>NZ_SJSM01000009.1 GCF_004331685.1 Pedobacter hiemivivus | reverse complement strand
TGAAAAAACACTTTATGACCACGGATAGGAAAGTCTTGAATTACAATCTGAGGGAAAAAGCCTTTGGACAAAACTTTGATCCCATCCCATTCTGAGGGGGGATTATTCAATTCTTCGAGTTCGATATGGAAGGTTTCACTATCCTCAATAACCCCTTTGAATTCAAAATTCTCTAGTATAAAATCTGGCAGAAATAATCTGAGCAAGGATGCAGTAGCTGATGGCATAAATATAAAACGGTATAGAAATACAAATCTATAATTTTATCGATTGCTCCACAACTTTTGGGATTGATCCCTGATATGCTATACCGCTCCACAACTTTTGGCTACACGAAATAAACAGGAAAAAAAAGGGCATAAAAAAAGCCGGATGTTAATCCGGCTTTCGTGGGAAATGAGGGGTTCGAACCCCCGACCCCCTCGGTGTAAACGAGGTGCTCTGAACCAGCTGAGCTAATTTCCCTTCGGTTCTACTCTTTTTGTTTTGAAACAGCTGAGTTGCTGTTTTGGTGGGAAATGAGGGGTTCGAACCCCCGACCCCCTCGGTGTAAACGAGGTGCTCTGAACCAGCTGAGCTAATTTCCCTTTGGTTCTGCTCTTTTGTCTATTAAACCAGCTGAGCAATGCCGTTGTATTTTAACCGAAGATCCCTTCGATTTGGGATTGCAAATATACACCCTTAAATGATTTTTGCAAAAAAAAGATTCGAATTTTTATGAAAGTACATCTTCCAACACCTGGTGAGATCGAATGTCTCCAAAAGAAGCAGTGTGTAAAGTATAGTAAACCAATATTTTATCCAGAATCAACCGCCGCGTCTGATTCTCAATATTTATTTCATTTATTTTTTCAAAAGGCAAAGAAAATAAGGAAATGAAGATCGATGCGTCATGTTTATCCAGAAAATATGGGTGTACAGGAATAGAAGATTTGAATTCTCCTTCCTGCAAATCGAAATAGCTTTGATCACTTTTCGTCTGCATGCTTGGTGCAAAACCTAGGAAACGGGAAAGTTTTAGCAAAAAAGCAAGGTGAAAGTTTACATTTATTTCTTCAGTTTCATCAAACCAGCAGATGGCACTATATATAAAATCAAATAAATGTTCGTCGGTGGTTTGCTGTCTGATACTTTTGTACAAAACCTCATTAAGGAAAAGCACGATGGTGCTTTTAACAATGTCATAAGGGATACTTCGAAAAATGGGAAAGGGTCTAAGCTCCGAAACACGCTGTATAGTCGTATTTGTTTTATGATAAACAACCATATCTACCAGATGCAGCGGTTGTAACATATTCATTCTTATTTTTGCCTTCGGCTTTTTTACGCCGTTGATCATATAAGATTGAATACCGAATTTTTCTGTAAACATTTGTACGATAACACTGCTTTCACTGTACAGCGTTGTTTTTAAAACAATGCCTCGGGTTTTATGAAGCATAATTGAGTATTTTAGGGATAAAGATGATCAGGCCTATAATGGCTGCAGTAATTGCGGTTACAAGTACGGCTGCAGCAGCAACATCTTTAATGATCTTAGCTTTTGGGTGTATTTCAGGAGAAACCAGGTCGACCAGAATTTCTATTGCCGTGTTTAGTAGCTCTGCCATCAATACCATTCCAATGGCAGCAATGATCCAAAGCCATTCGGCAATAGATAATTTAAACCAGCAGCCCGCAATACTTACCAATATAGCAGTTAATAGGTGTACTTTAAAGTTGAGCTGGCTTTTAAAAGCATAGCCCAATCCGGAAAATGCATAGCCAAAACCTCTTATAAACTTACCCATATTGTCTCAATTGCTTGCAAATACAAAACGTTACAAAGTAACTCATGCTTTCTTACATATCCAAGGTTTCCTTAAAACCTTTACCTTTGGCTAAGTTTTATCAACGAATGTCTACAGAAAAAAATATCCTTCATCTCCGAAATAAACACCGTTCCAGGTACGATTTTCCTGAACTGATTAAAAGCTTGCCTGATTTAGCAGCCTTTGTTGCGAAAAATGCTTATGGAGACCAATCCATTGATTTTTCTAATCCTATTGCTGTGAAAATGCTAAATAAAGCCTTGCTGAAACATTTTTACGGGATTGACAATTGGGATATACCGGAAAACTATTTATGTCCGCCAATACCAGGTAGGGCTGATTATATCCATTATATGGCCGATCTGCTTGCGGAAAACAATGGTGGCGTGGTACCGACAGGGAGAACAGTGAAGGGATTGGACGTAGGAGTGGGTGCGAATTGTATTTACCCGATTATAGGGCGACAGGAGTACGGATGGAGTTTTGTGGGGTCGGATATTGATTCCTTAGCCATTAAGGCTGCAAAAAGCATTGTAGCGGTAAATAAGCCCTTATCGGATGGCATTACCTTGAAACATCAACCGCATAAAGCGCATATTTTTAAGGGAATTGTTAAACCGGGAGAGTTATTTGATTTTACAATGTGCAATCCGCCATTCCATGCTTCGGCTGCTGAAGCAGCTGCGGGCTCAAATAAGAAAGTTCGCAATCTTGGTAAAGGAAAGGCGAGTACTGGTGTGTTGAATTTTGGGGGACAACATACGGAGCTTTGGTGCGAAGGAGGTGAGGTTTCCTTCATCAGAAACATGATTAATGAAAGCGCAGATATAGCCGATCAATGCTTGTGGTTCTCTAGCTTGGTTTCAAAAGGCAGTAATTTGTCCTTTATTTATAGAGCGTTGGAAAGTGCTGGCGCATTAGAAGTTAGAACTATTGAAATGGCACAGGGCCAGAAGATCAGTCGCTTTGTAGCCTGGACTTATCTGAATGCCGCCGAGAAAGAAAAATGGCATCGTTAAAAGACGCCTACACTTGCTTTTTTGTTTTTAAAGGAGCCAATCAGTTCTCCGCTAACATAGTGCTTAAAATTAAGGGTGTCACTTTCTTTAAACCGCTTTTTTACCATACAGTATAAATGCAGGCATTTTATCCAGTTTAAGGCTGTTGCTTTGTCTTTCCATATTTCTGGATAAAGAAAAACATCATTACCTTCAATCTTTACTAAATTCTTTTGCTCCAATTCGGTTACATTGGCAATGATCTTTGCGGTTTGCGCGGCAAGGTTTGCATTGTTCTGTATTTTCTTTTTAGCGTAGATCATTTTTGATTATTCCAGTAATAGTGGTTCATCATCGTCATCTGTAAGGCTTAACTGGATACTATCAGTACCGGCGATACCTTCAATAGATCCGCGGATGTGTGTGGCATTGAGCATTACTTTTTCCAGTTGTTTTTCTCTGGCCTTCCATAATTTTTCCATGGCATCACGCTCGCGTTGTATGGATAATTTCATGCTCATAAACCCTTCCCTAATGGCTTTCCATTGTTCCGAAAACTCAGTGCTGGTTAGGTAATCGTATAGCATATGCATTTTATCGCCACGGTTTTCTTGTGATTTGGCAGCACTGAATAGTTTCACGATACCGTCTCTAAGTATATACGAAACAGCTCTTACCTCTTCAAATGAACAGATCCATACCCCATCTTTTTCTCCAAAACAGTCCATTCCTTTTGGATACGCCTGGGTTACAATTACAGCCACATCAACACCCATACTGCGCATGTCTTTTTTCAGCTTCTCTATCCATTCCATAGAGAAATCCTTAGTGCGCTTGCTCTCATATATGATTTTACCACAATCCTGACCAAATTGGTTTCTGATATGGTGTACACAGTCCGCTCCACGTACTCCTTTTCCAACTTCGCTAACCAGGTCAAAAGGGAAAGCATTTCGCAATAATTCTTCTAGAATCAGTTCCTGAACTTCGCCCTGCAGCTGCATAGAACCTTGTTCAGCTTTGCGCTTCATTTCTTCTGCCAGCTTCTTTTGGTCGTCCAGTTGTTTCTCTAATTCTTTTACCCTTAGCTGATGTTCTGTGTCTTTTAAGTTCGTTTTTTCAGCTTCCTGCTTACGGATTTGTTCTGTCATCTCTGCGCGCTGCTCCTGTAGCTTACGTTGAATTTCAAGTTCCAGCTCTGCTTCCTTGTCCTTCATGGCCTGTTCCTTTTTCATAAAGTCCAGTTCTTTAGAACGTGCCAATTTCAGTTTCTCTTCACTTTCTTTATGTGCATTGTCTAGCATTTGCAGCTTATTCTCAAAATCAGAAGAAATGCTTTTGCGTAGGTTTTCCTCCAACACACCTTGCAATTGCTTTTTCTCTTCTTCGAGCTTTAGTTCAAAAGCTTTGGCTTGCTCTTTCTGTTGAAGTTCAAAAGTTTGTTCCTGCTGCTTCTGCTGTTGTGCAAATTCAGTAAGCTTTTTATTATACTCTTCATCCTTTTGCTTGGTAAAAGAGACCATTTTTTCACGAAGGTCTTTTTTATACTCCTCAGCCATTACTTCTTCGATGGGAAAAGTGTGTGCACAGTTGGGGCATTTTATTTCAGTAGACATAGATTGTGTGTTGTTGGAGTTTAATTGGCTAGACAAATTTACTATTATCTCTTTACAAAAAGGCTATCTGCAAACTTCATAGAGACGCTCCGGGTTGCTGCGTTTTCTATTTGAATATTTAAAGAGCCATCAAAATCTATAACTTCTGTGACTTTGATCTTGGTGCCGATGGTGATCTTAAGTTTTTCAAGATATTGAAGAAATAAAGCGGAAGTATCCTTAACCGCAACCACCTTGCAGGCTTCGCCAATTGTTACTGCCGATAGCAAGGTCTTATCAATAGAGGGGATATCGCCGTTGGCTTTTGGAATTGGGTCTCCATGTGGATCAAATTCAGGAAAGTCGAGATATTCTTCTAGTTTGTTGACTAATTTTTCTGATTGAATATGTTCGAGTTGTTCCGCCACCTCGTGTACCTCATCCCAGCTAAAATCAAGTTTTTTATATAAAAAGGTTTCCCATAGTCTGTGTTTTCTCAATATGGCAGTGGCTTTTTTTCTGCCTAAGTCCGAGAGTAGAATTTTACCATACTTTTCATAAAGAACCAGCTCCTTCTCTTTCAGCTTTTTAAGCATATCTGTGGCAGTAGCGGGCTTCACACCTAAATAAGCTGCCATATCATTTGTGCCCACTTCCGGCTTCTCCTCATTCTGGAAGCTGAGCATCAATAGTGCTTTTAAATAGTTTTCTTCTGTATAAGATAGCATCCTACAAACTTAGATAAATAGTTTTTAATATGTTTCGGCTTCAAAAAATAGCAGGTGAATGAGCATTAGATTGACAATTAAATGATGTGGTTCTTTGCTGTAAATCAATTAACTTTATGGCATGATTTACCGCACTACGTATCAGGCAGCCAGAATTATCGCTCCAAAAGTGGAGGCTATTTTTGCGCAGCACCTTGCTGCTGCTACCGAGAGCGGTGAAGAAGACCTTGCACCGTTACCTACGGCAAATGTTGTTGAGGCAATTATTGACGCCACCTTTTGGGCAAGTTTGCGCAAAGAAGAGGGGCACTCTCCAAAAATATCCCTGGCCTTTTTACCGCCTGAACAAGCGGGTAATCCGCTGTTATTTAAACAGCGATTACCTTTAAATCCCAGCACACTAACCAAAATTGCGCCAGGAGTAGAGCGAGCAGGAATACATCTTGGGATTTGGATAGAAGAGGGCGAATTGTATGTATGGGGAACTACGGTAAGTATTCCTAATTTTTGTTTTGTACTGGATGTTTCCGAGCCGGCATTGCTGGTGATTAAACATCGCAGGATTTACGGCTTCGGGAAGTTTACCAATATAGCTGTACTTAAGGGCGATCAGGTAAAAATGGTAGATGGTAATCACACCAATTTACCAGACTGTCCGCCAATGCTCATGTCCCTACTAGATCTCACAGCACCATCTTATTGGAATGATTCTGTGAATGTATTAATTCAGTTGGCAGTCTCTATGCGGGGGCACGGCCGTGGTGGAACCTTACTGGTTGTGCCAAATGATACGAAGAACTGGCTTCAATCTATTATAAAGCCCATTCAGTATGGGGTTCAGCCTTCTTTTACCGGTTTATCTAAATTGTTGCAACAGGACAGAAAAGAAGCAAGTCAGATTTTTTGGCAAACTGCATTAAAGCGGGAAGTTGAGCATCTTGCTGGCTTAACGGCTGTGGATGGTGCAACTGTGATCAGCAACGAATATGAATTGTTGGCTTTCGGAGCCAAGATAGGTAGGGCAAAGGGTAAAGAGAATATTGATGAACTATCTTTTTCAGAACCCATTCACGGGGGCTCTGCAGTAGTGATGCATCCTGCAAAAGTAGGTGGGACCAGACATCTATCTGCCGCTCAGTTTGTTCATGACCAGAGAGATGCTACTGCGCTGGTGGCCTCGCAAGATGGACATTTTACCATCTATACTTGGTCGTCGCTGCAAAATCGGGTTCAGGCACATCGAATAGATACCTTACTACTTTAAATTATAAGCTTTAAGAGAAAATAATGGCGCCAATGATGACGCTTAGAATCAGTACGAGCATAACAATACGATCCGCATTGATCCATTCTTTTCTGGTTAAAGGGCGTTCTGCTTTTTCTTCCTTTTGCCTGGCAAAAATGTGAAGAATGGAATTCAATTTAATTAACATAGGTAGCTATTATTTTGATGGATCTGCTTAGTCATTTGCAAACTCTGCGCCACAAAAATTGAAAAATGTTGAATTGTTAATAATTTTCGTTTTTTCTTCTTTTTTGTAAAAGTTCCTCTCCTAATCTGTAAAATTTCTCTATTAATCTGTAAAGCAATTGTAAATTATTGTATTGATAATCAGACTTATAAATATATTTTTGTTCTTTTTATAGTACTATGTATTGCATATTACTATATAAAACATATAACTTTGTAATATGATAGCAGAAAATACGCAAACACAAATGCGAAAGGGCATACTGGAATACTGTGTGCTGCTTATTATATCAAGGGGCGAGATCTATGCTTCGGATATTATCGCGGAATTAAAACAGGCTAAACTCCTTGTGGTTGAGGGGACGCTCTACCCTTTACTTACCCGCTTAAAGAACAACGGTTTGTTGAGCTATAACTGGCAGGAGTCTACTTCGGGGCCTCCACGTAAGTATTACATGCTTACTGAAGATGGAAAAGCGATTTTAAACCAGCTGGATACGACTTGGCAGGAATTGTCTTACGCCATTAATACTTCCAAAAAAGTAGCGGATCAGGAATCAAAAGAATCAACTAAACAAACCGAATCATGAAGAAGACACACAACATAAATATCGGCAACTCAATCATTCACATTGAAGAGGATGCTTACGAAATACTCACCGTTTATTTAAATGAGGTGAAGCAACATTTTTCAAAAAATGCAGATGACTTTGAAATTGTAACAGATATTGAGAACAGGATCGCAGAAATGTTCGCAGAAAAGTTGTTTGCTCAACAAAAACAAGTGGTTAATGTGGAAGATGTTCAGTCTGTTATTCAACAGATGGGCTCTGTGAAGGATTTTGAAACCTCTGAAGAATCAGCAGAAGAACAGATTCCAACTCCTGAGTATAATTCGATCAAAAAATTGTACAGGGATACTGATCAAGCTATGGTTGCAGGTGTTTGTGCCGGTTTGGGGCATTATCTCGATATAGATGCTAAGTGGGTAAGATTATTCACATTCCTTACCACTTTTATATTTGGATCAGGGCTGTTGGTTTATATGATTTTCTGGATCATGGTACCTAAAGCAAAAACCAGAATAGAGAAAATGGAAATGCGTGGAGAGGAGACTAACTTAAAAGGCTTTGCAAATAGTTATCTGCATCCATTTGCAGAACAGTCACGCGGTTTCATTGCGGGTCTTATTCAAGCAATTGGCGAATTTTTACAAGGTACAGGAAAGGTGATCTTTAAAATTATTGTGGGGTCGATAGTTGTTTTCGCATCGTTCTTTTTATTGGGGACAATTGTTGCACTTGCCGCTTTCTTAGGTTTTTGGAACTCGGATGTACACAACTATTTCCCGATTAGCATGGTTAACGAGGAATACTTGTTTCCAATGACAATTGCCGCGTTTATCGTGTTGATTATTCCGTTATTGGCGCTGATCTTGTTTTCAATACGGGTTGGGTTTAACGGACGGCCGATTAATAAGGTACTATCCTACGGACTGTTGGTGATTTGGCTGGGTGGTGTAGTAACAGGAATATATTACATAGCAAAGGTTTCTACCGAATTTAAGGAGGGCGCTGAATTTGCACAAACAACGCCATTAAAGACTTATCCAGTTTATTCGTTAAACATAAATATGGAGCGGTTTTTCACTAGGGAGGATAGCTTGAACTACCGAATAGATCCTGCACGCTATAAAGGCCGAAAAATATTGAATAACCGGGATGATAATTTTAACAACCCGAGGAGCATCAGCTTTAGAATTGAGAAAAGTACCGATGGTAAAGTTTCTTTAAGTACGAACTTTAAGTCAAGAGGCAAAACTTTTGAAGTAGCTTTAAAAAATGCTCAGAATATCCACTACGATTTTTTACAGGAGGGGGCAACTTTAAGTTTTAGTCCGGTTTTACATATACCAAAGATGAGCAACTGGCGTGGACAAGAGGTAGAACTTACTTTAAGTATTCCAGTGGGAACAGAGGTTCAGGTTAGCAATGAGTTTTACCGATACCTTAGGGGGTATGGTTATTGGGATTGTGAGCATGAGGAAGGGGCGGAGTATAGCTCATGGATCATGACAGATACGGGTGTTAAATGTAAGTTTGAGAAAGTGAAAAAAGAAGATTAATATGATAAAGCGTTCGTCATTCTGAATTTATTTCAGAATCACTCTTTAGTATGTGTTTTTAATAGCGAGTGGGAGATTCTGAAATAAATTCAGAATGACGAACGTACAAAAAAAGAGCCTGCATTTACAATGCAGGCTCTTTTTTTGTAATGCTGTAATGTAGCTGTGCTTATTTGACCGTATAGCGGTAAACGAATCGACCAATGTTTCCATTTTTGTCTACGCCTTCAATAACAGCCTTATAAGTGCCCTTGCCGTCTGCATTGTAATATTCTAATGATAATCCACCTTCAGCAGTTGTAATCACTTTAGGATTCCAGTAGATCGTACTGCGTAAATCATTAAAATTATAAGTTGCTGCGGCATTCACATATTTAGGTGCGTAAAATTCGCGTTGTTTACTATAGCCTTTAGGTTTAATTTTAAGTACACTTGGGTCAGGAATTAACTTTTTAAATTCTTCCATACTCATTTTTGTGCCTTTAGGAATTTTCTTGGTATTGATAACCAATACACCATTGGTATTGTACATTCTGTTTACTGTACCCAATTCATCTTTAGTAAATACCTCTACGTTTTCCACTTCAGACGATTGTACGCTGGCAAGTCCAAAATAATCTATTGGCATGCCATTTAGGAAAATCTGCACAGGTACGCGACTGCCTTGCTGGTAATCTCTGTTTACGTAAAAGTTGTTTTCGTAAAAAATAAGGCCTGTAGCCATAGTCTGCAGACACATCGTTAACATGTTACAACCATTAAAGCGGTCGCCTTCTATTACAGTACCCGAAATAGAGCTTAAACCCGAAAGGGCAGGATAATCAGAATGACTTGGTCTTTTCGCTTTAGCACCTTCAATTTTTACTTCCTTAAGCTGACGTAAATAGCTGTATTGTCTTTTACTGTTGTTCAGGTATGCAGATAAAGTGCTGTCAATATTGGTTACCTCTTGTGCAGGATATGGATTCTTGCTAAGCTGTGGTGAAGGTTGTCCATCCAGTAAAACCATTAGATTATTTCCATTTGGATTATATTTTGCACTGATCACCACTTCTGAGGAATCGGGAAAATTGAGGTTTTGAAAAGCAAAGATACCAGATGGACTGGTGATAGTTTCTACACCAATTCTTGTCCCGGGTACAGTTAATCTTAAATTTCCTTTTCTTACGGGCATACCTGTGCGGTCCCTTAAGGTACCAGTTAATGCCATACTCTGTTCTGGCAAAAAGGTAACCGGTGGAAATTTGCCTGCAAGGATCTCTTTGTAAGCATATCGGCGAAAACCTTGTGTCAGCATCAACACATCTAGATCTGCTAATTTTTTGGCGCTGGTTTTATTAAAATAATAATTGGGCTTTTCTATATAACCCTTTAAGTCCGAGGTAAGCAGTAGTGAACTTAAAATAGTGATCTCCGAATTTTCATCAACTGGCACTTTTTGCTCATCTGTAACCGCTATGGAGAAATTCCCATCTGCAAATTGAGCAGCATTCTTCGCAGTTACAGCCAACTTAACTTTTTGTCGGGGTTTGTATGTCGCAAGATCAGTTTTTAAGGAAAGCTTTATTGCGTTTGGCTGATAGTTAAAGGCAAGCCTTTCACTTACCGGCTCGCCAGTTTCGGAGAATAGCGTAATTTGAACAATGCCTGCCGGGAATTTATCTTTAGGGATTTTAGCAGCAGTTACCTGATTATTTAGTTTTGTTTTAGCAGCATAATAGACCATCGTCCCATTGGTGGCTACGATAAACAAGTTTTTGTTCTTGTTGGCTTCAAAATAAGCATCATTGGCCACTATTTTTAAGTTAAATAACAGCGAATCCGTATTGTTAACCTGAGCTACTATTCCTGATTCAAGTATTTTTGGCAGGTCGAAACTTTTTGTTGTGCCATCATTAAAAGTGAGGTTGGCCTTGTAAGTTTTTCCAGCTTCAGCATTCATGTAAAAAGCACCCATACCTAAATGACTAGAGCTAAAATCGGTAAGTTTTGTCCCGCTGTTGTCAACTACCGAACCCTTTAAGTCAATACCGGCACCATTTCCATTTATAGCTTTAAAGCCAATTCGGGAAGCAATTCCAGCAATTAGCTCGCCACCTTCAGGGAAAAACTGAACATCATTAGCTGCAGGTGTGGTTGGTTTAAGTTTGAAAGTGGAGGTAACGATTTCCTTTTCAGTAATGTTAATGTCTGTAATCAGTTCACCATTTTTAATCTTATCACTTTTTCGGGGATCTATTTTTATCCTTAAGAAACCATTCTGATCCGTGGTTCCCTTACCCTTGGCTACCACGTCGTAATTTGATAAAACCCTCCAGTTAACTGTTTTATTGGCTTGAATTGCGTTGTCTCGATTTTTAAATTGTATAACGGCATCAATAACCTGAGTCTTATCGGTTTCAGTGGTTTTGTAGCTGAGTAGGGTGTTTACCTGTTTCTCAATAGCTTCTCCGATAGGGATCGTTTTGCTGAAGAAATAGTCATCGCTAAAGTTTAGCATCCATATGGTGTAGGCTTTAACGTAGTAATTGCCTTGTTGATAAGTACCGGGACTGAGTGGGACATATCCCGCCGCTACACCACCAACAACAGGAAGCTTTATGGTTTGTATCAACGAATCTTTGCTATTCATGAGATCAACGTATACTATTTTACTTAACAGGGATGGAAGATTTTGTTCCATTGTTAAATAAGCTTTAAACCACATCGTGTCGGCAACGCTATAATATGGCTTGTCGAAATGGAGGTACACCTTTTCTATCGGGCGCTCGTCGTTTACCTTTTTAGTCTTTTTTAAAATGTTGTCTAAAACGATACTGTCTTGCTGTGCAAGGGCTGAAAGCTGCAAGCTTGTTGAAAGTATTATAAGGGCAATTGCAAATTTTATAAATCTCATCAAAAATGGTTGTATACAATTAATATTGCTAATATATTCATTTATGAAATGAATAGGTTAACTAGCTTGCATCTTTAACACTTTTTGACAGTTGAAAGGGGATGGGGAAATTAAGAATAAAAAAAACCGCTTCATAAACGGATTATGAAGCGGTTTCTTATGAATCGTGTTTTTTACTTAATTTCAGTTACAAAGTTCTCCAAAGGAGTCCTAACTTTTTTCAAGTTTACCAACCAATCGCCAGCTTCGTCCCTGTAGCCAAGAGGTAGGATAGTTGTACTGCGTAAACCTTGAGCGTTTAAACCTAATAACTCATCAAGTTTTGCAGATTCAAAACCTTCCATTGGAGTAGCATCCACTTTTAATAGTGCAGCTTCTGCCAGGGCTACACCGAAACCGATGTAAGCTTGTTTAGCAGCATGGTGGAAATTCTCTTCAGTTGTTCTGTTTGTATATAGTCCGATTAGCGTGTTTACATAATCAGCTGTCGCAGAATCCGGTACACCTCTTTCATTGTTGGTGTAAGTAAATACGGATCTAATGCGTTCTTCAGTATAATTATCCCATGCAGCAAAGATCAATACATGTGATGCATCGGTAATTTGCTGTTGGCCATAAGCTACAGCTTTAATTTTTTCTTTTAGTTCAGGGTTGGTTACCACAATGATTCTAAATGGCTGTAAACCAGATGATGTAGGCGCAAGACGTGCTGCGGCAAGAATCTGATCAACTTTGTCTTGAGAAACTTTCTCGCCATTCATTTTCTTTGTGGCATAACGCCAGTTTAATGCTTCTATTAAGCTCATATTCTAATAGTTAAATCAATTTTTCAATCAAAATGCTGTCTATTTTTAGGAAATAATAACAGTGTTAGCAAATGTACGCATGTTATTCTTTCCCTGAATAATCTTCATGCGGTTTTGACTTTTAAATGAAAAATGTTCTTTTTATTATGCATGCATAGTTATATATTAGCTAAAACTTATACTTATTAAAGCTTGTTATAAGTTAAAACATTAAATTTTTGATAAAAAGAACTAATCAATCATCCACCTAAATTAAGTACCAATGAACAAGATTTTACTAAGTTTTTTCCTGGCTATTCCTGTATTCGGATTCTCGCAATCATTTCAGGTTAATCTCCAGGGACAAAAACAAACCGCAATGGGCGGCGCTGGTGTCGGACTCGCCCTAGATGAGGCTGCGGTATTTTTTAACCCCGGGGCAGTTTCCTTTCTCAAAAATAATGGAGTACAAGCTGGGATAAATGGCATTTGGCTAAAAACGGCCTTTAATCAAGCAGGTTCTTCAATTACAGAATATAATAAAAATAAAGTGCCTACTCCAGCGGCGGCTTATGCCATTTTTGGTTCTCCAGAAAGTCGTTTGAGATTTGGGATTGGCGTTTATACTCCCTTTGGTGGGGCAATGCACTGGAAAGAGGATTGGTCAGGAAAGTTTACTGTAACCGCTCTTGATTTGCAAGCAATTTATATCCAGCCAACTTTGAGTTTAAAGATCACAGATGAAATTGGTATTGGCGGAGGTTTGGTATATGCTTTAGGGAAGGTAGATCTTCAAATGTCAGTTCCATATACCAGTAATGGGCAGCAGGCTACTGTGAAGCTCAAAGGTGATGCAAAAGATTTTGGTTGGAATGCTGGTATCTTTATTAAAACAATTTCAGGAGTGTCGGTTGGTCTTACTCACCGTTCTCAGGTGTCAGCAACAGTAAAGAATGGAGATGCGATCTTCACTAACGTACCTTCTTCTGTACAGCCATTGTTACCAGCTTCATTTAACGCAACTTTGCCGCTACCTGCTACCAGTACTGTTGGTTTTGGTTTTTATCCCTCAGAAAAAACTACCATTGCACTTGATGTGAACTGGATATGGTGGCATACTTATAAAGAGCTTGCTTTTTATTATAACAACGGTAATTCTACAATATCAGCACGTAATTATCATGATGCGGCAACTTTTAGAGCAGGTATTCAGCATGTAGCTTCTTCGTTCTTAACACTTAGGGCAGGTGCAGCATATGCATTATCTCCAGTAGGGGAAGGCTATGTTACACCAGAAGTGCCTGATGCAAATCGTATTCTGCTAAGCGCAGGTATTGGTTTAAAACCATCAGAAAGGTTTGGTATTGATTTTTCTTTCTTGTACGAGAACTTAAAGTCAAGAACCGAAACCAATATCGAATCAGGGCTTAGTGGCACATTTAAAACCGTGGCCTATATCCCAGGTGTGGCATTATCTTATAAATTCTAATCTTCAAATAGTAACATCATGAACTCTACATATTTTTATAAAAGTGCATTGGCATTAGCCATTCTTGGATTGGCGGCCTGCAAACCGACCATAGATGTTCCTGCCCCAAGTAAGGGAACGGCAGATTTTACACGTTACATTGCCTTAGGGAATTCACTTACTGCGGGCTTTGCTGACGGCGGCTTATCCCTGGAAGGACAACAAAATTCTTTCCCAGGGATGATCGCTGAGCAGATGAAGGCAGTTGGCGGTGGTAGTTTTAGTACACCTTTCTTTCCTGCGGATAAAGCAAATGGAACGGGGTATCTTAAATTAACTGCATTGACTAATGGTGTGCCTACTATTGTCCCGGAAACATCTAACACGGCCGTTCGGGGATCACAGGGGGGCGTAACGCTGTATACTAAGTACACAGGAGAGATTAACAATTTTGGTGTCCCTAATATTAAATTGGCTCATGCGAGAATAGCTGGATACGCGAATGCGAATGGACTTTATGAGCGTTTACTGCCAGGTGAGTATGGAACTAACCCAACAACGTATTTGGATTTTGCAACAGCTAAACCCTGGACGTTTTTTAGCAATTGGTTAGGTAACAACGATATCTTAGCCTATGCTACTGCCGGTGCCGCAGGTGCACCGCCGACCGATAAGGGGGTGTTCGCGACAGAGTACAATGCCGTAATCGCTAAATTGACTTCAACGGGGGCAAAGGGTGTAGTAGGGACTATTCCTGGGGTAACTTCAACAGCATTTTTTAATACAGTTACTTTAAAAACAATTCTTGCGGCAGTTAATGCTACTCCTGCGGGTGCCAGTGTAAAAGACATTTATATTCAGCCAGGTGTGGGACAAGCTAGAGCTGCTACGGTTGGTGATCTGTTTACATTGCCATTAGGTTCTGCTAATTTAATAGGTGTGCCAACTGGAGGTATACCTTATGGTTTAGATCCACGCAATCCTGTAGCGAGTCAGTATGTATTGGATAAAGCGGAAGTTCTTATTGTAAATGATTATATCAACTCCTACAACAACACGATTAAGAGCATAGCTAATGCAAAAGGTATCGCCATTATGGATGGTTACACTTTGTTAAATGAATATGCTGCGGGTAAGCATATAAACGGTATTCCGGTTAGTGGAGCATTTATCCAGGGTAATCTTTTCTCATTGGATGGAATACACTTAACTCCACTGGGCTATGCAATAACCGCAAATGCTTTTATTTCGGCGATCAATGCTAAGTATGGTTCAAGCATCCCTGTCGTAGATATTAGTAAGTACAGAGGGGTTAAATTCCCTTAATTGATTCTGCTTGGTGTAGTTTATTCTACACCAAGTAACTTATCGATTTCCATTGCAAGGCTTCGGTCTTTCTCTGTAACCACATTTCCGGCATCATGTGTAGATAACCAGATCTCTACCTTATTCCATTCATTGGTCCATTTAGGATGATGATTGTGTTTCTCTGCTAAAAAAGCTACACGAATCATAAAGCTGAAAGCTTCTTCGAAATCTTTAAAAATGACAACTTTATAGAGCTTTTTATCCTTTTCTTCCCATTGTTTTTGCAAGATTTTTTCCATAATCGTATACTAGGCAGACTGCGGGATTGCAATCCGATAAGGAAACAAAGTTGTGATATATAAGTTTTATTTTAATGCTTCAACTTCGCTTTAAATAATTTCTCTAGCTTTTCCATCTTTGGTAAAATTACCAGGCGACAATAAGGCTCGCTCCCATTTTTGTTGAAATAATCCTGATGATAATTTTCTGCTACATAAAATGGCGCAGCTTTCCTGATTTCGGTAACTATAGGCTTAGCAAAAACCTTGGTGTCATTTAACTCTTTTTTATAGCTTTCAGCAATTTTTCGTTGTTCATCATTATGATAAAATATAACAGAACGGTATTGCGGGCCTATATCTGCACCTTGACGGTTTAGCGTGGTTGGGTCGTGGCTTTTCCAAAAAACCTCAAGTAGCTCATCATATTTTATTTTGAGCGGATCATAAGTAACCTCTATCGCTTCAGCATGGCCGGTGGTTCCTGTGCAAACTTCTTCGTAAGATGGATTGGCGATGTTGCCCCCCTCATATCCTGATCGAACACTAATCACGCCACTAAGTCTTTGGGATAAAGCTTCCGAACACCAGAAACATCCCATTCCAAAAGTTGCCTTCTGTAGGTTTTTAGACTGTGCATTTGTACCTATTGCTGATAAGAGAACAATAATCATAATTGATAAATTCTTCATGGCTGTTTAAATAAAAGGAGAATCATCTCTTTCATAAAGTTACGTATCGGGCAGGCTTTTAGTTTTTATCATTAGATTATACTGCACTAAATTACAATCAGCTGATAATTGATGAATTTAGGGGCTGTGGTGTTGGTAACTTAAGCTTTTTATTTGCAGCTCTTTATAAACGAAGGATTTGTAGATTTAATGTTTATTAACAATAGTTTCTTAAATTCGTGGTTATTAGCTATATAAATTAAAGATTATGTCTACACCTTATATTCCCTGTTTAGATCTGGGTTCATACATCGACGGAAATGAATCACAGCGTAAAAAATTCTCTGACGAATTAGGCAGAGCATTCAATGATTCGGGTTTTGTAACGATTACCAATCATGGGGTGAGTCAGGAATTGATCGATAAGCTGTATCAAAATATACAAGCTGTATTTGGTCTTTCGCCCGAGCAGAAAAAGAAATACGAAAAGGTTGAGCTTGCAGGACAACGTGGCTATACTAGTCCAGGTAAAGAAACTGCAAAGGGTGCAAAGACTGCTGATTTGAAAGAATTTTGGCAAATTGGGCAAGAGGTAATGGATAAAGATCCAATAAAAGAGCAGTATCCTGATAATGAATATTTGGAAGAAATTCCTGAATTTAATGCCGTAACTAGAGAGATTTATCAACGTTTGGAAGCTAATGGTAAACATTTACTTCGGGCCATTGCCACTTATTTAAACTTGCCAATTGATTATTTTGATAAAGAGGTTCACAATGGGAACTCTATATTAAGGGGTATTCACTACTTTCCAATTGAACATCCAGAAACTTTGCCTGATGATGCAGTTCGTGCAGGTGCCCATGAAGATATTAACTTAATAACGTTGTTGATTGGTGCTAGTGCGGATGGTTTAGAAGTATTAACTAGAAGCAACGAGTGGTTGCCAATTAAGGCGCATCATACTGATATTGTGGTGAACGTAGGCGATATGTTGCAACGTTTAACCAATAATAAGCTACGTTCAACTACACATAGGGTTGTAAATCCGCCATTGGCATTGATGAAGACTTCAAGGTTTTCTGTGCCTTTCTTTTTACATCCAAGAAGCAATATGGATTTAACAAGTTTGCCATCTTGTGTGGATGCGGAACATCCTAAAGTATACTCAGACATGACGGCAGGAGAATATCTTGATGAACGATTAAGGGAAATCGGTCTTAAGAAATAACATTTAAAAAATCCGTGTCCACAAAAAGGGCACGGATTTTTTGCTTACCAGCAAGAGTTCAGATTTTCTATAGGTTGATGTAGGGCCGCCCGTCCATAGGGCTATGGGGTATACGGCCTGCAGCCTTGCTTTAGAGGGTAAGTTTTTTTATCAGGTGGGTAAAGATTATAAGCAAGTTAGTAAGTGCGAGGCCTCTACGAATTTTAAAAGATAGTTGAGGTCTTCCGATGTTTTAATTTTGTTTTCGGGTATAGCTGTTTGACTCAAACTGATCTCCGTCCACTCATCCAATTGTATTTTCCATTCATGCATTTTTTTATGGTCAAAAAAACTGCTTATAACTAAGAGGGGCTGGTTCAGTTCTTGATTATTTAAAGCCACGAACTGTTTTCTCTTACTATTGGAGATGTCTTTTTTTTCATCTGCGGCTTTCAGTTCGCCAGTTTGCGTCATTAGCCAGGTACAATCGATGAGCTGCTTTATGCATTCTGTGAAAAAGAGGATATTGCCAGGGCTGTCTGTTTTGCCCCAAAAGTCTTTATTGTAAAAACTATGCTCCCAGATTTTTATACTCTCGTATATCTGCTCAAATCTGAGGTCTTGGAGGTATATGTTTCTTACGTGATAGGCTGGGTTTACGATCTCTTCTTTGCTTAGTGTTGTGGTATGATCCAGGTTTTTGGCAAATTTAACAGCCTTGCCAGTTCTTGGCTTCTGTTTGGAACAGTTGCTATAAATACTAGATCCATGTGCTATTAAACCTTCAATCTTCAAAAAATCGTCAACTACATTATACTCTGGTAAAGCGAAATATCCATCCTTATTGCTGTTCATATAAGACGCGTTTAATGCCAGTTGCAAGTAGTTGTAGATATTTTTCTTAATAGCAGATAGCGATCTGGATTTGTAAAAAGACTTTAAGGTGTTTCTTGGAGCTTGCTTATTGTTCCTTCGCCTGCAGGTAAATAGGATGTTGAAATTATTCATCAACCCCGGTGTTTTTATAGACCCTTGATTGTTTTGGACTGGAGTACAAAGTTGAGGGTGATAAGTATAGATTAACCATAGTGCATCTATCAGCCTAATTAAATCGATATAGATTCGGTTAAGCTGAGCAGCGCCCTTTTTTCTCCAGTGTTGATCCCTGTAGATGCTCGAGAAAAGATCCCACAGGTTTTCTTTGAAGCTTTTTAACTCTCTTTGGGTGTAGATCGTTTCAAGGACGGATAATGGATTTTTAATTTCCTGTTTTGTTAACGAGCTAATACGGTTTCCATAACAACAAAATGCGGTGTATTTCATAATATCTGGTTTTGGTTAGTGTTTTACTGCTAGTAAGTTTTGTATCTTGCAGCAACTGATAAAACAAACTTCTCATCTTTTGATTAGATAAAAAAGTCAAATGACTATTAATAATGATATTATTTTGAAAAAAGCTGATCCTCAATCAATTAAAATTGGTCTGCGCTTAAAAAAATTCCGTTTAGTCCAAGGGCAGAACTCAAAAGAGTTCTATGGTGCGGTTAACCCAAATGTCAGTAATTATGTGGCCATTGAAAATGGTCACAGGTCGATAGGCATAAGACTAATAAAGGAGATCACGGGTTATTATCCTATTAATCCAGAATGGTTGCAGACAGGGGAGGGAGAAATGCAGCTTACAGCTCCGGTCACTGAAATGGGGCTTAATGAGTCGGATGAGAAGGGCGTACCCTTTTTTAATGTAAATCTCTCCGAAATCTCCTTTGGAGAATATGGGGTACTAGGCGAGGCTCCCGAATACTACGTTAATTTCAGGCCATTCAATGACTGTGATGCCTATTTGCCGATCTATGGAGATAGTATGTATCCGAAATATGCAAGCGGTGAAATTATTGCGATTCGTGAGATTACAAACTTCAATGTTCTTCAATGGGGAGAGGCGTATTTGGTGGTCACTGATGAGCGTTCTAATCATATGACTACGGTAAAGTTGATCTTTGAGCATCCGGATGCAACGAAGATTATCCTTCGGTCCTCAAATCCTAATTTTAAGGGGGATACTGTGGTTCTTAGAGATTCTATTCAAAAGATGTTTTTGATAAAAGGTAAAGTTACCCGCAATCAATTGTAAAATAAAATGCCCTTCCATGAGCAGTCGGCTTGTAGAAGGGCATTTTGATTATTTCTGATCAATGGCCTTATTGATCACATCTTGTATGCGTCCTCTGATCTTTAGTGTACCTAATTTATCCGTTACAGAAGGATAGACGCGGTTAGACAAGAATATGTATACCAATCCCCTTGCAGGGTCTACCCAAACACAGGTTCCAGTATAGCCCGTATGTCCATAAGTTTGTGGAGATGCAGTTTCTGAAGGATATTTTTTTGTCAAGTCAGGATCCCATCTGTCAAAGCCTAAGCCTCTTCTGCTCACATTAGATTGCTTGGCTGTAAACATATCTACAATCTGTGGTGTAAAGTATTGTTCGCCCCCATAGCTGCCCTTATTCAATAGCATTTGGTAAATGATGGCTACATCGTTGGCACTGGCAAATAAGCCGGCATGTCCAGATACGCCGCCAGCAAGCGCGGCACCCTGATCATGTACATAACCTTGCAATAATGTTTTTCTGAAATAGGTATCTTGTTCTGTAGGTACAATCTGTTCTCTTGGAAATCTGTTTCTAGGTAAAAAGCCGGCAGTTTGCATACCAAGCGGTTTGTAGAAATTGTCTTGTACATATTGATCCAATGGAGTTCCGGTAATGCGCTCTGCAATTTCCTTCATTATATACATGCTGATGTCACTGTATACATAAGTTCCCCTCGTTTTTATCGGCGAGTTTAGCATTTTTGGCCACATCACATCTTTAAAGTAATTCTTTCTGATGTAATAGTTATCAGCTACTTTGGTCGGATATGCAGCACTCGAATCACGACTATAGTCGCCCGTTTGTATAGCGTTATGGAAAGGGATATAAGGAATAAAACCTGCCTGGTGAAGCATGACTTCGCGCACCTTAATGTTATTCATCGGTGACATTCTGGCCTTAGGGATGTAAGCGCCAATATTGGTGTCGAGGTTTAATTTTTTCTGCTCAACCAATCGCATGATGGTAGGCGTAGTGGCTGTAGTTTTGGTTAAAGAGGCCAAATCAAAAATGTCAGTTAGCTTGTCTGGTGCTTCATTGCTATAGGTGTGGTTTCCGTAAGCTTTATTAAAAATGACCTTTCCGTCTTTAGCAACTAGTACCACAATGCCTGGAGTGGCTCGGGCCTCGATGGCTTCTCTGGCTATAGCATCAATTTCTTTAAGATTATTGGTGTTCACGCCTGCGTCCTCAGGCACTGTGTATTTCAATCGCGTACTATTGGTGGTAAAACCAGCACCTAAGGTGTATTTTGGTGATAGTGTTGCCGCTAATTTCTTAGATAAGCCAATGCCTCCAAATATAGCTTGTGGAATTACTGAAGCAGAAATTGGCGTATTTTGGTCGGTCCAGATGATTGGACTATTTAAGGAATTGAAAAATTGAAGCCCTCCAGCATCACCAAAAAGAGCTAAAATAACCTGCTTGCTTTTAGAAATGCTTAAAATAAAATTGATATTTCTTGCATTTTGTGCCTCAGTAGAGGGGAGCGTGATAATGACTGTGTTAAAATATTTGAGATCGTCTTCCAGGTTATCCAGGGTCGTGTCGCTTAAGTATTGTGCCGAAGAGAAGTTGGTTGTTTTAGCGTATTTATTCAATAAACTATCGAAAACAGTTTGGAAGCTAAATCCTAATGAAACACTTGCAATGGTTCTCTTGTCGAGTTTCAATAAGGGGACAACCGCCTCTTGATTATTTAAAAGGACGGTGTTATTTTTAATGGCATTCGATATTTGAAGCTGTTGTTCGTTTTGTTTACTGTCCTGTGCGCAGGCATTGAATGAGCACAAAATAAGCAGGCCGATGATCAATTTATTCATAAGGTTAAAGATAACAAAAGGATATAAAGGACGGTAAATAAGTGTATGGTAATTTTTTAACCATACTACGACAAAATATTCTGGAATGAAACAAAGGATGAGGCTTATTTTGCCTAAATTAGCAGCTTTACCGAAGAAATATAGATGTCAGATATTATACAGCTTTTACCCGATAGTGTAGCCAATCAAATTGCCGCAGGCGAGGTGGTACAACGGCCAGCATCGGCAGTAAAGGAGCTATTGGAGAACGCGATAGATGCGGGGGCGAATAAAATACAATTGATTGTTAAAGATGCTGGGAAGGCATTGATACAAGTGATCGACAATGGGTCTGGGATGAGCGTAACCGATGCAAGGATGTGCTTTGAACGTCATGCTACTTCTAAAGTACGCAAGGCGGAAGATTTGTTTGCTATCCGGACTATGGGTTTTAGAGGAGAGGCAATGGCTTCGATAGCTGCGATTGCGCAGGTGGAGATGAAAACTCGCAAACATGATGAAGAGCTGGGGACGCTTATTGAGATAGAAGGTTCTGTTTTTATTAAGCAGGAGCCAGTTGCTACTTCAGAAGGTACCAGCATCAGCATCAAAAATTTATTTTACAATACACCTGCAAGACGTAATTTCCTAAAAAGTAATCCAGCCGAAATGCGTCATATCCTTGATGAGTTTCAACGGGTATCTCTTGCAAATCCTGCCATAGCTTTTACACTTCACCATGATGGGGTAGAGATTTACCGCTTACCATCGTCTGTTTTAAAACAGCGCATTGTTCATTTGTTTGGAAACAATTACAACGAGCGTTTGATCCCTGTTGAAGAGGAAACTAGTATCATCAACATAAAAGGATACATTGGAAAGCCACAATTTGCCAAGAAGACAAGAGGAGAACAGTTCTTTTTTGTAAATAACCGTTTTATAAAAGACGCTTATTTGAATCATGCATTGAGCAGGGCATATGAAGAATTGCTGGCGGATGATCATTTTCCGATGTATGTGCTGTTTATAGATATTGATCCCGCTAATATTGATGTCAATGTGCATCCTACAAAAACGGAGATCAAATATATAGATGAGAAATCTATTTATGCCATATTGCATTCAGCAGTAAAAAGATCCTTGGGTCGATTTAACATCAGTCCAACCATAGATTTTGATCAGGAAACAGGTTTTAGTGGGATGATCACCCATAAATCACCTGAAGAAATTGTACCACCAAGTATTAGCTTTAATCCTGATTTTAATCCCTTTTCTGGTGATAAACCGGCAACTTCAAGAGAATCTGCATATGCCAGTTTCCCAAAAAGTTATGGTGGAGGTGGTGGCAGTATGTCGCCAAGCACAAAAAACTGGGGATCACTGTACGAGATTGCCAATCATGCCCCGGAAGAGCAAGCTGCATTAGATTTACCTACAGAGGAGGCCGAGCATCAGTTTAGTCTCGTGCAAAAGCAATTGATGCAATTGCATAACCGTTATATCATATCCCAAATTAAATCGGGGCTAATGCTGATTGATCAGCAGGCTGCACACGAAAGAATTTTGTATGAACGTTTTACCGTACATCTAGAGGATAGAAAGGGCGCTTCGCAGCAAAGTTTATTTCCGCAAACGGTAACTTTAAGTCCTAATGACTACGAACTGGCAAAAAGTTTATTGGAGGATATTAAAAGTTTGGGATTTGAGGTCAGAGAGTTTGGTAAAAATACTTTAGTGATCGAAGGTATTCCTGTTGATCTTGGAGGTGGGAATATTAATGAAACCCAGCTTTTTGAACATTTAATTGAAGGATTTAAAAACTCACAGCAAGAGCTGAAATTAGATAAAAGAGATGCCTTGGCCAGAAGTATGGCAAGAAACAGTGCCATAAAGAATGGTACAGTTTTGGGACAGGAAGAGATGAATACATTGATTGAGCAGCTTTTTGCTTGTAAAAGTCCTAACTTTAGTATTAGTGGGAAGCCTGTTATCCAGACCATTGGTTTGGCCGAATTAGATAAGAAATTTGATAAATAGATAGATGAATAATATCCACATACCCCCTGTAGTAAAGAATTTGCTGATCATCAATGTGCTGTTTTTTGTTGCAAAATTTGTGCTTCAGAGAGCTAACATAGATTTAGATACCTTGTTAGGTGCTTTTTATTTTGATTCACAATTTTTTAATGTATGGCAGGTGGTTACTTATATGTTCATGCATGGTGATTTCTGGCACATCGCATTTAATATGTTCGGATTATTCATGTTTGGTGGCGTGTTAGAAGCACGATGGGGGGCAAAAAGGTTTATTAATTTTTACCTGATTACAGGTTTGGGAGCTGTAGCCCTGCAAATGGGGGTGCAGGCTTATGAGGTTTATCATATTACCGGATCAGCGGTGAACAATCCGGTTGTCATTGATATTGCTGCAAATTATGTTAAACTGCCTCCGGGCTTGTCGCAGCTAGATCAGGCCACCTTATTTGGTATTTATGCGTCCCCTATGGTTGGTGCTTCAGGCGCTATATTTGGATTGCTGGTTGCTTTCGGTATGCTGTATCCAAATACAGAGTTGTACATCATGTTTATCCCAGTTCCAGTGAAGGCGAAATACTTTATTCCATGTTACATTCTTTTTGAATTGTTTATGGGGGTTGCAAATAGACCTGGGGACTCGGTAGCCCATTATGCTCACCTAGGTGGTGCATTAATTGGCTTCATCCTTGTGAAGATTTGGAAAGACAAAAATAACGATAGATTTTATACCTACTATGAATAGCAATAACGTTTTAAAAGATTTAAAGTATAAAATATTTCAATCGGGCAATCCTGTATTCTTTTATATAGGCGTTAATGTCCTTATTTTTGTTGTTTTAGCGCTCCTAAATATTCCTTTCTTTTTGTCAGGTAAAGGCGGGATTGCTTACGATAGCCTGGTCCGCGAATATGTTGGCTTCCCGGCCGCACTAGAAAAGCTGCCGTTCAGGTTTTATACGATCCTCACTTACCAGTTTTTTCATGATGGACTACTCCATATCCTCTTTAATATGCTATGGCTATTTTGGCTGGGGAGCATCTTTCTTGATTTTTTAAAACCGCGTCAGTTTCATTTTGTATACCTTGGCGGAGGCGTTTTTGGTGCATTGTTGTACCTGTTGGCTTATAATGTATTCCCTGTTTTTGCTTTGTCTTTATCTGGCGCCACAATTATTGGCGCATCGGCTTCAGTAATGGCAATTATTGTGGCTATAGCCACTTTGTTACCAGACTATAGCATGAGGCTGTTGTTGTTGGGGGATGTAAAATTGAAGTATCTGGCCGTAGCGTATGTTGTGCTGGATTTAATAGATATCGCCTCTAGCAATGCTGGTGGTAGCTTTGCGCATATTGGTGGAGCTATATTTGGCTTTGCCTATATTAAGTTGTTAAAAAGTGGAACAGATTGGAGTACCTGGTTTAAACGTAAACCTAAATTAAGAGTAGTTAAAAATGAATCTGGAAAGCAGGGGACGCAAAAACAAAATGATGGTGTAGATCAGGAAGAGATAGATAGAATATTAGATAAAATTTCTAAAACCGGTTACGATAAACTAAACAGACAAGAAAAAGAAACCTTATTTAAGGCGAGTAAAAATCAATGAGAAACGCTAAACCTACCTTTCTAGATCAATTGGTTCGCCTGGCTGCTGCTGGGCTTGCGTTTGGTTTGGTGTTTGGTTTCCTTGCTGGTAGGTTTGATCCACGTAGTTTCCAGCTTCTCGCTTTTTTTGGTCTGGCCTATCCCTTTTTTCTGGTGCTAAACGTATTGATGATTATTTGGTGGTGCCTGCGTAAAAGATGGCTTTTCGCTTTCGCTACACTGGGTTTGATTCTGGTTGGCTGGACTGCCTTAACTGCTACGTTTGGATTTAGTGGTGAAGCCGGAAAAGGACCTAAATCTGATGCCGGACTGATACGGATGATGACCTATAATGTACATAGTTTTAAACCTTATGGTCAGGAAAATGTAGAGCCAGTAAAGCAGAAGATGCTGAATTTGATTGAAAATGAAAATCCAGATATCATTTGTTTTCAAGAGTATTTTACTCGAAGAAAAGGAACTTTTGACATCACGGATAGTTTAAAAAGGATATTGAATAAGCCACATTATTATTTTGTGCCTTCTTCTAAAAACGATTACGAAGCTACCGGATTGGCTATTTTTTCTAAATACCCTATTGTTGATAAAGGGACTATCGTTTTTGGTGAAAACTACGGTGGCAATGCCAGCATATATATTGATGTAATGATTAAAAAACAAAAGATCAGGGTCTATAATGTGCATTTACAGTCCATCTCTTTTGATAAACAGGATTACGACTATATTGACCGGGTTAAAGATATGAATCCTAAGCTTTACCCCTCAAAAAGAATTTTGGTGATGTTAAGAAATGCCTTTTTGTTGCGTAGTGAACAGGTAGACGTCATGAAGGCACACATGAAGACCTGTGAAACTCCCTTTTTGATTGCTGGTGATTTTAATGATACCCCTGCGTCTTATGCAGTAACGCAATTGACAAAATCATTAAAGAATACATTTAAAGAACAAGGAACTGGGTTTGGGAAAACTTACAATGGCAAGTTTCCTAATTTTCAGATCGATTATATAGCGACTACTAAAAGCATAGATGTGTTGAATTATCACATCGCTGAGGCTGAATTGTCAGACCATTTTCCTGTTCGCAGTGACTTAAGATTAAACCCCTAAAATTTTTACCTTTGTATAATGGATACAGGCCTACACCTATATAATACGCTTTCAAGAAAAAAAGAACTTTTTGAACCGTTAAACGCTCCCAATGTTGGTATGTACGTTTGCGGACCTACCGTATACAGTGATGTTCATTTAGGCAATTGCCGTACTTTTATTTCTTTCGATTTAATATTCAGATATTTAAAATATAGTGGTTATAAGGTGCGCTACGTTCGAAACATCACTGATGCCGGCCATCTGGAAGGCGACCGTGATGAAGGGGATGATAAATTTGCAAAAAGGGCAAAGCTGGAACAGCTGGAGCCTATGGAGATTGTCCAAAAATATACCTTAGGCTTCCATGATGTATTGAGAATGTTCAACACCCTTCCTCCAAGCATTGAACCAACCGCTACCGGACACATTACCGAGCAGATTGAAATGATCAAAGAGATCATTGCCAATGGCTACGCTTATGTGGTAAACGGAACGGTTTATTTTAACGTAGAGAAGTATAGTGCCGCTCATAATTATACCATATTAACCAACAGAAATCTGGAAGATATGCTGGCCAATACCCGCGAACTGGGGGGGCAGGATGATAAACATGGTAGACTTGATTTTGCATTATGGATTGAGGCTAAACCTGAAACCATTATGCGCTGGCCTTCTCCATGGGGTATTGGCTTTCCTGGGTGGCATATTGAATGCTCGGCTATGAGCGCTAAATACCTCGGTGATGAGTTTGATATTCACGGCGGGGGGATGGACCTTGCAGCAACGCACCATACCAATGAAATTGCCCAGTCTGAAGCTTGCAGCCAAAAGCAACCGGCAAAATACTGGATGCATACCAATATGCTTACCGTAAATGGAACCCGCATGTCTAAATCAGCTGGTAATGGATTCCTGCCAGGTGAGCTTTTTAACGGTGATCACCCTTTGTTGGATCGTGGATATAGTCCAATGACGGTTAAGTTTTTTATGCTTCAGGCACATTATCGCAGTACCCTGGATTTCTCTAATGAAGCATTAGATGCTTCAGAGAAAGGGTTCAGAAGATTAATGAATGCCGTAAATCTATTAGAAAAGTTAATACCTTCAGCGGATAGTGATTTCGAAATTGAGCCTTTGGTGCTTGCCTGCGTTAAGGCAATGAATGATGATTTCAATAGCCCGGTAGTGATTGCGGAACTGTTTGAAGCCAGCCGGATCATCAATATCGTATTTGATGGAAAAGGTAAAATCTCTGCCCCGGAATTGGATAAGCTGAAAAAGCTGATGAACGATTTTGTATTCGATATTTTCGGACTTAAGGATGAAGAGACCTCCAATGTTGAGCTAAATTCAGTGTTGGATATGCTTATCGACCTCCGCAAAGCAGCTAAAGAGAACAAAGATTATGCAACCTCTGATAAAATACGTGTAGGCCTGCAAAGTATGGGTATACAACTAAAGGACAGTAAGGACGGTACTACCTGGACTAAAGCCTAGGATTGTTTAATTGTTAATTACTTTTTAAAAGAGAAATAATCCCAAACCCTATATTCGTATCGCAAACTATTTAAACATAATGATGAACAAGTTTCTTTATACAATTATTGCCGCTTCTCTAACCCTTGGAGCTTACGCCCAAAAATCTGATGGAAGCACTAAATCTCTCGTGAAAGCTGAAAAAGAATTTGCAGATAGCTTTGCAAAAAATGGTTCGAAAGCTGCATATATTGCTTTCGCAGCAGCAGACGGCCTTGTCTTTAGACCAAATCCTGTAAATGCTAAAACTTTTTATGCAGCGCAGCCGGATAGTAAAAATATTAGCTGGACACCTGCATATGCAAGAGTGTCAAAAAGTGGTGATTGGGGCTTTACAACCGGTCCATACACGGAAGCTGGTACTAAGCCATCATACGGACAATATTTGTCTGTATGGAAAGAAAATAATGGCAAATGGGAACTTGTTTTGGATTTAGGTACTTCAAGTAATAAACCATTAAACAAAGTAACTCCCGAGTATATAGAGCCTAAAGAGTCTTATAAACCAAAGTTTCTAAATGATAAGGTGAGAGCTGCAGGTGCAGATATTGTTGCAACTACAGAAAAAACACTAAATACAACTTTAAAAACTTATGGTATTTCTGCTTTTTCAGGTTTCCTGAATCCTGATGCAAGATTGATATTCCCGGGATATGAGCCAATTGTTGGTAAAGATAAAATATTGCCCTTCTTTAATAGTATGGTAGACAAAGTATCGCTAAAAACAACTAAAGCAAATAAAGCAGATGGTGGTGATTTGGCTTATACTTATGGTATTGCTACTGTAGATTATAAAGCAGACCTAAGAGAAAGCTTCAATTACGTGTTTATTTATGAGCGTCAGCCAGATCATAACTGGAATATTATTGCTCAGATTTTTACAGCAGCAGAACGCTAAATAAACTCATTTGATCCAAAAAGGGGCTTTTATCATGTAAATGGTAAAGCCCCTTTTTTTGTTTGCAGCCAATAAATCCTTATTTTGAGCCGTTATACAAAATAAATGAAGAAAATATTACTGATTATAATTTTAGTCTCAGCCATTCAGGTACATGCTCAAAAATTTCTGCTTATTGGTCATCAGGGAGCTAGGGGGATTATGCCCGAGAATACCCTCCCGGGAATGCTCAAGGCTTTAGATCTCAATGTAAATGTACTTAATATGGGCGTGGTGATCTCCCAGGACGGACAGGTTGTGCTTTCTCACGAACCATACTTTAACAACGAGATTAGCACCAGGCCGGATGGAAAGGCAATCACTTTTAAGGATGAGAAGACCTACAATATGTATAAAATGAACTATTCAGAGATCGAAAAGTTTGATGTGGGCAGTAAGGTGCATAAGCGTTTCCCTGGCCAGATGAAGCTAAAAATCCACAAGCCACTGCTGGTAGATGTGATAGACTCTGTAGAGGCATATGTAAAGGCAAATAAGTTACCAAAGCCAACTTATAATATAGAAACCTCCTTGATCAGGAAAGGGGATGAGGAATTCCAGCCAGATGCTTCGGTGTTTGTCGAACGGATCATGGATATTGTAAAAGCAAAGAAACTGACAAAAAGAGTGGTCATCCAGTCGCTTGATCTTCGTCCACTTCAGTATCTCCATGAGTACTTCCCAGCTATAAAAACATCATTAATGGTAGATGAGAAGCAGGATTTTGAAGATGGGATTCAGGCATTGGGTTTTACACCAACCTATTACAGCCCATACTATGTGCTGGTTGGAAAAGGCTTAGTAGATCGTTGTCATGCTGCGGGGGTAAAAATTATCCCATGGACGGTAAACACAGCAAAAGATATGAAGTACTTAATTAACCTGGGTGTAGATGGCGTAATTACTGATTATCCAAATCAGTACACCCGTGTGATGCAAGAATAAAGAAGGGGATTTAAAAAAGGTTTTTGATGATGTGCTCTATCGAAAGACCTTCGGCCTCTGCACGGTAATTTCGTACAATTCTATGGCGAAGAATCGCCTCTGCTACGGCCTGTACATCTTCAATATCAGGTGCATATTTGCCGCTAATTGCCGCATGGCATTTAGCGCCTATAATCAGGAATTGTGAGGCTCTTGGGCCAGCACCCCAGTTTACATACTTATTTACCTCCTCGGTAGATAATGGGGTATTGGGGCGTGTTTTGCTAACCAGCTTGACTGCATATTCAACAACATTGTCAGTTACGGGAATATTTCTTACCAGTTTTTGGAAGTATTGTATCTGACTTGCATTGATGATTTTATTTAATACAACCTCATGATTGCTGGTCGTATTTTTAACGATAGTCATTTCATCCTCAAATGAAGGATAGCCTAACAGGACATTGAACATAAACCTGTCTAGCTGAGCCTCCGGAAGGGGATAGGTACCCTCTTGCTCAATAGGATTCTGGGTCGCGAGTACAAAGAAAGGATTTGGCAATACGTGCCTTAATCCGGCTGCTGTGATTGCTTTTTCCTGCATGGCCTCCAATAGGGCCGCCTGAGTTTTAGGCGGTGTCCTGTTGATCTCATCGGCAAGAATAATATTAGAGAATATCGGTCCGTTAATGAATTTGAAGTTTCTGTCTTCACCCAGGATTTCAGCCCCTATGATGTCACTAGGCATCAGATCGGGGGTAAACTGTATTCTGTTAAAGTCGAGGTCCAACACATTTGCTACCGTTTGAACGAGTAACGTTTTGGCCAGACCTGGAACACCAACCAGCAAACAATGTCCATTGCTAAAAATGGATATCAGAACAGACTTGATGATCTCGTCCTGTCCGATAACAACCTTTCCTATTTCGGCTTTGATGCTTTTGTAGGATTGATGCAGCGCATCAACGGCCTTTATGTCATTGTCAAACTGCATGAGCGCTTATTTTTTTGCTGAGATTTGAGAAGTCCACATTTTTAGTTCAGCGCAGTCCGTATAATCTTCGTCTATACGAACATACGTGTTCACTCTTTTTTTCTCAAACCATGCACTTAATTCACGGTTTACTTTATCCTGTTGTGCATATTCCTTAAACTTAGCATAATCCTGTTCTAAATTAGCTTTATGAGGAGGTATCTTAGATTTTAAGTAAATGATTTTGTAACCTTCTTTGCCACTTTGATCAGTGAATAGAGTAGGAGCGGATATTTCTCCAACTTTCATGGTATCTGCAACAAGGAATACTTTTGGATCTAATTTATCCGCTGGGATAAAAGAAGTTCTGGCGGTTACATTATCTGCATATAATAACATCCCTCCATTGTACTGAGATTCTTTGTTGTCTGAATATTGTGATGCTGCAAAAGAGAATGGAACTTTCTTAGACACTAAACTCTTGTATATCGTATCGGCTTTAAGTTTAATACGATCCATACTGGCTGGCGTATTTTGCGGACGAATCAAAATATGGCGAGCTTGAACCTGCTCTCCGCGACGTTCTATAACCTGTAAAATATGGAAACCATGCTCAGTTTCAAAAACATTCGATACTTCTCCAGCTTTTAATTTAAATGCCTGAGCAGTAAATTCTTTTACCATCGCCTTACGGTCAAAAAATCCAAGGTCACCACCTTCTGGTGCCGATCCAGGGTCTTCAGAATAAGATTTCGCTAGGAACGCAAAGTCCTCACCGCTCTTTACTCTTAAACGTAAAGCATCAATCTTATCATGAAACTTTTGTTTTTCCGCTTTAGTCAGCTTAGGGAACATTACAATTTCTCCAACCTCAAACTCAGTTGGGATATCCGGCAGACTATCTTTTTTATAAGAATCGAAATATTTTTTTACTTCAAGAGGAGTAATATTAATGTCCTGAGTGATGTGTGATTCCATTTTTCTCGAAATCAACTGCTCTTTAATGTCAGGTCTGATTTCGTCTTTGTACTGCAATACCGAACGATTTAGGAATTGCTCTAAACGCTCTTGTCCACCAGCTTTTTGAATTTGATAGCGCATACGTTTGTCTACCTCTTCATCAATCTGACTTTCGTCAACAGTGATCGAGTCAATCTCCGCTTGTTGTTTTAAAAGCTTATTGGTAAGAATCTGGCGTAATATTTCACACTTAACGCTTGGGTTATCAGGATTACCCATGTTTAGATATTGAGCATACTGCTGGTTTAAATCAGATAATAGAATAATGTTGCTTCCCAATACCGCAACGACCTTGTCTATATTCTTTTTTTGTGCCTGAGTATTTAAAAACAAACAGATTAATCCGCCTGTAATCATTAAAAATTTCTTCATTATATGTTTGTTCAATTGTATTCGTTTTGCAAATTTAATATTCTCAATAGCTAATGGCTAGTTTTTTACAACTTTGCCAGTTTCTTTACTTCATTCTGGTTAATCTTCACTGTATATTTCCTTCTAAGTGAATCCGTCCAATCTCTTTCCAGACTATCTTGATCATCTTTCAACTTATTCCATATTTTTATCTCCGAGACATTAAACATTAAAGCCGCCTCTTTATATTCATTCAAGACCATTGTATAGGTCATGCTTGTCTTAGATGCCCTTTTTTGAGCAGCTAATGTCGTTTCATAGTTTTTTATCTCTGCAAGATAAGCTGTGTCTGTATCTAAGCCCATTTCCCTTGCATCCAAAACTTTAAGCTTAAAATTGATGTACTGGTTTAAATAGGTCTCTAAATCTTTAGCAGACGCATTCGCGTTTCCACCATGATTTTTTTTGTAAAACCACATAAACTCTTTATTAGTTATAGGCTTCCCATTAATGGTGGCTACATTTTGTGCAAATGCACCAGAAGTAAAAAGACCTAAAGTAATAATACGATAAACTGCGTTCACGAAAGTTATATAGTGTACATTTTTAAGGCATAAAAGTAATAAATAAAGGCACTATAATAAGATATTTAACTAATTTTAACAGAAAAAATATTCCCAGTAAAATTATCATTAATGGATAGCGAATTAACAGCCGACAAAGCAGCCCTGCATTTATTTTTCACCGATGATGTTTATCTGGTAAATGAGCCTGGTATTCAGGTGGATACGGTGGTTTCTGCTGCGGTTAGATCTGCGTCCATTAGCCAACCTTCGGCTTCGCCTGTAGCGCAAACTGTCGACTTTAAGTTTTTAGGCAATAATAAACGCAATATCCTGATCCTTGTCAACGATGAGGAAAATGAGGTAAGTGATGAAATGGGACGTGAATTGCTAAGGAAAATTGTAAAGTCAGTAAATCTTAGTGCCAACGATTTTGCATTGTTAAACTATGCAAAATACAAGGGTACAGGCTTTCAAGCACTACAAGATTACTTCTCAAGCACACTCATTTTTGCATTTGGGGTAACAGCAGCAGAGCTTTCGTTGGCTACTGTGCATCCAGAAAATGTAATTGTACAGGAGGGAACAATAAGAATGATCTTCTCTGCCGAATTGAAAACGCTGGATAAAAACCCGGCTGGAAAAAAAGCACTGTGGGGAAGTCTTCAAAACCTTGGATTATAACAATGAGAGAACTCGTATTTGCTACCAATAACCAACACAAAACTCAAGAAGTTCGTAACCTACTTTTAAATGATTATAACGTATTAAACCTAAATGATATAGGTTGTACAACTGATATTCCTGAAACCGGCAGTACTTTTGCCGAAAATGCAACGCTGAAAAGTAGTTATGTTGTTGAGCATTATCATATGGATTGCTTTGCCGATGATAGCGGATTGGAAGTAGAAGCCCTAAATCAGGAGCCTGGTATTTTTTCGGCCAGATATTCAGGTGTTAGGGATGATCAGGCAAATTTAACACTCGTGCTTCAAAAGATGGAGGGGCAGACCAATAGAAAGGCACGCTTCAGAACTGTTATTTCTTTGATGCGCGGAGGAGAGAATTTTCTATTTGAAGGCATTGTAAATGGAACCATCCGGGAAACTCCAACTGGAGCACAAGGTTTTGGGTACGATCCAATTTTTGTGCCTGATGGTTATGACCATTCATTTGCCGAAATGAGTATGGAACAAAAGAATCGGATTAGCCACCGGGCATTAGCCATGAAAGAGCTTATATCTTTTTTAAAGGAGCAGAAACAGGTTTAATTGTATCTGTTTTTACCTTTGTCGTATCGGGATTAGTCTTAATAGGCGTAACCTCCGTTCTAGGTGCAACAGGGACAACTGCTGTGCTGTCCTTTTTAAGGACAGGAGTCGCCTTCTTAACTGTATCTCTTTGATCAACCGGTGTCCCTTTCTGCTCTGTTTTGCCTTTAGTTGCTGCAGCAGGCTTACCCGTTGTTTTTGAGGCTGCAGGTGTAGCCTTCTTAGCTGGAGCTTTAGCCTTAGGTTTGCCATTAATCACCTCTTTTTTAGAAAGCGGCCTTAGTTCAGGTTTCCATTTAAAACCGGTAAGGAAAACATCTTCTTTTAACTCAGGAATAGGAGTTCTAACCCCCTCAGGCTCTCTAATGATTACAATTTTTGCAATTTCTTTATTTTTAAAAAGAACCTTTAATCGGCTGCTAACCGTTTGGTTCATATCCGTATAAATCTTCTTTTCATTTTGGTTGAAAAAGATGCTTTCTGCATTTCCATCTACAAACATATTTTGCAGTTTTCCCTCTTTAAAAAAGGCGGTAATCAATCTTCCTTTGATCTGGTTATATCTTGCCGAATCCGCATTGACATTGACAAGGAAAGCATTTTGAATTACCTGAACGGCATTTAGCTTCTTGTTTTTCAATTGCAGGTAAATGGTATCTCCCGTTTGTTGTGAGCCTTCCGACCATAAAATGGGATCTCGGTACCAGCGAAGCGTAGAGTCTGCACTTGTGTAAAATAAAGAATCGGCGGTAGCTTGCATATTGGACTTATATACGCGTACATTATGGTAGGCTTTAATCACCCTGGTCCGAACGGTGTCTTGCGGGTTAAAAGGTACAGTATCCTTAGGTAGAGACTTTATTTGGTCCTTAGGTAGCTTGCCTTTTAGGGTCGTGTCAATCTTTCCTTTTGCTAATTGTAGGGTCGATTTTAACACTTTCCCGGTGCTGTCTTTCCCTTTTTTTGTCAAAGAATCAGCTTTAGAAACGAGGAGAGAATCCTTTAATAATGGGATGGCTTTTTTAGGAATAGCGAGGCTATCCTTCAATGAGCTGTCTTTAGCCAAACTATCTTTTCCTAAAGTGATCTTGTCATTTTTCAGCGGTAGTTTAGCTGCTTCTTTTCCTTTTCCATTCCTTTTGTCAAGTCTTTTCTGTTTTTTTTCTGAAATGTTCTCCTCAGTTGCAGTAACCTTAGGTTTTGAAAAGCCTACCTTTTTCTCTTCTTTCTCCTCTTCCCCAAGCTCATTGTCTTTTTTAATTACTGGCGATGAAATGAGTGTTAAGGTTTTTTTAAGCACCATTTGGGTCTCCAAAGTATCAGCACCCATCCACAAACTGTCGGGTTGCAATTTGTCATTCACCTTTATAGAGTCGGCGGTGCCCATACCTACATAAGGGTTCTTGGTCACAATCGTCTTTTGATCTATTTTGTAGTAATAACCTAGCTGACCATACATCACCATTTTATCAGTCGTGTCTTTAAAAATAATGTTTCTTACCGCTTTACCATAGCCGGCTATCCCATCATAATACAAACTATCACCTTTAAGGGATTTTGAGCCTGTTGTATACAGATTTTTCTTTCCAAAATAGGCATATTGAGTCTTGGTGTTATAAGCTCCATTTTCGGTATACAGGTTGTCATCCTTACCCTTTATATTGGTCGGACCGTAGAAATAGGTCCAGTTAGTTAAGGTATTGTAGCGTAAGGTATCTGAATTAATCACAGTTTCTGGTGTTACCACGACTACATTGTAACGGAAAAAAGCATCGCGACTATTGGAAAAATAATAACCGTTTTTACTGGTTAAGGTTACATCCTTACTCACAATTTTACCTCCTGTTATGTAAGTCCCATATTTGGTCGCCATGTTATAATCCAGGATATTTGTCGTCAATGTAGATTCCCTGTCTATCATTTTAACATTCTCCGTTAAATGGGCGATTTTAGTGTTCCCGTTATAATTTAAATAATCGGAATAGATATTAATGGTATCTCCCTGATTGATGTGTACATTTCTATAGGCATCAAAAACATTCTCAGTTATATAAAAAACAGCACTATCACAGGTGAGTGTCGCATTGTCTTGTCTAAAAACAGGGTTTTTTAAATAGGATATGTTCTTTTTTGCATCGACACGAGAGGTTGTCCAACTGTCAACATTGATCTTTGTCTTCTGTTGCGAAAGCACAGAAAAGGGGAGTAATAATAGGATCAGGAAATAGCGTAATATCTGCACGGTACAAAGTTAGTTTTATAATTTGTTTTTTTAAAGGTTATCAAGCCATGATGAGTTTTTATTCATTATTTTTGAGACCATGTTACCCCTTCAGAATTTTAAAGACTACATCAGCCAGCATTCGCTTTTCAACGTAAAAGATAAAATCCTTTTGGCGGTGAGTGGGGGGAAGGATTCCGTCCTTATGGCGCACTTATTTAAACTCTCTGGATTTGAATTTGGTATTGCCCATTGTAACTTTAATTTAAGGGGGGCTGAGTCCCAACGTGATGAAGATTTCGTAGTCACGCTAGCCAAAAAGATGGATGTTCCATGCTATGTCACCCATTTTAAAACGAAAGAATTTGCTACAACGCAAAAGGTATCCACTCAGATGGCAGCAAGAACACTACGCTACCAATGGTTCGAGGAAGTTAGGGAGCAGGAGCAATATGAGCTCATCGCGTTGGCACAACACCAGGATGATGCCATTGAAACTGTCTTGTTAAATCTCACCAGGGGGACAGGAATTGCAGGCTTGCATGGTATTTTGCCAAAGCGAGGCCGATTGATTAGGCCTCTGTTGTTTCTCTCTTCAGCAGAGATCGCCGATTTGATCAGTAAACAAGATATTGATTTCGTAGAGGACAGCTCCAATAAAAGCACCAATTATGCCCGGAATAAAATAAGGCTAAAGGTTATTCCACACCTCAAAGAGATTAATCCCAATCTCGATGAAACCTTTCAGCACAACATCCAACGCTTTACCGATACCGAGCTGGTTTTACAGCAGGTAGTCGCAAGCCTTAAAGCCGAAATTCTAAAGGAAAAGCAAGGGAAATTCTATTTCTCTATAAAAAAAATAAAAGCGTTAAATCCACAGCATTTACTATTGTTTGAGTTGTTAAGGCCATTTGGATTTACAGAATCGGTAGTTGCTGAGCTTTTACAAGGACTGGAGAAGCAAAGTGGTACAAGTTTTTTTAGTATTTCGCATCGCATTGTTATAGATCGACAGGAGTTGATCATTGACCCAATTGGAGATCGGGACGTAGAAAATAAGAACCTCATGATTCATTCCCATGATGAGCAAGTCAATTTTTTGGGCAACCAAATCCTCATTACTGCCGCTGAGGATGTTCATTTTGAGAAAAGTAGCAATAAGGCTTTTGTCGATACCGATAAGTTGATCTTTCCATTGGTGCTAAGAAGTTGGCAAGCTGGCGATAAGTTTAAGCCCATAGGCATGAGTAGATCTAAAAAGGTAAGTGATTTTTTTATAGACGAGAAGATTCCGCTAAGTGATAAGGGGCTGATTCCGGTATTGGTTAATGGGAACGGTGAAGTGATCTGGATTGCAGGTTGGAGACAGGACAATCGGTATAAGCTTACTGAAGCCACAAAAAATGTAACAATTTTTGAACTCCGTCATCTACATATTACAATTGCTAAACAATCTTAAAGGAACTGAAAGGTTTGAAGCAATTAAAAAACCAGTAACTTTATAGGCAAAACACACGCACATGGGAAACCGCTACGCTTTTTATGAAAAACAATATATCGGCCGCGATTATATAAGAATCTGTATTAGGTTGGTGATGGCTGCATTTTGTTTTGCTGCCTATGTTTATGAACGCGATCGCGACAATACCCAGGATCTCTTTCTGGTAGTGGGCTTCGGTATCATTGGTGTTTCTATTTTATTACTTTTCCTAATTCAGTATAAAACCACGATCGATAAGAAACGCATCATTATTGAAGGTTTATGGTCGGCCAAAAAAGTAGAAATAGACTTAAATACAATCGTTAAAGTTAGAAAAGATACTTATAGCAGTTACTTATTCAACAACCCAGTGTATAATCTTCACCGTAAGGGAAGTATCCGGTTTTACTCTTCGGGTAAGGATGCTGTTGTACTTACAGATCGCGATGGCCTGGAATATTACATTGGTACCCAACGACCAAATGAGATGTATTTGGTTATCCAGGAAGAAATGAAGCATTAGTTAAATAATTGCAATTGTTTAACATAAAGATCAGTTTAAGTACAGTAATTTGCATCGTTAAATAATTTCAATGAAACGATCGTGAGCATAGCGAATCTAAACCGCATGTATGCTCATGATAGCTTCATAAAACTAAAATTGTTTTTTAATGAAAATAGGTATCGTTTGTTACCCGACTTTTGGCGGAAGTGGTGTTGTAGCCACAGAACTTGGAAAGGCACTTGCCGACGAAGGTCATCAGGTACATTTTATCACATATAGTCAGCCAGCTCGTCTGGATTTCTTCTCAGCCAATTTATTCTATCATGAAGTATCTGTAAGGGATTACCCACTGTTTGATTATGCCCCTTACGAGTCGGCATTGGCCAGTAAACTAGTAGATGTAGTGCGCTTTGAAAAGTTGGACATATTGCATGTTCATTATGCGATTCCGCACGCTTCGGCTGCTTTTATGGCTAAGCAAATCCTGGAGACCTATGGTATTCATATTCCCTTTGTAACTACCTTACACGGAACGGATATTACCTTGGTTGGAAAGGATCCAACCTATAAGCCGGTAGTTACGTTCTCCATCAACAAATCTGATGGGGTAACCACGGTATCCGAAAGCTTAAAGAAAGATACAGAGGAGTATTTTGAAATCACTAATGAAATTAAGGTTATCCCTAACTTTATCGATTTTACGAGATTTAGTTTAAAACCTAAAGATCATTTTAAAAAGGCTATTGCGCCAAATAACGAACGTATTCTTATTCATACTTCCAACTTTAGAAAAGTAAAGCGGACCGCAGATGTGATCCGTATTTTCCATAAAATTCTGGAGAAGATCCCTTCCAAACTGCTGATGGTGGGAGATGGTCCAGAACGTGCTTATGATGAGCAATTGTGCAGGGACCTTGGGATTTGTGACAATGTTCGTTTCTTGGGCAAGCAAGATGCCGTAGAGGAGATTTTATCGGTCTCTGATTTGTTCCTGATGCCTTCCGAGTCAGAAAGCTTTGGTTTGGCTGCCTTGGAAGCTATGGCTTGTAAGGTTCCTGCTATTACCTCTAATTCTGGTGGTTTACCAGAATTAAATATAGACGGTTTTTCGGGCTATATGAGTAATGTAGGTGATGTGGAAGATATGGCCATTAAAGCCATTCAGATTTTAGAGAATGATGAGGTGCTGAATAGATTTAAAGAGAATGCATTTGCAAGGGCGCAGGACTTCGATTTAAAGAAGATTCTACCAGAATATGTCAACTATTACAATAAGATCATAGAAGAATCAAAAAGAACGCTCAAGGTTGAAGTTATTTAATCGGAGCAAATACTAAACAAACTGGAGCACCCAGTTCAATTCTTTTACCGGTATCCTTTAAGGTGCCGGTTTTTTTATTGCGTTCAAAGATGATAATGTCATTGGTGTATTGGTGCCCAACCAATAAGTATTTCCCAGTTGGATCAATCGTAAAGTTTCTTGGACCTTTACCTAAGGTACTGATGGTAGACACAGAATTTAGTTTTCCGTTAGCTTGTATGGAAAATGCCGAAATGGTATTTGCATCGCCACGGTTGGTTTCATATAAAAATTTGCCGTCTGGTGATACATGTATATCTGCTGCATCAACTCTTCCCGAAAAATCTTTGTCAGTCGTACCAATGTCCTGAATCTTGTTTAGCATGCCATTGTTGTACGTAAACACAGTAATTATCCCATTAAATTCGTGAGCAAGGTAAGCGTATTTGCCATTGGGACTGAAAGTCAGGTGACGTGGACCGCTGCCGGGAGTAGTTTTTACAACCTGTTTGATGGTTAGCACTTCTTTATTTGCTGTTGAGTTATAGTTGTAGATGTAAATCTGATCTTCACCAAGGTCTGAACAAGTTACGTACTTCCTGTCAGGGGTAAATTGAACCTGATGGGCATGAGCGCTTTCCTGTCTTTTCTTTGGGTCTATACTTTTGCCGGTATGTTGTATCAGTTGTTTTAGTGGACTTAAAGCCCCATTGGCTTCAATGCCGAAAACAGAAATACTGCCCCCACCGTAATTGGCTGTGAATGCGTGTTTTTCATCAGCAAGTACAAAACATGGGCCCGGGCTTCCGGTAGCTTGTTTGTTGATAAAGGCAAGCTCGCCTTTTAGGCCGTCAAAGTTAAAGGCAGCTGCAGCGCTGTTGCCAGGTGCCTCTGCTACGGAGTATACCAACTTGTTATTTTTGCTAACAGCCAAATAACTGGGGTTGGTTACATCTTTGGCTACACTTTTGAATTTAAATTCAGCGGTGTTCGCATCAAAGTTGTAAATATAAATTCCCTCGCTTTTACCCGGACTGGTGTAAGTCCCAATGATTAAATTGTATTCTTTTTTTTGTGCAAAGCCTTGCGTTGTAAAAAATGATAGCAATAAAAGCGAGAGAATTTTTTTCATATTATAATTACTTAATTAGGTGTTTGATCTGAATTAGCTCATGCTCTTCCAGGTAACGCCATCTTCCACGAGGAAGATCTTTTTTAGTTAGGTTACCATAAACAACGCGATCTAGTTTCACTACATCGTATCCTAAATGTTCGAATATACGGCGTACAATCCTGTTTTTACCACTATGGATTTGTATGCCAATCTCACGTTTAGAACCTCCGGTAACGTAAGATACTGAATCTGGTTTAATAATACCATCTTCTAATTCTAAACCGAACTGAATTTTATTAAAGTCGCCTTGACTTAAGCTCTTGTTTAACTCTACGTTATATATTTTAGTGATGCCGTTTTTTGGATGAGAAAGCTTATCAGCAAGGTCACCATCATTGGTCATCAATAATAAACCTGTTGTGTTGCGGTCTAATCTACCTACTGGATAAATACGTTCTCTGCTGGCTTTTTCTACCAATTGCATAACTGTACGACGTTCTTGTGGATCGTCAGTAGTCGTGATGTAATCCTTAGGTTTGTTTAATATTACGTAAATTTTCTTTTCACGTTTTAGTAGCTCACCATTGTAACGAACCTGATCATTAGCAGGATCAATTTTATGTCCTAACTCAGAAACAGGCTCACCGTTTACAGAAACTACTCCAGCAGCAATCAGCTCATCCGCTTTACGGCGTGAGCAAATACCTGCATTAGAAATGTATCTGTTTAAACGGATTAGTCCGTCATCTTTTTGAACAGGAGCGGCTTTTCTGCCACGCATGGTTGGCGCTTTTTCAGGTCCTGCCCATGTATTGTTGCGATCCTGACGAGCAGTGCGCTCTCCACGTTCTCCGCGCTCTGGGCGCTCAGTTCTTTCCGGGCGCTCAAATGAACGCTCTGGACGTGCACCTTCATCTTCTCTTTTTCTGAAAGGTCTGCTATCAGTACTTCTTGAAGTTGAACTTTTTTTATCATCAAATTTGCGGAAAGGTTTTTCACCTCCAGCAGCAAAATGATCTTTCTTTATATAGCTACGTTTGCTTTCTCCAGCAGGAGTCTCTCTTGATCCACCGTCTTTGCTAAAAGTACGAGGTTTGAAATCTCTGCTGTCATTGTCTCTGTTGCCAGGTTTGAAATCTCTTGAACCGCCTTCTTTACTGAAAGAACGAGGTTTGAAATCTCTGCTGTCATTGTCTCTGTTACCAGGTTTGAAATCTCTTGAGCCACCTTCTTTACTAAAAGAACGAGGTTTGAAATCTCTGCTGTCGTTGTCTCTGCTACCTGGTTTGAAATCTCTTGAGCCTGTGCTTCTAGAACCGAAGCTTTTATGATCACCATCTTTTCCTGGTCTGGATTTAAAATCACTGCCGGAAGTTCTTGGTCTGAATTCTTTTGAATCGTTTTCGCCTCTTGGCTTGAAGCTTCTTGAGTCTCCTTCTCTTGGAGGTCTCGATGCTCCGAATGGTCTTGGTTTAAATTCTTTGGCGTCACCAAATTTATTATCCTTCCCCTCTTTATCGTCAAACTTGCTTTTTCCCTTATATGAAGACTCTGCTCCACCTGGTCTTTTGCCTGTTGTGCTTCGGTTTCCCGGTTTGGACTTGTCATCCCGACTGTTCCTGTTGTTGTTTTTTATCATGATACGCTTTTATCCGCATAATTTATGCGGCGACAAAATTACTAAAAAATGCGGGGATTTACAATTGTAAGTGTCTGATTACTGCAATTTAGCGTTTAAAATTGTTGTGTATCTAACTGCGTTAGTTCTAATTACGAAATAAAATGGGTGCTTTTGTTAGGCATTGCTATAAATAGGGGATGAGTACGGGATAAGTAGGGAATGAATAGGGGGTTGCTTTACCCTTGCTTTAGGGTTGAGTTAGGGTTGCTATACCCCTAAGGTAAACCAAGGGTATAGCAAGGGTAAAGGAAGGGTAAGGCAAGGGTAAAGCAACCACCTACTTACCCGCTATTCATTCCCTACTTATCCGCTACTTATGGTAGTGCCTGAAATAACCGTTTATGGATTTGAAAAGCCGTTTTGATCTTGAATTTCTTGCTGATTTAGGTTGATCTTATAGTTTTTATTCTTGATTTTGTTTGTTCAAGCTTAAAGCATTCCTGAAATTGATTGTTTTCTTCAACTCTTTTGATTGTTTTTGCTGTGTTCAGATTAGGGGGTAAAAAAAGTTTAATTACAGGCTAGTGTTTACATGAATTTTGGCTTTACTGAATGCAGTTTATGAAGCGAAATTTTCAGCGAATACTGTGACATGATTGAGTGCTCCTTCTGGTTTTTTGAATTTATAAATCGAGCTAAAGAAACAGGAAAAATGGCTAAAATTGACACTTTTGGAATCTTGCTTTAAAGCTATTTAAACGTCGATTTTTGCAGTTAAATTCGTAATAGCTTGATAATTAGATCGATATAATGTACCTTTGCAGGAGTTTTAAAATTGTTAACCAAAAAAAGGAGGAAAATGATAAAGAAACACATAATGACATGTACGGTAATTATATCATTACTAGTTATGGCAAAAGTGTTTGCTTACAACATGCCCCAAGCAGCAGAAAAATCTTCAAAACAGGAAGAATTAACGAGTACCGATACACTAACATTTAACATCACGAAGCCATTGTCTTTAATGGCTCAATTAAATTTTGCAGAAGAGACATTACCAATTGGAGATGTCAAAGTAGAGCGTAAAATGAAGAAAACGCTGGCTGCACATTACTTCAGTAATCTACAAACAAATAAGCTGCACAGAAAAGCAGCAGAATGGTTTCCAATCATCGAACCGATCCTAGCGGCTTATGGCATTCCCCAAGATTTTAAATATATGGCCTTGGTAGAATCAGGATTACAAAGCGGAGTATCACCTAAGGGTGCTGCAGGCGTTTGGCAGTTTATGCCAGGGACGGCCCGCATGTATGGTTTAAAAGTTAATTCTAACGTGGACGAGCGTAATAATTTACGTAAATCTACTATTGCAGCCGCCAAATACATCAAGGATCTTTATCGTATTTTTGATAGCTGGACATTAGTTGCAGCGGCTTACAATGTTGGCGATAGCCACATGAGACGCCAGATTAACAGACAGAACCAGGATAACTACTTCAAATTGAAGTTGAATAATGAAACTGGGGGTTATGTTTACAAACTGATCTCTATGAAACAAATTATGGTGGATCCTGTTCGTTATGGTTACACTGCTCCAAGACAATTCTTGGCTTATAATGCAGGAAAAGCAGAAGAAAAAAATTCAGAATAATATTGAGATAAAATACTCGAAAATGGGGAAAGCCGTTCAGTTTATGCTGAGCGGCTTTTTGTTTTCGTGCAGAATTTGCTAATTTGAGCGTCTTATGGAATTGATGAAACTGCGGATAAAAGACATGAAATATGGTGCGGGGGAAACTCTGGTGCTTAGCTTTGAAGTATTAGATGGCAAGAAGCCACCGTATCTTGCCGGACAATTCTTAACGCTGGTGTTCAATACGCAAGGCCGCGAATTGCGTAGATCTTATTCTCTTTGTAGTTCTCCAGACCTGGATGAACCATTGGCGATTGCTATAAAACGGGTGGAAAATGGTGAGATTTCCAGGTTTCTTCATCACAAAACAGCAGTAGGAGATGTGCTTCATGCTTTGGAGCCCAATGGGCAGTTTACTTACGTGCCGGATCAACAAATCAAAAGAACGGTTTTCCTCTTTGGTGCAGGCGTAGGGATTACCCCTCTTTTTTCGATCATAAAAACAGCAATGCTTAGAGAAGAAAATTCAAGGTTGGTGCTGATTTATAGCCGTAGATCTGTAGAAGAAACTCTTTTTCATGATGAATTGAATGCCTTGCAGGAAGAATATCCGGGAAGGTTCAAGATCATTTATGTGTCTAGTCAGAGTAAAAATTTACTAATGGCCAGATTAAATGTATTCCTGATTGAAAAGATTGTAAAGGAAGATTTGGTATTTGAGAGGGCTGATGCCTTGTTTTATACCTGCGGACCAATCGATTATATGGTGACTTGTCGGATTAAATTGCTGGAGATGGGCTTTGATATTTCTCAGATCAAGAGAGAGACTTTTGTATTGCCAGAGGATGAAGTAGATGAAGACGATTCGACAGAAAAAAAAGTAAAGCATACCAATACTTATACTGTAGAGCTTCATTTTAAACACAAAGTTTATCATTTGGCTGTTCCTTACAACAAGACTATACTTGATGCGGCTTTAGAGCAGAAGATTAATTTGCCCTATAGTTGTCATGCCGGCATATGTAGTACCTGCATTGCAAATTGTACTAAAGGTGGTGTTGAAATGGATTATAACGAAGTGCTGATGGATGATGAGATTGCAGCAGGAAGAGTACTGGTTTGCACAGGACATCCAACCGAAGATGGGACTACATTAGTTTGGTAGTTTTTGTGGATAATGCCTTATCTTTGTGGATTAAATAGGTTGTTTTTTTAATATTATATGAGCAAAAATACTGTTGACCTTGGCGAGCAAAAAGATGTAGAAGTGTATGGAGCCAGGGTGCATAACCTTAAAAATATAGATATTTCCTTTCCCAGAAATAAACTCGTAGTCATTACCGGTTTAAGTGGGAGTGGAAAGTCCTCTTTGGCTTTCGATACCATTTACGCGGAAGGGCAGCGTAGGTATATGGAAACTTTTAGTGCTTATTCTCGCCAGTTTATGGGGGGGATGGAAAGACCCGACGTAGATAAAGTATCAGGTTTGAGTCCGGTTATTGCTATAGAGCAAAAAACAACCAGTAAAAACCCTCGGTCTACAGTAGGTACAATTACGGAAATTTACGATTTTATGCGTCTATTGTACGCTCGTACTGCCGATGCTTTCTCCTACAACACGGGAGAGAAGATGGAGCGGATGAGCGAAGATCAGATTCTTGAAAATATCTTTAATAAGTTTGGCGAGATGCCTGTAAATATCCTTGCTCCGGTAGTAAAAGGGCGTAAGGGACATTACAGGGAGTTGTTTGAACAAATTCGTAAGCAAGGTTATGTAAAAGTGCGTATCGATGGAGATATTCAGGATATTACACCTAAAATGCAGGTAGACCGCTACAAAATTCATGATATTGAGATTGTGGTAGATCGCTTGATTATCGACCGTAAAGATTTAAAGCGCTTACAAGATTCATTGCAAACGGCCATGCGTTTGGGTAAAGGCATCATTAAGATTAGCGATAAGGACAACAATGTTGCCCATTTTAGCCGTTTCTTGATGTGTCCAACTACGGGGATTTCTTACGATGAGCCACAACCTAATAACTTCTCTTTCAACTCACCATATGGCGCTTGCGAGAATTGTGACGGTTTGGGTTACATTTTCGTGGTAGATAAGGAGTCTGTAATGCCCAACCTTAAGTTGAGCATTATGAATGGTGGCTTGGCTCCCTTGGGAGAATACCGTGATATATGGATGTTCCAGGTGTTAAAGGCAGTGGCCAAGAAGTATAATTTTTCTTTGTCTACTCCACTTGAAAAACTGGGTGATGACATTATTGCTATCATTTTAAACGGTTCTCATGAGCTGATTTCGGTAGCCGTCGAGTATAATAAGTGGAACGTACAAAACTATCAGATTACATTTGACGGGATCATTAAACTATTGGAAGAGCAGCAAGAACGCAAAGGTGAGGCTACTGTGGAGGATATGGAGAGTTTCCGCAAGCTAAAAACTTGTCCGGTTTGTAATGGTGCTCGTTTAAAGAAAGAAAGTCTGCATTTTAAAATCGACGGCAAGAATATTTTTGAGCTGGCAGAAATGGATATCAGTAGCATCAGAGCCTGGTATGAAGGTTTAGAAAGCAGATTAAACGATAGGCAAAATACAATTGCCAAAGAAATTTTAAAGGAGATCCGATCAAGGTTGGGCTTCTTAAGTGATGTAGGATTGAATTACTTGTCGCTTGACCGGACAGCACGTACACTTTCTGGTGGAGAGGCGCAAAGGATTAGGCTGGCTACACAGATCGGATCACAGTTGATGAACGTAATGTACATCCTGGATGAGCCGAGTATTGGACTTCACCAGCGTGATAATGAGCGTTTAATTGGCGCATTAAAAAACCTGAGAGATTTAGGTAATACAGTGTTGGTGGTAGAGCACGATAAGGACATGATTTTGGAGGCCGACCATGTGATTGATGTTGGTCCGGCTGCAGGTGTGCATGGCGGACAAATCGTTGCACAAGGTACTCCGGCACAGATTTTGAAATCGGATACCCTTACTGCAGCTTATTTGAATGGTAAAAAAGGCATTGAGGTGCCTAAAAAACGAAGAAAAGGGACTGGCCATAAGCTATCTATCATTAAGGCCAGTGGACATAATCTAAAAGATGTTTCTGTAGATTTTCCATTGGGTAAATTTATAACGGTAACCGGGGTTTCTGGTAGTGGTAAATCGAGCTTAATCACCGAAACGCTATATCCTATCTTAAATCATCATTTTTTTAGGGCTAAAAAACACCCTTTGCCATACGAGAAGATCAATGGCATAAAGGAGATTGATAAGGTAATTGAGATTGATCAGGCTCCTATCGGACGCACACCACGCTCTAACCCTTCTACTTATACTGGTGTGTTTTCAGATATCAGGAACTTATATGTCCAGCTACCTGAAGCTAAGATCAGGGGGTATAAGCCTGGCCGTTTCTCTTTCAATGTAAAGGGTGGTCGTTGCGAAACCTGTCAGGGTGGCGGAATGAAGGTCATAGAGATGAACTTTTTGCCTGATGTACAGGTGCCTTGTGAAGAATGCCATGGCAAAAGATACAACCGCGAAACACTTGAAGTACGTTACCGTAGCAAGTCGATTAGCGATGTGTTGGATATGAGTATTGAAGAGGCTTGTGTCTTTTTTGAGAACATGCCTTCTATTTATAGGAAGATCAAAACATTGAAAGATGTTGGTTTGGGGTATATTACCTTAGGGCAATCGTCTACGACTTTGTCTGGTGGTGAAGCTCAACGTGTTAAGTTGGCTACTGAGCTTTCAAAAAAAGACACTGGGCGGACATTTTATATTTTGGATGAGCCTACAACTGGCCTACATTTTGAGGATATAAATGTGTTACTGGGTGTGCTTAACGAATTGGTGGAGCGCGGGAATACGGTATTGGTTATTGAGCATAATCTGGACGTAGTAAAAGTTGCCGATTGGGTAATAGACCTGGGCGAAGAAGGCGGTGCTGGAGGTGGAAGAATCATCTTTGAGGGTACTCCTGAAGGCTTGATTCAGAATCCGATCAGCTTAACCGGCAAGTTTCTGAAAAAGGAAATGGGCCTGTAAATCAATCGTTATGGCAGTCTTTTTAAGTGCCTTTCTTCCGGATTCTGATGCTTCAAGCAAATTGCAGGTTGTAGATGAAGGACTGGAAAAGGCAGGTACAGAAAATGAAAGCTCTCCCTATAAATTAATTGAAAGTGCCGATATTAAGGCTATTATTGAGCCCAGAAAGCCCTTTTCTCATAAAGGGACTTATGGGCATGCGCTTATTGTTGCCGGTGCGCTGAAGACCATGGGAGCGGCTCTGCTTACTGCTAGTGGCTGTTTGTATGGTGGAGCTGGGTTAACTACAGTATCTATCCCCGAAAGCGGGTTGATGGCTTTAAATACAGCGCTTCCCGAAGTAATGTATTTAGAGAGAAGTCATCTGATCAAAATAAAATCGTTAAAAAAATACAATGCCATTGTTATAGGCCCAGGTTTAGGTAAACTATTTGAAGCGGTGTGTATGATGGAAGAACTGGTTGTTTTAAACGTACCGGTTGTTGTTGACGCTGATGCTTTAAATATCCTTTCTAAACGGGATGACTTACTTTTGCATTTGGCTAAGAACTCTATATTTACTCCCCATTTAAAAGAGTTTGATTGTCTCTTTGGTGAACATAAAAGTTGGTGGGATAGGTTGCAGACAGGTAGGAGAATGGCAAAGAAGCTGGGTTCTGTGATTGTGTTGAAAAACCAATACACCTTCATTATCGATCAACAGGGTGATGTAATGATCAATCCTACGGGTAATCCAGCGATGTCGCAGGGCGGAATGGGGGATGTGTTGACTGGCTTAATCACGGCGTATGTTGCACAGGGTTACAGCGCAAAGGCAGCGGCCATATTGGGCTGTTATTTTCATGGAAGGGCAGGAGATGAATTGGCTTTAAGCCATCACAATATAACTGCATCGCAGCTGGCTGCACAGATTCCTGTAACGGTAAAATCGTTTTTAAAATAGCTTTTTAGATTCCAACAGCTCCCATTACAATCATTTGATCCATGGTTGGGCCTACATTACCACCACGTTTCTCTAATGTGACTGCAAATGCCTGAGCTCCGGCGATTTCTTTCATTTTAAGCAAAATCTGGGTACTGTCCGCTTTCACATCAAATACACCTAGATCTACTGGTTTGCCATTTACTAAGGCCCAAAGTTGATACTGATGGTCCTGATCATTGGCTGGCAATTGCATTTTAGAATTGTCGACCATAACATGTCTACCTGCTGGGTGCCAATAAACGATCATATTAGCTTGTGGATCCATTTTAGTTCCCGCAAGTTTTACGGTTTTCCAATCTGGGTCACTAACTATTTTGTTTTTCTCTTGTAAATCTGTGTTGTTTTCTTTGAGGTAGCTGGCTTCAGTAGCAAATTTCTGCTTGTCCAGGTTTAGTGCAATGATTTCATTTTTGGCCTCTCCCAACTCGCCTCTTGTAGATAGGAGTGCGATAATCGTAATTGCCAATAAAGCAACACAAGCAGCTAATGCAATATAAAGTTTTCTTATTTTAGCTTCATAAACGTTATCATGCAATGGTATAATTGCGGGCTCGATTTTTTGCATGATCTTGTCAGATTTTGCTTCGAGTGGTTTAGTAAGTATTTTATGAAGGATTTCATCCTTTAGTATTTCGCGAGGATTTCTAGCAGCAACCATTGCATATTTTTCCAGAGTAAGCTCAATAGACGTAATTTCCTGCTTTACTTCAGGGTCTTTTGCGGCCATTGCTTCAACTTCATATCGCTCCCTGGCAGTTAATTGCCCAGTAACATATTGTTCAAGTATGCCTGTTTCTATATATGCTCTTCCTTCGTCCACCTTAATTAAACCTCTTTCTTAATTCTATAATTGCCATTCGAACCCTTGTTTTTATGGTCCCTAATGGTAAATTCAACTCTTCAGCCGCTTCTACATGTGTATATCCTTTAAAATAGACCATATCAAGAACGGCAATTAGTTCTGGCTTAAGGCCATTCACCATTTCCTTAATCCCTAATGTATCCGCGTTAAAGGTTACTTCCTTCTGTGCATCGATAAAATCTACGTTATTTTCGATGTCTTGGTTTTTTTCAGTGTTCCTATAATCTTTAGAGCGCAATTTATCTATAGCTATATTGCGGGCAATGTTCATCATCCAGGTGAATAGGCGACCTTTAGCAGGATCGTAGCCATCGGCAGAATTCCATATTTTTATGAAAGTTTCCTGTAAAAGATCTTCGGCGACTTCTATTTGAGGGATAATTCTTGAGATGATCCCAAATAATGCAGCAGAGTACATATCATACAGTGCGTGCATGGCAATGGTATTTTGGCTTTTTAGGGCGTTTACCAGCTCATCTTCAGGGAGAGATATTTTTCGGTTATTTGTCAATTCATCACTAATATAGTGAAAGAACTATAACAACAAAGAAGTATTTATTTTTTTATTAAAAATCAAACAGGTGTTTTTCAGCATGATACGATGAGCGAACAAGCGGTCCACTTTCTACGTATCTTAATCCTTTAGCCAATCCGATTTCTTTGTATTTAGCAAATTGATCAGGATGAATCCAATCAACCACAGGGTGGTGATTGCGTGTTGGCTGCAGGTATTGTCCCAAGGTTAAAATGTGTACACCATTGGCAACAAGATCATCCATGGCTTCTAAAACATCGTCTTCAGTTTCTCCGAGTCCAAGCATAATTCCTGTTTTGGTTCTTAGGCCAAATTCAGAGATGCGTTTAAGGGCTTCAAGGCTTCTGTCGTATTTTGCCTGGATACGTACTTGTTTGGTTAAACGTTTTACGGTTTCCACGTTGTGCGACATGACTTCAGGACGTTCTTCCAGTACGCGGTATAAGTTGTCCCATTGACCCCTAAAATCTGGTATTAATGTTTCTAGTGTGGTTTCAGGGCTTTCTCTTCTGATGGCTTGTAAAGTTTCGGCCCATATAATTGAACCACCGTCTTTCAGGTCATCCCTGTCAACCGAAGTAATTACACAGTGTTTTACTTGCATCAGTTTAACTGAGTTTGCTACACGATTAGGCTCGTCAGTATCAACGGCTAAAGGTCTGCCCGTAGCTACAGCGCAGAAAGAGCATGATCTGGTACAGATGTTACCTAAGATCATAAAAGTTGCTGTACCTGCACCCCAACACTCGCCCATATTAGGACAGTTACCGCTTTCGCAGATGGTATGGAGTTTATGGGTGTCAACTAAACTACGCACTTGCGCATATTCTTTACCTACAGGAAGCTTAACTCTAAGCCAATCTGGTTTACGTTGTACTGGGTTTTCTGAAACAACCGGAAGTGCGATCATGGCACAAAGTTAAGCAATATTACGCAAAAAGGCCATGCGTAAACATGGCCTTTTATGTAATCGTTATCTAATTATTTCTTGGTAAACTTCATTACAGGCAAATCATCCTGTAATAAGGTTAGTGTGTTGTCATCAACACTATAAGCCGTTACTTTTTTCAGCATCTCCATAAACCTCATTTCTCCTTCACCTTCACAATGTTTCATGGTCATTGCACCTGGCTGCGAAATGGTCATTTTGCGTCCATCAACGGTTAGTTTCGTGCTAAATCCATTACAACTGGTATTGCCACTTACTTCTGTAAAAGGTGCTTTAAAATTTAATACAGGCTTGGCATCTGGATATAGGCCATTGAAGGCAATTCTTACCCCTGTAATGTAATTTAGTTCCCATTGACCAGTTAGTTTTTGACTTGGTTGATTTGGTTTCATCGTGTTACAAGCCGTTAAAGCGCTAATACTGATGAGGATGATGGAAAATAATTTTTTCATGGTAATTGATTTTATTTGATATTAAAGTTAACGAATTCTCTTAATTTTACGTCATGAGCACTTCAAAAATAACTTACAACGGTGGTTTAAGGACCACTTCTATACATGAGCGTTCCGGTAATGAAATCATCACAGATGCTCCGGTAGATAACAAAGGAAAAGGTGAGGCTTTTTCGCCAACTGATTTATTGGCTACATCTTTAGGTAATTGTATGCTGACTATTGTTGGAATTGCAGCGAATGAGCATGGTTTTAATATTGATGGGACTACTTGCGAGATCACTAAGATTATGGCCGAACAACCAAGAAGAGTAGCTGAAATAGTAGTTGATTTTCAGTTTCCTGCAAATAACTATTCTGATAAAGACAAAACGATCATTGAGCGGTCTGCCAATACCTGTCCGGTGATGTATAGTTTACATCCTGATATTAAGAAAACAGTAACGTTTAAGTATTAATCATTTCGGCAACTTCTACTGCCGAAATGTCGCTATGCGAAGCATCCAGAATGCAATCCCCATCTTTGATTAACAAAATTTGTGGGGATTCGTGATGTACTTGAAAAGTTTCAGCTATCTGCGCCGAAAGGTCGCGATAGCTGATTAAATCTAAAAAATACAGGGAAGTGTTTTCGGGTATTGAATCCCAATCCATTTCAAAACGTCTCTTAGCCATTGAGCTAACCGAGCAACGGGTACTGTGTTTAAATATTAAACTGTAGCCTTTCTGGTTTTGTATTTGACTAATCTGTGTCAGATCAGTAATGTTTTTCCACTGCATCGAATCTCTTTATTAATTTAACCCTTCTTATCCTCTTCTTCTTTTGCCTTCTGGGTAAGAGCTATACGCCGGACAAATTTTATTGGAACAAGCTTCCAACACCGTTATTGCAAAAAACACGCCAAGCAATAATATTGCAACTTTTTTCATTTGTATTTATTTTCTTTAATGAAATATCGATACTAATCTACAGTTTTTAACAAAAGAATCAAAGTTTGTTATAGGGTAGCCTTCAATTCTGCCATTTTTAATGCCGTAATTGCAGCTTCGTCTCCCTTGTTACCATGTTTACCACCAGCTCTGTCTATTGCTTGTTGTTGGTCGTTAGTAGTTAACACCCCAAATATTACAGGTTTAGCATGTTTAATTCCTACTTGTGTAATGCCATTGGCTACTGCATCACAGATAAAATCAAAGTGCTTGGTTTCTCCCTGGATTACACAACCCAAACAGATTACTGCGTCAAGATCTTTGTGTTTTTGTAAAAGTATTTCGGCAGCAGCAGTAAGCTCAAAACTACCAGGTACTGGTACAGAAATGATATTTTCCGGAGATACACCATGTTTAAGCAAGGTTTCTAATGCGCCATTGTATAGGCTACCTGTAACTTCCGCATTCCATTCAGCAACAGCAATTGCAAATTTGAAAGCGCTTCCATTAGGTATAGTAGTATGCGAAAAATCGGATAGGTTTTTAAGTTGTGTTGCCATGCTGCAAACTTAAATAAAATCATCTAAACTAATAAATGGTTTTTAGGATCGGTTTTAATATATTTAGCATTGAATGCTTGTTTCTATTTAAATAATTAACGTGATCTCTTTTAATAGGAAGCAAATTTAAGTTTCAGATTAAAAGAACTAGAGTTATATGAGTAAGATTGTATCCTTTTCTGACAATGAAATGCTTATCCGTTTAAAATCGGGGGATGAGGAGGCTTTTGACTTTTTTTATAAGAAGTATAGGGGCAAAATTTATGGCAATATTTTAAAACTTGTAAAATCTACAGACATTGCTGCTGATATTTTGCAGGATGTATTTATAAAGGTGTGGAATCATGCTGCCGGTTTGGATGTTGAGCAGTCTTTTGAAGGGTATGTGGTTCGAATCGCACAGAATAGTGTGTATGATTTCTTCAGAAAAGCCTCACGCCAAAAGAAACTCGAAGAAAAACTGATCGCTTCCTCTTCTGTTGAGGGGCATCATGATATAGATGCGGGGGCTGAGCTAGAGGAAAGTATAAAATTACTTGACCAGGAAATTAATCTGCTGCCGCCCAAATGTCGTGAAGTGTTCCAACTTTGTAAGATCGAGGGGAAAAGTTATGATGAGGTGGCTTTGATGCTGAACATTTCTACTGCAACCGTCAATAATCACATTGTAAGAGCTACCAGGATACTTAAAAGCCGCTTATCGCAAATTGATATTATTCTTATTCTAATGCTGATTACAATTTTTTAATTTTTTTTTGAATTAAGAGTAGTTGGTTTTTGCTTCATCGGCGTATTAGAATAAAAATAGACGCAGGTGCAAGAACTTTCACAATTATTTAAACGCTTCTTAAACAATCAATGCACTCCTGAAGAGATCAGGATGCTGCTGGATTATTTTAATGTCGATAACGATAATGCTGATCTGAAATTATTAATTGAAGAGCAGTTGTATGCGGAAGTCCCGGCAGATTTTGAAGAACAGCCTGAAGTGATTGCAGCTTTTCGTAAAACGGATAGCCATTTGCAGCAGCAGCTCTTTAAAAAGAGTTTTCTTCAGCGTGTTTTTTCTTCTGGTTATACCAAATATGCGGTGGCGGCAAGTCTTGCAGGTATTTTACTTCTGGGGGGGCTTTTTTATAGTCGCTTTAAAAAACCGGACTTTCTTGAGGGGAAGCAGCTAGCTAACGACGTGAGGCCTGGGACTAACAAGGGGATCCTGACGCTTGCAGATGGTTCATCCATTGTTCTTGATGCCAATAGTGATACTACACTATTGAAAAAGGCCGGGGTGAGCATAAAAGTAACAAAGGAGGGCTTAGTTGTTTATCAAGTCTCAGATCAGCAATCGGAAACTACGGAAGTATTATACAATCGAATTACTACTCCAAAGGGCGGCCAATATACTGTGATGTTATCTGATGGGACCAAGGTAATGCTCAATGCTTCTTCATCATTGAGGTATCCGCTGACTTTTCCATTAGGGGTGGGGAGAAAAGTAGAGCTTAATGGGGAAGGCTTTTTTGATGTGGAAAAGGTAATGGAGAATGGTTTCCGTAAACCCTTTTCGGTAGAAACACCGACTCAGATTGTTGAAGTATTGGGGACTCATTTTAACCTCAGTGCATATGATGATGATCTTGTGGTAAAAACTACTCTGGTATCTGGAAAGGTAAATGTTTACTCGATAGCAACTAAAGAGGGTAAGATCTTAAACCCTGGTGAGCAGTCGGTACTTATGGCTGGTGATCCTTTTATCCACGTGAAAAAAGTAAATGTGGAAGGCGCTACCGCATGGAAAGAGGGTAATTTTATGTTTGAGGATTTATATCTAAAAGATATTCTGAAACAACTGTCGCGTTGGTATGATGTAGATGTAGATCTTAGAAATTTGCCAGAAACCAGGTATAACATCTTTATTTCCAGAAATGAGACCTTATCAAATGTTTTAAGAATGCTTGAAAAAACGGGGAATATAAAATTCTCTTTAATAAATAATACGATAAAAATTAACCGCTAATCAATCCTCAGCTAAAACCTATGCCTATGTAGTATCAATACAAAAGCCTAAAAAAAAGACACCGATTGCGTAGCAGCGCAATCGGTGATGAATAAGGCACCCGTCAACAAAACAACTAGTTAAGAATCACCTTAAACCTAACAAATTTATGAATTTAAATGTTCAGCGCAAGCTATTTTTTGGCTTACGGCAGAATTATGTCCTTGCGCAAAACCTACTCTCAAAATTTTCACTAACCATGAAGATCACAGCTTTCCTATTAATGGTTGTATGTATGCAGATTTCGGCGAAAACCTTTTCTCAAAGGATTACGATTTCAGCAAAAAATACTTCATTAAAGTTTGTCCTTCTCGAAATCCGCAAGCAAAGCGGCCTAAAGTTGGTATACAATACCGACGTGTTACAACGTGCCCAGCCGGTAACAGTTTCATTGAAAGAAGCAACTTTAACTGAAACGATGGACAAGGTAATGGCCAATCAGCCATTTAATTATGAAATCGAAGGCAATACTATTTTAATTAATCCTAAGACTATAAAAGTACGTGCGGTAGCGGCGGTTCAACAAATCGTTGTTACCGGCAAAGTTACCGATGGAAAAGGTCCACTTCCTGGTGCCAGCATTACGGAGAAGAATACTAAAAATGTAACGAAAACCGACATCAATGGGCAGTTTACATTGAAGGTAGATAAAGAGGGTGCTATTTTGGTAGTCAGCTATATTGGCTTTAACAGAAAAGAAGTTGCTGCAACTTCTTCCTTTATGAATATTGTACTGGAGGGTGGAGACCAAAGTTTGGGTGAGGTTGTGGTAACTGGATACCAGAAAGTAGACAAGAAAACTTTTACAGGCTCTGTAAGTCAGGTGGATAAAGAAATTATTAACCGCTCTGGGTATACCGATGTTTCAAGGATGCTTCAGGGTGCTGCTGCAGGAGTAAGTGTAGAGAATGTTTCCGGTACTTTCGGGGCAACTCCAAAAATCAGGATCCGCGGTAATGCTTCCATCAGTGCCAATCAGGAACCTTTGTATGTGATCAATGGTATTCCTATTGCGTCGCCAGCCAATGTAAATGTCAATCAGTTATACTCCGGGGATCCGGCATCGTTACTTGGATCGGCAATTGCAGGGTTAAATGCTGCAGATATTGAAGATATCTCTATCTTAAAAGATGGTTCGGCAACCGCTTTATATGGAACCAGAGCGGCAAATGGGGTTATTTCCATTACCACTAAAAAAGGAAAGAAGAATTCAGCCAGTATCAATCTGAGTACCGCTTATACCATGGGGGTAAAACCTGATATCGATCAGTTTAATGTGATGGATTCTAAACAGTCGATGAATCTTTCGCAAGATCTATACAACTATGGGTACCTGTCTGTTTTAAATTATCCATCTTCAACAGGTGCTTTTACAGAGCCCTACCGTTTATATGCGTCTAATCAGATCAGTCCGCAGGAATTCAACAACAGACTAAATCGCGCAAGGGGCTTAAATACCGATTGGTTTGACGTGTTGTTTAAAAACAACCTGTTACAGGAACATAGTTTGTCTTTCTCTGGCGGAGGAGATAAGTCTACTTATTATTTATCAGGAAGTTATGCTGGTGATAATGGATCGGCCATAGGTTACAACATGAATCGGTATACGTCTGATTTTCGTGTAGTTCTTAATCTAACCTCTAAACTAGATCTGGATCTGAACCTGAACGCATCATTTCGAGATCAACTTTCACCGGGTACATTTAACAGTACCACCAGTTCAAGTAGTTTTAATACAACGAGGCTTTTTGATCTGAATCCTACCAGTTATGCTTCTAACACAAGCAGGGCAATGTCTCCATACGATGCAAATGGAAATCTGCAATATTATCTGCGTGATTATGCACCATTTAATATTTTGGATGAGTTGAAAGAAAACTTCAATACATTAAGTGCACATGATGTTAGGATCTCTGTAAAGCCAACTTATAAAATATCTAAGGCCCTCACTTTTGAAACGCTGCTTTCTGCGAGAAAAACAGCAGCTAAGTACGATCACGTGATGACAGAATATTCGAATGTAGCAGCTGCATACCGTGTGGCCACAAACGATAAATTAAGAGAATTGAACACCTATCTATATAAAGATCCTTCAGATCCGAATTCTATTCCGGAAACCATTCTTCCACGTGGAGGTATATTGGATGCCCGTAGTAGTGACGGTAGATTTCTTTACATGAGAAATACACTGACCTTTAAAAAAGACTGGGAAGATAAACATAAGTTAAATGTATTTGCTGGTTTTGAGATGGCATCGGATAAAACCACAAGCGATTACACTCGTGGATATGGTTATTTATATTATGGGGGTAAAATCATATCGCCAAGTGTGCTGGCGATGAAAAGAGCGATTGAAAAAGACGAGCGATATTATACCGAAGGGTTTATTCAGGAAAACAGAACCGCTTTGTTTCTCTCTACTCAATACTCTTTTAATAATAAATACAATATAGAAGTAGCCGGAAGGGTTGATGGGAACAACATGTTTGGCAGAAGAACCAGATCAAGGTTCTTACCAAACTACAGTGTCGGGTTATCATGGAATGTTGACCAGGAAAATTTTTTCAAACAAATCAATGCTGAAGGAAAAGTTGACTTCCTGAAACTACGTGCAAGTTATGCATTGCGTGGTAACGCTTATCAGTCGTCGCCAAATATCAATGCCAACTATGTAAATGTGAACCGTCCTGACGCAGTTAACAGCGAGATCGGTATCAGGATCATTGCACCAGAGTTATTTAGCTTAAGCTGGGAAAAAGATTTCATTACCAACTTCGGTTTAGAATTGGGGTTATTCAACAAGTTAAACCTTACTGCAGAATACTACACCAGACGTAACAAAGATCTGATCAGATCGAGCTCTGTTGGATATGAGGATGGGTTTGCAAGCAAAACCATTAACTGGGCTACCATGAGCAATAAAGGGGTTGATATTACTTTAGATATCAAAGAAGTTGTGAAAACCAAAGATTTTAGATGGAATGTAGGTTTGATTTATGGTTATGTAAAAAACACCATGGTTGACGGAAATCTCTTCTCGCCATTGCTTACGGAAAAAACACGTCCGGATGGATATGGTATAGTTGGTAAACCTTTATATGGCTTGTATGCTTATCGTTTTGCCAGCCTGGATGCAAATGGTCAGCCCTTGTTCTATGATGGTAATACAGGTAAAACCACCAATAACATACAGTTTTCAAGTGTAAACGATTCTCTGATTACTTATATGGGGTCAAGAATTCCTACAAGTACTGGTTCAATAACCAATTCATTTAACTATAAGTCATTTGAATTGAGGGTGTTTTTAACCTATAGTATGGGTAATAAGGTATTTAGGTCGCCAACTGTGAAACGTGTGTATGATGATAATCTGGCTGCATCCAAGGATATTGATTCGAGATGGCGTACTTCAGGAGATGAAAAATTAACCAATATACCTGGACTGGTATCTAATATACAGAATGAGTATTATACTTCTGCATTTATACAGAATGAGTTTGCTTATAACCGAAGCGATGCAATGGTGGTTAGTGCAAATGTGCTCCGCCTGAGTGAGGTGATGTTATCTTACAATGTATCGCCTAAATTATTAACGGGTGTGCCATGGATAAAAGGGGCAAGGTTAATGGCTTCGGCAAATAACATCCATTACTGGGCCAGCAGTAAGTTGCGTGGTGTCGATCCACAGAGCTTGATTTCGGGTGTGAGTTTGCCAAATCCAAGGAGCTATACATTAAGATTAACTGCACAGTTTTAAAAGATAATAAGATGAAACTATTCAATTCCAAAAATATTATAGCCTCATTATTAACCGTGCTTGCATTGTGTTTTACAGGCTGTAAAAAGTTTACCGAAAAACCTTACGATAACAGGATAGACCTGCAATTTACAGAGCATTATCAGCAGATTCTGGTTGATGCGTATCCTGAAAGGCAGGAGATGTTTACCGATATTTTAACTGATGATTTTGAGTACCACGCCAATCTGGCTCAGGCTTCTATGACCAGTTATTTTCTGCCGATTTATTTATACAAAGACGAATATCCTGATAATACCTATACGAACCCGGATCTGGCTTACCGCGAATTTTTTGCGAAGATCTACCGCAGCAATATTGTGATCAATGGAGTGGATGGTTCTACACGGGGAAGTGCAGAATTTAAGGCGGCGGTTAAAGGCGAAGCGCTTGTTTTAAGAGCTTATTGCCAGTTCATGCTGGTTAACCTTTTTTCTAAGCATTATAATGAAGCTACTGCAGGTACAGACCTGGGTATTCCGATTGTAACGACTGTAAATGAAGAAAATGTAAAAAGTTACACCCGTGCTACGGTAAAGGAAACTTATGCACAAATTGAAAAGGATGCTGCCGAAGGTATTGCTTTGCTTCAACAGGGAGCTGTTTTTGCGACTAAAAACCCTTATCATTTTAACATGGTCAGCGCTAATGCTTTTATGAGCCGGGTAATGTTGTACAAAGGTAACTGGGCAGAAGCAATCAGATACGCTGATGCAGTGATTCTAGAAAAAGGCCGCTTTGTTAGAGATCTTGCAACTGACCTTACTGTAATTACAGCAAACGGGATACAGATTTTTACAGTGAAATATATGGATCCTACTACCCATCCGAATATACTGATGAATTATTACTCTTCAAGAAACCTTGGCTTCCTTGCGCCTACAGGGTTTACAAGGTCGGGTTTTTATGTCGCAGATTTCTTAACCACATTGTTGCCGGTAACCGATTTAAGGAACAAGCTTACCTACCCAGTAGGAACGGTTATTGACAGAAGGGTAATGGTTGCTAAGTACGAAACTCAACCAAACAATCCGAACTCGGCTTTCAGGGCTTCTTATTTTTCTATGGAAGAGGTTTTGCTCAATCGTGCTGAAGCGGTGCTAAGAAGTACAGGTGGTACGGTTACTGAGGCGTTGAAAGATCTTGAAGTATTACGTAAAGCAAGGTATACCAATTATGTTGCGCTGAACCCTGCGTTATTTACCAACGAGGCACTTTTAACGACCGTATTACTGGAACGCAGAAAAGAGTTTATCGGAGAAGGATTGCGTTGGTTTGATGTGAAGCGTCTGGGTATAAAGGTTGAACATCTGATTGGCAGAGGGGAAGCGCCAACTGCCACTTTAATGCCTAATGATTTGAGAACCGCGTTGCAGATTCCTTTAAAAGAGCAACAAGGGAATCCGGCTATTCAGTTAAACCCAAGATAAGGTTTATTAATAATGTTAAATGATATGATCATGAAAAAGATATATGCATTTGTACTTGTAGTTGTATTGGCTTCAAGTGCATTTATTACAGGTTGCAAAAAAGACACGACAATTGCCATCGATGACCCCATTGATTACCTTTCGATTAAAAAAGGCAAATGGAACGGTTTGGATAGCTTGACGGACAGTCTGTTTAAAAATTATGGTGTAAGGGTATTTTACGAATTTAATCCAAGGATTATAGATCCGACTACTTTTTATGTACCCGCGCAATATGAAAAAGCTAGATTTTATACAAAAAATGTTATAGAAAGACTTTGGCTGGAGCCTTTGAAAAAGAACTTTCCGAAGTTTTTAAATGACCAAAAACCTGTTGAATTTCTTATTCTCGGTACTTACGTGCATTTTAATTCTATCAGTTCAGGATTAGCGGCGGGTGCGGGATTGAACGGCCAGTTTTATAGACTTGGTATGGGGGGAGCGGATGTGTTGCCAGCCACTAAAGCTTCAGTAAGAGATCACATGAATACATTGTACCATGAACATGCACACCAATTGGATCAGAAATTCGGTAGGGGTTATGCTTACGACAGAGTATCCCAGGGGACTTATTATCAGCTGAATTATTTACGGAAGCCAGATGGTACAGCCAGGACTAATACAGATGCGCAAAATGACGGGTTCTTTACCCCATATGGCGGTTTTGCTCCTGAGGAAGATTTTGCCACGACTGTAGAGTCTCTTATTCGCTATTCTAAGGCGCAAATACAGACCATTATAGCTAGAAATCCAAAATTGGTTACAAAATACCAGATGGTTTATAAATTTTACCTTGATAAGGGGATTGACCTGCATCAAATGCATGATATCCTGGATCAGGTTGCGAGTACATTACCATTGTAAAACTTATTTTAAATATTATCAAGATGAAAATAATATATCATATCACTTTTCTGGCTGTTTTTGTCCTTACGATGAGCGCCTGTAAGAAGGAGGCGTTGCTGGATGGCAGCAAGTCTATCGAGCGTTCTAACGCGTTAGAGAAAGAATTGAAAACTCAATTACAAAATTCAAAAGATGGTTGGATCATGTATCTTAAAACTCTAGATGTTAATGTAAAAACATCAGCACCATTTGTTTTAAAATTTGATACTGTAGCGAGTAAAGTAACTACCAAATCGATTTATGGGAATGAGGATAGGGTCAGCTATTTTAATATTTCTGCGGCTACTGGAGCGCCATTACTGACTTTTTCAACCGGATCTATTTTATCTGATATTTATGAGTTCGGTACCATGGATATTACAGATTATTTCTTTAAGGTTTTATCTGTAAGCAAAGATGTAATCGAAATTCAGACTTATCGTAAAGGTACCGGAAGTGCAAGTGAAGGCGGGGTTGTCTATAAAATGATCAGAAATGAGAATGTTGCCTGGGTTAAAGATTGGCAACAAGAAACAGCGAAGCTAATTACGCAAAGGCAGTTTTTTGATGTTGATTTGAAACTCGAGCTAACTTATGCTTCAGGTGAGGTTTTTGCCCCGGGTACAATCGCTTTTTTTAATCAACCAGCAGGAAATATAGCTTTTTTTAAGGCTAGTTATCCTACTGTTATTAATAATAAACAATTAGATCCGATAGAATTCGATTATTCAGTCTATTTTCCAGTGGCGTTTTTAGGGTATAATTCAATATTCTGGGAAGTAACGACCAGATTTACTCCTGCAGAATATTTCAGTTCAGGTCCAGCGGCCTATCAAAGATTGTTTAAAACCAATTATTTTTTGATCAGAAAAATAAACGGCAGGTCAATAGATATTTTTGCCCTTGATAAAGAGGGGAAGGAAGTGATAACCGGAAAGATTAGCATTATTTAAGGTTTAAAATATTTTATAATTGTACAAAGCATCCATGAAAATGGATGCTTTTTTTGCGTTTGGGCTTTTAGTGTGGTTTTGCCTTATCTAACAAAAGGCATTATGAAAGAGAATAGATACGGGAATAACCACTTTTTTAACTTGCTTTTCACTACCTGGAAGACGTCGGTAAGATTTGCGACAAGGTGCATTATAACCTGTCTAACGCAAGGACTTTTGTCTTTTTAGTAAAGATCCCCATCTTCACGGCCCAGTGCTTACAGGGCTGGTATTATGACCAAAAGGGAATCGGGTACACTGGCCAGTTGATCAGTGTGCCAATCAAGGGATCAGGAAAGCAAATTTCCTTAGCGTAGAAGTAAAAAAATAGCCCTGTAGACATGAAGTCTACAGGGCTATTTAATATTTTAAAAGCAATCTTTATTTAACTTGTACAGCTGCACGTGCAATGTACTCATCAATCATAGCTGCTTCCTGGCTCTCAGGATACTGAGTTTTTATTTTAGTATATGCTTCTTCAGCATTTTTAAATTCTTTAAGGTTTTCATACACTAAGCCTAGTTTTTTAAGGAACATTGGAGAAGTGAATTTGTTGCTTGCCTTATCAGCTGCTTTTTTGTAATAAGTAGCTGCTTGTTTGAAGTCTTTCAACTCGCTATAAGCATCACCTAACAAACCTAAAGCCAATGGATCTGCAACTGGACTTCCTGTTTCAGAATATTTACCCAATACTTCAGTAGCTTTTTTGTACTCACCTTTACGTAAGTAAATACCACCAAGGTATAAGTTAGCAAGGTTTGCTGATTTTGTATTGTCATACTCCTCTGCAATTTTTTCAAGACCAGGATAACCACCTTCGCCGTTTATAGCTTTGTTGGCCAATGAATCTGCAGCACCAATATATTGCTCTGCCTTGTACATTTTAGCTGATGCTTCTTCAGCCCTGTTTTTAAGATACACATTCTGGTACCAGAAGTATATGCCTATTAATACTACAATTGCACCTGCAATGAATAAAAGGCTTTTCGAATTTTCTTCTAAAAAAGAGCCCTTTCTTACCGGCTGATTTATTTCTTTTTCTGTTGTAGACATTTTATTTAAAAAAATTAAGGATTGCAAAAATACATTTTTACATCAAAGTATCAACCCTTTTCTGAGTATTTAAACAAAATTAATGAACTGAGCGTTAATTAGTACCGTGATAAAGCTTAATATTTATATTAGGATAGCGTATCCTGGAGGAAAAACAAATCATAGAATTGACAAAGCTAAACGGTAACTTTGGCTATTGATACTATGTGGTTAAAAAACATTACTCTTCTTAATTTTAAAAACTATACGGACGCAAATGTTAGTTTTTCTAAAACTGTAAATGCATTTGTAGGTGATAATGGGGCCGGTAAAACAAATTTACTAGATGCCATCCATTACCTGTGTCTATGTAAAGGGTATTTTAATCCTATCGATACCCAGCAGATTAAAACTGGTCATGATCTTTTTATGATTCAAGGTGATTTTGACCGTGAAGAGAAGAATGAGAAGATTACTTGCGGGGTAAAACGGAATCAGAAAAAACAATTTAAGCGGAATAAAAAAGAATACGATAAGCTGGCCAATCACATTGGTTTGTTCCCTTTGGTGATGATCTCGCCTTACGATACCAATATTATTATGGAGGGAAGTGAGGAACGCAGGCGGTTTATGGACAATGTGATCTCACAAACGGACATGCATTACCTGGACGAGTTGATTCTGTATAACCGTCACCTGTTAAACCGGAATGCCTTGTTAAAGCAGATTGCCATCACAAGAAGCTATGATCCGACGTTGCTGGAGATTTATAATGAGCAGCTGATTGCTTCTGGTGCAAAGATTTATGCCAAGCGTCAGCAGTTTATGATCGAGTTTATTCCTTTGTTTGATAAGTACTACCAATTCTTGACCAATGATAAGGAGCAGGTCAGTCTGCAATATCAGAGTCAGCTAAATGATACTCCTTTTGAACAATTGTTGCAACAGTCTATAGAAAAGGATAAAATTCTGGAAAGGACAACCACTGGTATCCATAAAGACGATCTGATTTTTACCCTATCCGATATGCCTTTGAAAAAATTTGGCTCACAAGGACAGCAGAAATCCTTTTTAATTGCCTTAAAGCTGGCGCAATATGCTTATCTTCAGAAATATAAAGGGTTTAAGCCTTTGCTGTTGTTGGATGATATTTTTGATAAGCTGGACGATAGCAGAATGCATAAGCTGATGGAGATGGTATCTCATCATGATTTTGGACAAATTTTTATTACAGATACAGGAAAGGAAAGAGTGACAGCAGTATTTAATAAAATTGATGTGCCGGTAACTTTATTTGAAGTAACTAATGGAGCAATAAATCATGCGTAAACCAAACGATATTACACTGAAAGAAGGCATTGGCAAGTTGTTGAATGTTTATAAGTTGAAAGGTAAGTTTGATGAAACTTCGGTGGTGTCTTTATGGCCCGAATTGATGGGGACTGCTATTGCCAATCGGACTACAAAGATTTATGTTTCACAAGGGAAACTATTCATCAGGATTGAGTCGTCAGTTATAAAGAATGAGTTGCTAATGGTAAAATCCGGCATCATTCAAAAAATAAATGAACGTGCCGGATCTGAAGTGATTACTGATATGGTGTTTCTTTAGACATCGATTTATCCGCCAAAGATTCTGCCGATTAACCAGATAATGAGTGCAAGTACCAATATGACTACAATTGCACCAGTCCAAATACCTGCCTTAAAAATGCCCTTTACTAACTCGCAACTCATAAGTGTAGTAGTAAGGAAGGCGATAATTGCTAAGGGAAAATATCTTCTCGTTGTCATAGGCTTGATTATTTGATGTAATAAACTAACAAACGAGAATGCCAAAGGTTTGATGTGCCTATTTTCCGTTTACTTTAAGCAACTCAATTTCAAAGATAAGCGTGCTATATGGTGGAATGTCCTGTCCAGCGCCACGTTCTCCATAAGCAAGGTTGTAAGGGATAAAGAATTTGTATTTTGAACCTGTTTGCATCAGTTGAAGACCTTCTGTCCAACCTGTAATTACACCGTTTAATGGTAGTGAAAGCGGTTCTTTTCTGTCGTATGAGCTATCAAACTGTTTTCCATTAAGTAAAGTTCCTCTGTAGTTAACCAATACTGTATCTGTAGCCTTAGGTTTGATACCGGTACCTCTGGTGATTACCTGGTACTGCATACCGCTTGGCGTTACCTGTACACCTGCTTCTTTTTTATTTTTTTCTAAAAATGCTTTACCTTCTGCAATAATAGGGGCGTTTTTTTGTTTGCTTACATTTTTGAATAAGTTGTTGATGGCAACCTGAGATTGTTCTTTAGGGATCAAGGGAGTGGCATTACCAAAAGCATCTTTCAACCCTTTAATTAACAAATCGTAGTTAAGGCTGTTCAGACCATCATTTTTCATGCTGCTGGCCATGGTATTACCAAAAGCATAACTGGCCGAGTCTAATGTTGATTTAAATACAACTGCTGACGGAGCTTTTTTTACTGTGGTCGTTGTTTTCTTTACTGTAGTAGTTTTTGCTTTCGTTTGAGCGTTTAGCGCTAATGCGCAAAACGGAAGCATAAGGGTGATAAGTGTTTTCTTCATTAGTTCTATTTGTTGTGGAGGAAAGGTACAAACTTTATAAAAAAATAAGCACCTTTTTTTGAGGTGCTTATTTTAATTTCTATACGACAGAGGGTTCTTAGAAACGCTCAGCAGCAGTAAAGAAGAAATCACCTTCAATTGCAGCGTTCTCGTCAGAATCTGAACCATGAACAGCATTTGCATCAATTGATTTAGCATATTTCTGACGGATAGTACCTTCAGCAGCCTCAGCTGGGTTAGTAGCACCGATTAATTTTCTGAAATCTTCGATAGCATTGTCTTTCTCAAGAATCGCAGCAACGATTGGTCCTGATGACATGAAGCTTACCAAGTCAGCATAAAAAGGACGTTCTTTGTGAACTGCGTAAAACTCACCAGCAGTTTCTGGAGTTAGTTTAGTGTATTTTAATGCAATGATTTTAAAACCTGCAGCAGTGATGTCGTTAATGATCGCACCAATATGGCCATTTGCAACAGCATCAGGCTTAATCATGGTAAAAGTTCTGTTTGTACTCATTTTATATATATGATTTTTTGCAAAATTACGTTTTATACTGTTAATATTAAAGTTCGAAACTTAGATAAAATAGTTTGCCCCTAAAAGGCGTAAATATTATAGGCTTCAATTATCATTAAATTATTAGCTTTGCAACGAAAATTATGCTATCTATTTCAGAAATAAAATCTTTGCTGGCTACGCCACAGAAAATTGTAATTACTACACATCATAAGCCTGATGGTGATGCAATGGGTTCGTCTTTGGGCTTATATGCTTATCTGATTCAGAAGGGGCATCATGTTCATGTAATCACGCCTAGTGACTATCCTTACTTTTTGCATTGGATGCCTAATAACGCCGAAGTTATTATTTATCCCGATGAGCAGGAACGTTCGGCGAAATTGGTGGCGGAGGCTTCGATGATTTTCTGCCTTGATTTTAATGCGCTTGGTAGGATCAATGAATTGGGCGAATTGGTGAGGGCATCTGATGCTTATAAGCTGATGATTGATCATCACCTGGATCCTGAAGATTTTGATGATTACCGTCATTGGAATATAGGTGCTTGTGCTGCGGCGCAATTGGTTTATGATTTTATTGTAAATGAGTTGCAGGATGGAGCGCTGATGAATAAAGACATTGCTAGCTGTTTATATACAGGAATCATGACCGATTCGGGTTCTTTCCGTTTCGAGTCTGCAAATGCTGCGGTTTATCGTATTGCTGCGGATTTGATTGATTTGGGGGCCGAACATTGGAGAATTCACCAATTGGTATACGATAACGCTACCGAAAACCGTTTACGTTTTCTAGGCTATTGTTTAAGTGAGAAGCTGGAAGTGATTAAGGAGTTCAATGCGGCGATCATCTCTGTTACCAAAGAAGAGTTAAAAAAATATAATATTGTAACAGGAGATACCGAAGGGATAGTGAATTATGCATTGTCAATTAATGGTGTTAAATTGGCCGCGTTTATTATTGAAAGAACTGATAAAGTTAAATTATCTTTGCGCTCCACAGGAGATTTTCCTGCGAACGAGATTTGTAAGAAATACTTTAACGGTGGTGGGCATAGAAATGCTGCTGGCGGGTATTCTGATAAAAATTTAGTAGATACAGTGACAGACTTTAAAGCGCTTTTGCCAGAATATAAAAACCAACTGTTTCAATAATGATGGAGTTATTGAACAGAATTTAGAAAATAAACATATAAAAAAAATATAATTTAAAAAACCACATGAAGAAAGGTCTAGTAATTCTTTTCGCAGCGACACTTGGGCTAGCTGCTTGTAACAACTACAAAAAAGGTCCGGGAGGCCTGTCGTACATCATTCATAAAGATGCTGGAGGCGCAAAAATTAAAGAAGGTGATATCGTTAAATTAAACTTTATCCAAAAAAGTGAGAAGGATTCTGTGATGTTCAATACATGGGATATGGATCAACCTCAGGTTTTTCCTGTTGCTAAAAAAGTATATGCAGGTGATATGAACGATGTGTTAACATTGTTCGGAGAAGGTGACAGTGCTACATTTAAATTGGATTTAGATACCATGGCTGCTCGTTCTGGTCAACCAAAACCTCCAGGAACAAAAGATAAATACATTGTGTTTACTATAAAAGTAGAAAAAGTGTTGGCTAAAAAAGCTGGCGAAGCTGATTCTACCTTCCAAAAACAAGCAAGGGATTTCTTTGAACAAGATTACAAAGCTAGCATCGAGAAAAAGAAAGGCGCTGAAGCTGGTAAAATCAAAAAATACATTGCTGATAATAACCTGAAAACTACAACTACTGCTTCTGGTTTACAATATATCATCAGCAAACCTGGGGATGCTGTAAAACCTGCTTTAGGCGATACAATGATGGTTAACTATACTGGTAAATTAACAACTAAAAAATCTGACGGTAAAGATAATATCTTCGATACTAGTGATGAGAAAGTTGCTAAAGAATCAGGTAAACACAATGCAATGGCTCAATATGGTCCTCGTCCTATTACTTTAGGAAGAGCAATTCCAGGATTTGATGAAGGTTTGCAATTGATCGGTAAAGGTGGAAAAATCACTTTAATCATCCCTTCAAGCCTTGCTTATGGCGAAGGTGGAATGCCTCAGGGTGGTATCAGTCCTTTTTCTCCACTTGTATTTGAAGTTGAGTTAAGTGACATTAAAAAACCATCTGCAGCTCCAGTTGCTCAGCCAGGTGCAACTGTTACTCCTGTAACTCCTGCTCCAACAAAATAATAAATATAGTATTGCCCATTGATTTGGGTAATGATGAAATAGGAACCCGGTCTGCATAAGCAGACCGGGTTTTTTATTTGTTAAGCTCCGATGGTTTTTATTAACTTCGCCAATGCTTTTAACCGATACCCATACGCATCTGTATTACGAAACAGATGAGGAGAAATTAGATCAGCTGATGCAGCGTTGCTTTGACAATCAAATCGAACGCTTGTTTTTGCCTAACGTTGATGTTGCATCTATCGCAAAAATTGATGCCCTGGTAAAGAAATACCCTAACAACTGCTTTGCAATGGCCGGCTTACATCCTTGTGATGTGAAGGAGAATTATGAAGAGGTGTTGGATGAAATTTGCGAGCGCATGGTAGACAGAGATATTTATGCCATCGGAGAGATTGGTATAGATTTGCACTGGGATAAAAGTACACTCCCTTTTCAACAGGCGGCTTTTCGTGAGCAGATTAAGTGGGCCAAAGATATGGAGCTCCCAATAGTGATTCATTGCAGAGAAGCTTTTGATGAGATCTTCGAAATTCTGGAAGAAGAAAAGGGCAAAGACCTAAGGGGAATTTTACATTGCTTTACCGGAAACCTGGAGCAAGCCAATAAGGCTATTGAGCTGGGTTTTTATTTGGGAATAGGTGGTGTAGTTACCTATAAAAACTCTGGTTTAGATGAGGTATTGAAACAAGTGCCTTTAGCAAAGCTGGTTTTGGAAACAGATTCGCCGTATCTGGCACCAGTGCCTTACAGAGGTAAGCCCAATGAAAGCAGCTATCTGGTGCACGTTGCCGAAAAACTAGCAGAAATATATGAAACCAGCGTAGAAGAAATAGCCGCTGTAACTACAGCAAATTCCATCAGCATCTTTAAAATCTAATAATGACCAAAATACTTATCATATATACGGGCGGAACTATTGGTATGGTAAATGATACCGAAACCGGCACGCTAATTCCATTTAATTTTAAGCAGATCCAACAAAATGTACCTGAACTGGCAAGATTGAATTACGAGCTTGAAGTCCATTCTTTCGATCCAATTATGGACTCATCGAATATGCATCCTGACATTTGGGCGGAGTTGGCTAAGCTGATTTTTACCAGATATGATGAGTTTGATGGTTTTGTAATTCTGCATGGCTCGGACACGATGGCTTATACCGCTTCGGCGTTGAGCTTTATGTTGCAGAACCTGAGTAAGCCTGTTATACTTACCGGTTCGCAACTTCCAATTGGTCAGATCAGGACCGATGCCAAAGAGAATCTGATTACTGCACTTGAAATTGCGGCAATGAAAGAGCATGGTAGAGCTAAAGTTCCGGAGGTTTGTATCTATTTCGACTCACAGCTGTTCCGCGGCAATCGCTCTATTAAATACAATTCAGAAAAGTTTGAGGCTTTCCGCTCTCCAAACTACCCTATACTTGCTGAAGCCGGGGTTCATTTAAATTTCTTTAACAATTATATCTTACCTCCGCCTGAGAAGGAATTGCAGGTATTGTTGGATTTTAATTCGAACATTGGGGTATTGAAAATGTATCCTGGTATATCGCAACAGGCGGTAATGGCGATTACGCATTCTCCCGTAGATGCGATCGTTTTAGAGACCTTTGGCTCTGGAAATACAACTACTGCTGAGTGGTTTATCAATTGTTTGAAAGAGGCCATAGCAAACGGTAAAATCATAGTCGACATTTCTCAATGTCAGCGTGGTTCGGTAGAGCTTGGTAAATATGAAACCAGTAAGCAACTACAAGAAATGGGTGTGGTAAGTGGTTATGATATGACTTTCGAGGCTACGATCACTAAACTCATGTACCTGATGGCACAAGGGCACAGCTATGAGGAAGTAGTGAAATTGATGGAGCAATCGCTTCGCGGAGAATTAACGGCTTAAAGTAAAACTTTGGTGTTAGTTTTTAGAGCGGGTATTATAATCTTAAATTTGTAGTTAAATAAAGAAGGCAATGAAGATAGAGCAAATTTATACGGGATGTTTAGCAGAAGCGGCTTATTATATTGAGAGTAACGGGGAGGCTGCAATTATTGATCCTTTGCGTGAGATAGACCCTTATCTTAAGAAAGCTAAGAAAGACAATGCTGTAATCAAGTATATTTTTGAAACGCATTTTCATGCTGATTTTGTTTCAGGTCATGTGGATCTGGCCGAGAAATCGGGTGCTGAAATTGTATATGGCCCTACAGCCAAAACTTCTTTCAAATCGCATGTTGCGGTAGATGGGGAGCAGTTTAAAATTGGTGAGTTGACGATCAGGGCGTTACATACGCCTGGGCATACGCCAGAATCGACGACTTATTTGTTGACAGATAAAGATGGTAAATCTTATTGTATTTTTACTGGTGATACCTTGTTTATTGGCGATGTAGGTAGACCCGATCTGGCACAGCAGGGAGACCTGACGATGGAAGATATGGCTGCAACTTTGTACGATTCTTTACATACTAAAATATTAACGCTTCCTGATGATGTGTTGGTATATCCTGCGCATGGCGCTGGTTCTGCTTGTGGTAAGAGCATGAGTAAAGAGACCTTTGATACTTTAGGTCACCAGAAGGAAGTTAATTATGCCCTTAAGGCAACTTCGAAAGCGCAGTTTGTAAAAGAGGTTACGGAAGGCATTTTACCTCCGCCACAATATTTTGCTAAAAATGCCGCCATGAACAAAAATGGTTACGAAAGTTTTGATGAGGTTTACGAAAAAGGGTTAAAACCTTTGACTCCGGAGGCGTTCGAAGCGATGGCAAATTTAACGGGAGCTTTAATTCTGGATACCAGGGACCCACAAGTATTTGCCAAAGGTTTTGTTCCTTCTGCTGTAAATATAGGCTTGAATGGTCAGTTTGCCCCTTGGGTTGGCGCATTGATTACCGATTTAAAGCATCCTTTATTGCTGGTTGTTGAAGCAGGTAAAGAGGAAGAAGCGATTACACGTTTGGCAAGGGTAGGATACGACAATACGATTGGTTATTTAGAAGGTGGTGTTGCTGCATGGGATCAGGCTGGTAAGGATGTGGATACAATTAAATCAATCTCAGCCGAAGAATTTGAAAGCATAGTTAATGAGGATGCATCCATCAAGGTGCTTGACGTAAGGAAACCGGGCGAATACGAATCAGAACATTTGGAAATGACTATGACTCGTCCATTGGATTATATCAACGATTGGACTACTGAAATTGACCACAACGATACTTATTATGTGCATTGTGCAGGTGGTTACCGATCTATGATTGCGGCTTCCATCCTTAAAGCAAGGGGAGTTGAGCAGGTGATAGATATTGCCGGAGGTTATGGCGCGATTAAAAATACAGGTTTAAATCGTACGGATTTTGCTTGTCCTTCTAAGGCCATGAAGGCTTAGCTTGGTATCTTTAGTGTATTTTTAACAAAGCTGCCTATTGCATTTTCCACTGCGGGAATGTCTTTTGAAGTAATGTTAGAGCCGAGCACATGACTGCCTCCATTAGGGATTGCAACTTTGGTTTTTAATTGTGCAGGTGTGCCTAGTTGATCAAACATTCGTAGTTGGGCAGATACTTTTACGACGTGGTCCTGCTCTTTTTCGTTTTTATAATAATAGAGTAGCAGTACAGTTTGCTTCACTTTTTCGAAAGTTGCTTTATTCATGCTGGTTTCCAGGAGTTCTTGTAGCTGTACCGTGGATTCAATCCGGTAACGGGAGTACCAGTATTTCTTTTCATCAGGTGTTTTATTTTTCGCTAATCTTTCTTTACCACCTAATACCAGGCGCGCAATTTGTAGACCCCATGGATTATTTAGCATAAACGCCAATTTGTCGTTGATTTCAATATTTGGAGAGATTAAAATAAGGCTGTTGACGTCGGGGTAGGCGGCAGCAAGCTTAAGCGCCAGGGAGCCTCCGGTGGATGTTCCGATTAGGATAACTTTCTTGCCTAATCTTTTTCCAATTTCAAATGCTTGTTTGGCGCTTTCCCAAAGTCTGTCGGGTGTTGAATATTCCATTGCTGATACTGTGTCGACTCCATGGTCCGCTAATCGCGCAAGGTACAAATTGGCATGTAATAGGTTTGCAAGATAAAAGTACGTAGGGTTACCCTCGGCTTTAGAGGCGGAGTAGCCGTGTAGATACACCACAGCGTAATCTGATTGTTGTTTTTGTGTGCTGTCCGCCCAAACGATCTCGGCTTCGTTACCGGGCTTTATTTTGTGTCGTGATTCTATCTGTTTTACGTAGTCTTCGAGCTGAGGAAGAGCAGGGACATTTGGAAGTTGAGTGCTGTACTCGGGGTGTCTAGGCTTTGGACCTAATAAATAAACGATGGTACCGATTAAAACAAGTGCAATAAAGACCTTAAATGCTTTTTTCATTATAAACTCTTTTTACTAAAAGTACGCTTTTAAAGATATTTAATTTATGTTTGCACACATATTTTTTAACCTGAATGCCAGGAATAAATCAGATAAAACTACCTATAGCCGCAGACATAGCTGCCTTTGAAGAAAAGTTCAAGGCATCGATGCATAGTGATGCGCCATTACTTGATCGCATAACCCATTATATTGTAAAACGTAAGGGTAAACAGATCAGACCAATGTTTGTCTTTTTTGCCGCAAAACTTTGTGGTGGAATCATAGAATCAACCCATAGAGGAGCCGCACTTGTAGAGCTGTTGCATACAGCTACGCTTGTACACGATGATGTGGTTGATAATGCCTACGAACGTAGAGGCTTCTTTTCGATTAATGCTTTATGGAAAAATAAGATTGCTGTTTTAGTAGGTGATTATTTGCTGGCTAAGGGTTTATTGCTTTCTGTAAACAATGGAGAGTTTCGCTTACTGCAGATTGTTTCTGAAGCGGTGAAACAGATGAGCGAAGGTGAGTTGCTGCAGATCGAGAAAGTAAGGCGGATGGACATCAGCGAAGCACTCTATTTTGATGTCATCAGACAAAAAACGGCTTCTCTCATTGCTTCTTGCTGTGCTTGTGGTGCTGCTTCGGCAGGTGCCGATGACGAGACGGTGGAGAAAATGAGGTTGTTCGGCGAAAAGGTAGGGATCGCTTTCCAGATTAAGGACGATACTTTTGACTTTGGAACCGATGATGTAGGTAAGCCACTCGGTATTGATATTAAGGAAAAGAAAGTTACCCTTCCATTGATCTATGCGTTAAACCGTGCCGATAAGGCAGAGAAGAAAAGAATCATTAGTCTGGTGAAAAACCATAACGATGAGCCCGCCAAGATACAGGAGATCATCGACTTTGTGAATGCCAAAGATGGGGTGCATTACGCCAATGAGAAAATGATCCAATATCAGCAGGAAGCTTTCGATATTCTATACAGCTTCGAGCCCTGCGATGCAAGGACGGGCTTAGAGCAATTGGTTCGGTATACCACCGAACGCAAGAAATAATTGATATAGCCTAAACAATAGAAACTTTAATCCCCAGACTTTCCAGTCCTTTTTTAATTTGTTCAGAAATGCCGCTGTCGGTAATGATATGATCCACTTCCTCTATTCCGCATATTCTTCCAAAGCCTCGTTTTCCAAACTTGGTAGAATCTGCCAGTACAATTATTTTTTGAGAAGATTCAATCATCTGTCTGTTTAGGTTTGCTTCTGACGCATTAGTAGTAGTAAGCCCAAATTCCAGATCTATTCCATCTACACCAAGGTACAGCTTGCTACAGAAAACTGTGCCTAAAACATTGTCTGAATAAGGTCCTGCAACAGAAGAAGAGCTTTTCCTTAATAATCCTCCCAACTGGATGATCTCAATATCGTTATGGTGCAACAATTCTAGTGCAACATTTAATGCGGATGTGATTACAGTTAAATTACCTTTTGGTTTGATGCAGCGCGCCATAGCCAGCACAGTTGTTCCAGAGGCGATGATAATGGAATCGTTGTCTTCAATTAGATCTGCAGCTACAGCTCCGATTCTCATCTTTTCTGTCGATTGCAGATGTTCCTTTTCATTTACAGGTCGATCAACTGTATAAGGGTTGTTCAATGTGGCCCCGCCATGGGTTCTGTATAGAAGATTTTTGTCTTCAAGAAGTTTCAGATCCTTACGTATGGTTACAGACGAAACGTCTAGCGTTTTACATAGCGACTGCACATCTATTGCGCCTTCTGTTTGGATTTTATTTAAAATATATTGGTGTCTTTCGGCTATGTTGATCATTTATCTATATGTAAAGCAGTAGTAATATAAACATAATTTTTAACTGCAATATTAATTAATCCACAAACTTAACGGTAAAAAATAAATATGTCAATTTGTTTTTAATAATAAAAATCTTTCTTTAGTTTCGTTTTATTGTATTTTTTTAGTAAACGAAAGATTGCGAAATAATTTTATTTAAAAATTGGAAAAAAACGAAATGTTGTTTAATCGGGAATCATTCATAGCACAAGTAGAAGCAAAAAATAATTGGGATATTATCATTATTGGTGGTGGGGCAACGGGATTAGGGACTGCTGTGGATGCCGCGAGTAGAGGTTATAGTACATTGTTACTGGAGCAATCTGATTTTGCGAAAGGAACATCAAGTAGGAGTACCAAGCTGGTTCACGGTGGTGTTCGGTATTTGGCGCAAGGTGATGTTGCCTTGGTTTATGAAGCATTGCATGAGCGCGGGCTTTTATTGAAAAATGCACCTCACCTGGTTAAAGATCAAGATTTCATTATACCATTGTATTCCTGGTTATCAAAATATAAATACCTGATTGGCTTAAAGCTTTATGATTTACTGGCTGGAAAGAGCGGTTTCAAGAAGTCTACGTTTTTATCAGCCGATAAAGTATTGAAAGCTATCCCGGGATTAAAACCTGATGGTTTGGTTGGTGGGGTGTGCTATAGCGATGGACAGTTTGATGATGCCCGATTGGCATTGAACCTGGCGCAGACTGCTGCGGAATATGGTGGCGTGTTGTTGAATTATACTAAGGTTACTGGTTTAACAAAAACCGGCGGAAATATAAATGGGGTAAGTTTTACAGATACGGAGACGGATAAAAACTATACACTAAACGCAAAGGTAGTGATTAATGCTACTGGTGTTTTTGTGGATGAGATTTTAAAGATGGATGTTCCGTCAGGAAAGGCAATTGTTCGTCCAAGTCAGGGCGCTCATGTGGTTCTGGATGCTTCCTTTTTAAAAGGGAGTAGTGCATTGATGATCCCTAAAACTCCAGATGGAAGGGTGTTGTTTGCTGTGCCATGGCATGGAAAAGTATTGGTGGGTACAACTGATACGCCTTTAGATGAACATAGTTTAGAGCCTAAGCCGCTGAATGAAGAGATTGAATTTATATTAACTACTGCAGGGAAATACCTTACAAAAGAACCTACCAGAAATGATGTGCTTGCTGCGTTTGCAGGTTTAAGACCGTTGGCGGCTCCAGGTAAGGATACCGACAGTACAAAGGAAATCTCGAGAAGCCATAAGTTAATTATTAGTAAGTCGGGACTGATTACCATTACAGGTGGTAAATGGACAACTTACCGCAGAATGGCTATGGATGTTGTGGATAAGGCAATTGAATTAGGAAAGCTGGCTGCAAAGAAATGCATTACACAAGATGTTAAAATACATGGATACCTTGCTGAGATGGGGACTGGAGATCTAGAATTGTATGGCGCCGATGCTGGTGGCATTCTTGCTTTAATAAAAGCAGAACCGAAACTAAGCGAAGCCTTAAGTGCTGATTTTAAATATGTGAAAGCGGAAGTGGTTTGGATGGTTCGAAATGAAATGGCACGTACCATTGAGGATGTGCTTTCGCGTAGGATGCGGTTGTTGTTCCTGGATGCAAAGGGAGCTTTGATGCTTGCTCCGGCTGTGGCTAGTATAATGGCAGAAGAGTTTGGTAAGGATGAGCAATGGATAAACGCGCAGGTTGAAAGCTTTACGGCACTTGTAAGGCAGTACCTATTATATCCGCTACCAATGAAGGGAGATGGGGGTGAAGCTTGGGTAAAGGCTATCGCCTAATTTAATAAAGACTTAACATAGACTTAAAATAGCAAACTTGATATTTGCAGCGAATTAAAGTTAGTCGAAATGAAACGAAACGTTGCAAAACAAAAAGAACTAACCAAATAATTAAATAGCATTATGATTAGAAATTCTACAAACTACATGCAATTTAAAAAACCATTAAAATACCTTGCTTTTGCATGGATAGTGGTTTTTATGCAATTGCCCCAGTTGCTGCAGGCCGAAACTCAGTCGGCTACGAACCTGTTTCGACAGGAAATCGTTACTGTAAAGGGGACGGTTAAAGACGCTGGAGACGGTCAGTCTTTACCGGGCGTTACCATTTCAGATAGCCAAAGGAAAGTTTTAGGCGTAACAGATGTAAACGGATCTTTCAGTGTGAAAGTAGCGAAAGGAACCGAAGTTTCGTTTAGCATGCTAGGTTATACAGCTGTTAAACGAATGGTTACAGCTGCAACTAACACCATGTCAATTAGCATGGCTAGTTCAAGTTCAGATCTTAATGAAGTTGTGGTTACTGCCTTAGGTATTAAACGCGAGGAGAAATCTTTGGGTTATTCGGTAACTAAGGTTGATAGTACTCAGCTAACAGAAGCGGTTTCGAGTAACTGGACAGATGCATTGTCTGGAAAGGTTGCTGGATTAAATCTGGTTCGTAACGGCGGACCGGCGGGATCTAACAAAATTATTTTGCGTGGTGAAAATAACCTTACTGGTGATAATGAAGCATTAATCGTTATTGATGGGGTGGTTATAAGTAGCGGAAGCAGACGTACTGCAGCTTCAGGAGGTGGTGCTTATGGAACAGGTGGTGACAATCAGCCAACTGATTTTGGTAGTGGTGTGGGTGATATTAATCCTGATGATATTGAGAGTGTTACTGTACTGAAAGGCCCGGGTGCTGCGGCACTTTATGGCCTGCGTGGTGCTAATGGTGCCATCCTTATTACCACAAAATCAGGTAATTCAAAAAAGAAAAGGATGGGGATTACTTTTACGTCAAATACCAAATACGAACAAATTAACCGTGGTCCGGATGTTCAGTATGAATTTGGGCAGGGCTTAGCGGGTGTAAGTTATTTTTCTTACGGTGCCTCAGCAGATGGAAGTAATCAGAATGCTACCAGTGCGAGCTGGGGTGCTCCTTTTGAAGGACAAATGTTTTTCCAATACGACCCTGCTACAAAAAAGGTAGGTAAAGAGCGTACGCCTTGGAGAGCTTATGAAGGCCCTATGGATGCGTTTTTCAAAACAGGTTTGGAAACTAATAATGCGGTAAGTTTAGATGGGACCTACAAAAAAACGACCATTCGTTTTTCTGCCAGTCATGGAGATAATCAATGGATTGTACCTAATACCGGGTATGATCGTACCTCAGTAACTTTGTCTACAAATACCAAAGTAAATGAAAAGCTAGACATTAGCCTTAAGGCGATGTACAACAATAAGCATAGTGATAATTTACCTGCAACTGGTTATGGTAACCAGTCGTTGATGTATTGGTTTATGTTTGCGCAGCCTAACGTAAATGTGGAGTGGTACAAGGATTACTGGGTGCCAGGTAAGGAATTTACTCAATTTGTGAATATTACAACCACGAACCCAGAAAGTCCGTATGCAATTTCAGAGCAATATTTGAACACACAAAGACGTAATGGTTATATTGGAAATATTCAGGCTAACTATAAATTCAATAAAGAATGGAGTTTAATGCTTCGTGGAACGCTTGATAAAGCTTTTGATGAACGTGAACAAATGCGTCCATGGGATGCTGCAGGGAGTAAATTTGCACATGGCTCATATCGCGTGCAGAATATCAATACACGTGAAATTAGTGGAGATTTCCTGTTGAGATATGATAAATCGGTGAATAAGAATTTAAGGATTACCACCACTGTTGGTGGTAGTATGTTGAGTAATGTATATAATAAAAATGAGCAGCGTGCAGACGGATTGATCGTACCAAATGATTATAGACTTGAAAATGCAGAGAACCCACTTATTTATGTGCCGGATACAGCCAGATATAAAATAAACAGTGTTTATAGCTTGATGTCCCTCGCCTATAAAAACTATCTATATTTAGATTTAACATATCGTGTAGACTGGAATAGCGTACTGGCGTCAAAATATGGTAATAAAGTGTCTTCTCCTTATCCTTCGGCTAGTTTAAGTTTTATTGCCTCAGATTATTTTAAACTGCCTAAATCAATTAATTTGGCGAAATTCAGATTCTCGCTGTCACAAGTGGGTAGTGGGGCAACAACCCCATATCGTACGGCTTACAATTATATCACGGCGGCAAACGGTATTTATCCAGACAATGCGTTGCAAAATCCTACGATATTACCTAATTATTTTTTGTTGCCACTTAGAACGACTACAATTGAATTAGGTGCTGATATCCGCTTATTCAAAAGCAGGTTAGGCTTTGATGTAGCAGTTTACTCTGGTAATACTAAAAATCAAATATTGACCCGACAGCTTGATCGTGCAACCGGTTATACGCATGCGATATTCAATGCCGGTCGTGTAGATAACCAAGGACTTGAAGTTGCGATAAACGCGATCCCGGTCGAGGTTAAAAAAGGATTCAAATGGTCAGTAAACTTTAATTTCGCGACAAATAGAAATGAAATTAAAGAATTGTTGGATAGTTCTGTAATATTAAGAACAGGTGCTTTGGGAGGTGGACAAGTTGTAGCCAATATTGGGGGTAGTATGGGAGATCTTTATGGAATAGGATTCCAGCGTTCACCCGATGGCCAGATCATTTATGATGAAGAATCTGGTTTTGCAAAGGCCACTTCTGGTGTGATTTATCTAGGTAATACCATTCCAAAATGGAAATTTGGTTTCAGCAATACCTTCTCTTATAAAAGCTTTAGCTTAAGTACTTTGTTTGATGCGCAGTTGGGCGGAGTTGCACATTCACTAACAGCTTCACGTATGGGTAACCTTGGTAAGTTGAAAAGTACGTTGCCTGGTCGCTATAATGGTATAATCGGTAATGGTGTAGTTCAAAATGCTGATGGTACTTTCCGTCCTAACGACGTAATTGCTAAAGATGTACCGAATTATTATAACTCTGTATTTGGTTCTGAGCAGGCTGAGGGAAGTATTTTTAGTACCGACTTTCTCAAGTTTAGAGAAGCTAATTTGACTTATGCATTTAAGTCTTCTTTCTTGAAGAAACTTGACTTCAATAAATTGACCATTGGCGTTTATGCTCGTGATTTGTTTATCTGGTCTCCATGGCCAGCATTTGATCCGGAATTTGGTACCCTTGCAGGATCTGATATTGTTACCGGTTTTGAAACGGGTCAATTGCCATCTACCAGATCATTTGGATTTCGTTTAGTTGTAGGCCTTTAATTTGAAATGAAAATGAAAAATATTATAACCAAAATCAATTGTTTAATCCTGGTCGTATTGGGGACTTCACTCTCTTCATGCGACAAAGGTTTTGTAGAAACAAATACTGATCCAATTGGTGTAACTGAATCTACACCTAATCAACTACTGGCTCCGGCATTGGTGAATGTGTTGGCTGCGAATATGTCACGTAACCGCTCATTTAATAATGAATTGATGCAGGTTACTGTTGATATCAGTGATGCAGATGGTAAGATTTTTAGGTATGACGTTAGACGTAACTGGGCTGATTACCTATGGAATTCATGGTATCCGCCGTTGACCAATTTAATAGATATGGGTAAGATTGCCAGTAAACCAGAAAGTCTTAACAAATCTTACCAGGCCATCTCTCTGATTACACAAACATGGGTTTATTCTTTACTTACTGATACCTATGGTGATGTGCCTTATTCTCAGGCTAATAATGGTAAGGACGATGTGCTAGAGCCTGCTTATGATAGGCAAAAAGATATCTATCAGGGGATGTTTAAAAAATTGGAAGAAGCTAATACTTTGTTAAGCGAAGGTGTTGCTATCGTTTCTACAGGAGATCCGGTATTTCAAGGCGATGTGACTAAGTGGCGTAAATTCGGAAATTCACTTTATTTGAGGTTATTACTTCGTGTTTCGGGTAAGGCTGAAGTTTCGGCATCGGTGATTGCAAAGATTAAAGAAATGGTAGATACCAATCCGGCTAATTATCCAATTATGAATGACAATGATGATACGGCTAAAATATTATGGAATGGTACCAATAGTAGTTCGTCAGTGTATTCATCGCCTTTTATGGTGAGCATCAGACCTGTTGATTTTAGGACGCCTGCGATAACTAGTTTTTTTATCGACAATATCAGGAGTTGGAACTTTCCACCATTAAACCCTACTCTTGGCGTAGGTAATATTCCTAGATGGGGAATAGCTAAAGCTGTAGCAGGTTATGTAGGTGTACCTAGTGGTTTTGATGTTGGTGAGGGATTACTTAAGCAGTCTTATTTTTACTCTGATGATCAAAAGGTGACCACCTTGCAAACAGATAAATTTACTGGGATCATCATGAATTGTGCAGAAGTTAATTTTATTCTTGCAGAAGCAGCGGCTAAAGGTTGGATCGTTGGGTCGGCAGAAACGTATTACAATAAGGGTATATATTATGGTATCAATTATTGGCTTCCAAAATGGGCAACAGGCGTAACAGATGCCAAGTTTACCAGTTATATTACAGGCGCGGATATTGACTGGGATAACAATATGGCATTGGATGCTCCGGCAGGAAGGAGTAAAATGGAATTCATTCAATTGCAAAAGTATTATGCCATGTTCCTTGTGGATATGCAACAATGGTTTGAGTACCGCAGGACAGGACATCCGATTTTACCAAAAGGTTCTGGATTAGCAAATGGAGAAGTAATGCCTGCAAGATTGCAATACCCGGTAATTAGCCAGTCGGCCAATCCAAGCGGTTATAAAAATGCTGTAGCAGCACAGGGACCAGATGAAATTAGTACACAAATGTGGTGGCAGAAACCATAATTTAAAAAATTAAATATCAGCATCATGAGAAAAAATATAATTAGTTACTTGATATTAATTGCCGCTGTTAGTATTTGGACAGGGTGTAAACATACTGACACTTATGAAGGTGGAGAAATTAGCACCTTTATCTCTAATTTCGATTTGAGGAAAATATATAAGGGGGCTGAGGTAACATTAACTACTAAGAACATGAGAAGTGCGACCAGTCTTAGGGGCCTGGTCGTTTCAGACCATTCTGGTGGTAACATGCCGGTAGGTTTGTTGGTTATTCAAAATACCCGCCCGGTAGGGGTAATCGATTCAGTAAGGGGGATCTCGATTGCTATTGGTGCAGATGCAGCCAATTACGTTCCTGGAGATTCTGTACATGTTAAGATTGAAGGTGCTGTGCTCACAAGACGGGACGGTATTTTGCAAATAACGGGGGTGCCGAGTAGTGCTATAACCAAGGTGGCCGCCAATAGGCCTGTAATTTTAAGAGGTGCTACAAGTACCGCCATCATGGCACGACCGGAGGATTATGAGAGTACCTTAGTGACTATTGTAAAAGGCAGTTTTGAACCACTTTCTGTACCTACTGATACCTATGGCGGTGATAAAATGATCAACGACGGTTTTGATAATTTTTTAATGCGTACAGCGGCAACGGCTACCTTTGCAAATGCGACCGGAATTTACCAGAATGCAAATTACACCGGGGTAATTTTTAATAGCGTGGGTCAGGATGGAAGACTTACACCTTATACCCGTATACGGACTTTGCAAGATGTTCGCCAGAAAACCTTAACACCTGCTGCGATGGTTATCTCTGGTTATATGTCAGATGTGGAAGACGGTGATGGTAATTACGAGTACATTCAGTTTTTGGCAACAAAAGATATTAACTTTGCAACTACACCATTTTCTGTGGTAGTCAGCAATAATGCCGGTGCAACTCTTCCGCAGGGTTTTCCTACTCTAGGTTGGGCAACTGGTAGCTTGGTTACGACTGGAACCACCGTCTCGAAAACCTACAAAATGAATTTGACTTCTGGTACTGTAGTAAAGGGTCAGTACTTTTACGTTGGGGGTTCTAATAAATTTATAAATGGTTCAGGCTCTACAAGTACTTCTGCGTTAAAATGGATTAGATCATTCAATTATACAACAACGGCTGGTGATGGTTTTGGTATTAAGACTGGCGGTTTGATGGCTAATAGTGGTAATGGATGGGGGATTGCAGTTTTTACAGGGACCACGGTAACCGAAAATACGCTACCTATTGATGTTATATTTATTCACAATGGTGGGGATCTTTACAATCCTGGATCTACTCAAGGATATAGAGTAGCAAATAATGACTTTTATGATGCTGCAGATCCGATTACTGATGTACCGCAACCTTATTATTTAATGCTAGGGAATACCAAGAACTTAAAATATGCGCTACCTGCCGATGAGGGATTATGGAATATGTTAGGCGGTGTATATAATGATGTTTTAGGTAAATGGAGCAAAGCAAGGTTTCAAACTGATTTGGACTTTGAAAAAAACACCCCGGCTTCGGCACTCGAAAGTAAATGGATACGTGAATTCAAAGATGAAAATGGTGTTGTAGTTAAAACAGAAGAACTTTTTCCAACTAAGTTAAGATCGCAACTGTAATAAAACTTGTAGCCCTTTAGCCATTGTTATCGTAACAATGGCTAAAGGGTTATTTCATAATATTTATGAACCATAACCAAACCAAATTAAAAAGCTATTCTTTTTAATGATGCTAACTTATTACATCCCAGGACATGAATAGAAGATCCTTTATACAATCAATGGGCCTCATTACAGGAGGCGCATTTATCAGTTTACAAACCAATGCCTTCTCTAAACTAAGTAGAGGAAAAATCCTTATAGGTACAGTATCCGATGGCAAAAGAGGAATTGCAAATGTGGTGATCTCTGATGGCTATAGTGTTGTCGTAACAGATTCCAAAGGAAAGTATACCATTACCACCGATGATAGGGCTACCAATATCTTTATGAGTACACCTGCTGGTTACGAGTTTAAAACAGATTATAGCGTAGCCAGGCAATACGAAACCTTAGGTAGTCGCAATAGCTATGATTTTAAGCTTAAAGCCCTTAAAAGGAATGATAGTAAGCATAGCTTTATCATTTGGGCCGATCCACAGGTTAAATCTAAGAAAGATGTAAGAGAAATGATGGATACGGCTGTGCCAGATGTACAGCAATTGGTTAAATCAATGGGCCCTGATGCGCTGATCCATGGTATTTGTGTTGGAGATATTGTGTGGGATAATCATGCTTTGTTTCCAGATTACAACCAGGCGGTAGCTGATATGGGGATTCCATTTTTCCAAGCCTTGGGTAACCATGATATGGATTACAGAATGGGTGGCGATGAAACATCCGACAAAACCTTTAAAGAAGTATTTGGACCAACTTACTATTCATTTAACCGTGGTAAAGCACATTATGTCGTGTTAGATGATGTCCGTTATCTGGGCAGTGAACGTTTGTATGATGGTTATATTAGCGAAAATCAGTTATCATGGTTAGCTAAAGATCTTCAGTATGTTGCTAAAGATCAATTACTGGTGATCAATCTACATATTCCTGTACACAACTCAGTTAAAAATAATGCAGAACTGTACGCCTTGCTAGAAGGCTATAAAAATGTCCACATCATGTCTGGGCATACCCATTATAACCTCAATAAAATAACAAACGGTATATACGAGCACAATCATGGAACGGTATGCGGTGCATGGTGGACAGGGCCAATCTGCGAAGATGGTACTCCGCGTGGCTATGGTGTTTACGAGGTAAATGGAACCGACTTGAGTTGGTATTACAAATCAACAGGCTTTGATAAAGCCAAGCAGGTTAGCGTGTACGTAGAGGAGCTGACTGATCAAAAAAGGGTAATCGCCAATGTTTGGAACTGGGACCCGGAATGGAAGGTCGAGTACTTTTTAGACGATAAACCAATGGGCGCACTTGAGCAGCAGAAGGGCTTTGACCCACTGGCCGTGCAATTATATAAAGGTGATAAGATGCCAGTTACAAGATCGTTCGCAGAACCTAAAAAGATGGATCATTTATTTATGGCCCACTTTAGTCCCTCAGTAAAAAGTATTAAAGTGATTGCAACAGATCGCTTCGGCGAGAAATATACAACCACGCTTAATGCATAGGGATCATCTTAACATACAAGAACTAAATATAAATCAATGAAGAATGTAATTTGTGTAGCCGCTGCGGCTTTGTTAAGTTTGTCGGCCTGCAAAACCATGAAAAACTCCAATTCAACTGCTAACGCGAAATTTCCTGCATTTAGTACCGAAGGACACAGAGGTGGAAGAGGTATAGTGCCAGAAAATACGATCATCGCTATGCGCTACGCTATCGATTTAGGCATTACTACTTTGGAAATGGATACACACATTACCAAAGATGGCAAAGTTGTAGTTACACATGATGATTACTTGAGTCCTGCATTTATGCTAACCCCAGAGGGTAAAGAAATCCCAAAATCAGATGCTAAAAAGTATCCGGTATACCAGATGGACTATAGTACATTGAAACAATTTGATCTTGGCTCAAAACCGCACTTACTTTTTCCTGAGCAGAAAAAGATTAAGACCTATATCCCTTTACTAGCAGACTTAATTGATGATGTACAGCAGTACACCAAAGGGAAAAAACAGATGTTCTATAACATAGAAACCAAATGCAGTGCTAAGGGTGATGGTATTGTAAATCCAGGACCTGAGGAATTTGTGAAACTGTTGATGGATGTGATCACCGAAAAAGGAATTACTCCGTATGTAGTGATTCAGTCTTTCGATAAAAGAACATTACAAGTTCTACATAAAAAATATCCTAATGTGCGTACCTCTTACCTGGTGGATAATAAAAAAACTGTAGCACAAAATCTTGAAGATCTTGGTTTCAATCCTTTTATTTTAAGCCCGGCTTTTAAAATGGTAACTGCTGATCTGGTAAAGCAATGCCACGAGCGTAAGATTAAAGTGATCCCTTGGACAGCAAATACCAAGGAAGATATCGCGAATTTAAAGCAGTTAAATGTAGATGGCATCATTTCCGATTATCCAGGCCTGTTTGTCAACTAACTATAAAGGTATAACGCTCTTCAAGATAATAACCCTACTCAAACCAATACCATCAACTAACCAAAAACAATATCGACTAACCAATCTAAATGAGTATTAAATTATTTTCACCGGCTCCACATAAAGAGCTGTTACCTTTAAACAGGATAGATCCTGAATATAAAAAGCAACGTTTAAAAGTCTTTCTTGGGATATTTTTAGGTTATGCTGGTTACTACCTGGTACGTAAAAATTTTTCACTGGCTATGCCTGATCTTATTGATCAAGGATTTAGTAAAGCGCAGTTGGGCTTTGCACTTTCAGGCGTATCCATTGCTTATGGCTTAAGCAAGTTCTTAATGGGGAATGTTTCAGACCGAAGCAATGCCCGTAATTTCCTTACTGCCGGATTGGTGCTGTCTGCCTTTACCATGATTTTTATGGGGATGTTTCCTTTTGCAACTTCATCTATTGCTGTCATGTTTATCTTGTTATTCCTTAACGGATGGTTTCAAGGGATGGGATGGCCCCCATGCGGTAGGGTAGTGGTACACTGGTACTCTATAAAGGAGCGTGGTACCATGATGTCTATCTGGAACGTAGCGCATAATGTGGGTGGCGGTTTAGTAGGACCTATCGCTATTTTAGCTATAGAGATCTTTGCCGACTGGCACAGTAAGTTTTACTTCCCAGGCTTTATTGCGTTGTTTTTTGCAGTCATAGCCTATATTTTGGTTAGAGATACGCCACAATCTTGTGGATTACCGCCTATTGAGGAATACAAAAACGATTATCCAAAAAACTATTCTGCAGATCAGGAAAAGGAGTTTACTGCTAAGGAGATCTTTTTCAAATACGTATTTAACAACAGGATGTTATGGTACATCGCCTTTGCGAATGCTTTTGTATACCTGGTTAGATATGGAATTTTAGACTGGGCACCTACTTTTCTTGAAGAAGCCAAAGGTTTTTCTTTAAAAGAGTCAGGTATGGCCTATTTCTTTTACGAGTATGCAGGTATTCCAGGGACGCTACTTTGTGGTTTGATCAGTGATAAAGTATTTAAAGGACGCAGGGCTCCGGCAACGATCATATATATGGTGTTGGTACTGGTTGCCGTATTGGTATACTGGAAAAACCCACCTGGAAACATCTGGATTGACAATGCTGCATTGATTGCGATAGGCTTCTTGATTTATGGTCCTGTGATGCTTATTGGGGTGCAGGCACTAGATCTGGTACCTAAAAAAGCGGCGGGTACTGCGGCTGGATTGACTGGTCTTTTTGGTTACATGGGTGGTGCTTTATTTGCCAATATTGCCATCGGTCTAGTAGTAGATAAATGGGGCTGGGATGGAGGTTTCGAAGTGATAGTAGCCGCATGTGTCTTATCTATCTTCTTTACCGCATTAACCTGGAACAGAGAAAAAAGGAATTTAGCAGCGATGTAAATTTATTACTTTAGGAGCTTCATATAACCAAACATAAAATGAACCATTCATTTCACAAAATCATTGCAGGATTAAGTTTAATCCTGATGCTGGCCTCAGCAAGTACAAAGGCTCAGGTAGCAAAATGGGATAGCACTTACAGACCGGGTGCTTACCTTAAAAAGGTTGAAGCCTTTAAAACAGAAGGCATCAAAAAAAAGGATTACGTCTTTTTAGGGAACAGCATTACTGCCGGAACAGACTGGGGTAAATTATTGGATTTACCTAATGCTAAAAACAGGGGGATCTCTGGAGATATCACCTTTGGTGTTTTAGAGCGTCTGGATCAGGTAATAACTGGCAAACCTTCAAAAGTATTTGTATTGATAGGAATCAATGATGTGTCTAGAAATATTCCCGATAGCATCATCTTAAGGAATTATAAAAATATCATTGGCAGAATAAAAGCGGGTTCGAAAAAGACGAAGATCTATTTCTATACCCTGTTACCAGTAAACAGCTCATTTAATAAGTTCAAGAATCATTATGGTAAAGATGAGCACATTTTATGGCTCAATTCGGAGATCAGGAAGCTAGCTGATAAAAAGGTAACGATCATCGATCTGTACCCAGCGTTCTTAGATTCAGAAAGTCATTTAAAAGCTAATCTAACACACGATGGATTGCACCTGAAGCCAGAAGGTTATCAGGTTTGGGCAGAGGTGCTCAAAAAGGGTGACTATTTAAAATAGCACCCTTTATATCTTATTTTTTGCAAATGCCATAGCGGGCCTGTTCAGATATTGTTCAGGCCTGTTTATGTAAGGAGTCTCGTTATATGTTTCCTTTCCTAACCTTTTCAGCGTTTTATAATGAGACACTAAAGCTGCACTAAAAGTAGGACTCTCAATATAGCCAAGATTAAATTCGGCTGCGGTTTGTTTTACAATTGCACCGATAGCAGGGTAGTGGATATGACATACTTTTGGAAAAAGATGATGCTCAATCTGTCTATTTAGTCCCCCACATAAAAAGCCGGTCACCTTGCAGTCTACCGCAAAGTTTGCCGTAGTTTGCAGTTGATGTACGGCCCAGGCCTCTTCAATATTTCCTTCCTCATTAGGAAAAGGAAAGCTAGTACCCTCTACTACGTGTGCAAGTTGGAAAACCAGTCCCAATACAAGTCCTTGTGAAAATTGCATCACCAAAAAGCCAACTACAAATTGCCACCAGCTAATGTTCATCACCAATAATGGAAGCACAATAAAGAGGAAATAGTAAATTCCTTTATAGAAGAACAATTTAAAGTATTCTATTCTAGGGTGTGAAGAAACATGCTCTCCAATCTTTTTCTGAAAGAATTTTTTATAATCTTTCCTGAAAACCCAGGAAAGCATGGCGAAGCTGTACAGCACAAAGGCATAGTAATGTTGGTAGCTTTGTACCTTATTAACGGTTTCTGATTCTGAGAAACGAATTAATCCGGGGGCAACATCAATGTCCTCATCATGTCCTGCTATATTGGTATAAGTATGGTGAACAATATTATGACAGATGTTCCAAACATACGGACTGGCACCAATCAGGTTAAAAACAAAGCTGAAAAACTTGTTGATAGTCGGATTTGCAGAGTACGATTTGTGGATGGCATCATGGCATACGTTAAAGCCTACAAAAGCGCCAAACGTACCTAATATGGCACATAGTACAAGTGTAACCGCTGCATTAAAACCACCCAGAAGGACCATTAGATAAACAGCAACTAAACCCGTAAGGAAGAAGAGGGTTTTGAACCACATGGCCCGATTTGCATGTATTGAAATATTATTGTCCGTAAAATAAGCATCTACCCTTTTCCGCACTGTCACGTAAAATGTCGAATTATTGACATTCGTGAACCTAACCTTTTTTCTCATAAATTATTGTATTCCTCGGGCAGTGTTATGTCCCTTTTTTGATTCGGCTAATGTAACATAATTATAACGTACCCAAGATTAGCATATTGTTATTGTTTAGGTTCGTTATATGATTATTTAGCTGTTAAATCTAAATACGTTTGTATTTTCGATTATATTTACCCTAAATTAATAGTTCTCTATCAATAATTATCTAAACATAGATGCAGAACATCAATATTAAGCAGTTGGCCAAAGCGCTGAACCTGTCTACTTCAACAGTGTCCAGGGCTTTTAGGGATAATAGCGATATCAATAAGGAAACTAAGGAAAGAATACTTTCTAAGGCAAAGGAATTTAATTATCAGCCTAATCATTACGCAAGTAATCTTAGAGAGCAGCGGAGTAAAACGATTGCAGTGATTGTTCCGGAGCTGGGCAATAATTTTTTCTCGCAAGCAATACATGGTATTGAACGGGTTGCGCGTGAAAAGGGGTATCATATTCTGATCTATGCTACGGATGACGTGTATGAAAAGGAAGTTTCATTTATTCAACACCTCCATAATGGCCGTGCCGACGGGATCATCATGTCGGTATCGGGTGAGGCAAATGACCATAATTATTTGAACGAACTAACGCAAAAGCGTCTGCCACTGGTATTTTTCGATAGGGTTTATGAGGATATCATTACGCCAAGGGTAATTACCAATGATTATGATAGCAGCTTTTCTGCTACCCAGCACTTGATCAAGCAAGGCTGTAAGCGCATTGCTTACCTGGTTATTAATAAGAACCTCTCTATCGGTAAATTTAGGATGCAGGGCTATATAGATGCCTTGTTGAAATATAATATCCCCTATGATGACCGTCTTGTGGTTGATTGTACAAACAGCTACTCCAAAAATAACGGGATATTGAAGCAAATGCTGACGGAATTAAAACCAGATGGCGTATTTACTTCTGTGGAAAGGTTGGCCTTTGCTACTTATTATGCTTGTTACGATTTGAATATTTCTGTACCGGATCAACTAAAAGTAATCGGCTTTTCAAGTTTGGAGATTGCTCCCTTATTAAATCCTTCGCTAACAACAATTACCCAGCCTGCTACTAAGATCGGAATAGAAGCTGCAAACCTTCTATTTAAGATGCTGGAGAACCCAGAATCTGTAGATCCAAACGAGAAGATCGTGCTAAATTCTAAGTTGATTAAAAGACGGTCAACAGAGCTAAGTTAAGGGGCTAAAAAGACGTCTAAAATCTTTAAAATTTCGAGTCAAAAAAGAGGGCTTTTTTGGGCCTCAAAAACAGCCTGTTTTGAAAAAAAAATCTGAAGGTTTTGCGATTTCACGCAGAATTCTTCTCCCTTTTTCTTTGGACCCTATCAAAAAGTGTTGATAAGTCCGGGAACGATCCCGGGATCGTTCCCGGTAATTGAGAAAAAACACGCAACTGTAGCTAGTAGTGTAAGAAGGCTTATTTGGTTTGTATTTTATTGTATTTCAGCTTATTAGGTAATTTATAATCTATTTTTTCAGAAGATGGTATGCAAATTTTCATGCCCATTTTAGAGGTTTAGAAGTATAAAATATGGTGTTAAAAATAAATGTGATATAAAATTTTGAATTGTCGTTGCCGACTGTAAATTTACCATAAGTGTTACATACACTTAACGTTAACCAAATATTACACCCTAAAAACGAGTTTAAATATGAAAGTATTTTACCTAAAAAAGCATTACCTTTTGGTGCTTTTGGTTTTGATAGCACTTGGGGCAAATGCCCAGACCGGCTCGCTGGTTGGAAAGGTACTAGACGAAGCCGGACTACCCTTACCGGGAGCATCTGTACAGATCAAAAGTTTAAGTAGAAACACCCTTACCAATGCAGATGGTACTTACAAGATCGTTGGATTAAGTAATGGAACAGTATCGCTGTTGATCAGCTATGTTGGTTACCAGCCTAAACAAGAATCTGTAAAGATAAACGGCAGTACAGTTGCTAATTTTAGTTTGAAACCTGAAGACCAGAGTTTAAACGAAGTTGTGGTGGTGGGTTACGGTACACAAACCAGACGTGAAGTAACCGGCTCTATCTCTAAAGTAACTGGAGATAAACTAACGGCTATCCCCACCCCCAGTTTCGAAGCTGGTTTGCAAGGACAGGCTCCTGGTGTTCAGGTAACAACGGGTAGCGGATTGGCTGGTAGCGGTTCAATCATCAGGATCCGAGGCATTGGCTCAATTTCGGCTGGTGGAGACCCCTTGTATGTGATAGATGGTATTCCTATCACTTCCGACCCATTTATTGGTGGAAATCGTGGTGGTATGAATCAAAACCCATTGGCAACGATCAATGCGAACGATATTGAATCCGTAGAGGTATTGAAAGATGCCGGTGCTGCAGGTATATACGGTTCGCGTGGTGCAAATGGGGTAATTTTAGTAACTACAAAAAGAGGGAAGTTGGGTAGGCCAACCTTTAACTTATCGACTAAATACGGTGTAAGTACTTATGCCAACAAACCTAAGTTTGTTAATGGACCAGAATGGTTACAATTGCGTCAGGAAGCATGGACTAATGATGGAAATATTGGATTGGCGCCTTTACCAGGTGGTTTAACCTGGGCACAGGCTGAGCAAAATAATACAGATTGGTGGGGCTTAGTTACTCAAACTGGACATCTTAACGATCAGAGTGTTTCCTTTAGTCAGGGAACGGAGAAAATAAAAAGCTTTATCTCTGCTAATTATAGCAATAATGAAAGCTTTTTGAAAGGGAATGCTTACGAACGTTATGGTTTCCGCTCAAATTTTGATATTAAGCCTACTTCTTATTTTACAACAAGTATCAATGTTGGATACGATAGAGGAACCAACAAAAGGGTAAATGCTGCCTGGGGTGGTGGATTGGGAGAGGCCATGTCAACTGCTTTGCCTATTTATCCCGCTTTTAATCCAGATGGATCTTACTATAACAATGCAGCAAATCCTTTGAAAAATGTTGATCTGTTGGATTGGAAAACTGTGACTGATAGGTTAATCGCAGGGGTTACATTCGAATTGAAACCGGTTAAGAACTTAAGTATTAAAGCAATTGCCAATATGGATAACATGGATGTGAAGGAGAACCAATATCAGCCTGCTATCCTTAGAAACCAAAGCTCTGGTTATGCAAATGCATGGCCTGTAAAAGTATTGAACCACACATTTACCGGGACGGTAAATTATGATCTGGAATTCAGTAATAAACATAAATTGTCTTTCCTTGTTGGAGCAGAGAATCAAGAGAGCTATCGCAATTTATACAAAGACGGTATTTACGGTGATGCAAATGGCCCTTTTAATAAAGATACACAGAGTTACGATAAAGCATTGGCTGATCAAATCAAAGCTAATTCTTTGAACTATGTATTGGGGGCTGATAGAAACACTTTCGCTTCTTTATTTTCAAGAATCAACTATTCATACGACAATAAGTACTACTTACAAGTTCTAGCCAGAAGGGATGGATCTTCTAAATTTGGGCCAAACAATAAGTATGGATTTTTCCCTGCTGCCTCAGCTTCATGGTACATCAGTCAGGAAAACTTCTTAAGTGACAGTAAAGTGATCTCAAATTTAAAACTGAGAACAAGTTATGGTGTAGTAGGTAGTTCAAATTTCCCTTCCGGTCAATATTATTCTATTTTTTATCAGGGTAAATCATATAACGGAAATGGCACCGTGGCCCCGGACAACGTAGAAAATCCTGGATTAAAATGGGAAGAGGGGCGTAATTTTGATATAGGGCTTGATTTCGGCTTATTCAATAACAGAATTAGTGGGGAGTTTTCTTATTACCACAAAAAAACTAAAGGCGCGCTATTGGATGGCGGTATTTCGCCTTCAACTGGTTTCTTAAGGGGCTGGGTTAACGTTGGCGAAATCCTAAACGAAGGGGTAGAGCTGAGCTTGAATACGATAAATATTCAATCTGATAATTTTAAATGGATCACCAGATTAAATATTTCTAAAAATAGAAATGAAGTGGTTAGCCTTGGTGATTTTTCTGCTGATGCTGTACGCGGCGGAACAAATGATACCAGAATTTCCATTGGCTATCCATTGGGTGTAAACTATTTGGTGCGTTATAAAGGTGTTGATCCGGCTGACGGCTTACCAATCTGGTTAAACAAGGATGGTTATGAAACAAAAACTTTCTCATTAGACGATCGTATAAATACCGGTCAGGTATTGCCAGACTATGTAGGTGGCTTAACGAATACCTTTAGTTATAAAGGTTTTGAGCTAAACACGCTATTCACCTTCGCTATTGGTGGTAACCTTTATGATGGTTCTGCTAAACGCCAGTTAGGTATTGTAACTGACTGGAACATCCGTTCAGATATCTCTGATCGCTGGCAAAAACCTGGTGACATTGCTAAGTTTCCTCGTTTAACGATGAGCACGGGAACTTATCCTGGCTTATCAAGCGAATGGCAGTATAATTCGACCATGTTCCTGTACGATGCCACTTTTGTGAGGTTGAGAGAAGTGACACTCGCTTATAACCTACCAGCTAGCTTTGCTAATAAATTGAGGCTGCAAACTTTAAAGATTTTTGCGTCAGGCATGAACCTACTAACCTTTAGTAAATATCCAGGAGGTGACCCAGAGGTGGCCAGAGATTTTGAAAACAATCAGGATAGAAACATGAGTCCGAATGTAACATACCTGACTACACCACAGCAAAAAAGTGTGTCGGTTGGGTTATCTACTTCATTTTAATTGTTGACCATAATAGATAAGAAGATGAAATTCAATTATAAAAATATTTTAAAAACGGTTGCGATACTTGCTGTACTCGCAGGTACCGGAACAGGATGTAAGAAATATCTTGACGCACCACCACAGGATGCGTTAAATAAAGAGCAAGCTATAGGAGATGAAGCTGGGTTAACTCAGGTGATGAATTCTGCTTACCAGGTTGTAGGTGGAGATGCGATGTTTGGTGGGAAAATCCAAGCCGTGAATGAAATGATGGCAGACCAACTAAATGGCACCAATTTGAGTGGCGATTTTGGCGAGTTTTACGGGCGTAAATCATCCATTTTTGGTGACTATAAGCGGGATATGTATGTAGGAATGTATCAGGGTGTTTATCGCGCTAATTTAGTGTTGGAGAACTTAGATAAAGCTACAACCACTAAAGATAACATCGAAGGTCAGGCAAAATTTGTAAGAGCGCTTGTTCACTTTGAAGTGGTTAAGTTGTTTGCTCAGCCTTGGGGTTTTACCGCAGATAATTCTCACCTGGGTATTACAATTAGGTTAAGTACTGCAGTAGTTACCAAAAATAGGTCAACGGTCAAACAAGTTTATGATCAGATTATTACTGATTTAAAAGATGCAGAAAACAAACTGCCAGATGTAAATAATGGGTTGCCAACAAAATGGGCTGCTAAGGGTTTACTCGCAAAAGTATACTTTCAGATGAACGATTTTCAAAATGCTTACAATTACGCAAATCAGGTTATTGAAAGTAAGAAGTTTACGCTTGATGCAACTTATGCAGCTCGTTTCACTGAAACAGGATCAACAGAGAGTATATTTCAGATGATTAGTACCAGGGGAGCTTTTGAACCGGGCGCAGAATTAAGAAATCAATTCCGTTCAGACAATGGGCTACCAAATATGAGGTTTACAACTGCGTTTTATGCCATGGTAAACACGCCAAATGATGTTAGAAAAACACTATTTGATGTGGTTAAGTATCCAGGGAATATCGTGATTACGAAATACAACAAAGACAGGTTTAATGTTCCGGTGATTTACCTCACACAAATGAAGTTAATCAGAGCTGAGGCTGCGGCAGAAAACAATGCCAATCTACCAGTGGCCATTCAGGATATCAATGACATTATGAATAGGGCATATGCTGGTACCAAGAGTATCCCAGTTGGATCGACCCCTGCCTTTATCATTACTAATGCTCGCTTTGAACGCGGTTTGGAACTAGCTGGAGAGGGCAACAGACTTTCGGAGATTAAACGGATTGGAGCTAAGGGCGAGAATATTGATAAACGGGGTTCAGTTTGGAACTGTCCAGGCTTTATTCTCCAATTCCCTCAGGAAGAAATGGGTACGAATGTAAATTTCCAACGCAATCCTGAAGGCAACTGTTTTTAATCCTAAATTTTAAAAGATAAACGTATGAAACGTATTCAATATATTCTATTCGCCATCTGTATCTTCTCGATATGGAGCTGTAAACCGGAAGAGTTTCCACCGATAGGCGAACCACAAAATGTTGTGAAATCTATTCAAGGTACCTGGGGCTTAACTAAAGTGACACAAATTGATCAAGATGCTACCACAAAGGGCTTCCCTTACAAACAAATAGACATCACATCGGTGTACCCATATACCGACCTGGTTATTGCTTTTATGGGCGATGCACAAGGCAACCCATCTACTTTTACTATCACCTCAGGCAATTCACCCAAAATCGCTGACTTAACTTCAGGTAATTGGACGGTTGATGATGTAAAAGTGCCGACTACTATTTCGTTAAAAAATGGTACGGTAACTAACAGCTTAAGCATAGGTTCTTATGTAAGCCTGAAATCGGGTAAGCTATTGATAAAAAGAGATAAAAAGTTGAATGGGAAAGTAATCCTGTCTTATCAGTACGAATTCACTAAAAAGTAAGCAGATCATGAAAAAGATATTATTATTAATTATATGCTGTTTTGGTGCAATATGGGCATCTGGACAATCAAAAGTCACTTTTAGCCCTGCAACATTTACTTCCGAAGATGAGGTGACCATTACACTTGATGTAACTGGAAGTCCATTGGAGGGGGCTAATGATGTTTATATCTGGGCATTTTCTAATGATGGCGTAGGTGGCGGTAAGGATGCCAGTACAAATGGGCAATGGGGTGCTTCATCTCCAAATGCAAAAATGACTAAAACAGCGACCAATATATTCACCTTTAAGTTTACAGGGACTGTCCTTTTTGGTCAAAGTCCTGCTGAGCTGATTAATTTCGGCTTCCTTGGGAAAAGTGTAGATGGATCAAAACAAACACCCGATTATAAACCATTTAAGTTTGATCCACTCGTGTTTACGGCATCGCAGTTTAGACTATTCCCGGCAAAATTGGATAATACGGATATGGCTACAGTTTACTTTCATCAAAACCTGGCTACGGATATTAATCTGCAAAGGATGACTAACATAAAGGTGAATCTTAGCTTTTATAATGAGGCCAATAACGTAGTGGGGTCGAAACAAGGTATTGCAGCAGTAAAGGAGTCAACGATTCTATTCTCTTATTCTTTTATACCCGACAGAGTGATCACTGTTCCTGCCGGAACTAAGCTAGCTAAGTTTACTTATCAGTTTAGTGGCACTGTAAAAGATGCAGCGGGGCTCGATGTGTCAACTAGCGGCCCAGTAATAGAAGTGGTTTATACGGTGTTCAATTAATCTAAAGGCAATGAAATACAAAATATTATATACACTCCTTGTGCTTGTAGCATTTGCTTTTGGGTGTAAAGAAACAACTTTTGATGAGGCATCAAAGGGAGAGGCATTAGGTGCCTTTACTGCAACTGCACCAGCTAACAATACCATGTTGGTACTCAATTCGGCAACACCGGGTAAAACTATAGTAATTAGTTGGACAGCGGCCAAGCCAGGTGTAAATACTGCACCTACTTACAAATGGGTTGTTGCTTTAAAATCAGGCGCAATCGATCAACCGATCCTTGAATTTCCTTCAGATAATGGTGGCAAAGCGGCTACGCTTACTTTAACTCAGAAACAACTGGATGATGCATTGAAAGCAAAAGGTATAGCCGATGGAGCTAAGGCCGATTTGATTTGGCGGGTAATTGCCGATAATGGTTCCTTAAAAGTAAATGGAGAAACCTTTAATATTTCGGTAACCAGGTTTGGCGATGGGGTATCAAATTTTATACTATATGGCCCGGTTTCGAGTGCAAATGTGACTACTATCAATCCGATCTTAACCGCCCAGTCGTTGAATTTTAAATGGCAAAAATCTTTTGCAGGAAAAGTAGGTGCCAATGTCACTTATAAGGTGAAATTCATTAAGCCAGACGGTAGTTTTACAACTCCATTGTTTGAATTTACATCGAACAATAGCGGTCTGGATTCTAATTTATCCGTAAGCTATAAGGATTTTGATGCCAAGCTCACAGCTGCAGGCTTTGCAGATCAATCGGCTATTGCGACCTTAAAATGGAGTGTAGAGGCTAGTTCGGGTACATTTACTAAATTCTCTGATTATACAAATGACATTTCTGTACTGAGGGATGTGAGTTTGTTTATGGTTGGAGATGCTTCCGAGTTTGGCTGGGACAATGGTAACCCAACCCATATGTTCCGTGATGCGACCAATAGGGGAGCTTATATATATACTGGTTATTTGAATGTAGGCGACTTTAAATTTATTACTGTTGTTGGCAGTTGGGAGACCCAATATGGCAATAATGGAAGCAATGGTGTAGCGCTAAAAGCTAAAGGATCTGATCCTGATCCCGGAACTTATCATGTAGCAACGGCAGGCTTTTATACGGTGAAGATTGATATCAATGCCTTAACTTTTTCTATTGCTCCATATAGTGTTGCGGGTGCAACAACTTATGCTTCTATTGGAATTATAGGAAACTTTAATGATTGGGCTGATATCACAGCAATGAGCAAAAGTTCTTTTAACTCACATATCTGGGTAATTACGCAAACCATCGCTGCAAATACGGAGATGAAATTCAGGATTGCTTCCGGTTGGGATGTAAACTGGGGCGTAGCAGCAAATGCAGATGCTAAATATGGTAAGACAACTATAAACGCAGGCAACTTGAGTGTAAAGGCCGGGACTTATAAAATCCTATTCAACGATTTGACCGGAGATTATATATTCTATAACAAGTAAATTTTTAGCAGTTGCCAAAATGAGAAAATTATTTATTGCATTGTTTTTTAGTCTTTTGGCTTCCTGGTCACAAGCACAGCAGTTGGAGCGTATAGAACCCATGTTTTGGTGGGCTGGGATGAACAACCCTAAACTAAAACTGCTGGTGCACGGGATTGACATTTCTACAATGGATGTGCGGTTGGACTACCCAGGTGTTAAGTTGGTAAAGGTAAATAAGGTGGAGAACCCCAATTACCTTTTTATTGATCTTGAAATCGCTACGGATGTGAAGGCTGGCAAATTCCCGATTGTATTTGCAAATAAGCAGAAAAAGAAGCTGCAATATATCTATGAGCTTAAAAACAGAGAAACTGGGCCTTCCCGAATACAAGGGGTAAGCAACAAGGATTTGATTTACCTGCTGATGCCGGATCGCTTTGCAAATGGAGATGTCAAAAATGATGTGGTAAAGGGAATGCGGGAAACGAAATTGAACCGAGATTCGATGTACTATCGTCATGGAGGGGATATTCTGGGGTTGATCAATAAGCTTGATTATTTGAAGGATTTGGGTGTAACCGCAATATGGATGACTCCGGAAATTGAAAATGATATGCCATTGGTTTCTTATCATGGCTATGCCGCAACGGATCATTATAAGATTGATCCGCGTTATGGTACACTAGCACTTTATAAAACCTATGTAGATAAAGCCCATGAGAAGGGGTTAAAAATTGTAAAGGATATTGTGCACAATCACATGGGTACAGGGCATTGGCTCTATACGGATATGCCTATGAAAGATTGGGTAAATCAATGGCCTGCTTACACACAAACTAGCTATCGTGATGAGCCGGTAATGGATCCACATACTTCCGAAGCCGATAAAAAGAAAATGCTTGACGGCTGGTTTGTACCTAGTATGCCCGATTTTAATCAAAGAAATCCGTATGTACAGAATTACCTTACCCAAAATCACATTTGGTGGGTAGAATATGCCGGGATTGACGGATTGAGATTAGATACTTATCCTTACAATGATCCTGACTATATGAAAGACTGGGCGCAGAAGATTAAAGCCGAGTTTCCAACACTTTCCATTTTTGGCGAAACACTGGTACATACCGCTGCGGCGCAAGCCTTTTTTACCGGTGGAAATACCGTAAACCGTGGTTTTGATACGGAGTTGCCTGGTATTACCGATGCGGTTATCAAGAATGCCATTTATGAAGCTTTGAATGGAAAATCGGGTTGGACGGATGGTGTATTTAGATTGTATTCAACTGTTGCACAGGATTTCCTTTATCAAGATGCAGATCGAAATGTAGTGTTTTTAGATAATCACGACATGAGTAGGTTTTATTCCATGGTAAATGAGGATCTGAATAAGTTTAAGTCAGGTATGGCTTTGCTGTTGACCATGAGGGGCATCCCACAATTGTACTACGGTACGGAGATCCTGATGAAGAACTACTCTAATCCTGATGGTTTGGTACGCTCCGATTTTCCGGGAGGATGGGTAGGAGATCAATCGGATAAGTTTACTGCTGCCGGTCGAACGGCACAGGAAAATGACGCCTTCAACTTTGTTAAAACATTGGCGAATTACCGTAAAAATAATACAGCCCTACAAACCGGTAAGCTGATGCAATTTGTGCCAGAAAATGGCCTGTACACTTATTTCAGGTATCAAGCTGGGGGTAGCACGAGCGCTAATGGTGCTAAAACGGTAATGATAATTGTTAATGTCGATGATGCCGCCAAAAGCTTAGAGACTGCAAGGTTTGCAGAACGCATGGCAAATGCATCATCAGCAACTAATGTCATCACTGGCGAAAAATTAAATACGTTAAAAACGATCGCTGTACCGGCCAAAACAACGCTGGTACTTGAATTAAATTAAATGAAGAATACAACACAACATATTGCTTGCATATTTGATCTGGATGGGGTTCTGGTTGATACCGCCGTATACCATTATCAGGCTTGGAAGCAACTGGCAAACTCCTTAGGCTTTGATTTTGCCCATGCTCAAAATGAGCAATTGAAAGGTATAAGCCGGATGCATTCGCTCGATAAGATTCTTAAATGGGGCGGGGTAGAAAAGTCTGAAGCAGAAAAGGAAGCCTTGGCTACACTAAAAAATTCATGGTATGTAGCCATGATCAGTAAAATGACGGAGGCTGAAGTATTACCTGGCTCCTTAAAGCTATTGCAGGATTTAAAAGACCAGGGGATTAAAATAGCGTTGGGATCGGCCAGTAAAAACTCTGGGTTGATTTTGGAACGCACTAACCTGGCTCATTTTTTTGATGCTATTGTAGATGGGAATACAGTAAGCGCCTCTAAGCCAGATCCAGAAGTGTTTGTGAAAGCTGCGGAATTGTTGGGTGCCTTGAACAAAGACTGTGTAGTTTTTGAAGATGCTCAGGCTGGGGTGCAGGCTGCTATTGCCGCCGGAATGGCCATTGTAGGAATTGGTAATGCCGAAAATTTGCAAGGTGCACAGCTGGTTATTAATGACCTCTCGGAAATTACAATTGCCGAAATCTCGGCTTTGAAAAAATAAGGAATAGAAAAAGGATAATGTATGTAGCCGCTTTAGCGGTGCAATGCTAGAGCAGTATAAAGATGAAGAATTACATAAAAGCAGACGAGTGGAATATTATTGAGGAAGGTTTTGATCCTCACTTAAATAAAATATCGGAAAGTCTGTTCAGTATTGGCAATGGTCGTATAGGTCAGCGTGCTAATTTTGAAGAGGCATATACCGGAGAAACTTTACAGGGAAATTATGTAGCAGGTGTTTATTATCCCGATAAAACGCGTGTGGGTTGGTGGAAGAATGGCTATCCCGAGTACTTTGCTAAAGTATTGAATGCGACAAATTGGATAGGAATCGACATCGATATTGACGGTGAAAAGTTAGACCTGTTTAAATGTGAGGTGCTCGAATTTAAACGGGTATTGAACATGAAAGAAGGGACACTAAGCCGGACTTTTACGGCGAGGCTTAGCAGTGGAAAGGTAGTTAAAGTTGATGCTATTCGTTTTTGTAGCATCGCCGATGATGAGTTGGCAGCTTTACATTACAGCATAAGCGCGCTTAACTTTGAAGGTATAATCACCGTTACCTCTTTTATTGATGGTGATATAAAGAACCAGGATGCGAACTATGATGAGAAATTTTGGAATGAAGTAGCGCAGCATCAGGAAAATGACACTGATTACCTCACTTTGCAGACTAAAAAGACTGAGTTTGATGTTTGCACAGCAAGTCGTACAACCGTACTTTTTAATGGCGTAGCGCAAAGCTCGCAAGCTGTATTAGGCGATAAATATCTTGCACGGACAACCGTAATACCGGTTAAGCAAGGTGAAACTATTCATATTTATAAAATAGTAACCAACCTGTCTTCTCTCAATTACGATAAAAGTGATTTGTTGAGGCTTGCTAAGGTTAAAATAGAAACAGCAAGTACAAAGGGCTTTGATGAGTTGTTGAAAGATCATGCTGCGGCATGGGCTGCAAAATGGGAAGAAAGCGATATCATCGTTGAAGGGGATATTGCGGCTCAACAGGCCATTAGATTCAATATATTTCAGCTTAACCAAACTTATACAGGTAAGGATGCTCGTTTAAATATTGGACCAAAAGGCTTTACAGGAGAGAAATATGGAGGTTCTACCTATTGGGACACTGAGGCTTATTGTATTCCTTTTTATTTATCTACGGCCCCCGAGGAGGTGGCAAAGAACTTATTGGTTTATCGTTACAAACATTTGGATAAGGCAATTGAGAATGCTGAAAAGCTAGGCTTTAAAAATGGGGCTGCATTGTATCCAATGGTAACGATGAATGGTGAGGAATGCCATAACGAATGGGAAATTACTTTTGAGGAGATTCATAGAAACGGAGCGATAGCTTTTGCGATATTCAATTATATCAGATATACAGGGGACGAAAATTATCTGGCTCAATATGGTTTGGAGGTATTAATCGGAATTGCCCGCTTCTGGAAGCAACGCGTAAACTGGAGTGAGGATAAGCAGAAATATGTAATGTTGGGGGTAACCGGTCCCAATGAATACGAAAACAACATCAATAACAACTGGTATACGAATAAGCTAGCTGCATGGTGTTTAAAATATACCATTGAAGCTGCCGATATGGTAAAGCGTCTGGATCCGGAAAAGTATAAAACCATACAGAAAAAAACGAAACTGGTAGAAGCAAAGGAGTTTGGCGACTGGAAGACTGTTGCTGATCAAATGTATTATCCTTACCATGAAAAAGAAGGTGTATTTCTTCAGCAAGATGGTTTTATGGATAAGGAACAGATACTAGTGAAAGATTTGCCTGCTGAGGAGCGACCGTTGAACCAGAAGTGGAGTTGGGATAGGATCTTGCGCTCTGGCTTTATTAAGCAGGCAGATGTATTGCAAGGCATGTACTTTTTTGAAGATGAATATGATCTGGAGACATTGCGGAAGAACTTTAGTTTTTACGAAAGTAGGACCGTGCATGAGAGTTCTTTATCTCCCTGCGTACATAGTATTTTGGCGGCAAAGCTAAGCGATGAAGAGAAGGCATATGAATTTTATCTTCGTACAGCCCGTTTGGATTTAGATGATTATAACAACGATACCGAAGATGGATTGCACATTACTTCGATGGCAGGTACCTGGATGAGTATTGTTGAAGGTTTTGCAGGGATGCGGGTGTGCAATGGACAGCTGTGTTTTAATCCTTTTTTACCTAAAGCATGGGACTCTTTTTCTTTTAGTATCGGCTTTAGAGGTGTTCAATTAAAAGTAAAAATCAGTTCTAAGCAGATTTGGATTATAAATAATTCTGTGCAGACATTGGAAATAAGTATATTTAATCGGCTTCATACTGTCTTACCAGGTGAAAAGGCAATTACTTATCACGAGCAACTGGTATGATGACGCTATTAAAAAACATCCCTTTGATTGTATTGACTATTATTGGTGGCCAAACTATAAGTCAGGCCCAAAGTAAACCGATTATTTATCAATTATTGCCGCGGTTGTTTGGCAATAAACAAGAAACACAAATCCCTTATGGCACCATTCAATTAAATGGTAGCGGTAAGTTTAACGATATCAATTCAAAAGCGCTGGATGGAATTAAAGAGCTTGGGGTAACTCATGTTTGGTATACTGGGGTGATTGCTCATGCCAGCATGACGGACTATAGCGCTTTTGGTATTCTTGCTGGTGATGCTGATGTGGTAAAAGGTAGGGCGGGCTCGCCTTATGCCATCAGAGATTACTATGATGTAGACCCCGATCTGGCAGTGGATGTTAAGCACCGCATGGCAGAGTTCGAGGCACTAGTTGCTCGTACGCATGAAAAAGGAATGAAGGTGATCATTGATTTTGTACCCAATCATGTTGCCCGAAATTACCATTCTTTAGCTAAACCTAAAGGGGTAGTGGATTTTGGCGCCAGCGACGATGTTACACAGCGGTTTAGTGCTACTAACGACTATTATTATATTCCTGATGAACAGTTTATCGTTCCTGGACATATAGATAAAAACGATTCTTTATATACTTTAAAAGACTTCAAGTTTGCCGAAATGCCTGCTAAGGCTACTGGAAACAACGTGTTTTCTAAAGCTCCGTCTGAAAACGACTGGTATGAAACCATAAAATTAAATTATGGGGTAGATTATGTAAATGGAGAAAAAAAGTATTTTGATCCGATGCCTCCGGTGTGGTTAAAAATGCGTGATATTTTATTATACTGGGCCGCAAAGGGCGTAGATGGTTTCCGTTGTGATATGGCAGAAATGGTCCCCGTTGAGTTTTGGGAATGGGTAATTCCTGAAGTAAAGGCTAAATATCCAGCGCTTATATTTATAGGTGAGGCTTACAATTCGGCCGTATACGCAACATATTTAAATAAGGGACATTTTGATTATCTGTATGATAAGGTTGGTTTATATGATGGTTTAAAAAGGCTGATCAGAAATGAGCAAAATGCAGATGTGAAAGATATTAGTAAGGTTTGGCAAGTAGAAACGGCTGGTTTTCGCGACAGGATGTTGCGCTTTCTGGAAAATCATGATGAGGAGCGAATTGCCTCTGCTGGCTTTGCCGGTAACGCTTTTTATGCACTTCCGGCCATGGTGGTATCGGCTACTTTATCTGGTGGACCGGTGATGTTGTATTTTGGACAGGAGGTAGCTGAGCCCGGTAAAGGTGTAGAAGGTTTTGGTAGTGATGACAACCGGACAACAATATTTGATTATTGGGGTGTGCCCGAGCATCAGAAATGGATGAATCACGGTGCTTTTAACGGCGGCTTGTTGAGTAAAGAGCAGGTTGCTTTACGTGAGTACTACAAGAAACTAATGGGTATTGCCGCAACTTCTGATGCGATCAGGAACGGCCAGATTTATGAAGTTCCTGTTTCAGGAAATATGAATAACAGGATGTACGGTTATATCCGCTATAATGGTAACCAAAGGTTGCTGATTATGGTAAACTTCGACCGTAACCAAACTTTGGAAGGGCGTATAGAGATTCCGGAGGAGATTCTTAAGGTTAAATCCTGGGCACCAGTTACAGAATTGTTGACCAATCAGAAGTTGAATATCCCTGCTGGCCCAAGTATCCAAGTAAAAATAGCACCTGTTTCGGCACAGATTATAGAATTTTAAAACAAATAAATGAGCTTAAAAACATTAACCGAAAACCCGAAGCTAAGTTTAGTTCAGATCATTAATATGAGTGTCGGATTTTTCGGTATTCAATTTGGATGGGACTTACAACGCGCCAACATGGGACGTATTTATGAAAACCTGGGTGCTAATCCAGATCAGGTTCCATTGTTGTTTTTGGCGGCGCCCTTAACGGGGTTGCTTGTTCAGCCTATAATTGGCTATTTAAGCGATAGAACCTGGCATCCCAAATGGGGCAGAAGAAGGCCATATTTTATGGTGGGTGCCATCATTAGTTCTATTGCACTAATTTTTATGCCGCATAGCAGTGCCTTATGGATGGCTGCGGGATTACTCTGGATTTTAGATGTTGCAGGGAATGTAGCTATGGAGCCTTTTCGGGCCTTTGTTACCGATAAACTACCCGATTCGCAGGTGAACAGGGGCTTTATTATGCAGAGTATGATGATTGGGTTAGGGGGAAGTATTGCATCGGCCTTGCCCTGGCTAATGAACAATGTTTTTCATTTAAGCAATACAGCAGCACAAGGGAGTATCCCCGAAAATGTAAAGTTCTCTTTTTATATTGGTGCTTTCTTCTTTCTGGCAGCCGTCCTTTATACCGTTTTTACCACTAAAGAATATCCACCCGCCGATGTAGATTTTAAGGAAAAGGTTTTAGAAAGTAATAAGGGCTTTGGTGGAGGTGCAAAAGAGATTTGGCATTCTTTATTGAATATGCCTAAAAGGATGCAAATTGTATCGCTAGTGCAGTTTTTTACATGGCCAGGTTTGTTTTTAATGTGGTTTTATTATACTACTGCTGTTGCTGTAAATGTATTTGGCGGTAAAGATGCCAGTGACCCGGTGTATGCCCACGGTGCTGATTTTGGCAGTTTAACATTGGCTTATTATAGTGTGATTACCTTTTTATTTGCTTTGGTTTTGCCCAAAATAGCAGATAAACTGGGGCGTAAAACCACACATGCATTATGCCTGCTGTGTGGGGCAATGGGCTTAATCAGTGTTGCCTGGGTACATGATAAAAACATGCTTTATTTATGTATGACAGGGGTAGGCATAGCTTGGGCTAGTATTTTATCTATGCCGTATGCTATGCTCAGCGGATCATTACCAAAGGATAAAATAGGAATCTACATGGGGATCTTTAATTTCTTTATTGTACTGCCAGAGATCATTGCCTCATTGGGTTTTGGTTGGTTAATGCGGGAGGTGCTGTATAATGACAGGCTTTTGGCTGTGCAGTTGGGCGGCGGATTAATGGTAATTGCCGCTGTTATTTGTTATGTTTTTATCAGAGAACCCCGAAAAACCGATCAGGTTTTAGCGGATAAACTTGCTATAGAAGGACGAGATCAATAAAACTTAAACCATAAGCTTATGAAAAGGATTTATTTCCTGTTACTGATTTTATCGGTATTGGCCACTGCATGCAAAAAAGGAAAGGTTAGCCCCGAGCCAGTAGTCCCGGTTATACCAGTAATACCTGTTAATCCGGCTGATCCCGGTTTGCCCACTGCGGCAAAGGATGGTGTTGTATTTATCAACAATGGTACGTCGGCTATTGTAACCCTATATGCGCCATTTAAAAAATCGGTGGCTTTAATTGGTGAATTTAATGATTGGAAAGGCGCGGCTATGAAAAATACCCCGGATGGAAATATCTGGTGGCTGCAGTTAGATAATCTGAATCCTAATACTGAGTATGCTTACCAGTTTTTGGTGGATGATGATTTAAAAATTGCCGATCCATATTGCGAAAAGATTCTGGATCCGATTGATGATATTCATATTGATAACAACACTTATTCGGGTTTAAAGGCTTACCCTGTTGGTAAAACTACAGGTATTGTAAGTGTAATGCAGGCCAATCAACCAGTATATACCTGGAAAAACTCGGCAGGTTTTACCAGACCAACGAAAAATAACCTTGTGATTTATGAGTTGTTGATCAGGGATTTTACAGCAGAGCATAATTATGCTTCGACACTGCAAAAGCTAGATTATTTGGTCGGATTGGGTATAAATGCAATTGAGTTGATGCCTGTGAATGAGTTTGAAGGGAATTTGAGCTGGGGTTATAATCCTTCATTCTATTTTGCTCCGGATAAATATTATGGTACAAAAACAGCCCTTCAAGGTTTTATAGACGAATGTCATGGTCGGGGAGTAGCAGTTATTCTGGACATGGTGCTAAACCATTCTTTTGGACAGTCGCCCATGGTGCAACTTTATTTTGACAAGCCTTCGGGTAAGCCATTCGCTATCAGTCCATGGTTTAACACAAATTCCAACACTCATCCTTATAATGTAGGTTATGATTTTAACCATGAAAGCGCGGCCACAAAAACCTTTGCGAAAAATGTGATGAAGTTTTGGATGCAACAATATAAAATCGACGGGTTCCGTTTTGACTTATCGAAGGGCTTTACTCAAAAATTATCATCTGACGATGCCTCATTTAGTGCTTATGATGCGAGTAGGGTAGCGATATGGAAAGACTATAACAATTACATAAAAAGTATTGATGCCAATAACTTTTATGTGATACTAGAGCATTTTTCCGATGCAACGGAAGAAAAGGTTTTGGCTGATGATGGTATGATGCTTTGGAACGGTTTAAACGTAAATATGAATGAAGGTATGATGGGCTGGCTAGCCAATTCTGATTTCTCTTGGGCATTTTTTGCAAAACACGGTTTTGGGAAGTCAGAAAATCTGCTGAACTTTATTGAAAGCCACGATGAGGAACGCACCATGTTTAAAAATCTAGCTTTTGGCAATGCGTCTGGAAGTTATGATGTGAAAAACTTTGCTGTTGCACTGAAAAGGGAAGAAATGGCCGCAGCATTTCTCTTTGCAATACCAGGGCCCAAAATGATCTGGCAGTTTGAAGAATTAGGCTATGACATTAGTATAAACTATAATGGCAGAACGGGCAATAAACCTATCCATTGGGAGTATTTTCAGCAAACGGAACGCAAAGCATTGTATAATGCTTATGCAAAATTCATCAACCTGAAAAAGAAGAACGGTATTTTCAGTTCAGCCGATGCAACTTATAATTTGTCGGCCGGAGTTAAGTATATTAAGCTAATAGAGTCCAACAATACAGTTGTAGTTGTGGGAAATTTCGATGTGAGTAGCAAAGATGCTAATGTAGACTTTGGTGCTTCGGGCATATGGTATGATGCCGTAACCGGGACAACAATGACCTTAACAGGGAATACGTACAACAAAACGTTGGCACCGGGTGAGTACCACATCTACAGTAGAACAGCGCTGAACGCCGGTTGAAATAAATAACGTTTTTAAAATAAAATGTCTATTTTTACAGCCCGATTATGGAACAGATAAAAACATCATTTGATTTTGAAAAGCCTATTGCTGAGCTAGCCCAGCAAATTGAGAAGGTTAAACAAGTTGCCGATAAAACCAAAGTAGATATGTCTGCTACCTTAACTGAGCTTGAACAAAAGTTGGAGAAAACCCAGCAATCATTATATAGCAACCTTACAGGTTGGCAAAAAGTTCAAATGTCTCGTCACGCTGAGCGACCACAAACTTTGGATTATATCAGCATGATTTGCGATGATTTCATCGAGATGCATGGCGACAGAACAGTTAAAGATGATAAAGCGATTATAGGTGGTTTTGCAACAATTAATGGCGAGACTGTAATGATCATTGGTCATCAAAAAGGCAAGAACACTAAAGAAAGACAATACCGCAATTTTGGTATGGCCAATCCTGAAGGTTATAGAAAAGCGCTTCGCTTAATGCGTTTAGCAGAGAAATTCAATAAACCTGTGATTTCTTTCATCGATACCATGGGTGCTTACCCTGGCTTAGAGGCTGAAGAACGCGGACAAGGGGAAGCTATTGCACGTAATTTGCTTGAAATGTCTGTTCTAAGAGTTCCTATTCTTTGCTTTGTAGTGGGCGAAGGTGCATCTGGTGGTGCATTAGGAATTGGTATAGGTGATAAAGTATATATGTTGGAGCACACCTGGTATTCTGTGATCTCTCCTGAATCTTGCTCGTCTATTTTATGGCGTAGCTGGGATTTCAAAGAGCGTGCGGCAGAATGCTTAAAATTAACTTCTGATGATATGTTTAGAAATAAACTTATTGATGGAATTATTAAAGAACCGCTAGGTGGTGCACATCAAAACCCTGAGTTAATGGCACAGACTGTGAAAGATCAGATTATAAAGGATCTTGCAGTGCTTAAAAAAGAAAAGACAGACAAGATGATTGCTACAAGGATTGATAAATTCTGTGCAATGGGTGTTGTCAATGAAGGATAAAACTCGCATTCTGTTCTCCGTCTGCATTAATTTGCCCAGAAGAAGGGCAAACAAACGCTAGGCCGGTTCACAGAAAACTCGTTTTTACCGAACTATAGCATGATGCCAACAACAAATAGGCCTGCAATCAAATTGCAGGCCTATTTTGTTGTTGAGTATTTTTACTTTAGTTATTCAGTGCTTATAATTAAGCACTGAATAAAGTTGGGTTACATTATTGCCCAGCGGCAAAGTATGGCGAGAACCTTGCTTCAAGCCCTTCAAATTGATGGTTTAAGCTTTCGCTCAGTTTTGTTTGCTGGTGCTGTGTTGCTGTTTTAGACATCTGATTTAGGAACGATAGACCCAATTGGACATTCTGTCCGCCAACAAATTTACGTTTGCTCTCAGAAACATCAGCCAGGTAAGTAAGTTCCTTTTGAATGTATGCTGCAGACTTTTCAATTAAAGCATTTGCTCTTTTAGCATCGCCTAATAGGTATAGGTTTTCTGCCATGAAATAGGTGCCCATCATAGAACGCATTCCGTAGAAACGCTCGGGCATTACTTCAAAATAGCGGTTTACAACTTTCTTAGCATCTTCAGTTTTACCTTCTTTGATTAAGCCAGAGATGGTATTGTTGAATACGTTGGTGAAGATCGAGATGTCATCTGATGATTGAGGATCAAGGTACTTTGCATTCTTGATGTTGCCCCATACAAACTTATCCATTACGTTTTTGTAAAGAACAGGTGTGTTGATCAGCTCTGCTCTATTTTCCGATGTGTCCGCTTTTAATGGCAACAGACGCAAGGCTAAGCCTTCGTTGTATAAATAGTTGTCGAGGCCATTGTATTGATCTGAAGGCACTGTGCTAGCAAAATAAATAGGTCTTTTCCAGTTGTTGTGTACCAGGATATCAAAGAAAGCCAATGTGCCTTTAGTTACATAGTTTTTATTAAATGTCCACTCCAATGCAGGAGCAATTTTACTCGAATCAGCTGGGCTTACAACGCCATTTTTAATTACGTCGGCTTTATTTATTGTAAGTTTAAAATTCTTGGTAGGGATAAAGTTCTCTCTGGTTCCATCTTGTAGTGGAAGTTTATCTTCAGCATCATCTGATAAAAGGATAGCAAGAATATTACTTAACTCTACAGCACCAGCAACTTTATAATCCTGGTAATACATTACATCTCTAACACCTTGTACATATTGAGAAGGCTTCATGGTTATAGGCAGAGGTGCAGATTCGTTTTGCAATTTTCTTGTTCCATTGATATACCAGTCGGTGTCAAACAAACTTAAGTTAACCAGTTTAATATCCGGTCTGATGTTTTCTACCTCTTGTGCGTACCATAATGGGTAAGTATCGTTATCACCATAAGTAAATAGGATGGCGTTAGGTGCGCAGGATTGCAGGTAATCGACTGCAATGTCGTGAGCTACCATTTTGCTCGAACGATCGTGATCATCCCAGCCTTGGGCACCCATAATAACCGGTGCGGCAAATAAGCCCGTGATAGTCGCTAATACTGCTCCGGTTGCGGGTGTTAATTTTTTAAACAACCACTCGCGGATGGCCAAGACTCCTAGACCTATCCAAATGGCAAAGGCATAGAAGGACCCGGTATAGGCGTAATCTCTTTCACGAGGTTCAAGCGGCTTTTGATTCAGGTAAAGCACAATGGCCAGACCGGTGAAGAAAAACAACAAGGCAACAATACCTGCGTCTTTTTGATTTCTTTTAAAGTGCCATATCGCGCCCAGTAAACCCAATATTAGTGGAAGGAAGAAGAAGCGGTTGTAAGCATTACTTTCTACGATAGATGGTGGAAGGTTCTTCTGATCACCAAGCATCATGGCGTCAATAGGTTTAACACCACTTAACCATTGCCCTTCGTATAAACTTCCTTGTCCCTGATCGTCATTCTGACGGCCTACAAAGTTCCACATAAAGTAGCGCATATACATTTGGCCAACCTGGTATCTGAAAAGGAAACCAATGTTGTCAAATAAGCTTGGGAAACGCTCATCATCAAAACCCATCATGTCTTTATAATAAGAAACGTGGCGTTGCTCGTCGCTATACATCCTTGGGAAAGGAGTAGTTCTGTCGTATTCGTACTCAGTCTTTTTACCGGCAACTTCATACTTGTCATCACCTTTTCTATATAAGGTTTTACCTTGTGTAAGGTTAACTTTTTGTGAGTTGTAGTTAGGACCAAATAATAATGGTCTGTCGCCATATTGCTCCCTGTTTAAATAGCTTAGGAATGAAAAGGCATTTTCAGGATCACTGTTGTTTAGGTTAGGGCTAGCTTTTGCACGGATAACGATCATGGCAAACGAGCAATAACCAAATATGATGAGTACGGTTGATAGCAATGCTAAGTTTAAAACTTTTTTCTGGTGATTGATAGAGTAACGGATTCCCCATACTAAACCAGCTATTACTAATATGGCAAAGAATAGTACACCTGTTCCAAAACCCAATCCTAATGTGTTGACGAAGAATAAATCAAAATATGCACCGAATGAAACCAGGTATTGTATGATTCCATACTGTATAACGGCAAGGATAAGTATACCTATGACTCCTGTTTTAATAATTCCTGCAGTAGTAGGCTTATCTGTCTTTTTAAAGTAGTAAACAAAAGCGATGGCTGGAATGGTTAATAAGTTCAATAAGTGGATACCTATTGATAAACCCATAATGTAAGCTATAAATAGCAACCATCTGTCGGCACGTGGCTCATCTGCTACAGCTTCCCATTTTAAGATACCCCAGAAAACGATGGCTGTAAATAAAGATGATAAAGCATATACTTCAGATTCAACTGCAGAGAACCAGAAACTATCTGAGAAAGTATAGGCTAATGCACCAACTGCTCCAGCTCCCATAATGGATATCAAATTACCCTTAGAGATTTCTTCGTTTTCTTTAATCAGTACTTTCTTAGCTAAAGCTGTGATGGTCCAGAATAAGAATAATATGGTGGCGCCACTGGCAATGGCCGAGCCCACATTCATAAAATAAGCAACCTTCTCAACATCGCCAAAAGCGAAAAGAGAGAAGAATCTTTGAATCATTAAAAACAATGGAGCACCTGGTTGATGCACAACTTGCATTTTAAAAGCAGAAGCTATAAACTCGCCACAATCCCAAAAACTTACAGACGGTTCTAATGTTAAAATATAAGTTACAGTGGCAATAAGAAAGCAAAGCCAGCCAGTAAGATTATTAATTTTTGAATAATTCATTTTTTTATTGAATAGTTAATGTGTTATATGAGGCGATTAAAATGCAGCCGAAAATAAAGAATAAGATTGATAATAGCGCAAAGTCTGAAGGAGTTTAACATTTTTTAGTGATTTGTTGGCTTCATCATTGGGCACATGGAATTTGAATAGGGGCTAAGTTTGCTGAAACTGGAGGTCGGTTAAGGGCTTCTCCTCACATCATACACACATTCTACACACTTCCTTCACAAAAAGGTACCTGTTTGTGGGTTTGGTGTGAAGGAGGTGTGTAGAATGTGTGAAGAAACATGCTTCTTGTGAACAACCATGCTATATCTGTAGCTTCTTTGGTTATTGAGTAGATAATGTGAGCTACGGAAAAAAAATAATTATTTTTTTATGGCAAACAAATCGCTCATTTTTAAGTGGTTATTTTGGTGTTCCGACTTATGACTTAAAATATTTTATTTTTTTTTGGGTCATCTCTTGCAAAAAAGAAAAATCTGCGTACATTTGCATTCCCTTTCAAAGCAACTCTAATTAGAAGCTTTTAATCGGAAAGATTGCCCGATAGTATAAAGGTAGTACAACGGTTTTTGGTACCGTTTGTCTAGGTTCGAATCCTGGTCGGGCAACTAATAATATTCGGATTGTGGTTTAGTTCGCAATCCGATTTTTTTTTAACCAGCATTGATATACCTTCAATCATGCCATTGCAATTTAACCCCGTTAAACTTTTTGCCGGAACAGGTACAAAAGAATTAGCAAAAAGAATTGCCGAACAATACGGCAAACCACTAGGCGATGTAACTTTAAACAAGTTTAGCGACGGTGAGTTTCAGCCTTCTTACGATGAAACTGTACGTGGTTGTGATGTTTTTATCATACAATCTACTTACCAACCTTCTGATAATTTAATGGAATTGTTGTTAATGGTTGATGCTGCTAAAAGGGCTTCGGCACATTACATTACTGCAGTGGTTCCTTATTATGGTTTGGCAAGACAAGATAGAAAAGATAAACCAAGGGTAGCAATAGGTGCTAAATTGGTGGCTAATCTATTAAAATCTGCAGGTATTCACAGGATCATGACTATGGATCTTCATGCTGCACAGATACAGGGATTTTTTGATATTCCGGTTGATCACCTGGATGGTTCTGTCATCTTTGTTCCTTATATTAAAAGTTTGGGACTGGAAAACTTAATCATTGCTTCGCCAGATATGGGCGGTTCTTATCGCGCACGTACTTTTGCAAAGTTCTTTAATGCAGAGGTTGTAATTTGTGATAAGAGACGTAAGCGTGCAAATGAAATTGAGTCTATGTCTATCATCGGTGATGTAGTAGGACAGGATGTTGTTTTGATTGATGATATTTGCGATACGGCGGGTACTTTGGCAAAGGCAGCGGCTCTGATCATGGAAAAAGGTGCTAACAGTGTAAGAGCAGTTTGTACACATCCAGTGTTATCAGGAAAAGCTTATGAAACCATTGAAAACTCAATGTTAACTGAGCTGATTGTTACGGATACCATTCCTTTAAAACAGGAAAGTGCAAAAATAAGGGTACTGACTACAGCTCCATTGTTTGCAAAGGCAATTGCTAATGTAAACGAGCATGGGTCTATTAGTGACCTTTTTAATGTTTAAGAATTATAACAAATAAAATAAATAAAAATGAAAACAATCGCAATTAGCGGTTCTCCAAGAGAGAACGTAGGGAAACGCGATGCTAAAGAGCTTCGCTACGAAGGTAAAGTTCCTGCAGTATTGTATGGTGGTAAAGAGCAAGTTCACTTCGCTGTTTTAATCACTGATTTAAAGGATGCTATTTACACTCCAGAAGCAAATTTTGTTGAAATTGAAGTTAATGGTACTAAATTAAAAGCTATCATTAAAGAATTACAATTTCATCCATTAACAGAGGTGTTGATGCACGTAGATTTTCTTCAGTTATTTGATGACAAAGAGATCTTAATGGAAATCCCTGTTAAAATTACTGGTACTTCTCCAGGTGTTAAAATGGGTGGTAAATTGGTTCAAAAATTACGTAAACTTCGTGTTAAAGCATTCCCTAAAGATATGCCTCAAGCAATTGAAGTGAGCATCGCTAAAATGGAAGTTGGTAACTTGTTCCGTGTACGTGATCTTGCAAAAGGTAACTACGCTATCACTAATACTGGTGAAGATACTATCGTTTCTGTTGGTATGTCGAGAGCTTTAAAACAAGCAGAGCAAGCAGCTGGTAAAAAATAATTTTTGCTAAGCAATTGAAATATAAAAAGCAGTACCTAATCGGTGCTGCTTTTTTTGTGTTTACTATTATATTTGTGGTAAGATGAAATACTTAATTGTTGGTTTAGGGAACATTGGTCCTGAATATGCGCATACCCGCCATAATATTGGTTTTATGATTGCTGACGAGCTGGTAAAGCAGCAGGAGGGAACATTTACGAACACTCGCCTGGCTTATTATGCTGAAGTTGGTTTTAAAGGTAGAAGGCTGCATGTGATTAAACCAACTACTTATATGAATCTAAGTGGTAAGGCGGTAAACTATTATATGCAGGAATTGAAAATTCCGCTAGAGAATGTACTGGTGATCGTTGATGATCTGGCATTACCTTTGGGTAAACTGCGGCTGAAATTACAGGGGAGTAGTGCGGGACATAATGGTTTGAAGAGCATTGAGGGGCTTTGTGGTGGACAGGGTTATCCACGCTTACGCTTTGGTATCAGTGACAATTTTGGCAGGGGACAACAGGCTGATTACGTGCTGTCTCCCTTCGATAAAGATGAATTACCTGAGTTGCCTGCATTGATAGATAGAAGTGCCGAGCTGATCAAAAGCTTTGTTACCGTCGGCCCAGCTAAAACTATGACGGCCTTTAACCAATAGTTTTGGTATATTCTTGTATTTTTTTGTGTAATACTGCTGGTTCGAATGGTTTACTAATCACGTCATTGGCACCGGCAGCTATAGCGGTTGCTTTGTCCGTATCCATCACTGCTGCAGAAAAGGTAATAATGGGTATGTTTTCTTTCCCGCTTGCATAGCCTTCTCGAATCAGTTTGATCGCTTCTAGTCCATTCATGACCGGCATAAAGGTGTCCATTAGAATAAGGTGGTAATCGTTCTCTCTCAATTTCTCTAAAGCTTCTTTTCCATTTTCTACTACATCCATTTCAATCTGCCAGCTTTGCAGAATTTTAGTAATCAGGAATTTATTGATGGGGTTGTCTTCAGCAACAAGAATTCTGGTATTGCTAAGTGGTATTAGTTTTTCTTCTATAGGTTTTATATCCACGGTCGTTTCTTTAAATATTTCGTACCAGTTGGTAAAGCAAAAGGTACTTCCTTTAAACTCTTCACTTTGCACCTCGAGTAGGCCGCCTTTAAGTTTTGCAAGGTTTTTAACAATTGATAGTCCTAAACCAGTACCTCCAAATTTAATGGTTGTTTGTTCATCTGCCTGCTCAAAGGTTTCGAAAATCTTATCAATATTCTCTTTCGCTATGCCTATGCCCGAATCTATAATCGAAAATTTGAGTTTAACGTTGTTCCCTTTTCTGTCCAATATCTCCACCTTTAGGCTTACGGAGCCTTCATGCGTGAATTTAATGGCATTGCCAATGAGGTTCATCAAGATCTGATTTAAACGAAGGGAATCTGCATAAATCATTTTTGGCAATTCAGTATCAAGATTTATGGTTAGATCGAGTTTCTTTTCAACAGAAGGTATGCGCAGCAGGTCTATTACCGCCTCGCATATTTTAACAATGTCCGTAGGTGCTCTACTGATTTTAAATTTCCCCGATTCTATTTTCGACAGATCAAGGACATCGTTAATAACGCCAAGTAAGGAGTTTGAAGAAACCTCGAGTAGGTTAACCATTTCGAGTTGCTCATCGCTAAGGGGTGTTCTCTTTAAAAGTTGAGTAATTCCAATAATTCCATTAATTGGTGTGCGGATTTCATGGCTCATATTGGCCAAAAAGTTCTCTTTAATGCGTTTGCCTTGTTCGGCCAGGTCTTTTGCTTTGATCAGTTCTTTCTGATTGGCTTCGAGCTCCTTATTTTTAGCTTTTACTTCCCTTTGATTTCTAACAAATTGGATAAATGAATCAACTTTAGCAGAGGTGATATAGGGGTCTAAGGGTTTATATAAATAATCAACTGCACCAGTATTTAATCCTTTAACTGCATGCTTAGTTTCTTTGGATATGGCGGTCACAAATATGACCAGTATTTCTTTAGTTCTGGGGTTACTTTTTAAAATCTCTACCAATTCAAATCCATCCATCTCAGGCATTTGAACATCAATCAATGCAATGGCAATATCCATTTCCCATGATAACCTAAGTGCTTCATTGGGATTGGTGGTACTGATTATATTAATATCATTTCTTTGCAGAAGTGCTTCAAGGGCAATAATATTTTCGGGTCTGTCATCAACAATTAATATGTTAATTTTTTCCATGCTTTTTATTCTTAATTGAGCGGTTTTAATCGCTATGCTATTTTTTGGTAAATGTTGTTCTTTTTGTCTATGACTTTAAAGCGGCCCAGTTCACTACTCCTTAATGTCTCTTTAGAACCCAGGCATAAAAACCCAAAATTAGCCAAACTATTGTAAAATAGTTCTATGACCTTTTTTTGCAGTTCGATATTGAAATAAATCAGGACATTACGACAAGAAATTACCTGGAACTCATTAAATACCCCATCCGAAGCGAGGTTATGTACTGAGAACAGAATATTTTTTTTTAAGGAATGATGAATCGATGCCGCGTTATATTTCGCAGTATAATAGTTGGATAATGTGTTTGTTGTTTCAGTTTTCTGAAAATTTTCCGCGTATTGTTTCATCTTTTGCAAGTTGTAAATCCCATTTTTAGCTTCTGCCAACACATCGGAATTAATATCTGTACCGTAAAAAAAACAGCGGTCATATAAATTCTCTTCAGCGAACATGATGGCAAAAGAATAGAGCTCTTCTCCTGTCGAGCAGCCCGCATTCCATACTTTAATCCGCTGATAGGATTTTAAATAAGGGATGACATGAGTCGCAACTGACTTGTAAAAGGATGGATCTCTAAACATTTCAGTTACATTAACGGTTATTTCAATCAAAAATGATTCAAAATAATCCTGATCATTCGTTAATAAGGTACGTAAGTCGAACAAGCTTAGTTTTTGCAGCTCCATAATTCTGGTTACCCTTCTTTTTAAGGATGCAGCAGAATAATCGCCGAAATCAAAGCCATGAATATTTTTTATCAGGACAATGAGGTTATCGAGTTCTCCATAGTTTATGGTTTCAATGTCGTTATTCATCTTAGCTTAGCCAAACTCTTAACATTGAAAGTAGCTTATCCATATCGACTGGTTTTGATATATAATCATTAGCTCCGGCCTCAATACACTTTTCCTTATCATTTTTCATTGCTTTAGCGGTTAGGGCAATGATAGGTAACTTCGCGAAATCTTTTTTGCTTCTGATGATTTTCATGGCTTCATAGCCGTCCATTTCTGGCATCATGATGTCCATCAATACAAGATCGATCTGATTGGATTCGTCTAGCTTTTCTATGGCTTCACGTCCGTTATTTGCAATGACAATTTTTAGGTCGTAGGCCTGTAGTGCACTTGATAGCGCGAATATATTACGCATATCATCATCCGTGATTAAAATGGTTTTATCTTTTAAAACCTTTTCCATTGTAGACGAAGCTTTACCGCTATGATGTTTACTGATGGTAACAGAAGTTATAGGACCATCTTGTTTTAGTTTGTTCATAAACAAGCTCACCTCATCTATTAGCCTATCGTTAGATTTATTAGATTTTAGGACCATGGCCTCGGTATACTTCATGATGTGGGCCATTTTCTCTTCATCCAATTCCATCGCAGTATTGATGATTACAGGGATATGAGCGCACTCAGGACGTGCTTTGATGATATCTAGCAATTCGAATCCTGAAATGTCCGGAAGTTTGAGGTCTAGAATAATACAATCAAAAGTATGTTCCTCTAAAAGGGCTAGCGCTTCCTTGCCTGTAAAAGCTTGTTTTACTTCAACACCTTTGCCTGTTAATTGTTGTGTTAGGATAGTGCTATGCAGTTCCTGATCTTCAATAACAAGTACGGTATTTAGGTTATATTTTAAATGTGCAGCACTCAGTAGTTCGAATGCCTCGTCGAGTTGTTCTTTTTCTGTTGGTTTTTTCAAAAAGCCAATCGCACCTTCTTTTTTTGCTTTACCAACTTTTTCATTTCCTGCCGACATCATGTGTACTGGGATGTGTTTGGTTCTTGGATCAGCTTTGAGTTTTTTTAGGATAGTCCAGCCATCCATTACCGGTAGCATAACATCCAATACTATGGCGTCGGGAAGTTCGGAGAAGGCCATTTCAAGGGCGACATCACCACTGTGGGCAAGAATAGGGGCAAAGCCTTTTTCTTTTGCGTAATCATTAAGCAAATCCGCAAATGCCAGATCATCTTCAATTATTAGTAATTTTTGTTTTTCGTTTGGATGACTTGGGATGAATTTTGGGTCGGGAAGGATAGGAGTGATGGTTGGCTCTTCGATTTCAATTATCGTGTTCTGATGATGTTGATTATTTGCTTCATTGTTTTTTGGAATGAAGAAAGTGAATTTACTTCCTTGTCCTTGTTTACTTTTAACTTGAATTTCTCCACCCAAAATATGCGCTAGTTCTTTGCTAATAGATAAGCCCAATCCTGTGCCGCCATATTTTCTGCTAGTCGACCCATCTGCTTGTTGGAAGGCTTCAAATATGAGCTTTTGCTTGTCTGCAGGGATGCCAATTCCAGTGTCTTTTACTGTAATGGCAATGATATCTTCAGTAGTCGTTTTTAATTGACTGGAGAAAAAGACCGTATCCGGTTTTGCCTTATGGATTTCGAGTGTAATTTCTCCATGCTCTGGCGTGAATTTGAAAGCATTTGAAAGCATGTTTTTGATCACTTGTTTCACTCTTGATTGATCGGTAAGGATTGCCTTTGGTAATTCTTTGTCAAGTATAGTCTGGAAGTTGATTTTTTTACTTCTGGCCAATTCCATGAACAAGGCCTCCACATCTTGTTTGATGTCCGTTGGTTTTAATAGCGATATGTTCAGATCTAGTTTTCCGGATTCGATTTTAGAGAGGTCAAGAATGTCGTTGATTAATGTTAATAAATCTGTTCCTGCATTATGGATTACACCTGCATACTTTATCTGGTCTTCATTAAGATTTTCAGGACGGTTTTCTTTTAAGATACGGGCTAGAATTAAGATACTGTTTAAAGGTGTTCTTAATTCGTGACTCATATTGGCCAGGAACTCTGATTTATATTTACTGGAAATCTCTAATTCCTCTGCTTTTAAACTTATGGCTTCTTTAGCCTGGTTTACAGTGATGTTGCGCTCTTCAAGTTGCTGCGCTTTTTCTTCCAGTTCTGCATTGGTTTGGCGTAGCTCTTCCTGTTGAACTCTTAGTTCTTCTTCTGATGCTTGCAGTTGCTCCGATTTGTAAACCAGTTCCTCGTTCGTGGTACGCAATTCTTCCTGCTGGCTTTCCAGTTCTTCTGCCTGCTGTTGAGTTTGCTCAAATAATGCTCTTAGTTTTACGCGGGCCTTAGCACTGTTTACACCAACGCCTATGCTTTCTGCAACCGTATTTAACAGCAATTGGACGGTTGCATTAGGTTGCTCATTTAATCCTAATTCAATAACGGCAATGGATTCATCTTCAAAAACTATAGGCATTACGTAAATACAGTTGGGTGGGGCTTCCCCTAGTCCGGAATGCACTTTAATATAGTCTGCCGGTACATTCTCCAATAGCTTATTTTGTTTTTCGGTAGCAGCTTGGCCAATAAAACCTTCCCCAAAATGATATTCATGTCTGATGCTTTTTGTATTCTGCCAGGCATATCCTCCTTTAAATTTGATGGTGTTTTTAGTTTTATTAACGAGGAAGAAAGCACCAATAGGTGCATTGATGTAGTTGCAGATTTTAGTAATGATATTGGTAGCCAGTTCATCTAACTCCTGCTCGCCACGCATAGCTTCGTTGATTGTGGTAGTTCCTAACAGCAACCAGTTTTTTTGCTCGTTCTCAGCTGATATTTTTTCCAGTTGAAGGTTTGAATCTCTGATCTGGGCCTCTGTTTCTTTCTGCTGATCAAATGTTCGTCTGATGTAGGATAAGAGGAATAGGATTAGGAAAAATATGATTACAGAACTGAGTACAACCACAACTTCGCTTTGAAGGCTACTTTTATGAATGTTTGCTTTCCGTTTGACAAGTAATTCTTGTTCAGCTTGAATGATTTTGTCACTTATTTTGAGGATCTTATTTTTTAAAGCCTGTCCTGTGCCAGTCATTACCCGATCTGCTGCGGCATACTTGCCTTTTGCCTCATAAATGTGTAGAACTTCTTTCATTTCTTCTACTTTCTGATGGGCATAAAAATCAAGTGAATCAATGTAGACTTCCTGAGCGGAGTTGTCACTAACGGCATTTTTTAAATCTTGAATCGTATTTAAAATCTTGGTGGAGTTCTCTTTGTAGGGAATCAGATACTCTGGTTTTCCGGCCAAGATATAGCCCCTGAGCCCAGTTTCTGAGTTTAGAATTTGAAATTCTACATCTTTGACCAAGCTAATCACATCGTAGGTATGCCCCTGCCATTTTGTATCGGTGTTTAATTTATCAATGCTAAAATAAGAGGTTACTGCAGAGACCAGAACAAATGATAGGGAGACGATGAAGCCTGTTAATACTTGTTGTTTAAAATTTAGTTTAAACATGTGATATGTTGATGATTAAAATCAATAGGTATAATAATGGACAATATTAGTGATAATATTTAATTAGCTGTCTGCTGATACCTAATTTGTTCGGAAAATTAACTTAATTCTTGTATACTTTGTAAGTATGTAGCACCAATAGAGATCGATTTGTTTCCAATCCAGACCTGACCTCGATCAAATTTAGTTATCTTTTCTTTCGCGACTATGAAAGCACGATGTATGCGAATGAATTTTTTAGCGGGAAGGAGTTGCAACATCTCGTTGAGTGGAACTCTTGTGCTAAGTAGGTTGTTATCGTTGAGGTGTATTTGTGTGTAATTTCCGGAGGCTTCAATATAAAGAATGTCGTTAATTAATACCTTTATTTGTTCGTATCCATCTTTTATAAAGAGATGGAGTGTTTGTGTGTCTTCAGAATTATTTCTCAGGCTGTAAAGTTCTTGTGCTTTATTACAGGCTTTTAAGAATCGGGGGAGGGAAAAAGGTTTTAACAAATAATCAATGGCATCCAACTCAAAGCTTTTTACTGCATGCTCGGAATAAGCAGTCGTAAAAATCACCATTGGGGGAGTGCTTAGCGTGTTTAGAAAGTCAATGCCATTAATATCGGGCATCTTAATATCCAGGAAAATAAGATCAATTTTATTTTCCTGAAGAAAGATAATGGCATCGAAAGCATTTGTAAAGGTTGCAATAAGTTCTATATACGGAACTTTGGATGCGTGTGACCGTACTACATCCAAAGCTATGGGCTCATCATCTATCGCTATAGCAATCATTTTTTAAAGCTAGTCATTTCCTGAAAGCTGGAGCGTAAGGTGAATGAAAAATTCTTTTGCATTTTCCCGGATAATCAGTTCGTGTTGATTTGGATACAATAGGGCGAGCCTTTGTTTTACATTTTGGAGGCCTATTCCAGTTTGTAGTTTTTCAGGATCATTGTCTTGTTTTAAATGAATGCTGTTATGTACGTCAAAATATAGCGTATGTCCACTTGTTTGTAAGGTAATTTTAATATGAGAAGGCGATTGGAGACTGATGCCATGTTTAAATGCATTTTCAACGAAGGGGATGAGTAACATCGGAGAGATAAGAAGATCATTTATTTGTTCTTCAATCTGCGTTTCTATAATGATATCAGAGGAGGTTGAAGTCCTTAGCTTTTGAAGGGCAATGTAATTGTTTAGATAATCTAAATCTTTTGAAAGCATGATTTTATCTTCTATGTTTTCCTGTAACATAAAGCGCATCATATCTCCCAGTTTTTGAATCCCCTCTCCTGTACGTTCTGCTTTTTCCTGCAATGCGGTTCCATATAAGGTATTTAAGGCATTAAAAAGAAAATGTGGATTGATCTGGGATTTTAGGAAGTTGAGGTTGGCATCGGCCTTGCCAAGTTCTGTTTTTAGTGCAATGATCTCTTCTGCTTTTATGGCATTTCGGTCTTTGTAGATTCTCCAGGAAAGTGGGGTGATTAATAGCATTTGAGTTAAAAACGTGCCAAAGGCGGTCATTTTTATAAATTCTTCTCCGCGAACTAAGCTATATAGCAGTGTGAGTGAAATTGAGCTAAATGTTGATCGTATATGGATTGAATTGTTATAAATATTTCTGGAAGGAAGTAGAAGGCCAAAGATACCTGCAAGGATAAGACTTATAGTGGTGCTGATAAACAACATCTTGAAAAAATAGCTTGTAAGTTTCCATTTCTTATTCCACACCTTCGGAATGAGGTAATAGACGGCGTATAGGTACATCATTATTGCGATAGGCATTACCAATAAAAAATAGACCTTTATCAGATCATGGAGTGATAAAAAGAAAACGGTAGAAACCGTAAGTACCCATGTACTGGTTAAGAAACCCGATTCAATGTAAAAACCATTTTCTTTGTTTGCCCTATTGCATGTAAATAGAATAAACAATAGCTTAAGTGCAAGGAGTATTGCCCAATATATATTGATAATGTCTATTAATATTGCAGCTGTAATAAATAGGTATACAAATGCTACACTTCTGGCTGCGCGTCCTTCTTTTTTGTTTAGTTCGGGACTAACATGAAAGACAAGAAAAAGGTAGCATATATAAATGATGAGATAGTTGAAAAGAATTGGGATAAGGTTTTCGCCAATAATTGTGATATTGGATTTACTGATGCCATTTACCGTTGTCGCATGATTAAGACTGGCGCTTATGGGCATTAATGCCCTGTCTACAAGAGAGAACAAAAATGCAATAGTAATGCAGCCGGTGACGATCCATAGTTCTAGTTTTGCAATTTCCTTTGAGTTCATTTGATTTATATTTAGCGTACCTTATTTCCTTTATGATGCAATAATACAAACCCTATTGTTTTGAAATTTTAAAATGTGACGAAACCCTTTAAAAATGTGATGAATTAAATTTTAATTTTGTGGGTATGATCGTATACGGAATACCAAATTGCAATACTGTTAAAAAGGCCAGAACCTGGCTGGAAGAAAATGGGTTTAATCCTGAGTTTCATGATTTCAAGAAAAAGGGCATTACTGCTGAAAAGTTGAACGCCTGGTGTGATGCTTTTGGATGGGAAGCCGTTTTAAATAAAAAGGGAACGACCTGGAAAAAATTGAGTTCTGATGTACAGCAAATGGTAACAGATCAAAAAACTGCGATTGAGGTTTTGCTTCAAAATAATAGTGCCATAAAACGTCCGGTAGTTGAGGTTGATGGGAAGCCTATCTTAATTAGCTTTAACGAGGATCAATATAAGGTTGTTTTTAAATAATTACCATAAAACTTTTCCTGTTAAAGTTTGTTAAATTATATATTTGCCTAGTTAAACAGCCCTACATTTGATTATGCTTAAAAATCTGCTCTTGTTCCTTATGTTAGTTGTTCCATTTAAAATCATGGCGCAAGGTACCGTTTCTGGTACTGTCTATGATTTCGACAATAGGACTTTTCCATTGCAGAATGTTAAGGTGAGGAATCTGAGCACTAGCAGGGTTGAGGCAACTAAGGCTGCAGGACAGTTTACAATCCCAGCTAAAGTTGGTGATTTGATTGAGTTTTCGCTGGTAGGTTACCATACGGATACTTTGTTTTTAATTAACCTGGAGTCGAAAATTATATTCCTACCGGGCAATTCAACGACATTGAGAGAGGTTGAAATTATAAGTGCAAAAATGAATCCCTATATTTTAGCTCCCGATCCCTTGGCTAGACCTTATACGCGAGTCGCTACCGATGGTCTTCAGGGGAAGGGGAACAATGATAGAGCTGGAGGACTACTTTTTAACCTTGGTTATGGAAAGTACAGGAGACAGCAGGAAAAGATTAGACTACTAGAGGAAAGGGATCGGTTTCAAACGGAGATTAATGCTGTTTTTACGGAGGCTTATGTCTCCGACCTCGTAAAACTTAAAGGAGATGATCTGAAGAATTTCATGGCAATGTATAGGCCACCTGAAGAATTGGTGAAAAGTGAAAGACCTTTTAATTACGCTTACTATACGGTTAAAGCTTATCATAGTTGGTTAAAACTATCTCCGGAGGAAAGAAAGATATCCTCAATGCCTAAACTTAAGGCTGATTAATAATACCGTTACAATATAGGCGGATAGCATTTCGTTTTATACCTTTATTAAATTGTAACTAACAATTTAATATGATTCATAAATCCACTTTATTATGTGCTTTGCTATGTGTCTGGTGTCTCACTGGTTTGGCACAGCAAGGCAGTCCCCCTACAAGTAATTACGATCCTCATGCAGCTTTTAGCCCCTTGTTTTATACGCAAAATGGGAATGAATATCGTTCGGCAAGTGGTGCACCTGGTCCTAAGTACTGGCAGAATCGTGCAGATTATAGCATCACTGCAAATCTTGATGAAGTAAAAAATACCGTTTCTGGAATGGTTACTATCACTTATAAAAATAATAGTCCTGACCGTCTGCCTTTTTTATGGTTGCAATTGGATCAGAATTTATTTTCAACGGATTCTCGTGGTAATACTTTAATTGCTTCGGGTAGCCGTTATGGTTCGAGAGGAGAAAAGCTTGTGGGTGGCTATAAAATTGATGGGATTACCGTATCGCAAAAATTGAAGCCGGTAAAATTTACTACCCTAACCGAGGATACTCGGATGCAGATTCGCTTAGCAACGCCGATGGAGGCGACCGGTGATGTAATTGTTATCAAGATGAATTTCTCGTTTATTATTCCGGCGAATGGTTCGGATAGGATGGGACACTTGGCCACAAAGAATGGTGAGGTATTTACCATTGCACAGTGGTTTCCTAGAATGAGCGTTTATGATGATATCCTTGGATGGAATACTTTGCCTTATTGGGGCGCTGGTGAGTTTTACTGCGAGTATGGTGATGTGGATTTTTCGGTAACAGCACCGGCTAGTCATATTGTAATGGGTTCTGGTGAGTTGTTGAATCCGCAGGAAGTGTTGACAGCTGAACAGTTAAAACGTTGGAATGCGGCGAAACTGAGTGATAAAACAATAGCCATCAGGTCTGAGTTAGAGGTGACAGATGTTAAATCCCGTCCAGCAAAAGATAAACTTACCTGGAGATTTAAGATCAAAAATACCCGTGATGTGGCTTGGGCTTCTTCGAAGGCATTTGTACTTGATGCAGCGCGGATTAACTTGCCTAGTGGTAAAAAGTCGCTCGCGGTTTCGGCTCATCCGGTTGAAAGTAATGGCAAGGATGGCTACGGCAGAGCAGTGGAGTATGTGAAAGCTTCGATAGAGCATTATTCTGATAAATGGTTTGAATATCCTTATCCAATGGCGGTAAATGTGGCGTGTAATGTGGGAGGAATGGAGTATCCAGGTATTGTGTTTTGCGGCTGGACTGCCAAAGGTGCAAGTGCATGGGGGGTAATTGATCATGAATTTGGCCATACCTGGTTTCCTATGATTGTAGGAAGTAATGAGCGTAAGTTCGGCTGGATGGATGAAGGATTTAATACTTTTATTAATGGTTTATCAACTGAAGCCTTTAATAAAGGAGAATACAAAAGTCTGCCTGCGGATATGCATGCGATTGGTAAAAGTCTTGGCTCATCGGAACTGGAATACATTATGTTGACTCCAGATGCAATGAAAGAAAGGAATATTGGGATAAACTTATATTATAAACCGGGTTGGGGAATGGATATTTTAAGGGACCAAATCTTGGGGGCTGATCGTTTTGATTATGCTTTTAGAAACTATATCTCGCAATGGGCATACAAGCACCCAACACCTTTTGATTTCTTCCGCGCGATGGAGAATGGTGCTGGTGAAGATCTTTCCTGGTTCTGGAGAGGCTGGTTTTTAGAGAACTGGAAAATGGATCAAGCAATTACTGGTGTTAAAGAAGTTAAACAGGTAGGGGCTATTGCTGGCTATAATATTGTTGTGGCTAATTTGGAAAAAATGCCAATGCCTATCATTATGGAGGTTAAAACAAAAAATGGTAAGACTGATCTGATTAAAATTTCTGTAGATGTATGGATGAGAAATAAGACCTGGACGGTTTATTATCCGACGAATGATGAGGTTGTTTCGGTTGTTTTAGATCCAAAACGTGTTTTGCCGGATGTTGACGAGAGTAATAATGCTTGGCGTAAAAATTAAAAAGAGAAAATAAGAGTGAAAATAAGCCATTCTATTCTAAGGCTGGCATCTCTTAGGCTCCTGAAGGGGAGCAAAGAGCGCCTAGGCCTTTTCACAGAAGGCATATTTTCCTTAAAAGCATGAAGCTTATGAGATAGTGCAGATACATGATGCAAATAGCCGCTATGCTTAGTATAGCGGCTATTTTTGACCATTACTTAAAGAAGCTAGCCTTCAGCTTCTCTGCATCTATTACTGCTTCCGGTTCTTCCAATTTAATTAGCCAGCCTTTTTGTTTAAGCAGATCGATTTCTTCTTTGGCAACAGAAAGGTCTTTTCCTTTAATGTTTTTGTTGAAGACGATTGGAGACTTAGGCTCAACGTTTGCAGGTGTATTGGTTAAGATTTCTAATCTGAATTTAGGCCAGATCTGAATGTCACCCAGTTGGGCAGAGTAGATCTTTTTAGTCGTGTTAGGAGCAATGATGCCTGCAAATTCTCCTTTAAAAGTTTCTTGTCTTTCTGTGGTTAGGCTAATTAAGAGTTGGTAAGATGTTTCATTAACAAGGTGGAAATGTGCCACAGAATTGCTATGTTGATCGGTAACCAATCCGAGGTAAATACCCTCTTTTTTGAATTCGGCCTCCGGGACAACGATATTGGGTTTGTTGGTCACCACATCATTGTCGGTGATGTCGCCATGAACCAATGTTACTTGAGAAGCCAGGACAGGAATTTCAAAATCATTTGAGTCTGTTACACCAATGGTAGTTTTATCAATAATCCGGGTAATGTACCCTTCAATGTTTTCGTCTACAAAACGAACAAAGTCACCCAGTTTTAAATCCATATATTGTTGTGTTTGTTTTTATTATAATTAGGTATACCGTGTCGGCTTGTTTGATGTCTTTTGTTTTGAATCGGTAGAACCGGTATACAAATCTAGTTATTCTTATTATTTTTGCAGCATGGCAGTACAAGAACAGGTAAACAATCCACTACATGGCAAGACCCTTGAGTTTATATTGAAGCAATTGGTATGGCATTATGGTTGGGAGGAGATGGGGAAGTTGGTTAAGATTGCTTGTTTTAATAACAATCCGACACTTAAATCAAGTTTGACTTTTTTGCGTAAGACGGACTGGGCACGAAAAAAAGTAGAAAAATTATATTTGAATACTTTTCATTAATCTCCTATATTGTATGGTGAACTTTTTTTAAATGAGCTTGCCAAGATTCGCTAATTTATTTGCTTTTCTTTTCTTTTTAGGTTTCTTGGTATTTGCCGGTGATTTACGGGCCCAGGAGGTACAGTCTGTTCGAAACAGTATTGAGTTCTCTCCACAAGTTTCTTTAGCGGTGTTTACTGCTGATCATAAATTACGTGGTACAGCATATGGGGGTGAGTTGATTTACCATATGAATACTGTTGCCAGCCACAGACCGTGGATGAGGATGTTGAATTTGAACAGCCTTGATCTGGTTTTTAATTATAAGAATATGAGTGACATTGTAATGGTGTCAGATCCAAGACCAAATAGGTTTGGTGATTCATATGCATTAATCGCTGCACTTAATTTTTCGTTATTGAAGACTAAAGGTTCCGAATTGTTGCTTACGCCAGGATTTGGATTGGGTTATTTGGGGGAAACCTGGTTTACCAATGAAAATATACTTGTAGGTAGTCATATTAATTTTTCGTCGCGGATTGCATTAAAATTATCCACTCAAATTGGTCCATCAACAAAGCTTTTGGCTGGGGTAGATGTTCTCCATTTTTCTAATGCTGGGATAAGGGTGCCAAACAAGGGGATGAATGTGAGTAGCGTTAGTTTGGGTATTGCGCAGTCGTTGGGTGTAAAGAAGGTGGTTAATGATACGGCTTCATGGAGAAAGCCTGCGGAATATAAAATGCACAGTGTGGATGTTGGGGTTAATATAGGTCGGCGTGGAGTTTATAGGAGTAAAGATGGTTTGTATAAGACCGGTTTATATGCTGGATACAACTATCGGTTAGATGCTGTTCTCGGTTTGAGTGCAGGGTTAGATGCCGTTTATTATCATACTATTTATGACCCGCTGAAGAATGATCAAACTTATCAATCTAAAGCAAGTTCGTTTGATAGATGGAGAGTTGGTGTTGCTATTGGGCCTGACTTGTGGTTAGGTAGATTGGGGCTGATGACTAAATATGGTTATTATTTGCACTATCATAGTCTGACAAATATTAAGACCTATTGGACTACCGGATTGAAGTATCAAGTTGCGGAAGGGCTAGCTGTTCAAGCTAAAATGTATTTACATCAAAGTGAAGCCGATTTTGTGGGGTTTGGATTGATGGTTACACGTTGAAAAATCAAGAATAATTTATAGAAATATTTGGTATGTAATTATACTATTGTCTTTTAAGGGATTAATTTTATGTTAACCCCTTGATTTATAAAATGTATTGTCTTACCTTTGCAGTCCCTTATTGAGGGGTAAAGTTTTTAAACATTAATAGAAAAACAAAAAAAGAACAATGCCAACCATTCAACAATTAGTTAGAAAAGGTAGAGTAGCACTGGAGTTCAAGAGTAAGTCTCCGGCGTTGGACAGTTGTCCACAGCGAAGAGGTGTATGTACACGTGTATATACGACTACCCCTAAAAAACCAAACTCAGCAATGCGTAAAGTTGCGCGTGTACGTTTAACCAATGGTAAAGAGGTTAACGCTTACATCCCTGGAGAAGGTCACAACCTACAGGAGCACTCAATCGTATTGATCCGTGGTGGTCGTGTTAAAGATTTGCCAGGTGTACGTTATCACATCATCCGTGGAGCATTAGATACTTCAGGTGTTGCTGGTCGTAACCAACGTCGTTCAAAATACGGAACAAAACGCCCTAAGCCAGGACAAGTAGCTGCGGCACCAACAAAAGGTAAAAAGAAATAATTAGGAGGAAAACAAAATGAGAAAGTCAAAACCAAAAAAGAGAATCATTCTTCCTGATCCAAAATTTAACGATGTTCAGGTGACCCGTTTCGTAAACAATATGATGTTTGACGGAAAGAAATCTATCGCTTATTCAATTTTTTATGATGCTGTAGAATTAGCAGAGAAAAAAGTTGGTGAGAACGGATTAGAAATCTGGAAACGCGCTTTAACTAATGTAATGCCTGCAGTAGAGGTTAAGTCACGCCGTGTTGGTGGTGCTAACTTCCAGGTACCTACAGAGGTTAGACCTGACCGTAAGATTGCTTTAGGTATGAAATGGTTAATTTCATATGCACGCAAACGTGGTGAAAAAACAATGAAAGAGAAATTAGCAGGTGAAATCGTTTCAGCAGCTAAGGGTGAAGGTGCAGCAGTTAAGAAAAAAGAAGACACGCATAAAATGGCTGAAGCCAACAAAGCGTTCTCTCACTTCCGTTTCTAATTATATAGAATCATAAAATGTCAAGAGATTTAAAATACACAAGAAATATTGGAATCGCGGCTCACATTGATGCGGGTAAAACCACAACAACTGAGCGTATCCTTTATTATGCAGGTGTTAGTCACAAAATTGGTGAGGTGCACGAAGGTGCAGCTACAATGGACTGGATGGCACAGGAGCAAGAACGTGGTATCACTATTACTTCTGCTGCTACAACTGTTTTCTGGCCTTACCGTGGTAACAAATATCAGGTAAACGTTATCGATACTCCTGGACACGTGGATTTTACCGTAGAGGTAAATCGTTCATTGCGTGTTTTGGACGGATTGGTGTTTTTGTTTTCAGCTGTTGATGGTGTTGAGCCTCAATCTGAAACCAACTGGCGTTTAGCTAACAACTATGCGGTTCCTCGTATTGGTTTCGTTAACAAAATGGACCGTTCAGGAGCTGACTTCTTAAAAGTTGTTAAGCAGGTAAAAGATATGTTGGGCAGTCATGCTGTTCCATTGCAATTACCTATCGGTTCTGAAGATAACTTTACTGGTGTTGTTGATTTAATCAATAACAGAGGTATTGTTTGGAATGAGCATGATAAAGGTATGACCTTTACTGAGGTGCCTATTCCTGAAGATATGGTTGAAGAGGTTGCACAATGGAGAGAGAACTTATTAGAAGCTGTTGCTGATTATGATGAATCATTAATGGAGAAATTCTTTGATGATCCAAACTCAATCACTGAGCGTGAGATTCTTGATGCATTGCGTAAAGCAACTTTAGATGCTAAAATCGTTCCTATGGTTTGCGGTTCATCTTTCAAAAACAAAGGTGTTCAAACCATGTTGGATTTGGTAATGGAATTATTGCCTTCGCCAATGGATGTTGATGGTATCACTGGTACCAATCCTGAAACTGGTTTAGAAGTAACCCGTCAACCGGATGTAAATGAGCCTTTTGCAGCTTTAGCGTTTAAAATTGCAACAGATCCTTTTGTAGGTCGTTTATGTTTTATCCGTGTTTATTCAGGTAACTTAGATGCAGGTTCGTACGTTTATAACGCACGTTCTGAAAACAAAGAGCGTATTTCTCGTATCTTCCAAATGCATGCAAACAAGCAAAACCCAATCCCTAACGTAGGTGCCGGTGATATTGCTGCTGTAGTAGGATTTAAAGATATCAAAACTGGTGATACACTTTGTGATGAGAAACATCCAATTGTTCTTGAATCAATGGATTTTCCAGAGCCAGTTATCGGTTTAGCTATTGAGCCTAAAACTCAAGCTGATGTTGATAAATTGGGTATTGGTTTATCTAAATTAGCTGAAGAGGATCCTACATTTAGGGTTCAGACTGATCAGGAGACTGGACAGACTGTAATCTCTGGTATGGGTGAGCTTCACTTAGATATCTTGATTGACCGCTTAAAACGTGAGTTTAAAGTTGAGGTTAACCAAGGTGCACCACAGGTAGCTTACAAAGAAGCAATCAATGGAACAGTTCAACATCGTGAGACTTATAAAAAACAATCTGGTGGTCGTGGTAAATTTGCGGATATCCAAGTTGTTATTTCTCCTATCGATGCGGATTGGGAAAAAGGTGGCTTGCAGTTTGTAAATGAAATTTCTGGTGGTTCAATTCCTCGTGAATTTATTCCATCTGTTGAAAAAGGATTTGCAGCATCTATGGCTAATGGAGTATTGGCTGGTTATCCACTACCAGACATGAAAGTTCGTTTAATTGATGGTTCATTCCACGCAGTCGATTCAGATGCTTTATCATTTGAGCTTGCTGCTAAAATGGCTTACCGTGAAGCATTACCTAAATGTAACCCTGTATTGATGGAGCCTATCATGAAAATCGAAATCCTTACCCCTGAAGAAAACATGGGTGATGTAATCGGTGATATGAACCGTCGTCGTGGTCAACTTTTAGGAATGGATACACGTAATGGTGCTCAAGTAATTAAAGCAACTGTGCCTCTTTCTGAGATGTTTGGTTATGTAACTCAGTTACGTACCATTACTTCTGGTCGTGCAACTTCTACAATGGAATTTGATCACTACGAACCAGCTCCTAAAACTGTACAGGATGAAGTAATTGCTAAATCAAAAGGTAGAGTTAAATCTGCAGAATAATAAAATAAATCAGCAACCGGTTATTAATAGCTCTAACCGGTTGCTTTAATACATATATTATGAGCCAAAGAATTAGAATCAAATTAAAATCTTACGATTATAACTTGGTAGATAAATCTGCTGAGAAAATCGTGAAAACTGTTAAACCTACGGGTGCAGTGGTTAGCGGACCTATTCCGTTGCCTACAGAAAAGAAAATCTTCACTGTTTTGCGTTCACCACACGTGAACAAAAAAGCACGTGAGCAATTTCAATTATGTGCTTACAAGCGTTTGTTAGATATTTACAGCTCTAACTCAAAAACAGTTGATGCATTAATGAAACTTGAATTACCTAGCGGTGTTGAAGTAGAAATTAAAGTTTAACTATATTTGACAGTTAAATGGAAAAGCCTTCCCGAGATGATCGGGAAGGCTTTTCTATTTGTGGATGTTTACTAGCCGCGGCTTTTTAATTCGTCTATCTTGTTGCGTTCATCTTGAAGTTCTCTTGCTAGTTTTTTCTCTTTATCATTTGCTTTAGTTTTGTAGGACTGGTATTCCTGCGCGATTTCTTCATATAGGTTGCTGCGATATTTTGCTTCATGCATATACTTAGCAGATCTCAGTATGAGAAAGGCAAGGGCAGCAGCCAGTCCAATGATCAAGCTCCATACAATGGTGTTGTAGGTTGACTTGGCAAATGATATCCCCAGGAAATTGATTTCGTTTATTTTTGCATTTGTGCCAGCCAATGCACTTTCTTTTCCGCTGATTTGACTTTTTAAATCGGCGATATCCTTTTCTTGTGCTTTAAGTTTCTGGTTTGCATTCGTAAGTTGTTTGCGTGTTGTGGAGAGTGTGTCGCTAAGGTTTTTCCAGAAAGCGCTAATTCTACCAGGGTTTACAAGTTTATAGCCGTTTATGGTTTTGGACTTTGTAAGCAATAATTGGTATTGTCCTTTTAAACTTGGGTCAACTTTAGTAGAATCATTGGTTAACTGGCCCTGAGCGTTGAAGCTAAGTATTAAAGCCGAAATAATAGGGAGTATTATTTTTTTCATCATATGGGTATTGGTTTATCTCTAATTTAACTATGATATTTTAATTTTATTGTGTTCTGGCTGGAGATAGTATATTTGCAGCAATGTCGGTATTACTATTTACAATTATAGTTTTGATAGGGGCTTTTTTGGCCGGATTGGTGGGCTCGCTTACTGGGCTAGGTGGTGGAGTTATTATTATTCCATTGTTAACACTTGTACTTGGAGTAGATATTCATTATGCTATAGGTGCATCAATCATATCAGTAATTGCTACTTCATCGGGTTCGGCAGCAGCTTATGTTAAGGAAGGGATCACAAACATTCGGATAGGGATGTTTTTAGAGGTCGCTACCACCATAAGTGCAATAATTGGCGCGATAGTAACTGTCTTTATTAATCCAAGCTACATCGCTGTTATTTTTGGTTTAATCCTTTTGTTTTCTGCAGCGATGATGATTCGTAAGAAGGTAGATCATTCTGACAATGATACTTCTGGTAAGCTGGCAGTTTTCTTTAAACTGAATGGTACTTACCCTACTGAGGGTGGAATTAAGAAGTATGCGGTACACAATGTGATCGGAGGATTCTTGATGATGTTTGTTGCTGGTATTATCTCTGGTTTGCTGGGGATTGGTTCTGGAGCCTTGAAGGTAATTGCGATGGACAATATTATGCGGATTCCGTTTAAGGTGTCTACAACAACCAGTAACTTTATGATGGGGGTAACTGCTGCTGCAAGTGCCATTGTTTATCTTCATCGTGGGCAGATTGATCCTGGAATAGCTATGCCTGTAACTGTAGGGGTGTTGCTTGGGGCTACGATCGGTTCTAAAATATTGGTGAAGACAAAGACTGATAAGCTAAAAGTGGTGTTTGCTGTTGTGGTTACATTTTTAGCGATTCAAATGATTTACAATGGATTATCTGGTAACTTATGATTAAGGAGAGTAAGAATTTTTTTGCAGATAAGGATATACAGGTCATTTTGGGTACCCTATTGCGAGTTGGGGTGATTTCATCTATGACTGTTGTGTTTATTGGTGGACTTATCTATTTGTTCTTTAACTATGCAAACGTAGTTGATTATGATAAGTTTGATTCTGGAAAGTCTGGATTGTCTTCAGTTGGGGCAATTTTTGAAGGTTTAAAAACAATGGATGGCGCTGCTATTATCCAATTTGGCACATTGTTATTGATTTTTACACCTGTAGCCAGGGTTGTTTTCTCGGTGTTTAGCTTCTTGATTGAGCGTGATTACCTATATGTTTTGATCGGTTTGATGGTTTTGTCCATTATCTTATATAGTTTAAGCGATAAGTTGGTTGGTTAAAAACTAACTTTAATTGTATGCTATCCAGTGAAAACAAATTTTTAGCAATTATTTGAAAATATATTTAGCTAACTATTTGAAAATTAAGATTTCTTTCTTATTTTTGCCCTCCCTTAAGTGGGATGTGTATCCACCTTGAACGAAGCCCTACTGCTTCGATGGGTGTTAATTTAAAAAAAGAAAATGTCAGGTATTATTGGAAAAAAAGTAGGAATGACCAGCATATTCGACGCAGATGGTAAGAACATACCATGTACTGTGATCGAAGCTGGACCTTGTGTTGTAACACAGGTAAAGACCGAAGAGAAAGACGGTTACGTTTCAGTTCAGTTAGGTTTCGACGAAGCCAAAGAAAAGAACACTACCATGCCTCTTAAAGGCCACTTTGCGAAAGCAAGCACTACCCCAAAACGTAAATTGGTTGAATTTGAACCGTTTGAAGAGTCACTTAACTTAGGTGATACTGTAACGGTAAGCATCTTTAACGAAGGCGATTTTGTGGATGTAGTTGGTACGTCAAAAGGTAAAGGTTTCCAGGGTGTTGTAAAACGTCATGGTTTCGGTGGTGTTGGTGGACAAACTCACGGACAGCACAACAGGATGCGTGCTCCAGGTTCATTGGGTGCTGCTTCGTATCCTTCTCGTGTATTTAAAGGTATGCGTATGGCGGGTAGAATGGGTGGAGACAGAGTAAAAGTTCAGAACTTACAAGTTTTGAAAGTTTATGCTGATCAAAATCTAGTTGTAGTTAGTGGTTCCATTCCAGGAGCTAAGGGTTCTTACGTAATCTTAGATAAGTAAGCAGATGGAAGTTAAAGTATTAAACATTTCAGGAAAAGAGACAGGTGCCAAGGTGCAACTTCCTGAGTCGGTTTTTGGCATAACGCCTGTTGACCACGCAATTTATTTAGATGTTAAACAGTATTTGGCTAATCAACGTCAAGGTACTCACAAGTCTAAGCAACGTAATGAGATTGCTGGTTCAACCCGCAAACTATATAAGCAAAAAGGTACTGGTGGTGCTCGTGCCGGAAGTATTAAATCTCCATTGTTCAATGGTGGTGGTCGTGTATTTGGCCCTCAGCCACGTGACTATAGTTTCAAATTGAACAAAAAATTAAAATCATTAGCACGTAAGTCTGCTTTATCATACAAAGCTCAAGACAATAATGTTGTGGTTTTAGAAGATTTTACTTTTGATTCGATCAAAACTAAAAACTATATCAATTTGGTTAGCGCATTAAACTTGGCTAACGAAAAGACATTGTTGGTTTTACCTGCACAAAATAACAATATCTATTTATCAAGCAGAAACATTCAGAAAGTGAAAGTAATTACTGCAGATCAGTTAAATACTTATGATGTATTGAACTGTGGCAAACTTTTGTTAACTGCGGATTCTGTTAAAACAATCGAGGAGGCATTTGCCAAGTAATATGGAATTTTTAAAGAAACCAATATTAACAGAGAAAGCTTCTGCATTAACAGAAAAGTCTAACCGCTTTACTTTTAAAGTAGAACCCAAAGCAAATAAATTGCAGATTAAGGGAGCCATAGAAAAAATGTACGGCGTTCACATTTTAGCCATTAATACAATGGTTGTAAATGGGAAAGTTAAGTCCAGAAATACTAAGGGCGGATTAGTTACGGGACGTACCCCGAAATATAAAAAAGCTATTGTAACCCTGGCAGCAGGCGAAACAATTGATTATTACTCGAATATTTAATAAGAATTGAATAATTTATAACTATGGGCTTAAGAAAATTTAAACCAGTCACTCCGGGAACCCGCTTTAGAGTAGGTGCCAGTTTTTCGGAGATTACAGCAACCAAGCCCGAAAAATCATTGGTTGTATCTTCTAAGAAATCGGGAGGACGTAACAATACAGGAAAGATGACTATGCGCTACATGGGTGGTGGCCACAAAAAATCTTACCGTTTAATTGACTTTAAACGTGATAAGTTTGATATTCCTGCAACAGTAGCTACTGTTGAATACGATCCAAACCGTACTGCACGTATTGCATTATTACATTATGTAGACGGCGAGAAGCGTTATATTATTGCACCGGAAGGTTTGCAAGTAGGGCAGAAGGTAGTGTCGGGTGATACCGCAACTCCTGAGGTGGGAAATACTTTAAAATTGAGCAATATTCCTTTGGGATCTATTGTACACAACGTGGAGATCAATCCAGGTCGTGGTGCTCAGTTGGCACGTAGCGCTGGTGCTTATGCACAATTAGCTGCTCGTGATGGTAAATATGCTACATTGAAAATGCCTTCAGGTGAAGTAAGATCTATCTTAGTTACTTGTTTAGCAACAATCGGAGCTGTTTCCAATTCAGATCATGCAAATGAAGTGTTGGGTAAAGCTGGTCGTAAACGTTGGTTGGGCCGTCGTCCGAGAACACGTCCAGTTGCGATGAACCCGGTAGATCACCCTATGGGTGGTGGTGAGGGTCGCTCATCAGGAGGTCAGCCTCGCTCAAGGAACGGTGTATATTCTAAAGGATATAAAACTCGTTCACTTAAAAAATACTCAAATCGTTTCATCATAGAGAAAAGGAAGAAATAATGGCTCGTTCGATTAAAAAAGGACCTTATATTGACCATAACGTAGAGAAGAAAGTAGTCTCTATGAATGATTCAGGCAAAAAGTCTGTCATTAAAACTTGGTCTCGCAGATCAATGATCTCACCAGATTTTGTGGGTCATACATTTGCAGTGCATAACGGTAATAAATTTATACCGGTATACGTAACAGAAAACATGGTTGGTCATAAGCTGGGAGAGTTTGCTCCAACCAGAACATTTAGGGGTCACTCTGAAAAGAAAAAATAATTAGAAGATGGAAGCAGTAGCGAAATTAAACAATTGTCCAACCTCACCGCGTAAGATGCGTTTGGTTGTAGATCTTATCAGAGGTGAGCGTGTTGAGAAAGCTTTACATATTTTAAAGTTTACCAATAAAGAAGCAGCAATAAGAGTTGAGAAACTATTATTATCAGCTATCAAAAACTGGGAAACTAAAAATGAAGGTTCTCGCCCTGAAGAAAACCAGTTATACGTGAAAACGATAATGGTAGGCGGTGGTCGTCAGTTAAAAAGATTAAGACCAGCACCTCAAGGACGTGGTTACAGAATACGTAAGCGTTCAAACCATGTAACTTTGGTAGTAGATAGTAAAAACGTTGAAACTCAAACTAATTAACAGAAATGGGACAAAAAGCACATCCAATAGGTAACAGGTTAGGAATCATCAAAGGTTGGGATTCTAACTGGTTCGGTGGCAACAACTATGCTGATAAATTAGTTGAGGACGAAAAAATAAGAAAATACCTTTCTGTACGTATCGCAAAAGGCGGCGTGTCAAAAGTGGTTATCGAGCGTACGTTAAAGCGTATCACGGTTACAATCCACACGGCTCGTCCAGGTATTGTGATTGGAAAAGCAGGAGCTGAGGTTGATAAGATCAAAGAAGAGTTGAAGAAATTGACTAAAAAGGAAATTCAAATCAACATTTTTGAGATCAAACGTCCTGAGCTTGATGCACAATTAGTAGCAGAAGGTGTTGCAAAACAATTAGAGGCAAGGATTTCATTCCGTAGAGCAATGAAATCTACTATCGCATCAACAATGCGTATGGGTGCTGAAGGTATCAAAATTATGACCTCTGGTCGTTTAGGTGGTGCTGAGATGGCTCGTAGCGAACAGTATAAAGAAGGAAGAATTCCTTTGCATACTTTCCGTGCAGACATTGATTATGCATTAGCAGAAGCTTTGACTACTTATGGTAAAATAGGTGTTAAAGTTTGGATCTGTAAAGGTGAGGTTTACGGTAAACGTGATCTTTCTCCTAACATCGGTGCAACTAACAATGCTCCTGGTAAACCAGGTGGCAGACCAGAAGGTGCATTTGGTGGCAGAGACAGAGATAACCGTGGCGGTGGCGACAGAAGAAACGATAACCGCGGTGGTGGTAATCGTGGCGGAAGAGGCCCTGGTCAAGGCGGTCCTGGTGCAGGAAATAATAGAGGCGGAAATACTCAGAATAGAGGTCCTCGTAAATAATTAGTTAACAAATCGTTTAACGATAATATTAAAATACAATGTTACAGCCAAAAAGAACGAAGTTCAGAAAGATGCAGAAGGGCAGAATGAAAGGTTTAGCAACTCGTGGTGCTGAATTATCATTCGGGTCTTTCGGGATCAAATCTCTAGAGTCGACCTGGATTACCAGTCGCCAGATAGAGGCAGCCCGTATCGCCGTAACTCGTTTCATGAAACGTGAAGGTCAGGTATGGATTAGAATATTCCCTGACAAGCCGATTACTAAGAAACCAGCTGAAGTACGTATGGGTAAAGGTAAGGGTGCTCCAGAATACTGGGTATCAGTAGTTAGAGCTGGACGTATCATTTTTGAAGCCGAAGGTGTTCCTTTAGAAGTTGCTAAAGAAGCAATGCGTTTAGCCGCTCAAAAATTACCGATCCAAACAAAATTTGTAGTACGTAGAGATTACGTAGAAGCATAATTAGTATAGGGTTGAATGTTGTAAGTAACTTGTTATTACAACCTCTGGACCCGCAATATAAAAATTAATAAAATGAAGAACTCAGAAATTACAGGGCTTTCACAAGAAGAGCTAGTAGCCAGGATTGCAGAAGAGACAGAAAACTTAGTTAAGTTAAAGTTTGCGCATACAATTTCGGCTATAGAGAACCCAAGCCGCATTAGCAAGGTTAGGAGAAATATTGCCCGATTAAATACTGAAGTGACTAAGCGTAAAGCTGAGTCTGCTACTGAAACTAAATAACTTTAGAGTCGAAATGGAAAGACAATTAAGAAAAACAAGAACCGGGTTGGTGGTAAGCAACAAGATGGATAAATCTATTGTTGTAGCGGTAGAACGTAAAGTGAAACACCCGATCTATGGTAAGTTTGTTAAGAAAACTACCAAATTTATGGCTCATGACGAGAAAAACGATTGCGGTATTGGAGATACAGTACTGATCATGGAGACTCGTCCGCTGAGTAAAAACAAGAACTGGAGATTAGTGGAAATTTTAGAAAGGGCTAAATAACATGGTACAACAGGAATCAAGATTAAACGTAGCCGACAATAGCGGCGCAAAAGAAGTATTGGTTATCCGTGTACTTGGTGGTACTGGAAAGAGATACGCTTCTATTGGTGACAAAATCGTTGTTACCGTTAAAAGTGCATTACCTTCTGGAAACATTAAGAAAGGAAGCATTTCTAAAGCAGTTGTAGTAAGAACAAAGAAAGAGATCAGACGTAAGGATGGTTCTTATATTCGTTTTGACGACAACGCCGCAGTATTATTAAATGCACAAGATGAGCCGCGCGGTACACGTATTTTTGGCCCGGTAGCAAGAGAACTGCGTGAAAAACAATTCATGAAAATTGTATCATTAGCACCGGAGGTATTATAAAATGAAAAATAAAGTAACTACACCAAAAATAAAAATCCGTAAGGGTGATTTAGTAAAGGTTATTGCCGGCGATTCAAGAGGTCAGCAAGGAACTGTGCTTTCAGTATTAATTTCTAAAAGCAGAATTCTTGTAGAAGGTGTTAACCTTGTATCAAAACATACAAAACCAAATGCTGCTAACCCTAATGGTGGTATCATTAAAAAAGAGGCTGCTCTTCATATTTCTAACGTAGCGCTGATTGATCCTAAAACGGGTGCAACTACGCGCGTTGGCAGAAAGCTTAATGCTGATGGGAAATTAGTTAGGGTATCTAAAAAATCAGGAGAGGAGATCAAATAATGGCTTACGTACCAAGATTAAAAAGTAAATATAAAGAGGAAATTGTAACTGCACTTAAAGATAAGTTCAATTACAAAAGCGTTATGCAGGTTCCTAAGTTAGAGAAAATATCTATCAACCAAGGGGTTGGTCGTTTCTCTGTAACTGACAAAAAGATTATGGATAGCTCTATTTTAGAGATGACTACAATCGCAGGTCAGCAAGCAGTTGGAGCGAAATCTAAAAAAGATATCTCAAACTTTAAATTGCGTAAAGGTATGCCAGTAGGTGTACGTGTAACTTTACGTGATAACAACATGTATGAGTTTTTAGATCGTTTAATTTCCGTAGCTTTGCCACGTATCCGTGATTTCAAAGGTATCAATGATAAAGGTTTTGATGGTAAAGGAAACTACACTTTAGGTGTAACTGAGCAAATCATCTTCCCTGAGATCAACATCGATAAAATCAGCAAGATTTTAGGTATGGATATTACATTTGTAACATCTGCTGCTACTGACGTTGAGGCATTGGAACTTTTAAAACAATTTGGCTTACCATTTAAAAACCAAAAAACAGAACAATAATGGCAAAAGAAGGAGTAAAAGCTCGCGAAGTTAAGCGCCAAAAATTGGTTGCTAAATATGCAGAAAAACGTGCAGAACTTAAAGCTGCAGGTGATTACGAAGGATTAGATAAGTTACCAAAAAACTCATCAGCAGTACGTTTACACAATCGTTGTAAATTAACTGGCCGTCCTCGTGGATATATGCGTACTTTCGGTATATCAAGGGTATTGTTCCGTGATATGGCTTTAGCAGGAAAAATTCCTGGAGTAAGAAAAGCAAGCTGGTAATCCCAGCTTACTTGTGTTTAGGGTTCAATGCCCTAAACAATAAACAAAAACATTAACCGATGGCAGGTCGTCTCGAATAGGTCGGGAAGGAAACCACTATCACAATTATATAACAATGAATACAGATCCAATAGCAGATTATCTTACAAGAGTAAGAAATGCCATCAAGGCAAATCACAGAATTGTAGAGATTCCTGCATCAAACCTGAAAAAGGAAATTACTAAAGTACTTTTTGACAAAGGTTACATCGCTAACTACAAATTTGAAGACACTACGGTTCAAGGAATAATCAAAATCGCTTTGAAATACAATGCGATCACGAAAATCCCTGCTATCCGCACGTTAACTCGTATTAGCAAACCAGGTTTAAGGCAGTATGCCGGCGTAGAGAATATGCCAAGAGTATTAAATGGTTTAGGTATTGCAATCTTGTCTACATCTAAAGGTGTTATGACAGATAAAGAAGCGGCTAAACTTAACATTGGTGGCGAAGTTTTGTGTCACGTTTATTAATTAAAGGAGGATAACAAAATGTCAAGAGTAGGAAAAGCCCCAATTAATGTACCTGCAGGCGTAACAATTACGGTATCTAAAGATAACGTAGTAACTGTTAAAGGCCCTAAGGGAGAATTAACTCAAGCAGTAGATTCAGATATCACTGTAAGTCAAGAAGAAGGTGTATTAACAGTACAACGTCCTTCAGAGCAAAAAAGACACAAAGCATTACATGGTTTATACCGTGCTTTGATCAATAATATGGTTGTTGGTGTAACAGAAGGTTACAAGATTTCTCAAGAACTGGTAGGTGTTGGTTACCGTGCTACAAACACAGGTAATACATTAGACTTAGTTTTGGGTTATTCTCACCATTACGTGTTCCAATTACCGGTAGAGATTAAAGTGACTACAACCTCAGAAAAAGGTCAGACTCCTAAAATCATTTTAGAAAGTATTGATAAGCAATTGATAGGACAAGTAGCAGCGAAAATCCGTTCGTTACGTGCACCAGAACCATATAAAGGTAAAGGTATCAAGTTTGTAGGCGAAGTGTTAAGAAGAAAAGCAGGTAAATCAGCTTCTAAAAAATAATCATCATGGCAGGGAAAAAATTATCTCGTAGAGATCGTATAAAAAAAGGAATCAGAAAAAGAATTACAGGTTCTGATAGCCGTCCACGTTTATCGGTATATAGAAGCAATAAAGGAATTTATGCTCAAATCATTAACGACGTAACCGGCAGTACAATTGCTTCAGCTTCATCTTTATCAAAAGACTTTTCTGGAACTGGAAACAAATCTGAACAATCAGTAGCTGTAGGTAAATTAGTAGCTGAAAAAGCTATTGCAGCTGGTGTTAAAGAAGTAGTTTTCGACAGAAATGGTTATTTGTACCACGGACGTGTTAAATCGTTGGCGGAAGGTGCGCGTGAAGCTGGTTTAGTATTTTAATCTGAAAATAGGATAAGAATGTCAACTATCAATATAAAAAGAGTTAAGACTAGCGAGATCGAATTAAAAGATCGTTTAGTTAGCATACAACGCGTTGCCAAAGTAACCAAAGGTGGTCGTACTTTCAGCTTTTCAGCCATCGTGGTTGTTGGAGATGAGAACGGAATCGTAGGTTACGGATTAGGTAAAGCGAAAGAGGTAACAGAAGCAATTGCAAAAGGAATTGATGATGCTAAAAAGAACTTAGTTAAAGTTCCTATTTTACATGGTACTGTTCCTCACGAGCAAATCGGTAAATTCTCGGGTGGTTTTGTATTAATCAAACCAGCTGCAGTAGGTACAGGTGTTATTGCTGGTGGTGCGATGCGTGCTGTATTAGAGAGTGCTGGTGTACATAACGTATTAGCAAAGTCAAAAGGTTCATCAAATCCTCACAACGTGGTAAAAGCAACAGTAGATGCTTTAACAAAAATGCGCGATGCTTATACCGTTGCACAACAACGTGGTGTTGATTTAAATAAAGTTTTTAACGGATAATATTATGGCTAAGATCAAAATAACCCAGATAAAAAGCATTATCGACAGAAGCGAACGCCAAAAAAGAACGATGCAAGCTTTAGGTTTAACTAAAATGAACCAAAGCGTAGAAGTTGAAGCCACTGCTGCCATTATCGGAATGGTTAGAAAAGTGAATCACTTAATAGCAATAGAGAGTATATAATTTATTAAAAGGTTGTTAATGTAGTTAATATAATTACATTTGCAACCTTTGTATATTGTTTCACCGTTGCCCTGATTAGTGAAAGCGAAGGGCAGCACAATAAGTTTCAAAATGAACTTAAGTAATTTAAAACCTGCAGCAGGTTCTACTAAAAATAGTAAGAGAATTGGTCGTGGTACCGGATCTGGTCGCGGTGGTACTTCCACTCGTGGTCACAAAGGTGCTGGATCTCGCTCTGGTCACAAAACCAAAATCGGTTTTGAAGGTGGTCAGATGCCATTACAACGCCGTGTACCTAAGGTAGGTTTCAAACCTATTAACCGTGTTGAATACGTTGGTGTAAACTTAGACGTATTGCAAGGTTTGGCAGAAAAGTTTAACTTAACAAGTATAGATTTCGCAACCTTGCAAGAGCATGGTTTGGCATCTAAAAATGACTTAGTTAAAGTTTTAGGTCGTGGTGAAGTTAAATCTAAGATAGAAGTTAAAGCACATGCTTTTTCTGCAACTGCACAAAAAGCTATTGAGGCTGTTGGAGGCTCAATCGAAAAATTGTAATTAATGAAGAAGCTGTTTACTACTTTAAGTAATATTTGGAAAATTCAAGAATTGAAAGAGCGTATAGTTTATACGCTCATGATTCTTTTAGTTTATAGGTTTGTATCTCACGTGGTTTTACCAGGTGTAGACGCAACACTTTTAGGCGATAATACTAAGTCAGGCATTTTAGGTCTGTTGGATATGTTTGCTGGGGGATCATTCTCTCGGGTATCTATATTGGCCTTGGGTGTTATGCCTTATATTTCAGCCTCTATTGTAGTTCAGCTATTAGGTATTGCCGTTCCTTCTTTTCAAAAAATGCAAAAGGAGGGTGAAAGCGGAAGAAAGAAACTTAATCAGATTACACGCTATTTAACTGTAGCCATTACTGCTGTTCAGGCGATTGGTTATGTTAAAACTCAAGTTCCTGCTGAAGCTATCGTTATTGATCATGGCTTATTCTTTGTTCTTGCAACATTTGTTTTGTCTGCAGGTACATTGTTTGTGATGTGGTTAGGCGAGAAGATTACAGATAAAGGTATTGGTAACGGTATTTCACTAATCATTATGGTTGGTATCATTGCTCGTTTACCTGTAGCATTATCGCAGGAAGTAAGCTCAAGAGTTGTTGGTGAAGGTGGTGGATTGATCGCGCTTGTACTTGAAATTGTTGCTCTTTTTGCGGTTGTGATGTTTACCATCATGATTGTTCAAGGTGTACGTAAAGTTCCTGTTCAATATGCTAAAAGGATTGTTGGTAACAGACAATTTGGAGGAGTAAGACAGTATATCCCTTTAAAGGTTAATGCTGCTGGTGTAATGCCAATCATTTTTGCTCAGGCATTGATGTTTATTCCTGCAACTTTAACAGGTTTCTTTCCTTCATTACAAAATACCTGGTTGATTCAGTTTAGTGATTATACCTCATTGGCATATAGTTTAACATTTGCATTTTTAATTATTGCATTTACATTCTTCTATACTGCTATAACTGTGAATCCAACTCAAATGTCGGATGATATGAAGAAGAATGGTGGATTTATACCAGGTATTAAACCGGGTTTATCTACATCGTCATTTATTGATGATGTGATTTCTAAGATCACGTTCCCAGGAGCAATTTTCTTAGCGATCATCGCGATACTTCCTTCAATTGCTGTTAAATTTGGAATCAAATCTGAGTTTGCACATTTTTATGGAGGAACATCTTTATTGATTTTAGTGGGCGTTGTTTTGGATACATTGCAACAGATTGAAAGTTATTTGTTGATGCGTCATTATGATGGATTAATGAAAACAGGTAGAGTTACCGGTCGCACAGGAATTCCTGCTGAGAGCGGTAGTAATGCCGTGATTTAATATATAGAAATGTCTAAGATCTATTATAAATCAAAAGAAGAAGTAGAACTCATTAGAGAAAGTTCTTTACTGGTATCAAAGACTTTGGCTGAAGTGGCCAAAGTCATTGGTCCAGGGGTTACAACCCAGGAACTAAATGATCTTGCAGAAACGTTTATTAGAGACCATGGTGCTATACCAGCTTTTTTAAACTATAATGGATTTCCTTATTCCTTATGTATTTCGCCAAATGAACAAGTAGTTCATGGTTTTCCTGGCGATTATAGAATTAAAGAAGGAGATTTGATTTCTGTTGATTGTGGTGTAATAAAGAATAATTTTTTTGGTGACTCTGCTTATACATTTTCAATCGGTGAGGTGGATGCGGAGCGGAAGAAGCTAGTAGATGTTACACAGGAATGCTTGAAGCTTGCAATTGAAAAGGCTGTAGTTGGTTCTAGAATAGGTGATGTTGGGTATGCGGTGCAGGCTTATGCTGAAGCAAATGGATTTGGAGTAGTAAGAGAATTGGTTGGTCATGGTGTTGGGGTGAAATTACACGAGAAACCTGAGGTGCCTAATTATGGCAGACGGGGGAGTGGAATTAAGCTTGAGGAGGGGATGGTTATTGCCATTGAGCCTATGATCAACGCAGGTACAGCAGGTGTTAAATTTTGGTCAGATGGCTGGACAGTAACCAGTAAGGATAGTAAGCCATCCGCTCATTTTGAACACACTGTTGCGATAAAAAAGGGTAACGCAGACGTTTTATCAACCTTTTCATTTATTGAAGAAGTTTTAAAAGAAAAAAAGTAAATAATTAAATTTTTTTATTTAATTTTGCGTCCCTGTTTAATAGCAGCTAATTAAGTAAAAATCAATATTATATGGCTAAACAAGCCTCGATTGAACAAGACGGTGTAATAAGAGAAGCACTATCAAATGCTATGTTCCGGGTAGAACTGGAAAATGGCCACGAGATTATCGCTCATATCTCTGGGAAAATGAGGATGCATTATATCAAAATTTTACCAGGGGACAAAGTCAAATTAGAGATGTCGCCTTACGATTTATCAAAGGGCAGGATTACTTATAGATATAAATAAAATGAAAGTTAGGTCATCAATTAAAAAACGTAGTGCTGATTGCAAGGTTATTCGTCGTAAAGGTAAACTTTACGTTATAAACAAGAAAAACCCTAAATTTAAGCAACGTCAAGGTTAAGACATTATTGAAGTATGATATAGATTGGATGTACAGGTTACTCAATCTGTACTGCATTCAGATAATCAAACATTAGTATAAAATATGGCAAGGATATCAGGTATTGATTTACCAAGAAACAAAAGAGGCGAGATTGGATTAACCTATATCTTCGGAGTAGGTAGATCAACTGCACAACGTATATTGACGGAAGCAGGTATCGATTTAAACAAAAAAGTACAAGATTGGTCTGATGATGAGTTATCAGCAATCCGTACCATCATTAACGACAGCATTAAAGTAGAAGGTGCTTTGCGTTCAGAGGTTCAATTGAACATTAAACGTTTAATGGATATCGGATGTTACCGTGGTTTACGTCACAGAAAAGGTTTGCCTGTACGTGGTCAACGTACTAAGAACAACTCTCGTACACGTAAAGGCAAGAGAAAAACAGTTGCAAACAAGAAAAAAGCTACTAAATAAAATTAGTACTGAATAATAATTATGGCTAAGAGTAAAAAAGTTACCAAAAAGCGTATTGTTGTTATTGAGCCTGTTGGACAGGCACACATCAATGCTACGTTTAACAATATCATTGTTACCTTAACAAATAACAATGGTCAAACTATTTCATGGTCTTCTGCAGGTAAAATGGGATTCAAGGGTTCTAAAAAGAACACTCCATATGCGGCAGGTCAAGCTGCATCTGATTGCGGTAAAGTAGCATTTGACTTAGGTCTACGTAAAGTAGAGGTTTTTGTTAAAGGTCCTGGTTCTGGTCGTGAATCTGCAATTAGAACATTGCAAGTTTCAGGTATCGAAGTAACCTCGATCAAAGATATTACACCGCTTCCACACAATGGATGTCGTCCTCCTAAGAAGAGAAGAGTTTAATTTATTAATTTTTAAAGCTAAGAGTCTGCAGCGTAAGGTTGCATGATACTTTAAAACAAAAAGCAATGGCAAGATATACAGGACCAAAGTCCAAAATCGCCCGTAAATTCAGAGAACCAATTTTTGGTCCTGATAAAGTACTAGACAGAAAAAACTACCCTCCTGGGCAACATGGTGCTTCAAAAAGAAGAGGTAAGCAGTCTGAGTACGCCGTACAGTTAATGGAAAAGCAAAAAGTGAAATATACTTATGGTGTATTAGAGCGTCAATTCCGTAACTTATTTACTAAAGCGTCAGCACGCGGAGGTATTACAGGTGATAACTTATTACAATTATTAGAAGCTCGTTTAGATAACACAGTTTACAGATTAGGTATTGCTACAACACGTTCAGCTGCTCGTCAGTTAGTTAGCCATAAACACGTGACAGTTAACGGTGAGGTAGTAAATATACCATCATATCAATTGAAATCTGGTGATGTTATCGCTGTGCGCGAAAAGTCTAAAACTTTAGAAGCTATTACTAATTCAGTAGCTGGTAGAGTAATCAATAAATTCAATTGGTTAGACTGGAACGCAAGTGAATTAACAGGAAAGTTCTTAACTTATCCTAATCGCGACGAGATACCAGAAAATATCAAAGAAAACCTTATAGTAGAGTTATACTCTAAGTAATATATTTAGTTAATTGCCTTTATCGGCAATTAACTTTTTTACGTTACATAAATTTAATAACGATCTAAAAACATTATAAATGGCAATTTTAGCATTTCAGAAACCCGATAAAGTAATCATGCAGAAATCAACTGATTTCGATGGTACATTTGAGTTCCGCCCTTTAGAGCCCGGTTTCGGTGTAACAATTGGTAATGCCTTAAGAAGAATATTGCTTTCTTCTTTAGAAGGTTATGCCATTACAAGTATTCGTTTTTCAGGCGTATCTCATGAGTTCTCTACAATGAAAGGTGTTGTAGAAGATTTAACAGAAATTATTCTTAATTTAAAACAAGTACGTTTTAAAAAATCAGGAGATGCTGGCGATTCAGAGAAAGTTTTTATTTTAATTAATGGACAAGATCAGTTTTTAGCTGGGGACATTACTAAATTCTCAAACAACTTCGAGGTGCTTAACCCTGATTTCGTTATTTGTAACATGGAGAAATCTGTTACTTTAGAGGTGGAATTAACCATTAATAAAGGACGTGGTTATGTGCCTGCTGAGGAAAATAAAATCAATGATGCTGTAGTTGGTGTGATCGCAATCGATTCGATCTTCACTCCAATGAAAAATGTAAAATACACGATTGAAAACTATCGTGTTGAGCAAAAAACAGATTATGAAAAATTAATATTAGATATTTCTACAGATGGTTCAATCCATCCTGAAGAAGCACTTAAAGAAGCTGCGAAGATTTTAATCCAGCACTTTATGTTGTTCTCTGATGAGAATTTAGTATTAGAATCTCAAGCTAAAGAAGAAACTAAAGAAGTTGATGAGGAAATCTTGCATATGCGTAAGATCTTAAAAACTGAATTAGTGGATTTAGATCTTTCAGTTCGTGCATTGAACTGCTTAAAAGCAGCTGATATACGCACTTTAGCTGATCTGGTTTCTTATGATGTTGCTGATATGTTAAAATTCAGAAACTTCGGTAAAAAATCTTTAACAGAGATACAAGAACTTGTTAAATCTAAAAGTTTATCTTTTGGCATGAACTTGTCAAAATTTAAATTAGACGAAGAATAATAAGTACAGAATATAAATAACAATATTGTTAATAGTATATAATTCCCTCGGATTCAATTCATAGAGACGGTATATGCTGAATAAATCAAAAAATGAGACACGGTAAGAAAAACAACCACTTAGGAAGAACAGATTCACATCGTAAAGCGATGTTGGCTAACATGGCTTCATCGTTAATTAAACATAAAAGGATTTCAACTACTTTAGCTAAAGCAAAAGCTTTACGTATGTATGTTGAGCCAATTATTACAAAATCTAAAACTGATACTACACATTCACGTCGTATTGTATTTAGTTATTTACAAGATAAAGAAACTGTTACTGAATTGTTCCGTGATATCGCAGCGAAAGTTGCTAACCGTCCGGGTGGTTATACCAGAATCATTAAGTTAAACAATCGTTTAGGTGATAACGCTGAGATGGCATTAATCGAATTGGTTGATTACAATGAGGTTTATGGTAAAGAAACAGAAGCTGCTGAAAAGAAAACTACTCGTCGTGGTAGAAGCAAAGCTAAAGCTACTGATGCTCCTGCTGCTAAAGCAGAAGTTGCAGTTGAAGAAGCTCCAGCAACTGAAGAAAAATCAGAAGATAAAGGCGAATAATTATTCCCTGATTCAAAATACAGAAGCCCTGTCCGTTATTCGGACAGGGCTTTTTGTTTATAAATTGAATTCCAACTGTTGATCTCCCGGTTTACTCTTGTAATTTCTAAGAATATTCCAGTGGGAGCGATCGTGTTTTAGTAATGTAAAATGGTCTACCGAAAAGTTTGCCTCAAAGCTTTTATTTTTGTATTCCGCATAGATTTGAGAAAACTGATCTTTCAGATCTCTGTAGGCAATAGTGATATGTGGGCTAATCTGGCTTCGCGGTTCTTTTGCTAGATCCCCAAGGATTTTTTTAATATTTCTGAATAGTTTAGTGATTTCTGAGTTAGCCAGGGCTTTTATAAATACGACCTCATTGCCAACGAATGCATCATAGTTTTCTAATTTCTGGGTAAATGGTTCGAAATTCCTGGCGGCCTCGAGACTGTTGATCAACTGTGACTCAAAAACATCATCTAAGTTTTGTAGGAATAGGAGAGTAATGTGAACTGGTGGTCGTAGTGCTTTATAGATTTTGTATTTTTCTGAACATGCTTTTCGAATTTGATCAATTTGCCAACTTAATTCTGGAGGAGGTAAGATGGCAATTAAATAATTGTGTTTCATAAAGCCAATTTACTATAATTTCAAAAGGTTATCTTTGTGAAGTAATTCAAATTCATGTCCAATCAACTCCATTTACAACAATTTCAGTCTCAGTTAGCAGATAGTATTTCTTCCAATGTATTTTTAAAAGCTTCACTTGGTAATTACCAGGGGAATGAAAAGGAACTAAAAAATATTTATGTGCGTAAGGTGAAGATTAAGAGAGCAGATATGCTTTCGTTTAATTATCGTTATAAAACGAGAGACATCTTTAAGAACTTTCCAATTGCTGAGGGGATTACGCTCATCTCTCATTTTGTAAGTAATGACTTTAAAGTATGCACACTGTTTACTACGGAAAAGGAAGTTATATTGGAGCATGGGAAGAAGCAACAAATCTCTTTAAGAGAGAAATTGGTGAGTACAGCTGTGCAACCTACGCTTGCCCATAATAAGGAAAAGAAGAGATTGATTAAGCCAGTTGGAAAGGCTTATTTACAAGAATTGAAGATCACAGATCATGAAGGCAATGTATTTAAAAATGCGCAAGACAAGTATCGTCAAATCAACCAGTATATTGAGATACTAAGTACACTGATTAAAGATCTACCTGCTGGTAAGATTAACAAGGTGGTAGATATGGGATCCGGTAAAGGGTATCTTACGTTTGCTTTGTATGATTACTTGCATAATGTCTTAAAACTAAGTACTCAGGTTACAGGAGTAGAATTTAGAGAAGATCTTGTGAATTTATGTAATGGTATTGCAGCTAGTTCTGAATTTAAACAGCTTGATTTTGTTCAGGGAACAATTGAAGCATATGCCGTAGATGAAATAGATCTGTTGATTGCACTGCATGCTTGCGATACGGCAACTGATGATGCTATTTTTAAGGGGATAAAGGCAAATGCCGAACTAATTGTAGTGGCGCCCTGTTGCCATAAACAGATTAGAAGGGAAATGGAAAAGAGTAAAGTTAAAAATGGTGTTTCTTTTTTAACTAAGTATGGGATTTTCATGGAGCGACAAGCTGAAATGGTAACTGATGGATTAAGGGCATTGGTACTTGAATATTTTGGTTATAAAACAAAAGTATTTGAATTTATTTCGGATGCGCATACACCTAAGAATGTACTGGTAGTTGGCATTAAATCTAAGGGCACTAAGGTAGCTGATGGTGTGTCGGAGTCTAGGAAAGCAGAGATTCTTGAAAAGATAAAAGAAACTAAGGCTTATTTTGGAATTGGATACCATCATTTGGAAAGATTATTTGCACTAGAGAACTAGCGTTTATGTGCATTTCTGTCATACTGTCACATTTTTGTAATCGCTTTCGGACATAAAATTCGTTAATTATTCATTGTACGAATGATTTTCTGCCAAAACTCAATTGGCACATTGCTTGTTAAACAGATATAAATAATAAAAGATTTCATAACATAAAGAGAGATAAATAACATGTCAAAAATTATTGGTATAGACTTAGGAACAACAAACTCTTGCGTAGCCGTAATGGAAGGTAACGAACCTGTAGTTATAGCCAACAGTGAGGGTAAACGTACTACGCCATCCATTGTTGCATTTGCAGAGAATGGTGAGCGTAAAGTTGGTGAGCCGGCTAAACGCCAGGCGATAACTAACCCAACAAAAACAATTTATTCAATTAAGCGCTTTATGGGTAGCAGCTTTGCTGAGGTTAGTAAAGAAGCAGCGCGCGTGCCATATAAAGTAGTAAAGGGCGACAACAATACACCACGTGTAGAAATTGACGACCGTAAATATACTCCTCAGGAGCTTTCTGCAATGATTTTGCAGAAAATGAAAAAGACTGCAGAGGATTTCTTGGGTCATGAGGTAACTGAAGCCGTTATTACGGTTCCTGCTTACTTTAATGATGCTCAGCGTCAAGCTACAAAAGAAGCTGGTGAAATTGCAGGTTTAACTGTAAAACGTATCATCAATGAGCCAACTGCAGCTGCTTTAGCTTACGGTTTAGATAAAGCTCATAAGGACATGAAAATCGTTGTGTTTGACTGCGGTGGTGGTACTCATGACGTTTCTGTACTTGAATTAGGTGATGGTGTATTTGAAGTAAAATCTACTGATGGTGATACTCACTTAGGTGGTGATGACTTTGATCATATCATTATCGATTGGTTAGCTGATGAGTTTAAAAACGAAAATGGTATGGATCTTCACCAAGATCCAATGGCATTACAACGTTTAAAAGAAGCTGCTGAAAAAGCTAAAATTGAGCTTTCAAGCACGACTTCAACTGAAATCAATCTTCCTTATATCACTGCCGATGCAACAGGACCTAAACACCTTGTTAGATCATTAAGCCGTGCTAAATTTGAGCAATTGGCTAGTGATTTAATCAAACGTACAATTGATCCTTGTAAATCTGCTTTGAAAAATGCTGGTTTAAAAACAAGTGATATTGATGAGATCATTTTAGTTGGTGGTTCAACACGTATTCCTGCTATCCAGGAAGCAGTAAAAGCTTTCTTTGGTAAAGAACCATCTAAAGGTGTAAACCCTGATGAGGTTGTAGCTATTGGTGCTGCAATTCAAGGTGGTGTATTAACTGGAGAAGTTAAGGATGTATTGTTATTAGATGTTACTCCACTTTCTTTAGGCATTGAAACTATGGGTGGTGTAATGACTAAGTTAATTGAAGCTAACACTACTATTCCTTCTAAAAAAGCAGAAACTTTCTCTACTGCTGCTGATAACCAGCCTTCTGTAGAGATCCATATTTTACAGGGAGAGCGTCCAATGGCTGCTCATAACCGTACAATTGGTCGTTTCATTTTAGATGGTATTCCACCAGCTCCACGTGGAGTTCCTCAGGTAGAAGTAGCATTTGATATTGATGCGAATGGTATCTTACACGTAAGTGCTAAAGATAAAGCTACTGGGAAAGAGCAAAAAATCCGTATCGAAGCTTCTTCAGGTTTAACGGATGAAGAGATCAAAAGGATGAAAGAAGAAGCAGAGCAAAATGCTGATGCTGATAAATCTGCTAAAGAAGAAGCTGAGAAAATCAATGGTGCTGATGCTTTAATTTTCACAACTGAGAAACAATTAAAAGAGTTTGGCGACAAACTTTCTGCTGATAAAAAAGCACCTATTGAAGAAGGTTTGAAAAAACTTAAAGATGCTCATGCAGCAAGAAACTTTGCTGATATTGATGCAGCTCAGGAAGAATTGCAAAATGCATGGAATGCTGCTTCAGAAGAGATGTATAAAGGTGGTCAGGACGGTGCACAGCCAGAAGCTGGTGCAGAAGGTCAGGCTAGCGGACATGCTGCTGATAACGGCGATAACGTTACTGATGTTGACTTCGAAGAAGTTAAAGACGACAAAAAGTAATCGTTGATTTCTATAAAAAGGAAAGGCCCTTGATCATTGATCAAGGGCCTTTCCTTTTTATAATTGATGTAGATTAATTCCAAAGGTTTTCAGGATAGGTGCCATTTTTAACTAGCTCATCTATACAGTTTTGTACAAATGGTTTATCCTCTTTATAAGTTACACCAAACCACTGGCTATCCGTAGGGATAACTTTAAAGCTTGCTGCATTGCTTTTAACTAGGTTCTCGCCAATTAAAGGAATAAAGAACTCCGCTTTAGGCTTATCTTTGTTCGCTAAAGCAAATACTTTAAACAAGTCTTCAGTTAGTTTAAATACTGCTGGTGTAAATCCCCAGAAGTTCATTGAAACAGGCGTATTATACTCTAAAGGATACTCTACACCATTTTCTTCATAAACGATAGCATCTCCTTTTTTATAAACTTGTGTACGCTCTGTAATTTCTTCCAGGTAACCTGCGTCACTAGTTTTGCAAACTCCGCGAGAAACTGATCCAAAATCAGATAGGGTTTTTCCAATCTGGTAGCCAACGATAGAGTAATTACTATCCGTTGCTTCATTATTTAGAAAGTCTACCATTTTACTGAAAGCATCAAAGCCATAATAATCATCGGCATTGATTACACAAAATGGTTCTTTAATGGCATTTCTAGCCGAAAGAATGGCATGAGCCGTTCCCCATGGTTTTTCACGATAGATTTCTTCTTCGATTCCAAACTGTTTTAAATCAAAGTTTTGGAATACATAATCTGTCTCAATTTTACCACTCAGCTTTGGCTCAAAAATAGCTTTAAAGTTATCTACAAATTCTTCCTTGATGATAAAGACTACTTTGCCAAAACCTGCCTTTATTGCATCGTGTATTGAATAGTCGATAATAGTTTCGTCGTTTGGACCGAAGCCATCAATTTGTTTCATGCTGCCATAACGGCTCGCCATACCGGCGGCTAATATTAGTAGGGTAGGTTTCATTCAATTAAAATAATGAATTGGTTAATAATCAATGTAAACGTTAAAATTTTAAAGGGCTAAAATACATTTTTTGATTCATCTAAGAATAGTTTTTTAAGTTAAAATCCAAATATCCCCTTACCTCCGCTGCTGCGCGGTTTTTTACCGGTAAGCATACCAAATATTCCCCGGACAATTTCTTTGCCTATCTGCCTGGTTATTGTCGCGCCCATGACTTGCTCAATGATACTTTTTTCTCCTTTTGCAGGAGCTGGTGTTTGCTCCACCTCCCCTTGGTCTCCTAATTTATCATTAACACGTTTGGTTAGTATTTCATATGCGCTTTCAGGATCGATAGCCTGTGCGTATTTTGTAGTCATAGGACTGGCTTGAACCAAAGAATTATAGTCTGCAAGTGCTAGTGGAGCCATAATGGCTCTGGGGGGAGTAAGCATGGTTGCTGCTACCTCCGTTGGTATACCTTTCTCGTTTAATACGGTAATTAATGCCTGGCCCGTTCCCAGTGATGTTAATATTTCATCAATCTTGTAAAAATCCGATCGGGGATAAGTATTGACTGTCTTCTTTAAAGCATCGGCATCATTGGGCGTGAATACCCTTAAAGCATGCTGTATACGATTTCCTAATTGTGACAATACGCTTTCGGGTACATCTGTAGGCGCCTGAGTGCAAAAGAAGACGCCTATGCCCTTAGATCTGATTAGCCTGATGATGGTTTCGATTTGTTCTAAAAAGGCTTTAGAGGAGTTGTTGAATAGTAAATGGGCTTCATCAAAAAAGAAAACCAGTTTAGGTTTGTCCAAGTCGCCAGCCTCCGGCATACTGTAAAATATTTCGGCCAGTAAGCTTAACAGGTATGTAGAGTATAAAACTGGTTGGGTCTGAACATCAGAAATATTCAGCAAGCTAATTGTTCCTTTACCATCTACTTTTTCAAAAAGATCTTCAATATCAAAAGAACGTTCCCCAAACATAGCGCTTAGTCCTTGTTGCTCTATGGTTACTATTTTTCTTAAAATGGTACCTGAGGTAGCAGTTGATATTTTGCCATAAGTGCTTTTAATCTCTTCAGCGCCTTCATCTTCGGCCAGGTAGTTAACTAATTTTTTAAGATCATTCAGGTCTATAATGGGCATTTTATTGTCATCCGCATATTTGAATATAACTGCTAATACGCCGGATTGGGTGTCATTTAAATCAAGGATTTTGGCTAACAGGGTGGGGCCAAACTCCAAAACGGTTGCTCGCATTTGTGCACCAAGCTTACCTGATAATGAATAAAGTTCCAGGGGAAAGCCCGATGGATTAAATGGTTTATTAAGCTGTTGAGACCTTTCCTCAATTTTAGGGTTACTAACTCCAGGTTGGTTTAATCCGGATAAATCACCTTTTACATCTAACATAAAAACAGGCACTCCGGCATCCGATAGTTGTTCGGCAAGCAGTTGTAGTGTTCTGGTTTTTCCTGTACCAGTCGCTCCGGCAACCAATCCGTGCCTGTTCATCATATGTAAGGATAAGTTTACTTCAGCGTCAGACAGTACCTCACCATTTAATATACCAGCACCTAAATAAATATATGAACCGGATGGTTTATACGAAGCTTTAATTTTTTCTGTGAATTTTGCTGATTGATCGCTCATAAGTAATTGATTTTTAACGATGATATTATAAAAGTAACAAAACCCATGGGATTAAAAAAAGAAAGGGGGGTGTCTGAAAAAAATCAAACACCCCTCCTTTTTTTATTAGCTAATATTATTTACCGTATCTGAAATCGTGATCTTTTTCGATGTTTAATAAAGCATGATAGATCAAGCTGATTACATTGTCTACATCTTCCTTGTGGATCATCTCGACTGTGGTATGCATATAACGTAGTGGTAATGAAATCAGTGCAGATGGAACACCTCCATTAGAATATGCAAAAGCATCAGTGTCGGTACCTGTTGAGCGTGAAGATGCCTGGCGTTGGAAAGGAATATTATTCTTTTCAGCAGTTTCAATCAACAATTTATTTAGGTTGGTTTGTACTGCTGGGGCATAAGAAACTACAGGCCCTTTACCGCAAGCCAAATCACCCTGAGTTTTTTTATTGATCATTGGTGTGGTCGTATCATGCGTTACGTCGGTAATAATTGCAACATGAGGTTTAATTCTGTGCGCAATCATTTCGGCACCACGTAAACCAATTTCTTCCTGTACCGAGTTTACAATATACAATCCGAATGGAAGTTTCTTTTTATTCTCCTGAAGTAAACGCGCCACTTCGGCAATCATAAAACCACCCGCTCTGTTATCCAACGCTCTGCCAACATAATAGCGGTCGTTTAAAACCATAAATTCATCTTCGTAGGTAATTACACAGCCTACATGAACGCCTAGTTTTTCCACTTCATCTTTGGAAGTACATCCGCAATCCAGGAATATATTTTTAAGGGCAGGCGCTTCTTCTTTTTCACCACCATGACGGGTGTGTATCGCTGGCCATCCAAATACAGCCTTTACCATACCTTTGTCAGTATGGATATTAACCCTTTTAGAAGGCGCAATCTGATGATCTGAGCCTCCATTACGGATTACATAGATTAATCCATCCTCGGTGATGTAATTCACAAACCAAGAGATTTCATCCGCATGTGCTTCAATTACTACTCTAAATTCGGCTTTAGGATTAATTACACCTACAGCGGTGCCATAATTGTCAATAAAACTTTCATCGATATATGGTTTTAGATAGTCAAGCCATAATTTCTGACCTGGATATTCAAAGCCGGTGGGAGAAGGGTTGTTGATATATTTTTCAAAAAACTGCAGTGATTTTTTATTAACCACAGTAACATGATTCTGCTTGTCGTCTTTCTTTTTAGCCATTATTCTGTTTTTTTATTGTAAGCAAATATATAAAACCGGGGATAAGTCGCCGGTTAATTGTTCAGTTGTAACTCCATGGTGACAAATTCAATGCCGTTACTGATATAGGGTTGATCAGTCTGTATCATACCAAACTTGTTGTAAAACCCTGTGGCAGAAACACGGGCATTAAACCATAGTTTTTGTCCGCCCATTTCATTTACATAATTGATGACATGATTTAGCAATATCGTCCCATAGCCTTTACCTTGTTCGGTAGTTTTAGTCGCAAATTTTCTGAATTGGTAAATATTCCCTACGTTAAATAGGGAAACGACGGCAATGAGTTGATGGTTTGCATATAGTCCGAAATGTAAACCATTAGGATCATCCGCTAGTTTAATTGCATCAAAAGGTAAATCAGGATACATCGCCTCATGCCTGATGGGCCAGGTTAAATCAAATCTGATCTGCTCAATTTGAGTTTCCAAATGGTTAGGCTTTAAATTTTATAGAGGTATATTTCCGTGTTTTTTGCGGGGCGTATTTACAACTTTGTTTTCCAGCATTTTAAAGGCTTTAATGAGCTTATTTCTGGTTTGCGAAGGTTCTATCACCTCATCTACAAAACCGCGCTCAGCAGCACGATAAGGGTTAGCAAAAGTTTCAGAATAAAGCTTTTCCTTCTCTAGCCATTTTTCTTCTGGTTTTTCTGCAGTCGTAATTTCTTTTTTGAAGATGATTTCGGCCGCACCTTTAGCCCCCATAACAGCAATTTCTGCTGTAGGCCATGCATAATTTAAATCGGCACCAATATGTTTGGAGTTCATTACGTCGTAGGCGCCGCCGTAAGCTTTTCTGGTGATCACTGTAATGCGTGGCACCGTAGCTTCACTAAAGGCATAAAGTAATTTAGCCCCATTAGTAATGATCCCATTCCATTCCTGATCTGTTCCTGGTAAAAATCCTGGAACATCTTCAAAAACGAGTAGGGGGATGTTGAAACAATCGCAAAAACGGACAAACCTTGCTGCTTTAGTTGAGGCATGGTTGTCTAAAACCCCAGCAAGGTAAGCTGGCTGATTGGCTACAATACCAATGCTTCTGCCTGCAAGACGGGCAAAGCCGACAACAATATTCTCCGCATAATCCTTATGCACCTCTAAAAAGCTCTCGCTATCTGTAGTCGCCTCAATAATACTCCGCACATCATATGGTTGATTTGCATTTTGAGGCATAATGTCATTTAATGCCGGCCTATTCTCATTGGCCATTTCGTAAGGCAATTGAGCTGGTACTTCCTCACAATTTTGCGGCATATAGCTCAGCAATTTTTTTACATGATTGATCGCATCAAGCTCATTGCTACAGGCAAAATGAGTTACACCCGATTTGGTAGCATGTGTAGAAGCACCACCAAGTTCTTCCGAACTCACTTCCTCGTGTGTTACTGTTTTAACCACATTAGGGCCAGTAACAAACATATAAGAAGTGTTTTCCACCATTAATATGAAATCTGTAATGGCAGGAGAGTATACCGCTCCGCCAGCACAAGGGCCCATGATAGCCGATAATTGAGGGATAACCCCTGATGCCTGAACATTTCTGTAAAAAATATCAGCATAACCGCCCAAGGAAACCACGCCTTCTTGTATGCGGGCACCACCGCTATCATTCAAACCAATAACAGGAGCACCGTTCTTCATGGCCATATCCATGATTTTGCAAATCTTTTCGGCATGAGTTTCTGATAATGAGCCACCAAAGACAGTGAAATCCTGAGAGAATACGTATACCAAGCGGCCATTAATATTGCCATATCCGGTTACTACACCATCACCTAAATATTTTTCGCGTTCCATCCCAAAATCGGTACTGCGATGCGTAACCATCATTCCGATTTCTTCAAAAGAGTTTTCGTCCATTAAAAAATGGATTCTTTCCCTTGCAGTAAGTTTGCCTTTTTTATGTTGACTTTCAATTCGGGCTGTACCACCACCAGCCAGAGCTTGTTGAATTTTATCTTCTAGTAACTCTATCTTATCCTTCATTAAAAATGATTTTATCAAATATTATAAATATATCTATTACCAACGATATTGCAACCTCATCGTAAATACATCATCCTTAAGATCATTTACATATTCAGGTAATTCAGTAGTGTCGTTTACAACATGCTCGTTATAAGCCGTTAATTTTATTCTTGGACCAACCTGACAAGTCATGCCATAGCCTAAAGTACTAAATTTAATATCTCCAGCGGTAGTGAAGCTGTTGGGCGCACCAATCTCACTTTCCTTAACATCAGTATTAGGATCGTAAACATCATAAGCTAATAATGCAGTGAACCTACTTTTTGCTATCCGTTGAGAAAGCCACAGGTAATATCCTGAAAATGGGCGCAGATATAGATCGGTAGCTGGTTGTGCCGCAAAACTCTGGCTGGCAATCGCACCTGTAGTGCTCGATGTGCTGGCTACACCAGGTTGTGTACCCGCAACATATTCTGCTTTAAATGATGTAGCTCCGAAAGTATTGTCATACTGTATTTGCAAGTTTCCACCATAATAATTACGTTTTGCATTCGATCCTACATTATTTGGGCTTGTGTTTTTAACAAAGCCATTGCTTGTACTTGTATAATAGGTTTCCTTATCATTACGTACCGAGCCTTTATAAAAGGAACCGCCAAAACCTATATGTAGTTTTTTGTTGGCGAGACTGTCAAACCTAAAGCCGAGGTTCCCAACAATATCTTTTTTAGTGTCATAATCTCTTGCTGAGTATCCACTTCCGTTAATTACGGCCAATTCGGCAGTTAAGAAATGGAACATTTTATGGTCTGGTCTAAAGGTAACCATAGCACCAATATCTCTTTCGCGGGGCATTAAGGTTTGGAATACTCTAGCTCTTTCCGGAAAATCGCGATATCCTGATGAATATACAATAGAGTATCCAAAAGGGCGGTTGAACAATCCAGCAGTAAACAATAAGTTTTTTGAATCAGGTCTATGCAGTTGTATAAAAGCATCCATTAATGCAACACCATTTTGTGTGGCATCAATTTGAAAAACAATACTTGAATATTTGTCAGAACGGTCAATTTTTAGTCTACCTCTACGGATCATGAAACGATCCTGTGAGTTTTTTTCAAAATTTCCACCAGAAAACGATGATATCCCTGGTGATTGTGCACGTTGATATTGCGTTTGAAGGTAACCTGTAATGGCAATTTCGTGTGGATCGTAGCTAGAAGGGGAGTTATTGCTCTGTGAAAATGCAAAAAACGGGCATAAAAGCAATAAACTGAATAATAATTGTTTCATAAACAGATGAAGGTATATAAGTGGCCTAAATTACGCTTAATGCTTCATTTTTCTATAAATTGATGAGTAGATTTTCAATTTTATACAAGTAAACTATTGTTTTATCACAACTAAATTACATTTTTATTACATCTTGATTTGCTAGTTAACCTATTTTGGAGTTATTTTTGAAGATAGCTAATACTAAAACCAGAGATAAATGTTCCTAAGGAAATATCGTTTATTTATTATTATCGCCTTTCTTGGCATCTTCTCAGCGAAGATGATGATATCTGGTGCGCCTGTGTTTTTTAATCATATTGACAAAGAGATTATGAACGCTGTGATAATGCAAATAGAAGTAGAGCATAGCGCAGATGGCGAAAGCGGCAAATCAAAAGTAAAACTTTGTGATTTTAAAATCGATATGCACTACGACTATAGCTTTTCGGCTGTACTTAGTCATTATGGTATAAACAACAGTTTTATTAATCATTTTAAACGATACGTCGATCCATTCCACCCTTCGGTACCAACGCCGCCTCCTAACAGGTGCTGATTTTTTGCTGCAGAACTCCCTCGTAGGGATAGCTATGCATTTTTTAAAAAATTAGTTACAACATTAGAATTATTTTTATGCAAAGTGGAAACTCAGTCTTTTCAAGATTGGAAGTGAAGAAGTATATATTAAAAAAGAATTTAAAGCGTGATTTGCCATCCAGTATCGTAGTATTTCTGGTAGCATTGCCTTTATGTTTAGGAATAGCACTAGCCTCAGGTGCTCCGTTATTTGCGGGTCTTATTACAGGTATAGTTGGGGGAATAATTGTGGCGAGTCTTAGTGGCTCGCAGTTAAGTGTAAGTGGTCCGGCGGCGGGATTAACCGCTATTGTTTTGGGTGCTATAGGTACGTTAGGAGGTTATCAAACCTTTTTACTTGCTGTGGTTCTTGCCGGTGCAATGCAACTTGTGCTTGGTTTATTAAAAGGTGGTACTATAGGCAACTATTTTCCGTCAAGCGTAATTGAAGGGATGTTAGCTGCAATTGGACTAACCTTGATTCTTAAACAATTACCTCATGCGTTAGGAGTTGATTCAAATTTTTTTGGAGATGAAAGTTTTTTCCAAGGCGATAATGAGAATACCTTTTCCGCTGTAGGAAATGCCTTAAATCATTTTACCTTGGCGGCCGTAGTGATTAGTGGATTGTCTATCTTAGTGCTTATTTACTGGCCTAAGTTTAAAAAACTTAGTGCAATTCCTGCTCCATTGGTAGTTGTAATTTTAGGTGTTGGCTTAAGCTTGGTTTTTCAAGGTACAGGATATGCCCTAGAGGCAAAACAAATGGTAGAAATACCAGTAGTAAGTGGCTGGTCGGAGTTTAAAAATTTGTTTATAGCACCGGATTTTTCGCAAATTATGAATGGAAAAGTTTGGGTAGTAGCTGCCACCATTGCTGTAGTAGCGAGTTTAGAAACTTTGTTAAGTATTGAGGCTGTTGACAAAATTGATCCTATTAAAAGAGTGTCGCCAACCAATAGAGAGTTAATGGCTCAAGGTGCGGGTAATATGGCTAGTGGTTTGTTGGGTGGTTTACCTTTAACATCAGTTATTGTACGTAGTTCGGCAAATGTAAATGCAGGTGGACGAACCAAGATGTCAGCAATTTTTCATGGATTATGGTTGCTTTTATCGTTACTTTTTATTCCAGGTTTGATAAATATGATACCTTTGGCATGTTTAGCTGCTATACTATTGGTAACAGGTTATAAACTTACACGAGTGGCATTATTTAAGCACATGTTCCACAAAGGTTGGGACCAGTTCGTTCCATTTGTGATCACGATCGTAGCCGTACTGCTTACTGACCTTTTAAAAGGCGTAGCCATAGGTATGCTATTCTCTGTATTTTACTTGCTACGTACCAATATGCGTAATCCATACTTCTACAAAATTCAGGAAGAAGGAAATAAAAAGAACATCAGAATTAAACTGGCAGAAGAAGTATCTTTCTTAAACAAAGCTGCTATTCAGGTCGTTTTAAATAACATTCCAAAAGAAACAAATGTGATTATTGATGGAACCAACTCCCGGTATATTGATCCGGATGTGTTGGAGACCATTTTTAATTATAAGCACAACGCTTATACAAAGGGTGTCATTGTCATGCTTGAAAACGTAAAGGAGCAGTATACCGTACCAAAATTGAATAATAAAGTCATTGAAGAAATTAATAATTAAAATATTATGTGTGCTAAATTAGAAAAACAAGATACAGACAAAATAACATACGAAGGTCTATTACAGGGAAATAAGGATTGGGTAGCGGAAACGCTTAAAGAAGATCCAACATTTTTCGCCAGACTTTCTGCTGGTCAGGCTCCTCCGGTTCTTTGGATTGGATGTTCTGACAGTCGTGTGCCGGCAAATCAAATTACGAATACAATGCCCGGTGATATCTTTGTACATCGTAACATTGCAAATGTAGTTACACATACGGATATGAATTTACTGAGTGTGTTGGATTATTCAGTTAATGTATTAAAAGTAAAACATATCATTGTGTGCGGCCATTATGGTTGCGGTGGTGTAAATGCTGCTTTGGGTGATAAACAGGTTGGTTTGATCGACAATTGGTTAAGAAATATCAAAGACGTTATCCGGATGCATGATCGTGAGATGCAAACAATTAAAGATCCTGTAAAGAGATCGAATCGTTTGGTTGAACTCAATGCAATAGAAGGTGCAGCGAATGTTATGAGTACATCTATTGTGCAAAATGCTTGGGCATCAGGTCAGGAATTGGCTGTTCATGCTTGGGTGTATAGTCTGGAAACAGGATTGATTAAAGATCTGCAGGTAAGTGCATCTGGGCCTGAAGATATTTCTCCGGTATTTAAAATGCAAGCTCAAAAATAGAGCGTAATTCTAACCTTAAATAAATAAAGGTTCCTTGCATATTCAATGCGGGAGCCTTTTTTTATTATTCGTTTTGGACAAAGTTATTGTACTGAAATTACTATCTTAGATTAGCATATGAGAGATTAGTTTTGAACCCAATGATAAATTGATAAAGATGAAAAAGGAAAATTATAAAAATGTGATGACCGCCTATTCATTGATAGGGTTGGTACCTCCTTTAGGTATATTGTTTATTATTATCGACTGGCTAAAGGGAGCTAAAGTAAATGCAGCCTCTGTTATAGGTGTATTTTTGGGAATTGTACTAACCGTAGTATATTATTTGCAATTAAGCGGTCAAATGTAGCTGTTGCCAGTCCATAAGATTTGATAACTAACAATTTTAGTTTAGACATACAAAAAACTCCCGGTTCATCACCGGGAGTTTTTGTTTTTGTGTGCGCCCGGCACGGGCGCAAGCTCTAGGGTGGAAGTCCCGAACGCGCCTTGATAGTGGGAAGCGTTAACCTAAGGCAAGGGTGTCCTCCGTGAGGAGGAATCTGAAGGAAGCCGGCGGTAAATCTCCGGCCTGACGAACAGGAAGCGAATCAGGCAGTTGGATGTGGGTGAGTTTGCACAACAAAACAAAGCCCTAAACTATCCGAAACATCCTGCTGTATATTCGACAGGTATATGGAGAGAAAGTTTGCGCTCTTACCCGGGGAGATCTGCCGGGCAGTTGCCGGAGGGGGATGCGCCTCCCGAAGGAACAAGGTTCTGTAGCAATACACAACTGGCCCCGCAGAAGTCAGCAGAGGCCATAGTACTTTTTTTTAGAAGGAAGGGCTGAACATTAAACGTCCGAGTAGTACTACCGGAAATGGGATTGTCGTAAAGAAAGCAGAAAACTCCGAATGGAGAGCTGGGCCTGTAAGGAATATGCTGGAAGCAGAAAAGTAGCAGGGAGCGCTGAGCGATGTCTTGAAAGAAAGCAGGAAACAAGGAAACAGAGGGGAAAAAAAAAGCAATTCGACATGTTACTCGAAGAAATCATTAGTAAAAGCAACCTGCATCCGGCCTATGACCGGGTTGTGGGAAACAAAGGGGCTGCCGGAGTTGATCATATTGGTTTTTCAGACTTTTCCGAGCAGGTTAAAGCTGAATGGTCATTGATCAAAAGCCAACTGGAGGAAGGTAAATATGGGCCTAAAGCAGTCAAGCGGGTTAAGATTCCTAAGTCTAATGGAGGGGTCCGTTTATTAGGTATCCCTACATACATGGATAGGCTGATTCAACAAGCTATCTCGCAGGTACTGGTTAAACTGTATGATCCTGATTTTTCGGAAAATAGCTATGGCTTTCGCGCCGAGAAGAATGCCCATCAGGCCTTGGAAAAGGCAAAGGAGTACATCAACGCAGGCTATAGCCATGTTGTAGACCTTGATCTGGAACAATTCTTTGACCGGGTAAACCATGACTACCTGATGAATGAACTAAGTAAGAACATCGCTGATAAGCGAGTGTTAAAACTCATTCATAGTATACTTCGGGCTGATATTGATGACGATGGGAAGATGGTGTGTTGTAAACAAGGCGTTCCACAAGGAGGTCCACTAAGCCCATTACTTTCTAATATTATTCTGGATAAACTGGATAAGGAACTAGAAAGGCGTGGGCATCGTTTTGTGCGGTATGCGGATGATTGTAGCATCTACGTGAAGAGTAAGCGGGCAAGAGATCGGGTGATGGAAAGTATCAGCGCCTACATTGAAAAGGAACTAAAACTCAAAGTCAATGTAGAGAAGAGTGTGGTGACCCGGCCATGGCGAACCCGATTACTAGGGTTTACTTTCTATCATAAGAAGGGCTCCAAGGGTATTACCGTACACCGGAAAAGCATTGTCATCTACAAGGATAAGATCCGTGGCATCACCTGTCGAAGGAAACCCTCTACGATGGAAGATCGGATGATGCAAATCAGACAATTGAACCAAGGTTGGGGAAATTACTTTAAGTTGAGTGATGCTAAAACGGTATTCGGAGAGTTGGATGAATGGGTTCGTAGTCGGGTTCGACTATGCTACTGGGTTCAATGGAAACAGGTAAAAACTCGTGTTAAGCAGCTTGAGAAACTAGGGGTAAAACCCTATCAAGCCTATCAATGGGGAAATACTCGTAAAGGCTATTGGAGAACGGTGCATAGTCCGATCCTGACCAGGACGCTTAACAACGCATTTTTAAAGAAACAAGGGCTACTAAGTCTTAAAGAAATAGTAGCCCCTAAAGCTGTTTATGTTTAATGAACCGCCGTATGCCGAACGGCACGTACGGTGGTGTGAGGGGACAGGTAATCAAATAATGATTACCTTCCTACTCGATGACCAAAAATCACCTTCTCTGAGGAGAACGGTTATTTTTTACCCTAAGAATGGATAACGATAATCCTTTGGCATATCAAAAGTTTCTTTGATCGCACGTGGAGATACCCAACGTAAAAGGTTGATCATTGAACCAGCTTTATCGTTAGTACCAGAACCTCTGGCGCCACCAAATGGCTGCTGTCCAACTACCGCACCAGTACACTTATCATTGATGTAGAAGTTTCCTGCTGCATTTCTCAAAGCGTGTGATGCTTTTTCAATAGCATAACGATCCTGAGCAATTACAGCACCTGTTAATGCGTAGATAGAGGTTGTGTCGATAATTTCTAATACCTGATCAAAATCTTTGTCCTCGTAAACGTAAACCGTCAAAACAGGGCCAAACAACTCTTCGCACATTGTTGTATATTTTGGATCGTCAACAACTAAAACTGTAGGCTCAATAAAGTAACCTTTAGATTTGTCGTAACCACCACCGGCCATAATTTCTACGCCTTTATCTTTTTTAGCCTCATCAATATATTTAGTCAGCTTATCAAAAGAGTTCTCATCAATAACTGCGTTCATGAAGTTGTTGAAATCTTCAGTACCACCCATTTTAAAGGTAGCTAGGTCGCGCAACATATATTCTTTTACTTTAGGCCATACACTCTTAGCTACGTAAACACGTGAAGCTGCCGAGCATTTTTGTCCCTGGTATTCAAATGCACCACGGATAATTGCAGTACTTGAAGCTTCAGCCTCAGCAGAACCATGTACTAAAATAAAGTCTTTACCACCAGTTTCACCAACGATACGTGGGTAGGTTTTAAACTTATGAATGTTATTACCAATAGTTTTCCATATGTTTTGAAAAACACCAGTAGAACCTGTAAAGTGTATACCTGCAAAATCAGGGTGACTAAAAATCACATCACCTGCATCAGGACCTGATACGTAAACAAGGTTAATTACACCATCGGGTAAACCTGCTTCTTTAAAGATCTGCATCAATACATTGGCTGCATAGATCTGCGTGTTTGCTGGTTTCCAAACCACTACGTTACCCATCATGGCAGCCGAAGTAGGCAAGTTACCTGCAATAGCTGTAAAGTTAAATGGAGTTAGGGCGAATACAAAACCTTCTAGTGGGCGTTGCTCAACTCTGTTCCATGATCCTTTAGGAGATACAGGAGGTTGTTGTTTATAAATATCGGACATGTAACTTACGTTGAAACGTAAGAAGTCAATCAGCTCACAAGCTGCATCAATTTCTGCCTGGTAAGCATTTTTAGATTGCCCCAGCATAGTCGCTGCATTTAACTTATAACGATAAGGACCAGCAATTAGATCTGCTGCCTTTAAAAAGATCGCTGCACGGTGTTCCCAAGCTAGGTTTTCCCAGTTAGCTTTAGCAGCCAGAGCAGCATCAATTGCTTGTGTTACATGAGCTTTCTCGCCCTTGCTGTATTGTCCAAGAATATGTTGGTGATCGTGAGGAGGAGTAACCTTGCCTTTATTGTCAGTATGGACTTCCTTACCAGCAATATGCATTGGTATTTCAATCTGTTTAGCACGGGCATCGGCAATAGCTGCCATTAAAAGTTCACGTTCTTTACTTCCTGGGGCATAACCCAAAATGGGCTCATTTACAGGAGTTGGTACGTTAAAAAATCCTTTAAGCATGATATAATAAGTTGTTTTTACAAAGGTAGTTTTTATTTTTATTAGAGTGGTAAAATGCTGCATTCTGTATTATCTTCATACAATGCGCTGATATAATTCTTATTTTTGAACCCTAAACATGATTAAATATCTAAGATTACTACTGTTCCCTTTTTCCATTGGCTATGGAATAGTCATTGTATTAAGAAATAAGTTATATGATCTAGGACTTTTTAAATCAACACGTTTTGACATTCCTGTAATTTGTGTGGGTAACCTGGTTGTAGGAGGATCTGGTAAAAGCCCGGTAACCGAATATTTAGTAAGCCTGCTTTCTGATCATAAGATCGCGATACTCAGCAGAGGATATGGCCGGAAAACTAAAGGTTTTATCCTGGCAGATGAAAGCGCTACGGCACAAACCATAGGTGATGAACCTATGCAATTTTATAGCAAATTTAAACAAATTACTGTCGCCGTTTGTGAAGATAGAGTGACAGGGATTAATCGGTTAAAAGACAGTCATGACCTGATTATCTTAGATGACGCCTACCAACACCGGAGTGTAACTCCAGGATTCAGCATTTTGCTTTTCGAATACCAAAAATTATTAAGTCCGCAGTTTTTGTTGCCTGCAGGGAATTTACGCGAACCTTTTTCGGGCTATAAAAGAGCACAAGCACTGCTCATTACTAAGGGGCCTATAGTAATTGCAGAAGGGGAAAGATTGAAATGTGTCGAAAGATTTAATGAAAAGGCCAAGAATGAGCTGTCTTTTTCATTTATTACCTATGGCGAATTAAAGCATTTGTTTTCGTCTGCCACACAGCCTTGTGCATCAATAACTTCTAACACAACTGTGTTTTTGCTTACTGGTATCGCCAACCCATTACCTTTAATTAACTACTTAAAGACCTATTCAGGTGCGATTCAGCATCATGATTATCCTGATCATTATCACTTTCGCATGCAAGATGTGATGAAACTTGTTCAGGCTTTCAATAACGATCCTTCGAAAGAAAAAATCATTGTTACAACAGAAAAGGATGCACAACGTTTATTAGATGTTAGTTTCAAAGAATTACTGTTAAATTTACCTGTGTTTTATTTGCCGATTAAAATAGAACTACAAAAAGAAGATAAAAATACATTTGATCAAAAGATTTTAGACTATGTTTCAAGCACTACACGAAACCGTTGAATATATAAAACTCAAAACGAATAATTTTCAACCTGAAGTTGGAATTGTTTTAGGGACAGGCCTTGGTGGCCTGGTTAACGAAATAGAGGTCGAGTACAATTTAATGTATTCTAATATACCTAACTTTCCCATATCTACACTTGAATTTCATTCTGGGAAGTTAATCTTTGGAACTTTAAGAGGTAAAAAAGTAATTGCCATGCAGGGTCGCCTACATTACTATGAAGGATATAGCATGCAGCAAATTACTTTTCCAATCAGAGCAATGAAGGCATTGGGGATACATTGTTTATTTGTTTCAAACGCTGCGGGGTCTTTAAATCCAAACTTTAAAAAGGGAGATTTGATGATCATTAATGATCACATCAACTTGCAGCCAGAAAACCCTTTAAGAGGACATAATGATGCCGACATGGGACCAAGGTTTCCGGATATGAGCCAGCCTTATAGCCGCAAACTGATTGATGCTGCTATGCAAATTGCAGAAGAAAACAATATCGATTGCCACCAGGGAGTTTATGTTTCTGTAACAGGTCCTAACCTGGAGACTAAAGCAGAATATAAGTACCTTAGAATAATTGGTGGTGATGCCGTTGGGATGAGCACCGTGCCGGAAGTTATTGTAGCTAAACACATGAATGTGCCTGTCTTTGCAATTTCTGTGTTGACAGATGAAGGCTTTCCAGAAGTGTTATTGCCAGTTAGTTTAGATGAAATATTGGAAACTGCAAGGACTGCAGAACCTATGATGACAAAAATATTAAGCCAGTTAATTTCTACACTGTAATGTATAAACGCATTGTTTTATTTGTTAGTTTGCTGTTTACCATTGGTGTTGGGCGATTGTGCGCGCAGGATTTAAAGACGACGGTTAGAGATAATAAGGAACTCGATTCTCTAAGGAAAAAAGAAGAAGGGGGATTGGATTCAGTCGTATTCACTTCTAAATATATAAGGTACACTACCCTTAAATTGTCTAAAGACAGCATCCAAACAATGGCTTTGGATACAAGTTTAAATGGCTTTCAAAATTTTAGCGTGTTGTTGCAGCCGCGTACGCCGACAGTAGGTATTGGAAATCTAGGCTTAGCCGCTATGCCCATGTTGTTTGAGCCATCAAAATCTATTGGTTTTGATGTAGGTTTCCATTCGCTCGATTATTACGCAATGACCCAGGATGATGTTAAATATTATCAGGCCAGAACTCCTTTTAGTAGTCTCTATTATCTTTCAGGAGGGGAGGCTGAGCAGGTTTTTAAAGTGATTCTCTCTCAAAATATTAAAAAGAACTGGAACATAGGGGCTAATTTTAACCGGATAGGCGCAAATGGGATATATCCGAGACAAAGAGGCGATGATCTTAATGGTGCATTTTTTACCTGGTATCAATCTCCTAATAAACGTTATAACTTATGGAGTAATGCCGTTTTTAATACTTTAAAAGCAATGGAAAATGGTTCCATTACTAATGATTCGGTTTTTACGATTCCAGCTAACCGCGTCATCAGTAGAATTGCTGAACAAGTAAGGTTAAATACAGCTAAACAATTATGGCGTCAGGGTTCTTTTTTTATAAAGCAATCTTATTTTGTTGGTCGGATAGACAGCTCGGCTCAAGAAATATCGGATAAGATATTGCCAACCAATAAAATTACCTACACGTTTAAGTATGATAAAAATGCTTATTCTTTTCAGAAGGATGAAGCAGACGATCGTACTGTAATTCCAAAAGGATACGCTGATAGTACATTTACGAATGATTCGACTAGTTATACGCGCATTCAAAATGAGTTTTTATATAGTTTCTTTCTGAGGGCAAAGTCAAGCGCCTTCATTAAAAACGAGTTGAAACTGGATGCAGGAATTAGACACGAGTATTATAACTATTCGCAATTGGCCCTATATAGGGATGGTACTAATTTTTATGATTATGAGGCCACCTTTCAAAATATGACTTTGCTAGGGGCGGCGGGATACCGATTCAGTAATCGTATTGATTTGAATTTGGATGTAGAACAGATATTTCAAGGACGAAATATGGGGGACTTTCATTATGAAGCTAGAAGCAATGTCTTACTAAGTAATTCAATTGGCCGAGTAGTTTTGGGAGCATATTTTGAAAATAAATCTCCGGCAGAGATTTATAACCGATATTTTGGTAACCATTACCGTTGGATCAATGATTTTGACCGAACAAAAACGGTTAATTTTTCTTTTAAATACGAGAATCCAAAATTGAAACTGGATGCTACGGCAAATTATTATCTGATTAATAATTACATGTATTTTAAAGCGAATTTACCAACAAACGGAGATCCAACCGTTGCTGAGGTTCTTTCTGTTACGCCAACTCAGCTTGGGACAAGTTTAAATCTGTTAAAAATTGCTGTTGGCAAGAAATTTACTTTTGGCAAGTTCCATTTGGATGGTTACGTTGTTTATCAGAAGACAGATAATCCAGGTGTGCTCCGTACTCCTGAGGTTTATACTTTTAATAGTTTCTATGTAAACCAAACTTTCTTTAAAGCACTTAAAACCAATGTAGGTTTTGATGTGAGATACAATACACCTTATAGAAATTATTCTTATTCACCTGCGCTTGGCCAGTTTTACGTAGGATCTGATGAAAGCTTTGCTACTACGCCGATTGTTGATGTTTGGGTAAAAGCGAGCTTAAGAAAGGCTAATCTGTTTTTGAAGTGTGATTATGTAAACCAAGGTTTACCAGTCAAAGGATATTACGGTGTTAATCGCTATCCAATGCAAGATAGGGCATTGTTCAAGTTTGGCGTACAATGGAATTTTTATGATTAAGTTTTCTGCGGTTTCTTTTTAGCCGCAGGAAATAATACATTGTTTAATATCAAACGGTATCCCGGTGAGTTTGGATGTAGGTTTAAATCTGTAGGAGGATCGCCTACCGCATGTTGATAATCTTCAGGATCGTGCCCACCATAAAAAGTAAATTGTCCCTTTCCAATTTCACCATTTAAATAGCGCACTTCTTCAGCTCCCTTGTTTTCGCCCAGTACGGTAACGTTAGGTTTCACCAGGCGCTTTCTAAAGGCTGTGGTTTGTCCCATAAAGCCTTTGATTACCTTGTCGTGGTTTTGAGTTAGCATTGTCGGTACAAGGTCCCATTTGGCCGAAAAGTCAAATAAGGTGAAGAAATCGTTGCTTTGGACTAAACTACGGGTTTGGGTGACATCAATATCCGAAAATTCGTAATTGGAAGGATTTAGATCAAGCTGAAAATCTTTAAAGGCGAAGGTTCTATTGAATTTTAACTTAGCCTGAGCTTGCGGATCTGCGGGGTCACCATCAAACATGCTTTCACAAATGTCAAGTCCTTCGGCACTTAAAGCAATGTCAAAGCTATCGGTTCCAGAGCACATGGCAAATAGGAAACCACCACCAGCGCAAAATTCCTTTATTCTTTTAGCTACTTCAAGTTTCATTTCCGAAACCTTTTTTAAGCCGTTGCGCTTTGCTGCGGCCTCTTGATTCTTTACATCCTCACGATACCAGGTTGCATTTCTAAAAGCATTCCAGAAACGTCCATACTGCCCTGTAAAATCCTCATGGTGCATGTGCAGCCAGTCGTAGCCAGATAGTTTATCTTTTAATACCTCATCATCGTATACTACATCGTAGGGGATTTCTGCGTAAGTAAGCACTAAGGTTACGGCATCATCCCATGGCAATTTACTCTTAGGGGAGTATACCGCTATTTTTGGCGCTTTTTCAAGCTTTACCATTTCCATGTTTACCTGTGGGTCGCTGATCTCGTTTAGGATCGCTGTAACTTTGCCGTCTGCTAAAACTTGATAGGATACCCCTCGTGTTTTACATTCATCCTCGATAGCTTTATTGTATTTGATTAAAAAGCTTCCTCCTCTATAATTTAAAAGCCAACTTACATCAGCTTGCTGTTTGATCCCCCAGTAGGCTATGCCATAAGCTTTAAGGTGGTTTTTTTGATCTTCATCCATATAGATTAAAATAGATGATGCTTTAAGCGCAATGCTAAAGAATAGCAAGAAAAATAATATACTTAATCGTTTCGAAATCATAAACCCTGGCATAGGTACGAATGTAATTATATAACGACACAAAAAGAAGGAAATTATAGGATCAGTCAAGATGTATATTTCATGTTGTGCAACCGGTTGCGTTACTTTTAGGGCTGTTTATTTTCATCGGTCAAAAATAAATACAATTTTTATGCAAAATAAGTTGGGATTTATGAATTTACAATTACCTTTATGCAAACGGTTGCACGATTAATTATTAAACCAAATGATATGTATTTATTAGGCCTCGATATAGGCACATCTTCTATTAAAGTTTCAGTTGTTGATGTGGATACCCAGAAGCGGGTGGCTACGGCTCAATATCCCGAAGAGGAAGTGGAAATCAAATCCCTTAAATCTGGATGGGCGGAGCAATCACCTGTTGACTGGTGGCAAAATGCTGTTCATGCTATTCTTCAATTAAATGCAACAGGAATCTTTAATCCTAAGGATATTAAGGCGATAGGTATCGCTTATCAGATGCACGGTTTGGTGATTGTTGACAAAGAACAAAACGTTTTGCGCGATAGCATCATTTGGTGTGATAGTAGGGCGGTAGACTTGGGGGCGCAAGCTTTTGATGCCATAGGACATGATAAGTGTTTACAGGAGATGCTAAATTCTCCGGGTAATTTTACAGCTTCTAAGCTGGCCTGGGTAAAGAACAACGAGCCTGAGATCTACAGCCAGACCGATAAAGTAATGCTGCCGGGGGATTTCATTGCCATGAAATTCACAGGGAAGATTACGACCAGTATTGCATCTTTATCTGAAGGTGTGTTTTGGAATTTTGACAAGGATGAAGTGTCTAAAGAAGTAATGGAACATTATGGAATTGATCAAAAATTAATCCCCGACATTAAACCACTCTTCTCTATCCATGGATCCCTTAAAGCTGATGTAGCTGCGTTATTGGGATTGCAGCAAGGGATCCCGGTTTCTTATAAGTCTGGTGATCAGCCTAACAATGCTTTGTCTCTAAATGTGCTTAAGCCAGGCGAAGTTGCAGCTACCGCCGGAACTTCGGGCGTAATTTATGGGGTAAGCAATGAGCTGACTTACGATCCAGAGTCGAGGGTGAACACTTTTGCACATGTTACTTATGCTAAGGAGCAAAAACATACTGGTGTATTGTTATGTATCAACGGTACAGGAAGTATGTACAGATGGGCAAAACATAATTTTGCACCTCATTTGTCCTATGCTGCACTTAATGATCTTGCAGCTACAGCACCCATTGGAAGTAAAGGATTAAAAGTATTGCCTTTTGGCAATGGTGCCGAACGGATGCTGAATAATAAATATACAGGAGCACAATTGTTGGGCATCGACCTCAATTTACATAAACAAGCTGAAATTTTTAGAGCAGTACAGGAGGGCATCGCGTTTGCATTTCGCTATGGGCTTGATATTATGCGCGAAAATGGAATGCAACCAAAGGTGATCAGGGCAGGCATGGCTAACTTATTTTTAAGTGAGGTATTTGCACAAACATTTGTCGATGTAACCGGCGTTCCGGTAGAGCTCTATGAAAATGATGGTAGCGTAGGAGCGGCACTTGGAGCAGGTATTGGAGCGGGGATTTTTGAAAGCCCTGAAGCGGCATTTACACAACATGAGCTGATCAGGTATTTGGAGCCTAAAAATTCTGAGGCCTACGAGCCCATATACGCTGAATGGAAAAGCCTTTTAAACAAAGCATTATAATTAGAATCAAAAAATATATCAACATGACAAAAGTAGTAACAGGAGCAAAGGAATTTTTTAAGGGAATTGATCAGATACAATTTGAAGGGCTGAATAGCGATAATCCGCTGGCTTTTAGATGGTATGATGCAAATAGAGTTGTAGCAGGAAAAACCATGAACGAGCATTTTAAATTTGCTTGTGCTTATTGGCATTCATTTAATGGAAATGGTGCGGATCCTTTTGGTGGCGCTACACACATTTTTCCATGGGATGAAAAGAAAGATGTGGTAGAAAGGGCAAAAGATAAAATGGATGCTGCCTTTGAATTTATTACGAAGATGCAATTGCCTTATTACTGTTTCCATGATGTGGATGTGGTAGATTATGGCGATGATATTGCTGAAAACGAGCGAAGATTGCAAGCTTTGGTGGAGTATGCGAAGGAAAAACAAGCCAGTAGTGGCGTGAAATTACTTTGGGGAACAGCCAATCTATTTAGCCACAAACGTTACATGAACGGGGCATCAACCAACCCAGATTTTCATGTACTTGCACACGGTGCGGCGCAGGTTAAAGCTGCTTTAGATGCAACAATTGCATTAGGTGGAGAGAATTATGTTTTTTGGGGTGGAAGAGAAGGCTATATGAGCTTATTGAATACCAATATGAAACGTGAGCAGGAGCATTTGGCTAAGTTCTTACATACCGCTAAAGATTATGCACGCAAACAAGGTTTTAAAGGCACATTTTTTATTGAGCCAAAGCCATGTGAGCCATCTAAACATCAGTATGATTACGATGCAGCAACAGTAAGGGGCTTTTTACAGGAATATGATTTGCTAGCTGATTTTAAACTTAATCTGGAAGTGAACCATGCAACTTTAGCCGGACATACCTTCCAGCATGAATTACAGGTTGCAGTGGATAGTGGTTTATTGGGTTCAATTGATGCAAATAGAGGAGATTACCAAAATGGTTGGGATACAGATCAATTTCCTAATGACATCAATGAATTAACTGAAGCGATGCTGATTATTTTAGAAGGTGGTGGTTTAAAAGGTGGTGGTGTTAACTTTGATGCCAAGATTCGCCGTAATTCAACTGATCCTGCCGATCTTTTTTATGCACATGTTGGCGGTATGGATATTTTTGCCCGCGCCTTGGTAACCGCAGATGCCATTCTTCAAAAGTCAGATTATAAAACTATAAGGGCCGATCGCTACGCTTCTTTTGACAGTGGTAAGGGGGCCGAATTTGAGCAAGGGAAGTTAAGTATGGAAGATTTAAGGAACTATGCTGTACAACAAGGTGAGCCTGAAGTGCGCAGTGGGAAACAAGAATACTTGGAAAATTTAATCAATCGCTATATTTAAATTTATTTTAATCGTAGTTTGTAACCGATTATTAAACCTAACTAAACCAAATTGATGAAAACCAACGTGCTGGATACGAAAGATTATATCGTATTCTTAATTTACTTTGTAATTGTAGCGGCTTATGGGCTCTATATTTACAATAAGAAAAAATCTGCCGCCAGCGGTTCTAAGGATTATTTTCTTGCAGAAGGCTCCCTTACCTGGTGGGCTATTGGAGCTTCTCTAATCGCCTCAAACATTTCGGCCGAACAATTTATCGGGATGAGTGGCTCAGGCTTTAAAATGGGGCTCGCAATTGCTACCTATGAATGGATGGCTGCGGCAACACTTATTGTAGTAGCCGTTTTCTTTATTCCGGTATACCTGAAAAATAAAATCTCTACCATGCCCCAATTCCTTCATCAAAGGTATAATGGAACGGTAGCGATGATCATGGCTGTTTTCTGGTTGCTGTTGTATGTAGTGGTTAATCTAACCTCTATCCTGTACTTGGGCGCATTGGCGGTAAGCAGTATTTCGGGCTTCAACCTCGATCTTTGTATGTATGCTATCGCAGCGTTTGCGATCATCATTACCTTGGGTGGAATGAAGGTTATTGGCTATACTGACGTGATCCAGGTATTCTTTTTAATCCTTGGTGGATTGGCCACCACTTATCTGGCCCTTAGTTTAGTCTCAGAACATTATGGAACAACAGGGATTTTAGATGGTTATAAGTTGATGACCAGTAAGGCTTCTGAGCATTTCCACATGGTACTGAAACCAGATAATGAAAATTATATCGACCTTCCGGGACTGAGTGTGCTTGTAGGGGGGATGTGGATTGTGAACTTGAACTACTGGGGTTGTAACCAGTATATCACGCAACGTGCTTTAGGAGCTGATCTGAAAACAGCTCGTTCGGGTATTTTATTCGCTGCGTTTTTAAAGTTATTGATGCCTATTATCGTAGTATTGCCTGGTATAGCTGCTTACGTGCTATATAAGGATGGAGCCTTTCAAACCGAAATGCTTCAAGATGGTTCTGTAAATCCTGACCGCGCGTATCCTGTATTACTTAATCTTTTACCTGCCGGATTAAAAGGGCTTTCTTTTGCAGCACTTACTGCTGCGGTAGTGGCTTCTCTGGCTGGAAAGGCAAACAGTATTGCGACTATATTTACGTTGGACATTTATAAAAAAGTAATTAAACCTGATGCTACGGAAGCTAATCTAGTGGTAACAGGTAAAATTGCGATTATAGCAGCCATGATTTTGGGCGTACTGATTGCTCCGCATTTGGGAATTGACAAAAAGGGCGGTTTCCAGTACATTCAAGAATATACAGGCTTTGTATCACCAGGTATTTTTGCCATGTTTATTCTAGGATTCTTCTGGAAAAAAACGACATCTAATGCAGCCCTATTTGCTACTATAGGTGGTTTTGGACTTTCTTTATTGCTTAAGTTTTTACCTGGTATGGTCGATCTTTCCTGGTTGTCGGAATTCGGCTTTGCAGTTAAAGGTTCGGCTGGTATTTATGAAATACCTTTCTTAGACAGAATGGGCTTTGTGTTTTTATTCTGTGTGATCGGAATGATTATCATCAGTCTGGTAGAAAACAAAGGTGAGGAAGATGCTAAAGGACTTGAAATTGATGCAACTATGTTCAAAACTTCTACAGGTTTTGCTGTTGGAGCTTTAATTATAGTGGGCATTCTTGTCGCACTTTATAGTGTATACTGGTAATAATACTAACCGTTATTTGGTGTTTCTAATGCCAAATAACGGTCTTTTTATTATACTTGCACAAATTTGCTATTCCCCAGATTTTGAAGAAAAAAACAACTATATACGATATTGCTAAGGAACTGAACATTACAGTTTCAACAGTGTCCAGGGCGCTTAGCGGTTTTCCTGCAATTAGTGAATCAACAAGACAAAGCGTAATTGATGTAGCGAAAAGACTTAACTATAGTCCTAATAAGCTAGCTTCTGCGCTTAAATCAGGGAAAACTTATATTGTCGGTGTAATTGTGCCAAGCGTTCAGGCACATTTTTTTGCTTCAATTATCCATAGCATAGAAGAAGGATTAAAAGATAGCGGTTACAGAATCATCCTATACCAATCTAATGAATCTGTCGAAAATGAGATTAAAGGTGTAAAAACGCTGCTTGAGGCTCAGGTAGATGGGATTATGGCTTCAATGTCACTAGAGACTAACGAAGTGTCACATTTTCAAGAGATTATAAATCAGAATAAACCCCTCATTCTTTTTGATAGAATTAGCCCAAAACTAAAAGTCCCAACCGTTACCCTGAACGATTTTCGGGCAGGTTTTTTAGCAACTCAACATCTCATTGATCAAGGCTATAAGCGCATCGCTTTTGTAACTACTATTCACCAGATCCAAATTTTTAATGATCGTTTGGAAGGTTATAGAGAAGCCATGAAAGTGAATAACTTGCCTGTGAATGAAGCGCAACTCATTTTTGGTGGCTTGTCCATAAAAGATGGAAGATATGGTGCTGGCAGACTTTTACGTGGCGATAATATGCCCGATGCTATTATTGCTGGGGATGACTTTACTGCTCTTGGGGTGATTAAGAAGCTAAAGGAGGTTAACCTGGTTCCACCGAAGATAGGGGTAATCGGGTTTGCGAATGAAGCTTTTTCAGCCTATATCACGCCGAGTTTATCTACGGTGGATCAACATCCGAATCAGATGGGACAGGATTGTGCTGAACTGTTTTTACAAATGATCAAACAGGATAACCCTTACGATGACATCCGTAACGTTATTCTGGAACCTACAATCGTAGAAAGACAATCAACAGAATTATAATTTTTTGTTAAAATCCGATTGAGTTTCCTCCATCAACAGGCATTACTACGCCGGTGATATACTTTGCACTAGCCGAACTTAGAAAGTAAACCGCGTCGGCAACATCTTCGGGCTCACCCATTTTTGCCATTGGCGTTCTGGAAAATACCTTGTTTTTTCTCTCTGGATCGGCATCTAATGCTTTGGCAGACATCGCTGTTTTTATAAAGCCAGGAGCAACGCAGTTGATCCTGATTCCTAATGGCGAAAGTTCAGTAGCCATTGCCCTTGTCATTCCTTCTATTCCTGTCTTCGCTGCCGAATATGCAATTACTTTTGGGATGCCGTATTGCGCTGCCATCGAACTAATGTTTACAATAGCGCCACTTTGTGCATCAATCATTTTTTTTACCACTTCGCGACTAATGCTAAATACTGCAGATAAATTGACTTGAATTACATTTGCAAAATCTTCATCTGTCACCTCGATAAAAGGCTTTTTCATATTAATGCCAGCATTGTTTACCAGCACGTCAATCTTTCCAAATGAGGCATGAATCTCTTCAATAAGCGCCGGAATACCTGCAAGGTTTTGAAGATCAAATACACGATAGCTACATAGCTCCCCAAATTCGGCAGCAGCAGTTTTTAATTTATCTTCATTTCTACCGATCATGATGACATACAGACCTTCCTGAATCAATTTTTTGCTGATGGCTAGACCCAATCCAGCTCCACCGCCTGTTACTATGGCAATCTGTTTATTCATTTTATTGTTTTTTTCTTTGTGGTGATGCGTTAAATTTTGGAGGACGTTATATTTGGGATGACCAAAGTAAGGCTATTTTTTTAAAGTTACAATCGGTTGCATAAATATTTGAAATATTAAAAACAGCTATCCTTTTGATTAGCGCACTGTCTTTTGCATATCAGCGCAAATTTCTCTAAGTTTGCCGTTTATAAAATTTTATCATGAGCAAAGCAATAATTAAAACAGATAAAGGTGACATGACCGTTCAGTTTTACGATCAGGATGCACCAAATACAGTTGCCAACTTTAAAAAATTAGCTAACGAAGGTTTTTATAATGGAGTAACATTTCACAGGGTGATCCCTAATTTCGTTGTTCAGGCAGGATGTCCTAACTCTAAAGATGCTGCTACAGCACACTTAGCAGGCACAGGTGGTCCAGGTTATAAAATTGATTGCGAATTAACAGGAGAAAACCAACACCACGAACGTGGCGTATTATCTATGGCTCACGCCGGAAGAAATACTGGTGGTTCACAGTTCTTTATTTGCCACAGCAGAGACAATACAGCACACCTTGACAGAAATCATACTTGCTTTGGTAAAGTGATTGAGAATGTTGATATTGTTGACGATATTAAACAAGGCGATAAGATTTTAAGTATTGAAGTAATAGAAGATTAATTCTAAACTTCTCAAAAACAAACGATATGAATTTAAGAGGAATTGTAGCAGTATCTGGAAGACCAGGGTTGTTTAAACTTGTTGGTCAGAATAAAGCAGGATATGTTCTTGAAAGTCTGGACGCACAGAAAGTTAAAATTATAGCCAATATGACTTCAACTAAACTGGCGTCATTGGAAGATATTACGGTATATGGTGAGGATGAGGATTTAAAATTAATTGATGTTTTAGCAAATATGACTGCCGCTAAAGGAAATGTTCCTGATGCAAAAGCAGATTCAGCTGTGTTAAAAACCTTTTTTAAGGAAGTAGCACCAGGCCATGATGAAGAGAAAGTTTACGCTTCAGATATGAAGAAAATTGTAAGCTGGTTCCACATTCTTAAAGATCTGCCTTTATTTAGTGAAGAAGCTCCTGCTTTAAGCGAGGAACATGAAGCATTGAAAGCTGAGGTAGATAAAAAACCTAAAGCTGCAGTTAAGCCATCAAACGCAAAAGCGCCAAGCAAAACTGCTCAGCCAGCTAAAAAAGCTAGTATGACAAGTAAAAAAGGTGTTTAGTTAGCCTTAATTGATCTTAATCATTTTACAAAAGGGTACCCACAAGGTATCCTTTTGTTTTTGCCGCCAGTTTGCGTTTTAAAATAAATACCAAATCAGCAAAAATGCAATGGCCGATATGATGATAGCAATGATGTAATTCATTCTATCCCTGCTTTTATTGCTTTTAAATTTATAGTCTCTTTTATAATCCGACGGTAAACGCATAATAACCTCCTTTTGTTTAATGATGTGCTGTGGCTTCAGTTTCCACAAATCAATTTCAAATTATTCGTGGTGATAGGGTTCACCTTTTAAGATGCTGAATGCCCTATAAAGCTGCTCTACAAAGAACAATCTCACCATTTGATGAGAGAAGGTCATGTCTGAAAGCGACATGCTGCCATTGGCTCGTTTATATATACTCTCATCAAAGCCATAAGGTCCGCCAATAATGAATATCAAATGCTGAACACTCCCAATCATCTGTTTGTTTAGATAATTTGAAAAAGCCACCGAAGTATATTTCTTCCCCTTTTCATCCATTAAAATCACGGTATCGAGATTGCTAATCTGTTTGTGGATCAGTTCTGCTTCTTTTGATTTTTGCTGCGCCTCACTTAAGTTTTTCGTGTTCTTTATTTCCGGTATAACCAATAGGTTAAAGTTAATGTAATGTTTCAACCTGCTCAGGTATTTCTCAATACCCTCAATCAGGTACTTATCTTCTGTTTTTCCTACAACCAGTAAAGTAATCTTCATTTATTTTATCTTTATCATCTAAACAATCCGTAACATCTAATCTTGACCATAGTCAAAGCTTGACCCAATAAATTATTAAGGAAATCAAATATAATGGTAAAAACAAAACATAGCATCTTAGCCGACTATCAAAATAACGCAGACAAGCAGCAAACTGAGGTTGATCGCCTTAAACGTAAGTTAAATAACATCTCATTTTCTCGGTTAGGACTATTCATTGCGGAAATCCTGATCATTGCTTTGATTATTAATTTTGGTTTTGGATGGCCGTTTGCGGTGTTGTTATGTGCACCTTTAATTGCATTCCTATTTCTAGTAAAAAAACAAACTGTTGTACAGAAACAATTAACCTATGCCGGTAAGTTGCTATGGGTTTATCAAAATGAGATTGATCAGTTAAGCGGTGGTAAAAATGGTTATAACAATGGAGAAGCCTATGCAGATGAATATCATCCCTATACTTCAGACTTAGATATCTTTGGTCAGGGTTCTTTGTATTCATTTATTAATCGCTGTAATATACAGCAAGGAATGGATATTTTGGCTGCTAATCTAAATCAGCCCAATGATCAGTTGACTATCCAACAAAGACAGGAAGCGATTGTAGAATTAAAAAGTCACATTGACGAGACTTTCCATTTTCGGGCAGAGCTTCAAAATCATAAACCAGGGCAACTGCAGGTGATCATCAATAAACTTCAGGATCAATTGCCAGAGCAGTTAAAATTTACCCGCAAGAAATCATTGCGCTTGTATGTTAAGGTTGTTCCTTTTATTACGATTGGTGTATTTATATTAGGTAATGTGTTTGGTGGTTGGGTATGGCAGCTTTTTGCGGCTGTTGCCCTGTTTAACGCGAGCTTAATCATTTTTAATATGCGCCACATTAATTTGATACATAACGGTTTTAGCCGAGAATCAAGTTTGTTGGGCGCCTTTGCAGATACCATTAAGTGGACGGAAGATGTAAGCTGGAAAAGTACTTATATACGACAGTTTTTTGGTGAAGGAAAGGCTGTTGTACCTATTAGTAAGCAAATCCTTAAGCTATCTTCCATTATTCAGGCCTTTGATGCCAGATTGAATATAATTGTGGGCATGGCCCTGAATCTTTTTGCGCTGTGGGATTTAAGGTGTTCTATTTCATTGTGTAACTGGCACGATCAATCTGCAGAGCAAACGATAGAAGGGATGAACAGGATCGGAAAGTTTGAAGAGTTGATTTCTTTTGCCACATTGACCCATAATCAACCAGAATGGACCTTCCCGGAAATAGCATCTGCTTTTCATTTAAAAGCTACAGCACTAGGGCATCCGCTTATTCCGGAGCAGGTAAGGGTATACAATAGTTTTAAATTTGAAGCTGCACCTACAGTCGACATTGTGACTGGCTCTAACATGGCAGGTAAAAGTACTTTTCTGAGAACTGTAGGCATTAATATGACTTTGGCCTTTGCTGGTGCTCCGGTATGCGCTGAGCAAATGTCGCTGTCTATCTTTAAAGTCCTTTCCTACATGCGAATCAAAGATTCATTGAACGACCAAACTTCGACGTTTAAAGCTGAGTTAAACCGGCTTAAAATGATTTTGGATGCGATACAGTCTAATCCAAATTCTTTTGTGCTGATCGATGAGATGCTTAGGGGGACAAATAGCAAGGACAAATACCTTGGTTCAAAAGTTTTTATAGAGAAATTAATTGAGCAAAAAACTCCTGCTTTATTTGCCACACACGATTTGCAATTGTCCGAAATGGAAGCTGATCATGCACATCAGGTTAGAAACTACCATTTCGATATACAGATCTCTGAAGGAGAAATGAATTTCGATTACAAAATAAAACATGGGCCTTGTACAACTTTTAACGCGGCGATTTTATTAAAGCAGATCGGCTTAAGTTTGAATTAAGCAGTACGCTGTTCATTATATACCATTCATCCAGCTTGAAATTTTTTGAAGGGCCGCAGGGTTGAGCGTCTCTTCAATATTTCCATATTCTGATTCTGCTCCTGTATTTGCCTTTTGGAACAAATGGTTTAGCCCCTCCATTGGAACAATTTCAAAACGTTTGTTTCCTGCTTTTTGTAGTCCGGCCTTAATGCCAGCTAAATTTGCAGCACTTTCTACCTGGAAGTCAAGGGTGCCATTAAGGGCTAAAACAGGGCATTTTACCTTCGTCAAATAAACTGCAGGATCAAAGCTGATGAAGTACCTGAACCATGGTGTTTTATATTGATTAAGGGTTTGTTGAACGATGGATTCTTTAGCCGTTCTATCTAGGCTCTCTAGTGGCTCCAAATCGAGTTCTTTGCGTAATGAAAGCTCAACTTGAGCCTCTGCATGTGGTAATGGAAGATCTTTGACATCATTCATCGCTGTAAATATCTTTAAATTGGAGGCCATTTTTTGTACGACCTCATCGGCAGGAACACCTGCAAGCTTCATTGCATCGCCAATCTGCTGTGCGTATAACTGCGCTATTGGAATGCCCGGTCCCGCCATTAAAACGAGGAATTTTACGTTTGGATTGCGACTGGCAACAATGGGTGCAATCATGCCTCCTTCGCTATGGCCTACAAGCCCGATAGTCATAGTTTTAAGGTCAGGTCTGGAAAGTATGTATTTTACTGCAGCTTCTGCATCATCGGCAAAGTCGGCTGTAGTTGCTTTAGAAAAAATGCCTGTTGATTTGCCAATTCCTCTGTCGTCATACCTTAGTACGGCTATACCTTGTCTGGTTAAGTAATCGCTAAGTACAAGGAATGGGCGGTGATTAAAAGGTGTCAATTCTTCATTCCGGTTCTGTGGACCTGAACCAGATATTAAGACTACAATTTTACTGGCTTTGCCATTGGCCGGCAGGGTCAATGTGCCAGCAAGATTACTTCCGCCAGCAGTGTTTGTAAAAGTTACTTCTTCTTGTTTATAAGGGAAATCTTTAGGGTCTTGGGGCCTTGTTTGCTTTTCCTGTTTGGTGTTCAGCACTAGCATTGTGCGTATTGTTTTCTGTTCAAAAGTTCCGTTTATTTTATTGCTGTCAGGTATATAAGTTCCTGTGTATTTCATTCCAATGTTTGATGCCTCAACGGTCAAAGTCTTATTTGTAAAAGTAGTTTTACTGGTAGGCATACTTTTTGCACCTTGCTGAGGGCTATCCATTGTCGTGACATATTCGCTTCCGGCTTTTATAATATGGAAAACCAGAGGTAATGAAGTTCCCTGGATGTTTAATGTGCCGTACCATGTTCCAATAGGTTCCTGAGCAAACAAAGTGCTGCTTAATAATATTAACGCTATTGTTGAATGTATACTTTTAATCATATGATGTAAATTAAACTTTATTATGATACGTTGCATTTAAAAATGATAAATTGTGGAATGGACTTAACACTAACTTAATAAGCGATTACCATATTGCCCTTTATACAGAAATGATATGATCAAGGCGTCTGATTTTGGAAAGGATTTTTTATGGGGGGTTGCTACTGCGGCGGCGCAGATTGAAGGCGCTGCGGAGGGGTATGGAAAAGGTTTGTCTATCTGGGATACTTTTGCTAAAAGGTCTGGAAAGACAAAAAAGGGACATCAGCCAACAATAGCTTGTGATTTTTATCATCGCTACAAGGAAGATATTGCCTTGGTTAAGCTGTTGGGCTTCGGTATTTTTCGTTTTTCTATCTCATGGCCCCGTATTATACCAAGGGGTAAAGGAGCTATCAATAAGGAAGGGCTCAGGTTTTACCATCAGGTAATTGATGAATGTTTATTGCAGGGTATTATACCTTATGTTACTTTATACCATTGGGATTTGCCAGAGGTGTTGGAAGATGAGGGGGGCTGGACAGCTTTTTCTATCAATGATAGCTTTAATTTCTTTGTCTCTATCTGTGCAAGAGAATATGGGGATAAGGTGAAGAACTGGATCGTATTAAATGAACCTTTTGGATTTACCTCTTTAGGTTATATGTTGGGCGTTCATGCGCCGGGGAAAACGGGCTTAACCAATTTCTTTTCCGCTGTTCATCATGCAGCCATAGCACAGGCTGATGGTGGTAGGATATTAAGATCGGAAGTCAAGAATGCGAATATAGGAACCAGCTTTTCCTGTTCTGAGATAATCCCCTATACACAAAGTGCTTCGGATGTACAGGCCGCCAAGCGGGTAGATTGCCTGATGAATCGACTGTTTATTGAGCCTTTGCTTGGGATGGGTTACCCAACGGCAGATTGGGATGTGATGGAAAAGTTTTCGATCCAGCACTCTACCTGGCGACATACAGAACGGCTGACCTTCGATTTCGATTTTATAGGTCTACAGAATTATTTCCCTTTAACTATAAAATACAATGCTTTTATTCCTGTAGTGCAAGCTTGGGAAGTAAAAGCTAAAAGTAGAAAAAAGCCACATACAGCGATGGGCTGGGAAATTAATGCCAACAGCTTTTATAACATCATTAAACAATTTGCAGCTTATCCAAATATTCCGCCTTTAATGATCACGGAAAATGGAGCGGCTTATCACGACAAGGTTCTCAACCATCAGATTCATGACCAGGAGCGTATTGCTTACTTCGAACAATATTTAGCTGCTTTATTAAAGGTAAAGCAGGAGGGAGTTCCTATTACCGGTTACATGGCCTGGACATTAATGGATAATTTTGAATGGGGGGAAGGGTTTAATGCACGATTTGGATTGATTCATACTGATTTTAAAACACAACAACGTACTATTAAGGACTCAGGACTCTGGTTTAAAGACTTTTTGGGGCATTGATATTTTTTACTATATTAAGGATAAACACAAGATCAAATGGATAAAATCGTCGTATTTCAAACTTTTTATAACCCAATAGAGGCTAATATTGTAAAATCAAGGTTAATGGATGCTGGTATACAATGCTTCCTTTCTGACGAAAATATTGGCGGTCAGTTGGGGTACAATCAGGCTATTGGAGGTGTTAGGCTTCATCTTTTTGAGAAAGATGCGGAAACTGCAAGAAATCTCCTTTCAGAAAAAGAAGAATAAATTCAGAATGACGAGCGTACAAAAAAAGAGCCTGATCATGAGATACAGGCTCTTTTTAATTTATATCAATTGCTGATTAAGCGTTTTTTGCTGCAGCTTCTCTACGGATGATATTTAAAGCGCCACCTGCTTTAAACCATTCGATTTGCTGTGCATTGTAGCTATGGTTAACAGTGATCTCTTCTTTAGAGCGATCAGCATGTTGTAATACCAACGTCAATGGAACATCAGGAGCGAAAGTTGTTAAGCCAACGATATCAATTGTATCATCCTCAAGGATTTTATCGTAATCTTCTTTGTTGGCAAACGTTAAACCAAGCATACCTTGTTTTTTAAGGTTGGTTTCGTGGATACGAGCAAAAGATTTTACCAATACTGCACGAACACCTAAATGACGTGGCTCCATTGCCGCGTGCTCACGACTTGAACCTTCACCATAGTTTTCATCACCAACTACGATAGACCCAATTCCTGCGGCTTTATAAGAACGTTGAGTAGCAGGTACCGGACCGTATTCGCCAGTCAATTCATTTTTAACGTTATCGGTTTTCTCATTAAAGTAATTAACCGCACCAATTAGCATGTTGTTAGAAATGTTATCTAAGTGACCACGGAATTTCAACCATGGACCAGCCATAGAGATATGATCCGTAGTACATTTACCTTTTGCTTTGATCAGGAGTTTTAAACCTTTAAGGTCAGTACCTTCCCAAGGAGTAAATGGATCAAGCAATTGTAACCTGTGTGAAGTAGGAGATACAATTACATTTACACCACTACCATCGGCAGCTGGTTCCTGATAACCTGCATCTTCAACAGCATAACCGTTTACAGGAAGTTCATCACCTTTTGGTGGATCTAATTTAACCTGCTCACCTTTATTGTTAGTTAAAGTATCTGTTAATGGGTTAAAGCTCAAATCACCTGCAATAGCAATTGCTGCTACAATTTCCGGAGAAGTTACAAAGGCATAAGTATTTGGATTACCATCGGCACGTTTAGCAAAGTTTCTGTTAAATGAGTGTACGATAGTGTTTTTCTCTTGTTTCTCTGCACCTACTCTGTCCCACATACCAATACATGGTCCACAAGCATTGGTAAAGATCGTTGCATTCAGATCTTCAAAAGTCTTCAATAGACCATCGCGGTTTGCAGTGTAACGTACTTGTTCAGAACCTGGGTTGATACCAAAATCTGCTTTAGTAACTAAGCCTTTATCAATAGCTTGTTTAGCAATAGATGCTGCTCTTGATAAATCTTCGTATGATGAGTTGGTACAAGAACCAATTAAACCCCATTCAACTTTTAATGGCCATCCGTTTGCAACAGCTACTTCTTTCATTTTGGAAATAGGCGTAGCCAAATCTGGAGTGAAAGGACCGTTTATATAAGGCTCAAGTTCAGAAAGGTTGATCTCGATTATCTGGTCAAAATATTTTTCCGGATCAGCATAAACTTCTGCATCACCTGTTAAGTGTTCTTTTACTGCGTTTGCAGCATCAGCAATATCAGCTCTGTTGGTTGCACGTAAATAACGCTCCATGCTCTCATCGTAACCGAATGTAGAAGTAGTTGCACCAATTTCGGCACCCATGTTACAAATGGTACCTTTACCAGTACAGCTTAGGTTTTCTGCACCTTCGCCAAAATATTCCACAATTGCACCTGTACCACCTTTTACCGTTAGTATACCAGCAACTTTAAGGATTACATCTTTTGCAGAAGCCCATCCATTCAGTTTTCCGGTTAATTTAACACCAATTAGCTTAGGGAATTTAAGCTCCCAAGGTAAGCCAGCCATTACATCACAGGCATCAGCACCACCAACACCAATTGCAACCATACCCAAACCACCTGCATTTACAGTGTGTGAGTCAGTACCAATCATCATTCCACCTGGGAAAGCATAGTTTTCTAGTACTACCTGGTGAATGATACCTGCACCTGGTTTCCAGAAACCAATACCATATTTGTTAGAAACAGAAGCTAAAAAGTCAAAAACCTCTTTACTCTCCGTGTTTGCTGCAGGTAAATCAACCTCAGCACCAAACTTAGCTGTAATTAAGTGATCACAGTGAACTGTAGAAGGAACAGCTACCTGTGGTCTGCCAGCCTGCATAAACTGCAATAAAGCCATTTGTGCAGTAGCATCTTGCATGGCCACACGGTCAGGAGCAAAATCTACATAATCAACACCTCTGTTGTAAGAAGTATTCGTGTTTCCCTCCCAAAGGTGGGTATAAAGTATTTTTTCTGAAAGTGTTAAAGGTCTGCCTACTAATTTACGAGCCGCCTCTACACGGGGGCCAAAGTTTGCATACACCTTTTTGATCATTTCTATATCAAAAGCCATTGATAATATGTGTTAAAAGGGTAAGTTATTACTATAATTGGTAGCGAATTTACAAAAAAAAACAGGCGATCATGATCATAAGCAGATCATTATATTATTTATACCTGTTCTAAATAACGAAGGGGAGTGTAAAGCGGACAATAAGTTGCAAAAATGCCTTAAAGTAGTCCGAATTCGTATCCTTGTTCTTTAAAAAATTTTAAAGCCAAAGGCAGCACATATTCCAACCTTTCAAAGGCTTTTAAGCTATCATGGAAAACAATAATCGACCCATTTCGAGTGTTTTTAATCACATTTTCGTAGCATTTTTGCGGAGAAAGGTTGATGTCGAAATCGCCACTTAAAACATCCCACATGATGATCTCCGTTTCAGGAAAAGCAGATTGGATTTCTGAAACCTGCGATTTTTTTATCCTTCCATAAGGTGGACGGAACAAATGGGTTTGGGTGAATTGCTGGCAGGCTTTAAAATTCTTAATATAGGTCTTATCCTCAGTCTTCCAGCCTTTAAGGTGATTGAAGGTGTGGTTGCCAATGTGATGTCCTTCTTTTTTAATGAGTTCAAAAACATCAGGATGTTTAACGATATTATCGCCTATACAGAAGAATGTAGCTTTTGCGTCAAAGCTTTTTAAAGTTTTTAAAACGAAGGTTGTAACATCAGGGATAGGTCCGTCGTCAAAGGTTAAATAAATAATTTTTTCACTGCGGGGCTTATTCCATGTTAAAGATGGGTAATACCATTTTAGTAAAAGTGGAGATTTGACTAGGTACATGTCCAAATGTAAGTTGTTTATATTAATATTGTGAAAAAAATCTATGAAGACAATCATCTCCTATAATGCTTTTCCAAAGCTTCTTCTGGCTTTCTCATTTCTTTTTTTTACCGCTTTTGCCCAAAAAACTGTGGCTCAGGAGGTGATTACTGTTCAGCGGGCCATTGAAGTAACGTTGAAAAATAACTTGCAGGTTACTAAATCCAAGCTGAGTGAAGATTTGGCTGAAGAAAATTTTAGGCAGGCTAAGCTTGCTCAATACCCGACTTTAAGTGGATCAGTAGGGCAAGATATGAATTGGGGACGTAATAATGTGAGTTCTGGAGTTTATGAAAATACACAGAATTATAGCTTTAGCCCAAGGGTTTCTGTAGGGCTTGATCTATTTAATGGTTTTTCTAAAATCAATCAGGTGCGACAGAACAAAATTTTATTAGAGTCAGGTAAAGTAAACACCGATAAGATTAAAAATGATCTTATTCTACAGGTCGTTACTTCTTACATGGAAATCCTCTATAATAAGGATCGTTTAAAAGCATCTAAACAACAACTGGAAGTTGCTCGCAAGCAATTAACTCAACAACAGCAACTTTTAGATGTAGGAAATAAGACTTTGGCAGACCTTGCTGAATCTAAATCACAGGTGGCTATAGCTGAGCTGGACGTGACGAAGGCAGAGAACGCATTAACGATATCTTTCATTACCCTTGCACAATTGATGGACATTCCCTCATCAACAAGATTTGATGTTGCAGCGCCCAATGCTTCTAGTTTTGCCCGCTCATCAGCAGTTTATGATGCGGAACAGGTATATACTGAAGCCTTAGGGATGTTTCCTGATGTCAAGTTAGCGGGCCTGCAAACCCAATCCGCTAAAAAAGGGATCGACATTGCAAAAGGCAACCTATATCCCCGGTTATCTTTGAGCGGAGGTTATGGCTCATTTTATAACTATAATTATAATATGCCATTTGATAGAAAAAATGAAGCGTTTAGAACCCAGATAGAAAATAATGTCTCGAAAGGGCTAGGTTTAAATCTTAGTATTCCAATCTTTAATGGTCTTCAGGCAAGATCTGGAGTGACAAAAGCAAAGATCAATTTATTACAAACGCAAGCGGACGAACAAATTACCAAAAATAACTTAAACAAAATCATATACCAGGCAGTGGCCGATTTAAAGGCTGCGGAAAGTACTTACGCATCTGCAACTAAAGCTTTTGAAGCGCAAAAAGAAGCCTTCTCCGTATTGGAACAACGCTACAATGTTGGATTGGTCAATTCACTTGACTACAGTACTTCACAAACCAAAAGAAATACAGCTGAAATAGATATGATCAGAGCAAAGTACGACCTGCTTTTCAGGGCTAAGGTTATAGATTATTATTTAGGCAAACAAATTGCTTTTTAACGTTCATAGAGATTCACATAATATATACAAGAATGAAACTAAAGACCATATTAATTATAGTAGGTATTATTGTCGCACTATTGGCTGTTGCTGTATACACTGGAGCAATAGGCGGTGATAAGCGTGAGAAGACAACCACTGAAAAGGCTGCAAACAGAAAGGTTATAGAAACCGTTACTGCTAGTGGGAAAATACAGCCTGAAACTGAAGTGAAACTGAGTTCCGAAGTGTCTGGCGAGGTAACTGAACTTTTAGTTAAAGAAGGCGATTTGGTGAAAAAAGGCCAGCTGCTGGCTAAAGTGCGCCCAGATGTACTTAAGTCGGGCTATGATCGCGCTGTGGCTTCTTATAGCTCTCAAAAAGCAAGTGTGGCAGGAGCCGCCCAAATGCTGAAGCAAGCAGAAGCAAATTTTGCAAATGAGGGCGTAACCTACAAACGTAATCAAGAACTATTTAATAAGAAGGTAATTTCAGCTTCTGAATTTGATGCTGCGAGAAATGCTTATTTAACTGCCAAAACAAATCTTGGAAGATCTAAAGAAGACCTTACCGCTGCTAAATTTAACTTAGAGCAGTCTGGAGCAAATGTTCAGGAAGCAAGCGCGAATTTGGCAAAAGCAACCATATTTGCCCCGGTGGATGGAGTAATCTCCAAGCTTTCAGTAGAATTGGGTGATCGTATCTTAGGTACTGTTCAAAATGCCGGTACAGAGATCATGCGCATTTCTAACCTTTCTTCTATGGAAGTAAATGTAGATGTAAATGAAAATGATATAAACAGAGTTAAGGTTGGAGATAATGCCGTTATTGAGGTAGATGCGTTTGCAGATAAAAAATTTAAAGGTACTGTAACTGAAATTGCGAGCTCTTCTAAAGATGTAGGTTCGGCAACTAGTTCGGTAGATCAGGTGACTAACTTCATTGTGAAAGTTCGCATCCTTCCAGAATCTTATAGTAGTGTTACTGGTGGAGCTAAGGATCTTCCGTCACCATTCAGACCAGGCTTGTCTGCTACAGTGGATATAGAAAGTGAAACCGTAAACGGTCTGTCAGTTCCTATTCAATCTGTTTTTACGATCGATAAAAAGAAAGATGATAAGGATAAGAAACCGGAAGAGAATCAGGAGAACGCTGATAAGCAAAAAACTAAGTTGACAGATAAGAAAGTTAAACAGTACGTTTACGTTTACAATGCTGATGAGACTGTTAAGCAGGTAGAAGTAACTACAGGTATCCAAAACGATCAGTTTATCATCATAAAATCTGGACTTAAAGCTGGTCAGGAAGTGATAACTGGTCCTTATTCCGCCATACAAAACAAATTAAAGGACGGAATGAAAGTAAAGAAAGTGACTAAGGATCAATTGTTTGCTGAACCGGGTAAGAAGTAAACTTTATCAATACTTTTTAAATGAGTAAATTGTCCCGGTTTAAAACATTAGACCGGGATTTTTTATTTATAATGTATGATACCTAAAGTCGCAATGATTGGTGGGGGTAGTTGGGCTACTGCTATTATAAAAATGCTCTCAGATAACTTTTCTGCAAAAGAGATTTATTGGTGGATGCGAAATGCAGAGGCCATAACGCATATTCAAAAATATAAGCACAACCCGAATTATTTAAGCTCGGTTGAAGTCAGGATTCCTGAAGATAATATATCTGATGATATTGCTGGAATTATTAAAAAAGCAGATTATATCATCTTGAATGTGCCGGCAGCTTTTCTTAAAGAAACACTTAGTACAATTACACCTGAGCAGCTGAAAGGTAAAAAGATCGTTTCGGCCATTAAGGGGATCGTGCCAGACGAAAATCAGATCATTGGGGAGTTTCTTCATCTGAAATACAATATTCCATTAGACGACATCCTGGTGATCAGCGGACCATGCCATGCAGAAGAAGTGGCCTTGGAAAAACTGTCTTATTTAACCATTGCCTCTGTAAACGTAGGTCTTGCCGGTTTTTTTGCCAATCTTTTAAGTACAAGGTACATCAAAACGAATGTTTCTGATGATATTTTTGGGACTGAGTATGCGGCTGTACTGAAGAATATTTATGCAATAGCGAGTGGCATTTGTCATGGTGTAGGTTACGGGGATAATTTTCAAGCGGTATTGATTTCCAATGCGATCCGAGAAATCAAACGGTTTGTTGATGCGGTTCATCCAATTACTAGAGATATCAAGGAATCTGCCTATTTGGGTGATTTGCTGGTTACGGCTTACTCACAATTTAGTCGCAATCGAACTTTTGGGAATATGATCGGGAAAGGCTACACTGTAAAATCTGCTCAATTGGAAATGAATATGATTGCTGAAGGGTATTACGCCGTTAGTTGTATGCATCACATCAATAAGAAATATAAGGTGGATATGCCTATCAGTAGGGCTGTATATGCGATTCTGTATGAAAAACATTCTCCACATATTGAAATGCGCCTGCTGACCGAACAGCTTAATTAAGCAAACAAAATTGACCAGAGATTGTTAATGGTTTTATTGTATACAAAACCATAGGACGATGAAAAAAAAGTATTTAGTAGGGCTGCTAACCATAGCGTTGTGTACTACCCTTGTCTTTAGTGCTAATGCGCAGGATAAGAAGAAAGAAACAGGAGTAGGTAAGGCGGTTGATAAAACGGGGAAGGCGATTGGTAAAACTGCAACAACTGTTGGGAATAAAACTGCCGAGGTTGCTGTAAAGGGGGCTTCTAAGGTCGCTGATAAGGTTTATAAAGGTAAAATGGCACCAGATGGGACTGATGTGTATATCGATGGTAAAAACAGAAAATATTACATCAATAAAAAAGGAGGGAAGGTTTATCTGAAAGCTTCTCAGATTAGAAATAGACCTGAACATAAAATGTAACTCTACAGCTAACCTATAAAGTAAAAAGGCCTCTGGAATTTCCGAGGGCACTGAAAAAGTTCCTCATTTATGAGCCAGCTTAAGGAACGATCAAGTAGAACATGTTTTTTACTTGATCGTTTTTTTTATTGAACAAAGTTGAGATTTCGTTATACTGATTTTTTGATCAATATATACCTGTCTTTTTCGAAGGATAAATAAGCATTTTGGTTGCAATTGACTGGATTTAACTCAGATTTATTGAATATTAGATCAGTTTTAGGATTCTTTTTAAGTTTACGGTAAAAATTGCCATAGCCCCCTGCATTTCCATATTCTGTATTCCATAGGAAGTCGCACG
>NZ_SJSM01000008.1 GCF_004331685.1 Pedobacter hiemivivus | reverse complement strand
CGCTCATTCCTGCTTTTATAGCCCGGATGACCGACCGCTTTTCTCCGGCGGTATAACGCTTGTGCTTGGCTATGCCTGAACCATATTTGGCTATCCAATCAATGAGCGTACCGGGGCTCATACCATAATCATTTACCAGATCTCTGCGAGGAACGCCTTGTTCCGCCAGATCAACAATATGCGCTATTAAACGCTTATCAAAGCGCTGTTTATTATTCCTACGAGAGGAATAAAGAAATTCCGTTTCTTTTGTTTCCATACACTGTTTTTAGTGTATAGCTTTTTTAGGAATCGACATTTGATATTCCTTTAACAATCCTATCATTGTAAACGCGCGCCCGAAGCCTTACCGAAGGCCTATAAAAGCCTCGGGACTATTTATTAAACTGAAGCTGGCTAAAATTAAAGAATCCAACATCAGCTAAAACTGTTAGGGTCTGTTTCCCTGCATTTAGAGGGACATTCTTTATTTCTATAAATTGAAAATCACTTAAACCTCCCGTATTAGGAACAAGAATATCCTTCGAGACTAATTTTCCGTTAGATAGGATTGAAATCCTCCCATTATCATTATCAGCGGCAACTTTTAATTTAATTGTATAATTCCCCTTCTTTTTAACCTCCATAGTATAGTTCAGCCATTCGCCGGACTCAATGTTGTAGATGTAATAAGCCTCGTATGCGGTCGGATCTTTTATAATATCCACACCGTCATTTCTATACATCCGACCTTTATTACCTCCTTTGTGTTTTGCATTCGAAACATGATAATCAGCCGTATCCTTGTCGAAATAAGCAACCCCATTACGACCTAAATCATAATCTACCGCGTTTATCACAATACGGTTCTGCACTATATGCTTTTTAAAAGGTTTGGTTTCAGCAGAAAATGGCTGGCGTATCATCGCATCAATTACATCACGATGAATGGTTGTATTTTCAAGTCTGGTGTGGACAGCAAGTTCCATTAATCCGCTATAGACATTACTTTCTTTTGGCTTGTTTCCACCTCCATTTAAATAGCCAACTACGCTATCGTAATTTAAGTTTGATTTTATTTCCACAGGATTATTGACTCCTATTTTCTTTAATGGCCACCAGGCCCAGCCAATGTTGTTCGTTTCAAATAAACGAATCGCTTCTGTGAACCATACATTTGAATTTTCTCCAGTCTCTCCAACCCAAACAGGAATATTATACTTATCCCTTGCTTTAATCATATGACCTGCAGATGCCTGATCATTGTAACTCCAATACTTGTGAAAGCTCAACACCATGTTATTATCCCATTGGGGCAGGATTCCGTTGTAGTTATTACCCCAACCATTCCCTTCAATGATAATCATGTGCTTTTTATCGACCTCCCTAATCGCTTTGGTAATGTCGATCATCAGCTTTTTTAAAGGGGCATTATTTTTTTCTTTTGTACCGTTTTTATCATTTACTGGATCATCAAAACCCCAGTTGGGCTCATTAATCAAGTCATATCCACCAATCCAGGGCTCATTTACATAACGCTCTGCTAACTTTCTCCAAAGGGCAATTGTTTTTTGCTGGTTGGCTTCACTATCCCACAACGAGGGTTTTGATGGATCACGGTCTGAGATATTTACATCATTACCCTGTCCACCAGGGGCCGCATGAAGATCGAGTATCAAATACATTTGGTTTGCCTTACACCAGGCCAACAAGGAATCAGTCATGGCAAAACCTTTTTCGAGCCATGTATTTTGTCCGTTTACAGATTCCTTTTCTACAGGCAATGTGTATAAATTATAATGCATAGGTAACCGCACAGAATTAAATCCCCATGCTTTCATTGAATCGATATCAATCTTACGCGTATGATTGGCCAACCACAGGTCATAAAATTCGCCGGTCTGTTTCGCCCCCATCAGCTCTTCTAGTCTCTCGCGAATACGGTATTGCTGACCCTCTTTATTTATTTTTAACATGTATCCTTCCTGCAACATCCAGCCCCCAAGTCCAACGCCCCTTAACAAGACATTCTCCCCTTTTTCATTTACAATTTTCTTACCATCCGCCCGCAAAAATCCTTGCGCCAAACTACGCGAAGAACAAAAAACAGATAGCCATATTAGCAATAAGAGACTTAATTTTTGAAACATATAAAGTATATTTTGATGAATGTTAACATTATTTAAATGGAAATAACTTACCAAATATAGGTAGCAACATCTCCCTTACCGATTGTACAGTTTAGCAATTTACCATTAAAACTAATGCTAAACGCCTGGCTATCCGCAGCACTATTGGCAACGATTAGCACGTTTTTTCCATCGGGAGTTTTAAAGGCCACATTAGAAAGATCCTTTGGCTCATTGGATGCAATCCGGACGGAACCCGGGCGCACAAATTTAGCCGCATGGGCAACAGAATAATAGGCCACATTTCTTTTAACATGATCCCCATCAATTGTTACCGCTCCCTGACACATCGAACATCCACCCCTATCAGTGAAAGGCTTATTTTCAGAATTTGAAGTTAAATTCCATTCCAATACAGTCTTGCTCCAGTTTCTGCTGGCGCCGATAATGAGCCTCTTAACGGGCGATATGATATTGATTTTATCATCTTCAGCACCCTCAATGACCATTTGCTCAGTAAAATAAATATTTTTATCTGGATGGGCCTCATGCACATCGGTTAAAGCTTCAATTTTACCCCCGTAAAGATGAAAAGCAGATCCGTCAATATATTTACGCGCTTCCGGATCATTAAGCACGGTAATTGGGTAATCCGGACGATCGGCATTGTGGTCATAAATGATAATCTTTGTTGCTAAACCAGCTTTTTTAAATGCAGGTCCAAGGTTATTTTTAATAAAAATTGCCTGATCCGGTGCAACCATCAATAAACTAGGATTGTTACCAGGATGTAACGGTTCATTTTGAATAGTGACCGCATCAATAGGAATACCCTCGGTTTTCATATCCTTGATATAACGAACAAAGTATTTTGCATAAGCTTCGTAAAATTCAGGCTTTAACATTCCACCTCGCGCATCATAAGTCGTTTTCATCCAAAGTGGCGGAGACCAGGGAGAACTCATTATTTTGATATTGGGATTAATCGCCAAAATTTCCTTCATTATAGGTATCACATCTACACGATCCGGACCAAGTTCGAACTTATCCTGTTCCAAATCGGTTTCCCCTTCGGGCAAATCATTGTACGAAAACACTTTTTCGTTTAAGTCTGACGCACCTATAGTTAAGCGTATGTAACTGATACCAATGTCATTTTTGTTCGTTGCGAATAGTTCTTTTAATAAAGCGGTTCTGGCTTTAGCACTCATTTTTAGCAAATGTTGAGCACTCCCACCTGTTAAAGCAAAGCCGAATCCATCAATGGATTGAAAGGTTTCTTTATCATTAACTATAATCGTAGGCTTAACCGACTCCTGTTTATTAAACACCAGACTTCCTTGCTGTTTAGCAAACAACACAGAACGGTCGGACTTGGTAAGCCAGTAACTTGCCTGTTGGGCATTAACATGCAGAGCAGAGATCAGTAGCATGCCGGATAAAAATATATTTAGGTTTAATCTCATCTTGGCTTATTGAATAATAAATGTGGAAATGGAATGCGGCAGACTAGTCGTTTCGGCAGCTTTGCCATCCATCCATAAATAGTATGGGATCTTATCGTTGCTCTTATTCATCACGATGACAGCCAGTTTCCCATCTGTATTCATAAAGGCCGTAGTGATCAACTTATCTCTGTTTGATGAACTGGCCACCCTACGAGCACCAGGCCTTACGAATTTCGAAAAGTGCCCCAAGTAGTAGTAAGAATTGGTATAGATCAATTTGCCGGTCTTCGTATCCGCATGAACTGGGGCAAAGCAAAAATTACCTACATGATTGGGACCACCTTTATCATCCAGCAACATATTCCAGTCTGTCCATGCAGTCACTCCGCTGTTAAAATCGTTGATCATGGAGTACCCATAGCGTTCTCCAAGGTCCCACCTGGAAATGCTATCCAGGTTAAACTTTTCTACACAGCCTTCAGTAAGTAACAACTGCTTATCTGGAAATGCTTCATGAACCAGTTTCACATTGTTAAAAAGCATGTCACTTCCGGTCCAGGTTTCATACCAATGGTATCCTATACCCCACACGTATTTTGATGCTTCTGGATCTTTAAGGATAACGCTTGCCCTTTGGTAAATCTGATCCCTATTATGATCCCAGGCAATCAGTTTTTTATCAGCCAGGCCATTTTTATGGAGAATTGGCCCTAAATATTCCTTGATAAAATCCCGCTCTTCTTCGGCTGTAAAAATACAAGACTCCCATTTCTGTGTAGCCATCGGCTCATTCTGAACGGTTAAGCCCCATACCGGAATCCCCTCCTTTTCGTAGCCTTTAATAAATTTGACAAAATAATTGGCCCAAGCTGATCTAAACGCCGGTAATAGTTTACCACCACGCAACATATCATGGTTACTTTTCATGAATGCAGGCGGGCTCCATGGACTTACAAAAAGTGGAAGCTTTCCGCCCGCAGCGACAATACATTGCTTAAGGAGTGGGATCCTGTATTTCTGATCGTGCTCCAAATTAAAGGACTGAAGAGCTGCGTCATTCTCCTTTACATAAGTATAGCTTCCACTTGAGAAGTCACTGCTGTGGATTGTTGTTCTGGCCAAGGTATAGCCTATCCCATTGTCTCTATCATAATAAGCTTTTAAAAACTCTTTTTGAACATCGTTAGATAAAGTTGCATAGGTTTCGGCCGCTGCATCGGTGATGGTTCCACCGATCCCTGTAACGGATTGGAATTTGGTTTGCGGATCTACAAACACGCAGATCTGAGTTTCCAGGGGCTGTTTCAGCTCTTTAAAAGTAAGTGATCCAGAGGCCGTGAGTCTTAAATCTGTGTGATCGGCAGTTGTATAAATAACCGAAGTCTGGGCGTAAATTGGCATTGTCCCTATAGTCGACAGCAGGATTGGCAAAAGACCAATTGGTTTAAGCTTCGACAAGCATTGTATGATGTTCATGGATTGGGTTTTATTTGTTTTTCAATCTTAGTAAGGATTCCAGATAATAATAATCTGCGTAGTTAATCGGCACATCAATTTCTGAGTTTGCTGGCCTATGCCCGGTGCTGTGCTCCAGGATAAAGCCCTTATTGCTACCGACCTTACTTGTATAAAATTTGTTTAAGCTGTATAGCAGATGATCAGCGGATTTTTTATAACCTCCATTTGGCACATAGGCATCTAGCTCATAAAGCGCTGCTGCTGTAATAGCCGCTGCCGAAGCATCCTTTGAAGTGTTGGGAATCTTTGGATCGTGATCATCCCAATAAGGAATGCCATCTGCTGGTGTAGTTTTGTTGTTCAATATAAATTTCGCAATGCCTTTTGCTTGATTCAGGTAAGTTTCATTATGCGTTTCCCTATAACACATGATAAAACCGTACAAAGCCCAGGCTTGTCCCCTTGCCCATGCGGATTCATTACTATAACCCTGGGCGGTTAACTTTTGAGTTACCTTGCCTGTTGAGGTATCATAATCTAGCACATGCCATGAGCTGTAATCAGGTCTGAAATGATTGCGAAGGGTTTGATCGGCATGACTTACCGCAATTTTATAGAAAGTTGAATCACCTGTTAACTTAGTCGCTTCAAACAGCAACTCCAGGTTCATCATGTTGTCAATAATTACCGGGTATTTCCACTTGGCCTTTTGGTGGTCCCATGATTTAATGACTCCCGCCACCGGATTGAATCTTTTACTCAGCGATTTGGCAGATTGAATGATGACCGACCGGTAGGCGGTATCACCTGTTAATCGATAGCCATTACCAAAGCTACAATACATCATAAAACCCAGATCATGGGTACCTATATTAAACTGTTCCTTTTTTATTTTCTCAGTATACAGCTTTGCCAAGTCCATCCATTTAGGATCCTTGGTATATTCATAGAGATACCAAAGTTCGCCGGCAAAAAAACCACTGGTCCAATCGCTCGATTTCACCATCACCAGTTTACCTTTTTCAACTGTTCTGGGTGACACCTGATTTTTTCTTAAAGCAGCGGTATCATTTCTCACTTCCTTCAATAAAACTTCAGTTTGTTTTGCTGCATCAGCAAAGGCTTTTGAAACGTTTACTGTCTGCGCCTTTACTGTACAAATCCCCAAGGCCATATACAGGCTCAATATCAGTTTTGTTTTCATATCATTTGTGTGTTGTGTGTGTTGCGTTTAAATTGGTCAGGTCACAGCCATATCAGGGGATGACGAATTGGTAAATTTCTGATTACCTCTTCCACCTTAGGATCGTGATCCAGACTTTTCCATGTTAAATACCAGCTATTTTGTTTAAAAACATTGGCACCAAACAACAAGAAAGGTTGTGCCACGGGCCAGTTGTTCCAATACATTACATCTTGCTTAAAGGGCCATTCATTTTTATGCTTTACAAAGGGGAACAAATAAGCTATGCCTGTCTTTATAGACTGCCCTTCTTCCGCTTTATACGTCCATAGGTTATCTTCCGGTGTGGAGAGGATCTGACACAGCATAACCATCGCGTCTAAATTAAAAATGGAATAACCATAAGGTTTGGTTCTCGATAGCTCTAAAGGAAAACTGCCATTGGCAGCCATCTGTGTTGGCAGCAATACCGTCTTGTACCTTAACCGCATGGCATCCAACATTTCGTTGTCCCCGCATAGTTTTGCAAAAGAAGCCACCTGCATAGCCCAACAGGTAGAATGATTGTTTTTGATTGCTTTTTCTTGTAGTCCAGGCTTACTGGTATTTAACCACTCCGTGTATTCGGAGAACCATTTTTTAATTTCCTTTGCAGTCTCTTTTTTAAATGCCTTTGATTTTTCTAACAGCAATATACCTTGGGCAACTTCCATTAAGTGAATGGTGTCAATTATTCCATAATTGCGGCCTTTGTGTTTCCCTTTTACGGCTTGGGCATACAATAGGTTAGGGTTCATCAATGTCTGAGGATCGATGAACCAGGCTTTCAAATGCAACAATGCATGTTTTACATATTTCTCTTCACCTGTTAATTGATAAGCAGAAGCCAATGCTCCAATAATATTGTTGAAACGGATCATTGACTTTCTATGTGCTACAAAATTATCGGGGTTAGTTAAACCATCACGTTCAATATAAGGGCCTTCCGGATTGTTTGGATCGGGCCAGAAGTAATCAGCTTCAGAAAAAAAATCATGTCTACCACCTGAACTTCTAATGGATGAATCCGATGTCACTGTAATCGGCTGCTGTTCCAAAGCCCATTGCGCTTCTTTTAACACCTGTTTTCTCAGTAAGGCTGTAACCTCCTTTTTTAAGTCTACAGGTGGCGAAGTTGTAAAAGCAGTCGACACAGTAAGAAGTAGCAAAAGTAATCCTCCGGTATGTATTTTTTTAAATTTCTTCATATCAAATATTAATATCAATTCAGCTTTCTAACTGAAATGGCATTTAAAACCGGCGCCCCCTTTACTGGAATAAAATCCAGAAGCAGTCCCTGTCCATTAGCAACATCAATTCTAATTGTCTTCTTAACTGCAGTTGCGTATCCATATTCTTCAGCAATATTGAAGTTATCCAGAAATTTCTTTCCATTCAGATTAAGGGTAAATATTCGCTGTCCCCCTATTTCTTTCACAATTTGATTGTCCAAATTATAAACCAACATTTCTTTGGGTGTCCCTCCAACTAGTTCAGCAAAATACAAGCTCAGCTCATATTCCCCATCTGGTACATCCATTCTATAAGCCTTCAGGTCCACCTGTTGTGTTTGATAAATAGGATCAAGATCCGTATTCAGGATATTTTTGTCAGAGCCATAAGAAATACGGCTATTTCCGCCTTTAAAGGCCGCTCCACCGATATGACCAAAAGATCCTTTTCGATATGGCTGATCAGGAATCCACAATACCTGCTGCTCCCCATCCATAAAATAACGGTTTGCCCCCAGTAAAATATGCATGGTTGTAAAGTCCCTTGCATCAGAAAAAAGATAGGGTAAGAGCGTAAAATCAATTGATGTCTGATCGCTAAGCATTGGTTTTTGCGGATCTACGGCCCGAAGCTGATTAAGGCCGGCGGTAAATGGAACCTGCCATTCGCAGATACGGTTTTTACTCGATTGCAATCCAAGACTTTTCCCATTCAGGAATAGCTCGACCACATCCAGATTGGTAGCCACCTGAACAGGCTGTGTGCAAAACAGACTAGCCGAGTCAGCTATTCCGGTTCTTTCCTTCCAATTTCGGGATGCGATTTTGATAAATGGCTGATCCATTAGGTAAGCTTGATACAGATAGTAAGTATCTTTTTCTTTTCGCCCGAGCGTTAGCAGTCCCTTATTGTTAATGTGTGGCATTGTTTCGGCTCTAGTTTCTGAGCTAAAGTCGGCCAGATTCCATACCATTGCGCCACTTACAAAAGGTCTGCTTAAAATATCATTTAAATAGACCTGACTGAAGCTGATCGCATATTCCACACTTTTATCAAAGCGCAGTGGCGAAAAAGACCTGATCCTTGGATCTGCGTCGGCGCCAAATTCGGTAATCAGTAAAGGCACATCCGGTAATTCCCGATGGTGCTTATCTAAAAATTGCCCGAATCCTTTCAGCTCTCCGCCATACCAGCCCTGATACAAGTTCCAACCAATAATCATTGGAATTTTAGTTAACCCTACTTTATGATACCGATCAAAATCACCATGAAGCGCCATCATTGTGTATCTTGAAGGATCTTCTCTGCGTGTCAGGTTCTCCAATTGCTGAGCCAGCGCTCGCACATTGTTAAAATATTGTTCCTGTCGGGGCTTGTCAGTCTCAAATTTAGGCCGCAATAGTACTTCATTCATATAAGCCCAGATGATCACACTGGGATGATTAAAATTTTGACGGATCATTTCAATTTGCATGTGCTTACAGTTTTCGGTAAAACCTTCGCTTTCTGTAATTGCATTTACAATCGGAATTTCTACCGAAGCGAGAATCCCTAAACGATCACAGGCTTCGAGGATCACAGGATCTTGTGGATAATGGGCTACTCTTAAGAAATTACCCCCCATTGCTTTCAGAAGAGTTACATCCCTTATTTGCAATTCATCAGGAACTGCATTTCCTAAACCTTCATAATCCTGGTGACGGCTTGAGCCCATTAATTTTAGTGGTTCGCCATTTAAAAAGAAGCCTTTCTTTGCATCAAACTTATACCATCGAAACCCTATAGAATTGGCAACCTGATCTAAAACAGATGAACTTTTAGCATCAATAATTCGGCTAACTGCCCTATGCAGCACTGGATTTTTGGTTGACCATAATTCTGGTTTCTTTATGACAGGCAGGTCTTGTGTGACTACTCTTTTCTCCCCCGGTTTTAAATTTACATTTAAGGTATGAGTTGAGACCGCTTTCCCCTGCTGATTATAAACTGTCGTTTTCAGCTGAAATGCGCTCGCTGTAGTACCGGAGTTCTCCAATGAACTATTTATCCTTACACTGGCTTGCTCGGCAGATACCGTAGGCGTCTGGATATAAACACCATCAGCACCATAGTCTCCATTGTAAAAATGGACTGGCTCTGTGACCAATAAGTTAACTTTTCTATAAATCCCACCGAAAAAAGTAAAATCGGCAGTCAATGGTGCAATATCTTCATTAAAACGATTGGTTACCTTAACCAGCACTTCGTTTTTAAAATTGGCCTTATGATTTACCAATGCCGTCACCGGAACTATAAATCTCGTATAACCACCAGCATGTGTACCAGCCAATTTACCATTAACATACACTTCGGCTTCCTGATTCAGGCCATCAAAACAAAGAAAAAGCGATTTCCCTATCAAAGCCGGGTTTCCCTTTAAAATTCGTTTGTACCAGCTTGTTTCACGGTAATAACCGGGCGTATCATCCATGACATCCTTTGCATTCCAGGTATGAGGTATGGTAACACTTTCCCAGCTTTGGTTATCCTTACTAAAAGACCACTGGTCGTTAAAGCCAATCATTTGTCTACCGCTGAAGATTGGTTGGCCTTGCAAAAAAAAGGGACATATCAATAAGGTAAAAAGTATAAACACATTCTGGCCATATATTGCCAGAATGTGTTTAACCAACCTGCCTGTAAACAAATTGTATTTCTTCATTTAATCAGGAATTTTATCCAGTGCCGGAACGTTATTTTCATAACCACTGTAACCTTTATTCTGATTGATTCGTCCATTTACGTTAAATCGTTGAGAACTTGCTGGCACTGGCCACAACACGTGATAAGGAGCAATCCTGTACTTTACGCCCTGCAGCGTAGACACTTCATTTTTGTAAAAATCATTTTTCTCTATAATGCGGTCATAGAAGAAATTGTTATCTGAAAAAGAAGCGAGATTATATGATTTACCATTATAGGCCGTTTTTCCCGTTTGCGCAAAAATATAAGCAATTCGCGTCAGTTCAGTTTTACGAGGTTCTTCCCAATACAACTCCCGCGCACGCTCATCCAGAATTGTTCCTATAGTGACTTTGCTCGGATCAGTAAGCGGTGTTGCATTGGCACGAATCCGCACTGCATTGATGTCCTGCATAGCCAGTCCCAGATCTCCTCTCCAATAGTAAGCTTCGGCTCTTAAAAGAAAGGTTTCAGCTAATCTGAATACATACCAATCAGTATTGGTACCACGTGGCGGCGACCAATAAGGATCAATAGCCAATGCATTTGTAGAGTTGATAAACACTTTATAATGCGGCCAACCAAACCAGTGACGGATCGTATCTAAAGCACCGTTCTGGAATCGTGCAGCAACATTGGTATTGTCAAATTGCAACAAGGGTTTGCCATATAGCGCCTTGTCTGCAGCATTATTTGAATTTTTTAGTGCGGGATTATTATAAACCAGATCGGTCATATCCATCCACATTCCTTTAGCATGCCTGTAGTCAGTATTATCCGTCCAAATGTATTTAGTACTGTAAGGTGTTCCTCTGTAACGTCCAATTCCACGTCCATACATTCTGGTTAAAGGAAATTCTGCATTTACGGCATCCGTTAACGCAGTTGCGCCAGATGGGGTTTTTACGTTAGCAAAATGCCATGCAGGAACAGTATTCCGCATTAATTGCGAACCATTGGCCGTAAAGCCCTGTAAAGTCTCCCTATCTATCACAAGAAATAAAGCTTCCCTATTGGTAGGAAGGGCTTTATTGTCCATCCTATGCAGATCCCAGATTACATTTTTCGTCGCGTCGGCAGCTGTACTACCAAAACGAGAAGTCATTAAAGCATAAGGGCCGCTAATCACACTGGTTGCCGAAGCAATGGCATCATCAAATTTACCAAGAGCAAGGTTAACTTTAGTGAGCAAATGACCTATTGCACCCTTTGTAACCTCACCTTTGTTTACATTATCAGAAACTGATGCCTGCGCAAATTCAAGATCCGATTTCATCTTTGTAAGAATTACCTCTCGTTTGGTAGAGAAGTAATCATCTTTTGGAGCATCAATATCCTTTAAATTAAGGGGCACGTCACCAAACTGATGAACCAATCTATAATAATGATAGGCACGATAAAAATAGGCAGCACCCAGAATTGCATTCTTCTCAGCTGTGCTTGCATAGGTCGGCCTATCTATGTTTGAAATGATGGTGTTGGCAAACCTTACTCCGCGAAATTCCTGTTCCCAGTACCAACCAACCTTGTTAAAATCATCGCTGTTCAAATTCGCATCAGGTGTTATCCTCGAGACCAGATCCTGTGCAGGCGTACTTTTATCGGTTGTACCTTCGACAGCGACATCAGAAAAAATAGATTCGGTAAGCATTGGGGCAGCATCTCCGAAAAATTCCTGCCGCACATTTGCACCCAGTGCATTTAGCGCCCCTTTTAAAGCCGCGACATTATTTAAAGACGTTTCAGGAGAGTATTGAGAAAGCTGGTCTGAATCCAGAAAGCTTTTTTTACATCCCCCGGAAGTAATCAGGGCTGCGGATGTAATTAATATGACGATTTTTTTATTGAGCTTATTCATGTTCGTTAAGATCATTATAATGAGATATTAAGACCTAGGGTATAGAATGTTGGCGTAGGACCATCATCGGGATCATTTTGAGGATCCCAGTATTTCCAATCCGTAAAGACAGCTGCATTGTTGGCATTCACATAAACCTTTGCATTTTTTATCCTCACCTTACTTAAAATGCTTTGTGGTAAGGAATAGGCTAATGCAATGGTATTTAACCGAACGAATGAACTTTTGCGAAACACATTGAAACTCGTTCCGCTCGTGCCTGAATTTAGGCGTGAGAAGTCATTAATTGGATTTTGTGGCGTCCAATAAGGCTGAACATAGGAAGACATACGGGCAAAACCTACGCTACCCGGTTGGTTCTTAGCTTGGTTGTATTGTCTTTGTTGTCCCCAGTTTGAAACCAACTGGAAGGAGAAATCGAATTTTTTGAATAAATTAAACTCATTTCTCATCGCCCACATAAACCTCGGTGTCTTGTAACCAAGATATTGTTTATCGGCATCATCATAAAGATAATTCCCGTCTACATCCTCCAACTTAAAATCTCCGGCTTTAATTGCGCCCTTAGTAAACTTGTTGGCTTCGGCCATTTCACTTTCCTGCCATACACCAAGAATCTTGTAATCCCAGATCACGTCAATGTCCTTCCCGATGAACCACCCATTTGCAGGTTCATTGGCACTAGTTGTCAACCTGACGATTTTATTTCTGTTCAAAGAAAAGTTAAAGCTGGTGTTCCAGGTCAGATTACCTTCTGTAATGTTTCTAGAGTTTAGACTGATCTCTAATCCTTTATTGTTTACCTCCGCAAGGTTAGAATAGTAATTTAGATACCCTGAAACCGGTGGAAGAGCGGGCCTTACCAGCAAATCAGTCGTTTTTTTATCATACACATCTACTGAACCACTAATCCGGCTATCCAATATACCAAAATCAAGTCCTACATTTAGAGAAGTTGTTTCTTCCCATTTAAGATCAGGATTACTTAAACGTGTACCAATGACTACCGTATTTACTTCTGAAGCTGCTCCAGAACTGTTTACCGTTTGATATTTCCCTATGTTTAACTGCGATAAGGCCGCATATGGATCAACAGTCCCGTTATCAGGATTACGAAGATCTCTGTTGCCATTGATACCATAAGACACGCGCAGTTTTCCATAATTCAACCATTTAACGGATTCAAGGAATGATTCTTCCGTAAAGTTCCATGCGAAGGCTGCTGCCGGAAAAGTTGCTCTTTTTGAATTGATACCAAAAACAGAATAACCATCTCGGCGAACAGACAAGGTTAGGTTGTACCGCTGCATCAGGCTATAGTTTAGCCTGGCCATCAAAGCATCTCCAGTATACACCTTGTCCTCACTATTGACACTCGCTTTAATGCCACTTGATACGTTATGAAAGCCCAGAAGATCATCGGGAATAAGTCCCTGATTCCCTGCCTCAGTCCACCAGGTCTGGTATTTTTCTGCATTAGCCAATAAAGTAACATCAAAACTATGAACACCAACGGTCTTGTTCCATTTCAACAGATTATCTACCTGCCAGTTATACCTGGTTTCATTAGCCCTTGTCACAACCCCGCCTGGGGTAGTCACGTTTGGATTTCTAGACGAGCTGTAGTTGAATGTACGATAAGAATCAAGTCCTGGACTAAAGTTAATCTGATAGGTAATTCCAAAAGGCAGTTTTGCTCTCGCAAAAAGACTTGCAAATAGCGTATTCTGCTTATCTAAACGATCATTATAGGTCATGTTAAGGAATGGATTCCTGGCATTTAATCCATTGTCGTCGGTTGGGATCCTGCGCAACGTACCATTTGCATTATACATATCACCATAAGGAGAAAGATTGGTCAACTGGGTCCAGTCTGCTGCAATAGAACCTTCATCTCTTGCGGCAAACTGTAGATTTAAACCTACAGTCAGGAATTTTGCAGCTTGCCCTTCCAGATTAACCCTGGACCGGAATGTATTGAATTCTGCGCCTTTGATTACATTTTCATTTTTCTGATAACCTAAAGACATGTAATAACTGATCTCCTCTTTTTTACCGCTCATACTCAGAGTATGATCCTGACGGAGCCCAGTCCGGAAAATTTCATCATACCAGTTTATCGTTTTGCCATCCAGGTAGTTCTTCTTTTCATTGGCTACCAGTCCCAATCTATTGAGCCATAGATCTACTGGATCGCCCGTTTGCCCATTCAACCATTGGGTCATCGTTACCCCTTCAGGTAGATTCCTTGGATCATTATAAAGATAGGGAGCCGTAACGGCACCACTTCTCATCACATCTCCACGCCAATTGATGAAACCAGGTCCATCATAAACGTCCATATTCTGAGATAGCGTAGCAATTCCAAAGTTTGAATTGAGGTTTATTGTTGGTGTATCACCTTTTCCCTTTTTGGTGGTAATTGCAACTACACCTGTAGCAGCCTTTGCACCAAAAACGGCTAATGAGCTAGCGTCTTTTAATACATCCACTGATTCAATGTCATTCGGATTAATGTCTGAAAGCTGTCCGTTGTAAATTACACCGTCCAATACAATCAATGGCGCAGTACCCGCACTTAACGTTGTCTTGCCCCTTACCAATAGGTCACCACCACCTTTGGCACTCGTATTCATACTCACGGAAAGGCCCGCAATATTTCCCTTTAGTATATCTGCAACACTTTGCGGGTTTTCATTTTCCAGCTGCACCGCTTTCACACTTGAAATGGCGCCGGTTACATCCTTTTTCTGTGCTGTTCCATAACCGATCACGACTACTTCAGAGAGACCTTGTGATTCTTCAACCAAAGTTATATTGATCTGGTTGCGATTGTTTACAGTAACTTCCTGTGTAGTAAAACCCACCGCTGAGAAAATCAATACCGCATTTCCAGAAACAGAAATACTATACCGCCCATCTGCGCCGGTGGATGCACCAATTTTAGAATTTTTAAGTTTTACGGATGCACCAGGTAATGGTGATCCATCTTTTTCTTTCACAGTCCCTGTTATGTCTCGCCCCTGACCAAAGGACAATACATAAGCAGATAGAAAGAACACAATTAGTAGTGTAATTCTTTTTTTCATCTTTTTGCTTGGTTAGAATTATAAATGGTGAGGTAAAACTATTCGATTAAAAGCATAAGAACAAGAAAAATATTTCATAACTAATTGAAAAACAAATAGATATAACAAAATACAATACACTTAAATCGCAAGAATAAATAAGGTTTTCCACTGATTATCATACTGTAAAGCGACTTTCTATTTTTGATGGTGATACACTATAAAAACATCAAAAAAAAGTTCAAAAAAAATGAAATAAGGCTCAAAAACAGGCCCATACCTTCTTTAAATAAGCTTTTAAGAATCCGGGCCTTATGTTTTTATCCTAAAAACTTATATATTAGGTTAAGAACAACTAAAATTCCCAAAAACATGATATTTTCACATTTAACCATTCGGGTTACCTTGCTCTGCATTTTGCTTTTTTCAGGTTTCCATGCCCTAGCAAACATCCAAAAACCTGTGTTCAAAGTCATTGCCTTTTATACAGCAAAAAATGACCAGGCCCATATCAGTTATGTTCATGAGGCTAATGAATGGTTCCCTAAAATGGCCAAACAGTATCAATTCAGTTATGACACTACCTCTAACTGGAGTAATATGAATCCAAAATTTCTATCACAATACCAAGTTGTTTTATTTCTGGATACCAGACCAGAGACACCTGAACAAAGAGCTGCTTTTGAAGCGTACATGAAAAACGGTGGGGGGTGGATGGGCTTTCATTTCGCAGCCTTCGCACTGGCAAAATCGACATACCCGGATAATTGGGATTGGTACCATCATGAATTTTTGGGCTCTGGTGCCTACGGCAGTAATACATGGAGACCAACATCGGCCATTTTAAGAGTAGAGGATCAAAAGCACCCAGTGACAAAGCAGCTTCCTGTAACTTTTAAATCTTCACCAAATGAATGGTACCGTTGGCAAAATGATTTACGAAAGAACCCCGATATCGATATTTTGCTCGCTATAGACAGTAGCAGCTTCCCTTTAGGTACCGGCCCAAAGGACTACGAAATTTGGCATAGTGGTTATTATCCGGTAGTGTGGAGCAATAAAAAATATAAAATGATGTATGTAAACATGGGCCACAACGACATTGATTATGAACATAAAACCAATAAAACGCTTTCTCTGACTTTCGACAATGAAGTTCAGAATAAAATGATCATCAATGGCTTGTTGTGGCTTGGCGCGGATAAAAAACGCGGCTGAGTTTTATTTATTAACGCCTGAATAGACGGCTTTTCTTAAAACCCCATCTTCAGTATCTCCGCCATACTCCCAATACATAGCACCGAGCATCCCGCGACTCAGGATGTAACTGCATTTTATTGCTATGGATTCAGGACTTTCATAAGAGCATACAAATTCGCCCTTGTCATTTTCCAAAAAAGGTACTTTAGCCTCATCATCCCATTGATTTTTAAAACCATTTAATTTTACCACTTCCTTATAATCAATAAAATTAGCAACACCGTTTTTTCCATGTCCATAAAAAGGAATGCCCAAAACTAATTTATTTAAAGGCATTCCTGCTTTTACATGCGCAGTTACCCCTTCATCCACGCTAATCCAGCCGGTATATTTGGAACGGTATAAACCTGCATTGTGATTAGGGGGATTGCCCATATCATAAGTCATAATGTTCACAAAATCGACAAGTGGCTCGATGGTCTTAAAATCGACATACTTTGCATCAGCAACAGAGGCCAGTGTTAATAATTTGCTTGTCCCAATCTTGTTTCTGATGGCCTTCATCATTAAGCTATAATTTTGCGTGTCTTCTGGAGCGGATGATATTTTAGCCGCAGCACTTGTAGGATACTCCCAGTCAATGTCAATCCCATCAAGCTTAAATTCATTTATTACCCTTAGACAATCTTCAGCAAACTTATTTCTATTGTCTTCAAGTGCAGCCATTTCACTAAACCTTCCGCTGCCCCATCCACCAATAGAAATTAAAACCTTTAACTTGGGATATTTAGCCTTCAAATCGGTCAAGCTTTTAAGTCGGCTTTCATTGTCAATACGAATCCCATTAAAATCGTTATTTACATGCCCAAAGGCATAATTTATGTGTGTGATGTATGCCGGATCAGGCATTACACTGGTCCAGGAAGTAACGTAAGCTACAGTTACCTTTTTCGAAACATTTGTTTGTTGTTGTGCCTTCTGTTGTCCCTGAACAACGCAAGTACAGCCTATAAGCCAGATCAATACCAGAGATGGAGTTAATTTTATCATGTTTATTAAGTTTTAAATGTAGTAGCTATATTTCTATTTAAGGTTTATACAATTTAGAGTTTTAAACGAATGTTAATTTTTGAAAGCAAAATAGAAAATACAATCATCGCCAATGCCCAGACCAGTGAGCCTACAACCGCTAGAAGCTGATTTGCATCTTGTTTATAGATAAAAATATGCAATCCCATACCCCAACTCATAAAGTAAATCACATCGGGTGCCAGGTAAGTTGTTAAAGAATTTTTACCGGCAGCCCCAAACATCCAGCCCCAACTGCTTTTACCTTTTATATCCACCAGGAAAAACAAAAGTGCATAGATCAGCATGCTGATACCGTTACAAACCATTGCCCAGCTCGGCGTACCAAATATTTTGGAAAGGATAAACCAGTTGCGAAGAAAAAAACCAAGTCCAAGGCAAATTACCCCTAAACAGGCAATGATTAAAGCTATTCTTTTTGAACTCATTTCTTTCTGTCCAAGCAACAGTCCCACCGTTAAACCAGCCAAAACAATTGAAGGTACGTTTCCATCTATTATAACCCCGAACACTGGATTTAAAAAGTCAAGCCACCCCAACATTCCAAGCTGGGAGAGGACATTCAATCCAATGAAAAATATCCATAAAGCGGCAATCGGCAACAGTTTTGACTTTAAAAACAAACAACCTAGTGCAGCTACAAGATAACCCCAGCCAATCAATCCCAAAATCCCCCACCATTCAATTTTCAACCAGGAAGGATGTTCGGGTTTACCTGACTTGAATATGGCCACAAGCACAATCAGCCCAATAAAGCCTAATATTCTTAATCCACTAAACCAATATTTACGACTCTCTTTTTCCGGATAATTATTCCAGATCAGAAAAATAGAAACATAAAGTAGTATTGCCCAGAGGTTATTGTCCATACCCGTGAGCGCGGAATTTAAACGCCCGGAGTTGAGCATTAATACACCTATAAGCAAAAGGCTCAATGTTCTAATGATAATGTGCGAGAAAATATACAGATCTGAATCCCCTTTCTTTTTACGGGATGTAATTGCATATGGAATGGACATCCCAACCATAAACAAAAAACCTGGAAAAACCCAGTCGGCCAAGCCCATCCCATCCACCTCACCCTCTGTATGCAGCAACCAACGAGGAACACCCCGCTCATACAGATCATTTACAAAAAGCATGAGAAAAAGGGTCAATCCTCTCATGATGTCAATCGATAAAATCCTTTGGATTTTTTCTGGAATAGCTTTGGTCATGGTGTGTTCTTTATTTGCCGGCTGCCCATAAAATGGCATTTCCAAACATGGTTTTAAATTCTTCAGACTTCAGTAAATTGGCATGATGTCCCATCAGGAAATAAACATTTCTGGCCTTCATTTTTTCATTGATCCAGATCACTGGGTGATCACCCATTTTAATGGAAGACGCAGGTTGATAGCTCGCTTCATCTACATTGGCCAGTACCTTAGCATTTGATCTCGGGTTTTTATCAAAAGTATACCACTCGTCGTCGGGAATAACAAATGAAGCGGGCAAGCCTTTCATTATCGGATGCTTTTTATCTTCAATATGTACGGTACCCGAAGCACGGGCAGCGATGTAACTTTTGAAACGTATGCCGCCCATAAAACCCGAGAACCAATTCCACATTGGGAAGCCATCAAACTCACCAAGCAAGGTGGCATGATGAAAACCAACCCAGCCGCCACGTCCCTTTTCAATATATCGCTCAAAAGCTGCTTTAGACTGATCCGTCCATGCATAAGGCGGATAATTCAATTGAATAAACAACTTATAATTGGAAAGATAATCTGCATCTACATCTTTAAGATTATTGATGATTGTAATTTCGAAATTATGATTTACCGAAAAATCATTAAGCCAAGCCAAGGCTGCGACTACAAAACCTTCATGCCCTCCTCCCCGCTCTGTAAGTACCAGCGCTTTAAATTTAGGCGGCTTAGCATTAACATTGGCTGTAAACACCGTAAAAACCAATATCAGCAATACAATCTGGTTAATAATTCTATTCTTCATATACTTTATACGTTTCAATTGACTGACATCCCTGCTACGGCCTGTAAAAACCAGCCAGTGTGAGGAATCCACTGTTCAGTCCAGCGCCATTCATTTCCATTATCCTCGATTTTAAAATCAATACCTGTTCCATCCCCATTTCCGTCTTTCCCCGTAATTCCATTTGATATCCCGCCCTTTCCGGTACCGTGACCATACATAGCACTCATGTGAGGGACATTTTTTTCTCCATACCCGTACATCATACACATATTATATGGGTTACAGCCCAAAATCCAGGAGACCAGATTACCAGCAAATTCTGAAAGCTCCGGTTTCAGTCCAAATGGTCCTTGACCGGGATAAACCAAACGGCCACCAACAATTGCGGCAGCAGCCAGCGAACCTAATCGTGCATTTTCACCCTGCCACCACCAACCACTTTCATTTTCATGGGGAATAAAAAAACCATTTTGCACTTTCCCTTTGTAAAGAAAACTCTGTCTGGGATAGCCAAAAGGGTTTGTGGTTTCGCTGGTTACTTTAAGATTATAATCAAGCGCCTTTTTGATGGTTAACAAAGCTAGATCTCTAAATTCCTTGTCCCTTTCTACATCAAGGTACCGGGCAAGCGCTATAACAGGTAAACCAGCATCTGCGGCATGCCAAAACGGGCGATCTTTGTCATTAGCGATGAAGTAACCCGCTGGAGAGAGACGCTTACTAAGGTTGTTTGACCGTAAACGGGCCTCATTGCGGTATAATGTTTTACCTGTAACCTTCCAAAGTTCTACGGCGGCCATCAGGGCACAATAATCATCAATGATGTTATCATTATGGTCATCTGCATATTGTGTACTAAATTTCTGCAAATGCACAAAGGCGACTTCCGCAGCATCCAGATATTGTTTTGAAGAAAATTCACCATGCATCTTCCATCTTGATACCCGTGCAAGCGCTGCGATGGCCATCCCACCACCTTCCCTGTAGGCACATTGGTAATCTGCTGTTGTCTTGCTATCTGCCAGCAAACCAACTACTCTCCTGGCATTGGCGTTCTTATCAAAATAGCTAAAAACAGTCATGTAAAAATATCCCTCGGCAGAAAGCGACCGCATCAGGTAATCCGCCCCATAAAGTGCTTCTTTAGTAAGTGCCTCCTTACTTCCGATCTGATCCAGAAAGGAAGGAATGGTTTCTACCGTATTGGTCATAGACCAGGTAACCATGGGAATTTGTTGGGGCAGCATAAAATTGGTATAAGCTAAATGGGAAAAATACTTACTTACATCGCCAGAAGCATCACACCATCCACCGCTCAAATTAACCGTCTTTTGACTTCCATATAGCTGGACGTTTTTGTCAGCTTCCTGCTCCTCAGGCGAGTTTGCCCTTTGATGGTTGAAGAAACTCACAATTGCGGGAATAGCAATTTTGCCAATCCCCTGCTCTTCAATTTTAAAACTGTAGGAATTGTAGGTTCTCCCTTCCACCGAAAGCCGGACATAATAAGTTCCAATGACCGAAAGTCCAGAAAAATTAACCTTGCTATACCAAACATCCATCCCCCAGTCCAGTACACGTTCTGATCTACCTACTTTTCCGGAGAACAAAACAACCGCATCCCCTTGCTGAACCACCTGAAATTCCAGGTTATCTGGCAAGGGGTGGTCACTTTTAACTACGGCCTGTTTGGGGCCCTTAAGATTATACGCAACCTGATTAACCAATATATGAATCGGTTCTACTGTTGCTGCGCCGGAAGATGGGATTGACACAATTGTCATTCCCATCAGTACCAGCACAACTGCCATTATCATATTGATATTTTTGGACACCATGTACTTAAAAAGCCAAAGATTTCATTCTTACACCAGATATTTTCACGTATTGATTGGCTGTGCCAGTCCCATTAAGGTTAGCAACAAAACCAAATGAAACCCTGGTCTCTCTTTCTATGGTAAAATTAATCGCAATGGTATATCCCTGTGCCGCAGTCGTTATCTGCATATAACTTGCATCTGTACTAAGGCCCGTAAAATTAATTATTGATGGACGCTTTATCAGCTCTGAAATGTCTGGAATATCCGTACCAGCCTTTGCGACAAAGTAGATAGCGGAATTCGCACTTGCATTACCCACCCGGGCTTCAAGACTATATTCCCCTGCCGGTAATAACTTAGATTGATAGATCTTACCATTGCTCATCGTATTCAAGGTTGGGGTGGTCCCGTTTTTTCCAGCTTCGAGAGACATTGTGGCAAAATTAACGACTGTTTCTGCAGTTCTTTCCACCCATGTTCCATAGGTATCAAAAGCAGTCCCCCAATTGTTTGCCTGAGCATTAGAAGTCCAGCCTGCCAATCTCCTCCAGGTTGCAGCATTTCCTGCAACCACAGCGCCTTGCGTTAAACTAACAGGTAAGAATTGTTGACCGGTTGTACTTTTCGGGTCCATTTTTCCAGGATTATCAATAAAACTGGCTGTAACATCAGTTCTTGCATTTATCCCTCTACGGTAGTCCGTATAGAATGTATCTATCGCTAAACTATCCGGAAGATATACAGTCCTGTAATCAAAAGTAGTTCGGTATTTATAATTCAACAACTGAGCAGTTGCTGAGTTGGTCAACCTTTTCGCTCTTGCCGCCGCATTGGATGTGTTGGTATACAAAATATCCATGTAAAGCGCTCCACTCGTTTTATCAAGCCCTCCCCAGGAAATGGTAGCTGTCGAATTTTCAAGAGAAACATCTGACACAGGCATATTAACCAATGATGCTGCATAATTATTACCATACACCTTTACACCACTCTTAACAACCGGTATAGAGGCATGCATTTGTGAATCGTAGGTAATGACTTCAAAGTTATAAGACCCTTCGAACAAATTACTTACATATTGCTTAAGTGTATCTACGGCTAGTTTACGCGTAACAGGCACTATTAAAGAATCCTGTCGACTGTTCCAATAGATTTTACAGAGGGTGATTTTACGATCAGAAATAAATAGCCCTTGAACCAGCACGCGATTCCGTCCTGATCGTATGATCAAGGAATCCACTCTGCCGGTATAAGATATTTCACCGTCCTTAACATACTTTTTAAAATCATCCATCTTTGTGCAGGATGCTATACCTGCCATGCATATCGCAAGCAGGAACAATAGAGATCTGATATTTAGAATATTCTTCATTTCCATTCAATTAATCATTAATTATTTAGGATTTCCGTATGCCTGAACTTCCGTAATCAATAGGAAATTCGTCCCCTGCCAGTTACTTAGATTTTTTATTCTCAGATAGCGTAGTTTAGGAACATTGATATCAAGATCCCAGCTAAATCCTGCCTGTGCGGTGGTTAAATCCTCATCGCTGACTTCTCCATATGGTAACCCGGAAGGTTTCACAGATTGATAGGTGCCCAATTTGTACCAGCTGTCATATGATCCATCAGGATTAGGATTTGCGGAACCCCATATTTCAAAGTTTTTCATGTTCCCCCTATAAAAGTATGTCTTTCTTGCACTAATCGTTTCAGGGTAATCCCAGATCACAAGGCGACTAAGTTGAGCGGTCTGACCGAGATCAAATGTAATTGAATGTGGCCCTTGATCTGTTACGGTTGGCGGTGTATAAGCACAACTTGGCCAAGCCACTGTCTCCCCATCCCACATCCTTTTTATCCCCGTTGCATCTATTCCATTATTCGAAAAATTAGCTTTCTGATCTCCAGGCCATATTACCCCTGGCATTTCTTTATACAAAGATTTAGCGAGTGGCATTTCAAATAGCGGGGTAACTTCGGCAAATAGCGTATCTGTTTGGTTCAAAAACCGATCGCGGATAACCACTGCTATTTTAATAGGAACAGTCTCTAATCCTCTTATATTTTTACTAACCACCTCGGCAGCCGTATAAATACCATCAAACGGAACCCAACCTTTATAGCCTTGTTGTCTCATCGGAATAATCGACAAATTTGCTTTGGCGGTGTTCGTTAAAGAAACATTAATCCCTCCAAAAGCCGCCACAACCTTCATGGTTCTAAAAGCAATTTGTATTGCATTTTCCAAGGGCTTAATCTGAACGGTTATTGGAGCAGAGGGAACTTCACTTTTATTAACTACCCTCAAGGTTACCGTATGTACTTCTGTATCACCAAATCCATCAACCACCATCTGACTGGTATAAAAAGAAGCCCGAACCTCACGTTTAGCACCAGATAACAAAGTATATTCTGCTTTTACATAAGCGATGTCATCATCCGTAGGCAAAGTATAAGTTAGGGTAGCTTGCCCAGATTGGTTGAGTACTTTGACATTGGATACAGTCCCCGGTGGAGTCATATTATTGCCTAAAGGGCCAATGATGTCCTTTTGGCATCCGTATAGCACGATGAATATCAGCGCTATCATTAAAATTGATTTAAATAATTTCATTTCTATTAATTTAAGGTGACTACCATCCTGGATTCTGAACTAAATTTGTGTTTACTCTGAAAGCTCCGGTTTGAATTGGCCATAAATAGTCTCTCGGAGCAATAAATGTCTGGTTGTAAATTACTCTTGGCTGATAATAACCTATAGCAGAACTTTGACTGATTGTCCAACCCGTAATTGCTGCATTTAATTCTTCAGCAGCCGTCTTCCATCTTCTAAGATCCCAAAAACGACTTCCCTCAAATGCCAGTTCGATACCTCTTTCTCGTCTAATCAGTTTCCTCATGTAATCCTGATTACCTAATCTTGCACCTCTATCTTTTGTAAACTGTGTCCAGGATTCCCGAACGCCTAATAGTCCAGCTCTTACCCGAATCAAATCCAGGTATTTAAAGATATCCGGATCTGTTGGACCATTCGCTTCATTTAAAGCCTCGGCATACATCAAGTACAAATCAGCCAATCGAATTTCCGGCCAGTCATAGGGCTTAACTGTATTAGAATTTGAGGAATTAGTCAGGTTAGCTTCCACTAATTTTTTAATAAAATATCCGGTTTCGTTATAATAGCCTTCAGCCCCAGAATTACCGGGTTGAGTATATTTTGCCTGCATATAGAAGGTTCCTTCATCACCACCACCTGCTCCCGGATTATTAGCGACCATATACCACACACCCCCATCAAATCCAAGATCGGCATAAAAACGAGGTTCACGATCAAAGTTAACCCGCGCCGTTTGGTAGCCTTGACTAATTGCAAAACGTTCTTCATTTGTTGCCGTACGCAATTGGTTTTTTATAGAGAAATCAAGCTCACTATCTTCATTCATCGGCACTCCGTTCTTGGTATAAAACAAATCTGTGATCTTCAGAGGAGCAGAGAGCTGTCCATTTGAGTTATTCGGTGTGAAACTAGCGGCCAGACATCCCATAGCAACCCGTTGAAGCTGCCCCGCGTAACTATTGGACAAGCCCCATACCCGCTCTGTGTTCCATCTCTCTGAAATCACATTTCTCAATGTCATTTGCTGATTGGTAAATGGTGACAATACCGATGATGGTACCGCTGTATACAGTTTAATTCCCGCTTGCTCACAAATATCAATGGCAGCTTTTGTGGCTAATGCTGCACGATCCCATTTGGTTTTATCAAAGATTGGGTTTACCAATTGAGTTCCGTCTTTATTTTTAAGGGATGCGTAATCCGGATTACCATTAAACAATGGACTCGCGGCCAAAATCAATAATTTCGCTTTTATAGCCAAGGCGATCGGCTGCGTCATCCGACCAAGTTCTGTGGCCCGCTCACCTATCACAACAGGAAGGTAAGGAACAGCCTCGTCAATTAGGTTAACCACATAATTCACACAGTCATCAAAAGGCGCTCTGGTTACCATCATGTCTGAAGTAGGCGCATCGATGTCAATGTTTTTGTCAATAAGCGGAATGGGGCCGTAAGCTCTTAAAAGTTGGTAATTATTAAATGCTTTGAGAATTTTTGCTTCTGCCAACCAGCGCGACCTCATATCGGATGTCAGGTCGTAGACCTTTTCTTCATCACTCACATTTTCTATGAATATATTACATTGTCTGATCGCTTGATATCTTCCATTCCAAACATTCGAGATTGGACTTGCAGCAGTTTGGCGCCCCAGGGCTATATCCCACATCATCAACGCACCTCTGGTATCAAATGTGCCCCTGCGGCTACTGGGTATCCATATTTCATCGCCTCCAAGAAAACCAGGATTACTAGTTGGATTTCCATCATTAGGCAAGTAAGAATAGCAACTGAACAAAAACTTTTCTGCCTCGCTTTTACTGGTAAAGGCGTTGTCGATCGTAGGCACATTATCTGGAACTACATCCAGGTATTTTTTACAGGAAAAATTCGCAAATATTAATAAAGCTAATATTGGCCAAATCTTTTTTGATTGCATTATATTTTTCATCAGAATTTATTTTAATAATCTATATTAAATCAAGAACTAAGGTCAAAAGCCAATATTAACACCCAGATTATATATCCTTTGAAGCGGATAGTCCAGGCCATTCCCACGCACTTCCGGGTCCCATAATTTGAACTTGCTTATCACAAAAAGATTCCTTGCGCTTGCATAAATCCGGAATGAGCTTAAACCAACTCTTTTTTTGAAATTGCCTTTTGGCGTATAACCAATTTCCACTTGCTGAAGCCTTAAAAAAGCACCATTACGCAACCACCAACTCGAATTAACGTAATTATTGGGCGTTGCAACACTGCTTAAACGCGGGAAAAATGCGTAAGAATTTCGACTGTCTTCAGACCAATGGTCATCAGCGACGGCTTGCAATACCCGGGTTTGATATCCGCCGATTTGGAGAAAGGGAGCTATACCACTTTTACTCAAATTTTCGGTATCAAATCCACCACTATTCACAAAGAAAGCAATACGGGCATTCCCCTGCATTTGTGCGCTCAGGTCAAAGTTTCCGTAGGCAGCAGAAAATCCAAAGCCGTAAGTAATTTCCGGGGTATTAGGTAGCCCCATAAAAACCCTATCGTCATCATTAATAACGCCATCTCGATTCACATCTCTGTATTTGATATCCCCGCCTCTTACTTCCATATTTCCGGCTATCGCTTTCTGGCTTGGTGAGTTGGCCACCTCTATATCATCTGTAAATAAACGCTCCGCAATAAAACCCATCATTTCTCCAGAAGAGTGACCTACTCTGTACAAATGAGCCAGACTTGCCGGATAAACCGGTTCATCATATTTTACAATTTTATTTGTTGCAAATGTAAATGTGCCCCTTACCTGAACAAATCCTCCTCTAAAGGACTTGCTATAATCGGTTTGAAAATCAACACCTTTACTATCCTGAACACCCACATTAGCACTTGCATTTGCGACTAAACCCATTGTTGTTGGGATGCCACTTCGTACTTGCAAAATATTAGAGGTCCTTTTCTGATAGGCATCTATAGTGAAATTTACAGCATTGAAAAAGGAAAGATCCAAACCTATGTTAAGCTGCCGCGATTCCTCCCATGTAATTGCGGGATTGGCATATCTTAAAATACTCACTCCATTTCGGTAATATAGTGTAGTAGGATCCTCACCAAATGAGGCTCCATTACCATTGGTCAGATCTATATTCGATAAATAAAAGAACCTATCCGTATCGTTTCCAATCTGGTCATTGCCATTAAATCCGTAGGAAGTTCTGATTTTAAATAAGCTTACCACCCTACTTAAAGGTTTAAAAAACTGCTCATTAGATAAAACATAACCAACACCTATAGAGGGGAAAAAACCAAAGCGATTCTTTTCTGCAAACCGTTCTGTTCCATTGTATCCAAAGTTAAATTCGGTCAGGTACTTATCGTCATATCCATAAGTAAATCTACCTGAGAGGCCAACATTTCGTTTTGGCAATGAATTTTGCAAGCTCCCCGCATTACCAGAAAGAGAGTTCCGTAAAATTCCAACGAGCATTCCACCCACCGTATTTTTTTTAAATACCTGATTATAATTAATGGCCGCCTCAGTGTACAGCGAAGACTTGATATCTTTAGTTCCTTCACCATAACTTAAGTAATCACTACCCACCTGGCCGACATTGGTTGGACCTCCATTGTTTAGTTCAGTTAAAGTAATATCATTCCCGTCGATTGAACTGGCATTGTAATAAAACGGGCTATAAGCACGTGAAACTGCATAACTATTGTTACGTTGCACATAGCCCATAAAGCGTGCTTTCAAGCCCGGAAGTATAGCAGCTAAATCCTGGTTCACTTCAATCTGGGGTTGAAGATTAGAGTTATTAGATTGCTTATACCCTCTAACAAGGTCGGCATACGGATTAATATATAGGTTCCCACCAATGATAGATCCTGGGACATTCTCTACCACAGCATTACCGAATAAAACATGTTTTACACGTGGCGCATAAGATGAAGGGAAAGTCATAGGGAAATTAACCGGATTTGAAAACATAGCCCTTTGAAAAACGTCCTTCCCGCTGCCAAGTGGGCCGTTGTAATCATCAAATTGGCCATATACCCTGATGTCGGCTCTTGTGGTTTTTGTTAAATTTAAGGTCACATTAGATCTTATTGAATAATTGATCAGCTTAACGTTACTGTTAAAATTATTTAATTGATCAACTTTGTAGATACCGTTATCTATATTCAAAGTCCCGGCAACATAGTAGCTGGCCTTATCAGCACCACCAGTTACACTCGTATTGAAACGCTGATTGTAAGTATAATCCTTTATGGTCTGTTTTATCCAGTCATTGCTTGGGTACAAATAAGGGTTGGCCGTACCAGACGCAGTCCGGTCAATCTTGGTCTGAGAATAAGGGATGGGATTTAGCGGATTCCTGGTTAATGCAGCTTCATTCGCCAAATTCATATAGGTAATATTATCTGTGTATTTAAGATTTTCTGTATTACCAGATATGGTATGATCCGTACGGAAAGCAAATTTGGTTTTCCCCGGTTCACCCTCCTTTGTTTTAACTAAAATTACCCCATTTGCACCTCTGGCACCATAAACAGCCGCAGCAGTAGCATCTTTTAACACAGAGAAACTGGCAATATCATCCGGTTGTAAACGGGCAAGATCATTTTGTGTCGATTCGACCCCATCAATCAAAATCAGGGGGTCTACTTTACCTGCACCAAAAGAACCAAGCCCTCTGACAAAGAACGACGCGTTGTCGGATCCCGGCTCTCCCCCACTTTGATAGCCAATTACCCCAGCCAACCGGCCGGCAAGCATTTGGGTAAGGTTACTGGTAGGGCCCTTCAGTTCTTTAGGATTGATTGTGGTAACCGAACCGACCATTGTCATCTTCTTTTGCGTACCAAAACCCACTACGGCCACTTCATTCAATGAATTGTCATCGGCTTTCATCACGACATTCAGTACATAGTCGCCCGTAGCGGAAGCCTTAAGGCTTTTTATATCAAATCTTTGGGTTACATAACCAATAAACGAGATCGATAAAACACCAGTTTTGGGTGCTTCAATTTTATAATTTCCGGCTACATCTGTTGATGTCGATATTTTAGTTCCTGATACTAAAACACCAACCCCAGGTAAAGCGCCAACACTATCTTTTACAGATCCTCTTACTTTTACCATGTCTTGGGCTATGCCACTCCCAGATATTAAAATCAGCAAAAGAAAGATTAAAAAATCGCATAATTTATACTTCATAATACATATTTGTAATGGTTTAGGTATTGTTAATTAAATTTTAGGCCATAGGATTCCACTGACAGATTTTAGGAATCTGCCTTAGTTAAAATGGAAATACGATAAATTGCCTGTGGTTAAGGAAGTGTGAGTCTAAGTTTGTTCATGTGGTTTGGTTTAGGTTTACAATTGGTTAGTTAGCAAAAGCGGAAAGTTTTAGGCAGTTCCGATTGTTAATTGTGGTAATAAATTGTTTTGTAGAAATTGAACACGACAGGTCTGTCGATTCACAGGAGCAGTAATTCTTTTCATCGTTTATTTGGTTAGAATGAGGTTTAATAACGTAAAGCTATTCCAATCATATGACAAGTGCAAGAAAAATAAATCATAACACATTGATAAATAATAACTTAAATAAAAAGCAATACACTTCATTTACAAGCATGAATAGGGATTTTCTTTAATCATGATGGCTTTAACATGTATTCGCCCTTTTGTGACGATACGCTAAAAAAACATTAAAAAAAAGTAAAAAAAATGCTATTAACAGTCAACTAAGAGGCGATTTCATTACTTAAGACTCAAAAATTAGCTTACTCCATCCCCCTTCGCCCGCATTTTTCAACTCTTTTTTTCTTTCTTCCAGTATCTTTTGCATTTTACTGTTGTATGCCCAGCAGGTTCCTTGCCGGATCAAGAGTAACTGGGACAGTTTATGAGAGGATATTTTACCTTTGGTAGAGTAAACAAGAAAAAGCATGTAGAAGGCTTTATTGATTGGAATCCTACTGTTCTGAAAAATGGTATAAGCAATAACAGACTCGTCGTATCCACATTTTGTACATCTGCGGCTAAAAGGTAAAAAACCTGAAAGATATTGTGTATTCTGGCACTTCCTACAGGCATAGCCGTTTGCCCACTTTAATTCGGACAGGTATTTAAAGCAGGTCTCCCTGTCTGGATATATTTTACTGAACTCAGCAAAATCAACTTCATCTGACATTACACGTGCACGCGTTACCTTTTCAATATTCAAATGCAGCTCCTGGTTGTCCTTTTCCAGCATTGCATTCATCAGCGAGATTTCTTCATTCTGCTTCTCGATAGTGGCGGCTTTATCACTCACCTCTTTTGTTCGTTCATCAACCAATACAGTGAGCTCTTTATTCAATGTATCTTTCAATCTTTCATTGATCTGCAACTGTTGAATCATTCTCCGCTGTGCTTTATCCTTCTTTTTTCTTAGCCCCCGAACGCTATCGCCAATAGCAAAGGAAACCAAAATCATTTCAACGACAAAGCAGAAGCTTAAGCTATAATGAGTGATCGGCCCATAAGGAAGCCAAGGCACATTTAAAAGTACCAATGCTTTAATAACCAGTCCAAGAAATAGAAATGAATAGCCTACCACAAAAAAACGGCCCGGCTTATACCCTCTTTTCCAGATATAGATCCCTGAGCCTAGAGCAAGGGCCAGAGGAATCACTTCAATCATTTTATAAGTAAACAAATGACGATCGAACAGGCAGCAGATAAAAAAGACCGTTCGAAGAACGATAACCGCAATTATACTCCAGTAAAGTCGGGGGGCCTTGCTTTTTACGTACAAAAAATTCAGGGTAAAAAGCAAGCCAAATATACTGCTGGAATACAAAAACACACCGTAAGCATATTGGTTCCATTCAGGATGATTGGGCCATAAATACTGAAATGCAACTCCATCAACACACATTTCATACAAACCAATACTAAGGTTGTACGCTACATAATATAGGTATTGCTTTTGCCGAACGGCCAAAAACATCAAAAGGTTATAAAAGCTAAACACTACTATCATTCCATAAAAGACACCGAAAAAAAGATATTCCTCAGTCGCGTAATGAACAATCCAGCGAAGGTTTCTGAGTACGACAATCACGCTGGCCGTTTGCGAAGATTTTACCCTTATGTAATAGGTTTCTTCCCTTGCGTTGGAATTGTCCAGATTGAATAAAAAGTTCTTATGGGCATATTCTCTTAGGCTAAAATTGTACTGCGCACCAAATGTGTATTTCTTGTAGGTATTGTTTCCCTCGGGCGCATACAAATTGATGTCATCAATGGTCTGATCAAAAAATTCAAGCACCCAATGTTCTTTTGATTGTGGAACAAACGCAATTCTTATTTTAAACCAATAAGCAGATTTAGGATTAGGACTTTTGGGGGTATAAACCTTACTTTTTGCGAAGTGAATATCTGTTCTTCCTTTTAGGATGTCTTCAAATTTCAAAGTACCACTCGTATCTTCGAATTGCTCAATCTCCCCATACCCAAATATATGATGTGGTACTTGATCATCAATTTTAACAGTCTGCTGTGCATTACAGAAAGAAAGCATGAATCCCAAAAACGTAATGGTAATAAAGAAAAATACCCGGACAAATTTTATCATCTATTGTTGATTTCTGATTGTACTATGTGCTATGGCCATTTGTGACCCCTGCCCATAGCGGTCAATTTATACAAAAAATTGGGTTATGTAGCTTTTTAGCTCCATAACCCAAATCATATGCCTCTAGACAAATCACTGTATTTTTATCAATGACCTGACCTTGCTGGCTTTTCTAATATGGTAGATTTGAATTTCTTGAAGCAGAACATACCGAACCAGGCTACATACAAGTAACATACGGCAGGTAACAGGAAGGAATTCTGAATACCAATCGCATCGGCCAAACTACCTTGTATCAATGGAATTACGGCTCCGCCCAGTATGGCCATCACCAACAGAGAAGAACCCTGACTTTTATATTCGCCCAGTCCTGAAATAGAAAGGGTAAAGATATTAGACCACATAATCGAGTTGAAAAGGCCTATCCCCAAAAGACACCACATAGAAAGCGCACCTCCTGTAAATACCGTAATGAGTAGTAGTGCAATATTAATTACCGCAAAAATGGCAAGCATCAAAGCTGGAGCAGATTTGCCGATGCTGAAGCCTACAAGGTTAATGACAATAAAGATGATGAACCACTGCATCTGTGCAAAATCAAGATCTACAATCGTGTAAAGCAATACAAATAGACCTACACAAACCAATACCATGTACAACATTTTTTTACTGTTACTCAGCACATCATTCATGCTGATGGCCCCTAAAAATCTGCCAATCATGGCACCGCCCCAGTATAGAGACAGATAATTTTTAGCTACCGTTTCTTTTAATCCCATGATATCGCCATGTTCCAGGAAACTGATCATGAAACTACCAATGGTTACTTCGGCACCTACATAAAAGAAAATAGCAAAAATCCCACCTTTTAACTGCGGGAATCGTAGTGCCCCCAGACCATCCAGCGCCGAGTGATCACTTTTAAAATCAGGTAACTTTACTTTATAAATGAAAAGGGTTAGTAACACGAATATGCCCGAAAATATAAGGTAAGGCATTTTAGTAGCGCCAGCAGAAAGATGCCCATTTGTGGCGAAAAAATGAAAGATCAGATAACCACCAAAAATTGGAGCGATGGTGGTACCAAACGAGTTAAAGGCTTGTACCAGGTTGAGTCTGCCGGATGCGGTGCTTTCTTTTCCCAATAAGGAAACATAAGGATTTGCCGTAATCTGTAGTAAGGTAAAACCCAGTCCTAAAATAAAAAATGCGGCCAGGAATAAACCATACACAGACAGCGTTGCCGCCGGATAGAACATCAGACAGCCCAGCGCCGAAACCACTAAGCCTAGCAATAAACCATTTTTATACCCGATTTTATTAATAGGATCCCCTTTAAAATGGGAGATCAGGAAATACACCAATGAGCCAATGAAATAGGCCCCAAAAAAGCAAAACTGAACCAGCATGGCTTCCAGGTAATTCAAGACAAACAGTCCCTTCAAGTGAGGGATCAGGATATCGTTCATGCAGGTGATAAATCCCCACATAAAAAAAAGGAAAGTAAGGGAAACCAGAGGTGTAGTATAATTTTGCCCTACAGGGGAATTTTCTTTTTGATCAGCAGTCTGCATTCGTTTATAGTTTTGGTTGTCGAATATATAAATATTTTATTTATCCATTGTGGTTCTAGCTATAGCTATTTTAACCGGGTTATTTTTTTATTGGGAACAGCTGCCTTTTAACATTCCAGCCATAAACCGCTACACTTAAAGACGTGTTTCCTTGTTCAGAAGCCCCCACAACTATCATTTTTTCTTCGCCAGGCAATACACTGAAATAATTATCGGAATAGAAAGCAGGAAGAATCCGTTCGCCTGTTGTGGTGTTGACCAGGGCCACCCGATTAAAAAAGGCCAGGGTGTTGGTTGCATCATTTTTTAACCTGACTTCAATTTCCCCTTTTGTTGTCTTCGTAGCTGTAACTTTTAATTCAGCCGATTTCATCTGCTGCAGGCCGGTATACTTTCCGTCCGACCCCGGCAGCCAGTAGAAATTTTCGCTCAATACCTGTTGCTGGGGATTTAGCAATTTCAATAACACAAAAGCACCATCCTTGCCCTTCATTTTCTTTAACTGCGTCTGGATCGGAAACATACGCTGTACTGTCGAAGGTGCGATTTCGGCAAATGCCTGCACCTGATCCTGTAGTTTCCCGTCCAGGTCATATATACTGGCCTGCACCATGATGTTACGCTGTGTAGCAAAACCATTATTGACTACAGTAAGCATACTATCCAATGGGTTCATCATAATGTGCAGGGGTTCCGCACCTTTCCGGGTACCGTATAAACAGGCATTTACATCCAGGTAATAATCGTACATCTGTCCACGCATAGATGTCCATGGGTTTTGGGTTTTCCAGATGATCGTTCCAGTATACCAATCCCACATGTGGGCCGAAAAACCTTCCATCAATGCGCGGTATTGGTCATAATTTACCAGCTGCGCTTTCATCGCAAAATCTCTCGCATCTTTCGCTTTCCCGTAAGGATCAATGTGATGATCGTAGGGAATATATTTGTGGTAAGCCCATACCGAATCTGGCTCCTGCCCGTTTTGCGGTGCAATCATATTTTGCTTCGGAATAAAGCGCTCCAATGAAGCATAGTCGCCAACGCCTACTGAGCCGACCTCAGAATTGTAAGGATAAGTTTTGTAAGACCAAAAAGTTTTAGGGTCCTGGATGTTATATGGCCCATCGCCATTTCCACCAATGGAATTGTAGGACATGTCGTTGGTATTGGAATAATCAAAGAAATAACGTGTGCCATCTAGTTCAGGAAGAATCCTCTCCTTCAGTGGGAGCAGAATATCATCCGGCGGGGTAATTTCATTGCCACCGCACCAAAAGGCCAGGGAAGCATGGTTCCGGATCATCTTGATCTGATCAGCAGCAGCGGTCAATACCAGCCCATGATCATCTGGGTATTGCCTGCGGATCCACTGGTCGTCCTTTTTCAAAGGATCCTGCCATTTGCCATTGCAATCGCCACTGAACCAGAAATCCTGAAACACCAACATACCATATTTATCACAAGCCTCATAAAACTCCGGTCTTTCGATAATTGCACCACCCCAGATCCGAATCAGGTTAAGGTTCATATCCCTATGGAACCGCACCTCGGCATCATAACGTTCATTAGAAAAGCGGAGCATCGCATCAGAGATGATCCAGTTGCCGCCTTTTATAAATATCTTTTGTCCGTTTACCAGGTTTTCCCTACTACGGGTTTGTTCGTTCCAGCGGGTAGAGATTTCTCTAACCCCAAACTGAACATTTTCCAGGTCTGCGGTTTTGCCCGCAGCATCAACAAAGCTAAAACTGATTTTGTACAATGGTTGTTTACCATAGCCACTTGGCCACCAGAGCTTCGGATTTTTCAATTCGAAATCAGGCAGCTTTACGGTTTTCTTTTCTCCCGATTTTAAAGCTACAGCTGTTTTAATAACCTTACCATCCAGGGTGTATTGGATGAATCCGCTAACGGTCCGGTTTAAAGGATTTTCTATTTCGCATGAAGTACGGATCATGGCAGGCTGTTGGATACCTTCTGGTAAACGGATGCCTGGCACCAGGGTCACCACATGCGGATTTTCAAGGTTTATACCTTTAGTTTTTTCGATGAAGACTTTATCCCAGATTCCTGTATTGCGGTCACGAACAGGCTGAATCCAATCCCAACCCGCAGTATAGGCGGTAGTTAAACCTTTAGCGATGGTACCATCACCTCCCTGCCCACCGTTTGGTGCACCGGGGAAATCTGGTGGATAAACCAATATGGCCAGTCTGTTCTCTCCATTTGCGGCCAAAAGCTTGGTAATGTTGTATTGCTGGCGAAGGTGCATTCCTTCATGTGTGATAGCATTTACCTTTTTGCCATTCAAGAAAACTTCACATTTGTAATTTACGCCTCTTAGTTTTAACCAAATTTGTTCATCACCCACAGCAGTTTGGGTAAAAGATTTTACAAACCAGTAGGTATAATAAGCATTGCCGGTATCATACACATCTTTGATCTGCAGGTTATTCATCCCATAAAAAGGATCGGGAACTTTTTTATTGTTCAGTAAGGTAGTCAGTACTGTTCCGGGAACTGTTGCTGGCATCCAATTGTTTAAAGAATATCCTACTGTAGAGATTTGACTGCCGCCAACCTGTACTTCTTTAATATTTGCACAGCGCCATCCATCAGTTAACTCGTACCGCTGCTGCGCCGACAAAGTTGAAAAAGTAAATACGCAATAAACTAAGAACAGTATTTTTTTCATAGTATTTATTAATAGGCTAAAGGTTTATTACCCATGTAAATTTTCATTTCCCCACCGGCTACAATGGTATGATGCGTAACAAATGATTTGGTATAAGGTTTATGGTTCAGTTCAATTTTACGGATATAGGGATTGTCCTTGCTATTCCCCATAACGGTGATGCGGAAGGTTTTATTTCCCGGCAATTTTATGGTCGCCTGATCAATCAAAGGAGAACCAAATACATATTCTCCGCTCGTGGGGTGAACAGGGTAAAAACCTAATGCAGAAAACACATACCAGGCACTCATTTCTCCAGCATCATCGTTGCCACATAAGCCATCCGGTTTGTCGGTATAAAATTGCTGATCTATTTGTCTAATGATTTCGGCAGTTTTCCAGGGTTGTCCAGCCATACTGTACAAATAGGGAATATGATGATTGGGTTCGTTACCATGTGCATACTGGCCAATCAGGCCCGAGATATCTGGGGAAGTCTCTGCATCCAACTTTGATGAAATGGTAAATAAAGAATCTAATTTGGTCAGGAAAGGCTGCGTACCGCCAAAGCAGTTAATTAATCCCTTCACATCCTGAGGTACCAACCAGGTGTACTGCCAGGCATTGCCTTCGCAGTAATCATTTTGCCTGTGCACTGCGTTATAAGGATTGAAAGGCGTTCGCCATGAGTCATCTGCCATTCGTCCACGGAAATGACCTGTACTTTTATCGAAATATTGTTGGTATAGCTTGCTCCTATCTGTAAAATATTTGAAGTCGTCCTTTTTCCCTAATGCTTTAGCCATCTGAGCAATGCTAGCGTCTGAAATTGCATATTCCATTGCTTTTGCAACAGATTCCTCTTCCCCATCGGCAGGAATAAATTTCAGTTTCTGTATATATTGAATGCCATTGGTATCTTGCATTGCTGATTGACGAATGGCTTTGTAGGCTAATTCAATATCATAATTTCTAAACCCTTTTAAATAGGCATCGACAATAACCGGTACGGCCGGATAACCGATCATACAATTGGTTTCATTGCCATGTAGGTGCCATACTGGTAATTTCCCTTGCTGCTGATAGATAGCCAGCATGGTGTTTACGATATCGTTTACACGTTCGGGTTGTAAAATGGTCATTAGCGGGTTGAGGCCTCGGTAAGTATCCCATAAAGAAAAGGTGGTATAATTGTTAAAGGTCGCATTTTTATAAACCTTTTTATCTGCACCACGGTAATCTCCATTCACGTCATTAAACAGGGAAGGCGCAATCATGGTATGGTATAAAGCGGTATAAAACTTTGTTTTTTGAATTGGGGAGGCCTCAATTCTTACGCTGGATAAAGCTTTTTCCCATTTGGCATCAGCTTGCTGAACTGCCGCATTAAAATCCCAACCTGGCAGCTCCGTTTTTAAATTGAGTAACGCATTGCTTGCACTTACTGGCGATATCGCAACTTTTACTTTTAGCTGTGCGTTTTTTTCTGCATCAAAAAACAACGCTGCCTTTATCTCTTTGCCAGTGGCCTGTGTACCTTGCTGCAATGCTGAAACATTGTAGAGTTCAGCTTTGGTTACAGGAACAGAAAGTTGAATGGCAAAATAAATACGCTGATCTACAGCCCAACCTTTTGAAAAGCGATAGCCCTCAAAGGTAGTGGCATTGATCTGCTTGAAATAGGTTTCCACAGGTTCGTCCCAGCCCATGCCAAACCCAAGGTCTACCAGCAAATGAGCATTGTCCTTTTTTTCATAAGTATATTGATGAAAGCCTACGCGTTCAGTAGCAGTTAACTGCGCCTTTACTTTGTACTTATCCAGGTAAACCTCATAATAACCGGGTTTGGCTACTTCCTTTTGCTTAGAAAAGAAAGAACCATAGCCACTTTCCATATCATTGAATTTAGCCCTTACTATCTGCGTTTTACCATTTGCAGGCAGTAACAAAATATCATTCAGATCACCTATACCGGTGCCACTTAAATGGGTATGTGTAAAGCCCAAAATTTCAGGGCTATCATAATTGTATCCGCTGCACCAATCCCAGCCATTAAATTTATCCCAGGTTTGCATGATTTGCGAAGGGCCTAGCTGTACTGCTCCATGAGGAACATTTGCGCCAACAAAAACATGGCCGTGTTTAGCTGAGCCAATAAAGGGATTGACATTGCCGGTAAGTTTACTTTTTATAGTCGTTTGTGCATTTAGAACGGAACTAAAGAAAACAATGGAGAAAACCCATAAAATAGTAGGTAGTCGCTTATAAAAAAAATGCATAACATTTAGGGTTAAAAGTTTAAATAAACCGGGGCCAGAATATTCCATCTGAATCCCGGCTTTATGATGAACAAGAATTTTATCTTTTCTTATTTATTTCCTTTTGTGTAAAAACGTAAACCTAATTCAAATGAGTTTCCTATAGTACCACCGCTAAAATTATCGCTCCCCGAATTGTAAGCGCCAGAAACCTGAAAGGCACCTAACACCTTAAAACCAATTCCGGCAGTTACGCTTTTATTGGAATGATATAACGCAAACAGGTTGATTGTATTTTGTACAAAATCAACATTTGCGCCAGCATCTATAATACTTTTTAAGCCTTTAAAACTGCGAAAAGCAATTTTAGGTTCTAAATTAATGGGATCTCCACCATCGGCAATGCTTATTTTATAAGCTGCCGAAGCAACAAAAGTACCCTGACTCAATATTGTTTTTTCTGTATCTCGCAATGTAGAAACAAAGTTTGGTGCTGTGGCTTGAAGCGTAAGCCTATCACGAAGGTAAGCTACACCAAAATCGGCCTCAAACTGCATTTTACGATCATTAAAATTGTAAAGGAACACGTCAGAAGGATCTCCGCTAATGTCATTTGCGTTAAACCTTTCCTTTACCCCACCAGCGGATACACCAAAATGCAGGCTCTGATTATCTTCGTTCAGTTTTACCTGGTAAGCATAAGTACCCATGATTCTGGTGGTGCTCAATGCGCCTATATTGTCCATTATTAAATTGACACCAAGTCCTACCGCATTACTCAATCCATAGTCAGCAGTTATGTATATGGTTTTGGCGCTGTTACTCACAGCAGTAGATTCCTTATTGTATGCCGTATTGATATTGAATTCTTTAGAATTTAACCCCGCCATTGCAGGGTTAAGCACATATTGATTTTGAAAATATCCTGTACCAAAATTTCCAGTCTGGGCATTAACGCCAATCGGCAAGCCAAAACCTATGGTCAACAGAAATAGTATGATTTGAATTTGCTTTCTCATTTCCATCTTTATTTAATGATCGTTAATACACCAGTCTGAGCTTTCCTACCATCATTTGTTTCTATCACATAATAATATCCACCTTGTGGTAAAACAACACCGTTATGTGTACCATCCCAATCGTTTCTATAGTTCCTTGTGGTAAACACCAGACGCCCTTGGCGATCCATCACCTTTACTTCATTATTTGGTATCTTTTCAATTCCCCATACCATCCAGGTATCGTTTTTACCATCCTGATTAGGTGTAAGGACATTAGATACCAGTAGCACCGAGTCTTTAGGAAGAACAGTAATGCTGGCTGTTGCGGTACAGCCCATTGGCGTAGTTGCAGTTAAGGTATAGGTGGTTTTCCGTTTAGGAATTACCGACAGCTTAATTCCATTACGACTACCAATAATCCCCTCAGCATCGGCCCATTGAAAACGGGTCTGATCAGGAAAATTAGTGATACCGGTAAAATTAACTACCGCATATCTCGCGACAGTATCGTTCTTTTGGTCGGAAATTACTTTTAGGGCTAATGTTGTAAACTTAATCTTTACCAGAAATTCAGTACTATCAGAAGCAAATCCATTGGTTCCGCCGTTATCTTTTACAGTAAGCATCACCAGTGCCGAATCACCCGGAACAGCGATCCCGGTTGTTGTCACGCTAAAATTAGCAATCCCACCTATGGTAGGGATTTCATCTTTCCCAAAAATTGTACTCGGCGCCACTACAGGATTAAATGAATACGATGAAAAGAATTTGACGCTTCGTTCATCTCCGGCTTTTATCCCCGTAACTTTTAGCTTTTGTGTACTTTCATTACCAGGTCCGGGCGAAATCGCGTTAATGGCCAGTTTAAATTCACCAGTTCCGGTACATATGCTCAGCGCCTCTGCATTTGGTCTTAAAGGAGCAGAGTTTGCACCCATCGTTAGTACTTTAAGTACATTAGAATAGACAGACTTGGTTTTTTCTTTGATTGCACTTATCCTATAATAATAGTTAGTTGCTGGCCATACCGAAGCATCAACAAAGGTGCTGGTGTTAGGGGCTAAAGTTTTAAGTTCTTCAAATAAGACATTATCCTGTGATCTTTCTAGTAGGAAACCCGTTTCATCTGTCGAACGATCAGTCCATTGTAATTTAATTTCTTTTTCGCCCACCGCAATCGCCATCAGGTAAGCCGGCGTTAAAGGCAGTCCATCCGTAGCCGTCGTTTTGCCCATGGCCACGTTAGACCAGGCCGATACTGCTGTAGGTCTATCACCTATTGCATTTAAACGATAATAATAATTGGCTCCATCATACAGATTACGGTCTATAAAACTCGTAGCTGTACTTTCCAGGGTATCAATGGCTTCAAAAAACAATCCATCTACTGAACGTTGCAAGATAAACCCTTTCACAGGTATCGTTTTATCCTGCGCCCAACTTAAGCTAATGGTATTAGTGCTACTTGCAGTAACGGCTAAATTAGTAGGAATATCCGGAGAGCCTGGGTCGAGGCCCAGAATCTGCCACTCTGCGATCTGGTATCTCACAATATCGGTAGAGTTGTTGTTCGATGTAAAAGCTATACGGTAAAATTTAAAAGCTTTAGTTCCAGGGTTCGCAATAGAATAACTGTAAGTTGTTATTCTTTCTGCTGCTGCTCCAAGCTGATTTGTGCGGGTATCCAGTACTGTCCAGGCGGCATTGTCATCCGAGCCTTCAAAACGCCAGTCTTTGGGGTCACGAGCAGGTGAATCATTAGCTGTGCTTAAAGTATAACCGGTTACAATATAAGCTCCCTTTGGTGCATATACTGCCGATAAACTTTGTCCTACCTGCGCATTGAATACCAGCCATTTGGTTGAAATATTGTTATCAATAAATTTTGAAGATCCCTCAGCTGCATTTGCTCCGCCACTATTATCCGCAGTAACTGTCAGCGCGCCCCCGTCATCGGTAATATCTGCAGGCAAGCCTTTAATACCATTGGTAGTTATCTTTACTGGAGTGGAATACGGTGACTTACCTATATAATTAAAAGCCCTTACCCGGTACCAGTAAGGAGTATTGGGTTTCAAAGATTCTTCTGTGTACGTAATAACCGCTTTATCAAACTTACCCATCAAGGTGAAGTTGGTTCCATCAGTCGATTTTTCCACTTCAAAGCCTCCCTTGGTATTAAAAGCAAGGTTCCATGATAAAACGGCCTGGGTCCCTGTAGGGGCAGTTGCCTGCATTACAGGAGCAGTTAAAAGCGCGTCATTTATCGTTGTTATTTTAATCGCATCAGAATAAGGCGAAGAAGAGATGTCATTTTTTCCAATCACACGATACCAATAACTGGTGTTGTGGGTTAGCGTTGTATCGGCAAAAGTATTTACAGCTTTATCCAGGGTTTTCAAAAGTGTAAAATCAGTCCCGTTTAGCGATCTTTCCAGCGTGAAGGTTCCCGGACCTCCCATAGGGAGGCTCCAGTTTAAATTAGCTGTTGTGCTGGTTGTTAAAGAGGCCGTACCGGTAAGTGTAGGTTTATTAACCAACTTATCATCGGTGGTGATCAATTCCTTTATTTCTGAATATGGGCCAAATACACTACCCTTTTTCACCCTAACCTTATAAAAATAAGTAGTATTTCTTTTCAGCGTATCCTCTTGCAACGACAATACCGATTGAGCGACTGTCTTGATCAAGGCAAGACTACTCCCCGGTGATGAACGTTGAATTTCATACTCTCCTGTGCCTCTTATTTCCTGAGTCCAACTCAGCATCCCCAGGTTTCCTGTTGCCCCAGGCGTTGTGGTTAGAATAGGCGCAAGAATTTCGGTACCAAAGCCCGATATTTCCGAAATCCTTATTGTTGTGGTGTTAAAGTTGGTAAATACATACTTGTAATAAGTATAACTATTGACATTGGTAAAAACGGAATTGATGGTTACCAGAGGTCCCGTTTTTGTATCCAATAAGGTCCAGGTGGTTCCATTCTGAGAGCCAAAAAAGGTAATATCCCTTGCCGAAAAAGTTGCAGTAGTAAAGTTGATGGTATAATCTTCTACTCTTTCGGGTTTAGCACAAACAATGGTGAGCTCTAAGGTACTAGAGGCAGGCCTGTTAAAAAAGGCTGTAGTTGTAGTGCTACCATCATTAAGGTTCGCAATTGCCCCAGAGCTGAGGGGTAAGGAGGCGGTGATCGTTGCATTCGCCGCCCTGAATACATTTCTTTGTGCCATCATTGCAGTAGTTTGCAAAAAGAGGCCTATAAAAATGCATATCCTTATGAATTTTGTATTCATAGTAATTAGTTTAAACTGTATAAAAACGTGTTTATATCTTTTAGTAAATGCGCGGTTATAGGTTTACATCATCACTTTCACGACGATCAACGCAACCTGGTATCTCTATTACATTTTGTTCTTTAACTCCTTTTACATAGCCTTTTAATATATCCAGGTAATTGTTTGGGAACATATTAAAATCGAACATCATAATACCTTTATAACCTTGTGCCATTAGCGACCGGAGTGTTGCTTCAGGGTATCCACCACCCGAAAAAGGTTTGGTACTAGGAAAAAGTCGCTCTATAGGAAATCCTGCTGATCCAGGTGAAGGCGTTTGCGGATAAAATGCAGAAGCACCTGCATCTGCAACATCCCCCATCCGTTTTCCTTTATAACTTGAAGCTGAAGCGCCACCAAAAATATAGCAGTGTACAAACTTATCAGGCAACAATCGTTTAATTTCCGAAACCACCATCACGAAAGATTCATTATTGGCCCATGATGGATTTTCTGAGTATTCATCATCAAAGTCTATTGCATCAAGTCCTAAGCGGCGTACCTCTATGGCTACGTGTTGTGCAAAATCTGTAGCCTCCTCCAGGTTTTTAAAATTTCTGAAACCTGCGTTGTCGTGGTTACCCAATAGTGTCATTCCCACTTTAATCCCCTTACTCTGCACATATCTGATATATCCTTTGTTAATCAATCCCTGTACTTGCTTGTTGTAGGTGATATATGCTTTCTTTGTTCCGGAGTTGATATTGATATTCGGTGCAAACACCCAAGCCAAGTCAATTACCGGCTTTCCTTCATCATTTAAAAAGCAGGTTACATTTTTAAAAGCCCTGTTATTTACTTCCACGTAAGCGATTAAAATGTTCTTTTTATTCATCAACGAATTAGGATCTACTTCATTGGGCTTGTCAATCTTTGCCCGGTCTATAGAATCCTTTTTTTGCTTCGCAATCTGCTCAATTCTCTCGGCTGTCCAAACATCTTGCTGGGTTTCCAACTGATCTTTGATTTCCGGAAAGGCCTGTTCTGTTTTTATTTTGCGGCAGGATGATACCATGATCATCAATAAAAAAGCCATTAGATATATATTTTTCATGATTAATATCATTTAAAAGTTCAAATCTTGTTATTTATCCCACCAAACCCTTTTAGTCAGATCCAGATCGTTACCACCCAAACGGCCTACAGCGTCATTATAATTCACAGAGTTGTAGGCAGCTTCTCTATTCGGATAATTCAGTCTGCGTGGTATCACACCATTTGTTCGGTTGCCCGGGTAGTTTACCGGTGTAAGTATTGGATAACCACTGCGGCGATAGTTGGCCCAGGTTTCCACAAAATCGAACAATGTAGCCACCCAATATTGCGAATTGATCATCTCCAAAGCCTTTGCCTGAGAACTTTCATCCAGTGGATGTGCATTGGCAAAAGTTTCCACTTCTCCACCCATAGTTAACATTCCATTTAACTGTTCTAATGATTTCATCGCAAACACAAGCCCATTTTTATAATGATCTTGTGCCGAAACCGTCCCAACATCCCAGCCTCTTACCTTAGCTTCGGCCAGCAACAATTCCGTTTCAGCATAAGTAATCACAAATGAAGGAAAGTTTGGCTGGGCAAATACCCGGGCTAAAGGTCTGGCATAATTACCCAGAGGAGAAACGTTGTCCTTAGTCCCTGTTGCACCAGGATAAGCAGCTGCAGTTTCTATGCTGCGCACACCATTTATATCATAACCATTCGGCATCCCCATAGGTACTTCATTAATTTTTCCCGGAGGGGCCGGATTTACTTTTGTATAACCAAGCGCAGGTCTGCTTAAATCATTGTTATACCTCATACCTGTGTCTGCTTTCTCGGTAATCAGGTAAAGCCTTGGGTCGTCGCTATTTTTCATGAAATCGATGAATGTTTTAGACCATCTTACCTGTCCAAAGGTAACTGCATCCCCAAACCAGGAGTTTGCAGATTTATTTTTACGCTCATCGGCGTTTCCATCAAATTTCAAAATGGCATTGTCTGTAAAATCCTTGAAGGTTTTATCTTTTGTCTTCTCCGCATACAGACGTGCTGTAGCCGGATCTGCCTTGGTTAGACGCATAGCCACTCTCAACATAAACGAATAGCTTAACCTTTTCCATTTCTCTGTATCGCCATCATAAAACATATCGCCAGCAACTTTATCTTTTTTTGGATCCAGTTTTTCCGCGGCATCCTCTAGTGTAGCCAGCATATCTTTGTAAATATCTGCCTGCAAATCATACTTTGGATACAGGGTGCCATTTTTCTGAAAATAGGGAATATCACCGTAAACATCTGTAATGCGTTGCATAGCCATCACACGCATAATGCGACTAACCTGGATCAGGTTAGCATATTTATCAGGATCCTTTTTTTCTGCAAGCGATTGAGCTTCGGCAAACAAGCCTGCTGCAGTTTGTCCATCATCAAAAAAGCGGTCGTTGTACGAAAACAGTTGTGAACTGTATTTATCTCCCGCACTGTATGAAGTCTGTATCGCGGTAGAAGCCAGTACCTGTACCATTGGCGCCAGTTCATACAATTGAAATTCTGTAATGTTCCCATAATTCAACTGTCCTGCCGTGAACAGATTATTGGGGTCCATATTGTCCTCATTGGCCTTCGTAGGATCACGGTTCAATTCCTGAAACCCTTTAGTACAACCAGTGGTTAGGACTGCCATCAGGCATAAATAAAAAATTATATTTTTCATCCTTTTATTTTTTAACTTTTAGCTACTAAACTATTTTAGCTTAATGTTTAAACTCAATCCATAATTACGTGTTTGTGGCAAGCCTGCACCTTCTAAACCTGCGTTTCCTGTTAATGATGAGAAGGTATCTTCAGGATCAAAATTTTCAGTATGCTTCATCAAAGTAAGCAGGTTACGCGCCGCAAAGCTGATGTTAACCGAAGCTAGTGGACTGTTTTTCAAGAAGCTTGATGGCAGATTATAACCCATAGTAATCTGACGGAGCTTAATAAAGCTACCATCAAACACAGTAACTGACGAAACGTTTCTTACCAGACCAGGATAATAATCTTGTGCACTTACCACCTTTGTATTCTCTTTTCCATCCTCTGTTACCCCTTTTACCACGATACCATTTTCTCTTCCTTCAAGGGTCTTTTTATTTAGTCCGTAATACATACTCAGGAAATCCGTTGCCGAAAGCACTTTATTTCCAAAACGGTAATCAATCAGGAAGGATAAATTAAAGGACTTATAAACGAAATTGTTATTTAAACCTCCGTAATATTTAGGCAGGCCTGAGCCCATAGGTTTTAAGTCAGTTCCCCTTAAAGGTATACCATCTGTATTACCAACGATGATATTGCCATTGGCATCATATTTATAATCATAAGTCATGATCTGGGCAAGTGGTAAACCGACTACACCAAATACACCTGCACCGTTAGCGTATGGCCCAACTGTTGGCCTATACTGTCCTTCATCTGCATTTTGGATTCTTGTAGTTATCCCATCGATGTTCAGGAGTTTATTGTTAACCAAGGTAAAGTTAAAGGAAACATCCCAGCTAAAATCACGCTGTTGTATAGGCATACCATTCAAGGTTAACTCCAATCCGCGGTTTTGTGTGGACCCCAGGGGAATATAAGTCGATCTATATCCTCCAGAGGCCAGACTGATTTGCTGTGAAACCAATTCATCCTTTGTTTTACGCGCAAAATAAGATGCTACCAATCCAAACCGCCCTTTCAGTCCTTTTAACTCTAAACCAGCTTCCAGCTCCTGCATGGTATATGGATTTAAGTCTTCAGGTAAAATTTCTAAGTTTAGATTTGCATAGGGTTTACCATCGGCTTCTCCGGAAACAGGCACATAGTATTTGGCATTTCTAAAAGGTAAAGCCTCGCCGCTTGTCTTGGCATAAGCCAACCTTAGCTTTCCAAAAGTTAGCGCAGGAATTTGAATCAGGTTTGTAAACACAAAACTAGCACTAACTGAGGGTGTAAATACCCCTTTAGTAGTGGTACTAAACCTATCATAACGACCTGTATTACTTAAGGTAAGGTAATTTTTATAGTTAAAATCTAATGTATAATAAGCCGAATTAGTTTGTGATCGGTTTGGCGATGGGTATAGTGCCAATAAAGTAGTTAAGTTAGAGGGCACATAGAAATCGGCACTTTTCCATTGAGAACCGGAGATACCTACCTTTTCATAATTAAATTTACGGATGTTTCCACCTACTGCCACATCCATACTTAAATCGGTCACGAGTTTTTTGCTATAACCAGCCAAAACATCTAAGTTCATCTCTGTGGTTGTCGCGTCAGAGAGATCTTCCAGTTTTCCTTTCGGATTATAACCAATTCCCAAAGGTTCTATCTTTAATGTATGGTCGGCGATATAATCATAGCCCATACGCGTCTGGATATACAATTCGCTGGTAAAATCGTAACGCAATGCGGTAGAAGAAATCAAACGTTTTCTACGCGTATTAGACGTTACTTTTTCTACCACAAACCATGGATTAGGAATATAACCACCGTTACCCAGGTGGTTTTCGAGATCTCCATCAGGATTATAAATTACTTTTAGATAATCAGGACTCACATTAGGAGGTAGCAATCCCATTGTAAAATTGGGGTTCCGACTCATGTCGCCCAGGTTAGGTCGCAGTTTTACATCTTCATTTAAAAAATTAACCATAGCGGTCAGCTTTAACTTACTGATGAGTTCCTGATTGATGTTCAGGTTTCCTGAATACCGTTTCAAACCGCTGTTCGGAATAACAGATTGGTTGTTTGTTTGTGAAAGCGACAACCGCATATTTCCTTTTTCTCCGCCATTTAAAAATGCCAGTGTGTTTGAGAATGCGGGTGCATCACGGTAAAATTTATCCAACTGGTTTTCTACTGGTAAATAAGGATGCATTTTTCCATCCTGTCCAAGCGCTAATTCTCCAGTCAGTTTTCCACCCCAACTATTTAAACTGGCCCCCACAAGGTCGGCACTAGTCAAGGGTATTTTTCCATCCAATCCCTGACCATAGGCTTTCTGATAGTTTGTATTATCAACAATGCTGTTTAGACTAAAGTTGCCACTGTATTCTACACCAATGCCCTTTTGTCCTTTGCCACTTTTGGTGGTAATCTGTATCACACCATTGGCGGCTCTGGCACCGTATAGTGCTGAAGCAGAAGATCCATTTAATACCGTTACGGTCTCAATATCGTCTGGATTGATACTCGAAATCCCATCCCCCATATCCTGACCGCCATACACCCCTGGAGAACCCTTTTGAGTATTATCCATCGGCACGCCATCAATCACAAATAAAGGGCTTGAAGAAGACGAAAAATTGGATACTCCTCTAATCAAAATTCTTGCGGATGAACCGGGCCCACTACTTACTCCACTTACATTTAATCCGGCTACTCTACCGGTTAAACTATTCGCCACGTTAGGTTCCTTAGCCTGGTTTAGCAGATCTCCTTTTACACTGGTTACTGCGTAACCAATCTTTTTACTGTCTTTACTAATCCCCAATGCAGTAACGACCACTTCCTTCAGTTGACCTAAATCTTCGAGCAATACAATATTAATGACCTTACGGTCGTTAACTTGCTCTTCAATTGATTTAAAGCCGATATAAGAAAACACCAATACAGCCTGTTGTTCGGTCTGCAGGACATAATTACCATTAGGATCTGTAATCACAACTTTACCTGTCGACTTAACTTTAACAGTTACGCCGGGTATTGGCAGTCCTTTCTCATCGGTTACTTTTCCTTTAATCTCTATTACATCTACAACGGGAAGCTTGGGCATTACCTCCTCTTTTTCCTGGACAATAATGGTTTTATTCTTAATGACAAAACTCAAATCCTGGTCTTCCAGCACCATATCCATCGCCTGTTCCAGGTCTACATCTTTAATATTAACACTTACTGGCTGTGTCTTTTTTAATAAAGCCTGATTCCATATAATGTTATAGCCTGTTTGCAGCCTGATTTTTTTAAATACCTTTTCAAGAGGAGTATTCTTTTCCTGAAGGGTAACTTTCTGTGCGCTTGCAGCAAATGAGAATTGCAGAAAAGCGGTGATCATTAAAACAAGGGTTAGTTTCATAATCAGCATTAATTTGGGTACATAGCCTTTCAGCCGATGCACAAAATGATCGTAAAAGTTCATACATTTGGTTAGGGTTAAACGATTGTCCCATAATTTTCAAGGATTGGAGGACAAACGTTAGTTGTTAAATAGACAATACTCTAATAACCGGGGTCGGCTGCGCAACATGCTGATTCCGGTTTTTTTTCTTAATTTTTTTTGCTGGGCTGGTTCCTTCGATTCATATGGTTTGATTTAGTTAATTTAAATTTGTTGATTGGTTAAATCGTTAATTGGCCAGGGGGCTTACGATTACCTTTTGTCCTTCTATTTTAAAGCTTATTTTTCCTGTCAGTGCTAATACGTCCAATACTTCCTTAATGTTCGTAAACTTAGACACACTTCCTCCAATTACTACTGCTGAAAAATCTCCTTTGTATGCCACATCTACATCGTACCATCTTGAGATTTCTTTCATCACCTCTGGCAATGGCTCATTGCTGAACATAAACTGACCATTTTTCCAGGCTATGGCTTCTTCGGTATCTACATTTTTTAACGTAAGACCTCCTGGGCTTAAGCTAGCCTGCTGACCTGGGATAAGATTTACAGGTTTAGCGTGACGATTGACAATTTGGCCCGACGATGAAACACGAACAGCACCTTCAAGCAACGTAGTTTTTGTTAAGATTTTATCACTATAGGCATTCACATTAAAATGTGTCCCCAACACCTCTACTTCCTGTCCTTTACTAGCTACAATGAAAGGCATTCTGGTTACTTTATCCTTGCGGTCTAATCCTTGCTCCTTCTGCATTACTTTCGCCACTTCAAAATATGCTTCTCCTGTCAGCTGCACTTTTCGTTGCTTTTTGTGCGCAAAGCTAACCGGGAACTTCAGTTTTGTTTCAGCGTTTAGCCAAACCCTTGAACCGTCAGGGAGATTGATCTGGTACTGTCCTCCCCTGGGCGTTTCAATGGTATTAAATTTATCCTCAGAACCGGCCAATTGTTTATCAGCTATGGTATAAATAAGTTGTCCATTCTTTGTTTTGGTAATGGTTATACCCGCCTGGCTAGCCAATTCTCCATTTGCGACATCATTCAATGAAATCCTTGAACCATCAGCAAGCGTCAAAAAAGCTTTGTTGCTACCCGGTTTGATATCCGCAGCTACAAGCCGATCAATTGATTTTTCTTTAACTGGACTTGCCTTAAAGAAATACAATGCTGTACCCAAAACCACAAGTACGGAGGCGGCAACAGCAATACGTGGCCATAATGAAACTTTAGCAGTTTTTAAGCGTTCTGTGCGGAAACCATGGGCGACCAGATTTTCTTCAACCGAACCCCAGAGCTGATCCAGGTTTTCATCTAAGTTTTCTATATCAAACGACGAAGATTTCTCCTGCGCATATTTTATATACCATGCATTCAGGAAAGCACTTTCTTCATCCGTCAGTGTTCCATTTTTATATTTTTCTACCAGTATAGAGATTTCCTTTTCCAACATGTAATGGTATGTTTATAATGTTAAGACATCTGATTAATCAGAAAGAGGTAGAAGAAATGAAAATTTATTTTTGGACCAGGCTAAACAGCGCCAGTAAGAATAATATCAGTTTAATCTTTAACCTTAGGATTTTTAAGGCATAGCCGATCTGCTTTTTAACCGTTTCTTCCGAAATGCTCATTCTTTGTGCGATTTCACGGTTCGAAAGTTCTTCTTTCCTGCTTAAAACAAACACCTCTTGCATACGGGCAGGTAAGGCCTTGATCTCGGATTCAATCCGCTGGCTCAGTTCTTTTTCCTGAATCAAAATATCAGTACTTGCAGTCCCCAGGTCATAAACGGTCAACATCAGCTGCATGTGTTTTACAACGTGTTTCTGGTGCAGTAACAAATTCAGAATTTTATGTTTAACCGAACTGAACAGATAAGATTTTAAAGAAGTGCTCACCTGGAGTTCTTTTTTTTTGATCCAAAGGGTAGTAAATATCTCCTGTACCACATCTCTAGCCTGCTCATCCTCATTTAGCATTCTGCGGGCGTGTAAAAACAGGATAGTTTTATAGCGTGTATAAATCTCAGCAAAAGCCCGCTCATCTCCTTCAGAGAGATGTTCAATTAAATCTTTGTCACTTAAAAAGTTATAGCCCGTGTGGTTTTTCAAAGTTTGGTTAGATAAGGCGGGGGAAAGCTATACATTTTTTTGAAAAGGCCCAAATTCGTAGGCCAGATGAAAGCCAAAGAAGTACTAAAAACATTCTCAGCTATTAATTGTTCTAGCCGACACAATAACCTTCTGGCCTTCAAGATCTAAGTTCGCCCCCATATTTTTTCACTTAAAAATCCAATAAAATGAAAACGATGAAAATTACTTCAATGCTCTTACTGTTAGGATTATTCCTAACCCTAAGCACAAATGTGTATGCTCAAGACCCAATGACCGCTGCGCCAAATGCGTACAAAAAAGTTCTTCTTGAAAATGAAAAGGTACGGGTAATGCAAATTGAAATTGCTCCTGGTGAGGTAGTACCATGGCACAGTCACCCTGACCATGTCATATATGCTTTAACAGATGGAAAGCTAGAGATTACCGAAAAAGACAAAGCCGCAACGGTTGCCGAAATTAAAGCCGGTGAAGCTATGTTTATGCCTGCGGTAACACACACCGGTAAAAACATAGGAGAAACCACCCTAAAGTTGATTGTAACTGAATTAAAACAGGGAAAAGCAAGTAAAATGGACAAAATGTAGTGTAGCCAAGCCTAATAGCCGCCTTGCTTTAGAAAAAAATCACCTTCTCAGAAAGAGCCTCAGCGTTCTTCGCTTTTTCAGCGAAGCAATGCAGCTCTTGAAGAGAACGGTTATTTTTTAAACTGGCAACCGAGTCAATTCTATATCATCTGGCGTTACAAATATCAACGGAACTTTTTCCACATCGACATAACTCGAATCCAATCCAAAACTCCGTTCTTCAGAAAGACTCAAGCGTTTAAGGATGAAATAATAATCCATAATGGTCCGTTCGTAAAGGCTAAGCTTAGAGAACTTAGACAAATGTTTTTCTAACAATACAAACCTAAAATCTCCGGCAATTTTGTGCTTGTTCAAAGAAGTATACTGACTGGTAATATCTACTTCACCATTCTTAACCAATTCTTCGATTACCTTCCTGTACAATAAATTAACCCGCTGCTCTACTCTGAAACCTAGTTTAAAGTCAATCCTGATTAATTTACCTGGAATCAGAAACTCTACTTTGTACTCCCTGGTATACGGTTCATCAACTACATCAACGTGAACTAACCAATAAACATCAGCCCGTTTTGGCTCTTTCTGAATAATCGAGTAAATGATTTTCGACTCAATTTCTGTCTTAAAATTCGCACTTGTCAAATACACTAGCTGCGATGAGTATTTTGGCACAGAGATGTCTTCACTCAGTTCACTTATAATCTGATAATAATCTTCAATTTCAACGTATTTAACAAATCTGTTCTTGATTTTCCTGGCGATGTACCAACTCCACATTACGGTAAACAGTGCGGAACCGATCAATACGGTCACCCAGCCACCATGGAAGAATTTAGACATATTACCCACTAAAAACGTCAGCTCGATCATCACATAGACCATCAAGAATATCGCTATGATGTATACAGGTATCTTCTTGCGTTTCATATAGGCCGCAATCAGAATGGTGGTAGCCAAAAATGTAAGGTTAATGGCCAGACCGTAAGCGCCTTCCATTGCGCCAGAGTTTTTAAATATTAAAACAATTGCTATACATCCTGCCCAAAGAATCCAGTTGATTGATGGCACATAAATTTGTCCTTTCTGGTTACTCGGATAATTGATCCGTACTTTGGGCCACAGGTTTAACCTTACGGCTTCAGAGATCAACGTAAAAGAACCTGTAATCATAGCCTGACTGGCAATTACCGCAGCAACAGTTGCCAGGGCCACCATAAACAATAAGTATGGAGCAGGCACAATTTCAAAGAAAGGATTTAATCCGGTGTCGTAATTGCCATGATGTAGAATCCATACGCCTTGTCCCAGGTAATTCAAGATCAGCATGATTTTAACAAAGATCCAGCTCACTCTGATGTTAGAACGCCCACAATGTCCCATATCTGAGTACAGGGCTTCGGCTCCAGTTGTACATAAAAATACTCCACCCAAAATCAACAGCGCCATAGGGTTATTGACCAGCAATTTAACTGCGTAATATGGGTTTAAAGCTGCAAATATGGTAGGATCTTTTACTACAAATAATATCCCCAACAGACCTAAAGCGCCAAACCATAAAAACATAATTGGCCCAAACAGCTTACCAACAAGGTTTGTACCGAATTGTTGTATGATGAATAATCCGGTAATAATGGCTATTACAATGGGTATTACACTTACATTAGGAAATTTTAACTGCAAACCTTCTATAGCTGAAGTGACGGTAATACTTGGGGTAATGATCCCATCGGCCAATAATGCACAGCCTCCTACAACGGCTGGAATAACTAACCACTTGGCTTTTTTACGCACCAAAGAATATAGAGAGAATATCCCCCCTTCACCTTTATTATCGGCTCTTAGGGTAATGATTACATATTTGACTGTAGTTTGCAATGTTAGTGTCCAGATGATACACGAAAGGGCACCTAGAACAAGGTCGGGTGTGACCACCTGTCCACCTCCAACTACGGAATTAAAAATTGCCTTAAGGGTATAAAGAGGTGAAGTACCTATATCACCGTATACAATGCCTAAACTTACTAGTAAACCGCCGGCAGTAAGCGCATTAAAATTCTTATGACTTGACACTATTTAATAATATAAATTGATAGTATTTAATTAAAACAGAGGGCAAAAGTACAGTAAATAAACAAAATTAACCGATTAATGTTTAAGAAGAAATCCTGGCTTCATAAGAATCAAAAACGATATTCAACGGAGAAACATGTTAAATATTGTTAAATATGAAAATAGTAAACAAAATCATTGATTTTTTTATTTAATTATTTATATTTTTGGCAGTACCAAACATGAAGATACAACGAAAAGCTGCTCGTCTCTTGAACATTTCCTGCATATTATGCATGAGTGTTTTGTGCAGCGTTAGTGTTTTCGGTCAAAAAACAGATAGTTCGGCGGTTGGTATCAGGGCGAAAAAGATCAATAAAACGCCTCAGATCAAAGGAAGTGTAACTACTTACAAACCAAAATACAATTTTGGTTATGTTCAGTACAACGACATCATTTCTGCCAATAAAAATGCGAACAACCTTAAGCAAGAAAAAATTCTTACTGTTTTAAAAGTCTATCCTAATCCTGTTGATGATCAAATTAACCTGATTTTACGTATAGATAGGGAGTCTAACCTTTCTGTTAAAATAATGGATCTGTTGGGCAACGAGATCGTTACACTCTCGAATGAGCGTGTGCCGGCAGGTGAGCAGACCAAGAGCTACACCATTCCTAACCGTTTAAATAGCGGCATTTATTTTCTTAAAATCATGTCGGGCACTGAAACTATTGTAAAACGCATTTCCGTTTTATAATAGGCCTAAACCTTGTATCCTCCTATTTCTTTCGTATTTTTGATATCAGAAAACATCGTGGCTTAATCCTTGTTAGCTACATCATTTAAAATACATCCGCACAGCATGAAGATAATTGCCATAGGACGCAACTATGCCGAACACGCCAAAGAATTAAACAATCCCATTCCCGATAGCCCGGTCATCTTTTTAAAACCAGATACAGCTGCATTAAAAGACAACAAGCCTTTTTACATTCCTGACTTCTCCTCAGATATTCATTATGAGCTTGAGGTTGTGCTAAAAATAAATAAAGAGGGAAAGCATATATCAGAAAAGTTTGCGCATAAATATTACGAAGAACTTGGTTTAGGTATAGATTTTACAGCGCGCGACATTCAAACGGCTCATAAGGCAAAAGGGCTTCCCTGGGAGCTGGCAAAAGCATTTGACCATTCGGCTGCAATTAGCAACTTCGTCCCTAAAACAGAATTCGAAAACATCTACGATCTACCCTTCGAATTAAAGATCAATAATAACAGCAGACAGAATGGGAATACAAAGCACATGATATTTTCGTTTGAAAAGATCATCTCCTTCGTATCGCATTACATTACCTTAAAAAAAGGAGACCTGATTTTCACGGGCACACCTGAAGGAGTAGGACAAGTCCACCAAGGCGATAAACTAGAAGCCTGGTTACAAGGAAAGCAACTACTTAATTTTGATATAAAATAGCGTTAATGATTAAAAAATATATACTACTGGGTCTTACAGTCTTATTTTCATTAAATACTTATAGCCAGCAAATTTTTAGTAATAATAAATATCCTCTGGTAGACTTTAGATCGCCTTTAGACATTGTCCCTGTTGCCTTAGCGGGTTCTTTTGGTGAACTTCGTGGTAATCACTTTCATTCAGGAATGGATTACCGTACCAATCAGCGCGAAGGTTATCCGGTTTACGCAATTGCTGATGGCTACATTTCACGTTTGCGTGTTCAGAATAGCGGCTTTGGCTTGGCATTATATATAAACCACCCAAATGGCTATACTTCTGTTTACGGGCACTTACAGCGATTTTCGCCTAAAATAGCGCAGCAGGTTAAAGCGATTCAATATCAGAAAAAGTCTTATGAGATTGATGAGTTTCCTAATGCACAATTTCTCCCAGTACGCAAAGGGGATCTTATAGCTTACACGGGGAATTCAGGTAGTTCGGGTGGCCCTCACCTTCATTTTGAGATCAGGGATACCAAAACTGAGGCGACAATCAATCCGCTATTGTTTGGTCTTGAAGTTCAGGACAACGTCCCACCAGTGATTCATTCGATGTATGTGTATCGCTTAAACAAAAAACCTTTTAATGAGTTTACTCCAAAACAATACTTTCAGGTTATAGGAGCTGGTGGCACTTACCATCTAAATAAAGTAAACACCATTAACTTGGGTGGCGAAGTAGGTTTTGGCATTATTACTACAGATAAGCACAATGGCGCATCTGGAACCAACGGCGTCTATTCTATAGAACTAGCATTAGATGGTCAAACCATTTACACCTCGGCATTAGAGAAATTTTCTTTTGAGAACAGTAAGGGCATCAACTCACATATTGATTACCCTACTTACATCAATACGAAGAAAAGCATCCAGAAGAGCTTTGTGGACCCGGGGAATCCACTAAAAATTTACTATAACTTGGTGAATAATGGAAGGATAGAATTCAGCGATGGAAAACTGCACCAGTTAAAATATACCATTACTGATGGCAAGGGCAACAAGAGTGTACTGGCCTTTAATGTACAGGCTGATGCGAAAGCAACAATCAACACACCCGCAGAAAGCCCAGGTACTTTAAACTTTGCTTACAACACTATAAATGAATTTAACAATGCAGAGGCAAAGGTTGTTATCCCTAAAGGAAGCTTATACAATGATTTGAGCTTTGTCTATAAAAAACTCCCTAAGCCAGCAGGTAATGCCTACTCTGCCATACACCAGATCCAAAACAACCTTAGCCCATTACATACAGGTTTTGACCTTTGGATAAAAGCGGATAGCGCTTTAACTAAATATAAAGAAAAGGCACTTATCGTAAACCTGGTCAGGTCATCACAAGGTGGATCTTTTGAAAATGGATATGTAAAAGCCACACCGCGCTCTTTTGGCAGCTTTTTTATAGCCGTAGATACGATACCTCCTACCGTTACACCAATTAATATTGCGGATGGCAAAAGTATGGTAGGGATCAGTAAAATGTCTTTTAAAATCAGGGATAACCTTTCGGGCATCAAAAGCTTTAATGGCTACATTGATGGCAAATGGATTTTAATGGAGTTCGACACTAAGTCGGCCACTTTATGGCACAACTTCGATGAACGTACCACCTCAGGAAAACATACGCTGGAGATCATTGTTACTGACATGAAAGACAATAATAAAAACTATTCAATTACTTTTTACAAATAGACATTATGAGTGAATTAAAAGAAGGCCAAAAAGCACCAGCTATTTCTGCAAAAGATCAGGATGGAAATACGGTATCTCTTGATCAGTTTATCGGAAAAACAGTTGTGCTGTTTTTTTACCCTAAGGATAACACTCCAGGCTGCACGGCTGAAGCTTGTGATTTCAGAGACAACTACCAGGGGCTAACGGCTAAGGGAATTGTTGTTTTAGGGGTAAGTGTGGATGATGAGAAGTCTCATCAAAGATTTATAACCAAGCACAGTTTACCGTTCACACTACTAGCGGATACCGATAAAAAAATTGTAACGGATTACGGCGTTTGGGGCGAAAAGAACCTATATGGTAAGAAGTATATGGGAACGAACAGAACAACTTTTATCATTGATGAAAATGGGCTGATTGCGCATATCATCAGAAAGGTTGACACCAAAAATTCTACTGCGCAGGTATTGGAGTTACTTCCTTAACTAAGCTGCTGATTTTTTCGTACAATTCATTGGCATGAAAGGGTTTTGAGATATAATCATTCATGCCAATGGAAAGACATTTTTCCATTTCTCCTTTAATGGTATGGGCAGTCATTGCCACAATTGGCACATCCTTTTTATATGATTTCAAATTACGGATCTGAACGGTCGCTTCATATCCATCCATTTCAGGCATCTGCAAATCCATCAATATGATATCGAAATCATCATTAATATACTTATGCAGGGCGATTTCACCATTCTCGGCTACTGTAGTTTCATAACCATGTCTTTGCAACAGTTTGATCACCAGCAGCTGATTTATAGCATTATCCTCAACAATCAATACTTTTACTCCCTTTCCTGACACTACATCAGAAGTCAAAGTTAGGTCTTTGCTATGCTTATCCCAGTTATCCTTACAGAGGTTAGTTTTGAAAAATGACAGGCTAAAACAAAACTCTGAACCTTGATTAAGCACGCTATGCACACGAATTTCGCCTTGTTGCAATGTAATTAAATGTTTTACAATGCTTAGACCAATTCCTGTGCCTCCAAATTTGCGGGTCATGTGGTTTGTACCCTGCTCAAAAAGCTCAAATATCTTGTCCTGCTTTTCTATCGGTATCCCTATTCCTGTATCCTTAACCCTAAACTCAATTGCAATCCGCTCGTCGTCATCACACGATACAGCCTTAGCAGTTATAGAAACATGACCATATTCAGTAAATTTTAGCGCATTAGAAGTTAAACTTAACAGAATTTGAGAAAGTCGAACTGAATCCCCATATATAATGGAATCAGGAATATTGTCATCCAGGCTGTAGCTTAGCCCTATTTTTTTCTGTTTAGCATTGCCCTCCATTAATTGATAAATAGAAGATACAGTATCCCTTAAAGTAAATGGCAGTTTCATAAAGCTAACTTCACCTGTTTCAATATTGGAGAGGTCGAGAATATCATTTAATGTTGCCAACAGATGCTCACCGGATTTTACAATCATTTTAATGGATTCCAGTTGATCTTTGTCTGTTAACGACTCTTGTAAATATCTTGCAAAGCCCAGTATGGCATTCATAGGCGTTCTGATTTCATGGCTCATATTTACCAGGAAGTGCTTTTTTGCCTTTTCGAAATGCTCAGCCCGCTCCTTCTCCCGAATCAGGTTCTCTTCGGTAAGTTTAAGTTCCACAATCTTTTGTTCAAATGTATTGGCCATATCGTTAAAGGCCATTGCTAAAATCCCCACCTCATCTCTGGAATAAACTTGAACCCTGGTTTTGAAACTTCCTTTTGTAACCAGGTCGGCACCTTTGGTAATGCCGTTGAGGTCTTGAATCAAGCTTCGGTTAATTGTAATTATAGTAATCGTACCCATTGCCCCTAAAATCAATAAAAGCAACGAAAGAGAATTTATAGCAAATCCGGTGGCATAAAGCCCAATGAGAACTAATACAGCAACGATGCTTATTATGAAATACAATTTCCTTGAAATTGATATATCATTCAACCTCCTTAATAGAGTGGAAATAACCATAAATGGTACGCGTTAAATATTTTTGACCCCTAGTATTTTAAATACAATTTAAAAATAGGCAAACACATGCCTATTCAGACTGTTCATTTTGTTCAAAAAAAAGTGCAAAAAGTGGGTTATTATGAAGCGTTTACACACAAAAAGGGGCCGTGTCATTTGTATGATACAGCCCCACCTTTTAAACTTTTATGATCAGTTATGCTTTCTTTCCAATTTTATGTCCGGATACCGCAAAAAACCAGATGTATAAATAACAAGGTAATACACTAACAAAAAACGCTAATTGAAAATGCATACCTGTGTAATCTTTCAAATAACCATAAATTAAAGGCCAGATGGCGCCACCTGCAATACCCATAATCATGATCGCTGAACCTGTTTTAGTAAATTTACCCAATCCTTTGATACCTAGTGGGAAAATAGCTGGCCACATTAATGAGTTAGCCAATCCTAAAAGTCCTACAAATATTACTGAGGTATAACCGTCAGTGAAGTAAGCCGCACAAACAAAGATCACGCCTAGAATTGCACAGATTTTAAGGGCTGCCTGTTGTGTAATGTATTTAGGGATAGTTGCAATACCAATAAAATAACCGACCAACATACTGGTTAAGGTTAACGTGGTGAAGTATTTACTAATATCAGGACTAATGCCTAATTCTTTACCATAAACGCCAATAATATCACCGGCCATTACTTCTGCAGCCACATAAACGAAAATACAGAATGCACCTAAAAACAAGTGTGGAAACTGGAAGATAGATGTTTTAGCAGTTTTTGCGTCTTCATCTTCAATCACTTCTTCTTTATCTACGTCTACCTCTGGTAAATGTGAATATTTAATGAACAATGCAAAAGCAACGAAAACAACAGCTAAAACAATGTATGGCATGTATACACGACCTAAAACTTCAGCAAGTAATACTTCTTTCTCGGCAACAGTTGTGGTTACATCATTAATCTTAGCTTCGATACCAGAAGCATTTTTAAGAAACAGGGTACCCATGACAATTGGTACAATAATACCCGCAAATTTATTACACAAGCCCATGATACTCATGCGTTTTGCAGCACTTTCTATTGGACCAATGATACTGATATATGGATTAGAAGCTGTCTGTAATAAAGATAAGGCTGCGCCCTGGATAAAAATCCCGGTTAAAAACAAACCAAAGCTTCTTGAACTCGCCGCAGGTATAAAAACAAGAGAGCCTACGCCCAAAATGATTAAACCAATGACCAATCCATTCTTAAATCCAAGTTTTTTAAGTATCCATGAAGATGGTAATGCCAAAAAGAAATAAGCAATATATGATGCGAAAGTAACCAAAAAAGCCTCGAAATCGGTTTTAAGACCACAAGCAAGTTTCAGAAAGGGAATTAACGTACTGTTGGCCCAGGTTACAAAGCCAAAAATAAAGAACAAAGCTCCAATCGTTACAATGGGAGAAATTACTGACGATTTTGTTTGGTTTGTCATGATTAAGTTTAATGTTTTAATTTTGTGTAAGGCCTACTTCTTTAAGAATTTTAAAAACTTCAAGCTCTAAAAATATAAATTTTCATTGAATTCCATGCTTAATTAAAATATAGTTATGCTATTTATCAGCGCAAACGGTTGTTTTTATGGAAGATTGCGGCTGAAAACAATTGAGTTGATTACAATTACAGCTGATGTAACTTTATTATTAACTATTAGGACTTAATTTTTTCTGCACAAACGTTTGTTTTAACATTCTGAACCTACAGACCCTACATTTTGAGCCGTTAAGGAGATTTACTGGTTATTATAAGTACCAATTCAACTAAGGGGCGTGATTAACAACAGGAAGGCTGTACTTTTGGATACAGCCCAATGTATTTTTAATTACATTTGTCGTATTAATCAACAACCCCAATTAATGAAACATAAAATAAGTGAATTAGAGGATATCGCTGCTCAAGTAAGAAGGGATATTGTTAGAATGGTACATGCCTGCCAATCGGGTCATCCGGGCGGATCATTAGGATGTGCAGATTTTATGACTGCATTGTATTTTGAAATCATGAACCACTCTACTGATTTTAAGATGGATGGAAAAGGCGAAGATTTGTTTTTTCTATCAAACGGACACATTTCGCCAGTTTTTTACAGCGTATTGGCCAGATCAGGTTATTTTGAAATAAGTGAACTTGCTACTTTCAGAAAGTTAAACTCAAGGTTACAGGGTCACCCAACCACTCATGAAGGACTTCCTGGTATCAGAATCGCATCTGGCTCTTTAGGTCAGGGTATGTCTGTTGCTATCGGTGCAGCTCAGGCTAAAAAATTAAATAAAGATCATTCACTTGTATTTGTTTTACTTGGAGATGGTGAATTACAAGAAGGTCAAAACTGGGAAGCCATTATGTATGCTCCCCATAATAAAGTAGATAACCTGATTGCTTCTATCGATTATAACGGTCAGCAAATAGATGGTCCTACAGAAAAAGTATTATCTCTGGAAAACCTTCAAGCTAAATTTGAAGCTTTTGGATGGCATGTCATCAACTCTGATGGTAATGATATGGATGCAATTACCAAGGCATTACACTATGCTAAATCATTAACGGGTAAAGGAAAACCAATTTTAAACTTAATGAGTACGCAAATGGGTGCTGGTGTTGATTTCATGATGGGATCGCACAAATGGCATGGCGTAGCTCCTAACGATGAGCAGCTTGCCGCTGCCTTAGCTCAATTAAGTACTACCCTTAAAGATTATTAAGCATGAAGAAGTATACATACACTGAAAAAAAAGATACACGCTCTGGCTTTGGAGCTGGATTGCTTGAAGCAGGAAAAAAGAATCCTGAAGTAGTAGCACTTTGTGCGGACTTAGTCGGTTCTTTAAAAATGGATGCCTTTATCAAGGAATTTCCAGAACGTTTTTTCCAAATCGGAATTGCTGAAGCCAACATGATTGGTATTGCTGCTGGTTTAACTATTGGGGGAAAGGTTCCATTTACAGGAACTTTTGCTAACTTCTCTACCGGAAGGGTATACGACCAGATTCGTCAGTCGGTTGCCTATTCTGATAAAAATGTTAAAATCTGTGCTTCACACGCGGGTTTAACCTTAGGTGAAGATGGTGCAACTCACCAGATCCTTGAAGATATAGGTTTAATGAAAATGCTTCCTGGTATGACTGTAATCAATACTTGCGATTACAACCAGACTAAAGCTGCTACGATTGCTATTGCCGAACATCATGGTCCTGTTTACCTACGTTTTGGCCGTCCGGTAATTCCTGTATTTACTGATCCTGATCAAAAATTCGAAATCGGAAAAGCATGGATGGTAAATGAAGGTACTGATGTAACCATTATTGCTACTGGCCACATGGTTTGGAAAGCAATTGAGGCTGGCGAAAAATTAGCTGAATTAGGTATCGACGCTGAGATCATAAATATCCACACGATTAAACCTTTGGATGAAGAGGCTATATTGAAATCAGTAAAGAAAACTGGTTGTGTGGTTACTTGCGAAGAGCATAACAAATTTGGTGGACTTGGAGAAAGTGTTGCAAGATTGCTTTCAACAGAATTACCAACACCGCAGGAATTTGTTGCTGTAAACGATAGTTTTGGCGAAAGTGGAACTCCTGATCAGTTGATGACCAAGTATGGCTTAGACAGCATCAATATTATTGAGGCTGCTCAAAAAGTAATGAAAAGAGCCAATAAATAATAATAAAAAGATCGATTAATGAAGCAGGTTGAAGATTCAGAGATTTTAGAGAAATTCTTAAATACAAAAACTCGTGATGAAGCCTTTAACCTGCTTCTACATAAATACCAGCAAAAGATATATTGGCACGTCAGACGATTGGTTATTGACCATGATGACGCCGATGATCTGGTGCAGGATACCTTTGTAAAGGTTTGGAAGAACCTTGAAAAATTCCGCAGCGACGCTCAACTGTATACCTGGATTTATCGCATTGCGACCAATGAATCCATTACTTTTTTAAATAAAAAGAAACAACGGAACAATACCCCTTTAGATGAAGTATCAGCAGAATTGTCTGAGACTTTAATTGCCTCCTCTCATTTTAATGGCGATAAAGTTCAGTTAAAACTTCAACAAGCAGTGCTTACGCTCCCAGAAAAGCAACGTCTGATATTCAATATGAAGTACTTCGACGATTTAAAGTATGAGGAAATTTCTGAAATTACTGGCACCAGTGTAGGGGCATTAAAAGCCTCATTTCACATTGCCGTAAAAAAAATTGAAACTTTTATGCTAAATGAAGACATTACCTTTTAAACCTTTTGGGATATAATGCATCAATATACTTGTAATGGATAATCAAGAAGAAAATAACGATTGGAAAAAGGAAGCGCCAATATTGGCTGGCTTATCTGTACACCATCCTTTTTCTGTTCCCGAAGGATATTTCGAGGAATTACCGCTTCGTATATCAAACGCTGTATATCTCGAAAAAATAAAGACTAAAGTGGCCGAATCCGGCTTTACTACGCCTATCAACTACTTTAACGAGCTTAGGGAAGACATCAATGCAGCCTTACTGAAAGAAAAAATTAAAGCAGCTGTGCCTGAAGGGCATGACTATGCCGTACCAGCAAATTACTTCGAGCAGCTACAGTCAAATATCTTGAGTAAGACGATTTATGAAGCCAAAACACCACAATCACCAAGGGTGGTTCGTTTATGGCATTCAAAGCTCTTAAAATACGCTTCAGCAGCTTGTTTTATGATAATGAGTGCTACCGGAGTTTATTTTTACCAACAACACAAACCGGCTCAAAAATTGGCCTATAATGAATTGGCGACTGAGCAAATTTTATATGACATTGATGAGGACGTCATTATTGACCATATAAAAGACAATGACTTGCAACAAGCAAAGCCTGCAGCTAAAGATGTAGCTTTGGAAAACTATATTCTTAGCAATTATTCACAAAATGAAATCGCTTCGAATCTATAAATCAATATCAAATGAAACAGTTACTTATTGCTTTTCTATTCATCCTCCCTATCATAGTTTCGGCTCAAGGATATGGGGACCGCAAAAATGAAATTGAATCGTATAAAATTGCTTACTTAACCCAAAAGCTAGATCTTTCTGCAGAAGAGGCTAAAGTTTTTTGGCCAATTTATACCGATTGGCAACGTGAACAAGATGAGCTACGCAAAGAACGTAGTCAAAAAATGATCAGCTTTAGAAAAATCACTGAAATCGAGGAATTGTCTGACAATCAAGTACAAACTTTAATTACAAATGATTTTAATATGAGACAAAGAGAATTAAACCTGGATAGACGCTATTATTCGAAATTGAGGGAAAATCTACCGATAAAAATCGTTGGCAAGTTTTATAGGGCACAGGAAGCCTTTAAAAGAGAATTACTGTCAAAATATAGAAATAGCACCAAGCAGCAGCCAAATTAATTTGTAATTTTGGCGTATGCTTACACAACGTCAGTTATTTCTTCAACACAACGCTCAAACGACTTTAGAACCGCTTTTATTAGAATTTGTTAAAGCCAGCGGAATGTATCTTTATGATGTAGAGGGCAGGAAATATATGGATTTAATTGCCGGCATTGGCGTAAGCAATGTTGGACACTGCCACCCCGCAGTTGTAAGTGCTGTACAGCAACAAGCAGCAAGTTATATGCATATTATGGTTTATGGGGAGTTTGTACAAAGTCCACAGGTAAACTTCGCAAAAGCACTAGCAGATGTATTACCTGCCAACTTAAATTGCACCTACTTCGTAAACTCAGGAGCTGAAGCTGTGGAAGGCGCTATGAAACTGGCCAAAAGATATACACATCGCGCTGAAATCATTGCCTGCCACAACTCTTATCATGGCAGTACTCAGGGTGCGCTAAGCCTAATGGGTAACGAAGAATTTAAACAAGCCTACAGACCTCTTTTACCCAATATTAAATTTATCAATTACGGGTCGTTACCGGATCTGGACCTGATTACGACCAATACTGCGGCCGTGTTTATGGAGACTGTTCAGGGCGAGGCAGGCATAAGAGTAGCCGACAAGGCTTATTTTGAAGCCTTAAGAACAAAGTGTACTGAAACTGGTACTTTATTGGTATTTGATGAAATACAATGTGGTTTTGGACGTACAGGTAAGCTATTTGGCTTTGAGCATTTTGGCATCGTTCCAGACATCCTTTTATTAGCTAAAGGCATTGGTGGCGGTATGCCTATCGGAGCTTTTATCAGCTCACACGAAATCATGATAGCTCTTGCTACAAACCCTATCCTTGGTCACATTACTACCTTTGGTGGGCATCCTGTAAGCTGCGCTGCCGGTTTGGCAACCCTACAGACCATCCTAAGTGAAAACATTACGGATGGGGTAACAGAAAAAGGCTTACTGTTTAAAAAGCTACTTCAACATCCGGCTATTAAAGAGGTTCGTGGTATCGGTTTGATGATGGCTATAGAGTTTGAAAACTTTGAGCTCAATAAGAAAATCATAGACGCCTGTATCGTAGATGGCCTAATTAGCGATTGGTTTTTGCATTGCAGCAATTCGATGCGCTTAGTACCGCCGCTTATTATCACTGAGGAAGAAATTGAATGGGCTTGTGGGATTATCCTGAAGAATGTTCAAGCTTTAGCATAGCGTATTTGCGCGGATGAAGACCGAATAACGAGTTATTTAACTCATTTTTTGTCTTTTAATCAGGTAAGCCTGTAGTATAGGATGAAAGCCCTGTGCAATGTCGGCGTCTATCATATCTATTTTGTACTGTGTACATTTTAATTGGATAGCCTGCCGATATTCCTGCATTCGGGAAAGATAAGCATCCTTAACTTTTGAAGTGTGTGTTTTCAATACAGCGCCTGTCTCCATATCTAAAAACTCATAAGGACGGTTTTCAAACTTAAAATCTACTTCTTTAGCCTTATCGGTTACGTTAAAAATAATCACTTCATGCTTGTTAAACTTTAGGTGCTGCAGCGCAGCAAACAAGCCCTCAATTTGATGCTCATCGTGTACCGTATTTAGCATATCACTAAAAACAACAACCAAAGAGCGTTTATGAATCAATTCTGCGATCTGGTGTAATGCTTGTTCAAGATCAGTTTTAATGTTCATTTGATCTGTTTTCAGCACCTCTTCCAACTTGGCCAACAAAAACTTCTGATGCGTTGTGGTAGACTTTGCAGGTGTATTTAAAACCAGATGGTCAGTAAACAAGCTCAATCCAAATGCGTCACGCTGCCTTTTTAGCAGATAAATCAGTGCTGCGACAGATTGTACTGAAAAATTGAGTTTATTATACTCTTTAAGCGGAAAATACATCGATGAGGAAACATCAATGATAAATTGGCAGCGCAGATTTGTTTCTTCTTCGTAACGCTTGCTAAACAGCTTGTCGGTACGCGCATATAGTTTCCAATCTATATTTTTAACGTTATCCCCAACATTATAAATTCTGTGTTCGGCAAACTCGACAGAGAAACCATGAAAAGGGCTTTTATGCAGACCTGTAATAAAACCTTCGACTACTTGCCGGGCAAGCAATTCGAGATTGGCATTAAAATGTAGACTTTGTTCATCAATTGGCGACTGCATAGTGTAAATATAAAAAAAGCGTTCATTAATGTTATGAACGCTTTTTTATTGTATGATATTAAGTTTATTACAACTGTTTATCTAATTTCTGTGCAAGTACTGATTTAGGCACGGCACCTACTTGTTTATCTACTACTTCACCATTTTTGAAGAACAATAAAGCAGGGATGTTACGGATACCAAACTGAGTAGAGATTTGAGGATTGTTATCAACATTAACCTTTCCTACAATCGCTTTTCCTTCGTATTCTTTTGAGATTTCATCTACTACAGGACCTACCATGCGACATGGACCACACCATTCCGCCCAAAAGTCAACTAAAACGGGTTTATCTGATTTTAACACTAATTCTTCGAAGTTAGCATCTGTGATTTCTAAAGCCATAATTCTATTTTTTTATATTAGTTATCTTAGTTTTTGCCTGAGCGTTCTCTACTTCCTTAATGTATACCGCTTGCAGACTACAAATATATAATCAATTGTAATGCCATCAAGCCAGCTAATGCCATTATGACATTAGTTCAACTTTGACCCCACGTTTAAAGCCTCCAATTGGTCAAGAAAATCGTTTGTAGGGTTAATTTTAAATGATTTTGATGGCATTTTTACCACTACATTTTGCTCCCTGTCGTATATATCAAACAGCAATTGACAGTTTTGCTGGTCAGTACTCGCCTTATTGTTTTCCAGAACAGCCAGTATCTGACTCATAAAATCATCATTCACACGTTCTATGGGTACCTGGATAGTTACACTCTTGGCCAGCTTGTCTCTTAATTCAGATAACAGATTGATAGAGGTGATTTTAAACTCCCAATCCCCTTCCTTTCTAAATCGCTCACCAACTCTTCCGCGAATCTGAAGAAAATATCCATCAGTTAAAAACTGTTTAAATTTGATAAAATCATCACCAAATAAAGCCATTTCGCTGGTGTCATCATAATCTTCAAAAACCATGGTACCAAAAGGTTTTCCGGTTTTTGTCATACGTTGTGCTGACAAAACAACCAAGCCTCCTACTACAAGCTCTCTATTCTTTATCGTTTCAAACTCAGCAAGCACCTCTTCGTTGGTATCACCAGTTCTTATTTTATTTACCAAAGCCAAGTGTCTTACCTTATGTTGGCAAAACTCCTTTAGCTCTAACTTATAGTTATCTAAGGGGTGACCAGATAAAAAGATACCAATCGCATCCTTTTCAAATTTAAGTCGGTCTATCAAGCTCCATTCAGGTGCAACTGGTAAAGAAGGCTCCAGAATCAGATCGGCAATAGAGCCCCCAAATAAAGAGGATTGTGAAGATGATTCATTGTTCTGGAAATCATTGGCATATTTAATCACCTTTTCAATACCATTCAGCTTGTCGTTGATCCCTACAAAAAAATACTGCGCACGATGATTCCCAAAACCATCAAAAGCTCCACTGTAAACAAAACTCTCGTAAGCCTTTTTATTTACGGTACGCGTATTTGATCTTCTGGCAAAATCGTACAAATCCTTATACATTCCGTTTTCTTTGCGGTCTTCGATAATGCTCTCTACCGCCTTATCTCCTACTCCTTTAATACCAGATAATCCGAAGCGGACTTCTCCTGCTATATTTACAGAGAATTTAGTACCAGATTCATTTACATCTGGGCCCAATACGCGAACACCCATTTGCTTGCACTCTTCCATAAAGAAGGCAACTTGCTTAATGTCACTCATGTTGTTGGACAGTACTGCAGCCATATATTCTGCAGGGAAGTGTGCTTTTAAATAAGCGGTCTGGTAAGCAATCCAAGCATAACAGGTAGAGTGTGATTTGTTGAAGGCATAAGATGCAAAGGCTTCCCAATCTTTCCAGATCTTCTCTAGTGTTGCTGGGTCATGGCCTTTCTCTGCCGCCTGTTTCACAAACTTAGGCTTCATCTTATCCAATACCTCTTTTTGCTTTTTACCCATCGCCTTACGCAAAACGTCGGCCTCACCTTTGGTAAATCCGGCAAGCTTTTGCGATAAAAGCATCACCTGCTCCTGGTATACTGTAATCCCGTAAGTTTCTTTCAAATACTCCTCACAGGCATCCAAATCGTACTTAATCTCTTCCTCACCGTTCTTTCTACGTACGAAACTTGGAATATACTCCAAGGGCCCAGGACGATACAAAGCGTTCATGGCAATCAAGTCACCAAATACGGTAGGCTTTAACTCCTTCATGTACTTCTGCATCCCGGTACTCTCATACTGGAAAATGCCGATGGTTTCACCTCTTTGGAAAAGCTCGTATGTTTTGACATCGTCAATTGGGAAGCTATCAGGATCAAGATCTATATCGTGCCTAAACTTAACCAGCTTAACGGTATCCTTGATCAGGGTTAATGTTTTTAACCCCAAAAAGTCCATTTTCAACAAACCGGCACTCTCTACCACCGAGTTATCGAACTGCGTAACATACAGGTCCGAATCTTTTGCTGTAGCTACCGGAACGAAGTTGGTAATGTCGCTTGGCGTAATAATTACCCCACAAGCGTGAATACCTGTGTTTCTTAAAGAGCCCTCTAAAATCTGAGCCTGCTCTAATGTTTTAGCACCTAAATCTTTAGCCTCAGCAAGATTTTTAAGCTCCAGCACCTTCTCGTACTCATCTGGGCGAAGTGCCTCTTTTAAGCTTTTTTCATCGAGGGTGAAAATCTTGGCCAACTTCATGTTAGGAATCAGCTTAGCAATTTTCTCTGCCTCAAACAGAGGTAGATCCAATACCCGCGCCGTATCCTTTATGGAAGATTTGGCAGCCATCGTACCGTAGGTGATGATCTGAGCTACCTGATTAGCACCATACTTTTTGATTACGTAGTCCATAACCCTACCACGACCCTCGTCATCAAAATCGATATCGATATCGGGCATGGATACACGATCCGGGTTCAAGAAACGCTCAAAAAGGAGATCATACTTGATCGGGTCAATATTGGTAATCCCCAAACAGTAAGCTACAGCAGATCCTGCAGCAGATCCCCGGCCCGGTCCAACCGAAACATCCAGATTTCTAGCCTCAGCAATAAAATCCTGTACAATCAAGAAATATCCCGGGTATCCGGTTTTCTCAATGGTTTGCAGCTCAAAATCTAGTCGCTCCTCTATTTCAGGGGTAATTTCGCCGTATCGTTTTTTAGCACCTACGTAAGTCAAATGGCGGAGATATTTATTCTCCCCCCTTTTACCTCCATCGGTTTCATCTTCTTTCACCAAGAATTCGTCAGAGATGTCGAATTTAGGTAAAAGCACCTCACGTGCCAGTTTATAAATCTCGATCTTATCTACAATCTCCTGAATGTTCACAATTGCCTCTGGCAAATCTGTGAACAGCTTTTTCATTTCATCAGGTGATTTGAAATAGTATTCCTGATTGGGCAAACCAAACCTAAATCCACGACCACGGCCAATTGGTGTTGCTTGTTTTTCACCGTCCTTTACACACAATAAAATATCGTGGGCATTGGCATCTTTTTTATTGATGTAATAGGTGTTATTGGTGGCGATCAGTTTTACCTCATGTTTCTTTGCCAGTCCTACTAGCATACCATTAACAATATCTTCGTCTTCCTGACTATGGCGCATCAGTTCGATATAGAAATCGTCGCCAAACTGTTCTTTCCACCACAGCAATGCTTCTTCGGCTTGTTTTTCGCCAAGGTTCAATAACTTACTTGAAATCTCTCCATACAAGTTACCCGAGAGCACCAGGATATCCTCCTTATATTGCTCTATAACGGCCTTATCAATCCTTGGGATGTAATAAAAACCTTTGGTATAGGCAATGGACGACATTTTAGCCAGGTTATGGTAGCCCGTCTTATTCTTTGCCAATAAAACTACCTGATAACCATTGTCTTTTCTGGATTTGTCCAGGTGGTTATCGCACACAAAGAATTCGCAACCAATAATTGGCTTGATAATTTGTTCTTCAGGCGTTTTTCCTTCTGCTACAGCAGCTTCATTTCTGGCCTCAACACCTTTGTTATGGTTCAGTACCTGAGCCACAAAGTGAAAAGCCCCCATCATGTTTGCATGATCGGTCATCGCCACTGCGGGCATTTTATAACCTGCGGCCGCTTTTATCAGTGAAGGGATATTGATGGTAGATTGCAGAACGGAGAACTGTGTATGGTTGTGCAAATGAACATAAGTTGCTGCTTCCAGCTCCTTTTTATTCTCTGCAAGTTCAGTTTTAGAAACCTTAGGACCTTCGGCCTGTTGTAGCCGCTTTCTGATTTCCTCAGAAGCAGACTTAAGGTTAATATGATTTAAACCAACGCGTTCAAATACTTGTGGTGTACTTTGTTTAAATCGGTTTATGTAAGCCTGATCAGCCTGTAACTGGTCGAGTCTGAAAACCTCTAACTTGATTAGTTGTAAAAAACAACGGGTAGTAGCCTCAACATCGGCAGTCGCATTGTGCGCTTCAGAAAATGGTTCGCCAAAAAGATACTGGTGAAGTTCTGTTAGTGTAGGTAGTTTGAATTTACCTCCACGTCCGCCCGGAAGTTTTAACAACTCGGCAGTGGTTTCAGTACAGGTATCTAACACCGGCATTTGGGCCATAGGACTGTCTACACCCAATCGGTGAAACTCACAACCCATGATGTTCACATCAAAGCCTACGTTCTGCCCTACAACAAATTTAGCTTTAGATAAGGCTACATTAAATTTCTCTAATACTTCGTCTAGCCCAATACCTTGTTCGGCAGCTAGCTCAGTTGAGATACCATGTATACGCTCGGCATCATACGGAATATTAAATCCATCAGGCCTTACCAGATAATCCTGATTTTCTATCAGGTTACCTAATTCATCATGTAGTTGCCATGCAATCTGAATACACCTGGGCCAATTGTCAGTGTCAGTAATTGGAGCATTCCAATTGCGTGGTAAACCGGTGGTTTCGGTATCAAATATTAAATACATAGCTGGTAATTATTCTCGTTTCCTGAAATCAAAATGAAGGGACAAAAATACGGAATTTTAGCTGCCCTTGATTAAAGCAATTGTAATTTTAAGCATGTTCCTTTTCAGGCTCCGGATGTACAGCCTTATGTTCCTGAAATACAAGTTTTGAGGTGTCATATCCTTTTTGGCGGCAACGGTCTACAATCTCTTTTAACAAGTCTTTTGGCAATTCTGGTTTACGAGAAAGAATAGCGAGGGTTTTGTGTTTAGGATGTCCAACTACTACGTAAGAATAATCCTCAGCGAGCTCAATCACCCAATAATCATTCTTAAATGGCCAAACCAATTGTGCTTTGAAAACAGCATTCCCCGTGCCACGCACTACAAACAATTTAGACCGGATGTATTTTCGTTTTTGTTCAGCCACAACATTATAGGTTGTAAATACGGCGTAATAACCATCTGGGTGAATCACATAAGTCTCCACCTTTCTGCGCCAGTGTTTATCCATAAAAGTAGGAATGGAGTACAGCGAATACCACTTCCCTGCATAAGCCATAATATCTACTCGTTTTACTGGTTGGTTATCCATAAGTTCTCCGGTCGTTTAGTATTAGGCAAATGTAAATTCTTTCTCATAAAACCCCTAACGAAGAAGAAAGTTTTCAAAAGCATTTTTTAAACTCATGTAATTTTATAACTTCGACAGAAGGTAACATACATAAAACAAATATTATGAAGATAACAGTTGTAGGTGCCGGCGCTGTAGGTGCCACCTGTGCAGATAACATTGCCAGAAAAGAATTAGCTGAAGAACTTATTTTATTAGACATCAAGGAAGGTTTTGCTGAAGGAAAATCGATTGACATGATGCAAACTGCCGCTTTACTCGGCTTTGACACTAAAATTAAAGGTGTTACCAACGATTATGCAAGTACTGCGGATTCTGAAGTTGTAGTGATTACTTCGGGACTACCTCGTAAACCGGGAATGACTCGTGAAGAGCTGATCGGAACTAATGCTAATATCGTAAAAGGAGTTACTGAGAATATTTTAAAATACTCACCGAACACCATCATCATTGTGGTATCAAACCCAATGGATACCATGAACTACCTTACCTTAAAAACTTCTGGACTACCTAAAAACCGTATTCTTGGTATGGGTGGTGCATTGGATTCGTCGAGGTTTAAATATTACTTAAGTCTGGAATTGGGCTGTTCTCCTGCTGATTTGAATGCCGTAGTTATTGGCGGTCACGGTGATACAACTATGATTCCATTGATTAATCATGCAACCTGGAACAGTATCCCAGTTACTCAATTATTGAGTAAAGAACAACAGGATAAAGTTGTAAAAGCAACAATGGTAGGTGGTGCTACATTAACCGGACTAATTGGTACATCTGCCTGGTATGCTCCTGGAGCTGGAACCGCTGCCATGGTTGAAAGTATTGTACGCGATGAGAAAAAATTAATCTCTTCAGGTGTTTACCTGGATGGCGAATATGGTCAAAAAGATATTTCATTAGTTGTTCCTGTCATCATTGGCAAAAACGGGGTTGAGAAAATCCTTGATTTTAAACTGACTGATGAAGAGCAAGCTGCCTTTGCTAAAAGCGCTGATGCAGTGCGCAGCATGAACGCAGTGTTAACTGATATGAAACTGGTTTAATTTGATGAGAACAATTGCTGTTCCCCTAACTTTAATAAACTTACAAGACGACGGTTTCCACCTTTTGGTGGAAATTGTTGTTTTTGGGCAAAAGTTATTCGCTGTTGTGGATACCGGTGCTTCAAGATCTGTGTTTGATAAAACGTTTATTCAAACGCATGTTAAAGAACTGGAACACACCGAAGAAGCGCATGCGACTACACTTTTCACTACTTCAAGCACTTTACAGGCAAGCATCCCTAAATTAAAGATAGGGAGTTTGATTTTAAGAGATTATGAGACTGTTGCCCTTGATCTGGAAGCCGTTAATCAGGCGTATGAAGGATTGGGACATCCACCAATTAGTGCCATTATTGGTGGCGATCTGTTGTTGAAATTCCATGCAATTATCAACTACAAGAAAATGAAAATGTTCTTATATAAGGAATAAAAATGGGCTGAATCATTTTCATGATCCAGCCCATTTTTTACTATAATATATTTTTAATACTAAGCATCAATCTTCGCATACTTCGCGTTACGCTCAATAAATTCTCTACGTGGAGCAACCTCATCACCCATCAACATAGAGAAAGTATGATCACACTCAGCAGCATTTTCAATAGTAGCTTGCATCAAAGTACGCGTAGCAGGATTTAAGGTTGTATCCCAAAGCTGCTCTGCGTTCATCTCACCCAAACCTTTATAACGTTGAATATGTACACTTTCTTCTTTACCAGCACCTTTTAGACGTTGTACAGCAGCATCACGTTGATTATCATTCCAGCAATATTCAAACTCTTTACCTTTTTTAACCTGGTACAAAGGCGGAGCAGCGATGTACACATAACCAGCTTCAATAAGCGCCTTCATATATCTAAAGAAGAAGGTTAAAATAAGTGTGGTAATGTGTGAACCATCAATATCCGCATCCGTCATGATCACAACCTTGTGGTAACGTAGCTTAGTAATATTTAAAGCTTTATCATCTTCTGGAGTTCCGATACTTACGCCAAGAGCAGTAAACATATTCTTGATCTCATCATTTTCATAGATCTTATGCTCCATTGCTTTCTCCACATTCAGGATCTTACCTTTCAATGGAAGAATAGCCTGGAAGTTACGGTCGCGGCCCTGCTTAGCAGTACCACCCGCAGAGTCTCCCTCCACCAGGTATAACTCGCATTTTTCCGGATCACTATCAGAACAATCGGCAAGCTTACCAGGTAAACCTGAACCGCCCATAACACTCTTACGTTGAACCATTTCTCGAGCTTTACGTGCTGCTGCACGAGCTGTTGCCGCTAGAATAACCTTGTTAACGATCATTCTGGCTTCTTTCGGATATTCCTCAAGATAAATCCCTAAGGCTTCACCTACAGCAATATCTACCGCACCCATTACCTCAGAGTTACCCAATTTAGTTTTGGTCTGACCTTCAAACTGAGGTTCCTGAACTTTAACAGAAATTACAGCGGTTAAGCCTTCCCTAAAGTCATCACCAGTAATCTCAAATTTTACATTTTTAAGCAAACCTGATTTATCAGCATAAGCTTTCAATGTTCTTGTTAAACCTCTTCTAAAACCGGCAATATGAGTACCTCCTTCATGGGTATTAATATTGTTCACATAAGAGTGAACATTCTCAGAATAACTATCGTTATATTGTAAAGCAAGCTCTACAGGAATTCCATTTTTAATACCTTCAACATAGATAGGTTCAGGAATTAATGAAGGACGAGTTCCATCAAGGAATTGAACAAACTCTTTCAATCCACCTTCTGAGTGGAATAGTTCAGTCAAGAATTTACCGTCTTCCATTTCTTCGCGTTCATCAGTCAGCGTTAGCTTGATTCCTTTATTCAGGAACGAAAGCTCTCTTAACCTAGAAGCTAAAGTATCAAAACGATACTCCGTGGTTTGCGTAAAAATAGTAGGATCTGGTGTAAACGTAATTACTGTACCTCTTTTATCAGATTCGCCAACGATTTTAACATCATATTGCGGCTTTCCTTTTTCATATTCCTGCGCCCAGATCTTACCTTGACCGTAAACTTCGGCCTTAAGGTGTGTTGACAACGCGTTAACACAACTCACACCCACACCGTGTAAACCACCAGAAACTTTATAAGTATCCTTATCAAATTTACCTCCAGCGTGTAGTACAGTCATTACAATTTCAAGAGCCGATTTTTGCTCCTTTTGCATGATCCCTGTAGGAATACCACGACCGTTATCCTCAACCCTGATAGAGTTGTCTTTTAAAATATTTACATAAATAGTATCAGCATGTCCTGCCAATGCCTCATCGATTGAGTTGTCTACTACCTCATACACAAGGTGATGTAAACCTTTAATTCCAGTATCGCCTATATACATCGAAGGGCGCTTACGCACCGCTTCCAATCCTTCTAATACCTGTATATTATCTGCCGAATAATTTGACTTTGGATCTTTTTCTTCGCTCATATTTTTTTATAAAACAATAAGATTCAAATTTAACCAATTATGGTCAATTTAAGGCAAATGTGGATAACTATTTGACCAAATAATGCCCTAAAAACATTCTAAAAAACACACTTCCTTAGGATACTGATTTTGAAATTTTATATTTGTTGAAATTTACCCATAAAAAATAAACCAAACGAGCTTAAATTACGCTTCATTAGGCTTAAAAAACAAGGTAAAAAACCTAATTTTTGACAAAAAAGAACAATTAATATAAATGAAGACAACATTAAAATTAAGCGGTATTGCTACTGCAGTTGCACTAGTTTCTGTGATGGCATCATGCCAAAATAAAGATGATAAAGGCGCTACGGTTAAAAAATCTGATTCAACCACAGTTTCAAACAATGAGAAAATTGTTTACGTAAACTCTGATTCTCTACTTACAAAATATCATTATTTCAAAGATCTGAAAGAGAAATTAGAAGCAAAATCTAAAACCGCACAAACTGACCTTGCTTCAAAAGAGCAAGCATTTAAACGTGAAGTTGCACAGTATCAACAACAAGCTAACACGCTACCTGCTGACCAAAGAGCTTCAACAGAAGAAAGATTAGCTCGTAAACAACAAGAATTACAAGCATACAGTCAAAACGCTGGTGCTGCAATTCAAAATGAGCAAGCTGCTGAAAACGAAAAATTATACGATAAAGTTGCTGACTATTTAAAAGAATACGCAAAGAAAAAAGGTTATAAAATGGTATTAGGTTACTCAAAAGGAAACGGTACAATTTTATTTGCTGATGAAAGCTTAGATGTAACCAGCGAAGTGATTGTTGGTTTAAATGATGCTTACAAAAAATAATCATTAATAAATGACATTCAAATGCCCCGACCAATCGGGGCATTTTTTTTGTGCAATATTTTAATTATGACAAAGATGAACCAACACGAAAAATTCATGAAAATGGCCATACAGCTTTCGGAAGAAAATGTCCTGAATAATGTGGGCGAACCTTTTGGTGCAGTAATAGTGAAAGACGGAAAAATGATCGCCAAAAGTGCAAATAAAGTAACCTCAACAAACGACCCAACGGCCCACGCGGAGGTATCCGCAATACGAATTGCCTGTAAAAAGTTAAAAACGTTTGATTTAAGTGGTTGTGTAATTTACACAAGTTGCGAGCCCTGTCCTATGTGTTTAAGCGCAGTCTATTGGGCAAAAATTGATACTATTTATTATGCCAACACCAAACAGGATGCTGAATACATCGGCTTTAGTGATAAATTTATTTATGACGAATTGAACAAACCGATGGACCAACGCAAACTCCCAATCCAACAAATGATGAGAGACGAAGCTCAACAGGCCTTTAAACTGTGGAAAAAAAAGTCCTTTACGAATAGCCTATTAAGCACCACAAACAATGAATAGCTATAACCAAAAAATACACATCGAACTGGAGTTCTGGAAAAGAGAGATGCTGCGCAAACCATCTTTTCTAAATAGGATGACCAATAATATCCAGAAAAAACTCAATAGCTATATTCCAGATAAAGTTCACAAAACCATTACCACAGCAATGAAAGCAATGGTAAAAACAGTGCTCTATGGCTCTACTTATACAACATCAGCTATGGCCCCAAAAGAGATGAGTATGATACACCGCGAATCTCTGATCTTACAAAAAATAGATAATTACTGCAAAACTGGAGCTGCAGAAGGTGGGATTACAGGAGCAGGTGGTTTTTTAACAAGTATGGCGGATTTCCCAATTCTAATTGCCATTAAAATGAAATTGCTTTTTGAAATCGCGGCTTTATACGGCTTTGAGGTGAAAGATTACCGGGAGCGACTTTACATCTTATACATATTTCAATTGGCATTTTCGAGCAAACAGGGCACAACAAAAGTGTTTATGCATATCCAAGACTGGGAAAAACAATTGTCAACACTTCCAGAAGACCCTAATGATTTTGACTGGTTGACTTTTCAGCAAGAATACCGCGATTATATAGACCTGGCTAAACTAGCCCAGCTACTCCCAGTTGTTGGTGCAGCAGTGGGTGCCGTTGCCAATTACCAATTGATTAAAAAATTAGGAAAAACAGCTATGCAAGCTTATAGGTTACGATTAATTGAAAATCCAAAACTGTTAAGTTAATCCTCTTCAAACATACCCCCTATTAAATCGTCAGTTTCGCGTCTGTCTTTTTTAGTTGGCCTTCCTGTACCTCGATCCCGCTTAAGCGCCGGTGCATGAAACATGGACTTAAATCCATGTGTTTCCTCTATAGGAGTAATATCTTTATATTTTGTAACAGCAATTTTAGCCTCAACCCTGTTGTACAAAAGCTCTACCACCTCAATTAATTTCTTTTCAATTCCTTTAGATACCTGATAAACATCTCCGGGCTTTACAATTGCCGAAGCTTTAAGATTTTGACCATTAAACTTCACACGCCCAGCCTTGCAAGCTTCAGTTGCCAAGCTCCTGGTTTTAAATAATCTTATTGCCCATAAGTATTTATCTATCCGTAATTTCTCTTGTTCAGCCATAAAAATCAAAAATACATTAAGAAAACACATCGTCAATACATAAAATTGATTTATTTTGTCAAAAAATAACAAACGATCATGATAGCAGAATTAAAAAAGTTGGTAGAAGCCGCTTGGGAAGACAGAACTTTATTAGAATATAGCGAACATTGCGAAGCAATTGAAACTGTAGTTATGCAGTTAGACAAAGGCGAATTACGCGTTGCAGAACCAGTCCTTAACTCTTGGGGTATTAATGAATGGATAAAAAAAGCAGTAATACTTTATTTCCCGATCAGACAAATGAAGGAAATTGAAATGGGCCCTTTTGTTTTTCATGATAAAATGAAATTAAAAACCAATTACAAAGAGATAGGTGTAAGAGTTGTTCCTGGTGCAAGTGCCCGTTATGGCGCATACTTAGCTAAAGGTGTAATTATGATGCCTTCTTATGTAAACATAGGTGCTTATGTTGATGAAGGTACGATGGTAGATACCTGGGCTACAGTTGGCTCATGTGCTCAAATTGGAAAACATGTACACTTAAGCGGTGGTGTTGGTATTGGTGGTGTTTTAGAACCTATCCAGGCTGCTCCAGTAATTATCGAAGACAACTGTTTCCTTGGATCAAGAGCGATCGTTGTCGAAGGTGTACGCGTAGAAAAAGAAGCTGTACTAGGTGCAAACGTAGTATTAACCGCATCTACAAAAATCATTGATATAACTGGCTCAACTCCTGTTGAGTATAAAGGTATCGTTCCTGCACGCTCGGTTGTAATTCCTGGTAGCTACGCTAAGAAATTCCCTGCTGGAGAATACCACGTACCATGTGCCCTGATCATTGGCAAACGTAAAGAATCAACAGATAAAAAAACTTCCCTTAATGATGCATTGAGAGAAAACAATGTAGCAGTATAATATAATGAATATTGGTTTTGACGGAAAAAGAGCAGCAAATAATCTTACAGGTTTAGGTAACTACAGCCGCTCATTAATTGGCCACCTGGCCAAATATTTCCCTCAAAACCAATATTTTGTTTACAGCCCCAAAGTAAAAGACATCCCACAGGTTAACGCTTTTATCAACACCAAAGCGATACACCTGAAACTGCCCGAAACAAAAGGTTTATTGTGGAGAAGCTTAGGGATAAAAAAACAACTGTTAAAAGATAGAATAGATCTTTACCATGGCCTAAGCCATGAAATTCCAATTGGCATCCATAAAACTGGCATCCCTTCTATAGTAACTATACATGATCTGATCTTCATTAAGTTCCCTAAAAACTTCGGTGTCATTGATCGATTTATCTATAACCTAAAAACCAGGTATGCCTGCAAACATGCGGATGGTATCATTGCCATAAGTGAACAAACCAAACAAGACATTATCCAGTTTTTTAAAATTGCTCCCGATAAAATTGAAGTCATTTATCAAAGTTGCGATGACAGTTTCAAATTGCAAGCAACAGCCGAAACAAAAAAGCTTGTTCATGAAAAATACAACCTACCGGATCAGTACATTTTAAATGTAGGTACCATAGAGACCAGGAAAAACCTGCTTACCTTAATAAAAGCATTGAAAAATGTAAACGAAGCATATAAGCTGGTCGTAATAGGAAAAAAGACGGGTTATTATAAATTGGTAGAAAAAGAGATTCAAGAACAGGGCTTAATCGACCGGGTTCTTTTTCTTCAAAATGTCCCCTTTACCGATCTCCCAGTCATTTACCAAATGGCCACTGTTTTTGCATACCCTTCCGTATATGAAGGTTTCGGAATCCCCATCATTGAGGCCTTGTACACTCATGTTCCTGTAGTGGCTGCAACAGGTTCTTGCCTTGAAGAGGCCGGCGGCCCCAACAGCATTTACGTTCATCCTACTGATCATACCGCTTTGGCGAATGCCATAAATAAGATATTGGCCAATCCTGACCTACAAGCCGAAATGAAAGAAAAAGGCATAGCTTACGTTCAGAAATTTAATAACGAACACATCAGCAATCAGATGATGCAGTTGTACATCAAAACTTTTAAATAAATCATCTATAAAAATCGTCTTTGATGCAGTAAGGATAAAATTGTAATTTTACCCTATGCTAAGAACAGAAATTGAAAAAGCCCTTGCTGTTTTAAAAGACGGAGGAGTCATCCTTTATCCTACAGATACAGTGTGGGGACTTGGTTGCGATGCCACCAATGAACAGGCAGTCGCAAAAATCAATGAAATTAAGGGCCGTGCAGCCGACAAAAGCTTCATCATTCTTTTAGATACCGATAACAAACTACAAAGCTATGTAAATGAAGTACCTGATGTGGCATACGACCTGATAGAATACGCAGAAAACCCACTTACCTTAGTATTTCCCGGTGCTAAAAATCTAGCAAAAAATGTAATCAATGCCGATGGAAGCATTGGAATAAGGATTGCTAAACATGATTTCTGCCAACAACTTATTCAAAGGTTTCGCAAACCCATTACCTCAACATCTGCAAATGTATCTGGTGCCCCAACTCCACTCTTTTTTGACGAGATTAGTGACGAAATAAAAGAAGCAGTAGACTATATTGTTGACTTGGAGCAAGAACTCAAAACCAATAAAAAGCCATCAACCATAATGAAATTAGCGCCCGGAGGTCAATTTTCCTTTATTAGAAGGTAAGTTTTACTACTTTTGCAATCTCATCGATGGAACAACATTTACAACATCCTATTTTTAAAGCGCTTGCCGGCATAGCTGACACACACCATATCGAAGCCTATATTATTGGCGGTTATGTAAGGGATATTTTCCTAAACAGACCCTCTAAAGACATTGATATTGTAGTACTAGGCAACGGAATCGAATTTGCGGAGCTTGCAGGTAAACACCTGAAAAGTAAAGTCGCTGTTTTTAAAAACTTCGGTACTGCAATGCTTAAATACCAGGATCTGGAAATAGAATTTGTAGGTGCCAGGAAAGAATCCTATCGTTCAGATTCACGTAAACCCATTGTAGAGAATGGTACAATTGAAGATGATCAACTGAGAAGAGATTTTACCATTAATGCACTGGCCATATCTTTAAACAAAGCAAATTACGGGCAGCTGGTTGATCCTTTTAACGGGATAATCGATCTCAATAACAAGTTGATCCGGACACCACTGGAACCTGAGCTTACCTTTTCAGATGACCCTTTGCGCATGATGCGCGCAATTCGTTTTGCTTCGCAGCTTAATTTCAGTATCGACGAACAAGCTTTAAATGCAATAAAGAAGCAGAAAGAACGCATTAGCATCCTTTCTAAAGAGCGCATCACTGACGAGCTGAACAAGATTATAATGTCGGATGTTCCGTCAATAGGTTTTAAATACTTATTTGATACCGGACTACTTCAGCTCATATTTCCACAAATGGCCGGCCTGTATGGGGTTGACATCATTAATGGAAAAGGGCACAAAGATAATTTTTACCACACCCTACAAGTACTCGATAACATCTGCGAGACTACCAAAGACCTTTGGCTACGCTGGGCAGCAATCTTGCATGACATTGCTAAACCCGCCACCAAACGTTTTGAAGAAGGACATGGCTGGACCTTTCACGGTCACGAAGATAAAGGCGCACGAATGGTTCCTAAGATATTTGCTCAGCTTAAACTTCCCCTAAATGAAAAGATGAAGTTTGTGCAAAAACTGGTGCAACTACACCTTCGCCCCATTGTATTGGCACAAGAAGTGGTCACAGACTCGGCAGTAAGAAGACTATTATTTGATGCCGGCGAAGACATAGAGAGCTTAATGTTGCTCTGCAATGCCGATGTGACTACCAAAAATGAGTATAAGGTAAAAAAATACCGCAATAACTTTGAACTGGTAAAACAAAAACTCAAAGATGTAGAAGAACGCGACAAGATCAGAAATTGGCAACCCCCTATCTCCGGTAATGACATCATGGAGATTTTTGGTTTAAGTGCTGGAAAAGAAGTCGGCCTACTTAAAAATGCCATCCGAGAAGCAATTCTGGAAGGAGAAATAACAAACACATACGATAACGCGTTACAATTTATGCTTGAAAAAGCTAAAGAATTCGGGCTTCAGCCAATAAAGCGTTAACACAATTATATAAAGTATATTTTATTTTTTAATTTTATACCTAGAAAAGAGGCTAAAATGGCAATTTATAGATTTAGAATAAGTTTCGAAGATTTCGATGAAGTAGTACGGGAAATAGATATCAAGTCCACCCAAACATTTGAAGATTTGCATAAAGCAGTACACCGTTCAACTGGGTACTCTGCGGAGAAATCATCATCATTTTTTGTAAGTACTGACAACTGGATAAAAGGTGATGAAATTGCCTATCTGCCAACGCAACGTAAAACAGATAGAGGGGTAGCCTTGATGGAAACTTCTAAATTAAACAGATTCATCGAAGACCCACACCAGAAATTTTATTACATCTATAACTTCGACCGTCCATTTGATTTTCACGTAGAACTCATCAAGATCATCCTTGATCCAGATCCGAACATAGAGTATCCATTCTTGGTAAAAAGTACAGGAGAAGCCCCTAAAATTATCGAAAAGGATAACTTTGGCGCTGTTACAGTATCTGCGGCTCCAGCATCTACAGAATTTGATTTCTTAAATGAAATGGATTTTGTACCTGAAGACACAGAAGAAATCGAAGCGATGGGTGGCCGAGGCATCAATGCAGAAGAAAAATCTGACGACGCTGATGAAGAAGAAACTGATGATGCAGATGAATTTGCAGACAATGATGACTACGAAGACGAAGAATACAATAGTAAAGAGGACTATTAATGCCAGATATGGCATTAAATAAAACATTAATTGTAATTGTTGGTCCAACCGGAATAGGAAAAACTGCACTGGCCATTGCTTTGGCCAGGCATTTTTCTACTGAAATCATATCAGCCGACTCCAGGCAATTTTTTAAGGAGATGGAAATTGGAACAGCAAAACCTTCAGCCGAAGAACTGGCTGCTGCACCCCATCACTTTATCAACTCCCATAGCATAGAAAACTTATTTAGTACTGGTGATTTCGAAATACAAGCCATTGATCGAATTACTCAATTGTTTGAAAAGCATAACCTGTTGATCATGGTTGGCGGCTCCGGTTTGTATATAGATGCCGTATGTAATGGATTAGATGATCTTCCGGAAACAGATATGAACATCCGCGAAAAACTTAATCAACAGCTAGCAAACGAGGGCCTGGAAGCTATCAAAAAGCAGCTCAGCGAGTATGATCCCGAATACTATAACAAAGTGGATCAGTCCAATCCACAACGCATGATCAGAGGTCTGGAATTTTACCTATCTACAGGTACAAAACTATCTGCCCATCTTACCAACAGCAAAAAAATCAGACCATTCAATATCATCAAAATAGGTCTGAATATGGACCGTTCGGAGCTCTACAACCGGATAAACCAACGTGTAGATAAAATGATGGAAGCGGGTTTATTAGATGAAGTAAAGGGTCTACAACCCTTCAGAAAATACAATGCACTCAATACAGTGGGGTATTCAGAATTATTCGCTTATTTAGATGGCGAAATCGCGTTGAAAGACGCCGTAGATCAAATTAAGCAGAACACCAGACGTTTTGCAAAACGCCAGCTTACATGGTTTAGAAGAGATGACAGCACCGCCTGGTTTGAACCTGGCCAAGATAATGCCGTCATCAATTATATCGGTCAAAAAGCAGACTAAGCCTGCGCCGTAGGGCCACCAAAGTTCATCGGAAAACCTGGAGGCTCCTCTTGAGTCTTTATACGTCCATTTACAGCTTCATATTTTTCAATATTATCCTGCATTGCAGCTACTAATCTTTTAGCATGCTCAGGTGTCAATATAATCCTTGATTTTACTCTTGCTTTAGGTACACCAGGCATAACCCTGATAAAATCCAATACAAACTCCGTATTCGAGTGTGTGATAATAGCCAGATTAGAAAATATCCCTTCTGCGATTTCTTCAGAAAGCTCAATATTTAATTGGTTCTCGTTGTTTTGTTCTTCCATAAGACAAACTTAGATAATTTTTAGTATTGACTGGCAAAAAAAAATCCCCCAACTTAAAAGAAGGGGGATTTTAGAAAAATGTATTTAAATATTAAGCATCTACTTCTTCTTGTTTCGAAGCTAATAATTTATCGTATTCTTCCTGAGAACCTACAATGATACGCTCGTATCCACGTACACCAGTACCTGAAGGGATTAAGTGTCCAACAATAACGTTTTCTTTCAATCCAAGCATGTTATCACGTTTACCAGCAATAGCTGCCTCGTTTAACACTTTTGTAGTTTCCTGGAACGATGCCGCCGAGATGAACGATTTCGTACCTAATGAAGCACGTGTAATACCTTGTAGCATTGAGCTTGCAGTTGCAGGTCTTGCATCACGAACTTCAATTTGTTTCAAGTCTTTACGTCTCAATTGAGAATTTTCATCTCTTAATTTACGTAATGAAATTATCTGACCAGGTTTAACAGTGTTTGAATCACCAGCCTCAACTACAACTTTTTTGTCGTAGATATCATCATTCTCAATCATGAAGTCCCAACGATCTGCAGAGTTGTTCTCTAAGAAAGTAGTATCTCCTGGATCTTCGATATGAACCTTTTGCATCATTTGGTGAACAATTACCTCAAAGTGCTTATCGTTGATTTTCACACCTTGTAAACGGTAAACCTCTTGGATACCATTTACTAAGTACTCTTGTACAGCTGCCGGGCCTTTAATAGCCAGGATATCTGCAGGAGAGATCGAACCATCAGATAAAGGCATACCTGCTTTTACAAAGTCATTATCCTGAACCAGGATGTGTTTAGACAATGGAACAAGGTATTTTTTAACTTCACCATCTTTAGATTCGATAGTCATCTCACGATTACCACGTTTCACGCCACCTAGCGTTACCACACCATCAATCTCTGTTACTACAGCAGGGTTAGATGGATTACGTGCTTCGAAAAGCTCAGTTACACGTGGTAAACCACCCGTAATATCCCTTGTTTTTCCAGTCGTACGAGGTATCTTAACTAAAATCTGACCAGTTTGAACCATATCACCTTCATCAATTGCGATGTGTGCACCAACAGGGATGTTATATCCACGGATCAATTCACCTTTCTTATCAACAACTCTTACTGAAGGATTTTTAGTTTTATCACGGGTATCGATAATTACTTTCTCACGGTGACCAGTTTGCTCATCTGACTCTTCACGGAAGGTTACACCCTCAATAATAGCGTCAAATTCGATTTTACCGGCAAACTCCGAGATAATAACCGCGTTGTACGGATCCCAAGAACAAATCCTATCACCTTTAGTGATGGTAGCACCATCCTGAACGTATAAGAATGAACCATAAGGAATGTTATTCGTCATGATCACTTTGCCTGTTACAGCTTCAACGATCTTGAACTCACCTGAACGACCCAATACGATATTAGTTAAGCCATCTTCAGTTTTTGTTTCAACAGTACGAACGTTTTCAAATTCGATGACACCATCAAATTTAGCCATGATCTGAGATTCTGCAGCGATGTTCGATGCAGTACCCCCAACGTGGAACGTACGTAATGTTAACTGTGTACCCGGCTCACCGATTGACTGTGCAGCAATTACACCAACAGCCTCACCTTTTTGAACACGCTTACCAGTTGCTAAGTTACGTCCGTAGCAAAGTGCACAAACGCCTCTTTTATTTTCGCAGGTTAATACCGAACGAATTTCAATACCTTCTAAAGGAGACTCTTCAATTGTTTTAGCAATCTCTTCAGTTACATCCTCTCCAGCACCAACCAATAGCTTTCCATCTAAAGGATTGAATACATCATGTAGAGAAATACGACCCAAAATTCTGTCATATAATGGCTCAACGATGTCTTCATTATCTTTCAATGCAGTGGTAAACATACCTCTCAATGTACCGCAATCCGCAGAATTAACGATCATATCCTGTGCCACATCATGTAAACGACGTGTCAAGTAACCAGCATCAGCCGTTTTTAACGCCGTATCCGCCAAACCTTTACGAGCACCGTGGGTAGAGATAAAGTACTCTAATACCGACAGACCTTCTTTAAAGTTTGATAAGATCGGGTTTTCAATAATCTCACCACCTGAACCTGATTTCTGAGGCTTAGCCATCAAACCACGCATACCGCATAGCTGACGAATCTGCTCTTTCGAACCACGGGCTCCAGAGTCCAACATCATATATACTGAGTTGAAACCTTGGTTATCGCTCGATAACTGATTCATCACGAATGATGTTAATCTGTTATTGATACGAGTCCAGATATCGATAATTTGGTTGTAACGCTCGTTGTTGGTAATGAAACCCATGTTATAGTTGTTTCTTACCTCATCAACTTCTGCAGATGCTTGCTCTAATAGCGCTTGCTTCTCAACAGGGATGTTTACATCCTGCAAGTTAAATGATAAACCACCGCGGAAGGCCATTTGGAAACCTAATTCCTTAATGTCGTCAAGGAACCTTGCTGCACGTGCCATACCTGTGATTTTAACAATCTCACCAATAATATCTCTTAAAGATTTCTTGGTTAGCAATTCGTTGATATAACCTACTTCTACCGGTACCATTTGGTTAAACAATACACGACCAACAGTAGTTTCCATCAATTTATTAACGATCGTACCATCTTCTAATTTAACATTTACCTTAACCTTGATAAATGCATGAAGATCAATCATTTTCTCATTGTAAGCAATGATAACTTCTTCTGGAGAATAGAAAGAGAAATCTTGTCCTTTAACTACACGTCCTTCATCTGTTCTACGGCCTTTAGTAATGTAATAAAGACCCAAAACCATATCCTGAGAAGGTACAGTAATAGGCGTACCGTTTGCAGGGTTCAAGATGTTGTGTGCTGCAAGCATTAATACTTGCGCTTCAAGGATTGCGGCGTGCCCTAATGGTAAATGTACTGCCATCTGGTCACCGTCAAAATCCGCGTTAAAAGCTGTACACACTAAAGGGTGTAATTGAATTGCTTTACCTTCAACCAATTTAGGCTGGAACGACTGGATACCCAATCTGTGCAACGTAGGCGCACGATTCAGTAATACAGGGTGTCCTTTTAAAACATTCTCAAGAATATCCCAAACTAATGGATCTTTCCTGTCTACAATTTTCTTTGCAGATTTTACTGTTTTAACAATACCTCTTTCTATCATCTTACGGATGATAAATGGTTTGAATAGCTCAGCAGCCATATCCTTAGGTAAACCGCACTCGTGTAATTTAAGGTTTGGACCTACAACAATGACCGAACGAGCAGAATAATCCACACGTTTACCTAATAAGTTCTGACGGAAACGACCTTGTTTACCTTTCAAGATATCAGAAAGGGATTTCAAAGCGCGGTTACCTTCAGTTTTTACAGCATTTACTTTACGTGAGTTATCAAATAACGAATCTACAGCTTCCTGTAACATACGTTTTTCGTTACGCAAAATTACCTCTGGAGCTTTGATCTCGATCAAACGCTTCAAACGGTTGTTACGGATAATCACACGACGATACAAATCATTTAGATCTGAAGTTGCAAAACGACCACCTTCTAATGGTACTAAAGGACGTAATTCTGGTGGAATAACCGGAACGATCTTAATGATCATCCACTCAGGATTATTCTCAATACGCGATCTCGAACCACGGAAAGCCTCAACAACTTGTAAGCGTTTTAAAGCCTCATTTTTACGTTGTTGTGAAGTCTCGTTTGCAGCCTGGTGGCGTAAGTTATAAGATAAAGTATCTAAATCAATACGTTTTAATAAATCTTCTAATGCTTCAGCACCCATTTTGGCGATGAATTTGTTAGGATCTTTATCATCCAGGTATTGGTTTTCTTTAGGCAACTTATCAAGAATATCTAAATACTCCTCTTCAGTTAAGAAATCCATGTATTGAATACCTTCTTCGGCCATAAAACCTGGCTGAATTACTACATAACGCTCGTAGTAAATGATCAGGTCAAGTCTTTTTGTTGGTAAGCCTAATAAGTATCCAATTTTATTTGGTAATGAACGGAAGTACCAGATATGCGCAACAGGAACTACCAAATTAATGTGTCCCATACGTTCTCTACGAACTTTCTTTTCCGTTACCTCAACACCACAACGGTCACAAACAATACCTTTATAACGGATACGTTTATATTTACCGCAATGACATTCGTAATCTTTAACCGGACCAAAAATACGCTCGCAAAACAAACCATCACGCTCAGGTTTGTAAGTACGATAATTGATAGTCTCAGGTTTTAACACCTCACCACTAGAGCGCTCTAAAATAGCCTCCGGCGATGCCAAACTAATGGTAATCGAGGTGAAATTGCTTTTTAATTTATTATCCTTTTTGTAAGACATAGCTCTTTTGTTTGAAAGTTGAAAAATTTAAAAAGTTGGGATGCTTTCAGAAAAGCCCTATACATCCCAACAAAATAACTTTCAACATTAGTCTAACGTAATATCTAAACCTAATCCACGTAACTCATGCACCAATACGTTAAACGATTCCGGTACACCTGGAGTAGGAAGGTTCTCGCCTTTTACAATCGCCTCATAAGTTTTGGCCCTACCGATAACATCATCCGACTTAACAGTTAATATCTCTTGTAGGATATTGGCAGCACCAAATGCCTCCAATGCCCAAACCTCCATCTCACCAAAACGCTGACCACCGAACTGGGCTTTACCACCCAATGGTTGTTGTGTAATCAATGAGTATGGTCCGATTGAACGAGCGTGCATCTTATCATCAACCATGTGTCCTAATTTCAACATGTAGATAATACCTACAGTTGTTGGTTGGTCAAATTTCTCACCCGTTAAACCGTTATGTAAGTAAGTTCTACCTGAAGCAGGTACACCCGCTTTAGCGATCCAATCTTCTACCTCGTCATGTTTAGCACCATCAAAGATTGGAGTTGCAAATTTAACACCCAATTCTTTACCGGCCCATGCCAATACAGTTTCATAGATCTGGCCCAAGTTCATACGTGAAGGTACACCCAGTGGGTTCAACACGATATCAACAGGAGTTCCATCTTCAAGGAATGGCATATCTTCATCACGAACGATACGGGCTACAATACCCTTATTACCGTGACGACCAGCCATCTTATCACCTACTTTTAACTTACGTTTTTTAGCTACATAAACTTTAGCCATTTGTACAATACCTGATGGCAATTCATCACCAACACTGATGGCGAATTTATCACGTTTGTAAGCACCTAGCTCTTCGTTTACACGAATACCATAGTTATGAAGCAACAACTTGATTTGATCATTTTTGTCATCATCAGTAGTCCATTTGTATGGATTGATGTGCGCATATTCTAGATCTGTTAAACTTTTCTGAGTAAACTTAGCACCTTTAGGGAACAACAATTCTTTATAAACGTTGAATACACCTTGAGATGTTTTACCATTCACAATTTGGAATAGTTTGTCTACCAATTCATTTTTCAGATTTAAAACAGCAAGATCATATCTCTTGTCTAATTTCTCTATTGCCGATTTCTCTTCAGCTTTAGTAGTTTTCTTAGCTCTTGAGAATAACTTAGTGTCAATTACTACACCTCTGATAGATGGTGGAGTTTTCAAAGATGCATCTTTCACATCTCCTGCTTTATCACCAAATATCGCACGTAATAATTTCTCCTCTGGCGAAGGATCAGATTCTCCTTTAGGAGTGATCTTACCAATAAGGATGTCACCTTCTTTAACCTCAGCACCGATACGGATAATACCGTTCTCATCTAAATCTTTAGTAGCTTCTTCAGAAACGTTAGGGATATCTGGTGTTAATTCCTCTTCCCCACGTTTTGTATCACGCACTTCCAATTCAAACTCTTCAATGTGTAATGAAGTAAAGATATCTTCACGAACAATACGCTCGCTAATTACGATCGCATCCTCAAAGTTATACCCTTGCCAAGGCATGAAAGCAACTTTTAAGTTTCTTCCTAATGCCAATTCACCATTTTCAGTAGCGTAACCTTCACAAAGTACTTGCCCTTTAACAACTTTCTGACCTTTCTTAACGATCGGTTTCAAGTTGATACAAGTATTCTGGTTAGTTTTCTTGAATTTGATTAATTTATAAGTTTTGCTATCACCTTCGAAAGAAACTAAACGATCGCCGTCGTTTCTTACATACTTAATAGTGATCTCATTTGCATCTACATATTCAACTACACCTTCGCCTTCAGCATTGATCAGTGTTCTTGAATCGCGGGCTACGCGACCTTCCAAACCTGTACCAACAATCGGAGCCTCAGGACGCAACAAAGGTACGGCCTGACGTTGCATGTTCGATCCCATCAAAGCCCTGTTCGCATCATCATGCTCAAGGAAAGGAATCAACGATGCAGCGATCGAAGTAATCTGATTAGGTGCCACGTCCATTAAGTCTAATTTCTCAGGCTCAATAACCGGGAAGTCACCCTCATAACGCGCTTTTACACGTGAGGTAGTGAAATTACCTTTATCATCGTAAGAGGCATTTGCCTGAGCAATCGTTTTACCATCTTCATCTTCAGCAGATAAATAGATAACCGGTTCGTCCATGGCTACAATACCATTCTCAACTTTTTTATATGGTGTTTCAATGAAACCTAAACTGTTGATCTTCGCATGAACACACAGAGATGAAATCAAACCAATGTTTGGTCCCTCTGGAGTTTCAATCGTACACAAACGACCGTAGTGCGTATAGTGAACGTCACGAACCTCGAAACCTGCACGCTCACGTGACAGACCACCTGGGCCTAAGGCTGACAAACGACGCTTGTGCGTAATCTCTGCCAAAGGATTCGTCTGGTCCATGAACTGTGATAACTGGTTTGTTCCAAAGAATGAATTAATTACCGACGATAAAGTACGGGCATTAATCAAATCAGTTGGGGTGAAAACCTCGTTGTCACGAATGTTCATACGCTCACGAATGGTACGAGCCATACGCGCTAAACCAACACCAAATTGAGCGTATAATTGCTCACCTACTGTACGAACACGACGATTCGACAAGTGATCAATATCATCCACCTCTTCTTTAGAGTTGATCAGTTTAATCAAATATTTAACAATCGCAATAATATCTGCTTTTGTTAAAACCTTTACATGATCAGGAGTATCCATCTTCAACTTACGGTTGATACGGTATCTACCCACATCACCTAAGTCATAACGTTTATCCGAGAAGAATAAACGCTCGATAATACCTCTTGCAGTTTCCTCATCAGGTGGTTCTGCGTTACGCAAAGCACGATAGATGTTTTCAACAGCCTCTTTTTCAGAGTTCGAAGTATCCTTTTGTAAAGTATTATATATAATGGTATAATCAGCCTGGCTTGCACCATCATCTTTAGACAAGATGATCGTTTTAACACCAGCATCAATGATCATATCAATATGGTCATCTTCTAAAACAGTATCCCTGTCCAAGATTACTTCATTACGATCAATAGAAACTACCTCGCCAGTATCCTCATCCACAAAATCTTCAACCCATTTCCTCAATACTCTTGCAGCAAGCTTACGGCCGATATATTTCTTCAAGCCTGATTTGCTAACCTTAACCTCATCAGCAAGATCAAACAATTCAAGAATGTCTTTATCAGAATCATAACCAATTGCACGCAATAACGTGGTAACAGGGAATTTTTTCTTACGATCGATATAAGCATACATCACGTTATTCACGTCAGTAGCAAATTCAATCCAAGAACCTTTGAAAGGGATTACACGGGCAGAATATAATTTAGTTCCGTTAGTGTGACGGCTTTGGCCGAAGAACACTCCAGGAGACCTGTGTAGTTGTGAAACAATTACACGTTCTGCACCATTAATCACAAACGTACCTTTAGGAGTCATATAAGGTATGGTTCCTAAATATACATCTTGAATGATGGTTTCAAAATCTTCGTGTTCTGCATCATTACACGAAAGCTTTAATTTAGCTTTCAATGGAACACTATAAGTTAACCCACGGTCAATACACTCAGGTATATCATAACGTGGTGGGTCAATAAAATAATCCAGGAATTCTAAAACAAAAATGTTTCTCGAATCTGTGATTGGGAAATTCTCAGCGAACACCTTAAACAAACCTTCTGTATGACGGTTATCTGAAGTAGTTTCGATCTGAAAAAATTCTCTGAATGATTGCAACTGCACATCAAGAAAATCTGGGTAATCTATGATATGCTTACTACGTGCAAAATTTACTCTTTGGTCGACTTTATTTGCCAATGGACTAAAGTTAATTTAGTTTAAGAATAAACTATTTGTTTGGTTTGCCGCTAAACAATTTCATCAACCAAACTAAATGAAATGTTTATAAACAGGTATAGACTCCGACTATACAGTCGGAGTCTACGTTTAATTTATATTAAAATTAAGTGATTACTTAATTTCAACTACAGCTCCAGCTTCTTCTAATTGAGTTTTCAAAGCATTAGCTTCGTCTTTAGAAACACCAGCTTTTAATTCTTTTGGTGCACCGTCAACTAAGTCTTTAGCTTCTTTCAAACCTAAACCAGTTAAGTCTTTTACCAATTTAACTACTGCTAATTTAGAACCACCAGCTTCTTTTAAGATTACATCAAAAGTTGATTTTTCTTCAGCTGCAGGAGCATCAGCACCAGCAGGACCTGCAACAGCAACTGCAGCAGCAGCTGGTTCGATACCATACTCGTCTTTTAAGATTTGAGCTAATTCGTTAACTTCTTTAACTGTTAAGTTTACCAATTGCTCAGCAAACGATTTTAAATCTGCCATTTTTATAGATTTTAAAAATTTTACGTAAAAATAATTTGTTTAATATGAACTTTTAAGGTGTCCTTAACCTTCTCTCTCTTGAAGAGTTTTAACAATTCCTGCAATTTTGTTACCACCTGACTGTAATGCCGAAATAACGTTTTTAGCTGGTGATTGTAATAATCCAATGATGTCTCCAATAAGCTCTTCTCTTGATTTCAAGCTTACTAAAGTATCTAATTGGTTATCACCAACAAATACTGTTGAATCGATATATGCAGCTTTAAGCTGAGGTTTATCAGTTCCTTTTCTCAAGGCTTTGATCAGCTTAGCTGGACCATTACCTACTGTTGAGAATAATAATGCTGATTGACCTTTAAGTGCAACAAAGATTTCTGATGCATCGCCTTCTAATCCTTCAATCGCTTTTCTGATTAAAGTATTTTTAGCAACTTGCATTTCAATCCCGCTTTCGAAACATTTACGACGGATACCGTTTATTTTCTCAACAGATAAGCTTGATGTATCGGCAATGTAAAAATTACCGTATTCCTGCATCTTCACTTGAAGAGCCGAAACGACTTCGTGTTTTTCTTCTCTGTTCATATTAAATACCCGTTACTGATTTAGCTTCGATTGCGATTCCAGGACTCATAGTTGAAGAAACATGAATGCTCTTAAAATAAGTTCCTTTTGCAGCTGATGGTTTTAATTTTGAAATTACTTGTAGAACTTCTAAAGCATTTTCATATATTTTATCTGCTGGGAATGATACTTTTCCTATTGAAGCGTGTATAATACCACTTTTGTCAACTTTAAAATCAATCTTACCGCCTTTTACATCAGTTACTGCTTTACCAACTTCGTTAGTTACAGTACCTGACTTAGGGTTTGGCATAAGGTTACGTGGACCTAAAACGCGGCCCAGTTTACCTACTTTTGCCATACAAGCAGGAGTAGTGATAATAATGTCAACATCAGTCCATCCACCTTCAATCTTGGCTACATATTCGTCTAAACCTACAAAATCTGCACCTGCCGCTTTAGCCTCTTCTTCCTTATCAGGAGTACAAAGAACTAATACACGTACAGTTTTACCTGTACCGTGTGGTAAAGTAGCAATACCACGTACCATTTGATTGGCCTTACGTGGATCTACGCCTAAAGATACGTCGATATCAACCGATGCATCAAATTTAGTTGTAGTAATCTCTTTTACCAAAGCAGCCGCATCCTTTAAAGAATACGTTTTACCAGATTCTAGTTTAGCATGTGCCTTTTTTTGATTTTTTGTTAATTTAGCCACTGTTGTAAACTGTTTTTTGTTAATTAATTTGTCCAAGGTGCATCACCGCTAACGGTGATTCCCATACTGCGTGCTGTACCTGCAACCATACTCATTGCAGATTCGATAGTAAATGCATTTAAATCAGTCATTTTATCTTCAGCAATTGACTTAACCTGATCCCAAGTCACCGAACCAACTTTCTTACGGTTGGGCTCAGCAGAACCACTCGTTAATTTAGTAGCATCCTTTAACTGGATAGCAACAGGAGGGGTTTTGATGATAAATTCGAAAGACTTGTCAGCATAAACAGTAATTACGACTGGTAATACTTTACCGGGCTTATCTTGGGTACGAGCATTGAATTGCTTGCAAAATTCCATAATGTTCACCCCTTTAGCACCCAATGCAGGTCCTACTGGTGGTGATGGATTTGCGGCTCCACCCTTGATTTGTAACTTAACAAGCGCACTGACTTCTTTTGCCATTTTCTGTTTTGTTAATTTGTAATACTCAATGTTATTATGTTGGAAGCATGTAACAATTAAGATCTTATATTGTTTTAATCACTTAAAACTATTCTTTTTCTACTTGCATATAGTTAAGCTCCAATGGAGTTTTTCTTCCGAAAATCTTAACCATAACTTTTAATTTCTTTTTCTCTTCGTTAACCTCTTCAATAACGCCAGTGAAACCATTAAATGGTCCATCCATAACTTTAACGTTCTCGCCTACATAATAAGCAACGTTCATGGTTTCGCCTTGCTGGCTCATCTCATCAACTTTACCTAAAATACGGTTAACTTCTGCTTGACGCATAGGAACTGGATTTCCACCCTTATCCCCTAAAAAACCAATCACACTATTAATATTCTTAATAATGTGTTCTAATTCTCCATCTAAAGTAGCTTCGATCAAAACGTAGCCAGGATAATAATTGCGCTCTTTTGCAATCTTTTTACCATCCTTCATCTGATAGTATTTCTCCATTGGTATCAATACCTGAGGTACCAAATGAGAAAATCCTAAACGACTAATTTCTGAATCGATATACTGTTTTACTTTTTTTTCTTTACCGCTAACAGCTCTAACCACATACCATTTCAACTGATCTTCCATTGAGCTATATTAATTAGAAAGTGATTTATAAAAAGTATCTAAAACAAAAGTAGATCCCTTATCCATTGCAAATACTACACATGCAATGATTAATGAAGCTACTAAAACCAATACTGCCGAATTTTGCAATTCACCCCATGTAGGCCAGGTAACCTTATGGGTCATTTCCTCGTATGATTCTTTTATAAATTGAACTACTTTAGCCATAATTATCTTTTTGCACGGGAACAAGGATTCGAACCCTGATCAAAGGTTTTGGAGACCTCTATTCTACCGTTGAACTATTCCCGTGTATATTTGATTCTTATCTTAAGAATCGGCATCTTTTAGAACAAAGTACTTAGGTGATAAAGCCTAAGTACTTTGCTTTATTGTTCACTACTTCCCGAAGGAGGTATTGATTATTTTAAAATTTCAGTTACCTGACCAGCACCTACTGTTCTACCACCCTCACGGATTGCGAAACGTAGACCTTTTTCCATTGCGATTGCGTTGATCAATTTAACTGTAATTGTAACGTTATCACCTGGCATAACCATTTCAGTTCCTTCAGCTAGTGAGATCTCACCAGTTACGTCTGTGGTACGGAAATAGAATTGTGGACGGTATTTGTTAAAGAATGGAGTGTGACGTCCACCTTCTGCTTTTGACAATACATAGATCTCAGCTTTGAAATCAGTGTGAGGATTTACCGAACCTGGTTTACAGATAACCATACCACGACGGATATCAGTTTTCTCAATACCACGTAACAATAAACCTACGTTATCACCAGCTTCACCATAATCAAGGATCTTACGGAACATCTCAACACCTGTTACAGTTGATTTAAGATTTTCTGCACCCATACCCAAGATCTCAACTGGATCACCAGAGTTGATTACACCACGCTCAATACGACCAGTTGCAACAGTACCACGACCAGTGATCGAGAATACATCTTCAACAGGCATTAAGAATGGAAGCTCAGTTAAACGTGGAGGAATTGGAATGTAGTTATCAACAGCATCCATTAATTCCATGATTTTACCTACCCATTTCGGATCTCCGTTCAAGCCACCAAGAGCTGAACCTTGAATTACAGGGATATCATCACCAGGGAATTCATAGAATGATAACAATTCACGAATTTCCATCTCTACTAATTCTAATAACTCAGGATCATCAACCATATCCACTTTATTCATGAATACAACCAATGAAGGAACACCTACCTGACGAGCCAATAGAATGTGCTCACGAGTTTGTGGCATTGGACCATCTGTTGCAGCCACAACAATGATAGCTCCATCCATTTGTGCAGCACCAGTAACCATGTTTTTCACATAATCCGCGTGACCTGGACAGTCAACGTGAGCATAGTGACGGTTAGCTGTTGAATATTCAACGTGTGCTGTATTAATAGTGATACCTCTTTCTTTTTCCTCTGGAGCAGAGTCAATAGAATCAAATGAACGCGCCTCAGATAAACCAGCATCAGATAACACTTTAGTGATAGCTGCTGTTAAGGTTGTTTTACCGTGGTCAACGTGACCGATTGTGCCGATGTTTAAGTGCGGCTTGCTGCGGTCAAACTTTTCTTTTGCCATGTTTTTATACTTATTAGTAGGTTAACTTTTTATTTATTATTTGTTTTGATACTATTTCAACACGAAAAACCTTGTTCAGCTGCTCTACAACAGTTTCACAAAGCATCTCTTTTTTTTGAGCCAAAGATGGGACTTGAACCCACGACCTCTTCCTTACCAAGGAAGTGCTCTACCGCTGAGCTACTTCGGCTTTTAATCTTAACCTGCATTCCATTTAACCGAAACAAGGGTTAAACTTTCAGGACTGCAGACCGCCCAGCTTTTTCCATTTTTGAGCGAAAGACGAGGTTCGAACTCGCGACCTATAGCTTGGAAGGCTATCGCTCTACCAACTGAGCTACTTTCGCTTTTAGATTTTCAATCTTTCGATCTTAAATCATGGTGGGGGGAGAAGGATTCGAACCTTCGAAGTCTTGCGACAACAGAGTTACAGTCTGTCCCATTTGGCCACTCTGGTATCCCCCCGCTTTTAATCATCACATATCACTACGTAATCTTAAAAGAGCCTCCTATCGGGATCGAACCAATGACCTACTGATTACAAGTCAGTTGCTCTACCAGCTGAGCTAAGGAGGCTTATATATCACATTACTTATAAATCAAGCAATGTTTTCTACAATATTAATCTTTCACAGAACATCCCTCTTTCTTACCGGGCCAACGCCCTCTCTGAATGGGAATGCAAATCTACAAGAATTTTAATACGATGCAAAATTATTTTCAAAAAAAAATTGGCAGAAGTAAATCTGCCAATTTCATATCAAAAACCTAAAAAATATGTACCTAGTAATCAGATACTTCATTCGCATTCAAAAGAACCTTGTGTTCACTCAACTTAATTCTCGTCTTATCTTTATGTTTAGTAATTTGCTTTCTTAATGATTCGATTGCCAAATCTGTCGCCTCTTCAAAGGTTTTACATTGCTCTTTTGCAAACATTGTAACCCCTGGTACGATAAGCTTAACCTCACTTATCTTATTGGCCTCGTCATCTACATTCTCTAATTTTAAATATATTTCCCCGCTAATGATTTGATCAAAAAACTGATCTAGCTTATCGACTTTTTTCTGGATAAAATCTAACAACTTCTGGTCTGCATTGAAATGAATCGATTGAACTGTAATTTTCATATTTTCCTCCTTTTTTATGCCTTTGGATGGGCCTGTTTATATATTGTTTTTAATCTCTCTACTGAATTATGCGTGTAAACCTGCGTAGCAGCTAAACTGGCATGTCCTAACAACTCTTTTATTGCATTTAAATCAGCACCCCTATTCAGCAAGCTTGTTGCATAGGAATGGCGCAACACGTGTGGACTTTTTTTATCCTGGGTGGACACATAAGTCAAATAACGCTGAACTATGCTTCTCACAAACGCAGGATAAGCTTCATCTCCTTTGTTAGTAACGATTAAGCCCCCCGTTTTGTTATCAAAATTTTGTAATGTTTTAAGCTTTACATAATCTTTCAATTGTTCGGCAAGTATTTTACTAATAGGAATGACCCGCTCCTTACTCCTTTTCCCCATTACCCGAATCGTTGAATCATAAAAATTAATATCCCCCTCCTTCAGCGATAGCAACTCAGCCAAACGCATTCCAGTACCAAAAAACGTCTCTATGATCAACTTGTCCCTTACCGAAGGAAAACTATCATCGAAAAACTCATCCGAATCCAGTAACAGATCTAACTTCGCATCATCTATAAATACAGGTAATTTTTTCGGCACCTTAGGCGCCTTAACCAGCGTCATGGGACTTGCGGATATTATATTCTGACGCAACAAAAACTTATAAAAACTGCGCAACGTAGATAATTTTCTGCCGACAGAATTTTCACCAACCTTATTATCCATCATGTACACCATAAAATCTCTTACATGCACATGCTTAACCTCGACTAAAGGTAAGTCGAATGTTTTCCTTATAAAATCTTCAAACTGAATCAGATCTGTTTGGTAAGACTGAATGGTATGCGAAGAATATCTCTTCTCGTGCTGCAGATAGGTTAAAAATTGCTCAACAGTCATAGAAAATCTTTACGTGCTCGGTTGAGTCAAGTTACAAAACATAGTTCAACTTTTTGTGTTTATTTTAACATAAAATTTAAACTAACCCACAAAATAAGGTAGTAACATAAGCTAACCTACTAATCTTCAAATTATTCACCTATCTTAACTATAATTAAAAAGAACACCATATACCAGCGTAATTAATTTTTATATTTTTAATAAAATATTGCCTAATTTAATTTCACATTTAAAATCTCAAAAAAAGAATTTGCACTAAGCGCTCACCGTCGTATTTAAAGCATTTATAACCACAAACTGAATGAAGAATTGCACAAAATAATGCGAATCAAATATGAATAAAGACATTAATGCCTCCAATAACCAGACTTTCTTTTTTGAAGTTAAGGAAAGATCAGATCGGTTAATGAATTACTTCCTGATTTGTTTCTTTTTAGTCGGACTTTTAATCGCCTCATACTATGACACCTGGTTAATTGCATTTGGAGTTGGTGGAATTTCCTTACTCGCCTACTATTCGGCAAAAATAGCATTACCCGACTCAACCTTATATCAGTATGTTTTAAGCACCGTACTAGGCATTTTTATGGCCCAGTTTATCTACCAGATGCACGGGATGTTTGAAATGCATTTTTTCGCTTTTATCGGTAGCGCCTTACTCATCACTTATCAGAAATGGAAATTGCAGATTCCCATATTAATTATTGTGGTTCTTCACCATACCATCTTCAGCCACCTTCAGAACATCGGCTTCAATAAAGTTTATTTCAGCAATCAGGACCACATTGATCTCCAAACTCTTCTAATCCACCTCCTCCTCGCCGCCGTAATATTCTTTATCTGTGGATTATGGGCATATCAGCTGGAAAAATATAGTGCAATGCGCAAGCAGAATGAAGAAGCCCTTGACAAATCAAATCAACAATTAAGAAAATTTAATTTAGAACTAGAAAAAGCCCGTCAGGATGCTGATCAGGCTAGCCAGGCAAAGAGCATATTCCTAGCTACAATGAGCCATGAAATACGAACCCCAATGAATGGGGTGATTGGGATGTCTACCCTATTGGGCGAAACACCTTTGACAGAAGAGCAGCGAATGTTCAACGAAACAATCAACACCTGTGGAGAAACACTGATCAATGTAATTAACGATATTCTGGATTTTTCAAAGATCGAATCAGGAAACCTCGAACTCGAAAGAGAAGACTTTGATTTGCGTCGTTTAATTGAGGATGTGCTTTATATTTTCGCCAGCAAAGCAGCACAAACCCATTTAAACCTGATTTATGATATCCAGGAAAACGTACCCCTACAGATTGTTGGGGACCATTTAAGATTGAAACAGATTTTAACCAACCTGGTAGGTAACGCAATGAAATTTACAGAACAAGGGGAAGTTTGCGTATTCGTTCACTTAGAAAATACCAAACCAGACGGACAAGTAACATTAAGATTTGATATACGGGATACGGGGATTGGTATACCAGAAGACAAATTAAATCGATTATTTAAAGCATTTTCCCAGATAGATTCATCTACCACAAGAAAATATGGAGGTACAGGACTGGGCCTCGCCATCTCAGAAAAACTAGTCGACTTAATGGGGGGACAAATCTGGGTAGAAAGCAAACCTGACCTAGGCTCTACATTTTCGTTTACGATAACCACTTATATAGGAAATCTGAACAGACAGGCTCCCTTTCAGGATGAAAAGCTGATTCCGAGTAAATTGTCAACAAACTTTAGCAAGAAATTCCCATTCACCATACTCATAGCAGAAGATAACCAAATGAACCAACATGTGATTCTGAATATCCTGCGTAAGATGGGCTATTCACCAGATCTGGCTAAAAATGGACAAGAGGCGATTGAAGCCGTTAAGCAGAAAGAGTATGAGATAATTTTAATGGACATCCAAATGCCTGTCATGGACGGACTGGAAGCCACCCAGATCATTCGCAAAACACTTAAAAAGCAGCCTATCATTATTGCACTAACGGCTAATGTAATGACAGACGACGAAGAAACATGTATAAATGCCGGGATGAACGACTATATCCGTAAACCCTTTAAACTAGAAGAATTGATGAATAGACTAGAGAAATGGCATTTAATCGGCATTGAAAAATAAAAAAGCGCCACCGAATAATCGATGGCGCTTTAATATCATATTAAACTTTTAGAACTAGATTGTTCCTTCAAGTTGCATATTTTGCTTGTAAATAGCGTGTTTCACTAGTGTACGACGAGCTACAGATTTTTTCTCATAAGCTTGGCGGCTACGCAATTCTCTCAAAACTCCAGTTTTTTCAAACTTCTTTTTGAAACGTTTTAACGCCTTATCTAATGATTCGCCGTCTTTAATATTAATAATGATCATAACGTAAAATACCTCCTCTCGTTGTTTTTAGGACTGCAAAGATAGAGCTTTCATTTGATAATCAAAACAATATATTATATTTAATTATTAATGAGCCTAAACTCAAACCAGAATGTTATTTAATTACCTTTAATCATCAATAATCATATCTATGAAATCTAAAAAAACACTTTACATTATCCTTGCGATCGTAATCCTCGGCCTTAGTGGCTTCGTTTATTACAATTACTATTTTGTATTTGGAGAAGGTGTTAAAGCCGGACAACTTAATTATGTAGTTAAAAAGGGATACCTATTTAAAACATATGAAGGCAAACTAATCCAAACGGGATTCCGCACCGGACAGCCTGGAGCCATCCAATCGAATGAGTTTGAGTTTTCGGTGACCAATGATTCTATTGCTGAGAAAATGATGCTAAATAGTGGAAAAACGTTCGAACTGCATTATAAAGAATATGTAAATCGCTTGCCTTGGAGAGGTTATAGCCCATTTGTGGTCGATAAAATCATATCCATAAAATAAATAAATCCGGCTATCTTTCGATGGGCCGGATTTACCAGTTTTATATTTGGTTAGAATATCTCGTCTTAAATGGGGAGCACTAATCCTTCAACACTTCACGTGCGATGACTATTTTTTGAATTTCAGAGGTCCCCTCTCCTATTGTACATAGTTTACTATCACGATAGAACTTCTCAACCGGAAAATCTTTAGTGTAGCCATAGCCACCAAAAATCTGTACAGCCTCAGTAGCGCATCTTACACAAACCTCCGATGCAAAGTACTTGGCCATAGCCGACTCCTTAGTCATAGGTAAACCACGGTTCTTTAAATCAGCCGCCTGTCGGATCAACAAATCAGCAGCTTCAATCTCCGTAGCCATATCCGCAAGTTTAAAACTTATCCCCTGAAAGCTAGCTATTGGCTGTCCAAACTGATGACGCTCTTTAGAATAGGCAACAGCCGCCTCATAAGCCCCCTTAGCAATACCGAGCGCCAGCGCTGCAATAGAGATCCTTCCACCGTCCAACACCTTCATGGCCTGTTTAAACCCGTCTCCAACATTACCTAAAAGGTTCTCCTTCGGAACGCGACAATTGTCAAAAATCATCTCTGTAGTTTCCGAGGCTCTCATACCTAGTTTATTTTCTTTTTTACCAGCCGAAAAACCTGGTGTACCACGTTCAACTACGATCGCAGAAATACCTTTAGCTTCTCCCTTTTCGCCAGTGCGTACCATTACCACTGCAATATCACCACTTTTACCGTGTGTGATCCAATTTTTGGCTCCGTTAATTACATATTCATCCCCATCCAACGTAGCCGTGGTCATCATCCGCAAAGCATCCGATCCAGTATTAGCTTCCGTTAAACCCCAGGCACCTATCCATTCAGCAGAAGCCAACTTAGGTAACCATTTCTGTTTTTGCGCTTCATTTCCAAAAGCAAGAATATGTCCGGTACATAACGAATTATGCGCTGCCAGAGATAAACCGATAGAACCACAAACTTTTGCGACTTCAACAATTACATCTACATATTCCTGATAACCAAAACCTGATCCCCCATAAGTTTCTGGAACAAGTACGCCCATCAAACCCAGTTCACCCAATTGCTTAAAAACTTCGACAGGGAAATGTTGTGCCTCGTCCCATTCCATCAATTTTGGCCTGATATTTTTTTCGGCAAAATCTTTCACCATGCTTCTGACCATCTCCTGATTTTCTGAGATACTAAAGTTGTATCCCACAGAATTATCCATCGTTTCTAACATATTTTATTGTTTGAATTTGGGCAATGATAAACAAATAAAACAACAGCATCACCAGTTAAAAATTCGCCAAAACATAGAACGAAATGGTATTTAGTTCATTAACCTTACCCTATCATTTTAGACAAATGAATAAGGCCAGAAATTTTACTGTTATTTTTTTTCAAAAATCTTGCACTCAATAGCCAAAAGCTACAAAAAACAACAAATCAGCCAAATTCTAATAAGAGGCAAGTGAAAATATCTGCGTGTTATAAGGCGCCAATCTGACTCTTCCATTCAAGAAATCCAAAGCAATAATGAAAGAATAACCCGCAACCTCAGCGCCCAGCTGCATCACTAATTTAGAAGCTGCAACAACGGTTCCTCCGGTAGCTAGCAAGTCATCATGTATCAAAACTTTTTGTCCCGCAATTAATGCGTCCTCATGTAGCTCTATCGTTGCCGTTCCATATTCCAAGTCATACGACTGCTTTACCGTTTTATAAGGCAGCTTACCCGCCTTCCTAATCGGCACAAAAGGAACATTTAAAAGTTGCGCCAATGTCGGACCAAATAAAAAACCCCGGCTTTCAATACCTGCGACTACATCTATTCCCACATCTTTGAGTTGCTCCGCTAATGCTTTGGTAATCTCCATACACAACTGAGGATCTTTTAATATGGGGGTAATGTCTTTAAAAACGATCCCAGCTTTAGGAAAATCATTTACATCGCGTACAGTTGATTTTATTTTTGATTCTATCATGATTAAAATTCAAGATAAGCAGCCAAACGGTTAATTGTTTCCTGATTTAAAATAGCCACTTTATTTAAGTCTGCAATATTACTATAATTTCCATGCTGTTTTCTATATTGTATCAGTGCATTTACCTGTTTATACCTAATGTATGGGTGATTTTTAAAATCAGCAAACTCGGCAGTATTCACATTTATCCTTTTTAATTTAGTCACATCAACTACAACCTGGTCTTTAATCTCTTCGTACTTTACGGAATCCAGGCCAAAAACTTCCATCAGTTGTTCTTTTTTATAAAAGCCACCAATGCGTTCTCTATAGTTAATGATGCGATTGGCAAAGGTCATCCCAATCCCCCTTATTTGATCGAGCGCTGTAGTATCGGCCCCATTAACTTCAACAACGACAGGCGCCAACTTTATATGCACTTGCTTGGGATATGTTTTCGAATTAAGCGCCGGGCTGTTTTCTAAATCATTCGCAATCCTAATATAGGGCTCCCATTGTTGATACATATGTAAGCTTATCGTGTACATTTTACGTAAGTCTTCTTTCTTTCTAAATTGACCACCTTTTGCCCGGTATTTTAAAATAGCCCCAGCTTGTTTGGCTGATAGCCCTAGCTTTATCCATTCCTCCACGCCTATCCTATTCGGATCAAAAGCAAATAGGCTGACTTTCCTTTTAACTGTAGGTTGTTCAAAATTATATTCCTTTTTATCGCTCAACTTTTTCTTATCCAGCAAGGCTAATGTCAAAACTGCTTGTTGCTCAGCTTCGGTTACCTGTTCCTCCTCTTTCACTAAACCATATAAATAAGGAAAGCTCATCATTAGCCCAATAAGGACAAAAAGCGTCATTAATCCATTAAACTCTCTCTTGGTAAATCCAAAATAAACAGCCAACCATTTCTTCATCAGCTAATTTAACCAACTTACTTAAGACTAACCAACCTACAATCGATACTGCAATCACATTTATTAAATTGTTATCATTTTATTAACTTGCATTCAATCCGGCAGGCTTCCACAAAATTCATCAACCAAACAGCAGAAAAGAAGCTGTAGTTAATAACCAAGGATATACCAGAACGTTGCTCCTCCCTTTATAAGGCCTGGGCGCCAGCAAGGCCCCAGCAATGTCCCGGCAATTATAAGCCATCCCCACAGCGTTTCCTAGCCTTAAATCCGTGTATAAAATACCGTTTTGAACATAATTATAGCAATAGTTAATTGCTTATATTTCTAGCTTGTAACTCGCTTTAAAAATATAAATCTTATTTTTGAACTTGCTTTACAATTCATTAATCCAATTTAAATGAAGATTATAACTACTAAAGAGTTTGCAAAGGCCACGAAGATAGATAAGTTAGGTGTACCGGGTTTAGCAGCTTTACTCATGGAGATGATGAAACTGAATGACATCAACAAGGTTTTTTCTCAAAATGAACACTTTAACGGACTTGAGTTTGTTGACAAAATATTAGAAACAATAGGTGTAAGCATCGATTTTGATGAAGATGATCTTAAAAGCATACCTAAAACAGGCGGTTTTATTGCCATAGCCAATCATCCTTACGGTGGTATTGAAGGACTCGCCCTCGTAAAATTGTTATGCACAGTAAGGCCAGAGGCCAAGGTGATGGTTAATTTTATCCTTAAAAAGATCCCTAACCTGAGCGAGTTCTTTGTAGCAGTAAACCCCTTCGAAAACGTCCAACATACGTCCAGCATCAGTGGCTTAAAAGCTACGTTCGACTTATTGAAAAGTGGGACTCCTATTGGGATCTTTCCTGCGGGTGAGGTTTCTACCTTTAGCTTAGATAAACAAGAGATTACAGACCGTATATGGCACCCTGTAGTGGGTAAATTAATAGCAAGAGCTAAAGTACCTGTTGTACCAATTTACTTCCATGGCAACAATGGAGTATTGTTTAATATCCTAAGTTTTATTCATCCTACTCTTAGAACGGCCAAATTGCCATCTGAATTTTTAAATAAACAAGGACTTAAAATAAAGGTTCGGATAGGTAAACCGATCAATATCGAAGACATCTCTTATCGGAACAACACCAATAAACTACTCGACTTTTTACGCGCCCGCACCTATGCGCTAGGCACCGGATTGGAAGAAGAGAAAAAAATGTTTAATCCGATCAACCTCTTCAAGATTAAGAAAAAACCAGAGCCGGTTATCGAAGAGACAGACCGCAACTTAATGGTTCAAGAAATTGAAGAGTTGGAAGGCTTTAGGGTATGGCAGGAAAAAAATTACGAAGTGTACATTGCGCCAACCATAGCTATTCCAAATGTATTGAGAGAAATTGGCCGTTTAAGGGAAATCACCTTTAGAGAGGTTGGCGAAGGAACCAACAAAAAGATCGACCTTGATAATTACGACATTTACTACAGTCACTTATTTATATGGGATAAAGAACTACAAAATATTGTAGGCGCCTACCGTATTGGTAAAGGTGATGAAATATTAAATACGATGGGCCGCAGAGGTTTTTACCTGTCGGAGCTGTTCAAAATTAAAGAGCCATTTTACCCATTGCTCAGAAAAGGAATAGAACTTGGTCGTTCATGGATTAGAAAAGAATATCAGCAAAAACCATTGCCCCTGTTTTTACTATGGAAAGGTATCTTGAAATACCTGTTAGATAATCCACAGTACAGGTATATGTTTGGACCTGTAAGTATCAGCAATAACTTTTCTAAGTTTTCTAAATCGCTGATTGTTGATTACATCACCAAAAACCATTTCGATTATGAATTGGCACATTACGTAAAACCTAAAAACAAATTTAAGGCGGACTTGTCGGCCATTGATAAAGACCTGCTCATAGAAAGTAGTGAATCCCTAAAAGATTTGGATAGTTTGATTTCTGACATTGAAAACTCACACATCAAGATTCCTGTGTTGCTAAGACAATACATGAACCTGAATGCAAAAATCATATGTTTCAATATAGACCCTAAGTTTTCTGATTGTCTGGATGGCTTTTTAGTGGTTGATATGCAGAATATCCCACCAGAAATGTTAGAGAAAGTTGGAAAGAACTTTTAAACCAAAAAGCCACGACATCCATCGTGGCTTTTTGTTATCAACTAAACCTAAACTTTATAAATACTAACCAAATATTTATGTCACAAAAGTAAGGTCGTGATGTTAAGAGCTTGTTAATTAGCAATTATGATAAATATTTTTTTCAAAGTTTCATTAGCGTCCAAAAGTATCATAGTTATCCTCGGCATATTTTTCAAAACGAAGTAAAAGCTTTATGTTCTGTCTTTCTAAATTCGTTAATTCCTTATCAACATTGCCCGAAATTGGGACATACCAATCTATCGGATTAAAAAAGTCCTTATAAGTTTGCTTTTTAAAAGTAAAACCGTGACGGGCAAAAATTGTATTTCTTAAAATCTGAAGATCAAGTTTTCTTAAATTCTTCAAGTCATTTTCCTTAAGTGCGGTATTTGATGCATTTATTTTAAAAATCTTATCAGAAGCACTTCTATAAAACGAATTAATCGAAGTGGTATCAATAGTGCCATCTTCTAATGTATCAAGTTGCGATTTAACTTTTTCTGAAGACCAGTCTACGTAGCCATAATCTGCTGACAGCATCAGGTTCGGATTATAAACAAACGCTTTTCTTAATAATTTGTATGATTTTTCCGGCCATTTCAGTTCCGTTTTGTATGCATTCCAAACGCCTATTAAGGTATCGCCTTTAAGTTTAAATTCAAATCGTCCATCATATTTATCTGTTCCGGGTTCATCAAGAATAAAACTTATTTGATCCCCATTTGCAGAAATCTTCCCTGATAAGGGTCTAACATTTCCAGAAACAATACTTTGGCCAATCACTCCGTCCTTTGTTATGCTTTTAATAATAATATTGATCTTGTCATTAGCAGAACTCATATCCCCTTCATACTCATCACTGCCAGCGACAATAAAATCGCCAACCCAGGATCCATATAAATCCTTATGAGTCTCTTTTTGCGCCGTTTCGACATCTTCTGTTCCAGATTTCTTTTCTCTGCACGAGAATAAAAAGAGAACTACACAACTTAACATTATTATTTTTTTCATATTTTTCTTTTAATAAGCCATTCGGCGATTAACAAATTAGGAATCCAACCCAACCAAGCAATAATTTGATATACATCCATGGGTGCCGGATGGAATAAATATACCAGGATCACTTTCCAAAGTCTTAACGAAATTGCGGAACAAGCCAGAGCAAAACTGCGCCACATATATTTTTTATGATCAATGACCTCACCTTTCAGAATTAAAATGATCGCTTTTAAAGTAAAATAAAACCATAGTACACCAAGTAAAACAAAAGAAACTTTAGCGATCAGTCCCCCATTGGCAAAACATCCTATAAATATTCCGGATGGGGCAGCCAGTAAAATTACCACCCCCGAATAAAAATAGCCCGAAACCTTATGAACCCTTTTATACTTGGCCAGTATTGTTGAGTTAAACTGAGTAATACCTGCAAGAAGCACAAAGATCGCGCTGTATACATGCAGATAAAATATCGGCAGATAAGATTTTATGCTGCTAACTTCTGTTTGTTTAATCTGGAGAAAGGCCACATCGTTACCGAAAGGAATATACCTTAACGTAATTCGCAGCATAAGGATAAAAAAATACACAAAGAACAGAAGTAGGAAAATTCCCTTATAGTTTAAGTCTCTCATTCGGTCATTCGCTCGCTTGAATGTTTTATCCTTAAAGCGATAGTTTGAACAACAAATGTAACACAACAAATTACTTACTAAACATTTATTTTTCAGAAAGAAAACAACCCTGTTAAGCAATTGTTAAACACTCGCATTTCCACAAACGAATAAGGCTGAAAGCTTAATATGCAAGCTATGTTAATTATATGTATATTTAATATGAACATAATGTTAAATACCTATGAACCGATTGCTCAAAATATTCGGTACACTCTGCCTACTTCTGATCATGGAACAATCCTATGGTCAGCCCAAAGGGTATAACATCAGCTTCGAGTTTTATAATGACACATTTAATATTGAGGTAGATTCCTCTATCATTGTGGGTAATGACACCACATTGTCCAAACTAGCGGTTATAGCCTACTATGACAAGGTAAACCAGGGCAAATACAACACAATCCTAGATAAACTACTAGCCTATAAAAAAGCACATGAATTAAACGACTGGCTCTATTACCAGTTGATCAGAAAAACAGCACAAGCCATCAGCCCGAAAAAAGAAAACTACGAGCGTTATACTTTTTACAAATGGTTTTTTCTGGGCAAATCAGGCTACGATGCACGACTAACGCTGGCGGATAACAGAATGATATTTTATGTATACAATGATGAAGATATCTCTGACATACCATTTGTCAACTATCAGCATAAAAAGTACATGTGTTTAAACCGTCACGACTATGCCTATGCCGACTTAAACAAAGTTCCGGCACAGGAGATGATAAGCATCCCTGAAGCGAAAGGAGCCTTCTCTTATAAAGTAACCCGGATGCCCGATTTTAAACCTGAGGACTATTACGAAAAACAAGTACAGTTCAACTATAAACATAAAACCTATCACTTTAACATCAAACTCAATTCAGCCGTCGAAGCGATCTTTGCCAATTACCCGGTGGTTGATTTTGAATCATACTTTAACATCCCATTAAGCAACGAAACTTACGGTTCCCTAATTCCTATATTAAAAAAGAACTTAAACGGGATGAGCCAGAAGAAGGGCATAGATTACCTAATGCGTTTTACCCGCTATGCGTTTTTATATGAAGATGACGACAAAAACTTTGGCAAAGAAAAGCGGCTCTCCCCTGAAGAGACTTTGTTTTCTAAGTATAGTGATTGTGATGACAGGGCAGCATTGTTTTTTTTCCTCGTAAAAGAGATATACAATTTACCTATGATTGCTTTACTCTATCCTACCCATATCACAATGGCCGTACAATTTGATAAGCCAATAGGACAGCCTATCGTATACAAAGGAAAAACCTATTCTTTCTGTGAGCCAACGCCCCAAAAGGAGAACTTAAATATTGGACAGATCTCAGTAAATCTTAAAAATATACCATACAAGGTTGTATATGCCTATGAGCCGGTGTTAAAATAAAAAAGCGACTGTTCCAATGTAGAACAGTCGCTTCCTTTATAACTCCTTATGGAGCAATTATAATACTACAAGTTAGCCAACAAATTTACACCGTCAACTGTAGCCCATTTTCCACTAGTTAGAGCAGCACCTGTTGCGGTGGTAGATACACCCCAGTTGGTTCCAGGGAAACTAGCAGCACTTAAAGTGAAAGTGCCAGCACCAGAAATGAATAACGTTGGAGTACCAGAAATTTTAACGTTTGTCAATTTAATTTTTCCTCCAACAACTTGATTCGTATACGTATTTAAATCTAAGACCTGAACAGCACCACCTGTAACACTTGTTGGTGTAGTTTGGTTAACATAACCATCAATCACGATATTACTGAAGTCGCCATTTCCATTGGATTTGAATTGAATAGCATCCAACTGAACTTCACCTGAAGGCGCCTCAGTAGTCGTACCAGCCGCTCTTTTTAGGGTGATATTAGTTACTTTAGGCCAAAATGCATTATTGTTGCCTTTTGCTTCAACTTCCATTCCATAATTTGCTTTACCAGTTTGATAAGCGAACCAATTGGTATTGTTTTGACCTTTCCAGCTATCTTGCCAATCAAAAGCATCATCAGAGTTACCGTAAGAAATTAGGTTTTTACCGCTAACTGTACCACCATAAAATTCGAAGCCATCATCATTACCTTTATATGACACTAAGTTTTCAAGAACTGTTCCTGCACCTACTGCGTAAAATGAAAAACCGTTATGCTCTTTCTGATTTGATGTAATTACTAGTCCAGCATATTCAACTCTAACAAATTTTAGTGAACCGCTACTGTGATTCTCATTGGCACCACCGTAAGGTAATTTCAAACCATCTTCAGAATCAGCACTTATTACACCACCAGTACCAATCATCGGTGCGTCACCATACATAATGATACCAGCCCATGATCCAGCTACTTTTGACTGTTCAGTCAAAACAATAGGTTCATCAGCAGTACCATTAGCAATCAGAGTTCCATTTTTCAACACCACAAGACCATCTTCACCATCTCTTTTATCAGCGGTAATAGTAGAGCCTTTTTCGATAGTTACTGTAACACCAGCTGCTATTTTAACCATGCCTTTCAACGTATAGTTTCCATAAGCAAAAGTTTTATTGGAAGTGATATCTCCACTGATCTCTCCTTCTACTGGAGCCTTTACGATCGGCTCATCGTCATTGCTTGAGCAACCAGTAAAAATTGAAGCTGAGATCGCAATTGCGTAAAATACTTTTTTCATCTTAAATAGATTTATTTTATCCGTTTTTATTTGTTATTTCAAATTTACTTAGTCAACATTCCTTCTACGTTAACATATCTTTATGTTTACATTATTGATTTGTTAAGGCAATGTTAACAATGGTGGCTTAGAATGTATACCCTAAACCTAGAGATACACCTACTCCTCGTTTATAATCTCTGATCGTTAAATCATCTTCCAAAATATTGATTTTACTTTTATCGCCTAACTCAATTTGGTATGTCGGATTTAAGATATTTTCAAAGCCCAATTTCACATCCCATTTGTCGGCAATTTTATTAGTCCAAATGAAGTCAAGTTTACCGAATGGTTTCTCATAATAGTTGTCCAATCCGCTTGTACCAACTGCATAAATGCGCTCGCCATATACATTATACGCCATTGTAAAAGTACTTTTCCATCTTTTACTAATGTCAGTATCATATTTGAGATCAGCATTGATTAGCCAAGGAGAAGCACCTTGCAACTTTCTAGTACTTTTATCTCCAAGCGTCGCAATCTCACCAGCATTCTTAATCCTATCTATTGTCACTTCGGTTTTCATTAGTGAGGCATTAAATCCTAATGAGAACTTTGATAAAGATTCATGGATTCTGCTCAATTCAACTAACAGTTCAAGTTCCGCTCCGTAAAGAACCGCTTTTTTTGAATTGTTATAACTAACGATCAAGCCACCACTACCTGCTGTAGGCGCAAACAATCTTTCAATCGGATCTTGCAAATATTTTGCAAAACCAGTGATTGAGATCATTTCTTTGCTGGTAGGAAACCACTCATATTTCACATCTAAATTATAATTCTTGCTGTTTATAATGTTCTCATTACCATTTTCTATAGTTCCATCTGGATTAAGGAATTCCAAAGGAAAGGCTTCCATCACAACTGGCTTCGTTAAAGTTTTGGAAGCTGAAACTCTAAAATTAGCTTGATCAGTCACTGCATACTTTAAGTTGGCAGCAGGTAAAATATCAAAATTATCTTTGGTTAATTTCTGAAACGGATCATCAAAACTACCTGACTCTCTAAACCTTGTAATTCTTTGTGACTGCTCAAATCTCGTCCCTACATTAAGATTGACTTTATCATTGAATCTCAGCGCTAAATCCAAATAACCTGCATTGACCCCCTCCTGCATTCTGGATTGATAACCAGAATTAGTTCCTTCATAATAGGTAAAGTTACCTGCCTTGAGTTCTGAATCTAATGCCGCATCAGGCTTATTAACTGGGAAACTTGTCCCATTTGAAGCCAAACTTTGCGAGGCCAAGAATCTTAAATCTGATTTCATTTTTGAAAAGGATCCGTTATATCCTACAGATAATTTATGCGCTTTTGCTAAATCCTCATTCCCAAATTTCCAGTTGTATTCAAGCAAACCAGATGCGAAAAAATCACCATCAAAGTCCATATATTGTCTATAGATACTGTTACCAGCATAGCTCACTGCGGTTGTATTTTCATCAATTCGTGCACCCCTGTAAGATTTTCTGTCAGGTAGCTGATATTTAGTTTTTGAGTAAGATACTCCAGCTCTCACACTGTGCGCATCATCTGCTGTCAGCTTATAGTTTGCAAATAACTGACCAGTAAACAAATCAGTTTTTTGCAATTGATTTAACCTAATAAAAGCATTACTAACAGTAGATTGACTGTTGGTGTATCCCAATTGGTCTTGAATCGTATTTTCTGTTCCCTTAAGATAAAAGGCATTTAAATTAAGATTCAAACGATTACTCACGAAATTTAAAGCCCCTAAAACTGATGAATTTGTAGAAAACCTATAAGACTTGGTATAAAAGTTATTGTCGTATATTCCTTGTGCCGTACTAAAAAAACGATCAACCCCTTCTCTGGCCTGGAAACCGTTATCTGTATTGATAGAGAACAAGTACTGAATAAAACGATTGTTTTTCAATTCGATCTTATTGGCATGCAAAATCCCTACATTGCTATTCAGAGGAGCTTTGCCATTGTCAACATCAAATCCAGATCCGAACTGACTTCTCGCTTCATCACTACTTAAACTATAAAATGACGGAACTTTGCCCACAACTTTGGGAATCTTACGATCGTCACCCGTTAACCCAAAATAGCTACCAAAACCCGTTGCATCTTCTGCTCTTAAAAACTTCTTAAAAGTAGTGTTAGAGATAAAACTTGTTCCAATATTAATCCTGGTGATACTCTTATCGGCTCTTGCAGTAACGATATTAAACGTTCCACCTGCAAAATCACCATATAAACTCGAATTGAAAGTTTTGTAAGTTTCCAAAACACTTACGATGTCCGTTGGGAATAAATCTAAAGGGATGATCTTTTTGAATGGATTATTTGAAGGAACGGCAAGACCGTTGATCAACAAGTTATTGTACCTATCTTCCAAGCCTCTTACAAATAATCCCCTACCGTCTACTTTAGTAATACCAGTGATTTTGGTTAATCCTTCTTCAACATCACTCACACCTTTTCTCGACATTTCCTGAATTCCGATACCCTGCTTAATCTCTACTGAGTTTTTCTGACTCATCAATATTGCAGTCTGACTTTCCTTACCGGCTACACCAGTAACAACTACTTCATTAAGTTTTTGTGAATTAGATTCCTCCAAGATAAGGTCTACAGCTGTTGTTCCACTTGCCTTAACTTCTACATCTGCTATGCTTTTAGTGCTATAACCTACGTAAGAAGCTTCTATAGTATATTTACCAGCTGCCAATGCACCTAGCAAATATTTCCCTTCTGCATCAGTTGATGAACCTTTAGTAGTTCCCTTGATTTTTACTGTTACACCGATCAGTGTTTCACCGGTCTTCTTATCAGATACCTTACCTGAAATTTTTCCCGTTTGTGCAAATACTGTTACGCTGATAATTACGAATAATACAGTAATTATTGCTTTTTTAAGGTTTAGTTGTGATTTCAATTTTGCCGTATATTAATTTCCAGCAAAGCTATTACCACAATGTTAGCCCTATGTTAGCGCTAAATTACCATTCGTTTACCAACATGTTAATTCTATGTTAAGTGCTATTAGGATCAATAGCTTAGCCCAACTTTTTTACAAATAAAGTGTAATAACCAAATTGGGCCGATTAACAAGAACTTAACATCTTCTAAAAATGAAGGCTTCTTTCCTTCGATTTTATGCCCTACAAATTGACCTATCCAGGCCAGCACAAAAATCACTACACAAACCAACCAGAACGCAGGGCCTCCGGCAGCTTGCCAGTACTCCAGCTGAACGATAAAATAGCTCATCAAGCTAACTACCCATAGCATCAGAAAAGACAAGACAGGTGATAAGGTAAAGTAATAGTATAAAGAAAAGGCGATCAGAAAGGATGCCCAGTTTAGAAAGCCATTATACTTTCCTAAAAATTCCATATGAGGAAATGGAATGGCCCATACCAGACCAAGTAAACTAAACACAATTAAGGGCACACAGATCCAGTGAATAAGTTTATTAGTATGGTTTTGGTGACTTTCTGCATACCTATCAAAAAGCACATCTACCGGCTTCTTAGGTTCTGCCTTATTCACTTTACTTTGCTCCTTCTTCATGTCTATGTTTAATTACTAGGTAAAAATAAAAAAAGCGATAGAATAATCTATCGCTTTTCTCAAATATAACAACGTTGTTGCTCTTTATTTCGCAAATGAAACCGATCTGGTTTCTCTGATCACGGTAACTTTAATCTGTCCCGGATAAGTCATTTCAGTTTGTATGCGGTTAGAGATGTCTGCAGCTAACAATTCAGCTTGCTGATCTGTTACTCTTTCACTCTCTACCACTACGCGCAACTCTCTACCTGCCTGGATAGCAAAAGTTTTCTCTACTCCAGGATAAGAAAGTGCAAGCTCTTCTAATTCTTTTAAGCGTTTGATATAGCTTTCAACAACCTCACGACGGGCACCTGGGCGGGCACCTGATATCGCATCACAAGCCTGTACAATTGGTGAGATCATCGAAGTCATTTCTATCTCATCATGGTGAGCTCCAATAGCATTGCAAATCTCTGGATGCTCTTTATATTTCTCAGCCAGTTGCATACCAAGGATTGCGTGAGGCAATTCTGGGTTATCATCAGGCACTTTACCTATATCGTGTAATAATCCGGCACGTTTAGCCATTTTAGCATTCAAGCCTAGTTCTGCAGCCATTGTAGCACAGAAATTAGCTACCTCACGGGAGTGATGTAATAAGTTCTGGCCATAAGAAGAACGGTAACGCATACGTCCAACCATTCTGATTAGCTCTGGGTGTAAACCATGGATACCAAGATCTATTACCGTACGCTCACCGATCTCTACAATCTCGTCTTCGATTTGTTTCTTGGTTTTAGCAACCACCTCTTCAATACGTGCAGGGTGTATCCTTCCATCAGTTACCAAACGGTGTAAAGCCAAACGTGCAATCTCTCTTCTTACCGGATCAAATCCTGATAAGATGATCGCTTCAGGGGTATCATCAACGATGATCTCAATACCTGTGGCTGCTTCCAGTGCACGGATATTACGTCCCTCACGACCAATTACACGTCCTTTTATTTCATCACTTTCGATATGGAAGACAGAAACTGTATTTTCAATAGCGGCTTCTACAGCAGTACGCTGTATAGTTTGAATCACCACTTTTTTGGCTTCTTTAGTTGCAGTAAGCTTAGCTTCATCCACGATATCCTTTACCTGGATCATGGCCTGAGTACGGGCTTCCTGTTTCATGCTCTCTACCAATTGGTCTTTTGCCTCATCAGCACTTAAGCCAGCAATAGTTTCCAATTGTTTAACATGTTGATTCTTTAAAACATCTACCTCTTCCTGTTTCTTTACAGCCAGATCAGTTTGTTTTTCCAGATTCTTTTTATGCGTATCAATTTCTTGCTCCTTACGGTTGAAATTCTCTAAACGCTGGTTGATGCTTTGTTCTTTTTGCTTAATTGCGTTTTCACGCTGGTTGATTTGGTTGTTTTTACTATTTACTTCCTGCTCATGTTCAGACTTCAATTGCAAAAACTTTTCTTTTGCTTCCAATAACCTGTCCTTTTTTAAGATTTCGGCTTTACTCTCCGCATCTTTAAGCATCTTTTTCACTTTGGTCTGGGCCGCAATCTCCTGCGTTTTCAGCAGGCTCCTTAGTAGGAACCGCCCCACCAGAACGCCGATTACGAGGCCGGCCAGTACATATCCTATTATTCCTAATATTTCCATTCTCTATTTGTATTTATTGTTTAATCAGATACAATCCTTTTGATCGCTATCAATCCCTCCGGGATCTTAATCCTATCTGATTACTTATATATTTTATGAATGAGCAGCACTTCATTTCTGTTAACAATGCCCATTTTTGTTTCAAAAAAAAACCGCAACTAAATTTAATAAGCCCCAAGTTTTAAAAACCTCAACGAATTATAATTAGGATTTAAGTCATTTTCAGGTACATAAATGTAGATGAAATACACCCTCTTAATCCTATAAATATTGAAGTGTTAAGTTTTAAAAATAGTGAAACTCAAAAACGTAGCTGCGGCTATATCTTCGTGCTAATCTTAACTTATGCAAAGAACGTACTTATTTTGAAAAAAAATCGTTTAATAAACTATCCAATTCCTCCACCTTCTCGGCAACTGCAGTGTCCTGATTCTGGACTTTGTTTTCTACCCTCAATACTGCCGTTGCATAATGCAATACTGCCATAGAAAGCAAATCCTGCTTATCCCTAACCGCATAATTTTCTTGATAGTCCTTTATGCGCTCATTAATAATCTTGGCTGCTCGCCTTACAATTTCTTCCTCTTCAGTACTCACCTTTAAGGGGTAGATACGGTCGGAAATAGTTATTTTTATCGAGATTTCTCCCATTTCTTAGCTTTGTTTCACTTTCATGTATTCCTTATTTCTTAAGCAATACTACACACTTATCTATTTCACGCACAAAATCGTTAATTTTTTGCTTTATATCAAGTGTCTTTTCACTTGTACCCTCAATACTTTTCGCCAATTTCAAAACCCTTAACTTCTCTTCCAGGTCTGCATTCTTGGTTTTTGACGCATCAAGCGCAACTTTTATCGATTCATTTTCCAGCTTCAGCAGCTCATTTTCTTCTTGTAATGCACCACAAAGCTCTATTAAACGAGCTGTTTTCTGCAATACGGAGGTTAATTGATCTGCAACTGATGACATGAATAGTATTTTTTATTTCTTATTTTCTAATTTCTGCTTTTACCGTTTGTGCTAAGTTATGAATAATCTTTTGCATAACGGCATCAATTTGCTTATCGGTTAAGGTTTGCTCCTCGTCCTGTATCGTAAAGTTCAGTGCATATGACTTTTTACCCTCAGGTAATTTATCGCCTACATACACATCAAATACCTGTACATTTTTAATCAGCTTCTTCTCTGCTTTAAAAGCAACAGTTTTCAACTCCTCAAAAGTTACATTGGTATCCACCAACATAGATAAATCTCTTCTTACCGCAGGATATTTAGGCACCTCTTTGTTGATAATTTTATTCTTTCTTACCATGTCAAGCAACAAAGCCCAATCAAAGTCAGCATAATAAACATCTTTATCCACATCAGCTTTCTTTTTATCAGCTGCAGTTGCTGCACCAAAGCTTACAATCACCTTATCACCTCTAAAGTATTTCAATCCGAAAGCAAAGCTTTCATCTTTTAACTCCTCAGATTGATAGCTCGTAATCCCTAATCGGCCAATCACCGCGTCAACTACTGCTTTTAAATGATAAAAACTAACTGGAACTTGCTTTTGATTCCATTGCTCTGACTGGTTACTTCCCGAAAGCACAACCAATAAGCGCGGACGCTCTACGTACTTTTCATTAATCAAGTGATAGGTCTTACCAAACTCATAAAACTTAATATCAGCAGTCTTTCTGTTTTGGTTATAGGCAACGCTCTCCAAAGCTGGCATCAATAGCTCCTGACGCATTACATTTAGGTCGGAACTTAATGGATTTAAGATTTGAACCGCTTCTTCAGGATTTTTTGAATAAGCACCTTTGGTTAATGAATTACACCAAATCTCTAAATAGCCATTAGCAGTAAGCATATCCGCAATCACGTGCTGTGTTTGTTCCTTATCAGGTTTTGAACTGTACGATAAAGAAGCATTTACTTTACTCGGAATTTCGATATTGTTATAACCATAAATCCTCAGCACTTCTTCCGTGATGTCGCACTCACGCGTTACATCTACTTTAAACGCAGGCACCTTTAAGCTTAGCCCTACTGCAGTTTCTGCAGCAACATCAATACCTAACGCCACTATGATCGCTTTAATTTCTTCAGCGGCAATATCAACTCCAATTAACCTATTGATATTTTGATAGTTGACTTCAACATCAAAAGGCTGTACCGGATTAGGATAAATATCAGACACCTGTGAAGCGATCTTTCCACCACCAAGTTCTGCAATCAATAAGGCTGCACGCTTTAAAGCAGTAACAGTCATATCAGGATCGGTACCACGCTCAAATCTGAATGAGGCATCGGTCTTTAATCCATGTCTTTTCGAAGTTTTACGAACCGACACCGCATTAAAGTAAGCACTTTCTAAAAATATGTTCGTTGTAGTTTCGCTTACACCAGAGCTCTTACCGCCAAATACGCCGGCAATACACATAGGCTCTTCCGCATTACAGATCATCAAGTCTTCCGCCGAAAGCTTACGCTCTACACCGTCAAGGGTTACAAAAGGAGTTCCTTCTGCACATTTCTTAACACGCACTTGTCCACCTTTGATCTGATCTGCATCAAAAGCATGAAGTGGCACACCTAAATCATGCAATACATAATTGGTAATGTCTACGACATTGTTAATTGGCCTGATGCCGATCACTTTCAATTTATCTTGCAACCAGTCTGGAGAAGCCTTAACCGTAACGCCACTAATGGTAACACTACTGTATCTTGGGCAAGCAACTGTATCTTCTACTTTAACATCAATCTGCAGACTTTCATTCTCAGTTTTAAAACCCGAAATATCAGGCATCTGAATATGGGTACGGAAATAACCTGCTAAATCCCTTGCCACACCTAAATGCGAAGCCGCATCAGCTCTGTTTGGGGTAAGACCAATTTCAAAAAGATAGTCATCTTCCAACTTGAAATAAGCTTTCGCAGTTGTTCCTACTACAGTATCTTCAGGTAATACCATAATGCCGTCGTGAGATACGCCTAAGCCAATCTCATCTTCAGCACAGATCATCCCTTCAGATGCTTCACCCCTTATTTTTGATTTATTGATTTTAAAAGGCTCGCCTTCATTTGGATAAACCGTGGTACCCACAGTTGCAACCACAACTTTTTGTCCCTGGGCTACATTAGGTGCACCACAAACCACCTGTATAGGTTCAGCACTACCAACATCAACAGTTGTTACGCGCAAACGATCAGCGTTAGGATGTTGCACACAACTCAATACATGGCCTATAACTAATCCTTCCAAGCCACCTGCAACAGGTTGTACTGTCTCCAGGCTCTCTACCTCCAAACCAATATTGGTTAATATTAAGGAAAGTTCCTGTGGTGTTTTATCTGTATGAATGAACTGTTTTAGCCAATTGTATGATATCTTCATCTTAATTCTATAAAACGCAAAGATATTATTTAATGCTGAAAGCGGAAAGCCAAGGACAAGTCTTACCAGTTAATTTTGAAAAATAACGATTAAAAGAACAATCGTGCTAGGATAGGTAGGTGATCTGAAGGGTACCGCAGGTCCTTACTGTCAGTAAGCACACCAAACTTCTGCACATTAAAACCTTTATTTACAAAAATGTAATCTATTCTTTCTTTTAGCGGCGCATTAAATTTAAACCCGTTAAAAGTACCCTCAGGTCCATATGCAGGCTCAACAGTTACTTCTTTGGTATCAGTTAAAAAGGTTTTTATCGTAGCTACAGCTTCCGTTTCAGGGGTAACATTCAAATCACCTGTTAAAATAACCGGCAATGTAGGCGCAATTTCCATGATCTTCTTTTTAATCAGTTTAGCCGATTCAATTCGAGCTTGAACACCCACATGATCATAATGCGTATTGAAAACTATAAAATCCTTCTTATTCCATTTATCATGCAATTTCACCCAGGTACAAACCCTTACGATAGCAGCATCCCAACCTTTAGATGGTTTTTCTGGCGTTTCGGATAACCAAAAGGTACCACCGTCCTTTTTAACAAACCTTGTTTTATCGAAATAGATCGCAGAGAACTCTCCTTCGCGTTTCCCATCTGTACGCCCTACACCAACTCGATCATAATTCGTGTTTTCAGATAATTGGTCAACTTGCAAAGCCAGCGCTTCTTGTACACATAAAATATCTGCATCATGATATTTGATTAAAGCTTTTACATTATCTTTTCTATTCGGCCAGGCATTCTCCCCATCATGAGTATTGTTATAACGGATGTTATAACTCATTACATTGATATAATTCGCAGGCTTTCTTTGGGCATTTGCTGTTGTCACAACCAACAACATTGCTATAGATAGTTTAATCATTATTTTCATACTGCCAAGTTAAAATTCTAATGTTAAATTAACCCCTCATCACCAAAACTATAAAATAATTTATCTGTTACAATCAGGTGATCCAGCACATACAGATCAAGCATCCTCCCTGCCTCAACCATTTTTTTGGTAATATTTATATCCTGCTGACTTGGCCTTAAACTCCCAGAGGGGTGATTATGCGCCAGAATCACATAAGCTGCATTGTGTTCCAATGCCGTTTTAAAAATAATCTTCGGGTCGGCCACGGTACCAGCCATCCCACCTTTACTGATCAATTGTTTCCCGATTAGATAATTGGCCTGATTCAAGATCAGTATCCAAAACTCTTCATGATTCAGATCAGCAAAAACAGGTTGCAGCACAGCAAATGCATCTGCCGATGTTACGATCTTCAACACATCAGGACCATCGGCCTCTTTCCTTCTCCTCCCAAGCTCCAATGCGGCTACTATCGCAATCGCCTTAGCCTCTCCGATCCCCTTAAACTTCGAAAGATCTTTAACAGATACTTTTCCGAGCGCATCCAGATCATTGTTATAAAATCCAAGAATGCGCTTACTTAGATCTACCGCAGTTTCATCCTTATTGCCCGAACCTATTAAAATAGCAATCAGCTCTGCATCTGTAAGATGCCTCCTGCCATTCAGCAATAGTTTTTCGCGGGGCCTGTCGGCTTCCGCCCACATCTTTATGCCTATTTTTTCCTGGTATGGGTTCATTTTTACAAGATCAGTTCGTTTTTTTTGGACAAAAAAAAACGGGATATGCAATGCATATCCCGTCTATAATATTGTAAAGCTATTGTTATTTTAAGCCATTAACAAATTTAGTCAGCTTAGATTTGTTGTTAGCTGCTTTGTTTTTGTGGATAACACTCTTTTTGGCTAAACGATCTAGCATAGAGATTACTTTAGGAAGTAATTCTAATCCAGTTTTTTTATCTTCAGCACCACGCAATCTTTTGATAAACGTACGAGTTGTTTTTGCCTGATATCTGTTACGTAAACGTTTAGTTGCGTTTGCTCTAATTCTTTTTAATGAAGATTTATGATTTGCCATTTTTTGTTATTAAAGTATTTTATAGTTAGAGCAAAGCTCTGTTATTCTTTCTGTTTTTCGGACTGCAAATATAGAATTAATGTTTTTAAAATACAAAAGCATTATGCAAATATTTTTCACATAATTGCTTTTTGTCCAATTATTTCAATTAACAGTTGTCAATTTCTCCAGGTTTTAGATGCAAACGTGATGACTACGCCCTTTTGCTTACCACATCCCAATCTACAACATTCCACCAGTTGGCAATATAATCTGCACGTTTATTCTGATATTTAAGGTAATAAGCATGTTCCCACACATCAAGTCCCAACAAAGGCACACCCTTCACTTCCGCATTATCAAACAAAGGATTATCCTGATTGGCAGTCGAACAAATCTTCAAAGTACCCTTGTCATTTACCAACCATGCCCATCCTGAACCAAAGCGTGACGCCGCAGCAGCAGAAAACTGTTCTTTAAATTTATCAACAGATCCAAATGATTTAACAATAGCCTCTTTTAACTTCCCTTGTGGCCCAGCCGAAGCACCTGGCTTTAAAGTCTCAAAAAAGAAATTATGATTCCATGCACCACCACCATTGTTACGGGCTTTGGCCGAAAGTTTCGAGGCATTATTAAAAAACTCAGCCTCTGTTTTATAAGGTATATTTTCGGCTGCAATTGCATCATTTACATTTTTAACATAGGCCGCATGGTGCTTTGTGTAATGAATCTCCATGGTAAGCGCATCTATATTAGGCTCTAATGCATTAAAAGCATATTTTAAAGGCACTTGAGTAAATTTCAATGGTGCAAAAGACCAGTACTCCCTTCAGTAGTTACAGCAGCAGCCAATGCAGCCCCTCCGTTTAACAAAACTGGGGTACCTATAGCAACTGCCAATGAGGCCGTCAACGTAGTTTTAATAAAATCTCTTCGGGTGTTTGTTTCCATGATTACGGATATTTGTGGGATTTAAACAATTAATAATGAAAAGTACATCTACCTTTTCAATAAACTAACTGATTTAACAGTAAAATGTTCTTTGCTGATACTATTTTTACAAAGACTGAACAATTACCGTTGCACTTAAATTGGAATCGCCAACAGGATTATTGATAAAAATCGTATACAGCTTACCAGCTTCCAGATTAATTCCAGTTAAACCTGTCACCGGGACAACCGCCCCTCCTGTAGTGTTACGGATTTCCAGATTTTGATTAGTTCCTGCATTCAGCTCTTTGAAAGGCCCTAAAGTTTTCCAGGTTAAACCGGGAATATTATCAGACGATTTCCCATTAGTATAGGGGATAATAACCTGGTCACCAAATGAGCCATAGCCAACACCGGTAAAGATTGAAGTGCCCGCTGCATAAGCAAGATCAACGGCGCGCGCCGGAACAGCAAAATTCGCAAACCTCAATTTGGCCTTTCCTGCCGAAGGTGCAGTAAGATCGTCGTATACCAATATCAGACTATCGGTGTTTCCAGGGTTCAAGGTGCTTGGTTTTAATTTAGCTACTGCAAACAGCGTATGATAAAATGTAGCAATAGGACCATTTGGCCCGGAAAAAGATGCAGTATTACTCTCCTGCACAAAATTGGCACTCCCGCCAAACAAATAAGAAGCCTTATAAGTCGTCCCCGTCCCTTCCGTTAGGTTAAATTGCACCTTACCATATTGGGTATCCAGATATGCCGTACTACCATTGCGGACTAGCGCTGCGCTGGTTACCTGTCTGGTAAAATCCCAGAAATGCACTGCGCTTGCTGAAGGGCGGGCATTTACAAATTTAACTTTCGCACTTAGTGCAGGCCTCTCCGAAGCATCAATATCGAGGTAATCATTTTTGCCACAAGCCATTAACAAGGGCAAATAAGCAATAACAAACAATGCGGTTTTTATAGAATTTAGTTTCATCATTTCTCTGGTTATGTTTTTATTATAATCTTGCTGATAATCTTACAAATGGCTGAATCCCTGTAGTTGTACCAGCCTGTGTACCACCTGGACTAGGATTACGGGTAATGTTACTTCCTGGTGCAGGAATGGTGTAATCTCCCAGTACATTGAATAAATTATTGGCACCAACAGTAGCTAGCAGCGTTGGTGTAATCTTATACCCTAAAGAAAGATCTGTAATCCATATCGGACTGAAGGTCTGATAATAATAATCCGGCTGTGGGAATTTGGCATTCAGCTGCGAAACACTGGTTACTTTACCAAAGTACACTGTCCGCAGCAGCGCATTAAACTTCTTATAGTTGTAAGTCCCCTGAAGTGTAACCTTCTGAGCAGGGATGTTACTGGTTACCCTGGCCTTTTCAGATTCATCAAAAATGATATAACGATAAGCCTCCAGCCCCTTTGGGGTATTTACTTTAGTTAACTCCGACTTTTGAAAGTTAGCCCCCGCCACAAAACTGGCATTGGCGCCATTGGCAAATAAAAACTTATAACTCCCAGTAAGCTCTACACCTTTAGTTCTTGTACTAAACGAATTATAAAAAAACTTAGCCTGTACTGTTCCGGTCTGTACAAATAAGGCTCTCACATCAGCAGGTAAATTGGTATCCGTAGCGGAAAAACGACCTGTATTACCCACACGATCTTCCACCTCAATCTGATAAGCATCTACGGTCAGCCCCACATTAGGGATGGGCTGTGAAGTAAAACCAGCGGTATAGCCTTTTGATTTCTCAGGCTTAAGCGCAGGGATGCCCAAGGCCCTTGTGGCCGGGTTAACATTATTAGCGGTTACCTGATCTATAGCTACTCCGTTCTGGAATGTAGTCGAAGTCTCTGTATAATAAAACTGCGCCAGATCCGGGGCCCTGAAACCAGTATTAATGGATCCCCTCAACGCAAGCCAGTTCGCAAAACTATACCGTGTTGCTCCTTTATAAGTGGTTACACTGCCAAACTCAGAATAGTTCTCTATACGCAAAGCACCCGAAAGCAACCATTTACTGGTCACATTTAATTCTACATCAATATATCCAGCAGCGATAGACCGATTTACATTCACTTCATTACTTGGTCTAAAACCAGCATGAACCTGGGATCCCGGTGAAAGGCCATTAAGTGGTGTACTGCCCTGATTGGTAAGATACGGGATACCACCTGTGGTATAATCAACACCATAAATTGACCGCAGGTCGCCTTTGATATACGAGCCTTCTTCGCCAGCAATGATCTGATAAGTCTCCACCCGGTATTGTCCACCAAATGCGACATTCAAGCCTTTTAGGACTTTATCAAAATAGCGGCTAAAATCTAAACTGGCGGTATTCTGACTGGCGTTATAACTTCCTGCATCAAATTTACGGGGTGTTTTTAATCCCAGACTGGCATTTAGCGTATTGGTGATCACATTACCGAAACTATTGATTCCATATACATTGGAAAGATCTACATTCCATTCCTTCACTTTCGCTTTTAAACCAAAGGCAAAGGATTTATCGGTGATGATATTATCCATCGCGGGCAAAAAACCATCTGGATAGATGAAGGTATTGTTTCGCTCCGTCCAGCCAGGTAAGCGATAAACCGCAGTAAACTGTGAATTTCGATGACTGATCCCTCCAAACGAATACAATTCAACTCCTTCTTTCAGGGGAACCGAAGCATTGTAAAAGAGCAAACCGTCAATCGCTTTATTGGTGCTACCCCGCTGATCGAAAAAGTGACGATCAATACCCCGGCCAGCCAAAATAACATCATCTATTTCCCGCGTGTAGATCTGATCAAAACCTCTTGTATTTGCTCCACCGCCATAAGCTGGCCCAATGTATAGTCCCGCCTCATCATTACCTACCGGCAGAGAAACCGCCTGGGTGGCAAACTCACCGGTAACATTTAAAAAGCCGCCCTTACTACCAAGCTTAACGCCATAATTACTGCTGGTCCGGGTAGTTGTACCATCACCCCTTCTGCGCGTACTTGCAGTGGCATTAAAGGCGAGCTCGTCTGTAGTTTTTTTAAGGACAATATTGATTACCCCTGCAATGGCATCAGAACCGTATTGCGCAGCGGCACCATCACGAAGAATCTCAATGCGATCAATGGAACCAGTCGGAATGGAATTCAGGTCATATCCTGTCGCACCATTACCCAGGCCACCCCAACTGATATTGGAACTTTTATGTCTCCTTTTACCATTAATCAGCACCAGCACCTGATCAACGCCCAGCCCTTTCAACTGTACTGTAGAAGTTGCAGAAGCAGCATCGCCACCTCCAGAGACCGAAGAATGGAAAGAGGGCGACACATATTGCAGCAGCTGCGTAATACTTACCTGAGGTGCAGATTCCTGCAAACTTTTAATATCGATCACATCCACAGGAACTGCGGAGTTCAATTTAGTTCTCCCTGCATTACGTGAACCGACAATCTGCACTTCATCAAGATCGCTGTGTACTGGCTTCAGACTGATCTTTAAATCAGTGGCAGAACCGATTTCCACCTCCTTTGTTTCAAAACTAACAAAGGAAAAAACGAGGTATTTTGCATTGCGGACAATGAGTTTAAATGTACCATCTGACTTCGTAATGGCACCTCCGCTTAGTCCTTTAATAATTACAGATGCACCTGGAATGGGCCGACCATCTTCAGCCGAAGTAACGATTCCTGTGAGGATTCGCTGCTGTGCCAGCAGGCTTCCGGGTATAAGGATGGCAAGCAGCAAGAGCAGATATATATTTATTTTCATTTCTTTTAATTGAGGTTTAGTGTTGGAATAAAAAAAGGCAAAGGAGTAGCCGTTGCCTGCAATACAGGCAATGCAACAAGATTTAATAAGTGTTAATGATCAGCCATTACAAATGGCCGGGCGGTCAGTTTACGATTTCCCCTGAGGGGGACACAGGTATTGAGAGATAAAGCGGAGCATGAAAATGTAAAGGTTTATGCGCATATATTATCAGTTAAGTTTGGTAAAACGATCATCGGTAAGCGTTCTAAGAAAAGCCTCAATATCCAAGATCTCCTGATCATTCAAACCTAGTGGCTTGCTCAGTGCCAGGTCACGGTTTTTACCGTTTTTCACTATGGCATCAGGATCATTGTAATAAGTAATCACTTCTTTTAGTGTCTTAAACATCCCATTATGCATATATGGAGCTGTAAGTGCTACATTACGCAATCCTGGTATTTTGAAATCCCCCAGGTGAGTACTGTCTTTAGTTACAGCAAACCGGCCGGGGTCATTAAGGTCTTTACCATTATACAAACCAATGCTCTTGAACCTGTCGGCCGTAAAATCTTCACCTGAATGACAGGTATTGCAGTTGGCTTTGCCGATGAACAACATCCTGCCACGAATGGCAGCAGCTGATAAGGCATGATCATCACCATTAATATAATGGTCATAAGGGCTATTGGCGGTTTCTAATGTACGCTGGTATGCCGCCAGGGCTGCAGACAAATTTTTATCAGATGCAGGACCTTTGAAAATTCGCTGAAAAGCTGCTGAATAAATGTTATTGTCATTTAAACGCTTAACCGCTTCAACGATGGACAAGTTCATTTCTATAGGATTTTGAATGGGCTGTAGCGCCTGATGTTCGAGTGATGCAGATCTGCCATCCCAAAAAAGGTTTGGCCGGCCCGACAGGTTCGTTACACTAGGCGTATTGCGTTCACCTTTAGTCCCCGACACCCCCAAGCTGACTGCCGAAGTATCCGCAAATGCAAACTCTGGCCGGTGACAAGAAGCGCAGCTTATGGAGTGGTCCTTCGATAAAATGGGATCAAAAAACAACTTCTCTCCCAGCTTCTCTTTACTTGTCAATTCGCGAGGATCATCCGACTGAAAACCAACCAGAAATAGGATCAATAGACTTAAAAAAAGAAGTACAGGTATTTTATTGTTCTTCATCATTCTTGTGGTTTGAGTTGAAAAGGGTATCTGTTTTAATTCAGATACCCTTCCTCAATATTTACTGTTTATTGGCAGCCAATGTTACATTCAGGTCAAAATCATCATAGATGGTTTTATCGCCCAGATTTTCAAAGAAGTTTTTCGATCTAAACTTGATGCCATATTTAGTGCGGTCTATTGTAATTTTTGCATCTGCCTGCACTTTATTACCATCAACTTTAACTGTTGCCGGAAAAGCAACATCATTGGTAATACCTTTAATGGTCAGTTTACCTTTCACATCGTATTTCCCCGCCCCTGTTGGTGTAACGGAAGTAATTACAAATTTCGCAGCTGGGAATTTTTCTACTGCAAAAAAATCATCACTTTTTAAATGCCCCAACAACTTACCATTTGTTTCCGGATCGGTAATATCCGTAACAGAAATGGTTCGCGTATCGATATCAAAACTTCCGCCTTTTAACACATTCTTGTCAAGCACCAGCGAACCCCCAGTTACTTTAACATTGCCAGAATGTTCGCCGGTAACCTTTTTAGCCAGCCAGGTCAACTTGCTATTCTGCTCATCTACCTTATAGGTAATGGCTTTGCCCGCCACGCGGTTAATTTTAGCAGGCTTCGGATCAGCACTGAAGCGGAACGCACTTAATGAAACTGCAAAAACGATAAGAACTAAATACTGTAAACGATTCATGATTTTTTGTTTTGGTGGTTTGAATTATGATTAATTGTGATTTTATGGTTATTTACCTAGTGATACCGCAGCCGTTGATGTTGGAATAGGCTCCGCAATCAGCTCATCCAATAGCTTATTAAATTTCTTCTCGTAATCCTCATAGTACTTACCTGTAACAGTCCCTGTATAACCGGTATAAATTTCCCTCACCTCGCCTTTGCGGTCGATGATGATCGTGGTTGGATAAGCAACAAACTTGTTCAATGCTGGGAGTTTATCAGCCACCAGTCTTTTATCAGCCAGTCCGCCAAATAAAATATCGTATTTAACATCATACTTATCGCGCAGCTTACCTAATGTATATTTCCCATATTCGAGGTCATCCTTTTGCTCAAAACCTATAGCAATCGCTTCAACACCACGCTGTTTATTTTTGTTAAACCATGGAGAGAGAAAAATAGTCTGATCCGTGCAATTAGGGCACCAGGTACCCACCAGCTCCACAATCACCACCTTACCTTTATATTTATCATCTGTTAAAGAAACTGGTTTACCGGTTAGATCCGGGAATGTAAAGTCCAGTTTCTTGTATCCTTCCTTTAAAAAAGTCAGCTTATAGGGATCTGGCAGTTCAGCATTGGGATCTTTTACACCTGTAAATTTCAGGTTGTCATAAATACCCTGACTGATCTCACCCGAAAGTGTTCCATCCTCATTGATCTTTCCACGATAAATCTTCGGACTTGGGCCGGTAAATCCAGAAAGTACAAATTCATTGCCCTGTACAGTCCCCTCAAGTTCGCGGCTATCACCTGTAACCTGCAAGATTACACCGGTAAGTTTATTCCCTTTTTGTTTTAAAATCGCGATTTTATTAGGCACGGCTTCTTTAGAAAAACCTTTAAGCTCCCATTTCCCGCTAAGATCGGTTACTGGTGCAACGTCCTTTCCTGGCGCTACAAACCGGTAAGTTTTTCCTTGTTCCGCAGTAAAAGGCAGGGAGTTCCCTCTTAGTCCCGGCACCAGGCTACGGTATTCGCCAGACAAAGTCCCGTCACTTTCTATCTTAGCAACCAAAGCCGCATCATAGGTGTTCATCTTGATAAAAATAGAATCTGGCGCTATCTGCTTCACATGAAAATCATCCCGGCGTGTACCATTCAGTAAGGTAAAAGTGGCACTCGCAGCATCTTTGCCTTTAACCTCAAAGTTGAAAGGCACTTCAAATTCACTTACTTTAAACACACCACGCCAAACGCCTTGTTTAATAAATGTAGCTTTCGGTTTTTTGATGAAATGTTTTTCTTCGCCAAAAGAAGACACAGTGATCAGGCCCGCCATGGCAATGCCCGACAGTTTAATTAGTTTTGAGTTCATAATTTATTTGCTTTTAGTAGTAGATAAAGAGGTAAATTCAGCTGGTACAGGTTCCGCAAGCAGCTCATCCAGTACTTTATTAAATTTCTTCTCGTAGTCTGCGTAATAAGTTCCCGTTACTGTCCCCGTGTAGCCGGTATAAATTTCTCTTACCTCTCCCTTTCTATCCACGATAATCGTAGTAGGGAAGGCAATAAATTTATTTAAAGCCGGTAGCTTTTCAGCAACCACTTTTTTATCGGCTATGCCACCAAACAGAATATCGTAAGTGATTTCATATTTATCTCTCAGCTTACCCAGCGTATATTTAGCATATTCAAGGTCATCTTTCTGCTCAAAACCTATGGCTACAGCCTCAACTCCACGTTTTTGATTCTTTTTAAACCATGGAGAAAGAAATACAGTCTGGTCCGTACAGTTAGGGCACCAGGTACCTATGGTTTCGATGATGACTACTTTCCCTTTATATTTATCATCACTTAAGGACACTTGTTTACCATTCAGGTCAGGAAAAGTGAATCCGAATTTGGCACCAGGCTTCAGAAAGGTAAGCGCATAAGGATCTGGCAGTTCTACCTTTTCATTTTTTACGGCATCAAACTTCAGGTTTTTATAGATGCCGAAACCCTGCTCACCCGAAATACTGTTGTCATCATTAATTATTCCTTTAATGATAAAAGGACTTGGGCCTGTAAAGCCTGAAAGTTGAAATTCATTTCCCTGAACAGTGCCTTCCAATTCGCGGGTATCACCAACTACAGTCATCACTACGCCGGTTAACTTATTCCCTACCTGTTTCAGTAAAGCGATAGAAGCGGGAACAGCCTCTTTTGTATAAGTTTTTATTTCCCATTTGCCCGAAATATTATGTGTAGGGGCAACATCCTTACCGGGCTCAACAAAGCGGTATGTTTTACCATGCTCTGCAGTAAAAGGCAGAGAATTGCCTCTGAAACCAGGAACCAGGCTACGGTATTCACCGCTTAATGTACCATCAGTCTCTATTTTAGCAACCAATGCGGCATCATAAGTATTCATTTTAATGTAGATAGAATCTACCCCGCGACGCTCTACATGAAAGTCATCACGGCGTGAGCCATTGATTAAAGTAAATACGGCATCTTTAGTATCCTTCCCTTTAAGTTCAAAATTAAAAGGGACTTGCGATTCGCTCACATTAAATACACCACGCCACACCCCCTGTTTAGGAAAGGGCTTTACCGTGCCTGCAAAGGCGGCACCACCAAACAAAAGAGCAGCCGTAAGGGTCTTAAACTCCTTCAAATAATTTTTAGTCTCCATTTTTTAAAATAGTTAATTGTGAATAGGTTAATTTTTTTGGGGTTATTCATGAATAAGTATTGCTCGGTGGAGGTAAAAGATCCGGGGTGGTATTTGGATCAGAGCAAAATTATGCAGCCATAAAAAGGCAACATCGAACAGCACACATATGAGTTATCGTAGCTGTTAGGATAAAAGTAGAGTTAATCATCTCACCTGGGTTTAATTAATACTGTTAATTTATAATATTCAATCTGGCTGATACCGGGTTCATGCCGAACTCCGTTCATCCTCCTTTATAAATCAACTAATTAATGGTGGTGATTAATTAGATTGAAACACGAAATAGCTTAATCTTTTATTTTATGTTTTCCTGCATAGCCTGATGCCATTTGATTTTTGAATACACGACCACCATAATATTCTCTGATCTAAAGCATCAGGGTATCCGGGATTTATATTAAATGCCTTGTTCATTACGCCCTGGCACAACAGTGGTCTGGTATTCGATAAAGTAATTTCATATTCAGCTATCATAGTAGTCGTTTTAATAAAACTTAAAGAACTATTACAATACAAACATACAATATAATCTACTAATTTAGTAGTATTTATTTAAAAAGAAGCAAAACCTAACTTAATCACCTGTATTACAGCCAATTATTTTTAAAACAAAACCTAAAACAACAATAATAAACCCCAACAATACCTTGATAAATCTCAATATCTTCAGGCTTTCCTATACCCTCGACCTCTTTGAACCTAATGATAAATTTTTATCTTTGATCATCAATAAAAAGGCATATTATAGCTTTATTGCAAAAAACATCATACTAATTGAAAACCTCATGAAGAAGCGCATCGCCATATTTGCCTCAGGATCAGGATCCAATGCCCAGAAAATAATGGAGCATTTTAAACGAAGCACGGAAGTTGAAATCGCTTTGGTGCTGACCAATAACCCTGACGCTTATGTTTTACAACGCGCCGACAACTTCGAAATTCCTTCTCATGTGTTTGACAGGCATGAATTTTATCAGACAGATAACATCATCGACCTGCTAAAAAACCTGGAAATAGATCTAATTGTACTTGCAGGATTTTTATGGTTGATCCCTAAAAATCTTATCGCTGAATACCCTGGTCGCATCGTCAACATCCACCCTGCTATTTTACCTAAATTTGGTGGTAAAGGCATGTACGGCGACAACGTGCACAACGCGGTACTGGAAGCCAAAGAAACGGAAGGTGGTATCACCATTCACTATGTAAACGAACATTATGATGAAGGGGAATACATTTATCAGGCTAAATACCGCATCGATAAAGACGACAATCTGGAGATGATCAAATTTAAAGGTCAACAATTAGAGCACCTCCACTACCCAAAGGTGGTAGAGAGCATTTTGAAAAAGATAAAGAAGTAAAAACTACTTCGGCATACTGTTTATCCAGTCGCGGATCAGTTTAACTCCCTCTTTATGAATTACTGTGCGTGCCAGTTCTGGCATTGCAGTGCCAGGCTCAGTACTATTCATGCTATAAAATAACATAGAATGAGTGGCATCCCCTGGTATAATATCATAATCAAGTCCACCTGCACCACCACCAGCAGAAACGGGAACTTTTCCTATTCCCAAATGATTGGGATTAGTTTGCTCCTATTCTAAAACAAGCCTGTATTGTAAGCATCGCCGCCTTTAGTATGACAGTGTGCACAATTTATATCCAGATATTAAATACTTTCATGAATTTAATCATTTTTTACGTAAAAAAGGAATAAGACAAGTATAAGACAAATACGGGTTTCGCTATACACACATGGGAAATCGTTCGTAGACGCTTTTATCAAACTCCATAGTAAGTCCATAGTGAGTCCATTTCAAGTCCATGTATTTACGTAAAAACATGGACTTGAAATAAAGTTATTCTATATTTAAGTTGGATGAAAATAAAGGAGTATACAAAGCATAGTAAAGCCGATACAGAAGCCTACTAGTCGGACAATTAGGCCCCACAAAACCTAGTTAGCAATACCATAAATAAACATTTGACAATAAAAGAAAAACCGGTAACTTTGCGGCTCAAATTTTTTCCTCCAATGAGTCAATCTATAAAGATCAAAAACGCTTTAATTTCAGTTTATTACAAAGATGGTTTAGAACCATTAGTTCGCTTACTTGCCGAGCAAGGTGTACAATTATTCTCTACCGGAGGTACCGAACAGTTTATTAAAGACTTGAATATTCCTGTTACAGCTGTTGAAGACCTTACAGGTTACCCATCAATTTTAGGTGGAAGAGTAAAAACATTACACCCTAAAGTTTTTGGTGGTATTTTAAACCGTAGAGCGCTAGGATCAGATCAGGAGCAGATTGCACAATATGAAATCCCTGAAATTGACTTAGTAATTGTTGATTTGTATCCTTTCGAAGAAACTGTTAAAGCCGGTGGTTCTGAATCAGACATCATCGAAAAAATAGATATTGGTGGTATTTCTCTAATCAGAGCTGCTGCAAAAAACTTTAATGACGTAGTAATTTTGGCATCTAAAGATGATTACTCGACTTTACAAGCACAGTTAGAGGCGCAAAATGGAGAAACAACTTTAGCACAACGTAAAGCTTTTGCTAAAAAAGCATTCCATACTTCTTCTCATTACGATACTGCGATCTTCAATTACTTCAACAATGAAGAGCCGTTAAACGTATTTAAACACAGTATCAACCAGGCACAATCTTTAAGATACGGTGAAAACCCACACCAACAAGGTGTATTTTATGGTGATCTGGATGCCATGTTTACCAAATTAAACGGAAAAGAACTTTCATACAACAATTTGGTTGATGTGGACGCTGCTGTCGCTTTAATTGATGAGTTTGAAGCACCAACTTTCGCGATATTAAAACATACCAATGCTTGTGGTGTAGCTTCAAAAGCAACCATTTTAGAAGCTTGGAACGTTGCACTTGCTTGCGACCCAGTTTCAGCGTTTGGCGGTGTATTGATTGCCAACAGAGAGATTGATTTAGCTACCGCTACTGAGATCAACAAATTATTCTTTGAAGTTTTGATCGCTCCTTCTTATCAACCAGAGGCTGTTGAGCTTTTCCGCGCTAAAAAGAACAGAGTAATTTTACAACGTAACGAGATTGAGCTGAGCAAAAAACAGTTTAAAACTTTATTAAATGGTGTAATTGAGCAGGATAAAGATTTAATTATCGAAGGTCCTGAACAAATGACAGCTGTAACTGAAAAAGCACCTACCGCACAAGAATTACAAGACCTATATTTCGCTAATAAAATTGTAAAACATACCAAATCAAACACCATCGTTTTTGTTAAAAATGATCAGTTATTATCAAGTGGTGTTGGTCAAACTTCCAGAGTTGATGCCTTAAAACAAGCAATTGTTAAAGCTGATGCTTTCAATTTCGACTTAAAAGGTTCAGTTATGGCTTCTGATGCATTTTTCCCTTTCCCGGATTGTGTTGAAATTGCTGCCGAAGCTGGCATCACTGCTGTTTTACAACCAGGTGGTTCAATTAAAGATGCTGACTCGATAAATATGGCTAATGAAAAAGGAATTGCCATGGTTACTACTGGTGTTAGACATTTCAAACACTAATTTATTTATCCACGAATACAATAAAAAGCCGTAGTTTTACATTAATATAGTACATAGAATTATTAATACTTAAATTATCACCTATAGATGGGTCTATTTAATTGGTTTACACAGGAGGTTGCTATCGATTTAGGTACGGCAAACACCTTGATTATACATAATGACAAAGTAGTAGTTGATGAACCGTCAATCGTTGCTTTTGACAGACAAACAAATAAAATTATTGCGATTGGGAGGCAAGCCATGCAAATGGAAGGTAAAACCCATGATAATATTCGTACCGTAAGACCTTTGAAAGATGGTGTGATTGCAGATTTTAATGCTGCTGAAGCCATGATTAAAGGGATGATTCGGATGCTGAACGGCGGTAAAGGTTGGATGTTTCCTTCATTAAGAATGGTGATTTGTATTCCTTCAGGCATTACTGAGGTTGAAAAACGTGCAGTAAGAGATTCAGCTGAAATTGCTGGTGCGAAAGAAGTATACCTAATCCACGAACCAATGGCTGCTGCGGTAGGTATTGGAATTGATGTGGAAGAGCCTATGGGTAATATGATTATCGATATCGGCGGTGGTACTACTGAAATTGCAGTAATTGCCTTGTCTGGTATTGTTTGTGATCAATCTATCCGCGTTGCCGGAGATAACTTCGATTCGGATATTGTAAACTACATCCGTCGTCAGCACAACATCATGATTGGTGACCGTACAGCTGAAAAGATTAAAATTGAAGTCGGCGCCGCCTTACCTGAATTGGCTGATCCACCTGCTGATTTTGCAGTTCAAGGAAGGGATTTGATGACAGGTGTTCCTAAACAGATCACCGTTTCTTATACTGAAATTGCACATTGCCTGGATAAATCTATCTCGAAAATCGAAGAAGCAATCCTTAAAGCTCTAGAGATCACTCCTCCTGAGTTATCAGCTGATATTTACCAAACTGGTATTTATTTAACTGGTGGTGGTGCGTTACTTCGTGGATTAGATAAACGTGTAGCTGCTAAAACTAAGCTTCCTGTGCATGTGGCCGAAGATCCTCTTCGCGCTGTTGTTCGAGGAACAGGTATCGCCTTAAAGAACATTGGCGGTTTTAAATTTTTAATGCAATAATTAAATGAATAATAGTTTAATGAAGGTTTCTAAAGAATATTAGAAACCTTCATTATTTACATCTATCTGAATATGCGTAACCTTTGGATTTTCTTAAACAGATATAACGCATTTTTCTTTTTCATTATATTTTTCACTATTGGCATTGTCCTTACTGTAAAAAATAATGCCTATCAGCGCAGTGTAACCGTAAATTCTACCAATGAGGTCGTAGGTGAAGTATATCAGAACCTGAATGTTTTAAAGAAATATATTACGCTAGGAACTGTAAACGACAGTCTCGCAGCTGAAAATGCCAAACTGAAAACGGAACTGCTTACCCTTAAAAATATTGATAGCGCGAAGAAAATTGTAGTTAAAGACACGCTTAATAATCCACAGTACACTTATTTATCCGCCCGGGTAATCAAAAACTCAATTACGCTGCGCAATAATGTCATCACGATCAATAAGGGAAGTGCAGATGGAATTGCACCTGATATGCCTGTCATATCACCAGGTAAAGGTGTTGTAGGCTTTGTGATGGATGTTTCTGAACATCTTTCCACCATCCGCTCTTTATTGCATAAAGACACTAAAGTCAGTGTGAACATTAAAAAGAGCGATGCACTGGGATCTTTGGTATGGGGTATTGGCAATTCAGATTACAGAAAAGCCTTTGTAAAAGAAATTCCAAATCACTTTAAGATTAATCTTAAGGACACCATCATTACTTCAGGTTTTTCTTCCTTTCCTCCAGGTATTCCTGTGGGAGTGGTAACCAATACTGCGGTAGCAACCGGCGACAATTTCATGTCCATAGAAATAAAACTTTTCAATGATTTCAGTACTTTGCAATATGTGTACGTTATTCTTGATAAATACGCCGTAGAACAAAAAGAATTAGAAGCAAAGTTGCCACATGAATAGCAGATTAGTATTGGTAAATATAGTTAGGTGGTTTGTGCTACTCTTGATTCAAATCCTTTTGCTAAGGAATTTGAGTTTTTATAATATGGCCACCCCTTTTGTGTACATTATCTTCCTTTTACTGGTTCCGTTTAGCACCCCAAATCTGTTGTTATATCTAATTGCTTTTGTGACTGGATTAACGCTGGATGCTTTTTATGATACACTTGGTGTACATACAGCCGCCTGTGTAGCACTGGCCTTTGTAAGGATTTTGTTTATTTCGGTAACGATGAGCCGGGATGGTTTTGATGAACCCGAACCTACATTGGGTAATATGGGCTTTAAATGGTTTATCATTTATGCGCTTTTATGTACTACAGCCCATCATCTGGTACTTTTCTTTCTAGAAACTTTTAGATTAGCAGAGTTTTCTTACACTTTGTTGAGGTGCTTTTTTAGCATTATATTTACCTTGTTTACTGTTGTATTGATAGAGTTTATATTCTATAATAGAAAAATGCGCTAATGGATAATCTGTTTAATCGGAAATATACTATACAAGGATTATTCATTGTTATTGGCTTAATTTTACTTGGAACACTTTTTTACATACAGGTAGCTACCGATAAATACTTCATCTCTGCGGAGAGTAATGTATTGCGTAAGATTTATACTTTTCCAGCCCGTGGTGTTATCTTCGACCGAAATGAAAAGGCGCTCGCTCAAAATGAAGCGGTGTATGACCTCATGGTTATTCCCAACCAGGTAAAGCGCTTTGATACGGCTGCTCTTTGTCGCATTATAAACATCGACATGGAACGCTTTAACCGAAACTTCAATAAAGCCAGTGCCCAGTCAAGGTATCAGCCAAGTATTTTTGAGCGTCAATTATCTATACAAGTTTATGCGACCTTATCGGAGCAATTATCCCGCTTTCCGGGCTTTTTTGTACAAAGTAGAACCATTAGACATTATCCTGATAGTGTAGCTGCTCATTTCCTTGGGTATATTAAAGAGGTAACTAAGCTCGACATACAAAACTCCGAAGGCTATTACCGTTCGGGCGATTATATTGGTAAATCAGGTGTAGAAAAATCTTACGAAACTTTGTTAAGAGGTGAACGAGGTGTAGTGAATATGCTTTATGATGCCCGCAATGTCCCTAAAGGAAGTTATGCTGAAGGCCGATTTGATACTGCAGCTGTTTCTGGAGATCGGCTGATTTCGTCACTAGACCTGAATCTACAAAAACTTGGAGAGGAATTGATGCACAATAAGGTAGGCAGTATTGTTGCCATAGAACCTGCATCAGGAGAAATTCTTACTTTTGTAAGCAGCCCAAGTTACGATCCTAACCTAATGGTTGGTAGAAACCAAGGGAATAACTATATGGAGCTGCTAAAAAACCCTAACAGGGTGTTCAACATCAGGCCTATACAGGGTTACTATTCACCAGGTTCATCCTTTAAACCTTTAGACGCGCTACTGGGACTTCAGGAAGGTGTAATTGATCCAAACACTACCTTTAACTGCCCAGGATACTTCAAAGTAGGTGGCCATACGGTAAAATGCGAACACGTAGATGGAAATATCGCCTTGCGGAAAGGCTTGGCCAGATCTTGTAATACTTACGCTTGTTATGTGTTTCAAAAACTACTTACACAGCGTAAATTCCCAAACCAACGGGTAGCTTATGATGCCTGGCAAAAGATGGTCAAAAAATTTGGACTTGGAGAAAAATTAGGAATCGACCTTCCTTCTGAGCGTAATGGCAGGTTGTACGATGCAGCCTACTACTCTGGCAAATACAGTAAATACTGGAATTATGGTACGGTTATTTCCCTGGCCATTGGACAAGGTGAGATGGATGCTACCCCATTGCAGATGGCCAATATCATGGCGATTATTGCCAATCGAGGCTATTATATTAAGCCCCACCTGGTAAAAGCCATTGGTAAAAACAGGGTGATTAAAAAAGAATACGTTAAAAGGAATTATGTTGACGTAGAAGCCAGACATTTTGAATCAGTGATTGATGGGATGCAGGACGCTGTAAATGCGCCATGGGGAACAGCAATTCAATCCAGGATAGATGGTATTCTGATGTGTGGTAAAACCGGTACTGTACAAAATCCACGTGGTAAAAACCACTCTGTGTTTATTGGCTTTGCCCCAAGAGACAATCCTAAAATCGCTATTGCCGTAATTGTAGAGAATGCTGGCTATGGTAGTACATATGCTGCGCCTATGGCCAGCTATATTGCCGAACAATATTTAAGAGGTCAGTTACCTAAAAACAAACTTGCCGAGGTTGAATGGATGAAGAAGCAAGTAATTTTGCCGGCACCACCTAAGCCTAAAGTTAAACCAAAAGCGAAAGATACAGATTCGGTTGCACCAGCAACTGCAGCTCCTGCGCCAGCTCAGGTTACGACAAATAACACAACGACAACAAGCACACCTATTCCGCCTCCACAATGATCAATCAGCAAAACAGCAACAGGTTTTTCTTTAATGTTGATTGGATTACGATCCTGATCTATGTTGCATTATGCGGCATTGGCTTTGTGAATATTTATGCTTCTATCTATAATCCTGAGGAGTCGACAGTCTTTAATTTCACAACCAATTACGGTAAGCAGCTAATTTTTATCATTACTGGATTGGTACTGGGCTTATCTATATTATTACTGGACGCTAAATTTTTCAGCATATTTTCTCCCATCATTTATGGTGTTACGATGCTCTTATTGATTGTCGTACTCGTTGTTGGGCGTAATGTTGGTGGGAACCAGGCATGGATACCTATAGGATCCTTTCGTTTACAACCTTCCGAGCTCGCTAAATTTGGTACAGCTCTTTTGCTGGCAAGGTACATCAGCTCCTTTAACCCAAAGCTAAACACTTTAAAGCCTGTATTAATTGCCGCCCTAATCATTGTGATTCCGATGTGCCTGATCATGCTACAACCAGATGCAGGTTCTATGTTGGTATTTCTTTCCTTTATGTTCCCATTATACAGGGAAGGTTTACCAGGCTATTTACTGGTTGTATTTTGGGGAATGGTACTTTTGTTCATCCTTAACCTTTTTCTTGCGCCATGGGTATTGATATCGTCTATTTTGGCAATTGGTGGATTGTTTATCTACTTTAATAAGAAGAAACAGCAACGGATGATTATGATTGGCGTGATTACTTTTGCTGCCATCGGTTATCTGTTTATTGCTAAGGTTATCTTCGAAAATGTACTGCAACCTCATCAGCGCACGCGTATTGAGTTGATACTTGGCCTTAAAACTGATCCTAAAGGTGCTGGATACAATGTAAATCAGTCCAAAATAGCCATTGGCTCAGGTCAACTTACCGGTCGTGGATTTTTAGAAGGTACACAAACCAAATACGGTTATGTCCCGGAACAAAGTACCGATTTCATCTTTTCTACTATTGGAGAAGAATGGGGATTTGTAGGCTGTTTTGTTGTGATTGCCTTATACCTATTTTTACTCCTCAGAGTGATTAACCTTGCCGAACGGCAACGATCCTCGTTCTCGAGGGTTTATGGCTACTGTGTGGCTTGTATTATCTTCTTCCACGTATTTATCAATATAGGGATGACCATAGGAATTATACCTGTAATCGGTATCCCATTGCCATTTATCAGCTACGGAGGATCTTCATTATGGAGCTTTACCGTATTGCTGTTTATCTTTTTAAAGTTAGACTCTAACCGGATGGGCTTTATTTAGCCGGGAAGCGTTGGTTTAACAATTCATAAAATTGATCAACAGTACTTTGCTTTGATGTCCAATTATTTTTCACAGCATAGTTCTGTTGCAAGAAATTATCGGCAGTTTTAAAATCAGGCATTTTATTGATCAAATCGATCGCTTCTGCGTAAGCAAGGTTGTAACCGTTAAACAGATCCTTAATGTAAAGCAATTTCTGATTTAGGTTTATGGCCTGTTTTAAATCCGTTATGGTAGTTTTATTGTTTTCTTCATTCAGACTTGTAGCAAAGTTACTTTTTCCTGCCAGTATATCATTTAGTGTAGGACGCGGGGCTGCTTCCTGTATCTGGGGAGTTTCCTTTTCTGGTTCTATTTTTTCAATAGGTTTTTGTTGCAGCTGGCCGTCTCTTAACCTTTGCTTTGCAGCAATAATCTCTTCTTCCTCTTTGCTTAATGGCCTGTCGAAAATCGTGCTAACAGATTGCTCTTCAAATTCAAACTTCTCCGTCAAGGGCTCACTGTTGAGCAAAAACTCAAACTTTAAAGGTTCAGGTTCTTCTGCTATCTCTTCCTCGTTAGCGGCAGCATATTCAGCTTCAAGCTCCTCAAGTGTTTTTTCTTTAGGCAATTCAGGTTCTTTAACCAGTTCAGGCTCCTTAGCTATTTCGGGCGCTTTCGCTACTTCTGGTTCTTTTGCTACTTCCGATTCTTTGATAACCACCACTTGAGCAACAACAGGGCTTTGATCTTCCGTATGTGCTGGTATAGCTTTTACAGCTTTATTGCTATTGATTTTTCTTACAATCTGAACATGATCTGATAAAAAGTTTGCATTTGCCAGAAAGAGCTCCAATTCTAACTCATTGAGTTGACTAGGATTTCGAGCTAAAAACTCATATTGATCCTGAAGTTCGATTAATATCTGTCCTACTTTTTTAAAAATATCCTCTTGGTTCATCATAATGTAATAACGGAAGAATTGATCCTTTATGTTGGTAACTTGACGTTCAAAAGTACTACAAAATTCTGATATTGCGGGCTCTTAAATCCTATTAAGCAATGTTATTCAGCGAACAAAATTACAGACGAGGAGAGTACTGCGGCAGTATTGAGGTAATTTGCGGCTCTATGTTTTCGGGAAAAACCGAAGAATTATTGAGAAGATTAAGGAGGGCACAGATCGCGAAATTAAACGTCGAAATCTTCAAACCCAAAACAGATACCCGCTATGATGAGACTGCTGTTGTTTCGCACGACCTGAACTCGGTGGAGTCTACACCTGTAGAAACCTCAACAGCAATCTTACTCTTAAAACCTGACACTCAAGTTGTGGGTATTGACGAAGCTCAGTTTTTTGATGACAACTTACCGGAAGTTTGTAACCAGCTTGCAAAAAAAGGGATAAGAGTAATCATCGCCGGCCTGGATATGGATTATATGGGCAAGCCTTTTGGCCCTGTTCCTGCCCTCATGGCTATTGCCGAGCTGGTCACTAAAGTAAATGCAGTATGTATGCGATGTGGCAGTCCTGCGGTTTATTCATACAGAACTGTTGCCAACGCCAATAGGGTGCTCTTAGGCGAAAAGGATAGTTACGAGCCAAGATGCAGGCATTGTTACCATCTTGGAGACATAGAATAGCTTATTATTGGCAATACGGTTTATGTGATCAACCATTAGGACAATTTTTGCATCGTTTTCCCGTGAGGTACTTTTCACAGCACACCTTTTTTTTCTTATCCTTCTTTTTATCTTTCTTTTTATCTTTTTTCTTTGACATGGCCTGATAGGATAATCAATAAACAAAAAAAGGTACATACTGTTTTGCTTTTCGCATAGTATGTACCTCATATAGTTTTTCCCGGAAAACCGGAAATACAGGTGTCTTAAGCTTCGCTGTAGGTGATTTGACCAACATGTTTGTCGATCTGCCATCTGCCAGTTCCTTCTTCACCAATTACATCAAACAATTCAACAGCTCTTCTAGCTTTGTACTCTTCTTCTCTTTGTTCTTTAAAGAACCAGTTTAAGAATTCAAGCGTTACAAAGTCCTGCTCTTTGTGGCAACGGGCAGCAATATTTTTGATAGATTGTGTTACGCTGATTTCTTGCTCCAAAGCCTCTTCAAAAACCTCACGGAATGAGTTGTATTCAGCTTTAACCTGAGTGATTTCAGGAGAAACTGCATTACCACCCATATCTAAAACATATTTGAAGAATTTCAATTGATGTAATCTTTCTTCTTCTGCTTGTGCAAAGAAATAATCAGCAGAACCATCGTAACCGTTCCTATTACACCATGAAGCCATAGATAAATAAATTGCCGATGAATGTGCTTCTTTTTTTATTTGTTGGTTTATAAGTGTCTCTACATCTGATGAGAGTAAACACTTAACACGCATAATGTCTTTCATATATTGTATGTATTAAGTTCCAATTTTCTAATACAAAAATACGGCTAAGTATTCACAATACTCAAAATAAGAATAATATGGAAAGAATCTAATTCTAGCCTAATCAGCTAATTATACGATGCAGACGATCGTAGATGATGTGATTTAGTTCCAGCATCACAAATGTCCCTTGTAACAACTCCTTTAAAGCAATGATCTCTATTAAAGATAAAACGTAGCAATGATCGCAGGCGCAAATGAAGAGAATCTCTACATCAGGAGATTTGGTATTATTGAGCAACAAATCCTCAATATCAATATGATAGACAGCCTTTTTTAACTTCAGAATATTACGGTAGTCAAAGCGGGCTAGCTTTCCTGCAAAATCGACGTACCAGCAATTTTCAAGATCAGATTGATAGATTGCACCTGCCTTAGTGCTAAACACCTCGACAAAATCGACTGAAGACTGGATGGTTAAATTTTGCATTAATACCTATTGATTAATACAAAGGTGATTATTATTTAGATTTATTCCAAATCAACAGGAAGTATTTTTATAATTTTATTTTTCGATGCGCATATTTACTGCCAATCCATCCGAATTTGCAGGTCACCTGACTTATAATCGTTCTAAATAAAAAAAAAGCAGCTTAGCAATCATAATATTACATTGTATTTATAATGCAAGGAGTAACTTTACAAAATTATGGCTCAGGGTTTGATAGCATCGTTATAGATGAGACATCTTCCTTTGCATTTAAGCACCGCTACTAAGACAATTATGATATTAAGCCTTATTCATGGAGAACAAAGCTGAAAATCCATCCATACCTAACGAAGAAGTTAAAGGCCCGGGCAAATTAGCACGTATGTTTTTAACTTTATATGATGTTTACAAGTTCATAGCTCGCTTCTTTAAAGAAGGCTTTCTGCCTCCCTACGAGCTAAAAGAACTATTTCGCCAGTGTTATGAAATTGGTTACCGTTCGGCCCTGCTGATCTCTACCACAGGATTTATTACTGGAGTGGTATTCACCAAACAGTCGCGCCCCTCTTTATCAGAGTTTGGTGCAACTTCATGGCTACCTTCTCTAGTGGGAATTGCCTTATTAAGAACCCTTGCTCCTTTGCTTACTGGTCTTATTGCGGCCGGAAAAGTAGGTTCTAGCATAGGTGCCGAATTGGGTTCGATGCGGGTTACGGAACAAATTGATGCGATGGAAGTTTCGGCAACCAACCCATTCAAATTCTTAGTATCTACCCGTGTGCTGGCAGCCACCATTACCATCCCTATCCTTACATTTTATACAGCGATGGTTGGGATGCTGGGTGCATTACTGAATGTATCCATGAGTGAAAACACAAGTGCACGTGCCTTTTTTCAATCTTCACTAGAGCAGATCACCTTTCTTGATTTTACTGCCTCAACAATTAAAGCTATTCTTTTTGGTTTTACCATAGGAATGGTTGGCTGTTACCAAGGGTATAATTCATCAAAAGGAACCGAAGGTGTGGGTAAGGCAGCAAATTCTGCTGTAGTAATTGCCATGTTCCTCATTTTTATTGAAGAGGTAGTTTCAGTCCAATTTTTTAGTCTGTTTAGAACCTAATTTTAACGATGGAACAAAAACCGACACTTAAAAACACTGAAAAAGTAATAGAGATCAAAGGATTATATAAATCCTTTGGCAACTATCATGTACTTAAAGGAGTTGATCTTGACCTTTACAAAGGCGAAAACCTTGTTGTTTTGGGAAAATCTGGTACAGGTAAATCAGTACTCATCAAAATCCTGGTAGGCTTACTTACGCCCGACGTTGGCGAGGTAAAAGTATTGAATCAGTACGTTGATCAGATTACCTATAAAGAATTGCTAGCGTTAAGACTAAAAGTAGGCTTCTCTTTTCAAAATAGTGCATTGTATGATAGTATGACGGTAAGGCAAAACCTTGAATTCCCATTGGTAAGGAATCAAAGGAACCTAACCAAAGCAGAGGTTAACCTCGCTGTGGAGGAAATGCTAGATGCCGTGGGTCTGCTACAAACCATCAACCAAATGCCTTCTGAATTATCAGGTGGACAAAGAAAGCGTATTGGTATTGCAAGAACATTGATCCTCCGTCCAGAAATCATGCTTTATGATGAACCAACCGCAGGTCTTGATCCTATTACCTGTCTGGAAATTAACAGCCTGATCAATCAAGTTCAAGAAAGATTCCATACCAGCTCCATTGTAATTACGCATGATCTTACCTGTGCTAAAGCTGTTGGCAACAGAGTAGCCATGCTTTTAGACGGGCAATTCCAACATATTGGAACATTTGAAGAAGTATTTAACACAAACGATGAAAGGGTTAAACCTTTTTACGATTATAATTTTATTCAGTAAAAAATATGCAAGCAACAGACAACCGTAAACAGATAACAGTAGGTGTATTTATACTCCTCGGCTTAGTCATATTCGTTTTAGGGGTATTCACTTTAGGAAGCCAAAGAAAAGCATTTGTAAAGAGCTTTACTGTAAACGCTGTTTTTAATGATATACAAGGTTTAAAAGCCGGAGGCAATGTTTGGTTTTCAGGGGTTAAAATCGGTACGATCAAAAAAATCCAGTTTTATGGCACCTCACAGGTTCAGGTGTCTATGAGCATCGAGGAGGACTCCCACAAATACATCCATAAAAATGCATCGGCAAGTATCAGTTCTGATGGATTGATTGGGAATAAAATTATTGTCATTACCGGTGGTAGTCCGAAATTCCCTTTTGTTGAAGATGGTGACCAGTTACAGGTAGCGAGTACGCTATCTACGGACGACATCATGAAAACTTTTCAGGTGAACAACAAAAACCTGGTAGATGTAACTTCAGATTTTAAGGTATTGGCCAGCGGTCTTGTTGAAGGAAAAGGTGCTGTAGGGGCTTTACTTACTGATGAGCAAATTGCTAAGAACTTTAAAGCAATTGTAGAGAACCTTAAAACCACTACCGAGTCGACAAACAGAATGGCTGAACAAATGAACACGTTTAGCAAAACTTTGAATACAAAGGGTGGCTTAGCAGATAAGTTAATGACAGATACGGCTGTGTTTGCCAGACTTCAACAAGCAGTGACTGAGTTACAGAAAACCGCTCAATCGGCTTCGGCAATGACAGAAAACTTAAACAAAGCAACGTCTAAATTTAATAAAACAGATAATGCTGTGGGTTTGTTGATCAACGATCAAAACACTGCCGACCAGGTTAAAGTGATTATGCAGAATATGGAAACAAGTAGCAAGAAGCTGGATGAAAATCTGGAAGCACTTCAACATAATTTCTTGCTGAGAGGCTTCTTTAAGAAGAAGGCGAAGGCTGAAGCGGCTGCGGCAACTCAAAAATAACCGTTCTCTTCAAGAGCTGCATTAATCGCTGAAGAAGCGAAGAACGCTGAGGCTCTTTCTGAGAAGGTAATTTTTGTCTGACAGCATGGTGGCTAACTGGAGCGGTTTAGGATCGTGCCTAAGCAGGGTTTTTAGTTGATTACTGTAAACTCCTTTTTCAATTTGATATCTTCTGACGAGTTGCCGATCATGACTTGGAATTTACCGGGTTCAACTGTCCAGTTCATGTTTTTATCGAGCAGGGCCAGATCATCAGGGTGTAGTACAAATTTTAGGGTTTTAGTCTCACCAGGAGCAAGACTTACTCTATCGAAACCTCGCAGAACAGATTCATAGGTTGTTACACTACTTACCAGATCTTTAAGATATAACTGTACTACTTCATCACCTTTTCGGGTTCCGGTATTTTTTACATGGACACTGATTTGGATGTCTGCTTGTTGGTGGATTTCTGTTTTGCTGATTTGTAGATTGCTGAATTCAAAAGTGGTGTAACTTAATCCGTATCCAAAGGGATATAAGGCCCCTAATACACGTGTTTTACCATTACCGTTGGGGTCATCATTTTTACCCTGACCAGCTTGAGAACCCGGTTTGAAAGGGAAGTTTAATTCGATCTGACCAATGGATTTTGGATAGGTCATGGTTAACTTACCGCCAGGATTGTTTTCGCCAAATAGGGTTTCTGCAACCACTTTCCCAGCCGAAGGTCCCGGGAATCCAGCTTGAAGGATCGCTGGTAAATAGCGGTTCTCCCAGTTGATGGTTAGTGGACGACCGTTTACCATCACCATCACAATAGGTTTTCCCGTAGCGTATAGGGCCTGTAATAATAGCAGTTGACGGCCGGGTAAGTTTAGACCTGTTCTTGATTTACTTTCACCAACCTGATTATCTGTTTCACCCACAACTGCAATTACGATGTCTGATACTTTTGCATCTGCAACCGCTTTATCGATTTGTGCTTGCTCTTCGGTAGTTAATTCTGTAGGGATAATTTCACTTTCAGGCCATTTGGCATCAATCACCTCACAGCCTTTACTGTAATTTACTTTTGCGTTATTACCTACAAAGGCTTTAATCCCATCCAAAATAGAGATTATGGGATTATTAGAAGGTCCGTATCTACTTGTCGTGTAATCTATTTCCGTTGCCAATGGACCTGTAACCAGTATATTTTTGTATTTATTGATGTCTAGCGGGAGAAGGTTCTTTTCATTTTTTAATAAAACCATTGATTCTCGGTTCAATTGAACAGCTAATTCCTCATCAGCTTTGGTGTGAACCTTTTTATCTGTTGTAGCCGGATCTTTTACATACGGATCATCAAACAGACCCAATCTAAATTTCACCCTTAACACATCACCAACGCGTTCATCCAGTGTTTTCATCGAGATAGAACCTTCCTTTACCAACTCTCTTAATGGAAGTATAAAGTTTTCCGGCATAGTGAAGTGCGTACGCACGTTCAATCCGGCCTGTATCGACTGTCGTACAGCCTCTTTATAGTCTCCAGCAACATGATGCTTACCCGAAAGAAATTCTACAGCCTCGCTATCCGAAACCACATAGCCATCAAAGCCAAATTGTTTACGCAATAGTTCTGTCAGGAAGTAATAGCTACCGGTTACCGGTTCTCCATTCCAATCATTGTAGCTGCTCATAATCCCCATTGGCTTAGCTTCCTGAATTACTCTTCTAAAAGGGTAAAGAAACATTTCGTGCATTTCTCTTGGGGCGACATGTGGATCGGTACGTGCCTGCCCATCTCGTCCGCCTTTAGGCACACTGTATACCGCATAATGTTTTAAAGTAGCTGCCGCTCCTTGATCTTGAATACCCAAGGTCATTTGCTTGCCCATTTCGGCAATCAGGAATGGATCTTCTGAATAGCATTCTACTACCCTGCCCCAACGCGGATCTCTGGCCACATCAAGTATTGGCGCATACACATTGGTATAGCCTAAAGCCCTGGCTTCACGCCCTACAATGCTTCCGGCTTGGTACACCAGCTTTTTATTCCATGTACTGCCAATATTTACAGGAGCAGGAAAAGGAGTAGCACGGTCGTGGCACAAACCATGAATTCCTTCATTACTAAAATCTACAGGGATGCCCAAACGTGTTTCCTCAACAAACCATTTTTGCACCGTATTGATCGCATTCGCATGTTTACTGGAAGGGAAAGAATATTCGGTTACCGCTTTTTTATTATATGGGAGACTGTTTAACTCTTCATCTATATTTGCAATACCATCCTTCCAGATTTTCGTTTTCCATTCTGGGGTTGGCATTTCGTCTTTCAGTACCCTGCCATAGCCATATAATGTGGCAGTCTGACAAGTTTTCTCCTCCAGATTCATCTGGCTCAACAAATCCTTTACCCGGGCATCAATAGGTTTTGAAGAATCTTCAAAAACATCCATCTTCCCATTTTTATTAAAATCTACCCAGCCTTTATGGTAGATATTCTTATGCTGTGCAATAGCGGAATCTGCTAAAAGGGTCAATGCAATAACTGCAAGCGACTTGTATTTCATCATGTGTTAAAAAATTACGGCAAATATGATGCTACCAAATTACCTTTTTAAGCCAAGCGTAAATTGGCCAATGAATCAGTTATTTTTACATGCCGTTATCATTAAATCAGATCAATATACCAATACCCGGCAAGCGCATCCCCAACAGGAGATGGATAGGTTCTAAAAACCTTTTCACCTATAGTAAAATCTATAGGCTGCTTAAATATAGGGCCATCAAAGACAAAAGTATGGAACTCGCCATTCTCACCACATGGGTCTATACCTGTCGGCAGATCAGCAATAAAAGTTTCATCAATCACTCTTCCGCAGAAATCTTCCAGACCTTCTTTAGCGCATACCACAATTGTTTTATAGCCCAAGCCAATAAATTCTTTTAAAATAGCCGTAGTATCTCTTTTCCAAAGCGGAAAAACAGCTCCCAAACCTATTTCGGACAACTTGGCCTCCCTATAAGCCTTTAAATCTTCCAGAAATATATCTCCAAAAATAGAATGGGTAATGCCCTCCGATTTAAGCTGCATTAAGTGTCTATGCATATGGTCTTCATAAACCTTCATCTCCGGTGATTCAGGCAAACGAATTTGATATAACGGGATATCAATACTTTTGGCTTGAGCAATCAACAGGCTTTCCCTTACACCATGCATACTCACCCTATTAAACGCGTCATTAACTGTAGTCAACAGATAACGTACATCAAAACTTTCATCTTGTAGGATATGATGTAAGGCCAGTGTACTATCCTTACCACCACTCCAATTAAACACACTAATTTGTTTCTTCATTGCTTTAACTAACAGCTAAAGATACGCAAGCGCTAGAAATATACTGAGATCCTAAAATAAATTCAGAAGAACGAAAACCATAAAAAAAGGTGGCCAAGCATTTACACATGCCTGGCTACCCTGCTTGAGATTAAAATTACCTTCTCAGAAAGAGCCTAGCGTTCTTCGCTTCTTCAGCGAAGCAATGCAGCTCTTGAAGAGAACGGTTATTTTAGCTTTTGATATCTCAACAACGCCTCCAAAAAGTAATAATCTGCGTAGATTAAAGGCACATCAATTTCAGATTTATGAGGAAGACTTCCTACAGAATGCTTTAAGATAAACCCGGCATTTGTACCTGGTTTCGCCAAATACTTATCACCCGACAATGACTTCAACATCAGCTCTGCCTGAGTAAAATATTTCTTACCATCTTTAGCAAAGGTGCTCAGCTCCAATAATCCTGATGCGGTAAGTGATCCTGCCGAAGCATCACGAGGAATATAGGATACTTTATTGGCAGCATAATCAAAATCTGGCTTGTAACCTTTTTGCTCCGCATTAAAGTCCCAAAATGGAATTTTATCCTTTGGCAAATTCGGATGGTTGATATAAAAATCTGCTGCCTTTTGTGCAGCTTCTAAAAAGCGCTTGTCTTTCGTTTCTCTGTACATCATGGTAAAACCATAGATGGCCCATCCCTGTCCCCTAGACCAAGTTGAATTATCTGCGTAACCTTGATTCGTTTGCTGATGCAACACTTTACCATCAGGCGCATAATCAACCACGTGATAAGTACTAAAATCAGGTCTAAAATGATTCTTCATCGTATTTAAAGCATGGCTTATCGCCACATCTTTATACTTCGGATTACCCGTAAGTTTAGAGACATAGCAAAGCATTTCCAGGTTCATCATATTATCGATGATTACCGGATATTGCCACATGGTTTTATTGTCCCATGACTTTTTAGCATTCCATGATTTAATCAAACCCACTTTAGGATCAAAGCGCGTCAATGCCGACTCTGCCGACTGGATCAGGATCTTATTATACAATTCTATTTTCTTTGGGTCTTTTTCAAATTTGATGGCATTACCATAAGAACAATACATTACAAAACCCACGTCATGGTGTTCCGTTAAAAACTGTGCTTGCTCTAAAGCTTCCGTCCATTTGGTAGCCGCAGCTTTCCACTCTGGTTTTTGAGTATACTCGTAAAGATACCACAAGCCTCCCGCAAAAAAGCCTTGTGTCCAATCCTTAATATCTGTACTTCTCACCGACCCATCTTTGTTCGTTGTACGAGGAAACTGGGTCAAATCTGTTGAAGTTTTAAGCAATTGGTTATACTGGTTTTCAGCAACAGCAAAGTCTTTTTTAATCAGTTCAGTTTTTGGCGATAGCAATAAGAATGAGGATGCGGTCACTGAAACTGCTAATGCTGATACCAGCAGCAGGTTACGTCTTTTCTTCGTGAGATTTAGTTTCATTTGTGTTATTTTAAATAGATATTAATATTCAATTACTTTTTCTTGGCCAATTTCCCGAAGCTGTTGTCATTTGTGCTATAGGTAACCACATCCTGCACGCCGATCTTTAGATCTTCTGGATTGAGGTAAAGAACTGCAGTTTCGCCTTTAGGAATGGTACAGCTATAAACCTGATTACCCATATCCAGGATTTTAACAGTAGGATTTGCTTTCAACTTTGAAGTGCTGGTAAACCCAGGTTTAATGTGGAGTGTTCCTCCGTTTAAGCTTTCTATTTTAATCCAGCGTGTAGTGCCAGACTTACGAACCGCTGTTAACAAAAAAGCCCCCTCGGTACGTAAATTCTCAAACGAAGCATTTGCCCAGTTTGTAGGAACAGCGGGAAATACCCTTACTGTATTGTTCCAATATTGAAGATAAAGCTCCTGAATACTTGCCGCAGCAGCCAATGGGGTTTCTATAACCGGCCCACTTTCGAGGTACATGGTATTTGGTTTTACAAACTTATCGAAAAGCTGGTTCAGATAATCTCTGGCCGCATCTCCATTACCCATCATGGCATAAATAGATGCCCCGCCTGTGAATGAATATCCTTGTAAAGCGGTTGGAAAACTATGCCAGTGTGCCAATGACTTTTTAATTAAGTTCTGGTTTTCGGGCTGGTCCCAGTTCACAAGATATAGCGGATAGACCATCAACAAATGTGAATAATGGCGATGTGATTGACTAAAGGGCACATCAGCAGCGATACGAAATCCATTTTCATCCTGTGGATAGGCGACAAGATTATCTGATACATCTTTCCACTTAGCTGCCAGAGGGTCATTCAATTTCAATTCATCATTAATCTGAAGTAATGTTTTACAGCCCCAATTGAGCAGTGCAAGATCATAGTTTGTGTCGGTCCCCTTTCCTACCGGATATTCAGGAGAGTGCGTCTTAACACTAAAATGCCATTTACCATCATTCTCCTTTTTCAACAGGTGAAGCGGGTAGTTGATACTGCGTTTTAATAATGGATACAGCTTATTTAACACAGTTTTATCCATGCTATACCTATAATGCTGCCAATAATAATATAAAATCCAGGTGAGGTTACTCAATTCAGCTTCACCATTAGAAATATCGGCAGTTGATCCGGCAAGCAATTTGACCGGCGCTACAAGATCTGCTCCTGAAGCCCTTGCTATAGCTGCGGCATCGTGTTGATATTCTTTAGGAACATTCTTGATCAGGTTAACCTGCTGCTCATCAATAATACGCATTAAAGAAGTAGCGATGTTTAACCTGTTGGCCGTATAAAGTGGACTATAAGTAAGCTGTATATTTAAGTTAAGCCAATATGCCGGCCAAGGAGTTTGCTTAAACCACGGCCCCATTAAATCCAGAGCAGGCTTATCCGCTCTTGTTCCCGAAGCTAATTTATACTGCTGCATCCAATAAAAAGACTGCATCCTTGAATCAGGAATAGTCAGAAAGCTTTGAGGATAATACCTATGCCACCATTGCTGATGCTGTTGAATATGGCTGCTGATTGGTACAGACTTAAAGTTTTTAAGCGTTTGAACTGCTTTATTTACATATTGCTGGCCTTCCTTTGAAAAGGCAACAGTAATCAGAAAGTCAGTACCCAATGCTGTATTTTGCTGCTGCCATGCGGTAGCATAGCCGCCTCCGGCATTCAATGATTGGTCATACACCTGAGTTTCTCCGTTTTTAACTAGCTGACCTGTCGGATTTCCTTTATAATTATCAGGGACTTTAATATGTGAATATTTAGTCCTGCTACTTACCGATTCCTCTGGTACCCATTGCCAGGTAAAACCTCGCTCTTCACCTTTATAGGCCGCACTGTAATAAATCACATCGGAATCGGAAAAAGTAAGATTTCTAAACTCGATACTTCCTTTATCGGTATAAATAACACCTCTAATCTCTGCATTCCATAAATCCAGTCTAGCACTCACCTTAGTAATCTTTCCAACAGGTTTTACCAGAAAGTATCCAATGGGCAACCTTGCCTTGGCTAAAAGCGGAGAGGTATTTCCTGACTGGTGGTCTCTCACATCACTGCGTCCAATATCTATACGCAAACCGTTTTCGGTATCCCTATAGATCATTGTGCCAAGCAATCCATTTCCTGTAAAAACACCTTCGTTCCAATTCGCACTTAAATCGTCAAATACCAGATCGCAGCCCGAAAGAAACTTAGGCCAATTGAGCTCAGAACGAGACTGACTAGCAGCCTGCAAACAAGGCATGGCAAAAAGAAGTATCAATAGAATCCTAGGGAGTATTGCCTTTTTCATTAAATGGTTACTTTAAATACATATACAGGAATGCCTGTCGGTAGTTTTGCAGGAAGTTTTACAGATAAACTACGACTATCCTGCTTCCACTCTACCTTTTCTTTTGACCCCAAAAGCGATACGGTTTGAACAGAAGAATTAGTCCTTCCCATACTCTTAATCAACATATCTCCGGCACTCCAGCTTCTTGCGTACACATAAATTACCCGATTCTTTTGAGCAAAATAAATATCCGGAGTAATCCCTTTAACTGTATTGTCATTGTCTGTATCCACAATCCCTGTCACAGCTTTAGCGCCAACACTCGCGTCAACAGGAAGGCTTTCATTTGTAACGGCCCAAGGTTGAACCCCATAAATGGCCTCCTCATTGACTTTCATCCAGGCTCCTATTTCTTTAAGGTTATCCACACTTTGCTGAGGAAGTGCACCTTGACCATCTGGATTTACATTCAGCAGGAAGTTTCCGCCTTTGCAGACGATCTCTACCAATTGGCGAATCAATAATTCTGGAGATTTCCAGGCTTTATCATAGCGATTATAACTCCACTTACCGCTCATGGTAATACAAGCTTCCCAGGGTTTAGTCATTTTTGTCGCTGATATTTGCTGCTCCGAAACAAGGTAATCACCCAATCCATTCCCAATGCGGCTGTTGATGATACAATTTGGTTGAAGCTTATGAATAAACTGTTCCAGCTCCAAACTTTCAGGTTTACTAATCAGTTCAGGCGTATCAAACCAAATGATACTGATAGGGCCATAATTGCTTAAAAGTTCTTTAATCTGTGGCTTTACTTTGCGTTCAAAATACTTAGCAAACACTTTTTCATCTTCATTCGGAAAATCCCAAGTATTACTTCTTCCAGCTTTCTCAGGCCAGTTTGTCGGGACATCTGGATCCTCCCAATCACGCCCTAGTGAATAGTATAAACCTAGCTTCAAACCGTATTTTTTACATGCCGCAGCAAGCTCCTTTACGGGATCTCTATGCCATTTTGTTGTTTTTACAATGTTGTAGTCGCTAACTTTAGAGTCGTACATCGCATATCCATCATGATGTTTACTGGTAAACACCACGTACTTCATTCCAGCCTCTTTTGCGCCCTTAACCCAGGCATCGGCATTAAATTTAACAGGATTAAAATCATCAGCTATTTTAGCATACTCCTTAACAGGAATACGTTCATATAACATAAAATGCTCATTCCCTTTTGATGGCTTTCCTTTCCATTGGCCAGCGGTAACAGAGTAAAGTCCCCAATGTACAAACATGCCAAATTTAGCATCCTTCCACCACTGCATAGCTGTAGCTGGTGTGTTAACCTCTTGAGCAGTTAAGGAACCGCCTAAGAAAATCGATATTAAAATACCTTTTAGTGCCTTCTTCATTTATAGGTTTATATTTTAAATTAAGGCTTGGTTACTTTTATTGACAGTGGTTTCACTACAGTAGCAGAACTATTAACGACATTATTTGAAGCTACAAAAGTTGGTTCGGACAGCGTTACCGATGAGTATTTATATGGATAATTTTCGAATTTAGCGGAGATAGATTTAAGGCCTACCCCAACATCCGGACTAACTTTCTTTAGGTTAATCGGTCCCATGATTGCCCATGCTTCTGCTGGAGCTGTTGCTGCTCCTACAGTTGCCGCACCAGTAATGACTAAGCTGGTACCTGCAGTAAATACCCATGGATATTTATTAGCATTTTTTGCTTCATCATAAGAAACCCACCAGCCAGGACTATAGGTAATCACACCGTAATTTTTAATCTCTGTATTTGGCGCGCCCAAATTCCCTATCGTATAAATGGACCCATCCGCTAGTTTATTTGTAAGCGTTAATAGGGTAATGGTCCATTTGTTTTGTATGGATCCTGCAGCAGCTACATACTTAAATGCGATGTATACTGGCTTACCTGAGTTCGCAAAAGAAGAAAGATTAATATCTCCTGATGCGGTTGCTGCTCCGGTGGACAAAGCTGCCTGGGCAGTAATATCTGACCATTGTGCAGTTGCAATGTTAGCATTTGTAGTAGCAGTATCTCTAATTGTTGAACCAGGTTTTGATGCGATCCCCTTAAAATCAGAAGAGACCATTAATGCCAGAGAATTTGCCTGTGTTCCGGTAGCTCTTAAAGAAGTAAATTGCAAAATAGGAGTCCCATCCGCAGCTGTTCTATCTTTATTAATATACTGTCGATTAATTTCTCCCGAATAGAATGTAATCACGTCAGGGTTGCCCTTGAAAACAAAATTCAAAGAATCTGAAGTCGTATAAGTATTACTAACAGCACCGTTAGTTTTAGATACGGCAACATCAAAATTAAGCGATTTTACTTCTATTTCTTTACTACAGCTTGCAAAAGTGAATGCTATTGCTGTAACCATTATATATCTATTAATCATAAATAAGTTCTTTTATTGGTTAATGGTTCTTATCCAGTTACCAGCCCGGATTTTGTGTCATGTTTTTATTTACAGATATTTCCGATGAAGGAATTGGAAATAGCACATTTCGATCAGTGATACTTGATCCTGCTAATCCACCATAAGAATTTCCACCAGCATTAGCTTTCATATCTAAACCTAAATCATTCATTGTTTTCACCCATTTCCCCCAACGAATCAAATCCGGTCTTCTCAAAGTCTCGTAACAAAGCTCCCTTGCGCGCTCATCTTCTATTGCCTGTTGAAAGTCTGTAAGTCCAGCCAGATCTACCACAGAAGTTGCAATTGTGGCTGTAGCCGTTGCTCTTGCTCCTGCATAAGTAAAGACCGCCCCTGTTACAGCTGCAGATGAAGCTCCACTTGCTTGTGTAGGTCCGGTAGTTGTTGAAGTACCTGCTGTTGTAATTGTGTACAAATTATTGCCATTAAATACTTGTGTTCCTACCATGTACGCAGTATTAGCCGTCCAGGCCGAACCAATGGTAACTGTTGGGGCACTTGTATAACCTTTTCCAGGTTTAGTTAAAGCTAATGCAGTCACCTTCGCTGTCGCAGCAGTAGCTGAATAAACAACCAATGCCTCCCCTGCTGCATCTACACCACCACCACCAGTAATGGTCACTGGGATATTATTAACACCCGCTGTAAGATAACCAGTATTACCGGCAGTAGCTAAGGTTAAACCACTTACTACAGATATCGAGGTAACGGGCGTTTGAGGATTCAAACCAAAACCGCGTCTTCTAACCTGGTTTAACGCATCATAAGCAATCGGAGTAGCACCATTAACATGGAATTCTGCTTCTGCTAACATGAGCAACACGTCAGAATACCTTAAAATAGGGAAATTTATAGGTGTAATATTTTTTCCTTTAACCGCAGTAGTTTCATATTCCCTTCTCCATTTGCCGGCATTACGACCATACAGATTTGTCGCTGTGAAATAGTTCTTATAAACCGTATTTGTGGCTGTATTGAATCCATAGGTATAAGCACCAATGGCCCAATCTCTTCTTAAATCACCAGCAGAATAATAATTATATAACTTAGCTGTAGTATTAATAAATCCATAGCTGTAGCCTATTGTAGCTACAATATTGTCAGCTGTAGCCACAATACCATTTGTATTTCCCAAACGATTTGCATTACCATAGCCATCAGATCCATTCCCCTTATTTTCAACCTCCCACATACTCTCTTTCACATCGTAACGGTCTTGATGTGCATTAATAAATACCTGGCTGTAACTGGAGTTCAAACTATGTGATCCTGATTCTTTTACCAGTGTAGCCCATTTCAGTGCTGCAGCATATTTACTTTGATCTTGTAAAGGAAAACCAGCCATTGTTAAACAAACTCTGGCTAAAATGCCCTCAACGACTGTTTTTGATACTCTTCCACTAAACCCAAGCTGATCAGAACTGAATACCTTACCTTCAGCTAACTCCATATCTGCAAGTATTTGTGCATACACTTGCTTTACAGGTGTCCTGGTTACAAATACGTCAGTAACTGACGGCGTAGGTTCTGTTTTTAATGGCACGTCTCCAAAATTACTCACCAACAAGAAGTGATAATACCCGCGCATAAAATAAGCTTCACCTAATATTGCATTACGTTTTGTTTCATCTATTGAAGCTACATTGATGTTTTTGATGAGAATATTTGCTCTTTCAATACCTTGATAGAGCTGAGACCAGAAACTATTCAATTCCGCATTTGTGTAATCGAAATTATAAACCATAACACCGGTCGACTGTCCACTCCTAGCATAAAATCCCTCGTCTGTTGCCGCGCCTAATTGGTCGAACATATTGTCACCATATATTCCAGCGGTCCCTAAAGGTTGGTATACACCCGCAAGTGCACTTATCAATTTAGCTTCCGTATTGTAATATTCCTTCTCTGTTAATGAATCAGTTGGTTCCGTATTTAAAAACTTTTTACACGAGCTAAATCCCAGACTGATCAATATTGCTATTATGAATATGTGTTTCATAAACTTCTTTTTTTAAAATTAAAAACTCAGGTTAGCGCCGAAAGCAATTGTCCTGCCACGAGGATAAGCACTATAATCAAATCCTGCGGTTAATGCCGAAGCATAACTATTTACTTCTGGATCAAGACCAGTATATTTTGTGAAGGTGTATAAGTTCTGACCTGACACATAAACTCTCAAAGACTGAACCTTAGCTTTTTTCAACAAATTAGCTGGTATATTATACCCAAAGGACACTGTTTTTATCCTTAGATAGGAACCATCCTCTACGGTGCGAGAAGAATAACCTCCACCAAAAAATCCATTTACCCGGTAATTGGATGCATTCTGAGTATCAGGTGTCCACCTGTCACTATAACTGGCAAACTGTTGCAAGTAGGTTTTATTTAACCCATTTCCTTCAAACACCAGCCTGTTTGTGTTTTGTATATCATTACCGTAAGACCACTGTAAGAACACATTCAAGTCAAAGTTTTTATAGGTAAAGTTATTCCCAAAACCGCCAATATGTACAGGCAGGCCATTTCCTATTATTGTGTAATCTGAAGCATTTACAATACCATCATTGTTCAGATCTTTATACTTGATATCGCCTGGTTGTATCAGTGCACGCGTATTTCCGTTTGTAGGAACATTATCTTTCAAAAGATAAGCTCCCCCACTGGTAACAGTAAAGTCACTGTATTGGTAGTTACCATCCCATATAAAACCATACATATCTCCCAACGGTCTTCCTATTTTCGCTATATAAGCTGGAGTGTTCTGATAACCATTATCCCATCTTACAGCAGTAGTGATGGCCTCCTGATTTTCTGCAAGCGCCAAAACTTTATTCCCGTTAAATGAGATATTAAAACTACTTGTCCATTTAAAATCTTTTTTATCAATATTAACGGTGTTAAACGCAAACTCCAGTCCTTGATTTTGTACTTTTCCTATATTTTTAAATGCTCTATTGTAACCCGAAGATGTTGGAATATCAGCCGCTAACAAAAGATCTTTTGTAATTTTCCGATAAGCATCAATGGTAAGATTTATACGGTTCTTAAAAAATGAGATGTCTAAACCAGCATTATATTGGTCGGTTGTTTCCCATTTCAGATCCTTATTACCGATAAAGTAATACCTGGTATCGTTAATATTGTAACCTGGTATAACAGATGAGACATAAACATCATTAAACGAATAAGATAATGTTACCGGCAATGCTGAGGTAGACAGGTAAGAAAAATCGCCTACCCGGTTGTTTCCGGTTTGACCATAACTTAATCTCAACTTGCCATCAGAAATGACAGAAATCTTTTGTGCCCAGTCCTCCTGTTTAAATCTCCATGCAAATGATGCTGCTGGAAAATAAGACCAGTGATTCTCCTCACTAAACTTAGATGATCCATCTGCACGATAAGAGACTTCTGCGTAATATTTAGACTTATAATTATATTTTACACGTCCCAAAAATGATGCTGCCGTCCACAAAGAACTCAGGGCTCTGGTACTAGCAGGATTTAATATCCCTTCATCCAATCCACTTAAGCCCAAAGATTCATTCGGCAAAAAATTAGCGCCAAAACCATTAGCACTGGATGTATTTCCCTGTTGGGTAAAACCAGCTAAAACATTCAGATTATGTATTTTATTATAGGTTTTATTCCAGGTCAATGTATTCTCATTTGCCCAGTTAAACGCCTTAGTGGTCAGTATGCTACCGTTTACTCCATTGGTCATTCCAGGATTCGTTCTGGGATTACCATAGTAAGATAAAGAGTTATTAAATGATTCGGCAATTGCCGTATTATCAGTTAAAACACCCGTTGCACGAAATTTCAAAGTAGGAGAAAATGTAACCTCAGCATAAGTATTCGCGCTAATGTTCCTCGTTATGTTATCCCTGATTAAATTCTTCTGATTGATGAGTGGATTATATTTATAATCATTAGTACTATTAGTGGTTTCATCTACAGGCACTGTTTCCGAAAGCGGCGAAGTAGGACTAGAACCCCATACACTATATAAAATATTAGTTGTACCGCTATTCGTAGATGCCCCTACACTATTACCCGATTGTTTAAGAAAGGAGTAATTGGCATTAACACCAAGCTTAAGGTATTTGCCTATAGTTTGATCAAGTGTAATTCTTCCCTGGTAACGTTTGTAACTCGTATTAATAATGGTACCATCCTGTTGATTTGCAGAACCTGAAATTGAATACAATGTTTGTTTAGTACCGCCTCTTACAGCCAGGTTATAATCCTGTAAACTTCCGGTTTGAAAAAATGGCGACTGCCAATCTGTAGCCGATTCATTTCTGTAATCTTCGAGTGTTTTACCTGGTCTGGTTAACAAATAATAAGTTGGTGTAGGATTTGCCGGAGTTCCAATGGCTGGATCACGTTCTAACTGAGATTTTACATAATCGTAGCTACTCATCAGATCCATTCTTTTGTTATTAGTTGTATAACTCTGAGTTGTACTAAGCGTAATCACTGGATCACCTATTTTACCCTTTTTTGTGGTGATCATAATTACCCCATTAGCACCACGAGCTCCATATATAGCAGTTGCTGCAGCGTCCTTTAATACATCAATAGATTCTATATCCTGTGGATTGATCACATTATTATTAGCCCCTTCAACTGGAAATCCATCTATAACATACAACGGTGAATTATCCTGAGTAATAGAATTGGCCCCCCTTACTACAATACTTACTTGCGATCCAGGTTGACCATCTGAGGACGTAACCTGTACACCGGCAACTCTTCCTGCTAGCGCCTCGTCAAATGAACGAACCGGAGCATTTAGCATATCCTTCATGTTCACCTGAGCTACCGAACTCACTAAATCGGCTTTCTTAGATGTACCGTATCCAATCACTACTACGTCATTCAGCGTTTTATTGTCCTCGGCCAGAATCACGTTAACAGATGACCTATCACCAACAATAATTTCTTTCTGTAAATAACCGATATAAGTAAAAACTAGTATGGCATTTCCTTCCTTAGGAATCATAATGGAGAACTTCCCATCGCTGCCTGTTGTTGCGCCAACCTTGGTCCCTTTAACCTGCACACTTACGCCAATCAACGGAGTTCCGCTTCCTTGTTCTGTTACCTTACCATCTACCTTCCTTGTCTGTTGGGCAAATGCTGTAATGGCAAAAAACAGGCACATAAAAATCATGTAAATTTTTCTCATACATCAATAAGTTTAAATTTGGTATACACTACTGCAACCTTGCGATTACTACAATCAAATTTGAGCATCAATCCGATTAAAAAAGGGGCACTAATTAATTTAAAAGAGGGTAATAATCAGTCAAAACGGCTGTTTCAATACCTTATTACCCTCAATCTCAATTTATTTAAGCGTTACCGTAGAGCCGGCAAATGCTTGCTGAGGGAAACTTACCGGATAATCCATTGTCTTTCCATCCTTATTATTTGTGATGCTAATCACAGCATTTGTTTCTTTTTGCAAAGGGTCTGCCACAGAGATTACCACCTTACCATTCAGCGCTTTAATTAATAACGCACAAGCCTTGTCCGACTTGATGGTATAGGCCGACGTTTTTAATACACCCGGCTCGTAAAAGATCGCCTGCAACATATTTAATTGCTCATTGCTTACCGCCTGTAGTTGTCCGGTGTTAGCTAGAATTTTAATACCAGACTTAGCAAAATTACTTAGAGGTGTGGCATTCTTAATGCCCGGCAATACTACATACACATATTTTGCACCTTCTGGTTTTACACCATGGTTGATCCATAGTTTAAAAACACTACCAGAAAGCGCTCCCTTTGGATGTGCATTGTTGATCTTGTACCAGCTCCCCTTTTGGGTATTGGTACTCAAACTTAAATCTACGGATTCAGGGAATACATAGCCAATCCCATCGTGTAAGATCCAACTTTGGTGATCACCTTTAAACACTTCCATTTTCCCTTTCCCAAGCTTGCCTTTTATGCCAGAACCTAATACGTCGCCATTTAACCAGCTTTGGTTAACAGTAGTCACAATCGACTCTGGCGTATTGCTACGGATATCTGCGCCCAGACATACAATCTCCTGATCAAAAAAGAACCAGGCTTTTTTTGCAGAGAGGCTATCATAGTCCAACGCATAAGTGCTTGCACCATACATGCCATCAGAAACACCACCAGCAAAAGCGTTGCTTCCATCTTCGCCCCAGAACTTGGTAGTCAAACGATCTTCCGCATAATCTCTGGTTGTTGTTCCCGGAATCTTATCCCATTCCCAAACCGGCATAATGTTGTAGTACTCCGGTCCACGAACCTGAATATTGGTCGCACCATCAGATAAGTACCTACCAAATAAATTCTCCTTGTTTCCAGACTCGCTACGTTTAGTCCGATTACTCACCATCCTCACATTAAAAGAATAACCAGGTCTAAGGTGCATTACATAATCTCCAATCCAAAACTGCTTATGCAATGGTTCAATCTTATAATCTGGTGCCGCTGTACTATCGGTTCTTGCAATTGCACTTCTCCACTCATCCGCATGTAATGGATCAATCATAGTTGCAGTAATTAACCTGCTTTTCTCTGTATTCTTTCTTAAAATATTAGGTCTACTTACACCACGACCTTCTGCGTTGAAGTCCATATAACTACCTCTAATCGCTTTTAAATAAGTTTCGCGGTAGTACCTAAAGAACATTTGCAATTTCTCATTACTGATCGCATACGGCGTTCCCTGCACGTAGTTAATCATTTTCAATATCCCGGAAATATATACCGCACCATAACTTGATATTTGTAACTGTGCGCCATGCTGCAAATAGGAATAATCATACTGCAAGCCCTCGTCATAATGCATAAGCTTAATCGGCTCAAACAACTCCGCAGCCGAACTAGCTAGTAAAGCTTGATTATTAGTAAGCAAAGCTCTATAGAAATAATGCAGAGCGACATCTGTTTTATTAGCTCCTGTTTGTTTTTCAATAACTCCGCGGTTCATTCTTTCAATCAGCAGTGCCTCTAAATCTGTCGGTATTCTACTTTCGCCATTGCGCAGCATGATCAAAATTTCACCCAAAGCCTGAGGAGTACCAATTTCATTGTGCCACCAGTTGCTACTTTTCGGGTCCTGATCGTACCAATACTTAATGGCACGAGTTATTGCGTCTAGTGTCTGATCATCGCTAAAATAACGGCTATCTTTTGTTATATACCCCTGAACAAGGCTTTCTAACTTTACTAAATGATCGTTTGGTTGCCAGTTGGTAATGGTTCTATCCTTGTAATCTATCCCCTTCCAGCTTCCATTAGGCTGCAGCGTAGCCAGGTTCTTTTCTGCTGCTTTATCCACAGACCGTACTGGCTTTCTAAGGTCCAATACAATTCTTTGCATAATTAGACTGGCTGCATCACCAGACTGTGCCTTGGCTAATCGCGATATTAGCATACTCAAAGCCAATACACTTAACAATAATACTCTCTTCATTGAGCTACAAATTTAGTTGGTTTATTTTATTAAGGATACATTCTTTCCATGTCACGACCTGTCGTTTCCATGCGGTGTTTCATGATTTGGTTTTTGCCGCCATATGAACTACCCCAGTGTGGCTTATCCAATCCCTTTTCCCATTCTGCAAGCTTACCAAGCATCTTATTTACCTGTGCAGGGTATTTCAGGGCAAGATTGGTGGTTTCAGAAATATCTTTTTCCAGATCAAACAGCAACACATTCTCTACCTCTTTATTTTCTAAACGTCCTTTCACGCGTATCAGCTTCCAATTATTTTCTCTCATGGCTGCAGCTACCCCTCTTCGCCAGTAAAGCGCTTCGTGAGGAGTCTTTTTGTTGCTTCCGGTGATATATGGCAAGAGGTTTACCCCATCCAGTTTCTTTGTGCCTTTACGTTTTCCATTCCCCGCCGCAATAGCAGTCGGCAATATATCTAATGAAATAACTGGCTTGCTATAAGTTTTATTTGCTGCAATATGTCCGGGCCATTTCATCATCATCGCTACACGGATACCCCCTTCCCATTTTGAACCTTTCATACCACGCAAGGGCCCGTTGTCGGATGAATTTACCGTAGCTCCACCATTATCATTGATAAAAACAATGATGGTGTTCTTATCCAGGTTTTGCTGTTTCAGCATCGCCATTACACGTCCAACCCCATCATCCAAAGAAGTCATCATCGCAGCATAAGCTCTTCTACCCGTATCCTGGATACTGGCGTAGCGCTCCATCAAATCTTTCTTAGCATTCATAGGAGTATGAACCGCATTATAAGAAAGGTACATAAAGAAGGGTTTATCCTTATTTTCTGCGATAAAGCTGGTTGCCTTATCGGTAAACATGTCTGTTAGGTAAGTGATCTTACTTTCCGGAACAATCTCATTGTTGTTATACAAAGCATGTTCGTTAGTCCTTGCACCTTTATAGGCAAAGAAGTCCCTGTGGCCACCTGTAAAACCATAAAACTCATCAAAGCCACGTTTTAGTGGGAAATGTTTTGGCTCATCGCCCTGATGCCATTTACCTATGGCGATGGTTTTATAACCATTGGCCTGCATCTCATTTCCAATCGTTTGCTCGGATGGATCCATACCTACATCGGTAATTTTATACCCGGGAGCAACCAAATTAGAGGTGTTGTGTTCAAAACCAAAACGTTGCTGATAACGACCTGTTAAAATACCAGCTCTTGAAGGTGCACATACAGAGGCCGAAACATAAGCATCCGTAAAACGGGTACCCCGACGGGCAATTCCATCAATATTTGGTGTTGGAATCTGTTTGCCTCCATAACATCCAAAGTCTACATATCCCGCATCATCACTAACAATGACAATTACATTGGGCTGATTTGAAGACTTATTTTGTGCTATAGCAGTGCTCACTGAAAATGTAGCCAGCAAAGCACAAATGATTGTATTCTTCATTTTATATTCTCCTTTTATTTTCTTTAAACAATTCAATTTTTGAGGCTATCCCGTCTGTACATTTTACACTAACCAACGTGTTCCCATCAGGCTGCAAACTCGCCTGCAAGCCATTTGTGCCTGCCTTTACAACCCAACTACCTTTAACCAACAGTTGCATAACTGATGGTTTAGCTGGCGAACGGTACCAATTGCGTGAGTAAATACTCACTTCTTTTCTTTTACCATCTGCCGTTAAGGGACTATCATCCGGCCCTTCATAAAAAGCAAGATCAGGATCGGTAACTGACATAGACAATTGTTCCCCCTTTTGCTGATACATCAGCAAACATGGCCTATTATTGCCCATCAGTAAAGAATCCGAGAGTTTGTTATTAGTTCCAAAAACAGCGACTGCAGTAATCTGTTGTGGAGCATACCATACAATATGCGCCGCATTGTCCTTTTGCAATACTTTATACAAAGGTTTAGTACTTCCTTGCAACAAAGCTAAGCTTTCTAATGCCTGCTTATTCGTTTTTATCAACATTGCATACTGGTATCCAGCATCTACAGGCGCATTTCCATGTTGAATAATTAACTTAGCAAAGTTGCCTATGGTTTTACGGCTATCTTTTTGATCACGTGAAACCTGCGTTGCTTTTGTTAACACGATATCTCCCGCGTCAGGAATATAATAGCCGATATTTCGGTTGTCAACAATCGTTAAAGGCTTTCCAGCTTCCCCCTTTTTTGTGTAGGGGAATGAATTTATTGCTGTACCATTTATGTTGAGCACATCTGTCGAATCTTTCAGGTAATTTTGGAACAGCGTCGTTTCTGTTGGATAGGCTGCTATGGTATTTTGAATCCCCGAGCCCAAATTGATGACCAGGTTATCAAACATAAACCATGATTTGGTGGCCCTAAAACTCCCCATATCATATTTATCATGACCATGCAGTTTCATGGCAAACATACCTTGGTTCTTAAATGTTGTACCCCCTGCAAAACGCTCATCCGAGATCAACATTTCTTCTATTCCACTATAGTCATCAGCATTGATAATGTTAGCACGCAGCTTATCTAAGGGCAGATGTAAGGTTGTTGTCCCCGGAATGTTGTTCCAGTCCCAACCCTCATCTTTAAAATTGCTCCCATCATCAGCTTTGGTTGCTGGAAACAAAACTTCCAACTGTCCATAGGCAAAATAACGGCCATACATATTTGCACCGGGATAGGACTCGTGGCTAATAAAATACCGATTGTGACCGCGTACCGTAAGCAACCAATCCTGACGGCGATGTATATCAAACAAACCATAATTAAGGTTCCAGTGACCCCTGGTATAGCCTACCGGCTTGATCTGGCTACTTTTAAAAGCAGTAGCCCATTTATTTTGCTTCTTTCCGTTTAGCTTCAGGTATATCGAGGCCATAAGCGTATCCGTTTTTAAGCTACCATCGGGCATCCCAGCCATAGCCATATAAGCATAAGGCACATCTGGAATACGCCAGTTTCCTGTCGGATGACGGCCAGACACACTAATCGGCCACTTATAAGGATTGGTATAATAGTGCATCATCAGTAAACTATTCCGTAAACTTTCATGTGCTTGTTGCCTTACGCTAAACGAGGTCCCACTAAGTGCGTATATAATTGGGGTAATACCACTATAACCGCCAATACCATAAGCTGGATAAAGATTACCATGATGAAAAACTGCCCCATCGGGCTTAAAAGCTCCCTCAATGGTATGGTCTGGTTCTATATTTTTAGATAGCCAATTCGAAAAGCTATGCATATACCTGAATTTTTCGGGAGCATCATCCATTATTAAAATAGACGAGAGCATACTCCCCAGCAGGGTATTGAAAACATCAATATTAGACGATGGCAATTGATCAGGAAGCTGCAAAGTACGTCCTAGACCACTAAACCAAGCCATACTTTTAAATGTGCGGTCTAACTTATTGTGTTTTTTGATCACATCTTTCATGAGCAAACAGGCCGGATAATAATCCGACAGGTTATAACCGTGATGATGCAATGCACCCATACCACTACCGTAAGCCCAGCCCTGATCTTCAAGATGATCAAGCAGATCTATAAAAATACCTTCTAGCTTTTGTTTATCTACTGCATCTGGCGAGGTTTGATAAAGCTGAGCGACCAGTAGCATCAGTTCGGTATAACGTTTTATGCCAGATAAGCGATTGGTTTCTTTCACACTTTCAGTTGGCGACAAAGACACCAACTCTATATCATTTGTAGAATAAACTGGTCTACCGGTTATTCGGCCCCCATCTCTTCCTATGTTCCAATAGCTAAAGGCTTTTTCAACATCTTGCACTGCGTTTTTTCCAACAGTTTTTGCTGAAGACAGAATCTGTTCTTTATAACGTTGAGTGATTTGTGCCATATCGGTTCGATCAGTCGACTCCAATTTCACTTGCAAGGGCAAGTAATGTGGTGTTCTATTAAATGCATATAAAGAGTTCCAGTGCGCATTGGCGGCCTTATCTCCTTCTGGATTTACAAAAGGTAATTGCTCATCCCGCATTGGTGAACGCGGATTGATGGTTACATCATACATCAGCTGATCAATAAACAAGCTTCCCTTTTTTACAGTTGTAGGTGCATGTACAGTGAGGATATCCATATCTGCCTGAGGCTTGCCTACCATATCTCTATGGTACATTACCCAAGCTGTTCGCCAACCTTTAAAATTAAGGTTAAAATCGAAACTAGAAACCGTTTTATCTTGAGTACCGAATTTAAACACCAGCTTATCATTTATAGGTGTGTCATTATAGATCCATACTACGAAAGTACTTCTTGGATTTGCAGCAACAGCTTTGAAAGCATCGCTCTGAACTTTCAATATACTTTTCCCGGCAGTTGTCCAGTCCCACTTTAGGGCTTGTTTACCCAATTTAAAGTGGTCGGCGTTCATGGATAACCTGCCATTAATGGCGTTCCAATTATTGGGTACGCTATTTTCGCAAATGTCTGTTTGTATCTGTGCGTAACTGCCGGCAGACTGCCAACAGACAAATAAAAAAACGAAAAGCAAACGGTTCATATTTGGTCTTTTTCTGAAATTTGGTTCATACAAGATTCAAATATTCATTTTAATCTGCCTAAAAAAGGCGACAAATCAGTTCAAAAGGGGGGTCTAATCTGTTTTTTGAACATAGTCTGATGGGGCTACACCAAATTGCTTACGAAACTCTTTACTAAAGTACTTCCGATCATTGAAACCAACAGAGTAAGCGACTTCAGAAATATTCAGTTTATCCTCTGTCAATAACTGCGCGGCTCTTTTTAATCGTTGTGATTTGATAAAATCTGTAATGGATAAACCAGTAATGGCCTTGATCTTTTTGTACAGCACAGTCTGACTCATTCCAATATCTTCAACAAGGCTCCCCACATTAAAATCAGGATCTTCCATACTCTCCTCAATCACCAACATCAATCGATTTAAAAACTTATCCTCCGGCGACTCTGTTTCAAGCCTCCTCGGGGTTAGCATCACCTGACGCATGTATTTCTGCTTAAGTTCCTCGCGCCCCTGTAAAAGGTTACGAACACTGAGTTCCAAAACCTGAATGCTGAAAGGTTTAGTAATGTAAATATTAGCTCCTGCTTCCAAACCATTAACCAGATGTAGCTGCGATGCCATAGCAGTAAGCATAATTACAGGGATATGATTGGTTCTTTCTTCTTTTTTTAATCTGGCACAAAGTTCCAAACCATCCATTTCGGGCATGGTCACATCACTAATAATGACATCGGGAACATGTGCTATAGCCATCTCCCAGCCTTCCAGTCCATTCACACCTTCCAGAATGTGGTAAGTATTTTGCAGCGACTGTACAATAAACCCTCTCAATTCATCATTATCCTCTACAACCAGAATGGTATATTTTTTCTCTCCAGGTACAGATGCTCTTTCCTCATCGACTTCTGCTATCGTTGATATAGCAACATCCCCTATAGCTTTCATCATCCTATCCGGGCTCAGCATTTCTTCCTCCGTAAAATGAGCTTTACCCAATAAAAGGGCAACGGTAAGACTAGTTTCCCCATCCTTTCCAGCGATAGCCGGCACACTAGCAACCGAGATTTCGCCTTTATGCAGATCTACTATATTTTTAACCAACGCCAAACCTATTCCCCAACCTTCAGCAGTAACCGCCCCCGATTTTACCTGATAGAAATTAGTAAATATCTTGTCTTGCGCCTCTTCAGGGATACCAATACCCGTATCTGCAATAACCACTTTTATCTGCTCATTTTCCAAATGGATAGAGAAGCTTATTTTGCCACCATCAGGCGTATATTTAAAGGCATTGGAAAGGATGTTATAAAATACTTTCTCCATCTGGCTAGTATCAAAATACACCTGAATTTGAGGTTCAGTACTGCTAAAGCTATAATCTATATTTTTAATTTCAGCCAAACTCTCGTAAGCATCATAGATACTGCGGCAAAAAGCAACCAGGTCATGTTCCGAAACCTGTAGCTTAGCATTTCCCGTTTCTATCTTTCTAAAGTCTAGCAACTCGCTTATCAACCTTAACAGCCTGTCAGTATTCCTCTTAATCCCCATCAACTGCTGGTTAACGGTATTATTTTCCTTAGTCAGGTTAATCAGCTTTTCAAGTGGCGCAAAGATCAGAGTTAGTGGCGTACGGATCTCATGTGATATCCGGGTAAAGAAATCAAGCTTCATCTGGTAAAGCTCTTGTTGCCGCTCATTGTTCAAGTGCTCATAATACAACTCCGACTCCAGCCTTTGCTGTCTACGACTAAAACGCAACACGAAATAAAGCAATGCAGAGCCCGCCATAAAATAGAGCAGGTAAGCCCACCAGGTGCGCCATATTGGGGGGAGGATGCGAATCTCCAGACTGGCTGGATTTTCGTTCCAAAGGCCATCATTGTTACTTGCTTTTACTAAAAAACGATACTTGCCAGATGGTAGGTTGGTATAGGTTGCGGATGGAATACTAACATAGTTCCAATCCTTTTCAAAGCCCTCTAGCTTATACGCATATTTATTACGGCCCGGCTGTATATAGCTTAAAGCCAAAAAATCAATTGTAAAAATATTTTGTCCTGCTAAAAACGTAATCTCTTTGGTGAAACTGATGTCCTCTTTCAACAAATGATCAGGCCCATTAATAGCTACCGGTTTGTTGAATAGCTTTAAACCAGAAAATACAATTTTTGGAACATGGGTATTCACCTTAATGTCGCGGGGAGTAAAACTTACCAGGCCATTGTAACTACCAAAGTAGAGCTTTCCACTTTTATCCTTATAAGCCGAATTAACGTTGAACTCGTTGGCAGGTAATCCATCTGTAATGTTATAGTTTTTAAAGAATTTCCGCTGCTTATCAAACTTGGTGAGGCCACGATCTGTACTCAACCACAAGTTCCCCTCATTATCCTCCAAAATATCGATGATATTGTCACTAGCCATACCATTTACTTTAGTATAAGTAGTAAAGGAATTGGTTTTAGGATGGTAAAGACTTAAGCCCCCACGTAAGGAGCCTACCCAGATGTTACCTTGCTGATCTTCCCTTATACAATTGACCTGACCTGATTTAAGACTATCTTTGCTACTACCTTTGAAGAAAAACTTAAATTGTCCGGATTGATACTTTAACAAATTGAGTCCCCTTGGCGTACCCACCCAGAGATTTTTCTTCGAATCCGTATAAGCAAAACGAATGTAACTGCTGCTCAGCCTTAGCCCAGATGAGGTAGGAACATCACTAATTACAGAGAAGTTTTCCTGCTCTGGATCAAACACATTTAATCCTTTCGATGAAGTACCAACAAGCAGTCTTCCCCGATCATCTTCGGCAATACTGCTTACATAGCCAAAAGTTAGGGCTCTGGGATTCAAAGGATCAGGTTGGTAGTGCATAAACTTACCTGTGTTTGGGTTAAAAAGCTCAAGCCCCCCTTGAAACAAGCCTATCCAGATTCTGTTCTTGCGATCTCGATATATGGCCTTAATGGTATTATTACCCAGACTTCCCGGATCACGGGCATCGTTCACATACTTTTTAAATTCGCCAGTTTTAGTGTCGAAATAATTAAGGCCATGCCCTTCAGTACCAATCCAAAGATTTCCCTTTTCATCGCCCTCAATAACGCTGATGATGTCGCTGCTGATGCTGTTTCTGTATTTATCGTGTTTATAAACCGTAAAGGGAATGGTATTACTGTGGGTAACATTTACACCACCAAAATTAGTACCCACCCAAACTGAGCCCTGATTATCCTCATAAATATCCTTAATAGAATTATCACTTAAGCTCTTACGGTTATCCGAATCATGCTTAAAATCGGTAAAACGTAGGGTATGTGGATTTAAAATATTCAAGCCGTTCATGGTCGCCACCCATAAATCACCTTTTTTACTTACTGTTATTTTACGGACAATGTTATTACTCAATCCCTGTGGATCAGCAGGATTATACTTAAACCTCATAAAGGAAGCACTTTCAGGCATAAACAAATTCAAACCATCTGCTTCTGTCCCTATCCATATTCTCCCTTGCTTATCCTCAGCAATGGTTCTAATAAAATTCCCACTAATACTTTTCAGATCAGTGGCATTATTGCGAAAGGTAGTAAAGATATACTTGCCATTCTTTAAAGTCATCCTGGTCAAGCCCTCTGTAGTCCCTACCCAAATATTGCCTTTACTGTCTTCAAAAACTGCATATATAGAATTCCCTGCCAGCCCGTCTTTTTGAAAAAACCTTTTAAACTTTCTGGAAGTAGAGCTTTCCAGCATACTTAAGCCCAGATTAGTACCGAACCAGATCTTCCCTTTGCTATCGGAAAATATGGAAAGTACAATCTTATCGCTGATGCTATTCGGATTTTTAAGATCATAAGGGATCCGTTCAAAAGCGTCCTTTTCGGGAATATACCTATTTAGTCCGTTTTGGGTTCCAATCCATAGGTTTTGCTTTTTATCCTCTAACAAAGCATAGATGTAATCTTCCGAACTGATGGTTGATGGATCATCAGGATTTGTATGGTAAATTTTAACACCTCTACCATCATAGCGATTCAGACAGTCGCGCGTACCAAACCACATGTATCCCCTGCTGTCTTTGCATATAGATAAAACGGTACTTTGAGACAGGCCGTTGGTAACTGATAAATGATCAAAGGATAACTGAGCAAATGAGCGCATGAAAAAGCAGTTGAATATTACGATTAGTAATACTCGCGTGGCTATTTTATGAAGGTTAGTAGGTTTAGTCATTTCCGCTTTAAAGATACAAAATAAACCATTCTGCTCGAAGGCTGGCATCTCTTAGGCTCCTGAAGGGGAGCAAAGAGCGCCTATGCCTTTACGCAGAAGGTATATTTTGGGTCAAGCAGGATGTATAAAAAACCATATAAAACAGAAAAGCTCCAGATTTCTCTGAAGCTTCTTGCAGTGGTATGGGCCGGGATCGAACCGGCGACACATGGATTTTCAGTCCATTGCTCTACCGACTGAGCTACCGTACCATCTTATTTAAACATGATTTCGTAATCATATTCCCCTCGGTCGGGATTGCAAATGTAATATCTTTTCTGTTACTACCCTATGCTAAATGGAGAAATAATTATTAATCGCTCTTTCTCACATATTTAATTTTCAAAAACACTACTATTCTCTAAGCAAAAAGACAACTGCCACAAAAAGTATACTTATTTAGTAGTTTTTATTTTGAGGGATAAATAAAATACCTTAATATTGTCGACAAGTTTAGTAGACTTTATTTATAACACCAGTTAAATGACAAGGAGGTTTCCAATGATGCGATGTTACACTCAGTAATATAAAAGGGAAATACAATGTATTCCCCTAATAACTAATTCTAAAAAACAGGATATCAATTTGGCGTTGGCCCTGTTTTATCACTCAAATTAAGTAATGTAAAAATATGCAAAATTTTGAAAAAGCTAGGCGCTTTTTTAATGGCCTTGCTTTGGTCCAAAAACTAAAGTTAACATCCCTATCGCTCGTCCTTCTATCCCCTCTCCTTACTATTGCCCAAACACCTACCAAGCCACTGGTAAACGCAACCATAAGTGGACAAGTTATAGATTCCCGTACCAGCGACCCTTTACCGGGGGCTTTAGTGCAGCTAGAAGGCGTAACACATAGCGTCCAAACAGACCGGGATGGTAAGTTCAGCTTTGTAACCGGACAAAAACTTCCTGTCACCCTGATTGTCAGTTACCTGGGCTATGACAAATCCAGCGTTGTGGTGACCAATACCCCCATCACAATTAAACTGAATCAGAACCAAAAACAATTAAGCGAAATTCTCATAGTGGGATATGGCACCCAGAATAAAAAGGAAATTACCGGTTCTGTTGCGAAAATAAAAGCTTCCGAAGTGATACAACAACCAGTTGCCAGTTTTGACGCACAGCTACAGGGGAAAGCCGCTGGGGTACAGGTCATCACCAATTCTGGTGTTCCCGGAGAAGGCATATTTTTAAGAGTTAGGGGAACCACATCAATCAATTCAAGTAGCGATCCATTATATATTGTGGATGGTGTATTTTTGAATAATTCAAGCTTGCAGGCCACCAATCTGGGTGGTAGGGTTACCTCTCCTCTTGCGGATATCAATCCTGCCGATATCGAATCTATAGAAGTATTAAAGGATGCATCGGCAACGGCTATTTATGGTTCAAGAGGAGCCAATGGCGTCGTATTAATCACCACAAAAAAAGGAAATTACAACAACAAATCTACCGTTAGTTTCAATATAGCAAATGGATGGGTGCAGGCAGATAAAAATACTGTACCTAGTCTTACTACTGGACCTGAGGCTGCATTGCTCGCTAATGAATGGTGGATCAATTCTGGAGTTGACAACCCAAGCTTAAATCAAACCGTTCAAAACAGACCCTTCCGACCGGTATCAGAAGGTGGCCGCGGATTACCAGAGGAACAGCCTACATACGATAGGCTGGGCGACTTGCTGAGAAAAGGACGTGTACAAGACTATAGTTTGGCCGTACAGGGTGGATCAAACTCCTCCAGATATTACATAGGAGCTGGATACACTGATCAAGAAGCATTAATTAAGGTAATCAAGTTTTCAAGAGCAAGTTTAAAATTCAATTTCGACCAGAAGCTTTCAGAAAAAGTAAGTATTGGGCTAACCAATAGCTTTTCAAAAAGCGACCGAAATCAGGCCCGTACAGGAGATGGTCCACAGGTAAGTCTATGGAACTCTGCTGTCTCAACCGCCACTTTCACACCTAAATATGGTGAAGATGGTTTCGCTACTGGAGTTGATAACACCTATACGCTCATAGATAATTACGATGTAAAAACACAGAGTTTACGCTATGTGGGAAGCGTCTTTGCTGAAGCTGAACTGGCTAAAGGCCTAAAGTTTAAAACCAGTTTTAGCCTGGATTATAACAATTACAAGGAATCGGCCTATTGGAACACCAATACAAGCATTGGAAAAGCAGTAGGTGGACAAGCCAATTCAGATATTACCCAAAATAATACCTGGATAAATGAGCAAACCTTAACTTATCAAAAGCAATTGGGGAACCATAAGCTGACACTCCTTGCCGGAAACTCATTCCAAAGCAATACCCTCTCTGTAAATTCTGGAGTTGGAACCGGTTTTGCCAACGACAATTACAAGTTAATCTCATCTGCATCTATTCGTACCGCATCTGAAGGCTGGACGGGATATAATCTGTCCTCCTTCTTCGGACGTGCAGGGTACAATTATTTAAGTAAATATTTTGCTGAAGCGACTTTACGTGCGGATGGATCTTCAAAATTTGGGACCAATAATCAATGGGGGTATTTCCCTGCATTCTCCTTGGGATGGAGGCTTAAAGAAGAAAGCTACCTTACAAACGTAGACTGGCTTAGCGATTTAAAACTAAGAGCTTCTTATGGGATAACCGGGAATCAATCGGGTATAGACAACTTTGCTTCCAGAGGCTTATGGTCTGGCGGTAGCAGTTATGCCGATCTAGTGGGTTCGCCCTTACCTGGTATTGGACCAGAGCAGTTGGGTAATGACGATTTACGTTGGGAGAAAACCAAGCAAACCGATATAGGTTTAGACGCTTCCTTTTTTAATAACCGACTGGCGGTAACTTTGGACCTATACCATAAATATACTTCTGACCTCTTGCTGCAACAGCCTATTCCATCATCTACTGGTTTTTCTGTTTATTGGGCCAATGTTGGCGAAATCAGCAACAAAGGCTATGAACTGACAATAAACTCGACCAATCTCAGAACCAGACATTTTACATGGAGCACAGATTTCAACATCTCTGGTAATAAAAACAAAATTGAAAAATTGCCAAGCCCGATTACCCAATACACCAGGGACTGGGTGATTTTGAAAGAAGGTTATTCAATGAACTCTTTTTGGCTTTACAATCAATTGTATGTAGATCCAAATACAGGCGCACCAGTATTTGAAGGTCAGGACGCAAATGGAAATGTAACGGCTGAAGACCGAAAAATAATACACAGTGCATATCCAAAGTTCTATGGTGGCCTTACCAACAATTTCAAATACAAAAACTTTGATCTCGGCGTAGCCTTTAGCTTCCAATATGGAAATTACACTTTAAATCTCCAAAGGTACTTTAAGGAAAGAAATGCATCAGCAGGCAGTGTGACAACCAATGTCTTAAACAGATGGCAGAAGAAAGGGGACATTACAGACATCCCTCGACTTACCTCTGTAGGCAGTAATTACACCATTGACCAGAGCAGCCGATATCTGGAAGATGCATCCTTTTTAAGATTGAAACAAGTCACTTTAGGTTACAATTTACCTAAATCAACATTTTCAAAATTAGGGCTATCTGACGTAAGAGTATACTTTGTGGGGTCAAATCTATTCCTGTGGACCAAATATACCGGAGATCCAGAATCGGGCATCACGTCAAATCCCAATGCTCAGGGACTGGGTGGTTTTGGCACGCCGCCGCAGCCCAAAGGATTTCAGTTTGGGCTTAATGTAAAATTGTAAGAACAGATCAACTAGCAACATGAAAAATAACATATTTCTATTCACATCACTAACCGCCCTTTCGTTACTCTTTGTATCATGCGGTAAATTTTTAGATGTTGAACCAAAAAAATCGACTTCCGACGAAGTTACTATAGTAGATGAAAACTCTGCCAAAACAGCTGTAAGGGGGATATACAACCAATTGCAATCCGATGGATATTATGGATATAGCTTCCAGATCCTGGGTTTCTTCTCCGGAGATAATATCCGATATACCGGCTCACAAACCGTCAATAACCAGTTAACCAACCATAATGTAAAATCCGATCTGGCTGTTTTAGCCACCTCCTGGACAGCCATATATAACACCATAAACAGGGCAAACAATGTGATTGCGAAAGTCCCACAGCTGGCTACTACTGCAACTTTTACTCCAGCCATCAAAAATCAATTGATAGGTGAAGCCTATTTTATAAGGGCACTAGCTTATTTTGACTTGACAAGAACCTGGGGTGGCGTTCAGCTTATCCTTACCCCAACAACTTCGCCCAATGACCGTCCAAGCATCCAAAGGAGTAGCGTTGCAGAAACGTATGCACAGGTATTGAAAGACCTGATCGCAGCCGAGGATCTCCTGCCAGAAACCACCAATAGAATAAGGGCCACAAAAAAAACCGTTTGGGCACTAAAAGCCAGGTTTTATCTTTATCAAAACAACTGGCCGGAAGCAGAGAAGTATGCAGGCAAAATTATTGATGACAAGACAAATTACACCCTGTTAAACCCTTACAAATCTTTCTTTGCCAACAATGCCTCTGCCACTTCTGAATCGGTATTAGAGCTTTATTACAACATCAACGTAACCAATACACAAGCCTATAATTGGCAGCCTTCGGCCAAAGGTGGCGTGGGATGGATAAGGCCTACAGATAAAATAGCCGAATTATTAAGCGACCCAGCCATTGGTGGAGACAGAAAAGCATTGGTAGAAAAACAGGTAATTAACGGTGCCGACAACTGGTTTGGAAATCTATACTACCGCACCAACGGAACTGACCCTGCATTTTTAATCAGACTGGCAGAATTGTACCTGATCAGGGCCGAAGCAAGAGCACAGCAGGAAAATCCGGATGGTGCCCGGGATGACTTAAACGAAATCAGAAAAAGATCAAATGTGGGTATACTGACCACTGGTACGAAAGAGCAGGTACTCTTAGCCATTGAAAACGAAAACAGACTAGAATTTGCACTGGAAAACCATCGCTGGTATGACCTCATCAGAACAAACAGGGCAAAAGATGTACTAGGAATAGCAGACGCCAATAAATTGAGGCTACCTATTCCTTACTCACAGACTTTAATAGATCCCAATCTAGCTCCGAACCCTGGTTATTCATCTAATTAAAAGATTTTTTATGAGTTCGCTAAAAGAAAACATCACCTGGACAAAGACCGAAATATTTTTATTCCGGCTGTCATTTGTATTTTTTATTGTTCTTTCTATCCCCTTCAATAAGCTGGTCTTTCATCATATTGGCACCAAAGTATGGAGTTTTCAAAGTTTCTACCAACTAGCGACTTTCCAAACTTCATTTATCCCAGAAAACCCTGTTGCAGGCATTAATTTATCGGGCTACTACAATTGGCTCATTGCCTTAATAATAGCACTGATCGCAACATTGATATGGCAAAAATTATCGCCTTCCAAAAAGGCATATCCACAGCTTTATTATTGGCTGCGTGTATTCCTACGTTACCGTTTAGCACTGGCTATCATTGCTACTGGCATTGTTAAATTATTCCCCATCCAGCTACCTTTGCCAACTTTGAGTGACCTCCATACGGCATATGGTGATTTTTTACCTTGGAAAGTATACTTTTTGAGCACATCAGTCTCATCGGCATATTATGTGGTCTCTTTGGGGCTACTAGAAATTGCAGCTGGCCTCTTATTGATATACCATCGTACAGTAGCCATAGGCGCTGGTCTGGCTACTGCACTCTTGTTAAATATTGTTCTTGTAAATTTTGCTTATGGCATAGGAAATCAGGTGTACAGCTCATTTTTGCTGTTAATAGCCCTATTTATTCTTTCCTATGATTTACGCAGAATATTCAACCTGTTTTTTTTAGAGGTACAAAGTTTGGCGGATAATTTTGTCCCTAATTATCATCCCCTTATTAAAAAATACAGGAAGTATTTACAGCTGACTTTTCTACTTATTCTCTTTGTTTTTGGTCTGGCAACTTACTTCTCCTGGACCAGCACAAAATATCCTTACCCTGAAAATAAGGGCCTAGCAAACACCGAGGGGATTTACGATGTATCCAAGTTTGTTTTAAACAATGATACCATCCCCTACTCCTTAACCAGTCCAAACCGATGGCAAAATGTAGTATTTGAAAAATGGAACACCATAAGTATCCGAGACAATAAACCGGTGAAGATAGACAGCTTAAGACCTGAAATAACTTATCAGGCCAGTAAAGAGCGGAATTTTGAAGAGCTGGGTAACGGTGGCCGTCATTTTTATAGCTATCAGACAGCAGCAGACAGCAACCAAATCATTCTGGAGAACAAAACGGATGTAACGGATGGATATACCTTCGCTTTAACAAGACAGGGTGATCAGGAAATAACCTTAAAAGGCTTCAATAAAACCGGGGATTCTTTATCGGTGGTATTAACACGCGTAGCAAAAACTTATTTACTGAAGGAAGGCCGCCGTAAACCAATTAAAATTTACTAATAACACATAAAAATATGGGTACTATTAAAAAATCAGAAGAAAATATAGTGCAGGACGAGGTTTCGAACTGGAGCTCTTTTGAAAAAATAAGTTTCAGATTCGCATTTATTTTTATCGCCTTATTGGTTATTCCAGTCAAATTAAGCTGGTATAAAGAATTATTTCCAATAAAATCCTTGTACGACATCCTTTCAAAAATAGCCGGATACAGACCCAGCTTTATCGAGGTGGCGTCTGAGAGCGGAAAATGGGGACTTGCTTCATTCTCTACCTGGGGCGTTGCAGCTTTAATCGGTCTAGTAGGTGCCGCGGTATGGACGATTCTGGTACGGAACAAAAAAATTGCGAATTACAACGTACTGTATTACTGGTTAAGGGTAATTACCCGCTACCGCGTTGCAATTGGCATTATCGCTTTCGGGTATTTAAAACTTTACCCTATGCAAATGCCTTTTCCATCGATTACCAATCTGAATACCGAACTAGGGGATTATGCGCAATTTAAATTGTACTGGCAGGCTGTAGGCGTATCGCTATGGTACCAGATATTTCTGGGCTTACTGGAAATAGGAGCTGGCGTACTCATGTTCTTTAGGGCAACCACAGCATTGGGTGCCATTCTTAATGCGGGGGTACTATACAACATTGCACATGCCAACATTGCTTACGATGGCGGGGTGCATGTATATAGTGGATATTTCGTACTACTTTCGGCCTTTTTACTCGTTTATTATGCCCCAGCCATCTGGAAACTTTTTATCAAGAAGGAAAATGTAAAGCCTAACTATTATTATCCCAAATTAAAAAGCACCGGGCAAAAACTGGCATTTTACGGTTCAAAATACCTTTTCATTTTTCTTTTTGTATTTGTATACGGTTATTACAGATATGATCTGCATTACAACAGTGCCCGGTTAAAGGAACCTGTTATACCCGGACTACCCAATGCAGAAGGAAATTATGAGGTGAGTTCTTTTGCTTTGAATGGTGATACCATCCCTTATACTCCTCAAGACTCCGTAAGATGGCATAGCGCCATTTTTGAACGTTATTCCACTCTAGCTTACAAAGTGCACAAAGCTTTTAAAATTGACATATCGAATGGTGTACCTCAACCTCAGGATATACTGAGGAAATATGAGCTGACTGGCAGGGCTGGTGGATGGCGCTACTTGTACTACGAGATTGATTCAGCAAATCATCAGATTTACCTGGTAGATAAAAACCAGGAATTCAGCAAAAAACTGTTCAAAGGACAAAAAGATGTCGCTGTAGGTTTAAAAAAGCTTTATGAAACAGCCATACGTGATAGTATTGGCATTCTTAAATGGGATTATAAAAGGCCGGTGACTGGCGAAATCATCATAGCTGGTTTAATCAACAAAAAGGATTCTGTCCATATCGTTCTAAACAAATTCAAAAAAGACTATCCTATAGGTCAAGGATGGTACACCAAAAATAACTTATACACTTATGTCAACAATTAATAGGATTAAGAAAATTTCAATGACAGCGATTGCTGTCCTGCTTGTAAATGGTTTAATGGCTGCTCCTACCAAGGTGACGGTAAGGGTAAAAGCTAAAGACGCCAAATTTATTGGTACAGGAATAGGCGGTGCATCTGTCCTCATCAAAAATAACTTGACCGGTCAGTTACTGGCAAATGGTATAACAACAGGTAGCTCTGGCGACACAAAACTGATCCTGCAAAGCTCCTTAGTTCGCGGTCAAAGATTAACGGATGAAAAAACAGCTAAATACGAAGCGATTATAGACATTAATGAACCAACCCTTGTAGACATTGAGGTGATTGCCCCTTTGAGCAGAAGGGGTGCTGCCATAAAAGGCAGTACCCAGGTCTGGCTAATTCCGGGAAAAGATATACTTGGCGAAGGCATTATTATTGATTTACCAGGATTAATACTGGACATATTAAGTCCTACCAGCCACCAGGCTATACAACTATCCTCCTTAAAACAGGATGTCCTGGAATTTAAAATTAGCCTTACCATGTTGTGTGGATGTGCAATTACTAAAGGTGGAGTATGGAATTCGGATGAATTTGAAGTAAAAGCAATTCTGAAAAAAGATGGAATAGAAACAGGAACGTATAGTTTGAAAAAGCTACATGAAAACAATCTATTTTCCGGAGAATTAAAAATTAAAGAAACAGGCAGTTACGAATTGGTGATTTACGCTTTCAATCCCAAAGATGGAAACGCGGGAGTTGATAAAATAGGTTTTGTGATCCAATAAGTTGACTAGAACTGACCATGAAAAGAAGAAGTTTCATTTTTAAGAGTGCCAAAGCCTTAGCTTTAGGCTTTGTTGTACCTCAGCAATTGTTAGGAAATCGTCCTTCTGAGCCTGCGGGCTGGCACGTAGAGCAATTTGCAGATAAGGGTTTAGCACAGTTTTCTTATGCTATATTATTTGATAACAAAATACTGCTGATAGACCCGGCAAGGGATGCAACACCATTTTACGAATATGCGAAGAAGAACCATGCAGAAATTGTTGGCGTAATAGAAACACACCCTCATGCTGATTTTGTAAGCTCGCACGCAGAAATCCAACGAAACAAAGGTGTTCCAATATATCTTAGTCGAAAGGTAGGCGCTACATTTAAACATCATCCTTTGGATGCAAATGATCGCATTCCATTAAATCAGGATCTTTATCTAAAAGTATTGGATACTCCTGGACATTCGCCAGATAGTATTTCACTCGTTTTAGTCGACAAAGGTAAAGACCTTTTGGTTTTTTCTGGTGATGCGTTATTATTTGGAGATGTAGGCAGGCCAGATTTACGGGAATATAAAGCAGGTAAAGAGACAGAGCGCATTGCCCTGGCAAAAGCCATGTACCATACCGTACATCATAAATTTGCCAAACTGGATGACCAGGTCGTCCTTTACCCTGCACATGGAGCAGGTTCTTTATGTGGGAGCAACATCAGAGACGTAAGTTCCAGTACGATTGGTTATGAAAGACAGCACAACTATGCCTTCAAAAATTACTCGGAATCCGAATTTGTGGCACTTTTACTAAAAGACTTGCCTTTTATACCCAAATATTTCCCTTATGATGTGGAGTTAAACAAAAAGGGCGCTGCTGATTTGCAGCGTAGTCTACTAGGAATCCAGTTGCTTCCTGAAAACTTCGAGACCGAAACCGATGCGATAATTGTCGATGGCAGATCTACTACCCTATTTAAAACTTCATTCCTTGAAAAAGCCATTCACATTCCCGACGGTTTAAAGTTTGAAACATGGTTGGGAACGATTATTCCACCATCACAAAAATTCTACCTCGTTGCTGAAAACAGCCAGCAATTAAATGCTTTGATTTATAAGGCTGCTAAAATTGGATACGAGGGTTCCATAAAGGGAGGCTTCGTATTCGATAAAAGGAAACAAGCACCAACAATAGTTGATAAAGAGAAGTTTGATGAGCATAAAAATGATTACTATATTTTAGATGTTAGGGAAGCCAAAGAATTTAAAGCCCATAAAATATTTGAAGAATCTGTAAACATACCTTTATCAGAATTATCAAACAGATGGAAAGAAATACCCAATAATAAACCGGTAGTTGTACATTGTGCTTCCGGATACAGATCTGCAATAGCAAGCAGCCTGTTGCGTTATAACCTGGAAGGGGTATTAATTTTAGATTTGGGCGAAGAAATACAAACCTATAAATAAGAAGGTATGACTAAAAAGGATTATGATGCAATTGTAGTTGGTTCTGGCCCTAATGGTCTTGCCGCTGCCATTACCATGCAGCGCGCTGGTCTCTCCGTATTATTGATAGAGGGAAAAGAAACCATTGGCGGTGGAATGAGAACCCAGGAGCTAACCCTTCCGGGCTTCAAACACGACGTCTGTTCGGCCATTCACCCAATGGCTATGGCATCGCCTTTTTTTGCAGATTTACCTTTGGATAAATACGGATTAACCTTTATACAGGCTCCCTTGTCTGCTGCCCATCCTTTTGATGATGGCAGCGCTGCTTTTTTATCGGGATCAATGGAAGAAACAGCCTCAGCTTTAGGTCTGGACAAGGATACTTATTTAAAACTGATCAGGCCAGTGGTAAACAACTGGAAAGAAATTGCAGCGGATACCATGGGCCCACTAGGCATTCCTGCTCAGCCCCTTTTGCTAGCACAATTTGGACTAAATGCAGTAAGATCCGCAGACGCAATTGCAGCAAAATTTATTACAAAAGAAGCCAAAGGTTTATGGGCTGGCATGTCTGCACATGCGATACAACCGCTAAGCAACTGGACTTCGGCAGCGATTGGCCTGGTATTGTCCGCCGTGGGACATAAGTATGGCTGGCCAATCCCTAAAGGTGGGTCTCAGTCTATCGCCAATGCCCTGGCTGCCTATTTTGGTGATCTCGGCGGAAAAATAGAAACAGGACGAATGGTAAAATCTGTAAAAGAGCTGCCCTCCCATAAAGTGGTATTATTTGACCTGACACCGAAACAACTTTTACAAATAGCTGGGGACGAATTATCTGCATTTTACAAATGGCAATTGAGCAGATACAAACAAGGTATGGGGGTTTTTAAGGTAGACTGGGCACTGAATGGACCTGCACCTTTTACCGCAGCGGCCTGCAGCAAGGCGGCAACTGTACACCTGGGCAATACCTATGCAGAAATCGCAGATTCCGAGCAACGAACTTCGGTGGGCGGGCATCCCGACAAACCTTTTGTATTATTTGCACAGCCAAGTGTTTTTGATGACACAAGGGCGCCACTGGGAAAACACACCGCCTGGGCTTATTGCCATGTACCAAATGGCTCTGAGAAAGATATGACTGCTGCCATAGAAAATCAGGTAGAACGATTTGCACCCGGTTTTAAAACACTTATACTCGCCAAAAACACGATGAATACCAGACAAATGGAAGCCCATAATCCCAACTATATCGGTGGCGACATTAATGGTGGGATTATGGACATTACACAATTGTATACCCGCCCTGCATTGCGGGTATCTCCATATAGAACTTCTTCTAAAAGTATTTATATCTGCTCGTCATCTACTCCCCCCGGGCCTGGTGTACATGGTATGTGTGGCTTTCATGCAGCAAAAACAGCACTTAAAGATATATTTAAAATAGAGGTGACCTAAGTAGCGCAAGCCTCGCGTAAATTTCTATCATCGCCGCCTGATCGATCAATGATTTATGTTTACCAAGCATATCCTTTCCATCGCGTTCATCCCGCCAAACCCGCTCGGCATCCTTAATGAAAAAATCTATCCATGCGCTATTCTTATCTATAGCATATAAGGCAAGATATCCTCTTAACATCACCGCATTAAACCAGTAATGCCCTGGCAAACGCTCATTTTTATAAAAATGAGCCCTACTCGCAGCAGCTAACCGCTGCGCTTTTAAAAGATATTGCTGCTCCGCGGTAATGGAATACAACAGTACATTAGACTGTAACATGGTGCCTACATTATAAGTATAAAAGGCCTTATCAATCTTACCAGAAGGTATTTTTATCGCGTCATAGAACAAACCCTCCGGAGATTCCAGTTTGCGGTATGTCCAATTGTAAATATCCAGCGCCGCGGTTAGATATTGTTGATCTTTAGTTACTTTATACAATTCAAGCGCTACTAAAATCCCGGGACCATTTGAGCAGGTATTCTTTGTAGTCGGGTCTCCTTCTTTCCAGTATAAACCACCACCAGCTGCTGTATCCAAGCCCTTCATCATAAATTGATAGATCATTTTGGAATCCTGAAGATATTTCGGATTTTTTGTCCGTTTATAAGCATCCAGATAGGCAATGGCAATCCATTGATTATCATCGTAAAACTTTCCGCTCAATCGCTCCGAGGTCACATAATCCTGATAAGCTGGTGGCTGTTTTGAATTGTAATACTGATCTATCGCCTTCACAACAGGTGCCATATGTTTTTTACCCGGCTCCAGTGTTTCCTGTTCATTCGCAGCCTGGATTAAGGCACACAAGGGCCATAACCAGGAATACTTATTTTCCTTCCGAACACTATCGGTGGTTTCAAAATACAAACCTGTTTTGTTGTCTTTCAAATAAAGATCTATATTCCTGTTCAACGTTTTGATCCGTTCTCCGTAAGGAATAGATTGAGCATGCAGGTTTAAACCAATGAACATCATCATTAAAAAACCGCAGCAAGTGCTGTAAAATACTTTCGTCATTATACCAGTAAATGAGGTTTTTCCTTATACGTTTTCCATAAAAATTCGCCGAAGATAGTATTCGCCCAAGCAAACCAGGATCTACTGAATTTAGAAGGATCGTCCATACCGAATGACTCATGCATAAAGCCTGTACCTGCATGGCTTTTTTGCAGCATCTGAATACAAGATTTAATCTCCGCATCATTCGTACTGGTCAGTCCCTGGATCACGAGGGCAATCGGCCATATTTTGTCTATACCTGTGTGTGGACTACCTACCCCTTTTGCGGCCTTGCCCTGAAAGTAAAATGGGTTCTCGGCAGAAAGGATCAATTTACGGGTATTAAGATATATAGGATCATTAGGTTTTACGGCACCCAGATAAGGTAATGCCAGTAAACTCGGCACATTTGCATCATCCATCAGGTTAAAACTACCATATCCGTTCACTTCAAAAGCATATACTTTACCAAATTGAGGATGAGTTACCACAGCATATTTTTGCAGAGCAGCATCTACTTCTGCAGCCAGCGCCTTACATTCAGCAGCCAGAGCTGTATCCTTTTGTACCACCTGTAAAATTTCAGCAGCCTGTTTTAAACTTACAACCGCAAAGAAATTTGAAGGGATCAAAAAGTTATAAATGGTCGCATCATCACTTGGTCTGAATGCTGAGCAGATTAAACCAACTGGTTTTACAGGGTAGCCGTAACCGCTTAGCGGGGTAGTATCTGTAGCAAACATAGTTTCACGTTGGAAGCTATAAGGCCCTTGCCCATTCTTTCTTTGCTGTTCCTTAAATGTTTTCACGATCAAAGCGATGGCAGCTTTCCAGGTAGCATCAAAAGGTGAGGTATCACCAGTCAGCTTCCAGTAATGATAACTCAAGCGGATTGGGTAACATAAAGAGTCTATTTCCCATTTACGTTCGTGTATCCCCGGCTTCATATCCGTATGATCTGTTTTCCACTCTCCTACCTTATTAGGATCTCCATAAAAGGCATTTGCGTAAGGATCTTTAAGGATACATTTCACTTGGTGATTGATTACACCGGCAATAAGATCATGAAGTTTTTTATCTGTTTTTACCAATGGCAAGTATGGTGTGACCTGGGCCGTACTATCGCGAAGCCACATGGCATCGATGTCCCCCGTAATCACATACGTATCAGGTCTGCCATTAGTTTCAGTATAGGTTACTGTAGTATCTAAGGTATTTGGGAAACAGTTTTCAAACAGCCAGCCTAGCTCCTTGTTCTTTACATTCTTCTGGAATTCTGTTATCGCACTTTCAACAGCTTTACTTTTAAAGTTTCTTTTTGATTCAGCAATTCTAACAACTGGAAATTCAGGTGCAGCGGCAAATGACACTTTATCAGCCATTAACCCTGCGGCCAAAAGGCCGGTATTCTGTAAAAAAATTCTTCTTTTCATATTTGGTTATAATTTTATTGAAGCAAGGCAAAAACACTCCACAATACGGGTGCCTGCCCATGCATATCTCCGGTAATTCTCTTTCTATCCAGGTAAAACTGCCTGCTGTTTTCTTTATTGGTACCTTGGCAAACTTCTCTCACATCGCCATTCGCTTCTATGTATTTTGTGAGGGCGATCCATCCTTTTCGGGCTACGGGGGCATATTCCTTTGCATCTAACCATCCCTTTTTTACTCCCGTAATCATGGCGAATGTAAACATACCTGTGCCCGACGTTTCTGGCCAGGAACCTGCATCATCCACCAATTGCAGCCACATTCCTTCTTTTGTTTGATACTGTTTTAAACTGCTCATCATGGTTTGATAAGCTTTTAAAATTCTAGAGCGGTCTTTATTGTCCGCAGGTAAGGAGATCAGCAGCTCGGTCATTCCCGCAGCCATCCATCCATTTCCCCTTCCCCAGAAAAAGGGTACATCTGCCGCGTGAAAAAACAATCCATTAGGACGCTGGATAGCATCCAGATAAACCACCATTTCAGCGGCGGCTCTGTCTATGTACTTTCTATCGCCAGTAGCCCTGTATGCCTGAGCCTGAATATTGTTGATCATATACATATCATCAATCCACATTCTGGTTTGCCAGGTTAGTCCCTTATCTAGTAAAGCTTGATATTCAGGTTTTGCATTTTTAGGCATGGTCCATTGCTGATCGGCAAACCACTTACCCATATCCAGATAAAGCGGATTTTTAGTCTGCATAAACAGTTCCAGCGGCAATGACCCAAATATATTAGGATCCACATGATCCGGTTTCGGCTGCAGATTTTTCTTTTCATACAACAAAGGCCTGAACCTTAAGTCCAGTTTGTTCAGCAAGTCTGGATTTTTAGTTATTGCAGCAAATTTTAAAGCTCCGTACCAGGTGCATACCTCTGCATAAGTAATAGAACCGGGAGGGCCAGGCATGCCGAAATTGGTATGTGGTGTTTCAAGAAAATGCCAAGCCAGCAGGTTCCCAATCTCTTTGGGATCGCTGCCCTTAGGCCAATTTTTGAATTCCTTTATTTGCGCCGTTGCACTTATAAAACCGAGCATGGCAAACAATATAAGATATCTTTTCATCTGATCAAACTGTTTATGTATTAACGTTTAATTAATCTGGCCACATAGCCCCCGCCCGAAGCCAACTTGATCCGCAATGGCGTATTCCGATTAACTTTAAGTGTTTCCATTTTAAAATCTTTGGCATTTTTATCGGCATTGATTCCATCTTTCCACACCTGCATTTCATACTCCCCTTCCGATAAAAAAGAAAGCGACAGCTCAAAATCTCTTCCTGTCCAGTCGGTCATAGCGCCTAAATACCAGTCGCCATTTGCCGCCTGCCTGGCCATCGTCACGTATTCCCCTACCTTTCCGTTCAGCGCTACTGTTTTCGCCCATACAGCTGGAACCGCTTTGATGAATTCCATAGACTGAGGCTCTTTAAGGTAGTGAGTAGGAATGTCGCACAACATCTGTAAAGGACTCTCGTATATCACATACATGGCCATCTGGTTGCAGCGGGTACCTAGGGTCATTGGTTCTGCGGGCGCGGCTGCCCATTCTTTTTTATGAACATTACGCATCCCACCTGGAGTAAAGTCCATTGGCCCCGCTGCCATCCGTGTAAAAGGAAGTGTAGCCGTATGACTTGGCGTTATAGATCCGGCAAACTTGCTGATCTCATTGCCTAACACTCCTTCGGAAGTCATGATGTTAGGATAAGTACGCAGCCAGCCTGTCGGCTTATAGGCACCATGAAAGTCGACCAACAGTTTTCTCTTTGCGGCTGCGATTGCAACTTTCTCATAATAGTTTACCATTTCCTGGTCATCGCGCTGCATGAAATCTACTTTGATCCCCTTGATGCCCCATTTCTGAAATTGGTCAAGCGCCATATCCAGTTGTTTGTCCAACACCAGCCAGCTAGACCATAACAACAGGTCTACGTTTTTACTTTTTGCGTATACTGCAAGCTCAGCTACATCGATACCAGGCGCTTGTTTCATCAGGTCACGAGTATCGCACCAGCCCTCATCTAGCAAAACGTACTCAATTCCGTATTTTGAAGCTACGTCGATATAATATTTATAGGTATCATTATTGATTCCCGCTTTAAAATCTACTTCATAAACATTGTTATAATGCCACCAGTCCCACTGTACTTTACCTGGTTTTACCCAGCTAAAATCACCTGTAGAAGGTCTGCCTAACAGATAAGGCATTTGATTTACGAGAATGTCTTTATCTTCTCTTGCCACCATGATCACTCTCCAGGGAAAGTTCTGCTCGCCATTAGCTTTGGCCAGATAATCTTCCCGCTGCTTCACCTGTTCATCACGATCGCTAGTGATCGCTTTTACTTTAGGATAAGCTGGGAACACACCACGTACACCACCTTTTCCTGTTCCCCTTAACCACATCCCAGCATAGTTAAACAAGTCTGATTCGGTAAGCAGTAGCTTTACATCCCCTACCTGGAACAAAGCCGGCAAACTGGCCAGTTTCTTATCGTCCAGCTGATTCAGGCTATAATTTTTATATTCACGTTCATTGTGTGAAAAGAACTGCTCTTCCTGCGGATACCAGGCCTTGCCGGAACCTTTAAAATTAAACTTTGCGGTTTCAGATTTCACTAAAAAATCTCCTTTGAGTTTACTCAGCCATCTCCAGGATACCCCATTGTCAAAGGCTTTCCACTCCAGGGCAAGTCCGTTGTTAAAATCAAGGCGCAACTGGTTATAAACATCCGCTACATCCTTGCTCTTTTGCCAAACTACCGGATGTAATACATCATTGTGCTTAGCATTGCTGGTTTTCGCAACTTTCCATTTGTTTTTGCCCTCCACATCTAGGGAGATGGCAGAAGCTGAAATGAGTTCTTTCTGATCTACTTTTACCGTGTAATACACACTATCAGCTATAGAAAGTGTGACTTCAATTTTATGGTCTGGCGAATAAAGAACATGTTTTTGCTGTGCCTGTATGCCTGTAGCATACGAGAACAGTAGTGCGAGAATAAGTATTTTAATAAATTTCATGTGTGTGTGTTGAGTTTTATTTTTTGATTTGAATCTGGTTGGTATAGCTAGTATCGGTCATTTTTATTTGCTGTAAAGTACTTGCGGCCCCTGCTGTCCCCGGCATTACAATATTTTTAAACTTCAGATTTGAAACCGGGATTGCAGCACTTACGCCTTTAATCTTACCAGGCGATTTACCCTCGTCTCTAACCAATACATTTTTAACAAGGACATTATCGATTGGCCCGCTTCCTTTTTTATCGCCATTCTGCATAAAGAAGATGGCCCAGGTGCGATGGTCATCGTTCTGATAGGACAATCGTTCTATGTCTATCCCATCAAACAATACATTTCTTACGGCTGCTGTTCCCCATTTATGGTGGATGCCGATGCCTACTGCGGCATCATAAACTACGCAATCCTTAAACACAATATTCCGCTGGTCCTGCATTACTCCCTGCCCGATTTTGTAACCGTAGCAGTAAGTCCAGGAAATACAATCTTCAAATCGTACTCCGTCCTGAACCATAGGTTTTCCAGGCCAATTGCGACATAAATCTGTATTCTGCGTCCAGGTCTTTGTCGAGAAAGGATCATCGAGCGCAATGCCAATGGCATGTTTTACCAATACATTTTGTGACTCTATGACATCAATACCGTCATTCTCGCCCATATCAAAACGGTTGAATAGCTTAAAGTTTTGAAACACCAGATTTTTAGAGCGGGTGGGAATGATAGCCCAGGCTCCGGATTCCCTGATTACCGGCCCATTAAGTTCAAATTTTTCGGTATGCATAATGGCCAGGATATGCGCTCCAAGGTTGTTTTTTTCCGTTGAGTACTTTCCATTCCCATCCAGTGTTCCGCGTCCATAGATCTTGATGTCATGTGCGCCACTGTCTGTTGCAATCCACCAGGTAAGGTTTCTGTTTTGTGAAGCCTTACGGGCGCTGATCTTAAAGTCCTTCTCCTCTCCGCTGAATAATAACACCGCCCCACCTTCCAGATAAAGACTCATATTACTTTTCAGTTTTAAGTTTCTTACCGGGTAAACCCCCGCCGGGACATAAACAATGCCTTTCCCGCCTTTATAAGCCGCAGCGTCATCGATAGCCTTTTGAATAGCCCCAGTTGCCAGTTCTGTATGCGAGCTAACTGCAGCATAAGGCTGCGTGCTAATGTTAAAAATCCCTTTTCCAAAAGAAGATGGTTTATCAGTTTCCTCCCCATCCGCCGCAATAACCAGTTCCCTGAACTGATTGATTTTAACGATAAGATATTCGTCATTATGAAGTGTAAACTTAAGCGTATTACCGGTTTGTATACCTGCGATGGATAATTTTTTAGGACTAATGTTGTATGCAGATACCTTATCTCCATTTTTTAGACTAATCGTAAACTCTGCTTTTCCTTTACTCATGGAAAGCTGGGCGTAGTCATACTTATCGTTGTAACCAACAACAGGTATGGTTACTCCGTTCACCTGCAACTCAAAAAAAGAGGAGGCTTTGTAAATTGAAGGCAAGGGATAGCTGAAAATCTTCGCTGTACCCGGAGGTATAGCGAAGATTTGAAAAGAGGTCATCAGGGTAAGTAATACCGTAAAAATTCCCCTGAGTATATTAAAATTCATAATCCTGTCTTTTTTACTACCACTTGTCATTTTGAGGATAAGGCGTTCCGGTTGTCACTGCATTGATCTGAGAAAGCGGGATCGGCCTTAACACATGAAAACTCTGGATATTTTTATTCGCTTCATAGTCGTCGTAAGCCTTTACCCTTTCTACCAGTTTACCGGTTCTTACCAGGTCAAACCACCGGGTATTTTCGGCACATAGCTCCCTTGTCCGCTCGTCAAGAATAAAATCAATATTCACTACCGCCGAGGTAATTTCCATCTGTGCTTGTTTACCCACTGCGGCAGCTCTTCTGCGCACATCGTTTATATAACCCACCGCTACATCTGGCTGTTGCAGCTTAAATGCAGCTTCGGCAGCAATCAGATAAGTTTCGGCTAAACGGAAAACGATGATCGGTCGGTGCGAATCTTCATTAGGCACTAAACGATTGGGATCCAAGTATTTGGTCATAGTTGGGAATATCCTGTTGTTCGTATAGTTTTCAGGAGTAAACACATAGTACTTCTTGGCCCTGATTTCTTCAATGGTCATGTTATACCCTGGATATACCATTGCGGTATCCCCAACATTAACCTTAGGAAGGTTCACGTTATAGGTGGTTCCATTTACTTTTACAGCATACGTTCCCGAGCCTGTTTGATTGAGCGCTTTAGTTGCTTTCCATACCGACTGAAATGTCTTGTAATAGCGGCTATCGTTAATTTTATCTGCAAATGCAGTCTCATATACCCATTTCGTTGCCCTGAACCAGGCAAAAGATCTTCCGTCATTTAGATTACGTTCGCCCAGGTAAGCATCATACGGAGCAACATACAAATGGTTCCAGGTATGGGCACCACCAAAAGTCAGATCGCGGGAATACTGAACATTAAACAACACTTCCTGTTTATTCTCATTCCCAGGTTTAAACACATCCGCAAAATCGGGCATTAAGCCTATAGCTAAGGCCGCTTTCTGATCGATCAGTCCTTTTGCCATATCAAACGCATCCTTAAAGTCGGTTGGTACCGCTGCGTTCGAATATCCTCGAGTTAAGTAAACCTTAGCCAATAGATGTTTCGCCGCCGCAACAGAAGCCCGTCCGCTTTGTAAAGCGTTTAACTGTGGACTAGGTGAAAGATCTGTAATACAAGTATTAAGATCTGAGATGATAAAATTGTATACATCAACTTTACTGTCCCTGGTAGCAGCTGTTTGCGGACTATTGGAAAAGTTCTTATTTAAAGTTACATCACCAAATAATTGTACCAAAGTAAAGTAGTAAAAGGCGCGTAAAAACTTCGCTTCAGCAATTTTCTGCTTTTTTACAGTCTCCGTAACTCCAGTTAAATTTGCGCCAAAATCAACGAGCCCATTGCAGGTATTGATCCATTTATAGCAATTGTCCCAGGTGTTAGCAGAAAACTCATTCCCTGAATTGTAAGAAGTGTTATAATCGGCCACATTGGTGGTTCGGTTTCCATTGGCGATTCTAAATTCATCGGTACCGATGTTGGTAAAAGCTTCCAGTCCTTGCTCAGGACCATACAAGGTACGCAAACCGCCATAAGCAGCATTAAGTCCACTTTCAATTCCTTGTGGAGTGGAGAAAAAATCCTCGGTTAATTTGGAATGATTTTCTTCGATCAGTTCCTTTTTGCAGCCCGCAAGAATTATTACGGCTATTAACAGAACTGATAGCGTGTATATTGTCTTTTTCATGATTAATCTTTATTAAAATGAAACATTAAGACCAAACAACATTGACCACAGGGATGGTGTAATCTCGTTTATTCCGGAATTGGTTTCCGGATCCAGTCCTTTCGCATCCCTCATATAAGGAGAGAAAAATGTAAATGGATTAGATGCCGTTGTATAAATTCTTGCCGATCTGGCACCAACAGATTTCAATACTTTCGCAGGTAGGGTATAGCCCAATGTTACTGTCCTAATTTTTAAATACGATGCATCAAATAGATCCAGCGTTGATTTGTAGACTGGGTTTTGCAAAGTGGAATTAGGTTTAGGCCAGTAATTAACAGGATTATCCGGCGTCCAGTAATCAACATCCAGATTGTTATAACCAGCCTGAAAAGTATTTGCCCAGCCACCGTGGATACCTGATTTTAATTTCCCTCCGTATTTGAAATAGGCGACAAAAGAGAAATCGAAATTCTTATAAGTGAACCTGTTCGTCATCCCACCTTCCAGTTTTGGTTGTCTGGAACCTAAAATCTCCCGATCGTCAGCAGTAATCTTATTATCCCCATTTATATCCGCCACCTTTACCGTTCCCACCAGTGAGTTTGGACCGGTAAGATAAGCAGTCTGATTAGCCACAATACCATACTTGATGGCCAGTGCAATATCCTCAGGTGAGTTTTGCCATAAACCTACACGCTTGTAATCAAAATACACACCACTCGGCGAACCTACAAACCAAGAATTGGCCAGGTCCTTTGTTACTCCTGAAGCCAGTTTTGTGATTTTATTTCTATTAAAGAACACATTAAGATCTGTAGTCCACTTAAAGCTGTTTTGATCGGCTCCTTCGAAATTAATTGTACTCAGGTTAAACTCCATACCACTATTTTCGGTATTTCCGATATTGTTCCTGATCTTACTGTAGCCAGATGTTCTTGGCAAAGTCTGATAAAGTAAGATATCGCTGGTTTTCTGCTGATAATACTCCACTGAACCCGTGATCCTATTGTTAAAAAGACCATAATCCAGACCGAAATTCAGTGTACTGGTATATTCCCAGCCAAGCGTGATATTTGCGGGCGCATCTGGGTTCGGATAAGTCCCCTGTACATTGGTCCCCCCATAGTTATAATAGATACCTGTTAAACCACCAATAGTTTCATAGGCGCCAATCGACTGGTTACCTATCCTTCCGTAGCTACCACGCAGTTTAAATGCTGATATGGTTTTATTGTTTTCCAGGAACTGCTCATTTTTAATGTTCCATCCTACAGCAGCTGAAGGAAAAGAATGCCATTTGTTACCGGCTGCAAGTCGCGAAGAACCATCGGCACGTAGCGTTGCCGTTAAAAGGTACTTATTTTTATAGGTATAATTTAAACGCCCCATGTAAGACAATATGGAAGCCTTGTTAAAGTCCCCACTACTGGTTACACTAGAAGCATACTTTGGATTGTAATACTGAATATAATCAGCCAGTACATCACGATAGCTCACATCGTTCGCCTCAGTACGCGTTTTCTGCAAACTGAATAAGCCTGTAAAATTCAGGGCATGATCTTCAGCAATTGTTTTATCATAGGTAAGAATATTCTCTATGGTGTAATTATAACCAGTAGCAGATCTATTGTAACCATAATTCGGGGTTCCCAACTGCTTGGTCGTATTACTTCCATAAAATTTACCCTGTGTTTCTGGGCTAAGTTCTATACCCGTATTTAACTTGTATTTAAAACCATGTGTAAGGTCGGCCTCTAGATAGGCAGTAGTGAAAGTATTTAAACGCTTCACATCGTCTAACACATTGCCGGGTTTAAAATCAGCAAGCGGGTTCCATACATTCATGTTACTTCCGGGCAAAAAGGTAGACAAGGTGCCATCAGGGAGATAAGGAGTAGAAAATGGACTGGCCTGTAAAAACTGGCTCACGGGGTTAAAATTAATCCCTTTAGTCAGATTATAGCTATTCAAAGAGCTGAGTCCTACCTTAATGTATTTCCCAAGTTTATGATCTATGCTCAGTTTAACACTGTAACGATCCATTCCCTGTCCCGGATAAATCCCACCTGAGGTATAATAGCCTATAGATACATCATATTGTGTTACCTCTGTACCTCCCGAAATACCTACCTGGTGATTGGTTAACAATGCAGTTTTGTATAATAGGTCCTGCCAGTTTGTATTGGTGCCGGCCTTATATAAATTATATTCTGTTTTATCCGAAAAAATTGTTTTTGTAGGTTCATCTGATATTAAAGCGGGATCGTTAATTCCGGTATAAGTGTTGGGAGCTGAACCATTGATCCTTGCCCATTTCCTGAACGACAAGAATTGTTCTGCATCCATTACATCATAATCACCTAAAGTCTTGTTAAAACCTGCATAACCACTATAGCTTATTACGGGTTTGCCATTTTTCCCTCTTCTTGTACTAATCAGGATCACGCCATTGGCACCCCTTGATCCGTAAATTGCGGTGGCGGAAGCATCTTTTAAGATGGTTGCCCCAACCACGTCATCCTGACTGATGTCGTTCAGGTTTCCATTAAAAGGTATCCCGTCCAAAATGATCAAAGGATCATTTCCAGCGCCTAAAGATCTTTCGCCCCTTATCCTGATAGAGGGAGGTGCTCCGGGATGACTGTTACCCCCAGATTTCAGAACAGACAAACCTGGGGCGCTGCCTTGTAATGCAGCGGCTACATTTCCTGATGGAATTTCCTTAATCCTCTTTTCATCTACAGTGGATATGGAACCGGTTAAATCTGATTTTTTGCGGGTACCATAACCAACAACAACCAGTTCCGCCAATTCCTGTTCGCTCTGTTTTAACGAAATATTTATCGTAGATCTGCCTTGCACAGCCACTTCCTGATTGATAAAACCTACGTAAGAGATCACCAATACCGCATTTTCATTAGTCTTGATCGAAAAAACACCTTCGGCATTTGTAGTGGCAGCCTGATTTGTTCCTTTAACTTTTATACTTGCTCCTGGAATCCCTACCCCTTTATCATCTGTTACCTTTCCAGAAACAACAATCTCTTGTTGCTGCAATTGCTCTGCCGCAGTATAAGCGCGCAATACAATCATGTTTTTATTAACAGAGTAAGTAAAAGGCTGCCCTTCAAAGCATTGCTTTAGCACCTCCATCAATGGAGCATCAGTCACCGAAAGGCTTATGTTTTGCGCCTTCCTGATCAGCTCATCATTATAGTAAAAGTTGTAATTGGTTTGCTTATTTAAAGATTCAAAAACCTTCTGCATCGAAGCATTTTTTACATTCAACGTTACACGCTGCGCGAATGATGCAGCCTTCCCCTGGAATATGATCACCAGCAAAAACAGACAGATAAATTTCATGGTCAGTAGAAATTTAAAACGCAGGGGACCAGTAGCACCCCATACGGTTGTGTGAAATAATTTATACATTTGGTTAGTAAGTTTTTAGTACTTGTTTGAAGAATAAGTTGATAATCTTGCTAAAGGCTTTCAAAAGCCGTAAAAGATCCGGAGGGCTCAATCTTCGGGTCTTTTTTTTAGCACATTGTGATCAGGTATGGTTTAATCCATAACGTATATCCTCCTTCCCTTGATCTCAAAATGAACCGTGCCTGTCATTTCCATTGTTTTTAGCACTTCAGTAACATCCTCAAACCTGGAAATGCTACCGCTATACCGATTGGCTGAGGCAGTATTTTTGTAAATAACTTCTACATCATACCATCTCGAAATTTTATTTAAAATGGAACGAATGTCTTCATGTGCAAACATAAATATGCCGCTCTTCCAGGCAATTGCGTCCCTGGTATAGACTTCTTGTATCGAAAGATGGTTATTGATTTTATTTAATTCGGCTTGTTGTCCTGGCTTTAACAATGCACGTCCGCCTTTAGAGGAAACCTTAACAGATCCTTCTACAAGGGTTGTTTTAATGCTATTTTCATTATCATAAGCCATAATGTTAAAATGGGTACCCAGAACTTCGATCTCCTGTAAATTGGTTTTTACTTTAAAGGGCATAGCTTTGTTTTTTGCCACTTCAAAATAAGCTTCACCTTCAAGGCTTACCTTTCTTTCAGTTCCGGTAAATGCTGTAGGAAACTGGATAGAAGAAGCTGAGTTTAGCCATACTTTAGTACCATCGGGTAAAACGACTTCATATTGTCCGCCCTTAGGGGTACTAATGCTACCTAGCTGAGCTGCTACGCCTGCCCCTGCAACAACTGTAAAAACCACTTGCCCTTCTTTGGTTTTCAGTACCCTTACGCCATCCAGTTCAACGACCTTACCGGGCGCGATATGGTCAAGCACAATTTGGCCCCCTGTGCCAAGTGTTAGTATGGCTTTGTTACTGCCCGGCTTAATTTTTGTGAGTTGCGCCTGCTTCGTATCAATTACCGGCTTTGAGAAAGGTTTGAAAAATAACCATGCCATAACGACCAATAAAAGTACTGCTGCGGCGTATATAAACCGGTAGTGACTGCGGTCTATTTTGCGTACTTTTTTCGAAAAGATCTCCTGCCCGATATTTGAAAGCATTCTTTGTTTAACCTGTCCAGCCTCGCCTAAACTGTCAGCCATCCACTCTATGTCCTGATCAGACTGAAGGTCATAAGACTGATTGAGTTCTACACGCTCTGCTTCGGTTAGTGTTCCATCAAAATACTTTGCGATCAGCGCATTAATTCTGTCGTTCGTCATGGTTTATATTTGGGCTTATAATAAGAAGTACCATAAGTGCATACCATACCCTTAGTGGAAATAAAAAAAAACTAAAATATAATTTTAACGATTTAGTCTTTTGCCTATAAGAAGTATAAAAACCCGGCGTCTTTCATAGAAACCCGTAATACCTTAATGGCTTTTGTTAAATGAGCCTCGACGGTTTTTCCTGAGATATTCATCTCTTTGGCTATTTCAGGGTTACTTAATCCCTTTACCCTACTGTAATTAAAAACCATTCTGCATTTATCGGGCAGCTGATCTACTACACCCTTAAAATATTCTTCCAGGAAACGTGCTTCAATCATTTTGTCATCCTGAATCAGCTCCTCAGATTTACAGTTCTCCAGTTCAATTTCTCTTCTGCGCTGTTCTCTTTGCTTGTATTTAAAGACTGAAAACTTAACTGCTATAGCAAAATAATTAGAAAGCGAATGAATTTTAAGCGTACCTCTTCGGTTCCAGACACTGATAAAAACATCCTGAACAATTCCCTCTGCAGCTTGCTTATTTTTGGTATGACTGTAAGCCAGCGCCAATAATTTTAACCAATAATGCTCATAAATCTCCGTAAAAGCAGATTCACTCCCCAATATTAAAGCGGCAATGAGTTCGTTTTCACGATGATCATCCATTTTAAAAGAAGGTGTGGACATAGTTGATTATTTTGTAAGCGAATATAAATAATTGTTTAAAATTAAAATTCTCCATAAAAGCATAATCAAATATAAAAGAAAATAACTCTTGTTGCTAAATCATTTTAGTATAACTATGTTTGGAAACAATTTTCCTATTTCATTAAACCTTTACTAACCAAATTAAACACTAAACTATGCAACAAAAAGCCGCCTTTACAGACAAAAAATTCCTGGTCACCCTCGTATTTGTCACTTCCCTTTTTATGTTCTGGGGCATCGCCATTACCATGGCTGATGTACTAAACAAACACTTTCAACATACCATGAGTCTTTCCAAATCACAATCGGCCTTCGTGCAGTTCGCCGTTTTCGGTGCCTATGCAGTGATGGGAATCCCTGCTGGATTGTTTATGAAACGCTTTGGTTATAAAAAAGGCGTACTTCTAGGCTTATCGTTATTTGCCATCGGGGCCTTTCTATTTATCCCCGCAGCCAATGTCTCTTCTTTCGCTTTTTTTGGCATAGCCTTGTTTATTGTGGGCTGTGGTTTATCTACATTAGAAACTGTAGCACATCCATTCGTGGCTTCATTAGGTGATCAGCGGACCAGTGATCAGCGTATCAATTTTGCTCAGTCTTTCAATGCCGTTGGCGCAATGCTCGGCCCGGCAATCGGCAGTTACTTTTTATTACGCAATAACGTGGCGGGCAGTACAGACTTAACTTCTGTTAAAGTTCTATATGCCGTAATTGGCCTTGTTATTTTACTTGTGGCTATATCTTTTTCTTTCGTAAAAGTTCCGCCTACAACAGATCCTCATGCGGTCTCTGAAACTGATGAAGCTGCTGTAAACGTAGACGTTGCCCCAGATAAAAAACTTTTTGATCATAAGCATTTTGTATGGGCAGTTGCGGCGCAGTTTTTTAATGTAGCGGCACAAGCAGGTACCTGGGCGTTTTTCATCAATTATGCCCACGAAAAAATGGGCTTTAGCGATGCTGAGGCTGGAAACTACATGGTGTTATTTATGGGGATGATGCTTGCCGGACGCTTTATTGGAACATTTTTGATGCGGGTTATTGCACCTAACAAATTACTGGCAACATTTGCCTTGGGTAATATCATCATGTGTATCATCGTAGCACAAAGCTTTGGACTGGTATCCTTCATCGCTTTACTGATGATCAATTTCTTTTTTAGTATTATGTTCCCCACCATATTTAGTCTGGGCCTTAAAAACCTTGGTGCACGTACGCAGCAGGCAGCCTCATTTTTATCTATGGGTGTAGTGGGTGGTGCATTTTTTCCTTTTATCATGGGAGCCGTAGCCGACAAATGTGGAATTGAAAATGCCTATTATGCCCCAATAATCTGCTATATTGTGATCTTTCTATTCGCTTACAAATTTTATAAAGTAAAACACTAGTACACCATATGGCTAAACTCTCTATCAAGGATATCGCGCAACGATGTAATACATCAATCACAACGGTTTCCTTTGTGCTGAATGGCAGAGCAGACGAAAAACGGATCAGCAGGGACCTTAAAGAAAAGATCCTCAAAACTATTGAGGATACGGGTTATAAGCAAAACCAGTTTGCACGAGGTATGAGAACAGGGAAAACAAATATCATCGGATTAATCATAGAAGATATTTCCAATGTGTTTTTTTCTGCCGTAGCCAGGATTATTGAAGAAGACGCTTACAAAAGAGGGTATAAAATAATTTATTGCAGTACAGACGATAATACTGAAAAGACCAAAGAACTGATTAAACTTTTCATCGAACAAAACTTAGACGGCTATATCATTACCCCGCCGAAGGGATTGGAAGATGAAATTCAATTAATGATCAACAACAAAATACCAGTAGTCCTTTTTGACCGGTATTTTGTTGATTTAGAAACAGATTATGTTGTTGTTGACAATTTCAATGCTTCAAAAAAAGCAGTACAGCATCTATTTGATTCCGGTTTTGAAAACATTGCTTTGGTGACGACTTCCTCCGATCAAACCCAGATGGTAGAACGGCTTAACGGGTATGAAAAAACCCTTATTAAAAATGGGAAAAAGCCGAAAATACTAAAGATCCCTTTTAATCAGTCTGCTGAAGAAAACATCAAAGCGATAAGTACTTATTTAAAAAAGAACAAGGAATTGGACGCCATTTTCTTTTCAACCAATTACCTGGCGTTTAAGGGGCTTGAAGCGATCAGTCAGCTGAAATTGAAAATCCCTGATGACCTTGCTGTTGTGGCTTTTGACGACCAGGACTTCTTCAGGATTTACAATCCTTCTATCAGCGCTATTGGGCAGCCTGTAAAAGACATTTCTCTTAAACTCATCGACATCCTGTTACAAAAGATGGAATCTGATGAAAAACCTATAGAAAAGATAACCCTTTCTACCAACCTGATTGTACGTAATTCTTCCATTAAGGTAAAGTAATTACTCAAAAAAATATTCCCGCTTTTATGGCGGGAATATTTAATATTTCAAGATTTTTCAACAAATGAGCGCTTACTTTAACAAGTTCGCACGTTTTAATTCATCCAGCGCTTCAAATAACATTAAACCACTCAGCTGAACGGAGCTGTCGCTTATTTTACTGCTAGGTCTGCTTGCCCAATCTGCCCCAAAGATATTTTCTGGCGACAGGGTTGCTTTCGCATACAAGCTTTTACCATTTTTCTCGAGGTACTTAATATACAAGCCTTTCGTGTAATCATCTAAAACTCCCTGTAATACCAACTGTGCCATATTACGAATAAAAATCCCTTTGAACAGACCACCGTCACCGGTATTTTCACCTTTCAAAACTCCAGAAGGAGAAAACCTTACCTCATCATTCATAAGGTAATTTGCTGTACGCAAGGCATCATCCAGATAAGTTGTCTGCTTGGTAATCTGAAATAATTCAAGACCAGATCCGATCCAGGTACCCTGGTTATAGGTATACATATCTGATTCTTTCGGATTTCCCCAAGCATCATAAACTAATCCTCTTTTCGGCTCAACAACGTATGTCTTTAACCAGGTGTAAATCTTCTTTGCCCATACCAGGTCATCTGGATTTTTATCAAGTTGATATAGCTTTGCAGCAATAATTACCGCAGGAGCATTGGAGCAGGCATTTTTAGAATCTTTAGAACCCGAAGCCCATGCAATACCGCCATTTTTAACCTCACTCCAGCCTACTTTTATCCATGTCCAATATTGCCTTGCCATGGTTTTATACTTTTCATCTTTCGTAGCATCATAAGCGCGCAAGCAGGCCAGCGCCCACCATTCCATATCGTCATAAAAAGTATTCCAATAGGTATTGCCATTCTTAACGTAACATCCGGCAAGCAAATTATCCATTTTAGTAATGTACTTTGCATCTTTGGTCCGGTTGTAGGCATCTATAAGAACATCCAAAGCATGCGCATTCCACCAGTAATTGAACCCGATATGGCCATTATTATTCTGATTGTAGTAATTAGCCTGGGTATTGTAAAACTGAACATCCAGCGCTGTTTGCGCCTGGCCTGCAGCTTTTGACCAATCTACCACTACTTCCTCAATCACCTCAGGAGGGGTTATACTCATCTTCTCTTTGGTACAACTGAATAGGAATAATCCCAGCGTAAGTGTACCCAGTATTTTATATATTGAAGTTGTTGTTCGCATTTCTGTTTTATTTAAAGATTACAGTATGTGTATAATCACCTGATGAATACATTTTAAATTGCACTTCAGTATTGACTGACTCTGCGGCAAACTTATAGGAATAGTCATATTGGGTATTGTCTACCGCAGTAAGAAAATAATAGCTTGCAGCCTCAGTAGCCGTAGGCCGATTGTTATCTTTTTTTGAACTTCCCCAGTTTTTAGTGGTTAAGGTACCCGCAGCATCCTTCTCAACTACTCTGAATTTATAGCGTTCATCCTTACCCCATGACTCTACTTTCCAAGCATTATTAAAGGTTGTTTTCCAAATACCGCCTGCATCGTATTGTAGATTGGCTTTTATTGCATTGTATCCTGAGAACCAAAGTCCGACAGATACAATTTCGGTCAGCGTGGCCGATGCTGTATTAAAGTCCAGATTAATGCGGTATATGATCTTCGTCGATACTGGACTGTTTTCCAATTTACCAGAGCTGATTAAGCCATTTCGCAAAACAAAACTTAATGGTTCGCCGCTCACCTTATTGACTAGTGTATAGGTACCTGCATTTAAAGCTGCATAAATTTCAAACACACCATCACTGATTTTCTTAAACTTAACAGCCTTACTCAGATCTGTACCTCCCTCAGTAGCAGTTCCGGTCAAATAGAGTTCAGTAGGAATGTCAGTTGTTCCTTCCGGTCTATTCAATTCCAATGTTCCAGATTGTGAAACAGCGGATACCACACCCGTATTTGCCTTTACCCTCCATTTAACTTTACCTTTAGTCAGTTCAGCTATTCCAGCCAGATGTGCAACGCGATTCAAAATTCTATGGGTCAGAAGTAACTTATTTTCCACCCCCAACCTATTGGTTATTGCCTTATAAACCGGATTAGAAAAATCTCCGTTTTCTTTGTCAAACTCCACCTCATAAAAAGACATAGTATAATTGCCAGTTTTTGCAGCATCCCATTCAAATGTGACTACAGCATTACTTAAAGGGCTTAAATTAATTAAGGTATTGTTTGAGGGCGCTTGCAGCGCGGGAGCGGTAATGGTTGTATTTACAACATCTACCAATTCCTTCTTACATGCAGAAAACACCGAAAGTAATACCAGACAGCCTGAAAAAAAAATTATGTTCTTCATCTCAGATTAATTAGGATATGTAAAATATTCCAAAACAGGACCGGAAAAGGGATAATAGTTATAGGCATTCCAGTAGAGTGTCCCGAAACTTGCCATCGAACACATACCATCTATATGAAATACAGCATCTATTGGTGTGCCTGTTGGCGGAAGATCTGGCTCTACTTTGTAGGGGGTAATTGCGATTCTAATTGTGCCGTTTCCTGAAGCATAGAACCGTGAAAGACTAAAATTAAACTGTCCTACATTATAATACACTTCATGATATTCTGTGTAACGCTCACTAAAACTACCATTAATAGCTGTAACACATATATATAATTTATAATCAGTCAAAGCATTGGGCGTCCAGATCAGGTTACCGCTCAATTCACTCGTTGTCAATTCTACCGTTGCTTCAACATTTGGCACGCCACGGTAGTGATCGTCAAAGCTAATCAAGTTAGGACTAAGGTATCCGGTACTCCTAAAACTGCTAAACAAAAATACAAATATGATTAGCGTACTATAGATCTTGATATTATTTAAAGTTCTCATGTTTTCGTTGATTTAATCGTAAAAATTAATAAAAAAAATGGCTACCATCCTGGATTTTCCACCAGGTTTTTGTCTGCGTTTAATTCGGTCTGAACAATGTTCCACAGATAGTTTTTTTTCTGGAAAACCCTGGTTTCAAAAACTGTCCTTTTCAAGAAATCCGTTCTGGTTGTAGCCAGCGTATTCATCCCATAAAATGCACCGCCATCTGTTTGCTCCGCAATTTTCCATCTTCTGGTATCAAAAAACCTAAAGTTCTCAAAGGCAAGTTCTACTCTTCTTTCCTTCCAAATAGCCGCACGCATGTCAGTTGGTACAGGTAGTCCACCATTACCATACTGCGGAATCCCGGCTCGTTCACGGATCATGTTCAAGTATTTTAAGATATCCGGATTAGTGGGATCATATTCATTCAACGCTTCAATGTAGTTCAGATAAATTTCGGCTAAACGTATTTTAACTTCCAGTCGCTGCACAGTACCACCACTGGTAGTCAGAATAGTCCCCGGATGTACCAGCTTCCTGGTTACATAGCCTGTTCTAGACCAGTTCCTTCCGGTATATCTTCCACCATTACCTCCATTTAGCATAGATATGGTCATAGGATTCGTTATACTTGCACCACCCGCACCATTAAGCCATTTACTTTGATCAAAAGTGATCGCCACATAAAAACGAGGCTCCCTGTTTACATACATATTCGAAGCACCTGCATCATAATACTTTGTCGCGGCAGCTGCGTTCCCCGTCTCGGTATAGCCTGAAGATGGATTGACAATCGGACTTCCATCAGGGTTATAACCCGTTATCGGCGATTGTCCATTTGCCATAAAATAAGCATCAACAGCAGATTGGGTCGGCCCCCATGCATGCCAGCCGCCTACTCCCGGAGAATTAGCTACGGCGCCAAGACGTGGAGAGCCACTGATATCAGCCGAGAACATATCAGAACTCTTGGCCATAATTACCTCTGGATTCCAGATTTCAAGAAATACATTTTTTACCGATGCGTAAGGATCTAAAACTCCATTAGTATACACTTTATTTAAAGTGTATCGAGGATAACCATCAATTAAAGCTTTAGCAGCTGCAGCAGCTTTTGCCCATTTAGTGGCATCATATTGCTGGCTTATCAATTGTTTACCGTCAAGATTTTTAAAAGCGGCGTAATCTGTATTGCCATTGTATAAAGGACTAGCGGCGTACAACAGCAATCTCGACTTCACAGCGAGGGCCATTCCTTTGTTCATTCTCGAGTAATCATTTATATTATTGATATCGGACACCGGCTCCTGCAAATCAGGAAGGGCCATATCGATCTGGCTTACAATATAATCGACAGACTCGTCGAAAGAGCTCCTTGGAAGGCTGAATTCATCAATTGTCGCGTCTATCGGCAATGGTTCTTCAGGTAAAATCACTACTGGCCCATATTGTCTGAGCATCATAAAGTAAAAGTACGCCCTTAAGAACCTGGCCTCCGCCCTGTACTTTTTCAATAGCTGATCAGGCATATCCGCACTTCTTCCTGGAATTGCGTTTTGCAAAAAGAAGGAGGCATTTCTTATCCCGCGATAGTAATGTGCCCAATAGTTATAACTACCTCTGTTTCTATCCCAATTTCCAGTATTCATAGCATAAGTCGGATAATCATCATAAGTTACGTCCATCTCATCCGAGAGTCCCTCCCAAGGTGTGTTTTCCGTATTGTTGTCTACCTCACTTCTGATATAACTATATACATTCGCAAGAAAACGTTCCGTGTATACCTGTCTTTTAAAAACATCATCAATCGTTAAATTATCATCGGGTATTTGTCCTAAAAAGTCTTTCTTGCAGGAAATTAAGGTGCTGAAGCTGATCAGCAAAAAACAACTTAAAGCCTTAACATTTATTTTCATCTTCATCTTATTTAAAATGACACATTTAAACCTAAACTGTATGTTTTGATATTGGGATAACGTGTTCCAGTACCATTGCCCATCTCTGGATCAAAAAGCTTATAAGGACTTATGGTAAACAGGTTATACCCAAGAAAATATAATCTCAGATTCTGGACACCCAGTTTCCTGAATGTCGTTTTCGAAAACGTATAGCCGAAATCCAGCGTTTTCAATCTTAGGAATTTTCCATTACTGAGCCAATGACTACTAGCTGCTGTATAGTTCTGGTTCAAGTCACTATAGGAAAGACGGGGATAAAAGGCATTCTGATTAGGGTTTTCCACAGTCCACCGATCGGTGATATTGCTATATAAACTACCTCTTCCGCTACCATTTCTAAAAGGCATAAATTCGCTTGCCAAATACAAGTCTACATCTCCTACGCCCTGGAAAAAGGCACCTAAAGAGAATCCTTTGTAGGATATGTTCGTTCCAAATCCGTAAACAATTTTCGGAAGATCAGTTTGTCCGATCGCGGTTTGGTCCATGGCATCTACTATTTTATCTCCGTTTAAATCTTTAAACTTGATATCTCCAGCCTGTACCGTACCTGTTGTTCTGGCCACTTCAGGATTATTGATCTCTGCCTGTGTGTAATAGCCTTCCGCAATATAGCCAAACCGTTGTCCTATAGGGTGGCCACGCCTTTCCAACCATGGATATAACTGTTCTGGCATGTCATTTTCAATGACTTCATTTTTATTATAGGTAAAGGTTCCCCTGAATTGCAATCCAACTGCTCCAATATTTTTCGAATATTCGGCAGTAACATCTATCCCTTTACTGTTATTCTCTCCAAGATTTCCAACAAGATCTCCACCTACTCCCATAAAAGATGGTATTGAAGCGCCCCTTCTGATAAAAATATTTTCTCTTCTTCTGTTGAATAAATCAATCTGCATGGAAAGCGCATTATTAAAAGTTTTGAACTCTAATCCAAGGTTGATATCTTTCTCTGTTTCCCAGGTTACATCCGCAGCGTACCTAGAAATAGCCAGGCCGTTAACCACCATGGAATTAGGATCTCTTCCAAAAGCATAACTTCCGCCTCCCGACACTTGTCCTTCAAAAAGAAAGCGGTCTTTTTCATCCAGACCACTAGAGTTAAATACATTAATCTTACTGTTTCCCACCACACCATAAGAGGCCCTGATCTTTAACAACTGAAATATGTCTTTCGCACCTTCAAAAAATTTTTCGTTAGATAAAACCCAACCTATTGCACCGGCAGGGAAAAAGCCGAAACGTTTATCAGGAGAGAAATTCTCCGCCCCATTATATCCGAAACTAAATTCGGCTAAGTACCGTTCATCATAAGCATAGGTTGCCCTCGCCACCATCCCCAAATTGCGATAAGGCAAAGAAAGGATTAATGTTGTGGCCGAAGATATTACCTTATCTGTCTGGTTGTACAATAACAAACCACCAACGTGGTGCTTACCGAAAGTATTGTCATAATTCAGCGCACCTTCCAGATAAAACTGCCTGTTCCCACCATTTTCTTTTGAAAAGTTCAGAAAATCATTCCCTATTGTCGGATTGGTATTGTCATAAATGGGATTACCATTCTGATCCCTACTTCGGACATAATTTGTATAAGGAGATTTCGTACGCGCAATCCGGTTATTGTTCTGTGCATCAAAAGCGTACAAAGCCCTTGCAGACAATCCTTTTACCAGAAAACTTAAATCCTGGTTTACCCGGATATCTGAATAGATCTGATTGTTATATGTGGAAACGTACCCACGGTTGGTCAGCAGGCCATACGGACTATTTAAACCGAAACCTGTAGAAACGAAAGGTTCACTCCCATCAGGGTAATAACCCATTGGATATAACGTAGGATACACATTAAAAGCAGCCTTAAAAATATCCTGTGTACCAGTACCTGGATAATTTCCATTAGAAATAAAGCCTTTAATCCCAAGATCCAGGGAAGTGGTTTTTGTTGCTTTGATGTTCAGTCTGGACGAAAAATTATACCTATTAAAACTGATTTTTGAATCATAGCTCTTTAAATCATCCGTTTTGAAGAGCCCGTTTTCATCGTAAACACCAGCTGACACAAAATAAGTCATCTTATCAGATCCACCACTGATATTCATATTGACTTTGGTATTGTTTCCGAAATCATTGAATAGTTGATCCATCCAATTGATATTAGGATGTAACAATGGATCTTCCTGCGTTAATGTTTTACGTATTTTCTCCGCACTATATTCTGGCACACCTCCTCTTGTTACATTTGCTTCATTAGCCATTTGAAGATAGGTAACACCGTCGGCGGTTTCTGGAACACGTGTGAACTCTGTGTAGCCTTTATAGTAATCAAAATTGATACTGGTTTTGCCCGCTACTCCTTGTTTAGTGGTGACAAGTATTACTCCATTTGCACCTCGCACTCCGTATACTGAAGTAGAAGAAGCATCTTTCAATATGGTAAAGCCATCTATATCATTAGGATCAAGATTAGAAAAGGACCGCTCTACTCCGTCCACCAATATTAATGGACTATTTGAACTTGTAGTATTTAGTCCTCTAATAAAGATATCAGCATTGTCAAGTCCAGGTTCCGCACTTCTCTGCACTCCAACTAATCCTGAAACCCTTCCAGCCAATACGGTTGATAAATTAGCAACGGGTTGTTTTAGCTCTTTTACGTTAAGACTAGACTGCGCACCCAGCGTTTCTATCTTTTTTTGCGTCCCCCCAAAAGCTGTGATTACCACATCATTGAGTTCATTTTGAACAGGAACAAGATTTATTTGAATGTTTTTCCTGTTATTAACCGGAACTTCCTGAGACTGATATCCGACATAAGAAAACACAAGTGTACCATCTCCAGGAACACTGATGTTAAACTCTCCTTTATTATCCGTAGAAACCACTTTAGTTGTTCCTTTCAGTTTAACTGAAACTCCGGGTACAGGTGAATGATTTTCATCTACTATCCTTCCCGTAACAGTTATGTCGGCCTTTTTCAGAACTGGAGTTGCTTGTTCTGCTCTTTTCCTTACCACAACCGTATTGTTGTTAATTAAATAAGTAAATGGCTGGTTTGCAAAGCATTTTTCCAAGACAGCTAAAAACGGCTCGTTCACAGCGGATAAGGTAATTGGCTTAGCCTTGCTGATCATGTCATTTTCATAGTAAAAATTATACTTGCTCTGTTCTCTAAGCGATTTAAACACCTTTTCTATATTGGCGTTTTTAACCTTCAGGTTGATCGTTTGCGCATACGTTGACGCATTAACCTGGATAATCGTTGTAAGCAATATGATGATCGTAAATTTCATTCGGAGTAGAAATATTGATCCCATGCGGGGTGATGCCCAGCATGGTAGGTCGTTAAAAATTTTGTACATTTGGTTAGTAAGTGAAATTAAAACTTTTGAAACGGTTTGGTTCTCTTGCCAAGGTTTTCCAAACCTTAACTGATCCGGGGCGGTGCAAACGCTCCCGGGTCTTTTTTGCTATTGTATGTAGAGTTTAAGGCATAACAACAATCCTCCTTCCTTCAACTCTAAACTGAATGGTACCGGTAAACTGCATCGTTTTTAAAACTTCAGTTACATCTTCAAACTTTGAAATATTGCCACTGTATTTTTTTCCTTTCAGATCTCCCCGGTATTCTACTTCTATATCATACCATCTTGAGATTTTGTTCATGATAGAAAAAATGTCCTCCTGTTCAAACATGAAAAGCCCGTTTTTCCAGGCTACAGATTCATTTACATCAACGTCTTTACGCACACTGATTACCGCAGATCCGGTATTACTGACTGCTTGTTGCCCGGGTGTAAGTAATGCTTGTGATGAACCTTTATTTACCCTTACGCTACCCTCAAGCAAGGTAGTTTTGGCAAAAACATCATCGTTATAAGCATTTACATTAAAATGGGTGCCTAGAACCGTAATTTCCTGCTGTGCAGACTTTACTCTAAATGGTCTTTTTTTATCCTTTGTCACTTCAAAATAAGCTTCCCCACTCAACTCAACATTTCGTTCATTAGCCGCAAATGCAACGGGAAAGCGAAGCTTAGATGCTGCATTTAACCAGACTTTGGTTCCATCAGGTAGCGTGACCTCGTATTGTCCACCTTTAGGCGTACGTATTGTATTATAGGCATTCGTAACTTCAACATTTTTATCACCCATATATACCAGTCTACCTTCGCCTGATTTACTAATTTTAACACCAAACTGATTAATTTCATCCAAGGGGGTAGCAGCATCTAATGTAACAGTTGAACCATCAGCCAGAGTCAATGTTGCTTTATTGCTACCTGGCACTACTTTGTCTGAATTAGCCAATGCTACCTGATTTTTATCTGATGTAAGAGGATAATTAAAGAAATAAAACGCTGTAGCCAATGTGAGCAATACAACCGCAGCTGCAACAATTCGGTAATAAAAAAACATTCGCCCTTTTTTACCTGGCAATTCGCTTTTTATCAGCGCCAGGTCCGCCAGGAGTTCCTGATCAGAAAGATCAAACGATGAAGTGTCCCAGTTCAAATACCAGCTCTCTACAAGTGAACGTTCTTCTTTGGTACAATCGCCGTTTTTATACCGCTCTAATAAATCTTTTATATCTGGTTTATGCATATACGCAAAAGACATTTTTGTCTTATTTAACATATTGACGAATAACCTTGGGGTATGGAGTAGATAAAAATGAAAATATTTTCAAATCAACCAATCATCTACACTAAATCAATTTAGCATATTGCTATAAAAAAAAGAAAGTTAGGAGTTTACTAAGTTTAGGCCTTAAAACTTTCAAAGCATTATTAATCTGTTTACGCACTGTAAGTTCAGAAATTTCAAGCGTTTCTGAGATTTCCTTGTGACTGCGATACTCATTTCTGCTGAGGTTAAACACTTGTTTCATCTTTTCCGGTAACGAATCTATTTCTTTCTCAATCAGCAGACTCAACTCCTTTTGCCGGATAACATGATCTGTTATATTGGTCCCGTTATTTAAAAAGCCATCAAAGGAACTGATGTAGCTGCTTTGAAGTTTACTATGGTTTACCAGGTCTATCACACGATTCCTGACAGCTCTATATAAGTAGGCGGAAAGTTCTGTTTTTAAAATAATTTGATCTCGCTTGCTCCACAAAACAGAGAATAATTCATGAATCAAATCCCGTGCTTCTTCCCTATTTCTAATTCTTTTATAAGCATGAACATATAATAAACCACTGTAACGGTCATAAATCTCGGTATAAGCTTTATGATCACTATTGCATAGCAATGAGAACAATTCAGCATCTGTAAGAGATTGATATACCGGCATATTTGGTTTAGGTTAAACGAATATATTATAAATTTTACAAAACTCCAATCAGATTTGGGATTTAACAGATCTAAAGTACCCTTCGAGAGTCCTTCGAGTAGGCTGGTACACAACAAGGAGTTTGAAAGGAATCCGAAAGGAGTTTAAAAGGACCTACGGTCCTACCAGAGCCCTAGGTGTCTTATCCGTATATAGCTATACAGGTTGTTGAATTAATTTTGAATTGACTATACATGCAAATTTGTAATTCCTGATTCGGTTATACAAGTTGAATTTTGCTCTGATTTATATTTTTTTGGTTTCCATCTTTTTTTCAGTTCACCATGTTTAAGATTCGCTTGTTCCGGGGTCAGATAATCACAACTGGCATGCGGCCTTATCTGATTATAGGTTTGTATATTGTCCCTGATCTTTCTTGTCGTTTCCCTTAAGCCAGTTTGGGCTCCATACAGGTCAAACTCTGCTTTTAAGATCCC
>NZ_SJSM01000007.1 GCF_004331685.1 Pedobacter hiemivivus | reverse complement strand
ATGAAAAAACACTTTATGACCACGGATAGGAAAGTCTTGAATTACAATCTGAGGGAAAAAGCCTTTGGACAAAACTTTGATCCCATCCCATTCTGAGGGGGGATTATTCAATTCTTCGAGTTCGATATGGAAGGTTTCACTATCCTCAATAACCCCTTTGAATTCAAAATTCTCTAGTATAAAATCTGGCAGAAATAATCTGAGCAAGGATGCAGTAGCTGATGGCATAAATATAAAACGGTATAGAAATACAAATCTATAATTTTATCGATTGCTCCACAACTTTTGGGATTGATCCCATTGATCCGTTAATATACCTGGAAAACAAGGCTTTACGGGCAAAAAAATGGGGCAAAAATCTCGTTTAAAGACTTTGCCCCATACAGGGTGGAATATGGGGCTCGAACCCACGACCCTCGGTACCACAAACCGATGCTCTAACCAACTGAGCTAAAACCACCATGTTTTTTTCAGTGTCACAAAAGTACGATTAAAAACATTTTATTCAAATATTTTTAAAGATTATACTCAACATTTTTCTTAACCAATTATATTTCAGCTATTTTATTTTTTACAAAAATATTAATTACCGCCTATAAATTGCTTTTAAGGCTTAAAAAGGTAGATTTGTTTCAAATATGATTGAAGTATATACAGACGGAGCAGCAAGTGGAAACCCCGGACCAGGTGGTTATGGCGTAATTTTAAGAGCAGGGCAACACTATAAGGAGTTGAGTGCAGGCTTTAGGATGACTACCAATAACAGAATGGAACTACTAGCTGTGATTGTAGCACTACAAGCTTTAAAAACGCCAGGACAGCAAGTCACTGTATTTTCAGATTCCAAGTATGTAATTGATTCTGTTGAAAAAAAATGGGTATTTGGATGGTTAAAGACGGGCTTCAAAGGAAAAAAGAACAAAGACCTTTGGATGCGTTTTTTAAACGTATATAAATTACATGACGTTAAATTTGTTTGGGTTAAAGGACATAACAATCATCCAGAAAATGAACGCTGTGATCAACTTGCTGTAGCAGCCTCCAAAAACAAAGCAGCACAAACTATTGATGTAGAATTTGAAGCAGAAAGAAACAATCCTTCATTGCTTTAATAAAGGGTTTGTTCCCTTCTTCCGCACACGATAATATAAAAGGCCTTATCATTTTCAATGATAAGGCCTTTCAACTAATTACTATAAATCTATTTACTTAGCACTGCCATTTACATTCAGCGATTCTACATTAACCTTCACAGCGCTTCCATTAACTGCCGCATTGTTTTTATCCGCAGAGTACTGTACCATCAAATCTTCTGCAACCTTAACCATTTGAGAAGATCCAATAAAGATAGAAGTACGCTGGTGCAATTCTGTAGGTTCAATTTCTAATATTCTGTTAAATCCATCAGAAGCTACGCCCCCAGCCTGCTCAACAATAAAAGCCATTGGATTACATTCGTAAAGTAATCTCAACTTACCATTTGGAGAACTAGAAGTAGTTGGATAAATATAAATCCCACCTTTGATCAGGTTTCTGTGAATATCACCTACCATAGAACCAATATACCTTGAAGTATAAGGACGGTTAGTAGCTTTATCTTCAACCTGAGCATATTTAATGTATTTCTTCACCCCCTCTGGAAAGTGAACATAGTTACCTTCATTGATAGAATAGATATTTCCAGTCTCAGGTATTTTTAAATTCGGGTGCGATAAGCAAAACTCACCAATAGAAGGATCTAAAGTAAAGCCGTTAACTCCTTTTCCTGTAGTATATACCATCATAGTCGATGATCCGTAAATCACATAACCCGCAGCAACCTGCTGAGTACCTTTTTGCAATACATCGGATAATGTTGCCATTCCCTCAGTTGATTTTCTTCTATAAATAGAGAAGATCGTTCCAACAGCAACGTTTACATCGATATTTGAAGAACCATCCAACGGATCAATACAAACAATATACTTGGCATTTTTTGAGACCGGAGAATCAATAGGCACAAAATCATCCTCTTCTTCTGTAGCTACAATACAGCATTCACCACCACTCGTAAGTGCACTAATGAACTGCGTATTGGCAAATACATCTAATTTTTGCTGTCCTTCACCCTGTATATTCACCGTCCCCGCTGAACCTAAGATGTCTACCAAACCAGCTTTGTTCACCTCGCGGTTCACTATTTTAGCAGCAATCCCGATGTCCCTCAGCAGTCTGGAAAGCTCTCCTTTTGCATAAGAGAAATCAGCCTGTTTCTCGATTATGAATTGACCAAGTGTTTTTATACCTGCCATATACTTAGTGTATTTAATACGTTATCTATTCCCTATTTCTATGGCGGCTAAGGTATGTATTTTTTCTTCCGAAATACAAAATCTAATCAAAGTTTTTATTCTGTGCCAGCCTGAATTACCAGCTGCACCGGGATTTATGTGCAAACAATTTATTTTCTTGTCATACATCACCTTCAAGATATGGGAATGCCCGCAGATGAACAACATCGGAGGCTTAGTGTAAATTTCACTTTTTACCTGCGAAGCATACCTACCCGGATATCCACCAATATGTGTCATCCACACATCTACATTTTCGCAATTAAAACGAAGGTGCTCCGGGTACACTGAACGAATCTCTTTATCGTCAATATTTCCATAAACACCCCTTAAAGGTTTAAAGGCTGCCAGTCGCTCCGCTACATCAGGTCCAAAATCACCCGCGTGCCAAATCTCATCACAATCATCAAAGTGTTTAAAAACGGCATCATCTAAAAAGCCGTGCGTATCCGACATCAATCCTATTTTCTTCATAATCGATTAAAAAGCAAGAAAAAAGTCTTTTAACAGTTGCCTATAAGCAACTGTATAAACACCTTCTGTTTCATAAATGTTTAAATTTTGATGCAAGGTTATCTTACCCGCATAATCAAGACAAACGATCCACCTGAACTCAGGCTTACTGTCATCTGAATGGAGATGAATCACTATAGATGGGGACAAACCATAAGTCGAAGCGATCTTAACCATATACTCCGCTTGCTTTACCGGCAAAATAAACCAGAAACTTCCCGATTTATCCATCAACTCCGCAACACGCTCCACCATAGACTCAAACAAGTTCGAACCTGCGTGTCTGGCAATTCCTTTTCTGTGCTCCTGGTTTTTGAGGTCATTCACAAAATATGGCGGATTTGAAACCACAAGATCATATTTTCGGTCAGTTTGAAAAGCAGAAATATCATTGTGATGCGCATTGCAGTTGGCAGCAAAGTCTGAGTTGTTAAAATTACCTTCAGCAGCAAGCGCTGCTTGTTCGTCAATTTCTACCGCGTCAACCTGAGCATTTTTAAAACGCTGCGCCAGCATCATCGCAATCACCCCTGTTCCTGTTCCAATATCTAAAATATACTTAGCATCCTCTTGCGCGGCAATGGCGCCAAGCAATACGCCATCGGTATTAATTTTCATAGCACAGCCAGACTGGTTTACTTCAAATTGTTTAAACTTAAAAACATTCCCCATGGATTTCTGCGGTCGTATAATTGGTCGTATTCTCTAAAAGATTATCGCAAAGCTAAAGAAATCTAACAAAACAGGTAGATACTGCAATAAAATGAATGATATATTACACACGATCACACTGTTTTAAAATTTTAACGCTAAATTTGCATCTTCAAAAAAAAAGCATGATTTATTTCTTCTTAAGCCCATCCAATACGGTTTTCGCTTTACAAATAGAACGAGACCTATCTACAACTGATATTACGAAACTAGAATGGCTGTTTGGCGGCGCAAAACTTCAGCAAGAAACAACATTGACTGATTTTTTTGTTGGTCCGCGCGCTGCAATGGTAACACCGTGGAGCACAAATGCTGTAGAGATCACTCAAAACATGGATATTCAAGACATTATCCGTATTGAGGAGTTTCAAAAAGTAGAAGAGAACTTTATAGGTTTCGACCCAATGCTTTCTCAAAAATACAATCAGCTTGATCAGGATATATATACTATAAATATACAACCAGAGCCTATCCTTCAAATTACTGATGTTGCTGCTTACAACAAACAGGAAGGTCTTTCATTAAGCGATGAGGAAGTAGATTACTTAAATGCACTGGCTGGAAGATTGGGCAGACCATTAACTGACTCAGAAGTATTCGGCTTCTCACAAGTTAATTCTGAGCATTGCCGTCATAAAATCTTTAACGGTAAATTTGTAATCGACGGTGTGGAGCAACCTACATCGCTGTTCAAACTGATCCGTAAGACTTCTGAAGAAAATCCTAATGATATTGTTTCTGCATATAAAGACAACGTAGCCTTTGTTAAAGGTCCAAAAGTTCAACAATTTGCTCCTAAACGTGCTGATATACCTGATTATTATGCTTTAAGTGATTTCGAATCTGTAATCTCGATTAAAGCTGAAACACATAACTTCCCAACAACAGTTGAACCGTTTAATGGTGCAGCTACCGGATCTGGTGGTGAGATCAGAGACCGGTTGGCTGGTGGACAGGGTTCATTACCGCTAGCTGGTACTGCAGTATATATGACTGCCTTATCTAGATTAGAAGAAAACCGCCCTTGGGAAAAAGGAGTTGAAGAAAGAGCCTGGTTATACCAAACACCAATGGACATTTTGATCAAAGCTTCTAACGGCGCTACTGACTTTGGAAATAAATTCGGGCAGCCGCTAATCACAGGATCAGTATTAACTTTTGAGCACGAAGAAGGCTCACGTAAGTTAGGATTCGATAAAGTAATCATGCTTGCAGGTGGTGTAGGTTATGGAAAAGCTAGTCAGGCACAAAAACATAAACCATCAACAGGCGACAAAATCGTTATCCTTGGTGGAGAAAATTATAGAATTGGTATGGGTGGTGCAGCAGTATCCTCTGCCGATACAGGTGCTTTAGGTTCTGGAATTGAATTAAATGCAATTCAACGTTCAAACCCTGAAATGCAAAAAAGAGCTGCCAACGCAGTGCGTGGTATGGTAGAGAGTGAACACAACAGCATTATATCTATACATGATCATGGTGCAGGTGGACACTTAAACTGTCTTTCGGAATTGGTTGAAGAAACTGGTGGAAAGATAGACCTGGATAAACTTCCTGTCGGAGACCCTACCCTATCTTCAAAAGAAATCATTGGCAACGAATCACAAGAACGTATGGGCTTGGTGATTGGTCAAAAAGATATAGATACCCTTCAAAAAATTGCAGACCGCGAGCGTTCTCCAATGTACACGGTAGGTACAGTAACAGGAGATCATCGTTTTACTTTCGAATCGGCAACCACAGGTGTTAAACCTATGGACCTGGAATTGAAAGATATGTTCGGCAGTTCTCCGAAGGTAATTATGGACGATAAAACCATAGATAGAAAATACCAACCAGTTACTTATGATCCAAACTTGCTGAACGAATACCTTGAACAAGTATTGCAGTTGGAAGCAGTAGCTTCAAAAGACTGGTTAACGAATAAGGTTGACCGTTGTGTGGGTGGCCGTGTTGCCAAACAACAATGTGCAGGACCGTTACAATTGCCTCTAAACAACTGTGGTGTGATGGCATTGGATTTCCAGGGTAAAGAAGGTGTAGCTACATCTGTAGGTCACGCCCCGCTTTCTGCCTTGATCGATGCTGGCGCTGGTAGCCGCATTGCGATTGCAGAATCTCTTTCCAACATCGTTTGGGCACCATTGAAAGATGGATTGAAAAGTGTATCACTTTCAGCCAACTGGATGTGGGCTTGTAAAAATGAAGGTGAAGATGCAAGGTTATACGAAGCTGTAAAAGCATGTTCTGATTTCGCAATCAGTCTTGGAATCAATATCCCAACAGGAAAAGATTCCCTGTCGATGAAACAGAAATACAAAGACGGTGATGTGATTGCTCCAGGTACAGTGATCATCTCTGCTGCTGGTAATTGTAATAACATTACTCAGGTTGTTGAACCAGTGTTGCAAAAAAATGGTGGTTCAATCTATTACATCAACCTGTCTAATGATACTTACAAATTAGGTGGTTCTTCATTCGCTCAGATTTTAAATAAAATTGGCAACGAAACTCCTGATGTAAAAGATGCAACTCAATTTAAAAATGCATTCAATACGATTCAGCAATTAATTTCAGCAGAACAAATACAAGCTGGACATGATGTAGGCAGTGGTGGTTTAATTACAACACTACTAGAACTTTGCTTTGCTGATCGTGATCTAGGTGCAACTATTGATTTGTCTGCTTTAGGCGAACAGGATAACGTTAAATTACTTTTCGCGGAAAACATAGGTATCGTATTCCAGGCGGATGCAGCTGTTGAAGCTACACTTGCTGCAAATGGAATCGCTTACCATAAAATTGGAGAAGTTAGCAACACTGCTACTTTAACCATTAAAAATGGTGATACAACCGCATTAAACTTCGATATCGATCACTTACGTGATGTATGGTTTAAAACTTCTTATCTATTAGATAAAAAACAAAGCGGACCGGTTAAAGCCAAAGAGCGTTTTGACAACTATAAAAAACATGTATTAAAATACGCCTTCCCGACTCAATTCGATGGAAAGAAACCTGCTATTGACGAAAGTAAGCCTCGTCCAAAAGCTGCCATCATCCGCGAAAAAGGAAGTAACTCTGAACGCGAATTAGCTAATGCCATGTACCTTGCGGGATTTGATGTAAAAGATGTACACATGACTGACTTAATCACAGGAAGAGAAAACCTTGAAGACATCCAATTTATTGGTGCTGTAGGTGGGTTCTCTAACTCTGATGTTTTAGGATCAGCCAAAGGTTGGGCTGGTGCATTTATGTACAATGAAAAAGCCAGAGTAGCTTTAGAAAATTTCTTTAGCCGTCCTGACACCCTATCTGTAGGTGTTTGTAATGGTTGCCAGCTTTTTGTTGAGCTTGGACTGATCAATAAAGATCATGCTGAGAAACCAAAAATGTTGCACAATGAAAGTGGTAAACACGAGAGTATCTTTACCTCATTAACCCTACAGGAAAACAATTCGGTAATGCTTTCTACATTAGCAGGCAGCACGCTTGGTGTATGGGTTTCACATGGTGAAGGTCGTTTCCAATTACCTTACGCAGAAGATAAATACCGCATTGTAGCTAAATATGCTTACGAAAGCTATCCAGCTAGTCCAAATGGATCTGACTACAATACAGCCATGATGTGTGATGAATCGGGTCGCCACCTGGTAATGATGCCGCATATTGAGCGTTCATTATTCCAATGGCATTGGGCAAATTACCCACAAGGTCGTAAAGATGAAGTTTCTCCATGGATGGAAGCATTTGTAAACGCCCGTAAATGGGTAGAAAAGCATACCAAATAATTGCAAATTACTACTCAGTTGCTGCGATACTGTAACACAGAAAGGTAGCAACTGAGTAATTTATCTTATACTATTTCCCCATTCAGGCCGTTAGATATTTTTTTTTAATAAAAACAAAGACAACAGAACATTCTGTTATTCAATTTGTTAAGAGCTATATAAAATATCTTTATGCCATGAAAAAATTTAATATCGAAGCAGCCGATAGTCAAGGTCTCGGCCACTCGTACACAATTAAGCCGCTCAAAAATGAGTGCTATCAGATTTTTGACGAGCAACATGTACGTGTTGCCACCATTGAAATAGATGACGAGGATCCTAGTCATTGTAGACAAAGCTTGGATTGTAGGGTTGATCTTTTCTTATTAAATGCCATTAGGGACGGTATTCTGCTCCATGATGGCGTACTGGTCAAATAATTTTTTTCAAAAATTGATCCTATTTCGCCAATCCCATGCAACATTCTGCAAAATCATACGTCTTATAGCTACAAGTACCTAATATCATTTTAATTTTAAGCACAATTACAATTAAGCGCATGAAATCATTACTCACTATCCTCTTAGCATCATTCTTATTTTCGCAGGTTAACAATATCCAGGCTGCTCCACTTTCCGCCATAAATAAAACTACACAGACTTCTGATGAACGAGAGGTCAAAAATTTTAATGGCATAGTGGCTGGTGGCCCAATTGAGGTGATCGTTAAATTTGGTGATAAAGAAAGTTTAAGATTTGAAGGCGATAAAGAAGCTATTGCTACTTTAGTTGGCGAGGTAAAAAGTAATATCCTAATCATCAGGCCACAAACCAGCTGGACTAGTTGGGCCAGAAAATACGAGAATAAAAAGATCATTGCCTATGTTACGGCTAAGCAGATTAGCAGTTTAACCATGAGCGGTAATGGTAACCTTACGGTTAACGGGACAATTACGGCTACGGATTTTGCAGCTACCCTAAGTGGATCTGGTACAATTAAGGCCAACGTGCAAGCAGATAAGATTACAGGAGTTGTTAGTGGGTCTGGAACAGCAAACATTAGTGGTAAAGCCGCTACTGCAAGCGTTACGCTAAGTGGTCCGGGCAGCTTTGGCAATAAAGCACTTTCTGTAAATGAACTTTCGGCAAGAATGAGTGGAAAGGGTACAATTAACGTTACGGCCAACACAAAAATAAATGCGTTTATTAGCGGATCAGGACATATCTATTATAGTGGTGATGCCGAAGTTAAAGAAACAATTCTCGGTAGTGGTGGAGTAAGCAAGAAATAAAAGGTAATTAGTTTAGGTTTTTATTACCTTTAAATTGAAACCAATTTCTGCCCTCTATGTTTTTAGAAACAATTGTATTTATTTCCGTTGTTATACTTCTAATTGTTATTCTCCAATTAAAAAAGAATTTAAACGAGAAACTCGATTTTCTATACCTTAAAATTGAGCAACTATCATCTCAACTGGTCGATAAAAACGCTACAGTTAGCGAAAAGCCTATCGCAGAAAAGCCTGTCAGAGAAAAACCTATTGTAGAAAAACCCGCAGAACAAGTCGTTCAGCAAGAAGTGATAAAACCTTTCATTCCTGAACCACTAAAAGAGAAAATCGAAGTACCTCCAATTGTAATCATTGAACCCGAAAGGATTGCTGTTGTAGAGATTGAACCACTCCCTCAGCGGAAACCCCTCTCTCCCCCACCAATTAAAACGTCTTCTTTCAGTGAACGAAATCCTGATCTTGAAAAGTTTATTGGAGAGAACCTATTTAACAAAATAGGTATTGTAATCCTTGTGCTAGGCATGGGCTTTTTCCTGAAATATGCGATCGATAAAGATTGGATCAATGAGATTGGCCGTGTAAGTATCGGTTTCATTTGTGGTGGTATTTTAGTTGGACTTGCCCATCGGCTCCGCAAATCGTTTACAACCTTCAGCTCTGTACTGGTAGGTGGTGGTGTAGCCATTCTATATTTTACCGTAACCATAGGCTTTCATCAATATCAATTGTTTAGCCAAACGGTAGCCTTTATCCTTACCATACTGATTACAGTATTTACGGTATTACTCTCGCTCAGTTACGATCGTAAAGAACTTGCCATTTTTGCCATCCTTGGAGGCTTTGGTGCCCCTTTTATGGTGAGTACCGGCGAAGGCAATTACATTGTACTTTTCACCTACCTGCTGATCTTAAATATTGGAATGCTGGTATTGGCTTATTACAAAAAATGGGCTATCATCAATATCATCTGTTATGCGTTTACAATTATCCTATTTGGCGGCTGGCTAACCACCAAAGTATTGATGGATCCACACAGGCCTGCTGCACCATTTTTAGGCGCACTCCTATTCGCATCGTTATTTTACCTGGTATTCCTGCTGATGAATATCATTAACAACATCAAAGAAAAAACAGATTTTAACGCGCTTGAAATTGGAATTCTGCTGAGCAACACCTTCCTGTATTATTCAGCAGGCATGCTGATCCTGAGCAACCTTTCAAATGGAGACTATCAAGGACTCTTTACAGCATTATTAGGACTTGTAAACTTAGCATTTGCTTATGCATTATATAAAAATGATAAAATAGACAGAAATCTGATTTACCTGCTCATCGGATTGGTGCTTACCTTTATCAGTCTGGCCGCTCCCGTGCAATTAAAAGGTAACCACATCACCTTATTTTGGGCCGCAGAGAGTGTATTACTACTATGGTTATCACAAAAATCTGGCATTACCCTCATTAAACAAGCATCTCTTATCATTTTGGTTTTACTGGGGATCAGTCTGGCTATGGACTGGCAACAAGTTTACGGAAGCAATTTGTACACAACAAACAACCGACTTACACCTTTGGCTAACAAGGGATTTATTACCGGCTTAGGGGTTATTTGTGCGCTGATATTGTATTCAAAACTCCTTAAGTCCGAAATCAAATCAATACTTTTCCGGGAAATCAAGACTTCCAGAACCATTTTAGCCATCGCTGTAATCATCATCAGCTATGTAGTTATCGCTTTAGAATTGAATTATCAGGCGCACATTTATTTCCCTCTATTAAGAATACTTGCATTAGGTTGCTTCAGTTACTTGTTCATTACGATCCTACTCATTTCTATCCGCAGCACAGAAACAGAGGAGTTCAAATACCTTGTTGCAGCTATCGGAATCGTATCACTACTTTGCTTCCCGTTCTTATTGAATCCAGAAACCATTTCATTACGAAACGGATACCTGGACTTACAAAACATCAGTTTGAGCACTTATCTTTTCCATTATTTGCTGGTTGCTTTAATCGCTGCCACGCTCTATACACTTTATAAGAATGAAAAGAGTATAAATTCTATCAACGGCCTGGTTGCCCTGCAATGGTTTATTGCCTTTATGGTGCTTTATGTTGCCAGCGCCGAATTGGATCATTTGATGGTAATGTCTCAATATTCAAAAGAAAAATCTATGGCGATGATTCTAAATAACAATCACAAATCCGGATTTGCCATTTTATGGGGCTGTTTTGCATTACTATGTATATATATAGGTATGAAATGGAAATCTAAAAACATCCGGATCATATCCATCTCCATATTGGCCGTCACCTTACTTAAATTATTCATTTTTGATTTAAGAGGACTATCTGAAGGTGGAAAAATCGCAGCCTTCATTTCTCTGGGAATATTATTACTGGTCATTTCATTTATGTATCAGCGTTTAAAAAACCTGCTGCTTACGAGTGATAAAAAAGAAACTGAGCATAATGAAATTTAAGTTTTTCGTCTGTGCTTTATTTTTGCTGAACTGGACAGTTACCTCTGCGCAATCTTTTAAATGGAATGGTAACCTGGATCGGGTAAGTGTTAATGGATTTTATAAAATAGCACTTACACCGGAAATCATTTCAAAAACTGCAAATAAAGATCTCTCTGACATCAGGATCTTTGAAAAACAGAAAGAGATCGCCTACTTGCTTAGGCAATTGCCTGATAATATCTATTTATTGGATACTTCTGCATTAAAGATCGAGCATTATACCAATATACCTGCACCATCTGTAACAACCACAGAAGATAAAGAAAATAAACGTACAATCGTTTCTATTACTTTCAAAGTACCCTACCAAATAGATAAATTAAAATTAAACCTGGAAGGTTTCCAATATTACAGAAGAACAACATGGATATCAGAAAAAAATCCTCTTGTAAATCAGAAAAGAAGGCACTATTCTGAAGACAAGCTTACAAACATTATAATTTCCTCCGAAAAACAGCCGACAATTGATCTTTATGGAGAAAACAGGTACAAACAACTGTTTCTGATCATAGAAAATGAAGATAGTTCACCTTTGTTGATAAAAAATATTGAGGCTTATCAAAAAAATATGGAGTTGATTGCCTATCTTGAAAAAGATAAGCAATATGTGATTAAAACAGGGCAGTTAAACATGGAGGCGCCGAAGTACGACCTGAGCTATTTTAAAGATAGCATCAGTAACACCATCCCTTCCGTAGCTGTACTTAATTTTGAAAAGAACACCAACGAAGCCTTGGATAAGGAGTCTGGCTTGGTCAAAAAGAGCTGGATGTGGGGAGCAATAGTGCTGTTAATTGTATTTCTTGGCTATTTATCTTACTATATGGTCAGAGAAATGCAATCAAAAAAACAAGGCAATTAACAAAAGCGTTAAAACAACCCCCTAAAATTATCATTTTCGTAAAAATTGCAAATATCAACGCCATTTCATCACCAAAACACAAAAATCAACAATAATATCTTTGAATAATTGCCAACATTCGTATTTTTACAAACAATTTATTGAAAACAATCAATAAAAAACCTATTTTTGACCAAACTTTAAACAAATAGATGAAAAGCTTAAGAACAATTGCATTAAAAGAGGCACAATCAAGAATTTCACCAGAAGTAAAGTCTCCTTCGACTAAAATCTCTGATTTTTTTGGCGTGAATGTTTTTGATAAGAAAAAGATGAAAGACTACTTATCAAAAGAAGTATTTCAGAAACTTATTTCCTCAATTGAACAGGGTGAATTAATTAACCATGAAGATGCCAATCACATCGCAACAGCTATGAAAAGCTGGGCAATGAGCAAAGGTGCTACACATTATACCCACTGGTTTCAACCATTAACTGGCACAACTGCTGAGAAACATGACTCGTTTTTTGAGCCAAGTAGTGATGGTGCAATTGAAGTATTTGCTGGTAGTGCATTAGTTCAACAAGAGCCGGATGCTTCAAGTTTCCCTAATGGTGGTATTCGTAACACTTTCGAAGCTCGTGGTTATACTGCATGGGATCCTTCGTCTCCAGCTTTCATCATGGAGAGCAAAGCAGGTAAAACACTTTGTATTCCAACTGTTTTTGTTGCTTACACAGGCGAGGCCTTAGATTATAAAGCTCCTTTATTAAAAGCACTTTCTGCTATGGATAAAGCAGCTGTTGATGTTTGTCAGTATTTTGATAAAAGCATCACTAAAGTTAGTGCATCATTAGGTATCGAGCAGGAATATTTCCTGGTTGACCTTGCATTATACAATGCCCGTCCGGATTTAGCTTTAACTGGCCGTACATTATTCGGACACATGTCTGCAAAAGGACAACAATTAGAAGATCATTACTTCGGATCTATTCCTGAGCGTGTATTTACTTACATGGTTGACTTTGAAAACGAAGCTTTAAAATTGGGTATTCCTTTGAAAACCCGTCACAATGAGGTTGCCCCTTCTCAGTTTGAATGTGCGCCGATTTATGAAGAAATCAACCTTGCAATTGACCACAATCAGTTGTTAATGGACTTAATGGAAAAAGTTGCTTTAAGACATAACTTTAAAGTGCTTTTACATGAGAAACCATATGCTGGTATCAACGGATCAGGTAAACACAACAACTGGTCGTTAATTACTGATACTGGTAAGAACTTATTATCACCAGGTAAAACGCCTAAAAACAACCTGATGTTCTTAACGTTCTTCATCAACACCATCAAAGCGGTGCATGAGCATTCAGATTTATTGAGAGCAAGTATTGCTTCGGTAAGCAACGATCACCGTTTAGGTGCTAACGAAGCTCCACCAGCGATCATCTCTATCTTCCTTGGTTCTCAACTTGCAGACGTATTAGACGAAATCGAATCTTCTAGAAGTATCATCAAGAAAGTAAAAAATGAAGATTCTTTATGGTTAGGTATCCCTAAAATCCCTCAGATTTCTTTCGATTCTACTGACCGTAACCGTACTTCTCCTTTTGCCTTCACTGGAAATAAATTTGAATTAAGAGCGGTTGGTTCTTCTGAGAACTCTTCTGCACCGATGACAGTTTTAAATGCTATCGTTGCTGATCAATTGAATAAATTCAAAATTGAAGTAGATAAATTGATCAAAAAAGGTGAGAAAAAAGATGTTGCCTTATTAACTGTATTAAAAAGATACATCAAAGAATCTAAAGATATTCGTTTTGAAGGTAATGGTTATAGCGATGAGTGGGCTGCTGAAGCAGAAAAACGCGGTCTATCAAACATCAAAACTACACCTAAAGCTTTAGATGCTTACGTAAGTGAGAAAACTACAGAGTTATTTGGTAAACTAAATATATTTAACCCACGCGAATTACATGCACGTCATGAAATCTTGTTAGAAAGCTATTTCAAAAAACTTCAAATCGAAGCAAGGGTAATGGGTGACGTTACCAACAGCATGATTATCCCTGCGGCTATTTCTTACCAAAACACGTTAATTAATAACGCAAAAGGATTAAAAGAACTTGGCTTAGGAGAAGAAGCTTTAGCTACACCTCTTGCGATCATCAAAAAGTTATCGACACACTTAAATGTTGTTAAAACTAGTATTGATGAAATGCTTGAGCAACGTAAACAAGTGAACACGATCGAAGAAAGTCGTGAAAAAGCAATTGCTTACGATGAGAAGGTTAAATCACACTTTGACACCATCCGTTACCACTGCGATAAATTAGAGCAAATTGTGGATGACAGCGTATGGCCTCTACCTAAATTCAGAGAGTTATTGTTTTTAAAATAAACCAAACCTCAATACTTTAACTATTTTTTAGTTTTATAACCTCTGTCTTAATTGGCAGGGGTTATTTTTTTCTATCTTTGCAGCAACATGAGTGATAACAGGTACAACCAACGTGGCGTTTCTGCCTCGAAAGAAGATGTGCACCAAGCCATCAAGAACATAGATAAAGGTATTTTTCCACAGGCCTTCTGTAAGATCATCCCCGATATTTTAGGTAATGATGATGCTTTTTGCAATATTATGCACGCTGATGGTGCGGGTACAAAGTCTTCATTGGCCTATGTTTATTGGAAAGAAACTGGCGACATTTCTGTATGGAAAGGTATTGCTCAGGATGCCATTATCATGAATATCGATGATTTGATTTGTGTTGGTGCTACGGATAACATCCTATTGTCATCAACCATTGGTCGTAATAAAAACCTGATTCCAGGTGAAGTAATTGCCGCCATCATCAATGGTACTGAAGAAATTCTTGCCGATCTACGTTCCCAAGGCATTTCTATCTATTCTACAGGCGGCGAAACTGCCGATGTCGGTGATTTAGTACGTACCATCATAGTAGATTCTACTGTAACTTGTCGTATTGAGCGTGATAAAATTATCAGCAATGACAATATACAAGCTGGCGACGTAATTGTTGGTTTATCTTCTTCTGGACAAGCGACCTATGAGTCAGAATATAATGGTGGAATGGGCTCTAACGGATTAACATCTGCCCGCCATGATGTATTTGATAAATCTGTAGCTAATGCTTATCCGGAAAGCTTTGACCCAGCTGTACCTTTTGACCTGGTATTTTCTGGTGGCAAAAAACTGACTGACAAAGTTAAGATTGATGAACACACAGAAATCACTGCTGGTAAACTGGTATTATCTCCTACCCGTACTTATGCCCCGGTAATTAAAAAGGTGCTAGAAGGTTATAGAAGCCAAATTCACGGTATTGTACATTGTAGTGGTGGTGCACAAACTAAGGTGCTTCATTTTGTAAACAATGATGTACATATCATTAAAGATAACCTATTCCCTGTCCCGCCCCTATTTCAATTGATCCAGGAGCAATCTGGTACAGATTGGAAAGAAATGTATAAGGTATTTAATATGGGTCACCGTATGGAGCTATATGTTCCCGCCGAAATAGCCGAAGCTATTATTGCCATTTCTAAAAGCTTCAATATCGATGCGCAAATCATCGGTCGCGTTGAAAGCTCAGCTCAAAAACAAGTTACTATAAATAGCGAAAAAGGGAACTACACTTACTTTTAAATAAAAGCCGCCCTTAATAAAACATTACTTCATTAAGCTGCTGATTTGTTCATCAATTTCAGCAGCTTTTTTTTGTGCTTCCTCCAGTGGTAGGCCCGCCTTCATTGGGCGTTTATGCCCCGCAGCTGTCAACCAGGCATCTTTCATCACCGACTGCTTTTGTGCAACCAGCTTAAACAGCTCTTCCTTTTTAGGATGCTTAATTACTGCCAACACATCAATCCCCGAAACAACCTGTTTTTCGCCCATGTAAAGCAACAACGCCTTCGCCATGATCCAATGTCCCACTTCAGCAGGATGAACACCGTCAGCGGCTAAATAAAACCCAGCAATATTAAAAGCAGCATCCACCTTCCTATGTGCCTCCAGGTACTTCTTCATTGGATAATGTAGATCTGCAACTTCCCAACCAGCGCTACGCTGAGCCAGCAACCAATCACTATACCGATCTAACACAGCTGCATAACCTTTACTTCCACCTCTCAACTCATCATAAATTGGCGGTGTAACATGAATGATTCTAATCCCAGCCTTTACATACTTATCATGTAACCAATTGATCCCTTCTTTATATTTAGCAAAACGTCCCTCATCAAAAGGCATATACAACCCATCGTTCATCCCGTAGCATGCAAAAACAAGATCTGGCTTAACAAGTGCCATTACCCGATCCAAACGCTCATGAAGATCCGGACGGGGAAATTTACCGCCTGCATGTCCTGGCTCGGATAAACCTGCAACCGTTTCACTAGGCAATCCCATATTGATAAACTCTATTTTCTGATCCGGATAATTTATAGTACAATATGCTTCAATGTCCGTAATGTATTGACCGCTATAAGTGATACTATTACCTAAAAAAAGTACTTTTTTAGTGCCCACAGAAAATGGTTGGGCGTTTGAAGTCTCTACTAAACCCAGAAAGGCCAGTAGCACAAATACCCTTAGTGCAACGAATGATTTCATCTTCCTAAATTAGCAATTTAAGCACATTCAGAATCCTCAAAATTGGCTATTAATTCAGCGATTTTGGTACAAGTCTCTTAGCTATTTCGTATTACTTATGGTCGTCATTCACTTCCAGCCAGTGTCCATCAGGATCCTTAAAATAAATCTGCTTTATGCCATCTACCCTATTGGTAACCGTGTTCTGTGCACCAGCCCAATTCTCATAACTGATCTTCTCCGCCTTTAGCTTTGCAGTAAACTCTTCTATCGAAGCTACACTAAAACACAAATGATCATTCTTTTCATGTACCACATTACTTTTCGCACCTTGAATCAAATGCAAATGTCCCGCAGCTCCAATAGAAAACCAAGTATGCCTGCCATCCTTAAATGGTTCAGGAATGATCTCCAAATCAAATACTGTTTGATAAAAATCTGTTGCTGTTTTTAAATCCGAAACATACACTGCAATGTGATTTAAAATAACAGTGTTCTTCTTCTTTTCTGTTTGTGCCATAGCGCTTTGAAAGGATGTTAATGTAATGGCTAATAATGCGGTTAATACAAATGCTTTCATAATCCAATATCTAAAAAATAATCACCATTTAAAAATAACCCAAAAAACAAAATGGCCAGACAATCATCTTGCCTAGCCATCCTGTTAAAAAAAATTACCTTCTCAGAGAGCGCCTCAGTGTTCTTCGCCTTTCAGCGAAGCAATGCAGCGCTCGAAGAGAACGGTTATTTTTTCTATTATTTAATAATTTTCAACTCATTAATAATATTCTTCGCTCCGCCCAACACATCAATGCACCAAAGCACATAGCGAACATCAACATTAATTGTACGTTTAAATTTCTTATCAAAAGCAATATCACCACTCATTGCTTCCCAGTTACCATCAAAAGCAAGACCGATCAATTCGCCATTGCCATTGATCACCGGAGAACCTGAGTTACCACCAGTAATGTCATTATTAGTAATAAAACCAACAGTTAAAGTACCATCATTACCATACTGACCAAAATTCTTTTTATTATAATTTTCAATCAGGTTTGCAGGCAAATCAAACTCACTGTCACCAGGAATATATTTCTGCATAATACCATCAATTGTAGTCGTGGTTTTATACACAATACCATCTTTTGGAGAGTAATCCTGAACATTTCCATAAGAAAGACGCATGGTAGAGTTCGCATCCGGATACATCAACTTACCCGAATTCTTTTCTAAAATTGCTTTCAAATACAAATGATCCAGCTCTGCTTTTTTCTTTTCGAAATCTGCAACCAATGAACCGAAATTAGTTTTAACATATTCAGCAGGAATAACATTTAAAGCATACTGATAACCTGGATCACTAGTTACTGCCTCAGCTGAAGGATTAGAAGCAATAAATGCTTTCAATTTCTCAGGTTTAATGAAGTTACTATTCTCCCAAAGGAAATTCGCATACTTCTCAAAAGTAGTTTCCGGATTTCCTGTCCAATATTTCTCAGCAATTTCTGCAAAGAATTTAGGCTGCGATTTAACAGGAACATCAGTATAGAATGAAGCAAGGATCTTTGCAAAGATCTTCTTATCAGCAGTTTCATTATAGGTCTCCTGATAAGCTGTTACCGCATTATTCATGTTTTCCTGAATCTGTTTATATGTTGCGGCATCATATTTACTTTTCGTAAAGTTGATTAACCCTTTTCCAAGACCAGAGGCATTAGCAACCCATTGTGAAGCGTTAAAGCCCTCATTGATGTAAGTACGTTGTACAGAAATAGGATCGATATCTTTGTAAATCTGATCGTATTGCTCCATTAAACCAGCAAATTCAGTTTTTTGGGAAGCCCATTCTGTAAAGGATTTCTCCTCTGTTCTTTTAGCATCAGCAACTTTTAGGCGTTTTAACTGCTCAGTTTGGCCAATAAAGTATTTCCAGTAATTTGCAATCTGCGCATATTTAGAAGACAGTTTTAAACGCAGACTTACGTCTTTATCCATTTCTGCTTTCCATGCTTTTAAGCGGATATCGCGAAGTTTAACGATAGTAGGACTCACTTTCTCAGTAGCCAAATCAACGCCATAAGAAGTTAAGTATCTATCTGTACGACCTGGGTAACCATAAACCATAGCAAAGTCGCCATTTTTCACGCCCTTAATAGAAACCGGAAGGAACTTCTTAGGTTTGTAGGGAACATTCTGAACGTTATATTTTGCTGGTTGATTCCCTGTTGAAGAATACACACGGAATATAGAGAAATCACCTGTTTGACGAGGCCATTCCCAGTTATCAGTATCGCCACCAAATTTACCGATGTTTTGAGGCGGCGTACCTACCAAACGAACATCATCAAAACGTTCATAAACAAAAAGGATAAACTGGTTTGATTTATAAAAATCTTTTACGTTAGCTTCCAATGTAGGACCTGTAGTAGCAGCTTTAGCGATTTCATTAAAAACGGCAGTCATTTTAGCATCTTTTTCAGCGCCACTTAATCCTTTAGTTGCTTCGTTAACTTTAGCAGTAACGTCTTCCATTCTTTGCAAAAAGCGGACGAATAAGCCACTAATAGGTTTTTCTTCTCCATAGTTCTTTGCATAGAAACCATTATCTAAAATGTTATTCTGAGGCGTAGAATTAGAAGCTATCGCATCATAACCACAATGGTGATTGGTAAAGATCAAACCTTTATCCGATACAATCTCACCTGTACAAAAGCCACCAAAATGAACAATTGCATCTTTTAAACTGGAACCATTTGCATTGTATAGATCTTTAGCAGTCAGCTTAAAACCTTGCTTTTTCATTTGCTCATAGTTCTTACCTATTAGCATCGGGATCCACATCCCTTCGTCTGCTTTCACCGTATTGGCGAAAGACAATAACATTACGCACAACAGCAGATAAACTGTTCTTTTCATATGATAATATATTAGTTAGTGTTGGCGCAAAGTTAATAATGATAAATCAATTGTACTCATCTTCGATGTATCAATTATATTGATCAGATTAACGCACATCCCCATAGATGCTAATCGTTTCAGCACCTATCTTTTCCTCCTTCTTATTAGAAGTGATTTTAAAATACTTCCCATCCGGACAACGCATATCTGTAAATCGACCTTTATGCATCGGAACCGATACAACCTTCCCATCCACCAGTCTAAACAATTTTGTTTCCTTCCAAGTTGAATTTTCTACATGCGTCTTGGTCGGTTGTGCTGGTTTACCTTCATTTCTAACCTGATCAATGGCATTAACCCGCTTAAACTCTCCAAGCCCATTCATGTGATAGCCATCACTTTCAAAATCAGCTTCAAAACGTTTTCCGGCCCCTTCAACCACAAACCTCAGTTTACCCGCAGCTACAATCCTTAGCGACATACTCACCTCTTCACCCGGATACCAATAAAATTCTTTTCGGGCTGGTGCATCCTGCCAGCTATCCTTTTGCCCTGTTTTCGGATATCCTGCTCTTCTAAAGAACGGACGAAATGCTTTTCTTTCTGCACTAACTTTCCCTTCTTCATCCCTAATCACCGCCCAGGTCATACCTACATCTGTTTCCTGTTCATTCATACTCCCACCCATATAAATAGATGGATTATCTAAAAACTGTCCCGGCTTTTGGTCATTTCGTCTCGCCTTATCGAATGTGATCTTAGGTAACACCACAGTCCCCGCTATCCCCAACCAGACATCCTTACTAGACACTACTTTCCTATAATATGCCCCATTAAAACAAGGTTTAGCACCATCTGGCTTTACCTCATCCTCAAAAAAAGATTTGGCCCCAATAACATCCCTAACCTCAACGGCCGGATGATAATTCACATAACATAACGCAAAAACCGGCGTAACGATCAACCCTAATAATAAATTCTTCATCATTATAAAATTTGTGTGTAAAAAAAATGGCTAAGCATTATGCCTAGCCACCTTGCTTAAAGGAAAAATTACCTTCTCCGAAGAGGCCTAGGAATTTTTTCCCTCCTTCAGGGCAAAAGGTTCCAGACTCAGAGGAGAACGGTCATTTTTTACTTTAATATTGCGAAATGATTTTGCCACTTGAAACAAAGCTCTTGGCACATGAAAACAACATTTCCATTTACCACCTTTTAAAGGCAATAGCACCTCGCCTCTTCTGTTCAAATAAGCAAACCATTCACCATGCTCTGGGTCCCTGAAACGATCCCAGGAATAATCATGTAGCTTTTCAAACCATTCCATGCACTGCTCATTGCCTGTCAACTCATAGCCTTTAGCCATACAAACCAGTGCTTCCAGGTGTACCCACCATAACTTCTGATCCCATTCCAATTGCTGCTGTGGTGCATTTTTAATATCCATAAAATAGAAAATACCACCAAACTCCTTATCCCAACCATAATCAAGTGTACGCAGGGCGATTCCAGTAGCCTTCTCTATGAGCTGCTTGTCATTTAAGCGAACTCCAAGATCCATCATAAACCACATGGCCTCTATCGTATGTCCGGGATTGATTGATCTTCCCTCAAAAGAATCAGAAAAAGAACCATCCACATTTACATTCTCCAGAATCAAGCCACTCTCCTTTTGATAAAAAACATCCATCACTTCATGGATCACTGTTTTAAGCAAATCATCAACAGTTTTCTTATCTAACAAATGCTCCATTTCGAGTGCTAGATTACTCAGGATCATCGGCAAGGCAAAGTTTTTAAGATTGCGTGTTCCCGGATAAGCCTTATTGTAATCTCCTTTCGGATTGGTCTGACGCTTTAAAATATTATAAAAAGTGTCTTTAGCAATCTGCGCATATTTTTCCTGCGGATCAGCCTTGTAAAGCGCTGCAAAAGCCATAGTAGCAAAACAGTCAGAAAATATATTGTAAGGTTGTACCAAAGGTTTACCCGACTGGTCTAATGAGAAGTACCAATTTCCTTCAGTATCACGGCCATGCTTTTCTATAAAATCAGCGCCATGTTTTGCCATTTCCAACCACTCAGGTCTGGCTTCCTGTTCATTATATAGCGTGGCAAAAGTCCACACTTCTCGGGCCTGAAGCCACATAAATTTATCTGTATCAAACACGTTTCCTTCGCGGTCAAGGCAGTTAAAGTACCCCCCAGCCACTTCATCTTTCGAATGTTTCATCCAAAAGGGAATCACGTTATCTATTAATTCCTGCTCGTAAATTTCACTATAGTTCTTCATCGCGTCAATCAAATTGTTAATCCTAGGTATTCTTTATATCGGTTAAATAGATGGCCCGCCTGCAAGTATGCAGATTGCGGACTCATAAAATGTGAAAATTCAAATGTAATGGCCTTATCATAACCGGCCCTTTTGGCGGCTTCCAGTTTCAAGCGCAGCTTCTCGAACTTTATCGGTAGAAACTTAATAGGCATATCCCTATCAAAACTCTCCGCATTGGTCCAGCATTGCAACCCATACTGATCCGCAATCTTTTTATTAACGGCAAAAAAATCATCCAGCTCATGATAGTCGATATGGCCATCCTGAAAGGCTACCGCATCTACAGCACCACTTATACCTTCAAATATCTCCCCCCACTCCTTTTCATGTTCCTGCAAAGAAACCGCATCCTGTTTGGTCAATTCAGACGAAGCCGCCATCACTGCCTTTTTACCATCAATCCATGGCGAAATCAGCGTAGGCAAGCCACCACTCACATCTTTACATTGCTGACCCAGCGTTCTAAAAGCTTCTGTAGCACCCTTTGTCCTACGGCTGATCTCCATACTCAAATACCAACCTCCAAAGCTCTTGTAATGTCCATATTGCTTCCAAACCTCGTCAATTACATAACGGTTGGAATCTATTTCATGCTGAAGGTTTCCCGTATCCCAATATTTACCACTATCGTATAAACCAAAGTAAAACTTCATGTTATACTTATCAGCTAACTGCAAAAACATCTCTACAGAATCTACCGGCGGATGATAACAGCCAAAACTATCCTGCAAGTAAGCAGAAGGATAGGTAATAAAGCGACGGTAGCCGCTCCTAATCATAATTACAGTATCAATTCCCACAGACTTCATGTGCGCAAAATCTCTATCCCATTCTACTCTACCCCAGTTTTGGTGGGGAATATCGTGCGAAATTTCGTCTATAAAAGTTCCTGTTATCTTCATAAATATTTTAATTCTTTTAAATAAGCCACCCAATCAATATAAGCACTTGCTTTAAGGTGTACACCATCCATGGTCACCTCCTTTTTTAAATTCCCCTTTTCGTCCTGAAACAAAGGAACTATATCGATATAAGTAACCTTCTCCTCCTTAGCCAGCTGTTTAATCTTTGCATTCAGCACTGGCACCATTACATTACGTCCCTTAGTATATGGTTCCTTGGTCATTTCTTCATTTATAGGCAAAGCACTTTCGATATAAATCTTTGTCTTAGGTGATTTAGCCTTGATCATCCTGATGATCCTTTTATAATTATTGATACTTACATCGTAAGGCAATTTTCTAAACAGATCGTTTATCCCATCCATCAAGAAAATTGCTTTCGGCTTAGTCGTCAACACCTCATCCATACGGGCTAAAATGCCAAATGAATTATCACCACCAATCCCACGATTCACAATCGGGTACTTACTATCCGATAAGATCTCCTGCCACTCTCCACGCTCGGTGATGCTATTGCCCAGAAATACAATTTCGTTCTTCACATGAGGCATTTTTTTAAAATACTCCATGCGTTGTAAGTAATATGGATTGGCATAATTGCTGTCAACCTTAACTTCTTTTTGTGCATTTGCCACCATTGTGGTGCCTAATAATACACAGGTAGCCATAAATATTTTTATACGATTCATATTACAATGCTTGAATTTTATTTAAATAATCAGCCCATAAGATATAGGCGGCCGACCTTAAATGGAGACCATCTAAGCTCAGTTCCTTTTTCAATTCGCCATCAGGCCCTGCAAATACCTCATGTAGATTTACATAATTCAATTTTTCCGCTCCACAAATTGCTTTTAGCTGATTGTTCATTTCCAGGATGGCTGGATTAGATAATTTAGCATAAGTTGCAGGCAGCATCGCCTTATTTACTGGCAATATACTTTCTACATATATTTTTGTAGCCGGCGATTGTGTTTTAACCATACGGATGATTTTCCTGTAATTGTTTAAGATAACCTCCTCTGGCGTTCCACGCTTCATATCATTGATACCGATCAAGATGAAAATCCTGGCAGGTTTGGCCGCCAACACCTCATCCATCCTGGCGATTACACCATAAGTAACATCACCACTAATCCCTCTATTCACCACATGCTTATTCGGAATAAGCTCCTGCCATTTCCCCCCTTCGGTAATGCTGTTGCCTAGAAAAACAATTTCATTTTTCTGATTAGGCATCTTTTTAAAAAACTCCAGTCTTTGTAAATAATGACCATTGGCATAACTGCTGTCTACTACAGCTTGCACTTGTGCAGTACCATAAAAGGGCAATGCGAGTAATGTTCCAATCAAAAATCTCTTCATTATAAACATCTTTAAATTAATTATGCCGCTATTTTAAGTGATAGCTTCTTCTATAATTTTACTTTCTTCTTCTTCAGATTCACTTTGTGCTGGCATCAGTGGCACTAACCAGGTCACCAGAAAGGCTGGAATTGTAGCAATCAATACCCAGATAAAAAACTCCTTATAACCTAAATAATCACTTAGCAAACCACTGATCATCGAAGGGATCATAAAACCTAAATTCATTAAACCACTTCCAAAAGCATAATGCGCCATTTTATATTTACCAGGGGCAATATTCTGCATCATAAACAAGATCAAACCAACAAAGCCGTAACCGTAACCAAAATACTCTATGGCCACCGCAGATGCGATGATGTATAATTCCTGAGGCATCGCTACTGCCAGGAAAGCATATGCTGCAAATGGCAGGTTAAAAAAGGCACATAAAATAAGTAGCGTTTTTTTAGTCAAGCCTTTATTTGAAACATAGTAACCGGCAACGATAGAGCCCAACACGAAAGCTATTGATCCAAAAACACCATAGAGCAAACCAATTTCTGAGGTCGTTAAACCTAATCCACCAGATTCCCGGGATGCTTTAAAAAATAGAGGAACAATCTTAATGGCCTGTCCTTCGGCGAAACGATAGAAGACAATGAAACACAAGCTAAACCATATGTTCTTTTTCTGAAAAAAGGTAATGATTACATCTTTCAGAGTAGCAAAGCCTTCTTTAACGGAGCTTACCTGCTTTGCTTCATTTCCTGAAGGAAGGACCCTCATATTGTATAGACCGAGCAACACCATAATAATCCCGTAAGCAAACATCACCACCATCCAGGCATTATGAATACCGATTTCCTTTTCCAACTGCCCCGCCATGTACACCAAAACACCACCAGATAAAACCTTAGCAATGTTGTAAAAAGCACCTTGCCAACCCACAAATTTAGCTTGAAGCTTTGGAGTCAATTCATTTAAATATACCCCATCAGCGGCCGTATCATGAGTAGAACCACTAATGGCAATGATCGTTAAAACAGCAATAGAGAAACTGAAAAAATGGTCCATCTGTAAGGTTAGCGCCAAAAGGCCAAACAGTAAACCCGTAAAAATTTGAGTGGTATAAACGAAAAACTTCTTTGTTTTATACATCTCTAAAAATGGTCCCCAAAGCGGTTTTATCGTCCATGGAAACATAATTAGCGAGGTCCAGAAGGCAATTTGCGTATCAGATATCCCCATGTTTTTATACATGATGGAGCTTGCTCCTGATAATGCAACAAATGGCAATCCCATGGCAAACCAGGTTGTTGGTATCCAAAAGATGGGGTTTATCGTTTTCTTATTCAATTTTGACACAATATTGTTGGTTTAATATGATTGTTTTTGGTCGATTATGTTTTCCAGAATAGTTTAGCACGTGTGCAATACAAGGTAACTAAGGATACCACTCCGGTAAATATTAAGCCTCTCAAGAATCCTCCTGCAGGTAAATTAGCTACGCTATCCAAATATACCTCAGTACCAGTAAGCTTTAATAAAGGGATCAGTAATAAGTTTCCAGCCGTATAAGCAACCATTGGATTTTTACCATTATTACCTAAAAAAGTAATGATAGCAGAGAAATAACCCAGTCTTTCAAAAATGGTGAATGACAGCAATACCAAAAAAGCCAAGCCAGTATTCACAAAATAATAACTAAAAGTGGAGATATCCTTTTTAATCCCACCTTCAAATGCTTCGAAAAACAAACCTAAAATGAGCAGGTAAACTCCAGCACTCGCAAACTTGCTAAACAAGGTTTTATCGCTTCCTTCATTTAGCGTTTTTAATTGTTGCAGCAACAACAGTGATACAGCTCCCGTAATTAATAAATTGGGTACTAACCAGCGCATATATAAGCACACTACATTACAGATCAGCAACACCCAGCATAAGGCACCTGCGCTTAATAGCTTTGCTTTAGCGCCTGCCATCAAATCCTGAATTGGCGAAGCACTTCTATTCAGCAACCACTCCCCTGCAAATGTCCCTGGCAATACAATAAACAAATATTTAAGGTAATACACTTTATACATCCAAGGTAAGGGCGACCAGTTAAAAAACGCACTATTCCATGTTCCGGCATCCTTTGCCGTTAATAGTATCGCCATTAACAAGGGTAGAATACCAATTCTCAACAAGGGTTGATTGCGGGTAAGCCACCAGATCAATGTTCCAAAAAATGCCATATTGGCCAATACAACAATGATGATATCGCTGGAGCTTAAGCTAAATCCATTTTTAAAGGGATAAAACATTAAAAACGCGGCAGCCAAAGCGAAACCAACAATTTTAATACCCCATGAAATCGCCTTATTGTTTAAATTGTTAAAACGGGCGTACATCAGGAAAAGCACAAAGAAACAGCCGATAGACAGTAAATATTCCTTCCATCCTGCTGTAGCGCTCATTACCCAGGCACGTGCATAAAAGGTGAACAAAGCAAATACAACCAATAAGAGGTAACGCTGAACCAATTGTCCCGCAGTTTTAAAAACAGATTGCTCCCCTAGCTTTTTTTGTAGCGCCAATGGGATAGCAGCTCCCATGGTAAACAGGAAAAACGGGAATACCAAATCTACCCAGGTTATCCCCGGGAGTTCTGGTTTAAAAACATGGTAAGGTGGTGGCACCTGCGCATGGTACATCCATGCAGGTAAAATCCCAAAGGAAATGCTACTCGATAAAACCATCAGCAATATCGCCAAGCCCCTAAGCGCATCTAAAGCTTCTTCTCTTTTTTTCATACTAGTAAAGCGCTCTCATTTGCGTATATTCTATTTTGAAACTACAATAGTTAATGTTTTAACTACAGCCTCTTCACCACGGTTATTCACATTTTTACCTACAAATGTGATCGTGTATGTACCTTCTTTCGTGAATGCATACTTGTAATCACTCATCGGCTTTAGGTAATCCTTAATACCAACGCCAAGATCAGGAACTGCTGCATTTGGGAATAGAGCAGCGCTCACAGCCCAATCCTCAGTAGCCAAAAGTGTACTTGCCGGAGCAAAAAACAAGAATGGTGTACCACTTTGTATCGTCCATTTATTTACCGGATTCTCAATATCCACACCTAACCAACCTGCAGTTGTAACACTTGCAATAGTGGCCCTTCTTACACTTGTTTTTGCATCTACATTATAAAGATCAAAAACAGGAATACGCCATGTTCTTGCACCTAGTCCTGGCGTTGCACTTGGCTGCCCTAAAAATCTAAATGCAAAATAGATTGGAGTATTTGAAACAGGAAGATCAGAAAGATCCACCTCGCCAGAAACAGTAACTACAGAATTTGCAAGTGGAACTGCATCCGAAGCTAAGGTAAATCTACTTGTGATATCTGTCCATGTAGCCGCTCTGACACCTGCAGTTGTGTAAGAACTATTAAAATCTGTAGAGTACATCAAACTCAGGTTATTTCTTTGAGTTGCATAAAGTGTCTGTGTACTTATATTAAGTTTCAACTTTGTATCCCCTGCCTCAATTCTATCTTTGAAACGATATTCCTTTCCCTGCTCACCAGAGTAGAAAGAGATAAGATCGGCATACCCTCTTATCGAAAATAAAACTGTATCACCAACTTTATATTCTTGTTTTGCAATGCTTACATCAAATGTTGGCTTTACCGGTTCAGTTTTTTGACAGGCTACCATGATAGGCAATATTAAAACGCCTAGTATATATTTTAGCTTATTCATCTTATTTGCTTTTATAAATTAAAATTATAAGTCCAATTACCATCCTTTATTTTGAATAATCGCGCCGTTTACGCTAATCTCTGCTGCAGGAATAGCGAATAAAGTGTCCCTCAGCGAAACATTCTGAGCTGATTTAGCAGCATAAGTAAGATAGTCAGACGGCGCTGTCGTTTTGATGTCATTCTCACTGGCTTTCATAGCCGAGTAAAACTGTCCCCAACGAACCAAATCAAAACGTCGAAGTCCTTCAAAGCCCAACTCTAATGATCTTTCTTTTCTGATTACCGGCCTTAAATCATCCTTAGAAGCTTTCTCCGCAGTGGTTACATCATAATTAGTAATTGCATTTTTACTCAAAACAGCGGTTAAAACTGCTCCTGTCCCTGCTCCATCTAAGGTTATTGTTGGTGCACTGGTATAACCTGAACCAGCGCTAATCATATATATTGCCGAAATCTTTCCAGCTGCAACAACTGCTGTTGCTGCAGCACCTGAACCACCACCACCTGTGAAAACAACAGCTGGAGCAACAGTATAAGCTCCACCATTGGTTATCGTTACTGATTTAACCACCTCACCAACAAGTGATTTCCCATGTGCGCGACGTTTAACTTCATTTACTGCATCTACAGCAATCTGCGTCGGGCCATTCAACTCATTTTCTGCCTCTGCAAGCATTAAGAGTACATCGGAATAACGTAACAACGGAAAGTTTATCGAAGATGTTCCAACAAATTTTGGTAGTGCAGTTTCGTACTCACGTCTCCATTTACCATCACAACGATTATAGATTAACGTCGGTGCAAAAGCCACCTTTCCACCTGGAACAGTGGCGTTATAACCAAAAGGCGCAATGCTCCAATCTCTTCTCAAGTCATCAGCATCAAACGATTTAAAATAGCTATTCGTCGTGTGTCGCGCACCATAACTATAGCCAATTTCTGCATTTGCAGCAATACCATTTATCGAACCAACAGAACCTTCTTCTTCTTGTGTACGATTCCTTTTACCAAACTCTACTTCCCAAATCACTTCTTTAGTATCATATTTATCCTGACACATATTGATGAAAACTTGTTTGTAGTCTGGATTAAGTGAATGTCCTTCTAGTTGCACTTTCTGGGCCCACTTTACGACTTCGGCATAACGCGAAACATCATTAAGCGGCGCACCAGCCATTTTCAGATTTACCCTGGCCAACATACCATAAACAACTGATTTTGTTACCCTACTTCCATAAGTATAAGCACCTATTGGATTTACCAACTCCGCTGCTTTCTCCATATCACTAACAATGTATTGGTAAATGGTTTTATAAGGCGTATTGGCAAAGTTCACTTCAAACACCGTTTTTGTTGATTTTAATTTCAAAGGCACGTTACCGTAATTATTTGTCAATAGAAAATAATAGTAAGCCCTTAAGAAAATAGCTTCACCAAGCGCTACGTCTTTTTTCTTCTTATCCATATCAGCCTTGTCAATATTTTCAATCAACATATTTGCCCTATTGATTCCATTATAAAGGGCCGTCCATGTATCTGTTAATTTAGTATCAGATGGATTATAATTGTATAAACCTATGTCTTGGGTCCAGGTCGACAATGCAATAAAACCTTCATCTGCTACATCCATCTCAAAAAAGAGGTTTCTGCCATATGTAGATGATTTACCAAGAATGTCATAAATACCTGTTACAGCTGCATTAACATCTGTTTCATTTCTAAAAAAGCCCTCTGGTGCTAAAAAATCTGTTGGTGCAGGACTTAAAAACTTCTTGCAAGACGAAGAAGTTAAGACCAATCCCGCTATCATTATGCTATATAAAATACGTTTCATAACTTATAATTTCGTTGTTAAAAAGTAGTATTGATTCCAAAAGTAATTGTACGTGCTCTAGGATAAGCAGAGTAATCAAACCCTGGGGTCAAAGCACTATTCCGAACAGAAACTTCAGGATCGTAACCCGAGTAATTTGTCCAGGTGTACAAATTCTGTGCAGATACATAAACTCTTGCAGTTTTAAATACTTTTGATTTTTTCAAAAGATCTGTCGGCACTTTATAGCCTAATGCAACAGTCTTTAGCCTAATGAATGATCCATCTTCTATCGTTCTTGTCGAATAAGCTTTTAAAGAACCTCCGCGTCCCATAGCAACTCCAGGAATATCAGAAGTAGGATTTTCAGGAGTCCACCTATCAGCATAAGTTGCATACTGATTGTATCCATATTTATAAGAAGATTCGAACAATATTCTATTCGCATTGATAATATCATTACCATATGACCATTGGAAAAACACATTCAAATCAAAGCCTTTATAAGTAAAGTTATTACTTAAACCACCTGTGTACTTAGCATAAGGACTTCCAATTACGGTTTTATCTTTTTCAGTAATCTGAAGATCGCCATCCAAGTCTTTATACTTTACATCACCGGGTTTTATGCTGGATCTTGCTCCTCCATGTGCGGTAATATTTTCTTTTAAGGTATATGCTTCCCCTACTTTAATAAAATCATCATAATTATATACCCCATCAAAAATTAATCCGTAGAACTGCGCAATTGGACTACCTATTTTTGCTACATAACCAGGAATGTTCTTCCAGTCATCTCCCCAGCTTTGGCTTGTAGTTAACTGAAGTTGGTTTTCACTTAAACCAAGTATTTTATTCCTGTTAAAGGCGATGTTAAATGAAGAGTTCCATGTAAAATCTTTATTTTGAACCGGAGTAACGCCAATCGTAATTTCTAATCCTTTATTTTCTGTAGAACCGATATTTTTTATGGCTCTACTATATCCTGTTACCGGTGGTAAGTTAGCATTCAACAACAGATCGTAAGTCCTTTTACGATACAAATCAAATACAAAAGTTAAACGTTCGTTAAAAAAACCTAAGTCTAACCCTATGTTCGTTTGCTCCGTTGTTTCCCACTTTAAAATTGGATTCCCAAGACTTGTATAAACTACCCCCCTGCCGTCATTGTTATTAAACATATAACCAGAATTGTTATTGAGCGGATTAGAAGCATCAGTATTTACATAAGTTAAACCTGGATAAACAGAAAAATTCGATACCTGATTATTTCCGGTTCTACCCCATGATGTTCTTAACTTGGCATTAGATAGGTATTTAATATTTTTTGCAAAAGATTCATTATTAATTTGCCATGCAAAACCTGCCGATGGGAAATATCCCCATTTATTATCACCAATAAACCTTGAAGATCCATCTGCTCTAAACGTCGCTGTAAATACATAGCGATCTAATAATTTATAGTTGGCACGACTTAAAAAAGAAGCCATCGTATACTTAGAACTAACAGAACTAATTCCCAATGGGGTTCCTTCATCCAGACCACTTAAACCTAAACTTTCACTAGGCACAAGCATTGCCGAAGCCCCGAAACCCGAATTTTCTCCTGCTTCAAAAGATAAACCCGCCATTACATCAAAATAATGAGATTTGTTTAGCCTTTTAGCATAAGTTAAGGTATTCGCATTTTGCCAGGTACGTGAATTGTAATGAGTTTGACTTCCATTAATAAAGTAGTTACCTATTGCAGCACTTCTGGATTGTGGTCCGTTAAATACATCTGCCCTTCTTATCCCTCTATTGAAAGAGCCGGTTGATTTAAACTTCAACTCTTTTAGAATGGTATATTCCAGGTAACCATTGGCAGTAATATTAGTACCATAATTTTCGCGAAGTTCATTTTTTGCAGTTAGCACTGGATTAAACGTAAAATTACTTGCCTGCTCCACCTCAGGGTCAGTTGCAAGATCTAAAAGATCAACGTTAGGATTAACCGCAACCGGTCTGAAAGCCCATACACTAAATAGCATATTCAACTCATTGCTATAATTACCCGTAGAAGTTGGGCTACCATAGGTTAAAATATCCGCGTAAGTGGCATTGATACCAACTTTAAGTTTATCAGATACTTCCTGATCTAAGCTAACTTTACCCTGCGTGCGTTTAAATCCTGAATTCAGAATAATACCATCTTGTCCAACATGTGATAAAGAAACACTATATTTTGTTTTAGCCGTACCACCAGCTAAGGAGAGGTAATGATTTTGCATAGGTGCAACACGTGTTACTTCATCTTCCCAATTTATACCCGTAACATCTTTATAGCTATCCAGGTTTCTACCTTCTTTAAAATAAAGCGCCTTTGTTTTTACTGGATCAATCTCATCTTGTAATTTAACAAACTCGTAAGGACTCAATACCGGCATTCTTTTGTTATTTTCCTGAAGGCCATAGTATCCATTATAAGTAATTACGGGAGCACCCAACTTCCCTCTTTTAGTAGTCACAATAACTACCCCATTAGATCCTCTGGCACCATAAATCGCAGTAGCAGATGCATCTTTAAGGATGTCGATTGACTCAATTTCATTCGGATCAAGTGTATTCAAAGGATTAACCACGCTATTGTTTGGATCTTCCATAGGAAAGCCATCTATAACTACCAAAGGATAATTGAGTTGTGTAATAGAGTTATTACCCCTGATGGTAATCTCAATTGGCGATCCTGGTTGGCCTTCACTTGAAGTAACCTGAACCCCCGCAACCCGGCCAGCCAAAGCCTCATCGAATGATTTAACCGGAGCTTTTTGCAAATCGGCAATACTTACCGTTCCAACAGATCCTGTTAAATCTTTCCTTGTGGCTGTACCATACCCTATCACCACCACGTCATTTAACTGGGACACGGACTCTCTTAGTGCGACTTTAACCGTTGTATTCTGGTTAACGACAGCTTCTTTGTCTTCATAACCAATATACCTGAATACAAGTGTTTGGCTGCCTTCTGGTACTTTTATCGAAAAGCTACCAGTTGCAGAACTGTTGGCCGTTGTTTTAGTTCCTTTTAATTGAATGATCACTCCAACAAGTGGATCACCTTTCAAATCGGTCACCACACCGGTAACCGTTCGGGTCTGCGCCAACGACGTCATAGAAATGCACATGAAAAGGATTAGGCTTATCCCACTGAAGAGCCATTCCTTCTTTTTAGTAAAAATTTGTTGCATACTGTTAATTGGTTAGATTTATAATACGTTAAGTTTATTTGAGTTTGGTTAATCCGTTAAAATCAATTTCCTGAGCAAACGGATTTAAGAATTGATCTATCAGAACAGAAAGCATCCTTCTTGATAAAACAGTTTCCCCGTTTACTTCTTGTTTAGCAATACGTTCATTTATTACTTTCGAAATCTCGGAAAGGTCTATTTTCTTTTTAGAAACCGATGACAATAACTTTGCAGCGAAAGCTGCATTTGCCAGTTTCCCCGAAGGAGACTGATCAGCGATTATTGGGTAAAAAGATTTAACACCTTCTACCAAGGTATATTCATTAATGGGCTGCTCCGGATAAAACCAGGTTTGGTTAGCCCATTTATAAGGAATACCTGTTCCTTTTAAAATCCCGGTAGCACCAATCTTTTGCATCGCTACAAAATTCTTATCCTCGGGTTTCACATCTATAAAAGGCATGATGTAAGCTTTACTTTCCAACAAAGCGGCCTGCACCTCACGGATATTCACCTGAGCAGGCTGCAGATTGTTCTTAATAGCTACAGCCGCCAATGCACCTGCGGCCTGACCAATAGTTAATACCACTGGCTGCAACCTGCTTGCGCCAGCAACAATATTGGTTACACTAACACTTTTTTCAGCAACAATAATTCCATCTGCATTTTTAGGAATCAATGAGCCAAGTGGTATATTATAAGCAGGTACTTTGATATTTATAAAATCAATTTGGGGAGCTTCAGGATTCTTTAAGTGATGATGATCTATCGGATAATCACCAATTGCAATCCCGGTGCGGTATAGATTAGTTTTTTGCTGATAAGGTGCAGCAATATCATTAACAGTTAAAGTAACTTTACCATCCAATCTTCTTGCTTCCCGGTGGTAAGCGATCATTGGTAACTTGTCGGCTGTAGGAAATTCATCATTAGCAATACCTAAATGCTTAAAGCCAAGCTTTGTTTGCAGGTGATAAATAAATCTAAGACTGTGTAATTTAGCTTCTTTAAGTGCAGCTTCTCTGTCCTTTTTACTCAGTTCAATGATATTCAAATAAATATCATTTCCACATTTAGGCCAGTTGATCATGTATTTATTATTCGGAAGCTTCCCATAAGTGATCATCTGCTTACAATCTATAGATCGTTTATGACTGGCATCAGCCGAAGGATCAGTAACGTCGCAGCAACAGTCAAATTCCTTTGGATCATATCCAATGGGCTTAGCGATTGTTTTATCAGCATCTTTACCATAATCCTTAAGCACCACTACATAGGTTAAATCCTGAATAATGTTGTTGGCCTTTTCTGGAGCAAAAGACTCACCAGTATCAAACCTACTATCCATACCTACACGATAAGGGATTTTAAGAAAACCCATTACATCCCCCAATTCGGTTGCATCAATAATTAAATCAGCAGTTACTACTGTACGCTTTCCTTTCACATAGGTTTCTACAGTCCATTTATTTCCTTTGCGGGTAATATTCGTCCATTCTGTTTTATACCAAATGGTTAGATTAGGATTTACAGCTAATTCTTTGAGTTTTTTATTTCCTATTGAGGGTTCAAATAAGGTGTTGCTTACCCATCCAGTCTCTACAGCCTTTGGTCCACCGTAATAGTCATATAGCTTCTGCCTAAACTCTCCCCATAAACCCGAAGGCATTTGATGATTACCATCTATAGCAGCTACCCCTGCAGCAGTTAACATTCCGCCTAACCACTCCGTTTCTTCAATAACTAAAGTTTTTACACCCATTCTTGATGCCTGTACTGCAGCAGTAGTCCCACTTGCACCACCACCTATCACCAGTAACTGCGTCTCATATTCTTTAGCCGAAACGGAAATAGTCGCAAAAAAGAATAAAAAAGCAAATAAAAATCCCCTCATAAATCCTGATCCAATCATTTTAACAGTAAGTAATTTGTTTTATAAAAATTTAAGCAATTAGATTTTTTCTTTAACGATCAATGCAGTCACAACTTTTCTTTCCGATCCATCAGAAGGTTTAACGGTCTGTTTTCCATTTACAGTTAAAGCAGTAGAGCCACCACCATCAAGGTTTATCGCACCTATACACCCCATATCTTTCATCATCTGTGCAAGTTCTGCCAGGTTTACCCCCGGAATACCAGCAGCAGTATTCCCACCTTCAACTGCTAATATAATAATCTTGTTATTTTTAGTATAACCTATAGCCGACCTTGCGCGCGAAGAAGTATTATCTATAACAATCAACTCTTCAGCATCCGTTATATTTATTTTATCATCTTTAATCAGCATTGGAGATCCACCAATGGCAGATTTAACATCCCATACTTTTCCAACAGCAGGCAATATTGCCGTAGGCACAGGTAAAGGTGCAGTATTTAATAAATTTAAAGCAGGGGAAGGATAAGAAAATATTGTTCCATTTCCTGTCCCAACGTGATAAATCCAGGTTACATCAGGCACACCCGCAGCCGAGATACCAAATGCGGCTCTGGTCGGATAGTAAGTTGTATTAACTGAATTGTAAGATCGCGACAGAGATTTAATATTAATAGCGCTCACCACATTATTATACATCGCCAAACTATAAGAAGCATTTGCGCTCCCAAAAAAACCACCGTTTATAGAAGCATACTTAGTTCCAACTTCATCATTATAAAAACCTGTTACTGTTTTCTCCGCAGCAGCCATTACCGGCTTCAACTCTAAATCAGCCTTCGGATCAAAAATAACAGCGTAAGCAGAAATTGACTTCGCATTAATTGGGGTAGTATTTACATAAATCTGTATTCCGTTAGGAAAATTATCCATTAAATAGACTGCCTTTTTCCAGCTGGACGATAAAGTAACCAAAGGCGTTGAATCAACCAAAGGTTTGTCAGGATGAAATTTCCCCTCTTTAGATTTACTGCAGGAAGACAATAAAGCTCCCGCCGACACAAGAATAATAGCAAGGTTAAGTTTCATGTTCATAACGGTTTGGTTATTCAGTAAATATAATAACTTTATTAAATAAATTAAAAACAATTCAATTGTTTTATTAATTTATTTTTAAACACACCGTAAAGAAGCCATTCATTTAAATAAAAAGACACCAAACAACACCAATAACTTGTTTTATTTAGCAGGAGTTCGTCTTTCCAGTTCAGCAACCGGAATCTTCATCAACCTCCCCACCTGAATACCATCTCTATAAGTAACGGCACGTATATTTTGCGCTCCTTTAGGAATACGCAAGGGTTGCCCCGTATAAACCGGGTAATAAGGATCCGGATCTGTATCATCAAAAGAATAATAGATTTTAAGCCCCTCAACTTCAGTAGTCAGACTTACCAAAAGCGCCTTATCAACCCCTCTAACACCAGAAACAACTACATCGTAAAAATACCTTGAGTAATTAACAGCATCCCTATCCAACATCGGCAAATGCGACTCTACACGACTGATGAAATTAATCCAACTGCTTTTACCAGCTCCAGACCACAACGTTTCACTCAACGCAAAAGCCCTAGGCCAGGTCATAAACTGCAATTTTCGCTCATTAGGCACCTGTTCTGTCCACAAACTGCCCTGTCCCCCCATTACATTTTTCTCCTCAATACCTTTAGGCAAGGGATCAAATAAAAAGGTAGTACTCAATCTATTTACAGTAAAAATAGCATTCTCCAGATACTGATCCCCTTGATAAAAATCAAGATAAGTATAAGCTGCCGGCGTCATCACTACCTGCTGACCTTTATTAGCAGACAATATCCCACCTTTATCATCCTTCCAACTCATTACCGCCATCTCCTCAGGGAGACCGCCAGGCAGATTTTCATACCAGCCCATAGGCTTTTTACCTTTCGAAAGCACAATTTTAGAAACACGTTTCAGAAAATAGGACTGCAACTCTTCTGCACTTTTTAAATGCTCATCCCTAATCCTTTGCTGGCATACCGGACACTTATCCCAATATGCTCTTGAAACCTCATCACCACCAATATGTATATATCTAGACGGGAATAAACCCGCCAACTCACCAATCACCTTTTCTAAAAACACAAAAACAGAGTCATTACCCGCGCAAACCACATTTGTACGCGAAGCATTCCAGGAATCCCCAGCCAACACTTGCTGACTTTTCTTAGTACAAGAAAGCTCCGGATAGGAAGCTATTAATGCTAAACTATGCCCAGGCACATCAATCTCTGGAACCAATTCTACAAAATGCTTTTGCCCATAAGCCACCAATTCCCTAATGCCATCCTGTGTATAAAATCCGCCATCTGTAGCTTGCTCAGCAGGCTCTGGCGCTTTCTGATTTCGCCAATACCCCGTACGCGGCACCCTCCAGGCCCCCACTTCAGTCAACTTTGGCAAGCTTTTAATTTCAACCCTCCAACCCTGATTGTCAGTCAAATGCAAATGCAACACATTCATTTTATACTTAGACATCTGCTCGATATATCGCTTAATCACTTCTTTAGAAAAGAAATGACGACTCACATCTACCATCAAGCCCCGCCATTGAAAGCGCGGAGCATCTTCAATTTTAACTGCAGGGATTTTTATACCCAACTTAGCATCCGCTTGTTTCAATTTCATCGGTAAAAGCTGCACTAAAGTTTGCATCCCATAAAACCAACCTTCTGGCTGACTCGCTTTAATAACCACAGTTTTAGGAGTAATCTCTAACCGATAAGCCTCTTTCCCACCTTTTATATTTGCATCCGATATAAAGCGAATTACATTATTAGTAGCAAATTTTACCACTTTTAAATCAGAACCCGTTAGCGATCTCAACCTCAAAGCCAACAACTCCCACACGCCTTTATCGTTTTCAGTCGGAACAATAACCGTATTTGCATTCAAAATAAAAACACCATTCCCTTTTTCTAAATGAGCAGGTTGCGGAATAAGGTTAAATACATTGTTTTGTGCAGAACAAGCAAGAGAAAGGACAAACAGGCAAAGAACCATCACTACTTTGCCAATTAGTTTTAGTACAATTTTAATCATCTGGATTACGATATACGGATAAGCTGAGTGTTTTTATTTAACTTTGTGTAAATCTATAAGTTTTTGATGCAAATTGAAGAGATTTATTAATATTTTTTAATAAGATTGTATTATAAATCTTTTACCAAAACAACTACCAAAATATGAAAATCGATTTTTTCGACGAAAACAGTGATACCCTAACCGGAGTCGCCTATAAGAACATACACATCAGAAAAAAGATCATCTCTTATTTTGCGGATGCCGGCAACGCAACCATTGCGGAACTATGTAAAGAAACCAATCTAAGTGTTCCAAAAGTGACCACCTTAATTATTGAACTTATTGCCGACGGACTGGTAAAAGACTTTGGAAAGGTAGGATCAACAGGTGGGAGAAAACCAAATATCTACGGATTAGTACCCGACTCAGGATTTTTTCTTGGGGTAGATGTAAAACACAACCACATCAACATCGGATTGATTGACTTACAAAAAAAGCTTATCAAAATCTCCAAAGATGTTCCCTACAACTTAAATAATACAGCAGAATCACTAGCTGCTCTTTGTGATTTGATTAGAAATTTCATCAAGGAAGCTGCAATTGCGAAAGATAAAATACTAGGACTTGGACTAAACCTTTCCGGACGAATCAACTACGCTACCGGCTATAGCTACAGCTTCTTCCATTTCAATGAAGACCCTTTAAGTAAACTACTGGAAGCTGAACTGAACTTAAAAACTTTTCTAGAAAATGATTCCAGAGCTATGGCTTATGGCGAATTTAACTGCGGCGTAGTTAAAGAAGAGAAAAACGTACTGTTTCTAAATTTAGATTACGGTCTTGGAATGGGCGTAATGATCAATAACGAATTGTATTACGGTAAATCTGGATTTGCCGGAGAAATTGGTCATATTCCATTATTCAACAACGAAATCATCTGCCAATGCGGAAAAAAAGGATGTATGGAAACTGAAGCTTCCGGAAGAGCATTAATCGCAATGTTTAAAGAGAAGCTAGCCACAGGTTCATCCAGCTCATTAAATAAAGGTATAAATGACAATATACAAATGCAAGACATCATCAATGCAGCAAATAACGATGATGTACTTTCTATTGAGCTGTTAGCGAAAATAGGTGAAAAATTGGGTCGAGGGATCGCACTATTGATCAACATTTACAATCCTGAGCTTGTTATTCTTGGAGGTGCATTAGCCTTAACCGGCGAACATTTACACCTGCCGATAAAAAGTGCGGTGAACAAATACTCTTTAAGCCTGGTAAATAGCGACACCCAATTGAAGCTATCCAAACTAGGCGAAGAAGCAGGCGTTATGGGCGCCTGCCTCCTTGTTAGAAAAAGACTCTTAGAATATTCTATTTAATTATTTCAAAGTATTCATATCCACCGGAATAAATACCAATGGAGTTGGAAGACATGAAGCACCCGGCGGAGAATAAGTCAACTTAATGGTTTGCTCTTCGCCATTTTTTGCCGGAGGAAATACCTGCACCAATATTGCCTCAGGCGCAGCCTTAGTCACCAATCGATCACTTGGCAATTGAATAATCCCCTCATTAAACTTTCCTTTACTTACTACCATTGTCGCCGCCATACCGTTACACCATTGATTATCCGCAGAGCGTAAATTCCAGGTAACCAGCGCCAAGCCCTTACCATCAGTACTTTTCCATTTCAACTCTATATTATACATCACGCCATAATTTCCAGCCAAAGTAGATTCTTTACCGCTTGTACCTTCAACACCAAGCACCCATGGATCTTTAATCCCATCAGCTACAATAATTTCGGCCACTCCATTTTTAGTATCCAACACATCCGTAGCCGTAACTTTGTAATTACTTACGCCAAACAAACCACGACCTGCGTTTTTATGCCCTGTAGGAATTACTGTTTTAATTCTTTTAAGCGCGACCGGACCAGATGTTTTAAGATCAGTCTGAATCACACTAATCTCTCCTGGCTGATCAATCACAAAATCATAAAAACCATGCGTCAGCTCATCATACTTTACCACATTACGTTCCAATTGCTCATCTATAGCAATCGCCTCACCCGGTGCAACTACACGAATCTGCTCACTACCTTTTGAAGCAAAATAATCCGCTAAGCCCTGCTTACCAATCTGAAAGTAGTTTGCGCTAGGCTTTTGCGAAGAATACTTTACCATACGGATATGCATTTTCTGCTTACCTGTATTTTTTATAACCGCAGTAATTTTACGATCAATCTTTACCGGCTCCTTTACCCCATTGACATTATAAACATACAACCTCACCGCACCTGGCGCCACAGCTTCTTTCAAAGCAATAGCCTCGGGTATCCTAATGTATTCAGGATCGTCAGAAATAATAAACTGAGGGCCAGGTAAAACCACCTTGTTGTATTTAATATCTGTTGGCTTAACCGTAAAAAACTCCTTCATCAAAACAACATTCCCTTGTTTTGCTTTCAATAAATTCTCCGAATCCTCGCGATTAACAGTCTGCGCGGTTAACTGCATTGTACTGCAAACCAGCGCCAAGCCTAATGCAATTTTTAAGTTTTTGTATTCCATATATTTAATTTGTGTGTTTGTGTTAAACAATATCATTAACCCTTATTGGCCAATTCAGCAAAAAAGCCAAAATGAGCTTTAATACTTTTAGACCAATACGTACCCGTGTGCCCACCTGGCTGTGTAATATAAGTAGCTTTAATTTTCAATTCATCACATTTCTTCCTGAATTGGTTACTAGCGATGTACAGGTAGTCCTCCGTACCACAATCAAAAATCAGCGTCTTCTTCAAATCCTTTATGCTTTCTAACCTATTTACAGGCGAAAATTCATCAAAAGCTTTATTATCATCGGAATACGGACCCAACAAATAAGCAATTGTTGTTTTCTTAAAACCAGAATATCTTAAATTAAGCACTCCAGAAGTACTTCCTGCGCTTAAAAAAACATCAGGATGTTTTAAGAAGAGATACATTGCGCCAAATCCACCCATGCTAGCTCCAGTAATAAAAACCTTCTCCTTATCTGTTTTATAAGTACTGTTAATTTTCGGCATCAACTCCTTCATAAAAAAATCTTCATACTGTAAACTATCAGCCTTAGGCGAATTGATATACCAACTTTTCTTTAGACCGTCTGGACAAACCACAATAAAATTATAAGTATCAGCCATCCCCTGCAGGTTAGCCAATCTAGGCCAAGCCCTAAAATTAGATGAATGTCCATGCAAAAGGTAAACAACTGGATATTTAACCTTCACATCATAAACGGCTGGCTTATAAACTAACACACTATCATCCGTTTTTAAGTTCTTAGACTTCAACACCATCAAATCCTGCCCCTTTACCGACAGGAAGAAAAATACCAAAACCAATAACAACGTCCCTTTCAATTGACTCATACCTCTCATTTTAATTTTTATTATAAAGATGTATAACACACTATCTTCAAACAAACTATTTAATTTAACAATGCGTAGCTATTTATTAATAATTCAAAACTTACAAATAGCAAGCACCTAAACACTCAACCGCGAAATGCCTAAGGGCAGGTGAATATAAATATATTTTAATAACTTTAATTTATTTATTATAAATTATTACAAAGTAAATCTACTTTGATTGATTTCACAAGACAAATAGTCAACTTACATAGTTAATATCATTAGTAGCCAAAAACAGGCCTTTTCTTCAAATTAACCAGCCTCCACCGTTTATACAAAACACCCGAAGTTTGTGTTGATTATAAATAAATTAGCATTAATTTGCAGCAATCATACTATTCGTACACGAACAAACAGAGGAAAAAATTGTAAAAAAATAAGATGGGGAAAACTTTTTTCGAAGAATTAAACAGCGAGAATATAACTGGTGTTGCATACAAAAATGTTAGCCTAAAAAAAACAGTACTCAGCTACTTTGCTAATGTAGGTAATGCAACTATTGCAGACCTCTGCAAAGAACTGAATCTAAGTGCCCCAAAAATCACCGCTCTATTAGGTGATTTAATACAGGATGGCCTGATCAAAGATTATGGAAAAATAGATTCTACAGGTGGCCGTAAACCTAATTTATACGGACTAGTTCCCGACTCTGCCTTTTTTATCGGGGTAGACATTAAACAGAACCACATTAATATCGGTCTATCGGACCTACAGAAAAATCTGATCAAGGTAGCCGAAAACCTTCCTTATAACCTTGACAATAACAAGGAGTCACTCGAAGCATTGTGCAGCCTTATTAATGATTTCATTAAAGATCTAAGCACCCCAAGAGAAAAGATATTAGGTATAGGCATCAACTTATCTGGAAGAATTAACTACACTACCGGCTATAGCTATAGTTTCTTTTATTTTAATGAAGAGCCACTAACCAAAATTCTGGAATCAAAAATAGGTATTCGCGTTTTTCTGGAGAATGATTCAAAATCCATGGCCTATGGTGAATTCTCTGCCGGAGTAGTTAACGGAGAAAAAAATGTATTATTCTTAAATCTTGATCATGGTATTGGATTAGGCATCCTGGTAAATGGACAACTTTACTATGGTAAATCTGGTTATTCAGGCGAATTTGGCCACATCCCTTTATTCAACAACGAAATCATCTGCCACTGCGGAAAGAAAGGCTGTCTGGAAACAGAAGCTTCGGGATGGGCGCTAACACGAATGTTTAAGGAGCGATTACGAGAAGGCTCTTCATCGATTTTAACACGAAACAATGTTAATCCAGATGATATAAAAATGGAAGATATCATTAGTGCTGCCAATCATGATGATGTACTAGCGATAGAGCTGATTGCCAAAATAGGAGAAAACCTGGGTCGAGGTATAGCTTTACTCATCAACCTATTTAACCCAGAGTTGGTAATTCTTGGCGGAAGCCTTGCAGCTACTGAAGAATACATTCGACTTCCTATAAAAAGTGCAATTAATAAATATTCGCTAAGTCTGGTTAATCAAGACACGATCTTAAAAATGTCTAAACTAGGCGAACGCGCAGGATTGATCGGTGCATGCTTATTAGTCCGCAACCGCTTATTGTCCTTATCTTAAAAACTTGTTTAATGGGGTAGTTTATCTTTAATTACCCCATAAATATAAATACCAACCCTATCCTACCCCGAGATTAACTTCTTGGTCGCTTATTCGCATAAGGTTTATTTGCTTTCACATAAGGTTTAGGTGCCGGAGCCGGTTCTTCAGAGATCTTAATATTAAGCACTTGCCCGCTAAATGTTTCCCCATTTAATACCGAAACAGCTTTTTCAGCTTCAGCCTGACTCGCCATCTCCAAAAACGCATAACCTTTACACCTCTTGGTTACCTTATCACGCACAACTTTTATGGTATTTACCTGAGCATAAAGACTTATATACATCACAAGATCCAATTCAGAAACATCGGGTCTAAGCCCCCCAACAAAAATTTTTACCATAACAACTGAGATTTACGCCATAAAAGTAAAGATTATATCGATACTGCACAATTTGAAAATCGTCAACAACCTTTTTCTAATCTCCGTCAAAATATTGGTTACAAAGCCAAGATCTAAGATTAAACTTCAAAATATTAATTAAATAGAAATAAATAACACTTTTAGTGTTTTTAATTATATTTGAATTAACGAAAACAGTTATTTAATCCTTTACCAAAAGCATCTAACCACGTAAAACCATGAACCGAATTAAAAAAACAGCCAACAAACTGAGCAAGATCTTATTCAATCTTGACTTAATCTTTAGAAAGGAGCTCAAGGTATGCTAGATTTTAATTATAAAATTTTGTCAGATGCAAAGCTAGTCCAGCTATTGCAAGCTTCAGATCATAATGCATACACAGAGATATACAATAGATATTTTCAATTACTTTTTGTGCACGCTAGAAAAAAGCTAAATGACGCAGATCTCGCGAAGGATATATTACAAGAAATTTTCACTAAGATCTGGATGAAACGAGAGATCCAATTAACTGCAACAAACCTAACCGGATACCTATACACCCTAATGAAGAACCGCATATTGGATCTTTATCTCCATCAAGAAGTAAAAACAAAATACATGCGCGCTGCAAAAAGTTTTATAGTTACCAATAAAAGCAGCGGAACAGATGCCTTGGTCAGGGAAAAAGAATGTAGCGCACATATCAATCAGGAAATCGCTGCTCTGCCGCCAAAAATGAGGGAGATCTTTGAGCTGAGCAGAAAAAATCAACTTTCCTATAAGGAGATCGCGGAAAAATTAAACACCAATGAAAACAATGTTTCCAAACAAATCAACAATGGGCTCAAGGTATTAAAAAGAAGGCTAATGGTATCGTAAAAGACATTAAGAGATCCTTCGAGAAGCCTTGTTTAGGGCTAGGACCGAATAAGGAGTACCATAGGCATATCGTAGGCACCTCGTAGGACTAACAATCCAATGAAAGGCCTTTGGCAGCCCTTTAAGAGGCCTTTTAAGGTAAACGCATACCCGAAGCCTTACCGAAGGAGTCCAAAAGGTATTACTTAGCATCCCATATATCGAGATTAATCTATACTGAAGAAAACGTATATAAAGCAAAAGCCCTGTTTCCTTTTATCAGAAACAGGGCTTTTGCTTTATAAAAATTGATGATTAGTTGAATAAATACCTAATACCAATTTGTCCTTGCCATCTTGAAGCAAATGGAGATACACTATACGCTCTGTTATCAGCAGGGGCTTTAAAATTGAAGCCTCTATTAGCACTATTCGTTGTACTATAGTTAACAAGTGTAGAAGCACTATTAGTAACAAAATAAGTTCTACCCCAGTCCTTATTAAGCAGGTTACCAAAATTGATAATATCAATTGATAATTGTAACCTGTTTTTAGTACCATGAATCATACCACCAAGATCTTGCATGATACGTACATCAAATTGATGCTCCCAAGGCATTTTCGAACCGTTACGCTCTGCATACTGACCTCTACGTGAACTTAAATAAGGATCATTTGAAATGTAATTATCAAGTGCTGTCCATTGTTCAGCCGGAGTTGGCGTATTTGGAGTAATGCTGATTACACCAGTAGAACTTCTGGTATAGTAAGGTACCAGTTTAATTTCACTTGCATTTCTTGGAATATAAAGCAAATCATTCTGGTTTGCACTATCATTGTTAACATCACCAAAATAAAGGTAAGTATATGGTGCACCAGATTTACCTACATAGAACATCGAAATTGAAGTACCGAAAGTTTTGTTTTTCCCGTAGCTAACACCATAAGACAAGTTACCGATTATACGATGTCTAAGATCGAAATTAGAGTACGAAAGTTCTGGGTTATTTGCATCAGCAACGATTTGGTTGAACTGCCAGTTAGAGAAAGCCGTACTATTTAAACCACTGTTAACATCTTCCGATTTACCATAAGTATAGGCAACCATTGCACTTAAACCAAAATCAAATGATTTAGACAACTGACCTGTTAAGCTATATGATGATCCTTTGCTTGAGTTCTCAAGTAAAAGAACATTTGTAAAAGTTGAATTTACTTTTCCAGAAGCATAAGCGGGTCTTTTATCCTGACCACCTGAAAGATCTGAAGCGATAGCACCTGTAGTTCCTAGAATATTGATGTTCTTATAAACCACATTATTTACGGTCTTAGAGTAGATTCCATCAACAGTAGCCAATACACCACCAGGCAATTTAATATCTGCTCCTAAACTATAACGAAGTGTTTGAGGAATTCTGAAATTATTAGCCAAAAGATTTACCTCATAATTCGTACCAGCAGCACCTGCTGTATTTTGTTTATTAGGGTCTGGAACAAAAGCAAGTGGACTAGGGATTGAATTAGTCCGGTCAACACTACCATATAGTAGACCACTATTAGTAAACTGGTTAGCCATCCATACAAATGGAACACGACCGGTAAATAAACCGATACCACCTCTAACTTGTACACTTCTGTTGCCAAGTAAATCCCAGTTAAAGCCCACTCTTGGTGAAACAAGCAACTGTCCGCTAGGCAATTTATCTGTTGCCATTCCCTGGAATGTTGAAGCTACCAAAGGATTGGCCAATGGCTTATCAAAAAATAATGGTACATCTACTCTTAAACCAGCCGTTAACTTGAACGTCTCATCAACTTCAATTTCATCCTGGAAATAGAATCCCAATTGAGCTGCAGAGAACTCAGCTGCAGGACGATCATCACCAGGAACAATTGAATAAGCAGCCTGAACTCTGTTAGGTTTTTTACCCAAGAAATCATCAATATTATTATACTGCCATGATCCATTTACATTATTAATAAATAGATTTCTGAATTTAAAAAATTCGTTATGCGTACCTAAAGTAAAAGTATGTTTACCTGCGAATAACTTAAGGTTATCTGTAAATTCGAATACATCCTGATCTAACTGATTCGCTGCAGAACTTCTCTCAGTACCAAAAGTTACAGACTGTGTGGAAACGTTATTAAAGTTATTGATTTGAATTTGAGGGAACAATACACCTAATGGATCTCTGCTATCTCTGATTCTTGAATAACCAACAATTAAGTTATTCGATAGGTTTTGATTGAAACGACTTCTTAATTCTAATACAGATACGTTTTGATTGTTACTGAATTTGTAACCATTATTACCAAAACGGAATCCTGAACCACTTCTTGTTAAGTTATCATCAAAAGCGTCGATATAGTTATGACGTAGTGTCAATTGGTGTTTATCACTGATATTCCAATCTAAACGCGCCAATATTTTATTGCTTTGTGTTTGAGTTTGAACCTCACCAAAACCTCCTACATCATAGCTATACTCTTTCTTCATGAAATCCGCGATTTTTTGCGCATCAGTGGGGTTGATAACCGATCCTACATCACCTGCATTAAAAGTAGTAGGTTGTTGAACACGGGTCATTTCTCCACTTACGAAGAAAAACAATTTGTTTTTAACAATTGGCAATCCAACACGCACACCATAAGTTCTGTTATAGAATTGAGTTGCTTTGGTATTTAAACCATCAACACTTTTACCAATAGTATTCTGATTTCTGCCGAAAAAATAAGCAGATCCTTCAATTTCATTTGTTCCTGAACGAGTAATAGCATTCACACCACCACCTGTAAAGTTACCTTGAGTAACATCATAAGGAGCAACTAATACCTGAATTTCCTGAATCGCATCCAGTGAAATTGGCTGAGTACCTGCCGGACCACCTGGAGTACCATTTGAAGATAAACCAAAAACGTCATTATTTACAGCACCATCAATCGTAATGTTATTATAACGATTATTAGATCCGGCAAAAGAGTTTCCGTTGGCTTGCGGCGTTAAACGTGTGAAATCAGAAAGACTTCTGCTTATTGTAGGCATAGTCTCTAATTGCTTTTCAGTCACTGTTGTCGTTGCTCCAGTTCTTTTACTATTCAATACAGTGCTGTTTTTACCAATAACCTGTACTTCCTGTAAATCCTGACCGCCTTCTGTCAACTTAAGTCTAAGCGTGAAAGTCTCACCTAACTTAAGATAAATACCTTCAATTTTCTCTGCTTTGTAACCAACATAACTAGCAGTTACGGTGTAAGGGCCACCTGTGTTAATGTTCACAAAGTTATAACGACCATCTGTATTAGATGTAGCTACATACTTTGTTCCAGTTGGATTATGGATAGCGATTACTGTGGCTCCAGGCATCGCCCCCTTTGCATCAGTAATGGTTCCATTTAAACCGGACGTGGTAACCTGTGCATTTGCTGTGGAAATAATTCCAACGAAAGCAAAAACAATTGCTACAATTTTAAATAGTAAAGATTTCTTCATTCTTTTCTTTGCGTTAGTTAATAATGTTTCTTTTAAATGATATAACTAAAAATATGTTGCAAAATTAAATATTTATTATGCACGCATTTCATTTTCAATGTTAAATAATTATTAATAACACCAATACTTTTCAACATTTAACATATAGCTTAAATATATAACTAACGGTTTGTCAATTATTTGTAACAATTCTACATAAACACAAAATCTGAAATAAGTACATAAACTATACTTAACAAAGAAATCGCACAATCGAAATCTAGGAACGCAGATTTAATGAACATTTTTTTTTAATTTTGGCGCTTTACTAAGTTAAATTCCTTTATTAAAGATATGAACTACGATGTAATAGTAATAGGCAGCGGTCCTGGTGGATATGTGGCTGCGATCAGAGCTTCTCAGTTGGGTTTAAAAACTGCAGTAGTTGAACGCGAATCTTTGGGTGGAATATGCCTTAACTGGGGCTGTATACCTACTAAAGCATTATTAAAAAGTGCTCAAGTATTTGAATATATTAACCATGCTGCTGATTACGGTATTAAAACCGCTGAAGCTGAAGCAGACTTTGCTGCTGTTATTAAACGCAGTCGTGGTGTTGCTGATGGCATGAGCAAAGGTGTTCAATTCTTAATGAAGAAGAACAAAATTGATGTGATCATGGGCACCGGAAAAGCTAAACCTGGAAATAAAGTAGAGGTTAAAGCTGCTGACGGTTCTCAGAAAGAATATACAGCAACCAGTATTATATTAGCTACTGGAGGAAGATCAAGAGAATTACCTAACCTTAAACAAGACGGTAAAAAAGTGATCGGCTACAGACAAGCAATGGTATTGCCTGAGCAACCAAAATCAATGGTTGTTGTTGGTTCTGGTGCTATTGGTGTTGAGTTTGCTTATTTCTACGCTACGCTTGGAACTAAAGTTACCATTGTTGAGTTTATGGACAATGTAGTTCCTGTTGAGGATGAAGATATCTCTAAACAATTGTTGCGCAGCTTCAAAAAAGCAGGTATTGACATCATGACTTCGTCAAGTGTTGAATCTGTGGACACAAGTGGTGCTGGCTGTAAAGTTCAGGTTAAAACAGCTTCAGGTATGCAAACTTTAGAGTGTGATATCGTACTTTCTGCCGCTGGTGTTGTTGCAAATATTGAAAACATTGGTTTAGAAGAAACAGGTATTAAAACAGAAAAAGGTAAAGTTGTAGTTGACGAATTTTACAACACTTCGGTAAAAGGTTATTATGCAATTGGTGATATCGTTGCAGGACAAGCGCTTGCGCACGTTGCTTCTGCTGAAGGTATCATCTGTGTAGAGAAAATTGCTGGTCATAAACCTGAGCCTTTAGATTATAACAACATCCCTGGATGTACTTACTGCAGTCCAGAGATTGCTTCTGTAGGTTATACTGAGAAAGCTGCTAAAGCCGCTGGTTATGAAGTGAAGATTGGTAAATTCCCATTCTCTGCTTCAGGTAAAGCTAGTGCTGCTGGTGTAAAAGATGGTTTTGTAAAAGTGATCTATGACGCTAAATATGGCGAATTACTAGGCGCTCACATGATTGGTGCTAACGTTACGGAAATGATTGCAGAAATTGTTGTCGCCCGTAAATTAGAAACTACTGGTCATGAGATGTTAAAATCAGTACACCCGCATCCAACAATGAGCGAAGCCATTATGGAAGCAACTGCTGATGCTTATGGTGAAGTGATTCACTTGTAGTTAAGCAAAGAAGCTTATATTGAATAAGGATAAAGGAGCAAAGATTAAGGACTAAATGTTCAAATCTTTGCTCCTTTTCTTTTTATCTTTATTCTTTTAATCCTTACTCTTTGTTCCTTAATCTTTAATCCTAAAACATGAATTTACATACAATAAATACTGGCTTGTTTAAATTGGATGGTGGCGCTATGTTTGGCGTAGTACCAAAATCTATATGGCAACGTAGTAATCCAGCAGATGCTAATAATTTATGCACCTGGGCCATGCGTTGCTTGTTAATTGAGGACGGTGACCGATTGATATTGATTGACAATGGAATTGGTGACAAACAGGATGAGAAGTTTTTAGGGCATTATTATTTGCATGGTGATGATACACTAGATAAATCATTAGCTGCAAAAGGTTTTAGCAGGGATGACATTACGGATGTATTTTTAACACACTTACATTTTGACCATTGCGGTGGTTCAATAGTTAGAATTGACAACAGACTTCGTCCTGCTTTTAAAAATGCTTTTTATTGGAGCAATGCTCAACATTGGGATTGGGCTCTAAATCCGAATGACAGAGAGAAAGCTTCGTTTTTAAGAGAGAATATTTTACCGATACAGGAAAGTGGACAGCTTAGATTTGTTGCCGATAAAGACGGCGTAGAATTTCACGAAGGGATAAATATCCGTTTTGCTTATGGACATACCGATGCGATGATGCTGCCGCAAATACAGTATAAAGATAAGACTATTGTTTACATGGCCGACCTTTTACCTTCGGTTGGACATATACCCCTACCCTATGTAATGGCCTATGACATGTTTCCTTTACAAACACTGAAGGAGAAAAAGGCTTTCTTACAGGAAGCGACTGACAAACAATACATTTTATACCTGGAGCATGATCCAGTTAATGAATGTTGTACTTTACAGCATACAGAAAAAGGCATCAGGCTTGACCGCACTTTTGATTTAAATAGCATTTAACCAAATCTTTTCTCTTTAATATTTGTTTTTCATAAATTAGGTTATAAAGTCAACCTAAATAAAAACTAAGAAAGAAAAAATTATGGGTAAATTTGAAATCAAGACAAGAAAAAATGGGGATTTCCAGTTCGATCTAAAAGCTGGTAATGGTCAGGTTATTTTAACCAGCGAAGGCTATACCAGTAAAGGCGCTTGTCAGAATGGCATAGAGTCAGTTAAAAGAAACTCAAAGGATGACAGTAAATTCGAAAGAAAAACTTCAACCAACGACAAGCCTTATTTCAACCTAAAGGCTAGTAATGGACAAGTTATTGGAACCAGTGAGATGTATGAAAATGAATCAAGCCGTGAAAATGGTATTGAATCTGTCAAGAAAAATGCGCCGGAGGCTGAAGTTTCAGATTTAACCTAATAGCCCAATCGATAGAATTTAAGAGACTGTACCAAAATTGTACAATCTCTTTTTTTCATCAAGTATTTCCTCATTTTATAGACTCCATCAATAACGTTACATAAATTATTCGGCCGCATATAATTATCAATCCATGCACAGTACTGTATATCACCAATTTTTCCATATTTAAGGTGACAAAAATAAAACACTGACAAAAGTATTTTGGAATAATTTTTGCTGCATAAATATTATAGAAATTACTAGTGTAAAGTGTAACATTTTCAGGAATTTATCTTTTAAAAACCCCTAAAAATTCTTACTTTTGCACGTTCAAAACACATAACGAGTACCAAAACATATAAATGAGACAACTCAAAATCACGCAATCAATTACCAATCGCGAAAGTCAATCATTAGACAAATACCTTCACGAGATTGGTAAAGTGGATTTAATCACCGCAGAAGAAGAAGTAATATTAGCAAGGAAGATACGAGAGGGAGATCAAGCTGCATTAGAACGCTTAACAAAGACTAACTTACGTTTTGTGGTTTCAGTTGCTAAGCAATATCAAAATCAGGGTTTAACATTAGGAGATTTAATTAATGAAGGTAACCTGGGTTTAATTAAAGCCGCTAAGCGTTTTGATGAGACTAAAGGTTTCAAATTTATATCATATGCTGTTTGGTGGATTCGTCAGTCTATTTTGCAAGCTATCGCTGAACAAAGTCGTATTGTACGTTTACCATTAAATCAGGTAGGCTCTTTAAGTAAAATCAGTAAGGCATTCTCAAAATTAGAACAAGAATTTGAGCGTGAGCCTTCTCCTGAAGAATTAGCAGACATCCTAGAGACTACAGTTGATAAAATCTCTGATACTTTAAGTAACTCTGGTCGCCACGTATCTATGGATGCTCCTTTTGTACAAGGTGAAGAAAACACTTTGTTGGATGTATTAGAGAATCATGAGCCAAATACAGATAGTAGCTTAATTAATGAGTCACTTTCTGAAGAAATTAAACGTTCATTGTCTACTTTAACTGAACGTGAGCGTGAAATCATCGTTTTATTCTTTGGATTAAGTACAAACCACCCATTATCATTAGAAGAGATTGGTGAGAAATTTAACTTGACCCGCGAACGTGTTCGTCAGATTAAAGATAAAGCATTACAACGTCTACGTCATACTTCAAGAAGCAAAATATTAAAATCATACCTTGGATAATAGGTAAAAAAGATTTAAGAAATATATAAGTAAAAAAGATTGGGTACTCACTCAATCTTTTTTACTTTTGCAGCATTCTAACCAAAATTTCCTAGTATGTTAAAGAAGTACCAATCCGAGTTCCAAAACTGGATTGAAAAAGAAAAGAAAGCTATTGAATTAATCAATATCGTGGGCCAGCTTTGGTTCGACAGATCTGTTGAACTGGTATTATTCCGAAAACCTTTATTTGATGTAGGCAGCAGCGAGATTCTTGCACACCACCAGTATGCAAAAGAAGTAAGTGGAAAAGACATCAGCATTTACGAAACTTTAGAATTAGCCACTACTATTGCCAAATGCAACTTAGCTCCTTCGAGAGTGGACGTTGGCCGACTGGCTTCGGAATGGCTGGAAGACAATAACAACTACCCTTCTATTAATGACTTTGTAGTCCACAAATTAAGCAAACACATCGGTAAAGATAAAATCAGCTTAAAACCTAAAGATGTGGTTTTATTTGGCTTTGGTCGTATTGGCAGAATTGCCGCTCGCGAGCTGATCTTGCAAGCTGGTAAAGGGGAGCAACTACGCTTAAGAGCAATTGTAACCCGTAGTTATAGCGATGAGGAATTGATAAAAAGAGGTGAATTATTACGTACGGATTCCATCCACGGTCCTTTTACTGGTACCATCGTTGAAGATTTTGCGAACAAAGCTTTAATCATCAATGGCCAGACTATTTATTTCATACAGGCAGAATCACCGGAATCGGTAGACTACACTGCTTATGATATTAAGGACGCGCTTCTAATAGACAATACTGGAATTTATCGCGACCGAGAGGGCTTAGGTAAGCACTTAAAATCTAAGGGCATCAGTAAAGTTTTATTGACCGCACCTGCTAAAGGCGATATCCCTAACGTGGTTGCAGGTATTAATGACCGTGACATTGATTTCAAAAAAGAAACCATTCTATCAAATGCTTCTTGTACTACAAATGCCATTGTTCCTGTGCTTAAAATAGTGGACGATGCTTTTGGTATTGAAAAAGGACATATTGAAACGGTACATTCTTATACGAATGACCAGAATTTACTGGACAACTACCATAAAAAATATCGTAGAGGCCGATCGGCAGCGCTAAACCTGGTGATTACTGAAACTGGTGCAGATAAAGCTGTAGCTAAAGTGATCCCGCATTTAGGTGGCAAATTAACAGGAAATGCAGTACGCGTTCCTACACCTAATGTATCGCTTGCCATATTAAACCTATCTTTAAACAAGGTAACCTCAAAAGAGGAGGTTTCGGAGATATTGAAACAGGCATCTTTATTTGGTGACTTAACTGAGCAGATTGAATATTCGATCTCGAATGAGTTGGTGAGCACTGATTTAATTGGAAACAGTCATGCTTCTATTATCGACGGTCCTGCTACAATTATTGCAAAAGATAATAAGTCTATCGTGCTTTATGCATGGTATGACAATGAATATGGCTACACTAGACAGGTGATCCGCCTGGCTAAGAAAATGGCAGGAGTAGTAAGGCTGACTTATTATTAAGCATATAGGCGGGTGATCAGGATCACCCGCTTAAAAAGTATACCCCATAGATAAGGCAAAGCCTTTATTCTTGAGGTTAGTCGCCCCATCTGTAAGTGCTTCTTGAAAATCTGTCGAATACCTTACAGTTACATTGACATCAGGGGTAATGTTATAACCGATCCCTACTGCTGCTCCAGCAATAAATTTACGGTAATTTTTAAGACTGGTATCCTCATTAACTTGTTCTGCATCCACCGTAAAAGTCGTTTTCTGCGCTAATAGCAATGAAAGTTCGGGACCAATAAAAAACGTTAAGTCGGATATAGGTTTGTAGCCAATTAACACAGGAAGCTCCAGATAGGAAAACTTCATATTAACTTTATCAGCTGCATTTTGCTGAAATTTGGCATTTTTCTGAATATAGTACAGTTCTGGAAGAAAGGTAAGGCTTTTTGCTATTGGCAAATCTCCGTATACCCCAACCTGGAAGCCGAGTTCAGCATTTGTCTTATAACCCTGACTTCCAAATGTTATCTGATGCATATTCATTAAATTGACACCGGCCCTAACACCAAACCCCATTTCATCACGTAATTGTGCTTTTAGCTGGAAGGCCAAACTGCTTAGCGTTAAGCCAAGTACCAGTATGAATAATCTGTTGTTCATATTTTTGAGGTTAAAACTGTATAATTTTAGGTTTGGTCTGCACGATAGCTTCTATACGATCCATGACTTCATCGGTAAGCAAGGGTAACACTTCTAAAGCGGTTAAGTTTTCGTCCAACTGTTCTGTTTTTGAAGCGCCCAAAATAACAGTACTTACATGCGGATTTTTAAGGCACCATGCCAGGGAAAGTTTAGCTAAGGACACATCTAGCGCATCAGCTAAAGTTTGCAATTGTTCTGCCTTCTTTAACTTTTCTTCATTCAAAACCGCATCTTTTAACCACTCCATCCCTTTCAGTTCCAACCGGGTATCCTTCGTTTTCTTAGCTGTATACTTACCGGAGAGCAATCCAGAAGCCAATGGTGACCAAACGGTAGCTCCCAATCCGTATTCTTTAAACAACAACAAGTATTCGTTTTCGAGTTTATTACGCTCCATCAAATTATACTGTGGTTGTTCCATGGTAGGCCCAATCAGGTTGTACTGTTTGGCTACCCGTATGGCTTCCATAATCTCAGCGGCATCCCACTCCGATGTTCCCCAATAAAGGATCTTACCTTGCTGCAAAAGCATATTCATCGCCCACACAGTTTCCTCTATAGGTGTGTTTCTGTCCGGACGGTGGCAAAAATAGAGATCCAGGTAATCAACCTGTAATCTTGACAAGGCTCCATTACAAGCTTCAATGACGTGTTTACGGGACAGTCCTACCCTATTTGGTCCTTTATCTACGGTTCCAAAAAAGACTTTACTGGAAAGTACGAAAGACTCACGCTCCCATTTGTGTGCTTTTAATATCTTCCCCATTACGATTTCCGACTTTCCGGCAGCATATCCCTCTGCATTATCGAAGAAGTTAACCCCAGCATCATAAGCGATCCCCATGAGGTCGTCTGCAGTTTTATCACTAATCTGATGCCCAAAAGTAAGCCAACTACCTAAAGACAATGCACTTACCTGCAATCCAGATTTCCCTAAATGCCTATATTCCATTTTAAATTGTTTTATGGTCAATAATGCGTCCCCTATAAACGAACTAATGTAAAACAGCAATGTTGAGTTTAAGTTTTCACAAAAAAAGGATGACCTGTTTCTCAGTAACTATATTTACCTTTATATGATGCTGAAGTTTACTCCTATGAATACTTACCTACTGATATCCTTAGGGTTGTTATTGAGTTGTGGTACAGTAAAAAACACTGGCACAACTGCTATGGACCAACAATTGCTAAAAGATGTGGAAATCCTATCTTCTGACAGTTATGAGGGGCGTAAAACGAATACCAAGGGAGCTGAAATGGCAAGAGTTTATCTCGCTGATAGACTTAAGTCAATAGGCCTAACACCCTTCCCTCAGCTAGCTGGTTATGAACAGCCTTTTTCTTTTAAAAATGGCAATAAAGGCCTTATTAATGGAAAAAACATGATTGGTTATATTGAAGGTAAAAGTGACCAGGTGATTGTCATTTCTGCGCATTATGACCATATAGGAATCATCAACAACCAAATCTACAACGGAGCTGACGACAACGCCTCAGGTGTTGCTGCGTTGCTAAAGTTTGCTGCTTATTATAAAGATCACAAACCCAATCATACTTTAATTTTCGCTGCTTTTGATGCTGAGGAAATGGGCTTGCAAGGTTCTAAAGCATTTGTTGCTAACCCACCTGTAAAACTGGATAAAATTATCATGAACATCAATATGGACATGATCAGTCACAACGATAAAGGAGAGCTTTATGCTTGTGGCACTTTTAAGTACCCCTCATTGAAAAATTACTTCTATACTACCAACCCTAAATTGAAGGTGTTATTTGGACATGATGACCCAAAACTTGGGCATAACGATTGGACCAACCAGAGTGATCATTCGGCTTTTAATGACAAGAATATTCCTTTTATTTATTTTGGTGTTGAAGACCATAAAGATTATCACAAGGCAAGTGATGAATATCAGAATATTAATAAAACGTTCTTTATCGATGCCAGCAACTCTATTCTAGAGATCATTAACAACATCGATAAAGAACGTGATATACAACAGCTATTTCGCGAAAAGCTGCAAATGAAAAAACAATAAGACTTAAAATTCTATATCCAACAAACTGTTTAGTGGAATATGTATTCCGCTTTTCAATTGAAGATAGTCTGCTGTAACCGACCATACTGTTGTTGAAACAGTCCTCGGTCCTTCTTTGGTATTGAATGTAATGTCTGCCTTAGATTTAAACTCATTTCCCAATCGTTGGGCAGCATTTAATTTATCTCTTAATTCTTCGGTATGATTCTGATCAGCATGAATGATTTGGCTGATGTCTATCGCTTCTTTCTCTATTAATTCCCCTAACATAATAATATTGGCTAAAATCTTAACTAAACGTGCTTTTAATCTATTAAAATACAATAAAACAAAAAAACATCACACTTCAAAGCGATTTATGCAATTGTGTCAATAATATTTCAGAAGAGATTATTTTAAACCTTTTCGTGTTTCAATCATCCCTACAAATTCGCTATTTGGATCTAAGGGTATAAAATTTGCACTGTTAAATGGTACACTTTGCACAGTCACACCTCTAGCGTCCACTGAGCTCGTTTTATTAGAAGCTACTGTTGCCGCTCCTGGCACAAGTACATTAAGCGCCAAAGCCGTGTAACTATCCCGTTCATCGCCAAATGGATAAGTAGGCGTATCATTAGTACTTGTCACATCAGGAACCATCCCGCTATAATAGCCGCCTTCATTATTCGAGTTTCGGGTCTCAAAAAGAGACATAAACACTTCATACCTATTCTGAAGAACAATTGGAAAAAAGCCTACCGGCTTTCCGTAAGTAGTAGTACCTACTAACTTTACATTAAGATAGGGCTTCAACGAATTGATTAGTAATTCACTTGCTGATGCGGTACTTCCAGAAACGATAAACACGACATTATTTACGCCATTCACACTTCCTTTTTTATTAAAATAGGTGTTATTAACCGCTGCTGTTGAAGAATAATCGAGATCTGCATAGGTTAACATTACACCATTCCTATACCGTATCTTTCCTGCAGCATCTAGCAATGGTTGTTTGGCCAGAATTGTCGCCTTACCACTTTGCATGGTAGAATTATAGATTTCGGTATACATTTTCTTTCCTGATAAACTTGGAGGTGAAATTAAATTGGCAAGATAAGTCGCCGATTCTATATATCCCCCACCGTTATACCTTAGATCAATAATTAAGTCTGTAACACCTTGTGTGGCAAAATCAGCAAAAACAGGGTCTAAGCTCAGATCACTTGGCGTATCAAAATTAGTCAATGCAGAAAATCTTGCATAAGACAAGTAGCCTATTTTTCTTCCAGATTTAATGATCACCTTTGAAGCATATACAGGGCTACTTTTATAGGATGCTTTAGTTAATGCTAAATTAAAAGGCGCATTATCCGCGTAATTATTACCAGTAAGCGTTACTGATGACGCATCCATCGATGCCAGAACGTTACTAGCCTCACTGTCGTAACTAGCGCCTATTGAAGCGCCATTCACCGTTTTAATTACCCAGCCGCGTTTTACGCCTGCTTTATCTGCCGGAGAGCCCGGGTATACTGCCGTAACAAATAATAAGTAAGGCCTGGGAGCAACATTGCTTGTTAAATAAAAAACCGCACGAATACCAATATCATTTCCATTTCCTGCCAAATCTACCGCAGCCTCGGCCCCTGGAGTACTGCTAATTGGCTGTGGATTATTTGATAAAATATCATTTATATAGGAATACTTTGTACTTGACGGATTAGTGGAACTATACTCGTAAGGTTTTCCTGTTGATGGATTTATTTTAAACCTGGTAATGTCAAAAAGCTCTTGATTATACCCATTAATGTCTGGCGATGTTTTATACCTTCTTGGATCAAAGGCATCATAAGAAGGCAATGCATCATTCCAGAAGTAGATTTGCTGGGCATACAGAAACAATGAATCGTTTGTAAGGAACGTTCTATCTGTTGTAGGCGTTTGTTTAGTATTTGGACCAAGAACTAGAGGTACAACAGCGGGAGCCTGTTCTGGCTCTACTTTAGATTTTCTACATGCTGCGAAAGACACAATAACAAGCAGCATTATGAGGAAATTTGGTTTCCTCGACCATATGATGGATTTCATTTGAAATATTTTAGTTAAATATACGACTTATTACAAACGTAATTAAACCTTAAATAGTTCATTTACATCCAAATAATCCATTTTATACTTCAAAGCGCTACTTTTTGCAAATTTGGAATTTCCGATTAACAGTACCCTTTCTTTTTTTAACTCCTGCTTTTCTATGATCAATTTCAGTGCATCCTGCTCAGGTTCAAATTCTTCTGTAAAAAAAACAGTAAGATATTTTTCAAGCCCATTCCACTCAGTTTGTTTAATTTTATTGAGTTGAGTAGCCGGATTTCCACTTACCAATAGAAATATTTGTTTGCGTTCTAAAACGATAGATTGCAAGAAATTCAGAACTTCATTGTAGATCAATAATTTAAGCGGCAGGCGTGCGCTATGCAACAGCATATCAAAATTAATCTTGTATTTTTCGGGTATATTGAACTTCTCCGCCGTTTTGGCAAAAATATCATCAGCACCAGCTTTCTCATAAGTTTCCTGCATATACTTAAGCACATCTGCTGCATTAAGCTGTTCTCCATACTCCATAAACTGAGCAAAGAGGTAGTACACTTGCAAGAAGTAATCTTTCTCAGGGAAGATTACATTGTCTAATTCAAAGAAAAAGGAATCCTTTTCTTGTAGGTATTTTTCAAAAATCATTATAATGCTGTCGATTTGTTTGTATCAGTTAGCTTCAGGATATCGATATTAAATTCCTTAAACAACACGCTTGACTTTAGTAATTCTTCTATTTCAAAATCATTCAAGGCCAATATGGCATCTGCGCCTTCATTTAAACAATGATTTAACAAGTTATGTGCAATGATGTCGTCATTCCGTTCGCCAAGGGAAAGGAATTTATAAGTTGCCGATGGAAAACTTGGCATATCGCCATAATCGGCAAGTATGATAGTGTCTGAAGTAAACTGTTTAGCTTGTTTTAAAGCTTGGGCCGACTTCCCGCCTGTGATTAATATCCTCATATAATTAAGCCATCTTTCATGGTCACAACCCTGTCGCTTATTTTTGCCAGGTCTTCATTGTGCGTTACTATAACAAATGTTTGTTGAAAATTATCACGAAGGGTGATAAAGAACTCATGCAAAGCGTTAGCATTTGCAGAATCTAAATTGCCGGAAGGCTCATCGGCAAGGATGATAGCAGGGTTATTGATTAATGCTCTTGCGACTGCAATACGTTGCTGCTCGCCCCCAGACATTTGATTTGGCTTATGATCTGCCCTATCTTTTAATCCCAACAGCTCAAGCAATTCCATAGCGCGGTGCTCGGCTTGTTTCTTTGCTGTTTTGGCTATAAAAGCCGGAATACAGATATTTTCAAGCGCCGTAAACTCTGGTAACAAGTGGTGAAACTGGAAGACGAAACCTATATTACGATTCCGAAAAACGCTAAGCAACTCGCCCGAAAGCTTGCTCACCGTTGTTCCTTTCAACTCTACTTCTCCATGATCAGGCTTATCTAAGGTTCCAAGAATATGTAAAAGCGTGCTTTTACCTGCTCCTGAGGCCCCTATAATACTTACAATCTCACCTTTTGACACTTCAAAATCCACACCTTTTAATATAGGCAGGTTTCCGTAAGCTTTTTTTATACCTGTGGCTTTTAGCATAGATGCAAACTTACAAAAACATCACGCAAGGTTAAACAAATATGCCAGAACAAATAATCTTAAATATTATTTGGAATATAACCAATATAAACTAACTTTGAATTACAAAGTACTTTTAAAATGAACAACCAGGAAGAACAACTCAGTGCATTGAACGATATCAAAAAGTTGATGGATCGTTCGTCCAGATTTATTTCTTTAAGCGGATTATCAGGTGTTTTTGCTGGTTTTACAGCCTTAGTTGGTGCTTATCTTGCCCATCTGGAGATAGCGAATTTTATAAACGCTACTAATGAATATAGTTATACGGAACTGGATCTGGAATTTAACCTCCTTAAAATTGGCTTTGGTGTTTTACTTGTTGCATTGATCGGTGGTTTATTACTCACCTTTAGACAGAGCAGAAAAAAGAAACTCCCATTTTGGGACAGAACCACAAAAAATCTATTGCTAAACTTGGCTATCCCCTTAGTTTCGGGCGGCCTGTTTATTATCGCCTTACTTCTTGTTCACCCTGGTACCTACGGATTAATTGCACCTTCTTGCTTAGTTTTTTACGGATTAGCCTTAATTAACGCCAGTAAATACACTTATACGGATATTCGTTTTTTAGGCTTCTGTGAAATTATCCTTGGATTGATCGCTATGTTTTATATCGGCTATGGCCTTTATTTCTGGGCTATTGGTTTTGGTGTTCTTCATATCTTTTACGGTATGTTGATGTATTTTAAATATGAAAGGGGGAATTAATGAAAAACCCTATAGAAGCGCTTAATAAGATATTCGACAGCCGGATCAGACTGGGCGTAATGTCGATACTAATAGTTAATGACAGCATTAGTTTTAATGAACTAAAACAATTACTGGAGCTAACTGATGGCAACCTTGCCTCCCATTTGAACACCTTGGAGCAGGCGGAATACTTAAAAGTTCAAAAATCATTTATAGGAAAAAAAACAAACACAACATATATCATTACAGAGCTTGGCAGACATGCATTTAAAGCGCATTTAGATGCTTTAGAGAAAATGATTAAGGGCATCTAATTTTTTTACACTCACACTTTGAAACACAAAGCACTTTCTATAACTAAATAAAATGAAACCATCATGAGTAAACTCTCGCAAACAGCAACAAATATTACTCATGATAGCTTCATAACCATTAAAAATCAAATTATATTCTGATGAAAAATAAATCTAACTTCTTAGTCCTATCAACCTTTTTTGGGGGATTACTGTTCAACTATCTGTTTTGGACAGAAAGATTAGCATTGAATCTTTTAATTTATAGCCTCTACATCCTTACCATCACCTATTTCAATAAGGATATTACCAAAAGCTACAAGTTTAAGATCTATGCAACCGCACATCTGTTAGCGGCAATTTTAGTGGTTATTAACAATTCTGATTTGACAATTGTCACTTATTACATCAGCTTAATTTTGTTCGTCGGTTTTAGCCACTACCCCCAAATCAGAACTGTATTTACCGCCGTTATTGCGACCGCTTTGCAATTTATTACGCTACCATTTAACTTTATTCAAAGTTTAGCGACAGTTAGTATTGGTAAATTTAATCTGAAACCGATTTTAAAATTTGCCAAATATGTTTTCATTCCAATAATAATAGTCACGTTTTTCACCGTTATTTACATGGTGGCAAATGAAGTTTTTGCACATTACGTGGATACCTTCGTCTTAAATATATCCAACTTCCTAGGTAACATCTTTAGTTTCTTTTTCAAAGACATCACGCTAGTTCGCTTTCTACACTTCTGTCTTGGAGCGATAGTAACTGGTGGTTTAGTCTTTACTTTTTTCAATCATAATTTGGAAAAAGCCGAATCAAAATGCACGGAAAAATTAGATAGGATCAGAAAAGACCCCAATCGTCATACAATATGGCGTGAAATGATTCAGATATTCAGCCCTAATTTGTTAACTAAAAAACTAGCGCTTAAAACTGAATACATCACGGGCATCATTTCATTTGTAGCTTTAAATCTTTTATTGCTATCCGTAAACCTAATTGATATTACCACATTATGGCTCGGTTATAAACCTTCAGGTAACTTTTCTGCAGATTTACATCAGGGAACTAATGCGTTAATTTTCAGTATTATCATGGCAATGGCGGTAATTCTTTATTTTTTTAGAGGAAACCTAAATTTTTACAGCAAAAGCAAAACTTTAAAAGTCCTGGCTTTCGCCTGGATGATCCAGAATTTCATCCTCATCATCTCCGTATTTATCCGTGATGGTTATTATATCGAATATCAAGGTTTAACGCATAAAAGAATTGGTGTATTGGTATTTGCTATACTTTGTATAATTGGACTAACCACAGTCTACATTAAAGTTGCCAAACAAAAAACACTTTTCTACCTCTTTAAGATCAATGGACACATATGGTTTGCCTTGTTACTCGTTTTTAGCACTATAAACTGGGATGTACTCATTGCAAAATACAATATCAATCATACAAGCTCTTCTGGTATCGATCTTGACTACTTGTTTTCATTATCAGATAAAACACTGCCAATTTTAGATAAAAACAGGTCTAACCTATACGCTACTTCGATCCCGGATCTAAAAAGTCCAAAGGCTGTATTGCTTACACAAAATGACAAATTTCAAAGACGACTTGATCGCCGAATCGGTTACTTCGCTGAAAGGTACCAGAAGACGACCTGGCTTTCCTGGAACTACCGCGATTGGCAAACACATCAATACTTAATTAAAAACCGGTTACAACCTTAAACCCTGGAGCTATGCATAATTCCATGTACTGGATAAATTATTTTACTCAAAATCTTAAAAAACAAAGGATAGATTGGAGTATAAGTCCAACTTTAACAAGAATAGAGAAAAACAACATCTTAGCATCTTTACAAGCCTGGCAACTCGGTGAGACATCAGAAGGAACCAACCTGATAAATGCAGCAACAAAGCATGCAAAAGAACTTAATGACCCTCATTATACTGATGCCATAAGGTTATTCATCAAGGAGGAGCAAAAACATGGCAATAACCTGGGCCAGTATATCGATCTTATAGGTGAACAGCGGATTAAGAAAGATTGGGGTGACAGCTTATTTAGAAAAATGAGGGGCCTAAATACACACATGGAATTCTGGACGATTGCCGTAATTACTGTAGAAAGTACTGCACAAATATTTTATCAATGCTTAAAAGATGCTACAGAATGTAGATTACTTAAACAGATATGCACCGACATCTTAATTGATGAAGCTGCACATATTACTTTTCAGATTGAGCGTCTAAGTCTACGGTACAATCATAAAAACCTATTTATGAGAACAATCTCCTATTACTTTTACACGGTTTTCTATTTTTCGACTACCCTTGTAGTTTGGTTTGCCCACAAGAGGTTATTTAAGGCAGGCCAGGTCAATTTCAGCAATTATTGGTTAAAGATGAAACTCAAGTTTAAAAAGACCATTAAAAAACTTAAACCTGAAACTGAAAATATAAACACTGAAAATACCTACAGTCATTTGTTATAAAGCTTTTGAAGTTGTAGATTTGAACAAATTTTTTCAGCATAATGAATATCCACGAATATCAAGGTAAAGAAATACTTAAAAGTTTTGGAGTAGCCGTACAAGAAGGTGTAGTAGCCGACACGGTAGAGCAGGCTGTAGAAGCTGCTAAAAAAATGAAAACCGATTACAATTCTGACTGGGTTGTGATTAAAGCTCAAATCCACGCTGGTGGACGCGGTAAAGGTGGAGGCGTAAAATTAGCCAAAAACCTGGATGAGGTTAGAGAAAGAGCTACCGCTATTTTAGGTATGCAATTGGTAACCCCACAGACCGGTCCTGAAGGAAAGAAGGTTAACAAAATTTTAGTTGCACAGGATGTTTACTATCCAGGAGCTTCAGAAACCAAAGAATTTTATGTTAGTGTGTTGTTAAACCGTTCAACCGGAAGAAACATCATCATGTACTCTACCGAAGGTGGAATGGACATTGAAGAGGTTGCTGAACACACTCCACACTTGATCTTCAAAGAAGAAATCGACCCTAAAGTTGGTTTACAAGGATTTCAGGCACGTAAAATCGCTTTCAACTTAGGTTTGAGCGGTGGCGCACATAAAGAAATGGTGAAATTTGTTACCGCTCTTTATAAAGCATACGACAGCACTGATTCTGCTATGTTTGAAATCAACCCTGTATTAAAAACATCTGATGATAAAATCATCGCTGTTGATGCTAAAGTAGATTTAGATGAGAACGCTTTGTTCCGTCACCCAAATTATGCAGCAATGCGTGATAAATTGGAAGAAGATCCTACTGACGTAGAAGCAAGTGAATCAAACCTTAACTATGTAAAACTTGACGGTAACGTTGGTTGTATGGTTAATGGTGCTGGTTTAGCTATGGCGACTATGGACATCATTAAAATTGCTGGTGGTGAGCCTGCTAACTTCCTTGATGTAGGTGGAACTGCAAATGCACAAACTGTTAAAGCTGGTTTTAACATTATCCTTAAGGATCCAAATGTAAAAGCCATCTTAATTAACATCTTTGGTGGTATTGTACGTTGTGACCGTGTTGCACAAGGCGTTATTGATGCTTACAATGAAATCGGTGATGTTCCTGTTCCTATCATCTGCCGTCTACAAGGCACAAATGCTGTAGAAGCTAAAAAACTGATCGATGAATCAGGATTGAAAGTTTACTCAGCTATCGCACTGCAAGATGCTTCTGACTTAGTAACTAAAGTATTAGCAAACTAATACAACGCTTTTTTACCATAATCATATTAAAAAAGCTACCTCCACAAGGGGTAGCTTTTTTTTGTCTCAAAAATTAGGCACGATACCCTCCATTTCGTCGAAGTAATGAGCTAGCTCGTCGTTCATTTCTTAACGTTTGTCTATTTTCCTGTAACTACTGCAACGTATTCGGATTAATTATGTCTTAATAATGTCTGATTAAGACAATCCGACAACACAAATCCGCTAGTTATGAAAACGATTATACTCTTCACCATCCTATTCACTATTCTTTTTTCTTTAAGCAATGCAAATGCACAAGGAATCAATCTTACAGGTGAAATAGCAGGCAAAGTACTGGATGAAAAGCAAGCCGCATTTCCATATGCTTCTGTTAGCCTATTAAATGCCAAGGATTCGACATTAGTAAAAGGAACACTAAGCAATGACAGCGGCAACTATTTATTAACAAACATCAAACAGGGTGCTTATTTGATCGCTATTTATGTAGTTGGCTACAAAAAAGCTTATAAAGGTCCTTATGCCATCACAGCCACAAATCAATCACATAAGCTTGATGCTACACAACTAAATCAGGATAGCAAACAACTAAAAGGTGTTGAAATTCTGAGACAAAAGCCATTAATAGAGCGCATGATCGATAAGACTGTAATTAATGTGGAAAACAGCACCCTAACCACTGGTAACTCTGCACTTGACATCTTGGAGAAACTACCTGGTGTAACTGTGGATAAAGACGGAAAGGTTAGTCTTAAAGGCAAGCAAGGGGTAAACATTATGCTTGACGGCAAGCCTACCTATCTATCCTCAGAGCAATTGGCCAATCTATTGCGCACCACAGAAGGAAGCGCTATCCAATCTATTGAATTGATTCCTAACCCTTCGGCAAAATATGATGCTGCAGGTAATTCAGGGATTATAAACATCAAGTTAAAAAAGAACCAAAACTACGGCACCAACGGGTCTGTAGATGCCGGCTTAGGATATGGTAAATATTACAAGGCTAGTGGTGGATTAACCTTAAATCATCGGGAGAAAAAATTTAATGTTTTCGGGAACTTTTATTACGGGCGCAACAAGAGATATAGTGGTACTGACATTATGCGAACTAACAATACAGCGACTAACAAAACATATTTTGATCAAACCAATTACAATTTAAGAATCAGAAACAATATCAACTATAAAGGTGGCATTGACTACTTTATAAATGACAAAAGCACAATAGGTTTTTCGTTTAATGGCTATAAAAGCGATGGTAAAAACGCATCTGATGTATTAACCTTAATTGGCGACCAGCCCTCAGAAACAGACTCCTCAGTAGTGGCAAAAAATCCAAATGACTACAAATACACTGGTATCTCTTACAACCTGAATTACAAAGGAACAATTGATACTCTGGGGCAAGAAATTAGCGTCGATGCCGATTACTCAAATTATACAGGCATGGAAAATAACAATTTCAACAATCGGTACTTAGACGCACAGGGACAAACACTAAAACCTGCATATTTATTTAGAAATGCTACACCTACCAAAACAAATATTAAAGCAATAAAAGCGGATTACATCTACCCCATCAATAAAAAAATGAAACTAGAAGCAGGTATAAAATCCAGCTTTGTAAAAACAGACAACAATTTCATATTCGAGAACTTTGAGAACAACGAGTGGATAAACGACAACAAGCGGAGTAATCAATTTCTATATGATGAAAATATTAATGCTGTATATAGCAATCTGACCAGGAAATTTAAAACGACATCGGTACAATTAGGACTTAGAGCTGAACAAACCAATTCAAAAGGAAACTCTATCACAGACAATAAGATTGTAAGCAGACATTATATCAACCTATTTCCTAGTGTTTTTATAAACCAAACACTTTCTAAAGATCATGATATGGGTTTTTCATACAGTAGAAGAATAGATAGACCAGATTATGAATCTCTTAATCCATTTGTGGATTACCTTGACTTATACTCCTACCGATTTGGAAACCCTTTCTTAAAACCTCAGTACACCAATTCCTTCGAAGTGTCTTACACATACAAAAAGAATTTAAACATCACATTTGGCTACAGCCGCACTACAGATGTAATTTCTAATGTTTTATTAACTGATACAATCAAAAAAACAATTTTTATATCCAACGAAAACCTCACTACTCAAGATTCATATAACATGAATATCACTTATCCAATAAAAATTACCAATTGGTGGAATAGTAGTAATAATCTGAATGTGTATTACAATAAATACAGAACTCCAGATCTGTTGGGTAGCCCATATGAAAGTGGGAAAATTGCCTTTCACCTGAATACGACTCAAACTATTACTTTAAACTCAACTACCAATGTAGAACTTTCTGGCAACTACGAATCTAAACAAGTCGCTGGAACCCTATTATTAGATCCTCAATACAATGTAGATTTTGGAGTTAAAAAATCGCTGATGGATAAGAAAATGGACATCAAGCTAGCTGTAAATGATGTATTTAAAACACAAGGAACTAAAATCACCAGCGCCATACCTTCTCAACATTATGTAATCAAAGAAAGGTGGGAAAGCCGGATATTTCGTTTATCCTGCACTTATCGATTCGGAAGTAAAGACATTAAAGCTGCAACTAAGCGCTCAAGCAGTTCAGAAGCAGAAGAAAAAAGAGTTAAATCTGGCGGCTAAAAAATAAGAGGCCTACATCCATCCAGATGTAGGCCTCTCTAACCAAATATAAATTAAACGAGCATTACAAATATAGAGATATATTCTAAAAACAAGCAATAAAATAAATAAAATTCAATATTATTTTCAACAAATAACAACAAAAACTACAAAAACTGATAAAAATCAAGACAAAAACACACACAAACCAAAAACACACCAACAAAACACAAATAAAATCATAAATAAATAACACAAAACAATACAAATAGACAAAAACACATCAAAAATACCATCAAAACAAAAACAAAAGACACAAAACCACACAAAACACAGTAACAAAATGGCAAAAACTACAGAAATAAATAAAATAAATCCAAATACACTTAAAACAATACGCTAAAATATTAAGCTGTTATTTATTCATGATTTTCCTTATTTTTGACGTTCTCCATAATAAAATCATGATACACAGAGAAAAAGTAAAAAGTCTGCTCGAGACAGAAGAGTTTAACAGAGAAGTAACCGTTATGGGTTGGGTACGTACTTTCCGTAACAACCAGTTCATTGCTATAAATGATGGCTCCTGCATGGGAAACATCCAAATCGTTGTTGATTTTAATAATACTCCTGAGGCATTGCTTAAACGCATTACAACCGGTGCTGCGATCGCAGTAAAAGGTACAATCGTTGAATCTGCAGGAAAAGGACAAAGAGTAGATATCAAAGCTGATTCGATTGAAATACTAGGCGATAGCGACCCGGAAAAATTCCCATTACAACCAAAAAAACACAGCTTAGAGTTTTTAAGGGAAATTGCACATTTACGTTTCCGCACCAATACATTTAACGCGGTATTTAAAGTACGCCATGCTTTAGCCTTTGCCATACATCAGTTTTATAATGAAAGAGGTTTTGTATACATGCACACCCCGATCATTACAGCATCAGATGCTGAAGGAGCTGGTGAAATGTTTAAGGTAACAACATTAGATCTTGATAAGCCACCTCGCACCGAAGATGGTCAGGTAGACTATTCAGAAGATTTCTTTGCACGTTCGGCTAACCTAACCGTATCTGGACAGCTTGAAGGTGAGTTAGCTGCAATGGCATTTGGACAGATTTACACTTTCGGACCTACCTTTAGAGCCGAAAACTCAAATACTACTCGTCACCTTGCTGAGTTTTGGATGGTTGAACCAGAGGTTGCTTTTGCTGACCTTGAAGACAACATGCAACTGGCAGAAGACATGATGAAGTATATCATCAGTTATGCGCTAAAAAATTGTAGAGAAGAAATTGATTTCTTAAACAACCGTCTACTGGAAGAAGAGAAAACAAAACCTCAAAATGAGCGCAGTGAATTATCGCTGATTGAGAAGCTAAATTTCTGTTTAGACAACGAGTTTGAACGCTTAACCTACACAGAAGCAATCGCGATTTTAAAATCTTCAAAACCTAATCAAAAGAAACAATTCAAATATCTTATTGATGAATGGGGAGCAGATCTACAGTCAGAGCACGAGCGCTACCTGGTAGAAAAACATTTCAAAAAACCGGTAATATTAACCGATTATCCTGCAGATATAAAATCATTCTACATGCGTCAGAATGAGCCGGACGCTCAGGGTAGAAAAACAGTTGCCGCCATGGACATTCTTTTCCCAGGAATCGGTGAAATGATTGGTGGTTCGCAAAGAGAAGAACGCCTGGACAAACTGACTCAACGAATGGAAGAGCTAAATATTCCTACCGAAGAATTATGGTGGTTTCTAGATACCAGACGTTTTGGTTCAGCCCCACACTCCGGTTTTGGATTAGGCTTTGAAAGACTGGTTCTATTTGTAAGTGGTATGACGAACATCAGAGATGTAATTGCTTTCCCACGTTTCCCAAAAAACGCAGAGTTTTAAGCTCAATAAACCATAATAAAAATGCCCTGAACTAATATTTAGCTCAGGGCATTTTTGTTTATAAAGCTATTCTTTTAAGGCTTACTCTTCCCTTCATCCAGCTGATCTGAATAAGAATTTGCATGTGCATAGTCTACAAGAGACACCTTATAGTCTGTAGGCACAAAACTCGAAGAAGTACTCAATGCCATCCCCAATTCAAACCTTAACGGATAAGGCGTCTGCAACAAACTACCTTCTGGTATATAAGGGAAACTCTCGATATAAGATTGCATTAGATTTGGAGCTACTCTACGGTTAATATAAGCACGCGTAAGCTGATGCGTATGGTGTAAACCCGCCGCACCCAACAACTCAACTGCACTTGCCACAGTAAGCCTATGGAAGTTAAATACCCGAACCTTCTTATCTTCTACAACCAAGCCTTTCATTAAACTTGGATCTTGCGTAGCAACACCTGTTGGACAAGTATTACTATTGCATTCCAATGCTTGTATACAACCTAAGGCAAACATCATCCCTCTAGCAGAATTACACATATCTGCACCAAGTGCAATATTTTTAACCAGGTCAAATCCTGACGCCACTTTACCAGAGGATATAATTTTAATGTGTTGTTTTAAATTAAAGCCCACAAGTACATCATATACAAAAGCTACTGCTTCTCGCAAAGGCATACCCACAGCATTCGAGAACTCTTGTGGAGAAGCTCCGGTACCACCCTCACCCCCATCCACAGTAATAAAATCTACATAGATGCCGGTCTCCACCATCGCTTTGCAAATGGCAAAAAACTCACTTCTACGACCAATACACAACTTTATACCGATAGGTTTACCTCCTGATAACTCACGAAGCTGTTTTACGAAACCCAACAATTCAATTGGCGTTTTAAAAGCAGCGTGTCCTGGGGGAGAAATCACATCAAATCCTTCTTTTACCAACCTGATCCTTGCAATTTCGGGCGTAACTTTACGCGCTGGCAATATTCCGCCATGACCAGGTTTAGCACCTTGCGAAAGCTTAATTTCGATCATTTTAACCTGATCAGATTTGGCACGCTCACCAAATGCTTCAGGATTAAAAGTACCATCGTGGTTACGGCAACCGAAATAGCCTGTTCCAATCTGCCAGATCAAATCACCACCTGGATTGGCATGATAATCACTGATCCCACCTTCACCTGTATTGTGCGCAAAGCCACCCAACTTAGCGCCTCCATTTAAGGCCAAAATAGCGTTCTGACTTAATGAACCGAAGCTCATAGCTGAAATATTATATATACTGGCAGAATAAGGCTTTAAACAAGCAGGTCCACCAACCAATACACGTGGATCAGAACTCAATTCGTGATGGCTAATGGCAGAAATACTATGGCTTAACCACTCGTAGCCATTCTCATATACATCCAACTGCGTTCCAAAAGGTATGGTATCATTGTCCATTTTAGCCCTTTGATAAATCAAAGACCGACTTAAACGACTGAAAGGTTTTCCGTTGGTATCACTCTCTACAAAATACTGATAAACTTTAGGTCTGAGATCCTCTGCCAAATACCTTAACCTACCTATCACAGGATAATTCCTTACAATACTATGTTTAGGCTGATAAAGATCATAGATACCTAATAAAACAACCGGACCGGTAAAAATGGCTATCCACCATAAGGGTGGATAAGTAAGTCCCAACATAATAGTTAGTGCTACTAAAAATGCAGCAATTGCGATAAATGCTTTTCTCATACTTATCAATTTAGTAAATGACCTGCAAATTGACCAATAATAATCTAATTTCGGCCTAAGATTTGTGTAATTTTACATATGCTTATCAAAATCTATCCTGAGAACCCAAATCCTAAAGCAATAGAACAAATTGTTGAAGTGTTAAAAAAGGGTGGTTTAATCATTTACCCTACTGATACTGTGTATGGTTTAGGTTGCGACATCACCAACCATAAGGCCATTGAAAAGATATGTAGGATAAGAGGCATTAAACCTGAAAAGGCAAATTTTTCTTTTATCTGCTCTGACCTTAGACATATTTCTGATTTCATCAAACCAATTGATACAGCAACTTTCAGAGTACTCAAAAAGGCATTACCCGGTCCTTTTACCTTTATTTTAAATGCAAACAACAATGTACCCAAACTACTTAGCTCCAATAAAAAAACTGTAGGTATAAGGGTACCCGACAATGCAATTGCACAAGAAATAGTAAGACAATTGGGGAACCCGATACTTTCAACCTCTATACGCGATGATGATGAAGTTATTGAATATTCAACCGACCCTGAATTGATCCATGAAAAATATGAGGAACTGGTAGATCTGGTAATTGATGGTGGATATGGTGACAATGAGGCATCTACCGTGGTAGATTGCACCTCTGGCGACTTTGAGATTATCCGTGAAGGAAAAGGAGACCTAAGTAGCTTCCTATAGTTTTATTCAAAATAATTAGATTTACCTGCATGGCTAAACTATTAAACGTACAAGCTTTTAAAGACTTCTTTCGCTCTGGTCAAATTGGTGGTGTAATTCTACTTGTTTGCGTAGCAGTTTCCCTATTCATTGCCAACTCATCTTATGCCCCGGCATTTTCGGCTTTATTGGCTACAGACTTAGGCATAACCTTTGGCACACAAGTGTATTCTTTCAGTGTATCTGCCTGGATAAATGATGCCTTAATGGCTGTATTCTTTCTACTGGTCGGCTTAGAGATTAAACGCGAAATGATAGAAGGGGAACTCTCTTCCATAAAAAAAGCCTCGCTACCTGTAATAGCTGCTTTAGGCGGAATGTTGGTTCCTGCATTCATTTATTTTATATTCAACAAAGGAGAGTCTACGGCCTCTGGCTGGGGTATTCCAATGGCTACCGATATAGCTTTTGCACTAGCCATTATATCCATGCTTGGTAAAAGTGTACCTACTTCATTAAAGGTATTTTTAGCCGCTTTGGCCATTGTAGACGACCTGGGCGCTATTTTAGTAATTGCCGTATTTTACACCAATGAGGTTCATTTTGACTATCTGTTAATGGCTGGCGGAGTAATGGCATTATTAATAGCATTCAACTTCTTTAACATAAAACCACTCTACTTTTATCTTATACCTGGTATATTCTTATGGTATTTCATTCATCACTCAGGTATACATGCTACTATAGCCGGTGTATTGCTAGCCTTAACAATTCCAACCAATAAAACCAATGTAGAGTCTCCATTAGAAAAGCTGGAGCATTTACTAAACGGTCCGGTAAACTACTTTATCATGCCTATTTTTGCGTTGGCCAATACCAATATCACCTTTCAGAAAGAGATGATCGATGGTCTCGCATCTCCACTTGGCTTGGGTATTATCATTGGGCTATTTGTTGGTAAAACTATCGGAGTAACGTTATTCTCCTGGGTAGGAGTGAAACTTAAACTAGGGAGCCTACCTACCAGATCGGGCTGGAAACACATTATAGGATTAGGCATGCTTGCCGGAATTGGCTTTACCATGTCTATCTTTATTTCACTGCTATCGTTTAGTGATGAGCTTCATATTACAGAAGCTAAGTTTGCAGTACTTTGCGCTTCTGTAATATCAGGCCTTGTTGGTTTTATCTTTTTAAAATCAATCCGTAAAAAGGGTCCAGAGGTTATTGCTTAAACTTCTGCATAAAAGTTTTGATGCTGCCATTTAAATCATTTGGATCAAGCGCCTTAACAAAGGCGCTACCTATAATTCCACCATTGGCATACTGACAAGCCTTATCAAAGGTTTCTTTACTATTGATTCCAAAACCGATCATCGTTGGATTATTGAGTTTCATGTCTACAATTCTGGAGAAATAATCCTCTGTATTACCTGATACCTGCAGCTGCTGACCTGTGGTGGCTGAAGTAGAAATTAAGTAAACAAAGCCATTAGTCAAGCCATCAATTTTGCGGATCCGCTCTGGCGAAGTTTGTGGGGTAACCAGAAAGATATTACTCAAACCATTTTCTTCAAATACAGTTTGATACAATTCTTCATACTCTACCATGGGTAGATCGGGCACAATGCAACCATCCACCCCTACTTCCACGCAGGCTTTACAAAAATTCTCGACACCAAATTGCAAGACAGGATTTACATAGCCCATCAACAAAACAGGAATGCTTACTCTTTTACGTAGGTCTTTAAGTTGCTCAAACAACAACTTTAAAGTCATCCCCTGATCTAATGATTGCTTACTGCTGGCCTGAATGGTTGGCCCATCGGCTACAGGATCAGAATAGGGGAACCCAATCTCTAATAGGTCGGCTCCTGCTTGCTCCAAAGCTTCCGCTATATTTATCGTATCATTTAAACCTGGATAACCAGCTGTATAGTATATTGATAGTATGTTTTTCTTGTTCTGAAAAAGTTCTTTTATTCTGCTCATTACTATTATAAATTAAAGTACTTCATGTAAGTATCCATATCCTTATCTCCTCTGCCCGAAAGACAAACCACTACATTTTCTTTTCCTGTAAAGGTCATTTTCTCCAGGTAAGCCAATGCATGTGCACTCTCAATTGCAGGAATGATCCCTTCCATTTGTGTGAGCAGCAAACCCGCCTGCAAGGCTTCATCATCAGTGATTGAAACATATTCTGCGCGACCTGTTTTAAACAAATGAGCATGCTGAGGGCCAATGCCAGGATAGTCCAATCCTGCAGATACAGAATGGGGTTCTACCACTTGTCCATCCTCAGTTTGCATCAAAATACTTCTGCTTCCATGCAACACCCCTTCTTTACCTAAAAATGTTGTCGCAGCAGAAAAGCCGGTATCCACCCCTTTACCGCCAGCTTCAATAGCAATCAGCTTTACTTTTTCATCTTCAATAAAATGAAAAAACATGCCCATTGCATTGCTACCGCCGCCTACACAAGCCAACACATAATCAGGCTGATCATTTCCGGTTTGTTCTATCAATTGTTTCTTTGTTTCTTCAGAGATAATAGACTGAAAAATGGCCACCATATCAGGATAAGGATGTGGACCAACCACCGATCCGATGATATAATGCGTATCTACCGGATTGTTGATCCAGTCACGCATCGCCTCATTGGTTGCATCTTTTAAAGTTTTGCTTCCTGAAGTTGCAGGCACCACTTTTGCGCCCAACATTTTCATTCTGGCTACATTGGGAGCCTGGCGTGCAATATCAATCTCGCCCATGTAAACCACGCACTCTAATCCTCTTAAAGCACATACTGTGGCTGTAGCGACACCATGTTGTCCTGCTCCAGTTTCAGCAATGATGCGTTTTTTTCCAAGACGTTCAGCCAATAGGATCTGTCCAATGGTATTGTTAATCTTGTGCGCACCTGTATGATTCAAATCCTCTCTTTTCAGAAAAATATTGGCATTGTATTTTTCAGACAACCGTTTAGCCAAATACAAAGGAGAAGGCCGGCCAACGTAATCTTTAAGCAGCTGATGAAATTCCTGCTGAAAGGATTCATCACCAATTATTTTAAGGTAATTCTGTCTCAGCTCTTCTACATTGGGATAAAGCATTTCGGGGATATACGCTCCACCAAAATCTCCATAATAACCTTTATCATTTACAAAATAACTCATATTGCTAGTTTATGCTTAAAATCATTCAATTTATCTATATCCTTTAATCCCGGTGCCAGCTCAAACCTGCTGTTGATATCGATGGCATACAAACGGGAATCATTTATTTGTTTCAATTGCTCTATACTATCCGGTCCTATGCCTCCACTTAAAAAATAAGGTTTACTTAATTTATAGTTTTCAAGGAGCGACCAGTTAAACACTTTACCAGAACCACCATGATCCGGAGTTTGTGTATCAAACAAAAAGTAATCGGCCACATTTGCATAGGCGTTTAAAGTATCGAAATCGAATTGCTCATCCACACCAAATGCTTTTATCAGCGCAATACCCGTATCCACAAGCAGTCCCTTTAGGGCGATACAATATTTTACAGGTTCTTGCCCATGCAACTGAACAGCATTTAACCCATACAAAACTGCCAGCTGAGCCACCCTATCCAACTCTTCATTTACGAAAACACCTGTCCGCCTGATACCAGCGGGTAAATTTTTAACAAAGGAAGGTGTTAAACCATCCACAAAGCGTTTAGACCCTCTATAAAAGATAAAGCCTAAATAATCGGGTTGCAAGGTGGTAACAGCCTGTATATTATCAGGCAGTCTCATTCCGCATATTTTTAGTTTAACGTCCATTTGTTTAATTTATGCCTTCGTTATACTTGAATTGGTTTATCTTCCTGTTAGTTTTTTAAAGCTATTCAATGCTTTTTTCCCCATCAAAGAACCCTCGGCTTCATAAAAGCAATCTGCAAAAGTCTTGGTATCATCAATGGTCTGTATGGCCAAAGCAGCATTACACAGCACTACACTGTTCTGTTCATCAGTCCCCTTACCATTTAACACATTCATAAATATCTTGGCAGATGACTCAACAGTATCCCCGCCTTTAATCCGATCTTCCGAGATTTGATCAAATCCCAAATCAGTTACTTTCAGCAGGGCTTCGCCTTTTTTGCTGAAAGTTTTGATATCACAGGTTAAAGAAACCTCATCAAAACCATCAACAGCATGTAATATGGTATAATTTTTATCTGTGTCCTGATATAAATAAGCATATAATCGTGCTAACTCCAGACTAAAAACGCCTACAATTTGGTTTTTAGGTTGAGCGGGATTAACCATTGGCCCTAGCATATTGAAAAACGTTTTTACGCCCAATTCCTTGCGGATAGGTGCAACAGTTTTCATTGCTGGATTAAACAAAGGCGCGTGAATAAAGCAGATACCAGCCTGATCCAGACTTCTTTTTAACACATCCTGATCATTGGTAAACGAATATCCGAGGTATTCCATCACATTGGATGAGCCACAACCCGATGATACGCCGTAATTACCATGTTTGGCCACTTTATAACCAGCTCCAGCTGTAATAAACGAGGCTAAGGTAGAAATGTTAAAAGTATCTTTACCATCACCCCCAGTACCACAAAGATCTACCAGTTCAAAATCAGAAAAATCTAATTTTATACACAAATCAAGCATTGCATCTCTAAATCCCTGCAATTCTTCAACGGTAATATTACGCATACCATAGGCCGTAATGAATGCAGCAATCTGCGAAGTATTAAACTCTCCCATTGCAATAGCTGTTAAAATTCTTTGCGCTTCTGCTCTGCTAAAGGTCTTGTTTTCAAACAGGTGATTAAGTATTTTCTTCATGGTATGACTTCAAAAACGATTTTGTAAAAAAGGTTGTAAAACAAAAAAGGTTGCCTTAAAGCAACCCTCAAATATTATTATATAAAATAAAAACGTTCAATACAGGGTTACACTACGCATTTGCGTTGTGCCACCACCAGTTATTAAGTCCGTTTGTTAGTATCATTAAGGCAAATATGGAATTCCTTTTGCAAAGGAACAAATGTTTCTTAAAAAAAATTATTTGATGAGTGCGTTTTTCTCTTTGGTAAAATGGTTGAAAACCAGCTTATCAGCCAATGCAGGCAATAATTTATTGATCCAAACCGTCAATTTTCCTTGTCCAGTCATAATCAATGTACGTTTACGTGCAGCAATACCATCAACAATAGTATGCGCTACAGTATCGGCACTCATCATCTTTCCTTCCTCCATGCTGGTCTCTCCATGCGATGCTCCGTCTTTAGCCAAAGCCGTTACCCGAATGTTAGAAGCCGTAAAACCTGGACAGGCGACCATTACGTGCACACCAGTCTTTAACAACTCTGTCCGCAAAGATTCCATAAATCCATTCATAGCGAATTTTGAAGCAGAATATCCAGTACGACCAGGTAAACCACGATAACCTGCTATTGAAGATACACCTACGATACTTCCTTTTACTTTCAGAATTTCCGGCAAGGCGTATTTAGTACAATATACTGTACCCCAAAAATTCACATCCATCAGATTTTTCAATACTGAAAGATCCAGTTCATTAAACAGCGCACGCATCGATAAGCCCGCGTTATTGATCAAAATATCAATCCTATCAAATGTGATTAAAGCTTGTTTTATCAACAACTTACAATCCTCTTCCTTACTCACATCTGTTTGCACAGCTACAGCTTTTATGTCATACCTTTTCTCCAGATCGGAAGTAATTTCACAGAGTGTTACGTATTGTCTGGCTGCCAGTACCAGATTAGCTCCTCGTTTTGCAAACTCTTCTGCACAAGCTTTACCTATACCCGATGACGCACCGGTAACTATAATTACTTTATTCTTAAAATCCATACGGGTTATTTAATTAATGAGTTGTGATAAGGCACACGGGTAACAATAGACCGCCCTAGTGTAATCTCATCAGCATACTCCAACTCACCACCAAAAGCAATTCCCTTGGCGATAGTTGTTATTGGAATTTGAAAATCCTTAAGTCTTTTATATAAGTAAAAGAGGGTTGTATCGCCTTCCATTGTTGCGCTTAGGGCCAGAATAACCTCCTTTACGGGAGTTGTAGCCACACGTTGCACCAAAGAGTCGATAAAAAGATCAGAAGGCCCTACACCATCCATAGGCGATATCAATCCACCCAGCACATGATAAACCCCAAAATACTGACCGGTATTCTCCACAGCCATTACATCTCGTGTATCCTCGACCACACAAATGACATCTTTATCCCTTTTATTGGCCGTACAGATGTCGCAAATGTTATGGTCGGAAATATTATGACACACACCGCAGTGCTTTATTTCTTTTCTAAGCCTTATTACTGAATTTCCAAAATGATCAACTTCTTCCTGTTCCTTATTCAAAAGATGCAATACCAGCCTCAGTGCCGTTTTTTGTCCCACACCCGGCAACTTAGAAAATTCATTAACAGCGTCTTCAAGCAGCTTAGAAGAAAAATTCATGGTACAAATTTATATTTTATCTGTGTAAACTCATGATGGTTTCTTACATTTATTTGCTAAAAACATAATATGACTCCAGCTATACTTTTGTCTTTTTTAATTGGGTACTTTCTGATTTTAATTATCATTGCATTTGCAACTTCAAAAAAATCGTCTGATAACTCCACTTTTTTTATTGCCAACAGAAACTCTAAATGGTATTTAGTAGCTTTTGGAATGATTGGCACGGCATTATCCGGTGTAACTTTCATCTCCGTTCCCGGAGAAGTTGGCTCGCCAGCAGGTAATCAATTTCAATATTTTCAATTTATCCTCGGCAATGCGATCGGCTTCATCATCATAGCCACGGTTCTACTCCCGCTTTATTACCGAATGAGGCTGACCTCTATTTACAGTTATATTGAGCAAAGATTGGGGCATTACAGCTATAAAACAGCTGCTTCTATCTTTTTGATCAGTCGCACCATTGGATCTGCTTTCCGTTTATACCTGGTTGTAATCGTATTGCAACGGTTTATATTCGACAGTTATGGCGTTCCTTTCTGGCTTACCGTATTGATATCCTTGGCGCTGATCTGGTCATACACCTTTAAAGGTGGTTTAAAAACCATTATCATTACCGACACGTTGCAAACGTTTTTCCTGGTGCTGTCGGTTTTCCTGACCATTTATTTTATATGCAGCAAACTGGATATGAATATTCCAGAAGCCTTTGAAACCATCAAAAACAGTGGCTATTCTAAGATCTTCTTTTATGAAGACTTCCTAACCAGCAAGTTCCATTTCAGTAAACAATTGCTTGGTGGAATATTTGTGACCATTGCAATGACAGGCCTTGATCAGGATTTGATGCAAAAAAACCTAAGTATGAAAACCATAGGTGAAGCCCAAAAGAACATGTTCACCTTCACTGGGGTATTTGTTGTTTTAAACATCTTCTTCTTAAGCGTTGGTGCTTTACTTTACATTTATGCCGCGAAAAATGGTATAGAAATCCCTTTAGATCATATTACAGGTAAACCAAGGACTGACTTTTTATTCCCTGAGATTGCTTTCAACCATTTAGCACTCATCCCCGGAATTGTATTTATGCTGGGCTTAACCGCAGCTACTTTTGCAACTACAGACTCTGCTTTAACTGCATTAACCACGTCTTTCTGTGTGGATTTTCTACAGATGGATAAAGGCGACAATGGCAACTCTGCAGGAGCTGTACGCAAACGTCATATTGTTCACGTTTCCTTTTCATTGTTGATGTTTATTGTCATCATTGTATTTAACGCCCTGAATGACCAATCTGTGGTAAACGGAATTTTTAGAGTAGCATCTTATACCTATGGCCCACTGTTAGGGCTCTATAGTTTTGGACTTTTTGTAAAAAAACGTGGATTACACGACAAATTAGTTCCTTTTATATGTATAATCTCACCGGCAATTTGTTACTTGCTAAATGATTACTCGGCTCAATTATTGGGTGGATATCAATTCAGTGTTGAATTGATCCTGGTAAACGGATTAATCACTTTTATAGGATTATTATTGATCAGCAAAAAAACTGATCAGCAAACTAAATTTTAAATTACATCTGTGTATGACTAGTGAAGAGAAAATTAGAAGCGCTTTCGAAAATAAAAACTGGCAGGAAATAAAAGTTACGGACTCCTGGCAGATCTTTAAAATAATGGCCGAATTTGTTGATGGCTTTGAGAAATTAGCTAAAATAGGCCCATGCGTATCCATCTTTGGATCAGCAAGAACTGCAGAAACAAATAAATACTATGAAATAGCTGTTGAATGTGGCAGGTTATTAACTGAACGCGGATATGGTGTGATTACTGGCGGTGGTCCAGGTATCATGGAAGCGGGAAATAAAGGTGCCCACATGAATGGTGGTAAATCGGTAGGATTAAACATAGATTTACCTTTTGAACAGTTTCACAACAAATATATCGACCACAATAAACTCCTGGAATTTGACTACTTTTTTATCAGGAAAGTAATGTTTATGAAGTATTCTCAAGGCTTTATTGTATTACCTGGCGGAATGGGCACCATGGATGAGTTGTTTGAAGCCATTACGCTAATACAAACCGGCAAGGTTGCACGATTCCCTATTGTACTGATTGGAAAGGAATACTGGGGCGGTTTAATAGAATGGATTAGTGGTACGATGTTACAACAAGAACACAATATCCATGCTGAAGATTTAAACCTTTTTAGATTGGTTGATACCGCTGAAGAAGCGGCTGAACATATCTTCAGGTTCTATGAAAAATATGTATTGAAACCGAATTTTTAGCGTTTAGTATTTTACTATAAAAAGGTCAAATATTGTTCGTCTCCTCGTACCTTAGGCCCTGAAGAAGGGCAAAGCTACGCATGTCGACTCACAACATTTGATCTTTTTATTTGAAATCGTCTAACAAACATACAAACCCGCTAAAAGATTCGGTTTGTATGGTGTAGAGGCTTACTTAACCTAAAATATCGTTGATTTTTTCTGTAGGTCTTGCAATCACAGCCCTATCACCAGAGACTAATATTGGGCGTTCGATTAAGATCGGATTTATGACCATCGCAGCAATCCATTCTTCATCAGAAAGCTCCTTTCCTTTATACTTCTCTTTATAAATCGGTTCTATTTTACGAACCAGCTCATGAGCCCTAATGCCAAGCTTACTAATAATAGAACGTAATTCCTCTGCACTTGGCGCAGTTTCCAGGTAGTTTACAATTTCAAACTCTTCACCGCTTTCTTCTAAAACAGCCAAAGCACACCTGCTTTTACTGCATCTGTTATTATGATAAATCTTTATCATTTTGATAAAATTAAAATCTGATTAAACACCTATTTTATTTGTCAGCTTACCTATCACTCTTGCCGGGTGTTAGTCATTCCAGAAAAAAATTGATTGTTGTGAGACGACATGCAAAATTTTTGCCCTTCAGCAAAAAGTTTGAGGAGGTGAACAATAATCAATTTTTTTACCCAAAATGGCTAACACCACCAGACACTACCAATTTCATGGCGTCGGCAGCACTCATATTTAATGGTTTTATTTTCTCATGCTTCACAATGTATACCTGTCCGGCAAACGAGTAAGAGAACGGGAAGTATACGATCGACTCTCCAGGTAGATTAATAGATTTCAAATCGCCCTGCGTAAGAAAACCAATACGTTTTAAATCCCCTTCCACTTCTACCAAAACAGGATTATTGAACTTCTTTTCATCACCCACAAAAGCCTCGGTAAGGTCTTTTATGGAGGAATAAATAAACTTTAAAAGAGGCACTTTATCCAGTAAACGCTGAAACCAGTTGTACATGGGTTCGGTAACGAAATACGTTACAAAAATACCGGCCAATAATATTAACGAGATGACAAGCGCAAGTCCTAAACCGGGGATATTCCGACTTGCTCCTGTTTTAGGATCAACACCCAGAATATTATTTACATTTAACCAGCTGTCTACTGTTGTTACAGCCCAGATTACAATAAAAATACTTAACGCAATAGGGAGTACGATTAACAATCCTTTGATCAGATAATTCAATAACGCCCTGCCAACTCTATTCATAATGCAAACTTAGATAAAAACTTTATAACCACGTGCAACAACTCTATTCGTAAAAATATACTCGCTTAACTCGCTGAGAAACATTAGTCAGTATCTCATAAGGAATTGTACCAATCTGCTCGGCCAATCTGGAAATGGTTAGTTGATCATTAAATACAATAACCTCATCCCCTGTTTTCACATCTAGCCCAGTCACATCCAACATACACATATCCATACAGATTACGCCAACTGTTGGAACCAGCTTTCCTTTAATCAACATATTACCTACTCCATTGCCAAACGCACGGCTGTACCCATCGGCATACCCAATTTTCACAGTAGCAATAGTCCCACCATCAGGCAACCACCCCTTGCGACCATAACCAACGGTTTCATTGGGTTTAATTTGTTTAACTTGAGTAATGGTTGTTTTTAAAACAGCCACAGTTTGCAAACCTTTATTGTTTTTTAATCCAGCATCAAAACCATACAAACCAATTCCAATTCTTACCATATCCAACTGTGCATCGGGATGGCGGGAAACCCCTGAAGTATTGGAAATGTGTTTGATAAATTTATAGTCGAGTACATTGCCAATTGCATTTGCGACAGTATTAAACAGTGTGATCTGGTATTTCGTGAACTCATCATGCATCCCTTCTTCACTTCCAACCAAATGCGAAAATACAGATGCTACTTTTACCTTTTTTGTTTCGCTTAATGCTTTTAAAAGCGCTGGTAAATCTGGTTCTTCAAAACCAAGACGATGCATTCCAGTATCAATTTTTAAATGAACAGGATAATCAAACTCTGGCACGAAACTGATAAAGCTTTTTAAAATCTCTAAATTATACAATTCTGGTTCGAGCTTAAAACGAACAATCGCATCAAAGGCCGATGGCTCAGGACTCATAACTAGGATTGGCATTTTTATGCCTGCTTTTCTTAACGCAATTCCTTCATCAGCATACGCAACAGCCAGATAATCTACTTTATGATATTGCAATAAATTTGCAATTTCAAAGCTGCCACTACCATAAGAAAAAGCCTTAACCATAGCCATCACTTTAACACCAGGCGCTAGCTTACTCCGATAAAACTGTAGATTACCAGCCAATGCATTCAAATCGACTTCCAAAACCGTGTCATGCACTTTTTGGGCAATCAATTTACTGATACGCTCAAACTCAAATTTCCTTGCTCCTTTTACCAAAATGGTCTCATTGCTAAAATGCATAGCAGGGAAGCTTTCGATAAAGCCTTGCGTGTTTTCGAAAAAAGTAGTTTCAAGATCAAATAACGCGGCCGATGCCATAATATGTGGGCCGACACCAATTAACCGATCTACCTCCTTTTGTTTTAAAAGGGAGGCAATTTCGGTGTAAAGAACTTCATTACTTTTACCTGTTTCAGAAATATCAGATAAGATTAAGGTTCTTTTAGGATGTTGATTCTGAATGTTCAGAAAATCTAGTGCAATAGCAAGCGAGGAGATGTCAGCACTATAGGAATCATCAATTATGGAGCAATTATTAATACCATTTTTCAATTCTAACCGCATACTTACCCTGGTTAGTTTTTCCAGACGTTCATCAGCTTCCTCTGGTGTGTAGCCAAGCGCCAATAAAGTTGCCCAGCAAATGATCCCATTTTCAACAGAAGCCTTATCACTAAATGGAATCAGACATTCTATTTCATGCCCTTTAAACTTTGCCCTAACGTAATTTCGTCCATCGATAGGCTCAATAAATAATATTTGAAGGTCAGCTTTCTCTTTAAAGCTCCAGGAAAAATGCTGCTGTCCGGGTAAATCATTTTTATGTACCCCCTCAGTATATTCGGGAGCATAAATAAATAAGGCCGTATTTTTAAATAGTTTAAGTTTTTCATGCAACTTTTCGGTTTGCGAAGAGAAACCTTCGGCATGTGCTTCACCAACGTTTGTCAGAATGCCTATTGTGGGCTGAATAATATCAGCCAACACATCCATTTCATTATTTTTTGAGATGCCCGCTTCGAAAATACCTAAGGTATGATCAGCACCTATCTCCCAAACTGAAAGCGGCACACCAATTTGAGAATTAAAACTTTTTGGGCTTCTTATAATATTGAAATCGGCAGCCAACAACTGGTACAGCCATTCCTTAACAATAGTTTTACCATTACTACCTGTTATCCCCAACACCTCTAAATCGTATAGCTTACGGTTATATTTTGCGAGCGTTTGCAAGGCAAACAACACATCCTTAACCAGCAAGATGTTTGCGTCGGGATACCGCTCGGCATATCTAGCATCGCTAATCACAAAGCTACGAATACCATTAGCATAAGCGTCCGCAAGGTATTCATGACCATCCCTTTTGCCACTTAAGGCAAAAAACAAGGAACCATCTGGATCTATCACCGTCCTGCTGTCAATCACCAATTTCCTAATTACTGCGTCTTGTGCTTTTTTAAAAGACGCAATGTTTAATAAATCTGCAATGTGATTAATTGTATAAGGGGAAATGCTCATTCGGCAAAATTAAGCTTATGCTTCCTATTTTTTATAAACCAGAACTATTTTAAATTATATTTTTAAAAATATATACTATTCAAATTCTACGCTTAATTTACTAAGCATGTTGATGCAAAATAGACTCCAGCAAAGCACTTGATTCTTGCTCCGGGCTAATCAAATCCTGTAAAGTAACCCGATCCAACAACTGATCAACCGTAAGCTGTATCATTTGCCATAAAGAGCGTATGGAGCAATCAACAGAATTAGTGCACAGCTTTAAAGCACCAGGATAATCCTGACAAAATTCCTTGCTAAACAGTGCCCCGCCCAGAACTTTCATCACCTGATTGATATTAACCTCTACAGCCGGTCGCGCCAATACATAACCACCCTTATAACCTGGGGTACTATTGATATAACCAGCAATACGTAAAATACGTGTAAGCTTGGCTACATAAGCTGTAGAAATCCCCTCGCTTTCACTTATAGCTGGGATACTAATCCCCTCATTTTGATCATGTCTTGCAATACGAAGTAAAATCCTTAGCCCATATTCCTCTTGTGCAGTAATTTTCATTTTCTTTAAAATCTTTAATTACATCATTCCCAATTCAAACCGGGCAGTTTCAGACATCATATCCCTATTCCATGGCGGCTCCCAGGTTACAATAACCGTGACTTCATTAACCCCTTCAATCTCTTTGACCTTCTGTTCTACCTCTTGGGGGATGATCTGTGCAGCAGGACAACCAGGTGCAGTAAGTGTCATCACAATCTGCACATTATTTAGCGGGGGAAAAATCTCCGTTTCGTAGATCAACCCAAGCTCATATATGCTGACCGGTATTTCTGGATCATATATGGTCTGCAAACAATCAATAACTTTCTGTTTTAATTCTTCCTTATCCATGATCTATTTATTTTTTTCGTCCACCTGCATCATTTTATAAGCAAGTGCGTAGTTTTTCATCTGTTTAATCATAGCCAGCAAACCATTGGAACGGGTCTGAGCCAGATGTGTCATCATGCCAATTTCAGCTATGAAGTCCATTTTGGCCGTTAATATATCTTCCGGGCTATGTCCCGATAACACTTTGATCAACATACTAATTAAACCTTTAACGATAACAGCATCACTATCGGCCTTAAAAACCACCGCACCATCTTCATACGAGGCGGTAAGCCAAACGGTAGACTGACACCCTTTAATCTTATTCTCTTCTATCTTATACTGATCTTCCAACACATCCAGTTTTTTACCTAGGTCGATAATGTATTCATACTTATCTTCCCAGCTGTCAAACAAGGCAAAATCTTCAACAATTTCCTTTTCTATTTCAGCAATCCGCTTCACATTCATTACAATAACATTTTTAAAGCCTTATGTAAACCAGCAACCAGCACATCTATTTCCTCTTTCTGATTGTACAATGCAAAAGAGGCCCTTACTGTACCTGGAATACCAAACCGTTTCATTAAAGGCTGCGTACAATGGTGACCTGTTCTAACAGCAATCCCCATATTATCCAGCAATACACCGATATCCTGTGGGTGTACCCCCTCAATTACAAAAGATACCAGACTAACTTTATCCTGCGCATTGCCGATAATTTTAAGGCCTGGAATCGCTTCCAATTGAGCTGTCGCATAAGCAAGTAACTCGGCTTCGTGTGCTCTGATCTGATCTTTCCCTATACTTTTAATAAAGTCTAATGCTGTTTTTAAAGCAATGGTATCCGCAATATTTGGTGTACCGGCTTCATATTTATAAGGCAAATCATTATAGGTAGTTCTTTCGAAGGTCACCTCTTTAATCATCTCTCCGCCTCCCTGAAAAACAGGCATGTTCTCCAGCAATTCCTTTTTACCATATAAAGCACCTACACCTGTAGGTCCATATACTTTATGCCCCGAAAAGGCAAAGAAATCGCAATCCATATCCTGCACATCAATATCAAGGTGAACGGCTGACTGTGCCCCATCAACCAATACTTTAGCACCAACTTTATGTGCTGCCGCGATCATTTCCTTAACAGGATTTACTGTACCTAACGAGTTAGATACTTGCACAATGGATACCAGTTTGGTCTTGCTACTCAGTAACTCCTGATAAACGCCCATGGCCAATTCGCCGTTATCTTTTACAGGAATTACTTTTAAAACAGCACCCTTTTCTTCACAGAGGATCTGCCAGGGCACAATATTAGAATGATGCTCCATCCCTGAAATAATAATCTCATCACCAGCATCAATATTTTGTCTACCCCAGGTATTAGCCACCAGATTAATCGATTCGGTAGTCCCCCGGGTAAAAATAATCTCTTCTACAAAAGCAGCCCCAATAAACTCCTGTACAGCAAAACGTGTAGCTTCATAAGCTAACGTAGCCTCTTCTGCCAAGGTGTGTATACCCCGATGTATATTGGCATTATAGTGCGAATAATAATGACTCAAAGCATCGATCACACTTTGTGGCTTTTGCGAAGTCGCTGCATTATCAAAATAAACCAGGGGTTTACCTTTTACCGTTCTACTTAAAATTGGGAATTGCTCCCTTATTTCTGATACCCTCATGTTACACAATAGATAAGTGTTCGTAAATCAGTTTTTCGACATAAGCACGAATAGCCATCGGTTTAATATGAGTCAAAACATCTGCTGCATAAGCCTGTAAAAGCAATACTTCGGCTTTCTCTTTAGGGATTCCTCTTGCTCTTAAATAAAACAATGCTTCTTCATCAAGCTGCCCTACGGTACAACCGTGTGAACATTTCACGTCATCAGCAAAAATTTCAAGCTGTGGTTTGGTATTTATCGTTGCATTATCTGATAACAGAATGTTTTTATTGGATTGAAAAGAATTGGTTTTCTGCGCATCAGGCTGCACCATAATCTTACCATTAAATACAGCAGTCGAGAAATCATCGGCAATGCCTTTATACAATTGATTACTAAAACAATTTGGTTGTCTATTGTCAATCATGGTATGGTTATCTGCGTGTGTTTTACCTTTTAACAGGTAAAGACCATATAAATGAGTTTCATTACCATCCGCATCAAGTACCAGGTTCATGTTATTCCGTACCACCCCTCCATTTAAGGTTACAGTTACCGTATGAACGTAACTACGTCCAATCTGCGTAATGTGGGTGGTGCTTACCTGACTGGCATTGCTTGCATCATTTTGTATTTTATAATACTCTACATAAGCATTTTGGTCAACTACCACCTCTAAAACCCCATTGCAAAAACTATCAGACACCCCTAAGGTTACATAAGTCTCGGTTAATTGCAATCTGCTGTTTTTATCAATATAGATTAACCCACGGGGCTGTGCCATCACAGGATGAGCTCTGCCATCCAAAATATGATATATATATAACGGATGCTGAGGTGTTTTCCCTTTATGGATATGCACAAAGACACCTTCCTCAATAAAAGCGCCATTCAATGCATGAACCCCATCCTTCATGTATTCACTACTTTTATTTAAATAGCGAGCCACTAAATCCTTGTATTCACCTTTTGCTGCATCCTTTAATGATAAAACAATCAACTCGTCATCAGTAGAAAGAAAATTAGAAAGGGCAGCATCAAAGCGACCATTCACAAATACCAACTCGTTGGCTTTATGATGTCCCGGCATACGCAAAGCTTCCAAATCGGCAAGCGAAACGGTATGCCCAGCCTGCTCAAAGCTTTGATCAAACAGGTTGCCGATACTGGTGTATTTCCAATCCTCCGTACGATAGGTAGGCAGACCGGTCTTACTAAAGCTATCAAAGCTATTTTTTCGAACTCCAGCAATACCATCATCAGCACTTACTTGCTGTAAGTGTTCGAACCGGTCGTTTAAATAAGTTAAATCAATCATTGTCTATTGCTTTAAAACCTGCCGTTAAGCATTTAAATCAACTCCTTCAGTAATAAAATCGTAGCCCTTTTCTTCTAATTCCAGCGCTAGTTCTTTAGTTCCCGATTTCACAATTCGTCCATTGTACAACACATGAACATAATCAGGCTGGATATAATCCAATAAACGCTGATAGTGGGTGATCACCAACACCGCCCTTTCTGGACTATGCAGTTTATTGATACCATTGGCTACAATACGTAGAGCATCGATATCCAAACCAGAATCCGTTTCATCAAGTATGGCCAGTTTGGGCTCCAGCATGGCCATCTGAAAAATCTCGTTGCGTTTCTTTTCACCACCCGAAAAACCTTCATTGATAGAACGACTCAGTAACGACTGATCAATTTCTACCAACTTCATTTTCTCTTTCATGATCTTTAAAAAAGAAACTGAATCAAGAGGCTCCAATCCATGATACTTCCTTTTCTCATTTACGGCAGCTTTAATAAAATTAGTGGTGCTTACTCCCGGTATTTCAACAGGGTATTGAAAAGCTAGAAATAGCCCTTCACGAGCTCTATCTTCAGGTGAAAGTTCCAATAGATTTTTATCTAGAAAGCTTACTTCACCTGCCGTCACTTCATATTGTTCTCTACCTGCTAAAACCGAAGCCAGTGTACTTTTACCAGAACCATTTGGCCCCATAATGGCATGTACTTCTCCGGCTTTTATTTCCAGGTTGATCCCTTTTAATATCTCTTTACCTTCTACGTTTGCGTGTATATTTTTAATTGACAACATATGCTTATATTTTTCGGTTTACCCTACACTACCTTCCATACTAATGGTCAGCAGTTTTTGTGCTTCTATGGCAAACTCCATAGGTAGCTGGTTCATTACTTCTTTAGCAAATCCATTTACAATCAGTGCAACTGCGGCTTCTGGATCAATACCTCTTTGTCTGCAATAAAAAAGTTGGTCTTCACCAATTTTTGAGGTTGTAGCCTCATGCTCTACAATTGCAGTTTTGTTTTTTACTTCTATATAAGGGAAAGTATGCGCACCACATTTATCGCCCAACAGTAAAGAGTCACATTGCGAATAATTACGCGCATTGATTGCCTGCTTACTAGCCCTTACCAAGCCACGATAACTATTCTGACTATGACCTGCAGAAATACCTTTAGCTACAATCCTACTCCTGGTATTTTTTCCAAGATGCGTCATTTTAGTACCCGTATCAGCCTGTTGGTGGTTGTTAGTAAAAGCTACAGAATAAAACTCCCCAATAGAATAATCGCCTTTTAAAATTACGCTAGGGTATTTCCAGGTGATAGCCGATCCAGTTTCGACCTGGGTCCAGGAGATTTTTGAATGGTCGCCCTTACATATCCCCCTTTTAGTAACGAAATTGTAAATACCACCTTTCCCCTCTTTGTCGCCCGGGTACCAGTTCTGAACCGTTGAGTATTTAATTTCAGCCTTCTCCATAGCAATCAATTCCACCACCGCTGCGTGCAACTGATTTTCATCGCGCATTGGCGCAGTACAGCCTTCAAGGTAACTCACATAGCTTTCATCTTCGGCTACGATTAGCGTACGCTCAAACTGACCTGCATTTTCTGTATTGATACGGAAGTAGGTGGATAGTTCCATTGGACAGCGTACCCCCTTAGGAATATAGCAAAAAGACCCATCGGTGAATACTGCTGAGTTTAAAGCTGCAAAATAATTATCAGTCATAGGTACGATCGAACCCAGGTGCTTTTTCACCAATTCCGGATGCAACTGTATCGCCTCGCTAATAGAACAAAAGATAACACCTATCTCCGCCAGTTGCTCCTTAAAAGAAGTAGCGATAGAAACACTATCCATCACCACATCTACAGCAACACCACTTAAACGCTTTTGCTCGCTTAAAGAAATACCCAGCTTTTCAAAAGTGCTCAACAACTCTGGATCTACTTCATCCAAACTGTTTAATTGCTTTTTCGGCTTTGGAGCTGCGTAATAAATGATATCCTGATAATCAATAGTTGGATATTTAATATTTGCCCATTCAGGCTCTACCATTGTCAGCCAATAGGCATAGGCTTTTAGTCGCCACTCGAGCATCCATTCCGGTTCATTCTTTTTATGGGAAATTAGCCGGATGACATCCTCATTAAGGCCTTTGGCAATCGTGTCGGTATCTATGTCTGTTACAAATCCGTATTTATAATCATTTGATACGGCTTGCTCCAGGGGATCTTGGTTCTCTTTCATATTCAAATATTTTTTGAAACGTTAGACTATACCCCAAAGATACCCCCTTTTGCTTGTTTATACAAAATAGTATAAACAGAGAAATGTAAGATTTGTGATTGCTTTAAAGCTACAACCTTATGCCAAGCCCCAATTCAAAATCACCATTCGTATACCCGCTAAAAGCATTAGGCACAGAAGAGTAGATACCAGATAGACTTAAGGTCTTATATTTTATCCCGAAACCGAATGTGGCATTTTCAGAACTGTGGTACAGGCCAAAGACATTAAACCTATCCTGAGCAAAAGTGACATTCATCCCCGCATCCACAACACCATCGGCTTCTTTAATTCCACGATAACCAACCTTAGGCTCCAGACCAATATCCCCATATTCTTTACCCATATTGAACTTATAACTGAGGGCTGTAAAAAAAGTAGCGTAATTGACCTGATTCCCTTTATCCTTATTCATAAAGTTATTAAGGTTAAGAATTGCTCCCTGAGCAGTTATGCCATGACCGGTATAAGCGGCACCAAAATCGCCATCCACAACAGCACCACGCTCATTAAAACGACCTAGATTTACATCAGTAGCATCACCTTTTATTAAACTCTCATCAGCTTTTTCGTTCAATACCCCAACAGAAAGTCCGAAATGCAACTTATCTTTCTCATTCAGCTTTAAGTGATAGGCGTAACTCCCCAAGACCCTTGTCCGTCTTAACAGGCCAGCCTTTTCATTATATACATTAAGCCCAATCGCTGCTTTGTCAAATCCATATGTCCCGGTTAAAGCCTGCTCTGTCAACGCACCGGGTACAGAATTGAGTTGTTTACGATAACTTAAATCAAGAGCTAGCCCTCCTTCTAAGCCAGCCATAGCGGGATTAATTAAATACTGATTCTGATAAAAAGTTGCAGCCAGCGGCTTGAGTTGAGCATTTGCATGAAGCATAAATACAAATGAGAACAGAACGATGAATGAGCTCTTTTTTTTCATATTAATTCGCTTGAATTTAAAATCTATTTATTTCTGATGATAGTAATGAAGCCTTTAATCTTCGTTTCCGACGTACCTGTACTTAACATATAATAGTAGGTGCCTTCATTCAGGAGATTTCCATTCCACATTCCATCCCATTCATTATCGTAGCCCTTTTTAGCATAAACCAATCTCCCGGCCTTATCAAATACGCTGACCTCATTATTCGGATACATTTTAATATTTTGTATGATCCATCTGTCGTTTACCCCATCTCCATCTGGAGTGAGCAGATTTGCGGCGTCCATAGGGTAAAGTTTTTCAACAGGCTGCTCAGGCTTTGGCTCCTCAGGTTTTGGTTTTTCGTCGTATACAACTTCATATGCAAATGGTACAGCCGAAGGCCCTACAAATTTCGGCTCGAGCGCACTGATAAAAATCGGGCTATTGCCTTTGTATTCATCTGCGCCAATATCTTTGGCCCCTGTCCTCGGTTGTCTTTCAAAATCAACGGAAACCTCATTAAAATCTCCCTTTGCAGCGTCTATAGCCGGACTCCACTGATCGAGTCTTAAAACCTTGTAGGCCAAATGATCTGCGCAAGCCCCATTTAAGTCTTTGCATTTGGGCTGTACCAACTTAGGATCGATGTTCCTGATCTGATCTGGGGTAGCACTGATTCCAATCGAGGACAAACCTGTTGGATACATAATATTGTTGGTAAAACTTAGCCCTGCAAGCGCAGCGGTACTAAATGATTTTACAATAGGAGCTGTATTATCGACAACAATGTTATTTGAAATGGAGCAGTTTATCGGATATTTAGGATACTTACCATTGTTATCAAACCCAATCTCAATATTCGATTTATTGTTAACAAATGTGTTAAAGGCTACAGTAATATCCTCTGGCAAGTAATGATCTGAAAGACTACTGGAACTATTTGTCACATCCCCATTCGTTAAGGTAATTGCTGCATCCCACTTTGAGCCCGTAAGTCCCTGAAAATAGTTATTAAGAATTTTATGGCCTTTCCCATAAGCCCTAACCCCACCACAGCCAATGGTATTGCTGGCCCCAGATTCAGGATCGGTATACACTGCAGTCTTACCCTCACCAAAGAAATAATTTCCTTCGGCAATAGTACCAGTCCCCTGGCGCAGACATAGCGTCCCAAGGCAGCGCTGAAAAGTATTGAACCTTACCGTATTATCGCATGATTTTATCGATACGATTTCAGGATCTCCATCACAATCCTGAAAAAGATTGTATTCTATCACTGTAAATCCACTGCTTTTAGACAATGGGCTTACGCCCACTCTAATGCTTTCTTTCTCATTGGCAGCCCTTGGGCCATTATTTTTAAACACATTATAACTAATGGTATCATGCTGTGACTGTTGATTATAATTTCCATCCAGCACGATATACTTACCGGATTGCGTTTTACCATCAAAGCTGTTATGATCAATCAGATTGTGACCAGAGCGCAACGGCAGCGGACTGGCAAAAGTATCACCTATATAGATCCAGTTACATGAGCTGGTTTCTTTAATTTCAAAAGTATTTCCGGTGATCCGTACCCTACTGCAGTTCTGTATTTTAATCCCTGTACCTATTGAAGCACTTTGAAAAGAAAAGCCTTTAATGGTCACATACTTTAAACTCTCAAGAGTTAATGCCGTATTGCCATTAAAAATAGCCTTACCCGGATTTTTTGCTATAATCATGATAGGTTTAGCCGGACAACCAGAACGTGTTATCGTTAAAGCACTAAGGTTGTAACTCCCATCTTCCACTTCAATGACATCCCCCGGATTCATAGCACTCAAAGCAGTTTTAAATTCGGCAACAGTGGTTACAAGTCTTTTAATTGCGGGGGTCGTAATTTCGCTGATATTAGCGCCAATCGTTAAGTTTCCGCTCACTGTGATTGATTTCGATAATTCATTTCCTGTAAGTCCACCTGTCCATCCGTTGAACTGAGAACAGGCATCATAAACGATGGTAGCGGTTAGCTTTGTCTCTTTATAATACTTGTTGTCCGTTGCTACAGGCGACAAGGTGATTTGCCCATTTACAGGTTGATTTATACTGATCACATATTGTGGTGGTGGATTCCCGAGATCAACCCCAGTAATTGCACCAATGGTCATATTTCCGGTTACTGCAAAACTTTTCACAAGTTCTGTACCGCTAAGATCCCCTGTCCAACCACTATTCTTATATCCTTGTGGCAGCGTAAGCGTTGCTGTAACCTGCTGACCAAGCTCATAGGATGCAGCTGCAGGATTTAATGTGATCGTTCCATAATCGGGCTGACTAAGCGTAATGGTTCTTGAAGTGGCAGAGGCGCCAAAGGAGACGTCATGTATTGGATTTGTCCCAATGTACATTTGATCTATAAAAAATTCAGAGCTGGCAACCTGAGTATCCGAAGTATGATTAAAGCGCAATGAGTGAAATTGCTTAACACTTGCAACACGCGCGCCGCTGGCGGTAGGCGTATAACTTTCCCTGATGTTAAATTCAGCATCAACAAGCACCCCGTTGATGGCCACCTTATATTTTTCTGTAGCTAAATCAACTTTAACGCTGATCCTAACCCAGTCTTTGCTGGTCCATACCCCAATATTAACTGCGGCGGAACCGTTATAGGCTTTTATTTTATTGTCAGTACCAAACTCAATTACAAATATCCGTTTAGCACTGTTCCCAAACAGATCATAGGCATTGATAGCGATTCCTTTTGTTGCAAATGAAACCGGATTTAACCAAACATCTGCATAAATATCACCCGTTAAGCCTGCCACAATGCCCGAGTAAGGAATAAAATCCACCAACAAAGCAGCGTTACCTGCATTCAAACTCACAGATTGAGAGCCGGCTTTAACGGTACTAGTTGCCGAGACGACCGCATTTCCAGCCTTTACTTTCCAATTGTTCTGATCATTTAGGTTTCCTGAAACATACCCATCTATGGTTTCAAACGAAGTTTGCAATGCTACCTGGGCTTTAGTTTTATCAACTACAACTAGCCCCAGTATTATGCAAAGGCATAATGCTAGTCTATTCATACAGTTTGGTTTTAAAATACGGGGTGGTTAAACCTCATACTTTTTATTTGGTCAGTGATTACATTTGGTTCACCAATAATTGGTAAACCAATTATTGGTGAACCAAATGTAATCAATAAAATGACTCTTCAAACTGGATTTACAATTATTTTTATACTTTTTTAACAGCGATCCGCCAAAGGAATATAGCCGATATAATAATTAGTCCCCCGACGGTCATCACTGTTGCCGAAAAATCCTTCGCAACATAACCGAGGATACCAATGCCCACACCAACCACTCCCATAGAAAGTGCTATAACTTTTATTCCGAACTTATTTTGCTTTGCTGCATCCGCATGCACAATCGGATCTATTGGCTTTACCGCTGTAACAAGCTTTTCCTTTTCCATCTCTACCGCTTTTGCAGAAACCATGCATTTGGCGGCATAATATATTTCGAAGCATAAAAGAATAGCTATAGGAATCCCCATTCCCATGCATGTTTCCATGGTACGGTCAAGTTTTAATCCCCAAATCCCTGGGGCGATCACCTTGAAAAACAGGTTGATCAGCAAGGATAAAACTGTTGCTGTAACTACTGACAATCCCCTTTGCCGCCTCGAAAAAAGTGTCCAGATGATAGGAGCGAATAATGCCCCACCTGCGATAGATGCTGTGCTTAAAACAACCTCAACAATTCCTCCTGCACTTGGGATCCAAATCGCCACTACGATGGTTAATGCACCAAAAAGTAAGGTAAAAAACCTGGCCATCCAGATCACTTCCACTTCTGAAGCATTTGGCCGCAATAAGTTTTTATAAATATCCTGCGCAAAAACTGTAGCGGCCATGTTAATTGTGGTATTGGCCTTACTTGAAGTTGCTGAAACCATACCTGCGAGTACAAGCCCGATTAATCCCGCCGGCATTACCCGCTGGATGAGCATCATATAAGCATCTTCTGTTTCCAAACCCTGAAGATTAGGATTGATCACCCGATAAATCATAGGTGGAATCATCCAGATAAAAGGGCTGATAAAGTAGAGTATTGTAAAAATACCGGCTACTTTTTTAGATTCTTTTTGACTGGAGACACTGGTATAACGTTGTACATAGGACCAGTTTCCGCCGATATAAAAGGTTTGATAAACCACAAAAGCCAACATAAAGCCGAAAGTATAGTCCTCGTTAAAGGGCTCAAAGAAATGTGGCGGAGCTTTAACAATCAGATTTGCGGGACCACCAATTTGAGCAAAGGCGATTGGAATTACGATAAGTACCGCAGCTGTTAAAATCACGAACTGCACTACATCTGTAACTAAAACAGCCCACAAACCACCTGCAGCTGTATAAACGACAATGATTAAGCCGATCACAATGATACAGGTTTCCAGAGAATAAGGTGTGGCCACATGTACCATTTTTCCCACCGGATATAATACTGCCGCAGTTGTAAAAAGACTTAGCAGCAATGTCATATAGGTATAGAACTGCTTTTCGCCAGCTCCAAAACGCTTACCAATGTATTCAGCAGCGGTTGCCACCCCTGTTTTTTTCCACTTTGCGGCAATAAAAAAGGTTACAATTAACCCACTAATAGCCATCGTTAACTGTATGGCATTGGCAACCAAACCATGTTTATAGGCTATAGATCCCCAAACCACAAAGGTCCCGGCAGAAAAGTAACTGATAAACAAAGACAATCCGTTTATCCACCAGGGAGTTTCCCCTCCGGCCTCAAAAAATGCTTGTCCACTTTTACTGCCGACCCTAGTAAAGGTTAGCCCTATGCAAAATATAAGTAAGGCAAAAACTGCCATTACAACGAAGTCTAATTGTCCCATTTAGTTTTGTAGAGTTAATTATTTTAATAACAGCGTACTGAGAATAAGGCCGCTGGGACATCTGCCGATGGATGTACCAGAGATATCGCAAGGCTTTTAGTATTTACCGGCTGGTCCAGTTCAATTATATTCCTTGTTTGATAATTATCAGTTTTGCTGAAAATAACTTTCCCCTCTCCATCCTTAATCACATAATCTCTTACACAAAATGGCATTACATGCTCCGGATGTCCCATTAATACAGACTCCATTGGATGATCATAATCTGTATCGAACAAAATCTCTATTCTTTTTATCGTTTTGGTTTCCTTCCAGTCAATGGTTATTGTTGGATTTTCATCGTTCCAATCTGCTACCCATGCATTCGTAGCCGCGGCAGGCCTATCAATCCCATTTGTAATATTTGAAGCTTGAAAAGCATCAATACCAGGCTCATATTTAAAAGCAACATTCTGCCCCTCAGGTCTGCGCTTAGGACACCAGAATTCAAACTCATCCACACCTATATCCGCAGGTGGTGTTTGTTTTCCAAAATTAGATACAGCCTTATTGATCGAATTGAATACCGACAAAATTCCTGTCACTCTTTTATTAGAAAAATGCAATTTGATTTTCGGGTTTTTCATGAAAGTGACAAACGCATATGCTTCATCTTTCATCTCTACATCAAACTGCAAGCGTAATTCGTTGCGTCCTGCGTTCACAGGCAGAATGATTTTATCCAATATTATTTCAGGGGTATGATTGGTACTTTTCTCACTTACCCTAAACTGTACTTCCAGTTCTGTTGCCTCCTCACTTTCCGCATGAAAGCTGAATGTTCCACATTTCCCCTTCTTTAGTGGTATCATTTGCGCGATAGAAAATTCCAATGGCCTTAGCAGTCCGGCTTCCGGGAGTTCATCCAACAGCAGCTCTGATGAGGCCGTAACTACAGCAGTACCAACAAGGTCCTCAGGATCGTCCAACACTACATTAGGAATGTGATGCCCGGTACGAAGCAAGGCGATCTGTAATTCAGTAATAAAACCCTGATGGTAGACATCAGCAGGTAGAATCTTCCTATCCTTACAAATTTTTGCCGCCATAGCTACCGCCTGCGCAGCATGTGCGGCAGTGGCCATAACCCTCGTAGAACCAAATGCGACATGTGTTGCACTAATGATTCTGCCCGCAAGGAAAAGGTTTTTAATATTACGGCTGTACAACGAACGATAAGGAATCTGATAAATGCCTTTGCCATGCCATTGGTTACAACCAGGTTTTTCACTAAACACCCCATCAGCAGGATGCAGATCAATGCTCCAGCCACCAAAAGCTACGGCATCATCGTGCAAGTGCTGTTGAACAACATCTTGTTGTTTAATGATATATTCACCTTCAAAACGGCGGCTTTCTCTTTTCCCCGGGATGGTACCGATCCATTCCAATGTTAAATTCTCGGCTTCAGGAAAATTGCCTGAGTTTTTTATATAATTCCATGCCCCATAGGCCACCTTCCACAGTTCCCACTTAATTTTCTCCGTATCGTGCACAGTATCCAATCTGCCGCCATATTCAAGCCACCAAAGTTTACAACCGTATTCTTTAGCGTTAAAATTTCTAAACCTGGGCACTTTTGTAATGTCATCCAGCGCATACGATGGTGCTACAAATTTCACTGGCTTACCAGTGTCTTTGCTATAAAAATATAGACTATGCCCGAGTAGCTCACCATATTCCTTTGTCGGTGCAAACAGTTCTCCAAATTCCTCCTTGCTTTCGGCCCCCATTCTAAATGCCGCCCCTGCCAAAAAAGCGACGATACCATCGCCGGAGGCATCGCAAAACAGTGGCGCTGTGATGATATATTCCGTAGAGTTCTGACTGCAAAATGCCTTTACACTGCTTATTTCATCCGCTGATGATTTTTCAACATCATAGACAGCAGTATTTAAAAGCAGGGTAATATTAGGCTCAGCAACGACTTTATCTAACAAAACCATATCAAATATCAAAGGGTTGCCTTCTGGATTTCTGTACACATTCTCAACCATGAGCTCATCTACCACCCCTCCCTCTCTTGCCCAACGATTGTTATTTCCCATGTGAGATGTTGCACCCAACATCCATAAGCGTACTTCACTACTTGCGTTTCCGCCAAGCACTGGTCGGTCCTGGACCAAAACAACTTTTAATCCTTCTCTCGCAGCAGTAATCGCAGCACATGTTCCAGAAACACCTCCACCAATTACCGCAAGATCCACCTGCAATCCGGCCGATTGTAAAACCCGCTTTTCGCCTCCTTGACTAATTATCATAAACTATATTTTGTATTATTTCTTACCTTCTGTAATACCCTTCCAAGTGTCTGTTCTAAATGGCGACAATGGCAAGCCCTCCTGATTAAAGACATTAGCACCGTTACTTTCTACAGGACTACCTGTCCAGGCATATCTGACAGCGACCGGTTTTATTTTCCAGAGCCAGACAACAATTTCATCTCCATCAATCTTTGCGTTTGCCCATACAAATTTTTTATCGGCACCCGCAATTGCGAAGCCTTTGGGAACCGTACCATCTTTAGTAATCAATCCTTTTGTTGAATTACTGAATTTGATGCGAATGCTGTCACCGCTTAATTTCATCGATTGGTACAATGGAGAAGTATTGAGTTTATTTTCGCCATACACTGTTTTCATGGCCTGAATCGCCAATCGTTTACCAACCACCTGCTTATTAAGCGGATGGATATCGTATGGATCACCAACATCAATGGTAACGGCCATGCCTGTATTGTTCAATGAAATGGCTTCCGTCTGCGCCTCCCTTAGTTCCGCCCAGAAATGATCGACTGGCTCGCTTGTAATTGGGCCATAACCTGACAGCTGGGTAAAAATAAAAGGTAGATCTCCTTGATTAAATTGCTTCCTCCAGTCGTTGATCAGGAGCGGAAAAAGTGTTTTATATTGAAAAGCCTTACCTGCATTATTCTCTCCCTGATACCACAAGAAGCCTTTTACCGGCAATTTTTCAAGTGGAGCGATCATACCATTGTATAATACCGAAGGCAACGAAGCTACATTGATCAGCCCCTTTGGCTGTTCTGGATATGCTGTCGCAGGTAAACCCAAGGCATATTTCCATTCCCCTGCTAGTGGTATAGTCGTTGGTGAAGCTGACTCAACCATTTGCTCTAACCTAATAACAGCTGCGTCTTTAGCTTCAAATCCCGCAGGTCTGTCAAATGTTTCTAACCTGATGGTGATGATATTTTCACCTTTAAGCAGCATTTCTTTTGGAATACGGTATACCCTTTTGCCGCCAAACCCAGCAACTCTACCTACTTCTGTGCCGTTAAAATAGGTAATGTCACGTTCATTCAGTTTTTCCATGATCAACGTAAGATCCTGACCGTTCATTGATGGAGGAACAGTAATGTGCTTACGTAGCCATATACTTCCTTTATAGTTAACAGGCCCCTGCTCATCAAGCGTTCCTGGCACAACGAATGTTTTCCAATTTGCATCACTGTATTCATTCTTGTTCCATTTCTCGATAAAACCCTTGTCCTTTTCCAACAGTTTTTTCGCATATGGGAAACTGCTGTTCATGTACATCTGTTTTTGGATCACGTCTATGGTAGCTCCATTTTTATAGCTCAGCAACAGGCTGTCTGCTTTGACTTTAAAATCAGGATGCGTAACTAGCGCGGCATTACTGATCCAGGATTCAGCAGGTGTACCGCCCCAGGATGTATGAATGATACCTATAGGCACCTGATAACGTTCATTCAATGATCTTGCGAAGAAATAGGCTACTGCCGAAAACTCCCAGGCATTCTCTGTGCTACAGGTTTTCCAGCTTGCATTTTTTGTTTCTTCTAAAGGAAAAGAACTTGCATGCTTAGGGACAGTGAAGAATCGAATTCCCTCATGATTGGCTTTGCGCAATTCATACGGCGCATTGAGCGTACGTCGTAATACCCATTCCATATTAGATTGGCCTGAACAAATCCAAACGTCACCTATCAGAATATTCTTCCAAGTAAATAAACTATCAGACACTACTTTTAGTTTATATGGGCCGCCCGCCTCCATAGCCGCGAATGAAATTTCCCATTTACCGTCATCATTGGTATTGACCTTTTGTTTTTTTCCGGCAAACTCTAGCTCAAAAGATGTTTTTTTATTGGCTGTACCAAAAAACTTAATTGGTTTATTCCTTTGCAGAACCATGTTCTCACTAAACAAGTTCGATAACCTCACAATTCCGCCCCCTTTTGAGAAGGATGCTACACAAACAAATGTGATTAGCAATGCGAAGACCCTGGTATACTTCAAAATCATATCTATGTTGTTCTTTAATTAAAATGCTTGCCTTAGGACTACAAAACCACCTGGTTTTATCAATTCTATCTGTCTAACTTTATCAAGGGATGAAATGTCCAGACTCAGTTCCTGTGATTCACCAGGTTTTAAAGTTTTAAGCTGCACACTTTCATCTCCCGCTTTTACCTGGTAGCCTTTTAAGATGTAAGAAGGGAAATCTGCCCGGGCTTTTATATTTATGGTTAGTTTTCCAGCTTTAGCGCTTAACACAGTTATCAATGCAGGCGAAAATTCTTCTTGTAAGAACCTGTAACTGTCTCGTGGCTCACGTTCTGGTGTAACAACTCCCCACGACCTGTAGCCATCGGCGTTTGACAAAGGGAAACGGCTCAGATAGTCATTGAAGGCCCAAATGGATGCCCCAACCACATAATCTTTATTTCTAAATGCTGCTATAGCCTTCTTCAGATGATCAATGCGGTCTTTTTCCGTCTTATTTGGTGTGCTCATCATCCCGAATTCACTAATGTAAACTGGTTTTGACGGATATAGCTCATGAATCCGCGACACCCATTTATCATGGTTCGCATAAACATTGGCACTTATAAAATCAACATATTGTGACGCCTCGTCTTCCGACTTCTTTATATAATCCCTGAAAACAATATTGGTAGCGAATGTAATCAACCTGGTAGCATCAAGCTCCTTTGTAAATTTACTCATGTCCCTTACCCATGCTTGTCCCTCTGGTTTGTGTGAGTAAAACTCATTTCCTAAAGAATAAGCAATTACCGATGGGTGGTTCCAATCCCGCTCCACCATCTCTCTCATTTGCGACTGAAATTTCCTTCGCATCATCGTATCAGCCATTTGTGAAGACGCCAGTTGCCAGTTCCCCGCTTCAGTGATGATGAGCATTCCATGTTTATCCGCCCAATCAAGCAAGTCGTTAGATACCGCATGATGACCAATTCTGGAAAGTTCCATTCCTGCCGATTTCATCAGTACAAGATCTTTCTTTAGTATGCTGTCGGGATCTATAGAACCATAACCGGGATAATCCGCAGGCCTGTTTCCACCTGCCATCCTTATAGGCTCTCCGTTCAGAAGAAACTTCGCGTTTTTTATTTCAATCTTCCTGATCCCAAAATTATGGCTTAACGTATCCTTACCAGTAAACGCCTTCAAGGTATACAAGTATGGATGATCCTGGTTCCAAAGCTTTACCTGCCCCGCATTCATATTACCATTAACAACTACTTCTTTTGAAGCATTTGCGCGAATGCTAATTTTAAACGGCTTAAATAATGATAAAAATTTACCAGATTCATCCTGAACATGAATAGTCAATGTTACTGTAGTCGCAGAAGCAGATGTGTTTTTAATAAACCCAGTAACGCCAATATTAGCGGTACCTTTTTTCAAATCCGGATCGGTATGAATTTTAACATGACTCAGGTAAACCTCAGGCCGGATCTTCAGTTCAACAGGCTTAGTGATCCCACCGTAATTCATCCAGGGATAAACCTGGGCAGCACTCGCGTTATAATTTGAATCGACAGCCCTTGCTCCGGGAATAGTTGTCCTGTCCCAGGAATTGTCGACCATCACAGACAATACATTCTTTTCTTTTAGCACAGAAGTAACATCCAGCTCAAAAGGAGTATAACCGCCTTCGTGCGAACCTACTTTCTTGCCATTTAGCCATACCTCACATTTGTAAAACACAGCATCAAACTTTATAAAGGCTTTATTACCAGATCGGACTGGCTTGGTGTCAAACTTTTTAAAATACCATGCTGTGCCAGTATAAAAGAAATACCTTTTATCAACAGAAAAAGAATGTGGCACGATAACCTTATCTAACTTACTGTCCGGAAAAGCTGAATCAGTCCAACCCTCACTTACACCAATCTTTAAGGGATCGAGCGCAAAAGACCATCCACCCGAAAGCGATTGTGCATTTAGCTGCGCGTAACCCTCTGAAGAAAATGCGAAAAGTAAAACAAAAAGAAAACGCAGTTTGGATATCATATTATATATTTTACTTAAAAGGTTTGATTTCAATAACCACCCCAGCGTTAGGACCAATAACTATCTTTTTGAAATCAATACGACTAATGGTTGATTCCGTTTTCAAAAACCCGTCGCCAACCCTGGCATCTGTAATTATAGTTTCCTTATACTTTTTAGATTTTGTCAAGAAATATGGCTTTAAGTTAATCTCTTTTTTCTCTGTTGTCCCGTTAATTGCCACGACATACCATTTATCGCCTTTTCTTTTAGCAAATGCGGCAACCTCAGCTATTGAACTACCAGGTAATACGATGGTTTCATCCCAGGTTACCGGCAATGTTTTTAGCAGGGGTATAATAGGTTTGAATTTATCATCGGCCAGTAACTTTATCGGATTCTCCGCCAGACATTGAAAAGGCGAGTTGAACAGATAAAATAAGGCGAGCTGGTGTGTATTTGTGGTATTGGCTTTATTGTAAAACAGGCCGGGCGTATAATCACCATGGCCAAGAACAAGCCTTGTAAAAGGAAGAGCTGCATTATGCCATGCCGGAATTGGCTCATTCATGATATTAAGTTCCATCCCCCTGATCCCTTCCCTGGTCATTTCATTAGGATAAGTTTTACTTTCCCCTGTCGGCGGATGACATCCGTGAAAGTTGACCATTAACTTTCTCTTGGCACAAGCTTTTAAAAACCCAATTTCAAAATCAACCAACTCTTTAGCTTCGCTGTCCATAAAATCGGTCTTGATCCCAACAGCGCCTGTGTTTTTAACGCTATCTAAAAACCGCTCTCTCGTAGAAGAATCTCTAAGTCCTTTAGAATTTTTCCATACCCATACGCCAACCTTCTTTGTCCCCGCAAATGTGCAGATATCTCTCAATTGCGTCCATTTGTCGGCCCATTTAGTTTCCCAACCTTCATCTAATAAAGTATATTCAAAATTCAATTCGGAGGCAGCGGTTATAAATTTCATTTCTTCTCTCGGCTCCATATAGTTAGCGGTTCTGGTTATCCAGCTCCATACAGACCTGCCGGGTTTGATATATTTTGTATCCGCATATAAATGAGGATCAGGCTCCGGATTCAGATCATTGATCATCGTATTGTTAACCAGATCATTCAAATTGCTTGCGTATAGTAAAACCCGCCATGGTGTGGTGATATCCCCTGAAACGCTGAATCCTCCAGTTTCTGTAAAATCAGTTTGCAAAGTCCTATTTCCTAAAGCTTTAAAGCGCATTCCGCTGTAATTATATAAAGCAGCTTCTGTAAGCATTGCGTACTTTTTCCCTGGTAGCTCAAACAACAAAGGCTTACCTTGCACAGGACCTTGATTTGAGATTATAGGCAAACTATCTATAGGAGTCTGGATCCAAAGTCCCGCATAACTCTTCAATTTCCAGCTGTTCTTTCTTTCAAAAAACCATACACGAGATTCAGGAAATCTAAAACAAGTCAGCTCTTTCATCACCCGCTGATCAGCTGTTCCAGTAAAAATATATCTGAAGGCAGCACCTTCATTCGAAAGGCGGAATTCAATTGTATAACTGCGTGACGCTTCAAATACAGAAAAGCTATAAAAATTATACCCTTTGCGTTTATCACCACTTTTAGAATAAATGGTGCCTTTTTTTAATCCGTTTAAACTTGTGATCTTACTTCCGTAAGCTACCCCGTCAACTACGATTCCCATTTCTGATTGATCGATTACCGGCTTGCCATCCGCTTTTATGCTATAAAACAAGCGGCCATCTTTAGGAAAGAGCTCAGCAGAGATATTACCTGATGGACTGCGCATAGGCAGGTTTATCCCCCTTGTTAAGGCAAATGTATTTGTGGTAACAATAATCAGAAAAATTTTAAGAAATAGGGCTGCTCTTTTCAATACTGAAGTTTTAAATCCGTTTTACGGGTATAATTTATAATTGGTTATCTCAAATATAGTATTCGGCTGAACAAGGCACGAAGTTTCAAAAGAGTAAAACATCTGGGAGCGTTCCCAATATTAGGGAACATTCCCAATCCAATTTCCCGTTACAACAATTATATATTATATTTAAAAATAAACCAATTTACCCTATCAAAACGATAGCTAGTTATGAAAAAACACCAGGTTACCATTATCGACATTGCAAAGGAACTAAACCTATCAAAGTCAACGGTGTCAAGAGTTTTAACAGGGCATGCAAATGTTAGTATCAAAACCAGAGAGGCAGTGTTAGAACTTGCGGAAAAACTGGATTATCAGAAAAACATGCTGGCCATTGGTCTCATCAGCAAAAAAACCAATACGATAGGTATTATCGTTCCTGAATTTTCAAGCTCTTATTTCCCTCAGATCGTTATCGCCGCGCAGGAGGTTGCCACACAGGCCGGTTACAATACAGTCTTCAGCCAATCCAATGAAACTTATGAAACCGAAGTCGCGAACACAAAAGTGATGCTTGCCAATCAGGTTGATGGCATACTCATTTCCATCACCAGAGAAACAAGGAATTATGATCATTTAAAAGTATTTGAAAGAAAAGGCATTCCCATTGTCTTTTTTAACCGTGTATGCGATGAGATGAAAGTCCCGAAAGTAATTGTTGATGATTTTGAAGGGGCCTTTAACGCAGTAGATTACCTGATTAAGAGTGGAAGGAAGAGAATCGCCCATCTGGCCGGTCCGGCTTCATTAAAGATAAGCGCAAATAGACTGGAGGGCTACAAATCGGCCTTAAGAAAAAACAATATGGTGATTGATGAAGAACTGATCATCTCTTATAATCTAGAAGTATCAAAAGTTAAGATTTATATCAATCATCTTTTAAGTTTAGAAAATCCTCCTGATGCAATTTTTGCAGTAAACGATCCAACGGCGATAGAGGCCATTCAGATCATAAAGAAAAAAGGGTTGAGAATTCCGGAAGACATTGCGATCATTGGCTTTAGTAATGATTATGCTTCCGATTTAATTGCCCCCTCATTAACGACTGTCGCCCAACCTATATCGGAGATTGGCAGTACTGCCGCACAGTTATTAATAGAACAGATCAACAGAGATGTAAGTGACTGGAAGGCGGTAACGAAGGTACTGAAGACAGAGTTAATCATCAGAAATTCAAGCTAAGGGTATTCGTCATCCTGAATTTATTTCAGGACCTCGCACCTGCCATTCAAAACCTGCTCAAGAGGGGTCCTGAAATAAATTCAGGATGACGACGAGCAGAAAAAGAGCTTCAAAAGATTAATCTTTTGAAGCTCTTTTTTATACTGATTAATTTATTCCCTTGTTCGCATCTAACTCCGTTTTTGGTATCGGCCATAGATATCCTTTTGAAGCATCAAAGGGCGTACGCGCCAATGCTGTTGTGATCTCATAAACGATGCCAGTAGATGCAAACCGGGTTAATTTTGCCGGGTTAAACCCCTTGAGATCTTTGTAAGTATCGGTCCCTATTCCCCAACGCATAATGTCAAAGATCCTTAAACCTTCAAATGCAAACTCTACTCTTCTTTCATGCCTGATGACATTCCTTAAAGCTTCAGGAGAAAGCGCTGTTCCTTCTGCGGTCTCAACTTTTGGCATCATCACACTGGTACGCTGTCTAACTTGGTTAATTAAAGAATAGACATAGGTCTGATCATAGCCACCTTTTTCAACTAAAGCTTCAGCTTCCATCAGTAGTACGTCAGCATATCTGATGATAATTGGGTTCACTCCCGAAATACCTGAAACATTGTAATTAGTATATTCCACATATTTCCTTACCCTGAAACTGGTAAGATTCGCCGCTTTTTTATCTGTAGGATAAAATACGCCTGGAGCTTTTGTGGTCGCATTATAGGAATCAATTGTGTAAGGAACCACTATTGAAAAATGCATTCTTGGATCGCGATTCTGAAACCTATTGTCGTACCCACCATTCAGGACGTAAGTAGATGGAGCAACCAGGTCCGATGTTCTTACTGCCGGGTTGTAAAGCGTGTTAGCAGAATTTGTAATCGATAGTCCATTGGTAGAGTAGTATTGTTCGTACAGATCATGAGAAACCTGATAACCGGAGAAGAGATAGAACCTATCGTACCAGGAGTTAGATAAACCTTGCGGCAACGCATTAGTCTGGAACTGCATATCAAAAATAGTTTCCAGGTTACCCGCTTCCCCTTCAGGCAGGAACATCGTTTTATAATCCGGCATGATCTTATAATAATTCAAAGCTTTAACCTTAACGCAGTAAGCCGCCGCTTCTTCATATCTTTTATTGTAAAGCAATACACGCGCTTTGATCGCTAGTGCGGCTCCCTTTGTCGCTCTTCCTTTTTCAGAAGCAGCATAAGAAACAGGCAGCAGTGCAGCTGCATCTTCCAGATCTTTAAGCACCAGCTCAACAATATCTGCGTTTGAGCTTAAGGGTTTATTAGCATCTTCAAGCCCCTCCGGTTTCAGGCGCATCGGTACACCTCCGAAAAAGAAGGACAGATCGGAATAGGCCAGCGCACGTAAAAACGTTGCTTCTCCTTTATATTGTTTATAAGTAGCTTCGGGTAACTTCACATTGTCTATGTAAGCCAAAACCGTGTTAGCTCTTAAAATCACCTTATAATCTCTCGACCATTTATTTACAATGTAGCTGGTTTCATTGTTGTAAGTCCTGTTCCACATGTCCCTGTAGTCAGGGAAATAGCCATTATCAACAATAAAGTCTGTATAGATCGGTTCATTTTTATCGGAGACGTATGCTCTGTAAATTCCGTTCACCGCTTCCTTGATGTCATTTTCTGTCTTAAAATTATCAGGTGCGAGAAAATCAATAGGCTTGCGGTCCAGAAACTCCTTGGTACAGCTTAAAAACAAACAAGCCATGCAACTTAAAAGTATATATTTTATGGTTCTCATATCTTTTACAATTATGGTTTAAAAATTAAGGTTAACACCTAAAGAATAAGTGGCCACCTGTGGATGAAAAGCTGCAGTAACATTTGTAGAACGTCTTTCCGGATCAAAGCCTTCCGGGAAGTCCGAAATCAGGAACAGGTTTTCCGCATTGAAAAATATCCTGCACCTGCTCACATCAAATTTCTTGGTAAACGAGCTTTTTAAGGTGTATGATAATTGCACACTTTTTAGTCTGAAATAAGAAGCATTGTAAATGTTGTAGCTTGTGATTAGTGCATCACGCCCCTTGTCTACATATATCCTTTGATACTTATCAGAAGGATTATCAAATGTCCAGCGGTCAGTAACCATACTTGTCAGCAATGGTCCTGTAGTGTTAAAATATGGAGCAATCAGGTTACCATTCATATAGGCATCCGTACGACCTGTACCCTGTCCAATTACATTTAAACCAAAGTTTTTATAAGATACGTTTGCAGTAAATGAATATTGAAATTTAGGAATGGGATTACCTATAAGCGTTTTGTCGTCTGCATTGATCACACCGTCGTTTTTAACATCACTTATTTTTATATCTCCGGGTGCGGGGCTGGTCATTACGCCAGACACGTTAGGCATTCCCGATTTTAAGAGGTACGTCCGGCTTGCATGTGGCACAGCAGGATCGCTATTGTTTTGCCAGGTAAAATCAGAGACCTGATAAATTCCATCCACCTTATACCCATAAAATGAAGAGAACGGTTCTCCAACAACACTCCTGTTGGTAGTGCTATGATCTACATAAGACAGACCACCAAGCGACGTTAGTTTATTGGTAATGTAACTGGCATTTACGGTAAAGCCGTAGTTAATTTTATCCGCCTTTATCGGGGCATTATAACCAATACTCATCTCTACCCCTTTATTTACCATGTTCCCAATATTTTGGTAAGGGAGTACCGAAACACCTAATGAAGGAGGAATAGTTACACGGGCAAGAATGTCATATGTTTTCTTATTGAAATAATCAAAAGTAATGTTCCATCTGTTCCACAATATCATATCGAGTCCCGCGTCAAATTGCTCAGTAGTTTCCCATCTAGTATCTTTATTCGCAAGAATTATGGTTCCTCTACCCGGTACAATGGCATTTCCGAATGCATAATATTCTGAACCGCTCATTTGATCAGCAAACGCATACTGTGTAAAGATGTTTTGATTGCCTAACCTACCCCATGAGCCCCTTAGTTTCAAGTAAACATCTTTCTTAAGCCCTTTAAAAAATTGTTCTTCGCTTATTCTCCATCCCCCGGAAATTGATGGGAAATTGCCCCATTTCCTACCATCAGCAAAACGGGAAGAACCATCCCTTCTCATATTCAGTTCCAACAAATATTTCCCGGCATAGGAGTAATTGACACGACCGAAAAAAGAAGCTGTAGCCGTTTCATTTGCTGCACTGCTTAAAAATGGAGAGGTTGGATCACCATAATTGAATATTGGCTGGTTTGAAGAAAGGTTTTTAACACTTCCGGCATCATAACTATAAATCATCTCTAGCCGTTCATGCGCTGCCAGGAACTTAAAATCGTGTTTATTCTTTTTTAGCGCATATTCTAAAGTAGCTAAAAATGTATTCAGGTCGCTTTGAGAATTCCTTTTTTCAAGACTCGATTCCCTCAGGTTAATAGCCGTTTCTTCATAGGTACCAGAAGTATAAAACCTTGGTGTAAAATTGACATAGTCTGTTTTTAATTTATTATTACCCAACAAAATCTTTCCGATCAGCCCTTTAACAGGCTCGATCTCTACACTTGCCCTTGAATTAAGGCTGTTCAGTTTATTTTCTATTCCTCCGCCTAAATTCATCGCACCTAAAAATCTTCCCGGATAACTATATAAATTGGGATCACCAGTAAGTGTGTCTATAGATTGAATGAATGCTGTTGGTAGAGAGCCTGAAATTTCCGCCAAAGCCGTACTTGTTGGTGAAATCAATTCCTTTCCTTTTTCAGAATAACCTACCAGGCCCAAATTGATCCGTACTTTATTTTTAACAAAGCTGCCATTTAGATTACTGTTGTAGGATAGCCTTTTTGATGATGTACCGGTCAATATTCCATCCTGATCTTTGTATCCAACGGAATTGGAGAATTTATAATTTTTCTCCCCTCCTCTTAAGCTCAGGTAATGGTTTTGCATATAGGCCTTTTTATAATATACATCGTACCAGTTGGTATTTGGAAAGTTGGGATCAGTCTGATTCTTAAAAAGTTCCAGCTGGCTGGCATTATAAATCGGGGCCAGCGCGACATTTGCTCTTGCTTCATTCAATAAAGAAGCGTAAGTGTAAGAATCTACCGTATTGGGCAGCCGCGTTGCATTTACCATAGAACCAGTCACATTATATTCCACCTGCAATCCTTTACCTATAACCCCCTTTTTGGTTTCGATAATGATTACACCTGCCGAAGCTCTTGAACCATAAATGGCCGCAGAAGCCGCATCTTTTAACACAGAAACCGACTCAATATCATTAGGGTTAACATCATTGATATTTCCCTGAACACCATTAATGATCACCAATGGATCGTTGTTGTTATCAATTGAAGAAACACCCCTGATTCTGATTTCGGAATTGTCATCGCCTGGCCTTCCTGAATTTTGAACAATGGTTACACCGGAAATCTTTCCCTGCAAAATCTGATCCGCAGATGTCAATGCCCTCCCCTCTACTTCCTTTACAGAAACAGAACTTACTGCACCTGTTAAATTGGCTTTAGTTTGGGTCCCATAACCAACAGCAATAACTTCCTCCAGCTGAGTGACACTTTCCTTTAAAGTTACATTAATAACACTTTTGCCGGTTACACTAATGGTCTGGCTGGCATAAGAGAGGTAAGAAAACGTTAATGTTTTTACAACTTCAGGTATCTGCAAACTATAATTCCCATCCTTGTTGGTCATAGCCGTTACATTAGTATTACCGTTCGCCTTCACTATCACTCCTGGTAAAGGCATACTCTGGTCATCAAGCACTTTCCCTGAAATTGTTTTCAGTTGCGCATATATACTGATGCTGATAAATGAAATAAAAATTGTTAATAGTAGTTTTCTCATATTGATTTGTATTTGGTTTAATACCACTCCCAGTTAAAAAATGGCCTAATTGCAGTATATGTTTGGTACTTATCTTACATCCCTTCCAAGGATTTGACCGGTAATTTTAGCGAGTCAAGTTGATCAATGAACTTTTTCTTTCTTAATTTATAAGCTGCGTCGGACATTTCATAACACCTTAAATAATCAAAAAATACTGCACCTGACGCTGTAGCATCCGGTTTTTTCGCTATGCAGCTTAACCATAGGTATAAGTCGTGTTTCGCAAGTTTTCGGACATCTACAGTTTTGAGTAATTTCCCATTAAAATAATAATTGAGGTAATCCGGGGTATACTCAAAACCAAAAACCTGATAACCAGCGGTTAGATCATAATTTACGGTAACAAAATCCCTGTTGGCATTTTTTTTAATGGGCCACCATTGTATTGCTCCATAAGTAAAATAATTATTCGCATATTCCGCATAATGCTCGAAGCAATCAATCTCCAGCCTATCCATATTTTTATAAGCCGGATTTTTGTCGTCAAAGCCACTCATCCAGGATGTCCAGAAGGCTTCATGCCAACCATATCCACCATCCAATTTAACCCTGGTTTCATAATAGCCGTATTTTTTTGGTCTTTTTGTGATGATGCCGCCGCCGGTATAAGATTGATTTTTATACGTTTCTTTTTTCAAATTGATCATTACCTTTCCATCTTCCAATGTTACATTTTCCGATCTCTGATAGCTTGTGCCACTAACGCCGACACGATATTTCCACATTGTAGTATCAAGGGATGTCGCATTGAATTCGTCTGACCAGCTAAGCTTATAACCAACTGGCGCCTGTGCATTAACTTGAATTTGAAAAACAAGCAGACATACTATTGTATAAAAGGGACGCATTTCCCTTAAAGGTAATAGTAAATATTCTTTCATCAGTTTATAATTTGGTTATCTAAATTTGCCCATTTTAATTCGTCACAACCTCAGCTGGCTCATTAAATAAATCTTGGGAATGTTCCCAATTAATGGGAACATTCCCAAGAAACGCAGTATTTTTGATTTTAGAATAAAAGAGTAAACTTATTGGAAGAAAATGTTTTGGAGGGAATAGAAATAAAAACGGGAAGTCCGTCTTTTAGAACGAACTTCCCGTTGAGTACTCAGAGCGGGAATCGAACCCGCACGACTTTTAAGGTCACAGGATTTTAAGTCCTGCGTGTCTACCAGTTCCACCATCTGAGCATTTTCCCAATATCCGTGGGGAAATATCTTTTAAAATAAAAGCCCTCTTTGAAGAAGGCTTTAGAGCGAAAGACGAGATTCGAACTCGCGACCCCGACCTTGGCAAGGTCGTGCTCTACCAACTGAGCTACTTTCGCATTGGTATCGTTTTGCTACATCGATTAAATGCAGTCTTTTGTACTCAGAGCGGGAATCGAACCCGCACGACTTTTAAGGTCACAGGATTTTAAGTCCTGCGTGTCTACCAGTTCCACCATCTGAGCATAATCGTTATCAACTTACATCGATAGGATTAATTTTATAAATATCTTCCTGGTATTGAAAATATTTAGAGCGAAAGACGAGATTCGAACTCGCGACCCCGACCTTGGCAAGGTCGTGCTCTACCAACTGAGCTACTTTCGCATTGATTGACATCATCCGACGTCTTCCCTTTTAGAGCTAGATAATTACTTATCTTGTTTCCGTTTGGGATTGCAAATATAAAGACTTTTATTTTACCTCCAAGTTATTTTTAATAAAAAAAACACCTTCTAAACTAACTCACTGGCCTTCAATACATCAATTATCAAATCTTTTTCAAATCCTTTGCTCATGAGGTAGCTAATCAGTTTATACTTCCGTTTAAAAGCATCATTTTCTTTAATCAAAGGAGCTTTTTTCTGCGCAGTAACTAAAATTGTATTCAAATAATCATCGTAATCAATTGTGTTCAGCGCCCGAGAAATCATTTTATCTGGTATCCTTTTTAGTTTTAAGCCCTGCTTTATTTTAATCTTCCCCCAACGCTTTATCTTGAACTTGCCAGAAACATACGCTTCAGTGAAGCGCTCTTCGTTCAAAAAATTAGTCTGTATAAGCTCCGAGATCAACTCTTCAACGTCATCCGACCATAAACCCCACTCATATAACTTATCGCGAATCTCCTGCTGTGCACGCTCCTGATAAGCACAATAATGCTCAGCCTTTGCCAGGGCTGTCTTCTTATCCAGTTTAATCTGTTTTTTTTCTTGCCCGTCGTCCATCATGCTTTTCAGAACCTTAAAACCTTTACTACTCTGCAGTCTCTTCCAGTTTACCTTCTTTATTACGTTTCAATGCAATCTTAGGCTTATCCTGTGTTCCGGTGATGCTCAATGGAATACCAAACAATCCAAATGGCGGCAATCCTAGTCTACCGCTCATATTTAAACGTCCATCAAAACTCACCTGACCTTCAAAACGAGGTCTAAAACCCGCAACACGCATTTTAAATCTTTCGATATTAATGATATTATTCGCAATAGTACTTTTGATCTGCACCTCAGATACATCCTGATTACTTAAGCTATCTCTTTTAGTAGCCTTACTCACGGCATTCATAAATTTAAAGCCCATCAAACTTACCTTCTTAACAGAAAGTACGCCTTGTCCCTTTAAAGTTGGATAAACTGGCATCATATTTCCATCTAACTTACCAGACAATTGATAATCCAGTCCAACAACCCCTTTAACCTTCGAAGCCGAAGTCGCTAAATCTCTAAACAATTTAATTTCTTTATAAGCCTTTGCAATATCAAATTCCTTTGCAAGTACACGATAATCAAAAGTTGCAGATAAAGGCGTTAAACTTCTATACTTAGCATCCATAGTTACCGCAGCACCAACTAAATTAAATGCAGCCTGATTTAAGTTCAATGTACCATTGTTTAGTACCAGATTACCTTTCGCATTTTTTATATCCAATCCGTTATAATATACGGAACCCGCATTGGCACTTACCGATACATTTAAATTATCAGGAATGATAACCACACCTGTAGCTGCAGTTTTACTTCCTTTAGCGCCCGTACCGCCTCCTTCATTAAAAGCCATCAACTCGTCGACAAATAGCTTTCCACTTTTCAGATTAAAGTTACCCGTCAGCTTCGATTTATCTGTAAGTACGTAGTTAACCACATTACCCAGAAAACCTTCCATACTGAAATCAGACTTACCATAGCTTCCTTTAAAGTGTTCAAACTTCATCTTGTCCTGCTTAAATGAAAACACACCTTTGTTGACCAGGAAAGACTTCGGAAAAAGGTCAGAATTAAAGGTCATTTCCTTAACAATCACTTTTCCCCTATTGTTTAACTTACTATATCGACCAGCCATAGCATCACTTTGCAAGCCGCTAAAAGACACATCAGTAAATATAGATCCTTTTATATCATACCCTTTTACAGCAAACAAACGATACATTTTACCAATATCAATGCTACCCTTTGAGGTAATTTTATACTTAACATTTTCCAGATTCTGTACAGCAGCCTTCAACTCAAAGGGCTGTCCACCCATTTGGAAAGACACGGGTTTAATGTTCAAAATCGTACTCCTTAAACTACCATCTCTATTTGTCAACACTCCATCCACAGAAATCTGCTCTAGCGCCTGATCAAAATGTGCTGTTTTAATTCGTCCATTATTTAACAAAATAGCAGCTTCAGTAACAGGAAATTGTTTTTTTGCCTTGTTATACCCACCCTTGCTCTTCACGTTTAGGTTTAGCTTTCCACTCAGTTCCAAATCTTTCAATGGATAAAACTCTTTGATCTCAGCAAAATTCAGCAAACCATTTAACGCTACATCGATTGGCGTTTTACCAGAAGTCTTTAGCTTGGCAAAGCCTCTGATGTAGTTAGATAAAGCCTGGATATTCAGATTTGTCAATTCAAGTTCAGTGTGTTTATAATCCCCATCTGGATTTGTACCATTGATGTTAAAGCTGATCTTATCTATGGGTGACGTCACCGCAGCATGTTTGAAATAGCCGTCTTTTAACGAACTCACCAATTTAAATTTAGGGATAGTCGCAATTACCGTATCTACTTTCCTAAGTCCAGTACGCACTACTTTTTTAGTATAAGTTCCTTCCGCATGAAAATCCATTGCAAACCGCCCCCTTAGCTGATCCATCTCAAAAATCTTCGCCCACTTCTCTAAATCTATGTTTGCGCGACTTTGTATATATACTTCCGGCGTAACTAATCCTCTCAAATTCAATGTAGCACCAACATAATCCTTACCTATATTAAAATAAAGACTATCCATATTGATATATAAACTATCTGGATTTAAAGATGGGACCTTGGTTTGAAGATTTAAATACAACTTGCTAATCGGTTCCGGCGCCTTTGGATTAGAAATCTCCCCCTCACGTATCTTTAAATTGAATGATAGTGTAGGCATAATCTTCTGACCTGCCAGGTACTTTCCGATTAAAGAAGCCTTTATCTCGGCATAGCCCTTCATATTTGTCCGCTCCATACGCTCAGCAATAGCTGGTGGCATAGCCGAAAAAATATTATGCAGATCGGTTTCTTTAGCCTTTGTCCTAAAATTAATATCATACCCTCCCTCTATGAAAGAGAACTTGCCCACAAAATGAATAGGCAGAGAATTGATCTTCAAATCATTTTCATTGAACATCAAGTCCAAGGAATTAGTATTGATCTTGGTTACCAACCTGGCATTTATCTTTTTATTCAACAAATAAGGTTCATTATTGTAATAAACATCCAATGCCTCAATTTGGGCATTACTAGTCAGATCAAAAATAGCTTTGCTCAAATCGCCCTTTCCAGAATAGTTCAATCCACTGGCACTGATGAGCATCGGTACGGATTGATCCTGATAAATCAGCTTACTTTTACTGATAAATATGCTTTCAATTTTTATAGCTGTGCCGGCAGTATCCTGCTTTGCAGTCGTTGTTGTATCGCTACTTTCATAAACATTGTAATTCGCATTTCCCTTTTCATCCACCTTAATATTAATGACAGACTCATTTAAAAATACTTTATCTATCTTGATCTGCGACGAAAATATAGTACTCAGGTTAACGCCAAACGATAGCTCTTTACTGTATAGCAAGGTATCCTGTTCAAAAGGAGCAGCTCCTTTAAGCATAAACTCATTTAGGCTAAGCGTTAAAGACGGAAAATGCTTAAAAAAAGAAAGGTTAGTACTTTCAAACTTCACCTCACCCTTTATATTTTTATTAATAGCTTTTTGTATTTCTTTAGAAATGGTCTCCGGGAACAAATATGGACCAATGAACAACAGTAGGAATAGCGTAGCGAAAGCTATTCCTGTAATTTTTAAAACTCTCTTCAATTTTATAAAAAATTTAAATCCTTGCAGCAAATGCAAAGATAATTTTTTATTTAACTAAACCACTGCTGCTTAAATTAACTATAACACATTTACAATAGTCAACTTAAGTAGCATATGGCCTCTGCAATTTCATTAATCATACTTCAACGCCGGATAACCCAACAACCTGCGCCATAAAGCAAGCTGGCCAATAATACTAGCCTCCCTATATATCGTAAAAGAAATCATCTCATAATAAGTCATCTTCATCCCTTCCATATCGAACTCGCTATCTAGCTTTGCATCCGAAATGTTTACCAGCGCTTCTCGTGCAATTGGCGTAAACTTTTCCCAGTCATTAATATATTCCGAATTAGTAGGATAAGTAGCCTCATCCATAATCCCTTTATGATCTTTAAACAGCTCTTCTCCCTTTTGTTTAAGCCCAGGATGTGTTTCTGTAGTCATCCAATATCGCTGCTGTACTAGCGCCCCAGTAAGCCAAGCCATGTGATTTGCTTTGGTATTTAAACGGTTATGCATGTCGGCTTCAGTAACCCCATCAATTGCCCGACTAAAAAAGGTGGTTTGCATATCAAATAAGGTAAGCAATCCTTCAGTTCTTGTACTTGCTGTTTTAGTCTCCATAAGACTCGCTGCTTTAGTTTCCATAATTTTATAATTTTAATGGTTAACATTAATCCAAGTCGAATGTTTAACCAATTTGTATTCATAAAATTAAGTATTGTCTATAAGACCTTTACAGGTACAACACGACAATTAAAAGGGGGAATCACGACATAAAAGGTCTTAACCTCAGCCTAATCGACTTAAACCAAGCCAAAAATAAAAATAATCAAACTGATTTACAGCGACTTAAAACATATTATTCAATTTACCAAAATAAAGTCTAGTAAATTTATAGACTTTATATATATTTGCATCAGTAATCGCATAAACGATGAACATATAGTCATGTGGCCGAGTGGTTAGGTAAGGGTCTGCAAAACCTTTGACGGCGGTTCGAATCCGCCCTTGACGTCCAGTACAATTTCTATATTGACTGCATTTAGATGTTTGGTTAGATCTAAGTTTTGTTTAAAGAGCCAGGTTGGATGACCTGGCTTTTTTATTTTTCATAAAATTCTATCGGAAGTTGATCCGGATCAGCAATAAAAGTAAAGCGCTTATCAGTAAACTCATCAATGCGAATAGGCTCCGCTTCTACTCCTTTATTTTTCATCCTGGCAATTACCTCCTCCAGGTCGTCCACTTCAAAAGCCAGATGTCTTAAACCTGCCGCTTCCGGTCGCGATGGCCGCTTTACCGGTTCAGGAAAAGAAAAAAGCTCTATTGCATAAACCCCATTCACCGCCAAATCCAGTTTATAGGATTGCCTTTCCGCTCGGTAGACTTCCCTAATCACAGTGAAGCCTAAGATTTCAGTATAAAAAGCTTTCGAAACTTCATAGTCGCTACAAATAATAGCAATGTGGTGAACCTTATTTATCATTTCACAAAATTCAGATTATTCCACGTAAATTTATAATACTATAATCTAAATATTAAAAACATGAATCAAAATGTAATCTGCTGGTTTGAAATCTATGTTAGAGACATGGAAAGAGCTAAGAAATTCTACAGTACTGTTTTGGGAACACAATTTAGAGATATGGCGGATCCTAGTGCGGAATCTGGGGGAATGAAAATGTCATTTTTCTCTGCCCCTGAAAACCAAGGCGTGTCGGGTGCTTTAATTGAAATGGCCGGGACAAAGGATGGGGATGGCGCATGTGTCAACACCATGGTCTATTTTCCATGTGAAGATTGTAGTGTTGAAGAAAGCCGTATAGCTGATGCAGGCGGACAGGTCGACAAGTCCAAATTCTCTATTGGTGAATTTGGGTTTATCTCCATATGCGTAGATACAGAAGGCAATCATTTCGGATTGTTTTCCATGACCTAGGTCAACTCCTTTTTTTATAATTCAATACTGCCCAGGTATTGAACACTAATGCGAATATCGCCATGATCCCCATCTGGGGCAGTATATCTTTAAAGCCACTTCCTTTAAGGATAACCATGCGCATTACTTCGATTAGGTAGCTGACAGGATTAAACTTTGTGATGAACTTTGCCCAATCAGGCATACTATCGATAGCCGTAAACAAACCACCCATCAAAATAAAAATCATCATAAAGAAAAACATCACAAACATGGCTTGCTGCTGGGTATCGCAAAAAGTAGAGATCAGCAAGCCAAACCCCAAAATAGCCAGCAGAAAAATAGATGCAAAGCAGTACAAAACCAGCAAATTACCCACAGGAACAATACCATAAATTAATCGGGCCACCAATAGTCCCAACGTAAATACGACATTCTTTACTGCCAACATCCATATCCTATGGCTAAATTACTTTTTGAAATAAGTTGACAAACAGCATACACAGTAATCGGTAACTTTGAAACGGCATACTAATTTTCTTCCTAATGAAAAAGCTTAAACAAATCATCACTCAACTTCAATCTATTTCTACGGATGCATTAGGTAAACCAGACGACTTACTTTGGCAGTACCTCTTCTATTCACCTAAAATGCCGTTACGACTTGGACAGGAACAATTGCTTCAAAGTGCCGAAAAAATTAGCCTGAAAGTCAATAATGAATACTTTGGACAGGAAGAACTAACATTCCATACTTTTAGATGGGGAAAGGGAACCCGTAAATTGTTGCTTACCCATGGATGGGGATCGAAAGCCGCCGATTTTAGTGAATTTATTACAGCCTTAAATAAAATAGATAACCTTGAGATCATTGCTTTTGATGCTCCAGGTAATGGTAGTTCCGAAGGAGACCTATCAAGTTTACCATTATATGTGCAAGCGGTCAAAGCAGTTGTTCAACAATATGGTAAACCAGATGTACTGGTTGGGCACTCACTGGGTGCTATGGCTAATGTTATTGCATTGCGAGAAATGCAAATATCGCCAACCCTGCTAATTAGTCTTACACCACTTATAAAATTAAAAGAGAATTTTGACGCTAGCATGGATGCTGTAAATATTGCTCAGACCAGTAAAATAGCATTTTTTGAGAGTTTAACAAAAATGTTCAATGTTCCGGCATCTTACTTTTCACTTGGTAATTGGCATGACGCTGGACTGCAGTTAAATCATCGTTTAATGTACGATTCAAACGATCAGATCTCTCCTTACCTATATCTGAAAGCGTTCTTAGATAACCATCCATCTGTCAAAGCGCACAATTATGAAGATGTTGGTCACGAAAAGATATTGAAATCAACTGTAGTTATTGAAGATGTAGTTGAGGCAGTAAATTCAGCTTTCGAGATCCAACTTTAATTTCATCAATTTTTGTATCTCTTACATATGTTTATTATTAAATCGGGCACTCTACTTCGAATATAATTAATACATTAAACATATAATTAACAATAAAGAATATTAAGCACTTTTAATTGCTGTAATTTTATTTTTTATATTAAATAAACCTATAGATCTTTGCCTTACTAATTTATAGTATGCAAGAAGAAACCAATGAGGCAATACCTGCTCTTAAAGGGAAAAAGAAGGCAGATTTAAAACACAGGAAAAAGAATGACATCTTATTAAAGAGTGCGATAGAAGATCACTTTGCAGATGCGCTTCGCTTTTTTTATGAAGATGCAGATGAAAGATTTGATATGGCGAGAGGCTTTGAAAGCCTAAATAAGGGGCTACATGAAATCCACCCACAATTAAGCAGAAAAGGCGGCAGTCGCGAGGCAGTACAATTATCGTTTATCCGATAAATATGAAATGCCAATTGCGTCTTTGGCATTATTACTGGTTTAAAAGATCAGCTACAACTCAATGAGCATAAAACCAATCTACTAGGAACAGAGTTAACTTTTAAATACAAAACCTATCAAATCTCTGATCATAGCGAAGATGAACTGCTTAATATGGAAAGCCCATTTGCAAGTTTCTGTATTTCATGGATAAACTTATTCCAATTCAAAACCAACAATTAAATAATAAATTTCAACAAGAACTTAGAAAATTAACAGGAGGAAAAGTCACTATGGGTATTATAGAAGCTATAAAAATGATTAGTCATGAAGAAGGGGTACATGAGGGGCTAGAAAAAAAGAGCCACGAAGTTGTCGAAAATCTAATTTCACAATTAGGTTTAACCAATAAGCAGACGGCAAACATTGCCAATGTGTCCATATCATTTGTAAGAAATATACGTAAAGAAATAGAAGCCAAAAAACAACAAAATACGCCTGCAACAGGTATCGTTAATAGACAATAAAAAACCAACAAATAAGAAATAAATCAACAAAAAGATTAATTAAAGTAACAAATAGTAACAGTCCAACATCGAACAGCCACCTTGCTGCTACCCCTATTTACCCGGACATTACTCGGACATTACCCGGACGTTACCCGGACACTACGCGGGTTGGGCCGAGTAGTGTCCGTTTAACTACTGGTTAATACCCGGGTATTAGCGGCCGATTGAGCAAACGCTATCCTAGCCCAGATAAAATCTGGGTTACCATAATCACAATAAAAGTTGATTTAAACTACTGAGAAACGACTTTATAGATAAAGCCTTTATTGCCGGCTAGCAATACCAAATTGCCTTTTTTAGATTTTTGCACCACATTAAAGCCCAGATCAGAAATATTGTACCATTTCAACCCGCCATCCTGCGAAATATCAGTCCCAGAACTGCCTGTTGCCAGTAAAACTTTAGCATTTAGATAAGCTACACCGGAGCGGTAACCACTAACAGGTGTAATCGGCTTTTTCCAGGTCCTCCCAGCATCGCTGGTCAGTAAAACATTATTGGAGTTATCCTTATCTTTCAGATAATTCCCACCAACAACTACACCTTTGTTTTTGTTATAAAATGCCATAGAGAAAGTTCCGGTGCTAGATTCCCCCTGGACAATCGGACAAGGAAACCGTTTCCAGGTATAAGCATAGTTATCAGAAAAATAAATATTAGCCACCGCACCACCAGTAGCAACCCAGGTTCTACCAGCTGGCAAAGTCTTAATTGTTGTTCCACTCGCAGCAAACCCAGCTTCACCTACAGTCATATCCAATGTCAGATTAGCCGAAATATCATTCCAGCTCTGTCCACCATCCTTTGTCCGCAACAATTGCATTTTATGCAAAATGGGATCACCAAAGATGATCCCATTTTTTGCATCCCAGAAATCCATTCCATCTAAAAATATGGCCGAATCCAGGTTTTTATAACGTTCCGTCCATGTTTTACCACCATCGATGGTCAACAAAACATAGGCTGGCGAACCCGCATTTACAACGATTGCTTTCTGTTCATCAAAAGCCTCAATATCTCTGAAATCTAATTTTTCATAGCCCATAGGTTGTGTCCATTGCCAGGTTTTACCCCCATCAATAGTTTTACCGATATGCCCATTGCTTCCACTTACCCATGCCACCTCTCCCGAAACGACAGACATTCCTCTTATGCTCGTATTCGTGCCCGTTGTTAAGGGTATCAATTTATAAGTTTGTGCAAAACTGATAAATGGTAAAAAAGCAAGCCAGTAAATTAGATATTTCATTTATTTAAATCTTTTCCAAACTTCCGTTCTACCAATCAAAGAGAAGCCAATATAACCTCTCATATGTAACTCATTATTACCCTTCAGGGCCATGTTACACTTATAGGTCTTACCAGATTTGGGATCATAAATGGCCCCACCGGTCCATTTTCCATCATCGAAGCTGAAGTTCTTTAAAATCTCCAAACCTATAATAGGTTTAGATCTTAAATTCTCTTCCGGATTTTTCACGTCTGTTTTAGTCTCCCCCTTTTCAGTTTTAGGGTCTTTTAGCCAGACAATCTTACCGAAGTACTTATCACCCTTTTTGGTAATATCGATATGTGCCTCACCTAATGAGTTAGTCCATGTTCCGACAACGGCATCTTTGGCCTGGGCAAAGCCCATTAAGGAAATTGCTGTAAAGAGCAATATAAATGTTAAATGCTTCATAGGTATAATTAGTATTTAATTAAAGATACTAAATATACCTATGAAGCATATTAATCAAAAAAAATTATTTGATCGTTTCTTTTACCTCACCGCAGGTTAACATACTATCTCCGAAATAAGGATTTTTGATGTCTTTTTGATTACTTAACCAAGATGCACCTTTGTCATTTAAAGCCATTGGGCAATACTCCACATAGAGCTCACCTGAAGTTAAACCAGAGTTTTTTACCTTGGCTATAAAATCATTGCTTAGATCCGAAAATACCGTTCTTTGCACCTCAATATCTGCAGCAGCACCTATTTTAGCCGCCAATGCAGTCAACCCACTACCATTACTCAATTCTTTTGAGCCCAATTCAATAGCATTCGCTGCAACTTTTGCCTCAGCCATATCACCATTTACAAGCGCAACAGTCAAATGAGTATAATGTTGATATACCGCATTCAATTTATCGTCTTTTAAGCTCACTCTAGCTACCGTTTTTTCAACTGCTACACCATGACCTTCGCCCGGCGCATGATTGTGTCCAGCATGAGGATCTGATTCAGCAGATTTTTGTGTATTTCCACATGCAGCAAATAGCGTTACAGCAGCTATAGTAATTACGAAATTGGTTACTGTTCTCATCTTTCTGTTTTTTTATGATTAATATTTAAGATTTCTATTTAAGCCCTTCAACAGGGTTTTTCCCTTTTTTAAGAATGTATTCGCTATACAAAAGGTATGCTCCGGTTACCACTACCTGATCTCCATTTGTCAAGCCTTCCGAAATTTCTACCTGATTATCGTTTTCTGTTCCAGTTTTCACCAATCGTGGTTCAAAGCTGTCTTTTCCAGTTTTAATCCATACATGCATTCCTTTTCCGTCTCTAATCACGGCATCTACAGGTAGTGTCAGCATCTTGCTTTTATTTCCTAAAGGAAGAAAAACGTTAGCTTGCAGACCGGGTTGCCATTGATTTCCAGGATTAGGAATACTACCCCTAATTTGTGTAAGCTGGGTACCCGACTGCAAAGAAGGGGTAATAAAGCTAATGGTCATTTCCTGCGGTTGATCTTCCCAACCTGCCACAACAACCCTTACCTTCTGACCCTGCTTAATTTTAGCCGCTTCGCTTGAATAAACATCCGCTTCAACCCATAGTTGTCCATAACCTTCCAACCTTAATATGGGGTTACCCTCCGTTACATATTGTCCTTGTGTCACCGATAATTCGGCTACCACACCACTTTCAGCTGCATAAAACACAACATAAGGATCTTTCTTCTGCGTCTTTACCAATTGTTGCACCTGACTTTCAGATTGTCCGTACAGCAATAACTTTTGCTTCGCAGAAGCTACAATCTGGCGTTCTATTTTATCCCCTTGAAACTGTTTTTCCTGAGCTACTGCCATCAGATACTCCTGTTGCAAAGTCGCCAATTGCTCAGAATATAACTTATACAAAGGTTGTCCCTTGTTCACCTTTACGCCAGTCTCACGAACATACAATTGCTCAATCCTACCTGCAATACGGCTAGAGATATAGCTGCTTTGTTCCGGATTAACGGTCAACCTTCCATTAAGCTCCTTACCCCCCGACAAGATATTTTCGCCAATCATAATGGTGGTTATATTTGCCAACGCCTGACGTTTCGTGTCTACTTTAAGGGCTTTATCGTCGCTATTCTTTTCGAAAGGCACCAAATCCATCCCGCAAATGGGACAAGTACCCATCTCATGTTTAATGATTTGTGGGTGCATCGGACAGGTAAAAGTCTGCTGTTTAGCTTTAACGGCTCCAGCTTCCGGCTTTTTCTCGTTACTGCAGGCAGCAATAAATACTGATGGAAGTATGGCCATTAAAGCCATTCTTTTTATAAATAATTTCCGTTCCATTTCTTTAATCTAACCGTTTACAATCATTTTAATTGCGCTTTGATGAAGCTTTCACTATCTACCAGGTAAGCTGCATTTTGGCTGATCTCCCAATTGCTGATATCCTCTTTAATTTGCACCATTCCGGCTATGGTTATTCCAGCCTTTACCGACTTCGGAAGCACCACATTACCTTCCTTTTTAAAAACTACCGTCTTATTCCCTAAGGATAATACAGCAGATTCGGGCAACCACCATGACGCAGCAAGCAACACCGGGATTCTAGCGGTAAGTAGCTCACCTACTCTAAAATTAGGTTTGTTAAGATATATTCTGGCGATGGTAAAGTTTTCCCCATCCTTAAAAATAGGCTGAATCATGCCAATCGTGGCAGTCTGGATAGTACTTTTATCAGCCGTTTTGTAAAACGAAAACTTATCACCTTGCTTAACCAATGATGCCAAAGATGGCTTAAATGAAAATTCAGCAACCAGCTTATCAGCATTATAAATGGTAAAAAGCGACTGACCAGCACTCACATATTGACCTTCGCGCAACATCACCGGTATATTTACCGGAGCTGCAGCAGCTGCAAGCGCGGCTGAAGCTCCAGATGACGCCCCCATCCCGCTCATACCATCTCCACCAGCAGCAGGTGCAGCAGCCGAAGGAGCAGCACTAGGTGTAGCAGCGGCAGATTTTTCTAGGATGTACCCGTCCGCATTGCTATATACAGGAATCCGATAATTTACCTTCCCTGTTTTTAACACTTGATTAATACCAGATGCACTCATCCCCAATAGCATTAAACGCTGTTTTGCTCTGTCCAATAAAGTAAGATCAGTCTCTGATCTCTTCAAAAAAAGTAATTCCTGTTGCGCAGCAGCTAAATCCGGAGAATAAACTTCCATAATTAACTGTCCCTTTTTAACCGGCTGATAATTGTATTTGATAAACAAACGCTCTATCCTTCCGCTTACCCGACTAGCTACACTATTTTGATTACGGGTATCATAATTGATAACCCCCTGTGCCTCTTCCGTAAATATTTTAGTACCGTAATCGGCCTTAATTACTGGTAATGTAGACACCACCTGCTCATTTGAAGGTTTTAGCAAATGAGAAAGGTTACTGTCAATCTTCACCACTCCCGGATCTTCGTGCGCAGTGTTCTGATCTTTTTTACGCCCAGTACAAGCACTCATCACCAGTACACCGATCATCAGCGCCGCAGCCTTAACGATATAGTTCTTTCTCATAATCGGCAATCATTAAATAAAGTTTCAATTTCTCGTCCAATACATTACTCTGCATCATGGTCAATGCTTCCCAGGAGTCAATAACTTCTGGCAGCTCCATCTTATTCTCCCTGTAGCTTAAAAAGTTAACATCCAGTGTTTTTTGCAGACTAGGAATAATTTTATCTTCCATCGCATCAATCCGTTTTTGCATAGACTGAATTTCGAACTGCATACCGTACAACATACCCTGCGTTTCCTGCAACATAGCCGCTTTCTCTTTGCCCATAGCCTCCACTTCGTACTGCATGCCTTTCACTTCCGATTTATACATTTTCGAAGACCATGGCGCGATTGGGATACTGACCATTCCCATAATGCTATAAGCTTTAGGCATCATTTTAGTTAAGGGCGACATGTGATCAAACCTCAATTTAAAATCCGGTCTGCTTTGTTTTTTCATGGCCTCAATATTCAGCTGCATAGATTGGATACTATAATCCATTTTCTTGATGTCGTTTCTAGCCATGGCCAAACTTGCTGTATCAATAGAAGGAGCTGGCACAAAAGTGGGTCTATAAGTCGTATCAATAGCAAAGGCTGAATTTCCCTTCATATTCATCAAACTGCTTAACCAGGCACGCGCTCTGGCAATATCCCCCTCCTGCATGGTGATCATGTTGCGGTTCTCTTCCAGCTTGGCAGCCGTTTTGTAAACACTACCCAATTTCGACTGGTTGTAAGGATACCTGATCTCTTCAATCTTTTTCATGGTCTCCATGATCTTCTGGTTTTTCTCCAGTATGCCGATCTTTTGCTGTGCAACCAACCAGCCAAAATACAAGCGCTTCGCCTGTGCTTTATATTCGTTTAAAGTCACACCACGCGTTTCGTTTTCAACCTTACCTTTCGATTCGATAAATCGCTTATTCGCGTTTAGCTTCACCGGATTAGGGATATCTTGTTCCAGTTGCACCATTATAGATCCTTTATCACTTTCATCCATAACCATCTGACCAGGATAGGGAGTCATAAAAGTACCTACCCCTACCATTGGCGCCATCCAAGCCGTCGCCGCTTTAGCGGTATGCTTATAACTCTCCGCCTTTAAACCATACGATTGTAGCAAAATGTTATTTTTATCTATTCTTTGCAAAACGGTATCCAGTGTAAGCACCGGACTTTTTTGCTGTGCCGAAGCTGCAAATGGCAACAACAGCAGTACAGCTAATATTCTCTTAATGTTGTACATCGTGCACCTCCAATTTTCCATATTTCCTCAATTCATATTCTTTCGACATTAAAAAGATCAATGGGGTAACCAACAGAATGTGTGTAGACGAAGTCAGCACACCACCAATCATTGGCAGTATAATCGGCTGCATTACATCCACCCCTACTCCCGAGGCCCATAATATGGGTACCAATCCAAATAGCGACACACAAACGGTCATCAATTTTGGTCTTAATCTTTTCGCTGCACCATGAACTACATATTCTCTCAAATCCTCTTTTGTGATGGTCTCACTCGAATTTCCTTTCAGCTTAATCAACTGCTGCATGGCATCATTTAGATAAATCACCATCACAATACCCGTCTCTACGGCAATCCCAAACAGGGCAATAAAGCCTACGGCTACACCAACGGAGAGGTTTACACCCCAGAAATAAATCATGTAAGCACCACCGATTAAAGCAAAAGGAACTGTAATCAGACTTAAAAACGCCTCTCTAACAGAGTGGAAAGCGAAATATAAAGAGAAGAAAATGATCACTAAAACTACTGGCGCAATCCACATCAGCGTTTGTTTACCACGGATCAGATTTTCGTACTGACCGCTCCATTCCAGGAAGTAACCTTCAGGAAGTACGCCCTTTTCTTTATTCAACTTCTCCATCGCATCCTTCACGGTGCTACCTAAATCCCTGTCGCGCACATTAAACATCACTGCACCACGCAAAATAGCATTGTCAGAACTGATCATTGGCGGACCATCTTCAAATTTCACATCAGCTACTGCCGATAAAGGCACTTCGCCAAAGGTGGCCGACTGGATAGGAATACGTTGAATGCGTTCTACACTATTGCGATATTCCTGAGCCAAACGTACACTGATAGAAAAACGTTGTCTACCCTCAATGGTGTTCCCAATGGTAGCTCCCCCCAGGGCGCTTTCTACCACCTGATTTACATCATCTACATTTAAGCCATAACGTGCCAATTCTGCTCTTTTCACATCAATAGAAAGGTATTTTCCACCAGTAATCGGCTCCACAAATAAGTCGCTTACCCCTGGTGTACCTTCTAGTGCTGCTTTAACCTTTTCAGATACCGCAGCAATGGTATCCAGATTCTGGCCAAATACCTTTATCCCCACATCGGTACGGATTCCGGTAGCCAACATATTGATCCGGTTGATGATCGGTTGTGTCCAACCATTTACCACACCCGGAATCTGTAATTTAGCATCCAGTTCATTTACAATGTCCTTTTTGGTGATGCCTTTACGCCATTCGCTTTTCGGCTTTAGGGTAATGATTGTCTCGATCATACTGATCGGCGAGTTATCAGTCGCCGTATTGGCCCTACCCGCTTTTCCTAAAACCTTATCTACTTCAGGTACCGACTTAATAATCTTGTCCTGCACCTGTAAAATCCGTTTTGCTTCTGCATTAGATACATCGGGAAGCGTTACTGGCATAAACAAAATACTTTGCTCATCCAGTGGTGGTATAAACTCTGTACCCAAATTTTTAAGTAATGGAATGGTAATCAACAAGGCAATTACATTAATCGCAATCGTTGTTTTTCTCCATTTCAATACCGTTCTGATCACCGGCTCATAAACCTTTTCCAACACCCTATTTACTGGGTTCGCATTGTCCGGTTTAAACTTCCCTTTCATAAAGAAAGAGATCAATACCGGAGCCAGCGTAATGACCAACAAAGCATCTACAATCATGATGAATGTCTTGGTGTAGGCTAGCGGGTGGAACAATTTACCCTCTTGTCCGGTTAACATAAATACCGGTAAAAACGAAGTAATGATGATGACTGTTGCGAAGAACACCCCTCTTGAAACCTGCTTACTGGATTTGGTGATCACCGCAAGGCGATCTTCTTCACTAATCCAATCCGGAGATTTTTTAAATATATTTTTAAACCACTTGATCATGATGTTGTCGTTTTATTTTGATCCTTTTCCCACAATTCGTATCGCTCTGACAGGTGTTTATAAGCATTTTCACTCATGATAATCCCATTATCCACAATTACCCCGATAGCCAGTGCAATACCGGTTAGCGACATAATGTTAGACGAGATACCAAAAGCATTGAGCAGAATAAAACTGGCCGCAATGGTAATCGGTATTTGTATAATGATGCTCAGTGCACTGCGCCAATGAAACAGGAAGACAAATACAATGAGTGATACCACGATCATCTCTTCAATCAGCGTGTTTTTTATGGAGTCTATCGATTCTTTAATCAACTCGCCCCTGTCGTACACAATATCAAACTTCACCCCTTTAGGCAGTCCTTTCGATACCTCCACCATTTTGGCTTTTACCCGATCTATCACCTCGGCAGCATTCTCGCCGTAACGCATCACTACAATACCACCGGCACGTTCGCCTTCACCATCCTGATCAAATATCCCCAAGCGGGTTTCTCCGGTCATTTGCACCGTCGCCAGGTCTGATATCTTTATCGGCGTACCATTCTGATTTTTAACAGGAATATTGGAAATCTCTTCTAATGATTTAAGGTAACCAGAAGTCTTAATGATATAACCCATATCACTCATTTCGAACTTTCGTCCGCCCGATTCGTTGTTGTTGCTCCTAACCGCAGCAATTACCTGTGGCACGCTGAGCTTATAATACAGCAATTTATTGGGATCTATGTTGATCTGGTATTGTTTTTGGAAACCACCAAAAGAAGCAATCTCACTTACACCCGGCACATTTTGCAAGGCAAACTTCACATACCAATCTTGTATGGCACGTTGCTCGCCCAGATCCATATTCGGGGCATCGAGCGTATACCAAAGTACGTGGCCGACACCCGTTCCATCAGGCCCTAGTTGTGGAGCTACTCCTTCGGGTAAGGTTTTGGATATGGTACTAATCCGTTCCATTACCCGCTCACGCGCCCAGTATACATCTACATCATCTTCAAAGATTACGTAAATGAAACTCATACCGAACATGGATGAGCCCCTTACATACTTGATTTTAGGAATCCCCTGCAGGTTAGTGACCAATGGATAGGTAACCTGATCCTCTATTAATTGTGGTGATCTACCCATCCATTCTGTAAATACAATCACCTGGTTTTCTGAAAGATCAGGAATTGCATCTATCGGATTCTTTTGTACGGAAAATACGCCCCATACAAATAAACCGGCAGAAAGTATCAGCACAATAAACCTATTGCGCATCGACCATTCTATAATTTTATGTACCATTTATAATAACCCTCTTTCTTTTATTATTTTATTAGTGCGCTTTACTTGCTTTACCTGAACGGTCGTACTGGCAGCAGTCAGGTAATTTACCATAAGCAGCTTCTGTAGCTTTTACCTTTTCAGTATCGTAACCTGATGCGGCAACTTTTTGCTGTACCTGATCATTGGTGATTTTAGTAGAATCGTAACTCACGGTCAATACCTTAGTTACTTTATCCCAATTTGCTGAAGTTACTCCAGGAACTTTAAGTGAAGTTTCGATCGTCTTCTTGCACATTCCGCAATTACCTAATACTTTGATTTTTTCTGTTTTAGATTGTGCAAATACAGCACTACCAAGGAAAGTCAATGCGACTACCGAAAGAATTCTTAATGATTTCATCTTAATTCGTTTTTAAAGAAAATTGTTAAATAAATTGGATTGGAAGCTATACGCCTTAGGATACTGACAAAATCAGCGTAACGGCAGCTTCATGTTGCACAGAGATGCAACAAATTAAAAGAAAGAGGGTATTATATTCTGTAAGTACAGTTTTTTAGGTAGACAGGCACATGCTGTCCATCAGGGGGTGCATTGCTCAATGCTTCCCTGGTAATTCTTACCGGTATAGGTGCCTGATAATTAACGTATAATTCAGGCTGTATGATGGCTTGAGAAAGTTGCTCAAATTTATAAGCCGTTTGACTGGCTTTATGAGACTTCTCAGATTTAACCTCTTGTTGAACATCCTTGCAGCATGATTTCTTTTTAGAAACGGATTTTGGCATTCCGCAGAAATCACATGCGTCTTTAGATTCCTTTTCCAGACTCCAACTTACCAACTCTCCCATGCAATAATGAAAGTGCATAGTTGCCCCACTGGAAATCCCTAGGTAAAAAATGGCAAGTATGGTAAGTAATGTCCTTTTCATTATGATTCAAAGATTGAAAAAAGAACGGAGATATTTTTATATAATTCCGTTCTTTTTTTATAGCGTGTTGAGATTATTACAATTCTGTAGCGATATAGCCAGCTTTTTGAAGCGTATTTACCACTGTTTCTGCATCTAGTTGATCATTAGCTTCTACCGTAAGTATCTTTTCTGGATTGTTAGTATCTACTTCCCATTTAGAGATTTGTGGTAAATCGTTTAGAAAAGGAGTTACCGTTGCGATGCAACCTGAACATTTGATATTTGTTTTGAATTTTAGTGTTTCCATGATATTATTTATTTGTTAATGTTATTTTTTCTTTAGTTCGATCGTCATCCTGAGTTTATCTCAGGACCTCGCAAGAGAAAGGCGGCTTTGCAGGTGAGGGGTCCTGAAATAAATTCAGGATGACGTGGAGCCTAGCTTTGCGAATTTCAAACGCAAACTGTTACTCACTACTGATACAGAACTTAATGCCATTGCAGCTCCTGCAATCATTGGATTCAACAAGAACCCGTTAAACGGATACAATAACCCTGCAGCAATTGGAATCCCTATCAGGTTATAAATAAAGGCCCAGAACAAATTCTGACGAATGGTTTTAACCGTAAGCTTTGATAAACGCAATGCTTTTGGCACTTGTTGTAAATCAGAAGATACCAGTGTAATTTTTGCTACATCAATGGCAATATCCGACCCTTTGCCCATGGCAATCGAAACATCAGCTTGTGCTAGGGCCTGACTGTCATTAATCCCATCGCCAATCATCGCTACCACTTTTCCTTGTGCCTGCAATTGCTTCACAAAGTCTGATTTATCAGAAGGCAATACCTCTGCCTGAAAATGATCGATCCCAGCCTGTTTAGCTACCGAAGCCGCAGTCTGCTGATTATCTCCGGTAAGCATATATACCTCAATACCCGCATTTCTTAATGCGGCAACTGCTTTGGCTGAACCCGCTTTAATCTGATCTGCTATAGATACAATTGCCAATACTTGCGTTGCATTGGTAAAGTAAATCACCGTTTGCGCCAATTGCTGAAGTTCTACCACCCTATTTTGTAAAGCTTCAGAGACCTGTACATTTAACTCCGTAAGGATCTTATGACTTCCTGCCCAATACTTTTCGCCTTCAAACTCGGCCATTACTCCTTTACCGGTCAGACTTTCAAAACCAGTCACCGTAGCACCTTTTACGCCTCCTTTTTTCAAGTTACGCACGATGGCTTCTGCCAATGGATGCTCTGAAGCTTGTTCCAAAGCAACTAATATTTCCTGCAATTGCAGTTTATCTTTCGGCAGTTCAGTAGCCCACTCCACGTGAGTCACTTCCGGTTTCCCTTCTGTAATTGTGCCTGTTTTATCTAAAATCACTGCATTTACTTTATAACCCAATTCCAGTGCTTCTGCATCTTTAATTAAAATACCATTTTCTGCACCTTTGCCAATACCTACCATGATTGCTGTAGGCGTTGCCAAACCCAACGCACAAGGGCAGGCAATCACCAGTACAGTAACCATGGCAAGCATCCCTTGAGTAAATGCATGTTCTCCACCAAACAGCAGCCATACTCCTAAACTGATAATGGCAATTAAAATAACTATGGGTACAAATATGCCGGCAATTTTATCTACCAATTTCTGCACTGGAGCTTTAGAGCCCTGCGCATCCTGCACCAGCTTAATGATCTGGGCAAGCATGGTCTCCCCACCTACCTTTTCTGCTTTAAATTTAAAGCTTCCTTTTTGGTTAATCGTTCCGGCAAAAACCTTATCGCCCGCTTGTTTAGCTACAGCTACAGGTTCACCAGTAATCATACTTTCATCTACAAATGAGCTTCCTTCATACACCTCACCATCTACCGGAATCTTCTCACCGGAGCGTACCAACAATTGATCATTGAGCCTTACATCAGCAACAGGAATTTCTTTTTCACCATGCTCAGTAATCAGCATTACTGTTTTTGGCTGTAAGCCTACCAGTTTTTTGATCGCTGAAGAAGTATTAGATTTAGCTTTTTCTTCCAACAATTTACCCAGCATGATGAAAACAATAACTACCGCAGCTGCTTCAAAATATACATGTGGATGTAATCCTCTACTGTGCCAAAACTCTGGATTAAAGGTATTGAAAACACTAAAAAGATAAGCGATACCCGTACTTAAAGCTACCAGCGTATCCATATTGGCTTTTCCAAATTTGGCTTGTTTCCACGCATTGATAAAAAAGCTCTTGCCAAAAAAGAACAATATCGGAGTGGTTAAAGCCATCATGTAGTAATTACCATTAGGCATATCCATAAAGAACATTCCAATAATGACTACTGGGATAGTTAATATTGACGAATAGATCATCCGCTTTTTTAAAGCCTCATAATTATTTCTCTGTGCTTCTTCCTGCAATTCTTTAGCGCCTTCCTGTTCAACGATCAAGTCATAGCCAATAGATTGAACTGCTTTCTGTAAAGCTTCAGGTTGTACTGCATCGGGATGGTAAATTACCTTTACAGATTGAGTAGCATAGTTGACCTCTGCTTTATCAACTCCTGATTGGGCGCCTATTATAGATTCAACGCTCACGGCACAGGCTGCACAGGTCATACCCAGCACCGGCATCGAAATTGTTTCTATATTGTTGTTCATAACTTGCTTTGTTTAATTAACAATACAAAGGTAAGTTGACAACGGTCTGATTAATTTACAGGATTCAGAGATAAGTTTATAGAATTTTGTAAAGAACTATTTCTTGGGATATAAAATGCGAAAAGCGTTAAAGATAGCCTGGTGGGTAACCGTAGCATGATCCTCTTCCGGTAAATAATCGAAATGTACTTTTACATTTCTAGACTGACCTAGTTTGATTTTCTCATATAACAATTTGGCATCATCTTCCATGATACGCTTGCCGTCAAATGAGCCTTCTTTTCCTACACCAATATAAATATTAGTAGGGTTATTATAATTCTTTTCCAGTACTTCCGGCTTCGCCTTTAACAAAGCGCCATCATTCCACCAAAGACTAGGACTCATGATGATATAATTGTTAAAAAGTCTTGGCTTTTTAAATAAAATCTCGGTTGCCAATAAGCCGCCCAAGGACTGTCCGATAATTGTTTTAAAACCATCCGTTTTGTACTTTTTCTCTACATAAGGCTGTAGCTCCTTTTCCAGAAAAGCGATAAAATTAGCAGAACCTCCATTGTTTGGTATAAATTTACGATCACTGGCTTGCGTAGCAGGAGAAGTAAAATCACGTTTACGATTTTTATTAGCTATGCCAATGACTATAGATTTTGGTATCCTGTTTATCCAGGAAAAGGTATTGTACTGCACAATCCCAACCACATGGATAAAATCTTCATCTGCCGAGCCGTCCAGCAAATAGATGACCGGATACTTTGTGTCTTTATCATAACCTTCAGGTAGGTAAATATTAATGATCCGGTCTTCTTTTAAGATTTCAGAATGAAGACTATCGACATACCCTAAAACAAATTCTTTTGGTTTGTTTTTAACTTGCGCAATAGCACTCAAAGTGAAGATGGAGCATAAGAAAATCAGTATTTTAGTTTTCATTGTTTGTCACCTTTATCTTAAAAAATCAATATTAATTAGCAGTCTTATCATTTATACAACGTGCAGACCAGGCATAAACTTTACTAAAGGGAATTACTTCACTAGCAGTACCTGTGAAATACAACATCGTCGCTGAAGTATTATTTACCTGTGAGCTGGAATATAAATAACCTTCCGATCCACGACGAAAAAGGGCACCTGTATTGCTTAAATAACCGGCACCATGTATTTTCAGTACTGAATTATATCCATCCGCGCTACCTGTCCAACTTTTTGGCGTAGTCCATACCTTTGTCAATTCTGTACCAGTAGGCAATCTCCATCCTCCCCCTAGCATCTGAGTACAAGGGTCATTGACAGGCGCCCAGTCACTATTCTCATTAATACTCCCTATCCATACTGTAGCTGGTGCACGTGTACCTGCTGCATCCGCTTTATACCCCTGCAATTTATTAAACTGCCAATACCAACCTGCTGAGGCCTCAGTAGCATCTGTGGCTGAAATAGCCTGCTGATCGGCCCCAAGATTTTGAGTAATCCAGCATTTTGGCGCTCCAGAAATACTGCTAACTACAGTTTTATAGGTTACCGTTTTAGAAACCGGTGCACCATTAACTCCTGCAACGTGTACTACTGTAAATGTTGGTGGACAGACTTTAGTACTAAAGTTAGCGACAGCACTGTAACTGGTCCCTTCGCTATTTGTAGCGAAGGCTTTTACATAATAAATAAATTCTTCACTTAGTCCAGTTAAAGTAACTGCAATTGCACCTATACCCACCCCAGATGGAATAACGTTGTCTGCCAATGTCGGGTTACCGGTGGTATTCCATACCAATCCTTTCGCAGTAACCGAAACACCACCATCATGTGTAACTGTAGCTTGAGCTTCGGCACTGTTAAGTGTCATTGTAGCAGCAGGCACAACAACAGCACTAACGTATGGAGTTGTTTTAATCTCATCACTTAAACAACGTACAGCCCAGGCATAACCTTTCTCGTAGGAGTACATTGACGTAAACGTACTGAAACACAAAACCGAAGCGAGCGTATTACTTGTTTTTTTATTTGACCAGAAAAAACCATACTGTCCACGATAATGAAAAGTACCATCGTAACTAACTAAACCTGCAGCATGTAATTTTAGCCCGGAATTATAGGCATCATTAATACCTGCCCAGTTTTGTGGAGCGCCGAGCGTGTTCGTCAATTCTGTAGCCGTGGGTAACCTCCATCCTCCACCCAATAACTGAATACAAGGATCGTTGGCAGGAGCCCAGTCGCTATTCTCATTAACACTTCCATTCCATGCTGTTGGTGTTCGCGTTAGTGCATCATCCACTTTATAGCCTTGAAGTTTATTGAACTGATAGTACCAGCCTGCTGAGGCTTCGGTAGCATCAGTAGCAGAAGTTGCCTGCCGATCTGCACCAAGGTTTTGAGTGATCCAGCATTTTGGTGCTCCCGAAACACTGGTAATTGCAGTTTTATAGGTTACCGTTTTAGTAGCCGCGGCCCCATTAACACCTGCAATATGTGATACAGTAAATGTTGGCGGACAAACCTTAGTGCTAACTCTGGTTGCCGTTGCACTGTAGCCTGTACCTGCGCTATTTGTAGCAAAAGCCCTTACGTAATAAGTAAGTTCTTCACTCAGCCCCGTCAAAGTGCCTATAATTGCCCCAATACCAGATCCTGATGAAATCACCTGATCTGCCAATGTTGGATTGCCTGTAGTATTCCATACCAATCCTTTTACTGTGACCGGAGCGCCTCCAGCATTTAGAACTGCAGCTTGACCTTCGGCATTGCCATCTTTTATAGTAATAGCAGGCACTACAACATCGCCTACCACAGGTGCTGTTTTAATAATCTGATCTCTTAAACAACGTACAGACCAGCCGTAGGTCTTCTCAAGAGGAATTGCCGCGCTAGCCGAACCAGTGAAATACAACATCGTTGCCATACCAGTACTTGTCTGTGAGCTTGACCAATAATAACCTTCCGTTCCACGACGAGCAAAGGCACTGGTATAGCTAAAGAAACCAGCAGCATGTAATTTCAGTACTGAATTATATCCAGCATTAACGTTGGTCCAGTTTTGTGGAGCAGCCCTCGCATTAGTCAATTCTGTACCAGTAGGTAATCTCCATCCTCCGCTTAACATCTGAACACAAGGGTCGTTGGCAGGAACCCAATCACTATTTTCATTAATAGCCCCGATCCATGTTGCACCTGGTGTACGGGTAACATCCATTTTATAACCTTGCAATCTATTAAACTGCCAGTACCATCCTGCAGAGGCTTCGGTCGCATCATTAGCTGACGTTGCTTGACGGTCCGCACCAAGATTTTGGGTAACCCAGCATCTTGCTGCACCCGAAACACTGCTATTTATGGAATTATAAGTTACCGTTTTTGTAACTGGAGCACCACTAAAACCTTGTAGGTGATTAACAGTAAAAGCCTCCGGACAAACTTTAAAACTGGCTTCATTAGCACTATATCCCGTGCCTACACTATTTGTAGCAAAAGCCTTTACATAATAGGTATGCTCTTCATTAAGTCCTGTCAAAGCACCTACAATTGCACCTATACCAGATCCTAATGGGACCACATTATCAGCCAGTGTTGGATTACCGGTAGTATTCCATACCAATCCTTTCGCTGTAATGTCCACACTACCATCATAGGTAATCGTGGCTTGAGCCTCGGCATTGCCTCCCTTTAATGTAGCAGCAGGAACGATAACATCACTTATCACAGGTGCTATTTTAAGCTGATCACTGATACAACGTACAGAAGCGCCATAGGCTTTTTCATAAGCACCTACCCCACTACTCGTATTCGTGAAAAAAGACATCGTTCCTTGGGTAAGGTTTGCTTGTTTGCTTGACCAAAGCATAATATCCGTCCCACGACGATAAAGCGGGCCTTGATAGCTTAAGAAACCTGCTCCATGTATTTTTAATGCTGAATTATAGGCATTCATCACATTTGCCCAATTTTGCGGAGCACCTAAGGTATTGGTCCACTCTGTGGCAGTAGGTAATCTCCATCCCCCGCCAAGCATCTGCGCACATGGATCATTAGCAGGGGCCCAATCGCTATTTTCATTAATAGCTCCTATCCATCCTGTACCTGTAATGATAGTTCCTTCGGCTTTATAGCCTTGCAATTTATTAAACTGCCAGAACCATCCTGCCGAGGCTTCGGTATCGTCATTCGCAAAAGTTGCCTGATGATCTGCACCTAGATTCTGAGTGATCCAGCATTTTGGCGCTCCCGAAAGACTCGTAATTGCCGTTTTATAGCTAACCATTTTTGTAACTGGCGAACCGTTAACACCAGCAATATGCGATATGATAAATGTTGGCGGACAAAGTTTAGTAGTAAAGCTGGTTTCTATAGGACTATATCCTGTTCCTATTTCATTCGTCGCATAAGCACGAACATAATAAGTAAGGTCTTCACTCAGTCCCATTAGTGTACCCGTAATTGCGCCAATACCAGATCCAGATTGGATCACCTGATCAGCCAATGTTGGATTACCTGTAGTATTCCATACCAAACCTTTCGCTGTAACCGGACTACCACCATCACGTGTAACTGTCGACAGAACCTCAGCACGATCACTTTTCAGTGTAGCAGCAGGAACCGTTACAGTACTTACAGATGGGAGACTTTTAACAACCTGATCTCTTAAACAGCGTATCGAAGAACCATAAGTTTTATCGAAAGCAGCCATTGAGCCAACCCCAGCGGTAAAGTATAAATTCCCTCCAAGGTTAACACTACCCTGTGTGCCCGACCAGAAATAAGCTTCTGTTCCGCGACGAATAAGTGCACCAGTCCTGGCATCCAATATCCCGGCGGCATGTATTTTTAACACGGAATTATACGCCATATTCATATTTGTCCAATTCTGCGGAATGTCTCTTGCATTGGTCCATTCTGTTGTAGTAGGCAATCTCCAGCCCCCACCTAACAACCGTACACAAGGATCATTGTCAGCTTCCCAATCTTTATTTTCATTAATACTCGTATTCCATCCGGTAGCAGGTATGGTCGTAGCTCCTTCTGCTTTATAGCCTTGCAATCTATTAAACTGCCAGAACCAACCTGCGGAAGTTTCTGTAGCATCATAAGCTGAAGTACCTTGCTGATCTGCACCTAGATTCTGCGTAATCCAGCATCTTGCCGCTCCCGAAATATTGGTACTTACAGATTTATAGGTTACCGTTTTAGTAACCGGAGCTCCATTAAAGCCCAGTGTGTGACTTACAGTAAATGTAGGCGGACAGATTTTAAAACTATTCTCTACACTACTATAGGTTGTTCCTATCTCATTTGTCGCAAAAGCACGAACATAATAAGTAGGTCCTTCTTCTAATCCTGTTAAAGTACCTGCAATTGCGCCTATACCAGATCCAAATGGGATCACATGATCAGCCATTGTTGGGTTACCTGTTGTATTCCATACCAATCCTTTCGCGGTAACTGCTGTACCACCATCATGTGTAACTGTAGCTTGAGCTTCGGCACTGTTAAGTGTCATTGTAGCAGCAGGAACCACAACATCACTTACAAAAGGGGCCATTTTTACAAGCTGATCACCTATACAACGTACAGACCAACCATAAGATTTCTCAAAAGGAATTACTGCGCTAGCTCCAGCAGTGAAATACATCGCCGATGCTTGAGTCGCGTCTGTTTGTGTGCTTGACCAATAATAACCTTCCGTTCCACGACGAATAAACTCCCCGGTATAGCTAAAGAGTCCGGCATTATGTAATTTTAATACAGAATTATACGCCGCGTTATAGTTTGTCCAGTTTTGTGGAGCACCGCTCACATTTGTTAATTCTGTACCCGTAGGCAATCTCCAGCCCCCACCAAGCATTTGCAAACAAGGATCATTATCAGGTACCCAGTCGCTATTCTCACTAATCGTCCGGGCAAATGCAGTATTTGGTTGACGTGACGTTCCATCCATTTTATAAGCTTGCAATTTATTAAACTGCCAGTACCAACCCGCTGATGCCTCGGTAGCATCAGTTACAGCAGTAGCCTCATGATCTGCACCTAGATTTTGAGTAATCCAGCACCTCGGTTCTCCCGAAAGAATAGTCCTTACGGTGTTATAGGTCACCACTTTAGTTACCGGCGCCCCATTATAACCTTCTATATGTGTGACGATAAATGTTGGCGGACAAATTTTAGTGCTAAAGCTGGTTTCTATAGGACTATATCCTGTTCCTACTTCGTTAGTCGCATAAGCACGAACGTAATAAGTAAACTCTTCATTCAGTCCCGTTATGGTATCATAAAAAGATCCATTCCCTGCTCCAATAGGTATTAGTGTCCCATTTTCAAGTGTTGGATTTCCTGTCATATTCCAAACCAGGCCTCTGGTTGTTACGGTAGATCCACCATCAAAACTAACCGCAGCAGTCGCCTTTACAGAAACTTTGGTGATTTCGGAAATTCTAACTTGGCTAAGCACTGGAAGTTCTGCTGGTGTACTGAAAACTTCTTCCTGTCCATAAGCAGTGCCTTTGATGTTAGTCGCATAAGCACGCAGGTAATATTTTGTACCCGGCGCCAGACCAGTGAAAGGAATACCAAAAGTCCCTTCCCCACCTGTAGCGTGATTAATTTTAGTTAATGAGTCAATAGTAGGTTCCGGGCGCGTGCTCCAACATATACCGCGTTGGGTAACTGGCATACCTCCATCATAAGTAACTTCACCACCACTGGTCGCAAACCTGCTGCCGATTAAAGATGGCGTATGGGTAGAAAGCAATGGAAGTGTCACCTCTACTGAGGTAAACAATACCTGGCTACCATAAGTTGTGCCTACCGCATTGGTTGCATAAGCACGTACGTAATAAGTTGTGTTTTCTGTTAAGCCCGTTAACTGCGCCACAAAACTACCTATTCCTGTAGTCGTGTTGTCTACCGTTTTGGCAGCCAAAGCAATGGTTGGGTTGCCTGTCGTATTCCAGGTTACCCCTCTTGCCAGGATTGGTGATCTACCATCATTTGTAATCTCCCCACCACTAGTCGCTATGGTAGCACGGATATTCGTTACCGGTGTTGTGATCGTTAATGTAGGGAAAGCATTGGTAATGAAGGTACGCTCGATACCGTACGCCACACCGATCTTATTAACCGCATAAGCACGTACATAATACAAGGTGTTCGGTGTCAAATTGGTCATAGTAGCCGTAAAAGCATCCATCCCAGAGCCATTTGAACTTTTGCTGTCGTTTATAGTTGGATTGGAAAGGGTGCTCCAACACAATCCCTTAAGGGTAATGTCCGAACCGCCATCACTGGTCATCTCTCCACCAGCATTGGCACTAAATCCACCCAGATCGGTAACTTCAGTAGTTTTGATCCTCGGAGCCGTAGCGAACAAGGTTACTGTAACCTGATTTCCATATGCTGTACCTACACTGTTAGTCGCATAAGCTCGAACATAGTAAGCTGTACTCAAGGCCAAATTGGTGACTTCACTCGTAAATATTCCCATTCCCGTTCCGTTCTGTGTTTTAGAAACAGTTACGGTAGCCGGATTAAAATTACGGTCCGTACTCCAAATCACCCCACGTGCGGTGATGGCTGCTCCACCATCTTTGCTGATCTCTCCACCTGTGATGGCGCTTGAGTTAGAATTAGCGGTAATATATGATGTAGTAAGTGTGGGCAACACCGGAGGCGTTGTAAAAGTCAGCTCATTCCCATATCCTGTTCCCAGGCTGTTTATCGCATAAGCCTTCACATAATAAACGGTAACAGGTTCCAGGCTTTTCAGGATACTTCTAAAAGTATTTCCAGTAACAGGATCATTGCTGGTTTGCATAGCCGAACCTAATAAGGGATTTGTACTTGTGCTCCATACTACGCCCTGATCGGTTATCGCTGCAGCACCGTCACTAATAATGGTACCACCACCGATAGCCGTTATACCCAGTGAAGAAGCTGAAACATCATTTGTGGTCAATGTTGGAACAGTAAGTGTAGTAAAGCTCAATTCATTTCCATAAGCAATACCTACGCTATTGATGGTATACGCTCTTATATAGTAAGTCACTCCTGGCAACAAATTAGTAATCGTACTGTTAAAGCTTCCAATACCAACACCAGCATGCGTAGTTTTATTGTTAACTACGGTATCTGGTCTGAATCCTGGAGAAGTGCTCCAAACCAATCCACGGGTAGTAACTTCTACACCGCCATTATCTGTTATGATACCTCCAGTTTGTGCTGTTGATCCGGTAATTCCAATCGCATCCTTAGTCGTTAAGCTAGCCAATACCGGAGGGTTAGTGATAAAACTCAATAAATTCCCATAACTGGTTCCAGCAATATTTGTGGCGTAAGCCCTCACATAATAAGTGGTATTAGGTTTCAATTTTTTAAGTGGACTAGTAAATACCCCATCTCTACTTCCATTGCTAGTTCGGTTAACCACAACGGTATCCGGATTGAAATCAGCATGACCACTCCACACTACACCACGTGCATATACAGCCGAGCCCCCTTCATCAGAAATATCTCCCCCACTAATGGCCGAAGTACTTCCAATAGCTGTGGTATATAAGGTTGTTAGTGTAGCCAGCTGAGGGGTTACAAAGCTAACCAGGTTACCATAAGCCGTTCCTACACTGTTGGTCGCATACGCAAGTACATAATAAACTGTATACTCCTTTAATCCGCTAAGCTGAGCAGTAAAGCTGCCCATAAAAGCACCATGCTCTACCGTTTTATGAACAGTTACTGTATCCGGATTAAAATTAGGTTGTGTACTCCAGTATAGTCCACGAGTGGTCACAATAGCACCGCCATTGTTTTCGATACGGCCACCACTGCTGGCAGCTGTTGCTGAAGTGGTTATTGCTGCCGTAGTAGTTATACTGGCAAGGATTGCAGGAAGCGTAGTGAAACTAAGCTCTTCTCCATAAGCTGTACCTACACTATTGGTTGCATAAGCACGTACATAGTAAGTCGTGCTGGCCAGTAATTTGTCGATTTTGTTGGTAAAACTCCCCATACCAACAGTACCTGAAGCATGACCATCAGTTAAAACTGGGTTTCTGCTGGTACTCCAGCATACGCCACTGACAGAAACTGCTGTTCCACCATTATCAGAAATATTTCCACCTGCCATTGCAGCCATACTTGTTATCGTCGCAGGTTCAATTGAGCTGGTAGTCACTAACGGCAAGGCGAAGGTTTTAAATTGCACTTCATTGGCCGCATAAGCAGTACCCACACTATTGGTTGCAAAGGCTCTTATGTAGTAAGTTGTTCCTGGTTTTAAACCAGTGATTGTTGTGTTAAAACTATCAGCTCCTGATGCGCTAATCCGATTTGTAGAAACCGTATCAGGATTGAAACCAGCAGTTGTACTCCAAACCAAGCCCTGTTCTGTAATCAATGCGCCGCCATTATTGATGATCGTACCACCACTGTCACCAGTAACTCCTTGCGCTCCACTTTGGGCAGCTTTAGTAGTCAAAGTCGCCAAAACCGCTGGAGCAGTCGTAAACTGTTCTATCTGACCATAAGCTATTCCTACTTCATTTATCGCATAAGCCCTGATGTAATAGATGGTATTCGCTTTTAATCCGGTAAGTGCATGTGTAAAATGACCAATGGCAACACTACCATTTGCATGTTGGTCTGCGGTAGTTGGCAGTGCCGAAGTACTCCAGCATATTCCACTTTGAGTTACCGTCGATCCACCATCGCTGGTAATATCGCCACCACTATTTGCAGAAAAACCAGTAATTCCAGATGCAGGTAAACTAGTTACTGTGGCTGGAGTTGGAATCGCCGCCGTAGTAAAAGTCAATTCATCACCATAAGCAGTTCCCACACCATTTACGGCATAGGCACGAACATAATATTTAGTTAATGGAGCCAAACCATTAATACCAACAAGGAAGTCGCCCAAGTCATTGCCGTCTGCTGCGTATTGATCCGCAGTAGTTGGATCACCTGTAGTATTCCAGCATATTCCTCTTGTTGTTAATAAGCTCCCTCCATTATCGGAAACATTTCCCTTAATCAATCCAGTTGTAGCGGTAGCATTCACTATTTCTACAGTGGTAACCGTAGCTAAGCCCGAAGTCGCAGTAACAAAGCTTTCCTCATTACCATAAACAATTGTTGAATTGTTACCCGCATAAGCGCGCACATAGTATTTGGTACTGCCCATCAATCCGCCAATTTTGCTGACGAAGGTATCTGAGACAGCCCCACTGATATAGTCATCCCCTATAGTTGGGTTAGGTGACGTACCCCAACAAATCCCAGTAAACGTTACCCCAGAAGTAATTGTTCCTATAATTCGGCCTCCACTCTCTGCAGAATTGTTGGTCACCATGCTAACCGGAGTCGTTGTTAAACTTAGGTATAAAGGAGTGGTAAAACTAACCTCTTTGGTATATGCAGTCCCCGCGCTATTATTAGCAAAGCCTTTAGCGTAATACACTGTTCCTGGTAATAAGCCCGTAATGTTGCTCACAAAAACACCTAAATCGGTCGGGTTTTGAGTAAGAGATTCATGAGTTTGGTAGTTAATTCTATCCGTACTATACATCACACCTCTAGAAACTACGCTTGCGCCACCGTTGTTAAGTATATGAATACTTCCCGTTATTTCCGTGAAGGTCATATTGCTGAGGGTAAGTGCTGCCCCAGCCAATACAGGTATTTGAGGCGCTAAAGTTGTAAACTCCAGCAGCTCACCATAGGCAGTACCATTTCTATTTGTAGCATAAGCACGAACATAATAGGTCGTATTTCCCATTAAGGATGTGAGTAAACTCTGGTAAGTACCAATATCCGCACCATCAGTAGTTGTGACCGCAGCAGCATCATCAACAGGATCACCTTTTACACTCCATTTTACGCCCCTAAAAGTAATATCTGCCCCCCCATTGCTGGTTATATTTCCTCCGGCTGTTGCCGAGATGTTTGTAATGGCTATTGGCGCCAGCGTTTCCACACTAGGGATTTCAGGAATAATGACAAACGTTTTATCCGCTCCATAAACCGTACCTACAACATTAGTGGCATAGGCCCTCATGTGATAGGTCTTATTTGGCAATAAATCGGTTAGCTTACTACTAAAAATACCAAGACCAGTGCCATTGAGGGTATGCGAACGATCAATGGTAGGGTTTTCAACTAAACTCCAGCATACGCCGCGGGAAGTCACCTCTGCTCCACCATCGGCAAGCACCTGTCCACCCCCAGTAGCCGTATTGTTAAAGAATGAAGAGGCAGACAAAGTAGCTACCGTAGCATAATTTGGTGTACTAAATGTTTCCTGCTTACCATAGGCTAATCCAGCATCATTTACTGCATAAGCACGTACATAATATTTTACTCCAGGAGTCAATCCTGAAAGCATGCTGCTAAAACTACCTACTCCATCACCAACTATTGGTTCCTCTGTTTTGGTAATCAAGGCTATTGTTGGTAATTCCTCAGTACTCCAGCAAATTCCACGAAGGGTTACCGTAGAACCTCCATTGTTACTAATGTGTCCCCCGCTAAAGGCATCAATCCCTGTAATCCTTGTTGGTTTTATTGTTACAATAAATGGCGCAGAACTGGTTACAAAGCTAGTTTCACTGGTATAGATTGTACCCACACTGTTGGTGGCATAACCCTTCGCATAATAAGTTGTCCCAGGCAATAAGTCAACCAGGTTACTGATAAATATGCCTACATCTGATCTGTCTATCGCGGTAGATGAACCATACGTCCAATTGATCCGGTCTGTGCTCCATGCAAATCCACGGTCAGTGACCAGGGCACCTCCATTGTTGAGGATATTCAAAGTCCCTTGGGCTGATTTTTCAGTGATGTTTGTAATGCTTACCGTCGCAAAGCTGAGTACCGGTAGCACTGGCGGGGCGGTAGTAAATTGTATCAGGTTACCATATACGGTTCCCTGACTGTTCACTGCATAAGCTCTCACATAATAAGTGGTATTGCTAAGCAGTCCTACCAAAGAACTTGGAAACACACCTACCCCAGAACCATCATTGGTCATAGTAGCAGAAGGGTCGTCAATGGGGTCACCATTAACACTCCACCTTATCCCACGGGCTGTTACCGGGCTGCCACCATCATCAGTAATATCACCGCCACTTAAAGCAGTCATACTGGTAATATCGGTGACAGGTAGTGTGGTGATGGTTGGCAGGTCAATGCACTTTAAATCTCGCCAGACTACTCCATCGTAATAACGGATGCTTCGAGATAAGGCATTGATATAAAATGCGCCCTTTTTTAAACCAGGGGTTGAGGGATTGTTTTGCAAGACAGGTAGCTTGAATGTTTTCACATCAACACCGGCAGCAAAGCTTTTACTCTCTGTAAAAGTACTGCCCCCTAAATCCCGTATTTTAATCCAGCTGGTCCCATTATTAATCATGGTCGAATGATTAGCCGACGAATAATAAATGGTACCCGCTTTATTATTGTTAGCTGGATCAGCTGCTAAAACCGGCAAATAAGAAATACCGCCTTTAACCGTAAAGTGATCTTCAGCTGTTACGTTCCAAATCTTGGTGGTACATAAGGTTTCCCAGTCTGTACCCGTATAAATTAATGGCTGCTCCTCGACTGTACTGTAAACAATCATCCCCATTTCTGGGGCCGTAATTGTCGCAGGATCCCTCAATGCAAGATGAGGGATATCATTTATAACGCTGAATGGATGCTGTGCATGGACTAAATTACTTGTAAACAGTAAAAATAGTAATAGGATACCATGAAATTTTTTCAATTTTACTTCGGCTCCTTAAACAGATTAATTTTTAAATTGACCTCAAAATCTCCACCAGTACGCATACGATCTCCAGCCAATTGACTGGTATAAAAGCATTGTATAAAGTACTTATCGTAATTTACGCCTACACCAAAAACAGAACTTTTGTCGCTACGGAACATTCCCATGAAATTAAGAATGTTGTTTTCAAGCTTCAGGTTTGTACCCACATCCCAAATGCTTTCAATGTCTTTAGCTCCTCTGAAACTGATTTTAGGTTCTATAGACACGATATCCAAAGCAGATCCGATTTTGTAAGACATGGCAGCAAAATAAGTATGTCCATCTATCGTAACCAGCGGATCCTTCTGCAAAAATTTAGACAGGTTAGGCAATGCTCCTTGTATTGTGAACCGCTCATTGGTATATGCAATACCAAAATCTCCATCAATATAAGGCTTGCGTTCGTTAAAACGTTGCGCCAAAATATCATCGGGTTCAGCAATAATCTTGTTATTGTCCAGACTTTCTTTCATCGCACCGAGAGAAAGACCAAAGTGCAAGTTTTTGTTGTCTCCATTTAATGGCAAGTGATAAGCATAACTCGCCATGATGCGGGTACGCCCAATCAGTCCGGCTTTGTCATTATATATGATTAGGCCCATCCCTACTTTATCGCGCTGATAATCTCCACTCACAGCCATCGTAACTGGCGAACCTTCGATGCTCCGCCATTGATTGCGGTAACTAAGGTTCACATTTAATCCCTTTTCCATCCCTGCAAATGCAGGATTACTGATGTATTGATTTTCATAATACTGGGTACCTAAGGGTCTGATTTGTGCCGATGCAGGGAATGCGATTACCAATCCAGCTAAAACTCCCAATGCAGCAAATAACGCCTTATTAACTCTATTTTTCATGCTCAATTCTTTCATTTTATTATTCCCTTACTACAGAGATAAATCCTGATCTTTTTGCTTTTCCTGAATCGAAATACAGGACATAGTAATAACTATCTTCGGGTAGCGCACTTCCATTAAACGTACCTCCCCAGGTGTTGTCATAACCTATCATATTGAAAACTAGCCTTCCTTCGCGGTCGTAAATCTTCAACTCGTTGTTAGGATATAGATGGATGTTTTTAACAATCCAGGTATCATTTACACCATCACCATTTGGCGTAATCATGTTGTTAGCAATCAAATCTGAATAAGCTTCTTTGCCTGATTCCATGGTTACTGCCGTTAAATCAGAAAAAGTAATCTTATCCCCAAACAGCTGACCAACGTATCGCTCGGTCGGATTAGCCACACTTTCCTTAACCAGCGTAAAATCTTTATAGTTGTTACTTGGTGCTTTTGAATAAGCCAACACCAAGCTTTTGCCTTCGTTTCCATTGAGTTCAACATCCTCATAATTCAGGGCAAGCTCCCCATCAAAAGTTGCTGGTCTGCTAAACCTGTATATTCGTTGGATGCTATTGAACTTTGGCCAGATCACCGTTTGCATTTGTTTAGTAATCATCAGGTTGTTCATTCCCCATTCCGTAGCTGGAACCAGTGTTAAGCCCTCGGTATAGAATACAGTTCCTGGTTGGACAAAGATTCCTTCTGATCCTACCTTCAGCTGAGCCTTTACATCAGGACAGATAAACAGCAAAAATCCAATGGCAATAGATGCGATAAGTCTTTTCATTTTTCCTAATAATATATTTTTCATCAATACTGATTATTTCATTTCTGCTTCCAACTGAGCAACAGTCTCAGGTAAAGCCACAATTTTATTGCTCTTCGCATCTACCAATACCATTGTTGGTGTTGACAAGACAAAGTATGCCGCAGCTTCAGGACTTCTTATTCCTTGTTCTCCTCGCTTATGTTTAAATGCAGGCAAGCCTACTTTGGCTTTTTCCCATGCTGGAATCTCCGTTTCTGTTTCATCTAAACTGATGGCGAAGACATCCATCATTTCTCTTTTTGAAGCGTCCTGGTACCAGGGATGTAATTTTTCTACCAACTCTTTACAGTGCTGACAATCGGCCGACCAAAACAATACCAGTTTATATTTGGCTTCAGTTTTAAATTGATGAAACTTAACCGTATTACCTGAAGCCAGTTTCCAGTCAAAATCAGGCGTTACGGAACCTACAACTAAGGTTTCCAGACCTTTCAATCTCTGCTCGATTGCTTTTCTACGGCTCGTTAAGCAAAGTGGATCGTTCAGGTAAGGTTCCAACATTTTTATGCCTGCAGTCATGTTAAAACTTTCAAATCCATTGTAGAAATAATCTACCATCCATCCGTAAACTAAAGGATGACCCAAACGGGCTTTCTCTATGGCGCGTTTTCCGGCAAGGGTAAACAGAGAATCTCGGAGTTCAATAGTGGTTGACATGGCGCCATAAATATTTACATACTTATTCATCCACTCTTTGATCTCGGTTGTTTTGATGATCATTGGATTTTTAAAGTCCATGCCATCTAAATAATGTTCGATCACACTGTTCACTCTGTCTTTTTCTGTTCCTTTCCAAAGGATTGGCGCGATATGTTGAAATACAAAACTATTGCTCACAAAAGTATTCTTGTGTTGCAAGGTTTGTGCTTCAATCCATTTATTGTAAGTCAAACGTCTTCCTTCATATTCTTCCGTTCCCAATGCAAAAAACTTCGATTCCGGACGGTCATAATTCATCAGAAAATTCTGTAACAATCCTAGCTGTTCTCTTCTTTTCCCATTGTCCGCAGCAAAAGCTGTGATCACCGTATTTTCTATTTCTCCTTTTTGGAAATAAGTACTATCGGGATGATTCAATGCTTTAGGACGGGCCCAAAGTTCCAGATTTTGATTGTTTACAAAAATGCGTTTTTCAGCAGGGTAAGGATTACTACTCTCTTTTTCCTGATAGTCAAAACGCAAAACAAACTCTCCCGGTAATTGATCTTTAGGGATATTCAACACTGAGGTTCCGCCATTATTTATAGCTGGATTTTCTACAATTGTTTTTATAGATGCACCAGCAAGGGAAAGCAAAGAAATCTTGCTTTTCGCTACACCAGACAAATGTATTTTCAAGCTAATGTCTTTAGTCTGCCCACTTGCATTTAAACATAATAACCCTACAAAAACTGTGGGGACAAGTGTATGCTTTAATCGTTTACCTATCATCTCTATATAGCTTCAAAATAGTGGTCTCTTTTTATCAATAGTTATTGCATATTTTTAAGAATGTTATTGATCTGTTCTTGTTGTTTATCCATACGGATCTTCAATCCATCAATCTCCTCTTGCTGTTCCTTTACCGCCTGGATCAGCATACCCGTTAGTTGAGTATAGTCTACTTTTAAAAAGCCATCTTTACCTTTCGTCACCATCTCTGGGTACACCTTTTGAAGCTCTTGAGCTATCACTCCTATTTTTACACCTGTTGCGTATTTAGTTTGATCTTTATATTCAAAACTCACACCTCTGATCTGATTAATCTTTTGCAGAACTGTAGTTAAGGTTTCGATGTTTGATTTCAAATTTCTATCCGATGGGGTGTATAAATTTCCGTTTATGGTTAAATCTTGAGCCAATATTGCATTTCCTTGAGTATCGAAAGTCAAGCCTTTGCCGGTTCCACCGTCATTGCTGATCGAGAATGCCGAAAGTTTAATACTCTCCGTAGCTAGATGGTTACCCAAGTTATCTCTACCTGCAGCTGTTGCGTTAGTAATTCCAGCATCTACGTATTTCTTAGTTGCGGCATCCTGATCTGCGATAGGATCTGCCATATTCGTAACTTTAAAATTTGCAGCTATTCCATCACCCAAAACAAGGTCTGCTTTTGCTGCACCAAATCCACTGATGAGCACTTTATCTTTAGTGGTTGATTCTGCAATACCAGCAGCATTACCTACATAAAGCTCTCCTGTTGCGAGCTTATTGTCTACGGCTACCCACCCTGTACCATTGTATACATAAAAGCGATTTTCAGCAGTATTATAATAAGTATCACCTACGAGTGGATTAGTTGGTGCTGTAGGCCCTATAGGTGTTTTACCTGTTTTATCGTCTACATATTTTTTAGTAGCCGCATCCTGATCTGCAGCGGGATTTGCCAGATTTGTAATCTTAAAATTGGCTGTTCCATCACCCAAAGCAACATCTGCTTTTGCTATACCAAAGCCACTGATTAGCACTTTATCTTTAGTGGTTGATTCTGCGATACCTGCAGCATTACCTACATAAAGTTCGCCTGTTGCGAGCTTATTGTCTACCGCTACCCATCCCGTACCGTTGTACACATATAAACGGTTTTCAGCAGTATTATAATAAGTATCACCTACAACTGGATTAGCTGGGGCTGTCGGTCCCGTAGGCATCTTCACTGTTTTTGCATCTACATATTTTTTAGTAGCAGCATCCTGATCTAGGGTTGGCTCGGCAAGGTTAATTAATTTAAAATTACCCATTGCTACATCTCCCTGGGCAGAACCAAAGCCACTTAAAGGAACCACATTTTTAGGTGTTGACACTGCTATACCTGCTGGACTTCCAACAAACAAGTGACCGTCAGAAAGTTTATTATCAACAGGTACCCAAGTAGTACCATTATAAACATACAAACGACCTTCTACAGTATTATAATAAGTATCACCTGCCTTTGCTCCAGTTGGTGCTGTTGGGCCTGTTGGTGTCTCTGAAGTTTTTGAATCCACATATTTTTTCGTTGCAGCATCCTGATCGGTAGTAGGATCTGCAAGACTTGTAATTTTAAAATTAGTTGTTCCATCTCCCATTACCACATCTGCTATTGCAGCACCGAAATCACTTACAGGCACAGTGTTTTTAAGCACACCATTTGCTTTATTAGAGGCATCGCCGACAAAAATATGATCTGTTGATAAGGTTATTACTCCGGGCGTAGATAGCTTGCTGTCTACATAATTCTTCGTGGCTGCGTCCTGTTCAAAAACCGGGTCCTTTAAAAAACTAATATTGAATTGATTTACAGCATCCCCCATATTCACATTCTCCGTAGCTTTACCAAAACCGCTCAATGGCACCTGAATTTTCGGTGTGGCAGTTGCTTTCCCTGTACTGTTCCCCACAAAGAGGTTTCCAGAAGGCAGAGCAAGTATGGATGAAGGTGTACTAAAAAGGTCATCAACATACTTTTTATTCGTAGCATCTGTTTCCGCTAATGGCGTACCTATATTTGTTAATAAAAAACCTGCAAGTGAAATGTCAGTAGCAGGATCTTTGAAACCACTCAATGGAATGGTATTTTTTTCAATCCCCGTGGCTTTCCCATTTACATCACCAATCATAAAAAGGTCTTTAGCCAGGTTAATTCTAGCGGGATCAAATGTTTTGGTATCGATATAACCTTTGGTAACAGCATCTTGAGCATCCACGGGATTTGCAAGACCAGTAATCTTAAAACCACCTGCAGCAATATCCGCCGTAGGTGCAGCGAAACCGGTTAATGATACCGTATTTTTTAGCGTAGCCACAGCTTTTCCTGCGATGTCACCTACCAGGAAATTTCCTGTTGGCAATAGAATATTTGCAGCATTAACTTGTCTGCCGTCAACATAAGCCTTAGTTGCAGCGTCCTGTGCTGCAGTAGGATCAGCCATATTGGTGATCTTGAAATTGGTCACTGGTGTACCCCCTCCCATTGACACGTTAGCTCCAGCTTTATCGAAACCACTAATTGGAATGAGACTCTTCAATACCCCTATCGCCTTGTTGGAACTGTTACCAACCAGAAAGTTATTATTAGCTAAAACCATAGAGCCCGGAGCAGACACCAATGCGTCTACATAACCTTTTGTTGCCGCATCTGAATTGGTAGAGGGGTTGGCAAGGTTAATGATTTTAAAATTTGTAGTGGCATCTCCCATCGATACATTGTCTAGGGGAATGCCAAAGCCACTCAAAGGAATTTTTGTCTTATCTAGTTTCTCATCAGTAATAGCAAGCGGCTGAATGGTCAGCTTACCAATATTGGTGATGGTTGCATCTCCCGTTAAAGCAACAGACACAGGTGTATTGGAAGCATTACCAACGAAGATCTGACCGTTACGCAAGAGATTGTTGATCGGCATCCAGACCGTACCATTATAAACATATAATTTGTGGTCTGATATATTATAGAAAAGGTCGCCTTCCTTAACACTTACCTTAGTCGGATCAGGATTAATATTGGCACTTGGGGTGGATCCATTCGTCGAAAGCTCAAGCCATAAAGCGCCGTTATAAATATAAGTTTTATTGTCATCTTTATTCAGGAACATCTCTCCGCTCTTTGCAGGGTTCGGGAATTCAGCAGTTGTACCGCTTGCTATTACTCCTCCACCAACAGGTACCCAGCCATCGGCTGTGTAGGCGTATAGTTTTTTCTCGGTAACATTATAAAAAAGATCGCCGGCCTTTGGCGTAGCAGGAAGATCAGCTTCGGTTCCGGATTTAAAACCTCTGATGTCTTTATCGATATCCTGAATAGCAGAGTTAATAACCGCAATCTTCAGCCCTTCATTTACATATTCCTGATCATTCGTTAACTGCGGGTAACCATTAGGTGTAGGCCTAAAAAGAGTTCCTGTGTTATAGGAAGTTGGATAGGTGTCGTAAACGTCTAGTGCACCTCTAAGGTAGGTAGCATCTACTGTAATCGACGACCCATTGAGATGAGTGATTTTATCAATCCTAAAAGTCAATCCAAGAACATCTGCAATCATATCCCCTGGTAAAATATCTGCAGCGCTATTAATATATCGAGGATCTGTAAAAACTCCCTCAATAGAATAATTTGAGTTTGGAGTTGATGCGACCTCCGATGCCCCGGTGATATAGAATCTCCCATTAAGGGACTGCCCTTTACCAACAAAAGGAATTAACCATAGCAGAACAATGACAAAAATATACCCGTTTTTTCCCATCTTAGAAATTTATCACTATTGTATAGGTTTTAGCTGCATTAGGCGTAACCTTCCAACTTATAATTTTATTACTTGGTAGCACATCCATCGCCACAGGATTTGCCGACGTGCCCGTAGCAGCATAGCTATATGGCAGCGAATTTGTCTTGTTGATGATTAAAAAGTTCGGCATAGGATATTGAAGGAAATCTGATGGATCAGCAATATTTTCATCTTGTATCTCGTAATATATAACAGGAGCAGGGTCTGACGGTGTTTTGCCAAAAAGCGCATTATCTAAATTAAGCTTCGCTTTTAGAATAGTCACTCCCGCAGGTATAGTAAATGTAAATTTCGTTGTTCCCAAAACAGGTCCGTTACTCATTGCAACCGTTATTCCGTCGCCTGTTGCAATTACCAGCACACGAGAATTTCCAGATGGATTATAAGCTTTACTAACAGCGCCGCCACCACCGACTGCGGGAGCAACCCATTTAGCAGTTCCATCAGCATTAGCAGTTAAGACCTTTGTAGCGTCAGCTGCAATAACCACCGGATATTGATCTAGCTTAGCCTTATCAGTCGCAATCATTACTCCCGCCACACTTGTTGTAGCTCCAGGAATAGTAGCCGCAGTTCCAATCAATGCCCCCGCTTTAGAAGTGATCACACCGTTAGTCGCAGAAGACGTATATCCTAAATCACTTGCCACAGCACCACCGCCTCCGCCTGATCCATTAGCAACGGCTGTAATTCTTCCCTTCGCATCAACCGTTACGTTAGCTGAGGTATAACTTCCTGCGGTTACACCTGTACTAGCCAATGATAAAGTAGGGTTAGCTGTAACACCGTCTCCATTCGTTACTGTAATCTCATTTGCTGTACCAGCAATACTACGTGATGTAGTCGCAGTAGCTGAGGTCCGGACTAAAATTCCATTTGCAGAAACACCTGCAAGACCAGTAGCAGTACCTGTTACGTTACCGGTTAAAGCACCATTAAAAGTTCCGGCAGTAATAGCCATCGCTGAGAAATTACCCGATGCATCTCTTTTAACAATCGTATTAGCTGTTGGCGAGCTTGTTGCAAGGTTAGCTGCCACCGTTGCCGTATTAATAGCAGCCGCCGCGGAACCACCTACTGTCGCTACCATAGGTACATCAGCAGTATTACTTAAATCTCCGGCAAGCATTACAATACCTTTTGTAGTTGTAGTAGCAGGCGAGCCACCTCCCGACACCATGCCATCAGCATAGTCTTTCATAGCCTTTACAGAAGGGTACTTTGTTGTAGAACTCGCATCACCAGCAATGTTATTACTGATATTCGAAATATTCTGCTTTAAATCCAATGCAGTTTGTGTGGCCGTACTGATTGGCTTCAATGCGTCACTTGTATTATTTACATTATTAAGGGCCAGGTCAGTTTTTAGCTCTGCAGCTGTTTTTTGTCCAATTGAAGTTGCTGTTGCAGCATATAAATAACTTCCGGGAGTTAAAGAGTTCAGTCCTGTACCACCATTCGCCACACCAACTGTTCCACTTAAGGAAGTTGCAGTTGATGCATTTCCGATCAGGTTACCTGTAATGGTTCCGGCAGCAAAGTTACCTGAGCCATCTCTTTTTACAATAGTATTCGGTGTATTTATAGCAGTAGCGTTATTCGCAAGGATTACCCCTGCATTAATTGCAGTTGAGGTAGAACCGCCAACCAACAATACCGTAGGTAAAGCAGCAGTTCCGCCCAGATCTCCGGCCAATTTTACAATACCTTTTCCTGTAGTAGTCGCGTCAGGTGAACCTGCCGCAGATACAGCATCGACATAAGTCTTAACCGCTTTTACAGAAGGGTATTTGGTATCTGAAGCACCATCAGTACTGATGTCTAAGCTTTTATTTAATTTATCCTCTTTCAGATTTAAAGCCGTCTGTGTAGCCGTGCTGACAGGTTTACCCATATCACTGGTATTGTCAACATTCGGCAAACCTAAATTTGTCTTGGTCAAAACCACATCAGGCCCAACCACTCCGTTCACCGTTTGTACTCCCGTACCCGTTGGTGTTAATATTTCTTTCCAGTTAGCCAGTACAGAAGCCGGGGTAGCACCCAAAACAAAACTTTTACTAATGTCAGTCCTGATAACTGTACTACCAACCTGCGCACCACTTAAGGCCAACATAGCTGCTTCGGTACTAAAAACATTAACAGAAGCGAAGGACAGCGCTGGAATTTGTGCTACGGGAATCTTCCCCGAGCCATCTAATGTCGCAACTCCATTCACTGCTGCTTTTTCAGTAAGATCTATCTTCTTGTTTAACTCGGTCTGCGTTGCAGTACTGATTGGTTTTAACAAATCACTAACATTACTTACATTATCCAAGCCCAAATCTACCTTTACCTGGGTTGGTGTCCTTTGCTGCAAAGTAGTACTTGTTGCTGCACTAATATAGTTTCCTGCTGTATAACTGGTAATACCTGTACCACCTCTTACAGCTTGCAGATTTGTGATTAACGGCTCTTTTAAAGCCAATCCAGGTACAGTTGGAGCTGAAGCAACACCCGATAGATCTCCGGCAAGCTGTATTTTACCAATGATAGTTGTTGTGGCATCAGGTACACCACCCGCTCCTATAACAGCATCATTTACTTTTTTATCTACGTAAGTTTTTGTCGCTTTTTCCGAGGGATAGTTCGTATCCGAATTTGCAGAGAACGTACCATCTGTGATTTTATTAACCTTATCCTCTTTTAAATTTAAAGCAGTCTGCGTTGCCGTACTTACAGGCTTTGCAGCATCAGAAGTATTATCAACCAGATCCAGGCCTAAAGCTTCTTTTACTTGTAAAGGTGTTCTTTCCTGTAGTGTAGTCGCATCTAAGGCATTAATGAAATTTCCAGGCGTGTAGGAAGTAATTCCTGTTCCACCATTAGGTACCATCACAGTTCCACTAACAGAACCGGCTGTGGTTGCTGTAGTCGCATTTCCGTTTAAATTACCGGTTACTGTACCCACTTCTATGTTGCCAAGCCCGTCTCTCTTCACAATCGTGCCCGTTAGGTTTTGAGCAGTCGCCGCATTAGCCAAGTCTACCCCCGTTTTAATAGCACTTGCAATTGCCCCGCCGACTGTCTTCACAGTTGGAGCATCCGCTGTACCAGCGAGATCCCCAGATAGCATGATTCTTCCTTTAATCGCGGTTGTTGCGTCTACAATACCCGCCTTCGAATCAATATATGTTTTAACTGCATTTACAGTTGGATATTTTACATTTGAAGTTGCATCTAAAACTAGATCGGTACTTTTATTCGCTTTATCTTCTTTAGCATCTAATGCCGTTTGAGTAGCTGTACTTACTGGCTTATCAGCATCTCTTGTGTTATCAACACTACCCAGACCTAAATTTATTTTAGCATCTGTAGCATTATTAGCTCCGGTACCACCATTTGCAACGGCAACAATCCCGGTAACATTAGCTGCAGTACCGGAAATATTTCCCTGAGCTGTACCTGTCAGGATAGGATTATTTAGCGTAGGACCATCAGATAGCACAATATCACCTGTACCTGTTGTTGTAGCCACTTTTAGTGCCCCCGCCTCTCCTTTTAAAATGCCCAAAAGTGGAGTACCTAATGTAATTTCCGGCGTGGTTGTTGGATTGGCAACTGTGCCTGTAAATCCATTTAATGGTTTAACACTTAAGGAAGTTACAGTTCCGTTACCTGTTCCACCTCCACCAGGTGTCCCATTTGTTACATCTGTAATTCGTCCGTTTGCATCCACAGTAATATCTGCAGCAGTATATCTTCCAGGAATTACGCCTGTAGTTGAAAGTCCTAATGGACTTGAAATTGTACCGTTACCTTTTAAAGTAGCATCACGTTGAACGCTGGTAAGTCCACCGGTTCCACCGCCGCCACCAAGTAATCCGGAAAGGTCGACATGACTGTTTCTTGGTCCTGAAATAGATAATATTGTTCCCGCAAGACTCAAAGACTGGTTAAGATCACTAAGGCTTACCGAGTTTCCACCTTTAATACCTAAATTATATGCTGCATCAAAACTCAGACTTAAATCTCCAGCTGTAGCTGAATCTCCTTTTGGTCCTACTAATACGGTTCCAGATGAAGGCCAGTTGCCTGATACCTTTGGCCCGAATAAAGTGGTCTTTGTTAGATCCAGATAAAAATCTCCATTATTTCCAAGTCCGGCCGAAGGTGCACCATTACCGCTTAATATCGTATTTCCACCTGTGCCACCGCCTCCTGAAGTAATGTCACTTTTATTGGCTAGCTTTTGCCATTGTCCATTGCTATAAAAATAAAACCCAGGAGAGTCATTTGTTTGATAGATCAATAAACCATTAGCAGGACTGTTGATATCATTACGTTGTACTAATGACATTCTTGGGATAAGCAAACCTTTAGATGTAGAAAGTATTTCTAGTTGAGCACTCGCATCTGGAGTACTTGTACCTATTCCTACTTGAGCTTTTGCGCCAAATGCAAATAGCAATCCAATAATTATGGCAAAATGCTTAGCTGTTTTATTCATGAAATTATTCTAATGTGGTGGGGTAATTTTATTCTTATAATGAAAAACTGAAAAATCTTGAATCTACCTTAAAATCAAACGAATAATCGTCCAACTAAAAAGCTAGATAAAAAACTAAAAATGAAACAGTTCGGACGTATTTCAACCTGGAAATACCCTGTATATTGTTGCAGATGGTGAATTTGGCCTATATGCGTAGCGTCGTAGATGATCTTTCATTTTTGAAAACATTATTTTAAACAATAAGGGGGTAGATCATTTGCTTTATTAGGCCCATAGGCAAGCCATTTTGCGCAAAAAATCATAAAACTTGCTACAAAGCTACCATTCGATAATGGAATATTCTTGAATAGAAAGTAAAATAATTGTGAACAAATGTAACTAACTACCATAATCAATTAACATACAGTAATTTAAACCAAAAATAATTGATCAAAATTAAATGAAATACTACTTTAAGAATCTATTGTGAAAGCGAAGAGCGCGAAAGAGTTATGACATTTTTCAATCTCTGTTTTTACACCGTTCAATTCAATAGGTATCTGACTATATTTGTATTTAGTTCCTAAACCATTAAAAATACAATATTGTCATTCAATGGCTATTTATACAAGCTACCTTCCCTATTTATTCTTATCACTTGCGATAGTAATGCTTATTAGTGTAAAAGCAAAAAAGCTAACCATACCCGCGGCCCTTTCTGCAACTGGAATAGGTCTGCTCGTATTACAAGCTGCGCAAGTAAAAGGCGTGCTCATGTTGCTGACCTTTTTCTTACTTAGTGTTTGGGCAACGGCTCATAAGAAGGCGATAAAAGCAAAACTTCATGTCGACAATTTAGCTAACATGGGTAGAACCGCAGGACAGGTATTTGCCAACGGTGGTGTGGCCGGATTAACTGCAATTCTAGCGATCATTGATCCCTCGCATATTGAAACATACCTCATCATGATGGCTGCCAGCCTGGCTTCGGCCCTTGCCGACACCTTATCTTCGGAACTGGGGATGGTATATGGGCGCCGCTTCTATAATATCATAACGCTTAAAAAGGAAGCAAATGGTTTAGATGGAGTAGTTAGCCTTGAAGGTTTGTTGATCGGTACTGTTGGTGCATGTATTATAGCCTTAATATATGCTGGTTTAGACAAAATGGCATTAATAGTGGTATTTGCCGGTACACTTGGAAACCTAACGGATTCTATTTTAGGTGCGACTCTTGAACGAAAACATCAAATAGGAAACAACACAGTAAATTTTTTAAATACACTTTTTGCCGCATTGGTGGCGATGGTCATATATAATAACCGATGATTAAAGCATTCCTAACCTCATTTAATGTATTAAGCCCTACTGAGATTGATCAGTTTGAAAGCCTTCTGATCAAAAGGCATCTGAAAAAGGGAAGCTTTTTTATCAACGAAGGAAAACTCAGCACAGAAGTGGCTTTTATTAATACTGGTATACTCAGATCCTTTTTTTCGCCCGAATCCGGAGAAGAAATTACCTACTGTATTTCCTTCCCCAACACATTAATGGCTGCCTATTCCGCATTCATCACTGGACTACCTACCGTAGAAAACATACAAGCTGTAGCGGATTCAGAGTTACTCGTTATTCAAAAACATGATGTAGATAAATTACTCGAAACTAGCCCAAACTGGGTTCGATTTTTTAAGATTATCGCTGAACAACAATACCTGGAGCTGGAAAAAAGACTCTTCCTATTCCAAAAAGAAAAGGCAAAAAAAAGATATATCGATTTATTGGAAAACCAGGCTAACTACGTGCTGCAAATCCCCCTTCAGTATCTTGCCTCTTACCTGGGAATCACCCCACGTCACTTAAGTCGCTTAAGAAAAGAGATAAATTTATAGACAAATGTCCTGTCGCTCCCAATAAGTAGGCTATACCTTTGTCCCGATAGCAAATCAGGACAAGATGCAAAACCTAGTGAACAAGAAAAACATATTAATTATCAATGGGCATCCCAACAAGGACAGCTTCAATTATGCTTTAGCCAAAGCCTACAAAGAAGCAGCCATTCAATCTGGAGCATTGGTAACAGAGCTAAATATTGCCGATCTAAACTTTAACCCCAACTTACAATATGGTTATACCAGTCGTATTGAACTGGAACCTGATCTGTTGTACAGCCTGGAAAAAATCAACCAGGCCGATCATCTGGTATGGGTACATCCCGTTTGGTGGGGTGGATTTCCGGCCATTATGAAAGGTTTTATTGATCGGTTATTTCTTCCTGGATTAGCTTACAAATACAAGGACAATTCTTTGTGGTGGGACAAACTCCTAACCGGAAAAACAGCAAGAATCATTACCACCATTGACCAGCCCGCTTGGTATTACCGATGGATTTATGGCAACCCAAGCATCAATCAACTGAAAAAAAGCACGCTGGAATTTTGCGGAATAAAACCAGTGAAGGTTACCGCTATTGGCATCATCAAAACATCAGACCCCGCGAAAAGAGCTTCATGGCTAAACAAGGTTAGTAAATTAGGTCAAAAACAAATATAATCTCCACAGAATTATTGCCGAATTAAACACTGTCATGACCTAGCTCGCATCTTTTTGATTTAATAATGGCTAGGTTTGTATGTAAAATACGAAAGATGTGCAAATACCCTGCAGTCCTATATTGTCTAATATTGTAAAACACTACTTGATTATTGAAAGTAGTGAACACCTCTTTTACCGTTTCTTTTCCGATGGTAATCCAGGAATAGTTTTCCGCTTAGGCGACCCTATTTACATCAGTAATTCATTAGGAGATCAGGCACAACCTTCCAGCTTTGTATACGGGCAAATTTCTAACTACCTAAATCTACAGGTAAGCAGTGTAAAAATGCTCATTGTTGTTCTTCATCCGGCTGCACTACCCCGACTTTTTAATATCCCGGCGAGCGAGATGAAGGATAAAACCATTGCACTTGAAGATTTGATAGGTTCAAAAGGACGAACATTAGAAGAACATATCGCCAGTAAAAGCCTTATAGATGCTATAAGCAGTCTGGAGCATTTTCTTATTCAGCAGAAAACTGCAGTTAAACCATCCGAAGAATTCATAAATAAGCTAAGCGAATACATTAGCCACAGCGCTGGTAATGTATCTATTGAACAGCTTACCCATATATTTGGCATATCCGAACGGCAACTGGAACGCAAGTTCAGTGCATATGTTGGCATCTCTCCCAAAGCTTTTGCCGAAACTGTAAAGCTACAAAACTTTCTCAAACGTCTCCAAAAATATGGTGGGGAAAAGAACTTAGGTCAACTTGGCTATGAATGCGGATACTATGATCAGGCACACCTTAATACTCGTTTTAAACAGAAAACAGGTCTTGCTCCTTCCCAATACTTATCGATAAAGGGCAAGCTTTCTATCAACCTACTTCCCGTATAGATAAATTGTCGGTTTTATACAAGGAAGTCTTTTTTATGGTTGGTAGATTTGACATATTAAAATATTCCTTACCATATGAAAAATTTAATTGTAGCAACCGCCCAGTTCGAAAACAAAAGTGGCGATAAAGCATATAACCTCGATGTTATCAACGAACTTTCCGCCAGAGCGGCCAAGATGGGGGCAAATGCGATCGCTTTCCATGAATGTTCTATTACAGGATATACTTTTGCAAGAAAGCTATCTAAAGAACAACTGCTCGATATTGCCGAATACATTCCCGAAGGACCAAGTATATATAACCTCCAAGAGATTGCCAAAGCTCATAACATTGCCATACTAGCTGGTCTTTTTGAAAAAGACGTAAATGACAACCTTTACAAGGCCTATGTTTGTGTAGATAAGAACGGTCTTTTGGCAAAACACAGGAAACTTCATCCCTTTATTAATCCACACCTTCTCCCTGGAAAACAGTATACTATTTTTGATTTATATGGATGGAAATGTGGTATACTGATCTGCTATGACAACAATATTATCGAAAATGTTAGGGCAACAACATTGTTAGGCGCACAGGCTATTTTTATGCCACATGTAACCATGTGTACGCCTTCTACCAGACCAAGGGCAGGTTTTGTAGATCCCGAACTTTGGATAAACAGGCATAATGCCCCAGAACCACTACGCAGGGAATTTGATGGACCTAAAGGTAGGGAATGGTTAATGAGGTGGTTGCCAGCAAGGGCTTATGACAATGCCATTTACGCCATTTTCTCCAATCCAATAGGAATGGATGATGATCAGCTCAAGAATGGTTGTTCTATGATTTTGGACCCCTTCGGTGAAATCCTATCCGAATGCCGTTCTCTGGATAACGAGATCGTCATCTCTGAGCTTTCTGCAGATAAACTTTCCCTGGCAGGTGGCTATAGATATATTAAAGCAAGAAGACCAGCACTCTATTCCCACATCATCGGACAAGAACATAGTAGTGAGCAAAAGGTAAGCTGGATGAAAGAAGATTTTAAATAACAATAACGGGTTCCTTAATGTACCTCGCTTTGTAATCCAGCGGGGACAAACCCGTTATTTTTTTAAAGACTTCCCTAAATGCTTTATCATCTGAATAACCAACGTCATTCATGACCTCATAAATGCTTTTTTTACCTTTTTCTAAAGTACTTTTCGCAACTTCCACTTTTACCCGCTGCAAGTATCCGACAGGGGTATTACCTACAGCCTTAATAAAACGCCTGTCAAAACTCCTTCTGCTGATCGCAAGCTTTGAAGCCAGGTCTTCGAAAGAGATTTTTCCACTTAAATTTTCCTCGATATAGGTTTGGGCTTTGCAAATCAATTCATCACCATGGTTCTTCTGTGTTTTAAAAATGTGGAAGGGCGATTGTGATGTTCTTTCAATATCAATCTGAAAAATCTTTGAGCAGATAATGGCGATCTCCCGGTCAAAGTATTTTTCTACCAGGAAAAGCATCAGGTTTAAAAATGAATATCCACCACCATTGGTATATATCCCCTTTTCGGCAGTAATCAGTTTATCGATTTGAAGATTGATGTTTGGGAACAATCGCTTAAAATCGCCTGACATATTCCAATGTGTGGAACAATTTCTTCCATCTAGCAAACCAGTAGCAGCCAGCAGGAACACACCGGAGCACATCGAAGCTATTTCAGTTCCGCGGCTATGTTGTTCCCCTATCCAGTTGATCAGTGCTTCGTTCTCCTTAATTAACTCATTATCATAAGAAACGGAGGGTATGATGATCAGGTCGGTTCTATCCAGATCATTGATATTTATAGGATAAACCGAAAAGAAGCCGGCATCCAATTTCATTTCGGGCACAAAACCAGCTATGGAAACTTCCATCATGGGTTTGTGTCCCATCTTTTGCCATATGATATTGGCACGAGTCAAGATTTCGAACGAACCGGTTATACTGCTCAGATTAACCTCTCCTTTTGGAACAACTATTGTGACTTGCATGGTGGTAATTTTCACATAAAGATACTTGATATTTCTGTCCAAATCAACCCGACTAAAAGTCCATTTCACACCTGATTACTTGGCAAATAACTCCATAGCTTTGATATAGAAAAACTTTAGAATCACGTAATAACAATCAACATGAATACACCAGATTTTACGACTACAATATTAGTAGACCAAAGCCCGAAAGCAGCATTCGATGCCATCAATAACGTTCGCGGATGGTGGTCAGAAGAAATTGAAGGCCACACCGAAAAACTCAATGATGAATTTGATTATCACTATCAGGATGTCCATCGTTGCAAAATGAGATTAATTGAAGTTATTCCTGAAAAAAAAGTGGTCTGGCTTGTGTTGGACAACTATTTTAAATTCACGGAAGACAAAAGTGAATGGATAGGCACAAAGGTTATTTTTGAAATTGAGAAAAAAGATAATAAAACCCAAATTCGCGTTACTCACCAGGGTTTAGTTCCTGAATACGAGTGTTACGATATCTGTGTAAATGCATGGACTCAGTATGTACAGCAAAGTTTATTTAACCTGATTACTAAAGGTAAAGGTGAGCCAAACAGTGCGAGCACTCCAAGAACCGAACACGAAAAGAAACTTGAAACTGAGAAAAAGTAGTTAGAAAAAGAAATAAGATATGGGAGCGGAAAGACGTTTTCCGCTCCCAATCCCTACTTTATAACGGCAATACCTTGCGCCCATATTCGTCAGCCACTGAACGCCTATCGCATTCGCTCCTGATAATGAAACCTGAGGATTATCTAGCGGGCGTAGTTAATGCCTTTATCGCCTTGCCATCAGGTGCATTAAATTTGATGCCCAAAAGTGCTGCAGCAGTCGGCGCTACATCTTCCAGGCCAATTCCTTCAATCAGCAATCCTTTCTCAATACCAGGGCCAATAGCAATAAAACCAGTTTGAATTTCGGGAATATCGGGAAAATAACCATGTGCACCACCCTTAGTAGGTCCGAGTACAGGTCCCGAATCCTTGTCCTGAATATACACTCCTTTTACCGGAGCCAATGCGAAACTCGCATGCGGATCAGCCCCGAATTTATTCAATTCGGCACGCTCCACGATACGGAAAAGGGATTTATACCCATCAGGGAGTTCAGTCAGTTTTTTACGCACTTTGGCCAGAAGTTTCACATCATTCTTATCTTTCAGGTGGAAAAATGCGGCACCTCCTGCAGCCTGAAACTTAGCTACTGGTTCCTGTGTATCAACCTTACTGTCAATGCCCAATTCTTTCAGCCAGACATTCGGAGCAAGTACCTTATTGATATCCACGAAACCGTGGTCTCCAGTAACGATCACTGTAGTGCTGTCCTTAATACCGGCCTTGATCAATGCATCCAAGATATTTGCTACCGCATGATCCGCAGAAGCCAGGGCTTTAAAAACCCCTTCACCAGAACGCCCCTCTTTATGCTGTGCACCGTCAACACCAACAATGTGAATACTCAAAAACTCAGGCTTGTATTTGCGGATGATGTAAGCCGCCATACGGCTGCTGTTCTCGTCCATGGTCAGATACTGCAGATTCAGGTCATTGACCTCTGCCTTGCCGATTGCATACTCCTCTATCTCTGAGAAGAACCCCTTCGGAGTTGCAAACTCAGCGATTGCTGATTTTCTGTCTGACATATTTGTGGCTGACCAGATCTCCGGCAAGTTATAATCAATTTCAGCACCAACGGAAATCGGCCAGGAAATAGATGCAGATTTCATACCTGCTTTTCTGACCGCCTGCCATAGCGTTTCCGATTTGATCTTGCGGCTATCAGTCGTCCATTCGTACACAAGTTTATCATTCGGCATGGTATTGTAAGTGATGCCATGATGTGCAGGAAAAGCACCAGTGATCAGTGTAGTATGTGAAGGATAAGTTACACTTGGAAAAATACCTCTCACTCCTTTCGAATGGGCTCCATTTCTCATCATAGACTGCAAATTTGGTGCAGGCCAGCTTTTATCCAGGTAAAAATCTGGTCTGAAGCCATCGATACTGATCAGGATCACATGTTTGGAAGTTTGAGAAAATGCAGGCATAGTCAATACGATCATATTGAGCAACAGCAATCTTTTTATAAAATTAGTTTTCATTACAATTCTTTAGCTTTTTCAATTCTGTAAATACTTTTCTGCGTATGTGTACGACCATAACGATCCGTTGCACGCACTTCTATAACATGCGTACCAATCGGCAGATCAGTCGCAATTGACATTCTCCACAAATGTGGACTATCCGTTGCATTGGTTGGTCTTCTTCCCGCTAGTAACTCCTCTGAAGTATCCCAGGGGTGCAATTCAGCCAGGTAGGCAGGATCTGCAGCATTTGCGGGACTCATCTTCTCCCATTTACCATTACCTATACGGCATTCTACCAAATCGGTACGATAGCCCATAAAGAAATTGGCGTAAATACCTGCTCTGGTACTTTTGCCCTGACCTACTACTTTTGGATGAAAAACTTCGATCTGGTAAGATTTATCTTTGCCTGCCACTTTATAATCAATCACATACTGATTGCCTTTGAAATGAATAAATGCATACCCTTTAGGTGTACCATCTCGCATAGTTGCAGCAGGAACTCCTTGCTCATTAAGCTGACCAGAGTACCAATCGCCGGAAGTTGTACCCGCATTGTACTCATGATGTGGCTTTTCCTGACTCCAGCCCTCTTTTTTTCCGTAAAAAATCTGCGACTGTGTATGCATGTGCGCCGATAACGAAAGTGTATTAGGATAATCCTTTAACAGATCAAATAAGCGCTGACGATCCTCCGGACGAAATACATTTCCGTTCTGGTGCTCCAGGGGAATGTGAAAAGCAAGTACTATCAGCTGATCTTTACCTACTAACTTCAGATCATTCTCCACAAAATCCAGTTGGTCCTTACGGAAACCACCCAAATAACCCTTTCCGATACGAGGATTCGGATACAGAACATCGTCAAGTATGATGTAATGTACCTTACCATAATTGAAGGCATAATTGGCCGGACCGAAATTTGCTTCATAAGTTTCATCCGATAAAGAATCAACTTTTACATCAAAATTCATATCATGATTCCCGATCAGGTTGTACCAAGGCAATCCCACTTTTTTGATTGCTTTGATGTAAGGCTGGTGCAAGTTAAGGTCGTTACCTACCAAATCTCCCAAACTTAAACCAAAGGCCACGTCCTTAATACCTGCAACCTCCGCAATGATCCCTTTTTCGAAGAACTCCATCTCCCTTGCCGTATAAGCCTGAGGGTCACCAAAAATCAAAGCTGTATAATCATCTGCCTCTTTTTGTGGCAGCAAGCCAAAGTCTACCGATTTAGGAAGCGGGCCCGTCGGCGACACTCCCTTAAACTCCAGTGTAGACGGAGAGCCCATCGGTTTGTGCAGGTAATAAAACTTAGGCAGGTTATCCGCATTGAGGGGAATGCGGTAGCCGCTCGGTTTGATAACAAAAATACCGTTGTCATTTCCAATAGGCAATTCGTAGCGGCCTTTTTCATCCGTAAGTGTTACCTGTACGCCATTGCTTACCGCAACCTTGGCGATGCCAGTTTCCTTCGCATCTTTCTTTCCATTGTTATTGGCATCGTGGTAAACGAAGCCTTTCACTTTATCCTGAGCATATAGCCCCGTGCTGAAAACGGTGGCTAATGCAATTAATATTAAACTTTTCATAAAGAACGTATTTAATTGATAAATGGCATGATACCAGCGGCCGTTTTGTGCTGTACCAGTACTTTGTTCATGTCGTGCTTTATGGTCACCACACCTGTCGCAGCATTGATTTCGAAATCGTCCATTTCACGGTTTTTAGGGATAAAGGACGGCATGATTGCTTGCGTGTGTTCAGGTTTCACGTTGCTATTGCCCAGTCGCTCGCGCTCAGATACGGGGAAGCGGATACCGAGGTCTGTCATCCGGCGACCTTCTGCCATAAAGACCTCTTGTCTAAGCAAGTATACCAGATACAGCATTTCATCCTGTGTATTTGCTGCATCAATCTCCGCAGCGATGACTTTAGTACCAGAAACCTGATAAGCAGTGATATTGCCGGTTTGTCTGTTGAGGATGTATCCATCTTTCTCAGCAGATGCAGCATCAAATTTCACTTTCATAGCAGTTACCGGATACACCTTATTGCCCCCGTTGCGGGTCTCCGCTTTATCGCTCAGACTGGTCGTTGCCCTTTTGGAAACGCATTCTGTCAGCATATTTTTTAAGGTAGTCCTGGCGCCGCTCAAATCATTTGAAGACACCATTGCCTCAGCGATGATCAGGTAAGCTTCTTCAGCTTTGGCGATCGCGATGGGTTTTTGGTCCAGCGCTGCAGTTTGGTTGGTATTGAAGTACTTAGGATCCAGGAAATCGAGTCTGGGAAGTGGTGCAAAAGGATTTGCACCGCTTGTTGTGAAGATATTGGCCTGGAAACCATTACCTGGTCCATTCGTTGTACCATACAATACTTGTCTGAGCAAAAGCGGATTCTGGATGGCAGTGTTTGCTTCAGTGCGGGCCTGAGCTGCATTTCCCAAGCCATAATAAGCCCGGGCGCGGAGCAGTGCACACACCAGGCGATCATTGGCTTCTGTAAACAAGGGCTGCGCATCATTTAATAAAGTAATCGCAGTATTACGGTGTACTTGCGGGGAAAGCACTTCACCTAAGACTGTCGCAGGCATTCCTACAAAAAGCTCCGCAGCCAGCAGGTGTGTGTAAGCCTTGTACATCAGCAGTTCAGCGCGCTGCAGTGGTTTAGATCCAGCATCGGCAGGCAATACTTTGGTAAGTCCGTAATCGCACATCTCCATGGTACGGTGAATCCCTGCCTGGATATTGGCAACATCCTGGTCAAAGAAATTGATTTGAGGGATATCGAATACCTTACTACTTGCCGTGTAGTTGTTGAAATAATTATCGGACACCAGTTCAGTAAATTCCGTGTTTGAGGCCACCATCAAACTCATTTGGCGGCGCATGCCATCCGTCCATTCAACTGCTGAATTACCTGAACCAATGAAGCTATCTTCCTTAACATTTGGGTTTTCAACTTCGACCAACTCACAACTGCCCAGCATCAGCACCAGGGCCAATGCAGGATAAAACATATATTTTTTCATCTTAATGAACATTAGAAATTAACTTTAACAGAACCTAAAAATTGACGTGGAGCAGAGTAAGTTGCATAAGAGACCCCACCTGTAGTTGCTCTACCTTGTCCCTGTGCACTCCCACTGGTGGTATTCTCCGGATCGAAAGAAGAAGTAGCGAAATTTAGCGGGTTAGTTACACTGAAACCAAGCGTTAGGTTTTTGATGGTTTTGCCCAATTTAGGACCAAGGAAAAGATAGCTGGCACCGATGGTCCGCACTTTAATGAAATCTGTTTTCTCTACGAACATATTGGTAAAGTTGAGCCAGTTGGCCCTTCCATTTTTATCGATCTCTCCCTGAGGTATTCCTTCGTTGCCAGCACCATAATTAAATCGGAACTGCTTATCCCAGTTGCTTGCGTATGCACCCGATTGATAATCGGCATTGGCAAAGAAATTGAAATCTTTAAATTGGAAGTTAAGGCCCATGCTACCGTATAGATCAGGAATGGTACTGCCCAAAAATTGCAGCGGTGTAGTTGAATCCATCACACCGTCTGCACCAAAGGTACCAGTACCAGCACGGATGAATCCTACAGGGAAGCCTTCCTGCACTACCGTCTGGATGGTACGTTCGCTGAAGCCGTTCAAATTGAAAGGTGGACTACCCATGGAATTCAAGACCCTGTTATAAGCAGTATTTACCGATACATTTACGGAAAGAGAGAGGTCTTTGGTCTTTACAGGAGTAGCGTTCATGCTTAACTCTACACCTCTGTTTAGTATTTCACCTACGTTTCTGATGGTGGCAATCTCACCTGTAGAAGGTGTGGCAGGCACAGTGAACAAGGCATCTTTGGTAATACTATGGTAAATTCCCGCGCTCAATACCAGTCGATCCTCTAATAAACCGAGGTCCAGACCAAGCTCCAGGGTAGCCGTTTTCTCCGGTTTCAAATCCACTTTAGGTGTACCCAAAGAAGCGCCTAATGCGCCCAGGTAACTTGCGAAATCTATAAGTCTTTCATTTCTGAAGGGCGGAGGGAAATTTCCAGCCAAACCATAACTACCTCTCAGCTTCGCTGATGAAATGAAAGGAAGCGCATCCTTAAAGCCAGGCTCGGCAGTAGGGATGTAAGCGAAACCAACTTTAGGATAATATTGCACACCTACTTCTTTACCGAAAGCGGTATTTCCATCGCCCCTTAAACCAAGATCAATAAAAAACTTGTTTTTGAAACCCAAATTCTCCTGAACGTAAAGTCCGTAATTGACAACTTCAGTCAGCACCTCATTGGAAGTAGTTGCGCCAACCTTACTAATGTCGCGCATACCATCTCTTACATTAGTACCATTGTAAGCTACCTGACGGTCCTCATTTCGGAAAAGTTGTCCGCCGAAAGTCGTAACGAAAGAGAAATCACCCAGTTCAGCTTTGTGTTGCCCGTTCAGCTCCAGCGTCAGACCCCAGTATTTTCTATCGGCATTACTGATGCTTCCACCAGCTGTGCTCGGATTGCCCGTGGTGTGCGTGATGTATTGATTGGTTGTAATTACCTTATTTCTGGTAGTGCGATAGTCGATACCCCCTACTGCCTTGATCATTAAGCTTTCCACAGGACGGTAATTGAATGTTTGAGAAGTCTGAAAACGGTTCACCACAATCTCATTATCCTGCAAACGTTCGGCTTCCCTCACATAAGCTTTCAATGTTTGGAAATCTGCCTCACTTAAGTCATCGATCATCGGTTTTTTAAGCGGACCACTAATTTTTGAAGCGCCGCTTTCCAGGAACCAAAGACCTGTATATCCACCTTGATTACCATTTCTGCTTCTTTTGAAACTATTGTTGACGAACGTAAAACTGCTTTCGTAAGTTACCTTATCGCCAATATTAGCTCTAAATCCGGAGCGCATGTCGATTCGCCTATTCGCGTTCTGGTCCATGATCTGCACGCCAGAGCTGTTTAGGTAACCACCAGTAAAACTATATCCCAAACCACCTTTACTACCGTTGATACCAACATTGTATTTTTGAAACATGCCGCTTTCAAAAAGCATATACTTCGTTCTTTTGAAATGCAAGAAATCATTCGTAGAAGCTTCTGGCCCTACTTCAACATTTACAGTGATTGCTGTGCGTTCTGAACCACCTTTTTTGGTAATGATCTGGATCACCCCGTTGGCTGCATCCGAACCATATAAAGTAGTGGCCGCGCCACCGTTAATATATTCAATCTTCTCGATGTTGTCCATCGGGATATCTGCCAATGCACTTACCCCTGCACCAGAAGCAGCACCACCTCCCAATGTTGATGGCGTATTCAAGTTATCCATACGAACCCCATCCACATATACTACCGGGGTAGAATTCATGAATGCGGAGACCACACCACGTGCGCGTATGATAGAGGTAGAACCTGCCTGTCCGCCGGTGAGCCTGATCTGAGCATTTGGCAATTTCGACTGCAGCAGCTGATCGATGCGACTGCCTGGCGTTTTTTCAATATCTGCACCACTAATACTGACCACATTGGTCGAAAGACGGCGTTTGCTCACATCAATACCCTGACCAGTTACGACCACCTCATCCAGCCCCAGGCGATCTTCTTCCATTTGTACATTCTGATTCATATTGGCTACAGAACGCTCGAAGTTAAATTCCTGCGACTTGTAGCCGATGTAGGAAACCACCAGGGTAAAACGTTGTCTGTCTTCTTTAACAGAAAGACTGTAAACACCATCAATATCAGTTTGAGTACCAATCATAGTACCCTTTACCTTGATGCTGACACCAGGAATGGTCTTACCAGTTCTTTTATCCTTTATCACTCCAGATATAACAGTCGGTACCAGGTTCCTCTTGGGATTAATGATGATGTATTTATCGCTGATTTGTTTGATTTCAATACTTGCCGGTGCCATCAACTCATTCAAGATCGCTGCGATGGATTTTCCTTTTACATCGATGGTAATATTTCTATGCTGCATGGCTTCCATGTTTTTGTAGCCAATAACAAAATGACTTTGTTTTTCAATCAAGCTAATTACTTCCTGAATCGGCATTTCCTTGGCAAACAGGCTGATCTTTACTTCATGCATCGATTGTCCCGAGATGGGACCAGCATAGATGAGCAAGTTAGAAAAAAAGAGAAGGGCTATCGTTAACTTCATTTTTAGATTAAATAATGACCATAGCGGGTATTTGCAACCCGGGTAAAAATTTTGCATATTTGATTTGTTTTTAATGTTTTACGAATTCATTGAAATACCGGAGCGCTGCTACAGGGCTCCGTCTGAAACCGGGATGTTGACGCATATCCGGTTTTTTCATATCCTATCTTTTACATAGCGTTTTATTTAATGGTGATTTGCTTGTTGTCATATTCAAACTCCCTTTTGGTAAGTTGTGTCAATATTTCCAGTACCGCCTTCATAGATTCTCTATTGAAACGAATGGTGTACCTATCTTTGCGACTTGCCAGACTCAGGTCTTTTACTTCCAGGTGATAGAAACCTTTAAGTTGCTCCGCAATGTCAGCTATCGACGCATTGTCGATATATAACTTATTGTCTTTCCAGGAAGTGATCAATAATGCATCTTCACTATTCATTTCAAATTTCCCTGTCTTTCTGAAAAAGCTGATCGTCTGATTGGCACTCATCTGGTCAGCCAGGATCGTCTCTGATTTACCTTTCACCTGCGATACCCTTACCACACCTGTGAGCACTGATATCTTAATCCTTTCCCTGTCGGGATAGGCACTAATATTGAATGCAGTTCCAAGCACCCTGGTGCTAAGCTGTCCGGATTGAATGACGAAAGGCTTATGAGGGTTTTTAGCCACTTTGAAGTAAGCTTCTCCTTTAAGCATCACCCCTCGCTCCTCTTTCCCGAAGTTTCCGGAAACCAGCAGTTCCGTCCCGGTATTTAGCATCACGACAGTTCCATCTGTCAATGTCACTTCTTTACGTTCTGTAGCAGCCGTACTGATGAGCATATCTAAAGGGGGAGTTACACCAGGCCCGACATAAAACCAGGCGGCAAAAGCTGTCATTAAGCAAATGCATGCAGCCGATGTCCAAATGTACAATGATTTTATTTTTGGTTGTTTGCTTTGGCTCAGGGACTGAATTTTCGCTTCCGATACGTCGAGCAGATCGTACCAATGATCGACGGCTTCCACTTCAGTAGGAGAAGCCTGATGACTAATATACCTTTTAAGGATTTCTTTGAGTTCTTTCTCTCTTTTATTTTCTAACATCCTACACTACACATCACAAAAGAGCACTAGTAGTACTTTAAGAGAATGTTATCAAAACATCAATTCATAACTACTCAGTACCGAGAGCGATGCGATGATGAAAATAATGTTAGGATCGGAGTTGTATTTCCCCAGTCGGAACCTGATCCGGTTGAGGACATCCGTTATGTTGTTCTTGACAGTCTGTTCGGAAACCGACAAGCGGAGCGCGATTTCTCTTATTGATAAATGTTGTTCCCTGCTCAGTCGGTATGGTAGTTGCAGGCGATCTGGGAGTTCATTTAATTCAGCATCTACTACGCTATGCAATTCCTTGATCAACAGTCCTTCATCAGACTTTGCAGCAGCCGGATAGGCCAACATCTCTTCGAATACCTCCACAGCCCTGATGGCGACGCCCGGCCTGGTGAAATAATTTATCGACGCATACTTAGCTGACTTGTACAAGTAAGAAGACAAGCGGCCCTGATCATCACAACGGATTTGAGCACGATTTTTCCAGACACCCAAAAAGATCTCCTGAATGATATCCTTTGCTTCTTCTGTGTTTTTGATTTTCACACAAACATGCCTAAAAAGATCCTGCCAGTACCTCCGCGTCAGTTCTGCAAAAGCCTGATGATCATCTACGTGGAGAAGCGCAATTAAATCCATATCAGATAATTCTTTCATAATCTGACACAAAAGTATGGACGGATTATGAACTGGACATTAAGCATTTGCTTTCTTTTTTATCCTTTTGTTGTTCATGTTAATTACAATCTACCGACTTAACATAAACATAATATTAAATTAACTATTTCATGACTTAACTTAGCGACAATTTCAAAATTATGAAAAAACAAAAATTAAAAAAGCTGGTTAAATCAGCCCAAAAATCAATTAAAAATACCATAAAATCAGACCTGATCAACGAGCTTACTTCCATTACAGGTAAACTGGGGCAGGATTCCAAAAAACTAACGAAAGAAATCGAAAAGGGGTCAAAGCAACTAGCAAAAAAACTTTCAAAAGAAATAAAGATCGATAAATCCACTCTTATAGAGACAACAGTTGAAGAAAAGGCTCCCGACGCCTTGAATGCTTCAAAGCCCGTTGTATAACTCTTAGCAAGCACTAAATGCCAAGTATCCACCTCACATCAAAAGCATCAGTGACTTCAATTAGTTTTTGATCATCATAATTATTTAGAGAAAAATTATGATGATCAAATTCCAGTTTTTCAATAAGCTCTTTTCTATCAAAGGTACTTTTACAGTGCAAGAAAATAGAAATATAATTACCAAGTTTTCTTCCTTCGTTGTGCACCAGATCCGAACCGTGAATAATTACCCTGTCAGAAACTAGCGATCCACGAACAACTGGCATTTCAGTGTAACCAGGCACTTCTTTTTCGAAAGTCTCAAATTGCAATAGTCCCCCAAAACAGGTTTGGTAAAAGCTTAACGCTTTTTTACAATTCCCCGAAAATGTTATGAACACCCCCATTACGCTGAATTTTATTGTTATATCGGTAAGAAAGAGCAAGGATACCCAATACCACCAGTGGCAATAGCATAAAACTAATGTTCTTATCTACACAGGCATGACTGATGAGGGCAAAGATTAAATTAAATGTAAGCCCTGCATAGGCCCACTCCTTTAGCTTAGCTGGTATTGTAGGGTAAGAAATGGCAAAAACGCCAAGTACTTTACAGATGACAAGTGTATAGGCAAAATAATCTGGATAGCCCAAAGGTTTTGTACCAGCATTCAGATAATCTGGAGCAAATAACATGGTTCCAAGCGGCATTATACCCTCCCAAAGTACTATGATACCTGTTGCTACCCAAAAGATTACTTTATTCTTCTTCCTGTTTTTTGCTACGGGAACATGTGTTGCTGCTTCTACCGTAATTCTTGTTACTTCTGCCATTGTTTTTGTTTATTAAGTTTACTATTCAAAGTTACACCAGGATATAAAATCAAGTCTGTTGTAAAAATGACAACTTTAGGGGTGAATCATGACAAAAGTATTTTCGTAGCTTAGTACCTTAATCTTATAATTGATATGCGAATTTCAATCTTTGTACCTGAGTATGGGGTAATTGAAGCAGTTACACCTCCCTTTAGAAGCTTTAATACTGCCAATGAGTTTTTAACCACATTTGGTAAAAAACCCATTTTTGAAGTAGAATACGTGGGTTTAAACGAGTATGTACCGGCAAACAATGGAGAATACACCGTTAAAACCAATAGGTTACTCAAGGATGTTACTGAAACAGACTTATTGATTATCCCCCCTACCTTTGGCGATACCACCAAAGGAATACTGGCCAATGCAGAAGCAATACCCTATTTTAAAAAGCTATATCAAAATGGTTCAAGTCTTGCCAGCTTATGTATTGGTGCTTTTCTTTTAGCCGAGACAGGTTTACTCAATGGCAAAAAATGTTCCACCCATTGGGCTCATATTGATGATTTTAGAGAAAGATATCCAGAGGTGGAAGTAGAAGATGGAGCTATAATAACAGAACACGATAATATTTACAGCAGTGGCGGGGCAAGCAGTTTATGGAATTTAATATTATACCTGATTGAAAAATACGCCGATAGAGAAACAGCTGTAATGATTTCAAAATATTTTGCTTTGGACATTGGGAGAGATAGCCAATCCCAATTCGCGATGTTCAAAGGTCAAAGAAACCATGGTGATCCCGAAATTCAAAAAGTACAGGATCATATTGAGAAACACTATGAAGATAGAATAACCATAGAAACGTTAGCAAGTTTAATTAATAAAGGTCGTAGAACATTTGAAAGAAGATTTAAAGCGGCGACTAACAATACATCCTTGGAGTATTTACAAAGAGTGAGAATTGAAGCTGCAAAAAAGTTTTTTGAAGCTTCTAGAAAAAATATAACGGAAATAATGTTTGATGTAGGCTATACGGATACAAAAGCATTTAGAGATACATTTAAGAAGATTACAGGACTTACGCCAATTGAGTATAGGAATAAGTTTGCAAGGGTAGCGCACGAGGTGTAAGCGCCCTTAAATACCGATTTGGCATAACATGATTAAACCATACGATAGTTCGGACTTTAGATTACTAGAATCTTGGGTAACTGATGCAGAGCTTTTACTTCAATTCTCAGGCACAGACTTTACGTTTCCACTCAGGGAACAAAAAATAGTTGATTACCAAACCATGTATCCGGATCGTCATCTCTATATTGGCTATACGATTGATGGATCGCCTTTTGCTTTTGGAGAGATCATTCCCCAAGAAAGTGGGTATCCGAGGCTGGCCCGGATTCTTGTTGGCGAACCATCACTTCGAAGTCAGGGATTGGGAAGATACTTTATTAAATTACTATTGGGAGAGTGCAAGCGACTTTACAATACGGATACCATTGAGCTTTTTACCTGGGAAAAGAATCATATAGCAATTAGGTGTTACGAGTCGGTTGGCTTCAAATTATTACCTGAGTTACATAAAATAATGTTTCACGAAGGAGTAAGTTACCATATCCATAAGATGATCTATAACGAGCAAATAGTAGCTTCAGCGGATTAAAACATAAAAAAGAAAGCCTCCTCTGCTAATGCAAAGAAGGCTTGTACCGTAAAGGAAGATTACTTTGAACATCTGGAACGCTTCTGCATGATTCTGGATCCAATTATTCAAGACTTGAAAAGTAAAGGGTTTATATAAAATTGGAAGTTTGCATCATAAATGCTAACGAGCTCACCACGGTTAACATTAGAATATAGAACAAGAAAATTTGCATTTAAGTAACTAATCAATTTTGAAACAATTCAAATGCTTTTGGCATTCAACAAACAATGATTCTTATTCATGGCTAATCCAACATTGGATAAGATGACTTTAAAAAACTATAGCCGGAGCAGATTTAGAGAAACTTCCTGAGGCATCAGCCACGGCATCAATTTGTGCTCCTACCTGACTGCCTCCTCTCTTGACCACAATTGTTACTTTTTGACCAGCTACTCCTCCATTTCCTGATATTGCAACAATGGCTGCAGCTACATTTGTAGCGTAAGTAATTTCTTTTGTCCATGGAAGCGATGCGACCGGATCATTTGCCGTACCACCTGTAGCAGTCGTATATGACACCATCAGTGTTGGTCCCGAAAAAGCTCCTGTGATCTCATAACGAACTGTGCGCGAGTTGTTATCAGGCTTTTTATCTGAATTCTTCTTGCAGGAAACAAAAACTGTGACTACCATTAGTAGTGTAAAAATTGACTTTTTCATAAGGTATGTTTTTAATTAAAATTTAAGTGCTATTCCAATTCTGGCATTGGTACTGCCTATAGCGCCAAGCTCAGTGAATGCGCCAAGGTTATTGCGGAAGAAGTATTTGCCCCCAACGTATGCGCCCAGAAACAGTCCGCTTCCGTAACTATCGCCCAGGTCTTTACCATTGTCTTCCCAGGAAAAACTTCTGTAGCCAAGGGTTGGCCCTCCATATAAATCTATCTTGTCACTGTTAATTTTTAATAATTGATTAACATGATAAGAGGCTCTTACGCCAAAGTAAATGGCTGTAAATTTGAGGGACAGGTATTCATTTGAGAGATAATCTGCATTTGCACCAATGCTGATGCTACCTGTGATCCCCTGTTCATAAGAAAGACCGACAGGTATGCCTCCGTCATAAGAGGAGTTTACGCCAATACCGATATTGAGTAATTTATTTCCTTTTTTAAAGGCCCCATTCTCTTGGGCGAACAATGTTGTGGTCGTAAAAAATACCAGGATAAGGATGTTAGCAATTTTCATTTTTATCATTTTTAATAGTTCTATGCAAACATAAAAATGATAAAAGCCTAAACTCGTTACCTTAAGTTAAGAAGCGATTTGGTGTCGTAAATTTAAGAGGCTTTTCTAACCAGCCTCTTTCTCATTCTACTTAAAGATTGCGGAGTGATACCCAAATAACTCGCTAAATAGTATTGAGGGATTCTTTGAGCCAAATCCGGCCTTATTTCTAGCAAATTCAAATAGCGTTGTTCTGGTGTAGAAATCTTAAAATTATCAAATGCTATTTGACTTTTTGAGTGTAAATCTTCGGAAACAAGACGACACAGTTTTTCTAAGATAGGGTATTTTGCAAAAAGTTCTTCATCTGTTTCTGAACTAGCTACAATCAAAATAGAGTCCTCAAGACAATCAACATAATATTCAGATGGGGTATGGTTTAATACGCCTGGAGGGTTAAGAGTTTCAGACTCGGTATAAAAAGCAGTAGTCTTTTCTTCCGTATCAACCATATAATAGCACCTGATGCATCCTTGAAGCACAAAATAGGCATCCTTTGAGAGTTGACCCTCTTTCAATAAAATTGTTCCTTTCTTAAAACTTTTAAAAATGGCTAAATCTATAATAACATTTTGCTCCTCTTCAGACAGGATTACATATCTCGCTAAAAAATTTAACAGGATTTGATCCATTTTATCATTAGTCAATTGCATTTTTTTAATATTTAGGCGATACAGGTGTCAATTTAATATTTCTTGATGACATATTAATTGCCGTCAAAAATTTATTTCATAAAACCACAATCATTAAGCAGGTTAAAAGCAAGGATTATAGAGAAAAATACAGGGTAAGGTTCATTTCTTAACTTAAGTGAACGAGTTATGGCATCTCGCCAATCTACCTTTGCATTATCGTTTAACAACTAATGTATTGATATGCAAAAGAAAATTTTATGGTTCGCCTTGATTTTAATGATGGCAAGCACTATACAAGTTAAAGCTCAATATTCCAAACAAGACAGTACTTATAGAAAGTATTTTATAGGCAGTACCTTATTTATGATAGCTAATGTAGTAGCTGACAATAATCCGCCTGGTATGGTTTATCTGAACTTAGGTTATCGCATTACAGGAAAGGATGTAATTTCAATTGAATTTAAAACTTGGAAATATGCCTGGCCAATTGGCATTCCTTATGGAAAATCATTTGAAGCAGAAGGAGAAGGGTTTCCAGGTTATATTCGTGAACACGGAGTTTCACTTAATTATCAAAGGTTTTTATGGAAGCATCTTTTTGCTCAAGTTGACGTGATGCCTGCTTGGCAAAGCTTTGTAAATGATAACGGTAATAAGATTGACAATGGCTTTCAAATCTTTAACACTTATTCCATTGGTTATCATATTAAACTTTTCAAGGATAGGCTTTTTTTTCAACCTTCAATAGCAATGACTCATCGTCCCTATCAATCAACAATGCCTGATTCGTTTAAACAGGTTGACGATAGATGGTCAAAATTCTTCTTCGGGCAGCCGGGATTACATTTTGGATATAATTTCTGGTAATTTTGCGAAGGTTAAGTGTATATTTCGATTAGTAACATAACGCTGCTTAATTGCCTGCATTAAAAAGGCCTTCAGAGATCCCTGAAGGCCTTTTTAAATTTCCAATACGATTATTTTCGGAAAACTTATCCAATATTGGATAGGTTGGATGTACTCCTAAATTCTTATTTAACGAACTGCTTCATTGAGGACATGAAGAAAATCCGGGATGTTCATAAATCCCAAAACTATTTACAATACGAAAGTAAATGATAATAAACTATTCCTTGACGTTTATTCTGCAACAATTTGTAAAAAATCTTTATTCTTCGGGCTGTGTAATCGACGATATTACGTTGGACTAAGCACTTCAATAGTCGTACTATTTACTCGAACTGCAATTTGAGACGTCTCTCTGTTAAAGCAAATCTGAGGTGATTTTTCAATATCTCCATAAATAATTGAAGATGTTTGAAGTCCAGAATCAATTTCTTCTAATTTACTTTCTATTTCACCTGTTTGAATGTTTATGATTTTCGGAAACTTAAACATATCCCAGGCTTGTCTTTCATTTATTGCGAATAAATTTCCAAATTCCCCTTTGACTTTTATTGGTGATGTAATTTCATTTTTAATAAAGTTCCAAATTGCAAGATGCTTTTGTGGTAAAAGTGGCGGCACTTCATCATCGAAAGGCTCTTCATCTGTTGAAGCAATAAGTATGCTATCGTTGTCTATAAAGCTAGCTGAATTTATTTCAGTCCCAAAGTTTGGATATAAAAAACTTTTGTCCAATAGCTGTGGATTTTTTAAACATTCTTCTATCTCAAATAATTCAACTGTATCAACGGGATGCCATGCCCAACCGCATACCATTAAATACTTGTTATCCGGACTAATTGAAAGTCTTGAGTGAAAAATATCTGATGGATTTCTTCCTGGAATATTTGAAACAACTTCACCTGTTTCTACATTTTCAAAGTCAAGTCGACAATAATCAATTGGGCAATGAACTAAGTAAGTCTCATTGTCAACAGTTACAAATGCCGCCGGAAATTCATAGGTCTCTGCATTATAATGGGTGCGATTAATCTCCCGTATTATTTCGCCATCTTTCAATAAAATGCCTTTTGTTCCTAGACGTTTATAAATAAAAGCATATTGCCCATTCTGAGAAGTAATTGAAGCGTCGAAACCAAAAGCATAATGATACTTTGCAATTTGTCTTTGTTGCCCATCAGAAGAATATAGCTGCCCTGCAGAAACCCAATCTACAATATCGCCGTTAAGCCAATCAATTGTTTTTAAGTAATTTGTTTTAAATGTTTGTCGTGTCATAATTGCAGCTTACCTATTAAACAATTCCTCTAATTTAAACTATTGATTAACGCCCTTTCACGTTATATAAAGAATTTTCTGATGCTCCAATCGAAAAACAAAGCTAATGCTAGATTAACTATTAAATAGATTGAGTTTTACTTTCTCACGTTCAATTTCTGCTATAAGCTCCTCTTCTGTAGGTAAAAAAGGCATGTATTTAGTAGCGAAGAGTCTGGGATTATCATTAATCACAGAATATTTCACTACAGTTTCACTTTTTTCCGTGCAAAGGATAATACCTATTGTTGGATTATCACCTTCTGGTTTCTTTAGATCGTCAAACATTCGTCTGTACATGTCCATTTGACCAACATGCTGATGAGTAAGTTTCCCAGCTTTTAGATCAATCAAAACGAAACATTTAAGTAAATAATTATAAAAGACCAGATCAATAAAAAAATGATCTATCTCCGTACTTATCCTAAACTGTCTGCCAACAAAGGAGAAGCCTTTTCCAAGCTCCAATAAAAACTGCTGCAAATTTTCAATTAATGCTGTTTCAATTTCAGACTCATTTGCAGTCGCAGGTTGCTGAATATTTAGAAATTCAAAAATATATGGATCTTTAATAAAGTCTTCAGGTCTCTGTTTCTGTAATACCTTACTATCTTTTTGATTTATAGTTTTATCATTCGAAGATAGAAGCCTATGATAATAGAAGGTGTTAATGTTCCGCTCCAGGGTTCGAACACTCCAGTTCTCTTCAGCCGCTTCGCTTAAATAAAATCCCCGTGCAGCCTCATTTTCAACCCTCATAATTAACCGGTTATGGCTCCATGTCAATTTGCTACACAGTGTGTAGCAAATCTCACTATCGCGGTAGGTGAGATAAAATTGGCGAAAGTTACGCAAATTAGAATAAGAAAAACCTTTCCCAAATTCAGTTGTCAATGCTTTAGAAAGTTCTTTCAAAATACCTTCTCCATAAACAGCTCTTTCTTCACCATGCTGTTCCTGCTCAACAATACGTTTTCCAATCAGCCAATATGCCTCCACCATTGCTGTGTTCACAGCAGTGTAAGCATTTTGTCTAGCTGAAGCTAATATACCTCTGATTTCTTCAATATAATTGGTCATACTTCAAATTTAAAGAAAACAATCGATGAGGAACAAACATCTGTGATATAATAGACCAGACCTGATCCAAACTAAAAAGGTTGCAGATATTAACCTGCAACCCCTTTAATAATTTTCCTAAGAAGTTTTAACACCATACTAACTAGTGTTAAAATGTGTACCGATCAGCAGGAATACTTTGAACATTTAAATCGCTTCTTATTGCTTATTGAGCCCATTATCGAGGATTTGGAAAGAAAAAAATTCATTTAATCAAGCATCAAAAATCAAGGCAGTTTTGATTTAGACACCTTGACCAGATTATAATAGAACAAAAAATTTGGCAAATATGAAAGTTAATTATTAAGGCTGGAATCGGATGCAGTATTGGAAATTTAGAAGCATTATACTTTTCCTAAAGCCTATTTGGAGGGGCTCTGAAACCTTTCTCGTTGGAACGGCAAGTTGCCGCATCGAGGTAGAAGGCATCGATGAACTTTACAGAGAATTCAGTTCACAACAGGTTTTGCACAAGGAGCACCCAGAAGTTACCAATCAGCAATGGGGTCATAGGGACTAATACAATTGACCTATATGGTAACATACTTACTTTTTACCAAGAGATAAGCTAATTCATTAATTACGATTGACATAAATAACGCGGCTTTAGATTTGATGTCTTAAAATCCTAATCTGGCATATTTCCCAATTTACCATTGTTATCCGACTTCAATATTTTTCTGATCCTATCGATATGCACCTGTGAGGCTTCTGCTCTTTCCATCGAAGATTTCGCCGAAGCACCACTCTGGCTTTTTGAGAACGTAGTCAGAAGATTCCGACGTTCCTCAAACATGCGAAGCGCCGTCCACATCGTTTCCTCAATCTTTTTGGTCTGTTCGGAAATTAACGCCTTTGCCGTATAGGAATGTCCAGTATGGCACCGAAACCGAAGTAAGGGTCCTTCACTAATTTGCCAGAGCACTCCGCCGCACCCAGGGCAGTTGAATGGTACCTGATCACCTAATGCGTTTACTGAAGGAAGGTCACTCAATACCCTTTCAGCAATCTCAGACTCTCGAACAATATCCTTTGGAATCTTCACTTCTTTTGGGAGCTTATCTAAAAGGATCCTTGTTAGGGTCACCCCCATCTGGGAAATGGGGATTTTGAAATCTGCCCTCACTTGACCAAGTGCGTTGTTTGGCATATCTGGATATTCCGCATCAGAGGGATCCTGTACAATACAAATCCCACCACACCTATCAATTGCCATTAGTCCAGCAGTTCCATCATCCAAATAGCCAGTTAGTACAATTCCAATTGCCCTATTGCCATAAGCGACCGCCGCCGACCGAAAAAGCGGATCGATCCCGGGTCGGTAGCGGTTTTCTTGAGCCCCTTTTGTTACCATTAACTTTCCACTAGAATCAATCAGCATATGATGATCAGGCGGTGCAAAATAAATATGCGCAGATTTGGCCTGCATCCCATCAGTTGCGTGAAGGCATGTCAGCTTGCCAACTGTATTTAATGTGTCTATCAATATGTTTCCCGTAGCATCTGCCGAGATGTGCATCACTACTAAAATCGGTGCCGGAAAATCAATTGGGAGATGTTCAACAAATTCCTTTAGTGCCTCAAGCCCTCCCGCCGAAGTGCCAATCACTATCAATCTGTCCAGATCCTTTACTGCGATTTTCTTTCCAGTGATTTTCATATTAGTTGGGATTTAATAAAGGAATCATTCCACAAGTTGTGAACGCTTATCTAATAAGAAGAAAAGATGGTAAATTGTTTCATCACCCATGATATCGGCAGTAATACCAACCAGTTTGCATATTGGAATACTTAAAAGCTGCTTCACTCAAACAACTATGGTGACTTTTGACTGGGCCACGAATGTTATATGAAAGGAAATTAGTGGCTCTCAAGCAATTAATGAACAATGCTAAATGCAATATTCTCCACAATATATCTTCGGGTCAAAAGAGTTCAAACATAATCTGCTAATCCCCCGTAATTGTAAAAGCCCTGAGCAGGAATACTTTGAACAAGGCTGAGATAGCATACAAGGCCGATTTGATATAAAAAACCGTACTTTGAAATGTTCAAAGTACGGTTTATACCCTAAGCATGCATACTTAGAACAGTACCGATCAGCAGGAATACTTTGAACATTTAAATCGCTTCTTATTGCTTATAGAGCCTATAATTGATGATTTGGAGAGAAAAAAATTCATTTAATCATACACCAAAAATCAAGGTGATTTTCGATTAAGGTACCTTGACCAGATTATAATAGAACAAAAAATTTGGCAAATGTGAAAATTAATTATTAAGGCTAGAATCTCTTTTCAAGCTTCATCTCTACTCCAGTTCAAACTCTACCGTTACGTTTTCGTTTCCCAGCGCAGCGGTAAGACCGGAAGGATTATCGATCCGTGCGATACTCGTGTAACGATATGACGTTGAAAATGTTTTATAGAAAAGCACTAACGTATTGGAACCGTACAGCAAGAGGTCTCCCGTTTGGATTGTTCCGGGGTTGGCTGCATTAGACGGCAATGCGGTCTGAAAATCGAAATATTTTTCATTGCTGTTCAGCTCGGTCATATTTAGAGTAAGTGGCAATCTCGCTTTAAAGGCATTTCCTGTGGCATTGTTGCTTAGTGTAGCTGTAAACACAACAGCGCCTATTGTAATCTTCATTTTACTTCCCGCTGGATTAGTCGTGTTCCCGTTCGTATTATTCGCATTCTCTGGTGTTGTTCCCAGCTCATTATTTTTGCCACAGCTTGACATACTTAAAGACAAGGAAAAAATCATGATAAAGGTTATTAGTAGAGGCTTCATGTTATTCATTTTAGAAGTTATTTATTTACTACCGAGATATTCTTCGTCGGTTACCTTCTGCAGCCAGGTTACAATGCCCTTTTCTGTCTTTGGCAAAATGTATTGCTGTAGCATGCCGGCCTCGGGACTTGCTCCATGCCAGTGTTCTACATTAGGCGGGCATTTTACGATATCGCCCTTTTTGAGAGTCTGTCTCGGTTGTCCCTTAATCTGATGGTAGCCTGTACCATCGGTAATGATCAGTATCTGGCCTGAGGGATGTATGTGCCAGTTGCTTCTCGCCCCAGGCTCAAAAAAGACGTTGCCGACAATGGTGTTGTAGACGGAATCATTTTCAACAAGGCTGATGTTCCAGGCCTTGCCGGTGAAATTTTTAGCGGGGCCGAGCTCACCTTTCGGGAAAATAAAGTTCAGTTTGTTCTGATCTGCCTTGCTGCTATTCTGGGCGCTACAGCTGATACTGAGCAGCAATAGGGCAGCTACTGCGGTTATTGATAATGTTTTCATCGGTTTTTGATTTTATGTTTTCACTATTTGTTTCTTTAAGATGTTTGGTAAAAAAAGCTTCCAGCCTATCGAATGGGATCAGGTCGGTTTTGTCGTATAGGTCAACATGGCCGGCATTTGGAACGATGACTAGTTCTTTTGGCTCGCTTGCACGTTTATAGGCGTCCTCGCTAAATTCCCTGGAGTGAGCCCTGTCCCCGGTGATGAACAGCATAGGGCGGGGAGAAATGGTTTCTATATCGTTGAACGGATAAAAGTTATTGAACTTGGTATTGCTGCTCAACGTTGGGTGCGTGGTGGTTTTCGGCGATCCGCCTTTTGGCGTATACTCTCCCCTTGGTGTGCGATAGAATTCATAAAATTCACGCTGTATGGGATGGGTGTTCTCATCCAGCTGGTGGGTAGTTCCACCTGTATACTTTGTTTCACCTCCCAAAAATTCAGCATACCGTTGCTCGGCGGCTTCAGCCTGTTTTTTTTTCCTCTGTTCAAGGGTCTGCGAATGGTTCAGCGCATTGCGGCTGGCCGAACCCATATCGTACATGCTGACTGTTGCGATGGCTTTCATCCTTGGATCTATCTTGGCCGCACTGATGACAAAACTTCCACTTCCACATACACCGAGCACGCCGATGCGCTCCCTGTCTACAAACTCCCGCGTGCCAAGGAAATCTACAGCAGCACTGAAATCTTCGGCATACATATCTGGAAGCACTACATTGCGGGGTTCACCCTGACTTTCGCCCCAAAAAGAAAGGTCAATAGCTAGGGTGATGAAGCCCCTGTCTGCCATATTAGAAGCATAAACATCGGCGCTCTGTTCCTTTACCGCGCCCATCGGGTGGCCAACAACTATGGCTGCATTTTTTGTTTTCCTGTCCAGGTTCTTGGGCACGAAAAGGTGTCCGGCCACTTGCAGGTTATACTGGTTTTTGAATTTTACAGCGTACAAGGTAACCTTGTCACTCACCTTGAAAGTGGTATAGTCTTTTGCTGATATTTCTTTTATCTCTACCGGATTTGATGTTGATTGTGCACCCGCGGTACTATAACAAAGGACTGCAGTCAGCGCAATAAGAATTGATTTTTTCATGTTTAAATGTTTTTGATGAATTTTGCAGGAATTCCACCTACGATTGTATTGTCGGCAACATCTTTGGAAACGACCGCTCCCGCCGCCACAATAGAATTTTCTCCTATTGTTACGCCCGGAAGGATTGTTGCATTCGCGCCAATCCAGGCATTTTTTTTGATGTGGATAGCTTTTGGGATTAATGAATGTCGGTCTTTGATAGATGTTGGATGTCCTTCGGATAGTAGACTCACTTTCGGAGCGATGAACACATTGTCCCCGATGGTAATTCCGCCCAGATCCAAAAACACACAATCAAAATTGATGAATACATTTTTGCCGATTTTTGTATGCTTTCCGTAGTTGATGTGCAGAGGTGTAAAAACCGCAACACTTTCATCAATTTCCGAACCTGTTATCTGGCCCAATAAATTTCTTATTTCATCAGGGTCTGCTGTGTTGTTCATTTGGTTCAAAAGTTTCTTGGTGGCAAACGATTCCTCACGCATTCTATATGCTTCAGGGTCGTTCGGTAAAACAGTTTCCCCATTGCGTAACCTCTCGAAAATATCTTCTGTGTTCCTTCCCATAATTTTTATAGGAACAAAGGTAAATGTATTTCAAAGGTGCTTTGTTACATTTATTTCGCAAGTAATGTCAAATATTACCTATTATTGACTATTTGTTCTATTTTTACCTAATATGGCAGTAAATCAAAAAGTTATGCTCTGCAAAACGGTATCAGCAAGTCAATTTCCGGAAGATTTTAATATCCGCTTCCATACACATATCTATTGTCAAAGTGGAAGCTTGAAATTTGTCTTTAATGGCCGGCAATATCAGAGTAAAAGAGGCGAGTTTATCTTTTGGCTGGCGGGCATCAATGTTTCGGACCTGTTTTTTTCAAAGACTTTCAAGGCCACGATTTTGTTTGTCGACAGCGATCTGCTTACCGCAAGTTTGCCGAGTGCCACGGCGAGCATCGACAGCATTATACATTCCAAAGAATATCCAATCTTGCATCCGGATAAGAAAGACAAAGAGAAAATCCTAAAAAATTTTAAGTTGCTGTACGAAATGTCGCAGGAAACTGGCCACAGATTTTATGAGGAAGCGCTAAAACTCCAGATGCAAATTTTTCTTTTGGAAATGTGGCACATTTTTGAGGACGAGCTCGACAGAAGAAAACGAAGTCTGCAAAGCGGAACCCTATACGAACAGTTTATACAATTGGTGCAGGAACATTGCATGACACAGCGGGAAGTAGGGTTTTACAGTGATAAGCTGAATATTACACCTAAATACCTTAATTACATTTGCAAGGTCAATACCGCAATAACCGCATCTGAATGGATACAGCGTAACGCAAAAGAGCGCATTATCATACTATTGCAAAATAAGAACCTTAATATTTCCGAAATAGCCGATGAAATGGATTTTTCAAGCCGTTCGTTCTTTACCCGCTATGTGAAAAAATTGCTTGGCGTAACGCCAAAGGAATATCGGGAGCGAATTGGATAAATTTTTGTTCTAACTAAATCTGCTAGTCCCCCGTAATCATAAAAGCCTTTAGCAGGAATACTTTGAACAAGGCTGAGATAGCTTTTAAGGCCGATTTGACACAAAAAAACCGTACTTTGAAATGTTCTAAGTACGGTTTATACCATTAGCATGAATACTTTGAACTGTACCGTAAAGGAAGATTACTTTGAACATCTAGAACGCTTCTGCATGATCCTAGACCCAATAATTCAGGACTTGAAAAGCAAAGGTTTTATATAAACGGTTACCGTGGAATTTATATATGCGTGATCCAATATTGGATAAGAGGATTACCTACCTTTCATAATTTATACATACGTTAGCAATAAGTTTATTATTTATGACCGAAAATCAAATTATTATTTATCAATCGTCAAATGGCCAAACAGCAATAAATGTAAAGCTCCAAGATGAGACTGTATGGCTAACTTTAAATCAGATTTCAGATCTATTTTACAAAAACAAATCAACGATTTCCAGGCATCTAAATAACATATACAAGGAAGAAGAATTGAAGCAAGAAGGAACTGTTGCAAAAAAAGCAACAGTTCAAAAAGAGGGAAATAGAATAGTAGAAAGAACAATTGAATATTATTCTAAATAGGGATTTAGGATATTGGAAATATGCAAATTAATTATCTCTGCATGATTATGGAGCCAATAATTGAAGACTTGAAGAGCAAACGTTTTATATAAACTATTGCCATATGATGTACCGCATTAGTTTTTGTCAGCCCAGAGATCTCCGAGTCTAGAACTAAAAAATTTGCATGTATCCTAAGGGAATTTTGAAAGTATCTAATTGCCTCTGCCAATCTGTGACAGCCCTTTATTATGCTAAATAATTCCAATATTGTTTTCCATGGTTAAACTTCAAACTAATTTCAGCAGAATTTTGGCATACTTAGTTAGCGGAGATAATTAAGAGTAATATGCATATTCTGCATATTACTCTTAATAACATTTTAACCAGGAAATATTAACTTGAGCGGCTTTCAATTCTTTGTCCAGTCCTTAATTTACTTGGATTAAACATGGAAAAAATGGCCACTTTTTCGTTCCTCCCCAATTTGACGGCAAACCATTAGAGATCATTTCCTTTTAAAAAGGATGCTTGATATAAAGGCTCTGATACGATATTCTCTTTACGGATTTTGATGATATTATCTATCAATTAGAGCTAATTGTCCATCGATAAATACGTCAATTATAATCACTTTTATAAAACGGCCATAGGCAAAATTCTTCTTTTGAAACAAAGAAAGGATTTTTAGGCCGACCAAGTATTTTAAGATACACTTCCGATAAGGGTCATTCATTCGAGGGATGGTACGGACCCCCAGCCAAAAATGGATTTTACGGAGCACAATTATATTTATTGAAAAAAGACTGATCGTGAAGCTTAAACATATCATAACTTTATTTTTTTTATGTGCCATGTATTCCTGCAGAAATGAAAAGGACAATGGTTTGTCCGATGATTCATTAAACGAAGCTGGTGCCAACAGACCAGAAATAGAAAAAGTATTCAGGTTTTATTCAAATCCTGAAGACAGCTTAAAAAGAAAGGCGGCATTATTTTTATTAACGAACATGCGGGACCATTATGGATACACAGGAGCTGAGATTAAAAAATACGCCAATGTTTTTTCATTAATTGACAGCTCATCTTATACGAATTTCCAACTGTCAAACCAGGACAAGATGACTATCGGAGACTCCATGGTTAAACGCCTGGGATGGCCACATCCCGGTAAGGTTGAGAAAGTTAAAGATCTGGAGATCATTTCTGCTTCCTACCTGACCGGCAATATTGAATACGCATTTAAGGCATGGAAAAAGGCTCCCTGGGCAAATTATGTATCGTTTAATGATTTTTGCGAGTACATTTTACCATACCGCATAAGGGATGAACAACTGCAATACTGGCGGCCAAAATTCTATGAGGAATATACGAATATCGCCTACGGAGCACCCAATACCCATGATTTAAAATCAGTATTTGATCATATGTCCTGGCAGTTGAACACTGAAACTGGTTTTACCACATACTTCAATAAATATTATCCATTTACACAAAGCATCAGTGATATTTTAAAGGGCAGAATCGGAGGTTGTGAAACGACATCTTTTATTTCTGCAACAGCGATGCGCGCAGCCGGAATACCTGTAGCTCTAGATTATATTCCCAATTGGGGGAATACAAATAGCCGCCATTTTATGGTCAAACTCATTGACCACCGCAAACCTAACCAATTGATCACCAACAAAAACTCTGAGGAAAACACCTGGGGCATAGTGGACTTCTCCACGGAATTCATGGATTCAAGACATAAATTTACAGAAGCGGAATTCCCAGAGGGCATGTACATTCAGCATGTCAAGACCATCCCGAAAGTATACAGGTTCACCTACTCGGAGTCTGCGGAAATGCAGGCCTTACATCGGGCGGTACCAGCTCAATTCATAGCGCCAGAATTTCATTCAAAAAACATCAAAGACGTCACAGAAGAATACCTGAAACATGCCAGTATCACCTTAAAACTAAAACCTGGATCCACAAGGCATAAAGCGGTGCATCTTTGTATCTTTAACCGTAACGGCTGGTTTCCGGTCGCTGTTTCCGCAAATGAAAACAATGTTTTCCATTTTAAGAAGATAGGAAGAAATGTCGTTTATGTTCCTACCACTTATTTAAATGGGAAACATAAAGTCATCAGTAATCCTTTTTATATTGACAGCGTGAATCGTATCCATCACCTTAAAAAAAGTTTAACCAAACAAGACGTTAAGTTATGGCGTAAGGCGCCTTTACATTCCTATACCGCGTATCATACAGAAATATTAAAAGGAGGCACGTTCCAAGCCTCAAATTTCCCTGATTTTAAAGATGCCGTACTTCTTTATCAGATTGAGGGCTACCCTTTTTATATGAATACTGTCCGCTTAAAAAATACCCGCCCATTTCGTTACCTGAGATACCAGGCGGTGGCCGGCGGCGGCTGGGAGGCGGACAACATTGCAGAAGTACAATTTTACGAGAAAAAAAACGCTGATACAGTTCTGCTAGAAGGTGAGCTGATAGGTAGGAAGGGAACGGTTGGACATGAGATAGAGAAAGCATTTGACAATAACATGGATTCATATTACGAAAATGCCGAAAATAAAGACGGATGGATCGGTCTTGACCTGGGAGAAGGGAATGAAAGCGTGGTAAATGAAATTAGATTTTGTCCCCGCAATGACACAAACTGTATCATGCCCGGTAACGAGTACGAACTTTTTTACTGGGATAAATCCTGGATTTCTCTTGGTTCACAAACAGCCAAAGACTATGACCTAATTTACCATGAAGTTCCTGCCGGAGCGCTGTTCTGGCTTAAATGCCTTAGTGGTGGCAGTGAGGAACGTATTTTCACATACCAAAACGGGAAGCAAATCTGGTGGTGATTGAATTAGAATCATATGATGTTATTTCAATTTAATCGGCTTACTCTGATAACCAGATGATATTAACAATGACAATTTTAACAACCAAAACAAATCCAATAAATATATGTTAAAGCGTATAAGCACAGGGACCGGCCTTAAAATGGAAAATATATTATTTTTCTGTAAAGATTTGAAAAAATTTATCCTGCAGTTATTCCTCTTGCTCTACTTAATTTTGGCAGGAACTAATAGTTATTCACAAAGTATGATCAAAGGCCGGATAACTGGCCTGAGCAAAGCCGGTATTGACAAAATTTACCTGTATGATTTTGGTGCCGGAAAAGGCACAAGCATCAAAGATTCCTGTGTTGTTACAGATGACGTGTTTGAATTTCATACCGGTGTTTTTGAACCCAAAATATATTCTATTGGCTTGGAAGCCAGAAAAATGATGTTCACATTATGGATTGATAACAACGATCTCAACATTTCCGGAAAGGCCGAGGACATGTTGATCAAAAAAGAAAAAATCAAGCTTCAAAGGCTCCTTTCAGATGTTGTGAGCGAGGGATCACCTAACCAAAAGTTACATCTCAGCTTTTTCAAATCGATTTTGCCGCTGCTCATTACCTATTACAAACAGCCAGCAGGTCTAATCATATCAGGAAATGGTCAGTCTCCGGTAGAGGTTAAATCACTAATCCTGGATAAAACTAAAGAGTTTATTTTTACCTATAAAAACCTGCCGGTCAGTGCATTTATATTATTTTACTTGGGCCCGCACGAAGGCATTTTAACCAAAGCAGAGTGCTCGTCACAGTATTCCATGCTTAACAAGGAGGTGCAGGAATCGTTTTACGGAATGCTTTATTTGAAATGGTAATATTTCTAAATCAGGTTTAATTAAAATATCTTCTTAGTCATGACCTGCAGGAAACTTCAGATAAATGTATTATTAATACCCGTTAAGTTGATACCTTTTTAATAACACTGGTAATATCAGCGTTCAGGTCCAGGGAGAACTGGGAATGGATTGGCTGGGGCAGTAATTGCTGTCAAATTAGGAATTCTCACTATTCTACTGGGATTATTTGCATTACTGAAAGTAAAAAACAGGGAAGAACTGATTTACCTTTTTTTGTTTATAAGCACAAATCAATGCTCGACAAAACAGCATCCCAAACCTTTCCTCAAAAGTTCCGTTTAAAGACCGTAGTCTCTAAAAAAGCAGAAAATAAAAACGGGGAACAGTCATACCGACAATTCCCTGTCACCTAAATTAACGCTCCTGTATATTAATACGCCGTTGACTTATTTTTATTGCGTCCGCGCTGGATTTTTTCGGCCTTAGCGAGATTGTCTTTGAACAAGGCTCTGACTATCTCATGCTTTTGATATATATTAAAAAGCTAATAAATACCGAACACATTTGACAGGCTCTAGCAGTTCTAATTCAGTATCCAGGCAGACAATTAATTCATTTGAGGCCGGAAAATATGTTCCTTCCACGGTCCTTGCTTTAAAATTGTCGAGGATATTTGAAAAACCAGTTGAGAAATTTTTCAACTGGAGGATGAAGATTAGACTGGGTATTTCGCCAAAAGCAATTCTTCCCAACTTTTATCCTGCGATCCGTTTTCTGACATCGATAAAAATTGAAAAATCCTATTAAAGGTGAGTTGATCTTTGATAAGTTCCCTACCGAATGGCCTCCTCATTGGAATTACATTAAATTTGGCACAGATGGTAAACTATACCTATTGGTGCCACGTTTAACATCAGTATGCCAGACGACAGACATGCTGCAATTTTCAGAATAAATGATGACGGAACTGGATATGAAACCTTTGCAAGCAGTGTCCTCCATTACAGTCGGTTTTACCTGGCATGCTATCACAAAGGAGGTATGGTTTAGCGATAATGATAGGGATCAGATGGGAGATGATGTTCCGTTTTGTGAGTTGAATAAAACACATAAAGCTAGTATGTATCTTGGCTACCGTATTTTCACAGCGGCAAACTCAAAGACCCACAGTTGGTGTGAGACGTTCGCCAGTGGCTGGCTGGATGAGGCTACGCAGGAGTTTTGGAGTCGCCCTGTAGATGTGTTGTTGCTTAAAAATAGATCAATGTTGGTTTCAGATGATTTTGCAGGGGTTATTTACCGGATTTCCTAACAGAAATAATATTCAAACAATGCTGACTATATTCACGAATGAACCTTAACTCCTAGTATCGAAAATCTAACATTCCAATATTGGATCACTATTTAGGACAAGATTAGAACTAATTATTATGGAGACCAATAGACAACGAAATCCTGGTTCTTGGTATTTGAAGGGCATTTTTCCTGCTAAAGGAGTGAAGTCTAAATTATTAGTTCTAAAGTTGAATTTACGGGTCAGCTAAAGGCAATCAATTAAATTTAGTCATTGAGAAACATACAAAAAGGCCTTAAAATATATTTTGCGGCCCTTTTTGTATGTTTCATTTGCACTATCTTGACAATTTATCCAATATTGGATAATTACCTGTACTCAAGAGGAGATTCGAACTCCCACGCCGTTGCCAGCGCCAGCCCCTCAAGCTGGTGCGTCTACCAATTTCGCCACCTGAGTATTTGTTCTGCAAATATAGATTTATTCAGATAATATCGTCAACCCATCATAGGCTAATTTTATATTTGCAGGTAAATCTTTTTCCACAACGGCATGAAGCCCTAAATTGTGACTAATATGCGTAAAATAAGTAGTCTCCGCTCCCACCTTTCCTGAAAACTCAATAGCCTCATTTAAAGTAAAATGTGAAATATGTTGTTCGTGCTGCAAAGCATTAACAACAAGTACGCGACTACCTTTTATTTTTTCTAACGTTTCATCAGCAATGGTTTTTGCATCAGTAATATAAGTGAAATCGCCTATCCTAAACCCTAGGATAGGTAGCTTATAATGCATAATAGGAAGTGGTACTATAGTAGAATTACCTACATTAAACACCTCATCCGTTATGGTATGCAAGTCTATTTGTGGCAAGCCTGGATAATGAGCCTCAGCAAAAATATAAGAGAACTCCTTTTTTAAAGCGTGCTGTACCCGTTCAGTTGCATAAATGTCAATATTCTTTTTTAGCAGATAATTGAAAGGACGAATGTCATCGAGGCCCGCTACGTGATCTTTATGCTCATGTGTAAACAATATCGCATCAAGGTCTTTTACACCCGCACGAAGCATCTGATACCTGAAATCAGGGCCACTATCGATCACGATGGTCTTATCCCCGGTTTCTAACAATATCGAAACCCTTAATCGTTTATCCCTATGATCTGTGGAGCGGCAAACTGCACAATTGCAGGTAATAACAGGGATCCCCTGCGATGTGCCCGTACCTAAAAATGTAACCTTCAAAATATATTTGTTGCAAGCATGTAATCAAACTTAAATAAATTACCTTAAGTCTACAACCTCTACACCTGGATATTTCTTGGCATCAAAGGTAAAAGTTGATTCAGGTACTTTCGCGTTAGCCACAAAAGACTTCACAGTATAAGTATACTTGTTTCCATTCTTCTCCAAAATAAGTGCGCTGGCGATTTGCCTGGCAGCCTTATCAATGGTTAAACGTATTTTAAAGTAAGATTTGTTAACATCTGTCGGGGTCAGGTCGATCATCTGGTAGATTTTTGTACCTACCTTTTTATCACCAGTATATAGATATTTAAAGCCCTTTTCATAAATGGTGAATATTTTTGCCGGGTTAAGGGCATCATCACTATTCGCATTCGTTACCTGAACTTCTTTTTCTTCTTTTAGATACGTCCAAAGTGTTTTCCCATCACTAATCATCTCCTGCGTAGTCATGCTCACCTTATACTTATTGCTATTCGCCTTTACATATAAAGTACCTTGCTGAGTGTCTTTAGCATTCGCTTGCTGATTGTCTATAATCAGGCTAAAATCTGCTTTAACAACATCATAAGAACGGTATTTTTTACTTACGTCATTCAATATAGCTTTAGCCTTCGCATCCGTTTGTGCATTTACTACATGTATATATCCCAGTGTCACGATTAGCAACAACACAATTTTCTTCATCCTTTTTCTGTTAAGTATTAGTTTTTGCCTAGGTTGTCCAAAAACTGTTCCAATGCATAATCATCAGGTATCAATACCTCTCTGGCCTTACTACCTTCAAATGGACCTACCACACCGGCAGCTTCCAATTGATCAATGATCCGGCCAGCTCTATTGTAACCCAATTTTAATTTTCTTTGGATTAATGAGGTAGAACCCTGCTGATGCATTACGATTAACCGCGCAGCTTCTTCAAACATCGAATCTCTATCAGATGCATCAAAGTCCATTTTAGCATTTTCAGCTGCTTCATCAATATACTCAGGCAACTGGTAGGCTTCAGGATATCCTCTTTGGTTTCCAATAAACTCAGAAATCCGGTCTACTTCAGGGGTATCGACGAAAGCACACTGCAACCTGATCAGATCGTTACCAGTAGACAAGAGCATATCCCCACGACCAATCAGCTGATCGGCACCACCGCTATCCAGAATTGTCCTTGAATCGATTTTAGACAACACCCTAAAGGCTAATCTGGCTGGGAAATTGGCCTTAATTGTCCCCGTAATGATATTTACCGAAGGCCGTTGCGTAGCTAAAACCAAGTGGATACCTACCGCACGAGCCAACTGTGCTAAACGAGCGATTGGTGTTTCGACCTCTTTACCTGCCGTCATCATCAAATCGGCGAACTCATCCACAATCAAAACAATGTATGGCAAGAACCTATGCGAATTGTTCGGGTTCAGTTTGCGCTTGATGAACTTTTCATTGTATTCCTTTAAATTCCTTACTTGTGCATCTTTTAACAGATCATAACGCTGATCCATTTCGATACACAATGAATTTAAAGTATTGATTACTTTTTTAGTATCTGTAATAATGGCATCGGCCTCACCAGGAAGCTTGGCCAGGAAGTGACGCTCTATTTTATTAAATAAGGTTAGCTCTACCTTTTTAGGATCCACCAATACAAACTTCAATTGCGAAGGGTGTTTCTTGTACAGCAAGGATACTAAAATAGAGTTGATACCAACTGACTTACCTTGCCCCGTTGCTCCTGCCACCAATAAATGGGGCATTTTTGATAAATCACCGATATACACCTCATTTGAAATGGTTTTACCTAAAGCAATAGGAAGGTCCATCGTTGTTTGCTGGAACTTTTCTGTTGCCAGAATGCTACGCATAGAAACCATTTCGGGATGCATATTAGGCACCTCGATACCAATGGTACCCTTGCCAGGCATAGGTGCAATGATACGGATACCCAAAGCTGCCAAACTTAGCGCGATATCATCTTCCAGGTTTTTGATTTTAGATATACGTACACCAGGAGCTGGTATAATCTCATAAAGCGTTACTGTTGGACCAATGGTTGCCTTAATCTTATCAATCTCTATATTGTAGTGATTAAGGGTTTCAACAATCTTATTCTTATTAGCCTCCAGCTCTTCAGAATTTACGGAGATTTTGTTAGAACCATGATTTTCCAACAAATCAAGGTGCGGATATTTATAACTGGATAAGTCTAATGTCGGATCGTAATTACCGAATTGTTCTATCAGTTCATCAGATTTTTTCTCCTCTTCTGTTTTCTCTATGGTTAGCTCAGGCTCGGCTTTAGTAGTTTCCAATATCGGGTTAGTTTCCAATATAGGTGTAGTATCTATTGTTGGACTCAATGCTATCGGCGCCGCCATCACATTTACCGCTGGAGTAAATACTGGTGGAACGATCTCTTCTTCCTCCTGCTCTTCAAATCTGGATGGCGTAAGCACGATATTTTGTTCTCGTTTAGGCTGCCCCGCATACCTGTCATTCACATTAAACTCAACAGGCTCCGAACGGACTTCACTTTCCAGTTCAAAATCCTCAGGCACATCAGGTATAATAGCTTCTTCCTTCTTCTTACGCTCTGGAATTTTAAAGTCAATATTATAGGCAATGATCAATACACTTAAGCCTAAAAAAGCAATAAGCCCCCCTACTCCGGCAACACCAATTTGTGCGGCCAATAATTTATTGGTCCAATAACCAAACTCACCTTCAATAAAATGAGGTGTATTGGAAACAAAAGCATGTCCAAAACCGAAGGTTAAGGATAGGAATAGCAAAAAGAACAGGCTATATCCTAATGTTTTTTCGATAGAAAAGATTTTAACCTTAAACAACAGGCGGTAACCGATCACAAAAAACACAAATACAAATAGAAAAGACGCTAGTCCAAACCATTCGTAAATAAACTGGTGCGACAATAACGCGCCTATTTTACCCAGCCAGTTTTGTACAACTGGTGGTATATTGACCTGCTGTAGTTCTTCGTATGTTTTAAAAAGATTGCTCCAACCTCCATTTGCGTCTATTACATAGCTATAATCTTCCTGCCAGGTAAACAAATAAGACGTAAAGGCTATAAGAAAATAGAGGGACAAGATTAAGAATACCAGTCCGATAATTTTAAACAACCTACCGTCTTGAAAATTAAAACGAGGCAAAATCTCTATTCTTTCTTTAAACGGTTTGGTAGCGGATGGTCTTGAGCTTTGCTTCTCCGCAGGCTCATTTTTAAATGAATTGGACTTAAACTGGTTTCCCCTTACCGACATCTTTAATTGCTGATTTTAATAATTAACAAATATAAAACATATAGTTGTATGTGCTAAGTTATTATAAACATTGCTGAAAAAACTTTTTATTTACATCTAGCCCCAATTTGCCTATATTAAATTAATTAAGCATTTTTAGCCGAAATTTAACATTAGAAATGACGGATTTAGAGACATTAATCGAAACGGGAAGTAGACAGGGTATTTTTGATCTTTTGACCGCAACCCCTGCCCTTGCCACTAAAGAGACCAGTCATGGTATATCTCCTATTTTATTAGCCTGCTATTACAAAAAGCCTGAAATTGCTGCCTTAATCGCTAATTTCGCTAACCAAATTAACCTGTTCGAAGCCTGTGCTTTGGGCAAGCTGGAAGAAACTGCATTCATCACAGAACGTAATCCTGCCACGGTAAATGCTTTTTCTAAAGATGGTTTTACGGCTCTGGGACTCGCTACTTATTTTGGTAATGAAGAAATCACTAAATTATTGATATCCAGAGGTGCTGATGTAAACATTCCAGCCAATAATGGTTACAATGTTTTCCCTATTCACTCTGCCGTAGCTTCTGGAAATATCAGCATTACGAAGATGCTGATCAATGCTGGCGCAAATGTAAATGTAACACAACAAGCAGGTTTTACACCACTTCATGCTGCCGCACAATTAGGTAATGTAGACTTGATCATATTGCTACTTGAACACGAAGCAGAAGTAGATATAAGAATGGAAGGTGGCAAATTACCAGCTGATCTGGCACTGGAAAAAGGCTTTAATGAAATCGCTGAAATCCTGAAAGTTTAACTAAACATCCCAGATGCGAATCCTGATTTTTTTAATATAATGCCGTACATCTAGCACTAATGCAGCAAGTATATAAAACACAATCGGAAAGCCTACAGCCAAAAAAGAAGAGTAAATAAAAAACAACCTGATCTTACTGATGGACATATTTAGCCGCTCGGCGAGATAGGTACATACCCCAAAACTCTGTTTTTCAAAAAAAGTAATGATCCGCTGGAACATGTTATTTCTTTAAGATTTTAATTCCTATAGCACAATTTAGGCATTTTTTCTGACTGCAATAGCATTTATTTAATTGAAGTATAGCCTGTGAGGTAAAAGCACGATCGACCTTAAGTCCAGCGCTTACATACTGATTTACAATAGCATTCCTTTCTGCCGGGATATTTTCCAGAAAGTCTAAGGCCCTATCCATCAACTCTGGTTGATCTGTATACTTCCCGTAGGAGAACAAAAACAAGCAAATCGTATTGATAATAATGTTATCAATGGACTGGGTCCCTGGCTGAACAACGACCTGTCGGGTACTTTTATTAAAATGATAATGCGTTTTCCAATATTCATTTACGGGCAGATGGTTAAAAAGTAAACGGACTTCTTTCACAGATCCTGCTTCTAATATTTTTGAAAATAAATGATTAGTCTTTAGGATTAATGCTGCAAACTGCGCCAGTCTAACCGTAGGAAAATTCTGCGGCCGCATTCGTAAAAACTTCCACAAAACTGGATCAACGGGGATTAAGCCATATTTTTTCTTCAAAAAAAGATATTCATTTTGTAGTTGTGTTGGATAGACATCCAGAAATGGTTGTTCCAGCAATCCTGCCTGCCCAAATATCAGTGCGGTTATTTGCAAAGCATTGTCTTTATGTTTAGAAAAAATAGGCCATGGTAAAGCATCAGCCATTAATTCAAATGGAACTGCGTTGACTTTAAAACCAAAGTTTCTGGCCAGAAAATAGTAAAATGTCTGCTCCCAGTCTCCGCGGTTATTACTGAGTTTCTGAAATACCTCTTCCGATTTTTGTTCAAATCGTTCTATCATTATTCTGGATAGAAATGTATCTACAATGAGCCGATCAACATCAGCAATATGCTTTTGACATGGAAAAGGGTTTACATGAGCGATGAGTTCAGTGTAATTACTGAGTAAATGGTCGGAAAACAGATTCTTGAGCACCAGCACAGGCACCAGACTACCATTTGTCCGATAAATTGGACTGTCGTGCTGGTAAACCACATGAAGAACGACTGAATTGTAAGCTTGATCGTTTTGATGACCATGCGCAAGCCAATCGGATGATTTGAGGTGAATCTCTACATCACCAACCCATTTAATGCCATCAATAACTAGTTTAGCCCCGCTAAAATCAGGGCCGGCGTGTTTATTTAAGCTGCCAGGATGTAATACCTGTAGTTCCTCCCCGTCTTCACAATAAAGCTTAGCCGAATTAAGCAGTCTGAACTGCCATATAAAGTGTAAAAAATGTTCAGAAAAATCCATCTCCGAGAATTTAACGCAAATGCGTCAGTTCATCCACAAATTACAATGATTCTTTTTTACTTTTATAATTTGTGATAAAAACCCCGATGATAATCAATACGGTAGCAATTAAAATATCAATGGTAATAATTTCATTCAAAATTAACCAGCCAAGAAATAAGGCAATCACGGTGTTGAAATAGGTTAACATGGAAACTTCTGTAGCACTAACTTTTTTTAAGGCATAATGGTAGCAGAAAAACGCCATAACCGAGCCAAATATGGCTAAATACGTAACGGCTAACATACTGTTTATGCTCCATAGAGAAACATCCCTACTGTCGGAAAACATAAACGCCAATACAAACTGAGCTACTGCTGAAAAAACAAATTGGTAAAAAAGATCCAGTAAAATATTATCTGATGGTTGATTGTTCTTTTTAATATAAACGGTACCGATAGTCCAACCCGTTATAGCGAAACACAAAAACATGATCCCCGTTTTATAGTTAGGATCAAGCAATGCACCTAAACCACTCCGGAATATAAAAGCTACGCCCAGAAATCCGATGATCACGCCTAAAAATCCTTTCAAGGAAGGTTTTTGCAAACCTATCGCTACACAGGTAATAAATACGAATAATGTTGTTAATGCATTTAAGAGGGATGTAAGTCCACTAGGAATGGTTTGCTCAGCAACGGTCGTCATACCATTTGCGATTACAATCATTAATGAGGATAACAACATTTGTCGCCTTGCATGTGGCCAGCCCTTCCATGTCAATTCTTTTTTACGAAGCAGAATCAACAAAAGGATAACAGAAGCAATGGTTTGTCTGATCGCCGCAACAAACCAAGGGGGGATGGTATGAACAGCAATACGGATACCCAAATAAGTAGTACCCCATATTAAAGCCACTCCAGCTAAAGCGAGAATTAGCTTTAAATCTATTTTTTTGGTCATACTAAACCTGCAGACTCCAGAATCTGCGCCATTTCTTGTTGTAATTTTAAAGCTTCTTCTCTCGCTCTTTCCGCAAAATCTTCGCCATTACTTGCGTAGATGATGCCACGTGCAGAGTTTACAAGTAATCCGCATTCACTATTTAATCCGTACTGACAAACATCAGCCAGACTTCCACCTTGTGCGCCAACACCTGGTACCAGTAAAAAGTTATCCGGTGCCAATCTTCTGATGTTTTCAAACTCTGCTCCTCTGGTCGCGCCAACAACATACATCAGTTGCTCGCTATTTGCCCATTGCGAAGAAATCCGGATCACTTCTTCATACAGCTTGCCTTCGGGCGTATGGTGCAATTGAAAATCACTATGTCCGGCATTGGAAGTTAAAGCCAAAAGGATAACCCATTTATCAGTATAATTTAAAAATGGGCCCACCGAATCTTTACCCATATATGGGGCAACTGTAATGGAGTCAAAGCTCATCCCTGATTTTTCCAGGTTAAAGAAAGCATCGGCATACATGGCCGAAGTATTTCCTATATCACCTCTTTTTGCATCGGCAATGGTAAAGATATCTTTATCAATATATTCCCATGTTCTGATTAAAGTCTCCCAACCTTTCAATCCCATAGATTCATAAAAAGCAGTATTGGGTTTATAGGCAACGCACAAATCTTTGGTTGCATCAATAATTTGTTTATTGAACTCTAATACCGGATTATCGTATTTTAACAAGTGTTTTGGGATATTCTCCATTACTGGATCAAGGCCTACACATAAAAAAGATTTCTTGGTTTTAATTTGTTCAAATAGTTGCTTCTTATTCATCTGGGGGTAAATTTTGGATACAAAGATGTCAATTTTCGGGAGGTTTTAGACTCCTTTTCAAAACTTTTAATTGAAAATATTACAAAGATTTTCAACTTTTTCTTGGAGATTAGATTTCAAATACATACAATTGCAACATAATTCCCTAAAGTTTATCTGATCATCCCAGAAAATCCCTTAAAATTTTGTTCAATAACACCTTTTATACTTGCATTTTCTGCGTTGTTCAACTGATCCCTTCATGTGTTACCAATCAAAAAAATAATAAGAAATAACACCTGATCGTTTCATTAATGATGAACTTAAATACTTATGAAAATTACTACTTAAAAAATTTCTCCACATCCATATAATGTTTAATAAAACAGAATTAAATGAAAAACTCACCGCAGAATTGCGTGAGATAGCAAAAACTCAAGGCATTCTAAATGCTGATGAATTGCGTAAGGCTGAACTTGTTGAAATTATTGCCCAGATAACAGAACAACAAGCAGAGGCCGAGTCTGCTCCTAAAGCAGCACCTGCAAAGCCAGCAAAAACTAAGGCGGTAAAAGATACTGCCCCAAAGAATAGTCCGGCTAAAGAAACCGCTCCACAAGATGCCTCTCCTGCGCCTGTTGAAAACACGCCAGCTGCAGCACCCGTAAAAAAGGAACGCCAGGTAAAAGAACATGTAGCAAAAGCTAGTCCCGCAGTTAACGTGGAGACTGTTGAAAATATTGAGAACGTTGAAAACGTTACCCCTATAGAGACCGCTGAGCAAAATGAAAAAGATGCTCAAGGTGACAAGCCTGCAAGAAAAAGGGTTCGTTTATCACCGAAGGAGACGGAAGAAAAAACACAAAGACCTTTTAACAGGGCTTCGTTATTTGATCCACAACCTGCTGCCCGTGAAGGTTACAAACAAGACAGGCCTTTTCAAGCTCCTGCTGAATCTCCAGTAGAAACAGCAACTGCTCCATCAGGAGAAGTTAACACAGCAGCAGCGGCTCCAACTGAGATTAAAACCAATGCGCCTGCAAATTTAAATGCAGACCATAATAAGAAACAAAGACCACAAGAAAACAGGCCTAAAAATCAAGGTAATACTGGTGGTCAGCAGAAACAAAACGAAAACAGCTACTCCAACCTTGATTTCGACAACACCATCACTAACGAAGGTGTATTAGAAATTATGCCTGATGGATATGGCTTTTTAAGATCTGCAGATTACAACTACCTTTCTTCACCAGATGATATCTATGTATCACAATCTCAGATAAAATTATTTGGTTTAAAAACAGGTGATACCGTAAAAGGTAGTATCCGTCCACCCAAAGAAGGTGAAAAATACTTCCCATTGGTTAGGGTGGAAACGATCAACGGACGGTTACCTGCTGATGTAAGGGATCGTGTACCGTTTGATTATTTGACGCCATTGTTTCCGACTGAAAGATTAAACCTGTTTACCGAAACAAATAACTATTCGACTCGTATCATCGACTTATTTACCCCAATTGGTAAAGGTCAGCGTGGTCTAATTGTAGCACAGCCTAAAACTGGTAAAACCAATTTACTAAAAGAGGTTGCCAATGCAATTGCTAAAAATCACCCAGAGGTTTATCTGATCATTTTATTGATCGATGAGCGTCCGGAAGAGGTTACTGATATGGCTAGAAGTGTAAGAGCTGAGGTAATTGCCTCTACTTTTGATGAGCCAGCGGAACGTCACGTTAAAATTGCCAACATTGTGCTTGAAAAAGCAAAACGCTTGGTTGAATGTGGACATGATGTGGTTATCCTTTTAGATTCTATTACCAGGTTGGCAAGAGCGTACAATACAACTGCTCCTGCTTCTGGAAAAATCTTATCGGGTGGTGTTGATGCCAATGCATTACACAAACCTAAGCGTTTCTTCGGTGCTGCACGTAACATTGAAAGAGGTGGTTCATTAACCATACTTGCAACTGCATTAACGGATACAGGTTCTAAAATGGATGAGGTAATCTTCGAAGAATTTAAAGGTACTGGTAACATGGAGCTTCAGTTGGATCGTAAATTATCTAACAAACGTATCTTCCCTGCTATCGACATTACAGCATCAAGTACTCGTAGAGACGATCTATTGCACGACAGAGACACGTTACAACGTGTATGGATCTTACGTAACCACTTGGCAGACATGAATGCTCAGGAAGCGATGGAGTTTGTTCAGGCTCAGATAAAGGGTACAAAATCTAATGAAGAGTTCTTAATTTCAATGAATAGCTAATTGTGCTAAAAAAACATATTCCTAATGCCATTACCTGTGCTAACCTATTTTCGGGTTGCATAGGTATTGTTTATGCCTTTAACGGATCTCTTGAAATTGCTGCATACTTTGTGCTGCTTTCGGGTATATTCGATTTTTTTGATGGCTTTGTAGCCCGTTTACTGAACGTAAAATCGGCCATTGGTAAGGAGCTGGATTCCTTGGCTGATGTGGTAAGCTTTGGTTTTTTACCGGGTATAGTGATGTTTCAATTGTTGAAACAAAGTGACTACACTTCCGAGTACTTACCTTATTTTGGATTTATCATCACTGTATTTTCTGCACTAAGGTTAGCTAAATTTAATATTGACACCAGGCAAACAGAGGACTTCATTGGCTTAAACACCCCCATGAATACCTTATTTATTGTATCGCTGCCATTTATACAAAAAGATTATCCTGCATTAATTGGCTCAGCGCCATTATTAGTTGGGCTTATCGTATTGTTAAGCTGGTTATTGGTTAGTGAAATAAAGATTTTCTCCCTAAAATTCAATTCAACAAGCTGGGAACAGAATAAAATCAAATATTTATTCCTTATTTTATCGGTATTGCTTATTCCTTTTTTAAAGTTTGCAGCTGTCCCACTTATACTTGTTTTGTATATCGGTCTATCCCTTGTTCATTTTAGAGGTACAACGGATAAATAAATATTAAAATGGCTAAAGTTGGTTTTGAAGATCTACTTTAGCCTCATCAAGTTGTGCATACAATAGTTCTACAAAAGAGCTGATCTCCTGAAACGCTGCTGGTAATTCCGCTATGTGTTTAAGGTCTCTAGCATTGTTTTCCATCATTTGCATGTGATCTTTGGCATCCTCACGACCTACATAAGAAAATGTTGGCTTTATTTTATGCGCACAATTAGATACCCTTGGCCAATCCTGATCTTCAATTGCCTTCCCTAAATCAGCCATATACAATGGTGTTTGGACTTTAAACATATCTATCATTTCTATGATAAATTCCGCACTATCACCAGACATATCTCTCAAATAGGAAAGATCCAGTGGTTCATTATTTTTTTGTAAGTCGATCATCATAGACAAAACTAACGAAATTATATTTTTGTTACCGACAAATTATCACTTAATCTTTCTAATATTTCCGATACACTTAACTTAAGTACAGGATGGATGTATTTAGGAGCGATTTCGGCCAATGGTTCCAATACAAATTTCCTATACTGCATTTGAGGGTGAGGGACTTGTAGCTTCTCTCCCATATCCACAATCCTGTCTCCGTAAAAAATAACATCAATATCGATCAGTCTTGAACCCCATTTTTGAAGTCTTACTCTACCAAGCTCGGCCTCGATTTCCAGGGCTTTTTCAAGTACCTCCAGTGGACTTAGTATGGTTTTGACCGCTACTGCAATATTTAAGAAAACCGGCTGATCTTCATTGCCCCAGGCTGCAGTTTCGTAGATCGATGATTTTTGAGAAATGGCGCCTATATACCGCTCAATTTCCCTCAATGCATCATTTATGAGTGTATTCCGATCTCCCAAATTACTTCCCAGTAACAAATAAACAATTTCACTATCCAATTCCATACAAAGGCCCAATTAAAAAGGCAAACATATCAACCTTTATTTATCTTTACAAATTAACTATTTACCTATCACATGAGAGAATTTTTCAAGTATGTTTTCGCAACAGTCGTTGGAGTTGTTATTTCAATGGCACTGTTTTTAATCTTCTTTATCGTACTAATTGTTGGTGTTGTAAAGTCTTCTCTAAAGGAAGATAAAGTCAATGTAGCCAGCAATTCAGTGCTATTCCTCAACTTGGATCAGGCCATCACAGAGCGTACCTCCGAAGATCCGCTTTCTAAATTGCCTGTTGTAGGTTCTGAAGAAGACAAGAGTATTGGCTTTAATGATGTGATTCATGCCCTGAAAGAGGCAAAAACAGACGACAACATCAAATGTGTCTACATTAATGTAAGTGCACCACATGCTGGTTTTGCAACCATGCTTGAAATCAGAAATGCATTGATTGATTTTAAAAAGAGTAAAAAGAAAGTCATCGCTTATAGCGAAGTGTATACCCAGGGCGCCTATTACCTTGCCTCGGTAGCCGATAAAATTTACTTAAATCCAGAAGGCGCATTGGAATTTAAAGGCTTGAAATCTGAAACCATGTTCTTTAAAGGCGCGCTTGATAAATTAGGGATTGAAGCCCAAATTGTTAGAGTTGGAAATTATAAAAGCGCTGTTGAGCCTTTCTTTACAGATAAAATGAGTGATAAAAACCGGGAACAGGTAACCGCTTATCTAAATGGTTTGTACGAAACTTTTCTGGAGGGTATTTCCCAAAGTAGAAACATCAGCGCTGCTACATTGCATCAAATTGCAGACGATTATAAGATCCAACAGCCTGCTGATGCAATTGCGTTTAAAATGATTGACGGTCTGAAATATAAAGATGAAATTATTGACGAGCTAAAATCACTTAGTGGAACGGATAAAAAAAAGGATCTTAAAACGGTTACCATTAATGAGTATGCCAGGAATGTAACGGATGAGCCGGACAAATCTGCAAAAAATAAAGTGGCTGTAATTTATGCCAACGGCGATATTATGGGTGGCGAGGGCTCCGATACAAAAATCGGTTCTGAACGCATTTCAAGAGTGATCAGAAAGGCCCGTTTAGACAGTAGCATTAAAGCTATTGTGTTAAGAGTAAACTCTCCAGGTGGCAGTGCCTTAGCATCTGATGTGATTTGGAGAGAAATTGTATTGACAAAAAAGGTGAAACCGGTAATCGCTTCTTTTGGTGATGTTGCCGCCTCTGGTGGTTATTATATTGGCTGCGCCGCCGATTCAATTTTTGTACAACCCAATACAATTACAGGCTCTATTGGTGTATTTGGTGTGATCCCAAATCTTCAGAAATTTTATAATGAAAAACTAGGGATAACCTTTGATGGTGTTAAAACTGGTAAATATGCAGACATCATGAGCACGGACCGCCCAATGACTGCCGGTGAACGTCTAATTATACAAAACGATGTAAACCGTGTGTATGATGCCTTTACCATCCGTGTAGCCAATGGCCGTAAAAAATCAAAAGCATACATAGACAGTATTGCGGGTGGAAGAGTTTGGGTAGGTACTGATGCCGTTAGGATTGGTTTGGCCGACAGAATTGGCAGCTTTAATGATGCAGTCGTTTCTGCAGCTAAAAAGGCTAAAATAAAAGATTACAGCGTTATTGAATATCCTGAAATGCTGGATCCTTTCAAATCACTAATGGATAATACTACCGACAAGGTTAAAACCTATTATGCTAAGCAAGAACTTGGTGCCAATTACTCCATCTATGAGCAAATAAAATCAGTAATATCCAGATCTGGAATACAAGCCAGAATGCCTTTCGACTTTAAAGTTCAGTAGAATAAGCTTCTATAATAAAACATAGGCCATCGTTTCAAAAAAGCGATGGCTTTTTATTAATTTAGCATCCCATGGAAAACAAGACCATTGCCCGTACCTTACGCCTGCTTTCTCAATTGATGGAACTCCACAATGAGAATCCTTTTAAAATTAAATCAGTAGCCAATGCTGCTTTTAAGGTTGACAAATTGCCTTATGCCATTCAAGGTAAAACCCTGGAGGAAATAGCCCAGATTGATGGGCTCGGTAAAAGTATATCGGCCAAGGTATGGGAATTGTTGGAAACAGGATCAATGGCCGAACTACAGGCAATCCTTGCCGAAACACCGGAAGGCATTGTTGAAATGTTAGGAATTAAAGGCATTGGGCCAAAAAAGATTGTGGTGATCTGGAAAGATCTTGGCATTGAAAACATTGGTGAACTTTATTATGCCTGTAACGAAAACAGGTTAATCGAAGCCAAAGGTTTTGGATTGAAAACCCAGGAAGAAATAAAAAAGATCATTGAGTTTAAAATGGCTGCACATGGCAAATTCCTGTACGCTCATGTTGAAGCTTTGGTTAATAAACTATATGCAGACCTTGCGGTTTGGTTAAACACCGTTACTGGCGATCCTTTACTTGGCATAGCGGGTGATTATCGTCGTTGTGTAGAAATCATTGAAGAACTTGAACTGGTTATTGGGGCCAACAGCCCCGAGGAAATACAGGAAAAGATAACTGCATTTAAGGCGATGGCATTTGAGCTGCAAGCCGATGGAACTTATCTAAGCCACAGCGAATTGGGGTTAAAAATCAAACTTACTGTTGTTCAAAAAACCTATTTCTACCTCAATTGGTTTAAACTTACAGGCAATGAACAGCATGTAAATGCAGTATTAGCACTTGCTGGTGAAGGCCCCTTTGAGGATGAACAAGCTATCTATACAAAAGCCGGATTAGCTTTTGTAGCATCGGAGTTAAGAGAAGGTCTTGACGAAATTTTACTGGCCAAAGAAAACAAGTTACCGCTGTTAATTACGGATGAGGATTTGAAAGGAACCTTACATAACCACTCTACCTGGAGCGATGGTGTACATACGCTGGAAGAAATGGCTGTGTATTGTAAAGAAACCCTTAAATTGGAATACTTGGGCATGTGCGATCACTCTAAATCTGCTTTTTATGCCAATGGGCTAAATGAACAACGCATTTATGCGCAGCATCAGGAAATTGATGCCTTAAATGCTAAACTTGCTCCTTTCCGTATTTTTAAAGGCATAGAAAGTGACATCTTATATGATGGCTCACTGGATTATAGTAACGATATACTTAAAACCTTCGACTTTGTAGTTGCCTCTGTCCACAGTATTTTAAGAATGGATGAAGAAAAGGCGACTTCAAGGCTAATTACAGCGATTGAAAACCCCTATACCACCATCTTGGGACACCCTACTGGCAGATTGTTATTGAGCAGAAAAGGTTACCCGATCAATTATGCTAAAGTAATTGATGCCTGTGCAGCAAACAATGTCGTTATAGAGATCAATGCTAATCCGCTAAGACTAGACCTCGACTGGCGTTGGCATCGCTATGCGCTTGAAAAAGGCGTACTGCTTTCCATCAATCCAGATGCGCATAGAAAAGAAGGATTTCATGACATGCATTATGGTGTACTTATCGGCAGGAAAGGTGGTTTAACTGCAAAACAGTGTTTAAACAGCTATTCTCTAACAGAAATAACAGCCCATTTTGAAAGCCGAATAAACAATATTTCATCATTATAAAAGTCATTATGCTTACCTTTGACTTTAATAATTACGCATGCTAACAGAAAAACTATATAATGCCCATCATAACAATACCGTACCGGATATATTAGTTATAGGCGATCTCATGCTAGACCATTACCTATTTGGTTCGGCTAGCAGATTATCACCAGAAGCTCCGGTTCCAATTGTACATACAAATAAAGAATCAAAAATTATTGGTGGTGCAGCTAATGTTGCCAGCAATCTAATTGATCTGGGGGCTAAAGTTTATCTGGGAGGAGTTGTTGGCAATGATACTTTTGCGGAAGATGTAAAAGATCTTTTAATTACAAAGGGAATTGATAGTCAATTAATTATAAAAGACGAAAGTAGAGTAACTACGGTAAAAACCCGTGTTATTGTTGGCAATCATCACATCGTTAGAATTGACAGAGAAGATGTGCACAGTATCTCTTCTGAATTGGAGGCATCCTTTTTTACATATTTAGTCCCTTTCATTCAAAAAGCAGACATTGTTATTTTATCTGATTACAATAAGGGCTTACTTACGCATAGTCTTTCTTTAAAAATTATCAACTACTGCAATAGCATAGGCAAAAAAACTTTAGTAGATCCAAAAGGACTTGATTATAGCAAGTACGAGGGGGCCTACCTTATAAAACCTAACCGCAAAGAATTAACCGAAGCTGCCAAAGCAGAAAGAATCAACACAAACGAGGATTTAGTTAAAGCAGCTCACGTTATTTTAAATGCTACAAAAGCTACTTATCTGATTGTAACGCTTTCAGAAGCTGGAATTGCAATCATCACTAAAGACGATTGCAAAATCTTGCCTGTTGCAGCGACAGAAGTTTATGATGTAACTGGTGCCGGAGACACTGTAATTGCAACACTAGCTTATTGTCTCGCATTAGGATTTGACATTCAAGAAGCTGCAACGGTTGCTAATCATGCGGCATCCATTGTTATAAAACATATTGGTAGTGCAACTACTAACATAGAAGAAATCATTGCATCTTTAAAAACCAATTAACATTCATGGTATTAGAGGAATTAAATCATCATAGGCTAACCATTGATAAAGTCATTTCAAACCTTGTTCCTCAAATTGAAGAAGGTTGTACAATGCTTACCGAAACCTTGTTATCAGGTGCAAAAGTTTTAATCGCTGGAAACGGAGGAAGTGCCGCAGATGCACAACATATTGCTGCTGAATTGACAGGGAGATTTGTAAAAGAACGTAAAGCATTGCCAGCAATTGCACTTACAGTTGATACCTCGGCATTAACTGCAATCAGTAATGATTATGGCTATGATATGGTATTTAAACGCCAGATAGAAGCTTTAGCACGTCCGGAGGATTTATTTATTGCGATATCCACCAGTGGCAATAGTGCAAACATATTAAACGCATTAAAGGCCGCAAAAGAAATGGGCTGTAAAACCCTTGGCTTATCGGGTAGAGATGGTGGTTTGATGAATGATCTTTGCGATTTAAACATTGTAATTCCTGAAAACAATACTGCCAGAATACAAGAAATGCACATTCTTATCGGACATATCCTGTGTAACGCAGTAGATAATTTATACGAGTAATATGAACAAGGATACAAAACAGGTATTAACGCAAAAGATTTTTTCTAAAGATGATCTTGTCGCCAAAACTCAAAGTTGGAAAGCTCAAGGAAAGAAGGTAGTATTTACCAATGGCTGTTTTGATATAATTCATCCTGGTCATATTGCCTATCTTAGTGATGCTGCCAATTTAGGAGACATCTTAATCATTGGCTTGAATACAGACCAATCTGTATGCAAACTAAAAGGGGAAAACAGACCGATCAACAATGAATTTAGTCGCACACAGCTTATCGCTTCTATGTTCTTTGTTGATGCAGTAGTCCTATTTAATGAGGATACGCCACTTGAACTGATTACAGCACTTAAACCTGATGTATTAGTTAAAGGCGGAGATTATAACTTAGACAACATTGTTGGGGCAAAAGAAACGCTGGCTATCGGAGGCGAAGTTAAAGTACTTACTTTCCTGCCTGGGTATTCATCAACCGGCATTATTGAAAAGATAAAAAACACTTAATGAGAGATTAAGCAATTTGGAAACACCTAAAAAGATTCTAGTCATAAGATTTAGCTCTATGGGCGACATCATTTACACTACTCCTGTAGTTAGATGCCTGAAAGAGCAATTACCAAACTGCGAAATCCATTTTATTACCAAACCAGGTTTTAAATATATTTATCAAAACAATCCTTACTTAACTAAGCTTCATACGCTTAAACCAAAGCTATCGGATACCATTAAAGATATCAAAGCCGAAAACTTTGACTTGATCATAGACTTACACAACAACTTACGTACAACTATCATCAAATTAGCAACAGGTCTACCCTCTTCTACTTACAAAAAGGATAGGATAAGCAAATGGCTAGCTTTAAAATTCAAATGGAATAGATTCATATCAAAAGAACATCTGGTTGATCGGTATCTAAAAACTGTAAAGTTTCTTGGTGTAAAAAATGACAACAAGCCTATAGATTATTATGTATCTAAAGCTTATGATTTATCAGATTTTTTACCCGAAACGCATCAGCAAAAGTTTGTTGCTTTTGTGATTGGAGCAACTCATTTCACCAAACGGCTCCCTAATGATAAAATTATAGAAATATGTAAGGGAATAAACCTTCCTATCGTTTTATTGGGAGGAAATGATGTAAAAGAGAATGCGACTATAATTAAGCAAGCCATAGGCGATAAAGTGTATGATACCTGTGGGATTACCAATTTGGATCAATCTGTATTTTTGGTTTCCAAAGCGTATAAAGTAATCGGCTTTGACACTGGCCTTACGCATATTTCTGAAGCATTTGACAGACCACTAGCCTCTATTTGGGGTGGAACAACCCCTGATCTTCTTGGCGTTCATCCTTACAAAATATCTGAATCGTTAATTGTTGGTGAAGACCTTTCCTGCCGACCATGTTCCAAATTTGGTTTAGAAAAATGTCCTTTAGGTCATTTTAAATGTATGAAAAACATTAACACTGATATAGTTGTTAATTTCATAAACTCATAATCTTTGTCCTTGTATGAAACAACTCCTATTAGTTAGACATGGTAAATCGGAATGGGGAAATGCCCATCTTGCAGACTTTGACAGACCTTTAAATCCTAGAGGTCATAGAAATGCACCAGAAATGGCTGCAAGGCTGCTTCAAAAAAACCTTGTCCCACAACAGCTAGTCAGTAGTCCGGCATTAAGAGCCATTACCACGGCCAAACATTTTGCTCAAGCCTGGAAAAAATCTACAGAACAAATAAAAGAGGATCCTTCAATTTACGAAGCGAATGTCAAAACTTTATTGAAAGTGATCAATAACTTTAACAATAAGCATGACTATATCGCTGTTTTTGGACACAATCCTGGGTTCACGGATTTGGTCAATTACCTAAGTGATGCGGATATCTATAACATCCCAACCTGTGGTACAGTATTGATAGAATTTGAGGTTGACGATTGGGCACTGGTAAGCCACCATACCGGTAAGCTTCTCCAGTTTGATTACCCTAAAAGTCCGAACGACGATTAGAAATGTAGGTGTTTAACCGTAAGTCCATTATTAATTAACTGTTTTAACGAATCGATACCTATTTTAAGGTGTGTTTCTACATAAATCGAAGTCACATTACTATCGCTTTCCGTTGTTTTTACACCTTCAGGAATCATCGGTTGGTCTGAAACCAATAGCAATGCACCTGTTGGAATTTTATTCGCAAAGCCAGTCGTAAAAATAGTTGCTGTTTCCATATCCACAGCCATTGCCCTTAAACTTTTAAGGTATTTCTTAAAGCTTTTATCGTGTTCCCAAACCCTACGGTTAGTGGTATAACAAGTTCCCGTCCAGTAATCTCTTGAGTGATCACGTATAGTGGTCGAAATAGCCTTCTGTAGCGCAAAAGCAGGTAAAGCCGGAACTTCTGCTGGTAAGTAATCATTGGACGTCCCCTCGCCTCTTATAGCCGCTATTGGCAAAATCAGATCACCTAGCTGGTTCTTTTTCTTTAATCCACCACATTTACCTAAAAACAATACCGCTTTAGGATGGATGGCGGTAAGTAGATCCATCATCGTTGCGGCTAGTGGACTACCCATTCCAAAATTTATAATAGTGATCCCATTAGCTGTTACACTCTGCATTGGCTTATCTATGCCCATTATTGACGCATTATCATGCCATTCAGAAAACATTTGCACATATTTACTAAAGTTTGTTAGCAATATGTATTGGCCAAATTCCTCCAAGGGTCTTCCAGTATATCTGGGCAACCAATTCCTTACAATTTCTTCTTTGGATTTCAAACCTTTCCTTACTGGAGACTCTACCTCTTTTACTCTTTTCTTCTTTTCCGAAGGTAGCTCTTCTTTCTTTACATCTTTTTCTTCGTTCATATATTCTCCTTTCTAAATAACAATATAAAAAAAAATCCCCGGTAAACCGGGGATTTAAATTTCTAAGCAGCTTTTAACTTTTTAAAGTCGGCCTTTTCAAATTTTTCCACCGCATAATCGAGTGTAATGTTCAATTCCTTGACACTCGTATCCGAAGGGATATCAAACATGGCATCCAACATAATGGCTTCGCAAATAGAACGTAGTCCCCTTGCGCCCAATTTATATTCCATAGCCTTATCAACTATAAAATCTAAAACATCATTATCAAATGAAAGTTTCACATTTTCCAGATCAAACAACTTAACATACTGACGAAACAAAGAGTTCTTAGGTTCAGTAAGAATGTTGCGCAAAGCTTGTTTATCTAAGGGATTAAGGTGAGTTAAAACAGGTACACGACCAATTAACTCAGGGATTAAACCAAATGATTTCAAATCCTGAGGTGTAATGTATTTGTAAAGGTTTTTAAGATCAAGCTCGGCATCATCTTTTTTAACCTTATAACCTACTGCCTGCGTACGCAATCTGTTGGCAATTTTACGTTCAATACCATCAAATGCACCACCGCAAATAAATAAGATATTATTGGTGTTTACTGGGATCATTTTCTGATCTGGGTGCTTACGACCACCTTGAGGTGGAACATTCACTACAGTACCTTCTAAAATCTTCAACAAGGCCTGTTGCACGCCTTCTCCTGAAACATCACGGGTAATAGAAGGATTATCACTTTTACGTGCAACCTTATCTACCTCATCAATGTATACAATTCCACGCTCTGCAGAAGCCACATCGTAATCAGCAGCTTGCAATAAGCGGGTAAGAATACTCTCCACATCTTCACCAACATAGCCAGCCTCAGTAAGTACTGTTGCATCGCAAATGCAAAAAGGCACATGCAATATTTTAGCAATAGTTTTAGCAAGTAAGGTTTTACCGGTACCTGTTTCCCCTACAAGCATGATGTTAGACTTTTCAATTTCTACTTCATCCGCTTTATCTACCTTCTGACCTAACCTTTTATAGTGATTATACACTGCTACCGCAAGTACTTTTTTAGCATCATCCTGACCAATAACATATTGATCAATATGCGCCTTAATTTCCTGTGGTTTCAATAATGTAACCGAAGTATCTAAAGGTTTCGATTTTTTACTCCCTAGTTCTTGTACCAGTAGCTGATTGGCCTGGGTCACACATTTATCGCAGATAAATGCATCCAGTCCTTCAATAAGCATTAAAGTATCCTGCTTACCTGAGCCACAAAAAGAACAACGGGATTCTTTACTTTGTTTTGCCATCTTTTAGTCTTTGTTGCTAGCACCTAGCACTTCATCAATCATTCCGAAGCCTTTTGCTTCATCAGCTTTCATCCAGTAATCACGGTCGGAAGCTTTTTCTACCCACTCATACGATTGTCCAGAGTGGCTTGCAATAATATCGTATAACTCTTTTTTCAATTTAAGCATCTCTCTCAGGTTGATCTCCATATCCGAAGCTACACCTTGCGCGCCACCCGAAGGTTGGTGAATCATCACGCGTGAGTGAGGCAATGCAGCACGTTTGCCTTTAGCACCTGCAACCAGTAATACTGCACCCATAGATGCCGCCATACCTGTACAGATTGTAGCCACATCAGGTGTGATATACTGCATGGTATCATAAATACCTAAACCTGCATATACCGAACCACCAGGTGAGTTGATATAAATCTGGATATCTCTGTTGTTATCGGTAGATTGTAAAAACAACAATTGTGCCTGAATAATATTTGCATTCCCATCATAAATGGCATCACCTAAAAAGATGATACGATCCATCATCAAACGCGAAAACACGTCCATTTGGGCAACATTCAGCTGACGTTCCTCAATAATATAAGGAGTCATGCTCTTTGGTGAATTGTTGGTAGCACCAATAAAACGATCAACATTTAAACCATTAATGCGGTGATGTTTAACTGCGTATTTTCTAAATTCGTCTTTATCTATCTTCATGATTTGTAATTGTTATCTCCTGTAATTCTTTATTCATCAATACTAATAAAACTAAATTGGTAATTTATTGTGGTATTGTAAAATTTGAGTTTCCTTTTATATAAATAAGGCGGCCTTAAATAAAGCCGCCTTATTCGTTATTCTATTAAAAATTAAAACTTTACCGTACAAAAACGGCGCTTATTTTAACTCTATAAATTTATTATAAGCTATATCCTTTTGGTCTAAAGTAGCTACTGATTGAATGTATTCGAAAACTTTAAGCGCTTTCACCTCATCAAAAATACGGTTTGCATTGTCTTTCTCTTTCAAGAAAGTAGCCGTATACTGTGCCAATTGATCTTCTGGCATTGGACTTGGGCTATACATTCTGAACTGCGCATCTAAACGTTGTTTAGCTGTCTGGAAAACATCTTCATATTTAATTTCGATGCTATTGTCTTTAATCAATTTATTCTCGATCAAAGTCCATTTCAGGTTTTTAGCAAAATCATCATAACCTTCAGCCAATTCCTCCTCAGTTAATTTTTCGTTAGTAGCTTTTAACCACTTACGTAAAAATGCATCAGGTAATTCAATATTTACGCTTTCAATCAGTTTAGTGTAGATGTCGTTTTGCAGTTTGCGATCCGCATCCTGTTTAAACATACTTTCAATTTCCTCAGTGATTTTAGCGGTAAAACCAGCCTCGTCAGTCACTACACCTTCACCAAATATTTTATCAAAGAACTCCTGGTTCAAATCAGCTTCCTCTAAACGGTTTACATTTTTAACCGTTACCTGGAATTTAGATTGTAAATCTTTAGCATCTTCTTCGCTGATGTTTAAAATTTTGGCAATGATTACCTCATTTTTATCAAAAGCTTTCTGAATATCAAGTTCTACAACATCATCCTTTTTCAAACCGATTAAAGATTTTAAAATCTTTTTATCTACAACCTGATCTAAACGAATAGATCCTGTTTGTGTAATTCCACCTTCAAAAACTGAACCATCTGCCGAAAGTTGTACTAATTCTGCATAAAGAACGTCATCTTCTGCCGAAACTTCAGGGTTTGTCATTTTGCCATAGCTTCTGCGGATATTTTTGATACGTGCAGCAAGCGTTTCAGCATCAGCTTTAACGTTATATTGAGTAAACTTATCTTTAGAAGTGATCGTTACATCAATTGCCGGAGCAAGTCCTAATTCATAATCAAATTCAAACTCATCCGTGTTATCCCATTTAAATTCTTTAGAATCATCCATTACAGGTAAAGGCTGACCAAGGATTTCTACTTTATTGTCTGTAAGGTGTTTGTTTAATGTCTCACTTAACAAATTATTGATTTCTTCTACAAGAATACTTCTGCCGTACATCTTTTTGATGTGACCTGCAGGAACCATTCCTTTACGGAAACCTGGAAGCGTCGCTTTTTTAGCTTGTTCTTTTATAGCTTTATCAACCTTTTCAGTATAATCTTCAGGCGCAATCTTAATTTTTACAACCGCGTTTAAGTCGTTAATTTTTTCCTGTGTAATGTTCATCTTTCTGAATCAATAATTATTAATATCTATATACAAAAAATCCCCCGTGTTGCGGAGGAAGTTTACTGCGGAAGATCAACTTCCAATCTACCGCTCAAATCTCCCTTTCGAGGGCGCAAATATATGGTTTTTTGTTGATTTCAAAGCCAATAATTGAAAATATTATGCCGCACATTGCCTGATCTTCAGTGCTCCAAAGGCATATAAGATACTTCTTCACAAGATTAAGGTTCCGTCACACCTTATTCCCATCTCCTTCACACCAATACATATCTATTTCATCTACATTCCCCTGCTCTCCGCAATGGAGATTTATGGACAATTTAAGGGTTATATTAAATAGTAAGTCCATAGTAAGTCCATGGTGAGTCCATGTTAACTCCATTTTTTTTATATAAATACTTGGATTTGACATAAATAATATATAGATTTACTATACAGTTATATCTAGCCGTTCCAGAACCTTTTATAATCACTCTCTTAACTCATTATAATTATGGCCATATTTGATGGTAAATTCATCCGCGGAGCTGCCGGGGATGTCATATTTAAAAAACAAGGCAAAAAACAAGTTGTACAAGGCAAGTCTAAAAAGGCGCAAATAGACATGACACAAGCAACATTTGATGCCGCTTTTGTTTTTGGACGGGCAAGTACATTGGCATCATACCTAAGAGCTGGTGCACATGATCTTATAAGCTTCTACGACGGAGGAATGATCTCACGGTTTACGGGCGAATGCAATCAGATCCTCCAGAAAGCTTCTACCGGTAAAGATAATGTCTTCGACTTCAGTCAGGACTACTTTAGTCGTCTCAATGGTTTTGAATTTAACGGGGAATCGCCCGTAAAAAACTATTTGTTTGCACAACCCATGGTCAGCCTTACTGAACAACAGGTAACCATAGATCTGCCAGAGATGCAGATTCCCAAAGATTTAAAATTTCCGACAAAAGCCAAGTACTGCACCGTTGCTTTTAGCGTAACACTATTTGACCTGAATAATGAAAGGTATGAAGGTCAGAAAATACAGTCCTTTGAAATTGAACTCAATGGCCAGCCCTTTACAATTCCTGTACGACAATTGAATTTTAAAGGTACTCCCGGTGCGCTGTGTGTAATTGCCTTGGGCTTATATTATTCTGAAAAAACATTCGCAGGGAAAGCGGTAATCAACAATAAAGAGCTAAGCCCATCCGCGATATTAAAAGCAGCATTTTGTCCGGGAGAAATCGAAATCCAGGAAACTTGGGATCAAATGGTATTCAACGAAAAAAAGAAACGGAAGAAGTTAGATAAGAAGAAAAAAAAGGCAACTGATCAATAAGTCGCACCAAATTCACAGTATGAATGGATCAAGCGGAATTCTTGGGGGGAAGGAAATTTAAGCATAGATTTTAGATAGTCTGAATAGGAAAAATTTAACATCTCTGACCCCTCTGGAAGTTGCTCTGAAAGCTTTCACCTTAGCATTGAACGATTCTGCAGAAGCATTTGTACTCCTGTTGACAAAGAAGTTGACGATGGAGAAGCGATGTGTTTGAATAGATCTTGCCACGGTTTTAAAAGCTTCAATTCCACTATCTTCCACATGATTGTACCATAAGGCTAATCTGGTAAAAGCAAGATCTCTTTGCGTACAATTCTTAAA
>NZ_SJSM01000063.1 GCF_004331685.1 Pedobacter hiemivivus | reverse complement strand
TGGGTATGGCTATCAGATACATAGGTCACAAATTCTTCTACGCCTAACTTTTTGATCGCTTGAATGTACTGGGGGAAATCTGCTCCACTTTTTACTTTTTCATGTTCCTGCTCAATCGCTTTAAGTGCTATTTTAGGGCTATTAAAAAATTTAGAATCCCTCACCAATTCGATATCATCCCATTTTTCTGTCTGTTCCTGATCGACTGTCCCATCCGCTATTACAGCTCTGAATACAGCAACAGGATTGAAGCTTTTACTATTGATGATCAGGTTACCAGAAAATGTCTTTTGTATAAACTGAAATGAAAAYATAGAAATACATAAACAGCCTGGTTCTATTTCAAAGTTAAGTTCCTGAGCTGGCATAACGCTATCTTTTGAACCATTTGGAATTTCAATCGACTGAATCGGACACATCGTTCTATTTCCATAAGTAAGGTCAAACATCCCCACAGTGATGTTTAGCAAGCAGGAAGTCGCTTTTGCTGGAAATTTCATGTCCTTTGAAACAAGCATTTCCGGTAACTTGATGGTCAGGATATTTCCATTGATGGTCTGTTCAGGTTGCGCAAAGAAATTATCCATTACAGGAGAATCCGCATTAAATTCAAAACCATTGAGCCGATCAAAACTATTGGTTGTAAAACGATAGGTCTCAGATTGAGCGTCGAATGCCTGTTTCAATGCCTTTTGTACGTCTGTTCTAAAGCGATAAACCATTGTTCCATCATAAAAATCTGTGATGATCTCCGTTGCATCTCGCCGGAATTGTTCTGCCAGGGTACTGGCGATCCCAAATTGAGTTGCTGCTTTGTGTGTGTTTTCAGTTTGCTTCTCCTTTGTCAACCTGGATTTGCCTGTAACCAATTGCATATTGCGATACTTCTTAAAAACAGCAGGTCCTATTACACCTGTCAGGAATTTTCCGTCAAATTTTGCCATGATCTATATGTTTTTTATAAATAAACAACTGATCTAAGATAAGGTTTGGATAGCATACTACAAAATTTCAAGTTAAAAAAAATCAAACAGTAATCAAACTCTATGTTTTTTATTGAAAAAGTTGGAGTATAGTTGGAGTATA
>NZ_SJSM01000062.1 GCF_004331685.1 Pedobacter hiemivivus | reverse complement strand
CTTCTGACCTTCTTTGCCATAATATTTGACTGTAGACTGATATAAATAACTAAAGTCTAATAATCCCTTAAGCTGTCTGTAAAAATTATCCTGTGGAACATAATCCGAAAGTTGAAATCGGATAAACAGTTTTTCCTGATAGTCTTTTTTGCCTTGCATGTTATAAAAATAACAATTAATATATTCATTTACAATTATTTATGAAAATACTTAGGAATGATTTTCGCAATCAAAACGTAGTAGTTAGACATCATTGAATTTTGGTTGGAAGACTATGAGTTGTGCAACAGTAACTATAGTTGAGCTCTAAATACCGCATTTACGGGCTTCTCACGGCCTAACCAAACGGGTTTACAATAGAGCCCATCACACTATAGTGCACCCGCGAAAGTACAACAAATATTGTCATGGGCATTAATCTATTGTCTCGTTGATTGCAATTGTGAGAATTTGTAAATCGAGACTCTTAATTAATACCTCATTTAAGAAGTATGATTTGTTATTGCTGTTTTTTTATTTCATTGGCTATATATTTATGTAATAGTTTTTGGCATTAAATCTATTGCAAGATTATTATAATAATTTAAAAATACTATATTTTCTATAAAATTATTTATGATTTATTTATGAGAAATATTGTAATTAATTGAAATATTTTGGCAGGTTCTATTCTAATGAACTAGCTCCATCACGTTTATAGCCAAATAGTAGGTTTCTCCACACCTTGTTCACACTTCCTTCACACCAAACCCACAAACAGGTACCTTTTCGTGAAGGAAGTGTGTCTAATGGATCAAGCGGAATTCTTGGGGGGAAGGAAATAATTTCTTTCTTTTGCATTTGTAAACCAAACGACAATTTTTATTTTGAGTCAAGCCGAGCAAACCCTGATCAGTTTATTATTACCGGAAGGTATCCTGGATTATTTTGAGTTAACCCAAGTAGATAAAGCAGAAAAGATGCTGAACATCTACCTTGAAGAGAAGAATATAGCCCCCGAGGGTTATGATAAAAAGGATCTTGAATCCAAAGGATTCTTTCCAGAGGTTGGTATCCAAGACTTTCCTATTCGTGGCCAGAAAGTAGC
>NZ_SJSM01000061.1 GCF_004331685.1 Pedobacter hiemivivus | reverse complement strand
GTTTTCCCTTAGTGGCCATATAACAATTAGGGTAATACCCATTATTAAGGACTTGGACCGATGGGGCAAAACTGTTAGGTCTTGCTACAAAATTATAATTTAAAACTATGAATGCGAGCAGTAATTTTTTTATTGGTATTGATGTCTCTAAACCCTTCTTCGATGCTTCCCTTATGGCGGTTATTGATCATCAGAAACAAAGTATTGAAACAGCCCGTTTCGACAACACCGCAGACGGACTCAAAGCCTTTGCAAAATGGCTTAAAAGCTTCAAAGTATCGATGGATCAGAACACCTTAGTGGTGATCGAAAACACAGGGATCTATCATCGGCTCATCTGGTCATTTTGTAACAAGAAAGGGCTGTCTTTACACATTGGCAATGCCGCCCACATCAAATGGAGCTTTGGTATTGCCAGAGGCAAAAATGACAAGATAGACAGTATCCGTATATGCAAATACGCTTGTAAAGAAGCCGACACTTTAAAAGCCTCAGCAGTCTTAAATCCTGTTCTGATGCAATTGAAAGACTTTATGACCTCAAGAACAAGATTACTTTCGCAAATCAACAGTAATAAACAGTATATCAAAGAACTTAAAAATATTAATGACCCTACGGTTCAAAAAGTAATAGAGCAAGCTCACAGAACAGCGATCGAAGGCATTGCCCAGTCCATTAAGGATATTGAAGCACTGATCAACAAAATTATAGCCGAAAATATTGAACTAAAGCACAACTACGATCTGCTAATCACGGTGCCTGGCATTGGCCACTTAACTGCCGTTTATCTGATCTCCTGCACCACCAATTTTTCCGCAAAGATCACTGGTAAGCAGCTCGCCTGTTATGCAGGTGTCGTACCATTTGAACATAGTAGTGGCATCAGCATTAAAGGGCGTAACCGCGTGCATCATATGGCTAATAAAGAACTCAAAAAACTATTCCATCTAAGTGCTTTAACGGTCATACAATACTACCCTGAGTTCAGGACGTATTATAACCGTAAAAAGGAAGAAGGCAAGCACCCAATGAGTATCTTAAATGCGATAAGAAATAAAATCGCACTAAGAGTAGTCGCTGTGGTGAACCACCAGAAACCTTATGTAAATAATCAATTAATTGCTGCATAATATTTTATAAAAAAAAAATAAAAAATACTTGTATGAATCATAACAATCATGCCG
>NZ_SJSM01000060.1 GCF_004331685.1 Pedobacter hiemivivus | reverse complement strand
CAGTCATGGTCGGAAGAAATTCCGACCATTTCTTTTATGTCTTGAAAAACAGTCCAGGATCTCCTCCACATTGTACGACAATTAAAGCCATTGCCAGGTCTCTGACTTCCATAGCTAGTCTTCTTTTAGCCGTTTTATAACTTAGGTCGTTAGCTTTTTTATACATCAGGACCATCATTGCCACAATTAAGGTCATGTATAAGATGATCTGTATTCCATTCTTGTTCAATGAGATAAGGTGACTTAGATTGAGTTCCTGTTTTAAAAAACGAAAGAATACCTCGATATCCCACCGCCGTCTATATGCCTGAGCGATTTCTTTAGCCGATCGCTGAAAATCATTGGTTAAAAAGTAGTATTGTTTGTCTTCTATTTTGCTTTGTATCACAACCAGACGGAAATGGTTATTTGTCAGCTGTTCATTGAAATACTTTTTTCCACTCTTTTTATGAATGGCAATCCCGGTATACAATTGCACTTTACAGTCTTTGATCAGCGTGGATTCGCCCAGATCTAAATCCTGATTTTCATGAACAAATGATTCCAGCTCAACAAACTTTCTGTTTGGTGGATTGCAAGCCTCTGTCAAGCACGTAAATATTCTGGTGACCACTTTCTTTTTTTACATGTTCCATTACCGCCTCGGGCAAGGCAATRTCTTCACTGCCATAGCATGAAGAGGTAAACAGATTGGAATGGCAAGGCAAAATACCATCAAAGGCAATACTATATTTAACTGCTTTCTTACCACTTTTGTTGTCCAGGCCCTCGCTTAATTTACCACAAGTCTCACTAACCATCGAACTATCTACCCGGATCAAGTTATATTGCGTTCTTTCGGTTAAAGAGTACAACGCTGAAAACTGATCATAAATGCMTTCGTATATCTGCTTAAAATAGTCCGGATCCATTTTAGAGAGCCTTTCTGAAATAGAACTCCTACGTACCTTTTCTTCTTCATCTAGGTTGAAAAGTATTTTAAACACGGAGTCGTTGAAGGTGTCTTCTAATGTCCGCTGGCTAAGCTTTTCGTTTTCCAAAAGGCCATAGAGCAATAAGTAAAACATCTTTTTACCATGTAGAACTTTTGCATAGTGATCGATTTTGGTATTTACTGACAGATGTGCTATAAGCGCTTCCGGAATGAATCCTAACAGGTGGTTTATGTTTATTTTATGATCTTTAAATACAGCCATACCTCATTGATTATCAGCCATTAAGATAGTGATTTCTTGTGAGAAAAACAACATAATTAACTGATTATTAACGACTTACGCG
>NZ_SJSM01000006.1 GCF_004331685.1 Pedobacter hiemivivus | reverse complement strand
ATATTATAAGGAGAAAACTAAGGAGCGATACAAGATAGAAGCAAAGAACAGCGAGCTCAAAAACGTCCATGGATACAGACGTGCGACTTCCTATGGAATACAGAATATGGAAATGCAGGGGGCTATGGCAATTTTTACCGTAAACTTAAAAAGAATCCTAAAACTGATCTAATATTCAATAAATCTGAGTTAAATCCAGTCAATTGCAACCAAAATGCTTATTTATCCTTCGAAAAAGACAGGTATATATTGATCAAAAAATCAGTATAACGAAATCTCAACTTTGTTCAATAAAAAAACGATCAAGTAAAAAACATGTTCTACTTGATCGTTCCTTAAGCTGGCTCATAAATGAGGAACTTTTTCAGTGCCCTCACCATCGTTACGTCCCCTTTTAGTATCTTACAGAACTAAGCTTATAAAGAAAAAGCAGCTTTCACTTTATCTACAAAATCTAGTTTCTCCCAGGTAAACAGCTCGACAGTAACTGTTTTCACTTCACCGTTTGGTGTTTTGAAAGTTTTGGTTACAGTTTCTGGAGTACGGCCCATGTGACCATAAGCAGCTGTTTCGCTATAAATGGGATTTCTTAATTTCAAGCGTTGCTCAATAAAGTAAGGACGCATATCAAATATGCCCTCTACGATTTTAGCAATCTCGCCATCAGTTTTGTTTACTTTGCTTGTTCCGTAAGTGTTGATATAAATTCCCATAGGTTGAGCTACACCAATAGCGTAACTTACCTGTACCAGGATTTCATCAGCAACACCTGCTGCAGCAAGGTTTTTAGCAATGTGACGAGTAGCATAAGCTGCACTTCTATCAACCTTACTTGGATCTTTTCCTGAGAAAGCACCACCACCATGTGCACCTTTACCACCATAAGTATCTACAATGATTTTACGGCCTGTTAAACCAGTATCACCATGTGGACCGCCGATTACGAACTTACCGGTCGGGTTGATATGGTATTCAATTTTATCGTTAAAGAAGTGTGCGTATTGAGGGTATTTGGCAATGATTCTTGGAATCAGGATGTCAACTAAGTCTTTTTTGATTTTGGCTAGCATTGTAGCTTCCTCAGCAAAATCATCATGCTGTGTAGAAATTACAATCGCAGCAATACGTACCGGCTTGTTATCGTCTGAATATTCAAGAGTTACCTGAGATTTCGCATCTGGGCGTAAATAAGTGATTTCCTTGTTTTCACGTCTTAAGATAGCTAGTTCTTGTAGCAAAGTATGCGACAAGTCTAAGGCCAAAGGCATATAGTTTTCAGTTTCGCTGGTTGCATAACCAAACATCATTCCCTGATCACCAGCACCTTGCTCTTCCTTGCTGCTTCTATCCACTCCTTGGTTGATGTCTTGAGATTGCTCATGGATAGCCGAAAGGATACCGCAAGAGTTCGCCTCAAACATATACTCACTTTTGGTGTAACCGATTTTACGGATTACATCACGGGCAATTTGTTGTACATCCAGGTAGGTAGTAGATTTTACCTCTCCGGCTAGAATGACCTGGCCGGTAGTCACTAATGTTTCGCATGCTACTTTTGAATCTGGATCAAAAGCTAAGAAGTTATCGATTAGCGCGTCAGAAATTTGATCAGCGATTTTATCAGGATGTCCTTCGGAAACAGATTCTGATGTAAATAAATACGACATTTTAAATAATTAATTTAAATAAGTAAACAATTACGTAAAATGGAAGTTGATCCTGCAAAAACAGGCAGTAAAATGAAGTGTATGACAGGTTAGCACTTTTTTTTACGTGGTTGCAATCCCGCTATTTTTACATAGCATCGCAAATCAGTCCACTTTAATGCTGCAAAATTACACTATATATTCAAATAGTCAAAAAATATCTATTATTTTGTATTCTAATAAAGCGCGAAGACCTTGTCAAAATTAAATATTTTATTTATCATAAACCCAATATCGGGGGGGAAGAATAAGTTAAAAATTCCTGCACTGATAGACGCTCATCTGGATCGGACAAAGTTCAATCCGAACTTTGCTTTTACTGAATATGTTGGCCATGCTGCTGAAATAGCGGAGGAAGCTGCAAACAAGAACTTTGATGTGATTGTTGCCGTTGGCGGCGATGGCACAATAAATGAAGTTGCAGCCAAAGTAATGCAGCAAAACAAAATACTTGGTGTCTTGCCTTTTGGATCAGGAAATGGTTTAGCAAGATTCTTAAAAATACCGATGAATACGGTAAAAGCGATAAACGTGATTAATAAATGTAAAGTATCGGTTATTGATACAGCTACATTTAACGAGAAGTGCTTTTTTAACATGGCCGGTATGGGATTTGATGCCCACATCAGCTCTGTGTTTGCAGGTAATAAGAGTCGGGGACTAAGTGGATATGTAAAATTGGGTTTGCAAGAAATGTTTAGCTACAAGCCGCAAACGTATCAGATTACGGTGGATGGAAAGGAATACTCGCGCAAGGCATTTGTGATCAGTGTAGCCAATTCTTCGCAGTATGGCAACAATGCACACATCTCTCCAAAAGCATCGGTTACAGATGGCTTGCTGGATGTTTGTATTGTAAAGGAGTTTCCATTGTATAAAATTCCTGTTTTGGCTTATCAAATGCTACGGTTAAAAACAGACAACTCGAATATGGTAGAAATTATTAAAGGAAAAAATATACACATCAGCCGGATAAAGGAAGATGCCATACATATTGATGGAGAGCCTTATTTTATGGGGAAAGAAATCGCCGTTACTGTTAACCCTCTGTCTTTAAATATCATTACGCCTGATTATGAAGCCTAAAAAGAAAACACTAAGCGACTTAGGTGGAATCATGTATTCAACAGATCCATCTTTTACTTACGAGGATGAAAATGCAGAACCTGCTGAAGCTCTGGCTAACAATCAGCAGAATTTGCGTGTAATGTTGGACAAAAAGAACCGTGGCGGAAAAGCTGTAACATTGGTTACTGGTTTTGTTGGGAGTGATGAAGAGTTGGAGAAGCTGAGCAAAATGCTGAAAACCAAGTGCGGGGTAGGCGGAGCAAGTAAAGATGGCGAAATTCTAATCCAGGGCGACTTTAGAGATAAAGTCTTGTTGTTGCTTCAAAAAGAAGGCTTTAAAGTCAAAAAATCAGGGGGCTGATAATGTTTTCTGAAAACGTTTTAAATTGTTGATATTCAGCTTATTGAAGTTGGTGTATCTGCGACAATAAGTAAATTTTTTCGGGCAAAATTACGCTTATTCCCTTTTTATCTGCATAACTTTGTCGGACTAACTTACTTATTTATGAGCAAAGCGTTTATGCTTAAGCCTGACTTGAACTATTTGAACCTAGATTCAGATAATGCTCTATTTCAGCTTAATGTGGCACAACTGGTTGAAGAGGCCTTGAAGAATGGAGAAGGTACGCTTGCCGATAGCGGTGCATTGGCAATTGACACAGGTAAATTTACCGGTCGTTCTCCGAAAGACAGATTTATTGTTTGCGATGACATTACTCAGGATACCGTTTGGTGGGGTGACATCAACATCAAAATTGATGCACAACATTTCGATTCCCTTTTTAATAAGATTACTGTGCACCTTAACCAGAAGGATTTCTATGTACGGGATGCTTATGCCTGTGCGGATGAAAAGTATAAAACAACCATCAGAGTGGTTACGGAAACGGCTTATCAAAATCTTTTCGCCAATAACTTGTTTTTGAGATTTGGGGAGGAAGAAGAGGTGGTTGGCCAACCAGAGTGGACGATTATAGCTGCGCCTACTTTTTTAGCTGATCCTGCTGTAGATGGGACCAGACAACCAAATTTTTCTATCCTGAACTTTACTAAAAAGATGATTTTGGTAGGTGGATCAGGTTATACCGGGGAGATAAAAAAAGGGATATTCTCTGTACTTAACTTCATTTTACCCGAACAAAGAAAGACTTTATCGATGCATTGCTCTGCCAATGTAGGCAAGGACGGCGATACAGCAATCTTTTTTGGCCTTTCTGGAACAGGGAAAACCACGCTTTCGGCTGATCCTGAAAGAGGACTGATCGGTGATGATGAGCATGGCTGGAGTGACGATTCTGTGTTCAATTTTGAAGGCGGATGTTATGCTAAATGTGTAGATCTAACTGCCGAAAAAGAACCTCAGATACATAATGCCATTAAGTTTGGCGCATTGCTGGAGAATATCAATTATTTCCCTCATACACGTACCGTAGATTTTTGTAATATAGATAAAACGGAAAATACGAGGGTAGCTTATCCTATTGATTATATTGATAATGCGATTTTACCATCAATAGCCGGAATGCCTAAAAATATTTTCTTTTTAACGGCTGATGCGTTTGGCGTTTTACCTCCGATATCAAAATTAACTCCGGGACAGGCGATGTTCCATTTTATATCTGGCTATACTGCTAAGGTTGCAGGAACAGAAGCTGGGGTTACAGAGCCTCAGTTGACCTTCTCTGCTTGTTTTGGTAAAGCATTTATGCCATTGCACCCAACACGCTATGCAAGTTTGCTAGGCGAGAAGATGCAAAAGCACAAGGTGAATGTTTGGCTGATCAATACAGGATGGAGTGGCGGAGCTTATGGCGTAGGAAAACGGATGAAATTAGCCTATACAAGGGCCATGATTGCTGCGGCATTGAAGGGTGAATTTGAAAATATCGCTTTTGAGGCAGACCCTGTATTCGGATTGTGTATTCCTGTAGGCTGTCCGAATGTCCCTGCAGAAATATTGAACCCAAGAAATACCTGGTCGGATCCGAAGGAATATGATGTAAAAGCAAACGAATTGGCTTTGGCATTTATAAATAACTTTAAGCAGTTTGAAGCCTACGCGAGTGAAGAAATGCTTGCATCCGTGCCTAAAGTTGTCGAAAACGCACATTAAAAGCATTTTTTTCTCGAAAAATTTGCATTTCAATTTTTTTTTAGTTTTAATTGCGAAAGATTGTCTCTCCACCGGGACAATCTTTTTTAATTATACTAACTACGTGAAGGGAAATATTCGGGGGAATAGGCTAACGATAATTTAATTTGGAATTAAAATGAAAATTATAAATTTGTTGTTACAACAATACTTTATAATGGTCGTTGTGTGTATTACGGAATATTTATCTAATTTTAAAAAACAAAGTACTAAAAACTAAAAAACTAAAAAAAAATGGCAAACGCACCAAAACCTACAACAGTAAAAAAAGAAAGCTCGACAGCTTCAAATCTATTCGCTACATTAACGATTCCAATTTGTATCATCATCGGTATATGTATTTTTAAATTTATCCTGGGTGATCCAAAAAACTTTATCGACGATAACGTTGAAAATTTGCCTAAAGTAGGTAACTACGCAGGTATGGCTTATAAAGGTGGTTTTATCGTACCAATCCTAATGGGTATGTTCTTAATGGTAATCGTATTCTCTGTTGAGCGTTTTATTGTTATTGGTAAAGCAACAGGTAAAGGAAGCTTAGATGGCTTTGTAAAAAAAGTACAGTCTCTTTTAAATGCAAACAACATTGAGTCTGCAATGGCTGAGTGTGACAAACAACAAGGTTCTGTTGCAAACGTTATCAAATCGGGATTGAAAAAATACCGTGAAATGGAAGTTGAGCCAAATATGGACACTGACCAAAAATGTTTAGCTATCCAGAAAGATATCGAAGAAGCTACTACTTTGGAAATGCCAATGTTAGAGCAAAACTTAACTGTAATTGCTACTTTAGTATCAGTAGGTACTTTGATGGGTCTATTAGGAACAGTAACAGGTATGATCAAGGCCTTCGGTGGTTTGGCTAACTCTGGTGCTCCAGATCAAGCTGCGTTAGCAACTGGTATCTCTGAGGCTTTGATTAACACGGCTACAGGTATTGGTACTTCTACACTTGCAATTATCATGTACAACATCCTTACTTCTAAAATTGATAAATTAACTTATGCAATTGATGAAGCAGGTTTCAGCATCATCCAAACTTACGCTAGTACGCATAAATAAAAAATAATGAATTTTTTTTTACCGGCTTTATGGAAAACCGGGAGAATTAACATCATTAGTTTAAAACATAAGTAATTTTAAAAAATTATGCCAAGAGCAAAGGTTCAAAGAAAGAGTACTGCGATAGATATGACCGCCATGTGCGATGTATCTTTCCTATTGCTTACTTTCTTTATATTAACAGCAACAGCGCGCCAACCTGATCCTTTGGATGTTACTATTCCTTCATCGACCTATAAACTTAAGGTTCCTGATTTGGATATGGGGATATTGTCAATAGGTAAAGGACAAGTGTTCTACGAAATCGTAGGTAAAGACGTTAAAATGTCTACGCTGGATAAGATGGGCGAAAAATACAACATTCAATTTACTCCACAAGAGCGTGAGCGTTTTGGTGTAATTGGAGCGTTTGGAGTTCCGATCCAGAGTTTAAAAGGATTCATCGCTATGGATGGAGAGAAAAGAACAGAGTTTCAAAAGAACGCTGGTGGTATTCCTGCCGATTCAACTGACAATCAGTTGGCCGAATGGATCCTGCAGTCCCGTACGTCTGTTGCCGAATTACACTCTACACAAATGCGTGTGAGTATAAAAGGAGATGCAGAAGAAGAGTATCCTTCGGTTAAAAAAATCGTTGACATTCTTCAGAAGCAAAAAATTAACAAATTCAGTTTAATTACATCCGCCGAAGGCGATGCTAAATAATATTATATTATGGCAGAATTAGATACCTCCGGCGGGGGGGGCAAAAAAGGCAAAAAAGTAAGGAGTAAGAAACAAAGTACCAAAGTAGATTTAACTGCGATGGTGGATTTGGCCTTCTTGCTAATCACTTTCTTTATGTTAACCACCTCCCTGTCGAAACCAATTGCAATGGATATTGCAAAGCCTGATAAAGACGATAACTCAGTTGAAAGGAATGAATTACGTGCTTCGGAAACGATGACTATCTTATTGGGTAAAAACAATAAAGTAGCCTGGTATATGGGGGAAGCAGGTAAATCAAAACCTAATGTTGAAGCTTTTGCTGATATCAGAAAGTCAATATTAGATAATAAAAAGAAGGTAGCAGATGCTACTGGCGGAAGGCAGATCATTATGATTATTAAACCGACTTCTGGAGCGACTTATAAGAACTTTGTTGATATTATGGATGAGTTGTCGATCACTAAGATCACTACAGCACCAGCGATTGATGACGAGAACATTCTTGATAGTGAAAAGGAGTTCATGAAACAGGCTGGAATTTTATAATAAAATAATTAACAATATTAAAAATAGGAAGCTATGTTTGGTTCTAAGATAGATTTATTAAAGACAGAGTGGCTAGACGTTGTATTTGCAAATAAGAATAAGAAATACGGAGCTTACGAGCTGCGTAAGCAAAGTGCTGCAAATACTACAAAGGCTCTTGTCATCGCATCATCGGTATTTATACTGATGTTTGTGGCGCCTAAGATCATTAGCTTGATCAAAGGTAAGCTACCTGAAGAAGAGGTAGTGAAACAGGTTGAGGTTGTGGTTGCGCCACCTCCACCGGTAAACCCGGAGACACCTCCGCCACCACCGGTTGAGCCACCGCCACCAAAACAGGATCAGATTAAATTCCCTCCTCCGATTGTAAAACCGGATAATGAGGTAATTGATAAAGAACCTGTTCAGATTGAAGATTTGAAAAAGGCTGACCCAGGTCAGAAAACCATTGAAGGTGACCCAACAGCTGATATCGTTATCGCTGGTCCGGTTGGAGATGGCCCTAAACAGGCAGCAGTAGTGGAAGATACCAAGGTTTATGACTTTGTGAGTATCGAAACTCAGCCAGGATTCCCAGGTGGTTTGGAGAAATTCTACGCTTACTTGAAAAAAGCAGTTAGATATCCTGCAATGGCTCAAGAGAATAATATTCAAGGTAAAGTGTTCTTATCTTTCGTAGTAGAGAAAAATGGAAAGCTTACTGACATTAAAGTGGAAAGAAAACTAGGTGGCGGTACCGATGAGGAAGCCATCAGGGTACTTAAAGCGAGTCCGAACTGGACACCGGGTATTCAAAACGGTAAACCAGTACGTGTGAAGTACAATATTCCAATTAGCTTTACCTTATCAAATTAGAATGTTTAATTTCGAAACATTTAGACAGAAATCGCCTCAACAGCGATTTCTGTTCATTTTAGGGCTGGTCATGTTCCTCTTTTACCTGGTACTTGGCGGGATGTTGATCTTTGGAACAACGCTGTTGAATCAGATTCAGCCGATGTACAGAATCTTGTTAGGCTGCTTGTTGATCGCCTATGCAGTGATCAGATTTATACGTTTAATTAACCAGAAACCTGAAGAGGATTAATAATTTATTGTTTAGTATGAAGAATCTTAGTTTTGTCCTTTTACTGATGGTTTTTGTGGCTTGTAAACAGAAGCCAAAGCCTGCAAGCGGTGTGGAAGAGACGCGTACATCTGGTACTGTGAGTATGCTGGTAGACGAGTCTTTCTCGGGAGTGTTAGCCGATCAGATAGAAGTATTTAAAACAGATTACCCGGATACTAAGTTTACCATCATCGAGGGCAACGAGCAGCGCATCCTGCCTACTTTTTTAAATGACAGTGTGCGGGTGCTTATTTCATCGAGAATGCTTACACCTGAAGAGGATAAGATGTATAGAAATAGAAGTATTGTCCCAAAAAGTTCGAGGTTTGCAATTGATGGCATTGCTTTAATTACCAATAAGGATAACCTGGATAGCAATATTACAGTGGATGAGGTCGTTAGTATATTAAAAGGGACATCAATAAATGGTAAACAGTTGGTATTCGATAATGCTTATTCGAGTACTTTACGTTATTTTAAAACACTGGCAGGCATTACAACATTGCCGCCAAAAGGAATTTATACTTTAAAGACCAATAACGATGTGATTAAGTATATTGCAGAAAATAAAGGGTCTATAGGAGTTGTAGGAGTGAACTGGCTGATCGATAATAACAAAGATATGGCCGGTTATCTGGATAAAGTGAAGATGATGGGCGTGAAGAATGTGAAGGGTAAAAAAGGGGATGATAAATTTTATCAACCAATCCAGACGAATTTAATTAATGGAATTTATCCTTTCTTAAGAAATATATATATTATCAATGCGGAAGGCAGGGATGGTTTAGGTACAGGTTTTGCAAATTGGTTAGTAAGTCCGAGGGGACAACTGATTGTACTTAAATCCGGATTAGGTCCACATAAGATGGCTTCTCGCGATTTTAATTTTAAGAATACAAACTAAATTTTATATTTGAAAGATGAAGCCTGCGTGGGCAAGTTTCAAAAGAACTAAAAAACAATAAACGAACCATGAAAATGACAAAGAAAGCAATAACCTTAAGTTTAGGTTTAGTAGTGATGGGTTCTGCCTCTTTTGCTCAGAGCTTAAGTGACGCAAAGAAGGCCATAGATGCTGAACAGTATCAGAAAGCGGCTTCAATGCTTAAAACACTTGTAAAGAATCAAGCCAGTAAAGGCGAAAACTACTATACTTTAGGAGAGGTATATTTACTTATGGAGTATCCTGATTCTGCACGTGCAGTATTTACTCAGGGTGTGGCTGCTGATGCTAAAAATTCATTAAATTATATTGGTCTTGGTGAAGCGGATTTAGCTTCGAATAATCCAACATCAGCAAAAACAAACTTTGCTAAAGCGGTAGAAGTTTCTTCTAAAAAAGATTATATCCCTCAATTGTATATTGGAAAAGCGTATATCTCAGGAGCTAAGCCTGATTTTGAGGCTGCATTGCCATACCTTCAAAAAGCTGAAGAACTGGATGCAAATGATAAAGACGCAGAAACGTTTTTAGCATTAGGTGATTATTATGCTTTGCAAAAGAAAAACTCTGAGGCTTTGCAAAATTATATGCGTGCAGGTAACATCAACGAAGCTCTTTTAAGAGGTAAAGTTCAGATTGGCCGTATGTACAAAGAATCAAGGGCATTTGCGGAGTCGGAAGAAGCGTTAAAAGAGGTGATTGCTAAAGATCCTAACTATGGTCCTGCTTACCGTGAAATTGCGGAGCTGTATATGCAGTGGGCACTTCAACTGGCTAATGAGTTTCCAGCAAGATCTGCTCAGGCTGTAGAAAATTACAAGAAATATATTGATTTAACTGATAACTCTTTTGAGTCGAAATTGCGTTATGCGCAGTTCTTGTTCTATGCAAAGGATTTTAAAACTTTAGAGGAAGTAACATCTGCACTTGCAACAACTAACCCTAATGATCCAAAAGCGCTTGTAGTTTTAAGATTACGTGGTTATTCGGCATTTGAGAATAAGAACTATCCGAAAAGTTTAGAGTATATGAATGATTTCTTTGCTAAGAATAAAGATACTTCACGTATAGTAGCAGGTGATTATTTATACTTGGGTAAAGCTTTATTGCAGAATGGTAATGATAGTTTGGCTTTACCTACGATCCTTAAAGCAGTGGCTAAGGATTCGACTACTACTGAGGCTTTGGACGAAGTAGCGTTGGCTTTATTTAAAGGTAAAAAATATAGTCAAGCAGGTGATGCGTACGCAGCTTCTGTGAAGGCTAATCCTGAAGGAAAAAATGCTTTAACCAATTATTATTACTTAGGTACAGCTAGATACTATGACTATGCAATTAAAGACAGAGATGGTAAACACCCTGATAAGAAAATCATGGTTGAGGCGGATTCTGCTTTTGCGCACATCATTAAGGTGAAAAATGATTTTGCTTTAGCTTATACTTTCAGAGCGCGTGTTGCTAAATATTCTGATGACCCTAATAACCCTAAATGGTTGGCTGTTCCTTATTATGAGCAGTTGATTCAACTGGTTACTGTGACTAAGCCTGAATTGGCTACTGCTTCAGCTAAGGACCTTGTAGAGGCTTATGTTTATGTAGGTTCTTTTTACGCTCAGACTGATAAAGAAAAAGCAAAAGAATACCTGAATAAGGCTTTGGCTATTGACCCTGCAAACGTAGGTGCTCAAAACCGCTTAAAGGATTTGACATCACCGGCTCCTAAGGCTCCGATGAAGAAAAAGTAATAAATTAAATAATAAATAGAAAGGCAGGGTTGTTATCCTGCCTTTTTGTTTTATTTTTGTCCCAAATTATTTTCAAATGGAAACGCAAAGTGTACCTGTAGATTTTTTACCAATTATAATTCAAGTAATCGTTGCTTTAGGATTTGTTGTTGTTACTTTAATTGCAACACACTTTTTAGGGCCAAGAAGGAAGACCAAAGATAAATTGGAAACCTTTGAAGCAGGGATTAAGACCATTGGTAATGCGCGTCAGCCATTCTCTATTAAATACTTTTTAGTAGCTATCCTCTTTGTCCTTTTTGATATTGAGGTAATTTTCATGTATCCCTGGGCAGTTAATTTCAGGGAGCTGGGCATGACCGGCATGGTAGAAATGTTTATATTTATGGGGACCCTATTACTGGGTTTTATATATGTGATAAAAAAGAAAGCGCTGGACTGGAATTAATCTATTTAGATCGGTTCTAAATGCAGATAGCGTAGACCAATTGCTTCAAAAAATTGTAAATTTGTGGTTCATTCTTTAAAGGAATGAACCTTTTTCGTTTTGTATCATGAGTGACATCAATATAGTAGACGCGCCGCCAGGCATTGAAGGATCTGGTTTTTTTGCCACCTCTTTAGATAAAGTTATTGGTTTGGCTCGCTCCCATTCGTTATGGCCGCTACCCTTTGCTACATCTTGTTGTGGTATCGAGTTTATGGCAACCATGGGTTCTCATTACGATCTTGGCCGTTTTGGGTCAGAACGTTTAAGCTTTTCTCCGCGTCAGGCAGATTTGCTAATGGTGATGGGTACCATCGCCAAAAAGATGAGCCCGGTTTTAAAACAAGTTTATTTGCAAATGGCTGAACCTCGTTGGGTGATTGCTGTAGGTGCTTGTGCATCAAGTGGAGGTATATTCGATACTTACTCTGTTTTGCAGGGTATTGACGAAATTATCCCTGTTGACGTATATGTTCCGGGCTGTCCACCAAGACCTGAAGCTATTTTAGATGGCTTTGGTAAAATTCAGGAATTGGTGAGAAATGAATCTTCGAGAAGAAGGGATTCTGACCAGTACAAAGAAATGTTGGCTTCATACGGAATACTATAATGGCAAAGGTGACTAATCAAGAAGTAATTGCATTGCTAGACGAGAAGTTTGGTAATAAGATTACAGACGTGAATGAGCCTTATGGCTTACTTACTTTTGAAACGACTAAAGATGTAATTATTGAAGTGCTTAAGTTTTTGAAAGAAAACACGGTAACTGACTTTAATTTCCTTACAGATATTACGGCGGTTCATTATCCTGAAAAAAAGCATGGTATTGCAGTGGTTTATCACTTGCATAGTATGGTTAAAGGGATCAGAGTAAGGATAAAAGTATATATTGATGAGCAGCATCCTACTATCCCTACCGCAACTTCGGTTTGGAATGGTGCAAACTGGATGGAACGCGAAACTTACGACTTTTTCGGTGTGAAATTTGAGGGACATCCTGACTTAAGAAGAATCTTAAACATGGATGATCTTGGCGTTTTTCCGATGTTGAAGCAATATCCTTTGGAAGATCCAAATAGAGTAGATAAAAAAGATGAATACTTTGGTAGATAAGCATATGAGTCACAATCAACCAGTATATACAGATAATGATCCGCAGAGTGAATTGGTAACCCTTAATTTGGGCCCAACACACCCGGCAACCCATGGTGTGTTCCAGAACGTGTTACAAATGGACGGTGAACGCATTGTGAGTGGTGTTTCTACCATTGGGTATATTCACCGTGCATTTGAAAAAATTGCTGAACACAGGCCGTTTTATCAGATCACGCCTTTAACAGATCGATTAAACTATTGTTCGTCGCCCATCAATAACATGGGATGGCATATGACAGTAGAGAAATTGCTGAATATTCAAATGCCTAAGCGCGTGGATTACCTTAGGGTAATCATCATGGAATTGGCACGTATTTCTGACCATATCATTTGCAATACCATTATTGCTCAGGATACGGGAGCAACTACAACTTTCCTTTACCTTTTCCAGTTCAGGGAACATATTTACGAGATTTACGAAGAGATTTGCGGTGCGCGTTTAACAACAAACGTTGGCCGTATCGGCGGTTTTGAAAGAGATTTCAATGACATCGCTTTTGCAAAGATCAATAAGTTTTTGAAAGAGTTTCCCGTAGCATTGAAGGAGTTTGAAAGTTTACTAAACCGTAACAGGATCTTTATTGATCGTACTGCGGGGGTAGCTTGTGTGACTCCGGAACAGGCCTTAGATTTTAGCTGGACTGGTCCATTGTTGCGCGCTACAGGTGTAGATTATGATGTACGTATGAGCGAGCCTTATTCATCATATCAGGATTTTGATTTTGATGTTCCGGTAGGTACCAGCGGTGATATTTATGATCGCTATAGGGTTCGTAATGAAGAAATGTGGCAAAGTGTACGTATGATTGAGCAGGCAATGGAGAAATTGAAGAAAGAACCTGCGGGAATATTCCATGCAGATGTTCCTGAATTCTATTTACCGGCCAAGGAAGAGGTATATAACAATATGGAAGCATTGATTTATCACTTTAAAATTGTGATGGGAGAGATTGATGCCCCTAAAGCTGAGGTTTACCATGCTGTTGAAGGTGGTAACGGTGAGCTTGGTTTTTACCTGATCAATGATGGTGGAAGAACACCTTACCGTTTGCATTTCAGAAGACCTAGTTTTATAAATTATCAAATGTATGCGTCCATGAGTAAAGGTATGCTGTTGTCAGATGCCATTATTAACATGAGTAGCATGAATATTATTGCAGGAGAATTAGATGCTTAAAGTAGAAGAACAACAACCTGTAGAGTTTTCGTCAGCTTTAATAGAAAAGTTTGATGAGCTCGTTAAAAGATATCCTGAAGGCAAGCAAAAGTCGGCCTTACTGCCTATTCTGCATGAAGTGCAGGCTGAGCTAGGCTGGTTAAGCCCAGCTGCAATGGATAAAGTTGCCGCTTATTTGGACATTCAGGATATTGAAGTTTATGAGGTAGCCTCGTTTTACAGCATGTATTTTTTAAAGCCGCAAGGTAAATATGTACTGGAGGTTTGCAGAACAGGACCTTGCTGTCTTGTTGGTGCTGAGAAGCTGATGGGCCATATTGAAGCGAAGCTTGGAGTGAAAGAAAACCAGGTGACCGAAGATGGTTTATTTAGCTGGAGAGGTGTTGAATGTTTAGCTGCTTGCGGTTACGGCCCGGTTTTACAAATTGGCCCTGAATATACATTTTACGAAAACCTGAACGAGCAAAAGGTAGACGAATTGATAGAAGATTTACGCAAAAAATAATGGGACGTAAACTATTATTAGAACATATAAACGTACCGGGCATCAATACACTTGATGTTTATCGCCAAAAAGGCGGGTATCGTGCCGTTGAGAAGGCTTTAAAGACCCTTACTCCTGATGAAGTAGTAGAAGAGGTTAAGAAGTCCGGATTACGCGGTCGCGGTGGTGCAGGATTCCCTACGGGAATGAAATGGAGCTTTTTGGCTAAACCAGAGGGCGTTGCCCGTTACCTGGTTTGCAATGCAGATGAGTCGGAGCCGGGTACTTTTAAAGACCGGTATTTGATGACACACATCCCCCATGCATTGATTGAAGGAATGATTGTTTCCAGTTTCGCATTGGGTGCTAAGACTTCTTACATCTATGTACGTGGTGAGATGATGCCGCAGATCCGTATTCTGGAGAGAGCAATTGCCGAAGCCAAAAATGCTGGATTTTTAGGTAAAAATATTTTAGGTTCAGGTTACGATCTGGAACTATACGTTCAGCCAGGTGGTGGTGCCTATATCTGTGGTGAGGAAACAGCTTTGCTGGAATCACTGGAAGGTAAACGCGGAAACCCAAGGATTAAACCACCTTTCCCTGCTATTGCGGGATTGTATGGTTGTCCGACGGTAGTGAACAATGTGGAATCTATTGCTGCTGTTGTTCCGATCATTAATGATGGGGGTGATGAGTATGCAAAGGTTGGTATTGGTCGCAGTACTGGAACGAAATTGATTTCTGCTTCGGGTAATTTAGTGAGACCGGGAGTTTATGAAATTGAATTGGGCCTACCTGTTGAGGAATTCATCTATTCTGATGAATGGTGTGGTGGTATTGCTAATGGCAAACGTCTGAAAGCTACCGTTGCCGGCGGATCATCGGTGCCTATATTACCTGCAAATTTGACTTTAAAGCTGGCCAATGGCGAACCAAGGTTGATGAGCTATGAGTCATTGTCTGAAGGTGGTTTTGCTACTGGTTCGATGATGGGATCGGGTGGTTTTATCGCTTTTGATGAGGATCAGTGTATCGTTAGAAACACCTGGAACTTCTCTCGTTTCTATCACCATGAAAGTTGTGGACAGTGTTCGCCTTGTAGAGAAGGAACGGGCTGGATGGAAAAAGTGCTGCACAGGTTGGAGTATGGACATGGCAAAATGAGCGACATTGACTTATTGGTTGATGTGTCTAAAAAAATAGAAGGAAATACGATTTGTCCACTTGGTGACGCGGCTGCATGGCCTGTAGCAAGTGCGATCAGACATTTCAGAGACGAATTTGAATGGCATGTAAATGAGCCGGTTAAAAGCTTATCTACAAATTATGGTTTGGCTAATTATGCTGAGCCGATTGCCAAAGCTGTTACGGTAGAAAATTAACAACAGAGAAAAGAATAGCTGCAACAATGAGTGATACAGTTAAAGTAACCATAGACGGAATAACAGTAGAAGTGGCCCCCGGTACCTCTATCCTAAATGCTGCAAGGCAGATAGGCGGAGATATTGTGCCACCTGCAATGTGCTATTATTCTAAATTAGAAGGCAGCGGTGGGAAGTGCCGTACTTGTATTGTTAAGGTAAGCAAAGGTTCTGAAAAAGACCCGCGTCCAATGCCTAAACTGGTAGCATCATGCCGTACTGCTGTAATGGATGGTATGGAGGTGATGAACATTACTTCTCCAGAAGTAATTGAAGCCCGCAGTGGTGTAGTAGAGATGTTGTTGATCAACCATCCATTGGATTGTCCGGTTTGTGACCAGGCTGGTGAATGTGATCTTCAGAATCTTGGCTACGAGCATGGTTTGCAGAAAACAAGATATGAGTTTGAGCGTAGAACGTTTGAGCGTATAGATATTGGCGATAAGATCCAGTTGCACATGAACCGTTGCATTTTATGCTACCGTTGTGTGTTTACTGCGGATCAGATTACAAATAAAAGGGTACATGGTATCTTAAATAGAGGTGATCACTCGGAGATTTCAACTTATATTCAGACTGCGGTTGACAATGATTTTTCAGGAAACGTAATTGATGTTTGCCCGGTTGGTGCTTTAACTGATAAAACTTTCCGATTTAAAAACAGAGTTTGGTTTACTAAACCTATCGATGCACACAGAGATTGCCCTACTTGTAGCGGTAAAGTAACGTTGTGGTATAAAGGTGAAGATGTGATCAGGGTTACTGCACGTAAAGATATTTACGGGGAAGTAGAGGAGTTTATTTGCAATACTTGCCGTTTTGACAAGAAAAAAACTGCGGATTGGGTAATTGAACATCCTACACAAATTAGTGATACTTCAGTGATTTCTTCTAATCACTACGAAACTTTAAAACCATTGCCGGTTATTCAGCCGAATCCGAAATTGCAGGAAGCGAACCGCATTGAACTAGAAAAAACTATAAAATTCTAATGGATATAGCTTTTGTAATTGAAAAATTTGTACTTGTAGCTATCATATTTGGTATCAGTTTAGTGATTGCCATGTATTCTACTTATGCAGAAAGAAAAGTGGCTGCTTTTTTACAGGACCGTTTAGGACCGGATAGAGCAGGCCCTTTTGGCATATTGCAGCCTTTGGCTGATGGACTAAAAATGTTCATGAAGGAAGAGATTATTCCTACAAATGCCAGTAAATGGTTGTTTATGATTGGTCCTGGTTTGGCCATGTTAACCGCTTGTATTGGTACTGCAGTTATTCCTTGGGGTAGTGCAATCACTATTGGCGACCGGGTTATCCCTTTACAGGTAACGGACATCAACGTTGGTATCTTATACATTTTTGGCGTTGTGTCATTAGGTGTATATGGTGTGATGATTGGTGGTTGGGCATCCAATAACAAATATTCGTTGTTAAGTGCGATTAGAGCTGCTTCTCAGAATATCAGTTATGAGATTGCGATGGGCTTATCGATCATTGCTTTATTGCTGGTAACGGGTTCTATGAGCTTGAAAGAGATTGTAGAAGGACAGCATGGCTGGCACTGGAATGTATTGTATCAGCCAGTTGGCTTTATACTTTTTATGGTTTGTGCTTTTGCAGAGACGAATAGAGCGCCTTTCGATTTACCTGAGTGTGAAACGGAGCTAATTGGTGGATACCACACAGAGTATTCCTCTATGAAACTTGGTTTCTATTTGTTTGCTGAATACATCAATATGTTTGTTTCTGCAGCAGTAATGGCTACTTTATATTTCGGTGGTTATAACTACCCTGGTATGGATTGGGTATTGGCCAATACTGGAGCTGTAATTGGTCCGCTAATCGGAGTAGGCGTATTCTTTATTAAAATATTTGCATTTATATTTTTCTTTATGTGGGTTCGTTGGACTATTCCACGTTTCCGCTACGATCAGTTGATGCATTTGGGCTGGAAGGTATTGATCCCTTTGGCTATAGCGAATATAGTAGTTACCAGTGTGGTGATTGCGGTAATTGAAGGATTTTAACATCCACGTAAGTGGAATAATAAGGAGGTTTAATGGAACCATTAACCAGTAAGAAGAAAGTATTAGAACAAAAGCCCTTAACCTTTGCAGAGCGCATGTATTTGCCTGCTATCGCTAAGGGGATGGCTATTACCATTAGTCACTTCTTTAAGAAAGAAGCGACGATCAGATATCCTGAGGTGGAGCGGGAGTTCTCTACCAATTTTAGGGGGATGCACTCTTTAAAAAGAGATGAAGAAGGTAAAGAGCGTTGCACAGCTTGTGGTTTATGCGCTTTATCATGCCCGGCAGAAGCAATTACGATGATTGCCGCTGAGCGTAAACCTGAGGAGAAAGACCTTTACCGCGAGGAAAAATATGCTTCGGTATATGAGATCAACATGCTCCGCTGCATTTTTTGCGGTTTGTGTGAAGAGGCTTGTCCGAAAGAAGCAATTTACCTGGATGGACCAATTGTACCTGCTGATTATTTGCGTAAAGACTTTATTTACGGTAAAGATAAGTTGGTAGAACAACCATTAAATAAATAATAAATGACTACATCAATATTCTATTTTGTTGCCACACTAAGTATCATCTTTTCACTGATGGTTATTTTTGCAAAGAACCCAGTGCATAGTGTGCTTTACCTGATTGTTACGTTTTTTACGTTTACGGTTCATTACATTTTGCTGAATGCACAGTTTTTGGCCGTGGTAAATTTTATTGTGTACATGGGTGCGATCATGGTTTTATTCCTCTTCGTATTGATGCTACTGAACCTGAATAAGGACAATGAACCACTAAAATCGACCTTGATTAAGGTAGTGGGCGTTATTGCTGGATGTTGTTTACTGGTTACATTGGCTGGTGCTTTAAAAGCGACAGCGATTTCTGATCCTGTGGTATTGAGAAACCCTAATCTGGGTTTGGTAAAGAACCTGGGTAAAGAGTTGTTTGGCCCTTTTATGTTGCCATTTGAACTGTGTTCTATCTTATTGCTTTCGGCAATGGTAGGTGCTATATTATTAACTAAAAAAGAAAAAGTATAATGGGGAACATTACTCAGGAATTACAAGGAGTTCCGCTTAACCATTACATTTGGCTAAGTGCAATCATCTTCACTATTGGTGTTATTGGTGTGCTAACACGCAGAAATGCAATCGTGATCTTCATGTCTGTAGAGCTGATGCTGAATGCCGTGAATTTGTTGTTAACCGCGTTCTCGGTACATAACAATGATGCTTCAGGTCAGGTATTCGTGTTTTTTATTATGGTACTGGCTGCCGCAGAGGTGGCAATTGGCTTGAGTATTATTGTAATGATTTACAGAAATACCCAGTCTACAGATGTTAATGTGTTGAATCGCCTTAAGTGGTAATTATTAAGAAGAAATTATAAGATGATAAATTTAGTTTGGCTGGTTCCGTTGATTCCTCTGTTGGGCTTTATAATAAATGGCCTTGGCAGAAATTCATTGTCCAAAAACCTGATCGGGTTTATAGGAAGCAGTGTAATATTCATTTCGTTCGCCATCAGTTTGGGAATATTTTTTGAGCTGGGTGCTGATACGAATAAATCTCATGAGATATTTCTTTTTGATTGGATCAGCGCTGGAAGCTTACACATTCCTTTGTCTTTTTTAGTTGATCCATTAAGTTCATTAATGCTCTTAATCATTACAGGAGTAGGCTTTCTGATCCACATTTACGCTATTGGCTATATGCATAGCGATGAAGGTTTTGGTAAGTTTTTTAGCTACCTGAACCTGTTTATCTTCTTTATGTTGCTATTGGTTTTAGGATCAAACTATATTGTGATGTTTATCGGTTGGGAAGGTGTAGGATTATGTTCTTACTTACTAATTGGCTTCTGGTATACAAATAGCGCATATGCATCGGCAGCGAAAAAGGCCTTTGTGATGAACCGTATTGGTGATTTAGGTTTCTTGTTGGGTGTGTTTTTAATCTTCACAACTTTTGGTAGTGTAGAGTTTGGTAAGATCTTCCCTCAGGCGCAAAATATGTTGCCCGGTAATGGTACCATTGCTTTAATCGCTTTATTCTTATTTATAGGTGCCTGCGGTAAATCTGCGCAGTTGCCATTATTTACCTGGTTGCCAGATGCGATGGCGGGTCCAACTCCGGTTTCGGCGCTAATCCACGCAGCTACCATGGTTACAGCAGGTATTTATATGATTGCGAGATCGAACCTGTTATTTGACCTGGCACCAATGATACAGCATGTAATTGCTATTGTTGGTTTGGCTACGGCCGTTGTTGCAGCGATCATCGCCTTGACACAAAATGATATTAAAAAGGTACTGGCCTATTCAACTGTATCTCAATTGGGTTATATGTTCCTTGGTTTAGGTGTTGGTGCTTACAATGGGGCTTTCTTCCACGTAATTACCCATGCTTTCTTTAAAGCCCTATTGTTCTTATGTGCAGGTTCTGTAATTCACGCTTTACACCATGAGCAGGATATGCGTCATATGGGGGGCTTGCGTAAGAAATTACCAGTTACTTTTATCACCATGTTAATTGGTACCATTGCTATTGCAGGTTTGCCACCGTTTTCAGGGTTCTTCTCTAAGGATGAGATTTTAGCACATGTTTATTTACATGATAAAGTAATGTGGGGAGTTGCAGTATTTACAGCTTTCTTAACGGCATTTTATATGTTTAGAATGTTGTTCCTTACTTTTTATGGAAAATACCGTGGTACACACCATGCTGAAGAGAAAATTCATGAGTCACCAAACTCTATGACTGTGCCTTTGATCATTCTGGCTGTTCTATCTGCCATTGGTGGTGTGATTGGTATTCCGGAAGCATTGGGTGGAAGTCATTGGTTATCGCATTGGTTGTCTCCAGTAATTAAACATGTAGGCGAATCTCCGGATCATGCTACAGAGTATATGTTAATGGCTGTTTCGGTGGTTGGGGTGTTAATCTCTATCGCTGTTGCTTATGGTAAATATGTTAAACAAAATCATATTCCTATACCAGACGAAGGCAAACGCAGCGGATTGGCTAACCTGTCATACAACAAGTTTTATTTTGATGAAATATATAATGCTTTATTCACGAAGCCTTTAGATGCGATTTCAGGCTTCTTTTATAAAATCGTTGACAATAAAATTGTAGACGGAATTGTAAATGGCTTGGGCTGGACAACCTCTGAGGCTAGCAAGGGCTTACGTTTATTGCAAACGGGAAATGTTGGCTTTTATATTTTTATGATGGTGATAGGAATCATCTCAATGTTATTGTATACTTATTTATCACTATAAAAGATCGTTCAAGAAAAGATAATGGAACAACTTTTACTACTTCTTATATTTATACCATTGCTTGGCGCCTTGGTTACGGCGTTTACGGGAAATGGAGCAAAACATGTTGCATTGGTTAATGCAATTGTTTCTTTAGCCCTGGCCTTGGTTATGGTATGTAATTTTATCCCGGATGCAAGCACACAGTTTGTGGTAAACTGTCCATGGATAAAAGATCTTGGAATTAGTTTCCACGCCGGTGTTGATGGGATTAGCATGATCATGATACTGTTGACTAACGCATTGGTTCCGCTCATCATTCTTTCGGCTTACCAACATCAGTATAAAAATGCGAATGCTTTTTTCGCTTTGATATTGTTTATGCAAAGTGGTTTATTGGTGGTGTTTACCGCTATGGACGCTTTCCTATTCTATATTGGATGGGAAGCAGCTTTGATTCCAATTTACTTTATCTGTGCGATATGGGGTGGTAAAAACCGCATTAAAGTAAACATGAAGTTCTTTGTTTACACGATTGCAGGTTCATTGTTCATGTTGTTAGGTATCATTTACCTTTATTTACAGAACCCTTCAAATAATTTCGACATACAGGCATTTTATAGCCTTAGTTTAGATTCAACTCAACAGGCATGGATATTCTGGGCTTTCTTTATTGCTTTTGCGATTAAGATGCCAATATTTCCTTTCCATACCTGGCAGCCTGACACCTATACCGAAGCTCCGACTCAAGGAACCATGTTACTTTCGGGTATCATGCTTAAAATGGGTATTTATGGTGTGATCAGATGGTTATTGCCTATCGTACCAGCTGGCGTTCAGCAATGGGGACATGTGGCGATCATTTTATCTATCATCGGCGTGGTTTATGCTTCTTTGATTGCATTTACACAAAAGGATGCCAAAAGATTGGTTGCTTACTCTTCGATTGGTCACGTTGGTTTAATCGCTGCTGGTATCTTCGCTTTAAATGTGCAAGGTATGCAGGGTGCAATGATCCAGATGTTGAGTCATGGTATAAACGTGGTAGGTTTGTTCTTCGTGCTGGATATTATTGCCGGCCGTATGGGGACTTACAAGATTGCTGAATTGGGTGGTATTGCTAAACAAGCACCTAAGTTGGCCATCGCATTTCTGATTATTCTTCTGGGAACGGTAGCTTTACCGGGAACCAATGGATTTATAGGGGAATTCCTTTTACTGATTGGTATTTATCAATATAGCTTATGGGCGGCAATATTTGCCGGTTTAACCATCATTTTTGGTGCGGTTTATATGTTCAGAATGTATCAAAACATTATGCTGGGCAAAACCAATGAACTGACCATTGGCTTTACAGATATAAAAGGATCAGAGCAGGTTGTATTGTACGTTATCTGTGCATTGGTTATTGTATTGGGTGTTTATCCAAAACCAATTCTGCAGCTTTCTGAGGCGTCGGTACAACATTTAATAGAACAGGTAACACAAAAATTAACATCGGTAAACTAAGGAAATGAATATCATTATAACAATAACTGTTACAGCTTTAGTGGTGCTTTACGCAGGTTTGTTTAAGGCTAAAAAAGCGTTATTACCCATTACCTTACTTGGTTTACTTACCTCGTTGGCTTTTGTGGCCACAGGCTGGAATGCCGATCACAGCTACTATGGCATGATGCAAATGGATAATTTTGCATTGGCATTTACCGGAATAACGGTATTTGGTACTTTACTTATATTTTTACTTACTCAAAACTACTTTGCTGCAGACAGCGAAAATATTGCGGAGTACTTTACCTTGATTCTTTTTGCCCTTACAGGTATCGTGATCATGGTTTCCTATACAAATATGTCGATGTTGTTTATCGGCGTGGAGATCATGTCGGTGAGTTTATATATCCTTGCGGGTATACGTAAAAGTAACTTTGCCTCTAATGAGGCTTCATTAAAGTATTTCCTGATGGGTGCATTCTCTACAGGTTTTCTTTTATTTGGAATTACGCTGATTTACGGTGCAACAGGATCTTTTGATCTTGGAGTAATCAATCAGTATTTGGTGACCAACTATAAATCAATTTCTCCGATGTTTTATCCGGGGATCATATTGCTAATGGTTGGCTTATGTTTTAAGATTGGAGCTGCTCCATTCCACTTTTGGACACCGGATGTATATGAAGGTGCGCCTACATTGATTACGACCTTCATGTCTACGATCGTTAAGACTGCAGGTTTTGCTGCATTCCTTCGTTTGTTTGCGGGTACTTTTGCGCCTTTACATGATTTCTGGATGCCACCATTGATGGCTATCGTATGTTTAACCTTGTTAATCGGAAACGTAACGGCCTTGTTCCAAAAGAACTTTAAAAGAATGTTGGCCTATTCGAGTATCTCACATGCGGGTTATTTGTTATTCTCACTAATTGCTTTAACTGCAAATTCGGCTAACAATGTATTGGTCTATGCTGCTGCTTATACTTTTGCAACGATCATTGCTTTTGCGGTTTTAATTTTGGTGAAGCAGAAGACTGGAAACGACAATTTCGATAGCTTTAATGGCCTGGCTAAACGTAATCCATTTACGGCGTTAATATTGACTATTGCGATGCTTTCGCTTGCAGGAATTCCACTTACGGCTGGATTTATCGGGAAATACCTGATGTTTTTAAATGTGATGAAGGAGTACCAGGTATATCTGGTTGCTTTTGCTATTTTAAATGCACTGGTAGGCTTCTATTATTATTTTAGAGTTATTGTGGCTATGTATTTCAAAGAAGGTAGCGAGACGGAATTACAAACGCCTTTTCAATACCAGTTGGTGCTTGTTTTCTCGGCTTTGATTACCATATTTTTAGGGGTATATCCAGCGGTAATTTTAAATTTGATATAGGCTTTTCTATTGATAATTATTTGTAGTTTTACGAATAATTGAAATATGCACGATTTCTGGACCACATTACAGCACTTCATTGATCCCGAAAAATTACTTAGAGAAGGTGGTTTTTACGTTGTAATGTTCGTGATATTTGCCGAGACAGGCTTGTTCTTTGGGTTTTTTCTGCCTGGAGACTATCTTTTGTTCCTTGCCGGTATGTTTGTCGCCACAGGCAAATTAGATGTAAATATCTATGTCCTGATTTTTGGTCTGTGTGTTTCTGCAGTTTCAGGCAATTTTGTAGGGTATTGGTTTGGTCGAAAGACGGGCCCGGTATTGTATCATCGGAAGGAGTCTTTCTTCTTTAAACGCCGTTATTTAAAGGCTGCAGAGGAATATTACAATAAGCAGGGAGCTTTTGCATTGATTATGGGTAGATTTGTACCCATCGTTAGAACTTTTGCACCGATTTTTGCTGGTGTAGTAAAATTGGATTTTAAAAGATTTGCCTTGTACAATGTTGCAGGTGCATTAATATGGATAGCTTCCTTAACTTTGCTTGGTTATTTTCTGGGCAAAAGATTTGAAAAAGAGATTAACGATTATTTATTATATATAATTATAGGTTTTATTGTCATCACTACAATTCCGCTGATTTATACCTTTGTGAAAAAGAAAGTGGTTAAGGATGGCAATGATGAATTATCAAATACTGAACAATAAAAATGAGTAAAGACGACCATCACCCGTGGCACAGTGTATCTCCAGGCCACAATGTGCCAGAGATAGTGAATGCAATTATTGAAATCCCTAAGGGATCAAAAGCGAAATATGAAATTGATAAGGATTCGAATCTAATTAAATTAGACCGTGTTCTTTTTTCTTCTGTAATGTATCCTGCAAATTATGGCTTTATCCCGCAAACTTATTGCGATGATAATGATCCATTAGATATCCTGGTACTATGTTCTGTGGATGTTTATCCTATGACCATTATTGAAGCCAAAGTTATCGGTGTAATGCACATGGTAGACAATGGTGAGCAAGATGATAAGATTATTGCGGTAGCTAAAAACGACATGTCGGTAAACTACATCAATGACCTTGCGGAATTGCCTCCACATACAATGAAAGAAATCGTGAAGTTTTTCCAGGATTACAAAGCTTTGGAAGAAAAACAAGTAACAATTGAACATTTACTTGGAGTGCGTTACGCACACAAAGTAATACAAGAAAGCATGGAGCTTTACGACAAAGAGTTTAGAAATAAATCTTAAATGGAGTTATTCAAAATATTTTTTACCTTTTTTCTGGTCGCCCTAAACGGCTTTTTTGTTGCTGCTGAGTTTGCAATTGTAAAAGTTCGGGCTTCTCAGATTGAGATAAAAGCTAAATCCGGGAGCCGTGTTGCTAACATCGCAAAACACATTACCCAGCATTTGGATGGTTATCTTGCCGCAACACAGTTGGGAATTACCCTGGCCTCTCTTGGTTTAGGTTGGGTGGGTGAGTCTGTTATGCACAGTCTTGTGCATGACTTGCTGATCAATTTCCAACTTTCTGAGGTATTGATAACTTCTATTTCAACCGGATTGGCCTTCTTGTTCATTACGGTAATGCACATTGTTTTTGGAGAATTGGCACCAAAATCTATTGCCATCCAAAGACCAGTGGCTACCACATTGTTTATCGCCCTGCCACTTCAGGCATTTTATTGGTTGTTTAGACCTTTTATATGGGTGCTAAACGGTTTTGCCAATATTGTCTTGAAAGTATTTGGTATCTCTACTATTGGTGGACATGATTCTGTTCACAGTACCGAAGAGCTTTACTATTTGCTGGATCAGGGAAAGCAAAGTGGCGCATTAGACACGAATGAGCATGAGCTGATTAAAAACGTTTTTGATTTTAATGAGCGTGTAGTAAAAAATATTATGGTTCCACGTACTAAGATTTCTGGTGTAGAGCTTTCTACCCCTAAAATGGAAGTCGTTGAAATGATTATTTCGGAAGGATATTCACGCCTCCCTGTATACGATGATATTATTGATAAGATTATCGGTATTGTGCATGCTAAGGACATCCTTCCGTTGTTGGCTCAAAATAAGGACTGGACGTTAAGTGACATCATTAGAAAGCCTTATTTTGTTCCTGAAACTAAAAAGATCAATGATCTGTTGAGTGAACTTCAGCAAAAACGCATTCAAATTGCTATTGTAATTGATGAGTTTGGTGGGACTGCCGGTATGGTTACCCTTGAAGATATTGTAGAAGAAATTGTTGGCGAAATACAGGATGAGTATGATGAGGAGAAGCCTACAGTAGAAAAGATATCTGATACCGAATTTATCATTAATGCTTACGCTACAGTTTATGATGTAAATGAGCACCTCCCACACGACCTTCCTGAGGATGAAGATTTTGATACTGTAGGTGGATTGGTATCTCATGCTTTTGGTAAAATACCTGAGGTTGGAGATAGCGAAGAATGCTATGGCTACTTGTTTACGATCTTAAAGAAAACAGAACAAAATATAGAGACCATTAAGCTGGAGTTGGTGATCAATAAAAGCGATGCGATAGACTTACATTAAAATCAAACCAATGCATGTTTTTTATACCCCGGATATCAGCTCCAACGAGTATGTTTTAAATGAGGAGGAGAGCAAGCATTGTACTAAAGTTTTGCGCTTGGGTACCGGTGCAATGGTTTACTTGATTGATGGTATTGGCGGTCTTTATAAGGCTGAAATTACAGGGGAGCATAAAAAGCATGTGAGCCTTAAGGTGGTGGAAGCAAAGCATGAATACAATAAGCGCAATCATCACCTGCACATTGCAATTGCACCCACCAAAAACATAGACCGCTTAGAGTGGTTTCTGGAGAAGGCTACTGAAATTGGTATTGATGAAATTACCCCAGTTATTTGTGATCGATCGGAGCGGAAAATCGTTAAAGAGGACCGCCTGTATAAGGTCATCACCTCTGCAGTAAAGCAATCGCTGCAAGCTTATCACCCGGTATTAAATCCCCAAATTAGCTTATCCACTTTTCTAAAACAAGCTAACGATAGCGTTAAAATGATTGCGCATTGTTTGGATAATGAACCAAGGCAGTTTATTGCCGAGGTAACCAGACCAAAGGAACGTTACACGATCCTTATTGGCCCCGAAGGCGATTTTACAGGTACTGAAATTGAATTGGCTTTGCAAAGCGGCTATAAACCCTTAACTTTAGGTAATACACGATTAAGAACAGAAACCGCGGCCTTGGCTGCTTGTTTTGAAGTGAATTATTTAAATAGATGAGGGGACGGTTTTTACTTCTTTTAACAGTTGTGCTGCTGAGTAGTTTCTGGGTGCCTACCTATAAAATAGCGAAGTTGAAATACAATGGTGGTGGCGATTGGTATGCCAATCGTACGGCATTGCCAAATCTGATTGAATTTTGTAATCAAAACCTTAAAACCAATTTTGCCCCACAAGAAGCAATTGTGGAAGTAGGTAGTGCTGATATTTTTAATTACCCCTTTGTTTATCTTACCGGACATGGGAATGTGGTTTTTAGTGATGCTGAGGCTGCTAATCTCCGTAAATATTTAATTGGCGGTGGTTTCCTCCATATTGATGATAATTATGGCCTGGATAAGTTTATCCGTACAGAGATGAAAAAGGTCTTTCCTGAATTGTCATTTGTAGAATTGCCAGCCAACCACAGTCTATACAACCAAAAGTTTAAGTTCCCTAATGGGCTTCCTAAAATACACGAACATGATGGTAAGCCTGCTAAAGGATATGCCTTGACATGGCAGAACAGGATTGTTTGTTATTACACATTTGAATGCGATCTAGGCAATGGTTGGGAAGATTTTGGCACCTATCCTGAGGATACTCAGGAAAAGCGGACAAGCGCACTTAAAATGGGTGCAAATTTAATTCAGTATGCATTAACACAATAACTATGAATGTAAAAGTAAATGACCGATATAATTTTGATGTAGAACTTGAGCAAAAGCTATTGAAAGTAGATGGTGTGGAGTTACAGATTGATTCGACAACACTTGCAGATGGCCATACACATGTTATATACAATAACAAATCATACAATATAGAATTGGTTTCTGAGGATAAGGCAGAAAAGAAAAGTGTAGTTAAGGTGAATGGAACACTTTATGAAGTGGCCATTGAAGACCAATACGACCTGTTGCTTAAGCAGCTTGGCCTTGACAATACAAAGGCTAATAAGATGCTGGAAGTTAAAGCACCGATGCCTGGTTTGGTATTGAATATCATGGTTGCAGAAGGTCAGGAAGTGAATAAAGGGGATAACCTATTGGTATTGGAAGCGATGAAGATGGAGAATATCCTTAAATCACCAAGTAGTGGTACGGTTAAGAAAGTTCTGGTTAATAAGGGCGTTAAAGTCGAGAAAAACGAAGTGCTGATACAGTTCTCCTAACTAAAAAGAGGCATAAAAAAAAGCTGCGTTTCATTTGAAGCGCAGCTTTTCTTGTTTATAATTCGGTTGGATTATCTTCCTTTGAAACCTCTAGGTGGTTTGTTTTTAAACTGAGCTTTCCCTGCTGGATGAATTTCAGGTGCACCTAGCATACTCATTGCGCAACGGAAACCGATATCTGCTGAGGATTCGTCTTGTTGCAAAAATCTTCTGCTTGCAGGATTAAGCCATAGTGCCTGATCATTCCATGAGCCACCTTTATATACCTTTGATTGGTTGTTTACCAAGGTAATCTCACCATACAATTCGCTTTCTGGATCTCTGTAACCACGTTGATCGGCATTGAAGGTTTTTACAGAATCAGGTTTTGCTGCTGCTGCTTGTTTTTCTGCCCAGGTTTGTTTTTTTGCGTTTAAGGCATTGATCATGACAGGTCTGTTGTACTTGTCAACAGCAATCTTACCCGTAACTGCATCAATGATCTTTTTATCCTGGTAAAGGTTACCCCTGAATGGGTTGAAAGCCTCTGCCGCTTCGAATGTACTCACACGGTAGGTATCTCCAGTCCATTCATTTACGTTTCCAGCCATGTTGTAAAGTCCGAAATCGTTTGGTGTGTAGGATCTTACAGCAACAGTAATTGCTCCTTTATCATTTAATGAACCACCAACACCCATATAATCACCTTTAGTTCTTTTAAAGTTGGCCAGTATCAATCCTCTAGTGCTTTTCTTAGCCGAGCTTAAGCCTAAGCCGCTCCATGGATATATTTTATTGTCATTGATGTTTTCATATTGAGTATTACCAATAAGTCCCAATGCAGCATATTCCCATTCCGTTTCCGTAGGTAAACGATAAGGCTGTTTCAAAATACCGTCTTCAAGTCTTACATTTCTGGTTGCCATGTTTTTGCCGGTGGCTGCTCCTGCACTGGAAGGGTTTAAATCTCTCATTGCTCTTTTCCCCTTATCATCGATCTGGTCGTTTAAATAAGTTCCAGTACTAAAAGGTCCGGTAGATTTGGGGCCAGCTGCAGCGCCAGCACCATTAGCTCTTGCAGTACCGCCGTTTAAGTCTCTAAAGCTGGTCATATAACCACGCTCGCGAAGCAACAATTCGTTAACCCTATCTGTTCTCCATTCGCAATAGCGTGCTGCTTGTTCCCAGCTCACACCAACTACTGGATAATCCTGATAGGCAGGATGTCTTAAATAATTATCTACGTATGGCTCATTATAAGAAAGTGGTCTACGCCAAACCAATGTATCAGGTAGTTCAGTGTAGTAATATTCGTAATCTTTAGGGAAGTTGGTACGTATCCAGTTTAGATACTCTAACCAGTTGGTGTTAGAAACCTCAGTTTCGTCCATATAAAAGGAGTTAACTGTAGTTTCCTTTTTATGGTTGTAATTGCCTAACTCTTGTCCGGGTACATTAATTGCACTACCACCAACTACAAAGGCACCACCCTCAATCTCCACCAAACCGGGGCCTGGGCCACGTCTGTATCTATTATTTACCGCAAAACCGCCATATTCCTGTTTGTTGTAGGCCATTCCCGTTTTATCTGATGATCCTGATTTAGATTTACAGGAAACAAAAGAGGTAATAGCCATTACGGAAATAAGTGAAAATAAGGATGTTTTTTTCATTTAATGTAGTATAAATCTATCTATAAGCGTTATCGTATGAGGTTAAATCACCTTTAACATTACTAAGAGTTAAAATTACACAAAAAAAGGATTACGCTGCAAGAACATAATCAATAATTTAAAATAAGGAGTTAATTTAAAACTATAGAAGGACACAATACTTTGAAATTACTCCTTACTATGTTAACTTGCGTTCAATAATTGTTAAATTATTCAGAGCTGATGAATTTAGGGCGCTTCGTTAAAACTGCTTTATGTGTATTTTCTTTGCTTGCAGTTTCTAAGGATCTGTCTGCCCAGGAGGTGCAACCTGGTACCCTAACTAATGGCAGTGTGACCAACAACATTATTACAGGTGTGCCTTTTTTACTCATCACACCCGATGCCCGTTCGGGAAGTATGGGAGATGTGGGGGTAGCTGTGCAGCCCGATGGGAATGCAATGGCTATAAACCCCTCTAAATTAGCCTTTTTAGACAAGAAATATGGTTTTGCGATTTCTTACAGTCCTTGGCTAAAAAGTCTTGTGCCTGATGTAAACCTGACTTATGTTAGCGGCTTTTATAAGCCGAATGAAAAAACAACAATAGGTGGCTCTTTGCGATATTTTAACCTCGGAGAAATCCAGTTGACCGACGTAAATCAGCAGGATTTGGGTATTTACACACCTAGTGAATTGGCTGCCGATATTACTTATGCCCGACAGCTGGACGCCACTTTTTCCTTAGGGACTTCCTTAAGATATATTTATTCCAATCTTACTTCGGGCCAATTTTCGGCAGGACAGCAGGTTAGTCCAGGTAGAGCGGTCGCTGTTGATGTTTCTGCTTTTTTTAAAAAGCCTACTATATTTTTGGGCACTGATGCAATTGTTTCTGCGGGACTTAACATTTCGAATATTGGTACAAAGCTCAGTTATTCGGATAAAGGGAATAGTTATTTTCTGCCCACAAATCTCAAAATTGGTGGTGCTTCAACTTTTCTGATTGATGATTATAACCAGTTTACTTTTGCATTGGATTTTAATAAATTATTGGTACCTACCCAACCTATCTATGATGCAAATGGAAAAATTATTGCCGGCGAAGATCCCGATCGCTCGGTGCCTGCCGGTATTTTTGGGTCCTTTAATGATGCTCCGGGCGGCTTTAAAGAAGAGATAAGAGAAATCAATATTGCTGCCGGTATGGAGTATTGGTACAATCAGCAATTTGCTTTAAGGACCGGTTACTTTTACGAAAGTCCGACTAAAGGAAACAGGCGTTATTTTACCCTTGGGGCTGGTTTAAAGTATAATGTGTTTAATATTGATATTGCCTACCTGGTCGCAAATGTGCAGAAAAGCCCCCTGGCCAATACGCTAAGGTTTAGCATGCTATTTAATTTTGGAGCTGCAGGAAACCAGCCTTAATAATTGCGCTAAACCCGACGAGGGTGTAATAGAACGCATGTAATAGAAAGAGTGTAAAATAGAAAATACGTAAAGAATGAAAATTAAAGTAGGTTTTGGATTTGATGTACACCAGTTAAAAGAAAACCATCCATTTATAGTTGGGGGGGTTAATTTGGAACATCATAGTGGGGCTTTTGGGCATTCGGATGCCGATGTATTACTACATGCAATATGCGACGCATTACTTGGGGCTGCCAATTTAAGAGATATAGGCTATCATTTTAAAAATACTGACCCTCGCTGGAAGGGAATCAGCAGCCTGATCTTGCTACAAGAAACAGTTAAACTATTAACCGATAAAGGTTACGAAATAGGTAATATCGATGCCATGCTGTGCATTGAGGCACCTAAAATCAATCCTCATATTCCTGCTATGCAACAACATATTGCTGAAGCAGCGGGGATCTCAACTGAAGATATCTCCATAAAAGCGACTACCAATGAACAAATGGGCTTTATCGGTCGTGAAGAAGGTGTTGTTGCTTATGCAGTGTGCTTAATTCAACGTGAAAAATAACCGTTCTCTTCAACGGCTGCATTACTTCGCCGAAGAAGCGAAGAACGCTGAGGCCGTTTCTGAGAAGGTAATTTTTCTTTCACAATAAGGATAAACGGAACTGCTTTGAGAACTTAGTTATTCCTATAAATGAAAAAGGCAATGCCCCGGAATAGATTCCGGGGCATTGCCTTTTTTTCTTGTTACTAGAACGAGGTTTCTGTCTTTTTTACCCCTTCTAGGTCTGTAGTAAGCAAAGAAATTACCTTCTCAGAAACGGCCTCAGCGTTCTTCGCCCTTCAGCGAAGCAATGCAGCCGTTGAAGAGAACGGTCATTTCTTCTCTTATTCTTCTTCCAAATACCCAAACTTACCTTGATTATAATCACTAATAGCCTGTTGTATTTCTTCAGCCGTGTTCATCAGAAAAGGACCGTATTGCGCAATAGGTTCATTAATAGGTTCGCCACTAAGGATTAAAACCACACTATCTTCTAAAGCTTCAATTTTAATTTCCGTGCCCTCATTTTTAAAATGAACAAATTGGTCTGTTTCAGCTACTTCAGCATCATTCACTTGTATACGGCCTTCAATAATTACAAGCCCAGTATTATACGTTGCCGGGAAGCTAAACTCCGCTTTTCCACCTTTGTTTAGGCGTGCATTGTACACATTAATGGGGCTGAAAGTACTCGCAGAACCTTTGGTGTCCTGGTATGTTCCGGCAATGACTTCAATGGCATCACCATCATCAGATAAAATGTGTTTGGCAATATCTTCATGTTTAATGCCCTGATATTTTGGCGGACTCATTTTATCCTTGGCTGGTAAATTAACCCATAGTTGCACCATCTGAAAATCACCACCCTTTTTACTGTATTCTGCTTCGTGAAATTCCTTATGCAATATTCCTCTCGCTGCAGTCATCCATTGTACATCGCCAGGATAAATTACCCCGCTGTTGCCAGCACTATCGTGATGCGCTACGGCGCCGTGATAGGCAATGGTTACAGTTTCGAAGCCCCTGTGTGGGTGTACGCCAACGCCTCTAGGTTCATTTCTCGCCGAAAATCCAATTTTAGCGTTGTAATCAAGCAGAAAAAATGGGCTCATTTTAATTTTGTAACCGCTGGGGAAAAAGTTATGTACCCTAAACCCATCACCAACCATATGTGGTGCCGGCGGACTTAATACAGCCGACACCTGTTTTGTATTTGCTTCCATCTTTTCTCCTTTCTCTATTACGATTGGATGCGTTGTTTTAATTCTACTTAGGCTTGTTTTACGAATTGTAATTCACCTAAAATTCTTACATCTTCACTTACCATTACGCCACCAGTTTCTAAAGCTGCATTCCAGGTTAAGCCGAAATCTGTTCTTTTAATTTTCCCACTTAAGGTAAATCCAGCTTTAGTATTTCCCCATGGATCAGTAGCGATACCACCAAATTCTACATCTAATTTTACCGATTTGGTTACATCCCTAATGGTTAAATTACCTGCTAGTACATAGTCACTTCCGTCCTTTTCGAACGAAGTAGATTCAAAGCTAACTTTTGGAAATTCATCAGCATTAAAGAAGTCGCCGCTTTTTAAGTGCGTATCACGATCGGTATTTCCAGTATCAATTGATCCAGTCTCAGCTTCGAAATTAACATGAGCGCCTTGGAAATCGTCTGATTCAGAAGTTAATGTTGCAGTTAATACATTCATGCTACCAGTTACAGTAGTGATCATTAAATGTTTTACTTTAAATTGTAATTCACTGTGAGCAGGGTCTAAAACCCAAGTTGTAGTTGCCATAATATTGTTGTTTTATATATTTCTTTTAATTAACAACACAAAGTTATGGTGATATGTTTAGCGCTACATTGATGTATGTTAAGAAAGCATTAAATTTTAAAATGCTTATGTGCCAGGTCTTTGCGGACCCTGCTTAGCGACTCCGGCGTGATGCCCAGATAGGACGCTATCATCCATTGTGGTACCCTTAAGGTAAGATTTGGATAGAGTTTTATGAAATTCAGGTAACGCTCTTCGGCGGTTGCACTTAGGAGCATATTGATCCGTTTTTGCATAAACCTGATCGAATTGTTGAGGATGGTGTGGTTAAAATCATGCATGCAGGGAACAATTTTCGCAGCATCATTGATATAATCTTTGGGAATCACTACAGCCTCTGTCCGTTCTATGGCATCAATAAAGAAATCAGAAGCTTCGTTAAAAAGCATCCCGTTACGGTCAGATAGCCACCATTGTTCGGGTGCAAATTGTATGATATGCGTTTTCCCCTTGCTGTCTATCGAATAACTGCGCAATAGGCCGCTCATTACAAAATAACCGTGGGCCGAAACTTCACCTTTCATCAGGATCATTTCATTCTTTTCAAAGGTTTTTATTTTTAGTTTGCCGGAAATAAGTTCAAATTGCTCATCTGTGATGGCGACTTTGTTCTGTAGGTAGGCTTTAAATTGCTCCAGCATATAATTATGGATGAGATCTATTTCTTATTGGGTTCGATATTAGAAAAGTCGACACCGCATTTACAATTCGAAGCACAACCTCCGCTTTTAGGAGATACAGCGCGATATACTATACGGCCGACATAGAATATGGCGGCGGCAAATAGTAAGGTCACTAAAATCGTTTGAATATCCATATTACAAAAATATAAAGCCCTTGGGCAAAAGGGGTCTGTTAAATGTAAATTTAGCGTTCCATCAAACCGACAGTGCCGCCTACCCAGTCAAAATCTTTATTATAACTTACACCAATCATTTTACCTCTGCTTAATCTGGTCAGGTTAATACAAAGTTTGGGCTCCTGTCCATCTGGCCATAAATACATCAGCCTGATTTCTACTTTTATACCACCCTCAGGTGCTTGTACTACAGGTTCATAAATCACCTTTCTTTGCAAAATCCAGTTCTGAGGATCCTTTATGTTATGGATATCAGCCAGTGTCACATCAATAATTACACCCTTTCCTGCAAAAGAGAACAAAGGTTTCAATACGTAATTCTCCAGATCCGCAGGGATAGCAGTTAACGTATTTAGAAAATGCGTTTCTGGGACAAACTCAGTTTTGAGAAAAGGCATGGTATACTTGCTTATTCTGTAAAACCAGTTGGGATGGGTAATCCATTCTATATCTAATGCCTCTCGCGGATCAAAGTTGCCTTTAAACAACGCTGTTTGATCCGCAATCTCATCAAATACAAGCCGGTTGTATATTCTTTTTAACTGTACTTTTTTGCCGTTTTCCTGATAAAATAGATTTTGTCCTTCTTTAAATATGTCGGTTAGGCTTAGTATTTTTAGGCCAAGAAATTGTTTGGTGATCAAGAAATCGATCAACGTTTTTTGTTCCGGAGCATCTACATCCATCAGGGCCACTTCGTGTGGCTGATGCTTACCTAAAATAATCGATTTAAGTAAATCAATATATTGAGCCTCATTTAGTCCGTTAAAATAGGGGCTTAAATGATGAGGCAAATTAAATGTTGTTTTGTATGTGTTTGCTAAATGCGCCTGAAAGCCATAAAGAGAAGGGAAGCCCTGCATCTCAATTAGTTTAGGCAGCAGATTACCCTGATCGTCTTTGCAAATACCAAAATCGAAGGACAAAAAATGGGGATGGTCGTTCTCGTTAGCTACGTTCCAAGCTGCAGGAATAGCATCATTGGTCAGAGTTTTGAAGTCTGGTTGTTTAATTAAGGCAATGAGCTCTGCTCCGGCAGCAATTAATTGCTTTTCTAAAGCTTTGGGTATAAATACTGGAGTTTCAGCCACTCTAAAAGGAATTTTTACAAAGCCTTCTTCAAGATTATGGATAAACTCAAGATACTTTTCTTTAGTAAATAAAGTGTTAAAACTATTCCTGTAGCGCTCAATCATGTCATCCTTTCCGTAAAGTGTTTATGGCCTCGTTTAAAAAGTTTGGCAAAATAACCTGTTGCGTTAAAGCAATCCGGGTAGGATCATCAATACTATTGAGCATCTCATTATACTTTTCTATGCCATGGTTTTCGATGATGGTCTTCTTTTTATCCTCCTGAAGCAAATATAATTTTATGCCTATGGGATCGGCCTCCGGGTGAAACTGAGTGCCAACAATCTCTTTTGTAAAACGGATCGACATCACACATCGTTCCAGATCAACATGTGGTCTGTCTTTTTCGAGTGCGAGTACCTTGTTGTCCGTAATATAAAAGGGGGTATGCTTAGGGTTTATTACTTGCCAGTGGCGACTATCAACCGCATAAAAGGGGGTTGGTAGACCATTAAACAAGGGGTCGTTTTTACCCTCTTCTGTTAAAAACATGGGAAAGATGCCAAAAGCAGGGGACTGCCTTTGTATGACATGGCCGAGCCCGAACTTGCGGCAAGCCATTTGGAAGGAATGACAGATTAGGAAAGCATACTTCTTAGTCCGCTCATTGTTTGCATTAAAACTTTCAATTTGTCCCAGCAGATCAAAAAAGTCATTTTCCCATTGTTCACCTTCATAAGGGCTCCCGGGGCCACCACTGGAAATGTATATGTCATAATTCAGATCAGGTATTTCCCCTTTCTGTCTCAAATCAAACACATCAAATGATAAGCTTAGGCCCATTTCGGTCTGATAGCGCAACAAGATTTCGGCTATGCCACGCATTCCTTCATTGGCATTCCCCTTATTCATATCAATAACGGCTATTTCTATCTTATTCTTATCCGTCATTTACTGCTTTGCTCCAATTAATGTTTGAGTAGTTATATAGTCTACCACAGTTTCAAAGTTGCCAGATTGTTCGTAAATGGCTAACTGTCTGTCTGCTCCCGTTCCGTTTTCCAGTATTTTTAACACATAGTTGATCTCATTTCTACAGCCCAATTCGTCTACCACATCATCAATAAAGTCCAATAATTCCAATATAAGGTTTCGGCAGTTTACCTCCATTTCCTTGCCAAAATCAATCAGGTTTCCGTCAATACCATATCTGGCCGCCCTCCACTTGTTCTCATTGATCAATGCTCTGGAATAACTGATAAATTCCATGTTCTGTAGACGCAACTTGTATAGTTTGGCGCATAATGCCTGGAACAGGGCTGCAAAAGCCATCGTTTCCTCGATTAACATCGGACAGTCGCAAATTCTGAACTCTATGGTTTCGAAAAAGGGATGTACCCTAATGTCCCACCAGATTTTCTTGGCATTATCTATACTGTTGGTCTTAATCAGCAATTTCACATAGTTGTCGTAATCCTCAATGCTGTTAAAAGTATCAGGGATGCCTGTACGCGGGAATTTGTCAAATATCTTGGTTCTGTAGGATTTATATCCTGTGTTCCGACCTTCCCAAAAAGGGGAGTTGGTGGATAAAGCAAACACATGCGGTAAAAAATAGCGCACCTGGTTGGCAATGTGTATGGCTAACTCGCGCGATTGAATGCCTACATGTACATGCAGACCAAAGATCAGGTTAGAGCGTGCTGCTTCTTGCAATTCATTTACAATATTGCTGTAGCGTGGATGCTCGGTGATGAGCTGTTTCTCCCAGTGAGAGAAGGGGTGAGTTCCTGCAGCGCCAATTCGCAAGCCCAGTTCGCCAGCGAGTTGTGAAACGGTGTACCTCAATTCTGAGATCTCCGCACGTGCCTGTTCTGTATTTTTGCAAATTCCGGTGCCTACCTCCACAACAGCCTGGTGCATTTCTGCCTTTATCTGGTCCTTATGGATTTTTTGAGCCGCCTCCACTATTTTCTGATCATGTGAGCTGAGCTCCCTGGTTACAGGGTCTATCACCATATACTCTTCTTCAATTCCGAGCGTAAAATCGTTCATCATGTTTTTCTTTTTTCAGATTAATGGGCATCCACACGAAGCCTTCCCCCGGATTAAAATTTAGGGATTTTAAATTAAATAAACAATTGTTGGGATCAAAGGATTAAAGGAAAAACTGAATTCTTTACATTCTGTCTTAGCTAATTGCTTGATATATCGATAATAAACCCTATCTTTGCGCCAAAAATCATACGCATTTTATGCAAAAAATTAGAAATATAGCTATCATAGCCCACGTTGACCACGGTAAAACTACACTGGTTGATAAGATCTTACACGCTTGTTCAATCTTCCGTGATAATGAGCAGTCGGGAGATTTAATACTTGACAACAATGATCTGGAGCGTGAGCGAGGAATTACCATCGTGTCGAAAAACGTTTCCGTACAATATAAAGATGTAAAGATCAACATTATTGATACACCTGGTCACGCCGATTTCGGTGGTGAGGTTGAGCGTGTATTGAAAATGGCTGATGGTGTGTTGTTATTGTGTGATGCTTTTGAAGGTGCAATGCCTCAAACGCGTTTCGTAACTCAAAAAGCTTTAGCTTTAGGCTTAAAGCCAATTGTGGTTGTAAATAAGGTAGATAAAGAGAACTGTCGCCCTGAAGAAGTTTATGAGCAAATCTTTGAATTGTTCTTCAACTTAGAAGCAACAGAAGATCAGTTAGACTTTCCAGTAATTTACGGTTCATCTAAACAAGGATGGATGAGTACGGACTGGAAAGTGCCTACTACAGATATTTTTGCATTGTTAGATGCAGTTGTTGCTAACATTCCTCCTGCACCAACCAATGATGGTACTTTACAAATGCAAATCACTTCGTTAGATTATTCATCTTTCGTAGGTCGTATTGCAGTTGGACGTGTACACCGCGGTAGCATCAAAGAAAACCAACCGGTTACTTTGATCAAACGTGATGGAAAAATGGTGAAATCAAGAGTAAAAGAATTATATACTTTCGAAGGTTTAGGTAAAATCCGTACTACTGAAGTAAAATCAGGTGATATCTGCGCAGTTGTAGGTATTGATGGTTTTGATATCGGTGATACTATTGCTGACTTCGATGCTCCAGAGCAATTGCCAGTTATCAAAATTGATGAGCCTACGATGAACATGTTGTTCACGATCAATAACTCACCATTTTTTGGAAAAGAAGGTAAATTTGTTACTTCTCAACGTATCAGAGAGCGTTTATACAAAGAGATGGAGAAAAACTTAGCCCTTAAAGTGGTTGAGACAGAATCTCCTGATGCTTATTTGGTATACGGAAGGGGTATTCTCCATTTATCAGTACTAATCGAGACTATGCGTCGCGAAGGGTACGAAATCCAGGTTGGTCAGCCACAAGTTATCATTAAAGAAATTGATGGTAAAAAATGTGAGCCAATTGAGACTTTGATCGTTGATGTTCCGGGTGAAGTTGCTGGTAAGGTTATTGAATTGGTTACTCAACGTAAAGGTGAGTTGCTAGTTATGGAGCCTAAAGGTGATTTACAACACTTAGAATTTGAGATTCCTGCACGTGGTATCATCGGATTGAGAAATAACGTATTAACTGCAACAGGTGGTGAAGCGATTATGGCTCACCGTTTCAAAGCTTACGAGCCTTGGAAAGGTACAATTCCTGGTCGATTGAACGGTGTATTGGTTTCAATGGAAAAAGGAAGCACTACTGCTTATTCAATTGATAAATTACAAGATCGTGGTCGTTTCTTCGTTGATCCGGGAGTAGATATTTACGAAGGTCAAATCCTTGGTGAGCACATCCGTGACAATGACTTAGTAATTAACATCGTAAAAGGTAAAGCTTTGACTAACATGCGTGCTTCTGGTACAGATGATAGTCAGCGTATTGCTCCGGCAATTAAATTCTCTTTGGAAGAGGCAATGGAGTATATCCAGGCTGATGAGTACATTGAGGTTACACCTGCGAGCATGCGTTTACGTAAAATCTACTTAACTGAGGCTGAACGTAAAATAAAAGGTAAAAACTAAGCGTTTTTATATCATAAATATATTGAGGTGTCCTAAGAAATTAGGGCACCTTTTTTTTATTTAAACAAATAGCCACTATATTTACTTATGAATTTGTTTAGCAAGCTTCAATATAAAGTTAAGAGTCGTTTAAATACCTATAAAAACAAACAACGTTCGGAAAAGCGGAAAGAAACCATATTGGATTATTATGGCAAAAATGAACCGGCTACTCCTGAATTAAAAGCTGCCGTTGCCTATCTTAAAAATCACCCTTTAGGTGTTTTCCAGGATTCATTTACAGATAAATATAATTTTAAGGATGTTGAGGTTCATAAAGACGAATCCAAAGATCTTTTGTGGGTAAATCATGGCGGGCATCGTTTGTATTTTAAGCGGTCATATAATGCCATTACGGTTAAGTTGCTTTACAATGGTTTACTTGCAGAACAGGATCCAGAATCTCCGCACCGCTATACTGCTGAGGGGTTTGATCTTAAACAGGGCGATTTCTTACTGGATGTTGGGTCCGCTGAAGGGATATTCTCGCTGTCGAATATTGAGCTACTTAAAAAAGCTATACTTTTCGAAAGAGAACCAGAATGGGTTGAAGCATTGGAAGCTACATTTGAGCCCTGGAAGGATAAGGTAGAGATCATTTCTAAGTTTGTATCAGATCAAAACGATGCCGATAACATCTGCATTGATACCTTTCTTTCAGTAAAATCTTTTGTCCCGGATTTGGTAAAAATTGATGTTGAAGGGGCAGAAGATCGGGTATTAAAAGGGATGGAGCTAACCATTACTCAGCACCATCCTAAAATAGCTTTATGTACCTATCATAAGCAGGATGATTTTAATAAATTTAGTAAGTACCTGGCGGAAAGAAATTATACCATCAGCTCTACTAAAGGTGTGATGTTTTTCTTGAGCCCCGGTGAAGCTTTAACCCCACCTTTTTTTAGAAAAGGATTGGTAAGAGCTATTTTTTCAGGAGATACTGTTTAACAAGGTTGTTAATTAAGCCATTGATATCTTCAGATAACCTGAGGTAGTAAACAGTTCCGCCATACAATAAGGTGATTATTCCCGAACGCAGGATGGTATCCGCAATAAAGTTAGGGATCGGTGGTATTATGTTCACTATAAAATACACCACTATACCAGTAACGATGGTAAGGGGGGTTCTATAGGTGTAGGGTTGCATCTTAAATAGAATTAAGATGAATAAGAATCTGAACAGGTTAAAGATAAAGAAGGTAACAGCGGAGGCTACTGCAGCACCGGTTATCCCATAAATTGGGATAAATATCAGGTTTGCACCAATGGTGATACCTATTAAGGCCACATAGAAAAAAGAATCGTATTTATAAAACCTGGAGGTAGCCAGGATAACTCCATTTACGCCTGTCGAGGCGTCAATGAGATAGCCTAGGCCAATAAAAAATATCACATACTCTCCTGCGGCATACTCAGCAGGAAGGTAATAGTAAATGTTATGGATATTTGCCCAAATCAGTAAAAACAGAAAAAGTGTAGCGATGAGCTGGCTGATACAGCTTTTTTGATATACAGATTTAATTTCCGCCATATTTTCATTTTTCCAGGCTTCAGCAATTACTGTATAGGCAATACTATATAAAGAGCGTGCAGGTAAGCTAATAATCGTTGCAAAAGCAAAAGCTATTGCATAGATTCCTGTACCAGTAAGGCCATAACTTTCAATGATCATATACTTGTCTATGTTTTCGACGATAAATGGGGAAGCGCCGGTTAGTATGCCGAAAAAACAAAGATTGATGATCTGCCTTCTTATAGGCTTGTCAAGGAATTTTAAATTAAGGCTTAAGGACAATTGATTGCGCTTGTACAATCTAAATGCGATCATTCCTGTTGGAATGATGTTACACAAGAGCCATACCCACATAAAAGCCTCAAAACTTACCGATGTAAAGAGTAGCAATAATAAAGCTGCAAGGATAAATATACGTTTGGTAAATTCTCTTAATATCCTACCTGTAGTAGTATCGTAGAGCATTCTAGAGTACAACTCCAGAATATTGAAGAGCATAGTGAAAAAGGTCAAGGGAATTAAATACCAAAAGTAGGTTTCAAAAAGTTGGTTTTCGGAGCTTTTTTGCTGGATAATTTGATCTTTTAAGAAATATGCCGCAATGCAAAACAGTATAAATCCAATAGTAGAAATTAAACAGGCAAGCCCCAGGTATCCATTGTCATGATTTTTAGGGTTCCTAAAATATGGGAAAATCCTTGCTGTTGCATTAAAACCGAGTATGGAAATTTGGGCAAACAAAATTGGAAAAGAGGCAAGGATACTTATTAAACCAACCTGTTCTGGTGAGAGTACGTGTGGTTGTATTAGATAAATGGATAAGAAGCCAATTAAAACACCTAGATATGAGTAGAAGGTTCCTTTTAATGTTTGTTGCTGAATAATGCCCATCCGTAATAAAGATCGTTTTTAATTTAAATATAGCCTATCCTGTTTTGCAAATAAATTTTCCGTCGTTTGTAATATGTGTTTATATGTCGTAAACTTGCCGGGATAAGATGGCAAAGATAACATATAATATTTGTGTGTTAATTGTAACCTATAGTGATAGGTGGCAATTTTTAGAACAGATACTGAGGAGAGTTACTACCCTTGAAAATGTAACAAATGTTATTGTGGTAGACAATGCTTCCACTTATAGTGTGGAGCAGAATTGTAAGTTGCTACAAGATAATCGCATTCAAGTTGTTACCCATACTGAGAATTTAGGATCTGCTGGCGGTTACAAAGGCGGACTGGAGTTTTTTATGCAAGAGACTGATGCTGATTTTGTCTGGTTATTGGACGATGACAACCTTCCAAATCCTGATGCCCTTGAAAAGCTAACGGATACATGGAGTACGATATCTCTGGATGACGATCAGAAAGCCTTATTTTCGCTCCGCTTAGATCGGAAAAATCATGTGCGGATTGCACAGGGAGAAGACGCAAACCGCTTTTTATTGGTTGAGAATAGCTTTATGGGCTTTAATTTATTTAGGGCTCCGATTAATAAATACTATAAATTGCGGAGTAAGTTTAATAAGCCTGTAGATTTTAAAGAAAAGGCAGTGATGCCATATGCCGCTTATGGTGGTATGTTTTTTCATAGGCGGATGGTTGACTTGATTGGCTACCCGGATGAAAGTTTCTTCGTGTACGCTGATGATTCTGAATACACCTACAGAATGACACAAAAAGGGGCGACGATATGGCTGGTCCCTGCTAGTCAAATTGTCGATATCGATAAGTCTCAGGGGATTACCTATGTAAAGCATTTCTGGCGATCCGTGTATTTGGATTTATGGAGTTTTAGGACTTATTACCAGGTGCGAAACAGCATTTACTTTTATGCCAGATTTAACGTAACCAATCCTACAATGTATAGTATTAATAAGTGTCTTTTTTTAACGGGACAATGGTTGATCAGTCAAATTACCGCTAAGCAAAAAAACTATAAAAAGTTTTTAGGAGCTATTAATGATGGTTCAGCAGGTAGAATGGGGACGGTAAAAGCAGATAAATATAGTTAGATTTGCAAATGCAAAATTTTGCCCCCATAGCCCTCTTTGTCTACAACCGTCCTATACATACCCAACGGGTAATAGAAGCACTTAAAAAAAATGTACATGCGGAATTATCCGACCTATATATATTTTCTGATGGGGCAAGGAGCGGGGATGAAGATATCGTTAATGAAGTGCGGGATTTGGTGAAAAAAACTGTAGGCTTTAAGTCCGTAACCGTTGTCGAGAGACCGTCTAATTATGGATTGGCAAAATCAGTGATTAGCGGTGTAACACAGCTCAACAAAGAATATGGACATGTCATCGTTTTTGAGGATGATGTGGTTTCTTCTCCTTATAGCCTAAAGTACTTTAATGATGCTTTAGAAAAATACAAAGACACACCCAAGGTGATGCATATTGGTGCTTTTATGTATGCGATTGATACAAAAGGACTTCCTGAAACCTTCTTTGTGAGGCACATTAGCAGTCAGTGCTGGGCTACATGGGATCGTGCGTGGCAATATTTTGAACCTGATATAGATAAGATCATTCAGCAGTTTGATGAAAAGAAGAAGTTTGCATTCCAGCTAGACGGAGCAATGAATTTCTGGAAACATGTGATGGAATTTAAACATGGTAAAAATAACTCCTGGGCAATCAGGTGGTATGCCTCCGTGTTTTTAAAAGGTGGATTGGGCTTGCAGACATCTGTCTCTATGGTCGATAATATCGGTCATGACGGTTCAGGAGTGCACTCAGAAAAAAGCAATATCTATGCGGTGACTGTTAAACCTGATCCGGTTGCCTCTTTTCCTGATAAAATTGAGGAGCATCCGGAAGCTTATCAGGCCTTGAGATATTTTTTAAAACATAGAAAAGGAAATCTGGTTCAGCGCGGAATAAGGTATTTAAGAAACCATATCCTGAAAGTTTAATGAAGGTTACACTGATTAATACTTCGGATTCGGGAGGAGGGGCACCTGCGGCAAGTCTTCGACTTTTAAAAGCGCTGGCCTCAGAAAATGTAGATGCTGGATTTCTGGTTCAGACTAAAAAAACGACTGGAGCAAATGTTAAAGCGGTCCAAAAAAGTTTCTTCGATAGACTAAGGGCAAAGATTAATTTTTTGTACGAAAGATTACCATTCATTTTCTTCTATGAAAGAGATAAGTCCGTTCGTTTTGCTTTCTCTACCGCAAATGCAGGCGCAAGTATTGTTAATGACCCAATGATCTTAGATGCTGATATTTTACACTTACACTGGGTAAATTCGGGCTTTCTTTCTATTGCCAATCTAAAAGAGCTGGTTAAACTTGGAAAACCTATGGTCGTAACACTGCATGACATGTGGTATTTTACTGGTGGTTGCCATTATGCTGGGACTTGTGATCATTTTACCCGACAGTGTGGGGATTGTTACTTTTTAAAGAAACCTGCTGTAGCAGACATTTCGCATGAAGGATGGTTGCGTAAAGAAGATTTATACGCCTATGCAAACAATATAACCTTTGTAACTTGTAGCAACTGGCTTGAAGGTGTTGCACGACAAAGCGCATTGTTAAAGAAATTCCAGATACGGACTATTCCGAATCCCATTGATATCGATGTTTATTCGCCCGGAGATAAGCGTAAGGCCAGATTAAAATGGAACATTAACCCTGAGGCTAAAATTATTTTATTTGGTGCTGCTAACATTTCAGACAGGCGTAAAGGAATCGATTATCTATTTGAAGGATTACAATATTTACGTGATCAGTATCCAGAATCTGCAGCCGTGGAAGTTGTCATTTTTGGAAAGAACAAGCAGTTTGATGTTACAAAATTGCCTTTCCCGGTTTACGAACTGAATGTAATTACTGCTCAGCAAGATCTTGCCGAAATATACGGGCTGGCAGATGTGTTTGTACTTCCTTCTATCGAAGATAATTTGCCAAATACGGCTATGGAATCCCTTTCTTGTGGAACACCAGTAGTTGCTTTTAATACCGGTGGCTTGCCAGATCTGATCGATCATCAGCAAAATGGCTATTTAGCTGATTTCAAGTCAGCATCTGATCTAGCTAAAGGGATGTACGAAATGCTTTATTCGGCACGTTCAGAAGAAATTTCCTCAAATGCCAGGGCGAAAGTGTTAAACACTTTTACAAATAAAAAGGTCGCACAACAATATATTGAAGTTTATCAATCAATTTTAAAGAAATGACAGCCATGATGCCAACACTCTCCGTGATTACTATCGTTTATAATAATGTAAGGGATATTGAGCGCACGATGCTGTCTGTTCTGAACCAAACTTATCCCAATATAGAGTACATCATTATTGATGGCGCATCAACAGATGGGACAAAAGATATTATTTATAACTATAAGTCGAGGTTAGCTCAGTTTATTTCTGAACCTGATAAGGGCATTTACGATGCCATGAATAAAGGACTTTCGCTGGCTACGGGTGATTATGTGCTGTTTATGAATTCAGCGGATGAGATTTACGCTCCTGAAACGGTTGCAGATGTCTTTGAAACTGCCTCTTCGGCCGATATTTATTATGGTGAGACAGAGATGTTCGATGAACAATGGCAAAGCCTGGGGCAAAGAAGACACCATGCGCCAGAACATTTTAGCTGGAAAAGCTTTAGATACGGGATGAACATTAGCCACCAGGCGATCTATGTGAAAAGGAGTATAGCGGGGCAATTCGACTTGCAGTATAAATACAGTGCGGATATAGATTGGATTATACGTGCAGCCAAAAGTGCATCAAGTATTGTAAATACACATATTTATGTAGCCAAGTATCTGGTGGGCGGAATTTCCAAGAAAAAGCATTTGGCCAGCTTAAAAGAGCGGTTCCGCATTTTCAGTAAATATTATGGACTGATTCCAAACCTGATTAACCATCTATTTATAGCGGCTAATCTGGCACAATATTACATCAGACACAGGAAGACAAACGATTAGTGTTCCTGGTCTTGAAGCTTAAAAGTGCAACATCAACTCTTCTAAATTGGTAATTTGCCATTCTACATCACTAGGCTTTTCCTTTTTTAATGGGTTAAAATAAATGGCTTTAATTCCATAATCCTGTGCCCCACGAATGTCGGCTTCTAAACTATCCCCGATCATAATGCTTTCATGCTTTTCTGCGGCAGCTTTATTTAAAGCATATTCAAAAATAGCCTTGTGTGGTTTGTTTACACCTACATCTTCAGAGATGATGACATTCTGGAAATAGGGGTTTAAGCCAGAAACGTCCATTTTAGTAAGGGTAGTTTCTTTAAAACCATTAGAGATGATATGTAGTGTGTATTTCTCGTATAGATAACCGAGCACCTTTTCTGATCCCAGAAAAAGATTGGTTTTAGTAGGACTGATGCGCACATAGTCCTCTTCGAATTGCAAAGGAATTCTATCAGGTTTTACACCGAGCTGTCTAAATGTTTTATGAAACCTTTCCGACCTCAGCTGCTCTTTGGTAATTCTACCTACATGATAATCTGCCCACAAACGATGGTTATTCTCTGTATAGGTCGCAATAAATTCCTCACAAGAATTGAGGCCCAGTTGCTCCAGTTTATACAATTGATAAAGCTCTCTTAAAGTTTCTTCTGCATTTCGGTCAAAATCCCAGATGGTATGGTCCAGATCGAAAAATATATGTTTGATCATTTTGTAATGTTTAAAAGGCAGGGAACCTGCTAAACCTTGGCGCCATAAGCCAGATCTCCTGCGTCACCCAATCCGGGCACAATGTACGATTTACTCGTCATTTCTTCATCAATTGCCCCTATCCATAATTTTGCTTTGGGTAAATTTGCCCTTACATGTCTAATGCCTTCTGAGCTGGCAATTGCGGAAACGATATGCAACTCTTTAACTTTATATCTGCCCATCAACTCCTTGCAACAAAGCACCATGCTCATGCCAGTAGCCAACATTGGATCTACCATGATGACGATTCTATCTGTCAAATCGGGTGAGGAAATATATTCTATAGCGATTTCAAAGTGGCCGCTTTTATGCGCTTTTCGATAAGCCGCAACAAAAGCACAGTCTGCGCGATCAAAAATATCAAGCATCCCTTTGTGCATGGGTATTCCGGCACGGGTAATGGTAGCCAGAACGGGGAGTTCTGCCAAATGTACCGTTTTGGCAACACCTAAAGGCGTTTGTGTTTCTGTATTCTGGTAAATAAGTGTTTTACTGATTTCGAATGCGAAATATGCACCTATTCGCTCCATATTAGTACGGAAACGCATGGGATCCTTTTGAATTTGTTCATCCCTGATCTCAGCGATAAAAACATTTGCAATAGAATTGGTTTTACTGAGGTCGAATATCATTACATGAAGATAAAAAGTAAAAATTACCGTTAACGAGCTTAACGCTGTCTATAAGCTCATTAATTTGTAATAACAAGTCTTCCCTTGTTTTGTTGTTTAATAAAGCAATATCTGTAGCGGCAACAGGATGTAGCAGCAGCTGCGTGTTTTTGTCTAGTTGTAAATCGTACCAATAGAAGGGGCTACAGGTGCCTGCTCTGAAGCCAGGATGATTGTGATAATACATGCTGTAATCATTCTGGACTTTGTGTTTTATGAGTTTAACATAGCTTTTGGGGATATGTATGTTTGAACCAACGTGATGTTCATTTTTTTGAGGAATAAAAAAGCGAGGATTTTGCACAAAGCCATAGTGTTGCATATCCGCTACTACCCGGCTGATGTCGGCAAGTCTTTCCTTCCGCTTGGTTCGTGTCTTGTCTATAAAGGTTCTTAGGTAAGTAATGGTATTGGAAACGATATTGCTGTCTTTTGTTTTCGGGGGTGGATGATCGACGTAAATGGGATCAAAAGAAAAATGTTTGCTTCCAAATGACAGGGATGGGAAGTGTTTTGCCAGGATGTTTTTAAGGATCAAAGCCCATCCATCTATTATAGGCAGCTTTAAAATGTCGAGTTGATATTGTAAGCTGGATTCGGCCGGATAGTGCTTATGTTTTTGATCGCTGATCGCTAGGTACTCCTCGTATCGGCTTAAAAAATAAAAGGAGGCTGCAAAGACATCAAATGGCAGTGTGCTTTTTTGGACCGGAAAAGGTACTTTGATCCCCCCAAAGGTTGTTATTTTTATCTGCTGTTCAGTTAACTTATGTTCCAGCAGCAGGTTTGTGCTTTTGAAAAACAGTTCCTCGCCAATGGGCTGCGGGGCATAACTGAATTTGGGGAGGTTGGATTTTGTAAACTCTTCTTGATCTTGGGTAAAACCGATCTCGGTCTTCAGTATATCGTTAAATATAAAGCTGAAGATGTACTTTATGCGCGGGCTAAGCTGCGGAACGTAAACCAAAAGTTTCATATCATAAATTTAACATTATCTTTGATATTCAGCATTGTATTTATAGTTAGAGATTAGAATTGCCACTTACACCAATATACGGCGGGCCTGAAGGACTGCAAGGAGAAGAAATAGTTGAGGACAGAAAACTACTGAAGGCTACAGCTAAAGGGGATCACCTTGCTTTTTCCGCCTTGTTCGAAGCCAAGTATTCCAATCTTTATACGTTTGCTTTTAAACTTACGCGATCTAAGGTATTGGCGGAGGAAATTATTCAGGATGTGTTTTTAAATATCTGGCTAAACCGGGCGTCTTTAGAAACAATTGTAAATTTTGATGCCTATATCAATAGGATCGCCCGCAACCTATCTTTCAATGCTCTGCGAAATATTGCAAAGGATAAGGTGTTGGATAGTTTGGAGGCCGATGAGAATTTTCCAGATCATACCACCGAACAGTCGTTGGCCTATAAAGATACGCTGCAGCTGATGCAGGATGCTATTGCCAAGTTGCCACCTCAGCAACAATCGGTGTATACGCTTTGTCATAAAGAAGGACTTACGTATGAACAGGCTGCGATTAAGCTTAATATTGCGCCTTCCACTGTTCATTCGCACATGAAGGCAGCACTCGGCGGTTTAAGGAAACATCTAAAAAAAATGGGAATCCCCATTGTTGTGGTGACGCTGTTGGTGTCGTAAAATTTATTTTCGACTACACTCCCCCGAGCCCTATTTTTTCGTGTCAATGTATATGCAGACGGTCTATAACGGACTAAATAATGCTTATTGGCTATGATGAATCAAAGACTTCCGTACCTGTTAAATCAGTATTTAAATAAGAGTTGTTCTGAAACTGAGTTGGCAGAATTTTATACCTTGGTTAACGACCCTGCCAATGAATTGGAGTTTAGCGATCTGTTGGCAGAGGCAGTCCGCAATACAGGACCTGAATACCAATTAAATTCATCAGAAAAGGAGAATCTGTTACAGCACGTATTCAATCATGAAGTGGATGTTGAATCCGCTGTGGTTACGCGAATAATAAGGAAGCGTAACTGGAGCAGATTAACCGCTGTTGCCGCCTTGTTGCTAACGGTTAGCGCGATTGGTCTTTATTTTTTCAATAACAAAAACCTATCAGAAAATCAGCAAGCACAAAATACCAGCACAGACGAACAACCTGTAATTACTCCTGGTGGGAATAAGGCTGTTTTAACTTTAGACAATGGTACTGTTATCAACTTGGAAGACGCAAAAAATGGTCAGCTTGCCAATGAGGCTGGTACTCTGGTCACAAAAACTCAAAGCGGCCAATTGGTCTATAACAATAAAGAAGAAGGTACGACCAAGGCAGCGCCTGGGCATATGAATACCTTAACCACTCCGAGAGGAGGTCAATATCAAGTGAATTTGCCGGATGGCACCAAAGTATGGCTAAACGCCGCTTCTTCCCTTAAGTTCCCATCAACCTTCTCTGGTTTAACCAAAAGAAAAGTTGAATTAAGCGGCGAAGCTTACTTTGAAGTAGCCAAGATTAATGCACCGAAAAAACTGCCTTTTATTGTCGTTAGTGGCAAGCAGGAGGTAGAAGTATTGGGTACGCATTTTAACATTAATGCATATGCCGATGAGGCAAATACAAAGACTACTTTGCTGGAAGGGGTTGTAAAAGTTAGCCAAGCCGGTAAAAGCCATAATGTGATCTTAAAACCGGGACAGGAAGCTGTATTAACCGCTGATGATTTTGTCGTTCAGCAAGCTGATTTGGAAAGAAGCATAGACTGGAAAAGTAACAAGTTCATTTTCAAGAATGAAAGTTTGGAAGGCATCATGAGAAAAATTTCACGCTGGTACGATGTAGAAGTCGTATATGCTGGTAGCGTGCCCAAACAAGAAACCTTTAGCGGTACATTATCCCGGTTTGATCGGGTAGAGAAAGTACTACGTCGACTTGAAATGACTGGAGAAGTGAGTTTTAAAATTAAAGATCGAAGAATAACCGTATTAAAATAAATCATTAACCATATCAACAAAAACCAACAAACAAAATGAATAGACATTTACTATAATCCTGAAATCAAAAAGGGCACTATAAAAAAGCCGGAACGTGTTCTCAGCACGATCCGGTTAAAATGATGAGTTAACCCCTTTCCGGTAATGCACCGGAAGAAAAAATTGTAACCATTTCTGGCATTAACCCAACTAAACAAAACTATGAAATTAAATGCTTTTAACCTAGGCATGCCACAGTCCCGGCTGCCTCAAAAACTTCCGTTCATTATAAATCTAGCGATGAGCAGATTTAGTGAGACTGAGAAAAGAAAACTACTTATGCGCGTTAAATTAGTCGTATTGATCATGACCACCTGCCTGTTACAGGTTGCTGCTGCTGGTTTTGCCCAGAAACTTACTTATAAGCAGAAAGGTGCAACATTGGAGCAGATATTTAAAGAGATCACCAAACAAACGGGTTATGAGGTGTTTTATGCTGATAAAAGCATCAATGCAGCAAGAACCATCAATGTTGACTTTAAAAATGCTGATTTGAATGAGGTACTGGATAAATGCTTATTGAAACAGCCTTTATCTTATGCTATTGAAGACAATAGTATTGTGATCCGGATCAAACAAAAGACCTTTTTTGATAAAGTAATGGACTTCATTGCTGCTGTAGAGGTAAAAGGAAGGGTACTAGATGAAAAAGGATTGCCCTTACCTGGCGCGACAGTAAAAACTAAAGACGGCAGTAAAACCACACAAACCAATGGGAACGGAGAGTTTCAATTGGCAAGTGTTGATGAAAATGCCGTCTTGGTGATTAATTATCTGGGTTATAAAACAAGAGAAATTACCGTGAATGAGCTTAAAGCTAATCCTTCAATTAAAATGGAGGTTAAGGCTGGTGAGTTGGATGAAGTGAGCGTAACGGTAAGTACAGGTTATCAAACGCTTCCAAAAGAACGTGCAACTGGTTCATTTACGCACATCAGCAATGAAAAACTTAATGAGCAGGTTGGAAAGAGTATCATTGCCCGTTTGGATGGGATTACAAATGGTGTTTCATTCGATAAAGCGCCTAATCGTCCGGCTTATTCTATTCGTGGAATCAGCAGCATTAATGCGAATCAAGCACCATTAGTTATTTTAGATAATTTTCCATACGAAGGTGACCTAAATAATATTAACCCTAATGATGTAGAAAGTGTTGATGTTTTAAAAGATGCTCAAGCTGCGTCTATTTGGGGAGCAAGAGCTGGGAATGGCGTGATTGTGATTACTACAAAAAAAGGTAAGCTAAATCAACCTTTAACCATTGGTTTTAATTCAAATGTTGTATTGACTGCAAAGCCGGATTTGTACGACTATAAGTTAATGAGTACCAGTGATTTTATTGATGTAGAGAAAGCTTTGTTTAGCAAAGATATCTATAAAACTGCTGAAGCAAATAGAAATAAGATCGCCTTATCGCCAGTAGTAGAAATATTATATGATAAGGTCTTGACTAATGATCAGAAATTGGCTAGAATAGATGCTTTAAGAGGAATTGATTCAAGAGATCAGGCCTCAAAACTGTTATATAACAATTCGGTAAATCAGCAGTATGCTTTGAACTTTCAGGGTGGGTCTGCAAAAAGCACCTATAACATTTCTGGAGGATATGATCATGGATTAGATGTGCTTTCAGGGACCTCTGAAAGGATGAACTTACGTGCTGCCAACACCTTTAAGCCAATAGATAAATTGCAAATCACAACAGGCTTGTACTACACAAATTCAAGTTCTAAATCTGGTAAACCAGGTTATGCTCCTGATGCAATTGGGTATAAAAGCTATCCATACACCTTGTTACAAGATGATAATGGCAACAGTTTGCCAATGGATATATTGCGACGAGCCTATACTGATGTTGCTGGAGCTGGTAAATTATTAGATTGGAAATATTATCCCTTAGAAGATTATAAGAGTATTAATTCTACGGCTAATTTACAAAGTATTGTTGCTAGTGCTGGGCTGAATTATGAAATTATAAAAGGTCTAAGTGTTGATGCGAAGTACCAATATGAGAATCAACAAAATAAAGGTAGGACACTTCAGGATGTAAATAGTTTTTTTGCTAGAGATTTAATTAACAGAGGGTCAAAGATTAACACTAATACAGGAGTTGTTGAATATGCAATCCCATATGGAGGGTATTTAAGAAATAGTAATGTCGGCGTTGTTTCTCAGAATGTTCGTGGACAAGTGAATTTTAACCAAACTTATGGCGATCATCGCATTGATGCAATTGCTGGTTCTGAGCTGAGGTCCACTAAAACTAAAAGTGACGGAAATGAGCTTTACGGGTACGATGATGACCTTCTGAGTTCGGGTAAAGTTGACTACAAAACACGTTATACCGATTTTGTGTTAGGTAGTTTAGTTCCTTTGCCTGACTTTCCTAGCTCAGGTGAGAGATTGTATAATTTCGTGTCTTATTATGGGAATGCAGCATACACTTATAAGAAAAAATACACGCTTTCTGGAAGTCTTCGTAAGGATCAATCCAATCTTTTTGGCGTAAAAACAAATGATAAAGGAGTTCCACTTTGGTCCGCTGGTGCAGGATGGAACATTTCTGATGAGCCTTTCTATAAAGTTTCTTTCTTGCCTTATTTAAAGCTTAGAGCATCTTATGGGGTGAATGGAAACTTGAGCCCAGGAACAGCAGCGGTGACGACCTTCCTTAGTATGGGCTCCGCATTTTATACTGGTCTGCCTCAATCTACGATAGAAAATTATGCGAACCCTGAATTGAGATGGGAGCAAGTAAAAATCTTTAATATCGGTGTCGATTTCGAGTTGATTAATAATATTCTTTCTGGAAGTGTTGAGTATTATAGCAAAAATGGGGTGGACTTATTCGGTCCGGCTGACATGGATTATACCACTACAGGTCAGGGTACTATTACCAAAAATGTGGCCGATATGAAAGGAAAGGGCGTTGATATAGCGCTTAGTAGCAGGATATTAGATCGTGACTTTAAATGGGTGCAAAATTTTAATTTCAATTACAATACCAATAAGGTAACAAACTACTATATGCGTACATTGGGTGGCAACGCTTATGTGACAAATGGTACGAGTATTTCGCCAATGGTTGGACAACCTCTTTATTCTTTGGTGTCGCACAAATGGGCTGGTCTTGATCCTTTAACTGGGGATCCTCAGGGATATTTGAATGGGCAGGTTTCTAAGAATTATACAGAGTTGCTTGGCGTTAATAATCCGATCGAAAACATGGTGTTCAGTGGCTCTGCCACACCAACGGTATTTGGTAACTTTACGAATACGGTAAGTTGGAAAGCTTTATCACTAAGTGTCAATGTTACCTATAAAATGGGGCATTATTTTAGACGTGCTTCTATTAATTATACGGATTTATTGGATGCTACCTCGGCAAAAGTTGGTCATTCGGATTATGCGCTACGTTGGCAAAAACAGGGAGATGAGCAAAACACCAATGTTCCTTCAATGATTTACGCAGCCAATGCAAATAGGACGAGTTTCTATAATTCGTCAGAGGTGTTGGTAACCAAAGCAGATCATATTCGTTTGCAATTCATCAACCTTGCATATAGCTTAAGGAAGAGTCAAATTGCTAAACTCCCTTTCCAGAAATTACAGTTGTATGCAAATGCAAGTAATCTTGGCCTACTGTGGAAGGCGAATAAATACGATGTCGATCCAGAATACAACAATAGCTTAAATCCAAAAGCAAGCTTTGCATTTGGATTACGTGCAGATTTTTAGATTATAAAACCTTAAATCATGAAAAGAACTTATTTATATATATGCTTATTTGCAGCAGCAAGCATGTTTGCTTCTTGCAAGAAATTTCTGGATGAAAAACCAGATAAAAAATTAATGGTGCCTACAAAAATAGAAGACTTTCAGGCTTTGCTAGACAATCCTATTGAAATGAATCTGTACAGTGTATTGAGTGGAATTCTAAGTTCCGATGATTATTATCAGACGAGCTCAGATTATAATAAATTGAAGGATTATGAACAGAATCTTTATACCTGGAGCAAGAACAGTATCCCCGATATGGGGCCGAATGATTGGGCTACTACCTATGCACAGGTATATTATGCTAATATTTCTTTAGAGGGGCTTGCTAAGATTGACCGTACAGGAATGAATGCTGCTAAATGGGATAATGTAAAGGGATCAGCATTGTTATTTAGAGGACGTGCTTTTCTGGAGGCTACAACTTTATGGACAAGAGGCTATGATAATGCCTCGGCTACTACTGATTATGGCATTCCTTTAACACAGACCAGTGATTTTAATGTCAAAACAACACGCCCAAACTTAAAAGAGACCTATGAGCAGATAATTAAAGACCTTAAAGCTTCGGTGCCTTTATTGCCTGCAGTTCCAATTAACAACATGCGTCCTTCGAAACCTGCTGCTTATGGATATTTATCAAGGGCTTATTTGTCTATGCGCGATTATGTGAATGCTGGAAAATATGCTGATTCAGCATTGAGAATTAATAGTGCATTGACAGATTATGCACCACTTCAGTATATTGAGCTTTATGAAAATCCTGAAATAGTGATGATGTTTGTTGCAGATTCTATGATAGATTTTAAGATCAGTGAAGATTTTTATGATACTTATTCGGCAAATGACAATCGTAAATACCTGTATTTTGGAGAGAATAGAGATGGTACTTTCTATTATAGTAATGTAGAGCAGTATACTGGTTATTTTACGGGTATCGCCAATGACGAATTGTACCTGACTCGTGCGGAGTGTTTTGCAAGAGCTGGGAGCGCTACTGATGCGATGAAGGATTTGAATACTTTATTGAAAAAGCGAATTTCACCATTTACAGATTTGACCGCTACGGATGCAAAAGCTGCTTTAAAGGTAATTTTAACCGAACGTAGAAAGGAACTACTAATGAGAGGGACAAGATGGATGGATCTTAAACGCTTAAATAAAGAACCAGAGTTCCAAGAGACTTTAACAAGAGAGGCTAAAGGGGTAACTTATACCTTACCACCAAACGACCCGAGGTATGCGCTTCCTATCCCAAATAAGATTGTGGAGTTAGCTGGCATACCTCAAAACATCCGCTAGTTTTTAACATTAAAATATAAATATCTCCCTATGATATGCTCCCCTTTGGACGATTGTCCAGGGGAGTTTTTTTTATGCCCAAAATAAATTATCCTTATATTTGATAGTTCCAGGTTCTTCAGAACAGGAGTGCCTGTCTTAAATATACTTTACGGATGAAATTTAATATTGTTTCCGATTACAGTCCCACTGGAGACCAGCCAACTGCCATTAAACAGCTAGTTGAAGGTGTAAATAGCGATGAGCATTATCAGACATTATTAGGCGTAACAGGTTCCGGAAAAACGTTTACCATTGCCAACGTTATTCAGGAAACCCAAAAACCAACACTAATTCTGAGTCACAATAAAACCCTTGCTGCCCAACTTTATGGAGAGTTTAAACAATTCTTCCCCGAAAATGCAGTGAACTATTTTGTATCCTACTACGATTATTATCAGCCTGAGGCCTTTATTGCCAGCAGCAACACTTATATAGAGAAGGATTTAAGTATCAATGAGGAAATAGAAAAATTAAGGCTGCGGACTACATCTGCTCTGATGTCTGGTCGCAGGGATATTATTGTTGTATCTTCTATCTCCTGTATCTATGGTATGGGTAATCCCGAAGATTTTTCAAGATCAGTATTCCGCTTTTCTGTAGGGACAAGGATTTCCAGAAACTCTTTTTTACATAGCCTTGTAGAGATTTTATACGCACGTACCACCAATGATTTTAAACGAGGAACGTTTAGGGTCAAAGGAGATACAGTAGATATTTTTCCAGCATACCTGGATAGCGCTTACCGCGTTTCTTTTTTCGGTGATGATATTGAAGAGCTAACGGTGATCGATCCGGTGACGGGGAAAACACTGGAAAAGCTGGAAGATATGGCCATTTACCCAGCCAATTTGTTTGTTACCCCTAAGGATAGGTTTACTTCATCCATCTGGGGGATACAAGAAGAACTGGAAGTTCGCAAAAACCAATTGATTGGCGACAGGCATATGCTGGAAGCAAAAAGGCTGGAAGAGCGTGTGAATTTCGATATCGAGATGATGAAAGAATTGGGTTATTGCTCAGGTATTGAGAACTACTCCAGATTCTTCGATGGCAGATCGCCCGGTATGCGTCCCTTCTGTTTGCTGGATTATTTTCCAGATGATTATCTAATGGTGATTGATGAAAGCCATGTTACCGTGCCTCAAATTAGAGCTATGTACGGTGGCGATAGATCGCGGAAGTTGTCGCTGGTTGAATACGGTTTCCGTCTGCCTTCGGCATTAGACAATAGACCCCTGAATTTTGATGAATTTGAAGCCCTGGCACCACAAACAATTTATGTGAGTGCAACGCCGGCAGACTATGAATTGCAAAAATCGGAAGGTGTCGTTATCGAGCAGGTGATTAGGCCTACAGGATTGCTAGATCCTTTAATTGAGGTGCGTCCGGCCATTAACCAGGTTGATGATTTGCTGGATGAAATTGACAAGACCATTAAAATGGGCGACCGGATATTGGTCACCACCCTAACTAAGCGGATGGCCGAAGAGTTGACCAAGTACATGGATCGATTGAATATTAAAGTTCGTTACATTCACTCTGAAGTGAAAACACTAGAACGGGTAGAGATTTTGCGCGGCCTACGTTTGGGCGAGTTTGATGTGTTGATCGGGATTAACCTGTTAAGAGAAGGGTTAGACTTGCCGGAGGTGTCCCTTGTTGCTATTTTAGATGCGGATAAAGAAGGTTTCCTTCGTTCAGATCGTGCCCTGATTCAAACCATTGGTAGGGCCGCCAGAAATGATAGAGGAAGGGTAATTATGTATGCCGATAAGATGACCGATTCCATGTCCCGTACCATAGAGGAAACCAATAGACGTAGAGAGAAACAAGTTGCTTACAACCTTGAACACGGTATTACACCTAAAACTGTGGGTAAAAGTAGGGAAGCGATACTCGAACAAACTTCGGTGCTCGATTTCTCTTCGGGGGAGACGAGACGTGCCAAAGCCTATGTTGAAGTAGATGAAGTGAGCATGGCCGCTGATCCGATCGTACAATACATGACCAAAGCTGAAATGCAGAAGTCAATTGATAAAACGCGTAAGGACATGAGTAAAGCGGCAAAAGATATGGACTTTTTATTGGCTGCCCGTTTGCGGGATGAAATGTTTGCCATGGAAAAAATGTTTGAAGAAAGATTTGCTAAGTCGTAGCTTTGTATAATGGACGGAAAGAGCAGACAGGATATATATCCAGGGTTAGAAGTGGACATTATCCTTAAAAAGGACCAGAGAAGCGGAAAATTAACAAGAGGCATAGTTGCAAATTTGCTTACTTCGGCATCATTTCACTCACGTGGCATTAAGGTGAGGCTGGAAGATGGACAAATAGGCAGGGTAGCCGCTATTGTGGATGACAATTAAGCCGATGGTATTGTAATTGCTATGCAATAAACAGAACGGTGCTGTAATATTAAGATTTCAACTCCGTCTATTATAAAAGTTAAAATAAGAAAATGGGAATTATAAAATTCATATTAATCACTTTACTAATACTTTACATCATCCGCGTTATCATTCGTTTGGTATTTCCTTTGGTGTTGAGGAACTTGTTTAGCAAGGTTCAGCAGCAGGCTGAGAAGCAGGCAAGACAACAGAATGCCAAACCAGAAGGATCAATCTCCATTGATTATATGCCACCAAAAGATAAGACCGGGAAATCCGATAATCTTGGAGATTTTGTAGATTACGAAGAGGTAAAATAGCCGCGCTTTACTCCGCTAAATATTTTTTTTAAAAAAATTCTCGTACGCTGATAAAAATAAATCATTTTATCTAAGTTTGGGGTTAGTTTAATCTTAAACAAACCTTAATGAATAACTGGTTAAAAGCGAATGGCATTCATCTGGCCATATTTGGATTTTTTGTAATCATCTGTTTCGTCTATTTCAGTCCTGTCTTCCAAGGCAAGGTTCCCTTTCAAAGTGATGTAGTGGCTGCTAAGGCCATGCAAAAGGAGATCATGGAGTACAAGGATAAAGACGGTAAGGCTCCTTTATGGACCAATCAAATGTTTGGTGGAATGCCAGCTTATCAGATTTGGACTCAGTATGCTTACAATGGAGCTACCTACGGAATCAGATTTATAACAAGCACGCTGCCGAGTCCGGTCGGTACGGTTTTACTGCTGTTAACCGGAGCTTATTTCTTATTCATCGTATTAAAAGCAAATCCATGGCTTGCCGCGGCAGGTGCAATTGCATTTGCCTTTACACTATATAATTTTGTGCTCATAGGTGCCGGGCACAATAATAAGGCCCTTGCAATTGGATTTTTTGCGCCCATCATAGCAGGGTTTATCCTGACCTTACGTGGGCGGTACTTGGTTGGCGGATCGTTGACCGCATTGTTCCTCGCCTTATTGGTTAGGGCCAATCACATACAGATGGCTTATTATCTGTTCCTATCTGTCCTTATTTTTATGGGAATCGAAATTTATCAAGCCTATAAAGCAAAAACACTTCCTGCATTAGGCAAGGCTATCGGAGTGCTAGCGGGCGCATTGCTTGTCGCTGTGATGGTAAATGCAAGTGTATTGTGGACTACAGCTGAGTATGCTGCTGAAACCAATAGAGGTAAACCTAACCTAACAGCTCCGGCTGCGGGTGGTACTGATAACAATGCCAAGGCAAAAGAATATGCTTTTGGCTGGAGTCAGGGCGTTGGTGAAAGTTTTACCTTTTTAGTTCCTGACTTGTATGGTGGGGCGACCAGCATAAATGAATTGGTTAAGCCTGAAAGCCATATGTACAAGGCTATATCAGAGGTTACAGGTGGTGATCCTAACCAAACTACCCAGGCTATTCAGCAATTGGCACAAAGTTTAAATATGCAGCAGTATTGGGGCGAAAAACCTGGGACTTCTGGTGGATATTACTTCGGGGCCATTATGTGCTTCCTGTTTGTATTCGGATTATTTATCGTAAGGAGCCACTTAAAGTGGTGGATATTGGCTACAACAGTGTTGTTCATCCTATTGTCTTTCGGTAAAAACTTCCCGATGTTGTCAAACTTGTTCTTCGATTATTTCCCATTGTACAACAAGTTCAGAGCCGTTGAATCTATTTTAGCTGTAGTTGGATTGATGGTGCCATTACTAGCTATACTTGCTTTGAAAGAGGTACAGGACGGTAAGATTGATCAAAAAATATTAATTAAAAAATTACAATGGTCTGCTGGTATTACAGGTGGCTTTGCCTTAATCGTGGCGATAGCACCGACTTTGTTTTTCAGTTTTACTACAGAAAACCATCAGCAGATGGTGCAGGCATTAACGCAGAGTTTGCAAAATAATGCTGCGCTGGCACATAAAATTGCCAATGCATTGATCGAGGACAGAATCTCTATAGCTCGTGCAGATGCGATTCGTTCATTCATTTTTATCGCAGTTGGTTTTGTGTTGGTTTGGGCATTCATTACTAAAAAAATGAATATGCAACTGGCATTTGGTTTATTGACCTTAGCCGTGTTGATCGATATGTGGCAAGTGGATCGTCGTTATTTGAACAATGCCAATTTTTCAAGCAAAAGTGATTTAGCCAATCATTATCAAGCAAGAGATGTAGATACGTTTATTGCTGCTGATAAAGATCCTGATTTTAGAGTATTAGACCTTACCATTAATACTTTCTCTGATGCGAGTGCCTCAGCATTCCATAAAACAATTGGTGGATATCATGCGGCTAAATTAAAACGCTACCAGGAGTTAATTGATCACCAGTTTTCTAAAAGCATCAACCAGGACGTGTTGGATATGTTAAATACCAAGTACATCATCACCCAGGATCAGCAGAACGGTTCTTACAAAATGCAGCGTAATGCTACTGCTGCGGGACATGCCTGGATTGTACCACATGTTCAGTTTGCAAAAGATGCTGATGAGGAAATGAAAGCAATTAGCAGTTTCGACCCGAAGCAAGAAGCGATTGTTGACGTGAAGTATAAAAACATGATTGATGAGAAGCGTTTAGGCCCAGGTACTGGCGCACTGATTAAACAGGAGAGTTACAACCCAGATCACCTTGTGTATACTTATAGTGCGCCTACAGACGTTATCGCGGTGTTCTCTGAGATCTATTATGATAAAGGATGGAACATGTATGTGGATGGTGTGAAGAAGCCTTATTTTAGAGCAGATTACGTGTTACGTGCAGCACAACTTGAAGCTGGTAACCACAAAGTAGAATTTAAGTTTGAGCCAGTAGCTTACTATACAGGAGAATGGATCTCATTAATCGGATCAATTTTATTGGTTGCAGGTTTAGGTTATGCATTTTATACGGAAAACAAAAAGAAAAAAGCTGCTTAGCATATTATTTGAATAATTGGTGCGAGATTCTGAAATAAATTCAGAATGACGGACGTACAAAAAAGAGGTTGTATCATCGAAGAAAAGATGATGCAACCGCTTTTTTTATGTCGTAAGGCATAGCAGGTTTGCTGATAATTTTATTTATGCTATATTTAAGTTCCAATTGCTAAAACAGCAAAAATCAACGAATTTTTCGGATCGTTTTCGGGTTTCTACGACGCTTGTAAGATCGTGGTACCGTCGCTTTATACAAACTCGTTATTGAGTCGACTCCGCTTCGTACCTCCTTCGCACCTCGTTCGGAAAAACCCAATTGAAACAAGTGTACTAGAGCTGCAATAGTAAAGCCCTAGTAATTGTGGCTAACCGGGCTGAAAATCCTCCGATAAAAATTTGAAAAAAATCAACTTTTGAAGGATTTAACGATTACTTAACGCCTTGTTAATTTGACGCTTGCATCTTTGTAAAGTAGAAAAGTATTGCTTGAAAAGAATGACGCCAAAAAGAGAAGTTGATATCGCCGTAATCTCTGATGTACATTTAGGTACTTACGGTTGCCATGCTAAGGAATTGTTGAAATACCTTAAAAGTATTAAACCCAAAATGCTGGTTTTAAATGGCGACATCATCGATATCTGGCAGTTTAGCAAAAGATACTGGCCCGAAACCCACATGAAAGTAGTTAGGAAGCTAATGAAGTTTGTGGTGGAAGGCGTGCCTGTTTATTACCTTACGGGTAACCATGACGAGCTGCTGCGGAAATTCGCAGATATGCATATGGGAACATTTCACTTGCAAAATAAATTAGTTGTAGAGTTAGATGGCAAAAAAGCCTGGTTTTTTCATGGTGATATATTTGATGTAACCATGCAGCATTCCAAATGGCTGGCCAAGTTAGGAGCGGTGGGCTATGATACACTCATCCTAATTAATAGTATGGTAAATTGGTGTCTGGTGCTTATGGGACGAGAAAAAATGAGTTTCTCTAAACGGATTAAGGCAAAGTTTAAAGACGCGGTAAAGTTTATCAATGGTTTTGAAAATACAGCGGCCGAGCTGGCTGCGGAAAAGGGATATGAATACGTAGTTTGTGGACACATTCATCAGCCTGAAATGAGAACAATCGCTACGGAGAATGGCGCGGTAACTTATTTGAATAGTGGTGATTGGGTGGAAAACCTTACTGCACTTGAGTATTATGATAACTCCTGGAAGATCTTTAAATACGAACAGGAAAACTTTCAAAAGGATGAGGTAGAAGAAGGAGAATTGTCTGACGGGGATGACCTACATAGCAAACTCAATATCAATATCCTATTGCAAAAGATTAAATTAGAAATTGCCTAAAGCCTAAAAATTACAGATATTCGGTGCGGATGAAGATACTTTATGCCATACAAGGTACAGGCAATGGCCACGTTAGTCGCGCAAGGGAGATTGTGCCCCTATTACAACAATATGGCGATGTGGATCTATTGATTAGCGGGACACAGGCAGATGTGAAATTGACCCAGGAAGTAAAGTATCAGCTGCATGGCTTTAGTTTTATTTTTGGAAAAAAAGGCGGTGTAAATCATTACGAAACCTGGAAGTCTATGGATCTGCCGCAATTTGTAAAAGATATGCGCCAGATACCCCTTAAAGATTATAATCTGATCCTTAATGATTTTGAGCCGGTAACCGCATGGGCCTGTAAAACCAAAGGGATAGAAAGTGTTGGCCTTAGTCATCAGGCATCTTTTCAATCCCGCAGAGTTCCAAAACCTAAAAGTATTGATTGGGCACAGTTGGTGATGAAATATTATGCTCCAGCTACACATTATGTAGGTTTTCATTTTGACACGTATGATGATTTTATTCACACACCAGTCATCAGAGCAGAGATCAGAAATATGCTGACCACCAATCTGGGCCATTATACAGTATACTTACCTGCAATAGATGATCAGTCTCTGGTTCCATTGCTAAAACAAATTCCTCATGTAAACTGGGAAGTGTTTTCTAAACATTGCAAGCAGAGTTATGTAGATGGGAATGTAAATGTTAGCCCAATAAACAACGAATTGTTTAATAAAAGTCTCGCTTCTTGTGAAGGATTATTTACAGGCGGTGGATTTGAAGGGCCTGCAGAAGCACTTTTCCTGGGAAAGAAATTGTTGGTTGCACCAATGAAATTTCAGTACGAACAACAGTGCAATGCTTACGCCCTTAAACAATTTGGTCTGCCCGTAATTTGGGCCAGCAATAAGAATTGGCTGCCAATAATTAAAGATTGGGTAAACCGGCCGCAGGAACATCAGTTTGATTTTCCAGATGAAACGGCAGCCGTAATTGATAAAGTTGTCAAGCAGTTTGCCAGATAATTTGCTTTACTTTGCTTTCGTAAAGCGGCATGATCAATCAATTTAGAAATTTAAACCCCATAAACCTGCTCCTGCTATTCGCATATACTTTTTTTATGCGCATGGCTATTTTTGCAGACCTTCCACCTCAACTGAATTTCGAGTTTTTAGAATCTTATACCCGGTTCTTTATTAAAATACCGGTACAAAGTTTCTTTTCTCCGGTAAGCAACGTTTTTTTTGCGGGCATTTTGATTTATGTCCAAGCCATTCTGTTCAACCGAATGGTAAATAATCATGGCTTATTGAATCGCCCGGGGTTTTTACCCGCCCTGATGTACATTACTGGCGCAAGTTTATTTATGCCTTTTTTGGTATTGAGTCCTACATTGATCTGTAATTTTCTGGTCATCTGGATGATGGATAAGTTTTTGAAGATTGGCAAATCGCCAAATGCGATCATGATTATGTTAGATATTGGGATGATCATCGCCATTGGAACATTGATCTACTTCCCCTTTATCGTGATGCTGGTGATGATTTGGCTGGCCTTACTGCTATACAGATCCTTTAACTGGCGCGAGTGGGTATCTGGCTTGGTGGGATTCTTAACCATTTTCTTTTTTGTAGGTGTATTTTATTACTGGAACGATAGTTTGTCCATGTTTTACAAGATATGGCTGCCACTTGGTAATAAATTTCCGTCAGTTTTTAAGATCAATTATAACGACTATTTAGTGTTGGTGCCTGTTTTGGTCATGATGGTTTTGGCGGTACTTCAATTGAGAGAGAATTTTTTCAGGAGCTTTATCAGCACCCGTAAAGCATTTCAGCTGTTATTTTTTATGTTCATCGTTAGCATTGCCAGCTTTTATACCAAACCTGATTTCAGATTATATCACTTCTTATTGTGCGTGCCTTCGGGTGCCGTATTGCTTGCTTATTATTTTTCAAATGCAAAAAAGAGATGGTTTTATGAAAGTCTGTTCCTGATCCTGGTTTTCGCCATTCAATACTTTTTGTTTGTTTAACTTTTTTTAACAATTTGAAACCTTGAAACTAGCTAAAGATTGATAGCTTTGTGCAATGAACTTTGGAGCCGTTAATGCATAATCTGGTTATAGATATAGGTAATACAAATAGTAAACTGGCTGTTTTTGATGAAAAAACAATGGTTAACTACCAGGTTCTTAAAGAAATTGTACCTGCTGAACTGATCAACCTCATAAAACAATACCATATAGTTAATTCATCTATTTCCAGTGTTAGTGAAGATTTATTAGACGTAATTCATGTTTTGCAATCAAACACAAATTACATCCCATTTTCTACCAGCATCAATACGGGAATAAAGAATAATTATCAAACACTTTCTACATTGGGCTTAGACAGATGGGCTAAAGTAATAGCCGCCAATCGCTGCTACCCCGGACAAAATTGTTTGATGATCGATTCAGGAACATGTATTACTTATGATTTACTGAACAGCAATAGCGAGTATTTTGGCGGGAGCATTAGTTTAGGGATTGATATGCGTTTTAAAGCGCTTCATCATTTTACAGGCAGATTGCCATTGGTAAAATGGGAGCAGGAGGCAGAAATACCTAAAGGTACGGATACCAATTCGGCGATCAAAAATGGTGTTTTACAAGGAGTAATAAACGAAGTCGAGGGTTTCATATCGGCTTATAATAAAGAAAATAAAGGCCTGACGGTATTGTTGACAGGGGGTAATGCAGCTTTTTTGCTAGAACAATTAAAAAACAGCATCTTTGCGCCTCAAATTACACATGATCCGTATTTGGTATTAAAAGGATTAAATGAAGTTATTGCATTTGAATATGTACAAAAAAATTAATTATATAGTAGCCGTTATGATCTTGTTAACCAGTGCTACTGTAAAGGCACAGGTTACTTCACAATCACCATATTCGAGATATGGTCTTGGAAATGTTAAAGGGTTGTTGTTGCCTCAGTTTAGGGCAATGGGCGGCATCTCTACAGGCGTTTTCAAACCTAGCATGTATTTCAACAATATCAACATGCAGAATCCGGCAACTTATTCGGGCATTACATCAGCAACAGTTGATATGGGGCTGACCGGAACACTTAAGACTTTGAAGAGAGATAACGCTAGTGAAGGTAGCTTTAATGCTACTTTAAACCATGTAGCCCTTGCTTTTCCAATTAAAGCGGGCCGTACAGGACTGAGCTTTGGTTTGTTGCCATACACAGAACTTGGGTATGAGAATAGCAATACCGGAAAATTGGACAATGATACCAATTCCGTGACTAGGCTGTTTTCCGGAGAAGGTGGATTGACAAAAGCTTACATGGGAATTGGTCAGCAATTTGGTGATCACTTTAGAGTAGGTGTAAACGTAGAATACATTTTTGGAAACATGGTGGAGAACCGCGGATTAGAACTACAAAGTATCGGATCTGTGAACACCAAGCAACAGGAAAAAAATAGTATCGGTGGTATTGGTTTCTCTTATGGCGCTCAATATGAGATTCCATTAAGCCTTAAAAGCCGCATCACAATCGGTTATTCAGGCTCTTCACCATCTTCAATAAACTCTAAAAGGACGTTTTTGGTAACAAGATATCTTAGACAGAGCACTGGAGAAGAAGGAACAGCTATTGATACGCCGATTTTTGTTGAAAACGGTTCTGCAAAGTTAAAACTGCCTTTAGTTCATAATTTTGGAATTAGCATACAGAAAGATAACAAATGGTTGATCGGTGCAGATTATAGAATGGGAAACTGGTCTAAATTGAGTATTGATGGGGTGAACAACGGTCTTAATGACAGTTGGGGAGCTTCAATAGGTGGACAGCTTACGCCAGATATAACCTCAATTGGAAGTTACTTTAACAGAGTAGACTATAGATTAGGTTTTGCTTATGATAAGACCTATATCAATGTAAAAGATCAGGATATTAAACAAATGGCCGTTACTTTTGGTCTAGGCCTTCCGCTTGGATATACCAGATTTGCGGTTAGTAAACTTAATTTTACAACGGAACTGGGTAGGAGAGGAACATTGACCAATGGTCTGGTTCAGGAAAATTATATTAATTTTCATTTAGGAATTACACTTAACGATACTTGGTTTAAGCGATTCAAGTTTGACTAATGAACTCATAATAAGTTTATGAAAGCTTTATCAGCATTAAAAAATACACATACCTGGATGAAAAGTCCGGGTATGGTTTTTTGTATAGCAATGCTTTGTGTTGTTCAGCTTTCTCTGAGCTCATGTGGCGATGATGATCTGAAAAAGGTAGCAAAACTTTCAAAAAAAGTTAGTCTGGATACGAACAGGACCCTCGGTGTAGAGATTATTTATAGTGATTCTGCAAAAGTTAAGGCCAAAGGATTTGCCCCTGTACTGGATAAGATTACCCCCGCAAGTGGTGCCATGTTTCAGGAGATGCCAAAAGGCGTAAAGATTCAATTTCTGGATGACAAGCTGGCTATTACTGGGTCTATTACTTCAGATTATGCCATTATGAAGGAGGCTGAAAAGCTAACCATTTTTAAAAGAAATGTGGTTGTAGTGAACCAGTCGCTGACTTTTAATACAGAAGAGCTGACCTGGGATCAGAATAAACAAATGTTTTTTTCACCTAAAGGAATAGTGACCAGGCCTGATGGCTCTTTTGCCAATGCGGTTAACTTTAGCGCACCTCAGGACTTTAGTTATTACACGGCTGGAAGTGGTTACGGTGAGACTTATATAGACGAAAAATTGGGCGAATAATTTAATGTTTTCTTTTTTTCGCAAAAGTTGTATCTTGCGCGCTCTTAAAAAAGAATTATAAATAAGAATATTATGGGATTAATGACATTTTTGCGTAATCGTGCTGGCTATATTTTGATAGGAGCCATCGGTTTTGCAATTGTTGCATTTTTAGTTGGCGATGCAATTAACGTAGGGAAGCCTTTTTGGGCCGAATCTCAGAAAGTTGTAGGATCAATTGATGGTGAAGAAATTAGCATAGATCAATTTGGTCCGAAAGTAGACCAGAGTTTAGCTCAGTTTAAACAACAATATGGGGGTTCCGGCAATGCGCAAATGCAAGCTATGGCTGTAGATAATGTATGGCAAGGGGAAGTAGCAAGTGTCCTTTTAGGTAAGGAATATGCTCGTTTAGGTTTAATTGTATCAGGTGATGAATTGTTTGACTTGCTTCAAGGAAAAAATCCAAGCCCACTGATTGTACAGTATTTCGGCAATCCTCAAACTGGCGAAGTAAATCGTGCTGAAATTATAAACTCACTGAAAGAACAAGGTAAAAACCCTCAGTTAAAACAACAGTGGGATCTTTTGCAAGTTGAGATCGAGAAACAAGCATTACAGAAAAAATATGCCAACTTAATCAGCAATTCTATTTATGTAACCACTTTGGAAGCAAATGACGAATATCTGAACCGTAATAAACTGGCAAGTTTTAAATATGCATTGTTGGATTATGCATCAATTCCTGATGCAACTGTAAAGCCAACAGAGTCTGATTATTCAGATTATTACAACGAAAACAAAAAACGTTTTGAAAACCCTACAGAAACTCGTTCATTCGAATATGTGGCTTTCAGTGTAAACCCAACGAAATCTGATTCTGCAGCAGTAAAAACGCAGGTGGATAAATTGGCTGCTGATTTCAAAATCGCTGGAAATGACTCTTTATTTGCAGCAGTTAACTCTGATGTGAAAGTTCCTTATACTTATATGTCTAAAGGTAAATTGGATCCTGCTATTGATTCAGTAGTATTTAACCTTCCTGCAGGTAGTTTTTATGGACCTAAATTCTCAGGTAACTCTTACAAAATAGTTAAGGTTATTGATACTCGTTTCTCACCAGATTCAGTAAAAGCAAGCCATATCTTAATTGACCCATCTAAAATGGGTGGTAATGATAAAGCGATAAAATTGGCTGATTCATTGAGAACATTGGTTCAAAATGGTGGTGATTTTGCTAGCCTTGCACGTCAGTACAGCGTTGATGGTTCTAAAGATAAAGGTGGCGACTTAGGTACATTTAGCCGTGGTCAAATGGTGCCTGTATTTGAGAATGCAGCATTCAATGGCAAGCCGGGTGATCTTAAAGTGGTGACTTCTCAATTTGGTGTACACTTAATTAAAATCGAGAAACAAATTGGTTCTTCAAAAGTAGCTAAGCTTGCTTACATAGAGAAAGGACTAGTTTCTAGTAATAAAACAAGAGATGCAGCTTATAAAAAAGCAAACAGCTTCCTAAACGAAGTTAAAGGTGATAATTTTGCTGCACTAGCGCAAAAAGGTGGTTATACAGTAGGTGTAGCAGATAAAGTGACTCCAACTCAAGGTTTTGCTCCAGGTTTAGATAACCCACGTCAATTGATCCGTGATGCTTATGCAGCAGAGAAAGGTGATATCTTGAAAGAGGTTTATCAAATGGACAATGCTTATGTAGTAGCTCATGTAACCGATGTGAAGCCAAAAGGTCAACTTTCGTTAGAAGCAGTTAAAAAAGAAATTGAGCCAATGGTTCGCAATGCAGTTAAAGCTAAAATGCTTATAGAAAAAGCAAATAAAGCTTTAGAAGGTGCAGCTAAAATTGAGCAGGTAGCTCAAAAATTAGGTAAGCAACTTAATCCTGTAGAGAACATTGTATTTGCTAACCCAATTATTCCGGGTGCATCTCAAGAAAATAAATTGGTTGGATCTGTATTCGGTTCTCAGCCAGGAAAAGTTTCAAAACCAGTTGATGGTAACATGGGCGTATATGTGTTTGCAGTAGACGGATTTAGCAATCCAGCTGCATTGGCTAACACTTACAAGCAAAAAGAAACGATGATGGCTGCTAATGCTCAGCGCTCTTTAGGTGCGGCATTCCAGGCATTACAAGATAAAAGCAAGATAAAAGACAATAGGGTGAAATTCTATTAATCTTATTTTACGTAATTTTGTAGCCGGAAGCCTAATAGCTTCCGGCTTTTTTGTGCGTTATATGTCATCTTGAGTTCGTTATGCCGGTGAAGGCCGGTATCAGGAATCTCATTTAACTAGCTTTGAAGCCAGTTTTGATCTGGTTAATAATATTGAGAACATGGATATTCAGGAAAATTTCGTTAATAAAGTGGCAGCAAGTGGTTTGATTACACTTAACCTTGAAGATTATTTTAATCATGGTGAACGTGTTGTCTACGACATAAAGGAGAACCTTTTTCATGGCCTGATGTTAAGAGAAAAGGATTTTAGAGCATTTATAAAAGAGAATGACTGGTCTGCCTATACCGGTAAAAATGTAGCAATCATTTGTAGTGCAGATGCAATTGTGCCAACCTGGGCTTATATGTTGTTGGCTACTAAAATGAAACCTTATGCCAATGAAGTCTCATTCGGAAGTTTGGAGACATTGGAGGCGGTCTTATTTACCAAAGCATTGGCTAAAATAAATTTAGATGACTTTGCAGGAGAACGCGTTGTAATTAAGGGTTGTGCAGATATAGACGTTACAGTTGCTGCTTACGTAGAAATCACCAATTTGTTGACCCCGGTTGCGAAAAGTATTATGTACGGTGAGCCATGTTCTACCGTGCCGATTTACAAGCGCAAAGATTAATTGGTTTGCTTTTTGTTTTAACCCAGCTATGAGAAGATCCCTATTGTTTGTAATTGTCGTATTTCTGAGTTTTAAAGGCCTTGCCCAGGAGCTGCCTTTTGTGAAGGAACCCGTTTTTCAGGCGGGAGAAGTATTGAAGTATAAATTGAAATATGGTTTTATCACTGCTGCCGAAGGTCAAATTCGGGTGCAGGAATCAGATCTGAAATTTGATGGTAAGCCTACTTATAAATTATTAGTTGATGGGGCGACTTCAGGCACCTTCGATATTTTTTACAAAATAAGAGATCATTACGATTCGTTTATTGATAAGGACAATTTAAAGCCTTATTTCTACCAGGAGAATATACGCGAGGGTGGATACCGTAGACAGGATAAGGCAAGGTTTCAACAGGAAGAAAAGAAAGTTGTGGCTACACAGGGTACATTTAAAACGCCCAACACACAGACTTTTGATTTGGTGTCGGCCTATTATTTTGCCCGGAGCCTGGACATCTCGAAAATGAAGTCGGGCGATTTTGTGAAGTTGAATTATTTCCTGGGTGATGAAATTAGTCAGCTCGAAATTCAATTTGTAGGCAGGGAAGTGGTTAAAACTAAACTTGGTAAAATAAAGTGTTTAAAATTTAGCCCTTCTATAAAGCCTGGGCGAGTTTTTAGAAAAGATAGTAAATTATACCTTTGGATAACAGATGATGGAAACAGGGTGCCTGTGAAGGCTCAGGTGGAGATTATAGTTGGATCTGTAACCATGGAGATTAAATCGGCAGATAGATTGAAATATCCATTGGCCATAGTACAATAAGAAAATGATAGAAGTACAGAATACGCTGGTTCATGAGGACGTCATTACGGAAAGTTTTGTATGTAACCTGAACAAGTGCAAGGGCATTTGTTGTGTGGAAGGAGATGCGGGTGCGCCGCTTGATGTAGCTGAAACCGCTATTCTCAAAGATATTTATCCAAAGATCAAGCACCTGCTTGAAGCTAAAGGAATTGCCGCTATTGAGGCGCAAGGCACATCTGTGGTAGATGCTGATGGCGACCTGACTACGCCCTGTGTGGATGGGAATAAAGAATGTGCGTATGTCACATTTGAAAATGGAATCACTAAATGTGGGATAGAGAAAGGGTATGAGCAAGGCCTGGTAGACTGGCAAAAGCCAATCTCTTGCCATTTGTATCCAATCAGGATTACCCAATACCCTGAATTTGAAGTGTTGAATTATGACAGATGGCACATTTGCCATGATGCTTGTTCATTCGGAAGAGAGCTGAAAGTTCCTGTATATCAGTTTTTAAAAGGACCACTGATTAGAAAATATGGTGCTGAATGGTATGCTGAACTTGAAAATAGTGTATCTTCGAGATAAGTAATGCCTGAGCTAATCAAATTAAAAATCAATCTTAAATATTAACCTCAAATATAATATAACTTGAAAGGAATAATTCTAGCCGGAGGAAGTGGTACAAGACTACATCCTTTAACCTTGGTTATGAGCAAGCAAATGATGCCTGTTTATGATAAGCCAATGATCTATTATCCATTATCTATCCTGATGTTAGCCGGCATCAACGAAGTGCTGATCATTTCTACACCTCATGATTTGCCAAACTTCGAGAAGCTATTGGGAGATGGTTCGAAGCTGGGCTGTAAGTTTTCTTATGCTGTGCAAGAGCAGCCTAATGGTCTAGCTCAGGCATTTGTGATCGGTGCTGATTTTATTGGCACGGATAAAGTCGCATTGGTATTGGGTGATAACATTTTCTACGGTGATGGAATGTCAAAACTTTTGCAATCCAGCGCAGACCCTGAAGGTGGGGTTGTATTTGCTTACCGGGTTTCTGATCCGGAGCGTTATGGAGTCGTAGAATTTAATGAGGAGAATGTGGCGATCTCTATCGAAGAGAAACCCGCTCAGCCAAAGTCTGATTATGCCGTTCCTGGATTGTATTTTTACGACAATAGCGTTGTAGAAATTGCTAAAAATATTAAGCCTTCTCCAAGGGGCGAATATGAAATTACGGATGTAAATAAAGTTTATCTGGAGCAAGGGAAATTAAAAGTTGGGGTATTGAGCAGAGGCACAGCCTGGTTAGATACCGGAACTTTTGCTTCTTTAATGCAAGCTGGTCAGTTTGTGCAGGTCATAGAAGAACGTCAGGGATTGAAAATTGGTTGCATTGAAGAGGTTGCTTACCGTATGGGATTCATTGATAAAGAACAGTTAGGAGTGATTGCTGAGCCATTGGTGAAAAGTGGTTATGGGGAGTATTTGCTCAAAATTATTAAATAGTAAAATGACCGTTCTCTTCTACGGCTGCATTACTTCGCTGAAGGAGCGAAGAACGCTGAGGCCGTTTCAGAGAAGGTAATTTTACTTTTAAACATGATGCACAAAAGGGAGTTTACAAACGAAATGGTTGTTTACTCTTAAGCATGATGCATAGATAAATGTTTTTGTATTGCAGTATAAGATTTAAGCTTCGGGTAACCGAGGCTTTTTTGTTTTACACTTTGTGCGGTTTTTTCCTTTTTGAATCTTGTGAGGAATAAAGTTACCTTCTCCGAAAAGGCCTAGGAACTTTGCCTTTTTCAGGCAAAGATTCCAGCCTTAGAGGAGAATGGTCACTTTATATGCTAAAATCGTTTAATGATATGATAATATCATAAAATAATTACTCTCAGAATTCGCGTCCTTTGAATAACCAAATAATTAAACCCGATGACGAAAAATAAATATCTTTTCCCTTTTATCATGATTACCTCACTATTCTTTATGTGGGGCTTTGCTTATGGATTATTGGATGTGCTGAATAAGCACTTTCAGGAAGCACTTGATATTACAAAAACTAGGTCTACTTTATTACAAGCTGCCTATTTTGGCGCTTATTTTCTCGTTGCCTTACCGGCAGGAATGTTCATGAATAAGTATGGTTATAAAAAGGGGATTATTATGGGACTCCTTTTATACGCTGTTGGTGCATTTTTGTTTTATCCGGCAGCAGAGCAGGCGAGTTTCAATTCTTTTTTACTTGCCTTGTTTATACTTGCGTCAGGATTAGCTTGTTTAGAAACAGCCGCCAATCCGTACGTAACTGTACTTGGTTCACCGGAGACTTCTGCTACCAGGTTAAATCTATCTCAATGTTTTAATGGGGTAGGATCTTTCCTTGGGCCAATCATTGCTTCCTACCTATTTTTTGGTGAAAGCAACAGCTCAGGAGGTAGTAACCTGGACTCGGTTAAGCTGATTTATGTAATTATAGGCATATTGGTCTTGCTTGTTGTAGGCGTATTTTTGAAGATCAAATTGCCTGAAATTAAAGAGAGCGAGATTGTTAGTTCTTCGGAATTAAATAAAAGACCTTTATTTAGCCATAGTAATTTTGTATTGGGAATTGTTGCACAATTCTTTTATGTGGCGGCCCAGGTTGGGATAGCAACTTTATTTATCAACTACTGCACTGAAAGTGGTGTAAAGTTAGATAACGCTACCGCGGCAAAATTACTTTCCGGAGGACTGATTTTATTTACCGCGGGGCGTTTTGTTGGTACAGCCTTGATGCGTGTTTTTGAACCCAATAAATTGTTGGCGCTGTATGCTGTGATAAATGTGCTGTTGTGCGGAGTAGTGATGCTTAATGATGGTTGGATCTCTATCTATGCCCTTATGGCGCTGTTCTTTTTTATGTCTATCATGTTCCCTACAATTTTTGCGTTAAGTATCAAAGATTTGGGGCAGCATACAAAAAAGGCCTCATCTTTCATTATTATGTCTATCGTAGGGGGGGCACTGGTGCCTTATGTGATGGGAAGTGTTGCGGATCATTATTCCACACCTATATCATATGTTGTACCGCTGATTTGCTTTGTAGTTGTTTTTCTATATGGCTTACAAGGATATAAAGTTAAAAAGTCCATAAAATATAATTTAAACAATAATGAAGAGATACTACCTAACGCTGGACTTGATACCCAACGATAAATTGATTGCTGAGTATGAGGAGATGCATCGTAAAGTGTGGCCGGAGATTATAGAAAGTATAACCAGTGCCGGGATTGAAAATCTGGAGATTTATAGAACGGGCAATCGCTTGTTTATGATTATGGAGGTAAATGATGAGTTTAGCTTTGATCGTAAGTCGGCAATGGATGCAGGTAATGATAAAGTACAGGAATGGGAAACCTTAATGTGGAAATATCAGCAAGCAGTACCTGGAGCTAAGCCTGGAGAGAAATGGATAATGATGGATAAAATATTTGAGTTAAAAGCCTAATGTCAGTAAATACAGTGAAAAGTTTTCTGCAAATCCACCCCGATGACAATGTGTTGGTGGCTTTGCAAGATTTGCCGAAAGGTCAAATCGTAGCGTGGAAGGGTAAGGAGATTACCTTAAAAGATGATGTACGGGCTAAACATAAATTCTTTATTGAGGATCTTTCCGTTGGAGGAGAGGTTTTAATGTATGGCGTGCTTGTTGGAAAGGCGACGGCTTTTATCCCGCAAGGTGGATTGATGACTACCGATAATGTACATCATGCTTCGCAGGATTATGCTTATCGGAAAGTTAATTATGAATGGCAGGTGCCAGATGTAACCAAATTTAAGGACAGAACTTTTAATGGTTACCATCGTGCTGATGGTAGGGTCGGGACTGCAAATTATTGGCTGTTTGTACCCACTGTATTCTGCGAAAACAGAAACCTGGATGTCATAAAAGAAGCCTTATACAATACCTTGGGCTATACTGTAACGGATAAATACAAACAGTTTACAGAGCAATTGTTGGAGGCCTACCAAAATGGAGAGGATATTACCTCATTTAAAATTGATGAGCTTGCCCCTGCGGAGCCTCTTAAAAAGCGCGTATTTAAGCAAGTTGATGGCATTAAGTTTTTAAATCATCAGGGTGGCTGTGGTGGTACAAGACAAGATTCTGCATTGCTTAGCCAATTGTTGGCTGCTTATGCCGATCATCCAAATGTTGCCGGTATCACCATATTAAGTTTGGGTTGTCAGCATTTACAAACACAGAATTTACTGGACGACGTTAAAAAGAGAAATCCTTCATTCGATAAACCTGTCATCATATTTGAACAACAGCAAAGTCAGAGCGAAGAGCAGCTAATTAAAGATGCCATTCTAAAAACATTTGTAGGCTTAGAAGAGATCAATAAGGTAGAAAGGAAACCTGCACCCTTAAGTAAGTTATGTGTAGGAGTTAAATGTGGTGGAAGTGATGGCTTTAGTGGAATATCTGCTAATCCGGCAGTTGGATATACGTCTGATTTATTAGTAGCTTTAGGTGCAAAAGTTTTACTTGCAGAGTTCCCTGAACTTTGTGGGGCCGAGCAGAATTTAATAGACAGGTGTGTAAATGAACCAACTGCGGAGAAATTTATTAGGTTAATGCAGGAATATGATGCACAGGCTCATGCTGTGGGCTCAGGATTTCACATGAACCCTTCGCCAGGTAATATTAAGGATGGTTTAATTACTGATGCGATAAAAAGTACTGGAGCGGCTAAAAAAGCGGGTAATTCGCCAGTAGTAGATGTGTTGGATTATACAGAGCCGGTAACTAAACCTGGACTTAGTTTGGTTTGTACACCCGGAAATGATGTGGAGGCGACTACAGGAAAGGCAGCAAGCGGGGCTACTTTAATTTTATTTACAACTGGATTGGGTACCCCAACAGGAAATCCTGTTTGTCCGGTTATAAAAGTAGCGACCAATACGGCGCTGGCGACAAGGATGAGTGATATTATTGACATTGATACAGGTGCCATTATCCGTGGTGAGAAAACCATTGCAGAAATGGGGACCGAGATTTTGGAATACTGCATTAAAGCTGCAAGTGGAGAGGAAATCCCTAAAGCAGTGTTATTAAATCAAGACGATTTTATTCCTTGGAAAAGAGGAGTTTCATTATAATTATAAAAAATGTTTAGTTTAAAAGGAAAATCAGCAATTATTACAGGTGGAGGAAGTGGAATTGGCAAGGCAATATCAGTGCTTTTTGCCAAACAGGGTGCTCACGTCCATATTATAGAATTGAATGCAGATGCAGGTTTACAAACTGTAAATGAAATAAAGGCCGAAGGCGGATCAGCCGATGCATACGGTTGTGATGTCAGCAACCAGGAAGCTGTTGTTAGCATCTTTAAGCAAATCGGAAAAATTGATATCTTAGTGAATAATGCGGGCATTGCCCATATTGGAAGAGCCGATAATACCAGCGAAGCCGACTTTGTGAAAGTATTTGATGTAAATGTTAAAGGAGCTTATAACTGCTTGTATGCGGCTATTCCGGCAATGAAAGCACAAGGTTCAGGAGTAGTGCTAAACATGGCTTCTATTGGCGCGGTAGTGGGCTTGTCAGACCGTTTTGCTTACTCTATGAGTAAAGGGGCGATTTTCGCGATGACAATGTCTGTAGCCAAAGATTATATGGCTGAAGGGATCAGGTGTAACAGCATTTCTCCAGCAAGGGTACATACCCCTTTTGTAGATGGTTTTATTGCTAAAAATTATGCGGGTCAGGAAGCTGAAATATTCGAGAAATTGTCGAAAAGTCAGCCAATAGGCCGGATGGGGAAACCAGAGGAAGTGGCTTCATTGGCACTTTATCTGTGTTCGGAAGAGGCCGGTTTTGTAACCGGAAACGATTACCCTTTAGATGGAGGATTTATTAAGTTGAACAACTAAAACCCAAACGCGTAACCTACAATTCATAACCCATAACCAAAAAAATATGAAACTACGCTTGATTATCTTACTTTTTGCGATGAGCTGCTCGTTTGGCTTAAAGGCGCAACAGTATAGCCCAACGGCCGAGAACCTTGCTTCAAGAAAGGATTTTCAGGACATGAAATTTGGGATGTTTATTCATTGGGGGGCTTTTAGCGTTCTGAGTGATGGCGAGTGGGTGATGAACAATAAAAATATCAAGGTAGAGGACTACAAGCGGCTAAAAGGGATTTTTAATCCTACAGCCTTTGATGCAAAAAAATGGGTGGATGCGGCAAAAGGTGCAGGTATGAAGTATATTACACTGATTACCCGTCACCACGATGGTTTTAGCAACTGGGATACGAAGCAGTCGGACTGGAAAATAACAGAAACACCTTACGGAAAGGATATCGTAGCAGCAATGGCTGCAGCGTGCCATAAACAAGGCATAAAGTTGTTTTTATACTATTCATTGCTGGACTGGTCGCGCACAGATTATCACTACGCCACAGGGAAAACAGGAAAAGGTACCGGACGTACAGAAAAAGGTGACTGGAATAATTATATTGCCTTCATGAAAGCGCAGTTAACAGAGTTGCTTACCAATTATGGAGAAATTTCCGGAATTTGGTTTGATGGACATTGGGATCAGTTGGATAATGACAAGGATAAAACCTTAAAATCGAAGGTAGATTGGCATTACGATGAGATTTACAGTTTAATTCATAAGCTGCAGCCGCAATGTATGGTGGGTAATAATCATCATTTATCGCCTATTGCAGGTGAAGATTTTCAAATGTTCGAAAAGGATTTGCCAGGTGTGAATACAACTGGTTTTGGTGGAGCAAGCATTTCTCAGCTTCCACTGGAAACTTGCGAAACGATGAACAATTCATGGGGATTTAGCATCACCGACAGGAAGTATAAAACCGTAAAACAGTTGATCCATTACCTGGTAAATGATGCCGGACGAAATGCCAATTTTTTATTAAACGTTGGCCCGATGCCAAATGGAATCATTCAGCCAGAAAACATTGATACACTTGCTAAAATTGGCGATTGGATGAAGGTATACGGCGCAAGTATATATGGTACCAGAGGTAACCTTATCGATATGCAGGAATGGGGTGTAGTTACTGCAAAGGACAAAACTTTATATGCGCATGTAATCAATAAGCTTAAACAGCCGTCCATTACTTTGCCAAAATTAAAGCAAAAAGTGGTTTCTGCTACTTTAATGAATGGCGGTGCTAAATTAAAATTCAAACAAACTGCAGATCAGACAATAGTATATTTAGATGGGGTGGCAATGGACGACATTGACACCATCATTGAATTGAAAATTAAATAGGAACAAAAAGATGAAATTAATTAGATGGGGAGCTGCCGATCAAGAGAAAATCGGTGTAATTGTAAACGATACTTGGTATGATACTTCTGCCTTCGGTGGAGATTATAACGAACAGTTTTTTAATGACAATGGATTAGAAAGACTTGCAGAGTTTGTGAAAGCAAATGAAGGTAAGTTAACCGTTATTCCTGCCGGAACAAGATTAGGATCTCCAATAGCCCGTCCTTCAAAAATTGTTTGTATCGGATTAAACTATGCCGATCATGCCAGGGAAACTAATGCAGCTATTCCAACTGAGCCGGTTATATTTATGAAGGCCAGTACTTCAATGGTTGGGCCTTTTGATAATGTAGTGATTCCTAAAAACTCAGTAAAAACAGATTGGGAAGTAGAGCTTGCCGTAGTTATTGGTAAGAAAGCATCTTACGTTGAAGAGGCAGATGCATTGGATTATGTAGCAGGTTATGCTTTACATAATGATGTATCTGAGCGCGAGTTTCAGTTAGAAAGAAATGGCACATGGGATAAGGGAAAAGGTTGCGATACGTTCGCTCCGCTAGGCCCATTTTTGGCTACTAAGGATGAAATTGCGGATGTGAATAATATGCGTCTTTGGTTGACTGTAAACGGTCAGAAAATGCAGGATGGCAACACGTCTAACTTTATATTTAATGTTCCCTTTGTGGTGGCTTATGTAAGTCAGTTCATGACTTTATTGCCGGGGGATGTGATTTCTACAGGAACTCCCGCTGGGGTAGGCTTAGGCTTTAATCCACCAGTATACCTTAAAGATGGTGATGTGATAGAGTTGGGTATTGATGGCTTGGGTAACTCTAAGCAGCAGGTAAAGAACTATGTTAAAAATTGATTCCCACCAGCATTTCTGGATTTATGATGCGGTTAGGGACAGCTGGATAACGGATGATATGGCGGTGTTGAGGGCTGATTATACGCCATCAACATTGTTACCAATGCTTCAACAACATCATTTTGATGGGAGTGTTGTGGTTCAATCGGATCAGTCTCCTGCCGAAAATCTTTTTCAGCTAAAAAATGCGGCGGATCATTCCTTTGTTAAAGGGGTTGTTGGCTGGGTAGATCTACAAGCTGAAGATATTGACGATCAACTGGCAGATTTAAAACAGTACGATAAATTGAAAGGATTCAGGCATATCCTGCAAGGTGAAAAAGACCGTGCATTGATGTTAAAGCCTGCTTTTTTAAATGGGATAGGTAAATTACAAGCATATGGTTATACTTATGACATATTGATTTTTCCGGATCAGTTAAAGTATGCTGCAGAATTGGCTGCCAAATTCCCGGATCAGCCGTTTGTATTGGATCATATTGCCAAGCCGGATATTAAAGGTGGTACAATTGAGGGATGGAAAAAGGATATGATAGCCTTGGCCCAGCACGAGAATGTGCATTGTAAAGTGTCGGGCATGGTTACTGAAGCGGATTGGAAACATTGGACAGAAACTGATTTTAGACCTTACCTGGATGTCGTTTTTGAGGCTTTTGGCATCAATCGACTGATGTATGGATCTGATTGGCCGGTGTGCCTGGTGGCGGCTACTTATCAGCAGACACTTGGTTTAGTGGAGGGGTATACCTCAAAACTTTCTTTAGATGAGCAGGCGCTCTTCTGGGGAGGTAATGCAACAAGATTTTATAATTTATAATAATAAGCAATCTATGGATCTGCAATTAAAAGATAAAGTGGTTATTGTTACCGGTGGTGCCAAAGGTATTGGAGCAGGTATTGTTAGGGTGCTGGCAAGCGAAGGAGCTATTCCTGTAATTGTTGGTAGAAATGAACAGGATAATTTGAAACTGGCAAATGAGGTGATCGCAAATGGTGGTCAGGCTTTTCAGCTTATAGCCGAACTAGCCAACCCGAAGGATATAGAAAAAGCAATAGCGACTGTTTTGGAGAAGTTTGGTCGTATTGACGGACTGGTAAATAATGCTGGTGTAAATGATGGCGTTGGACTGGAGAGTGGTAATTATGAGAAGTTTGTAGATAGCTTGCATAAAAATGTGATTCATTACTATTTAATGGCGCATCATGCTTTGCCAGCACTTAAGGCTTCCAATGGTTCTATAGTGAATATTGGATCAAAGGTAGCGGATACTGGACAGGGTGGAACGTCTGCTTATGCCGCATCAAATGGTGCAAGGAATGCGTTGACACGTGAGTGGGCTGTAGAATTATTGCCTTATGGTATCAGAGTGAATTCAGTGATCGTAGCAGAGTGTTATACGCCATTGTATCAGACCTGGATCAGTTCAATTCCAAATTCTGAAGAAAAACTGGCCGCCATAAAGGCTAAGATTCCTTTAGGACAAAGGATGACAACAGCTGAGGAGATTGCGAATGCAGCGGTATTTTTGCTTTCTAATGTGTCTAGCCATACTACCGGGCAATTGGTGTATGTAGATGGTGGGTATGTGCATTTGGACAGGTCGATTAGTCCGGCATAAAATATTAAGGGAATACTACATAAAAAATCGGATACACTCTTCAAAGACTGCCTGATCTTAGGCTCCCCGAAAAGGGAGCAAAGCTCAGAAGGTCTTTTCACAGTATATCCGATTTTTTTGTGAATACTGCAGCATGAAAAGCCTGTCAGTTTAGCGAGTTATGCTGTGGTGCAATATTATTTAAAAAGGGAAAGTGCTAATGAAATTCCTAGCGTTGTTCGCCGCTTCTTCAGCGTGCGAATTATGCAGAATTGAATAGCAGATTCCCTTTTTTGTAGTATTTAGCGCTATTAGATAGCTTTAACCTCAGCTTTTAACCAGGCAGCTTCATCTGCATTTAACAGCGGACTTAGCTTTTCAAATACCAAAGCATTGTAGCTGTTTAACCAATCAATTTGTGATTGATCCAGCAATTCTTTCTTTACAATTTTGGTGCTAATAGGCGCGATGGTTAAAGCCTCAAAAGCATAGAATTCATTAAACTCGTTGCTTACATCAGCAATTGTATTGACCAGGTTTTCAATACGAATACCATGCTTGCCCGGACGGTAAACACCCGGTTCAACAGAAGTAATCATGCCCAACTCAACAGCTACAGGAGTAGCACTAGCGTTAAAGACCTGGGGTCCTTCATGTACATTTAAGAAATAACCTACCCCATGGCCAGTTCCATGTCCGTAATTAATGGCATAGTCCCATAAAGGCTTTCTGGTAATAGCATCAATCTGGCAGCCGCAAGTACCTTTAGGGAAACGTACTTTACAACCATCAATCATACCTTTTAAAACCAAGGTATAATCGGTGCTTTCTTCTTCCGTATTGTTTCCCATTGGGATGGTGCGGGTGATGTCAGTTGTTCCATAAAAGTACTGACCGCCCGAATCTACCAGGAACAAGCCTTCCGCTTTTACTTCAACGTTACTTTCTTCCGATGCACCATAATGAGGTAAGGCACCATGTGCTTTGTAAGCACTGATGGTGTTAAAGCTGTCACCTACAAAGCCTTCTTGTTGTTCTCTAAACTTGCGCAATTCAGCAGCAGCAGAAAGTTCTGTAATCGTAATTTTCCCGATATTTTCTGAAAGCCATTTCAAGAAACGTGTGATCGCTACCCCGTCTTTAAGCATTGCCGCCCTGGTATTGGAAAGCTCAGTTTCATTTTTAACAGCCTTTAGGTTCGTCGTAGGATTGGTGTCTTTAATGATCCTAATTGAAGCTGGAATTAATTTATAGAAGGCAAAGCAGTTGCGTTTTGGGTCGATAAAAATAGAGCTGTTGGCAGGGATATCTAATATGGCCGGCTCAATATCAGTGTAAGACAATACCTCAACACCATTGCTCCATAGGTCTTTTTTTTCTTCGATGCTAAGCTTATCTTCATCCATAAATAGCGTAGCATACTTTTGGTTGATCAAAGCGAAACTTAATACAACAGGATTATAGCTTACATCTTTTCCGCGGATGTTAAACAACCAGGCTAGATCATCCAAAGATGAAATCAGGTGATGACTTGCGCCTTGTTTTTGTAAGGCAGTTCTTACTTGAGCGAGTTTAGACCTTACCGACTGACCGATGTGTTTATCGTCGATTAGAAATGCTTTTTCTGAAGGTAATGCCGGCCGGTTTTCCCAGATCGGGCTTAAATAATCTTTGCTAGTCAGGCTAATTTCTTTAACAGCGAACTGTTGAGTAAGGAGGTCTCCCAATAAAACAGACAATAATTTATCATCAGCAGCGACTACACTGCCTTTATCTAACTTTTCAATTAACCATTGAATATATTCAGGTGCATGTTGAACTTTTTGCTTCATCAACTCAAAACCACTGTCCTTCAGTTCATCTACAGCTTGTTCAAAATAGCGGAAGTCAGTCCACAAACCTGCATGATCATGAGTGATGACTAATGTTCCTGCAGATCCTTTAAAGCCAGAGGCGAAGGGAATGCACTTATAATGTTTCGGTAAGTATTCACTAATATGAGGGTCGGCAGATGGAATAATGTAGGCATGTACATTATCGGCCTTCATTTGATTGCGTATTTGCGCTAGTTTTTCCTGATAAGTCATAGTCAGTTTTTTTATGTCTGTTTGCAAATTTATAGAAAATATGGAGAAGAGTGTTAAAGCACGCTGGCCGGATTTTTAAATTGCCGAAACCAGATGTATATACGAGATCGTGTTTAAGGACGTTACTTATATTCTCTTACATACATTAATCTAACTTTTTTGCTTTGGAATAGTCTGTAGAAATTACGGTGTTAATTTACCCTAATAATCGTATTGAAGAATGACAAGCAAATGCGCTGAAGCGAGTTCTTTCGTTATAAATATTTTATTTATAAGTAAATACATGTTTGATTGATAATAATAAAATTTGTTTTTTAAAATTAATTAAACTAGGTTAGTGTCAAATTAATACTCTCATGAGTTCACTCTTTAGATTTTGTCTCATTATTCTTTTTTTTTGTGCATCTTGTAAAAAGCCAGATAAAATAAGTTTCGTAACAGGAGGTTTTGAAGGAGCTTTTCAGAAAGCTAAACTACTTAATAAAAAAGTATTTGTCTTTGTTACAGACAGTGCATGTAACCGTTGTAATGACTTTCTTGATTTTTTGAATAAACAAAAGGTGACGGTCGATGTATTAAAGCGGGACTATGTGTGCTATAAGGCCGATCTGAAAAATATAAACGATCAAAAATTTATCCAACTCATTAAATGTCCATCCTATCCGTTTCCTTATTTCTTTGATAGTAACGGGAAATTATTGGCTTTTGGATTTCCAAATAGTAAGATTTATGATATTACAGATTTGTCTAAGATCACTTTAGATAACTTTAATTTTAGAGAATTATATAATTTGTCTATTAATCAAGAACAGTATAAAACTCTTATCACGATGAATCTAAATGCGTATCTTAAATATTATTATGCAACTGATTTAGAAGATATCAAGGAATCTTATGAAATTTTTTATCAATCCTTATCTATTGCTGCATATCCATTTAATATTTACTATTCGAAGCTCAACCTTAACATGGAGAAGCAACGTAAAAAAAAATTGGATGATAAAATCGCTAATTTAAACATTACTTCTTCGGATCAATTCATTTATCAAGAAATCTTAAAAAATCTAAATATTAAGAATGTCGGAAGGAAGCAGCTCGAGATAAATGAAGAGTTAGCAATTACTCCAAACTTTGAAAAAGTTAAGATCAATCTAAATTCCAGAGAGACTTTTACATTTTATGTAAAAAACCTCACTTCAAATCCTTTGGCTATAGAACATATTGATCAAGATTGTACTTGTTTAAGTTTCAAATGGAATAAAAAACCAATTATGCCAAATAAATATGGCCAAATCAAAGTTACTTATCATTCAAATGAATTAGGGCAATTTGAGAAAAATATTTTCGTACATACGACATCAGCAAAATCCCCAATGTATACGTTAAAAATAAAAGGAGAAACTATATAATAAATATTAATATGGAAAAAACAACTATTTTAGAATGCTCGCATACTCTGAATGCTGGTGCTTTCATGAAAAAAAAGAATCCAATTAGAACAGTGTTTTACTTTTTTATCACAATCCTGGTGCTTATGATTACCACCTCTGCAGTGCAGCCATTTCATCAATGTGGCGGTGAACAATGGACTGGACAACGTAATTGTGTTGCGGGGTACTATTGCCATAAAGTAAATTTATACTATTCTCAGTGTATTCCTTCATCTACAGTGGATGTTATAAGACACTGTCTTTTTCGGGAGGGGTTGGAAATAGGAAAGATGTCCGTTGATAATATGGCTTTTGATTGTGTTTTTTGGGATCCTTATGCGCTTTTATATACAAGTGAAGGGAAGCTTGCAGATTGCGTTCCTGACGATGGTAACTCTGAATGTCAAAAAATAGTTTGTCACACAGAATATGCAGGCTGTTCAATAGATGATGATTGGTAACCGCCTTGCCTTTTTGATCGCATTTTTATTTTTATTAACTAATTTAAATTGTCAAAGAGACGCAGATGGGAAAAAACCTCTCAAATCGATCAATTTAAATGGTAGTATTAAATATCGTAGCATTAATTTATCTCAAATAGCAGATTCTGTATCTTACATTAAACTTGGTAAATCTAGTGATGTAACATTATCAAATAGTCTAGATGTTGATTTTTCAGAGAATTACATACTAGTTAAGGACGATTTAACCCGTAATTTATACCTGTTTACTAAATCTGGGGATTTTAGAAGAAGTTTATCCTCAAAAGGGCTAAAAGATAATGAGTATTCATTTCTTTCTGACGCCGCGATAGATGAAGCAAATAATTTAATTTTTTTACTCGATAGTCGAAGGAAAAAAATCTTACTTTTCAATTTGGATGGTGCTTATCTCAAAAGCTTAGATATAGAAAATCGCCCTTTAAAAATAATGGTTTTAAATAACAAAAAGATATTACTTTTCACCCCTACTATTGGCAAAGAGCATGCAAAATATCCACATGTTTATATTTTAGATTATAGTGGAAAAGTTCATTTCAAAGTTGATTTAGTGGAGCCTTTTAAAAAACAAGATTTTTACTCTCGATTTTGTATCTATAAGTACAAGAATAAGATGAAATTTTGGCAAACTAGCATTAACAAAATTTTTTCCATACAGGATACTGGAAAGCTATATACTGATTACATCATAAGTGGAGAAAATCTAGTTCCAAATGAATACGCTGTTACCGGAAAAACGTCTGCCAGAAATCTTGATAATTTCCTTCAAATTAGATCTGTGATAGAAACCGAATCAAAATTATATTTTTATGTCGTTTTACAGCAAAGGCGTGACATAATTATATATGATAAGAATGAAAACTTTTTTTATAAGTTGAGGGGTGGTAAAAAGGCAATCCTTGGTTTCGATAATGATATTGACTATGGAATAGCATTCCTACCGCAAAATCAGGCAGATGAAAGTCATCTATACGCCGTACTTCCCTCGGAGTTTTTCCTGTCGGAATTTGAGAAGATAAAAAAACATAGCATAAGAGAGAGTAATAATAGACACCAGATATTTATTGAATTTTCCAATACTGTTCGCGAAGATGATAATCCTATTTTACAAATAGTTAAAATCAAATGAGCAATAACACTTGTATTCTAATAAAGATAACCTTAATTGGTTTTATCTTTCAAATTTTACTTTTTTCATGTCAAAGGCCTAGTAAACAAAAAATAAAACCTGACTTCAATAGGGTTTCAATTGTCCCGAAAAACTCCGGAGACATCGAGACAATACTTAGCGATTTGCCTACTTTAACTAATGGTAACGTACTTTTATTTGTTTCTTCAAATCTTGATTGCAAAACATGTATAAATGAGGAAATGGCATTTTTATTGAAGCTTCTTGGTGAAGATAATTTTCGCAAAAAGGTTGTTTTAGTCTCTGATAAAGAAAATTTGAAATATATTGGGACATTATGGGGTAAGATTGTAAAAAATGTAGTCTGTGTTAGTCGGACAATATCAAGCTTAAAAACGATTTATAAGTATAAATCTAGGCCGATTTACTATCTAATTTCTACAGATCAAAAGAAATGTATCAGATCGTTTGAAGTCAATTTAAATACTGAAATAACGAAACAAATGCTATCAGAATTAAGTAGTGCCTATCTATGATATACTTAGAATATCTACAATGGTTACTTCTTTTTTATCCCGAACAAATCAGCACACCAAAAATCCCATAGCCTATATGACATTTTCATAAATCGCTTTGAAAAAAGTAATGTTACAGCGCTATTTTAAATACTTGTTAATTGTTGTAGTCGGTAATTAAAACTGCACAGAAATCGGCAAATAAGAATACACAGAAAATGGCAACAAGAGTGCACAAAAAAACGACGGAGTTTTTATACCCCGCCGTTTAAATACGAACTTCATTGGTCTACGAAAACTGATGAGATGAACGCATTTTTAAGCAAATTTATGATGTATTATGAGATTAAACGAATGCACCTTGACGGTCGTTCGATTTCGCGGATCAGCAAAGCCCTCGGGTGCAACCGCCGGACAGTAAAAAAATATCTGGAGATGGAGGATGAGGAGTTTGAATCCTTTCTGAAGTCGCAAAGCACGCGTGGAAAACTTCTTTTACCTTATGAAACCTTTGTTCGTGAGCGGCTGGAACTCTACCGTGAGACCTCTGCCGCCCAGATGCACGATTGGCTAAAGGAACATAATGCTGAGTTTCCAGAGGTCAACCAAAAGACTATTTTTAACTTTGTAAAATGGGTTCGGCATCGGCATAACCTACCTTTTGAACATCCCTTGCGGGATTATTCTGCTGTTGAAGAGACAGCTTATGGACTGCAGGGCCAAGTTGATTTTGGAGAATATAATATGCGTTCCAGTGATGGAAAACGCGTAAAAATCTATTTTTTCACCCTGGTACTTTCCCGGTTCAAATACGTTTGTTTCAGTGGCAAACCTTTCACCAGTAGTACCGCCATCACTGCGCATGAAAGTGCTTTTAATTACATCAAAGGCATACCGGATACTTTGGTTTACGATCAGGATAAAGTATTCATTAGCAATGAGAATCACGGAGAGCTGATCCTGACTACTCAATTCAAAGCATATGTGCGCGATCGGCACTTTAAAGTCCATATGTGCAGAAAAGCTGATCCTGAAAGTAAAGGCAAAGTCGAGAATGTGGTGAAGTATATCAAACAGAACTTTCTTTATAACCGCGCCTTCCATGACCTGGAAACACTAAATAAGGATGGCCTGAAATGGCTGGAACGTACCGCCAACAAACTTGATCATGCCCTGACTAAAAAATCCCCCTTAAATGAGTGGCAGATTGAACAGGACTTTCTCAGACCTTTTGAACCTATCGGTGATACAGGGCCAGCTCCGTTATTATATTCAGTTAGAAAAGATAACATGATTTCCTGGAAAAGTAATCTTTATTCATTGCCCCTTGGAACCTACACCGGCCGGGGAAGCCAGGTATCTGTTCGTCTTGAAAATGGATATCTGGTTATTTGTGCACGGGGTCAAACAGAATTATGCAGGCATGTGGTCGCTGAAGGGATTGGCTTAAAGGTTATTAATACTGATCACAAGCGGGATAAAAGTACAGCTCTGGAAGAAATGACAGCGGAAGTTTGTAAGCTGATCATTGACGGGGAAAGTCTGCGGCGATTTATTGGTGCCATTCGAGCCGATAAACCACGATATCTGCGTGATCAGCTTATCCTTCTTCGTGAGGTAATACCGACCATCGGCTGATCGAAAAAGGATTGCTCTTCTGTCTGCAGCAGGGCGTAAATAGTGCCAACGACTTTAAGGCACTGATATCAAAGTTCAAGCAGGAGACCGTCCCGATAGGACTACCCCCAACAGGCCTAAATCCTTTAAATGGGGCTTATCCACAGCAGGCATTGCTGCAACCCCAAATGAGTAGAATTGATGACTATCAGCAAATCTTGAATAATCAACTTAATTAATATGAACCAAAAACAACAGATTGACCAATACTGCCGCCAATATAAGATCACAGGAATGGCCACAAAGATAGAACAGACGGTTAAGATAGCCGAGAACAAGCAGCTCAGTTACCTGGGCTTTCTGGTAGAGCTTTTTGAGCAGGAATCCTTGCACAGGGAGCATCAGGCTAAAGAAAGATTGCTTAAAACTGCACAATTGCCAGCAAAATCCAGCCTTGACCAATATGAACTGAGGGATCAAAACGGGCTCTCTCTCCAAAAAATAAATACGTTAAAGGAAATGGATTGGCTGGATCAAATCTATAATATCATGTTAACGGTCCCTCAGGTGTCGGCAAGACTTTTTTCGCGGCTGGACTTTGCGCCCAGGCTATAGAAAAAGGCTATAAGGCTTATTTCAGGACAATGGACGATATCCTGAATATGCTCCGCATGAAGGACTTTGCCAGAGCTGCAATGGCAGAGTACAAGAGGTTGACTAAGGCCAATCTGATTGTCATTGATGACATTATGCTCTTTCCGGTAGAAAAACCCCAGGCCGTTAATCTATTCAACTTTATTAATCAATTGTACGAGAATACTTCCTTTATTATTACCACTAATAAGATGCCTGCAGATTGGGCTAAAATGCTTGATGATGAGGTTCTGGCAACCGCATTACTTGATCGCTTACTCTTCAGATGTGAGGTCATCAATCTCGCTGGTAAAAGCTACAGAATGGAGAATAGGAAAACTATTTGTGGAACTTAACCTGAGAAATATATTTTTGTAAAACTGTGCACTCTTGTTGCCAAAAGTTGTGCACTGCTATTTACCGATTACAAATTGTCTCGGTTTTCTTCTTTCTCTGTGCTCCGCAATAGCTATTAAAGATTGTTCCGGTCGAGAAAGACCGCCCTGATCAAACACAATCTAAAGCTAATTCATATACTTGAATCACCGTTTTTACCATGTAGGGAGTATCCGTGAATACAACAATTTGTATGCTCGAGCGGAAGATTTTCAATTAGAATAGTTGTACTTTTTAGTGTCGTCTGTAGTTTGACAGGACAAAGTTAAGGTGAGATTTTTTTATCAATTGTAAAGAAAGACTGTTTGGCCAGGTACATTTTGTTAAATTTTTGGTGAGTCAAGGTCTGTTCAAATAATAGTTCACTTAACCTTGTCCAAATTTGTTCACGATAAAAGTTGAAAACTACTTCCGGCCCTCGGCCGGAAGTAGTAACTATATAAGCTTTTTGATCTCGCTTTTTTGTATGAACTTTCATCATTTTAATGCGCTAGTCCTTGCCTACGTATGGGTATGATTTATACCGAACAACCTTTAAGCCCAGATACAAATGGATACATGTAGAACGTTTTGGTAATATTCATTAATATGAGGATTTTTAAACGAAATGATACACTAACCGACTCATTTTATTGAATATTTGAGCTGTTTTTATCGATAAGTCATATTCAGCTTTATATTCTAAAGGTAAATTTTTGCAAAAAACAAGAACTAATTCGTTTATCTTAAATTGCCCCATTATTTATAACCTCTATAAACATTGAGAGTAGAATTCGTTTATATTAACACACATGGCTGGATACTCGCACTCGGTTGGTCCAGTCCAATTGTAACCACCGCACTGACCATATAATTTTTGTTGTTCTTGCATCTTGCCCATACAAGCAAGAACAGCTACTCCTAGACATACACTTGGAGCAACTGTGCAGGCAATTACACATGCCACATCTTCACCGCAATTTTTAACAATCAAACACTGTAGGCACTCTATATAGTCCAAATGTCTTGTATAACAGTTATCTCCTTCAGATCTATTGATCGATGTATCATCCGATGATAATCCTAGCGTTTTAAAATCTTGAACAACTGATGCACTTTTGGGACTGGATATATTCGAGATTTCCATAGTCGCTGGATTTAAATTTAATTGTATAATAAGATCTCCGTTTTTTGCGGTTATCGTATACTTATCCAAGTTGCCATTGGTCTTTGTAATGGATACTTTAGTCCAGAAATGGCCACTAGATGTAGAATACACATTTAAAACCCCATTGTCTGATATACTTGTATATGATATGGAATACATGATTGCTGTGGTATTCTTAATTATCGATTTTTTTACATCACTCTCATTTACGGTCAATTTTTGCTGGCGTAGATACTTAACCCATTCGGTGTCGGTTCTTAAATGAAGCAATTCGTCATTTTGATAATTAATTAAATAGGTCTTTTCCAGTTTGCTATCAAGTTTAGGGCGAGTTACCACGCTTGGATTTTTAATGTCTGATTTTTTATTTTCATAGATCAAAGTTTCTGAATTCTTGGCCTCTTCTTCAGTCGAGTCAAGTTTAGCGCACGAGTAGAGCACAAGAGCGAATAGAAACAGAAAGTAGACTGGGTTTAATTTTTTTTTCATATTTGCGATTTTGGGTTTAAGTGAAAAGTTGATATTAGATAATACTTGTCGAAAATAGGTATGTTCTCATCTTATTTATTTCTCCAAAAAATCTGATATGCAACGGCAATTGCTATTTTACCGTTCCAGTAATAAATACAGTTGTCATTGGCTGATATGAATCTGTATGTATAAAAATTTCCTTACTGAAGGCACCATCAATAAATGGGGTAAATACACCATTAACTTCTGCATATTCCTTTGGTCTTATTTTTGTTTTCGACCAAGTGAATTTTATGCAGTCACAAATATGAGTAACATTTTTTATCGTAATATTTGTTTTTGAGGTATTTGTGATAGTAAAATTAAATTTTCTTGGTTTGCTTAGTTCTATATTCCCTAAATCTTGGGTTCTTTTATCTATAGAATAAACTGTAGCCATTTCAATGGGATTTACTTCACTTGAAACAAATTCTTCATACTCGCTATTTTTATAAAGCTTTTTATCTGAGGCTGTCACTTCGTAGCTATCTATTTTTTTTCTATAATTTAAATTTTGCATATTTAGTTTTTGCAAATTATTACTTGTCTTACTAAGATTATAGGGATAGGCAGCTATATCTAGAGACTTCTGGAATAATCTAAAAGCCTTTATTTTGCTTGATTGATCTCTACTCATCAATAGTGTCGCTTTCATATTTAAAGAGACAAGTTCTTTATAGTTCTCAATCGTTATCGGCAGCCTATAAAGTTCTGAAAACTTAAATTGATCTATTTTAACATCGTCCAAATTCCTTACGTTAAAATTTTCATTGTTCGGAAATCCAAACGCTAATAAATTTCCTTCATAATCGAAAAAATAAGGAAATGGATAAGAGGGACACTTGGTGATTTCCGCAACAGTTCTACCGTCGGTATTGGATATATCCGCTTTATAAAGTATATATTCTTTATTTAAAAACGATATGGTTGAGGTCTGGGCTTTTAAGAATGTTTCAAAATGCTTGCACTTACCACAAGTGCTATCAGTTATTAGAACAAAAACGTTTTTTTTTGACTTTTTGGCGGCCTCAAATACATTACGTATGTTTCCAGTTTTGAACTCGAATTTATTGCTATCCGAGCACGATAAAAATGCGCCCCAGAATATACTCATAATAAGTGCCGTTAAAATTGGAGCTTTAATTTTCATACTTCAAAAGAAATAACTTATGCTGCCATATTCTGTCAATGAATATGATTATTTTTGATAAATCAATTTAATAAGTAACCATAATAACACTCTCGTGATTCCTGAAATACTGTATTTAGAAAGCTTAGACTATTTACTAAGTGTGTCGAAAACTGGGACTAGGCGACAATTAGCACATAAGTTCTCAGTAAGCGAAAGAACCATTAGTAGGTGGCTTGATTTCATGAAGGATCATGGTGCCGAAATTGCCTTTTGTCGAATAAGAAAGAGTTTTTATTACAAGAAAGCTGGAAACTTTAAAGTGCTTATTAAATTTTGTCCAGCCTAACATAGGCTGAAAATCCTGTCCTGGCCATAGCACAAACATCCAACTTCAGCATTACCGGTAAAATCGGGGACTTAAATAAACCGGCGAAAATCTATCTGGATTACTCTGCTGAAGGTAAGGGTAACTCTGATTCCGCAACCCTGGTAAACGGAACATTTAAATTTACTGGCAACATTTCCGGATATGCCAGCGGAAGAATGACTTTGTCCAGCGAAGGCGTCAGAGATAAAGAAACTTACAGAACTAAAGGCCACAAACCCGCATGATCATGAGTGATGACCAATGTTCCTGCAGATCCTTTAAAGCCAGAGGCAAGGGGAATGCACTTATAATGTTTCGGTAAGTATTCACTAATATGAGGGTCGGCAGATGGAATAATGTAGGCATGTACATTATCGGCCTTCATTTGATTGCGTATTTGCGCTAGTTTTTCCTGATAAGTCATAGTCAGTTTTTCTATGTCTGTTTGTAAATTTATAGAAAATATGGAGAAGAAAGCCTAATTTCGTATCGATCCAATCAGATCAGTTGAGCCATGCCAGTTTATAGTAATTTCAGTGATGAGGAACTAACCGTTTTGTTAAAACAGGAGGATCAGATCGCTTTTACTGAAATTTACAATCGTTACTGGGCGGAGATGTATTATCACACTTTTCGGATGCTTAGGGATGAGGATAGTTCAAAGGATGTTGTTCAGGACGTTTTCAGTACCCTATGGTTAAAATCAGCTTCCCTAAATGTCAGTACTAAATTATCAGGACATCTTTATATTTCTGTAAGAAACAAGGTCTTGAACCTGGTTGCCCAAAATAAGGTCCGAAATGATTATTTAAGCTCGGTAGCGGCTTTTATTACTGAATCAACCAATGATGCATCAGTATTTGATGAACAACAAATATTGGATCTTGTAGAGGCCGAGATTCAAAAGTTACCGCCGAGGATGAAAGAAATCTTCGAATTAAGTCGAAAGGATAACCTCTCCCATAAGGAAATTGCAAAAAAATTAAATATTTCCGATCAGACCGTTAAAAAGCAAGTTCAAAATGCATTGAAAATCATAAAAAATAGACTTCCAATGGTAGAATCTGGGATTTTTGTGCTAATTTTTCTGCGTTAGACCCTAATTGGGTCGAATTTGACGCCTTTCAAAAAATATTTTCATATTGTCTACCCCCAAAGGAACTTTCAGTTGTTCTTTCATTTAAATAGGCCATGTGTAATAAGTCTGCCTTTGTAATAAGAAAGAATGAATAGGGATCAAGCAAAAGAACTCATAGAAAGATATAACGAAGGATTAGCTACCGCCGAAGAACGGTTATGGGTAGAAAACTGGTATCTGGATGAGTCTCTTAAGTATCAACTGTCTGATCAGGAAAGTAATTTCCTGCATTTAAAAGATGAGATTTGGAATGGTACTCTTGAAAAATCGGGAAGGCGCATAAAGCCAAAGGTGCTGCGTTTAAATGTATGGTCCCGCATTGCTGCGGCAGTGGTTCTATTAATTGGATGTGGTCTGGGCTTATATTTTTATAATATAGGACCTAAGCTAAAAGATGGTAATGCAGTGGTAACTGATATTGCACCCGGAGGTAACAATGCTATTCTTACGCTGGCCAATGGAAAGAAAATTGTGTTGAATGATGCTGCTAAAGGAGAAATTTCTAAGCAGTCGGGAATTAGTGTCAGTAAATCTAATGATGGCGAACTGATTTACACCGTCGTTAATGGGGGCGAGGATGTACCAACTGAAAACACGCACAATACAATTTCTACGCCTAAGGGCGGGCAATATACCATCATACTTTCAGATGGGACTAAAGTGATGCTGAACTCGGCTTCCTCCGTAACCTTCCCGACCTCCTTCAAAGAAGGAGATCGGATGGTCGAGTTAAATGGTGAAGCCTATTTTGAAGTAGCTAAGCATAAAAATAAGCGATTCAGGGTAGTTTCGGGTGTACAGACTGTAGAGGTGTTGGGTACCCATTTCAATGTCAATGCTTATGCAGAGGAACGAACCATAAAAACAACATTGCTGGAAGGCGCGGTAAAAGTTTCTACACTTAAAGAATCGGCCTTAATTGAACCTGGAGAGCAGGCGGTGTTGGATAGAGCTGATGCAAATTCTATTGTTAAACGTCGTGTCAATATCAATAAGGAAACCGCATGGATCAATGGTATTTTCTCCTTTGAAGGTGATGATCTGAAATCTGTCATGCGACAGGTTGCCAGATGGTATGATGTCAATGTAATCTACGTAGGGCCAATAAGCGAGGAAAAATATTTTGGAGAAATCTCCAGAAGTAGTAAGCTTTCAGAAGTATTTAACATACTGGAACTCAATAATGTAAATTTTGATGTTGTAGGAAAAACCGTTAAAGTGTCGTATAACCAGCGTCTACAGCAACAAGCCCAAAATCAATAAAATAATCAACTTAATCTTTAATCAACTAAACCAACCACAAATGATAAGAAAGCTACAATAGATCGAGAACCACAAAAGATTTGACTAAAAAACCGGAAGCATCTCACCTCTTCCGGTCAAAAAAAAGTCAGCAGCCAGATGTTGAGACCGGGTTGCTATTTATTCACTTAATTCTATTCCAAAAGTATGAAATTAACTTTTCTTTACAACCCCGTATTTTCTATACGGCAGGTAAAGTACAAATTACTAATAGTGATGAAATTAACTGCTATTTTATTACTGATCGGCACGATGCATTTGTCTGCTGCGAGCTATTCACAAAGTGTTACTGTTTCCAGGAAAAACACTACACTTGAAACCGTTTTCGGAGATATTAAAAAGCAAACAGGATACCTGTTTTTCTATAGTGGAAAGGTAAACCTGAACAGGCAAATACTCAATGTAGAATTGAAGAATGTTCCTTTGGAAGAAGCGCTTAAAGCCTGTCTTACCGACCAGAATTTAACTTTTAATATAGTCGATAAAACCATTGTAGTCCGAAACAAGATGGTTGACAATAATATCGAAATGGCTAATGCCCGGATTGATATCACAGGAAAGGTGATCGACCCTCAAACTCAAACCGGAATTCCGGGGGTAAACATTACCATTAAAGGGAACAAAAGCATAAGGGCCCAGACCAATAGTAAAGGGGAGTTTAAAATCGATGCCCAACCCGGTGATGTACTGGTTTTTACTTATATCGGATTTAAGGAAAAAGAAGTTAAGGTAGGTGATGCCAAGTTTATAACCGTTAGCATGGAAGATCAGGTAAACCTGATGAGTGACGTAATTGTTACCGGCTACCAGACCATAAAGAAGGAAAGTTATACCGGGAATGCTATTGTTATTAAGGGCGAAGATCTGAAAAGAACCAATCCGCAAAATGTACTGAAAGCGATTCAGTCATTTGATCCTTCATTCAGACTGTTGGATAACAACCTCGCAGGATCAGATCCCAATGCAATGCCAAGAATCAATGTGCGTGGTGCTACCGCATTGCCAGGCATGCCTGCTAGTAATGCGAATAGAGATGATGTGCTGGACCGGAACAATTTATCCAGTTCCTTTAACCTTCCTGCTTTTATTTTGGATGGTTTTGAAGTTTCACTCCAAAAAGTAGTTGACTTGGATATCAACCGCATTGCCTCCATTACATTGCTTAAGGATGCTGCAGCAACGGCAGTTTATGGCTCAAGAGCCGCCAATGGTGTAATGGTAATCACCACAAAGGCTCCCGTAGCGGGTAAATTGCAACTGAGCTACAACTATGACCTTACTTTTTCAGGCCCTGATCTTTCGGATTACCAGGTGCTTAATGCGAAAGATAAAATAGCTTACGAACAGCTTGCAGGAATGTATAGTACTGGCGGATCAAGTGGCGATGTACCACAGGATGTGATGGATGCGCAGCTTTTTTCAAGATTAAGAAATGTAGCGAGTGGAATAAATACCTATTGGCTATCACAACCACTCCAAAACAGTTATGCGCAAAAGCACTCGATCAATGCACAAGGGGGCGACGAAAATTTTCGTTATGGTATTGATCTGAGGTATCAGACCCAGCCGGGTGTAATGAAAGGTTCGACAAGAGATCGGTTTAGTGGAGGTATGAATTTTACCTATAATCCTTCTCCAAAGTTGATTTTGCGAAACGACCTTTCCATCAACCAGACAAATGGTGTGAATTCTCCTTATGGCAGTTTTTCTACCTATGCATTAATGAATCCGTATTTTCCAAAGACCGACAGTGCAGGTCGCGTAATTCAGGAGCTCGCAAACTGGCGTGTAAATACCTTCAGGAACCAGGATAATCAGTATGAGAACGTGCGTGTATTTAATCCGCTGTTTGAAGCTGGTCTAAACAATTTTAATAAGGAAGCTTACCTGGAAATTATAGATGCATTTTCTGCTGATTATAAATTATCACCCAGTCTCCGCATCAAAGCATTAGTGAGCTTAAATCAGACCAACTCAAAAAGTGACGCATTTGTTTCTCCTGCCAGCTACCAGTTTTATGACGATGCGACAGATAAGCTGAATAACAGGGGCTCTTATCGCTATACAACAACAAATAGAACCGCCGTTGATGGAACTTTAACCATCAATTATAACAAGCAGATACAAGACAATTCTTTCAATCTTGTATTGGGAGCTAATGTGCTGTCTGCCAAGTCTGACTTTAAATCCGTAGAGGCACAGGGCTTCTCTAACGACCGCTTTACCAATATTGGTTTTGCCCGGATCTATAAAGAGAACTCCGGTCCAGGTGGCGATGTTCTGATCAATAGAACGGCTGGAGCTTTCTTTTCAGGTAACTATTCGTACAAGAACAAATACCTGATGGATGGATCGTTCAGAATGGACGGCTCTTCAGCATTCGGATCAAACAAACGTTTTGCGCCCTTCTGGGCTGCTGGTCTAGGCTGGAATATTCATAATGAAGATTTTCTTAAGGGATCAAACTTAATTAGTCAATTGAGACTAAAGGCCAGTACAGGAACAGTTGGTTCTGTAGGATTTGAACCCTATATGTCCAGATCTATGTATGGGTATTATTCGCAAAACTGGTATTCAACTGGCGTTGGTGCCTATCTACTAGGATATGGTAACAGTAATCTGGAATGGCAGAAAACCACCACTTCTGATGTAGGCCTGGATATCGGATTGTTTAAAGACCGTGTTGTCCTTTCCCCGCGTTATTATTATAAACTGACCAAAGGCCTGATTACCGATATCAGCCTTTCTCCATCGACAGGGTTTACTACTTATAAAGAAAACCTGGGCGATATGGCGAATAAAGGATACGAGATTTACCTTACCGCTAATGCAATTAATGCTTCGGGCTGGAATGTGAACATTACTGGTAATCTGGCTCATAATACCAATAAACTGGTCAAACTTTCGAATTCCTTAAAAGTACTGAATAGCAGGATTGACGATATTCAGAGTAATCCTAACAACAATGAAAATGCGGCAAATGGATTGTTATCTATGCCTTTATTGCGTTACAACGAAGGCCAATCTCTTAATACTATATATGCAGTGAAGTCTTTAGGGATTGATCCTGAAAATGGGAAAGAGATTTACGTGAAAAAGGACGGGACTTTAACGTACGACTATGACATTAAAGACACGCAGCCTGTGGGCGATAGCACACCTAAGTTCGCGGGTAATTTTGGCAGTAACATCAGTTATAAAAATTTTATGGTCAGTTTTAGCTTTTACTACCGCACGGGTGGACAAATCTATAACCAGACATTGGTAGACAGGATTGAAAATGCTGATCCCCGATTTAATGTAGACAGTAGAGCATTGTCGCAAAGGTGGGTTAACTCTGGAGATCCTGCTTTATACAAAAACATCAAAGACCTTTCGTTAACCAGGGCAAGCTCCAGGTTTGTTCAAAAAGAAAACTTGATAGACCTGCAGTCGGTTTACCTATCCTACGACTTTAAAAAGGACCTTGTACGCAAAATTGGGTTCCAAACTTTAAGGACGGCGGTTACGATGAATGATATTTTCAGGGTATCAAGCGTAGAAATAGAGCGGGGTATAGATTCTCCCTTCGCCAGAAGCATCACATTTTCTTTACAGGCCACCTTTTAAAAAATAGCCACATGAAATCATTAAAATTAGCTTATTTATTTACGATCTGCCTGCTGGTTTGTACTTCATGCAAGAAGTTTCTTGATGTACAGCCTGAATCGGATGTAACAAAGGAACAATTGTTTACCACCGAAGAAGGCTTCAAAGAAGCGTTGAACGGAGTTTACACCTATTGTGCCGATCGAGATCTGTATGGGGGGAACCTTACTATTTCCAACCTCGACATTATGGCGCAAAATTATACGCTTACCGACCTTAACCTGCAGAAGATCGCCTCGTTTAAGTATACCGATCAGACCTTGATCAGCAAATATGATCAGATCTGGATAGCCGGTTACAAAGCGATCAGTAATTGTAATGCCATACTCGAAGTAATTGATCAAAAGAAAGCAGTCTTTCAGGATAAAAACTATGAACTAATCAAGGGTGAAGCACTAACGCTTCGCGCTTACCTGCACTTTGACCTCTTAAGGATGTATGCCCCTTCCTACAAAAATAATCCTACGGCTCCTGCAATTCCTTATGTAACGGTAGTTTCCATAAAAAGCACTCCTTTCTCTACTGTAAGCGAGGTATTGGATAAAGCGATTGCCGATTTGGTAGCAGCTAAAACCCTGCTTCGGAATTCCGATCCTATCTTAGAGTCAGGATACATTATCGGTTATCCGGAAAAGGTTTATCCAGAGGGAACACCAGAGGCAAAAAAAGCAACGGAGACCAAAAGTGGATCCCTATTCCTTCAGAACAGAAGACACCGCATGAACTATTATACGGTTTGCGGTGAATTGGCCAGGGTTTATTTGTATAAGAATGACTTGCCAAATAGTTTGCAAAATGCGAAGGAAGTGATAGATGCTAAAAAGTTCCCCTGGACAGAGAATGCAGATTTCAACAATACGAATCCTGAGCGGAGAGATAAAATCTTTTATCCGGAGCTGATCTCGGCTTGGTTTGTTTCACAAGGCAAAGACCAGGTTGATCATTTCGCTGCACTTTTTACAAAAAATGACGCGATGTATGTGCCCTCCATTACGCAAAAAGACCTGATCTATGAGAAAGGTACTGTTGGGGCAGACGACTGGCGTAGGGCGCAATGGTTTCTCGATATCCCCTCATCCAATAACACCGGAAAGGCGCTGCTTCAAAAGTATACAACAAACTCGACTCCGTTAAAAAACCTTCATCCAACGGTAGCACCAGCTTTGCGCTTGTCGGAACTGTATTACATTGCTGCAGAGGCTAGCTTTGACAGTGATCCGATCCATGCCACAGCCTTAGTGGATACCGTACGTAAACATCGTGGTATTGGTACCCCATTGCTTAAAACAATCACCAAGGCTCAATTCATGGACAAGCTTGTTGGCGAGGCTCGCAAAGAGTTTTACGGAGAAAGTCAGATTTTCTTTATGCACAAACGATTGAACCGAGATGTAATCAATACCAATGGACTGATTTACCCTGCCTCGAACAGCATTTTCGTGTCCCCAATACCAGTTGACGAACAAGCTTACAGAAATTAAACATAGAGATGATGAACAAAAACATATTTTACGTTTTTATGCTTGGCATATTACTTTTTGCCTGTAAAAAGAACAATATCACCACTTACGAGTCTGTCGATAATATTTATTTAAATTATTATGATAATACTGGTGTTTTCGATACTTCGGCAGTCAGCTATTCCTTCTCTACAAGTCCGGGATTAGCCAAAGATACCATTTGGGTGCCTGTTGTTGTATCAGGAAAGCGAGTGAACCACGACAGACAGTTTATTTTATCCATTGTTGATACGGCTACTACCGCAGAAAAGGATAAGCATTATGAGCCACTGAAACCTTTTTACATCATGCCGGCGGATTCGGGGAAAATAAAGGTCCCAGTGATCATCAAAAACATCGATCAGGATTTAACCAGCAAATCTGTAGCCTTAACCTTTCGTTTGATCGGAAATGCTGATTTTAAGGAGGATCTCCCAGTTAAACTTCGAACAAAAAAACTGATTTACTCGAACAGACTGGAAAAACCATCTTGGTGGATGTACTGGCAGGGACAACTTGGCGAATACAGTCGGGTAACGCATCAGTTGTTTCTGATCTCGGGCGGAAAAGACCTGGTGAATCCTACATTGCCCAACGCATACCTTGAAATACCCAGAACACTGTACTATCTGGAAAATGTAAGGCTATTTGTTAAAGATCCATTCACTTGGGTGACCAGAAATCCGCAGAAAGGCTACGTACTTACAAAAAGGACAGAAGGAATCGACGATTATGATTTCTACAATACGGCATCTCCTGAAATCAAATTTTATGTAAAGTTCTTTCCCCAGGTAAATGGCTATTTCTTCATGAACGAAGCCGGGAAACAGATCATCATGTAGTTAACGCATTAAAAATAAAATCATGAAATTAAAATATATATATCTATTGGCGTTCATAGCCCTGTGCTATACTTCCTGTAAAAAGGATTTAGGGAACTATACTTATTCGCCTCCTTCAGAACCGATTGTAGAGGGGGTTAAGGATGTTAATTTCCCGGCGATTACCGGTGATACACTGATCATTAAACCTAAAGTTAGTCTCGAAGGAGCAGACCCACTAAAAGACCTTAATTTCGAATGGCGCATACTTGTACTGGAGGAACTTAAGGAGATTGTTTATACTGGATATCCGTTAAAAATGCTTTATGGACTCGGTCCAGGTGAAAGGTCTGGTACACTGATTGTCACCGATAAAAGAAATGGACTGATTTACAAGCTCAAGTTTAAGGTAACTGGAACCACACAATTCTCTAAAGGAACGGTAGTATTGAGCAGTGACGCCGGCCTCGCTAAATTGTCATTCGTGAAACCAGACAATACCGTATTGTCAAACATTTATCAGGGCCTCAACAACGAGTCTTTGTCGGCTAATCCGGTACAGTTGTATTATTCAAAGCCATTGCCATATCAGCTCTTGAGCAAAGAAGAATACTGGGTATTAGGTAATGATGCTGCGAAAGGTAGCACCATTGTTGATGCCAATACTTTGCTTTACAAAGACAATTTCAGGTCACAGTTCTTTTTACCGCCCCCAGTAATTTCTCCTGGATATATAGAGCCACTTATGGGTACCATATCAAATGGAGTAATTAACAATAAATTATACATCGGTATCCAGAGTACAGCACCATTTGCACCGGATTATGGAAAATTTGCCAATGAGCAGAGCGGCGATTACCAACTGTCCAACTACTTTACACACGGGAGCTCATTTTATTTCGGTTTTGACAATAAGGCTAAGGCATTTGTGATTTTCGGTGGAGATGGGAGCTATCTTGGTACAACCTATCTGGTTAAAGAGACAACTGTTTTCAATCCCAAAGCGATTGGTATGCAGAACCTGATCTTTATGAAAGCCGGGGAGTCGGGTACTTCTTATGCTTATTTCAGAGAGGCAGATGGTAATACTTATGAATTGATGTTTAGTTATAAGCTTACCGGAACCGATAAGGAAATCATTCCCGGACATAAGCGCCTGTTTAAAGGTTCATCATCGGTAAATGCGGATTCAAAATGGGTACGTAACAACTTGAATGTATTTTACTTCTCATCGAATGATAAAATATGGAGGTATAACCCCGTAAATGAAAGTTTAACCGAATTGGTCGCAAACTTTGGCGGTAAAAAAGTAACCATGCTAAAGATTAGCGAAGATGGCAATACACTAACCACGGGTACTAATGGTTTTGTATATATGCTCGATGTCACGGTGGGTAAAGACGGGAACATTACAAAAACAATAAGCGGCATTCCCGGCGATCCAGTTGATGTAGTAGTCAGATAACAAAATCAGATTTGAATAATTAGACAGATAACACTAATGAAAATTAAACTATTGATAATTGCTGTCATAGCACCTTTTTTGGGCATGGCACAAACACCTAATTTTACGATTACTGGTAAAATAGGAAACCTTAATGCACCTGCAAAGATGTATATTGATTATAACTCAGAAGAAGAAGGGAAATTAGATTCCGCAACGCTTGTAAATGGGGCGTTTAAATTTACCGGGAATATAGCGGGGATTGCTAATTCAAGAATGACGCTTTCCCGTGAAGGCATCCGCGACAAAGAGATCTACGGAACCAAAGGCTTAGGAGATGTGGTTTATGTCAACTTTGGCAAAGAAAAGATACAGATCAATTCGGCAGACTCGCTCTACAATGCAAAATGGACTGGTTCCAAAGTCTATAACGAAATGCTGGCTTTTGATCAACAAGTTGGCCCTACAGTAATGACTGTACATCACAATGCCAATGTTGCTATCAACAGGGCGAATCCTGAGCAGCAAAAAGATACAGCTTATTTCAAGACGCTGGATAAGCAAGTGCAGGCATTGAGAATTTCACGCGGACAAAAAATGTTGCTGTTCGCAAAAAATAATCCTAATTCTTACTTTGCGTTGCAAGCATTGTCAGAATCTGTAAGTGGATACGGTGTGAAGCCAGATATTGTATTGCCTTTGTTTAATAAACTAAGTGAGCCATTACGCTTGTCGTATACCGGCCAGGGACTATACAAACTATTAAATGGACACATTGTCACTGCCATAGGCGTTAATGCACCCAATTTTACACAGCAGGATGTCAACGGCAAATCCGTTTCATTAGCTGACTTTAAAGGCAAATATGTGCTGATAGAATTTTGGGCCAGCTGGTGTTCCCCATGTCGTGCGGAAAGTCCGAATTTGCTGAAGCAGTATGCTTCATTTAAAGACAAAGGATTCGAAATCCTGGGTGTATCCGTAGATAGCGACAAAGCTAAATGGTTGGAAGCAATCAAAAAAGACGGACTAACATGGCCACAAATCTCTGACCTCAAAGGCTGGGATAATGAAGCCCGCAAGGTCTATGGTATCTCAGGCGTTCCTGCAAATTTCCTGGTCAACCCTGAAGGCAAGATCATCGGTTCCCACCTGATGGGTGAGGCCCTGAATAAAAAATTAGCTGAATTGATGAACTAATGAAGAAACTATTCACGATCGCGTTGGTGTTGCTGACGATGCAGCAGGCGTTTGCTAAGGAGAAAATTCTGCTAAAGGTATTGTACGTAGGTTACAAGCCCGAGAAACCAATGCCAGCTGATGTGGTCTATTATAGTACCTCCGCCACTGTGGTCGCCAAAATGTACCAGACTCGAATGGCGGATTTCAAAGCTTTTTTAGAGAGCCACTTTCAGGAAGTCAAAACTGTGGATGTACGCGACTACACTGCAGAGATGTCTAATGGAGTGGATGTCACGATCATGGATGCTGGCCCGGTAAAACTGCCAGCTGATTTCAGTCGTCCGATGATCCTAATGCATGCTATGGCACCCAACGTTGGGTTGCCTATAGGCCTTAAGTTCGATTGGTACTGCCAGTGCCTGGATGATGAAGCCCTCAACATCAAAACCACACATGCCATCTTCAATGCTCCTAACAAAGTTAAATTGACGATGCAGAACAAACCCACTCCGGGTTCATTTTTCAACGGACACCAAGGTGCGAAAACGCCAAAAAGCATGCCGATGTGGCAAGTGGTAAAAGGAGATCTTCCCGCAGGTCAAAAATACCTGATCGGCATGGTCTCGCATGGTGAAGGGTTTGAAGACTCTCCGGATGCGGAGGTGATTTCAGGGGGTGTATGCCTGAAAAATGCCGAAGCAGTAGCACTGGGCAGGCAAGGAAATTACTTCATGTGGGGCTTCTCAGGATCTCCAGATTACATGACCAATGAGGCGAAAGATGTATTTGTAAACACTGTTTGTTATATAAAAAAATACGATCATAAGCCCGCCATCGTCAAAAAAGTGCAGATCGAAACCCGTACCAGCATAGATGAAAAAATCTATCGGATAAGCAGAGCGCTGTATGACAAAGCAATCGTGTCCCGGAAGGTAGGAAACGAAAGGCTGCTTAAACTACAAAAAGAACTCAGAGATAAAAAGGATGCCGGAGAAGATATTGGTAAAGGTAATGAGCAATTTCTTAAAATGCCGGTTACCAATGCAATGGAAAGCTTTGAAGACTACCTGAAGACGCAAGCGGGTGACGCGCTATTTGCGAAGTTCGGCACCAATACCGCACTATATCACCAATACTTCCGAGAAAACTATGAGTATTTCTATCCTGCCAATGCCTATGCTTTACAATTGGATGCGGATGCAGCTCAAATGAAGAAATCCAATCGCAAGCCAGCCATACTGGAACATTGCATTACAATGTTGGAAAGAAAGCAGGATGAAGCAATGGCAAGACGCGTACTCTTGCGTTATACTAACGAAAGCTTTGCCACAGCGGCAGAATGGAGAAATTGGTTTAATACCAATAAACAAAAGCTTTTCTTTACCGAGGCTGCTGGGTTTAAATTTATCGTGAACACCTTTGGTCAATCCGGGCAGCAAAACAAAAGTGCATCAGTAAGTCTCACTGAGAAAACTTCGGCCCAAATTACCGGGTCTACAATTGAAGACCCGGTAGCAGTTTCGGCGAAACTGGTTTACGGACAAAATACCAACACCGCAAGGCTTTATATCGATGCAGCCATCTTAAAAGGCTGGCATACCTATGCGCTTCTTCCTGATGATAGCCCCTTCATACCCGTAAAAGTACTTCTGGAACTGCCAGAAGGCGTAAGCATTAAAGGGGAGTGGCAATCTTCTCCATCCGTTCCGTTTCCCGGATATGAAGGCGTATTTATCTTTGACGACAAGGCTACGTTTTCCATAGAATTGAGTCTTGTAAATGTAAAGCCAGGCTCGGCAATCAGCTGCGGCATGTCTTACCAGACTTGTGACGAAAATAAGTGCTTCCCGCCCGGCAAAAAAATGGTTGACATCAAAATCTAAATTTTCAGTGAACACACAATATGAAATGTAAACTCTTAGTTGTTGTCGCATTCCTATGCGCTTTTGGCGGTGCTCCTTCTATAAATGGTGCCTTCGCGCAAAGCAGTATGGATCAGCGCCCACTTCAACAGTTGCAACAAGCTTTTGTCGACCTTGGATTCGGGATGTTTATCCATTACAACATCCCTACCTATATGAACGATGATTGGGCGGATCCAGATGCATCTCCCGAAATCTTTAACCCTAAAAAACTTAATACAGATCAATGGGCTAAAGCCGCTAAATCCGCAAATATGTCTTATGGTTGTTTAACAACCAAACACCATAGCGGATTTGCTATATGGGATACTAAAACGACAGATTATAATGTGATGAACAGTCCCTTGAAACGGGATGTGGTTAAAGAATACGTAACTTCTTTTCGTAAAGCAGGATTGAAGGTGATGTTGTATTATTCTATTTTAGATACACACCATAAACTTCGTCCAGGCCAAATTAGCCCGGCACATATCAAAATGGTCAAAGACCAACTCACCGAGTTGCTGACTAATTATGGTGAAATCTCTGCTTTGGTTATTGATGGATGGGACGCACCATGGTCCAGAATTTCCTACGATGATGTCCCTTTTGAAGAGATTTACAATTTAATAAAGTCCATACAGCCAAACTGTTTGGTGATGGATTTAAATGCGGCCAAATACCCGACTGAAGCTTTGTTTTACACCGATATTAAATCGTATGAGCAAGGTGCCGGTCAGCACATCTCTAAAGAGCACAATAAATTACCTGCCCTGGCGTGTTTACCCCTACAGGAAAACTGGTTTTGGAAAACATCTTTTCCAATCACAGCAGTCAAGTCTCCTGAGAAAATGATAAATGAAAATGCTGTTCCTTACAACCAGGTTTATTGCAATTTCATCCTCAACGTGGCCCCTAACCGTGATGGTTTAATTGACGACAATGCCCTTGTTGCATTGCGTGAAATGGGTAAACTATATAAACCAATCGGCGGATTTCCTAAATTTCCTGCGGCAGAAGCACCTGTTATTTCGTCGAATCTGGCCAAAAGAAAGCCGGCCAACGGAAGCTGGAGCTGGGACATGTCCATCATGGACTTTGCTGTTGATGATGATTTCAGCTCTAACTGGACCTCGCACCCGACAGTTAAAAACCCTTGGTTTGAGGTCGACCTTATCAAAGAAACGGCCTTTAACGCGATTGTAATTACCCAGGCAAAATCTGATCAGGTATCCTATACTATCGAGTATTTTGCTAACAGTTCATGGCATCCTTTAGCCGAAGGGAAAAGCAAATCGAGAATCTTAATACACCGTTTCGGCCGTATCTGGGGGAATAAGGTGAGGATTAAATATCTGTCGTTTGATAGCGTTCCTTCGATTGCGGAATTCGGAGTATTCAACGAGAGAAGGTAAAACCTGTAATATGACAAAATTTCTTATTTGTATTGCTACACTGTTCCTAATCACAGGAACAGGTAGCAATGCCTATGCACAAAAATTCAATCCCGACCGTTTAACGATTACCATGCAAAAAGCCATTCAAAAGGCATCTGCGGCAAGTGTCAGGATGTGGGGTTATGATATAGAAAAGCAAATCCGGACCGGTGGACAATTCAGTGGCGTTGTTGTCAGCGCAAGCGGGCATATCCTTACGGCTGCACACGTAAACAAGCCTGGTGCTACCTACAAAGTTATGTTCCCGGATGGATCGGAGCATATTGCCCGGGGCTTGGGCGAAATCGAGCTGGAAGGCAATACCTCGGTTCCCGACGTGGCGATGATGAAGATCATCGAGCAAGGGACATGGCCCTATGCAGAGATGGGCTGGTCGTCGAGCCTGAAAAAACACGAACCCTGTATCAGTATAGCCTATCCTGAGAGTCTTAACCAATCCCTGCCTATGGTACGCTTTGGCTATGTGGCTGAAGTACTAAATAAACACGGCTTCATTACCTCCACCTGTATCATGGAACCGGGAGATTCCGGAGGTCCGCTGTTCGATTACCATGGCCGATTAATCGGTCTGCATAGCGCAATTGATGTTGGCGAGCAGGATAACTTTGAGGTCCCGGTTGATCTTTACCGAAAATACTGGACCGCATTAAATAAAACAGAAACTTATAAAGCATTTCCCGCTTTGGAAGATGAGATTGGCATAGATCCAATCGCTGCGGAGCTTACAGGATTACCGGGACTGGAAACACCGGAGATCAGTTTCGGGAAAAATGCAGCTAAACTCCAGGGGACTGTCTGTCTGCTCAAAAGCCTGCTGGATGGTAAATTGCAAACAATACAGGCCACGCTGATTCAAGCTGACGGTTCTCCTTTAAACAATAAACTTAAAAACCGCAGCCTTTTAGTCAGCAAAAGTTCTTTGGTTGGACAAAATCCAGTCATTGAGCTTGATGGAAAAGAAGTTGCCGCCACAGTTATTGCCCGGGACAGAAATAATGATCTGGTTTTGCTTTCCACTGCTGTTAAACTTAAAGGAGGTATAAAATTGTCGGCACTAAATTCCGATACTTTGACACTTAACCAGTTGGGGGAATTTTTAATCTCGCCGCAATCCAATAATACTTATAAAATTAGTGTCATCGGTAGCGCTGCATTTGAATTGCCTAAAATGAGCAGTGCAGGGTACCTGGGTGCTGGAATTGGATTTAACGAAGGTAAACTAACCATAACCGGCATAAACCCTGGTTCACCTGCCAGCAAAGCTGACTTGCAGCCTGGAGATCATATTGCTGGTATTGATAAAATAAACATCATCCAGCCATTTGATTTTATCAGTGCTTACCAGAAATATTGGCCGGGGGATAAAATCGCCCTTAAAATAACTCGTAAAAATAGTGAGCCCTTAAAAGATACCATCCTGATCAGGGAAGTTACCCTGGGAACAATGCCTCAAATCAGTTTTAACCATCCTGCGGAGAATTTTGCAGGAGGGAAAAGTTTCAGGCGTGATGGGTTCAGTAAGGTATTCTCACATGATGCCATCTTGAGGCCAGAGCAGTGCGGGGGGCCTGTATTTGACGCGAAAGGACATTTCTATGGAATAAATATTGCCCGTTACAGTAGAGTAAGCGGCCTTGTGATGCCCACAGCACTTATTCTGCAGTTAGTTAAGGCATACAATTAAAAATTATTTTTTTCTTCCTATGTCCGGCAATTGCCCCCTTCAATTTAATCCCTCATTTTCTTAATCGTGTTAAAATTTTGTAACTTTCCCATTAATAATCGAAAGATTGAGATTCTGAGATAAAATCTACTAAATTTGTAGAACATGAGGTTGTCTGTCGGTAGGGAAATAGAATTATTAGAAAAACTTAAACTACAAGATCCAAAAGCATTTTCGCAGTTGTACAACTTGTATGTAAAGAAGATCTATGCCTATGCCTTGGGAATTCTTAAATCTCCTGCACTTGCTGAAGACATCACTCAAGATACTTTTGTTAAATTATGGGAACATGCCGCCAGCATTCAAACAGACCGCTCTGTTCAGGCTTTCCTTTTTACCATTGCCAGAAACCTGTCGCTAAATGTAATTAAACGAGCATCAAGGGAAACCTGGATTTCGGATGAACTATTTACACATGCCATACATCAATCTGAAGATGGTTTGCAATATACCGAGCGAAAACAAACAGGTGAGTTCATTAGTTTGGCGGTAAATCAGCTTCCACCTAAGCGGAAGGCCATTTATGAACTTTGCAGAGAGGATGGTTATTCCTATAAACAGGCTGCGGAGAAATTAGGCATTAAAGACAGTACTGTAAACAGTCAAATGGTAAAGGCACTTAAAACGATTAAAGATTTTATGGTTCGTAATGGGGCCTTGCTATTCATTTTGTTTTATCCCCATTAGCTTCCCTGATTAGTTTAGAACTATTGGGGATAGCCATCTAAAAGAATTTATCGAGTATAGAAGGTTCCTTTGCCTACTCCATGTTTTTGAAGTTGTTTTTGTAATGCCAAATTTTCCAAGTGCTTTTTGATCGTATTCCTATTAGCCCCGGTAATTGTAACAATATTACTAATAGTTACTTGTCCCCTGGATTTTACCAGTTCTAAAATATCTACAGATAATTGTGGAAGTTGCCCCAAGAGTAAGTATTCTTTCTCGAGTTTTATCTCCAATCTTTGTTTTTGCTTCAATAAGGCTTTCAAGAAAAACAATACCCAAGGTTGCCAATCAGGAGCGTCATTTTCCAATGTTCCCTGAGTTTGCCTAAGTGCCAGATAATATCCTTCTTTGCTATGTTCAATGATTGATTCAAGTGAACTATATGGCACATATGCATATCCTGTGGATAACAATAAATAAGTAGTCAGTACCCTTGAAAGTCTTCCATTGCCATCTTGAAACGGGTGTATGGCTAAAAATTCTACAACAAAAATAGCCGTAACCAATATTGGATGTAATGATTTATTAGCCAGAGTTTCATTTGTCCATTCCACCAAATGTTGCATTCTTAATGGTGTATCAAAAGGACTCGCTGTAACAAAAATAACCCCAACACTTTTACCACCGGAATTAAACGCCTCTACCTGATTACTATGTTTTTTATATTCACCACGATGACGAGAGTCTTTATCACTATATCTCAGTAAATCTCTGTGAAACTGACGTATATAATTTTCAGTAAGAGGGATTTCCTGGTAATTCTCAAAAACGGTACTCATTACTGCTGCGTAACCCGCAACTTCCTGTTCGTCACGATTTTCAAATTTTTGAATTTGTAAATTAGAGAGTAGCATTTCTACTTGCCTGTCATTTAACTTACTACCTTCTATGCGGGTTGAGGATCCTATACTTTCGATAGTAGCGACTCTTCTTAAAGAGGTTAGTTGTTCAGGTGCGAGATTACCCAATACCTTCCACGTACCTTTAAATTCATCTATGCCCGAAATAATGCTTAAAATTTCAGGTGTTATCGTAAGTGAGTTGATCTTCATTATCCAAAAATATACCCAAATATACCCATAAAAACATATATACTATCTAAAGTGACAGTCCTCTTCAAAAAAAGAATATTTATTTTCAATTGGAGTAAATGTACCCTGCCTGTTAATTGTAATATAATAAACAGGCAAAGAAAAATTGGAAAATCAGGTCAAAGAATTATTTATAAATTTCATTTTAAACCGCTGTAGTCTTGCTGAAATAAAGCAGGTCGAGGCTTTTGTTAAAGCTGGTGGTTATGAAGAAGAGTGGCGCCAGGCATTGGAAGCTACAGAACAGGAATTTGCCAATTCGGCGCATCCAAATCTGAATATAGATGAAGCTAAGCTTTTTGAGAAAATAAATCAAGCTATTGAGGATAAATTACCGGTAAAAAAACATTGGAATTGGACATGGATAGCTGCGGCAGCAGTGTTGGTATTGGTAGCAAGCATTGGTGTGTTACAATTAAGGTCAGGTGTTGAACAAAGAGATTTGGCCGGAATAAAAAAGACGAGTCAGGCACCGAAAAAAAATGAGGCCCATAAATGGGTTAAACTACCTGACGGAAGTTCTGTGCAATTAAATCAGGGTAGCTATCTGGAGTATGCCGACACTTTTGAAGGGAAGGCCCTACGGGAAGTTCGCCTAATAGGAGAAGCGTATTTCGATATTAAGCATGATGCCAGGCATCCCTTTGTAATCCATACCGGAAAAATTAAAACTACTGTATTGGGCACTGCCTTTAACATTAGCGCTTATGATGCCAATAATGCGGTAACTGTAACGGTAACACGCGGAAAAGTTAAGGTAGAGAACGGAAAGAAAATGCTGGCCGTTTTAACCCCAGACCAGCAATTGGCATGGAATACCAAATTACCCGATCCAGTAAAAATGAAAGTCAATGCTGCTGAGGTTGTGGAGTGGAAAAAACATGATCTGATCATGGACGATATAACCTTAGGCGAAGCTGCAGAAATGATAGCAGAGCGTTATGGTGTGAAAATTCAGTTTAACAATGAGAAAGTGAAATCGTGTCGCTTTACGGCAGCCTTTCTCAATAGAAATGACATTACTCAGGTGTTGAGTGTGGTAGGGGATATTACAGGGGCAACACTCAAACTACAGAATAATACGGTTACGATCGACGGGCCGGGATGTTAAATAATAAAAAAACCTAAACAACCAGAAATGAACAACAAGGCATCACCATAATATTTACACGCCAAACCAAAAGAAGCAAACCCCGGTTGCACCCGGAGTTTGCGGATGGTTTCAATTCTCGTATCAGTTCAAACTAAAACCAACGCAATGTATTACAATTCTACTCGTTTTGCAAGCCGGTGTGTCCCGGCATTTTACGCTCCGTTTAATTTTAAAAAATTAAGATTTTTTATGAAAGTAAACGCGATCCTCTTATTGGTTATTATTTTTACCGTTGGCAGTTTAACGGCCTCCCCAGGTTCTGCTCAGACACTTTCCGACGTGAAAGTCTCCATCGACATCAACAGGGGGACACTTCGTAGTGCTTTTTCTCAGATAGAAAAACAAACCGACTTTAGGTTTGCTTACCGGAATGAGCTGATTTCCTCTGTTAAGGACGTCACCCTTAACGGAGAAAGCCGATCCGTAAAAAGCACATTGGATGAGTTGTTAAAAGGGACGGGCTTAAATTATAAACAGGTCAACAATAGTGTCATTATTTTTAAAGACGCGCCTGCCAAGGCTCAGGATATAACGATCAATGGTGTTGTGAAGGATGAAAATAACCTTCCATTGCCGGGTGTGTCTGTTAAAGTAAAGGGAACAAACACCGGGGTTACTACAGACGGTGAGGGTAAATACATTATAAGAGTCGCTAATGAAAATGTGATACTTGTTTTTAGCTATATCGGGTATGTTACGGCAGAGGCCCCGGTAAAAAACGGGCGCATGACGAATGTTTCTTTAAGGCCTGATGTGGGTACGCTTGATGATGTGGTTGTCATCGGTTATGGAACTACAACAAAAAGAAACAATACCGGATCGGTAAGTTCCATTACGGCCAAAAGCATTGCAAATCAACCGGTAGCAGATCCACTTGCAGCATTACAAGGGAGAGTCGCAGGTTTAGATATTTCTGCAGTAACAGGATATCCTGGTTCTGGATATAATGTGCGTCTGCGCGGACAGAATTCCATATCCTCCGGTAATTCGCCATTATATATTGTGGATGGAATACCATTTATTTCAGAAAGTTTAAGCCAGTTTACTGGAGCAAATGGAACACAAAGTCCCTTGAGTAGTATCAATCCCTCAGATATAGAGCGAATTGATGTATTAAAAGATGCGGATGCGACCTCTATTTATGGATCAAGGGGTGCAAACGGTGTGATCTTAATTACGACAAAAAAAGGTAGATCTGGAAAGGCAGAAGTAAACATGAATGTATACCAGGGATTCGCGCAGGTGAATCATAAAGTTGACATGCTCAATACTGCGCAATATCTGGAATTAAGACGCGAAGCCTTTAAAAATGATGCAGTCACCCCAACTGAATTACAGGCTCCCGATCTGCTGACCTGGAGTCCGGATCTTGACCAGAACTGGCAGGAAAAATTATTTGGAAAATCTGCAGGTCTGACCGAAGCACAGCTAAGTTTAAGCGGAGGAACTGAACAGACTAATTTTCTGGTTAGTGGCGCATTTCGCAACGAGAAATCGGTATTGCCCGGCAATACCGGTTATACAAGAGGATCATTGAATTCTTCACTGAATTACAATTCGCAGAACAATAAATTCAGAATGACCAGCTCGATAAAATATGTGATTGACGAAAACAATTCGGCAATAACAGATCTGGCAGGCTCGTTCAATCTGGCTCCTAATATGCCGATATACGACGAAAAAGGCAATTATTACTGGTTTAACACTGTTGAGCAGAACCCAATGGCTTTGCTCGAACGCACAAATGTGACCAATACCAATAACCTGTTTGTCAACACATCATTGGCCTATACCATTATCAATGGGCTAAATGCAAAATTAAGTACTGGATATAACCGTTTGGAAACGAAACAAGTGCAGACGCTGCCTAAAATCAGTTTCAATCCCACTACCTATAGCGGAAGTGTCGGGAACTACGGAAATGGCTCATTCAACTCCTATATCCTGGAGCCTCAGCTGGATTATTCCGTTCAATTGGGTAAAGGCAATCTTTCTGCCTTGGCCGGGGGAACTTTTCAGCACAGCATTACCGAAGCACAATCATTGGTCGGCGGAGGCTATGTGAGCGATGAACAATTAGAAAATATCAAAGCAGCACCGGTAGTCACACCTCGTACCTATACCTACACCAAATACAGATATGCTTCTTTCTTCGGGCGTTTAACTTATAATTTTGATGAAAAATACATCATCAACGGTACATTCCGTCGTGATGGTTCTTCCAGGTTTGGACCTGGAAAACGATTTGGTAATTTTGGATCCGTTGGTGCAGCATGGCTCATCAGCAACGAATCTTTTGTGAAAGATCAGCTAAAATTCTTATCCTTTGCTAAATTGAGGACAAGTTATGGAACAGTAGGTAATGATCAGATCGGAAGCTATCAGTTCTTAGACAGCTGGTCCTCAACTTCACTTTCTTATGGAGGTTCTGCGGGTATTTATCCAAGTCGTTTCCCTAATCCCGATTACAGTTGGGAAGTCAATAAGAAACTTGAGTTCGGAATAGACTTAGGATTTGTTCAGGATCGGTTTATGCTGACGGCGAACTTCTACCGCGGCCGTTCAGGTAATCAGTTGGTTGGTTACCCATTGTCTCCGCAATCCGGATTTCCAGAATATACAGCGAATTTACCTGCAGTGGTGCAGAATCAGGGTTTCGAGTTCGAAATCACTTCAACCAATGTGCGTGGCGGAAACTTTACCTGGAATACTTCCGCGAATCTGACCATCGCCAGAAATAAATTGATAGCGTATCCAAATCTGGCTACAACGGTAAATTCAAACAGATATGTGATCGGACAGCCACTTACCATTGTGAAAGGTTATGATTTTACTGGCATAGATCCCGCCACAGGTGTACCATTATTCAGAGATGTGAATGGAGATGGGCTATTTACGGATAGGATAGATATGGTCGTGATGGGCAATACCATGCCGAAGTTTTACGGCGGATTATCGAATAGTCTGACATACAAAAAAATTAGTCTCGACTTCTTTTTTCAGTTTGCTAAACAAGAGGGACCGGGGCTTAACTATGGTAACCAGGCTTCCTCTAATGGACTTTTGAAAAACAAAGATCTGAGCGCATTAGACAGATGGCAGAGCGCGGGTCAGGAGGCTTCCATTCCGGGGGCCAGCGCAACTTCAGCGAAGCCTATTTTTAATGCCTCTCAAAACTTATACAGGTTTTCAAATGCCAATTGGGTAGATGCTTCGTTTATCCGATTGAAAAATGTTTCCCTGAAATACAACCTTACAGATGTGATAAAGAATTCGAAATTTAAGAACCTGAGTGTATATGTTCAGGCTCAGAATCTGTTTACCATCACCTCATACGATGGATTTGATCCAGAAACAAAGGGTTATGCGTTACCACCATTAAGCGTTTATACTGCAGGTTTACAATTGGCATTTTAAAAAAAAGAAATTATGAAAATATTATATTCTGTTCTGTGTATTGTGATTTTAAGCACACTGGTTTCCTGTAATAAATTTGTAGATATTGATGATCCAAAAGATCAACTAATTAGTAAACTAGTCTTTGTAAATGATGCATCTGCTACAGCTGCGGTAATGGGGATTTACAGTGATATGAACGGGTTCAACTATCAGTTTGCTAATGTAGTCACTACATTTATGTGTGCCATGGCTGCCGATGAATTTACCTATGCTTCTGCATCAGCACCTTTTGATGAATTTAAGAACAATTCCGTTTCTGCAGGAAATCAGTATGTCAAAGTCATGTGGGAACAACCCTATAGTTTTATTTATCGTGCAAATCTGGCTATAGAAGGTGTATCAGCATCTACCACACTAACACCCGAAGTTAAAAATCAATTGCTTGGTGAAGCCTTGTTTGTAAGGGCCTTTTGCCATTTTTACCTCCTAAACTTTTTCGGTGATGTACCATTGATCCTGGATTCCGATGTGCTTAAAAATACGAATCTGCCGAGAACACCAAAGGCTGAGGTATATGCCGCCATCATTAAGGATTTGACTGAAGCAAAAAAAGTATTGGTTCTTGCTTATCCGGGAAATAAGGAGCGTATACGCCCAAATAAAACGGCCGCAACGCTGTTGCTGGCCAGGACTTATCTGTACAGCGGGAACTATCCGCTGGCGGAGCAGGAAGCCGCTGAGGTCATCAGCACCACGGGCTATGCCATCCTTAATCATCCTGATCCCAATAGTCTGTCACACATGACCAAGGCTTTTCTGAAAAATAGCGCTGAAGCAGTATGGCAACTGCAGGCTATTAATACCAGCACTGGAAGAAATACCTGGGAAGGCAATACACTCTTATCTACCGGTGCACCTTTTTATCGACTGAATAAAGGAGCTGGTAGCTTAATAGAAGCATTCGGAACAAATGACCTGAGGAAAACGAATTGGATTGGCGAATATCCAACAACAGCCGTTCCTCCGGTGATCCATTACTACCCGGCTAAATACAAAGTGAGAGTGGGGGCTGTTAATTTACCTACTGAATATTCCATGGTACTTAGGTTTGCTGAAGCCTTTCTGATCCGTGCAGAAGCCCGTGCGCAACAGCTAAATTTCTCCGGAATGAAGGACGATTTGGATGTGATACGCCAGAGAGCGGGCTTAAATCCGCTACCAATAACAGCAGATTTGGCTGTAGCCATGGCGCAGGTGGAAAATGAAAGAAGACTTGAGCTGTTCACCGAGTGGGGGCATCGCTGGTTTGATTTAAAGCGTTGGAAAAGCATTACCGGCGACCCAACTAAAACCAGGGCAGATGACGTATTGAGTCTGACGAAAACAGCATGGAAATCAACTGCCATTCTTTTCCCGATCCCATCTTCAGCTTTAAACAGTAATAACAGTTTGGTCCCAAATCCGGGCTATAACTAATTCGCATCTTTATGTTAAAACACATGCTCATGAGCTGCCTCCTTGTACTTGCAATTTTGCAAGTACAAGCACAGGCGGTACAAATTACCCCCGAAAAGCCACAACGAGGAGAAAAGGTGACCATCACTTATCATCCTGGAATCGCGGGTGCTGCAATCGGCAAAGATGCCAGCAGCATCCTCATCAACTTTACTTATTCTACATTTTACGATCAGCCCTGGAAGTTACCAATGACCAAACAGGGCGACAAATGGATCGCGTCTTTTGTTTTACAGCGCTACGCTACCTTTGCTTCCTTTTATCTGCAGAGCGGTGAAATCATCGATAAGCCTGCGGCCGATCGGCACTATTCTATTGCCGTATATAATGGTAATAAGCGGGTAGGAGATGGGTTTTTACATGAATCCTATAGCCTTGGGGTTCAGATGTCCAAATCTCCGAAATTGTCTGCTTTGCAACTGGCACTGCTAAAAAAAGAACTGACCAACTATCCCGATAATTACGAAGCCAAAGTACGTGAGCAAAGCGTACTGATGACCCTGGCAAAAACGCCAGAGGAAAAGATGAAACATCGGCTGGAGGCCAGAAAAATCATCGCGGCAAAGTTTGAAGAAAACCCCACCTTCGGCGGTAACCTCAACAAAGTGACCATGGGTTATCTGATTATTGGAGAAAATTATAGGTTGGACTCGATCCGTAAGGTTGTTTCCAAGCGTTTTCCCGAATCAGACCTGGCAAAAGACTATCTGATCTCCGCTATTTCCAAAGAAAAGAATGAAGCTAAAAAAGTGGCCCAGCTCGAAGCATTACTAAAAAAAGATAAGGAGTCAGGTGAAAATTCGACAGAAATCCACCGGATCCTTTTTGAGCATTATGTCAGGCTCAAGGATGAGGCGAAAGCCGTTTATCATGCCCGTAAAAGCATGGGGGCGCCAGAGCCCTATACACCTCAGAAACTAAAAACAATTGCTGAAAAATTGACTGCGGAAAAACTCGCCGCTGATACTGCACTTGCTTATGCCGAAGCATCTTTAAAGATTGCTGAGCAGTGGCCGATAGGTGTCATCAGGTATTTTCCCGAGTACGGTCATATTTTGCCTTTTGTGGCCGATAGTGTGCGGACCAAGACGATTGCTGAAGCAAAATCAAGCCTTAATGCCATCATCGCCCTGAATAAGTTTTACCTGGGAAATAAAGAGGAAGCGATGAAGCTTGTGGTTAAAGCCGAAGGCAATGGTGCGAATAAAGAAAGCCTGATGAACATAGCGCTGCTTTATGAACTAGCCGGGAGCTCTGAAAAAGCTTTTGAGGCCATTTGGATGGTGTTATTAAAAGATCCCTCGGATACTGCTGCCATTAAATCCGCTAAAACTAATTTTCTAAAGTTCAATCCTTCTGAGACCGAATTCAATGCAAAACTCAAGAAGCTGGAAGAACTAAAATTAGCTCAGCTAAAAGCATCCCTGAAAAAGCAGTTGATGAACAAGCCTGGGCCGGAGCTAACTGGTTTAACCGATCTTAAAGGTAAGCCGGTTACCAAAGAAATGATGCAAGGTAAAATCGTGGTCCTTGATTTCTGGGCCACCTGGTGTGTGCCCTGTATGCAGGAAATGCCCTATCTGCAGAAAGTGTACGACAAGTATAAAAACAACTCCCAATTGATGTTTATGGTTGTAAATAGTGGGGCGAAAAATACGATAAAAGATGCTATTGGCTGGGAGGCTAAGAACCCGCAGTATACTTTTCCATTGTATTTTAACAATGACCCTGATATAGGAGAGAAAGTTGGCTTTGCGCTTATTCCCACAATTGCAGTGATAGATCATCAAGGGAAAATGCAATTCCGTACTATTGGTTTTGAAGGCGCAGAGCTGGAGCATAAGTTGGCTGTACAGATTGATATCTTGCTTGAACAGGCTAAGCAATAGTTTCGATTAATCTTTGCAATTTAATCGTATATTGGAAGAGATAACCCTCCTTCCCATATACGATTGATGAAATACTTTTGCAAGCTTTATTTCACGATTCTTTTACTTCTTACGACTCAATTCGTCCACGCCTTTGAGAGAAAGGAACCTTTACAGTTTTATTTTCAGCAGTTTGATAATCGTAATGGTTTGTCAAATAGTGCCGTAAATGTAGTCTTTCAGGATAAGGACCAGCTGTTGTGGGTAGGCACCTGGGATGGATTGAATATGTACGATGGTACGGATTTTAGCGTTTTTAATTACAACAGTGAAAATCCAGCTGGTAGTATTGGGAACAATGTGATCCAGGACATTAAGGAAGACAAAAGTGCCAATATATGGATCAGTACCATAGGTGGGATAACCCGTTTTGAGAAGATTACTGGGAAGTTTTATCAGTATTTTTATAATCAGGCGACAAAAAGAAGTATTGCCGAAAAAGAATATGAATTGGCGGTGGCTAAAGATGGAACCGTTTTTTGTTACAGTAAAATCTATGGCTTAAGCAGGTTTGATGCACAGTTAAATCAATTTAAGCGCATTCCTTCTCCGGCAGGGAATAAGCGGCTTATTAAAATGGAAAGTAGTGACGCTGGATTGATGTGGTTTCTTCAAAATGATGGAACCTTGATGGCCTGCAAAACAAATCCATCAGGATTAAGTCTGATCAAAAAGATAAAGCAGCAAAAGCCGATTAGTAATTTCTTTCTGGCAAATAACCGGGTTTTTTATACTGTTGAGGGGGGAGATTTGTGGACTGTAGATGAGCGTCTGTTTGTTTCCCAAAAATTAAGCAACAATCTGGGCGGCATTAAATCTATTCAATATTACCAATCTAATTACATTGTAGGTTGGGAGGGCCAAGGGATCGGCGTATTAGATCATGAATTTAAACCCGCTGCGCTGATGCTGGAAGAGGTAAAGCAATTGGCCAGTACCAGGGTAACAACGATTGAATCTGCAAAAGACGGTGTATTGTGGATTGGGACAGATGGGAATGGATTAATTAAGATTTACCCAAAGATCAACTATTTTGGGCTTGTCAATAAAAGCAATTTTAATGATTTGAATAAGCCTGTGCGCGCTTTTGCTGAGGTAGATGGGAATTTATGGGTAGGTACCAAAGGCAAGGGAATTGTGATCTTAAAAGATTTCCTGGCTCGGTTCTATCTACAGCCATCAAAAGAAGGCTTAAATGCAAGCAATGGATTGGAGAATAACTCCGTTTATGCCCTAAAAAAGGGCACTGATCCTTATGTCTACATTGGTACGGATGGGCGAGGGATAGGTATTTATGATTTAGCTGCCAAGCGTAGCATGACTTGGTCGGATGTCGCGGGCTCGGCCGAATTGCCAGCTTTCGGGTCGGTATATGCTATTTTGCAGGATAAGGATAGTTCATTGTGGCTTGGGACAAGTGGGAGTGGTCTGATCCACTTAAAATTGGCCAAAAACAGGCAAGGTGTTTTGAGTGTAACGTCCTTCCGACAATATCTTTCAGGGACAGAGAACGGCCCTGCCAATGATATTATTTATGCTTTGAGCAACGGCGATGATGGGAATCTTTGGATTGCTTGCCGATATGGCGGATTAAGTGTATTGAACAAGCAAACAGGCAGGTTTAAAACCTTTAAAGCAACTTCCTCGTCAAATGGCCTCTCTAATAATGATGTGCTGTCGCTATATAAGGATAGGAAGAAAAGACTGTGGATAGGTACCAGCTATGGTTTAAATATGCTAAGCTATGAGGAGTCTCTAAAGGATAAGCCTAAATTTAAGCAGTTTACGATGAACGAGGGACTGCCAAATAATACCATACATGCCATTGAAGGGGCCAATTCGGGTAGCATTTGGGTCAGTACAAATAGAGGCCTGGCCCGGTTAAACCCCGATAATGATGCCGTGGCCAATTTTAGGGAGAGTGATGGCTTACAAAGTAATGAGTTTAGTGATGGGGCAGTTTGGAAATCGTCAAAAGGATTACTCTTTTTTGGGGGGATATACGGTTTTAATTACTTCGTTCCTGAACGGATTACTGGGAATAAATTGCAACCTAATTTATTGATTTCAGGCATCCAGATGGGTGGCAAAAATCTGGATGAGAATAGATTGCAGGTGCTAAAAACTACTCGATCCATTATTCCCGAGTACACTTTAGCCCGTAAAAGCAATTTCTTCCAGTTGAGTTTAAAGCCGATGAGCTATTTGAATGAAGCCAAGAATGAGCTTGCTTATAGGCTAGTGGGGCTGGATAAAACATGGAGCTATTCAGGGGCTGTTGGTACAATCATATACAACAATGTGCCACCGGGCAATTATACGCTTCAGGTACGATGGAGTAATGGCGAAGGGGTTTGGACTGAGGGCATAAGCGTATTTAAACTGCATGTCGAGCAATACTTTTGGTTAACCTATCCGGCTTTATTGGCCTATATCCTGGTGCTCGGAGCTTCGGGTTATGCTTTTCACGTGTATCGGAAAAACAAGCTGCAGATGAAATATCAATTGCAGATGGAGCATCTGTTGAGGGAAAAGGATGAAGAGGAGCATCAGCAACGTTTAAATTTCTTCACCAATATCGCTCATGAAATCCAGACCCCATTAACGATGATCATGGGCTCTGTGGAGCACTTTTTACAGAATAAGAAGTCCGAACTCCTTAAAAATAAAGAGAACAACTATTTCATTTCTATCGTTCATCAGCACACTGCCCGGTTAACCTATCTGGTGCAGCAATTGCTGGAGTTTAGGAAGGCCGAGGCGGGCTACCTAAAAAAGAATGATGATTATGTAGACATCAGCAAGATGTTGGATAGTCTTTCAGAACTATTTGTCCCGGCAAGTGAAAAAAACAATCAAAAATACATTAGGACGATTCAGGAGGGGATTGCGGGTTTTATAGATAAGGATAAGTTTGAAAAGATTCAGTTTAACTTATTGTCTAATGCCTTTAAACACGCTGGTCCTGCTGAAACAATTAAGTTCAATGTAGTCTTCAACCCTGCTTTCAGTATTCTGGAGGTCAGTGTTTCCAATTCTGGATGTACCTTGAAACCGGAGCATCTAGAGCAGATCTTCAATAAGTTCTATGTCAGCAATGAGCAGCAAACGGAAAAGTTTAGCACCGGTATAGGTTTGGCCTTTACCAAAGAGCTGGTTACCCTAATGGGGGCGGATATTAAAGCAACGTTGCAAGATGACTGGATCGATTTTAGGGTAAAAGTACAGTTGGCAACCGCTGAAGATCAGGATGCAAAGGTGATTACTTCTGCGCCTTCGACCTTGTACGAATCATTGGTACAGGTTTACGAGCAGCCAGAAATGCGTACTGCCGAGTCAGAAAATAAAAATAGCCTGATTGATGATCTACAGCGATCGGATAAGCCCAGTATCTTATTGGTGGAAGACGAACCGGAGCTGCGGTACTTGATTAAAAATGTATTGAAAGACCAATATGTGATTTACGAGGCTGGTACAGGACTGGAAGCACAGGCATTTTTACAAAAATCATTGCCTGATTTGATCATCAGCGATGTGATGATGCCCGATATGAATGGGTTAGAGCTGTGTCGGGTAGCCAAACAAACGCCTGCATGGGCACAGATTCCTTTTGTGATTCTATCGGCAAGAGGTTCTGAGGACAATAAAGCGGAGGGTTATGAATTGGGTGCTGACGCCTATATCCCTAAGCCTTTTCAGATTAATTACCTGCTTGTCAGAATTCGTAAACTACTAGATTACCGAAACCGAATGCAAAGCCTGATCAAGGATCAGCATATTACCACTCAGTTTATGGATGCGGATATTGCAGATACAGATAAAAAATTCTTAGAAAGCCTGTTAAAGGTGATCGAGCGTAATTTGGATGAGCCAGAGCTGAATTCGGCCACGATAGAAGGTGCATTGTCGATTAGTAAGATGCAATTGTATAGGCGGTTAAAATCGCTGGCTGGAATGACACCTGCAGAGTTTATCAAAAGGATACGGTTAAAGCATGCGGCAGATATGCTGATCACTTCCCAATATACCGTTTCTGAGATTTTTTACCGTACGGGTTTTAATAACAAATCGTACTTTTTCAGGGAGTTTAAAAAGATTTACCATTGCGCACCAAATGAGTATCGGCAGCAGCAATATGAGGAAAATACCAGCTCTTTGTAATTATAGTGAACTAAAATGTAACTATAGTGCACTACTTCTGGACGGGCCCCGTCTAAATTTGTTCTAACCAAATATAATTACAGATGAAAAGAAATCTACTCTTCTCTCTGGGTGTGGTACTAGCCATAGTACTATCAGGCTTTACCGCCTTTGCCCAGCAAAAATTAAGTGGAAAGGTTACTGATGAAAATAATCAGCCTTTCCCTGGGGTTGTTGTTCAGCAACTCAATACACAGAACAAGACCGCTACTGACGCAAATGGTAATTATACTATTGTCCTTTTGGATGCAGGCGGGAAGTCATTGGTGTTTAATTATGTAGGTTATACGCCGGTAACCATAACTTATACGGGAAACGCGATTATCAATACGGGGATGAAACCCAGTAGTTCTGATTTAAATGAAGTGATTGTAGTTGGATATACCTCACAACGTAAGGCTTCCATCTCGGGAGCTGTCGCTACCGTTGATATGAATGATTTAGCAAAAACCCGTGTTGCAGATGTAGCTCAAGCCCTTCAGGGCCAGGTTGCGGGTGTATTCGTTGCTGCCAATACTGGTGCGCCAGGTGATGGGATAAAGGTCCGGATCAGGGGAGAGGGAACACTTGGGAATAATGAGGCGTTATACATTGTGGATGGTGCACCTACTCGAGACATCTCCTTTTTGAACCCAGCTGATATTAAATCCATGACCGTGCTGAAAGATGCTGCTGCCAGTGCAATTTATGGTTCGAGAGCAGCCAGTGGTGTCGTTATCATTACCACAAATAGCGGTCAAAAAGGCCAATCGAATGTCAATGCCGAATATTTCTCAGGGTTTTATCGGGCAACCAATTTGCCCAAGCTGTTAAATACCGATCAATATTTGACGGTTAAAGATAGGGCCTGGCACAATGGTTTAAATAATTCTCCTACGGCTGTTAGTCCATATGAGCTAGCAAGGAGTAGAACAGATCTGGCTAACACAGATTGGCTGGACGAACTGTTTGAGACTGGGCACTCCAAAAGTCTTCAGCTTTCTGTTGATGGCGGTTCAGAAAAAGTACAATATTTAATCTCAACTGGTTACTTTAATCAAGACGGTATTGTTGTTGAAAATCACGATAAGTACGAACGATTTAATTTCAGGACAAATATTAATGCCGATGTAACTGATCGTTTTAAAGTTGGAGCGAATGTGCAGCTGGCTTATACGAAACAGGATAAACTGTCATCTAGTGGAGATGTCCCGGGAATCATTCGTCATGCCTTAATCAGGCCGCCTGTTTTAGGTGTGTATAAAAATCCTTCCGACCCGACTTGGTCGGCTGATGATCCATTCACAGACTTACCTTTTTATAAGAATAACATTCATCCAACTGGTTGGGATCAAAATTTTGAGTTTAGTTCAAACCCGATTGCCATTGTTCACTTTACAAATGATAAGCGGAAAACCTTTCAAACCTTCGGAAATATATACGCTGAATATAATTTCTTAAGTGATAAATCGCTGAAATTCAGATCGAATGTTGGGGTTGATATCAGTTTCTCACACAATAAGAACTTTGCTAAGAATTTTGGCGACGACAATGACAACGATCCTAATGAGCTTTATCCGGGCATGGGGCGTAACAATAGGCCCAATAATCTGGATGAAAACAGAGGCGAGGTGATGGCTTTTACTTTTACCAATACCTTAAATTATTTAAAAACGTTAAATGAAAAACATACGCTTAACCTACTGTTAGGTACCGAAAATATTAGCAATAAATCTTCTGGAATAGGTGGGAGCAGGCAAAATTTCGACAATACAAGTCCGGAGTTCCAGTACCTTGATTATGGTAGTTTAACCAATGCGCGTAGTGCAGGAAGCGCAAGTAGCTTTAATCTGGTGTCTTTCTTTGGTTCAGCTACCTATGGTTATGACAACAGGTATTATGCTTCGGCAACATTTAGGGCTGACGGGTCATCGCGTTTTGGTCCGAATAATAAATGGGGATACTTTCCTTCTGTTTCTGCAGGTTGGTTAATTTCCAATGAAGCATTTATGAAGGATGTAGACTGGATGAGTAACTTAAAACTGCGAGGAAGTTGGGGTAAACTAGGTAACCAGGAAATTCCAAATAATGCCTATGAAAACATTGTTTCAGAAGCAGGAGGTGTTGTAAATGTAGTGAGATATGGTAATCCAGATATCAAATGGGAAACAACTACCCAAACTAATATTGGATTAGATATGGGGCTTTTGAAAAATAAATTGTCTTTTTCGGCGGATTACTTTATTAAAAAAACGACGGATATTCTATTAACGGTAGAACTACCTGCGGTTGCTGTAGGGATAATCGACAGGACTTATGTTAATGCTGGTGAGGTGAGCAATAGAGGCTTTGAATTTGGATTGAACTTTCAGAACAATGACCATAAATTTAAGTATAATGTAAATGCCAATTTTGCCACATTAACCAATAGAGTAGACAAGCTCTATGAGTTTGTAAAGAACATTGCAGACGGTAAGACGCATACTAAAACTGAAGTGGGACAGCCAATCAACTCCTATTATGGTAGAGTTTTCGACGGTATTTATCAAAATGCAGCAGAAGTAAGCAGTCATTTATTTACGAACGTTAATGGGAGGTTACCTGGTGATATTAGGTTTAAGGATCTCAATAATGATGGGCAGGTTAATGATGACGACAGAGCCTTTGTTGGTAGTCCTATTCCTAACCTCACTTATGGCCTGGCATTTTCCGCATCCTATCAAAGATTTGATTTCTCGTTTTTATTTCAGGGGGTTAATGATGTCGATACCTACAATGACTTAAAACAGATTTTAAATTATGATACTCGCCCTTTTAATTCAATGGTTTCCGTATTGGATAGCTGGCATGGTGAGGGTACGAGTAATACCACCCCTCGGGTAACATCAAGTGGCAATGGCGGAAGTGAGGTTTCGAGTGTTTTTGTAGAGGATGCTTCTTATTTAAGACTGAAAAATATTGAAGTTGGGTATACTTTTAATGTTGCAAAAATAAAGTTGAAAAACTTACGTGTTTTTGCTTCAGGGCAGAATCTGCTTACTGTTACGGATTATACAGGGCTTGATCCTGAATCAACATCCTTGATTGATAAAGGTACTTATCCGCAGTCTAAGGCATTCATTCTTGGGTTAAAAATTAAACTTTAAACACCATCTTAAAAATATTTGTTATGAAAAATTTATCAATAATAGGTGTGCTGTTTGCTCTCGCTACTTTAGCCGGCTGTAAAAAAACACTTACTACAGAAGCTATTGGCTTAACAACATTAGAAAAGGCAAATTCTACACCTACGTTAAATACGGTAGAGAATTCTGTCAATTCTTCTTATCTGCTGCTTTCAAACCGACTCAATTTATTAGCGGAATGGGATTGGAATGGTGGATTGGTTTTTCAGAATGATTATATCATGCAGGATATCGCTTCTGATGACATGGAAAAAAAATGGAATCCCGATGGTGATCAGCCATGGATGGACGATATCAATAACTTCACTTTTACATCTAGCAATGGCGGCCCAAATGGCTTATGGAAGTATGATTATGAAGGAATTAAAAGATTAAATATCGCTATTGGCTTGCTTACTAAAACAGATATTGAGGCAATTACGGGAATTACGACAGCCAGAAAAAATCAGTTGTTGGCCGAAGCCTATTTCTTAAGGTCTTATTATTATTTTTCGCTGGTGACTAATTTTGGTGATGTACCATTAATTACGGAGACGGTTAAAAGTTTTCAGGAGGCCTTTAAAGTGGCTGTGAGAGCAAATAAAACAGTAGTTTGGGATAGAATTAAGTCCGATTTGGTGCTTGCAAAGGCCATGTTGCCAAATACTAAGTTCAGCTCTGCTACTCAAAAGTGGAGAGTGTCTAAAGGTGCAGTGATCGCATTGCAAGCAAAATCCGCACTGTATACAGAAAAGTGGGATGATGTAATTACGCTGGTGACAGAATTGGAGGGATTGCATTTCTATAATCTAAATGCCAATTACTTTGACAGCTTTAGCACGGCTAAAGAGTTTACGGATGATGAAGTGATTTTTTCTTATGATCATATCAGTGATCAGAACCCAAGAAATGGAAATGGAATCTGTGCACCGCTAGGCTGGGGATTTTTTGCACCAAGCACCGACTTCCTGAATGCTTTTGAACCGAATGATCCCAGGAAACTCTATACCGTGGATGTTCCCAATCAAAATGTAAATAAAATGCTGGGCACGCTAAACGGGGGAAATAAGGGGAATGATGATGCGCCAACCAATAAAGTATATATCCGTTTTGCCGATGTATTGCTTTGGAAAGCTGAAGCGTATAATGAAAAAGCAAGTTATCCGGAAGCAATTGCCATTATCAATAGAATTAGGGCAAGAGCTAGAACTACGGTTACCGCTACCGGAACAATACCACCAGTGGGGACTTTGCCGGATAGACCCGCTTCTACAAATAAGGAGGTGATAAAAGGCTGGCTAATTTCGGAGAGAAGAGTAGAACTTGGATTTGAATCTCAAAGGTTGCTGGATTTGAAGAGATGGAAAATAGCAAAGGCAGTCTTAACGGCACAGGGGAAGAACTTTTTGGATAAACATTATTTGTATCCAATTCCTCAGAATGAAATTGATGCCTCTGCCGGAACTTTAACGCCAAATCCAGGTTATTAATACCCTTCTTACTTATGAAAGATCAAGCGCAAAGATTTATACAAAATCCTTTACTCTCACCAAAGGACCTGAAACCGAGCAGAGCAGGATTAGAAATTGTCTGCCTGTTAAATCCTGGGGTTTTTACCTTTCAAGGAAAAACCTGGTTGCTGGTGCGTGTGGCTGAAAGACCCGCGCAGCAAGAAGGGATCATCTCCTTTCCGGTATTGAAAGGAGATGGCATTGAAATTATAGAAATATCAGCTAGTGATCCTGAACTGAATGCCAGCGATCCGAGGGTAATTAATTATAAAGGCGTAGATTATTTAACCACGCTGTCTCATTTGCGACTGCTTTGCAGCGATGATGGGATCAGCTTTCACGAGCCGAAAGGTTATCCCTTATTACAAGGCCAAACTGGCCAGGAAGCCTTCGGAGTCGAAGATTGCCGCGTAGCCCTGCTGGATGGAACCTATTACCTTACCTATACCGCCGTTTCAGAACAAGGCGTTGGGGTGGGTTTACGTAAAACAAAAGATTGGAAGAGCTTTGAGTCAGAGGGGATGATCATTCCGCCGCACAATAAAGATTGCGCCATTTTCGAAGAAAAGGTAAACGGCAAATTTTACGCCCTGCACCGTCCAAGTAGCGTTGATATTGGGGGTAATTACATTTGGATTGCCGAATCTCCCGATGGCATCCATTGGGGTAAGCACAAATGCATCATTACCACCCGAAAGGACAGCTGGGACAGTGCAAGGGTAGGCGCGGGGGCTGCGCCCATAAAAACAGAAAAGGGTTGGCTCGAGATTTACCATGGCGCAAACAAAGCCCACAGGTACTGTCTGGGTGCTTTTTTACTAGACCTTAACGATCCTTCTATTGTACTCGCCAGATCCGGAGAACCCATTATGGTGCCCACCGCAGATTACGAGTTAACCGGTTTCTTTGGTCAGGTAGTGTTTACCAATGGTCATGTGGTTAATGATGATGAACTGACCATTTATTATGGGGCTGCGGATGAGTTTGTATGTGCTGCTAAATTTTCAATTGCTGAAATTCTGACCTCCCTAACCTATCCCTCATGATTAGTAAATTAAAAACAGAAATAGCGCATTTTAAAGCGCAGTCGCACAATTTTAAAGTGCTTACCCTAACCAATCTGATCTATAGCATTGTGTTGCCGGTGATTGATATTTTTGTGGCGGCCTATGTGATGCGTAGTTCCAACGATCCGGTGAAGGTGGTGGTTTATCAATTAACTATTTACACCGGAATCCCTTTAACGTTCTTAATCAATGGCTGGCTGCTAAACCGCTTTCCAATTAAGGTGCTGTATTCTTTGGGGATGGTGCTGAGTGGGATTTCTATGATCATCATGATGTCCCTAACCACGCTGGATATTACCGGAATTGCGATTGCTGGTATTGTGATGGGGATGTCCTTCGGGTTTTACTGGGCTAATAGGGATTTTCTGGCTCTGGCCACCACCAACGACAGCAATCGTAATTACTACTATGGACTAGAAACCTTTTTTTATACCATTATTGCCGTAGTCATTCCGGTGATGATTGGCTGGTTTATAGAGAGTTTTGCAGGAACTGGTGACGCGAAATTGGCTTATAAAATTGTGACCGGCATCGTATTGGTCGTAACCATTGGAGCCTCTATTATGTGCTTTACCGGCAAGTTCAGCAATCCGCTCAACAAGAAGTTTATCTACTTTAAGTTTGATCCTTATTGGTACAGGTTAATGTTCCTGGCCGTATTAAAGGGCTTGGTACAAGGCTTCCTGGTTACTGCACCGGCAATGCTGATCATGTTGCTGTTAGGGAAAGAAGGTGCATTGGGGACAGCTCAATCTGTAGGGGCTATATTTGCAGCCATACTGATGTATATCATTGGTCGTAATACCAGACCAGAGCATAGAATTTATGTGTTTGGAACTGGATTGGTGTTATTTACCATTGCAGCCCTTGTCAACGGGATTTTGTTCAATGAAACGGGAGTGATTTTATTTATGTTGTTCCTGTTGCTGGCCAAACCACTGTTAGACCTTGCTTATTTCCCTATCCAGTTTAGCGTGATCGATATTTTGACTAAAAAGGAGAAAAGAAGTGAGTTTGCGTATATCCTAAACCATGAAGCAGGTTTATATATCGGTCGCTTAACCGGTGCTGGAACATTTTTACTGCTTGCCTATTTTTTCTCCAATGAAATCGCCCTGCGTTATGCCATCATTATTGTAGCTGTATTGCAGTTGAGCTCTTATTGGGTAGCCAAGGGAATCCTTAAACAAGGGAAAATTATGAACGAAGAACTAGAACTTGAAGAAAAAAGTCTGGCCAGTGTGGTTAACCCTAGCCATTCGGTCGTGTAACAACCTACAATACCTGAAGTTATTTTTGATATATTTTGAACACCATAATGATGAGATTTAAACTGACCGTACGACTTACCTTCCTTTCCTTATTTATTGTTGCGCTTTGCTATGCTCAGGTTAAACAAGTTCCTATTGGCCGCGTGGCTTTGATGGCAGATTTGCCTAAGCCCTTACAAATCATCGACTGGAAAGCGATGGCGCTTGATTTTGACCGTACCATATATGATTTTAAGGCCAAAGGCGAATACTGGCCAATGGTTTGGATGGATAGCACAGGTAAGAATTTTAACGAACCGACATTGGGTATGTATACCGCGGTTGGCGATGTAAGGCAAGGACCACAAAACAACAAAGGAATGTTCCATGAGTCGCTGGCCAATATGGGCTCCGTTTTGGGCGCTACATTGGTTGGTTTGGATAAAAGTAAACAAGCATTCAACTATGTGGGGATGCTCAAAAACTACTTCAATAAGGATAACGGTTGGGATATTATGATGAACAATACCGCGCCAGAAGTGGCCCTGCTGGGTGGTGGTTATGGTAGGGACTGGTGGTATGATGTATATCCAAATGTGTTGTTTTATGCCATCTATGATAAGTACTCGGCAGAGCCCGAGTTTGAGCGGATGGCCAGAAGTATAGCCGAGAAATTTTATAAAGCGGATTCTATCTTAAATGGCAATTACAATTACTCCTATTTCGATTATGGACAAATGAAGCCGATGACTAACCAGATTTGTGCGCAACCTGATGCTGCGGCCGGACACGCCTATGTATTGTATTCGGCCTATAAAAAGTTTGGTGATCCACGCTATTTAAAGGGGGCAATCAGTGCGATGAAAGCATTAGAGAGCCAGAAAATTAACCCTACCTATGAGTTGTTGATGCCTTTTGGTGCCTATTTTGCGGCAAGGATAAACGCAGAGCAGGGGACTACTTTTGATACTGGAAAAATGCTGGACTGGACTTTTGATGGGACTGCTGTTTGTCGCGAAGGCTGGGGCTTTTTAGTGGGCAACTGGAATGGCTACGACATTTCTGGAACAGTTGGCAGTACCGTTGATCATGGCGGTTACGCTTTTTTAATGAACACATTTGATGCCGCATGGCCATTGGTGCCCATGGTTCGGTATAAAACAGAATATGCCAATGCAATAGGCAAATGGATGTTGAATGCCGTTAATGCTTCCCGGTTATTTTATCCGCAGTATATGCCAACAGCGCATCAAACCATACCCGCACTTGCAGGTGTAACAAAAGGGGTAATTGCTTACGAAGGCTTTGCCAAAGCCTCTACTTTCGATACGCTGTATCAAACTTTAAAAGCACCGGTAGCGCAGGGCGATGGACCGAAATGGGTGCCAGGTAAAAATCCTGAAGTTTCGCAGTTCAGCGTATATGGTAGTGCACATGCTGGTATTTTTGGAGGTATTGTGAAGGAGACTGAGGTTAAAGGAATACTTGGGCTAGACTTGCTGGCTACTGATTTTTATCGCCAAAAAGCTTATCCAACTTATTTGTTTTATAATCCTTATCAATCGGCTAAAGCCATTTTGTTTAAGGTGCCAAAGGGCGCTAAAGGGAAAACGGATGTTTATGATGCCGTGGCGCAGCGCTTTATCGCGCGTAATTTAGCTAAGGGCGCTAAAGTGATTATTCCTGCACAGCAATCCGTGGTATTGATTTGTGTTCCTGCAGGGAAAAAGGTACAAGTTAAAGACAAGCAAATGCTGATTGATGGTGTTGTGGTTGATTACAATTACAAATAAAGCGCATCGTCATCCTGAATCCGCTGTCCTAAATCGGTCGTCATCCAGAGTTTATCTCAGGATCTCGCTTATGCAGGTTCTGATTAGCCAGTGCGAGGTCCTGAGATAAACTCAGGATGACGATACGCATAAAAACAAATGCCCCTGTGATTATTTCACAGGGGCATTTGCAATAATGTTTTGCAATATGTAATGGCTATTACTTCGTTAAATTTACTCTAAGGTTCAATTCAAAACTACCATTGGTATAGCTACTCAATGCCGAAGTCTGGGTGGTATAAGTACCACTAACCAGGTATTTCTTCTTGTAATCCATACCTAAACCGAAAGTTGCATTTTTGGTACTGTGGTACATACCCAGCAACATTACCTGCTTGTTGGCAATGCTCAGTTGTGCACCAGCATCGAAGATATTGTCAAAGCCTTTTACACCACGGTAAGCCACTTTAGGCTCTAAATCTGCACCCTCAGCACCTGTGCTTAGGTTGATCTGGTAACTTGCTGCTGTGTAAAATGTAGCCACGTCGGCCGTTTCAATATCATCTTTTTTCAATACACGTTTAAGATTCGGTATCGCAGCCTGTACATTTAGCTTGTTTGAAGTATAGGCGACACCGAAATCACCATCCAGGTAAGTTTTGCGGTCGTTGTATTGACCTACGCTCGGATCGGCCGGATTACCATAAATATCAGCATTCTCCAATCGCTGACTCATAAAGCCTAACGACACCCCGAAGTGTAACTGGTGTCCGTTGTCATTTAATGGCAAGTGGTAAGCATAACTACCTACTACACGGGTTTCTCTTTGCAAACCTGCACTTTCATTGTTTACAGCTAAACCCAAACCTACTTTGTTAAAACCGTAATCGGCAGTTAAGTTTTGGGTTAAAGGTGAGCCTGGAACATTGCTCCATAGTTTGCGGTAGGCACCGTTTAATTTCAAACCTTGTCCCGCACCAGCAAAAGCTGGATTGATTAAGTACTGGTTGGTAAAGTACTGCGCTGATAGCGGGTTTAATTGTGCTTTTACCGAAGTCGCCATTGCAGCGAAGGCAAATAGCAGAGCTGTTTTAAATATTGTCTTCATATATTTTTTGTGGTGTTTGTGTCTAATTGGTTATAATTTTTAATGGTTATTTAAGCAATTCGTCATCCTGAATTTATTTCAGGATCTCGCAATAGAAGGGCGGATTTCCTCTTGAGAGATCCTGAAATAAATTCAGGATGACGACCGTATTATTGATGATCAACTCATTTACGTTATGTTGGATTTACGTCCGTAGTATTTTCTGACGTAATATTACTAATTTGTTTTGATGATCGTAACAAAACCTTTTCCTTTAGGTTTATCCGAACCAAAATCGATCACATAAAAGTATGTTCCTTCAGTTAAGTAACGCGAATAATAGGTGTCATTTCATTTCTAGTTTAGCATTAATATGTTAGCTTAGCGAAATGTTTTTAGTTTCGCATGAAAGTTATTCTTGTTTTAAACAGCAAGACGCTTTAATTTAACCTGTGATTTTATTCCGATACTTAATCGTATATAATTATGCCCTTAACGCTATCTAACTCTCCCGCCGTAAATGCTGTTATCGAACAATTCTCTTCTTTTCATCCTTTAAGCGATGAATTAATTCAGGACTTTTCGGATAATAGTTTCGAAATTTCTTTAAAGAAAAATGAGTACCTGATGCGGAAAGGAGAGCTGAGTACGCATGTTTATTTTGTGTTAAAAGGTGTCGTCTGCGGACAGGTGAGCAATGAAAAAGAAACGGTTACCAGTTTCATTACGGTAGATGGAGAGTTTCTTTCTGCTATAGAAGGGATGTACGGGGATAAGCCCTGCGTTGAAGATGTGAAGGCCGAGGAAGATTCTCATTTATTGGCCATGTGTTCCACTTATTTCCATGGCTTGTATGATCGATATCCGGAAATGAATGCGCTTTTTCGTAAGATCCTGGAATTGTACTACACACAGGCGCATTACCGCTCTATCTTTATTCGGATGGGGAGCTTAGCGGATAAATATGCTTATTTTCTGAAAGCATTTCCAGATCATGTCGAGCGCATTCCTTTGTCGGTTGCAGCATCTTTTTTGAATCTTAAGGATGCCACACTTCAAAAGATGATCAATAAGACGAAAGATCAAAAGGTATTAGATCAGCAATTGTCGCGGGAAAGTATGCTGATCAGCATGGAGGTGTTTGAGCCCTATCTGCAAAAGAAGCTCACGCTCCAACAACTCGCTTCCCATTTTAAGATTAAGCCGCACGAACTGTCATACCTGTTGAATGAATATTTTAGCGAAAATTTCAACAGTTTTATCAACCGTTACCGGATCAATTATGTCCTTAAACATTTCGCTGATCAGGTCAACATGGGCCAATACAGTATGGAGGGGGTGGGACGTCATGCGGGCTTTTCTTCTAAAAGCACCTTTTTTACTGAGTTTAAAAAGAGAGTAGGAGCCAGCCCGCAAATTTATTTTCAAAAGAAAAAGGTCTGATCATCCGTTAGGATAATCAGACCTTCATTTTACTTGCTTAAATTTACCCTAAGGTTCAATTCAAAGCTGCCATTAGTATAGCTACTCAATGCTGAAGTCTGAGTGGTATAAGTACCACTTACCAGGTATCTCTTTTTGTAATCCATACCTAAACCGAAAGTTGCATTTTTGGTGCTGTGGTACATACCCAACAACATCACCTGCTTGTTTGCAATGCTCAGTTGTGCACCAGCATCGAAGATATTGTCAAAGCCTTTTACGCCACGGTAAGCAACTTTAGGCTCTAAATCTACCCCTTCAGCACCTGTGCTCAGGTTGAACTGGTAACTTGCAGCGGTGTAAAATGTAGCCACATCAGCTGTTTCAATGTCATCTTTTTTCAACACTCTTTTAAGGTTCGGTATAGCAGCCTGTACATTTAGCTTGTTTGAAGTATAGGCGACACCGAAATCACCATCCAGGTAAGTTTTGCGGTCGTTATATTGAGCTACGCCCGGATCGGCAGGATTACCATAAATATCAGCATTCTCCAATCGCTGACTCATGAATCCTAAGGATACCCCGAAGTGTAACTGTTGTCCGTTGTCGTTTAATGGCAAGTGGTAAGCATAACTACCTACTACGCGGGTTTCTCTTTGCAAACCTGCGCTTTCATTGTTTACAGCTAAACCCAAACCTACTTTGTTAAAACCGTAATCGGCAGTTAGGTTTTGGGTTAGAGGAGAACCTGGAACATTGCTCCATAGTTTGCGGTAAGCACCGTTAAGTTTTAAACCTTGTCCGGCACCAGCAAAAGCTGGATTGATCAGATATTGATTGGTAAAGTACTGCGCTGATAGCGGGTTTAATTGTGCTTTTACCGAAGTGGCCATTGCAACGAAGGCCAATAGTAGAGCTGTCTTATATATTGTTTTCATGTGTTTTTTTTAAACGATTCGTCATCCTGAGTTTATCTCAGGACCTCGCAATAAAAGGGGGAACTTTCTCTTGAGAGATGCTGAGATGAACTCAGCATGACGATCGTATTATTGCTGAGCGTGTTATTTAGTTTCGTGTTATTGACATGCCTGATATTAACTTGGTCTGGTAACCGTTATAAAACCTTTTACTTTAGGTCTATCTGGCCCAAAATCGATGACGTAATAGTAAGTGCCTTCGGCCAGTGGTAAACCATTTAAGGTGGCATCCCAGCTGTTGTCATAACCTTTTTTACTGTACATCAAACGACCGCCTTTGTCAAATACTTTCACCTCATTGTTAGGGTAAGCATCAATATTGTCAATCAACCATTTGTCATTCACTCCATCACCATTTGGCGACATGATGTTCATGGCTTTAACTTTAGCCACATCATCCAATACAGTAAGGGTAAAGGTTTTTGTCTCCGAACATCCGCTGGCATTGCTTGCCGTTACGGTGTAAGTCGTGGTTTCCATTGGTCTAACCAAAATTGTAGCCGTATTGTGTCCGCTTTGGATACTGTTGTTGGCTACCCAAACATAGTTGGTGCCACCAGTAGCATTTAAATACACCTTTTCTCCTTTACTGATCTGTATGCCTTTGTCACTGTTGATAGAAATAACAGGTAAAGCATTTACTGTGATGGTAAAAGTTCTGCTGTAAGTATCTACACCACCATTGGCTGTACCACCATTGTCTTTTACGGTTACTGTTACGGTAGCTGTCCCGGCTATAGCGCCGGCTTTAATCCGGTAGTTAATCGTTGCCGTAGCTCCAGTGCCCGTAACTCCTAAGGCATCAAAGAGGTTAGGGTTGTTGCTGCTAACCGTTAAACCTGTACTCTGTGCCGTTTCAGGGCCAGCACTGATACCTGTTAAGGCAACAGTTTGTCCTGCTGTGGTAAAGCAGATTGCCTGATTGCTGATGGCAGCAAGTGTCGGGATTTCATTTACATCACTTAAAGTAATGCTCAACTCCTTATCCAGCGACTGACCGTATTGAGTAGTTGAACGCAGCCTTACTTTGTAAACAGCTTTGTTTTCGTAATCCAGTACTGCATTGGTGTTTAGCTTATTTCCGGCGATACCAAATAAGGCATTGTCGGTATCACCTGTGCCAGCCACCAATGTATAGGTAAACGCAGTAACCGAAGGATCATCAGAGGTGCTGCTTAGCGTACCTGCATTTGTTCCTGAAGCACTGTTTTCATATAAGGTTATTGCTGCAAGCGTAATGCTTGTAGGTATTCCTGATTTTATTTTCAGGTTGCCAGTGGCATAGCTGATGGCATAGTTGGCCGCCGCTGCCCCGTTGACCGTGATTGGGTAATCTCCGATTGGACTGCCTGTAAGCGCAGTAGTTGTGATCGTTGGCTGAGTAGTCAATATAGCATTGGTCTCCCCATTCGTAAGCCCAGTGTAAGTCACTGTCAACACTGGATTTACCGCACCTAGGAATTTTTCTTTAGCATCCGCAGTAATGGTTAAAGCTTTTCTGGTAACAGTCAATGCGCCGTTCAGGTAAGTGATGCTATAGTTATTTAACCCTGTACCCGTTGCTGCCGAAGCTACAATCGGATAGGTTGAACCTGCAACCGTTGCCGTTGCTGCTGCACCAGTAGAGCTAAAACTTACCGAAGTAATCGCATCGGCATTTGACAGGCCGACTGAAGTGTACTCATTTCCTGTGAAAGTAACTGCATCACCATAGATTTTAATGCGATTATTGGCTGTTATGGTCAATACCTTCTGAGTTACCGTTAGCGTCTGCTGAACATTTGCTGCAGCATTGAAGCTGGTCGTTCCAGCCTGACTTGCGGTGATGACCGTATTTCCTGATTTCAGGATTGTAGCCACATTACCAACAATAGAAACCACTGTAGGATCGGTCGCAATATAAGTTACCGGAAGACCTCCTGATGAATTTACATTTCCAAGCTGGAATGTTGGATCACCATAAGTTTTCAAAGCGATCGCATTGAAAGTGATGCTCTGATTGGCTTTTGGAATGGCAGATACATTAGCACTTGCGATACTGATGTTTCCTGCCTGGTCAAGCGCCTGAATCTGGTAATAATAGGTAGTACCGTTTGTTAATCCCGTATTTGTATAGGTTGTAGTTCCTGCTGTAACGTCTACTGTTGAAGTAAGTGAAGCAGGGTTTGTTCCATACGTAATTCTGTATTTCGAAAGGTCAGTTTCTGTGTTAGCAGTCCAGTTAGGGATGATCTGTGTATCACCAGATGTTGCTGCTAAACCTGCAGGAACTACAGGAGCAGTCTGATCAAAAGCAACTGAGCCAGAACCGTTGGAAACCGGACTACCCACATTTCCTGTCAAGTCACTGAAAGCAATGTTGTAAGCAACCTGTCCTTCTGTATCACCAGATACAAAAGTATAAGTTGCTGTCCAGTTGTTGCCCGTAGCAGTTGGTGTAACCGCATGACCAGCGATGGTTACCGTTGGTGTTTGTACCGTTTTGCTTGATGTGAAAGTAAGCGTAGCTACATCTCCGACTTTCGCAAGTGTAGGTACTGCATTGTTAGACACAATATTTACTGCAGTTAAGGTAGGCGCTGTTTTATCAAAAGTTACAGATCCTGTACCTGTTGTAACGGCTGTACCTGCATTGCTGGCAAGATCACTGAAGGCGATGTTGTAAGCCACCAGTCCTTCTGCATCACCAGATACAAAAGTGTAGGTTGCAGTCCAGTTATTTCCTGCTACTGTTGGAGCAACAGCATGACCAGCGATGGTTACTACTGGTGTCTGTACGCTTTCACTTGCTGTAAAGGTTAATGTTGCAGTGTTACCAACTTTAGCACGTGTAGAAACGACATTGTCAGAAACAATGTTCACTGCACTTAAGGTAGGCACTGTTTTATCAAAGGTTACAGATCCTGTACCGGTGGTAATGGCTGTACCCGCATTGCCGGCAAGATCGCTGAAAGCGATGTTGTAAGTAATCAGCCCTTCTGCATCACCCGATACAAAAGTATAAGTTGCGGTCCAGTTGTTGCCCGCTGCTGTCGGTGTAACCACATGTCCAGCGATAGTAACTACCGGAGTTTTTAAAGCCTCACTTGCAGTGAAAGTAATCGTAGCCGTATTGGCAACTTTAGCAAGTGTAGGTACTGTATTGTTAGAAACAATGTTTACTGCGCTTAAGGTAGGAACAGTTTTATCAAGCGTTACAGATCCTGTACCTGTAGTAACCGCTGTACCGGCATTACCAGTAAGATCACTGAAAGCAATATTGTAAGCTGCCAGTCCTTCTGTATCGCCTGATACAAAAGTATAAGTTGCCGTCCAGTTGTTGCCAACAGCTATCGGTGTAACCGCATGACCGGCGATGGTAACTGTTGGTGTTTGTACCGTTTTGCTTGAAGTGAAAGTAAGCGTAGCTACATCTCCGACTTTCGCCAGTGTAGGTGTAGCATTGTTAGACGCAATATTTACTGCACTTAATGTAGGAGCCGTTTTATCAAAAGTTACAGATCCTGTGCCTGTTGTAACGGCTGTACCTGCATTGCTGGCAAGATCACTGAAGGCGATGTTGTAAGCCACCAGTCCTTCTGTATCACCAGATACAAAAGTGTAGGTTGCAGTCCAGTTATTTCCTGTAGCAGTTGGAACAACCACATGACCAGCGATGGTAACTGTTGGTGTCTGTATGGTTTCACTTGCTGTAAAGGTTAATGTTGCAGTGTTACCAACTTTAGCGCGTGTAGAAACGACATTGTCAGAAACAATAGCTACCGAAGAAAGTGTTGGTGCTTGTGTGTCAATTGTATAATTGGCCGTAGCTGATGTTCCTGCTCCGGCATTTCCGGCAAGATCCGTTAAACCTTCTTTATCCAGTGTGATGGAATTAACCAGACTTGTAAAGTTATTGGTCGGGGTAAATGTGGCCGTCCAGGTAACTCCAGCATCACCAGTGGTGACAGCTGTTAAGGTACCATTCATAATGGTCAGATCAGCATTAGCAAAATTAGTCACCGCTTCGCTGAAGGTAATCGTCAGCAAAGGAGTTGATCCGATCTTTAAGGCAGAACTCGCGAGAGCCAGGGTTGCTGTCGGAGGGACGATGTCATATACATATCCCTTTGAGTATTCCGTTCCGGTATTACCCAAAGCGTCAACAACTCTAACCTTTAGGGTATTGCTGGCGGTTAATGTTGTGGCTATTGACCAGGCATTATCTCCTGCAGTGATTGTTGCCGGTGCATAGCTTGTACCATTGTTAAACGATACTTCTACAATTTCTCCGGCCACAAGATTGGCACTTAAAGTGCCCGAAACAGTTTGATTAGCTGTATTGGTAAGGAAATAAGTGCCAGATGCATTCGCGTCATTGGAAAATAGAGCAGTAGCGATCGTTTGCGTCGGTGCCTGAGTATCAATTATGATGTCTTTATTTGCAGCCAAAGAGCCAGCAGCACCCGGAACCGGTAAGGTCAGGGGCGCATTTGCACCAAGACTATTTTGAATGGTACTTCCACCAGCCAGGGTTAATGACCCGATAGCACTATAGTCCAGATCTGTGGAGTTTTCTCCTGCAGCTACGGTATAAGTGAAGGTAAGCACGGTGGTTCCTGATCCTGATGTATAAAGGGCTTTTCCTCCACTATTCAGCGCGAGTTCAGGTATGCCCGTTACAAGAACAGGCTGATTAAAGTTAACCGTGACAAGAACCACTCCGCCTTCTTTGTAAGCCGTGATTACATTTGGAGAGTTCACATCTGTTACTGAAAAAGACAATAAGGTTTGATGTAAGCCCTGTGTGAACTGCGGGTTTGTTCCGATGGTGCTGATAAAAGGCTCTCCAATGGTGAAACCCAGCGTGTTCCCTCCGGGCAGCGATACGCTACCGCCCCCGGCACTGGTTGTATGGCTATTCGCAGATTGAGCATTTGCTGTCAGGCAAGCCAAAATCGAAACCCACAACAATATAATTGTTTTGAGGTATCTCATAATAATATGTTTAGTGATCTGCTTAACTTGTTTACTCAATACTTAATCCGGCACTGGCATAGCCATTTACGGTAGTGATTAGTGATATTCCTGCAGCTGAAGAAGAGAACACCAATAAAAAGCGTGTTTGTGCCGTTACCGGAATGTTGAGCCCAGTTGTAATTCCATTAGATATGGAACCTATACTAATGATACCCGATAATGAAGGGGCTAAAGTAACCGATGCGCCTGGAACAGCGGTAAAGCTGTTGTCGGGGCTCGTACTGGAATAAAGCTGTGCAGTAATGGTCACCGTTGAGCCGATCAGCGCTAATGCGGCTGTAGTGCTAAAGTAGGCAGACATGCTTTTTATCGTCCCGCTTCTTGGCATAGAAAAGGCAAAGTTCAACGGTGTACCTGCTGCGCCCGTCAGATCAATTGTCGAACCAAGTACAGAAGGGCTGGGTGCACTGCTGCCAAAACCGATAAAACTCGGTGTACCGGCAAGTCCGCCTGCGATGGTGGTCAGGGTTACAGGAACACCTGATGAGAAGGGAATAATCGCACCGCCATTAGAACCACCGGAAGCATCGTTGGCATCGGTAAGTCTTACCCATGCACCTGTTTTTGAATAATAGAAACCTTTAGGTGCGTTGGTCTGATAAACCAGTAAACCATCACTTGGTGAAGTGATCGCTGTTGCTGAAGCTACTCTTGGAATCAGGATACCTTTGGTGGTAGACCAGATGTCCAATACCGCATCATTTGCAGGGAATGTGCCCGATCCGGGACCGATTCCGACACCTCCGGTATTGTTGTTCAGGATGTTTGCGCCCGCAGCTGCCCAGCGGTTATCGTTGCTGGTTATTGAAGTCGACGCGTTTAAAGCATAAGGGACACTAACCAGCTCGACAACACCCAGTAAGGTATAAGCCGTTCCGCCGGCAATATCTGCTTCGATTTTGAGATATTTATTACCTGTAGACCAGGGGATGAGTGAAAAGGTACCCGTCACTACTGTTCCGGTTCCAATTTGCAGGTTCACCAATCCAAAAGCATTTGTGGTTGGCAATTGCGTTTCCGTATAAATGGCAGCACCTGCCAGCCCGTTTTGTATCGTGAGGCGTAGTCCTACTGCCTGACTGGGTACAGGTTGTCCGGTAGCATTGCGGATCACTGCCTGGTAATTGATTTTTTGAGGAGTTTGTGCGAAAGTATTGAGCGCAATTAAAGTAAAGATTAAAAAAGTAAATATTTTTCTCATGTTTTTTAAATAAAATTTCTTTCGAAATTACTTCATCTGCTAGAATTTCTGGCAGATGAAGTAGTTCAGGATTATAATTCCGAACCACTTTTTTCGAAAAGGGAAGCTTTCCAGTATTGCTTATTCTTTTTTTGGTGTGCGTTTAGCTTTAGGTCAGATTTTATCAGGTTGTTGGGAGGCATCGTTATGAATAGCGAATGAGTAGGGCTAAAATTGGGAATGAATAAGGGGTTGCTTTACCCTTGCTTTAGGGTTGGCTTAGGGTTGCTTTACCCCTATAGTAAACCAAGGGTAAAGCAACCCACAACTTACTAGCTACTTATTCCATATTTGTCCCCTATTCATTATTATACCTGAAAGCTCCGTTTGCAGGCTTACAACGCCGTTTGTATATTGAATTGTTTACTGATTTTCGTTAGTCTTACATTTTTTATTCTCGATTTTGTTTGTTTACTGCTGAAATCGGTTGATGCTTGGGATTACTTTCCTGAAAACGATTGTTTTTAGCAACATTTGTGAATTAAATTATTTCGTAAGTTTGCGGCCATGTCAGCAGCAAAAAAGCCACACATTGCAATCATAGGTTTAGGATACGTTGGATTACCTTTAGCCATCGAGTTTGCCAAACAATATCAAGTCCTTGGTTTTGATATCAATGAGACCCGGATAACAGACCTTTCGGCAAATAGAGACATTACTAAAGAGGCCGACTTAGGTGCCTTAAAGGATGTTTTGGGCAATGGACTTGCGCTTTCTTCGGATGTAAGTCTGTTACAAGACTGCAATGTATATATCGTTACGGTACCCACGCCTATCGATCAATTTAAGTCTCCGGATTTAAAGCCGCTTCTAGCTGCGACAGAAATGTTGGGGAAATATCTGTCCAAAGGTGATATCGTGATTTACGAATCTACCGTTTATCCGGGCTGCACCGAAGAGGATTGTGTCCCTGTATTGGAAAAATATTCAGGATTAAAATATAACGTTGACTTTTACTGTGGTTATTCGCCAGAAAGGATCAATCCAGGGGATAAAGTGAATACGCTGACTAAAATTATGAAAGTGACCTCTGGTTCTACACCTGAAGTGGCGGATTGGATCGACGGACTGTATTCTAGTATCATTACTGCGGGTACACATAAAGCGCCAAGCATTAAAGTAGCGGAAGCTTCAAAGGCGATAGAAAACGCGCAGCGCGATGTGAATATTTCTTTCGTAAACGAGTTGGCTTTGATTTTCGATAAAATGGAGATTGATACGGCTGATGTGATCGCTGCTGCGGGAACGAAATGGAATTTTTTAAAATATAAACCAGGATTGGTAGGTGGACATTGCATTGGTGTCGACCCATATTATCTCGCTTATAAGTCAAATGCATTAGGCTATACGCCGCAAGTAATCCTGTCGGGAAGACGGGTGAACGAAAATATGGGTGTTTTTGTGGCAAGTAAAGTCGTAAAAATGCTGATTGCGAATGGTTCCTCTGTAAAAGGGGAGAAAGCGCTTATTCTGGGTTTTGCTTTTAAGGAAAATTGTCCCGATGTGAGAAATACTAAAGTGGTCGACATTTATACGGAGTTGCAGCAATTTGGAATGGATGTTCATGTGTATGATCCCTGGGCCATTGCCGAGGAGGTGCATGAGGAGTATGGCATTACCTTAAAGCAAAACTTAGACGAAAAAAATTATAAAGCAATCATCATCGCTGTTGCGCATAACGAGTTCCTGAATCTGGATTATGCCAGCTATAAGCAGAATGGAGCCATTATTTTTGATACAAAATCTTTTATTGACCGCAAGTTTGCTGACGCTCGCTTGTAGGGAAATTAAATTATTTCGTATGTTTACGCCTGCAAATTAAAAGACATATATTGATGAAAGTAGCTTTAATAACCGGTATTACGGGACAGGATGGTGCATATTTAGCGGAATTTTTGCTGAAAAAAGGGTATTTTGTACATGGTTTAAAGCGTAGATCTTCGTCATTTAATACGGATCGGATCGATCATTTGTATCAGGACCAGCATGAGCAAGGTGTGAAAATGAAATTGCATTATGGTGATTTGACCGATTCGACCAATTTAATTCGCATTATCCAGGAAACTCAACCGGACGAAATCTATAACCTTGCCGCGATGAGCCACGTTCATGTGAGCTTTGAAATGCCTGAATATACCGCTAATGCGGATGGTATTGGTACTTTAAGGTTATTGGAGGCGATACGGATTTTGGGAATGGAGAAAAAAACAAAGATCTACCAGGCTTCAACTTCTGAGTTGTACGGATTGGTACAGGCGGTTCCACAAAGTGAATCTACGCCTTTCTATCCGCGTTCTCCTTATGCAGTGGCCAAAATGTATGGGTACTGGATTACAGTAAACTACAGGGAAGCTTATAAAATGTATGCTTGTAACGGGATTTTGTTTAACCACGAAAGTCCGCTTAGAGGGGAGACTTTTGTAACGCGTAAAATTACCAGGGCAGCTTGTAAAATAGCTTTGGGTCTACAAAATTGCTTGTATCTGGGTAACCTTTCTGCGCAAAGAGATTGGGGCCATGCTAAAGACTATATCGAAGCGATGTGGTTGATTCTTCAACAAGAACAGCCTGAAGATTATGTGATTGCTACCGGGATCACCACTACGGTTAGAGACTTTGTGAAAATGAGTTTTGCGGAGCTGGGCATAGAAGTTGAGTTTAGTGGTAAGGATGAGCACGAACGCGGAGTGATCATTGATGTTGATCAGGAAATGGTTGCGAAGCTTGGCTTAAATGATGCAAACTTAAAACCGGGTACTGTTGTAGTACAGGTGGATGAAAAATATTTCCGTCCTACAGAAGTTGATCTTTTATTGGGTGATCCAACTAAGGCCAATACCAAATTGGGTTGGAAACCTAAGTATGACTTACCTGCATTGGTGCAAGATATGATTCAGTCGGATTTACACCTGATGAAGAAAGACGAATACCTAAAAGAAGGTGGTTTTAAAACCCTAAATTATTTCGAATAGCTATTTCTTGTTAATCATTAAAGGATATTGCTATCTTGCTTTTTTAATTTAGCGCGATATCCTAATGATTATCATTATCCAATGCAAGGACCGGGTAGGCCTGGTTGCAGACATTTCCAGAATATTATCCGAAGCAGAGCTTAACATCATTTCTATGCGCGAGCATGTAGATAAAGCGGAAGATCGCTTCTTTATGCGTTTGGAAGTGGATGGTATTGCGGATGAAATCCCATTGGAGTTGAGTCTGAAGCAGATTTTGCCTGAAGGGGCAATGATTAGCGTGAACCCTGTTCCTGATAAAAAGATCGTAGTGATGGTGACTAAGGAGTACCATTGTTTGGCTGATATTCTGATCCGGAATAATTTCGGTACGTTGGGAGCCACTGTGCTTTGTGTAATTGGTAACCATAGTGTGCTTCAAAAGATCTGCGATCGGTTTGATATTCCGTTTTTTCTGATTCCTTATCATGAGGACAAGGCGGTGTCTGAGCGGGATATTATCTTTAAAATCAAAGCGTATCAGCCTGATTATATTGTGTTGGCTAAGTTTATGCGTATCCTTTCGCCTCAGTTTGTGGCCAACTTCCCCAATAAGGTGGTCAACATCCATCACTCTTTCCTACCGGCATTTGCTGGGGCAAGACCTTATAAGCAAGCTTTTGAAAGAGGGGTGAAGCTGATTGGCGCAACAGCACATTTTGTAACGAATGATTTGGATGAGGGGCCAATTATCGCGCAGCAGATTATTCCGGTGAATCATTCTTTTACTGCTGCGGATATGGTGAAATCCGGGAAGGAGATTGAGACATCGGTATTGGCAAAAGCCTTACATCTAGTGTTGAATGATCGGGTGTTTGTGTATAAGAACAAAACTGTTGTATTTGAGTAAATACAACAGTCTGATAATTTTGCCTTAACCACCTTTTTTCCTGGTTCTAATTCTTTCGAAGAGCGCTATGATTTCATCTTGAAGTTGAATCACCTCTGCTTCTTTTTTGGCAATTTGTTTTTTTAACTGTCCTACATTTAAGGCATGTAATACTTGTGGATCTTCATCTACTGCCATGAGTTGCATTGGGCTTACCTTAAATAGTCGTGCAATTTGGTTCAGTCTGGAGATGTTTAAGTCGGTGATTCCGGTTTCTATTTTAGAGAAGGCTGGAACTGAGATGTTTAGTTGTTCTGCAGCTTGTCTTTGGCTCCATCCGTTTTTCTTGCGCAGTGTCTTAATATTTTTGCTTACGTCACTCATATCGTTTTCTCCTTAAGATATTCAAAAGCTAATTGAGAAACCACACAATCGACTAAGTTTTTATTTTTTTTATTTTAAAAAACATTGAAGTGTTTTAGAATGTTGGCATAAAAAATGACTATGAATGAATCGTTAGATTTGATTAAAATTGTATTTTATTATCATAGATTTGATTAGAAAAATAAGTTCACAAGATAAATGAAAAAACAAGTACTAATTATGCTCTCTCTTTTGCTTAGTAGTACTGCCTTCTCGCAGATAAATGGGGATTATAATTATAGCATCGCTGTCCGGGGCTATAATCTGATGCAGATGCCGCGGATTTTAAATCAAAAAGAAGTGGGGAAATTGACAGAAACGTCTTTCCATAGCGGAATGTTAAAGTTCAATGATAACCAGATTAGTTACAGGCTGAGTGGAAGTTACCTTAAAAAGAATGTTCAAATCGTAAACAACTGTCTGAATTGTGAAGAGGCTAATGGAAAAATGACGGACTATAGCTTTAAGCTAGGGTTTGAAAAGAATCTTAATTTTTCCAGGATACAACCGTATTTTGGATTTGATGTTGGATATAGATATAATAAATTTGAGGGGACATTAGTTTCTAAAAATCCAATTGCTCTTGCTGCTGAAGGCGCGGCTTTGTCTCCTACTGGTGCCGAAGCAAGTAAGTCAGGATTTATCGCTTCGCCAGTGATGGGACTTAAGATTAACCCGATTCCACAGGTTACGCTGTTTGCGGAGGCAAGTCTGGATTTTTTTGTTTTCTATGAGCGACAAGAGACGGTTACATTGGATATTAATAACACCAGAACCTTTAATAAGTACAATAAGTCGGAGTTTCTCTTGAATCCTATTTCTATCGGAATTCAGGTGAATATAGGGAGTAACAGGTAAAGATGTCTTATGTCATCCCTTTATGACAATTCAATTAAATTGATATATTTGCAAGCAATACTAAACCTACATCTACCCTATGAAAGTTAAGTTGACCAATTTTTTAAGTCATGAGCTCTCCATTCTGAACTATTATGCCGATTCAAAGCTCTTAAGAGTAAAATTTAGCACATAACCATTAACCTCTCACATCATATATGAATTTTAAAAGAACGATCGTTGCAATTTTTTTTCTATTTGCCGTCTTGATCACACAAACGGTTTTTGCACAATCTAATTACGCTAATGTAAAAGTTGATGAGCTTTCTGATGCTCAGATTTTGCAAATGATTAAAAAGGCAGAATCAATAGGATACAATGAAGCTCAGTTGGGGCAAATGGCTGCTGCACAAGGGATGAAGCAGGATGAAGTTGAAAAGCTGAAACTTCGTGTTGAAAAGGTACGTAAGCAGGGAGCTGCAAAGACTGTTGAACCGGATAGTGAAGCTGCAAGTACGGGTCGTGAAAATAGTGAGACCACAGATGGTGGATCGGTAAATAATGAAAAGAAAGTAAAGGATGAGGAGGTTGGGCCGAAAGTATTTGGATCAGAACTGTTTAAAAACGGGAGTATCACTTTTGAGCCAAATCTTCGGATAGCAACACCTAAAGGGTATATTATTGGCCCGGATGATAAGTTATTGATTGATTTAACCGGTGATAATGAAGCCAGTTACAATTTGGTTGTCAGCCCTGAAGGAGTTATTAATTTGCAGTTTGTTGGACGAATTGCTGTTGGTGGTTTGTCAATAGATCAAGCTACCTCTAAAATTCGTAATGCGATGGCAAAGACTTATCCTTCGTTACGTTCCGGCCGGACTAATTTGGCTATTAATTTAGGGAATATCAGAAGTATTAAAGTAACGATGACCGGACAAGTGACCAAACCTGGTACTTATACTTTGTCGTCGTTAGCTACGGTTTATAATGCCTTGTATGCTTCCGGTGGGCCTTCGCTAAATGGTACGTTCCGTAAAATTCAGGTGGTCCGTAATAATAAAGTGGTTTCTACAATTGATGTTTATGATTTTTTGTTGAGGGGAATTCAGCAGAATAACATTCGTTTGCAGGATCAGGATGTTATTAATGTGCCTGTTTTCGAGAAACGTGTGGAAATGCAGGGGGAGGTAAAGACTGCTGCTTTATTTGAGGTAGTTGCAGGCGAAAGCTTACAGGATCTGATTGGTTTTGCAGGTGGTTTTACTACTCAAGCTTATAGGGCTAAGATTAAGACGTTTCAAAATACAGATAAGGAACGTCGAATTATGGATGTCGTTGCTGCTGATTTTAGTACATATGCCCCTAAAAATGGGGATAAATTTGTGGTAGAGGCGATATTGGATCGGTTCCAGAATAGAGTAGAGATCTTGGGCGCTGTTTTTCGTCCGGGTGTTTATGAATTGGAAAAGGGTGCAACGCTTAAGGGCTTGATTGCTAAAGCAGATGGATTGGCTGAAGATGCGTTTTTAAACCGTGGTTATATCAATCGATTAAATTCAGACAATACACAGAGTTTGATTTCATTTGATGTCGCTAAAATTGTTGCGGGTATAGTGCAGGATATCTCCTTACAAAGGGAAGATAAGATCACTATCTCTTCCTTGTTTGATTTACGGGATGAGTATAAAGTGAGCATTCAAGGAGAAGTGAGGGCCCCGGGTACTTTTGAATATGCAGATTATATTACCTTAGGAGATATCATACAAATGGCAGGAGGTTTTAAAGAAGGAGCAACGCCAAATCGGATTGAAATTTCGAGAAGGGTGAAAAATAGTGATTCACTGTCAAAATCAGCCATTACTGCCGAGTTGTTTACGGTGAATATCAATCCGCAGTTAAAGCTGGAAGAAAATGATTTTATACTTAAACCTTATGATATTGTTACGGTTCGTAATTCAGCGGGTTATTCGACACAGAAGCAAGTTAAATTAGAAGGAGAGGTATTGTATCCTGGACTTTATACGATTACTTCTAAGGATGAACGGATCTCTGATGTGATTAAAAGAGCGGGTGGTTTAACGCCTTACGCTTATGCAGAGGGTGCATCTTTAAAGCGACCTGGGGCAGAGAAAGTAAATCCGAAGGATAAGAATGCAATTGATAACAAGGAAGAGGAAAATAAGAAGTATTTAAATTTGAAACGTGCCCGGGAAGCGGGAGTTAAAGATACGGTTAAAGCAGAGGTGGAGCTGAAGTTAATTCAGTCTGACCTGGTTGGGATTAGTTTGGATCAGATTTTACATAAACCGCGTTCCAGATATGATTTGATTGTGGAAGATGGTGATGTGATCCGTGTACCAAGACAATTGCAGACGGTTAAAGTAACGGGGGAGGTTTTAAATCCAAATAGCATTGTATTCTTGCCGGGTAAAAGCTTTAAGCAGTATGTGAATGGTGCTGGTGGTTTTACGTCGAGCGCTTTGAAGAGAGGTGCATATATCAAATATGCAAATGGATCGGTGGAAGCTGGGGGCAAGTTTTTGTTTTTTAGCAATTATCCAAAGGTGAAGCCGGGAGCGGAGATATTGGTGCCGAAAAAGGCGGAACGCGAAAGAATGACGGCGCAGAGCTGGATTGGTATAGGAACTGCGGTTGCTTCATTAGGGGCGATTATAGTTAGTTTGTTGAGGTAGTTAGAGTGTATTAAGATGAATTCAGAAAATATAAATAATAGTACTTCGGCAAATTCTGATGAGATTTCTTTGAAGGAGTTGATTTTGAAGATGCAAGAATATTGGAGGTATTTGCTTTCTAAGTGGTTTATTATTCTTGTATTTGGAATCCTTGGAGGACTTTTAGGGTTTACTTATGCACACTTTAAAAAAACTACTTATATCGCTTCGACTACTTTTGTTCTTGAAGACGGTGGTGCAAGTGGGGGAAGCTTAGGTGGTTTATCAGGATTAGCCTCTATAGCCGGTGTTGACTTGGGATCTGGTGGTGGAGGGATCTTTCAAGGTGATAACATTCTAGAACTCTATAAGTCAAGAAAGATGATTGAGAAAACTTTATTAACTGAAGTTGAATTTGATGGTAAAAAGCAATTATTAGTAGAACGATATGTAGATTTTAATCATTTGAGAGATGATTGGAACGATAAGCATGAATTGAGAAAGATTCAATTTTTAGGAGACTCCCCAGAATCAAATATTCGCTTACGTGATAGTATTCTTGGCGCCATCGTAACGGATATCAATAAAAATTACCTAAGTGTTGTAAAACCAGATAAAAAGTTAAGTATTATTAACGCTGTGGTTAATGCTGAGGATGAGTTATTTGCGAAAGTTTTTAATGAACAAATCGTAAAAAATGTCAATGATTTTTATGTACAGACTAAGACTAAAAAGTCCATTGACAATGTTGTTATTTTACAACAGAAAACAGATTCTGTTCGCGCTGTAATGAATGGAGCTATCTATAGTGCAGCAGCGATTGCGGATGCAACACCAAATTTGAATCCAACCCGACAATTACAACGAACAGCACCAATACAACGCTCACAATTTTCTGCGGAAACAAATAAAGCGATGTTAAGTGCATTAGTTCAAAATCTTGAAATGTCGAAGATAGCTTTGAGAAAGGAAACACCGTTAATTCAAGTTATTGATGAACCTGTTTTTCCTTTACAAAAGGATAAGTTTAGTAAGATTAAAGGGATTATCATTGGAGGTCTTTCTGGAGGTTTTTTAATTGTAATTATCCTTTTGTTTAGTAGAATATTTAAAAGTATGATGGCATAAATATGGTTACTTATACACTAAAAGTTATTGAAGTTAGAACGGAAACAGAGGATACAATAACCCTTTGTTTTAAGCAACCAGCTTTACGGAAAATTAAATATTTAGCAGGACAATACTTGACTTTAATTTTCCGCATTAATGGACGCAGATATATTAGACCATATTCATTTTCTTCTGCACCTTTAGTTGATACTGGTTTGGAAGTTACCATTAAAAGGGTTCCAAACGGTATTGTTTCTAATCATATCCATGATACAATTACTATTGGAGACAGCATAGAGGTAATGCAAGCCATGGGCGATTTTGTTTGCGAAACACCAAGAGCCCAGGTTTTTTTATGGGGTGTTGGTAGTGGGATAACGCCGTTGATATCAATTTCAAAGCAAATTTTAGCTACATCGCATAAGACTCAGGTTTATTTAATTTATGGAAATAGAAACCATGAAAGCACCATTTTTTTGGATCAAATTGAAAACCTTCAAAAGGTTTATCCTGAAAAATTTGTGGTTAAACATTTTCACACCAAAATGAAGATTAATCAAAATAATCTAGGCTTAATCGAGGGAAGAATCGATCAAACAAAGGCCTTGAATATTTTGCAAGAACTAGGTCATTTAGAAGATGCCTCCCATTATATTTGCGGGCCAACAGGTTTAAAGGAATCAGTGAAATTTGCGCTTAAAACACTTGATGTAATGCCAAATCAGATCTTCATTGAAGATTTTGTGTTGATTAAAGATCCTAAAGATTTTGAACATGTTAAAACTCAGAATGTTAAGCTTAAATTTGAAGATCAAGACTATAATCTGGAGGTAATAAAAGGTAAAAGTATTCTAGAAAGTGCATTGGATGCAGGGATAGAATTACCTTATTCTTGCCAAACCGGTAATTGTAGTACCTGTAAAGCGACAATAATTACAGGCGGATCCAAGATGATTGGTCTGAGTAAAGAAAGGGATGATCTTTTAGAAGCAGAATATTTACTGTGCTGCACACATCCCCTAACAGAAAATGTATATTTAGAAGTTAATTAAAAATATGAAAGTAGTAATACTAGCCGGTGGTCTAGGCACAAGATTAATGGAGGAAACCGAAGCTCGTCCAAAACCGATGGTCGAAATTGGTGGTAAACCAATACTATGGCATATCATGAAAATTTATGAAGCCTACGGCTTTAATGATTTTGTGTTATGTCTTGGCTATAAAGCGCAATCAATAAAGGAGTATTTTTTAAATTATTATTTATATAATTCTGATGTGACTATTGAATTGGAAAAGAATAAAGTAGATGTTCATTTTTCCAATGCAGAATCTTTTAAAGTGACTTTAGTAGATACTGGTTTAACAACAAATACTGCAGGGAGAATAAAGAAAATACAAAAATATATTGAAAATAAGACATTTATGCTTACGTATGGGGATGGTGTTGGTGATGTCAATATCAAGGACTTGGTAGATTATCATAAGAGTCATGGCAAATTAGCTACTCTAACTAGTATTCAGACACCAGGGCGATTTGGCAATATAGAGATGGATGAAAATGGTTCAGTTCAGCATTTTGTTGAAAAGCCCCAAGGAGATGGAATGTGGATAAATGGTGGTTTTTTTGTTTTAGAACCAGGAATATTTAAGTATCTAGATGGAGATGTTGATGATGTTCAATGGGAAAAGAAACCATTAAAAGAAATAGCAGAAGATGGGCAGCTTTCTGCTTACAAACATCCTGGATTTTGGAAGCCAATGGATGCATTAAGAGATAGGATTGAATTAGAGCAGCTCTGGAACAATGGAGAAGCTAAATGGAAAATTTGGTAGTATGTTGAGCTATTTAAAGGAAATATACCAGGGAAAAAAAATATTTCTTACTGGGCATACTGGTTTTAAGGGTTCTTGGCTTCTGAAAACACTTCATATTTTAGGTGCAGAGGTTAAAGGTTATGCTTTAAAGGCACAAACGGAAAATGATTTGTATTGCTTAATTAATGGAGATAAAATATGTAATTCTGTAATAGGAGATTTAAGAGATCGGGATGCATTAAAAAATGCTGTTCTTGATTTTCAACCTGATTTTATTTTTCATTTAGCCGCACAGCCTTTGGTGAGGTTGTCTTATGAAATCCCTTCAGAAACATTTGAGGTGAATGCGGTTGGGACCGCTAATTTGTTAGACGCTATTCGTCTATTGGAGAAGGCTTGTTCTGTAATTTTAATTACAACTGATAAAGTTTATCATAACAATGAATGGGAGTATCCATATAGAGAGAATGATCGTTTAGGAGGCTATGATCCCTATAGTGCTAGTAAAGCTTGTGCAGAATTGGTTATTGATTCATATAGAAATTCTTTTTTTAACATAGCAAAATATGATATCCATAAAAAGGGTATTGCTATAGGTAGAGCAGGAAATGTAATTGGGGGTGGGGATTGGTCAAAGGATAGATTAATTCCGGATCTTGCAAAGGCCCTCGGCGCTAATGAACAAATTCTGATCAGAAATCCAAAATCGGTAAGGCCGTGGCAACATGTGTTAGAACCAGTTATTGCGTATTTATTATTAGGGGCTCATTTGAATTCAAATCCAATTAAATTTAGCCAGGCGTATAATTTTGGACCTTATGTTACTGATGCATTACCGGTTTTAGACATGCTCAATCTATTAATCAACTCCTGGGGAAGGGGCACTTATAAAATTGAGAAATCAGAAAATCCTCCTCATGAAGCTGGTTTGTTGAAGTTAGATATTAGTAAGGCTATTGCCGATCTTAATTGGACTCCTAAAATGAATGCAAGCCTAGCTGTTGAAATGACAACTAGCTGGTACAAGGCTTTTTTTGACAATCCAAAGTTTATGTCTGAATTTACTAATGAACAAATTCTTAAGTATTTAAATCTGTAAATGATATGTTGACTTATTTGGAAGAAGATTTAGACTCAATACTTAAACACACTGCGAAGTGCTGGGAGAGTGCGAAGAATAAGACTTTTTTTATAACTGGGGGTACCGGGTTCTTTGGTATCTGGTTGCAAATGAGTTTTATCTTTATAAATAGAAAGCTAAACCTAAACTCAAAAGTAATTATATTAACTAGAAACAAAACTGAGTTTTTAAAGAAATATCCATGGTTGCATGAATATCCTGAGATGAGTTTCTTAGAAGGGGATATTACCGAATTTGAATTCATTGATGATCATATTGATTACATCATTCATGCTGCAACAGAGGCTAGTGTAAAATTAAATATTGAAGAGCCACTGACCATGTTTAAAACTGTAGTCAATGGTACTAAAAGAGCTTTGGACTTTGCGCGTTTAAAGAATGTTAAATCTTTTTTGTTAACGAGTTCAGGAGCCGTTTACGGAAAGCAAACTTCTGATATGGCGAATATCTCTGAAGATTATCTTGGGGCTCCTTCACCATCTCTAGCTTCTTCTATGTATGGGGAGGGAAAGCGTATGGCTGAAGTACTATGCTCTGTATATAGTGAAAATTATAATATTCCAGTAAAAGTAGCCCGATGCTACGCATTCATTGGTCCTTTTCTTCCTTTGGATTCTCATTTTGCCGCTGGTAATTTTATCCGGAATGTGTTACGAGGGGAAGATATTTTGATAGAAGGAGATGGCACTCCATTAAGATCTTATATGTATGCTGCAGATCTTGTGGCATGGTTATGGACCATATTATTTGAGGGAGAAATTAATCGACCTTATAATGTTGGGTCTGACGAATCTATTTCGATACATGAGCTTGCAACCTTAATAGCGAAAAATGATGACTCGGATAATGTCGGCATTTATATTAAAACGCCTAGATCAAATGAAATCTCTCTCAAATATGTTCCGAATGTTGATCGGGCCACTACCGAGTTAGACCTTAGAATCATTAACAGCATCGGCGTAGCTATTAAAAAAACAATTGATTTCAATAGAAAATGGAATCGAAATATATCAAATCATGAATAGGAGTGATAATGTTGAAGTCCACGGCATTTGGAGAATCATGCCTTCGGCAAGCATCTCGGAGATAATAGGCCAAAGTGGGTTTCAATTTCAAATTTTGGATTGTGAGCATGGTGCATATGACTTTAGATCTTTGCAGGATGATATAAGAGGATGCCATTTAGTAAATTGTAAAGCCTATGTACGAGTTAGCGGACTAAATGTTGTTGAAGTGCAGCGTTGCTTGGATCTTGGGGCCGATGGGATCGTCTTTCCTCAGCTAAAGAATTACTCAGATTTCAATACTGCTACATTGATGGTGCAATACCCGCCGTATGGAATTCGTGGGTATAATCCGTTTGTGCCAGCGGGAGGATATGGATTCGATAATATTCATGAAAAAGAGATCTCGTGTATTGGTATTCTTGAAACACTTTCAGCAGTAAACGATCTTGATCGAATATTATCATTGGATAAATTGAATACCATATATATTGGCGTTTATGACTTATCAGCTCAACTGGGCTGCATAGGTGTTATGGATTCCCCTAAATTATTAAAATTAGTTGATGAAATTATAGACAAATGTCGGAAATCATCTAAACAGGTATCACTAATGATAAATAGTGAAGCTGATTATCAAAAGTACAAATCGAAAGGAGCAACTTCTTTTGTTCATACCATCGATAGTCATCAAATAAAGACCGCGTTCAAAAGGTTGTTAAGTAATTTAAATCAAATATCTAATGGGTAGATTAGTTAAAGTCTCTGATCTTATTGTTGAGTTTTTTGAAGAAAAAAATGTAGAGCATATTTTTCTTTTGTCGGGAGGCATGATGATGCATCTCTTAGATTCTGTAAGCAAGTCAAAACAAATAAAATATATATGTAATCATCATGAGCAAGCCTGTGCGATTGCAGCAGAAGGTTATGCAAGAATAAAAAATGTACCTGCTGTTTGTTATGCAACCAGTGGACCTGGAGCAACCAATACGATTACGGGTATTGCAGGAGCTTGGTTGGATTCTAGCCCAGTAATTTTTTTAACAGGCCAGAGCCGTTCTACCCTAACAGTCATGCATTCTAAAATTGATAATCTTAGAATGCTCGGTAATTTCGAAGTTGATATTGCAGAGATTACGAAATCCATTACTAAATATTCTGTATTTATTGACCGGTCTGAAGATGTACTTTTTCACCTACAGAAAGCTTATTATTTGGCTTCGACAGGGAGGCCAGGTCCAGTTTTGTTAGATCTTCCTCTAGACGTTCAGGGAGCTACTGTTGATCTAGATACTCTTCCGCAATTCCAAGCGCCTGAAAATGAAAATGTTGAATTTGATTTCACTTCGCTGAAAGAGGATTTAAAGAATTATAAACAACCGTTAATCGTTGCAGGCCACGGCGTTAGAGTCGCCGGTGAGGTTCAGAGGTTTAGAGACTTTGTTCAGCAGGCAAATATTCCGGTGGTAACTACCCAGCTTGCTAATGATTTGCTTCCATATGATTTCCCCCAGTACATAGGTAGGTTGGGGTTACGAGGTGACAGAGCTGGAAATTTTGCAGTTCAATCTGCGGATTTAATTCTCACTATCGGAACTAGCTTACATGTTACAACTACGGGATACGAGACTGAAGATTTTGCTCCCAATGCTAAAAAAATTGTGATCGATCTTGATGAGGCAGTTCTCGCAAAAAATAAAAGCATTAGTCAGATACAAATCAAATCGGATATTTCTACATTGCTTTATAATTTAAATGATTTAGAACGTTTAGATCTCGATCCGTGGATTCGGAAATTAACCCAGTGGAAGGAAAAGTTTAAAATTATTAATGAACCTCATCATCGTGAAGGAGAAGATATCAATACATATCATTTAATGGATATGCTCAGTAAGATATTAAATGACAATGATGTACTTGTTACTGACGCTGGCTCCTTGTACTATATTACAGGTCAGGCCTTTTTGAGTAAGGCGAATCAACGGGTTATTGTTTCAGGTGGATTGGGAGCGATGGGATATGCTCTTCCAGCATCTATTGGTGCTGCGCTCGCTGCTCCTGAAAGGAATGTTATTTGTATAACCGGAGATGGGTCCATGCAGCTGAATATTCAAGAATTACAAACCCTTGCTCATTATAAGTTAAATTGTAAAGTTATCATTATCAATAACGGAGGCTATGCATCGATAAGAAATAGTCAAGCATCTTTCTTGGATGGTCATTTGGCAGGATCGAGTCGTGACACGGGGGTATCATTTCCCGATTGGGAAAAAATTGCTGCGGCCTATTCTATAGATTATTCTCGGGAAAATCAATATAGTGACTTAAAAGAGCGGTTAGCCATCATTCTTAATAAGCAAGGACCACAGATAATTGAAGTTGTTATTCCAGAGAATGTCGTGATGATCCCTGCTGTAACGTCCGTCAGGCTTGATAACGGAAGCTTTAAATCTAATAGATTGCATGAAATGACTCCGTATTTATCAGAGGAACAATTAAACGAGGCTAGTATATCTATTAATATATAATCAAATGAAAAAACTAAGGGTAGCTGTATTAGGCAGTGGCAACATTGGTACAGATTTGTTAATAAAAATTCAACGTTCTGAATATTTAGATTGCGTATTATTTGTAGGAAGAAATTTATCGTCTCCAGGTATGGCAAAGGCCATTGCTATGGGGGTTAAAGTTTCTGATGAAAGTATACATGCAATAGAAAAAGACCCTGATTCTGTTGATTTGGTTTTTGATGCGACATCTGCAAAGGATGCAGCTTATCATTGGTCTATTTTGGAAAGATTAGGAAAGATTGTCGTTGATATGACACCTGCGAAACTGGGGGGACTCTGTATTCCTGCGGTTAATCTTGATGAAGCAGTTAAGCAGAGAAATGTAAATATGATTACTTGTGGTGGTCAAGCATCCATTCCAATGGCTTATGCTATTGGAAAAACACAAAAAGATATAAAATATATAGAAGTGGTTTCAAGCATTGCTTCCAGAAGTGCTGGACCAGCCACAAGACTAAATTTAGATGAATATATTGATACTACCGAAATGGGTTTAAGTTTTTTTTCTAATGTAAAAAAAACAAAGGCCATTTTAAATTTAAACCCTGCTGATCCTTGTGTAGATATGCAAACAACGATATTTGCACAAGTAGAAAACCCAGATATGAAGGCTTTAACAAAGGAAGTCGATATTATGATTGAAGCGATTCGAAAATATGTACCCGGATACAGTTTATTAGTTTCTCCAATTTATGAAAATGGTAGAATTGTAATCATGGTTAAAGCGCAAGGACTTGGGGATTATCTGCCAAAATTTGCTGGTAATTTAGATATAATAAATTGTGCTGCAATAGCTGTTGCAGAACAATATTCAAAAGTTCAGAACAATATCAGTTAATTTTTATTTGATGGTAAAACACATATTAATAAGTGATCCAACTTTAAGAGATGGTAACCATGCGGTCGCTCATCAATTAAGTGCAGAGCAAATAGCTATTTATGCTAAAGCTGCTGATGAAGCAGGAGTACCTATAGTTGAAGTTGGTCATGGCAATGGATTAGGCGCATCCTCTATGCAGGTTGGTCTGAGTTTAGTGGATGATGTTACAATGTTGGAAACAGCTAGAAACAATCTTACTAAAAGTAAATTGGGGATTCATGTAATTCCTGGATTTGCGACTATAAAAAGAGATTTAATTAGAGCATTGGAAATAGGTGTTGATGTGGTTAGAGTTGCGTCACATTGTACAGAGGCCGACATCACTCAACGCCATCTTGGTTTTGTTCGTGAGAAGGGCAAAGAAGCTTATGGCGTTTTAATGATGAGTCATATGGCTTCAGCATCGACTTTAGTTGAAGAAGCTCAAAAAATGGAGCTTTATGGAGCTGAAGGTATCATAATAATGGATTCTGCTGGGGCTTATTTACCAGCAGATGTTGCAGAGAAGATTAGTGCATTAGTAAATGGACTAAAAGTGCCGGTTGGCTTTCATGCACATAATAATCTTGGAATGGCTATTGCGAATTCAATTGCAGCTATAGAATCAGGAGCGAAAATTTTGGATGGAACTGCAAGAGGATTTGGGGCAGGAGCCGGTAATGCTCAATTAGAGGTACTAATTGCTGTTCTAGAAAGGATGGGATACATAACGGGGATTGATCTTTACAAAATGCTTGATGCATCAGATATTGCAGAAAGAGAAGTAATGCCCTCTATCCCAACTATTAAATCTGAAAGTATAGTAAGCGGATTATCTGGGGTGTTTTCTGGGTTCGCTAAACATGTAAATCGTATATCTAAAGAATATGAAGTAGATCAAAGAGATGTTTACAAGGAGTTAGGAAAACGTCGGGTTGTTGGTGGACAAGAAGATTTAATTATAGAAGTGGTTATGGATTTAGTAAGAAGGAGGAAATAATGGATGAGGCAATGATTAAGTTAATAACTGAGGACTGCAAAAAATCTTGCAAAAATTCAGTGCTTTTTTCTATGCTAAAAGATCAGACTATTTTGATAACTGGTGGAACCGGTTTTATGGGGAAGTGGTTAGCAGAGATGATTTCTTATATTAATGATAAGGAGAATTTTAATATTCAACTTATTTTATTAGCAAGAGATATTAAGAAATTTGAGAAGGAGATGTCTCATTTAGCTGACAGGCCTTATATTCGTTTATTAAGGCAAGACGTTAGAAATGTACATGATCTCCCTGTCGAAATCAATTATATTATACATGCAGCAGGGACACCTGATAATAGAGAGCATGTTTCCCAACCTATTTTAACAATAGAAACTTTTTATAAAGGAACTCAAGCTATACTTGATGCGGCGTCAAGACTTCCTGATTTGAAGAAGATTGTGCATATCAGTTCGCATCTAGTGTATGGGGAGTGGGACTCCGAAGATAATATATCAGAAAAATTTTCCGGTAAAGTTGGAATAAGTAGTATTAATAATGTTTATGCAGAATCTAAAAGAATTGCCGAAACACTATGTTTAGCTTATAGAAATCAATTTAAATTACCTATATCAATAGTTAGACCCTTTGCTTTTGTAGGTCCTTATCATGACTTAGAAAAACCATGGGCCATTAATAATTTTATTCGAGATGGAATATTAGGGGGGGCAATAAGAATTTTAGGGAATGGTTCAACGGTAAGAAGCTATTTGTATGGTAGTGATATGGCTTATTGGATTTTAGTAACATTGTTAAAAGGGCAAATTGGAGAAATTTATAATCTAGGTAGCAGTGAAGCAGTTTCTTTAAATGATCTTGCAAAGAAAATCCAAACTATGATTAACCCAAATTTAGAAATTCTTTCCAAATCATCTAAAGAAAATTATACAAACTTATCTAGATTGGTCCCGGATACAACTAAAATCGTAAAAGCCTTAAACGTAGAAGAAACATATCAAATTAATGATTCAATTAATAGAACTATTGTTTGGAATCAATTAAAAGGAATTAATAAAAATAACATTACTAAATGAATTTAAATAACATTACGCCTGAATTAAAAGTCTTATTACAGGCAAGCATCCAAAAAAATATTAATAAGCCAATTATTGCAGGACAAAACTATATACCAGTAACTGGAAAAATTATTGATGAAGAAGATGTACTTTTGGGAGTAGATGCAACATTAGATGCTTGGCTTACCGCAGGTCGTTTTGCTAACCAGTTTGAGCACGATTTTGCACAATATTTTGGGGCTGCAAAGGCTCTGCTAGTAAATTCAGGGTCATCAGCAAATTTAGTTGCTTTTTATGCATTAACCTCCCCTAAATTAGGAGATAGGGCAATCAAACCTGGTGATGAAGTGATTACAGTAGCTGCCGGATTTCCTACAACAATAAATCCTCTTATCCAATTTGGCGCAATACCAGTTTTTGTTGATGTCGATATTGCGACACATAATGTATTATCTGAGGATATTGAAAAGGCTGTATCTCCAAAAACAAAAGCAATTATGATTGCTCATTCTTTGGGAAATCCTTTTGATTTGGATGAGGTGATGCGTGTCGCTAAAAAATATAATCTTTGGGTTGTTGAAGACGATTGCGATTCTTTAGGTGCAACCTATAGAGGGCAGAAGACAGGAACCTTTGGAGATATTTCTACTTTTTCATTTTATCCTGCTCATCATATTACTATGGGAGAAGGTGGAGCTGTACTAATTAATAATCCAGAACTATCAAAAATAGCAGAAAGTTTTAGAGATTGGGGAAGGGACTGCTATTGTGAGCCAGGAAAAGATAATACATGTGGATGTCGATTTGGTCAACAATTAGGTAGCTTACCTTATGGCTACGATCATAAGTATACTTATTCCCATATTGGCTTCAATTTGAAAGTGACTGATATGCAAGCTGCATTTGGAGTATCTCAAATTAAGAAAATTGATCACTTCGTTCAACGAAGAAGAGAAAATTACGCCATTTTGTATGAAAAAATGAAAAAATTTGAGGATATATTTATCTTACCTGAGCCGACTCCAAATTCTGATCCATCATGGTTTGGCTTTTTATTGACATTAAAAGAAGGGGATTCTAATGATCGGCATATGCTTGTACAGCATTTAGAAGAGAAAAAAATTGGAACCCGTTTACTTTTCGGAGGAAATTTACTTCGCCAACCTGCATATGCTAATATTGAACACCGAGTGGTCGGCGATTTAAAGAATACAGATATCATTATGAATCAATCGTTTTGGTTGGGGGTATGGCCTGGTTTAAATGAAAGTCACTATGACTACATTTCAGATGTAATATCTAATTACATTAAAGGCTAATATGAATGAAAATTTTATTTGAAAATGTTTATGAAAATTTAAATAAGGACAATCGTCTGTTTACAGACGATAATGTAGATATCGGCGATAATCTACTAACTCCATTCAAGGTATTGGGGGAAATATCTAAAAAAATCGGCTTGGTTTTAGGTACATCATCTCTAATAGAAAAAGAACAGGCCGATGCCATGGTTTTTTTAGATTATCCCTCTATGAACAGTGAAAATTTTCAATATGGGATTAAACACAAGATCCCATTATTTTTAATCACACTGGAAAGTCCGATAGTTAAACCGGAAATATTTAAAACGGAGTTACACGAGCCATTCATTAATGTACTTACTTGGTCTGATTATCTCGTGTCCCTCAATCCAAAAAAATATATTAAAATTAATTATAGTTACAATATATCGGCAAATTTCGAATTGGGACGAAGGGAGCGAGATCTGATTGTGATAAGTGGCAACAAATTGAGTAAGCATTCACAAGAACTTTATTCAGAAAGACTTGCGGTAATTAAATGGTATGAAGCTAATCGAAAAGGATATTTAGATTTATACGGCATTGATTGGGATATCAAGGTGATGACCAATAGCCTTGTAGGTATTGTTTTTAATAAAATAAACAGAACATTTAAAATCGTAAAAACGAATTACCCTTCCTATAAAGGAAAGTTAAGAAGAAAAGCAGAAGTACTGTCAAAATATAATTTTTCACTTTGTTTTGAAAATGCTTCAGATTTTAGTGGATACATAACTGAGAAAATTTTTGACTCATTAATGTCGGGAACAATTCCTATATACCGGGGAGCAGATAATATTTGTAAATATATCCCTAAAAGTTGTTTTATAGATTACAGGGATTTTGGCTCAATTGAGGAAATAGATAAGTACTTACAAAGTCTTACCGATAGTGATATTAAAGAATATCAATTAGCGATTAAGACTTTTTTATCCGATCCTCAGGCTGGACAATTTACTATTGATAATTTCGTGGGAACAGTAATTAATACTGTATTAAATAATACAAAATGCTCTTAACAATTGGCATACCGGTATATAATGGTGAAAAATATATAAAAGAAACAATAGAGTCTATTCTAATTTGTGATTTTGACTGGGAAGAGGTTGAGGTTATAGTTTCAGACAATGCCTCCACGGATAATACTCTTAACTATGTTCGCGAATATTCAAAAGTCAGAATTATTGAGCATGAGGAAAATGTTGGGTACGACAAAAATTTAAATCGTGTTTTCCAATATGCAAATGGAAAATACGTATGGACAATCGGTGCAGATGACCTTGTTGTCAATTATCAATTAGAGAATCTAATAAAAATGCTTAAAGATCCCAATGATTTTGGGGTTATTTTCGTTGGGGGTAAGGATACATGTGAGGAGACATATTGTACTTTTGATCAAGCAGAATTATTTCTAGAAGGCACCAACTTTCGTTCAGGATTTTTTCCTAATAATGTCATCGCCAAGAATATTTGGTTAAGTTGCGAAGCTGAACAATTTTTTACTTCTGGTTGGATTCATTATGCGATGGTCCTTCAAGCTTTACGGAAGAAGAAATCTGCTTTAACAAAAAACCAATACGTAATTGAAAGCCCGCGAGCAAATGAAATAAAAACATGGAATAAAAATGGTTCAGGTATAACAGTTGGATTAAAACTGGTAGAGGTATTTCAGGTTATGCAGCATTGGGGGTATGATGAAAAATTTATTCGAAAAATTAAAGGGATAATAAAAAATTCCTATCCCAGAGTGATTATTGTTGCAAAACTACGCGGATTTGAGGTTTCAAAATCAATACTGGATAGTTTTATTAGGCTGTATGGTGAATTTCCCTTGTTTTGGATACTGGATATATGGTTTCTTTTACTTCCGAGTTTTATATATCGAATTGCCGCTAAAGTACTTAGGTTCGCTAATCTATTAAAATAATGGGGCCTAAATTAAAAGATTATTTTTATAGCTTCTTAAGCATATTCGTAAATATATGTTCGAATTTGTTAATGGTTCCCCTGTATGTGAAATATTTCGGGTCGATTGATTATGGTGTATGGATCATCATAAATACTATACTTCAATACCTCATGCTTGGAAATTTCGGCATTCCAACGGCCTTGACTACTATTGCTACTAACGCTTTGAATAAAGAAGATGTGACGGAAGTGTTCAAGAAATCATTGAAAATAATGATTTCCGTAGTAAGTGTATTGCTTATTTTAATAGCATTTCTGTTTTTTAGTAATGTCGTACCATTTGAATTTTTCTTTGGTAAAACCGAGAAAACACAGTTTTATGCCTCTATCTTATTATTAACGATTGTATTTTATCTCATCAGGGCTCCATTTCAACTGGCCTCTTCAGTTTTTCTCATTTTTGGAAAAATTTCTTTGAATAAAACGTATGAGATTCTTAATAACCTTATTATTCCATTCTCTTTTCTTATTACATATTTATGTAGTGGTAATATCTCTTTATACGCAGGTATATGGAGTCTCCTTCTGGTTTTTTCGTCAATAATAATGTTTTTCCACTCTAGAATCTATCTCCAGAAAAATCGGGATGAAGGGACTGATCCGAAATCGTCAACTATAACATATACACAAATCATTAAAATCAGTTTTGGATATTTTATAGTAAGTATGGGAGCGTTATTAGTATGGAACACCGATAATTTTGTTATTGTTAATTTTTTGGGTGTAAATGAAGTAACTGCTTATTCCCTGACATTTAGAATTTTTACCGCATTTTTTTCATTGCTTCTAACTTTAAATGCAATATTACTCCCATTTTATGGAAGATATAATAGTGATAACAATTACAACTCTATCCAAGTTAAATTTAGAAATTCCATTTTATTAATGACTCTGCTATCTGGGCCATTATGTATATTTATATTTCTTTTCAGCAAAGAGATTTTTATTACTTGGACAAATAATCCATCTCTATATTTAGGAAGCAATATATTTTTAGCTTTCGGCCTTTATACTTTTGTATTATCATGTCTAAGTTCAATTAGCACTTTATTATCTGCATTAAAAAGGGTTAGATTGCTAATTGTTGGTACTTTTGTAGAGGGAATTACAAATCTCATCCTTAGTATTTTTTTTATAAGAAAATTGGGAATACTTGGAGTAAGTCTCGGAACATTGTTGGGGAGTGTATTAAGTTTATTAGTGGTCTGTGTTTTTTTTAAAAGGGACATACAGATTCCTGTTAAAATTCCTATTGGATTAATCATTCGCAATATGGCAGTAATAATAGCCACTTCAGGAATACTTTTGTTAGTGAATATTACAACAGTAACTCTCTTTTATAAACTTGTAGTGTTTTCTATTTTTGCCATATTGTATTTACTTGTAAATATTAAGGATATTAGCCCAATGTTACACTTAAAAAATAAAACGCATGTCTAAGGTATCAATATGTATTCCTACATATAATTCCGATGCTTATTTGGAAGAATCTTTAAATAGTATACAAAACCAGACCTATACTAATATTGAGGTCATCATTGGAGATAACTGTTCATCAGATAATACTCAGGCAATTATAAAAAGATATGCTGATGAAAATAATTGGAGCTATGTTTTTAATCAGCAAAATATTGGTGCTGGTTTAAACATGAATAAGTTAATTTCCTTAGCTACAGGAGACTTTGTAGCAGTTTATCATTCTGATGATATTTATCATCCTGAAATTGTAGCAAAATCTGTTTCATTTTTCGACCAGAATCAAGATTGTGGGTTCGTTTCCACTTTGGCCAACCTAATAGACTCAAATGGAGAATATTTGGGAGAACTTGAACTTCCATCAAGGCTCCGTAATAATATAAAATGTAAGTATACTTTTGAAGAAATTTTTCCTGCCATACTGGATTCATTTGTGCCTTTTCTCGTTACGCCTACTGTTATGGTACCCAAAAAGATTTACGACAAATTAGGAATGTTTAAAATTAATGACAAATATAAATCTGCTACAGACTATGAAATGTGGCTACGAATTTTAAAGGAATTCCCTGCCGGTATACTACCTGAGCCGCTTATTCAATACCGTAAGCATGCGAGTCAAGGCTCTCAAATGGAAATTAGAGAGAATTATGGAATACCTGATGGATTAAATGTATATGAAGAATATGCCGCCGGGAATAGATATTTTGAAAAAAAATACAAGAGAATTTTCTCGTGGTTAATTTTTCTACAGGTATTAAAACTAAATAATGCTAGGAATTTTAAGGAAAGTAGTAAAATGGTGCAGCGTATTCACAAGCATGGGAATTTTAAATATGGATTATTTGCAGGTTTTTTCAACCTCTTTAATATCTCGTCAATTCGTTTTAATATTAATTTTCTTGACAGATTTAAAGGTTTTTTTATAAAAACAAAGAAAAGATAATGTTCGTATACTGGACCGTTTTTTTATTAATTTCTATTTTGTCGTTGGTTCCTTTTAAAGTGAAAGAAAGGCAGTTATTTTGTATTCTTATAGGTTTTTTTTTGACACTGTTAGCTGGGTTAAGGGCTGGAATAACTTCAGACTATGATGCCTATTTGGATAAATATAATATTTTTAAAGCAGGATATATTGATGAGGGGATGGAGGTCTCTTATAAGATTATATGTGATTTTATAGCAAATACAATTGATCATTTCAATGGAGTCTTACTAATTTATGCCTTTTTAGCTATAGTCCCTTTAGTATATGCCGCAATTATTCAAACTAGATCATCTTTGTTAATTTTCCCATACTTTTATTCTTATTACTTTTTTTTGCATCCAATGACCCAGATCCGTGAAGCAGTTGCCGCCTCTATGCTACTGGTATCGTTGCAATTTATTAAGGAAAGGAAATTAACTTTTTTTATAATATCAATAATTATTGGTTCATTTTTCCATGTATCATTAATGCTTTTTTTGCCATTTTACATTATATTGACCCGTGTTAAACTAACTTTCAAAACATCTATCATTTGTTTTATTATTTGCTTGGGAATTGCTCAGACTCACCTTCTTAACTTTGTATTAGGATACAATTTGAATACTGATTTTTATATTATTTCTAAAATATATATGCATAAGAGTACTATTGAAGCAGGATTTGGAGAAAGAACTGCTGGTGTATATATATTAATGATCTATGCTAAAATTTTGTTCAACTTCTTCTTGCGTTATTACGAAAATATAATTAGTAAACAAAGTGACTATTTTCAAATATTTTTGAATTTACATTTTTATGGGTGTTTGAGTTATTTGATATTGTCAGATTTACACATTGTTGCAGCAAGGGTTTCCGAACTCTTATGTCTTGTAGAGATTTTTCTGGTGCCATATTTAGTCTACATATTTAAGCCTAGGCTTTTTGGTAAAGCTATGATTTTAGGAATTTCTTTTTTTCAATTAATCATTACACTATATATTGTCCAATTAAGTTCGCCATATAGATTTGGATTTTAAATAGATAAATTGAAAATGTTGAAGAACTATACAATAAAAATGAATTTGGGCTGCGCAAAGTTAAAAAAACGCATACGATATAGGAAATTTTGGAATGCACAACTAAGAGAACTAGTTTAGTTCTCTTAGACGTACTTCGTGCCAATATTTATTAAACTGTTAGCTTCGATTAGCTAACACAATTATTTTAGGATGAAAGAAATAGTGTTTTTACTTCCTCAATTGAAGAACGGGGGGGGAGTTAGGGTATTTGTTGAATTGGCTAATATATTATGCGAGTCGGCTGATGTGACTATATTGGTCCCTCAAAATTCAGAAGAGGGGATAACTTTTAATTTAAATAACAAAGTTAAACTTATTTCAATCGGCCGCTTTAAGGAAACTAAAATTCAAAAAATTCGTAATTTATTTTCTGTAATAAAAGCGGCTAATAAAAAATTTCTCAATCAGTATATTATTATAACTGATCCAATTATGAGCATACTAAGTTTTTTTATTAAAGGGAATAATGTATATCGATTTATCCAAGCAGACGATTATAGGATCTTTGATGATGGTCTTTTGCTTAAAAACAAATGGATTATACGTTTTTATAAGGTTTTAACATTGCTGTCATATCATGATTCAATTAAGTTCATGTTTAATTCTAAATTTAGCTATGACAGTTTTATTAAGCTTCGAGGTAGATATTCAAAAACTGCCGATATTCCGCCATTTCATTGTGTACATCCTTGTATTAATCAAGAGATATTTAAGCCAGTAAGCACAATTGATCAAAAAAAAACGTTACAACTTTGCTTAGTTGCTAGGAAACATCCGGCTAAGGGATTAGATACCTTTCTTGAAAGTTGGGATATTCTAAAACCTGAAATTAAGGAGCAAATTGAGAAGGTGATTTTAATAAGTCATGATGACTTGTCATCATTTAATTTAAAGGATTTTGAAATTGTTAATGTAAAAGACGATTTTGAAATCGCTTCTGTATTTCAGACGTCTGATATTTTTATTTCTACCTCTTGGATGGAGGGATTTGGTCTACCGCCTCTTGAAGCTATGGCATGTGGTTGTGCGGTGATAACTAGTGCATCTCAGGGTATAAATGAATATGCCAGGCATCAGGAAAACTGTCTGATTTATCCGCCTCGAAATGCATTCTCTTTAGCAGATCATATTGCGTCTTTAGTTAATGATCCAAATTTGAGATCTAAGTTAGTATTGAAGGGGACAGAGGACGCAACGTCATTTCAATGGCATAAATCTGCGACTCGCTTTAGGGAAATATTAGAAGATGGAAACCATGTGTAAAATATCTGCTTCAATAGTTCTTTATCACAATTTTGATAAAGCACGTTTAGCATTAGATTCGATTCTTGAATCTAAGCTGAATATAAAGATAATGTTAATTGATAACTCATCCCAAATACTTGCAGATAAACCTTTAGATTGCCGGGTTGAATATGTATTTACTGGTCAAAATTTGGGCTTCGGAGCAGGCCACAATATTGCAATAAAAGATGCAATCAAAGGTGGCTATGATTATCATTTTGTTGTCAACCCAGATGTGTACTTTAATCCAGGCGTTATTGAGGAAATGATCAAATATATGGCTGATCATTCAGACGTTGGTATGATGATGCCAAAAATTTTGAATGAAGATGGTTCTATTCAGCATCTTCCTAAATTATTACCACATCCTTTCTGGATTTTAAGGCGAAAGCTCAAAAAATTAGATAGACGTTACAAGAAATTTGTAGATATGTACGAATTTAGAAATGTTCCTGAAGACAAAATTTATAATGCTCCGGTTTTGTCGGGATGTTTTTCATTACTAAACTTAGAGGCAATCAAACAGGTTGGTGCCTATGACGATACATTTTTTATGTATTTTGAAGATTTTGACCTTTCGAGGCGAATTCATAAAGAATATAAAACTCTTTATTTTCCGGAAGTTTTCATTTTTCATGGTTACGAAAGTGGGGCAAATAAAAGCCTTAAATTGTTAAAGATCTTTTTAAAGTCTATGGTAGTTTATTTCAACAAATGGGGATGGTGTTTTGATGAGGAAAGGAAACAAGCTAATAAAAAAACACTTTCGCAATTTTAATCATGAAAATTTTACTAACTGGTGCCACAGGTTTCGTGGGGAAAAATTTTTTATCGGCATTAACTGATCATAGCATTAGTGTATTGTCTAGAAATGAATTATGTAATCCTCAGATAGGAAGCGCAGAAGTGATTATTCATCTCGCCGGTAAGGCTCATGATTTGAAACAAACATCTAACCCTGAAGATTATTATAAGGTTAACTTTGAACTTACAAAAAAGATTTACGATGCTTATTTGAGTTCTGGCGCAACCAAGTTCATATTCTTTAGTAGTGTGAAGGCTTCGGCGGATATTGTCCCTTTGATATTAAAAGAAGAAAGTCGACCAAATCCACAAACAGATTATGGGAAATCAAAACTATTGGCTGAGAAGTATATTCAGGAGCAGCCCCTACCTACCGGGAAATCGTTCTATATCCTCCGTCCATGTATGATCCACGGGCCTGGAAATAAAGGTAATTTAAATTTATTATATGGCGTTGTGCGAAAAAGGTTTCCATATCCATTGGCCGCCTTTAATAATAGAAGGTCATTCCTTTCTATAGAAAATCTAAATTTTGTTGTTGAAAATCTAATCAATTCAAATATAGATAGTGGCATTTATAACGTTGCGGATGATGATCCATTATCAACTAACCAGGTAATTGAATTAATTAGTAAAGTCTTGGGTTTTAAAGCCAAGTTATGGAAAATTAGTCCGGTGCTTATTCAATGCATTGCTAAAATTGGTAACGTGCTTTATCTTCCTCTTAATACAGAGCGACTTAAAAAGCTCACCGAAAGCTTTATTGTATCAAATGAGAAAATTAAAAGGGCTTTAAATATTAAAAAATTTCCTGTTTCTTCAACTGAAGGACTATTTAATACCATAAAAAGTTTTAATTTAAAATAACACATGTTGTATCTAAGTTGTCTTTTTTTCTTTTTTGTCATAATGTTACTGTACTTTAAAATTGCAGATTATTACGATATTATTGATCACCCAAACGAAAGAAGTTCTCATACTGAAATTACAATTCGAGGGGGAGGGGTCATCTATGTTTTTGCAGCTCTGGCTGGAGTAATACTTCATAGTGAATTCTGGTTACCGATTCTGGGCATGCTCATCATTGGAACGATTAGTTTTATAGACGATCGTATTTCTTTATCCAATAAAATAAGGCTAATTTTTCATCTGACTGCGGTTACACTGTTATTTATCTTTTTAAACGTATTTCATCTCTTCCCAATTTGGATGAGCATCATCCTTTACATCTTCGTGATAGGAATCATTAATGCCTATAATTTTATGGATGGGATCAATGGCATTACCGGTGTATATAGCCTGGTGGTCCTTGGAGGATTACAGTATGTAAACTATAACACTCGTGAATTCATTAAACCGGATATGATTTGGTTGCCGATCCTGGCCAGCGTTGTTTTTTTATTTTTTAATTTCCGCAAAAAAGCAAAATGCTTTGCCGGAGATGTCGGCAGTGTAACCATCGCATTCTGGATTATATTTCTGTTGTTAAAATTGATGATACAGACGAGTAATTATGCCTATATCTTATTCTTGGCTGTATATGGAGTAGATGCCATCTTTACTATTGTACATCGCCTGATGCTTAAAGAAAATATATTTGAAGCACATCGTCTACATTTTTACCAAATTCTAGCTAATGATCAGAATTGGGAACACATATGGGTTTCATCTATTTATGCAATTGTACAATTAGCTATTGTAGCCATAGTTATTTTATTACCACTCAATTTTTGGTTTTTATTTGTATTAACTACGGTACCATTGGCTCTTATTTATATTTATTTGAAACCAAAAATGATGTTTAAGGTCGATTAACGGAGAAAATCACTTGTATTTTTCGTATTACAAAAACACAAATTACTTTTTGGTTTAATTATTGTTAGTTTTGCTGAGGTTATTTTTATGTAACGTCTATGTTTACAAAACTACAAATCGTATCTCGCTGGATTATTTTTACAATTGATATTTGCTTAAGTATCATCGCGCTACTATTTGCAATTATTTTGCAGCATAATTTTAAAATTATCGGGATAGATTTCTTAGCCTTTTATAAAGCAGTAGTGATGGTGGTGATCATCAATTCATTGGTGTTTTATAGTGTAAAAACATTCGCGGGAATTGTGAGGTATACTTCAGCTCAGGACTCATTTCGAATTCTATTTGCGGTAATTTTGAGCTCCTTAATTCTATTTTTTGCACATGCGATTGCTATCGTAGTAACTGGCGAGCATGTGGTGAGCAATGTCGCTATCGTTATATTTACTTTGTTTAGCTTTCTTTTGTTGATTACCTATAGGGTTGTTGTAAAGTACTTTTTTATGTACATCAAGAACGCTAATCTGGACAAGCGAAGAATTATCATCTATGGGGCAGGAGAGGCCGGTGTGGCTACAAAAAGAACTTTTGACCATGATGCCAAAGTAAATAAAACAATCATCGCTTTTGTGGATGATGACATGCGTAAGGTGGGTAAAACGATTGATGGGGTGAGGATTTTGGATGCAGGAGAGTTGGAGCATTTAATTGTAAAGCATGAAGTGGATGAAATCATCTTTGCTTCGTACACGATCCCCTTGGAGCGTAAAAACCAAGTGGTTGACATTTGCCTGGAAAATGAGGTTAAGATTTTAAATATCCCATCGCCGGAGGTTTGGGCTCGGGGTGAGGTAACTACTGCGCAAATTCAAAATATCAATATCGAAGATCTGTTGAACAGAAAGACCATTGAAATAGATATCGATGGGATCCAAAACCAGTTAAAGGGTAAACGAATTTTAATAACCGGAGCCGCCGGTTCTATTGGTAGTGAGATTGTTAGGCAACTCTTGAAATTCGAAACTGGATTGATTATCCTTTGTGATCAGAGTGAAACGGCCTTGCATCATATTTATCTTGAATTGGAAGAGCACCATGTGAATACCAATTTTCATGCGTTTGTTGGTGATGTTAAGGATCAGAAACGGATGCAACATTTGTTTGAAACCTATAAACCACATTATGTTTATCATGCCGCTGCTTACAAGCATGTGCCGCTGATGGAAGGTAATCCTGCAGAAGCGATCAAAACAAATGTAATGGGCACGAAGACCATTGCAGATCTATCCGTTAAATATGGTGTGCAGAAGTTTGTGATGATTTCTACTGATAAGGCGGTGAACCCGACCAATGTAATGGGGGCATCTAAGCGAATTGCGGAGATTTATGTACAGTCACTCAATAATTCGTTGAATAACCCCGATCTGATCTTCTCCAATGGCCTAAGCTATTTAAATGATGGGAATGTAAAGCCGATAACTAAGTTTATTACTACTCGTTTTGGGAATGTATTGGGCTCTAATGGTTCCGTGATTCCTCGCTTTAAGCAGCAGATAGAAAAAGGAGGTCCAGTCACCGTTACGCATCCTGAGATTACGCGTTTTTTCATGACGATACCTGAAGCTTGTCGTTTGGTGCTTGAGGCAGGTTGCATGGGGAAAGGTGGAGAGATTTATATATTCGACATGGGTAAATCCGTAAAGATTGTAGAGCTTGCAAAGAAAATGATTCGTTTAGCAGGCTTGGTGCCTAATCAGGATATTAAAATCTCTTATTCCGGGTTAAGACCTGGGGAGAAATTGTTTGAGGAATTGCTGAATGACAGTGAGAATACCGTACCAACTCACCATGAAAAAATTATGATTGGACAGGTGAGGGAATATATATTTAATGAAATTGAAGTCCAAATTTACCAATTGTTACTTTATGCCAGCTCGAATAATACAAGACAGGTGGTTCAACAAATGAAAGTAATTGTACCTGAATTTATCAGTAAGAATTCTGTTTATGAAGAATTAGATGTCCAGGTGCAGGTAGAGGAAAATCCCTAAAAATGAAGAAATACTTATTGCTGGGTGTACTAGCTATGGCTACTTTTAGCTTAAAAGCACAAACACCTAATGTAAACATCCCTTATTCGTATCAATTCTATCAGAAGCTGAATAAATCAGTGTATGATGTAAATAGCCGATCACATTCTGCCATTAAGGGTTTTTATGCCGATGATTCCTTGTTGGTAAACCGATATCAGGGTTTAATGGAAGTGGGCGTTGATTCTTTAAACAAGCGTTCCTGGGTTCGTAGGAAATTAACGGAAGAGCACTTGTTAAATTTTAAAGGGGACGATTATACTGTTTATGCGGATTATCTCCCTGATTTACAAATTGGTCGCGATTTTAAGAACGGTACAACTACCTGGAAAAATACACGGGGCTTTCAGATCGGTGGCACAGTAGGGGATAAGTTCTCTTTTTATACCAATGGTTTTGAAAATCAAGCTGTGTTTGCGAATTATGTTACTGATTTTATCAATGCCAATGGTGTAGTGCCAAGTGAAATGAGCGGTAAGTTGGATAAGAAAACAAAAGACTGGTCGTATGTGACCGCTTTATTGTCTTATACACCCAACAAGCATTTAAACATTGCCCTAGGTTATGATAAGAACTTTATTGGTGATGGGTATCGTTCTATGCTGTTATCTGATGTAGCAGCAAATTATTCTTTTTTAAGAGTTAGGGCTACTTTGGGTAATGTGCAATACCAGACTATATTTGGTTATATGCTGGACCCAGGAGCAGAAAGATTGACTACTGACAGACGTTTAGGTGATAGGGGGAAATGGGCGGCCATGCATTACATTGATTGGAATGCTACGAATCGCTTTTCTATTGGCTTTTTTCAGGCTGTGACCTGGGCTGATGCCGAGCCCGAGGGCAAGCGAGGTTTTGATTTTAACTATGTACACCCTTTTATCTTCTTAAGGTCGGTAGAAAGCGCTAATAGTACTTCTCCAGATAAAATGCGTTTGGGTATCAATACCAAATATGAGATTCTGGACAAAACGACTGTATATGGCCAGTTTATGTTTGATGAATTTATTGCGAAAGAATTTTTTAGTAATAGAGGCTTTTGGACAAATAAGTGGGCATTGCAACTAGGTGTTAGAGGATCAGATTTGTTTAAAGTAAAAAGCCTGAACTACCTTGCCGAATTCAATACAGCAAGGCCTTATACCTACGCGCATTTTGATAGGGTATCCAATTATGCAGCAATGAACCAGCCTTTGGCGCATCCTATGGGGGCTAACTTTAGAGAGGTATTGGGGATTTTAAATTACAGCTATAAAAGGTTTGACCTACAAGGTCAGCTAATGTACGCTCGTTATGGCCTTGATCCGGAAGGAATGAATTATGGCAAGAATATATTCTTGAATAATTATGTGCATGTTTCGGATTATGGAAATAAAATCGGTCAGGGCATTGGTACCAATCTTTATTTTGCTGAAGGAAGGGCATCCTATCTGCTCAATCCAAAATATAATCTGCGCCTGGAAGTTGGGGGAGTACTAAGAAGAGAAACAAATGCCATAAAGAATACCAATACGGCATTGTTCACTTTTGGCCTGCGTAGTACTTTTAGAAACCTGTATCAAGATTTCTAATCAACTTGGATTCTCTGATAGCTCTATAAAAATTATAAGTATGATTATAATTTTAACTGTTTTTCGGAAAAGTTATAATCATACTTATAACTTTTCCTGAAATCGCTAGGCTGTTTTAACTTTTATAAAAGAAACCTCTTCAAGAGAATCTGATACAGCAAATATCTCATAACCATGATTTTTAAAAGACTGTAGTAGTCTCTGGTTTCTCGATTTTCCATCTTCAAAGAACCTTTCGTGAAGCTCTATTAGAATTTGATCTATTTGAATGGTAGAAGAAAGAATGCTTTCAATTACATGGTACTCACTACCTTCGATGTCCATTTTCAACACATCTATATGCGTATGACCCAATTCTTTTGTAATGTCGTGGAAGCTTTTCATAGGAACGGAAACCATATTTTTCTCGTCTACGTTTTTATGAGGTATGATACTCCCAGATACAAAATCCTGGTTTTTGGGTAAATTGAAGTTTACAAAACCGGTTATGGTGTCAATCCCATATTCGAAAAAAGAGAAGTTTGATGGCAACTGTTCCTTTTTAATCCAATCAATAGATTTAGGTGTTGGGTCAAATCCAAAAACCTGACAGTTGTGCATTTGTATCATTTCCCTATCGAATGAAATGTCTTCACCAATTCCGAATGAATAGACAATAGATTTACTATTTAAAACATTAGGGTGAACGTAAAATCCTCCGTAAGTATTCCCGTACCATTTATGGTTAATCTTAGTCTCTGCCTTTATGGAAGTGATTGCTCCAGTTAAAATTTTAATATTTTGCTTAAGCTTTTTTAGCAGTTTCTTGATCATGTCCTATTTTTATCTTACCAAATAACGGGTGCTAACTTACGACAAAAAAATAAGTGAAGGCGAGTAAAATAATAACTCCATTAAGTAAAGCTAAAATGAGTGTAGTTTGTAAATGTGTAAATCCTAATACCAACATACGGTGGTGAATGTGGTTTCGATCTCCCTGAAAAGGAGATTTTCCTTTTGCCAGGCGAATGATAAATACCCTCAATGTATCAGAAATTGGCCCTATCAGTATCGCCAACACAATTCCTAAAGAGGAAGATACCTGCGAAGCAGATTCAATTTCAAAAGCGTCATTTACCGAAATAAACTTTAAGGCCATTACCGCAGAAATCAATCCGATTAACAAAGAGCCAGTGTCGCCCATAAAGATCTTAGCTGGAGTTAAGTTAAATCTCAGGAATCCCAAAATTGCACCTACAAGTGCTAATGAAACTGCCGCTAGTTCGTAATGATGAAGCTTGATGAACAGTGCGGTAAATACGCTGTTTACGATAATCCCCGTAGTGGCTGCTAAGCCATCTATCCCATCAATCAGGTTAAAGGCATTGATGATAAATACAATAATCAGTACTGATAGAATCACGCTGTGGAAATAAGACAACTCGTATATACCGAAGAAATTATGCAAGTTGCTGATGCGAATATTACCGGGGATAACAAGGATTAATCCGGCAATAAATTCTATAAGGAATTTGGTGTGATGACCCACTCCAGCCAGATCATCTTTAATCCCTATGGCAAAAAGCATGGTACAGGCTGTAAGCAGGTAGTTGATAGGTAATTCGGGCGTGTTAATGTCCCAAAGCAATAAAGTAATGGTAAAGCTCAGAAATATAGCTACGCCACCTAAACGGGGGATTCCAGGATTATGAATTTTCCGAAGGTGACCTAAATCATCATATAAATGACGGTCTCGCGCAACATGGATAATTGAGGGGATAATGACTAGGGTTATAAAAAGAGAAGTGACCAGGATAAAAAAATACAATGTCATCGGTGTTTGATTTTTGTGGCAGGGTTCCCCTGATAAATGGTATAGGCTTCCAGGTTTTTTGTGGCTATGGATCCTGCACTGAGAATGGAATGGCTTCCCGCGGTGATGCCCTGAGTTACTATTGCTTTTGCGCAAATCCATGCTCCATCTTCTAAAATGATGCTTCCTGTAATTAGCCCAAAAGCTGGGTCTTTATAGTTATGGCTACCACTAAGGAGTAATGCACCCTGGGATAGGCAGACATGGTTGCCAATATTTAATTTAACAAGGTTGTCTATCCAAACGTCTTCGCCAATCCAGGAATGATCGCCGATTTGGAGTAGCCAGGGATATTTAATGCTTACACCAGGTTTGATCACTACACCTTTGCCTACTGAAGCTCCGAATAAGCGTAACAGACAGACTTTTAGGGAGCTTAGTGGAATAAGGGATGTTTTAAAGAATAATGCGTTTAGGTAGAACCATAAAGTCCGTTTGATTAGGTTTGCTCGCGGATGATAAGCAGCGTTGTTGTAAAGTGAGAGGTCAGTCTTTTTCATCGATATCTATGATTTCTTTTATTTTGACATCCACAATCAAACGAAACCAAAAGCCTTGTAAGAAATGGAAAAGAAAGCCCTGATAGCCATCAAGGATTCCCAATCTGAAAATATAACGGTAGATAAAGTAGATGGCTGGTCTAATGAACAATGGCATTCGCCACCATAGTTTTTTAAGCCATGCCGTCCTTTGGTCGGGGCTACCCCAAAATAAGGGTTTTACAGTTTGTGCCCTTAGTAGCTGCCGACGTTCTACCTCTTCCCGTGCCAATAGGTCGCTATAAGTGTTGTGTTTATCTATCCAGAAGCGGATATTGTTTTCCTTTAAGTTTTCTTCAAGCAAGTACCCATCTTTCCAAATTGTCGTTTTGCCCGGGACAATAAAGCGATGATCCATGAGCTCATTCAGATCAGAATATCCGAGGGGGTACCTAAACATTTTTAACAGATAAAAGGGGTATAACCCACCATTTTTGATCCATTTGTTTTTAAAATAGTTTTTACGATTGAAATAGATTCCATCTATATCGGGGTAATCCTGATCGTTAAAATCCAACAATCGTTGCTTTAGTTCGTCCGATACAATATGATCGGCATCAAGACCAATAACCCATGGGGTTTGGATATCGAAAGTTTTGAGCGCATAATGCCACTGGTGCGGATGATTTAGGAATGCCTGCTGTTTAACCTGGGCGCCAAACCGCTTGGCGATGCTTAGGGTTTGATCGGTACTTCCCGAATCTAATACATAAACGGTAGCTTGAAGGCCGTAAATAGAGCTCAATAATCTAGGCAGGTGCTGTTCCTCATTATAAGTTAAAATAACGAAGCTGAAATGAGGATTACCCATTTTTGTAATTTGGGTTGATGATTTGTTGATACATTTTAAGATACTGTTTGATGAGTTTGTCCTCATTAAATTCATTGACAATAACAACAGGCGCAAACTCTCTGATGATCGCTAACCTGCCTGGATTATGATACATGGTGTGGAGGCAGTCTTTAATCGAACCGATATTAGTGTCGCAAATCCAACCCAGATTGTTCTTCGCTACATATTTTGCCAATCCAACAGCCCCACTGATGAGAACTGCTGTACCCACGCATAAACTTTCAATAACCACATTGCCAAAGTTTTCATCATAGGATGGAAGGACAAGGAGGTGGTGCTGGGCAATCAGTTCGAATTTGTCAAGCCCCCTAAAACCTACCCAGTTGATATGATTGTGAATCTGGTACTGTCTGGTTAGCGCTTTTAGTTCTGCGATGTAGGTTTCCTCTCCGGTTCCGGCAATGGTGAGTTGGTATGAAAAGGTAAGATCAGCTAAGGCACCAAACAATAACTCAAGCCCTTTTTTCTGGTCGATTCGGGAAAGAAAGAGGAGTTTAACTGTCTCATTTCCATGGGCAGGAGCAGGAATGTATAGCGGCAGACTTACTGCATTGTATATGGTAGAAATACTTTTTGGTTTAATCAACTGTTCAATGGCTTCCTGCTCACTTTCCGAAGTGGTGTGTAAATGGCAACGATTAAGCAAAAATCTCCCTAAAATTATATGGAATAGCTTTTTTACAGAAACATGCTTGTTTGCAAAAGAATAGTCACTTAAGGTGCCGCGGGGTGAAAAAATAACCGGGACATTCCTTAATAGTGCAATGCAGCACGAAAGCATAGATACGAGATTCCACCAGGCATGAATGTGTACCAAATCAAAATTGCGTACTTCTTTCCATAGGGTAATGAGTAGGTGTGGAGAGAAATGGCTATGGTCTTTAGTGATTCGCTTAAAATACCTGACAGAAACACCTTCTATATTTTGTGACCGCCCTTTAACAACTTGCAATTCAGTAGATCCATTGGCTGTTGTACTGAATACTTCCAAGCCACAGCCATTTTTAACCAACTGCTCACTCAATTTTGAAACAGACATGGTTGGCCCTCCATAAATGTAAGCGGGTTTATAGGAGGCATTAATTTGTAAAATGTTCATTTTTGGTTGGTTTTAAAATTTGTATAAAGCGTAATGCGCCAAAAATCAAGAGCATGCTGATGTAACTCCAGAAGACAGAATTGATTAAAAATTCAAAGCTTTGTCCGCGCCAGAATATTTGGAATAATCCTGTAAACAAGAGGGCAGTACCTAAGATATAGCCACCAAATAAGGTCTCTGCTTTGTTGGCGATTAGCTGACATACGGTGCCATAGAGAAATAGGCAGAGGAAAATTCCTACAGCCCCTCCAGAAAGGTAGGCATCTACGATGAATGCAGGTTTGGCAGAAGCTTTTGAACCACGATGTATGACGCCTGCCTTATAAACACGTTCCATAACGAGCTGCTCGGTATTGGGTTTGGATGGCCAGAGCGCTCGAGGTATCACAGATAGCAATGATTGCTGAGCGAGGTCGAATCCATAGTAATCAATATGAGTTGGTGTTGCTTTCACATACTTGGTAAACATGTCGATTTCACTTAAGCGATAGGTGAGAAAGGACCAATTGTTATCCGGATCGTCCTGGTCAAGCGTAGCTTCAAGAGCAAGTATGCCAGCTTGATCTGCAGCAACATCAGCCGACCAGGCTTGCTCCCGAAAAATGCGGTTATAGGTAGGTAGCAAGATGAAAAGCAGTAGTAGTAAGGGCACAAACGTGATGAATACTATTTTTTTATAATTGGGATATAAAAATACGCCCAGTATGAGAACGCTCAAGATGATTGGCTCTTTAAAGCCAGATATCAATGCCTGGTACGTATTAAATCCATAAATAAATAAGCAAAAAGTGGTGCTCCAGATCTTTCTTTCAGGTATGGCAAAAGCGAGTGCCAGAGTGGCTGCAATAAAGCTTAAGGTATTGAGTTGGTGAGAAAATTGGGATAAGCCGTTGAAAAAGGTAAGTGAAATGGATAGTCCGAGGGTAATTAAGGCCATGGTAAAAATCAGCTTGCTGAGTTGAGACCGATCATATGTATACTTTGGGGCCAGAGCAGTGTTTATGAAAACCAGTATTCCGGTAACAAAGGAAGCGTGTGCAAGACAATAATACCGTTGACATTGCGCAGTAAGGCTTAACTTTTCTTGGTCTACTAAATAAGCGTTGCTTACCGAATTAAAATCAACATAACCCAACACATCAAGGAGGTAAAAAATAGAAGTACAGCACATATAGCCGGCAAAGATGAACTGTACCAGAAAAATGGGCCGCATCAGCTGTTCGGCTATGGAGAGGTCCTTAGGCAAAGGTTTTATCCGCCCTGTTAAAGTCAGGTAAAAGATGAAAAAGGAGCCCGACCAAGCCAGTAAATAGGATAATATAGGGTAGTCTATACATAGCAATGCCAATATCCAGGGAATAAATAGGATGAGGTATCGTTCAATAGATAGGTGATTATCCATGCTTTATTACTGCAGTTTCAATAGCTGCGACTTGTTTTTGAAAGGTCCAATGGTTGATGATTTCTTTTGAATTTGTCCCCATCTGTGTTAGGCCATCTTTGCCTTGGTTAACTAATAATGTTAAATGCTGGGTTAAGCTGGTTAAAGACTGGGCTTTAAAAATCCATCCATTGTATCCGTCCTTTACCAAATCAACAGCACAGCCCACTTTGTCAGCTACCAAAACTGCTTTTGAGCAAGCCATAGCTTCGTTTACTGCTAGTCCCCAGGTTTCGCTAGTGGAGGGCAGGCAAAATAAATCAGACGCCTGATAAAATGCAGGTATCTGGGATTGGTTCTGGAAGGGTACAAAGTGAATATTTGCCGATAATGTGCTTTGTTGTGCCTTCTGTTTAAGATTAAGCTCTTCTATGCCATTTCCGACTAGGAGTAAGTGAGCCCTTGGGTTATTCATGTTAATGAACGCTGATAGTAATAGATCTACATTTTTTACCAGGTCGAATTTTCCTGCATATAGTATTAAAATCTCATCGGGACGGATGTTAAAGGATAATCTTAATTCTTTTACACTTTCCTGCTCATCTTCAAAGCGTGCGTTATCAATGGCGTGGGGGGCAAAGTTGAGCTGATGGTTCTTTAAACCATGTTTTTTAAAATATGCTTTATTGTTGGTTCCAACATAAAATGCATGATCTATATGTTTGTAGACCCATCTTAAAAACAGCGTCCTCAATAATTTTTTTAACCATTTTGGCTCGTTTAATAGTGTAGAGTCACCCCTGAAATATACAGGGATCTTGTTTTTGAAAAAACGTAAGCATTTCAAGTGACCTTTAAAGGCCCAGCCATATACCAGTACGGCATCTGGTTGCCAGGTCGCCACCTGTACTGTTAGATCCTTTGCTTGTACCCATTGGTATGAATAATCTTCCAATAAAGGAATATCCCAGCTGATCACCTTCCCAAAGCCTGGTTCAAACTGTTGCAGCGTTTCTTCGCCTCTGGTATAATAAACCTTAATGCTCAATTGCTCAGTGCCCGCCAATAGTTTAAATACTGGTGCATAGTATTGAATAGGGTGTGTAGTAATGATGGCTAGTTTCTTCACCGTTGATGAATGGCTCTGTTAAACAATTCGGTTTGCCGTAATGTGAGATGGGCTGCGCTGTACTTCTTTATCTGTGGGGTAAGTTGCAGTGGGACTAAGGACATATTTGCCCAATCGGTTAAAACACGGGACAGTTTACTATTGCTGTCCTCATCAGAGAACTTAATTAAAGTGGTATTGGTGCTGCATTCATTGATCACATCAATGGCATTGGAGTCTTGATGAAATATGGCCAGTAAAGGTTTTTTACTGAGTAGATAAGGATATATTTTCGAAGCGGTATATTGTGGATCGTCCGAGCCGGGAATAAATAAGGCATCTGCTTGTTGAAGGCTAAGCAAGGTATGGTAGAAGCTGATTCTGTCAGTAATCTCTGTTACATGGTCTTGAACCTGGTATTTGGTGGCGATGGGTAGTATGGTTGGCAAGCCCCGACCGGAAGGTGCATAGCTAGTTCCAATAAAGTAAAAATGTAATTGATTAAACAAGCCGGGCTCTTCCTGCAATCCTTTTTGTAAAGTCTCAAATACCAGGCTTACCGGCTTCTGCATATCCGCTCCTCCGCGACCTACGCATACAATGTTAACTTTCCCAGGATTCAGCAGTTCTTTAAATTGATGCTTGTTGGATTTTGCGATCACAAAGTCCGCTTCAAGCACTCCGAATGTAATCACTGCAGAAGGAATGCGCGCAATGCGGGGATAACGCTTTTGTAAAACGGAGAGATAAGCGGCTGATACACTAATCAGCCCATCGACATGTTTCATAGCGAGTGGTTCCAGGTATTTATTTAAGCGATAGGAAAACCAATACTTGGCTGGCCGCTGATTTTTAGGCTTATCCTGATAATAGTCAGAATGCCAGGGATCCTGCATATCTATCACATAGGGAATTCCAAAGCGTTTTTTCCAATAAGCGCCTAAAATGCAAAGCGGAAATTGGGTAGTTGAAAAATAGATCAACTCATATTTCTGTGTTTTAAGTAATTGATCAACCTTTTGTTTATAGAACCACATGGATCTTAAGGCCAGGCTTCCCAAGCCAAATTTGGCGGTCCACTTTTTATTAAATGCTGAGACCTCATGAATTTTGATACCAGCAGGGATGCTCTGTTTTAACAATTCATCTTTCATCAGATCAGAATGCTGTTGGTTCACGATAACGACTTCCGCATCCCAGCCATTTTGTGCAAAATAGGGCAGGCTCATCCGTATGCGATGCGTGTCTGCAGCATTAGAAGGGGCAAAGTAGGGCGAAATTAGGAGGACTTTAGGATTCAAGATTTAAGGTTTGCTGAATAACTTTTAAGAATTTGACCTGTTCAATTTCCCAGTTGAATTTGTTGCGTGCTAGCATTAAAGATGCCTGTCTGGCTTGATCAAGCTGATCCCTGTTTTCGGTATATTGCAAAAGTGCATTGGAAAGAGATCTTGTATCGCCCGTTTCATATAAGCGGCCAAATTCCGGATGGGTGGTTAAAAGATGACGTTGTGCAGTGGTATTACTGGCAATTACGGCTAATCCGGCTTGTAGGTATGTAAAAATTTTATTGCTTAGTGCGAGGTCGTTGTTTTTGGAGAAAGAAGGCTCCAGGGCTAGTCCTATATCAAATTGCGCGGCAAAATTAATCAATTCATCGGGCGCGATAGGTGGATGAAAATGTAAGTCATATAAGTTTGGTGCCCTTAGTTTTTCAAAGTAGGCTTTGCTACCTTGATGTTGGAAGCCGCCCAGTAAATGCAATTCAAAACTTCCGGCAGGTAAAATATTTAGTGTTTGAATTAATGTTTCAATCCCTCGTTGGCTGCCAATTGTTTGAGAGAACCAGAAGAGTTTTATAGGCGAAATAGGGTCTGTTTTAGGGATACTGACAGCAGAAACAGAACTAAAAACATTAAGTATGGTAACGATAGCTTTGGACGGAAATAGGACTTGATAAGCAGCTGTGATTTGAGGACTACTTGCGGTTAAATAGCTGGTTTTGGGCAGGTACTTCTGCTCTATATAGGTTTTTAACTTTACATCAAAGTTATGAGGATCATCACTAACTTCATTTCTGTGGAAATCTTCGGCATCAAATCCACAAGGCTTTCGGTTGTGTTGGGCGGCCTTTACAGCAGCTGGTAGCGCACCCAGATTATGAGCAATATAAAGGTCGGCCTGATACTTCTTTGCAGCCATAGAAAGCATAAAACTGCTTCTTGCAATGGCTGTTTCTGCAAAAAAAGGAATACTTACTTTTTTAGCGCCTATTGTTGCTAATTTATGAATCAGTCGGGTAAGGAAATAGGAAGCTTTATTTCGTTTAGGTGCCCCGCCAATGCGTATTGCTTTCCATTTTTTAGATTTTAACAAAGCATGATCAAACTTAGTTCCCCATTCATTCCAGTAGGCGTAGAGTACCGTTACGTTGTGCCCTGCGGAACTCAACGCATCGGCTTCCTTTACCAATCTAGGATTTAAGGAGGGTTGACCGCTTGTAATTAATAAGATCTGCATAAATTTTTAGGTATTGGCTAACCATAACTTCGGATGAAAAACGAAGTACAGCATCCATTCTAACTTCTTTTCTGTCTATTTCGGATATACGGTGGATAAAGTGCGTCATCTCAGCTATTGTGGAGCAGATGAATCCATTGAGCCCATGTTTTACGATCTCTGGAACGGCCCCTCTTTTAAAGCCAATTACAGGTGTTCCACAAGCCAAGGCTTCTGCCATAACGATTCCGAAAGGTTCATCCCATTCAATAGGCATCAATAGCGCTGTTGAATTTCTAAGGAGTTCGTTTTTTTGATGATCATTTACAGGTCCGACATAGGTGATCGCAGCGTTTAAAAATGGCTTTATCTGTTGATCAAAGTAATCCTGATGACCGGGAGAGATATTGCCTGCAATCACCAGCGTTTTGCCGGTTTTTAAGGCTGCTTGAATGGCGATATGTGTGCCTTTGATGGGTTCAATTCGGCCTAGAAATACCAAAGGCGCATTTGCAGATAATTCAACCTGTGGAATGTATTTGTTCATTTCTACTGCATTGTAAATGGCATATGCAGGTGCATGAGGTTTAATTTGATCAGCTATATAATTGCTGCAACCTGTAAACCATAAGCTGTCTTTTCGGGAAATACGAACTGCTTTTTTGATTTGAGCAAGGGTTGGTTCGCGCTGGTAACTCATGAGCTTGGGGATACCTAGTGGCAGCATCGGTAATAGGTGACTTAGTTTTCCAAAGCTGTGTACCAGGTCGAACTTTTTACTGAGTATCGTTTTGTTAATGGTCCAGGTATTTTGAAGTTGATCGATTGTGCTGTTGCCAGTTGCATTTGAGTATCCAATTAATTTGGAGCATACTTTTGAATCTGGATGTGCAAATAAAGTAACCTCATGACCTTGTTTGCTGAGTGCCGTTACGAGCAGATGTACAATACGTTCGATACCACCATAAAAAACTGGTGGAACAGGGATTTGAGGATCAGCGGTTATGGCTATACGGAGAGGGGGATTGGACTTTGTTGGCATTCTTTACGCACTTGTTCAACAATGTTGCAATACATTTGGGCACTCTTTTCCAGGGTAAGCTGTTCAAGAATATACTGCCTGGGTTTATATTCAGGTATATTTTTAAGAAACTGTGTCAGTTTAAGGGGAAACTCTTCAATCTCAGAAAATTTGAGTCCGCAGCGTTCATCCCAATAAGGGACAGCACTTACAGGCTCATATTTAACCTTATACGGGAAATAGGCAGGGTCTTGCCAATATCCGCCTTTATCCCATGCAAGTATGGGGGTGTTGGTGGATAAGACTTGTTGGTAAGCCTGGCCTTGTGTTTCATGCCTGGATAAAAATAGCACAGCTTTTGAATTGGCCAGCTTGGTCTTTAATTCTGCCGGACTATAGTTTCCATAGTTGATGAGTTGATGTTTTAACTGTTTTTTAGCAAATTCGCTAAGGATAGTATGCATAAAGTTTTGAGCTGGCAGATCAGTCTTCCCTCTTTTATCATAAATCAGAAAGTCAAATTCTTTATCGGCATTCCATGATGGCGACCAATGGTCTGTATCAATTCCTGCTGGCCATGCTAGTACTTTATCCCCATAGTAAGGTTCGCACATCTTTTTCATCCAATCTCCCGGCACCAAAAATCGTTTCACATTTGGGTATTTACTGAACAAATCAGGGTGGTCGATTGGGTGAGCAAAGACCCCGGCTCCAAATATCACTGGATTGATCCAGCTCCTTTCAAACAATAGATGAGGCTTGCCTATAATACAAGCTATTTCGTCAGGATGTTTGCGGATATGAGCGAAATCATTAAACCGATAGGGAATGCCCAATTTATCCAGACCCTTCATTAAACTAAGGGCGATTAACATGACTCCACCAGGACGTTGTTTGCCTCTTATCAGGTAGCGAATAACCGATCTGAGATAACGGTCGTATTTAAACCACCTGTCGGGATCCGGTTCTTTATAAAATATATTAAGCGGTTTTATAGCCATTTCGGTTTTAATAACCTTCTCAACCTCAGCAATTGTTGCGTTTTTTTGAAACCGAGAATTCTGTAGGCCAGTAGTAGGCCTCCTTTTTCAGGGAATTTAAATTCGGGGTCAAGCTCTTTTATCCAATTAAATAGTCTTATGGCGTCATTTAAATGATGCTTTGCCATCCAATGTGATAATGGCCAAAGTATGTTTATTGCTGCTGAAATCCTGCGATACGTTAATGCATCATAGGATTTTAGCCTATCAATGATGTATCTATAGATAGCCAGGTGTTGGTGGTTTTGCACCGAATGCTGCAATCCGGAAGTGAATTGCAGCCTGTCGCTTTCATGTGCCCTGTGTAATAAGGCATATCCGCTGTGAACAGCCAATTTGGGATTCTTAATCGCTACCTCCAAAATTAACATTCTATCGTCTCTAAAAGCATAGTCTGGTCGGTGCGGAATGTCAATGAGTAATTCCCGTGTAAATAGGAAGGCAGAGTAATGTGACCCATCACACTCTCCAAGTTGTTGCGCAACAAAATCATTGCAGGATAGCCACAATTGTTTATGCACCAGATTTTCTTGCTGATCTATAATTTGATAACCACTTACTACCACATCGCTATGCTGGTCTTCTGCCAGTTGAAATTGTTCGTCGATCACACCTTTGGTCAATAGGTCGTCGGAATCTAAAAACCGGATATATTTTCCAGTGGCAATTTCGAATCCCCGGTTTGCAGCCCAGCATTTACCCAAGTGGTTTTGTTTGATAATGGTTAAGTCTTTTTGCTGGGATAACCACTCCCAGGTATCATCTGTACTTCCATCATCTACCACTATAATTTCTGTTTTGCATTTTGTATTTCTGCAACTGTCTATAGCATGAGGTAAGCACCACAGACGATTATAGGTTGGAATAATGATACTTACATTCATTAAATGCGGTTTGAAGGTTTTATTTTTCGTACTCCAAAAAGGAAACGGTATAATGGCCTAAGCCTATCTTTTAATTTACTTTTAAAATATTCGGGGACAGTAAATTTTATGACTGCATACCCCTCTGTAAAATGGTTTAATCGGTTTTTGGCTCTCATTTTTAACCTATATGTTTCTCGTTTGTAAGGGTGATGTTGCGTATAATAACCCAAAAAATGAAATATTACGGGGGAGACCTTTAGAAATGGGTACCAATCCTGGTGTTTAAGACTAGGTGCTGGTGGATTTAATAACCACCTGTTTCCCCTAATCACATCGATAGCGTATCCTCCGGGGCAGGCTTGTGGGTCGCTCATCATCATGCCATCATCTGGTATAGGTGTATGGCCATGTAGCTGCATCGCTAAGGCCATCAACATTTCATCATTGGGGTTGTTTCTGAGCCTTATGAAGCCGATTTCGTCATATCTTTTTTCGAGTGTACGGGCTGTTAAAAATACATCAGCAGCTGCTTTACCTTTTTCGAGATAATAGATACCCCCGTTAAATTTCGGTAAGTGCGGGACGTTAAATAGATCGCACACTTCTTTTATGGAACCAAACCATTCCCCCTCTGTGATATAGCTGCCGATAACAGATACCTTATGGTTTTTAAAGCGCTCAAAAATAAAGTCCAGATTACCAAAAATTAAGCAGTCGCTATCAATGAATAAGGTTTGCCCATCATCAGCAAGTCTGTCTAAGTGGAGTTTAGCGGAAAAGCCAATGCCCAGTTCGCCTGGTCGCACACGTTGTAATTGTATGAGATTTTCCAGATCGGAGGGTAAATTTTCGGAAAGGTCTGTGACTATTTTAAATTTGATATTGCTGTCAGGATGCCACCAGATAAATGATCTTGCCAAATTTATCGCCATATCAAAATATGCTTTCTTCGTATTGGCTATAGTTAAGATTTGTCTGTTTACAGTTTCAATCATCATATCATTAATACTTGAAGTTCCTTAAATAGGAGAAGTAAATTCTCAAAGCAAAATCGTATGACTGTCTATTTCGAAAAAGCTTTAAGGCTAGGATAGTTGTAGCGAGCCACAGTCTGGGAACTAATAATAGTTTATTTTTTACGGTGATGATTTTATCATTACCATACCCTGATATATATTTTTTTCCAATAAGGCTTAACTCCGCATCTATTGAGCTAATCATATGATATTCTCTGGCGGTACTTTCTAAATAACCTGAATGATGAACAAATGGGCCATTGTTTTGGTAAATGTAGTAAGCGGAGAGCTGTTCTATTTCCATAAAATGCTTCATGAAATCTTCAAATCCCATATCATATATCTTTTTAGATTTCTGGAGCAGCTGAAATCCATTTTTTATGTACATAGCATTACATAAACCCGGATTAGCACTGAAAGACGAGGATGGGTTAGTTAATTCAATTTGCATGGTTTCTTTTTTCGCTTTAGCCAATACAATTTGGATAAGTTGTGGATCCGCATCTAGTTGTAAAGCTAATTCGCAAATTGGAATGTCGTATGGGAATTCCCAGTCGTCTTCCAGCCAAAAAAAATAAGCGGTATCCACTTGTTTAATCGCGTGAAGAATGCTGTTTACATAACCTTTTCTTACAGGACTTTGTATGACTAAATCTGGATTAATCCAATCTATAGTATTGTTGTTGATTTGTCCATCAACAGCTAAAATGGTTTTTGCAAAAGGATACCTGCACTTTTTTTTGAAGGACGCAATGGTTTCTTTTAATAAATGCTCACGTCCTTCACAAGTAAAGATTAGTAGCGTAATTTGATCAGTTAACATGTTATGCCGTATGATGAGGAGAGTGTTACATAACCTCTTAGGTTTGGTTCGTATTGTATTGTCGAAGTTTGTTTTATGGGAATTTCACATAAAAGGATTTCCTTTAGATCGTACCATTTTAGAGAGGTTTCGATGCTGATTCCGATGTAATAAGTGTTTTCAACCAGAGGCGTGTGATCAATAAGGACCTCAGTTAGGTTATGATGCGCTGTTGTCCCTAATTTTTCCCGTAAATCAATTAACGATATTCGATTACCTAAAACGTCGGTAATTATAATAACCAGTGATTTGAAAACTTCATGGTCTGAAAGTTTTGTTTTAAATGTTAATACAATATCATTGCTTGTAACATCATATTCAAGTATTTCCAAAACAGAATGCTGTCCAAAATAATGCTTTCGCTTTGGTGTATTACTTGTGATATTTAGTGAGTTGTAGTGGTCGATGATTGTACTTTGCTCACCAAAAGATTTAAGAATTCCCTGGTCTAATAATATGCCTTTTTGGCATAAACTTCCTATGGCACTCATATTATGACTTACAAATAACACTGTCCTTCCTTCTCCCTTGCTTACTTCGCCCATTTTTCCTAAACACTTCTTCTGAAACTCCGCATCTCCAACCGCTAAGACTTCATCGACGATTAGGATCTCAGATTCCAGATGTGCTGCCACCGCAAAAGCGAGACGAACATACATACCCGAGGAGTATCGTTTTACCGGTGTATCGATATACCTTTCTACGCCTGCAAAATCAACAATCTCATCAAACTTCCGTTTAATCTCCGCTTTGCGCATCCCCAGGATAGCGCCATTTAAAAAGATATTCTCTCGCCCTGTAAGCTCAGGATGGAAGCCTGTACCAACTTCCAGTAAACTGGCAATACGCCCCTTGATTTTCACGGAGCCTGTGGTAGGAGCCGTTACCCTACTCAATATTTTTAGTAATGTACTTTTTCCAGCACCATTACGGCCAATAATGCCAACAGCATCACCTTGTTTGATCTCCAAATTTAGGTCCTTTAAGCTCCATACAACGTTGCTCGTTCCTTTAGCGCTTCTGTCATTGGTTTCGCCAATACGTAAAAATGGATCTTCCTTGCCTCGTATGCTTGCCCACCAACGTTCCAGATCACGCGACAGGGTTCCGGTACCTATTTCGCCTAATTGATAGGCTTTTGAAAGATTCTCTACTTTGATTGCTAGGTTACTCATAAATCTATAGGATAAACCAATGTTAAACGGTATCTACAAATGTTTTCTCTACTTTATTAAAGACAATCAGCCCTATAACCATAATAGAAAGTGTGATGGTGGTACAATAGCCAAGACTTTGCCAGCTGAAGCTGCCCTTACCCAGAAAACCATACCTGAATGCCTCGATAATAGGCGTCATCGGGTTGTATTCAATAATCCAGGCGTAGGTTGGATATTTAGCTAAAGCAGTAGATAAAGGATAAATTACCGTTGTGGCATACATTAGCAATTGTACGCCAAACGTAACCAGGAATGCGAGGTCACGATATTTAGTTGTCATTGCAGAGATGATCATGCCTAAGCCCAGGCCTAAACATGCCATCAAAACCACAAGTAAAGGAAATAACAGGATATACCGGTTTGGACTAAATTGCACATCTGTGCCCAGATAGAACAGCATCATCAATAGGAATAAGAGCATTTGTACACCAAAGCGAACTAAGTTGGATGCGACAATGCTTAAAGGCATAATTAATCTTGGGAAATAAACCTTTCCGAACAGGTTTGCATTGTCTTTAAATACGGTACTGGTTTTATTTAAGCATTCTGCAAAGTAATTCCATGTGGTAATCCCGGCCATGTAAAATAAAGGCTGGGGAAGGCCATCCGTAGAGATGCCAGCCATATTGCCGAAAACAAATGTAAATATGATGGTGGTAAAGAGCGGCTGGATAAAAAACCACAATGGTCCCAATATCGTCTGTTTGTAAAACGAAACGAAATCTCGTTTGACCAATAGCAATAACAAATCCCTATAATGCCAAACATCCCTTAGTTTTAAGTCCAGTAGATTGTTTAGTGGTTTAATCTCAATATCCCAATCTTCTTCAGTCAACGGTTTCATTTATAATCAATTTCTCTAAAATATCCCTGTAATTGGTTTCGTTAAAATGCTTTAGGCATTGGCCCTGAATGTTTTTCCGATCATCTATCGTTAAGTTCATGCTTAATTTCTGAATGATGGCCATTTCCAGTGCGTCAATATCGTCGGGGTCAATTGCCATTCCCATCTCGCTATTGCGAACCGCATCAATGCTCCCGTCCACATCGCCACAGATAACCGGTAAGCCATAAGCCATAGCTTCTATAAATACAATTCCGAAACCTTCCTTTTTGCTGGGTAGTACAAACAAATCTGCTAGCAGATAATGATCTGCCAGTTCTTTTTCTTCGATATATCCGCTGAGGATAAAATTGTTGCTGAGCCCCTGATCTGCTACCAGCTGTTCAATTCTACTTTTTTCGGTAGGCTCACAGGGACCAGCAAGGATGTATTTAATCGAAGGTAGGTATTGTTTGATTCGGGCAACAGCAGTGATGACCTGGTCATAGCCTTTAAATTTTTCTGCAAGATTGATCCGTGTTAACGTGAAAGCCACCGGGTCACCAGGCTTTAATCCATATCGTCTTAAAAGATATTCAGGCTTGTCAAAATTTTCTGGCAGTTTTATAAAAGGATCTAAGACGTTGTTTAAAACGACGCAGTGTGATGGGCTTGCACCGTGTAGCTTCATCACTTTTGATTTTGTAAATTGGCTAACACATATCACGCGATTTGCAGTATTCCAGATGCGTTTTTTCCAGCCCTTTAATGGTTGCCAAACCTCGATCCCATGTGCTATCAGCCATATTTTACAGTTGGGATTTAGAAGTCGAATGGCAAGGCCGATTATAGAAAGATTAACGTGACTCAGCAGTACCAGGTCCGTGTTCATTCCATTCATTATGCTTTTTAAAGTAAACATGGCCTTGTTTTTGCCGAACCCTTTGAAACAAAAAAATGGCAGGTATTTTGGCTTTACATCGGCAGACAGGTCATTTAAACAATATAGTTTAATGTCCCAGTTATTTTTTTTACATAGCTCGTATAGCGAATATGCCAAAGTTCGGTTCATGCTTTGGATGCCACCAGCTGCGCTGAATGTTTCCAGTGTAAGGAATAATATTCTTTTCGACATTACATCACCCTCTCGATGCTGCGGTTAATCCATAGCTTCGCTCCCTAAGTCACATTTTTATTGACTTATTGCTTTTTATGCTTTTCAGGTGCTAAACGCTATTGTAATTGCGTTTAACTTTTAAGGTATTCTTTCAATTAAGGATGCTGCAACATTCACAACGATGGAATGTTGTAGGTCTCCTAATCTCAACAGCAATTGCTTTTGAGATTTATATTCAATGATCTCGCCGATGATTCCTTTTAAAGGGCCTGCTTTGATCTCTATTTTCTCGCCTGGTTGTAGCCGCTCTTCTGTAATTTCCAATTCATAGGGGCTAGCCAATAATAATTTAAGGTCTTGAATCTGTTTGTCTGGCATCGCTGCAATCTCTCCCGAAAAATAAATGAAACGGGAAATGCCATTGGTCATCAATACCTCAGTTTGCTGGCCTGGCTCAATATGAACAAATAGATATGATTTGATCAATGGTTCATCAACCCATTTTTTTCTATCGCTCCATTGTTTCAGCTGACGCTGAAGCGGCAGGTAGGCTTCAATATTTTTGCCCAACAAAGCTTGCTGCGCCTTCTTTTCAGCGCGGGACTTGGTGTAAACCGGTAGCCACTTCTTTATCTTCTGATGCTCCACCATTTTGATTTTTTTTCATCCTCATAATAACCCGAATGCTGATGGCTATTGTAATCAGCATAATAGTGAAGCCTACCTTGGCTTGTGCTGCTCTTGTAATAGCCCGATTGCAAAACGTTCTCCTCAAAGGCGTTCAATACAATCGCCATATTGTTTAAATTGTATTCCTTTGCCAGGGCTTGAGGGATCAAGGCTGCATTGTGCTTTGATTTCCCATATCGGATCACAAAAATATTGATGTCGCTCCTACAAATTAAAGGGATGGAATCGGATACCAGGCCAACAGGCGCAGTATCGATCATGATGATTTCATACCGCTTTTTAAGTTCATTTAATAAACCTGTAAGTCGCTCATGGTGGAGTAATTCAGATGGATTAGGCGGAATTGGTCCTGAGCTGATAAAATCAAGATTATTGTGATCTGTATGTTGGATAATCTCATCAACCGTAGCTTGGTTGACCAGGTAATTGCTCAAACCTTTGCTATTGGCACTTCCAAAAGTGTGGTGAAGTTTAGGGCGTCGCAGGTCTGCGCCAATCAATACTACTTTTTTGTCAATTAGGGCAAGTGTGTTTGAAAGGTTAAGGGCAACGAAAGATTTCCCTTCTCCGGCGACTTCCGAAGTAATGCAGATCACTTTGCTCTTTTGATCTGAAGCTAGAAAATTAAGGTTGGTACGTACGGCCCGCACAGATTCGGCAAAGATAGACCTTGGGCTGGGACCTGAATATTTTCTGATGATACCTACAATGGGTATTGTCGTCATGTTTTCGACAGATTCCTTATCATAGATGAACGGATTTAATATCCGGATAAACGCTATAATTGCCAATCCTGCTAACAGGCCAAAGATAATCGCGCTGCGGTAAATCTTGGGGACATTAGGTGATATTGGCGTGTCATTAACTTGCGCAGGCTCAATGATTGTTGCGCCAGGAAGAATTGCGGACCTGTTTATCTGTGCTTCAAGCTTCTTTTCTGATAAAAATGAATATACTTTTTCATTGATTTCGAAATCCCGAAGTAAACTAATCATATCTTTTTCGGCAGCGGGAAATGACGATACTTGCTGATCAACTTGCGATAATTGGGTATTGATGTAAGCTATATTCTTTTGAATTCGTTGGTTGGAGGCATTAATATTCTGTAATGCCGCATTTTTGACCTTAGCAATTTGGCTGTTTACCTCTTCTACCGTTTCAGAGGTGCTGTTGTATGTTTTTAACAGTGCATTTTTATCCGTAAGTAAGTCATTCAGCTTGCTAATCAGGGTCCCCAGTAAGGGATCAATGTTGCCTTCCAGATTAAAATTGAGGCTTGCATGGTGTTTCTCGTTGCTGATTTGTTTTTTTAACTGATCAATGGCCATCAGTTGTATTTTTAATAAAGAACGCTGCGACTCGAGCTCAGTCACTTTAGATAAGGCAACGCTAGCCGATGAATTGACGTCCATGATGCCGGAATGCTGTTTGTATTTTTCCAAAGACCTCTCAGATCCTTTTACTTTCGAAGAGAGATATTCTTGCTGCTCATTGATAAAACGAATCATCTGAGTAGCCGATTGGGCTTTTTGGTTTCTGTCGTAATCCAGATAGCCGGACATGATTGCATTTAATATATCGGCCGCAAAGCGAGGATTGGAATCCGTTTGTTGAAGGCTGACGATATTGGAATTTTTAGCCGCTTCACTTGTTCGCAATCCTTCATTTACCCTACCTAGAAGGCTTTCAGGAGTGTTGAACTTAAACATATAAACAATATTTGGTTGGATTGGGCCAGGATATTTAATGGTAAATCCTACATTCCCAATGCTTAGGGGGGTATTGTAAGTGCAGACTTTTTGTACTTCCTTGCCAGAAGCGCTCCAACTGAGGTTAAATGTCTTTTCGTTTATAGGTTTAAATGCAATAGCGCCCTGATAAAAATTTAAACTGTCAAGTTTCAAAAGATTGATGTGAAGCGGCTGTTTAGGGTACAGGTCGTAGTCACGTAGCCTGCCGGAGATGTAAAAACTAATGCGATAGTCCAGTTGTTTAATGGCACTTAATAGTAAGTTTCTACTCTGTAATATGAATTTTTCGCTTTGTAAACTAGCAGGGCTGCGGCCCGAGTTGCTCATTGCATTAACAAGGTCAGATAGTTCCGATTTCTTTTCCTCAAACTTTAGAATGCCCGATGTGGCATATGTTTTTGGTGTAAACCATAGATAAGCATAGGCAATTAATAGTGCAGTTAAAATTGATCCAGCCAATATATACCAACGACTAAGTAATATTCGCGCTATTTTTAAATAGTCAATTTCCTTGGCGTCGCTCCTTTTTTGAACCTTTTCTTCCTGCATCAACGTGTAATTGTATAGATGAGTAATGCTGTATTTAATAAAGCAATAACCGGTTGCAAAATGGCCGACATGCTTTGTAGTTTCTCGGATCGGATCGCTCGTTTATTTTGGGCGATGTAAATGATATCGTTATTCTCTAGTAAAGTTCTGGAGTCAGAAAGTGTGCTGATGTCGGTCAGGTCAAGGTTGATAATTTGCGGATTTTGCATCCCACCCCGAATTATTTTCAGATTGTTGCTGCTTGCTTTATCGGTAAGGCCACCTGCTTCTCCAATGATTTCAATCAAGGAAGTATGGTCTTTTAAGAGGTTGTATATGCCTTGATTCTTGACTTCTCCGAGTAAGGTTACTTTTAAGTTAATGATTTTCAATTCAATGATTGGATCTTTGAGTTCTTTCCTATAAAGTGATTGTACTTGATTTGCGGCGTCTCTGCGTGTGAGCCCTCCAACTTTTACACGTCCAAGTATAGGTAGCCCAATAGTACTATCTTGTTCAACCAGGTAAGTCTGCTCGTGGTTGTTGTTTGATGCTTCTTTTTCTTTTGTAAAGGATTCATTAACAATGAGGTTTCTGTTTTGCAGGTTTTTTACCTGTAACAAATCCCCTGGTTTTATCTGATAATTGGGCGGGGTTAATTCCTTTTTTGGGGAATTGTTTGCGGTGGATTTTTTTTCAAAAAGCGCCTGTTTTTGTCTGTTAGCGCAAGAAAAACTAGCAAATAGAATTGTAGAAACGATCAATAAATTGATGATTTTCTTAATGAAACACATATTAAAAAACTGCCTTAATTCCCATAGCAATACGCCAATTCGCCAAAAGTACATATTAAATATAAATAATTGTAATTAATCATTAAATTCGTTGTCATGATTAATGTAAAAATTTCGCTAGTTACAGTAACATACAATGCAGCAAAAACAATACAACAGTGCATTGATTCGGTAGCTCGACAAACCTATAAAAACGTTGAGTACATCATTATTGACGGAAATTCTAGCGATGGAACGGCGGATATAATTCGGCAAAATAAAGTGCATATTCATTACTTTAAATCAGAAGCAGATGATGGAATTTATGATGCCATGAATAAAGGAATTATGAAATCTACAGGAGATGTTGTAGGACTGTTAAATGCAGATGACTATTTTGCTAATGATAATGTAATCAGTGAAATAGTAGCGTCTTTTGTGCAAAATAATGCCGATATTTTATATGCCGATTTAGATTATGTAAACCCGAATGGCAAGGTGCTGCGCAGATGGCGATCTGGTAATTATTCCCCAGGTAAATTTAATTGGGGTTGGATGCCTCCTCACCCAACTTTTTATGCAAAAAGAGAAATGTTTGAGCAGCTGGGTTTATATAATTCCAGGTATGGTACGGCTGCGGATTATGAATTGATGCTCCGTTTTATGCACACAAATAAGGCTAAGGTTTGTTATTTAAATAAAGTAATAGTTAATATGACGCAGGGTGGTGTGAGTAATCAAAATTTATTGAATCGTATCAAAGCCTGGAGATGTGATTTTAGAGCAATGACTAATAATAATATAGGCATGCCCTTCCTGGGTCTTGTCCTAAAGCCGTTAAGGAAGGTAGGACAGTTTATAGGTTAAAGAATAGCTCATGATTTCGTTTTTTAGGAGAAAAAATTATGTACGTGATGTGGAATGGCTAGGTGTTGATATGCATAGCCATTTATTGCCAGGTATTGATGACGGGGCCATAGACCTCGTACAATCTGTAGATTTTATCAAAGAATTGACTGAGCTGGGATTCCATAAATTTTTTTGTACACCACATATTTTTACGGAGTTGTATCCCAATACCGCTGAAACCATTACTCATGCCCTAAAGGATGTTAAAGCAGCCTTGGTTAAAACGAATTTGAAGGTCGAAATCGATGCTGCTGCGGAATACATGGTGGATGAAACTTTTAAGGTTGCTAAAAACTTATTGTGCTTACCCGATCAACACATACTGATAGAAATGTCTTATTTGTCAGAAATGCCTCAGATTGAAAAGGTTGTCTTTGATCTTCAGTTGGCAGGATGTAAGGTGATTCTTGCCCATCCTGAGCGATATGGCTTTTACCATAAAAAGTTAGAACGGTACGACAGGTTAAAAGATATGGGCGTTTTATTTCAATTAAATCTATTGGCCCTGGCAGGATATTATGGACCTGAGGTAAAATCAGTAGCACAACGCCTTTTAAAAAAGAATTACTATGATTTTGCTGGAACGGATTTACATCATAGCACGCATCTAAAAGAACTTCAGGATTTAATTTGCACAGGAAAGCTATATAAAATGATAGGCAATTACCCTTTCAAAAATAAAATGCTTTTTTAGGGCATGACAGTACATGACAGAAGTATAGTGTGATTCTTCTATTTTAGGCGTACCAAATTTAAAAACCTAAACTATGCAGATACTTCTCGGAGTTATTTTCCATTTCATCGGCGGCTTTGCTTCCGGTAGTTTCTATATCCCTTTCAAGAAAGTCAAAAGCTGGGCTTGGGAAACGTATTGGATCGTTGGTGGATTGTTTTCCTGGTTAATCGTTCCGCCATTGGCTGCCTGGTTAACTATTCCGGGCTTTATGGACATCATTGTTCAGACGGACGGTAAAATATTACTATTGACTTATTTCTTTGGTTTGCTATGGGGAATTGGCGGATTAACCTATGGTTTGGGTGTACGCTACCTCGGTATATCACTAGGTAGTACCATAATTCTTGGTCTTTGCTCTGTATTTGGCGCTTTGATCCCTTCTCTTTATTATGATTTCAATCCAACCGCAGGAAAAGATAGTTTGTCTGATATGGCTAACAGTCATTGGGGACAAATGGTGTTGCTTGGATTATTGGTTTGCGTAATCGGTATCGTAGTATGTGGATTGGCGGGTAGTATGAAAGAGAAAGATCTGGTAGCCTCAGGGAAAGCGGATCCATCTAATAAGGAGTATAAACTGGGCATTGGACTAATTGTATCTATTGTATCAGGTGTACTAAGTGCTTGCTTTGCCTTTGGTATTGATGCCGGTAAAGATATGGCGCACCATGCCAACGAAGCATGGAAAGCAATTAATCCCGAACAGGGAGAATTTCTTTTTCAAAACAATGTGACCTATGTTGTTATTTTATGGGGAGGCTTAACCACCAACTTATTCTGGTGTATGCTGTTGAACCGTCGTAATAAAACTTTTGGAGATTATACAGATAAAAAAGCGCCATTACTTAAAAACTATATTTTCTCTGCACTTGCCGGTACAACCTGGTTTTTGCAGTTCTTTTTTTATGGAATGGGCGAAAGTAAGTTGGGTAACGGAGCTAGTGGATGGATTTTACATATGGCTTGTATTATTCTGGTCGCTAACGGATGGGGGTTATTCTTTAAAGAATGGAGTGGTGTAAAGAAGCGGACTTTTGGTACTGTAATCTCTGGAATAGTAATCCTTATTTTATCTATACTCATTGTGGGTTATGGAAATTCAATCAAATAAAAAACAATTAATTTAAATATTTTTATGAGTACTCGAACTACCGATTTTAAACATGTAAGCTATTTGTGGGATGATGCAAAGGCTGCTGAAATGGCCGGGGATGAAGTTGCACTGTTGATCTACCGTTCAAATTTATTAGGTGCAGATTTGCGCTTAACCAATTATGGAGGTGGAAATACCTCATGTAAGGCCATCGCTAAAGATCCATTAACCGGAAAGGAAGCCGAGGTGATGTGGGTGAAAGGATCTGGAGGAGATTTGGGTACTTTAAAAAGTAGTGGCCTTGCAGCTTTGTATGTAGATCGCCTGCGTGACCTTAAAAATGTTTACAGGGGATTGGCACACGAAGATGAAATGGTTGAGCTTTTTAACCATTGCATTTATGATCTGAAATCTAAAGCGCCATCTATTGATACGCCTTTACATGGTTTCTTGCCATTTGCGCATATCGATCACTTGCATCCAGATGCGGCAATTGCGATTGCGGCTGCTAAAGATGGAGAACGCATCACCAAAGAATTATTTAACGGAACGATTGGCTGGGTGCCATGGCAGAAACCAGGCTTTGAACTGGGACTGATGTTGCGCAAATGCCTGGATGAAAATCCTGGAATCAGAGGGATTATGTTAGGTTCGCACGGATTGTTTACCTGGGGTGATACAGCTTATGAAAGCTATATGAACACGCTCGAGGTGATTGAAAGATGTGCAGAATACCTGGAAGAGAATTATGGTAAAAAAGGTCCGGTATTTGGCGGACAGCAAATAGAAAGTGCCGAAAAAGAACAACGTACAAAACAGGCGGCAACTATTGCTCCTATATTGAGAGGTTTCTGCTCGATCGAAAAACATATGGTGGGTCATTTTACGGATGATGCAAGGGTATTAGAGTTTATCAACTCGAATGATCTGGATCGTCTAGCCCCATTGGGAACCAGTTGTCCCGATCACTTTTTACGCACCAAAATTAGTCCACTGGTACTGAAATTGGAGCCTAATGAAGATCTTAGTGATGTTAAAGCATTAAAAGAAAGATTAGCGCCGGAATTTGAAGCTTACAGAAAGATGTATGCTGAATACTATAATTCATGCAAACACAGCAATAGCCCCGCAATACGTGATGCCAATCCGGTAATTATCCTTTATCCTGGTATCGGAATGTTCTCTTTTTCAAAAGACAAACAAACAGCAAGGGTAGCCGCAGAGTTTTATACCAATGCCATTAATGTTATGAAAGGCGCAGAAGCCATTTCTGAATACACTTCTTTACCGAGACAGGAAGCGTTTAACATTGAATACTGGTTGTTGGAAGAAGCAAAACTGCAAAGAATGCCTAAAGCTAAGCCGCTTTCAGGAAAAATTGCCCTGATTACTGGTAGTGCAGGTGGTATTGGAAAGGCTATTGCTCGTAAGTTTGTGGAAGAAGGAGCGGTAGTGGTGCTAAATGATATGAATGCAGAGCGTTTGCAAAGTGCTGCTGATGAGTTTGAAGGTAAATTTGGTAAGGACAGCTATGCTACTGCGGTATTGAACGTAACCAGTGCTGAAGACATCGCAAGCGCTTTTGATATTGCGGCACTCGCTTTTGGTGGTGTGGATATCGTGATCAACAATGCAGGTCTTTCTATTTCAAAAACAATAGCTGATCATACTGAAAAGGATTGGGATCTGTTGTATGACGTATTGGTGAAAGGGCAGTTTTTTGTGACTCAGGCTGCAGCAGCGGTGATGCAGAAACAAGAAATTGGGGGTGATATCCTGAATATTGTGAGCAAAAATGCATTGGTTAGCGGACCAAATAATGCAGGTTATGGTAGTGCTAAAGCGGCTCAGTTACATTTGAGCAGATTAAATGCTGCGGAACTGGGTGCTGATGGTATTCGTGTGAATGTAGTAAACCCGGATGCAGTGATCAGTGATAGTAATATCTGGGCTGGTGGATGGGCAGAGGGTCGTGCAAAAGCCTACGGAATTACCGTGGCGGAGTTGCCTGCTTATTATGCAAAACGTACCTTGCTAAATGAAATAATTTTACCGGATGATATTGCTAATGCTTGTTTTGCATTTGTGGGCGGGCTATTGAACAAATCAACTGGAAATGTACTAAATGTGGATGGTGGTGTAGCAAATGCCTTTGTCCGTTAAAACCTTGAACTATGAACTTAGAAAATTATCAAATAGAATCACATAACAGCGAGCTTTTGCCTAAGCATCAGCGGAAGCTAGCTTTTATTAAAGATGAAGTTGCAAACGCAGAAGGTATCGTACAAAAGCTGATTGATTTCCAAATTGGTATTCCAAGCTGGGCTTTAGGTACAGGTGGAACACGTTTCGGACGTTTTTCTTCAGGAGGAGAACCTCGTAACATCGAAGAAAAGATTGAAGATATCGGCTTATTGCATAAGTTAAATGCAGCAAGTGGCGCAATCTCGCTTCATATTCCATGGGATACTGCTGAAAATGTACCTGCTATAAAAGCATTGGTTGCACAGCATGGTTTAGTATTTGACGCCATGAACTCCAATACTTTTCAGGATCAGGCAGGTTCGGCCCACAGCTATAAGTTCGGATCTTTGCAGCATGTAGATAAAGCGGTAAGGAAACAAGCAATTGAGCACAATATTGAGGTGATCCGTCAGGGTGTAGAGTTGGGTTCTAAAGCGCTTACCGTTTGGTTGGCGGATGGATCATGCTTCCCCGGACAATTGAACTTTAGAAAAGCTTTCCAAAATACACTAGAAAGCTTGCAAGAAATATATGCTGCTTTGCCAGCTGATTGGAAAGTATTTGTAGAATACAAAGCTTTCGAGCCAAACTTCTATTCTACAACAGTAGGAGATTGGGGTCAGTCTTTATTGTACGCAAATAAACTAGGTCCTAAAGCCTTTACGCTGGTTGATCTTGGTCATCACCTGCCAAATGCAAATATCGAGCAAATCGTCTCTTTATTGTTGATGGAAGGAAAGCTGGGCGGCTTCCACTTTAATGATTCAAAATACGGAGATGACGATTTAACTGCGGGCAGTATGAAGCCTTACCAGTTGTTCCTGATCTTTAATGAATTGGTTGAAGGAATGGATGCACGTGGAATGAACCACAGAGAAGATTTGGCTTGGATGATTGATGCCTCACATAATGTTAAAGATCCTCTTGAAGATCTTTTGCAATCGGTAGAAGCAATTATGTTAGCCTATGCACAGGCTTTATCTGTAGACCGTGTGGCTTTACAAAAAGCACAAGATGAAAATGATGTAGCTCGCGCGCAGGAAATCTTACAACAGGCATTCCGTACAGATTTACGTCCACTAGTAGCCGAAGCTCGTTTACGTGCTGGTGCAGCTTTGGCTCCACTGGAGTTGTTTAGAGCGAGTAATGTTAGACAAGAATTGATTAAAAGCCGTGGTTTAAAAACTGTAGCAACTGGATTATAATTAATGGGATTAAAGATGAAGGCCACTCCTGTAATAGCTGTGTTTGATGTAGGTAAGACAAATAAAAAGTTGTTCCTTTTTGATGAACAGTATAAAATTGTTTTCGAAAGATCGGCCAGGTTTCTGGAGACTGTAGATGAGGATGGTGATCCTTGCGAAAATCTGGAAAGCTTAAGGTTGTCGATTTTTGATTCGCTAAGGGAGGTATTTAAAAACCCTGCTTTTGAGATCAAATCAATCAACTTTGCGACTTATGGAGCAAGCTTTGTATATATTGATGAGCATGGAAATCCATTGGCCCCGTTATATAATTATCTTAAGGAATACCCTGAAGCTTTAAAAAATCAGTTTTACAATACTTATGGGGGCGAAGAAGTGTTTTCAAACCTTACTGCATCTCCGGTTTTAGGGAGCCTAAATTCGGGGATGCAACTTTACCGCATCAAGTATGAAAAGCCTGAGCTGTTTGCGCAGATTAAATATGCACTTCACCTGCCACAATATTTAAGTTACCTGATTTCTGGTGAAGCGTACTCTGACATTACCAGTATTGGCTGTCACACTAATTTGTGGGATTTTACTAAAAACGATTACCATGAATGGGTAGGGAAAGAAGGCTTGAGCGATAAGTTAGCGCCTATCGTTCCTTCGGATAGTGTGCTTCCAGCGGCTTTTCCCGGAAATAACTATGCTGTTGGTCCTGGCTTTCATGATAGCTCAGCAGCATTGGTGCCTTATTTGGTTAATTTCCATGAACCCTTTATCTTGTTGTCTACCGGCACCTGGTGCATCAGTTTAAATCCTTTCAATTCAACACCGCTTACTACGGAAGAATTGGAAAATGATTGCCTGTGTTATTTACAGTATGAAGGAAAGCCGGTAAAAGCTTCGCGTCTTTTTGCTGGGTATGAGCATGAGCAACAAGTAAAGCGTATTGCAGCCCATTACAATACAGATGTGATTGCTTATCGCTCCGTTCCTTTTGATGCTAAAATTATAGAGGAATTACAACGAATGGATAAAGTAGTCGATCTTGAAGCGCATACGATTACAGGCCTTAAAGAATCTCCATTTGGTAGTCGCCATCTTGATGATTACCCGACAGATGTGATGGCTTATCATCAGTTGATTCTTGATTTGGTGAATCAACAATACATCTCTACTAATAGAGTTTTACAGGGAACAACTGTAAAACGCATATTTGTAGATGGCGGGTTTAGTAAGAATTCCATATTTATGAATTTATTGGCTGCTGCCTTTCCAGAATTGGAAGTGTTTGCAGCCTATATGGCGCAAGCAACTGCTGTTGGAGCAGCCCTCGCCATCCATAAATCATGGAACACAAAACCTTTACCAAATGATATCATTGAATTAAAATATTATGCCGGAGGAACTGTTTTGCATTAAATAGTCCTATCTTAACCTGATGAAGCCGGTGAAATTTTCTGACTATATCCATGTTGATGAATATTCTTCAACGCCAAAGTACTTACAGCTAACTAACTCTATTCTTAGTGCGATAGAATCCGGCACGATTCAGAAGGATTACCTGCTGCCTTCCATCAACGAATTGAGTTACGAGCTGGAAATTTCCAGAGATACAGCAGAAAAAGGATATAAATACCTTAAAAAGATTGGTGTAGTAGGCTCTGTCCCGGGCAAAGGCTACTACATCATCAGTACTGATTTTAGAAGGACACTTAAAATATTTCTGCTTTTCAACAAACTCAGCTCCCATAAAAAGATCATTTACGATGCCTTTATTAAGGCTTTGGGGGATCATGTAGCGGTAGATTTTTACATCTATAACAACGATTTTAACCTCTTTAAAAAGCTGCTTTCCAATAAAAAGGAAGATTACTCGCATTATGTGATCATTCCTCATTTTATGGAGGGACACGACCACGTGCATGAGGTGATTAACCTGATCCCTAAGGAAAAACTGGTGATCTTGGATAAACTGGTTCCGGGGGTAAGTGGCGAATATGCTGCGGTCTATGAAAACTTTGAGGATGACATTTATAATGCGCTGGATCAAGCAAGAGAACATTTAGGGAAATATCATACCATTAAGATTATTATGCCTAAACGAAGCTATTATCCTGTCGAAATTTTGAAAGGATTTTATCGCTTTTGTCAGCAATATGCCTTTACGCCAAAGGTGGTCAATCAAATCCTTACAGAAGAGATTGCAGAAGGAGAGGTGTATATTAATTTGATGGAAGATGATCTGGTGATCTTGATCGAGAGGCTCATCAATATGAAATTGAAGTTAGGTAAAGATGTAGGGGTGATCTCTTACAATGAAACGCCGCTAAAGAAGATCATTTTAAACGGAATAACAACGATCTCTACAGATTTCAGGCAAATGGGAGAGATGACGGCTAAGCTTATTCTCGATAACTCTAAGGAGCATCTGGAAGTTCCATTCCATCTAACGCTGCGGGCTTCGTTGTAGCGCATAAAAAAAGCTGAGCAGATATCTGCTCAGCTTTTTTTATATAATAACTGATTAAATCAGTGTTTTATTTAGAATGCAAAACCAATACGAACACCAGTGATTACATTTGCCTCTAAATCAAAACCGTTTCCAGTTGATTTAGATTTAACTGTAGTTGTTGTTCCTGCAACTGTAGTAGTTTCAGTTCTTTTTCCAGCAGTAGCATAATCAAAACCTAAACCTGCTTCAACACCTAAGAATAAACGTTTAGCGATATAGTAATCAGCACCAATTACACCACGTAAACCGAAAGAAGTGTAACCTGGACCTTTAGTTTCTCCGCTTTGGTTATCAACGTAAACTGATGAACCATAACCTGCTGTGTTGTCGTAAGTATTCTTTTGAGATCCTGTTCCGAAAAGAATGTCAGCACCTACATATGGAGACAAACGGTCAGTACCAGTAAAGTGTTTCTCAACGCCTAAGTTAATTAAAAAGTTAGTGCCTCTGTTAGTAGAAGATCCATCTTTACCTTCGTTTGGAGAACCTACAATACCATAAGCATTCTTAGTATCGCTAGTGCTTTCAACGTTAAAACCTAAACGGAAAGCTAAATCAGCTTTTTGGAAGTAACGGAAACGCAATAAACCAGCGCCATTGTTTAAATTGAAGTTAGTATTGTTGATACCACCTGTTAAACCAAATTCAGTAGTTACATCACCTTTAGCTGGTTTAAAGTCTTGTGCTTGAGCTGCTAAACCTAAAATAGCAACACCAAACGAAAGTAATAATTTTTTCATAAATGTGTTAATTGTTAAATAATTGTAAATTCTAATATTTAAGGCTGCAAAAATAGCCTTAATAGAATTAATAATGTCAAAGGAATGTCATGTAATAACATTCATTTTCTAACACATTGATTTGCTGAAGAATGAATTTTTGGAGTTAAGACGCTATGGTGGCGGTGGTTCTGCCTACTGCAATTTTCTTTACGGTTGTAATGATCGCATTGGTGTCATAGCCACAAAGTGCCCATAGTTCAGGCTGCTCGCCATGTTCTATAAACTCATCAGGGATGCCCAATCTAATTACCTGGCTATTGTATTTGTGATCAGCCATAAATTCCAGTATAGCACTACCCATGCCGCCTTGTAAGCAACCATCTTCAACCGTTACTACATGTTTATAGCGTTTAAACACATCATGGAGTATGGCTTCGTCTAGAGGTTTTACAAAGCGCATATCATAATGCGCAGGGTGTATGCCTTCACTGTTTAGTTCCTTACAGGCTTCAACAGCAAAATTGCCAACATGGCCAATTGTTAATATGGCTACATCTTCACCATCACAGATCTTCCTGCCTTTGCCTACCTCAATTGCTTTAAATGGACGTTTCCAATCAGGCATAACACCATTTCCTCTTGGGTAACGGATAGAGAAAGGGCCTGCATTTTCTAGCTGACCAGTATACATAAGGTTGCGTAGCTCTTCTTCATTCATTGGAGCTGCAATAGTCATGTTTGGGATGCAACGCATATAAGCAAGATCATAAGCCCCGTGGTGTGTAGCTCCGTCAGATCCGGCAACACCGGCACGGTCTAGACAAAATACCACATTGAGGTTCTGAATGGCTACGTCATGAATTACTTGATCGTAAGCCCTTTGCATAAAGCTGGAGTATATATTACAAAATGGAACAAGGCCTTGTGTAGCTAAACCTGCAGAGAAGGTTACTGCATGCTGTTCTGCAATCCCCACATCAAATGCACGGTTTGGCATCGCTTTCATCATAATGTTCATCGATGAACCTGAAGGCATAGCAGGCGTAATACCCACAATCCTTTTATTCGCCTCAGCAAGTTCTACCAGGGTATGTCCAAAAACATCCTGATATTTTGGAGGTTGTGGTTTATCAGATACTGATTTCTTGATTTCACCAGTGATTTTATCGAACAAACCTGGCGCGTGCCATTTGGTTTGGTCTTTCTCGGCTAAAGCGAAGCCCTTGCCTTTTAAAGTCACAATATGTAAAAGCTTAGGGCCAGGAATATCTTTTAAATCCCTGATCACTTGCGCTAAACGTTGTACATCATGGCCGTCAACCGGACCAAAATACCTGAAGTTTAGTGCCTCAAAGAAATTACTTTGTTTGAGTAAAGTGCCTTTAATGCTTTTTTCCATTTTCTTTACAAACTTGTGCGCATTTGGCCCAAGCTCAGAAAGTTTAATTAATACTTGCGAAATATCATCCCTAAAGCGGTTGTAGGATTTCGAAGTCGTAATGCTCGTTAAATATTCTTTTAAAGCGCCAACATTCTGGTCGATCGACATACAATTGTCGTTCAAAATTACCAGTAGGTTAGAGTTTTCAATACCCGCATGATTTAATCCTTCGAAGGCAAGACCTGCGGTCATTGCACCATCGCCAATTACGGCTACATGTTGACGGTCAGTTTCGCCTTTGTAGTGCGAAGCAACAGCCATACCTAGTGCTGCAGAAATAGAGGTAGAAGAGTGCCCAACACCAAAGGTATCGTATTCACTTTCACTGATTTTCGGAAAACCACTGATTCCGTTAAGGATTCGGTTGGTATGAAATACAGATTTCCTTCCGGTTAATATTTTATGACCATAAGCTTGGTGACCAACATCCCATACCAGTTTATCATAAGGGGTGTTTAATACGTAATGTAAAGCAACTGTTAATTCTACCACACCAAGACTTGATGAAAAATGTCCGCCATTTACACTCACTACATCAATAATATATTGGCGAAGTTCCTGTGCTATTTGCTCTAAATCTTGTTCTTTATACCGCTTTAAATCAGCGGGATAATTTATATTGGGTAAAAACGGACCGTTATTGTCTTCCATGCAGGCTTTATAGAATAGAAAGTACAAAGTAAGGTATTTTGTTATTAAACTAAGAAGGAAAATCGCTAATTTTACAAAAAAATACATTGATAAATGACTAGAGATACATTAATTTTTGATTTGATTGACAAAGAATTGGCCCGTCAGGAACATGGTTTGGAACTGATCGCGTCTGAAAACTTTGTGAGCAAACAAGTGATGGAGGCTGCAGGTTCTTGCTTAACTAATAAATATGCTGAAGGACTACCAGGTAAAAGGTATTATGGTGGATGCCAAGTGGTTGACACTATAGAGACCTTAGCTATTGAACGTGCTAAAAAACTTTTTGGTGCAGAATGGGTAAACGTACAACCGCATTCGGGTGCACAAGCAAATGCTGCAGTAATGCTTGCAGTGATTAAGCCAGGTGATAAAATCCTTGGTTTTGATCTTTCACATGGTGGACATTTAACACACGGATCTCCGGTTAACTTTTCAGGAAAATTGTATCAGCCGTTATTTTATGGTGTGACAAAAGAAGATGGTAGGATCGATTATGCAAAGCTGGAAGAACTAGCCCTTGCAGAACGTCCTAAATTAATTATCGTTGGTGCTTCTGCTTATTCCAGAGAATGGGATTATGCATTTGTACGCAAGGTGGCTGATAAGATTGGTGCATTAGTAATGGCCGATATTTCTCATCCAGCAGGCTTAATTGCCCGTGGATTATTACAAAACCCACTTCCTCATTGCCATATCGTTACTACAACTACGCATAAAACATTACGTGGACCTCGTGGTGGTATGATCATGATGGGTAAAGATTTTGAAAATCCATTCGGATTAAAAACGCCTAAAGGAGAAACCAGAATGATGTCATCTGTATTAGATATGGCAGTTTTCCCAGGTACTCAAGGTGGTCCGTTAGAACATATTATTGCGGCTAAAGCAATCGCATTTGGCGAAGCTTTAAGTGATGAATATTTAACTTACATTAAACAAGTACAAGCAAACGCACAGGCAATGGCCAAAGCTTTTGTAGCTAAAGGATACGGTATCATTTCTGGTGGTACAGATAATCATTTAATGTTGATCGATTTACGTAATAAAAATATCACTGGTAAGCTTGCTGAAAATGCATTGGAAAAAGCAGAGATCACAGTAAATAAAAACATGGTTCCTTTTGATGACAAATCTCCATTTGTAACCTCAGGAATTAGAGTTGGTACTGCAGCTATTACAACAAGAGGTTTTAAAGAAACCGAAATGGCAGAAATTGTTGACTTGATTGATCAGGTATTGACAAATGCAGAAGATGAAAGTAATTTAGCGCAAGTAAAAGAAAAAGTGATAAATTTAGTAAGTCGTTTTCCGTTGTATAAATAACGGCTTTACAAAGCTAAATGTTATCAAAAGACCAGCGTTCATCAACTAGTGAAAATAATCGCGTTAGCGCGCTGCATGGTTATCATATCCTGGATACCCCTTCGGAGTATCAGTTCGATAATATAGCCAAGCTTGCATCACTTGTATGCAGCGCACCTATTGCATTGATTGCATTGGTTGATGAAAATAGGGTCTGGTTCAAATCCTCAATAGGCATTACATTTAATGAGATTCCGCGAGGAATCTCATTTTGTGAACATACCATCATCAGCGAGAATGATGATGTTTTTGAAGTTTATGATGCCCTGAAGGATGATCGGTTTAAAAATCATCCATCCGTAATAGAAATCCCCTATGTAAGATCCTATGCCGGTGCCCCCTTAATAGACGAGAATGGCTTTAAGTTGGGTACAGTCTGTGTTTTTGATACGGTGCCACGGGAATTTACCAGCGCTCAGAAAGAAGGACTGCAAACGCTGGCTAAGGAAGTCATGACCCATATATCCTTACAAAGGAAAAGTGAGGAACTCGCTGCTCATGCACAGCGCTTTGAAGAATTGCTTAATATTTCCGCAGTATCTCCCGAAATACATTGTATTCTGGATAAAATGGGCATAGTCTTGTTTATTAATAATGCTGTTACTAATCTGCTGGAATATAGTGTTGAGGAAGCTGAAGGTTTAAATATCTGGAGTTTTTGTCATCGTGAAGATCTCAATAGAGTGATCAATACGATTGAAGATGGGCTCAGGAAAGGGATTAAGCAATTCGAGAATGACTTTAGGATTGTCAGTAAATCCGGCGTTATTCGCTGGATCAGTTGGACAATGGTTACCAAGAATGAAAAGTGGTATGCTTATGGTAGAGACATTACTGAAAATAAAAAGGTGGAGCATGAGCTGATGAAGCTCTCCTTTGTCGCCAGTAAGGTGAACAATGCGGTTGTTATAAACGATGCCAATAACCATGTAACCTGGGTAAATGAGGCTTTTGAGAAAATTACCGGCTTTAATCTGAATGATCTGAAAGGAAAGCGTTTAGGGGATTTGATTTCGGGGCCAAGAACAGATATGGAACTTTTGGAACACGCAAGGGAGTTGACTAAAAGAAACCAATCTTTTACAGTCGACCTCTTGGCTTACCGTAAAGATAAGCAGCCAATATGGATCTCTATTTATAATACTGTAGTATTTAATGAGGCGGGAAAAGTCGAGATAGAAGTAGAAATCATTATTGATATAACTGACAAGAAAAATGCCGAAGAGGAGTTGCAGGTCTTATCATTAGTTGCTAGTGAGACGAATACTGGTGTCAACATCTCTGATGCTAACTGTTATACCACCTGGGTCAATCAATCTCTGGAACGATTAACGGGGTATACCGCTACCGAACTTAATGGATTTAGATTGGGGGACATACTTTGTGCCGAAAGTGATGATGCTCAACAGCAATTAATTAATGAAGCAAGAGAAAAAGCACAAAATAAGCAGGCCTATTCTATAGAAGTTGAGGCAAAGAAAAAAGATGGGACAATGGTTTGGCTTTCTGTAGCCACCACACCGGTTTTGGGGCTGACAGGGAAACTCGAAAGGCAGATTGACCTAATCACAGATATTACTCAGCGTAAGCAAGTAGAGCGGGAAATGGTTGAGGCCAAAGAGCAGGCCTTGCAATTGAGTGAGGCTAAAGAAATGTTTCTTTCTGTAATGAGTCATGAGATCAGGACCCCATTGAATGCGGTCATAGGGATGACGCATCTGTTGATGGATAATGATCCGAAGCCTTCGCAAATCGAAGATTTGAATATCCTGAAGTTTTCAGGCGAAAATTTGCTCAATATTATTAATGATATCCTGGACTTCACAAAAATAGAGACGGGTAATCTGCATTTGGAGCTAATGCCGTTCTCCATGAAAGCGTTAACTACGGATATTGTGACTTCTTTAGGTGTCAATGCGAGTAAGAGAGAGAATGAGCTGGTGTTGCTATATGACGAGGAAATCCCTAAGCTTGTTTCGGGCGATAAGACCAGGCTTTACCAAATTCTGATGAACTTGTTAGGCAACGCCATTAAGTTTACATATCAGGGTAAAATCATCCTTCAGCTTAAACTTATAGCGAGTGATGAGCAGTATATAGCCATTCATTTTGAGGTAAGTGATAACGGGATAGGTATACCTGAAGATAAGCTCAGCTACATTTTTGAAGCTTTTACACAAGCTAAAACGGATATTTCAAGAAAGTATGGCGGTACAGGCTTGGGGCTGGCCATCACCAAAAGGTTATTGGAGTTGTACAATTCCGAGATTGAGGTTAAAAGTATAGAAGACGAAGGGACTTGCTTTTCTTTTACTTTGAACTTTTTAAAATCATCTCTGCTCGCTACTGGGGGAGAGCTGATTGCGCAAGCCGAAGCATTTACAGGTAAAAGGATACTTATCGTAGACGATAATGAAATCAATCTGTTAATTGCCAAAAGAATCCTGGGGAAGTTTGGGCTGAATATTGATTTTGCCCTTAATGGCGAAGAGGCCATACATAAGGTTAAGGATGAGCGCTATGATTTGGTGTTTATGGATATTAAAATGCCTGGAATGGACGGTTTTGAAGCCACCCGAATTATTCGAAGTCAGCCTGATAATTATTTTAAAATGGTTCCCATTATTGCTTTAACAGCCTCAACCCTTCAGAACGAATACAGGAAGTTTAAAGAATCGGGAATGAATGGACATATTTTAAAACCATTCAAACCTGAAGAAATCAGAGAACTGCTCTCCATTCATTTATACCAATAAAATCTTATAAAAATAGCGGAATGGATACTCTTTTTGGGGTAAAAGATAAAGGGCCGATAACTCAAAGAATGAGTTTATCGACCCTTAAATTAACGCTCTCGCAACAAAGGTGGGAATTATTTTTGAATTGCCAAATATATTGGAAGTTTTTTTTGTCATAAAATTGTTTTTTCGGGGAAAACAGGCTCTAATGAGAAGAGAGCCTGTTTTCCTTAGGAAAGATTTTTACTTGGCAAATGCAACAGTGGCAATGCTGAGCTTGCTAATTCCAGCTTCAAACAAAACGATCCCGCAAGCTTCTAATGTAGCGCCGGTTGTTATGACATCATCAACCAGTAAAATGTGCTTGTCTTTAAGGCTGGCTAACTCCACAATTGAAAATACTTGCTTCATATTTTCAAATCGTTTGTATCGTCCTTTTTTAGTTTGAGTTGTGGTTGCTTGTGTACGCAACAAACAACGGGTGTTTACCGGGATTTTTAATGTCGATGAAATTCCTTGCGCTACACATAAACTTTGGTTGTAGCCTCTTTGGTGTTCCCTGCGGCGATGCAACGGCACTGGGATAATCAAATCGACATCATCATACGCAGGATTCATCAATAGCTTTTGAGCAATCATGCCCCCAAGCTTTATTCCTAGATCTTTGCGGTCCCGGTACTTTAGATGATGGATGATGTTTTGTGTGCGAGCTCCCTTTTTAAAATAGAGTAATGACATGACTGCATGGCAGGGTAGACGGCCCCACAACTGTCTGGCGGCTCCATTCTCTTTATGGAGATGATGATCGGTATAAGGAAGATGATAAATACATCTAGTGCATAACTGGTCCTCACCATGATATAGAGAGGTGTAACAGCCACAACATAGGTTGGGGAATAAGAGGGCAACGAGGTCGCCTAAAAAACGGTTAAACAGCATCATGCTGTCAATCTAATGTGTTTTAGGGTTACACTGGTTAAAAGGGCGCTTAATTTTGTTCCTTAACGGCTAGTTGTCCACAGGCAGCATCAATATCTTTACCACGACTGCGTCTGATGTTTGTTGTGATGCCTTGATTTTTTAGGTAGTTAGAAAACGCGTCTATCTTGTCTCCTTCAGCATTAAGGAAATCAGCAAACTGGATAGGGTTGTACTCAATCAGGTTTACTTTACAAGGTACATGTTTACAGAACTTTGCCAGTTCCATTGCATCCTCAATTTCATCATTAAAATTATTGAAAACGATGTATTCGTAGGTTACAGGGTTCTTAGTTTTGGCAAAATAATATTTTAACGACTCCGCAAGTGCTTTTAATGAATTGGCCTCATTAATTGGCATAATCTCATTTCGCTTTTTGTCATTCGCCGCATGAAGTGACAGGGCCAGATTAAATTTAGCACCATCATCGGCAAGTTTTTTTATCATTTTAGCAATACCCGCTGTAGAAACCGTGATGCGTTTGTACGACATATTTAATCCATCAGGAGCAGTAATGCGCTCAATAGATTTCATCACATTGGCATAATTTAGCAGTGGCTCTCCCATACCCATGTAAACAATATTGGTAAGGGGAACATTATAGTTTTTCTTTGCCTGTTGATCGATCAGTACGACCTGGTCATAAATTTCGTCAGCATTTAGATTTCGTTTGCGATCCATATAACCTGTGGCGCAGAACTTACAGGTTAAACTACAACCTACTTGTGAGCTTACACAAGCAGTCATGCGGTCTTCCATTGGAATCAAAACACCCTCTACGATATTTCCATCGTACAGTCTAAATGCATTTTTGATAGTATGGTCGTTGCTGAACTGTGAGTTGTTTACCTCTACAACATTAATCGCATAATGCTCATCCAACTTATTTCTAAGGTCTTTGGAAAGATTGCTCATTTCTGTAAATGAACGGGCTGATTTTTCCCAAAGCCACTGGTAGACCTGTTTTGCCCTATAGGCAGGTTCCTTCATAGCCGTAAAGTGCTGTTGAAGCTGTGGCAGGTCTAATGAACGAATATCTATTTTATTTGTAGTAGGCATTTAAATGCAAAGTTACCAAAAAAATGCAATACAGATTGTAATTGTGGGGTAAAGGTATAAAAGCCTATCGTTTAGGGCTTCTGGTTTTTGCAGCCGGAGCTCCAGATCTACCATTACCAGGTTTAACTGGTCTTTTGCTAGGACCACCTGCTTTAAACCAATCGCTACTCGCTGCGCCTCCTCCTCTTGATTTGCTTGCCGGCACTTTACCAAAAGATTTACCCTTTCCACCAGGTGCACGCTCTTCTCTGGTCACAGAACCAGGAGCTTTTTTACCAGGTCTTTTTCCTTTAGTTCTTCCAGGCGTAACATTCTCCGATAAATCTTCTTCAGCTTGTGCCTTAGGTTTTTTATTTACACGTTTAGGAGCCGATGCAGCCTCTAATGCGCTTGATTTTGCAACAAGGTTAAATATCTCAGTTTGCTCTTCTGGTGTAAGTTCTCTCCATTCGCCTACAGGAATACCCTTTAAGCTAACGTTCATGATCCTTACTCTTTCCAGTTTGGTTACCTCAAATCCAAAATGCTCACACATTCTCCTGATCTGACGGTTTAGGCCTTGAACCAATATAATTCTAAATACAAAAGTACTCTCTTGTTTTACCTTACATTTTTTTGTCATCACGCCCAATACCGGAACGCCTTTAGCCATACCGGAAATAAAAGATTCGGTAATTGGTTTATTTACAGTAACCAGGTATTCTTTTTCGTGATTATTGCCAGCCCTTAAAATTTTATTTACCAGGTCGCCATTATTTGTTAAGAAGATCAGTCCTTGTGAGTCTTTATCCAGACGTCCGATAGGGAATACTCTATCGCTATGGTTCACATGGTCAACCATATTGCTTTTAACTCCAGCTTCAGTTGTGCTGGTTATTCCTACAGGTTTGTTATAAGCGATTAAAATAGTGCTGTCAACCTCTTTTGGCTCTATCGTCTGTCCGTTGACAGTGATGACGTCACCAAAATATACCTTGTCACCTACTTTGGCTTTTCTGCCGTTGATATATACATTTCCTTGCTCAATATATCTGTCGGCCGCTCTTCTCGAGCATAAACCGCTTTCACTAATGTATTTATTTAACCGTGTGGTAGAGTCAGACATGGGTATGGGTATAAATTTATTTACAAAGGAATCAATTTATACCCATATAAACTATAAAAATATTTTTATGCTTTGAACTTTAAGCCTACATTTCATCGGCACTTGGTCCGTAACTACCCGGAATAGGGATATCCATTAATCTTAGATACACACCTAGCTGGGCCCGGTGATGCACAATTTGATTTAAGCTCATACGGATTACATCGGCCTTAGGCTCTACACTATAAACCTGTTTTCCATTTCGTAGCGTCCAGTCTTTGTCCAGAACTTCTTCATACTTTTCGATAAGGTGGCTGCGTCCATCCTGCAATGATCTTTCGAAGTAAGCTAGCAACTCTTCTGTGGTATTTACGTTTTCCTGCTGATAAGGATTGTCTGCAAAATCAAGCTCATCAGTCGTCAGGGCCATGGGAACCCAGGACGGAAGTTCAGCAATGTGGGTGGCCAGTCTTTTTACCGTCATGCTTTTAGGATGTGGCTGCCAGTCAAATTTATCGTTTGGTATCCTTTCCAGCATTTTACGGGTGGTTACTGCTGTCTCTTCCATTTCTTTAAGGAACATTTTAATTCTGCTCATAATATTGTGTTTTTAATGTTTGGATTAATAACACAAATTAAAGAAGGGGCGCTGACAACCCTATGGCAGTCTGTTTTTTGAATTACAATTAAATTATTTAATAATTTACCGGCAGCGACTTCATGTATTCATTTAATGCCATATGGACCGTTTTACGGTAAGGGATTTCAAGGTTGCGGACCTTTACAATACGGGAAACTCTAAAGTCACGGTACTCATTACGCAAATGGCACCAGGCAATCAAGTGCCAGTTGTATGCGTAAAATACGAGTCCAATCGCCTCAACTTCGCGCTTGCTGCTTTCTTTATTTTGGTTCTGATAGTCGATCTCGATGATATACTTGCCCGAAATGGCATTCTGCAGATCAGCCAGATGATCAAATTCCTCATTCATCCATTCGTGGTTCAGTTGAAATTTGATGCTTTCATTAAGGAGTTCCAGTTTTTCCTTTTGAGCATGTTTCAATACCGCCTTGACCTTGTTTAGCGCCGAAGTGTAATTGGTGAAGATGGATTTGTCTGCAAAACGCGATACCATTCGCTCCATGATCAGTAAGGCATTCGCTTCATCTGAAGAAAAAGAAACTGGCGGTAAGAAATATCCTTGAACAATATAATATCCCCTGGGTTGTTCGAAACTGATGGGAACACCTTGTTCTAGCAAAGCCTTAATGTCACGATAGACCGTTCGGGTACTAATTTGAAATTGATCCGCGATTTTATCCGCAGAAATATATTTCTTCGTTTGTAGTAATAAAAGTATTCCAAAAAGTCGGTCTATTCGGTTCATAAGTTGTTCTCCCTACAAATATAATTGATCTCTATATAAAATAGCCTATAGTAGTTTTTAGATGGAAAAATCTTTTATTTGCGTATGATTTCTCATATTTCAGCAAGCTATGTTTATCCTGTAGTTGGTCCGCCAATAAAAAATGGAGTGCTTTCGATTGATTCGATCGGTGCTATTAAAGGTGTTTATACCCCTCAGGAAGCGAAGGAAAAGCAAATAAATGACATTCAATTTCATGAAGGCTTGTTGGTTCCTGGTTTTGTAAATACACATTGCCATATCGAGTTGTCGAATCTTAAAGGTCAAATTCCGAAGCATACAGGCTTGCCTGACTTTGTGAAGTCGGTGATTAAACTGAGAACTTCTGACGAATATGAGTTAAATCTAGCCATATTAAAGGCCGATATTGAGATGTATGAAAATGGGATAGTTGCCGTTGGAGATATTTGTAATCAACTCATTTCAAAAGCGTTGAAAGTGAATACCCCTGTTTATTATCACTCGTTTTTGGAGATTATGGGTTTTAATCCAGATCTGGCTAAAGAAGCAATGAAAAGGGCTAAGCAGTTTAAAGATGATCTGAGTCCTTTGCCAGTTTCTATTGTGCCTCATGCTCCTTATTCCGTATCTCCCGAATTGTTTCAGGAACTGAATGTCTATGCGCAATATCAGGATGGGCCATTGACGATTCATAATCAGGAGACAGCGGATGAAAACGCTTTTTTTGAACAAAAGACAGGTGGTTTTTTAGCACTTTTTAAGTTTTTAGGACAGGATATTAGCTTTTTTAAGCCCTCAGGAAAAACATCGCTGCAGACTTATCTGCCGCTGCTATCATCGGATTTGAAAACCTTACTGGTACATAATACCTATACCACAGCTGCTGATGTAGCTTTTGCCACAAGTATTCATCCCAATTTGTATTGGTGCTTATGTCCACATGCAAATTTATATATAGAAAATATGTTGCCTGATGTAAACATGATGAGGGCTGCGGGTATAAGGATTACTTTAGGGACAGATAGCCTGGCTAGTAATGATAGTTTAAGTATTCTTTCGGAGATGAACTTACTGCAGGAACGCTTTGATGTGCCAACTGAACAATTACTGAAATGGGCTACCTTTAACGGGGCGGAATTTTTGGGAATCGACAGGCGTTTTGGCAGTTTTGAATTGGGGAAACAGCCAGGTATTAACCTGGTTGAATTTACGGAAAAGGATGGGGCAGTGATTTTAGGAGATATGGTAAAGCGATTGTTTTAATGAAAGGTGATCAACAATATGGCGAATAGAATTACTGAACTATTTGGGATAAAATACCCGATAATCCAAGCCGGAATGGTGTGGTGTAGTGGTTGGCGACTGGCTTCGGCGGTTGCTAATGCTGGTGGTTTGGGTATTATTGGAGCCGGATCAATGTATCCCGATGTTTTGCTGGATCATATTAGGAAGTGTAAAGCGGCTACCACAAAACCTTTCGCGGTAAACGTACCTTTGCTTTACCCGAATGTGGAGAACGTGATGAAGATCATTGTTGATGAAGGTGTGCGTATTGTGTTTACATCTGCGGGTAATCCAGCTCTTTGGACAGACTTTTTAAAAGGGCGAGGAATCACCGTTGTACACGTAATTGCCAATACCAAATTTGCGTTAAAAGCAGAAGCTTGCGGTGTGGACGCTATTGTTGCCGAAGGTTTTGAAGCTGGGGGACACAACGGGAGAGAAGAAACTACGACAATGTGCTTGATTCCTATGGTGTGCGATATAGTTAAAATACCCGTTATTGCTGCCGGTGGGATTGGAAGCGGCAGGGCAATGCTCGCGGCAATGGCCTTAGGTGCTGATGGGGTTCAGATCGGCTCGGCATTTGCTGTTGCTGAAGAATCGTCAGGGCATCCTCAGTTTAAAGAGAAGATTATAGATGCTGCGGAGGGGGATACGAAATTGACGATGAAGAAAGTCGTTCCTGTTCGGCTGCTTAAAAATGAGTTTGCAGATGTGATTGTGCAGGCGGAAGCTGATGGTGCAGATAAGGATACACTGGTGAGAATTTTAGGCAGGGCACGCGCTAAATTAGGTATGTTTGAGGGCGATATTGAGCAAGGAGAATTGGAAATAGGTCAAGTGTCGGCAATGTTGAAAGAGATAAAGCCGGCAGCAGAGATATTAGCATCAATTTGGGCGGAGTTTTTGAGGGAGAAAGAGCGGATAGCATTGATTAAATTATAAAAGTATACATGGAAATAAAACATATACAAATTAAGATTACTGGAAAGGTACAAGGTGTTTCTTTTAGGGCTGTAACCAAGGTTGTAGCTGACCAGATGGGGATTAGGGGGATGATTAAAAATGAAGTAGACGGTAGTGTCTACATAGAGGCCGAAGGGGATGATACTTTGCTGGAAGTTTTTACGGATTGGTGTAACGAGGGGACAGATCGTGCTAAGATTGAGAACGTAGAGATTACACCGGGATCTGTCAAAAACTATCAGAATTTTGAAATCATTAAGAAATAGATGTCATCGATAAAGAGATTTCTTGGACAGACAGCTATTTATGGTGTGACAACCGTAGTTTCCAGGCTATTTAATTTTATACTTACGCCACTTTTTACGGGCGTATTTCAACCTGGAATATATGGGATCTTTACGAAGATGTATGCCTCGGCGTCCATGATCAATGCGATTCTTGCTTTTGGTATGGAAAGCACGTTTTTCAGATACCTGAATAAGCATGAGGATAAAAAACAAGAGGTTTACAACAACACATTTTTCTGTGTTGCCCTTATCGCCACACTCTTTTTAATCTCAGGTATTGTATTCTCGTCACCTATAGCCGCATATTTTGCCAGTGGACCGGATGAAATGACTGATTATGTAAAGTATGTGCACTATTTTGTATGGTTACTTTTCATAGATGCCATTTGCGTAATTCCATTTGCAAAAGTTAGAGCTGATGAGCGTCCTATGCGGTATAGTTTGATCAAATTCCTGAATATTGGCAGCTTTATTGGCTTCAATCTATTCTTTTTATTTGCTGTTCCAGCTATCATTAAATTTGGCGGCCCGATAGGGGAATGGTTTGGTTCATGGTACAGAGCAGAATGGATAGGATATGTGTTTATTTCAAATCTGATTGCAAGTGTGCTGACTTTGATCTTGCTTTTGCCCGAATTGATGAAGCTGCAGCTTAAGTTTGATAAGGAGCTTTTTGGTAAAATGGTTTCCTATTCATGGCCGGTTTTAGTGGCTAATCTCTCTTTTGTGGTGAATGAAAATCTGGATAAAATGATCATCACCCAGCTCGGGGTTTCTGAATATAATCTGGGGATTTACGGTGCTGTTTGTAAAATTGCCGTATTTTTAAGTTTGTTTATTACCGCATTTAGATTGGGTGCAGAACCTTTCTTTTTTAGTCATGCTAAAAGTGCAAATGCCAAACAAACCTATGCGATGATTTTGAATTATTTCGTCATTGCTCTGGCAGTTATTTTTGTCGGCCTGATTGCAAATATCGATATCCTTAAGTATTTTATTGATAGGGAATATTGGGTGGGATTAAACGCTGTGCCCTTTTTGCTGCTTGGTTATGTGTTTCTGGGAATTTATGTGAACCTATCTATCTGGTATAAATTATCAGATCAAACAAAATTTGGCTTGTATATCTCTGTCGTCGGCGCAATAACCACCATTGTATTGAACATTGTTCTTGTACCAAAGTATGGCTATATGGGCTCTGCGTGGGTATCTATGCTGGCTTATTTTGTGATGATGTTCATTTCATATATACTTGGACAGAAGCATTATCCTATACCTTATGATTTGAAAAGGATGCTTGCTTACCTGTTGGTTTCGGTTGTACTGGTGGTGCTTTCTTTTTGGGTATTTAATAGGAATCTTTATATTGGTAATGCCTTGCTATTGGTCTTTTTGGTGGGTGTGGTCTATTTTGAAAAAGATCAGTTGAAATTAATATTAAAAAAACGATGAACATAAATATCATTAACAATTCAGGTCATCCATTGCCTCAATACGAAACTGCTCATGCGGCAGGGATGGATATGCGCGCTTTTATAGAAACTGAAATTACGATTAAACCTTTGCAACGTGTTTTGGTTCCAACTGGTTTATATATTGAACTTCCGGTTGGTTTCGAAGCACAGATCCGTCCGCGTAGTGGTTTGGCTTATAAACATGGCATCAGTATTGTGAATTCACCAGGTACCATCGATGCGGATTACCGTGGAGAGATTAAGGTGCTATTGGTTAATTTGTCGGATACTGATTTTGTAGTTAACAATGGCGATAGAATTGCGCAAATGGTGATTGCAAAACATGAGACCATTGCCTGGAATACAGTTGAAGAATTAAGTGATACGGCTCGTGGTGCGGGTGGTTATGGACATACAGGTAAATAAATGAAAAGATTAAAAGTGCTTTTATTGATGTTGTTGGGTAGTGCTTCTGCATTGTTTGCTCAAAAGCCTGCCGTGCCATTGGCAGATACGGCAATGATAAAAGTGCTTTTTTTTGCTGGTTTGCGTGATAAACTGAATGAAGATTACAGTAGGGCGAACGAGAGTTTCAACAAAATACTACAATTGGATCCTAAGAATGCTGCTGTTTATTATGAGATAGCGATTGTAAACTATAGGCAGAATAATCTTTATGAAGCAGAAATGGCCATAAAGAAGGCTACGGCTTTGGAGACCAATAATACCTGGTATTGGATGCTGATGGCTGAATTGTATAAGCGTAAGGGCGATATGAATGCCATGGCTGGGGTTTTGAACCAGCTGATCCGACTTTCGCCAGATAAACCTGATTATTATTTCGATAGGTCCAATGCTTATCTGATGGCAGGTAAAACTGCGGAGGCGATGAAGGGCTATGATGAGCTGGAGAAAAAGTTTGGGGCCTCTGATGAGCTTGCCCGTGCAAGAAGGCGTGTAACTTCAGGGGGAAAGATAAATGCATCTGCTGAAGAGGAACGTAATGAAGAGCGTGGGAAGTCGGAGCTGACGGCTGTTGAACAAACCATGTTACTTGGTGAAAGCTTATATAAAAAAGGCGATTTACCTGGAGCATTGGCCCAGTTTAAAACGGTGTTGGAAGGGGAAGAACATCCTTATAGAGCCTGGGAGCAAGCTTTGAACATACAATTGCTTTTAAAGCATTATAAAGAGGCTATAAAAACCGCCGAGGCGGCACTGGATATTTATCCTAACCAGGCTATTTTATATTACTTTATGGCTTTAGCATTGCATCAGGATAATCAAAATAGCCTGGCTTTACCCCATGTGAAGTCGGCCTTGCAGCTGGATGCCGATAATGGGATTTATCTGGAATTATATGGCGATGTTTTGTTTGTAAACGGTGATAAAGAACGGGCTGTGGTAGAATGGAAAAAAGCAAAAGCAGCTGGTAACGGCTCAGAAAAACTAAATAAAAAGATCTATGAGCGGAAATATTTGGAATAATTTATTGTGGGTAGCTTTGCTTTCAACGAGCTTGTTGGCTTGTAAAACTAGGAAAGTAACAGTGCCCGCTAAGCAGCCCGGAACTGAATTAAGTAGTAAGGTCGCCGAGAATATTCAATTGTTGAAGTCTAAGGATTTAGTTTTTAGCACCTTGTCAGTTAAGGCAAAGGCGAAGTTGGATCTGGGTGGTAGCAAAAACAATGCAACGATGAACATCCGAATGGAAAAGGGGCGCCGTATTTGGGTGAGCGTTACTGCATTGGCCGGTATTGAGGTGGCTAGGGCCTTAATTACACCAGATAGCATTAAGGTACGCAACAATTTTCAGGGTGTATATTTAAAACAACCTTTCAGTTATATCCATAAGTATACCAATAAGCAGGTAAGTTTTGACTGGTTGGAATCTATTTTATTAGGTAATACGATCCCTTATTTTTTGAACGATCAGGCGAAAATTGAGAAAACGGATGGTCAGTGGATATTGCAGGGTGAAAAAGAAGCGCTTATTTATAAGGTGCTTTTTGATGGTGTAATGAAGGTTAGTGAAAGCAATGTTAATGATGTTGCTGCTGGTCAGGCTTTAAAAATTCTGTATAATGGAGTTTACCAGGATTTGGGGGGCTCATTGTTTCCCAAGGGATTGACGATAAATTCGATGACAGGAAACAAGATTGTAAACATTGAGCTTGAATATTATAATGTAGAGCGCAATGTTCCACTTGATTTCCCGTTTAGTGTTCCTGGGAAGTATGAAGTAATAAACTGATTTTTTTTATACTTTTGACCCAATGAAGCTAAGCAGATTTCTTTTCCTCCTCCTATTTATATTATCCACATCGGTTGCATTTGCCCAAAGCAGCTCGGAACTTAAAAGAAAAAAAGAGGCGATACAAAGAGAGATTGATCTGTTGCAGCGAAACCTGAAAAAAACGGCCAATAATAAAAAGTTAACCTTAGGCCAAATTAATGCATTAAATACTAAAATCAAGTTAATGCAAGATAAGATTTCGGTGATTAACTCTGAAATGAAGAATCTGGACAACCAGATTCATGAAAATACCAATACTGTAATTAATCTGAAAGGGCAGCTTGGGCAACTGAAAAAGGAATATGGTGCAATGATCAGGTTTGCCCAGCGGAATAAGAATGCCTATGATAAGATGATGTTTATTTTTGCAGCAAAGGATTTTAATCAGGCTTATAAGCGGATCAAATATTTGCAGCAATTTGGGCAGTACCGTAAAAAACAGGCGGGATACATACAGGGGACACAGAAAGATCTAAACTATAAAATTGTTATTTTAGATAAGAACCTGAAAGAAAAAAGTAATCTTTTGCATGAGCAGGAGAATGAAAAGGATAAGTTGGGTAAGAATAAGTCTGAACAATCGGCTGTGCTGAATAAGTACAGTAAGCAGGAAAAGCAATTCCGTCAGGATATTGCTACCCGTAAAAAACAACAGGCACAGATTGACCGGAATATCCGGGCGGCAATTGTTCGTGAGATTGAACTGGAGCGAAAACGTGCACTGGAAGCCGCAAGGATAGCTGCGGAAAAGGCCGAAAGGGCTGCAAAAGCGAAGGCTGCTGCCGCTACTGCCGCCGCTGCGGCAAAAGCGAAGGCTGAAAATAAACCTGCACCAGCTGCAGTCGCACCAGTAGCAGTTGCAAAACCAAAACCAAGTAGCAGTGGTTATTTAGCTGCAACGCCTGAGGCTGCAAAGTTGTCGGCCGCATTTGAAAGTAATAGAGGTGCTTTACCTTGGCCAGTAACATCTGGATCAATTACGGAGAGTTTCGGAAAGCATAAGGAAGGTCAGGCGAGTTATGACAACGCAGGGATAACCATTCAAACTTCGGAAGGCGCGGGCGTAAGAGCAGTGTTTAATGGAAAGGTGAGTAAAGTGGGAAGTGCATTGGGTAGACATTATGTGCTGATTAAGCATGGGCAGTTCTTTACTGTGTATCAGAACTTAAGATCAGTAAGCGTAAGTGCAGGTGATGAAGTAAGTACAAAACAGAATATTGGAACGGTAGCTACTTCGGGTGATATGCCAGAATTGATGTTTCAGATTTATAGAGGAGCTGTGGCGCAGAATCCTGCATCATGGATCGCTAAATAAACTATTGCAATTAATTGTTTATATTTGTTTTAAAGAAGTAAAATAGAGATCAAGATGTATTCAGGGACGTTAATAGAGTTTTTAAACATGGGGGGTGGCGAGATTATGCTAATCCTTGGTGTAGTACTTTTGTTATTTGGAGGTAAAAAATTGCCCGAATTGGCTCGAGGACTTGGAAAAGGTTTGAGAGATTTTAAGGATGCATCGGAAGGGGTTAAGCGCGAAATCCACAGGAATATTAATTCCGTAGGTATTACCGATGAAATCAATGATTTTAAATCTACCTTTAATGATGCTGATAACAGCAGACATCATCCTTATGAATATAAGCCTGAGGATAATGCCCATCATGACGATACAGATAAACCAGCAATAGACTTTAATAAAGCTGAACCAGCTGTAGATAACGAGAACACAAAAATAGAAACAGATAAAACTAAAATTTAATTAAAATATCATGTTTGATACAACAATATTGGCTTTTGGATTAGGCGGCGGAGAGATTGCTGTCATTGTAGTAATTGTATTGCTACTTTTTGGTGGTAAAAAAATTCCTGAATTGATGCGTGGCCTTGGAAAAGGAATTAAAGAATTTAAAGATGGAAAAGATGGTGCTGACGATGCTGTTGATCAGAACCGTAGCAACACTAATAAACCATTGTAGGTTTACAAACCCTATTTTTTAATTTAATCTATTCTTGAAGTTTGAAGAAGTATAACTCCTTAAAAGAGGTACAAGCTCTTATTGAGCAGAAAATGCTCAGTTTGCCAGAGTTATTAGACTATTATTTTAAGCAAATAGAAAAAAATGAACACCTCAACGCGTTTAATGAGGTGTTTTTTTATTCTGCAGCTCAACAGGCTAAGCTTGTACAGGAAAAGATAACCGCCGGGACGGCAGGTAGATTGGCAGGGATGGTGATTGGTATAAAAGATAATATCTGCTATAAAGATCATCAGGTAACTGCTTCATCTAAAATGTTGGAGGGCTTTGTTTCTCCCTATTCTGCTACCGTTGTAGAAAGACTAATTAGTGAAGATGCCGTAATTATTGGCAGGCTGAACTGTGATGAATTTGCGATGGGCGGTTCTAATGAAACTTCTTATTATGGTGCGGTAAAAAACGCTGCTGATCACACGAAGGTGGCCGGTGGTTCTTCTGGCGGTTCAGCTGTTGCTGTTCAAGCCGACTTATGCCTGTCTGCTCTGGGTACTGATACCGGTGGCTCAGTAAGGCAGCCTGCTGCTTTTTGCGGTTGCATAGGTTTAAAACCTACCTATGGCAGGATCTCCAGATATGGGGTGATTGCTTATGCATCGTCCTTTGATCAGGTGGGCACCATTACTTCTTCTGTTAGTGATGCTGCAATTTTACTAGAGGTTTTGGCTGGCGCAGATGATCACGATAGTACGGTTTCTAAGCATGTAGTTCCAGCGTACTTAGATGGATTAAAAAACACTGCACCTAAAAGGATTGCTGTTTTGAAAGAAACTTTGGAAAGTGACGCGCTAGACACAGATATAAAGGAAACGATATTAAAGGCTATTGAGGCCCTTAAAAGTCAAGGACACACAGTCGAATATGTCTCTTTTGATTTATTAGATTACTTAGTGCCTGCTTATTATGTGCTAACTACCGCTGAGGCCTCTTCTAACCTTTCCCGATACGATGGGGTGCATTATGGTCACCGTAACCTGGAAGCTGTCAGTTTAAACGAGCTTTATAAACAATCCAGAGCCGAAGGTTTTGGTGAGGAGGTGAAGCGTCGTATTTTATTGGGAACATTTGTTTTGAGTGCTGGTTATTATGATGCTTATTATCAGAAAGCACAGCAGGTAAGAAGACTGATCAGGGAAAAGATGGAAGAGATGCTAAGCAGCTTTGACCTAGTAATTAGTCCTGTTACACCTACACCAGCGTTTAATATCGGCGAAAATATCGACGATCCTTTGGTCATGTATATGGCTGATATATTTACTGTATTGGCATCTTTGACAGGAATTCCAGCGATTGCTATTCCTTTGGGCAATAATAATAACGGTTTACCGTTAAGTATGCAGTTGATGGCCAGGCATTTCGGGGAACAAGACCTATTGTCTTTATCCCATGCTTTTTTAAGCAGCAAGAATGTTGAGCAATTGACGAACCAGGCGAACTAAACCATCACCGCTTTTATAAAGCCTGAAATAGATTTTATTAACCGATAAAAAGGAAATAATATGCCTATGAAGATATTAATATGCTTTGTATCCGCTTGCGCTGTGGCTTTTACCAGCTTTTCTGCAACTGCGCAACAACAGCAAAAGTTGGCTATAACCGACACCACCTATGTACCAGTTGTAGACGAAACCCCAACTTTCCATAACCATAACTATGTTTATAAGGCCAGACTCGATTCTATCCAGAAAACTGTGCCGCTTACTTATAATGAGTTTGTTCAAAACTATATAGATATTTACGCTGGTCGTAAAGACATGATGGGTAAGATGATTGGTCTTTCTAGTTATTACTTCCCGATTTTTGAAAAAGCACTTAAAAGTTATAATATTCCTGAGGAGATTAAATATCTTCCTATTATAGAGTCTTCTATGAACGCTCACGCCGTATCTCGGGTTGGCGCTACGGGTTTATGGCAGTTTATGTTTGCAACAGCAAAGGGTTACGGCCTAAACATGGATAATTTTGTGGATGAGCGTAAGGATCCTATACAGGCGAGCTATGCAGCTGCGGCTTATTTTAGAGATGCTTATGAAGAGCTGGGTGATTGGTTGTTAGCCATTGCTGCTTATAACTGCGGAATGGGAAATGTAAACCGGGCTATTGCTAAAGCTGATTCCAGAGATTTTTGGGAAATAAGAAGGTTCCTTCCTATGGAAACACGGAATTATGTCCCTGCCTTTATTGCAGCGGTATATGTTATGAATTATTCGGGCAGTCATCAAATCAAAGCCCAGAAATCGCCTTTTCTTAAAAACACGGATACCATCCAGGTAAATCGGTTCGTTTCCCTTCCTTCATTGGCAGAAGCCATGAATATTGATGTGGATGAGTTGTGGAGCTTGAATCCTTCCTATAAAAAGAAGATTGTAAATGGTTCTGTGCAAGCACCCAAGCGTGTGATCCTGCCTAAGGTAGATCTTGCCAGCTTTACAAGAGTATATCAGCTGTTGAATGAAGAGGAGCTGGAAGTAGATAAGCACATTGTACTGGCTTCGAATGATGGTAAGACAACGAAGAAAGCTAAAATAACAGTTCATAAACCATCAATTTCATATCATAAGGTTGCCTCAGGACAGAACCTGAGTACCATTGCAAACAAGTATAATGTTGAAGTGCAGGACCTGAAAGTTTGGAATAATTTAAAAGGATCTTCAATTGTCCCTGGACAGCGGCTAAAGATCTATCATCAAGCAGAAAGCAAGCATGTAACGAGGCCAATGAAGGGCTAATTCTTTTCTAATCTTTTTTTATTTATGGCTTATCAAAAGAATTGTAACTTTGGCGCTTTACATAGGATCATTTTATGAGTAAGATTAATAGAAAGCAAGATGCATTAGACTACCACTCGCAAGGGCGGCCGGGAAAAATTCAGGTTATACCAACCAAGCCAACAAACTCCCAAAGAGATCTGGCTCTTGCCTATTCGCCAGGAGTTGCAGAGCCTTGTTTAAGCATAGCAGAGAATAAAGAAGATGTTTATAAATATACAGCCAAAGGTAACCTTGTAGCTGTAATTAGTAATGGTACCGCTGTTTTAGGACTAGGTAATATTGGCCCTGAGGCTGGTAAGCCGGTAATGGAAGGCAAGGGATTGTTATTTAAAATATTTGCAGATATTGACGTTTTTGACCTTGAACTGGATACCACAAACGTTGATGATTTTGTTAAAATCGTAAAAGCATTGGAGCCTACTTTTGGTGGGATCAACTTAGAAGATATTAAAGCACCTGAGTGTTTTGAAATTGAACGTCGTTTGAAACAGGAAATGAATATTCCTGTAATGCACGATGATCAGCATGGTACCGCCATTATTTCTGCTGCAGCATTGTTAAATGCCTGCGAGTTGCAGAAAAAGAAAATGGATAAAGTTAAAATCGTGGTGAATGGTGCAGGTGCTGCGGCAATTTCCTGCTCCCGTTTATACGTTTCTTTAGGTGCAAAAAAAGAAAATATTGTGATGTGCGACCGTACGGGCGTGATCAGAGCTGACAGGGCTAACCTGGATGCTATAAAAGCAGAGTTTGCAACTTCAAGAAATCTGAATACGCTTCAAGAAGCAATGAAGGATTCTGATGTGTTTATTGGTTTGTCATCCGCAGATTGCGTAACTGAGGATATGCTGAAATCAATGGCGAAAAATCCGATTGTATTTGCAATGGCTAATCCTAACCCAGAAATTGCTTACGAGTTGGCGATTAAATCCCGTAAGGATATCATCATGGCTACTGGCCGTTCTGATTATCCTAATCAGGTGAACAACGTATTGGGTTTCCCTTATATTTTTAGAGGAGCACTTGATGTAAGGGCCACTGCGATCAATGAGGAGATGAAGATTGCTGCGGTTAGAGCGATTGCTGAACTAGCTAAGAAATCTGTTCCTGAGGCTGTAAACATGGCCTATAACGAGAAAAATATTAAGTTTGGTAAGGAGTACATCATTCCGAAGCCAATGGATATGAGGTTGATGACGAATGTTTCGACCGCCGTAGCTAAGGCTGCAATTGAATCAGGTGTCGCACGTAAAGTGATTACCGACTGGGATGCTTATATAGAAGAGCTGAAAAACAGGTTAGGGATGGATGATGCGATTATGCGTGCAATTACGAATAAAGCTAAATCTGATCCTAAGCGTGTTGTTTTTGCTGAAGCAGATCATTATAAAATATTAAAGGCTGCCCAGATCGTGAAAGACGAGAACATCGCGATTCCAATTTTACTGGGAAATAAAGAGGTGATTGAACGGATCATTGAAGAAAGTGCACTGGATTTGGAAGGTGTAACGATCATTGATCCATTTAAGGAGCCTGAATTGATGCAGAAATACGGTAAGTTCTTGTATGAAAAAAGACAACGTAGAGGCTTAACTTTATTTGAAGCTACTAAATTAATGCGCGATAGGAACTACTTCGGTGCATCCATGGTAGAGTTTGGTGAGGCTGATGCGATGATTTCTGGTTTGACAAGGAACTATGTTTCGACCATTAAGCCTGCTTTACAGGTAATCGGTACGGCGCCTGGTGTAAACCGTGTTGCGGGTATGTACATGATGATGACCAAAAAAGGGCCTGTGTTTTTTGGAGATACAACAGTAAATGTTGATCCTACTGCAGAGGAACTGGTTGATTTAACTTTACTTATTGAGCAATCGGTTAGTAAATTTAACATTCATCCACGCGTTGCCTTGTTATCTTATTCTAACTTTGGTTCTAACGAAGGTGTGGTTCCTGAAAAAGTAAGAAAGGCAGTGAAGATATTGCATGAACAGCATCCGCACATTGTGGTTGATGGCGAAATGCAGGGTAATTTTGCGATGAACCATGAGCTATTGAAAGACAATTTCCCTTTTAGCAGATTGGTAGATGGACCGGCAAATACATTAATCTTCCCTAACCTGGAATCTGGTAATATTGCTTATAAGTTGTTGCAGGAATTGGGTGAAGCTGAAGCTATTGGACCAATTTTGTTGGGCTTGAATAAGCCCGTTCATATTGTTCAACTTGGAAGTTCGGTAAGAGAAATTGTAAATATGGTTACCTTAGCTGTTTTAGATGTTCAGGGTAAAGAACAAGAAGCAAATGCGAAGAAAGGCGGTTTATTAAAAAGAATAGCTAAGAAATAATTATGTTCGAATATATTGATGGTAAGTTAGCATTTAAATGTCCTACCTATATTGTTGTGGAGGCTGGTGGTGTTGGCTATCATCTCAATATATCTTTAAATACTTATAGTAGCCTTGCTAATACCGAAAGGTGTAAGATTTATACCTGGCTGCACATAAAAGAAGATGCGCATACCCTTTATGGCTTTGCCGATGAAGGGGAGCGTAGGCTTTTTTTACATTTAATTTCGGTTTCCGGGATCGGACCGAATACAGGGCGGATGATGTTGTCGTCCATAACACCTATTGAAATTCAGACAGCAATTGTAAATGCTGATTTGGCACTCATTCAAAGAATTAAAGGGATAGGGGTTAAATCTGCACAGCGACTGGTGCTTGAGTTGCAAGACAAACTAAAGAAGGAGGGCTCGGGCTCTTTAATGGCCGCTCCGCTGAACAATACAACAAGAGAGGAAGCGATATCGGCATTAACGATGCTGGGTTTTGCCAAGCCTGCTTCTGAAAAGGCAATAGACAATGCGGTGAAGGTTGGTGGACAGGATTTGTCTGTTGAACAAATGATAAAAATAGCATTGAAGAATTTATAAAAACTGCCATTGAAAACCTTATTGACGCTATTTCTCTTCCTGACTGTTTGTCTGGGTGGACAGCAGGCTTTTTCGCAAGTTGGACCTAAGAAGGCGAAACAGGATACCGTAAAAAATTCTTTCGGCTTGAAAGAGAAACAAAGACTTGGAATCAGGTCTTTGTCTAATTCCTTTTCTCCATTGCCAGACAATGTGCATAGAAACGTAGAATATGATGCCGTAAATAAAAGATATATCATTCAGGAACTGGTTGGTGATAAGCCATTCGGTACAGTGCAATACCTAACCGTAGAGGAGTACTTGCGTTTGGTAAACAGCGAAATTAAGCGAGATAATTGGCGTGTGCTTTCTGATCAGGAGGTAAATGATGTAAGAAAGACCGGGATTATTCCAAGTTTGAAGATTAACAGTAAGGCTTTTGAAAGGATATTTGGAGGTACAACGATCGATATTCAACCACGTGGTGAAGCAGAACTTACCTTTTTAGGAAGAATCAATAAAAACGAAAACCCTTTATTTAACGAGCGTCAGCGGGTACAAGGGAATTTTGATTTTAACCAACGCATACAGATGGATGTGATTGGTAATATCGGTACCAAGTTAAAGATCAACATGAACTACAATACGGAAGCTCAATTTGATTTTGAAAACCAGGTTAAGCTGGATTATACTGGTGGTGAAGATGATATTATACAAAAAATAGAAGCGGGTAATGTGAGTTTACCGCTAAATACAACACTGATCAGTGGTACGCAGGCGCTGTTTGGGGTAAAAACACAGTTGAAGTTTGGTAAACTAAACGTAAGTACCGTTTTTACGCAACAGAAATCTCAATCCAGACAAATACAGATCAATAATGGCGCGCAACAAAATGAGTATAGATTGAGCGCAGACAATTACGAAGCAAATAAACACTTTTTCCTGGCTCAATATTTCAGGGATAATTATAATAAATCACAATCTAATGCCCCAACCATCACTTCGGGGGTGTCAATTACTAAAATAGAGGTTTGGATTACCAATAGGGCAGGAAGTACACAAGATTCACGGGACGTATTGGGTTTTCTGGATCTTGGTGAAAATAGGCCTTATAATTCGGCAATAGCAGGTGGGAGATCGGTACTGCCTTCGGGTTTTACAAATCCGGTATTTCCTAGGAACTCCAATGACCTTTTTGATAAGATTCCGGCTGATTCTCGTAACACCAATTCAAATGCGATCATTGGCTATTTCGAGGATAAAGGCAAAACAGATAACTACGCGAAGTTAACTTATGCAAGGAAGCTGGCTGATAGAGAATATACTTTTCATCCCCAGCTGGGTTATATATCCTTAAATAATGGATTGAATAGTGATGAGGTACTTACGGTAGCTTACCGATATACTTTTAATGGTGTGGAGTATCAGGTTGGTGAGTTTTCTACGGATGTTCCTTTTGATCCGGCAACACCTAAGGTTTTGTATACCAAATTACTGAAAAACGAAACGATAAAAACCAATTTACCAACCTGGGGATTGATGATGAAAAACATCTATTCTATTGGCGGTTATCAAATCAGTCAGCAGAATTTTAAATTGGATATTTTTAGAATTGACGAGAAAACAGGTGTTGAAAAACCACTGATACAGGAGGGAGAAAAACTGGATGCTGACCGTAAGCCACTTAATGGCAAGCAGTGGATACAGATCACAGGCTTGGATAGGCTGAACCAGCAAAATGAGCGTAAACCAGATGCGGTATTTGATTTCCAGACAGAAAACAAGCCATTTGGCTCTAATGGAAGTAACGGACAGAACACTTCATTTGGTAATGCGGGTAATACTAGCGGTACGACGAATAGCCTGGTAAATTTTTCCACCAATACCGTTAATGGTTACATTACGATAGATCCATTAAATGGCCGGATTATATTCCCTATTATCGAACCTTTTGGTAGGGACCTTGCCAGTCAGTTTTTGCCATCAGAACAAGCGCTTAGCGACAGGTATACTTTTACAGCACTTTATGATTCAACGAAGGTGGTTGCTCAGCAATTGTTTAGTAACCAAAATAGGTACATCATTAAAGGGGCTTATCAATCAGAAATTGCTTCTGAGTTTAGTTTAAATGCGATCAACGTTCCAGAAGGATCCGTGAAAGTATTTGCCGGCACGATTCCTTTGCAGGAAGGTATTGACTTTACAGTAGATTACCAGGGTGGTAGGGTAAGGATTATCAATCCGGCTTTATTAAGTTCGGGACAACCGATCAGGATCACTACAGAAAATAATGAGTTGTTTGGATTACAGCAGCGGTCGTTATTTGGTACGCGATTAGATTATAAGGTAAACAGCAAATTAAATCTGGGGGGTACTTTAATGAACCTTACCGAGAAGCCGCTTACCCCTAAAGTGAATATTGGTGAAGAACCGATTTCGAACACTATGTGGGGATTGGATATGAGCTACAGTTCACCTTCAAGATTTTTGACTAAGTTGGTGGATAAATTACCATTCCTTTCTACCAAGGCGCCATCGAATATTACTTTTGCCGGTGAGTTTGCGCAGTTAATTCCAGGACATCCGAGTGCATTAAATTTTGGTGGACAAAAGGGTGGAGTAAGTTACCTTGATGACTTTGAAGCTTCACGTTCGGTGATAGATTTGAAAAGTGCTATCGCTTGGCAGTTGTCGGGAACACCTCAACTTTTTCCAGAAGCAAGCAGAATGGACGATTTAAGCTACGGTTTTAACCGGGCCAGAATTGCATTTTATAACATAGACCCAATTTTCTATAACCGGAGTTCGGGAGATTTACCTGCAAGCCTTAGGAATAATGTAAATGAACGCTCCAATCATTATGTGCGTGAGATTATTGAGCAAGAGGTTTTTCCTTTTAAAGAAACGAGCACCGGACAGGCTTATACCTTACCAACGCTTGATGTTGCTTTTTATCCTACTGTTCGCGGTCCTTATAATTATACGACTACAGGATTTAATGCCAATGGAACATTGACTAACCCTAGATCAAGATGGGGTGGCTTGTTCAGGAAAATTGAAACAACCGATTTCCAAGCCTTGAATATTGAATACATTGAACTTTGGGTGATGGACCCAAATATTTATAAGCCAAATTCGACGGGAGGTGATTTATATTTCAACCTTGGAAATATCTCTGAGGATATTTTAAAGGATGGTCGTAAATCATTAGAAAATGGTTTACCTGCAAATGGTGATCCAAATGCTTATGATGAAACCACCTGGGGTAGAGTACCAAAGTTACAACCAGTGGTACAAGCGTTTGATAATGATCCTGCTGCCAGAAAAGTACAGGATGTAGGATTGGATGGATTATCTAATGCAAATGAGAAAGCGAAGTTTTCTACGCTGATCAATCAGATAAAGGGTCAATTAAATCCTGATGCTGCGGCTGAGTTTGATAATGACCCTTCATCGGATGATTATGCATATTTTAGGGGTAGACAACAGGATCAGGCTAATGCCGGAATATTGAGACGCTACCAACGTTATAATGGTCCGGAAGGAAATTCGAAGACTTCACAGCAATCGATGGAAGACTTCGGCGTAGACAATTCTGCTTCTACGTCTTTGCCTGATGGCGAGGATATCAATAGGGACAACAACATGACCCAGAGCGACGAGTATTTTCAGTATAAAGTTTCTATGCGTCCTGGCGATTTAATGGTTGGACAGAACTTTGTTACGGATAAGGTTACTTCGCAGGTGAAGTTGGCCAACGGACAAACTCAAGCGGTAACCTGGTATCAGGTTCGCATTCCATTGGCACAATACCAGCAAAAGGTAGGAAACATTCAGGATTTTAAATCGATTAGATTCATCAGAATGTTCATGACAAACTTCGCCGATACAACGGTGTTGAGGTTTGGAAAGATTCAGTTAGTGAGAGGAGAGTGGAGACAGTACAATGCGGCTAATGAGGCCTCGCAGGTGATCCTTGATCCACCTTTGCAAAATTTGGGTCCTGATAATTCAACCATTGAAATATCAACAGTAAATATTGAGGAGAACGGTAAGAGAACACCTATTCCTTACGTAGTGCCACCGGGTATTGAGCGCGAACGTGATTTTAGCAATTACCGTGGGGATACGAGACAGAATGAGCAATCGCTTGCCGCAACAATAAAGAGCCTACGTGATGGTTATGGAAGGGCAACATTTAAAACTGCACTGAACGACTTCAGGTCATACAAGCACCTGGAGATGTATATTCACCTCGAGGCATTGGGTACCGCGATATTAAATGATAACGACCTGCATGCTTTTTTAAGAATAGGAACGGATAACCAGGATAACTACTACGAATATTCATTGCCTTTGAAAGTGACCAGACCAGGCACGAGTGATCCATATGCAATTTGGCCAGATCAGAATAAGATGGACATTGAGTTGGAGCTGTTCCAGAAAGCAAAGTTGGAGCGGAATAAGGCATTGGATGTGGATGGATTTCCATGGAACATTAGCAAGCCTTTTAAGTATGTAGTTGATGGAAGAACAATTATTGTAAAGGGGCAGCCTGATATGAGCAAGGTTCGGGTGTATATGCTCGGCGTACTGAATCCATCCCGGAACAATGCAAATGGCAATGGTGATGATGGTTTGGATAAGAATGCGCAGGTCTGGTTCAATGAAATGAGACTGACTGAGTTTGACGAACGTGGGGGTTGGGCTGCTACCGCAAGGATGAATGCCAAGCTTGCTGATTTTGCAGATGTGAATGTATCAGGTAGTAAATCAACAATAGGATTTGGATCATTAGAAAAACGAGTAAGCGAAAGAAATCGCGCAGATAATGTGTTTTTTGATATTTCTTCAAGCATGGAGCTTGGAAAATTCTTCCCTCAAAAAACTGGGATCAAGATTCCTATGTTTGTGAGTTATTCAAGCCAGGTGAGTACGCCTCAGTACGACCCTAAAACACCTGATATTGAGTTGAGCAATGCTTTGTCAAAAGCATCAAGTTCTGAGAAGAAAGCGATTTTAGAGTATGCTCAGGATTATACAACAAGAAATTCTATCAACTTTACCAATGTACGCAAGGAGCGCACAAATCCTGATAAGAAGCCTCAGGTATGGGATATTGAGAACTTTAATGTAAGTTATGCTTATACGAAGTTTGCACACCGTGATTTTATCAACGAAAAGAATATCCAGCAAACTTACAGAGGGTCGCTGGCTTATAATTACGCTGGACAGTCGAAAACGGTTGAGCCTTTTGCAAAGATCATCAAGTCGAATACATTAGCTTTATTAAGAGATTTTAATTTCAATATACTGCCAAATGCCTTGAACTTCAGAATTGATGTAGACCGTTATTATTCGGAAAATACATTGAGAAATAACGATCCGAATAATTATATCCCTATCAATACGACCTTTAATAAGAACTTTTTGGTTACGCGGGTTTATGGTATTTCATGGAACTTAACGAAGTCGTTAACGCTGGATTTTGATGCGACAAACTACTCCATCATTGATGAACCAGAAGGTAAGATTGAGGGAATGAAGCGTGATACGGTATGGAATAATTTAAAACGCCTGGGTAGAACAACCGACTATAACCACAACATGAACATTACCTATTCCCTGCCATTAAATAAGATTCCTGGCATGGATTGGGTAACTGTGGCAACTAGATATGGAACTAACTTTAACTGGCAAACGGAAGCGCTATCGACCTTAAGAGATCCATTGATTGATCTGGGGAATACGATACAAAACTCTAGAACGATACAGTTAAATCCAACACTTAATCTTGCTGGTTTATATAATAAATTCGGTTTTGTAAGGCGTGCAAATGCTGGTGGCGATAATCCACCGAGTGGTTCATTCCTTGTTGGTTTATTAACCAGCATCAAGAATGTAAATGCGGCTTATACTAAAACTCAGGGGACATTTTTACCGGGCTACCTACCGAGAGTAAGTTATTTTGGTTTGGACGAAGCTACTGGGGCACCAGGGTTAGGCTTTGTGTTTGGTAGTCAGCGGGACATCAGGGAAATGGCTTTAAGCCACAATTGGATTACCAGAGACACTTTACAAACACAACTTTACATCAATACTTTAAGAGAGGATTTAAGTTTAACAGGATTAATTGAGCCGATTAAAGATTTGAGTATTACACTTACGGCGAATAAAAACAGGACCTTAAATTACTCTACTAATTTTAGATATGACCAAACCATATCGGATTTCCAGAGTATGAGTCCTTTTACAACTGGAGATTATAGTATTTCCTACATCTCTATTGGAACAGCGTTTTCTGAAAAACAAGGCAGTTTGGTTTCTAAATTGTTTAGTCAGTTTATGGACAATAGGCAAGTGATTTCTCAACGTTTGGGTAGGCAAAATGCCAACTCTGTTGGCAGCGCTGGTGGTTATGCCGATGGTTATGACAAGAATTCTCAGGATGTGATTGTCTCGGCATTTTTGGCTGCTTATAGCGGGAAGAGCGCATCATCAATCAATTTGAATTCTCAGCCAAAGATTCCATTGCCAAACTGGCGATTGAATTATAGGGGGCTTACCAGGATTGGTTTCCTTGCGGAAACATTCAGTTCGATAGATCTTCGACATTCGTATCGCTCCGTATATAGTATCAATGGTTTTAATTCCTTGATTCGTTATAAGGAAGATAATGGTGCTGTAGTGACCAGAGATGAAAACAGAAACTTTTTACCATACTATCAATATACTCAGGTGACTATTGCCGAGCAGTTCTCGCCACTAATTGGGGTAGATACACGGTTAAAAAACAACATGACGGCTAATTTTGAAATAGGACGCACACGGATGCTGGGGCTAAGTTTGGCCAATAGTCAGCTGGCGCAGCTATCGGAAAACAACATGGTCTTTGGTTTAGGTTACCGTACGACTAAATTCAGGTTCCCTTTCGGTTTGTTTAAGGAATTGAAAATGGATAACAACATGGACTTTAAGTTGGATGTCGCCGTGAGAGATAACAAGACCGTTATTTACAGATCCGATGTTGCAGAGGCAGAGGTTTCTTCGGGGGCTAAAAACATTACCTTACGACCAAGTGTTGATTACATACTAAATCAGCGATTTAATGTGAGGGTGTTTTATGATTCCAATGTTACCAAGCCGTATACCTCACAATCGTTTAATACTTCGTTTAGTAATTTCGGCTTTAGCCTAAGGATTACGCTGAATTAGAGTTGTTTTAAATGATGAGATTTAATTACCTTTGACGCGGATTGGGTATAAGCTTACCTGATTTTGAATTAAAATATAGCAACTAACATATAATATTAAAAAAATGAATTTTCCATCAGAATTAAAGTACACAAAAGATCACGAATGGGTTAAAGTTGAAGGTAATGAAGCTTTTATCGGTATTACTGATTTTGCACAACGTGAGTTAGGTGATATTGTATATATTGATATCAATACTGTAGGTGACGAAGTAGGTAAAGACGAGGTTTTCGGTACTGTTGAAGCGGTTAAGACTGTTTCAGATTTGTTTATGCCGGTAACAGGTACAGTATTAGAAATCAATGCTGCTTTAAATGATAATCCTGAGTTGGTAAACTCTGATCCTTATGGCCAGGGATGGATGGTAAAAGTGGCTATTTCAGATGCATCTCAAGTAGATGGACTGTTGACCGCTGATGCTTACAAAGCACTGGTAGGCGCTTAATAAATGAGCATCTTTGGACAATTAAAGTATCAAATTTGGGCCGTGCTATGGACCATTGTCATTGTTGTGCTTTGCTGCATGAGAATGCCTTCGGGCGGTAGCGGTGGCTTCTTTTTTCAAGGCTTTGATAAATTTGTCCATATGGGCTTCTTTTTTGTGCTAACTATACTCTTGTTTTACGGCAAGATTAACTATCAACACAATTATAGTTTTAGCTCCTTAACTATCTTTAAAATCATTGTAATTACTGCCGCTTTGGGTGGAGGAATAGAATTGTTACAATGGAAGTTTTTCAGCTACAGATCTGCCGAATGGTGGGATTTTGGTTGTGATATGATCGGTGTGTTTATGGGAGTTTTTAGCTATGTATTATTACATAAATCAAATTATGCAAAGACTGATCATTAAGCTAGGTTTATTGTTGTTGGTTTGCCTGGTAAGCAGTTGCAGCGTTTTTAAAGGAGGCTGCAAATGTCCAAAGGTGAGTTATAACAATTATCCCAGGCGATAGTTTATCCTTTGAGGTTAGGACCTCAATAGTGCATAAAATGACCAAATAAAGACCGTATAGGATGGCTTTCCTATACGGTCTTTATTTGGAATTATTATAAATTAAGTCTAAATTGCGCCCCTATCATACCACGCAGTAAATCATGGGTCTACCCTTTAAAAATGAAGCTCTTGGTTGATTTATAAAAACCTTAATATAGATGAAACTTTCACAGCTTAATCCAGGAGAACAAGGAACTATTGTAGCATTTACAGATTTAGAGATGTCTCTAAAATTAATGGAAATGGGTTGTTTGCCTGGCGAGATTGTAGAAGTTGAACGGTTTGCGCCACTTGGTTGCCCGATCGCGATTCGGGTGGCGGGTTATCAACTTTGTTTACGTAAAAGTGAAGCATCTGTTATTATAATACAATAGTGATTTGGGAAGAGATATAAAAATTGCCTTAGTTGGTAATCCCAATACTGGAAAATCTACACTTTTCAATCTCCTTACCGGATTAAATCAAAAGATTGGAAACTTTCCAGGGATTACAGTAGATAAAAAAGTAGGTTACTGCAAGTTGAACAATGGTAAACAGGCTGAGGTCATAGATTTACCTGGTACTTATAGCTTATATCCGAAAAGTAAAGACGAGAGTATCGTTTTTCAGGTATTGGCGGATAAAAATAATGCTAGTCATCCTGACGTAGTGGTATTGGTAGCTGATGCTACAAACCTTAGAAGAAATTTACTCCTTTACTCGCAGGTTGCTGATTTGAAGCTACCTGTTGTTTTGGCTTTGAACATGACAGACATGGCCAAAAAGGAGGGGATAGAAATCGATATAGATCAGCTTTCGCAAAGATTGGGGATCCAGATTGTTTCTATATCCGCCAGAAGTAATTCAGGTTTGGATCAGCTAAAGGAAGCCATCAGTAATACCACCAAAATACCTACCCAGGTTGATGGTGCTGATGTGCACGTACTGGCTCCCGAGGCCATAGATTTGGCCAAAAAACATTTAAAAACAGACAACGATTATTTTGCATTGCAGGTGCTTCATCAGTATGAAACGCTCGATGTTTTTTCTGCCATAGACAGAAATGTATTTGATCAGATTAAAAAGGAGTATCATTTCGACTCGTCGAAATTACAGGCTGCCGAAACGATAGCCCGTTACCGTTACTTGGGAACTATACTCACTGGGATAGTAAAAGATACAGGTGCAGCGAAGAAGTTTGTCTTTAGTGATAAGATTGATGCTGTCCTGACCAACCGCTTTTGGGGGTTCATTATTTTCATTGGCATATTATTTTTTATTTTCAATTCGATTTTCTCCTGGTCTTCGTACCCGATGGAGTTGATTGAATATACTTTTGTATGGCTTACGGAATACGGTCATCAACATCTTCCTGAGGGGATTCTTACCAATTTATTTTTGGATGGTATACTTGCAGGTTTAGGTGGTGTAGTGATTTTTATTCCGCAGATTGCAATACTTTTTGCCTTTATTTCTATTCTGGAAGATACTGGCTATATGGCTCGCGTGACTTTTATGATGGATAAGATCATGCGTAAGTTTGGATTGAGTGGTAAATCTGTTGTACCAATGATTGGTAGTTTGGCTTGTGCCGTTCCTTCTATCATGAGTGCAAGGAACATTGAAAGCTGGAAAGACCGGATCATTACGATTATGGTCGCTCCGTTGGTGAGTTGTTCGGCCAGATTACCAGTTTATACCTTATTGATTGGATTGGTAGTGCCCGAGAAAATGATTTGGGGCTTTATCAATTTGCAGGGATTAACCTTGATGGGGATGTATCTGATCAGTATTGTTACGGCCATCCTCGTAGCGTTTGTGATGAACTTTTTGATCAAGGCTAAGGAGAAATCATACTTTATTATGGAGTTGCCGGTATACCGGAAGCCGCGTTGGAGCAATGTGCTTTACACCATGTATGAAAAATCTAAAACCTTTGTTGTAGAAGCCGGTAAGGTGATTATCGCCATTTCAATTATTCTTTGGGTATTGGCTACTTACGGACCTTCTGAACGGTTTGCGGAGATAGACAAAAAATATGCGGCCATAGAGGCGCAAAAAGATAGTGTGCAGATTAGTACGCTGGAGAGAGATAGGGCTGCTGAAAGATTGGAAAATTCTTATGCCGGAATATTGGGTCATGCTATTGAGCCCGCGATTAAGCCATTAGGATTTGATTGGAAGATCGGGATTGCCCTGATCACTTCATTTGCAGCCAGAGAAGCTTTTGTGGGTACCATGGCGACTATTTATAGCGTTGATGGGGGAGATGAAGAAGTGGCTACAATAAGGAACAAGATGAGGAGTGCCAAGAATGCCGAAACGGGATTGCCTGTGTTTACATTTGCTACGGCATTTTCTTTAATGTTGTTTTATGCTTTTGCGATGCAGTGCATGAGTACAGTGGCTGTAGTTTATCGGGAAACAAAATCGTGGCGATGGCCGGTTACTCAGTTGGTCTATATGACTTCGCTGGCTTATGTGGCCAGTTTAATCGCTTATCAGCTTTTAAAGTAATTTAGCTATATTGTGATCGTGGAAAAGGAGAAAGTCTTATCACAATATATGCCCATAGATGCTGCACCGATCATAGCTAAATGGATTGATTATTTTCAATGTGAATTTAAGATCTCCAAAGGGAGGGCTACGAAGCTTGGCGATTACAGGCATCCTTATAAAGGTAATGGGCATAAAATTTCTGTAAATAATAACCTTAATGCTTATGCGTTTCTGGTAACTACAGTTCATGAATTTGCTCACCTGTTAACCTGGAACGATCATAAAAACAGGGTGAAGCCTCATGGAACTGAGTGGAAGTATAATTTTAAGAGAATGATGGTTCCTTTTTTGGAACAAAACATTTTTCCTGATGATGTTAAACAAGCGATCATTAGTTATTTAAGTAATCCTTCTGCTGCGAGCTGTACAGATTTAAAACTTTCCCGAGCCTTAAAAAAATACGATGAGCTGCTAGACGCTTCAAGGCTGGAAGAACTCCCATTACATGCTGTGTTTACGATTAAAGATGGAAGGCAGTTTAAAAAGGGCGAAAAGCTGAGAAAAAGGTATCGTTGTGTTTGTCTGGATAACGGGAATATTTACCTATTTAACCCACTTGCAGAGGTTACGTTAGCGGCTACAGGAACATAATCTTAATAAGCCAATAACCGTTTAACAGTGTCTTGCAGACGACTTTTTGCAAGAAAATCATCTTCTAAAACTTTACTCATTGGAATTGCAGTATCACTGCTCGCGCAACGCATTACCGGGGCATCCAGGTATTCAAAGCAATGTTCAGAGATCCAGGCAGCCAGTTCGGCTCCAAAACCAGAACTCAGTGTGTCTTCATGTAAAATAAGTACTCTTCCTGTTGTTTTAACTGCATTGGCGACCGCTTCTCTGTCCCAAGGCTGCAAACTTCGTAAATCTACTAAAGTCGCTGAGTGGTCAGGATTCTCACTCAAATAGGATAGTGCCCAATGTACACCCAAGCCATAAGTGATGATACAAAATTGCTCACCTTGTTTTAAAACATTTGCTTTGCCGATTTCAAAGGTATAAAAGCCCTGCGGAACCGGGCCACTTAAGCTTCTGTATAAGTATTTATGCTCGAAATAGATGACCGGATTCGGGTCTTCGATTGAGGCCAGCAAAAGACCTTTGGCATCCTGAGGGAAAGCTGGATAAACTACTTTTAGTCCGGGGGTTTTAGTAAACCAGGCTTCATTGCTTTGCGAATGGAAGGGGCCAGCACCGGTACCTGCGCCAGTAGGCATCCGTACCACAACATCGGCCTTTTCTCCCCATCGGTAATGGGTTTTGGCAAGGTTGTTTACAATTTGATTAAAACCGCAGGTGGCAAAATCAGCAAATTGCATTTCCATCATCGCTTTACAGCCATTGATAGAGAGCCCCAATGCTGCACCAACAATAGCTGATTCGCAGATCGGCGTATTGCGTACCCTGGCTTTTCCAAATTCCTGTACAAAACCATCCGTAATTTTAAAAGCACCGCCATATTCTGCAATATCCTGCCCCATTAATACCAGGTTTTTGTGTTTTTGCATGGCAACTTTAAGCCCGTCTGATATGGCATCAAGGTACCGCATTTCTGTTGCTGCTTTGGTAGCTGGTATGGTTGTCGAAACGTAAGGGAAATACATATCCTCAAGTTCTACTTCGGTATTTACTTCAGGCTCATCTTCATTAAAGGCATTTTCAACATCTTGTTCAATCTGGCTTTTAAACCTTGTTTTTATTTCAGCTATGGATTCGATTGTGAGGACTTGCTGTTCCTGCAGGTATTGTTCAAAATTTCTAACCGGATCTTTGGCGGCCCATTCTTCGAATAATTCCTGCGGGACGTATTTTGTTCCCGAGGCTTCTTCATGACCGCGCATTCTGAATGTTAAACATTCGATCAGTACTGGTTTTGGATTTTCTCTCATACTTGTAGCAACCTGATTAATCAGGTCGTACACTTCGAGAATGTTATTGCCATCCACCTGAAAGCCTTCAATTCCATATCCAATAGCTTTGTCGACCAGATTTTTGCATTTAAACTGCTCGTTAATTGGGGTGGAAAGTCCGTAGCCATTGTTCTCTATTAAAAAGATGACCGGAAGGTTCCATACTGCGGCAACATTAATGGCTTCATGAAAATCACCTTCGCTGGTGGCACCTTCACCCGTAAAAACTAAGGTTGCTTGCTTTTTTTTTTCAATCAAATCAGCTAATGCAATGCCATCAGCAAGAGCCATTTGAGGACCGAGGTGAGAGATCATCCCGATGATGCGGTGTTCTTGTGTGCCAAAATGAAAAGAGCGGTCTCTGCCCTTGGTAAAGCCGGTGACTTTACCCTGCCACTGGGCCATTAATTTTGTGAGTGGAATATTCCTGGAGGTAAAAACCCCCAGATTTCTGTGCATGGGAAGGATGTACTCTTCATTGTGCATGGCAAGTGTACTGCCTACAGCAATTGCTTCTTGTCCAATACCAGAAAACCATTTTCCTATGCGACCCTGACGAAGTAGGATAAGCATCTTTTCCTCTACCATTCGAGGGTAAAGTAAGCGTAAATATAAATTTAGCAGTGTTGCGTTATCTTTATCTTTTCTGTCGAAGGTCATGGTCAGAGGTCTTTATTTCCCTTATTTTTTTCTTCGTATAATTTAGCAAAAGATTTGGGAGCAACGGTAGGCATTTCGCGATATTTCCCTGCTGACTTTTTAAAGAGGAATTTAAGCAGGAAATTCTTGAATTTTCCGCCAAACCAGTCCATTCTTGACCTTTTTAGCATTCCGGTTTTCCAAAGCTTCCAACCAATTTCTTCTTTTTTTGTATTCTCATGCGTTGCAGCTGCATCCCTTCGGTTTAGCAGTAGCATTTTATGTATGTCGATTTTAACGGGACAAACTTCAGAACATTTTCCGCATAAGCTGGAAGCATAACTCAAATGTTTAAAGTCCTTCATTCCTTTTAAATGAGGGGTTATGATGGAGCCAATTGGGCCGCTATAGGTCGTATTGTAAGTATGGCCACCAATGTTTTTGTAAACAGGACATGCGTTTAAACAAGCCCCACATCTGATGCAATACAAACCTTGACGTTGGTCTTTTTGAGCCAATAGGTTGGTTCGGCCATTGTCGAGCAATATCACATACATTTCTTCCGGGCCATCGGTTTCTTCACCACGTTTAGGACCGCTTAATATGGTATTGTACACCGTTAAGTTTTGCCCAGTGCCATGACTGGCAAGCAGTGGCCAGAACAAGTCGAGGTCGGCCATCGAAGGAATAATCTTTTCAATGCCCACAATAGCAATGTGGATTTTAGGGAAGGTGGTGCAAAGTCTCGCATTCCCTTCATTTTCTGTTAATGCAATACTTCCGGTATCGGCAATCAGAAAGTTTCCACCACTAATTCCAATATCTGCATTGAGGTATTTTTCTCTCAAAAGCTCACGTGCCTTTTGAGTTAGTTGTTGTGGCGTAAAGTCAAGTGGAGTACCAAATTTCTCATGAAACAGCTTCGCAATATCCTCTTTATTGAGGTGCATTGCAGGAGTTACAATGTGGTAGGGAGGTTGTCCAAGTAGCTGAACTATGTATTCTCCCAAATCACTTTCCAATGATTCAATCCCGTTTTCTCCTAGAAATTCATTGAGGTGAATCTCTTCGGTAGTCATGGATTTTGATTTAATTACGGTTTTACCACCGTTTTTTTTGATGATATTGAGGATTTCTTTTTGAGCTTCTTCAGCGGTATTGGCCCATATTACTTTGCCGCCTCTGCGTTGGAAGTTGGACTCGAACTCAGGTAAAAATTTATCCAGGTGTTCCATCACCCGCCATTTAATCACATGAGCCTTCTTTTTGGAGTTCTCTAGATTTTCGAATTTAGACAAACCTCGCTCAACGGCAGCGTTATACTTGCCGATATTATAATTAATAGTTGTGCGATGCCCTAAATCAAAGGCCTTCTCATCTGCCTTTGCCAAAAAATCCTCAGATACCTTCATATGCTTCCAAATATAAAAATAATTAAGTTTATGACTTGCATGTTGGGTTTATATTACCTTTTGTTTACTGGGAAACGCTATGTTTTGGATAAAAAAGGGTTGTATCATTAGGGTTGTACCATTAATGTAATGCAGTCGTCATCCTGAATTTATTTCACTGTTGTCCGGATAAAATTTTGGGCTAGCTGTTAAGCTAGCCCATTGTTGATATATTTGAGTTACCACACTTAAAAACATCAACATGAGCAAAAGTATATTTTTTACCGGACAGCCCATACTAAATCAACTGTTAAATTTGCTGGATCGGGGCAAGATTAAATCCATTGCCCGTGCCGGTAAACACGATCACTACTATAAGCATTTTGACACTTATACCCATTTAATAACGATGCTATACTGCGCATTGAACAAATGCACAAGTAGCCGTGAAGTT
>NZ_SJSM01000059.1 GCF_004331685.1 Pedobacter hiemivivus | reverse complement strand
CGCTTGTTCCGGGGTCAGATAATCACAACTGGCATGCGGCCTTATCTGATTATAGGTTTGTATATTGTCCCTGATCTTTCTTGTCGTTTCCCTTAAGCCAGTTTGGGCTCCATACAGGTCAAACTCTGCTTTTAAGATCCCATTTACCCGTTCAGCGATTGCATTCTCATAGGGATCTCCATTTTCAGTCATGCTTACGGCAATATTTCCACCTGTGAGTAACTCTACATAGCCTTTGCTACAATATTGCGACCCTCTGTCAGAATGGTGAATAAGCTTGTGCGCGGGATATTTCCGATCAGCTATAGCCATCCCTAAGGCATCAATGCAACCTTGAGCAGAGAGATCTTTGCGGAAAGCCCAACCCATGATCTTTTTAGAATAAGCATCCGTGATCAGACTCAGGTAGCCCCATTGCTTTCTAAGCTGAATATAAGTGATATCACTTACCCAGACCTGTTCTGGACCATTGATTACCAGTCCTTTGATCAGATTGCTATACTTTTGCATCCAATGCCTTGAATTGGTGGTGACTATTTTTCTTCTGCGATTCCTGATATGCAGGCCATGTTCCCTCATCAAGTCAAAAAGGTAGTCCCGCCCAATTTTAATGCCATGTTGCTCCAATGGTTGCTGTAACATATAATGCAGCTTTAAAGTACCTATTCTGTTTTGTTTCTTACGAATATCAAGTACATGCTGCAAAACGATCTCATCTTTTAGGCCAAGGTCCTGCACCCGCCATTGGTGATCGTAATAAGCATGTCTTGTCTTGCCAAACAGTCTGCACAGCAACTTGATCCCTAATTTGGGAAAGTCCTGCTTCATTTTGATGACTGCCTGGCACCAGACTTTTTTCTGATATTAACTTTAAGTTGTTCTTCAGCAATATCGATCATGGTATCCAGGGCACGGATTTTTAAATTGGCTTCTTCCAAAGCCTTTTTCAAGGCTTTGAGTTCTGCATTGTCGGAAGGATCTACTGTTTTTTTAGCCACTTCTTCAGCTTTGATAAGGCTAAGATCGTCATTTTCTTCTTTAAATTCCTTCATCCAGCCACGTATTACACTCGGATAAGAAATCTTAAAGGCAATCTGAGCCTGCTTAACGCTCATTCCTGCTTTTATAGCCCGGATGACCGACCGCTTTTCTCCGGCGGTATAACGCTTGTGCTTGGCTATGCCTGAACCATATTTGGCTATCCAATCAATGAGCGTACCGGGGCTCATACCATAATCATTTACCAGATCTCTGCGAGGAACGCCTTGTTCCGCCAGATCAACAATATGCGCTATTAAACGCTTATCAAAGCGCTGTTTATTATTCCTACGAGAGGAATAAAGAAATTCCGTT
>NZ_SJSM01000058.1 GCF_004331685.1 Pedobacter hiemivivus | reverse complement strand
TTCACTGTTGTCCGGATAAAATTTTGGGCTAGCTGTTAAGCTAGCCCATTGTTGATATATTTGAGTTACCACACTTAAAAACATCAACATGAGCAAAAGTATATTTTTTACCGGACAGCCCATACTAAATCAACTGTTAAATTTGCTGGATCGGGGCAAGATTAAATCCATTGCCCGTGCCGGTAAACACGATCACTACTATAAGCATTTTGACACTTATACCCATTTAATAACGATGCTATACTGCGCATTGAACAAATGCACAAGTAGCCGTGAAGTTGTAAGTGGAATGAAGGCCTGCCAACATAAGTTACGCCATTTAGGAGTCCTGAAAGCTCCCGGTAAGAGCACTTTATGCGACGCGAACATGAAGCGTTCAAGTGATGTTTTTCGAGAAATTTATGAGTCTTTATATTTAGCCCACCGTCAACTTTTACCGGACAGCCGACTGACTACAAATCAAAAACTTTTCATAGCAGACTCCTCTACGATCACTCTTTTTCAGGAAATTCTGGGCGCCGCCGGCAGAAGTCGACTGAATGGTAAACGAAAAGGAGGTATAAAGGTTCATACGTTAGTAAACGCGGTTGAAGATGTTCCTGTACAAATAGAATTTACAGCAGCCAAGGCTAACGATATGACCTTTCTTCAAAATATCAATCTTGAAAAGGGGGCGTTTATTGTATTTGATAAAGGTTATGTAGATTATAATCAATATCAGCGCATGACTAATGAAGGTGTTTTTTTCGTTACCAGGCAAAGAAAGGGAGCTAGCTATGTTCAACAAGCCATAAACACGGTTAGTGAAGAATCTAAAAGTTTAGGGGTTATTAATGATCAAATAATAGTTTTAGGCACACGTACACATGCCCGAAAAATTAAGCTTAAAGCCCGAATGGTTACCTTTTTTGATAAACACAAAGAAAGAACCTTTGAGTTCCTCACCAACAATTTTGATCTGCCTTCCCATCAAATTGCAGACCTCTATAAGAAACGCTGGCAGATAGAAGTTCTATTCAAAAGAATAAAGCAAAATTTCCCACTACAGTACTTCCTTGGCGATAATGTAAATGCAATTAAGATACAGATATGGTGTGCGTTTATATCTGATTTACTGGTCAAACTGATTCAAGTGCAGCTTAAAAGAAAATGGTCTTTCTCGAACCTTAGTTCAATTATAAGACTACATCTGATGAGTTACATTAATCTTTTCACTTTTTTAAACGACCCAGATAAGTTACCTGTAGCACTTAAAACTAATCAGCTTAGCTTTGGGGGCTTTGAAATCAATTTTAAAATATAAAAGCGGCCTAATGATTTATTAAGCCGCTTTTTTTGTGTTTTATCATTTTCTCCGGACAACAGTGAA
>NZ_SJSM01000057.1 GCF_004331685.1 Pedobacter hiemivivus | reverse complement strand
TGAAGTGAACCCCAAAAGTTGGACAAAAACTTTTGGGGTTCACTATTTATGGTAAAACACACATTTGAGGAGAAACTAGATATAGTTTCTCAAGTAAAAAACGGGAAGCCGATACTGCGCATATCCCGTGAACGCCATATAGGCGAACGGATGATCTTGGAATGGGTTCGGAAGTATAATCTTTATGGTGAAAATGGGCTACTCAAACAGCCTAATATCAGGGCCACACCTGATTTCAAGGAAGAAGTTGTAAGGACTGTTATAGAAAAAGAAGTATCTTTAGGACAGGTTGTTCTGCAATATGGAGTAAGCAGAACCGCTTTAGAGCGCTGGGTAAAATCTGTACGAGTTGAGGGTTATGGCGCACTACACCAGCAAAAGAACCGTGGACGATCAACTAAAGTGATGAAGCGATCAAAGAAACATGAACCTGAAACAGAATTAGAGAAGCTCCAGGCAGAGAATGCCCGTTTGCGAGCCGAGGTCGCACTATTAAAAAAAGTCACGGCCTTAGTCAAGGAAAGAGAAGCCCGCGAACGCATGAGTGGGCAAAAGCCATCGAAGAACTAAGGCCCGAACATGATGTTGCAATTCTATTGGATTGTAAACAGATGGCTCGTTCGGTATTTTACTATCATCGCAAGCATCTGAATACTGATGATAAATACAAGGATGAAAAGGAAGAGATCATACGCATATTTCACCTGCATAAAGGCAGATATGGGTATCGGCGGGTAACGGCCGAAATGAAGAACCTGGGTTATCATATAAATCATAAGACTGTTCAAAGATTAATGGGAACATTGGACCTAAAATGTAATATCAGGAAAGTCCGCTATCGCTCGTACAAAGGCGAAGTTGGTAAAATTGCCCCCAATGTACTTGAAAGGAATTTCAAGGCAAGTTCGCCTAATCAGAAATGGGCTACGGATGTCACTCAGGTAAACATCAAAGGCGAGAAGATATACCTATCTCCAATACTTGACCTATTCAATGGAGAAGTTATCTCCTATAGTATCTCCAAAAGTCCGAATATGCAGATGATAAACGAAATGTTACATAAGGCTTTTGATAAAGTAAAAGACACAAAAGGGCTCATTTTTCATTCTGATCAAGGCTGGCAATATCAGCATTATGGATATAGAAAGACTTTAGAAAAACAAGGAATTATACAGAGCATGTCTAGAAAAGGAAACTGCTTGGATAATGCCGTGGCCGAAAACTTTTTTGGAATCTTAAAGACAGAATTACTGTACTCGCAAAGATTTGAAACAGCAGAAAAGTTTATCCTTTCATTAAAAGAATACATTAACTACTACAACAATAAAAGAATAAAAAACAGGTTAAATGGAAAGAGCCCGGTGGAATACCGAGCTCTCGTACAAAAAACTTAATTTTGTTAACCTGTCCAACTTTTTGGGGTCACATCA
>NZ_SJSM01000056.1 GCF_004331685.1 Pedobacter hiemivivus | reverse complement strand
GGATCAAGCGGAATTCTTGGGGGGAAGGAAATAATTTCTTTCTTTTGCATTTGTAAACCAAACGACAATTTTTATTTTGAGTCAAGCCGAGCAAACCCTGATCAGTTTATTATTACCGGAAGGTATCCTGGATTATTTTGAGTTAACCCAAGTAGATAAAGCAGAAAAGATGCTGAACATCTACCTTGAAGAGAAGAATATAGCCCCCGAGGGTTATGATAAAAAGGATCTTGAATCCAAAGGATTCTTTCCAGAGGTTGGTATCCAAGACTTTCCTATTCGTGGCCAGAAAGTAGCCTTATGTATTAAAAGACGGCGATGGACAGTTAAAAACACAGGAGAAATTATCAGCAGAGATTGGGATTTAGTAAGAAAAGGGGCACGAATGACAACGGAATTCGGGCTTTTTTTAAAAGGAATATTTGGATAATCATCCAATTAGCTGCTATCACCTGGGACATTATTTTCAAGTGGACGGCAAACAACTACAAGAACAATACAAAGAGCATATCAGCGATTTCAACGGTTGGGAACAGAAAGATCATGCAGATGAATGGATGCTATTTCCAAAGAATGTGAGTTCATATTTGAGTATCGACGAAACCGCTTTATCGAATGGAGAGCTTTATACCATCGTCACCAATAAAGGTGCAAAAGGTCGAAAGGGCGCTATTGTAGCAATGATCAAAGGCACTGTAGCTGAAGATATTATTGCGGTATTGAAGCGAATACCTGAAAGACTTCGCAAAAGAGTACAGGAAGTCACTATGGATATGGCTGCAAATATGCAACTGGCAATCAAAAGGTGCTTTATCAATGCACGCAGAGTTATTGATCGTTTCCATGTACAAAAGCTTGCTTACGATGCTGTTCAGGAAGCCCGAATTAAATATCGCTGGGAAGCTATAGATCAGGAAAATGAGGCTATAACTAAAGCCAGGCAGACAAAAATAAGCTATATACCGGAGATATTGGATAATGGCGACACTTTGAAACAATTGCTTGCCAGAAGCAGATACCTGCTATTCAAACACTTTAGTAAATGGACAGTATCGCAGCAACAACGCGCTAAATTACTTTTCGAACGATATCCAATGATTAAAAAGGCCTATGATTTATCCATCAAACTGGGTGATATATTTAAGAATTGTACGCAAAGAGATCTTGCTTTTACCAGATTAGCCTTATGGTACAATCATGTGGAAGATAGTGGAATTGAAGCTTTTAAAACCGTGGCAAGATCTATTCAAACACATCGCTTCTCCATCGTCAACTTCTTTGTCAACAGGAGTACAAATGCTTCTGCAGAATCGTTCAATGCTAAGGTGAAAGCTTTCAGAGCAACTTCCAGAGGGGTCAGAGATGTTAAATTTTTCCTATTCAGACTATCTAAAATCTATGCTTAAATTTCCTTCCCCCCAAGAATTCCGCTTGATCC
>NZ_SJSM01000055.1 GCF_004331685.1 Pedobacter hiemivivus | reverse complement strand
GGATCAATCCCAAAAGTTGTGGAGCAATCGATAAAATTATAGATTTGTATTTCTATACCGTTTTATATTTATGCCATCAGCTACTGCATCCTTGCTCAGATTATTTCTGCCAGATTTTATACTAGAGAATTTTGAATTCAAAGGGGTTATTGAGGATAGTGAAACCTTCCATATCGAACTCGAAGAATTGAATAATCCCCCCTCAGAATGGGATGGGATCAAAGTTTTGTCCAAAGGCTTTTTCCCTCAGATTGTAATTCAAGACTTTCCTATCCGTGGTCATAAAGTGTTTTTTCATATCCGCAGACGCCGATGGCTCAATACAGAAACGTCTAAGGTGATTTATCGGAATTGGACTTTAGTAGAAAAGGGAACGCGAATGACTGGGGATTTCGCGGCTTTTTTAAAAGAAATCAATCGATACAGCGCCGAGTAGCGTTGATGCCATCAGCTCATTCTATGGTGTAAAAGCCAAAAATCTGCTTCGTCAATATCGTGATTACCTCAGTGACTTTAAAAGCTGGGATCAAAAATCACATGCAAAAAAGTGGCTGTTATATCCAGAAAATCTTGGTGAACAGCTTTCCATAGACGAAACCAGTCTATCCCATGGTGAACTTTATACCATCCTTACCAACAAAGCAGCAAAAGGTAAAAAAGGGGCTATTGTTGCCATTGTAGCAGGGACTAAGGCAGAAACCGTCATTTCAGTGCTGAAAAAGATTCCCGAAAGAGCAAGAAAAAAAGTGACTGAAGTTACCCTGGATATGGCAGGTAATATGGAGTTGATCTGCAAGCGTTGTTTTCCGCAGGCAACCAGGGTAACAGATCGTTTTCATGTACAGAAGCTGGCTACTGAAGCCCTGCAGGAGATGCGGATCAAATACAGATGGGAAGCTATGGATGCAGAAAATGAAGCGCTAGAACATTCAAAAAAGACAGGAACTCCATTTCAGACAGAAGTCCTACACAATGGAGATACCATCAAACAACTGCTCGCGCGTAGCAGATATGTACTATATAAAAAACCTTCTAATTGGATAGACAGCCAAAAGGATCGTGCTGAACTCCTATTCGGGAGGTTCCCTGACCTTAGAACAGCCTATGGACTCAGTTTTGGGCTTAGCCAAATCTTTGAAAATACAACAGATAAAGTCTTCGCCTTGGCGAGATTGGCCAAATGGCATGAAAAAGTACGGCAAACGGGATTCAAGTCTTTTAATACAATTGCCAGGTCCATACAGAACCATTATCAGACTATATTGAACTACTTTGATAACAGATCTACTAATGCTTCCGCGGAATCTTTTAATGCAAAAATAAAGGCTTTTAGAAATCTGTTTAGAGGTGTGAAAAACATAGAATTCTTCCTGTATAGACTAACTCAATTGTATGCTTAAAATCCAAAAATTCACGCCTGCTCCACAACTTTTGGGATTGATCC
>NZ_SJSM01000054.1 GCF_004331685.1 Pedobacter hiemivivus | reverse complement strand
AAATAGCTTTGGTTTTCATGTACTTTGAAACTGTACTATCTTACCTCGCTATGCTTTATAAATGACATCTCTTTAATGAACTTCTCGAATCGCCTCACGGGTCTTCTTTATATTTCTTCGTTTATTATTCTTCAGTTTCGTTCCGGTCTTAATGTTCCGAATCTCAGTTTCAAATCCTCAACGTTTCAATCTTTTTTATTCTGTTAACAAACTCCGTTTGGTAACTCCCGTTCTGTTTGGGATTGCAAAGGTAGAAATCTTTTTGGTTTTGTCAAGCTTTTTATTAAACTTTATTTCTTCTATTTTTCGAGCCTTTTAAACACTCATAAAGAAACACCAATCTCTTTTTCTAACCCTTCAGTTCAACCTTCATCCTTATCCTTTTCTTACAAACCCTTCCTCCGAAGCGGGATGCAAAAGTAGGAAAATTATACGCCCCCACAAACTTAAACACACTATTATCTCCTATTCGCCCCTAACTACCTGCAACACAAACAGAAAAACTACAGGTTATTTATAAAACATCATAGATATGATTACAATTATCAAAAAACATGATAGCTATCATTTACTATCAGCGTCCATAATCACAACTTTGAATTATATAAAAAACAAATGATTATCTACAAAACCTTTCAATTTGATTCCGCGCACTATCTACCAAACACTCCACAGGGACATAAATGTGGCGGAATGCATGGACACACCTATACTTTGACTGTCTACATTTCAGGCAAGCCAGAAGAACATTCAGGATGGATCATAGATTATACCGATTTAAAAAATGGCATAAAACCATTCTTAGACATCCTTGACCATAAGTTATTAAATGAAATATCTGGGCTAGAAAATCCTACCACTGAAAATCTTGCAGTGTGGTTATGGCAAATGATAAAGCCCATATTTCCAGATTTGGTAAAAATAGAATTAAAAGAAACACCAACATCTGGAGTAATCTATGAAGGTTAAAGATAATAAACAAATTGCCACATGGCTTTATTTCGGTGCCGGTACCATTATCATACAAATTCTTCTTGGTGGAATCACCAGGCTTACAGGATCAGGATTATCCATCACAGAATGGCAACCATTGCTCGGAACAATCCCCCCCTTAAATCAATCTGCGTGGCAGACAAGTTTTGACAAATACAAAGAGATCGCACAATTTCATATTGTAAACTCACATTTTACACTGGAAGATTACAAATCCATATTCTTTTGGGAATGGTTACATAGAAACTGGGCTAGGTTTATCGGCATTGCCTTCCTTTTTCCGCTCATCTACTTTCTCATCAGAAAAAAAATAGAAAAGAAACTGTTATTCTCTTTGCTGTTCCTTTTTATACTCGGATTACTACAGGCAATTATAGGATGGATAATGGTTAAGAGTGGATTGAATGATATAAACATAAAAGTGAATCACATTCGATTATCCATACATTTTGTCGCTGCACTTATTTTACTTTGCTATACAC
>NZ_SJSM01000053.1 GCF_004331685.1 Pedobacter hiemivivus | reverse complement strand
ACTATAGTTACTGTTGCACAACATTAATTCCGTGATAGATATTATAGGCTCCAAAGTACAGGATATTTCATTTCATAATGGTTATTCGGCCTTTTTACTTTTCAGATTAAAGGTTAGCTCCAAAACACGCCATTAATGCGTAATATGTCCTTCATAAAGGTATTCAAATCATGCCAGTAGCTATTGACATTATATTCGTGGACTTTTATCGCCACTGCTGCATTTTTTTTAAGTTTTACAGCATTTGCTTTTACAAGCTTTTTTATATTGTATGCCACAGCAGCCATAATCATACATTTATTTGCGAGTTTTATTCCTTTGGTATTTACCTTGCTCATCGCGTTGAAATTCACAAGTGAACCTATCACCGGCTCCACTGTGCTTGATCTTAAGTGCTTCATTTTTTTTGCTTTTCTGGTTTGCATCCGTAGATGCATCTGATTGAATAGCTCCTTGGAAATGGAATCTTCCATGGTTTTGTATCCAGCGGGATTTGCGCATCTTTCTTTTAATGGGCATTCCCTGCAGTCTTTAACGCTTGTTTTGTAGAGCTTATAAGTATTGCCTGAATCAGTTCTAAACTTCTTAAAGGGAAGATATTTGCCCTGGGAACAGATATAACGGTCATTTTTATTATCATAAGTAAACCCCTCCCGTTGGGCTATGTATCCGGGGGCATTCGGTATATACCCTACAACCTCAATATTCTCTAATGCCTGCAAGGCAGTTGCACTGCTATATCCTCCATCGGCAAGAACTTCTTTTATCTCCAGAGAATTATCTTTTAGGTTTTCTATGGTGTTTATCAATACTTCTTTCAGGCATTGACTATCCGCTTTGTCCGCACGAAATGCTTGTATATGAGTGATCACGTGGTTTTCTGTATCAACACAGACCTGGCCAAGATAGTTTAGCTTAGTAGCTTTGCCCGGCTTTACTGACATCCGGGAATCAGGATCAGTAGGACTTACATGGGTTTTGTTGGTACCTTTGGTAAGTTTCTTTTTTGGCTTTTTACCATCAGGCGGCAACTCTTTAAAAGCGGGAGCCGGATCAATAATTTCTTCCTTTATATTGGTGTTTAGCTCTTTAGTATAAGCGGAAGCATCCAGCAGAATTTCTCTTTTAACCAGGGCTTCCATAGAGGCATTCGCCTTGACAAATACACTATCCACCGCCTGTCTTTTGCCTGATACAAGACCCTTATCTACACACTGCGTTAATATCTGTTTGAAAATTGAAATAAATTGCTCTTCCCCGTAAAGCTGACGGGTACGACTAAGGGTAGAATGCCAGGGAAGTTCCTCATCTAAATCATACCCAATAAAGTAAAGAATATCCATTCGCATACGTGAGGTAGTGATGATGCGACGGTCGCTATTCAGGTTTTCCAAATAACCTACCAGCATCAACTTCATAAAAACTACAGGATCGATGCTCTTCTGACCTTCTTTGCCATAATATTTGACTGTAGACTGATATAAATAACTAAAGTCTAATAATCCCTTAAGCTGTCTGTAAAAATTATCCTGTGGAACATAATCCGAAAGTTGAAATCGGATAAACAGTTTTTCCTGATAGTCTTTTTTGCCTTGCATGTTATAAAAATAACAATTAATATATTCATTTACAATTATTTATGAAAATACTTAGGAATGATTTTCGCAATCAAAACGTAGTAGTTAGACATCATTGAATTTTGGTTGGAAGACTATGAGTTGTGCAACAGTAACTATAG
>NZ_SJSM01000052.1 GCF_004331685.1 Pedobacter hiemivivus | reverse complement strand
ACACTCGCTACATCGTTATCATTAATGGTGGTCGTTGCCGTAGCAATACCGATCGTTGCAAGCCCCGTAATACCGGTTAAGGAAGCGCTGAATGTTTCGCCCGGCTCTACCAGGTTATCGTCATTAATAGCTACGGTAAAGGTTTGGAATGCCCCACTTGCAGAACCTGCCGGGAAACTTACCGTTCCGGCAGTAATGGCTGTATAGTCACCCGGCGACTGGGCTGTACCATTTGCGGTTGCATAATCTACCGTAAAGGCTTCCTGTACATTACCCATTAAAGTCACTCTAAAGGTCGCCGTTCCCGCATTCTCATTTACTGTTAAAGGGGTCGAAAGTGATACGCTCGCCACATCATTATCAATAATGGTGGTTGTCGTGCTGGCCGTAGCTATCGTGGCAAGACCGGTAATACCACTTAAGGTGGCACTAAACGTTTCGTCCCCTTCTCTAAACTGGTCGTTCAGGATAGGCACCGTGAAGCTGCTGATAGTCCCGCTTACTGAACCTGCCGGGAAAGTGATTGTTCCTGTAGTAGTTGCGTAATCGTTTGGCTGAACCGCCGAACCGTTTGATGTGTTATAATTCACCGTAACAGCATCCTGAACTCCGCCGCTTAAAGTCACCATAAAGGTAGCTGTACCGGCCGACTCGTTAACCGTCGGAAGGGTCGAAATTGCTACACTGGCCACATCGTTATCGATAATGGTAGTTGCGGTGCTGGCTGTACTAATGGTTGTAAGACCGCTGATACCGCTTAAGACAGCACTGAATGTTTCAGCAGGCTCTGCCAGCTGGTCGTTAAAGATTGGTACGGTGAAGGTTTGTGTATCTCCGTTTACTGAACCCGCCGGGAAGGTGACTGTTCCACCGGTAGCGGTATAATCGTTCGGCTGAATGGCTGAGCCATTTGCCGTAGCATAATTTACCGTAAAGGCCTGCTGAACATTCCCTGTTAAGGTTACCGTAAAGGTGGCTGTACCTGCTGCCTCATTGACTGTTGGATTGGTCGAAATCGCTACGCTTGCTGCATCATTATCCGTAATGGTGGCTGTTGCAGTGGCTGTAGCTATCGTTGCAAGGCCGGTAATATTACTTAAGGCAGCACTGAATGTTTCGCCCGGTTCTCTAAGATTATCATCCTGAATAGGTACCGTAAAGGTCCGGGTCGTCCCCACCGAACCCGCGGGGAAGGTAATCGTTCCGCTGCTTGCTGTATAATCACCTGGGGCAATCGCTGTGCCGTTCGCAGTAGCGTAATCCATTGTAATGGCATCCTGAACACCGCCTGTCAGGGTCACCGTAAAGGTCGCTGTTCCCGCTGCCTCATTTATTGTTGCATCGGTAGAGATCGATACGCTCGCCGCATCTTCATCATTAATGGTAGTCGTCGCTAAAGCCGCTGTTGATGATATCGTAGCCAGGCCGGTAATTCCCGTTAAGCTGGCGCTGAAGGTTTCGTTCGATTCTGCAAAAGCATCGTCAACCAAATCTACTGTAAAGGTCTGCACTGCCCCGTTTGCCGAACCGGCAGGGAAAGTTACCGCTCCTGTCCGGGCAAGATAATCACCCGGCGCGCTTGCCGTACCGTTTGCAGTGGCAAAGTTTACCGTAACAGCTTCCTGAACACTGCCTGTTAAAGTCACCGTAAAGGTGGCTGTACCCCCGTTCTCATTTACCATAGCAGGGGCCGATATGGATACGCTGGCCACATCATTATCTACAATGCTGGTGGTAGCGCTGGCGGTACCAATCGTGGTAAGACCGGTAATACCCGTTAAAGTGGCACTAAATGTTTCGCCTGTTTCTACAAGGTTGTCGTTCTGAATCAGTACCGTGAAAGTCCTGGTCGCCCCGCTTGGTGAACCTGCCGGGAAGATGACCGATCCTGTAGCATTTGCGTAATCACCAGGTGCAATGGCTTGCCCATCTGAACTGGCATAGTTTACCGTAAAGGCATCCTGGACATTGCCGGTTAAAGTCACCGTAAAGGTAGCTGTACCCGC
>NZ_SJSM01000051.1 GCF_004331685.1 Pedobacter hiemivivus | reverse complement strand
ACAGATAAAGTCTTCGCCTTGGCGAGATTGGCCAAATGGCATGAAAAAGTACGGCAAACGGGATTCAAGTCTTTTAATACAATTGCCAGGTCCATACAGAACCATTATCAGACTATATTGAACTACTTTGATAACAGATCTACTAATGCTTCCGCGGAATCTTTTAATGCAAAAATAAAGGCTTTTAGAAATCTGTTTAGAGGTGTGAAAAACATAGAATTCTTCCTGTATAGACTAACTCAATTGTATGCTTAAAATCCAAAAATTCACGCCTGCTCCACAACTTTTGGGATTGATCCTTTGAAAATCTATATAATTCTTCAAAGGAGAAAATAGCTAGCTTATTTTTATTTGTCGCAGCGAGAACGATAAAACTTAAATAAATGATCACTTAGATACTCAATTAAATCTTTACGAAGCATTGTTTTAGCGCGACGAAGAGATGCCTTTACATTTGAAACTCCAATACTCAAGGCCTCCCCTGTTTCCTTCACGGATAAATTTTCGACCTCCCGTAATACAAATACCAAACGATACTGCTCAGGCAATCTGCTTATAGCGTCTTCCAGTTGCAAACCCAACTCCTTAGAGACCAGGATATTTTCGGGAGTTTGCATATCGGCCCTACTATTTGAATAACTTTCAGTGCATTCTGAATTAAAACGCCGATTTCTTTTCTTTTGTAACAAGCATTCATTAATCATAATTCGGGTAAGCCAAGTACCCAATAAAGATTTTTGTTCAAATTCATTCAGATGCTCATAAGCTTTAAGGTAAGTGTTCTGCATCATATCTTCCACATCAACATCCCGATGAAGAATAGACATTCCAATCCTGTAAAGACGCTTGCTATACTCTTGCATCAAATATTCAAAAAGCCTCTTTTGTCCACTAACGATAAGACTAATCAGCTCTATCTCCGAAAACTGTTGGGACCGAAGTCCTTTAAATGTGTCCATTGATTGTTTTGGAATGAAAAAAGATTGCAATTCTTAGATGAAAGGAAGTAACCGATTTTTAATAGACTAATCTAACTTATAGAGAATGTTAAGCTGGATAGCAACAGTAAATGAATTACAAAAACACCTACATTATGAAAAAGTTTTTTTTAACCCCAAAGGGATGGCAACAATTACTATTCATAGTAGCGATTAGTGTCCTAGCTCTAGGAGCTTGCAAAAAATACAAATCGAAACCAGTTGTCGTAAATCCAATTCGAACAGCAAATGTTGTAATGAATGGGGCATCTGAAGTTCCTGCTGTAACCACGGCAGGAAGTGGAACAGCGACACTTTCTTACGATCCCGCGACGAAAATGATCACTTATCAAATCAACTGGTTGTTAGACAATCCACAATCAACCACAACCAACATGCACTTTCATGGAGCTGAAAATGGAAGTGCAACGATCAGTTCACCAGTAGTTATTCCCATTACTGGATTTGCTACCGGCAACACTGGCAGCTTAAGTGGAACCACACGGGCTCTTACAGATCTAGAAGCCGCCCAACTATTATCAGGCAAATGGTATATTAACGTTCACAGCGCGGCCTTTCCTGCCGGAGAAATAAGAGGTAACATAGCCTTTAATAGTCCGAGTGCAGGTAATCCGTACTAACCAAAAAAGCCTCTTCGTAGAAAAACGAGAGGCTTTTTTGCTATTAATCCAACAGAAGAACACCTGATTTTCAAACAAATAGAAAAGCAGAAAAGAAATACTGAGTTTTTTTACATTTATTAGTGTCCCTTTCATCAAAAATCCTTAATATTGCAGTCCCAAAACGAACATACGTTTTTGTCCTTAAAAGACATCAAACAACGTTTTGGCAACCAGCACTCCTTCTTAGCTCAGCTGGTTAGAGCATCTGACTGTTAATCAGAGGGTCGCTGGTTCGAGCCCAGCAGAGGGAGCCAAATTACAAAGCCTTTCAGTGAAAACTGAGAGGCTTTTTTGGTTTATAACGGTCCCGACAAGAAATCGGACCACACCTAAGCCTTCCTGGTAGACAAGTCCTCACATGATTCACACATTAGACAGGATCAAGCGGAATTCTTGGGGGGAAGGAAATTTAAGCATAGATTTTAGATAGTCTGAATAGGAAAAATTTAACATCTCTGACCCCTCTGGAAGTTGCTCTGAAAGCTTTCACCTTAGCATTGAACGATTCTGCAGAAGCATTTGTACTCCTGTTGACAAAGAAGTTGACGATGGAGAAGCGATGTGTTTGAATAGATCTTGCCACGGTTTTAAAAGCTTCAATTCCACTATCTTCCACATGATTGTACCATAAGGCTAATCTGGTAAAAGCAAGATCTCTTTGCGTACAATTCTTAA
>NZ_SJSM01000050.1 GCF_004331685.1 Pedobacter hiemivivus | reverse complement strand
TAATATGTCATTTGTTTAGTAACAAATCGAGCAAGGCGTAAGCTGAGCAACAAAAGCGAAACGATATATACTAGATATTTAAAAATATTTAGGTGCCTATATCGGTGGTGTCCACCTCTTCCCATTCCGAACAGAGAAGTTAAGCCCACCAGAGCCGATGGTACTGCGGTAACACGTGGGAGAGTAGGTCGGTGCCAAATCTTATAGAAAGCCGGTAGTCATAAAGACTATCGGCTTTTCTTGTTTATAACATTTTTATTTTCCCTTATTTCTGTCAAAGGTTTATGGGATTTTTGATATACGGGGTATGGTATTATTCTGAAAGAATTCTGTATAGCTCCAGATTGAGGTAATAACTATTGCCATGTATCATCCTTTTTTCAAGGATTCCAATATTTGACAACTCATCAAGATATTTACGTGCTGTATTTTCTGCATAAAGCCCCCTGTTTGTAAGATGCATTACCCGAGTAAAGGGTTCCATAAATAAGGTGCTTACGAGCGACTCTGGGCGGTTGATGTTTCCTCTAGAAATAACTGTATCCAGGATGGCATCTTTCGCTGAGATAATGTCATTAATTTTATTGTAAGTGAGGTTAGCTGTAACTTCAATAGCTTTCAACATAAAGAGAAACCAATTCTTCCAATTGCCTCTTTGAGTAATTCCAGATAGTGTTGAATAATAATCTTCTTTGTTATCCATAATGTAACGACTTAAGAAGAGAATTGGATAATCAAGTAATCCCTTTTTTGTAAGGTAATGGATGTTAAATATTCTTCCTGTCCTACCATTACCATCTCTGAAAGGGTGAATGGCTTCGAATTGAAAATGACCAATGGCCATTTTTAAGAGCGGATCTAGTGGATATTTCTCATCATCATTTAAAAAATTTATGAGGTTGCTAAGTTTTGATTCTATAATACCTGGGCCACGTGGCGGAGTGTAGGATGCTTTACCTGCATTTAAGCCAGAACCACCTTCTTTAATATAGATCTGTGCTACGGGTGGCCTTATGCCGTCTTTAAACTGGCTGATGGTTCTATACATTTTTATAAAGTAATCCTCATCGAATAGCTGGTCATTTTGTAAATATCCATAACCTAACCACAAAGCTTCTCTATAATTTAAGATCTCTTTGGTTGGGCCTTCTTGTTGTTTGGTTTGGTGTTCGCTATAAGCTTTATAAAGTTCATCATCTGTGGTAAAGATATTTTCTATGGCATTTGATGCTTTGGCTTCCTGTAAACTTATAGAATTGATTAGTAATCCTTGATTAGGAATAGCAATGCTACGGCCTTGTAATCTTCCGAGTGCAGCTTTAGCATTCCCCAGAAGGGAGAAGATTTGAATATCTTCATATAACTCTTTGTCTATTGGAAGTAAGGGTAGATCATTCCAAGGTTTGTTTCTGTCGGGGTTTATTGGATAAGCCATAATCAAATATAACGAAAAGAATCCACCTAACCTTAAAATACGTTTATTTTTAAGGTTAGGTGTCTTTTGAGCCTTAAATTAAGCTAGGTTTAACTAGTTGGCCTTATTTTTACTGAATTTTTAAGGTTAGATGCAAGGTTCAACTTAAACGTTCGCACTGAATGTGGGTGCCAAACTTGAACAATGGATAAGACAGGTGAACGATTTGATCGTTGATATGAACAGAGTAGGAGCAGTTTAATATGATGAATCTGAAATATTCTTCAGTTTTTCTGGTTGTGTTGTAGGGAGTTATGGGTTTGACGGAGATAATAGTGTGTTTAAGTTTGTGAGGGGAGATAATTTTCCTACTTTTGCATCCCGCTTCGGAGGAAGGGTTTGTAAGAAAAGGATAAGGATGAAGGTTGAACTGAAGGGTTAGAAAAAGAGATTGGTGTTTCTTTATGAGTGTTTAAAAGGCTCGAAAAATAAAAGAAATAAAGTTTAATAAAAAGCTTGACAAAACCAAAAAGATTTCTACCTTTGCAATCCCAAACAGAACGGGAGTTACCAAACGGAGTTTGTTAACAGAATAAAAAAGATTGAAACGTTAAAAATTTGAAACTGAGATTCGGAACATTAAGACCGAAACGAAACTGAAGAATAATAAACGAAGAAATATAAAGAAGATCCGTGAGGTGATTCGAGAAGTTCATTAAAGAGATGTCATTTATAAAGCATAGCGAGGTAAGATAGTACAGTTTCAAAGTACATGAAAACCAAAGCTATTTTTTCAAGTCAGAATCTAACTAGACAATATAATTAGAATAAGACTATTATTAATACAAGTTAAGAATGGTCAGTGTTCAAACATAACATTTTACAATGGAGAGTTTGATCCTGGCTCAGGATGAACGCTAGCGGCAGGCCTAATACATGCAAGTCGAACGATACTACCGGGCTTGCTCGGTAGGAAAGTGGCGCACGGGTGCGTAACGCGTATGCAACCTACCTTAATCAGGGGGATAGCCCGAAGAAATTCGGATTAACACCGCATAAAAACACAGGATAGCATTATCCAATGTTCAAATATTTATAGGATTAAGATGGGCATG
>NZ_SJSM01000005.1 GCF_004331685.1 Pedobacter hiemivivus | reverse complement strand
TAATATGTCATTTGTTTAGTAACAAATCGAGCAAGGCGTAAGCTGAGCAACAAAAGCGAAACGATATATACTAGATATTTAAAAATATTTAGGTGCCTATATCGGTGGTGTCCACCTCTTCCCATTCCGAACAGAGAAGTTAAGCCCACCAGAGCCGATGGTACTGCGGTAACACGTGGGAGAGTAGGTCGGTGCCAAATCTTATAGAAAGCCGGTAGTCATAAAGACTATCGGCTTTTCTTGTTTATAACATTTTTATTTTCCCTTATTTCTGTCAAAGGTTTATGGGATTTTTGATAGTATATGTAGGATTTTTTAATTGGGCCAAACCGCATTTTATGTGCTACGCCAAATTTTATCTTATTGATGATAAATATGTAGAACTAAATTGTGAATAAGTGATCTTCGTCACTTATTTTGTCCATTTTTTGGTTATCTTTGATACAAAATTAAAATATAAACTAATGAGTTTTTTCGCAGAGAAAAGAGGGGAAGTAATGGTGCACATTGAGAAGTATATGCTTGAAATGATGGATACCTACTTAAAACCGATTGATACAAATTGGCAGCCATCTGATTTTTTGCCTGATTCTACAAGCGATACATTTTTCCAGGATATAAAAGTGCTACGTGAAAATGCTAACGATCTATCTTATGATCTGGTAGCAGTTTTGATAGGCGATACTATTACAGAAGAAGCTTTACCTACATATGAATCATGGTTAGCCATGGTAGAAGGTGTAAGTCGTAGAGAAGATGGAGGTTGGATGAGATGGAACAGGCACTGGACTGCAGAAGAGAATAGGCATGGTGATTTGCTAAACAAATATCTTTACCTTTCTGGTCGCGTTGATATGCGTCAGATGGAAATTTCGACACAATATCTGATTGCTGATGGTTTTGACATCGGTACTGGTCATGATCCTTACAGAAACTTTATTTATACTAGTTTCCAGGAATTGGCAACCAATATTTCGCACAGAAGGGTAGCTTCATTAGCGAAAAAAGATGGAGATACATTATTGTCTAAAATGTGTGGTGTTATTGCTTCTGATGAAGCTCGTCATGCAAAAGCTTACAAAGATTTTATGAGTAAGATTTTTGAAGTAGATCCTAATGAAGCAATGATCGCTTTTGAAGATATGATGCGTCAGAAAATTGTTATGCCAGCACATTTCCTTCGTGAAATGGGACTGAAAATTGGTCAAACCTTTGGTCATTTTACAGATGCGGCTCAGCGTTTAGGAGTTTATACTGCGATTGACTATGTTGAGATTATGCAACAGTTAATTGAAGAGTGGAAATTAGATAGCATGCGTGATTTAAATGAAGCAGGTGAAAAAGCTAGAGATTATATTATGGCATTACCTTCTCGTTTGTTGCGTGTTGCAGAACGGATGAAAACACCAACAATGGATTATAAGTTTAGCTGGATACATGCTTAGCTGAAGTTAGATAAACGAAAGAAGGCTGAATAATTAATTATTCAGCCTTCTTTCGTTTATAGCCGTACGCAATCATTTCGATCGGTTACAGCCTGGTTACATGTTTCTGCGATATTGTCCACCTACTTCATATAAAGCATTCGATATTTGCCCTAATGAACATATTTTACATACTTCCATGAGCTGTTCAAATATATTGTCTCCTGCAACAGCTGACTTTTGCAAATTTCTTAATGCAAGTTCAGCGTTGTCTACATTTCTGTCCTGGAACAATTGAAGTGCAGTTATTTGATACTGCTTCTCTTCTTCTGTTGCACGAATAACTTCTCCTGGGACAATTGTTGGCGAGCCATTCTTGTTTAGGAAAGTATTAACTCCAACAATAGGATATTCTCCGGTGTGTTTTAAGGTTTCATAGTATAAGCTTTCTTCTTGGATTTTTCCACGTTGGTACATGGTTTCCATCGCTCCCAATACACCTCCTCTGTCGTTGATACGCTTAAACTCTTGCAATACGGCATCTTCTACCAGATCCGTAAGATCTTCGATTATAAAGGCTCCCTGTAAAGGGTTTTCATTTTTAGCAAGTCCGAGTTCACGGTTTATAATCAGCTGAATGGCCATCGCCCTGCGAACAGATTCTTCGGTAGGGGTGGTAATGGCCTCGTCATATGCATTGGTATGTAGCGAATTGCAGTTGTCATATATGGCATATAAAGCCTGCAGTGTGGTACGAATATCATTGAAGTCTATTTCCTGAGCATGAAGGGAGCGCCCGGATGTTTGAATGTGATATTTTAGCTTTTGAGATCTGTCATTTCCCTTGTACTTATTTTTAATTGCCTTAGCCCATATACGGCGTGCAACACGACCAATAACAGAATACTCAGGATCAATACCGTTAGAGAAGAAGAAAGATAAGTTAGGTGCGAAATCGTCAATATTCATTCCTCTGCTCAAATAATACTCTACAAATGTAAAACCATTACTTAGCGTAAAGGCCAGTTGTGAGATTGGGTTTGCACCGGCTTCTGCAATGTGATAGCCTGAAATGGATACAGAATAGAAATTACGTACCTTTTCGCTAATAAAATAGCTCTGGATATCACCCATCATCCTTAAGGCAAATTCTGTAGAAAAGATGCAAGTGTTTTGGGCCTGATCTTCTTTTAGAATATCCGCCTGAACGGTACCGCGGACAGTGCTAATGGCATGTGCACGTATTTTCGCGTAAACATCGGCAGGTAGAACCTGATCACCAGTAACACCTAAAAGCATTAAGCCAAGTCCATTGTTTCCTTCAGGAAGTGAGCCACTATAAGTTGGCCTTTCTTGTCCTTTGGCTTTGTAGATTTGTTTGATCTTTTCGTTAACTTCTTTTTCTAATCCATGTGTTACAATGTATTTTTCGCACTGCTGATCAATTGCTGCGTTCATGAAAAAGCCGAGTAACATAGGTGCAGGACCATTGATGGTCATGGATACGGATGTAGAAGGCGCACAAAGATCGAAACCTGAGTACAATTTTTTAGCATCATCAATAGTGGCTATACTTACCCCTGAGTTACCAATTTTTCCATATATATCAGGTCTGATGTGTGGATCCTCACCGTACAGAGTAACGGAGTCGAAGGCCGTAGATAAACGATGGGCAGGTTGACCTAAGGAAACATAATGGAACCTTTTATTGGTTCGTTCCGGACCACCTTCACCGGCAAACATACGTGTTGGATCTTCTCCCTCGCGCTTTAATGGAAATACACCTGCTGCATAAGGAAATTCTCCCGGTACATTTTCTGTTAAGAGCCAGCGGAGGATATCTCCCCAGTCTTCATATCTAGGTAATGATACTTTTGGAATTTGTAGTTTTGATAAGGATTCATAGAACAATGGTTGTTTAATTTCCTTATCTCTTACTTTGTAAACAAAAAACTCTTGCTTGTATTTAAGTTTCGTTTCGGGCCATTGACGGAGTAGGCGCTTGCATTCTCCACCCAATTGCTCCTCCAAATGTTTATATATATCCTGAAGTGTCTCTGTAAGGTTTTCGCTTGCAGGAATGTCTTTTGTTGTATGTTGTTCTTGTGATAGTTGGATTACTCCCTGTAATTGGTACAGTTTGCGGGCGATGGTACTTTGTTTTTCAACCCATTCATTATAGGTTTGACTGGATTCTGCAATTTCTGCTAAGTATCTGATCCTGTCTGGTGGAATGATGTATATTTTTTCTGATTGCTCAGCTGTAAGTTCCATCTGGGCATCAAACTTAACACCTGTTTTCTCTTCAATCTTATCCATTAATGAAGTAAACAGGTTATTCATACCTGGATCATTAAATTGAGAAGCCATGGTGCCGTATACCGGTATGGTTTCATCCTTGGCATCAAACAGGTTATGATTGCGTTTATATTGTTTGCGTACATCTCTTAAGGCATCAAGAGCACCTCTTTTGTCAAACTTATTTATAGCTACCAGGTCAGCAAAATCAAGCATGTCGATTTTTTCCAACTGTGAAGCCGCCCCAAACTCTGGCGTCATTACATATAAAGATACATCGCAGTGTTCGGTGATCTCGGTATCAGATTGGCCAATTCCTGAGGTTTCGACAATGATAAGGTCATATCCGGCGGCTTTGCAGATGTCAATGCTTTCCTGTACATTTTTAGATAAGGCAAGATTGGCTTGTCTGGTGGCCAGCGAGCGCATATATACACGCGGGTTATTGATGGCATTCATACGAATCCTATCGCCCAACAATGCACCACCTGTTTTACGTTTAGATGGGTCGACAGATATAATTGCCAACGTTTTATCTTTTACTTCTATTAAGAATCTCCTCACCAGCTCATCTACAAGAGATGATTTTCCAGAGCCACCTGTTCCTGTAATGCCCAATACCGGCGCCTGATTACTTAAGGTTAGCTTTTTTAATTCATTTACAAATTTTAGCGCAGCTTCAGGATCATTTTCGGCTACTGTAATGGCAGCAGCAATACTCTTAACATCTTTCTGAGGGATAGATTTAAGCTCTCCGTTTAATGATTTTGTAGTGATGTAATCCGTTTGCTCCAACATGCTATTGATCATGCCTTGGAGTCCCATTTTACGACCATCATCTGGAGAGAATATTTTTGTTATGCCATAGGCTTGAAGTTCTTCTATTTCTGAAGGTAGTATTACACCACCGCCGCCACCAAATATTTTAATATGGGTTGCACCACGCTCTTTCAACAGGTCGTACATATATTTGAAATACTCTATATGACCACCTTGATAAGATGTCATGGCAATACCTTGAACATCCTCCTGTATTGCACAATTTACGACCTCATCCACCGAGCGGTTATGGCCTAAGTGTATAACTTCTGCGCCTGAGGATTGTAGGATGCGGCGCATGATGTTAATTGTAGCGTCGTGTCCATCAAAAAGAGCAGCAGCAGTAACAAAACGGATTTTATGTTTAGGTTTATAGATTTCAATTTGCTCCATAATAGGTTTTATAATCGGTAGACAAAGGTAACAAAAACTGGGCGGAGGCGGGTAGAAATAGGCCCATCAAATACACTAAGCTGATAAACAAAAAGGCCGTTCTGGTTTTTGTTCCAGAACGGCCTTTTAATGCTAATAGAATCGCCTCTTTTATTGGTGGGTTAGCTCCGTTATCGGTTCGCCAATGCAGCCACTAGGCATTTGTATGTGTAACATAGCAGCTAAAGTCGCCGCAATGTCCGTCATGTAGTGTTGTTTATTGGTTTTTCCTGGCTTTACATTCCATCCCATAAATACACAAGGAATGTGTGCGTCATATGGAGCCCAAGCACCATGTGTTGTACCTGTGCTACTACCGCTAAAATAGTTTGATTTTAACACGTAGTAAACGTCGCCGCTTCTGCCATAATTGTAACCATAAGTGAGTGATTTTTTTAGCTGTTCAGGTAAGGTGGTTACGGCAAGTTTACTCAAGTCAACCGCATCAAAAACCTCATCTTGAGTTCGCAGTATATCTATCGCCAATGATTTTATGGCATCAAAGTCTGCTTTTGCAGATTTTATGGCTTCGCGGTTAAAGTAAAGCTGACCGTTTGCAGAGGATTCGATTGCATTTTTTACTTTAAAGTTTTCCGCTATCAAGGTATTTATCTTTTTCAGAACAGGACCTTCACTAAAGGTTCCTCCGGGTAACTTATTTTCAGTCATAAAACCAGCAACATGTGCTGCTCCATGATCTGCAGAAAGGAAGAACAAGTAATTTCCTTTACCAAATTTGCTATCCAGATAATTAAAGAAATCTTCCAGATCCTTATCGAGTCTCAGGTAGGTATCTTCGGCTTCTATAGAGTTAGGACCATATTGGTGACCTACATAATCTGTGGCTGAACAGCTTACTGCTAAGAAGTCTGTTGTATTGTTTTGCCCCATTTGCTCTGACGCAATAGCCAATTTAGCCAGATCAAGCGTCATCGTATTTCCATAAGGCGTACTTTTAATGATTTCGTAGTTTTTGCCTATGTAAAGCTTTAATGGGTGAGGGAAAGTAGGTGTTTCTTCGCCTCTTGTTTTCCTTTCATATATTTTATTATCAGCAGTACTCTGTGTATAGCTTTCAATAGGATAAAGCGTGTTCCAGTTTTTTGCGAAAAACTGATCTGCTGGCTTTTGTTTGTTGTAATCCTGAACCCAGGTTGGCAGCTGTTTCATGTAGTAGGTACTGGTAATCCAGTTGCCACTTTGCGAGTCAAACCAGTAAGCTGCATTGGCAGCATGTCCAGCTGGTAGGATCGAACCGCGATCTTTAAGCGAAATACCTATTACTTTACTTTTGAAATTGGTCGCTAAACGAAGTTCATCGGTAATGGTGGTGGTCAACATATTTTTGGGTGACATTACGCCTGCCCTTGAAGTGCTTCCAACAGTAGTTACGGTGGTGTCTTCCGCACAATACATATCCCTTTTTAATTTACGGTCATACCAGTCATTACCTACAATTCCATTGATTGCTGGAGTGGATCCGGTGTAAATACTGGAGTGTCCGCAAGCCGTAATGGTAGGGGTATAGGGGATTAAAGTGTTTTCGGCAGAGAAACCTTCATTGATTAATCTTTTGAAACCACCATTTGAATATCTGCTGTAATACCTGTAAAGGTAATCCCATCTCATTTGATCTACAATCAGGCCCACAACAATTTTCGGTCTCTTTACTCCCTCAGAAGAAGATACTTTTGTCTTAGTGGTCTTTTGTTGAGCCGTTGATATCTGGCTGACCAGGATAAGTGCGGTAAATAATAAATAAATTTTTCTCATTGTGTATTGTTTATTGGTTAGCGTGCTTTTATGCAGCGCCTTAAGGTTCATTTAAAGATGTGAAAATTTTGTGATGAGGCTATAAATATAAATACTTGATGATAAGTATTCTTTAACGTTATGTAAAGATTCTATAGCACTTCAGCGACTACAAATGTACTTCCCCCTATGAAAATGAGATCGTTCATCGCTGCATTCTTCTTTGCCGCCTCAACTGCCAGACTAATGGTGTCGAAAACCTGACCATTTAGCTCATACTTTTTAGCTTCAGCAGCTAAATCTGCAGCAGGTAATGCCCTTTCTAACCGTGGTTGACAGAAGTAATAAATAGCATTTACGGGAAGTAAGGCTAAAACACCGGTGATGTCTTTATCCTTCACCATTCCAATCACTATATGTAGTTGCTCATGATCGGTTGTATTGATGTTTTGCATCACTTCAGTAATACCGGCTTTGTTGTGTCCCGTATCACAAATGACAAGCGGGTGTTCGCTTAATTTCTGCCATCTGCCCTGAAGTCCTGTTAAATCTTTAACATGTTTTAGTGCCTGGTAAACGTGCTCTTCTGTTATTTGATAATCCTTTTCTTTTAAAATGGCTACGGCCTCTAATACCGTAAGCACATTTTTCAATTGGTAAAGGCCATTAAGGTCCAGCTTAAGATCTTTATAAATAGGAACTGCAGCTTTATAAACTGTAGTATTGAGGTATTCTTTTTCTCTGGTTGTATTTGCCAGATGGAGTTCCTGATCTGCAAAAACGATGTCACTACCAGTCTCCGAGGCTTTTTTAATAAATACCTGCTCTATTTCGGGCTGTTTTTCTCCAATAACTACGGGGATGCCGGGTTTAATAATACCTGCTTTTTCAAGCGCAATTTCGGGCAATGTATCGCCCAATATATTGGTATGATCAAGACTGATATTGGTAATGACAGATAACTCGGGCGTAATGATGTTTGTGGAGTCTAACCGACCACCCAATCCAACTTCTATGATAGCGATGTCTACTTTTTCTGTCGCAAAAAAGGAAAAAGCCATGGCTACCGTGACCTCAAAAAAGGAGGGGCTGATCTCCTCCATAATTGGCTGTTGTTGATTTACAAAATCCGCAACGAAGCTTTCGGGAATCATTTCTCCATTGATTCTGATGCGTTCCCTAAAATCTTTAAGATGAGGAGAGGTATACAAGCCGGTTTTATAACCTGCCTGCTGAAAAATGGCTGCCAACATATGAGATGTTGATCCCTTGCCGTTCGTACCACCAACGTGGATGGTTTTGAATTCGGTCTGGGGATTGCCCAGATTTTCGCACATAGCTATTGTATTGTGCAGATCTTTTCTAAAAGCAACAGCGCCAACGCGTGTAAACATTGGCAGCTTGCTGTATAAATAGTCGATTGTTTGCTTATAATTCATTTGTAAAGCCTGAGGGGGGCAAAATTACCAAAGCGAGCGAATTATTTCACTTTAAAATTGAAAACAACTACACCAATTTGAACATCCGGAGCAGATTCTGATTGTGTTAAGCGTGCGCCCATTACCGCATCTTTACATTTTTGCCATAGTTCTCTGTCATTTAAGGTTGTTCCTTTAACTCCAGGAGTGGCAGCTATTACTATTCCACTTTTATTGATACTTATCCTTACGGCAATTTTCCCTGTTTTTTGTCCATCGTCTTGCGGAGTTACCAGGTTGGTAAATTTCCTTAAGGCAATAGGAGTTTCTCCAAAACCAGAACCACCCTCACCATAATTGTTGGCTAATGGATCACCATTAACACTTCCCTGGTTACCAGGGGTAGCGCCTGTTCCATCACCACCGCCAGTTCCTTTATTGGCTTTGCCTTTATAAAGAGCATTTTGGTTGATGGTTGGCTTGGCAGGTTTACTTTCCGTTGTCGTAGCAACAGGAGTAGGGGTGCTTTTGGTTGTTTTTGTCTTGATACTTACGGCATCTTCGGTGCTTTGGGTTACAATATCCTTATCACTGGTTTGTGCAGTAGATGTTTGAGGAGTTGGCTCCTCCGGCACGACTTTATCAGGTGCCTGTTTGTTTGCATTTGGATCAGCCGATGGTTCCTCAATACTCGTGTAATCTGTTCCCATACCCTCTACAGAAGTTCCGTAATTGACTACCATACCGCCCATACCAGCTTCAACTTCGGGCTTAAAGGTACCAATGGCGATAAAAAAGCTTAAAGCAAGCAGAACCGCCATGATGCCGGTTGATATCGCCAGTGCCTTTGGGTAATTATTTTCTTCTTTAGGATAGGTCATTATTTCTTAGGTTCTACAGCAAGTACAACTTTCAGTTTCAATTTGTTTGCCACATCAAATACCTGCATGGTATTCTCTATAGAAACACCTCTGGCCACATAAAGTACAATAGTCAGATCCGGTGAGGCCTTTTGAAGCGTCTCTATCATCGGTTGCATCTGATCCAGCGAAACCTTTTGTTTATCTACAAAATAATTTAGCTTCTCATCTATAGATACAGTAACGGTTTTTTGTGCCGAAGATTGCTGTCCAGATTCAGAACGCGGTAATAATAGCTTTACTACTTGCGGATTAACTACGGCTGAGGCCAATAGAAAAAACAGCAATAGAAAGAACATGATGTCGTTCAGGGCAGAGGTATGAACCTCTACAGTCCCTTTATTTCTCTTGCGTAGATTCATTATTTACCTGGCTCCTCTAATAAATCAATAAATTCAATTGCATCAGTTTCCATTCTTAAGATGATGCGTTCAACCATCATGTTTAAGATATGGTACAATACATAGGCAATGATACCAATGATTAATCCAGTTGCAGAAGTAATCATTTTAGTATAAAGACCACCTGATATGGTTCCAATCTCAATCGCTCCTTTAATGGAAACATCATGGAAAATCGTGATTACACCAATAATTGTTCCTACGAAACCAAGCATCGGTGCAATACCGGCAATGATACCAAGAATACCAATATTTTTCTCCAGTTTAGAAACTTCAAGTTTACCATTGTTTTCAATGGCCGCTTCGATATCCTTAATCGGTCTTCCAATACGTTTTAATCCTTTTTCCAACATTCTGGCCAAAGGCGAATTGTTGTTTTTACATAAGGCAATTGCATTATCTAACCTGCCATCGTGTATATATTGTTTAATCTGAAGCATCAGATTTGATTCTGTTTTAGATGCTTTTCTGATGGTAATGTATCTTTCTACAAAAATAACAAGACCCATAAATGCTAAAAAAGCGAGTGGAAGCATTACCCAGCCTCCTTTTAACAATAGATCTATGAAATGTAGTTCAGGGGCAGGTGGTGTAACGGCCTGATTTAGGGCATTTGCGGTATCGGTAAGTTGTTGAATGGTATCAGTGGCACTTTGAATTAATGCGATCATAATTATTTAGGATTGTTTGTGTGTCTAACCGGGTAAATGTAAATTCCTGGGAGTTTTGTTGTTTCCTTCAGGATTTCAAGTTCTTTTTTTGCAGTTGATTCATCGGTAAATGAACCTATACTGATTTTTACTCTTCTGCCTGGCATATTCGCAATTTTAGCTGGAATGCCTTTCTTTTTCATCTGGGCAAGGAAGTTGTCTGCTTCCTGTTTATTTAATAGTGATGCTGCAATAATTTCATAGGAAATGACTACTGGCTTTTCTACTGGTGCTACAACTGGAGCTGCAACTTTTGCAACCACTGTATCTTTTTTAGGAGTATCGACAGCAAGGGTAGCCTTTTCATTGCTTTTTCTGGCACTGTCAACTTTTGCAATAGAATCTATTTTTAGCTGTGAGCTATCAATAATAGTTGGTATTGTATCCGTTTGTACAACTGGTAGGGCCGAAGGTTTTTTAAGAATGCTATCAAACAGCTCAGGCTTTGCCAAATAAATAACTCCAGTAAGCACGATAATGCTAACAAGCGCAATGATTACTTTCAGGTACGCTGGCATTCCCAATTTTTCAGGATCAGAATAATCCAATTCAAAATGACCAGGTCCTTTTGGTTCAGTATTCTCAACAATAACAACCGGTTCCTTAACTTCAACTTCAGGTAAGTTTTCAGGAGTTTCTATAACGACATCAGGTTTTTCTTCCTGCACTTCAGGTACAGGTTCAACCTCAGGTACAGCTTCAAACTGTGGTATAGCTGCAACTTCAGCTATTTCCTCGTACACAGGTTGATCGTCTTGTTCCTGCTCTGCTTCTTTCTGCTCTTCAGGTAATTCTGTACTATCTAAATGAGAAATAAGGACATCGTCAGTAGGTAAAGGTTCTTCCTCAACAATGCTGCCATCACTCAGATCGGCATTGTTATTTTCCAGATCCAGTTGCACTTCAGGTACCTGCTGCTGTTCCTCCTCAATAGGTAATTCGGCCGCTTGCAAAGGTACAGGTGCTTCTTCATTTCCGGTATTCAGTTCGGCCTTTAAGGTCGGTAATCCGTAAAAATCAAAGCCCAGATTACTTTCCTGTTTAGGTATAAAAGTTAAACTGCCAGTTGTGGTAGAAAAAGTACCCAGATCACCAAAATCAGATTCCTGATGACCAGAAAGTTCATCCAGTATATTCTGAGCGAATTGTTCAACAAAATATGTTGCAGCATCTACCGATATATTCTTTTGCTTACTGATCAAATCAGTAAGCAGGGTTTGCTCCTTTAAATCAGAAGTAAAGCTCAACGAATAGCTCGGTGGCAAAAACGTGTGCGTATCAATATCATACCTCCCAGGAGATTTCCTTTTATAAATGGTTCCCAATCCGGGAATTCCCACCTCTTTGTGGGTTTTTATAAGCGTTGTCAGGTATGATAATATATCCATTCTGGTAAAATTAAATTTTAATTCCGTACCAAGCAATTATTAATTGAAATGCATTAAAACGAATAAGATACACCACCAAAGATATTCATGCCAATTGCCTCATAATGTAAATATTTGCTGTACTTGGTGTTTAGTAAATTATTTACTCTACCAAAGGCCGAAAACTTGTTGTTGATCTTATAAGTTGCCCCTACGCCAAGGTCTACAAAACCTTTTACAGTAACTACAGTTTCATTATTTAAGTCGGGAATAAGGTATGGACTTGCAGGAGCAGCAGTGTAGACTTTTGCTTTGCTTTCGTCTTGAAGAGCAACAGCCGCATTTAAAGATATTTTTTTTGTAATGGCATACATTAAATCAGAACTTAAACGCAATTGAGGTTTAAACCAGCTTTGCGTTTCCGCTGCAGGTTTGTAATTCTCAAAATTCAGTTTACCCGTCCACTTTAAGGCATCACTCACCTGTACCGATAATTCGCCTTCAATACCTGTTAGTTTCATGGTACCAAAATCGTAAATCACATCAAATTTGTTAAAGCTGCTAAAGTTGTTTACAAACAAAGGCATGTCTTCGATACGTTTGTGGTAAAATCTAGCTTTATAGCCAAATCCAGGTCCACCTGTTCCTTTAATACCGCCGCTGATACTTAGTTTTTCAATAGTGTTTTTGATAAATATATTGCTATTCAAAAACGGGTTCTCATCCATTAATTGTTTCAATGAATTACGATTTACATCACCTTTCACTTCTCCAAAAATCTCTAAGTAATCAGGTATCAATGTAAAATCAGCGGTTACTGCTGGGAATATTCTGGTCGAAGAAACCGTTCCAAATTCCTGTACAAAATTAATTCCTGCATTAATTTTAACACCATTAGTCTGTAGCTTAATGTATGGGTTTAACCTTAATAAGTTATTACCAACACTAGTAAGCGCATCTTTTGTGCTGCCAAATTCTGCGGAAGCGGCAAGTCCCAAATTTAAACTGCTGATGCGCTTGTTCAGGTAACCATTTAATACGATCGAACTTTCTTTTGCCTCAAATTTATCACTCCATACATATCCGTTCAACTTCGCTGCATAACTTAAAGCATCAGGATCGTTGGTGAATTTATTGACCAGCTCACCTTCAGCTTCAAGAAAGCTCAACGCCTGTTGTTCCGGATTAGGGTTTAAAGTAGGGTTGGCTTTGTCAATGCCATAAAAGTACAAGCCGTTTCTTTGAAAGTTTAGTCGGCCACTTAAAGTTACCAGATCGCCAATGCTTCTACCAAAAGCACTTAGCTGTTGCTGGTTTGCACTTTGTTTGTTTAAGCTTCCTGATTGTCCAAAGTGTTTAAAAAATGCACCAGCCTGTAAAGCCTCATCTCTACCGATATTGATATAAGCTTCGGCTAGTGTTGTCGATGCGCTACCAAAAGCACCTTTAACATAATTGTTAATTAGCTCGGTTTCTTTCTCGGCTGCCAATTGTTGTGCTTGTAGTTTATTGATGTCAGAGTTTAGCTCGAGCTTTCTATCAGTTAAGCTGTAATTGAATTTTGCTTTATAGGTTTTAACATCGTTCAAATCCGGACTTCTTCTTAATTTAACAGCTTCTGCTAAAACAGGTTTGTAAGGTCTTACTACTTCTATTTCCTCTGTTACTGCCTTCTCTTCTGTCTTCTTTTCTTCAGTTTTCTTCTCCGTCGTTTTTTTGTCTTGCGCCACCGTATTTAGGGTACCTGCTGCAATAAAAAATAGTGTTGTATATATTAATTTGGTCAATCTCATGTCGCTTCGTCTTATTTAATTTTTTCTAATTTCGCTTTGGCCGTAGGCACAATATCATCCTTGCCATCATAGTTGTCTATGATACTCAATAGCGTACTTTTTGCCTGTAAATTGTCTTTTAAGGCTACATAGTTATCAGATAACAGTATAAAAGCCTTAGCCACCCAATAATCATAAGAAGGCATATTATTGATCAAATCAAAACATGTTTTAGTTGATGTTTTATACTCGTGTTTAGCATACTGTACTGCCGCCAGGTTATACTTAGCTTCAGCAGCAGCAAGTGTTTTAGTTTTGCTCACTACGTTGTTAAACGATTTTACAGCGAGTGTCGTATCTGCTTTTAACAAATAAGCCTTACCGGCATACAGATCCGAACTGTTTTTTTCTTCTTCAGAAGCTTTGTCCGATTCTTTAATCAGCTGTACATACTTCAACACATCATCCGGCATGTTTAGTTCATTGTATGCTTTTAACAGATTATTTAGGGCATAAGTGTAATGCACTTTATAGTCAGCCGTTGTTTCCAATCGTTTCAGATATACGATGGCTTCATTGTATTTTTTCTGATCGAGGAATAATTTAGAAATACTTACCAGTGAGCGTTCAGTGTAATCACTCGTCCAGTCGTTCAAGATATATTCATAATCAGGAATAGCCTCATTAGGGCGACCTAATTTTACCAACGATTCGGCCCTTATAAATTTAGCTTCCTTATCGTGTATCGCTTTAGGGAACTTGTCGAAGTATGCATTGATGGCTTCAAAAGCACCTTTAGCATCACCTTTTAAGTAAAGGTTGTTTGCACCCTGGAACAAAATGTTGTCTTGTTCAGCTGATGAATAGTTGCCTAGTGGGGTAGTGCCTGCATAGGTGATGAAACCCTGAGAATCTCCTTTGTCTACATAAATGTTTTTAATCGATTCTAAAGCCTGTTTAGCCTCTTCTGTACTTGCATAGTCTCTGATTACCTTTTTAAACGATTCAAGTGCCGCATCGTCTTGGTTTTGGTTATACTGTACCAAACCTATAGTTACCAATGCACGTGGTACATAACTACTGTTCGGGTACTGACTAATCAGGCTAATCAAATCTGATTTCGATTTGTCCAAATCACCTTTGTTGAAATAAGTATAGGCCATTTCAAAACCTGCATCATCAGCATAGTTTGAAGTCGGAAATTGTTGAAGCAAGCTCTGCATCGTGCTGATTTTTGCATCATTTTGATTTTCCAGGCCTTGAATCATACCGCGTTGAAACAATGCATAATCTTCGCCAGTAGATTTGTTACCTATAATCTTGTTATAATTAACTAAGGCATTACCATAGCTTTTATTCACAAAATATGAATCTGCCAGCCTGATGGTCGCATCATTTACTGTTTTCTGATCCTTATCGTTACCTCTTAAAAAACGCTCGAAGTAAGTCGCTGCTTTGCCATAACGCTCATCCTCAAAAGCCGAATAGGCAAGGGCATAATTTGCGAAGTTGTAAACGCCTGTTTTGCTGGCGCCCGGCATATCCAAAAATGTCTCAAAGTGTTTTACCGCTTCACCAAACTTTCTCAACTCATAACTAGATTCTGCTTTCCAGTAAGTGCTTAAAGCAAGAATCTCTTCATCCTGAGGGAATTTTTCTGAGCGAAGGAACATCGATAATGCATTAGGAAATGCCCTTTCGTTATAAAATTCAAGTCCTCTGAAGTAAGTTACTTTTTGATAAGCTTCTTTGGCTTCTTCCGATTTATTCTGAATAGGTTCTAAAATATCTATCGCTGCCTGGTAATTTTTACTGGTCAGCAGGATTTCTCCCAATAGTGTTTTAGCTTCGTTTAATTTACGAGAGGTTGGAAACTGCTTTAAGAAGTTTTGAGTAGCTTCCAAAGCCTGCTGATTAAATTCAAGCTCATAACTTAACCTTGCATAATTAATCCAGGCTTCTTCCTGTATCACCTTGTCAAAATCAAGTCTCGACGCTCTGAAGAAAGCACTTCTCGCTTTTTCTTTATTCTTTAACTGTAAGAAGGAACGGCCCAGCGTATACATCCCGCTTTGCAGGTAAGTATCATCGGTATTCAGCTTCTCTAATATCGTTACCGATTCACTGTATCTTTTTAATTCGAATAATGAATAACCGTACTGATAGATGAAAAGGTTATTCTTATTGTTTGATTTATCTTTTACATAAAAATCCTTGAAATACTTCTCGGCATTTACATAATCAGATTTTGCAAAATAAGAAGCTGCAATCAGACTCAGCATTTCTGCTTCGTATTGTTGCTTTGAGGTTTTTAAAATAGGAATAGCATAGCTGATTACATCATCGTAACGCTCATCCAGGTAGTACATCGAGGTGATATAATAGGGATAGCTTGCTTCATAAGTAGGCGAGCCTTTTAGTTTTTCAAAATTGCTTAAGGCTGTTTTATATTCCTTATTCAGGTAATTGATATATGCAAAGTAATAGGTGGCACTTTCCTGATAAGGTGATTTTTCTTTTTTCACCGCCTCAAACAAAGGCTCTGCTTTTTCCATGTCTTTCAGTTCAAAATAAGCGTAACCTTGTTTAAACTGATATTCCAATCGTTGTTTACCAGAAAGGGTAGAAGGGTCAGTTTTTTCGAACCATTCTAATGCTTTCTCATAGTTTTTTTGTGCGAAGTAGGATTTACCTACATGAAAGTAAGCAAGTTTTGTATTTGGATTTAGGGGATAATCTTTAATAAAGTTTTGAAATAAACCTTCGGCATCGCGGTTACCTAATTCTAAAGCACAAACGGCCGCATAAAACTTAGCATTTTCTTTAAGCAATGATAACTCTGCATTGCTTTCCGGTTGGGTTCCTGGCTTTTGTCGCTGTTGCTCTACCAATCTAAATTGTTGCGCTGCAGCTATATATTTCTCATTATCCAGTAATTCCAAACCACTTTGGTAATTCTTGTTCAGGTTTACGAGTACACTCGTTTGCGCGTAACCGGCCGTAAAGCCACCTGCTAGGAGTAGCGGAATAAAAAAGTATTTTTTTGACATCTGATTTCAAATATGGTTGGTACTAATATAGATATAGTAATGGGTCTTATTAACATAAGAAATTAACATGTGTTGATAACACAGGTTTAACGATTTTTAAAGAAAGTTCGTATCGACTCTTTAAAAATATCTGATATCTATGAAATTGAATTTGCGTTGAGCAGGTTTTTTAGTCGTTTTGAGCAGCTAAAAGATAGAGTACCGCCATGCGTACTGCTACACCATTTTCAACCTGTTCAAGGATGATAGATTGCTTACTGTCAGCTACATCACTAGTAATCTCCACACCTCTGTTGATCGGCCCCGGGTGCATCACAATGATTTCTTTATCCAGGTTGTCAAGGATCTGTTTATTCAGTCCGTACATCATGGCATACTCTCTTAAAGAAGGGAAGTATTTGATATCTTGGCGCTCCAACTGTATGCGTAGCATATTAGCTACATCACACCAGTTCAATGCTTTGATTAAGTTGTGTTCTACTTTTACACCTAAACTTTCAATGTGTTTAGGGATTAAGGTTGTAGGGCCACACACCATTACTTCTGCTCCTAGTTTTTGCAAGCAAAGGATATTAGAAATGGCTACCCTTGAGTGGAGTATATCACCAACAATCACTACTTTTTTACCTGCAACGTCACCCAATCTCTGGCGGATAGAGAAAGCATCTAGTAAAGCTTGTGTGGGATGTTCGTGCGCACCGTCACCCGCATTAATAATTTGGGCTTTGATGTGTTTGCTTAAAAACTGACCTGCACCTGCATAAGGATGTCTCATCACCACCATGTCCACTTTCATGGCCAGGATGTTGTTTACCGTATCAATTAGGGTTTCACCTTTACTTACTGAGGAAGAGGAAGCTGCAAAATTAACTACATCTGCCGAAAGTCGTTTTTCAGCCAGTTCAAAAGAAAGTTTGGTACGGGTAGAGTTTTCAAAAAATATATTGGCAATAGTAATGTCTCTTAACGAAGGAACCTTCTTGATGGTTCTATTAATTACCCCTTTAAAATGGTCTGCAGTTTCGAGGATTAATTCGATATCATTCCGGTTAATATCTTTGATTCCTAAAAGATGTCGGGTTGATAATTTTTCTACTGCCATATTATTTATTGCTTTCTGATATTAAGATAACTTTGTCTTCTCCTTCTGTTTCTTTCCAACTTACCCGCACTTGTTGCGAGACTAACGTATCTACCTGTAACCCGATATAATCCGGTTCAATAGGTACGTGTCTTGAAAAGCGTCTGTCTATTAGCACCAACAACTCCACTTTCGCAGGTCTTCCGTAGGCTAATAATGCATCAAGTGCAGCTCGGATAGTCCGCCCTGTCCACAATACATCATCAATTAAGATTACGTTCTTGCCTTCAATAATAAAATCTATGGTATTGCTGTTTGCTGAAACGATTCCATCTTTCCGTCTAAAATCATCCCTAAAGAAAGTAATATCTAAATTACCTTTCTGAATGACGCTTTTTTTCAGGACTTCCGAGAGTTCGTGTTTAACTCTATCGGCAAAATAGCTGCCTCTTGGCTGTATGCCAATTAAAACAGTATTAGAAAAATCGTTGTGATTCTCAATTAATTGATGACAAAGTCGCTTAATTGTGATCTGGAATTTTTGACCGTCTAGCAGTGTTCGTTTTTGCATTGACTTAAAGATTATGCAAATATAGCCAAAATTTGGAACCTCAAATACATAAAAACGCTTTTAAATTAAAATAATGTAAAATGCGAATGTAGCAGCTTGTGCTTAAATAGGTTATGTATTTAAATTGGAGGCTCCATATTTATGGGCATATATTTATTAATTTACTAAATATCGTTTACTGTAATTTATCTTCATCAGGTCGTACCTTTTGAATTGGGTTTTTAGCCTTATCTGAAAATCGGTATAGTTCTTTTTTTCCTTAGGGCTCCATAAAATCTCACTTAAAGCATCCAGTCTCGGGAAAAGCATATATTCCACTTTGGCTGGATTGGTAATGTATTCAGACCATAAATTGCCTTGTCCACCCCAGATGTATTTCGCCTCGGCAGCATTTAATACCGCGGGTACGGGTTCGTAATCATATACCGTTTTTAGCGGCAGATATTTGGACGCAGTAAGCGAATCATCTTTTAAAAACTGACTATGGTTAAAATACATCATGTCCTCTGGTGTCATGATTACTTTATGTTTCTGTTTTGCAGCAGCAATGCCACCCTTTTCTCCGCGCCAGCTCATCACAATCGCATTAGGGGCCAGTCCACCATCAAGTATTTCATCCCAGCCAATTATGGTTTTACCCTTGCTGTTTACAAATTTTTCTATCCTGTGGATGAAATAGCTTTGCAGGCCACTTTCATCTTTTATACCATTCGCCTTCATGATTTGCTGTGATACTGCGGATTGTTTCCACCAGATTTTTGAACCTTCATCACCACCAATATGGATGTACTTGGATGGAAACAGGTTCATGACTTCCGTTAATACATCTTCAAGAAATTTAAAGGTCTGATCGGTAGGCTGGAGCACATTGTTGAACTTATTGAAAATTCCCCAGGTCTGGGCCACTTCATATTTTTTGGAAGGCTCGGTGCCAAATTGAGGGTAGGCGGCCAGTACTGCCATGCTATGTGCCGGCATTTCAATCTCAGGGATGACATTGATGTATCGGTCTGCGGCATATTTGATCACTTCCTTAACCTCTTCCTGGGTGTAGAATCCACCATATCTAAGGCCATCATTACCTGTTCCAGGATATAAACCTATAATGGAGCCATTACGCCATGCACCGATATTGGTTAGCTTAGGATGTTTTTTAATCTCTATTCTCCAGCCATGATCATCAGTTAAGTGCCAATGAAAGTTGTTTAGTTTATGGTAGGCGAGGTAGTCAATGTATTTTTTAATGAAGGCCACATCAAAGAAGTGTCTGCTTACGTCAAGGTGCATACCGCGGTAACCAAAGCGAGGATGATCGACAATTGAGACAGAAGCAACGTGTATTGGAAAGGTTTTATTGTAGGGTAAAAGTTGGAGTAAGGTTTGTATGCCGTAGAAAACTCCCGGACTAGAGGTTCCTATGATTGAGATATTCTCTTTAGAGGAGTTTAATATATAGGCATCATCGAATTCACTAACTGTTGTATTCAGTACTAAGTTAATCCTGTTCGCTGTGCTGTCTTTACTAGTTATTCCAAGTTTGATTTGAAAATACTTGCTTAAATATTCGTTTAAATTGTTTGCCGACTTTAATAAAGAGCTGTCTTTAACTACAATCTTAGTGTTTTTGTTTATAATAAATGGGGGCAGTTTTTTTTTGATCTCTAAATAGGCAGGCTGAGGAATGATTTGCACTTCCTGGGCTGATAGCCGGTTTGCCAACATAAGTAAAAGGCAAAACATCGCAATTCTTTTCATAGTGGTGGTTGGGATTTGTGTGTGATTGCAAAATACTAAAAAATGCAGGCAAAAAAAAAGCATCCCGGTTAGGGGATGCTTTTAAATATATAAGCTTTAAAGATTACTCGCCTTTTTTGGCTTTGTTTTCTTCACCTTCCATTTGTTGTTTTAATTGTGCAAGCACGCCTAAATCACCTAATGTAGATTTTTCAACTGAATCTTTAACTTTTTTCACTGCACTACTAGAAGCTTTAGCTTCTTTTTTCTTAGCACTACGCTCTTCTGCAACAGCTTCAGCTTTAGCCTCTTCCCAGATACGGGCGTGAGAAACAACGATACGTTTAGCATCTTTGTTAAACTCAATGATTTTGAAGTCATTAGTTTCTTCAGCTTTGATGGTACCACCGTCTTCTTTAGCCATGTGTTTAGTTGGTACGAAACCTTCTACACCATATGGTAAAGCAATAACAGCACCTTTATCAGTTACTTTAACAACAGTTCCTTGGTGGATTGAATCTAACGTGAAGATAGTTTCAAAAGTATCCCAAGGGTTTTCTTCTAATTGTTTGTGACCTAAGCTCAATTTGCGGCTTTCAACGTCTAATTCTAATACAACTACGTCTAATGTATCACCAACTTTAGTGAATTCGTTAGGGTGGTTAACTTTTTTAGACCAAGAAAGATCAGAGATATGGATTAAACCATCGATGCCTTCTTCGATTTCTACGAATACACCGAAGTTAGTCATGTTTTTAACTACAGCAGTATGTTTGCTTCCGATAGGATATCTTTCAGCAACATTTTGCCAAGGATCTTGAGTTAATTGTTTGATACCTAAGCTCATTTTACGATCATCTCTGTCTAAAGTTAAAACTTCAGCTTCGATCTCATCGCTAACTTTCAAGAATTCTTGTGGGCTACGTAAGTTTTGTGACCACGACATTTCTGAAACGTGGATTAAACCTTCAACACCTGGAATGATTTCTAAGAAAGCTCCGTAATCAGCTACAGTAACAATTTTACCTTTAACTTTAGAACCAACAGCTAAGTTAGTATCTAAAGATTCCCAAGGGTGTGGAGTCAATTGTTTTAAACCTAAAGCAATACGTTTTTTCTCGTCATCAAAGTCAAGAACAACAACATTGATTTTCTCATCTAAGCTCAATACTTCTTTTGGATGCTCTATGCGGCCCCAAGAAATATCAGTGATGTGAAGTAAACCGTCAACGCCACCTAAATCGATGAATACACCGAAGTCAGTGATGTTTTTAACTGTTCCTTCTAATACCTGTCCTTTTTCAAGTTTAGATACGATTTCAACTTTTTGGCTTTCTAAGTCATCCTCAATAAGGATTTTGTGCGATACAACTACGTTTTTAAATTCGTGGTTAATCTTAACAACTTTGAATTCCATTGTTTTACCCACGTATACATCGTAATCGCGGATAGGTTTGATGTCAATTTGAGAACCAGGTAAGAAAGCTTCAACACCCATGATGTCAACGATAAGACCACCTTTAGTACGGCTTTTAACAAATCCGTTGATGATTCTGTCATTGTCAAGAGCCTCATTAATAGACTCCCATGATCTTTGGGTTTTAGCTCTTTTACGAGATAAAATTAACTGGCCGTTAGCATCTTCAGGGGCTTCCACGAAAACGTCAACTTTGTCGCCAACTTTCAAATCAGGTGTATCACGGAACTCAGAAGTTGATACTAAACCGTCAGATTTAAATCCTACGTTTAATACTACGTCTTTGTTGTTGATTGAAACAACAGTACCACTGATGATTTCACCTTGGTTGATTTGATTGAAAGTATCGGTATACATGTCTTCAAACTTTTTACGGTCTTCGTCACTGTAATTTCCGAATGCTTTGTCGTCTGCATCCCAGTCAAAATCTTGATCTGGTGTTGCTAATGATGATTTGATCTGTTCGATCGACACTGAATCAGCTTCTGACTCAATGGTTTCTTTCTCAGCCAGACGAGCGTCTGCGCCTTGTAATTCGGCTGTTTTAGCCTCTAGTTCTTTTTCTGCTACTTGTTTTTTAGCCATTAAAATTAAATCTCCTTTTCCCGTGTGGGACGGCAAAGATAATAATTATTCTTTTTCCAACAAAGAAATTTTAGATAAATGTTGTTGATTTAGAACAGATTGTAAAGGGATTGCACAGCTTTCGCTATGCATAGCAGAAAAATAGGCAAAATTTTGGATTCATTAATAGAAGAGAAAAAGGGGAGTGCAAAACGTCCCTCGGAAAGTTATGCAACCCGCGCTTTAAACTTGTCGCGGTAATCTTTCGGAGTCATTCCCGAGCTTTTCTTAAACAGTTGTCTAAACGCCTTTAGGTCGTTGTAGCCAGAGTTTAACATAATCTCGAGGATGCTTTGATTGGTCTGTTCCAGTAATTTCTTGGCTACTTCTATTCTCGTTTTCTGTAAATACTCGATCATCGTATTTCCAGTTGCCATTTTAAACCTGCGTTCAATGTTTCGCCTGCTTGCTGGTATTTGCTGGAGTATATCATCAACGGTAGCCGCTTTATTGTAGAGGTTTTCAATACAAAGTTGTGTTTGAGCAACCAAATCATCACCATGATCCTTGGACGGTATGAAGGTGCCAAAATAGCTTTGTTGTCCACGGTTCATATCTATAGCAAATACTTTGGCCATTCTTACCGCAATTTCTCTGTTGCCATAGTTATGAATTAGTCTTAACAATAAGTGAAAGGTACTTGTAGCACCACCACTGGTATATATTCCATGGTCGTAAGTAATTATTTCATTTGCTCTTAAAAAAACATCTGGGTAACTCGCCGCAAAAGAGGTGCTGGCATGGATATGTGTAGTTGCACTTTTTCCATTTAACAAACCACTTGCGCCAAGTAAAAAAGCGCCTGTACAAAAGGAAGCGATTTCAACTCCATCTTCGTGTTGTTTGCATAACCATGGAATGAATTCTAGGTTCTCTTGGATGGCCGCGGCTAAATCGGAAGAGGAAAATGCTGGGATAAGCACCAAGTCATGCAGTCCTGCTGATTTTAAAGGCTGTGGTTTATGCTTGTTAAAAACAGGAATTTGATTATCACTGTTTTCGGCATAAAGTACATTCACTTTAAACAGCGGTTCTTCACCATTGGCTTCATAATGGCTGTTTACCGTGTCAAATACATCTAATATCGCTGCTATGCTTAGCAAACGGTATCTATTGGTCAATAACAAAGCTACTTGTGTCATTATTATTTCGATTGGGGAGATGCAAATTAGAAAAAAATACGGCAAAAAAGAAAGGTCAGTTGTTATGAAACAGCTGACCTTTCTTTTTAGTTTTTAATTAAAGTATATCCTGACTTATACCTGGGCTGCTTTTTTTCTTTTGCGTCCACGCCAAATCATAAAGCCTGTTATAGGTAAACTTGCGGCAATTAAACTGGCCAGAAAGGCTGCTATTTTTCCCGGTAGACCGGCAATTGCACCAATATGGATATCATAATTCATCCTGGTTATTTTATCTGCCAGGCTTGCATTTGCCAGTTTACCATAACTATGGGTAACTTCCATCTCTTTTAAAGAATACTGATCGTAATACAGATAATTGGCTTTCCAATAGGTATCCGTATCTGGATTGATGGCTACTTCTATGGCCGACTTTGCATTTTCGGGAACATGTACTTCAAGACCGCCAGTATAACCAGGTAAGTTGTTTAAAGTTTGTGCCCACAAAATGTCCATAGCAGGCTTCTTACCTATAGCTGAGTTTACTAAAGTGGTGTCCGAATAACTTTCTGCAAATGGAGTCATTTGTTCGCCACCAGAAGAGATCCAGTAAACAGATTTTGCAAACCATTGAAAACCCATTACCAGGCCTGTTATGGCAATAAAAATAAGAATCCAGGTCATGTAAAAACCCAGTACATTGTGTAAGTCATAATTTACCCGTTTCCATTTTGCGCTCCATTTAATGCTAAACCTCTTTTTACTCGCTGCTTTGTTTTTTGGCCACCATAATACCAGACCAGAAATGAGTAAGCCAAGAAACATTAGAGTAGCTGAAGCTAGAATAGGTTGCCCTATATTTGGTGGAAGCCACAAGTAATAATGGCCCATAATCATAACCCTGAAAAAGTCGTCATCCATGTTTTTAACCTTTAGCACCTCACTGGTATAAGGGTTCAAAAACACAATCCAGTAATATGAAGGATTTTCAGCGAAATAAACAACTTGTGATGCTTTTCCTTGTTGATAGCCAACACTATGGGCGTGTTTACCTGGTAATGCCTCATCTGCAATCTTTTTAAGTAAAGAGGGCGCCATCAAAGCCCGTTGTTCTGCTTTGGCAAAACGGTAAGGCTGCGTGATATTCTCAATTTCACGTTCAAAGGCCAGTATACATCCGGTGATGCCTAAAAAACACACAAATAGCCCGGATGTTAATCCGAGCCATAAATGTACTTGTCCGGTCCAATATTTGAACCTATATTTCTTTTTACCCAACATTGATGTTACTAGAATTTGTAAGCAATGCTTAGTCTATAATTTCTTGGTGGATCACTTTGCCAGTAGTAATAATCTCCATAAGAAGCTCCACTATAAAGATACTTGTCAAGGATGTTAAACACGTTGGCCGTTAAGCGTATTTTATCTTTTTCCCAAAAAATACCCCCATCTAGCTTAAAGTAGCTAGGCAATTCCTGAGTTCCGGAACCACCCCATGACCATGTGCTACGGTCGGCCAGGTAACTGAAACCACCAGATACTCCGGCGCCTTTTAATTCTCCTTTTTGAATTTTATAGCTTAACCAAGCATTGGCATTGTGTTTAGCGTATCCAGTTATTTTAGTTCCAACTGGAACTATCTCTCCATAAACCTCAGTTTCTTTGCTTACTCTCGAATCTGTAAGCGCGTAGTTGGCTACCAGGTTTAATCCAGGTAAAATTTCTCCACGTAAGTCAAACTCAATACCTTTTGTAGTGCTTTGTCCCAACTGTAAAGAGAATGGGGCTGCAGGTGTACTGGTTGGATCAGGTGATAATTCATTATTTTTAAGAATACGGTATGCAGCAACGGTGGTGTTCCAACGGCCATCAAACCAATCTTTTTTTATTCCAAATTCAATATTGTTTCCTGTAATTGGTTTAGGTTGTTCGCCACTTTTAATAGAGCCTGTTTGTGGGATGAACGTTTGGTCGTATAAACCGTAAACAGAAGTTTGATTATCAATAGAAACACTTAAACCAACTCGTGGGGTAAACTTTTTGTCCTCTGTATCTGAATTATATTCAGATTGTTTTACGTAGGTATATCTTCCTGCAAGTGTTAAACGGATCTTGTTTTCTAAAAAACCAAGCTCATCTTGTACGTACAAGCCAGTGTAGGATTGATTTACACGATTATTCGCGCCTCTTTGATACAAACTTTTACTGCGATCAAATTGAGGTATTCCATTTACAGGAGCGCCATATACCGGGTTGTAAATATTAAATGGTTTAGTGGCATTGTCAAGTGGAAATGTTTGTCCCCAATCATAAAAACGCTCTTTATCACCTACATCTAAGCCCACTAAAATGCGATGCTCAATAGGTCCTGTAGTGGCATGGCCATTTAAAAATACCTGACCAAATTTATAATTCAGTGCGGCATCAAAGACGTACAAGTCGCGAATTATATCACCATTTGCGGCTACAGATGATGGCCATATATCGCTTGATTTTTGATTAAAATCTACGTAAGCTAACTGTGCTGTAAGTTTCCAATTGGCATTGAAATGGTGCTGCATGTTTAAAAATAAGCTATGCTCCTTTGCAATGTTTGGTTCTAAACCAGGCTCAGACATGGTAAAGTTTCTTGGTAGTGTAGCAAAACCATTTGGTGCAAAAACATAAGCTGAACCAAGATCTGATAATTTGACGTGCTGATAATTGTACTCGGCAGTTAATAAGGTTTGATCATCAATTTGGTAACTAATTACAGGGGCAATGCTATAACGATCGTTATACTCATATGGACGGTGTGAGTTTTTAGTTTGTCCCATTAAGTTTACCCTGTACAACAGTTTTCCAGATTTGTTTAATTTACCATCCAAATCAAGTGTACTGCGGTACATATCATAACTACCTAATGTAAAAGAGGCTTCTCCGTTAAAATCTTTTCCAGTAGGTTTTTTAGTTACCACATTGTAAATACCACTTGGTTCACCATTAGACATCATAAAACCAGATGGACCTTTCACAAATTCGATATGGTCTACAAAACTCATATCTTCTGTAAGTGGACCCCAATCAGATGTTAAATTTATCCCATTTCTAAAAGCTGCGGCCCTTGCACCACGCGTATTTACACGGGTATAGATATCGCCCCAATGCTCTAATCTGGTTACACCACTTACATTTCTAATTACGCCATCACTCATACTGGTAATTTGCTGATCGGCAAGTGTAGCAGAAGTAATGATTTGAATATTTTGTGGCACTTCTAATAATGGTGCATCCAATCTTAATGAGGAAGAGGGGGCGTCAACTTTATATTTCTTTTTATTACCCGAAACTACAACCTCATTTAATTGATCTGCGCTTTCGGATAAGTTGAAGTTTATGTTAATTGTTTGGTTGCCAGAAACCGTTACTTGTTTTTCTGCACTTTTTAAGCCTATCGCAGAAACTCGAATGGTGTAATGGCCATCTTTTATTTTTACGAAACTATATTCTCCTTGGTCATCTGTAGTTACTGCAATCCCTTTTCCCTTCAATCCTACACTAACATTAGCTGCGGCTTTTCCGTCGGCTGTTAATACTCGTCCTTTTATGCTATTGCTTTGTTGGGCAAGCGCTGTGATGGAGAATAAGGAGAGCAGTGTTATTAAATTTAATAGTCGAAGTTTATTCATGTTGTTATTTAGATTAATTCTATTCGTCGGCAAATATTGCATCTATTTTGTTACGAACAAAATTTATTTAGAATTATTCTAGTTAATATATGTTTGAGCTACCCTTTGCTGCAATTATTAATCGGTTTGAGTGTTAGTTTGGGTTCGTTGACGTGTGATCAACAAACCCAAATACAACAATTAAGCGAATTAAGCTAGCTTGTTTAATTCATCATTAACGATACTAGCGGCCAGAATTACGGCATGAAGGTTTTCGTAATAAGCGATCAGATTACCACGTTCGGCATTAGTTAAGAAAAATCTCTTGGTATAGAAGCTTTGTTGGATCATTCGCCAAAGCATTTCAAGGCTTGGTTTTAGGATTAAATCTATTGCAAGATTATTATAATAATTACAAACACAAAGTTTTCCTGTAAAATATTATGATATTATTTAAAGATATTATTTTTATTGCCTAATGATTATTTTAATCAATTGAGAAAATAATGAGTCTATGATCCTCTTTGTCGTTACGTTGTTATATTATAAGGAAATAAAATTAATTTAAAAGTTTATACAGCGGACGTTCATCTAAAAAGTTGCTTTATAAGTAACCGTATATAGTTCGCTATAAACCCGGACATTACCCGGACATTACTCGGACATTACCCGGACATTGCCCGGCTGGAGCCGAATAGTGTCCGGTTAATGTCCGAGTAATATCAGTGAATTAAGTTGCTTTATACTAAACTCAGAGCAAAGCCAGCGAAGCGTCTTTGTAGCCGAAAAATTCCAAATACAAAAAGAAAGGCCACCTGTGATGGAACAGGTGGCCTTTCGCTAAAAACTTAAGAAATTACTATTTACCAGCTTTTTTAACTTCTACTGGTTTTGCATCAGCTTTGGCAGTAGTTGCAACAGCTTTTTTAGCTGCTTTTTTGTGCTTATGTTTAGCTGTTTCAGTTGTAGCAGTTGCAGGTTTGGCAGCTGGAGTAGTGTTTTGTGCGAATGCGCCGAAAGTTGTTGCAACTAATGCTAGCGCTAAAATTGTTCTTTTCATGTTATAATTTATTTAGTGTTTTTTGTTATATCAAAGTTGCATACACTAAATGAAGATTTGATGAAGAACAATTTAGTTGGGAAAAACAATGCGCACCTGCGTCCCTTGGCCCTTTTCTGAGGTGATATCGATTTTGATTTCGTGAAAAGCAGCAATACTTCTTACGATGGCCAGGCCAAGTCCGTGGCTATCTTCTTTTTCTGATTGTAGTTTTTCAAACCGGATGAACGCATTTTGAACGAGTTTCGGATTCATCCCACGGCCGGTATCAGCAATCACAAGGGTATAACCTTCTACGGAAGATTCGCTATAGATATCAACGGAGCCTGATGGCTTATTGTATTTGATAGCATTGTTGATTAAATTCATCAACAAGGTATGGAACAGTGACTTATTTCCGGTAAAGCTGTAATCTTCTGTAAGGTTAATGTGCATTTTAAGTTTCATCATCAACAGGCGATGTTCCAGTTCTTCATGGACTTCTTCTACAGTATGTTTTACAGAGATCGTATCAGTTTTCCCGTATTGGTGGTTCTCTACTTTAGAAATTAGTAACAAGCTATTTATTATCGCTTTTAAGCGGTTTAATGTTTTTAAACAGGCAAATAGTTTATTTTCTCCTTCAGGGCTTAGCTGCTCATCATTTAAGAGGTTTTCGAGCCTGGTATTGAGGATGGAAATAGGGGTAAGCAGTTCATGAGATACATTGGCGATAAACTCTTTTTCGGTCAAGAAAAGTGTCGCAATTTTATTCATCAGCACACTGATGCTCTGATCGAGTATTTTAAAATCGTCGGTACTGGTTTTTACAGGATGATAATTAAAATTAATGGGGTCGTTTACTTTATTCAGCTTTTGATCAATAATCTGGTAGAAAGGGCCTAGCAAGAATTGCATAAAGCTGAGATCAATAATTAGGGTAAGGATAACGGCCGCAATCAAGATTCCAAAGGTGAACATGGAAATGGTATGCTCCAATTGGGCTAAGGTGGACATGGTTTCGCCAAGTTCGAGCCTATAGCTCTTCCCTTCGTAGTTAAAGTCAGTAATTAGGATTTGAAATTCTTCCTGGTTCCCTTCAATACTACGTAGCTCCCGTAAAAACTTCTGCTTTATGGGATGATCTGTTTTTTTTATTTCCTTAAGAATGATGTATTCCTCACGTAGTAGGTTGTAGTCTGTAAATGTTTTTTGCAATAGTAGATCGTTTATCTCTACGTTGGAAAGATTGGCAATGAGTCGGATCTTTTTTTGTAACAGCCGATTTTGGATGTGATTGATCGAGATATGGTTGATAGAAACTAATATCAGGATCCCCAACACGGTAATAATGGCAATCTTGGTTAGGGTGTTATATAAAGCAAGTTTGAATTGTAATTTCATAGTGGCATTGCTTGTATAAAACTGAGCTATTATTTTTTAAAAATTAATCCGGTAACCAATGCTTCTCACGGTTTCAAACCAATCTATTGTGGCATGAGCAGCCAGTTTTTTACGAAGGTTTTTTACATGGACATCCACAAAGTTCGAATCAGAGTTTACTTCTAGTATATCTCCCCAAACATGTTCGGTAAGGTTAACTCTTGATATAACCCTGTTTTTGCTTAGGATTAGGTAATTAAAAATCTCAAATTCTTTGTTGGTTAAATTAATACGCTCCCCATCAAAACTCACTTTATGATTTTTAATATCTAGTGTAAAACCATGAACGTTTACCTCGTTCATTACGAGTTTATGCTTACGGCGGATGATGGCATGCATTCTGGCAAGAAGTTCCGTTAAGGAGAAAGGCTTTGGGAGGTAATCGTCGGCACCTGCTTCCAGACCTTTAATCCTGTCGTCCACATCACCACGGGCAGTAAGTATAATCACTGCATCTTCTCGTCCTGGCATTTTCTTTAGCTGGTGTAAAAGTTCAAAACCATCACCACCGGGTAGGCTAAGATCGAGCAGGATAAAATCGTAGGTGTTTACAAAGATTTTTTCTTCAGCAGATGATTTTTTCCAGGCATGTTCAATGGTGTAACCTTCTTTGCCCAGAAACTCGGCTATTTCTAAACCCAGTGTTTTTTCGTCTTCAACTATCAGGATATTCATTGGATAAAATAAAGCTTAATCGTATTAGAGCATGAAGCTAGGTAAAAAGAACTGATAAAAGAAAGAGCCTGTATCATTAAAAAAAAATGATCAGGCTCTTTTTTGTGCGTTCGTCATTCTGAATTTATTTCAGAATCTCTCCTTTTTTACTTCCAACCGCCACCAAGTGCTCTATACAAATTAACCACAGACTGTAATTTTTGAAGTCTGTCGTTGATGCTGCTAAGCTGAGCAGCTAATAAACTTTGCTCAGATGTCAATACGTCAGTATAATTTGTAGCCGAACTGTAGCGTAACAATTCTTTAGTAAAATCAACTGCTTTAGTTAATGAGGCAACCTGCTTTGCTCTTGTCGTTTCCTTTTGAGCTGCGGTCTGATAAGCAAAAAGGGCATCAGATACTTCCTGTCCGCCCGTTAATAGGCTTTGTTGGAAGCTATAAAATGCAATTTGCTGTTGTGCCTGTGCTGTTTTTAAGCGAGCCTTGTTCTGACCTTTGTTGAATATCGGTTGCGTAATACCACCAATTAAATTGTAGAATACCGAATTGTCGAAAAAGTTTTTCAGGCTCAAGCTTGATAAACCTGCATTTGCTGTTAAGGTTAAAGCAGGGTAGAAATACGCTTTAGCTACATTTTTATTCTCAAATGCAGCCCTGAAAGCAAATTCTGCAGCTTGTACGTCAGGTCTGTTTTGCAACAGTTGTGCCGATACGCCAGTTTGTAAATTGCTGTATGTAGTTTGCTGATCAAGTGTAGAAAGGTCTATTTTTCCCGGGCCTCTTCCTAAAAGTATGCTCAATGCATTTTCTGTTTCTCTGATATTTCTTTTCAGATCGGGAAGGGTTACTTGTGCGGCGTATAAATTGGCCTCACTTTGTACTACGGCTGCACCATTTACCACTGCACCTTCTTTTAAGGACTTCATGGTTTCTACATCTTTTTCTCTGATTTGGATGGTTTGCTCGGTAATAGCTAATTGCTTATCCAGTGCCAGTAAGTTGTAATAGCCATTGGCTATGTTGGCAATGAGCTGAGTTTGTACCGCTCTTTTTGCAGCATCGCTTTGCAATAATGAAGCATAGGCCGAGCGTTTTGCACTGCTCAGTTTGCCCCAAATGTCAGCTTCCCAGCTTGTACTTAACTGTGCTTTATAAGTTTGAGTTTCGGTATTGATGTTGATACCTGGAGGAAAGTTTAATGCTGCCCTTGATTGCTTAGCGTCCGTTACCGAAACATCGGCCGTTAAACTTGGCAATAAAGCGGCTCTACTTTGCAGTAGTGTCGCTTCAGCAATTTTAATTCTTTCTATGGCCTGTTTAAGGTCAAGATTTCCGCCTATACCTTCTTCAATCAGCGACTGCAATCCTGCGTCGACAAATAGCGTTTTCCATTGCAGATCAGCAATTGTAGTGCTGTCTGTACTCGTATTGCCACGGTATAAATCCTTACTGATTACAGCTGGACGCTCGTACTTCTTCGTTACACAGGCCGATAAGGTCAGTACGGAAAAGGCGATAATGAAATAATATTTATGATATCTGGTGTTCATGTTTTTTTAATTAGTGTTCGCGGGTGTCTACTTCAGGAAATGCAATGGTTTCCTGTATTGGGCCATATCCTTCATCAAAAGGTGATTTTTTGCTCACTCTTTCCTGTAGACTTTGGAAGACGATGAATAAGGTAGGAATTACAAATATCCCGAATATGGTTCCGATAAGCATACCACCTACAGCTCCTGTACCGATTGATTTATTACCTGCAGCACCTACTCCGGTTGATAGCATTAATGGTAATAGACCCAAAATAAAGGCGAAAGAGGTCATTAAAATAGGACGTAAACGAGCTGTAGCACCGCTAATGGCCGCACTTACAATGCTCATTCCTTTTCTTCGTCTATCTACCGCAAACTCCACAATCAAAATGGCATTTTTTGCGAGCAAACCGACCAGCATGATCAGCGTGATTTGGGTATAGATGTTGTTGTCTACGCCAAATATTTTATCGAATATAAATACACCGGCTAAACCAATTGGCAATGAAATTAGTACTGCTAATGGCAGGATGTAACTTTCGTATTGGGCACAAAGTAAGAAGTAAACAAATATTACACAAAGTAGGAAGATGTATATGGTTTGACTACCGCTTGACATCTCTTCACGTGATAAGCCTGAAAACTCATATCCATATCCTGCCGGTAAATGGATGGCTGCTTCTTCCTGTACCGCCTTTAGTGCATCACCAGAACTGAATCCGGCATTTGGACTTCCGGTTACGGAAATAGAGGTAAACAAGTTGAAACGTGATATTGCTTGTGGCCCATACACCTTTTTCAAGGTAATGAAATTGCTGATAGGAGCCATTTGTCCACTCGAATTTCTAACATATATGCTGTTTAACGTTTCCTGATTGGCACGGTAAGGTGCATCAGCCTGGTACATTACACGGTATTGCTTTCCGTACTTGTTAAAGTTGGAGGCGTAAACTCCACCGTAATAACCTTGCAATACGCCCAACACATCACTAACGCTTAATCCGGCTTGTTTTACTGTAGCTACATTTACGTCAATTTGATACTGAGGGAAATTAGGGTTAAACGAAGTTGAGGCATATTGAATTTCAGGTCTTTTGCTTAATGCGGCAAGAAATTCGTTTCCAATGGTGTTGAATTTGTTGATGTCGCCACCTGTTTTATCCTGTAACTGGAATTCAAAACCACCACTGGTACCAAATCCCTGGATAGTAGGAGGGGCAAAGAAGATTACTCTGGCACCTTTAACACCTGCAGTCTTAGCAAACAACTCACCGATAATTGCTTTTACATCTCGTTTACGTTCATTCCAGGGAATTAGTTTTCCAATTACCATACCGTAAGAACTTCCTGAACCACTAATCATGCTTCGGCCAACCACTGTTAATGAGTATTGGATCTCTGGGATAGTATGGGCAATGCTGTCAATTTGTTTAATGACAATGGCGGTTTGTTCTTGTGAAGTAGCCGGAGGTAATGAAATGTCGGACATAATAGTTCCCAAATCCTCATTTGGCACAAAACCTTTTGGGGTAGTGTTCATTGTCCAAACCAGTACAACAGCAAACAAGGCAATTCCTGCACCTGCAACCCATTTTCTTCGCGCTAAAAAGCTTACAGAACGTTTGTATCTGGTGGTCATGGCATCAAAAGAAGCATTAAATGCTGCATAAAAACGCTGCATGAAGTTCTTCTTTTTACCATGATCATCGGCATGAGGTTTCAATAATAAAGCACAGAGTGCCGGACTTAAGGTTAAGGCGTTAATTGCTGAAAGGATAATGGCAATGGCTAAGGTTAAACCAAATTGCTTATAGAATACACCTGATGAACCCTGGATAAAACTTACCGGAATAAATACGGCCGCCATAACTAAGGTAATGGAAATAATGGCACCTGTAATGTCTTCCATGGCATCAATAGTCGCTTTTTTGGCTGAGGTATATCCATGATCGAGCTTGGCATGGACGGCCTCGACGACTACAATGGCATCATCCACCACAATACCAATGGCCAGTACCAATGCGAAAAGAGTAAGTAGGTTAATGGTAAAGCCAAATAAACTAAGGAAGAAGAACGTACCTAGAATGGCTACTGGTACACTGATGGCAGGGATTAAGGTAGACCGAAAATCCTGAAGGAAGATAAATACAACGATGAAAACCAGGATAAACGCTTCGATCAGGGTGTGAATTACCTTTTCTATGGATGCATCAAGGAAATCGTTCACGTTTACCAATGAGGTATAATGCACCCCTTTAGGGAAGGTGAGTGAAGCTTGATCCAGGATCTTTATGGAATTTTCGATTACTTCTTTTGCGTTTGAACCAGCTGTTTGGTTAATGGCTATACCTAATGCAGATTTCCCATTGAAGCGTACAGAACTGGCGTAACTTTGTGCACCCAATTCAATTCTGGCGATATCTTTTAATCGTAACAGTTGCCCATTACTGGCAGTTTTGATGATGATATTGCTAAACTCTACTTCATTTTTTAAACGGCCTGAGTATTTTAACACATATTGAAACGACTGGTCACCCTGCTCGCCAAACTGACCTGGAGCAGCTTCAATATTCTGCTCAGCAAGCGCTACACTTACATCATTGGGTACCAATCCGTAAGTAGCCATTACATCTGGTTTAAGCCAGATCCTCATGGTATAATCCATCAATCCAAATGCACTGGCATCACCAACTCCGTTAACACGTTTGATTTGTGGAATCAGGTTGATGTTGGCGTAGTTTTGCAAAAACTTCTGGTCGTAAGAAGCACTGTCGCTATAAATAGCGAAGATCAATACGTTACTGGCTTGTTTTTTTGCCGTAGTTACACCAGCTCGAGTTACCTCTGCAGGTAGTAAACTACTTGCCCTGGCCACCCTGTTCTGTACGTTTACCGCTGCCAGATCTGGGTTTGTACCCAATTTAAAGTTGATGGTAATGGTGGCAGTACCATCATTACTTGCAGTAGAGGTCATGTAAGTCATGTCCTCTACACCATTAATTTGTTCTTCTAGCGGGATCACCACACTATTTAGTACCACGTCGGCATTGGCACCCTGATAAGAGGCGGATACCTGTACTGTTGGTGGTGCAATTTCCGGATATTGAGATACGGGTAAGGTGATTAAGCCCAACACCCCAAGTATTACAATGATAATGGATATTACCGTTGATAAAACTGGTCTTTCTATAAATTTCTTAAACATATATTCTATTTCAGCAGGTTATAAAAACCAGATTATTTATTGTTAAGGTCAGCATAAACTGAATCTGCATTTTTCTCTTCGGGTTTAATTTCTGAACCGTCTTTTAGGGATTGGAAGCCTTCCATTACGATTTTATCGCCTGTTTTTAATCCTTTGGTTACGACGAAGAAGTTGCCTTTGGTCAATTCCATCACTTCAATTTCTGTGTTTTTGACCAGGCCTTTTTCACCCAGTACATACACGAATTTTTTACCTTGTAAATCGATGGTAGATTTTTGAGGGATAAGGATTACATTTTCCAAATGTTGAGGGATGCGTACAGATGCACTTGCACCGCTTCTTAAAAGGTTTATTGGGTTTGGAAATGTTGCTCTTAAGCTTGCAGAACCTGTTCCTGTATTGATCAATCCGTTTATAGATTGTACTTTACCATTTTCGGCGTAAGTTGTTCCATCGGCTAGTACCAGTGAAACGGCTGGAATGTTTTTCAGCTTTGCTTCCAGGCTTGTACCTTTATATTGACGAGAAAAGTCTAAAAGTTGCTTCTCATTTAAAGAGAAGTATGCATATACTTTAGATATGTTTGAAACGGTTGTTAGTGGGCTGGCACTGCTGCTGCTCACCAAGCTTCCTGTTTTGAAAGGAATGCTTCCGATTACTCCATCAACTGGGCTGGTGATGTGGGTATAGCCTAAATTTACTTTTGCATTCACCAGTTCTGCCTTAGCTTGTGCCAATGCTGCTTTTCTGCTTTGTAGGGTTAGCATAGCTGCATCAAGGTCGTATTTGCTGATGATGTCTTTTTCAACTAGTGGTTTTGTTTTGTTCACTTGTAGTTGTGCTGCGTTTACATCGGCTTCGGCACTGCTTATTGCTGCTGATGCAGTTCTAACTTGCTGCTCGTATTGTGGCGCGTTGATGTTAAAAAGTGGCTGACCTTTTTTAACGGTAGCACCTTCATCAACGAATATTTTTTCAATAAAGCCGTCAACTTTTGGCCTGATGTCTACATTTTGAATTCCTTCTAGTGTAGCAGGGTAGTCTGTCTCTAATGAAGTAGATTGGGCAGTTAAAGCTACTACAGGGTACGATTGCACCTGACCAGCAGGAGGTCCTGCCTTTTTTTGATCGCCATTTCCACATGAAGCGATCATCAACAATGCAGGAAGTAGTAAGTAAAGAGAGTGGATTCTAGTTTTCATATTTATATATTGTAGTATTTAAGGGAATATTAGTTCAAAAATTAATTGTTTTCGCTCTTCCATCAGGGCGGTGTACTCTTCGTCATTCAGGCCAAATAGTATTTTATTTAGAGGAGCAGTAACCATTGGGTAAGCCATTAGAGAAAAAAGATTGATGGTGAAATGTCTTGGGTTCATTGTTTTTATCGTTCCCTTGTCCATTTCCCGTTGTATCTCTTCTAAAAAAGCATTTGCCTTTTGGGCTCTCGATTTTTTTGCAGTGATTACATCGTGTCTGTTCATTTGTGTAATGATAAACAGCTCGCGGTAGGGGAAATGCATAGCCTCTTTAAGGAATACCGAAATGAGGTTCTCTATCTTTTTCTTGAATGGCGTAGGAGCGTCCATTACTTCATCGATCATCTTTAAAAAGGCATCCTGAGCCTCATTAAATACCTGATCGAATAAGGCATCTCGTGATCGGAAGTAATAATTTACAAGTGTCCGATTCACACCTGCGGCATCCGCAATCTCTTGTGTAGTAGCGTGGAACTTGCCTTCTGCAAAAAAAAAGGTGCTTCGCAGTATCCTTAATTAACTGCTCCGTTCCTGTATCTCTGTTGGTCATTAAATTGAGTTTGACAAAATTGTTAAACAAAAGTATTAATCCAGTATTTAGATTAAAACATGGGAATGTAATGTTTAGGTTATGATTGGTTTTGTAACCAAATAATTGCAGAGAAATAGGAGGAGCTGTATGGGAGTAATGGGATTAACCTAAGCGATTAGAAGGTTGAAATCGTGGTATCACAAATTGTGATACCATCCTGAAAGCTCGTGGGAGGACTCAAAGCATTTCGCATGAGGCGAAAAAGTATCGGTTATCAGGTTGTCGCAAATTGCGACAACCTCTGAATATTCAAATATGAACCTTAAGGCAACTGCTGATGCACCATATCCAGTGCAAAGTCAAGTTGCTCTGCTTCCGTAAGGTCTGTATTATCTAAGATAATCGCATCATCAGCTCTGGTTAGCGGACTTTCCTTGCGGGTAGTATCAGCGTAATCCCTATGTGCCAGATTCTCAAAAACATCCTCCAGACTAGTCGTCGTATCACCTTTACTCTGTAATTCTTTAAAACGACGTTCTGCTCTTATTTTAGGATCGGCAGTCATGAAAAATTTAACCGGGGCATCAGGAAATACAGTTGTCCCAATGTCACGACCATCCATCACTATGTTTTTGGATTTCCCCATTCGTTGCTGCTGTTTCACCATTTCCCTGCGCACTTTCTTATTCGCAGAAACTTCACTTACCGTTGTAGAAACTGGCATCTGTCTGATTTCTTCAGACACCTCTTCACCGTTGAGGGTGATGTGCGACTGATAATCTTGAGAATGAAAGTTCAATTCTATATGTCCAAGAGCATAATCTACTGCTTCTGGATCATTTACATTAACATGGTTACGGATAAAGTATAAAGTTACGGCACGGTACATGGCTCCACTGTCAATATAGATAAAGCCCAGTTTTTTAGCCAATGCTTTGGCTAGGGTGCTCTTTCCACAAGAGGAATAGCCATCTATCGCTACAACGAGGTTTTTTCTCATAGGCCAGCAAAGTTAATATTTTGGAGAATTGTTTAGTATGAAATTTTTATTAAATCCTAAACATATGTTTATGTTTGCAGCATGTTACCCAGCAGAGAAGATATATTAAAGACAGTTACATTCAAAACTTCACGTAGTGGGGGTAAAGGCGGACAAAACGTTAACAAGGTTTCCAGTAAAGTAGAACTGATCTTCAACATAGCCGAAGCATCCTTTTTTACAGACGAAGAGCGCCTATTGCTAACAGAAAGATTGGAAGGACGTATGGATCAGGAGGGTAATATCCATGTGGTGTCGCAAGAAGATCGAAGTCAGCTTTTAAACAAGGAAAAGACGATTGCGAAATTGCTCATCTTACTTAAAGCCGGATTACACGTACAGAAAAAGAGAAAGCCTACCAAAATCCCTAAAGCTGTGATCAGGAAAAGGCTGGAAAACAAACAATCCACATCCACTAAAAAAGTATCTAGAAAACGGCCTCAGTTAGATTAAAATTAGCATTGGCTAAACGGGATCAATTAAAGCGATAAAACATGCTGATTGAGCCGTATTGATGTGCTTTAGCTGTACTCTTTACTTCTTTAGTTTTAAAGATCATCCCAAAGTCGACAGTAAACCGTTGAGAACTGTAGTTGAAGCCAACTTGTTGGGCAAATACAATAGGTTTAACACCAAAAGTAACCGGATCATTGTTGTTGAACATACTGCCTTGAATAGTGGCATCGTAAGCAACAAAGTTTAACTGTGGCTTAGCATAAAAGAAGACCTCTCTTTTTACCAGCGCTTTGGTTTTTGGATTGTTGCCAATTACCGCATTGGTATAGGCAGAGTTGAAAAGCTGGTTAAGTCCACCTGCTCTGAATAAAATACCGGCACCAGCACCACTAAATGTAGTTCCTGCATTGGCATATCCCTCAAAAGAAAAATCTGTTGCCTTGTTTGATGAACGATGTAGCAACCTGGTATACTGAGCAGAAAGGTTTAAGGTTACCGCATTTTTGATTTGGTATTCCCAACCGCCAAGCTCATAAAAGCCAACGGTGTTATGTAGTAATTCCTGTCCGTCTTCGGCAAGAGAATTAGGACCAGTGGCACCTATTTCCGCACTAACTTTTAAAATGCGCTCATTGGTATGAAACCAGCTCAACGCTCCACCAGCATATAAGTAACCTGCGAATGGACGGTCCTGTCTGGCCGGGTCTGGCGCGGAGCCAGAGTATGGGTTGTATATTTCTTGCCCCGCAGTAATTTCGTAAATCTTTTTTTCTAATCCTACTTTTAAGGTTTGTTGATCCAGTGCCCTTCTATAATGTATAAATAAACCATTGGTGTAATAACGATCGGAGCCCTGAGCAAGGTAGGAATCATTGTCGCTGCGGAATCCAAATTCGTTTTTATAAGTCTGCCCATAAGAATTGATACTCAATAGGGAAATGGTGGTCAGGGCAAGGAGTAGTTTTTTCATCCGTTGTTTCGTTATTCGGTTGCTGGTTATGCTGTAAAGTTATCAGATTTGGCATTAGTTTTAAAAGAAAAAGCGTTCAGAATTTCTGAACGCTTTTTAGATATAGTTTTTCCCTGCTGATTAAGCTATTCGCTGCTCTTAGGAAGGGCAGTTCTAACCGTCAGATTTTGTGGGTTTTTTACCTTTTCTTTAGTCAAAGCAAGATCAATCACCTCTTTCATTTCAGAAACGTAATGGAAACGAAGGTCTTTGATATAGCTTTCTTTGATCTCTAGAATATCCTTCCTGTTTGATTTACATAAAATGATGTCTTTTATGTTAGCACGCTTAGCAGCAAGTATTTTTTCTTTGATACCGCCCACAGGTAATACCTTACCTCTAAGCGTAATCTCGCCAGTCATGGCCAGGTTAGATTTTACTTTACGTTGTGTAAAGGCTGATGTTAGGGCAGTAAGCATAGTTATACCTGCCGAAGGGCCATCTTTAGGAGTAGCACCAGCAGGAACGTGAACGTGTACATCAAATTGGTCAAACAAGGCGTATTCAATACCAAAAAGCTCAGCATGAGCGCGTAAATAAGCAAGCGCAATAACTGCAGACTCTTTCATCACCTCACCCAGGTTTCCTGTCAGGGTTAGTTTTCCTTTACCCGGACTTAAGCTAGCCTCAATAAATAGAATATCACCACCTACAGATGTCCAGGCTAAGCCAGTTACCACACCAGCAACTTCATTGCCTTCGTATAGGTCTTTGTCGTATATGGGAGCCCCTAAAATGCGCTCTACGTCATCATTAGTCAAGTTTGGGTCATAGGTTTCTTCCATAGCAATTTTAGTAGCTACACCTCTTACCAGTGACCCGATCTTTTTCTCCAATCCACGTACTCCAGATTCCCTGGTATAATCCTCAATCACTTTTTCAATTAATGCGCCTTTTAAAGCGATATCCTTGTTTTTTATGCCATGTATATCCTTTTGCTTAGGTAAAAGGTATTTTTTAGCAATCTCTATCTTTTCTTCAATGGTATATCCATTTACTTCAATAATCTCCATTCGGTCTAACAAGGCCGGTTGAATAGAGCTTAGTGAGTTGGCAGTGGCAATAAACAACACGTGAGACAGGTCATAATCTGCTTCTACATAATGATCATTAAATGCACTATTTTGCTCAGGATCCAATACTTCCAGCAAAGCTGAAGAAGGGTCGCCCCTAAAGTCTGATCCTACTTTATCAATCTCATCGAGTACAAAAACTGGATTGGCAGCACCTGCTTTTTTAATAGATTGAATGATACGACCAGGCATAGCACCTATATAAGTTTTTCTATGACCACGGATTTCAGCCTCATCTCTTATGCCGCCTAAAGCCATACGTACGTATTTACGGTTTAGCGCTTTGGCAATTGATTTTCCAAGAGAGGTTTTACCAACCCCCGGAGGACCTACCAAACAAAGGATAGGGGCTTTCATATCGCGTTTAAGTTTTAGCACAGCTAAATACTCAATAATACGCTGCTTTACTTTTTCTAGTCCAAAATGATCTTTATCAAGTACACGCTGTGCGCGTTTTAAGTCGAAATTGTCTTTGGTAAAATCATTCCAAGGCAAGTCTAGTAAAAGTTCCAGATAGTTGATCTGTACCGAATAATCAGGTGCAGCAGGGTTCATGCGACCCAATTTCTCTAGTTCTTTATTAAAGTGTGTAGCAACCTGAGGTTCCCATTTTTTCTTTTTTGCACGGTTTTCTAACGCCTCATACTCCAGATCTGATGAGTTGCCACCCAATTCTTCCTGTATAGTTTTTAGCTGCTGGTTTAAGAAATAATCTCTTTGTTGTTTGTCAAGATCTACACGTACTTTACTCTGAATTTGATTCTTCAATTCAAGCATTTGTAGTTCAAGCGTCAACAATTCCATGGCCATCATTGCACGTTCACGCAAGTTTGTCATTTCCAGCATCTTTTGCTTGTCAGCAACATCTGCATTCATGTTTGAAGAGATGAAGTTGATCAGGAAAGAAGTGCTTTCTATGTTCTTAAGCGCAATACCTGCTTCACTTGGAATATTTGGTGACAGCTGGATAATCTGGCTAGACATTTCCTTAATAGAGGCTACCAGGGCTTTAAATTCCTTATCGGCTTTAAACTTGGATTCCTCAAATTTGCTGATAGTTACCTTAATATACGGCTCAGACTGCACCTCTTCCAATAAACGGAAGCGTTGCTTGCCCTGTATAATTACCGTAGTGTTGCCATCAGGCATTTGCAGCATTTTAATGATATGAGCTACCGTACCTACAGGATTTAATTCCTCAAATGTAGGATCCTCGATAGAAACATCGCGTTGTGAAACCACGCCAATGATCCTGTCGCCCTTATAGGCCTCTTTGATTAGTTTTATAGATTTATCTCTTCCTACGGTAATAGGGATCACCACACCTGGGAAAAGTACAGTATTCCTAAGTGGAAGAATGGGTAAGATCTCTGGAGTATCTTCGTTATTCATCTCATCTTCATCTTGTTGAGACATCAAAGGAAAGAATTCAGTATCTTCATTTATGATAGGAAGTGCGTTGCTAAAATCGAATTGATCTCGTTTACTCATTAAATAAGTCTTTCTTAAATAAAAACGACAATCTGACAGCATGTCGTTTAAAAATTATTAATTGTGTGATACTGGGATAATTTCAACTCCTGTGCCAAAATGAAATTTGCAGCAATTCCCTGTTAAAAAGTCATGCCTCAATAATAATTAATTATTAAATCATAATTTGAATTATTTAGCGTTTAAGTTAGATATTTGCAAATGGTATGATAGTTGTCTATATCTAACCTTTTAAATATATTTATTTTTAAATAAAAGTTAATGAACTACTTCAAGCAAACAGTCTTATTGTTATTTGTTTTTTCTGCAACCACTACATTCGCACAAAATAGTGGCTATGATAAATTGGGCATGCAGGCCATGATGAAGGGTGATTATAAAGGCGCTGTGAATCAGCTTGAAAAGGCAGATACAAAAAATCCTAATAACGCTAACGTGTTGAAAATGTTGGGGTATTCTTATTTTCAGTGTGGCGATTTTGAAAATTCTATAGATACTTACAGTCGTTTGATTACTGTAAAACCTTCAGATTATTCTGCCTATTATTACCGTGGTAAGGCTAGACAAAATGTTGCAAATGATCCTAAGGAATCATTAAACAATATGCGTGAGAGTTTTTATCAGGCTGCCATTAAAGATTTCACAAAAGCAATAGAAATCAATGGGGAAGAAGATGCTCAATTGCTACAAAATAGGGCATTGGCTTATAAAGATTACGCGATTTATAAATCTTATAAAATTAAAACCAAAGCGGAAAAGGCAGGGTGTGTAGCTTTATTTAATAATTCTGTAGCCGATTTTCAGAAGGTTTTGCTAGTTCAGCCACAACGAAAAGATATTCTTTCGTTGATTGATTATGTTAAAGCACAAGTTACCAGTTTGAAATAAACTGGCTTTTAAAGCAAGTGAAACAGAGTCTGTATTATAAAGCGGTCGTCATTCTGAATTTATTTCAGAATCTCGCACCTGCAAAGCCACCTTTCTCTTGAGTGATTCTGAAATAAATTCAGAATGACGACAGTGCAAATAAAAAAAGGATGTTCATTTGAACATCCTTTTTTTATTTAAACCTTCCGGTAACACTGTAATTCTTTTCAGCCATCAGTTTAATATGCTGCTTTTTATTGATCCGATACAGACTGTCAGGATAATAAGAAAGCGTGTCCGCAGAACTATAAAGCATATTGCTGTTTTTTACCAGGATTCGGATACCAAATATATGACCATCTTTTTTGGTGATCAATACTTCCTTTACTGGTACTTTTTTATTGTCCGAAGTATAAAGCTCCTGTGCGTTGGTTTTATCTGTGCTAAACAAACCTTTCCATGCATTTCTGTTGATTTCTGAGTCAGAAAAGATAGATAGTTCCTTAGCCCAGTCTGGAACATGGATTTTCTTGGTTTCAGTAGCACCATTCACCTCAACAGTTTTCGTTAGCAAAGGATTACTCTTGTTAAGGCGCAAGGCCTCTTTCTCAAAATAACCTTTAACATCAAAATAATTCAAAGCACCATTTTGACTTTTAACAGCCGGGTTACAGCTGTAAAAGGTCAAAACGATACCCAATAGCCAAAAGGTTTTTCTCATTATACCAAGCTATTGCCGGTCATGATTGCCGGTTTAGGAATGTCCATTATAGTTAATATGGTAGGAGCGATGTCGCCAAGTTTACCATCAGCTACACTGGTGTAGTCTTTATCTATTAAAATACAAGGTACCAGGTTAGTGGTATGAGCTGTGTTTACAGAACCATCATTGTTGACCATAAATTCGGAATTACCATGATCGGCAAGGATGATAAACGAATAGCCGTTTTCAATTCCTTTATTTACTACGATCTCCGCACAGCTATCTGCAGTTTCGACAGCTTTAACCACAGCGTCAAAAACGCCTGTATGTCCAACCATATCTGGGTTAGCAAAGTTTAAACATACAAAATCTGGCCATCTGGTTTCAAGTTCTTTACAAATGGCTTCCGTAATTCCGGCAGCACTCATTTCTGGTTGTAAGTCGTAGGTCGCAACTTTTGGAGAAGGGATCATAATCCTTTTCTCGTTTTCAAATACCTGCTCGCGGCCGCCAGAGAAGAAGAAAGTTACGTGTGGGTATTTTTCTGTTTCTGCAATGCGGATTTGATTCTTATGGTGTTTTTCTAGTACTTCACCCAAGGTTTCCGAAAGATCGTCTTTTGTAAACATCACCTTTACATTGTCGAAATTCTCATCGTAAGTGGTCATGGTTACATAATAAAGAGGGAGCTTATGCATACCAAAATCAGGATAATCATTCTGAGTAAGTACAGCCGTAATCTCTCTACCACGATCCGTTCTATAGTTAAAGCAAATAACCACATCACCAGGTTGTATGGTAGCAACTGGTGCGCCGTTGGCTTGAGTGATTACTATAGGTTTTATAAATTCGTCAGTTATTCCGTCTTTGTAAGATTGTTCAACCGCTGTAACTGGATCACTAGTCGCTTGTCCAACACCTTTAGTCAGCAAGTCGTATGCTTGTTTAACTCTTTCCCAGCGGCTATCTCTGTCCATTGCATAATAACGGCCAATTAAGCTGGCAATTTTAGCAGAAGTACTTTGTAAATGATGGTCAAGATCTTTGATGAAATTAAGTCCCGAGTTTGGATCCGTATCTCTTCCATCCATAAAAGCATGGACAAATACATCTTTTAAGCCTTGCTCAGTCGCGGCATCGCATAAAGCTTTTAAGTGGTTGATGTGAGCGTGAACTCCACCATCAGAAGTCAATCCAATAAAATGAACAGCTTTATTATTGTCCTTAGCATAATTGAACGCGTCAAGCAGTACTGGGTTTTGATGAAGGGTTCTGTCGCTGATCGCTTTGTTGATCCTTCCCAATTCCTGATATACAACTCTACCAGCTCCAAGATTCATGTGGCCAACTTCAGAGTTGCCCATTTGTCCTGCCGGTAAACCTACTGCTTCACCAGATGCTTCGAGTTTTGAGTTTGGGTAGTTTTGGATTAAAGAATCAAAAAAAGGGGTGTTGGCTGCATAAGCTGCATCAGAGCTATCTTGTTTTCCATATCCCCAGCCATCAAGAATTAATAGTACTACTTTTTTATTGTTCATTAGTGGTTCGCTTTGTTTTAATGTATTATTGAACTTAACAAATATAAGTCTATTGTGCCTTTTTTTTGAACCAATTTCTTTTTTATGATCTATTAATGGCATAATTTATGCTGACTCCTACGTTTAGCTATATAGAGATGATAAAGCCCCTTCTTTTTTTATTTGTTTTTTTTACTCAATTCCCCTCTTATACGCTTCAAGGCGATATTATAGATAATCTATCGGCACATTTTAAAGCTGGGAATGCAAAAGAGATCGCGGCAAATTTCGCTTCATCTGTAGAATTAATCGTCATCGACGATGAAGATGTATACTCTAAAGCTCAGGCAGAGCAGATCCTAAGAAACTTTTTTTCTAAAAATCCACCTATTAAATCATCTGTTATACACCTCATTAATACCAACCCAAATTTCAGGTTTGGCATACTTTCTCTACATACTAAAAATGGGAAATTCAGGGTTTCAATCACCCTAAAAAAATCATCAAATGCTTTTTTTATTACAGAATTAAGGATAGAGCCTGATAAATAATGGTAAAAATGCTATTTTTGGGTTTAAATATTAATTTTGGATAAACAAGTCATAGACCAATTTATAAAGAATGCTATTGCCGAAGATTTAGGCGACGGCGATCATACCTCCCTTTCTACCATTCCTGCCAATGCACAAGGCAAAGCAAAACTGCTGATTAAAGAAGCAGGTATCATCGCTGGAGTGGAGCTTGCACTCGAAATTTTTAAGCAAGTAGATGCAGACCTGACTACAGAAGTATTTATTAATGATGGTGCTGAAGTGAAAGTAGGAGACATTGCTTTAACCGTTTCAGGAAATTCTCAATCCATTCTGCTTGCAGAACGTTTGGTGTTAAATTGTATGCAGCGCATGAGCGGTATTGCAACCAAGACCAATCATATTGTAAAAATGCTTTCAGGCTATCATACTCAATTGTTAGATACGCGCAAAACTACACCAGGTTTAAGGTATTTGGAAAAGTGGGCAGTACGTATTGGCGGCGGAGTAAACCATAGAATTGGTTTATACGATATGATCCTGATCAAAGACAATCATGTTGATTATGCTGGCGGAATTGCTAATGCCATTCATGCAGCCAATCAATATTTAAAGGAAAAGAGCAAACAATTGCAAATAGAAATTGAGGTAAGAGATCTTTCAGAACTTGATCAGGTACTTGAAACCGGTCATGTAAACAGGATCATGCTTGATAACTTTAGTTTCAGTAATTTGAAAGTAGCAGTTAATAAGATCAATAAACAGTATATTACAGAAGCATCTGGCGGTATTACAGAGGAAAATGTAACAGAATATGCAGCCTGCGGTGTAGATTATATATCTATGGGTGCATTAACGCATTCTGTTAAGAGTTTAGACATGAGTTTAAAAGCCTATTAGGTCATGATTTCTATCTATTCTATTTCGGCGGTTATTTTAGCCTATTTATTTGGTTCTATACCTACTGCGGTTTGGTTGGGCCAAGCATTTTATGGTGTTGATGTAAGGGAGTATGGAAGTGGGAATGCTGGTGCAACCAATACCTTCAGGGTTTTGGGTAAAAAAGCCGGTATTGCCGTGATGACCATAGATATCGCAAAAGGATACACCGCAACCAAATTGGCCTATTTTATAGGACTATCCGTTACCGGGCCACAAAATTCTGCACAATTTGTTAATTATGAACTGGCATTAGGTGTTACAGCCGTTATGGGCCATTTGTTCCCAATATTTGCTGGTTTTAGAGGTGGCAAAGGAGTGGCTACACTTTTTGGAATGATTTTGGCAGTTAACTTCCCCGCAGCAATGCTTTGTGTTCTTGTATTTATTACGATATTATTGATTACAAAATATGTATCATTAAGCTCCATATGTGCTGGTTTTACCTTCCCACTGAGCATTGTGTTCTTATTACATTCATCAATAAAGTCTGAAGTTTTATACGGTATGTGTGTTTGTGTACTCATTTTAGTCACACATCAAAAAAATCTGGAAAGACTGTTAATGGGCAAAGAATCCAAGGTATACCTGTTTAAGAAGAAAACGAATTAAACTAAAACTTATGAAAAAAATATTTATTGTAGGTGTAACCGTAATAGGGTTAGCCTTCTCATCCTGCACTACAGTTCCTTTAACAGGACGTAGCAGATTGAACCTGGTAAGTGATGATCAGGTTTTGCCAATGGCATTCCAAGCCTATAGCACATTCCTAACCGAAAATAAAAACGCTGTATTGCCTGCATCTAATGCACAAGCATCAAAGGTTAAAATGGTTGGCAACAAGCTTATTGCTGCAGTAAAAACCTATATGAACAACAACAACTACGGTAACCTGATTAAAGATTACCAATGGGAGGTGAACCTTGTTCAAAGTAAAGAACTGAACGCCTGGTGTATGCCGGGAGGGAAAATAGTAGTATATAGCGGTATTCTTCCTGTTACCAAGGATGATGCGGGTTTAGCTACAGTAATGGGGCACGAGATTGCTCATGCTATTGCTGGACATAGTGCTGAACGGATGTCTCAGGAGATGGCTTCACAAGGGCTTGGGGCTTTAGGCTCGGGACTTTTGTCAAATAATCCTAAGAGCCAAGGCGTATTTAATACGTTGTATGGAGTAGGTACGCCATTGGTTATGCTTAAATATTCGCGTAATCAGGAATTGGAAGCAGATAAATTGGGCTTGATCTTTATGGCTATGGCTGGTTATAATCCTAATAATGCGACTGCTTTCTGGCAAAGAATGGCTACAGCCTCGGCTGGTGGGCAGAAGCCTGCTGAGTTTTTAAGTACTCACCCAAGTGATGCTACACGTATTGCCCAAATACAAAGGGATATACCAGAAGCAATGAAGTATTACAAACCTTAAAAGGGATTAAAATTATAAGGATAGGCTACCAATTATGGTGGCCTTTTTTTATGGCTTCAAGGTTTGAATGATAGCCGAGGCTTTCAGCATACATTCTTCGTATTCAGCATTCGCATCGGCAGCGTAGGTAATGGCGCCACCAACCTGGAAGGATAGGTATTCTTTTGCTGCATCATACAGGATGCTGCGAATGATCACATTGAAATCAAAATCAGCTTCAGGGGTAATGTAGCCAAATGCACCTGAGTATGCTCCACGCTTGCTAAATTCATATGCTTCTATCAGCTGCATTGCTTTTACCTTAGGAGCACCAGTCATGGAGCCCATCGGGAAAGTATGCCGTATGGCATCTATAAAATGAATTTCAGGATTTATCGTACAGCTAATGGTTGATATCATCTGGTATACTTGTGGGAACCCGTAGATTCCAAAAAGTTCCTCAACTTTAACACTCCCGTTTACTGCTGCTTTGGTCAGGTCATTTCTTACCAGATCCACAATCATTACATTTTCGGCTTGTTCCTTCGCATTTAACCTCAGAGCCGCTTTAATTTGTAAATCTGTTGTTTGATCTGCACTGCGTTTAGCTGTGCCTTTAATGGGCTGAGAAATCAACTTGTTCCCTCTTTTACATAAATACCTTTCCGGACTGGCCGAAAGGATATACTGGTCTTTTATTTTAAAGAAACCAGCAAATGGAGTAGGAGAGAGCTTACATAGCTGTGTATAAATCTCAATAGGGTCGATAACTGCGTGCTCAGCGAAAAATTCCTGGCAAAAATTAACCTCATAAATATCACCGCGTGCAATATGTTGCTGTAGGGTTTCAACAGTCTTAAGATATACCTCCGTTGAAATTCTGTTTTGTATGTGGATGGTCGTCTTATCTATCGCAACTTCGTAGTTAAATTGATCAATAGTATCTATAACCTCTATTCCACCGATTAAAACTTCTACCTGATCACCTTTAATAACGAGCAGGTATTTCGGAATAAAGAAAAACAATTCAGGAAAGTTGAGTGAGTCTGGGTTAGCCGATTCCAGCTGTTCTACTTCATTCTTTAGCTCATAGTTAAGCAATCCGAACATCCAGGTCTTTTGCTGATCATAAAAAGCCTTCAGGTCATTAAATTTATGGGCCGAGTTGGTGTTTAGTTCTTCTTTTGAACCCACAGCCAGCAGCAGATCAAATTTACTGTACTGATCTTTGTAGTCATTGGAGTCGAGGACACAACATACCTCAGCGGCAGCGGCCCATTTTAATGCTTTTTGTTTGAACGATGGTAGATCCGGAACTCTCATTTTAATTTGCGCAAATGTAACGCATTTATTTCTACAAAAAAGGGGCGGTAATCTTATTCAGAATACCACCCCTTTTTTCAATAGGATTGAAACCTTTAGTTTAATTCCAATGTTTGAACTCTATCTGGTCCAACAGAAAGGAATTTAACCGGTACTTGAAGTTCTTTTTCAAGGAAAGCGATGTAATCAGCAAGCTTAGCAGGAATGTCTGCTACTTTGTTTACTTTGGTTACATCTGTTTTCCAACCATCAATTGCTTTTAATACCGGAGTCGGTTTAACAGAAATGATGTCGTATGGCATATAATCGATGGTTTCACCATTGTGCTCATAATGTGTACAGGCATAGATGGTATCAAAACCGTCTAATACGTCTGCTTTCATCATGATCAGTTCAGTAACACCGTTCAACATGATTGCATATTTTAATGCCGGAAGATCAATCCATCCGCAACGACGGGCACGGCCTGTAGTTGCACCAAACTCATGACCAACCTGACGTAGGTTTTCTCCAACCTCATCATCCAGCTCAGTAGGGAAAGGACCACCACCAACACGGGTACAATAAGCTTTAAAAATACCATAAACATGACCAATTTTATTAGGCGCAATACCTAAACCAGTACAAGCACCGGCAGTAGTCGTGTTTGAAGAAGTTACAAAAGGATAAGAACCGAAATCGATGTCCAATAATGTTCCTTGGGCACCTTCAGCCAATACCTTTTTTCCTTCTTTTAGGAAACCATTTACATAGTGCTCACTATCTACATGAGGTATGGTTTTGATGAATTCAATCGCTTCAAAGAAAGCAGCTTCTTTTTCAGCTAAATCGTATTCAAATTCGTAATGAGAAAGTATTTCTTTGTGTTTCTCTACCAGTTTATTGTAACGGTCTTTGAAATCAGGTAGGGTAGTATCACCAACCCTTAGGCCATTACGACCAGTTTTGTCCATATAAGTTGGACCAATACCTTTTAACGTAGAACCAATTTTATCTTTACCCATTTTTTGCTCATTTGCTGCATCCAGCAATTGGTGAGTAGGTAAAATAAGGTGTGCTTTACGGGCAATTACCAGTTTGCCTTTAGCAACAGGATCATGACCTGCTTTTTTCAGGTTATCTAATTCCCTTTTTAAAATGATGGGATCAATTACCACACCATTTCCAATCAGGTTCATTGTTTTTTCATTGAAGATACCTGAAGGTATAGTATTTAAAACAAACTTTTTGCCATCAAACTCTAAAGTATGGCCGGCATTCGGACCGCCTTGAAAACGAGCTATCAAATCATATTGTGGACTTAGTACATCAACAATTTTTCCCTTGCCTTCATCGCCCCATTGTAGGCCCAGAAGCACGTCTACTTGCGTCATTATTTAAATTTAAAAATGGAAATATTATATTGGTTAACTTGCATGTTTTATGTCAGCATTCTGACTGTTCATTGCTGCCTTAGCTGCACAATCGAAACAAACGCCATAAAGATTTAAAGAGTGGTGTTTGATTTCAAACTTCAATAGCTCACCAACCATACTTTGTATCTGTTGGATGCGTGGGTCGCAGAATTCTACAACTTTTGCGCAATCAATACAGATAATATGGTCATGCTGATGATAGCCATAAGACTTTTCAAACTGAGCCATGTTTTTACCAAACTGATGTTTAGTAACCAGGTCACATGAAACTAATAGCTCTAATGTATTGTATACTGTTGCCCTGCTCACACGATATTTTTGATTTTTCATGTGGATATAGAGGGTCTCTACATCGAAATGGTCATCTCTTGAGTAAATTTCTTCTAGGATGGCAAAACGTTCCGGTGTTTTTCTCAGATTTTTATTTTCGAGGTAGGCTTCGAATATTTTCCTAACCAACTCGCTGTTGTGATTTGTCGACATAGTTTTTAAACTCCTTTCAAAGGTATCAATTTTTTATATAATCGGTACGATTTATTGTTATTTTTAGGCATCAAAACGGGTAACGCCCGTTACACCTTTAACTTCTAACAGATTTTTAATCAGGTTATCCAGGTGTTCTTTGTCATTTACAAAGATCATGATCGAACCATCAAAAATACCATTATCAGTATCTACAGTTATAGAACGCATATTTACCTTAAAATCGTTTGATATAACTTTAGTAATGTTATTGATTAAACCAACATCATCAATACCGATAATATGCAATCCGGTTAAGAAGGTCAGTTCTTTTTGTCTGTTCCATTTCGCTTTTACTACGCGGTAACCATAATTGGCCATCAGCTGTGCTGCATTCGGGCAATTGGTCCGATGTATTTTTATGCCCTCATTAACTGTTACAAAGCCAAAAACATCATCACCTGGAATCGGGTTACAGCAAGCCGCTAAGGTATAATCTATTTTTTGCAGATCCTCACCAATTAATAAAATGTCCGATTCAGGACCTTTTACCTTGTTCAATAAGGCGTCAATTTGTTGATTGTCACTTTTTTCAGCACCGCGGTTTTCTATTTCCTTTTCGCTGGCCAAGTAATCTTTTAAGTCTTTTAATTCAATCTTCCCTTTTGCCACAGCAATGAAGAGCTCCTGAGTTGAAGGTAGTTTAAAGAAGTAACTCAGCTTATTTAAGTTGTCCGTATTGTAAGTAATCTTAAGCGACTTCATTTTACGCTCCAATGTTTCCTTACCGATTTCGGCAACTTTTCTCTTTTCTTCTTTTAAGGAAGATTTAATTTTAGACTTAGCTTTGGCAGTCACCACAATGTTTAACCAATCTTCCTTAGGCGATTGCTTGCTGGAAGTAATGATTTCTACCTGGTCGCCGTTTTGTAGTTTGTACGATAAAGGAACCAGTTTGTGGTTCACTTTTGCACCAATACATTTTGCACCTACATCTGTATGAATTTCAAACGCAAAATCTAACGCAGTTGCACCCAATGGCAGTTGAAGTAAAGCTCCTTTAGGTGTAAAAATGAAGATCTCATCAGAGAAAAGGTTCATCTTGAAATCGTCCAGAAAATCTAAAGCATTGGCTTCCGGATTGTTCAGCATTTCCCTAACTTTCATGATCCATTGATCCAGGCCATTGTCATTGCTCGACTCTTTATATTTCCAGTGTGCCGCAAAGCCCTTTTCAGCAATTTCATTCATGCGTTGTGTACGGATTTGTACTTCAACCCATTGTCCTTTAGGGCCCATTACAGTAGTATGTAGCGACTCATAGCCATTTCCTTTTGGTGAGGATACCCAGTCACGCAAACGATCCGGGTTAGGGCGATAAAGATCCGTTACAATCGAATAGGCTTTCCAGCAATCTGCCTTTTCATTTTCAGGCGGACTGTCTAAAATAATCCTGATGGCAAAAAGGTCATAGACTTCTTCAAATGGAATGTTTTTGCTTTTCATCTTATTCCATATCGAATGGATGGATTTCGGGCGACCATAAATATCGGCCGTTAGTCCTTGTTCGGCCAGAATTTCGTTGATTGGTTCCACAAACCTTTTGATAAATAGCGTTCTTTCCGCTTTTTTCTCGTTCAGTTGTGTGGCGATGTATTTATAAGTATCTGGCTCCAGATATTTCATCGAGAGATCTTCCAGTTCAGACTTGATGGTGTATAAACCTAAACGATGGGCCAGGGGGGCATACAGGTAAATGGTTTCCGAAGCAATCTTAAGCTGTTTTTGCCTTGGCATAAAGTCCATGGTACGCATATTATGCAAGCGGTCGGCCAGTTTAATCAGAATCACCCTTACATCATCAGCAAGGGTAAGGAGCATTTTTCTGAAGTTCTCTGCCTGCAGGGAGCTGTTGTAGTCAAAAACGCCTGATATTTTAGTCAATCCATCAATGATTTTAGCAGTTTTCTTGCCAAACTCGCGTTCAATATCCTCTAAAGTAATGTCAGTGTCCTCTACCACATCGTGTAGGAGGGCACAAACTATTGATGTGGTTCCCAGTCCAATTTCTTCCGCCGCAATTTGTGCTACAGCAATTGGATGGTAGATATATGGTTCTCCTGATTTCCGCCGCATGTTTTTATGGCTTTCCAGGGCCATGTCAAATGCTTTTCTAATCTCCTTTTTATCACCACGTTGCATGGTTGGTTTACAGGCACGCAAAAGGGCACGGTATCTTTTCAGTATCTCTTGTTTCTCCGCTTCTAAATCTATCACTAATGCGTTCTTCATTGGTCTCGTCTTTGTCTTTTTGCTTGCAATGGAGCCATTATATACAATGGTTTCCTCATATTTTCGTTATTCCCATAATATACAATAATTCTACCAAATAAATGGTTGTCCTAAATAGACATTTATGAATGGGTATAATTGTATTATTTACGTAAAAAATATATCAATTTATGGTTAAATGGGTATATTAGATTAGTAATGGAACAAAAATATAAAATTAGCCCTAACTTTGAAGGAGTTATAAATTTATGAATTTTTATAGGTTGTTTATTCCTTTAATTGTCATGATTACAGGCGCTTCTGTAAAAGCGCAGGTGAGCTCGTTGCCTGTAAAAATGCCGGTGATGGGAAAAAATGATACAATAAGGGTAGCATCAACTAATGTGGATGGAGAAATGATTCCCTGGATACCATTAGATGAGGTGGTAATCTATGGCGTTAGGATCTTCAAATCTCAGGCGGACCAGACGGCTTTTAATCGGTTGCGTTACAATGTAATGAAAGTGATGCCGTATGCTTTATTTGCGAAGAGAAGATACGAGCAACTCGAGCGCGAGCTTGCCGTAACTGGCGATAAAAAAGAACAAAAAAAACTCGTTAAACAATGTGATAAAGAGATCAAGGAAATGTTTAACAGAGAGATCAAAGAACTGACCATTACTCAAGGCCAAATTTTAACGAAATTAATAGACCGTGAGTTGGGGAGAACCACTTATGATATTATAAAAGAAACAAAAGGTGGTGTTACAGCGTTTGTCTACCAATCTGTAGCAAGAGTAGTAGGCCATAATCTGAAAAGTACATATAGCCCGCAGGAGGATCGAGATATTGAGTCTATTATCATTTCTTCAGGGTTTTATCAATAAAACTATGTCTGACCAATCTAAAAGTGTCCACCAATTTAAGGTGAAGCTCATTAATGGAACTGAAAAGAAGCTTTCCGACTATAAAAACAAAGTATTACTAATTGTTAATATTGCATCCGGCTGTGGTTTTGCCCCTCAATTAAAGGAGCTGCAGGAGCTAAGAGATGAACTAGGGACGGAACGTTTTGAAATTCTTGGCTTACCTTCAAATGATTTTGGTAGACAGGAGCCTTTAGAAGGTACAGCCATTAGTACTTTTTGTGAAGTGAATTTTGGTGTTCAGTTTCCTGTATTTGAAAAAATCATGGTGCGTGGCGAGTATGCTCATCCGTTATTTAAGTTTCTTACACAGACCTCTACACCAAGATGGAATTTTCATAAATACCTCATTGATAAAGATGGAGAAGTAGTTGACTACTTTTTCCCATTTACAAAGCCGCTTTCTTCCAAAGTAAAGAAGAAAATACAACGGCTAATTAATTTTTAAAGATTGTATGAAGTTAGATATATTGGTATTTGCCGTCCATCCGGACGATGCAGAGCTGGGATGCTCTGGAACTATTGTAAAGCATATTGCGTTAGGAAAGAAAGTTGGAATCATTGATCTTACAAGAGGGGAGTTAGGAACCCGTGGATCTGCAGAAATGCGTGATCAAGAGGCTGCTGATTCTGCAGTGATCATGGGCTTACACGCACGTGAAAACCTGAGATTTAGAGATGGTTTTTTTGAGAATAATGAAGCCCACCAGTTAGAGGTGGTTAAAATGATTCGTAAATACCAACCAGAGTTAGTATTGACCAATGCATTACATGATAGACATCCTGATCATGGTCGGGCTGGAGACTTAGTCAATGATGCTTGCTTTTTGTCGGGCTTATCCAAAGTAAGTACCCAAGTTGACGGTGTGGCGCAAGAGGCATGGAGGCCGAGATTGGTATTACAATATATTCAGGATCGTTACATCAAGCCTGATGTTATCATCGACATTACACCTTATTTTGAAACTAAAATAGCCGCTATTAAAGCATTTAAGACTCAGTTCTTCAATCCCGAACTAGACGAGCCAGATACATACATTTCCTCGCCTGAGTTTTTTGAAAGCGTGATTGGCCGTGCCCGGGAATTTGGTAAAACCGTTGGTGCTACCTATGGCGAAGGATTTACTTCCCATAAATTATTGGGGGTAGATAACCTGTTTAACTTGAGGTAGTTGTTTCCTGATATCGGCTATGAGCCAACAAAAGGCGATTTAAACTGTTCTATTTTAAACAGTTTACTATGGCTAATATCTTTTCATCCTTAAAAAAGGCCTATACCCTTTTAAAAAATGTAGATTTTGAGAAGTTTTCTAACCTGGATGAGACCCAATTACAAGGACTAATGAAGTTGATTGGGGCCCCTCACAAGGAGCGCCAAATCCCCCCGGTTGAGGGTGATTTTTATCATCTAGGTGATGAAGCTTTAAAAGATGAAGATAGAGCATTGCAGCTAAAAGTTCGGGCCTTTTTGGAAAAGGAAGTGAAGCCTATTGTCAATAAGTATTGGCTTAAGGCAGCGTTTCCATTTGAGTTGATCCCTAAAATTGCTGAATTAAATATCTGTGGTCTTACCTACCAGGGCTATGGTTGCATGGGTAAATCCAATTTAATGGAGGGGATGCTAGCTATGGAGATGGCGAGAATAGATACTTCTATATCTACTTTTTTTGGTGTTCAGAGTGGCTTAGCGATGGGCTCTATTTACCTGTTAGGTTCCGAAGCGCAGAAGCAAGAATGGTTACCCGATATGCAGCAGATGAAGATCATTGGAGCTTTCGGCTTAACCGAGCCAGAAGTAGGTTCTGGGGTGGCAGGAGGCTTAACAACTACAGCCAAAAGAAATGGAAGTAAGTGGATTTTAAACGGCCAGAAGAAATGGATCGGCAATGCTACTTTTTCCGATGTTACGATCATATGGGCTAGAGATGTTGACGACAATCAAGTTAAAGGTTTCTTGGTCAGAAAAGGTACTACAGGTTTTGCTGTCGAAAAGATGCAAGATAAAATGGCCCTGCGCATTGTACAAAATGGATTGATCACCTTAACCAATTGTGAAGTCGACGAAGAAGATCGTCTGCAAAATGCCAATTCATTTAAAGATACGGCCAAAGTGTTAAAGATGACCAGGGCAGGAGTAGCCTGGCAAGCGGTAGGTTGTGCAAGGGGGGCTTATGAAAGTGCTTTAAGCTATACCACAACAAGAAAGCAATTCGGTAGACCTATAGCTTCCTACCAGTTGATTCAGAACCACCTGGTAGAAATGCTTTCTAATCTTACAGCAATGCAAACCCTTTGTTTCAGACTTTCGCAATTGCAGGATCAGGGCTTGTTAACTGATGCACATGCCTCTTTAGCAAAAGTATTCTGCTCTATGCGTACCCGGGATGTAGTCAGCCGGGCACGAGAAGTAATGGGTGGTAACGGTATTCTATTGGAATATGATGTGGCCCGTTTTGTAGCGGATGCCGAAGCCATCTATTCTTATGAAGGGACCAAAGAGATCAATACACTCATTGTAGGTCGAGCCATTACAGGCTTTTCCGCTTTCGTTTAATTTCTTACTTAAAAGGGTTCTTCCCTATACTGGTATTGCCCATTGCGGTTTTTTCGTAAAGGGCAATACAGTAAGTATTGTACTGCGGATCAAAGTTTTCTTTTCCTGCATAAAGCTTGTCGGGTACTTCAGTTCCTTCTAAAAAGAAATATACTTTGGTATTCCCTCCTTTATGATGCGGCATAAAATTGCCATAAGTCTCTAGTTCAGCTACAGCCGTATCTTTTACGCTAACCGAAAATACATGCTGAATAGGCCCCGTATTGTTTTCATTGCGGTAATGGGCAACCTCTTTAAATCCACCTTTTAAATCATTAACTCCGGGCTGCATAAATGTGCCTTTAACCATCCATACGATTAATGCAATAACGAGTACGGATAGTAAAGCGTTTAATTTTTTATTACCCATTATAAAGAGGGTAATATAAGGTTCATAACAGCTAAGCCCTCATCAATATGTTTTTTCTCAATACATAGTGCTGGTCTGAAACGAATAGTTTGACTGCCACATCCCAGGAACATCACATTATGCTCCATCCCTTTTTGTATAAAAGCATCGCGGGTAGCTTTATCGGCAAAATCAAAAGCGCAAAGTAAGCCTTTACCGCGAACGTTACTGATGATATTATATTTGGCTGCCAGTTCTTGCAAGCCTGCCTTTAAATAATCGCCAACTATTCTGGCATTTTCACATAGGTTATCCTCAGCAACGATATCCAGGATCTGGGAAGACCTAACCATATCAACCAGGTTACCGCCCCATGTAGAATTGATGCGGGAAGAAACTTTAAATACGTTGTTTTCTACCTGATCCACTTTGTTACCCACCAAAATACCGCAAACCTGCATTTTCTTACCAAATGCAACAATATCCGGACGAGCTTGCTCACTAAAGTGTTGATGGCACCAGAACTTCCCGGTTAGGCCTACACCAGTTTGTACTTCATCATAAATAAGAAAAGCATCATGCTCATCAGCAAGGGCTTTCAATTGGATTAAAAACTCTTCACGCAAATGGTTGTCACCGCCTTCAGATTGTATGGGTTCAACTATAATTGCACAGATATCATCTTTGTTATCCGCAAAAGCTTGTTTAATTTGGGCAATAGAAGTGGCTTCTGTCTCGACGGCTACTTTCAGATTTTCGTCCTGTAAAGGAAATTTAACTACAGGTACAGAAACTCTTGGCCAGTCGAATTTGGCAAACCACTTGGTTTTATCAGGAAGTGTATTGGTTAAGCTTAAGGTATAGCCAGTGCGACCATGAAATGCTTTTTCAAAATGGAGTACTTTAAAGCCTCTTTCTTCTTTATAGCCTTTGGCAAAGTTTTTCTGAACTTTCCAGTCCATGGCAACTTTAATGGCATTTTCGACCGCCAATCCGCCACCTGCAATAAAAAAGGCATGGGGTAAATAATCAGGCATACCATGTTTAGCAAAAGTATCAACAAATTGTGCATACTGCTGTGTATAAACATCCGAGTTAGATGGGTTGGCTAAGGCAGCTTGCAAAAGGTTCTTTTTGAAGGCCTCATCATTGATCATTTTAGGATGATTATAACCCAAAGGAACTGAAGCAAAGCAAGTGAAAAAGTCGAGTAGGGTACGCTTGTTTTTGGAATCGTAAATATAAGCACCCTGACTTTGTTCCATGTCGTAAGTTAAATCAAACCCATCGGCTAAAATGTGCTTACTTAGGGTTTCATTTACCTTGTCCGGAGCTACAGTTAGTTGATACATAGTTTTTGTTTTTGGTATATTCCAAATGTAATGAAAACCGCCAAATTAACAAATACAGGCACTATTTCAGGGTTTTATGCAAAATCTAGGTTTAAACAGTTTAAAGTATGTTTTTGTAATAGAATCGATTTTGGTCTATCAAATGTTGATGTTTTTTTTTGAAGAATTTAATATTAATTATCCTTTTGCTTTGTAAAGTTCTTCAGAAAGCAATTCAATTTGATCAAGATTTTGAGTGCTAGAGAAGAAATGAATGCAGTGTTTATTATCTGTTGCGTCAATAAGAAGTATTGGCTTATTAATGAAATCTTTATTTGATGCTTTATCAAACATTTTTTCAAATAATAAGCTCCTATATTCCTGAGGACTGAGATGTTGATGTTTTTTGCCCCTTTCAATTTCCTTATTATCACAATAACAATAAAGAATTACATCATTCTTAAAAAGATATTCTTTTATAATTTTTGAAAATTCGAATAATGTACTAGCATTATTTATTCCTTTGTTATCATCAATTGCTATAACAACATCAACAATAGGTTTAGTTAATGATTTAGGCGTTGCAAAAATGTCAAATGGAGAAAAGCCAATTCTGTATTCGTGACCTTCCTTGGTAGTTAAGGAATAACTTTCTTCGAGAGGCATTAATTAAACTACTTTTTAATGGTCGTTTTTTTAGAAAGCAACGCCTTTACCTTCGCGTCCTTATCAGCCTTAAGCTTAGTAACGAGGTCTAAAAATCCTTTAGATGAATTCTTTATATGTAATGGTTGTAGTGTCATTCTGATACAAATATAATTATAAATACTTGACGATAATAATAAAAAAAGATAAAAGAATAAATAATGTAGCTGTATTACAGTGAATTAATGGGTTACATCATCACGTTATTCAATACCAACTGCCAATCGCTATAGTCATTTGTTGTACTTACAACTATTTTAATGATGCTGTTATATTGCGGATCAAAATAAGCAGCTAAGGCCAATACTTTAAGTCCCGATTTTGGTTTCCATAAATTTCCGGCTTCATAGGCACTTTCGCCATTTTTGGCGCGAGCCTGATCAAATTTAACCGTAGAATTTACGTATTCACCGTGCGTTTTTTCACTGGTAGCGTAAGGCATTAGCCATTCAACAGATTTTTGGATAGAAGACTCGCTTGCAGATACGGCGCTGTATGCGTCAACCCCAGTGGCACGTTTTAAAACAATGGCTAGCCTAAGGAATGGCTCTAAGGTATAAACATGATAGTGTAGCGCATCTCTGTGCTTAAAATCAACACCCGATCCATCTGCATATAGGTTTTTCTCTATCTGGATTTTCAAATGCTCGTCCACATATTTTTTATACCCGGCATCATCAATGGCATAGGCGATCAAGCCAACTATTTTTAGCTGATGCGAGCGCCAGTTGTTATAAGATGTCATTTTTTTTGAGGATTTGCTATAGAAGGTTATCCCCGCATTTGCGGCTTGGCTAAGCCATTTGACTATTAATTCATTATCCTTTGGTTGTAAATATGTTTTCACCAAGTCATAAGCTGTAATCGCATCTTCCAGATTGGTGTCATCAATAGGGTTGCCACGCGAAGTGTTAACTTTTGCCCAAGCTGTTAAATACGAAGCAAGGCTTTCTAAGTAACTCTTTTTGCCTTCTATGCGGTAGCAAATGGCAAGTGCATACATCTTACTCATATCACGCAAAGCATTAATGGTAGCTGTTTTTTTTGGGTTGCCTTTTAATAACCCCTCGGTGCGTATTGTGTCGATTGGCTGTGGATTTTCCTTTACGGCAGCATCGGCAATGACCTGATATTTGGTATACAGTTTTTTCGCATGGGCATCAATACCGATCAGTGTTTTCAATTTATGGACCTCGTTGTCGTTCAAACTAACATATTGCGCCTTAGCATGAGCAGAAAACAATAGTACTATAGCAAAAAATAGGGTTTTTCTCATCATGGGAAAAAGGTTTAAAGCGGATTAGAATAAGATTTGGCTTAAAAGTTTAATATGGTTAATATAAAACAAATGCCTGTTTTTTTATGTTTAAATAATTGATTTCCTATTGATCAACACTCATTGAATACTTTTTAAATGCGATTTTATACCTAGGTAGAATATACATATTTAAACATAAAAGGAAATGGGAACACAAGTTATCATCATCATTGCCGCAATCATCATACTATTCTTCATGGGGGTTAAAATAGTCCGACCCACACATCGGGGGCTCATCGAGCGACTTGGGAAATACATCAAGTTTGCACAGCCCGGATTCCATTGGATAATTCCTTTTATCGATAAAATGTATGTCATCAATACCACTGAACAGATGGTTGATGCACAGCCACAGGAAATCATCACGAATGATAACCTTAACGCGAGTGTAGATGCTCAGGTCTATTTTAGAGTAATAGAAAACGAAGAGAATGTGAAAAGTTCTCTATACAATGTAAATAACTACAAATTACAAATCGTAAACCTTGCACGTACAACATTGCGTAACATCATAGGGACACTTACTCTAAGATCGGCAAATAGTGAAAGGGGGAAAATTAACTCCGAATTACACAATACCTTGAAAAATGAGACTGCAAGCTGGGGAATTGTCATTGTGCGTACAGAATTAAAAGAAATAGATCCACCTAGGGATGTGCAGGAGACCATGAACAAGGTCGTAAAAGCAGAAAACGAAAAGATAGCGGCCATCGACTATGCTACAGCAACAGAGACTGCTGCAGACGGTGTAAAACGGGCAAAAATAAAAGAAGCAGAAGGTTCAAGACAAGCGAAAATATTACATGCTGAAGGTGATGCCGAAGCAATTAAGCTGGTAAATGAAGCTGCCAACGAATACTTTGTAGGCAATGCACAATTGTTAAGAAAATTGGAGACTGTAGAGAACTCATTGCGTTCGAACGCTAAAATAGTCATCCCTACAGGAACCGAACTGGTAAATGTTATTGGTGAAATGGCCGGTGTGCTACCTTTAAATATGAGGAAGGACAAAACCCGGGAACGTGAAAAACTATCAAATGAAGACTGATTCTATCCAACAATTGGGCATCAATACGGTTCGTGTATTGTCCATTGATGCTGTTCAAAAAGCAAATTCTGGTCATCCGGGAACACCAATGGGGCTTGCCCCCATAGGGCATGTTTTGTGGGCTGAAAGTATGACCTATAATCCCGAAAATCCAGAATGGGCAAATCGCGACCGTTTTATATTATCTGCCGGCCATGCCTGTATGCTACAATACAGTTTTTTGTATCTAACGGGTTATGATATTACTTTGGATGATCTTAAGCATTTCAGGCAATTACATAGCAAAACGGCGGGGCATCCAGAGTATGGTTTGTTGGCTGGAATTGAAGTCACTACAGGCCCCTTGGGACAAGGTTTTGCCAACGGAGTAGGTTTTGCAATTGCACAAAAACACATGGCTGACCGTTACAATAAGCCGGAATTCGAGGTGTTTGATTATAAGATTTACGCGATTTGCAGTGATGGTGATATGATGGAGGGTGTCAGTTCTGAAGCCGCCTCTATAGCAGGGCATCTCCAATTGGGCAATCTCATTTATCTATACGATGATAACCACATTACCATTGAAGGGAATACAGATCTCGCCTTTGATGAAGATGTAGCGAAGCGCTTTGAAGCCTATGGCTGGCATGTACAGGTGCTGGCAGATGGAAACGATCTCGCCGCACTTTTTGCAGCCATTAAAAATGCTCAAATGGAAACGAAACGGCCTTCATTGATTAAGGTGCGAACTCATATTGGTTATGGTAGCCCAAATAAAGTGGATACAGCTGCTGCTCATGGCTCACCATTGGGCGAAGATGAACTGAGGCTGGTTAAGGAAAGATTTGGTTTTGATCCTGATCAACATTTTGAAGTCCCCACAGAGGTTTTGCATTATTATCGTGAAGCAGGGCAGAAAGGGATTAAAAAGGAGCAAGATTGGAATGAATTGTATAAGCGCTACAAAGGAAAATATCCGGAGTTGGCCAATGAATACGAATTAATAAGCAGTGGCAAACTGCCTAAAGGATGGAAAGAGAAATTGCCAGTTTTCAAGGCTGGGGATGAAAAAATAGCAACTCGTAAAGCATCAGGAAAAGTACTGAATGCAATTGCCGATGATTTGCCTCATTTAATGGGCGGTTCGGCCGATCTTTCTCCCTCAACGGATACAGATCTGAAAAAATATGAGTCATTTTCTTCAGCGAACCCTGGCGGGCGTATTTTTCACTTCGGAATTAGAGAACATGCTATGGGGGCCATATTAAATGGGATGGCGCTTAGTAAGTGTATTATTCCTTATGGTGCTACATTTCTTATATTTTCGGATTACATGAGGCCGCCTATTCGGCTGGCAGCAATCATGAAAATCCGCCCTATATTTATCTATACCCATGATAGTATAGGTTTAGGTGAAGATGGAACTACCCACCAACCGGTAGAACAGCTGATCGGTTTAAGGTCTGTCCCCAATTTAACAGTGATCCGTCCTGCTGACGCAAATGAAACTGCTAATGCCTGGCGTGTAGCATTAGAACATACTGATGGTCCGGTTGCCTTAATTTTAACCAGGCAGGAATTGCCCGTAATTGATCAGGAGAAATATACCAAAGCGACCGAACTTGAAAAGGGCGCTTATATACTTTCGGAATCTGAAAAGGAACCACAAATCATATTGATGGGGACTGGCTCTGAGGTTCAGTTGTTGTTAACTGCGCAGGAACAATTAAAGGATAAAAATGTTGCCGCAAGGGTAGTCAGTATGCCTTCCTGGGAATTGTTCGAAAAACAAGACGCAGTTTATAAGGAAAAGATCTTTCCGAAAGCTTTAAGAAAACGATTGGCTGTAGAAGCAGGATCTCCCTTGGGCTGGCATAAGTATGTAACTGATGAAGGGGATGTAATTGGCATTAATAAATTTGGTGAATCTGCCCCAGGGGAAGAAGTACTGAAGGAATATGGCTTTACTTCCGAAAATGTGGTAAAAAGAGCAATGGAAATTATATGGAGACCATAAAAGTCGTTTTTTTTGATGTTGGCGGAGTACTGCTAAACAATGGCTGGGGACATCAGTCCCGACAAGAGGCCGCCCGGTTGTTTGACCTCGATTATTCTGAAATGGAGGTCTTGCATAGCTTTATCTTTAATGTTTACGAGATCGGTAAAATCACACTGGATGACTACCTGGATACCGTTGTATTTAATCACCCAAGGAGCTTTACAAAAGAAGATTTTAAGACCTTCATGTTTGCACAGTCCGAAGAATTACCTGGATTGCTACAATGGCTAAAAGACTGGAAGCGAAGCTGCGGCTTCAGAATTATTTCTATCAATAATGAAGGTCGGGAACTCAATGATTACCGAATTAAGAAGTTTGGGTTACATGATTGTTTTGATGCTTTTGTATCCTCCTGTGAAGTAGGTATGCGTAAACCAGATCCAGGGATTTTTAAACTGGCGATGGGAATTGCGCAGGTATCCACAGAAGAATGTGTGTATTTTGACGATCGGATTATGCTGGCCGAGGCTGCGCAAAAACTGGGAATCAGAAGTATTCATCATCAGGATTTTCTAAGTACTAAAACAATATTGGAGGAGATTAAATCTTCCGTTTAATTATACACATCGCTATGTACGCATTGGAACTTAAAAATATCGCTCAAAGGCTTATGGCCGACGATAAAGGATTGTTGGCAATGGATGAAAGTCTAGGGACCTGTAACAAAAGATTTAAAGCACTAGGGATTCCAGAAACTGAAGAGTTTAGACGAAAGTATCGTGAATTGATTGTCACTACGCCCCATTTGGAAGAGTGCATCAGCGGAGCTATTCTTTTCGAGGAAACATTGTATCAAAAAACAGAAAGCGGCATCTCATTTCTAGAGATACTGGAACATAAGGGGATTATTGCCGGAATAAAGGTAGATCAGGGTACTGTAGACTTACCCGCATTTCCTGGCGAAAAAGTTACGGAAGGCTTAGATGGAATGCGCGAGCGTTTATCGGCCTATTATAAACTAGGTTTACGCTTTGCTAAGTTTCGCGCAGTTATTACTATTGGTGAGGGGATCCCCACAAGAACTTGCATCAAAGCGAATGCTTTTACCTTAGCAAGGTATGCAGCGCTTCGTCAGGAAGCAGGAATTGTGCCTGTTGTAGAGCCTGAAGTGCTCATGGATGGTGATCATAGCCTTCGACAGTGTGGGGCAGTTACACGAGATGTATTGCACACCGTTTTTAATGAGCTATATGAACAAAGGGTTGCGCTGGAAGGGATGATTCTAAAACCGAACATGGTTTTGCCGGGATTAAGCTGTCCTGATCAAAGTGATACGGAGGAAATCGCCTCAGAAACCATCTCTTCTTTTCTAAAAGTGGTTCCTGCTGCTGTAGGGGGGATTGCATTCCTGTCCGGTGGACAAGCTTATCAATTGGCTTCGGAACGTTTAAATATGATGCAGCTTAGGTTTGGATCATTGATGCCCTGGTCTTTAACCTTTTCTTTTTCAAGAGCCATTCAGCAGCCCGCTTTGGAAATTTGGAAAGGTGAAGATAAAAATAAAGATGCTGCACAAAAGATGTTATATCACCGTGCCGCTTGTAATAGCGCTGCCCGCCGGGCAGAATATAATGCAGAAATGGAAAGCCATGAAAGCTAACCCTGCTTAAAGTAGATTTTAAAAATCGTTCCTTTATCAACTTCACTTTCCACGCTTACCTTTCCACCCATTGCTTCTATCTGATTTTTAGTTATAAATAAACCAATTCCTCTAGCATCTTGGTTGTTATGAAAGGTTTTGTACATGCCAAATATTTTATCCCTATTAAGCTGTAGATCTATGCCAATACCATTGTCTTCTATGGTAAGCACCACTAAATTCTCCTCAACTTTGGCAGAAAGCTTAATTATAGGTCTCCGCCCATGTGCATGATATTTGATGGAATTGGTTAAGAAATTAAGTAGAATGCTATCCAGATACGCGGGGACTACCCCGACGATGATGTCTTCTTCTACTTCGTTGATACAGATTACTTCTTCAGCCTTTAGTAGCGCCTCAATATTGCCAATAGCTCCGTTGATGGCCTGGCTTAGATTAATTTTTGTGAGCTTTTCGCTGATGGTGGTATTTACCGCTACCACTTCATTTAGATGTCCTATAGTTTCTTGAAGGTTAGAAGCCGCATGGCGGAACATGTTAAACAATTCTTTCCTCGAATCCTCGTCAGTCTCTGTTTCTATAAAGTTAAGTAACATGGTAAGATTTCCGGAATGGGAACGGAGGTTATGAGAAACGATATGTGCAAAATTGAGTAGCCGTCTATTCTGATCGTTGGTTACATCCAAAACAGCCTTCATTTCATATTCAGCCTCTTTAACCTTGCTGATGTCAGTAAGCTGTGAAATGAAATGTAAAGGTTTACCATTACTGTTCTTTATAATGGATACAGCAAGGATCACCCAAACCAAATGACCGTTTTTATGGAAATATCTCTTTTCCATTTGGTAGGATTCAATTTTCCCTTCGATCATCTCATGCAGCAAGTTCAAATCCTTGTCCAGATCATCCGGATGCGTAATGTCTTGAAAAGTCAATTTCAGTAATTCCGACGATTTATAGCCAAGTATTTTGGAAATGCTTTTGTTGATACGGAGCCATTTACCCTTCAGGCTTACGATGGCCATACCGATTGCAGCATGTTCAAAAGCCCGCGAAAATCTATCTTCGCTGAGCCTTAGTTTCTCACTGAGGTGCTGATGTGCAAGGTCACCATTTTTTAGCATGCCCATAAAATATTTTTATCCCTTTTGTATTCCATACTAGCGTATGCAATAATCTATATAATATACGAAATATTACTGATTAAAATTTATCTTTCATTCCCATTAATCCAAGTAATCCCCCGGTATGTAAAGCTACGACCTTTTCTGTAGGCTTAAAATATCCGCTGGCGTGTAAATGACTAATTGCGTAAAACATCTTTGCAGTGTAAACAGGGTCTATTAGTATGCCTTCAGTCGCGGTAAAGGTTTTTATAAAGTCAATTAATTCGGGTTTGGTTTTGGCATAGCCGCCAAAGTGATAATCGGTATGCAATACCAGTTGATCTGTGCTACCAGTATATTTTAAAATTTCGTCGGCAATGAAATCGCCCCCTTTTAAAACCGGTATAACGTGTAGTTTTGTTTTTAGTCCGAGTTGGTGTATGCCGGTTAATAGGCCCGCAGCAGTGGTCCCCGTCCCTGCTGCACAAAATAAATGATCAATATCTGTCGGTAATTCGGCTATAATCTCGGCGCAGCCTTTAACCGCTTCAGGGCTGGCACCACCCTCATCAACAAAAAATGCGTTTTGATCTTCAGCAAATCGCAGTTCAAATAATGATGATTTGTTTTTATAGCTTAGTCTGTCCGTAAAAATAAGTTCCATCCCAAATAACCTACACAACATCAACATTTCGTTGTGAATACAGGCCACTGCATCGCCACGCACAAAAGCTGTACTTTTTAAACCTGCTTTAGAACAAGCAGCAGCAGTTGCGACTAAATGATTAGAATAGGCACCACCAAACGTTACCAAATGATTTTTTTGTTGCGCGTTGGCCGCCGCCAGAATGTATTTTAGCTTACGCCATTTATTACCTGATACATAAGGATCAATTAAATCATCCCTTTTTATCAGAACCTGATGTCCTGCGAAATCCTTTAATTGTTGAAGAGGGCTGGGTATATTTATAAACATTGCCACAAATATAGACGCCTTTTTTAGCTCTTATGGTTTGAAATAAATCTTTTTAAGTAAGTAGGGAAAGAAATTTAAAATGATTTTAACGTTTTGAGTAAAATTTTTCATAGTGGTAGGTTTCTGTTTCTCATTAATTACGAGGTCGTTATGCTCTGCATACATGGTATATCGAGTGGTTTGTAACTGTCTCATAAATTTATAATATTGGGTATGTGCTTAACTTAACAAAAAGCAGACCAATTTCTTTTTAAATATGTAATACTTAAAGATTAGTTTTGCAGCATGGAACCTGCAAAGCTAAAAGCGGTCACAAGCTCCATAACCTCTAAATAAGAATAAAGACTAAATGGAAAACAGTAACACAGGACCGGAATTAGAAGAGCAGGATTTATACGAACATTTTAATATTGTTGTAGATAAAGGACAGTCTTTGTTGCGCGTAGATAAGTTTTTGATGCAACGCATGGAAAATGCGTCGCGTAACCGTATTCAAAATGCAATTGATGCTGGCAACGTGCTGGTCAATCAGAAGACGGTTAAACCTAGCTATAAAGTAAAACCCTTAGACGAGATTTCAATTGTATTTCCGCATCCACCTCGCGATACTGAAGTTTATCCTGAAGATATTCCATTGGACATTGTATATGAGGATGAAGATCTATTGGTGGTGAATAAAGTGGCCGGTATGGTTGTACACCCTGGTTTTAACAATTATACAGGGACGCTGGTTAATGCGCTGGCTTTCCATTTTGAACAACTTCCGCAATTACCGGGTAATGAGGGTAGACCAGGTTTGGTGCACCGTATAGATAAAGATACATCTGGATTGTTGTTGATTAGCAAGAACGAGATGACGATGACTAAGTTGGCCAAACAGTTTTTTGACCATACCATTACGCGTAAATATGTAGCCCTGGCTTGGGGTGATATCGCAGATGAAGGTACCGTTACGGGGTATATCGGCAGAAGCTTAAAAAACCGAATTGTAATGGATGTGTATGATGAAGAAGAAAAAGGTAAGTGGTCGGTAACACATTATAAGGTGTTAGAGCGTTTAGGTTATGTAACCTTAATTAGTTGCCAGCTAGAAACTGGCCGTACACATCAAATCAGAGCGCATATGCAGCACATTGGTCACCCCTTATTTAACGATGCCAATTATGGTGGAGATAAAATTTTAAAAGGAACTACCTTTACTAAATACAAGCAATTTGTACAAAACTGCTTTAATATTTTGCCGCGTCAGGCACTTCATGCACAAACTTTAGGATTTATTCATCCGAGGACTAAAATATATATGGAATTTGAAGCACCTTTGCCTTCCGATTTCGACTCGGCACTGAATAAGTGGAGAAATTACATTGTACAACCTTCCTAATGCGCTGGCACAGATAAATGCAAGAATATATTTTACATAATGATGAGTTTGTAGCCATCAATCACCCAATATTTACGGCTGGTAACCGTGGATTTAAGTATGGCGATGGGCTCTTTGAGACGATGCGCATGTGCAATGGCAAGCTTAAATTTGCCGAGCTGCATGCGGATAGATTACGTGCGGGGATGATGGCCCTGAAAATGGATGGCAGTGCCTTGCTTGATGAATACTTTTTGAAGCAGAAAACGAGCGAGCTTTGCAAAAAAAATAAACTAAAAGATAATGTTCGTTTCAGGCTTTCGGTTTACCGTGCCGGTGATGGACTTTATACACCTAATATTAATAAATCGGGTTATGTTTTAGAGGCTTCGGCACTTGAAGAAGGTAACTATGAGTTGAATAAAAAAGGGCTGATCATTGATGTCTTTGATGAATTGACTAAGCCCGTAAATAGCCTTTCTAATTATAAAACAAGCAATTCTTTGCTATATGTAATGGCCGGGCTGTATAAAAAGCAGCACCGCCTTGATGATGTCTTCATTTTAAACCAGCATGGTTTTTTATGCGAAAGCATTAGCTCCAATATTTTTGTAGTTTACGATAAAAAGATCTATACCCCTGCATTATCTGAGGGCTGTGTGGCTGGCGTAATGCGTAATGTAGTGATGAGCATGGCCAAAGCACATGAGATTCCTGTGATTGAGGCACAGATTAATCCAGAAATATTAAAAGCTGCGGAAGAGGTATTTATCACCAATGCCATTAGTGGTATCCGTTGGGTAATGGGCTATGGCCGTAAACGTTATTTTAATGAGATGACTAAGTTGCTCAGCGCAAAGTTGAACAGTTTTTAAATAAATTCTATATCCTATTTACTGTATTTTTTGAATAAAATCATTTTTTTTAAAAAAAATGAGGAGGCATACAATGCCTAAGGGAATGGGTTTTTGGTGTTTTTTAGGTGGGGGGTCTCCGACCCCGGGGGACTGGACATTGTACTTTGAATTATTTTACTTTACATTATAACAATAACAAACCAATTAAAGCGAAAATACAAAGGAAAAAAGAGAATAGAAGTCGGGGCTTAATACGACGTAACATGGCTGGTAGTCGGTTGTAGTTTTAGGGGCCTTGATGGGGCATTGCCGGGGTGTTGCTGGGGCCTTGCCGGGGCCACAGACTCGGGAAGGCCTCGGTAAGATCCTAGAAGTTGCTGCTTACCTATTTTTTGCTTTTTCTGCGAGAAAAATTCTTTGTTTGGGGGATGTTGTATAGATAATTAAATGTAAAACAATTAAAACAAAGTATTATGGCAATCTTAAAAAATGGCATCCTAGGGGGTGTAAAAGGTAAAATCGCCAATGTGGTAAGCTACGCATTGAACGGTCAGGAAATTATAAGGGCAATTGGAGAGAACAAGAAGCCTTTAACAAACAAGCAGCTGAATAACAAGTTGCAAATGAAAGTAATCATGGAGTTTTTGAAATCTATGGATACTTTGCTCGAAACCGGATTTAATCCCAAAGCGGAAGGGACAACAAAAAACTACCACAACTTGGCGATTGCATATAACAAGCCTCATGCACTTAAAGGATTTTATCCAGATGTGGAGGTTGATTACGCTAAAGTCGTCATTAGTGCTGGTAATCTGCCTCAACCAATAAATCCTACTGTCGAATTCGTAGCCGAAGGACTTAAATTTAGTTGGAATGTTGAAGGCATTTCCTGGCCCTACAGCAGGGACCAGGTGATGCTGTTAGCCTATGCCCCAGAAAGCAATACGCATGAGTTTAAAAATACTGGAGCGCGAAGAATTAAGGGTTGTGATATCTTACAGATTACACCTGAAATGCGTAACGAACCCCTTGAGGTTTATATCTCTTTTGTATCTGATGATAGGAAAAATGCCGCAGATAGTTTGTATTTAGGTAGGATAATGAGGTTATAACCTCATTCCCCTCAAAAATTCATCAACCTGCATGCGTTTTTTACCTTCGTATTGTAGGTTGATGAATTTAATATAGCCATCTTTTGCAGCAAATTTCAAATAGGTTTTACCATCGGATAAAAAGGAGCCGACTTCAATTTCAGGTTGAACTTCTTCCAGTTCGGCTTTAAAAACTTTTAGGGTTTTATCATTGAGCTGGGTAAAGGCAGTAGGGTATGGACTTAAGCCTCTGATCAGGTTGTAAATCGCAGGTGCTGGTTGGTTCCAATCAATCAGGCAATGCTCCTTAAATATTTTAGGCGCGTGTTTAAGCTCATTACTTTGTGGTTGGGGCTGTTCTATGTAATCACCGGTTTCAATGGTTTGTACTGTCCTTACAAGTAATCCTGCGCCAACATTCATTAGCTTATCGTGTAGGTCTCCCGCTGTGTCATCATCAGCAATGTTTACTTTTTCAGAAAATATAATATCACCCGTATCTATTTCATGTTTTAGGAAGAAGGTGGTTACACCACTTTCCTTTTCGCCATTAATGATGGCATGGTTGATAGGGGCTGCACCACGGTATTGAGGAAGTAATGAGGCGTGTAAGTTTATCGTTCCTTTGGTTGGCATATTCCATACCATTTCAGGTAGCATTCTGAAAGCTACGACCACTTGTAAGTCGGCATTTAAAGCCTTCAATTCCTCAATAAACTCAGGGTCTTTTAATTTTAAAGGTTGCAATACCTTTAGTCCGTTTGCAACGGCATACTGTTTAACTGCACTTTCATGGAGTTTTTGACCACGACCTGCAGGCTTATCAGCTGCGGTAACTACACCAACTACATCAAACCCCGCTTGTACCAAAGCATTTAAAGAAGCAACTGCAAAATCGGGCGTACCCATAAAAACTAGTTTCATATATTTTTGATTGTATTGAGTGACAAAATAACTAAAAATTTTACGGGTTTTTGTTATTTGTGTAACGATTAAGATAGCAAAGGTAATACTATGGAGAGAGGTGTTGTTGATTTAAAATTAAATTATAAATTGTGGAGTAAATAAACACACACACAAATGAAAAAACACACAAGTATTATTGCAATGGCATTGGTCGTTTGCATTTTATCTAGCTGCGCTACCGTATTTGGTGGTAAAGTAACTGCAGCTCAGCGTACAAAGCCAAAAGAAGGTGAACCTTCTCGTGCCGTTAGGCCGGTGGCCTTAATTGCCGATATCCTCTTATTTTGGCCTGGCCTTATTGTAGATTTTGCAACGGGTGCAATCTATAAACCTGAACAGAAAAATGTTGTAGAAGATAAAAAGACAGTTGAAGCTAAGTAAAGATTGTTTTTAATTAAAAAGGCCCTGCAAATAGTCAATTGCAGGGCCTTTTGCCATTTTATGTGGATAATATTTTAAGGATACAACAAATACTTTTTGCGCATCTTTTTATACTGACTTAGCCCCGGTTCCCAGCTGGCTCTGATTTCTTGCTCCGATTTTCCTGCAATAATTTGCTTCCTGAAATCAGCAACGCCAATGAGTCGCTCAATCGTTCCCATTTCTTTGCTCAACTTAGAGTTAAAAAAGTCTGCTTTGTTTGGTGAGGCCTTATACAATTCGATCATCCAACCTAAGTTGATTTGCTTTGTTTTTCTGAAGTTATTGGTGTCATAATTTCTAAGGTCTAAACCATAACAAACCTGGTTCATAAACAGCGGGCTTTCAGACATACCTTTAAGACTTACGGGCGTAAAAGAAAATTCGTATTTACCTTTTAATGCTGGTGCACCTACAATGGTAAATGGGAACTGTGTGCCCCGACCATAGTTCAAATACGTTCCTTCGAATAAGCAAGTCGTTGGATACAGTAAAATAGACTGTGGCGTATTTAAGTTTGGTGAAGGATTAACGGGAAGTTCATATGGTGTATCATGGGTGTAATTGGCCACTTTAATGATTTTAATTTTGCATTTCAGCTTATTGTCCAACCAGTTCTCACCATTCAACATTTGAGCATATTCACCAACAGTTAGTCCGTGTACTGCTGGGATTGGTTTTAATCCTATGCCCGACTTAAATTGTGGATCTAGTATTGGTCCGTCAATGTAAAAACCATTGGGATTTGGTCTATCTAAGATCAGAACCTCCTTCTTGTTGGCGGCACAGGCCTCCATTACATGTTGCAAAGTATTGATATAGGTATAAAAACGTACGCCTACATCTTGGATGTCAAATACCATCACATCCACATCTGCCAGTTCTGCGTTGGTAGGTGTAGAATGTTTTCCATATAGTGAAATGGCCTTTATCCCTGTTTTAGTGTCAATTTCATCATCAACGTGTGTTCCGTTGCTGGCGTTTCCTCTAAAACCGTGCTCAGGTCCAAATATTTTAACAATGTTTACACCGAGTTTCAGTAAACTGTCAACAGTTGTTTCCTTACCAATTATAGAGGTTGGATTAACCACCATACCTACACGTTTGCCTTTTAAATAAGGTACGTAAAGCTCTGTTTGTTCCGCACCGGTAAGTAGCTTTCCATTTTTAGGCTTATCAACATCTTCCGCCTTTACCTTGTAAGGATTAGGGACGGCCGGATTAAAAGCTACGGTAGTTGATGGACTGCAAGCTTGAAGCAGAAAAGAACATAAGACTGCGTTGAGGAGGAGTTTTAAGGATCGTGTCATTTAATAACCTTTTTCGTTGTGTATAAAGATAAAGGTAATAAAAAATGATTAATCAGTTTTTACCACCACTGCTTCCTTTCTTATTGCTACCTAGATCTGGTGCATTGTGTACGGATAGGATTGATTCGATGGTTTCTCTGTTTGTTTCATAATCGCTAGCAATTTTTTGCCAGTGAGCTAAATCAATTTGTAGTTTTTTAATTTGATTTTGGATGGATTTTACTTTGCTTTCTATCTTTTTTTCAATAGTTGACTTTGCCATAATCGTTATGTTTTAGATATAAACCTTAAACATGGTCAGATTGTTTGGAAGAAGCCCTCTAGATTCTATAATCTAATTTTTTATTAAAATCTTAATTTAAAAAAATGCACTTTTACACCACAATAGCAGGTGAAAAGATTGAATACAGAATATTTCATAGCAGGGCGTATAGCCATAAAATCAGAGCGTACTTTTTCTAAGTTGATTGTTCGTATCGCTATAGCAGGAGTCATGCTAAGTCTGGCGGTGATGATGCTTTCTGTCGCCATTATAAAGGGGTTTAAAACAGAAATACAGGAGAAGGTAAGAGGCTATATTGGAGATGTAAGGATCTTTAAATACAGTTTAAATAATTCGTTTGAACTTTTGCCTTTTGTGCCCCAAAAGAAAACGATAGATCAGCTAAATAACAATCCTGATGTAGAATTTTACCAGCCTTATGCTACAAAACCAGCAATTATTTCGGCCAATGATGAGGTTGAAGGGATCAATTTTAAAGGGATAGATAAGACTTTTAATTGGGATTATATTCGCAAGCATTTGGTTAGTGGTAAGGTGATTGATTTTGCAGATAGCGCTAAAGCGACAAGGCAAATCATGATTTCTCAATTTACGGCCAACAGATTAAGACTTAAAGTTGGCGACGACTTTATCATGTACTTTGTACAGAATCCACCGCGTAAGCGCCCCTTTAAAATCGTAGGTATTTATGACATCGGTGTTGAAGAAATTGATAAGGGTTTTGTAATCGGCGATCTAAACATCATCAGAAGGTTGAATAACTGGAAGCCTAATGAGATTGGTGGTATTGAAATCAGAATTAAAGACTTCTCTAAATTAAAATTAGTATCCGATCATATTTACGAGAACATGGAGCTGAATCTAAAATCAGAGTCTGTTTCCGAGTATTTTCCGGCAATTTTCACCTGGCTGTCCTTACTGGATGTCAATACCAAAGTGTTGTTGGTATTGATGATGGTCGTAGGGGTGATCAATATGATTACCGCTTTATTGATCATGATCCTTGAGCGAACCAATATGATCGGCATATTGAAAGCTTTCGGCATGACGGACTACAGCGTAATGAAAATATTTATGTACAATGCCCTTTACCTCGTAGGTTTTGGGCTATTGCTTGGCAATATATTGGGATTGGGCTTAGGGTTTTTACAGCAATACACACACATTTATAAACTAGACCAGACTTCATATTATTTATCGTACGTCCCAATAGAGATTCATTTCGTTGATGTTTTGATCTTAAACCTGGCCACATTTGTGATTTGCCTCGTGGTATTGATATTACCTTCCATGTTGGTTAGCCGAATTAGTCCACTAAAAGCGATTAGGTTTAAGTAAAAATTTACTTGGCGTTCTTTACATATTTGTTAAGCCAGGTGTTCATTTCCCAAAGCATATGAAGCAAGTTTTCTTTACCGCTATAACTATGTGATTCATAAGGTAAAAATATAAAACGACTGGTGCCACCAAAGCCTTTAATGGCATTAAATAGACGTTCACTATTGATCGGGAAGGTTCCCGGATTGTTATCCGAATCACCATGTATCAATAGTAATGGTGTTTTAATTTTGTTGGCGTAACTAAACGGACTCATCTCATAATACAGTTGTGGAGCCTCCCAATAGGTGCGTTCCTCGTTTTGGAAACCAAATGGAGTTAATGTTCTGTTGTAGGCACCACTACGTGCAATGCCAGCTTTAAACAAGTTGGTATGCGCAAGTAAGTTGGCGGTCATAAAAGCTCCATAGCTGTGGCCACCAACGGCCATACGATTTCTATCGCCAACCTTCGCGTCAACCAGTTTGTTAATTGCTGCTTCCGCATTTAGTTTTAGTTGCTCAATAAAAGTATCATTTGGCTTTTTCCCTTCTACTGATACAATTGGCATCTCTGCATTGTCTAGTACGGCATAGCCCTGTGTAACCCAATAAATAGGAGAAGCCCAGCTAATGGTAGTGAAACGATCCTTAGAGCCTCTGATTTGTGCAGCATCGGCGGCAGAGTTAAATTCGCGTGGATAAGCCCAGACCAGTACGGGGAGGGGCCCATCTTTGCTTTTGTCATAACCCTTAGGCAGATATAAGTTGCCAGTTAAGTCAATGCCATCAGCCCGTTTGTAGGTGATTTTTTCTTTACTAACACCATCCAGTTGCGGATAGGGGTTGGTAAAGTTGGTGATCTGGCGGTTGGCTATGCGGAGTATTAAATTTTTGATGAAATAATTAGGAACCTCTTTTTGCGATTCTTTTCTGGTTAATAAAACAAGCTTGTTTGCATCCGATACATCAACGACAACTTCGTAAGTTCCTTCTGCGCTACGCCAAATGAGCTCATTCTTTTTTGTGCCCAGATCAAACTTAGCGAGAAAGGGTAAGTCTCCCTTGGGCGAAGAACCAACGGTATTGTTCATCAATAGCTGAGTTCCGTTGTTGAGGAGTTGAATAACTTGTCGGCCATATTTATTTTTAGTAGTAACAGGTTCTCCAGGATCATTATAAGCATCGGTTTCGTTGCGCTCGTACAAAGTCTCTAAGCTGCCAGTTGTGGTATTGTAGCGGCTTACCTTAAGTTTTTGCTTACTTCGTAGTCCTTCTTGTACCATTGCCAGGGAAGCATCACCCCAGGCAGTTCCTTGATAGCGCATTTGGGTTTTGAAAAGTTCTTTTGCTTCCCCATTAAAAGGGGCCGTTAAGGCATAAACGGCATCATGAAAGTCTACTTGTTTTTTGATTAATCCGCTATCCAAAGGCTGTGCCCAGATGATGGTGGCAGGTTCGTCATCGCGCCAGTCATAGCCTCGAGGCAGGTTTTGTACATTGTCATAGCCGGAAGGTCGGCCCTCGCTTGAAGGTAGTTCTGCAAGTGTTTTAACCAGTTTTCCACTTAAATCTGTTATACTTAGGGTAGAGGGGAAGCCATTTGCAGAAACGAGGTAAGAGAAAGGTTTTTTTATCGTTCTGATCAGCAAATAATTTTTATCAGGAGAGCTGCTTACGCTCGAATAAATTGCAGGTTTAGCAATAGGTGTTTCTACACCATTTTTATTTTTTACCAACTGAGCGGTAGCGAAGAACTCAAACAATTGCTCGTCGTATGGTGATTTAATTAAATCCTGATAGGTTGCACTTGGGGCGGCTTTGCCTAAGTTTTGTTGTACCGTAGGGCCTTTAGGCATTAAAGGTTTTTTAGGCGCTGCACTGGCAGGCCTTGTAGCCACTTTGTACAATAAGGTGCTTGGATTTAGCCAGGTTACACCTGTGCCAAGTACCATATTAAGGAATTGCGTATTGATTTTTGTCGCTTTTTTGGTTGCAATATCAATGAGGTAAAGATTTACCCCTTTTTGAGTGGTATTGGTGAAAGCTATTTTTTTCTCATCAGGGCTCCAGCTTATATTTCCGGCAAATAATGGAGTTGGAAGGCCTGTAATGGTAAAATTTTTATCAGTCTTAATGTCTTTAAGTGTAAGGCTGTTGATATAGGTTTGTCTACTTAGCGAGTAATTGTCAGGGTTGATTCGTAATCCTGCAATGCGGTATTCAGGCATGGCCAGTTCCTCTACCGATGGATAAGAATTACGACCACTTAACAACATCCATTCTGCCTTACTATCAATGCTAACTGCAGGTGTTGGTTTGGCTAGTAGCAGGTCGGCCATCTCTTTTGGAGGTATTTGATAATCTACGGCATCTTGCGCGTAAAGGTTAATGGAGCCAGCTAGTAGAAATAGATGAAGTATAAGTCTTTTCATAATCGATATTTAACTTTACAAAGTATAAACTTAAGATTCTTTCAGTTAAGATTACCATTTGTGTTCAGCGAAATTGACAAACCTTTCGACTGCCTTGGATAGGGCTGAGGATTGTATTTTATTTAAAGTATGGAATGGGAATGTCTCCACAACAAGGGATTTCCCTTTTAAGGTTCGCTGCCATGTGCCTTCAATTATACCATCTATAATGATCATCCTGTTAAACACTGGATTGTTTCTTTTAAAGTCGGGAGTTATTTTAATCGGGTTAAATATAGCGCTGCGGTCTATATAGCCCATGCCATATTCATCATAATCGGGCATGAGGAAGCTTTTGGATAAGCTTGTTACAGCTCGGTTGAAAATACCGGAAGGATTTTCGAAAGGTAAAATATATGTTTTGCCCTCAAAGGTTTCCTCAAAAAAAGCCGAACTGCTCATTGATGCTGCTCCTTTTTTTGCTTCGGTGAGTGTTAAACCCGACCATACTGAAAAGTCTTTGATTGTCGCCGGCCCTCGACTACTAAAGTATTTATGCGCCAATAGGGCCAATGCTTCCTCACGTGGCATCGGTTTAGCCGCAGGTACGCGTTCATCAAATAGGGCATAGGTAAACTGTTTGCCTTGTCTCGCACCACTGCAAACTATACAGTCAAGTTCTGCCTGCATCATTACATGCCCTATTTGACGTCCATTCAAAGGAATGTCCGAGCGCAGTAGCTCCGCAGCAATCGCCGCTCGCGTAAGGTGTTTGCCACCTTCAAGCGCTTTGGTTATTAGATTATTACATTTGTTAAACAGATTTCTCTCAAGTCCCAATTCGCGGTTATAGAAAGCCATAACTGCTTCAACCCTGGGCGCAGTGAGTCCAATTAGCCACCTGATATCTGTCGGAGTTACAAAATGCCAGGTTGGCCGTAACAAATGTGTTCTTAAAATTAAACCCTCATTAAAAGCTTTTTCAACATCTTGTTCTGTTACTCCTTTTAAGCGTAGGGCAATTGCCCATTTCGACATTGCATATTCCTGAGCTTGCATGGCCACCATCCAGCTCACAATTTCCTGAGGGGTTTTAAATACAGTTTCCGAGATCTGTTGGTTAACAAGTCTATGATTCAGTAACGCTGCTTTTGTCATCCTGCAAATTAAATAAACTAACTTACAGATCAAAAGAGCCTAAAGCAATCCCCGATTAGAATGCAATTCCTAAACTGAATCCACCTCTTAAACCAATCAGCGGACCTTTTACTTTTGCTGTTACACCTGAATTGGTGACTGTTGCATTTACGTATTGTTTATCCCGTATGGTCGTCGTACTCTCGATATCCTCTCTTAAATTCGTTTTGTCCTGTTGCGACATTGTACTTAAATCAACAGGTCCATCAGCATCGCCTTTTATGGTTCCATAATGGCCACCAACATAAATGTCAAGTGATATGGTCCTGGAAATGATGAATTGACTTCCCAGTAGAATACCGCCCGCATAGCCTTTTAAGTTCGATTTTAAAGGAACGTTATAGGTTCTGGTGTTGGCCTGGAATTCATAATCATAATTAATCTTGGTATTCACGTACCGACCATATAGGGCGAGATAAAAACCTCTTGCTCCGGAGAATTGGCCACCATAAAAGCGAAACTCAGCAGTATAGGCTGTATTTGAAACCCTGATTCTGTCCAGATCATCTTTTATCCTGTCATCATCATCAAATATTTTGTCGGATACTCTTTCTGTAATTGGAAGGTCCGACAGTGTATTTTCTGACATCTTATTGTATCCAAATACAAAACTGACTTTTCGGCCTAGTAAATGCTCGTAACTAAAGTTGTAACTTTTTAACATGGTTAACGCAGCGAGGTTGATCTTTATCAGATTTTTTCGATAAGGCCTAGGATCCTTTTCCACTCTAGGAGTGTCAATTGTTGTATTTGTGCTATCTGTATTTATGCTGTCTGTTTCAGACTGTGCTTTTGCTCCGGTTGCAGATAGTGCTAACAGGAGTAACGTCCCCCAGAGTATTGAAATCCCAGGAGCCCTTAAGGTTAAGAAATGTTTCATGGTGCGAAAAATTTAGTTAAATTTAAGCTTAGTTAACTTCTTAGTATATAGCAATTTGTTGTCATTTTTCATTGGAGTATAATTTTGTTTTTCAATGGTAATGAAGCCGACATGAGTTTATAAAACTATTTTGCTTTCTGAGTGTATAGTAGTATACATCGTCCCTTAGATTTAGTCATTCAATAAAATAAAAATGTGCTATGAAAACGAAAAGTAGGCCAACATGGTTTGGCTATTTGGAGAACTTAAGGCAGCGTGTTCATGAGTCCAGCCAATTTAGCCTAACTGCATTTGATGATTTCATCAAAGCCAATGGTTTCGCTTACTCATTTTTTAGATACAATGTCCCATTTATTTACTTGCTGGATTATCGGACGGGGATGTATATCAACATGTCTGATAATTTTGCCGGTTACAGTTCCGAATGTTTTTTAAAAGATGGGATTAATCATACGCTTCAGATTTATGATCCTGATCATTTAAATGTTTTTGATAAAGAGATTTTTCCGGATCGACTGGACATTTTAAAAAAAATCAAACCGGAAGAACATAAGAACTATGTTTTCTCTTATACACAGCGGATGAAAAACAGGGAAGGTATTTATGAAGATTTTCTTCAGCGTAATTGTTTTTTATCAGATAAGGAAGGGAATCCGATCTTTAGTATGGGGATGATCATGAACATCAATCATTTTGGTAACCACAATTCTATCGTACAAACGGTTGATAAAGTTGATGGTATTGGAATAGGTGAGCATGAGTCCATCTACAAAAAGGTGTATTACCTAAACGAGGAAGATAAGCTGTTTTCTAAGCGTGAAAAGGAAGTGCTGTTGTGGATGGCAGAGGGGTTGAGTAGTAAAATGATTGCCGATAAGTTGTTTATTAGCGAGCATACGATCAATAATCACCGCAGACATATGCATGATAAAACGCATACAGCAAATGCCATTGCTTTGGTCAGTTTTGCAATTAAAAATGGGGTAATATAAAAAGATGATCTGCACAGTCAGCCATCGCATTACTGTGCAGATCAATTAGTTGATTTATTTTGCTTGCGGGTAGGTATAAGTAATCATCCATTGGGTTCCGAATTTATCCTGGACAATGCCGAAATAGTCTCCCCAAAACATTTTTTCCATTGGCATCTCTACTTTTCCACCGGGAGATAGCTCCTTAAAAATGCGGTCTGCTTCGGCTTCACTCTCTACACCAAGAGATAGGTAGAAGTTGTTTCCCAATATTATTTTTTGTCCCATTGATTCCAATGTGTCTGTTGCCATAAGAATGTTGCCGTTAGGAAATTTTAGTGAAATGTGACAGATTTTGTCTTTTTCATTTTCGGGTGTTTTATCATCGGGCATATCCCTGAAACGCATGATCATTGTGATCTCGCCACCAATTATAGTTTTATACAAATTAAAAGCTTCTTCGGTTGTCCCCGGAAAGTTCAAATAAGGATTAAGCGTGGTCATAATTTTGAATTTTAAGTGTAAGTTTTATGTTATTTGATAGGTTGTACTGTTAATAACAAACGTTTTTATTGTCTGCTCTTACAATTCAAAATTAACCCGAATGGTCTGAAATGGATGGGTGGTAATACGCCAATGTTAGGGGTGGTCTGCGGCATAATTGTGATCAGCATTTCTAACGTAAGTAGATTGATTGACATCTTTTACAGATAGAAAGGTGTAGTACATGGTAAAATCCGTAAATTTGCGAATTGATTAATTAATAAAGATACTGTGTCGTTAGATAAATTAAAACTAAGCAAGTCGCTTATAGCCGCAATGAATGATGCGGGATACATCTCTGCAAAAGAAATTCAGGCAAAAACAATGTCACGGATTATTGGTGGGCAGGATATAATTGCTATTGGTCCCGAAGGCTGTGGTAAAACTACCACTTATGTGCTTGGTGTTTTAATGAGGCTAAAATACAGTAGGGATGAAGCTCCTAAAGTATTGATTCTGGTTCCAGATGGAGAACGTGTAGAGGCTTTAATTGCAGAGTTTATGCTGTTAAGTAAAAACAGAGACTTGCGGATTATTGGCTTATACGGTACAGGTGGTATGGATGAGGATATTCAGGTTCTTTTAGATGGAATTGATATTGTTGTAGCTACACCAACAAGGGCACGTGCTATTTACCTTAAGCTAGGTTTAAACTTAAATAGACTCCAAACTTTTATTGTTGATGATGCAGAAGTGATTGTAAAGCAAGGGATGCAATTGCCTGTGGCCGAGCTGGCCAGAAGTGCCGGTAAAGTACAACATTTGATATTTACTACTGTAATACATGATAAACTGAGCCTGATGATTGATCAGTTTATGAATTTTCCGACCACAATTGAAGTGGAAGATTTGGGTGATAGTGAAGTGGAAACGCATGAGCTTTTACTGTATCAGGTACCTAATGCTAAGACAAAGATTAACCTGTTGAATCTTTTACTAAGGGACGATGAGGTATTTGATAAGGTTGTTGTGTTTGTAAATACTCGTTTAACTGCTCAAAAGTTGGCTAAAAACTTGCATTCGGCGACACCTGGTGCTGTTACTGTATTAAACCCTTTGTTTTTTGATGAGGATGGTTTTGATCATATAGCGGATTTTAAGGATACTCCTGAAGCGAGAGTTTTAATTGTCGCGAATGAAGGTACGTCGGATCTTGATCTTTCGGGTATCAATTTTATGTTCCATTTTGAGATTCCTGAAGAAAAGGAAACTTTCTTAAGAAGGGTGGTTAAAGGGGATGCGAACGAACTGGTTGCAATTACTTTTGCGACTGACCTTGAACTTGCTGAAGTAAGAAAGATTGAACAATCTATGGGTAAAAAAATCGATGTGATGGATTTGCCTGAAGATTTGGTGATTGATAAAGCTGCCAAAGCAGCCTCGATTAAAACCAAAAAAGTAGTTGTTGAAGGACCTATTGGTGGTGGAGCTTTCCATGAGAAAAAGGAAAGTAATTCAAAAACCCATAACTACGGGATAGGGCAAAAGGCTAAAATGACGATGAAGAAGAAGCACGGCTAAGTGCTTCTTAAAAAGATTTCCTATCTATCATCAGAAAAGGATTCTCTATACGGCTTGGTTTGTTTTTAATGATCATATCGGCCATTGACTTTCCCATCTGTTCAAAATCTGTGGTAATAGTCGTAATGCCATCGGCGATAATGCTTTTGAGTGGTGTTTCGTTGTAAGAAAGAATGCCGATATCAGTGCCGAGTTTCCACTTGTTCTTCCTTGTGACACGCATCATTTTTACCAGGTCAATGTCGTCCATAATAATACAGCAGTCAAACTGCTGCGGTTCATAATCGCTGGTATTCCTGATCACCTCTGCCGGGAAATCTGTTTTTTTGAATACCGATGTAAAACCATTTACTACACCTTCAGTTTTAATGTTGTCAGGAAACAATAAAATGATCCTTTTGTATTTTTTAAGCTGCTCAAAATGTGCTTTAAGTATTCCCGAAATATCCTTTTCATAATTCTGGCAAACGCAGGGGTAGTCGTTGCCAAATTCATTTAAGCCCGAATCAAGGATGAAAAGCTTTTTAGCATCCAGCTGTTTTAAAATACCATTTGTTTTTTTGTTGATCTCCGGCATAATTACAAAAGTGTTGTAATAGGCTGCATGATTTCGGATCAGTGTGTCAAAAACACTGATATTATGGTGGTGAAAGTAAAGGTCTACCGTTGCCTGATTTTTGATCTGGTCTATAAAGGCATTGTATAATACTTCCCGATAGGGATTGAATGTACTGAGTAACAAAAAAATGTTTTTCTTGACTTGGACATTGGTGCTGGTTACAAAATAGCCTTTTCCGGGTGTAGAATCAATAATTCCGGCAGTCTTTAATTCGTTATACGCCTTAAATATAGAGCCCCGTGCCAGTGAATGTGCTGCGGCAATTGAATTTACAGAAGGTAATATGTCGCCATTTTTTAATGTGCCATTGGATATAGCCTCATGAACAGAAGCAACGATCTGTTTATACAATGGCAGTGATAACGCATTGTCAATTTTTATGATCCCAGCATCATTATAGCTCATCTTTCTTGGTCATGTTTAGTCTTCGCAAAAATAGGTCATAATTCTATTAAAATATAGCAATTAAGTTTTTAGGTGGCGCTGTTTAAATTCCGCCGGACTTACTCCTGTATACTTTTTAAATACGGTCGCGAAGTATTGAGAAGAAGAGAAATTGAGCTTAAAAGCAATGGAGGTTACCGATTCAGCATCTGGTAATTGCAATAGTTTTTTCCCTTCCTCAACCCTGGTACGTAAAATATAATCTACCGGGGGCATTCCAAACTCCTTTTTAAACCAGCTTTTAAAATGGGAATCCGACATGCAGAGTTCTTTGGCCAGCAGCTCAATAGGCAGACTTTGGTAAATATTGGTATGGATATAGTTTCTGATTTCCGAGATTCTGTCGGACTGCTCCCTGGCTACATTTTTCTGCGAATATTCAATTACCGTTAATAAAAAATTGCTGATCAGGTTTAAGGTCTGCAATTTATGTAGCGGTTGTTGTACAGGTTCTTCGTGCAGGATAAAGAGCTGGTCCAGCATCTTCTTCATACTATCAGTTCCCTTGAAGTGCCTTTGTCCGATCGACATTAGTTCTTTTATAAATACAGCTGATTCTTCATCATCATAATGTAGGAAACGTTCATTTTTGGGAATCTGAACGATCAGCCAGTATAAAGCTCCCTTTTCTTCAGGGTGCCGGGCTGTTCCATGAGGTTCATTGGGGAAGGTAATAAATACATCGCCACCCCTGATTTGGTACTCTTTGCCATTCACCTCGTATACCTGCATACCTTTATCACAATAACAGATCTCCATCATGCCATCATGCGAATGGGTTTCCAGTTCGCCATGTACATGCTTGTAGGAATACCGGCCTAACCTGATCTTCTCATCGAGATTAAACTTTTTAAAATTTATAATGCTCCTTTCTGTGGTGGAGCGGGTATCAAAATCTGACATGTATAAAATTGTATGTTCCTACTAAATTGAAAGTTTTGCTATTGCTCAAAAGTTAAATTTGATAAAATAATTCAGCAAATCAAATATTGAATCATTCAGCCAAACGCTTGTGATGATTTATAGACATTGCTTGTAGGATTATAAAACCAAATATGTGCGTATGAACAAGAAGTATTTATCTGCTGAACAGATCGCTTTTTTTAATGCTAACGGATACTTGACCGTTGAAGATATTATTACTCCCGATGAGATTGAACACTATAAGGACATTTATAACGATTTCCTGTCTAAGAAGATAGATGTAGGCGCTAACCGCTCGGATCTTGGTGATGGATTAGGAAAAAGTAAAACCAGGGAGAGTATTACCCAGATCATGTGGCCAAGTGATTTTGTGAAGGAGCTGATAGATATGCCATTTCATCAGCGGGCACTGGCCATTAGCAGAGAACTGATCGGCGATGATGCTGAGATGGATTTTGACATGCTGATCAATAAAGCCCCGAATACCAATACCATTACGCCTTGGCACCAGGACGAAGCTTACTGGCTAAATGTGCCCGATAAGCGTGCCGCAAGTTGTTGGCTGGCCCTGGATGAAGCAACGGTGGATAATGGTTGTATGTGGTTTGTGCCGGGCTCTAATTTAAAAGAGGTAAGACCACATCGTTTTGCCGGAAAAGAAGGTGGTGCACTAACTTGTAATGCAACAGAAAATGAAGGCGTATATATTGAGCTTAAACCGGGTTCCTGTACTTTCCACCAGGGCCGTACCCTGCATTACAGCAGAGGTAATTCAACCCATACCGAGCGGAGGGCTTTTATCTTAAATTTCAGACCGGCCGAAATGATAAAATATGAAAGGGAGCGGGGTTTTGACCATGGAAGAAACAATGCGGGCGACAGAAAATTGAAGAATGACGATTTCAAAGATTAACATCTTTAAATGTTAAAATAAAGGTTTGGAACTGAAATATATGTTGTTTATATTTATGTACCAGTATGTACTAGTTTACATTTTTTATAACATGTTTTACTATGGAATATAAAGACTTATCCAAATTTCATACCCAGGTTTCAGGTTTATTTAAGTGGCCTGAAAGCAGGGAGGAATGGGAACAGTATAAGCTTAATGAGGAGCAGATGGAGTGTTACAGGGAGCACGGATATGTAAGTGGTATTAAATTTTTGGATGAGGCACAGATCTTAATACTACGGGATGAGCTCGATGCGATTATTGATCCGCAACATCCGGGAAGTGCTTTGTTCCATCAGTTTTATTCCAATGAGTCTTCAGATCCTAATGCGGTACTATTTCACGCATTAGGGGCATGGCGGGTTACACCTGGTTTTCATGATGTACTGTGGAACCCTGCTTTTGTAATGGCCGCAAGTCAGCTGCTTGGGAATAAGGCTGTGCGTTTCTGGCATGATCAGTTGTTTTATAAACCCGCACAGCATGGTGGTGTAGTCGCCTGGCACCAGGATTATTCGTATTGGACACGTACGATACCTATGCATCATTTAACCTGTTGGGTTGGCTTGGATGATGCTACTATAGAGAACGGTTGTTTGTATTATGTGCCCGATAGTCATCGCTGGGGGCTGCTGGATAAGCCTGAGCTTGCCGGAGAAATGGACGGCCTGCTGGCCCAGCTTAACGAACAGCAAATGGCGGAATTTAAGCCTGTGCCTATAGAGCTGAAAAAGGGTTATGGTACTTTTCATCATCCCCTGTTGGTTCATGGTTCTTATGAGAACAAGTCGCTGAACAGAAGACGGGCTTATGTATTGAATGTTTTCGCAGATGGAACCTTGTCTGATACCGATAAGGAACTGATGCCAGGAGCTATACCAATTCCTAAAGGAACAAAGATGGGAGGCCAGTTTCACCCTTTATTGTTTGATGAACCACTAAAACTACGCTTATGAGGATACTTTACTTTTGTACAACATGGGGACAAAAAATGAATAGCTGGGATGAATTTTTTAGCGGGATCATTTCGCATGGTTACCAGGGCGTAGAAACAGATCTGCCTGCTGAAGGAGAAAAGAATGAGTTTATGGAGGGGCTGGAAAAATACGGATTGAAGTTTATAGCCCAGCATTGGGAAACAACAGCTATAAACCTGAAGTCGCATCAGCAGGAGTATGAGGAAAGGCTGCATAAGCTGGCCGCATTAAAACCACTGTTCATCAATTCGCATACGGGCAGGGACTTTTTTAGCTGGGAACAGAATTGCAGCCTATTGGATAGCGCCCAAAAAATAGAAAAAGAAACGGGAGTCCGGATTGTACATGAAACCCACCGCGGCAGGTTTGCTTATGCCGCACATGTAACCGCTCCATTCCTTAATCAACGGCCGGAATTGCAGCTTACCCTTGATGTTTCGCACTGGTGTGCTGTAGCAGAGAGCCTGTTGCAGGATCAGCCTGAGGTAGTTAACCTGGCTATCAAGCATACCGCACATATCCATGCAAGGGTAGGCTTCGCACAGGGACCACAGGTAGCAGATCCATCGCTTCCCGAATATGCGGAAGCATTGGCTTTTCATTTGAACTGCTGGGATAAAGTGGTCGAAAATTATAAAGGGGACATATTGACCATCACACCGGAGTTTGGCCCTATTCCTTACATGCCACACCATCTGCCACAGGAGAGGCAATGGCAAAACAACCTGTATATAATGAACCTTTTAAAAAACAGATATCAGCTAAACCAATCATGATAAAAGAAACTAAGATCGGAAATTACAGGTGGTTCATTTGCTTTATGCTATTTGCTGCGACAACTATCAATTACCTGGACAGACAGATTCTCGGTCTGCTGAAACCAAGTCTGGAAAAAACATTTAGCTGGACAGAGACTGATTACAGTCATATCGTAATGGCTTTTACAGCGACTTACGCTTTAGGTCAGCTGTTTTATGGAAAACTAATAGATAAAATAGGCACAAAACTGGGCTATACCATTTCTATCACCGTATGGAGCATTGCAGCCATGCTGCATGCAGCCGTAAGAACAACCTTTGGCTTTGGCGCCATGCGTGCCTTACTGGGAATGGGAGAATCCGGTAATTATCCCGCAGGTGTTAAAACTGTTGCCGAATGGTTTCCTAAAAAAGAAAGGGCGCTTGCCGTAGGTATTTTTGATTCCGGATCTAACATCGGTGCATGTGTGGCACCAATCCTGGTGCCCTGGATCCTGTCGGTATACGGCTGGCAAATGGCATTTATTGTAACCGGGGCTCTGGGCTTTGTCTGGCTGGCCGCCTGGATCTCTTTTTATGAGATCCCTGTTAAGCAAAAGAAATTGAAACCGGCAGAACTCGCTTATATCAATAGTGATGAGGATGCACTTCTGGAAGATAACGATACCAGTACGGTTACCTGGAAAAAGCTGTTGAGCCTTAAACAAACCTGGGCATTTATTGCCGGTAAGTTTTTTACTGATCCGATCTGGTACTTTTTCCTGTTCTGGTTGCCTTCTTATTTCGCCACTTATTTTCACCTCGACCTTAAAAAGCCAAGTCTGCCGCTCGTGATCGTTTATACCGGTACCATGATCGGCAGTATCGGAGGGGGCTACCTTTCTTCCTGGCTCATTAAAAAAGGATGGCCGGTATACAAAGCCCGTAAAGCGGCATTAATGGTTGCCGCCATCTGTGTGATCCCGGTAATGGCAACCCGTTATACGACCAATATGTGGTTTGTAATTGCCCTCATTAGTCTGTCGGTAGCCGCAAACCAGGCCTGGAGTGCCAATATCTTTACTATTGTTTCAGACATGTTCCCTAAAAAGGCGGTGAGCTCTGTAGTCGGTTTAGGCGGCATGGCCGGTGCCATAGGTGGTGTGCTCTTTCCCATGTTTATTGGTTTTATCCTCGATTTTTACAAAAGCACAGGAAATATTGTCGCAGGCTATAACGTCATTTTCCTAGTCTGTGGCTGTTCATTTCTGGTCGCATGGCTGGTCATACACCTGCTTGCTCCTAAAATGGAAAAGGTTAAACTTTAACAAAAATGAGAATTTAACATAGCTTCTATATAAAAATGAGTTTTATCAGAACAACCGAAATGCCATCAGTCTACCGTCATCTTGAAAAGATGTCGATAGAAGAACTGCTGAACCACATTAACGATGAAGATGCCTCCATTGCAGCTGTGATACGTGGATTGGTGCCCCGCATTGCAGGACTGGTTGATGCGGCTGCATTACACATGGAACAAGGAGGTCGGCTGTTTTACATCGGCGCAGGTACCAGTGGCAGGTTAGGTGTACTGGATGCCAGCGAATGCCCGCCTACTTACGGGGTGCCAGACGATGTGGTGATCGGTATTATGGCCGGTGGCGATGAAGCCTTGCGTTTTGGTATTGAGGATGCGGAAGATAGTCATGAACAAGGCTGGTTGGATCTGGAAAAATACAACATTAGCAATCAGGATATCCTGATCGGCATAGCCGCCAGCGGTACTACACCCTATGTTTTGGGGGCTTTGAAAAAAGCACAGGAGCATGGTATCCTTACTGCTTGTATCGTATGCAATGCCGATTCACCAATAGCTGAATATGCAGATTTTCCAATTGAAGCGGTGGTAGGTCCGGAGTTTGTTACCGGCAGTACCCGTATGAAAAGCGGGACGGCCCAAAAATTGATTTTAAACATGATCTCTACTACAGTTATGATCAGGCTGGGGAAAGTGCAAGACAACCGTATGGTGAATATGCAGATCAGCAATGAAAAGCTGGTAGAGCGTGGGGTGAAAATGCTGATGGAGAAAACCGGAATAACAGACTATGCGCAGGCTAAGGCAAGCCTGTTAAAATATGGGAATGTGAAGAATGCAATGGAAAAATTAAAAATGTAAATTATGGATGCAATAGTAAACATGGCTAAGCCGGCAACAAATGGTACTTACGTCAAACAGGTAATGACCATCGGTTTTTTCTTTTTCATCTTCGGCTTTGTAACCTGGGTAAATGGAACACTGATCCCTTATCTGCGTATTGCCTGCGAGCTACAGGAATGGCAGGCCTATCTGGTTACCTTCGCCTTTTATATCTCGTATACCTTTATGGCGCTGCCATCCAGTCGCATATTGCAGCTTACAGGAATCATCAAAGGCATGCAGGTGGGCTTGCTCATTATGGCTGCAGGCTGTCTGTTGTTTGTTCCCGCGGCCATGATGCGCTATTATCCACTGTTCCTACTGGGTTTGTTTGTGGTAGGCGCAGGCACTACATTATTGCAAACTGCAGTAAATCCGTACATCACCAAGCTGGGCGATCCAGCCAGGGCCGCACAGCGGATCAGCATTATGGGGATTTGTAATAAATTCGCAGGTATCCTTGCGCCAATGATCCTGGGTGCTATTATCCTTAAAAATTCTGATGGTCTGCTGGCCGAATTGGAAAGCCTGGCTCCAATTGCAAAGACCGCACGCCTGGACGAATTGGCCCGGGATGTAATTATGCCCTATATTGTGTTAACCATTATACTCTGCATCATTGCCTTTGGTATAAAGTATGCGCATCTTCCTGAAATTACACCTTCGGAAGAAGAACAGGCATTGAATGAAAAACAAAAACTGGCCAATACCGGTAAAAGCCATAATACTGCATTTGCGCTAGGTTTTACAGCCATATTTGTAACCGTAGCGGTAGAAGTAATTGCCGGTGATACCATCAGTAATTACGGTATTTATCATGGGGTAAGGCTTGATGTCGCTAAAAGCCTCACCTCTTATACGTTGGCATCTATGCTTACGGGGTATATTCTGGGTGCTTTATTTATCCCTAAACTCATCACCCAGGAAAAGGCGTTTTTGTATTCTTCCCTGCTGGGTATACTGCTTACACTGCTTGCGGTATTCGTACCGGGCCAGACCTCAATCGTATTTATCGCATTACTAGGCTTTGCCAATGCGATGCTTTGGCCGGCAATCTGGCCACTCGCTTTACATGGATTAAGTGGAGCCTTATTAAACCGCGGATCAGCCATATTGATTATGGGTATTGCAGGTGGTGCCATCCTGCCATTGGTTTACAGTTGGCTTTCACATATTTCCAACAACCAGCTCGCTTACCTGCTATTGGTTCCATGCTACCTTTTTAATGTGTATTACCAAATCTCCAGGACTAAAAAACAAACTTATCATGCTTAGCTCAATCTTACATATGCGTAATTTCTTATTTGTGATACTCACAGGTACTTCTATTCTTGTACAGGCAGCCGATGTGGAGGTAACCACCTATGGCGCCAAAGGCGATGGGAGTACCGTAAACACTGTAGCTATTCAAAAAAGTATCGATGCCTGCGCGGGATCGGGTGGGGGGAAAGTGATCTTCTCTGCAGGTAATTTCATGACGGCAACCATAGTCATGAAAAGCAATGTAACCCTTTACCTTGCTAATGGTTGCACACTGATCGGCGTTAAAGGTGCCTCAAATTACCCATATCAGCAGGCAGAAATCCCTTTTTATGGAGAAAACTGGGCAAAGCAGGCACTAATCTATGCCAATAAAGCCGAAAATATAGGTATTGAAGGATCAGGAACAATAGATGGTCAGGGGGCGAGCTTCGAGATCAATACGATCAAAAAACCAGATCGTTATATGAACAGGCCGTACCTGATCTGGTTTGTAGGCTGTAAAAAAGTGAGCGTTAAGGAGGTTCATCTGCGTAATTCTGCATTCTGGATGCAGCATTACCTGGGTTGTGAAGACCTAGTCATAGATGGTATTTCTATCTGGAACCATTCGAATAAAAATAACGACATGATTGATATTGACGGCTGTAAAAATGTACTGATCACCAATGTTAAGGGAGATTCCGATGATGATGGCCTGACCCTGAAAAGTACCTCTAAACTCATTTCAGAGAATATTGTCATCAGTAATTGTGTATTCAGTAGTCATTGTAACGGGTTGAAATTCGGTACAGAATCTACCGGTGGTTTCAGGAATGTGACCGTCAGCAATATTGTGATCAAACCATCTGCGCAGCTGACCACCATTTATGGTAAGCCGGCCGGCAATAGCGGTATTTCACTGGAAATGGTAGATGGTGGGATTATGGAAAATATTACCATCAGCAATGTGGTAATTGATGGCCCTCAGGTGCCTTTGTTTATCCGACTGGGCAACAGGGCAAGGAAACATACCGATAACGCTCCGGCGCCAGGTATTGGCATCGCCAGGAATATCCACATTTCAAATGTGACGGCTACAGGTGCAGACATTACTGGCAGTTCGGTAATAGGACTCGAAAATGCTATTATTGAAAATGTCTCTCTAAGTAATATTACCCTATCTGGTTCAGGTGGTGCTAAAGCTGATGCGATGTTCAGGAAGCTGGAAAACCTGGCTGATCATTATCCTGAAGCCACTATGTTTGGCCCGCTGCCCGCATATGGCTTATTTATCAAACATGTGAAAGGTATCAGGTTAAACAACATCAGTTGCTCCTTTACGGAGACTGATGAGCGCCCTGCTATCGCACTGGAAAATACAAGCGATTTTGAAATTAAAGGCTTAACAATGAACAGCAGCGCAAATACCAATGCACTGATTTATCTGAAGAATACAACAAGGGGGTTCATCACCGCAAATTCAGTGTACAATCCAGCAAAGCATTTCATCTGGAAGGAAGGTAGGGTAACCGATGTAGCGGTAAGCAATAACAATCATCCGAAAATTAAATCAACCAGTAATCAAATCATAAAAAAATGATCTGCAAAATAAACATACTCATTTTGCTCTTATTGCTGAACATAAAACTGTTTGCGGCAGAGGTTCCGGTTGTGCCTTATCCTCAACAGGTAGAGCAGGGTGTTGCTACCATGAAATTGGGTAAAAGCATAGCTGTTAAAGCGATTGGGATAGATCTGCCTATGTTGAAACGCCTGGCTGACGTCGCTAAATACAGCACCGATACAAGAACTGGTGTCGTCTTGAAGCTAAGCTTAAGCGGGAACAAAATGGTTGATGCATTGATAAAAGCGTATACTATACAGTTAAAGGTTGACTGGAAAACACAGATCGGAAAAGAAGGCTATGTGCTGGTTCTGAACAAAAAGGAACAGCTGCTGGTGGCGAACACAGAAACAGGCCTGTTTTACGGATTGCAGACTTTAAGGCAATTAACTGATGCCGGCTGGAATAAAGAGTTGGTTATTACTGACTGGCCGTCCCTGCCTAACAGGATCATGTTTGACGACATTAGCCGTGGCCCCATTTCAAAGGTCGCCTATATCAAACGGCAGATTGAAAGGATGGCCGCTTTAAAGGTGAATGGCTTGTCGTTTTATATTGAGCATGTGATCCAGACTAATGCATATCCCGATTTTGCCCCTGCGGATGGAAAACTGACTATTGCCGATGTCAAAGCGCTTGATGCTTATGCTGCGAAATACCATATGCAGCTGGTGGGTAGCTTCCAGTCATTCGGACATTTCAATAACATCTTGTCCCTGCCCCAATACCAGTCGATGGGCGAAACTTCTACTATGATCTCACCGCTCGATCCTAAGGCAAAACACTTTCTGGAAAGCGTGATTACTGAAATGTGTGGTGCTTTCAGCTCTCCTTATTTCAATGTCAACTGTGATGAGACTTTTGACCTGGGGAAGGGAAAATCTAAAAAATATACCGATAGTGTCGGTATCGCTAAATTCTATGCCGACCATCTTAAGTTCCTGTATGATGTGGTTAAAAGGAACGGCAAGAAACTGATGATGTGGGGCGACATCGCATTACAGCATGAGGAAATTCTGGACATGCTGCCAAAAGATATTATTTATATGACCTGGGAGTATGGTGATCCGAAATCGTACAGCAAATGGATAGACCCTTTTGTAAAACGTAACCTGCAGTTTATGGTTTGTCCGGGTATTTTAAACACCAACAGGCTCTTCCCTGATCTGGCCATCGCCAAAGCAAATATCAACGGATTTATCAATGAAGGCTATGAAAAAGGTACTATTGGTGCATGTACGACCATTTGGGACGAAGGTGGTGACCAGCTGTTTTCGGAAGATTGGTATGGTGTTTATATGGCGGCAGAGAAAAGCTGGAATACAAAAGCTGTTTTCAACGATGGGTTTGATAAACGCTATGAAAAAACAGCTTATGGCACCGAAAATGGCGCCTATGTGAAAGCGATTGATAAGTTGATGGAATTGAGAGACCTGCCCCTGACTTACAATATGACTCACGAAATCTGGTGGCAGCAAATTTTGCCCCTAGATGGCGAGACCCTGATCCTGAACAATAAAGACGTACCAGAAGGTTTACGATTGGTGAATGAAGCCGCAGCGTTGCTGCAATTTGCAAAGCCTGCAAAAAATCTTTCCGACCTCGCTACATTAAAATACACTGTAGACCGTTACAACCTGCTTTTTGAGACCAGGACACAGATTGCGGCAATAGCAAAGTGGTACCAGAAAAATGAGGGGAAACAGGCCATAGGTTTAAACGAACAGATAGCCCTGCTGCAATCCTTAAAAAACCGTTATGTGGCTATGGAAGCTGATTTTCAAAACAAATGGAACCAGGAAAACCAGCCTTATACACTGGACTATGCACTGAAACCTTATCGAACACGTATTGCTGCTTTAAATAGACTTGAAGATAGACTAAAAACGATAAACAATGCTGCGGGAAATGCCAAATTGCCTGAGGCTGCAACTATAGGATTAAGTGTGCTGGAAAGCGATCGCTACTATTTCAATTACTGGTTGCTCAGTGGCCCTTTTAAAAACAACACATTTCCTGAATTTCTTTATTCTGAAGACCAACAGGCCAATCATCCACCCAAACCCGGAGATTTTGCGCAGTACAACGGTAAGCAATCCCGCTGGATGAAATACAATACCGACAATGGTGGCATCATCGATAAATTTAAAAATCCTGGGGCCGATACTTATGTCTATGCTTTTTGTACGATCACTACTGAAACCGCTAAACCACTATCAGCATGGATTGGAAACAACTCGGCAGTGCAGCTATTCTGTAACGGTAGTCAGGTTGCCGAAGGTGCTGTAGCCCCTGCAGGCAATATCGCCCTGCCAAAAGAGAAATCCTATGACCTGCCTTTAAAAGCAGGTACCAATTATATCGTGTTAAAGGTAAAAAGTAATGCCACAAATGCAGCTTTCACCTTTCGCTTAGACACCAATGAGCCACTAACCAACCATAAACATAAATATACTATCAATGCTAACCAAGAGAGCCATGAAGCAGATTAAGATCCTGACCAGTTTAATCCTGGTCGCCCTTATTAGCGCCTCAATTCCTGCCTTTTCCCAGGTAAAAAAGGAAGAGATTGTAACCGCAATTGATCAGACGGCCAATTGTATTGTCAATGTGATCCTGGATGAGCAGGGTAAATCACGTTGTGATTACAACCTGACGGAAGGTAAATGGTATCCTTATGAGGTGCCATGGCATACTGGCCAGGCTATCAATGCCCTGCTGGCAGGCTATAAGATCAGGGGTAATGAAAGTTGGTTAAATGCTGCTAAGAAAGCCGGGAACTACTGGGTTGGCCTGCAGATCAAAGACCATCCCAAATTGAAAGGCATGCTTGGTGCTACACATGGTGATTTTATAGGTGATGATGTCATTGTTTTTGCCACCATATCCGATGGTACACCAGGTATTTATGAGCTGAGCAGGGTAACCAAAGACAAAAAATATGCGAAGACGGCTACAGAGGCAGCTGAATGGATGATGAAAAATATGTACAATGCCGAGAAAGGGGTGTGTTATGACAATGTAGACTTGAAAACTGGTGCGGTACAGAAAGAATTCAGTCCCTTCTGGAAGGATAAAAAGGTTGGTGAACAAACATTATTCGATGTTTCCCGCCCAAATACCGAGGGCTCCTTGTTTAAAGATGCTTATGAGTTTTCGGGCAATACAGCTTTTAAAGATGCCTTCATCAATTTATGTAACAGTCTGTTGAAGTTACAAGATGAAAACGGAATATGGTCTGACTTTATGCCTAATTTCAAGGACGTACACTCTTTCCACCCCAGGTTTAATCTCTGGTATGCCGAATCGCTGATTGAAGCCTTTAAACTAACCAAAGATAGAAAGTACCTGGAGGCTGCGGCGAGAACAGCACGCACGCATGCCAAAGCCCAGCAAAAAGATGGCACCATGTATTACGACAATTATACAAATGGCAAAGCACCAGACAAAGGATCTGTAACGGGATCAGAAGTTGCCCTTTCGGGCATCGTATGGATGGAACTTTCCAAATTAGGCTATAAGGAATTTGATGCCAATATCGAGAAGTCTGCCTATTGGCTGGTGCACAATCGTTTTGCTGAAGACCACCCCGATAAAAACCTGAGAGGGCAGGTCATAGAGACCAGAATCCGCTCCAAGGGCAAGGTCTGGTTGGTCAACCGCGACATCGGTACCAGCTTCGCACTCCGCTTTTTAAGCGATTACTACAAATTTAAATCATTTCAGAACTAACCGAATATATTAACCAAACAACCAAATGCAAACTCTAAAAAGAACTTGTCATGAAAAAATCTATTTTTAAATCATATCTCATGTGGATATTGGTGGTCATCATTTCCGCCGCAGGGATTAATTTTCCTGCTCAGGCCCAAACCACGGGCAACATCAGGGGTAAAGTGATTGATGAGCAGGGCGGAGCATTGCCGGGGGCCTCTGTAAAAATTAAGGGCAGCAACAAAGGGACTTCTTCTAGTACTACCGGCGACTTTCAACTGAATGACCTGAAACCGGGTAGTTATGTTGTAACTGTATTTTATATGGGTTTTAGTCCTGTTGAAACTAATGTGGAGCTTAAAGCCGGACAAACACTGGTACAAAACATTAGACTGGTTACGAGCAGCGTTGCTTTAAAAGGCGTTACCGTGTCGGGCGTGATGGAAGGTCAGCAAAAGGCCTTGAACCAACAAAGAAACGCAGATAACATCAAACAGGTGATCTCTGCGGATTTGATGGGCCGGTTTCCTGATCTTAACGTCGCCGAATCATTGCAAAGGCTTCCGGGGGTGACCATCGGTCGTGAACAGGGTGAGGGCTCAACTGTGCAATTGCGTGGTACACCGGGTGGCTATACCAATATCAATATTAATGGTGAACAGATTATGGGTACCCAGGAACTTGGGCAGCGGAATGCACAGTTGGACCTGATCCCCGCCAATGTGCTGGCTTCTATGGAGGTGGTTAAAACCTTAACCCCTGATCTGGATGGTGATGCGATCTCGGGTGCTATCAACTTAAAAACTCCGACCGCTATCAGTTTAAAGCCGCAATTATCGGTCGACCTTGGCGGTGGCTATAATAAACTGCGTGACAATTCAAATGGCATTGGTAACATCAGCTTTGGCCGTCGTTACGGTGCAACGGAGGATATGCCAAACGGTAAATTGGGTGTTACGGTTTCCGGTAGTTATTACAAAACAAACAATGGCTATGACGAGATCAACGCACAGGCCTGGCAGTTGAAAGATTTTGCTGATGGAAAGGGCGGTATCTATTTCCCAACTGATATCCGCCTCGTTTATCTGGAAAATGAGCGTACCCGCATGGGTGCCACAACTACATTGGACTATAGTTTCAGTCCTACTACTTCAATCGTGGCGAACTTAACTTTCAATAGTCTGGACAATGATGCTACCCGCTACCGTAAACGTACCCGTATGCAGACTGCCAATACTACATTCGCAAACGGTGTTTATACCACTACCCGGGGCAGAGGGTACAATGAGGTGCTGGACAGACAGATGCGAAACAATAACATCAATTTTAGTCTGGAAGGTGAGACCATGTTAAGTAAGGTTAAGCTGGATGGAGGAATATTTATTACCGGTTCTAATTTTGATCAGCGTGCCGCAGCCTATAACTATATTACCGGGAATGTCCCTCTGACGATTACCAATATATCAGGTGATTATATCCAGGCAACAGGCTCGACAGATGCCAAAAATAATGCAGCTTTATACAACTATAATACCATTGAAGCGAATGACTTTAAAACAGAAGGTCGCAATTTTGTGGCTCGTGTAAACCTTACTTACCCCTACAAAATAGGTGATAATGATGCTTATTTTAAGATGGGTGCAAAGGTGAAAAGAATGAGCAACAAGCGTTTCAGACCATTAAGTACATTTGTAGCGAACTATAGTGGGCCTGCTGGTGTAGGTAATCTCAATAATTTTAAAGGAGATTCAGAAGTTTCCGCTGATTTTCTGGACAATAATATCAGTTTCGGTTTAGGCGTGGATAAGGACGCTACAATAGGCTTTTTTCATGGCAACCCTTCTTATTTTACGCAAAATGCGGATCAAAAACAAATATCAATTGATTCGTACTTTTATGATGCAGAAGAGAATGTGGTAGCCGGATATCTGATGAACCGCATTCAGTTCAAGAGATTGATGTTGTTAGGAGGTTTGAGGGTAGAGCGAACAGATGTTGATTACGATGCGAAGCTGGTAAATCAGGATGGTGATGGTAAACTGACTTCATCGGTGCCCGTTAATTCCAAATACAATTACACCAAATTTTTACCAAATCTGCAGGGTAAGTATGATCTGACCAAAAATATGGTAGCACGTGGTGCAGTATCTTTCGGTTATTCAAGACCGAACTTTAACGACCTGGTGCCAAGTCGTGTGGTGAGTATCCTGAACAGGACATTAACAGATGGTAATCCTGATTTAAAACCCGCATTTGCGACAAACTACGATTTCTCCATTGAACAATATTTAAGTAATCTGGGTATCCTTTCTGTTGGGGCATTCTACAAACACATCAATAAGTTTCAATACAACAGTGTGGTTACTTTAGCAGGCACAGAGTTTCCTGATGCTGCTGCTTACAAAGATTATCTGTATTACAAGACTTACAATGGAGATTTGGCCAAGGTAATTGGTGTTGAAGTTAATGCGCAGACCAACCTTACTTTTCTTCCCGGCATCCTGAAAGGAATTTCATTGTATGCCAATTATACTTATACTCATTCAAGGGCTGATGCATTGGGAAGGAAAAAACTCCGTTTACCCGGACAGGCTGATCATACTGCTAACGGTTCTATTTCTTATACTTTAAAAGGCTTTACGCTACAAGGAAACCTGAATTATAATGGGGCCTATACCTCAACATTAGGTACAGATGATGCGACTGATGTGATCAGGGCCGCACGTTACCAAGTGGATGTGAACGCTTCTTTCCGGATCACCAAAGGCCTTACTATTTATGCCGAGGGTGTAAACCTGACAAATGAACCACAGGTAGAATATTTTGGAGAACGTTCCCGCATTTTTACGAAAACATTTTATGATTATTCGGCCCGTGCCGGATTAAAATACCGCTATTAAATGACGATGATTAAAGAATTTTTAAAAGACCATTTACAGGTTAAAATTTATTCAAATAGGAGGGAAATGGGCATCAGCGCTGCTAAAATGGCAGCGCAAGGCCTCAAGGAATTGTTGCGACAGAAAGATGAGGTCAACATCATATTTGCTGCGGCGGCTTCTCAGCTGGAGTTCCTGGAAGCCATTGTCCTGGAAAAAGATATAGAATGGGTCCGGGTAAATGCGTTTCATATGGATGAATATACGGGCTTGCCAGTAGCTCACCCACAACGTTTCGGAAATTTCCTAAATGAGCGGATCTTTTCGAAGCTGCCGCTGAAAAAAGTTTACTACCTGAATGAAGAAGGCAATGATACCGAAGCTGAAAGTATACGGTATGCTGCATTGCTGCAAAAGATGCCACCGGATATAACGTTTATGGGCATAGGTGAAAATACACATCTTGCATTTAATGACCCGCATGTAGCCGATTTTAACGACCCTGTGCTGGTGAAAATCATCGACCTGGATGAACCCTGCAAGCTTCAGCAGGTACACGATGGCTGTTTTGCTACAGTTGCTGATGTGCCTTCGTATGCTTACACCTTAACCATCCCGGCCTTATTGCAGTCGGCGTATATTTTCTGCATGGTTCCCGGTAAAAATAAAGCACAGGCAGTGAAGCATACGCTGACTGAAGCCATTAGTGCAAAATATCCATCTACTTCGTTAAGAGATCATGCTGATGCCATCTTGTTTTTAGATCAGGACAGTGCTGTACTCATTCTTTAAAAAATTAGGCCATGAACTTATTCCGCAAGATATTTTTAGGTATAGGAGGTACGGCAGTCTTAACAGGAATGTCATTAAAGGTATTCCCGCAGGAAAATGATGGCTTGTCTGTCGCAAAAAAGGTTGCAGATAAGGTCATTGCCGATACCCATTTTGCTTTTACGTTAGTGCCTCAAAAAGAAGTGCTGGGCTTGCAGGTGGTCGATTTTAGAAGTTTGAGGCCTGTTTCAGGGCAGCAGGTCTATGCCAAGAGCAAGCTTACCGCCATTAGCGATACCGTCCTTAGCTTTGGCCTCAGCTATGCCGGTCAGATCAGCATCTGGATCAACAGCAAGCCAGTGTATGATGGAGAAAATTCTGTTGTTAAAATCCCTAAAGAGATTTCCTATAACCGGTTTACCTTTAACCAGCGGTTTTCTACTGGTTTAAAAAAAGGGGATAATGAAATTGTGATCCGTTATACGGCCGTTGAGGCCGGACTTCCAGTCGTATTTTTAATGCCAGCCACAAAGGAGGGCGACCTGGATACAGCTGCAAAATTCGGCTCCGGAATTAAAGAGGAAAGCCAGAATACTGCCTGGATGCTTTTAGGACCACTTCATAAAACGCAGCAGCTGAGTTTGCATGCCGGACTACCTGATTACCTGATGGAAGGTACAGGGGTATTAAACTGGGCTAAAAGTCCGCAACGTTTTATACCTGAGCTAGAAACACCGGCCAATGCCGCCTATCAGCGTGATCCCTACACCGACTGGCATTATTCGCATGGTGCAATGGTTTGGAGCATTATGGCACTGGATGCAGACGGAAAGTATAGTGCTTTTGCAAAGCAATACATTGATTTTACGCTGCAACAGATACCTTATTTCGGTTATCAGTACAATTCGCTATTCGCCTGGCGTGGAAGTTACCATAGGATTTTCAGACGCACCATGTTGGATGATACGGGGGCACCAATTTTACCTTTTTCGGAATGGTTGTTAAGGGAAAAGAATGCAGCCGTTAAAGAATTGGTGATGCCTATAGCTAACTATGTAGCGAACGAACAACACAGACTAAAGGACGGTACTTTTTGTCGGCCTGAACCTGTGGAGTTTACCGTATGGGCGGATGACTTGTTTATGGGGGTGCCCTTCCTGTTGCAGATGGCAGAAATTACCGGTGATCGCAAATACTATGATGATGCCAGTAACCAGGTTTTAAACTTTAGAAAATACTTGCTTGACCCTGCAACAGGATTATACAAACATGCCTGGTTTAATGACAAACGGCAACAATCTGCGGCCTATTGGGGGCGTGCCAATGGCTGGGTTGCCTGGGCTAATGCGGAACTGCTGGCGAAGCTGCCAAGAACGCATCCCGCCTACAAGCAGGTACTCCGGAATTTCCGACAGGAGATGAAAGCATTGATCGCTTATCAGGATAAAAACGGCTTCTGGCACCAGGTATTGGACAGACCTGATTCATACGAAGAAACTTCCTGTACGGCATTGTTTACAATTGCCCTTGCCCGAGGTGTTCGGGAAGGCTGGTTAAATGCGGCTTATAAGAAAAACGCTCTTGCCGGCTGGGAAGCGGTTAAGACAAAAATTGATGAAAATGGTGTGGTACATGGCATTTGTCAGGGTACCGATATCGGTTACGATCAGGAGTTCTATATGAAAAGAAAAACGATAGACAATGATCCCCGTGGCATGGGCGCTGTGATTACTGCAGGCATAGAAATATCAAAACTCCGGAAATGAGCAGACAACGGAAATTAAACCTGGTATTTTTAATGTGGACTGTAATGGGCCTGGTTTCCTGTACTGAAAATGTCGGGCAGAATTTATACCTGTACGATATGGGAACCGAAAACTCGGCTGTTGAAAAAGGGTATATACAGGTTACGCCGGTTAGTACTTATACTGAAAAAGACGGTTACGGTTGGTTAAATAAACCTGCAGGGGCCTTTGATACCCTTGCCGGGAAATGGAACAATGGCCTGAACAGGGATGGGGTATGGGCAAAAGACAGTCTTGTTTTTAAGGCAAACATCCCCAATGGGGTATACCTTTTAACGCTTACCTTGGGCGATAATACTGAAAAACAGTTAAACCAATCTGTTTATTTTAATGGAGCACTTATTGCAGGTTCGGTGATCACACCCTGGTACCGTATTCCCTTTAAAAGTGTAAATAAAAAAATAACCATCAGCAATGGAGTAGCGGTTGTAAAGATTAGCTCCGCATCGCTGGCGGCAGTTCAAAACATTGAATTTCGGCCTATTACCAGGCAAAAGATCAGCACGCTGACCGGGTTTGAACCAGATACGGTTGCCGTAAAACATTTAAGGGGAGATTTTGCCGTTAAGTATTTAAAAGCTAGTTACTATTATGACCTGGGCGCCTGGTCGAAATCAGCCAAAACTTCGGGCATCAACTTTACATTTAGAATGTACCTCGCAGCAGATATGCTGGAGCAGATTGCCGCTTTTGAAAATGATCCTTTATATGATAAAGCCATTTACCTGCTGGCTAAAATCCATTATTGGTTAGACCAGGAAGACAATGATCCTTATCATGAAGCTGAAGCCAGAAAGTATTTTACTATCCTCAAAAAGAAATACCCGGACGCGGAACTAATTAAGATGTACCTGGGTGAGCAGATCCCCTTTGAGGTGGCTGATCATGTTGATGGAAAAGGTGCACCACAATGGGCGGTGAAGCAGCATGAGGCTATGCAAAGAATGTTGAAAATCATTTACTGGTGGGTAAATGAACGACAGGAGGCGAATGGCGAACTGGGTGGTAAATATGGTGATGATGTGGAAATCCTACGTTGGTGGCTGCCTGCAATTTTAGGTGCGGACGATGCTACGGCAAAAAGAGGGTACATGCGACTGGCGGATGGGGTTTGGAACAGTGGTATCATGGAACGTGGCTTTGCTAAAAAAATTGATGATGTAGAACATGCTGCAGAACTGTTTCGTGATACACATCCTTCGATGTTTATGATCCGTTATGGAGATCCCGAATACATAGAACGCTGTCTGATCAGCATGCAGAATTTTGAAAAAGTATGGACAGGTATTACGCCTAAGGGGCACCGTCATTTTAAGTCCTGCTACCTTTCTGCAACTGCAGTGCTGGAGCAGGCGCCCATGAATGTGGATGTCCCGCTTAATGCAAGAGCAGTTTTGCCGGGTTTATGGGCGGCCTGGTATAACCGGAACCCTACATTGATTAAGCTATTTAGTGAATGGGGCAATGCCTGGGTAGCAGATGCTGCCCGTACCGATGGAGGAAAGCCTGCGGGTGTATTGCCTGCGGCAATTGCTTTTGCTGATGATGGGATAGGGGCGCATACGGGTAAATGGTATGACCCTGGGCTGGAATACGATTATTATAAATGGGAGAGCTTGGGTCATGTCAATGAAATGCAGGCGCAATTGATTGGCATGTACGGTATTACCAGCAATACAGCTTTTTTAAAGCCTGTAAATTCTTGTTACGACCTGATGATCGGTGCTGCCCAGGAGAAACTACCGGAGAATCCTGAACAAGGTTCATTAAATTGGGTAAAAAAGGTATTGTTGCAGGGTGGGGTAGATAAGGGCGGAGCAGATAATCCGATGACTGATGTTTTTGCTATGGCCGGGCGGATCAGCAACAGTTCTAAGTATGATGAGTTTATTGCGCTTCATGGTAATCCTTATAACAAATATCTGGTTAACAAAGATCCGGAAACCATCAATAAAGGCTTTGAGGAATTGCTAAACTCGCTAAGGTATAATTTTCCGCTTTTAACTACTGAAGTTAAATATACTGACCGTGTTTATGTACGGGGTAGCGAGCTGCTGTTTGGTATGTATACCGGGCATTTTGGTTCGGGATACGAATACCCCTCAACAGTGGCCACCTGGAAAAATACAGGGCCGGATATGGGCGTATTCGTCCGTCATGGTGACGCTACATCGGCAACAGTTTCTCTTTACAATTTTGGGGAAACCAGGACGGTAACCATGCAAACCTGGCTGCTGGAACCCGGCACTTACAAACTGAGTAGCGGCACTGATACCAATGATGATGGAGAAATTGATGCAGATCAATTGGAACGGATCCTTGTGCTGAAGGAAAGGGTAAACCAGGTGCAATTGCAGGTGCCCGCAGGGAAACTCCAGGCGGTGAGGATTGAACAGTTAAAAGCATACCCGAAGATTGAAGCTGCGGCTGATGTGGCACTTTCTGATCGGGATATCTCAATTGCTAATGATCAGCTCAGTGTTAAAATCCATAACGTAGGGAATGTGACGGCCAAAAACATCAGGGTTGAACTGTGGGCTGGATCGAGAAAGATCGGCTTGAGCAAAATAGCAGAGATTCCCGCACCAAATGACTTGGTTCCACGCTGGAAAAAAATCAGCTTTAAAATCAATACTGGCATGGCAATATCAGCGATTTCAGTTAGGGTATTTACAGATCATCCCGAAATTACTACACTTAACAATACCGCATCCTATCGTTTAACCCCGTAAATACATATATTATGGCAGGATATAAGTTAAAAATATTGTTCATCTTATTGCTTATCGGGCTTGCGTCATTATCCGCTAAAACCCAATCTGTTAATCTTAAAAAGGAATATGGGAACACATTGGTTCAGCTAGCTGATGTATTGTTGCAACACCAGTTGAAGGAAAAGGGTATGCCTGGTTTTGGTGCACTTAAGTGCGACTATGACGGAGTGTTACACACCAGGGCCTCAGAGTCGGTATATCCTTTTGCTGTGGCCTATAAAATTACCGGTGAGCGTAGATACCTCGAGGCGGCGATCCGCACCGGCAACTGGCTGATTCAGCAGCAGGAGCAAAACGGAAGCTGGAAAGAAACGCCTGAAGAATGGACGGGTACTACGACTGACCAGGTTTTAATGCTGATGCTGGCCTGGGACAATATTGCTCCTCAGTTCAGCAAAACTGAAAAAGACAGCTGGCGCAACGCGATACATCAAGCGGTTGATTATTTGCATGGGGTAATGACACCCGAGTTTGCCAGTATCAATTATGTGGCAACCACTTGTGCGACCCTGGCGAAGGCAGGCACTTTTTTTAATGACCGCAAATATGCTGACAGGGCGAATGAACTGGCACATCGCACAGTTTCCAAGATGGATGAGGACGGCTTTTTAAATGGAGAAGGCGGGCGTACCCATGCCAACAAACTGGGTGTAGACCTGGGCTACAGCATGGAGATGTCTTTATGGGGCCTGGGCCTTTATGCAAAATTAACTGGCGATACCCTGGTTAATAATGCGGTTAAACATGCGCTGAAAAGCCATCTTTATTTTATTTACCCTGATGGTTCGCTGGACAATTCCTGGGGCATCCGCTCCAATAAGTGGACTACCTATGGGGGAGCCACCTCTGATGGTTGTCAGGTTTTATTTTCGCTATATGCAGATGAAGATCCTAGGTATGGTGCTGCTTCGTTAAAAAACCTGGAATACCTACGCCAAAATATCCTGCCGAACGGACTCATCGGCTATGGGCCGCAACACGAAGAAGTGATGGATCATCCTCCTTGTATTTATCCAACTTTTACCAAGGCCAAGAACCTTGCTATGGCTTATGAACTGGAAACAAAGCTAAGCAGGGTGCTAGCGAAATTGCCAACGGAAGAAAGTGGCTGGGTAAAATACTTTAAAACAATTGATGTTGCTCAGCTGCGTACCGAAAATTTTATGGCTACCATCACTTCTTATGGCTATAAAGATTATAAAGCCGGGGCAAAAAGCAAATACATGTATCGCCCGGCGGGTGGAACGATTTCTGCTTTATGGGTAAAGGATCATGGTTATTTGACTGCATCAAGTGTAACGGAATACTCCAGACCTGAACCGATGAGCTTTCCTGAAGCACCTGGCGTCAGGTCCTTAACTCCAAGAATAGAGTTTACCGATAGTCTGGGTTATTTTACGAATCTGTTTGAGTTCGACAGCAGGATGGAAGCGAAGCAGGCAGGTAGCAACAGATTTGAAGTCAGCGTTTCTGGCGAACTGAAGGATAAGAACTGGCTGGCGGCAGGCGTTGGCTACCATATGAAATATCTCTTTTCCGATAGTGCCGTAGTAAAAACAATCAGATTGGTTTATCATGATGCCTGGCCGGTGGTAAAAATCATTGAACCCATTATTCATTATAAAGGGATGGTATTTACGAAAATCGATGCTTATACGGTTTTGATCAGTGCGGGTAAACATAAATTCAGGTTTAAACTGCTTTCTGATAATGTGGTATTAAATATGGGTAAGGATGGGGAACATTATTGGGCACCATACCCGGCATTGAAGGCCTTTCCTTTGGAGCTGGAGATTCGGCCTCCAGCGGATGGTTTTAACCAGGAAATAAGGTATGAAATTTTAGTGCTTTAGGGAAAAATTACCTTCTTAGAGGAGGCCTCAGGCGCTGTTGCCCTTCAGCAACAGATGGCAGACTCCGAAAAGAACGGTTATTTTTTTAACTTGGCTTCGTTCCAATAAACATCCATTTCTGCCAAGGTCATATCTTGTAATTCTTTGCCACTTTCTTTGGCTTTGCTCTCTAAATATTGAAAGCGTTTAATGAATTTTTTATTGGTTTTTTCCAATGCATTTTCTGGGTTAATATTGATGAAACGTGCATAGTTTATCAAAGAGAATAACAAATCGCCAAACTCCTCTTCAGCCTTTTCAATATCAATAGCCGAATTATCAACGACATTAAACTCCGCTTTAAACTCTTGCATTTCCTCTTCCACCTTTTCCCAAACCTGAGACTTATCTTCCCAGTCGAATCCAACACCTCTTGCTTTTTCTTGTATGCGGCTTGCTTTTACTAACGATGGCAGACCGGCGGGTACACCTGCTAGTACAGATTTATTACCTTCCTTCAGTTTAATTTTCTCCCAGTTGCGTTTTACATCCTGTTCATCCTGCACTTCTACATCACCATAAATATGCGGGTGACGGTTAATCAGCTTGTCGCACACGCTGTTTAATACATCTACAATAGTAAAGTCATTGGTTTCCGAAGCAATGCGTGCGTAAAACACCAGGTGCATCATTACATCACCAAGCTCTTTTTTTACCTCATCAAGATCGCCTTCTAAAATGGCATCCGACAGTTCGTAGGTCTCTTCGATAGTAAGGTGTCTCAAGGTTTCCATGGTTTGTTTTTTATCCCATGGACATTGTGTGCGTAGGGTATCTAAAACGTTTAATAATCTAAGGAAAGCTGATGATGGATCTATTGCGGTAACTGGAGGTATATTATTGGGCATTGTTAAGAATTATTTTACGATGTTAAAGGTAACCATCATTGTGGTTAAAAAAAGAACCAGCAGGCCAAATAGGAAGATAAAATCGGCCGACCTCTCTAACTTGTTATTTAAGTCTCTTTTTTTTCGCATAGAGAGAAAGGAAAGAATGGAGCTGGTCATGAATAAAATAATGGCCAGCGCTGTGGTTTCATCAATCAAAGTACTATCCTGCATTTTTGATACTTTTATGGAGGTAAGTACAATAAAACACAGTCCAAGTAAGGTGGCGGATGTATTTAGGATATGGGGTGATTTGTTCTCTTCCATAAATTGGACTATTCTTGCTCTTCGAGTTTTATTTTCTTGGTGATGCGGTATACCCTTCGTTTCTTTAAAGGTTTTTCTTCGCTCCCCAATAAAACTCCCCATGGCTTTAATTGGTCAACTTTATCAAAAATGATTTTAAGTACGGCAAGGTAGGGGATACACAGAAACATACCTGATATGCCCCACATCATTTCGCCAATCACAATGCCAATAAAGGCAAATAACGCATTGATTTTTACTTTTGAGCCGACCACTAATGGCATTAATACATTTCCATCAAGTGCATGAACAGATACGAAAGCAATTATAATGAGTAAAACTTTGCCAGCTCCGGCGGTAGCAAAAGTGATGAGTATACTGATCAGTAATGCGGTGAAAATACCTAGATAGGGAATGATATTAAAAATCCCTGTAATCAGACCAAGTAGAACGGCATATTTTATATTCAATATCAAGAGTATAATGACCATTAATATGGTCACAATAAACATCTGTAAAAATAGACCGGTAACATATTTTTTTATAATGTATTGTACCTGTCTAACCACTTCACTTACCTTTTGTGCATGTCTTTCTTCGAAAACCGAGGTCAGGAAATTGAAAAGTACGCCACGATAGTTAAGGATAAAAAAGGTAAATAAAAGCAGGAAAAATAGGAATAGGAGCGTAGAGGATAAAGTAAGTAATGTAGCGCCAAGTACAGATGCACTTGTGGACAATGCACTACTAGCGCTATTTTTAAGGTAATCTATCTGTAATTGGGTATTAACATTGAAGGTCTTGGAAATCCAAAGTTGTATATCGTGAAAGGAGGTTTCAGCCTGGTGTTTTAATAATGGCCAGTCTTTCCAGAGATCGGTAAGCTGATTGGCTAGAAAGTAAAGTATACCTGTAATGACAACAATCATCAATACTACGGATACAATGGAGGCAATACTTCTTTTAAATCGCCATTTTTGCTCCATGTAACCGGCAAGGGGTAGTAGCAACAAAGCCAGTAAAAAGGAGGTAAGCAAGGGGGCCAGCAGCGTTTGTCCTAAAATAGCCAGGTAGCCCAAACTAATAATAGAAAATAACACCATTGCTAATTTGGTGTAAAAAGGCAGAGAGATGTTTTTCATTTATAGATGGGTTAATGATTACGTAAATTAACCAAAAACAAATGCCTTGCCAAGATTAAGAAAGAATAATATTTTACTGATGAAGTTATTTATGCTTTTGTAGCCCTTAGCATTTCTCTTTTTCCGGGAGCACCTGGTAATTTCTCTATACTAAAGCCAATGCTTTTTAAGGCGCGCTTTAACTTGCCGGTAATGGCATAGGTTACAAAAATGCCGGATGGTTTAAGAAATTGACAGACATGGGCAATGATTTCATCGGTCCACATTTCGGGTTGGTGCTGTACCGAGAAAGCATCGTAATAGATCAAGTCGAACTGCTGCGCTGTTTCGTACCGATGTAGGTAGGTGTGTACGATTTTTAATTGCTGATCTGGCAGGATGCTTACTGCTTGTTGTAGGGCTTTGCCATAATTGTTGATCACCCCGTCCCATATCGCCTGTGGCACATAGTTATTATATCCTGTTGATTCTAGCTCTTCGATTTGTAGAGGGAAGGCTTCTAATGAGGTATAATTAAGCTTTATTTGATTTTCCTGGCAATAATCAGCACTTAGTAAAAAATTAAGACCTGTACCAAAACCAACTTCAAGAATACCAATCTCCTGACCGGGAAAACTAGTAATGGCATGTTTTAGTCCGGCATCAATAAATACATGTTTGCTTTCTTGTAGGGCACCATGTTTGGAATGGTAATGTTCGCCAATGCTTTCGTTGTATAGCGTGTTCGAGCCGTCGGCAGTTAAAGTGATCTTATTCATTCCTGCAAACTTAGATAAAATAGTTTTTAACTTAGTGCTTATTAATTACTGTTATGGATATAGAATCATTGAGAGACTATTGTCTCAGTTTGAAGGGGGCTACTGAAGGAATGAAATGGGATCATCTCTGTTTTATGATAGAAGAGAAGATTTTTGTGCTTGCGTCATTAGCCGATGAGCATCTTTGTCTGAAATGCGATCCAGAGGATTTTGACGAACTTACGGCACGACATGGCATTAAGCAAGCGCCTCATTTTGCACGTAGGCAATGGGTTGTGCTAGAAAGTCTGGAGGTCATGCTTGATCAGGAACTGCAAAAACGTATTGCCGAATCGCGTACACTGGTTTTAAGTAAGCTGCCTAAAAAAACTCAGGCAAAATATCAATGATGGACTACTTGTTAAACCAGTAATAAATTTTGATCAAATTAAGTTTTCTAAGGATGGTACCAGTAAAGGAAAATACATTTATCGTCTTCATCTCTTCTCGTTTTATATGTATTTAACATATTTTAACAAAAAATATTGTGTGATTGTAAAGTTTATGTTGTAAACTTTTTGCGTTGACCGATGTATAATCCGGTTATTACCAGTAATGTGCCTGCGATGGTGTATAGTGTAATAGGCTCATTTAACAACCACCAGGCGTAGAAAAAGCCAAACAAGGGACAAAGAAATAGCCATAGCGAAGCTTTTACAGTATCTATTTTTAACAGGTAAAACCAGCAGATCAATCCCACTACAGAAACGGCTAAGCTAAGCCAAAGCACCGAATAAATTAACCTACTGTCAAATTGTATGGAAGAGAAATCGCTCATAGAAAAGGTGAATGGTAGTAAGAATAGTCCACCAAGCGTTACTTGCCAACCATTAATCAATAGGTTGGGCAGTGTCCATGTAACACGCGCATAATAAACACTGGCAAAGGAAACAGCGACCATGCTTAACATCAATATAGTCACGCCGAAAATAGAGGTGCCGCTATTTTTAAGCAATGGATAAGTGGCAAGTGCGATACCTGCCATACCAATAATGATACTTATGATTTCACTTTTGGCGGGTTTTCGACCCATTAGCCATGAGGAAAGTAAAACGATCAATAAGGGATTGGTAGAAGTGGCCAGACTGCCGATACCGGCAGCCGTATATTTCATGGCAAAGACATACATGCCAAGGTATACTGTAGTATTTAAAAAGCCAAAAATGGCTAGTTGTCGCCATTCTTCTGTATTGGGTAGTCGGTATTGCTTATCTCTGCTAATCAGGTAACAATAGCCTAGTAAAACCGCTCCGGCAATAAAGAAGCGAAGGTTTCCGAGTATTAAAGGTGGGGCCGATAGGATACCAAATTTGGTGGCTACAGATGCAGAAGCCCATAACATGGCAAATAATAAGCCGGTAAGTATCGTTTTCATTACGACAAAGGTAAGGTAAGAAGTAATGTTATTTGCAGCATTTTATATAAGTTTGTCCAAACTAATTTTTTATACGAATGAAGAAACTGATTCTGCTGATCCACCTGGTATCAATTGCTTTTTGTGGTTTTGCCCAAAATAAACAATTGACCATGCAGGATGCGATGAGCAATGCCCGGACCGTACTTGCGCCCGAAAACTTATCTCAAATTCAATTTATTTACGGAACTGAGGATTATGTATATGCCAAACGTGTTGGTAATACTCCGGTTTGGTTAAGTGGTAATGCTAAAACTAAAGAAGATCAATCATTTTTGACTTTAAGTTTGCTAAACCAAAAACTAAGGGCAGCACAACAAGATACTTTAAAAGTGTTGCCTATGATTCAATTTAATCAGGGTACGAATTGGATTTTAAACCTTAATGGTAGCAAAGTAGCGCTTGATCCGGTTAAAAATACAGTAGAAGTACTTGTTGATAAGTCGTTAATGGGGATGGCTAATGTTGAGGAAAGTAAAGCAGGTTATGTTGCTTACCTTGATAATTTTAATCTGTTTGTAGCTAAAGGTGCAGACAAAAAGCAGGTGACTACGGATGGTAGCAAGGATATTGTATATGCTTCATCTGTACATAGGGAAGAATTTGGTATTAGCAAAGGAATTTTTTGGAGCAATAGCGGTAAGCTACTTGCTTTTTACAGAATGGACCAGAGCATGGTTACTGATTATCCGATTATCGATTGGACTACAAGACCGGCTCAGAATGTGAACATCAAGTATCCTATGGCTGGCGATAAAAGTCACCAGGTAACGCTAGGGGTTTACAACGCTGAAACGAAGAATGTAGTTTACATAAAAACTGGTGAGCCTGTTGAGCAGTACTTAACTAATATTGCCTGGAGTCCAGATGATAAATATGTTTATATAGCAGTATTGAACCGTGGACAAAACCACATGAAGCTAAATCAATATGATGCGGTAACTGGTGATTTTGTGAAGACTTTGTTTGAAGAAAAAGATGAGAAATATGTGGAGCCATTGGTCCCTATGTTATTCTTAAAAAATGATCCTTCGAAATTTATCTGGCAAAGCAATAGAGATGGCTGGAATCATTTGTATTTATATAGTTCGGCAGGAAAGCTGTTAAAACAATTGACTAAAGGACCTTGGGAAGTGTTGGATGTGAAAAATTTTGATGCGAAAGGTGATCAATTGTTTTATGTGTCGACAGAGGAGTCGCCAATCACAAGAAATCTATATGTGTTGAATGTGAAATCTGGTAAAACCAGGAGAATTACACAAGGGTTTGCAGTGCACAATGCACAGGTAAGTGCCTCTGGAAATACCGTAATTGATAGTTATAGTACGCCTAATGATCCAAAGGTGATTCAGCTGGTAGAAACTGCTACTTTAAAAACTAAAGTGTTGTTAAAAGCTGCTAACCCTTTGGCTGCTTATGCAACGGCAAACGGTTCAATTTTCACCATTAAAAGCAAATCGGGTGATGAGCTGTACATGAATTTGTACAAACCGGTAAACTATGATGCGAATAAAAAGTATCCTGTGGTTGTTTATTGGTATGGCGGCCCGCATGCGCAATTGATTACCAATGGCTGGAACGGCGGTGCTGGCGACTACTGGTCGAGATATATGGCTCAAAATGGTTATGTAGTGCTTACAATTGATGTAAGGGGTAGCGATAACCGAGGTAAGGCTTTTGAACAGTCTATGTTCCGCCGTGCAGGTGATGTACAAATGGAAGATATGATGACTGCTGTTGATTACTTAAAAAGTCAACCTTATGTAGATTCAGCTAATATGGGTTTATTTGGCTGGAGTTTTGGCGGTTTTGCAACCACTGATTTCATGTTAACACATCCAGGAGTTTTTAAAGCTGCAGTAGCAGGTGGTCCAGTGATTAACTGGCAGTTCTATGAAATCATGTATACTGAACGTTATATGGATACGCCACAGGAAAATCCTGAAGGTTATGCAGCAACTTATCTGAGCAACAAAGTTGATCAGCTGAAAGGAAAGTTGATGTTAATCCATGGCCAACAAGATCCTGTAGTTGTACAGCAACATTCAGTTGATTTTGTGAAGCATGCCGTTGATAAAGGTGTGCAGGTTGATTATATGATTTATCCTGGTCATGAGCACAATGTAATGGGCAAGGATCGTGTGCATTTATATCAAAAGGTAACGGATTATTTTGAGGTTTATTTAAAGGGGAAAAAATAACCTATCTCTTCAATCGCTGGAATCTTTTGCCTTGAAGGAAGGCAAAAGTTCCTAGGCTCTTCAGAGAAGGTAATTTTTTATTCACTAGAGGTAAAGGGGGCAGTATAAAAGTACTGCCCCCTTTCTTTTTCTAAAAAAATTCAGATGCTCTGAGCTGACATGCAAAGATTTTGCCCTTCAGCAAAAGATTTGAGGAAGCGAACAGCATCTGTATTTTTTTCCTTAATTTTACGCCTTCAAAATCTGATACTTTCAAAATAATGAGCATTTCTACAAAATACGATCCGGCATCGACAGAAGATAAATGGTATAGTTACTGGCTTTCGAAGAAGTTTTTTCACTCTGAGCCAGATGAGCGTGAGCCTTATACAATTGTAATCCCGCCACCAAATGTCACTGGGGTCTTGCACATGGGCCATATGCTGAACAATACCATTCAGGATGTATTGATCCGTAAAGCTCGTATGCAGGGTAAAAATGCTTGCTGGGTACCGGGTACTGACCACGCTTCTATTGCTACAGAAGCTAAGGTAGTAGCCATGCTTAAAGAAAGAGGAATCAATAAAGCGGATATTAGCCGCGAAGAGTTTTTGAAGTACGCCTGGGAGTGGAAAGAGAAATACGGTGGTATTATTCTGGATCAGTTGAAAAAACTAGGAGCAAGTTGCGACTGGGACCGTACGCGCTTTACCATGGAAGATGATTTGTCTGATGCGGTTATTGACAGCTTTATCCACTTATATAAAAAAGGCTGGATTTATAGAGGTATCCGTATGGTGAACTGGGATCCGGCAGGTAAAACTTCTGTTTCTGATGAAGAAGTAATCCGTAAGGAAGTAAACCAGAAATTATATTACATCAAATATACTGTTTTAGGAAGTGATGACTTTGTTACTATTGCCACTACACGTCCGGAAACCATCATGGCTGATGCGGCAATTTGTATCAATCCAAATGACGAACGCTATACACACCTGAAAGGTAAAAAGGTATTTGTTCCTTTAATCAATCGTGAAATTCCGATTATTGAGGACGAATACGTAACTATGGATTTTGGTACTGGATGTCTAAAAGTTACACCGGCACATGATCTTAACGATTATGAATTGGGTTTAAAGCATAAACTGCCAGTTATAGATATTTTAAATGACGATGGTACGCTGAATGAGCTTGCCGTTATTTTAGTTGGCGAGGATCGTTTTATCGCTAGAAAAAAGATTGCTAAGCTATTAGACGAAGCAAGTCATTTAGAAAAGGTTGAAGATTATAAATCTCAGGTTGGTTTTTCTGAGCGTACGGATGCGGCTATTGAGCCTAAACTGTCTATGCAATGGTTCTGCAAAATGGACCAGATGGCTAAACCTGCTTTAGAGGATGTTTTAAATGGCGATGTAAAGCTAATCCCTGAAAAGTTTGTAAATACCTACCGTCATTGGATGGAGAATGTTCGTGATTGGAATATCAGTCGCCAACTTTGGTGGGGACAGCAAATTCCAGCTTGGTACGACAATCAAGGTAATTGGGTTGTTGCTAAAACTAAGGACGAAGCTTTGGTTGAGCTCTTGAAGCTTAAAGATCCTGATGGAAACTTTACTGCTGAAGAAGCTGCAGGTTGCAAAAGCCAGCTTGCGCCATTTGTAAAACAGGATCCTGATGTGATGGATACCTGGTTCTCCTCTTGGCTATGGCCAATATCTGTATTTGATGGTTTTAAAAATCCTGATAATCCAGATATCAATTATTATTACCCAACGAATGATTTAGTTACTGCACCAGAGATTTTATTCTTCTGGGTTGCAAGGATGATCATGGCAGGGCATGAGTTTAGAGGTCAGAAGCCATTTACCAATGTATACTTAACTGGTATCGTAAGAGATAAGCTTGGACGTAAGATGTCTAAGTCCTTAGGTAACTCTCCTGATCCAATTGGGTTGATTGAAAAGTATGGTGCTGATGGTGTGAGGGTAGGGATGTTGTTGTGCTCTCCTGCTGGAAACGACTTGATGTTTGATGAAAGCTACTGTGAGCAAGGACGTAATTTCGCCAACAAAATATGGAATGCATTCCGCCTGGTAAAAGGATGGGAAGTAGATGCTAATCTAGAAAATCCAAATAAGCAGGCCATATTGTGGTTTGAGAACCGCTTTAATGAAGCGCTTGCTGAAATAGAAGATAACTTTAAGCAATACCGTTTATCTGAAGCTTTAATGGCGACTTACAAGCTGGTATGGGATGATTTCTGTGCCTGGTACCTGGAAATGGTTAAGCCAGCTTATCAGCAGCCTGTTGATGCGGATACGCTAAAAGCAACTGCAGGCTTCTTCGAAAAGATATTAACCTTATTGCATCCATTTATGCCTTTCCTAACAGAAGAATTGTGGCATGATGAGCTGTTTGGCGAAAGAGGGGAAATGGAATGTTGTATTGTGGCAAACTATCCTGTAGTTGGAAGTGCTGATGCAACTTTACTTAAAGAAGTAGAAGTGATTAAAACTTTAGTAGGGGAGATTAGAAACGTAAGAAATACCAAGCAAATCTCTCCAAAAGAGGCTTTGCCTTTGGCTGTTAAAGTAAACTCTACACTTGACTACGAAAAGTGGTTAAATATCGTTTTCAAATTGGTTAATATCAACCAGGTTGAGTTTGTAAATGATAAAATCCCAGGAGCTGTAAGTTTCATGGTAGGTAACGATGAGTTCTTTATTCATTTGAATGAAGCTATTGATGCTGATGTAGAAATAGCCCGCTTAAACGAGGAGCTTGTTTACCTGCAAGGTTTCTTGAAGTCTGTTAACGCTAAGTTGAACAATGAGCGCTTTGTGCAGAATGCCAAGCCTGAAATTATCCAAAACGAAAGAAACAAACAGGCTGACGCTGAAGGGAAAATCAAAATTATTGAAGAGAGCTTGGCTGCTTTGAGTTAAGTGAAAAATAAAGGTAAAATAAACCATTCTCCTCCAAGTCTGGCATCTCTTCGGCTCCTGAAGGGGAGCAAAGAGCGCCTAGGTCTTGTCTGAGAAGGTATATTTTATTTCAAGCAAAGCAATGAAAATAAAAAAAAGCATGATGTCTATAGGCATCATGCTTTTTTTTATGCAGTATTTTAAAACAAAATATACCTTCTATGAAAAGGCCTCAGGCGCTTTTGCCCTTCAGCAAAAGATGCCAGCCTTAGAATAGAACGGTTTATTTTGCCTTTATTTTGAGCGTTACAGAGAATTCCTTAAGATCACTTTTGCGGGATCTCGCATTGCAACCGTGGTTCCTGTCAGAATAGCTTTAGCTGCTTCTTCTCCCATTTTGTTGAAATCTGTACTGATTACAGTAATTCCGTTTTCCAATATTTCTTTTACCGCCGTATCATTGTAAGAAATCAGACCGATATCTTTTCCTAGTGTCCATTGATTTTTACGTGCCAGCTTAATAATGGAAATATCATCCTGATCATATCTGCTGAATGTGATGTAAGCGTCGCCATTTTTACAGTTTGGTTCATCCACGGTGTTGTAAATGATATGTTTTTTACGAGTTAACTTACAGAAAGTCTCAAATCCATTTATTACCTCTTTGGCATGAAATGCTTCTAATGGTGCAATTAAAACTAATCTCGAGTATTTCTCTAGCTGCGGAAGGAGTTCCGTCAGCGATTCCTGAATATCTGTTTTATAATCCTGATAAATGCAGGTGTAATCTCCGGTTAGATTTTTCTCTTCATAATCCAGTATGATTCTTTTTTGTGAGGGAATGCGATTGAGCACTTCGGTAGTGTTGCCTTGTAAGAATGTTGTGATTACAAAATGAGTGTAATTGGGTAAATTCTCATCCACAAGTTTTTCGAATACCTTAAAATTATGATGATGAAAATATACGTCTACATCTGCCTGACCTTTAATCTTTTCTAAAAAAGACTGGTATACCCGATCTCTTAAGACATTCATTTTATCAAGGATCAGACATATTCGATAGGGCTGATATTGGGCCTTTTTCTTTACATAATAGCCTTTTCGGTATTCGGCTTCAATAATCCCTTTTTCAGATAAATGACTGAGGCCTTTTAACGCAGTTTCCTTACTGATTTTTAATTTTTCAATTAATTGATTTAAAGAAGGGAGTCTGTCGTTAATTTTGAGTTCGTCTATTTCAATGAGATGGTTAATATATTCTGCTAACTGCAAATACTTCATTCTATGTGTAGAAACAGGGGGGGAATCGGTCTCTATACTTTGTTTTTCAATTTTAGATTTTGAATTTTGAGGCATATATTTTTTTGTTGCGTTGCAAAACTAACTGATATTTTTGAGAAAACACAATCCATACCAAACCAAACCAATCTCGGGTGTTGAATATTTTTATTGAAGATTTTTGTTTGTTAAATTACTGAATTTTAATTGCTTAGTTTTTGAATTCTGTTTCTTGACAGGGATGTTGTGATAATAAAAGATAAATAATGTTTGAAAACTAAGATTAATTTATATTTTTGTTATGACTGTTAAACCAAACCAGACCAAACCAAATATGAGCGATGTGTTATCATCCAAAAAATCGGGCATTACATACTTATATATTCCCGCACTACCTGTTCAGATTCAAATCCTAATCAGAGGGGCATTGATAAACTGATCTACAGAAAGCAATTATAGTATGAAATATAAAAACACTAACAAATGAAATACATTAAAACCTCCGTTTTACTTCTTCTTTTAAGCCTAATCACTGGTTTATCGTTCGGGCAAACCAGTCCTAAAAGTTTAAGGCTATTTATTATTGGCAATAGTTTTTCTCAAAATGCGTCGGCGTATTTATCCAATTTTGCAAAGGAAAAGGGCACAGAACTCATTGTAGGCAGAGCAGAATTAGCCGGTCATTCTTTAGAGCAGCATTGGGGATACGTGGAGGCCGCAGAAGCCAATCCTGAAGATCCTAAAGGGAAGCCTTATAAAGGTAATAAGTCCTTGCGTATGCTTTTATCGGCGGGTACCTGGGATGTGGTTACGCTTCAACAGGCTTCTTATCTATCCGCGGATAAGGAAAGCTACAATCCCTATGCTCAAAAACTATACGATTACATTAAAAAGATTCAACCAAATGCCAGGATTATTATCCATCAAACCTGGGCCTATAGAAGTGATGCTTTAAAATTTGGTCGAGTGGCGCCAAATCAGCTGGCTAAAAATCAGACTGAAATGTGGGAGAAATCAAGGGCGGCTTATCATGCCCTGGCCAAACAGTTGAATGCGAAAATTATGCCTGTTGGGGATGCCTTTTATGCCGTAGCATCAGATAAGGTTTTTGGTTTTAAAAAGGATCCTGCTTTTGATTATGAAAATCCGGTGTATCCCAACCTTCCTAACCAAGAAAATTCTATTAACATGGGTTATTACTGGAAAGATAAGAAAATTGTATTTGACCCAAATCATGCCAATGAAGCAGGAAGATACCTGGGGGGATTAATTTGGTATGCAATCTTATTTAACGAATCTCCGTCAAAAATTGAGTATGTGCCTAAAAATGTTCCAGCGGATTTTGCTGTCTATTTAAAAACAGTAGCAGAAAAAACAATTAAAAATTTAAACACAAGTAAATAAACCATTCGCATGAATTCAATAATAGATACCTCGGTTATCGTCGTTTTTTCAGTGTTTATTATGATTATAGGTTTGCTGTTTTCCAGAACGGGGAGAAACCTGAAATCATTCTTCGCGGGTGGTGAGGCGGTGCCCTGGTTTATCGGTGGCTTATCCCTTTTCATGAGTTTTTTCTCTGCAGGTACTTTTGTAGCATGGGGATCTATTGCCTATAAATACGGCTGGGTGGCCGTTACTATTCAATGGACCATGTGTATTGGAGGATTAATAACAGGCTTATACATTGCGCCAAAGTGGAAGGCAACGGGAAGCCTGACGGCAGCCGAATTTATAAAAGACAGATTGGGTGCACACGTACAAAAAAGCTTTATTTATATTTTCATGCTGGTCTCGCTATTTATCAAAGGATCAGTATTGTATTCGGTAGCTAAGTTGGTGGGCTCATCTTTGGAGTTTCCATTGGTACCTGTTACCCTCATTTTAGGCATACTTATGATTGCTTATACCGCAGTGGGTGGTTTATGGGCAGTTATGGTGACTGATATTTTACAATTTGTAATACTCACAGCAGCCGTTCTTTTGATCATTCCTTTAGCCTTTACAGAAGCTGGAGGCGTACAAACATTTTTGACTAAAGTACCCGATGATTTCTTTAACGTCGTTAATGGGGAGTATACCTGGGGCTTTATCGGTGCTTTTGCACTTTACCATATCTTTTATATCGGTGGGAACTGGACTTTTGTGCAGCGTTATACGAGTGTTGATACCCCAAAGTCCGCATCTAAAGTGGCATTTCTATTTGCTGGATTATACATTGTAAGTCCGGTATTGTGGATGCTACCCCCAATGATTTACCAAACTATTAATCCGGGTCTAACAGGTTTAGAAACAGAAAATGCTTATTTAATGGTATGCAAGCAAGTGCTGCCAGCAGGATTGATGGGCTTGATCCTGACAGGGATGTATTTCTCAACTTCGGCATCAGCAAATACAGCTTTAAATGTGGTGTCTGCAGTTTTTACAAATGACATTTATAAAGGAACAATAAACCCGCAGGCATCGGATGAAAAGCTGATGAAGATTGCCCGTACCTCATCATGGTGCTTTGGTTTTGGTATGATTGTAATCGCATTAATCGTACCCTATATAGGTGGAATTGTCGAGTTTACATTAAGTGTAGGCGCCATTACAGGCGGACCGTTATTGGCTCCACCAATATGGGCGTTGTTTTCTAAACGCATTACAGGTAAAGCAACTATTACGATTACCATGGTCAGTCTAGCCGTTAATTTATGCTTCAAAATCGTATTGCCACTTGTGCTTGACTATAAACTCAGCCGTGCAAGTGAAATGCTACTTGGTGTGTTGCTCCCTTTTATCCTGTTAGTAATTTATGAACTGTATGCCGCATACAAAGGGAAAATAAGTGCGGAGTATTTGCAATTACAGGAGCTCAAAGCCTTTCGTGCTGCAAATGTGCCAGAAGTTGACGAAGAAGAAGTGGCAGAGATTAAAAGACAAAATAAGTTCGGTTTACAAGTCATCGCATTTTCATTGGCTTTTATCGCCTTGCTGCTGTACATTCTTTGTGCTTTTACCACTAAAGGAACGACTATGGTGGCCGTTATTGCGACCCTAATTTTACTGAGTTCTTGGATTCCGCTAAGTGCAAGTTTTAAGAAGAAAATTTAATAGAAGATATATAACATTACTGGGGTCACCCAAACATTTACTATGATAAAATCAGAAGGAACAGATGCCCGTAGCTTGGTGTCTGAAAAATTAAGTACCGCGTTTTTAGTTGTTGGAGGTGGATTGTCTGGCGTTTGTACCGCAATTACTGCCGCGCGTAAAGGCCTCAAAGTTGTTCTTGTGCAAGATCGCCCCGTTTTAGGTGGTAACTCATCCAGCGAAGTGAGATTATGGATCCTTGGCGCTACTTCACACATGGGGAATAATAACCGCTGGAGTAGGGAAGGTGGGGTTGTTGATGAAATCCTGGTAGAGAATACCTATCGGAATAAAGAAGGTAATGCTTTGATTTTTGATACCATATTACTAGATAAAATAGCTGCTGAGCCCAATATTACACTTTTGTTGAATACAGTTGTTTATGAGGTTCATAAATCAGATAAGGATACTATTTCATCTGTAAAAGCATTTTGTAGTCAAAATTCAATTGAATATATCATTGACGCACCTTTGTTTTGCGATGCATCTGGAGACGGAATTGTTGGCTTTTTAGCTGGAGCAGCCTTTAGGATGGGCGCCGAAAGTAAAGAGGAATTTGGTGAGAAATTTGCACCAAGTGTTGAGTACGGCGAACTATTGGGGCACAGTCTTTATTTCTATAGTAAAGATACAGGTAAGCCCGTAAAATTTGTGGCACCTGATTTTGCATTGAAAGACATTACGAAGGAAATTCCACGTTTTAAAAGTTTTAATGCCAAGGAATTTGGTTGTAAATTATGGTGGCTAGAATATGGTGGAAGATTAGATACTGTACATGATACCGAAAAAATTAAGTGGGAACTTTGGAGAGTAGTGTATGGAGTATGGGATTACATCAAAAACTCAGGTGAGTTTCCTGAAGCGGAAACGATGACATTGGAATGGGTAGGCACGATTCCCGGGAAACGAGAGAGTCGTCGATTTGAAGGAGATTATATGCTCCGTCAGCAAGATATTGTATCCCAAAATACCCATACAGATGCGGTTGCATTTGGGGGTTGGTCTATAGATCTCCACCCTGCTGATGGTGTGTTTAGTGAAAAACCAGGCTGTAATCAATGGCATAGTAAAGGCATTTATCAAATCCCATACCGTTGCTTATATAGCAGAAACATAAAGAATCTTTTCTTTGGTGGACGGATTATCAGTGCTTCACATGTGGCATTTGCATCAACCAGGGTAATGGCTACGGCAGCTCATGTAGGTCAGGCAGTTGGTATGGCTGCATTTATTGCCAATAAGCATAAAGCAAACCCCGCCGACTTATTGCCTAAAAACCTGATGGAAGATCTGCAAAAGGAATTGTTGAAAACTGGTCAGCATATTCCTGGACTTGAATTGGCAGATCAAGAGGATCTTGTACAATCTGCTGAAATATCTGCATCTAGTGAATATGTTTTGACTGAATTACCTTTGGATATACTGAAAACCTTGGATGTGTCTGTTGCACAAATGCTTCCTTTGGACAAAGGTAAGGTTCCTAAGGTTACTTTACATGTAGAATCGGCTGTGGATACCACGCTTGATATCGAACTACGCATTAGCGGAAAATCTGGAAATTATACACCGGATGTGGTACTCGAGCAGCAAGTATTGACGATTGTACCGGGCGAGAACTCTTTAAGTATTGAGTTTTCTGCAGCATTAGCCGAAGATGCATATGTGTTTATGGTATTACACAAAAATCCATCGGTAAAAATCTATCATTCGGAACATCGCATTACTGGAGTCCTTTCTGTATTTAACCTCGTGAATAAAGCGGTGTCCAATTATGGCAAGCAAACTCCAGTGGAAGATATTGGTGTTGACGAATTTGAGTTTTGGTGCCCACAGCGCAGACCAGAGGGACATAACCTAGCCATTCAGGTAGAACCAGGACTTTCTAAATTCACTGCCGAAAATATCAAAACAGGAGTTTACCGACCTACGACAGCACCTAATGCATGGGTTGCTACATTAGCCGATGCTCAGCCATCCCTAAACTTAAAATGGGACAAGGAACAAAAAATAAGCACCATTGAACTGTTTTTTGATACGGATTATGATCATCCGATGGAATCGGTGCTGATGGGCCATCCGGAAAATGTTATGCCTTTTTGTGTGAGAAATTACGAGATTAAAGATGGTAATGGAAACCTTATATATAGCAAGAAGGATAATTATCAGACCAAGAACACCATTGTTCTCGATCAGGCAGTGTATACCGACAGTATTACTATAAACCTGGCACATCCATCTCAAAATACACCAGCAGCATTATTCTCAGTAAGGTGCCATTAAACATCATACTTAAGCACGATATTTAAGCATCATGCTATCGACAAAATTTGCCTTCTGTGAAGAGGCCTAGGGACTTTTGCCTTCTTCAGGCAAAAGATTCCAGACTCTGAACAGAATGGCTAATTTTGAATCCTATATGCGCAACGCCTATCCCCCGCAATAATATGATTCACTCTGGTAATGTTGACCTCTTCTCCCAGTACAAACTTAAACGTATTAAGTTCCGAAGTACAAAAGCCCTGACAAATTTGTGCCGCTGCGCAAATGGGACAATGGTTTTCAATTAATAGATAGCCCTTTTCATCCTTGATGTATTCAGCCATATAACCTTCCACTGTACGGATGTTTACGAGCTGTTGTATTCTTTCTTCTAAAGTAGTGGATTGTTGCAATTGTTGACTGTATCGTTGCTTGGCTTTTTGCTCGCCAGCTGATATGACCGTTTGGAGCGCATCTTCTCCCAAGGTTTCTTTAATTTGCTGAATCAATTTCACCGTAAGTTCTGCGTGCGTATCCGGAAAACCCTTGTTGCCAAGCTCTGTTAAACTGAAGTATTGGGTGGGTCTGCCAACTCCCTTAGATTCATGCGTAGATTGGATTAAACCTTCTTCCGTAAGCTTAAGTAATTGAAGTCTGGCTCCTTCGCTAGTGATTCCCAGTTCTTTAGAAATAGCTGCGGAAGTTAAAGCGCCACGGGTCTTCAGTAACATTAAAAAACGATTTGTCTTCATAATCTAATAAAACAAGTGTTTAGTTGTTTTATTAGCAAAAGTACTAACTTTGCTGAACTTATAAGAATATCAGGAATTATAATTTCTCCATGCACGGTATTGTAATCTCTTATTATTTGTATAAATAAATCTAAAGCAGACAACAATGTACTTTAATTACCTGGAATTCCTTTATCTACAACACACCGGACCACCGCTATATTAACCTGGCCTTTAGCAGCTATTCTTAACCATTTTTAAATACAGCCAAAGCCCTGAAATCTTATTTTTTCGGGAGTAAGGGATTGTTATGGCTATTTTTTTACCAATACATTATACAAATACTGTCATTATGAAATCAATACAATTACCATTATTAATCACACTGCTTTTTTTACAGGCATGTGGACCTGAGCAGCAAACAGCGCAGGTAGAAACCATTCAGGAATACCCTGTAATGACGATCGAACGTCGGGAGGCCATTATAAATACCGAATATCCAGCTACTATTCAGGGACAGCAAAATATAGAGATCCGCCCCAAAGTAGACGGCTTTGTCGCACAGATTTTTGTGGATGAAGGGGCTTCAGTGAAAAAAGGACAGCCTTTGTTTAGGATCAATGCACCGCAATACGAGCAGGAAGTAAGAACTGCTGATGCAGCGATCAAAAATGCGGTGGCGGAAGTGAATACCGCAAAAATGCAAGTCGAAAAAACTTTACCGCTTGTAAAAGAAGGTATAGTAAGTGATTACGAATTGAAATCGGCGAACTTTAATTTACACGCTAAAGAGGCTGCGCTTGCACAAGCTAAAGCCAGTCTTGCAAATGCACGTATCAATGTAGGTTATACGCAGATTAACAGCCCGGCCGATGGTGTAGTTGGGGCTATACCCTATAAAACAGGAAGCTTGGTTAGCAGCGCTTCGCCACAGCCATTGACTACAGTATCCAACATCGCTCATGTTTTTGCTTATTTCTCTTTTAATGAGAAACAGTTTTTAGACTTCACAGACAGCTTTACAGGTAAAAGTATGGGGGATAAGCTAAAACACTTTCCAGCGGTTACACTTTTGTTGGCCAATGGAACGGTTTATAAAGAAAAGGGACGTATGGAAAGTATTGGCGGATTGATCAATACAGAAACCGGTGCGGTGAATTTAAGAGCCGGCTTTCCTAATGCAGATGGCGTGATCAGAAGTGGAGCAAGTGCCACCATTCGAATCCCTATGTCGGCAAAGGATGCGGTTCTTATTCCTGCCAAAGCTACTTATGAAATGCAGGAAAAGCTGATGGCTGTACTGGTAAATAAAGATGGAGTGGTAAAGCCTGTTGAAATAGAGATCATGGACATTCCTTCAGGAGAATTCTATGTAGTGAAGAAGGGCCTAAATGCGGGAGATCAGGTGGTAGTGGAAGGTATGGGAAGTTTGAAAGACGGGACGAAGATTAAACCTGCAACAGTTAAAAAATAGCGCACATTTTATATAAAATATTAAACAATCATGCTAAAGAAATTTATAGACAATCCCGTATTATCTACTGTAATATCGGTGATCATTGTCATACTGGGGTTGTTAGGACTGTTCTCTCTACCAATATCCCAATATCCTGATATTGCGCCACCAGCAGTTGAAGTAAGCACTGCTTATCAGGGGGCTAGTGCGGATGTAGTGATGAAAAGTGTAATTATTCCACTGGAAGAACAAATTAATGGAGTGGAGAATATGACGTATATGACCTCCAAAGCCAGTAACGATGGCAGCGCCAGTATCACCATCAATTTTAAGCAGGGGACAGATCCAGATATGGCTGCGATTAACGTGCAGAATAGGATCACTAAAGCAACCAGCCTATTACCAGCAGAGGTAATTAAGATGGGGATTACCACCAGTAAAAGTTTGAATAGTGAAGTGTTTAGCTTTTTACTTTATAGCGAAGATGGAAAATACGACCAGAAATTCCTCGACAATTATTTGAAGATCAATATCATTCCTCAGATTAAAAGAATTCAAGGAATTGGAGATGCTCAAGTTTATGGTGGTAAGGATTACAGTATGCGGATCTGGTTAAAACCTGATGCTATGGTGGCCTATGGTCTTATCCCGGGTGATATCGTAAGTGCACTGGCAGAACAGAATATTGAAGCTGCACCGGGTAAGGTTGGTGAAAATAGCAACCAAAGTTTCCAGTATACCTTAAAATATACTGGTCGGTTTGAGAAGGCTACCGAGTTTGAGAACATCATTCTTAAATCGGTAGGTAGCGGACAAGTGTTAAAATTAAAGGATGTGGCAGATATTAATCTGGGCTCATTTACCTATTCTAGCTCCTTAACTGCTCAAGGACATGAGTCGCCATATGTAGCGGTTAGCCAGACTTCAGGCTCTAATGCGCATGAAATCATCAAGCAGTGTGAGAAAATACTAAAAGATGCGGAAAAGACTTTTCCTAAAGGGATTAAGATAGGCGTGTTTGCCAATGCCAACGAGTTTCTGGATGCGTCCATCTCTAAGCTGATCTTTACCATTATCGAAGCGTTTATACTGGTATTTATAGTCGTGTTTATCTTTCTTCAGGATTTTCGTTCTACATTAATCCCAGCTATCGCGGTACCTGTGGCGATTATTGGTACCTTCTTTTTCCTGAAGCTATTTGGATTTACCATTAACCTGCTTACGCTATTTGCATTGGTATTGGCCATAGGTATTGTGGTCGATGATGCGATTGTGGTGGTCGAAGCTGTGCATGCTAAGTTGGATCAGGGGGCAAAATCAGCCAAGAAAGCAACCATGCATGCCATGAGCGAGATTAGCAGCGCCATTATTTCTATCACCCTAATTATGGCAGCAGTGTTTGTTCCCGTAACTTTTGTAACTGGGTCTGTAGGCGTATTTTACAAACAGTTCGGTTTAACGTTGGCAGTGGCGATTATCATTTCGGCAGTAAACGCCCTTACTTTAAGTCCGGCTTTATGTGCCTTATTGCTTAAGCCGCACAATGCCCATGATCAACCTAAAAAGGGTTTTATGCAGCGGTTTTATGATGGATTTAATGCCTCATTTATGGCTATGACCAGCAAGTATAAAAAATCGGTTATTTTTCTGATCAATAAAAAGTGGTTAGCATTTGCAGGTATTGCCTTGTTTGCTGTGCTGTTCTGGTTTCTGGTTAAAACCACGCCAACGGGTTTTGTTCCTAATGAAGATAGTGGTTCTATTTATGGCAATGTGATTCTTCCCCCGGCGACTTCGTTGGAGCGTACAGAGCTGATTGCCGATCAGATAGACAGTATTGCACGGTCTATTCCTGAAGTGGAATTATCATCTAGACTTGCGGGGATGGACTTGATGAGTGGTACAGGAAGCTCATATGCAGCAATTTTTATCCGTTTGAAACCATGGAAAGAAAGGACAAAAAAGGGGCAGGATATTAAGAGCATCGTTGGACAGTTGTTTGCCAAGACAGCTGAGATTAAAGGTGCCAATATTATCTTTTTTGCAGCACCAACCTTACAGGGATTTGGAAACAACGATGGTTTTGAGTTCCAGCTACAGGATAAAACTGGCGGAAGCTATAAAGCGTTTGATGCCGTAATTGGCAAATTTATGGGCACACTAAATCAGCGTCCTGAAATTATGTACGCGGCAACTTCCTACAATACTGGATTCCCACAATACGAAGTAAGCGTTAATGTCGCCAAATGTAAAGAAGCCGGAGTTGCGGTAAATACGGTATTGGAAACACTTCAGGGATACCTGGGTGGGATTTATGCTTCTGATTTTAATCGTTTTGGTAAGCAATACAAAGTGATGATTCAGGCTGAGGCATCGCAAAGAAGTAATAAAGAAGCATTAAGCAAAATATTTGTTAGGAATGATCAAGGAGTAATGGCTCCGATTTCTGGATTTATCACCCTGAAGAAAACTTATGGACCTGAATTCATTAACCGTTTTAACCTGTTTACTGCGGGTGCCGTAAATGGTGCGCCAAAGCCGGGATACAGTTCGGGTGATGCGATCAAGGCTATCCAGGAAGTTGCCGCAGAAACTTTACCACAAGGGTATACTTTTGAGTTCTCTGGTTTAACGCTAGAAGAGCTTTCCAGCGGGAATCAGACCTTATTGATTTTTATACTAAGTCTGTTGTTTATTTATTTCCTATTGAGCGCGCAGTATAAGAGCTATATTTTGCCTTTCTCAGTGCTGTTATCCTTACCGATCGGTTTGGCCGGAGCCTTTTTGTTTGCCCGTTTATTTGGGTTAGATAATAATATATTCTTACAAATCAGTTTGATTATGTTGATCGGCCTATTGGCGAAAAATGCGATCCTGATTGTTGAATTTGCACTGATGCACCGATTGAGTGGTAGAAGTCTTGTTCAATCTGCCATAGGAGGTGCAACGGCCAGATTGCGACCAATTCTGATGACTTCTTTTGCCTTTATTTTCGGCTTATTGCCTTTAATGTTGGCAACAGGCGCAGGTGCTATCAGTAATCGTTCTATCGGAACGGCTGCTGCAGGCGGGATGTTAATCGGAACCGTATTTGGCGTATTTGTAATCCCTGTACTGTTTGTCGTTTTTCAATCCTTACAGGAAAAGATCTCAGGTACCACAAAAACCAATGAAATTGAATAGTTAATAAAGAAAATCAAAAAATGAAATCATACATAGGATTAATGCTACTTCTTGTGCTTGCTTCCTGCAAGATATCGAAGGTGTACCAAAGACCAGATTTAAATACAACACAGCTGTACCGGGACCATCAATCGGTTGATACCATTAATATCGCTTCGATGCACTGGAATAAGTTGTTTGCTGATCCAATTTTAAATGGCTTGATTACAGAAGGATTGCAGCAAAATATAGATCTGAAAATGGCATACCAACGTATCATTGCTGCACGCGCTAGCTTTCAGCAGAGCAAGAGTGCCTTTTTGCCCGACTTAAATGGTAATGCCAGCATTAAACAGTCCAAGTTGGCCTTCCCACAGGGGTTTGGAATTATTAATTCCTCTACCCAATATGATGTGGGCTTAACCTCAACATGGGAAGCTGATATTTGGGGTAAGTTAAAGCGTGCTAAAAAAGCTGCCTTGGCGAGCCTACTACAAAGCGAAGAGGTATGTAAGGCTGTGAAAACTCAGCTAATTGCAGATATCAGTAATCGTTATTTTACTTTATTGGCATTGGATCAGCAACTGCTGATCTTAGAACAAACTGTAAATAACAGAAAAACAGACGTGCGAACCATGAAGTCTTTAAAAGCAGCGAATGTAGTAACCGGAGCGGCTGAGGTGCAGAGTGAAGCCAGTCAATATGCTGCTGAAGTTGTGATCCCACGATTGAAGAGACAAATTAGAGAAACCGAAAACGCTTTAAGTCTGCTATTGGCGAAGCCTTCCACTACGGTGAACCGAGCGTCGTTAAATGATCAAAAGCTGTTGGTTGATCTTAAAGTTGGCTTGCCTGTACAATTATTGCAAAATAGGCCCGATGTAAAACAGGCAGAATATGCTTTTATGGCTGCTTTTGAAAATACAAATGTAGCGCGTAAGCTGTTTTATCCTTCTGTTACGCTAACTGCATCTGGGGGCTTTACGAGCTTTAGTTTAAAAGATTGGTTAACTCCAGATGGTCTATTTGGTAATATAGCAGCTGGAATTGCACAGCCCATTTTTAATAAAGGTGCAAATAAAGCCAGGTTAATTACTGCAAAGGCGGCTCAACAAGAAGCGGCACTAGCATTTCAAGGATCCCTGTTAAAAGCAGGGGAGGAAGTTTCTAATGCTTTGTACGCTTACCAAACTGCTGTTGAACAAGAACGGATCAGAGTAAAGCAACTGGCTGCATTGGAAAAATCGGTTGATTTTACAAAGAAGCTGCTACGTTATAGCTCTGCCACCAATTATACTGATGTACTTACTTCTGAGCAGAATCTATTGTCGGCACAGTTAGAAGGTGTTGACGATAAATTGCAACAGTGGCAGGCAGTGATTGGGTTGTATAGGGCGCTTGGAGGGGGAGGTGAAGGTGAAAATTAAGCGTTCTCCTCTAAGGCTGCATTACTTGTCGCTGAAGAAGCTCCAAGAACGCTGAGGCCTTTTCCGAGAAACTAAATTTTCTTTTAAGCAGGTGTGTTAGGACAGTTTTATAGAAGAACAGGTGTGTTAGGATAGTTTTGTCTGACCAGCAGGATAAGCATCATGCTGGTCAGACAAAATTTGCCTTCTGTGAAGAGACCTAGGAACTTTTGCCTTCTTCAGGCAAAAGATTTTTCGGGAGTACTTATTGGACTGTGTCCTCAAGAGTGCTTCGCAGTTCCATACTCTGAACAGAATGGCTAATTTTGATTTTGACTATTAAAGCAGTTGATAATCCGGCAGCTCCTCAATAAAAGCAAACTGCGAACTTTGATGATCTATAATCGCATAGCAATGTCTTAAGCCATTTGTTACAACCAACCATTTGGTTTTATGCACCGAATTATAGCGGGCAGCCTGGTCAAATACAGACTGTGTGATTTTTACAGCCGGAGCTTTACATTCGATCACCATTACTCTTTCGCCGAGATTGTTGAAAATAACGATGTCGGTTCTTTTTTGAAGCTTATTGAGTGTCAATCCCCCTTCAATTTGGATCAGGGATCTTGGGAATTTCTTAACAAAAATCAGGAATTGGATAAAATGCTGTCTTACCCATTCCTCGGGTGTTAATACCAGGTGTTTTTTCCTAATTTCATCAAATATAAAATACTGGGTATCCTTACGGGTAATTCTAAAAGGATACTCTGGTAGATTAAGTGGAGTAGGTATAAATGACATTAGTTTTTATTACAGGAAGAAAGGAAAAACACGATAGCCAAGCATAAATATAAATCTTAACACGATGAATGCTATTAGGGCTGTTTTAACAGTCTGGTTTTTAATGGTGGCCAGGAAGAATAGCATTACGGCTAAAGTCACAATGTCTGATGTCCAACCATATACTTTATAAACCAAGTCAATTCGAGCAAAGTCTCCATCATTGTGGGATACAAGTGGGGTAGCTTTTTGAATCAGGAACATGACCGCAGAAAGCAGGTAATCTACTCCAATAATGATCAACAGTGCTTTGATGGTTTGATGATCGGTTTTTGTCTGCATCTCTGGGGTAATCATGGTTGTGCCACAGTTTTTGCAGAATTTTGCTTCCGGAGCATTGGGGGCATTACATCTTATACAATTCATAAGGAGCGGTTTTTAGTTGAAATAATCACTTTTGTCGATAACCATTGTACTTGCTGCACGGTCGCCCAGTCTTCTACCATCGTTAGTTGCTAATACCATAATTGGCTCTATAAATCCGCCAACAATTGGAACGATACCCATCAATAGCATAATGATATTTCTTAAGAATGATTTCTGCTTGGTACATGGCATATTGGTTTCGAGGTCAATGACCATTAGTTTCATGGCTTTTTTGCCTGGACTCTGTCCCGTTCCGAAACCATCTTTAAACATTTGGAAGGCTAGTGGAATTAGGAATAGTAATATGCCAACAATACAAAATGCGGCAGCCTCTTCTTCCTTATTTCCGTATGCAGCAATAAAAGCAAACACGAAAATCACTGCTGCCGGTATCATCAGTGCAAGAAAAATTAAGCCATCTAACAAAGCCGCTACGAATCTATTGCCAATGGAGGCTTTGTAATAAGATTGGCCAATTTGCGGCTGACGTTCAAAAGGATTGTGAAGTTGAGGTTCAGTTTGTTCCGCAGAACTGTCGGTCGCTATAAGCCTGGCGCCATCATTGACACAAAACTTTACATCTGATGGGTAGCTGGTTTTACATATTGGACATAAATTATTCATAGGTAGGTATAAATGATAATTGTGCAAAAGTAGACAAATTTTTTATCTAAGTTTACAGCATTATATGAGTGCTGCCGACATAATAAAAGACATCAAAGCCAGAAAGTTTAAGCCTGTTTACCTGTTACATGGTGAAGAACCTTATTACATAGATCAGATCATCCATTATATGGAAGAGCATATTCTGAATGATATGGAGAAGGGCTTTAACCAAACCGTTCTGTATGGAAAAGATACAGACATGGCTACGGTAATGAATGCCGCTAAGCGCTATCCGATGATGTCCGACTACCAGCTGGTCGTAGTGAAAGAAGCACAGGATTTGAAATGGGCCAAAGAGACGGAAGGCAATAGTAAAACTGCTGAATTTGTATTGAACTATTTCGAAAAGCCTTTGCCTAGTACCATCCTGGTGCTGGGGTATAAATATGCCAATTTTGATAAGCGCAAAAAGATCTATAAAGCGATTGACAAGAATGGGGTGGTTTTTCAGTCAGACTTGGTGCGCGATTACAAACTTGCGCAATGGATTGACGAGCTGGTAAAGGAGAAGGGGTATAAAATAGCTCCACAGGCATCGGCCTTGATGGCGGAATACCTGGGAGCCGATCTTTCTAAAATTGCCAATGAAGTAGAGAAACTGCTGTTAAATATTAGTAAAGAAACTACTATTGATACAGATATTGTACAACGAAATATTGGTATCAGTAAAGAGTATAATGTGTTTGAGTTGCAAAAAGCATTAGCGGTAAAGAATGTCTTGAAATGCAATCAGATCATCAATTATTTTGCTGATAATCCGAAGGCCAACCCTATGGTGATGGTCATGGCCAATCTGAATTCCTATTTCACCAAAATATTGAAATATCACTATTTACCCAATAAAGGTGATGCTGCAAAAGAGTTGGGGGTAAACCCATTCTTTGTCAAAGATTTCGAAACAGCTGCACGTAGTTACAGCTTACCCAAAACTTTTGATATTATAAGCCTGATGCGGGAATATGATTTGAAAAGTAAAGGCGTAGATAGTACCGGGAACACTACTGATGGGGAGTTATTGAAAGAAATGTTGTTTAAAATCCTACATTAGGATTAATTATCGAGCCATTGCTTAAAAGCAGCAGCTTTTTCTCTGCTAATAAAAATCTCTGCTTCTGGATATTTGTGCAAAATAACCTTCAGCTTACCATTAAAGAAGTTATGAATGTCTTTAATGCTGTTGATGCTAATGATGTGCTGCCTGTTTGCCCTAAAAAATGCTGCGGGATCTAATTGCTCTTCTATTTCATCCATGGTATAAGGAACTGCATGTTCCTGCCCTTGATGAAGTACCAGATGGGTGATTTTAAATTCAGAATAGATATAATCAATGTCTTTTACGACAACCGTTTTGTAACCATCATTTACCTGAATTAAAAAACGCGACCGATAAACTGGATCCTGTTTTTTAATGATGTCGATAAGGTCAGAAATGATTGGGTCGGCCTGTTGATTACCTGTAAGCTGTTTGTATTTAGCCAAAGCTCCTGCCAATTCCTGTTTATGGATGGGTTTTAACAAGTAATCTATGCTATTCACTTTAAAAGCACGTATGGCATACTCATCGTATGCAGTGGTAAATATAACTGGTGTTGTGATATTACAAGCCGAAAAAATCTCAAAGCAAAGCCCATCCGCCAGTCGTACATCCATTAATATCAGATCAGGTTGCTGATTTACTGAAAACCATTCAATGCTGTCGGCCACACTTTCTAAAACTCCTACAATTGAAATATCAGGATTGAGCTCCTTAATCATCGCCTGTAATCTGTTCGCATTATGTATCTCGTCTTCAATAATTAATAATTTCATATCCAGCATTTAAATGTCCATTAAAGGTAATTTCACCACAAAAAGATTTTCAGTCTCAGTAACCTCGGGTAGTTTGTCGGAAAGTAAACGATAACGGCTTTCAATATTTTTTAAACCAGTGCAGGTAGAGGGAATATTATAATTAAGTCGTTGCAGTGAATTGGTGATCACCAGGTTTTTCTGGTCATCCTCGTTAATATTTATCGTCAATGGTTTAGAACGTGACGCAGTATTGTGCTTAATCGCATTTTCTATCAATAATTGTAACGTAATTGGAGGGATCCCCTTTTTAAGCACCTCATCACTTAATGTCAATTGCATTTTTATGTTTTCGCCCAAGCGGATTTTGATGAGGTAAAAATAGGCTTCCGCAAAACGAATCTCTTCTTCTACAGAAATGATATTTTTATGGACATTGATGATCATGTACCGATATACACGGGATAGGTTTTCGAGAAAGTGTTGAGCAGCATTAGCATCCTCAGCAATAAGAGCAGAAAGTGTGCTGAAGTTGTTAAACATAAAATGGGGGTCGAGCTGCATTTTGAGCGATTGTAACTCTGATTCGAGCGCAATCTGCTTCAATTCTGCAGCCTTTAAATTCAAATTTGAAGTTTCCAGCATAGCAGCTTTCCATTGTTGTAAAAAGAAATTGCCCGTAAAAATTAAGCTGATCAATACAGATAAAAGCGCACTCACTACGAATGACTGTCGCAATCCCTCAGCATTCAGATCACTAAACTTCATTTCTCCTCCAAATGCACCCAGCGTAATGTGTAAATAGATATAAAGGAAGGCTATCGAAGCGATAATCTGCAGACTAAATTGAAGGAGAAATCTCCACAGCGGATACAAAACCCAAGGTAATCTGCGATCCAGTGTGCGCGCAATGGCTAGACTGATCTCGGTAATTAGTAAGCAGAAAATAGATACAAAGATCCATTCAGTAAGGATCTCGGTTGTATCTCTTTTGAAAAAGCCCGACCATGGCCTATTAGGGTCAATCATGAAGGCCAACAAATAGAAGCCAACAAATACCACAGGGATAATAATAAACCTGAAATATTTATAAAAGTCTTGAGATTCTTTCTTTAATGCCATTGATTATACGAGCTTAATATACAAGGATACCACTTAGAAGCCATTCTGATCAGCAAAACTAACCGAATGCCGTAAAGTTAAGGCCAGAACGGATAATCTCAGTACTCAACCGACACCTTTATCGATTTATAAATTTACATAAATGAATTTCATTTGAGCTTGCTTATGCGTCGGTTCAGTCTCAAAATTGTTGAGTTCGGTCAACTTTTACCCCAGCCACTTCCAGGTAAAATTACTTTTGCAGCTTCAAAATTTTCAATTCGAAAGACATTATGAAATTAAATAAAATATCATTTATGCTTTTTGTGATGGGAACGGTCTTTATTCCTTCGCATATTTTTGCGCAGACCGACAGCACAAAAACAGTATTGCAACAAGCATCGTTGCAGGATGTGATTAACTATGCCCTAAAAAATAAGCCAGGTGTAAAACAGACCCTCGTAGATGAAGAGATTGGCGAACGTGATATCAAATCTGCACTTTCAGGCTGGTTGCCACAAATCAACGCAGATGCGAGTTTTAACCACAACATGAAGCAACAGGTAAATGCTTTAACTGTTGATGGGCAGACTTCGTACATGACTTTAGGTACTAAGAATACTTCGGGTATTACTTTACAAGCCGATCAACAATTACTAAATGCGGGCTTAATTCAGGCTTCTAAGTCAGCAAAGTATTACAGACAGCAGTATAAACAAGGTACTGAAAACACTAAAATCACTACGGTGGTTGAAGTGAGCAAGGCTTTTTATGATATCCTGACGAGTCAGGAGCAGTTTAAAATCATCGATGAAAATATTTCCCGTTTAGAAAAACAATTTAAAGATGCCAAAGCACAGTATGATGCAGGTTTAGTGGATAAAACTGACTTCCAAAGGGCTCAAATCAGTTTGAGTAACGCTAGAGCAGATAGAAAAAGAACGCAGGAATTGTTAAAATACAAGTATGCTTATCTAAAATCTATTATAGGTTATGATGCCGGTAATGATTTAAGTCTGGTGTTTAATGAAAAGGGCATGGAGCAGGAGGTGTTGTTAGATACGGCACAGGTCCTTAATCCACGCAATAGAATTGAATTTAAACAATTAGAAACCCAGCGTCAGTTACAACAAATCAATACTTCTTATAACAAATTGGCATATATGCCTAAGCTGTCTGCTTTTGCAAACTACAGCTGGAATTACATGAATAACGATTTTAAGGATTTATATAGTAACTCGTACCCAGGATCAATGGCAGGATTGAAATTGAGTATCCCAATTTTCCAGGGAACTAAGCGTACTCAGGAAATCCGTAAGTCACAATTATTGGAGAAACGAATTGATTTAGACCTGGAGAATACCAAAAACCAGATCAATAGTCAATATGAGCAGGCAATGGCAACTTATAAAGCGGGTTTAAACGATTGGAAAACTGCAAATGAAAATCAAGAAATCTCTAAACAAGTGTACGGAACGATAAAGCTTCAATACGATGAGGGGATTAAAACATACCTGGATCTGATGACTGCAGAAACCGATCTAAGAACTACACAACTCAATTATCTAAATGCACTTTACAGTTTGCTTTCCGCAAAATTAGATGTGCAACAAGCATTAGGAACAATAACTATTACTCAATAAAATCAGCAATGAAATTCAATTCGATAAAACCAGGCATTTTAATATTAGGCGCTGCTATTTTAGCATCATGTGGGAGTTCAGAAAAACCTGCACAAATGGCAGCAGCCCCTGCAGCTATTCCAGTAAGTGTTTATACAGTAGCTGAAGAAGACGTGACCACCGTAGATACTTATCCAGGTGTGGTTGTGGCATTAAATGAAGTTGAACTAAGAGCTGAAGTTGGTGGTTATGTGACAGCTATCTTTGTTAAAGATGGCCAAAAAGTAACTAAAGGACAGAAGCTTTACGAAATAGACCGTACCAATTACCTCGCTGCTTACAATTCTGCAAATGCTAATTTACAAGTAGCAAAGGCCAATCACCTTAAAGCAAAAAAAGATGCTGAGCGCTATACCAATCTGGCAAAACAGGAAGCTGTGGCTAAGCAACGTGTGGATTATGCGTTAACAGATATGGCTAATGCAGGATCTCAGGTTGCAGTAGCAGAAGCCGCTTTGGCCACTGCAAAAGCAAACCTTAACCGCTCGGTTATCGTGTCGCCACTAACAGGTACTATCGGTATCTCACAAGTAAAGGTTGGCGCGTTGGCAAGTCAGGGCACTACCTTGTTGAACACCGTTTCGGCAAATGATCCGATTGCTGTTGATATTGCCGTAAATCAAAAAGATATTCCACGATTTCTTAAGCTACAACAAAATGCTTCAACCGTTAAAGATTCTGTATTCAGCATAGAGCTTCAGGATAAAAGCGTGTATAAGATGGCAGGAAAAATTGTAGCCGTAGACCGTTCAGTTGATCCTGGAACAGGAACGATAAAAGTAAGAATCAGTTATCCTAATACCTCTGGTATGTTGTTGAGTGGTATGACTTGTAACGTTAAGGTTTTAAACAAAGCCGAAAGCAAGCAAGTAACGATTCCTTACAAATCGGTATCGGAGCAATTAGGTGAGTATATGGTGTATGTAGTTGGTGATAGCAGTAAAGCACAGCAACGTATCATTAAGCTTGGCTCGGAAACAGGAGAGAAGATTGTGGTATTGAACGGCTTACAGGCCGGTGAAGTCATCGTTTCGGAAGGAGCGCAAAACGTAAGACCAGGTTCAATAGTTCAGGCAGCTACAAAATCTCCAGAGGTTGCTGCGACGCAGCCTGCAAAAAAATAGTTTCAAAATATTTTAAGACATTATGATTTCAGAAGTTTTTATAAAACGTCCGGTAACGGCGATTGTTATCTCCATACTGATCGTTATGGTGGGTATCATTGTACTCACAGGGCTACCCATTAGCCAGTACCCAAATATTGCACCGCCGACAGTAACGGTGAGTGCCACCTATACCGGTGCAGATGCACAGACCGTTGAACAAACGGTAACCACACCTATTGAAAGCCAGATTAATGGTACACCAGGTATGAAGTACCTGACCTCTTCAAGTACTGCTGATGGTAGATCGACCATTACGGTAACTTTCGAAGTAGGAACAGATATTGACATTGCTGCATTAGATGTGCAGAACCGTGTTGGTATTGCCGAACCCTCATTGCCGGAAGCGGTAAGAAGGTTAGGTGTAACCACAAAAAAAGCAAATACAGACATGTTAATGGTGCTTGGATTGTATTCTCCAAAGGGCACCTACGACCAAAAGTTCTTATCTAACTACTCCAACTTATATTTAAAAGATGCCCTTTTAAGGGTTAAAGGAGTAGGGGATGTGATGGCTTTTGGACAGCCATTTAGTATGCGTGTATGGTTAGATGCCAATAAAATGGCAGCTATGGGGATTACTCCGGCAGAGGTTTCTGCAGCTATTCAGGAGCAGAATACGCGTATTCCGGGAGGTAGTGTAGGTGGACCACCGCAGAAGGGTAACCAGACTTTTGAGTTCTCCGTGATTATGGATGGTGACCTGAGTACTGAAGAAGAATTCAGGAACATTATTGTAAAGACTTCTGAAAATGGTTCGGCAGTGTATTTGAAAGATGTTGCCAGAATTGAACTGGGTGAATTTGCTTATAGCATCAATGCGCAGATCAACGGTAAGTCGGCAGCGATGATGGGGGTTAACCAGACTCCCGGAGGTAATGCGGTACAAACATACGAAGGGATTATTAAAACGCTTGATAAGTTAAAGCAATCCTTCCCTGAAGATTTGGATTATACGATCGGATATGAAACGGTATCTATCGTAAATCTGTCTATTGATGGTGTAGTTAAAACCCTGATCGAGGCATTGATATTGGTAACTATAGTAGTATTCCTGTTCCTTCAAAGTTGGAGAGCAACATTAATTCCTGTATTGGCGATCCCGGTTTCCATTATTGGTACTTTTATCTTCTTTAACTTGCTGGGCTTCTCGGTAAACGTGTTGACTATGTTTGGTTTCGTCCTCGCCATTGGTATTGTGGTAGATGATGCCATTGTTGTGGTGGAGGCTGTGCAGCATTATATGGACCATGAGGGCTTATCGGCCAAAGAGGCAACGAGGAAAGCGATGCGGGACATCACAGCGCCTGTTATTGCAATTGCATTAATTCTGGCTGCGGTATTTGTTCCGGTAGGCTTTATTCCGGGAATGGTTGGTCAGTTGTATCAGCAGTTTGCCATCACAATTGCCATATCTGTATTGATCTCCGCATTTATTGCCCTAACGTTAACGCCTGCATTGTGTTCATTGATGCTAAAACCGATGGACATTCATAAAGATTCAAAAGGCTTAAATAAGTTTTTCTATAAGTTCAACGCATGGTTTGCACGCGTAACCAGTAAATATTCTAAAGGTGTACAGTGGTGTTTGAAAAAAGCGCCCTTAGTAATGGTATTACTGGTGTGTATTTATGCAGGTACAGTTGGTTTGTTTAGTGCAAAACCATCAGGATTTATTCCTAATGAGGATGCTGGGGTATTTATTATGGGTGCCACTTTACCAGAAGGTTCATCTGCAGTAAGAACGGATGCTTATGTAGCCAGGATTATTGAAACGATCCGTAAGGAGAATCCTGAAATCAAAAATGTGACCTCTATTTCCGGAATGAACATCTTAAATAGTTCATTTAAATCCAATGCGGCTACCTTCTTTGTGCAGTTACACCATTGGAATGACCGTAAAAAAGATGTATCAGCTGTGGTCGCTAATGTACAAAGAGCCTTTGCTGGTGATAAGGAAGGTAATTTAATTGCCGTACAGCCACCTCCAATTCCGGGCTTAGGTTTCAGCGGTGGTTTTACCATGCAGGTTCAGGAGCAGCAGACTGGTGACATTAAGAAATTCCAGGAGGTTGTGGGCAAGTTTTTAGGAGCGGCAAATCAAGATCCAGCTATTGGAATGGCTTATACCTTATTCAATTCCAATACGCCAAATTATAAGATTAGTGTGGATCGCGATCAAGTGAAGAAGATGGGCGTATCCATCGGGGCTGTTTACAGTACGATATCTTCTTACTTTGGTAGTGCTTATATCAATGATTTTACTAAATATGGTAGAAGCTTTAGGGTTGTTGCCCAAGCCGATACCAATTACCGAAGTAAGATTGAGGATTTGAATCAGATTTATGTGAAAAACATAAAAGGGGTTCCGGTTCCATTGACTACAATGGTTTCTTATAAAAAGATAGAGAATCCTTCAGTTATTAATCATTATAACCTGTTTAGATCTATTGAGATTAGCGGTGCTGCAAAACCAGGTAAGAGTAGTGGTGAGGCATTGGCTGCTTTAGAGAACGCAGCGGCTGAAAACCTACCAGCTGGTTACAGTTACAACTTCTCCGGAATGAGTCAGCAGGAACAAGAAGCAGGGGACAGTACCACAGTTATATTTGCATTAATTATTGTTGTCGTATTCCTTTTATTGGCCTCTTTATATGAGAGCTGGTCTGTTCCCTTTTCAATTTTACTAAGCGTTCCCTTAGGTTTATTCGGTGCTATTCTGGCATTGATATTCTTGCCTCATCTGGATAATAACATTTATGCTCAGGTAGGTTTAATTACCCTGATCGGACTTTCGGCGAAGAATGCGATTCTGATTGTTGAATTTGCAAAGGAGCGTGTAGATTGGGGAATGGGACTTATTCCTGCAACAATGGAGGCTGTTAAGTTGAGGTTACGACCGATTGTGATGACCTCTGTGGCATTTATTTTAGGGGTAATTCCTTTGGTATTGTCGGTAGGCGCAGGAGCGGTATCCAGACAAACCATTGGCTGGACAGTAGCCGCAGGTATGTTGTCGGCAACTATTCTGGCCATATTTATTGTGCCGGTATTGTTTGTACTAATTACAAAACTGGCTTACGGAAAGCAGAAGTTGGCTGAGCTGGAAGCAAGCTATAGTGCCGATGCACACAAAGATACTTTGCATGCAGATCCGGATATTGAAGAATAGGATTTAGCGGTAAAAGCAAAGAGCGGGTGTATCATGATTTTGATACACCCGCTCTTTGCTTTTACGTGTTTTTTATTGTTTATTTTTTTGACCTTAATTTGGTTAAGTAAGTTCTTACAGGTGTATCATAAACCGTCATTACCAGATAAGCGAATCCAAGTAAAAGGATTGTTCCTGTTAGTATAATCATCGTTAATTGTGGTGTTTCAGGCTTATGAGTAGTATAGTAGCTCAAAAATATCCATATCACTGCATAATGTGTCATATACAATGGGTAAGATATTTTACCCGAGAATACACATAAGTTTTTTACGCCTTGGCTAAGGTTTGCACCAGCACCCAAAGCCACAAGCAGCGGGAAGTAAATCAGTACTACCATTGGTTGAGTAAACCCGTTCCATTTGGAATCTGGCAGAAAAAAGGCCAGCAACAATAACACCGATAAGCCCAAAAAACCTAGTTTATTTTTTATGATCCAGTTAAAACGGAAAATCAGCATACCCACTAAAAATGAATAGGCGATTCGGGCACCGCCGTCCCAGAAGTTTTCTCCAGCCCATCCACCCAATAAGCTACCACCAGCACGGTAGCTCACATAGCAAAGTGTGCCTGCAGCTATTATAGCCAGTATAAGCAGAATACGACGATCTAGTCGGCAAAGAATAAGTGCATAAAGGATATTGGCTACATACTCCCAAAATAACGACCATGCAGGTGCGTTTAACCCGAACAAGTTAAATGAACGCTCGGCAATTACAGGATATGGAATAAGTAAGATGGAGCAAAGGAAAATAAGTATGATTTTTCCGGCACTATATACTTCTGGTGTTCTACCAAAGGGATCAAACAGAAAGGCCAATAAACCTAATACAGAACCCATGATCACCAAAGGATGTAATCTGATCAGCCTGGATTTGAAAAATTCTTTAATCCCCATTTTCCCGATCCGGTCATCATAAGCATAAGCAATTACAAATCCCGATAAACAGAAAAAGAAATCTACCGCTAAAAAGCCATGTGCAATGAAGTTTTTGCCGGGAAGATATACCATTTCCATGAAATGGAACACCACAATAGCCAATGCAGCTACTCCTCTTAATCCGTCAAGAATTTCAAAATGTTGTTTAGTTTTTAAGATTTCTGGGTTTAGTGCATTCGTGTTCATTTACAATTTCCTTTGTTTCATTTTTTCGGCTTCCGCCTTTAGTGTCGAAAGTCTGTCATTTGAGTTCTTTTGTTTACTAAGCATTTCAATCGCCTTATTTTGATTAAGCAAAGCCTCATCATAAAGTTGCATGCGATAAAATTTAACTAGAAGAATGGATAACAGTAATGTTTTATACATAGAGCGGTTGGTGAATGTTTTGGTTTTTCTGTTTAGCTAATATAAGCTCAAAAAAAGATTTTATAAGACTTTTGGAATTAAACTCTCGAAATATCCTGTATATTCAGCTGCATAACTTAATAGTCATGTGCCTCTTACGTGTTATTTTATTTACACTAGTTATTTTCGGTTGGACACCTCTGTCACAGGCTCAGATCAATTGTAAGGTAACCAGGTATACCAGTGAAGATGGCTTGTCTCATGATCGTACCAATGTCATTGTGCAGGATCAGGATGGTTATATTTGGATTGGTGGATGGGGCGGAATCAATAGATTTGATGGTAGAAATTTCAGTTCTTTTAAATATGGTCCGGGTGATATCGCTGCGGCCGTAAGAACCAGTCGTATAGAGCGCATCATTGATGATGGAGAAGGCAACCTTTGGTTAAAGGGATTGGACAAACGTATATACTGTTTCGTCAAAAAGAGCGAGAAATTTTCCTCTTTGAAGGAGCTTAATTTAGGGGAAAGCAATATACAGGCAACTGAAATTTATTACCTGCGTCCAGGTCTTGTTGGCATAACTATGCGGGGAATGGGGGGGCATATCATTTCGACTAAGCATGATAAGCTCCGGGCGGTTCCTTTCAATACTAAGGCAAAAGCTGGCGGTAAAATAGGTTCAGATAGCGTTCGCTTTATTTTTTCAGATCAGCACAATCAAATTTGGCTAGGTACCCATCGTGGAGTTTATGGTGTAAAAACAAATGAAAATGGGAGGTATGGACGAATTCGCCTTACCAACCAACTATTGTCATCATTAAATTTTACCAGCTTCTCAGAGGACGAATCGTCTATTTACCTCGCAACCTTAAGCGGTCATCTGGTAACCATCAACAAAATAAGTCATAATGTACTGGTTAAGAAAATAACAACTGATGCTATTGTAGGGTTGAAGAAATCGAAAAAGAATGCCTTGCTTTTTTGTACAACTAATAAGGGATCGCTCTTAACTGTTAACGATAAGGCAGAACTCGTAAACGATACAAGAATCGACGAAAAAATAAATGCTTCCACGATTTTCGAAGATCGATCTGGTAATTTATGGATAGAATCTGGTAAAAGAGGGGTGATCAGATATGTGCCAGGTACAGGTAAATTCAATTGGTTTCAAAATAGAGCAGACGGAATCAATAATGGCTTGCAAAAGTATAATATTTTTGAGGATGATTTAGGGCGCATATGGGTAAATATGAAAGGTGGCGGATTTGGCTATTTTGATGAGCCCAAAATGGTGATTTCTGGTGCCTATCTTGCCGAAGGAGAAAGTGTGAATGGTATGTTTCCAGATATGGTTAATAATTGCCTATATGATCGATTTGGTGTAATATGGCTTGCAACTCACAAAGGAATCGTTGAAATTACTCCACCAAATTCTGATTTTAGCCCACAATTAGTTACTGAAAATTCAAATCGTTTAGCTAACCAGGTTAGGGGGATTACCACTGATCATTTTGGTCGTACCTGGATGGGGACAAAAAAAGGGCGCATTTTTTTATATAAAAATGGAGGTTTACAACCTAATCCCATTGAAAACCTGCCGAAAAATGGTTTAGGATCGATATATGCAATACTTGAAGATCACAAAGGAACAATTTGGATTGGGACGAAGGGACACGGATTATTCAAAGCAGATCCTATCTCTACCGAAGGAACATCCTATCGCTTAAGTCATTTTGAACATAATCCATCCGATAAGAATAGTTTAGGCAGCAATAAAATAGTTGCATTGTTTGAAGATCAAAGTAAGCGGGTTTGGTTGGGCACTTTTGAAAGAGGCCTGGATTTAGCCACAGAAGAAAATGGAATCACGGCTTTCGTTCATGTTGGTCAGCATATGAAGGAAACGGCGGAATTCTGTAAAATCAGGAGTATTACTGCTGATGCTGATCATAATCTTTGGGTTGGAACGACAAATGGATTAATGATCCTTCGGCCAAATGGTATCTCCGATGTTCCACAAAAAGTTAAGTTTTACGTAAATAAAGAGACTGATCCAAATAGCCTTGGTGCCAATGATGTACAGCATATTTTTTATGATGGAAAGGAGGAAATGTGGCTATCCACTTCTGGTGGCGGATTGTGTAAAGCAAATTATGCCGACCCATTAAAAAGTATAAAGTTTAAAAACTATAATTCGACCGCCGGACTGCTAAGTAATCATGTATTAAGTGCGCAACAAGATAAAAATGGTAAGATTTGGCTCGCTACACAAACGGGACTTTCTAGATTTGACCCAACAAAAGGAACTTTTCGTAATTATCGCGAAGAAGATGGTGTGTTCGTAGCCACATTTTCTGAGGGAACAGTGACTGCATCGCCCAATGGCGAAATCACATTTGGAACCGAAAAAGGATTTTTAAAATTTGACCCCTTAAATCTGAATGAAAAGCAGAGAAGCAGCAGGATTATCTTCCATAACCTTTTGATAAATAATCAATCCGTCAATGTAGGCGATGTTGGATCAGTACTTCAGGTAGGAATTGATAAAGTAGATAAACTACAGCTTAAATATGATCAGAATACCATTAGCATTGGTTTTGGTATGCTTGATTTTCGGGATGGATTAAAGCGTCAGCTGCTTTACCGACTTAAGGGATTTGATAATAACTGGCATTTTAGCGGCAATCAGCATCGCGCTACTTATACCAATTTACCACCGGGTGAATACATTTTTGAAGTTAAAAACTTGAAAAATGATTACTATTTAAATGAAACTACGAAAGAGCTGGAAATCAATGTGCAACCTCCATTTTGGCGGACATGGTGGGCCTACCTATTTTATGCAATCTTACTGTCTGGCGCTATAATAGTTATTTTTAGAATTATACGAACGATACTACGCTTGCGACAAAGTGTTGCCATTGAACGTGAGGTGGCGGCACTTAAGGTAGACTTCTTTACACAGGTTTCTCATGAATTGCGAACACCATTAACGTTGATCTTAAATCCTATAAAAGCAATCATGGAGACTGAACAACTCTCCGTAAAAGGGAGTCAGTACATACAGATGATCCATAGAAACGCGGGTCGGTTAACACGATTTATGGATCAATGGCTGGATCTTAGGAAGATTCAGAGTGGGAAAGGGGAGCTCCATTACCAGATCGTTGAATTGATAGGTTTCATCAGAAAGTTTCCGGATTACTTCAAAGGCGCGGACACTGAAAAAAACATCAGCTTTGCGATACAATGTGAGTTTGATGAACTTTATGTACAGATTGATCCTGAAAAAGTAGATGTGATGGTGTATAACTTACTCGCTAATGCTTATAAATTTTCTAATGAAGGAGGCTTAATAGAGATATTTATAAAAGTAGACAATCATCATAATTTTAGCATCGCAATTAGCGATCGTGGAATTGGCTTGCCACCTGATCAGCTAGAAGAGGTTTTCGTGCTTTATCACATTGACAATAGAAAGGAAACCAATGCCATTAAGGGAATCGGTATTGGCCTTGCGCTGGTGAAAGAAATTGCCGAATTGCACAATGGAACTGTTGCCGCTAATAACAATGAACATGGAGGTTTAACCGTAGAAGTAATCTTGCCATTAAAGGGAAATGTTTTAGAAAATGTAACGAATGATATCGGATGGAAAGCGCAGGAGACAGCTGTACCGGCTGCGGATTTAAATTCGCTATATACCGAAGAGCTGATGACTGATTCGTCGTTGTACCCCGTGTTGTTGCTTGTCGAAGATAGTTATGAACTGCGCGCTTTCCTAACCAAAGAACTCGGTGCGCATTTTACCGTAATTTGCGAAAATGATGGTTTGGCAGGTTTTACAACTGCGACTAAAATTCTTCCAGATTTAATTCTTAGTGACGTGATGATGCCTGTAATGGATGGGATTGAAATGTTGGATAAACTCAAAAACGACCAACGTACCAGCCATATTCCGATTGTACTGCTCAGTGCAAGGGCATCAATCGAAAGCAAGTTAGAGGGATTGCGGTATGGGGCTGATCATTATTTTACCAAACCATTTAATAAAGAAATGCTGATTACTGCCATGCAAAGCCTGATCAAACAGCGACGGAAAATGTTTAGCCAGATTAAAGACAAGGTTGTTGATCTTTTACCTGGTCAGGTTGTAATTACTTCCAAGGATGAAATCTTCCTTAAAAATGTAATTAAGATTGTGGAAGAAAATATGGCCAATCCAGATTTTACCATTGAAGCCTTGGCAGATCAGGTAGCGATGGGTCGTACAGCTTTCTATAGTAAGTTTAGGAGCTTAGCAGGAGTAACTGCTGTTGATTTTGTAAGGGATATGCGTTTGGCTAGAGCCAAACAATTATTTGACGCAGGTGAAGAAAGGATATCGATGGTGGCTTTTGAAGTTGGGTTTAACAATCCAAAATACTTTAGCACCTGCTTTAAAGAGAAATATAACACTTCACCCACCCAGTACGTGAAACATTTGACCCATTCCTGAGATTTTGAAGGACTTCGAATAAAAATGAACCATTTTCGAACAAATTTGAACCTTCCCATAGGCTGTATTATGTAAGTTTGTTATCATAGATACCGCTTTATTCGGGACCTAATAACCAAGTATAAACATTTCTCAGGGTATTACTTATGAATGTATCGTTCGTAAATTTACATATCAAATGTTTTTTCTTCTGGTTGATAAGGTGTTGAATTTTGCGATTTATAAACCAAATCTTTAACCAATTATTGATGAAAACTATGCAAAAAACACTACTCAAGAAATGCCATTGGAGAGCACTGTCAGGTATTAAGTTGCTACTGGCCGTGGCAATTTTACCGATCTCTTCTTTCGCAACAGAAAAATCAACAGTTGCTAAACTTAACAGTGCTGTTTTTTTTGTGCAAAACTCAATAAACGTCAAAGGGACAGTTGTAGACGGTAAAGGCGCCCCCCTGCCTGGTGTAAGTATTAAAGTCAAGAATACAACCAGGGCTGCTGCCACCAATAGTAAAGGTGAATTTAGCATCGATCTGGAAAATCAAAACAGTGTATTGATATTTAGTGCAGTTGGCTTCAAAACTGTAGAAGTTGTCGCATCGAACAATATGCGGGTAGTCCTAATGGAAGCGATTGACGAACTGGATGATGTTGTGGTTATTGGTTACGGTACTGTCAAAAAACGTGACCTTACCGGGTCTGTGGTGTCAGTAAAACCTGAACAAATTACAGCCAGACCTGGGCCGAATCCTATGGAATCGTTACAGGGAAGGGTTGCAGGTTTGGATATTAGTCGTTCATCAGGACAAGCCGGAGAAGGTGTTAACTTACAGTTGCGCGGAAACAGATCGTTTAATGCTAATAGTACACCTTTATTTATCATCAATGGTTTGCCGGGTGATTATGCTACTTTAAATCCCTATGATATTGAATCTATCGATGTATTGAAAGATGCAGCTTCAACGGCTGTATACGGTGCATCAGGAGCAAATGGTGTAATCATCATTACCACAAAAGGTGGAAAGGCAGGAAAAATAAATATCGATTTCAACTCTTATTATGGGTATAATGGTTGGTCGGTTGTTCCGGAAGCACTGAGCAGAGACCAGTATCTGGAGGCGAAAAGAGAGGCCTATAAATATAACTTCGATGGTGCAACCAGAAAGTGGGTGACAACTGCAGTTGCTGCAGCAAATGGATTTCCTCAAGCTGGTCCACCGCTATGGCAATCACCTGCAAACGATGAAGCAATTTTTGGAACTGCTAGATATAATTTGTTCAACCAGGGCAATTTTGTGAATTGGGCAGATATTTTCATGAGAGAAAACGCTGCTTTGCAAAACTATAGCTTAGCTGCTTCCGGAGGTACCGATGTTACAAAAGCTTACGTTTCATTTAACTTAAATGATGAGAAAGGCCAGTATATCGGAGATGATTACAAGCTCTATTCTACAAGCATGCGTCTGGATCATAAAATTAGAAGCTGGCTTTCTATAGGAGCCAACCTTCAGGCCTCGTATGTGAATAGAAATAAAGCCCAGGACAAACTGGAAAATGCTATTGTTACTGATCCCCTGGTACAGCCTTATAAAACTGATGGGTCTATAAACCCTGATCTGGGAAGTAACGTGTACAACCTTTTACTCGACTATCAGCCTGGAGTTTATGGAAACGTAGATAACAATACAAAAGTGTTTTTTAATCCATACATTGAAATCAGACCATTAAAGGGGCTAACTATTTTAAGCCGTGCGGGCGTACGTATGGATTATTTAAATACCTATCGTTTTGATGGGGTGGGTTCTGTAAATTATACCTATATAAACGCAAATACGGCCAGAGCAAGGATTAATCAAAATCGTTATCAGGAATATCAGTGGGAAAATGTGTTGACCTATAACTACCTGCTTGGAAAAGATCATGACTTTACATTTACCGGTGTTACATCTTATATCCACGTCCAGAATACAAGGACCGAGATGAATCAAACCAATATTGCCAACAACAAATTTAAATGGTACAGGTTTAGTGGCGATGTGAACACCACTTCCATATCAAGTTATGATATGAAGAAAACCTTCGGTTTGATGGGGCGTATCAATTATGCTTATAAAGGTAAGTATCTTTTTTCGGCTTCAGTACGCAGAGATGGATCTTCGGTATTATATGAAACCAATCAGTGGGATACTTTCCCCGCAGTGTCTGCTGGCTGGAGAATTTCTGATGAAAACTTTATGGCGGGTACAAAGAAATATATCAATAACCTTAAAGTTCGTGCTACATGGGGTGTTGCGGGAACTTCCTTTATACCCCCTAACTCTTCTGCTAATTTCGTTGATCAAACTAATATGTCATTAGGTGGGGAGATGGTTCCTATTTACCGTAGTTCGCGTATTCTGACCAATCCAGACCTGAGATGGGAGAAGTCTAAAACTTTAAACCTTGGCCTGGATCTGGGCTTATTTAACAATCGTATTGATATGGCCTTAGATTATTACAATACGAATACTGACGGGGTAATTTATGCTGTAAACGCCCCTATCACTACCGGAGCAGCCATCAGTGGTAGTACACCTTATCAAACCTATATGAATATTGCGAAAACCAACAACAAAGGTTTTGAAGTCACCATGAATACACGTAATATCGTAAGCAAGAATTTTGAATGGACCTCTTCTATTGCTTTTGCTCGTAATAATGAGAAAATTTTAAAAATAACAAATGGTCTTGCCAATAACATTACAAATAACGTAACGGCAGGAGAGAATCGGACAGCTGGAAATTATACACTGACCATTGGAGAGCCAATTGCTTCATTTAGAAATTTTAAAATTGATGGAATCTGGCAAATAGGCGAGGAAGCAGATGCAGGTGCATTTGGAAGACGCCCGGGAGACTTAAAAGTAAATACACCTGGAATTGTTAAACTGGCTGATGGGGTATTTAGGAGGGAAGGCACGAGCCAGTATTATTATACTAATCTGGCCGATGCGCAAAGATTTAATTCTGCATTAACTGCCCCATCTTCTCTCTACAATTACAATAATACCAATGACTTTCAGACTATAGGACATAATTCGCCTGATTTTTCATTGGGTTTCCAAAACAATTTTAAATACAAAAATTTTGATCTGGGTATTTATTCTTATTTACGTTGGGGACAAACAATCAACTATGTGATGTTGGGATGGTATAATCCCAGTGCATTGGCAACTGTTGCCAGTCCGCCAAGAACTTTTCTCGCTGACTTTAATTACTGGACACCAGAAAACCCATCTAATGATTTTCCTGTAATGAATATTCTTGCGTCTCCTTCAACTATGACCGGATTTTCAGGACTGAATTATGTAGACGGTTCATTCTTTAAAATCAAAAACATCACACTGGGGTATACATTGCCTGAAAATATTGCAAAAAAGATAGCTATGCGTAAAGTGCGTTTTTACAGCACCCTGACCAATCCATTGGTGATTACAAAAAGCCATCTGTTGAAAGACTACGATCCGGAAATGAATGGGGAGATGGATTACCCATTGACTAAACAGCTTGTGTTTGGTTTGAATGTATCATTTTAATCCTGGAAAATAAAATAGCGAGGAACACCTGTTCAGTAGCTGTAACAAATAAAAAAATAGAGATGAAAAATATAAAGAAAATATTTTGTACATGTGGATTAGGCTTATTGATGATATTGAGCGTGCCATCATGTAAGTTAGACGAATATAATCCTAATGCGCTGGCGGAAGAAGAGGTGCTCAGAGATTTTAACGGTTTTAGATCATTTCAGTCTAATATTTATACAGGGCTTTGGGGTACATTGATCAGTATGCCATACGGGATCGTTTCTGAAGTTGGGACAGATTTATGGACATCGCCTACGAATTCTGTAAGTAACAGACAGGTGATGGCTTATGAAGAATTTACCAATAATTTTAACCTGGTAACCAACACCTGGGATTATGCCTGGGGTTCAATTAAAGATTGTAATAAAACCATAGAGATGGCTCCGCTGATAAAAGACGGAAATGCTACGGATATTAAAACCCTTGTAGCAGAAGCACAGGTAATGAGGGCTTATTATTATTCTGTACTGGTTGCTCAATTTGGTAATATTCCATTGATCACAACTGCTGGTCCTGTAAACCTGACTCCTGTGCGGAATAGCGTTGCTGACGTTTATACTCAAATTATTTCCGACTTAACAACCGGTGCCCAGAATTTGCCAGTGACACCTTACCAGGGCAACCTTCAACGCGTAACCAAAAAATCTGCGCTTGGTTTGCTTGCCCGTGCTTATGCGCAAGGAGGTGGCGAAGGATTAATGGAAGGAACAAAAAGTTACTGGCTGAGGGCAAAAGAAGTTGCTGAAGATCTGATTCTAAATAAAGGAGCATATGGTGCTACCATGTATGCCGATTTTGCCCAGGTGTTTGCTGCTGCTAACAATAGAAATAATGCTGAAGTTTTATTTACTGCATATGGGTTAAATCCTTATAACGCGTCATACGATGTGTTTACAGGCAATAATAAGCCCAATCTTTATTTGCATTATTATCCATCGCTCGACAATGCATTCGGTGCAGGTACAGATCTTTTCAGGAGAGCAGCAGGGTCAAATACATCTAATGCTTATTACGGACGTCTGAACCAGTCGTTTATTGCGCCTACAAAATACCTGATCAATTGCTTTAATGCAACTTATGATAAGAGATGGGAAAATTCATTTGTGACTGCATTTACAAACTATTCGGGTGTTCAGGCAAAAACAAGTAATGCAACCCCCCCAAGCCCCGCAAACGTAACTTATGCTGACGCTACAGTTACGCTTAATGCTGCAATGTGTACCAAGTATGGTATTAATCCCGCATTTATTGGTCAAAAAATCTATCCGTATGCGGATGTTGATGCCAAAAATGCTTCACCAAATGCGACCTGGCAATACATCTCTAAAGTATGGCCGAAAGGTGTAACTACAGGAGCAACTTCTGCTTTAGTTACTGTGGCAAATGCCAATGTGCATCCATATCCACTGGATGTAGATGAAGACAGGTTTTTCGCGTTTTTAAGTAAGGATCAGCTAAGCCCTGCAGATAAAGCACTTCGCAAATATGCAGTGGTGAATATCAACGATCTTTTTGATCCTTCAGATCCAACGGGTGCCAAATACAAAGATCCTACAGGTAATGGATTGACCCCATTAACTATGGCAAATCTTTTTCCTGCTTTAAGTAAGTTTAACCACAATTTCGATGGTGGATGGCTGGGTGGTAACTTCCAGCAAAAACTAGGTAATATTATGGTGATGCGTATGGCTGAAGTTTATTTGCTTGCCGCTGAAGCTACGCTTAAATCTGGTGGAAGTGCAGGTGTTGCTGCAGGATATTTAAATGAACTGCGTAAACGTGCTTGTCGTAATCCTGCGGATTTTAATGCTGGAACGGGAATGATGTTATCTACAGCAACGATGAACGATGTTTTTGATGAGTATGCCAGAGAGCTTTGTGGTGAGTTTAACCGCTGGGCACTTTTAAAACGTCATAGAGCATTCGAGACTCGCCTAGCGCTATACAACCGTAGGGCTGCAGCAAGCTTTAATCCGGCAAAACACTATAACAGACCTATTCCTTTCAATTTCCTGAATACAATCAATAATGGTGATGAATTTGGAAACAATGGTTACTAGTTAAAATAAGCTCTTTTTTTTACGTTCGCCATCCTGAGATAAACTCAGGATGACGAACGTACCTTTTTACACACCCAATTTTTTCCTCGATATTCTTTCTGATTTGTTAGCTTTGGGCTTTAAATAACAGAACCCTTTTAAATAAGAAATAGATGAATCATTGGTTAGTAAAATCTGAACCTTTTAAATACAGCTGGGAAAAATTCAATCAAGATGGTCGAACATTCTGGGATGGTGTCCGTAACTATCAGGCACGCAATAACCTCAAAGCTATGAAGGAGGGAGATTTAGTCCTGTTTTACCATAGCAACGAAGGCAAAAATGTGGTGGGTGTAGCTAAAGTGGTGAAAGAGTTTTATCAAGACCCAACAACTGATGATGCGAACTGGGTAGTGGTAGATTTAGCCCCTGTAGAATCGCTGAAAAATCCAGTAAGTCTGGAGCAGATCAAAGCCGAAGAAAGCCTGAAAGATGTTTCATTAGTTAGACAAGGCCGCTTATCAGTAATGCCCTTAAAAGCAGAAGAGTTTGATAAAATCCTGGAAATGGGAAGCTAAATAGAAGAATAAGGTTCTGCTCTTACGTATTTCTTTGTTAAGAGCAAACCTACACTCATAATCAAGCTAGAGCCTAATACCACTACAAATAAAAACGAGGTGCCTACTTCGGGTATTTTAAGCGCTGGTGGCAAGTTAAAATATAGCAAAATACTAATTAGTCCTCTCGGACCAATGAATACCTCTGCACCACTGTTTTCTTTCCTGAAGAGCTTTAGGTAAACAAATCTGATGGTAAATATAGAAGCCAGCATAATCAGCCCGTTCACAATCACTACCTGGTCATTCAGTTCATAAATGTTCATGGTAAAGCCGAAGATGACAAAGAAGAAGGTACGAATGATAAAAGCACTTTCTGCCGACAACTGGTACAATTGAGTCAGATCATTTGATAAATTCTTATAAATAAAGACGCTTCTAAACCAAACATGTTTAATGGTGTCGGCATTATTCAAAAACAACCCGAAGGAAAGGATTAGTACCAGCGAAGAAAGGTGATAGGATTGCCCGATGGCATACACCATGATCAGAATAGAAATGATCAGGAAGAATTTGATATGGTGTGATATCTTCCCCATAATGTACAGCAGCAAAACACAAGATACAGCGGATACCACTACAATTAATGTGGTGGTCATTGCTAAGCCTGTAAAAGATGATATTGAAATGTGCGGGTTCGTGATGGCAAAGTTGAAAAGGATGATCCCTAAAATATCCGAGAAGGAAGATTCGTAGATGATATACTCTTTACCCTTTTTACTCAGCGCTGCGGCTGAGGGGATGGCTATTGCCGAGCTGATTACACTAAATGGAATGGCATTGGCAAAACAGATGTAAAGGTCTTTTCCGCTAATCTGATAGATGATAAAGGTGATGACCGATACCGTAGCGATCAAAATAAAAAAAGCTGATAAAAAGGCTCCCTTTATCAGCTTATTCTTTTCCCGCTCGTATTTGAGCTCTAAAGACCCCTCAAAAACGATTAGAATTAAACCTACAGTTCCAAGCGTAGGTAATATGGTTAGGAAATTAAAAGTATGCAATTGAAGGTTGTCTACCAGCACGCGCAAACCAATACCTAAAAGCAAGAGTAATAGGACAGATGGCAATTTAGTTTTGCTGGCAACCAGGTCAAACAAATAGGAGAAGATAACCAGGCCGCTTAAAATAATGAGTGTAGTGTAAGTGGTCATGTGCTCCTAAAGTAGCAATTATTCTGGAAAAAACAGGGCTTTTAGCTCTATAGCATCATTAGGCTTCATTTTTCCACCTAGTATTAAACGCAGTTGTCTCCTTCTTAATGCACCGGCAAACAATTCAATTTCTTCCTCCGTTTCTGGCAAAAGTTCCGGAACAGGGATAGTTCTACCACTCTGGTCTACCGCTACAAAAGTATAATAGGCTTCATTAGATTTAGCTCTGGTACCCGATGGGATGTTCTCTGCCCATACATCAAGTCTCACTTCAACCGATGTATTAAAAGCACGAGTTACTTTAGCTTCAATTGTAATTACATCACCCAGTTTAATAGGCTGTTTAAAGGAAACATTATCAACCGATGCAGTAACTACAATGCGATTACAGTGTTTCTGAGCAGAAATAGCCGCTGCAATATCCATCCAGTGGAGCAATCGGCCTCCCATTAAATTGTTAAGGGTATTGGTATCATTTGGCAATACCAACTCATTCATAATGGTGAAAGAGTCTTTCGGGCTTTTTATTTTTGTACTCATAATTTCTGCAAAAGTAATTAAAATTGAATAGACATCCGCAGGAAGGATGAATAGAGGATTATTTTCTTAAAGTGTTTACGTTGCTGTAACCAATCAGCTCTTCCCATCTTGCACCTGGTTTTTTGTAGTAAGCAAATACCTGGTAAGTATTGGTTGTTTCAAAATAGGAGCCTTCAAAAATAGCCTGATCAATTTTTCCGGTCGCCTTGTCAAGCCAGATGTACTTGTAATCGTAAAGGCCCTGTTTTAATAAGTTTTTCCCATAAAACCGTTTTTTAGCAGGCTCAAAAGTCATTTTACTGCTTTCATCCAATACATAATTATTAAATCGACCAACCACATAAGTATCACCATTGGCATTAGGTGGCGTTGCATTTAGCGTAAAGTAAATATTGGCATAATCGGCATCGGTATTGTTATCCCTGCCTTCTGTATTGCGAATAAAAAAGTTACCATTCTCATCGACAAGATTGGTGTATTTGGGTTTATTCGTATTCACATCCTGAAACAATATCACCTCAAAAATCTTGTCTCTAACAATCTCCTGGACATTCTCCGCCTTAAAGCGCAAGCTACGGATGTCGAACTTTCTAAATTGATTTCCAGCAGGGAAATCGTTCGCCAACAGGTCATTGTAGACCAATGAACCCGGTTTGATAAAAGTTGGCTTAGTGTTTAAAATGGCGGTTTGAGGAATGCCATTTTGCATCACTATGGCCTTCAGGTTAGTGTATGGATTTTGTATTGGCGTTTTATGGAAGATTGTAAAATTAACTTTCTGGTTGCTAAAACGTAGGGGAACCTGCGAGCTTGCCACAACTTCTACACCTACATCAACCAGGTTTTCTACCACATAAAAACGCTGAGAGATAACAGGCTTTTGTTGGTTACCATCCTCATATACCTTTAATAAATAATTGCCCGAAATTTTAGGCTTAATCTGATAGTTAGGTAATGAAAGTTGGTAGTGTGTGTATTTTTGAAGCGTGTTGAAAGAATATTTGTAATCGTTTATTCTGTCTTCCGATATACCATCCAGGTAATCAATAGGAGAGATCCCTGAAGATTTCCATTCCGATGTGCAATGCTCTACCGTGTACCAGTAGATCTTGCTGCTTCCATTCAGGTCATCAAAGGAGAAGCTAAGCTGCTCATTTGATTTCAAGGTTAGGATTGGGATGGATTGTTCTTTTTTAGTATTGTAACACTGTACCGTTTTAATCTGTGGCAGATATACTTTATTGTCGTAAACAAACTGCTGGTTTTGTGCCCTTGCAATTTGAATGCAACATACTAGTAAAAAGAACAATCCTACCCGTTTTATCATTTATTTGCTTTCTAATTCCATGATTTGTGAAGCTAGATCTTCCCAGTTTTTCTGAGCAGTATCCAACAACAATTTAGCTGTAGCATATGCTGCGTTCGCTTCAGCTAATTTACCAGAATTTGAGTAAACATCCTCATCCGCAATTTTTGCTTCAATGGTTTTTACGCTATGTTCAAAAGCAGCAATTTCCTGCTCTGATTTTTGCAATTGATCATTTAACTTTTTAAGCTGCTGCTGAGCATTTAGAGCTGCTTTTTCTTCAACCTTAGGCTTTACCTCTTTCTCCTGTTTTACTGGGATACTCGTTGGAATTGGTTGCACTCTTTTTGCATTCCATTCTTCATACTCCGCGTAAGTACCAGGATATTCCTTAATGTCTTTATCTTCGATAAACCAGATTTTATTGGCTACGTTATCCAGGAAATACCTATCGTGAGATACCGCTATAAAAGTACCTTCATATTGTGTTAAAGCCTGAATCAAGATATTTACAGATTGTATGTCCAAGTGGTTGGTAGGCTCATCCAGAATCAGGAAGTTAGAGTCTGTAGTTAATGACTTAGCCAAGGCAACCCTTGATTTTTCACCTCCAGAAAGCACTTTGATCTTTTTGAAAACGTCATCACCTGTAAAAAGGAAACAACCTAAAATACCACGAAGCTCTGTGTCAGTATGCTTAGGTGCAAAAGCCTGTAGCTCTTCTAAAATGGTGTTTTCCAAGTGAAGTGACTCCAATTGATGCTGCGCAAAGAAGGTGGTCGTTACATTGTGACCTGTTTCACATTTTCCATCAAATCCTTCAGCACCGGCAATAATCCTTAGCAAGGTAGATTTACCTTTACCGTTGGCACCAATCAAAGCAATTTTATCGCCTTTTTCGATAAGACCATCAGCATTTCTCAGAATTTCAATGTTAGGATAGCTTTTGTTCGCTTCATCGATGCGGATCACATGACGACCTGAAGGCTTAGAGAACTTAAATTGAAAGTTCACCGTTGGGTTATCATCGTCTACATCTTCTACGCGTTCCAGTTTATCCAAGGCCTTTATCCTTGATTGTGCCATTTTAGCTTTTGATGCTTTGGCTCTGAAACGCTCAATTAACTTTTCTTCCTGCTTAATCTTGGCCTGTTGGTTTTTAAACTCTCCTTTTTGGATTTCACCTCGTAAAGCTTTTTCCTCCAAATAGAAGGTATAGTTACCAGCATATGGCGTTAATTTTCCTTTGCGGGATTCTACAATTTTATTCACCACTTTATCTAAAAAGTACCTATCGTGAGAAACGATTACAATGGCACCCTCAAAACTAAGCAGGTAAGTCTCCAACCATTTGATGGAAGGTAAATCCATGTGGTTGGTAGGCTCATCCAGCAATAGGATATCTGGGGTTTGTAAAAGGATCTTTGCAAGCATTACGCGCATCCGCCAACCTCCGGAAAAGGTGTTTAGCGGTCGGTGTTGGTCTGCGGTGCTAAAACCCAAACCTGCCAAAATCTCATTTGCTCTATATTCGATACTATATCCATCTAAAGCCTCAAACTCCTGTTGCTTATCGCTCAGTTTATTTAAAACTTCTTCAGAATAATCTGTTTCAATTTTTTTTAATAGTTCTTCAATCTCATCATGTAATTGGTTTTGGCGCTCAAAAGCCTCCATGGCCACATGTAAAATACTATGGTGTGAATCGTAAGAAAGTAAATCCTGATTCAGGTAACCGATTTTCAAGTCTTTCGACATAGAAATTGAACCCGAAGAAGGTGCGTATTCGCCAACAATTATTTTTAGTAAGGTAGATTTTCCCGTTCCATTGGCACCAATAAGTCCAATTCTCTCTCCTGGTTTAATGTGCCAGTCTGCTTCATCGTATAATGCCCTAGAGCCCAGCAGGAATGTTAAGTCGTTTATAGAAATCATTTGGCTGCAAAAGTACAACTTTACGGCCAGTTTTGAGGGAATTTAGCAGTCGCAATGACAGAATTTTACTGTTTTTTTGCCATAGTTATGAAATATTATACAAAAACACGGAAGCTCTACTTTTGTGATACATCAAAACGTTGCTTATCTTCGCGCCATGTATCAGTTAATTAAGCCAATATTTTTCCAGTTCGACCCCGAGAAAGTTCATTATTTTGTTGTTAGAAGGTTGAAATGGTTTCACGATCATTTCCCACTGGGAAAAACCATTTTGCGCAGCAGCTTTGATGTCAACATTAAAGGTTTAGAACGTGAGGTTTTTGGAATTAAATTTAAGAACCCTGTAGGATTAGCAGCTGGCTTTGATAAAAATGGTGAATACATAGAGGCTCTAAGTAACCTGGGCTTTGGTTTTATAGAAGTGGGTACAGTAACTCCTTTGCCACAGCCTGGTAATGATAAGCCAAGAATGTTCCGTTTGGAAGAGGATAGTGCCTTGATCAATAGGATGGGCTTCAACAATAAAGGTGTAGATACGCTTGCGGAAAGGTTAAGGCTGTTGAGAAGTAAGCATAGCGATATTGTGGTAGGTGGTAACATCGGTAAAAATAAAAATACACCGAATGAGGATGCCGTAAATGATTACATTAAATGTTTCGATCGCCTGTTTGATGTGGTTGATTATTTTGTAGTCAATGTGAGCTCGCCAAATACACCTGGATTAAGGGAGTTGCAGGAAAAGGAACCGTTAATGCATCTTTTAAACACCTTGCAGCAACGGAATAAGAAAAATGATATCTCACGACCTATACTGTTAAAGATTGCTCCAGATTTAACCAATGAGCAATTGGATGATATTGTGGAGATTGTAATACAGACCGGAATTGCTGGTGTTATTGCGACCAATACCACGATTGATAAGACCGGGTTAAAAACGCCTGAAAAGATCAGTACTGAGGCAGGTGGTTTAAGTGGTAAGCCTTTAACTGTGCGTTCTACCGAGGTGATTAAGTATCTATCAGATAAATCGAATAAAGCATTTCCTATTATAGGAGTAGGGGGGATTCATTCTCCGAAAGATGCGCAGGATAAGCTAGATGCAGGTGCATCTTTAGTTCAGTTGTATACTGGCTTCATTTATGAAGGCCCAGGTATTGTTAAAAGGATTTGTAAGGAGTTGGTGAAGAAATAACCAACTCTACTAAAACGGTCTTTTAGTCGGTCGTCATTGGTAATTCGTCATCCTGAATTCATTTCAGGACCTCGCACTTGCAGGGCTTCCTTTCTCTTGAGGGGTCCTGAAATGAATTCAGGATGACGACCGCATAAAAAAAATAATCCTCCATTACAAAATAACGAGGAGCATACAATAGGATTGTGGATTACAGCGCGACGACCGATTTAGTAGGCCGCTAAAAAAAGTGCATAAAAAAAACACCTCCACATGGTAGAGGTGTTTTTTTTATGCTTTAAAGAAACTTATGCTTTTGCAGTAAGTTGAGCTAATACAGCGTTGTTTTTAGCCAACTGATCTTTACTAGATTGTTTTGATCTGCTACCTAACTCAATGTTAGTAGCTAATTTTAAGAATTTCACATCTAATTTTGCGAAAGTTTTATTTCTTCTGTCTTTTCTTTTTAATCTGGTAACTGCCATGTCAATCTTTTTTATTTATTAATAAAACTGGAGGTCGAGAGCGGATTCGAACCGCTGTAGGAGGTTTTGCAGACCTCTGCCTAGCCACTCGGCCACTCGACCTTATTAAATTTCAGGATGCAAAAATAGTAATTAAATATTAGGATGCAATTTATTTTTGAAAATTTCTACTAATATCTGCACACAAAATCGCAGCAGATATCGCAACGTTCAAAGACTCAGCGCCTCCAGTGCGCGGAATAGTTACTGGATTTGTAATTAATTTTATCACCTCCGGTGTGATTCCTTGACCCTCGTTGCCCAAAATCACCAATCCTTCCTTGCCCCAATCGGTTTTATACATGCTTTTTCCATCTAAAACTGCCCCAAAAATCGGTATTTTAATGTTTTTTAGGAGCAAAGGGAGCTCTTCATAGTAAATATTTACCCTACTTAGTGAACCCATTGTCGCTTGTACCGTTTTAGGATTATAAACCTCCACGCAATTATTTGAGCAGATGATTTGCTTAAAACCAAACCAATCCGCAGTGCGGATAATGGTGCCCATATTACCGGGATCCTGTACACCATCCAATACCAACGTAAAGCAGTTTCTTAAGTCGGCTACATTTAATACTGGTGGCTTCGGAATGTTTACCAATGCCAGTATTCCCTGTGGAGTTTGTAAAGTACTAATCTTATCCAGTTCGGCGTTGTTTACTTCAAATAACTTTATATTTGCTGCTAAAGTAGGTAGTAAAGAATGGTATTGTGCCAAGTAATAAATACTGTGTATCTGGTAATTGGATTGGATAAATTCTTCAATAGATTTTATACCTTCAATGATGAATATTCCGTTTTCTTTGCGGTACTTTTTTTGATGTAACGATTTTATAAAACTTATCTGAGATTTTGAAAGCATACCACGATTATAAAAAAAATGTTCTGTTTCGTGCAATATTACTATTTATTATTGTTTTTGTTACAGCATGTTCATCAACAAAGTACATCGAAGACTACCAATCTATCGTAAAAAGGGTAGAGATAGACAGTGTCCCAAAGTCATTACACGAAGAAGCATTTAATTATATACAAAAGGATATCAGACCCACGTCTAAGCTCGGTGTCAATGTTTTGATTTATAATATGTTTAATACCAAAGACGGACGCTATAAAACAAATAATGTTAAACCTTTGGGTACGCCACCTCCAATCCTGGACAGTACACTGGTTGAAATTTCGCGTAATCAGATCGAAAAATACTTAATGAGTAAAGGGTATTTTAATGCAAAAGTTAAATCCGATATAAAGGTTAAAAATAAACGGGCCGAAGTTTTTTTTAAAGCAGATACCGGCGCTGCATTTTCTGTGAATAAGATCATCTATGAAATTCCAGATCCGAAAATTAAAGAATTGTATTTATCGCAAAAGGCGGCGTATAGCCATTTAAGAGAAGGAAGACGTTATGATGATGACTCTTTGGCTTACGAGCGGGATCAGGTTTACCTGATGATGAAACAAAAGGGGTATTTCGATTTTTCTCGTCCTTATATCAAATTCACTGTGGATTCGAATTTAAGTGCCAGTAAAGCGAATATCACCATGATTATAGACAATCCTGTGGATAAGCCAAAACATTTACAATACAATTTGGGTGAGATGAATATCATTATAGCACCAAATTCTGATGGTTTCCCTGATTCTATAAAAATGAACCCTAGAATTTATAAGGGCGTAAGGTTTACCGATCTGTCGGGGAAATTTCGAAGGAACCCCATTACCAGGTATAACTTTTTGCAACCAGGTCAGCAATACGATATTGGGAACGAAAACTTAACCTACGATCGTTTGTATGAATTGAATGTTTTTAAGAATGTTAAAATTGAATACAATAGACCTAACGATAGCGCTGGTACGGTAGATCCGGTAATCCATTTGATTCCACAAAAGCTGATGAGCAATAGAATTGAGGGGGAAGTGCCCTTTAATGGTGGTACAGTTGGTTTTACCTTGAGTAATACTTATACCAATAATAACCTTTTTAGAGGGGCAGAGAAATTCGAATTTCAGATAAAGGGCGGTTTGCAAGCCTGGTTGGGGCAGGGGAATGTTTTTAGTGAGATTTATCAGCGTGACTTTTCGGTGAGTACAAATTTATCCGTTCCTCGATTGATGATTCCTTTTATGCGATCAAAACCAAATAGAGGAGGCATGCCGCATACCATTTTCTCTGCTAGCTATGTTTACGCTTTGCAGAAGGACTTCTTTCAGCGTAAGGTGATCCTTACCTCAGTTGCTTATGAGTTTCGTGAGACCAGGTCTAAATTCCATACTGTAACCCCTTTGAATTTCGAGTACCGTTTTGGGGGCTTGCTTTTTGATCAGTTTGATTCCACAAATGTGAATTTCCCAATCATCAGAGATAATTTGGTCAACCTGCTATTGCTGGAACGAAAGAACGTAACATTAGGTATCAAATATGCTTATACTCTAAATGCCGAAAAGTTATTGACCAACGGGAGTTTTATTTACTTCCGAGGGGATCTGGATTTGGCAGGTAACATGTTACAGGGGGTATCAAAATTGTTCCATACTAAGGTGGATTCGCTGGGTTCTTCGACTATATTTGGTGTTCCATTTAATCAGTATGTACGACCTGAGATTGATCTTCGTTGGTATAAAGGGCTTGGTGGCGATAAACAGTTTGTAGCTAGAATAAATGCCGGAATAGGCTACGCTTATGGTAATTCCAAGGTAACAGGTATTCCGTTCGAGAAATTGTTTTACGCAGGTGGATCAAGTGGGGTAAGAGCTTGGCAAGCCAGAACTTTGGGACCAGGCAATTACAACAGAGGGATCGCGATTACAGATCCGAACCAACGTAAGATACTCTATGGCTTTGACCAGATTGGTGACCTGCATATTGAGGCAAATTTGGAGTACAGATATAAACTGTTAAACAAATTTTTTGGTGCTAAACTTAAAGGAGCCATCTTCCTGGACGCGGGGAATATTTGGAATGTATCGAGTGGATCGCCAGCAACCAGGTTTGATCTTAAATCATTGGGCAAACAGATTGCCATAGGTACAGGTACTGGCTTTAGATACGACGTGCAGTATTTCGTATTTAGGTTTGATGTGGGATTAAAACTTAAAGATCCACAATTTACAGGTTCTGATCAGTGGGTGATCGGTAAGTTTCTAACGGGTGGAAAAGCCTTTAGAGCTGCCTATGATGCAGCCAACTCTCCAGACTCCTATCGCTTTATACAATACAATTTCGGTATCGGAATGCCTTTTTAAAACATCCCTTTTAAGCCATCGAATATAGTTTCAAAAAAGGTAGATAGGTTTAACCCATTGCTATGATTGAAATAAATATAGATCACCAAAAGGATCACAGCTATCGTGATGAATTTTCTAAAAGCGAAGGCGAAAAAGACAATCAGGGCAGGGATAATCACCAACCACATGCTATTAATGGCATATGGATTTAGATCCCCATCTTTTTTATAAACGTAAAGTAGTTTACTATGTGTACCTGCATCATTTTGATGTTTGATGTATACAAATGCGGAGCGCTCCAACTGCAAAGGGAGGATGGCTACACCATCATGAAAGTTTACTGGTTGGGTAAATCCACTTACGGTAAAAGTATAAGTGCCGTTGATTTTTTCTAGCGGATTGTCTAAAGAATCGGCAGCTATAATCGCAAGTTTGCTGTTTTTGAGCAAGCTCTCTTTAACTACGAAATTATTAATGTCTGCTTTTTGGGCAAAGGCCGTACCGCTGAATACCAAAAGCAGGAGCAATAAATAAATTTGTCTCATTCTAAAGATCGTTTGTTGTAAATTAAGTACCCCAAATGTAATAAAACGCCGTTTCTTTTTATCGGGTCATCGTATAAATTATAGCTGAGGCTTATTGGGCCCAGTGGAGTGTGATAAACCAAGCCCGCAGTGCCCGCATAATGCCATGTGCTAAATGCCTTTTTATTGGCTACACCCTGAAAGCCAACTTTTTCAAATTCACGGTAGGGCAAAAACACGTATCCCTCTACCCGGAGATCCAAATTTTTCTTAATGTTATATAAGTTTTTAAGTCCACCGGCAAGGTAAGTGGTCGCTCTAAAATTTTCTAAAAATATCGATCGACTGTCTTGCAATGGATAAAATGCAGGTGCTGCCAATAAAGTCGAATAATAATTAGCGAAGAGCGGTTGATTGGAGTATACGGCTTCAGCCTGATAACCCAATGTGTATTTTCCGAACCTTAAAAAGTAGTTCTCTTCGCTCATTTTTAGGTTTATCCATTGTCTGAGTTGCTTATTTACGCCAACTTTTAGGGTTGTAAGCAGTGCTGTAGGCTCATTGATATTGCCGGGGGTATAACTTTCGCGTCCAACAAAATAATTAAAGCTCAATAAGAAATTCCGACCTTTATTGGCATACTGTTTACGGTTAAGGGTGTACTGCTCAAACGATAGGCTGGATCTTGAGCCATTTAAGATTGTTTTTTCCAATACATTCCCAACAGAGAAAGTGTTGTTTGGACTATAGTTATCATTGTTGTTGATAAAAGCTGTGCTCAATGTAATCCGGATATTCCTGTTCAATGGTATCCCCATTTTAAGGTCAATTTTTCTGTCCGACTGCTCTATATAAGTAGGATGTGGGTTTTCAATAAATATGGAACTTGTCTCGTAATAATTAAAGTGGTTGTAGGTTATATCGGCACCAAGAAACAGCGGCAAACGGGAAGGGAAATCTACACGACTTGTTAATTGTACAGATTCGTAAAAACGCCCGGAATAGAGGTTTACACCAAAAGCGTAAGCTTTCCTATCCAGGAAGTTGTATTGTATACCTAAAAAAACATTGCTAATTGGTCTGCTGGAGATGTTCCCCCCGAAATCTATTTTTACGCTTTTCTTTGGATGAGCAAGTATTTCAAAGTTAAAGTTGTCCGATACCGGGTCATATGATATTTTAGGGTAAATCGATTCAAAGGTTTCATCAGCAACCAGTTTGTAGTAGCCTTGCTTAATGTCATTCAGATTAAAAGTCGCCTGGTCACTTTTAAAAAGTCGTTCTATATATTTTTTTTGTTGTGTATTTACACCACTTACCCTTACGCTGTTGAATACCAGATCAGGCTTTTTATTGTTGAACTCAATTCGTTTAGCGATAAGGTCATTAATACTCACCCGTCTTTTTATCTTCTTTTTAATCTGGGCCATGTTGGCCATCGTTGCATCATATCCCTGCTTGATCAGGGCTTGTGCTGGGGTAAAATTACTTGCGATATAATCTTTAACGTCTGGCTGGATATAAACACCATTGTCACCGATAAGTGTGGAGTCTGATTTGGCTAAGAACATAAATCTCATCAACCTGTTCATTAACCGATCATCCCCGTTCTTGGGATATTCACTATAATTTTTGGAAGAAACATTGGCACCGATCATGATGTCAGGATTAAATTCCTTTTTCATCACATCAGCCGGAAAATTATTGTACAATCCGCCGTCGACAACATATTTATCCTCTAGTTTTATAGGGCGATAGATCAATGGTACTGCCATTGTTCCTCTTACCGCTTCGGCTAAACTGCCTTTTTTTACGGTAATACTGGTTTGAGATAAAATATCAGAAACCATGCAACGGTAGGGGATAAATAGGTTGTCGAAATTATCTTTAGAGATAGCCGATGCTTGCGAAAAAAGCTCTAGCAATGCGAAATTTAGGGGGATGTCGTTGACCAGGTTGGATCTAAAACTTACGCGTAAGCCTGTATCCAGGAGTAGTTTGGCCGTGACTACAGAGGCATTTAATGGCTTTTTTTGAAAGAAGAAGCTGTAATCACTGTTAAATCTGCCAGTTACCCAATCCTGAAATTCAGGGCTTAGGGCCACCTTTTCTATTTGACTGGGAGAATAACCTGCCGCATACATGGCACCTACTATGCCGCCCATAGAAGTGCCAGTAATGTAATCGATTGGGATATTATTTTCTTCTAAGGCTTTTAAAGTGCCAATATGAGCAATTCCCCTAGCGCCACCACCACTCAATACCAAACCTACTTTTTGGGCATTACTATGGAATGCCAAAAAGACCAGGGTGATTGTTAGGAGTGTTTTTAAATTGGTCACACCCTAAAATAGGGAAATTAGTTCAGAATGAATATATTATAGGTTAATACTGTTGCGAAAATTATCCATAAAATATAGGGGATAAAGAGCAGACCAGCTATTTTATCTATCCTATAAAATAGGATGGCATTTACGATGGCGATAAATAATAGAAACACGATTTCGAATACAGCTACACCAATTTGATTGGAGTAAAAGAAGATGAAAGACCACATCAGGTTCAACATTAGTTGAATGAAATAGATGGCGATGGTCCGTGGAAAACGGTTAATGGTATCTCTTTTTTGCCATACCCGATAGGCCGAAATGCCGATTAGAATATAAAGGGCAGTCCAGACCGGAGCAAAAATCTGGTTAGGTGGATTAAATGATGGTTTAGCCAAAGTTACATACCAGGTTGTCACAGAACTGGAGGTGAAAAAGGCACCAGCAACTCCAAAGGCAAGTGGAATCGCAATGTTAATAATCAGTGCAATCGGATTTAATCTCATTTATTTTTTCGTGTCTGGAGTGATCAACATGCTGAAGTTATAGTACAAAACATCTCCTTTTTTCAGGTGATGCTCGCCACTGTAGTTGTCGGCCAGTATGGCTTTTCCTTTTTGTTCGATATGAATGCCACCATGTCCGTCGTTAGCCCATGATGCAGGGATTTTCTTGTGCTGGTTGTCTGTCAATTCAAATTGCAGACCACCAGTAACATCACCAACCCAAACCTTAGCTTCAGCAGCCTTGTCTGTGCTCCATTTCCATTCTATGGCCTCAGGTCTTAATTCTTCTTTCTGACCAAGGCCTTTGACAAACTTTGCAGCCGTTGTTGTAAAAGGAATATGCATACGGATGTTATCCAGGTTGATGTCATTCAACGCCGTTATTTTAACGGTGTAAGCCAATTTTCCATCCGCTTTAATCAGCCCATCAACATCCATAGTTAAACTATCGGAAGTGTTTTTAACTGACCAACTTACTTTGTCTGGTTTTTGCGATGTGTAGTTGAATGCGCCATTTTTCCATTTGATGTCTTTGTGGTTCAGTGCGTTGATCACATGGAAATGGATAGGTTCTGTAACCAGGTCAAATGAGGTTTGGATCATTGCTGGGAATCCATCAGTGTTTACATCCAGTTGTTTGCCTGGAAGGGTAATACTTTTTTCTTTCACAACCAGAGGAGCGTATGGCTTTGTATTTTTTTGTGCAGTTGCATTTTTAACCAGTAGCAACACTACAAAAAGGGCAATAGTATGTTTCATTAGAAAAGGTTGAATGATAATTTTTTAAAAGTAGAACATTTTAGGCATAATTTCAGGACTCAGATTCAAGTTTACGTGTTAGGTAAACAATATCCTTAATCGATTCGTCCATTTGAATAGCCGTATGCCTTACTCTTGCCAGCAATTCAAGGTTATCAGGGTCGCTAGGTTGCTTAATGTTGAAGAGATCAACAAGGCCTAATAAATTTGATACCGGTCCCCGAATTTGGTGCGCTTGTACCCATGCAATTTCTTTAAACTGTTTATTCTGACTTTCTATCTTTTGTTGGTAATTCTTTTGGTCGGTAATGTCAACAAAGTAAATCGCCAATCCACTTTCAGTTGGGTAAGCATTTACGGCTAGCCAGCGAGCAATCGTATGGTCAAACTCTTCAAAATGGACAGATACATGCTCGTCCATAGCTTTATGATATTGCGTAAAAAATTCCAGTGTTAAAGATTCGGGAAAGATATCCCACAGATTTTTGCCAAGTAGATCTTCTCTGTTTCTCTTTAGTATTCTTTCAAATTCTTTGTTGATATAGGTAAATTCCCAATTCTTGTTTACGGTGAAAAAGCCATCTGTAATACTCTCCAATATGTTTTCTTTTTCCCTTGCTTTTTCTTTAAGCACGTTTTCAGCCTTCACATTGCCATCTATATTGATAGCCGTAACCAGTTTGCATCTTTTGCCAGCAAACAATATTTGGTGGGTATAAATGTGTACATAAAAGTTTTTGCCGTTTTTACGTGTATGGTGCCAGATTCCTGCATTCGAATAAGTAGGGGGCAACTCGTCATTTATCTTGTAAAAAGCATCAAGTTCTGTTATGGGGCGAATATCCTTTGCGGTAAGTTGTAAAAACTCGTTTCTATCATATCCATATTGACGTAAGGCGGAAGTATTGACCTCTAAAAATTGATAGGTATCTTTTTCATAAATGTACATAGGGCTTGGGTTCTCCCTAAAAATTCGCGTATAATTGCAAGAATTCTTTTTTCTTTCGATGGTCAGGTATAGCGTTTTTTTTAACAATAGTGGCTCTACCCAGGATTTAAGTAACCAGTCATCAGCCCCTGGTGGGAGTATACTATCAGCCGAAGTTGTAGTGGTAATGATAATCAATGGGTGATCTGGAAGCTCGCTACTTATATTAAGGACAAAAGGATCAGATTGCTGCATATTTTCGGTCACAAACAAGATGACTTCATAGTCATTAGGGTCTTTCTGCTGATAAGCCGATCCTACTACTGTAACCACCTGAGAAGGGTGGTAGCCGATGTTTATAAGTTGGTTGTAGAGGGAATCATCATTAGCATTCTGATCATTCTCCCTAATAATTAGTGCATTTTGATAGAACATGATAAAGGTGTATTAACTCCCGTTGTATGATTAAGATTCAATTTATTCAAATATTTGCTGAGATCAAAATTTGTTCCGAAATATTATTTCCGATTTAAAGTATTTTTCATCATCTTAGAAGATAAAAAAATAGATTATGAAGAAAATAATTGTTTTAGCAATGGTTGCCGGTATGTTTGCAACCTCAACGGTTTTTGCACAGCAAGATAAGAGCAAAAGACCAAGCCCGCCAGCAGTGGTAAGAGAAACACTGAATTCTGGAGCTACAGTTGTTATTGATTACAGTCAGCCATCTGTAAAGGGTAGGACGATCGGTAAGGAAATTGCACCATTTGGTAAAGTATGGCGTACCGGAGCTAACGAACCAACTACATTTGAAATAAGTAAAGCCGTGAAGATTGATGGAAAAGCACTAGCTGCAGGTAAATATGGTATGTATTCTATTCCAGGTGAAAAGGAATGGGTGATTATTTTTGGTAAAAAATCAGATGTATCTGCTGATAAGCATGTTGAAGCAGACGATGCTTTACGTATCAAGGTTAAGCCAGCAAAAGTAGCAGCATTCACAGAGAAAATGACTTTTACAGTTGATAAAGGTGGTAAAGTAGCCTTAGTTTGGGGTGATATTTCAGTTCCTTTCATGGTAAAGTAATTTGATGTGGATTTTAAGTAAATGAATCCATATATTTGCGCTCCTGTCTCCGTAGTTCAATGGATAGAATTTTGGTTTCCGGTACCAACGATATGAGTTCGAATCTCGTCGGGGACACAGTGTTTATTTTAAAAGCCTAATAATCTGATTATTAGGCTTTTATGTTTGTATTTTTTACTGTTTTTAACTTTAGAGCACCCTGAATGAAGATTTTAGAAAATCATTAATTCGCTGATTTACAGTTCAAATTCGTTTTTTAGGTCCAGTTTTAGAAGGTGTATTATGAGGAATCTCATGTTCATTCATTTCTTTTATACAAATTTCTGCGATAATACCTGCAAGTAAATATAGAAATGGCTTTTCTCTTAACTTGCTTCATTTCTATGTGATTGGCATGAGAAATCGATAATGCTAAGATAGAATTCCTATATTTTTTCAATGTGTACCATTAACTTAGAAATCCTATTTCAAGATTGGGTATGATCTAACTTTTTTATATGGTTATATAACGGCTTTTTTATAAGTTCGTTTAAATAACAAGTTAAAGGAAGATAATTTAATTGGATGGGGACCTACAGTACATGTACGGATCAGGAATTAGTTGGTTTATTAAAGCAAGGGAATCGGTATGCCTATACTGAAATTTTCGAACGCTATAGCAAAGTCATGTATAGTCATGTTTATAATAAACTTAGAGATGATGAAGGGGCAAGGGATATTGTTCAGGATATTTTTGTTATTTTATGGGAAAAGCGACTGGTTATTGAAAATATTAATTTATTAGGTTACCTCTTTACCATGGTTCGTAACAAGGTACTCAACTTAGTAAGCCATCATAAAGTTGTTTCGGATTATGAAACTTCCATCCGTAACTATATGCAGCCAGAAGGTAAAATGGCTGATGAATTGATCAGAGAAAAGCAGCTTGCAGCAATCATTACAGCTGAAATAGAAGCCTTACCACCGCGGATGCGTGAAATATTTGAACTTAGTAGGTATGAACATTTGAGTAATAAGGAAATTGCAACAAAGCTAAACCTATCGGAACACACCGTTGCGGACCAGATCAAAAAATCATTGAAAACCCTTAGACTTAAAATTGGGTTGAGCATTATCATGGCACTTTTGATGAACCAATCCTGACCATAAATAGTTTTTTTATCGTTCTTATCCCCGATTGCATTTACTTAATTGTTATATAGTTAATGAGTCTGTTAAAGACTGTTGACTATGACAAACGAGACCGAACAAGAATTACTGAGAAAATATCGTGAAGGTAAATGCAGCGAGGAAGAACTTGCCTGGATTGAAACATGGTATGCTAACTGGAATGAGAAAGACAGAGTTCAGCTGTCCGAGTCTGATTTGCTTACTGCTGAAAAATTGATGCGTGAAAATATTCTGAGCCGTACTGGGTATAACACCATCCGTCTATGGTCGCGCATCGCTGCTGCAGCTTCTATAATTTTAGTTGCATGTGTTGGTTTGTGGTATAGTCGCTCCGTTATCCTGAGCCCGTCTCAGAATCCTAAAATCGTATCATATGCTAATAATGATGTCGCTCCTGGAAAAAACAGAGCAACAATTATCTTTGCTGACGGTAAAACCATTGCGCTTAACGATACGAAAACCGGGGTGGTAATTAATGATCGCAAGTTAAGCTACAACGATGGAAGCGCAATGGAGGATAAGCTTGGACTAGAATCCCACACTGGCAAAGCCTCTATGTTGACAATATCCACACCTCGCGGGGGAACTTATCAGGTCACTTTAAGAGATGGCACCCGAGTTTGGTTAAACGCGGCTTCCAAACTCTCTTTCTCTTCACAATTTTCCGGGAAAAATAGGAAAGTTATGCTAGATGGGGAAGCCTATTTTGAAGTGGCTAAAAATAAGCAAATGCCTTTTGTTGTCGTGAGTGACAGACAGGAAGTTGAAGTTTTGGGTACACAATTTAATGTGATGGCTTATGATTCAGCGCAAATTAAAACCACCTTACTGGAAGGCTCTGTGAACTTAAAAAGTAGTACGTCTGCGGTAATGTTGGTTCCCGGAGAGCAAGGTGTAATGAGCAACAACGGCAGCATCAATAGAAAAAAGGTGGATGTGGATAAGGAAATATCCTGGAGAAAAGGATGGTTCAGCTTTAATGAATCCAGTATCGAAAACGTAATGGATGAAATTTCAAGATGGTATGATGTGGATGTATTCTATGAGCATAAAATGCCTCATAAAGAAATTACAGGTAGGGTGCCAAGGAATGCAAAATTGTCTGTGGTATTAGAAATGCTGAGGTACTCAGGCCTTGATTTTGAGATTAATGATAAAACAATAAAAGTAAAATAACCAAATATTAAACCTGAACTTATGAAAGAAATGATACCTAAATAATCCATTGACGCTCAAAAGAGGTTCAGAAAAAACCGGAAGGTGTTCTAGCACCATCCGGTCAATATCTGGATCTCGACTCAAATAAATGATGCTACTAAGTTTTTAACCCAAACACTTCAAAAATATGAAATTTAATTTGAAGGTTGAGCAGATGTCCCTTGTTTTTGGATATCCGCTGACCAGAATTCTATTGGTTATGAAATTGACTGCTATTTTATTACTTTTTGCACTTGTACAAGTACATGGTAATAGCTATAGCCAAAATATCAATATTAAGGAGAAGAATAGTGCTGTAGTTAATATCCTTGAACTGATTGAGGCCCAGAGTAAGTATAGCTTTCTGTACGATAAGGGCGATCTCAATGGCCTTAAGAGCCTGAACCTTGTGTTGGTTAATGCCAGTATTAATGACGCACTTGAAAAATGTTTCAGAGACTTGCCTTTAACGTATAAGATTTTTGAGCACACGGTTGTGATTAAACGAAAACCTGCCAAACTGCAGGTGGATGCTGAAGTGCAACAAATGCGTAGTTTGAAAGGCATTATTAGCAGCAGAACCGGTGAAATACTGCCAAATGTGACCGTGAAAAACTTAAGATCGGGGTATTCAACTATTAGTAAGCAAGACGGGAGTTTTGAAATACCAGATGTGAAAATCAAGGATGAGTTGTCTTTTTCATTGTTGGGTTATGCGCTGCACAAGCTAGTCGTGGTTAACTATAACGACCAAATTGTTGTGCTTTCTCAGGAAGAGAAAGGACTGGATGAAGTTGTTGTTGTTGGCTATGGTACCCTCAAGAGAAAAAACATCACGGGTTCCATCTCCAGGGTAAACGAATCAACGATTAAAGAAACTCCGCCCAATACACTCGAAAATGCTATCCAGGGCAGGATGGCTGGTGTGGTGGTTACCAATACATCGGCAGAGCCGGGAGGTGGTATTAACATAAATATTCGTGGAATTACGTCCATCTCTGGAACTAACCAACCTTTATACGTAATCGATGGTGTTCCGATGTATAATGATAACAGTCGTTCTTCTCTTGAATTTGAAGGGAATGTATCTGGTAATTTTCTAGCTTCCCTGAACCCAAGTGATGTGGTATCTGTAGAGGTCTTAAAAGATGCCCAATCAACTGCTATCTATGGATCCAGAGGGGCGAATGGTGTGATCATGATTACGACCAAGCGCGGGAAGCCTGGCAAATCATCCATTGAGTTTAGTCATTATACGATGTTCTCTGCACGTCCAAAACTGATCAAACTTGCGAATGCAAAGGAGTATGCGACCTTCTACAATGAAATGAACCGGAATGATAATATTGCTGAGAGCTATATTGGTAAATATCTTAAAACAACAGACCTTCTGGATAGTATCTATCTTCCTGCAATCAGTGAACTGGGAGAAGGAACTAATTGGCAGAAGGAACTTACACGTCCGGGTATTACTCAGAACTATCAGTTATCTGCTTCGGGAGGCAACGAACAAATTCGCTATTTGGTGTCTGGTAATTATTTGAAAGATGAAGGTATTATACGCTATTCTGAATATCAGAAAGCATCTTTCCGCGTAAATATGGATGCGAAAATTACTTCCCGGTTATCGGCAAAAGTAGATGTAAATGTTTCTTCAGATTTAAATAACCGAGCTGAAAATTCCAATTCACGGATACTGGCTGGCGGTTTCGAACGCTCAGGAGTTATCCTGAAGGCTTTTGCTGCAAATCCTACACTTTCAATGGATAATCAGGCTAGCCAGCTTGCGACCAGACTCTCTACGACTCCGGTTGGAGCTACCTTTCTTAACCCCCTATATGATCTTTCAAATACCATCAATCAGCGACGAATTAATTATTACTTTTTTAATTCTGATTTAAATTATAAGCTTACTGACAAGCTATCACTTACTGTTAGAGGTGCATACAATACATCCGATGCCTCTACTGATCAGTTCTGGAATAACAAAACAATGCTGGGATATTTAAGGGGGCAAAAAGCTTTCCGTACAACCTGGAAAAGCAGGTCCTTTCTCAATGAAAATTTCCTTACCTATACACAGAATACATCGAAATACAGCCTTAACGTAGTAGGTGGTGTTTCCTGGCAAAAGAGCATCTTGAATACCTCAGTGATAGATGCGGAGGGACTGCCGATTCCTGTTGACGATGGTCTGAACTTGTTACCGCTTTACACCACTATTGCTCCGATTCAGACAAATCTTGTTTCAGAAGCTCTTCTTTCTGGATACGGACGGGTTTCGTTCAGCTATTTAGGCAAGTATTCGCTTAATGTAGTAGCGAGAAGTGATGGTTCTAGTCATTTTGCTAAGAACAAAAAGTGGGGATTCTTCCCATCTGCAGGATTGGCATGGCACCTGAGCGATGAGCAATTTTTTCAGCCTGTTAAAACCGTTTTATCAACTGCAAGGCTAAGGGCAAGTTATGGTATCAGTGGTAACCAGGCTATACCGGCTTATGGTTCACTTGCACAATTATACCCGCTTACTTTTGGTTTTGTGAATGGAGTGGCCACAGGTATGGTTACTGGTACACCAAGTAATGTAAATCTGACTTGGGAAACAACCCGGCAAGTGGATTTGGGTATCGAGCTCGGTTTTGCAAAAGATAAGTACAAACTGAGTCTGGATGTATACGATAAACAAACCAAGGATCTGCTTCAGAGTAGAAAAATACCAGGTGAATCTGGTTATAATACCATTCCGGATAATTTTGGAAGCATCGAAAACAAGGGGATAGAAATGGAGTTCAGTACAGCTCCGATAGTTTCCAAAAGATTCTCCTGGAACCTGAGTTTTAACGCCAGTTCAAACCGAAATAAAATCACTGATCTCGGGGAGGGAATTGACTTCTATAATCAAACCAGTGGAGGTGCTGATTACACTCACCGCATGGTGGTGGGCAGTGCTTTGGGCGAGTTTTGGGGTTATAAAACTGCAGGCCTATTGACTGCAGAGGATATCAGTAATAATTATCCTGTGCTTGGGGGTTTTGCTAAGGAAGGTATGTTGAAATTTATCGATAATGACCATAACAATATCATTAATGACGATGATAAAGAGAGCCTCGGTAATGCATTTCCAAAATGGAACCTTGGATTAAACAATACCTTCAGCTACCGAAATTTATCATTAAATGTATTTGTGTATGCCGTTCTTGGACAGAAAGTATTGAACCAAAACCTGCTTTACTCATCCTATGGCACACCAATAGGTGTACCTAGTAAGGATTATATAGATAATCACTGGACGCCTGAAAACAAAGGTGCTTACTATCCTCAGGCTTCACAATTTTCTGGTAATTCTCAGACTACGGACCGACTAATTGAGGATGGATCTTTTGTAAGGTTCAAAAACATCACACTGCGTTATGATGTTCAACATCTTCCCAAATGGCTAACAAAATTGCAATTATACGTCACTGCAAATAATCTCATTACTATTACAAAGTACCGTGGTTATGACCCTGAAGTAAGTGCCTATGGTCAGAATATCCTCTTGCCAGGCATTGATCTTGGTAGCTATCCAAGAACAAAGATGTACACGTTTGGTGTAAATGTTGATTTTTAACCCAACACGACAATTATTATTATGAAAAAGATTATCTATATAATGGCGGTATTAATTACTGCTTATCTGTCGTCCTGTAAAAAAGAATTGCAGGAAACACCTTCCAATACAATTGCTCCTGAGAATTTTTATAAAACGAAATCCGATTTTGAGCTTGCTACACTTGGTACGCTTGGGGTATTACAAGGTACCAGCCTATACGCTTGGTATATTCACTATGTGATGGAATATCAAAGTGGTGATCTGGCGTTGGCAGCTGGGACTACATGGACTGATCTTAACTGGGTCACCACCGACGGTTTTGTGGCTATGACCTGGACGGGGCATTACAATCTTATAAATAATGCAAATACGGCGCTGGATAAGATCGATGAGGTGAGCTTTGATAAAGCGAGTAAGGATGCGTTGAAGGGAGAGTTATATTTTTTAAGGGCGGTAGGTTATTTTAACCTGGTTAGAATGTTTGGTCGGATACCGCTTCATTTAAAGGCAACTACTTCACCGAATGATGCCTCATTGCCGCAATCCGAAATCTCAGCAGTATATGATGCAATCGTATCGGATCTCCAACAGGCAGAAAATCTTTTGCCAGTTAATAATCCCTATGGCCTGGGCCGTGCCAATAAAGGTGTTGCCGCCGGCCTGTTGGCTAAAGTGTATGTGTTTATGGCTGGCTATCCGCTGAATAATATCGCCAAATGGAATGATGCATTGGTACAGCTTAAAAAGATCATAGACCCTTCTAATCCATCGAGGTCGGTAGCGCCTTTTAATTATAATCTTGAACCCGATTATCAGAACCTTTACTGGCAGGTGTTGAAGCTAAGAACTACAGGAACTGGTTTGCCAACTTTCGGAAAGCCAGCCAATGAAAATGGCCCGGAAGCGGTATTTGAAATTAATTATAAGCGTGCAGGTGGATATTACTCTGCTATTTTTCCTTCGTCCTTGATTTATCAGGGATGTAGTTTCTGGTTATTTAATCAGTTTGAACCAAATGACTACCGACGTTCGGTAACAATGGTGGATGCCCCCAATGATCCTCTGGGTGGTGTGACTCTTCAACGGAAGTTTCAGGCTACCGGTAACACCTGGAACGATAATGAGAACAATTGGCCATATCTACGATATGCCGACCTGGTATTGTTGTTTGCGGAAGTTGAAAATGAGATAAACGGACCTACGCCAACAGCCTTGAGGGCAATTAATGCTGTAAGAGCGAGAGCAAGAAATGCAGCAGGAACACAACGGACAGTGCCTGCAAATTATACGGTGACTGAAGCGACATCAAAAGATGCACTCAGAAAACTGGTTTTGCACGAAAGAACACTGGAACTGAGTTGTGAGGGGCAGACCTGGTATGACTGGATTCGCACTGGTACATTAAAGGATGTACTCACAAGCCAGAACAGGCCAAATACGTACAGTAAGAAGATCTTGCTTTATCCTATACCAGAATCGGAAATAGACATAACGAAAGGGAAATTAGAGCAGAATGATGACTATTAACTTAAAATATAGACATATGTTAAATAGGAAATATTTGGGGCTGCTTTTTTTGTGCTGCAGTTACCTACAAGGATTAGCACAAGCACCTCTTCTTAAAAAAGATCTTTTATCACCAGGCAATGGACACTCGCTCATCAAGGGGTTTATTGGGGATAAAATGAAGACCTCCATCAATAACAGGGTGATGGAGCAGGATGAAGATAAAGTAATCAAGCCATTTGCTGTAAAAACGGAGAAGGACTTTAATGATTGGAGATGTGAGTACTGGGGAAAGTGGATGACTTCGGCAGTATTGGCGAGCAGTTATTCACCTACACATGAACACCAGGATAAGCTAAAGCGAGCCGTATCTAAATTATTGATGACGCAGTCGGCCAATGGGTACATTGGTACTTATACGAAAGATGCAGAGTTGGAAGGATGGGATGTATGGGGACGTAAGTATGTCTTGCTGGGACTGATCTCTTATTACGATCTCACTAAAGATAAATCGGCGTTAGAGTCGGCCGGTAAACAACTTGACTATTTAATCGCAGAAACAGGTAGACGAAATATCAAGATTACAGATAACGGTCTGGACGCTATTGATGGGCTTTCTTCCAATTCGATTCTTGAACCGGTAGTTTTAATGTACGAAAGAACAGGAAACAGGAAATATTACGACTTTGCACAAGGCATGGTAAAGAACTGGAGCTTGCCAGGGAAATTTGCCAAAAATGGGCTAAAATTAGTAGAACATGGCATTGAAAAACTGCCTCCGATAAATGTAGCTGCACCGAAAGCATACGAAATGATGTCCTGTTTTGAAGGTATCTGCGAACTTTATCGAGTTTCCGGTGATGAGAAGTACCTGACGGCTGCACAAGGGTTTGCCAATAGTATTTTAACAAACGAGCGCATGATCGTTGGTTCAGGATCTAATCAGGAACTGTGGTCTAACGGGGTAAAACAACAGACAGAACTGATGCAACAGCCAATGGAAACCTGCGTTACTACCACTTGGATGAAGTTATGTTATCAGCTTTTGAGATTAACCGGTGACAGCAAATGGGCAGATGAACTGGAAATATCCTTATACAATGCACTCGCAGGTGCACAGACTCCAAATGGAAATTGGTGGTCATATTTCTCTCCATTAAGTGGTGAGCGTGTACCCAGCACCCCTCAACACGAAGATGTCGGATTAAGCTGCTGTGTAGCGAATGGGCCCAGGGGCTTATTGCTTACCCCCAAATGGGCTGTTATGAAAGGGCAAAAGAGTGTATATGTGAATCTATATGCGCCTGCTGAATATAGTGAAATGGTTAATGGAGCAAATCTGAAGCTTAATGTTCTTTCTGACTATCCGGTAGCAGACAAAATAACTATTGATGTTAATCCAGACGCTCCAGGAGTCTTTACAATCGCCCTTCGGATCCCATCATGGAGTATAGAGAATAAGTTTACTGTGAACGACAAGAACCAGTCAGTGATGCCAGGTTCTTATGCTAAGATTACCAGGCATTGGAAAAAAGGGGATAAGATTGTTTTCTATCCTGATCTGAGAGGGAGAATCTTATCTGCGCCAAGTGGTGCGCCGCAGATGGCCGTCATGCGTGGGCCTGTAGTCCTGGCTATAGATAACAGGATGGTAAAAGAGCAAGACAGCGCAGTGTGGTTATTACCCAAACCTTGGGATTATGGGCATACAGAGCTTGCACCTGCTGGCTATAAGGGATACGTACTGAACAGAGAAGATTCGGAAAAGGATCTTAAAACTAAATATGTTGACTTAGTGCCATATCGGAATAAACCAGATAATGTATGGATGGCTTTTGAGGTAGCATTTTTAATGCGTCCAAGTCATTTTTTTGACCATAAGGAAAAAATGTTGGTGATGTGCGACTATGCTTCGGCGGGTAATGAGTTTTCTGCCGATAACCTGTTCAGGGTATGGTTGCCACAGCCGCTATTCTTGAGGAATGCTTTTGTGAAAGATACCTGGAAAATTACTTACCCCGGCAAAAAGGAAAGACCTGTTGTCCCTTCTAATTAAAAAATACATCAATGAATATTTCAGAGCAAGAAATGGACCCGAGTGGTTCGTTATCCAGGAAGAATTTTTTGACTGTTGCTGGTTTATTGGCAGGTCAGCTGATCATTAATCCCTTTCAATCACTACTGGCTAATCCCAAAGCTTTAGCGGATTTTAAAGAATGGCCACTCATCATAAATAACAATGAGTTAATAATCCCAGCTGCCACGTACTCGTCAGAATTCAAGACTTATACGATAAAAAAAGAAGTGCGCCTAAAGATTAGTCCGGCTACAATTCACCATGCAGAAGATGAGGAACTCTTTTTGTCGGCCGATAAGCCTTCAGGATATTGGATCGGCACTCCATTAAGAGCATCCCGTTATGATCAGTTAGGAGTGTATTGTTCTTTGATCGAAGATTCACTTGTTATGTTTGAAGCTCCAGGAAAGAAAGGTCGCAAGTTGGAGAAAGAAAAGGACTATCTTGTTTCAGCTCCCTTTTCACTTGTAGGATTGGGAACTAATACTAAATTAACTCCGCAAACTAAGGTGTATGCATTTTATTCTTATTACCTGCAGCGGATAGATGTAGTGGCTCTTGATAAAAATGGTATTCCCTTTTTAGTAGAAGGAAAAGCGTCACTTGTTTGTCCATCCATACCCGAAATACCATCAAAAGCCATACCGTTTTGTAATGTGTATCGTCCGATTCTGGCCGATACATTAAAACCACAGCACCTTTTCCCTATAATTGCTTCTACTAAAAATGTTTCAACATCCAGTACAGAGGGGAGAGTACCTAAAACCTTAAAAAAATTGCAGGAAGGAAAGCCCGTAACGATTGTGGCCTGGGGTGATTCCATAACTGCTGGTTCAGATGTAAAGCAGGGGGAGGCCTGGCCTGAACTTTTTATTAAACAAGTGAGAAAAGAATTTCCGCATTCTGCAGTCAATTATGTTAATCGTAGCATAGGAGGTACACGGTCGATGCAATGGTTACACGATGGTGATTATGCGGGTATGCAAAAATTGCCTGCAGAGCTATGTTCTTTTAAACTCGTAACAAAAGAGCAACCTGATCTTGTTGTAATGGAATTTACCAATGATACAGTAGAGGATCCAAAGATTTATCCAGAACATTATAATATGATCAATACTGAGCTAGACAAAATTGGATCAGAACTAATCATCATTACTCCCGGTCGTTTTGCTATAAAAAGCTACGATGAGAATGTAATGGAAATGAAGTTGCCGGAAGATCGACCTTATGTAGAGTATGTGAAGAACTTCGCCAGGGATAATAACTATGCCATTGCCGACGCTGCTGCGCGGTGGGAACACTTCCATAAAGAAGGGCTACCTTATATGGCCATTCTCATTAATGCATACAACCATCCAAACACCTTTGGACATGGTGTTTTCGTGGAAGAACTCATGAAGTGCTTTGGAAAAAAATATGAATATCAGAACGCTGAAAACCAATATGTGCCTTTGCCAGTTCCTGTTTCTACGGGTAAGTATATGTTGGGAGCTTTTATGTGTCCATTATGGAACAAGGATGCTATAAAACCGGATATGTGGGATCCTGTTCGTAAATACCCAGAGCGGGAAACTGTGCTGGGGTATTATTATGAGGGCAACCCGGAAGTAACTGATTGGGAAATTAAATATGCACTGGAACATGGCATCTCCTTTTTTAATGTATGCTGGTACCGGCAAAAAGGCAATGCGGGAAAACCTGTTAAGGAGTTGTTCGGACATTGGACCAAAAGCCTTTTAAAAAGCAGGTATGCTAACCAATTTAAGTATTCCATTTTATATGTTGATGAGGGAGAAGTGATGGATGGTATTGCTTCAGAAGAAGACTTCTTAAATAACCTTGTACCGTATTGGATAGAAAACCACTTCAAAAGATCCAACTATCTCACAATTGAAGGGAAACCCGTCTTCACAATTTATCGACCCGAAAAGTTCATCAAAGATCTTGGTGGAGAGGAGAAAGCAAAGTTAGCGCTCGATAAATTAAGAGAAGCGTGTATAAGTGCAGGCTTTGAAGGGGTATATTTGATGGGAGAATATCATGGCGTTTTAAATGTCAAGGAGCCGATGTATAAGACCCTTGGATTAGATGCGTCCCAGTCTTACCACTGGCCCAGCTTTGCAGAGTTTATGCCTGCTAAAGCTCCAGATAATGATGATCTGATTGATCTACAGGCTAAATGCTGGCCTGGTTTAAATTCAGTGACAGGACTTCCCTCTATTACTACCGTTTCTGTTGGATGGGATTCCAGACCATGGGGAGGAACTTATTATAAAGATAAATGGCAACTCAGTCCAGCTAAATATAAAGAGCTACTGAAACGTGCAAAGAAGTATATGGATAAACAACCTTCGGACAGCATTCAAAGTAGAATGCTGTTACTTGACAACTGGAATGAATATGCAGAAGGCCACTTTATTTTCCCTACAAAAAAAGATGGCTTCGCCTATCTGGATTCAATAAGAGAAGTATTTGCGATTTCCGCACCAGCACATAAAGATATGTATCCGGAAGAAATTGGGTTGGGACCGTATGAAAATGAATAAATCTAACACTTGCCAACTTTTTTATTCTAAATCTGAGGTTTATAGTTATGCTTTTCGTTATGTTGAAAACTGAAAAATGCCTTGGGAATCTTTGAATTACATAAACCCCTTACTGTTTAAATCGTCAATTATTGGCCCTAATATCCTACAGAAGCGGTCTAAATGTTCAACGTATTCAAATAGAAGGGACACAGTAAGAGTTTGTAATGACCTGTTTTTTCAGTGATTTACAAGCTCTTTTTATTTTTAGTGTCAATATAGTGTCTGGGAATGGATTGTTTTTAGTTTAATTTCGTTTCTAGTGGGTCGATCTGTTCTTGCTGTTTTCTATTACAAAGTAGAGCTAATTCATATGTATGTGGTTAGTGATTGATCTATTTTATCTATTGGCTCATTATTGACTTTTATAGGACCATATCGGCTCATTTATTAAGTGCTTTGCTATTTGGCTTACATATTCAGTTCAAATAATAGTTCGCCAGCAGTATCCCTTCAAAGACTTAAGTTAATACTTGTTGAATAGTTCAATTCCTTTATCGGTGAGTATGTATTTGCAGTCTCTAAATCCTTTAAAAAAAGAAGAATTCAAAAGAAAAAGCATTCTTTAAATCATTTGGCATATTGACTCAAATAGATTCATAACACTAAATTAATATATCGCTGCCTATCTTTGAAAACAGAAGATGAGACTGCATGGCAATTAATAATCAAATTCAGCAACAGGTAAAGGCCTGGGTGGAGGGCGACGATTACGCTTTCAAATCTGTTTTTGATTATTTCCGTCCACGCTTACTGGCCGCAGCCCTGAAAATGGTCAAAAACAGTGAAGATGCTGAAGAACTGGTGATGAATGTACTGTTAAAAACCTGGCAGCTCCGGTTGAAGGTGGCCGATATTGACCGTTTGGATGATTATATCTTCGGTATCATGCGACAGCAAATATCAGGTTTTATGCGAAAGCATATCATCGAAACGAGGTCGATCAACGATATACCTCTTGAACAGCTGGGAAGTACGTCCCTGCCGGAATTATCCCAGCGAGAGATCAGTGAACGTTACCGGGCCGCATTGCTTAAACTATCTGAACAGCGCCGAAAAATCTTTCTCATGAGCCGGGAAGAAGAAATGAGCAACTACGCCATTGCAGAACAGGCAAACCTTTCAGTGCATACGGTAAATAACCACATTAAGGCTTCCCTCAAAGTATTAAAAAAAGAGTTTCAGGACAACCCGGAAGTCATCGGTTTTGTATTGGCAGTCACTCCTGCAGCCTTCCCTTTCTTTTAATTGGTGCCCATCAGGCACAATCGAAAAATCGCTACAGCGTTAAGGAATTGTTTCCCCTGTATTAAGTTTCACCCTCACTTAGCCATCACCCCAATTTCCCGCATTGTTTATAGTAAAGGGGCTGCTCATAAAGCGTCCATAATAGAAAACAATGGCAAAAATACTACGTCCGTCAAAAAAGGCATTAATTAGTTTTTTCAAGGGAGAAAGTGCCCCTGAAGAATCCGATCTGATCAGGTTGTACCTCGCGCTCGATACAGATCAGGCCTTTGTGCAGCAATGCTTACAGGAAACATGGAACGGCTTTCAGGAAGAACCTCAACTGCCCCTGGGGCTTGCCGACAATGAAACGGCCTGGCAAAAATTTCAGGGCCGTCAATCTGCCCGCTTCACTGGTCAATTCAAAAGGAATTTCTGGAAATACCCGCTGGCAGCGGCAATGGTTATATTATGTACCAGTGTTGCCTTCTTATTTTACATCGGAAACAAACCACTAAAGCGACAAGAATCCGCCACAAACATCATTCGTTACGAAAAATTCCGGGCAGAGATAGCGAAGTTAACCATCCTTACCCTGCCTGACAGTAGTAAAGTTACGATGTTCCCCAATGCCAGCATAGAACTGCCGGATAATTTTAACAAAACGGACAGAAGGATAAAATTGACTGGGAAAGCATATTTCCAGGTGAAACATGATGTAAAAAGACCATTTTATGTACACAGCGGCAAGCTCAGCACACAGGTATTGGGTACAAGTTTCCAGATCAGTACGATAAAGAGCGGCGACAGGCACACGATTACCCTTCATACCGGGAAGATAGCGGTTAACTATGGATCGGCCCATTTGGACTTTCTGGTACCCGACCAGCAGATGACGGTTTTTGAAACCGGAAAATTCACCATCATGAAAATTAACGCTGCTCAACTTACCTCCTGGACACAGGAACAGCTCCGTTACGACCAAATTCCGCTAAGTGATATATGTTCCGAATTGGAGGATTGGTATGGCCTGCGGATAACGATCCGTAAGGAAGCGGTAAGGGATAAAAAACTGACAGCCAGCTTTAAAAGAAAGCCGTTAAATACCGTACTGGATATTCTGTCCATGACCGGAGGCTTTGAATATTCCATAGAAAACAATCAGGTTACTATTTATTAAAAGAAAGGAGCAATGAACACGTACTAACATTAAAATAAAAAAACCGCCCCGGATGAACAGGGCGGCTCCGGCAAATTCCTGATTGAGCCCAGGCATTTCCCTCATTAAAATAAACAGGACACAAACCCATTTAATTATTTACACAAACATGCAAAAAATTCTATTAATTCCTTTTCTGATAGCAACCTTCTTCAGCAATGCGGTCGCGGGCCAGGTATTGGATAAAAAACTCGGTTTTTCGGACCGGAACATTACTGGCTTAGTCCTGATCAATACGGTTAAAGAACAGTCCGGAGCAGAGGTCACTTATGACGAGGCTGTGGACAAAGTCCTTACGAGGCAGATCGCTGTTCGGAATATGACACCCTCTGTTCGGGAAGCGCTGAACTGGCTGAAAGCAGACATGAGGGTTACTTATAAAAATAAAGACAATTATATCATACTTACACTGCTCCCTCCTGTGCAAAAGCCGGGTAAAATTTCGGGTAAAATAGTGGACGATAAAGGAGAACCACTTCCAGGCGCAAGCATAAAGATCGTTGAACTGAATAAACGCATCCAGAGCAATGTCGATGGTAGCTACCAGGTCAGTGTTCCTTCCGGTAATTATACCCTTGAGGTGAGTTATATGTCTTTCCAGACCAAGCGCATTGCGGATGTATTGGTAAAAGAGGATCTGCTCACAAAGTTGGACATCGTGCTTAACCCGGCTACCAATGCGCTATCAGAAGTTGTCGTTAGATCATCTTATAGAAAAGAATCAATTAATGGCCTTTATGCCCGGCAAAAGAACAATGCGGCCTTGAGTGACGGTATCACGGCGGAACAGATCAGCCGCAGTCCGGACAATAACACCGCGCAGGTACTGCGCCGTGTAAGCGGCCTGCAGATCTCCCAGAATAAATATGTGGTCATCAGGGGATTAAGCGATCGTTACAACAACCTGTTGTTGAACGGCGCACCTATGCCCAGCAGTGAGCCTAACCGCAGAGATTTTGCCTTTGATATGGTGCCTAGCGCCCTGGTGGATAATATTGTAGTCAATAAAACAGCTACACCTGATCTGACCGGCGAGTTTACTGGCGGCCTGGTACAGATCACCACCAAAGACATTCCCGAAGAAAACTTTACTCAGTTCAGTGTAGGTTCGGGCTATAATACCCGTGCCACCGGAAAAGACTTTACCAGTCTGGGCAGGAGCAAAAATGCCTACCTGGGCTTTGCGGACGGCAAGTATGACAAACCGAAAGGAATGACTTTTCAGCAATATAATCAAATTGTCTCACAGGTTGAAGACCGTCAGAATGTTGACCAGCGCAAACAGGCTGCTGCATTTCTGGGTACCCTGCCCGATAACTGGGCCATGCGTAAATATACAGCCATGCCGATGCAGAATTACCAGTTGAGCCTGGGCCGGGCCATACCCATCAAAGAAAACCAGCTTGGTATAATTGCCGCGCTGACCTATCGCAATGAACAGGAAGCAGACCAGAATGATAGATATGAAACCTACACCCTGGACTATAAAGGTACTGATTATACCTTCAGCACCACACTCGGTGGGTCTTTGAACCTGGCCTACCGTTTCGGTAAAAATAAGATTACTTTAAAAAACACCTATAACCGGAAATTTTCTGATCTATTATACCAGTTCGAGGGCCACGATATAAACAACAGCAGCATAGTCAGCAATTACAGCAATGTAACGGTGATCAACCAGCTGTTCCAGTCGGTACTAAGTGGTGAACATACCCTGGGTAAACGCGGCATTAAGCTCGACTGGCAGGGCAGCCTGGCCGATCTTAGTAGGGATCAGCCGTACACGAAGATCATGGACAGGAGGAGAGGTGATATAGGTAGTTTTGAACCAGAATATTATAGTTATAGTTTTTCAGACAGACAGGCCAGTCTGGGATCACTATACTATTCTGATCTGAAAGAGAAATCTTACAGCTGGGCAACCAATGCACAGTTACCATTTAAGTTACTGGGGCTGATGCAAAGCTTTAAGGCAGGTTACCAGGGCAAATACCGAACGGCAGATTTCGGAGCCGATATTTATCGCATCAGGTCACTTGCTCCAGCTACCAGTTCCCCGATTGACTATTCGGGCTATGCTTATTATGACGTGTATAACCCGGTAAATTTCGCCAGCGGTGACCTGTACCTGTATCCCATATCCGGAAGCGGAAAAGATGTGAGTACCAGCGGATCCGGGCAGGGCTATAAAGGCTTTCAGCGATTGAACGCTTTTTATGGCATGTTTGACCTGAAGTTTACCAAACAACTACGCCTGATCGCCGGCATGCGCGCTGAACGCAATGATCAGAACATTTCCGGCTTAAACCCCACTAACGGTAAGGAGGAGCTGGTCTCGTTGAAGAAAACGGACTGGCTGCCATCGGCAAACCTGATATACAGCTTGACTGACCAAATGAATGTAAGGCTAGCTGCCTATAAAACCGTGGCCAGGCCGGATCTGAGGGAACTTTCCAGCTTTGAGTATTTCGACCCGATCATCATGCGCAATATCTCAGGAAACAACCTGAAAAGCACTACCGTAGAAAATCTTGATCTTCGTTACGAATTTTATCCCGCTCCGGGAGAGATCATTTCTGTTTCGGGTTTCTATAAAAAGTTTAAAGATCCGATTGAGCTGCAATTATTTCAAACATCGGGACGGCCGGAATACCGTTATGTGAACCTGGAAGGTGCAAGGGACATAGGGATCGAGCTTGATCTCAGGAAATCGCTGAATTTTATCATGCCGGAATCTGGATTACTGAAAAACATCTATGTTTCGGGCAGCCTTACCTGGCTGAAAGCAACGGTTGACCTTGCGCCAACTCAGGACAGTACCGGAGTTTATAAAAGAGACCGCCCGTTGTATGGCCAGTCACCCTACATCATCAATGGCGGGATAAGTTATACAGGTAAACACTTCGGTATAAATGCGTTGTACAACCGTTACGGAAAGCGCATCGTATATGCTGCAACGGCACAGTCGTATGACGAATATGAACGGCCGTGCGACATAGTAGACCTGCAGTTCAGCTATAAATTCTTAAAACAACAACGCGCCGAAGTGAAGTTCAATATCAGCGATCTGCTCAACCAACAATTACTTATCTATCAGAACAGGTATGCTCCCGGTCACCCGGTATATAAAGAAGGTGACCCTTCCGTTCAGGATGCGCCCGGTGTTGGTTACAAACTTGCCGATGGACAACCAGACCCTGAAGGGTTAAATTATAATGCGGGCTACGATGTGGTAACCGCCCGAAGAAGAAACGGTACCAATTTCAGCCTGAGCTTTAGTTACAAATTTTAAACGATGATGATCATGAGAAAAAATATAAACGCAGTGCTACTGATTTTTGCTGCAATACTTACCCTTATCACTTCCTGTAAAAAAGTGGGCGAATTGATGGCGGTGCCGTCCTTTGGAAACCTGTCTGTAAAATTCAATACCCCGGCAGATCATAAGCTTTTGCTGCGTATTGATGGCCAGCTTAAGGATACACTGAAAGATGATGGTAATCTGTTTCAGCTTGAAGTCGGGGATAACAAAATTAGTGTGACTGATTTTCAGGGTAAAATGGTCTTGGACACCACCATCAAGATAGAAAGATCCAAAACTGCCTCTCTGGAAGGTGTCTTTACCGGCGCTGTGGTGTTGCTGGACAATATGGACCTTACCATAAAACCGCAGACCGATAGTTTGCTCATCCGGTTCATCACCACAGACCCGCTTTTGCCTGATCAAATGGACATAGAGATCTCCCTATGTGATTTTGGTGGTACGACTGCTCCTTTGGGCAATAAAAAGATCAGCGGTATCAGAAAGGACAAGTTTAGCGCCTACATCCAATTGCCCAATCCAAATGTCATCGACCCGAGTTTTGATTCTACTTTTATGTTCTACGTGATCGAGGGCTATGATGCCACACCGGGAGGTACCCGCAGAAAGGTAATGAGCATTGATGAGCTTAGCGTTAGTTTCCTGGACTACCGGGGGGCGTTTGACTTCGTATGGGTGCCTAACAATATTATATCTTTTGGTATTGGTCCCGCGCCTGAAGACGGGAGTACAACGTTAAGAAATCCCAAGCTTATATTTCAAAGGACAAATCCCTAATAAATGGAGGCCTGCTGAAGAACGAAGGACGGTATTTCAATGCATAAAGTGCATAGTTAATTATATAAACCATCGGGCAGGCTCTTGACCGGCCTGCCCTTTTAATTTAACAATGGCAAAGACAACCTCATATAGTTCATCATGTGTCAGGGGTAAATGGTAACATTATCTGTTTATTGAATTAAAACTATTTTACTTGTTTTGTGTCATTAAGAAAGATTAAAATTTATCACAGAAAAAATGGAAGTAAAAATGAGCGCTGATTTACAACAATTCATTGAAAAATTTGAACCCAGTAAGTTTAAGCTTATGACTAAGGGGATTGAGATCAGGGGCATCAATGACCTGCATAGAAATATTAATCAGGCGAAAGACCTCATTGAAAAGATGAGACTTAACCTGGTTGTGTCGCATAATGCCGAAATGGTATGTTATGGCGGCTTTGATTGAATAATTTATAATATTGTGTACCAATACTTTATCCTTCGTTATTATGGAAATTAACTATACCATTGCAGTTCCTGTATTAATTGCTGTAGTAGCATTAATCATCTTTCTGATCCTAAAGAATAATAAGGATAAGAAAAAAATGGAAAAGGAAATCATAGATTCAGAGATTAAGCCGGAGAAGCATGACTCAGGTCATGTGTAGGTTGATCATTAGCTAAAATATCAACCCTGCTTTATTCTAAATGTTTTGGGAGGATAGTTTGTAAAGCGTTTGAAATATTTTACAAAGTGGGGGGAATCGTTAAAATTTAAGCGGAAGGCAATTTCGTAAATAGCATTGTCGGTATAGATCAACTGATGTTTGGTCTCACTGATGATAAATTCTGAAATGACCTCGACGGCGGGTAAGTTAGCAGCCCTGGGGCAAATGGCATTGTGGTTTTACGGAGAGGTATTTAACATTGCTGCATAATGAGCAACCTAACTGAAATAAACAACCAGTTTTGATTTTCTCAACTTTTCCTGAAAGATTGCTTTGGCACTTTGTAATTTTCTTTAGATCTGTTTTTCTGCATCTTATGTTTCTTTGAGAGGAGTCTACATTGGACGGTTTTATATCTCAAACTACTCTACTATATAACTTATTAAGCAGCATCGTTTTTCAACCGTTTTAAGACCTTTTCCAGACTGGCAATTTTTGTCAGTCTGAATTTTTCTTAATACTGTTCATAGTCATAAGGAGTGAAATCTTCTTGGTACCTGACCATCTTGTAATAACTGTTTCACTGATCCCGTAGATTGCTATTACATCAGTTCCATGGATCATTTTTAAATACTCCCGGGTATTAAAAGTCGGCTCGTTTTTAGTCTTTTTTTTTAATGGATTTGCTGAATAAGTACTTTTCGGTGCTATATTTTCTATCACTCCTTCCTGTTTTTCTGCAGCCATTAGCTGTAACGTCTTTTCTACTTCCTGCTCACACACTAAAAGCTGGTTTTGAATAAACTGGTACATGGTGTAGGATTGCTTCAATAAAAACAAGTGTTCAGTGCGCCAGTTACCTTCCAGCGATTTGAGAATGGTTTCCCTATCTGCTTTTATGCGGCCGTCCACTAAGGGCAAAAAGTGCTCCGCCTTTCTTTCTCCATTTATGATAGCTTCAACAATCGCGGTACCGGTTTTGCCCATCAGGTCACTGATCACCGTATGGATCTTTACATTCATCAGCTCCAAAGATTTCTGCATCCGAAGGATATAACTGGAACTGTCGTTGCTCAGGCTTCTTCTGTAACGAACAAGGGTACGAAGCGTTTCTATACGGTCGTCAGGCAGAAAGCTGCTGTTCAACAGGCCACAACTATGTAAGCGCTGTATCCATTGTGCGTCACTTTCATCAGTTTTTTTGCCTGTGATATTATGGGTTTGCCTGGCATTGCATAGATATACCTCAATATCGTTTTAGGTACAGCTACCGAATGAAGTGTATCGCCAATATCAATACCAGCAGCATTCGGGTGAATTAATGTCATTTCCACAATCCTGGATGGTTTAGAAACATTCCCCTTTTTCATATTAATAAGGTTTAAGATGAAAACTTCCTGCAAGGCAGTTCAATCGGATTATTCTATTATACGAATTCAAACATTCAATCTGAAACTCAAAAAAACTGCCGCAACCAAACTACTAGATGAACTTACGTTCAGTGAGTATAAAGGCTTTGCTGCACGAAGCTTACATAAAGTTATTATTAACGAAACAAAATTCCAATTGTCGGGGCACTACTAGAGATAAAATTTGATTTTTATACACATCAAAAACATCAAGGATCTATATCCCCAGAACTATAAACAAATTATCGAGCAATCAAACATGTAGTTATAGGGCGGATACCAATCAATAGCCCCTGAGATGGCAATAAAACTATCAACTTGGTTTGGTACCACTTGCCGAGTGCTGGCTACAGGTATAGGATAAGTACGATCTTCTTCAGGCCAGAAAAAAGGTCGATACGAAGAGTATAAGGTTATTTTGGAATGCTGCTACTTTGTAAAATAGTGATGTAAAAGTATGGAATGAATTTAGGCCGTTGGCTGTGGATTCCATTCTTCAAAATCCATATATGTAACATATCCCGGTTTTCCAAATAGGTAGTCATTAAATGGTATATTGCCTAGCAAAAAGGATGAAATTATTGAAAAAAACTATGGATTTAATTGCAATTTGTCCAACATATCGTACAAATTTTGTTTCATCTCTGAAACTTCTTCCGAATTAATTTTAGGTTTAAATTGGATGGTTTCTATTGCCAATTTTTTAAAAGTAACATAGTCTTTTCTGTTGTAGTGAAGTTTGGCCAATAAGTATTTAGGTTTAATAAGATTGGGTATGGCACCCCCTACTTTTTTATACTGCATTATCGCTTTTTCATATTCGCCAATGCGTTCATAACAATCACCAAGACTATAATAATAACCTTTATAAGGTGAAAAACTATTGGCTCTTTTCAAATATACTATAGCTTTATTATATTGTTTTCTGTTTTTATATATTTGAGCGATATCATTTAAATAATCAGAATTATTATTTAAAGGTTTAGCAAGTAGCAAGAGATCGTCTAGTTTTTCATCCTTATTTGTAGTAGAAATAATATTCATCCATTTTTTGTAAGCATATAATTTATTAAAACCATTATACAAAAAAATTGAGCTAGCGATAAATAAAGCGCTCACCAATACGAATTTTTGCAAAGCATTACCGTTGTTTTTTGGTATCAGTTTGCGTGTAGTAGCAGAAACTAATATGGCAATGAGCAACCAAAATAAAATTGCAATAGGAAGCATACTAAAAGGATAGGAGGTAAGCCCTGCAACAAAAATTGCTACTAAGGATGCAGCAGTATTTAATGCCAGAAGTACGATATCCTTTTTCTGCTGCTGATAGGATTTAATTATGATTTGGGTGCACGTAAAAAACAGAGCTATAAATAATACTATCCCAATTATGCCACTTTCGGCAAAAATATGAAGTATATCATTAAAAGGATAGCGATTATCTCCTGCTAAATTCCCTAAATTTTGGATATTTTTGACACTTTTATGAAAAAAATTAGCTTGATAACCAATATAATTGGCAGGGAAATTTCCTATCCCTACCCCAGTTGGCCAGTGATCTTTTATCATCAAAGCAGTAACTTTCCAAGTTAGTATCCTTCCTGTAGCAGAATCGGCTTTATATTGATATAACCAAAAGCAAAATGGGAGCGCTATTAACAAACAAATAATAAGAATGAGCCATATCGGTTTTTTTGAAATTTTCCATTTAAACTTTACTAATAAAAACATAATACCACCAATAAATAGCCCCGCTAAGCCACCTAACCATGCAGAACGAGAAAGGCTATTGATAATAAAATAAGTAGAGATCATCATTAAAATAGCGTAAAATGCTGCATTAAGGTATTTTTTATTAATAACTTGATGCAAAAAAACAGGAAATATAAAAACTGTTAATGCTGTAATAAAAATAGCAAAAGGACCTGGATTAAAAAACATACCTGTAGCTCCAAACTTTGGGTAATAGGAGGGAATCAATAAAAAATGCTGAGCAACCGCTATTACTAATTGAAAGCAAAGCAGCAGCACTATAAGCTCAATTAACATGTTTACTAAAACAACAGTACGGATATTAACACATAAAATACGAATTGAGACATAGGAAAAGCCCAATGCTATTTGGCTTAAAATTGCCGAATAATTTATTGCTATTTTTGTAAAACACAATGACAATAAGGGAAGTAGAATGAGATATGAACAAATAATAACATCTAACTTTTTAATTTGTAGTTTATAATTTTTGGTAAACAATATTTTACTTATGGCGAAAACACAAATTATACCACTAGCAAACCATAAACCGAGCTCTTTTGCACTAAACAAACCGTTAGGTAATTTGGTGCTAACCAAAAAAGCATTAAAAAGCAATAAAACACTAGAAATTCTGAAAAGCCAAATATTTAACATTAACAATGATTTGATCACAAATTAAATATAACCTTTACAATTCCCGTCCTGCCTCTGATTTCATAGCGACTGACATAGTACTGGTTTGATGAAAGGCTAAAAACCTCATAATTTTTGATATTTGCTATGTTGGTGATATTCAGTTCAAAATCTGTACGCCATTTAACGAATTTATACCTTGTCTGTAAATCCACAAAGAGGTAATTTACGCTGGATTGGCTGCCATAAATATGCCTGCCGGATAGATTTAGAAAAAGGTTAGTAATTGGGGAATAACCAATGTTAAGGTATTGATCAAACCGTTTGGTTTTACCGTTAATATCATAATTATTTCCTTCTCCCGGTTTTTGTTTGCTACGATTCCAAAATCCTCGTCCTTTATAGCCTAATGTGATTTCACCTGGCAATTTACTATCTATGCTAATCTCTAAGGTTAACCCTTTGTTAGTAAAAGGGTATAATGTATTATTTATTAATTGATTGTAATTTGTTTTTCTTACGACTGTATTAACCGAGAAAGTAGTGTTTAATACAAATATGTATTTACTTAAATCAACACTAAAATCTGTTGAGCTTTGATCATTTTTGTAAGGGAGTAATACTGTACGCTGAACGTCAGCTGTGAGTACACTTGCAAGAATGGTATTTGCGGTAACTTTCCTATAATTGATTCTTGCAGCAGCAAAAAACATGCTGATGGTACGCTTAAAATCATAGATTGCTGCGATGCTATTAGACTGATGTTCTTGTAAGTCTGCGCTATTTGCAAATAGGCTACGGTAATTGGTAAGTACAGTTCCCCTATACACGTTGGATATACCCCCAAAAGTATTTTTTTTGTTATAGTTTAAAGAAATGTAATCTTCTGCATTTAATAATAACCTCAAACTTGCGCTTGGGTTAATAAAGAATTGATTTTTATTTGCATCCATACCATAATCATCCTGTTTGTAACGGATAGATTGGCCAATAAGGGGTAAACTGATGCTTGCGATCCATGCACTTCGCTTAATTAAATATTCCGCATTTGTAAATATTCTATCGCGTTGCCAGTTTAAGTTGTTACCTACATCTAACCCATAATTTGTGATCGTGTTATCAATTTGCCTTATGTTAAGTTTAGAATTAAACAACTGCCACTCATTAATTATCCCAGCCTGATAATTTTGTTGAATAAGCGCATCACTGGAAATGCGGTAACCAAAGCTGATATGATTGTAAAAAGTAGGAATGTTTGTATGCTGAGTACTTCCAGTATATGACAACCCCTGATTTAACAGTTCCGGATTAAGACCTGCATTTATGGTCAGGTGTTCTGGATTTTTTGAATAACCAAAATACCAACGTACATCCCCAATGTTATTTGTATTCTTCATAGCTGGGGTAAAGCTAAAGTCGTTGAAAAAACTTAAATTTTTCTGGTTTAGACTCTGATTAAAGTTTTCATCATTAAAATCCAGGAAGCTAGTTGAAAAATTGCCATCCACATTGAAACTAAGTTTATTATTAAGGAAGTAAGAATCTTTGTTAACGGTAGCGGTGAAAGACGTATTTATCGAATAAGGCTTGCTAACTACCCTTTGGATTTCCCTGTATCTTAAAGTGTCGCCTGCTAAATAATTATCTAAATTGCTCGTATAATTTAGTCTGTTTTTATCAAAAAAAAACTGAATATTTGACCTGATTTTCAAATCTTCTTTCAGGGTAACCAAATTATTAATATTTAGTAATTCTGATTGATTCATATAGTAACTTCCCTTTGGTAAATCCGGACCACCAACAGTACCAAGCGTTAGTAATGATTTTGGTTTTGAATTTCCCACATCACCCACCAGCCCAGTACCTAACTGAGTGAAATCACTTGCTAAATCGACACCTATATTGTTAGCTTTTAAAGAATTCAACATCTTGAATTTTTTATTGAATATCATTCCATTTAACGCAGCGTCATATTGTTCTGGCAAACCTAGGCCTAGCATCGCTTGCCCTGCAAGATTTAGACTGTTTTCATCTTTTAATATGAGGTTCATGGCTACATCATCGGTAAAAACCTTATCTTTTAGTACATTGATTGGCTGAAAATGCTCAATCACATCAATGCTTTTTATCATTTCCTTATCTATAACCTTGGTAGCCAACCCATAGCGACCATCCATCAAATCATCGCCCTGGATATAAAGATTTTGTATACTTTTCCCTTTAAAGGATATTTGCCCATTTTCTGCCACACTAATACCAGGTAGTCGTTTGATCACATCCCCTATACTTCGGTCTTCGGGTCTTGAAAAACTGCCTACCCTGTAGCTTACGGTATCGCCCTTAGAAATAATTATTGGCCTGCTTTTTATCTTAACTTCCTTTAAATCGATTGCCTGCCCTTCCATTAGGAAGTCATAAGTATATTTATTTGGCAATAATACTTCTTGTATTTTTTTATAACCAATACTGGCAACCTCTACAGCCCATCCTCCTGTACTACTGGCATCAGTTAATTCAATACTATATCGACCTTTCGTATCGGTATACGTAAAACTTATAATGAAATCCTTATTGTTTTTAACTACTATATGAGCACCAGGAATGGCATTACCTGAGCGATTACTTACAATCCCATTGAGCAGTCTTTTTTGAGCAAAGACATTTGATGAAATATATAAAATAAATATACTGGTTAATATGAATCTAAAGCGATTTCTCAAAATATTCTAATTTTCAAGAGTACCATCACCTAATTTTTGAGCTCCAGCGGATTATCCCTCCTCTGTTTCAACTCTTTTTTATAAGTATTATATATTTTATTGGCATCTTCACCATAGTAGATAACGCCATTATCATCTATAAAAGCCAGCTGTGGTTTATTTGAACCGACAGGAAACTGCCCCTGCGCAGCTGCCATAGGGTCCTTTTCAAACACTGCACTGGCACGATCAAAAGCCTTTTCGCTAACCTTGGTTACTCTTACCATTCTTTGGGCAGTGCTCTCGTTGTCTTCTCCCTTATTTAGTTCTTTAAATAAAAAAGAAACTTCTCCAGTTAAATCTGTTGCTTCCAATATCAATCCGGGAAGTCCAGAAAGCTTCCATGGCCCGCTACGGAATGGCAGCTTAGGTGTAAACCAGGCAATATAGGTGCGGCCAGCGTAAACACCAATTGCTTTTTGACAAGTGTAGCCTCCAACATCCTTTTTCTCATCTCCCACTTTCCAATTTATTACAGGTAAGCTTGTTTCTATTTGATAATTAGACGATCCCAGCGTAACTGTCCGAATCAATTTATTTAATGCAGGATATTGTAAGAGGTCAAAATTCTGAATACCTCTACTTTGCACCATCACCGTAGGCACAAAGTTATAGCTGCCACTACTTTTAGTTGCACTTTGGGTAATCTTGCCCACAGATTTACTCGGTAACTTTCTATTAAGTTCATCCGTCCAGCTACTATATCTACTTTCATTTTGTCCCAATCGCAATATCATTTCTTGAGTATAGGGCTTGCCTGGTTTATTTAAATCATTTATATGTTTAAATTGATAAATAACACTTATTATAACAGGTTCGCCCTTTTGAGCAAAGACCTGAAATGTTATCAGGCTGAGAAAAAAAGCGAAGAAGATGCGGGCATTCATATATCGTGGTAGTTTCATAGTTAATGTGCTTTATTAGCTTTTATTATATTCATGTACTGTTCCTTTACTTTCTTTGAAAGTGTCATATCGCCCGATGCTATAATATTATTATTCTTATCGGTCAATACAGTATGTCCATTCTTGTTTCGGCTCAAAAATTTATTACGAACAAAAAACTGACCCTTAAAATCAAAATAAAAAGGATACGGAAAATTATCAATGTTTTTCTTTTCACATAGGTATTTCAATAATTCAAAATTATCCTCACTCTGTACTATTAAAATTATTGGTACTTTGTAATTCTTTATTTCCGATGCAACAAGTTTCCAATTATTGATGCTTGCTAGACAAGAGGAGCATGAAGCATCAATAAAACTATATATTTTCAATGTACTATTAAATATCTTATTACTATCCAAACTAGTTAAGGCAAACGGTTTATAAGTGATTAATGAATCGGGCTGGGTAAATTTTTCACTCTTTTTGTTGCTAATAGCAGTATCTGAACTTTGTTTATTTCCGGTATTGCAATTGGATAATGAACAAATGGTGAAAAACAAATAAAGAACTCTGTATAATCTTCTTTCTAACTTCATCAAATTAAATTTTGGCTGTAACTATATATTTAGAGATTACATCATAAGCATATAAAGACTTATCATCATCACTTATTGTAAACCCAGTCACGTATCGATCAAGATTTACTCTTTTAATTGGCTTGCCATACCAATCATAAACAAATATACTTTTTGCATAATCAATATTCTGTCCTGAAATATTATTGCCAGAGTGTAATACGTAAATAAATTTATCTGTTGACATAACTTGGGTAAATGAGTACCTGCTTTTTTCGTTATGGGTAATTAAATCTTTACCATCATGCGACTGCATCGGCAAAAATTCGGCTTTGTAATTTTCAGGCCCTTTAACCGTTATGCTTTTATGACTTTTCAAATCAAAAACTTCAATTTGATCACTTAGTCGGTGCGCCAAAACAACTTTATCATTCGTAGATTTTAGTTCCATAAATGCTTCATTATATCGTTTCCAGGCATAAAATGGAATATCTTTCGGTACACCTTCCAGTATACCATAATCAGCTAAAATTTTCCCAGAATAAAAATTAAGCTCTTGTAGTTTTTTCGGAGTTTGATAATTGCCATTAGCAATTACCGTAGAATCATCCAAAAATTGTATATTATAGTAATCTCGTGAAAATGCAAACTCTCTATAAGCTGCAGAGGTATCAGCAGTAAAGGATTTCGTTTCTATAGCGGAAAAAATAATCTTACTTAGGCTAATATCATACATCCACAGCTCATTTTTGTAAAGGCCTGCCGATAAAGATCCCAATGCAGCGCCTTTACCACGACCCTGAGGAATATATTTTCTAATGACCGACCCTGAATTTAATCCGTATTGATAAAAGAAATACCCACCTTTACCTCGCCAGTCATAAACTATCAATGATGTATCCCTTAGGTACATCCTACTTATCGCACCGTTTTCATATTTAATAAAATTTTTAAAAACGATAGCTTCAGTTGTAGGAAATTTCGAAAAAATTGTCGTGTCTTTATTTTGCTCATTTTTCGAATTACTGCAGCTAACAAAGAATATAGATATTAAAATTAGGTATTTTAGCATATTAATTAATAATAGAGTGCTTGATTAGTAAATAATTATTATATAAAATTAATTTCTTAAATTTTTCATAAACTATTACAGGTATGGTAGATCTAGTAGTTGTTTATGTTAAATTGACATTGATTATGGCCAGTAGCACTTCTAAGAGAAATAAGAGATTACAGAATTTGGCAAATATCTAAACACTATTCAATTTAGAAAATTTTGATTCAAAAACATAATGCCAAATTAATCTGCTAACATTAGGCAATCCAAGCCAACATTTGTATAAAGTATTATTGAAAAAAAGATTAATACTTTACTTCACATTAGTAAAGCATTAATCTTTAAACTTGTCTTTTATTTTACCAATATTAATTCTGGTACAACATAAAAACTTGTAATGTTTACTAGGAGCTCACTTTAAACCATAATGAGGCTTAATATTTGTAAACTACTAATTAACGCGGTGCACCAACACAATAAGATCCTGGATCAGGTTGACAACCGTATACTATGGCTCCGCTATTTGAACAAGATACACCTGACGAACCAGAACCCCAGCAATCGGTAAATGTTTTCTCGCCACCGCCATCATCACTACCATAGCTTGCCATCGCGCTCGCAATGCCCCAATTACCTTCTTCATTTTTTTCGGCATTAAGCAAGAAAGTTGCCATAAATACCAATGTAGCAAGCGCAATCATGCCAATTCTGTTAATTTTTCTTTTCATAACTTTTACTTTTAAGTGTTTATTTTACATTTTATTACTTAAATAAATATAGCATTAATTAAACAATATAATGCAATAAATAATATATTATTAATTTTAAAATGACGTAAAAATGACAAATTGTATTTTGTGGATCGTTAAATGTAATAAAAAATCAGATTTTTGTTTTTCAACTAATTGATATATAATATTTTAATTTTTCGTGTTTTAGTCTTTGTTTTAGAAGGCATCGGAAAACGAAGAGCTAATCCCTTTCAGTTGTGTTAACTTTTAAGTAATTTTTCTAGGCCTTCCAAAAATTCATTATTTTTATATAGTTTAAAAGATTTATTTTTCAGAAACTTATATGGTTGGAAAAGCCCATCTACTTTTAATATCATATTGATTAACCACAAGGAATGTATTTATTTCTAATCTATCGGATAAAGTTAATCACCACCAAACCTGTTCACCATTTTTTAGAAGAAAGATACGCTCCTCTCTCCCCCTAGTATGATTATGTAGAAGAAACAAAGCACCCTCTGGGCAGTTATTATAAGTGAGGGTTTCTGTATTGGCTCTCCTTGAACCTAAGGTGTTCCAATGTCCATCGTCCCAATACATAAGCTCATAGATATCACCGATCCGGATATTGTTGTCATCATTTTTTGGGAGAAAATGGATTTCATCTATGGTCTTTCCTGATTTAAGATCATATCCAACCCATGCACCGGAATCCGCAGGCGCATCAAAAAATGAAAGTACGTCACCATCAAACGCTTTCTCTTTCGTCTTTTCCGCTTTATCTCCATAGGAACCAGGGGTCCCGATTACGTCACCGTAAACACGGGATAAATTCCCACTTTCTTTAGTGTAGAATTCTATTTCTGCGACATTGGTGAAACTCCATGGACCACCAATATATCTTACATATCTAAACTTTTTAAGATTATTTACTTTAACCTTGTTAAATGTAACTTTTGGTAATGATTTTATAGTATACAAATCATCAGCTTTTTTAAATCCATCATCATTGGAACCCTGAAACCGACCATTAAGCATTCTTTTCGGATACTCGCGTACTTTTATAGTGTAATATTTTCTTGTTAAGGTTGCTTTTATCTTATTCTTTATATCTGCTACTATAGGATGGACTTTTCCAAGTGTATCCAGTATAAAGGGGACTGAAGCAGGAACCATCTTATTGTTAATATAGTAGGCGGGTAAATAGACTAAGCCTTTACCCATTTTTAAAAATTTGACTTTATTTCTTTCAATTAAGCCCCAATGAACAGGAATCCATTCTCTATTATTAAAAACGCATAGATATGCTATTTTTGGATACGATTTAGGCCTATTATCCAAATCAATATCCACATCACATACAGAAAAGTATTCTTCAGAAACGTCTTTTAGGTGTGGCGATTTTAAAAAACTCGGTAATGGTTCTCCAGGATTTAGGGAAGCAACACTTTCTTTTTGAATGCTATATGTTTTGCGAAATATCTTTGAACAATTAAATGTAGATTCTATGTGCCAGTCTTTTATTTTTTCATCAAAACCTAAGAATGGATATTTTTTACCTTTGTCTCCAATTAATATATTCCAGGTGTGTGAACTGTTAAAATTAATCCATTGTGGTGAAAAATCGGTTCCCACAGGGAGTCCCAACGATCTCATGAGATAGATTGTTCTCGATTTGTATTCTTCACATGATCCTGAGCGGATGTTGTCTACCAAAGTTGGAGGGTAATTTTGTAACCCATTCTGATATAGCACAATTTTACTGTTATGAATAAGGCTGTCATTAACAATCTCACAAAACCTTTCAATACTCGCATTCTTAGTTTTATTTGCATAATCATCAAGATAGTGTCCATACTTATTTCTATAATAACTGATCCAAAGTTCCCTTTTTTCATTTGATTCTGAATATGGAAGAATATGTTCACAAAAAATTTCAAATGTGATTTTATCTCGCCAGGGGGCGTTATACCATGCATTAAATGATTCATCAATATGATTAATCAAAAAATCATATGATAACGTTCTAATATCTGAAAAGATTCTTCTCTTGGGGGGAGGGGTGGCACTTCTGATAGAGTCAAATATTTTGTAAACACTATCAGTTTCAAGTTGACTTCTATTCAAAGAATCCATGATATTAAATAATTTTGGATGAACTTCTTCATATTGATGTGATGGCATATTTTCTATTAGAAAACATGCTGCCATATATTTTAAAGAATCCTTTGTCTTGTGATAATGATCAAGTACTCTTTCTAACTGAGGGCGATTGTTACCCGCAAGCTTTAAAGCTTGCTCAATAGGCATATCGCGTTTGTTACTGCAAGAAAGAGAAACTAAACATATCAGTGTGAAATATAAAAATTGTTTTAAATAAGTGTAGCTTAAAGTCATTGTCTTTCTTATTTAATATTCATGAGCATTAAAAGTTCAGTTATGGAAGTAGTAAATGGAATTTGTTTATCATCCAGCAGTTTAAGCTGTTTTTGCCTCTTGTCAAGAAGCTTAATACGATATTTATTAACCAGATAAGATTGACTAACTTTTGTAAATTGTAGTGAACTAATTTCATTTGAAAGCTTCTTTAACGATTTGCATACAACTAATTCTTCCCCATTATCTAAAAAAAACTAGTATAACAATTGTCTAATTTACAGTACTTTGTGCTGTTTTTTGAAGTCAACCGAGGAGAGCCCTGAGAGTTGATGATTAGTTTATTCATTTATTTATTGGTTAAATATGAAAGTAAATAAAATCATTTTATATACTACTAGACGAATAACTCTGTATCATAGAGTAGACAAATTATCAATATTATGAATTTAAATTAAAAATAGTTGTTAGCTGGGAGTTTTGGTAAAACTGGTTCTCCGTCACTTTTGGTCTGCGATCCGTTTACACCGGAACTGCTGAGACAGCAGGAAAGTGTAGAACGCAGTGATACGTTTAACTGTAGTTCTGTATTGGTGCGATTCCAATCTCCCAGATATCGGGATGAAAGCATAACCCACATGGATATGGACTGACGATCATATTTGTGCAAGCTTGGGGTTAAAAGGTGGTAGCCGGAAGTCCGATCTGGAACCCCATCGAACAAAGTTGAATAGGATTACGAGAGAAACCTGTGTCTGAATCATCGTAATGGCGAAATAGCGAAAGGGACTGATTACGCTATCACCAAAAGGTGCGGAATACCAGACTAATCTGAAAGTATCAAAGTTCAGATTGATACCAGTCAATTCCCGGTGAACAGCAGGAATCTAAGTTCAACGTAAAACAGGATTATGGAACGGAGTAACCACCATACCCGCTCTCAAAGGTCAAACTTTGAGCAGGCAGTCGGCCGTATGCGATGTGTATGGGGAGGGATTGTTTCAGAAGCAAATGCCCAAAGTAATGTTTGGGATAGGCAGACGGAAACACGATTATTTGGAGGATAGAGCTGCACTGTTTTCAAGCTGCAAAAACGAATCTATCGAGCCTCTTTAAACGATAACAAGAAGTCAGTAAGACAATTACAGAGATTATTATTTGCCTCAAAACAAGCTAAATTGCTAGCCGTTAGAAAAGTAACGCAAGACAACAAGCGGAAAAACACTCCCGGAGTAGATGGTGTTGCATCGCTTACGCCAGTACAGCGTAACAAATTAGCCGCCCGGCTAAAACTTGATGAAAAAGCCGTTCCGATCCGGAGAGTCTGGATAGACAAACCCGGTAAAAAGGAGAAAAAACCATTAGGCATTCCCACGATTGCTACAAGGGCACAGCAAACATTGCTGAGGATGGCCTTAGAGTGGGTATTTCAGTGAATGTCTCACTGAAATACCCACTATTGTAATCAAGCTCATTTTATAGTATTTTTTGATAGTTTTGGCGAGCTATTGATTTTGATAGCTCGCCAAAACTATATAGGAATTGATACTCTAATTGACCTAGCTTTGTGGGACCTAAGTTTAGAAATAAAAAGGGCAACAATGCCCGTATCCCTAGGTTTGAAATGCTTTTACATTAAAGGATTTGGTTATGCAAAGATTAGGATATACAGCCGATGGATATCTCTGGCAACTGGAGTACCGGGATACAGTTAAATATTTTAAAACTGCATCACATCCGTATCTGGAGGAATATGTCCGAGCAGTCTGGCCATGGTCATTGCCTGACCCTTATGGTGAAACTCGTGGGTAATGACATGCGTGAAAATGCCATAAGCATCAGTCTCAATGTATTTTTCCGGCCATTTATAACCTTTAACTGCTTGGCTTGGATTTGCTGAAAAATGTGCGATAAAACTTCCCATAATCTCATCAACTTGCGCGAATAGATTTTGGAGTTGGGACATATTTAATGGCTCATCCTGATCATAATAGGAGGGGGAGCCATTCATGGCAAAATTGCCTGCCCAGGCGATATAGGTATTGGCGATATGAACATACATATAAGAGATGGTTTTTCCCTTAAAGACAGAGAGCGGTTTCGCCATGTCAGCCATAACATTTTCTTCCAGGAACTGAAAAACGACTTGTCTGGACTGCTTAATCAAAGCATATTGCGCATAAAGTAAATCTGACAAAATTTGAGTTGCCATACTGTTTTTTTGTTTTAGTTCTATTCAAAGGTACAGTAATGCCATGTATAGTCAATTCAAAATTAATTCAATAACCTGTATAGCCATATACGGATAAGACAGAGATCGGTATGCCTAGTGTAATACTCCAACTATAGTCCAAGTATAGTCTAACTATACTCCAAGTTTTTCATAAAAAACATGAAGTATAGTTACTGTTTTATTTTTTTTAACTTTAAATTTTGTAGTACGCTAACCAAACCTTATCTTAGATCAGTTGTTTAGTTATAAAAAACATATAGATCATGGCAAAATTTGACGGAAAATTCCTGACAGGTGTAATAGGACCTGCTGTTTTTAAGAAGTATCGCAATATGCAATTGGTTACAGGCAAATCCAGGTTGACAAAGGAGAAGCAAACTGAAAACACACACAAAGCAGCAACTCAATTTGGGATCGCCAGTACGCTGGCAGAACAATTCCGGAGCGTTACAACGGAGGTCATCACAGATTTTTATGATGGAACAATGGTTTATCGCTTTAGAACGGATGTACAAAAGGCCTTGAAACAAGCATTCGACGCTCAATCTGAAACTTATCATTTTACAGCCAACAGTTTTGATCGACTCAATGGTTTTGAATTTAATGCGGATTCACCGGTAATGGATAATTTCTTTGTGCAACCTGAGCAGCGCATCGAGGGAAATATCCTGACCATCAAGTTGCCGGAAATGCATGTTTCAAAGGATATGAAATTTCCAGCAAAAGCCAGTTCATGCTTCTTAAATATTGCTGTGGGGATGTACGACCTTACTTATGGAAATAGAACGATGTGCCCGATTCAGTCGATTGAAATTCCAAATGGTTCAAAAGATAACGTTATTCCTGCGCAGGAACTTAGTTTTGAAATAGAACCAGGCTGTTTATGCATTTCTATGTTTTCATTTCAGTTTATACAAAAGACATTTTCTGGTAACCTGATCATCAATAGTAAAACCTTCAATCCTGTTGCTGTATTCAGAGCAGTAATAGCGGATGGAATAGTAGATCAGGAACAGACAGAAAAATGGGATGAGATGTCAGTTGTGAGGGATTCTAAACATTTTAATAAACCTAAAATTGAACTCAAAGCCATATCCGCCGATTTACAGGATGAATCTTTTACAATTGCGCAGATTGAGCAGGAGCATGAAAAAGTGAAAAGTGGAGCAGATTTCCCCCAGTACATTCAAGCGATCAAAAAGTTAGGGGTAGAAGAATTTGTGACCTACGTATCCGATAGCCATACCCAGTATTTTGGAAATAATGGCCATCAGCTAAGCTCCAAGGCACAATATGAACCTTTAGTCGTCGCTGCTGTAAGTCATAAGAAAAAGTTTAGGAAGTATTTAAAAATGCATCAGGCAGGGCAAACGGATTACCTTAGCTTTTGCAGGCATTGTGCAGAAACAGGGATAGATAGATGGATCGTGAATTTATCATTGATGACTTGCACTTATTATGATCAGAAAGATCAGCTCATCCTGACAGAATCGATCCCTAATTCCGAATGAGATTGATTTTAATTTGCTGTAGCTGTATAAGTGTAGTTGTCTGTTATCTGGTTTTTAGAAGATTTTTTTAAAATACAAAAGAGGTGATACAACCTCCTCAGTATTTAATTTTGTCTGGAGGCTATTATACGGCGTTTTCCACCAAATTTCAGCTCAGTGAGATTTATCATTAATTATTTCGAGAGGTTTGCTTAAATAACCTGATAAAAATATCAAAATTAATCACCTAAAACTGATAGCCAATGAAATAAAGGAAACGACAATAACAGATCATACTTCTTAAATGAGGTATTAATTCAGAGTCTCCACTTATAAATTACCACAACTACGGGGGAGAGACAGTAGATTAATGCCTATAACAAATATTGTTGTACTTTCGCAGGTGCACTGTAGCGTTATAGCTTCTATTGTAAACCCGTTCCCCAAGGCTGTGGTAAGCCCATAAGTGCGGTATTTAGAGCTCTCGCTATGGTGCACTTTCGTTTTATTAGATAAAACCCACTATAGCTTTCTATAAATCCCAAGAGACTCATTTTTGAACTTAAAAAATGAGCATATGTATACACCCGACCAATTTCTACACAAAAGACCATCAGGAACTAAAGCTGAGCTTAACGCGTTCGCAAAAGATAAATTAAAAGATTTTTTTGATATTTATCCGCTTGACGATAGTCTCGAATATCTCTGGAGAATGATCCAACAAAGTTTTTATACCAAGAGCCGCCGCATATTACCTAATGCAGAACGTGCTAATCTGATCGCTTATTACGAATATCTTCATACCCTGATTCTGGCAAGTAGCATCATTAATGATGAAATAAAAGGATCGGTTTCTCCTGCATTTGTTGAAGCTCGTAAAGCGTAAATTTAGGATTAGTAATTGCCTCAGAAGAGCGTGGATAGGCTCTCTGAGGTGTTTTGCTATTTATTTCAATATTATTTATTCGGTGCTTATTTTTGAAGGAGCAGATCCAAATTGTTTCTTAAAAGCATAAGAAAAATGTGATAAATCTTCAAAACCTAAATCGAGATAAATATCTGATGCTTTTTTCCCTTTTTGAGTAATTAGGTAATAGGCTTCCTGCAAACGCTTTTGTAGCAGCCATTTACCAGGAGTCATTCTAAACCATTTCTCAAAATCACGCTTAAAAGTTGCAAGGCTTCTGCCTGTGAGGTAAGCAAACCTATCTAAATGTACATTAAAATGATAGTTCTTGTTCATAAACGCCTCTAAATCTATTTTGTGTGGCTCACTGAAATCGAATAAAATATTCTTCAGGTCCGGGTTTATTTGAAGTAATAGCAATATGGCCTCTTTTATTTTTAATTCTATTAATTGCTGATTATTCAAAGTACCGTTATCACGATAATCTAATAGTGAGTTGATATAGGTTTTGACAGGAGCATTTATTTTTAATTCATAAACCGATTTATCTTTTGGGGTATGATCTGCATATATTCCATATTCTATACTGATTTTTTTTAGAATTTGTTGGTTGAGATAAATTGATAAAGATTTGAATTCTCCTTTTTGTGGCGGTTGCTTTTCAAATTTAATCAACTGGTTTCTTCGGATCAACCTAAACGTGCCATTACGTGAAGGATATTCTTTGCTGCTGTCATTAAGCGTTAACGAACCTGCTATAACATAACTCAATGTATGTTCAGGTACAAAATGCTCGCCTTCCCTGCTACTATTGTAGTAGCAGGAATATACGATATCCGAAGATTGTTTTTTGTTTTCCATTCAAAACACTGAGGTAAACCCAATTACGCTATTTCTTAAAATTTTATTCCTTTTACTTTTAAATATTCTTGCCCCTCTTCTGTATCCATAAAACTTTTGCTATCGCTATGGTCGGTAGAAATGCTTACAGGCAACCATTTTTCAAATTCAGCTTTTCTTATTTCATCGGCACTTTTTAATATTTGAACAGCTTCGCTTCCTAAAACCAAATGCAGGGGAGGCTCTGGATTTTCTACTAATTCAATCATTACTTGAGCTGCTTTCTTAGGGTCGCCCATAGGTATAAATGCGCCGGAACTTAAAAATGTTTTTATGCTTCCCACCGTGTTTTCATAACCTTCTACATCTTTAGCAAATGTCATAGAATCACCTGCCCAATCGGTACGGAAACCACCAGGCTCTACCGATGTTACTTTAATCCCCAAAGCCTTTACTTCTTTACTTAATGCTTCTGCAAAACCCTGCAAACCAAATTTGGCTGCTTGATACATACTTAGCCCTGCATTCCCAACCCTGCCACCAATCGAACTGATTTGTAAAATATGACCTGAACGTTGCTTTCGCATAATAGGTAAAATAGCACGGGTAATTTCTATCGGGGCATATAAATTTACCTCTAACTGGCTGCGAACTTCTTCATCAGTAAAAGCTTCGGCAGCACCCGTAATACCAAACCCTGCATTGTTTACCAGCACATCAATTTTTCCAAAGTGCTTTACTGCTTTTGCTACGGCAGTATGAATCTGTGTTTTATCGCTAACGTCAAGTGATATCGCGAGTATTTGATCTGGGAACCTTTCTATCAAATCTTTTAAATGTTCGGGCTTCCGTGCAGTTGCCACTACCTTGCTTCCAGTTGCCAAAACTGCTTCTGTCAGGCTTCTGCCAAGTCCTCTTGAACTGCCTGTAATAAACCAAACTTTTTTCATTGTTATTGAATTTTAGTAAAGCAAAGATCCGAACAAAATAGTCTTTTAGCTTTGTTATAAAGCTCAAAGTTGGTTTGCTTAGAAGGTCAAGTACAAGTTTTAAAGTTTATTTGAATTTGGCATCGATGGATACAAAGATCTAATGTTTTAGTTTTTCTATTTTACTATGAATCTTTAATGTTTCCTTTAAGGCCGCAGAGCCGTACCAGTTATAGTATGATGCAGTCATCATCTTGCTTTTAACAACCGGATCGGTGTCAACCAGAAGTTTAGCCTGTTCAATTTGTTCTACGTCAAGGATAAAGATACCCCGGTATCCAGCTTCATTTTTACCCAGGGGCCCTGCAACAACCAGTTTGCCTTCTGCGGCCAGCCGGTTGATGTTAGCCATATGGCCTTTAAAGACACTGTCTCTTATTGATTTTGGGAGTTCTAGTGTGTTACCTGTTTTAAGAATAACCAGTACATATTTTTTCATTCCATAATCATCTGCCTTCAGTTCTTTGGCCAGGGCTTCATCATAGTTCTTATTGATTTTCTGAGCATGGAGTTGGATGGAAACTAGCAAACAAAAAAAAGTAAGTAGGCAGGTTGTTCTCATACGCTTCAGTTTAATACTAAGATAAGTATATTTTTTCTTCTGCTTTATGCTATTTGGCCTACATATAACTCCATTGCGCTTGTGGATCCACTGCTGTTGTAACTGCTATTGGAGCAGTTGCAATTCCTCCTACAGGAACAACGGTTTTGAATAGCTTATCTTCTATGAATTGTGGTTCTCTTCCAGGGCTATAGTCTTTGAGATATCGGTACACGTTGATAACTCCTGATCCGAGTATCTACTAACCTCCTTTGCGTTTCCTTGCCGGTGCCGATGCAGTTGCTACTGCGGAACAAGTGGTTAATAAATTGCAAAAGGAAACTAACGCCTACCGCGAACTATCAAGTTCATTGGCATATGAAGAATCGGCTAGTTAGCCAAAATCAAATGTATAAGATTAAAGTCGTGAGACGCTTGGTTTCAAACTATTTCTCACGACTTTTTTATTGATTTAAATTTAGTTTAACCATAAAAATCATTAAGCGTTTTTTAATGATTTAACAGGTGTTTGATATTTTGAAATTGTGTTAATTAACTTAACGCCTTTTTCTTAGTATAAGCAAAGTCCCCCCAACTGCAAGTAAAAGGCCTGGAGTGATCCAGACCATGATCATTTTCATCATTGAGATAGATTCCCTACTTGCCAATACAATGTTGTCTTTTGCTTCAGGCCTTTGGGTATTTATAGGTAATTCACCATTACTAAACCATTTGAAAATTCCAGTCATTAAATTAAAATTGGCTGTTTTCTCTCTTTGTAATCCTATATTACTCATAAAGTCTGCGTCACCTGACACCAGAATACGCTGTTCATTGTTGTTTCGCTTTCTTGTCAGTGCCATCATCAGTGGTAGTGGGGCTCCTTTGCCTGTATTGTTGCCCAATGTTGCTGATACTGGGCTAATTAATATGGGCTCCACTCTAAAATCACCTTTTTTTTCTATTTCTAGTGCAGTTGAACTGGACAGAGCCACAGGTGCGTTCAACTCCTTCAATAACTTAAAGCTGCTATCTACCTGATCAGCATGGATCGCGAATTGTCCAAATATTAGATCAGGGGCATAATCTGCCGTTTGATTTATAACCATGCTTTCACTAAGAGATAAACCAATTGAAGCCAGCACAGGATTTAGCAAGGATTGCCTACCGGGCTCTCCCGCAATCAGCATATTACCACCACTATTCAGATACACCTTGATTTTATCACATGTCTCTATACTTAAGGGAACAGTAGGATCCGCCAGCACCAGTGCTGATAGGCCTTCCGGAATTTTATTATTTCGCAGATCTAGGCTAATTATATCAAATCCTTGGTTAACTAGCGAATTCCTGAAATCTTTGCTGCTTACTACTGCATAGTCCCTGTCACCTGCTTTGTCAATACTCCTTTCTTGATTACCCGTCACAAAAGCAATTTTTGGAGCTACGGTTAGCAAACGCCTGATTGCGGCTGTGATTTCCGCTTCATCAGCGTAACGTCCGGGATCATTAAAAAAACGTAGAAACGTTGATTTTCCATTGTATGCTAATCTCCTGACTAATCTGTTATCTTCTTCTTTCAGATTGATCAGCGTCCTGATTTTAGCAGGAGGAAGAAAATCATTAATATCCAAATCTAAAGTTTCTGCAAACTTCTCTGCACTTGCCTTCAGATCATCATCAGGACCTTTAACAAAGTTACGCGCTGTGCCTTTATCGGAAGAGTAATCGTAGTAGTAGACATAGCGATGTTCAAATCCAGGAATAAGCCTTTGATAATCCAAAAGCTGTACCGCATCCCTATTTCGATTTGTCGGGAGCCCAATATCCAGGTTTCCGCTTAATAGGTTTACATAAGTAGTTACGTGGAAAGGACCTTTAAGTTGTTCAACTACTCTCAGGCTATTAGGCGTCAATGTTAGAAATTTCGTTGCTGTCATATCCTTGTAATACACAAGCGATGGCCTGGAGGTAACATAGCCCAATACCAGAACGGTGAAAAATAATAACGCATATTTTCCGGTGACGTACAGGTTGGAGTTGAATGCTCTTTCTGATTGTAGGCGAAATATGCTGAGGCATAAAAAAAGAATAATGATCAATATAAAATAGATGACATCCTTACTGGCAAGCAGACCTGTGATCATTGCATGGGTTCTTCCTGAAATAGAAAGGAAGCTCGTCAGATCACGTATAAAGTCTACATCCTGTCCCACAGTTCCAATGAAACTTAATGCGGCAAAAGTGGCGAGGGTGCTAACTGCAGCAACGACTTGATAACTTGTAAGGCAGGAAAGGAATAGACCAATTGCAACATACGCACAAATAAGCAGGTATATGGACAACAACCCGGGAAGTAGTAGTGAGATATCCAATGATTTGATGGTAAAAAATCCCACCAGACAATAAACCAGCAGGATCAATATCAGTAAAAATCCATAGATCATCATCCCCAGGTACTTTCCTAAAATGATCTCCCTTATTTTTACCGGGGCAGACTGCAATAACTTAATGGAACCACTGCTGGTTTCCCTACTCATAAGACCCATGGTGAGTAGGGGTATATAGAGGTACAAATGTGCAGCAACATTACTGAAAAGTCCTTGAGAAAACACCTCAGTAGTGATCATCGGGATGTTTATTCCCATGGCAATGTTAGCCCGGCAATTCTCAAGCCCCTCGAGGAAACTAAAGGCCGACTGTCCGGCGAATATAGCGAGTGACAGCCATGCGATTGGCGAGTAAAATAAACATTTGAGTTCTGATTGGGCTATCTTATATATCTTATTCATCATTTTCGTTTTCTGTTAATTAGCATGAATGCGCCAGCGGCAGTCAACAGTGCTGGAACTAACCAACCAATGGCCAGTTTAAGCAGCATAAGTCCTTTTCTGCTGATCCGGATCTGGTTATCCTGAGCTTCTGGTCTGTCAATGTCAACAGGGAATTGTCTGTTAGTGAACCAACTGAAGATGCTCCGTCCCAAAAAGGGTGTCCCATTAGAACGGCGCATCAGTCCTGCATTACTAATGAAGTCGGCGTCTCCACTTACCAGAATACGTTGTTCCGTATTTCCTAGCTTTCTGCGGACCGCTACCATAAGAGGCGTTTTATCTCTGGCATTATTCATAATTGTATTGGCCTCAAACCCCTTCCTTGGATCGATACTTAACCCTGCCACACCCGGCATAGAAACAACTGCGTTAAATGCCGCCAGTTTAGGTAAAATAGTGTCTATAGCAGACGAACCTGGGGCGAAAGCAGCAGCGATAACTTCGGGGGAAGCATTTGCCGTATCGATCACCATTTCCGGTTTTAACGCAACGCCAAGTGACTGTAACAAGGGATTAATTAAATCCTGTTTCCCTGGTTCACCGGCAATGATTATATTTCCACCCCTGTGGATGTACTGCTCAATCTTTTCAATTTCCGTGTAAGACAAAGGATTTGTGGGATCGGCAAGAACTAGTACAGTTGTCTTTTCTGGAATTATGGATTTCTTTAAATCAACTTCCATCAGGTCAAATCCACAGTTTATCAATGCAGTCCTGTAGTCCTTTCGGCTAAAAAATGTAGTGTAACCTTTATCGCCCAACTTATAAGGACTACGCTCAACGTTCGCTTTTATAAATGTAATTAGGGGCGGGGTTGCCAGTAGGCGTTGTAAAGCATTTACCATCTCCTGCTCGGTTGGTATATTGATCATGTCGTTATAAAAACGAAGAAAGGTATGTTTTCCCTTATACGTTAACTGCCTGATCAGCCGATTGTCTTCCCCACTCAGGTCTATTCGCTTTTTGATTTCTGACGGCGTCAAAAAATTACCAATATTGAGCTTCATTGAATCTGCCATGCGTTTAGCCCCCTTAGACAAGTCAGATCCGGGCCCATTGATGAAATTCCTAGATATACCAGGATCTGTCGAATAATCGTAATAATACACATAAAGCATTTTAAGACCTGGAATGAAGCGCCTGAACCCTTCAACCGATTCCAGATCAGCGTTCCTTTCTTCAGGCATACCATAGGAAAAGTGATTGTTGAGCAGGTTTACATAAGTAGTGATCGTTAAGTCACCCTCAATTTGTTTGGCTATTTTTTGGCTGTTTACTGATATGGTCCTTGCTTTGGTTGCCGTCATATCTTTATAGTAAATAAACTCGGGCCTGGCACTTGCATACCCAAGCAAAAGAATGACAATAACAATGGTTATATACTTGCCCGCGACGTAAAAGAAAGATTTTCGCTCCAGGACGGACTGTAAACGGAAGAGACTAAAACAAAGAAACAGAATAATGATCAGGAGGTAGTAAAAGACATCCCTGCTGGTCAACATTCCGGCTATCATGATATTCGATTTGGATTGTATAGACAAAAAACTAGTAATGTCTCTCAATATGTCAATGTCTTTCCATACCCGGCCGATATATTGTAAGCCCGCCAGTACCAGCAGTGTACCAATTGCTGCGACAACTTGATAAGAGGTAAGTGTAGACAGAAATAGCCCAATTGCGGAGAAGGTACACATGAGCAGGAACAAGCCAATTAGCCCTGAAATAACAAGGGTGTAATCCATGTCTTTGATCGCAATATTGCCGGCCAATACGTATAACAATAGCAGACATAGCAATAAAAATGAATAGATAACCATTGCCAGATATTTTCCGAGAATGATCTCTCTTGTCTTAACAGGAGAAGATAGCAATAATTTGATTGATCCGCTACTGGTTTCACGACTCATCAAACCCATTGTTAGCAACGGGAAATACAAATAAAGATGAGCTAGGGATTTGGTGAAAAGTCCGAAGATTCCACTATAGACTTCGGCGGTAATCATAGACATATTGTCCCCTAACAACAACTGCTTTCTCAAAGAACTAATCAGTTCAAAAAAGTTAATGCCGTTATGAACAGTAAATATGATCAGCACCAGCCAGGCAATGGGAGAGTAGAATAAAACTTTCAGCTCTGCCCCGGCAATTTTAAGGATTTTATTCATGGTTCCGGGATTTGGCTTTGTTGGATAGTTGGGCAAATATTTCTTCCATTGAACTTTTTTCGAGTATGAGTTCTTTCAGGTGCCAGTCCTGTTGCACACTTTGCTCAATAATTTTTTCAGAAATAGGATTGCCTGGCTTGAACCTTATCCTAAGGCTTTGGTCTGAAATCCATTCAACCCCAGAAATCCCCGGAATCTGCATTAAAGCATCAGTAGCTGGTGGATTTTGCATATGAACCAACATCGCATCCGGTTCAATGTAATTATTGAAAGCTTCAATCGTATCAGCAAATACCATTTTCCCTTTTTCAATCATTCTGATCTTTTTACAGGTGGCCTGAACTTCTGAAAGAATGTGTGTGGAGAAGATCACCGATCTCTCTTCTGCGATTTCTTTAATGAGTTTTCTTACTTCTAAAATCTGATTCGGATCAAGCCCGTTGGTAGGCTCATCCAGTACCACCAATTTCGGCTTATGGATGATAGCCTGGGCAATACCTACACGTTGGCGATACCCCCCGGAGAGGTTGCTGAGCAATCGTTTACTAAAATGGGTCACGCCACATTTTTCCTTTACCTCTTCCACAGCCTTTCTAATATTCTTTTTGTCTATATCCCGCAGATGTGCACAATAGTTCAGGTATTCATCTACAGTAAAATCATAATACAAAGGTGCACTCTGAGGAAGAAAGCCCAATAAGCGTTTTGTTGATTCCGGGTTTTCAGCCAGATCCATTCCATCTATGAATACTTTGCCTGAAGTTTGTTTCAGCACCCCGCAAAGGATATTCATCGTGGTGGATTTGCCGGCTCCATTTGATCCAAGCAAGCCCAATACACCAACCTCGTCAATTTCGAAATTGATATCCTGAATTGCCCAGTCTTTGCCATAGCGGTGTGACAGGTGTTCAATCCTTACTAAACTTTTATTCATTTTTTCTTTTGTTTTATTTTAAAATTCAAAACATACCTGTCTCATCGCCTTCCGGATTTTTCTTTCGGAGAGATGGGACAGGTAGTTATTTTGTGACAGAACTATGGATTGTTTGCCATTCCCGAATTGGCATCAATAATTGGCTGTGGAATCTTCATTACTAGTCGGTTTGGCTGATCCAACGTAAAAGTTTCTGTTGTGCCGTTTGCGGCAAATACTTGATGTGTAAACGTTTGCCCGCTGAAGTCCGGATCTACCGATTGCCTGCGCATATCAAACCAACGATAACCTTCTTCGGCATATTCCCTGATCCGCTCATCAAAAATGAAACGAAGCAGTGCGGAACGATTAGTTGAAACCGGGGCAGGTACCCGGGCATCTGCAACTGGCATCCTGTGATTACGAAAGGTTTCCAGTATGGTCACTGCGCCCGGAAGGTCGTTCAGTTTTGCCTTGCATTCTGCCAAAAGCATATATACATCCGGCAATTCCAGTCCAAACCTGGAATACCTTACATATTTACGTAACCTGTCCCCGGGATTGGCGGAACCATTGGGATTTTTATTGGTGTAAAATTTCAATCGTAGATCAGATGGAGCAAATAAAGCGGCGATTTCCGGCTTGATGACCATTCCGATATTGCCATAACTCGCACTATTGAAATTTGGAAAAGTTTTAAATAATACGGATTCGGTATAATCATTGGTATTGGTCAGTGGTCCTGCCGGGCCAGCATTGCCAATGGGCAGGAAGGATCCGCCAGGGCCAAATTCTAGATTGTAGTCATAAAGGCGCGGACCATTTGTTTGCAATGCAATAGAGCCCATCGCCGCATTTAATTGTACCAAAGCCTCGGCATTCTTACCCATAAAAAGGTAGACTTTACCCAACAATCCTTCACCAGCAGCCTTTGACACCCTTGTGCGAACTCCGTTTTGGATAGGAAGATCCGGTATGGCAGTAAGCAGGTCATTTACAATAAAATCATGGACTGCCTGAACGTTGCTCCTGTCAAATGAATTTTGATTGATGTCGTCTTTGGTAATAATGGGAAACCCGGGATCCTGCGCCGCGGTTGCGGCAGCATAAGGTTTTCCATAAAAATTGATCAATTGAAAATAGATCCATGCCCTGGTCACCAATGCCTGTGCTAGTACAGATTTTTTCTGCGCGGTGCTGCCCTCGGCCGACATTACCTCATTGATGACCGCATTACAGGTATAGAGGTTACTTAAAAACTCTCTTAGTTCGGTGCCGTTCACCAGGGGATCAAAGATCACCGGTTCCCACTTAAACGCTCGTTTCACAATGGGTTGGGTAGAATTAAAGTAGACGCCCTCAGCTGCCAGTTCATCACCCATTAGCATGGGTATGTGCCAGCCCGATTGGATACCATAACTATAGAAGGTATTGTTGTTCATTAGTAGCTGGTAGTCATCTGCAGTAGCAGCAATGAGGTTCCCTTTAGGAACGATTTCTAAGAAATCTTTTTTACAGGAAATCAGTAGCGTGAGCAGGAGTATATAAGTGGCTTTTAATTTAATAGAATTATACATTTTCATTTTATTAAATGTTTAAAAAGTTATGTTAGCGCCAAGACTGAAAGTGTGTCTGTTTTGCGGTAACCGGCGCGCCCCGCTGTAAAAATCCTGAAACTCAGGATCAAGCCCTTTATGGTTAGCTTTCCATAGCATAAAATTTGTGGCCTGCGCGTTGAATCGTACGCCTGCGATTTTTAAGCTTTTAAGCAAAGTAGGGGCTAAGCTATAGGATAGGGTGATGTCACGTATTTTTGCATAGGAGGCACTCACCACATTGATATCTGCTTTAGTATAGTACTCAATGTCTCTGCGACTTAAACTTTCATCTCCATCAGCTACATAAGAGGGGATTGTTTTTGTGGTTTCGTCTCCCGGAACTTTCCAGCGATCTGCAAATAAAGCAGGGATATTGCCCATAAACTGTCCCGGGTTGTTTAAAGTAAGTCTGCCTGTGAAAAACTCGTTTACCTCCGTCCGCATCACATGACCAAGATTGTAGATCATGTTTATTGTCAATCCGAATCCTTTGTACCTTAGGTTATTGGTTAGCCCGCCGCTAAATTTAGGGTTTATAGATCCTTTATAAACCACATCTTCCGCTTTAGCCACTTCGGGTTCTTTAGTTACTGTTCCGTCTGCCAAACGGATCATAGGATCCCCTAAGTTGTCAAGTCCCGCATATTGGTAAGCAAACAAAGCATTTAGAGGGAAGCCCACCACATTAGAGCCGTAAATTCTACTATAGCCCGTCTTATCAAAATCTGTTGGATCACTATAGCTAACCAGTTTGTTCTTATTGTAGGCAAATATAAAATCAGAAGACCAGCCGAACGCTCCATTCTCAATGTTACGACTGTGGATACTCAGTTCAATTCCCTGGTTGCCCAGATTGCCAATATTGCTTAAAAAGCTGGAGTAGCCGGTCAAAGGATTGGATTTGCGTTCGCCCAGGAGATCCGTTGTTTTTTTTCGATATAGATCAATACTTGCGCTGATTCTTTTCCATAAGGTAAAATCGATTCCAAGATTTATGGTTTGCGTACTTTCCCAATTGAGTTTTCTATTGGCCGGCCTGCTCAGTAAAAAAGCGGGTCCACCGATATAAGTAGCCCCGAAATTGCCCATTTCTCTGGATAGAATATTATAAGAGGAAGAGGCACCCACAAAAGGTGAGTTTCCTGTAACGCCATAGGTAGCACGTAGGCCAAGGTCACTGATCAGCCCGGCAGATTTCATAAAATCTTCCTTACTCACATTCCATTTACCTCCTATGCTCCAGATGGGCTTATTCTGCGAAGATTTATCTGAACCGATAAGGTTGCTATGATCTATCCTCCAGCTAGCGTCAAGACTGTATTTGTCGTTCAGTGTATAACTTGCCAAGGCGAAATAGGAAATAGCGCGGCTTTTACTTTCGTTTTCGACAAATGGATTTGCCCCGCCAAAAAATCCACCTTCCGGATCAACCGGATCTGAAATATTATTGATTGCATTAAAATCCAATTGTGCATAGGTTTGTAGTGCTTCATCATATCCATATAAAGTGTTGGTATTGGACTTAAAGAACTGCTCATTCGCCTCTTGTCCTACCTGTAAGGTCAAACGATCACTCCCCTTTCGAGGATTCAGCACGTATTCAAGTTGATTTCTTAAAGTGTAATTCTGTTGATCACGATGGGTGAGGGAATAAGTGCCGCCGGTGGTAGGCAAGTAATAAACGGGTTCCACATTCGTCGAGGCCGCTTCGGTAAGTCCCAACAATTCCTTTCTGACACGGTACAGTCTATGGTCATCATAAGATCTGATGGTACCCGGAATTTTGGTGTAGCCGTAAGTTCCGTGAAAGGTTAATCCTGGTAGTAATTTAAGCCATGCATTACCCACCAGGTTCGCAGAAAGATTATTTCCCTTATTGTACCCATAATTGATTTCATTCAGTGGGATATAGTCAAGGTTGATGCGGCTTCTTGCCTGAAAGTCTGCTCTTGTCTCGGCTGACCAACCTTGAACGTAGGGCATATTGATTGGATTGCCAGCAGGATCCTGGAATAATTGATAAGGCAAAAATCTATCTTGTATGCTTACAGGTCTTTTCGCCCTGCCCGGATCAGCACTCAGACTCGTATTTAAAGCTATCTTGAGAAATTTAGAAATGGCGATATCCTGTGTGAAATTTAGACCGTAAGTTTCGTTGTCCGCACCAGGTGTACTTGACTTTATTTTAGTATAGGACGCAGAGCCATAAAAAGAGTACTGGTTATTACCACCTGACAGAGAGAGGGTGTTGTTAATTGTCATGGCATTTTGAAACATCAGGTCTTTGATCTGACCTTTGTTGCTGATACCAGATAAGCTATCCAGACTCTTGTTTGCCGTGGCTTCGGAAATCAGGCCACGATATTGGTTATACAGGACGAGTTCATGTGGGGCGATAACAGAATTATACAAATAGTCCCACTGGTTGAGTTGCGGATCGAATGTCTCTTTTGCGGCCTGAATAAATTGCTGGCTGTTCAGCAACCTGCCATAGTTAAAATCCGGTTTTCCCCCAAAGTTAATAAAGCCCGAATAGTTGATGTTCAGCTTCTGATTTTTAGTGCCCGATTTTGTCGTGATCACAATAACGCCATTGGCTGCTTTCGCACCCCAGATGGCAGCGGCAACGGCATCCTTTAAAACTGTAATATCAGCTACGTCGTTCGGATTGAGACTGTTTAGGTTCGTCACAATTACTCCGTTTACCACATAAAGCGGCGAATTATCCAGTTCAATACTGCTCTTTCCACGGATAACGGGTGTTTTATAGGTCTCGCCCGTTTGTGCGGTTGTACTGGTAATGGTAAGACCGGGTACCAGCCCTTCTAAACGTCCGATGATATCCATACTACCGTTCCGGTCTTTATAGACCTGCATATCAGGCTTGGAAAAAGAACCTGTTGCCCTTTGTTTCGAAAGGACCTGGTAACCTGTATTGATCACATTAACTTCTTCCAGTCGCCGGGAATCCATTGACAACATGATCTTACCCATTTTCGGTTGGGCTTTTACCTCCTTGGTACCGTAACCCAGATACGAAATTACAATCACCGAGTTTTCGTCAATGTTCTCCAGGTAAAAATTTCCGTCTTCGTTGGTTCTTACAGACATGCCCGTTCCTTTTACCGTCACAGTGGCGCCGGATAGGGCAGAACCCGATGAGTCTACAACTATTCCCTGCACATCAATCGATGAAAACCGGGAGATCAGCTTGTCGATTAGGGAAGTTGTTCTTTTTGACAGGAAAACAGTTTTATCATCAACCCTGAATTCAATGGGTTGATTTTTAAAGATCATGTGAAGTACTTCCATGAAGTCTGCATTTTTCACATTAACGGTGACGTTTTTACTTTCTTTAAGCATGGTTCCAGTGAACAGGAAATCGTAGCCGCTTTGCTTGCTGATCTTTTTAAATACGCTTTCTAAGGGAGTATTTTTTTCGGATAAAGTAATTTTCTGTGCAAGAGAATTTGCACTGACCTGCATAATAACCAATAAGAGTAAAACGGTGGTGAGTCGCATGATCAGTAATAGTTTTTTTATATTCATTTCATCTGGTTTGTGACAAAATCTTAGCGGCGGATGAACACCGTCAATATTGCTTTAATGCACAATATTGCCTAAGTTTGTTTGTCTGGTTTAAGTTGATAGGACTGCGAAATTTTATTGACATAATCTGAACAACAGCCGGTTGTGTTAGTCGCACAGCCGGCTTATTTATTTCGGATCATGTAGTGTAAGTATTAATTCTTAACCATGATCCTCCTTCCCTTTATTGATACTTGAACTGCATTTGAAGATTCGACCATCTTCAATATCTGGCTGATGTTTTTTGTTCTGGATATCCTGCCTGTAAAAGTCTCTTTGCTGATCGGCCCCTCATACTGGACATCTACACTATACCATCTCGAAATCTGCCGCATAACCGTCTGGATATCTGATTTTACAAACTCAAAATAACCATCTTTCCATGCGATCACCTCATCAGTATCGACAGCCCTGATTGCTATTCCGTTTTCGGAAGCGATAGCTTGCTGTCCCGGCTCCAGCATCTGCTGTTTATCCTTTCGGCTTATACGAACAGATCCTTCCAACAATGTTGTTTTTATATTTGCCTCATTAGGATAAGCGTTAATGTTAAAGTGTGTACCTAGTACTTCAATCTCCTGACCTGTACTCAGTACTACAAAAGGATGTTTCTTATCTTGAGTGATTTCAAAATACGCTTCGCCCTTCAATTGGACGATGCGTTTTTTCGCCAAAGCGAAATTTGCCGGATAATTTATCGAAGAAGTGGCATTCAACCAAACAGATGACCCGTCAGGCAATATTACCTTATAGGTTTCTCCGTTGGCCGTAGATAGGGTATTTATTTTGCTTGTCCTGGTCGCAGAATTTTTTATTTCGTATACCAATTGTCCATCTGCGGATTTTGTAACAACTACACCATCTTCTTCAGCTATCGCTCCTGTGGGTGCGTTACTTAGAATAATTTTCCGACCATTCGCAAGGGTCAGTGTTGCGCCAGTCTTGCCGGGACCAATATCATTGTGGGCTAGTATCTCTGCTTTTGGATGTACCTCCAACTGAGTTGTATAAAACCAAATACCAAACCCGATTATAGCTACCGTAGCGGTAATGCCTATCATACGGGGCCATAAGCGTATACTTTTTACAGTACGTTGCTCCTCGAGTTTACTCCATATGCGATCTTCTATATTGTTATAGTCTAAATCTTCATCGAGCAACTTTGTTTTGCTAACTTCAGCCAGATACCAGCTTTCTATCCATGCAGCTTCCTCATCAGTAGCTTCGTCCCTGCGGTACTTTTGGTATAATTCTTCTGCCTTTGAGTTTTTCATTATCCTTTAACTGCTATATATGGATAAGACGGTTTCCCCGGCAGGGACTCTCAAAAAAAAATAATATTTTTCTAACGCAGGTTTAACCTGATGCTTACCAGCGATTAAAAATCATCATAATGACAATAGTAGGGCCCAACTTTGACCGCAATAGCTTTAATGCACGGCTCATGTGGTTCCGAACAGCTCCTTCGGTAGTATTGAGCGTATTGGCTATTTCCTGGTACGATAGGTGTGCATTCCGACTAAGATCGAAAACCACCCGCATGGCCTCTGGCAGGGCGGTGATTTCCTGCTCAATCAGTTCTTTTAACTGCCTTTCTCTGATCAGGTAATCAGTTTGTGGTTCACCTTCTTCAATAAATTTACCCAATGAGCTCATGTATCTGGCTTTAACCTTGTCACGGTCTAACTTATCAAAAACTCTATTCCTTACAGCTTTGTAGAGGTAAGCAGATAAAGAAGTTTCCAGATGCAGTGTGCTACTTTTATTCCAAAGCGAAAAAAACACCTCCTGCGTAACATCTTCAGATTCCTGTTCATCGTGGAGCATCCTTCGGGCGTGGCGATACAAGACAGCCCAATATCTTTTATAGATTATTGCATAGGCCATTTCATTTCCGGCCTTCAGTAAAGCCATCAATTCTTGATCAGTATATATCCTGCTAGCACTCATTGCCCTGTGTTTAGCTCCATCTTACTTTATGAATATTTACAAACTTATACAAGTTCAAATTAAAAAACCGGGTTTCTAATGTAATTACTCAGTTATTTATTCATAAAACATGCATACAGTAACTTGTATGGCTTTTTTTAACAGAAAATAAGTGTTTTAGAGAAAAAGGTAAATACTAAAATAACTACGCCGGACTACAGCTAAAAACACCCAGCAGAATCATTGCACTGGAAAAGACGATTCCTCATTTCCATCTGAAGCGTACATCTTATTCAATACCTGTTTAGTCATTATGGGCCATAGAGCATCAATATATTTAGGGAAATAAGTATCATTGCCTTTTAATTGTAAAGCCCATTAAGGGATGTGCGAATAGAGCAGGTAGATGTTAAATCAGATAAGTTGTTTACCGCAGCGGATATAAATGGTTTTTCCGTAAAAAATGCTATCATTGAGACAAAAGATTCCAAAATCAGTTTACTTGGTGTAAGAAAACTAACGTTCGAAAATGTACAATTTCTTGTACCGGGGGATAGTTTAAATGTAGTAGCCGCTTCTGACGAAGATGTGAAGTTCATCAAATGTAAACCAAAAAAATAATTAAGTTTTTACAAGGCGTTTGAGATTTCCTCTATATGTTTACATGAAAATTTTCAGTAACCTAAACAAGGAACTCATTTCATGGCTGCTTATGGTGCTTATACCGATCAGGAATTGACGGCCTTGTTAAAGGAGGGGGACGGTATTGCATTTACGGAGATTTATAACCGACACAAAAAGGAATTGTTTATTTATGCGCTGAGGCTGGTAAAGGATGAAGATCTTGCAGGTGATTTGGTACAGGAGGTATTGATTTCTCTATGGGATAGGAGAGCGGTAGTCGACCTAAAGGGTAGTATTGTGGCCTATCTATTCACAGCACTCAGATACAGATTTTTTGATTGGATAGACAAACAGAAAGTAAGAGCTGATTATGCGGCTTCTTTCCAGTTATTTATTGATGAAGGCGAATGGATTACCGACAATCAGGTTGCTGAAAATGAGTTGATGGCTTTTATAGAACAACAAATTGCACAACTCCCAGAGAAGATGCGAAAAGTTTTCTTAATGAGTCATAAAGAAAATCTGTCCTATAAAGAAATTAGTGAACGCTTAAATATTACCGAAAAAACGGCTCATAATCAGGTTAATAATGCGCTAAAACTTTTAAAAATAAAGCTTGGCATGTTTGCGATTCTCTTGTTTTTAGCTCAACCATAATTTTTTTTCATTTCATCTGGGAGTTTTACTGACTTAACCTACATGTATATAAGGGGGACTATATTCCCATCTTAATATGGATAGTTTTAAAGCAAAAGAATTGATCTCTAGATATCGTCAGGGTTTAGCAAGCCAGGAAGAGTGTAGACTTGTGGAGCAATGGTTTCTAATTGATTTGGAGATGAGTACGATATTGCCCGATCAAAAGGCTTTTGAAAGAACTGATGAAAGAATTAGTGCAGAATTAGCATTGCATATCGGCAAACCCAAGTCCGTAAATAAAATGACGGTGAGGAGGTTGTGGTATCGTATAGGTGGGGTTGCAGCTGTACTTGCACTAATTACGTTGGGGATTTGGTTATATAATTCACAATATTCCGGTATTAGTTCAGAAAACCCCTTCGTTTCTGCTAAGGATATTCTTCCAGGGAAAAATACGGCAATGCTCACACTTGCAAATGGAAAGGTGATCACATTGAGTGAGTCAAAAATAGGAGTGGTAATTGCTGAGGAAGGTTTGAAGTACAATGATGGAACGGAAGTAGCTGCTTCAGCAGCCCAAGCTCAAATGCTTACCGCAAGCACCCCACGTGGTGGTACTTATCAGGTAACGCTCCCAGACGGCACCCATGTTTGGTTGAATGCGGATTCTAAGCTTTCTTTCCCCTCAAAATTTTCTGGACCTGAACGTAAAGTATTATTAAAGGGTGAAGCCTATTTTGAAGTAGCAAAAAGCCATCGCGCAAAAGCTAAAGGCGATCAGTCTAAATCGGAGCCTATTCCTTTTATTGTAGCTACAGACAAGCAGGAAGTAACTGTGCTCGGCACGCACTTTAATATCAATAGTTATAGCGATGAGGCAGCCACCAAAACCACATTACTGGAGGGTAGCGTACGTGTTGTTGTTGCTGGTACTAAAAGTGCTTCAACTGCTTTTTCATACATCTTAAAACCAGGAGAACAAGCTATAAATAACGGAAATATTAGGGTGGAGAAAGTTGATCTGGAGGAAGCCGTGGCCTGGAAAAATGGAAATATCGTGTTTACGGACAGGACATTAGAAAGCATTATGCGCGAATTGTCCCGCTGGTATGAGGTAGATGTTGTATACATGGCCGACGCACCAAAATACGAGATTTTTAGTGGTGCGGTGTCGAGAACAAGGAATATATCTTCTGTACTGGAACGTATGCAGACCACAGGAAGCGTACGCTTTAAAGTAGAAGGTAGAACAATAACAGTTACAAAATAAACATCAACCTAAATCAATCATATTAATAAAAACTAAAGAACCGAATTATGAAAGAAATGCTACGCTATTAAGATTACAAGAGAAACGGTAGCTTTTAATAAAAAGCCGAAAAGTGCTACCAACACTTTCCGGCAGAAGTTTGAGCAACCATTCCTGAAAAAAAATCAGGAAGAACAATTATTTGTGTACAATCATTTATCAACTCAAACCAATTCAAACTTAGGCAATATTGTGCAACAAAGCAATATTGATGGTCTGTCGTCGACCCTTTAGTTTGAATACAAAGCAATGACGAAGTATGGATAACAATGCTTTAAACTGTGGTAAGCCGTTTAAGTGGCTGCCAGCCAAACTCCTATTGATTATGAAGTTAATCATAGTACTAATGACCACCTTTTTGATTCAGGCAAGTGCTGTTGGGTATGCCCAACGAGTAACTTTAAATGAAACAGGCGCCTCTCTTGGAAATATAATTAATAAAATAAGATTACAAACCGGCTACGACTTTGTGTTTAACTCGAAAGAGGTTGGAAATGCGAAAAAAGTAACCGTAAACCTGAAGAATGTTCAACTGGAAGAAGCCCTGAGGGTGCTGTTCCGCGATCAGGATCTTACTTATTCTGTAAAGGACAAATTCATTGTCATAGAAGCCGCTAAGCCTTCTTTTATAGATAACCTGCGCGCCGTTTTTGTAAATATCGATGTGCGTGGTCGAATAGTTGATTCGGTAACGGGCAATCCTTTACCAGGTGCCACGGTGAGTGTTAAGGGACGAAGACAAGGGGTAAGGACCGGTACAGATGGAACGTTCCTGCTGCAAAATGTGGAGGAGGATGTGACAGTTGTTATTAGTTATACCGGGTACACAACCAAAGAAGTGCCTGCAGCTAAAGAACTTGGAACTATCCGTATGGAAGTTGCCATCGGAAACCTGGAGGAAGTAGCGGTAACGGTAAACACAGGATACCAGCGGATTAAGCCTGAACAGAGTACGGGCGCTGTTGCGCAGATCGGTACCAAAGAGTATGAGTCCAGGGTAAGTTCCAATTTCCTTGATGGTTTGGTAAACAGGTTGCCGGGATTGATGATTAATAACAGCGTACAGTTTACCAGTACTACTCCTGGCGTTGGAGAAACTACCAGGCCTTTGTTCAATATCCGGGGTATTTCTACGATGTCGGCTAACCAAAGTCCGTTAATTGTAGTGGATGGTTACCCGACAGAACTGACACTGGATATGATAGATCCGAATGAAATCAAATCGGTGACGATTCTTAAAGACGCCGCCTCTGCTACGGTATACGGAGTGAGGGCATCTAATGGTGTGATCATCATTGAGCGTAAGCAAGCCACGCCCGGTGCCGCACAGTTCAATTTCAGGAGCACATTGGGCCTTACACCAGAAGAAAATTACAGCCGCTACCGTTGGGATCCGGAGGCGTCGGGCATCAATGCCAGTTATACACGTGAAAGACAAGCGTTAATTGTTAATCCATCCAGCTGGAATGCCTTATTTGCGCCAGGACCAATAACAGGAGGTAATATAGGTCGTTCTATCCCTTACTATATCCAGGCTCAGCTTGTCGCCGGCATTATTACACCTGCACAGGCGGAAAGCTCTTTTGCGGAACTGGCTAACTATGACAATCTTGAGGATTACAGTCGCTTATTCCAAAGAACGGCAGTTTCGCAGACAAATACCTTGAACATTTCAGGTGGCGTGCCAGACGCACTATATTACATCACGGCAAATTATACGGGGAACCGTAATAACGCGATCCTGAATGACAACAATAGATTTCAACTGACAGGCCGAACTACCCTTAAACTGGCGAAACGACTGAGCTTGGAACTGATCACAGAATACCAGGAAAATCGTGCTAACAGTGCTCCGATACCGGGGGCTGCTGAGTTTGCTGGCTATGAACGCTATGAAGATGTAAACGGTAACCCTGCCGCAATCATTTCAAAAAGCTACGCACCGGTATATAATAATGTACTGCTGTCGCAAGGCTTTTTAGACCAAAATTATTACTCACTAATTGAAGCGAATAAAGTAAGCAATAAAACGCGGACGCTGAATTACAAGACCATTGCCAATTTTAACTATAACATTGGAAAAGGATTTAACCTGTTGTTCGGCGGGGTATATGAAACGTCCTGTACAGAGTTCAGGCACCTGGCCGCCCAGGGTTCGAATGAAGTGAACGCCATGGTTAATACCTACACGGTTACGCCTACTACCGCTAACCCTTCATTGGTATTCAAAAGGAATCTTCCTGACGGGGATTTCCTGCGTCAGCAGAATACCAGTTCAACTGGTTATACCGCACGGACGCAATTAAATTATAATAAAAGAATTGGTAACCATTCCCTAAATGGTATAGCAGGTGCTGAAATGCGCCGCGTATTAAATAAAAGTAATTTAGCCTCATATTTTGGTTATAATGATCAGAGTTTGCTGCATCAGCCTGTAGATTACGCTTCTATAATTAACGGTGTAACGGGAGTTAGAGGCACCTTAGTTACTTCTAATCCACTTGAGGCTTTGAATACATTATTTAACCAGACCTATGATGACGACCGTTATGTATCGGCTTTTTCTAATATTGTCTATTCCTTTAAAGATACCTATTCCTTATCAGGAAGTATCCGCATTGACCAATCAAACCTTTTTGGTAGTGATCCGAAATATAAGTACAAACCACTATGGTCATTAGGTGCAGCCTGGAACATTCATAAGGAAGATTTTATGAATGATATCAACTGGCTTCACCAGTTGAAACTACGCGCTGCTTACGGATTTAATGGAAATGTAGCCAAGCTTTCGCTTCCGCAGGTAATCGCCCAGGCACAGAACAATACACAGAATACACCTACACTTCCATCGCTGGTCTTATTCTCGAATGCCAATACAGGCCTTCGGTGGGAACAGACTGAAAACTTAAACTTTGGGCTTGATTATGATATCTTCAAAAATATCACTGGTAGTCTTGAATATTACACCAAAAAAACAACCGATGTGATGGGTAATTCCAGTATTGACCCGACGCTTGGCGCAAGCTCCGCTTTGGTTAATTATGCCACCATCAGAAATAATGGTTTAGAGTTTAGCCTGAAAACAGATTGGATATCCACTAAAAACTTTAACTGGAATACAGGTATTGTGGTCGCCAAAAATAACAGCAAGGTACTTGATGTGTATAGAACGGGACGCTATGATCCGCAGATTCTTGATTTACTGGGTTATGTAAGTGGTTATCCGGTAGGTGCTATGTTTTCCTATGATACACGTGGACTCAATAATGAAGGTCATCCGATTATTTACGATCAGAACGGGGCGTCATATGTTGTAAACACCAGTACGACTGGAACGCCTTTAGTTACCGCGATGTCGGATAAGAATTCAGGACTGGTACAGTATTCGGGAACAACCATTCCGACTATTAGCGGTGGACTAAGTAACCGGGTTGATGTAGGCGATTTTTATTTCTTCGCGATGATCAACTATTATGGTGGTTTTAAAGTACGGGTGCCAAGACCTACACCGGCAGAGACCAGACCTTTGCTAGGGTCAAATAACTTTTGGAGGGTTGCCGGTGATGAGGCGAAAACAGATATTCCAAACTTAACTGACCTGAATAGCTTTGCTCCGGGATTGGCGTACCGTTACAATAGCAACTATGTGGTTAGCGGTGATTACATGACGCTAGGTGATGTGACAGTTTCGTACCGCTTAAATGATGTTAATTTCATAAAAAAGGCCGGCTTTAAGAACTTTGAGATCAAAGCCCAGGCTTCAAACTTGTACTCTGTCGGATTTAACCGCTATAACTTTAGTATGGCTACGGGAAGCTATGCCAAATCGTATTTAACCCCTACGTATACGCTTGGTTTGTTCACTAATTTTTAAAATTTACACTGATGAAGAAATTTAAATATATAGCCGCCCAATTGCTTCTATGCTGCATGATTTTCAGCGGTTGCGATAAATATCTGGATGTTGAACCAAAGGGCAAGCAGTTGCTGAAAACAACGAATGACTTTGACCTTTGGTTAAACGCACAAACATTCACAACTGAAATTAGTAGTCCTTATTTGGATTATATGACGGATAATATAGATTACCTAGGCGTTAATACTCCGCCAATTACGCTTACTGACTTCGTTTATACCTGGGCCCCGCAGTTTACAAATGACGCGGCAGCAACCGCCCATTTATGGGCTGACCATTATAAACGTATTAGTCTGTACAATACGGTGTTGTTAGGTATTGACGCTGCTGAAGGGGGGACCGCATCACAGAAGAACAGCCTTAAGGCGGAAGCCTTACTTGGCCGTGCGTTTTCGTATTTTTACCTGGTAAATGAATATGCCAGGCCCTACGACGCGGCAACCGCAGCCACCGATTTGGCTGTGCCCTTTGTAACTTCAGACAATGTAAGTCAGAAAGCTCCGCCAAGAACTACGACAGCTGAAATTTATAAACACATCCTGGATGATATCAATGCCGCTATCCCGAACCTTCCTGCTGACAACAGCACTGCAAGGTTTCGTGGCTCTAAAGCTGCCGCATACAGCGTGCTGGCACGCGTTTATTTATACAGAAGGGAATATAGTGAAGCGCTGCGTTATGCTGAGCTTGCGCTGGCCAATACCCGTGCCACCATGATTGATTATACCACTCCTGCTTCCTTTCCCGCCACGCTGAATGTAGTGTCTCATCCGGACGCGATTTACGGCAAGGGATATGCTGCCGCTGGTATCCCGATAGCCTTAGATTTAAAAGGTTCGTTCGCCAGTAACGACGCAAGGAGGACAATCTTATATTCAAGCTGGACCAGTACCGCAAGAGGGGTGACTGCGTTTTACGCAGCTGCGGTTACACCAACTTTCCAGCTAACCAATTCCGGTACAACTGTGCAGGAAATGTACTTAATCGCGGCTGAATGTGCTGCGCGCAGTACTGCTCCCAATAGCCTGTCTACGGCGCTCAGCCACCTGAATCAGGTGCGCAGGAAAAGACTTACGGGCACACCAGTTGAGAGCAGAGATTTCGTTTCAACCAGTCTGGATGCTGTATTTACTGAAGTACTGGCAGAAAGAAGGCGTGAATTGCCTTTCCATAGCCTACGCTGGTTTGATATGCGGAGATTTGACATGGAAAACAGGATGTCAGCAGTAACCCGCACCAATGCGCAGAACACAGTTCTTGCCACACTTGAGCCACACAGCCCTAGATACACGCTGCAAATACCCATTCAGGTGACGGCCTTTAACCCGGATATGCCCCAAAATCCATAACTATAAAATTAAGAGATGAAGACATACAAATTAAATTTATTGGCAATATGCACGGTAGTGCTATTGCTTATGGCTTGCAAAAAAGACAAAACCGGCAGCGAACCCTTACCAGAAGGTAGTGTAACTTTTGATGTGCCGGCGTCAACAGATGTTGTGGCGAGAGATTATGACATCAGAAGTGTGTCGGTGGTGAGCGTGGAAATGAAAGCCGCACTTCAAGGCACTACGGCATCGGATGTTCATTATGTTACTTTTGCCGCCGATACGACTAAGATTGTTGACTATAGGCTGAAGTATGGCGGTAATGCTCTTTTACTTCCAACTAGAAGTTATCTTTATTATAAACCAACGGTAGCCATCGCTGCCGGGACAAACCTTTCCGAAGCCGCAGTACTAAATCTTAGTTTTCAGACAACGTTACAGCCTTTCACTACCTATGTGCTTCCGTTGACTATCGCATCTATAGATGGTATACCGCAGGATCCAAAGACACGTAAAGTTGTTTATTATGTTTTTAACACAAAAGAACCACGGTATGTGAGCCATACGGGGTTCACCCTCGGAGCCACCGCGTCTTCCGTATTTGGAGCTAATACAGCGCTCAGAGCAGTGGATGCGGCTACAGGGACAACCTTCTGGGCAAGTTCCAATACCGTGCCGTTGCCGCAATGGGTGAATATTGATTTTGCAAGGAACGTTACCTTTTCTGGATTAGACTATTTCTTCCCGACAGGTTTAACCGCTGCCAATGGAGCCCAGACAACTTCTGCTAAAGTGGAAACGAGTTTAGATAACATAACCTGGGTAGATAAAGGTACATATGCGATAAATGTCAACAATACCGCAAGAGTGCACACTATAAATTTCCCTTCATTAACTACGGCCAGGTATTTACGCTTCACCGTTTTGGCTGCAAATCCATATGTAGCCTCAGCGACAATCACTTACAACATATGTTTTGTGGGCGGGATTTTGTTGTTGAATTAAACTATGGCAACTCGTTATATATATAATTAAAAATGAAAAAATCAATATTTTCAATTTTGATGCTGCTGCCTTTTGTGGTAGCAGCTCAAAAAAGCTACACCATTTCAGGTCAACTGCCCGCTGTAAAAAGTCCGGCCAAAGCTTACCTGGTTCTTTTGAAAAACAATGCATGGAAGGAAATCGATTCTGCTGATATCAAAGAAGGAAAGTTTCGCTTTACAGGAAGTGTAGAGGAACCGCAGGGTGCAATTATAGCAGTTCGGCGTAAGGGTGCCCCGGATGCGGGGAACCAACGGGATTCGCAGGGGTTTTTTATTGAAAACTCCAATATTTCAATTGTTGGTAACGATGCTGTCGAAAATGCAACCATCACTGGCTCTATATCCGACAGAGAAAACCGGGAAAGGGAGGCAATGATCAAACCCGTTACCGCTAAAATCGTAAAACTGCAAAACGAATTCGGGAAAAAATCTGCTGATGGAGCTTATGTAAAATCCTCAGAAGAACGTAAAATGGCTGGAGATAGCATACAAAAATTGGTGGCTACGAATAAGGATATCAATCTGAAGTTTGCAAAAGACCATTTAAACTCTTTTATGGGGCTTTATACGTTTAATATGTATGTGCTTGACAGTAAATTTGATCCTGCAAAGGAGGAGCCCTTATTTAACCGGTTTTCGGCCAGTTTAAAAACTTCTCCGCTTGGTAAACGCACTATAGAGAAATTGGAAATTGGGAAGAGACGCCAGACCGGTGCCAAAGCAACCGATTTTACGCAGAATGACCTGAATGGTAATCCATTTACACTGTCTTCTTTAAGAGGCAAATATGTATTGGTTGATTTCTGGGCAAGCTGGTGCGGCCCTTGCAGGGCCGAAAACCCGAATGTAGTAAAGGCTTACAACGAATTGAAAGGCAAGAACTTTGAGATAGTAGGCGTATCGCTTGATTATCCGGGTGGTAAAGCAGTCTGGGCGGAAGCGGTTAAAAAAGACGGATTGCCATGGATCCAAGTGAGCGACCTGAAAGGCTGGAAAAATGAGGTAGCTGTGATGTATGGTATCAATTCAGTACCTCAAAATCTGCTGATCGATCCGAACGGAATGATTATCGGGAAAAATCTGAGGGGTGAGGCATTGACGGAGAAATTGAAGGAATTGATTAAATAGACTGACGGAAGTAATCTTCAAAAATTAATATGATAAAAGAATGATGAACATAAAAACAATTATCGGTGCACTTTTGATATTGCCTGCCAGTTTCTGTATGGCACAGGATAAATTTGAAATAGCCGGGAAACTATCCAAAGCCGGTGCAGACAAGATGGTGATGCTGAGTTACAAAAACAGCGAAGGAAAAGACGCAAAGGATAGCGCAGTAGTGAAAAATGGTAAGTTTGCGCTGAGCGGTACAACAGCTTTTGCAAATAAAGCTTACTTATCATTGGTGCCTTTGAAAAAAGACACCACGCGGAAACGTGGCCAATCGGACTATAAAGAATTTTACCTGGAGAAGGGTAAGTACCAGGTTGTTGCGGCAGACAGTATGGTCAATGCAAGCATTACCGGAGGCCAGGCTCAGAAGGATTTTCTGGACTACACGGCTAAAACATCAGCATTGCTGACCTATTTCAAGGATATCACACAGCGCTTTACCAAAGTTTACTATGCTAAAGTAAAAGATACCGTGGCAATTAAAACCATCCAGGCAGAAGCAAGACCTGTACATGCTAAAATAGAAGCAGCTTTGGATTCCTTTATTTTCAGCCACCCCGATTCCTATGTAACAATCGACCTCATTAGCGAAAATAAGACAGCTGTTATTGACCCTACGACTTTTGAGCCTTATTACAAGATACTTAGCCCAAAGGTGTTGGCTAGTTTTACAGGACAAAGGTTAACAGCTAAATATGACAAGGCAAAGCAAATATCCATTGGAAAAGCAATAGATTTTACACAAACAGACGATAAGGGCAATGCGTTTAAATTATCATCATTGAGAGGCAAATATGTATTGGTTGACTTCTGGGCAAGTTGGTGTGTGCCATGTCGCGCAGAGAATCCACATTTGTTAAAAGCCTATACCCAGTTGAAATCTAAAGGTTTTGAAATTGTAGGTATTTCTCTGGATGAAACCAAGGCGGCCTGGCTGAATGCGGTGAAGCATGATGGTATGCCATGGATCCAGGTGAGCGACCTTAAAGGGTTTAATACAGAGATTGCGGTAAAATACGGTATTAGTGCCATACCACAGAACTTCCTGATTAATCCGGAAGGAATTATTGTAGCGAAGAACTTAAGAGGAGAGGATGTAGACCAGAAAATTGCGGCTTTTATAAAATAAAAACCAAAATGAAGAGTTTGTAATGATCTGTTTTTTCAGTGATTTACAAACTCTTTAAAGTTTATACAGTGCTAGAAGTCCTATGATCGTGATTACGGGCGCATCGTAATCTTTCAGTTCCCGTTTAAGTATCTTAAGTGCCTTTCCGATATGTTTCTCTACCGTGTTTACAGAAATATTCATTCGTGCTGCAATGGCTTTATAGGAAAGCTGTTCCTCCCTTGATAACCTGAAGGCCTCACGGCATTGGGCTGGTAAACTTTCAATCACCTTCATCACCTTAAGCTCGGTTTCTTTGGCCACATAATCATCTTCCGGGTCGGGCAGATGGCCTTTACCCAGTTCTGCTATGTGCAAATAATGTCGTTCTTTGATTATTCTGGCCCGTATTTCATGCAATGCCCTATTTCTTAAAGTAGCATATAAATAGGCAAATAAACTTCCATTGGCGTCCAGCTCTTTTCGTTTTATCCAAAGGTTCAAAAATACGTCCTGAACCAATTCTTCTACGAGTGCTTCATCCCCCAGTTTTCTGAATGCAATTTGGCACAATTGCACATAATATAACTCATACAATGCCTCGAGGGCTTTGCTGTTGCTTGATTTTAACTGTTCAAGCAAATCCTGGTCTGAATATTCGCTAAAAGGTCTGATGATACATATTCCCCAAGGGTAAACTTAATTATATTATTTAATTGTCTCCAAAATAATGTAAAATCATCCAGTATAATATCTGAAAACTGCATTAATTATAAAAAAAATAAAATATTTCTTAAAGGACTGGCGGTAGAATCATTCTGATGCAATACCTACATATAAGCACTAAATATGTCCGCCGAAGAAATATCAGAGTTAATTGATCTTTACCTTAAAGGAGCGTGTTCACCTACTCAAAAAGAACTGGTAACGCAATGGTACGAAAAATACAGCGTTACTGATCAGGAGTTTTATAACGGTGATACTGCTCAGCTGCGTGGCTCCCTTGAAAAATCGCTATCCGGGTTAACGGAAAAGATCAACGCTGCCAATGACCAGGTCGAAGTGCCTGTAAAAAAAGTCTGGCCAAAAAGGCTTATCGCTGCAGCCATTTTATTGATTTCCTGCTCAGCGGCCCTGCTATTTTACAATAATTATCAGTCCCGATCTGCAAACTTCTATGCCAATGATATTGCCCCGGGTAAAAATAAAGCAATTCTTACGCTGGCCGATGGTTCAAAAATAGCGCTCGACGATGCTGCCCAGGGAGAAATTGCCAGTCAATCTGGAATTAAGATCACTAAAACTACAGATGGGCAGTTGGTTTACGAAGTAAATCCCTCCAGCAATGCTACTTCCAAAGCAGCAGTATACAATACCATATCCACTCCCGCCGGCGGACAATACCAGGTTAAATTGCCAGATGGTACAAACGTATGGCTCAATGCGATGTCCTCCTTAAAATTCCCTGCAAGTTTTGCCGGACTGGAAGAACGTAGGGTGACACTGATCGGTGAAGGGTATTTTGAAGTCACAAAACTAGAACAGGAAATAAATACCAGAGATAGAAAAACTAGGCGTGTGCCATTTTTCGTCGTTACCGATAAACAGGAAGTGGAAGTTTTAGGTACCCACTTTAACATTTGTGCATATAGCGACGACAATATGACCAGCACTACCTTACTGGAAGGAAGTGTAAACATTAACCACAGCACTTTACTTAAACCGGGCGAAGAGGCCGTAAACTCAGGCAATAGCATATTGGTTAAGGAGACGGATACCGAAGAAGCCGTTGCGTGGAAAAATGGAAAATTTAAGTTCAGCAATGAGAATATTAAAGATCTGATGCGCAAACTGGCCAGGTGGTATGATGTGGAAATCATTTACGATGGTCAGATGACCAATAAAGACTTCTCGGGAAGCGTGCCCCGCTTTGCGCACGTCTCGAAAATATTAGACGTACTGCAATCTACCAATACTGTACATTTTAAAGTTGAAGGAAGGAGGATTACCGTTATGCCATAATGCTACCCTAAGGTAATCCGAACATAAAGCAGGATTCCGGCTGTAACCGGAACCCTGGCTACCATCAACTTGTAATTGATCGTACGTTCGGGCTTACTCGTTTATTTATCCGCTAGAATCAATCAACTTTTTAACCCAAACTCACTCAAATGTATGAATTTTTATACACTTAACCGACTTGTGCTTGCTATGAAGCTCACCGCTATACTGATCTTCTCTGTGATCATCCAAACCTCTGCTGCAGGGTATGCTCAGCGCCTGAACATTTCCCTTAAAAATGCACCGCTGGAAACCATATTCAATACCATCAGTAAACAGAGTGGCTATGATTTTATTTACAATGATTTTGACCTGAAAGGTCTGAAAAATATTCGCGTAAACCTGAAAAATGCAGAGCTGGAAAAAGGGCTGCAGACTGTCCTTGAAAACCAGGACCTGACCTATGTGATTAAGGAAAAAACAATCATCATTAAAAAGAAAGAAAAAACGATCATCAGCAAACTGGTCGACCTGTTCATCTTTGCCCTGCCTGTCAGCGGAACAATTACTGATGAGAAGGGAAATGGCATTCCAGGCGTAATAATTAAGATAAAGGGTGCAAATGTAATTGCCACAACTGATGTTAACGGGAATTTCAGCATCAATGTTCAGGAAGGGACCTTACTCGAAATTTCTTATTTGGGATACAAAACTGCAGAAGTACTGGTTGGTAAGAACACCAAAAAGATCAATCTTAGTCTTGAGCAGGATATCTCTAAACTTGATGAGGTATCGGTCGAGGCCTATGGCAAGGGAAGTCAGCGTACCTCCACATCCAATAAATCAAGACTAACAGGAGAAGAACTGATGAAACAGCCTGTATTTGATCCTATACAAGGATTGATTGGACGCGTCCCAGGCATGGTAGTCAGTCAAAGTACTGGTGTACCCGGCGCCCGTTTAAGTGTACAGATCCGTGGAAGAGCAAATTTCGACAGGTTCCTGACTTCCGATCAGCCTTTATATATTCTTGATGGTGTGCCTATGGCAGCTGCCAATGATAAAGTAAGCCAGGTGGGCGGCCCTTTTGGTGCCGGAATATGGGATGGTTTAAGCGCCTTCTCTGGTATAAACGCAGCGGATATTGAAAGTATTGACGTACTCAAGGATGCCGACGCCACCGCCATCTATGGAAGCCGGGGTGCAAATGGCGTAATCCTGATCACCACAAAAAAAGGTAAAGCCGGTAAAATGAATATGGACGTTAATGTATATTCCGGTGTCAGCCAGGTATCCAGTATGCCGAAAATGCTAAATACCCAACAGTATATAGCTATGAGAAATGAGGCATTTGCAAACGACAAACTCACGAAAACGAACGCCAATGCTTACGACCTCCTTTTATGGGACAACAATAGATATACCGATTTTGCGAAGCTGCTGGTAGGCAATAACGCCCATACCAACGATGCCCAGGTTACTTTTTCAGGAGGTAACAAATATACGCAGTACCGTTTAGGCGGTGGTTATCACAAAGAAGGCACGGTTTGGCCAGGCGATATGTATACCGACCGCGCTTCTATGAGTGCGAACATCCACAGCATGAGTGATAATGAAAAATTTACACTGGACCTTTCGGCAAATTATTCTGCAAACGAAAGCAACCTTACTGCGCTTGATTTATCTGGTTCGGTCATATTGCCACCTAATTTTAAACTATATGATCAAAATGGCAAGCTGGCATGGAACGAAGGCGGACTTTACCTGCAAAAAGATAACCCTTTGGCGCTCCTGAACCAGACCTACCTTTCTAAAATGAGCAGTCTCAATGCCAACATGATCCTTAACTACAAAATCCTAAAGAATTTAGTGGTAAGAAGCAGCTTTGGTTACAACACCACACAAAATGATGAAAAAAGGCTAACACCACTTTCAGCACAAAACCCATTAAGACCTGATTTAAGTGGATTTGCTGCTTTTGGCAATAACCAGCTAAAAAACTGGATCATTGAGCCTCAGGCAGAATATACCGGGCAGATTAAGAAAGGTAAATTGAATATTTTGTTAGGAGCAACCTATAACCAGCGCTCTACAGCCGGACAGGTGATCAATGCAAAAGGTTACCTCAGTGATGAACTGATCGGCTCCCTAAAAGGGCTGCCCAGTACAGCAATTACACCTAGCAATACAGCAACAGTATATAAATATCAGGCATTTTTCGGCAGGGTCAATTACAATTGGGAAGATACTTATATCGTTAACTTCACAGGGAGAAGAGATGGGTCAAGCCGTTTCGGACCAAACTTCCGTTTTTCTAATTTTGGTGCAGTAGGTGCAGCATGGATCTTCACTAAAGAAGCGATCCTGAAAAACAATAAAATATTAAGCTATGGTAAACTAAGGGCGAGTTACGGCTCTACAGGGAATGACCAGATTGGTGAATATGCCTATCTTGATGCCTGGGCTTCTGCCGGAAATTATGCCGATTCGGCAACGCTTTATCCAACCAAGTTGTACAACCCCAACCTGCATTGGGAACGCAACAACAAAATGGAAATTGGCTTAGAACTGGGTTTCCTGAAAGACAGGATCCTGTTCACAGCCTCCGGATATAATAACATTTCTTCTGAGCCCCTTGTGAATTACCCATTGCCTAAAACTACAGGTTTTTCTACTATCGTAGACAACCTTGCAGGTGTAGAAGTTCGCAACAGAGGTTTAGAATTGACACTAACCTCACAAAATATTGTTAAAGGTGGTTTTACCTGGAGCACAGATTTCAACATTACTTTTCCTCAAAACAAACTGATGAAATTCCCTGATCTTGAAAAATCAAGCTATGCCACCAGCTACGCCATAGGACAATCCTTAAACCGTATATATGCCAGTCAGTTTGTCGGAGTAGATCCCATCACAGGTCTATATACTGTGAAAGATGTAAATGGTGATAAAATAGTAAATTCGGCGAACGACTATGCAACCCTGGGATCGTCTGACCCCAAATTCTTCGGCGGACTAAACAACACTTTCAGTTATAAACGTTTCAGCGCAAGTTTCTTCTTCCAGTTCAGCAAACAACTGGGTAAAGATTGGAGAAGTGGCAATTTGTTTAATCCTCCGGGAATGATTTTTAACTCCCCAACACTGGTACTCAGCAGATGGCAGAAAGAGAACGACATCACTGGGGTTCAGAAATTCACTACTTCCCCGGGCGCCATTTCAGGTACTTCGGGCTTTTACCCGATGAGTTTCTCCAGCCGTACCTACACGGATGCTTCTTATCTCCGTTTGAAAAACGTTTCTCTTTCTTACAGTATCCCGGCTAATTGGTTAAACGTTGTACATATCAAATCATGCCGGTTCTATGTGCAGGCACAAAACCTGTTTGTGATCAGCAATTATGAAGGTGCAGACCCTGAAACACAAAGCTACACCAGGATGGCCCCATTACGCACCGTTACAGCAGGTTTACAGTTAACACTTTAAAGAAATACAATCATGAATCTAAATAACATATATAAAAAAAACGGTCTGATTGCTTTGGTCATCATACTTTTAACTGTATCGGGCTGTACAAAATTTGTGGATGTACCTAGTCCAATAGACCAGATCCCTTCAGATCTTGCGTTTGGCAGCGACACGAAGGCCGCATCAGCAGTTAGGGCACTTTATGGCATAATGGTAGGAAGTACCGGTGTTTTTACGACCACACTGGCTTACAGCGGAGCAGTGCAGATCTCTATGGGCCTTAGTGCCGACGAGATCATGAACACTTCAGTAACCAATGTTTTTAATGAGTTTTATACCAATTCTATTAGTGCCGCCAATGGTAAAAGTAGCGGCGACATCTGGGGGAGTATTTACAACCTCATATTTAATGCAAATTCCATTATCGAAAATGTAGAAAAATCAACAGGTATCACAGCGGCAGGCAAAAAGCAGTTTCTTGCTGAAGCAAAGTTCATCCGTGCCGCCAACTATTTTTACCTCATCAATATATATGGTGATGTACCCATGCCACTTACCAGCGACTATAGGACTAATGCCAACCTTCCGAAGGTTGGTAAGGAAGTCATCTACAATTTAATATTGGACGACCTGAAATATGCGGTAGCGAATCTTGGTCCCGCTTACCTGGGTACGCAACGCCTTCGTGCCAATAAATATGCTGCAAATGCATTGCTGGCCAGGGTATATTTATATAAGGAAGACTGGGTAAATGCAGAGATCCAAGCCTCGGAAGTGATAGACGTTGCTGGCAAAACGGTATACGATATGGAAACAGACCTGAAAAAAACTTTTTTAACGAGCAGCAAAGAGGTGATCCTGCAGTTACAACAACCCGGGAGTAATCTGTATACCTATGATGGCTTTAATTTTGTTCCTTCCATTGCAACAAATGCACCTCAATATCAAATTACTGACAAGTTATTCCAGTCTTTTGAAACAGGCGATTTAAGAAAAACGGAGTGGATTAAAACTGTAACATTAACCATTGGCGGGGTAACTAAAAACTACAGCTATCCTTACAAGTATAAACTTAATGGTGGTACCGGCACAACCAGAACGGAATCGAATGTTTTCCTTCGCCTGTCTGAAGTTTACCTGATCCGCGCAGAAGCAAGGGCACATCAAAATAAACTTAGCGACGCCATCAGCGACCTGGATGTCATCAGAAAACGATCGGGCATTAGCCTGATTTCGGTAACAAAGCCAAATGCTACACAGTCAGAGCTTTTAGACCTGACTGCCCATGAACGTTTTGTTGAGCTGTTTATTGAGTACGGTCATCGCTGGATGGATCTAAAACGTACCGGTACGGCTGATGAGGTGTTGAAAGACAAGCCAAACTGGAGACCGGAAGCTAAGCTGTATCCAATTCCATTGGATGACATCAACAAAAATCCATTTTTAAAACAAAGTCCTGGTTACAACTAAAAATACGGTCAAATGAAAAAGATAAACTTAATAGCGTTGTTGTTTACGCTCATTGCCATGCAGGCAATTGGCCAAACACCAGCGCCAGTAGCCAAAGCATATGTGCCCAGCCCGGTGCTTAAAGGATTTTACCTGGTGCCTGAGTTACAGAAACGAATTGCCATTTACGAAGAATCCTTAAAAAACTATCCGGATACCGGCCGCAGCGCCAGTATTAGTTACAATTATGCCCGGATCAGCATGGCGGGTGACTACGCCAAAATAGGCGACATCAAATCTGCAGAATTGTGGATCAGCAGGACCAGCACCAGCGAGTCCCACGATCTAGCACTGCTAAGTGTAGGTAAGGAAATGGTGGCCCGGGGAGATTTTGATTATGCAGATTCAAAGATCCGGCCATTGGCCGATAGCCTGTACCAACTGTATGTAAGTACCGGTAAAGTTGCCCAGACCTACCGCTCAACAATAGAAGTTTTTAGTAAAATACTGAGAGGGAAAAACCTGCAGGGCCAGATCCTGAAATACCTTGATCCTTTGTACAAGACAGGCAAAGACACGATACAGCCCGATATACGGGCGATAGCTAGTGTGAAATCGGGCGATTACAACATCAAAGACGATCTTTTTTATATGTATGCGCAGGCATTGGCAGCCCAAGGGAGAAAAAAAGAAGCGTTGAAGATATTAACAAGAATGGATATGAGTGCCATCTACAATTCAGCAGAATTGAAAGCGGAGGTGGCCGATTTGTCCGGTCAGTTTAAGGGGGGCAAGGCCTATTACCAGCAATTAAAGGATTCTTTGGTGCAGGTAACAGGTAATAAGCTCCAGGCCTTCTCTATGTATAAAAGGGATGTGAATGGAAAAGCGATCAACCTCAATGGGCTGAAAGGTAAATATGTGTTGCTAGATTTCTGGGGCAGCTGGTGTGGGCCCTGCAGAAACAGCCACCCTCACTTAAAGGAATTATATGCAAAATATAAAGACAAAGGGTTTGAAATTATCGGTATTTCACAGGAAATGGGTACAGATTTGAATGCGGCCAGGACATTATGGACAAAAGCCATAGCAGAAGATGGCCTGCCCTGGATTCAGGTGCTTGATAATGAGCACCGCGACAAATTTAATGCAGTAGTACAATTTGGCGTGAGTGCTTTTCCTACCAAAATTTTATTGGATAAAGAAGGGAACATCATAGCAAAATATGTAGGGAATGGAAAGGGAGGAGAAGGATTTTCGGATAAAATTGAATCGGTAATGAAATAGTTGTTACCATCATAGAAAGAGGCTATCAGCAAAATGATAGCCTCTTTTGTCAATAAAAAAAGAATTGATGATACAATTGACGAATCTACCTGTAAAGATGGTTGTTGCTAAGGAAATTTCCAGTGGGATTTACGACAAAAAAAGGGTGTATTTCTACCTTAATTTATTGTAAGTTAAATTTTTATAGTAGTGATCTTTTTCCGCTTGAGCTTCGCCATTGCGGATATGAGCAATTGGCCAGGGATGTGCAGGTCATTACAAGGGAGTTATTTAAGCGTCTGAATCTGAAAGCGGGATAGTTTTTTTTATCGAAAAAATATTTTGTTACTTATTTATTGAGTAAAATAAAATTTTATATTTATTTTAATTTTGAAATAAAATTCTATTTATCGGAAATTTAACTATCTTTGGTTAATTAATATATAATATAATGCAACAAGGAACAGTAAAATTTTTCAATGAGACAAAAGGTTTTGGATTTATCGTGCCAGCTAATGGTGATAGCGAAATCTTTGTTCATTCTTCTGGTTTAATGGACAATATTCGTGAGAATGATTCAGTAAGCTATGACATCGAGCAAGGTAAAAAAGGCTTGAACGCAATTAATGTTAAAATCAGCTAATTAGATTTCCTTCATAAATTGGTGAAAACATCTGCTTTTTGCGGGTGTTTTTTTTTGCCCGGAATTTTGCGTGACTGGAAGCGTCAAGGATTGGTTTGCATGTGAGGACTGGCTAGGCGTAATGTGCATCAATTGCCTGTCCGATGGCCTCGATTTCTTCCTGCTCCAGGTTGCCTTCCCGTAAATGCCAGCGGTGGTCTGTATCCTGACGAAGGACGCCGAGCATCTCGTTGTCACGGGTTACGCGGTAATCCCGCTGATATTTTGGATCAGAGGCTGGGTGGTCTGTGGTGATCGTGAATGTTAAGGGTTCTAGTCCGGTGTTGATGGTTACGGATACGTTAAATATTTCTTCTTCTTCTTGCATGACCTGTTATGTTTTATAGGGTAAACACCTGCAAGCCGAAATAGTTAGTCGAAATCGTACACTGTTTTGAAAGCCGACGGTCATTATCTGCCTGTGGTGGCTGATTGATGGTTTATGATTTCGGGGCATCATTATTGGAAGCTTATAGGAAAACCTATGATAGCGATTGACAATGTACAACCTTTAAGCCCTGAAAGTTTATTTGACCTTTTAAAAACGGAATTTCCTGCTTACGTGAATGAGCAGCTTGGTAGCAACCTGGCTGTGGAATTTGCCCATGTAGCTGATATTGTGAATATCAGTTTTCCAGAAATTATTGACGGAAATGCGTACACGATTACAGTGGGTGACAATAACCTTGAGATTACAGACCATACTACAGAAGGCACTTACAATACCGAATTGCTGGAACAGCACCTCATGGAATTTTTGACCTTAAAGGCAGGTTAGCCAGGCTGCTTTTTTTTGCGATGTCATTCGATTCTCGAAAATTAATGTGGATTACGAATGGTTAGCCAGGCTTTCAGAATTTTAGTAACCATTGGCATCACTATCCATGTCAATATCCCGACCATGAGTGCGGCGGTTATGAGTAACCTGAATGGAGCGGGCAAGTCTATTAGTAACCAGCCAGTAGCGTAATACAGGAAAAGGCTCGTTGGAAATACACCGCATAACGTTGCAATTGCCATCTTCCATCTTGGCGGTGGAGTTGAGGAACGAAACCATGCCTCCAGACCGGTTAGTTGCCTATAGACAGCTGGTTCAGTTAGGGTGGAAGCATAGGCTTCCCACCTGTTGAATTGCTCAGAATTATAAAATGCATCACGTTCTTTTTCGTCTTTAAAAGTTCTTAAGATTTCAATTTCGTTATCGTCCGCTCCTGGAAAGGAGGAAATGATTGCTGCCCCATGTACGCCATCGTGGATAAACGATTGCCCTAGAAAATTTCGCAGGGATTCTGTGAATTCCTGTTCTTTTCCAGGAAGGATTTTGCGCGTGATTGCAACGTGTATGGCCATGGTTTCTGATATGTTACTAATTTAAAGAATTGCTTTGATTCAGCAAACCTAATTCAGTTAGGGTTTTGGTAATTGGTTGGTCTGGAAAAAAAACTAACTCAAAATCCTGAAAACTGGGCACAAATGGAGGGCTTCTTAACAGTTTTCTGTAGTAACACTAGGAAATAAACAGGGGTTTGAAGGTTTGCTGATCGCTTATCAGCTGGTTGACTTCTTTCTTGAAAATCAGCAGACAGTCTCTATAATCCCGGAAAATATTTCAACTATTCAATTTAAAAAGATAAAGTAATCTTATCCTGAAAACTAGCCCTTGAAAGCTATAAACGACTCTTGCGGCGGACTATAAGAGCGATGTTACATGAATGAATTAGTTTATCTAGGCGACAATATTAAAATACTTTGCTTATCACTACAGCTTGTGGTATTATGCTTTCCTTTAACCACTTTGATGCTTTATCCCAGTGTGAGGATTCATCATAGAGCTTGTTTATAAGATAAGCTAAAGTAAGGCGCTGGACAATATGAACCCGTTCAGGATTTTCATCTGTAGTTTCTGTGACAAGGTATCCTGAAATTCCTCCTAACATATGTTCACCTCCGTACAAAAGTAGTAGATCAGTAGCACCTGGACTCTGATAATAGGCATCAGTAAACCATTCCGGCCCTTTAATAGTCAATGGAGAAATGTCTTTGTCGCCGGCAATTACAAGACTTGGTTTGTTCATTTGGGTATAATTTTGATTAAGATGAGGAAAATGCTCTTTTCCAAATTCACTTAAGGCAGCACCGCCACATCCCCCTATGCTGAGCACAACGCCACATTTAATTCTCACATCCGAGAGATCTTCTGTCAAACCGCCGTGATCATCAATTACTCTTGTACCCAACAATGTTGCGGTGGTTTGTGCCCCGAATGAATGTCCTACTGCCGCTATGCGATCTCTATCCAGGCGTCCTTTTAAATGAGGGACGGAATTCTCAATCATATCTAAATGGTCTAGTATCCGCTTTACATCATTAACACGATACCGCCACATGTGTATTTTGTCAGGGTTTTGCAGATATGCTTTAACAGCTTCATGATGATCTGCCTTTGGGTTAGTGATTAATGTTCTGGAATCCAGAAATGTAGGTTGAATCACCACAAAACCCTGAGCAGCCCAATACTTAACTAAAGGAGCATATGCATCCATGGATGATCCAAAGCCGTGAGAAAAAATAATAATTGGTAATGAAGTACCATTAATAGGAGCAGATACGCGAAGTTGGAGTGTATGACTTCGTCCAGGAGAAGGTATATCTATCGGGCTAACAGAAATAATGGGGGAGGAAGCAAGTATGTTGGAATCCGTTGTAAAAATCATGTAAATATAGGTTTTGCTTATTTAAACTAAGACAAAGTTATTAGTAACAAAGTTTATTTTTGTTATAGGTTTACTCCAGGAAACTACTTTCCTGGAGTAAACCTATAACTGGATATGTTAAAAAAACTAGAGAATAGTAAAGAAGCATGCGATATACATCACAGAGCAATCCGTGATACCATGGATATTTTGTCTGGAAAATGGAAATTACAGATTGTGGGTTCCCTCAGTTTAGGTAAAAAGCATTTTGGGGGATTAATGGCGCATATTGATGGTATTGGTGCAAAAATGCTCTCTAAAGAGCTGCAAGATTTGGAGTTAAATGGCCTTGTTAAGCGAACTGTTTACAACACCAAGCCGATTACGGTTGAATATGAGCTTACATCATATGGAAATTCGTTACAACCTCTAGTTGACGAAATAGTTGCCTGGGGAATGCAGCACAGAAGAAAATTGAGGGATAAGGATTAGAATACTAAGGTTTAATGACATATCATGAATAAAGGATTCTATCTGCTTTCGATGTTTGATATAGGCTGCTAATATTTTGAAATTAAAACCACATAGATAATAGACTATACTTAATTTATTTGATTAGTAACGGTTCTGAATAGATGAGGTAGAAATTATGGAAATCAAAAGAAATTGAATCCTATTAAAGAACATAAAATAACATCTAATGCATAAAAGATTATTTATTACTGCTCTTTACACTATTCTTTTTTTTTCCTGTAATAAAAAAACATCAATAGACTCCGTTTACGACCAAATTGTTGATATGATAAAACCAAGTTTCAGTAAAAGGGATCATATAAAAATTGAGATAGTAGGCGGTCATAGAACAATGTTTGGTAAAGTGGTCGCAGCTATTACTAAATCACAGGATCAATGCCAAGTTCAATACTTTAGTACCCACAACGATATCATCCTTGCGCCAGGTCAGGATATTTTAAATGCAGACTACCCAATTCAATTAGATACAACTTATCAGGTGTCTGCAAAACAATTAATAGAAAAGCTAATAGAAGAAAAAAAAAGAGATCTCACACGACCCATAACATTCCAAATGCAGTATCATATCAGGGTAATTAAAAACTTTGACACAGTCAACTTCACTTCCAAAGATGCCACAGGATTAGGTACTCTTTTTAGAAAAGACATGTTAAAGAATTGATATATTAAGATTTATTAACACCTCGCTAAACCGATAGCAATAAATCTAACCTTCCCAATTAGGGATATGCCTGGTAGAAAACGTTCACGCATAAACAAATATAAAACTAAATAGTAGATGGATTACCTGCCCCTATTAAAAGTAGGAAATGGTTCGAGCCCATCATGGCCCACTGCTTAAAAAGCCGTTTTTCGATAAGAAAAACGGCTTTTTTAGTTTCTAAGTATTATTTGTCGGCTGCAAGATTTATGTTTCCTATACCTAAAACCGTAACAAACATGTCACGGTATTTTAACTGAGTTTGGTTTGTTACAAAATATGAGATAATATGGATTTGTTCTGTTACATTATTTAAGTAAATTTGGGTTGGTTTTATTACAAAATAAAAATCATACCGGTCATGTCATTTAAAAGAAACATTGAAAATTATCTTAATAGCTGGAAATTAAGGGATAGTCGTAAGCCGCTCATCATTAGAGGAGCACGTCAGGTTGGGAAAACTACACTGATACGAGATTTTGCCAAGGCTTATCAGCATAGAATTATACTCAATCTGGAAAAGCCTGGCGATCGACGTTATTTTGAAGACTTTGACGATGTTCAAACGATTTTAGAAGCGTTGTTTTTAGCTCATACCATACCTTCATCTGCTATGGCTAATACGCTTCTTTTCATCGATGAAATTCAGGAAAGTCCAAAAGCCATCCAGTTATTACGGTATTTTTATGAAGAATTGCCGGAGCTTCATGTGATCAGTGCTGGTTCTCTTTTAGAGTTTGCAATGCAAAAGGTGCAAAGCTTCCCGGTGGGAAGAGTAGAATTTCTATACCTCCATCCATTAAATTTCCAGGAATATCTGGAAGCCGTAGGTAAACAAGAGCTATTAGGATATTTGCAGTCTGTTCCAATAAAACCAGTTGCTCATAAGTTGTTAATGGATGCTTTCCATCGTTATGCAATTATTGGTGGAATGCCAGAAATAATAAAAATGGATGTTCAGCAGCAGAGCCTTTCAGATTTACCTAGGATATATGAAAGTATTTGGGGGACTTATAAAAATGATGTAGAGAAGTATACATCTAATGATACGGAAAGGAAAATTATTAAACATCTGATGGATACCGCCCCATTGTATCTCGACGAACGTGTAAAGTTTCAGGGTTTTGGAAATTCCAGTTACCGATCAAGGGAGGTCGGAGAAGCATTTAGAACACTTGATGATGCAAAAATCATACGGTTGATTTATCCTACAACAGATTTGCAACCTCCTATAAAAACAGATCTAAAGAAGTCGCCACGTCTACAGTTTCTAGATACTGGTTTAGTCAATTATTCTCTTGGTATCCAATTAGAAATGCTCGCTATGGATGATTTGAATAGAGCTTACAAAGGTGCTGTTATACCTCATTTAGTAACACAGGAACTTATATCCCTTCAAAGTATTTCAGCGCATAAGCCTAATTTTTGGGTTAGGGAAAAATCTCAATCGAATGCAGAAGTTGATTTACTTTTTACCCACCAGGATTTGGTTATTCCCATTGAAATAAAATCAGGGAGCACAGGGAGTCTGAAATCACTTCACCAGTTCATAGATGCTTCAGATCATCCTTATGCTATACGTATGTATGCTGGTACTTTCAACATTGAGAAAGCGATCACACCGAGTCAAAAACCATATTTACTCATGAATTTGCCTTACTATGCTGGTACCTCTCTGCCACGGTATGTGGAGTGGTTTGTTCGGCAGGAAGTTTAAATCCTATATATCATTTGCCAGCCAAATCGCTGATTAAACATAAATCAGATAGGAAATGGTTCGAGAAGCGCCCATCATGGCCCACCCAAGTGGTCAAGTCTGTACGCCTTTCTGCTTTACAGCCTGGCTTCACTTTCCTGGGTGTTTTACATGACTAAGTTTTCAAGCAGGTAGCCGGTAACAGCAGACAAATATTCCTCCGGGATATCTTCGCAACCTTTGTGCTCCAGGTGATGCAGGTCTTTTGCCGCTGCTTCAATAAAAACTCCGGACGAGGAGGCATATTTGAGAAATCCTAAGTCAAAAAATCGCTCCTGAACTGATGAGGAACTGTCCCTGGTTTTAAGCAGCATCCTTTTGATGCAAAGATTTTGTTTGTTGATGAGCAGCCATTCATAGCGGCGCTCATTGCCATCATCCTCCGGCAGAGAAATCTCCAGGATGGCTAGGTTGGTGTTGTCAAGAAATTCGTGGCAGTCAAAATCAATCAGTCCGTTCATACGCTAATAAAATGTGAAATTATCCCGTTTCGGATATGCATCAATTGTGCCAATTATTTCCAGGTGATGCCGCAAACGAAACTATAGCGGTTTTGGATGTATTTTGTGACTAGTGCTATTCCGGAACAGGCTCCTTAGGCATGTTTATTTTCAGGTGCTTCATAACACTGGTAGCTGTAAGTCCGTGCAGCACAATAGATAGCATCAGGGTGAAGGCAACAATGGCCCATAATTGGCTTTCGCTGCCAAAGGAGGCATGGCCAAAGGCAAAAGCCAGGTAGTAAACTGAGCCCATGCCACGTATTCCAAAAAAGCTGATGGCTAATTTTTCCTTCCAGTGAATTTCTGTACCTAACAAAGACAGGTAGGCTGACAGCGGTCTGACTACGAGCAAAAAGGCAAATGCAAAGATACCCATCTCAAAGGTAAGCGGCTTTAATATGCCTGAAACTAGTGCTCCTCCAAAAAAGATGAGTAAGACCCCTAACAGCAGGCGCTCGATCTGATCGGTGAATAAATGCAGCTCTTTGTGGTAGTCATGAGTTTTTTCAGCATGACGCAGCGTTAATCCCGCAATGAACACCGCAATAAAACCATAGGCATGAAGTAGTTCGGTTAATCCATAAGTGCAGAGCGTCAAAGAAATGGCGAGAAATCCATCAGTGGGTTTGAGTAATTTGTGTTTTTCTGAGAAATTGAAAATGAGGTAGGCTGCTAGTTTCCCCCAAAGCCATCCAAGAAATATTCCGGCAGCAATTTTATACAAAAGATGGTAGCCAAGCCAGTGGATGATGGACTCGGATTGTAATCCCATCGTTGCTGCAAGAATGGCCAACCAGGTAAAGGGAAAGGCGAATCCGTCATTCAATCCTGCCTCCGAGGTGAGCGCGAACCTGGTTTCGGATTTGTATTTTTCATTCGGTGGGCCGACTTGTACATCAGAGGCTAAAACCGGATCTGTTGGTACCAGAACTGCTCCCAAAAGTAGTGCAGCCGGCAATGCAAGGTTTAGCACCAGAATTCCCATAAGTACGCAAGCTGCAATGCATAAGAGCATGGCGATTGAGATTAGCCTAAGCGGGCTAGACCAATTCCGGAAAGAAAAACTTCGGTCGATTTTAATGCCGGTTCCCATCAGTGATATAATTAGGATGAGCTCCGTCAAACGAAGAGTCACTTCATTATTTGATTAGGTAGGGGTGATGGTAGCCAGTCTTCAGTCAGGAGATAGGTGAGCATACCGATGGCTACATAAATCAGAGCGTAAGAAATGCCTGTGCGTTTTGATACTGCTGGCATAAAAGCCATACCCAGGCTGGCCAGGCCAGCAATCAATATGACCGGAAGATAGTGGTCCATCAGCGTGTTTAATAATAAACAACAATTCTTCCACTGATATGTTCTATGTTATTTCTTACTCAGTATCCCCCGTCAATTCTTTTGTTTTTTCTTTTATAAATGCTTCTTTGTCCTTTTTTACTTCCGCAAGCATTTCTTTTCTTTCCTCAGGCAATGTAAAATATTTATCGGCCCATAAATTTATCTCTATCATCACAGGAAGCAAGTCAATCCCTTTCTGACTAAGCTTGTATAATACTTTTGCTTTGCTTTGGGGATGGTCTTGTTTGATAATTATGCCAGTCGTTTCTAACATTTGTAACCGGGAAGCTAAAATGTTGGTGGCTATTTTCTCATCTGATTTCAGGAAGTCACCATAGGTACATTGTTTTGAAAACATTAGATCCCTAACGATAAGCAATGACCACTTATCTCCCCAAATATCTAGTGAAGTGGCTGATGAGCTGTTTGTTGCCTTGGCGAAAGATCAGTTCGAAGTTCCGGTTGGTGATACTAAAAAAATACATGCGCTGGTAGAAGATGCTACGGCACTTGCCAAACAGCCATAATATGAAAGCATTCATAATACAAAAATATGATAAAAAAGGAGCGCTAAAGCTTACCGATCTTCCTGTTCCAATCATAAAAGAAGATGAAGTGCTGGTTGAGATTCATGCTGGAGGTCTAAACCTGCTTGATGCTAAAATAAAGTCCGGTGAATTTAAGTTAATATTGCCTTATAAGTTGCCACTCATCTTGGGACATGATGTAGCGGGTATAATTACCCAGGTAGGAACAAAAGTGATACAGTTCAAAGTGGGTGATGAAATTTATGCTCGTGTTGCCGATTTTAACATCGGTACTTTTGCCGAATATATAGCCATTAAAGAGGACGATGTAGCACTCAAACCCAGCAACATCACCATGGAAGAGGCGGCTTCAGTTCCCTTAGTGGCATTAACTGCATGGCAGTCGTTAGTAGAAAAGGCGAATCTGAAAAAAGGCCAGAAAGTATTTATTCAGGCTGGTTCAGGAGGAGAGGGTACAATTGCCATTCAACTGGCGAAACACCTTGGTGCAACGGTCGCCACAACTGCAAGTGAAAAAAGTTTTGCAATGTTAAAGGAACTCGGAGCAGATGTTTTGATTGATTATAAAAAGGAAGATTTTGAAGTTATCCTGAAAGATTATGATGTAGTATTGAACAGCCAGGATACCAAGACACTTGAAAAATCACTACGAATTTTAAAACCGGGAGGAAAGGCCATCTCTATTTCGGGGCCACCCACACCGGATTTTGCCAAAGCAATCGGAGCCCGCCGGTTTGTAAAGATTGCCTTATCACTGCTTAGTTATGGAATCCGCAAGAGGGCTAAAAAAATAGAGGTGGACTATTCATTTCTGTTTATGAGGGCAGATGGTAAACAATTACAGGAAATTTCCAAACTGATTAAACAGAATGTGATCAGACCTGTTGTGGATAAGGTGTTTCCTTTTGATCGGATTAATGAGGCTCTGGAATATGTAGAGACTGGACGTGCCAAGGGAAAAGTAGTGGTGAAAATAAAGTAAGCCACAGGTTCTTTCGTCTTTAAATTGTTTTGACCTTAACCCTTCTTTTTAGGTTATTGCAAATAGTACTACAACTGATTTTGTAACAGACCTGTTGCGTTTTAAATTTCCATCCCGTTTTAATAGAAAAGAGTTAATGGCCATTTAACTGGAATACATTTAAAAACAAAAGAAATTAAAACATGAAAACATCAAATAATTTGTCATCGTTAATACAAAAAGGGACGGTTTTACTTTTAGCAGCCGCTATTTTTGCTTCTTGCAAAAAGGACAAGGTTAAACCTCCCGTTGTCTTGAAACCCGCCAGACTTACTGTGGTTCATGCTTCTCCAGGTGGCCCTGAATTCACATTCCTGATCAACGATGTTGCAGCTACGCCAAAGGCATTCACCTATAACACAGTTTTGGATTACCAGGATGTAAAAGCCGGTGATAAACAATTGAGCCTGGTTAAAAAAGGAACTACGGATATCATTGTAAAAACTCCGTTTACGTTAAAGGAACAAAAATCTTACACGGCGTTTGTGACAGAAAAAGCACCTAAGGCTGTATTTGCTTTGTTTGAAGATGATTTGTCGGCGCCAACAGGTGAGAATGCCAAAGTTCGTTTCGCAAACTTAAGTCCTGATGCGCCTGCACTTGACCTGATTGTTGGGGGTAAAGCGGAAGCGGCACTGACTAAAAAAGCATTTAAAGAAGCTACTGCTTTTGTGAATGTAGCCGCGGCTGCAGAGCTTAAATTTGAAATTGTAGAGAATGGTAAAACGGTTGTTTTGGCTACGCTTGACAAGGTTAAAATTGAAAAGGGAAAAGTTTATACGATTTGGGTTAAAGGTTTGAAAGATGCTACTGATGACACCAAACTTGGTTTAGCAGTGATGACTAACAAATAGGAATCAGAACCGGTACCATATGCGCCTGAATGCAAATGGTACCGGATTTTGAAGCTGGTGTCTGCCAGTTCCGATATATGTTAAAAGTGTTAAAAAAGTCTACCGGTCTTGCTGAGCTTATAGCTGCTGCCAAAGATCAAAAGGAATCCGCTAAAGAAGCCCTTTATAAATTTTATTATGGCTACCTCATGGCTGTAATTATGCGATATACCAGGAACAGCAATGATTCGGAGGAACTGGTGAACGATAGTTTTATCCGAATCTTCCAAAATTTATCAAAGTTTTGTCCACCCACACAAAGTGCAGATCTGGAGAAAGCCTTTATGGGATGGATAGTGAAAATCAGCTGCAGAATAGCGATTGATTTTTTAAGGAAAGGCAAGTTGTTGACCGTGGATGAGGAACTGTATGATGATGTTCATCCGCTGATTAATCCGGATGTGATGCCTCATTTGAATGCTCAGGATATTTTAAAAATGATCAATAATCTTCCTGAAACACAGCGCCTGATTTTTAATATGTATGAAATTGAGGGCTTCTCACACGAAGAGATATCCAGAACGTTAAATGTCCAGGAAAATATCAGTAGGGTATACCTGGGACGGGCGAAACAAAAGTTAAGATTATTATATCAAAAATCAACAGTCGATTCAGATGGAACCTATTGAAGACGATTTTTTTGCAAGGCTGAAAGCTGTAATCCAACAGGAACGGGTTCCATATCGGGCCGGGGCCTGGGAAAGTTTTAAGAATCAGGAAAAACAAACCAAACGTGCTTTGCTTTTTCCAATGATTTCTGCAGCGGCAGTTATAGTGATGTGTTGTATGATTTATTTCTGGCCGCAGGCAGATCATTTCGTTGAAGTGAAACAAAAAATTACATCGCTGAGGACAGGTCAATCGGCGACAGGTGCCGCGCAGCCAAAACGGGCGCAAGCAATAACAAAAAAAATAGTCCTGAAAAAAAATAGGAGGCCGCCGTATCAAATAAAAAAAGAAGCGGTGACTCAGACTCCGGGTACAGTGGCTGAACGATTGGCCGCTTCCATCGGCTCTGGGTATGCTGAAGCAAATGAAATAGCACAAGATGTAAAAGAGAAAGTAAAACAGGGAACAAGAAATAATAATAATAAGCCATATAATCCGATAGCAAACGAACGGCCGAATCTGGCAATGCGATTTGATCAGGGCAGCTCCTGGAAAATTAGCGCAGCGCTTAACAATAGTTATAATGCAGCTGACCGCTTAACCTTTGGTGTTGCGGCAGCAGTAGATGTACACATCACAAAGCGTATTGCATTGACCTCGGGTATTGGTTACAATCAGCTAGCATCGAAGAAGACCAGTGATAATTCAATGATGGGGGCAGCGGACATGGAAAAAACACTAGCGTCTGTTTATACCAGCGTTTCCGGAATTGATATTCCCCTGGAAATAAAATACAGCCTAAATAAAAATACAGCAATTGGTTTTGGTTTGTCGGCGATGGCAGTTTTAAAACAGCATCAGACCCGGAATTATATTGATACTAAAATCGTTGTGAGTTCTTATACCGATGAACAGGGGGAAGTAAGGACGGAGAGCCGAACGGTTGTTGAAAATACAAAGGAGACCGTAAGAAACGACGATTTATCTGCAAACGACTACTTGGGCTTTTATAATCTTTCTATAGGGCGGCACCAGAAGATCAGCAACAAACAATACATTACCATTGAACCCTTTGTTAAGCTGCCGATGCATTCTTTTTCATCGGAAAAGGTCAAACTCATCTCTGGAGGTATCCGCTTAAAAGTAGATCTTTAGGAAGCCGTTTTTTTATTTGAATGACCATCGCCAGTTTTTTATAAACTGCATAGCAAAGGCTGTTGATCATATTGCCAGCGGACTTCTTTTCAATTCTTAGAATGATATACTGATGTAAAACCTGTTCTAGCTAGCCAAAATCAATATTATAATATAAAAAGGGTATATAGTTTTTATATTATACCCTAAAAAATAAACATTAAAAGAAACGGGATAAATCCGAAGACTTACCCCGTTAAATTAACGCTCTCTTAACAAATGTAGCAATTATTCTCGTAAAGAATATAAAATGGAACAAAGTATCAATTTGAAGGGAGCTTATTTAATTTGGTCTTGACTCGATTTTTGATGCTTTTAGGTATTTTATTTGGGTTAAATGCAATTCCGATGCGTTTTCAACCAAATTTGAGCCCGGGTAGATTTATCTTTAATTGTTTCGAGATGTTTGTTGAAATAACCTGATAAAAATATCAAAATTAATCACCTAAACTGATAGCCAATGAAATAAAGAAACGACAATAACAGATCATACTTCTTAAATGAGGTATTAATTCAGAGTCTCGACAAGTAAATTTCATTAGGATTGGAATTTTAACATTTGATAAACTTAAGTTCATAGTAGAAGCTTAAACTTGCTTGTCTCCTATGGAATAGTGTCAACTATATAAATGTTCAATTAATCCTGTTAAAATGTACGTGTATAATAAGTTCTTTGTAATCGGTGTTTCGATTGCATGCTGTTTCCTATTCACATTTTTCGGTGGAAGTAGCTGTTTGAGTGCGAATGTAAAGAACAGCCCCAAAGAAACGCTCTCTTATGCAGAAAGATTAGTACTCACCAATCCTGATTCGGCATTTTTACTGATACAAAAACTTCGAAAAGAATATTCCGATCGGAAAGACGTGCATGCTTTGGCTGTATGTAACCAGCAACTGGGCAAGATTTTTCATTATCAGGGAGCCTACGCCCAGGCGCTAACCTTTTACCTCAAGGCAGACAAGATATTTCGAAAGGAAAAGGATCGCCTACTTATCGCCCAAAACCTCAACAATATTGCCCAAACTTATAGTTCTGCCCATCTTAAACAGAAATCTCTACCCATGTTTAAAGAAGCATTGAAAATTTTCCAGGAGCTTAGGAATGACAAGGGAATAGCTAAAACATACAGCATTCTTGGGAAATTTTTTGAAAAGAAAGGTACGTATGATATTAGTTTTGGGTATCAACAACTCGCTCTTCAGCACTATAAAAAAATAAACGACAGTCTGGGCCTGGCCAAAGTATACAACGATATTGGATCTATTCTGGAGCGCAAGCGTCAATACAATGATGCGTTGAAGTATTTTACATTGGCACTATCAATCAATGAGTCTTTGGACAACCGTCTAGGGCAGATTGGAAATATCAATAATATTGGTGACTTCTACCTCAAAACCGGGGATTACAGAAAAGCACTTTCAGCGACCATGCAAGCTAAATCACTTGCAATTGAACTCAAAAGCAAAAGAGAATTAATCAGCGCCTGTGACAACCTTGCTCAAACTTATAAGCTTATCGGTAATACCGACAGCGCCTATTATTACAGTCAGACTGCCAGTAAAAATTACCACCAGACCTTTAAGGAAGAAAGTAGCAAGCAAATCAATTTACTGCAAATCTTTTTTGAAGTAGAAAGAAAAGATAGCGAAATCCAGCAGTTGAAAGTTGATAAAAAGATCACGCTGATCTCCACTGGATCTGTAGTAGCAATCTGTCTGCTGCTGATCCTACTCGGCTTTAAATCCCCTTAAGGATGCGGCAGCTTATTTGCTTGTTTTAGAACAGGGAGTGAGCTCCAAAATAGAAGCTGAAGTTTCCAAAATGTTAATTGATGAGGTGGCCCCAAATTTTACAGTTAAAGATGTGAACGGGAAAACCGTTTCACTAGCTGATTTTAAAGGGAAGACCATTGTGCTCGATTTTTGGGCAACCTGGTGTGGGCCTTGTAAGAAATCCTTTCCGGCGATGCAGATGGCCGTAAATAAATATAAAAATGATCCAAACGTAAAGTTCTTGTTTATTCATACCTGGGAAAAGGTTGATCAGCCGCTTGCAGATGCACAATCCTACTTGAATAGCAACAATTATAAATTTGATCTTTATATGGACACAAAAGATCCGAAAACAAAGACCAATCCCGCCGTAAGTGCATTTGATGTAAAGGGCATCCCTGCCAAGTTCGTAATTGACGGTAAAGGTAAAACCCGTTTTAAAATAACCGGATTTGCAGGTGGAGATGATGCTGCGGTTGCAGAACTATCCTCAATGATAGACTTGATCAAAAAGAGCAGTTAGATTGGGTATTGACATCCCAAAATAAGCCTGCAATCGTTTTTAGTGATAAATATATATCACTATATATTGTTTTTAATGGTGAGAAAATACAGATAAATTTGTACTGTTAATCGTGAATACTATGAGAAAACTAATATACATTGCACTACTATATACTGCCTTAATGCCTGCCACATCAAAAAATCAAGCTATGGCTCAGACCCGAACAGAAAATTTATTGGAAAAACAAAATAACCATTCAATTTTTTACAAGACGATTGAAGTAGACGGTCGGGTTATCTTTTATAGAGAAGCTGGGCAATTAGATAAGCCAACAATTCTTTTTCTACATGGTTTTCCATCATCGTCGCGTATGTGGCAACCCTTATTGGAAAAATTATCGGCGGATTATCATGTCATAGCACCAGACTACATAGGGTTTGGACATAGTAGCCAGCCAGCAGCAGATCGCTTTGTTTATACTTTTGATAATTTAGCGGAATATATAGGTAAATTCATTATTCAATTATCTCTGGAGAAATTCGTATTGGTACAACAGGATTATGGCGGGCCGATTGGAATGCGGATTGCTGAAAAATATCCTGAAAAAGTAAAGGCAATAATTGTTCAGAATGCCGTAAGCCATAAAGAGGGGCTTTCGCCTTTGTGGGAAACAAGAAAGGCATTTTGGGCTGATAAAGAGAAATATTATGATGCCGTAAAAAAGAATTTTATAAGCTTAGAGGCGACCAAGCAAAGACACATAGGAAGTACGCCGACACCTGAAAAAATTAACCCTGACACGTATGTTGACGAATATTTATTCCTAAATAAACCGGGAATGGCAGATATTCAATTAAGTCTTTTTTACGACTACCAGAGCAATGTTAAATCATATCCCAAATGGCAGAAATGGTTAAAAACGAATCAGCCTAAGATGCTTGTTATTTGGGGTAAATATGACCCCTCATTTACTGTTGCAGGAGCTTGGAAATATAAGGATGATGTTCCGAAAGCGGAAGTACACATAGTCGATGGAGGGCACTTTGCATTAGATAAAGCCGAACCTGAAATCTTAAGATTGATGCAACAATTCTTGAAAAGCGTTGTTAATGAGAAATAATATTTGGAATCGTTTTTATGTTAACTTTGGGTAACAGTAGTTTTTAGAAATACGACTATTTAGATGAAAGCTAAAGAAGTTTTAAAGGAACATGTTGCAAAAAATGTTGCACTTACGGATGAAGAGTTCGAATATTTCTTTTCCCATTTTGAGCTCCAGAATTTCAAAAAAGGGCAGGTAATCATTTCCGAGGGGAGCATTGTCGATTATGAATATTTCGTGATCTCCGGGTGCTTGAAATCTTTTTTCATTAATGACGAATTGAAGATGTTCATCCTGCAGTTTGCCATGCCCTCCTGGTGGGCTTCTGATTTTGATGCACTTTATAACCATACTAAAGCAAGTATATCATTAGATTGCATTACCGACGTAGAAGTATTACGCCTTAGTAATGCGAATCGGGAAAAAATTTGCAGAGAAATCCACTCCGTAGAAAGCTTCTTCCGTTGGCGAACCAATAGGGGGTATGTAGCTAGTCAGAAAAGATTGCTATCATTCATGAATAATAACGTCAAATTCAGATACGAAGAATTGCTGAGCTTATATCCGGAACTTTATAATATTGTGCCCAAAAACCTGATCGCTGCTTATCTTGGCGTATCCCGGGAAACATTAAGCAGACTTTATCATACCTGAAATGTGATGTAGATCACATAATTATTGCCAGTTTCAAATGTGATCTAGGTCACGCCTGCCAACCGTTTTTCCTTCCGTACTTTGTGGTGTAATTAAAAAACAAATCACATGGAAAATCAAAAATTCATCATCGATCCTGCACAGAGCAATATTGATTGGATAGGAAAAAAAGTAACTGGCGCACATAATGGGACAATAGCCATTAAAGCCGGTAAAATCATTTTGAATGAGGGTAAAGTCACAGGCGGTAATTTCATCGTCGACACCACCTCCATTAATATACTCGATATTGCGGATCCTGATACAAATGCCCAATTCCTGGGACATCTGATCTCCGACGATTTCTTTGGTACAGAACAGTTCCAGGAAGCAAATTTGGTGATCAACACTGTTACCGGGAATCATATTTCCGCTGACCTTACCATTAAAGGTATAACACATCCTATAGATTTTGACGCTGTTATCAGTCAAACTGACGATACGTTGACTGCAAAGGCTAAGCTCCTGGTAGATCGCACTAAATATGGTATGAAGTTCCGATCTGGAAACTTTTTCCTAGACCTGGGAGACACCTTGATATATAATGATTTTGAATTAAATGTAAGTATTACCGCTAAAGCTGAGTAATCGGCTCATTAGCATAAATTTTAAGCTATGCCATTTGTAAAAATAGAAGTAACCCGTGAAGGTGTTACCAAAGCGCAAAAACAGGCCCTGATAAAAGGGGTAACAGACCTGATCACTGAGGTACTGAATAAGGATCCACACTTGACCCACGTAGTAATACAAGAACATGACCTTGACGACTGGGGCTATGCCGGAGAACAGGTGTCAGAACTGAGGGCAAGGGGAATTACAGCGGATAAAAAATAACGCTTTAACAGAAAAATAAAATGAAAACACAAACCATAATTGTTACCGGTGCCTCTTCAGGTATAGGTAAAGAAATAGCCCGCTATTTTTTGGAAAGGGGTGATAATGTGATCATCAATTCTTTAACAGCTGAAAAACTGGAAGAGGTGTATCGGGAATTAGGTGCAGGAGATCGCCTGGCTAAGGTAGCAGGGAATGTAAAAGATAAAAGCACTGGTGAGCAGTTACTGTCCACTGCTATTGAAAAGTTTGGCGGTGTGGATGTATTGGTAAACAATGCCGGGATTTATGAAACCAAACCCTTCCTGGAAGTGGACGAAGCCTATCTTGATCGCTTTTTGGATACCAACCTCAAGGGAACTTTTTTTACCACCCAGGCTATCTTGCCACAAATGCTTAAACAGCTAGGTGGCGTAGTCATTAATATTGGCACTCCTTTGGTCTATCACGCATTGGGTGGCGCACCATCGACAGCACCAATTGCATCGAAAGGTGCAATACACGCACTCACCTTACAGTTGGCAGCTGAGTTTGGTAAAAATAACATCAGGGTAAATACTATAGCTCCAGGTGTCATTCGTACGCCTATGCATGGTGATAAAGCTGATCAAAGTGCTGGTTTACATTTATTGAACAGGGTGGGCGAAGCCCAGGACGTTGCACAAATGGTTTATACCATTGCGAAAAACAATTTTGTCAATGGTGCTATTATTAATGTTGACGGTGGCATGGGCGCCGGCCATAATCTGAACTAATTATGAAAGAAGATTCATTAGCTATTACAGCTGCCCTGGAAAGCGATTACTTTCCAGGCATTTATGAAGGTGATGTAGAAAAACTAGGCCGTATTATATATCCGGGAACCCTGTTGTTTGGGGATGTAAAGGGGCAGCCTTATGCCAAAACCCGTGAGGAGTATCTTGATGCGGTAAAGAACCGACAAAGTGTGAAAGATTCGGGAAAACCTTTTAAGGGGACTATTATCTCGATAGATGTGGTCAATACAATAGCGGTTGCAAAAGTTCATGTTAAAATGTATGATTTCAATTATGACGAGTTCCTGTCGTTTCATAAAATCAATAACCAATGGCTGATTGTGAATAAAATGCTCAGCGATGTGGCTAGGTAAATAGAGAAGTTATGTGGTATCAAACAAAAGCATCCAAAATATTGAACATTCAATATCCCATCCTGCAAGGGCCGTTCGGAGGCAACTTGTCGTCTGTTGAGTTGGTAGCGACAGTGTCAAATCTGGGAGGGCTTGGGGGCTTCGGCGCCTATAATTTGAGCCCTGAGGAGATTATAGCCGTAGACCGGCAGATCAAGTTAGCTACAAATAAGCCTTACAATGTTAACCTATGGGTTTCGGATACTGATGCGGTGGACGGCACTGTTTCAGACGAGCAGTTTAATCGGGCTCAGCAGTTGTTTAAGCCTTATTTTGAGGAGTTGGGCATAGCGCTTCCAGAAAAGCCAGCACCATTCAAAAGCAGGTTCGAAAACCAGGTCGAAGTGATCTTGCATCAACGGCCACCTGTGTTCAGCTTTATGTTTGGAGCTCCAACAGCCGATATTCTGGAACAGTGCCATAGACTTGGTATTGTAACTATTGGTGCTGCAACCACGCTGGATGAGGCTATTGTTTTGGAATCTGCCGGGGTGGACATGATCATCGCATCCGGGTTTGAAGCTGGGGGACATCGTCCATCGTTTCTGTCGTCGGCGGAAACATCTACAATTGGAACATTTGTATTGCTCCAACTGATTAAAGAGAAGGTAAAGACACCAGTGATTGCCGCAGGCGGAATTGCTAATGGAAAAGGTGTTGCCGCTGCGTTGGCCCTCGGGGCAGATGCCGCACAAATTGGCACCGCTTTTCTGGCGACTGAGGAATCTAATGCCACAGCCATTCATAAACAAATGCTATTTTCGGATGCAGCGAAATATACTACGTTATCACGGGCATTTACTGGCCGGCTTGGCAGAGGAATAACCAGTCGCATTGCAAAGGATTTGGTGTCCCGGGAGGAAGGATTTTTACCGTTCCCACTGCAAACACAGTTTATGTCGCGCTTAAGGAAAGCAGCTATTGAACAAGAAAAATGGGATATGATATTATTTTGGGGCGGTCAGATTGCACCTATCCTGAAACATACCAGGGCTGCTGAGTTGATGAAATCTATTTTGGAAGAAACGCAGGCCCACTTTGACCATTTAAAATCTTAAAATAATTATAATTGTCATGGAAAATGAACAAATTATCGTTGAATCGAGCTTTTCAGCGATGATCAACGCCCCAATTGAAAAAATTAACATTCCGGAATGGTGCTTTACACTTCCGGAGAAGGAGTACCAGTCGTGTTCTCCGGCCCATATCGCAGCAGGATTTACGACCTCGCCGGAGGGGAAACGTATGTCCATAAATGTAGAGGTAATTGGAGGCAGCCTGATGGTTCAGCACTATGTAGAGCATTTGGGTGAACCTACACATCTGGTCCTGGAATCAGTTTCAGATGTATTTACACCAACTGGTCGCAGCACTATTCATGTTCACTGGGAATTGAGCGTTAAAAAAATTGATGATCACACCAGCGAATTTACAAACAGGGTTCAATCAAGGGCTACGGAAGAATTTATAAAGTTTATTGACCAGCAGGGGATTCCTTTTGAGCAGTTCAAAGCTCAGCGACAACCGGCCTCCATCTATCACAATCAGACAGAGACGCCGCTGTTTGCAAAAAGTATCGAGCGTCACGCTTTAGGAAAAAATAAGCAAAATCTAAAACAAATAAGACGGATAAAATGAAAGTGCAATCTTATCAGAGAGAAAAAACAGCACTGCTGTTTATCGATCCCTACAACGATTTTCTGTCAGAGGGTGGGAAAATATGGCCTCGGGTAAAAGAAGTTGCCGAGGCTAATCACTTATTGGATAATCTAAAGGCAATTGTCAAAACGGTGCGAGAAGCCGGTATTCAAGTGTTTATTGTTCCACATAAACGGTGGGAAGCAACAGATTATCAATATTGGAAGCATCCTAACCCAACACAGTTGGGCATCATGGAACGTCACACCTTTGCTAAGGGTACGTGGGGTGGAGAGTGGCATCCTGACTTTACTCCCCAGCAAGGAGATATCATTGTTAAGGAGCATTGGGCACAAAGTGGTTTCGCGAATACCGATTTGGATATGCTACTTAAACAAAAAGAGATCACACATGTCATCGCTATCGGATTGTTAGCGAATACCTGTGTGGAAAGTACTGCTCGTTTTGCGATGGAATTGGGTTATCATGTTACGCTCATCAAGGATGCTACTGCAGCTTTTACTGCGGAAATGATGCACGCTGCCCATGCACTCAATGGTCCGACCTATGCCCATGCCATATTAACGACCAGTGAACTGATTAATGCGCTAACCATAAAATAGACCTCAATTGCCCGAGGCTTGATAGCCGATTATTTTACCTAATCGGCTCAGAATTTGTTTATATTTGAGCTGATTAGACAAAATAATCGGCTCAATATGTATAATTGGCAATATAAAGAATGGCCTGATTTTACTTACTTGAGAGAGGAATTTCAACCGTGTATTTGTCTTTGCTAAGTTTCTTTGATAAATTACATAAGAAATGACCAAATAGTAATGAACGTTCACAGCACATATTCTGATCACAAATTGACTGCTTTATTAAATTCAGGAGATGAAGCTGCCTTTACCGAGATTTATAATCGGTATTGGAAGATGCTATTGGGAGTAGCATACAATCATACCAGAGATAAATCGGATAGTGAAGAGATTGTGCAGGAAGTATTTTTCAGTCTTTGGAATAAACGAGAGGCTTTGAACGTACATGCTTTGGATCGCTATTTAGCAACTGCCGTGAAATTTACGGTATTCAATAATTACTACCGTAAACGAAAACGAATTGATCATATGGTGAGCAAGATGCCTTATCAGGAAAGCTATGAGATTGAAGAAGAAATAGCTGCTCGTTTTCTACAAGAGCAGATTGATTCGATTGTAACTACACTCCCGGAAAAGTGCAGGCTCGTATTTAAATACAGTAGGGAAGCTGGATTAAAAAATCATGAAATTGCGAGGGAAATGGGGATTTCTGAAAAGACAGTTGAGGCGCATTTAAGTAAAGCCATAAAAGTAGTAAAAGGGAATCTTACCGATACTGGAGCTTTGCTCCTATTCTTGTCAACGTTGTTAAATAAGAACTAAAATACCGCTGAGGAAATGAGGTAAAAAAAAAACTGAAAATATTTTCAATTAGACTAAGGGTAATCCTATCTGGCCGGGTACATTACAGTACAGACCAAATATGAAGATGGAGAACCAGCGGCTAAATGACCTCATAGAAAAGTATATCCTAAAGACTGCGACAGTTACTGAACAGTACGAATTATTAGAATGGTATAACAGGGAGAATGAAAAGGATATTGTATGGCCAACTGATGCGACTGAGGAAGAGCAGTTGGTGAAACAACGAATGCTTTCGAAAATTTCTAGGACTAGGATGATTAAACCGTTAAAACGCCATAAGCTTTGGTCGAGTATAGCGGCGGCGGCGGCTATACTATTGACGATAGGTTCAGGATTATGGTTTTTTACTTTGCAAAAAGCAGATAAAGAAATAGCTCAGATCAATGGCCGGTTCAAGAATGATATGACCCCGGGTAAAAATACCGCCACATTAACATTAGCGAACGGTAAAATCATAAAATTAAGTGATGCTAAGAATGGAGTGATAATTGACGCTGCTAAGTTGAGCTATAACGACGGGTCGTTGATTCCGATCGGGGGTAGCGGCCACGTCGGGGGAGTTGTTCAAATGTTAACGGCAACAACGCCTAGAGGTGGCCAATATCAGGTTCATCTACCAGATGGGACCAAAGTATGGCTCAATGCCGCCAGTGTGCTTAAATTCCCTTCGAGTTTTACAGGAGAGGATAGTCGTAAGGTTGATCTAATTGGCGAAGCTTATTTTGAAGTTCGTAAAGATGCAAAACATCCATTTGTCGTTAAAACAGCCAGACAGGAGGTCACTGTCCTTGGCACACATTTCAACATCAACAGTTATACAGATGAAGAGGACATTAAAACTACCTTATTAGAAGGTTCTGTACGTGTTGGTACGCGCCCTCCGGGAATAATGCAGCGTAGAACGCTTGTACCTGGGCAGGAATCGATAGTGAACAGTAATTTTGAACTAAGTGTGCAGGAGGCATATGACCTTGAGCAGGCCGTGGCTTGGAAAAATGGCAAGTTTGTTTTTTCAAATCAAGATATTGTTACCGTTATGCGTCAGATTTCACGCTGGTACGATGCAGAAATAATTTATCAGCAAACACCTTCAACCACCTTGATGGGAGGAATGATTTCCAGAAATAAAAACGTTTCAGAAGTATTATTGTTACTGGAAGCAACAGGAGTGGGGCATTTTAAAATTGAAGGAAAAAAGATAATTGTAACACGTTAATAAATATAAATTACTAAACCTAACCTAACCAAATATGAACAAACCAATACGAACTTAGCGCTATTAGCGCTGGGTTACTTAGATACAAAGCCGGGCAGTGTTCTAGCACTACCCGACAATTGATTTGAGTGACCAACCCCGACGCAAAGCCGGGAGAATAATTTATCGAACTATATCTGTTAACTCAAACCAACTCAAAAGTATGAATTTAAATGCTTTTAAACAAGGTATGCCACGTCTGTTGCTGCCCCCTAAAATAATACTGATTATGCGATTAATTGTCGTGATCATGGCTGTTTTTATTCTGCAAGCCAACGCAGTTACTGGCTACGGCCAAAAAGTAACAATTTCTAAAAGCAATGCCTCCATTGTGCAGTTGTTTAAGGAAATAAATAAGCAAACGGGGTATGATTTTTTGTACACCAATCCGATTATTAAAGATGCCAAATTAATTAGTTTAAAGGTTAGCGATGCTGACCTTATGCAGGTACTGAATCTTTGTTTCAGCAACCAGCCTTTTACCTATTCGATTAAGAATAAAACCATCCTTGTAACGCCAAAGCCACCAGTAACAGGAGACGTTAAAGGAAAGGTTACGGAGTCAGGTACAGGCCTTCCAATATCGGGAGTAACCGTAAGGCTGACTGGCGGGAACATCAATATTGGTAAAATGACGGATGCCAATGGAGATTATGCTTTTAAAGATGTGCCTACTGGCTCCTATAAAATGACAGCTTCATATCTGGGCTTCGAGTCGCAGGTTAAAGAGCTACTCATTTCCGATGGAAAAGTATTGGAAGCTAATTTTCAGCTCAAGGCTGAAGTGTCTCAACTGGAGCAAGTGTTGGTGATAGGGTATGGAACTACACAACGTAAAGATCTTACAGGCTCCGTTGCAAGTGTATCTTCAGCACAGATAAAAGATCTTCCGGTAAGTTCGGTGGATCAAAAACTAGTGGGTCAGATTGCCGGTGTCCAGATCAGCTCACCTACGGGAGCACCCGGTGGGGGAGTCAATATTCAGATCCGGGGAACAGGCTCAATTTCTTTTAGTAACAGTCCGTTATTCGTCCTTGATGGATTTGCGATATCAAATACAGGGGGGCACGACTATAATCCGCTGAATTTGCTTAATCCAGATGATGTAGAATCCGTGACTGTACTCAAGGATGCTTCCTCAACAGCCATATATGGTTCCAGAGGTTCTAACGGGGTCATTGTGATTACAACGAAAAAAGGAAAGCCAGGTGATCCGGTAGTAAGTGTAAACAGTTATATCGGTGCACAAAAAGTGCCGCAGAAAGGACGTCCAAAAGTGCTGAACGGAACTGAGTATGCCCAGTTCAGGAAAGATATCATTATCGATGAATTCGCATCCAGGGGTGCTGTTCCAACGGATGCAGATATTCCCGCCCCGTTCAGAAATCCTGCACAATATGGGAAAGGCACAGACTGGTATGATGCTGTACTGCGTACAGGAATACAAACTAATGTGGATGCCAGTTTAAGAGGCGGTAGCGAAAGTACAAGATATTCTGTGTCCATTGGCCGACTGGAGCAGGAAGGAACCATCAAGTACACAGATTACAGACGTTATTCGGGCAATTTTAATCTGGAATCGGATCTGAGCAAAAAAGTAAAACTCGGTATCAGTCTTTCACCAACAGCAGGGACACAGAATCGTAATGGATTTGAGAGTGGTCAGCGGGATGTGCTCACACGTACATTGTGGCTGAGCCCTATCGTTCCTATCACTGATGCAAACGGAAACCGGACAATTTTTATCCACTCACCAGGGGCAATCGGAGCAGGGAATCCACTGAATACCCTGGAGTATGGCGGAACAGAAGCCAAATACTTTCGTGGTCTGGCAACAGCTTTTGCCGAGTATAAGATCATCGACGGACTAAAGGCAAAATATGCATTCAATGTGGATTATTCCAACAACAGCTCTTTTGTGTTTAATCCTACATTTGTGATCGGGGAAACAGGAGCATCAAATCCTAGTCTATCGATTCCAAGTTCTAATACTGCCCAAACCACAACAACAAACTGGCTCTCGGAACTAACCCTTAGCTACGATAAGACATTTGGTACGGACCATCGGGTTAATGCAGTTTTAGGCTACACAGCACAGAAAGAACGTTACAATGGATATTCTTTTGGCGCAACAAATTACCCCGATGACCTCATCGAAACTATAAATGCATCCACTTTGCTAGATGGCGCCGGGGCCGGTATAGAGAAATGGTCTCTGCTCTCTTACCTGGCAAGGGCTAATTATACCTTTAAAGATAAGTACCTGTTTACCGCAACCATAAGAACAGATGGATCTTCCCGTTTTGGTAAGAATACACAATATGGTACTTTTCCATCCGCTGCTTTTGCATGGCGGGCTTCCCAGGAAAAGTTCCTTAAAAGTATCCGATGGATAAACGACCTTAAATTACGTGCAAGTTACGGTCAAACTGGAAACTTTAACATCGGAAATTATGCCTATGCCTCCAGCGTAGGACCCTCAAACTATGCTTTTGGAGATCAACTGGCCAGCGGAAGGGTTTCTGGTTCAATTGCCAATGAAAACCTGACCTGGGAAAAATCGAGAGAGTTAGATCTGGGGATTGATATGGCCGTTTTAAACGACAGGTTGAGCTTGACGGTAGATTATTATAACCGGATTACAAGCGACCTGCTGCTAAATGCCGAGCTGCCTTCTGCTTCTGGTTTCTCATCCGCTATTGTTAACCTGGGTAAGGTAAGAAACCGGGGCTTTGAATTTAGTGTCAACTCCAAAAACCTTACGGGTAGTTTCAGATGGAACACCAATCTTAATTTAAGCTTGAACAGAAATGTTGTACTTGAACTTAACCCGGGAAATAACAACGCTCCAGTATATAGTGGTAGAAGTGGAGAGGGTAATTTTACCCATAAAACGGAGGTTGGCAAACCTATAGGTCAGTTCTTCGGATTCGTTTTTGATGGTATTTACCAAAACGCGCAGCAACTGTCGAGCCAGCCCAAGCACAATTCTTCTATTGTGGGCTCTGTTCGCTATAAGGATGTTGATGGCAATGGAATTATTGAAGCTGTTAAGGATTTTACGGTAATAGGAGATACCCAGCCAGATTTTACTTATGGCATCACCAACAGTTTTAGTTATAAGAATTTTGATCTCAATGTGATTGTTGTTGGCGTTCAAGGCGGACAGATCATGAGGACTGGTAATGAATTTTTAACCAATATAGATGGTGTTTTTAATGTTGATCGCAAAGTTATTGATAGGTTCAGGTCAACGGCACAGCCCGGTAGCGGCTTAGTGCCAACGACAGTTGGCGGAAGGACACTATATCGCGAGGTCAATTCACAATGGATAGAGGATGCCAGCTTTTTAAGGATTCAAAATGTTACACTAGGTTATAATTTTAAGCAGCCTTTTATCACAAATTCCAGAATCGTAAAAGCAGTCAGATTATATGCCAGTGTTCAGAACCTGGTCACTTTTACAAAGTATAGCGGTGCCAATCCGCAGGCAGGAACGAACGATGGGTTTTCTGCATTAACTCCAGGGCGTGATTTTACCAGTTACCCAATTCCTAGGATTATTACAGCTGGTATAAACATGACTTTTTAAACTTTAATCGAATCAACAATGAAAAATAACTCAAAATATATTGTCCTGGCATCACTGACACTATTGCTTAATATGCAATCATGTAAAAAGGGTTTTTTAGAACAACCTCCTGAATCGAACCTAAGTGGAACGAATTTCTGGAAAACAGAATCTGATCTCAAACAAGGCGTAAATGGGGCTTACAGTTCTCTTCGGGGCATGGGGTCGTTCAGTTACTGGCTTTTTGGTGAAATGAGGTCTGACAATACAACCTTCCAGTACAATGCCCCTCAAAGAGGCCAGGAAAACAGGGAACTTGTAGATCAGTTTCTGGCGAGCTCCTCAAATACGCTTCTTCAGGATTATTGGAGAGATTCTTACACTGCAATAATGCGATGTAATGATGTGTTGGATCACGTAGACGCTATAGAAATGTCGGCCGTTGCAAAAAATCAGGCTATAGGGGAGGTCAAGTTTTTAAGAGCATTTCATTACTTTAACCTGGTAAGACAGTTTGGTGGCGTGCCGCTAAGACTGTCGGTAACCAAGTCGCCAAGCGATTCCCCGTCCAAAGGCAGGGCAAGTGCAGATGAAGTCTACAATCAGATCATAACCGATCTGAACGATGCTGCTAACAATCTGCCTGATGCATCCTCATATCCTTCGGGAGATAAAGGACGGGTATCAAAAGGTTCTGCAAATGCACTTTTAGGCGAGGTTTACATGACCCAAAGAAAGTTTTCGGACGCATTGATTGCGCTAAGAAAAGTAACCGGCTATAGTTTAATGGCTACCTATGCATCTATATTTCTTACCACAGAGAAGAACAATGTAGAATCTGTTTTCGAAATCCAGTATTATTCTACTGCCGGTACTAACCTGTCGAGCAATTTTATGTACCAGTTTGCCCCATTTAATTCCGGGTCTGTGGTAACAGGGGATAGTAAGACCAATCTTAGCTTTGGAAGTGGATGGAATACCCCAACAACTGATTTGATCAGTGCTTATGAAGCAGGAGACTTAAGGAAGAATGTGTCGCTGGGCGAGGGTTTTACAGATGCATCTGGTTTTGTGGCGGTACCCTATGTTAAAAAATACAACCAGGGATTTGTTCAACCAGGACAGACCAATGTCAACTTTCCCGTTATTCGGTATGCTGATGTAATGCTGATGATTGCGGAGTGTTTGAACGAAGGTGGATTTGTTGCTAACGGAGAGGCCTTTACTTTGCTAAATGAAATCAGAAGAAGAGCTGGACTTCCGTTTAAAACTTCTGGTAATCCGATACCTGCACTGAATGTGAATTCGCAGGCTGCCTTTAGAGATGCGATTTATCAAGAACGGAAAATCGAACTTGCTTTTGAGAACCACCGGTGGTATGACCTTGTTAGAACAGGAACGGCCATAGCAGTAATGAATGCGCATGGTCAAAGGGAAATCCTGAAAGCGCCTTCCCAGTTCCCTGCAGGTTCTTACCAGGTAACGCAGAATAAACTGTTGCTTCAAATCCCACAACGGGAAGTGACATTGGATAATTTACCGCAGAACCCACAATAACAGGTATAGTTGTAAACATAAAAAGCCGACGGAAATTCCCGTCGGCTTTTTTTATGGTCTATGTTTAAGCGATTTCAAATTGATATACACCAGCATTAAGCTTGACCTTCGAAGCGATGACCTTACCATTGCGGTATACTTTTTTACCATCGGCTACCGGAAAACTAATCACTGCATCCGAATTGGCTGGAATGGTAACGGTATAAACGACCTTATTTCCTGATCTTTTCCATGCGGAGACGATTTTACCATAAGGGCCTTCATGTTCTGCCTTGAAATGGTTAAGCCCGGATACAAAATTTGGACGCAGCTGGATCCTCTTAAATCCAGGATACTGCTCATCAGGATGAATGCCACCTAATCCCTTAAAGAACCAGCCACCTATTTCACCGAACATCATATGATTTAAAGAGATATCCCTTTCTGCTTTAATGTCCCAGTTTTCATAAAGGGTAGTAGCTCCGTTTACGATCCACCATCCCCAGGAAGGGTAAGTGTCCTGCGCAGCTAACTTATAAGCCGTTTCTGCCTGTCCGTTGTCACTAAGGGCATTTAATATCGCCTTGGCACCAAGCACTCCAACATCCAGGTGCATGCCATCTGCTGCAACTCTTTTAGCCAGATTCTGCGCAACCTTAGCTTTGAGTCCTTCTGGTACCAGTCCCCACTGTAGGGCAACACTCAATTCAGTCTGCACTCCCGAAGCATAAATTCCCGTTTCAGCGTTAAAATATTTGTTATTTATCGAAGCTTTGATTTTTTCGGCGAGTTTACTGTAATAGTCGAAATCCTTTTGTTTGTGCAGTATTTTGGCTGTTTTTGCAAGAATAATTGCATCCACAAAGTAATAGGTAGATGAAGTGTATTCCAGGTTGGATTTAGATTTAACAGGTACCCAATCTCCGCGGCCAAAAGTAGTGAGTCCCTCTGGACTGATTTGTGTGATGTAATCCACATACTTTTTCATGCTGTCATAGCTATCAGCCAGAAGTTGGCTATCACCGTAAAAAAGGTAGATGTTCCATGGAATGATCGCAATGGTACTTGTCCAGTCGGTTCCATTTGCGGTTCCATATCCCCAGCCACCGGTAGGAATGATATCTGGTAATACACCATCCGGCTTTTGCTCATCCCTGTGGTCTGCCAGCCATTTCTCATAAACAGTGATCCCGTCAAAATTAAACAGACCCGTTTCTATAGCGAAATGTCCATCACCAGTCCAACCGTTTTTTTCCCTTTGCGGACAATCTGTAGGATAGCCCATAAGATTGGATAAATAAGAATTGTTCGTTGCCCACCATAACTTATCTATTAATGGATTAGATGAGCTGATTTTGCCTTTTGGAGCCACATCGCTATGCATGAAGTAGCCAGTGATACTTTCTTTACTTAGCTGAACTGGTTTACTGCTGGTTACTTCTACATATTGAAAACCTTTATAGTTGAATTTGGGCATAAATTCAAGTTGTCCCTTTCCTGATAAGGTGATGATATCTGTTTGAAAAGGATCAGTTTGATCTTTAGGGCGGTAGTAAACATCAATATTAGAAAGGTCAACTCTGCCATTGGCATACAGGCGTTCACCGTGTTTTAAACGGAGGATGGTACCATCTTCTCCCTTTACCTTGATTTTAGTTACACCGGATATATTTTGACCAAGGTCAAAAACATAAGTCGTATCATCCAGTTTTTTCATCGATTTAACCGGAATTTCTTTCACATTCCGGATAGGTTGCATGGCCTGACTGACCACCAAGTCTGAAGGTGCTTTTCTTACCACAACAGATTCCCATTTACGATCGTCAAAATCTGAGGTATTCCATCCCGGTTGTTCCAGGCGGAAATCATAATGCTCAGCAGTATAAATATTATTTGATATGATTGGGCTTAAGCTGGTTTTCCAGTCTTTACCCGAAGTAATCACTGTTGTTGTGCCATCAGTATAGGTAATTCTGAGGTCCATACAAAAAGCAGGTCTTGCCCTCCAGGCTGCTTTATCAAAATTCCAGACTGCCATTGCCTGGTGGTTGTACCAGCCATTTCCGAGAAGAACACCGATTGCGTTGCTGCCTTTTTGCAGCTGGGCAGTCACATCATAAGACACATATAAATTTCTTTTATCAAAACGCGTATACATCGGATCCAAGCGGTGGTTACCAATCTTTTTACCATTCAGATACAACTCGTATAATCCTGCAGCAGCGATATATGCCCTGGCCGATTTAACCTGTTTTGAAGATTCAAATGCTTTCCTGAAATACGGGGCAGGACGCTTATTAATGTCATTCCCATCACTGATCCAGTCACCTTTCCAATGAGCTGCTGTCATCATGCCTGTTTCAAAACTTGAAATCGGACCAGGGGCAGCTAATTTTCCATTTTTGTCCCAAAGCACTACGGTCCAGAAATATTTGTGGAAAGCTTCTAGCGGCTGCCCTCCATAGTTTACTAGACGATCTGAGGAATTTATCTTCCCGGAATCCCATGAATTCCCCATTCTTTTACTGATTGCTATCGAATCCTTTCCAACTATAATTCTATAAGCAGTTTGCCTGGCATCCTGACGATTATCTATCATTAACCAGGATAAACGCGGTTTGAGCGCGTCAATTCCTATCGGATTGAGGAGGTATTCACATTGTAAGGTGGCAGGTTTCACGACCAGGGGATCTTTGGCCATTCCAGCTGATGACCAAGTAATTAGCAACAGCAGTAATGGAAAAAACAAATTCTTTAAATAGTGGCTCATTCGTATAAATTTAGGTGTTATTATTGCAATAATAAATCCCTTATGGGGGATTCGCATCCTGTACCATCCTGCTAGATTCTAAATTTATTCTTTTCAAGGGAATTTGTAATGTTCAAATATATTTTTCATATTAGTAAAACGTTTTAGCAATTACTCATTCAAACAAAGAATATAAATGAAAAATCCTATTGTGTTAGGTGTTGATATAGGTGGCTCACATATAACGGCAGCGTTAGTAGATTTAGCAGCCGGGACATTGATCAAAGATTCCTTTCAACGAAAACAAGTCAATTCTGGTGATTCAGCAGGGGCAATCTTTGACAATTGGTGCAATGTCATCCAAGGATCTTTCGGTGTGGGGAATATTTCAGAAAAGAGAATTGGAATTGCAATTCCAGGACCTTTCGAGTATGATGATGGGATCTCCTTTATCAAGGATCAGGATAAATTTAAGAGTTTGTATAACGTAAATGTTAAACATGAACTGGCTGCACGTTTAAATATTAAAACAGATAACATTCGGTTTATCAATGATGCTGCCGGATTTCTGAAGGGGGAAGCGTTTGGAGGTGCAGCTCAAGGGTATGATAAGGCAATCGGACTAACGCTGGGAACGGGTTTAGGTTCTGCATTTTTTGAGGATGGAGTAACCGAAGATGCTGCATTGTGGAAATCTACTTTTAAAGATGGTATTGCAGAAGACTATTTGGCTACCGGATGGTTTGTTAAGCGGTACTTTGAACTTACAGGTAGGACTATTCGGGGAGTAAAGGAACTAAATCGTTCTGAATGCTTTGAGCAGCCCGAACGTCAAATATTTGAAGAATTTGGTAACAATTTGGGGCTGTTTATTAAGGGGCTGCTTGTGGAAAGGCCTGGGAATCTCCTAGTTTTGGGTGGAAATATAGTGAATGCACACGAGTGTTTCATGCCTTATTTGGAGCTATATCTTAAAAAAGAGAATTGCTGTCCAGAAATAAAAATTGCCGAGTTAAAAGAAGATGCTGCGCTTATTGGTGCAGGTTCTTGTTGGAGTTTAACCTAAAAAATCTAGTACTATAAATATAAGATTTGATAACATACAGATATGATTAAAGAACTTTTGACTGCCTCACTACTATTTGTGTCTTCTGCTTTGTCTGCACAGACAGTAGGTAAAATCACTGACCCTGTGGACTGGGTAAACCCTTTAATGGGAACAGCCAGTAAGCCGAGTCTTTCTAATGGAAACACTTATCCTACAATTGCAATGCCTTGGGGAATGAATTTCTGGACTCCACAGACCGGTAAAATGGGCGACGGCTGGGCTTATACTTATGATGCAGATAAGATCAGGGGTTTTAAGCAAACACATCAGCCATCTCCATGGATGAATGATTACGGACAATTTTCGATAATGCCGGTAACTGGTAAAATGAAGTTTAACCAGGATGACAGGGCCAGTTGGTTCTCCCATAAATCCGAAATTGTAAAGCCATATTATTATAGCGTATACCTTGCTGATGCAGATGTAACCACAGAGATTACGCCTACGGAAAGAGCTGCACAATTCCGTTTCACTTTCCCAAAATCAGATGATTCTTATATAGTTGTAGATGCATTCGATAAAGGATCTTACATTAAGATCATCCCTGCCGAGCGTAAAATAATTGGTTACAGTACCCGTTACAGTAGCGGTAAACTGGAAAACTTTAAGAATTATTTTGTCATTTATTTCGATAAAGCCTTTACTTCTGCAAACGGATGGGAAGGCAATGAACTGTTAAAAGGGGAGCTTGAGGTTACAGCAAATCATTCTGGTGCTGTTGTTGGATTTAAAACAGCAAAAGGCGAACAGGTCAACATGAAGGTAGCTTCATCATTCATCAGTTTTGAGCAGGCAGAGCTTAACCTAAGCAGAGAATTGTCCAACGATAATTTTGAGACTACAAAACAAAAAGGAAAAGCAATCTGGAATAAAACCTTAAGCAGAATTGCTGTAGAGGGTGGTACTGTGGATCAAACACGAACATTCTATTCCAGCTTATATCGCATGTTGTTTTTCCCGCATAAGATGTATGAATTGGACAAAAGCAATAAAGTCGTGCATTGGAGTCCATACACTGGGAAAACCTTACCTGGTTACAGGTTTGGAGGCACTGGGTTCTGGGATACTTTCAGGGCATTGTACCCCTTCCTGAATATGATGTACCCATCCGTAAACAAAGAAATGCAGGAAGGCTTAATTAATGACTATAAAGAAGGCGGATGGTTGCCAGAATGGTCAAGCCCCGCTTATGCAGACTGTATGATCGGTAATAATTCAGCTTCAGTTGTTGCAGACGCTTACATTAAAGGAGGGCGTGGGTATGATATTAATACCTTATGGGAAGCCCTTAAGCATGGTGCGAACAATGAAGGGCCGCAGGCAACAGGTCGCCGTGGTGTTAAATACTACAACGAGCTGGGTTATGTACCTTACGATGTGAAGATCAACGAAAATGCAGCAAGAACTTTAGAGTATGCCTATGATGATTTTACCATTTATCAGTTGGGCAAAGCATTAAAAAAACCTGCTTCAGAAATCGAGATTTATAAAAAACGCAGCATGAATTACAAGAACCTGTTTGATGCTTCAACAGGCTTAATGCGTGGTAAAAATGCAGATGGAAAGTTCCAGACTCCATTTAACCCTTTCAAATGGGGAGATGCTTTTACGGAAGGAAATAGCTGGCACTACTCTTGGTCTGTATTTCAGGATATTGACGGCTTGGCTACATTAATGGGGGGTAAAGAGAAGTTTGTGACCAAACTGGATTCTGTATTTACACTTCCTCCAGTTTTTGATGACAGCTATTACGGTAGCGTAATTCATGAGATCCGCGAGATGCAGATTGCCAACATGGGGCAGTATGCACATGGAAACCAGCCGATACAGCATATGATTTACCTATACAATTATGCAGGTGCGCCATGGAAGACCCAATATTGGGTACGGGAGACTATGGACCGAATGTATAAACCTACTCCAGATGGTTATTGTGGTGATGAAGATAATGGTCAGACCTCTGCATGGTATGTGTTTTCTGTCATGGGTTTTTACCCGGTTACACCTGCAGTTGACCAATATGTTATCGGTGCACCTTTATTTAAAAAGGTAACTTTGAAACTTGAAAATGGGAAGGTATTGACGATTAACGCGCCTAAAAACAGTAAGGAAAACAGGTATATTAAAAGCTTAACATATAATGGAAAAGCATATTCCAAGAATTGGTTAAGTCATTCGGACTTACAAAAAGGAGGAGTATTAGAGTTTGAAATGTCTGCAGTACCCAACAAAAAAAGGGGAGTGGATCGTGCAGACTACCCTTATTCATTATCGACGGTAAAAGAGTAGGAGCAGTTGGAAAAGCAGGATAAAAAGCTTCATGAGTCACCCGATTCCATTTTATGGAATAAGTTTCTTATGGGTGATGATGAAGCTTATGCCCAAGTATATAAACAACATTTTCAAAAGTTGTTTATATACGGGGTATTTTATTCATCAGATAGGGATGTCGTAAAAGACTGTATTCAGGATGTATTTGTCAAAATATACAATAAGCGCAGAGGGTTAAGTTCAACCGATAACATTTTTTTATATCTAGCTGTAGCGGTAAAAAATAGTATTATAAATGCCGTAAAGAAACACAATCGTAAGGTTCAATACCTGGAAGCTGTTGATGAGCAATCATGGGAAGATGAAAAAACACCTGAATCTTTATATATAGACAGAGAGACCCAAACCCAGAATCATCTTACTCTTGATTTACTTTTATCTCAACTTACAGATCGGCAGCGTGGAATTATTTCTAGTAGGTTTATCAAGGGGATGAGTATAAGTGAGATTAGCGAAGAGCAAGGTGTTAATTATCAATCGGTATCCAATATTATTCAGCGCTCTTTAATAAAAATCAAAGCTTTAATAAAAAAATAACCAAATAGGCGAGTATAAAAGTTACTGTTAACTGTTCTAATATAAAACAGCAAAATAATAGTAATGAAAGACCACATCGAAGCAAGTAAAAAATATCTTTTATATACCTACGAACAATTCCTAAAGGATGATTTTTTTATTTCTTCCATTTTAAATCCAACTCCTGAAACTGAAGAATTCTGGGATAAATTTGAGCATTCTTGCGAGAATTTACAGGAGTACCTTGCCGCCAAAAATCACTGCTTACGCTTTGCTGCACAACAAATTCCTCTTACCGATCAGGAAGAGGAGGAACTATGGGACGGTATTGTAGCGCAGAACACTCATACCCGAAAGAAACACAAGTTATATTATGTCTCAATGGCAGTAGCAGCATGTATAGGTGTTATACTGATTTCTACTCTCGCCATAAAGAGCTTAATGAATATAGATAGGTCAACAGATATTACCACATTCGCTGCAGCGCACAAGGCGGATACAAATGGTAGTGATCAAACGCAGCTTATTCTTTCGAAGAATAAAACTATTCTTTTAAATGAACAGGATGCCGAGGTTATTTACGATTCTGCTAATATTCAAACGAACGAGGAACGGCTTTCAAAAAGCCAATATGCCGGATATAATCAATTGATTGTTCCATATGGTAAGCGATCTTCACTTACATTCTCCGATGGTACCAAAGTATGGGTGAATTCTGGAAGTAGATTGATATATCCTGCTGAATTTGCGAAGGATAAGCGAGAGGTGTATGTGGATGGCGAAATATACATTGAAGTCTTTAAAGATAAAAAAAGGCCTTTTTTTGTAAAGACAAAAAACATGGACGTAAGGGTTTTAGGAACCAAGTTTAACGTGATGTCTTATGATTCGGATGATCAGCAGTCTGTAGTGCTATTATCTGGAAGTGTGCAGGTAGAAACGGCGAAGACACCTAAAACTTTATTGGTTCCCAATCAAATGTTCCAAGCTAAAGGACAGTTAGAAACTGTTAGTCAAGTTAATGTTGAGGACTATGTATCCTGGACAAAGGGTCTATATCAATTTAACAGTGAGGAGTTAGGTTCAATCTTTAAAAGGTTGTCTAGATTTTACGGTGTTAAAATTATCTGTGATTCAGAAACTGCTCAATTAAAGTGTTCCGGAAAATTAGATCTGAAGGATAACCTTGAAACTATATTGAAAGACTTTTCATTTTTGGCTCCGGTAAGCGCAGTTAAAGAAAATGGAGATTTTAGAATAGAAAGAAGAAAAAATTAATTACCCAAAATTACACCCGGGATTTTAAACTCAAAGACGTTTGAGGTATAATAAACAATTAGTGTAACCAAATAAACCAAATTAAATGTATGATAAAATCAATGATATGGATTTAGGAAAAGTCCATTGGTGGGGATTTAGGACGATACGGTTAATGATATCTCTTATCCTTTTTGGAGTTAGTAGCTCTTTTGCAACGGTTGGCTATTCTCAAAGTACGCCGATCACTTTATCCGTGTACAATCGAAACCTTAAAGATGTTTTTAAAGAAATAGAAGGTAAGAGTAAGTATATATTTTTCTATGTTGATAATGTTGTTGATTTGAACAAAAAAATAACGTTGGATATCAAAAATAAAGGCATTGATGATCTTCTAACTGAGTTATTTAAAAGTACAGATTATACTTATCGGATATCAGACCGCCAGATCTTTGTTTCTAGAAAGGTACCTGCAGCAACGCATCCTTTACAAAAGGAAGAAAAGAAAATTACCGGACGTGTGGTTAACTCAAAAGGAGAACCTATGCAGGGTGTAAGTGTTGCTTTGGTTGGAACGAACAAGGTCGTTAAATCGGATATTGATGGACGTTATGAAATTTCTATAGATCAGAAGAAAACAATTCTTCGATTCTCTTTTGTCGGCTATGCGATGGTGGAGCTCAGCATTGGCAGCAAGAACACCTATAATGTTACACTGCAAGAGGATAAAAATGAGCTTAATGAATTGGTTGTTGTTGGGTTTGGTGAACAAAGGAAGATTAGTAATATTGGCGCACAATCGACCTTGAAGCGTCAGGATATTAAATCTCCTTCTGGCAGCCTATCAACTGTTTTAGCTGGGCGACTATCTGGAGTGATCGCGGTGCAACGTACTGGCGAACCAGGCAAAGATGGAGCGGATATATGGATAAGAGGTATTGCTACACCAAACTCTTCTAGTCCTTTGGTATTGGTAGACGGTGTTGAACGTGGATTTAATGACATTGATCCCGAGGATGTGGAGTCTTTAACCACACTAAAAGATGCTTCGGCTACAGCAGTTTATGGTGTTCGGGGTGCCAATGGGGTTATCCTTATCAAAACAAAACCAGGGAAAATCGGAAAGCCGGTTATAAGTGCAGACTATTATCAATCCATCAGCCGGTTTACTCAAAAGGTTGATCTTATTGATGGGGTTGAGTATATGAAGACAGCAAATGAAGCCCTGGCAAATAATGGTTATAACCCTAAGTATGCTAACGCCTACATTGAGAGTACTCAAAATAAACTTGATCCTTATTTATATCCTAATGTGAATTGGTTGGACGAAATATTTAACGAATATGGTCGTAACAAACGGATGAATGTAAATGTGAGTGGAGGTAGTCCGAGTGCAACATATTATGCATCTGTCAGCTATTATAATGAAGCGGGCATGACTAAAACAGATAAAAGGAGTGAATTTAATTCAAAAATAAGCTATAACCGATACAATTTTACAACCAATTTAAGTCTTAAAGCTACACCAACTACAACCGTAGATGTTGGTGCACAAGGGTATCTAGGAGAGGGTAATTATCCCGCTATATCTTCATCTGATATTTACAATTCGGCTATGGATATTTCTCCAGTTGATTATCCGAAAATGTTTTACGTTAATGGAGCGTCATTTGTTCCTGGGATTAATCCAAATGGAGGCTATCGTAACCCCTATGCCGACGCTACTAGAAGGGGATATAACAATAATGTTAGAAATCAGATTTACTCCAACCTTCGTGTTACTCAGGATTTAAGTATGGTAACTGAAGGTTTGAAGGCTTCAGCTATGTTTGCATACGATGTTTATAATGAGGTAAATTTAATACAAAGTAAAAGAGAGTCTACCTTTTATTTCGCAGATCGATCTGTGCCTTACGGATTAGATAAGCAGCCTATTTTAGTGCAGACTTATAGCGGTTCTAATGTATTGGGTTTTGAACAAAGAAGTGAACAAGGGATTAACAATAAAAAAACATATTTAGAGGCTTCTCTTACTTACGATAGGACATTTGGTAAGCATCGTGTGAGTGGTTTAACCTTGTTTAATTCACAACAAAAGTTACTTTATCCAACAACAACTTTGGAGGCTTCTATTCCTTACCGGATGATGGGCGTTGCAGGAAGAGCTACTTACTCTTATGATGATCGCTATTTTGCAGAGTTCAATATCGGTTATAACGGTGCCGAAAACTTTTCACCAGCTCGTCGTTATGGGGTGTTCCCGGCATTTGGTATCGGTTGGGTAGTTTCCAATGAATCATTTTTCAAACCCTTATCTTCTGTTATTTCATTCCTTAAATTTAGGTATACGGATGGAAAGATCGGTAACAGTAACGTGTCTGACAGACGTTTTATGTACCTGGATCAAATCGTAGAAAACGGTGACTTTGGTTATAAATTAGGCAGTAATACAGGTAGTAGGATTAATGGCTACGAAGTTAGAAATAACGCAGTAAACGTTGGTTGGGAAGAATCCAGAAAGCAGGATTTAGGTATGGACCTGAAACTCTTTGACAATAGTTTGTCCATTGTATTCGATTTATTTAAGGAACACCGTACAAATATTTTATTAAAACGGGAAAGTTCTATTCCAGGCTTTTTAGGATATATGGCCGCTCCCTACGGAAACATAGGTGTGGTTGACAATAAAGGGTTTGATGGAACAATTGAATATAGTAAGTCACTTGGCAAAGACTGGTCTTTATCAGTTCGCGGAAATATCACTTACAATGATGATAAATGGACAAAAAGTGAGATTCCAGATCAACGCTATCCCTGGATGAATTTAAATGGTCATAACATTCTGGCACAAAAGGGATATGTAGCAGTGGGATTATTTACCAAGGATGACATATCCGACATCAAAAGATGGGAGTCTATGACTCCTGTAGATAGAGCGATTACGCCTCGTCCCTTTGCTAAGCAATGGGGGGTGATGCAACCTGGAGATATTAAATATCAAGATTTGAATGGCGATGGTGTGATTGACTCTTATGATCAAACTTATGTTGGTCGCGGAGATGTCCCTCAGATTATTTATGGATTTGGATTCAATGTAGGTTATAAAGCACTTTCTATTGGACTTCTTTTTCAAGGATCAGAAAATGCAGATAGAATGGTGTCTGGAAATAGTATTCAACCTTTCCGCGGTACCGGAGGTGGAGGAAATCTTTATACCAATATTAAAGACAGGTGGATGGAAAGTAACCCCCGTCAGGATGTCTTTTATCCCCGGTTAGCTTATGGTGATGATCAGGATGGTAATACCAATAACTTTCAGCCCAGCGACTGGTGGATTCATGATATGAGTTTCGTTCGTCTGAAGACTTTACAAATCTCCTATAACTTACCTAAAAAATGGATTAACGCAATTAATATTAAGAATGCTGCGGTCTATATGATGGGGAATAATTTGTTTACAATCAGTGAATTTAAACTGTGGGATCCTGAGTTAAATACCAATAACGGCAGTAAATATCCAAATACCACTACCTATTCGTTGGGTATTAATTTCACCTTCTAATTTAATAACATGAAAAGAATAATAATATTATTAGGGATTGTGTCTTTACTATTTACGGTTTCCTGTAAGAAGTATTTTGACCAGGTGCCGCAAGACCGCCTTTCATTAGCCGAAATATTCAATACCCGAGATGGCGTTCAAAAACACCTTGCAGGTGTATACACCTATATTCCAGATGAGTTTAACCAGCGGCAGCTTCAGGAACAAGCGATTTTTCGTACGCCAGGGCCATGGACCGCTGCGGGCGATGAGACGGAGTATCCAAGTGGAAATAAAGCGCAACTGATCAATAACAATACACTTACTGCTACAGAGGATACGTTTGTTAAAAACCGCTGGAAAAGCTGGTATATTGGCATACGGGAAGCTACTGTTTTTATGGACAATGTGTATAAGTGTCCAACCTCCCAACTGTCCGTAGAAAACCAAAATCAATGGAGAGCGGAGGCAAGAGCATTGCGCGCCATCTACTATTTTTACCTGGTTCGTGCTTATGGTCCGGTACCACTTATTAAGGGTAATTTTACTCAGGATACACCTTCGGCAGAATTACAATTGCCCAGAAATACCGTAGATGAATGTTTTAATTTTATCGTTTCTGAATTAAAAGCCGCCCAGCAAGAGGGCTTGTTAGTACATGTTTCGCAAGACCGCAGTGGCGGAGCAGGAAGGATTGATCAGAGTATAGCTCAGGCATTTATTATTGAAGCGTTGACATTCCGTGCAAGTTGGTTGTTTAATGGTAGTAATGCCTATTATTCAAATATGGCAAATCCGGATGGCACGAAATTGTTTCCACAAAATGCGTCTCAGGCTACGGCTAAATGGCTGGATGTGATTAATGAGTCAAAGCAATTCCTGAACACTTATGTGCCAACTTATTATAAGCTGGAAAGGGTACTGACAAATGGGGTTCTTGATCCTTATAAATCGTATCGTACGGCCACGAGGGGTAGTTATAGTGAAATGACTGGCTATACAGAGATGATTTTTTATAGAATCGACAATTCTGCCGCAACTATGCAATATGACCGAACACCTAACCATAAGGGTGCTGGTGGAGATTATCGTGGCGGAGGTTTCCTGGGCGCTACACAAGAACAGGTAGATGCTTATTTTATGGACAATGGATTGCCTCCTGTTTTGGGTTATCAAGCTGATGGAAAGAGTCCAATTATTAATGGCGCGTCTGGTTATGTGGAGAGTGGAACCATTGCAACAGATTATAAAGGCAGCGGTACTGACCAGTTATATGCACCAGCGGGTTCTTCAAACATGTACTATAAACGGGAGCCACGTTTTTATGCCGATGTTACTTTTAACAATCAGAAGTGGCTTTATAACAAAGATGGGAACATTTATACCTCAATGGAATACAGTGGCAATGCCGGAAAGCTAAACGGAGTTAATGATTATTCTAAAACCGGATATGTAGTTCGTAAATGTGCTCCAGAAGGTCCTTGGGGAACAGGGGATAGGGTTTGTATTCTTCTTCGCTTGCCTCAGGTTTATTTTAACTATGTAGAGGCGCTATGTCAGTACGATCCTACAAATCCGGATATCTGGAAATATGTAAACGAAATTCGAGAAAGAGCAGGTATACCTCAATATGGAAGTGGTTCGGGCAGAATTCCTGCACCTACAGGTAAGGAGAATATTATGAAAGCTATTATGGCTGAAAAAAGGGTAGAGATGTCTTTTGAAAATACCAGATATTTCGATTTGAGGCGTTGGGGAATGGCTAATGAATATCTGAATAAACCTATTTATGGGATGAATGTGGAAGCTGACGGGAATGCTTTTTATAACAGAACAAAAGTTGCCAACCGCACATTCGCGCCAAGACAATATTTCTTCCCTATTCCTCAGAAGGAAATAGATGTTGATAAAAATCTGGTTCAAAACAATGGCTATTAATCAAATTCAATCTTTAGGAAATGTATAAACAAAACCATGAAATGAACGGTCTAAATAAAAAAAAATATATCATGATTAATTTGATTTTCGCGCTAAGTATGCTTAGCAGCTCGTTGTTATTTACCAATTGCAACGCAGACCATAAGGATGAAATATTTGTACCTGAATATACTTTGGTAACTCCTTACACCAACGCAGATACCTGGGTGGCTTATAATGCATTTAATGAATCACTGTTAGATAAGAACCGCAAAATTTATTTCCGCGATACTAACCGACAAGCTAGTGATGCGAATGCAGTAGGCGCGATATGGACGCAGGCAATTTTCTGGGATATGGCGATGAATGCCTACAAAAGAGATAAGGATGGTAAATACCTGCAATTGGTTAATGATCTCTTTGAGGGAAACAAAAACTATTATGACAATTACAATTGGAATAATGGTCAGGTTTGGTTTATCTACGATGATATCATGTGGTGGGTAATCTCACATGCCCGTGCCTATGAATTGTTTAAAGACCCAAAATATCTTGAACTGGCAGAATCTGGTTTTAAGAGAGTTTGGAGCGGTTCTCCTCAGCTAGGTGACCCGGGATCATACGATCCGGTAGAGGGGGGCATGTTTTGGGCATGGGAAAACAATAATCCATCAAAGCTGAAAGCTGGTAAAATGGCATGCATTAATTATCCTACCATTATTGCTGCGATGACATTATATAATGCTACAGGCAAAGCAGAGTATTTAAGTAAGGCAAAGGAGATTTACGAGTGGTCTTACAAAAATCTGTTTGACAATAAAAGAGGGTTGGTTGCAGATTCCAGACACGGTAAAGCAAACGATTGGACATCACAAGTTTATAATCAGGCAACTTGTATTGGCGCTGCCACCATGTTGTATAAGTCTACTGGTGAACAACGATATCTTGATGCGGCAAAGTTGACGGCAGATTATACCATGAATACGATGTCGGCCCCATTGATGATCATGCCTTATAAAAACGGAATTGAACAGGGAATTTATACGGCAATCTTTGCTCAATATATTGTTCGTTTAATTGAAGATGGAAATCAGAAGCAATATTTACCATGGCTCCAGAGAACCATCAATTATGGTTGGAAGAACAGAGATAAATCAAGAAATCTTATGGGAAAAAACTATACTCAGCAATATACTGCGAATGATGTGATTGAATGTTACGATGCGTCGGGAATTACCGCACTAATGCTGGTTATTCCGGCAGAAAAATAATTCATGTTTAAATTCTGAACCAAATAAAATTATATAATGAGTAAATCAAGAAACTTATCCATACTTAGGGTTGTGTGCTATACCTTACTTATTGCATTTACATTTAATTTGCTATCCTGCTCTGATAAGAATGAAATAGCTGAACCAGCTCCTGATCCTATTGTTGGAAAACTTGACCTTTTGATTAGCCAAATGACTGAATTGATGAACAATTCAAGTTATGGTTTTGCTAAAGACAAGTATCCTCAGGAGAGTAAAGAAATATTGATTGCGGCCATTAGTGGTGCACAAAGAGATATTTTGTTAATTAAATACGGGGTGCCGAAGCTATCTTCAGAAGAGAAAGATCGCTTTCTTAAAAAAGCAACGTCTGCAATTGCCAGTTTCGAAGCTAGTAAACGCGGCGAGAACGCTGAAACTCCAGCTGCATATTTATTCGTGGATGGTAATCATGGCGGTTACCTGGATTTTGATTATAGTCCGGACTATAGTACTTTCGGAGCAACCGGTAACCAGGCATTCACTATTGAGTTTTGGGTAAAAATTACCACTTATGGTAAAGAAGACAATAGTATTCTGCTTTCCACTTTTGTAGATATGGATAATGATCCAAAATACCGTACAGGATGGATGATGTATTCGCGCAATAGAGACATTTTACGCCTTACAACGGGCGTTAAAAACACAGATAACAACGATTTGTACAGGTTATGGGAACCTAACTTTGCCTACAGTGGTGTTGCAGAATGGATACATTTTGCTGTGGTATATAACGATAAAGGCTTAGATGGAAATCCTGGTCTGCGGGCAAAACTCTATAAAAATGGAGTGGTTACCGAGCGTCTTAATGTTTCCGAATTAAATTATAAGTACAATTCGGAAAAGGCAGCACAGTTACAGATTCCTATGACAGCGTTTTCCCGGTTTACTAAGGAAAAGAAGCTCATAGAAGGCTTTGCAGGTTATATGCGAAAAATCCGTATCTGGAAAACGGATAAAAACGATGCTTATATAAAAGCTTCAAAAGATGGAACTGAGACCATAAGTGCCAGTGATCCTAATTTAGTTTGCGGTTGGGACCTGCAGCATACAGCGCTTGATGACTCAAAAATTGCTGACATAACGGGAAGACACTTTGCGAAAATTATTGGTACATACAAGTGGGAAAATCGATAATAGTCGGGATCATCATTAAAAACCAATGATCTTAAAATATAATTGAACATTCAATAATTGAAAATGATTATGAAATTAATAAATAATAGAGCGGGAACGATCGGTGTAAAACGGTTATTTTTATGGCTATGTATCTTGTTCGTTTTTGCTGCTTGTAAAGATGAAAATAAAGACACTAATCCTGCTTATGTTTCTCAGGTGCAGGTAACTAAAAATGCACTGAATTATTTAAGTGAAAATTCTACCTATGGCGATGTTGCTGGTACTTATCCAGCGTCTAGCAAAATTATAGTGGATAAAGCTATTGCTGAAATAGATGAACTTCTTGCTAAAATAAAGAATGGAAGTATACCTGATGAGGGTACGGTAAAGGCAGCAATAGAAAGGGCGCATGTGGCTATAGACCAATTCAAAGATTCCAGGCGGATCAACCTGAATCCTGCAGCAACCGCTTTATTAGAAAAAGTAGAACTTAAATCTAAGTCCATTAAGGATATGAGAGATAATACTACCTATGGAAATTATGAGGGTAATTATCCGCCTTTGAGCAAAGAAATACTTCAGAAAGCAGTCGAAAAGTTAGATCAATTGATTGAAAGGATTAAAGGTGGGACCATGCTAACTGTCGGCAATGAAGAAATAAATGCAGCTTTAAATGATGCTGAAATAGAAATAACGAAATTTAAAGCTTCTGTTCGGATTGTAGATAATATAAGTTATGAATTGCTGGTCAACGGAAATAGCGGTGGTTATATTGACTTTGGATACAGTGATGATTATATCAAGTTTGGAGCGCAGGGCAATCAGGCGTTTACCATTGAATTGTGGGTGAAGATTAAAGATTATTGCAATCTGGCAGGTGAAGACAATAGTACTTTCCTTTCCACTTATACTACGGAAAATAGTTTTTTCTCGGGTTGGCGCGTTCAATCACGAAACAAGAATATTGTTAGAGGGTCTGTAGGCATAGTAGATGTTAATAATCAGAACAGAATGTTGTGGGAGCCTGCATTTAGCTATTCTAATAAGGACGAATGGATGCATTTTGTATTTATCTATAGCGATAAAGGACTGGATGGCGACGCTGATAACAGATCGAAGATTTATAAAAACGGAAATCAAACCGGTGATATCATCAGAATTGGAGAAAAAGAACGCCAGTATAATGCGGCATCTGCTATTTCTAAAAAAATGAAAATGACAGCATTTACCCGTCTGGATGCTAATGGTAATAGACTGGAATATTTTAATGGATCTATCAAATACATGCGGATTTGGAAAATAGCCAAAACTCCGGGAGAAATAAAATTATCCTATAACAGACAAAATACTATTGATCCTCAGGATCCTGATTTAGTTGGAGCCTGGGATTTCAGAACAAAACCGGCAGGGCAAAGTGATGAAATTAAGGATATTACGGGTAAGCATACGGCCAAACTTATTGGAAATTATAGTTGGGTAGAGTCAGTAGAATAAATAGATAAAAAAGAGAGGTCATATCATTCATCCAAAATGATATGACCTCTTTTTATGAGAGCCGATCGTTTAGCTTTGATGGCACTAAACACAGTGTTACTTCTTCCCGTGTTTCCTGAATGCCTGAACAAATTGATAAATTCCAAATGCAATAAATATTCTGCTTGCTCCTTCAATTATTCTGGCTGTTGAGGCAGCAGTTACCGATAACCCTTTGGCTATTTCGTCTGTGCGGTGAACAGGGTTAAGAAAATCGAAGTAATAACTTAGGCATTTCCAAAAATAGTCTCTGTCTTTACTCGAAATAAGGTGGCCGGGACGTATTCCAAGCAGGTGTAAGTATAGCAAGTAAGTTGCAATAGAAAGTAGTAGTATGCAAAACAGCGCCAATTCCCAACTTTGTCCATGATTATTTGAGTATTTATTAAAGCTGAGATTTAACTTTTCCCAAAAATTCTTTTTCCATGTGATGCTCTCATAAAATGAATTCATTTCACTTGAATAAAAGCGGTTTGCCTCCAGATAATCTCCCTTGGATTCTGAAATTTTTTTTAATTGAGCGTAAGCTAATCTTTGTTGATTATTGTCTTGAGCTATTCTGATAGGAAATGCTGTATTGTTAAAAGAAGCATCTGTAATTTTAGAATTATCAAGGTTTAGTAGCGCGCCTTTAATTGTGCAACTGATGAAAGCTGTTTTACCAAGATCACTGTTTTGAATTAATAGTTCTCCGTCCAGGCGTAAATCAAAAAAGCTAACTTGACCATAATTTATAAAACTTTTAAACCTTAGTGAATTCGAAGTAACATTCTGAAAGCGTAGGACAGCATCTTTATTCATAAATGCGGGTGAAAAAATGATTGAATCAATAATTGCATCGTCAAACAATGCAGTTATCTTACCGAGTTGAGCAAACGATAGTTGTTCTATATGTAATCTATCATAATCAATAGTAGTTGTAGTAACTATTTTGGAAATATTTTCTGAAGCGAAGCTAAGTAAGCTAAACGAACCGTATGTAAAGTATATTGTTTCAACTTGGGAAACGCTCTCTATGGATAAGTCAAGATATTTGCCGTGTTCAAAATATAACCCGGATGACTTAATACCAGCTAAACGCAGTATTTCATATACACCATTTTTAAAAAATAATCCTCCGCTAAAACCACTTGTTCCAAAATAAATATACTTGTAAGCGCCGTTGTCGAATGTAAGCGTTTTAAAATTCACATCTTGAACATGTATTTTATTATATGATCCTTTTTCGAAATTAAAATATCCGTTAAATACACAGTTATCGATAAAACTGACTCCACCACATTCTTCTACTCCCAGCTCGATGCTGCTTTTTTCATGTTGTTTTACATCTCGAAAAATTAAATTTTTATATATACCATTGCGGATCTGTAAAGAACTAATAAACTCACATTTCAAAAATTCTATGTGAAAGTCACACTTCAGATCTTCTTCGAAGATCATGGGTTGTTCGATAACGCAATTTTGAATGGATATCATATTACCCTCCCTGCGACGACTATACCATAAACCGAAGAAACTATCGGCTTTTAATTTGCCTGTGATTAGATCATTAAATAGACCAGAGGTTAATTTTATCATATAATTAAATTTGAGACCGAGTGTGCCTAAATTTAACTAACTCCTAATCAATTACCTATAAATGAAAAATATATTATTCTCCACCGCCGAAATCTGTTGTTTGTATGGAGTATTAAAGAATAGAACTAAATTAATTAGCTTTATTAACTAAAAATATTAGTATTTTATTTGGAATTGATACCTTAATTGATCTAGATTTGTGGAACCTAAGTTTAAAAAGGGCAAAGGATTTGGTTATGCAAAGATTAGGATATACAGCTGATGGGTATCTCAGGCAACTGGAGTACCGGGATACAGTTAAATTATTACAGGAAAAGTTGGTGTTGTTTTTAAGGCTCAATGAGAAGCTACGCAACAATATTGCTGACAAGCACCGTTTTGTGAACAATACCGCGGAGGCAATTGAGTTCAATTTGATGCAATTTTCTGAAGCTTATCGCGAGAAGTTTATTTTGCCCGATATGGAGGGATACTGTCTGAGGTTTATAGAATTGATCAATCCGGTGTTGATAGGCTTTGTTAAAGAGATTGGTTTTGATGCACAAGGATTCAGTTTGAGGTTCAGGTTATGGTAGCCAGGTGATTGAAAAGAGTAAAACTATATTGATTGTTGTTCAAAATAAAGGATTGGAAGACAGATGATTGAGTTAGATTATTTCCCGGATGGAGCTGATGGCGTAGTTTATCAGGTACTGCAGTTTCGTGCTGGTGAACCATGGCGGATTTTTTATGCAGGAGAGCTGATCTGGTGTATGGAAAAGCTGGATGGTTTGTGGTATGTGAAAGGGAAGCTGAGCATTCCCCAGGAGCTGATTGAGGGTATTGGTGGATTGATTGATCAGCAGCATTTTAACCGTTTTCCGATGGAGATCAAAATACATTGGGAGGCTTATCTGCAGGAAGTGATTGCGCAGGGGGATCGTCAGTATTTGCTGGTTTGTAAAACTGGGATTGATTTCGAGCGGTTTGAAAGGTTGTTCAGAGCTTATATCATGAATCTGGTGAGGGATCCCTGGGAGATTTGTTTTCGGGTGTATGATGCGGAGATGTCTGAGGATTTTGAGGTGGTGGTAAAAGGATCGGAGTTGGTTTATTGATGGAGGTGGGGTTTTATGGATGTCCAATCAACCCCCTCATCTTATAGTTGTGATAAAAATTGAATCAATAGGTTTGCATATCCATTAAACTTTGTAAAAGGCAGCGTTTCATAACGGTCAAAAATATCATGATAAGCTGCAATTCCACCTAAGGTGTAAATAAAGAAACAAGGTACGCCCTTTTCGTAAAAAGGAAAATGATCACTTCTATTCATTGGCCCTCTTACTAATACCTTTGGCAAATAACTCTTCTCGGCATTAATCCGCTGAAGTAATTCAAATTCCTTTTTAAATTCGGTACCATTAACGACCTGAATTCCATCGTCACCTGTTCCGGCCATATCCAGATTCAATAGGAACTTAATTTTACTTAAATCATTTAGAGGATTGTTGACATAAAATTTTGAACCCAGCAGGCCACTTTCCTCGCCAGAAAAAGCCAAAAAGATCATGTTGTATTTGGGCTTATTTTTTCCATAATAATTCGCCAGATAAAGCATCATTGCGGTACCACTTGCATTATCATTAGCGCCATTAAATATCACCTTTTTACCAATTGATCCAATATGGTCATAATGAGCTGTAACCACTATGGTGGAATCGGAATTGCTCGTTCCTTTTAAAAATCCGCATATATTTTGGCTCTGATAAGCGGGCTGAAACTTAGCTGTAATATCTAAGGTGATATGATGAGGCTGCTTTAATAAATCATAAACGCTTTCCTGAATATATATTACCGGTATCTTATTTTGTAGCGTAGCCCCCCTCCAGGTAAATTTCTGTTTTGTTTTAACTAAAATAGCAGCATAATTTCCTTCAGTCATTAGAAATGCTAAACTTTTTCTGTACCCATCGGCAGTAATTTTTTTAATGTGATTTGCTTCGTCAATAAAAATAATCTTGTTTTTGAATTGAGCATCAGTTTGCATTTTTTTCAAATCAGCTAAATCTGCCGAAGGTAATTCCGCAGGAACAATGTCAAAAGTTCCCTTAATAGATGGGCTTGTAGCATCAATCAACACGTCTTTCCCCATTTTTAAAGGATTATTATCCATACTAATCTTAGCTGTTTTAGGGAAAATATTAGCTGCTAAATCGAACTTTTGTTCAAAGGAGTTTCCCAGAGGCTGTAAGCCGGACTTCTTCATTTCCTGAGTTACGAACGACGCAGCTTTTTTGTCGCCATTAAAAACATAGCCTCTTCCTGCAAACTTATCAGAAGCTAATACCTTGACAACACTTTTGCCATATTCTACCTGGCTAAATAATTTACCAGAAACAATTAGAAATAACGATACCAGTACGAGTTTAATTTTCATTTTATTCTATTTAAAAATTGGAAGGATAATATTGGATGCATGATTTTGATTGAAATAAATTGTATGTTCATGGGTTTCAAAATCACTTTCATTTGCTTCATAAATATTCAGAAATTTTTGTGGGTTACGATCTACCAGCGGAAACCAGGAGCTTTGGATTTGCACCATAATCTTGTGTCCCTTTTTAAAAACATGCGCAGCATCTTGCATATCAAAACTGACATTCGCAATTTGATTTGGCACTAAAGGTTCAGCTTTTGAGAAACTATTCCTGTATTTGGCGCGCATAACCTCTCCTCTGATTAAACATTGGCAATCAGATAATTTACTCTCTTTATCATAAGGATAAACGTCTATCAATTTAACCACGAAATCAGCATCCGTTCCTGTAGAGCTTACAAAAAGATTAGCTTGAATATTACCCATAATCTTTACATCCGCTGTAAGTACTTCTGTTTCAAAGACCAATACATCAGGTCTACGAGAAGCAAAAATCTGATCTTCAAACATATATTGAAAACCACGCATTAATGTTTTCTCAGCTGTATATGGAACTGGTTTTTGAGGATCACCTATATATTTAGCATAGCCATTATTGATTTCAATAGGTTTTTGGAAACTTAATTTTTGATTGGCACTAAGATATAACGGCGTCATTTTACTTTCTTCAGGAGGCCATTGATTAAAAGAATTCCATTCATTAGCACCAGTAACAAATATAGAAACTGGATCAATTGCCGGGATTTTATTGTCCTTCAGATGTTTTTTGAAAAATTTGAGTTCGATTTCGCCTCTGTAAAAACGAGATGTATTGGCGTTAAAATCCAGGTTCCCCAATGCATTTCCTTCTCCGCGAGTCCAGGATCCATGATACCAGGGGCCCATCACCAAAGAAACTTGGTGACCAGGCGCTTTAGCTAAAGCGGCGTAGGTTTTTAAAGGACCATACAAATCTTCTTGATCAAACCAACCGCCTACAACAAGAACATGGGGCTTTACTTTGTTTAAATATCTAGTATAACTTCTGTCTTTCCAATAATCATTGTAATCAGGGTTATTCATCATTTCATTCCAGAGGACACTTTTACCCAATAAATATTTTTGATTGAAATTTTTAAGCGGACCAGACTTTAAATAAAAATCGTATCCATCAGTTGTATGGTAAGCAGCATACCCACCTGGATGCCTGGTTCCTATGGAGTCTCTTATTTTTCCAAAGGAAGAGAGGAAGGAAAAGCTACCCATTAACATAAAAGCACCATTATGATGTCTATCGTCCCCTAAAAACCAATCTGTAACAGGTGCTTGAGGGGATACAGCCTTTAAGTTCGGATGGGAGTCAATTAAGGACATTGATGCATAAAAGCCCGGCGAAGAAACACCCCAAATACCCACCTTTTTGTTTGATTTGATATGCTTAACTAACCAATCAATCGTATCATAGGTATCAGAACTTTCATCGGTTTCCTGTTTTTTCTTATGCTGTATATACGGCCTGTTGGCAATAAAATCACCTTCTGACTTATACTTACCACGAACGTCCTGGTACACAAAAACAAAACCTTCCTTAGCAAATTCAATATTTGGTCCGAGGCTATTTCCGAAATTATCCTGACCATAAGGGGCTACACTATATGGTGTGCGAATCATCATAATAGGATAATCTTGCAGTTTATCATTCGGTTCGTAGATGATGGTAAACAATTTAACACCATCTCGCATGGTTATATGCACCTCGCGTTTTGTATAGTTTTTTTGAGTAGAAAAGACGATTTCAGGAACTTGTCCATACAGACTCGTGAAGGCGCATAAAAAAAAACAAATGGTTAGTAATCTCATATCGCGATTTATAAAGCCGAATACCGACTAATATCAACAAAAAAAATCGACAGCGGGCTAATACCTTCCGAAAAAATTTTGTCAAAATAACTATATTTCATTAATTTACAGTCACTTAAATTCCACTAATCAAGACTTTAAGACGCCATTAATTAACGCAGTGGATTTAAAGAAAATCACAATTAACCAATTAAATCAACAATTAACCAATTAAAAACATGATGAAATCTAAATTATGGAGTTGTTGCTCAGTATTGCTCTGTGTTCTCCTCGTGAACGTAAACGTAAAAAGTTATGCGCAAGGCAATCTCAAAATCCGAGGTACTGTTGTAGATGCAAAAACAGGAACTCCGCTAGGGGGAGTTTCTATTCTTGATGCCAGTACCAAAAATTCAACATCCACATCTTCAAATGGCTCATTTGAGATTGGGTCAAAAACAAATTCAAAATTAACTTTTAAATACATTGGTTATGAAAGTACAACCGTCAGCATTTCTAATCAAACATCGCTTAGTATAGCGATGAAGGAAGAGGAATCCAAATTAGATGAAGTGGTGGTAGTGGCATTCGGAACTATGAAAAAGAAAGACTTTACAGGCGCTGTCTCTTCCATTGGGCCCGAGACTATAGAAAAAAGTCAGGTCTCTACAATTTCCAGGGCATTTGAAGGAACAGTTCCAGGGCTTCAGTTTTCTACAAATTCAGGACAACCTGGTGCCGATGCAACCTTAAGAATCCGTGGATTGGGCTCACTAAACGCCAGCAGCAACCCCTTAGTTGTAGTCGATGGATCACCTAGCAATGTGAGTTTAAATTCATTAAATCCAGCGGATATTGAGTCAATTGTTGTATCGAAAGATGCAGCGGCGAATGCACTTTATGGTTCTCGAGCCGCGAATGGATTAATAATAATAACAACAAAGAAGGGGAAAAAAGGAGCTACTTCTATTTCTGCTGATATGCGTCTTGGTATAACCAGCATTGGTCAGAGTGATTTTGATAAAGTAACCGATCCCGCTACCTATTATGAATATACCTGGCAAGGAATTTACAATTACGTCAAGTATTCTCCAGATCGTAACGCAAGTTTTAAAACCATGAGCGATGCAGACTTAAAAAAATATGCTGCAGACAACTTATTCAAAGCCAATGGAAACGCATTGTCAGCAAGAAATGGTCTTGGAAATTACATGTCCTATAAAATACCCGATGGTACAACGCTAATCGACCCAACTACTGGTAAAATTCGCCCGGATGCGCAATTGTTGTACAATGATGACTGGCAGGATTATTTCTTCAAAACCCCTACAAGACAAGAATATAACCTATCCATAAGCGGAGGTTCTGAGAAAAATGACTTTTTCATTTCCTTAGGCTATCTGGATGATCCAGCTTATGTAATGGCTTCAAATTTTGATCGCTATAACGCACGTATTAATGTAAATTCACAGATTAACAATTGGTTAAAAGGCGGAGCTTCTTTGTTCTACTCACGTACGAATTCTGATGTTCCAGGCTATACTGGTGGTACGGTTAATACCAACCTGTTTACCTGGTTAAACTACTTTAGTCCAATCAATTCCTTGTTTGCCCATGACGAACAGGGTAAAATTAAATACGATCAATTTGGTAAAACCTTATTTGATTTAGGTACCGGTGAAACCTATTCGCCTTATGGTTCTACAGCCAGATTAGCCTTTAATGGTTATTCTCCTGGAATTTATTTTCAAAAGGACTATACCAATCAAAAAAAAGATGTCCTTTCAGGAAGAACATATTTGGAAGCTACTTTCTTAAAAGATTTCAAGTTTAAGGTTGATCTGGCATTAGACAACTCTTATCTCTTTAATAAAAGTTATGGCAATAACGAAAGTGGAACAGCTGCGCGTGATTTTCAGGGAACTATTGCAGGCTATTGGGCACGCGGTTCTCAGGTAAATACAACACAACTGTTGACCTGGAATAAACAATTTGCAAAACACCATGTCGATGCCTTATTAGGTCATGAATTCAGGTGGGCACGTTCAGACGATCAATCAGGCCAGAAATATATGATGCTGGCCTATGACAAACCTACCTTTAACAACGCAGTTGGCATTAGCTATCTTAATGGAACTGAAAGCTCATCAACCATAGAAGGTTATTTAAGCCGATTCAATTATAACTATGATGAGAAATATTACCTCTCAGCAAGTGTGCGTGTTGATGGATCTTCCTTTTTTAGAGACAACCAATGGGGAACTTTCTGGTCCGTGGGTGGTGCATATCGTCTTTCACAAGAAAAGTTCCTGAAAAAAATTGGCTGGATCAATGATTTAAAAATCCGTGGTAGTCTGGGCGTTCAAGGTAATAACGCAGTAGGAGCAAACAATTGGATTGATACATGGACACTCAGCAATGCCGGTACCTTGGTCACACCAGTTGCTTCGCTTGCGCAGGCAACCTGGGGTAACTTAGATCTTAGCTGGGAAACGAACAATACTTATGATATCGGACTTGACTTTAGTTTCTTTAACCGTTTATCTGGCAGTTTTGATTATTTTAACAGAGATACAAAGAATTTATTGTTCGGTAAACCATTGCCCGCTTCAACAGGACGTTCCTCCAGATTGGAAAATTCAGGAGAGCTGAACAATAAAGGGTTTGAGATTGATCTGAACTATGTTATCCTTCGTAATGATAACTTAAGGTGGTCGTTTGGCGCAAATGCATCGTACTATAAAACGACCTTAGTTTCGATGCCAACGGGAGTTGGTAGTAAAGACCTGGGCGGCGCATTTGTTCAGGGAAACTTCCTGAGAGGACCGGGTAAAGATTACTACAACTTATATCTGTACAAATATGCTGGTGTTGATCAGAATACGGGCTTAGGAATGATCTATAAAACCTTGAAAGAAACGGATGATTTCACTAAATATCCGAATAATAAAGTTGGTGATATCGTAACCACTACAGGCATCGATGGTACCCGTTACGAATTAGGTACATCAAATCCTGATTTAGTTGGTGGTTTCAATACCAGTATCAACTATAAAAATTTTGATTTCTCTATCTATGCAAGTTATCAGTTAGGGGGTAAAACCGTTTCCTTATCCTATCAGGGACTGACAGGAAATTCAATTGGAAGGGGTATACACACAGATCTATTGGATGCATGGACTCCTGAAAATAAAGATTCCAATATCCCTATGCGCATGCTGGGCGGCACCAACTATGGCAGTGTACCGCTGGGTGGTGGTGCCGGCCAATATTCTGATTTTGCCCTATTTGATGCCAGTTATCTGAATCTAAAATCGATGACTTTAGGATATAGTTTCTCACAAAGTTTATTATCGAAATACAAAATTCAAAAACTAAGATGCTACCTGGCTGCAGAGAATTTATTCTTTATCTCCGCTAAAAAAGGTGTCGACCCAAGGACTGCATTTGATGATGGCTCCAGTGTAGGTGCATTCGGATATCCACAATCAAGAGTTGTTTCATTTGCCATTAACTTAACTTTATAAATCATGAAAATCAGAAAAATATATTTACTCGCTATAGCCTCCCTGGTATTGGCATCCTGTCAGAAATCATTAATGGTTGATCCAGAAAGCACTTTGACCCAAGATGATATCAAAGAAATAGTTAAAAGAGATCCAGATAAAGTTTTGAATCCCCTGGTCACAAATCTGGTTGAGCAGGTAAATAATTATACCTACAGCAATTCTGTAGACACAAGAAATTATTCCGTAAATAATTTGCTCCTGAGTCTGAAAGGTAATGACATGGTATTGGCCAATTCAACAAGTTGGTTAAAGGGTGACTATGAGATGCGTGCTTATCGAGAAGAAAATTCGCCACGTACCCAGATCTATTGGGGGACATTTTACCGTTATATTTTCCAGGCTAATCAAATACTATCGGTAATTCCTGAAATAGACGAAAGTGTATTGTCTACTACCAATAAATCTATCATGCGCTATAAAGCAACGGCATTGGCTATGCGTTCATTTGCTTACACTAATTTGATGTGGCTTTATCAGGATGATTATTTGCATGGCGGAAAAGACAAATTAGGTGTACCTATTGTAGACCCTTCGGGTGACCCCCAGCCACGAGCTACTTCGGCACAGGTTTGGGAGTTGATCATCAAAGATGCGGAGTTGTCGGTAAATTTATTTAAGAAAATTGGCAATTATAAAACTGAATCCAGAACAGATGTAGACGGCAGTGTGGCATCCGCATTTCTTGTTCGTGCCCAGTTAACTATGGGAAATTGGGATAAAGCCATTAGTGCAGCAGATGACATTTTAGCGGTTTACCCTGATCTGTTCAATGAAGCAGATTATACCACTGTTGGGATGACTTTATTGACTAAAGAAGCTATTTTTGGATATGCGTACTCCAGTATAACCGGAAAGGGGACTTCTTCATTTTATGGTTGGATGAACATCAAATCTGAAGGTGGCTATGGGGGTTCACAAGGGCATTGGATGGCTATTGATCAACGTTTATTTGATCAGATTCCGAATTCGGATTACAGAAAGAAAAATTTTGTAAACCTGGATTTTATCGAATACACCTATCCAACTTCCGGCGCAAAAGTAAAATTCGAAAAATATTATAACCTCAAGTTTGCTGCTCCTAAAATTTCGGCCGCTATTCCTGAGTATAATCAAAATGAAATTTACATTCGGGCATCTGAAATTATCTTAGCAAAAGCTGAGGCACAAGCCAGGGGGAATAAAGATGGCGATGCCCAAACCACCCTTTTTAACCTGGTTTCTAAACGCGATCCAAGTTATGTTAAAAGCGCAAAAACCGGTGCAGGGCTTTTGGATGAAATCAAATTGCAAAGAAGAATTGAATTGTGGGGAGAAGGTGGTATGGAATTCTATGACAACAAACGTTGGAACGTGGGGGTTGATCGAACTTCATCTGCCAACCACCAATTTAAAAACGTTGTACTTCCCGGTAAAGAATTCACTTTACAAATACCTTTAAACACTGAATTAAATTATAACGATTTGATTCAGGAACAGAATCCATAGATTCTAGTACAGATAATTTTTGTAAAAAGGGCTGTTAAGTTATTTTAACAGCCCTTTTTAGCATGATTAAAAAACTAAATTTATTACCGTTTATTACCGAGTTGTTCTGCCAGACCGATCAGAATCCCTTCTGCTCCGCGAATGTAGCACAGCCGGTATGAGTCTTGATACTGCACCACTTCGCCAACGAGTTGAGCGCCATGTTTGATGAGCCTGGATACCATCTCGTCAATGTCTTCAACAGTGAACATGACACGTAAATAACCGAGCGAGTTCACGGGGGCTGTACGGTGGTCTGAAACAACAGTAGGGCTGAGAAATTGCGAAAGCTCCAGACGGCTGTGGCCATCAGGGGTAACCATCATGGCAATCTCTACGTGCTGATCGCCCAGTCCGGTAACACGACCAGCCCACTCGCCCTCAATGGTGGCCCGACCTTCAAGCTTTAGGCCTAGCTCTATAAAAAAAGGGATTACATTGTCGAGCGATTCCACAACGATGCCCATATTGTCCATTCTTATTAATTTGTTATTTTCCATAGTTTTAACTGTTAGGATCCATCCATACATATTCCCAATGGTGGCCATCAAGGTCTTCGAAGCTGTGTTGGTACATAAAGCCGTAATCTGTGGCCGGATTAGGTATAGTGGCGCCCGCTGCTTCTGCTTTGTCCACCATTTCGTTAACGGTATCTTTACTGTCGGCAGATAAGCAAATAGAGCATTCTACCGCTTTGTGGGCATCTACAATTTCTTTTTTAGTAAAGGTCTGAAAGAAAGGTTCTGTCAGCAGCATGATGTAAATGGTATCGCTGACGATCATACAGGTTGCTTTCTCGTCGGTAAATTTTGGGTTAAAAGTATAACCCAGTTTGGTAAAAAACGCTACAGATCTGTTGAGGTCTTTAATGGGTAGGTTTACAAAAATTTGAGTTGCCATATTATCTTTTTGTTTTCGTTCTATTCAAAGGTACAGTAATGCCATGTACATTCAAATGTGCAATAACGACAAGTTAAGGGGGGAAATGCGACTGTGAAGCCTCTTCGGTATATTATTCATTCTGCATTTCAGTAATGTTTTTATCTTGCTCAAGAATAATACTTTGCAGCGCGTTATGAATAACCGGAAAGAATAATTATTATTGATATTCCATTCTAACCAAATTGTAATAACCAGCTAATAATTAATGGTTGACAACCGCCATATTGCCGATTCTGATTTGCTTGCTTTACTCCAGCAGGGGAATCAAAATGCTTTTACAACCATTTACAATACTTATTGGAAGGTGCTTTTTCGTAGCGCGTACCGTGTCCTCAATGATACGGCCGCCGCTGAAGATATTGTGCAGAACGTGTTTTTCAGTTTATGGAAACGTCGCGAAGAAGCAAAAATTTTAAACTTGAAAGCATATCTGCAGCAAGCTACCAGGTTTAGCGTGTTTCAGGCGATCCGCGAACAAAAACACGATGATTCTTTTTATAATCGCCTGGCCCTGGTGACCACTGATCTGATTACCGACAATCCTTTACTTTTTAAAGAGCAACAACAACTGTTGCAGAACATCATTGAATCCTTGCCTGATGATTGTAAGGAGGCCTTTCGTTTGAGCCGGGAAGAGCAAATGACTTATAAGCAGATTGCGGCCTTGTTGAACATCTCTGAAAAGACAGTAGAAAAGCGCCTCAGCAAATCTTTAAAACATATTCGCAATGGTTTAAGCTTCAGCTCATGCCTTATAGTGCTGACTAGTTACTAGGTTTTTAAATTATTTTTCTTTTTTGCGTAGGGTGTCCACACGTTTTTTACACTTATAATAAACGGACAATAACGGCCCCATGGAAAAACAACGCTTTTTAATTTTATTGGACAAATATATTAACAGGCAAGCTACGCAAGAAGAGCAGGGCCTGTTGGAAGAATATTATAAAAGATTAGATGCATTGTCTGAGCTTGAACTGTCTGATCAGGAAGAAAGTAAATTTCAGCAATCCATGCTGCAACAGATTCAAAGCCGTATAGCTTCAGAAGAAGAGCATGTTGAGCCAAAGCTGAAACGTAGTTATAAAATTTGGTACATGGCTGCTTCCATATTGTTGCTATTGACTGTTGGAAGTTATTTTTATGAGGCTAAAACCCCGCGTCCAGTAGTGCAAACTGCGAATTTGAAGGCGAACGACATTTCGCCGGGTTCAAATAAGGCCGTGCTGACCTTAAGTAACGGAAAGGAAATCGTTTTGTCGGATGCTGACAATGGGGTATTGACCAACCAAGGTTCAACTAAAATTGTTAAGAAGGCCAATGGAGAACTGGCTTATCAGGTTGAAAATAAGGATGCCAATCCTCAAACTTTGTTCAATACCATCACCATCCCAAGAGGGGGACAATATGAGGTGATTTTACCTGATGGAACTAAGGTTTTATTGAATGCTGCATCTTCATTAACGTATCCAACACAATTTAATGGTCAGCAAAGAAATGTGGAGCTTAAAGGAGAGGCCTATTTTGAAGTTGCAAAAAGAAAGGCAATGCCTTTTGTAGTAAAAACAAGCGATGTTGAAATTAAAGTTTTGGGCACCCATTTTAACATTTCAGCTTATCAGGATGATCCGGTAATAACTACCACCTTACTTGAGGGCTCTGTTAGTATAAATAAAGGAAACGTTACTGCTTTGCTTAAACCGGGGCAACAAGGCATCTCAAGATCGGGCCTAAAAACCGTTTCTGTGCAGAATGCCAACATAGAACAAGTTATGGGCTGGACAAAAGGATCCTTTGTATTTGCAGACCTGAGTATAAAAGAAGTAATGAAAATAGCGAGTCGCTGGTACGACATTGATGTGGAATACCAGGGCAATGTGCAAAGTAAAAAATTCGGCGGAACCACATCCAGATATAAGAACATCACAGAGTTACTTGATTATATGAAAATAACAGGGGGCGTTAACTATAAAATCGAAGGAAGGAGGGTGATTCTTATGAATTAACGGGTACCCCATAAATCATAGGAATTTAACAAATGTCAGGAGCGTACCACCGCTCCTGACAGTGTAGCTAATTGTAGCTGCTGTTAAGTAGCCTAATGATCGCTTTTCAATCAACCAAATATTTAAGAAACCTAACATTCAAATGTATAAAAAAACTACTGCAATCAGATGCGGGAGGTGCTACTTCTTTCACCCTAAATTTTTGCTGATTATGAGACTATCATATCTTCTATGTCTTATTTCCTTGAATGCATTGAGCGCAGCTTCGGTAGCGCAGAAGATCACTTTAAATAAAAAAAACGCCTCACTTAAGGAAACATTGAATGACATTCGTCACCAAAGTGGATATAACATATTTTATGATGTCGATCTCATTAATCATGCAAAACAGATCAGCATCAATGTTAAAAATGTTTCGCTGGAGGAGGCCTTAAATAAATGCTTTCTTGAGCAGCCTTTCAGTTATAAAATTGATAAGCAGACCATTTTAGTTACTCCTAAAGTGACTATGGCCCCAATACAGCAAGTCTCCATCACAGGAGTGATTAGAGACGAAGATAATCAACCTTTATTTGGGGCTACAGTTAAACTGAAAAATTCACAGATTTTTACAGCCAGTACTAAAGATGGGAAATACAAAATAGTTGTCCCGGACCAAAATGCGATACTGGTTTTTTCTATGATCGGTTTTGATACGCAAGAACTTCCTGTTGCCGGAAAAACGACCATTAATGTTACCTTGAAACCAAAAAAAACGGACTTAAATGAAGTGGTGGTTATTGGCTACGGTACGGTAAAGCGAACTGATTTGACAGGTTCTGTGGCAGAAGTTAATATGAAAGATTTTAACAAGGCCTCAGTTAAATCTTACGACGAGGCATTGGCGGGAAGAGTTGCCGGTGTTAGCGTTTCTGGAAATGATGGTCAGCCTGGTGGCGTAAATAACATTGTCATCAGGGGCTATGGTTCAATAACTCAGGACAATTCTCCTTTGTATGTCGTAGATGGTTTTCCGCTTGAAGACGGGATGAACAACTCGATAAATCCTACTGATATTGAATCCATCAGTGTACTTAAAGATGCCTCTTCGACCGCTATTTACGGTGCCAGGGGCGCAAATGGTGTAATCATCATTACCACAAAAAAAGGGAAAGCAGGGATGCCGGTGCTTGGGTTTGATGCCTACTATGGTGTACAGAACGTTGTTAAAAAAATGGACTTATTAAGTCCTTATGAATTTGTGAAGTACCAGCTGGAACTTAACCCAACAATTGCCCCGCAAACTTACCTCACACAAGGCAAAACTTTAGATAGTTATAAAGATGTAAAAGGGATCAATTTGCAGGACCTTATTTATCAAACTGCGCCTGTTCAAAATTATTCCATTTCATTAAGGGGCGGAAATGACAAAACCAGGTATGCCATTTCTGGAAATATATTTGATCAGCGAGGTCTTGTCATCAACTCGGGATTTAAACGCTATCAGGGTAGGATGAATCTGGATCAGACCATCAGTAAAAAGTTGAAGGCCAGCGTAAACGTCAACTACAGCAACAGCAAATCTTATGGCGTAAGTCCATCAGAACCAACGTCAAATGTTTCGTATAGCAACAACCTTTTTTATGCCGTTTGGGGTTATAGGCCCGTTACTGGCCGTGATAACGATGATGTATTATTGGACAATCTGATAGATCCTTCCTTAGAAGGAAATCTTTTTGCTGACTATCGGGTAAATCCTGTGATCTCTGCAAAAAATGAGGTTTTAAATGCCATCACAGACAACCTGATTGCCAACGGTGTACTGATTTATTCGATTACTCCTGATCTTAGTCTGCGCATATCAGGCGGCGTAACCAGAAATACCAGGAAAACAGAAAGCTTTTTTAATTCTATGACCAGCAGAGGAAGTATCTACAATACTTTTGGTGTAAATGGATCTATCTACACGGCAGTCTCTAACTCTTGGTTAAATGAAAATACGCTAAATTATAAGAAAAGCATTAAGGGTGGCCATAACCTAACTGCACTGGGAGGTTACACGATGCAGGCTTTAGAGTCGGGCCGTTATGGTTTTAGTGCCACATCAGTGCCAAATGAAGCACTTGGACTTGATGGGCTGGATCAGTCGGCCTTATTGTCTGCCGTATCTTTGAGTTCTCGTTGGGGCCTGGCCTCATTTTTAGGTAGGGTAAACTATGACTATAAGTCGAAATACCTGTTAACAGCTTCAATTCGTGCGGATGGCTCTTCTAAGTTTGCTCCCGGTCATCGTTGGGGCACTTTTCCTTCTGCATCCATTGCCTGGAACATGAACAAGGAAGAATTATTTGCCAAAATGAACTTTATATCAGAAGCAAAATTAAGGATAAGCTACGGTTTGACAGGTAACAACAGGATTGCCGACTTTGGTTATTTATCACAGATCACATTGGGCGTGTTGCCAGGTTATTCCTATAACAATGGGGCAACTTCTACAGGTTCACAGCTCAATTCGATGGGTAATCCTGACTTGAAATGGGAAACAACAGCCCAGACAAATATAGGTTACGACCTGGGATTGTTTAAAAACAGGATTATGTTAACTGCAGATGTGTATAGGAAAACGACCAAGGATTTGTTGTTAATGGCAAATCTTCCTTTTACTATGGGAATTGGCTCTGCTTTTAAAAACGTAGGCAAAGTTCAGAATGAAGGGTTGGAATTTACGTTGACTACGGTTAATGTGAGTACAAAAGACTTTAACTGGAAAACGAGTTTTAATATTGGTTTTAACAGAAACAAGGTGCTGGAGCTGACGGAAAATCAGCAGGAAATACTAAGTCCTGTGTTGTTTGATTTTTCTTATAATTCATTGTTTGCTTATACCGCACAAAAAGGACAGCCGGTTGCACAGATGCGTGGTTATTTGTGGGATGGTGTATACCAATACAGCGATTTCGATCAGCCTACACCGGGCAACTATGTGCTTAAAAGCACGGTGACAACCAATGGTACTGCACGCGCAAATGTGAAGCCGGGCGACATTAAGTATAAGGATCTTAACGGCGATTTGGTTGTGAATGCGAGTGACATTACCACCATCGGGAAAGGTGTACCGCTGCATACCGGGGGTTTTGTAAATGATTTTATGTATAAGAATTTTGATCTCAATATCTTTTTCCAGTGGTCTTACGGCAACGATCTCCTGAATGCCAACAGATTGGTTTTTGAAGGGAATGGAAAAAATACGATATCGCTGAACCAGTTTGCGAATTGGGCAGACAGATGGCAGCCTGATAACCCAAGTAATAACTTATTTAGAACAGGTGGACAAGGGCCGTTCGCCTACTCGAGCAGGATCATTGAAGATGGATCTTACCTCCGTCTTAAAACGGTTACTCTGGGCTACAAAATTGGAGATGCCTATGCGAAGAAGCTGGCTATAAAGTCGCTTCGGGTATTTGCTTCTGCTCAAAATTTATTGACCTGGACCAATTATTCGGGGCCTGATCCTGAAGTGTCTATTCGTAATTCTGCCCTTACCCCAGGCTTTGATTATTCCGCTTACCCGCGTCCCAGAATGCTAACTTTTGGATTAAACCTGGTTCTTTAATTAAACGATCATGAAAAAAATATTTTTTATCCTCACAACGCTTTTGTTTTTTAATTTCTCCTGCTCAAAGCTGTTAGATACTAAGCCAACGGATTTTGTGGTTCCGGAATTTTTCTACTCCAATGCTGCCGAACTCCAGATGGCATTAAATGGTGTTTATTCACAGCTTATTGATGCGGACTGTTATGGGAACAACTATTTATATATGTTCAATACCAATACAGATGAATCTTACGGATTCAGTATTGATTTAATCACTTCTTACCAATACACTTTTACAGATACGAAGGTAAATGTACTTTGGAATAGCAGCTACATTGGTATTGAACGGGCAAATATGTTGTTGGCCAATATCAATAAGCCGCAGATGGATGAGACCAAAAGAGGTATCATTGAAGGAGAAGCTTTGTTTTTAAGGGCATATTTCTACTTTTTATTGGTAAGCAATTACGGAGATGTTCCTTTAAAACTTACGCCTACTGCTTCCGTAAAGGATGTTAACATTGCAAGAACGCCAACGAAGGATGTTTATGCGCAAATTGTGAAAGACATGATTAGGGCAGAAACCTTGCTGCAAACGCAAACCATCACTTCAGTTGGTTATTCCGGTAAAATAACCAAGACTGCAGTACAGGGCATGCTGGCAAGGGTATATTTGTATATGGCAGGCTTTCCGCTAATGCAGACAGACAAGTATGCGGATGCCTTGTTTTGGGCGCAGAAAGTGGTAGACTCAAAAGAACATGGCTTAAATCCCGACTATAGTCAGGTTTTTATCAATTATGCGAAAAATAAATATGATGTAAAAGAGAACCTCTGGGAGCTTGAGTTTTTTAGAGACAACAATGGCTTTGCCAATAAGGGTGGTACCTATGCAGGCCGTTTTTGCGGCATCAGGTGTTCAGACAATTCTGTGGGTTATAGCACAGGGAGCATCGTGGCTACCCGAAAGCTATTTGATCTTTACCAGATTAATCCGGCCAGCGTTACCACACCTAACAAGGAATCGTTTGACCTGCGCAGGGATTGGAATTGTGCGAATTACAATTATGGATCTGCAGCCGTTGCAAAGAAAACCGCTGTTACCAGTCCATGGTTAATGTGTGCAGGGAAATGGAGAAGAGAGTATGAGGAGGTTGTTCCTAAGAATTCCAATTTCACCCCTCAGAACTTCCCAATGCTGCGGTATAGCGATGTTTTGTTGATGCTTGCAGAGGCTGAAAACGCGGTGAACGGGCCGACAAAAGTTGCCTACGATGCAATTAATGAAGTACGAAAAAGAGCTTATGGATTGATGTTGCCAACGCCACCAAATCCAACTGTAAATTCGGCCCTGACACCGGGGCTACTACAGGATAAATTTCTGGATGCCATTAAAGCAGAACGGTCGAGAGAGCTTTGTTTTGAAGCTTTAAGAAGGCCTGATCTGATTCGCTGGGGCAATTTTGTACAGGACATGAAGACCTTTTTGGCCTATGCTATTGCCAATGGTGGTAATAACTTAACCATCACCACTGCATCAAGAATGGTGACTGAACGGAACCTGTTGTTGCCGATTCCGAGTTATGACCTTTCCTTAAATAAACTGTTAACACCAAATCCAGGATACTAATGAAGAACATAAATCTTTTATTAGTGAGATGCCTATGCGTTTCACTGGTTGTTGCTGTGCAACTTTGTTTGCTAAACCTGGGTTTTGCTTATGGACAACAGCAGTCGGCTGCAAAGGAAGTTAAACCGGGCCAGATCAATATTGTGCAAACCGTACCGGGGAATATTTTTTATGCGCATGATCCAAAGCAGTTTAGCATCCAGGTAGCCGCTGATTCGATTGAATGGGCCTGTTATGACTATTGGAACAATAAAGTGCTGTCGGGGAAAAATGTAGTTGTTGCCAATACAGTAGCATTTAGCATTGAACCTAAAGGGCTTGGCTGGTTTAAGCTTTTGATTGATGCAAAGAAAAATGGACTGAGTACAGGGCTAAAAGAAACTTCTTTTGCCATTGTTTCAAATTTTGATCTGAGTAAGGTCAGCGAGTCTGCCTTTATGGGGCAAACACATTCCTGGCAATCGGCCGAAATATTGCTCCCTATTGCCAAAAAAATGGGGGTGAAATATGTTCGTGATGCGATCAGGTGGGATGCCATTGAAAAACAGAAGGGGATTTATAAATTTGGTGACAAGCAGGATCAGTTTATTTCCTTGCTTGCGCTGAATGGTATGAAGCCTTACATCGTTTGTGCTTTGTACAATCCACTTTATGACAACGGTTTGTCGCCTGTTACTGAACCGGCTCAACTGGCTTTTGCAAATTATGTGAAACAGCTGCTGGGGCGGTATCCCGCAATTGCGGATATCGAGATCTGGAACGAGCCAGATATTCCTACCTTTTCAAAGGGCCTGACCACAACGGATGAAAAGACCAATTTTTACTTCAATCTTTTAAAAACGTCTTATGAGCAGGTTCATCCCTCATTTCCAAAGGTAAAGGTGATTGGTATGGTGCTGGGCGATGTTGGAACGGATCAGTTAGTAAATAAGATCTTACAAAAAGGGGCGTTGAAGTTTATGGATGAGTATTCTTTTCATTCTTACCGACCCGTTCCTGAATTGATAGCACTAGATATCGATAGGCATAAAGCCATCATGAGATCACATAATGGGGACAAGCTGATTCCTATAAACTTGTCAGAAACCGGATTTACCTCTTTTACATTTACGGAGAAGGAGCAGGCCAGTGCTTTACCAAGAAGGATTGTGAGCGCTTTGTCCAACGGTATCCAAAGAATAGGCATTTACAATTTGCAGAATAAATCTACTTTGTTTGATCGGGAAGGTGCTTATGGGTTAATCAGGCATCAGAATGATACTTTGGGTGCTTATACGCCTAAGCCCGGTTTCGCAACTTATGCAGCGTTGACTCGTGAATTATCCGGGGCAAAGTTTGTGGAGGAAGAGGCGGTTTCTCCAGGCTTAATTCATGCTTATAAGTTCAAAAAAGGCGGACAAGATGTACGTGTAATGTATGCGCTTTCGGGAACAGGTGTTCATCTTTATCCTAAAGAAGCCGCTATCGATGTTGTTGATGTGATGGGTAACCTTAAAACGTATAAGGCAGTAAACGGGGTCGTTTCTCTAATATTGGATGAAAACGCTATTTATATTAAAGGGCAACTGAAGTCGCCATATGCTAAAGAGTATGTGCTCAATGCGAGCAGTCCGGTACAATTGAAATATGGATTTTATGCTGGAGGTTATACGGAATCTGCTGGTAAATGGTTTCCGGCGATAGAAGAAGTGAAGGGCCAGGATGGTAAAAGGACGAGGGTAGTGGCTAAAGCTGATCTTGAAGCTAAGGTAACCTGGAAATCTGCAATTGCGATACCTGGAGATTATCAGTTGTCCGTATACCTTCCCTCGAATGCTGCCTTAAAAGTTAATGCGACCAGGAATGCCCTTTATACCGTTTATGTGGGCGGAAAAAATGTAAAAACAATCCAGGTAGATCAATTCGCCAACCAGGGGAAATGGTTTGACTTAGGTACTTATCAATTATCGAGAGGTACTAATAACTATGTGGAACTCACTGCGGAACAGGCTGGACAGCCTTTGCGTGCAGATGTGATCAGCTATAAATTAATCAATTAAACCGTCAATTAACGAAATCAATATGAATGTCAATATTTTTAAAAGATTACTGATCCTTTCTATAATTTACTTTTTAAACGTCCAGTTTTCCAATGCTCAGAAAGTGGACAATTATACGGTTGACGTCTGTATCTACGGCGGCAATTCGGCAGGTGTAATTGCGGCCTACAGTGCAAAAAGACTAGGAAAAACTGTTTTGCTGATTGAGCCAGGCAAAAATTTGGGAGGATTAAGTTCCGGGGGATTAGGCTATACAGACATAGGAAATAAGAATGTGGTAACTGGTCTTTCCAAGGATTTTTACCGCAGAATCGGATCACATTATGGAAAGCTTGAACAATGGATTTTTGAGCCGCATGTGGCAGAAAACATCTTTAAGGATTACATTAACCGGGCTGCTGTAGATGTGTTGTATGATTATAGGCTTTCGGACGTAACCAAGGTTAACAATGCGATTAAATCTATCACAATTGAACCTTCTGGGGCAGCTTCAAAACTAAAACATAAAGTTGTAAATGCTAAAGTATTTATAGACTGTAGTTATGAGGGCGATTTAATGGCAAAAGCAAAAGTGACGTATACTGTAGGGCGTGAGGCCAATTCAAAATACAATGAAACCTATAACGGGGTTCAGTTGTTGGATGGACATCAGTTCCCGGATCACATCGATCCATATCGCATTAAAGGAGATTCTACAAGCGGATTAATTTGGGGAGTTAGCAAAAATCGCTTAATGCCACAGGGCTCTGGAGATCATAAAGTTCAATCTTATAATTATAGAATTTGTTTGACGGACGACCCTAAGAATCGCATCGCGATACAGAAACCAAAAGGATATGACAGTACACAATTTGAGTTGCTGGTAAGGTTAATGGAGAAGCAGAAAGATAAAGTACAACTGAAAGATTATTTTATTTGGAGTGCAATGCCTAACCGGAAAACGGACATCAACAATCGCAATGGATTTTCTACTGATATGATTGGTCTTAATTTTGCCTATCCTGATGGAGATTATATCGTTAGAAAAAAATACATTGATGATTTAACAGGATATACAAAGGGCTTATTGTACTTTTTTGGCCATGATAAAAGGGTGCCCTTGGTACTTAGAAACGAAATGTTGCAGTGGGGTTATCCAAAAGGTGAATTTAAGGGAAATAATAACTGGTCGCATCAGCCTTATATAAGGGAAGCCAGGAGAATGGTGGGCGCATATGTGGTTAGTCAGGCAAATTGTGTTGGTGAATCTGTAGCTGAAGATGGAATTGCATTGGCGGCTTATAATATGGACTCTCATAATACTGACCGTATGGTTATTAACCACATGGTAAAAAATGAGGGTAATGTAGAGATTCCGGGTTTGTCTCCATATCCGATTAGTTACAGAGCTTTAGTGCCTAAGGAAGAGGAATGCCGCAACCTGATTGTACCGGTATGTTTATCGGCCAGCCACATTGCCTATGGCTCAATCAGGATGGAGCCAGTATTTATGGTGCTTGGACAAGCGGCAGCTGTAGCGGCAAATTTAGCGGTAGATCAAAAAGTCGCGGTGCAGGGTGTTGATTATCGCAAGATCAATGAGTGGTTGTCTAAAGATCCATTGATGGATGGTAGTTATCCCGAGCTTATTGTTGACAACCTTTCAAAAGAGGTAAAAACAGAAGGTGAATGGGGCTTGAGAAAAGGTCGTTCATATGGACCTAATGCACTTTATCACAATCAGAAAAGTGATGCTGCCGCATCTGTTACTTTTTACGCGAATGACTTGAAAGCTGGTCATTATGAGTTGTTTAGCTACCATCCGATAGTAAACAATGGTGCTGCGACAACTGAATTGCAAGTGTTTGATGGTGTTGATCAGCATAAGTATACGATTGTAAAAGCCGATATTAATGTGCTTGGACAAACATCAGGCGAGTGGGTGTCATTGGGTAAGTACAATTTTAAAGGAACCGGGAAGGCTTTTGTTAAAGTTATTGGTCATAAAGTTGGTGGTGTAGTGGTAGCTGATGCGATATTATTTAAACCATTAAAGGCTGGGAAATAATGGGATAGATATTTAGTTGTGATGGGGTAACCTGCACACCCATCACAACTATTCAAACAATAAGGCGACAGGAATGTTTTTGTTAAACATCGGCTAAAATGAGCGACAATAACAATACGAACAACAAATTTCCATTACTGAGCAGGATTTCATATTTAATGGATGAGCAGTTTAGATTCCCAGGTACGAAACTTCGTTTTGGGCTAGATCCTATATTTAATTTAATTCCTGTTGCAGGCGATATGGCCGGACTGGTCATTTCAGCCGGATTGCTGCTCGCCATTGCTAAAAAGGGAGCAAGTAACAAACTGGTCGTATTAATGTTGCTAAATATTTTACTGGATGCAACAATAGGTGCCATACCAATTGTTGGTCAAATCTTTGACTTCTTTTTTAAAGCCAATTCCCGGAATATTGGATTAATGAAAGCACACTACCTGGATGGTAAGCATCAGGGGAGCGGCAAAAACACGATTATAATTGTAATTGTTGTCCTTGTCCTCATGTCGGCTTTACTGTGTTATGGGGTGTACCACCTGGCAGTATGGTTGTGGACAGCGATTCAGATATAATTATTCTTTGATTTCTATTATTCCGTTCCTGTATAAGTCCAATGCTTTTTGCAAAATGCTGCTAATTGTCTTTATCGGCAAATCTTTGATTGGATTAACCCTGAAAATCTTCATTCGGGAACGGTCGCCTTGTTCCAGTAGGGGATGGTCCAGATATTTCCCTTCTACCATCAGAATATAAGGTTCGTCCGTTTTTTTATCCGTCCACAAATAGCAAAACATTTTCTTTTTATAGCAAAAGCAGGGCATTCCATATTTCTGCGTTTCGGTAATGTTTTCATCTTGCTCAAGAATAATACTTCGTAGCGCAAGTAGGCAGCTTTTGTTTGGCTCTTCCTTTTTAAGATAGTAGTTCTGAAGTTCTTCTAACATTTTCTCCTATTTTACGGTTACTGTTTACAGGAATGTTGGGTAGCATTCTTATAACAAATTTACTGAATTAAAACAGGCTTTCCACTTGCCTATCTTTTATGCATAGGACAGAAATATTTGTTCTTTGTAAAACAAAAAAGTCGGAAGATAAATCTTCCGACCATGATTGGGCTTAAGCCTTTTTTTTATTTCTTAATTTTCAGTTATCTGATAGATAAGAAATAATAAAATTATTTCGAAATGATATCAATGATAACAGTCCTGTTGTAAAAACGTTCTTCAGGGAGGTTATTATTAAACGGTGCACTATCCTCTCCTGAACCCAGGGTTTGAAACCTCAAATTACTTTTTCCTGCTTTGGTCGATGCATGCTCGAGTATATGTTGTGCCTGCTCGGCACGCTTTTGAGAGAGCTTACTGTTATAATCTTCACTGCCGATGATATCAGTATAGCCATGAATAGTAATAGCAGAACCATTACTAATCAAAGGTGCGACCACTTCAATTAAAAACTGTTCGTAAGCAGCTGCGGTATTTGCTTTGTTAAAATTGAACAAAACACTATACCTAAGCCCGGTTTGAAGTATTTCCTGTTCGCTTTGTAACTGAACTGAACTTTCCTTTTGTGTCATAGTCCCTTCTTTTGTTTCACCCAGCATCACTACTTTATAAATACCTTTTTCGTTGGTGCCAAGTATGCGTTGTGCAGCTATGCTTTCCTGGTTTTTAGTAAAAGGACCGAAATGCTGAACCTTTCCCTGCTGGTCCGTTAAATCTATAGTATAAGATTTGAGGAGTTCAGTTGCACGGTTTATGTTAAATACAACATGGCTGTCCATTGGGTCTGCTTGCGTTGTATTGATCTGCACCGGCTTCATCATTCCACCCCCTATTTCCATCATCAATTTATCGGATGTACTTTGAATGTCGACCCTGCGATCTCCAGCTCTTAATAATTCCAGTTCCTTTGTGCCACCAGGTTGTTCAGAAGGATCAACCGGCTTGGTACGGCCATTTATTGCAATTTTTGATTCTGGAATTTCAAATACCGTTGTCAGGTAGTTTTTTACAGCAGCCGCAAATTTCCTACCCTCATCAGGACCAGCTTTTGAAGCACCACTTAAAGTGATGCTAATCTCAGGATTGGCTTTCATACGGGCACCGACAATGTTCAAGATATTATAATAAACCGATAACTGCCTCACCGAACGTCCTGACATATCTGCTACAACTTCATTTTGAAGCTGTGATTCTTTAAAATCGACGGCTTGATTTTTTGAAAGCAGGGTGTAGCGGCCAGGTAGGGCGGTACTTCCTTCATCAAAAAATACATAGTTTAGTAATGGTAACGTTTCGCTCACCGCATTTTTTACCAGGAATTCTTTTGGTGCACGTACGGAGAAACTCACTTCCTGCACAGGGGCTACCGGAGCCGGTTCAGTTGGGCGCACCGCTTTTCTGGCTTTTCCAAATTTTAAGGCCACACCGGCACGTACTGTTGTGATCGACCAGCTTTCGATCTCTCTTACATCTTGTCCGAAGTAAGGATGATAGGAAACAAAGGGCGAAATCACAAACCTTGTGTTGCTTTCCGGAGCAGAAACGGGGATATCATATCCTATTCCTACCTGACCGGAAATTAAGGTTTTACGCACCTCCGAAAATTCGGCATTGGTATTGGGTTGTTTAAGCTGGGTGTAATTAAAATCTTTCTGTAAATTCATGGCCACACGCGGACCGGCAAAGAGGTAGAAATTACCTCCGCCAGGACTAAACTTAAGTGAAGGTTCTACCGTCAGGTAACTTACATTGGTTTTAAGATCTGCCGGACAATTACATGGGGCGATTACGCCATCAAACTTACCACCGCGCCCGTCATACCCGAAGTTAAGGGCAATACCCCATTTGCTGCTGGGCTGGTATTCAGCCAGTATAGATCCAAATGGGCGAATTCCTTTTCCTTTATGAAACGCTGTTGGAACCATGAGTGAGTTGTTAAGCGTTTGGGTTGTTCCGTCAAAGAAATTGCCGTTGGCTGCTCCTGACACGCCGAACGACCATTTAGGTTTTTCGGTTTGTGCGCTTGCATTTGTGGCGACAAAGGTGATTGCCAGCAAACAAATGAGGACTTTATTTAGGTTTTTATATATGGATAACATAACTGATTTTTTAATTTGTTTGTATGACTAGGGTTGAATAACAGTACTGGCGTTTAAGGTAACAGCAGTTTGTGCCAATAACCTGCCCGTAACTTTTGCTCCTGTGTTTAAAGAGATCAGTGTTTTGCTCAGAATGATCCCGCTAAAATCAGTATTAGATCCAAGTGTCGCTTGTCCGGTAACCACCCAAAATATATTCTTTGCCTGTGCACCGCCTAACAAAGTAATTTTTGCGCTATTGTTGACGGTAAGGTCCTGCGCGATCTGGAATACCCAGGTATCATTAGGTCCGCCTGTTAACGTTACGCCTGCATTTGATATCAGTACACCAGTAGACCATTTATAAAGCCCTGCAGTTAATATCCTGCCGCTAATATCTCCGGCATATAAGCCTACAATTGGTGCTGGGGTAACTAACCCATTCGCGGTTGTAAATGCTGTTTCCATATTACTGACTGCTGTTGTCATATTAGCAGGGGTCGGGGCGGCATAATCAGATGCATATACTTTTCCGGTTACAATTGGCGTCTGAGATGATTGACCATTGGTATCCATGATTAAGCCAAAGCCCGTAATGGCTGTTGCAGCTGCCGGACTTACACCTATGTTACCAATGACAGAAGTAATACCAGTGGTAGATATACCAGATTTTGTCAACACCGCAAAATCGCCTGCACCACCCAGATTTATAGCACCTGGTCCAATTCCCACTACCGGGATTGCGGCAAAACTAGCGGTGATATTTTTATTTGAAGTCATGCTTATCGTCAATGGATTCGTAGAGCCTGTAGCATCTACACTCCAACCCGTAAATAAATAGCCTGCATTCGGAACAGCCGTAAGCGTAACCAGTGCTCCGGGGTTATAACTGGCCAGTGCCGGTGTTCTGGTTACCGTTCCATTAATCGCGGTAACAGTTAAGGTATAGGTGTTTAGTGTAAAGTTTGCCACAAACGCCCTGTTGCCTGCTAAAGCAAATGTATAGCTTGGACTTGTAGACACGGGAAGCCCGGTGGTTTTATCCGTCCAGTTGGTAAAGGTATAACCTGGATTTGCAGCAGATGTAATGGTAACCGAAGTGGCTGAAGGATATGATCCTTCGCCGTTGGTTGTACCGCCTGCAACAGGGTTGGAGGTTAAAGTTACTGAAAACTGAGCAGCCGGGATCGCCCTGTAATTGGCAACCAGAGTCCTGTTTGCAATGATTGTGAACTGATAACTTGAACTTGCAGATACGGCGTTACCATTTTCTGTCCAGTTTACAAAAGTATATCCTGGATTGGCAGCCCCAACAACTGTAACAGAAGTACCGATGACATAAGCACCGGAGCCAGTGGTTGTACCACCTGCAGCAGGACTGGATGATAAGTTTACCGCAAAGTTACCCGGAGGGATCACCGTAAAGTTTGCAATTAAATTTCTGTTGTTTGTAATGGTAAACTGGTAGCTCGAACTATTAGAAACTACGTTGCCATTCTCTGTCCAGCTGGTAAAAGTATAGCCTGCATTAGGTACTGCAGTAACCGCAACCGATGAGTTCAACGCAAATGTCCCTGCACCTGAAAGCACACCGCCAATAGCGGGACTTGCCGTTAGGCTTACTCCAGGAATCGTTGTAAAGCTCCATAAATAGTTACTCTCCATAGTGGTATGAAATACATCCTTTGCTCCGGTAGTAACGGTGCCTGAGTATAATAAAAACGGGCTAAGCGGTACATTGGGCGTAAAAGTGAATACTTTCAAATCTGCTGTCGGCGAAATCTTACCGATAATGACGGTTGCGCCTTGCTTTATAGTAAGTGTCTGGTTATTTATAGTGGTAGAATCCATATCCGTATTAAAGGTTATAGAAATCACCTTGTTCAAAGGTACGTCAACAGCCTTGTCCATGGGATCAGTTGAAACAACAACCGGACAAAGCCCAATGATTTCATCTTTGAAATCATCCTTTTTGCAGGCACCAATAGTAGTGAGAAGCATTAAAATACCCAAAAATAGCATTTGATACATTTTTGAATGGCGCGGGAGTTTGCGCACGGAATTGCCCCCCTGGATTTGAGTAAAGTTATTTTTCATAATTATTTGATAAACTTGGATAAGAATCTTCCAACCGGGCTTGGTAATTTGAAATAATAGGGGAGATGATTAGTCTTCAAGTACAGCCACACTTGCAAAGGAAGTGCCCGTAATTTTTCTGAAGTAACTAATCCAGCTTACTTTCAATAAACCCGCTAACAATAAGAAATAACGTTACGCAGCTAGCGTACTATTCTAATTAATGGTCTTGCAGAGAGATTATGTTGCTTAATTAGGTGATTTGTAAACTATTGATAATATCATTAAATTTTTAATAAAATAATTTAATGATCTGTTTATAGGACTATTGTGTAACAATCCAACTATATTTTAAATTTTATCTGATAAATTGATTGACAATCTAATCTGTCGCATCCTATTTCAAATAGTTCAGTCGAGTCAACGCAATTCTTAAATTAATGTAAAAATTTCTATAATTGATCAAACTGCTTTGAATGAATATATAAATGCTTAATATTGAACAATTTTCTGTTTGAATCTATAAACAGAATTGTTGGGGAACAAAAAGATCGTGAAAAAAGGCAAAGATTTAATAGTGGATTGGGAATCATTCATTCAGAATGGAGACCAGTCTTCTTTTTATGATTTATACTCCCATTATCACGATTACCTTACTTATCTGGGGCTAAAGAAAGGTGCAAATCCTGAAAAAACGAAAGACTGTGTAAATGACCTCTTTTTGTATATCTATGAAAACAGACAAAAATTAGGTCATATTCTTAATCACCATAATTATTTAGTCACTTGTTTCCTTCGGAAGTTATTGCGCAAACAGCATTTTAGCGCTGAAGAAAGTCTTGATCTTTTAAATTTTGAAGATACACTTGTACATCCTTCTGTTGAGGCGTTGCATATACAGCAGCATGCTAATGCTAGTGTTACCTCACTTTTAAAATCTTATATCAATCGGCTTTCGGAGAGCCAGACCAGATTGATCTATCAAAAGTTTTATCTAGGGCTCTCTTATGATGAAATTTCTGAATCTAATCAGATTACTGTTAAAACAGCCTATAATACCATTTACAATGCTGTAGAAAGGCTTAAAAAGATAATTGGAGAGGAAGGAGTTGGGCCGTTGTCTATTCTTCTTTCCCTGCTTTCACTATTAATTTTATTTTATTTAAAAAATTCATAGGTAATATTTCAAATTTCTGCTCTATTGTTTAAAGTTTAATAAAATTAAATGCTAGGTAAAGATATTCTGGAGCTGGTAAATCAGGAGAGTTTTCTCAATTATTGTTTTAAAAGGAACAGTGATGATGTACAGTATTGGGAAGAATGGTTGCAAAAAAATCCTGAGGATAGGAAGCAAATTGATGGCTTCAGAAAAATGCTAATATCGATGGGGCAGGAATCCAGAAAACGGGTCAACGATGCAAACTTTGCGGAATTGCAGCATAAAATAGCCCAATCTAAAGTAAATATTAATCCAAAATCATATCCACTCTGGAAAAGATGGGGGATTGCAGCTGCTGCGGTTTTACTAATAGTTGGCGGAGGACTGTTTATCAGTCAAAATACGGGTGAGATTGTAGATATAGTAAATGCAAAGGATATTTCTCCAGGGGGAAATAGTGCGATTCTGATACTGGCAAATGGTCAAAAGGTTGACCTGGAACAGGTAGCCAATGGAGGCGTAATGAGTCAGTCTGGAATTAAAGTTGTTAAAAAGGCAGATGGGCAGATTATTTATGAGATTTCCGATGTAGCTGATAAAACTGCCTCAGATCAATACAATACCATAGAAACTCCAATAGGTGGACAATATCAGGTTAATCTTTCTGATGGTACAAAGGTCTGGCTAAATTCTGGATCATCGTTACGTTATCCAGTTAAATTTGTTGGTGCATATCGTAACGTGGAGCTCAAGGGAGAAGGTTATTTTGAGGTGTCAAAAAATAAGGCAATGCCATTTAAGGTAAATAACTCCAGACAAACAGTTGAGGTTTTGGGCACACATTTTAATATAATGGCATATGCAGATGAGCCAGTGGTTAAAACTACACTCTTAGAGGGAGTTGTAAAGGTAAGTGCTGGAAAGGCTAGTGCTTTACTTGCGTCTGGACAACAGAGTAAACTTGAGGGGGCTAAGGTCAATGTAATTGATCATGTTGACCTGGAGGATGCGGTGGCATGGAAAAATGGTTATTTTAAATTTAATGAAAGTCTGGAAAGTATCATGAGTAAAATCTCTCGCTGGTATGGTGTTGAGGTGATTTACGAGACGATTCCAGAACGTGATTTAACTTATTCGGGCAAAATATCAAGATCCAGGAACATTTCAGCTGTTTTAAAAATCATTGGATTTAACAGTGATGTTCGCTTTAAGATTGAAGGAAAAAAAGTCTACGTTATCAAATAATAAAAAGAGAATCAATTCAGTATTAAACCTAAACCAACAAACATGAAAAAATATCTACAAAAGCCCATTCGATAGCAAACGGAAGGAAAAAACCAGAAGTGCCTGGAAGCACCTCTGGCTGAGTAAGACCTTCATTAATAAATTAATTATCAACTATTTATTGCAACTGCTCTAAGATTCGAAGCCTGAGGCATGTTGCATAAAGCCAAACCAAAACAAATGTATAGAATTTATACTAAGAAAATTGGTGTGCCCGAAGGGTATCTCCGAAAAATGTTGTTTATTATGCGATTAACCACCGTTATACTGATATCGTCGCTAATGCAGGTATCTGCAATAGGTTTTGCACAAAAAATTACACTCAGCAAAACCAACGTCCCGCTTACTCAGATTATTAATGAGATTAGGAACCAAAGTAAATATGACTTTTTTTATAGCAACGAATTGCTAAGAAAGGCCAATCCTGTAACCATTCATGTTAAAGAAGCTTCTTTAGAGGAAGTTTTGGCTATTTGTTTTCGTAACCAACCGCTGGTTTATAAGGTTGAGGACAAGGCCGTCATGCTTAAAGAGAAAGAATCAACCTTTCTGGATAAAGTTATTTCGGCTTTTGCCGATGTAGATGTACGGATAATTGTAACCGACGAAAGTGGGCTGCCTTTGCCAGGTGCTACGGTTGCTGTTAAGGGGACGAACCGTAAGGTTGTAGCTGGAGCTGGAGGGGTAGTCCTGTTGACTAAGGTTGATAGTAAGGCAATTTTTGTGGTCACTTATTTAGGCTATACAATGCAGGAGGTAAAGCTTAAAAAAGATCAGTCTGCCATAACCGTAAAAATGGAGCCAGAAGAAAACAAAATGGATGATGTAGTAATTACAGGTATTTTTAAGCGGACTAAGGAAAGTTACACTGGTGCTGCAAAAACAATTACTGCGGCAGAACTAAGACAATTTCAGGGACGTAATATATTTACCACATTGGGCAATATTGATCCGGCATTCAATGTAATTACTAGTAATGCTTTTGGTTCTGATCCAAACAGAATTCCTGATATTCAAATCAGGGGCTCAAAAAGTTTACCGAATATTAATCAGCTGACAGATCAAACCGCGGGAGCATTGAATCTTCCTCTTATTATATTAGATGGATTTGAGACAACCATGCAACGTATGATGGATTTGGATAACAACGAAATTCAATCCATTACTATATTGAAAGATGGTTCTGCCACAGCTCAATACGGTTCTCGTGGAGCAAATGGGGTAGTTGTAATTACAACAAAAGAGCCGATTCCCGGAAAACTGCGCGTTACTTATCGGGTTGGATTAAATTTAAGTGTACCCGACCTTGAGAGTTATAATTTGTTGAACTCAAAGGATAAGTTGGAATTAGAGCGTTTATCTGGTTATTATGAAAGTCCGACTAAAACACCAGACCAGAATATAAAAATGCAACAATATTATAATCAGGTTTTAGGGCAGGTTCTTAAAGGAGTAAATACCGACTGGATGTCTATTCCATTGCGTACGCAAATTGATCAAACACACAATTTAAAAGTGGAAGGAGGCGACCAGACGTTCAGGTATGATATGGCATTACAATATAACAATATCAACGGAGTGATGAAGGAGTCTGGCCGGAATACTTTTAATGGTACTGTGAACTTAAGTTACAGACTTAACAATCTTACTTTCCGTAATAATTTAGTGATTGGTCATACCAAATCCAATGAGTCACCTTATGGTTCATTTTCAGATTATGTAGTGTTGAATCCTTATTGGGAACCATATGATGCTGCAGGAAGACCAGTGCAATTCTTTACACCGTTTAATGCGGATGTTATGAGTATAAACGGAAAGCATCCAAATAAACCATACGCTAGTCCATTGTATGATGCGACATTGAATGTGTTTGACATAAAGAATAACACCAGTATTACCAATAACTTTCAACTTGAATACCGTCCGATAAGAGAACTTACGTTAAGTAGTGGAATTGGCGTAACAACAAACATGATTGATCGTGACAGCTTTAAGCCAGCAGACCACTCTTCCTTTGCAGGCTATAAACCTGAAGATGTATTTAAAAGAGGTAGTTATGATTATGCCAGCGGAAAAGACTTTAGTTATACGGGAAATGTTCGAGCAGCTTTTTATAAGACTTTTGCAGATATTCATCAAATTTCTGCAGGTGCGCAATTAGATGTGTCTGAGAGTAACTCTAAATATTACACTTTCGGCTTACAGGGTTTCCCTGATCAATCTATTGATTATTTAGCGTTAGCACTTCAATATAAAGAGAATTCAACTCCTAGTGGTTCACAGTCTACTAAGCGAAGAGTGGGGATGTCATCATTTGCAAACTATATGTTGGATAATCGGTATATGGTTGATTTTTCTTATAGTGTTGACGGAGCCTCTCAATTTGGTGTAAACCGCCGTTTTGCTCCTTTCTGGTCTACAGGTCTTGGGTGGAATCTACATAATGAATCTTTCATCAAGGATCATCTAAAGTTTATAAATCATTTGAAAATGAGGGCGACTTATGGTTCTACTGGATCTACTCAATTTGATGCCTATCAAGCACTAGGTACCTACAGTTATATCATGAATGATAGATATAAAAGCTGGGTAGGTGTGCGTCAAAATGAATTGGGAAATGCAGATTTGGAATGGCAGACTACAAATAAATACAATGCAGGTTTAGAATTAGGTCTGTTTAATGATAGAATAAGGTTGACTACAGACGCATATCTGGAGAGAACCTCAAATTTACTTTCTTCAATGGACCTGCCATATGCTAATGGATTTAGCAGCTATAATGAAAATATAGGTCAAGTAGAGACACGTGGTGTTGAGGTTGGTGTAAATGCGTTTCTGATCAGAGACAATGAACGTAGAATTTCATGGTCTGTTAGTGGAAATATTGCTTATGGTGAGGATAAGATTGTTAAATTATCTGAAGTAATGAAGGCGGCAAATGAGAAATTAGCGCTGGATACTAAGAATACAAGTACTCCAAACAAGATTATCCGGGAAGGAACTTCTCAAAATACTATTTATGTAGTTCGTTCACTGGGAATTGACCCAAGTACAGGAAAAGAACTATTTTTAAACAAGGATGGTGGTGTAACTTATCTTTGGGATCCAAAAGATCGTGTTGCGGCAGGTGTTGGTCAGCCTAAATATAGAGGTAATTTTAATACGATGGTACGTTACCGCAATCTATCAGTAAGTGCTTCTTTTGGTTTCCGTTTTGGAGGTCAGTTGTACAACCAAACGGTAGTTGATAAAGTAGAGAATGCAGATCGCATAATGAATGTGGATGCCCGCGTTTATAATGATCGTTGGAAACAGCCAGGAGACATTAGTCTTTACAGAGGTTTAAATGAGACTATAAACTTAAATGCTTCTTCTCGTTTTGTTCAGAATGAAAATACGTTAACCTGTCAAAATGTTTATGTGTCTTATGATGTGCTGGATAAAAAATTCTTACGTCGATTCGGTATGAATTCACTGTCATTATCGGCTAATACAGGAGAGCTTTTCTACATTTCTACAGTTCCCCAGGAACGTGGAACCTCTTATCCGTTTACCAGACAGTTCTCTTTGTCATTATACACATCGTTTTAAAAATTAGAACCATGAAAAGAATACTAACAACTATTATATTATTGAGTATTTTAAGCACTAGTTGCAAGAAATTTCTTGATGTTCGTCCACAAGGTAAATCTACTCAGGAGGAATTATTTAAAACACAGAAAGGATTCCGTGATGTGTTAACAGGTGCCTATATTCGGATGAAAGGTGGCAGCATTTATGGAGGTGATATGATGTGGGGTAATGTAGAGTATTTGGCAATCAACTGGGATAATCCCAATTCTGCTAATATCTCGCGGACCAAATTAATTAACGGTGATTATACAGATCAAACTGTTAAGGACTGGTTTAGCAGTACATATGAAAATTTATACAAGGTTATAGCAGATGTAAATGGTATTTTAGAAAACATTGATGCAAAAAAAGCTGTTTTCACTGGAGGTAACTATGAGATTGTAAAAGGTGAAGCGCTTACATTACGTGCTTTTTGTCACTTTGATGCATTGCGCATGTTTGGGCCTTTACCAACAAATATAACTGCCAATAGTGTTCTACCTTATGTAAAAACAGTTACTAAAAATACCCATCTTCCATTAAGTTATGTTGAATTTGCAAAGTCTATCTTGTCGGATCTTGAGGAAGCAGAAGCTTTACTAAAAGATGTTGATCCGATCCGGAAATATTCTATTGCGCAATTAAATTCAACTGTTACTCCTGTAGTTAATGATCCTTATTTACAATACCGACAGGTTAGGATGAATTATTATGCCGTGCTGGCCCTAAAGGCACGTGTGTATTTATGGTTGGTACCATTAGATAATGCGAACAAACAAAATGCTGCCAGATACGCCAAAATGGTAATTGATGCAGTAGATGATAACGGAGCGCATACTTTTAGGTTAGGTGTAGAAACCGATCGTGCTGCAGAGGATTATACAATGTCGGCAGAGCATATATCAGCCTTAAGTGTATATAATCTTGAAGACATAGCCAATTCATCATTTGGAAAAGATGGAGGTCTTCTTCGTATAGATTACCCAAGTGGTGATGGATATTTTTATTTGAATAATCTTTTTCCTCCTTCAGAGCGATTGGCTGATATACGATGGAAGGATATGTGGACGCTCAAAGCATCTACTCAAGTGATGTATAAAAAGTTTATACAGAAAAAAGGATTGCCAGATTACCAAGTGCTTCAAATTCCATTGCTTCGTTTAAGTGAAATGTACTTGATCGGTACAGAATGTGCAGAGTCAAAGACTGAGGCGGAAGGAATTTATATTGCTTATTGTGTAAAAAAGGGAATTCCTTTTACCTCATTTAATGTGAATGACTGGACTGGAGATCGCAGAAATAAAATGATTAGGGAATATGTACGTGAATTTTATGCAGAGGGACAAAGCTTCTTTACTTTTAAGCGGTATAATGTAACCACTTTACCATCGGGCTGGACCGGTTCGTATTATAATGCAAAGCCAGAAAGGTATTTAATTCCAAAACCCGACCGTGAAATATCTTATACCAATAACTAATTAAAAAGATGAAAAGATTAATATATTTTGTACTGATCTATCTGGTAGCTGTTGTTACCGGATGTTCTAAACCAAAAGGGTTGTTGTATAGTGATATAGCACGTGTACAATTGAATGATACCTCTACAGTAAATAATACTTTTTTTTATGAGCCGGCAACCGTTACACGGGATACTGTTTATATTAAAGTGAACACAATAGGTCCAATCGCAAATTTTGACAGGGCTGTAAATTTAATGCCTGTTGTTGAACAAGGTGTACTCAATCCTGCTATTCCTGGTGTACACTATGTTCCTTTAGACGATCCATCATTAAAAAAAATGATGGTTGTTAAGGCTAATGCAGTGGTAGCCATGATCCCTATCATCATGCTGCGTGATCCAAGTTTGAAAGTGCAAAGTGTTCGTTTACGACTGGGACTGGTTGCGAATGACCAGTTTGGTTTGGGCCAAGTAAAAGACAGGAGTTGTACCGTTTTGTTTTCTGACCGTTTAGAGCGTTTTTTTTCCTGGCGAGTAGATAGTTATCTTGCTGCGGCTTTCAGTTCGTTCGGTAAATATAGTACAGGTAAACACCAATTTATGTACGACACGCTAAAAGAGCGCGTTGATGAGGAATGGTACCAGGCTATTGCCAAGATTGGTGGACAACAGCATTATAAAAACTTATTAAAAGCCAGGCTTGAAATATTTAATGCTGATCCGGCCAATTTAGCAAGTGGTAAGGCTCCTTTAAGAGAAACAAGCAATCCCACTAGTCCTATAGTGGCGTTCCCATAATTGGCATCAGAAATAACAAGAACACATGGTTATAAGACCATGTTTAATTTAATAATTAAATAATAATATATACTGATGAAAAAAATATATATTTTAATCATAGGTTTATTTTGCATTCTTACCTATTCATGTGTAAAAGATAAGAATCAATTTAAGCCTGATCTTGCCACACCTGTTGTAAATGGTTTTGAAAAAACTTACAGCGTATATACTTTTCAAGATGTATTGAAAATTAATCCTACGGTTGCAAATGAGTCGGACTACGATTATTTCTGGACTTTATTTACTAGTAACTATACTCCTTCTGCAGGAGTTGTTGCACGTGGAGACACGCTTTCGAGGACTAAAGACTTAACATATGAAGTAAAAGTTAATCCGGGAGATTATTTTCTGGTATTCAATGTAAAAAACAAAAAAACCGGAATAACACAAATGATCAGTAGTAACGTTTCTGTTTCAACGTTAACAATGAACGGATGGTATTTGTTAAAAGATGATGGTGTTAATACGGACTTTGATTTCATTCATGCAAACGGCAGAATAGATAACTGGATGGCTCACTTTAACGGAGGGCAAAGTTTACTGGGTAAATCAGTAAAATCTATATTCTCCAGCGGATTTAAAACAGGCATCAATTCTAACGAGCTTTTCAACGTATTAGTTGTTTTGTCTGATAAGGATGCCGGTATTTATCGGATCGATAATGGGAAAAAACTTATGGGATTTGAAAATATGTTCTTTACAACGCCTGCTGTTAGAAAACCGCAGAACATTTTACAACCAATGGGAAATAATTATTTGAATCTGATTAATGATGGTAAAGTATATACCATGGTAAAAGGAGCGTATTTCGCTGACCCTCCAATAGCTAATTTTAAAGTAGCACCTGTCGCTGCAATTGGCGCAATGGGCATTGCTTTTGATGACAATTCTAAGTCTATCATTGGTATCAATGATGCTAATTATTATCCTTTGGGAGCCCATGCTGATCTGATTAAAAATCTGGATGCGGAAATTGTTTGGATGGCCGGTTATCCTGCTGTTAGGAATGTGGCTATTGCATTATTTAGGAAAAAAAATGGTGAAGGCTACCTGGCAAGGTTGAATACATCTTATGGACAATTTACTGGTCCACCTTCTCCAAATAATGCGGCATTAGTACGAGATACAAAAACCGTTCCTCAGGCACATGGCTTGATGTCAGCGGATATAATTGGTGGTAATTATGACTCAGATTATATCTATTACGCCAAAGAAAACAAGGTTTATTTAACAGATGCTGTTTCTTTGCAAGAAACACTGGAGTTCGCACTTCCTGTAGGAGAAACGGTGACTTGTATACAACATATTAAATATCCACAGCCGGCAGGTAACGTTGAAAAATATACTACAGATTATTTGGTGATTGCGTCTTACGTTGCAGGCAAGTATAAGGTGTGGTTACATAAAATCAGTACTACCGGAACAATCCAGGCACTTGATAAGCCAAACTTTGAAGGTCAGGGTAAGGTTACTAGTATCAATTACATGGAAAAAGGAAGCGGAAGCCGGACTTTTTAATCAATAAACACACAAACACAAAAACATAAAAACATAAATGAAACTAAAATTGAACTTCACCCTGTTAGCCTGTATGCTAACAGGGGCTGTTTTTGCGCAGCAGGATCCAGATATGGAATCGCCTGCAATCCAAAAACAAAAAATAGAATTAGAAGCTGCCTTAACGGGTGTACAGGAAAAACTTGTTTTAAGCGAAAAGGCGTATAGAGATGCGCAGACAAAAAAAGTAAAATACGATACCATTGGTTTAGGCGCATGGCGTGCAGAAATGGCTGTTCTTAAAGCGGAAAAGAAAAAAGAACAGGCAGTATTCATTGGTAAACATCCCGATTATTTTATTAGCCTGGTTGCACTGAATGACGTAATTGGACCATTGCCGGCTAATGTGCCTGCACTAAAAAAGTTGTTTAATAAATTGGATAGCAAAGTGCAACAAACACCGACAGGCATTAAAACCAAAACTACGTTGGATAAATTTGAGGCGGTAAGTATTGGAAAAATAGCTCCTTTGTTTGTCGCTCCAGATACTTCAGGAAAAAGCATCGGCCTTGCAGATTATAAAGGCAAATATGTGCTGTTAGATTTTTGGGCAAGCTGGTGTGGACCCTGCAGAGAAGAAAACCCGATAGTGGTAAAAGCATGGCAAAAGTATAAAGACAGAAATTTCGATGTTCTTTCTGTTTCCTTAGACCAGACGGGCAAACGCGACGCATGGTTAAAAGCAATACATGAGGATCAGCTTACCTGGCAGCATGTTTCGAATTTAAAATTTTGGGATGATGATGTTGCTAAATTATACATGATCCGCTCTATTCCCCAAAACTTTCTGATTGATCCTAAAGGGAAAATCATTGCGGTTAACCTGAGAGGTGCGGAGCTTAATCAAAAACTTGCCGAACTTATTCCAGAATCAGCAACCAGAAAATAGTATTTATTTCTTGATGCCTGACCTAAAAATCAGGCAAAACACACACACAAATGTTCAAACCTATTCTACTCACTCTAGCTTTGGGGGCCTTTGCTATGGCCTCAACTGCCCAGAAAAAGAAATCATCCAAATCTGCACCAGTACCTGTTGCAGTGGTAAAAAAAACAGACAGCGTGCCCGGTGCACCAAAGGCCTATAAGGATGTGATCACAGCAAAAGCAAAAACTTCTGTTGGAATGATCAATGTTCATCAGATCGGTCTTAAGTATTATTTTGAAATTCCTGATACCATACTGGGAAGGGAAATGCTTGTGGTAAACAGGATCTCTAAATCTGCAGCAGGACCACGACCACAAATGATGGGATATGCAGGTGATGGTATTGCTGAAAATGTGGTAAGCTTTGAAAAAGGGCCTAATGACCGCATCTTGCTACGCCTCAATTCTTTTAACGAACGATCGGCCGACAGTACTTCAAATGGATTATACAAGTCTGTCCGGAATTCTAATATCCAGCCTATCGTAGCTTCATTCCAGGTTAAGGCATATGGAGGAGATTCCAGTAGTGTTAAAAGTTCGGTTATAGAGATAACTGACTTTATGAATACAGAAAACGAGATTTTCTTCTTTAGTGCTTCCACCAAAGGACTTTTAGGAGTTGGGGGGATTCAGGCAGATAAATCTTATATTACTTCAGTAAGTGCTTTTGCCAAGAATGTAGAGGTTCGCACCGTTCGTACTTATTCAAGGGGGCCTGTTGGTGGGCAGCCTAATAACTCTACCATCCCGGTAACCTATGAACTGAATAGCTCTATGGTATTGCTACCAAAAGTTCCTATGAAAGCCCGTTATGCGGATGCTAGAGTAGGTTATTTTGCACGTGGCTATACCGATTTTGATGGCGATGCTCAGGGGGTAAAGCAGTCGGCCGTAATTGTACGCTGGCGCCTTGAGCCTAAAGATGAAGATATTGAAAAATACAAGCGTGGAGAATTGGTCGAGCCTAAAAAACCGATCGTCTATTATATTGATCCTGCAACACCTAAAAAATGGGTGCCTTATTTAATTGCCGGAGTAAACGATTGGCAAAAAGCATTTGAACAAGCAGGTTTTAAAAATGCCATTGTGGCACTGCCTGCACCAACAAACGACCCGAGTTGGAGTATTGACGATGCTACACATAGCGCCATCGTTTATAAGCCTTCTTCAGTGGCAAATGCCAGTGGACCTAATGTTCATGATCCGCGCAGTGGAGAGATTATAGAAAGCCATATCAATTGGTATCACAATATCATGCAGTTGCTTAGAAACTGGTACATGATACAGGCGGGGCCTTTAGATGCAAGGGCTCGTAAGCCTAAATTTGATGATGCGTTAATGGGCGAATTGATCCGTTTTGTCTCCTCGCACGAAGTTGGACATACTTTGGGGCTGTTACATAACTTTGGATCAAGCTCTACTGTCCCGGTAGAAAAGTTGAGAGACAAAGCTTTTGTGGAAGCGCATGGACATACGCCATCTATTATGGATTATGCCAGGTTTAATTATGTGGCACAACCGGAAGATGGTATTTCGGAGAAGGGTATTTTTCCTAGAATAGGAGATTACGACAAATGGGCCATACAGTTTGGCTATCGTTGGATGCCTGAATTTAAAACTGCAGAAGATGAAACTCCTTACCTGAATAAACTAATCATAGACAGCTTAAGCAGCAATAAACGCCTGTTCTTTGGTGGAGAAAACTTGTATACAGATCCACGCTCGCAAAGTGAAGATATGGGAGATAATGCCATGAAAGCAAGTGCTTACGGTATCAAAAATCTGAAAAGGGTAGTGCCGAATCTGATCACCTGGAACCGTGAACCGAACGAAGGTTATGAGAAGGCCGGTGAAATGTATAAGGAAGTAATCAAACAATACACCCTATATCTAGGCCATGTGATCCGGAATTTTGCTGGTAATTACACCACCTTTAAAAGTGTGGAACAGCCAGGCGGATTATTGGCCCCTGTACCTTATGCGACACAGAAAGAAGCCATGAAATTCATCAATGATCAGTTTTTTAATACACCAACCTGGTTAATCAACAAACAGATATCGGATGTAACAGGTGCTAATCCTGTGAATACCATAGGTAATCTTCAATATGTCGTGTTGATGCGTATGATGGGGTCGGATATTTTTGTGAAAATGATCAATAGGGAAGCGACAGATCCGGTTAAAAATTATACCGTAATGGAGTACCTTAAAGATCTGAAAATGGGTGTTTGGGGAGAGCTTTACAAGCACCAACCGATCGATATTTATAGAAGAAATCTTCAGCAGATTTATATCAGCAATGCTATAAAAACATTTGTTGCCACCACCGAAATTGTGATGACCAATCAATTAGGGGGGATTAATATTTACATGAATCCTGATGTTACTAAATCAGATGGTGCGAGTATCATGCGTGCTCATTTAATAAGTCTTAAGACCGACATCAAAAAAGCGATACCTGTTGCTACTGGTTTAACCAAGCTCCATTTGCAGGAGATGGTGCGTAAGATTGATGTAGGATTAGTGCCAAAAACTCTGGTAACACCAACACCTTAATTCTAAAAAAGATTCTGGGCTAACGGGGCTATAGATTATTCTATAGCCCTTTTTGTATGCCTTGGTGCTATCTGATTGTATACAATATATATTGTATATTTGATGGTTATTTAAAAAATTTCGAAATTGAAAGACAAATTACAATCTGATTCTTTAAGCGAACTGGCAAATCCTACTTATTCCAGGGTAAGAGAAAAACTTCGGGAAGATATTCTTTCGGGATATTTTATTTCAGGAGAAAGATTAAAAATAGCAGAGTTGGTTGAACGGTATAAAGTAAGCCAAATGCCAATTCGGGAAGCTTTGCAACAATTGCAGGGTGAAGGTTTGTTGATTATTGAGCCAAATAAAGGGGCTCATGTAAGAAAGGTAGACAGACAGTTTTTAGAAAGTATCTACGAGATCAGGCAGTTAATTGAGGTATACCTCACTGTAAAGTGTATTGAAAATTTAAAGGAGAAAGATCTCAAATCACTTAATCAAATCCAAAAAAGTTATGAAGCTGCGGCTTCAAAAGAAGATTATACTACCTGTTTGCAATTAAATAGAAGGTTTCATTCGACTATATATGAACTGGCAAATAACAGCGAAGGTTTGCAAATTTTGGAAAAGCATTGGCAACTGATTAATACATTACGCCTTACTTATGGCTTTGGTTCGCGGCGGACAACGGAAGTTATAGAGGAGCACAGAGCTATCCTCGATGCTTTGGAAAGCAGAAATCCTGCAGCCGTGGAAGCTGCTGCAGCAATACACTGTGTAAACGCTAAAGCAGATCTGTTGGCTCAGATGAGCGATAAGTTTAAATAGCATTTTTTTTATTTTTCACGCCTATTCATTAGTAAAATATTAATAGTTTGTGGGATTATTTCCTAATTTGTTAAATATTCAATTATATATTGTATACAATATATAATGTTATAATTTTGGATTGCTGTCGAATACGCATGATTTAAAAGCGTATAGGCATACTAACCAAAAATTAAACCATCAGATGATTATAAAATGGATAGGACAGAGCGGCTATATTTTAGATGCTGCGGGCATTAGGTTAGTCATAGATCCTTATCTAAGTAATTCAATAGAAGAGATCCAAGGATTGAAACGAATGGTTCCCGTACCTGTGGCCATTGAAGATTTACATCCTGACTATATTTATTGTACACATAACCATCTGGATCATTTTGATCCACAAACTATCCTCAGTATTCTGGAGCTTTATCCGATGTGTAAAATAATAGGCCCTATAAGTGTGATTGAACACGCAAAACGGCTGAAAATTAATGGTCGGAATATGGTTTTAATCCAGCAATACGAAAGCCTTGAATTAGGGGGATTAAAACTTACCGCTACTCCGGCTTTTCACTCTGATCCCTTTTCTACGGGATTATTAATTAATGATAAACAACATACTATTTATTTTTCGGGAGATACAGAATATGTACCTGAGCTTGCCGGTTTGATTACCAAAATGTCGGGAGCAAAACTGGACTTATTTTTTGTCTGTATCAACGGAAAGTTGGGCAACATGAATGCCGAAGATGCTGTACGTTTTTCACTCGACTTGAATTCTGAAATTGTTATTCCTAACCATTATGGAATGTTTGCCGAGAATACAGCTGATCCCTCATATTTTGCCTTTTTGTGCAGCGCCCAGGGATTAAACACAAAAATAATGCGAATAGATACCAGCATAGAATTATAAACACAACCATTATGAAAATCACTGAAATTAAGACCTTTATTTGTCATGCTTACAGAACAAATTGGGTGTTTGTGAAAGTTATTACAGATTCTGGTCTTTACGGAGTTGGGGAAGCGACTCTAGAAATGAAGGAGCAGACAGTTTTACAAGCTATAAATGAACTTAAGCGATATTTAATAGGAAAAGACCCACATAATATAGAAGCGATATGGCATGATTGCTATCGTGATGCTTATTGGCGTGGTGGCGTGGTTTTAATGAGCGCCCTTGCTGCCATAGATATGGCTTTGTGGGATATTAAGGGAAAAGATTTAGGTGTTCCGGTGTACCAGTTACTCGGTGGAAAAGTAAGAGATGCTGTGCCATGTTATGCAAATGGTTGGTTTGCGCCTGCAAAGACACCTGAGGAATTTGCAGAGAAAGCCAGGGAAGCCGTTAAAACTGGATTCAAGGGGTTGAAATGGGATCCATTTGGTTCAGCATATATGAACCTGAGTAAAAAGGAATTTTCATACGCTTTAGCCTGTATTGGCGCAGTAACCGATGCTGTGGGTAGTGATATTGATATTTTAATTGAAGGACATGGTCGGTTTAATATGCCAACCGCTATAAGAGTTGCGCATGCGCTTGAAGATTTTGACATTACTTGGTTTGAGGAACCAATTCCACCTGATCATATGGAGGGACTGGCGCAATTAAGAAGGAAAACCAAAGTTCCGATTGCCGCTGGAGAACGATTGTACAGCAGATGGGATTACAGAAGTTTTCTAAACCAGGAATGCGCAGATTTTATCCAGCCCGATGTAAGTCATGCAGGTGGTATCTCGGAACTTAAAAAGATTGCGACTATGGCAGAATGTTATTATATCCCGCTTTGTCCACACAATCCAAGCGGACCGATAGCCAATGCTGCGACCTTACATATTGCAGCTTCTACCCCTAATTTTCATTTCTTGGAAACCATGAGCAGTGATGTGCCTTACCGGAATAAAATAAGTACTGAAAAAGTTGAATTTATGGATGGAATGATGCAAATTAACGATTTACCAGGACTAGGAATAGATATCAATGAAGAGGCAATTGCGGAGTATAACTATGAGCCAAGAGATTTAAGACATTACAATGGAAAACTGACCGAAATACGGCCTGAAAATGCAAAGGGCTATTTTGTAAAGTAATCCATCTAGAGAATAACATCAGATATGTTCAAACGAAATGCTCAGAGTAGCTTAAGTACCAAGTCCTTTAACTGGGAATTGATTGTGCTGTTATGGTTGGTTTTTTTCTTCAATCAGGCAGACCGTCAGATCTTTAATGTGATCTTACCCCATATTAAAGCAGACTTGAAGCTAACAGATGCCGAATTGGGGATGATCGCATCCGTATTTATTTGGGCAATAGGGTTGTGCGTTCCTTTAAGTGGTTATATAGGGGATGTTTTTAGTAAAAAGAAGGTGATTATTTTTAGCCTGTTATTATGGAGTACGGCTACCTTTTTTACTGGCCTCAGTGCAGGACTGTTTCATCTTGTTATTTTAAGAGGTATTGTGGGGAGCAGCGAATCTTTCTATGCCCCGGCAGCTAATGCCCTCATCGGAGAAAAATATGGTGATAAAACTGGTCTAGCTATGGCTATTCATCAAACTGCGCTTTATGCAGGAATCATTATGAGCGGTTTGATTGGCGCATTGATCGCCGAGCGCTTTGGATGGAGTACTGCATTTTATTTTTTTGGTGGGATAGGTATCCTGCTCTCTGGGATCCTTGTGCTAAGGTTTAAGAAAATTGTTTTGCCAGAGGTGTCGGCGGTGATTCAGAAAGTAACCCTGTTTGATGGCTTAAAAGGATTGTTTGAAAGAAAAACAGCAATTCTGCTTACCCTAGCATTCGCTTGTATGGTATTTGTTAATGTGGGATATTTAACCTGGGCTCCAACCTTTCTGCATGAAAAGTTTAACCTTTCTTTAGCAAATGCAGGATTCTCGTCCATGTTCTACCATCATGTGTTTGCTTTTCTTGGCGTTTTGTTAGGCGGACGTTTTTCTGATCGATTTGCGAAGATTAATGTTGGTGCAAGACTGAAAACACAAGCATTTGGCTTGTTATTAGGTTGTCCTTTTATTTATTTGTTGGGTTCTGCAAATGATCTGTTTTGGGTATATACAGGAATGGGACTGTTTGGTTTTTTTAGAGGGCTTTATGATTCTAATATTTATGCCTCTTTGTTCCTGGTGACTCCAGCTCGCATTAGAGCTTCGGTTTCAGGGGCAATGATCATGTTTGCTTTTTTAATTGGCGCTTTTGCACCCTGGATTTTGGGGTATTTAAAACCTACTTTGGGATTATCTGATGGCCTGTCATCACTTTCTTTTGCCTATTTATTGGGCAGCATTTTTATTTTTATTGCTTTAAGATTTACCTTGTTTAAGGAAGTACATAAAGCATCACCAGATCAGAATTTTAATTAAAATTTATTGTCATGAGCGAATTAATTGGTAAGACAGCATTAATAACAGGATCATTAAGAGGAATAGGTAGAGGCGTAGCCTTAACCCTTGCGGAAAAAGGTGCAAATATTATATTGAATGACAGAGCGGAAAGTGATGAACTTCAGGAGCTCATTACTGCCCTTAAAAGGTTTAATGGAAAAGTGTTTTTTAAGGCTGCTGATGTGGGTGTAAAAGATGAAGTAGCAGAACTTTTTAATTTTGTAAAAGATCAAACTGGTCAATTGGATATATTGGTTAATAATGCCGGTACATCGCAGGCAAAAGATATTTTTGAGATCACAGCTGAGGATTGGTCATATATTCTCGAAACTAACCTAACCAGTTGTTTTTTATGTTCGAAATATGCCATGGAAATGATGCGCGAACAGAAAGATGGAAGAATCATTAACATCAGCTCTGTGGTTGGACAGCAGGGGGCTTTGTATGGCCATGCACATTATTCGGCCAGCAAAAGCGCAATTTTAGGACTAACCAAAACATTAGCACGGACGGGTGCAGCATTTGGGATACGGGTAAATTGTATTGCCCCTGGGATTATTGAAACTGATCTGTTAAATAAAACACATGGCATTGATGGGGTTGCTAAAATAGCCGAAGGTGTACCACTTGGTATTGGACAACCTCGTGACATCGGACTTGCGGTTGCATTTTTGGCAGGAGAGGGCGGTAACTATATTACAGGAGCCACAATAGACATTAACGGTGGTCTATATTTTCGCTAAAAGTTTGAATGTGAAATGCTTTAGTTATTTAATAGTATTGTTTAAATAACAAGATATCGAACCATATATTGATAAATTCATCTGTTTATCTATGTTTTATTAAAATATTCTTATTTATTCAATTATATATTGTATACAATATATAATTTATTAGGTTTGTATAGCGCTCTAAGAATGTTGATCAGATATTGATTTTATTGCAACTAACCAAATATAAATATGTTACTTAAACCCCTAAAGCTTTGCGGCGTTGTTACTTTCAGGGTATTGTTTTCCTGGATATTGTTAATGGCTCTATCAACCCAAAGTAATGCACAAAGCAAGAAGATTTCAGGTAAAGTGACGTCTGATGACAATGAACCGCTCTTTGGTGTCACTGTATTTGAAAAGGGTACTAAAACCGGAGCTTCGACTGATGCTGAGGGTAAATTTGTACTTACTGTTTCAAATGCAAATGCTACATTATCCTTCAGATATGTCGGCTACCAGTCCAGAGATATTCCTTTAAATAATAGGAACACCATCACCCTTGCACTTAAATCCCTTGACAATGCATTGAATGAAATTGTCGTTATCGGCTACGGCACAACTACCCGAAAAGACCTTACGGGCTCAGTTGGCCAGGTAAAAATGAGCGATTTTGAAAAGGCCCCGGTAAGATCATTTGACGAAGCCCTTGGTGGCAGAGTAGCCGGTGTTCTGGTCTCAGGCACTGACGGTCAGCCAGGTCAAGCCAACAACATCGTGATTCGTGGCGCTGGTTCTATCACACAGGATAACTCTCCTTTATATGTCGTGGATGGTTTTCCCTTGGAAGATGCGAATAGCAATTCTATAAGTCCTGCCGATATTGAGTCTATTGACGTTTTAAAAGATGCATCGGCGACAGCTATATATGGTGCAAGAGGGGCAAATGGGGTAATTATCATTACTACCAAAAGGGGGAAGGCGGGCGAACCTGTAATTGCCTATAATGGTTATTATGGTGTTCAGAAAAATACGAAGACCATCGATTTAATGAGCCCCTATGAATTTGTTAGATATCAATTGGAGCTTGATCCGACAGCTGCGGCTCTTGCTTATCTGAAAGATGGAAAAACTCTGGAAGATTATCGAAATGTAAAAGCGCTTAATTTCCAGGATCAGATTTATAGAACTGCGCCTATGCAGAACCATGACATCTCCATAAGAGGAGGATCAGATAAAACACGATATTCGATTTCGGGTAACATCATCGACCAAGATGGGGTGATTTTGAATTCTGGTTTCAAGCGTTACCAGGGCCGTATTACCTTGGATCAGAATGTAAATCAGAAGCTGAAAATTGGCGCAAATGTGAATTATAGCTACAGTGTTTCTAATGGAACGATAGTAAAAGATGTTTCTTCCTCACAGTCGGCCAGTACCAATCTCCTTTATGCAGTATGGGGTTATCGTCCAGTAACTGGCAATGACAATAACCTGGATGATGAACTGTTTGATCCTGGTTTTGATTACAACGTAATTGCTGATTACCGGGTTAATCCTGTGATTTCTGCCAAAAATGAACTTCGCAGGAGCCTAAACACAACATTCATTGCCAATGCTTATGCCGAGTATAAAATTATACCGGATCTTACCCTAAGGGTTACAGGTGGGATTACCAATACGATGTTGAGAAATGAAACATTTAATAACTCTTCAACACAAGCAGGTAATTACCGCAATTCCAGTGGTGTGAATGGATCAATTTATAATAATCCTACCACAATTTTATTGAACGAAAATACGCTTACCTATAAAAAGGTATTTAATAAAGTACATAATTTTACCATTTTAGGGGGATATACGGTGCAAGGAATCAAAATGGCAAGAACCGGTTTCAATGCGCTCAATGTTCCAAACGAGTCATTGGGACTGGATGGTCTGGATGAGTCTCCTTCTCAGATCGGTACTTCCTTAAGTTCAAGGTCTGGTCTGGTATCTTATCTGGGACGTTTAAATTACAATTATAAATCAAAATATTATTTTACTACTTCCTTCCGTTCTGATGGATCTTCAAAATTTGCCCCTGGACATCGTTGGGGATACTTCCCTTCGGGAGCAATATCATGGCGCATGAGTGCTGAGGATTTTATGAAGAAATTGAAATTTGTGTCTGACGCAAAATTACGTTTAAGTTATGGGGAGACTGGTAATAACCGCGTTAGCGACTTTCCATATCTGGATCAGATTACCCAACCCAATTCGGCCGGATATTCTTATGGTAATGGTTCTCCCTCAAAAGGGGCGATATTGACGGCCTTTGGAAATGGTACGCTGAGATGGGAAACCACAAAGCAGCTTAATATTGGTTATGATTTAAGTCTATTTAAACAGCGGGTAAATTTAACGGTCGATCTTTATAGAAAAACTACCCATGATCTGTTGCTATTGGCCTTATTGCCTTATACAACTGGGTTATCTGATGCTTTTAAAAACATAGGTAAAATGCAAAATCAAGGTCTTGAGATTTCGCTGAACACTATCAATGTCAGAAGTAAAGAATTTAGTTGGAGCTCAAATTTTAACATTAGTTTCAACCAAAATAAAGTACTGGAACTTGCTGAAAACCAAACTTCAATAACCAGTCCGGTAAGTTTTGACCAGAAATGGAATGCCCTTTCTCCTTATATCGCTGTAATTGGGCAACCTGTAGGACAATTGTATGGTGTTATTTGGGACGGGGTTTACCAATATGAAGATTTTGATAAAAGTCCTACAGGTGTTTATACGCTTAAAGCCAATCTCCCAAGAAATGGGAATCCTACAGTACAGCCTGGCGACATTAAGTATAAAGACATCAATGGAGATGGAAACGTTAATGCATCAGATTTCACCGTAATCGGACGTGGTCTTCCTATCCATACAGGAGGCTTGTCAAATAATTTTACTTATAAAGGATTTGACCTGAACGTGTTCCTGCAATGGTCTTACGGAAACGACATCATCAATGCCAACCGTTTGTTGTTTGAGGGGAATGGAAAGCAGTCGAGGTTTTTAAATCAGTTTGCTAGTTATGCCGATAGATGGCAGCCTGACAACCCCAGCAATACTTTGTTCCGGACAGGTGGACAGGGGCCTTTTTATTACTCAAGCAGGGTGGTTGAAGATGGCTCATACCTCAGATTAAAAACAGTTTCATTAGGGTATAACTTTCCAGCGAAAATATTCAAAAAGGCCAATTTTAAAAGTTTAAGGATTTATGCTTCTGCTCAGAATATTGCTACCTGGACAAACTATTCCGGACCTGATCCCGAAGTTTCTGTTAGAAACTCAGCACTTACACCTGGATTCGATTTTTCTGCCTATCCACGTGCAAGTACACTCATATTCGGATTAAACGTGTCGCTCTAAATTTTAATTATAAAAGTATGAAACAGCTAAAATATTTTTACCTCATCATACTGGCAGCGATAACTACTTCCTGTCAGAAAGTTTTGGACACCAATCCTACTGATTTTATTGATCCGAAAGCTTTTTACAAAACACCAGAGCAGCTGCAAAGTGCGCTCAATGGAGTTTATAATGCTTTGGGCACCATAGAGGTATATGGAAACAATTACCTGTATATGTTTACTACCAATACAGATGAATCTTATGGAAAGACGGTAGAGTTAACCACTACTTATCAGTACGATGCTGCGGATGCAAAGAACGAACTGTTCTGGAAAGGCCTTTATACGGGCATTCAGCGAGCCAATCTATTGCTTTCCAAGGTTGATGATGTGGAGATGGATCAGACTGCAAAAAACGTAATCAAAGGGCAGGCCTTGTTTCTGCGCGGTTTTCAGTATTTCATGTTGGTTAGTAATTATGGAGATGTTCCACTGATCCTAACGCCTACAGCATCAGTAACTGAAGTGAATATTGCGAGAACCCCGATGCGGGAGGTATATGCACAAATCACTAAGGATATGATTGATGCCGAATCCTTATTGCAAACGCAGACTGCTACATCATTGGGTATGGGTGGTAAAGTTACCCGCACAGCTGTTCAGGGAATGTTGGCGAGGGTATATCTTTATATGGCGGGCTTTCCTTTAAACGATACAGAAAAATATAAAGATGCTTTGTTTTGGGCGGATAAAGTAGTACATCCGACAGGGAATGCACCTGAACATGCACTAAATCCGGATTACAGAGATATATTCCTAAAATATGCAAAAGAGCAGTACGATGTGAAGGAAAGCATGTGGGAACTGGAATTTTGGGGCAACAATACGGGTGGGGTTAATTTTGGAAATACCTATACAGGCAGGTTTTGCGGAATTACCTGCAATGATGCAAATAAAGGATTTAGCTCCGGATCGGTAAATGCAACCCGGAAATTGTACAACTCTTATCAATTAAACCCATTGAGTACTGCCACACCAAACAAAGCCTCATTCGACTGGAGAAGGGATTGGAATTGTGCCAATTATACCTGGGGCTCAGGAGCAACCGCTGTGAAGACGAATGTTACAAATACATGGCTCATGAATGCAGGGAAATGGCGTAGGGAATACGAGATTGTGGAGCCAAAAGACAAAAATTACACTTCCCAGAATTTCGCATTCCTCCGTTATTCGGATGTATTGCTGATGCTTGCTGAAGCTGAAAACGAAGTGAATGGGCCTGCTAATGCCTATCAGTATGTGAATATGGTTCGTAAAAGAGCATACGGTATATTGTATGGAAATGTAGTAAAACACATTGCAGTAACTAAAGGGGGGACAGGATATACGAGCGTGCCAACAGTAACAATTACTGGCGGTGGTGGCAGTGGAGCTACTGCCGAGGCTACCATTTCAGCTGGGGTTGTTACTGGTATCATCATTACTTCACCCGGAACTTTGACTGCCTCAGGGCCTTATTATACAACTGCACCCACCATTACGATTACCGGAGGTGGTGGATCAGGTGCTACCGCTACCGCCACGATCACCCAATCTACCGATGCAGACCTGTCGACATTAGAGATTTCCAGCAAAACAACACTGCTTGATGCGATAAAGGAAGAAAGGTCAAGGGAGCTTTGTTTTGAAGGTTTAAGAAGAAATGATCTGATTCGTTGGGGGAAATTTGTAGCAGATATGAAAGCTTTTCTGACCTATGCAAATGGCAATGCCGGAACGGCAACGAATATTACCACAGCTGCTACCAAGGTTTCATCCAGGAATATTTTTATGCCCATTCCTATCCATGATATTCAACTGAATAATTTATTAGTACAAAACCCGGGATATTAATCTTCAAATTATGAAATGTATATATATGCTGCTTTTTGCTGTGCTACTGTTTGTTTCCTGCAAAAAAATGGATGTTGTTCAACCTGACTTCGAAGTTCAACTGAGCAAGTTTCAATATAAAGTTGATGATACGCTGAGGTTTAACTTTTCTGGCGATGTAGAAAATATTGTTTTCTATTCTGGGGAACGTGGCTTCAGGTATGCAAATAAAGATGTGGTGACGATAGAGCGTGGAATTCCGCAGCTACAGTTTACAACAGCCCTTGCGGGAACAGCACAAGCCAATTCTCTTAAAGTTCTGGTTACTAAGAATCTGCTTGGAAAGACTTCAGAAAACATATTGGCCAGTAACTGGACGGACATCAGTGATCAGGTAACGCTGGCTGTCAATTCCACCAGCACAGTATCTGGAATCATTGATCTGAGCACATATGCTGCAGACGATACTCCTTTTGCACTGGCATTTAAGTATGATGCGGTAATGAAACCCACAGTTGCACAGCCTACCTGGGTTGTCCGCGCCTTTTCTATCAGTAATTTGTTTCCCGACAAATCAACCCTGCCCCTTGTTTCATTAGCCACGGGGCCATGGATGGCCTATAACTTTAAAAATCCAACTGCTGCATGGGTGGTTTCTGCAACTGAATTGAGGATGAATGGTGGGGCTGCAAACTCAGCAGATAATGAAGATTGGCTGGTTACAGGACCTTTAAATTTAAATGCAACAAAGGAAGTTGCTGATTTTGGATTAGCAATACAGAATCTCGCGGGACGCAGATTAACCAATTATAGTTATGTGTATAAAAACCCAGGTGTTTATAAAGTAACTTTAGTTGGGTTTAATAACAATATTGATGGCAATAAAAAAGTGGTCAGGGAATTTGAAATTACTGTAACGCAATAAAATAGTAGAGATGGAATTATTGAAAAAAGTTACGCTCTTTTTGCTTCTGATTGGAGGTGGTATGGTAAAGGGGCAAACCCTTAAAAATGATGTTTATGACAATTCTAAGCCGATAGTACTACTGCAGCCCTTGGATATGCAAAGGGTTCAGCAAATTGCAGCGATGTTGCCGGAAAAACCTGCTGGATTTGGGGAAACTTATAACAATCGTAAAGAATGGGACAGGCTATTTAAGACCGGGAAATATGCTAAACTGCTCAAAAGTGCCGATAGTTCATTAAACGAACCTTTTCCAGCCTGGAGCGATTCAGACTACCTCGCTTACTGGACTAAGGGAACTTCTGTTCCTGGAAAGAACATGCTTCAAAAACGGTTGTTATGGCTAACACAGTATGTATTTGCAGAATGCCTTATGGATCAAGGGAAATATACCAAGGCAGCAGAAAATGCAATACTCGAGCTGTGTCGTCAGAAATCATGGGTAAATCCTACACATGATTATAATAAAGTAAATTTTGAGGGGAAAAAATATCTGGTCGAGTTATCGGCCGTAAGTTATGCCCATCATATTGCTCAGGCATTATACCTGCTGGATGACAAGATCGATCCAAAGGTTAAAGCAGAAGCGATCAAAGCCCTGCAGCTGCGGGTATTCGATCCTGTATTGAACTCAGTTGCCACTGGCAACAAGGAGAATTTCTTTTTAACGAATACCAATAACTTTAATGCGGTTTGTCTTTCAGGTACTGTTGGTGCTGCCGAAACTGTCATTAACGACAAAACAGAAAGAGCTAAATTTATCGCCATTGCGGAGCGCTATCATAAAAACGGCGTTCATGGTTTTCTGCCTGATGGCTATTGTACTGAAGGTTTGGGCTATTATAATTATGGTTTCGGGCATTTTGTTCTTTTACGTGAAACAGTATACAAAAGCACTAATGGCCAAATTGACCTGTTTGCAGACCCCAAGGTAAAACTGATTGCAGAATTTCTTCCCAAGACAGTAATTATCCATGATGTATTTCCTTCAATTGGTGATTGCAGACCCTATACCCAGCCATCCGCATTTATTCTCTATTATGTAAATAGGAACCTTGGTATAGATATTTCAAGCTTTAAGAAAAGCACTTTTGAAGGCCGTTCCACAGATTTGGCTGAAAGTATTCTAGCCGTTTTCCCCGAAAAAATATCTTCTGCGAAGGTTACCGTAAATGCTAAGGGTACTGAACTCAGGTCTTACTTCGACCAAGCAGGGGTACTTACTGTTCGGCCGGGGAAAAACTCGGATTTAGATATGGGTGTTGCTATTAAAGGAGGCAACAATAATGAACACCATAACCACAACGATATTGGATCTTTCTCTGTTGTGATTGGAGATGAGGTATTGATGGGGGATCCGGGAATTATACCTTATACTTCCAAAACTTTTGGGCCGGAAAGGTACACTTATAAAACCATTGCTTCTTATGGGCATCCGGTACCTCTTGTTGCAGGTCAGGAGCAGGTACCTGGAGCTGCGGCGAAAGCCAATATCATCAGTACTAACTTTACTGATGATCAGGATAAGCTGGTGATGGACATTGCTTCAGCTTACCCGGTAAAGGAACTGAAAAAACTAGAAAGGGAATTTATTTACAACCGCAAGCCAAGGGGATCTCTGACAGTTGGTGACAATTTCAGCTTCAGTAATGGTCAAACCTATGAGACTGCCTTAATTACAAGGGGAAATTGGAAGCAGATCAATCCCCGTCAAATTGAAATCACCGGTAAGAAAGATAAGATGTTAGTTACCATAGAGAGTAAAAATGAATTTGAAATTAAAAGTGAAGAGCTGTCTGAAGGAGGAAAACCTTATACCCGTTTGGCTATCCGTTTAACCAAACAGGTTAAGGAAGGTGCCATTTCAATGACTTTTAAACCCCTAAGATAAATGAGATTACTGTGCTGCTTATTACTAATGACCATAACTGGGAATAGCTTTTCCCAAACGTATCAGCCCGAATGGCAATCACTGGATAAAAGAGAAACTCCGGGTTGGTGGACTGATGCTAAGTTTGGTATCTTTATTCATTGGGGGCTTTATTCAGTCCCAGCCTATGCACCTGTTAATGAAGTTGAAGGGGTTTACGAAAAATATGCCGAACATTATGAAAACAGACTGATACAGGGCAATAAATTATTTAGTGCGCATCATAGGAAGTTTTATGGCGAACAGTTTAAATACAGCGATTTTGCACCAATGTTTAAAGCAGAATATTTTAAAGCAGATGAATGGGCCGAGCTCTTCGTTAAATCAGGTGCAAAGTATGTGGTGCTTACCTCTAAACACCACGATGGATTTTGTTTATGGCCCAGTGCTGAAAGCAATAAATGGAACAGTGTTGATGTTGGACCACGTCGCGATATTGCTGGTGATCTTACCAATGCGGTTAAAGCTAAGGGATTGAAGATGGGGTTTTATTATTCCCTGCTGGAATGGACTAACCCACTTTATAAACCCCAAACTATAGACAGTTACGTGGAGAGCCATATGTTGCCTCAAATGAAAGACTTGGTTAACCGTTATAAGCCAGAGGTGATCTTTTCGGACGGGGAATGGGATTATGAATCGGGAAAACTTAAAAGCACGAAGTTTCTATCCTGGTTATATAATGAATCTGCAGTGAAAAATACTGTTGTGGTAAATGACCGTTGGGGAAAAGAAACACGAAGTAAACATGGCGGCTATTACACAACTGAATATGAGCTGGTACATGATGCCAAAGGGATAGGTGAAAAAGCTGAACATCCCTGGGAAGAGAGCCGCGGAATAGGAACTTCCTATGGTTTTAATCGGTTCGAAACCTTAGATCATTATTTTTCAAGCAAACAGTTAGTCGATTTGCTGATCGATAAAGTGAGTAACGGCGGCAATCTTTTGCTTAATATCGGACCCGATGCCAATGGACTCATTCCGGTAATTATGCAGGAACGTTTATTGGATATGGGTAGCTGGCTGAAGGTAAACGGAGAAGCCATATATGGTACTTCTTCATGGGCCAACAGACCTCAGCATAGTAAGGGCCAAACTATTTTTTACACTCAAAAAGGAAAAGATCTTTACGTGATCTGTACAAAATGGCCAGAAACTGATCTGCTGATCAGTAAGGTTAAAAAAGCAGGTAAAGTAAGTTTATTAGGTTCTGGAGCTTCAGTTAAATCTGTCATAAAAGGAGATCAGTTAAGGATCCAAGCTCCTACTTTAAATCCAGCAACAATGCCATGCGAACATGCCTGGGTATTTAAAATAGAGTGTTTTAATTAATCTATTGTCAATGCATATGAAATATAAAATAATTCTGTTCCTGGGGCTGTTCATTCATACCTTAAATGGATTTGCACAAGCGCTTAATAAATCCCTTTTTCCTAATGGGAGTAAGGTTTGCTTTGTCGGTAATAGCATTACTAATAACGGGGAGTATTACAATGATTTGTGGATGTACTATGCCACACGGTTCCCGAAGGAACAAATCAATTTTTTCAATTGTGGGATTTCCGGAGATGTTGCTGCCGGAATCTTGAAAAGGATGGATAAGGATGTTCTGATCCATGAACCTACCCATGCGGTGATGATGATTGGGATGAACGATGTGAAACGAGATCTTTATGGGAAAAAAGATGCTAATGATGAGTTAAAGGAAAAGGCGTTGACGGCTTACAACAGCAATACAGATGCCGCTGTAAGTATCTTGAAAAAACGAGTAGGGAATGTAATTCTCCTTAAACCTTCAATTTATGATCAGACGGCAGTTATAGAAACTCCGAATTTGTATGGTGTTAATGATGCTTTACAAAGGTGTGCTGAACAAATGCATTCCCTATCTGAAAAGTACCAAACCGGCTTAGTCGATTTTCAGACTGTTTTGCTGCGTATCAATAGAGAAGAACAGGCAAAAGATCCTGCATTTACCATTATCGGTAAAGATAGAGTACATCCCTTGTCTGCCGGTCATTTTGTAATGGCTTACCAGTTTCTTAAGGATACAAAGGCCCCTCAATATGTCTCGAAATTAGTGATTGGGAATGACCTGTCGGCATCACAAAAGAATAGCTTTAACGCAGAAATAAAAAAGCAATCCAATAAAAATAACGTGCTCAGTTTTGAATGTATTGAAAAGAGTCTGCCTTGTCCGGTTAAAGAATCTGCAAAAAAAGCGCTTAGTTGGGTTCCTTTTTATGAAGAATTTAACACTGAGCTATTGCAGGTGAAAAGTTTACAACCGGGGAGCTATAATCTTTTTATTGATGATGTTTTAATTGCTTCCTTTACCGATGAAGCGTTTTTAACCGGAATTAATCTGTCGTTATATCAAAACACACCTCAATATCAGCAGGCTATAAATGTGATGGATGCCTGTGTAAAATACAGGGATGCAGAAGCAGTGATTCGTAATCTTCGGTTTGTTGAATTTAACGAGCTTTCGGGCCTTAAAGATCAATCCGATATAACTGTAGTGGAGCAATATCTGGATAAAAGACTGGAATCTTTAAAAGATGGGGGCCATTATGAATATTATCAGAAACAATTTAAAAACTACATTTTGAAAAAGAATGGAGAAGCAGAGGCCTTAAAGAAATTACCGGTTCTAGCTGCGGCTATTTACGAGGTAAACCAGCCAAAGCCTCATATTTTTAAAATTGAAAAAAAGCCATAGAACTTGAAGATGGAAAGAAGAAAATTTATAAAGGATCTGGCGGCCTTTGCTGCACTTCCTATTGCTGCACCACTGATGGGGGCCATCAGTAGCGGTGCAATTAAACCCAATGCAAAAATCTTATTGCGTTCGTCCTGGCAGACTGTTAATATCGGCGATATTGGGCACACTTTTGGAATTATGGAGCTGTTTAATACCTATCTCCCTAGGGCTGAGATAACGCTATGGCCAAATAATCTGGAGAATGGTGTGGATAAGTTGCTAAAGAAGAGTTTTAGTCAATTAAAACTTGCTCCTGGAAAAATTGATACTAACGGAAAACCAACTACACCAGAACTGCAGCAAGCATTTGAAACATGCGACATTATGGTACATGGCTCTGGTCCCTGGATTGTTGTTCCAGTCGATCTAAGGGCATGGTATAAACAAACTGGTAAGCCTTTTGGTATGTACGGTATTTCGTTGGTTGATGGTGATGTAGCATCTTTAGACTTAATCAACAAGGCTTCGTTTATATATTGCAGGGATACTGCTTCATTAGATTATTTAAAATCTTTAAAGTCAAAATGCCCGTTAACGGAGTTTGCTCCGGATGCAACTTTTGCGATTAACCTTAGAAATGATCAGCTTGCAACTGATTATCTGAATAGGGTAGGTTTGAAAAAAGGAGAATTTATCTGTGTGATACCTCGCCTTCGGTATACGCCATACTGGAAAATGAAGGGGGTACAGCCCACAGAGGAGGAGTCAAAGAAATACATGATTTCCCAGTATTATAATGAAACAGACCATGCAAAACTTCGTGAGGTGATCATCAGATGGGTAAGGGAAACCGGCTTAAAGGTATTGGCCTGCCCCGAAGTTATTTATCAGGTTGAGCTAGCCAAAGAAATATTGGTAGATCCACTTCCCGAAGATGTGAAAAAACAGGTAGTGTGGCGGGATACCTATTGGATTCCGGATGAGGCTCAATCGGTCTATGCTCAGGCAAGGGCGCTGATTAGTTTCGAAATGCACTCACCGATCATTGCCTTTTCATCAAATGTCCCTGCTATTCATCTCAGACAGCCAACAGATACTCGAAAGGGACAGATGTGGGCAGATATTGGTTTGTCAGAATGGCTTTTTGAAATTGATTTTACCAGTGGGAACCAAATTGGAGATACACTGATGGAAATTCATGGAGATTATCCCAAAGCACTCAAGAAATTGGCTAAGGCAAAGGAATTTGTAATCAAAAGGCAAAAAGACTCAATACATAAAATTATAGATTCTATTTGAGGAACTAAATCATTTTTGCTAGGTTAGGCGTAACAGCTGGGGTGATTCTGTGTGTTGCCGGGACAAAGAAATATGCCAATTAGATACCGTATTCCTTACGGCTCCCCTACGGCTAAAGTCGTAAAGAACCCGTAGAGAACCTGTATAGAATAGGTGGGGTATATGATATCAAAACCTAGTAAAATATTAAACATTTCTCGGGTTTAAGTGTAGTCTTCATAATCCTGTCATGATGATTGATTACGCTTTCTAATACCTGCAATAGTATGCTGGTTTTTGGATTTGACATGAGTTTAAAAGGAGAAAAATTGAAGATAGCTTACATGCTGTGTTATCATTGTTTAGAAAACCGTCTTTATTTCAATAAAGACGGTTTTCTAATTTACTAATAATGAATCTATATTTGATGAAGAAAAGTTGAAAAAGTAGCATGCAAGAATTTAATAGAAAAACAGAAACTGGAGCCGTAGCATATTTTCGCCATTGTATAAAAAATGGAGATGCAATAGGAGCATTAAGTTGCTTTCATACTCAGGCGGTTTATATAGATAGAGAGGGGAAGGAGCTAAGGGGACTTGATCAGATTCAGTCGGCGATGAATAACATATGCGCATTAAAATTAGATATTAAAGGCGGAACTCCGCATGTAACTGTGGTTGATGATCTGGTTATGTGGCTTGATCAATGGGAAATGACTGGAAATACACCAGATGGACATCCGATTAAAATGACAGGCCATACTTCTTGTGTAATGAAAAGAAATGAGGAGGGGAATTGGTTGTGGATAGTTGACAATCCTTTTGGATCTGCTGTGTTAATTAATAACGGGTAAAATGAATAATAATAGAGTATATAAAATGTCTTTTGCAGGCGTTTACCCACATTACATCCAAAAAGCGGAGAAAAAAGGCCGCACAAAAGAGGAAGTAGATGAAATCATATTTTGGCTGACTGGATATGATAGACAAACATTTCAACTACATCTCGATAACAAGACTGATTTTGAAACTTTTTTTGCTCAGGCGCCACAAATAAATCCAAACGTTTCAAAAATTACCGGTGTAATCTGCGGTTACCGTGTGGAAGAAATCGAAGATGAACTTATGCAAAAGATACGTTATTTGGATAAATTGATTGATGAATTGGCAAAAGGAAAAGCAATGGATAAGATTCTAAGGAAGTAAACTATGTTTTAGAAAGCAAAAGTATATCTGTTACTTCTAAAACCTGTTTCGAATATCCATCAATAGTCACATTTATCATTGCTTTTCCCACCTGTTCCAGGGTGAGAAAATAACTGGGACTAAAAACTCTAAATAACGGAAACAGGACATTGATCACTTTATAGATCCCTTTCATGTTTTTAGCACCTTTTGTTGGTTTCATAAAAGCAGGGCGAAAATTATAAACAGCTTTAAACGGAAGTTTCATCAGGTCATTTTCTGTTTTTCCCTTTACTCTGGCCCACATTTGTTTTCCTTTTTCGGTACTGTCGGTGCTGGCTCCGGAAACATAACAGAATGTCATTTGCGGATTGACTGCTGATAAAATTTTTGCAAAATCTAAAGTCAGGTTGTAGGTTACTTTGGTGTAAGCCTCTTCGTTCATCCCTAGAGAAGAAACCCCCAGGCAAAAATAACAGGCATCATAGTTTTTTACGCTATCCACAATGGGGCCTATATCATTGAAGTTACTGTGTATGATTTCTTCAATTTTAGAATGTGCGTATCCACTTGGCTTGCGGTTGATCAACAAGATTTTTTCTACTTTTGGGTTGGCTATACATTCTTGTAGTACACCTTCACCTACCATTCCGGTAGCTCCAGTTATGATGACTTTTAATTTCATTGCGTTTTTTTGGATTGAAACTACACGTATAATAAGCTAAATCTCATATATCGAAAATAACCATTTTTATCTATCTTATTGATGATGTTTTTGTATGATCATTTCGACTGCTGTTTAAAGAAATCGATGATCACCTGGTTGGCAGCAGGAGGATAAGCATGTCCTCCGGGATGACTATAGATCACTACAGAGCTGCCGATACTGGATTTATATAAGATGGCATTAGCTGCAAAAGGTACGCCTGTATCACTGCAATCATTTAATCTTAACAAGAACTGGCAAGTAGCTTTCTGCCATTGGGTTTTTACGAGCTCATCTTTTTCACCATAAAGATGTAATACAGGTTTTGGTTTGAGTTGTTTCATTACTTTTGCCGCAACAGCGGCAGTTGGTGCCACAGCCGCGAATACTGGCCCTCTGGCAGCCCAGAGTAGATAGGTAAAACCCCCTCCATTAGAATGCCCAGTGACATAAATCCTATTTGTGTCAATGTGGTAGTTCTTTTGTAAAGACGCGAGCATAGCATCAAAGAATTTCAAGTCGCGGTCGCCATATGCTCCAATACCCTTTTGCCAGCCAGGCAATTTTCCTTCTGGGTCGGTTAACTGCCCAACTGTATTCAATCCTTGCGGACATATAAAGATGGCTTCTGGCCACAACTGGTCAAATCTCCGTGTTTTGTACATATTTTCCATGTTGCCACCATGACCATGAAAAGTGAAAATAATGGGCGTTTTGTTAGTTTTAGCGCCATTAGGGATATACACCAATGCTTTCCTTATGGTGTCGCCGATCTTCCATTCCATGACCTGTGGATTGGGATTCTCTATTTTTACACTTTGGCCATATGAAGGCATCGAAGGAACTAGCAAAACAGCCAGAATAAAGGTGCAGAACAGGTGGAATCTTAAAATCATAGTTATTCTGTGTTTTATAAAACTCAAAGTGATTATAACTCCATAGAGTAGAATAAAATCAAATGGTTTAATTGGTCTTTCTGGAAAACAACAACTTAAACAATTGTCAATATTGAGGTGTTATAAATACATGAAATACGATTATGGAACGTAAGAGCCCCATTAAACTATGATTATATTATGGAAGTATCTTCGTCCTCATCGCCTGCTAATTGTCATATCGCTTTTACTTGCGGCCTCGGCACAACTACTCAGCCTGCTCGATCCGATTATATTTGGTCTTATCATTGATAAATATGCAACGAATAAGGATCGACTTCCCGAAAATGAACTGATACGTGGTATTCTGTATTGGCTATTATTGGCCTTAGGAATTGCCATACTGGCCAGGCTTTGCAAGGCCGCGCAGGATTATGTGACCCGCAAAGCTGTAGCACGTTTTGGCATGCATATCTTCAACGATGGGTTGAAACAAACGCTTCGGCTATCTTTTCAGGAATTTGAGGACAGCAGGAGTGGTACAACCTTATCAGTACTGCAAAAGGTAAAAACAGATACTGAGCGTTTTTCCAATGCATTTATCAATGTGCTGTTTTCTTCATTGGTTGGAGTTGGCTTTCTGATTTGGTACAGTATCAGCAAGAACTGGCTGTTGGTGCCCGTGTTCTTTGTCGGAGTGCTATTATTGGGCTCGCTTACCGGATTACTCTCTAAAAGAATAAAATATATACAGCGCTCTATTAACAGACAGACGGATAGCCAGGCGGGGGTGATTACCGAAAGTCTACGCAATATAGAATTAGTCAAAAGCCTTGGCTTAACCTTTTCGGAGATCAGGAGGTTAAACGAGCAGACTCTGAAAATATTTAACCTCGAGATGCTTAAGGCAAGAAAAGTAAGCGTGCTTTCTTTTTTACAGGGAAATTTGCTCAGCATACTGAAGCAATCCATACTATTTATCCTCTTGTGGCTGATTTTTAGAAAGGTACTTTCTACGGGTGAATTGATCGCGATGCAGTTTATTTCAACCGCAATATTTACACCTTTGCAGGATCTTGGAAACATGATCATTCTTTATCGGGAAGCCGATGCGTCTTTGAATACTTTTGATAGATTGATGAAACGCCCTGTGGAGCAACGCCCAGATAATTCGGTTGAAGTAGGCAATTTGCAAAGCCTGGAGTTCAATGATGTTGTATTTAAACATAAAACAGCCGGATATAATGCGATAGACGATTTATCGTTTAGCATAAAGTCCGGACAAACCATAGCCTTTGTCGGGCCTTCGGGCTCAGGAAAGTCGACGCTGGTTAAACTTCTTGTCGGCTTGTACAGGCCGGTTATGGGGGAGATCTGTTACAATGGGATTTCCTCAACACGGGTTAGCTACAATCCACTGAGAAGGCAGATTGGATTTGTAACACAGGAAACTCAGCTGTATGCAGGTACCATTAAGGATAACCTGCGCTTTGTTAAACCTACCGCCACGGATGAGGAGATCAACCTTGCGCTTAGTAAAGCATCGGCTTCCGGTTTAATTGCAAAAGCTTCTAACGGAATTTATACTGTACTTGGTGAAAATGGTATGAAACTTTCAGGCGGTGAAAAGCAACGTTTGTCAATTGCCAGGGCCTTATTAAGAGAACCCCGTTTGCTGATTTTCGATGAGGCCACTTCCGCATTGGATTCCCTGACAGAGGAGGAGATTTCTAATACGATCAGGGAAATATCTGACAGCCGCAAACAGATGACGATCCTGATCGCACACCGCTTGTCTACCGTGATGCATGCCGATGTGATTTATGTGTTGGAAAAAGGAAAGATTTCTGAATCAGGTTCACATCAGGATTTACTGGAAGAGAAGGGTTTGTATTACTCGATGTGGCGGCAGCAAATTGGCGAAAGAAGGTAGTTCTTTTTCAGCCCTATTCTGTATGCGATTTTTAGTTATATTGCTAATATCACATAACGCTAAAATGGATAGAAAGAAAAAGAAACAAGCAGCAGTTAAGTCTGCTGCAAATATCGAACATCAACGCAAGGTTTTAAAGGAAAGGTTTTTAGATCGTATTAAGAAATTAATTACACTTGTTGGTGGTGAAGACCTCTTGGAAAAGTATTCACCCATTTATTTCGATAAACTTTACGAATGTCGTTATCCAGTGCTAAAAGCTAAAGCCGCTCCCGGTACAGATATTGCGAAGGCCAGAATAGTTCAGTTTAATAAATTGTTGCTACAATTTATGGACGGTGTTGAATTGACGCTACCGAATGGCAATAAAATCCCGATAGCGTGGTATCTTTCCGAAGGAATGACATTAAGCGATAGTATGAGCGAGCTTGAAATTAATGGTGATCCAAGCCGGAAAGAAATGAAGAAGCATTTTGCTTTCGGTTCACATGAAAGTAAGTTCCACCACGATCTGCAGGAAATATTGATTGACCTGGTAACTGAAACCTGTATATTTCTGAGTGATTACAATGACCATATTTACAGGGCAGATCTTTCAATGACACCTTATTTTGCCCCATTTAATCCCTTAAATGATATTATTATCTACACTTTTAAACCTAAAAAAGAGACGATAGATACAAGCAAAGGCATGCGGGCTGCTATACGACTGGGCTGGGTTTCTCCGGACTTCCAGTGGGAGCACTTTAATGTGAAGCCTTCCCAATTGGGATTTATGACTGCAGGTCTTGATATTCCTCTGGAATTATACATCAGTACGCATACTTTTGACAGGCTACAGAAAAGAATCAATATCACCCCTGGTATCATGCACCAAATATTGTTGCTTACCTTTTTACAGCGAGAAATAGCTCACCGATGGAACGGAAACGAGAGTCATGTCGATTTTTTAGTCTCTGGTCAGAAAGTTGGATATCTTGTTGTGAAGCTACATGGAAGTAAACTGATGATCCACACTTTCTTATTTCTAACCAACAACGATACTTTCGAAGGTGAAAAACTTGGACGTCTTTTAAGTATTGTTAAGGAGGATAAAAAATATCTGGAGATAGATACACTTCCGACTTTCAATGCATATCATATTGAGAAAAATGAACAACTAAGTAAACTGTTTAAAGATGCTGGTTGTGGCTCTTTGTTAAAATTAGGGCACCTTCAGGAATTCACCGCCAATCAGGTGGCAGATAAAGATCCTGAATCTATTTTACACTATTTAGCCGATGCTCCATATCTCAATAGAGGGTAAAAAAGTCTTACCTTACTTAAAAGTTAGATTAATCTAAAATAATTGTTAGTTATTTATGTTTTTATAGTTAGGTTTGTAAAATAACCTAACGAAATGTCAACACGATTATTTTTTACGCTTGGATCTCTCTGCAGTCTGGTTGCCTTAATGGTGGCTTGCGAGAAGGTCATGCCATCAGCGGCTCCAGAGGATGAGTTGCTTGACGGCCCCGTAGCAGAATTAAGCTACGAGCAAAGCCAGCGGTTTCTCTTGGGAGACGTGGCTTTTAATGATGAAGTTTTTACACCAGAAATGGGATTGGGGCCAATCTTTGTTGCTACCAGTTGTGGCAGTTGTCACGCTGGAGACGGTAAAGGACACCCTTTTACCACACTCACCAGATTTGGGCAGATTGATGAAACCGGTAACAAGTTCTTAGCTCAGGGTGGACCGCAATTACAAAATAGGGCAATACCTGGGCATATGCCCGAACAAATACCAGCCGGAGCGACTTTCTCTAAATTTACGCCACCTGCAAATACTGGATTAGGTTTTTTTGAACTCGTTTCTGATACAGATATTTTGGCTATGGCTGATCCAGATGACCTTGATCATGATGGCATTTCTGGAGTTCCGAACTATGGTAGCTTACCTAATTATGTAACGCCATTTAACAACGCTATTCCTAAAAATGGGAAGTACATTCATCGGTTTGGTAAAAAAGCGGCGGCCTATAATTTACTGCACCAAACCGTTAATGCATACAACCAGGATATCGGTATTGCCTCTAGCTATGATCCAGTAGATGTTTATACTCACCTAACCATCGATCCGGAAATTTCTACTCAAACCGTAAACAATGTTGTGTTTTACTTACAAACACTAAAGTCACCAATTCAACGCAATCAAGGAGATCCAGAAGTTCAAAATGGTCGGTTAATATTTGACCGTATCAATTGCTCTGGTTGTCACAAACCTACGCTCAAAACAGGCCCTTCATCTATCAAAGCCTTATCAAATGCCACTTTTCAACCCTACACGGACCTATTGCTACACGATATGGGGCCGGGGTTGGATGATGGTTACACAGAAGGTTCTGCAAAGACTTATGAATGGCGAACACCACCATTGTGGGGCTTAGGGCTCTCTGCAAATTCGCAAGGTGGAGGATATCATTTAATGCACGATGGGCGGGCGAAAAGTATTGAAGAAGCCATACAGTTACATGGAGGAGAGGCGACCTCAGCAAAGAATAAATTTGTCCAACTTTCTGCCACTGAAAAAAACAATCTACTTAAATTCTTACGCTCACTATAACCATGGAAAGAAAAGATTTTTTAAAAACATGTGGCTTTGCCTGCTTAGGCGGAATTGGAATTTCTACCCTTTTAGAAAGCTGCGGTTCGCTACAAGTATTAACAGGAGAAATAGCAGATAGTAATTTAATTGTGCCAATAACAGATTTCGAAATCAAAAAGGCAAGTAAAAAGGAGTTTAAGCGGTATGTGATCATTAACAATGACCTTTTGAAATACCCCATCTGTGTGTACCGTTTTGATGCGCAGACCTATAGTGCATTATGGATGCAATGTACGCACCAGGGTACAGAGTTACAGGTATTTGGAGATAAGCTACAATGCCCTGCTCATGGTAGTGAATTTAACAACAAAGGAATCATGCAAAATGGACCTGCGGATACCGATTTACGCACATTCCCCATAACGATTGAACAAGATCATCTCAAAATTTCGCTAAAAGCAGTATGAAGAAATTAGCTACTATATTAACTATCATTCTAATCACCAGCCTTACGGTCAAGGCTCAGATAGATCCCAAACTTTTAAAAAAGCCGGGGAGTGATACCGTAAAGCAAACATTGAATATGGATGCTGTATATGATCGTCCATTTGTAGCGGTAGGGAAATTACCGGTCTCAGTTGGAGGATATATGGAAGCCAACTGGCAATACACAGGTACAGATGGCATTTCTGATGGACAGCAGTTTCAGTTTAGAAGAATGACCTTGTTTGTGGCATCTAGTATTGGAAAACGAATTAAATTCTTGTCAGAAATTGAATTTGAACCTGCCGATAAGGAAATCGCCATAGAATTTGCTGCATTGGATCTTGAACTTCACCCATTGTTGAATTTAAGAGGTGGAATGATCATGAATCCTATAGGTGCATTTAATCAGAATCATGATGGGCCAAAGTGGGAGTTTACAGATCGGCCTATTGCCATGACACAGATGCTACCAGCAACTTGGAGCAATGCTGGATTTGGTATTTATGGCAAATACTACAATACCAATTGGATGTTTGGATATGAACTCTACGCTTCAAGTGGCTTTGACAATTCGATTATTGCCAATGTGGAAAATAGGACCTTTTTGCCTGCGGCTAAGGAAAATACGGAAAGATTTGAAGAAATGGCAAGTGGACAACCTTTGCTAACCGGAAAAATTGCGGTAAGACACAATAAAATAGGAGAAATAGGATTGTCCTATATGGGTGGGATCTATAACAAATGGCAGGATGATGGGATTGTGATCGATGATAAAAGACGATTGGATGTATTTGCGGTAGATTTTAATACTACTTTACCGCGACTCCATACTTTTATTACTGCAGAGTGGGCTTGGATTAAGGTAAATGTTCCTTCAACGTATACTCAGCAATTCGGTAATAGGCAGCAGGGCGGGTTTGCAGATATCGTTCAACCGATTTTAAAAAAGACAATATTGGGCTGGCAAAAGGCGACGGTTAGTCTTGCCTGTCGACTGGAATATGTGGATTGGAATGTCGGCAAGTTTGTAGAAACTGGTGAAAATATTGGGGATCAGTTATGGAGTATAATGCCAGGGCTTAGCTTTAGACCAAGACCGCAAACTGTATTAAGAATGAGTTATAGAATACAGCAGCAAAAAGATCTTTTAGGTAATCCACCTGCCAAAACAGCTGCTATTCAATTCGGGTTATCTACTTACTTTTAATGTTGATGATTGGAGAGCGATCTCAGACTTCGTGTATTAGACATACAAAAGCCGGATATTTACTAAAATATCCGGCTTTTGTAATAAAACAAAGGAGACTATTTCTTAGCCTCGTTTAGTAATTGAGTATGTAAACGAACATACTCAGGATTTTTCATCTCTGTAGCTAATTGCAAACCAGATGCAGCTGTTTTTGCAGCACCTGCTTTATCGCCCGTTTTTAATTGGATACGGCCTTTTAATAATTTTATCCAGGGTGCTTTACCATCAGCAGCATCTGCTGCAGTAGCCCATTCTAAAGCTTTATTTAAATCCTTATCATTTGCATAATAATACTGAGCTGCCTGGAAGTAAGGTTTTTTCTCGCCTTTCATCGCTGCATCAATACTAGCCATTACTGTAGCATCCACTTCAGTGGTCATGTCTACACTTATACCAGTATTTTCCCACATCAATTGTAATTTAGCAGTTGTAGGGTATACATCGGTAAATTGAATAGTGAAAGTTTCAACTTTATCTTTCAATTTGTTGGCTTTAACTTTAACTCTTAAAGCATCATCAGCTTCTTTATATTCATAAGATCCCCATTGTTTCGCGCCTTTGTTGAATATAACTGTCCATTCATCTTTGCCTGGAATGGTAAATAAACCATATTCGCCAGCAGGTAACTCTTTACCATCAATTTTAACAGGTTCAGTAAAACTGATTGTAGTAGCCGAGTTTGCACCAGTACGCCATACCGATCCATAAGGCTCCAGATCGCCAAAAATTTTACGACCTTTTACATTGGGACGAGAATAATTAAGGGTGATTTTACCTAACCCAAAGTTCTGGGTAACAGTTTGACTTGTGCTCGGTTGAGGCATTTTTAAGCCTTGAGCTTGAAGGTCAGCCGTTAATGATACGGTTAACGCGAACAACAAAATTGCTTTAATAGTCTGTTTCATATGAATATATATATTTAAAAGGTTAATTAACCAATTATAAATTTGATGCTACTAATCTACACCTATCATTGTATATTCTGTATTAAATATAAGGGCTAAGTGGAAACTTGACGAAGAAATTAGAAAATCATACTTAAATTAGCTGCTATGGTTAATACACGGAACGCTTTATCTGGCTTTATTGTTTTTTTTATTTTATTGATTGCCGCTAAGCAGGTGATTGGACAGGAAGTTGAAACTGGTGTTTCAAAAAAACTGGCTATACATAGAAAAGCAACTATAAGTGACATTCATTATGCACTTGAATTTGATATTCCTGCTAAAAAAGCGGAAAAAATTGCTGCTATAGAGGTGCTAAGCTTTAATTTAACTGAAAACAAACAGATTTTACAGCTTGACTTCAAAGAGGACCCTGAGAAATTGAAAAAACTGGTTGTAAATGAGAAGGTCGTTCCCATTCAACACAATAAAGAACACTTGCTAATAGTCGCTAAATACCTAAAAAAAGGAGTTAATCAAGTTAAAATAGAATTTCAGGCAGGTGAATCTGCTTTGAACCGCAATGGAGATTATTTATATACTTTATTTGTTCCAGATCGAGCAAGAACTGTTTTTCCATGCTTTGATCAGCCCGATTTAAAGGCCACCTATAATTTAACTTTAAAAGTTCCGGTAAGCTGGAAAGCAATGGCAAATGCGCCATTAAAAGATTCGACGCTGTTAAATGGTCGTAAAATTTATCGTTTTGTAACATCCGATATTTTAAGTACCTATCTGTTCTCATTTGTCGCCGGAAAATTTGAACTCCAAAAAGGTAGCGTAGGACAGATGAACACGGACTTTTTGTACAGAGAAACGGATACAGCAAAAATACGGTACAGCATGCATGAGCTATTTAAGATCCATACGGATGCCCTTAAGTATTTTGAAGACTGGACAGGCATTGCATATCCATTTCAGAAATTTGGTTTTGCCGCCATTCCCGATTTCCAATTTGGCGGAATGGAGCATGTGGGGGCGGTACAATACAAGGCTTCAACCTTGTTTTTGGATGGAACAGCTACAAAAGATCAGTTGAATTCTAGAAGTAACCTGATTGCCCACGAGACTGCACACATGTGGTTTGGTGATTTGGTAACGATGAACTGGTTTACTGATGTTTGGATGAAAGAAGTGTTCGCCAATTTTATGGCTGATAAAAGTGCGGAAGGTACTGTTGGTAAAGATGTATTTGATTTGAAATTTTTAGTGGATCATTTTCCTGCAGCTTATGGTGTGGATCGTACGACGGGGTCTAATCCGATAAGACAGGAGTTGGATAACTTAAAAGATGCAGGGACTTTGTATGGAAATATCATTTATCATAAGGCTCCTATTATGATGCAGCAGTTGGAGCGTTTGATGGGAAAAGACAAATTTAAGCAAGGGGTAAGAGAATACCTTAAGAAGTTTGCCAATAGCAATGCATCCTGGCCCGATTTGATTACCATTTTGGATAAATATGCGGATGCTGACTTACAAGCCTGGAATAAAGTGTGGGTAAATGAACCTGGAAGACCAGTGCTGGAATATACCATAGAAAAGAAAGGTGATAAAATAAACAAATTTGTAATCAAACAGGTTGCAGAGTATGGTAGGGAGAGGATTTGGCCTCAGTTTTTTGAACTGACTTTATATTACCCTGATCATACGAAGGAAGTAACGGTTAATTTAAACGCTCCACAGGTTGAATTGAAAGAAGTGGAGGGAATGGACCTGCCATTATTTGTTTTGTTCAATTCTTCTGGACAAGGTTATGGTTTATGGCCGATAGATCGGGCAATGTTTCCTCAATTGTATACCATTGATAAACCACTAAATCGTGCTGCGGCATATATTTCGCTATATGAGAATATGCTGAATAGCAGGTCTGTGAAACCTGCAGAATTGTTAACCCTTTTTCTGGATGGGTTGAGAAAAGAAAAGGAAGAATTGAATCTCAAATTGATGACAAATTATATAGGTACCATTTATTGGGAATTTATGACTCCCCAGGAGCGAATCAGTTTAGGCGAATTACTGGAAAAAAGAATTTGGAGTGCTATGTTGATACAGCTCGCACCTAATTCTAAAAAACTGTTGTTTAAAGCTTATCAGGACGTGTTCTTAAGTCAGGATGCCAACAGTAAGTTATATGATATTTGGAAAACAAAAAAAGCCCCTGAAGGCTTGAAGCTTTCTGAAGATGACTATACCGGATTAGCTTTTTCTTTGGCATTAAGAGCGGGGAACGATTCCAATATTTTGAAGGATCAACTGTTACGTATTACTGACGCGGATAGAAAGATTCGGTTTGAGTTCATCATGCCTGCGCTTTCTTCCAATCAGGCAGAAAGAGATCAGTTCTTTAAGAGCCTCGAGCAGAAAGTAAACAGACAAAAGGAATCTAATGTAGGAGCGGCACTTTACTACCTGCACCATCCTTTAAGACAGTCGACTTCTGTGAAATATCTGCAGAAAAGTTTGGAACTGCTGGAGGAGATCCAAACTACAGGTGATATCTTCTTCCCTCAAAGTTGGTTACAAGCTACATTCGGTTATTATCAAAGTGCAGAGGCCGCTACTATTGTGACTGATTTTTTAAAAAATCATCCTGATTATAACCCTAAATTAAAGGCCAAGATATTACAATCTTCCGATAACTTGTTCAGGGCACAAAAGCTTTTACAGTAGTTATAGTTCGATGGATTTGTAGGTTATTTTAATACTTTGTATGCTTTTGTTTTTGGTGATGATCATTTTTGAAGGGTAGCCATCTGCATTGTATTCATAGCTGAAATCTACATTTTCCAATGGAAATTTCTGGTTTCGATAATTGAGTAGATTGTTAATGCAGTAGCTTAGGAACCAATGTTCGAATTCAAACGCAAGCAGTTGAGTGTAGCGGATATTACTGGCAATACCGTTTTTTTGATCAAAGATATAAGTATGCACATTTGTCGATCCTAAATTATTGGTTGCGTTTACTGTTGATAGGTTTCCAGATGTGGTGTAGGATTGGATATGGGTATCTGTCAGCTGATCTGATTTGTTGTAATAATTAATTGTGCTGACCTGTTGCAGATTATTATAGCTTAGTGTGTAGAATCCTATTGGACTGAAATTGTGTTGAAGGTCGTTATAATCGAACATCAGCATTTTGTTGATTGTTTTTTTATCCTCCTTTCTGTAATACGTTTTATAAATTAATTTGTCGCGCTGATATTTTTCAAGTATGGATGGATATTGATCTGCATCATAAATGATGAGGGCTTTGACGCCTGCTGCTTCAGAAATTTCTGTGAGTAATGTCGTGTTTTCCATATATTTTAAGTTGATAATTAATCCGGAACCTTCAAGCTTTATAGGAATAAATTTTTTAATTACGGCGGGTGGTTCGGGCGCTATGATCTCTATTTTAGTGTTTTGATTTTTTTTACAAGCCAGTACTAACAATAATGCAAAGAGAGCTGAAAAGTGATAATGTTTTAAATTGCTCATGGTTCAATTGATTTATGTTGATTTTATCAGAATTTTTATTGGTAAACCTCTCGATGTTTAGCGTATAAAAAAAAAATATTCATATTAAATTATTTCATTCAATAGATAAATTTTCATTGAAAAACATGCATTGGATGATTGGATAAGCAGTACTTTTACGGCACGATTTCTTTTTAGCACGTACGTTTATTAAATTATATTATGGACGATTTTTTAGCTGCCCGCCTCCAGATGGCCTTCTCCTTAGGCTTTCATATTGTTTTTGCCTGTATCGGTATGGTAATGCCTTTTTTTATGTCTCTAGCCCATTTTTATTGGCTCAGGACAAAAAAAGTAGTCTACCGGGATGTGACCAAAGCCTGGAGTAAGGGAGTAGCTATATTCTTTGCCACGGGAGCAGTTTCGGGCACTGTATTGTCTTTTGAACTCGGCCTGCTTTGGCCCAAATTTATGGAGCACGCTGGACCGATATTTGGAATGCCGTTTTCTTTGGAGGGAACGGCATTTTTTATTGAAGCGATTGCATTGGGCTTTTATCTCTATGGTTGGAATAGGCTCAATCCATGGTTTCATTGGGCAACAGGAGTGGTTGTTGGTATCAGCGGCTTACTTTCAGGAATTCTGGTGGTTGCCGCAAATGCCTGGATGAATAGTCCTGCCGGTTTTGATTATGTAAACGGACAGTATTTAAACATAGACCCTATAAAAGCCATGTTTAATGAGGCTTGGTTTTCTCAATCGCTGCACATGTGTATCGCCGCATTTGTTTCAACAGGTTTTGCGGTTGCAGGTATTCATGCTTTAATGATCCTTAAAGGAAAAAGTGTGAAATTTCATAGTACAGCGTTTAAAATTGCTGCTGTATTTGGTACTGTAGCAGCCTGTCTGCAACCTTTAAGTGGTGATATCTCGGCCAAAGATGTGGCTAAGCGACAACCAGAAAAGTTAGCGGCCATGGAAGCTCATTTTCATACCGAAAGATTTGCGCCGCTCATCATAGGTGGGATACCGGATACGGCGAATAAGAAAGTGGATTATGCGATTAGAATTCCCGGCTTATTGAGTTTTATGGCTACAGGCGATTTTAATGGAGAAGTTAAGGGACTCGATAGTGTTCCTCAGGAAGACCAGCCACCAGTAACGGTTACCCATTATGCTTTTCAGATTATGGTCGGCTTAGGGATGGCTATGGTATTAATTGCTGTTTTATATTTCATCGCTTTGTGGAAGAAAAAGGATTGGCTACGTAGTCGTTGGTTGTTAAAATTGTTTGTCATCGCAACTCCTTTGGGTTTTATAGCCCTCGAAGCTGGCTGGACGGTTACAGAAGTAGGTCGACAGCCCTGGATCATTCGGGGCGTGATGCGAACGGCAGATGCCGTAACGCCTATGCCCGGTATCGCTTATTCCTTTTACTTATTTACAGCGGTGTATATTTCTTTGGCTGTCATCGTAAGTTTATTGTTATTTAGACAGATCAGTATGGTCGACAAATTGTATGATTCCGCAAACCAATCAAAAGATGAGCAATTATGATTTATGTAGTTATTATTTTCCTTTGGACTTCCATTTTGTTGTACATTCTGCTGGGTGGAGCTGATTTTGGTGCCGGTATTATCGAATTGTTTACCTCTAAAACCAATAAAGCCAAAACTCGTAAAACGATGTATAAGGCCATTGGGCCTATTTGGGAAGCTAATCATATGTGGCTTATTATTGCGGTAGTGATCTTATTTGTAGGGTTCCCTAAAATATATACTACGATCTCGGTTTACTTACACATTCCATTGGTGTGTATGCTGTTGGGGATCATTGCAAGGGGGACGGCTTTTGTCTTCAGGAACTATGATGCGGTGAAAGATGATATGCAAAAAGTGTATACCCCAATTTTTGTGTATTCGAGCTTAATTACCCCATTTTTTTTAGGAATTATTGCGGCTAGCTCTGTTTCAGGACAGATTGATCCCCAGGCAAATGATTTTGTGTCGGCTTATATTTTTAGCTGGTTAAACTGGTTTTCTGTAGCCGTAGGGATCTTTACGGTGAGTATTTGTGGTTTCCTGGCTATTATTTTTATCATTGGACAAACAGATAATGATGGCGACAGACAGCATTTTGTTGGGAAAGCGAAGCGCGCGATCTTTATCGTTATGTTTTGTGGAGCTTTGGTTTTTGCTGCAGCCTATGCGGAGCATATTCCGTTAGCCACATGGATTTTTGGCGATACGCCGGGCTTAATTGCAATTATTGCAGCAAGTATTTCTTTAATTATTATGTTTTATGCACTAAATAAGGATAAACCGATTCTGTTGCGATTGTTAGCAGGGTTTCAGGTGGCTATGATTTTGTTTGCTGCAACGTATACACATTTTCCTGATATCGTATTGCTAAAAAATGGTGAAAATCTTTCTCTTGTTGCCCACCAGGGGCAAGTAAAAACGATAGCCTCATTAGGGTATGCATTGCTTATTGGTAGTCTATTCATTTTACCAGCCTTGGTTTATTTAATCTATATTTTCCAGAAACCTAAAGAGATAATTGCTGATCATTAGCAAAAAAATAATCCTAAAGTTTGGATGCTTGTGTAACAAATTACGATAACAATTTCTAATAGAGTGGTTTTTGTGCTTAATTCGTGGTCTTTTATAAATTGATGAATTAATAATTCCATTAATATGTAATGGGACATTAAACCTAAGCCACTTTATAAAGTCTTAAATTTAATATCGCAATTAATATAATAACACCAAATATGAAAACAGGATTTATTAAAATAACATTTTGTACGGTTTTGTTTGCCGGTCTAGGCTCAGTTGCTCAGGCTCAAAAGGTAAATAATCTACAAGAAGTTAGCATATTCGCTCCTCACGCGATTAAAATTGACGGTAAGAATTTCGAGTGGAAAGACTCGGATTTTTCAGGAAATAAGCGGACCAACCTTTCTTATATTATCAGTAATGATGATAAAAATCTTTATCTGATTATTAAATCTACTGAGATCGGGAACAATTCTAAAATATTGGCTGGAGGTATTACTTTTTCGGTAAACCCGGATGGCAAAAAGAAAGAGAAGGAAAGTATAACATTGACTTATCCGATTCCGACCCAATTTGGTAGAGGGCCAGGTGGTGGCGGCGGTGGCGGTGGCCGACGGGCAATGGGAATGACGATGTCTATGGGTGGTGGCGGTGGTCCACAGAGCGCAAAACAAAGAGATTCTTTTATGGTTGCCAGGCAAAAAACACAATTGGCAGCTGCTAAGGAGATCAAAATAAGAGGGTTTAAAAATACAACGGATACCTTAGTATCTATCTATAACGAATATGGTATTAAAGCATTCGCCAATATTGATAAGGATAATGCTTTCTTTTATGAAGTAGCAATCCCACTAGAAGCATTAGGTATTTCAGTAGCCGAACCAAAAGAATTCGCTTATAACATTAAGCTGAACGGCTTACAGTTGCCAGATTTTGGTGGCGGTGGAGGTGGCGGTAGCTTTGGCGGTGGCGGTCGTGGAGGTTCTGGCGGCGGTGGTGGTGGCGGAGGTCACTTTGGTGGCGGAGGCCGTGGAGGGATGGACTTCCAGGCTATGTTAAGCCCGACCGATTTTTGGGGAAAGTACACACTTGCAAAGAAATAAAACCTCAATAAAGTAAAGAAACACACAAATACACCCCAACCATACAAACACACAAATGAATTATTTTAATTGGGTCGCGGCTAAGGATTATGATGTCCTTTTTAAGTCGAAATACCTACAGCATTTTAAAAAACTAGCAGTCATTTTATTATTGACGCTTAGCTTTACAGAGGTGTTTTCCCAGCAGCCAGCTAAAAAGGAAACTCCTCCGCCGTTGCCGAGCAGGCAAATTAGCGGTATTGTAAAAGACAGTACAGATTTGGGAGTAATAGGTGCAACGGTTAGTTTAACATCGGATAAGGATACCTTAAAAACTTCCACCAATAGTGATGGTATCTTTGTTTTCAAAGACGTGAAATCTGCAACTTATACGCTTGTTGTGCAAAGTATAGGCTATGAAAAATCGCCAGTTATGCGTTTTAAACAAAATGATATCATTCCGAGGATTGTAATGGATCCCATTATGCTTAAAGAGCAAAAAAATACCTTAAATGAAGTTGTCATTAATGGCACACCCTCTATAACCTATAAGACCGATACGGTTGAATATAAAGCCAGTGATTATGTAGTAAGGAAGAATGCTACGGTTGACGAGCTGTTAAAGAAGATGGAAGGCATGGAGGTCGGAACCGATGGAAGTTTAGTACATCAGGGAGAGACAGTAGCCAGAGCTAAATTGAATGGTAAGGAATATCTTGGGGGGGACATCGCAAACGCAATTAAAAACCTTCCTGCAGAGATCGTTGATAAAATTCAGATTGTAGACGATTATGGTGATCAGGCAGCTCGTACAGGTGTTAAGGATGGAGATCCTCAGAAAATACTGAACATTACTACCAGAACGGATAAGTCTGTTGGTAATATGATGAATTTGAACGCTGCTGGTGGTAGTAACGAGAGAAAGGAAGCTGGGTTATTCACTACTCGAATTAACGGAAATCAACAGATGGGATTAAATGGCAATTATAAGGATGTGATTAATCTCAACGCACTTAGTGGTTCGAATACGAATGCCGATGCCAGATTTAGTTTGCGTGATAAAATCGGGAAGAAGATAGAATATAATTTGAATTATCAATTTGGAAATTCGAATGGAGACAATGAGAATGACGCTGAATCATTAAGGAATATAACTATTCGTAATCCAGATAGTAGTATTGTCAGCGGACAATTGCGCTCTAGTAATTTTAGTAATGGCCTTCAAAAATCGAATAACCATCAGTTTAAATTTGAGTTCGAAGTAAATCTGGACTCAAATGATTACTTAAAAGTTATCCCAACTTTTAATTTAAATTCTTCTGATAATACGAATAATTCTAAGGTAACGCAAAGGGGAAGTGACGTCGCGCTGAAGATGGATCAGGACCGTACTATAGAGAACAAAACTTCCAGAACAGCGCCTGAATTTGGTGTTTCTGTTTTTTATCAGCATACATTTAAAAAATATAGAAGAAATTTTTCGACACAGATAGATCTGAATAAAAATAATCAGGACAACGAGCAGGCTAGACTTAACTTCACGAAGTATTTTCTTGAAGATTTAACTACTAAAGATTCAACAACCAATCAGATCATCGCCCGTAAGAATCGTCGGGATAATTATCGAGGAAGTATGACTTATGTTGAACCTCTCGGAGTCAATACACAATTTGAGGTGAATGCTCAGGTGAATTATAATGGATATGACAATACTGCCACTACAAGAGATATTTTGCCGGATGGTTTGTCTGGTGTCGTAGATTCATTGAGTAATATCTATAATTATTCCTTTACACAAGGCCGGGTTGCTTTGAATTTTAGATATGGAATGTCTAATACGTCCAAAGTTCGTTTTTCTGTTGGTTTAACAGGTGTGCCATCTTTATTATCTGGTACTAAGTTAAGTCTCGGCACTACAACAAGACGCAGCAGCTTTAATTTGATTCCTATCGCGAGGTTTGAGTATCGTTGGACCAGACAACAAAAAGTGTCTCTAAACTATTCAGGAAATGCAGTTGAGCCAACTTTTGATCAGATACAACCAGTAAGGGATGTTACGAATCCAAATAATCCGATTATTGGTAATCCTGATTTGCGTGCTACTTTTGTGCATACTATAAGAGGTGATTATAATAATTATATAGCAAATTCGAAGCTTAATCTTTCATTCACTGCAAATGGGTCTTATACGGAGAATGCTGTAATTCAGAATATTTCAAATGTTGAGAATCCAGGCCTCGCGGGAACCAGAATAAATGAAACACGCTTTTTGAATGTTAGCGGAGTGTATAGGTTGACTGGTAATTACAACATCAGTAAGCAGCTCAACAACAGAAAATATAACCTGCAACTTAACGGTACTGCAAACTATAGCCATAACCTGAGTATGAGGGATGGAGTTTTGAATACGACTAATATCACCTCTTTAAATCAACGTTTTGGCCCGAAAATCAATCCTACAGAATGGTTTGAGATCAATGCCGATATCGGATATAAAATTGATAAATCTGACAATACAACACCTGGCTTTGTTAACAATACGATCAACACGCTTTCTCTTAATCTAGATGGACGGATCTATTTATGGGACGTATGGATGTTTGCTTACAATGGTAGTAAGCAGTACATAGATGGGGTAGTTGGAAATACGAATAATAGACCGTTAGTGATAAACGCAAGTTTGGAGCGTCAGCTGTTTAATCGCAGAGGTCAGATCACTTTTCAGGCATTTGATATTTTAAACCAGAATAATACGCTTAGTTATGATCAATTAGCCGATGGTGGCTATACGAACACAAGGGTAAATCCTATTAGTAGATACTTTATGCTTAAACTCAGCATGAGACTGCAAAAATGGTCGGGCGCCCAAGGGCGTGGCGGCAGAGGAATTATGCGTAGAGGAGATGGAAGCTTTATGTAAACAATCTTAAATCCATTTTATAATTATAAAACACCCAAGAAGACAAATTTCTTGGGTGTTTGCGTTTATAGGATTGTAACACTTTTATGACGGACTTTCAATTATATTGTTAAATTTGTCTTAAGCAGACGTAAAATCATGGATTATAAGCTCTTATCTGATGATGAATTGATTGTCCTTTTTAAGGGCAGCTGCGAGCGCGCGTTTAAAGAAATATACTTGCGCTATTGGCAGCAGGTATATCGTGTAGCCTATAGAAAGGTACATCATAAAGAGCTAGCCGAAGAATTAACCCAGAATTTGTTTGTTGAGCTTTGGCGAAGAAGAGAAACTGTTGCTGTTCAATCTCTGGGTGCTTATCTGTTTGGAAGCTTAAGGTACAGCATCATCAATCACTACAAGTCTCTGCTTGTTCAGGAGAATTATCAAAACTATATAAAGGCATCTAATAATTTTGGTGTAGTAAATAACACCGATTATTTGTTGATGCTTAACGAACTTTCTGATGCCCTTGCCAAAGGGATTGCATTGTTGCCTAAAAAAACTGCCGAAGTATTTAGAATGAGCCGCATGGAACATCGTTCTGTAAAAGACATCTCTAAGCAGCTTAATATCTCCGAAAAGGCCGTAGAGTACCACATCACCCAATCGCTAAAATACATCCGTTTTTACCTTAAAGAGTATCTTTTTTTAGCATTGATTATCCGGTTCTTTTTATAAGCTTTAATTTTTTTGAATTATTTTTTAGGGATAGCTGCCACTTAGCTTACATGTTTTATAAAAGCTATAAAAATGAGCAGAGAAGCATTTCATCTATTATTAGAAAAATACCTGCAGGACAGGTGTACAGATGAAGAAAAAGAAATTGTTGAGAAATGGTATGGGATGTTGGATAAGCAGGACATGGAGGATGTGGATGCCACTGAAATAAATATGTTGGAGCAAAAACTCTGGGAAAGGGTACATAAGGACGCCATTACACCAGTTGTTAAGTTCTCTCCATCGCTTAGGATATGGGCAGCTGCCGCAATTGCAGGGTTTATACTACTTGCAGGTTATGCGTTTTTTGTGAATCAAAGCAAAGCACCAAAGTTTATGGCTTCGCTGGCTTTAAACCAACTTAAGGAGTACAGGAATAGCACAGATAAAGAGGTGCTGTTTAAATTGGAAGATGGGAGCCAGGTTACCCTTCAACCTAAAGCTAGTTTGAAATATCCAATACATTTTTCAAAATCTCTTCGCGAAGTATCCCTTGAAGGGGAAGGCTTTTTTCAGATCAGCAAAAGTCCGGAAAGACCATTTCTGGTGTACAATAAGAATGTCATCACCAGGGTAGTAGGTACCAGCTTTATCGTAAAAAACAATGGTTGGGGAAATGAGACGGAGGTAATCGTTAAAACAGGGAAGGTAATTGTTTCAGCGAATTCAGAAAACCTGGCTTTCAATATGAAAAACCTGTTAAAATCAAACCATGAGGTGGTGCTTAGCCCAAATCAAAAAACAGTTTATAATGCAGCAGAAAATACTTTTGCTACAACGTTGGTAGATCGACCATTACCAATTGATCTAAAAGAAAATAAGCAAGTAATTAAAGAAAGCTATTCATTTAATGATACTCGTGTAGCAGAGGTGTTGAATCGTCTGCAAATAGCCTATGGAGTCGAAATTGTAGTGGAAGATAAAGCTTTGTACAATTATACGTTTACCGGCGATTTGTCTGAGCAAAGCCTGTACAATCAGCTGGATTTCTTATGTGAGTCTATAAAAGCCAACTACCGTGTAGAAGGCACGAAAATAGTTATTTCAACAAACCAATAAACAAAATCACCTAAACTTAAACCTAACCAGCTTATGAAAAGAAAAGAATTTTACTAACCAAAAGGTCAAAAAAAAACTGACAATGTTGCGGGACATTGCCAGTTAAAGGATTCTGTACGAAATTTTCACATTAACGAACAAAACTTCTAAAGTTATGAAAAAAAAGCGATTTGTTGCTTTAATAAAAATAGCAATGAGATTATCTATAGCCCAAATATTTCTTGTAACTCTGTTTACTTGTAGTGCTGCAGCAAAAAACGCCGGCGCTCAGGAAATATTGAATAAAGAAATTTCCCTCAGTGTTAAAGAGGGAAGGATCGCAGAAATTTTAAAAGAAATACAAAATAAAACTAAAGTTAAGTTTATCTACAGCCCATCTGTAGTTAAAACGGAACGTAAAACATCTGCCAATTATATTAAAACACGGCTTGGAGATATTCTTGACGAGACATTAAGTCCATTAAATATCTTTTACAAAGTCATAGATAACCGGATTATACTATATGATAAGTCGACCTTGAAAAAGGGAAACCAGTTAAATATAGAACAATTGCAGTCACCTGTTAAGGGTAAAGTAAGCTCTGCTAAGGGAGAGAGCTTACCGGGCGTAAGTATAAAAGTAAAGGGAAGCACTACAGCTACTATTACTGATTCAAATGGGAATTATGTCATCAATGTTCCAGAAGGGAATGTTGTTCTAGTATTTTCCTATATCGGATTTATTCGGAAAGAAGTAGCTGTTAACGGACAAAAGGTTTTAAATGTGCAGCTTACTGAAGAGGAAACTTCTTTGGGAGAAGTTGTAGTGATGGGTTATTCAACTCAAAAGAAGAAAGACCTTACCGGCGCTGTTTCTGTGGTAAATGTTGCCGATATGATTAAACAACCAAGTGGCTCGGTAAGTAACCTGCTGCAAGGTCAGGCTTCTGGTGTTACTATTTTAGGTTCCGGACAACCAGGTGAAGAACCTCAAGTGCGCATACGGGGTGTAAATACATTTGGTAACAACAATCCGCTTTATGTAGTAGATGGTGTACCCACCCTTAATGTTGCAGATATCAATCCAAATGATATCGAGTCTATGCAGGTACTTAAGGATGCCGGAGCTGCTTCAATCTATGGCTCAAGGGCTGCCAATGGGGTTATCGTAATTAGCACCAAGAAGGGAAAGGATAAAGTAACCGTAAAATACGATGCTTATTATGGTACACAACGTCCCAAAAGTGGAAATGTATGGAATATCTTATCTCCTCAGGATATGGCGAACCTAAAAAGGCTGGCGGAAACAAATTCAGGAGAACATGATTTTGACGATCCGTTATATGGAAATGGACCAACTTATGTTTTGCCAGATTATATTTATCCTTTAGGAGCTAAAGAAGGGGATCCTTCAGTAAACCCATCATTGTACAAAGTAAAACCTTTATTTACCTCGCAGACTGAGTACGATGATTTTTATAGAATTAATAAAGCCAATAAGGCTGGTACCAACTGGTATGAAGAAATATTTAATCCGGCGCCAATCACCAGCCAGAATATTGCGGTAAGTGGGGGCTCTGATCAAGGTAGTTACCTCTTCTCTGTAAACTATTTTGATCAGAAGGGAACGTTGGATAGAACTTATTTAAAACGATATACCATAAGATCCAATACACAATACAACATTGGTAAGCATGTTAGGGTAGGCGAAAATCTGGCTTATAGCATCACTAACAATCCACAGATAGAAGGCTTAAGTGGTGATAATGCCATTGGGCATGCCTTTCGTGAACAACCAATAATTCCTGTATACGATATTATGGGGAATTTTGCTGGTAGTTATGGCTCCCAGCTCGGCGATGCATTTAATCCGGTGGCTATGTTGTACCGTACTAAGGATAATAAAGCGGCCGACAATAGGTTGTTTGGAAATATCTTTGCAGAAGCAGATCTTTTCGACGTATTTACACTACGCACTACATTCGGCGGTGATTCCTATTCAGGCTCTTCACATTCATTTGTGTATCCTCAATATGAAAATAATGAAAACAACATCAATAACAGCTATTCGGAAACCTCGTATACGGGTTTAGAGTATGTATGGACAAATACGCTGACATTTAATAAAACCTTTAATAAACATAATCTAAAGGTGTTGGTGGGTACAGAGTATTTTAAAAACCGTTACAGTACCATGAACGGGAGCAATAGGGGATATTTTTCATTTGATCCAGATTATACCAACCTCTCGACAGGAAGCGGACCAATGGAGACATCAAGTTCCAGAACAGCCGATGCCTTATTTTCTTTAATTGGAAGGTTGGACTACAATTTTAATGACAAATACCTGTTGGGTGCTACCATTAGAAGGGATGGTTCTTCTAAATTTTTAGAGAATGTATATGGCTGGTTCCCAGCTGTAAGTGCGGGTTGGAGAATCTCCAAAGAAAGCTTTTTGACTGATGTTCCATGGCTTACAGATTTAAAGTTAAGAGGTGGATGGGGGATCATGGGTAATCAGCTTAATGTAACTGGTGGAAATTCATTTATTACCTATGGCAGCGCCATAGCGCAGTCTTATTATGCTATAAATGGGGGGAACAATATTGTTTCAGGTTTTTATCAAAACCAGATTGGCAATCCCGGCGCTAAATGGGAGAAGAATATAAATTCGAATATTGGCTTTGATGCTACTTTGTGGGGCGGGAAATTGGAGATTTCTGCAGATTATTACCGCAAAAATATTCGGGATTTATTGTACAATCCTGAAATGATAGGTTCAATAGGTTCGGCCACCGTTCCTTTTGTAAATATTGGTGAAATGAAAAATGACGGTTTCGATGTTTCGATATCTGGCAACACCAATTTAAGCAGCAATTTTAAAATAAATGGAACGGCCACAATCACTACTTACCGCAATACGATTCAGAAGATCTCTGCTGATGCTAAATATTATGATATTGATGCCCGTAGGTTTGATGGGAGTAACATCATCAGAAATGCAGTAGGGCAGTCCGTAAGTGAATTTTATGGATATAAGGTAGTTGGTTTTTGGAACTCGGATGAAGAAATTGCCGCAGAGAACGCACGCGCTCAGGCTGCAACAAATGATTTAACAGCCGTTTATCAAAATGATATAGGTTTAGGGCGTTTTAAATATGCTGATGTAAATGGCGATGGAAGGGTAACTGCTGATGACCGTACTTTTTTAGGGAATGCAAATCCAGACTTTAGTTATGGACTCAATTTAGGCGCAGCTTATAAGAATTTTGATTTTAGCGTTTTCTTTTACGGCGTACAAGGAAATTCAATTTGGAACCAGGTAAAATGGTGGACAGATTTTCAATCTTCCTTTAAAGGTGCAAAAAGTTACACTGCACTTTACGACTCATGGACTCCAAATCACAAAAATGCAAAAGCTCCAATACAAGAAACGGCACAATCATTTAGTACAAACAGTGTCCCGAACTCCTATTTTGTTGAAAAAGGATCTTATTTGAGATTAAAAAATGCACAGATAGGTTATACTTTGCCAGCGGGTAAATTAGAGAAATTGGGCATTAACAAATTGAGGGTTTATTTGTCGGGAGCCAATCTATTTACGATCACCAAATACGCTGGTGTAGATCCTGAGATTGGGATTTCAAGTGAAAATTCAGATAAAACAGGTGGAAAAACGGCTTATGGAATTGACGATGGATCATATCCAAGTCAGCGTACCTTCCTGCTAGGTTTAAACTTACAATTTTAATATTTAAACTCATGAAAAGATCAGCATATATATTAATGGTACTATTTTTTACCATACAATTTTACGCGTGTAAAAAGGCGTTGGAACAGCCTCCTTTGGGTTCACTGAGCGAGCCTATTATTGCCAATAAAAATGGAGTTAATGGATTGCTTATAGGTGCTTATGCAGCCCTTGATGGTATGCAAGGTGGTGATCAGGCGCTCGGTGGCGGCGAGGCCTGGCATGCTTCACCAACCAATTGGGTATTTGGATCGGTAGCCGGGGGAGATGCCTCGAAAGGTAGTGATGGGGCCGATCAGCCAGCCATAGATCCAATCGCTAATTTTTATTCGGATGCCAATAATGCCTATTTCAATGGGAAATGGAAAGCCCTATTTGAAGGCGTAGCTCGTGCAAATAATGTATTGAAGTTTTTGGCAAGGGCTACTGATGTGAGCGATGCCGAACGGAAAAACCTTGGTGCTCAAGGGCGCTTTCTTCGTGCTCACTATTATTTCGAGCTTAAAAAAATGTGGAACATGGTACCTTGGATTGATGAAAATACCGTCGTTTTTAATCAACCCAATAATACAGATTTGTGGCCAAAAATAGTAGATGATTTAAAGTATGCTTACGATAATCTTCTTCCAACCCAATCAGACTTGGGGCGGGCAAATAAATGGGCAGCAGGTGCATACCTTGCAAAAGCTTATATGTATCAGCATAAATATTTAGATGCTAAACCCATATATGATCTCGTAATTGCGCAGGGAACTACAAGTTCTGGTTTAAAGTATGCGCTAAATGAAGAGTTTGAAGACAATTGGAGGCCAAGTCGGGAAAATAACCCCGAAGCGGTGTTTGTGATTCAGATGGCTGCAAATGTAGATGCTTCTGGGCCATCAAATGCGAACAATGGTGATATGTTGAACTTCCCGTATGGTGATGGAAGTCCCTTTAGCTGTTGCGGCTTTTTTCAACCATCTATTGATATGGTGAATCATTTTCGCACCAACCCGGCTACAGGATTACCATATCTGACAGATTATAATAATTTTCCAATAAAAACGGATATGGGGGTAGAGGCAGATGAGGATTTTACACCTGACGCAGGTACACTTGATCCACGGCTTGACTGGACGGCTGGGCGCAGGGGGATTCCGTACCATGATTGGGGGATTTACCCGGGTAAGCCTTGGGCTAGGGATCAAAGTTATGGCGGACCTTATGGTCCAAAGAAGAATGTTTATTGGAGCGAAACGGCCGAAGTTGATGGAGACCAGGGGACTTGGGCTCCTGGCACCGCTATCAATTATTCAATTATCCGATTTGCTGATGTATTGTTGATGGCTGCAGAATGTGAAGCGCAGGTGGGGAGTTTAGATAAGGCACAAAGTTATGTGAATTTAGTTAGAGCAAGGGCTGCGAATCCGGTAACCTGGCTATATAAGTACGAGGATGATCACGATCCAGGGGCTGGGTTTTCTCATGAGCCTGCTGCTAATTATAAAATTAATCAGTATCCTCTTGGTAATTTCTTAGCTAATGGTAAAGATTATGCATTAAAAGCGACTTATTACGAAAGGAAAATTGAACTGGCTATGGAGGGACATCGGTTCTTTGATCTTGTTCGTTGGGGGATAGCGGATCAGGAATTGAATGCCTATTTTAGCTATCAAGGTAGTATCACTTCGGATGTGAGGAGAGGTAAATTTGTTAAAGGTAAAAATGATTATTACCCAATACCACAACGCCAGATCGATTTGAGTCAAGCTCAGGGCGCTGCGGTGTTGAAACAAAACCCAGGATATAACTAATCAAAATATACATAAATGAATCAACCACAACGTTTTTTGTCCCTTGATGTATTTCGGGGAATGACCGTTTGTTTCATGATCATCGTGAACACACCGGGAAGTGGTGCAGAACCATTTGCCATGCTGCAACATGCGGCATGGCATGGTTTTACACCTACAGATCTTGTTTTTCCATCTTTCCTATTTGCCGTAGGAAATGCCATGAGCTTTTCAATGAAGAAATTTGCACAGATGGAAAACGCTGCTGTACTGGCAAAAATATTCAAACGTACGCTCCTCATTTTCCTCATCGGCTATCTGATGTATTGGTTTCCTTTTTTCGGATACAATGAAAGTGGAGGAATAAGTTTATCTCCTATATCACACACGCGTATTTTTGGTGTTTTACAGCGGATAGCCCTTTGTTATGGTCTCGCGTCCCTTTTGATTCACTACTTCAGCACCCGAACTGTGGTGCTGATTAGTGTTTTATTTTTAATTGGCTACTGGGCAGTCTTATTGTTATTTGGAAATGCAGCAGACCCTTATAGCATGATTGGAAATGCAGGTCAATACCTGGATTTGCACCTGTTGGGTGATCAACACCTTTACCATGGTGAGGGGATTGCATTCGATCCTGAAGGAATATTGAGTACCATACCTGCTTGTGTAAATGTGATTATTGGTTATTATGCCGGTAGATTTATTCAGGAAAAAGGGAAGGGCTACGAAACCATTTCCAAATTGTTACTGGCCGGTGGATTACTGATTTTATTGGCCATTTCTCTTAATGGGGTATTTCCAATCAATAAAAAATTGTGGACAAGTTCTTTTGTCTTGATCACTTGTGGACTTGACCTGGTTATGATTGGAAGTTTGATTTATGTCGTTGAAGTAAAGTCTTATATGAAATGGACTAGTTTTTTTACTGTTTTTGGAAAAAATCCATTGTTTATCTATATTGTATCCGAAATATTGCTCATAATCATTAATACGCTTTTTCCTAATTCAGATTTTAACAGATGGATCAACAATAATTTTTTCCAGGCAATAGCACCGGGAGCCTTAGGTTCTTTGCTCTTTGCCATTTGCTTTATGCTTGTTTGCTGGGTTGTGGGCTATATCCTCGACAAACGAAAAATATACATACGTGTTTAATTATTTAATCAAATGAAGAAATTTTGTGCCTTAACCATGCTGATGTTCTGTAGTTTTATGATTGCCGATGCACAGTCTGTATCCAAATTTAACGTAAGTAATCTTCACATCACCCGAGAGGTGTTGAATAATGTCGGAGATCAGACTTTATCAGTGTTAACCATCACCAACAAGGGGAAACAAATATTTCCTGCAGCAGGCTGGACACTTTATTTCAATTCCAGACCATTAAATGTTGATGGTCCTGATGCTACTGCTGCAAAAATAAAACAGGTAAATGGAGATTTGTTTCAGTTGCTGCCTTTAAATGGCTTTGCTGCTTTAAAACCAGGTGCATCGGCCAAGAACAAAGTACTTTCAACGGAAGTTAAAAATAAAACCGATCTGTCCTCAGGTTTTTACCTGGTATGGGATCATGCGCCATCAAAAGGATACAATATCGAGCTTACCAATATTAATCCGGTAGCCCAGGTTGACAAACTCGAAATTCAAGTTGCCGAACATACTTTCCATCAAAATAAAACAATAAAAGATATTCCGCTGACTAACCTTCCAAAGATTTTCCCAACACCAATTTCATATCAGGAAACCAAAGGTGTATTTAAGCTAACGCCTCAGGTTGCAATAGTTGCGGATAATACATTTAAAAAGGATGCTGGACTTTTCGCTGAGGAACTGTTAAAGGTTTTAGGCAAAAAGCCAGTGATAGCTGAGGCAGGTACAACAAACGCTATTATCCTTAAAAAAGGAGTAGTAAGTGGTGCGGAATCTTACAAATTAAGTGTTACGCCGCAAAGAATATTGATTACTGCGAATGATGCCGCTGGTGCATTTTATGGCCTGCAATCTTTAAAAACATTATTTCCTCCTACATCATGGGAAGCTGTCCAAAAGGAAATTGGAGTACCTGCGGTAGAAGTTGAGGATGCGCCAAGGTTTGGATTTCGCGGTTTTATGATGGAGGTGGCTAGAAACTTTCAATCTAAAAAGGAGGTGTTAAAAGTGCTGGATCTGATGGCGCTTTATAAAATGAACGTACTCCATTTTCATTTAAACGATGATGAAGGTTGGAGATTAGAGATTCCGGGCTTGCCAGAACTGACTACGGTTGGGTCGCAGCGTGGACATTCAGTAGATGAGATGACCTGCATTCTTCCATCTTATGGATCAGGTGCCGATAAAGGTGTAAACTCTGGAAGTGGGTTTTATACACGTAATGATTTTATTGAGATTCTTAAATATGCAACTGCACGTCACATTCGTGTGGTACCTGAAATTGAAACTCCAGGACATGCCAGAGCTGCTATAAAATCAATGAATGCAAGGTATGCGCGGTTTATGAAAGAAGGTAAGAAAGAAGAGGCTGAGCGTTATCTGTTGCGCGATTTAAATGATAAATCGGTGTACGAGTCTGTTCAGGGCTTTAATGATAATGTGATCAATGTGGCGCTTCCTTCGGCCTATAATTTCCTTGAAAAAGTAGTGGATGAAATGCGAGCGATGTATGTGGCTGCAGATGCCCCATTGGCTACCATTCATTTCGGAGGTGATGAGGTACCTGAAGGTGTTTGGGAGAAATCTCCATTAGTAGCAGAGCTGCTTAAAAAAGATCCTTCAATTAAAGGGGTTGATGAAATGTGGCATTACTATTTTAATAAAATTAACATCATGCTTAAATCCAAAGGCCTTTATTTGTCTGGCTGGGAAGAGATCGGTTTGAAAAAAGCGCTAGTAAACGGTCAAAAGAAAATGGTATTGGATGAGCGCTTTACCCAAGAAAACTTTCATGCCGATGTATGGAACAATTTGAAAGGTAATGAAGATCTGGCTTATAAAATGGCCAATGCCGGTTATAAAGTTGTGCTTACTCCGGTAACTAACCTTTACATCGACATGGCAACCACTAAAAGCTTTGAAGAAATAGGTCAGTACTGGGGCGGATACGTTGATGTGGATAAGCCGTTTTATTTTATTCCTTATGATATGTTTAAAAATATACAGGAAGATGAGCGTGGTAATCCGATAGACAGAAAAAAATTGGAAGGTAAAGAGAAGCTTACTGAATTCGGTAAATCAAATATAGTTGGTATGCAGGCCCCTTTGTGGAGTGAGATTATAAAAAGCCATGAAAGATTTGAATATCTGTTATTGCCAAAGTTATTTGGTATTGCAGAAAGAGCTTGGTCTAAGGACCCAGAATGGGCTACAGAAGCAGATCCAGCTAAAAGTACTGCCTTGTACAATCAGGCTTGGTCGGAGTTTGTGAATATACTAGGGAAAAGGGAAATGCCACGATTGAATCATTATTCGGGTGGTTTTAATTACAGGATTCCTACTGCTGGAGTGGTGGTTGAAGGGGGGCAGGTAACAGCGAATGTTCAGCTGCCTGGTTACATTATCCGCTATACTACTGATGGAACAGTACCAACGGTGAAAAGCCAGATATATTCAAAATCAATTCAATCAAAGGGAACATTGCAATTTCGCGTATTTAATACTGAAGGAAAAGCAGGACGTTCTGTTAAGGTTTTTAATAAGTAACCTCTAAGTTAATTTGTTAGCTCTTTGTTTAGAGACTGTGCCTTTTTGTACAGTCTCTTTTTTTATGTGTTTGATTAATATTGTTGTCGTTTTTAGTTGATATTATTCTTATTAAGAAAGTAACAGTGTATTTTTTTGAACATTGTATATTGTTTTATCTCCCTTGTTTATTATTATAAAGTATTTTATTTATTAATTGTATTTTTATTTAATATAAAGTAATATTTGGTCGTGTAGTAAAACAATGTTTTTGTGACGTATTATTACATTTCTCGACATAAACGGACATTTTACGATATGCTCCATTTTTTATTGATTTTATTGCTTTTTTGTGTTGTAAATTATTTATTATGAGGTATTTATGTGTTGATTTGTGGCTGAGGTTTAGCTCCGGTAGTCCTCCACTTGTTATTCGGTTAGGGCCTATAATAAACAGGTACATTATAGGTACATCATAGGTACATGATAGGTACCTCATAGGTGTAAACACCTTCTATGTAGGGCTGCGGTACCTATCATGTACCTAAAAGGTAGGTTCTTGTCTTAGAGCGAAGTACTGGTATTACTTTTAACTAATAGTAAAATGCTGTTTAATAGCTCAAGTAGGCGGCGCTTTTTTATTTGAAATAGGAATTGTTTCCTATTTGTTACCTTTGTTTAGGGAATTAAGGTATGGAAACCAAATATGAATCTGCGTCGGACACTGAACTTGTCTGTTTACTCAAGTCTGGGAACAGATCGGCATATACCGAAATATATAACAGATATAAGTTGATCCTCCATACCCATGCTTATAAATGGATGCGGGATAGAGATGAAGCCATGGACATTATCCATGAGCTCTTTACTGTCTTATGGGACAAACGAGAGAGCATTCAATTTAGCACCAGCCTCTCCGGTTATCTTTACGTTTCCTTAAGGAATAAAATTTTCAATAGGGTATCGCGTAAAAAGTTAGAATCGCAATACATTACCTCCCTTCAAAGTTTTATAGATAGAGGCGATTGTATCACGGATCACCTGGTTCGGGAAAAAGAGTTGAGCAATCTTATTGAAAAAGAAATTGCCGCACTGCCTCAAAAGATGCGTGAAGTTTTTGAGCTTAGTCGTAAATCGAACTTAAGTCATAAAGAAATTGCCGACCAATTGGGACTTTCCGATCAAACTGTAAGGAAACACATTCAGCATGCGCTTAAAATTTTAAGGACAAGACTAGGTTTAAACCTGTTCCTGTTCACATTGTGAGCTAAAATCACATCTTTTAAAATTATTTTCATTTTTATTTACCCCATGGGGTAAAGTTGTTTGTCTTCCATCATATAAGCACGATAAGGTGCTTTAGACTATGGGGAAAATAAGGGCAAAAGCGCTGTTAGCAAAATATGAAGCGGGTGAGTGTACTGAGCAGGAGAAAGCTTTATTGGAAAGTTGGCATTTAAGTTATCCGCTTGATGCGGTAGAAAATATAAGTCTCGATGAGCAGGCACAAGATCTGGATCAGGTGTGGAATATGTTGCAGCCGGAGACTAAGCCAGTAACTAGAAAGTTGACCTTGTGGCCTAAAATTGCAGTAGCGGCAGCCATGATTGTTGTTGCTGGTATTGCCTTGTTTTTCTACCTCCAACAATTAAATCCATTTCAACAAACAAATAAGTTAGCGTCAGATTTACTTCCGGGCAAAAACAATGCTGTGTTAACCCTGGCTAACGGGCAAAAAATAATACTTAACGAAACTGCTAACGGAGAGATAGCAAAACAGGAAGGGATATCAATCACAAAATCTGAAGACGGGACGATTATTTACAATATCGACCCGTCTGTACCAGAGAAAAAAGCGCAATCGGGAGTGTTGTTATACAATACCATTTCTACCCCAAGAGGGGGTAAGTATCAGTTAAACCTACCTGATGGAAGTAAAGTTTGGCTAAATGCCGCATCAATGTTAAAATTCCCTGTAGTATTTGCTGTAAATGAACGTAGAGTAGAGTTGACTGGCGAAGCTTATTTTGAAGTAGCTAAAAATAAACACCAACCATTTCATGTTAAAACTACCAAACAAGACGTGGAGGTTTTAGGAACCCACTTTAATGTGAGTGCTTATCGGGATGAAAATGAGGTTAAAACAACCTTATTAGAGGGCTCGGTGAAAATTATTGCCCTGAGTAAACAGTCGAATGCGAAAACGTCAGCGGATGTAATATTGAAACCAGGAGAGCAGGCTAGATTGGTAGAAAGCCAGCTTAGTGTTGCTAAAGCCGATATAGATGAAGTGATGAGCTGGAAGAATGGGATGTTTGAGTTTAATAACTGCGACTTAACCAGCATCATGCGTCAGGCCTCAAGATGGTATGATGTAGATGTGGTTTACGAAAGTGAAATCCCCAATGTAAAGTTTAGTGGAGAAGTATCAAGAAATGTAAATGCATCAGCTTTTTTAGATATGTTAAAATATCTTGATGTAAAATTCAGCATAGAAAAGATTGGAAATAACAGAAGTAGAATTGTTGTTTCTAAATAACCGTAACATGAATCAATTATAACCTTAAACCAAAACAAATGAAAAGACATTTACATCCAAATTAAAAGACCAGGAGGTAACTGAATAAAAAAACCGGGAAAAGTGTTGAAGCACCTTACCCGGCATAGACTCGGATTGCAGTCCTTGTCACCGTTCGGTTAACCATTCTTCAGTTTATCCTGATTAAAATCAGGATGAAAAACATGTAGCAACAACGATTACTATTATCAACCTAACCTTACAAATGTATGTATTTTATTAATACTTCATGTGGTATGGGTAAGCCTCGGGTTACACCATACTTTAAACCATTTGTGGACGTTTATAAGTGGATTTCGCTTATACAACCCGCAACGAGAAGACAGATTATTATGCGAATTAATTTAATTGCAATTTTGCTCACCCTGTCGCTTATGCAAGCTGCAGCCAGTAGCTTTGGTCAGCTGGTCACACTACATAAAAGAGATGCGAGTCTTAATGAAGTGCTTAAAACAATACGCAATCAAACCAACTATACTTTTTTATACAATAGCAAGCTCCTTAAGGATGCAAAGCCTGTATCTGTTAATTTAGAAAAGGCAACCTTGGAAGAAGCATTAAAGGCTTGTTTTGAGAACCAGGATCTTACTTTCAAAATCATTGAAAAAACAGTACTCCTTAAAAAGAAAGAGATCGGTCTGTTGGATAAAGTAGCGAATTACTTCAGCGCAATAGATTTGACAGGTAAAATACTGGATGAAGGTGGTAAGCCACTTCCGGGGGCAACCATTCGAGTTAAAAATACCAACAGAACCGTACTGACCAATGAGAAAGGCGAATTTGAATTGAAAGGGGTAGATGATAAAACCATATTGGTGATCTCTTTTCTTGGCTATACTACAAAGGAGGTTTCCGCAAGCAAAGCGAACCCACTTGTAATTCGTTTAGACATTAATCCTTCAGAATTGGTTGAGGTATCAGTGGTATCAACAGGTTATCAGAAAATACCTGTTACTCGTGCTGCTGGGTCTTACGTCGTAGTGTCTGATAAGGCGATGGCAGGAAAACTGCAAACTAATATTATGGAAAGGTTGGAAGGTATGGTTGCCGGTTTAACTTCGTTTAAAAGTGGTAGGGATGATAAACCGAATATCCAGATCAGGGGTGTATCGACATTAACTACTAATTCGATGATGCCTTTATATGTTGTTGATGGAGCACCTTTTGAAGGTGATATACAGGCGATTAATCCTAGTGATGTTGAATCCGTTACTGTATTGAAAGATGCTGCAGCAGCTTCTATTTATGGAACTCGCTCAGCTAATGGTGTAATTGTAATTACCACAAGAAGCGGTAGCAAGGGTAAGCTAAACATAGGGTATAATGCAACTGCAAAATTTGTAGGCTTGCCGGATAGGGCTTATGCCAATAAAATGAGCAGTGCTGAACTGGTTGATTTTCAAAGAGAAATGTTTAACAAACGTTCAGGTTCGTTTGCATCTATAGATCCCCGTAAATCAATGGTAGAAACTTATCGTTTGTTTTATGATGCGAGGCAAGGTCTTATTACGGAAACTGAGCTGCAAAAACAATTGGATGTTCTTCGCAACAGAGATAGGTATGATCAGGTGGTGGATGAATTTTTACGTAAAACGTCAATTACCCAACAGCACAATCTGTCATTTTCAGGTGGGTCAGATTTTTATAAATACAACCTTTCCGGAAATTATTTGGCTAATGCACCTTACGAACGCGTACAAACTAACAATAGGATAGGGTTTAACTTAAAAAACAGTTTTAACTTCACGAAATGGGCAACTGTAAATATTGGGGTATTGGGAAGTAACACCAAAAACGATTACGACAATGGTACTTCTTTAGCTCCTCTTGCAGGAACGACTATTTATACTCCTGGAATGGGGCTCTTGAATACAGGTAAGGCTTCTTTTTATATGCTTAGGAATAGCGATGGTAGCTTGGCGACCAACTGGTTGAACTCGAAATCACCGTTTGAAATAAATCGTTTAAATTCATTGGGACTTCAGGATGAAAATTATAATCCGATTACAGACCTTAATAAAAGTCACCTCACCAATACCAGTAAATACTTAAATCTTAATGTTTCAGCTAATTTAAAGCTCATGGATGGGTTAAATTTAGATTTACTTTATCAAAATGAGAGAACAGAGCTGTATTACAAACAATTTTATAGTAAAGACGCCTACAGGGTAAAAACAATGATTAATGATGCTACCGTAAAAGACGTAAAGCAGACAAAGATGATCCCCGTAGGTGGACAGATGAATGAACAAAGGGGGGATCAGAACTCCTACACAATTAGGGCACAGTTGAATTATAATAAAGAGTTTAACTCGAAACATCGTGTTGATGCAATTGTTGGAACTGAAAAAAGAAAAATTGTTGGTTCTTCTACCAATATCTATAAATATGGATACGACGATTTTAGTTTAAACTATAAGCCAATCGATGAACAACTTTTAAGTTCGGCTGTCCAAAACACGCAGGCTTTATTTGATCAGTTTAACTTTCCCAAAGGAGATCTCAGGGCTGAAAAAGGTTTCGTAAGTACAGATGATCGGTATGTGTCTCTTTACGGAAATGGCTCATATACCTATGACAATAAAATTACAGTTTCGGGTAGTATCAGAGTTGATCAGTCTAATCTTTTTGGAACAGATCCTAAATATCAGTTCAAGCCATTTTGGTCAGCCGGATTACTTTATGTAATTGCTGAAAATAAGATGAACTGGTTGGACCGTGTTGCGGTACGTGCTACTTACGGTGTGAGTGGAAATGTGCCTAAAAGAGGTGGTCCATATATGATTTCTGTTTCTAATGGCAATAATGGTTTGACAGGTGAATCACAGGATAATATTTCAAGTCCACCTAATAATGGTCTGCGTTGGGAACGAACCAACGTAACTAATTTTGGTTTGGATTTTAGTGTACTTGACAGACGTTTGTATGGTTCGGTAGATGTGTATAATAAATCAACTAACGATTTGCTGGGTGATTTGAAATCAGATCCAACATTGGGCTGGAATTCATTAGTGCTCAATTATGGTAGCATGACAAACCGTGGCGTAGATGTTAATTTAAATGGTAACATTATAACCAACACAGATTTTAGATGGTCAACCGGGTTAAATTTCAATTATAACAGAAACAGGTTAACCAAGCTTGAAAACACTTCCAATACGGTTGGCTTTTATCTGAGCGATATTCAGAATAGAGTAGGTGTACCAATGGGGGCTTTATATAGTGTTAGGTATGCAGGTTTAGATAGTCAAGGTAATCCGAAGGCATTTACTGCCGATGGAGTAGAAGTTAGTTCGACTGATAAATTGAGTGTAAAGGATTTAGTTTATAATGGTACAACAATACCTCCATATTCGGCATCCTTGCAAAACACTTTAAGCTATAAAGGTTTTGATTTGTTCTTTATGTTTATCTACTATGGTGGAAATGTAATGCGTGATGTAACTGCACCATACTTAACTAAACTTGCAGAGTTAAACTATACCACTAACATGGAAAGGTCAGCTTTAACTTATTGGAAAAAGGCAGGGGATGAGTTAATTCCGGGGATGGCTCCAGCATTTAGCATTGTAGGTGGTGCAATAACCAATATATGGGAAGCTAGTGATCAGAATATTCAAAAAGCCGATTACATTAAGCTAAGAGATGTTACGTTGAGTTATAATTTTACAGGTAATTGGATGAAAAAGAGTTATTTACAAAGGATGCGTTTAAGCTTGCAGGTACAAAACGCATGGAGATGGGCTGCTAACAGAAATAACCTGGATACAGAGATTTGGAATGGTACAAAACCTATATCACCTACCAGAGGTACATTGTACCCAGCTTCTTATACAATCGGTCTTTCCGCTAATTTTTAATTGAATCTCATCATGAAGAAAATATTTATATTATTCGTCGCATTCACAAGTATAGCTGCTTCTGGATGTAAAAAATACCTCGATGTTAAACCGAAAGGGTATACCATTCCTTCAACTTTTGACGACTATCAGAAATTACTAAATAATCAATCGTTGGCAGGACTTTCCTCGCCTTACGCTAATTTTTTAACGGATAACCTCCGTGCAGGTGAAGTCAATGATCCTAACAGAGCCACCGAGTATCCGATAATGGGTTTAGAACTGCGTAATTTGTATGAATTTAAAGGAGGAGCAGTTTTTGACCAGGCAGCTGCCGATCCATTTTGGGAAACTGCTTATGCACATATTTATGTTTATAATTCGGTAATCAATAACATAGAAAAGGTACCTGATGGAACAGATGCCAGTAGAAAACAATTGAAGGCTGAGGCTCAGATAGGTCGTGCTTTTGAATACTTAACATTGGTTAATGGTTATTCAGCACATTATAGCCCAACTACTGCGGGAACTGATTTGGGAGTTCCGATAATCTTAACAGAAGATATCAATGCACCGTATACAAGACATACAGTAGCCGAAGTGTATACACAGGTTAAAAAGGATCTTGATGAAGCTTTGCCAAATTTATCTGCTACAGTACCTAATATTTTTCACCCGAGTAAAAGTGTAGGTTTTGCCTTTTTGAGCAAGATGTACCTATATATGGGAAATTATGCTGAAGCTTTGAAAAATGTGAAAGAAGCACTTAAAATAAATAGTGCTTTGATCGATTACAGCCTGTACACCACAAAGAACGGGACCACTTTTGGTAGAGTATGTACTAAGGCGAATGCCTTGGTGACCTTCCCTGATGGATATAAGAGTGTTGAGAGCATTTGGGCACGTGTTCCAGGTTCTGCTAGCTTATCTAGTTTAGATGCAAAACTGTATGCAAGCGATAATTTAATCGCTACTTATAGGGGCAATCTTCCTGTAGGAGCAACAGATCAACGTCTGGCACTCTTCTTTTGCGATGGACAATCCAATTTCGGCTCTGCACCTGTATTATTTCCTGGAAGGTTCTTGTGGGCACCCTATATACAACCTAACCTTGGTTTTAGTACCCCAGAACTTTATTTAATCGCCGCAGAATGTGAAGCCAGAATCGGAGATAGGAATATAGCGGTGGGCTATCTGAATACCTTACGCAAATCGAGGATTATCAATAATATAGATCTATCAGCAGCTACCAATGATATAGCTTTAGCGCTCACGCTTGATGAACGTAGAAGAGAAATGCCTTATTTAGGTATTACTCGTTTAATAGATTTAAAACGTTTAAATATGGATAGCCGTTTTGCTAAAACGGTAATGCATCAAGTTGGAGCTCAGTCTTACTCGTTACCTCCAAATGATAACAGGTATATTTTGCCTGTACCACCAAAAGTGCTTGATTTTAATCCTACTATACCTCAGTATCAACGTTAAATTTTAAAATTAACTGATAATTATGAAAAACATATTCACCTTTCTTTTTCTGTTTGTGGCCATAGGCTCATATGCGCAGGAAGAAATTCATTTCAACAGCTCCTGGAGCGAAGCGAAGGAAAAAGCAATTCAATCAAAGAAGCTTATTTTTATTGATTGTTACACTTCATGGTGTGCCCCGTGTAAATGGATGGAAAAGAATATATTCATCCAGCCTGCCGTTTACAAGTATTACAATGACAACTTTGTGAATTTAAAGGTTGACATGGAAAAGGGCGAAGGTATTGAGATGCGTAAAAAATATAACGTACAATCTTTCCCTACTTACTTGTTTGTAAATACCGCAGGTGATGTGGTGCATCGCACCGCTTCCAAGATGGAGGCTGAAGCTTTTCTTGCTGAAGCAAAGAGAGCAACCGATCCAAAAAGAAATACAGCGGCGTTGAAAGATAAGTTCGACAAAGGAGCCAGAGACCTGCCTTTCTTATTGGATTATTACCTTGCGCTGGAGCGGGCTGATCGCAATACTGCCAATCAAATCAGTGCAGAGATTGTGGCTAAAGTTACTGAACCAGGATTAAACACAGAGCTGGGTTGGAAGATCATAAAGGCTTTGGCAAGAACTGAAAGCGATAAATTGGGCGCACACTTTATGGCCAATCAACAGGCTTACAACAGTTGGAGTAAGTTGGAAGATAGAGAGCAGCTTAAGGATCGTTTAATTACGAGCGCCATGTATGGTTTGATGAGGACTGGTGACGAGCAGGTTTTTATGGACAAACTGGCTTATTTCAAGAAGTCGGATAAAATTGGTCGTAAAAAACAAGGTGTAATGTTAGAGGCTGAGTATTATCTTGAAAAGGGAAGGACTGATGATTACGTGAAGCTAACGACTGCAGCCTTGAAAAATGAGTTGAAGGATGACGCGGAGAAATTGAGTTTTCTGGCTAGAAGGGCTTCGGGAGGTAAAATCGGTAATGATCAGGCCTCACCAGCTATTTTGCAACAGGCATACCTGATGGCTAAACGTGCTGTCGTGCTTGATCCAGAGGAATACAGTATCCAGTCTACTTTTGGATATGTGTGCCTGGCGATGAAAAAGAAACCGGAAGCACTTACAGCTGCAAAAAAGTCGAGGGAACTGGCAAATGCGGAGACTTCTAAAATTCAAAAGCTTGCTCAGGAATTGTTGGATAAAGTTGAAGCGCTGTAAATGTAGCGTAAGCCTTAAGTTTTATAATTAAAAAAGCCCTGCTGATTTATTCGAGGGCACTGAAAAAGTCCTTTTAAATATTTGGAGTCCAAAAAGAGCAGAAGAACTATGGTTATCTGCTCTTTTTTTGTACCTTAAAAGTAGGTTTTAAAAGGTGCCCAATGTTAGCTCATCAACAAAAGATTCAATTCAGTGCCTACTCAGGATTGTATGATTTGATCATTCCCAAAGACAATTTACTTCGAAAGATCAACGATCTAATAGACTTCAGTTTCATTTATGATGAACTGCTCGAGAAGTACTGCCACACCAATGGACGTACTGCGGAGAGTCCGATCCGTATGTTTAAG
>NZ_SJSM01000049.1 GCF_004331685.1 Pedobacter hiemivivus | reverse complement strand
GTTCAGAGTTGCCTCCATTGACCAATATTCCTTACTGCTGCCTCCCGTAGGAGTCTGGTCCGTGTCTCAGTACCAGTGTGGGGGGTCATCCTCTCAGATCCCCTAGTCATCGTCGCCTTGGTGGGCCGTTACCCCGCCAACTAGCTAATGACACGCATGCCCATCTTAATCCTATAAATATTTGAACATTGGATAATGCTATCCTGTGTTTTTATGCGGTGTTAATCCGAATTTCTTCGGGCTATCCCCCTGATTAAGGTAGGTTGCATACGCGTTACGCACCCGTGCGCCACTTTCCTTCCCAGCAAGCTGGAAAGTATCGTTCGACTTGCATGTATTAGGCCTGCCGCTAGCGTTCATCCTGAGCCAGGATCAAACTCTCCATTGTAAAATGTTTTGTTCGAACACTGACCATTCTTAACTTGTATTAATAATAGTCTTATTCTAATTATATTGTCTAGTTAGATTCTGACTTGAAAAAATAGCTTTGGTTTTCATGTACTTTGAAACTGTACTATCTTACCTCGCTATGCTTTATAAATGACATCTCTTTAATGAACTTCTCGAATCACCTCTCGGATCTTCTTTATATTTCTTCGTTTATTATTCTTCAGTTTCGTTTCGGTCTTAATGTTCCGAATCTCAGTTTAAAATTTTTAACGTTTCAATCTTTTTTATTCTGTTATCAAACTCCGTTTGGTAACTCCCGTTCTGTTTGGGATTGCAAAGGTAGAAATCTTTTTGGTTTTGTCAAGCTTTTTATTAAACTTTATTTCTTTTATTTTTCGAGCCTTTTAATCACTCCTAAAGAAATACCAATCTCTTTTTCTAACCCTTCAATTCAACCTTTATCCTTTTCACTCAAACCCTTCCTCCGAAGCGGGATGCAAAAGTAGGAAAATTATACGCCCCCGCAAACTTAAACACACTATTACCTCCTTCAAACCCATAACTACCTGCAACACAATCAGAAAAACTACAGGCTATTTATAAAACATCATAGATATGATTACAATTATCAAAAAACATGATAGCTATCATTTACTATCAGCGTCCATAATCACAACTTTGAATTATATAAAAAACAAATGATTATCTACAAAACCTTTCAATTTGATTCCGCGCACTATCTACCAAACGTTCCACAGGGACATAAATGCGGCGGAATGCATGGACACACCTATACTTTGACTGTCTTCATTTCAGGTAAGCCAGAAGAACATTCAGGATGGATCATAGATTATACCGATTTAAAAAATGGCATAAAACCATTCTTAGACATCCTTGACCATAAGTTATTAAATGAAATATCTGGGCTAGAAAATCCTACCACTGAAAATCTTGCAGTGTGGTTATGGCAAATGATAAAGCCCATATTTCCAGATTTGGTAAAAATAGAATTAAAAGAAACACCAACATCTGGAGTAATCTATGAAGGTTAAAGATAATAAGCAAATTGTCACATGGCTTTATTTCGGTGCCGGTACCATTATCATACAAATTCTGCTTGGTGGAATCACCAGGCTTACAGGATCAGGATTATCCATCACAGAATGGCAACCATTGCTCGGAACAATCCCCCCCTTAAATCAATCTGCATGGCAGACAAGTTTTGACAAATACAAAGAGATCGCACAATTTCATATTGTAAACTCACATTTTACAGTCGAAGATTACAAATCCATATTCTTTTGGGAATGGTTACATAGAAACTGGGCTAGGTTTATCGGCATTGCCTTCCTTTTTCCGCTCATCTACTTTCTCATCAGAAAAAAAATAGAAAAGAAACTGTTATTCTCTTTGCTGTTCCTTTTTATACTCGGATTACTACAGGCAATTATAGGATGGATAATGGTTAAGAGTGGATTGAATGATATAAACATAAAAGTGAATCACATTCGATTATCCATACATTTTGTCGCTGCACTTATTTTACTTTGCTATACACTGTGGCTAGCATTTTCTTTAAGTCTGCAACCTATCAAAATGAGACATCGACTCAGGTTTCCAAAATTGAATATACTTATACTCATTTTAGTTACCCTACAGATGATATACGGTGCGTTCATGGCAGGAACCAATGCTGCGCTTGCGGCAATAACCTGGCCTGATATGAATGGCTTTGCTATTCCTCCTCAAATATCCTTTCAAAAGATGAACCTGATCCGCATGACAAATGACTTGTTAACGATCCAGTTCATTCATCGCACATTGGCTTATGTAATCTGCATCCTCGTTCTTACGCTATATATCAAATCGTCAACATGGAAAATCAACAGCACATTATCATTCATCAGGCTATCTCCATTACTGCTGGTGGTCACACAATGCATTATAGGAATAACAACAATCCTAAATAGCATTAATGGTCATTACAAAAGCTTCGCTTTATTACATCAGTTTACAGGAATACTATTGCTGATTTCGCTACTCCTATTTCTGTTTCTAAATTTAAAGAAAACTTAATCTTATAAACAAGAAAACCCGATAGTCGCAATGACTACCGGGTTTCTTTTTAAGATTTGGCACCGACCTACTCTCCCACGTGTTACCGCAGTACCATCGGCTCTGGTGGGCTTGACTTCTCTGTTCGGAATGGGAAGAGGTAGACACCACCGATATAGGCACCTAAATATTTTTAATATCTTTTAATTAGTAATTTCTTCATTTTTTAATAGAAAAGCCGATAGTCTTTTGGACTACCGGCTTTCTTTTAAGATTTGGCACCGACCTACTCTCCCACGTGTTACCGCAGTACCATCGGCTCTGGTGGGCTTAACTTCTCTGTTCGGAATGGGAAGAGGTGGACACCACCGATATAGGCACCTAAATATTTTTAARTATYTAGTATATATCGTTTCGCTTTTGTTGCTCAGCTTRCGCCTTGCTCGATTTGTTACTAAACAAATGACATATTATTGAAAGAAGTTAAGTTAKGAAGAACAAACAACAGTTTATTGCTCTTGAAAGCTTCGGATGATTAGTATTACTCGACTTTGATCTCACAACCTTT
>NZ_SJSM01000048.1 GCF_004331685.1 Pedobacter hiemivivus | reverse complement strand
GCCACATCATTATCTACAATGCTGGTGGTAGCGCTGGCGGTACCAATCGTGGTAAGACCGGTAATACCCGTTAAAGTGGCACTAAATGTTTCGCCTGTTTCTACAAGGTTGTCGTTCTGAATCAGTACCGTGAAAGTCCTGGTCGCCCCGCTTGGTGAACCTGCCGGGAAGATGACCGATCCTGTAGCATTTGCGTAATCACCAGGTGCAATGGCTTGCCCATCTGAACTGGCATAGTTTACCGTAAAGGCATCCTGGACATTGCCGGTTAAAGTCACCGTAAAGGTAGCTGTACCCGCTGCCTCATTTACGGTGGCAGGGGCCGATATGGATACGCTGGCCACATCATTATCTATAATGCTGGTGGTAGCGCTGGCGGTACCAATCGTGGTAAGCCCCGTAATACCACTTAAAGTGGCGCTGAATGTTTCGCCGGATTCTAAAAGATTATCATCCAGGATAGCTACGGTAAAGGTTTCGGTCGCCCCGCTTAGCGAACCCGCCGGGAAGTTTACTGTTCCGGTAGTATGGGTATAATCGCCTGGCGACTGGGCTGTAAGGCCTGAGGTTGTATAATTTACTGCAAAGGCTTGCTGAACATTGCCTGTTAAAGTCACCGTAAAGGTGGCTGTACCCGCTGCCTCATTTACAGTTAAAGGCGTCGAGATTGCAACACTCGCTGCATCGTTATCAATAATGGTGGTCGATGCCGCAGCCGTGCCCATGGTGGTCAGGCCGGTAGTACCGGTTAAGCTCGCACTGAACATTTCATCCGCTTCCACCAGGTTGTCGTCCTGGAGCGCTACGGTAAAGGTTTGGATTGCCCCACTTGCCGAACCCGCCGGGAAGCTTACCGTTCCGCTAGCAGTAGCTGCATAATCACCTGGTGCAATGGCGGTACCATTTGCCGTAGCATAACTTACCGTAAAGGCTTCCTGGACATTACCCGTTAAGGTCACCGTAAAGGTCGCCGTTCCCGCATTCTCATTTACGGTTAAAGGGGTCGAAAGTGATACGCTCGCCACATCATTATCAATAATGGTGGTTGTGGCGCTGGCCGTAGCTATCGTGGCAAGGCCGGTAATATTACTTAAAGTGGCACTAAACATTTCGTCCCCTTCTCTAAACTGGTCGTTCAGGATAGGCACCGTGAAGCTGCTGATAGTCCCGCTTACTGAACCCGCCGGGAAGGTGATTGTTCCTGTAGTAGTTGTGTAATCGTTTGGCTGAACCGCCGAACCGTTTGATGTGTTATAATTCACCGTAACAGCATCCTGAACTCCGCCGCTTAAAGTCACCATAAAGGTAGCTATACCGGCCGACTCATTAACCGTCGGAAGGGTCGAAATTGCTACACTGGCCACATCGTTATCGATAATGGTAGTTGCGGCACTGGCCGTACTAATGGTTGTAAGACCGCTGATACCGCTTAAGACAGCACTGAATGTTTCAGCAGGTTCTGCCAGCTGGTCGTTAAAGATTGGTACGGTGAAGGTTTGTGTATCTCCGTTTACTGAACCCGCCGGGAAAGTGACTGTTCCACCGGTAGCGGTATAATCGTTCGGCTGAATGGCTGAGCCATTTGCCGTAGCATAATTTACCGTAAAGGCCTGCTGAACATTCCCTGTTAAGGTTACCATAAAGGTGGCTGTACCTGCAGCCTCATTGACTGTCGGATCGGTCGTGATCGCTACGCTTGCCGCATCATTATCCGTAATGGTCGTTGTGGCAGTGGCTGTAGCTATGGTTGCAAGACCGGTAATGTTACTCAAGGCGGCGCTGAATGTTTCGCCTGTTTCTGTAACACCATCATTAACCAGGGGAACCTGGAAGGTACGGGTCGTCCCGCTTACCGAACCCGCAGGGAAGGTGATTGTTCCTGTAGTAGTTGTGTAATCACCCGGCGCAATCGCTGTGCCGTTCGCAGTAGCGTAATCCACGGTAAAGGCATCCTGAACACCACCTGTCAGGGTCACCGTAAAGGTGGCCATACCGGCGCTCTCATTTACTGTTGGATTGGTCGAGATCGATACGCCCGCCGCATCATCATCATTAATGATGGTCGATGCGCTGGCAGTACCCATCGTTACAAGGGGACTGCTGATATTATTTAAAGTGGCGATAAAGGTTTCACCTGGTTCTGCAAAATTATCATTAACTAGATCAACCTCGAAGGTTTGTACCGCTCCGCTTACCGAACCGGCAGGGAAAGTCACCGATCCTGTCCGGGTAAGATAATCACCCACTGCACTTGCCGTACCGTTTGATGTGGTATAGCCTACCGTAAAGGCATCCTGAACATTGCCGGTTAAGGTCACCGTAAAGGTGACTGTACCATCAGTTTCATTTACCATGGCAGGAGCTGAGAGCGATACGCCCGCTCCATCTCCGTCCGTAATGGTGGTCGTGGCGCTTGCTGTGGCGATCGTGGCAAATCCCGTGATCCCGCTTAATGCTGCACTGAACGTTTCGCCTGATTCTGCAACACCATCGTTAACCAGGGGAACCTGGAAGGTCTTGGTCGCTCCGCTTATTGAACCCGCCGGGAAGGTAATTGTTCCCGTAGTAGCTGTGTAATCGCCGGGTGCAATTGCTCCGCCGTCCGATGTGGTATAGTTTACCGTAAAGGATTCCTGGACATTGCCGGTTAAAGTCACCGTAAAGGTGGCCAGACCTGTTCCCTCGCTCACCGTAGCATCGGTCGAGATGGATACACCCGCTGCATCATTATCCGTAATGCTGGTGGTAGCAGTGGCAGTACCAATCGTGGTAAGCCCGGTAATACCGCTTAAAGTAGCCCTGAACGTTTCTCCTGATTCTAAAAGATTATCATCCAGAATAGGTACGGTAAAGGTCTGGGTCGCCCCGCTTACCGAACCTGCCGGGAAGTTTACCGTTCCGGTAGTATGGGTATAATCGCCTGGCGACTGGGCTGTAAGGCCTGAGGTCGTATAGTTTACCGCAAAAGCCTCATGGACATTTCCCATTAAGGTTACCCTAAAGGTGACTATGCCCGCGTCCTCATCTATTGCTATTGGCGCCGAAATGGCTACACTCGCTACATCGTTATCATTAATGGTGGTCGTTGCCGTAGCAATACCGATCGTTGCAAGCCCCGTAATACCGGTTAAGGAAGCGCTGAATGTTTCGCCCGGCTCTACCAGGTTATCGTCATTAATAGCTACGGTAAAGGTTTGGAATGCCCCACTTGCAGAACCTGCCGGGAAACTTACCGTTCCGGCAGTAATGGCTGTATAGTCACCCGGCGACTGGGCTGTACCATTTGCGGTTGCATAATCTACCGTAAAGGCTTCCTGTACATTACCCATTAAAGTCACTCTAAAGGTCGC
>NZ_SJSM01000047.1 GCF_004331685.1 Pedobacter hiemivivus | reverse complement strand
GAAGAACAAACAACAGTTTATTGCTCTTGAAAGCTTCGGATGATTAGTATTACTCGACTTTGATCTCACAACCTTTACATCTGTAACCTATCAACGTAGTAGTCTGCTACGGTCCTATATGGAATTCTCATCTCGTGGCTAGTTTCGCACTTAGATGCTTTCAGCGCTTATCTATTCCCAGCGTAGCTACTCACGAGCCGACATCGAGGTGCCAAACCTCCCCGTCGATATGAGCTCTTGGGGGAGATCAGCCTGTTATCCCCAGCGTACCTTTTATCCTTTGAGCGATGGCCCTTCCATGCAGAACCACCGGATCACTATATCCGTCTTTCGACCCTGCTCGGCTTGTTTGCCTCACAGTCAAGCAAGCTTATGCTATTGCACTCCTCATACGGTTACCAAGCGTATTGAGCTTACCTTTGAAAGCCTCCGTTACCTTTTTGGAGGCGACCACCCCAGTCAAACTACCCATCAAACAATGTCCCTAGMYWWGCCAGGTTAGACACCGAATACAAAAAGGGTGGTATTTCAACGTTGACTCCACAACACCTAGCGATGCCACTTCATAGTCTCCCACCTATCCTACACATCCTGTATCCAATGTCAATGTTAAATTGTAGTGAAGGTGCATGGGGTCTTTCCGTCCCGTTGCGGGTACCCGGCGTCTTCACCGGGACCACAATTTCACCGAGCTCATGGCTGAGACAGCGCCCAGATCGTTACACCATTCGTGCAGGTCGGAACTTACCCGACAAGGAATTTCGCTACCTTAGGACCGTTATAGTTACGGCCGCCGTTTACTGGGGCTTCGATTCAATGCTTCTCCTTGCGGATGACATCCCCTCTTAACCTTCCAGCACCGGGCAGGTGTCAGGCCTTATACTTCATCTTTCGATTTTGCAAAGCCATGTGTTTTTGTTAAACAGTCGCCTGGGCCTTTTCACTGCGGCTGATATTGCTACCAGCGCCCCTTCTCCCGAAGTTACAGGGCCATTTTGCCGAGTTCCTTAGCCATGATTCACTCGAGCGCCTTAGAATTCTCTTCCCGGATACCTGTGTCGGTTTGCGGTACGGGTTTTTATAACCTGAAGCTTAGCGGTTTTTCTTGGAAGTCTGATTACCTGCACTATCCACGCCCCCGAAGGTTTGCGGTACTATCAGCGTTCAGCAAGACCGGCGGATTTGCCTACCAGTCCTATACCTACAGCCTTCAACGATCTATTCCGTCAGATCGCGGCAGTGTCACTACTCCGTCCCCACATCGCAGTTATAAAAAGTACGGAAATATTAATCCGTTGTCCATCGAATTTCCCCTTCGGGTTCTCCTTAGGCCCCGACTAACCCTGATCCGATTAGCGTTGATCAGGAAACCTTATCCTTTCGGCGGGCAGGTTTCTCGCCTGCCTTATCGTTACTTATGCCTACATTTGCTTTTCCAGAAGCTCCAGCAAAACTTACGTCATACCTTCGCTGCCGCTGGAATGCTCCCCTACCGTAATATTAATATTACCCATAGCTTCGGTGTACAATTTTATGCCCGTTTATTATCCATGCCCGATCGCTCGACTAGTGAGCTGTTACGCACTCTTTAAATGAATGGCTGCTTCCAAGCCAACATCCTAGCTGTCTATGCAATCGGACCTCGTTAGTTCAACTTAACTGTAACTTGGGGACCTTAGCTGATGGTCTGGGTTCTTTCCCTCTCGGCGCGTGACCTTAGCACCCCGCGCCTCACTGCCGTGTATATTAAATAGCATTCGGAGTTTGTCTGGATTTGGTAGGATTTGACTCCCCCGCACCCAATCAGTAGCTCTACCTCTATTTAACTWAACCACGACGCTGTTCCTAAAAACATTTCGGGGAGTACGAGCTATTTCCCAGTTTGATTAGCCTTTCACCCCTACCCACAGATCATCCGGAAACTTTTCAACGTTTATCGGTTCGGTCCTCCAGTACGTGTTACCGCACCTTCAACCTGTCCATGGGTAGATCACAAGGTTTCGCGTCTACCTCCCCTGACTATACGCCCTATTCAGACTCGCTTTCGCTTCGGATCCGTGTCTTAAACACTTAACCTTGCCAGAGAAGAGTAACTCGTAGGCTCATTATGCAAAAGGCACGCCGTCACGCCACCTGGACGCTCCGACCGCTTGTAAGCACACAGTTTCAGGTTCTATTTCACTCCCCTGTTCGGGGTTCTTTTCACCTTTCCCTCACGGTACTGGTTCACTATCGGTCTCTCAGGAGTATTTAGCCTTACCGGATGGTGCCGGCAGATTCCCACAAGGCGTCTCCGACCTCGCGGTACTCAGGATACTACTAGACTAATGGTACTTACGTGTACGAGGCTCTCACTCTATATTGCCAGGCTTCCCATCCTGTTCCACTTCATTGCATTATAATCATATCGTAGTCCTACAACCCCACTAATGCCGTAACATCAATGGTTTGGGCTCTTTCCCGTTCGCTCGCCACTACTTAGGAAATCATTATTATTTTCTCTTCCTCTGCTTACTTAGATGTTTCAGTTCGGCAGGTTTGCGTACATTGTACAACTAGTCTTCAACTAGCTAGGTTTCCCCATTCAGAAATCTCCGGATCAATTCATATTTGCTAATCCCCGAAGCTTATCGCAGCTTATCACGTCTTTCATCGCCTCTGAGAGCCAAGGCATCCCCTGTGTGCTCTTAATTACTTTCTTCTCTCCATAGCCTTTTGCGCCTATGGAAATGCTTTTTTTGATTGTTGTTAAAAGAATAAAGATAATTGATCATGAACAACGACCGAAGTCTTCATCCCTTTTCTTTCCTCTTTTGTCCTTCAAACAACGTCTCTATTGTTGTTTGCTCTTCTTTTTTAACTTCTTCCAATATGTCAAAGAACTTTCTATCCCGGGTTGCTTTCCTTTCGGTTKGCTTCCTATTTACGTGCCTTTTSTAACAGACACCGGTGATGGTGGAGAATAACGGAGTCGAACCGTTGACCTCCTGCGTGCAAGGCAGGCGCTCTAGCCAGCTGAGCTAATCCCCCTTAGAATATATAATGTAGTCCCGAGCAGATTTGAACTGCTGACCCCTACATTATCAGTGTAGTGCTCTAACCAACTGAGCTACGGGACTATTTGTTTTTCATTCCGACGGTATTTGAGTACTGATTTCTCATTTCACAAATCCTTGTCKTTACTCCTGCAAATACCTTCGCTTAGTTGAAACACTATGTGATGTTTCATCCTATGGGTTTTTCTTTTGAGATTTTWYTGTCATTTATATCATTTAGCATAGCAAGTAGTCSGAACTACTCCAGAAAGGAGGTATTCCAGCCGCACCTTCCGGTACGGCTACCTTGTTACGACTTAGCCCCAGTTATCGGTTTTACCCTAGGACGCTCCTTACGGTTACATACTTTAGGTACCCCCAACTTCCATGGCTTGACGGGCGGTGTGTACAAGGCCCGGGAACGTATTCACCGCGTCATTGCTGATACGCGATTACTAGCGAATCCAACTTCAAGAGGTCGAGTTGCAGACCTCTATCCGAACTGTGAATGGCTTTGTGAGATTCGCATACTGTTACCAGCTAGCTGCCCTCTGTACCATCCATTGTAGCACGTGTGTAGCCCCGGACGTAAGGGCCATGATGACTTGACGTCGTCCCCTCCTTCCTCTCTGTTTGCACAGGCAGTCTGTTTAGAGTCCCCACCTTAACGTGCTGGCAACTAAACATAGGGGTTGCGCTCGTTGCGGGACTTAACCCAACACCTCACGGCACGAGCTGACGACAGCCATGCAGCACCTAGTTTCGTGTGATTGCTCACTCATCTATCTCTAAATGATTCACTAACTTTCAAGCCCGGGTAAGGTTCCTCGCGTATCATCGAATTAAACCACATGCTCCTCCGCTTGTGCGGGCCCCCGTCAATTCCTTTGAGTTTCACCCTTGCGGGCGTACTCCCCAGGTGGAATACTTAACGCTTTCGCTTAGCCGCTAACTGTGTATCGCTAACAGCGAGTATTCATCGTTTAGGGCGTGGACTACCAGGGTATCTAATCCTGTTTGATCCCCACGCTTTCGTGCCTCAGCGTCAATCACACCATAGTAAGCTGCCTTCGCAATCGGTGTTCTGTGACATATCTATGCATTTCACCGCTACTTGTCACATTCCGCCTACCTCTAGTGTATTCAAGCTCATCAGTATCAAGGGCACTGCGATGGTTGAGCCACCGTCTTTCACCCCTGACTTAATAAGCCGCCTACGCACCCTTTAAACCCAATAAATCCGGATAACGCTTGGATCCTCCGTATTACCGCGGCTGCTGGCACGGAGTTAGCCGATCCTTATTCCTTCGGTACATTCAGCACAYTACACGTAATGTGGTTTATTCCCGAATAAAAGCAGTTTACGACCCAGAGGGCTGTCTTCCTGCACGCGGCATGGCTGGTTCAGAGTTGCCTCCATTGACCAATATTCCTTACTGCTGCCTCCCGTAGGAGTCTGGTCCGTGTCTCAGTACCAGTGTGGGGGGTCATCCTCTCATGCCCATCTTAATCCTATAAATATTTGAACATTGGATAATGCTATCCTGTGTTTTTATGCGGTGTTAATCCGAATTTCTTCGGGCTATCCCCCTGATTAAGGTAGGTTGCATACGCGTTACGCACCCGTGCGCCACTTTCCTACCGAGCAAGCCCGGTAGTATCGTTCGACTTGCATGTATTAGGCCTGCCGCTAGCGTTCATCCTGAGCCAGGATCAAACTCTCCATTGTAAAATGTTATGTTTGAACACTGACCATTCTTAACTTGTATTAATAATAGTCTTATTCTAATTATATATTGTCTAGTTAGATTCTGACTTGAAAAAATAGCTTTGGTTTTCATGTACTTTGAAACTGTACTATCTTACCTCGCTATGCTTTATAAATGACATCTCTTTAATGAACTTCTCGAATCGCCTCACGGGTCTTCTTTATATTTCTTCGTTTATTATTCTTCAGTTTCGTTCCGGTCTTAATGTTCCGAATCTCAGTTTCAAATCCTCAACGTTTCAATCTTTTTTATTCTGTTAACAAACTCCGTTTGGTAACTCCCGTTCTGTTTGGGATTGCAAAGGTAGAAATCTTTTTGGTTTTGTCAAGCTTTTTATTAAACTTTATTTCTT
>NZ_SJSM01000046.1 GCF_004331685.1 Pedobacter hiemivivus | reverse complement strand
ACTGCTCGCATTCATAGTTTTAAATTATAATTTTGTAGCAAGACCTAACAGTTTTGCCCCATCGGTCCAAGTCCTTAATAATGGGTATTACCCTAATTGTTATATGGCCACTAAGGGAAAACACGGCAGCGGATTTCATCATGCCATAGGTATAAAAACCTTGACGACCGGTTAATTCGCCGCTGCCGTGGTTAGGCATTCTTCCTGCAAAATTCTGTATATCTGAAGAATTAAACATAACACTTAATAACAATTGTTTTTTAGGTTCAAGACCATTGGTCAAATCTAAAGGACGACCGTTTTAGACGTATTGCTTTAGCAGACCGTTTTAAGACCGGCGTGAAACAGGCATGACGACCGTTTTAACCGAGTCGCTTTACAGAGCGTGTTTAACAGACCGTTTTATTTAATCAAATGGATATAGGTGATTTTGCAGATATGATAAGCTGATAAAGCGAAAAATAGCAATGCGATACTTTTATTAACGATATAGCTGCTTAAAGTAAACTTCTCCTGTATATATTGCGCAAACCGCGCGAAGCCATATAGTGCCAATGCGGCTCCTATCCCCGACCCTATGCTGAAAACAGACAGAGAAAGGTAGCCAGTATCAATCCATTCGTGAGAGATGAGATAAGTACCTACAAATAGCCAATAAGGGACTTGCATAGGATTAACAACCCCTAAAAGCATACCGTACTTAATACTGTCCTTTTTAGAATAATCTTCCTTAGGCATCTCTTTTCTCGATCTCCAGGTTATTACACCTAAAATACCAAACATAAACACCATGACGATGTCAATGGTACTCTCCAAATTAATTTCACTGGAAAGCCATTGTACAAAACGCATCACACCAAAGGTGAAAAGGATCTCTACAGCAGAAAACGCAGCAATAAAATATAAAGCCTGCCTAATACCTCTCGTAATCGTGAGCTGAACTACAGTTAGGTTAATATTGCCAGGAGGAATATAGCCTAGCATATTTAAAATTATCCCCAAAAAGAGTGTTAAAAAAATCATGCGCGAAGATACAACGATTTGACTACATATGTTCCTTTAAGTACTGTGCTGTGTAAGACTCTTTTACACCAACAAGATCCTCTGGAGTTCCTTCAAAAACAACATTCCCACCTTTATCTCCACCTTCAGGTCCAATATCTATCACCCAATCGGCAGACTTTATCATGTCCATATTGTGCTCAATTACCAGAATCGAATTCCCTTGTTCTATCAGGGTATTTAGTGCAATCAATAACTTTTTGATGTCATGGAAATGCAGCCCCGTTGTAGGTTCATCAAAAATAAACATGGTTTTATTGGCATTATTTCCTTTAATCAGAAACGATGCCAGCTTAATCCGCTGAGCCTCTCCGCCAGACAAAGTATTCGACGACTGCCCCAAATGCACATATCCCAAACCAACATCAACCAAAGGTTGTAGTTTCTGTAATATTTTGGGCTCATTGCTAAAGAACGCAACTGCTTCTTCAATGGTAAGATCCAATATATCGGCTACATTTTTATCCTGATAGGTGATGTCTAAAACTTGTTGTTTAAATCTGCGACCTCCACAGGTTTCGCAAGGCAGGTAAATGTCAGCCATAAACTGCATCTCGATTTTCACCTCGCCCTCACCCTGACAAACATCGCAACGACCACCCTCTACGTTAAAAGAGAAAGCTGCCGGTTTTAATCCGCCTGCTTTTGAAGCGGGTAAGGCAGAGAATAACGCACGTACATCATCCCAGGCTTTTACATAGGTAACAGGGTTAGATCTCGACGAGCGCCCTATTGGGTTCTGATCTACCATCTCTACCTGACTTACCAATTCGTAGTTACCATATATACCATCGTAAGCTCCGGTTTGCTCTCCCGAATAATTACCTATTGCTTTTTGTAGCGCAGGGTAAAATATCTTTTTGATTAAACTGGTTTTACCCGATCCAGAAACTCCACTAACTACTGTAAATACACCCAAAGGGATTTTTACATCTATATTTTTAAGGTTGTTTTCTCTTGCTCCTTTAATTAAAACATGATCTTTCCAACCTCTCCGTCTTGTAGGAATTGCTATTTTCTCTTCACCGGAAAGGTAACGGCCAGTTAAGCTATTTTTATCTTTAACGATCTCCTCATAGGTTCCACTAAATACCAGGTTACCACCATGCGTTCCAGCTTCTGGACCAATATCGATAATATGATCAGCCGCTTTCATCATTTCTTCCTCGTGCTCTACAACGATAACAGTGTTACCTACATTTCGTAGTGATTCCAGGACACTAATCAGCTTATTTGTATCTCTTGGGTGTAAACCAATACTTGGCTCATCCAATACATATATAGAGCCTACCAGACTACTCCCTAAGGATGTAGCCAGGTTGATCCGCTGTGATTCTCCACCGGAAAGGGTATTTGAAAGTCTATTTAAAGTTAAGTACCCTAACCCTACATTGTTTAAGTAGAGTACTCTGTTTTCAATTTCGGCTAGTAGTCGCTTAGAAATTTTCTGATCTGTTTCTGATAGCTTTAGGTTGGTAAAAAAGTCCAATATAGTTGCCAATGGCATCAATACCACATCAATGATAGATCTATCCGCTATTTTAACGTACGATGCATCTTTGCGCAACCTGGAACCTTTACAATCTGGGCAATTGGTTTTGCCCCTATAGCGCGACAACATCACCCGATATTGAATTTTAAAGGTTTGCTCTTCCAGTTCTTTAAAGAAATCATCCAGTCCACCAAAATACTTGTTACCAGTCCAGATTAACCTTTGTTCCTTTTCTGTTAATTCACTGTACGACCTATGAATAGGAAAATCAAACTTATCAGCGCTTTTAATCAGCTTATTTAGCCATTCACGCATCTTTTCCCCTCTCCAGGGTGCAATTGCATTATCGTAAACACTTTTACTTTTATCTGGAATAACAAGATCTTCATCAATGCCGATCACATTTCCGTAACCTTCACACTTTTTACAAGCTCCATAAGGATTGTTAAAGCTGAAAAAGTTCGGCGTAGGCTCTTCAAAACGAATACCATCAAGCTCAAATCTGTCGCAAAAATGGGTTAGTTTACCTTCATGATCCACATAGCAGTCGCCCTTACCTTCAAAAAAAGCAGTCTGTACCGAATCTGCAATACGGCTTAAAGTTTCTTCATCGTCATGAACAACGATTCTATCAATCAATATATTAACGGTAAGCTCATCTACGAGTTCAAAATCTTCAAAGTCTTTATCTTCTAGAATGTCCTCAATTTTATGGATCTTCTCTTTATAATATATCCTTAGGAAACCTTTCTGCAAAAGAACTGCGAGTTCTTCTTTCAAGGATCTGTTATTGTGAGGAAATAACGGGCAAAAGATGGTCACGACACTGTCCTCTCCCAGTGCCGAAATAAAATCAACAACAGTGGTTACCGTATCTTTTTTTACTATTTCTCCCGACTCAGGCGAATATGTCTTCCCTATTCTGGAAAAAAGCAGTTTTAAATAGTCATAGATCTCAGTAGAGGTACCCACTGTGGAGCGTGGATTTGAAGTAATTACCTTTTGTTCGATCGCTATTGCCGGGGCAATCCCTTTAATATAGTCTACATCGGGCTTATTCATCCTCCCCATAAACTGACGGGCATAAGATGACAAACTCTCTACGTAACGACGCTGTCCTTCAGCATATAAAGTATCAAAGGCAAGAGATGACTTGCCTGAGCCCGACATTCCGGTAATCACAACAAGTTTATTTTTAGGTATGGCTACATCTATATTTTTAAGATTATGAACTCTGGCACCCTTTATGATTATATGTTTATGTGGATCTTTATTGATTTCCTTATTCATTGATTTGTTGCTAGAATGCTGCTAATATAACCCAAATAACACAATTTTGGTTTTTCACGGCAAAGCAAAAATAAGGCTCTCAATCCACTTTTATTTTTTTTTAACACTTTTTATATGGTTTTCTAATAAAAAAATGGTTCTTTTGAAATATCAAGCCATAAATCAAACCACTAACTAACAAACCAATAGGAGAATTCATATAGAAAAAAACATCTACTAAGTATTTTATTAGCAAGAAGCAAGGGATTATATTGAGGTTAAGCAGCAAGGAATTTAGTAAGGATACTCCTATGAAACTACAACAAACGAGTGACCAAGATTTGGTTAAGTTATACCTTAACGGGGATGAAACCGTTTTGGAAGAACTTTTAAAAAGACATAAGTCTAAAATTTATACATCTATATATTTATTGGTTAAAGATCAGTATCTGGCCGAGGATATATTTCAAGATGCATTCATTAAAGTAATTAACACATTACGATCTGGCCGATATAATGAAGAAGGCAAATTTTTGCCTTGGGTGATGCGTATTGCGCATAACTTGGTTATAGATTATTTTAGACGCGACAAAAGGGCTCCTGTAATTACAAGTGCCGATGGAACGGATGTCTTTAATTTACTTCAATTTCATGAAGAAAGTGCCGAGGACAAAATGTTGAGAGAACAAACTCATACTGATTTAAGAGGGATGATTCATTTATTACCTGATGATCAAAAAGAAGTTCTAATTATGCGTCATTATGCAGATCTAAGCTTTAAAGAAATTGCAGATTTGACCGATGTAAGCATTAATACGGCTTTGGGACGGATGCGTTATGCATTAAATAATCTTCGTAAGATGATGAAGGTGAAGGAAGTTTCCTGATTTTTAGCTTAAAAACAGGGATTTGAAGGAACATTCTCAATTGTAAAGAATATATTACAATTCAAAGAGATATATCTGAAAATAAATTGAGCAGTTAAGCGTTTTTCATTAAAACTAAATACGCGCAGCTGCTTATGATGAAAACCTTTACTTCAATTAACAACTTAGATCACTCGCAACACAATCAGGAAAATCCTGATAAATTCGAGGTGAAAGATGCAATGTTTTACGAAAGCATTAAATCTCAATTGGATATGCTTAAAAGAGATCCTTCAGAGGAGTCGATTTCTAAGATCTTAGCTTATTCGAGAATCAAGTAATTTAAAAAGATCTTAAGCTGCCGCGAAACCGGCAGCTTTTTTTATGCCCGTTTTTTATCTAAGTTTGCCCTATGCTCAAAAAAGAAAGATATCAACTTTTTGTGTCCCATTTTTCTGCCCGGCAACCAAATGCCGAGACAGAATTACATTATAATAATCCTTTCCAATTACTTGTCGCCGTTATTTTATCTGCACAATGCACTGATAAAAGGATTAATCAGGTTACGCCGGCTTTATTTCAGCGTTTCCCTAATGCAAAAGCCCTGGCAGAAACTACCCCTGATATTGTATTTGATTACATCAGAAGTGTGAGCTATCCGAATAACAAGGCCAAGCATTTGGTGGGAATGGCGAATATCCTGTTAAATGAATTTAACAATGAGGTACCTTCGGATATTGACCAATTACAAAAAATGCCGGGTGTAGGCAGAAAAACAGCTAATGTAATTGCCTCTGTAATTTATAACGCCCCGGCAATGGCGGTGGATACCCACGTTTTTAGAGTTGCCAATAGAATTGGGTTAACGGCTGGCAAAACACCGCTAGCTGTAGAAAAAGACCTGGTTAAAAATTTACCAGAACATACTATTCATGTGGCACACCATTGGCTGATCTTACATGGAAGATACATTTGTGTAGCCAGATCGCCTAAATGCAGTATTTGCGAAATCACACATTTCTGTAAGTATTTCCAAAAAAACAATAAAATAACTAAAATATTTAGCGATTCTGAGGAGTCGATAAAATAATTTAAACTTTATTTGCATAATTAAAATTAAAACACACTATATTTGCTAACGTAATTAGCATACAGATTTAGCATTTAGGTCTACACATTAAATGTCTATCTTAATAAAGAATTATAAAAACATGAGCATAAACGCAGACAAACTAAAAGCGCTTCAACTTACTTTAGATAAGTTAGAAAAATCATATGGTAAGGGTACAGTGATGAAATTAGGTGATAATCCAGTAGAACCTATTGAATCTATATCTACCGGATCTATCAGTTTAGATATTGCATTAGGCATTGGTGGAGTTCCAAAAGGTAGGGTTATTGAAATATACGGTCCTGAATCATCCGGTAAAACTACTTTGGCTACGCACATTATTGCTGAAGCACAAAAAAGGGGTGGAATGGCTGCGTTTATTGATGCTGAACATGCTTTTGATAAAGGTTATGCAAAGAAACTAGGTGTTGATGTAGATAACCTATTGATATCACAACCGGACAATGGTGAGCAGGCTTTAGAAATTGCTGATAACCTGATCCGTTCTGGTGCTATTGATGTAATCGTAATTGACTCAGTAGCTGCCTTGGTACCTAAAGCGGAGATTGAAGGCGAGATGGGTGATTCTAAAATGGGCTTACATGCTCGTTTAATGTCACAAGCATTACGTAAACTTACCGGAACAATCGCAAAAACAGGTTGTTGCTGTATTTTTATCAATCAATTGCGCGAAAAAATCGGTGTAATGTTTGGTAACCCTGAAACAACGACTGGTGGTAATGCCCTTAAGTTTTATGCATCTGTTCGTTTAGATATCCGCAGAACATCACAAATTAAAGATTCGGACGAAGTAGCAGGAAATAGAGTAAAAGTAAAAATTGTTAAAAACAAGGTTGCCCCTCCTTTCCGTATCGCAGAATTTGACATTATGTTTGGTGAAGGTATTTCTAAAACAGGTGAGATCATTGATCTTGGTGTTGATTTCAACATCATCAAAAAAGCAGGTTCTTGGTTCTCTTATGGAGATACTAAACTTGGACAAGGTAGAGATGCAGTTAAACAATTGTTAATGGATAACCCAGAGCTATCTGAAGAAATCGAAGCAAAAATACGTGCGGAGGTTACAGGAGAAAAATTAGAAGAATTAGCCAAATAGTTAATTCAGAAAATCATAAAAAAAGGTGGATCATGATCATGATCCACCTTTTTTTATGTGCAGTCGTCATCCTGAATTTATTTCAGGATCACTCTTATGCATGTTTTGAATAGCTAGTGCGAGATCCTGAAATAAATTCACTGTTGTCCGGATAAAATTTTGGGCTAGCTGTTAAGCTAGCCCATTGTTGATATATTTGAGTTACCACACTTAAAAACATCAACATGAGCAAAAGTATATTTTTTACCGGACAGCCCATACTAAATCAACTGTTAAATTTGCTGGATCGGGGCAAGATTAAATCCATTGCCCGTGCCGGTAAACACGATCACTACTATAAGCATTTTGACACTTATACCCATTTAATAACGATGCTATACTGCGCATTGAACAAATGCACAAGTAGCCGTGAAGTTGT
>NZ_SJSM01000045.1 GCF_004331685.1 Pedobacter hiemivivus | reverse complement strand
GATATGGTGTGCGTTTATATCTGATTTACTGGTCAAACTGATTCAAGTGCAGCTTAAAAGAAAATGGTCTTTCTCGAACCTTAGTTCAATTATAAGACTACATCTGATGAGTTACATTAATCTTTTCACTTTTTTAAACGACCCAGATAAGTTACCTGTAGCACTTAAAACTAATCAGCTTAGCTTTGGGGGCTTTGAAATCAATTTTAAAATATAAAAGCGGCCTAATGATTTATTAAGCCGCTTTTTTTGTGTTTTATCATTTTCTCCGGACAACAGTGAATTTATTTCAGGATCTCGCTTAGGCAGGTTTTTAATAACATATTTGAGATCCTGAAATAAATTCAGGATGACGATTGCATAAAAAAACCTGCCGGCTAGGGCAGGTTTTAAAATATTAACTTGACGCATTACTTCTTAGTGTTTTTAGCGCGGATGGCTTTTACCTCTGCTACTGAAATTCCCCCTGCTTTATTGCCAAAGCTGTTTCTAACGAATGACAGTACATCTGCAATTTCCTGGTCTTTTAGGAAATTATGAGGAGGCATGATATTGGTATAAGTTTCTCCGTCAATTTCTTCGCCAGTGGCAAGTCCATTGAGGATTACGTTGATCAGCCTCGTTTTATCGCCCAATACATAGGATGTTTTAGTAAGTGGTGGATTCATGTTTGGAACACCGGCACCATCTGCCATGTGGCAGGCTAAGCAATACTGACCGTATATTTTCTTTCCGTTGGCCATTACTGCTCCCGTCACTACCTTAGGCTTTGCCGCAGGCGCTTTTTTCCCTTTTGTCTGAGCAGATAATTTTATTCCACCTGTTGTTAAGATCAATAAGATCATTAAAACTCTTTTCATGCTAGTTCTATTATTTTTTGTTGTAAACGATGCGGTAGATTGTTCCTTTAGCATCATCAGTTACGTAAAGAGAGCCGTCGGCGCCTTGTGCAAGTCCGCATGGGCGGTGATCTGCTTTATTCATGGATGCTTTTTCTGGTGTACCGGCAAAGTTATCCGCAAAAATCTCCCAGTCGCCCGATGGTTTACCATTTTTAAACGGTTGGAAAACTACGAAGAAACCTTTTTGAGGTTCAGGTGCGCGGTTCCATGAACCATGGAAAGCGATGAAGGCTCCATTTTTATACTTTTCAGGGAACATGTTTCCTGTATAAAATAGCAGTCCATTAGGCGCCATATGCGCAGGGTAAGCAACTACCGGATCAAGATATTTAGGATCAGCTTCTTTTTTCTTGTCACCACCGTATTCAGGAGCTACAATTTTTTTGTGTTGTAAGCCATCATAATACATAAATGGCCAGCCCGCATTGTCACCCTTTTTTAAAGCATACAAACATTCGGCTGGTAATTCAGCAGATTCTTTAGTGTCGTAGATCTCTGGCCAAGAGCTATTCAGGTTATCTCGGCCATGTTGCATCACATATAGCTGGTTATTTTGTTGATTCCAGTCTAAGCCTACTACGTTTCTTAATCCTGTAGCATAACGTACACCTTCGCTGTAGCTCTGGTTTAGTTTGTCTTTTTTAAACTGCCAGATTCCTGCTGCTGAATCTAGTAATGGACATCCTGGGATACCCGGAGATCTTAAGCCGCGATCTTGTACCTGACAAGAGTTTGAAGGCACACCAATGTTTACGTATAAGTTTCCATCATTGTCCAGGACAATAGATTTTGTTTCGTGTTGACGGCCCATTTTTAGGCCTTTAACGATGATTTCAGGATTATTTGGGTCAATTACCTCGTTCTTATCGTTTAATTTATACCTAAATACTTCTTTGTTTGAAGAAGCATACAAATACCCATCTTTCATATAAATGCCGGTACCGCCATAGTTTCCAAAACCCCCAGTGATTTGGGCTCTGCCATCACTGTTTTCTTTAAGCACAATGATTCCCTTTTCATCTTTCACTCGGGCTAGTTTTATATAGATCGTTCCTTGAGGCGTTACCACGATATGCCTTGCTTTGGCACCTATATCAGCCACTTTTAAAGCACCAAACCCTTCTGGTAGTTTCAAGCCTACATTGTCTGCATCTGGCTTAGGACCACCCAAAGCTGAGATGTCTTTAAATGCGTAAAGGGTGAAAAATACGAGTGCGCTAAGTAAAACTGGTATTAACAGTATTTTTTTCATTGGTTGTTTTGTTTAAAAGGTTAAGAAGCCCAGCCAATTTTATAATTGACTATATAAAATTATCATTTCTATGCCGGTTTTCTCGTAAGTTAACGTAATAAAGCAGTTGCACACCAAAGGATCGGGGCCTGTCCATGTAAATCGCCAATATTTCTTTTACGATCTAAATAATACTGCAAGTCGTTTTTCTTATTTGTGCCTTCACACACCTCTGTAATATCGTTGTTCTCATTGATATAAGTGATCAATTTAAGCCATCCTTTACGTGCTGCTTTACCATACAGCTCTTTATCCAACCAGCCATTTTTCACACCTGTGATCATGGCGAAAGTAAACATGCCTGTTGCTGAAGTTTCTGGCCATGATTCTGGTTTATCAATCAATTGACGCCACATGCCATCTTCAGCTTGGTATTTAAGCAGGGAAGCCATCATGTCCTTATAGCCTTTCATGATTCTGGCATGGTTAGGATTTGTTTTTGGTAGCGACCTTAACAATTCTGCCATCCCTACAGCCATCCAGCCATCTCCACGCGCCCAATAATAAGGGACATCAGGTGCGTGATAAAATAGTCCGTTAGGTTTTTGCAATTGATCCAGGTAAAGAACCATTTCTTTAGCAGCACGGTCTATGTATTTTTGATCGCCTGTAGCTCTGTAGGCCTGAGCTTGCAAAGCGGTGATCATAAACATATCATCAATCCATAAACGGGTTTGCCAGGTATAGCCTTGATCATAATAACCTTGTGATTCTTTTACCACTCTTGGCCCTTCAGGTGGTCCCCATTGTTTGTCTGCTATAGAAAGACCTAAGTCCAGATATTTTTTCTCTTTAGTTTGCATGTACAACTCCAAGGGAACTGAACCAAATACGCTATAATCCACATGGTCAGGTATAGGGATCATTTTAGCTTCGACACCAAATAGCGGTTCAAACCGCTCCTGTAATTTTTTAACGAGCTTATTGTCTTTGTTTTCTTTTGCAAAAGTTAATGCGCCATACCAAGTACAGGTTTCTGGATAGGTGATCACCTTTGGTGGGCCAGGCCTATTAAAATTGGTATGTGGGGTTTCATTAAAGTGGTAAGCTATTTTTGTCCCAACTTCTTTTGGTGAAGCTCCTTTTGGCCAGTTTTTTAAATCAGCATCCTTAGACTGGGCATAAAGGTTGGCCTGCCCCATTACAGTTAGGGCGGAGGCTAGACAGGCAATACCTAAAATAGAGTTTTTGTTCATAATTATTGCTTTGTAATGAGCTTTGGTTTAATGTTTTGTTGATTGTGCAAATTAAAGTTAGCTTTAATTTGAAGCTTTAAAAATGTGCGAATTGCTGGTGGAGCCGTATTGCTGCATTTTGAGCTATAATTCCGGCTTAATGGTAAGATCACTTAGAACTTAGCTAAATTGGGACAGTATTTTTTATCCTATTATTATTCAATTGCATTAGTAAATTAGTGTTTTGAAATACTGATTTAATTTAAATGCTCACAGTTTAACCTTAAAATTAACATTGTATGAAGAAGTATCTTGGTTTGGCTTTTATAATTGCTTTATCTGTAAACGCGAAGGCGCAACACCGTCTAGAAAAGCTTTGGGAAACTGATAGCGTAGTTAACCTTCCCGAGTCGGTATTGCCTGATACAAAAAGTAAAATACTGTATACTTCGGTGATGGGTAATAACCCTAATGATAAGGATGGCATAGGCGGGGTAGCTAAAATCGGAGTGGATGGCAAAGTGATTGATCTGAACTGGGTAACAGGATTAAACTCGCCAAAAGGATTGGCAAGAATTGGGAATGTGGTGTATGCTGCTGATTTAACTGATGTGGTGGTAATTGATATAGCAAAAGGGAAAGTGACCTTGAAAATACCAATAGATAGCGCAAAGTTTTTGAATGACATTACGGTGAGTGATAAGGGGATTGTATATGTTTCGGACTCAAGAACCAAACGCATTCATAAAATAGAAAATAACAAACCGACCTTATATATGGAAAATATAAATGGTGTGAATGGCTTAAAGGCTATTGGTGATGATTTATTCATTGCAGGAGGAAAGACCATATGGAAAGCTGACGTGCAAAAGAATATGACGAAACTTGCTGAATTGCCCAATGGTATTGATGGTTTAGAGCCTGTGGGAAATGGTGATTTCTTGTTAACCAGTTGGGGTGGTTATGTTTATTATATGTATGCTGATGGTAAATATGATTTGTTGTTGGACACGCATTTAGAGAAAAAGAATACCGCTGATTTAGGGTACGATCCGGTTAAAAAGATTTTATATATCCCTACTTTTTACAAAAAGACAGTTATGGCCTACCAGCTTAAATAATTCTTAACAAAGAGTTCATATTAAGTGCTCAGATTCGTAATTTAAAAACTTGAAATTAGAACAGGCTGTATCATTAATCGATTTATGCTATTCTTTATGCGTTTCGTCATCCTGAATTTATTTCAGGATCTCGCTTAAGCAGGTCTTGAATGGGATGTTCGAGATCCTGAAATAAATTCAGGATGACGACGCGATTAATGATACAACCGGTAACACACAAGTTTAAATTATGGAATCGAGAAGAGCATTTATTAAAAAATCATTGTTATTATCCGGTGCTGCAGGGCTTTCTACTATGCTCCCAGCATCTATACAGCGGGCGCTGGCTATTGATCCAAAGTTGGGGAGTAGCTTTCTTGATGCCGAGCATATTGTTATTCTAATGCAGGAAAACAGGTCGTTTGACCATTGTTTTGGTACGCTGCAAGGTGTAAGGGGATTTAATGATCCTCGCGCCATCACACTTCCAAACCAAAAACCGGTATGGATGCAAACTGATGCGCTTGGAGATACTTATGCTCCGTTTCGTTTAAATATTAAAGATTCTAAAGTTACCTGGACGGGGGATTTGCCGCACTCCCGGGCTAGTCAGGTTGATGCTTATAACAGTGGGAAATACGATAAGTGGTTAACTTCCAAGAAATCGGGAAATAAAAAGTATAGTGATATGCCTTTAACTTTAGGTCATTATACCCGCGAAGATTTGCCGTTTAATTATGCAATGGCTGATGCCTTTACGGTATGTGATCAGAACTTTTGTTCGGGCATGACCAGTACCACACCTAACCGATCTTTCTTTTGGACGGGTAAGATTAGTTATGATCTAGATGGACTGCAAAAAGTAAACATCAGAAATGACGATTTTAGTTATGGAAAATTGCCATGGAAGGCTTTCCCCGAATTGCTGGAAGAAAATCATATCGCCTGGAAGTTTTATCAGAATGATTTAAGTTGTGGCGGTGGATATAAAGGTGAGGAACGTGCCTGGTTAGGCAACTTTGGCTGTAATTTATTAGAGTTTTTTGCTGCTTATAATGTGAAGTTCTCATCTAGATATGTTAAAAATCTGCAAAAACTGGTAGAAACACTTCCAGGAGAAATAAATAAACTGCAGGAGGCGAGTCCTTCGAGTGATGCTGCTGCTAAAAAGATAAATGCGGATCTGAAAAAGAAAATGGAAGCGCTGGATAATGCGGCTTCTGAATTAAAAAAATGGAGTCAGCAGGAGTATGATAAATTATCTGATCGACAAAAGACTTTGTTTAAAAGTGCTTTTGTGACCAACTCTGGTGATCCGGATTACAGAAGTATTACTACATTAAGTTACAATGACGGAAATACTAAAAGGGAGGTTACAGTTCCTAAGGGCGATATTTTGCATCAATTCAGAAAAGATGTAAATACAGGTAAATTACCTGCTGTTTCCTGGCTAGCCGGTCCGCAGAACTTTTCTGATCATCCAAGTGCACCGTGGTATGGAGCTTGGTACGTTTCTGAGGTGATGGATATCCTGACCAAGAATCCTGAAGTGTGGAAAAAGACCATCTTTATCACTACTTACGATGAGAATGATGGTTATTATGATCACGTACCGCCATTCTCTATTCCAGATGCTAAAGTTCCAGGAACGGGTTTAGTTTCGAAAGGAATTGATACAGAAGTAGAGCATGTGCGGTTGGCTAATGAATTGAAACAGGGAATCCCGGAAAAGGCAGCAAGGGAAGCGCCTATTGGATTGGGCTTTAGAGTGCCTATGCTGATTGCTTCGCCATGGAGCAGAGGAGGTAGGGTTTGCTCGGAGGTTTTTGACCATACTTCGACCTTGCAGTTTCTGGAAACATTTTTCACTAAGAAACTCAATAAAAATATCAGAATTGATAACATCAGCGAATGGCGTAGAACGATATGTGGTGACCTGACTTCGGTATTTACTCCTTTTAATGGCGAAAAAGTGGATAAAATCGATTTTCTTGACCGCAATAATATGGTTGAAACCATTTATAATGCCAAGTTTAAAGGTGATCCATCAGGATTTAAAAAGATAACCGATGCTGACTTGACTACGTTTGCCGCAAATCCGCAGGCTAGTGGATTGATGTCGAGCCAAGAGAAAGGCATTCGTCCTTCTTGTGCCTTACCTTATGAATTGTATGTAGATGGCAAATTGCAGGATAATGGGAAGAATTTTGAAATAAAATTAAAAGCAGGGAATACTGTTTTCGGTAAGAATGCTTCTGGTGCTCCGTTCACAGTTTATGCACCTGCGAAGTTTACTGACTCATCGACTGATATCGGTGCTCAGGTTTGTAGAAACTGGTCATTTGCGGTTAAAGCGGGCGATACTTTAGCTTATAGTTGGCCACTTGATGCCTTTGACGGAGGAAAGTATCACCTTAGGGTAAACGGACCGAATGGTTATTATCGTGAATTTAAAGGAACAAGTAATAATCCGGGCTTGGTAGCGCTATGTACATACGAACGTAATGAAGCAAGTGGTAGGCTGACGGGTAATGTGTTGTTGAAATTGGTAAATAACGGTTCTAAGGCCTATGAGCTCTCGATTAAAGATCAGGGCTACCACAATAATGATGTTAAAAAGAAAATAGCTGCGGGCGGTACCCAAGAACTTGTGCTGGATTTAAAACGAAGCCATGGCTGGTATGATTTTAGTCTTCTGGTTGTGGGAGTAGATCATTTTGAGCAAAGGTATGCTGGAAGGGTTGAAAATGGACTTGCCAGTTTTAGCGATCCGGTGATGGGTGGAATTGTATAGATTATTTGTCAATGATAAATAAGTTTGTTTAAATTGGTAGAAACAATAAAGAGCGATTAGTTATGGCTAAAGAACATCAATATCAAGCGACACTTACATGGGCGGGCAATAAAGGCTCGGGGACAATGGATTACAGGTCTTACGACAGAAGTTATATCATTTCGATTGACAATAAACCTGATATATCGGGGTCTTCAGACTCTGCATTTCTTGGTGATAAAACAAAGCATAATCCCGAGGATCTTTTACTAGCTTCTTTATCGTCTTGCCACATGTTATGGTATCTGCATTTATGCTCTCAAAATGAAATCATTGTGATGGATTATAAGGATACGCCAATAGGTAAGATGACAGAAAACTCAGATGGAAGTGGCCATTTCAATGAAGTTGTGCTGAATCCGGTAGTGGTGATCACAGATGAAAGCCAAATTGAAAAGGCTAATTCACTGCATGATCAGGCACATAAGATGTGCTTTATAGCCAATTCTTGTAATTTCCCAATTAAACATAACCCAAAAAGTATTGTAGAACGCGGCTAATGCTACGTTCTGCAATATTATAGTTTTCTCTTTTATTCCTTTATCACCACATCTTTTTTTGTAGTAACCCTAAAAGTCAAGGAAACCAACTGAGCATGTATTGATTAGAGCCAACACGAAAAGTGATTGGGATGGTGTTGAATTTGCCATTATACATGCAACAGGATCGTGGAAATACAGTGGCATAGAGATATGAACAGAAGAGTTCAATCTAAATAAGATAATCTATAAATGATTTAGGGATTTAAATAATAAGGTTACCTAGGTATATGCTATTGCTAATACTTCTTCTGTCATCAGCAACAAAAGACATATAGGCATGAAGTTGTAAGCCTTTTACTTCTGTCGGCATTTCTAAAAAATCTGTCTCTTCTGTGATTCTGGCGCCAATAAATTGGTAAAATGATTTTCCTGTTTCTTCGGCATAAACCAATACCATTACTCGTGCTCCTCTGTTGCTCCAGTTTAATGCGGTGTTGTAAGTCCAGTTAAAACGAACGCCATTACCTTCGGCTGTTGCTTCTGGGTTGAGGGGCAGCTCAAGGATTCCTTGAGTTAAACGTGCGGTAGCGTAATTAATGCTGATATTAGGGTATTCACCATGTAGTGCATGTAGTAGTTGATAGGATTTGGCAGCATTGTTGGGCGTGATGGGCCGACCTTCGGCGGCTTCTTCAAAACCTATTCGAATGTAATCCGTCATACTGTTGGTGAAATTATTCACTACTTCCATTCTCTTTCTTTGAATTTTTTCTCTTGGGGTTGGGGGAGTGGTACGTTTTCTTTTCTTTCCCCTAACATAGGCTACCCCGTATCTTACATAGCCTTCTACTGGACCTGCATTACCCTGAATGCCACCTAAAATACCATTATTAATTCTTGCCATAATTTTTCGTTTTTTTCCTAATGTATGCACTAAGATGCTGATTGTCAATTCACATGTTTTTAGCCGATTGTACTTTGAGGTAATTTACTTTACCAAGTATTAAGGGATGTTACTCGGCTGTTAACCGGACACTACTCGAATCCAGCCAAGTAGTATCCGGGTAATGTCCGAGTAATGTCCGGGTAATGTCCGGGTAAATAGGGGTTGCAGACTGCCTATAGGTGGTTAACTAAAAAGAAATTTTCAGTGTGAAATTCTTTAGTTGTAACATTCTGGTTATGTAATAGAAAGTCTGTTTTCGTTAACAATTGTTAACTTTTTTGATTGATCGATTTTGATTTTTTTGTATGAACTTTTGTGTTTGACACATTTTTCAAAATGAACTTTGATTTGTTCGTCCTGATATGGGATCAATCCCAAAAGTTGTGGAGCAGGCGTGAATTTTTGGATTTTAAGCATACAATTGAGTTAGTCTATACAGGAAGAATTCTATGTTTTTCACACCTCTAAACAGATTTCTAAAAGCCTTTATTTTTGCATTAAAAGATTCCGCGGAAGCATTAGTAGATCTGTTATCAAAGTAGTTCAATATAGTCTGATAATGGTTCTGTATGGACCTGGCAATTGTATTAAAAGACTTGAATCCCGTTTGCCGTACTTTTTCATGCCATTTGGCCAATCTCGCCAAGGCGAAGACTTTATCTG
>NZ_SJSM01000044.1 GCF_004331685.1 Pedobacter hiemivivus | reverse complement strand
CATTAAAGGGCGTAACCGCGTGCATCATATGGCTAATAAAGAACTCAAAAAACTATTCCATCTAAGTGCTTTAACGGTCATACAATACTACCCTGAGTTCAGGACGTATTATAACCGTAAAAAGGAAGAAGGCAAGCACCCAATGAGTATCTTAAATGCGATAAGAAATAAAATCGCACTAAGAGTAGTCGCTGTGGTGAACCACCAGAAACCTTATGTAAATAATCAATTAATTGCTGCATAATATTTTATAAAAAAAAAATAAAAAATACTTGTATGAATCATAACAATCATGCCGGGGAAGGCCGGTACCTCGCAATAGAAAAGCAAGTGAGAGATACCGGCCTTCGCCGGCATGACGAGTCGTATACAGCATGATTGTTATTACTGTTCCAGTTAATTTAAAACGAGGCTGGTTCAAGTTAATTTAAAACTACTTCAGCAATTCCGGGACCTTTTTGTTGTTCCCTACAATCCAAACAATATCTTCGTTTTCAAATACCATGTTCGAGTCCGGGTTCAATATGCGTTCCCCCTTACGCTCTATACCCACCACTAAGCCTTGCGTGGTTTCTCTAATGCCCGAACTCCGTATACTTTGTCCGTAAATTGGCGAATTGGCATTGACAACTACCTTTTGTAAGGTCATATCTTTTTTAGGGAAGCTAGCTTCTTCAGCAGTTTCATCCACACTACCTTGAAACAGTTCCTGAATCATGGCTAGTTGATTATCTGTTCCAATCACCAAAACCTTATCATTAGGATATAGCCTTTCATCCCTTCCCGGGGTAGGGATCATAATTTTACCACGCTCAATCAGGGCGATATTAACCCCATATTTCTCTCTGATCGACAACTCCATCAACGTTTGGCCAACTAATTTAGATTCTGGAGCTACGACTAATTCAGCAAGGTGGGTATCCCAAGGCAAAATTTCTGGTTGTGCATTTTGGGCTTCACGAGCATTTAAGTTTAATAGAAAGCGACTTTCCAGACGGTTGTAAAAACTCTGTAGTTTCCTCGAAAAGATAAACATTCCAAATATAATCAGTGCGACTGCAATAGCAATGGCGAACCAGTTATTATAAAATTGGAAGATTAAAAAACATACAAAGAAAATAGCTAGAGAAATCCGCAAGGTCTCTAATGCAACTAAAGGGCCTCTAGTGTATTTCTTATTGAGCCATAAATGAGAATAAGCCTTTTTTTCGATCCTTCTAATGGCTAGTGCCCATAAAAAAGGCGTCATAATAATTAAGGTAAGCACCAGACTAAGCACAATACCATTGTTACCCGGGATAAGACCGGTAATAAAGGGTTGTAAATATTTTGAACCTAAAACGGCAATCGAGGTCAGGATAACAGAGTGAATGATGGTGTTAAAAGTGTAGGACTTAAGCAGTACTTTCCAATCACTCAAGGTCGTAATACCAGCAGTACTTGAGCTATATCTATTTAACCCTTCTACCCATTTTTTAGGCAAATTCCGCTCTAAAAAGAAGTAAAACGGTTCTGATGCCTTGATCAAGTAAGGTGTGGTAAAAGTTGTAATTGCCGATACCGCTACTGCAATTGGGTACAGGAAGTCGCTGGTTACCTTTAGTGTTAGCCCCAGGGTAGCTATAATGAAAGAAAACTCCCCAATCTGGGCCAAACTTAAGCCTGTTTGTACCGATGTTTTAAGCGGCTGACCAGAAACCAAAGCACCCAGGCCAGAACTTAAAAACTTGCCCAGAATGGTTGCAAGCGTAATTACCAAAATAGGCATGGCATAGTCGACCAAAATACTTGGGTTGATCATCATACCTACCGACACGAAAAATATTGCGGCAAACAGATCTTTAACGGATTTAGTTAAGTGTTCAATGCGTTCTGCCTGTGTTGTTTCTGCTAGTATGGAGCCCATGATGAAAGCCCCAAGTGCTGGTGAAAATCCTACTTTAACAGCTAACAATACCATAATCAGACATAAAGCAATAGATACAATCAGCATAGTCTCATCGTTCATTAGTTTCTTTGTCGCCTTTAAAAAAGTAGGGACTAAGAATATACCGCCTATAAACCATAATACAAGGAAGAAAGACAGTTTCAAAATAGAAATAAGCATCTCTGCACCTGCAAATTGTTGACTTACTGCAAGGGTAGATAGTAATACCAATAATAAAATGGCTACCAAATCTTCTACAATCAATACCCCAAATACTAACCCCGCAAACTTCTTATGTTTTACACCAAGCTCTTCAAATGCGCGGATAATGATGGTTGTCGAGGAGACGGAGAGAATACCTCCTAAGAATATACTGTCCATTGTAGACCAGCCCATGGCCTTACCGGCTATGAAACCAATCAGCAGCATAAAGACGACCTCCACAATGGCGGTAATAGAGGCCGATCCGCCAACCTTTACCAGTTTCTTAAAACTAAATTCAAGTCCTAAGCTAAACAGTAAGAAGATAACGCCAATCTCTGCCCAGATGGTGATGCTTTCATTGTCAGTAACGGTGGGTATAAAATCGATATGCGGACCAACCAGTAGTCCGGCTAGAATATAGCCCAAAACCAATGGTTGTTTAATTTTTTTAAATAGAAGTGTAGTTATTCCTGCAGCGGCAAGTATTAAACCTAAATCAGTAATTAATACTGGTAAATGTATCATATAAACGTATATTTTTTATTGTGGTATAGTATTATGTTAAAATGTATTTAGCATAAGGTTTTTACCAAAAAACATGTTTGGGGTACAAATGGTCAAATATAAATGAGTAGCAACAGTGTGGAAATGAATTATAAATCTTAACAGTTAAAATCTGATATTGTTTAAAGCAACCTTGAATCTCGAAAGACAAAGGATAGTCGAAACCCGATTTTTTTATAGTAGAATGAATGAATGGGGCATCGTCAAAAAGAAACTTTTTAAAGGATGACGAGTGTTTTTTACTGGGTTGATAATGAAGTACTCTAGTTACAGTTTTTTCCTGCGTGCGCTTATTTTTTGTTGTGCCACATTCTTTTCCCGAAGCAAATTGCAGGGATGTTAGCTGTATAAAAAAAAGTATTATTACGCTAAAAAGACACCTCATTGCCGTAAATATAGCAAAAAAAGTGCCCTTTTGCTAATAAAAATGGCATGAAATTTAGGTTAAGGTAGTGTGTTGAAATACGCTAAAGTGTCTTCCTTATCTTTTTGTAATTGCACTTTAAGGGCTTCTAATCCGGTAAATTTAACATCGTCTCTTAAAAACTGAAGGAAGGTCATGGTGATATCCTGTCCATAAATTTCTTGATTGAAATCGAATATATTCACCTCAATATTCCGTGTCATACCATTGATTGTAGGCCTTTGACCAATGTATGCCATCCCTTTAAAGGGTTGTCCATCCATATCAACTGTTACCGCATAAATACCGTCAGAAGGGATTAATTTGTAGGTTTCTTCGATGAAAATGTTAGCAGTAGGGAAACCTATGGTCCTGCCAATTTTATCACCTTTAATTACTCTTCCAAACAAAGAAAAGTTGTAGCCCAAATACTTTGCTGCAAGTGCTACCTTACCGCTTAAAAGGGCACTACGTATTTTAGTAGAGCTTACCGCAACATCATTAATATCCTGCTCTGGGATCACCTCAATTTTGTAATCATAGGTTTTAGCTTCCGCTTCCAACTCAGGCATTCCGCCAGCTCTATCCTTACCAAAACGGTGGTCGTAACCCACAATCAGGTGTTTGATGCCGATGGTATCTACTAAGATATTTTTAATGTATTCTGAAGGACTCAGATTGGAAAAATCACGTGTAAATGGTGTAATGATCAAATGGTCTACACCTAAACCAGCCAAAATCTTGGCTTTCTCATTAATGGTGTTGATCATCTTTAGATCCTGGTTTTCTGGATCTATAATTAACCTTGGGTGCGGAAAAAAGGTAAGAATCACACTTTCACCACCCGTAGCTTTAGCAAGTTCACACAGTCTTTTAATAATTTTCTGATGCCCATAATGCACACCATCAAAAGTGCCAATGGTAACTACCGCATTATTTAATCTTTTAAACTCAGAAAAGTGATTGTATATTTTCATAAAATTAATGTAAGGCCGGGCGTTTTACCACACCTCCCTTTATATCAGCGATTTGCTGTTGTATGACGAATGCATCCGGGTCTATTTGCCTTATGGCAGTTTGTAGTTTGCCCATTTCCAGCTTAGTTACAACAGTATATAAAATGTCTATATCCTTTTTTTCACCGTAGCCACCTTCGCCTTTGTAAATGGTTACGCCCCGTTTCATCTGGTTAATGATGAATTTCTTAATCTGTACATTTTTCTCCGAAATTACAGTAACTCCAGTATATTGTTCGATTCCGTTTACAATATAATCTACCGTATTCGAGGCTGATAGATAAGTTAGAATTGCATAGAGTGCGGTATCAATACTTAGTAATATGGCAGCGAAGGAGAAGATGACAATGTTTAGGATCAGAATGATGTTTCCTACAGTAAGCGTGCTTTTTTTACTGATGTACAAGGCCAAAACCTCAGTTCCATCAATCACACAACCGCCTCGCATAGCTAAACCAATCCCGCCACCTAAAAATAACCCTCCAAAAAAGGCAATCAATAAAGGGTCATGGGTAATGGGTTTAAAAGGAGCTATAACTAATAAAATTGCTAATATTATTATGGCGACAGATGTTTTGATAGCAAAAACTTTACCGATTTGCCTGTAACCTAAAATAACAAAGGGGATGTTAATGATCACAATCAGGTAGGAAAGCTTAAGGCCTGTTACATTGCTGATCAATAGCGATATACCCGTTACCCCACCATCAATAAAACCACTTGGGAGCAAGAAACTTTTTAATCCAAAGCAAGCCGAAACAATGCCACATGTAATTAAAAACACGTTTTTCGCAAGGTTTAATTTCTTTGGTTTTATGTGCCCCCGCATAATTATGCTTTTTGTTCTCTAAGATAATCAACAAGATCCTTTACTTCGTAAGCATTTCCCAATAAAAAGTTACCACTTCTGGTACGTACCAGCTTAGATAAGTATGCACCATTGTTTAATTGCTTGCCAAAATCAGAAACCAGGGACCTGATGTAGGTACCTTTACTACATACAATTCTAAAATCTACTTCCGGTAATTCAATTCTGGTGATTTCAAAAACGGGAACGCTTACCTCACGCAAACGCAATTCAGGTTCTTCGCCTCTACGAGCTTTTACATACAGGCGCTCGCCATTTACCTTTACCGCAGAGTGTGCTGGTGGGTATTGCTGTATATCGCCCGTAAATGGAGCTGTAGCAGCATATATAGCTTCTTCAGTCAGTCCATCCAATGAAAACTCCTGGTCAACTACTGTTTCCATATCAAAAGATGGGGTAGTGGCGCCAAGTACCATTGTTCCGGTGTACTCTTTTTCTTCTGCCTGAAAGGTGTCTATCTGCTTGGTTAGTTTCCCTGTGCAAAGGATTAGCAATCCGGTAGCCAGAGGATCTAAAGTTCCTGCATGGCCAACTTTTAATTTCAGGGGCTTCAAGGAATTTCTAATCTTTCCTACCACATCAAAGCTAGTCCATTTATAGGGCTTGTTAATGAGTAGTAATTCTCCTTCCGCAAAATTAAATTCAGGAAATACTTTGTTTTTTAAAGGTTCTTCTTGTTGGTCTGTCATTACAATACATTCATTTCAACCCCTGAGTAGTAAAGTGCAATTAAAACTACACCTATTACTATCCTATACCAGCCAAAAATTCGAAATCCGTGTTTAGATAAAAAGCCAATAAACGATTTAATCGCTATAATGGCTACAATAAAAGCAATAAGGTTACCAAACAATAATAGTTTAACGTTTTCTGCATTTAGCAGGTGGTAGCCTTTCAATAATTTGTATCCCGTTGCTGCGCACATGGTAGGTACAGCGAGGAAAAAAGAAAATTCGGCTGCTACATGTCTGGTTAGCTTTTGTTGCATACCACCAATAATGGTAGCCGCGCTTCTGCTTAAACCTGGAAAAATAACCGCCAAAACCTGAAAACATCCAATTTTGAATGCAGTTATGTTGGTGATGTCCTTTTCGTTGTCAACCGTGTGGGTTTTAAATATCTTGTCTATAAATAGCAGCACAAAGCCACCGAGCAACAGTACTACAGCAATAAAAAGAGGATCGCCTAAAGTCTTGTCTATAAAATCGTTTAATAAAAAGCCAAAAAATAGAGCTGGAATAACCGCGATAATCAGTTTCACATAAAACTGCCACTTACTAAAATCAAAGAATTTCTTCCAGTAAAGGACAACCACCGCTAAAATGGCACCTAGCTGGATGGCAACTTCAAACAATTTTACAAAATCATCCTTACCAATTCCCATAAAGGAACTGGCAATTACCATATGGCCGGTTGATGAAACAGGTAGAAATTCGGTTAATCCTTCAATTACGGCCAGAATAAAAGCCTGCAAATAATTCATCAGATATGCTTACTTTTTTAAAATGGCATAAACGCCAAAGCCAAAGCCAAACAAAACCACCATAGGGGCAAGTAAGGTTTTTCTGAAGTCATAAATGTCTGTCGTTCCGATCATCAGGATAAAGCCAAGTGCTACGATCGCAATGCTGATCAATAACAACTGATAGTTTTTTTTAGTGAAAACAAGTTCACTTTTGCTGCCCTGAGTTGCAGGGGAAGATTTTTTCTCGATCATTATCTGTAAAGGTCGTAAATTTTTAAGTTTAAATATTTGCTCACTGCAAATGAAGTGCTGATGGCTGTTATAAAAACGCCTACGCCAATCAGACTAGCCAGTACAATTCCAAACTCCGTGTAGTTCCTTAAAATAATCATTTCAGGAATTTCCTTTTGCGCATAGAACAAGATACCGAGTAAAATTAAAATAGCTATGAAAGCAGCAATTAAACCGTGTAAGGCTGCAATCAAAATAAAAGGCTTGCGTATAAAGTTTCTGGTTGCACCAACCAATTGCATACTTTTAATCAAAAAGCGCTGTGAATAAATCGCCAGTCTAATGGTGTTGTTAATTAATGCCACAGAAATGATAAGTAATATCACTGCAAAGCCCAAAATGATTAAACCAATAGTATTGATGTTCTTGTTTACCATATCAATTAATGAGCTCTGATAAATGACTTCTTTTACGATTGGATTTTTAGCAATGCTTGCTTTTAATGCATCAATGCTTTTATTGTTCGCATAATCTGCTTTTAAATACACATCAATGGTAGACAGGAGTGGGTTATAGCCCAGGAAGTTTACAAAATCTTCACCCAAATCGTTGGTTAAGTTTCTGGCTGCCATTTCTTTATTTACGTATACCGTACTTTTAATGGATTGATTTGCATTCAGTTCTTTCTGAAATTGCAAGACTTCAGTCTCCTTTGCACCTTCATCTACAATAATGTTGAGTACAATATTCTCTTTTACGTAATTAGAAAGGTTCTTGGCATGTACTAGTATTAATCCAAGCATACCCAACATCAATAAAACAAGGGCAATACTGAATATTGTAGATATATATATGGTTTTTGTCTTCTTAGAAGCATCACTCACTTCAAATTCTTCCATGTAATTGTATTTATGTTCTGCGAAAATAAAAAATATAAGTAACTAATGTACAAAGCTAGAACGTATTTTAATTAGAATATATTTTCTTTTCCATGGATCGCTGCTCGTTTATTAGCAATAAAACCCTCCTTGTGTAACATTCTTGTACCAAAGCAAACTTTTCTGCGTTATTATCATTATGAAATTCCTATTAAAAACCTTTAAAATCATTTACCAAATGAAAAAACAAATTACTTTCGCCGTCGCTCTATTATTGATTATTGCAAGCATAACCAGTTGCAAGAAAGATGAAGGAACCAAACTTAGAGATAATGTAGTAGGCCGTTGGCAGGTTGCCAAAGTGGAAACTACTGTTGCGGGCTCCACAACGGTCACTTATACGGGTGGGCCGACAGATTATTTTGAATTTCGTAACAATGAAGCTAATGAAGTGGTGATCAGTTTTAATGGGATTAACACCACAGGGATTTATTATGTTCTGGTTGGTGAGCATATCAACATCACCTATAACGGTAAATTGCGGGTTGCACAGATTACTACCGGTACTGCCAATAAACTCGAATTCACTGCAAATGTAGAAGGGGCTACACCGCAGACCACCGAAAAATATTACCTAACCAGGTAGAAGATTTTACATAATGAAACCTTCGGGGCTGTTTGGAGTATTTCAGGCAGCCCTTTTTTGTCAAGTTAAAAATCCTTTATATTTGCCTTAGGCCTGAATCCTAAAATGATCAGCAGGCATAACATGATTAAGCAAACAAGGCCTGTATTCGTTTTCCGTAGTATTTTAAAATGGGTGTGTTTAATCCTTATCATTGGCCTGGCTGCAGGAACCTTATCTGCATTTTTTTTAACGACTCTAAATCTTGTCACTTCTTTCAGAGATCAGCATACCTGGTTACTATACTTTTTACCTTTTGCGGGTTTTGTGATTGGGCTCTTGTACCATCTTAGCGGAAAAGAGGTAGAGCGGGGCAATAACCTTGTATTTGATACGGTACATAATCCTAAGGATGTTATCCCATTTAAAATGGTGCCTTTAGTACTTACCGGAACTCTCGTTACGCATTTGTTCGGTGGATCAGCAGGTAGGGAAGGTACCGCTTTGCAAATGGCTGCGGCTACTGCAGATCAATTGCATCAGCCATTTAAACTCAATGCCCAAGATCGGGGGATATTGTTGATTGCGGGCTTAAGTGCGGGCTTTGCCTCAGTTTTTGGTACTCCTTTGGCGGGGATTATCTTTGGAATGGAAGTTCTTTTGCTGGCCAAAATCCCGTTGAAAGCTATATTTCCAGCTGTCGCGACCGCCTTTATCGGGGCCTATGTAACCGAGCTATGGGGAGTGGGGCATACACATTATCATATCAGTTATATTGAGCCACTCTCTTTAAGAACTTTGATGTATAGCGGATTGGCCGGAGTAGCATTTGGAGTAGCTGCAATTTTGTTTGTAAGGCTAACTGATGGTTTATCGCATTTGTTTAAGAAAATTAGTTATGCTCCTTTACGACCATTGATAGGTGGCGTTATTGTAACCTTACTGTTTTTAATACCCGGAACCTATAAGTATGCCGGACTGGGAATCCCGACCATTTTGGAGTCCTTTAATTCAGCTTCGCAAACTCAGGATTTTGCGCTTAAAATATTATTTACAGCAATTACCCTTGGCGCAGGTTTTAAAGGAGGTGAAGTTACTCCGCTTTTTTTTATCGGGGCAACCTTAGGGAGTATGTTGTCGCTTTTTCTCCCGCTTCCTGTTGGCTTATTGGCCGGAATGGGCTTTGTTGCCGTCTTTGCTGGTGCCGCCAAAACGCCGCTGGCTTGCTGCGTAATGGCTATGGAACTGTTTGGTATTTCATGTGGAATATATGTAACTATAGCTTGCCTCGTTGCTTACTTTATTTCGGGCCGACATAGCATTTACAATGCAACCGAAAATAAGGATCCACGACACTTCTTATTTGGTAAAATCAAGTATTTCTATTTTAGCAAAACCTAACTAAAAGGCTATTTTGTAAAAGCGTTTCGCTAACTACCTTTATTTCTTTATTTTCGCGCTATAAAAGGAATAGCATTAATGGATTACCAATTTAAAGAAATAGAGCAAAAGTGGCAAAAATTCTGGGCTCAGAATCAAACGTTTAAGGCAGAAACTGATTCTGCTAAACCTAAATATTATGTGCTCGATATGTTTCCATATCCCTCAGGAGCTGGGTTACATGTTGGTCATCCACTAGGCTATATTGCTTCTGATATATTCTCGAGGTATAAAAGACTAAAGGGCTTTAATGTGTTGCATCCAATGGGATATGATTCTTTCGGTTTACCGGCAGAGCAGTATGCCATCCAAACAGGACAACACCCAGCTATAACTACTGAGGCTAATATCAATACTTATCGTAAGCAATTGGACGCAATCGGCTTCTCTTTTGATTGGAGTAGAGAGATTCGTACAAGTGACCCGACTTACTATAAATGGACACAGTGGATCTTTATGCAATTGTTTAATTCATGGTATAACCTTGAAACTGACCGTGCAGAAGATATTACTACACTGATCGAAAAATTCAATGGATCGGGTAGTGCTGATGTTAAAGCCGTTTGCGATGAAGATGTAAAAAACTTTATGCCGAGTGACTGGGCAACTATGACTCCTCGTGAAAAACAACAGGAGCTTCTAAAATACCGGTTAACTTATTTAAAAGAAAGCACTGTAAACTGGTGTGCGGCTTTAGGTACTGTTCTAGCTAATGATGAAATAAAAGACGGTTTCTCTGAACGTGGTGGTCACCCGGTTGAGCAGAAAAAAATGATGCAATGGAGTATGCGTATTTCTGCCTATGCTGAGCGCTTGTTGCAGGGATTGAATACGATCGACTGGCCAGAACCCGTTAAAGAAATGCAACGCAACTGGATTGGTAAAAGTGTTGGGGCAAGTGTAAGATTTACTATTGAGAAATCGGCAGAGCTTGAATCTCAAATCTCAGCGCTCAAAGACGATTATATTGAAGTTTTTACCACACGTGTGGATACCATATTTGGCGTTTCTTACCTGGTGCTTGCGCCAGAGCATGAGTTAGTTGCTCAATTAACGACAGCTGCACAACAAAACGACATCAATAATTATATTGCTCAAACCAAGAAAAAATCAGAGCTTGATCGTATGGCGGATACTAAAACGGTATCAGGTGCTTTTACAGGAAGCTATGTGGTTAACCCGGTGAGTGGCGAGCGTATCCAACTTTGGATAGCGGATTACGTATTGGCCGGTTATGGTACAGGAGCCGTAATGGGTGTGCCAAGTGGCGATCAACGCGATTGGTTGTTTGCTACCCATTTTAACTTGCCAATTGTACAAATTCTGGATGCTCAGCAAGACATCGAACATCAGGCTGACGCAACCAAAGAAGGAAAATATATCAATTCCGGTTTTATTAATGGAATGAACTATACTGAGGCTACTGCAACTTTAAATGCATGGCTGGAAGAAAAAGAAGTTGGTAAGGCTAAGATCAATTACCGAATGCGTGATGCTATTTTTGGTCGCCAGCGCTATTGGGGAGAGCCAATCCCTGTGTATTTTGATTTTGGTGTACCTTATTTGATTAAAGAGTCTGAACTGCCTTTAAGATTGCCAGAAATTGACAAGTATTTACCGACTGAAACGGGTGAACCACCACTGGGTAGGGCCGAAGGCTGGAGCTATAATCATGATCATGCATACGAATTGAGCACCATGCCAGGATGGGCAGGCTCTAGCTGGTACTGGTATCGCTATATGGATGCCGATAACTTCTCGGACTTTGCAAGTGAAGAAGCTATTGAATACTGGAAAGATGTGGACTTGTACATTGGTGGGTCAGAACATGCTACAGGTCACCTTTTGTATAGCCGTTTCTGGAACAAGTTCCTGAAAGATATGGGACATGTGAAGGAAGAAGAGCCTTTCAAAAAGCTGATCAACCAAGGGATGATCCAAGGCCGAAGTAATTTTGTGTACCGCGTGGTTGATGAAGAGGGAAGAGGTACAAATACTCTGGTTTCTTATGGTTTAAGAAAAGACTATAAAACTTCGGCATTGCATGTTGATGTAAATATTGTTGACAATGAGGTTTTAGATATCGAGAAATTTAAGTTGTTCAGACCTGAGTTTGCCAATGCTGAGTTTATTCTGGAAAACGGTAAATACATCTGTGGTGTAGAAGTTGAAAAGATGTCTAAATCTAAATTCAACGTAGTTAACCCTGATGTTTTGATCGAAAGCTACGGTGCCGATACTTTACGTATGTACGAAATGTTTTTAGGCCCGTTAGAGCAGAGCAAACCTTGGAATACCAATGGTATTGAAGGTGTGTTTAAATTCTTGCGTAAGTTCTGGCGTTTGTTCCACAATGAAAACTGGACATTCCATGTAACGGATTCTGTACCTACTAAAGCCGAATTAAAGGCTTTGCATAAGATCATCAAAAAAGTACAGGATGATGTGGAACGTTTCTCGTTCAATACTTCTGTTTCGAGCTTTATGATTGCTGTAAATGAGCTAACTGATCTGAAATGTAAAAACCGTCAGGTATTGGAGGATCTTGTTATTGTACTTTCTCCTTATGCTCCGCATATTTGTGAGGAGCTTTGGGTACAATTAGGTCATGAAGAAGGTAGCTTATCATATACTGCTTATCCAACTTTTAATCCAGCGCATCTGGTAGAGGATGAGTTTAGTTACCCAGTTTCAATAAACGGTAAAACGCGTTTGAATTTGAATCTAAGCCTTACTTTAGAGGTTAAGGAGATTGAAGAAACGGTACTAGCTAACGAAGATGTACAGAAGTACCTGGAAGGCAAGACACCGAAAAAGGTGATTGTTGTGAAGGGTAGAATTGTGAATATTGTAATATAAAATAATACTTCTTGTGAAAAGCTTCTAGTGAAAACTAGGAGCTTTTTTCGTAAAATTCCACACAATTATTTGGTTATAAAGTGGCTATTTCTTCTATAGTGAATCCAGTGGTTTTTGATATGATACTTAATGAAATATTTTCATTTTTTAATTTGATGGCCACTTCTTTACGCCCCTTTTCAAGTCCTTCTTCAAGTCCTATTTCAATCCCTTCTTCACGTCCTTCTTCAAGTCCCATTTTAAGCCCGATTTTTTGTGCTTCTTCTTTCGCATACTCCATCACGCTAAAGTAATCACGTTCTATTTTTAATCTTTGATTGTATTCGCACATTTCTTCTCGCGTTAAATTGCCAAGTTCAGCAAGCTCAAATACTTTTTCGTATTCTGTGTTGCCTACCAAAGATAGCGGTATTTCAGATAATTTTTCCAGGTTATTTAAGATGTAAAGCCACTCATCCAGTTTACTTTCCAACTCTGTTTCCAGTTTTTTAAATTTAGGCATTTCTATAAAAGTGTACGACAACTTTGAATAAAATTCCTGGTGCGTATTGTTGTCCATTAGCCTAATATCATGTATAAAATGATCTGGATGACTATCATCGAAATTAAAATTCATGATCCCTATAAAGAATATTTCAGGCATCTCATAACCCCAATTTGCAGCTACACCGATGCCCTGCTCCTGAATCAGATTTGCTGTATAAAAAATACTTCGGTCTTTAAAGTTTTTAGGTTTTGCTTTCTGCATTTCGACCATAAATTTCTCCCCCTTATCGCCAGTACAGTGTAAATCCAATACAGTCTTCCTATAATCGATGCCGGAACCTTTAAACTCGATATTATTATACTGAATATCAACAATTACTTTCCTTCCTTTTAGCACCTGATTGATGAAGCTGATTAGCAGATTCTTATTGGGTGCTTTACCAAAAATGTGTTTAAATCCAAAGTCAGAATAAGGATCAATAAAGCGTGTAATTTCTTTTTTGTTTACTGGATCGGTCTTGCTGTCTGTTTCTTCGCTCATTTCCTCTGATTATTTAAGCAAACCTCCCGAGATAATTCATGATAAATCTTATCGAGCTGGAATTTGATTGAAAACGCAGTCTGATCGTGATTTGTCAAAATAAAATCGCGTAAAGTGGTAGAGAAATGAGCCCAGGCCAAATTTAATAATCCCGTTGTGTTTCGTTCTGGTTCTATTCTAAGGCAACTTAATTTACGGTGTATTAACGGATATTAACCGGACACTACTCGGCTCCACCCGGGTAGTGTCCGAGTAATGTCCGAGTAACGTCCGGGTAATGTCCGGGTTTATACGGGCATCAGTACGGTTAACTATAAAGCAACTTTCCTTAAACGGTTCTGGTTTTTTAAGTTTTAAAAGATTAGTTTTTCTTTTTAGTATAGCTTTGGCAAATATTATATCCAGGTTCATCGATTTAAATCAACGAACCTAGGCGAAACAACTAAACCAATTAGGTTGGCTTTTTTAATTCATCATTAACGATGTTAGCTGCCAGAATCAGCGTATGAAGGTATTCGTAATAAGCGATCAGATTAGCACGTTCTGCATTAGGTAATATGCGGCGGCTCTTGGTATAAAAACTTTGTTGGATCATTCTCCAGAGATATTCAAGACTATCATCAAGTGGATAGATATCAAAAAAATCTTTTAATGTAGTTTTCACGAACGCGTTAAGCTCAGCTTTGGTTCCTGATGGTCTTTTGTGTAAAAATTGGTCGGGTGTATACATATGCTCATTTTTAAGTTTCAAAAAAATGAGTCTCTTGGGGATTTATAGAAAGCTCTGGTGGGTTTTATCGGATAAAACGAAAAGTGTACTATAGTTACTGTTGCACAACATTAATTCCGTGATAGATATTATAGGCTCCAAAGTACAGGATATTTCATTTCATAATGGTTATTCGGCCTTTTTACTTTTCAGATTAAAGGTTAGCTCCAAAACACGCCATTAATGCGTAATATGTCCTTCATAAAGGTATTCAAATCATGCCAGTAGCTATTGACATTATATTCGTGGACTTTTATCGCCACTGCTGCATTTTTTTTAAGTTTTACAGCATTTGCTTTTACAAGCTTTTTTATATTGTATGCCACAGCAGCCATAATCATACATTT
>NZ_SJSM01000043.1 GCF_004331685.1 Pedobacter hiemivivus | reverse complement strand
GAGTCGTTGAAGGTGTCTTCTAATGTCCGCTGGCTAAGCTTTTCGTTTTCCAAAAGGCCATAGAGCAATAAGTAAAACATCTTTTTACCATGTAGAACTTTTGCATAGTGATCGATTTTGGTATTTACTGACAGATGTGCTATAAGCGCTTCCGGAATGAATCCTAACAGGTGGTTTATGTTTATTTTATGATCTTTAAATACAGCCATACCTCATTGATTATCAGCCATTAAGATAGTGATTTCTTGTGAGAAAAACAACATAATTAACTGATTATTAACGACTTACGCGCAAAAAAAATAAAGGTAATAAAACAAAAAAAGTCGGAAGATAAATCTTCCGACCATGACTGGTGCCAAAAGGCACCTTTTTTTTGTTCAACGGTATTGTAGGGTATATTCAAAATCTATAAAAGGCAACAAGGTACCCGTGCGTATGTTCGACATACTCTCGCTTTGCAGCGGATTGCTATCATCACTAAAAAATCCATGGCTTAAAATAATAGGCCCCTGTTTAACGGGGTAAAGAGATCCACCTTCTTTATTGCTCAACCAGCCAACGCAATCCCTAAGGTCATTATTTGGTCCACCACTGATATAGGTACGCGTAATGTAATACGTTTTTCCTGGCTGTATAGCGACCGGACATTTTAAAGGAAAATACTCAATTACATTTGTGTTTTGAGGGCTTACAAAGCAAGTGCTCAATGCCTTTTCAAGCCCAACCTCCCATAAAGAAATACGGTAAACGATGCCCGCTTTCCAGGCTCTATACCCTACCCTCGTAATGGCGATAGGTTTTTCACTGTTAAATACGCAGCCATGGTTTTTCATATCCATCGCCAAAAGTGTTTTATAACCATTTTGAAACACAAAAACAGACAGCACCGTTTTTAGTGCATAAAAGCACATCGGCACTTCAGGAAACTGCTGTGCAATTACAGAAAATGGAATATTAGCAAGACTAGAGATGAGCTTTTTCATAACATATAGGGTTAGGTCTACAGCTATATCAACCCAAACCCTAAATTGTTACCTTAAAAATCTGACAATCGCATTTTTTTCATCACGATAAGAAATCCAATACCTGTAATTAACAATACCAGAGCTGTTCCGTACCATAGGGTTTCGAAACCATAAATGGCAGCAACCCTAGTTCCAAGAAAAGGAGAGAATATATGTGCTACCGAAAAAGACAAAGCATTGACCCCCATATAAGCACCTCTTGTTTTTAGCGAGGAGCGTTGTAAAGTAACCGTAGCCATAAATGGCATGGCGAGAATCTCAGCGATACAAAGCACAAACATGGATACGTATAATATCCACATACCATGCGCAAGGTTTAAAATTAAAAAGGATAGTCCACAAAGTAGCACGCCCCATACAATTACTGCTCTGGCGGTCATCCTTTTCTCGGCAATATGTACCAGCAACATTTCCAGCGAAAATACCACCAAACCACTAAAGGCCAGGATCACCCCAATATTTGCTTCCGTAAGTTGATAAACAGTCCTATAATACAAAGGCAATGTATTTAACAATTGTAAAAAACAAATGGCAAACACACAGCTCAGGACACTAAAAAGCACAAAAAGTGTGTCCTTATAGGGAGATCTATCTCCTTTTGGATCGTCAACAACCTCCTGAGCAACAACTTTTCTATCATTCCCCTTACGGTTACGGAAATAAAGGAAAAACAATATTGCTGATAAAAAAGCGCCAATTGCATTGCCGTAAAATAGAAAGGTATAAGAAACTGCAGCTAGAAAACCGCCCAAAGCAGGACCAATAGAAAAGCCCAGGTTCATAGCCATCCTATTTAAGGAAAAGGATCTGATGATGTTATCCGGTTTTGAATAATAAGCAATAGAAACCGAATTCGCGGGTCTGAAAGTTTCTGATATAATACTTAACATAAACACCCCGAGACCAAGTTTTAGTACCGTATCTAACTCAGGTAGTAAAAAAAATACAGGTACCGTCAAAACCAAACTGATCAGCTGCACCTTAAAGTGTCCCACTTTATCCGTTAACCATCCCCCTAAAAAAGAGCCACCAACAGCACCAACACCAAAACAGCTCAACACCACTCCAGTGTCTTCGAGGTCAAAATGCAAATGGTTGACCATATAAACACCTAAAAAGGGAATCACCATTGCCCCACTCCTGTTGATCAACATCACGAGTGCTAACATCCATGCCGGAGTAGACAGCCCTTTGTAAGCGTCAAAATATAATCGTATAAATTCTCTCATTTAATGCTACAAAGGACGTGAAATTTATCTAAACTCTATAAATCAGCGCTTTTATTTACCGAAAAGAGACATTATTTCATGGTGGTTTGATATTTATCGGTAAAATAGTCACTACAATTCTTTAAATACAGACAAAATTTCCGATTTTATTAAGAAAAACAAGGCGGCATATACTTTGTTTATAGATTGATATGAACTTCAACAACTTCACTATAAAAGCACAGGAAGCGATTCAACAGGCTTCCGAAATAGCCCAAGGCAATCAGCAACAGGCTATTGAGACAGCACACATCTTAAAAGGTTTGCTTACTGTTGATGAAAATGTAGTTTCTTATGTTTTGAAGAAGCTCAATGTGAATCTAAATGTTTTAAATCAACAATTAGATGCAGAGATTGAGAAATTCCCTAAAGTTTCGGGCAGTAGTCCGTATTTAACCTCGGGAAGTAACTCCGCTTTACAAAAAGCTCAATCTTATTTAAAAGAGTTTAAAGACGAGTTTGTATCTGTTGAGCATGTGTTGCTTGGCCTACTTTCCGTAAATGACAATACAGCTAAACACCTGAAAGATCAGGGCGTAACTGAGAAAGACCTTAAAAAAGCCATTATTGCTTTACGAGGTGATAACCATGTTACCGGTCAAAATGCAGAAGCTACTTACAATGCATTAAATAAATATGCACGTAACTTAAATGAATATGCCGAATCAGGCAAGCTAGATCCTATAATTGGTCGTGATGAGGAAATCAGGCGGGTGATTCAGATTCTTTCAAGAAGAACTAAAAACAACCCGATCTTGATTGGTGAGCCTGGCGTTGGTAAAACTGCAATTGCCGAAGGTATTGCTTTCAGAATTATCAAGGGCGACGTGCCTGCCAACCTGAAAACAAAAACCGTTTACTCTCTGGATATGGGTTCACTAATTGCAGGAGCCAAATACAAAGGAGAATTTGAGGAACGCTTGAAAGCAGTGATCAAAGAGGTAACTCAGAGTGATGGCGATATTATTTTATTCATTGATGAGATCCACACTTTGGTAGGTGCCGGCGGTGGTGAAGGTGCAATGGATGCCGCAAACATCTTGAAACCTGCATTGGCCCGTGGCGAATTGCGGGCGATTGGTGCCACTACCCTGGATGAATACCAGAAATATATTGAAAAGGATAAGGCTTTAGAGCGTCGTTTTCAAAAGGTCTACGTCGATGAGCCGGATACACAAGATGCGATCTCTATCCTTCGTGGATTAAAAGAACGATATGAAACCCACCATAAGGTGCGGATTAAAGATGAGGCTATTATTGCGGCTGTAGAGATGTCTCAACGCTATATTGCTGATAGGTTTTTACCGGATAAAGCGATCGACTTAATGGATGAAGCGGCTGCCAAGCTCCGCATGGAAATGGACAGCGTACCTGAGAAGGTGGATGAAATGAACCGTAAGATCATGCAATTGGAGATCGAACGGGAAGCCATTAAACGCGAAAACGACAGTAAAAAGGTAAAAGCGCTGGGCGAAGAGATCGCCAATCTCTCTGCCGAAAGAGATGAAATAAAAGCAAAATGGCAGGGCGAAAAGGACCTGGTAGACAATATTAACAATGAGCTGGAACTGGTTGAAAACTACAAACAGGAAGCCAATCAGGCCGAACGTGCCGGAGACTACGGAAAAGTTGCCGAACTGCGTTATGGTAAAATCAAAGAGGCTCAGGATAAAGTTGAAAAGTTAAAAGCACAATTGGAAAGTCAGCAGATTGAAGGCCGAATGCTAAAAGAAGAGGTTACCGCTGATGACATTGCGGGTGTGGTAGCGCGTTCGACGGGCATACCGGTAACCAAATTGATTTCCAGTGAACGCGAAAAACTATTGCACCTTGAAGCTGAGCTACACAAACGTGTTGCCGGACAGCATGAGGCTATTGAAGCAATATCAGATGCCATACGCCGCTCACGTGCTGGATTGCAGGACAAACGCAAACCAATTGGTTCGTTTATATTCCTGGGTACAACTGGTGTAGGTAAAACTGAGCTAGCGAAGGCCTTGGCAGAATTCCTGTTTAACGATGAAAATGCAATGACTCGCATCGACATGAGTGAATACCAGGAACGACATTCGGTTTCACGCTTAATTGGTGCGCCTCCGGGATATGTAGGCTATGAAGAAGGTGGACAGCTTACTGAAGCGGTACGTCGTAAACCTTATTCGGTTGTACTATTGGATGAGATTGAGAAAGCACATCCAGATGTATTCAATATCTTGTTACAGGTGTTAGATGATGGCCGTTTAACGGATAATAAAGGCCGTGTAGTGAATTTTAAAAACACGATCATTATTATGACGTCGAACATCGGTTCGCACCTTATACAGGATAATTTCAAAAACCTGAGCGATGAGAACCGCGATGAGGTAATTGCGAAAACTAAAAACGAGTTGTTTGAGCTGTTGAAACAAACCATCCGACCTGAATTTTTAAACAGGATTGATGAGTTGATCATGTTTACTCCGCTTGATCGCAATGAGCTTAGAGACATCGTTAGCTTGCAGTTTAAACATGTTCAGGACACACTTGCCGAAATGGGTATTGAAATGGAGGCAACTCCTGAAGCATTGGACTGGTTAGCTGAACTAGGTTACGACCCTCAGTTTGGAGCGCGACCATTGAAACGCGTGATCCAGAAACGCATTTTAAATGAGTTGTCTAAGGAGATTTTGGCTGGCAAAGTAGACAAAGACAGTAAAATCAAGCTAGATATGTTCGATCATAAATTTGTGTTTTTGAACAATAAATAAGCGTTTTATCCTTTTAAAAGCCCCTAATATGCAAAACCTTTAAGGTTAGCGTATTAGGGGCTTTTCTTTTTTTGAAACATTCTCGTTGCAGAACTACAATATTGTTTTTATTAACTAATATTGATTAACACAAAACACAAATGAAAATGAAAAGCAAACTATTCATCATGGCCGCGCTATGCGCCATCGCGTTCAAGAGCAACGCACAAACAGAAAAAGGAAAGTTCTTATTGGGAGGAAGCGTAAACTTTAGTACTTCTAAACCAAACGATCAGCTTCCCAATAAAAAAACAACTTTTGGACTGGCTCCAAGAGTTGGCTACTTGGTAAGCGACAATTGGGCTGTAGGTAGCACTTTAACCTATAACATCTCAAAAACAGAAGGCTATATTTCTGCATCTGATGGTGAAATTAATTACGGTGACCAATACATTTATTATGGCATTTCCCCATTTGTAAGGTATTATACACGAATTGCGGATAACTTCAAGTTTTTTGGAGATTTTAACGTAAATGCCTCTCTAGGAACTCAAAACAAGTGGATGAGCATGGAAAAGCCGGAACCACCACAGTAAAGCATACAACTTATAGCACAGGAATTAATCCTGGACTGGCGTTTTTCCCAGCTAAAAAATGGGCCATTGAATTCCATTTTCCATTGGTGAGTTACTTTTCCCAGAAAACCACTCCTGAAGCAACTGATAGGACATCATATAAGTATGATACATTCTCCTTTGGCTTCAGCTCCTTCAATCCATCCATCGGGGTGAATTATCATTTTTAATACTGCGAATTAATTAACCACTCAAGAAATTAACATGAAAAACAAATTAGTTTTCGCAGCATTGCTATGCATTTTTAGTTTTAAAGCCAATGCGCAAACGGAAAAAGGAAAAATGATGTTAGGTGGATTTGCTTCCTTCAGCACTCATAAATTCGAAGGACAAAGTGTCCGAAAAACAATTATTTTTAATACCTCTTTAAGATCGGGTTATTTTATCAAGGATAATTTGGCAATCGGCCTTGGATTAGAATACAATCACCAAAGGGACAAGGAAGACAATCCAGATAACATTGATGTACGCTACACACAAATACAAAGAAGCTACGGGCTATCACCATTTGCCAGGTATTATTTCAACATCAATGAAAAATTTAAGATTTTCAACGAATTATCTATATATGGCCGAATAGGCGACTCGAAAGATGAAAGTCGACCTTCTCCAGCTTACTCATCAGATTATAAATTCAAACAAATCGGATTGAATCTAAAACCTGGTCTGGCTTATTTCCCGGTTAAAAAGATTGCTATTGAATTTTCATTTCCAATGTTGAGCTACCAAAAAAGTTTTCACGAAGCAAAGTATATAGAAAACCCTGATGCAATTAAAACGAATGGAGAAGAGTTTCAATTTGGAATAAACACTTTTAAACCGACAATCGGAGTAAATTATCATTTCTAGTACTTTATTAAATCATATCAAAAGGACAGCTTGAACATGCTCAAGCTGTCTTTGTTGTTTATTTATAACCTCTATTTTTTAATGAGTTTTATGTCTATTGATCAATTGTAAATCCCTTCGGGAAGCCTTGTTTAGGGCTAGGAGCGAAAAAGGAGTATCATAGGAATATGGTAGGACCCTTGTAGGACTAATAGTCCTATGAAAGCCCTTTGAAATTCCTTCGAGACTCCCTTTAAGGTAAACGCGTGCCCGAAGCCTTACCGAAGGCCTATGCGAGCCTCGGGCAAGCGCTATTAATTTATTTTTATATGCCATCTTCAGAGCTATTGAGGTCATCTGAAGTCAACTTATGAGAAAGATTAACTTTGCGGCCTGATTCAAATACTTCCCGCATTTCTTCAGGAAGCCGCTCTAGGTTAGCTTCAATACAAACGGTCAATTCTCGCGTATTTATTTCATCATTCAAATCAGAATCTTGAACTTCAAAACGCATAAGGGACTCGAGGCATTTTCCCTTTAACTCGCTTCGTTTGATGATATTTAAAATCTCGTGTCTAGCTGATGTGTATAAATATGTAGATAAATCTGATGTTATGTGTATCTCGTCGATATTGTTCCATAAATAAGTAAAAACTTCCTCAACAACTTCTCTTGCATCTTCTTCATTTCCAAGCATCTTCCGGGCATGGAAGAACAATACGCCCCAGTACCGATCACAAATAACGGTAAAAGCCTTTTTATCACCATTTTTCAAACAAGCAACAAGTTCAACATCAGCTAGTTTTTTGTAATTATTCATATGTTTTCATCTATTTACCTCAATAGTATTCTCTCTACTCAGTTCAAATGCAATTCGCATTTTATTTTATACTTGGTCAAGATCCTACTGGAAATCTTCTACAACTAACTGTACATCAAGCAAATTACTATAAGTATTTATATTTGTTTTTTATTATCTCTTTCATATATTTCCCAAAGACCCTTTGGGAAAACTAAATTCTCTCATTTTTCCAGTTGATTACATCAGCCCGACCTACAGTTTTTACCTGAATACTGTTTGCTTTTAATATTGATTACTAATCTGAGTAACATATTATCTTTTTTACCGAATGATGATAGACGTACTGACCCCTCCAACAATGTAGTTTTAGCCAATATTTTAACTTCCTTTAACAATAAAAAGGTGTAATTTTGTCCATCAGACAGATCCCTAAAAGACAATGGCCCTCATCATCAATCTCGTTGAGTAAACCTACAAGCCCGGCATCGGAAAATTCTTTATAATTACTCATACGTTCTTCGATTAAACTTAGTTGTATTTAATCTGGCCAAAGATTAAAAAGTAGCGGGCTCAAAAAATCATTCATTTTATTCATATACTCTGTTTCTCCAAATAATAGTTATTTCTAGATTCAATTTTTAACATCATTAATTACAAACTCGTTGAATTTTAGCCTAAGTGTATAGTCAAGATTATGTAAATAATACGAAATTCAGAACAATTCGACGGGAGGACTGTTTATACGATACAAAAGAGTCCACAATCCATATGAAAATTGCTTATATAACCACTTATCCACCACGTGAATGTGGAATTGCTACGTTTAATCACAACCTACTTAGTGCAATTGGCTATGACAAAAGTACGGTGTCTGATGATAGCTATGTAGTTGCATTGAATGATTCAGAGCATCTGGACACCTACGAGTATCCAGCAGAAGTTAAATATAAGATCCGACAAGAAAACCAAAAAGACTATAGCCGTGCAGCCGATTACATCAATACCAGTTTGGTGGATGCCTGCATTATGGAACATGAATTTGGCATTTATGGCGGTAAAGATGGAGTCTATATCCTTCCATTAATTGCAAAATTACAAAAACCTTTGGTTACCATTTTACATACGGTTTTAAAAGACCCGAGCTATATGCAACTGACAATTATCAGAGAAATAGCAAAACACTCCTCCCGCATAGTAGTAATGAGCCACAGGGCGGTTGGTTTTTTAACAAGTATATATGGAATTTCATTCAACAAAATTCAGCTGATTGAACACGGTGTTCCTGATCTGGAAGCAGAAATAGATAATCCAGTAAAAAACTCCTTACCTTTTAAAAATAAAAAAGTACTGTTTACTTTCGGACTGATTAGTAGAAACAAAGGGTTAGAGACCGTAATTGAGGCCTTGCCGCAAATAGTTGCCAAAAACCCCAATGTGATGTATGTGGTGCTCGGCACTACACACCCTGGAGTAATCCGGAATTCGGGAGAAGAATATCGGGACAGTCTAAAAAAACTAGCCCGAAAGTTAGGCGTTGAAGACAACCTTACTTTTATCAATAAATTTGTATCAGAAAAGCAGTTGTTCGATTATCTAACAGCCTGTGATATGTACATCACCCCTTACTTAAACGAAGCCCAAATTACAAGCGGAACTTTATCGTATGCAATTGGTGCAGGTGCCGCTGTAATATCTACCCCGTACTGGCATGCCCAAGAACTACTGGCAGAAAACAGAGGCCGGTTATTTGATTTTAAAGACGCTGAAACCCTTGCTACAATTGTAAATGAATTATTTGAGGATGAAACCATGCTCAAACAACTTAAAGCAAATGCCTACAAATATGGACTTAACTTGCGCTGGCCAGCTATCGGAAAAATATTTGTTGAGTTATTGGACGAAGCCATCCTAAAATCACTTTCTGAAAAAGAAGATACCGAAAGACAAATCATAGATCCAGATACTATGCCTTCTTTTAATTTGGCACATGTGCAGCGATTAACAGATGACACCGGCATTGTACAACATGCCAAATACGGCATTCCGAACCTTAAAGAAGGGTATTGTCTGGATGACAATGCCAGAGCGCTAATTATGGCGACCATGGCCCATCAACAAAATAAAAGTAAAGTCGCTTTAGAACTCCTGCCCGTTTACTTAAGTTACATTCAATACATGCAATGTGACGATGGCAGTTTCAGAAATTTCTTAAGCTTTACCAGAGAATACCTGGATGAACTGGGCTCAGAAGATTCTTTCGGGCGCACCATTTGGTCCCTAGGCTACCTGATCAATAATACGCCCAATAACTCGTACCGTGAATTTGCACGAGAGTTATTTAACAAATCTGTCCCTCATTTTAAAAACCTGAAGCATCTAAGAGGCATTGCCAATACCATGATCGGCCTTTCCGACTACTTGAAAGCGCATCCTGGTGATGAACAGATCAGACACCAGTTTGACCAGCTCGCAGAACCACTTAAAGAAGCATATAGGGAACATGGTCACGGACACTGGCAGTGGTTTGAGGAAAAAATGACCTATGACAATGCCATACTACCACTAGCTTTACTTTGCTATTATCAAACCAGCAAGGATGCTGAATCACTTGGCATCGCCCTGGAAAGCATGAAGTTTTTGAGTCAAAAAACCCTTTCTCATGGCTATTTAAATCCAGTAGGTAACGATGGTTGGCTGTACAAGGACGGTCCGGAAATGGCCGCATACGATCAACAGGCTATTGAAACTATGGCGATGGTGTTGATGTACTTCAAAGCCTACGAAATTACCCACGACATCACTTACATTAAAAAGATGTACTTGTGTTACCAATGGTTTTTAGGAGAAAACAGTTTACACCTACCACTATTTGATCATGAAACCAAAGGTTGTGGCGACGGCTTACAACCAAATGGTGTAAACCGTAACCAAGGTGCAGAGAGTACCCTTGCCTACTGGATCTCACATTTAGTGGTATTAAAAGCACTAGAATTCGAATACATTCAGATCAGCGATTTGGTTTCTCCACAGAAACAGGTGTTAAATTAATCAGCAGAAAACTCTTTTTCAGCCTCAACAGTCACCTCACGTGGGATGGCACAGTTTGAACTTTTTAATTTATTCAATAAAAGATCAAGCTTAACCGTCGCAAAAGAAGAACAATAATCTGAAAGGCCATATGGGATAATGAGTTCGCCATTATGAATAATTGACCCGCAAGAATAAAGCACATTAGGAACGTACCCTTCGCGCTCGTCGGTATTTGGAATCACGAGCGGCTCATTTAAACGACCTATTTCAATAGATGGATCATTTAAATCAAATAAACTGGCACCTAAAACATAGCGGCGCATGGGCCCCACCCCATGTGTAATCAATAACCATCCAGCTTCCGTCTCAATGGGCGAACCACAATTGCCAATCTGTATAAACTCCCAGGGGAATACCGGCGATTGTAGCTTCACCGGATTGTCCCACACGGTTAATTTATCCGAATACATTAAATAATTGTTCCATCCATCTATCCGCGACATCATCGCATACTGACCATTGATTTTACGCGGAAACAAGGCCAGGTTTTTATTTTGAGCACCTACACCATGCAATGGACTGATTTTAAAATCATAAAAATCAGTGGTCTGTAGCAATTTAGGCATGATCATAGCGCCATCAAAGGCTGTATAAGTAGCGTAAAAGATCACACTGCCATCATCCTTCACAAAACGTACAAACCTCGCATCCTCAATCCCTTTACGTTCAAACTCTGAAATAGGAAAGATAACCCGGTCGGAGATGTCGGTGTCTCTGGAAAAACTAATCTCGTGATAAGTATCAGATAACCAGAGAATCTTATCATACTCCAGTTTCTTCAAATTATCTTCCTGCAAGCTCTTCCCATCTAAAATCACTTTCCTTAATGTTGAATAATCAAACTTCTCATTCAGCTTATTACCCATCTCATCTAAAATCTCTATATCGATCCTGGAATCTGCAGCCTTTTTAAGAAATAGCTTCTTGTTGTAAATGGCGTTTTTAATGATCTCTGCTTCATCAATATAATTCCCCGCTGGCATCACAGTGATATTGTGATCGCCATCTATCAGAGCCCTTCTAAACACCACTGAAGAGATATGACCTTCGCCTACCGCCCTGAAACTGATGATCAAGCGCTTTTCGCCCTCTACCAAATCAGACTGATCCGGATCTTCGACCACAGAAGGGTTAAAAAAAGCTGCTGACTCTATAGAATACTCATGTGTGAAATAAGAACCCAACAATAACTTTTCGTATTTATCAAGGGAGTCGAACTCGTAACCGGCCTTTTCTATACAGCCCTTTATCCTTTTACAATGGCGAGTCAGGATTTTAGTGATGTTACGATGCCGTTTAGAATATTCCTGTAATAAAGGAGAAATCAAGTTAAACACTTCTTTGGATGAAAGCCCCATTACCTGTTTAACCACTTCCATCGCCCGCTCCTCTCCGTTAAAAAAGAATCGGGCTATAACCCGCTTAGGATCTGGGTATACTTTTATCGGTTTTCTTTCTATTAGCAATCTCATAACCCTATAACGCTTTAAAGGAGCACAATGATTTATGAATTTAATGTTTTTTTTAAACAAATCAATTCGCACTGCCTGTTTTTGTCAACATGTACGCTAAAAGAGACAACGAAACAACTGACATTTTAATACAAAAAGTCAGAATGAATTATTTTACCGAGTCCAGATTTGTCATAATTTAAGTTGAATTGTCATTGCAAAATAATAAACATTAGAACGGAAAAACTTATCCTTCTACAAATTAACAAGTTACACAAAACCCTATTTATTAGACAAGAGAGCGGACATTTAGTTTGGCATACACATTGACTATATAACGTAAATGGTCAGGATATAAAAACAGGAAACGACCAGATTATAAATTAAAAAATAAGAAGATGAAAAAATTATTATTATCATTAGTTGCAGTTTCTGCATTCGCATTTAGCACTCAGGCTCAAACTGAAAAAGGAAAAATTATGGTAGGTGGTAGTGTTGGATTCAGCTCAGAAAAAGTTGATGGTGCCAACAAATCTGATTTCAGCTTTAATGTTGTTCCAAGTGCAGCATATTTTATCAGCGACAATTTTGCAATTGGTACAGGTGTAGGTTATACATATAATAAAGAAGTAAGTGATTTAAATTTAAACCAGGCTTTTAAAGTTGCGCCTTTCGGTCGTTACTATGTAGGTTTATCTGATCAATTTAAATTCTTTGGTCAGTTATCAGTTCCTATGTCATTTGGTAACGATAAAGCATTAGATGCTGATGGCAATACAGGTGCTAAAACAGGTACTACAACCGATATAGGTGTAAATATTGCTCCGGGATTTGCGTTCTTCCCAACTAAAAGAATTGGTATCGAATTCTCAGTTAACGGACTAGGTTACAACAACGCACAGTTTAAAGATGAATTAACAGGTATTAAAACTAAAACCAATTCATTTGGTTTAGAAGCCGACACTTTTGCCCCTAAATTGGGTGTGCAGTTCCATTTCTAAGAAAGCTAGTTACAAACAGATTATTTTGGTTTAGAAAAAGGCCCTTTGCAATTGCAAGGGCCTTTTCGTTTATCGTTTCTGCTCCACCTCTCTATCCATCTCTATAATATTTGCCTGACCGACTTGTGAAAAATCTCCGATCAGGTATTTATTAAAGTGATCGGCAAGCTTCCAGAAAGTATATTCTGTCAGGTCGCCAAAACCATGTCGCTGACCCGGAACGATCACCAATTCAAATCTCTTCCCTGCCTTCATCAGCGCATTGGCAACCCTAATGGTATTTGCCGGATGTACATTGTTATCCACATCTCCAGTCATCAACAGCAAATTTCCTTTTAGGTTTTTAGCCAAATCAGGGTTTTTATCAATGCTATAAGTAAATGTAGTGTCCCCTTTTGCAGATACAACTTCTTTCACACCGTGATGCTTTTCACTCCACCAACGGTTATAAATACTATTGTCGTGATTCCCAGCATTAGATACCGCCGCTTTAAAGAAATCAGGATAAACAAGCATGGCAGCGGTAGACATAAAACCACCACCAGAATGTCCTGTAATCCCAACTTTATTGGCATCAATAAATGAATACCTGTCAGCAAGCTGCTCTACCGCAGCTTTTTTATCTGCCAAACCATAATCCCTTAAATTCCCATAACCATAGGTATGGTACCATTTTGAACGTGCAGGATTTCCGCCACGGTTGCCCACAGTAACCACAATATATCCAAACTGAGCCAATCTATCAGTCCGATCCATACTCTTGGTAAATGCTTTGTTCACAGCCTCTGTCTGTGGTCCTGGATAAACATACTCAATCACGGGATATTTCTTATTGGGATCAAAATCAAAAGGCTTATACATCACTCCGTAAATATCCGTAATCCCATCATCGGCTTTTACCTTAAAAGGTTCAGGGAATTTATAACCAGAAGCCATTAGTAAAGACAAATCGGCAGTCTCCAGATTCATCACCACCCGGCCATTATTATCCATCAATACGGATTTAGGGACAGTATTGACTCTTGAAAAATTATCGACAAAGAATTTAGCTTCATCATTCATGCTGATGGCATGATCAAAATCCCCAGCATTTAACAATTTCAGTCCCGACCCATCAAAATTAATGCGGTACAGATGTACATAATAAGGATCTTCTTTAACCTCCCTGCCATTGGCAGTAAAGTAAAGCACTCTATTTTTTGCATCTACGTTGATAATTTCCTCGCAGTGGAAAGCACCTTTTGTGATTTGGTTTTTCAGTTTACCATTGCCATCAAACAAGTAAAAATGTGCCCAACCATCACGTTCCGACCAATGAATCAATTCCTTACCATCATTTACCAAACCTGGTCGGTTCACCTCTACATACGTATTAAAACGTTCGTCAACCAATGGCGTAACTATACCTGTATGAATATCAACCATACACACATCGATGCGTTTTAAGTCTCTGCTGGTACGTTGAAAGTATACCTTAGTGTTGTTACCAAGCCAAATAGACGGCCTAAATTCATTATCGCGATCCTTATTCAATAAAGGCGCTCCCCACACCGATACTGTTTGATCTTTAAAAGCTGCAGTGTTCAGTTTTTTGTAGCTTTTTGCTGCAAAATCGAAAAGCAGGATTTCAGTGATAGGTGCTTCCTTTTCACCCGGCATCTGGTATTTATAGGACTCTAGTGTTGGTCTGCCCGCTGCCACATTGTTAATTACCCAAAGGTCTTTTACCTTACGGGAATCACTTCTGTTCAGCGCAAAATGCTTTGAATCTGGTGACCACATCACATTAGCAGCTCTTCTTTTCTTATTGTTCTTTTCGTTTTCCTCGTTATTTTCTCCATCCCCATTGGCACCATAAGGATAGAATTTAACCCCATCCTTAGTCAGCTGATGCTCGACAATGGTACTATCCTCCTCATTCTTAACTGCCTTTTTGTAGTTCTCCTTATCCATCCAGTACAGGTTAAAGTTTCTCGAAAAAACAATTGCTGAAGAATCAGGTGCTACAGATCCCCAGCTTGGCTTGGCCTTAGGTTTTGTGTAGTTCGGAATTTCAGTTACTTTAGATTTGCTGATCTCATAGTTAAAATAAAAGATCTTCTTTTGCATAGAATCTGCCGCTTTCTTATCCTTACGGTCCTTCTTTAATTCCTCTATCGTACTCTTCACTTCAAAAGTGATGTGCTGCTCATCGGCAGAGAACTTTAAATTTTCTAATGGCAGGTGCTGCGCATCAAAAGGATCTCTGACGATGTTAGTGATTGCGGCAGCTAGCACTGCATTGTCGAATATTTTACGTTTGTTTTTACTTATAGGGTCCACCAGGTACCATTCTTTACCCGCTGGTGTTTCATACTCATACCAGAAACGCTTACTTAGCTTAAGCCAATGTGGATCCACGGCGGTGGTATAGATCAATTTTTTTAGCTTATTGGGTGAATATCTGGAAGCCAGTTGGTAATTCGCCTTTGGGCCAGATTGCAGCGTTTCTGTAATGGTAAATGTTTTGGTTTGTGCCTTTACACTCAAATCAACAGAGAGCATAGTAAGTACTGCAGCCAGTGGCAGATAAAGTTTGTTCATTATAAATAAAGTTATGCCGATAAAAATATTGATTAATCTATTGCAAGGGCTAAAATTCTTTGTAATAAATGCGATAGCTATCTTTTATTAAGTTTGATTTTTTAGTTTTGTATCAAATAATGAACCTATGAATAAGCATTTCTTACCCTTTATCGCCGCAGCGGTAATTCTTACTGCCGGCTGCCAGTCTAAGTCGCAATCCAGTGCAGGTGCAACTGATAAAGTAGCCCTTGCTGCAGGGGAAACATCAGCAGATAGTACGGCAACAAGTTCAGAAACTGAGCAAGCACCTGCTGTTGACGTTTCGAAAATAAAAGTTGCGGATGCAAAGACTATTCTGGCCCGTAAGCAAGTTCCAATATTATGTTACCACCAGGTGCGTGACTGGAAGCCTAGAGATGGAAAAGTAGGTAAGGATTATATTGTAGAAGTTCAGAACTTCAAGAATCAGGTTAAAATGCTAGCCGATAGCGGGTATCATTCTATTTTACCAGATCAACTATATGCTTATCTAAATACTGGTGCTCCATTACCTTCTAAACCGATCATGTTTACTTTTGATGATACAGATATGGATCAGTTTACCGTTGCCGCACCAACACTTAAAAAGTACGGCTATAAAGCTGTATATTTTATCATGACAGTTTCTATTGGCAAAAAAGGGAAGTTTGTAGATTACATGACCAAAGAACAGATCAAACAACTTTCTGATGAAGGTAACGTGATCGGTAGTCATACTTACGACCATAAAAACTTTAAAAAATATCAAGGTAAGGACTGGGAAGAGCAATTAGATAAGCCAACCAAGAAATTAGAAGAAATTACAGGTAAGAAAATGACAGAATTCGCATATCCTTTTGGATTGTGGAATGCTGAAGGTATCCCTGAGCTTAAAAAACGTGGTTTCAGAATGGCTTTCTCATTGGCTGACAAACGCGATCAGAATGATCCCTTATTTACGGTTAGAAGAATCATCGCAAGCGGATACTGGAGCCCTAGAACATTACATAACAGCATCGTTAAGAGCTTTTAAAAATTACGAAAATACAAAAAGCGCCTGTATCACAAGAATGATGTGACCCCAAAAAGTTGGACAGGTTAACAAAATTAAGTTTTTTGTACGAGAGCTCGGTATTCCACCGGGCTCTTTCCATTTAACCTGTTTTTTATTCTTTTATTGTTGTAGTAGTTAATGTATTCTTTTAATGAAAGGATAAACTTTTCTGCTGTTTCAAATCTTTGCGAGTACAGTAATTCTGTCTTTAAGATTCCAAAAAAGTTTTCGGCCACGGCATTATCCAAGCAGTTTCCTTTTCTAGACATGCTCTGTATAATTCCTTGTTTTTCTAAAGTCTTTCTATATCCATAAT
>NZ_SJSM01000042.1 GCF_004331685.1 Pedobacter hiemivivus | reverse complement strand
TTAAACATACGGATGGGACTCTCCGCAGTACGTCCATTGGTGTGGCAGTACTTCTCGAGCAGTTCATCATAAATGAAACTGAAGTCTATTAGATCGTTGATCTTTCGAAGTAAATTGTCTTTGGGAATGATCAAATCATACAATCCTGAGTAGGCACTGAATTGAATCTTTTGTTGATGAGCTAACATTGGGCACCTTTTAAAACCTACTTTTAAGGTACAAAAAAAGAGCAGATAACCATAGTTCTTCTGCTCTTTTTGGACTCCAAATATTTAAAAGGACTTTTTCAGTGCCCTCGAATTTCCAGAGGCCTTTTTGTAATATGTTGGTTGGGTTTAATTAAGATCTACGTCTTCTATCAGCACCACCGCTATTTCCGCCTTCGCGTCTTCCAGCTCCACCTTTATCTTCGCGGCTTCTTCCAGAGAAATCTCTGAAACCACCACCGCTGTTACCGCCTTCACGTTTGTTACCGCCGCCGTAGCTTTTACGCTCACCGCCGCCGCCTTCGCGTCTTCCGCCACCGTAACTTCCGCCTTCGCGTCTGCCACCGCCACCAAATCCACCACGACTACGGCCACCGCCGCCACCATCGCCATCAGCTGTTTTTTCGATTCTTACTCCGCGGTTGTTAAACTCAACACCTTTAAAGTTGTTGAATAACGACTCAACAGCAGCATTTTCAACTTCGAAGAATGAATAAACACCTTTCAAGTCAATTTTGCCAATGCCTTTTCCGCTGATTTTACCGTTGTTGCAAACAAAAGATAACAAGTCACCTCTTGTGAAATCATCAACAGAACCAAGGTTAATAAACAGACGGGTATAACCTTCGCTGCTTCTTGGACCTCTTTCTCCGCGCTCACCACGTTCTCCACGTTCACCTCTGTCATCTGCAGAAGAGTTGAGGTCAGGTGCGTTTTTGTAATACTCTAAAAAGCGGTTAAACTCTAAAGATGCAAAACGTTTGATCACCTCATCTTTGCTCAGTTCAGCAAACTCATCCATGATGCGTGGCATGTACTGCTCAATTTGGCTTTCGTTAACCTCAACATTGTGAACCTTGTGTACCAAAGCAAACAATTGTTTCTCGCAAACGTCAAAACCAGTAGGAAGGTCAGCTTTTGTGAACGATTTTCCAATGATTCTTTCAATCTGACGGATTTTACCAATCTCTTTCGAGTTTACGATACAGATCGAAATACCTGTTTTACCTGCACGACCAGTACGGCCACTACGGTGGGTATAACTTTCAATTTCATCAGGTAAAGAGTAGTTGATTACGTGAGTAACGTTGTTTACATCGATACCACGGGCTGCAACATCAGTAGCAATTAACAACTGCATGTTACGGTCGCGGAAACGTTGCATTACCTTATCACGTTGTTGCTGAGATAAGTCACCATGCAAAGCATCAGCATTGTAACCATCTTTAATTAAGTGCTCAGCTACATCTTGTGTATCCAGTTTAGTTTTACAGAAAACTACTGCAAAAATTTCTGGATTGAAATCCACAATACGTTTTAAAGCAGCGTATTTATCTCTCGCACGTACAATGTAGTACTCATGTTCGATATTTACGTTACCAGTATTTTTAGTACCCATGGTTAACTCAACAGGTGAGTCCATGTAGTTCTTAGCTATTCTTCTTACCTCAGGAGGCATAGTTGCAGAGAATAACCATGTTTTTTTATCGTCAGGTGTAGTAGACAAAATGTCGTTAATGTCTTCCTGGAAACCCATGTTTAACATTTCGTCAGCTTCGTCAAGCACTACAAATTTCACGTTACTGAAATCTATAGCTTTACGGCCAATAATGTCCAACATGCGGCCCGGTGTAGCCACTACAATTTGTACACCGTTTCTAATTTCACGCAGCTGCTGCATAATATTTGCGCCACCGTAAACGGCAACGACATTAGCACCACTGATGTTTTTTGAGAAATTCTTGATGTCGCTAGTAATTTGCAAGCAAAGCTCTCTGGTAGGGCATAAAATCAATGCCTGAGGCTTATTGCTCTTAAAGTCTATCAATTCTAACAGCGGCAAACCAAATGCTGCTGTTTTTCCTGTTCCTGTTTGGGCCAAACCAACAAAATCGTTATTGCCCTCTAACAGTACAGGAATACTTTGTTCCTGAATAGGAGTTGGGTTTTCGAAACCTAAATCCTTTACGGCATTAACAACGTCATCACTTATCCCCAATTTACTAAATGGGTTTATCATGTATAATAATTTATTAAGCCGCAAAGGTAAGTTTAATTATTGGTATTTTACTCCTTTGTAACTAAATAAAAATCAGGCAATTAATTATCTGAGTCTGTCGGCCGACCTTAATAATTGCTCATCTTTTCTAATTCCGCGTATGGCAAGCATACAAAACACAAGTGCCAAAATAAATAAAGAAGAGCCAATATGGATAGATGAACCACTGATTCCACCCGGTAGTAATGAAGCATTTAGCGTTGATAATACCGCTGTAGCGATGATCAATACCATGTCGATCATGATTAAACGCTTTTGCATCACGCGGTTTCTAAATTGAAAAATACAGATTAGTGATAATAATACCGCCACACCATTTATGATCATTGCTCCAATAGGAGTAACCGCAATTGCTGCATCATTTGCCCCCTTAATCAATGGATACTGCCCGTCCATATAAAGTAAATATTCTGTGTTATTTACACTTTTTGTGATTAATGGAATAAAAAACAGGCAGATCAAGGTGAATGAAGCAAGAAGTAGCCATATAGATTGTACGCGTTGTATCATATCAGTTCAATAATTTCAACAAATATATTAAAAGCAAATAGTAACCAATCCGATATCCGATTAAAAAGATAATTTTGTACAATTGAATATGCAACGGTATTTTATTGAATTGTCGTACGACGGCACAGCTTATCATGGCTGGCAAATACAGCCTAATGCCACTACTGTACAGGAATGTCTGGATAAAGCGCTATCTACTTATTTTAGGCAACCAGTTGCTTCGCTAGGCTGTGGCCGTACAGATAGCGGTGTACATGCTACGCAGTTTTATGCGCATTTCGATTTGGAAATTGCAAATGAAGAAGCATTTGGAGAAAAAATAACAGCCAAGGTACCAGATCCATTAAGGTCGGTATCGGGGATCAATTCTCTGTTGCCTTACCAGATTGCTGTAAAGCGTGTTTTTGAAGTAGATCATGAAGCTCATGCACGTTTTGGTGCTACTGAACGCGCTTATCATTACCAGATTCATTTTCATAAGGATCCTTTTAAACTCAACCGTTCCTGGTTGTATAAAGGTGAACTCGATATGGAAGCTATGAATGAAGCAGCTCAACTGTTGTCGGGCTATACTGATTTTTCCTGCTTCAGCAAATCAAATACCCAAACTTTTACCAATAACTGCAAAGTCATGGAAGCCTTTTTTGAAAAGAAAGATGAAGGCTTACAGTTTACCATAAGGGCCGACCGCTTTTTAAGAAATATGGTGCGCGCAATTGTAGGGACATTGATCAGAATTGGTAAAAAAGAGCTTGATTTAGCCGATTTTAAAGAAATTGTTGAAAGTAAAAACCGGAGTAATGCAGGTCAGTCTGTTCCTGCCTGTGGTTTATATTTAGTAAATGTAATTTATCCTTTTGTAAAATAAATATGTCTAGAATAGCTGGTGACGCGTTTAATGTAAGCTTATTGAAAAGGGTTTTTCAATACGTAAAGCCTTACCGCAAAACCTTTATACTGTCTATTGTTTTAACCATATTGCTGGCTTTAATTGCACCTGCCAGACCGTTTCTTATTCAGCATACGCTGGATAATTACATCATGAAGGATCAGTACAATGGTTTATTGGGAATGACTATCCTTATGCTGGTACTGTTGGTGTTGCAAGCCGGGATACAATTTAGCCATACTCTACTAACTAATACTTTGGGGCAGTCGGCCATTCGAGATTTAAGGATCAATGTCTTCAATCACATCACCAAGCTAAGGCTTAAATATTTTGATAATACACCCATTGGACAGTTGATCACTCGTACAGTTTCAGACCTTGAAACCATCGCCGAAATCTTCTCAGAGGGACTAATTGTGATTATTGGCGATATTCTAATGGTTATCGTGATCATTGGGGTAATGGTTTATAAAGATTGGGCATTAACCCTCGTGGTATTGCTGCCAATGCCATTGTTGATTGTGGCGACCTCTGTTTTCCAAAAGGCGATTAAGTCTGCCTTTCAGGAAATTCGTACTGAAGTGTCTAATCTTAACACTTACTTGCAAGAGCACATTTCTGGGGTTTCTATCATTCAATATTTTGCCCGTGAAGAGCAGGAGTATAAAAAGTTTGTAAAGATCAATGCGCGTTACCGCGATGCAAATATCCGCTCTAATTGGTATTATTCTATTTTCTTTCCGGTTGTTGAGATTATTTCAGCCGTATCATTAGGCTTATTGGTATGGTATGGTTCAAGAAGTATCTTATCTAAACCTTTAACGGTAACACCGGGTATTATTGCTGAGTTTATTTTGTACATCAACATGCTGTTCAGACCAATTCGAGAGCTTGCTGATAAATTTAATACTCTGCAAATGGGAATGGTTGGTGCCGAACGTGTTTTTAAAGTGCTGGATACGGATGAGGTAACGGAAAATAAGGGATCATTTGTACCTGAGCAAATGAAAGGCGCCATTTCTTTCGATAAAGTGTGGTTTGCTTATAATGAGGAAAATTATGTGCTCAAAGATATTTCTTTCGAAGTGCCGGCCGGAAAAACCATTGCTCTTGTTGGAGCTACTGGTGCAGGAAAATCTTCTACGATCAATATCCTGAATCGATTTTATGAGATCCAGAAGGGAGTAATAAAGGTCGATGGAGTAAAGATCCAGGACTATGAGCTCAATTATCTGCGCAGTAATATCGCTACTGTTTTGCAGGATGTATTTCTATTTTCTGATACGATCTTCAACAACATCACGCTGAATAATATGGCTATCACAATGGAAGAGGTTGTTGATGCGGCTAAAAAAGTAGGTGCCCATGATTTTATAATGCGTCTGCCTGGAGGTTACCAGTACAATGTAATGGAACGTGGGGCTACGCTTTCTGCCGGACAAGCTCAGCTGATTTCGTTTATTCGTGCACTGGTGTATAATCCTTCTATTTTAGTATTGGATGAGGCCACTTCTTCTGTGGATACGGAAACGGAAATGCTGATCCAACAGGCTATAGAGAATTTGATGCAGGGTAGAACGTCTATTGTAATTGCTCACCGTCTTTCTACAATTCAGAAAGCGGATAAGATATTGGTGCTGGATAAAGGGGAGATCAAAGAGATGGGGACACACCAGGAACTGCTTAAACTGAATGGGTATTATAAAAGGTTGTATGAGTTGCAGTTTAATTCAATTGGTGTCGAAAAATAAAAATAACCGTTCTCTTCTACGGCTGCATTGCTTCGCTGAAGAAGCGAAGAACGCTGAGGCCGTTTCAGAGAAGGTAATTTTTCTCTTAAGCAGGGAGCAATTTTATTGATATTTTTTTCTGAACCAAAATGCCAGATTTACCAAGGCGATTAAGGCTGGGACTTCAACTAATGGCCCGATAACGCCGACAAAAGCTTGTCCTGAGTTGATGCCGAATACGCCAATCGCAACGGCAATGGCCAATTCAAAATTGTTTCCAGTAGCGGTGAAGGCGATTGCTGTTCGTTTTGAATAGTCCGCGCCGAAGTATTTTCCAGCAAAAAAGCTGATCACAAACATGAGGGCGAAGTAAATCAGCAATGGAACGGCAATTCTTGCGACATCTAAGGGGATTTGGACGATCAGTTCTCCTTTTAAGCTAAACATCACTACAATGGTAAACAGGAGCGCAATGAGGGTGATAGGGGATATGATAGGTACAAAACTATGCTGAAACCAATCTTCACCTTTCCATTTTATGAGAGTGTAGCGGCTTATGATGCCCAATATGAATGGGATGCCCAGATAAATACCTACACTTTGGGCGATATCTAAGATGGAGATGTTAACTTCTAGTCCTTGAATGCCAAACCATGGCGGTAATACGGTGATAAAGAAATAGGCAAGGATACTATAAAATAGAACTTGAAAAATGCTATTTAAGGCGATTAATCCAGCGGCGTACTCCCTGTTTCCTTCTGCGAGTTCATTCCATACGACCACCATGGCGATACAGCGGGCAAGCCCAATAAGAATGAGCCCTGTCATGTATTCTGGATAATCTTTTAAGAAGGTAATGGCTAGGACAAACATGAGTATGGGGCCTATAATCCAATTTAGGACTAGCGATGTAGTTAATACCTTGGTGTCCTTAAACACTGCTCCCATTTGCTCATACCTTACTTTTGCCAGTGGGGGATACATCATTAAGATCAGACCAATGGCCAGTGGAATGTTAGTTGATCCACTTGAAAAAGAATTGATATAGTCTGCCGAAGAAGGAACAAAATAGCCAATACCAATACCTAAGCCCATGGCCAGGAAAATCCATAAAGTTAAATAGCGATCTAAAAAGCTCAGTTTTTTCCTATCGGTCGCAGGCAGGCAGTTGTTTGCTAACATATAAAGATGTTTTTAGTTGCTAAGGTGCGTTTTGACGAAATCGGAACAGTAGTCTTTAATCATGTCTCTTACGCGCCTGAATTCCTGCATAATCTCAGTTTCCGTTCCTGTAGCTTTAGCCGGGTCAGGGAAGTTATAATGAAACTTTTGTGCTTTGGTAGGGAAATACGGACAGCTTTCCTTGGCGTTGTCACATACCGTAATCACATAATCAAAGTCTATGTTTGCGTATTCACTAACGTTATTGGAAGTATGGCTTGAAATATCAATTCCACGTTCAGCCATCACAGCTATAGCGCTGGGATTCACACCGTGTGTTTCGATTCCAGCGCTATAAACGATTGCAGTATCACCTGCAAAATGTCTGATAAATCCTTCGGCTAGCTGACTACGGCAGCTATTGCCGGTACATAATATTAATACTTTTTTCATTTTTGTATAATGGGCTTATTGGTTAGCAGCAACCTGATCCTGGAGTACAAACATTTCCGTTAGCTGCCAGGTTCATCATTACTAGTTTAGGTTTTTCTGTTTTTGCTTCAGGTGCGCAGCATTCCTCGCCGGTATCTGTAGTTCCACAACTTCCACCTCTGTTAATGGCTTTACATTGTGTAAAATCAGGACTTAGGTTAACAACGAGATTATCCCCTTCAATGGTGATATCACCAGGATACATTTGGCGGGTATCGAAAGCGGAGTTGCCAAATTCTATTTTTACAATAGCTATAGGGTTAAGTGGTAAGCTTTTTTCTACTAGCGTAATGATAGATAGCGCTTTGTTAACCTGCATTGCTCTGTCACTTTCTTTTACTGTAGGCTCCCAAAGTTGTACAATGATTTCTGTCCATGAGTTCATTACACCTCCGCAGTCTACAGAGACAATTGGAGCTTGTTTAATTTCAGTGATGTGGTAAGAAGCATCTACCCACTTATCTTGGGCATATTGAAATTGAAGTGTCAATTCAGGATGCTGTATTAAAGCAGTTTTAAAAGTGCTCCAGGTAGTTAATTCTGTTGTGTTCATAATATTGCAATTTTACGATTGATTTGAGTAAAAAAAGGTTAACAGCAGCCTTTTGGATCTTTAAACGAACCCAAAAATGCGCCTAATTGTGTTTCTAATAATTTCCATGTTGTAGGATTAATGCAGTAGCAAACGGTTACACCTTCAATGGTTCCCTGAATGATACCTGCGTTTTTAAGCTCCTTTAAATGTTGAGATATGGTGGCTTGCGCTAAACCAAGTTCTTCTACCAGATCACCGCAAATACACGCATTGGCAGAAATAATCTGCTGCAAAATTGCGATACGTGCAGGATGTGCCATTGCTTTCAGCAACTGTGAAAGTTGGTTTTGCTCTGCTGTAAATATTTCTGATTTAGTAAGTCCCATAATTATATATTGCAATATTACGATGTATAGACGAGGAATGCAAATTTTAATGATATTTTAACGAAAGGACTACAAATTGTATGTGTTAAACGGGATGGAAGGCCTATAGATCAAGCCAATTTTTAAATGCCTCGGCACGTTCTTCGCTAACAATTACCTCAATTCCATCAGCAGGAGCGGGGTTAAGTACAATCCTTACCCGGTTTCTTGAGAGTTTGTACATCTCTTTAATTGCATCGATGTTGATGATGAATTTTCGGTTTACTCTGAAGAAATCAGCAGAATCCAATTGTGGCTCCAGACTGCTAATGGTTTCTTCAATGATGTAGTTTTGCTGATCTTTAGTAACCAGGAAAAGGTATTTATCATCAGCCATAAAGTAAGCCACATCTTCCGATTGAACAGTCTTAATCAACTTACCCATTTTAACCATAAACCTATTCCGTAGCTTACCTGTCGGAAGCTCTGGTTGCATTTGAGGAAGTGTTAGTTCTGAGGCGTTGCGTATGGTATTTAGCTTAGCCAAAGCCACACGTACATCATCCTCATCAAAAGGTTTCAATAGATAGTCGATGCCTTGATTCTTAAAGGCTTTTAGTGTGTATTGATCATAAGCCGTGGTAAAGATAACCGGACTATTTACAGTCACCTGTTGAAAAATCTGGAAACTTTCGCCGTCGCCAAGGTGAATGTCCATGAACAGCAAGTCGGCAGTATTTTTCTTTAACCAAGCTACAGCGGCCTCTATGGTGCCTAAAATAGCCAGTACTTGGATGTTGGGATTAATGTGCATGAGGGTTTTCTGCAGTGTATCCGCTGCCAATTCTTCATCCTCAATAATTAATACCCTCATTAATTTTTATGCTTGAGTGTAAAAGTAAAAAAAAAACTCCGGTCTGAAAAATACAGACCGGAGTTTAAATTCCTTTGGCGCTTTAAAGATTATTGCAAACCTGGATTGTTTGCAATGGCATCTTTAGGGAAACGAATGGTATACCTTGGATCGTTTTGTATAAGCACAAAATTGTCTGTACCTATAGTATGGGTGATTTGAGGCTGACCATAACGTCTTAAATCATACCATCTGTGACCTTCAATAGCTAGTTCACGCTCGCGTTCAGCTAATATCTCTTTCATAAGATTAGGTGCTGTCAAACCAGATATTTTAGTTTTTTCAGCCTGAAAATAAGTTGGTGTTAAGCGTTTAGCTTTCAAGTCCAGTAAGCGTTGTAAGGCTACATCGTTTTTTCCAGTTTGTAAAGCTGCTTCTGCGGCGATTAAATACATCTCTCCGTTGCGGAAAGTAATTTTCAATGCATCAGAATTTCCTTTTACAGAAACATAGTTTAAATCTTGGATGTTGAAATACTTATGGAAACGTAAATCATTGGTTTGATCATATATACCCAATAGATGAGCTGAAATGTATGATGAATTAGACGTTCTCGAATCCATTACCTCCTCAAGTGACATGATGTTTTCTTTTGACTTGTAATCGTTTGGCAATAGGCTGCCCGCAACATTCAGATCTTCTAATTCATTGTTAATTGTGAGCACTGCCTGTGCCGTAGTTAATGCTTTATCCCACTCATTTCTGAATTCGTAGATTCTTGCGGATAAAGCAAGCGCTGCTCTTTTGCTAAAGCGATAGTTTTTACCGCTATCCCATTTATCTACAGTCAATAACTGCTGACCAGCTGCTAAATCAGAGAAAATCTGATTGTAAACCGCTTCTATGGTAGCCACTGGGAATTTCTGTTCTATATCAATAGTAGTAGAAATTGGAACGCCTCTGTCTGTGCTTGCTGTAGCACTGTTGTAAGGTTTAGCGTACATGTTTAGCAACTCAAAATGTGCATAAGCTCTTAAAAGATAAGCTTCAGCTTTCAATTGTGCAGTCTCTGCTGATTTACCTGCTTTAGCCTCTACATCAGCAATTACCTGATTCGTATAAAAAATACTTTTATAAAATGTGATGTATGGGAAAGGGGCAGTTAAGCCATCCTGACCAGCATCTTTCCATGAGTAGATATCCTTTACTGCTGAAAAATTATCATTGTCATTATTCAAAGTCAGCTCGTCTGTACGGAAGGCCAATAAGGCTTTATGCTTAGGAAAGCCTAAGTAGGCAGAGGTCATCAATGCTCTGAAATCTTCAACAGTGGTAGGGATTACCTTTCCAACTGGTTCAATGTCTAAATATTTTTTACAGCTGCTGATGCTTAATGAAAGCAGGACAGCACTTAATATGATTAATTTCTTCATCTGATTTTGCATTAAAAAGTTGCATTTAAACCAATAGATATGCTTTTTGTGATTGGTTGAGCATAAATATTACCATATGTTTCTGGGTCGAAATAACCATCATAGTTTGATCCGAATACTAGCATGTTTCGGCCTTCAACACTGATTCGTAAGTTATTTGCTTTTACTTTACCGGCTAACTTAGCTGGTAAGCTATAACCGAAACGAATACTGTTCACCCTTAAGTAGCTCATTTTTTTAGCCCAGATATCCAGGTTGTTGAATGAGTTTGCAGGATCACCATCGTTTAACCAGTTGTTGGCCATCCATCTGCTGCCTCCATCCGTATAACTACCAATAAATCCTGGGATAGTGCTACTAGTGTTTGTTGGGCTCCATGCATTTAAAACAAGTTTACTGTAATTCTGTCCACGATCCATCTTCGCCGGGTTAAACAGTGGATTAGCTGAAACCATTTGATCAAGGTTGAAACTTGCTGCTATGGAAAGATCGAAATTACGATAACTGAAACGGTTAACTATACCTCCTGTGTATTTCGGGTCACGGTCGCCCGCATATGTAAATAAACCCTGGTATTCTTTATTGGTCAAGCTACTTTGAGATAAAAAGCCTGCCAGGTCTCCGCCAGCAAAGGGATCAAATAGTTTGTAAAATTGCTCCATCGAAACCACATTGCCATTCTGAAGAAACTGAGGGATACCATTCGCATCTAAACCTGCTGTTTTAATGACAAACAACGAGTTTACCGAGTAACCTTCTTTAGAAGGGGCGAATGATTGTAAGCTAGCTTTTTCTCTTACTACTTTGCTCTTGTTGTGTGCGATGTTAAAATCTGTCGACCACGAGAAATTTTTGGTAGTGATGTTCCTGGTTGAGATACTGAACTCTAATCCTCTGTTATTGACTTGTGCCCAATTGGAATTGGTAAAGTCGAAACCATTCTCTAACGACAGCTCCTGAACACCAATCAGGTCTTTACTATTTCTGTTGTAGTATTCCATGGTTACCTGTACCGCATTGTTAAACAAGCCAAGGTCTACAGCAGCATTAAACGTTGCTGTTTTTTCCCAACGTAACTTTTGGTTGGGCGGACTGGTTACAACTATGCTCTCTTCATTTCCACCTGGTAGTATACTTCCACTTTCATAAGTTCCTACAACGTATGGGCTGGTGTTTTTGTCGATATTTCCCTGTAAACCATAAGATGATCTCAGGCGTAAGTTAGATAGCCAGTTTACGTCTTTAAGGAAGTTTTCTTCTTTGGCATTCCAGGCACCTGATATCGAGTAAATAGGTAAAAATCTGTATTTAGGATCTACACCAAATAGATCGGATCCATCGTAACGGATACTTCCATATAAGGTGTATTTTCTATCATAAGTGTAAGAAATCGTACCATAAAATGAGGCATAAGCGTTCTCAACGGAGGTTTTTTGGTATCCTCTATAGTTCGCGTTGGCCGCATCACTTGGTTTTGGGAATACAATGTTTTGATTGGTTAAGGTGCGGTCGTTATAACCAAAACCTTTTGTATTGATCAACTCATTCTTAGTTCTGCGGATTTCTGCACCAGCAAGGGCTTCAATCTCATGCTTCTCATTGATGACTTTATTGTACTCGAATATGTTTTTCCAGTTATACTGGAAGAAAGAAGTATTCCCGTTCTGGATTACACCACCCTGAGGAAGGAAATACTCATATTTTTTAGTAGCAGAATTATAATATCTGGTACCTTCACGCATTTTACGTACAAAGTAAGTATCAGCACTACCGTACTTTTCAGAACCATTCTCCTCAAATTGTAAACCCATTTCCGAACGGAAATTCAGGTCTTTAATAATCTTGTAGTTGACGTCAAATATTCCTTTAAAACTTTTGCTGCTCAGATTATACCTGGTATTTTCACGTTCCTCAAGAATGTTGAAGGGCACAAAAATGTCTCCGCTAAAACTTGAGGCACCCTGAATATCCGGGTCATAAACGTACGCACCATTTGCATCTCTTGGCGTTAAATATGGATTCACATTTCTAACGTAACGAGATGGGTTAGTAAAGGCACCAGTTTCTGTTAAATAGTTTTTTTGATTAGTTACGGATCCAAATAATGCCACGCCTACTTTTAACTTAGGGGAGATCGTAAAGTCCGTTTTTAAAGTAGTATTGTATCTTGTCAGACCAGTACCAATGGTCGAACCTTTTTCATTGTAATAACCTCCTGAGAAATAGTAATTTGCCTGATCCGTTCCTCCAGATAGACCCAATGTGTATTGCTGGTTAACGGCTGATTGGTATAATTCTTTTCCCCAGTCCGTGTTTGCAGTTCTCAATGCATTAATCTGCTCTTGTGTACTGGCTTTTAACCCTGAGAAACCATTAGCACGATATGCTGCCAGTTCGCCTGTTTTTTTTAATATTCTTGATACTGAACCAAGGTTATCTCTGTAATCAAGGTCTGATCTTGAAGCCATTCCCAATTCGAAATCAACTTTCTCCGTTGCATTCATTAGGTTCAGCTTACTGAAATCCGGACGCTCAGCAATAAAGCTATTGGCACTGAAATTTATAGCCATAGGCCCTTTTTTACCTTTTTTGGTCGTAATTAAAATTACGCCATTAGCAGCTCTTGCACCATAAATAGCGGTAGCAGCAGCATCCTTAAGGATGGTAATGTCAGCAATATCATCAGGGTTGATACCCGCTAATGGTAAGTTACGTAACTCATCAATGTTGTCTTTATCAAGAAGCTTAGGCATATTTGTACCTTCAAGCGGTAATCCGTCCAATACCCATAGTGGATCTTGTGAACCATTTAACGATACTGTACCTCTGATGCGGATTTTTGGTGCTGCAGATGGACCACCAGTTAAGCTCGTTACAGAAACTCCTGCAACCTGTCCTTGTAGCATCTGATCAATACTAGATACACCACTCTGACGAACCTTCTCATAATCTAATTTCGCTACCGAAGTTGTGTTTTTACGTTTTTGAATGTCTGCGTAACCGGTTACAATAACTTCATTTAAGGCTTTGTCATCATTTACTAATGAAACAGTAACCTTAGTTTTATTGGTAATGTTTACCATGGCCGTGGCATAACCCATATAGCTCACTTTTAAATAAGTAGTTCCGGCAGGAACTTTTAACGTAAAGTGGCCATCTATATCTGTCATCGCACCAATCACAGTGTTCTGGATCACGCCTGGACTCGACTGCTCGCCAATCCCTGATTTATCTACGAAAACAGAAGCCCCAGGAATGGGTTTTCCATCTTCTTCCGACAGTACCGTACCGGTAACTGTGGTTTGTTCCTGGCTATAGCCTTTAAGGCTAAGGGAGAGCAGGATAAAGAATATTAAAAGTTTATTCATTTGTACTAATATATTGATGGTTTAATTGATTTTCAAACTTTGACGGATTCTAAGCATCAAGTCCATATAATGGCTCCTTGTTTCCTCATCACCGTTGGTTTTGTTCTTTTCTAAAAGGGTTAGGATTTTTATCAGTTCGCCTCTTTTTGCCGAAGCCACATCAGATGTCCTGGTCATAGAGCTCACATGAATATTTCTAAGCTCATCACCTTTAACAGCAGTGTTGTCTTGAAAAGCACGAGGAGTAAGGTCGCACAATTCAGGTAGGTTATTTTTAACCAACGGTTGAAGTGACTTTTTGTTCACTTTCTCCATCAGTTTGTCAGCACTTACCAATAAAACATCCACGTAGTTTTGTTGAGTCATTCGCTCATCAAGCGATAATGATTTGCCTTTTAGCGTCTGTTTAAACGATGTCTCTCTAATCTCTCTCAGCAGTTCCGTAACCGTATATACGTTATCTTTACCATAAATGGTTTCCATCTCCAATAACCTTAATAAACGATCATCTGCTACTAAATTGTACATCAAGGATGATTGTTGTTCACGTTTTAAATTATAAGGTCCGTATTCAAAAGGTCCAAGAGGGGTATCCTTGATGGCAAACGTACTAGACAATAAGGCTGGTTTAAACAACCATTCTGGAAGATTGAATAGCTCTTTCTTCAAATAGTTCATCGCTTCTACCTGTATAGCTTTAGGTACTGGCGTATAAGCTTTTTTACCATCACCAGCTACAGGGTGTTCCAGGTAATAGCCACCAATGTTGGCCATCACATGGTCTGCATAGGTATTCCATTGCCATACTGTAGCCATGTAAAGTTTCCCCGCCTGGTAATAAGAATCTCCAGGTTCAGCTGCCCAGTTTAAAATTTGAGGAACCAAACGTTTTAGATTTTTTAATCCATATTCACTGGCTTTCATGGCATTGTCACCCAAATCTTCCGACTGTGCTCTTGGATCTACTATGGTGCTTTGCTGCTCACCATAGTGGTACAAAGGATCATTCTCATGCGCCTTGATCCACTCTTTTTGTGTTTCCAGTTCTTTCCGTGGGTCTTGAGTATCTAGCCACCTGTATCCCCACGCAATCGCATATTTATCATATACACCAATTTGCGGCGTAATGTTAGTCACCTGATCTTCTGGTTGCGCTACATAGTTGAAACGTGCATAATCCATAATAGAAGGCGCTGTTCCACCCATTTTGGAAGTGTAGGCTGGCGAACGCAATGAATCTACAGGATAGGCCACAGAGGCGCCCATGTTATGTTTTAAGCCTAAGGTATGACCGATTTCATGCGAGGATACAAAACGGATCGCATGCCCCATTTGCTCTACGCTGAAGTTGTTTTTTCTTGCTCCGCTATCAATAATGCCTGTTTGTACACGCATCCAGTATTGTAAAGAAGTCATCACATTGTGCCACCAGATCACATCTGATTCCAGAATCTCACCTGAACGAGGATCTACTACTGCAGGGCCCATAGCGTTTGATTTTGGAGATGCTGCGTAGGTAACTACAGAATAACGAATATCATCGCCATCAAAATCAGCAGAGTCGGTAACCAATTTAGCTTGTATAGCATTTTTGAAACCAGCGGCTTCAAAAGCTTTTTGCCAGTCGTGTATACCATCAATGATATATGATCTCCATTGTTTTGGAGTAGATGGGTCTATATAAAATACGATAGGTTTAGCTGGCTCTACCAGTTCACCTTTTAAATAACGTGCTCTGTCTGCCGGTTTAGGCTCCAACTTCCATTTGGTAATCAGTTCTCTGGTTTCCAGTTTTTGTTGGGCATCTGAAAAATACCATCTAGGGGTGCTGAAATAGCCAACTCTATTGTCTGCAAAGCGGGGTTTCATTGGTGTTTCAGGTAACAACAATATATTGGTCGTTACTGCAACACTGATGGCAATGGTGCTTTGCCCCTCTGTAACCGATGTGCTCATTAAAGAACGTACCACGACATTTTGTGGGAAACTTTTAATATGCTCAATGGCAGATAATGATGGTTTTGGACTTGTACCCAAACCTATATTGGTAAATACATCGTTGAAGCTTTTTTCGGTACCATCAAATACTTTATTAACTTTAATCACTATCGCTGATGAATCAGGGGAGTAGGCTTCGATTTTAAAAGACTCAATGACTGAACCTACAAAATTATCCTTTACGGATTGTGTAATGGCATCTCCTGCAGGTGATTCTACCTGTGGAACAATGGTTTTTACCCAAACAGTTTTTGCTAATATATTTGGATGAAAACGAATTACTTTATTCTCGTAGTTCATTCCTTTGTTTACGCCAGCTTCATTAATGGCCATAGGAACAGAAGAGATTTTGTTGACTACCAAAAAGTCTTTATCCATCAGTCTTAATGGGATCTCAAAGTAGTAATCCGTTTCTACCTGATGTACTTTGAAAATGCCATTGACAGTTTTTGCTTTCTTTAACAGGGTTTTATAATCCTTTAAAGTGTTTTTTTTAGTCGTATCCTGAGCCGCTTTCTTTTTTAGCGAATCAGTGCTGAGCTTTTTTGCTGCAACTTTAGGAAGTTTTTTAGAAGTTTGCGCATTTACACCAATCACAGAGATAAGAATAAATAAAGCTATAAGCGAAGTCTTATTTAAAATCATAAATCTAAAATGCCTGAATGTTTGCGTATTATGAAATTATAACGCGTGGGCTACCTCATTCAATAGAGTGAAAGCGCAGTTTTAAGGAGTGAAAAAAATGTTAACTAAACGTTATCCGTTCGTTAAGCTTCAGGGACTTGTAGCACCGGGAGGTAACATTTGTAGCGTTGGCCTTCCGTACCATACTTCAACTGCCCTGTACCAAAATAGGCATAAGTACTCTGAAGATAATTCAGACCTTGCTTACTCGAATCCCTTACATCGCTGCGTAACTGGAGGTTATTGGTGACTACAATAAAATCGCCCTGGCTTTCAATACTGATCTTAAGCGGCTTCTCTTTCGATAGCATATTGTGTTTTACAGCGTTTTCGATCAAGGTCTGCAAACTCATAAATGGAATGTGCTCTTGCAGGTGGGCTTCAGAAATTTGCAAATCCAATGGTTCAAGTGCATCACCAAATCTGATCTTTAATAGGAAGAAATATTCATTTACAAAACGAAGCTCTTCGGCAACGGTTGCTAAACCATTTGGGTAAGATTCGAGTACGTAGCGATATACCCTTGATAATTTTACCACAAAAGATTGTGCAAGCTCAGGGTTCTGTGCAATCAGTGCGTTTAATGAGCTTAAAGAATTGAAAAGGAAATGCGGGTTTACTTTCTCTTTAAGTGTATTGAGTTGCAGCAAAGCATTGTCCTTTTGCTGACGTTCGGCAACCAGGCTTAAGGCTTGTTTTTCAAGGGATAATTCCTTGCGGTTCATCTCCAACTGTTGGCGAAGGGTAAATTCCTTCTGCCATTTGGCCTGCGACCAGGAAATCAGTAACAATATAATTAATGCTGCAGAGATGAACATGACCATCATGTACTTTTCAATAATTCTTACATCCTCATCTACAGTCAAAACTGGCGTGTCAATGACCATTGTCCAGTTCATGCCGGTAATGTTTAATGGCGTGTAATAGCGCACAACAGGGAGCTGTAAATAGGATGAGGTTACAATTTCGTAACTGCTGATACTATCCGCCAGGAGGATTTTTCCAAGCAACGGATTTACCGGCACAGGCATTTTTGTGCCGATTAGGTTTTCAATTTGGTTGGTTACAAAATAACCTTTTTCATCGGTTATAAATGCATAAGCGCGACCAATAGTGTCTACACTCCATAAATATTGTTGAAGTTTTTTAAGGTTAATATCCAGACCAAACATCAATACTGATGAGTCTGCGAGTTTATGCCTTGAGGCGATTAACCAGTGTAAGGTATCTGTTACGGAAACCAATGTCCCGACATTTCCTGTGGTCTCTTTATGGCTAAGTTGGTTGTGGATCCAGTCTTTCTGATGTTTTAGAATCGGGGTATGGTGGTAGGTCTGACCATCTTTATGGATCGATTTGTAAACGGTATCATTTTTACTGGCGATGGCATACCAGCCTTTATTTATTTTTGGATGACTGAGCAACAGCGCTTCTATTGTTCCTTCATGAGCTAAAAACTCTTTTTTAGTATGAATCTCAGGCAGGACCGTTTCGGAATTAACAATTCCTTTTGTAAATCCCTCAAATTCATTGCGCATGATATTAGATTTTAGCTGGTATATTTTTGTCGCCAACTCTATACTAATCTGTTCTGTATGCTTGCTCAGCTTACCCGACATAAACTGCCATATCCCTGCAAAGCACAGAAACATAAATATTCCTATGACAATAAAGTGCCTTGAACTGTATATCGGGAGTCTCATTTCTTACAAAGATGTAAAAATACAATTATAAAAAGACGCCTTTACTGTCCTTTGGTTTCCCTTCAGGGATGGTGTTGCGCGCTTAGGAGTTGGAAAGGAGTTTCAATGTCGATTCCTAAAAAAGCTATACACTAAAAACAGTGTATGGAAACAAAAGAAACGGAATTTCTTTATTCCTCTCGTAGGAATAATAAACAGCGCTTTGATAAGCGTTTAATAGCGCATATTGTTGATCTGGCGGAACAAGGCGTTCCTCGCAGAGATCTGGTAAATGATTATGGTATGAGCCCCGGTACGCTCATTGATTGGATAGCCAAATATGGTTCAGGCATAGCCAAGCACAAGCGTTATACCGCCGGAGAAAAGCGGTCGGTCATCCGGGCTATAAAAGCAGGAATGAGCG
>NZ_SJSM01000041.1 GCF_004331685.1 Pedobacter hiemivivus | reverse complement strand
GCCTTCATTCCACTTACAACTTCACGGCTACTTGTGCATTTGTTCAATGCGCAGTATAGCATCGTTATTAAATGGGTATAAGTGTCAAAATGCTTATAGTAGTGATCGTGTTTACCGGCACGGGCAATGGATTTAATCTTGCCCCGATCCAGCAAATTTAACAGTTGATTTAGTATGGGCTGTCCGGTAAAAAATATACTTTTGCTCATGTTGATGTTTTTAAGTGTGGTAACTCAAATATATCAACAATGGGCTAGCTTAACAGCTAGCCCAAAATTTTATCCGGACAACAGTGAATTCATTTCAGGATCCCTCAAGAGAAAGAAAATTTTGCAGGTGCGAGGTCCTGAAATGAATTCAGGATGACGAGTGTACTAACAACAAAAAAGGCCGAAACTTATGTTTCGGCCTTTTTTACAATCAGCTTAAGCTATTAATGAACATGGTCCATTTCATACTCTTTCACTTCTTTATGTGTATAAGGTTCTTCCAATAATTCATCAATGGTTTTACCTTTTTTGTTGAATCCAAAGTAATTTAGGATGTTATCAAATACCTGATACATTACCGGAACCACGATAAGGGTTAAGAATAATGAACTGGTTAGACCACCCACAATTACCCAGGCCAAACCATTTTTCCATTCTGCACCTGCACCACTCGCTAATGCAATTGGCAACATACCAATAACCATGGCGATGGTTGTCATCAGGATTGGACGTAAACGAGCATGGTTAGCAAGAACTAACGCTTCATGAGTAGTTTTTCCTTCTGCTTTCATCTGATTGGTGAAATCGACCAGGATGATCGCATTCTTGGCCACTAGACCAATCAACATGATCAAACCTAAGATGGTAAAAATACCTAGTGACTGGTTTGCTAAAGCAAGTGCCAATAGGGCTCCAATAACTGATAACGGAATCGAGAACATTACTACCAGTGGATAAACGAAACTGTCATACAGCGCAACCATAATCAGGTATACCAATATAATAGAGGCCAATAAAGCAATACCTAAAGTACCGAAACCTTCACTTTGGTTTTCCTGATCACCACCCCAAACATAAGATACACCTGTAGGTTTTTTCAGCTCACCACTTTTCTCCAGCTCTTCCAGTTTTGTCTGGAATTCAGATACGATGGTACCTGTTGGTCTACCGATAGACTGTGCTTGTACGGTTACTGATGTACTCTTATCACGTCTTTCTAGCTGACTTGGACCTGAACCTTCTTTAATCTCCGCAAACTGTGATAATTTAACCTGTTGACCATTAGCGTTGATAAAGATCAGGTTTCTAACATCGTCAATGTTTTTACGGTTAAAGGCCTGGTAACGGATATTGATGTCGTACTCGTACTCACCTTGACGGTATTTACCATCTGTGTTACCGCTAAATGCAGTTTGCATGGTTGTACCTACCGTTTGTAAGGTTAAGCCTAAAGCTGCCATCTTATCACGATCTACCTGAACGTTAATTTCCGGACTACCTTTCTCTACAGATAATTTTAATTCGGCAGAACCTTTAATACCAGCAAGTACTTTTTTCGCACCTTCGGCATATTTTAAGGCACTTTCTAAATCAGGACCCATTACTACCAGTTGGATAGGTGCATTTTCTGCAATACCCAAAATACTGATTGGAACTGTTTTTACTTTTGCGCCTACTAAGTAATGAGCAAGCTCACGACTGATTTTAGTAGCATATATACTTGATTCGTCCGCACGATCTTTACGATCTACCAATTTAACATTGATCTCTGATTTGTAGGCAGTAGCCTGGGTACCACCAAAATCACCACTTGCCTGACCCACTGTCGTGATCATTTGTACGATCTCTTTTTTACCTTGCAAGAAAGCCTCTGCTTTTTGAGTAACCTGGTTGGTTTTTTCAATAGAAGCATCTTTCGGTAATTCTATCTGAACAAGGAATTCTCCTTTATCACTCTTAGGGAAAAACTCTGAACCGATAAAACCACCAATGGTTAATCCGCAAGAACTTAATAGCAACATGAATACACCGATAAGTGTAATTGCTTTGTGCTTTAAAGTCCACTCCAGGATACCTGTAATCCATACAGTGAAAGTATGTAACTGTTTCTCGAACCATAAAATGAAACGTCCGAAAGCGTTTTTACCTTCTATTTTTTCCAGTTTACCAAATCTTGATGATAGCAATGGAACGATGGTAAATGAAGCCACAAGCGAGAGCAATGTCGCGATGATTACCACCACACAGAACTGACGAAGGATGTTGGATACCAAACCTGTACTTACTGTAATTGGGAAGAACACAACCACAATTACTAAAGTGATGGATACAACGGTAAAACCAATTTCGCTGGTTGCATCGTAAGCTGCACGCACCTTGTTTTTACCCATCTCCATGTGTCTGTAGATGTTCTCCAGTACCACAATCGCATCATCCACAAGGATACCTACCACGAGTGATAAGCCCAGTAACGACATCAGATTTAGCGTATAGCCTAACAAGCTAATTCCGATAAAGGTGGCAATTAATGAAGCTGGAATAGCAACCATTACAATTGCAGCGTTACGTAAACTATGCAAGAAGAAAAGCATTACAAACGCTACGAGGATAATCGCAAGAATTAAATCGTGAATTACCGCGTCTGCTGATTCTAATGTGAATATCGAGCTGTCGTTTACAATTTTGATTTGCAGGTTGTTTGTCGCATAATCCTTTTGCAAAGTTTCAATCGTTTTGTGCATTTGCTTACTTACCTCTACCGCATTGGCATCAGTTTGTTTAATGATCTGCACGGCAATAGCACCGGTTCTGTCGATACGCGCAATCTTCTCTACTTCTTTCTGTGAATCCTGAACATCAGCTACATCCTTTAAACGGATTTGAGCACCCGTTTTACTAGTTGCAACAACCAGGTTTCTCAACTCATCTACACTCTTGTACTTACCTGATAAACGGATCAAAATATCCTCATCAGCAGTTTTCACACTTCCTGTAGGGAAATCGAGGTTGGAGCTTAAAATAGCTTGTTGAATTTGAGGAACAGATAATCCGTAACCCTGAATCTTATCCGCATTTAAACCAACTTCAATCTCACGTTCTTGCCCACCTACTAAGTTTACCTGAGCTACACCACTTACCCTGGATAGGATAGGTGATATACGCTTATCCATCAAATCGTAAAAAGCAGCATCGTCCATCTTTGCAGATGCCGACATGGTAATCACCGGTAAATCATCCAGTGAGAATTTGTTTAACGAAGGCGGTTTTACATCCGTAGGTAAATCAGCAAGTATCGCATTTACTTTACGCTGGGCATCATTTAATGATAAATCGATATCCGCCTGGGCTGTTAAAGTAATGGTTACTACCGATAAACTTTCATAAGAAACAGCATTTAGTTTCTTTACGTTCTCCATGGAAGATACGGCATCCTCGATTTTCTTGGTTACCGTATTTTCTACCTCACTAGGAGATGCTCCCGGATAAATTGTTGATATTGATACTACGTTGTTTGAGAATTTAGGCAAAAGCTCATAACTCAAAGAAAAGTAGCTCAATAGTCCCAATAGTGTTAATGCGGAGAAAACCACAATAACCAAGCTGGGACGCTTTATAGAAATTTCTGTTATCTTCATCTTAATCTTATTTTACAGGGGCAACAGCGGTGCCGTCTACTAAGTTGATTTGACCGCTGGTAATTACGGTTTCTCCTTCATTTAATCCTTCAAGGATCTCTACGTTTTCACCCAAAATTCTTCCAGCAACTACTTTGCGGGTTTTAGCGGTGTTTCCGTTCTCTAATACAAATACCTGGTTGCTGCTTACACTACCTACAAATGATCCACGAGGGATAGTTAAGGCAGGAGCTTGTTTAGGGAACTTGAATATGGCAGTTCCGTACATACCAGCTTTGATATCTTGTTTTTTGTTGTTTTCTACAACAAGTTCAACAGGGAAGTTTAATGAGTTATCAGCTTTTGCGGCGATGAAACTTACTTTACCAGCAAAGTTCTCTGTAGGGAAAACATTAGATTTGATTTGCGCCTGATCGCCAATTTTAATGCTAGCTACCTGGTTTTCGTTAACGTTTACTTTTAGTTTTAACTTCGATACATCAACGATTTCAAACATCTGCGTTCCTTGTGTATTTACAAAGGCACCAACTTCAATGTATTTTTTATTGATGATACCATTGATTGGAGATTTTACATTTGCATCACTTACTTTTCTGGAAGCACTTTGTAATTTTAAGCGTGCATTTTCTACAGCAAGTTTAGCTTGATCTAATTGTTGTTGTGTAACACCACCAGTTTTAAATGAACTGCTGTATCTAGCTTCATCTCTGATTGCATTTTGAAGATTAGCTTCAGCGGTTTCTTTATCTGTATTTATGATCTCTGCATCGATACGGGCTATGATCTGACCTTTGGTCACTCTGTCGCCTTCGCTTACGTAGATTTTGGTTACACGACCTGCATTTTCTGACAGGAAGTTTAATTCCTGGTTGGGTGCAAATACTCCGTTTACAGCAAAATCAAGGTCAATTGGTTCTCTTTTGATAACAGCAGTACGTACACTCACAGCACCCCCACCTTGAGCCACGATAGCTGTTTTTGCTTCGTTTTTCTTTTTATTATTGGTTAATACCATACCAATTCCTGCTAGAGCAAGTATGATTACTAAGGCTGTAATAATTCCTCTTTTCATTATAATAGCGATTTTATATTTCCGTTTGATTTGATTAATTGTATTTCGGCAATTTTATAGTTTAAAAGTGCCTGGGTGTAACTGTTTTGAGCTTCTGTTAATGCTGTTTCCGTATCCAGTAGATCGGTTAAAGTAGCCAAACCGTTTTTGTAATTGTTTTCCGTGCTTCTATAGATTTCATCAGCCAGTTCAGCATTACGTTTTTGTAAAGTAATCGTATTTAAACTGTTGCGCAGTTGAATTTTGGCATTGTCGTAAGCCATATTCAAGGAGTTTTTTGATTCTCTTCTATCTTCATTTGCCTTTTTGATATCCACATCGGCCTGGCGAATTTTTGAACGGGTTAAGAAACCATTAAAGATGGGCACTTTTAAAGTCAGGCCAACAGCTGATGCACCATAACCGATAGCAGTATTGCTAGAGCTTAAGAAATCAAATCCACCGTTCTGGCTCGAATAGGTATAGTTTCCTGTTAACGCTAAGCTTGGATAATACTCAGCTACATAGGCTTTACGTTGCAACGATAGCAGTTTGTCCTGGCTGTTCAAAATTTTGATTTCTGTTCTGTTATCCAAAGAAAGAGAATCCGTGAACTGAGGTAATTTAGTTACTTCTGTAAGTTCTGTTTTTGGTAAAGTAATTTGAGTAGTTACCGGCATCCCCATCGCGAACTTTAACTGGTTCTCAAATTGTAAAATTGAATTTGAAGTTTGCTCACGCTGTGTTAATAAATTGGTAAGCTTCACTCTGATACGGTCTAAATCAATTTTTTTAGCTAAACCATTTCTATATTGATCAGCTGAGATTTTTTCAGTAGCGCTTACATTTTTAATGTTGTTGTCTAACACACTCAGTTGTTCTCTGTTTACCAATACCTGGTAATAGTTGTTGGCAACCAATTCAATAATCTGCTCCTCTGTTAATTGAGAAGTAAGTCTGTAATATTCCTCACTCGATCTTGCTGCTTGCAAGCCTGTGAAAACCTGTTGATTGAATAGTTGTTGCGAAAGTTGAACTCCGGCCGAAGAATTCCAGTTTTGACCCATTTTAAATGATTTCGTCTCTCCGCCTAAGTCTGCTACCAGTTGGCCAATAATAGGGTTGTAGGTTAAGCCAGCAGTACCTGTGATTTGTGGTAAAGCCTGAGCTCTTACCTCTTCGGTTTTATATTTACCGCCATCAATGTCAAGTTTTGCTTTGCGAACTTTCACACTATTTTGTACCGCGTAATTCAAGGCTTCTTTCAATGTTAATGATTGCTGAGCGCTTACTGTATTAGATAATAACAAGCCCAGCAACAATACCGGAATTATTTTTATCTGTTTAATTATTGTATTCATATATAGTTTATTGATTTTTTAATCCTTTAATAAATATGCTAGATAAGCTCAATTGCCTTTCCAGTATATTTTTCATTTCTTTTTTACTTGGGAACAGTTCTTTATTGCCATGCAGGATACACAATGAGGTAATTCCGGCTAGAGAATCAAGATATAGTTCTGCAGTTTTGTATGCGTCTGTTGGCGCAATTTCATTTTTGTCTATGGCTACTTGAAATAGATCCGCATGAAGCTGTATGTTTTTAGCATGCATGGTCATGAAATGCTTTTTAAGCTCATCAGAGTTTAACGATGAATCAGGGCTGCCACTTGATAAATGCAACATATAGTACTTTTGGAAAAAGCGATGTCTTATTTCTACATAGTTAGCCATGCACTGTTCCAATGAAATTTCTGTTGCTTTTCCAGGGTCTAGATGCGCAAAATAATCGTTAAATATTTTCTCTATTACTCCTAATACCAGACTGCTTTTATCAGGAAAATAATAATATAAAGAGGGTTTGGATACCGATAGGTCTTCTGCAATTTCATTCATTGTGGTTTTACTGATTCCGTAATGAATGAAACGTTTTATTGCACCCTCAATAATTGTTTCTCTTTTTTTATCTGTCTCTACCATTCTACTTTTTTACTTTCTGACTTTTTTATATCAAGAGTCAAAAATACGGCCATAATTTTACATATGGAATTTTAGGCCCAAAAGCAGCGTAAACTTACAATGCTATGACTATTGTTAGGTGGAATGTGGCCTTAAGCCTTGTAGGAAGATCTCGGCAAACACTCTTTCTTTCAAAAATATTTGCTTAAACTGTTCTTTTCCAGGGAAGATATTCTTGTCTTTGGACATAATGTTGAAGTGTATGCCCGACAAAGCGTCAATAAATATCTCGGTCGCGAGCTTCGGATTTTCTATTTCGAATTCTCCGTGTGAAATACCGCGAGTAAATAGTGATCCGATGATTATGGTCTCAAAAGCTCTTGCTTTACTGAATTTTTCATAGAGATCATCTGGTAATTCGTTGCCAATAATTTGTGTTGACTCCAGTAAATTGTAGTATTTCTGAATAAAAGATTGTCTTTTTTGTAATAATTTGAATATTCCTTCGGTTGAACTACTGGTTTTGTCAATGGATTTAACCAGGTCTCTGCTGATGATCTGCATCAGGTGTTCAATCGCGCTCACATATAAGCTTAGCTTATCCGGGAAATAATAGTAAAGCAGTGCTTTAGAGAAAGATACATCCTTTGCTATCTCGGTCATTGTGGTTTTTGATAACCCATAATGTGCAAACCGTTTTAACGCAGCTTCGATAATTATACCTCTTTTTCTATCCTGATTTTCCATATAAATACTACAATTCTCTTTTGATATAAGTTCTTTTAAAAAGCTTTAATATTTAGCCGAAAAATAGGCATAATTTTTAAATATTGCTTTTAACATGTTTATTACAACTGCTAACAATTACATTTGCGCTGTATATCTTATATCTATATATCTATGTCACTTATACAAGAAAATATATCCTTAAAATCCTATAACACATTTGGCGTAGCCGTTAGCTCTAGTTTTTTTGCAGAGGTCTTTAGTGAATCTTATTTAAAGGACCTGCTGTTACTACCTATTGTTAAAGAACAGCAGTTGTTGGTTTTGGGTGGAGGAAGTAATCTCTTATTTACGAAAGATTTTAATGGATTGGTGATAAAGATGAGCATACCGGGTATTACTGCTGTAGTTGAGGGTAATGAGGTGTTGGTGACCGCAGGTGCTGGTGTGGTATGGAATGATTTTGTAAATTATTGTGTAGGTAGTGGTTTTGCAGGTGTCGAAAATTTAAGCCTTATTCCGGGTACTGTGGGTGCTTCGCCAATACAAAATATAGGTGCATATGGTGTAGAGCTTAAGGATGTTTTTTATGCTTGTACAGCTTACGAAATTACTACCGCTGAAGAACGCACATTTAATTTTGAGGAATGTAAATTTGGTTACCGGGATAGCGTGTTTAAAAACGAACTGAAAGGCCGATACATCATTACAGGAGTTACTTTTAAATTGAGTACCGAGGCGCAGATCAACACCAAGTACGGTGCTATACAAACCGAGCTTGTAAATCGAAATATAACCAATCCAACCATCGCAGATATATCGCAGGTTGTGGCAGATATAAGGGTAAGCAAATTACCCGATCCTTCAACAATCGGTAATGCAGGAAGCTTTTTTAAAAACCCTGTAATAGACCGTTTAGCCTTTGAAAAGGTGTTTGCAAAATTCCCGGATATGGTTCATTATCCAGCTCCAAATGATAAAATTAAATTGGCAGCAGGCTGGCTTATAGAGCAATGCGGTTTTAAAGGTAAGGTGGTTGGTCATACCGGCACATGGAAAAACCAGGCACTAGTACTCGTTAATCATGGCGATGCAACCGGAGCTGAAGTGTATAGTTTTTCAGAAGAAATCATAAATACAGTCTATATAAAATTTGGTGTAATGCTCGAGCGGGAAGTAAATATTCTGTAATATCTACCTGTTTGGTGTTGTTAACCCCCTTAATTTATTTCTTAACATTGAATCTGTTTTTTTGGTACATATCTTGTATAGGGATTAGTATGTATTATTAAACAAATTTTGAGCGCCACTCACTCAATAATTGTTTTGTTTGTTTTATTAACCTTAAAAACTAAAACACTATGACAAAAAATGAGTTCAACGTACAGCTGCACGACCATTCGGGATCATTACAGTCCTTTGCCCTAAATTTTACTAAAGACCTTGAAGATGCGAATGACCTTGTGCAAGACACCATGCTTAAGGCGGTTACCTACTACGGAAAGTTTAAAGAAGGAACGAATTTGAAGGGTTGGCTGTTTACAATTATGAAGAATACGTTTATTAATAATTACAGGCGTTTGGTAAAAACAAATGCATTAATTACAAAATCTGACGATATTTCTTCAGCCAATTTGCATTACAGCGCAACAAAAAATACAAGCGAAAGTAAGTTTATTATCGGCGATATCCACAAAGCCTTAGCCACATTACAGCCTGAATATTACATTCCATTTGTAAAATATTTTGAAGGCTATAAATATCATGAAATAGCAGAAATGCTAGAAATTCCTATAGGTACAGTTAAAACAAGAATCCATGTTGCCCGTCAGATCCTTAAAAAATATTTAAAAACCTATTCAAAAGATATACTGGGTACCGAAGTGATTTAATTGGTTTTACAACCCCATAACGAGGCACCTTATGGTGCCTTTTTTTGTGGGATAAGTTTTCGAATTCAGAAAATATTCAGATTACAAATGTAGATTTACGTAATGAAAGTCCTGATTATTGAAGATGAACGCGAACTGGCACAAAGTATAGCTGATTATTTATCAGGAGCGCATTATCTGTGTGAATTTGCCGCTACTTATCAGGAAGCGCTTGAAAAGGTTGAGGTTTATGAATATGATTGTATTCTGTTGGATATCATGCTGCCCGGCGGAAATGGCATGCAGATTCTGGAAAGACTTAAAAGCTTAAATAAGCAGGATGGGGTAATTATCATCTCTGCAAAGAATTCATTGGATGATAAAATACAAGGTTTGCATATTGGTGCGGATGATTATCTGGCTAAGCCATTTCATTTACCTGAGCTCGCCGCCAGAATCTACTCCGTAATCAGAAGACGGAGTTTTGCCAATACAAACGTAATACAACTAAATGAGTTACAAATTGATTTGCTCGGTAAATCCGTAAAAGTACATCAGGAGCTTATTCCGCTTACAAAAAAAGAGCTGGACTTGTTGCTTTATTTTATCGCCAACAAAAATAAAGTGGTATCTAAAAGCGCAATTGCAGAGCATCTTTCGGGTGAGCTGGCAGATATGTTGGATAACCATGATTTTATCTATGCGCATATTAAAAACCTCAAAAAGAAACTTACAGAGGCCGGTTGTGCTAACTATTTAAAAACCATTTATGGTAGCGGTTATAAATGGGAACTATGAAAAACTTACTAAATAAACCTTTACGGATTTTTACACTTTACTCATTTATAGTGCTGTTGTGCAGTATTCCTGTTTATTTCATCATTATTGATTTTATATGGGTTCGTGAGGTGGGTGAGCACAATCGCATTAAAAGTGAGGCTACAAAGCAAAATTTTCGTTCAATCAAGTTTAAAGATGGGGAGATGGAAAAAAGCATAGCACTTTGGAATCGGATACAGCCCGAAACAAAGCTGCGTGAGGTGGATGCTTTGCGACCAGACAGTACCTATAATGAATATCGAAAAAATACCTATATCCCAAGCAAGGGGCTTGACCGGTATGAAGGTCGGGTAACCTATTTTGAATTGAATGGTAAGTTTTATAGCGTTACTATCGAGACTAATTTGGAAGAGAGCTATGAAACCATTTTAGCTATTACTGCTGTTACAGCATTGTTTTTTATTATTTTACTGATTGGCTTTATTCGATTAAACAAAAAGATTTCGACTCAATTATGGCGATCATTTTACGAGAGCCTTCAAAAAATAAAATCCTTTGACTTAAGTAGCTTGAAAAAGCCCGAGTTTGACAAAACAGATGTAATTGAGTTTGAAGAGATGAATAGTAGTGTAAGCAGGTTGATGGATGGTAGTATTAATGTTTACAGGCAGCAAAGGGAGTTTACAGAAAATGCATCTCACGAATTACAAACTCCTCTGGCTGTGATTCAATCGAAATTAGATCTGTTATTACAAAGTCAATCACTTTCTGCTCAACAGTCTGCAATTATTGATGAAACCCATAAGGCTTTAACAAGAGTATCTCGAATAAATAAGAACCTGTTGCTACTGGCTAAGATAGAAAACCAGCAATATGCAGATCAAGAAAGTATCAATATATCTCTGCAATTGGAAGAGCAGATTGCACAGCTATCGGATTTTCTAGCTACTAAGAATTTAAAGTTACAGGAGCAAATTGCCCCAGATATAACTATGAAAGGTAATAAGGTGCTGGTAGAAATTATGCTGACCAATATATTAATGAATGCGGTGAGACATACTGTTAAAAACGGAGAGATCAATATTCGTTTGGAGCAGGATAGGTTAACCATATCTAATTCCGGAGAGGCGTCCTTAAATTCTGAAAAGCTTTTTAAACGCTTTAGCTCAGCTGATGCAAACAGCCCTGGGACGGGGTTAGGGCTTGCTATTGTTAGGGAGATCTGCAGTCGTTATCAATGGAATGTCAGCTATAACTTCGAAAATGGAGTTCATGTTTTTGTGTTGTCCTTTTAGGTTCAGAATTAATTCTAAATCGGTTGTTATTATTGTTGGATAAAATGAAATCCGAACAAGAAAATAACTGTTATGTCTAAGGTCCTTTTATTTGCAGCCTTGCTGTTTACCACCTTCTTAAAAGCACAAACACCTTTAATTACGATCTCTGGGCTAGTGAAAGATGGTAAAAGTGCCGCGATCCCTTATGTTAATATAACACTTAAAAAACAAGCTGATAGTAGTTTTGTCTCTGGTACGATTACCAATGATGAAGGACGATATACTTTGTCTGGAGTAAAAAACGGCACTTATATACTTGAGGTTTCGGTTGTAGGTTATAAAACTTATAAGCATCCAACGACAATTGGTGTAATGAGCGCATTTCTGGATCTTGGAACAATTAATCTGAAAGAGGATGCGAAGCTGTTGGAGCAGGTTGTAATTGCTGGTAAACTGCAAGAGGGCGTGTCTGATAAAATGGATAAACAGATTTTTACGCTTGCTAATAATATCAGTCAGGCCGGTGGATCAGTTTTGCAGGCGATGCAAAATCTTCCGGGTGTAACCGTTCAGGATGGCAAAGTTCAGCTTCGCGGGAATGATAAAATCGCAGTGCTGATTGATGGGAAGCAAAACGCAATTACAGGTTTTGGCAGTCAAACCGGCTTAGATAATATTCCAGCTTCGGCTATTGAGCGGATTGAAGTGATCAATAACCCATCAGCACGCTATGATGCAAATGGTAATGCAGGTATCATTAATATTATTTATAAAAAGAACAGGCAGGAGGGATTAAATGGGAAGATAGGACTAACTACAGGCTTGGGAGCATTGTGGCTGCGTAAAGAGAATTTGCCTGGAATAAGACCTCAATACCAGGCTACTCCTAAAATTAACCCTTCGCTTTCACTTAATTACCGAAAAAATAAGCTAAATACGTTTCTTCAGGCTGATTGGCTTTATACGCAAACCCTAAATCGTAATGAATTTGCAGAGCGGATATATGACGATGGTACGATCATTAAGCAACAGGTAAAAAGGAATAGAACGACTACTTTTTCTACTGTTAAAACTGGGGTAGACTGGAACCCAGATGACAACAATACTTTTACTTTCTCGGCTTATTTGAATCGGGAGAAGATTTTAGATGATGGCGACATCCCTTATTTTAATGTAGATCTGACTGTAAGAAAGCGTTTATGGCAGTTTTTGGAAGATGAGGTGAAATATACGGCCACCAGTGCCTTGCTGTATCAACATAAATTTAAGCAACCTGGGCATTTGTTAAATGCAGGCTTTACCTATACTTTTCATCGCGAAGATGAGAAATACTTTTTTACTAATATAATGCCCACTTTTACAGGTCAAGACTCTTTTAAGTTACTGTCTGACGAGCATGTAGTGGATCTGAATTTGGATTATATCAAACCGCTTAAACATGGTCGGATTGAAAGCGGTTTTAAGTTAAGAAACCGGAGTATTCCTACCAATATGCAGTTTTTTCCGGGCTTGAATTCTCCGCTAGATGTTAATGCTGGTGGATGGGCCGACTATAGAGAAATCATACCTGCGGTATATAGTAACTATGTTTTTGAGAGTAATGTCTTTGAGGTAGAGGCTGGCTTGAGGTTGGAATATGTGAAGGTGAATTATGATGTAAACCCAAATCACAATACCTATAAAAGCGATGGGTATGATTATTTTCGACTTTTTCCAAACATCCGTTTGGGATACAAGCTAAATGGTGCTAACAAGCTTTCTATTTATTACAATGAGCGGGTAGATAGGCCAAATGAAGTCGATATAAGGATTTTTCCGAAGTACGATGAGCCAGAAGTGATCAAGGTTGGTAACCCTACTTTGCGCCCGCAGTTTATTAAAAGTTTAGAAGTGGGGCATAAAGTAAGCTGGGAAAAGGGCAGTCTTTATTCTGCTTTATATGGTAAAAAAATAAATGCAACCATTACGCGTATAGCGACTACTGTACCGGGCAGCCCGCTTATCTATAATATTTTTCAGAATGCTGGTAATAGTCATAATGCAGGTGGCGAGCTTACTTTGCAACAAGAGTTGAGGCCCTGGGTTTCCATTAATTTAAGTGGAGCTTTGTATAGAAATACAATTGATGCCTTTACGGTTGAGAATAGATACCCTATCCCAACTATATACAGTATGGATAAGGAAAGCATTACTTCCTGGAATTCAAAACTAAATACGATGTTTAAACTGCCTAAAAAGGTAGAATTACAGCTGTCAGCCATTTATCTCGCTCCTGATCTTATCCCACAAGGGAAAATAGGGGCTAGGTTTTCAATGGATTTGGGGGTGAAAAAACAAATACAGCATGGTAAAGGCGAGTTGTTTTTTAATGGAACAGACATTTTAAATACCTTGCAGGTTAAAAAAGATATAATTGGTAATGGTTTTCGTTTAAACAGTACCGATTATTATGAAACTCAGGTGTTCAGATTAGGTTACAGTTATAAGTTTTAAATTAATTTAAGTGTTTACACAAAACTTTCATTTAGTTTTGCTAGTACCAAATGTAAAATGAATATAAAGTATCAGTTAAGGGTTGTTGTAATTTTGATGGTCTTGTTTTGCGCTGTGAAAGTTCAAGGGCAAACGATAGATTCGTTGCCTGAAAAGGTAGCTTATAGCGAGGTGGAGTATAGGCCGATCAGGCCCAAAGCGATTATCGTTCCAGCCTTTTTTATTGCCTACGGGTTCAGTGCACCTTATATAAAGCCATTAAAAAAGCTGGATGACGATACTAATTTCGAATTGAGAGAAGATCATCCTGGATTTGGTTTCCATGCCGATGACTACCTGCGTTATGTTCCTATAGCGGCTGTGTACGCCCTGGATCTGGCAGGTGTAAAAAGTAAACACAAATTTGTAGATAGAACAGCGATGTTGCTTTTATCTAGTGCCATAATGGGAGCTTCTACCACCATTACCAAAAATATGACCCATAGGATGCGCCCTAACGGCCTAAATGATCAATCTTTTCCATCTGGGCATACTGCTACCGCTTTTATGGCTGCAGAGTTTATGCATCAGGAGTATAAAGATCAATCGCCATGGTATAGTGTGATGGGGTATTCTGTGGCGCTAACCACTGCTACATTGCGTTTGTACAATAGTGCCCATTGGCTTAGTGATGTAGTTGCAGGCGCTGGCTATGGCATCCTCTCTACAAAAATTTCTTACTGGGTTTATCCACTCATAAAAAACAAATTGTTCCACCATAAATCAAACCAAACCGTAATGGTTCCTTTTCATCAGGATGGCCATACCGGATTAACATTAATTAGTAAGCTATAAGCTGTAAAGATGACATCTAAAAACAAACTCCAAACTCTCCTTCAACACAGATTTAGCCCTGTTTTATTGGCTACATTACTATTGTGTTCGGTATCACTCATTACCCGGGTGGTCTTGCTCATCAATTCAAAACAATATGTCGATTGGTCAATCCTGAATTTATTAGGTATTTTTCTGATCGGATTATTATATGATTTGGCAGCGGCCTCATTTGCGGTTATTCCACTAGTACTTTATGTCTGGTTGGTGCCTGATAAATGGTACAGAACTAAATTTAACAAAGTCCTGTTGTCCATTTACTTTCTGGTCGTTATTGGCACTTTGCTATTCAATGGCGTATCAGAATGGTTCTTTTGGGAAGAGTTCTCTGTGCGATACAACTTTATAGCGGTTGATTATCTGGTGTATACCACCGAGGTGATTGGCAATATTAGACAATCCTATCCTGTAAATACCATATTGGTATGCTTGCTACTGATATCTGTAGGTATACTTTTCTTGTTCAGAAAGTATATCTGGCTACAGAACGAACAGCCATATAGATTTAAAAAGAGAACTCTGATCGCATTGGTTTTGCTTTGTATTCCTGTTGCTGTTTACGCTTTGTTTAATCATAAATGGAAATACTTTAGCCCTAATCAGTATGTAAGTGAGCTCGCTGGTAATGGGATGTACGATTTTGGTAATGCCTTTTGGAATAATGAGCTTGATTATGATACTTTCTATAAAACATTGCCAATTGATAAAGCTGAGGCGTTGATCAGAAAACAGTTGAATTCTGACAGTACGAATGCTGCTGATAAATTTACACTTAGACAGGTTAATAATCCAGGTGAGGAGAAAAGAATGAATGTGGTACTGATTAGTATAGAGAGCTTAAGTGCTGATTTTATGACACACTTTGGAAACACGCAGCACATCACCCCGCAGTTGGATTCTTTGGCTAAGCAGGGGCTTTTATTTACTAACCTTTATGCTTCTGGTACGCGTACTGTAAGAGGACTTGAGGCCTTGGCACTTTCTATTGCGCCAACACCTGGACAATCTATCGTAAAGCGGCCTGATAACAAGGGACTTTTTTCTCTAGGTAGCATATTAAAATCAAAAGGTTACCACAGTAGGTATGTTTATGGTGGCTATGGTTATTTCGATAATATGAATGCTTTCTTCTCCGCAAACGGGTACGATGTTACGGACCGTAGCGCATTAAAGGATTCAGAAATTCATTATTCGAACATCTGGGGTGTTGCAGACGAAGATCTCTTTACGCTTTCTTTACGTTTGGCAGATGAGGATTATAACAACAAGAAGAACTTCTTTGCACACGTAATGACGGTTTCGAACCACCGTCCGTATACTTATCCGGAAGGACGTATTGATATTCCTTCACATACTGGTAGGGAAGGTGCTGTAAAGTATACAGATTATGCAATTGGCAGATTTATCAAGGAAGCTTCAGTAAAGCCTTGGTTTAAAAACACCATATTTATTATCGTTGCGGATCATTGTGCATCGAGTGCTGGTGAGGTTGAACTTCCAGTAAATAAATACCATATTCCAATGATCATTTATTCGCCGGGAAATATTGCACCTGGAAATTTTGATAAGTTAACAGCTCAAATCGATATTCCGCCAACTTTGTTAGGACTTTTGAATATGGACTATACCAGCAAATTCTTTGGGCAGGATGTATTTAAAATGAAGCCTGGACAGGAGCGTGCATTTATCAGTACTTACCAAAGTTTGGGTTATTTAAAAAATAATAAGTTGGTGATTCTTGATCCAAATAGGAAGACGAAGACGTTTATCCCTGATTTTGTGACAGGTAACTCTACGCAAACAGAACCGGATAATGCATTGATTGATGAAGCGATCTCGAATTATCAGGTGGCTTCTTATATGTATAGAAATCACTTGTATAATAGCAAATAGGTGATTTAAGAATGAAAAGCCGAAGGGGCTGCATGATTGTCATGCAGCCCCTTCGGCTTTTTGCATTCATATTGTTTTAGCATCTTTATAAAAAACTGTTATGAAAAATTATTTATTTCTATTAATGGCAATCATATGCGAAATCATTGCCACTACTGCATTAAAGGCTTCGGAACAGTTTACTAAGCTTTGGCCATGGTTATTCCCTGGCATTTTACTTCCTAAGCATCACGCTTAATAAATTAAGTTTAGGAATTGCTTATGCGATTTGGTCGGGGGTAGGTATTGTGCTGGTATCCATTATGGGACTCGTCATTTATAAACAAAAGTTAGATACGGCAGCCTTGATTGGCATCTCCCTTATAGTGATTGGTGTAGTTGTAATTAACGTGTTTTCAAAGTCCAGTGCTCATTAGTTTTTCCTAAAATACATTATTAATGTTACTGATTGAATTGGCTTAAGTCTATCCGATACTGAAATGATGTTACAGTTTTATTCTAAACCAACAAATCCTTCCAGTAAAAACTGAAAGGATTTGTATCAGAAGTTTAATATATGCTATTTAAAATATTGTGACAAGTCAGTTACCGTAATGCCTAAACTGGTAGACCTGGGTATTGATGTTTTAGTAAATTTACCATCTCCAATCACCATCAACTTTGATTTTCCAGCTTCAAACACAATTGGATTGCCAAATCGGCCAACATTTGGCTGGTATGGTAATGCTGCTGAGATGAAAGGCGGAACTGTTGCTGTCGCAGTATATGGCAAATTATTGGTCCCCTTTTCAACAATATCACAACCGTAAACAACATCTGAATTATGAGGTAATGGTGGCAGTTCAATCTCGTTAAAATTGCCATTGGCAGGTAGTGTAAATCTGATCTCGGGCGTTATTTTTGTCGTTATCCCAGTTACAGTGTTCCGCTCGTAAAATATAAGGTCAATATCAGCTCCGAGATAATAGCCCAGTGTTCCATAGAGGCTTTGGAATTTTGCCGAAATCAACATGTTGAGCGGGTTTGCAGGGGGTCTTAGTACTACATTATCAACAATGCTTGTTCCATCAAAGAAAAAGTTCAATGTCTGTCTGTCGGGCATGGAAGGAATTGTTTTTGAGAACAGTATGGTTGTTTCTCCTTTCTTACGGATCTCGATTTCTCTACTTGAGTTCTCTTTCATCAGCACCTGCACATTCTCTTTTTCGATACGAGCGTTTCCGGTATGTATTATCTTTCCGCCAACCAAAAATTCCAGTTCACCCGATACTGCGTAGCCCTTGATCAATAGATTTATCACTTTGTCGTAAGCCTGAGTACCGTCATAATATAAAATTATGGTTTGATCAAACGGAGCAACAGCAATAGCTTTAGTCTGAACGATTGCACCAGAGTTTTTATTCCTGATTTGAAGTTCCTTCTGCTCGTCACTAAAACCCACGATTGTTTGGGTATTAAAACCGCCGCCAACAGTTGCCAACACTTTGTTATCAATAATATATTCTAGTGAGTCAGACGAGTTGCCCTGGAGGGTAAGCCTTACAATATGGGATGTATTTTCATTTAATATTTCTTTTTTACTGCAGGAAAGCAGAAAAAGTAAGCATAAACTTATGAGTCTGAAAGGTATGAGTTGTGTTTTCATATTTCTATTTTAAAAATTATAGGTAATCACAGTACTGTAAGTGCGTCCAAATCGTTGAACAAATTTCAGGAGGTCACCATCTTCATATTTATCGGTAAAACCAGGTTTCAATCTGAACAATGAACTTCGGTCCGGGGATTCGAAATCATAATCTGGATTTCGTTCATAACTTGCCTGATTGATATAAAATGAAGACGCGGTGTTGAGCAGGTTGCCTGCGTTGAACTTTATCTCGCAGCGGTTCTTTAATAATTTATAGCTAAGTTGTAAGTCAATCTGTTCGCGTGGTCTTTCATATTCGATGAGACCGGGATCAGCACTTACGATGTATGTTTTAAGTCCTGATTTATTGTACAGAAAATTAAAGCCAAAATGTTTTCCATTGTATTGTAGACCAGCATTGATCAGATAAGGCGACTGGCCGTACATTGGCCGTCTTATCTTGCTCGACAACTCTATCGTTGAGGGGGCGCCTGGAGTTTTATCGGGATTGGTTACTCTGAACGTGCTAACTACATCCGATTTTTGTAACGTGAGGTTTCCATAGGCAGTCAGATTTTTGAGAAGCTCATTATCTACAATAAAACCGAAGTTTTTTCGCAATTCTAGTTCGAGGCCATATACTTTGGCATTATCGGCGTTTTTAATGTAGTATTGGAGATTTCCGCTTTCAATATTGACCGTTAGTTCGACCGGTTTATCAAATTTTTTATAGAAGACACCAGCTGAAATTATCTCGCCGAGCCCTGGAAACCATTCTGTTTTCAGGTCGTAACTACCGATGCGCGTGCTGTACAGGCCCAAGTTGCCAAATTGCCCTCCCAGATATGGACTATATTTCAAAAACTGACTGTTTTCCATCATTTCTGGACGTACGATGGTGCTGGAGTAGGCCGCACGGATATTTATTTGTGAGATTGGGCTATAAGTTAAATTCGCTGAAGGCAACCATTGCCATGCCTTGTCTGGTTTGGGCATATATTCTGATGCACCGCGAATGCTTTTTGGGTTTTTAATATCTGTATATTTGTAATAATCAGCCCTTACGCCCCAAATTAAACGAAGTTGGTCAAAAAAACGGTTATCCAACATCGCATATAATGCATGTGTTTTACTCTTTCCCTCAAAGCTATCGAGCCAGTAGGAGTTGGTGGCATAATTTAAGCCCGTTATCCCTAAATTTTCAGGCTTCTGCATTTCCGACACCGGTAGGTAGGTAACTTCGGGAGCAGTAGTAAGGCTACGTCCTAATGCTGCAATCTGCCAGTCGAAACTAGCCTTTTTGCGGTTGCCGAAATAGCCTGTTTTTGCAGTACTATTAAAGCCGGCTACTTTAAAAGGTTACAGACGCTGTCCATGAGTAATGATGCTCATCGTTTTTATAGGTGTGCCTTGAAAGATTATCACTGATTTGTGGCTGGTTAAAATTGCCCGGTATATAGAAATATTGATATGCCCCATTAACCAGTTGCGGGCTACTGTTCGCAATAGTAAGATCCTTTTCCTTACGTTCGATAAAGGTCTTTGCCAATTCCCACTCTAGCTTTGCCCTGCCCAATTGATGTTGGCCGCTTAGCTTATTTTGCAATAGATCGGTAAAAGTCGGGTCGTCAGCCTCTTGGATACGGTTTGGTGTATTTAATGGAATGAAATCGCCACCAAGGACATTGTCGTAACCGATGTTCCGTATCAAAACATTATCGTACATGTGCGTAAAAACATTACGGAGCGTGATGCGGTTCTTGCCAAGTTGTAGTCCCGCGTTCAGTAAAACGCCTATGGTTGTATTAAAGCCATAAGCTTTCCCCGCATTTTCAGTATCAAGATTCCAGTCACTTCTATTTTGGCGCTCGATTTCATTGATGTTTTGTGTATTTCGATAACTTAGCGATCCTGTAAAACCAAATCTATTCTTGTTCAGGGTATCCAACTTCAACAATCGTCCTATAGTGAACTGGTAGTTTTGCGATGGTGCAGTCTTGTATTTATAAACGGTAAAGTTATCATTGGTAAACCTGCGGCTTTGGTCAACAAGTTTCTGCTGATATTCTGCTTCAGGCATTGATCTATTGGGTTCAACTTCCTTGTCAGTAACCACAAGATTGGAAGGTGAATTTCGTCCGCCATCATCAAATCCCCAGTAATCATATCTTCCGCGCTTATGGCTTAAAAAATTCTTTCCAGTACTTTGGTCGTTGTATGACACTCCTGCTGTAAAGCTCATGAAGTTTTCACTAGGGATATCTTTGGTGTTCACCTGAATAAGTCCACCTGCAAAACTTGCATTCATATCTGGTGTTATAGTTTTACTAACCACCACATTGTCTACCAGGTTGGACGGGATCATATCGAAAGAAAAATTACGTGTCTGGGCTTCGGTGCTGGGCAACACGGTTCCATCCAGCATTGCGGAATTGTAACGTTCACCGATTCCACGGACTAGTACAAACTTGTTGTCAACTGAGCTTACGCCACTAATGCGTTTTAAACTTTCTCCAATGTTCTTGTCTGGACTTCGCGAGATCTGTTCTGCACTGATGCCGTTGCTGATCTCAGCAGCATTTTTTTGTTTTGCCAAGAGTCCTGCAACTGATGCCTTTTTATAGTCGGAACTAACAACTACTTCCTTTAAACCTTTTGAATCCATTTTTAAGGATACATTCAGCGGAGTGTTTTTACTTCCGGTTACCAATACACCGGTAACTCGTTGGGTTTGGAAAGATATGTAGCTAAACACAAGGGTGTATGTCCCAGGTTGGAGATCAATGACATAACTGCCATCTGCGCCTGCCTGGGCGGTGTTGCCAGTTTCAATCACTTTAATAGATGCACCGGGTAGGGATTCTCCCTCCTGATCTGAAATCTTCCCGGAAATACGGCCAGGCTTGGGAGGAACAGGTAGTTCGCTAAGGGCTATTAAATCCCCAAGTTGAGTGAATTTTAAGTGCCTGCCCACTGTAAGTTCCTTTAAAACATTAGCCAACGATTTATTTTCGGCCTGAAATGATTCTAGTGCTATTGCTCCAACCTTTTTAGAAAAAGAAAAGGAAAATTCAGATTGTTGTTCGATCTTATTTAATACCTCAGCGAGTATAGTTCTTTTTGCTGTAAGCGTCACTTTAGTCTCGTTAAGATTCTGGGATTTCACATCGGCCCCCAATAATACACCTGTTAGCGTTATGGAGACTGTCGTTACCAGAAAAGCGAATCTTGTCATAGCGCACAGCGATTTAATTACATTTATTTTTGTAGAATTGTACATAAGTTTTTTTAATGGTTTATTGTCCTGAAAAATGATGGATCAGAAAAACTTATTCCGAGCGGAAGTGTACCACCACTTTCGCTCTTTTATTGTTTATCTGATAATAGTACTGTCCTGAATTTTTACATATAGTTTTCTTTTATTGATTGACATTTATTTCTGTTGTTGGGTAAATATGCTACCATATCACTACTTTGTTCCCCTCAATTCTATACCGGAACTCTGCAGATATGCTTAGTGCCTTCATTACAGTGTCGATGCTCTGGTTTTTTACTTTCAGGCTGATCTGTTTTGCCAATAGTGACTTGTTTTTAAATAGGATGGTGACTTTATAGTACCGCTCTAGTTGATGGGCAATGTTTTCCAGAGTCTCGTTTCTGAAGATGAATTTGCCTGTTTGCCATGCTTTGATATTGGCAACATTTACAAGTGATTGACTAAATTTTCCTGTGGAACGATTATAGGAAAGCTGGTCACCTGTTACCAACATATAAGTCGTGATTTTTGCTTTTGTTGGTGTTACGCCTACTTTTCCCGAAGCCACCGACACAGATAGCTCTTTATCCAATCGAGAGGCTTGAATATTAAAGGATGTTCCCAGTACCTGTATATCCAATTTATCAGTATGTACTTTAAATGGGCTTTTAGGATTATGGGTCACCTCGAAAAATGCTTCTCCACTAAGAAATACTTCTCTTGTCTTCCCACTAAAAGAAACAGGGTATTTTAATCTGCTCTTCCTGTTAAGGGTAATCTTAGTGCCATCGCCTAAAGTAATAACCTTTATTTCGGCGGTTCCTGTGGTCATTTCCCGAAGGGTTGTGGGGGGAGCCCAATAGTGGCTTTTATTGTTGAAATAAAAAATCCCGGTTATCGTTGATAAAATCAACAGGCTTGCTGCTACCGACCTTATCCAAATCGGGAAACGAATAGGTTTTGCTGTTTCTATGGGGAAAAAATGTTCTTTTAAGTCACCCTGCGAAAGCGCTTGCCTTACTGCTAACTGATCAGCAGTAAGCTGCCCAATGGCATCCAGTTGGATGAGCCAGCGCGCTATCAATGTTTTCTCCTCTTCGGTTACCAGTCCCATCTGGTATTTCCGAAAAAGCTCTTCTAAATGTTTTCTTTCGTTCTGCATTCTATAAGTAATAAGCAGAATGGAAGGGAAAGGCCCAGAAATTAATGGTTAACTTTTTGTTATCTAATTGTTAACCATATTAAGACAAGTAATTCAAAAGCTGAAATAGAAGGGTCGGATGTTGCTTGTCTAATGCGATTGAGTGCGCTGTTGATCTGGTTTTTGACAGTCTTTGGAGAAATATGAAGTTTTTCTGCTATTTCAGCAATGGAATATTCATTACTTCGGCTCATGATAAAAACTTCCCGCATTTTATCAGGCATTTCTGCTATCGTATGGTTGATCACTTCCATCACGGCCTCGTACTGCAAGTCCATTTCCCTAATTTCCATTTCATCAAGATAGGGGGAGGTGTCCAGCTGCTGTTGAAGAAAGTCTGCAAAGTTTTTAAAATGCTTTTCCCGAAAACCTTTGGCCCTGAAGTATCCAGAAAGCTTAAACCATAATCGATTTTTAAGATAGTTAGTTAAAGGATTACTGATTGAAAATGTGGCACGTTTGTCCCATAGTTCAATAAACATATCCTGCAACAGATCGTAGGCCTCATCCTGATCTCCGATCTTTTTTGCAGCCAAAGCAAATAAGGATTTGTAATAACGGCGGTGCAGTTCTTCAAATGCAGTATAGTCAGAATTCCTGATCAATTGCAAAAGATCCTGTTCCCCTATATGTTCCATGCATTATTCTAATTTACCGTGCCAAAGATATTCCAATGAATATTAAGAATATGTTAAGGAATGGAGTGAAAACATAACCGGGAAGAGTAGGGTGCCGATTAGCAAGGATAAACAGGTTCGTTGATTTATAAAATCAACGAACCTGTTTGCAGCAATTAAACGTGATTAAGCTGGTTTTTTTAATTCCTCATTAACGATACTAGCGGCCAAAATTACGGCATGTAGATTCTCGTAATAAGCGATCAGATTACCCCGTTCGGCATTAGTTAATACAAATCGCTTGGTATAGAAGCTTTGTTGAATCATTCGCCAAAGCATTTCAAGACTTTCATCAAGCGGATAAGTCTCAAAAAAATATTTTAATACAGTTTTAGCGAACTCCTGAAGCTCGGCCGGGGTTCCTGTTGGTTTCTTGTGTAGAAATAGTTCGTTTGGATACATATGCTCATTTTTTTTAAGTTTTAAAAAATGAGTCTCAGTAGGAGATTTATAGCAAACTATAGCTGGTTGGTTTTATCGCATAAAAAATGAAAGTGCACTATAGTTACTGTTGCACAACATTAATTCCGTGATAGATATTATAGGCTCCAAAGTACAGGATATTTCATTTCATAATGGTTATTCGGCCTTTTTACTTTTCAGATTAAAGGTTAGCTCCAAAACACGCCATTAATGCGTAATATGTCCTTCATAAAGGTATTCAAATCATGCCAGTAGCTATTGACATTATATTCGTGGACTTTTATCGCCACTGCTGCATTTTTTTTAAGTTTTACAGCATTTGCTTTTACAAGCTTTTTTATATTGTATGCCACAGCAGCCATAATCATACATTT
>NZ_SJSM01000040.1 GCF_004331685.1 Pedobacter hiemivivus | reverse complement strand
TTTATACAAAAGACATTTTCTGGTAACCTGATCATCAATAGTAAAAGCTTCAATCCTGTTGCTGTATTCAGAGCTGTAATAGCGGATGGGACAGTCGATCAGGAACAGACAGAAAAATGGGATGATATCGAATTGGTGAGGGATTCTAAATTTTTTAATAGCCCTAAAATAGCACTTAAAGCGATTGAGCAGGAACATGAAAAAGTAAAAAGTGGAGCAGATTTCCCCCAGTACATTCAAGCGATCAAAAAGTTAGGCGTAGAAGAATTTGTGACCTATGTATCTGATAGCCATACCCAATATTTTAGAAATAATGGCCCTCAACTAAGCTCCAAGGCAAAGTATGAACCTTTAGTCGTCGCTGCTGTAAGTCATAAGAAAAAGTTTGCGAAGTATTTGAAAATGCATCAGGCAGGGCAAACTGATTACCTCAGCTTTTGCAAACATTGCGCAGAAACAGGAATCGATAGATGGATCGTAAATTTAACCTTGATGACCTGTACTTATTATGATCAGAAAGATCAGCTCATCCTGACAGAATCGATCCCTAATTCCGAATGATACTCAAATTAAAAGGGTTTACAAAAAAGAAAGCCGGGTCAACCCGGCTCTCCAGCTTTATCATGATGATACTATAAGATACAATTACAGTTTGATTTTAACACCTCCATTAACTACAAATCCATCAACCGGGGCATATATGTCCCTGAAAACAGGATCGGTAATGGTGCCTGTATAAATGGTGTCAAATTTAGTCTGACGGGTATTGCTGAAGTTTTCAAAATTCACAAAGATCGAAAAGCGTTCCCATAACTTTTCTGCCATGAATCCCGTAGTCCAGTAACTTTTGCCTACAGCTCCATTATTTAACTTTTGTTTACTGAAGTAATAGGCCTCTAAACCGATTTTCCACTGGTCTTCCAATTCATACATCAGCACATTGTTTAAACGATGTTTAGAAACCAGTGGGTAGGCTGCACTAGTACCACCAGTATGCTGGTTCACATCTGCATAAGTATACCCAACAAACAATTTGAAATCACTAAGGGTGATCTTCGCATTGGTTTCTATTCCCTTAGTGTCCAGGTTACCATTGGGCTGAACGTAACCTAAATTACCACCTGCCACCGGAGTAAGCAGGATTGGATTATTGATGCGGGTATAAAAGAACATCTGGTTGATACTGAAACCCACTTTGCCATCAAATAAGCTGGTGCGGTAATTCACATCGTAATTGGCACCATAAGAGCGTTCTGCCTTTGTGTTGGCAACGTCAATTGGTAACACGTTTCTGAACTGAATGCGCTCGGCATCTTCTGTAAATACCGTTGGCGCTTTGTAACCGAATCCACCGCCTAGGCGGGTAGAGAAATGTTCATTGATCTTCCAAAGACCTGAGATCTTCGGCAAAAAGAAAAAACCGTATTCATTGTGGTAATCTCCACGGATACCGGATTCAATGCTGAATTTTTCAGACAAGTTCCAGGTATTTTGTGCAAAAGCACCAATGGTCGTGTAGTTATAGCTTCTTAATGCAGCAGCACTGTTCTGGTCTTCTTTGAAATTGTCAGTCAGGAAATTAGCGCCTACTACCCAATCTGCTTTCTCACCATTGCGGCTGTAATTTGCCTCGCTATAGGTAGAGACCTGTACACCGGAAAACACATAATTGGGCATACCAATGCTCCGGTTGTAATAACTTACTGAATTGCGGATCACCAGTTTTTCATTTTCACTGAATTTATGATCCAGTTCCACTTGCGAACTGTAACGGCCTGTTTTGTTCTGCTCAAAATAAGAATGTGTGGCACTCCCGTTTCCTTTTACATATTCCAGGTCACCTCCAATCCGTTTTTCAGTAGTCGCGTTGATCCCTGCTGAAAGTGTGGTGGCTTCATTGAAATAAAAGAACAATTTAGGGTTCAAAGTAAAGCGGTCAAACTTAGGAATCGCAGTCAAACCGATATCCGAGGGGTCATAAGCCGTTCCTTTGTTATAGGCTCCGTAAACGGTAATACCAATTTTGTCAAACTTCTGTGCATAAAAGGCACTTGCATCCAATCCCAATGCAGAAGTTCCGTTCAATAAGAAATTGAGTTGGCGCTCTTCTGTTGGCTTTTTAGATACCAGGTTGACAAGCCCTGCAATGGCACCACCACCGTACAATGTTGAAGATGACCCTTTGATCACCTCAACCTGTTGTAGATCTAATGGCGCGATCTGTAATAGTCCCAATCCACCGGAGAAGCCTGAATACAATGGGAAACCATCCCGGATGATCTGGGTATATTTCCCGTCCAATCCCTGTATACGGATGCTGGAGTTACCGCTGGTAGCAGAAGTCTGCTGCGTTTGGATGCCCGTACTTTCTGCCAGCATCATGCGGATGTCGCCGGGTTTCATGTTTCCTTTTTCGTCCAGTTCTTCACCTGCAATGACCTCTACCCGGGTTGGGATGTTGTCTATAGTACGGCTACTTCTGGTAGCGGAAACTACCACTTCTTCCAGTTCCTCATCTTTTTCAGCAGCCTCCAGTAAAACGGTAACAGGTACTGTTTCTACAAGTGGAAAAGTTAAGGTGTCAGTTTTGGTCTGAAAGCCAACATAGCTGTACTGAATGACCTGTTTACCTGAAGGTACGCCGGTAATGATAACTGACCCTGTTTGGTCTGATGTAGTTCCAAGCGATGTGCCAAGGACTTTTACGGTCGCCCCAGGGAGGGGCTGATTTTTTTTTGCGTCTTTAATGACAGCTTTAAAAGTATTTTGAGCGAATGCTGTTGCGGTACAAAATAGCACAGCGACAAGCACAATCAATTTCTTCATGATGTATTTTGTAGTTAAATAATTTCATTAAAATGCAGTCTCAATAGACTATTCAAAAGAAATTAAACTAGTTTGGGCGGCTGCCAGATGACGGTAGGAATAATTGGTAGTCCAACAGGGATATAAGCGGTATTGTGCTGAACAGGCTTTAACTGAATGGCAAAGGTGAGCACCTGTTCGCTGGTAAAGATAAAACCGATACAGGTTCCACAAACATAAAACGGAGAACAGTCTTTACAGCATTCGTCTGACTTTTCATTGCATTCGTGGTTTTCCTTTTGGGCTGTTTCGTGCGCGTGCGTTTCAGCTACTTCCAACGCACAGCAAGGTGTGATGGTGAGTGTGATGACAACAATGGACAGAAATAACGCTAAGAATTTCACGCTGTAAAAGTATACAATTCCAGATCAATTCCTCTTAAAGCTACAGAATAAGAAATTTTGCTGGGTCTGAAAAGGCGTGATGTGATCTTCTTTTATACAACGTACTTTCTGAAATCCATTTTCCAGCTGCTGATTCAGCTGATCTTCATTGTACTTTTGGATAGGCAGCCCACTGCATTTGTCAGGGCCATTCTCAGAAAAGGTGCCGATCACGAGGTAATTTGATACCGTGTTTCTGGCTATATGTCAACACTTTTTGCGGGTTTTTTCTGTCGCCAATCTTCATCAAGCCAATAAAACAGCTGTTATCTAAAATTTTCATCCTGATGAAAACTTTTTTTGTTATTTAGATTTCCTTTTATATTCATAGCTGCTCGTATTGTCCTTGCTTGCAAGAAACACGAATACCCATCCCCACTCATTCTGCATCCTGTCCACGTGCAGCTGACCGTCCTTGCCCAGTGATAGCTGGAACTGGCTATTGCTGAACTGCCCATATATCAGCGGGATCGGTATTATTTTCCGTTTGTGTCTCGATACAAAATAGCTGTCCTTCAGCTTTCCTTTCAGTACCACGCTATTCTTTTCCGTGTCTCCCTGCAGCCAAGTAGCCCTGATCTGGTCTTTTCCTATGACCTTGAGCCCGATTGTTGCCGTCTGGAAATCGAGCGTATCGAGTTTGTCGCTCAGATTAAGCTGGTTCCATAGCGAAGAAAATTCAGAATCGCTTTTCTTGCTGAACGGATTCTCGTAGGTACCGTCAAAGGCCTGCAGGTCTGAAATTTCCTGTACCCCTTCCTGCCTGGTCTGCTTTAATGAAACGCAGCCTGACAAGACCAGGATCGACGATAGATAGATTAGCCTGTTAACTGTCATTTCTGGATGGTTTTTACAAATAAATATAGGGATTTTTTCCACCGCTATATTTTTCCTGGCGTCCTTCTTTTTTATGCTATCGATCCGTAGATCAGCATCGATACAAATCATTTTTCTCATTAAAATTCGTCAAATTTGTACCACTATAGTATTAGTAACCATTCAATAAATCAAATTACTGCTATTATGTTATCACTTATATCCATATCTAAAGCACAACAAAAACTTGCCGAAAATATTCGAGATAGAAGACTTTTCATGGAGTTGAGGTGGGCTGGAAGAAATTATCCAGCCTATTGCAGAAGTTAAAGTCGGGTTGAATTTTGGCTCAATCAAAAACTAGACAATATCTATTCGTCTTATCAGTTCCAAAAACTGGACAAGGGTTCGAAACCCTTCGACTCCACTTAAGGAGACGCCCATTTTCGGGCGTCTCTTCCTTTTAAGGATATAATCTACTGAAAATCACCGAATAATACTTCAGAAAATTGATCAAAATGTGGTTCGACTTTTCTATCAGTTTCCAAAAGTCTCATACCTTTTATAATTATTCTGCGATATTTCGATTATAAATGGTTCGAAATCTCATTGACCATAATCTCAGAAATATCTTTTATGTCTTCTTTTGCTTAAATAAGCCTGCTGATAGGTATAAGAAATCTAGGATTAACGGCCTGCTCCTCGCTAACCCGTATATCATTCCTTCTTAGTAAATTTATTGTCTGATTAACAGATACCTTTCAAAAAAGGTATACTCATCAAGATGTTCCTTTTAACCTGAAACCACAAATCCGGAACCCGGCTTTTAAGCAGGCTTGCCTTAGAAACAGGATTGTTGATATTACAGCGGACTGCCGGCACCCGGTTCATCAGATAGGCCTCTTTTTTGAGTTCCTGTACTATGAATGCCCCATTCCCCTGCCCAGAAAAGCCTACTATTGACACATAAAATTGCTGTGTTTTATAGCGAGACCTTTCATTTTAACGGTACACACGAACATTCTTTCGCTACTTTTTCAACATTGCACTAAATAAGTCCCGCAAATCCAGGTTAGACTCTACCTTTAGTCTCAGTTTCAATTTGTTTCGATCCATCTTTGATCCATTCTCAAACAAAACCTTGATTGCGTCATATCTATTCCAGGCCATGGCAAAATCTATGGGAATACTACCACCTAAAACACTGTTATCGCAGGTAACGTTAATTGTCTCACAAACAGCATTCACATTTGCCCCTTTCGATAATAACTGACGAATGGCATATTCATTTCCGTATAGCGCAGCATAATGGATAGGCCGCATCTTAAATTTTTCATTTCTAATATTAAAATCATAAACGGAAAGATTCTGTTCCCTAATCAATTCCGGCATTGAAAAATATACTGCTGTAGCTACAGGAAATCCGGTTGCCAAAATCCTATCCAGCATTTTGTGGTCAAAGTCCCTGATTGCAGTAGTCAAATCAATCATACTATATCCAAATTGTGCTTTTAAAGTATTATCGGTAGCTCTCCTCGTACTTAGGTTTTCCAGATAAGTACTTTTTTGACGTGGTGTCATGCCATCCTCATCTCTTTTAGGAGCAAAAGCTTCATCCAGTTTATCTATCAGGTTAAACACCTGCTGGGCTTGATTTCTCGCTTCAGCTTGTTGTTCAAGCCCATTCACTGGGCGGTTATATTGCGCCTGCGGGCTTATATTTGCTAAAAGCTGTTGGTTATCTACCTGGCCTGCAGCCTGTAACAAAGTGCTGGCAATACTGGTTCCAGTTCCCGTATCCATAATAACCCCTGTACTATTTAAAAAGTTGGCAAAATTTGTTTTAGAAGGATTTGATAACATAGCTGCAGCAGATAGCATATAGTTACCCAGATCTTTCATATTGCTGTTGTAAGCTTCTTTACCAGGATTTACTGTACCTTTATCTTGTAGCGAAGTAAGCACGCCATTCGTCAGTTCAGCGCATGAAATAAGGTCTTCTGTTTTACAATCTTTACTAGTTTGATTATCACAAAGAAGTCTGGCGCTTTGCAGCAAGTTCCCTGCTTTCAAAGCTGCCTCTCTGGATTTATTAAGTTCTTTATTTCTAAAATAGCTCTCAGCGTACCAACAATACATCAGTGCTCCGTAAATGTACTGATCTCGCTTACAAAGTTCATTTATCACAATCTGTGGCGGCATACCGTCATTAGCAGTGGGGCTTGTGCTCGTCTTCCATCCCTTAACCTTAAGTAAGAGGGACGAAACCATTTCCTGATTTTCCCCTTTATATTCAATATGATCAACGCCGGTGCCCACAGATAGCCTACCACATCCGCCAACATTCTGTTCCGTATTTGTAAAGCTGTATGCGGTTAAACCCGAGCCTGCAGCACAAGGGTGGAAATCTACAAAATAAAGCCCTGTCAACTGTACATTGGGTTCATAGATAAAACCATCATTCATTTCCCCTTGTTGGAGGCAATGAATTACCATACTGTTCGAATATTGATTTCCCAGAGCATCTTTATAAGTATAAACAAGTCTACCAGAAATATTTTCAGTATAATTGTTTACAACCTTAAACCACCAATATTTAACTGCCACGCCATAGCAAAAGGTAAGCTTATTCTGATTCTTATCAGCAATTGGATACGGTTGGCTCCATGGGATATTTTTAGGTCTCCATTTTACCAGCCGGGCAATATCTGTTTCCTGTGCAGTTGATAATTTCGTACTCAAACAAATAAAGGCAAAAATTAAAAGTAAACACCTGTTCATCGGTTTTATATAAATTTAATTACTATTTACTTGCGATCATTTCAGCCAGTAGCTTGCGCATTTCACCATTCTTTTCTGCTTCCAAACGGGCCTTTAAGAAATCCATAACAACAGCATTCTTTACTGCCGTTCTGCCTCCGTATTCAAACAAAAATCTTGCAACTTCATACTTATTTAAAAAAAGTGCCATTCCCAGTGGAAAACCAAAAGGATCATTATACCCGTCTCTGGTAAAAGTTTGAACATTAATGTCCGCCCCCTTCGCAATTAGTAAACGAACAGCATAAACATTTCCATAAATAGCAGCATAATGGATGGGTTTCATTAATCGTTCCGTCTTTTTCCAGACAAAAGACCTCATATCTATATTTTGCTCTCGGGATTCTGTTTCCTTGGTAAAAAGGAGATGAAGTCCAACAGGAAATCCCTTTTCCAATATTTTATCCAGTAAATCATTATCAAAATTTCTGATTGAACCTATAAAATCATCCATATCATAACCATAGCGGCTTTTTAAGTCTGCGTTTTCAGTTATTCTATTGGCAACATTCAATTCCATTACCTTTTTATCTCTATTTGTTAGCCCATCTTCGTCTTCTTTCGGTGTTAGTAAATCTATAATTTCTCCAACCTGATTGGCTACATTTTCAACAACCGCCCTTTGTTCAAAAGAATTCATCTGACTAAATTGCTTCCCGGAAACTGTAGGAGCGTAATACAAAGCATTATTGTTTTGTGCTAGTCCGGCCGTCTTCAATAAATTTGTAGTCAAATTATTTCCCGTTCCAATATCCATCATTGTTCCAGAGCTTTGCAGAAAACTTGCATAATTTGATTTAGAAGGATTTGATAGCATAGCTGCAGCTGAAAGGAGGTATTTTCCCAAGTTCTGCATATCCTGATCAGATGTTTCACTATTTTTCTCCTCAATTTTAGCAGGGCTTTCTTTCTTTAAAGCAGCATAGGTGTCTTGTATTTTATTTAGCTTTTCCCGCAGTACTTTAAACAGACCTGACGTATCACGTACATTATAGGATATTAATGAAGTATTGGCTTTGCTGGGTTTAAACTCTACGAAATAAAGACCTGTGATTTCCTGTAAATTAAATACATAAAAGAAGTTGACCTCATTAGTTTCAGCGCTATTTATTACAAAGCTGTTCGTTAGCGGAGTACCCTTTGTATCTGTATAAGTGTACACAAATCTTCCAGAGATAGACTCATTATAGGTATTTTTAACTTGCAACCACATTCTAACTCCATTCTTTCTCTCCGAAGGTTGCTCTGCAGCCCAAGAAAACAAAATTTTATTTTCGTTCTGATCGAAAATAGGAATGTAGCTGCTCCATTGTAAATTTTTTGGAATCAAATAAACTTGCTGGGCAACTGTTCTTCCAGAGAAAAAAATGACAAAAGTCAGTATAAAGAAATTAATGATGTTTTTCATGATATTTCCGTATTAAATGATTTTAATTAACTCATTGTTTAGAGGCTTCTTCCAAAGCATTTAACTGCTGTTGCAGCACTACCGACATTTCTTTGGTATCCGGATCTAATGCATAAAGCTTCACCAGCGCCCTTAGTACGAATATCATTTTATTAGTAGTGGCATTGATTGCTGCTACATTCTCCCTTTGTGACGCACTGGCTAGTTCATTTGTCAAATCCACAAGCATATTTGTGAGCTTCGCTATTTTCTCCTCATTTGTACCAGAAATATTTAAAGACGGGTCAATGGGTGATTTGCTGGAATTATTTTCACGAAGTTTTTGTGTCGACTGTTTTAGTTGCTGACCAGTCCTTTGAACTCCATCCATTTTTGAGTCAAATACTTTCATTTTCTGATATATGTTGTTCATGGTCTTATCTGTAAATTCCGTAAACATTTTCTGTATCATCCGTGTCTGTATTGTTACATCTTTTACAGTTTCAGCATATTCTTTAAAATTATTCCCTACACCAGAATATGGATTATCTACTCCCCTAAGTGCATCTACATTGTCTTTTACTTCCAGAAAGGTCTCGTAAATATCTACCGATTTCGCATAAAGTTCAGCGGCTCGTTTTTCTGCAGCCACTTTCTCAGTATCTTCATCCAATACTGCTATAGGGCCAAGCGGATTAAAATGGGTGCAAATTTCATCCTGAACTCTTCCCTTCCCAAAAAAAGCATTAGACCGGAGTTCAAATTCCTGCTCAGCTTTCAGCTTTTTCATTACCTCTTCTGCCGAGGAGGCACTTATGCTGCCCCAGTTAGAATTACCCGTTCTAGGGGCACCCTTCTTATAAAGCCTTACCCGCCATTCTTTAACCTTAACTCTCGAAGCATCAGAATTCTCAACCTTACTGATATTACCTTTACTTTGCACATAATAAGTAGATTGAATATTCCTTACCCCTTCAGCCATACTAGCTGATCTTGTTAAAGTAGCGTTTTTTTGTCCGCTTGATCTAAAACTAACCAACAAGAATACAATGACGACAATTGACTTCATACCAACGAATTTTAGTATAAAGCTAGGCTGACGGTTTAGCTTGTCATATAGCAATTTCTTGCCATTTTACTATATCAATCCATTTCTAATAGCAAAACTAACCAAGGCTATTGCGTTAGGGGTATTGGTCTTATCTTGCATGTTACGACGATGGTTAATGACGGTAAATTCACTTAAAAACATCTTTTCTGCAATCATCTTGCTGCTTAGGCCTTCGGCCATCCATTGCAAAACTTCTTTCTCGCGTTTAGACAGTAATTTGTCCTCACCATTAAGGTAATATACCTGCCTGGCTATCGTATCACAGCTAAGCCCATTTGAATCAATCTTCTCTATGGTCTGCACTACTGGCTGTGTAGGTATATGCAAATTAATATTAAACACAATTCCTACACTGAAAAGCGGATTGCCCAATTCATCGGATACAAAACAGTTTCGCTGAAGAAGTGATATATCTTCACCTTTAAGGTTCTTAACATTTTGGATAAATGAAAACACATAATTTTTATGGTTTTCGGGTTCAACTCCAGCTAAAAATGTCAACCTGTCGGGAAAAATCTCGTTATTTAGCAATCGTAAATGAAGTGGATCGTAGATTTCCAAAGTATGATCAACACCTCCCCTTAAAAAAGACTCAGCTTTATAACCAGCGCAGTTTTCAGACATATTGAGGTATGTCCTTTTTTTATAATCCAATAAATAAATAGATGGAGTACTGTGGCGCAAAAAAGAATGAACAATATTATTTGCTAAAAAAAACTCCTCAAAATCGGCTAACTGTAACTGATCCGGATCATCACTCTTCGCCTGTTGTATGTCGAAATACCCAAGCCACGTTAAATTGTCTTTAGTTTTCATTACTATTATTCAGTCTAGATGAGTTCATAATAGGGATAATACAATATACGCATAGCTTTTAATAAAAAGTACATTATAGTTCACGTATGATCAGAAGAAATTTAATTTGCTTTGTCATTGGTTTTGATTATTAACTGAAACAAGATACCTTTTTTCAGAAAACAAACACCCGAAATAATTTTATATACAAGTGTCCCATTTAAACAAATCCATTAAAAAAAGGCTGTACCATCCCCAAAAAGATGGCACAGCCTCCTGATCAAGTAAGGATTTGCAAAACCTACAAGTCGGCAGTTTCAGTAGTAAACATATAGCTAAAGGTTCCGTCCCCATTATCCATTTTTCATCAAGGATGGTGGTAATCTGTTCTTTGCCCGGATTGAGCCAGAGCCTAATCAGATCGGTCCCGTTAACGTCAGTAATGAACTGATTGGCTTCCACATTTTTCAACCCCACGAGATAGGTAATATCTTCATTGTTTTTCCTGATGGGCAATAGCACAGATCTAGGATGTAATTTGTTACGCCGGAAATCCTGGAACACAGTCAACTCTGTTATATCGCCGGCAACAGGATCGTACTCGTATAATATCAAATCTACTTTCCATGAATCTGCCTGTAACGGTATGGGTAAACGATTATATAGTTGTACAAATGCAAAGTCCGGCGAAATATTACCATTATATTTCAGGAAATCTTTAATCCCGAGGTTTTCGCTAAATGCGATACGTAATTTTGCTTTTTCTCCGCTTGGGATGAAAATACTGGTATCAAGCAGTACTTCGTCAGAGCCCTTTTTACGAAAGGATATCCTCGTTTTTTTATCGGAAAGAAGACCAATAGGCCTTGCGCCAAGGCCTACCGTACCTCCAGACTTGAGTGAATCTTCCTGTTTTGAATTTTCCAGGTAAACTGCCAGTGTAGGGGGTACCGGGCAGCGCTACGATTTCCACTTCCAGAAAACTGTAGCTTTTAACTTCTACCGGATTACCCTTTTTACAGGATGCCAGTAGAATAATGATACCCATATATGTAAATATGCTCAGCATGCTTCTTTTTGACTTATCTAGTTTGAATGTTGTGATCATAAGAATTTGATTTGTTTTTTTAAAAGCTAAAGGAAAGGGTCGTGCTGTAGGTACGGCCAGGCCTCGCTTCATAATCGATAAGGTCCTGTCCTTTCTTATAAAGTAAGCTTTTGGTAGAAGGATTTTCCCTTGCAAGTTCTTCTGCGGTATATGTATTCTGATAAACAATACTATAACTGTTTAGCAGGTTGGATACACTTAACCTCAACTCCGCTTTCTGTCTAAAAAACCGGAAGGCTATCTGTCCATCCAAGGCTTCTAAAGGGCGTTCATACAATGATTCCGCATATAGCTCGACCGGCCGGTACATCCTGTTTGTTACATAGTTGTATGCCAGACTTAGTGAAAACCGTTTCGTTTCATAATACGCACCTGCATTCACCATATAGTTACTGACACCTGTTTGCGGTCGTTTTTCTTCTTTTCCTACGGAATCGATAACGATCAGATATTTTCCATCTTCTGAACCCCCTATACTGGAAAATCCTGTTTTTACTTTAGATCTGAGGGCAGTAAAATTGCCATACAATGTGATATTCTTCAAAACAGGTACTTTAGTAAAACCCATTGATTTACGCATTTCTACTTCAAAGCCAAGGTTGTTGGCACAGGCATTATTTTTTAACCGGTACACCCTGTTGTCTCCCAGCTTATAAATTTCCATCGGCCGTTTAAACTCTTTTTGGAAGATGGAAAAGGATAGTATTTCACCGGGGCCCGGATAATACTCATACCTGAAATCGATATGCCTAACTGGTGTCGACCTAACAAGCTCACCAATGTACTGCCCGCCAAGTTCAAAATCGTATTCTCCGAAATAAGACAGTTCACGGAGATCAGGACTCATTTATACACCTGACCAATTCTAAGAGTTTCTCAAAGGGTTCGATTACGCCCCCCTCGCCGCCACTTTTAAAATATTGATTGTCAGATGTATTAATATTACAGCTGACCAATTAACTGACCAGACTGACAAACCTGAGAATTTAAAAACTAAATGGCAAGAGCCTTTCTTTTATGAACACAGCTCATCCTGACAGAATCGATCCCTAATTCCGAATGAAATTTAGTAATTTCGAGACTATACATCTGTAAAAAAATTAATGGCTCATCAGTTCATAGTATACTTAAAAAATAAAACATCCCTAAAGTTTGAATACAAAAGCGATGTTTCAACGGTTGTTTGTACAGACACCGGATATCACATCACATTTAATAATGGGAGAAGCTATTACTATGGAGCTGACAAAGTACAGTACTATCCGCTTGTATATAGACGAGAAGATGTGCGGATATATGAGAATGGCAAATTAAATAAGACATATAATACGGTTGATAATTATGGCCGTTATTTAATTTTTCGACATAAAAACAATTGTTCTTTTCCAATTGAAAACAATGCTAATGTTGAAATCTGTACTATAAAACAGAATATTGATCAGGCGAAATCAGTAATCAATTATTTTAAAGAAATACTTAAAGAAAGTGGTGGAGTATCATTCGATATTCAATCAGAAGAGACAACTGGTGAAAATCCTAATCAAATAAGCGCTGAAATATTGCTCAAGGCCCTTAATGATATAGATATATTGGAATCAAGGTCAGCACTCTCTAACTACATTGATGGAATCAATCCTGCTATTCATGCTCCAAAGGAGACACTAATTTATCCTTTCGGATGCAATGAGAGTCAAAAATTGGCGGTTGAGACTACGCTTAGCAATAACATCAGTATAGTAGAAGGTCCTCCGGGGACAGGAAAAACTCAGACAATCCTAAATATTATAGCCAATCTTATCGTACAAAACAAAACTGTTGCGATTGTTTCAAACAATAATGCTGCTGTATTTAACGTGTCGGAGAAATTAGCGAAATACGGCTATGGAATGGTTGTGGCATCACTTGGAAGTAAGGATAACAGAAACTCATTCTTTAAAAATCGTGAAGAACAAATAGTCAATCAAGATTTTGAGGTATCGGACGATCGATTGAAACAAGCAAAGAATGAGGTTCGGGATTCAGATTCCATATTAGCAAAGTCCTTTCAGTACCGAAATAAATTAGCCATCTTAAAGGCGGAATTGTCAGATGCTGAAATAGAATTTAGCCATATAAAAGCAGAACAACCACTAAAGCAGGACATAAAATCTGTACTCAACAAGAAATTATACCGCAAATGGAATTTCAGAACGACTTTGAAATTGAAAAATTTGCTATCGCCCATAAACCTCGAGAACAAGTTATCCATCATAAACAAGTTGCGACTTGTTCTGCAATATGGTTTCTTTGACCTTAAGAGTATTCGTCAGTATAGTGAAGAACTTTCCGTGTATGTTAACCACAAATTCTATGAATTATACATCGCAAAAATAAAAAACGAAATCCTGAACGTTGAAAATTGGTTGGCAGCGAACAATGAAGAAGCTAATCTTAAACAATTTATTGAGACATCTAAAGAGGTATTCAATGGAGTGTTATTTGAAAAATATAACCGCTTGGACAAAGTTGCATTTAATGCAGAGGATTACCGTGACCAGTTTGATGATTTCATAAAGCATTATCCTGTGGTTCTGAGCGCTACAGTATCGCTACACACGAGCGTTCCCAAAGGGTATCTTTTTGACTATCTGATTATAGATGAATCTTCGCAAGTTGATATTATAAAGTCTGCCGTATGTTTTTCGCGTTGCCGAAATGTGGTTGTTGTTGGAGATAGTATGCAGCTTGCCCACATTGTAGATAAACAGAGTAAAGACGCTGCAGAGCAATTTCATGCTAAGCACAACATTTCTCCTGCGTATGACTATGTCAAACAGAATATTTTGAACTCGCTGAAAAGCTTGTATCGGGATAACGTAAAATCGGTTCTGCTAAAAGAACATTACAGATGCCATCCTACGATTATTGGATTCTGTAATAAAAAGTACTACGATAATAAGCTGGTTATTATGACTCATGCGGATAATCATCCATTTAGAATCATTGAGACAAACATAGCGGGTGGAAGGGATAATTACAATCAGAGACAGATAGATGAAACGGATTTCTATATCCGTAAGCACTATGCTGCAGATTTTAAAAAAGTTGGCGCTATTGCACCTTATAGAAAACATGTAGATATGCTGCAAAAACAGCTACCAGATGGAGCAGAAGCCGACACTATACATAAGTTTCAAGGACGTGAGAAGGAAGTGATCATATTTAACACGGTCAAAAACAAGATAGGAACATTTATTGACAACCCCAACCTCATAAATGTCGCTGTATCACGAGCCATTAAAGAATTTATTGTGGTAAAACCGGCATCGATGGATCTTCCTCACGGAACTAACATCGGTGATATGATACGCTATATATGTTATACCACCGACCCGAATGAAACGATCATAAAAGGCTGTATCTGTTCCGTTTTTGATCTTCTGTATAAAGAGTACAATAAAGCCTTTACATCATTTCGTTTATCGAACAAGAACATAAGAGGATCTGCTGCAGAGCTTATTATTCACAAGCTGTTGAGTGAAAATATACTGTCAAACAATACCCAATTCTCGTCTATTGACATGGTCAGAGAATATAGGCTTAACGATCTTGTTCGGGATTTTCAACCATTCTCCGAAGATGAAATCAGGTTCATAAGGAGTAATTCAAGAATTGATTTTCTGCTTTACAACAAAATTGACAAGACTCCTGTCTTGGCTATCGAGGTGGACGGGGTGGTATTCCATGATAATGAATTGCAAAAGGAAAGGGACAGCAAGAAGAATCATATCTTAGCGGCTATCGGATTACCACTGCTTAGATTATCAACCGATGGACATCATGAGGAAACAAGAATTATTGAAAGTTTAAGCGCTGCAATGGGACTATATTGAAACAAATAAAAAAATGAAACCAGCGCTTCCCTTTTATACGGAAATCAATGATTTTTTGGCCTCTATTCCTTGGCCTGGTAGAACAGAGAACCCTGATTTCTATTGTCTGAGGTTAAAACCACTGGATAAGCCGCAAGTGTCGGTATATCGGCCACCGTTCAAACGTGCATTTTACTTTTTTGCATTGCTGTTCAATTCAGGAAAGGTGAATGTCAGTTACGGTGAGGAATTGGTAGAAGACCCAGATTCCTATCTGGTGTTCCATTCGCCAAACCTGGTTTATAGCTTTGCGCATGATAATGCTTTGGAGGGCTATATTATTTATTTTAAGCCCGAGGCCTTCTCTTTTTTCAGGCCGGGCTTTCACCAGCAATTTAGCCTGTTTGATCAGCAACGCACCAATCTGTTCAGATTTGATCATCATACTTTTATTGAGTTGGCTCCTCATTTTGAAGCTGTTTTTTCTGCTTATGAACAGTCTGGTAGGGATGCTCATCTGGAAGCAAGACTGAAGCTTTTGGGGCTGTTGTGTTATCTGGAAGGGTTTACGCTGGATAGGAACCAGAAGGCAATACCTGCTGGCAGACAACAGGTATTGATGCGGGATTTTATCCAGCTGATTGAAAGCCATTATATCCATAAGCGCAGTGTGAAGGAGTACGCAGACCTACTTTCGGTTACGGCCAATTACCTTTCTCAATCAGTTAAACAAGCTTCAGGGCGCAATGCTTTGAGTTTTATCTCAGAACGCCTGGCTACTGAGGCTCGATCGCTGGTTAGGTACACCGATATGGAGATTTCCAGAATTGCATACCAGCTGGAATTTTCTGACCCGAACAATTTTGGTAAGTTCTTTAAAAAACATGCGGGACTCTCCCCTTCTGCGTTCCGCAGACAGCACAGGTAATTAAATTGACCTGTAAATCCAAGATTTCAACCGAACTTCTTTGTGCGAATCTGTCTTTATTTGTGCTATCAATTTAATTATATATGAGCTACGATCCGGCTATAGACACCTATATCACTAAGACAGAAAGTTTTGCCAGGCCCATCCTCGAACACTGGCGTAAGCTTGTCCACAACAACTGCCCAGGTGTGGAAGAGGCTATCAAATGGGGCATTCCCCATTTTGATTATAAGGGAGACCATATGTGTGTAATGGCAGCACATAAGGCACACTGCTCTTTTACCTTTATAAAAGGCGAGTTAATGACTGATCCGCGACTGAAAGCGGCCAAGAATCTCAAACCTATCAAGCGGCTACTGGGTAAAATCACGCATTTTAGCGAACTGCTCCCTGATCAGGAATTTATCACCATGATTAAAGAAGCGGTACAACTGAACGAAAAGGGCCTAAAGATCCAAAGAGAAAAACCGGTAGCAGAAAAGCCTAAGATATTGGAAACACCGGGCTATTTCAAGGATGCGCTTGAAGGCGATCCAAAAGCGAAAGCGGTCTTTGAAAGTAAGTCAAACTCTTTCCGTAAGGAATATATCATCTGGATTACCGATGCCAAAACCGATCAGACCCGGCAAAAAAGGATAGATGAAGCCTTGGAATGGATCGCTGACGGCAAGGGGCGGTTCTGGAAGCACCAGAAATAAACGCTATCGATTGATCCACAGGTACATTCAAGCGATCAAAATTTAGGAGTAGAAGAATTTGTGACCTATATGAGGGCGTTAATTTAGATGAAGCGAGAATGATCAGAGATCATTCCCGCTTTCTTTTTATAAGTCTGGTGGATTTTCTGAATCGACCAGTTGCAACATAAATTTAACTTTGAATGTAACGTCCAGCTGGCTGGCCATTTTGCGAACCCTCAAATAATTTGATACGGGCAACTTCATAAGCATCAATTAATTGTTGGTCATGCACGGATGGGTGTGTAGTCAGCTCACCTTTATCTAGTCCGGAGAGGATGGCATCAACACAATCTTCAGTTGTCATGATGGTAGATTGCTCCAATGCAGCTAACGGAACACCGCCAACTTCCCATATTTCCGTTGCAGTAGTAGCAGGGTTCACCAATTGTACCTGAACATTTGTTCCTTTTAGTTCTTGCTGCAACCCAAGCGTATATTGAACCACAAAACCTTTTGTGCCGCTATAAATTGCGCTAATAGGTAATGTAAAAAAGCCTAGTACCGAAGCTATATTAATTAAGATGCCCTCATTTTTTTCGATAAATTGAGGTAAAACCGCGTTAGACAATAGCATTACAGCGGTAATATTTACATCAACCATCGCCTTTTGTTTAGCTACACTAGTTGCTGTAGTAGCTGCAAGTGTTGAGGTACCAGCGTTGTTAATCAGCACTGTAATACTTTTATCCGCTCTTAGATCATTAGCTACATTTTCCAAATCTGTTTCTGAGCCCAAGTCGGCAACCAGATTAGTGACCTTTACGTTATATTTGGTTTGTAACCTGCTTGCAAGAGCATCCAATCTATCTTTACGGCGTGCTACCAATTTTAAATTATATCCACGTTTGGCCAATCTTTCGGCAAATACTTCGCCCAATCCTGAAGAGGCTCCTGTTATTACAGCTGTCCCCATTTCTTTATTTTTGTTCATTTTTAGAAATTTTTAGAAATTTTAAATCATTAATTGTTATGAAACAATGCATATATTTCACAGACAAATGTAAACCAACCTGTTTACATGGTTGCAAATGTAAACAGGTTAGTTTACATTTGCAAATAAATTATCAATTATGAATAAAGAAACAGATTCAGCTTCAAAATCATTAAAGAGGGATGAGATGGTTAAATATGCTTATGATCTTTTTTATAAGAACGGGTTTCATGCTACTGGTGTGGATACGGTAATTGAAGGTACAGGCATCTCTAAACGTACACTATATAAGCACTTTGCATCTAAAGAAGGTCTAATTATTGCCACAATTGATTATTATCATCAAACGATGTACAAAGCTATTTCCGATTATCTGGAAAAAGATATCTCAAAAAGCCCGGTTGATAAGGCCTTGAGAATTTTTGATTTTCTGGCAGAATTGGTAGATGCGGGTAAGTTATATGGATGCTTTGCAATGAATGCTAAAACCGAATATGCGAGCAAAGCAAAAGAAATAGAAGCAGCTTATGATGCTTATGTCGCGGCGATCCAACAACTCATTGAATTTTATTTAGAAAATGGAAACACAGCTAATAGCAAATCGTTAGCCATGCAAATCATAATACTCTTTGAAGGAGCTATTATCAGAAGTAAAGGAATAGGTAATTCACAACCCGTTAAATTGGCAAAAAGGGCTGCTGAAATAATTTGCAATCAATAATTAGGTACACGTTTTCAAAAACAAGTAGTAAAACAGATAAATAAGCTAAATAACACTGCACCAATGAATAATATTATGTATTATCGCTGGTAAGTTTTAGTTCAATCCGGGTGAAAAGCAAAGGATGCAATCAACATCAAATTGATTACATTTGCAATCAAGACAATGGACATCATCAAACTCATAGAACAGTATAAACATCTTGACCTAGATCAGGTGATAGATCATGAAAAATTCAATCTGATTTCTATCGTTCACCATTCTACCAGGATTGAAGGTTCAACCCTTACTGAGGTCGAAACTCAGGTTTTACTTAGTGAAGGATTGACGCCAAAAGGAAAGCCACTCCATGAAAGTCTGATGGTAACTGATCACTATGCGGCACTTCAATATGTCCTAGAGCAAGCTAAAACCAATAGTCCTATTACCCCTCAGTTTATTCAAAAGCTAAATTCACTTATTGTAAAAAACACAGCAAGCACTTATAATACGGTGTTTGGAACTATTGATGCCGCTACCGGAGCTTTTCGCAAAGGTAATGTAGTGGCTGGTGATACCTATTTCCCTAATTTCGATAAGGTAGAAACGCTGACAAAAAATCTAGCTTCGGATCTAGCCAAACGAATGCAGCAAGATCTAACTGTACGGGAAAAATTAAATCTTTCCTATGATGCGCATTTTAACCTGGTTAGTATCCATCCTTTTTATGATGGGAATGGCAGAACTTCCAGATTGTTAATGAATTATATCCAAGCTGTGTACGAACTACCACTTGCGATCGTACACAATGAAACAAAAACTGATTATTATCAGGCACTCATTGACACCCGTAAACACGAGGACATTAACATTTTCAGAAAATTTATGGATGAGGAATATATCGGGCATTTGTCTACTGAAATCAACAAATTTGAGGAAATGAAATACCCTAAAAAAGGACGAGGTTTTACTTTCTTATTCTAAAAAAAATAACGTTTTAAAGTCTTTCAACTTTAAAATATACCGGTAAGCAAAAAGATGCAGTCAAATTGACTTCAATCAGTCCAGGGTGAATGCAGGATGGCATCGCAAAAATCCTTTCTATGAAAATCCGGGTTCATACAGGCACATATATCCGCATTGATACTCCCAAACGTTGTATCGGGTTTATGTTTAAACCCTTCGTAAAAGGTAGGAATGATTGTCTTTTTGAAATCGGTACGGGGGAAATTTTTGACAATGTCCTGCCGGTGTTTTTCTGAGAGGTCTGCATATCCCCTGCCAACCACATCCAGGGCCACTCCGTAATTCAACAATGCGACTTCTGCTTCCTTATATTCGGCAATTCCAGGGCTGGTATGCAGAGCGACCGTGTCCCATACCAATTGAAGTGCCTGTGGGGACAGTCCATGACTATGAAGGAAATCCCTGGCTGCATTGGCTCCATCCACTTCAAATCTTTTATCCAGACTCCTGTAATGAGGTGTGAGACCAAGGTCATGGAAAACTGAACCGACGTATAGAAGTTCAGTGTCGTGCGCAATTTTGTTTTGCCGGGCATTAAGGGCTGCAAATAGGAATGCCCTTAGGGAATGATTATAAAGAAATTCTGTACCATGTTCAAGTAGCAATTCTGTCGCCTGTTTGGCGATAGTGCTGTCGGGCAAGGTAATTCCCGCTACAGCTTTAGGTGTATGTATTGTCATAGTCTATCGTCTTACATTATATTTTAACTGTCATACAAAGTTGCCAAACAGAAATCCTAATTCTCTTAAACTGGTTTAAGAAATAAACCGCTTACGGATTTCGCTCAGGTATTCCGGAGCAGATTTCCCCAGGTACATTCAAGCGATCAAAAAATCAAACAACGCTCTAATATCATTAGTAATAGTTGTAGAATCAGTAGTAGCAGGTACAAGCAGCCTTCGCCTGTACCTTGAATCATTTTGTCCTAGGCTTTCAGGCTCATGCCTCCGTCCATTACGATTTCTGCCCCTGTAATATAAGTGGCAGCATCACCGCAGAAGAAGGTAACCATTTTGGCCACATCCTCGGCCTTCCCGATTTTGCCAAGCGGGCTACGACTGATCAGCCACTGGTTAATACCGGCCAACTGTTCTTCACTCAGTCCCATTTTGTTCATGATTTCTGTAGCTATAGGCCCTGGACTTACACTGTTCACCCTGATCTGATGTGGTGCAAGCTCTACCGCTGCAATACGCATCACCGAATTCAATGCTGCTTTGCTTGAAGAATAAATTGAACTGTTTGCCCCGTCCATGTGTGCGGTATTTGAAGAAAGGAATACCACAGAACCGCCATCATTCAGCAATGGGATAAATTTGCTCAAAGTAAAGTAGGCACCCTTAAAGTTAATATCAAAAATGGTATCAAAACTTTTTTCAGTGGCATCCGCAATGCTGCTCTGCTCCACTACACCTGCATTGATAAACAGGATGTCGATTTTACCAAATGTTTTTTCTGCTTCAGCGGCCAATCCCTCAATTGCGGTGATCTGGCTCTGATCGGCTACCACACCGATAACACCAAGTTCAGCGGCAGCCTTTTCAATGGCATCTTTTCTTCTTCCGGTAATGATTACCTCTGCACCCTGTGCTTTTAATTCTTTTGCGGTGGCATAGCCAATGCCGCTATTTCCGCCTGTTACCAGCGCCTTTTTTCCTGTTAAATTGTTCATGATAAAAAATATATTTTAGATATGCAAAAATATAGCTATACTGGTATACTTTTGTAGTCAGTATAACAGAGTATACCAATAATGGAAACAGAAAAAAGAAACCAGATTGCGACAGAGGTACTGTCCAATCCACGCAACCAACAGGAAGAGGTGCAGGCTTTACAGGATACCCTTTATGTGCTTGGAGGCAAATGGAAGCTGCCGATCATCAATTCTATCTGCAACGGTAATAAAAGATTCAGGGATATCGAAAGAAGCATTCCGGGAATTACCACACGGATGCTTTCCAAAGAATTAAAAGAAATGACAGCAAACCAGCTGATCAAAAGAACGGTTACGGCTGAAACTCCGGTAATCGTAGAATACACCTCAACAGAATATTGCAGATCATTTGGGGATATCATCCTGGAAATGATCAGGTGGGGCAAAAGCCACAGGAAACGCCTGAAAGGAAGTGCTGATTAGTTACAGAATTTCCATCGGCCGGTTAGCCCTTTAGTATTAAATCCTTGAGCTTCTCCTGATTTTTATCACCCCACTCGCCCAATACAGCAATTACCGGAATTAAGCTCTGCCCAAACCCGGTCAGGCTATATTCCACCTTTGGCGGAACTACAGGATATATTTTCCTTGCCACAAGATCATGTTTTTCCAGTTCGTTTAGCTGCATATTTAACACACGCCTTGATGCATCCGGAATTTTACGCTGCAGTTCGCTCGGGCGTTTATTACCCTCATGGATAAACCACAGCAAACGGATTTTCCATTTGCCGTACAGCACCTCAGCAATCAGGTCAAGCCCGCAGTTCAGGTTCGGTTTTGTTTTTCTTTCATACATCATACAAAGATAGCCCTCTATAGCTAAATGTACCATATAGGAATAATTTATCCCTATGCGATTCGTATTTCCGTACTTGTACAAACAAACTATAGGATTGAAATTTGTCCAATAAAAGATAAAGTAATGATACCATTGAACGATAATAATGAATTGTCTGGCAGGATCGCCCTGGTGACCGGAGGGACAAAAGGAACAGGAAAAGCAATAGCCGAACGTTTGTTAAGTGCAGGTGCAACTGTAATCATAACAGCGAGAAATAAACCTGAAGAAAACAATGACAACCTACATTTCGTATCAGCCGACTTAAGCAAGCCTGAAGGCACGCAAAAGGCCGTAGAGGAAGTGTTATCCAGATTTGGAAGATTAGATATCCTGATCAACAATCTTGGAGGTTCGGAGACACCAGCAGGTGGCTTTGCTGCCTTGACCGATCAGCATTGGGAGGAAACCATCAGTACCAACCTGCTGGCCCCGGTCCGTTTGGACAGGGGATTTCTGCCGCATATGATAGCGCAGCAAAGCGGTGTCATTATCCATATCGCATCCATCCAGGGAAAACTCCCTTTATACGATTCTACCCTTCCCTATGCCGCAGCTAAAGCAGGGCTGATCAATTACAGCAAAAGCCTTTCCAATGAAGTCGCCCCAAAAGGCGTCAGGGTATTGACCGTCTCTCCCGGCTGGATCATGACTGATGGGGCAAAAAGAATGATGGAACGCATTTCCGAGCATTCAAACATCTCCATAGAACAGGCTACACAGGGTGTAATGGATGCACTTGGCGGAATACCTTACGGCAGACCGGCACATCCGGGGGAAGTTGCCGAACTTGTTGGCTTTTTAGTTTCCGCGAGGGCAGCTTATCTAACCGGAACCGAATTTGTCATTGATGGGGGAACCATCCCGACTATTTAATCAAATTAAAATACAGGACATATGAATTTACCAGAAGTAATTAAAAATTTAGTAAAAGCACAGGATGAATCTGATGCTTCAGCTTATGCCGGCTGTTTCTCCCAAACTGCAACAGTTGTGGACGAAGGCAACACTTATCAGGGAAGCACTGCCATCCAGGATTGGATCGATAAAGCCAATAAACAGTATCAGACGGTAATGAAACCCTTAGCTTATGCCGAAACGGAAAAAATCCTGCAGGCAGAAGTTTCGGGAAATTTCCCGGGCAGCCCTATTGTATTGCGTTATCATTTTTCTTTTGAAAACAACCTGATCAAAACCTTAAAAATAACAGGATAAAAAGCCATAGGGCGTGCTGATCTAGGTTTTACTTTCTTATTCTAACTGCTCCTTTAAGCAATTCATTAGCTATAAATTATTGGGTTAAATAATTATAAATTTCACTGTTTTTTATTTGCTGTTGATACTCTTCTAATGATTTAGCCCTAAGCGGATAAAAAAACACTTCTTTATTTTTGAATATAAAAGTAAAGCTGTAGCCGTTTTCACTAGGTTTTATTGTTTTCATGGCCCTGTCTAAATCAGCTGCAAATTTCCTATTATCTTCTTTTTCGTGTAACAGGTAAGACTTCAAGTCTTTTGTTGCCAGTGTTTCATTGTTTTGACTATCAATGATCAATCCCAATAAATAGCCATAAGCTTCATCCTTTCTGCCGGCCTTATAGCATGATTTTGAAAGATCATAAATTATACGCTCCATATCTTTTATAAATGTTGTTCCACTCGACACTTCATAAGGAAATTCAAATGCTGCTTTTTTATAAAAAGCAACAGCCTGGTCGTAATTGCCTTGTGACAGGTAATAGTCTGCTAAGGCATGGGCCGACAAATGCTGTATGTTTAAGAGCTCATTTATTTCAAACTGATCTTTCTTTTTGAATGTCGAAAAGTTTAAGGTTAAAAAGTAATTAAACTGGGCGGCATAATCTTTCAGGTTAAACCGGGTGATTTTGGTGTCTAACTTTTCTATATGTTTTTGTAATTCCTGATTAGATTTAAACGGCTCTTTCATAACTAGTTCTTTCAATAGTTCACGAATATCATCAGTTCTGAAATCATGAAACAGGGGCCACTTTTCCTTTTCTGTTTTTTCGTTGTCAACTCTGGTTATCCGTCTTTTCTCCATATCATCAATGGAATTTTCTGTATTGAAAATGTCCTTGCCAGAAATACTGATCTTAAAAGCATACATAATGATACGAGGATTCTCCAGGGTTTTATATTTATTGTCTATACTAACAACATACATCCAATCCTCATCTCCGCGAACAAAAGATAATGTATTTGGTTCATTTACAACAAATTCAGTTGCATTTTGCGTAAAAACACCCTCTGTTTTCGGTTTATTTAACACCAGGGACCTAAATAACTTTGTACTACCTACTTCTTCCATCTTATAAAGGTACTTTTGAACATATTCTTTCATATCCTCGGTTAAACCTCCGGTTGTTTTTGATCGGATTGCCGAAATATTAACTTTATTGTTGTCGAAAGTATATTTTGCTGGAGATACAACAAGTTTAGAACTTAGGTCTGAAAGTACAATAGCAACACCTACATTGTCTTTTGATAAATTAGCAAGGCTTAACTTTTCGGATTTTCCAAAGCCGGTAAACATTTTTCTTAAGAACTTATAATTTGGATCACTAAACGAATAGGCTTTTTCAGCGGTTTTAACCTTGCTTTGTATGTCCATGTATTTTTCCTGTGCCAATGCGGGGTTCAATATGGATATTAAAAGAAAATTAAACAGGAGTATTTTTTTCATAGCGTAGATGTTAGAGGATTTGGCGGTAAATTTGTTGTGAAAGTTTAACCAGCATAAGCAAGGATACATTTCACCACAATAATATGACTAAAAACATTATCTTAATCTGCCTGGCAATTTTGTTACTGTTTGGTATAGCCAGCAGTTGCAAAAATATGAATTCTGAAGAAACAACTACAATGGATACGATAGCACAAAAAGAAGTAAAAGTTGCTGCCCACCAGATCCTAACCTCATGGCTCGTAGAGGGTATTGAAGGCATTCAATTCCTCGGGACCAGTGAATGGAAAATCGATGACCAGGTTTTTCTAAACA
>NZ_SJSM01000004.1 GCF_004331685.1 Pedobacter hiemivivus | reverse complement strand
TAAGGTGTTCTGATCCATCGATACTTTGAAGCTTTTAAGCCATTTTGCAAAGGCTTTGAGTCCGTCTGCGGTGTTGTCGAAACGGGCTGTTTCAATACTTTGTTTCTGATGATCAATAACCGCCATAAGGGAAGCATCGAAGAAGGGTTTAGAGACATCAATACCAATAAAAAAATTACTGCTCGCATTCATAGTTTTAAATTATAATTTTGTAGCAAGACCTAACAGTTTTGCCCCATCGGTCCAAGTCCTTAATAATGGGTATTACCCTAATTGTTATATGGCCACTAAGGGAAAACRCGGCAGCGGATTTCATCATGCCATAGGTATAAAAACCTTGACGACCGGTTAATTCGCCGCTGCCGTGGTTAGGCATTCTTCCTGCAAAATTCTGTATATCTGAAGAATTAAACATAACACTTAATAACAATTGTTTTTTAGGTTCAAGACCATTGGTCAAATCTAAAGGACGATTCAGGATGACGATGTGCATAAAAAAGGGCGGCTGTATCATACGATACAGCCGCCCTTTTTTGGTATTGGATTAATTTATAGATTAATACAATGTAAACTCAACACGACGGTTTTTCTGACGACCTTCGGCAGTTTTGTTTGATGCTATTGGTTGGTTTGGACCGTAACCAGTTGCTTCAATACGTGAAGCATTTGCTCCTTGTGATACTAAGTAAGCTTTGATTGATTCTGCTCTTTCTTTAGATAAACGTAAGTTTAATGCCATTGAACCAGTGTTATCTGTATGGCCTGCTAATTTTAAGCTAAAGTTTTTGGCAACCAATAATTCAGCTACTTTGTTTAATGTTGCATATGAGGTAGGGCGGATGGTTGCTTTACCTAAATCAAACTCTAAGTTTTTGATGGCTTCATCTACAACTCTACGATCTGCTTCTGTAACTACAACTTTGGTTTCTTTGATAATTTCACGTTGAACTTTGATTGGGCAACCTGAACCATCTACAACTGTACCAGATTTTGTACCTGGACATTTATCGAATTTATTTGCAACACCATCGTTGTCTTCATCGCCCATGTCTTTAGCATATTGCGCTCTGTCTCTTTCTGCATTTTGCTCAGCAGTAGATAATGCTCTTCTTAGTTCAGCACTTTCTGCAGCAGTTTCGTTGCGTAAGTTAGCCAATGAACTGTAGTTTTGTAATTGTGGTTTTTCTTTGCTACCCAATGCAAACTCTAAACCAGCATGTCCGTATGAGAACTTATCGAATTTACCAGTGTTATAGCCATCGAAATCACCTCTTTTAACGAAGTTAACGTCATAACCAAAGTCTAAATTGATGCCTTTAGCAATACCTAATTTAAAACCAGCTCCTACAGGAATGAAATACCCGTCTTTGTATGGTTGTGCATTAACAGTACTTCCGGTTGTAACATCAGCACTTGCTGACAAATAACCTGCTCCTGCTTTTAAGTAAGGGGTAAGTATTGCATTTTCTTTGTTGATGCTAATGTTGGCAAGATTGTAAACTGCTGTTAAAGCTGCAGACCATTCTAGCTTTGTTTCAAAGCTTGTATTGTTAGCATAAGTAGGGTTTCCACCTACCAAACCGCTGAAAGCTCTTAAGCCTTCTACTTTACCAGCTAAAAAATCAGCTTGTATGCCTAAAGCAGGGAAGATTTGTTTTTTGATGTAACCGCCATATCCTAATGTTTCTTTGGAAGCTTGAAAATCGCGACTGTTGCCGTTGAAGATCGTATTTGAACTTAGTACGCCTGCATGTGCACCAACTGACCAAGTGCGGAACGTTTTTTCTGAGAATCTATTTGCCGGTTGGTCCTGTGCAAATAGCTGTGATGATAGCCCTATTAGGGACAGCACCAAGGCTGTTTTTGTAATTTTCGTATTCATATCCTTCTATTTAGATGTTAATTGTTCAGTTTTAATACAACCGATCAATTATGTTCTTGTAATAACCTTGCCAAAGCTATTTTTCTTAATTATTAATTTTGAATGACCTAATAATCAGTGCTTTATTTGGGATGTGAGATTGTGTGGAAGAAATGTTTTTATTGTTTAAGCAACGGGAAATATGTATAGTATTTACTACATTTTTAGCTTTTGGTAGAAAATTTATAACTCATAGGTATCACCTTTTTTGGGAATATCCACTTGGTAGTCTTGTTCGAGTACCGCCGATAAATTATGAAGACATTCGATATCACCATGAACTAAAAACACTCTTTTTAAGGTTTTTGGGTCTTGCTGTTTAACTGTATTTACAAGATCGTTATGATCTCCATGGCCACTCAAGAGGTCGGTTTGCTTTATGGTTGCGTATACCATAAGATCCCGGTTGCGTAATCGTATGATCGGATCACCTCTTAATAGTCTGTTTCCAAGCGTGCCTTTGGCGCAGTAGCCAATAAATAGTATGGTGCAGTAGTAATTTTGAATATTATAATATAAATGGTCTTGTATTCTACCACCTTCTAGCATTCCGGCCGAAGATATAATAATGCAAGGTTCGTGATAGTTACTTATGGATGTACTTTCTCGCTTATCGTGCACATAAGAAAGTTCTTTAAATTCAGATTGACCATGCTGACTTTTATAGAAGTCCTGAGCTTCTTTATTAAGGTAATGGGCGTATTGATGATGAATTTCAGTTGCTGAACTGGCCAGCGGGCTATCTATGAATACTTTTACCGGGGGGAGTAACTTTTTACTAAATATTTTATTTAGTGCATAGGCTAGTGCCTGTGTTCTACCTATACTAAATGCTGGGATGATTAACCTTCCTGGAAATTTAATACAAGATTCATTAATGGTCTCTATTAATTTTTGTTCAAGTGTGGTATCGTTATTATGGAATCTACCGCCGTAAGTGGATTCGGAGACAAGGTAATCTACTTGAGGAATTGGTTGTGGGTCTACAAGGAGGGGGTAGTTCTTTCTACCTATATCTCCAGTAAACGCAATTTTTTTTGTTAAGCCGTTTTCATTTACAGTTAAAACTACAGCTGCGGCCCCTAACAAGTGTCCGACTGGTATAAAGGTTAGAGACAGTTGGTCATTTATACGGAATTCTTTATTAAAATCTACGGTGATAAAGCGTTCGGCTGTTTCTCGAACATGTTTTTGTAGGTATAATGGTTCTGGACCTGATCTGTGCTTTCTAGATCTCGGCTGTCGGTTTTGTTTACTTAAGAAGATGTTTACAGAATCTAATAAAAGTAAATTAGTTAGGTCTGCGGTTGGTGGAGTGCATAGGATTTGCCCATTGAAGCCCATTCTGACTAAGGTGGGAAGGTTGCCTGAGTGATCAATATGGGCATGAGTTAATATCACTACATCTATACTTGCCGGATCGAACGGAAAGTATAGGTTTTCTCTTTGAAAGGTATCCTTCTCATAATCAAGTCCACAATCAATTAGTATGTTGTAGTTCTTTAATTGTACAAGATGCATACTTCCGGTTACCTGTTCGGCTGCGCCTAAGATTGTCAATTTCATAATTACGCTATCCTTAATCGGGGCAATTTATAATTTTAAATACTTATATAACTTGATGAGGTTAATTTTCTTTGCTGAGCCATCTCATCCAGTTGGATACAAGGTAATTGTAGTTTATTATTGGAGGTTGAATACTTGAGACTAATTTCCAGGTTAACAATTCATTTTTAAAGGTAGGTAGGTGTAACTGGGCTTTTACAGCTGCGGTGGTGTAAAACTCTTGTTTGCTGGGATGATCGGGAGCGCAGGCATTTAATGTGTACCCAAAGGCGCTATTTTTAAGCAGACTTAAGCTTATGCCAATGCAATCATCTAAATGAATAAGATTAATAGGTGCCTGACCATTTGCTACTTCAGTTTTTCCTGCAAAAAATCTTGCTGGGTCTCTTTTTGGGCCCACTAAGCCAGCAAACCTAAGAATGGTGGTGGTGAAGGCCGTTTGGTTTTTAAGCAGATTTTCGACATCAAGAATTGCTTTTCCAGATTCGGTTTCAGGCTTTGGTATATCTAATTCTGTTACTGTAGTATTTGTATCACCATATACAGCTGTTGAACTGATGAAAATCAAGTTGGACGTATTATTGAGCTTCATTGCATTAATGATCCGCTCTATTTTGTATTTGTAATCTGCTTGTTCTCCGGTGCTTCTTTTGGGTGGTATGCAAACAAATAGTATATCAGTTTGGAAAAAAATCGGGTCGTAGTATTCTTCTCCTTTTTTGAAGTTAACTAAGAACGGTTGAATTTGGTGGTTGGCTAATACTTCAAGTTTTTCATTTGTTGTGCTTGAACCTTTAACCTGATAGCCTTGTGCAACTAATGCTTTTGCTAATTCTAAACCATACCAACCACAACCTAAGATGCTTATTTTTTTTGCAGCTAATGTTGCTGTTGAATTACTCATTTAATAGTATTTTAAATCAAAAAGGGGGAATGTTTTGGACATTCCCCCTTTTTAAATAATTTAGTTAGCTGTTATAGCACTGTTACGTTAGATGCTTCAGGACCTTTTTTGCCATCATTTAATTCAAATTCAACACTGTCTCCTTCATTCAATTCTCTGAATGAATCTCCTGCGATTGCAGAAAAGTGTACGAAGATATCTTTTCCTCCATTTTCTGGAGTTATAAATCCAAACCCTTTTGCAGAATTAAACCATTTAACTTTTCCTGTTGTACGCATATTATTTTGATATATATTTCGATGTGAAAATAATCAATTGAATTTTAATATCAAAATTATAGGTTTTCGCTGTTGGCGGGCTGTTAATGGGCGAAAAAAAAGGATCAGTTCATAGCTTTTTGAAGTATAAATAGCTTTTGGCATCATATTTCGTACAATACAACGTTAATCTAAATATAATTTAGTTATGAAAAAGATACTTTTAGTTATGATAACAGGAATATTGTTGTCAGCTTGCACAAATAATGCTAAGGAAGAGGCCCTTATTAAACAAAAGGCAATAGTGGCAATTAAAGATAGCTTAAGGCTGGACAGCTTTAACAAGGCTGAGGCTAAAGTTAAAGAAGAGGAGCAGCAAAAATTGGAGCAAGCTAAAGAAGAGAAAGCTGCTGCTTTGGCTGTAAAGCAAGATAGAGCCGTATCTGCAAGAAATGTAAGTACATCGAACAGTGGTGGAACGGCTGCACCAGCTAAAAAGAAAGGTTGGAGTCAGGCTGCTAAAGGTGCTGTTATTGGTGCAGGAGCAGGTGCTTTAGGTGGTGTTCTTATTGATAAGAAAGATGGTAGAGGGGCAATAATTGGTGGCGTAGTAGGAGCGGGCACGGGTTATTTAATTGGACGTGGCCAGGACCGGAAATCGGGAAGAGTGCAGCCCAAAAATTAATTAGTAATAAGGATCTCGTTTTATAAATGCGGGATCCTTATTATATGTATAGTTTACTTAACTATTAAGCTTATTGCTGTTTTTATCTCTTGTCGAGTTGAAACCAATAGGTTATTAATCTCGGTGTCATTGTAGGTGCTGATCGATCCTATTTTCTTAGCGATAACCGCTAATGCTGTTAGGCCTGAAACGATAGCAGTATCATACATCTTATGGCCTAATTCCTGGATTTTATTTAAGTCTTTGTTGATTGTATGTTCTTTAAACTCCTTAGAGAAGTTCATCAGCTCGGTTCTTAGTAAGGAAAGAACTTTTGTTAATACGCCTGCATCATCTCCAACATATTCTTTTAACAGCTCAATATTAAAGTGATAATCGGTTTCTTCAGATGGCGATAAAGAGATGTCACTATGAGGATCTTCTTTTGGATTTTTCAGCCATTTTTTTAGGGAGAGCGCAATGGTATGTGCAACGACTGGTTTTGATATAAAATCATCCATGCCGGCTGCAAAGCATTTTTCTTTCTCTCCTTTCACATTCCCTGCAGTAAGCGCAATTATGGGAGTATGTGCTTTGTGTTTAACAGATCTTATCTTCTTTGTAGCTTCATAACCGTTCATTTCTGGCATTTGAATATCCATTAGAACAATATCAATCTTCGTTTTTTTATAATGTTCGAGCGCTTCAAGACCATTCTTAGCTTCGAATATGGTTGCATTTGGTGCAATTCTTCTTACTATAGTTTTTGCTAAAAGCATATTAACAGCGTTATCTTCTGCTATTAGGACTTGAATAGGGTCTTCCATTCTCTCTGACTCCTGGATTGATGCACTATGTTTTTCAGGTTTTTTAGAAATGACCTGAAAAAGAGAAGTGTACATATCTTTAAGTTTGATTGGCTTTAATAGGCGATGATTGACATTTAGATTTTCACAAGCTTTGATGATTTTTTCATCAGATGAACTATGTAATAAGATGATTGGTTGGTCTTTAACCGTATCTTTTAGGATTTCTCTTATCCTTTTTATGGTCTCTAGGCCATCGATATCAGGCATATGGTAATCCATCAATATGACATCAAACCGCTCCCCGTTCGTGATTAATTCTATCGCTTCTGTACCACTATTTGCTTCTACTGATTTAATTTGCTTCAGTGAAAGCATTTTATTGATGATTAGTCTGTTATTTTTGTTGTCATCAACAATGAGAACTTTTTTAATCGTGTCCAGATTCTGAATTTCAATGGATTCACCTGGTTCAGATTGTAGCCGTATTTCAAAGTAAAATGTACTTCCCTTGCCAGGAGTACTTTCTACCTGCAGCTTGCTATTCATGAGTCCCAATAGTTTGTTTGAAATGGTTAATCCTAATCCAGTGCCACCATACCTTTTTGTTGTTGACGCATCTTCTTGTGAAAAGGCGTCAAATATTTTAAGTTTTTTATCTGGATTAATGCCGATACCTGTATCCCGTACAGCAAAGCGATAATTGATTTCTCTCAATCCGGGATCAGTGAGGGCTTCGACTTTTAATTCAATCTCTCCTTTTTCTGTGAATTTTACGGCGTTGCCGAGTAAGTTGATGAGGATTTGTTTCAGTCGGAGCTCATCAGCCCAGATGTATTTGGGTAAATCTGATGAAATGTTTAGTAGCATTTCCAGCCCCTTGCTTTGTACCTGGTATTTTATTACATCGGCAGACTCTTCTGCCATCTCGTAAAGATTGAATTTTGACCGGTTCATTTCTAACTTTCCGGCTTCAATTTTAGAGAAATCCAAAATATCATTAATGGTGTTCAGTAAGGCATTTCCTGACTGAGTAACTATGGATAAGTATTGTTGTTGGGTTTCATTTAGTTGAGTTTTAATCAATAGATCCGTGAAGCCTATAATTCCGTTTAAGGGGGTTCGGATTTCGTGGCTCATGTTTGCTAAAAACTCTGATTTGGCTTTGTTGGCTAGCTCAGCATCTTCTTTTGCAGAAATTAAGCTTGCTTCCATTTTTTTGATTTTTGTGATGTCTTGAACGGTGCCCCTTATTTTATAGCACCGACCTTCGTAATAATATGGAACACCTATTGATCTTATCCAAATATTGTTGCCCTTAGCCGTTAATAACTCTAACTCGAGATCCCATTTGTTTCCTTGAAGTACTGCTGCGTTGAGTGCATTGAAACGGTTGTCCCTGCTTTCTCCAGCTTTGTAAAACAACAATTCATTATCAGGGTTCGGTTCAAAATCAGCTTCAACTTCAAATATATTCCTCGTAACATCTGACCAGACTAGTTTTTGCTCCGTTAAATCTAATTCCCAACTACCCAATTTTGCTATAGTATTGGATTCTTCGAGCTTTTTACTTTTGTCTTTTAATTCCTTTACTAAATTGTGCCTTTCAGTAATGTCAATAGAGTTACATATAATATAAGGCTTATTGGATACTGTACTTTCTATAACGCAGTTAAAAATCCAAATAATAGGATTACCATTTTTGTGCTTGGTGGTCATTAGGCCCTCAGCCTTTCCTTTGATCTTAATTTCCTGCAGATAATCAGTGACTGAAGTATGATGTTCCTTTGGGGTCAAGTCGAATAAGGTCATACTTTGCATTTCTGTTTTTGTAAACCCTAAATGTTGCGCCCCGTTATTATTGATGAACAATAAATTGCCTGATAAGTCGTGGGTGAACATAAAACCTTGAGTATGCTCAATAAATGATTTTAATTTATTTTCGCTTATTAAGATTTTTTGTTGAACACTTTTTTCTTTCGTCACATCTCTTGCAATAGCCAGCACCTTATGTGAATCTGTTTCTGATGTAGCACTCCACTGCAAGGTTTTGTATTCGCCTTTTTTTGTTTTAAAACGATTTGTGAAATTTACAGCGTTTTTGCCGGTACTTAATTTCTTGAACTCGTCGCTGGTAGACTGTAAGTCATACGGATGAATGAAATTATAAAATGGGGTATTCAATAGGTCTTGTTCGGACCATCCTAAAGTAGTGCTAAATGCAGGGTTTATTCTCTTTAAGGTGCCTGTGGTATCAGCTTCACAAATTAAATCCTGCGACAATTTATAAAGCTTTAGAAAGTGGTTTAGTTCTTTTTTACTTTTTACTTCGGTTACTAATGAAATAATTTCGTGTGACAGCAGCTCTATTAATCTCTTTTGCTTAGTTGTGAGTTCATTTCTTGGCTTAGTATCGAATACGGATAGGGTACCTATATTTTCTCCATTGGTATCAATTAAAGGGATGCCTGCGTAATATGCGATCTTAATATATTGATGACTTGGAGTTGTCTTGAATTTTACATCCGTTGCTGCATTCAAGACTTCCAGTAGACCTAAACCTTTTATTGTTTGGTTGTAAAAATCGTTTTCGATAGCAATTTCTTCGGCCGTGAAAATCTTGTTAGATCTATACCATTGTTTATTTTTATCTATTAATGTGATAAAAGCAATGTGAGTATCACATACTGAGGATGTTAATTCTGTGATGCGTTCGAAATGGGCTTCGTAAGCGGTATCAAATGTTTGAGAATTATGCAGCACTTTTAATCGTTCTTTTTCATTTTCGGGAAGAGGAGTGTATTTCATATGAAAGGTTACCGATAAACCGTTTTAACAACAGAGTAAAAATAGTTATTTATACATAAAATATATAGGTAAAAGCTATAAAAAAAGAACTTGCCGTCCTGCGGTTGTGGGGTTTTGTGTTTTAATGTACTGATTGTCAGTTCTTTGGTTTTATTTTGTTTGCGTTTTTGAAGGTGTTTTTGAAGATTTTTTTCGTCATAATAGGAATAGAGGTATTGTATAATAAGGATATGGGGGGTAGATTTGCACTTATGTTGATGGATATAATCCCCGTATTGGGTATTTTTGGGGAATTCTGATTGAGCCGTGAATGCGCGAAAGATTATTATTGATCAAATTGAATTGTTGTCTTCTATTAATTAAGGGTAGATTAAGCTGTTTATTTGTTTAATTTTACTTGATAATTGATGAAATTAATATAGTGGCCTGATTTTTTCAATTGTCTTGGTGAAAAAGTAATAAAAATGAAAATCTCAACCCTATTGATTCTTCTCATTTTATCCTTTAGCAGTTGCAAAAAGGAATCATTAACAAACGACTTGTCAAATGTTGTCCTTAATAATAAGGGAATTCTGAGAGTTGAATGTAATGATTGTCAAATAAGCTACTCTGTTCAGAGTAAGGATTATAATGTTAACATAAAAAATGGCAGTGAAGACATTTCGTTTTTTTATGTGACAGATTTCAACTTGAAAACTCAGGTTAAATCGCTGGAAAATCAGGGTATAAGATTAATGATCATTGATTCCTTTGGTCGGGTTGTATCCAATGAACTTAATTCTTGCTTGCAGGGCGAGGTAAGGGAAGGGTCTTTCCGGATAAATGCAAAGTAGTTTTTGATTCATTTTGATCAGCAATACAGATTGTATTGTGTGCTTTATTGTGTCGAAATTTATTTGTACAATATTTATTAATTTTTCGAAATAATAACTAAATTCAATCATTAAATTTTTAATGAAAAGATCGAATTAATATATAATCGTCAATGGTTTGACGATGAGTTTGTTGTTGATTTAAAATCGGTGCTTGATTTAGTTTTTTTTATAATGAATAGCATCATTTAGATGGATTGAAGTTAAATGATTTTTATTCTGCATAAAAGTCGTTTTAATAAAGAAGTAGTTGGAATTATTTGTTTAAGTTTGAATTAATTTCACTAAGCAGACAAATTAAATCGCTTAATACACATGGAGAGTAAGGACGGCAGTAAAAAAATAATATTAGTTGTTGACGATGAACCAAGCATACTTAAATTGTTGAATTTTATTTTATCCTCTGAATATACATTGATTATAAAAACAAGCGGTATAGAGGCTATTGCTTGGTTGGAGGAAGGAAATGACCCTGATTTAATCATCTCTGATTTGATGATGCCTTATTTTGATGGAAGTACATTGATTAAGAACCTTAAGATTAGTGGGTTTTATAGAAATACTCCGGTTATATTATTGTCCGGTGCTGATGATTTGGAAGAAAAAGTAAAAGAGATGTCTTTTAAAATAGACCGTTTTATGGAGAAGCCATTTAATCCTACAATTTTAAAATCTCACATAACAGAACTTCTCGCATGATGATAACCACTACTATTAATCGGCCTGAGATCAATGCAAAAATTGTGTATTTCGGTAAATTACTTAAAAGTGTAGTTTTCGAGGACTTTGATTCGAATTTTAATATCGAGCACTTAGAGGATCCAGATGATTTTAAAAGTTACCTTGATCGGCAGTCGTTATTGACTTTGCCTGATATTATTTTAATAGAGGTAGATGATAATAAGGATTGTTTTAGCCAAGTAAGCTATATTAAGAGTAATCCCCTTCTTCATGGATTAGTTATAGTTTTATTGGGGGTTAAAGAGGATAAGGAATGGAGAAGTAAGGCCTTGAAATTAAAGGTAAATGACTATTACACTTATCCATTTCCCATTGAAGATTTCTATGAAAGACTTAATTTTTTAATAAAATTTAAGCTGATTAAGCCTAAACTTTTGGAGCTTTCTAAGCAGATGGATGTTGAGTATCAAATCCCGATGACAAAAAGGGTTTTTGATGTAATTGCATCAGGTTGTGCTTTATTCTTTTTGAGTCCTTTGTTTGTTCTCGTTGCTATTTTGATTAGACTGGAATCGAAAGGCGATGTAATTTATAAAAGTAAAAGAGTGGGGGCTGGATATAGGATTTTCGATTTCTATAAATTTAGGTCGATGAGGTGTGATGCAGATCAAATGATTGCTTCAATAGCAGGGCTGAACCAGTATTCTAATGAGTCCAATAAAAAAAATGGAAAAGCTGCATTTGTTAAATTTAAAGATGATCCAAGGATAACCAAATTGGGGTCATTTTTAAGAAGAACTAGTATTGATGAACTTCCTCAGTTGATTAATGTGTTTATTGGCGATATGTCATTAGTGGGCAATAGACCACTTCCATTATATGAGGCTGAACAGTTAACTACTAATGAATGGTCGACTAGGTTTTTGGGTCCAGCTGGGTTGACCGGTTTGTGGCAGATCAGTAAAAGAGGGAAGAAGGATATGTCTGAAACTGAAAGAAAAGAGTTGGATAATTATTATGCAGCTAATTATTCGATATGGCTAGATCTTAAAATCATAATGAAAACAATACCTGCTTTAATACAGAAGGAGAGTGTATAAATAATCTAAAATATAAAATTAACCTACCAAAAAAATAGAATTCATGAAAAAGTTGTTAAATATTATTCTTGTATCACTGATGTTTTTAAGTGCGGATGTACTGGCCCAGGAATCCATCATCCCAGAGATTAATTATTCTGATTTAGAGAAGTACATATCTTTAGCCAAACAAAATTATCCTCGAAGGAAAATGTTTGAAGAGCGCGCTATTGGTGCAAAAACTCAGATTCCAATTGCTCAGTTATCTTATTTAGATGTTTTTAACGGGTCTTATTTTTATAGACCTAAAGATAGGACTGTTATAGATCCGCTTAATCCATATAATGTAAATGGTTTTCAATTTGGAATTAATGTGAATTTGGGGAACTTTCTTCAAAAACCATTTACGGTAAAAAAGGCGAAAGCTGATTATAAAATAGCAAGGTTAGAGCAAGAAGAATATGATACTCAGCTTGAGATGGAAGTTAAAAGAAGGTATTATGATTATATTCAGCAGCTTAGTCAACTTAAAATATATACCCAAAGTGCACAAGATAATAAGGGGGTTTCGGATGGTTTAAAAAATAGGTTTGAAAGAGGCGAAATTACTTTGGATGCATATAACCAATCAAGAGTTGCTCAGTCTGGGTCGAGCATCGCAAAAATACAATCCGAAGTTACCTTTTTGAAAGCTAAAGATTTATTAGAGGAGATTATAGGAAAGAAAATTTCAGACGTTAAATAGCTTTTATTAAAATAGTATTAGATGGATATTAAATCATTTCTAAAGTTAGTACGTAAATATTTATGGATCGTAATCTTAGTCCCAGTGATAGCGGTCACTATTACCTATTTTTTAGTTCAAAATTTACCTAAACAGTATAAGTCTGAAGCCCAAATCTCGACTGGGTTATTAGATCCATCAAAACGAGTGATTTCTGATCAAACCGTTGATTTTTTTAAAATTAGCCAGGAATTTAATAATATAATGGAGAAGTTCAAGATGAAAAAGGTCATGAATTTGCTTTCATATAATTTAATACTCCATGATCTTGAACTTCCAAAAAAGGCATTTAGAAAGTATAGTGAAAAAATTGATTCTCTAAGTCAGCAGAATAAGAATGAGGTCATAGCACAAATAAGGCAAAAGCTTTTAAACAAAGAGCTTTTAACTTTAGAAGATAATAAAGGAAAATATAAAATATTCGATATTATTGGCTCAATGGGGTATGGGGAAGAGACTCTAAAGAAAACCATAGAAATTACCCATTTAGACAATAGTGATTTTATCAATATTGAATATGTATCTGAGACTCCTGAATTGTCTGCATATGTTGTGAATACTCTGGCCTCAGAGTTTATAAATAACTACAGTGCTGATGTAAATAATAATCAAAATGTTTCAATTATTCTGTTAGACTCTTTATTGAAGAAGAAGGAGGCGACGATGAATGAAAAGAATAATGCATTATCTCAGTTTAAAAGAACTAAAGGCGTATTAAATTTAGGTGAACAATCAGCTACTGTATATTCTCAGATTACGGCGTATGAAGCCCAAAAGGTCGAAGCATTAAAACAAATTCAGTCGAGTATGGGAGCTATTGCTACTATCGAAAGTAAGCTTAGAGGAAGTGATCCTTATGTTACTGGTAGTAGTGTTTCTGATAACACAGATATAGTAACTTTAAAGCGGCAATTGGAGACTGCAAATGCCAACTGGGTGGATGGTGGATTTAAATCGTCTGATCAAAAAAAGGTAGATTCTTTAAGCCGACTTATAAGCGCGAAGAGTATTAGGAATTCTAATGAGAATTTACTTGATCCACGGACGTCAAAGCAAGCGCTTGTTCAACAGAAGTTAAACCTTGAGATTGCAATGCAACAGGCTAAGAGCAGCTTAAAATCTTTGGATGCTGAACTTGCTGTTTTGAGAGGTCGATATAGCAGTATGGTTCCTTATGATGCTGATATTCAGAATTATGAACGTGAAGCTGATTTGGCAACCAAGGATTACATGGCAGCTCTTGATAGATATAACAACTCAAGAACAGAGCAAAAAATGGGCTTAAAGTTGCAGATTGAACAATATGGATTGCCAGGTTTGCCGGAACCTTCAAAAAAAGTGATTTATTTGGCGCTATCTGGATTAATAAGTTTCCTGTTGGTATTGGGTGCATTAGCTTTCATTTGTATGAATGATAAGTCAATTAATAGCTCATCCCAGCTTTCATCAGCAACAAAATCAAGAGTTCTGGGTAATTTAAACTATTTAAGTGGTTCGGATAGAAATGTGAGGAATATCTGGAATGACAATGATAAAAATAAGGATTTTAGTCTGTATAGGAATATGCTAAGGTCTTTGAGGTTTGAAATCAGTAATGAGATGATTAAAGACTCTAGCAATATATTGGGGGTTACAAGCATAGCTTCTAAGGCTGGTAAAACCTATATAGCCTATAATTTGGCCTATGCTTTTGCTATGATCGGTAAAAAGGTCTTGTTAATTGGAGAAGAGCCTGTAACAACAAGTAATGAAGGCATTAAGAGTATTTCTACTAGCCAGAATTTTGAAGCTTTTATTGTCAAGAAAGAAATCGTAACAGAGGATTTAATTACGATCTTGAACAAAAATGCTACTAATAATTCAATACTTGAATTACAAAATGAAAGAAGTTTGAAGGTAGGTTTTGACGTTCTAAAAGGTCAGTTTGATATCATCATAATTGATGTAAATAGTTTAAGAGATACCAATATAGCTAAAGAATGGCTTTCATTTACTGAAAAGAGTATTGCTGTTTTTGAAGCCGGGAATTCAATTGGCGATCAAGACAAAGAATACATTGAATACTTAAAAAGTAATCCAGGATTTATGGGCTGGGTGCTAAATAAAATCAAATTAACAGAAGCTAAAGCCAATCAAGTGCCAGCTTAACTTAATCGTAACTGTTATAGATAGCATAAATTTTTTCCATGAATCCAAAGAAAATAGTATTTACTTTATTGATTTATTGCTTTGTCTATTGGTTAATAGCCAGAGAGTTGAATTTGAATTTTCCAGCTGGGACTTTAATTGAAGGTTTTTTGTTAATAGCCTTCCTTACTGCTGCGTTTATGTCTACTTCGAACGAGTGGAAGAACATTAATACAGATTTATTCTATTTGTTATTATTTTGGTTTATAATTAGTGTTTTAGAAGTTGTAAATCCAGCAGGAGCTAGTGTGATTGGCTGGTTAAAGGAAATACGAAGTGCAGCATTATATCCTCTTTTAATTACTACGATTGCTTTAGTTATTTTTAATAAAGTCAAAGATTTAAATACTTTTATTGCTATTGTTTTGATTTTTTCAACTTTAGCAGCTTTAGATGGATTTAAGCAAAAACATATAGGTTTATCAAAAGGTGACTTGAGTTTTTTAGCAGGTGGTGGGGAAGCAACTCATATACTATGGGGAAGGTTAAGGGTGTTTTCATTCTATTCTGAAGCAGCTCAATTTGGTGCTTCCCAAGCACACATTGGTCTTATGGCATTGATATTAGCTCTAGGTCCGGTTAAAAGGAAAATGAAGATCATTTTATTTGTAGCTGCAGGATTTATGCTTTATGGTATGCTATTGTCTGGTACCAGGGGGGCTTTATTTGCCTTAGTGCCTGGTGCATTTGTAGCTATTGTTTTAAGTAAAAAGTTTAAGGTACTGATTTTGGGAGGTATTCTGGCGATTGGTTTTATTTGTTTTTTGAAATTTACAACTATAGGTAATGGGAATTACGATATATACAGATTACGCACAGCTTTGAATCCAGAGGATCCCTCACTAAATGTTAGACTTGCGAGCCAAAGAGTTTTAACTGAATATATGAGTACTAGGCCGTTTGGTGGGGGACTTGGGGTATTAGGGACTAACAGTATTTATAACCAGGATAAATTTTTATCAAAAATTCAGCCTGATAGCTTCTGGGTAAAGGTTTGGGCCATGTATGGTATAGTGGGGTTTACAATATGGATTGGAATAATGATGTATATTCTAGGGAAATGTTGCGGAATAACCTGGCGAATAGAGGATGAAGGTCTTAAGATTAAGGCGATTGCTTTGACCTCCGGATTTGCAGGAATACTTATCTGTAGTTATGGTAATGAAGTAATTAATACAATGCCTACTTCTATTATTGTATATATGTCATGGGCCTTCATATATAAAATGCCTAAATTTGATGAAGAGATTAGAAATACAAAGCTTTTAGAACCTATAGTTTAAACCTATGCCTTACGAAATATTCGCACTTCCTGCCATATTATGTTTTATATATGGTTTTGCTAGGGGACTAAGTTACCTTCAGAAGGAAGAATAGTCATGAAATACTAATTTAACTTGTTAATGTCTATTATTTCAAAAATAAAATCTAATCCGAAGCTTAAGAAATTGGCTTTAACCATGCTTATCCCTAAAAATGAGAGTAGACCTCGATTATGGGTAAGATGGTTTTTGAACCCATTTAAGCATAAAAGAGGTACGAAATCTGTAATCAGGAGCCGAACCCGATTGGATGTATTTCCTTTTAACCAATTTGTATTGGGAAATGAGTCTGTCATTGAAGATTTTGCTACGATCAATAATGGGGTTGGAGATGTTATTATCGGGCATAAGACATTTATTGGACTTGGGGACGTGATTATTGGGCCGGTTCGTATTGGCAATCATGTGATGCTTGCACAGAATATTGTTGTTTCGGGATTAAATCATGGTTATGAGGATGTTGAGGTACCGCCATCCCTTCAAAAAGTATCTTGTAAGGAAATAGTAATTTCTGATAATGTATGGATAGGGGCTAATAGTGTCATAACCGCAGGCGTAACATTAGGCAAACATTGCGTTATAGGCGCTGGAAGTGTAGTTACGAAAGACGTACCAGCATATACTGTGGCTGTAGGAAATCCGGCAAGGTTAATAAAGAAATATAACCCGGAATCTGGGCTTTGGGAAAAGATAGGTTCTTCATAAAATCAAAAATGACTAATAAAGTTGAATATTTTGATGACGTCACATTGATGATCACGCATTATAATCGTAGCAAATCTTTAGAGCAATTACTTTCTAAAATCAAGGAAGCGAATTGTTCGTTTAAAGATATTGTAGTGTCAGATGATTGTAGTAAGCCGGAGCATTTGGATTACATCAAGGACTTAAATAAGGATTATAATTTCAGACTTATTACTAGTGAAAAGAATGGAGGTTTAGGGAATAATTTAAATAAAGGCCAAGATGCAGTTAGGACTCCCTTTATACTTTACATTCAAGAAGATTTTATACCATTGGATTGCTTTAGCGAACATTTAAGAAATGGCGTTTCTTTGTTAAAGGAGTATGAGGATTTTGATATGGTGAGATTCTACGCTTATAACAAATATCCTTATCTCAAAGCTAATAAATATGGATTTTCGGAGATGATTTTCAAATGGTGGTATCCAGGGTTGGATAAATTTGCATATTATAGCGATCATCCTCATTTAAAGAGAAACAATTTCTCTCAAAAGTTCGGGCGATATCTTGAAGGAACTTCTGGTGATAAGACGGAATTTTCAATGATGATGTCATTTTTGAAGAAGAAGGGAAAGGCATTTTTTTATGAGGACCATAAATCGGTATTAGAACAAGTAAATTCTAGCGATGAGCCAAGTACGATGACCAGGGATATGTGGAGAAACAGTAATAATTTCTTTGTCACTATTTTAAGAACTGTTTATCGTTATTGTAATTATTATTCTGCTTTATTTTTAAGAAAATTTTAATGCTTTATGGGGATGAGTGGAATTATTGAAGGAAGGGATATTATAATTGTTGGACAACAGCCTTGGGATACAGAAATAGGTAGCAATTGCAAAAATATAGCGCTCGAATTAAGTAAATATAATCGGGTTTTGTACATTAACTCACCCCTAGATAGAATTACCCTATTTAGAAATAAAAAGGATCTGAAAATACAAAAAAGATTGGATGTTATTAAAGGCCGATCGAATGGGCTTGTTAAAGTAAAAGACCAGCTTTGGAATTATTATCCTGACTGTATGGTTGAGTCTATAAATTGGATTAACAGTACATTTATCTTTAGTTATTTAAATAAATTCAATAATAAAAAATTAGCCCGGTCAATCGGGAAAGCCATTGCGTCACTTAATTTTAATGACATTATTCTTTTTAATGATAATGAGATTTTCAAAGGGTTTTACTTGAATGATCTATTAAAACCTGCTATTAGTATTTACTATTCAAGAGACTATATGGTTGCAGTAGATTATTGGAAGAAGCATGGTGAGAAATTGGAACCTGAGTTGATTGCAAACAATGATTTGTGTTTCGCAAACTCAACTTATCTTGCTGATTATTGTAAAAAATATAATCCTAAATCTTATTACGTTGGTCAAGGATGTGATATAGATGATTTTCAAAATCCAGATAATTTAAAGCGACCAGATGATTTAGTTGAAATAAAGGATAAAATTATTGGGTACGTTGGGTCTTTGAATAGTTTGCGTCTGGATATTGAAGTTATAGAACACATAGCAATAAACTTTCCTGATTATCATGTTGTCTTAGTGGGGCCTGAAGATGACACCTTTAAAGCAAGTAATTTACATAATTTAGGGAATGTTTATTTTTTTGGGCAGAAGGGAGTGAATGAGCTTCCCGGCTACGTAAATGCTTTTGATGTTTGTATCAACCCTCAAGTTATTAATGAAGTAACTATTGGTAATTATCCCAGGAAGATTGACGAATATCTCTCATTAGGTAAACCAACAGTTGCTACTCAAACCAAAACGATGGAGGTTTTTAAAGAACATGTTTACCTTGCAAATAACAAAACTGATTATATTGATTTGATAAAAATGGCGATAAAGGAGAATAATGAATCTTTAGCAAAGGCTAGGATCGATTTTGTATCAGGTCACACTTGGGGAAATAGCGTCAAATTAATGAGTGAGCAAATTTTAATTTTTTTAAATAGTAATAAATGAGCTTTCTTCAAATATCTTGGATAATCGTTCAGATTTTAATTGGATATCATTTGGTTCTCCCTTTTATATTGTATCTAATTTATAAAATTAAAGGGAAATCAAAAAGATTTAGCGAGAGGGGATTTCAAGGATCAAGGGAAAATGACTATGCAATTATTGTAACGGCATATGAGCAAACTACATTATTACCTGCAGTTGTAGATTCAATTTTGAAATTAAATTATGCTAATTATTTAATTTACATAGTAGCTGATAAGTGTGATATTTCCAATCTTCATTTTGAAAATGAAAAAGTAATCTTGTTAAAACCCGAAACCGTTTTGGCCAGTAATACTCGCTCTCATTTTTTTGCAATAGCTAATTTTAAACGTAAACATGATGTATTGACAATTATCGACAGTGATAATATTGTAGATCCAAACTATTTAAAAGAAATTAATGTTTTTTTTGATTTAGGGTTTGAAGCTGTACAAGGAACAAGAGCTGCCAAAAATTTAAATTCTACATATGCGTGCCTAGATGCAGCCAGGGATATATATTATCATTTTTATGATGGTGAAATTTTGTTTGAACTGGGTTCATCTGCTACTTTGGCTGGTTCGGGTATGGCTTTTAAAGTTGATTTATACAAGGAGTGTCTAGGAGAACTTGATATAAGTGGGGCGGGGTTTGATAAGGTTTTGCAAGCGCAAATTCTTAAGAAAGATAAGCGCATTGCATTTGCTAAAGAAGCAATTGTCTATGATGAAAAGACTGTGCAATCAGAACAATTAATCAATCAGCGCTCTAGATGGATTAATACTTGGTTTAAGTATTTTGGTTATGGTTTTGATATAATCTATAAGGGACTGAAAAATTTTAGTGTAAATCAGTTTTTGTTCGGACTAATTTTACTAAGACCACCATTGTTTATGTTTATTCTTTCGGCCGTACTTTTTGGGTTTGCTAATTTATTCATTAGCCAGGAATACTCAATAATTTGGCTGATCGCATTGGTGGTTTTTGTGATTAGTTTTTACATTTCTTTAAAGAACTATCCAACTGATAAAAGGATATATCGCTCATTGATTAATATTCCAAAATTTATTTATTTCCAGTTGGTGTCGCTTATGTATGCCAGAAGTGCAAACAATAGGTCTGTTGCGACAAAACATAATGGAAACAACGGAGTCTAATTAAGATAATACATTTTATAGACCTATATATTTTTTTATACGTCCGAACGTAGCTTTTTTAATTCCACCATCAATTAGGATTTTTCTATCGGTTGTCCACACAATACTTCTTTTTTTCGTAACCCAATGCAGTTTTCCGTATCCTTTTTCTCTCAATTTGATAGCCAGCCAGCCGTCTTCATTGGTTCCAGCTGGGTGATTAAATCCATCTACGCTTAAGCATTGCTCCCTTCTGCAAGCTGAATTAAAACCGTACACATTTAATGCTTCTTCCTTAAAAGAACGATTTACAACTCGATTAGTATCTGCTAAATACTCAAAAAGAAAATATAAAAATCTTGAAGTTTTTTCTAGTGGGATGAATGAAAAACGACCATATGTAAGCGCTATTTTATTATCCTGCATTAAAGGATTAACCATATCATCAATCCAGGAAGAAGGGTAGATTGTATCTGCGTCTGCATTTATTAAATATTTTCCAGTTGCAACCGCTAATCCTGAGTTTCTCGCAATTGTAATTCCCTGTCTGACCTCATGCACATAAATAACTCCAGTGGCTTTAATTAACTCCTCAGTTCTATCTTTCGAATTGTTATTTACAACTATGACTTCAACACTATATTTTGTATTGGTATTCGATAGTGAGTATAGCGTTTTTAGAATATTATCTTCCTCGTTGTACGCAGGGATTACAATCGAAATATCTGGGGTTTCTTTGAATAATTTTTTAAAATTCTCAACAATAATGGGGATCTTGTATTTCAATGAATCAGAGTTTTTGTTGTATTCTAAAACGCTTGCTGGAATGGAAATGGGCCTCATTAATATAATAGTTAGAAGTATTTTTAATAAATATAAATCAAATACTTCTATAATTAGGTATTAAAAATAAATACGTTTAAAACCTAATTTTTTAGGTGGTTAATAATTATATTTACTCCTTAATACCGAAATTTTAGTGAACAGAAGAACTTCCATAAAAAGTATATTAGGATTAAGTTTTATTGGTGCATCATCTTTTTCTGTTTATAAATGGATAAACTGCCATCATACTATAGATCCTGATTCTTTTTTGTCTCGCAAAGAATTAATAGCTGAATTAGCTGAAACTATTATTCCATCAACTGATACACCGGGTGCCAAAGAAGCTAAAGTTGAAAATTATATCATTAACATTTTGTTAAATTGTACTGCAAGTGTGGAGCAAAATTTATTTTTAAATGGCTTAACTGAGCTCGAAAGTTATACTGAAAGACAATTTCAAAGGACTTTTTTTAATTGCAGTGTAAATGATAGAAATAAAATTTTAGAGTACTTTGAGCAAAGGGGAGTATATAAATATACTTTGTTTAATAAAGTAAGTAATAGACTTTTGGGTAAATCTTTTTTTTCTCAACTTAAAAGTTTAACTATAGATGGCTATTGCTTATCGCAGTTGGGAGCTACGCGTGGTTTGGCCTATGATTATATACCTGGGAACTATGCAGCCTGTATCTCTTTAACACCTAATCAAAAATCATGGGCAACAAAATAAATTATGCATATCTCGGATAAAAGTAGTGAGAAAAATACTTATGATGCAATTGTTATAGGGTCTGGCATAAGCGGAGGCTGGGCCGCAATGGAGCTATGTAAAAAGGGATTAAAAACTTTACTTCTTGAAAGGGGGCGTGATGTTGAGCATATAAAGGATTATCCAACCGCAAACCTTAATCCATGGGATTTTAAGAATGGGTTTAATAATACCATTAAAGATAAACAGATTGATCCTGTACAGAGTAATGTTTACAATCCTGAGAATAAACATTTTTATGTCAGCGATAAGGAGCACCCATATATTCAAGATAAACCTTTTAATTGGTTTAGAGGATACCAGGTTGGTGGTAGATCGCTAACATGGGGAAGACAATGCTATCGTTGGAGTGATTTAGATTTTGAAGCAAATAAGAATGACGGTATTGGTGTAGATTGGCCAATTCGGTATAAAGATTTAGAATACTGGTATGATTATGTTGAATCATTTATTGGAGTAAGTGGGAAAAGCGAAAAACTAGCTCAATTACCAGATGGTGTTTTTTTGCCACCTATGGAGTTAAATTGTGTTGAGAAACATTTGGCGGATTCATTACGAAAAGACAAGGAGGGGCATGTATTAACGATTGCAAGGGTGGCAAATCTGACGAGAGGATGGGACAATCGAGGTCCTTGTCAAAATCGTAATTTGTGTACCCGAGGTTGTCCTTTCGGTGGGTATTTTAGTAGTAATAGCTCCACGATTCCTGCTGCACGAGCAACCGGGAATTTAACTTTAAGACCTTTCTCTGTCGCTGCTGAAATTCTATACGATGATTTGCAAAAGAAAGCCGTTGGTGTTAAAGTAATAGACGCTAATTCTAATGAAATTTTGGAATATTATGCAAAAATAATTTTTGTTAATGCGTCTACAATAGCAAGTACTGCTCTACTTTTAAATTCAAAATCCGAACGATTTCCAAATGGATTGGGCAATGACAGCGGGCAGCTAGGGCATAATTTAATGGATCACCATTCGTCAGCCGGTGCTTATGGTACGTTCGAAGGGTATAAGGATCAGTATTATAAAGGGAGAAGACCTTGTGGTTTTTTAATTCCAAGATTTCGTAATTTAAAAAATGACAAAGGTTTAGATTTTAAAAGAGGATATAATATACAAGGAGATGGTGAAAGAGAAGGATGGGAGGATATACAGGGGGAGAGTGGATTTGGAAAAGATTTTAAAGAAAAGTTAACTGCCCCCGGAAAGTGGACCATCTGGATGGCTGGATGGGGTGAGTGCTTACCGTATTATGAGAATAAAATATCTTTGGACGAATACGAAAAGGATAAATGGGGTTTACCATTAATTAGAATCAACTTTTCATTTAAGGAGAATGAATACAAAATGATGAAAGATATTGAAGAGACATCTGCTAAAATGTTGAGAAATGCTGGTTTTGTTGATGTTGGTTCTTTTAATTATCACAAGCCAGGGGGGACGACTATTCACGAAATGGGTACGGCGCGTATGGGGAGAGATCCCAATACATCTGTGTTAAATGGCTTTAATCAAGTGCATGCTGTGAAAAACGTATTTCTAACTGATGGAAGTTGCATGACGTCTTCGGCGTGTCAAAACCCATCGTTAACTTACATGGCCTTAACAGCGAGAGCTTGTAATTATGCTGTAGATCAATTGAATAAAGGAGAGTTGTAGACTAGAAAACCATCTAAATTATGAGTTTTAGTAAATTAGCAATAAATAGTGGTAAGTGGGTTACTCTTTCTACAGTCATTCAAACAGGGATTCAGTTTGCTCAAATTGCAATATTAGCAAGGTTTTTAGATTCAAGTGATTTTGGAATTGTTGCTATGAGCAATGTATTTATCGCATTTTTCTTGACATTTGCTGATCTTGGATTTTCAAATTCTATTATTCATAAGCAAGAAACTGATCAAAGGATTTTGTCAACGGTTTATTATGTAAATATACTCTTGGGAGTCAGTATGTTTATAATTGTGTATTTTGCTTCCCCACTCGTGGTCGCATTTTATAATGAACCGCGTTTGAGCAAAGTAATAAATGTTACTGCGTTTATATTTCTTTTTATTTATTTGGGATCAATTCCTGCTATTTTATTAAAAAAGGAACTTCGCTTTAAGTCAATTGCTATAATAGATATAACTGGAAATGCAGTTGGCTTCCTCCTAATGATTTTTTTAGCTTATAAAGGATATAAAGAACTTTCAATAGTATATGGAGGATTAGTTACTCATGCTATTAGAACTATTTTAGAGATATATTATGGACGACATCTGTTCACTCCAAAACTGCATTTTAAAATAAAGGAAATAAAAGCCCATTTGAAATTTGGGATGTTTAATTTGGGCGAAACATTTGTTGGATTCGTGCAAAGTAATTGGGATAATATTATTATTGGTAAAATATTAGGCCCTAAATATTTAGGAATATATACTTTAGCAATGCAACTGGGCTATTATCCGATATCAAAGCTTAATCCGCTAATCCTGCAAGTCGCTTACCCACTTATTGCAAAAATCAAGGATGATGAGGCTATTTTGAAAAGGACCTACTTGAAGATATTAGATATATTAAGTTATTTTAATTATCCATTATTAGCTGGTTTGTATATTACAGTAGAAAGCGTAGTCCCATTAGTCTATGGTCCTGGCTGGTCTGAAACATTTCCATTAGTAAGAATTTTTATTTTTGTGAGTGCCTTTAGTTGTTTGGCACATCCTTTATTTACTATCGCGTATTCAAAAGGAAAGCCGAATTATCTGTTTTATTTAAGTATTGTTACTTTGGTTATAAAAATACCTTTAGTATTTGTACTTGGTAAATACTGGCATATTACAGGAGTGGCTATTGGTATTTTGATAACTAATATAATTAGCCTGATTTTGAATTTTAAAATGGTTAATTATTTAATTGGGGATTTTATAGAAGAATTTTTGAAGAATATCATAAAACCAATATTCTTTTGCCTAATTATGGTATTTGTAATTTATATCTATAAATCTTTAATTGGATATGAAGGTATTTATCACACCGTCACTCAGGTTCTTATTGGGGGAGTGATCTACATAAGCCTCACACTCAAATATAAATATTCTTTAAAAGATATTCTTGAAGTAAGAAAGTCTTTATAGGTAATAATCTAACAATGGTTATTACCTAATAAATTTATATTTCTTATAAAATAATTTTGAAAATGTTTTTAGGAGAATCAAGTCTGCTATTGCTTTTGAAGGTTGTGTAACCGTAATTTTTAGAAGAGTAGTTAAACTTAATGCTTTCTTTATTTTCAGCAATACTGCTTTCGACTTTTCAAAGTCTACAGAGTAATATATGGTATGACAAATTATTACATGATAGGTGAGATACGTGTATCTTTTAAATTGGGTAAGTAATTTACTGCTCAAAATTTCACTAAAATGATGATCCATTAATGAAAGTTGATCAATAACTTCTTCAAGTTTTGGATTATAACTTTTAGTTATTGACCCTGAGCGTTGATAATAATTGTAAAGTATATCATCTATAAAAGTAACATTATTCGTTTTATACAATAAATATGGTAATGTTAGTACATCTTCATAAATTTTTCCCTCTGGGAATTTAATATCACTAAACAATTTTTTATCGATTAGTATCTTGCATATATGAGCAGGATATTTTCCCTTAAAAAGTAATGAAAGGGCTTTTTTACCATGTATTGTAGCCGGTTCAATGCTTTTTAGTATGTCGACTCTATCACTATCGCCATAAACCTGTCGTACTCGAAAAAAAAACATTTCTGAGTCTTTTGTAGATGTAGCCTCCACCAGCTTTTGTACCGTGTTAATCTCTATCCAATCATCACTATCAACGAACAATAGAAATTTTCCATTGGATTTACTTATTCCTAAGTTCCTTGCTGCAGAAAGTCCACCATTTTTTTCGCTGGTTATTATTTGATAAGCAATAGCATTTTGAGTTGACAGTAATTTACTAGCCAAATTAATAGATTGATCTGGGGATTGATCATCGACTATTATAATCTCGAAATTTTTATTGGTCTGTTGTAAAAGTGACGAAATACACTTTTCAATATATTCTTCAACGTTATAAACGGGGACAATTATGCTAATTAAACACATGGAATTTAGAGTTTTCGAATTCGTATGGCATTGTTTGGTTCAACAAATATATATTTTATAGTTTATTTAAAACATACTTCCAGAGGATACGCCGGTAAATAGTAATGTGTTATTTTGATGATTGAACCTTAACAGTTAAAAATAAGAGCTATATGTCATTCTTCGGATATATTTATTCACAATAATCCACGCAAAATTTATACTTTCGTTATTATTATTTTAATGAAATTTCTTATTTATTACAGATGCAGGAAAAAAGAATAAGTATTGTACTAGTATGTGATGACTATTATGCTGTTTTGTTAGCGGCTTTCTTAAAATCGATTGAGTTAAATCATAAAGAAGAAGAGATAATAGATGTTTATATAGTTGATGATAGTATCTCAAAAAAAAGTCGTGTAAAAATTATTGATTCCTTGAACCATGATAAGATCCAACTGCATTGGATTGAGATGGAGAATGCAATCCCTAAGGATGTAAATCTTCCCTTCATCAATAATGCTTATCCGCTAAATATTCTTGTGCGATTGTTAATACCTTATTTTATTCCAGCTCAGGTTGAAAAGATTATTTACTTCGATGTAGATATGATTATGCTTGATGATATTAGTAATTTATGGAATATAGATATCGGTGAATCTATCATTGGAGCTATTAGTGATACAATTGGTCCTAAAATGAAGACGATAGGAAATGGAATAGAAAATTACAAAGAGCTAGGATTGGATGGAAATCAAAAGTATTTTAACTCTGGATTGCAGGTGATTAATATTAAAAAATGGCTTGACGCCGATATTACGAGAAAAGCTATTGATGCTATTGCTAATAATAAAAAATATGCTTCATTAAGTGATCAGTATGGTTTAAATGTTGCATTGATTGGGCAGTGGCATGAAATAGATCCAACGTGGAGTTGTTTTTCTGTTAATACCATCCTTAAACCGAGTTTGATACATTACTTTCATAGAAAACCAATTTATAAAGAGTATTCCTATAATTATAAAGAAGAATTCTTTTTTTATCTGAAACAAACTCAATGGAGAAATTTTAAGCCGATTGGGAAATCTAGTCGTTACTTAAAAAAGATAAAAAATATGTTTCAGAAAGTTCAGTTCGTAATTAAATAACATATAATCTCCTTTTTACTGTAAACTTATAAATTATTACATTATTTTTATTTGGTCTTGTAGTTCACGATATAGCATGAAATTTGTATCTCTCCAATAGCTTGGTTTATATGGGATGTGTTCTCTTTATTTGAATGGCGGATAAGCAAAAAAATACTCTTTATAAAATATGAAAAAGAATAACATATCCATTGTCGTAGCAAGTGATAATCATTATGCAATTTTGATTGGTGCATTATTGAAATCGATTGAATTAAATCATAAAACTGAAGAGCATATAGATTTTCATATTATAGATGATGGCATATCGAGTAAAACGCGTGCGAAATTAGAAACAATTGTAGATCCAAAAAGAATAACACTTAAATGGTTTAAAAGCAGGGAGATAATTCCTGATAGCATTGTAGTGCCTATAGATAATTCGGCTTATCCTTGGACAGTTTATTTGAGGGTTTTTTCTCCCTACATTGTTGATGCTGATGTTGAAAAGTTGATCTACTTGGATGTAGATACTATAGTTCAGGATGATATATCGAAACTATGGCATTTGCCTTTAGGCGATCATACAATAGCCGCTGTTCAAGATGTTGGTTTAAACGTAGCTTGTGAATGGGGGGGGATATCTAATTATAAAGAACTTGGCCTTTCTGCTGATACAAAGTATTTTAATTCTGGCATTTTAGTTATTAATACGAAAAAGTGGCTTCAAGAAGATGTTTCTAGTGAAGTTATATCCGTATTAACAAAGTATAAAGAGCATGTTCGTTTACCTGATCAATACGGATTAAATGTTGTAATGGCTAATAAGTGGTTGGAACTGGATCCTAAATGGAATTGGTTTGCATTTAAAGAAAACGATAATCCATTTATTGTACATTTCCTTGATATCAAGCCTATATTTACTTCCTATAATTCTAAGCAAGTATATAAAGATGAGTTTTTTAGGTATTTATCAATGACACCATGGAAAAATTTTAAACCAATAAGCGGTAATCGTCGTGTTATCAGAAAAGTATATAATAAGATTTCAAATATACTTAAGCGCTCCTTTTTGAGACAGTAGTATTATTCTGAGTTTAAAAAAAAAAGGCCGAGATTATGTTATAATCTCGGCCTTGTTTTTTGTATTACTTTTCCGTTGTTAAATTCCAGAGGCTCCTACACCAGGGAATTTTGACGTAAAGTTATTAGTATCATTCACGGCATTTGATTGTTGAGGAACGTACTTATTATTCGAATTAACAATAATCTTAGTGTCACTCATATTGTTGATCATATTTTCAATGGTTTTTCCACTAATTAAATCAAACCCTAGGTTGTTATAGTATTCTAATGAACCACCTGTATTGTAAAGGTCTAAAATTTGACCTTCCCAATCCTTTGATATGTTCATTTTCCCTACTGTATTGTTATAGACTTTAGCATTAACATAGGTTGTTTTTCCAGGATTTATATTTCTGTCAAATGCTTGCAATTCAAAACCGCTATATTTTCTAGTGTTGTAGCAAATATTCTCGTAAATTTCAACTGTCGAAGGGGTGGTGCCTCTTGAGTAAACCCACATTCTGATTGAATTTCCTTGATAGTTAGTTAGCTTGTTGTGGTGGAATTTTCCATTGCCCTGCATGAAGAATACTCCATTATGCTGATTGGCTGTCGGATTTACGTTATTAACTACATTGTGATGTATATTATAATCCTGTGTATTGGTGAAGCTGCACATACTTCCCCAGTCGCTATTTTGAAATGTATTGTAAGCAATTTCAACATCTTTGAAAAGCCCTGTATCTTCACCACTGTCTTTATAGTAGTTTCCACCCATTGATATTGTTCCTGCATTATCAAACATGCAATACAATATTTTAAAGCCATCGGTTCTTGTATCCGCACTGCCGGTATATTGTACTCCGCTACTTTGTGCTGACATTACATAATCGCCAACGTTTTTAAAGCGCATATTCTTTAAGGTAACATTGTTCATCTTTCCATCAAAACGAATGGCTCTGTATGAAATGTTCTCAAAGTTAATCCCATATGTAATGCCTGATGTATTATCTCCTGCGATCACAACGTTGCTAATGTTATTTGTCTGCATGGAACCAGATATGTTAACTTGCCCGTCATTTTTAACGTACACAGGCTTATCTACGGTGGCTGTGATGTTTCTTATTGTAATTGTATTATAATTTCCAGACTTAATTTTTACGAGCGTATTTGGGAGGATATTAAGCGTGGCTCCGTCTATTGTTAACGAGCCTGAGCCTGTTCCCACTTCGATATTAATTAAAGCTGGATTAGGTGTTGGGTCTGGATCTGGTTTTGGATTTGAGGGTACTGGTGGTGTTGTGGCCGGTATATCTACCGCAGGTTCTTCAGTTATGATTGGATTTTTTTTGCAAGCAGCACATAATAGTACTAATACACATATTATTAAATGCATCTTTGAGTTGTTTACCATAAATGTAAGTTTATTTCTAAATTTATCCCTTATCGCCACAATTGTAATGAAATTTATACACAAAAAATAAAACCTTGTTTTTGTGTCCTGACATTAAGGAACAGATAAATGAAAGGAAATGTGCTTATCCTTTGTGTGGGGAATGATTTTCCCATGTTTAGCTTTTTATTTCCAACTTTAATATATTTTTTTTATGACATTTATATTACATAAAGCAGTTCTGTCGGCCTCTAATACTTGTTGGTGAGCTTCCTGTAGAATTTGATTCTGTAAGTTGGGGAATTGTTAGTGTAATCCTCTATTTGTTTCTGAAAAATAAGTGGGAATTTTTTTACCCGAATATAGCTGCTAAAACAATTGTGATCATGCCAGACATTCATTATCAATCTTATCCAGTACAAGGGGGTCAATTTCCTGATCAAATTTCCTTGCAAATATCATGTTTGATGATTTAATAGATTCAAAATCTTCCGCTAAGAGTAATTTGGGGTGAGCATTTCCTTCAGACCAATCAATATATCTCAAATTGTTATTAACTGTTCTGTCTTTGAACGGTGAGTTCATAAGGAGAGTTGTAAGAACAAATTCATCTGTCCCCCAAGAATACTTTAAGAACCTATTTAGTTTTAAATTGTCCGTTAGGATTTCGGTTAGATATATCGCACTTTCTTTACTAATAGTCCACCAGGAAGATTTACTTCCCCCATACAGTTTCATGGGAAGCGGAAACTTTCGCGAAGGTGTGATTTGATTCAAAACTTTTTGAGCAAAATATTTCCATTTAAAGCTAAAATCGGTAAAGTGATACTTTTCATAACGAAAAATGGCTTGCTCCAACCACACCGAATCGTGGGAATCTTCATATGAAATGAAGTTCATCCCTATTTTATCGGCAAAGTACTGATAGATGTTTTCAGCCGAGGTTAAAGGATAGTCCTGAGCACTTAGTAAGTTGATAAAATCATAGTCCTTATTAAGCGAAAGAACTTCTTTTACGGAGCCGACGATTGCTTGTAAAAAACTATTTCCTCCCCAATTGCAAGTTATTCTATTTTTAATAAATGATACCTGTTCAATATCTAAAACTGATTTAAAATCACCTATGGGTATTTTGTTGTCAACATGGATATAAAAGTCGAATTGGGGGTGATGTAATCGCTTGATCAATCTTGCTAATTGATTAGGATTTTTATGTGTCATTATGATATGTGCAATACGCATATTGAGGGCTTAAATGAAGATGTTTAAACTAAAGGTTGATTTTGCGTATTATACTTGGACATAATCAGTGAATTTATAAAAATATGTATAAAAAACTACATTTATTTTTTTTTATTGTTATCAATCAAATAGACCGTTATATCTTTAGTCTTATATTTTTTAAGGGTGGGGCCGAATCTTAGGAGTTCCTTAACTAAATCATCTGTCGAATTATGATTCTTTTGGTAATACCAGCTTGGGTCATCTATTTTGTCACCTATGTTCGATGTATACATCGTATTATATATCAACCATATTCTTTTTCCACCGGATAGTTGATTAAAATCAGGTTCTAAATTCTTGTAATAATCCTTAAGGTCTTTAGATTGTTGACGTACATCCGTTCCTTCTACTGCATTGAAATTTAGATGATATATATCCTTATATAATTTATATCCAGGTAAATCATTCCAGTAAATATAAACTATATCATTTTTTCTATAATTGTTATTGAGATAAATTAGCGCTTCTCTTTGAAATGATTTTTTATGGACGTAAAAGGTTTCCGGTTTGAATGTGAATATTAGAGATTGGTAGAATGGCCCGAAAAGGACAATGATTAAAAGAAGAACAATAGTTCTTTTTGACTTAAAACCCTTAATCAAATAATCAAAGCCAAAGGCAATGATCAAGATAAGTATAGGGCTGAGGAATACCCAAAATCTTTCAGTTAATGGATACAATTCTAATGAGGAAGCTATTAAAGTAATAATTATAGGGGGGATGAGTATAGAGAAATGTGCTTTATTTCTTCTGCATAGGGCATAAACACCTATAAAAAGTAGACCAATACCAATAAACGGCATTTTTAATACTTGATTTAGTGGCGGGTTATTTGTCAGACTATTAAAATTCCATAAAAGGCCTAAAGGATAGTCTATCATCCTGTATAAGTTTAATGGAAACCAAGTTAAGTCGGTTAAGGACTTTGGAGGAAAAGGCATAAAGTTAGCGTACGATCTAAACCAATAAACAATCCATTTTGATTCTACATGCTTATGAGTGAAGAGGGTATAATTAATGAGAAAGCTAATTAACCATATGGTAAATGGGATTAAACTTAAAAAGAGACTTTTCCATTTTTTCTCTAAGAGGTATTGTAGGCCCAAGCCAATTGCTATCCCTGACAAGATAAATATAGCGGAATGAGAAAACCATAGGATGGTCGCCCCAATAATACCCCATTGAAACATCCCTTTTAATTCTGTACTTTGATTATATTTAATAAACATATACAGCGAAAGAAGAGTGCAAAATAACTCGGTCGAGTATTGTTTGATTTCTACACTGTGATAAATCAATGCAGGTGAAAAACTAATTATACCTATAGCGATCAACCTTCCCCAATTGTTAAGAAAGTACTTCGATATAGGAACAAATAATAGCATTGAGGCTACACCAGATATAAGAGGAATTAACCTGAGAAATATTTCAGTATTACCAAATAAGTTGATCACCAATTTATTTAACCATAAAAAGCCTATTGGGGCTTTTTGCTGATAGTATAGCGGTTTAGTTGCTAATTCTCGAAAGTCCATTTTTACTAAACTTGTAGATAAATAGACTTCGTCTATCCATAGGGACCTGTTATAAATAAAATGAAAGATGCGGAATGCAAATCCAATGATTAAAAGGAGACATACTGACAAGTTCCAATAGTTTTTGTTGGAAAAATATACTGTATTTAAAATATTCATTAATAATCTTTTAAAGCTATGCAATATCTAATTTTTTAATAATTTTATCCTTAAATAAATGTATGAGTGTAAAAAATATTTCCTGGGATACATTAGAGCTTGTAATTTTTGATGTTGATGGTACACTCTATGATCAAAAGAGGTTAAGAAGAAAAATGTTAGTAGCTCTTATCAAGCATTACCTGGTTAGACCATGGCGGTATAGAGATCTTTTAATTCTTTATCATTTTAGAAATGAAAGAGAAAAAAGAGGTGGCGCTCAATTTGAAGATCTTTATCTTCAGCAATTTGTATGGTGTGCGGAGAAAATGAACGTGCCAGTTACCAAAGTTGCGAAAGTGATAGAGAAATGGATGTTTAACTTTCCAAACAGATATCTAGGACAATTTACATATCCTGGCATAATCCTTTTTTTTAATGTTTTAAAACAGAATAAGATATTGACAGCGATTTATTCTGATTATGAATCTGCTGACAAGTTGAATAGCATGGGCTTAAGTGCTGATATTGTTGTAAGTTCAACAGATGAGCAAGTGAATACTTTAAAACCATTGCCAAATGGGCTAAATTATATTATCTCTGAATTAGATATCAAAGATAAAAACAATTGTCTTTTCATTGGAGATAGAGATGATTTAGATGGAGCTTGTTCAAGACAGGCCGGAATTCCTTTTCTGTTGGTTGATAAATTGGCAGCGAATAATGATTTTTACGAAGAACTTTCCAATCAATTAATAATCAGTGCTAAAAAATGAGTTGTTATGAATAATATACCTTTACCTGAAGATGGAATTATCGATCAGGATATTAAGGAAAAACGTGCTAAACTAAGAGATTATATTGCCATTGCCAGACCTGATAATTGGGTGAAAAACCTTTTTATGGTGCCCGGGATGCTGTTCGCATTGTCTATATTCCATACACCTATGGATTTATTCTTGGTTTCGAAAATTATTTTAGGTATAGTAAGTATCTGTCTTATAGCGTCTGCCAATTATGTTATAAATGAATATTTGGATGCACGTTTTGATAGGTATCATCCATTAAAAAAGAAAAGATCTGCAGTTGTCCGAGTTGTAAATCCAATATTTGTTTATACAGAGTATGTAATTTTAGCGATTGTTGGGATAGTTTTGGCACATGCAGTTTCGCTTAAATTTCTATCTATGGCGGGGCTATTACTTATTATGGGTGTTGTATATAATGTAAAGCCGTTTAGAAGTAAGGATAGAGTTTTTTTAGATGTCCTTAGTGAATCTGTTAATAATCCGATAAGGTTTGCAGCTGGATGGTTTATTTTTACTCCAGCCTTAGGTATGCCTAATACTAAATGGGATTTGGATTGGATTAATACTTTTCCACCAGTGAGTATTATTATCGCGTATTGGATGGGAGGAGCATTTTTGATGGCTACCAAGCGTTTTGCTGAGTATAGGTTAATCGGCGATGCTGAAATTGCAGGACGGTACAGAAAGTCTTTTAAACATTATTCTGAAAATAGTTTATTGGTTTCTATGTTTTTTTATGGAATTACCTGCGCTTTTTTTATGGGTATTTTTCTGATAAAAGATCGAATTGAACTTTTGGTAAGCTTTCCCTTCTTTGCATTGTTATTTTCGTGGTACCTAAGAATAGGGTTGTTGAATGATTCGCCTGTACAAGGATCAGAAAAATTATATACACGGAAATGGTTTATGATTTACCTCATCTTATTCACTATTTTGCTATGCGTTCTAATGTTTGTAGAGATTCCATGGTTACATTGGTTCTTACAGAATGCAAACAATTATACCTATTAGTAAATGGGACTTTCTAATTTTTTAACATATATATGCTGATGCAGAACAATGAATATGATTTAATAGTTGTTGGTACGGGCTTCGCTTCAAGCTTTTTTTTAAAGAAATATTTGTCTAAAGTTGGCCAAAGTAAACGGGTTCTTGTACTCGAAAGGGGGAATTTATATCCGCATGCGGAAAGACTTAAAGTTAAAAGAGGGGAGTATTCTGCCTATCAAAAATTTGAGGAGCCATGGGAGAATGCGATAAATAATATAAACACTGAAAAAAGATGGCCATTTACGACTGGTTATGGCGGCTGTTCTAATTGTTGGTGGGGATGTACGCCTCGATTTATGCCATCGGATTTCAAAATGAAGACGCTTTATGGCATTGAGCAAGATTGGCCCGTAGATTACAATGATTTAGATGCTTATTATTACGAAGCTGAAGAGCTGATGTCAGTCTCAGGTCCTGAGGGGACACCCTTCCCTAGAAAAGGAAAATATCCTCTGCCTCCACATACATTTAGTCTCGTTGATAAAATATTACATAAAACATATGGAAATCAGTATATAAGCCAACCAACAGCAAGAGCAAGTCGCAGTACATCGAGTAGAAATTCATGTATGGCTTCTAGTACATGCGATACTTGCCCGGTTAATGCCAAATTTACAATTGAAAATTCTAACATAGGTGTATACGAGGACCATAGAATAGAATTGGTGTACGGTGCTCAGGTATATAGTTTGGAAACGGCAAATGACGTTGTTCGTAAGATTTATTACATCAAGGACGATAAGGAATATAAGGCCTCTGCTGAAGTTGTGGCATTAGGAGCAAATCCGTTTTTTAATACAAATATTTTATTAAATGCTGGTGATAAGAATCCATTGACGGGTAGAGGTTTTGGGGAGCAACTGGGAATGCAAGTGCTTATATATCTAGATAACATGAGCAATGTTGGCGGAAGTACCTGGGTAAATGCAAACGGTTATATGTTGTATGACGGGGCGCATAGAAAGGATTTTGCCGCTTGTTTAATGGAAGTTAGTAATGCACCCTATAACATTCGGTTAGAGCGCGGAAAATGGCTTAATATAGCAAGTTTTCGTTTACTGTTCGAAGATTTACCTCAAGATAAGAACTATATAACTACGACCTCAAATAAATTGATTCCAGAAGTTAATTTTAATGGTAGGTCTGAATATGTATTAAAAGGGATTGAAAATATGAAAGAAAAATTACCCGGAATCCTTTCATGTTTACCGGTAGAAAAACTGAAATATCTAGAACCATTCCCTAATGAAGGACATATAATTGGGGGAACAAGGATGAGTAGCGACCCTAAGCTTGGCGTTGTAGATAAGCATCTTATCCATCATCAATATCGAAATCTATTTGTTCTTGGGGCAGGAGCTTTTACTACTTATAGTGCTTCAAATCCAACATTAACATTATCGGCTTTATCTTTATTTGCTGCCGACAAAACATTTTAGCTATGAAAAGAAGAAGATTTTTATTGCTTATTGGTGTAGGTGCCGGGGGAATAGCGATTCCCGCTTCCGCTTATTTTTTATCTTCTACAGTTAAGGAATATGCGGTTTTGCTAATTAAACGAGAGTTTCATTATTTAAAACTGGAGGAGGGGAGCGTAGAGAAATATGTTAATGATTACTTTCAATATCCAAGTAACAACTTGATGGAGAAATTAAAATGGAAAGCCATGTATTACTTAAACATCAGGCCAGATAAAGCAAATTCCTATTTCGAGCTGCTCAAGTATTACTTATTGTCCACTGATTTTTTCATAAATAAAGCTGATGAAACTAAAATAGTTAAGTATTTGGGCTTGTACAGTCCTTATAAAAGCCCTGTTCCTAATCCTTTTTCTTTTGTACTTTATCCCCCGGATAAAATTAGAGAAGCTTAGCTTTTTATTTTATTTTGCAAACTTTTTAGCAATACGCTGGGGATAGTTTTTAAAGTGAAAGGAATATTCATAGCTAAAGACTCTCCAAGCAAGTTGAAAGATGTCAAAACCTTGAACCTACGAACTAGATTATGCTTTGAAAGTTCAACTAAACTTGCCATGTATCTTTCCTGAAGTAACTTTAATTCAATTTTAGTTAGCAAATGGTTAAACCTCGCCATTTTTCTTTTTAAATCTGCTACGTACAAAAATTCAAGCACTTCACTCCATTTTCTCCCATCATATATATTTATATCGTCAATTCTTTTATTCCACAGTTTCTCGAGTGTAAATGCGATATGACACTCTTTGCTTAAAATCATGTCTAAATACATGCACCAATCATCACCGATCTTAATTTTTTCATCCCAACCAGAGATTATAGAAGATTTACGCATCACTACCGAGGAAGAGGGAGAGGGGCAGGCCTTAATATAAAGATCTCGGGTTTCTCTATATTCTAAGTTAACCCAATGACCAATTTTCTTTTTGAAGTAAGGTTTTAGAAAAGGATCATTGATTAGAAAGTCCCAATTATTTCCTTCTCTAGTTTCCTGATTCCAGTTGGCAAATACAAAGTCCAGTTGTTCTGATTCTAATTTTTCTACACATTTAGTTAAGAAATCCGGATACCAAATGTCATCAGAATCAAGTGAAGCAATTATTGAACCCTTTGCATTTTTTAAACCAAGATTTCTTGCAGATGCCTGTCCTCCATTTTCTTTATAGTAATATTCAATCTCAGGGTATTTCTTTAATATTTCAACGGTATTGTCAGTTGAGCCATCGTCAATTACTATAATTTGCGTATGCTGATAGGTTTGATTTAACGCACTTTGTATTGCATCTGAAATTTTTGTAGCTCTATTATAGGTTGGAATTATTATGGTTACAAGTTTCTGAATGTCCATTAATATCTTAGTTAAGAGGGGGAGCAGCAATTTATCTTACTAAGATAGGAATATCAGCTATTACGGCAATGGAAAAACAGATAAAATTACCTCATGGAAAGCAGAATCTTTAAATCTTTTAAAGATGTGATTGTTTTTTTAGGGAATAAGGCTAAATGTATGATCAGTATAATAAAAACATATGGCTCATTTATGGCTGCGGTGCACAATAAGGATAGTGGAAAATACACTTGATAAAAATCAGCCATCAATATGTGGTAGGGATGGTTTTCTGGCGCTATAATGATAACTGGGGTATAGTTTAGCTTATATGTTCTGCTAAATGCCACAAGCAGATAAACAAATAAGGCTATGATTGGGAGGAGATAGTGTATACAAAATAACATGATGGTCATTGCCAATAGCTCTATAGTGAAAATGACGACTTCTCTAGTTCTAAACAGTTTTGGATCAGTATATACTGCAAAGGTATTTAGCTGGGCTTGGATATCATTTTTCCGATCATAAAACTGATGCCATAGGATACCTCTTACCCCATAACATAATGCCCAAACTCCAGTACTTATAAACCACAACCAGTCAACGGATTGGTTTGTTATGAAACTAATGCTGCTGATCATCAGTAGACTTGTGAAAATATGTGAGCCACTAGCATCGGCCAAAACGCCCAATAACCCTCTGTTTTTCAATCTTATCGGCCGGAAAGAATACAAGCTGAAACAGATCCATGGTATAGTATATAAAAGGATAGATAACCAATCAGGATAAAGATAATAACAGCACAATCCTCCTGCTAACAAACATAATGTTGGAAATACCCATCTAACTTTTGGGTTAACCCTGGCAATCCTATTGGATTTTCCACTGGCTGCATCGTCATCAATATCCGTTATATCATTGATGATACTTACGTAAGCAGCGCCAATAATTAATGAAAATAAGAGAAATAAAAGATGTGGTATAGATTTTATAAATTGGCCATCAGATTTGATTGCTGTGGCATATCCAATAGCAAGTAGTGGTGGAAGTTTGTATTCCCACCATTCAGAAGACCGTATAATTGACAGGTTATTAGCCATCTAATAAGTTATTTATACTAGTCGCAAACTCAGTCTCCGGGGATGCAGGTAAATGATTTTTAATATGTAAATAAGCCTTTTTCCCTATTTCCGGCCACTCTTCTCGCATTTCCCATGCCTTATCCATAGCACTTTCAAAATCTTTTTCAGTTGCATCCCCAATAAAGCCATTTATACCATTGTCAATGATTTCCGCATTACCACCTGCATTACTTACAATAACGGTCCTACCTAAGGACATGGCCTCTATCATTGATAATGGAAGACCTTCGCTTCTGGAAGGTAAAATCAGTGCATGATAATTCTTCCATAAATCTTCAATATTGTCACTAAAGCCTACAAATTCTACATTTTGAAGGTCTAAAAGGTTTGCCAGGTCTCTTATTGCTTGTTCATCATGACCAGATCCTATAAATGAAACTGTGATTGGTCGCTGTCTCCATTTTTCTGTATTCAGTATCCGTAAAAGAATATCTTGCCCCTTATCAATAATAAATAGACGTGCAATACAAGCCAGTCGATAACCGGTATCAATTGGTGGGAAGGGGATTATTTGACGTTTTGTTTTGATTGGATTAAAGACAACCTCACTATTTTCTAATCTGATACCAAATTGTTCTTCCGTAAGGCGTTTATTATGGTGTGATACGAAATAGCATTTATTGGCATTTACCAATGTTTTTCTCATATAGTCCCTATCAGTAGGATAGGGCCAGTAAAAATCAACTGCTTTTTGGGCTATAATAACATAGGGGATTTTTAGCAAATAACATTGATAAGCGTAAGATAGACCATCAAAATTTATACCTTGAGCAATGATAACTAGTTCAGGGATGGAATTTTTTATTTCATGATGAAATTTATACAAGCTGTGGTTGTCTCTGTACTCTTCTAAGCCAATTTTTTGTATGAGACGGCTTACCTTGCGCATTACTCTCTTTTTTAAGGAAAGTTGTGGATCCAATTCAATAAGCTCAATATTTTGATTAATCAGCTTGATGATCTCTGGATGAGACCTGTTTATACGGGCTTTATATAAGGTTAGCGAAGTCCCATTCTTAAGAAAAGGAATAGCCAGGGCCCAAAGTTCTTCACTTCCACCCCAATCATCGATGCAGAATGTGACTAGTGCTATTTTTTTATGATCTGTATTTTTCAAGTTAATTCTAAATAATCCGAATGGTTAATATTTCCTTCTTGCAATTGTAAATTATAAAGCGCTAAAGCCTCCAGGCAAAAACCTGTGGTCATTTCTTCTGATCCATAAGTCAATCGCTTTTTAGGCCCTCCGTAATAAACGGCCCATCTGTGCCAACCTCCCGAGTGTTTTTGTTGATCAATGATATATTCAATAGTCTTTTCTAGTAATATAGAATGGTATCCGCAATTGATCAGTGATATGACACCTAAAGCTGTGTCAAGTATACTTTCTCCAATTGAATGATCATCTTTTAATGTCCCAAGTATACGCTCAACTATTGCTTTTGCAGCAGGTTCCAATTCCTGGATCCCAGCTTTATAATTTCTGGAGAAAAAATAATAAATGGTAAATGGGTTGCAATACCAAGAATCGCAATCATTTTCTTTTTTCTTTGCAATGATATCCAACATATAATCAACAATAGGTGCTGTCTGCTCATTTAATCCCAAATAGTATAAAATATTTGCATTTACGGCAGCATCAACATCATATCTTGTGGCTTCTGTGTTTTTCCAGAAAAGGAAAGTTCCTATAGGATGTTTAAATTCCCTCAGACTAAGGAGCCAGTAATTCTTCATCCGGTTAAACTTCGGCCTTAATGTAAACCAGGTATAAAATAATCCTGTTTCATTACGGTTCGCAAGAACCAATTCTTTATTAGGATGATGATGTTTATCTAACTTTTGAAGTACCAAAGACGCACAAACGGTATTATCTACATCTGGTGGGCATATGCGAAACAATGGATTTAAAATAGTGAAGTTATTCCAAACACCGCCACGCATGGCCTGGTACTGCAGAAAAGCACAGGCTTTATCAAGGATTTCACTTGCTTCTGGGATGTGTCTTAAATGAAGTATAGAGTAGGAAATCAGTGAAGTAGGAAAGATATTGCTTTGTGTAATACACATTTTCATCTCATCATCCTGTCCAATGTAACAACAGAATTCGCCATTAGGATACTGATGATCCTGAAGATACCGTATCCCTTTTAGAACGGAGTTTTCGATATTGCCCTTCGTCATACCTTAGACTTTGATTTATGTTCATTAAACAATTTGGCATAATCGCCATCCATTTCTAGCAATTGTTCATCAGTACCTTCCTGTACTATCGAGCCTCCAGAAAGTACATAGATATAATCTGCATGCTTAACGGCAGAGTGCCTGTGACTGATAATTAAGGCTGCCCGGCTTCCAATATGCTTTCTGAAAGCGTCAAACAATTCTTTTTCAGCAATAGCATCTAAAGCACTGGTTGCCTCATCAAGTATGATAAACCTAGATTCACTATATAATGCTCTGGCAATTGCTAATTTTTGCCATTGACCGATGCTTACTTCATGACCGTCTTCGAATAATCTACCCATCATTGTTTGATAGCCTTTAGGAAATTTTTCAATAAAAAGATGGGCCCCCGAGTTTTTAGATGCGGCAATGATATTTTCTTCTTCGTATTTTTTGTCAAGATCTCCAAATCTAATATTATCGGCAGCAGAAACATTATATTTAGAAAAGTCCTGAAAAACAGCACTCAATTGCTTTCTATATGCTTCCATCTCAAATTTTCGGATGTCAATTTTACCTAATTTTAAACTTCCTGATATAGGGTCGTATAATCTGCACAAAAGTTTTATTAAAGTGGATTTCCCGGCTCCATTTAGGCCTACTATAGCAATAATTTTTCCGGATGGGATTTTAATATTGATTTTGCTTAGTGTAGGCTTTTTAGCATGTGGGTAAGTAAAGCTAACATCTTCAAGTTCAAGGTCAAGTTCCTTATCTGTAGGTATAGGCACCGATTCATCCGTATTTGTAAAGCTTGGCTTGAGATCAAATAGTTCAAATATGCTATTAATGAATATATTATTGTGATATAGAATTGATATTCCAGAAGAGACGTTTTGAATTAGTGAGAATGATTGGGGAAAAATGATAAGAAACAAGGCGATGTCACCAACACTGGTTGTACCTCGGACAGTTCCTACCGATATATAGCCAATACAGGTGAAAAAGCCTATAGTTGCAATCGAGGAAGTGATAGTTTCGTTTAATGTTCTCTTGTAAGTAAGTTTCAGTTTTTGATGTAAAACCTCGATTCTAATTACTTGGTATAGGTTTTTAAAGTAATAACCTAGATTAAAACTTCTTATTTCTTTAGCGGAGACATCAGAAGTAATAAGATTACTTAAATACGAAGATTTACGTTCAAGTTCAGTATGCTTTAAACGCCACATATTCTGCTTGTTGGCAAAATATATACGTACAAAAAGGGTTGGAAGTACAAAAATAACCAGAAGGGGAAGTAAGAACCAATTGATGGTTATAAATAGGGAGGCTACAGCAAAAAGGTTAAGCAGGTTTTTTGCGATTTCCATAATTGTCGTAATTACGAGGTTTGGCCGATCTGAACCAGCGTCCTTCGCACGTTTTAGGATATCGTAATAATCTGGACTTTCGTAGCGGGAAAGATCCATCTCTATGGCCTTTTGATGGATTTTTTCATCCATATAGTTTGCAACCTTCGTAGCTTGAACTTCAGTTACATAAGCAGAAAAAGCTTTTGCAATAGCATACAATACAGAGAAAGCAGCAGCAATCAGAACATGCTTTATTATTAATGCCTCTGAATTTTGAGCTATTGAATTGATGTGAGCAACTTTATCAATCAGGATTTTTAGCGCATAAATAGAACCCAAAAACAAAAATGTTTCGACTACAATCATTGTTATTGAAATGATCATCCAACCCTTTGCTGCTTTCCACACTAACACAAGGGTTCTTTTTATGTTTAAATTACTCTTAAGATTCTTAAATTTCTGAGTTATTGATTCAATCATAAAAAGGGAAAAAAATTTGAACTTGATAAAGTATTGATGAATGTTATTCGGTATTAACAAAGCTAATAAAAATCAATTCATATTTTTATTTATGAAAAGGCTGTCCTAGCATTCATGTAAAAGTAACACTATGCCTTTAACTGCCAAAATGACCCCTCATATCTAAATGGTTTGAGTCCTACGTAGTATCTTTCTTGTTCTGAAATAAAATCAAATGTTTTGGAATAGTTGGTTTTTAACTGAGATTCTAATTTTGATCGATTAAAAAATGTACAAGGGTAAGAGGCCTCAATGCCATAAAAAATGGGAGGTACATGCTGAACCGTGATTCTATCTTCAGCTTTATCATTATACCCAACTAAATCAAGCATAAGATTCGGGATGTTATAAGATTGAATTTTTTTTAGGAGATCATAAGGTTCTGGTATATACTGCAGTACGCTGGATATCAATACTAAATCCGGGTTAGGGTGTTTAGATAAACATTCTTCTATTGAATTGAAAAATTTAACATGTTCATTTTCAAATGATTGTTTGCCGGTTTCTACAAATTTAGGTTGCTCAATAATACACCAGTTTAGGCTGGTTAAATGAGATAAATAACCAATGTTCTGATAGTATGATGTTCCTAATGATCCCCCGAAGTCGATAACAGTTAATTTATTTCCATTTCTGGAAGAAACCAGAAGGAGCACATTCAACAAGTGGAAATTGATTTTTACCTCATCATAAATAATTCCATCACGCTCGTAAGCTGCTTCTCCTTTTTTTACCTTACTGGTCGTCTCAATTATCCTTTGTAAGATATGATTTTCGTCATAGCCACTGCACTTTTCTTTTGCATCTTCGTAGGTTTTGTATCGTCCTTTCCATCCATATTTAAAGCTATACCATCTTAAGGTATTTAGGATGGGAGGGATAAACTCTTTTATCAGATAGTGCATACATTTAGTTATTTAAACTTATTTAGAACGTCAACTACTCTGTGTATATCATCCGTTTGGTGTGCAAAGGAACAAGGAAGGCTCAATGTTGTCCTATGAATCTCAGAAGAAATCGGATAATTTAAATGATTCATAGCCTTTAAGGCTTTTTGTCTATGCGGAGAAATCGGATAGTGTATTTCTGTTCCAATATGGTTGGCAAGCAAGTAGTCCTTAAGTCTGTCACGTTCCTGGTGCCTTATATTAAAAATATGATATACATTTTTAAAATCGCTATTGATTACTGGTTTTATAAAATCATTACTTAAACCTGAATGATAAATTGAAGCTAGTTTTTTTTTATGCGCATTAATCTCTCGTAGATGGGGTAGTTTTATTCTTAAGAAAGCAGCTTGTATTTCATCTAATCTTGAATTGTATCCCACTATACCATTGTGGTACTTTTTCTCGGATCCGTAGTTTCTAAGTTGCCTTAATGTATTATAATCATCCTCAGATTTACAGATGATTGCCCCTGCGTCGCCTAATGCGCCTAAGTTTTTAGTGGGATAAAAGCTAAAAGCACTAAAATCTCCAAATGTACCGGCAATCTGTCCCTTAAAAGTGGCACCATGTGCTTGCGCACAATCTTCTATTAATTTTAGGTTATTCTCTTTAGCGATCGAAGTAATAGCGTCCATGTCACAACATTGGCCATATAAATGAACAAGCATAATGGCTACGGTGCGCTTGGTGAGCGCCTTCTTTATTTCTTCAGGATTAATGTTGTAAGTGGCTATATCAGGCTCAACAAACACAGGTGTTAAACCGCAATGTAATATGGCCAGAATAGTAGCTATGTAAGTGTTAGATGGAACAATAACTTCATCCCCTGTTTTAAAATTACAACACTTTAGCGAAAGTATAAGTGCATCCAATCCATTTGCAACACCTACTACATATTTTTCATTATGAAAGTCGCCAAATTCCTTTTCAAATAAAGAAACTTCTTCCCCCAGAATATACCAGCCTTTATCCAAAAAATCCGAGAACTTTTGTTTTAGCTCATCTTCAAAAGGCTTATTGAGCGTTTTTAAATTCTCATATGGGATTATCGTATGGTTCATAGATGTAATCTTTTGGATCAAATGCAGTAGAGGCTAGTACAAGTAAAATAGCATCAGTTGAAAAATCATGCATTATATGCCAATCCTCCGGTTTTAAAATTAAACATTTTTCTGGGGAGTCTAAATCAAATACTTCTGTTTTCTTACCATTATTATTAGTGATCTGGCAAGAACCTTGAATACATATGGCAGCCTGATAGGTATTGTGGTGTCTGTGGCCACCACGGTCAGAATTATCAACTGCGTAAATGTAAAAGAGGCGTTTAATTTCAAAATCAACAACCTTATCTAATACAGTTAATATACCTCTTGTATCCTTAAAGGTTGTAAGGTTAATTATATGTGCCATGTCAATACACCAAAGAGCGTTAAAAGATTACTGTCTATTAGATTCATTAGTTTTGAACTTTTAACCATGTCCATTTTTCTGGCAAATAACATATTAGATTCTTGAATTGGTTTAAAGTCATTTTCATCTAAAATTTTTGGATTCGCACCACCTAACGACCAATCTATAAAGCGGTAATTTTCGTTAATGACCTTATCTTTATAACTTGAGTTCATTAACACAGTTTGAAATACGAATTCGTCACTTCCCCAACAAAAAGAGAAGAATTGCATTAATTTTTTGTCATTCTCAACTTTTTCAACAACGTACATTGCAGCCTCTGGACTAAGCATCCAGAACATAGATTTACCATAAGGATGCATATTGTAAGGTATTTTTTTTGGCGGCATTACAAAATTGATAATTTTTTCTAAGGTAAATTTTCCTTTAAAATTATAATTTGAGAGGAAGTAGCGCTCCATTCGGATCAATCCTTCTTTCCAGTCATTCTTTATATCCTTAAAACTAATAAACTCTTTACCTTTATTTTGTTCAAAAAAAGTTGCTAACTGAGCAGCTGGTTTAAGAGGGTAGTCCTGACCACTTAATAGGTTAATGAAATCATATTTTGTTTCCGTAGCAAGAATTTCTTTAATGGATGCAAAGGTTGCTATAACGGTATTAAATCCAGCCCATTTAACATCTACTCTGTTATTAATGAAATAAACATTGGGTAAGGTCTTTAAGAACAGGTGGGGATTAATATCAAACTTCTTGTCAACATGAATGTAAAAGTCGAAATCTTCATGCATCATATTTCTGATCATCCTTTCAGTTTGGAACGGATTTGTATAAGTTAAAATAAGATGAGCAATGCGCATGGTTATTAATTAAAGATCTATTAGGTAGGAGATTGTAGCCCGTTGCGCAAAAGTAGGAATTAAATCATAATAACAGGAATAATAATATTTATGAAATTGGTAATATATTAGTTACTTGTAACTTTTAGTTCAAATATTATCCCATTTGCATATGTTTGTGATTTACTTTGTGAAAGTAATTTATTAGTAAAGTTTTTTATAGTTTTTTATGTAAATATTCGTTTAAAGCCCTAAATTCATATCGAGCATTAGGGGCAAGCGCTATCAAAATACGAAATGATCTGTATTGTATCTTCAAATAGCTTACTGTTTTACAGCTAAAAGAATTACTTTTACTACAATATGAAAACCACTTCGATAATCACTGTAAATTTTAATCAGCCGCAGGTAACAATTGATTTTCTTAAATCTGTAAAAGTCAACACTGAGCTTGATAATGTTGAGGTGATCCTGGTGGATAATGGGAGTAGAGAGGATCATGAAAATGCCTATAAAGAGGTTTATCCGGATCTTATCTATATTAAGTCAGCAGTTAATTTAGGATTTGCAGGTGGAAATAATTTAGGCGTTAAAATAGCTAAAGGTGATTATATTTTATTTCTCAATAATGATACTGAGATTGTTAAGGGGCTGCTTGAAACATTAATTACAGAATTTAAACAATATCCAGAGATCGGTATTATATCTCCTTTACTTCTATATTACGAGCAGCCTAATATTATACAGTACGCAGGTTTTACAGAAATGAATTACTTAACATGCCGAAATAAAGGGATAGGAAGCATGGAAAGAGACGAAGGCCAGTACAACTCTGACAGTCGAGAAACTGGCTACTGCCATGGAGCTGCGATGATGTGCCGGAAAGCTGACCTGGAAAGTGTGGGGTTAATGGCCGAACAATTCTTTCTATATTATGAAGAGTTGGATTGGTGCGAGAAATTTAAAAAAGCGGGCAAAAAGATTTGGTTCACAGGAAAAACAAGAGTATATCATAAGGAGTCTATAAGTGTTGGCAAAGAAAGTAGCCTAAAAACATACTTTATGACTAGGAATAGGATATTATTCATCAGAAGAAATACTGGCGGTTTAAATACTTTTCTTTTTAGTGTTTATTATTCATTAATCGCATGTCCCAAACAGATTATAGTTTACCTTTTGAAAGGCCGATCAGATTTGATTAAATGGGTTTTTAAAGGTGTATTGTGGAATTTTACAAATTCAAAAAACAGTGATAAACTTGGTTTTAAAATATAAAAAATAAATGGTAGTAGCTTTTTGGATCTGTCTTTCTCTTGTCGCATACACTTTTATAGGTTATGGTTTCCTATTATCTATCCTTGTAAAAATTAAACGGCTATTTGCAAAGCCATTTAATTTTGCGACAAATGTTAATTTACCAAGTGTAACCCTCGTTATTGCAGCCTACAATGAAGAAGACCTGATAGATGAAAAAATAACAAATTCGCTGCAACTTAATTATCCTAAGGATAAGATCAAGATTATGTTTGTTACAGACGGCTCTACTGACAGAACTCCAGATAAGGTGCGGGTGCATCCTGAGATTATCTTATTACATCAGGATTTACGAGCAGGGAAAATGGCTGCAATTAAAAGAGCGATCCCCTTTGTGACTAGCGAGGTAATTGTTTTTACGGATGCCAACACGTTCCTAAATGAGGATGCAATTCTTGAATTGGTGAAGCATTATCAAAATCCTAAAGTTGGTGCCGTTGCCGGAGAAAAAAGGATACTCGTAGCAGAGAAGGCCGATGCCAGCTCCGCAGGTGAGGGCTTTTATTGGAAGTACGAATCCTTACTTAAAAAATTGGATTATGAGCTTTACTCCAATGTTGGCGCAGCAGGGGAGCTATTTAGCATAAGGACAGCTCTTTACCAACCCGTTGAGTCTGATACCATAATAGACGATCATATGATTGCCATGCGAATAGCTGAAAAAGGCTACATAATTGCTTACGAAGCTAATGCCTATGCTATGGAGACCGCATCAGAAAATACCAGCGAAGAATTAAAACGAAAAATTAGAATTGCTGCCGGGGGAATTCAATCCATTTTAAGGTTAAAAAGAGCTGCTAACCCATTTTATTACCCGGTCTTCACTTTTCAGTATATAAGTCATAGAGTATTAAGGTGGACAATTACTCCGTTTTTATTGATTATCGTTTTTATTTTAAATGCCTTAATCGCCTATCGAACACAAATTCTATTTTATCAGATTCTCTTTGCATTACAAGCCTCTTTTTATGCTTTAAGTCTGTTAGGCTTGTATTTTGAGCAAAGAAACATCAGGATAAAAGCACTATTTATCCCATACTATTTTTGCGTAATGAATTACGCTGTTATAGCAGGGATATTTAGATATTTTAGAAAAAATCAAAGTGCAGCCTGGGAGAAATCAAAAAGAAAAATGCTATAATTCCATCGACTTTAACTGTTGATAGACATCCTCGCGTACAAAAGTTCGTTTTAGCATGTAAGTAGAGTGTACTAAAACATAACCTGCTTTCTTAAGTTGGGTACAAGCTTTCTTTATTCTTAACTTATGTCCTAAGCCTTTCGCATGGTAGACTTCATCAAACTCTATCATGATGACTTTAATATCGAGTTTGTCTTTAACAATAGTATCAATAACAGTATACTCAGCACCTTCGATTTCAATTTTTACCAAATCTACTGTAGGATGATTAAATTCCTTCATAAAGTTAGACAGGCGATCTACTGGTGCTTCAATATATTCCCCTGAATCTTTAAAAAGATAGACGGAATGAGATATGTAGTTTTCAAGATCAGGTGCATAAAACTTTAATATAGTATTCTCGTCCCAAACCCCTTTATTTACGTAGGTAATTTCTTCCAGTTGTTGAGAATTGATCCGGTATTGAAATACAGGGTCATCAAAAACACCAAATGTTTCTCCTCGGGCAACAGTTTCCTTTAATTTTATGAAGTAATTTATACCTTCTGGCATGGGGTCAAAAATGAAAATTTTTGAGTCATATAATACTTTTAATTCGGTATCAAATGTGATGTCCTCACCAGCTCCTATGCAATAACATATGGAGTCTTTATTTAAAAAATTATCTGGGACCTTGTAACCGTGGTGTTCTGAGCCAACATGAATAAGATTTTTGAGCGGTTTAACGTCTGTTTGCGGATGTAATTTTATTACCTTCTTGGCAAGTTCTTTTATAGCCTTCATATGTTATTTTAAGGTATCACCCATCTTACAGCCAAGCCATGCGTAACTGTACATGGTTATCGCTTTCATAAGGCCCTCTCTACGTTTAAACGACCAAACATCTTTTAAAAAATCTTTATGGTTTTTACTGTTCATTTGATCAAAAGCCACTGATATGGTCGATGTCAGTGAATAAGCGGAGTGCCAGGTGCCAAAAGGAATAAAAAGGGTTTCTCCCGGACCAACAGTAAAGTGAATGGGAGTCGCTTCTTTATACTTTGGAAATTTCTCATAATCAGGCTCAAAAATATTCACTTCAGAACGCCATGGATCGCCTGGCTTAGGATAGAGTAGATCTTCCTGTCCTCTAGGAAATACAGTAAAACGCTTCTCGCCATGCAATTGAGTTATCCAGGCATTAAGATGGTAATAATCTAAGTGTAAGTATGGGAATTTGCCACCTGGACCACCAATAAAAAGTTCAGTAGCGCTACCCCAATACCCCTTTTGAAACCATTTGGACTCTAACCAATTTGGACTAGCATAATTTAGATTAAGCGGGTTCAAGAGTGGTAATAGTTCAGGTATTTGGTCCGGTATATTAAATACTAAAGGATAAGGGGCTGGATTGCTTTCAGTGCTGGTTTCAACTAAATCCATGATTTGACTCATCGTATAAGTTTCGCCGTTTTTTTTAATAGTTCGTTCGCCATAGTTCGTTCTGAACCAGTCAGGACTAAATAGTCCATTGGCTTTCCAAACCTTCGATGCATTTTTAAAAACAACCGGAATCCCAGGTTCATAAAAATTAGTCATAAATTCGTGATGAGAGATGTCATCAACCCTTTGAATATCCATGAATTAAGCTGTTAAATTTAGAATTTTAATACCTATATAAAATATGAATGAATATACATGAAATATTGGAGATTAGAAAAACCAATATTCATTTTTGAAACATAAAGTGTTAATCGCCAAGCTGATTATATGCGATTCATCAAGTTGGTTACTTGTTAGTTTATAGTTAGCACCTGCTCTGGATACCGTATTTTCAGAACAATCAATGGCATGCAGATTATCAATTATTCCTTCACCACTTGCCTTAAGTACAGCTTCTTTTCTGGTCCAGAAAGTATAGAAATCAATTGCGTTTTTGATGTGCCCTAACTCCGATGTGGTAAAGCACACCTTTAATAAGGAATTAAAATCGAAATCATTTTTAATAAATTCAATATCTATCCCAATCGGGAGTGGACTTATGGCTATGATCGTAAAATTGCCGCTATGGCTAATGTTAAAATGTTGTGCTGCAATATGTGGTTTCTGATTTCCAATATGTGAAAAAAGAATAGCTGATGGTTCGATACCTAGTGTTTTTGAAAGAATTGTTCTCAGAAAAAACTTTCCAATAATATATCTTTTCGCGTCCTCTATATGCTTAAAGCGACCTGCTTTTTCAATTTCATCCGCTCGAAGAACAGTCGGATAGTGCGCTACTATTTTATCAAAATCAGCTATCGATATTTTGAAAATATGCGTGCATTTTTTGTCTATATAGCTATCACTAGTATAGTTACGCCAGGTAATCGGATGATCTATAAAATTTTTCAATCTATTTAGCTTATCATAAAGGCTAACTATGGCGTAACCTTGTTTAATTCCTCTTGCAATTTTGTCGAAAAAACGTGAACATGCTTAGGGTCGAAAAATTGTAAATGCGCTAACGGAATCTCAACAAATGTTAATTTTCCCCCCATGTAAGGAGCAAAACCATTACTTTGCATATTAGAAATGTAACTCATTTTTTTATCATTTGCTTTAAAAAGCGTCACATCCGTCTTATACTTTTTTAACCTATATTTTCGAAAAGCTTTTTGATGCGCCTTTTGAAGTCTATCTAAAACGTACAATGGATTTGATAAGTCCACCTTGATAGGGTTAAGTTTTTTATAGTAATTATATAATGTTCCGAGGGTGAAATTTATTTTATGTTCAATAAAGGCCTTTGGATGCATAGAAAAGTATAGAAAAGCGCAGCCAACAGATTTTATAGCGTGATTAAAAACTTCAGCAATCTTACCCTCTTTTATAAGACGGAGGTAACTATCTCCGTCATAATAAGTATCAAGAAGTGCTAAAAAGGAGACCCTTTTTCCCATTTCCAGCAATTGCTCTGACATTTCAAGCGCAATTGTTCCCCCAGAAGAATAACCCATTAATAAATATGGACCCTCGGGATTATCTTTAATGATTTCATTAATATATCCTGCAGCAATTTTTTCTACGGTTTTTTCAGGTTCGTCTTCAGGATTTAAGCCTTTAGGTTGTATGCCTAAAATCGGTTGGTCTTCATCAATTTCATTTAAAAGGTTTTTAAAAATGATAATGTTCATTCCCTGCCCGTGAATGATATAAAGAGGCGGTTTATTCCCCTTACTCTTAATCGGAATCAGGGAATCCCAGGCTAATTCTTGCTTGGGTTTACTTAAGTTTAAGGCCAGTTTTTCTATAGTCGAATTGTCAAAAAGGATGGCAAGTGGAAGTCGAATTCCCGTTTGCTTTTCTATTTCAACCATCACCTTTATAGCGATCATGGAATGTCCACCCAGTTCAAAAAAATCATCAATAATACTTACCTGTTTTAGCCCAAGGTTTTCTGCCCATATTTTAGCAATTAATTCCTGTTCTTTATTTTGAGGAGCTACAAATGTGTGCTCTTCAATAACATGAAGTAGATCACGTTTTGGCAGTGCATTTCTATCAATCTTTCCATTCGATGTTAATGGAAGTTCCGGTAACCTGATGAGCAGACGAGGAATCATATAGTCAGGAAGCCTATCCCGCATAAAAGCGATAATATTTTCTTTATCAATATCAGTCTCTGTAACCAGGTAAGCTATAAGTTGCTTTTCATTATTCACCACATCTTCGGTCAAAACAGCCGACTGCTTAACATTTGGATGTTTTTGTAAAACATTCTGTATCTCACCAATTTCAATTCTATTACCCCTTATCTTTATCTGATCGTCAATACGACCAAGGTATTGAATGTTTCCATCTGACAACCATTTTACCAAATCACCTGTTTTATAAATGATGTGATTGCCATTTTGCGGATTTGGGTTAGAAATGAATGATTTTTCAGTTACTTCCGGGTTGTTTAAATACCCTCTTGCAACACCCGCACCGCCAATGTATAATTCACCCGGCACACCTACAGGACAATATTTCAAGTCTTTGTTCAGTACATATACCGAGGTATTGGAAAAAGGCTGGCCAATAGGAACGCTAGTCGGATATAATTTATCTTTATTAACAATATGAAGTAATTTTCCTATTGTAGTTTCAGTAGGGCCGTAATGGTTTACTACCGTGCAATTCACATTAGATTCATTAATCTTTTTGATAAACTCCCCGGGTAAAGATTCTCCTCCAAACATTAAAAGTTTTTCTGGGAATAATTCCTGATGATCATGTATTAAAAATTTCCAATGCGAAGGAACTATTTTAAGAAAATCAATTTTGGTTTTCTCAAAATAGTCATGAATATAAGAGACATGATTGAACCTGTCTTTAGCAAAAATATGAAGCTCTGCGCCCAGGGTTAATGCACTAAATAAGGTCGTATTACCTAAATCAGTAGATATTGCAGAACCAAGCGCAAAAGTCTTGCACTCATTTAAAATGGGTAACTTAGCTTTCAAACCAAAAAGATAATCCATAATCGAACCATGTTCAATCATCACACCCTTTGGTAATCCTGTTGAACCTGAAGTGTAAATAATATAGATAAGATCATTTGGGGTTACAATCACCGATGGGGTAGTGGTCTCCGTTTGCCAAACTTTACATTTATCCTCATCAATAGCTAAAATATTGATGTCATTTACTTCTTGTAATTTATTATAATTCAGTTGATCACTGATGATGATGTTACTTTTTGATTCATCACAAAGGTGCTTAATACGGAATATAGGGTACTCTGGGTCTATGGGTACGTATGCCGCACCAGCTTTTAAAATACCCAAAATGGTTACAATCATCTCTAAAGAGGGTTGTAGACAGATAGGGATGAGGGAGCCCTTTTTAATACCTGAGCTTATTAAATAATTGGCCAATTGGTTGGACTTCGTATTTAATGCATCGTAGGATAAAGACTTTCCTTCAATTGTAACCGCTTTATGTTGCGGATGCTTCTTTACCTGTTCTAAAAATAAATCAATGACTGTTTTATCTCCAGGGAAATCACAATATGCTGGTGTGATCTCAGGGAAAGGATTATCCTTCGCAAGGGCCTGAGAGATCAATACCTCAGGGTTTGATGTTAGTGTTTTTAATAACGCACTAAAATCTTCCATCATTCTATTTATCGTCTCAGAAGCAAAAAGCTGAGTATTGTATGCCCACTCAAAAATCATAGCATCTTTTGAGCCGTTAACATTTAGCGAGATTTCAAAAGTTTGACAAACCCTGGGATTAGAAATAATTCTATGTGTTAAACCCATAAAATCAACATTGTCATCCATCCCTCTATCTACATTAAAAACTACTGGTACTAATGGGATATTAGCCTTGTTTCTTTTAATGCTTAAATTTTTTAGTAACTCGCTGAACGTTAATTTTTGATGATCATAAGCGTCATATATTTCATTTTTGCGTTTCTTTAAATACGCAATAAATGGAATGTCCGGAGTTATCTTACTTCTTAAAGGTAATAGATTCACACAATGCCCTACCAGATCTAAATGCTCAGTAGCTAGCTGCCCAGCAGATGGTAAGCCTAATACGATATCTTCTTGATTGGTTTGCTTATATAAAAAAACTTCGAATGCGGCAATTAAGGTAGATACTACGCTACAGTTTGCTTTAGCAGATAGTTTTTTTATCGCCTCAAGAAGCTCGCCGTCAAGCGTATAATCATTTCTTTTTCCTTCATAAGTTCTTGTTGGCGGCCTGTTATAATCCAATGGCATATTAAGTACGGGCACATCATCTTTATACTGGTCTAACCAAAATTTTTGTGTCTCCTTATAGTGCTCCGTCGTATTAAAAGCAGCCTGTTCTAAAGCGTAGGTACTAATCTGCGCTGGAGGACCAGTTCTAGGAATTTCATTCTTTGAATACACATTATAGAAGGTACTTAAATCTTCCAGAATTATCCCTATTGACCAGCCATCACCTATAATATGATGTATGATAATTGTTAAATAATACTTGTCTTCACTTACTTTATGAAGGAAAAATTTAAAAAGAACTTCATTGTTAAGGTTAAAAGGGATACCGATTTCATGATTAACAAAATCAGTTAAGTGTTCATTAACCTGAGAAGGATCCATCGAGGAAATATCTTCAAAGATTATTTCTGAATCAACCGCCTTATAGATGATTAGGCTTTCACCATTATGAGAAACATTAGCACGCAAGGCTTCATGACGAAGAACGGTGTAGTTAACTGCTTTTTGAAAGGTGTTTATATCAAATTCACCCGTTAATTCAAGTGAAACAGATTCGTTATAGGCGAGACTGGCTGGCGTTCCGCCAATAATGCAAGAAAGCCAGATTTCTTTTTGAGATTCGTTAAGGGCAATAACTTTTTCTATATCCTTTCCTTCTTCAAATGGATTAAAGTCAACTTCAATGAAATTATTACTTTTTAGAGCATCTATCATGATCACTAATTAAGTTCTATTTGTAGGTATTTCCCTTGTTGATTTGGATCTTCAATAAACCATGCCGGGTTTCCAGATTTGTCTTTTCCAAGTTTAGCGCCTTTAACAGGTGGATTATTTCCATCTACGACTACTGAAATTGATTTCTGGGTATCCATCGTTTGATTTAATGATGGAAAAAAACCAGCATCAATCATTTCATCCATACTTTCAATAAAGCAACTGATCAGTTGATCTATTTCCGGGTAAGTCATTGCTTCCGTTAAAAAACATGGGAAACCATCCAAAATATGAATTCCCTTTTCTCTCATTAAAACAAACATCAATTCACTATAAGGCAACTCCTCATGATATTTGATTTTCCATAAGGACCCGTAATTGGCAACGTAAATTGGAAGTTGCCTTTTCTCAAATTCGGAATTCAGCGCTTTGGTTAAATAGGCACCTTTTTCATTTAAACCTTGTTGCAAAGCCGGACCTTTTTCCTTCATATATGTTAAGGAAGCCTTTGCAGAAGCCAAAGCCAGGGGATGGCGAACAAATGTTCCCGCAAAATAAGTTACCCCAATTTCAGGATAGGACTGGTCTCCGTAAGTCCAATTTCCACCATCTAAGGCATCCATTAGATAACTTTTACCACCAATCACGCCAATAGGGACGCCGGCACCTATAACTTTTCCGTAGGATGCTAAATCAGCTTCAATACCAAATAATGCCTGCGCTCCACCCGGATGCATTCTAAAACCTGTAATTACCTCATCAAAAACTAGCGCTATGCCAGCATCGGTCGTAATTTCTCTTACTTTCTTTAAAAAATCTATCGGAACAAATTCTGGTCTTCTACTCTGAACAGGCTCAACCAGAACGGCCGCAATCTCAGTCGCTCTTTCTTTAATGATGGCAAGCGTTTCATCCGTGCCGTAATCTAAAACCAGAATATTTTGGACCGCTTCAGGCATAATACCTGCAGCAGCCGGGAATGATTTTAGTTTTTTAGTTCCTCTTACTAAAACTTCATCTATAATGCCATGATAAGAGCCGGTAAATGCAACAATTAAATGTCGACCAGTAACTGTACGGGCAATTCGGATACATCCCAACACAGCTTCAGAGCCGGTACTGCAAAGCGCAGCCCTATCGAAACCTGTAAATTCACAAATCAACTTACTTACATCGGCCGCAAGTTCATGTTGTGGACCAACTTCATAACCTTTTTCAATCTGCTCATGCATCGCATTCTTAATTACCTCGGGTTGATAACCTAGCATATTAGAGCCGAAACCATTCAAGGCATCAATGTACTCATTGCCATCAATATCCCAAAGTTTGCTTCCACTCGATTTGTTGATTACGATCGGGTAAACAAGCTCTTTTGTGGTCGGCCTAAAGCCAGACACAACCCTAGGGTCAGCCATAAATGGACGGCTGTCACTAGCATATGTTTTACTTTTAAGTGTTTTTTTATTGTACCGCTCAGTTAAGTCTTTAATAAAGCCCAATTGCTTTTCATCTAAATCTGTAGATAGACGCTCTATTTTTGGCGTCGCACCAAATGGTTTCTGGATTTCCGCCTTTTCTTCCTGTGATAGTTCTATATTGGCACTAATATCGGCAGGTTCTATTTTTTTTCCATTTACAGGAATAGGCTGCGGTGTGGCATGTTGGTTAACCGAAATAGGGGCTCCCTGCATCAACATGACTTGTTTTGATAATATTTCTAACTGCTGTGCAATCAAACCTAAAGCGCTATCGCCGGCACCATTAAAATTGCCATTTTGGTGACCGTTGTTTGCGGTTTGAGCAACATAAGCAGGGTGTTGTACATGGTTTAATACAGGAGGAGCAAGGTCTTCCGTATGGCTAGCCACATCTTGAGGTGCATTTTTATCTAAATAATCTACTAAAGTTTCGATTGATGGATATTCCTCATTCAGTTTTCTAAAAGTTATAGGCAAACTAAATTCCCTTTTCAATGAAATTGCAACTTGTGTGAGTAGCAAAGAGTCTAATCCTATTTCAAGAAAATTTCTATTTAATTCAATACCGTTCATTTCAATACCTGAAGCATCTTCTAATACTTGTTTAACTTTTTTGGTCAGGTTAGTTTTTCTCATCACAGCCGTATTAATTGGTATAATCTGTTTGGTTAGTTCTAGTGGAGTTTGAATCTCCGAAAAATCTGATTTCAAAGGTATCGGATTTACCCAATAACGATTTCTTTCAAACTGATAGGTGGGAAGATCAATAAATCTTCGTTTTTGGTTAGCGTAAAAATGATCCCAGTTAGGTTCAACTCCATTGTTCCATAACTGACCTAAAGCACTCAGTACAGAATCATGATCATTCTCTATATGATTAAGACTAGGGATTGCTTTTGCAGATAAAGCATTAAAACCAGCAATCTGTCTAATCAATGTTGAAGTCACCGTTCCAGGGCCAACTTCTAAAAATAAAGGTAAATCGCGATCAAGTATCGTTTCGATTGCCTTAGAGAATTGAACAGTTTTCCTTAAATGTGAGGTCCAATAATCTATACTGGTAGCTTCTTCATCACTTAATAAATCTCCGGTTACTGTAGAGACAATAGGAATTTTGGGAATGGAGAGGGAGACCTGGGCAACAACAGCTCTATATTCGTCCAGTATCGGATCCATCATCGACGAATGAAATGCATGGCTGGTAAATAAAAGCTTATTGGCAATTTCATTTTCGTCTAACAGCGCAGAAAATGCAGTGATCTGATCCGTTGGCCCTGCTACTACACAAGATTTAGCACTGTTTATCGCAGCAATGGATAGATCGCCTGATAAAAGTGCTGTAAGGCCGGTACTTTCCTTTCTAACCGATAGCATACTTCCCGAAGGAAGTTCACTAATCAATTTACCCCGGGTAGCGACCAATCTTAAGCCATCTTCTAAAGAAAAGACGCCCGATAAATATCCAGCTACATATTCACCAACACTATGACCGCATAACAATGTTGGACTAATTCCCCAGCTCATCCAAAGTTTTGCCAAGGCATATTCCGTAACAAATAATGCCGGTTGGGTATATCTTGTATCCTTTAATCTTGCATTCGCCTCATCAGATAGGATTTCCGGATATATGATTGATCTTATATCTTCATGAATGTATGTTCTAAGTATACCTGCACAGGAATCAATTGCAGCTTTATAAACGGGCTCCTGTAGATACAGGTCTAAGCCCATGTTTAAGTACTGGGCGCCCTGACCGGGAAATGTAAAGACAATCTCTTGAGGTAATTCATGTAATGTGTTTACATTTAATGAGTTTTGTTTTTCCAGTGCCAATGATTCTTTTAGCGCTGTAATAGAATTTGAAACCAGAAATCTGCGGTATTTGAAATCATCTCTCGTTTTTCTAAGCGTATAACTAAGATCAGCCAGGTTAGTGTCCGGGTGCAGTGTTAAGTAATCATGAAGGGCAGCAGCATAAGCATCTCTACTAGTTTCTGAATTTGCAGACCAGGTAATCAACTCTAAAGCATTATGCTCCGGTTGTTCTTCAATGGCATTTTCGTATCCTTCTATTACAACGTGAACGTTTGTTCCGCCTACACCAAAAGAGCTGATTCCCGCTATTCTTTTGCTACTCGTATTCCAGTGTGTAAGTTTATCGTTTACGTAAAATGGACTATTGTTAAAGTCTATATTGCGATTAGGTGTTTTGTAACCTAAAGAAGCAGGTATTTTTTTATGGTATAGGGCTAAGCTGGTTTTGATTAAACCGGCAACTCCTGCAGCATGCGTTAAATGGCCAAAATTGCTTTTTACAGAACCTATTGCACAAAATTGAGTTCTATTTTGATATCCGAACGCATCCACAAGGCCTTCAAACTCAATAGGATCACCAATTGGTGTCCCTGTTCCATGCGCTTCAATGTAGCTGATCTCAGCAGCATCTACTCCCGCATCCGAAATTGCTGAAGCAATGGCATCGGCTTGACCTTCAGCGCTGGGTGCAGTAAAACTTCCTTTTCCAAAACCATCATTATTTATTCCAATACCTTTTATAACGGCATATATTTTATCACCATCGTTTATAGCAGCATCGAGTTTTTTTAAGAGTACGACACCGGCGCCATCACTAAAAACAGTTCCAGTAGCGCTATCATCAAAAGGGGTACAATGGCCATTGGCACTAAGCATACTTCCTTCCTGGTAAATATGGCCACTATTTATGGGGGAGGTCACACTTGATCCACCAGCAATGGCAATTTCACATTGATGAGCTCTCAAGCTATTTACAGCTTGCGCAATAGCGAGTAATGAAGTGGAGCAGGCAGAGTTTACACTTACAGCGGGTCCTTTAAGGTTTAGGTGATAGGCTGTACGCGAAGCGATATAATCCTTTTCATTTACGCTTGAAACCTGTATTTTACCCTGGTTTTCAATCAAGTTGGGATGGGAAAGTACATTGTTTTCATAATAGGTATTGTTACCGCTGCCTGCAAATACACCAACTTTAGCGCTATGTTTTGAGGGCAGATACCCCGTTTTCTCCAGGATTTCTCTGGAAATCTCCAGAAAAATTCGCTGCTGTGGATCCATTAGTTCCGCTAGTTTTGAATTTATTCCAAAAAAAGCAGGATCAAATTTATCTACATCCTTTATAATTCCCCGGGCTTTAACATACGAAGGATCATTTTTAAGCTGATCGGGGATACTTGGATCTATTTCTGAAGACGTAAAAAATGTAGTCGTTTCCTTTCCTTCAACCAATAGGTTCCAAAAGTCCTCCATCGTATTTGCTCCTGGAAATTTCCCCGCCATTCCAATAATGGCGATATCCCTCGAATGATCATTGGTAGATTTCTTAGGGGTTATTTTTTCTTCTGTAAAGTTTTTTTCCAGGTACATGGCCATCCCCGCTATGCTGGGGTATTGATATAGCTTTGTAACAGGTAAACTATAGCCAAATTGTCGTTTTAGTTCTGCAACAGTCTTTTGCGCTAATAAAGAATTTCCGCCAATTTCAAAGAAGCTGTCATTTACCCCAATTTTATCATAGCCGAAGATTTCTATCAAAATCTGAGCAATCTCGTTTTCTTTTTCCGTTGATGGCTTTTTATAAATGATATTGGTCTCTGGCCTTTTGGTATCTGGTTTTGGAAGGGCTTTTCTATCCACCTTTCCACTTGTTGTCTTAGGAAACTCCTGTAGCCAAACAAATGATACCGGTATCATATAATCGGGTAAAGACTGCGAAATAATCGTTCTTAGCTTGTTTCCGGTGTAATTTTGTTCCTTCCCAATCAAATAAGCAACCAAGACTTTTCTACCCGGAAAGTCCTCACGAAGTACAACAGCAACCTGAGCAATATCAGGTTGTTGGGTGATCACCACTTCAATTTCTCCCAATTCAACCCGATGTCCCCTAATTTTAACCTGATGATCAGCTCTACCCAGGCATTCTATATTTCCGTCAGACAGCAAGCGAGCATGGTCTCCGGTTCGGTATATTCGAGTAGTTGATTTTGGTAAAAAAGTAAACTTCTCAGCAGTCATTTCCGGCAAATTCAGGTACCCATCCGCTAAACATAGGCCACTAATGCATAATTCGCCTACTTCACCATGAGGTACCTCATTCAGGTTTTCATCCAAGATGAAAATTTTAGTGTGGTAAATAGCCTCACCAATACAAGGGAGCGCTGGCCATTGCGCTGGATCGCCTGATAACTTAAACTCGGTGACCACATGTGCTTCAGTGGGGCCGTACTGATTGTAAAGTGTCGATTCTGGTATTTGCGAGAAAAATTTTATAATTTGTGGAGTGATCTTTAGCTGTTCTCCAGCTGTCATCACCTCCTTTAATGCAATTGGGTATACTTCACTAGCTACAGCACTTTCCGTAATAGATTGCAAGGCAACAAATGGTAGGAAAATTCGATTTATACTTTGTTCGGTTATCAAATTCAATAGCCTTAGCGGATCTAGTCTTAAATCTTCAGAAATAAGAACTAAAGTGCCACCGGTAGTTAGTGTGGCAAAAATCTCCTGAAAGGAAACATCAAAACTAAGAGGGGAGAACTGTAACGTTTTTGTTTTTTCGTCCGCAATAGATTTTTCTTTCTGCCATAGCAGTAAGTTAACCAAGGCGTTTTGGCCCATGCAAACACCTTTAGGGTTTCCTGTAGTACCCGAAGTATGTAAGATATAGGTTAACCTATCCTGTGCTGTTTCTAAGGCTAAATTCTCATTCGATAGGTCTTTGGCTAGATCCAAAGCATCCTCAGTCAACAACAGTCTGTCCTGAAGATCATCATATAGCTCAGCGCTTTTTTTTGAAACTAAGACATATTTTGCTCCTGAATTTTCTGCTATAAAATGAATACGGTCTTTTGGGTAGCTAATTTCTATAGGCACATAGGCACTACCTGTTTTAATAATCGCTAATAATGCAATTATGGTGTCAATAGAACGGTCGGTCGAAATTGCGACCCTATCATTTGGTAACACATTTTTTTGAACTAAAAAATGTGCAAGCTGGTTTGACCTTTGGTTAAGTTCTCTGTAAGTAAGTGGAGCGCCTTCAAAAACAACAGCAATATTCTCGGGCACTTTATCTACTTGCTCAGAGAACAAATCAATAATTGTGTTTTTGTTAAGCATATAGAATAAGTTGAGCGTTTGATCCTAATTATACATTGTTTATAACGAAAAAAGTTACCGTTAAAGATATGAAATATATTTTAACAATTATTGCGGTTTATCTATGTTTGATTGCTTTTTTGTTTCGAAAAGCGGCGCTTAACTTCTTTAAGAAAAGCGCTTTAACGCAACAAGCCAATCCTGAGTAGGATTGGCTTGTTGCGTTATATATTATCAGGGCTTATTTTTTCTCTGGAGGAGTATTTACAATTTCTCCAAATTCATTTACCCAGGCCATCATGCTTTCTAGATCTCCACCAGTAGAGTTCTGTTGACGCTCCTGTTTACGTTGTTCTTTATCTTCTTTTTTCTTTTGTCTGTTCTTTTCTAGTTGCTTCTTCATGAAGGTTGCCTGAGATTTAGCCATAAATTCAATGTGTTAGTTAAAAAAATAACTTTTCTCTGCTCTTACCTGTTGTAGACTGCATCATGATTCAAGATCATTGTGGGTCTGGATATAATTTAATTCTCGGCGGCAACGGATCAGCAACCTGGAGAAATTGAAACCCAATCAAAGGATTAATTGGCAAGTAATATTAAGAGAATAGTGTAATAAATATCCCGTTTTATGCAAATGTAAGGATTTTTATGTTAAAAAACGACTCTTATTTAGATAGCGTAATTGTGTAGGTCAGTGTTCCTTTTACTTTCAACGGGGTGGTGGTGACTTTTTTCGCTTTAACAGCCATACTATAAGTTCTTGATGGGTTGATTAGAAAAGAATTGAAGTCACCGGGAAGAATAGTCGGGGTTAAAGCCAGACCGATAATTGTTGAAGTCGAAGGAATAGTGGTAACGGCTATGTTGGCTACTTTTCCACTTGCTGGAATTCCAAAATTTACAGTTTCCAGATTGCCAAAATTATTATCGACATCAAGCTTAGGTAATGTATCCAACTTCAAATTCAAACTCGTGATTTTAGTGGTTTTGATATTTTCAATACCATAACTATTTGCACTTTTTTTGAGCTGTTCTTCCAGATTTAAAGTCGATACTATTCCCGATATAATTGGGGTAGATGTGATGTCAGCCAGTATGGGGATATTAAATGCGACGGTGTCACTAACGAAGATGTCTTCTTGTATATTCTCCGTTATCTTACTACATGAAGTATATAAAATGACAAAGGAGATTAGTGCGATATATATGGTTTTACTTTTCATGATTGTTGCAAGGTAGTCATGTTTATTTTAAACAAAAAATTCAAATCATATTCAACGCTGAAAGGCTTTAAATTTGTATGTTTGAATAGGGGGTAGAAGGGGTTAAAAGCTGCTGACTTATATTATATTTGGCGTTTTTGGCCTTCCGAATTATATTTTGTGATATTGTTTAACTAATTGTTTTTCAGCTTACATAAATCATTTCTTCTTAACTTTTAATTTACTGTAACGTTTTGTTTTGGGTTGATGACCATCTGAATTGCAGAATATAGTTTTGTTGCGGTTTTATTCGTGCTGTATTACAGTTAGTTAGTATTGTTTTGATGAACTAGTACTGTTGCCTGTTGTAAGCTTCAGAAAAATCAGACCTCATGCCTTTAAAACGTTCCACAACGGTGGCTATAAATGCCTCATCCAAGATCTGAAAAATCTCGTTTGCTCCCCCTCCGCTTAAGTCAAGTTCCGATAATTTGTAGCTTTGTTCAAGTGTGCCCTGTTCAAATTTTATGATGTATTTCTGGTTCATATTGAACAACGTGATTTTGCATTCTGGATGCGGTAGTTCTGCGATTACTCTCATGTATTTTTGTTTTAAAAAAGCCATCCTTTAAGGATGGCTTTCGTGTGTCGATTTTAATTAAATGGCGTTAAATCTTAACCCCTATTTCCTTCAAAAGGAAGTTTGCTTTGTCAATTTTAGCGGCTACCCACAATACATAACGAATGTCAACTCCAATAGATCTGCTGTAACTTTCATTCCAGGCATAATCGTTAATGGTAGCGCCATAAGCACGGTCAAAATTTACACCGATTAACTCGCCTTGCGCATTCATCACTGGAGAGCCGGAGTTACCACCGGTCGTGTCCATGTTGTATAGGAAGGCTACAGGCACATCCTTTAAATCTTTTTTAGCAAAGGGACCAAAGTCTTTAGCTTCCCAAAGTGCCCTTATTTGTGCTGGATAATCAAACTCAGGGTTTCCTGACGTTCCTTTTTCCAGTATACCTTTGATGGTCGTGTAAGGGCGCATATAAGAAGCGTCAGCAGGCCAATATCCTCTTACGTAACCGTAGGTAAGTCGCAAAGTGCTGTTTGCATCCGGTATAAAGTCCTTTTTAAGAAATTTCTCTTTCACATTTACATAGTCGCCCATTAATTTATTCAATACCCCATCACGGCGATCTTTTTCGGGTTTTAGTTCCGTAATCTGGCTGGCGATATCCTTTTCAAAAGATAAAAGCGGATCGCTGTAAGCTGATATTGATTTTGCGGATGCTAGTAAAGTGTTGAACACATAGGCTGTGTCTTTTAGCTTTGTCGTCCCAAAGATGTTGTTTACAACGTCATCAATTGCCTTTTCTTGGTCTGTAGACTTATTTGAGATTTTAGCAACTGCGTTTACAGGTTGGTCTGAAGAAAATTGGGCAGCATCCATAAGCATCTTTTTAAAGATCTTTCTGTCGGCATCAATGTCGTAAGCTTCGTAATTGCCTGCTAAAAATTGCTTTAAGCGTGGCTTGTTTTGATTAAAGAAAGCCTCTTTCTGGTTTCCTGGTTGTGCATCAAGCGCCATTTTAAACGCATTGATGTTTTTGGATACACCTAGTAAGCTAGTTGAATTGTACACTTGCGTTAACCAGAGGTCCCGCTTGGCATCACCGTTAATTAACTTGTAAAGGTTGTCTATGTCGCTCATTAAGTTGCCGTAGCGCGCTTTAACATCAACATTGTTGTTGATGAATTTAGCAAGTGCCGCATCTTCCGTCTTCTTTTGCGAAATGAGATCTATTCCTTTTAGACCTTGTAGCTTGCCACGGTAGTTTTTTAAAACATTGGCGTTTCTTTTGATTCTGGTAGCCAGTTTAATTTCAGTAGCCTTGTCTTTCTTGCCTGCATTTTCCATGGTTGTATTCTGGAAGTCGTATAAGTTCGATACATAAGGCAGTACAAACTGTTGCTGATACTCGATGAATTGAGCAGGGCGGTGGCGGAAAGTTCGTCCTGGGTAACCTAAAATAAATACAAAATCTTCTTCATTTGTTCCATTAGGATTTACCTTCAAGAATTTTTTAGGTGTATAAGGGATGTTGTTTTTAGCATATTTTGCTGGTTTACCATCTGGCGACACATAAGCACGCATAAAAGAGAAGTCTCCAGTGTGGCGTGGCCATACCCAGTTATCTGTCTCTCCACCATACTCGCCAACCTGGCGGTTCGGAACATATACCAATCTAACATCCTGTATAGTTTTGTATTTAAACAATACATACGTTTTTCCAATAAACATTTCCGAAACTTCTGCCTGTATGCTAGGGTCTTTTTTCTCCGCTTCAACGGCTATGTTTTTCATGGCATCGTTAATTAACTTCAGCCTTGATGATGGATCGGTGATTTGAGCAACGGCACCTAAAATACGATCAGATACGTCTTCATAACTATCAGTAATTCGACATGTTAGGCCTTTTGCTTCAATTTCTTGTTCATGTGTTGCTGCGACAAAGCCATTGGTTAAGTAATCGTGTTCAGGTGTACTGGCAAGCTGTACGGCGCTAAAGGCACAGTGGTGATTGGTGATGATTAGTCCTTGATTAGAAATGAAAGATCCGGTACATCCGCCGACGTTGACTAATGCATCAACAAGGCTGGTGCCATTGGGATTGTAAATTTCATTCTGATTGATTTTTAACCCGGCTTTTTTTAAATCCAGCTTATGGATTTCACTTAAAGGGAACATGCCTTCTTCCCAGGGCTTGTAGCCTGATTGCAAGACGCCCACAGTAAGTAGCGAGCATGTTAGTAGGGATGTGATTAAGGTTTTTTTATTCATTTATGATTGTATTTATTAATAGTTAGTTTCGAACAGCTGGCATCAATTCTGGAATTGATGGTTTGTTAAAAAAAATCAAATTTAATTATTTTAGCGGTTTAGCGTGTGAAATCCTCAAGATAACCTTAAAGCAGGAGCGTTAATGGTATTTGTCTAAGTTTCGTATTTTTGTAACTCAAGTAAATTTATAATGGCAGAAGATTTAGTGATAAGCAGAAATATAGATAAGGAATCTCAGTATGTATCCCTTATTCCTCAGGTAAAAGCATTGATCACCGGTGAAGATGATCTGATTGCGAACTTAGCTAATATTGCTGCGGCTTTAAAAGAGCAGTTCGGTTGGTTTTGGGTTGGGTTCTATTTGGTTAAGGGAGACGAGTTAGTCCTTGGTCCATTTCAGGGGCCTGTAGCCTGTACCAGAATAAAAAAGGGAAAGGGTGTTTGTGGTACTTCATGGCAGCAGAATGAAATCCTGATTGTGGATGATGTGGATCAATTTCCAGGCCATATTGCCTGTGCATCAGCCTCCAGATCTGAAATTGTTTTGCCGCTGCTTAAAGGAGCAGAAGTAGTTGGAGTTTTAGATGTGGATAGCGAATATCTTTCTCATTTTGATGATATTGATGCTAAGTATTTAAAGGAAATAATTAGTTTTCTTGATGGGACTAATTGCTATTAATTACGCTATGTTTAAAGCAAAACAGAAATGGTAAAAGGTAGGGACTTTCTTCAGCTAGTAAAAAATACCTGTCGAGTTCTTTTAGGAAGAGGTATGAATGCATGTTACGTCTATTTCATGGACAAAGAAACTGAACGGTACTTTAGAAGCAGGACTAGGAAAGCCAATTAGCATCTTAATAATCCATGGAATAACAAATTGTACTTTACTATTTCCGTATTTGAATTTATTTTAAAATACAACAATTCGGAAGTGGTATACTACTCTAAAGACTATATTCATGGGAATACTTGTTAGTCATATTCTGAAAAATGAATCGTACCTGATGGTTTGCATCAATATCCAACGTCAATAATAAATCATTAAGCCCTTGAATAATCGGTACGCGCAACTCCTCCACTAATTTATTTTTTAATCGTAATAGATGTATATTAATTAATTATTAGAATAATTATAATTGCTATGTCAGTAAATAATTATTTTATCGCCACGTTCTTCAGACAGAATCGTTCTTCTTCGTGATAAATTTCAAATTTTCTTCGGCTTCTTTTCTTGGCTCCTGATTACTTCTGGAAGTTTTTCAAAACTAAATGGTTCTATAGGCATTATTCCTCTTTTTCGACATATACTATCAATTTTCTAACTACAGCTATGTATTATCATTATTATGATACGTATGTATGAGTTGTCTTATTTTTATAATGCTTTTGTGTGGGCTATTTTTGCCTTCTCATTTTAATCAAAGGGGAGAAGGAAGAACATACTATTAAAAGAATTACTATGAAAATTTATATAACAGCCATAATTAAGGCAAAAGAGCAATATCGGGAAGAAGTGCTTTCGATTCTTCAGAATATGGTTGAGCAAACCCATAAAGAGGAGGCCTGCGAGCTTTACGTCCTGCATCAGGGTATTGACGACAAAAACCTGTTCACTTTCTATGAAATATGGAAAAATAAAGAGGGCTTTGATGCACACAATCAGAAACCGTATATCAAAGCCTTCGGCCAATTAGTCGAAGAGAAGCTACAGGAACAGCCAACAGTTTTATTGACGGAATTAATTTAAAAAGAGTAAAAATTACAGCAATGAAAATCAAAGATTATTTAAAAATAGGGGGACTGTTACTGGTAAGCGGAACGCCATTATACGCCCAAAGCCAGCATATAAATCCCAGAGATACCAGTTGGTACCAATCTGCCTATGGAGCCGGCGACGAGATCGGAGCTGCAAATCTTATAACGCCAGAGGTGGTTATGCAGGCTATGAAATTGGTGAAAAAAGGTAAGACATATCCTTTGGCGGTACCCTTGGATAAGCACTTACCAGCATATCGTCACCGTAGCTTCTACCTGTACAATATCCAACCAGGCCAGCAAGGAGGACAAACTTTGGGACCGAATAAGTTTAGCCTGAATGATGAATATGTAAGCGCGTGGACAGGAGTGGGGACCCAGCTTAACGGTATCGGCCATATCGGTATAGACAATGTGTATTATAACGGTAACAAGGCCGCTGATTTTGTAACAGTGGAAGGTGTGAAAAAGCTTGGTGTTGAAAAAGTACCACCAATCGTTACCCGTGGCATTGTATTGGATATGACCGCGTATTATGGTAAGGATATTGTGCCCAGTAATACTGAGTTTACAGTTGCAGACATCAAGGTGGTACTTAAAAAACAAGGTATAACTATCCGTAAAGGTGATGTGATATTATTTAATACCGGTTGGCTGGAATTGATCGGAAAAGACAACAAACAGTTCCTTGAAGTAGAACCTGGTATTGGTATGGAAGCTGCACAATGGCTGGCAGATCAGGGGATTGTTGCCTTCGGCGGTGATACTTGGGCTTCCGAAATATATCCCAATCCGAAAACGGATGACGAATTCCCGGTCAACCAGTTTATGCTTGCTAAAAAAGGAATATACAATCTGGAGCTGATTGATAGCCGGGCCTTGGTTAGGGATAAAGTTTGGGAATTTTTATTCGTTTTGGGGCAACCACTTTATAAAGGTTCTACCCAGGTTAACATCAATCCTGTGGCAATCCATTAAAAATATAGAAGAGAAGTTCTATAATCAACGTGTATCGAACTTCTCTTCTATAACTAGCGTTTCCAGTAAACAATCAGTGCTCCAATTAACAACAATCCAATCCCTGCATAAATCCATAAAACAGGCGGTTCAGATTCCTTTATCACCACATCTTTTTTTGTAGTAAGCTGATCTGTTGTTTTTAAATCTACCGATTCGGTCTGGTCTACTCGTTCCCTGATGTTTTGATATTGATAAACCACACCGCTATCCCAATAGGTAAAAATGTTGGTTTCTTTATCCGCAGTTTTAATATTGAGCATGTTGAAATCGCTAAATTTTGAGCTATTCTGGGTATCATTTACCACCGTTTTAGTTGTTTTTTTTAATAGGTTACAGCTTTGCAAAAACAACAGTATTAATGTTGAAATAAGGAGGAATACCTTTAAAGACTCTGACATATTTTTTATCATTTTGCTGGTCCTTTCTTTTGATGGTTATTCATCCAGTTTGCGTAGCAATAAATGGTTTTTACATGTCTTAACTTCCTGTAGACCCCATCACCATCTCTAGACCCATTCAAGTTTGTATTCCCCTCAATTCCGGTTACCCAAGATCCTTTAACCCGCTCTACTATACCACAATGAGATATTCGTTTTAAAGTAGGGAAGTAGATGCCAAACACCAGGCCTGGCGAGGGTGTTTTAACCTTTCTGTCTTCCGGGAAGAGGGCGGGCGACCAGCCTGTTCTTGGCTGATGATATCCGGCCTGTTTAAAAACCCAGCTCAGGAAAGCTGCACACCAGGGTTCGCCTTTTTTTAAACCAGCAACAGCTAAATAAGCTTCTACTTCAACACCGTCGTTATTGCCCTTTGCTTCTTTAACCCCAACTTGTGATTGTGCAATAGCAATCAACGCATCTGATTCTTTCTCTACAGTACTGCTACCAAACAGCCTACTCCGGCCAGCAAAAGCAAGGTAAAGCAAGCAAAGTAAAATCCTAACTGTTGCCATAACTCCAAAAATTTAAATTGTGAAACCATTAAACCTAAACCGGGCAATCCCAAGGCCATCCAAAAACGCTGTAGTAACCACCAGCAGGTCGCTAACAATACCAAGAAGGTGATCAGCGCCAATACGATCAGTAGCCAGATTGAAGGATCTATGTGTCCTGTTGTGCCATCAAAACCCATCAGTGTAGGTAATGCTATCCATAGTAACAATAGCAATCCAAACAATAGGTAATTGCTCAAGTGCTTAAACTCTGGTAAAAGCACTGGCTTTTTTATGTCTATCGTATTCATGTTCTTTTTTTTATTTGTTCCTAATTGGGAAAGAGCTTTGCATATAGCTGCTCTTTCCCTAAGAGGAAGCGGTTAAACTATCGGAATGTTACCTATGTATGAACTATCACTTACCATTTTACCGTCTTCGCTTGCGAAGATCATGTAGCATTCTACGCTGTCTTGACTAAATTCAAGCGGCATGGGCATGGTGTATTTCAGTGCAGATCTTGGAATTCCCCCAACCAGACTTACATATTGATTCTTGATGGGGTTGTAGACTATAAATGTTCCCAAGTCAGTAAGTTTACTCGGACCATTGCCAGTTGTTTCTAAACCCCATTCAAATCGTACCTCAGCATCGTTCTCTGTTACCACTGCACGTTTGTTTGGTAAAGCCAATTTACCCTTGCTAAACATGAGTTTAGAAAAATCGAGGGTATAGTCTGGCGATACACCAGTAATGGCATTTTTGAGGTTGTAAGATACAGCTGCGTTCATTGCCGACTGTCCATTTACGGCTGCTTGTTTAAATCCGATCTTGATGATGTGACTAAACATGGCCAGAAAGCTGGTCATTAACGACCAACGCAATTGCACTTTTTCTTGTTTTTCGGTTGGTGCTCTTTTCACTTTGCGAGGCATCGCCTTAACTAAGTCCATCAGCCTCCAGAAACAGCCGTATGCTGTTCCTAATTGTCCCTGGAATCCACCCAGGAATCCTCTTGATAATTTTCCCATAATAATAGGTTTTTAAAACATTAATAAATCTGTTCATTCGTTGTTTCTTGCAAGTCAACGAGACAAACATATTGCGTTAAAAACCAGATTCCTAGCACTTGGGAGGCGCTTGCCGGACATTGCCGACACATTGCCGGAGGTATGGAAAAGGATGGGGGACAAATTTAACTAATGAATAACTAAAGGCAAATCTTTGGTGGTATTCATATCACTGGCATTCCGCAAATGTATATTTGCTGGAGATATTAATTTGTAAGGCCTATTAAATGCTTCTTGCCTTACTTTAAAGTAATCGGCTAACTTTCTAATTACTTCTTTTGAGAGTCCCTTTTTGTAATTTAGGATGTCTGAAACATATCCCTTGCTAATTCCTAAAATTATTGTCATATCCTGAGGTTTTAAATGATGATCTGACATGAATGACCGGAGCAGAGATATAGGATCTGATTCTTGAAAAGTATTGTTGTCTTCGTCGTATTTCTCTATCAATAGGGTAACTAAATCAATTTCATCCTGGAGGTCATTAGTGATATCTTGAGTTACCAGAACCTCTAATTGTTTGCAATAGTCATCATATTGACTTTTGGTTCTTATTATAGTATATTTTAATGCTACTGTTTTCATACTAATATATGTTGATCGTATACTGTTTATTCTGGTTACATATTTTGTCGTATGCTGAATGAACTCCCATCCAACAAATAAATAGATGTACTTGATTACCCCCAAATACATATTTGCAAATCATTCGAAAGTTGTTGCCACCAATATCAAAAACAACCCTGTTGCTATTTTTACCTAAAATATCAGCACTATTGAAAGTGTCTTTTATATTTATGGGGTGCCTCCAATCTGCAAGTCCTATCTTTTCTGTCCAATCATCCAATGGAGCTCTACTTGTTGGGTTTTTAATTACAAAATCTTCTAACGTTCGCTTTTTGATCAAATGTACCTTCATTTAATTATACAAATATAAGTTTTAGTTCTCTTTTCGTGAACTTTTGGTGTGATAATTTTATCATTATTATTAACTGCGGACAGTTAATAATATGTTACACTACAAACCTCTGTAATTATTTAAAGATAACCAAAAAGAAATAATTTGTTGTTTTAAAGAAAATATTGTAATTATTAGCAATATTCTGATTTTGATCTGAAGGGAGTAATGCTCCATCTCAAAATTTTGTGAAATCCATCCAAAATATGATAAATTATCCCACCAAGAGGTTAGAGACACAGTTTATTTCCCAACTCGAATGATAAAGCCTACCTTATAAAGGATTTTGACGGGTTTCAAATGCACAAACAGTTCTAGGTTGAATTTCATAGGGTGGCAATTCTGGAAGAAATATTCTAGAAGGAAGCATGCCTTCTGTAGTAATTTTGTCTCCCTTTACGCGAATCCAGCTACCTTCTCTTAAACCCAATACAGGTACCTTATTGAAGACATGAAACTCTTTAATCCGGGTTTCTCTGGTCTCTCCATTGTGCTTTGAATTGGGGTCAGGATCGAGGTAATGTGCATTAAGATTAAAAGGAATAAGCCCTAGTGTATTAAAAGTTGGCGGATATACTATCGGCATGTCATTTGTGTTCTGCATATTTAAGCCTCCTATATTACTTCCAGCACTAGTACCTAAATAAGGAACCCCATTTTCAACCACTTCTTTTAAAACATTCATTAGGCGCTGTTCGTGCAATTGTTTTACCAATAAAAACGTATTGCCACCGCCTGTAAAAATGGCTTCGGCATTTTTCAATGCATGGGCCGGGTCTTCGAAACGGTGTAATCCCTTTACTTTGATCCCAATTGGTTCAAAAAAGACAGCTACTTTATGCGTGTATTCATCATGACTAATACCACCTGGTCGGGCATAGGGTACAAAAATAAGTTCAGAAATCCCTTGAAATAAAATTTCCACTTCTGATTTCAGATATTCAAGATAAGCTTCACCAAATAGACTTGATGTACTGGCTAGAATTACATTTTTCATATGGCGAAGCTAATAAAATGCAGATAATTCTGGTTAAATTAGTGGCCAATTTACATTTAACGCTTCCAGATTGAAACTAAGATTATTTCTGATATTTGTACTCCTATGTCAAAGCTATATCGCTTTTTCAGAGACAATTGTCGTAACCAGCAATGCTGATGATGGAGTAGGGACTTTAAGAGCCGCACTCACAAAAGCAGCTGCAAATGGTAATGCTGAAGTTGATTATATCAATTTTAGTTTGCCCGGAATTTCTCCTGCTGATCATACCATAAGTATTTTATCGGAGCTTCCCGAAATCACATCCGACATCGTAATTGATGGATCTACACAAACGGGTCAGGAAGCATCTGTTAATCATGCAAAGGTGATCTTAGATGGGACTTCCATGGTCTATTCACAGTACCTTTATTATCTTTTTGGTATTAATAATGTAGAGCGATTTGAACTCTACGGTATGGTGATCAGAAATTTCTCATTTATATTTTTTGGAACACCCTCGAGTATTAGGGCGCTGGAGTTTTCCGGGATCAGTAAGAACGTGACCATTGGTGCTCCTGGAAAAGGAAATGTGATTTATAATGTTTACGGGATTAACATAAATTGGAGAACTAGTAATGCTGAGATCACAAACCTGACTTTAAAGAATAACTTTTTTGGCATAAAAGAGAACGGTTTGGATATTGTCACAAGCATTTTGACCGGAATATTTACTTATGGAAATCGCAACTTAATTATAGGAGGTCATACAGCTGAAGAAGGGAATCTCCTCTATGGATCGGTTGAAATCAATTTTGGAGTTATAAATCAGCTGATCTCACAAAATATAGCTGTACTGGTCAAGAATAACATCTTTACTGCAAATAGGAATGCTGAGCGACCGGGAGCAACGGTTACCCGGAATTCTATTTATCATAGCTTTATAGCCGATGTCAGGCTAAACCATACAGGAACTATAAATATGGACGTTACTGACAATGTCTATGGTGCAGGTTTAAGCTTCCGTGGGCTGGATAATTGTAATATCAGGATAAACCGCAATTTCTTTGGAACCTCGCGCACAGGGAGTACCAGCTTGCCCATCCAGTCTGAAGCCCTCAGGTTTTACGATATGAACGGGAGGGTTCTGGTTGGCGGTTCGGCTACATCCGAAGGCAATGTGATCACCAATACCGGTGCTTTTCCGGTCTATCCGAAAGACCTATTTGCTATTTCTGCTGAAAATGTATCTAGCGTAGAGTTGAGCCACAATACTTTGTATTGCAACCCGGGAATACCTTTTTTATACAGTTTCACGGGGCCTTTTAGCAAACCTCTGGAGGTGTTTTTAAAAGAAAAAACAGCCACTTACGTTGCGGGGACGACAAAAGCAGGTGCCCGGGTAGAACTGTATTATACCGACCCTGAATGTACCAATTGTCAACCAAAGCGCTATTTTGCTACCGTAACCGCCGATCCCTTGGGTAATTGGAGGTATGATGGAACAATTGAATCGGGGGTAAGTGTAATGGCTTCGGCAACTTTAAATCAGCTTACTTCCGAATTTTCTGACCCAAGGATCTATATGTTTCCTTACAATGAACCGAGATTTACAGTAACTCATCAAACCTGTGATGGTAACAAAGGTAAAATTGAAGGTGCCTTTACTGTTAATGTTAATAAGGTAGAATGGTTAAATGAAGCGGAAGAGGTGGTAGGGACTACGCTTGATCTGGAGAATCAGCCGGCAGGTAAATATAAGTTAAGGGCCAATCAGTTTGGCTGCATTATAGAATCAGAATGGGTCATCATTGAAAACCATATGCCACAGCTGGCTTTTGGTGGAACACCCCAACTGATCCATCCATCCTGTGGAAATGCAGGGTCTATTCTAAATCTCTTTCCAAATCGTTTTGAGACCATACAATGGCTCAACGAAAATAATGAGCTAAAGGGGACAAGCAGAGAGTTAACCAATGTGCCTCCTGGTACTTATACTTTGCGGCTTACAAACCAAACCGGTTGTGTTAAAGATTTTGGTCCTTATGTGCTGGTGAATGTTGCTGGGCCCAATATCGACCAATCAGCACCAGGCATTAAAGGCAGTTCATGTAATACAGCAACAGGATATATTAAAAATATACAGGTTACAGGATCAGGAACCTTAAGTTACAAATGGAGAAATGCGGCGGGGGAAGTGCGGGGAACTAATAAAGAGCTTGTAGATGTAGTTGCCGGATGGTATACACTGGAAGTAAAGGATGGTAGTAGTTGTTCCCCGATAGTGTCGACACCAATCGAGGTGACCGAAATTAATGGCATTACCATCAATACGGTAAATAAGTTAATCGATAAAGCTACATGTAACACCAGTAATGGCCGGATTAGCGGGATTACAGTAAGCGGTGCTACCGACTACCAATGGTTGGATGCGGGCGGTAGCCTTGTTGGCAGTTCAGTAGACTTAACAGATCAACCAGCGGGTAAATATCGTTTGGTTGCCGCTAACTCAGTATGCACTAAAACCAGCGAAGAATTCATTATAGAGCTGGCTCAATCTACCCGGAATTATTCCACTACAAAAATCATCACAGCTGCTACCTGTGGTTTAGACAATGGAAAAATTGAAGCGATATTCACCAAAGATCAACCTCCTTCCTGCTTTTGGAAGAACAACGCAGGCATTCAGGTTGGGAATTCCCGGATATTGGAAAATCAGGGCCCTGGGGCATACGATCTGTATGCCATTGATGATCTGGGTTGTGAGCGTTTTTTACAGCAGTACAGTATTGGCAACGTGATGGGGGCTTCCATTAACCGAGGGATGGAAAGGATACGCAACGACGAATGCGGTCTTGGAAAAGGTCAGATCAGCGCGCCAGGCTTGAGTGGGGGGCAGCTTCCTTATTTTTATGAATGGAAAGATACTGGCGGACGTACATTAGGATCGGGAGCTATATTGGATGGAATAAAAGCAGGCGTATACCAACTTACCATTGGAGATGCACTGGCTTGCAGCAGGCAAACAATTTCTTATACTGTTAATGATGAAAGTAGAACCTTGCCTGCACCGGTAGTAAACGATCTAAAAATCTGTGCTGCCGGTAATGCAGTGGTCCAGGTGCTACAACCGCTGAAGGGCAATTATCTGCTTTACAATGAAGGGGGGGGTATTGTCGATCAAAATGGTACGGGCTCGTTTAAAGTAAATGTTAGCAAAAGCCAGCGTTTTAGTGTGGTCCTGCGACAGGGCAGCTGCGAAAGTATGGCTTCGAGCTGTAAGGTTACTATAGAAAATGACGGCTTAAGCAAGCTCGCTAATGCAATTTCTCCAAATAACGACGGTGTAAATGATGAATGGCTGATACCGGGAATGCAGAACTATCCTGAAGCTACAGTAGCCATTTATAATCGTTACGGACATAAGATCTTTGAATCTACAGGATATCATACTCCATTTAATGGCAGGGGGGATGGAAACGAATTGCCAATAGGAACGTATTATTATATTATTGACCTCAAGAGAGGCTGCGGTTTACTAAAGGGTAGTTTAACGCTTGTTCGTTAGTCTGGGAATTAACAAATAGCATTTTATTAAATGGTAGGACTAAACTATTGTTTTTGAAACACTTTAAATAAGTAGATGTTGAGTAAGAACTGTGTATAGCCATACACGGCATCTTCTATTGGAATAGTAAGGATCCGAATATTTAAGAAACTCTTCGGATTGTAATTCACAATTGGCGACTCCAAGCCCGTACCTGTCAAAACACCATTAACAGGGAAAAATCCCAGCATCAGAATAGCAAATACAAAAGATGCCTGACCGATCCAGGCCGCTCTTACTACAAAATGTAGATAAATTAGCGTTGCTGCTGTGACTATAGCGGTTACAAAAGTGTAGGACTTATCGAAATGCAATAATGCTATAACTGTGCATGTGATGATACTTACAAAAACAATGATGTTGTTAAAGGCACTTAGCCAGGTAAGATTGAAGAATTTGTCCAGGCAGAAATAAGTAAATACACACGAAAATGGGATACAGATAAAAAAAAGCCACTCTTCAACAGGCAATCCCAAAAGCATCAAGCCTGTAGTATAATCTGTATTGAACCACCATACCTGATGAGCGGTAAACCATACATCCCAGGCAATAAAAGGGATAGCGACTAAAATACTCGCTTTTAGAAAGGCTGGAAAATGCTTATTGAACTGAATTCTCTTGTCAAAGGAGAAAATAAAGCAAATGCTGATGGTCAGTAAATTAATTAACAAGTAAGTGTAGGGTTTCATTACTTATTTTTTTTATAATACATTTTGAAATATTTCATTGGGACATACAAAAAACCAAAGCATTCACCTTCTTCTTTGCCCAGGTGTTTATGATGTTGTTTGTGCGCCCTGCGAATCGCTAGTAAGTAAGGATTTTGGGTATTTGCCAGATATTTAAAGCGTTGATGAATAAAGATGTCATGCACAAAGAAATAGGCCATTCCGTAAAGTGTAATAGCCAGTCCTATGTAAAACAAGTAATTAAATTGATTTAGGGAACCGAAATAGATCAACGCAATAGCCGGTAAAGCAAAAATCACAAAGAAGTAGTCATTTTTCTCAAAAGAACCCTCAGTACTGTGGTCGTGATGGTCATGATGCAATACCCATAAAAGACCATGCATGATATACTTATGGATAAACCAGGTGGCACCCTCCATCAATATAAATGTGATCAGTAGGATAATGAAATTCATGTTTAATGTTTTAACGGTATAAATATCTGTTCTAAAACCTGATTACGGTAGTCAAAAATATGCTCCAATTTTTTCTTTACCATTAAACTGTGCACCATATTGCCAATGATACCAAATGGCAATTCATAATCCACAGTATCTACCATCAAAACACCATTTTGGTTTGGGATAAATTCATGATGATGTCTCCATAACTTGTAGGGACCTTTTTTCTGAAAATCGGTAAAGCTTTTTTGGTAGTTAACCTCCGTAATTTGAGTCTGCCATTTCAATGGAATACCCAGCACAGGAGAAACGGTATAATTGATAATCATTCCTTTATATATATCCCCCTCAGGTAGATCGCTTAATACAACAAAGCCCATTTCTTTGGGCGTGATACGCGAAAGATTGTGTGGGGAAGAAAAGAAATCCCAGGCACTTTGCATATCACAATATAGTTGTTGCGTTCTTTTAAGTTGATAAATCATTTTTTTGTTTTTTAGATAAGCGCTTCCATCATATTTCTCAAATGCGTAGACGTAATATTTTTATTGTTGGCTTGAATAAATTTTTGGTCCTCCTCAATGTTTTTATGGTATCCCAAAAATGCAGGACTGTTTTTCTGGATCGATAACCGCAGTATTCTGATTTCTACATTGATAGGGTCGGCCATTACAGCAGCCTCAATCTTCTTTTTGCCAGTGTTGAATGTCTTGAGTTTTGATATTGGATTGATAATGTGTTTTGCCCATATCATTTGAAATGCACCCAGGTAGGTTAGGTGTACTGAGCTTTCGGTACCCGTACTCAGTCCTTTGATCATGGTATGACAAAGTTTTTTGTCCGAAACAGCTTTTTGGTAATTGGCCCTAATGCTTTCTAAATCCATACTTTGCCCATAACAAGCCATACCAAGCAGGGAAAAGATAACCAAAATCATTGCTTTTTTTAAAATCATAGTATGGCCATCTTATATTGTACATAGCTACTCATTGCCAGAGAGAATTTTTGACTGTTTGGAATACGTATCCTTTGGTTCATAATTTTATCTGCAGGCGTACTCTTTATTTTTTTAAACAATGATAGGTAATATTTGTACGCCAGGTACACGCCAAATTTCGAAGAAACCGGCAATTTTTTTATCCCAATTAATGCTTCTTTAAACTCTGCTTCAATCTCATTTTCAATTTCTAATTTGATTTCATTGTCGAAGGTTTTCATATCAATATTGGGGAAGTAACTGCGGCCCAAAACATAATAATCGTCCTTCAGATCGCGTAAAAAGTTTATTTTTTGAAAGGCTGAGCCTAATTTCATAGCATAAGGTTTTAGATTATCAAATGCTTGTTTATTACCCTCCACAAATACTTGAAGACACATCAACCCTACAACTTCAGCCGAACCTAAGATGTATTCATTATACAAATCAGAATTGTAATCTATTTGCTGCAAATCCATTTGCATGCTATGCAGAAACTGTTCAATTAAGGTTTTGTCGATGGAAAAATGATTGACAGTGTCCTGAAAGGATTGTAAAATAGGGTTAAGGGAAATACCCTCTTCCAGGGCAGTCCAGGTTTCTAATTTAAAACGTTCCAGCAGACAAGCTTTATCATACTCGTGAAAGCTGTCTACAATTTCATCGGCCAGACGCACATAACCATAGATCGCATAAATGGCATGACGAATGGACGGTTTTAACGCCAGAATTCCTAATGAAAAACTGGTGCTATATTTTTCCGTAACCGCTTTGCTCACCTTGTAAGCCAATTCATCAAATAATTTTTTCACGTCTTGTTTGTTTAAGCTTATTTACTTCTTTTGCTACTATTTTACCGGAGATAATGGATGGGGGTACACCAGGACCAGGCACGGTCAACTGCCCAGTATAAAATAAATTCGACAAATGCTTGTTTTTAATACCGGGTTTCAATACTGCGGTTTGCGATAATGTATTGGCCAGGCCATAGGCATTGCCGCCGTAAGCATTGTAATCGCTGATAAAATCATCCACACCATAGCTTCGTTTGTAATTTAATTTTGATAATAAATCTTTTGCTCCGGTATGTTTTTCTAAACGTTTAATCATATCCTGAAAATAGTGCTCACGCGTACTTTCCTCGTCATTAAGTCCGGTTGCCAGTGGCATAAGCAGAAACACATTCTCATGTCCTTCGGGTGCTACGTCAGGATCTGTTTGGGATGGACAGCAAGCATAAAACAATGGTTTTTCAGGCCATTTTTTTTCTTCGTAAATGCTCTTAATGTGTTCATCCAGATCATTTTCAAAAAATAAGGTATGATGTTTAAGATTGGGAAGTTTTTCTTTAAATCCTAAATAGTAAATCAGGCAGGAGGGCGCAAAGGTTCTGCTTTTCCAATACTTTTGATCATAGTTACGCAATTCGCTGTTTAGCAGTGTTTCGGTATGGTGGTAATCTGAAGAGGCAATAATGGCATCAAACTCCTTAAATTCTCCATTTACGACTATCCCGCTGGCAACTCCTTCCTCAGTAACGATCTTTTCTACGTTTTGATTAAAATGGAAAAGAGCACCTTGTTTCTCTGCTACTTCTTTCATCCCCAATACCAACTGGTAAAATCCGCCCATGGGATACCAAGTACCCAAAGCGTAACCGCCATAGTTCATTAGGCTATAAAGTGCCGGAATATTTTTAGGGGAAGCACCCAGAAAAATAACCGGAAACTCCATTAAGGTTTTTAGTTTGGGATGTGAAAAATACTTGCTAACGTAGCTTCTGAAATTTGATAGTAGATCCAGTTTTAAAGCGCTGCCAGCAATTTTAGGGGAGACAAACTCCAGCCAGCTGTAACAGGGTTTGTTCACAAAATCCTGCATTCCTACTTCGTATTTGTACTTTGCGGCGCTCATGAAGGCATCGAATTTTTTACCTGCACCTGTTTCTAGCTGCTCAAACAATTTTTTTAAATCCTCATAAGATTCCGGAACGGTAAGCAGTCCATCCTCAAAAACCATTTCAAACTGAGGGTTAAGAGAAATAAGCTGATAAAAGTCACTTGCTTTATAACCAAAATCGAGGAAGAAATTATCAATAATATCGGGCATCCAATACCAGCTTGGGCCCATATCAAATACATAGCCGTTTTCTGTTCTGAACTGCCTGGCTCTTCCTCCAGGCTGAGCATGCTTTTCATAAACATGCACTTCATTACCAGCCTGAGCGGCATAAGCTGCAGCCGAAAGACCGGAAATTCCAGCGCCAATTATGGCTATCGTCTTTTTTGAATCTGGCGCTTTCATAGAGGAGTTTTATTTATGGGCTAGCTTTAATTGTTTTTTAATAAAAAATCATTGTAAGCGATAGGGATAAGCTGATCGGGCTCTATATTTTTAGCATATATAGCTTGATGAAAGCGATCCAATTTCTGAAGTATTTTAATTAACTGCATTTTCTCCGTATCGCTAAGGTTTCCAGTCACAATCTGACTGGCCTGCCTTATTTTACCCATAATCTCTTCCAGTGCATCAATTCCTTTAGTGGTAATCGAAATGATTTTACTTCTTTTATCCGCTATAGAATCGCTTTGGTCTATCCAGCCTTGCCCAATCAGTCGGTTGATAATCTGCATACCTACAGGTTTTTCCTGAAGGTTCCTTCTAATCAATTCCATTTTGGTCATTGATCCAAAGGCTTTTAGATTAATTAGGTATATAAAATCTTCCTGGGTGCTGAAGGGCGAATCGTGTATGGCAGACCTTGAATAGGTTTTTGCATATCTATTCATATGAACAATTAAGGTATTGATCTCGCTATCCGGACTTCGGCCATTTTCTTTTTCTTCCCAATCGATATCATTGGAGGGATGGTGCGCTTCCTTTTCAGCATCATAAATCCAGCGTTTGAAGCCGCTCAAATCTTTTGTATAAGATTTGGACTCTGCGCTAAGCTCAAAATTTTCCATGAGCTCAATAACTTCTTTGATCAATTGATAGTTCATAATGAAATAATCGCGTATATTAGTACACAAATATACTATAAATACTAAATATAGTATATTATAAATACTAATAAATTGATATGAGGATATTGTTAACAGGAGCTACTGGTTACATCGCTCAGCGATTGCTGCCTGTTTTGCTTGAAAATGGGCATCAGGTGATTTGTTGCGTTCGGGATAAAAGCCGATTTGATAAAAGTAAATATGCCGGGTTTGATTTAGAAGTTGTTGAAGTTGATTTCCTGAACAAGGAAAGTCTTGACCATATACCTACAACTATTGATGTAGCCTATTATCTCATGCATTCCATGTCGGCGGCAAAGGGCGATTTTTCTGAAGCTGAGCTGTCGACTGCAAATAACTTTAAAAGCATCATAGAACGCACATCTGCGAAACAAGTTATCTTTTTAAGTGGAATTGTGAATAGTGCGCATTTGTCGAAACATTTAAATTCACGCCTGAGTGTTGAGGAGGCCTTGCAATCGCATAAGTATGCCTTAACTACATTACGGGCGGGCATTATTGTGGGGTCGGGAAGTGCCAGTTTTGAAATTATCAGGGACCTTGTAGAGAAACTCCCTGTAATGATTGCACCTAAATGGATCAATACGCGTTGTCAGCCCATAGGTATTCGCGATGTACTTCATTTTCTTGAAGGTTTGCTGATGCAGGATTATGCTTTTAACAAAGCATATGATATCGGAGGTCCCGAGGTAATCACTTACAAGGCGATGCTTTTGCGTTTCGCTAAAATGAGGGGACTGAAGCGATGGATTTTTACCATACCTGTAATGACACCAAAGCTTTCTTCCTATTGGCTATATTTTGTGACCTCAGTTTCTTATCCTTTGGCTGGCAGTTTGGTAGAGAGTATGAAGGTTGATGTGGTGGCAGAGCCAAACGATCTGCAGGAAAGATTAAACATTAAGCCCATTACCTATGAGCAGTCGATTGAATTGGCTTTTGATAAAATAGATCAAAACCAGGTCATCTCCAGCTGGCGGGATGCGATGAATGGATATGTTTATCCTGATCGTTTTAAAAAACTCATTGAAGTTCCCCAGGAAGGCTGTTTTAAAGATGTACGATCCATGAAGGTAGATGATCCGGAGCGTGTATTGAAAAATGTTTGGGCCATAGGTGGGGCAACAGGATGGTATTATGCAAATTGGCTTTGGGGTATTCGGGGCTTCCTGGATAAGTTGTTTGGCGGAGTGGGATTGCAAAGGGGGAGAACAAATTCCAATACACTATCGACCGGTAGTGTAATTGATTTCTGGAGAGTAATTCTTGCCGATAAAAAGGATAGGCGGCTACTGTTGTATGCAGAAATGAAGTTACCTGGTGAAGCCTGGCTTGAATTTAAAATAGATAAGGAAAATAGGTTTATACAAACGGCTACTTTTCGACCTTTAGGTCTCACAGGAAGGTTATATTGGTATGCAGTTTTGCCTTTTCATGCTTTTATTTTTAAAGGAATGATGCGGAATATTACATGATCATCGCCACCCAAGAGCAGGTGCCACATGCTCCAAAATAGCAGACAGTACATGGATGTTGTAATCTACACCCAAAGTGTTCGGTATAGTCAAAAGTACGGTATCCGCTTCCTGTATAGCCTCGTCCTGAGCCAATTCCTTAATGAGTTGATCGGGTTCTGCCGCATAGCTCTTACCAAAGACCGCCCGTTGAGTAGGCTCGATATAGCCAAAGCTATCAGCGCCCTTTCCCTGCTGTCCAAAGTAATACCTGTCCTGATCGTTAACCAGTGCAAAAATAGAACGGCTTACCGAAACCCTGGCATCACGGTCGTGTCCTGCTTTTTTCCAGGCATCTTTATAAAGTCTGATCTGCTCGGCCTGCTGGATATGGAAAGGCTTACCGTTTTCATCGAATTTTAAAGTAGAACTTTGCAGGTTCATTCCATTTTCGGCCGCCCAGACTGCTGTGGCATTGGATGCAGCTCCCCACCAGACGCGTTCTCGCAAGCCGTCGGAGTATGGTTCCAATCTTAACAGACCAGGAGGATTTGGAAACATGGGACTGGGATTGGGCTGAGCAAAACCTTGGCCCTTCAACTTATCCAAAAACTCCAGGGCCTTTTCTCTTCCCATATCCGCATCATTTTGACCTTCCTTAGGTGCAAAACCAAAATGCCGCCAACCTTCTATCACCTGTTCGGGAGAACCTCTACTAATACCCAGTTGCAAACGCCCACCCGAGATCAAGTCGGCAGCACCTGCATCTTCTACCATATATAAGGGGTTTTCATAGCGCATATCGATGACGCCTGTACCAATTTCTATTTTGCTGGTCTTTGCCCCGATTGCCGAAAGCAGTGGAAATGGTGAGGCAAGCTGCCTGGCAAAATGATGAACCCTAAAGTAAGCACCATCTAGACCTATTTCTTCTGCGGCAACAGCAAGATCAATGGACTGGAGCAAGGTGTCTCCCGCTGTACGGGCGAGATATGAGGGATGGTCTGACCAATGACCGAAGGATAAAAACCCTATTTTTTTCATTTTACCAAGATTACATTCAAAGTTAGGAATACGAAAGTTTAGGATAGGTCATAGCCCAGTCATAACGATGAATTTTGGTTTGCTGAAAAGAATTTCATAATGTTACATATCTAAATTCATTACAACCTTATGGCAACGCACAAATCACCCGGAGTTTACATTGAAGAACTACCAGCTTTCCCAAATTCCGCTATAGCAGTAGAAACTGCAATTCCCGCATTTGTTGGCTATACTTTTAAGGCGGAAAGTAATGGGAAATCTCTGATTGGGGTTCCGACAAGAATCAATTCATTTGCCGAGTATGTAGAGAACTTCGGTGGAGCTTTTTCTCCAAGCTTCAAGATTGAAGCAGATGAGAGCAGTCCGGATACATTTAAGGTTTCGTATGAAGAGGATAATGAATTGTATTTCTTTAATAGCATTCGACTCTTCTATGCAAATGGGGGAGGTCCCTGCGTTATTTTAGCTGTAGATGTATATGGCGATAAAGAAAACGGACTTGAGGTTAAGGCTTCAGATTTTAATAAGGCAGATGGTCCATTGGAAATATTGAAAAATACTCCGGAACCTACATTAGTTGTAATGCCTGATGTTATAAAGTTAAAGGAAGCTGCTTATGCAATCTATACCGATGTTCTTGCTCATTGCGACGGAATGCAGAGCCGCTTTGCCATATTCGATCTTAAGAACCATGATGACAGCCTGAAACCTTCATCTGTAGTTGATGAGTTTAGAAGTAAAATCGGAAATAGTTTCCTTAACTATGGCGCAGCATATTATCCATGGCTGAATACAAGTGTAGTTGAAATTGATGAGCTTACATTTGAAAATCTTCCGGATTCATATCATGATTATCTCGAAGATGGTCTGCCACAAAAAATATATGAAAACTACAAGACCAAGTTTGCTGAGTTGGATAAAGCTGGTTTATTGGATCAGATTCATAACCTAAACAAAAATCATCATCTTGAGCTTAAATCATCGAGTGCTAATTACAGAGCCATATTAAATCAAGCTAGAAATTTCGTAAATCAATTGCCTCCTAGCGCAGCAATAGCAGGACTTTATACAATGGTTGACAATACAAGGGGAGTGTGGAAATCGCCAGCCAATTATTCTTTGAACCTTGTAGACAGTCCGGTAGTTAGTATTTCAAGTCAGGATCAGGAAGATTTTAACGTACATCCGGAAACAGGGAAATCGGTAAATGTCATTCGTCCGTTTCAAGGTCTTGGAACTTTGGTATGGGGCGGCAGGACCTTGGATGGAAATAGTGCTGACTGGAAATATATCAATGTGAGAAGGACCTTGATTATGATTGAGCAATCAATTAAATTAGCTACAAAGGCTTATGTGTTTGAGCCTAATGATGCAAACACATGGATTACGGTTAAAGCAATGGTCGCAAACTTCTTAACTAATCTTTGGAAACAGGGAGCTTTGGCTGGTGCTGTACCCGAGCAAGCTTTTGATGTTCAGATTGGCCTTGGGGCAACGATGACACCAACCGATATTCTGGATGGAAAGATGCTGATCAGCGTAAAGTTGGCCGTAGTAAGACCGGCTGAGTTTATCATCATCACTTTCCAGCAACAGTTACAACAATCATAATAAATTAACAAATAGTATTTTATCAAAAATAAAAATATACAATCATGACAGATGATGGATCAACACAATCAGCAGCAACCTTTCCATCAGTTAAGTTTGCTTTTCAGGTAAAATGGAATGATGCGGAATTCGTGTTCCAAGAAGTAACAGGATTAACCGCAGAAGCTAATGTAATCGAATATCGAGGCGGTAGCAGCAAAACCAACTCAACGGTAAAGATGCCGGGTGTGTTAAAGTATAATAATGTTACCCTAAAAAAGGGAATGTTTAAGGATGATAAAGCAATGTGGGAGAAATTTAAGGCACTTAATATGAATACCTATAAGCGGGCAAGTATTCTTATCAGTTTGTTAGACGAAGGAGGAAATGTAGCGATGAGCTGGAGACTCTTAAATGCTTTTGCGGTAAAACTTACGGTAACAGACATGAAATTGGATGCGAACGAAGTGGCTTTAGAAAGCATTGAGTTAGCACACGAGGGCTTAACATTACCTTAGAACTACATGATCATCGCCACCCCAGAGCAGGTGCCACATGCTCCAAAATAGCAGACAGTACATGGATATTGTAATCTATTGCTCATTCCTCATTAGATAATATAAGTAGGAGCAGCAAAGCAGCATACCACTGATAACCACCCAAAGTATATTATAACCATAATTTTCTGCGATAAAAAATCCTGCTGTAGGGCCAACAACTTGAGCTACAGACCAGCACAACATATATCCTGCAGCATACAGTCCGCGGTTAAACTCATTAGAGCGGTTCATCACAAACGTATTGATGAAAGGTAAAGCGAACATTTCTCCAATGGTAAATAAAACAATACACAAGGAGCCTAATACTACAGGATGGCTGAAAGGCAATAATAACACAAGGAAACAAGCCGCAATAAAGAAAACACCTACAATGATGAAGTATATGGGTGACCGTTTTTTCTCGATTTTATGAATCATCACCATTTCGAACAACGCAATGATAATTCCGTTTAACCCCAGGATTAAACCAATCATAAACTCATCAATTTTCCATACTTCCTTAAAAAACACAGGGACCACTCTAAATACCAGGAATGCACAAATGATAAAAACTGTACTTAGTAATATAAATTTGATGAATACTGGGTCTTGCCATGGTTTTCTCACTACCAGATCTTTGGTTTTTTCTTTAATGGCTTTTCGATAACCCTTGATTTTTGGAAGAAACCATAGAATACAGAGTCCGGCAATAATGCTTACTATCCCATCTACAAAGAACAACATTTTGTAGTCGTAAGAAGCAATTAAACCACCCATACTTACACCTACAGCCCATCCGATGTTCGTAGCAAGGCGGTTTAATGAATAGGATCTTGTTTCTAAACCCGGCTTCGCATAAGCAGCAATGGCAGCAAAGTTTGCAGGGCGGAAGGCTTCAGAGAAAAAGCTGATTACAACAGCAAGTACACAAAGGGTATGAAAATGTGTGACATTAGCGAAGACCAGAAAGAATATGCCACTAACTATAGCTGCGACAACCTGTACTGGACGGAAACCGACCACATCAGTGAGCTTGCCACCGGCGGCAGAGCCCAGAATGGAACCCAGTCCGAAAAGTGTAATGATAAGCCCTGCATCCGAAGCCGGTCTATGCAATGACTGTGTAACAAAAAGTCCCATGAAGGGGACTGCCATGTATCCGCTTCGGTTTATGAGCATTACAATACTCAGTATCCAGGTTTCGCGGCTTAATCCAGTAAAAGATTGTTTATAGGTGTTAGAAATATCCTTAAATAGCGACATAATAAGTTAGTCCGGCAAAGATAGAGGAAATTGGAAGAGATATTTTAAATTTGGTACCATATTTAAATATTGGATGCTAGATTTCTATTTGTTGGATGATGATGAGAATGCTCCGGGATATCCTGAAGAAACTGGGATAAACATTATTGGTAGTATAGATTTTGAGACTTTTGAAAGACTAAAAGCAAAAAGGATCATTCCCGAAAGGTTTGATTACCATTCGGATTTTCGGTGGGATAAGGTTTTGATCCAGCAAATCAGAAACAATATACAGGAGCATATGCTTAACGATAGTGATGTAGGGCCATTATTGCAATTGCTTGATATCGCTAAAGCGCATGGTAGCGGATTAATGGCTTTCGCTGATTGATTTCTACTGCTTCTATAACGGCAGCATCATTGCTATGACTAGCCATGATGTAAAAATTGAACAAACATTTGTTTTTAACTTAGAATACCTGTATATATAATTCAACAGTAATATAAATTTGCCCAGCTATGGAGATTCATAGTGGTATAAACAGCTAAAAATGGATAATATACTAACAGAAAACGGCATCCTTGAGCAGGAAAATAAGCTTTACAGCGCAATCAAAGATGGCAATATCATCGCGCTTGATGAGTTGCTGCATGATGATCTGTTGTTCATTCTCCCAAGCGGGGAAACAATAACTAAGGAGCAGGATCTGGATACCTATCGCGATGGAGCATTAAAGGTTGACGAACTTCTACCAGAAGTTGAAAAACTAAATATTATCGGTGATATGGCGGTGATCACATTGATCATAAAATTGTGTGGAAAGTTTAATGGCGTACCGTTTCAAGCTGGCTTTCGCTATATCAGGTTTTGGAAAAAATTCGGTGATGGGATTAAAGTAGTAGGCGGAAGCGGAAGGGCTATTTGATCGGAGTTATTGCTGATTACATTAGAAGCGCATCACATCTGTGTCTGGTGGAAGATGTCCGAGCAATCGGGACATGGTCATGGCCTGGCCTTTATGGTGAAATTCATGGGTAATGACATGTGTAAAAATACTGTAGGCATCAGTTTCAATGTATTTTTCCGTCCATTTATAACCTTTAACCGGCTGAGTTGGATCTGTGGTGAAATGCGCGATAAAACGGCCCATGATTTCATCAACCCCAGTAAACAGGTTTTTGATTTGGGATATATTTAGGGGCTTTTCCTGATCGTAATAGGGATAAGAGCCGTTCAAAGCAAAATTTCCTACCCAGGCTATATAAGTATTGGCGATATGGACATACATATAGGAGATGGTTTTGTCGCTAAAGATTGTAAGTGGCTTAGCCATATCATCCATAACGTTTTCTTCCAGGAACTGAAAAACAACAGCTCTGGACTGCTGAACCAATGTGTATTGCGCGTATAGTAAATCTGACTTCACAAGATGAATGTATGAAAAATTTATTTGAAGGGCTGCCTTTTTTGGTGGCTCTTTTTCGGTGATGGGTGCTACAAAGGGTTTTCCTTTGATTGGTTTGAAATGTGACATACGATTTGCTGCGTACCTGCTGTCGTTGTCGCCTGCTTCATAAAGGGTATCGGCATAGCCTAGTCATAACGATGAATGGATTTAGATGTTATGCTTATTTTTGTATATTATAAAACAGAAAACCGATTATGTTGACATTAAATTTTTCCGAATTTCCTAAATTGACTACTCAGCGGGCGCTACTGAGAGGTATTTGTGCTCAGGATCTTGAATCTATCCATCGATTGCGCTGCGACGAGGCTGTAAACATTATGGTTGGGCGGGAAACCCCCACTAATTTATCACAAAGCCGGGAGTTTATTGCAAAAATAGAGAACCTGGTTGAAAGGAAGGAAAGCTTGTACTGGGTGATTGCCTTGAAAGAGGAAAATAGTTTGATTGGTACTATTTGTTGCTGGAATTTTGATGTTCAAAATGAAATTGTGGAGATCGGTTATGAAATGCTTCCTGAATTTAGGGGAAGGGGGCTGATGAAAGAGGCTTTGAAAAAGGTTATTGAATATACATTCGATGGATTAAACGCAAAGTTGATTACTGCATTTCCGTCAGGTGTCAATGACCGTTCTGTCGGCCTGTTGGAAGCGCTTGGTTTTCAATTAGAGGATAAATCTTATAATAACAAGCATACTAATGTAACTGATATGGTTACCTATACATTAAAAAATCGAGTGGAAGGTTAGAAGAGAAGTAATTTATGGCTACACAAAGCGCAGGTTTATTGTTGTATCGGTTTACGGAAAAGAAACTTGAGGTGTTACTGGTTCACCCTGGAGGTCCGTTTTTCCGAAATAAGGATAAGGGTTGGTGGACGGTGCCTAAGGGGGAGGTGATGGCTAATGAGCAGGCTTTTGATACAGCTTTAAGGGAGTTTAAGGAGGAGACTGGTTATTTGGCTGAAGGGGAATTTAAAGCTTTGAAATCTGTGGTGCAAAAGGGTGGAAAAGTTGTGCATTGCTGGGCGGTTCTTGGTGATCTGGATGCTTCTCAGATTGCTTCTAATACTTTTTCAATTGAATGGCCGCCTAAATCGGGAAAAATGACTGATTTTCCAGAGGTGGATCAGGCTAGATGGTTTTCTTTGGCTGAGGCTGGGATTTATATAAATGAGCGCCAGCAATCCTTTTTAGGTGACTTAGAAAATGTGATTAAGCCCTAACTTAGGAGCAAAACCAAAATGCCGCCAACCTTTTTTGTATAGAAAAGGGCTGAGGCTTGAGTGTATTGTATCTGAGGATATTTTTTTTATTGGAATGAAATCCTAAGCTTTAACAAAATAACCAAATTGATTGTCCTGAGTGAAATTCAATGGGAATTCAGGCCTGATTATTACTAGCCAAAAGTTCAATTAAGCGTAAAAAAAGTAAACCTATAAGTTGATAGATGAAAATTATTTCTATATTTACAGTCTGTAAAGAAACGTTATACGCTGTAAGGTTTGATGATTGTGAAGATGATGAATTTGCAAGGGTTTTTGATCAGTGGAATGATGTTGAATATTTATATGATTTTTTTCAGGAGCATATAAAAGATTTGCAAAGTGGCTTCTACACTGAGGAGATTGGCAATATGTCTATCGATGAGGTGGTTCAGCTAACCTTGGATGAAGCTGAAGATCTCGAGGAGAGACTTGTGTACGCCGCAGGCCGGATTAAAAAAGGGGATAGTTTACAGGGTTATTTTAAGCCTTTAAGCAACGAGGATTATAAGTTAACTCCACTTCAGAAAAATAAGGCGATTGGATTGAACAGGAAAAGTTGGCTAAGGGTTTATGCAATCAGAATATCTGCAACTTGTTATGTGATTACTGGAGGAGCAATAAAATTGACACCAACAATGAATGATCGTCCTCATTTATTAAAGGAGCTTCGTAAGCTAGAAATAACCAAAAACTATCTAAAAGAGCTAGGAATATTGGATGAGGACGATTTTGAACTATTAGAATTATAAAAATGGTGGTAGAAAATTTAATAGACAAACTTGAAACTATAGTTTCAGAGGAAAAGTCGGGTTGGCCGGAAAAGGCGAAGCATAGAGCAGACAATCGCGATTGGTTGAAAAAATCTCAAGCAATCGCGATAAAAGTTAATGGTTTAATTCGTGATAAGGGGATAAGTCAAAAGGAGCTTGCACAGTTGTTAAAAGTTTCGCCTCAACAAGTAAGCAAGATTCTTAAGGGCCAAGAGAATCTGACGCTAGAGACAATTAGTAAGTTAGAAAATGCGCTTGAAACAACTTTGATTGCGATTGCAAAAAATACCCACAGTATAGGTTAGAGACTCAGTTTATTTCCCAAATCGAGTGATCAAGCCTACCTTATAGAGGATTTTGACGTGTTTCAAATGCGCAAACACTTCCAGGTTGAATTTCATAAGGTGGCAATTCAGGAAGAAATACTCTGGAAGAAAACATGCCTTCTGTAGTAACTTTGTCTCCTTTTACACGGATCCAGCTACCTTCTCTTAAACCCAATACAGGTACCTTATTGAAGACATGAAACTCTTTAATCCGAGTTTCTCTGGTCTCCCCATTATGCTTTGAATTGGGGGCAGGATCCAGGTAATGTGCATTTATATTAAAAGGAATAAGCTCTAGTGTATTAAAACTTGGCGGATATACGATCGGCATGTCATTTGTGTTCTGCATATTTAAGCCTCCTATATTACTTCCAGCACTGGTACCTAAATAAGGAACCCCATTTTCAACCACCTCTTTTAAAACATTCATTAGTTGCTGACTTTTCAATGCATGTGCTGGATCTTCAAAACGGTGTAGTCCCTTTGGCAATACCTTTTTATTGGTAAAACAATTGCACGAACTGTTCAGTTTGTTCATGTTTTCGGTCACGCTATTATACTTGGAGTCGCTGGACATAGATTGTGCCAGTTTTATGTCATATCGCTATTTTTTATTTTGTTTAGAGAAATTTTAGGTTATTTGATGCCAGAGAAGCAGTTTTCGTGAATGAAAAAAAATATGGTAATTTTTTGGTATGGGTTTCCTGTTCTATTGGTATGGGGTTTGAAATAAGATGATTACCTATTCAAAAACAATTTAAAATCATCTATCTATGGAAAACTCAAAATTGAATTATCAGATCTGCACGCATCAGTCTTGCCTGGAAAAATTTGCTTTTAATTTTACTAAAGATGTAGAGAACGCCAATGATTTGGTTCAGGATACGCTGATTAAGGCAATCCGTTATCATCATCTCTACAAAGCGGGGACTAATTTACGCGGTTGGTTGTTTACGATTATGAGAAATACCTTTATCAATGATTATCGCCGAAACGGGAGAAAGAATGCGTTGATTCAAACTTCTGAGGATTTGAATTCTGTTCAGCTGAAGCAAAGTGCCGTTACCAATTATAGTGAAGGTAAATTTGTGATGGAGGATATTAATAAAGCAATGGCTCGCTTACAGCCTGAATATTCCGGGCCTTTTTTAAGGTATTTTGAAGGATATAAGTACCATGAAATTGCTGATGAATTGAACATTCCGATTGGTACGGTTAAAACGCGTATTCATATGGCCCGACAATTCCTTAAAAACGAGCTTAAAATGTATAATAAGCGGCTCGAAATGATGCATTAAGCTGCTTTTGGATGCCCGGAAATTCCGGGCTTTTTGCTTTCTGTTGCATATGCGAAATTGCCCGGAATGGATGTAAAATCATAACGATATGGAACACACACGGATTACATGGAAAGGGATCTGGAAGGTTATTAAAGAAACCTTTATAGGATTTAGCGATCATAAAGTAACCAAGCTGAGCGGCTCGCTCGCTTATTACACAGTGTTTTCGATGGCGCCACTGTTGGTGGTGATTATCTCATTATGTGGCATATTTCTGGGACAGGAAGCCGCACAGGGAGAGATTTATAGACAGTTGGCAGGTTTTATGGGTAAGCAGACTGCCATGCAATTACAGGAGATTGTTTCAAAAGCAGCTATTGGCGACAAGGATAAGTCTGCTTTCATCATCGGTCTTGTGACTTTGCTTGTTGGCGCTACAACGGTTTTCGCTGATATTCAGGAATCGATCAATACCATATGGGGACTTAAGCCTAAGCCGAAACGGGGCTGGTTAAAAATGTTGCAGAACCGGGTCCTTTCTTTTTCTGTAATCGTTAGTTTGGGTTTCATATTATTGGTTTCTTTGGGTATAACTGCTGTGCTGGATGGTTTTAGCAGCCGTCTTCAGGCCAGGTATGCTGATGTGTCTGTTGTATTGTTTTATATCCTGAATCAATTGCTTACCCTGGTTGTCATAACGCTTATTTTTGGAGTAATTTTTAAAGTATTGCCAGATGCGCGCATTAAGTGGAAGGATGTGTTGTCGGGAGCAGTGGTTACTGCAATTTTGTTCATGCTGGGGAAATTTGCGATTTCGATTTATATTGGTAAGAGTGATGTGGGGAGTACTTATGGAGCAACGGGATCATTGGTTATTTTGTTGTTGTGGACTTATTATTCTTCTATTATTCTGTATTTGGGTGCTGAATTTACCAAAGCGTATGCGGTTGCCTATGGTTCAGAGATTCGTCCGGCTCAATATGCGGTGACTACTAAAGAAATTGAGGTGGAAACTGGGAATGCCTCTGTGCAAGATAATGCTTCGTCCTGATTTTGTTCAATCCAAGTATCTCTTCCATGATCTTCTGTTTAGTTGTTTTCTAAACATATTTCACTATTTTCTGTTAATAGTAATGTTACTCATTTTTATCCATTTGGTTAATAGGCCTGAAATCGATTTTGGTCAATGTGCTAAGTTAAATATTCACCTAAATTATTATAAAAATGGAAACTGATGAAGAATACAATGGGCTGGGAGCTGCTCATGTACCTGCTCAGCAAACCGGATCGGAAATGAATGCAGTGGAGAAGATTGAACTGGCTTCTGAAGGCGAAGCGGTTCATTTTTTTAAAACGGTAAAGGATCGTCTTTTGGATGTAAACCGATGGACAGAAATTGCCGGCGGGGCGATGTCGGACTTTTTTCTGACTGATGAACATGGGAATTTGGTGCAACGAAAGGCCACAGGTGGGGACCACATCCGGATTGACATTCCCGGCCCCGGTACGCAAACGGGGGGTGGGTACGATTGGGTGACTATTGAAGAAATTAAACTGGAAGTGCTGTATGATACAGAGGTATTGAGCATGACAGCCAGACCATCTGCAAATCCTTTGACCGCAAGTGAAGATACCGCCCATTTTTTAACCAAGGCAGCTACTTCTACTTTTCAGGTGAAGCGCATTGGCAATACGATTTATGCTGAAGAGCACGGACGGAACGAGGTGCCCAATACCGATACGGAGCATACCCTGGATAATATCCGCAATACTTTTGTGGGCTGGGGTGCTAAAGTCGGGTTCTCTTATCCGCAGTGGAAGGCTTTGGTTAAAGGTTTGCTGAATCATGATCATCCTTATCCATCTGCTTAAATTAGTTCGGTAATGATATGCTAAACTGAAGTTAATTTTCGACGATTTAAAATACAGACCTATGAAAATATGCTTGAAAAATTTGGTGCCTGTTTGCGCATTAATTGTGCTTCAGGCATGTAGCAACCCGGACAGAAATGGTCGTGATGCAGCGGCAAGTCAGATCACGGATACTATTAGTGACACCACGCGCAGGGCACAAGCTGTTACCGCTGATGTGGACTTAAATGGTGATGGTAAAGTCTTTGCGCTGAGCGCGGCGACTGGAGGAATGATGGAAGTAGAAGCCGCAGGTATAGCGGTTAATCGAAGTAAAGATCCTTCAGTTAAAGCATTTGCTACGCGGTTGTTGAATGATCACAGTAAAGCTAATGAAGAACTGAAACGCATCGTCGAAGAAAAAGGGCTTCAGGTGGCGCAGCGTTTGCCTGCTACACTTGCAGGTCACCTGGCTAAATTGAATACGCTTTCTGATCGGGCATTTGATGTGCAATATCTTCAGATGATGATCAACGATCACCATAATGCCCTGCAATTGTTTACCGATGGTTCACGATTAGCGGATACCCAGTTGAAGGCTTTTGCCGTTAAAACACTGCCACTTATTGAACAGCACTATCAGAAGGCTTTGGAAATAGGAAAGCGTTTGAATATCACTAATGCGAATAATGGTGATGATGTACTAGGCACCAGTCCTGCTAAGGTTGAAAAAAAATAGTTATGATTCCTGCCAGCTGGCATAAAGGTGTAGTTCCATTATTCTTCTTTAGTCACTGTCCAGCTGATGCAGGCAACCACGATCGCCAGGATAAAGAACCAAAAAGTATGGGTTTCCATAATTTCTTTTGGACGTTAAACTAGATGAATTTTTAGGTTTAACATCTCTTATAAAAAAAGGTTTGGATTTTGCTGAAATTTGACAATTGTTTCTGGAATATCATTTTACCTGTTCAGACATGAATTCGGAACGTACTGTTGAGGAAACTGTAGATTTTGTGATTGATGAAGAGTCCGCTGAAGTGACTTTTACTTTTATAGATCTGACTACACGCACTACTGCTGATGAGTTTTAGGCAGAAGTATCTACGATTACCACCATTATCATAGCAATACCTTAGCTAAAGGTGGAGGAGCTGTTGCTATTGTGAGTCGTAAATGATTAAATAGTCCATGTTTTGTAATGATAAATCCATTGTTCCGTAGTTAAGAAAAAGACAACTTTAAAAACCAAATATTTCAAATGACAAACGAAATTGAAACCTTCAATAGCAATTACATTATCGGTATCTCTTTTATATCTGCCCTTGGCGGCTATCTTTTTGGATTTGACTTTGCAGTTATAAGCCATAAATCCATTATAAATACACAAATACAAATAATATGAATTTAAACAGAAACAAATTTCTTTTCTTCGCCTATTGCCTTGCCCTTCTGATGACAGTTATAGGTGCTTGTAAAACAATAAATAGCGGTGGCCATTCAAAAGCAAAACATCCTGAAGAAAAATTAGGATGGAAATTGGGCACACAGGCTTATACCTTTAACCGGTATACTTTTTTTGATGCTGTAGCAAAAGCAGATAGTTGCAATTTAAGCTACATTGAAGCTTATCCTGGCCAAGAACTTGGTGGCGATATACCAGGCAGGATGGACTATAATATGGATCCGGATAAAAGAGTGAAGATATTGAACTTGCTGAAAGCCCGTAATGTGAAAATGGTTGGCTTCGGTGTAGTTGGTGCGGACAGTGAAGCGGATTGGATTAAGATATTTGAGTTTAGTAAGGCAATGGGAGTAGAGACAATTACTTCTGAACCCAATGAGAAAGACCTACAATTGTTAGCTGATCTTTGTGATAAATACGATATTAATCTAGCTATTCATAACCACCCTAATCCTTCGCATTACTGGAATCCTGATATTGTATTGAATGCGATAAAAGGTAAAAGCAACCGTTTAGGCTTATGTGCGGATATTGGTCATTGGCTGCGTTCCGGCCTTGATCCTGTGGAAAGCTTACAAAAAGCCAATGGACATGTGCTTCACCTGCACATGAAAGATTTGAATGCTAAAAGCGAAAATGCACACGATGTGCATTGGGGTAAAGGTGTAGCAAATATGGATGCCATCATTAAAGAGTTAAAAAAACAAAGGTTTAAAGGGGTGATATCAGCAGAGTACGAGTATAATTGGGATCACAACAGGGCTGATGTAGCACAGAGTGTAACCAATTTCCGCGAATCTTTTATGAAGCCATAATCAGTTGATGTATGCTGTTGAGATTTAATTTTAAGCTATTTTCGCTCCTATTGTTAAGTATGCTATGTTTACTGTTGAAGGTACATGCGCAGAACGATCCCAGTCGGGAATTAAATAGATTTACAAAAATCGTTCTTGCTCAAAAACTTCAGGAACCAATGCAATTCCAGGTGCTGAAAAACGGAAAAGTGTTGTATGCGGAACGTAAAGGTAGGTTAAAGGTATATAATCCTGCCACAAAGCAACTCAGCGTGATTGCCGAGATTCCCGTGAGTACAGAATATGTTAGTAAAAGCGGGGAAAGATCAGAAGGGGAAGATGGTTTGCAGGGTGTGATACTTGATCCTAATTTTGAGAAAAACCATTGGATCTATTTGTATTATTCAGCAAAGGGAAACGAATCTGTGAATAGTTTGGTGCGGTATACCTGGACAGGAGGTCAACTGAACCTCGCATCTGCGAAGGTACTGCTGAAGGTACCTGTGCAACGAGAAGAATGTTGCCATGTGGGCGGTGGAATGTTGTTTGATCAGGACAATAATTTATTGTTGAGCACGGGAGACAATACCTTTTCCAGGTCTTCAGATGGGTTTGCGCCTATTGACGAGCGTAAAGGTGAAAGCCCTCGTGACGCCCAAAAGTCTTCTTCTAACACAAATGATTTGAGAGGTAAAATTTTACGTATCCATCCTGAAGCTGATGGCACCTATACCATTCCTGAAGGGAATTTGTTCCCGAAAGGTACCCCTAAAACGCGGCCGGAAATTTATACGATGGGTAATAGGAATCCATGGAGGATGAGCCTGGATAGTAAAACAAATTGGTTGTATTGGGGAGAGGTTGGCCCCGATGGTTCAAATGCCTCAGATTTAAGAGGACCGGTTTCTTATGATGAATTTAACCTGGCAAAAAAGGCAGGGAATTATGGTTGGCCTTATTTTATTGGTAATGAGGCTTACCGTTATTATGATTTTGCGACAAAAAAGTCAGGTGACTGGTATGATCCTTTTCGTCCTGTGAATAATTCGCCAAACAATACAGGACTAACTGTATTACCTCCAACACAACCTTCGTTAATCTGGTATCCTTATACTTCCAGTGAGAAATTTCCATTGATGGGAAGTGGTGGCAGAAGCGCAGTAGGGGGGCCTATATTCCGTCAGACAGACTTTAGCCGTACTGGGAAGGTTTTCCCTGCCTATTATGAGGGTAAATGGTTTATTACAGATTGGGTTAGAGGTTGGATACTGATCGTAACTATGGATGATGAAGGCAATTACAAATCTATGGAGCGTTTTATGCCCGATCTAACCTTAAGAGGACCAATAGATATGAAATTCGGGCCTGATGGAAGTTTGTATGTTTTGGAATATGGAAATGGCTATTTTAAAGATAACCCTGAAGCACAATTGATTAAAATTGAATACAATAGCGGCAATCGTAAGCCAATTGTCCAGGCTACCGCAGATAAAACCGCGGGCGCTTTGCCTTTAGCCATAAAATTGTCTTCCAAAGGAACAAAGGATTATGATGGGGATTCCTTAAAATATGAATGGCGCATCACTAAAAATAATGTGCTCAATTCTGTGCACCGCAGTGCGAATCCTGAGCTTCGACTTACAACGCCAGGCATCTATAAAGCCACCCTTACGGTGACCGATCCTGCGGGAGCAAGAAACAGTAAAACAGTAGAAATATCAGCAGGTAATGCGCCTCCAGTGGTGCAGTTTAATTTTACAAAGGGTAATTCTAGCTTCTATTTCCCAGGAAATACCATCAATTACGCTGTAAATGTCACAGATAAAGAAGATGGAAGTTTGGCAGATAAAAGAATTTTACCTGCTCAGGTGTCGGTGGCAATTAACTACCTGTCTGAAGGTTATGATATGACCACCATCGTACAGAGCCAGAAAACTTTTGATGCAACGGCTCAATTTGCAGCTGGCAAGGCCATAATCAAAAAAAGTACCTGTAACTCTTGTCACGATCTTACCGCGAAATCTCTAGGTCCGTCATTTACCCAGGTAGCGCTAAAATACAAAACAGATAAAAATGCAAAACCCAGGTTAGTGAAAAAAATTATCAACGGTGGTTCGGGAGTTTGGGGCGATGCGATGATGCCTGGCCATTCCACATTATCAAATAATGATGCAAATGCGATTGTAAGTTATGTACTTAGTTTAAGTAACAAACAAGCAGCTCCAAAAACTTTGCCGGTAAAGGGTAGTTATACGACCAATGTTCCGGCAGACCAAACTAATAAAGGTAGCTTCATTTTTAGGGCAGCTTATAAAGATAGAGGTGCTAAGTTTGCTGCAGCTCAGTTTACAGAGCATATGGTGTTACTGCGCCATCCTAGTCTTTTAGTTAATGATGCAGATCGAACTAATGGATTTGGGTTTAATGAGGACAGATCTATAGCTACTGTCCAAAGCAAAGGTGCCTATCTTCAATTTAACAATATTGATTTAACTGATATTGAAAAAATTGAAATTGTTGGGGATAGAACCGCACCTGATCATGTTGAGATTCGAATCGGTGCTGCTGATGGAAAAATCATCTCTCAAGCAAATGGGATCCGGGATAAGCGTAATGTTGTAGAAATTATACCAGTTAAAGGTAGATTTGATGTTTACTTTGTATTTAAAGAGACAGCCTTAGATGTACGGACAATAAATGTGAAAAATCGTTAACACCTATTGCGGAATTAGTTTCTGATTACATTGTCCCCAAATAGCGTTTAACATAGTAATAAAAGTGCTTTATTTGACGGTGAAAATGGTAGGCGATTGATCTGCTTGGTTCCAGATCCAAACATATAGCAATGCTACTGTAACGGATACTAGATTGCCAGTAAGGTAATAGCTGTTAAATTTTTCAGTTTCATCTTTAATGCTTTCGTCATGTTTTAATCGGGTAGCTAACTTCAGTGCACTAAAAAACGTAGGTGCGTGTGGTAGGTTGTTGAAGATGAAAATGGTCAAGAATAGACGCTCAGTTAAATAAATGCTTGTGTTTCAGTATATGTGAAATAATTATGGTTGTTTCATATATACTGAAATAATTTGCTCAAGAATTGGCGATTTTTCGTGTTCTACTCGTTCTCTAAGGTTTTGAATGGCTTTATTCCGTGTCTGCTGGAGTGACTTTTACATTTATAGATCTGACTACGCGCTCTACTGCTGATGAGTTTTAGGTAGAAATAATCTACAACGTATCTGATTCTTTCACTACAGTACTGCAGCCACTCTCTCGTAGAAGGGATGGGGATTTTAAATTTTTAAACTTAATGTTAATAAGTTATATTTATTTAAAATTCAAGAGATATGATTGGGCTACTTCCTTTATTAACTTCTTGGCTTGCTATAATTGGTGGTGTGTGGTCACTTTTTAGCAAAATATCCGAAGTAGCAAATAAAGATTTGAATTTGAAGGTAAAAGCTTGGATTCAAAATGTAAATTTATCCGAGCATAATGTTCCTATCAAAGAAATACTTTATGAAATGTTTGTTGGGTATTTTGGTGTGAAGCATTTCTCGTTGAAATGTTTTTTTAGATCTGCCTTGTATTCTACTTTACTATTTCTAATCATTGGGCTGCTATCGGGATTGTTTACTGAAAGTTTAATGGGGCATCGAGTTCACAGGGATATTGCGCCAGTAGGTTTTCGTGGATATTTTTCACCACATTTTTATATATGGCTCACAATGATATTCCAGGATTTCATAAGTTTATATTTTACCAGGTTACTTTTAAGGAAAATTTTGAATACCTCTGTTCATAGAGTTAGAACTATTGTATTCATTAGTTTCTTGTTGACATTATTTACTTCAATTCTGTTTGCGGTATTCTTTTATAAACTCTATACTGTACAAGGATCACTGGTTTATGCTCCTATAAGTCTAAAAACAATTTACGCTTTGGTCTGGCCATTTAGGGATCCAGGAATGTTCTATGCTGCAATTTATTTGGGTACACTTTGGATCATAATTATTCAGTCAGCGGGCGCAGTTGCAAGGTTATTTTTCAAGGTGCTTAAATATTTTGATGCATTCAGAGGATCTTTAGATGTACAAGAAAAGCCGATTAAATCCTTAGGTGCGATTTTGGTTTTAGTTATCACCCTAATTTATATAATTATTTCTCCCATTGTATTGATCTTAGATGTTTAAGGTTTTTATCAATCTATAGTTTTAAAATGGAAAAACTTGGAATTGTGGTTTATTTCGCATCCTGGGCTGCTTTTTCAGGTTGCATTTGGATGATTTTTTCAAAAGCAGCAGAAGTCACAAACAGTGAATTTAATACCCGGGTTGCTTTGTGGATCAAAAATGTTGACTTTAATCGATCTATAACACTTTCCAAGCAAGAAATTTACAAGGTTATATGTGCAATTTTTGGAAGTAAACATTTTTCCTTCAGTTGTGCGATTAGGACTATTCTTTACACTTTATTTCTAGGTTGGATGACCGTAGTCACGCTCAGGTTTCTTAAAATTAACTTGATAGATTTTGTGAACCTAGACAATAATACTCTTAGCTATATTTTTATGATTGCATTTTTACAAAACTACTTGAGTCTCCTGGCAACAAGATGGATAATAAAGGCGAGTATAGCCGGAAAAATAAAAAGTCCTGGTTTGATTTTACTTTCAAGTTTTATTTTTTCTGTACTAGCATCTCTACTTGCATATTTACTTATTGTCATAGTACTTACACTATTCATGTCCATCATTCAGAAAAGCATTTACCTTGACCTAATTCCTGGTTTTTTTAAAGATTACTTTTACACTTTTTCTAACGTAAGTTTTTCCGTTTGTTTGTACTCTGTTTTTTCTTTTACATTCTATTTGGTTGTAATTCGGTTCTTTTCTGTAGTCAATATACCAGGGCTATTGTTCAAATACTTTCGATTTATCCGATCGCTAATTGATTTTCAAGAGAAACCCATGCTTTCGGTAGCAACGTTATCTATTTCATTAATTACAGCGCTCTACCTGTTTTTCTTGCCATTTATATTACTAGTCCGATACCTCAATCGTTGACTTTTTTTAATTCGAAACTAACAATTTCAATCTTAAAATATAATATTCAAGGTAATTCAATATTTTACCGCTTTTGATATGTCGAAATTTGCTCTGATTTTAAAATTTCACTTTTTCTCTAAATCAAAATCAATCCATAATTCATTTTTGTTCAGATCTACAGTGAATTTTTTCGATTTTACATCCGATTTTAGTTTATACACATCACTTGCAATTTCTAAATAATAGTCTCCTTGAGGAAGTGATGTAGAGTTTATCTCTTTACTTATTACAAATTCTTTTAGGGCTGAAAATCGCAAAGACTCAGCGGAGTAAATATATATACGAATTTCATCGATTAGCTGATTGCCATATTTTGGTCGGAAATGAACAATTGGTTCATTCGCACCAATACTGCTGCTCTCTTTGCTGACAGAATTTAGAATTGTTTCTTGCTTCCCGAATTTGTGATTAAGATTTCTGAGTTTATTCTGTGCCAAATTCAATTTTATCGTATCGAGTCGCTTCTTTGATAGGATTAAATTTACTGTCTCATTGGTTCTCTGAATATCATTTATAGTTTTCTTTAGGGAGTCGATCACCTGAGCTTTGTAAGTCAGGTTTTTTCTAAAGGAGTTTAGAAAAATGCCATTTTTTAAGAGCGCTTTTTTTATCGAATCTAACTCTTTAGCTTTAGAGTCTAAATTCTTTTCTGCAACTGCATTTTTGAGATTTAATCTGATCGCTTCTGCTTGGGTCGTTGGAATAACCACATAATTCAAGTAAAATCCAATTAATGAAACACCTAGAAGAACGGCAATTAATTGCTGTCTAAAATTTTTTGTTTGCCACCACTTTTTTTGAGACTCGCGTTTAGATTCTCCATATTCAAAATAGATTTTATCTGCCTCCGCGAGTGCTTTTTTTGATTCTGCAATATATTTATCTCGCTCGGCTATCTTTACTTGCTCCTCTAAGGGAATTTGGTTTTTATCCATGAAGATTTCGGTTACAAGCTAAATAGCTCATTATTATAATGATATTTTGTTAACAACCATATTGATGGCTCCTGTCATATTACATGCGCCAGTTTTAGCAATGATGTTTTTTCGATGGCTTTTTATGGTTTCAATAGCTACAAATAGATGATTGGCGATTTCTTTTGTAGTATACCCAAATCTTACAAGCTCAAGTACTTGTTTTTCTCGCTCTGTGAGGCTAGTTTGATTCTCTGTAAATTCCTGTTCATAGCAAAGGGTGTAAGTGCCTGAATCAGAGAGTTGGTGGATGGTTAGGTTGATGTTGTTGTTATATTTAAATCCAGTAATATCTGTACTGTTAACTGATTCTATCGTGGGTTTTCCATCTTTTGTAAATTCAATAAAAGTACTTTGCCTTAAAATATGCACATAAGTATTGTTTGCCGTTTTTACTCTAAGGTTATAGCTAAATCTTAAGCTGGGCCGTTGTGATGGGAGGATGCTGTAATAGTATTTGAAGATGGCACAATGTAGCGACTTAAGTTTCAGCATATCTTCAGCATGAATAATACTAAGTGTAAAATTAAACCCTTTCTCTAAAAATACCTCACTGTTATAACCTAAAATATTCTTAACAGAATCACTCATAAAGACGTATTGCATCGAAGACCAGTTGAAAATACACGAATAACCGTAGTTGACGATATTATCTAAGTTCTCGGAATCGAGATTTGGTTGAGGCAATTTGCTAGCGTCAACTTTTAACCTATCAGGATTACCTGCTAACTGACAAAGTTGGCTTGTTGTTAATTGATGAGATGCATTCATTGTTAAGTACTTAGACAAATAAATATAACGAAATGTTTGTGTTTGGTCAAGTTATTCTAATTTCTCACCCCAGGGGGCGGCTTCAATCCTTACAGTGCCATCGATAACTCCCTGTTTTAACGGTAAAGTATACCTGTTGTTCTCATCGGTTACCAGATCATTCCATCCAATTTCAGAAAACCAGCGATAGGCTGCTTTGTAATTTCCATTTTTGCCGGTATCAACTTTTACTTCCATGCTATCTGCGTATATTTGCCTTGATGGGTACTTGTAGTCCCAGATAAAACCGGGTTCGACACGATATTCCAATATGTTAAATTTGAGTATAAAATAGGAATACCCGTCGTCTCCGAGTTGAAGTGAGGAATTTAAGAAGCCTGTGTGCAGGTGTATGTCATGTGGGATACCGTTACGATTAAAACGTATGGCATTTTCACAGGGATCCTGCTCACGCCGATGCAGGTAGACCCCAGTGCCGCGAATAGATAAGGAAAATTCGAAATCATAAAAATATTTAAAGTTCTCAATTACTGGGTCAGTGAATTTAATGTCCCCTAATGATATTCTTACCATGAGGTTACCAAATAAAAAGCGCTGGATATTTTCATAAGTTTCGTAACTGTTTACTATCCCTCTATAGCCAGAATGTGCGCGGTGTACATTGGCGTAATAAGCCACTTTTTTCTCATCATACCCTTTATTTTTTTTAGGTTTGGGACCTGCCACGATGTAAGCTGCATCCTGTTTTACCAGACCATCACTAAAACCTCCAGTTGCATAACGAACCTTGCCGTACGAGTTATAGTCACTGCCAATTATACACAGACAGCGTTCTATAGGGAAGCCGCTATTTCCAAGGCTGTTAACCTCGAATTCTGGTTTTTTAGGTAGCTTCAGATAGTCGCGCATTCTTTTTTCATGAAATATACCTGCATCAAAAGGATTGAGTAGTGAAACAATACTTTTTTCTATGAAATCGGGTATATTTCCCATATCAATTCCTTTATGTGGCGTACCTATGGTGACTAATTTGTGGATCAGATCAAGGGGATTATCCAATAAATTACCAAGTATAGAATCAGGATATTTTTCTCTTAACTGCGCTCCTGTAGATTGAAGGATATTTTGGATCAATGTACGACAAACTAGTCCGCCCATGGAATGGGCAATGAGAATAACCTTATATTCGGTTCCGATGTTAGTTACATTATGTTCTTTTAATCTTTTTGGTATATCTACTAATATCATTTTAGCCAGATCTTCTGCATGCGCTTCAATTTCCCTTACCTTGCCTTTAATGTAATCCACATCGTAAAATCTGCATACCCAAATGCTTCGGGAGGGGTCACCATGAAAATCTCGAAGACCATAGTTCACAGAATCCGCATACCCATAATCCTTTATTTTCATAAAGCGGATCATTTGGCCTTCAAAAATATCAGCTACTTCGTAGCCATTTTCTTTTGTTGCTTGTCTTTTTTCAACTGAGCTAGCTGAAAAGCCATAGTAGGCATCATTGAAAGTTTCTTCTCTTTCGTCTGATGTCATAGCATAACCACGAACGTAAATAATCGGATAGTACGGAGCCGAGATTTGGTAAGATTTTTGGTCTTCAGTCATTTCTTTAAGATTAATTATTGTCCAGATATTTATCGCAAAAAAAGGAGAGGAGCTTTAATGAAGAATCATGTTTTATGTGCATCAATAGTTTAGGTGATTTAATTAAGCTTGAAACCAACTACGATCCCGGCTTTTGTGAGTGGCGAATATGACGCACCGAAACCAAACCTACTCTGGTGAGGAAAGTAAATTAAGGTACCTTTCCAACTGATATTATAAGCCTCCTGGTTGTCTAGATAACCTAAACCCGCCAATAATACCATTGATCTGTGCTGAACGCCAGCAGAAAGGAATGCGCCGGTATTACGAAGTTTAAAAGAATCGAAGGAGGTTATGATTTCAGCCAATGCTGCAAAGGCATTTGGGGCCGAGTTGTTTTTGGGGTTAAAGACTTGCAGGTAACTTAAACCATAAAAGTTTTGATCGTAGCCATGTAGATTTATGCTGTTTCTAATTGTGGTATCTCGCTTGTAGAGGAAATATTTAATGCTGTCCTGATTTGTCACTACAGTGTCCAGAATGAATTTTTTTATTAGCTTAGATTGATTAACTACCGTATCTCGAATGATTTCTTTAACCTCATTAGATTTATCATCTACCGTTTTTATAAGCGAACATTTGACCTCGTTGCCTACTCTTTCTATTGCCCGAATTAATGTGTTGTCATTTGATACGAATAATTGTTCCTCAGATCTGATAATTAAATTTTGAAAGTCACGCCAGTCTTTTTTTATTCTTATATCATCTGCATCATTTTTATGCCTATAAACAATGTTCAGATAGTCTTTAAGGAGGTATTTAAATTCCTTCCAGTTAGTAAAGATAATATTCCATTGCTGTCGGTTAATCCTACATGCATTTTTGTTTTTATCAATGAGTTCAATATATTTATCGATTAAGGTCGTATCTGTTGGAAGCGTACCTGTTTTTTTGGATATCTTGAAGGAGCTATTTTTAATTTCTTCATAGATTTTCTTACAATCCTGGCTAAAACAGTTTACAGTAAGTATCATCGCTATGATGGTAATCAATACACTTTTCATCATCGTTGATTTTTTGAAGGTTCGAAAGTTTTCAGAAATTGCGCTCTGTCGGTAGGATTATCTATGGCCTTTTGTCCAAGGTCCCTTATCTTTTCCAGGACTTCCTTGTGAAGTAGTTTTAAGGAATCTGGATCAATAATCACCTTAATAATAGTAACTGCAGTATCTGGAGGAATGGGTTTGTGTTTGGCATTTCCATTTCTTTCTATAACATTTTTATCGGTCTTTACGAGTTCCTTTATGCCTATGTTTAAAAAGGGCTTCTCAAGGCTGATATTTTCTTCAGTGAAGGTTTTAAAAAATGGAATGATCAGCAGTACGATTAGGTAACTATAATTCTTTAATACATTGGCATTTTGTGGAACAGAGATTTTTAATGCACCAGATCTGACCAATCTGTCTTGTTTCCTGTAATGGTATAATAACGAAAATAGTATGAACAAAATAAAGAAGAGCCAGACCAAGCCCTTGAACTGCAATTTTAACATATAAGGCAACCAATCTCTTTTAAATTCCTTCTCCTTCTCTGAGATATGGCTATTCCAGAAAAAAGAGATGCCATTTACATAGTCCGTATGAAATTTCATTTTTTTCTGCAAATATTCAATAGCAGTGGTGTCCAGATAAGGTTTCTGAAATCTGCTGATCAAGGTATCACCTTGTGCATTGAAAAGACTTTGAATCTGCTTTAGCGTATCTACATTGCGCAAATTGGTAGACTTTTTTGAAATGATATGCCTTGCTTTTGTATAATTTTCTTTTATCAAAGCATCCATTCTTAGTAGGTCCTGATCAAGATTGATCCTATTCTTATTTCGGGTGTCTATCTTTTTCTGTACTGGATACTGATAGTTTACTACTTCCATATTGTTCTGTTCTGACCTATCCTCCAGGGCTTTTATGACAGAATCTAGTTTTCCGTTGTATACTTTATCAGTCTTATACTTTCCTAAGATAGTACAGGGACTGTAATCTCTTTCAGAATTGGGGTCTTGGGCATTGTCCTTTGGTAAATTATTATGGGAGTTTATAAGGAACAAAGTAATTAAAACAAGTAATAACGAGACGGTTATGAGATACTCTTTATCTTCCGCCTGACATCGTCCCTTTTTTCTACTGATCTGAATAACAGTTATGACAAAAGATAAGAATGTGATCAAACTGATTAGAATAAGACCGACATAAATAGGAAGAATGGTAAAAGCAAGATAGATAAACCCAAAGAGTAGAAAAGACATGAGTATGGTTACCAATAGAAAGCGGGGCTTAAATGACCTTTCAGTTTTTAAGATTCTTTCTTTGATGAAATTTCTGTTTTGAATTATAAACAAGCAAACTAGAAATACAGGAACAATAAAGTAGAGAACAATAAACAAAAGGTAAGCCCACCATAAACCAATCCCCAAGAGTGTCGATGTTTCATTGATAAATGATTGGACGAATGTCAGGAAGCTAACAATTGCGGTAATGAATCCGATTAGTTTAAATTGAAGGTCTCCTAAAATGCTGAGATTGTAGTTTTTTTCTTCTGCCATGAGGATAGCGTTTTTTGTATAGAGATTTATTTGTCTAAATTGATTTCTTGTTTTTTGATTTGTTTACCAGATTGAAGAAGGGGATATCAACAGCTAAAAATGCATTCCAGCGCCATTGTGGGTTATTGAAAACCGTTTTGCCTGACGACTCTATTTTAGATAGGCCAGGGCCATACTGCGCTCCAAAACCAAGTGATAATGGTATGTTTCCAAAGAAACCATAAACCACGTAAGCTCCGGGGGATATAATTTGTCCCAATTTAATTTTATAGTTCTTTGTAATTTCTTCCTGTGTAGCACCACTTGAATTGGTTACGGAGTCTTTTTTAAGCTGATAATCTACTATTGCTCCGAGATCAAAGAGGACCGCGAACAAGCTTAATGATCCGCAATTTTTACCAGGTCCTTTGTTAAAACCTCGACTTACGGATATACCGATAGGCGCAAATACCCCAAATTTGTCTGTCCAGGCGTTTCCATTTCCAGTACTACTTTTTACAGGGTTTGAAAAGCCGTAAGCCCCCAGGTATGATTGAACAGAAACGTTAAAATCAGTGTTCTTTTTAATAGAGGAGCTCCCGACAGGTAGTATAGCATTGTCAAGAATGTCTCTTATTTCCTCTGGCTTATCTGTACTGGCGATGTTTGCCATAAATAGCCCGTATTTAGTTAATTTAGGCAGTACATCAGTCAATAATTTTAATGATTTTTTATGAGTTGTATCACCGGCCTCTTTGATCATTATACTTACCCCTTCCAGGATATCCATGCTATTTGATAAGGCCTGAGTAAATTCTTTTTTATAGAGGTGTCGGTACAGGTCATTTGATTTTCGCACAATTAATGTGTATTGTGCTATATCTAAATCCTGGTCAAACAAACCGGCAATAGAAAAGCCGTAATCTACAATGTCAAGGGAGGCGTTGATATAGCTATAATAGTCTTCAGTTTTAAGTGCTATTTTCTCATCTTTTTTGTAGTTTAAGGTGTCAGTCAACTTGTCTACTGTTTCTGAAAGCTCGATAAACTTGGTTAATTTATTCTCAAAAAGAAATAGGTTATCTTTTTGTTTTCCCATCAATGTTGCAAATGAAATTGACTCTGTTTTCAAAGGCTTGTCTGTGGTTTTATACCATGTGATATCATCCATTACAGCCAGTTGATAAACAAGACCAAGATATATTCTAAACGTTATTGTGTCTTTTACTAATTCTCTTATTTGTTTGATTGAGATCCAGGCTTTTACATCTTTTTCTTTTTTTACCGGATCTGGCATATGCCTAAGACTATTTGAGAAAATGGCAGCGAGCTTTACTGAGCTTTTGAAATTCTTAAAACCATTGGAAGTACCAGGAGTTTTCCACTCTTCGAAGTCTGCAAATTTCGTGATGATTTCAGCGGCATGAGATTCGCCCGATTCTAGTTCATGTACTAATCGTATAGACCTTATGGTTATTTTAATTTCCGGGAATTTCTTGAGCAGTTCATTGTATCTCGGTAATTCCAGCACATCATCAAGATTATAGGTGATTTTATTTAAGTCAGCATAAAAACCTGTACGTAATGCAGGAAGCATTTCTGGATATTTATAAGCAAGCAAATTTTTTAAATTATCCGTTGTTTTTGGGAATAGGACCTTAAATTCAGGATTGTCCTCTGCAAATTTTTTAAACCTGTTAAAGAAAGTTACGGTTAGTTCTTGCTTGGCACGGTCTATCATTAACATGGCTACTCCATTTGCAATGGTAGTAACATCTACTCCTGCAACAGAACCAATGATCGAACTTAGGTTAAGGGTGGCTTTCTTAACATCATCAGCTGAATACCCTTTTCCTTCACTTGTAAAAGGAGTTAAAAATGGGTTTATTGTGCCACTGTAATTATACAGTTTAAAAATACTAACTAAAGTGTCCATTTCTAAGCTATCAGCGGGGGCAAATATTTTATCGTCTGAAATATATTTTCTGAGTTTTAATGCATCATAATAGGGATGTTGAGCAAATGTTACATTAAATAGAAGTAGTGCGAGTAACGTAAAGATTATTCTCATAATATTATTTTTTCATTTTTTATGGCGTAGTATTGAAACTGTTCCTTTTGCTTTAGAACTGCATGATCTTTTAATAGCTCCCTAAAAACTGCATAATTACTTTCAGCGTTATTGGCCTTCATCAATGCAGCTAAGCCTGCAATAAAGGGTGTAGCCATGCTGGTTCCACTTTTTTGTCCATAAGAATCATTTGGCAGGGTAGAGGTTATCAATTCACCAGGAAAGCAAATGTCTATTTTTGAATTTCTTACAGTCAGATCAGAAAGTTCCAGGCTGTTGTTTAGTGAACCTACTGCTATACATTCGTCAAACATAGCGGGATATTTTGCTGTACGATCCTCGGGACTTACGTTTCCTATTGCGGCAACAATAATTACCCCTTTTTCTGCGTAAGCTTTAATCTTATCATGTAGTTCTTTATCATATTGATTAACGCCGGCTGATATTGAAATCACATCCGATTGATCTCCAACTTTATCCAAGGCTCTTATCATGCCCTTTACTGTCATCCCGGTAAAGGAGCCGGATGAAGTATTCATTATTTTACAAACATTAAGTTTCGCTCCTTTGGCAACTCCGCTTATTTTGTTTTTAGCTGTACCAATTATTATACCCGAGCAATGTGTTCCATGTCCATCTGCGTCTTTTGTTGGCTGGTTTTGACTTACTGCATTAAATTTTAAATTAACAGTGTCCTTTAAATCAAGATGCATCTCGTCTATACCCGTATCTAATATTGAAATGCTGACATTTGAAAGCTTTTGCTGAAATTGTTGTTGAAGTAGATCTAAACCAAACCTTTTTAACCAAAAATTAGGCTCAACTGTGATTTTGCTATCATTATCTGCCCCGCTCCAAACATACCCACCTTCTTCCAACCTATACCATAAGTCATTTCCCTTATAGTTCTCTCCAATAACTGTTTCAGCTACATTAATAATATCTCCAGGAGAGAAGTATATATCCCTTGGATTGTTGTAAGGATGAATTTCTGCTAATTCTGTTCGCAGATTTACATAAGTATTGATCCTTACTTTCATTTTAGGCCTCACGTTTTAAAGGTGAAATACCGGAGGAATTATCAGGGCTATTTGTATCCTCTTTGTTTGATGCCCGTAATCTCATTAGTTTATTTAACAGGTCGAACCAAAATGGAGCACCGAGTGATATGGCTATTGCTGTGATCAGGAATCCAAAGAAATGGTTGTATAGGAGGACAAAGAAATAGCCCCACTTTTGGCATTGACCAAAACTTATTGGCCCATCTTCTGCCTTAGTTTGCTCTTCGGATAATGCCGAAGGGTCAATATTAGGTTTGTATGATTTTATTCCTGTTTTTGGATCTGTCGTTTGCTCAGTCTTTGTCGGTGGCCATCCTCCAGCGCCTAAAATGGTATGGGTTTTGGCAATGTCTGCATCCAATTGTTTTTTTACCTGAACTAAAGAATCAAGTGATTTATTATTTGCTCCCTTATCAATAGCACCTGCAGGAGGAGCGTCTATACTATTTTTATGATTTTCTGTATAGGCTATGGCCAGATTTACCATTTGTGCTCTGGCTTCTTTATCGTTAGAAAGCTTGTCGACGATGACCAGGGTATCAACATTAAAAAACCAGGCTAGAGAAAAGCCAAGCAGCAAGAGGATGAATTGTATCTTTCTTTTGTACCACTCGGTAGCCTGTTCCATGGTTCTGTCGAACCATTGCTCCAGCTGAAGCTTGAATTTTACTATATCACCATAAGATTCTTTCCATAAGCTATTTACATATTTGGCGGTTTCTATATCAAATACGTTTTTAGCATTATCTTCCGATGAAAAGCTGTTCAGTGTATTGGTAATTTGTTCCTTGTTTTCGGCACCATTACTAAGTATAAATATTATGGTTTTAGAAAAGCTAATGGCTTTAAAGCTCGAAGGGTTTTTAAAAATACCAGAACTGCCAAGGTATTTTATTTCAGGATGATCATAGAATTGTGTTATACGCTCATTGTCAGGATTCTTTAGGATCATGAAGCTATCTTGGAATCTCGATAAAGGACCGGGTTCCTCTTTTTCATCATTTAGCATTCTATCTATAGCTTCTTTGAGATTTCTTGCGCGAATTCCAAGGTTTGTGGAAATTATTTCAGCAATAACTGTCGCGAACAAACTATACAATAAATAGATAAAAACAAGACCTATAATTACATCCAGAGCAGCGTTATTAAACATAATTTTTGATTAAATTATCCCTCAATTACGCTTCTAATGTAGCTACTATGTGAATATCAAAAAATCCCCCAAAAGGGTGAAGTTTTAATAGTGTAGTGTTAGCTATGATTTATTAGCAGGTGTAGTCACAAGCTTTAATTGTTTATATAATACAGCTTTTAAAAAGGAAATTCTCGTCTCAGCGCTTGGGTGGAAGCTACCTTCTTCGCTTGTAATATACCCCCCTTTCAAAAAGTCGAATATTTTTGTATTTTCTGTAATAATGAATGCCCCTAGGTCTGCAAGGTATTCAGCTGAAGAATTAAATATCTTATACTGTCTCCGAAGTCTTTTATATTTGCCTTCAATTAAATTCATTATTATCTCATAAACACCAAAAGCGCATTTCTCGTCCAGGTAATAAGTCATCCAAATACCAGAATCACTTTGATCTATATGTGAAATTTCATGAGCTATTATTGCTCCATAGAGCTCCGGATTCTGTTTAGATAATATCAATAGGTTTCTTGGAATTGTGAGTATGATCCAAGGGACGCCCATGCGTTTTAGGTCGGTAATTGTAGGGACACAATGATTTTCTTGTCTGTATAGAACTACAATCTTTCTATGCTCTTGTCCAATTCTATCACTGGCAGATAGTATTGGAGCCCAGATTTCCGGATATTGAGTCTTGGATAGTTTTAAACTTCGATTCAAAAGGTTAGTTCTATAGTCTTCAAGGTCACCAAAACCAGAAATCAAATTAAAAACAACATAAATACAACGCGCAATTATAACCAGTCCTAAAAGTGAAAGCATATTAAACTCTCCATCTACAGTGTCCTGGATAAAAGTTAAGTAGAACATAAAGCAGCCAAACAGTATCCACATTGGTGTGAACACGTATACTGGAATCCTGATGTCGACATCACTTCTATTTTTGTAAATCTGATGAAGGTTGCTTAAGTTTTTAAAGAAAAGATCTTTTTGCTTTATTGATATTTCATCGTCTTTACTTAGAAAGTCGTCCAGATGGTTTTCAATATTGATATAGTTCGGATCTTCACTAGAAAATTTTACTAAGGGCTCAAAGAACGTTTTACGTCTTACATAAGACCCAGCCCTAATCATTTTTTATAAGTAGTTTGAGATCTTCACTGAACTGCTTTGTCAATGCCTCTGCCTTGTAAATATCTAAACCAGCTAACTGTAATTCTGTGGACCACTTCTTGGCCATGAGTTCTGCATTTACATCTTGGTGTGTTGTTTCAGAACTCTTCTTGCTGCTAAGCTTATAAAGCTCTACAACAGTTTTGATGGTACCTAAAACTGTAGCAATGCAGCCAAGTATAATTTCTGTTGCATTTCCAGCTTGGTTTACCCCGAACTCATTATCTTCATGATTTGAAAAGTCGTTGTTCCATGCTTTTTCAAATAAGAGTCCTTTTTCAAGCGAATAAACAGGCTCTTCATTTGGGAAATAATCCTTGATGATATTGTCAATAAGCGTCTCAATTCCTTGTTTGTTCATAATGGTTAAGTTTAAGTATATTGTTATTAGAAATATTAGAGTTCCGTGCGTAGATGGTAAAGCCTTTGATATCTGGGTAAGGAACAGGTCGTTATGGATAGGTAAAATAAAGTATCAAAGTAATCCCTACTATAAATTTCACTTAAATTTTTCTTAAATCAAAAATATATTTTACCCGCATGTCTACCATGTTCATTTTACGCTACATCATTATGATTGGGCGAGTCATTTAACGGATTATATCAATTTATTCTTTAAGTTTGCCGAAACTAATTTTATTATACTATGAACGACCTTGAGGAAGTAGTATTTGGCGAGCTGAATCGATTGTTAAGCGAAATTGCTGATTATAAAAGAAAACTTCATGCAACAGTGAATCAACAGTTTTTTTTGATTAAAAAAACGTTATACAATACAATTTTTACTTATCAGTTGTTGGCAGATAAGCAAATGGATGGCTCCTATTTAAATAGGCTAGAGCAGCAGATTGCCGAAAAAAAATCAAAGATCAATACAGATTTAATTCCTTTGTTTGAGGACTTAGGTGATCAAGGAAGATTAAAGCTTGTTATTGGTTTTGTGGAGTCATTGGATAATTTGCAATCGTTAATCGATAGTAAGCCTAGGTGATGACATCTCAAAATTTTGATAATTCATCCAAAATATGATAAATTATCACAATAATTAATTTTGTAGAAATATTTGTTTTAATTAGTGTAATCTATGTATATTTGATAAAATTTAAATGTATGTAACAAGCTAATATTATATTTTTGCCAAATCTTCAAAATATTTGAAGCATTTAGCACTTAAGAATCTCGCCTTAGAAACCTAGGAAATTTCGACACAAACGAGAGGATAAGTGAAAAGTGCTCGCGCTAAAAGCGTGGGCCTTGCTTATTCGTTTGTGGGCTTCCTAGGGCCTCTATGGCAATAAGTAGGGTTCCATGCTTTTTGTTTAATAATTTCTGCCGAGCGCAGAAAAATTATGAATCACATATCATAATATCTGTAAATATTCCCCTCCTTAAGGATTCCATTTAGTATCAGCATTAATACCACTGAAAATGGAGAGCCAAATGAAAAAATCAACAAAACCAACTGAACATGTATTGATTAAAGCCTACACGAAAAGTGATTGGCCTGGCGTCGAATTTGCCATTATACAGGTAACAGCATCCTGGAAAGCGCTTATTAAATCCCGCTTACAAGCTATCAGTCAATTCAAAGCAGATCGTGATTTCAACTGCCTTAGCTTTTGGGATGCATCAATAAGCTATTATAACAGCACAGATAAAGGCGCCCTGGTAAAAGAAATCTTAAGTCCAAATGAAGATTGGGCATATGTTACCTCGTTTCATAGTGAGGACCGCACATTTAAAGACCCAATAAATAGGTTAGAAGCAAAGCAGCTCTTAATCACCAAAGATGGCGTAGCACGTTACAAAGCATATTGCAAATACACTGGCATAGAGATATGGACAGAAGAATTAGACTTAAATAAACTATTCATCCAGTAGTCCTTTCTAAAAAGTTCATGACACTGCTTTGAAGGTAGAAATTGGTGCCACCAATTTTTTTACTGACCAGCTTACCATTTTTGACATAGTTAAACAAGGTTCTGTCGCCCTTTCTGAGCATCAGTTTAACGGTCTGGCAATCTAGCCATCGTTCTTTGTCGGCTGCAATTTGCATTTGCAGCCGTTCCGCTCGTCGCTCTTCAGCGTAAGTTTCAAGCAATAAGAGTATGCGTTTTAAAATTGCTATCATAGATTGTATTTAGGATTTAAATAATAAGGTTACCTAGGTATATACTGTTGCTGATGCTTCTTCTATCATCTGCAATAAAAGACATATAGGCATGAAGTTGTAAGCCTTTTACTTCTGCAGGCATTTCTAAAAAATCTGTCTCTTCTGTGATTCTTGCACCAGTAAACTGGTAAAATGATTTTCCTGTTTCTTCTACATAAACCAATACCATTACTCGTGCTCCTCTGTCACTCCAGTTTAAGGTGGTGTTGTAAGTCCAGTTAAAACGAACGCCGTTGCCTTCGGCTGTTGCTTCTGGATTTAAGGGTAGCTCAAGGATACCTTGAGTTAAACGCACTGCTGGATAGTTAATGCTGATGTCAGGATATTCACCATGGAGTGCATGTAGCAGTTGATAGGATTTGGCCGCATTGTTGGGCGAGAAGGGCTGACCTTCGGCTGCTTCTTCAAAACCTAATCGGATATAATCCGTCATACTGTTGGCGAAATTATTCACTACTTCCATTCTCTTTCTTTGAATTTTTTCTCTTGGGGTTGGGGGAGTGGTACGTTTTCTTTTCTTTCCCCTAACGTAGGCTATCCCGTATCTTACATAACCCTCTACTGGACCTGCATTCCCCTGAATGCCACCTAAAATACCATTATTAATTCTTGCCATAGTTTTTTGTTTTTTTTCCTAATGTATGCACTAAGATGCTGATTGTCAATTTGCATGCTTTTGGCTGATTGTACTTTGAGGTAATTTAATTCACGATATATTAAGGGATATTACTCGGTTGTTAACCGGACACTACCCGGATCCAGCCAAGTAGTGTCCGGGTAATGTCCGAGTAATGTCCGGGTAATGTCCGGGTAAATAGGGGTTGCAGATCGTCAATATACGATTAACTTAAAGGAAACTTTTGGTGTAAAATCCTTAGTTGTAACATTCTAGTTAGGTAATAGAAAGTCTGTTTTCGTTAACGATTGTTAACTATTTGGATTGATTGATTTTGATATTTTTGTCTAAATCACCTAAATGTAAACTAACGCGATACCTCATGAAGCAATTCAAGAAAAGCTCACTTGTCCGCAAGGAGCAAATCAGTCCAGCCTGTTATGATCAAATTACGAAGTACTTTTCTATGGTCTCTGGAGATCTGGATTCATTTTTTCCTAGTTTAAAAGATAAACTAGTAGGCTATTATAGTTCTGGCAGAAACATTTTGTTACGGGGCGGTGCTGTTAGTGATAAGTGCTGGTTTATTACCGAAGGCCTGGTAGTTGCTTATTATTATGATCAACTAAACGAACCTGTAACTTTTGCCATTTTTGAGGCCGGAGAAATAGCCATGTTGCCTGACAGCTATACAGGGGGACAAGTTTCCGAATGTTATTTAATGGCTTGTCCGGATACTCATTTGTTGGAAATTAACGCTGCTGTCACCAAAATCATCTACGAGTTATTTCCTGAGACGGAAAGATTGGGTACGTTAATCCTTGCTCAGCAATGGAAAAAAATTCACCAGCGGGATGGGCTTTTGAGGCGTAAAGGCAAAGAACGGGTGAAGCAGTTCTATGTAGCTTATCCTGGAATAGAAGGATCTGGTAGAAAGATCACTTTAGTTCAAAAGATAATATGCTCGTATTTGATTATAACGGAGTCATCCTTAAGTAGACTTAGAAAAGAGATAAAAGAAGAGAAGTATAAATATTCCATAAAAGAAAACTAGATAATTATGAAAGTATCGAGAAATGATAATTTTAATTTGCACCTCTGCATTAGAGGGTTGTGGGTTTTAGTGACCTATATGCATTCAGACATTTATGAATTTGTGTATCATTTTACATTTAAGAAGTCTCTGAAATTGTATGCCAAAGACTTCAAAAATCCATGGGAACAAATTATATATGATGATGATTTTTTTATGGAAATTGAGGATCCTCGTGTTCAAAATTGTCTTGTCGCAATGGGAAGGCTTATTGATTATAAGCAAGAAATGGCCTTAAGGTTTGGGATACCTGAAGAGGAAGACTTGTCGGACGAATTCATTATTTCGCAATCACAAAGATTTAAACCATACCGTTTGGTTTATAAGCAATCTAAAAGTTATAAGAAGTTAATACCATACTATGATCGCACTTTATGGAATATTATAGGTACCTTATCTTTATACGCTTGTGCTTTAACTGCTCAGAGTTACAAAATACCACGTGTATTGAAATCTCAGTTAAATCTACCTGATGCGGATAATTTCAGACTAATGAATTGCGATGATAACAATGTGGAATTACTCGTAAACTTAATTGTAGAATTAAAGAAGGATCTTGAGGGATTTAGGGGGATTCCTTACTCCAGATACAAATAAATGACATCTTTTATATATTTTAAAGATTACTAATAATTTTAGTATTATCTTTGTTTGGATATTGTTATTGAGCTAATTTTGTTAGTGATCGTAAATAGGGAGTCATGGAAGCTAAACTAGAAATTCTAAACAAGCTGCGGCAAGATTTGCTGCTGTGGCAAGGTTTTAAGCCTGCTGAAGGGGAAGCTGCGCAGTGTGTTGGACTTGGTGAAATTGAAGCGGCCTTTCCAGCTGGGGTATTTCCCAGGAAGGCTATTCATGAATTTATTTGTGCAACGCCTGATCAAACGGCCGCCACGGATGGTTTTATTGCTGGATTATTGTCTGTATTGATGGCTGATGGAACGGGTTGTGTATGGATCAGTACGGCACGTAGACTTTTTCCAGCCTCGCTAGCTGCCTTTAATGTCGAGGCTGACCGTATCATTTTCGTGGATGTACGGAATGAACGGGAGGTGCTCTGGGTAATGGAAGAAGCATTGCGTTGTGAAGGTCTGGCAGCGGTAGTGGCCGAAGTAGATAGTTTGAGTTTAGTGGAATCCCGGCGACTCCAGCTAGCTGCAGAAGAACAGGGCATTCCTGCGATGATTATACGCAAGGATCCCAAAAGATTGGTTGCCGGTGTGTCGACTGCACGCTGGAAGATTTCTCCATTGCCCAGTTCTGCTGAACCAGGGATGCCTGGGGTTGGTTTTCCTCGCTGGCGGGTAGAGTTGCTGAAAGTCCGAAGCGGCAATCCAGGCTGCTGGACGCTGGAATGGGAGGCGGATAGGTTCTTGCAGGTTCCTGAGCAAAAAGTGTTTGTTCAAATGGTACAAAGGAAATTTGGTTAATCATGCAGCGGAGGTATATTTCCATATGGTTTCGTCATTTATTGGCGGACTGGCAGCTGATACGGCGACCGGAATTAAAGGAAGTACCCTTTGTTTTTGCTGCCCCTGATCATGGTCGGATGATGGTCACATCGGTCAGCCAGCTTGCCGCTGAACATGATATAACACCGGGAATGTCAGCAGCAGATGCCAAAGCGATTTGCCCAGGCCTGGAAGTATTGGATGATAAAGTCGGGCGTGCAGGGAAACTGCTTAAAGGATTGGGTGAGTATTGTATTCGTTATGCACCGATTGTCGCTATTGATGAATTCAGTATGGATGGCTTGATGCTGGAGGTGAGTGGTTGTGCGCACCTTTGGGGTGGCGAGCGCGAATATTTAAAAGAAATTGTTTCCAGGTTAAAAAGCAAGGGATATACGGTTCGCCTGGCGATTGCCGATACTCCTGGTGCAGCCTGGGCGGTATCGCGCTTTGGAAAGGTTACTCCGCTGGTTGCTTCAGATGGGCATGTCGAAACGTTACAGCTTTTACCACCAGAGGCTTTACGACTGGAAGAAACAACGCTTTCTAAACTTAGAAAGCTGGGCTTTTACCAGATTCGGAGTTTTATTGGGATGCCCAGATCAGTCTTGCGCAGACGTTTTGGTGAAGCGTTTTTACTGCGACTGGCGCAGGCGCTGGGAACGGAAGAGGAAGTGTTGCAACCCTTACGGCAGCCAGTTCCTTTCCGCGAGCGACTGGCTTCCCTGGAGCCGATCAAAACCAAGACCGGAATTGAGATTGCGATTACCAGGCTGCTGGAAGTATTGTGTAAACGTCTGCAGACCGAAGGAGTAGGCCTACGTTCCGGGCTATTGACTGCTTATCGGATTGACGGCAAAATCGTACAGATTGCTATAGGTACCAGCGGGGCTTCTCATAGTGTCGGACATTTATTCAAGCTCTTTGAATTGAAAATCGACCAGATTAAACCCGCATTGGGAATTGAACTTTTTGAGCTCGAAGCATTAAAGGTAGATTCCTTAGAAGTTCCGCAGGAAATCCTATGGAATAGCAAGGCGGGACTAAATAATAAGAGTATTTTACAGTTGATCGACCGGGTAAGCGGAAAGCTTGGTGCAGCTGCAGTGCGTCGTTATATACCGGAAGCGCATTATTGGCCGGAGCGGTCAGCAGGCAAGGCGCGTTCATTAACAGAACTGAGGTTAATGAATTGGAATATGGATAAGCCTAGACCTACTGAGCTATTACCCCGTCCGGAAGTTATACAGGTGATGGCTTTGACTCCGGATCATCCGCCAAAATTTTTCATTTATAAAGGTGAGCAACATCAGGTGGTCAAAGCCGACGGCCCTGAGCGTATCGAAAGGGAATGGTGGCTGGATGCTGGTGAACACAGAGATTATTATCGGGTAGAGGATGCCAGTGGTCGCCGTTACTGGCTGTATCGGTCGGGACATTATGGTGCCAATCAGTCTTTTCAATGGTTTATTCATGGATTTTTTGCGTAATGGGTTATGGAATATAGTGAGTTACAGATTACGTCAAATTTTAGTTTCCTTCGGGGCGCTTCACATGCACATGAGCTGGTGGGGCAGGCTGCGATTTTGGGGTATCAGAAAATAGCGGTTACTGATCGAAATACCTTAGCAGGTATTGTCCGCGCACATGCCGCGTCGAAGGAAAAAGGGCTTGGTTTTATCCCGGCTTGTAGGTTAGATCTGCTAGATGGCCCAAGTTTATTAGCCTATCCTACCGATAAGGAAGCTTACTGCCGACTGTCTGCCTTATTAACTAAAGGCAATCTGCGTGCTGAAAAAGGGGAATGCCATATCTCCCGGGCAGATGTTTATGAACACGGCAAGGGGATGTTGTTTACCATAGTGACGCCTAATCAGCTGGATCGTAGGTTCAAATTTGAGGATGATTTTGTGAATGCGCTCGCACAGTATCGCGAGGCCTTAACTGGACAGTTGTATCTGTCTGCAAGTATGTCGTATTCTGGTTATGATGAAAAACTGATGTTTCGAATTCAGGAACTCTCAGATCGCTTTGGCATTCCAATGGTCGCTACCGGCGACGTTCATTACCATGATCCTTCCCGTAGGGAATTGCAGGATGTACTCACCTGTGTCAGGGAGAAGTGTACCATTCAGGAAGCTGGATTCCGCCTACATATGAATGCAGAACGCTATATGAAACCAGTAGGAGAGATGCACCGTCTGTTCCGCAAATACCCCCAGGCATTACACAACACACTGGAGATTTCGGAAGCCTGTGGTTTTTCCTTAGACGAGCTCAGGTATGTCTATCCGGCAGAAATTAACCAGACTGAGCGAACGCCACAGGAAGAGCTGGAATTCCTTTGCTGGAAAGGGGCACATGATTTTTATGGGGAGACTGTCCCGGAAAAAGTCGTTAAGATGATCGCTTATGAAATGGAGTTCGTAAAAAAAATGGATTATGCGAATTATTTCCTTTTCGTAGAGGACATCGTCAGAGAAGCACGTAGCCGTGGGATATTATGCCAGGGGCGTGGATCTGCAGCAAACTCTGCTGTTTGTTTTTGCCTGGGCATTACTTCCGTAAATCCCATGAAATTTGAGTTGCTGTTTGAGCGCTTTATTTCTTCAGATAGAAATGAGCCACCAGATATTGATGTGGACTTTGAGCATGAAAGACGCGAAGAGATCATCCAGTACATATACAATAAATATGGGCGTGACCGTGCTGCTATTGTGGCTACGGTTACCCAGCTGCATCAGAAAGGCGCGATTCGTGATGTAGGTAAAGCAATGGGTTTATCGGTAGATACCATTAACCGGCTTTCCAATTCGATCTGGGAGTTTACCGATGAATGGTTTGAAGGTAAGCGTATTACTGAACTAGGTTTGAATCCTCGGGATCCGCATTTGAAACAGACCTTGGAACTCACCGCGCAGATGATGGGCTTTCCCCGCCAACTCGGTCAGCATACAGGGGGATTTGTGGTGACCAATGGTAAGCTGACTGATTTATGCCCGATACTGAATGCCAGAATGGAAGACCGGACCAATATTGAATGGAATAAAGATGATATTGATGCATTGGGGTTTTTGAAAGTTGATGTGCTGGCCTTGGGGATGCTCACCTGCATTCGTAAGGGCTTCGATTTATGTAAACAGCATTATGGACTGAACCTCACACTTGCCAATGTACCCCAAGATGACCCTGCGGTTTATGATATGATCTGCCTGGCCGATACACTGGGCGTTTTTCAGATTGAAAGCCGTGCACAGATGTCCATGTTGCCGCGTTTAAAACCCAGGGAATTTTATGACCTGGTTATTGAAGTGGCCATTGTCAGACCTGGACCGATTCAGGGTGATATGGTTCATCCTTATTTGAGGCGGCGAAATGGTGAAGAACCCATTGTTTATCCCTCTCCCGAATTAGAAGAGATTTTGGGCAGGACTTTAGGCGTACCATTATTTCAGGAGCAGGCCATGAAGATTGCGATTGTCGCAGCCGGGTTTACGCCTGCTGAAGCTGATGGGTTGCGCCGCAGTATGGCGACCTTTAAGTCCAAAGGGTTGGTGAATCAATATGAAAAGAAGCTCATTGATGGGATGATGGAGAAGGGCTATACCGAGGAGTTTGCCAAACGAATTTTTAAGCAATTGGAAGGTTTTGGTAGTTATGGTTTTCCAGAAAGCCACGCTGCCAGTTTTGCTTTGCTGGTTTACGTGTCCTGCTGGCTGAAACATTATTATCCGGATGTCTTTGCGGCGGGCTTACTGAACAGCATGCCAATGGGGTTTTACCAGCCGGCACAGATCGTCATCGATGCGCAAAAGCATGGTGTTGAAGTTCGTCCGGCGGATATTAATTTTTCAACCTGGGATAATCTGTTGGAAGAAAAATCGGGAAGGTATTATGCAGTTCGATTAGGTTTTCGTGAGATCAAAGGGCTTCGGCAAGAGGAAATGGATGTTCTGGTAGATCACAGGGCTGAAGGTTATAAAACGATTACATCCTTGCGTGATGCAGGCATTAGCATTGGAACATTAGAACGGCTAGCGGATGCAGACGCATTTCGCTCCATTGGTCTTGACCGCAGGAAAGCATTGTGGGAGGTTTCTGCTTTGCAGGATATGCCGGTGGAGATTTTCAAAGGACAACCTTCAGAAAGTATACTTGAAGCACAGGTCGAATTGCCTTTAATGACACAAGCTGAGCATGTTGTGCAGGATTATGCGACTGTTGGCTTGTCGTTGAAAGCGCATCCGGTGAGCTTTGTACGGCCGCAATTGGAAATGCTGCGCATTTTGTCTACACATACGATCAATAATGATTCAACCAATGGGCAACTGGTCAAAGTAGCTGGATTGGTATTGGTACGCCAGCGGCCCGGTACTGCCGGGGGCGTGTGTTTTATTACGATCGAAGATGAAACTGGTTATTCGAATCTGGTGGTTTTTGAGAAACTGTTTGAGACCTATCGCAAGGAAATCTTGCATTCCAGACTCCTTATGGTTGAAGGCCGTTTACAGCGAGAGGGATTAGTCGTGCATGTCATTGTGAGTAAATGTGTGGACCTGACTAAAATGCTAGGAAAACTTGTACAACGAGAACAGGACGATCTGCAGGTATTGACTTTGTCCGGTGGAGATGAAAAGAGTGCGCCTAAAGAGACCTTTCATGGAGGAAGGAATTTTAGATAATAAATAAGTTTATCGTTATTTAATTTCAGGTAATCGATACTCAGGTCCTCGCACCAGTTTCAATGCCCTGAGCAAATTCAAATAATTATCCGCCATCATTCGTTGGCTGATCTCACTAGATTTTAATCCTTCTAAGCCAGAGATCTTATAATGGTTGTTTTGCTTGGTTAGATTTATGGTTCTAGACTCGTTTGAGAATTTGAATTCCGCTTGATCACTTTCAAAAGTGACATCGCCTAATACCAAATTAAACTTTTCAATTTCTTTTGAAAGGATATCTTCACCTGATCTTTGTTTGGCATAGTTGTAAAATTTTTGGATCATGTTCCGGGTATCTGGAGTGGTGATGATTTCAAGTTCGCTGATGTTACCGTCTTTGACATATTCTCTAACACCTTCAAAAAACAAATTAACAACCTTTATGACCGAATATATTGCAGGTTTATTTTGTTTAAACTTGATTTGATCAGCTATCTTCTTACGCAGTGCAGCAATTTTTTCTACCGTCATGTATTCATTATTTTCACCATTTACTTTCCAACTATCGCCTGTCTTAATCAAATGAATCAAATAATAGTCATGGCCGATCATCCGACAGGTGGCTTTCTCACCGTCAATCTTAACTTCACCAGCACTGATTCTGCTTATGTCCTCACTTATAATAGGGGCATCGACTATTTTGAGATACTCTTGGGTTAATTTAATAAACCTAAACAACAAAGGCTCAGTGACCGACTTTAGTTGTAGAGTGTCACCACTTTTAAGTTTAATACGCCCCTGCATATACTGGTTTGCGATTTCTTTGATTTTACTTTCTTCAGTCTGTTTGCAGCTGGTCGTAAATAAAAACATTCCAATAAGTGATAGGTAGATAGTTTGGGGAAATAATAATAATCGCGTCATAGATAGTTAATTCAAATTGTAATTATAGGCGAATATAACAGTTGATTTTAGATATCCATTTACACACGAGTTGAAGATTGGCTCCGGAAAGATAGTTAATTATGCAGACAGTACTTCTCAGTTGTTTTAGGTTCAAAATTCTGATCATAAACTTAATTTTTTATACATTTAACTCAAAATATTGGAAAATACCAAATTATTTGTGCGGTATTCCAATAACAATTTGACGCTAAATGAATAGAGTAATTTTACAGCCAGCATCCAATAAAGCTTCTAGAATAAATTATGAAAATACTGTTGTTAATTCTATAAGGATAGACAGTATAGTCAAATATATCAATCCAGAGCAGGAAGCAGAATTAAGAGGTATATACCCATCGGGGGAATTTAAGATCTGGGGAATAGACAGAGACGCCGAAGGTAGATCTACGAAGGTGAACGATTGGAACAGAATTACGAAAGGGGATATTGCATTGTTTGCCAGGGATAAGGAGGTGTATGCATCTGCTACTGTTACTTCAAAATTCCGCAATGCCAAACTGGCTATATTTTTATGGGGCTATAAAGAAGCTGATATTACATGGGAATACCTTTATTTTATAGACGAGGTAACGCCTCAAAATATATCCTACGCCAGTTTAAATACAGCTATTCCAAAAGGCGATCTCCTGAAAAATGAGTTTTACGATCCAGAAACCAATATCCAGGGCTTCCGGGTTCTAAGTGACGTTCAAAGTGAGTACGTATTCTCTGTTTTTTCTGATCTGGAAAGTGAAACCTATTTTGATGACACAATTACCGGCAACAGAGATGCTGCAATGGCTAGGCTAAACAAGTTGGATGGCACCGATCGAAACCAAGTCACAAAAGCACGCAAGGAACAAAAGATTTTAAAAGAATGGTTGTTTAGTAAAGGAACATATGCAGTATGCGGAATCTGTAATAAAGAATACCCGGTTTCTTTGCTGGTTGTTGCGCATATCAAAAAACGGTCAAAATCAAACCATGCAGAACGGATAAACCTTGATATCGTTATGCCTATGTGTAAATTGGGCTGCGACGAACTGTATGAACAAGGATACATTGGTGTTAAAGAGGGCAAGGTCGTAAGCATTAATCAGAAGTATACCACAGCAACCATCGAAAGAATAAAAGAATCATTAAGGGGTAATAGCTGCACCCATTATAATGATCAGACAAAAGGATACTTTGAATGGCACCTAAAAGAGAATAAATTTCAATAACTTTATCTTGATGAGCAACTGGAAAGAACTACAAGAAGCCTTAATTAAATTCAGGAACGAACGTGACTGGGAGCAGTTTCATAACCCCAAAGATCTGGCTCTGGCTTTATCTATAGAAGCAGCTGAACTAAATGAGCTTTTTCTTTGGAAAAAGCCAGAGGATGCCAACCAGGAGAAAATCAAAGAAGAATTAGCCGATGTATTGGCTTACGCTATCTTACTTGCAGAAAAATATAATCTTGATATTAATGAGATTGTGTTGGACAAAATCAAAAGGAATGGGGAAAAATACCCGGTTGAGAAGGCGAGGGGGACTGCCAGGAAATACGATGAGCTGAAGTAACTGATGTGGTAAACTTGTAGCAGAAATGTATGTTATAGAATAGGGTCAGTTTATGTATCTAGATTGCGTCAGGTATTCTAAGTCACTAGCTTCCAGAAATATTTATGTTCGGCTTCGAAACTTAGATTTACTTTATGTTTCATTCCGCCTCTTTCCACAAGGGGGGATCTTTCCCAAATGAAGAAAGACGGCAAGAATTTCTCTCCCCTTGAGAGAGCGAGTCCTTCAAAACTAAGCTCAGCTAAATACGAAGGCAGAAAGGGAAATAAATACGATCTTGGTAAGAAATAATAAAATATGTCCATACTATTTAAATATGACGATTCAAATAACATCTTATTGGTAAATGCAGGTACATTACAAGATCCAAAGGAATCAATTGCTGTAGACGCATTAAGGGTGATATTTATAGCGATTAGAGAAACGTCTGAAAGATTGGAGCAAAGGATCCTGTTTAATTCAAAAACTGGGAACACCGAAAACAATTATAGATATACCGAATACGGATCGATCATTGGCGAAACCTGGCAACTCATTGACAGCATCAGACGATTAGAACAGTTATTGCCGTATATTCCTGGAATTTCAAAGCATCTAAGCCATAGTTTAGCGGAGGCCTTTAATCAGATCAGATTGGTAAGAAACTCTTTTCAACATCTCGATGAGCGGATAGAAAGACACTTTTCTAATGTCGGAGGTTCAGTATTCGGTGATCTAATCTGGAGATACCGGGAAGAAAAAAATGAAAGAGAAAGTTTAAATTGTCTAGTTTCCGGAGTCAACCGCCACAAAAAACATACTGAACTAGGTATGGGACCGGAAAATCCAGAATTCAAAGATAATATTGGTGTTTATGATCTCTGGCTTTTATACATTAAAAAAGACGGAGCCGAAGTTCGCATCAGTATAGATCAGGCCATTCTAAAGATTACAGCTCTATTAGACTTCTTGGAAGATAAATACTCCAGGGTATACGAATCACTAGACAAAGAGAAAAAGACTTTTAATCTCCCATACACTTTTCAACTGAGAGTTACACAGAAGGCCTTTGATCGGGTAAATAAGGAAAATTAGCCTGTCTCTCGGAGTTGATTTATACATCAGGTTGAGTACTAATAATTAATCATTTATGCAATTGCGGCAATAAACATTGTACCCAGGGGTAGTATTCCACCTAAGCTACTTCCACCTGTTAATCCCATGTAATGGTATAGTGTCGGAATACTCCAAATAAAAACCACTGGAACTAAAAATAAAAATAGAGTCGGTCTATTTTTTAATCTGTTTATTATCCCCTTAATCATAGTTGTTTTCAGTGAGCGTAAGTTTATACATGTTGTACGTGTTAATTATAGTATATCAATTAATTTGGAGACTAGGTATCTAAACTACAAATGTAAACTGAGATTTATCAAAAAAACACTATTTTGGTTTCCTTGTATTCTTTAAATTAATTAACGCTAATCATAGTCATTCTATATGGGATTATTTGATGTTTTCAAGAAAAAAAGGCAACCTGAGACTATTGATCAAACTCCGGTCAAGGAACCTTATCTTGGTGATTTGGAGAAAACTCAATTGATTTTTGAGTTGATTGATGTACCTCTGGAGAATAGAGGGAGAAGAGTGGCAAAGGTTATGGTAAGCAGTAAAACAGCAGATAAATAGCATGAATTATTTAAAAGAAGAATTAGAGGAAGCTTTGAAAGCTATCAAATCAACTATTGATAAATGCGAAAAAGCGATACTCAAACTAAAAGAAAATTCGGCTCAACATACATTGCTATCTCGAAGGATTAAAGCTTTTCATATCTCAGTTAACTTGATAGAGACGGAGATGTCACATCTGGAATAGTTTGATAAGCTTGTAATTTGGTGATTATATGTTTTATATAGCAAGTTTGAAGAGTAAGAGGATTATTTATGCGCTATTAGTTCTTGTTGTAATAGCGCTCGGTATTTTATCTAGAAAAGTAACTGTAATACCATTAATTGTTGGTGATATATTATACGCGGTAATGATGTTTCTTTTGATAAAATTTCTTCTGATCCAATTGCGGTACTGGAAGGTTGCATTAATTAGTTTGTCAGTCTGTTATTTTATTGAAATTAGCCAGCTCTATCATGCTTCATGGATTGTTCAGATACGAAATACGACCATAGGTGCATTGGTTCTTGGACATGGTTTTCTCTGGAGTGATATGATTGCATACACCGTCGGCACAGCTATTGTATACTTTATTACGCTATGCTCAAGTAGATTTCTATCTAATTAAAGTATGAAGATATTTCAAACAACTATCGCAATAAGAGCAAGAAAGAGGGGGTTTCATTTGATTACTGATGAAATATTTAGCGCGTTACCAGAAATTAAGACGCTTAATGTCGGTATTTGCCAAGTATTTATCCAACATACTTCGGCTTCTCTCACGATAAATGAAAATGCAGATCCAACAGTTAGGAAGGATTTTGAAATGTTCTTTAATAAAGCTGTGCCAGAAAATGATCCCGATTATGAACACGATTATGAGGGAGCTGATGATATGCCTGCACATTTAAAATCATCTCTTTTGGGAAGTTCAGTAAGTCTGCCCATCAGTAATGGAAAGTTCGCATTAGGTATGTGGCAAGGGATTTACCTTTGTGAACATCGTAATTATGGCGGAGAAAGAAAATTAGTGATAACTGCCTGGGGTGAGAACATATGATTAATAATCATCAAAAATAGCTTTGAGATTTGATATGGTTTTGGCTTAAACACCCCCTTTTTTTGCCGTGGATCGCCTTGTGGCGCTGGGCGCAGTATTCTATTTTTGACCTTTACGCAAACCAGATCAGAAAGATCAAATCTAAAATTATTTATATGAGAAAGATAATATCATTTATACACATATCGCTTGATGGTTTTGTGGCAGGGCCAAACGGAGAAATGGACTGGATTAAAGTTGATGAAGAAATTTTTGATGATGTCGCCAAGCGGATAAGTGAAAGCGACACTGCACTATATGGAAGAGTAACTTATCAGATGATGGAAAATTACTGGCCTACAGCAGCAGATAGTACGACAGCATCCAAGCATGACATTGAGCATTCAAAGTGGTATAAAGACGTTCATAAAGTTGTTTTGTCAAAAACAATAAAAGAGACGGGTTTGACCAACACAACGATTATTAGCGACAACCTTTCCGACTCAATAAATGAAATCAAACAACAGGAGGGTAGCGACATCTTGGTTTTTGGTAGCCCAACAGCAACACATTCTCTAATTCAACTGAACTTAATTGATGGCTACTGGCTATTTGTTAATCCAATTATTCTTGGACAAGATATTCCATTGTTTGTAGACATCAAAGACAAAATAAAACTACAACTATTATCTACGCAACAATTTACTAGCGGGGTGACTGCACTGAGTTACACAGTGGATAGAGTATGACTACTAACACCACGCAATTAACCGTTGTACAATTTAGAAAACATAAAGTGGCATACACTGTTGCTGCTGTTGTGGCATTGGCAGGCATGTTTTATTTTATCTTTAAAGATGACGGAAGTGTTTCCTTGACTTGGTTTTTCCTTGCTGCAGGGACACTCTTGTCTGCCTATTGCACCTGGAATGTATTTAGTAATGCCGTAGTATTGGAGCTGAATCCTAATGGTATTAAGTATAAACGCTATTTCTATAGCTGGAATAGATTACTCAGTTACGCAATCCGAGAGGAAGAGGATGAGGGTGGTTCGTTTAACTATTTGGTGTTGAATCTAAAAAATGCTAAAGTTCCCTTGGAGATCCAGTTGGACTGGATCAATGATCAGAAATCAGTAATCGATAATATGGCTATTTTCACTAAAGCTTTCCAGATAGAATTTGAGGGGTGCTGAAAAAGTAGGAATGCGCCTCCAAACCTAATGCTCTTCAATTGTATATTAAATTTCAATTGTGTAGTTTAGGCACATGAAACTACGCTCTATTATTTCAGCATTAACGTTTTTTTTCAGTACAATACTATTTGTTTCCTGCGGCAATGCGCAGTCTCCTCAAGGTACAGATGCAACCCAATAACAACATGAAATATTTTTTGCTTATATGTTGTTTAGGTTATCTATCAGGTTGTTCCAGTTATCGACCTTTATCAAAAGATAATATTAAGGCTGTTCATGTCCTTTTTAAGGATCGTGGATGGGGGCATCACGCCGGTTACAAATTATACGACGGTTCAATTGCTACATGGGATAAAAAAAATATTGGCGTTAAAGCCGCTTTGAATAATCACCAGAACAAACGCTCACTTTTGAAAAAGGAAGGTTCGGATTATTTAGCGCCTTTGTTTGTCAATAAAAAAAACTTTAGATATACACCAATAAAGGTGACTCCTTTAAAAGAGTTTGGCTACATAGAAATGAATTCAAATCAACTTATTTTTTACGGGATTATGGGTAATACCTTCATTGATCTTACAAATGATAAAGTGTATCATTAATTATGGATAAGTTGGTTTTCAAGCTATTCTGCTTTTTACCCCGCAAATTGAAGAACTATTAAGAGGCTCAAGATGTACGATTAAGGAGTCTCTTTCCATGAATAAAGATTGGCTTTTTCAAAGTCTTTGGGCCAGATGATGGACTGTAACAAAAACTGGCGATCATTAGCGCTACGGCCAAGAATTTGAATACCGGTTTCAGCAAGCTCTATCGAGATCTCAGAGAGCGTGATTCCCTCATTTGGCTTGTAAATAGATTGCCAGGTTCCCATTCCTTTTTTGTGATCAAAGCGGAACTCTTTACTACCTATGAATTTGCCGGGCTGATTGGACTTGCCATTGAAAGTAAGGGTAAGTTTCTTTTGGGCCAATGTAAAGTTTGCCTTAGCGTATTGAAATTCGAAGGCTATAAGACTATCAACAGGTTTGGTAGCTAGAGGACTTGCCCATTTAGATGGTAACAAAAGCCTGGAAATTTCCCCCATATTGATGTTGATCTTAGGGTCATTCATGTCCTCTAATTTTCTGTTAACATCATCATTGCTGAAATTACTCATGCTTCTAAAAAAGAGGTTGAGTTGTCGGTCGGTAGCTTTGTTGTCTTTCCCTAGTATAAAGGTGCGGAACATTACTTCCCTTATCTTTCCCTTTGTAAATTGATTATATAATAGTGTGGTCAATTTGTTGATATCAACTTCTCCTGATGGAACGGTTATAGCTGTTTTATTTACAGTATTAATGCGTTTGATAAACTCATGAGCTTTTTGATTAGCCTCTCCTTCAAGCATAAAGTTGAAAGTTTGGGCCAGTATTTGGGTGTCATCAAGGCGCATTACGCTGCAAGCCAAAATGAACGCATATTGCCTGTCGTTATAAATGAATCTGTCGGGGGAGTAGGCAAAATAAGCCTGCATTTCATAGGAGTAGGTTAATGAAATAGTTTTAGATTTTCCAATCCTGGGATACTTCACGTTTGGAATCCCAGATTGGGAAAGGGTAATACCTGTTAAAGGAAAGCTTGTTGTTAAAGGAAGTGCTCCAGTTTTTTGGAAGCTTAAGAACTTCTGGTCGCCCCTTTGAGAATCGGATTTCTGAAGCCCCGATATAAAGACCCTGGACATACCGATCCCCAGCCATTTAGTGATCTTTGGCATCCCCTCAGGGAGGCGGTTCGTCTCGACAAGGAAGCTGAGGTCAAGTTGGGCATTAACACTAAGTGGTAAGCTAAATGCCAGTAAAACAGTAATTGTGAAGAATGCGTTTTTCATCTGATCGTTTAAAGCTTTGAAGATAGTGCTTTAATTTATAAGCAGAAAGAAATCCAAATGGTCTGAAAAACAAATTGTTCGATCGCTTTGTTATACTCCCGAAATCGAATTAGTCACCATAAAATCAATTAAAATGAGTACAATCACGGTAAAAGACGGAACAGAAATCTATTATAAAGACTGGGGAAAGGGGCAACCTCTTTTTTTTCATCATGGATGGCCTTTATCAGGCGATGACTGGGATGGACAAATGATGTTTTTCCTTGAAAAGGGATTTAGAGTGATCGCACATGATCGGAGGGGGCATGGAAGATCTAGTCAAACAGCCGATGGACATGATATGGATACTTATGCCGCTGATGTGGCTGAACTGACTCAAGCACTTGATCTAAAGGATGCAATACATATCGGTCATTCGACCGGTGGTGGCGAAGTGATTCGCTATGTTGCAAAACATGGTAAAGGTCGTGTAGCCAAGGCAGTACTGATTAGTGCTGTACCTCCGATTATGGTACAAAACGAAAATAATCCGGACGGTATTCCCTTGTCTGTATTTGATGAAATACGGGAAGGTACGGCCTATAATAGAGCTCAATATTTTCAAGATTTCACCCTTCCGTTTTATGGGTACAACCGTGAAGGGGCGAAAATATCTCAGGGAGTTCGGGATAATTGGTGGCGTCAGGGAATGATGGGCGGTGTAAAAGCCCATGTAGACTGCATAAAGGCTTTTTCAGAAACAGATTTTACTGAAGATCTTAAAAGTGTGGATGTTCCTGTACTGGTTATGCACGGTGAAGACGACCAGATTGTTCCATTCCCACTTACCGGAGCAAAGGCAGTAAAACTTTTAAAAAATGGAAAGCTTGTTTCTTATCCTGGCTTCCCTCATGGAATGCCAACGACAGAAGCTGCAACCATAAATAAGGATCTCTTGGCTTTCATCAAATTATAGCACGAGTGAATTCCCTGTAATATGTTTTATAGGGAATTTATGCTTTTTATTAAAATTAAAGCACTGATAGAGAAAGGGGTATCGGTAACATCAATGCTTCGACGAGTCCGTGACTGTCTTCTTGTAAGCGATAGCGGACAATCAATGAATCTCTCACTGTAAAATGTGCAGAAAACATGGATGAAAAAATTTGTCCAGAACGGTTCATTTTGGAGCTGAAATGACCTGTAGCTATTGCAAAATCATCCTCTACCAGGATATGCTCTATTTGCGCGGATATGGGTTCAACACTTTGCCAGAGCAGCTTAAAAAATTCCTTTACTTCATTTCGCTTTGTACGTTTGCCTAACCAGGGTGCAAGTTCTTCATTACCCGGAATATCCCAGTCGATCGATTCCGCAAACAATTGAGCTAATGTTTCTAATTCTCTATATGATAATGCCTTATAAAAGTTGTGGACGATTTCTCGTGTTTGAATAGTTTGTGTCTGGAGCATGGTTGATATGTTTATTTACGAAACAAAGAAAACAGGCTCCACTGACAACCTTATGGCAGTGTGATATTTTTTATGCAACGGAATATCTATGGGAGGCATAAGTTGCTTAATCTCTACTTTGTGTGGTATTTTAGGATTTAATGTTGGAAAAAGACTACTCATTTGTAATGTTAATTTGAAATTTGCATTTGTGTTGAAAAATACCGACATTAGCATGGTATTTAAGTGTTAAAGATGGATATATCCGATTTTGAAATAAATGCCAAGAGTGACTTGGAGTACCTAAGTCAGATTGGGGAGTTTTTGAAAGGGACAAGGCTTGAGCTTGATCTCACCCAAAATGTTGTCGCAGAAAGAGCTGGTGTAGATAGGACAACGCTAATAAAAGCGGAAAGAGGAGACTCCATAAATCTCTTGTCGCTTATTCAGATTCTCCGTGCGCTGGGAAAGCTTAGGGTTTTGGAAAATATGAAATTTACAAGGCAGGTCAGCCCAATAAAAATGGCAGAATTATCCATGAAAAAGAAGAGAAGGGCAAGCGGTAACAAGCCCCCGGAAGATAAATTACAATCCGACTGGTAATGACCACAGCAATAATAAATCTTTGGAATAAACGCGTGGGTGCGGTGCTTTGGGATGAAAACAGTCAGTTGGCAAGTTTTGAGTATGATCCAGATTTTATAAGTAAAAATCTGGATATTGCACCAATAAAAATGCCTATTGGGACGCAGGGACGTATTTATTCCTTCCCAGAGCTCGCAAGAAATAATACATTTAAAGGACTGCCCGGACTGTTGGCAGATATTCTTCCCGATAAATATGGTAATGCATTGATCAACGCCTGGCTTGTGGCCAATGGTCGTCGAGCAGATAGTATGAATCCAGTAGAAATGCTCTGTTTTGTTGGTAAGCGGGGGATGGGGGCGTTGGAGTTTGAACCGGCAACAGCAGGAACTGCAGATCGGGCTACCAAGATCGAAATTGAAGGACTTGTACATATTGCTGGAAAGATCTTGCAGGGCCGTCAGGATTTTTTGGTTGATATGAATGCCGACGAGCAAAAGGCGCTAATGGATATTCTTCGCATAGGAACCTCTGCTGGTGGGGCAAGGGCAAAAGCCCTGATTGCCTATAATGAACAGACTAAAGAAGTTCGTTCAGGACAGGCAAAGGCACCAGAAGGATTTGCCCATTGGCTGATCAAGTTTGATGGTGTCCACGACAGCCAGTTTGGTGCTACTTATGGTTTTGGCAGGGTTGAGTATGCCTATCACCTCATGGCAGTTGCCAGTGGAATTGAAATGACTGAGTGTAGACTCTTGGAGGAAAATGAAAGGGCGCACTTTATGACTAAAAGGTTTGATCGCAGTCCAGATAAACAACACGTACAGACCTGGTGCGCAATGGAGCACCTTGACTTTAATAACGTGGGGTTATACAGTTATGAACAGTTGTTTCAGACCATGAGGGTATTACGTTTACCCTATCCGCAGGCAGAACAGCTTTTTAGGAGGATGGTATTCAATGTGATTGCCAGGAACTGTGATGATCATTCTAAAAACTTTGCCTTTATAATGGATAAAAGGGGTGAATGGGCATTGTCACCCGCATATGATGTATGCCACGCTTATAGACCTGGAAGTGTGTGGGTAAGCACGCAATCTCTAATGCTCAACGGAAAAAGGGATGGGATTGTACGTGCAGATTTATTGGAGGTGGCACGGAAAATGAATATCAAGTCAGCTGAGTCAATAGTAGCAGAAATCCAGGATAAGGTCGATAATTGGGAGGTTTATGCAGATCTGGCAAAGGTTAGTGAAAAGTTAAGAGAAGGCATAAAGACAACACTTTTAAAGCTATAGTAAAATGAGAGATCAATGAATAGGTTTACAATTGAATTGTTATTTCACATTATAGGAATAGGTTCTTCATCTGGATTGTTTTTAAAGGACAATTCGCTTTATGTAATTGGTGATAACAGTTCTTATTTCTATGAATATGAACTCAAATCGTCTGCTTTAAAACGTTATGCACTTAGTGAATACCCAGCTGAAAATATAATGAAGAAACTGAAGCCAGATTTTGAAGCAATGACTTTTTATGGTGATTCATTTTATCTTTTCGGATCCGGATCTACCGAGAATCGAACCAAAATGGTTCAGTTAAATTCAACGACTAAAGAAAGGATTTCTGTTCTTGATTTATCTGCATTATATAAAAACATGCAGGTATTAGCTGGATTGAATACCGAAAACTTTAATATAGAAGGGGTGGTTCGTACCGGAGATACTTGGTATTTCTTTAACCGCGGGAATGGAAACACCGGAAGAAATATTGTTTTTACGGTCCATGGTAAGGATTTAACTGGAAACACTAAAATTACATTTGCCGAATTAAAGCTCCCTGAAATTAGAGGTATCCAGGCTAGTTTTACGGATGCCATAGAAGTGGGGGATAAATTTTACTTTTTAGCAGCAGCGGAAAATACGAATTCGACCTATAATGACGGTGAAGTTTTAGGAAGTATCATTGGCTGTATAGATGTTAAAACAATGAAAGTGGTATTCACAAAAGAAATCTCAGACCGACATAAATTTGAGGGGCTCACTTTACAGCATAACTCGGGGAATGAACTATCATTCCTGTTGTGTGAAGATAATGATAGCGATCAGTTGGGGGCAGATATTTACCTATTATCTCTTGAATTAGCGGATAATTATAGATATTAGCCCTGTGATGTTCCAGAATAATGAAAAATAGAATAAAAGATCAAGACGAATATTACTGGGTTCAATGCTTTAAACAGGGGGATCCTGATGCGCTAGCTTATTTCTTTGATCTTCATTATAAAGCTTTATGCTACTTTGCCGAACGTTTGATTGGAGATGAAGCAGAAGCAGAGGATATTGTTGCGGATTGCTTTTTGAAACTCTGGAAAGGTGACCGGCAAATAGAGACCGCTCAAAATGTAAAAGCATTTCTATACATCAGTTGCCGAAATGCTTGTATGGACTATTTTCGAAAACTGAAAGTTAAGACCGCTGCCCAGGAGTATACCTACAGGCAATTAGAGCATGGTGAGGAGGGCATTTTTTATGAAGTCGTTAAAACTGATGTCATGGAAATACTGGCAGCAGAGATCGAGTCTCTACCAGTTTAATAAAGTAGCTTTCAAAAGCTCTGGAGAACAGGTATTCGATCAAATGTTTGGCTTTAATCGCCCACTCACTGATACTTTCCAATATGTTAATACAATGGCAAATGGTGGACTGGCCGAAAGGTTAGCCTTGCGGGAAATTTTGATGACCTCAGCAGAACACACCGCTGTAATCCACTTGATCCAGACAGTATGGACGACCTTACTGATGCTACAGAGGCCAGCCGGACGATCATGATGGGGCTGAACCGGGACTGGATCAAAAAGCAGGGGGACTTTTTTGTAGAATCTCCCATCAACTTTTTAACAGTTGAATAAATAGTCGGATTTGATCAGTACGAAATCATGGCTATTATAAAAGAAATCATTGCTTCTAATAAGGTTGTATGCCTTGAAGCGGTAGAACTTTATCCTCTTCTTGATACCAAAGGAAACAAAATGGCTGAAACTGGTTTTGAAATATTGGAAGAAATTACACCTTGTATAGAAGACGCCTGCTAATACTTGTATTAGTGGGCTGTACTATTCAGGAAATTAAGTATCATTGCGCTTAAAAAGCTGTAAATTTGTAACATAGAAACCATCGTATGTCTGTTAAACTTCTAAAAACCGAAAGTGAAGAAATTTTGCTCCAAATGATCAAGAAGGGCGACTACTTAGCTTTTGAAGAGTTGTACTCAAGACATTTTCAAACAGTTTATGCGATGGCCTATAATATCCTTCGGGATCCTCAGCAAAGTAAAGATATTGTTCAGGACATTTTCGTGTGGTTTTGGGAACATCGGGAACAATGGAACCTGACATCCTGCCGGGGTTATCTGCTTACTGCTGTCAAATTTAAAACTGCCAATTATTTTAGGGAAAATAAGGTGAAAGAAGTTTTTTTTGCTGGTCTTTCGAAACAACAAATGGCTTCTGAAGACAATAGTGTGTTGATGGAAGTTCGCCAGTTGAATGACCTCATTCTTTCATTGACGACTGAGCTGCCAGAGCGCTGCCAGGAAATTTTCAGGTTGAGCCGTTTTAATCAGTTGTCTAATCGAGAAATTGCCGTTAAACTAGGGATTACTGAAAAGACGGTAGAGGCTCATATTACTTCTGCGCTTAAGAAATTAAAAGAAAAGTTGGGCAAAGGGCATATTTTCTTATATTTTTTGATCTGATAATCAGTTAGTTGTAAAATATTTGGCGTTATTTTTATTTTAGACTTAGGGTAAGACCCTGTTTTTGTGCTTTACACTATATTAACAATTGGGTAATGCAAAAAGAAGAATTCATCGCTATTGCAAGTAAAGTCTCCGAAGGACTGGCAACTGATCAGCAGAAACAACTATTCCTCTATCACTTGGGTACTTTCGCTAAGGAAAATCCAGAATGGGAAAAATTGGATCTAGGGTTTAGACAGCAAATTGAAGATGAAATCAAATCTGACATCCGAATACAAGTTTTTGGAGAGGCTAAATGGAAACCTAAAACTACAAGGCTTTGGCCTCGTATTGTAGCCATTGCTGCTGCGGTTGCTTTTATTATTTTGGGAGTTTACTTCTTTAACTATAGAAATGATAAGCACTTGGACATTGATAATTTAGTGATGCAGGGTGTTGGGCCTGGTAAAAATGGGGCTACACTAACTTTGGCCGATGGGAAAAAGATCTTATTATCAGATGCAGTGAAAGGTCAGCTTGCTAATGAAGCTGGAGTAAGCATCAGTAAAACCGAAGATGGACAAGTAGTATACAAAGTAGTTGGAGTTAGAGCTAATGAAGCCGGTAAGAATAATACCATGACGACAGCTAGAGGAGAACAATGGGTTTTGGAGTTGCCTGACGGAACAAGGGTTTGGCTGAATTCAGCTTCATCTTTAACATATCCGGCATTTTTTGCTAAAACAGGTTCAAGAAAGGTGGAATTGACTGGGGAGGCTTATTTCGCAGTGGCAAAAGATAAACTCCATCAATTTATAGTAAAGACCAAAGGTCAGGATGTAGAAGTATTGGGTACGCATTTTAATATTAATGCATATCCCGAGGAGGAAAGCGTAAAGACCACTTTGTTTGAGGGTAGAGTGAAAGTTAGCCCATTCTACACACAAGGGGAGGCTCTTTCAGAGGGTGAAAAGGCAACGGTGCTAAAACCGGGTGAACAGTCTGTTCTGGCAAATAATACCATAAAAGTATTACCTGCGAATACTGAACAGGCCCTGGCCTGGAAGAACGGTTACTTCATGTTTGAAAATGAGAATATCAAAAGCATTATGCGAGAGGTTTCACGCTGGTACGATGTTGATGTGATTTACCAGGGCAATGTAGAGCAGAAGACAATTGAAGGAACGGTGTCCAAGTTTAAGAATGTATCAACAGTATTAGAAATGCTGGAAAGCACGAAAGTTGTGAAATTTAAGATAAATGGTAAACAAATCGTTGTAATGCCAGGGAAAGACAATAACTGAAATTGAATCATCGACAATGGGATTAACCATCCCTGTAACTAATCTAATATATTAACGAAACTTAAAAGACCACATGAGAAAATCTTTACGACCGAAAAGCTAAGGGAATTACTGGTTGTTCAATAAGAAGCCGGGTAGGTGCTCGACACACCAACCCGGCAGAAGCTTGAGTTAACCTTTCCGGATTCCTTGGAGGAATCCGAAGAACAATTTTGTCAACTATTACCAATCAACTCAAACCAAAGTAAAAGTAATGAAAAAATATGCTTTTAATATTGGCATGCTAACTTTTTGGCTGCCAACTAAACTACTATTGATTATGAAATTGATCATAGTTTTGCTCTTTGCCTGCTTAATGCAGGTAAGTGCAGCGGGATTTGCGCAGAAGGTAACGCTAAACAAAAGGATGCTTCTAAAGGAGGCGCTGAGAGAGATACGCGTACAGTCTGGATACAACATATTGTATGATGCGGATTTGCTAAAAAATGCTACCAGGATAAATGTAAATCTTAAGGATGCTTCAATTGATGAGGCATTGAAATCTGTTTTGACCGATCAAAAGATCAGCTATGCAATCAAGAAGAATACCGTGATTTTAGAAAAGAAAACACCTTCGATTTTGGATAATATCATTGCCCGATTTCAAAACATCGATGTCAAAGGTCGTATCCTGGATCAGCAGAAAAATCCGCTGCCCGGAGCAACAATCAAAGTAAAGGGAAGCAGTCAATCTGTAGTAACCAATGAACGGGGCGAATTCCTCTTAAGGAACATAAATGAGAACGCAGTATTGATAATTGCTTACGTTGGTTATGTTCCAAAAGAATTGAATGCCGCAAAAGATTTGGGAGATATTGTATTGTTGCTTTCAGATAATAAACTGGAAGAAGTAATGGTGGTGGGTTATGGTGTGCAACAAAAAGCCACCATGACATCAGCTGTTTCACAGGTTTCGGGTGAGGAGCTACAAAGAAACCAATCTCCGAACCTGTCTCAAAAGCTGGCTGGTGTGTTGCCGGGTATAACCGCATTTAATACCTCGGGCGAGCCGGGACAGGATGCGGCTACACTAACTGTTAGGGGCTTTAGTACGATAAACGGAGCCACCGGGACAACAAATAATAACGGTCCGCTGATTGTTATTGACGGGATTGTTCGGGCCAGCCTTTCTTATATTGACCCCAATGATATTGCCAGTGTTTCTGTATTAAAAGACGCTGCTGCGACCGCTGTGTATGGCGCACGAGCAGCTAACGGTGCCTTGCTGATCACAACCAAGCGTGGCGACGATGGTAATACCACAATCTCTTATACCGGTAATTTCGGCGTGCAGGAAGCCTCTAAGATCACTAAGACTAACGATGCCTATACTTTTGCCTCATTAACCAATTTGGCTTACCAGAATGATGGCACTTTTGCCCCTACTTATTTTGGAACTAGGGGTTTTAACGCCGAGGCGCTTGCAGCAATACAAAGCGGCTCTGATCCTAACCGCTATGCCAATACCAATTGGTATAAACTATTTTATGGTACCTCTCCTAACCAACAATCACACAATGTTTCTGTTAGCGGTGGCACACCAAAGAGCCGCTATTTTGTGTCGGGGGGCTATCTGCAACAGAATGGTTTCTGGGCCGCTTCTGATTTTAAGCGTTATAATATCAGGGCTAACCTAGATGGAAAAATAGCTAATAACTTTGATTTTACCTTAAATATTTCCGGCCGCAGGCAAGTCTCCAATAATATTGATAAGTTTAGCGGGCCTAATAATTATACCATTTCACAATCTCCATTGTCACCGGTACAATACACCGATGGTAAATACGTCTATTTCCCGGCCACGGGTGGGAATGTTTACCTGGATGCTACGGGGCAGGGGGGCTACAACAATGGAACCACAGATATTTTAGAAAGTTCTGCAACACTTTCTTATAAAGTGCCTTTTATTCCAGGACTTGCCATCAAAGGTTTATACAGTTTTGATATCACCACTGGTTTTACCAAGGTTTTTGTTAAACCGTATACTTCTTATTTACTGAATGATGATAATACACGGACGATACCGGCAAGTGTAGCGTCAGCAACTGCCTCGCTTACAGAGGCCATGACCAGGATTCAGAGCATTACTTCAGAGTTTTCGCTCAATTACAATCGTACCTTTTTGCAGGATCACAATGTAAGCGCCTTGCTGCTATATACAGAAACAAGTAATATGGCCGAAGGTTTGAATGCGAAGCGCGTCAATTTTCCTTCGCCGGCGCTTGACCAGCTAAGCCTTGGTAATACCACTGGAGCCACCAACGGTAATACGGCTCTCCAGAACGGAAGAAGAAGCATTGTTGGTAGGTTGACTTATAATTATAAGGAAAAATACTTGTTTGAGTTCAGTTCAAGGTACGATGGATCAGATCTGTTCCCTCCAGACCATCGTTATGGCTTCTTCCCCGCAGTTTCGATAGGTTGGCGTTTATCAGAGGAAAAGTTCATCAAAGATCATTTCAGTTTTGTAAGTAACCTGAAGATCAGGGGCAGTTGGGGTAAAGCAGGAAATGATGCCGGCGGTGCCTTTCAATATCTAAGTACCTATTCGATCCCTTCAAACAGCTATGGTTTCGGTGGTATATCCGGGCAAGTTTTAGTGCCTGGGGTAATTCCCAATCAGGTTTTTACCTGGGAAACGGCTACAACTACAGACATTGGATTGGAAGCTGCCTTATGGAATAACCTTTTAGGGATCAACGCAGATTACTTTTATAAACGAACTAGTAATATTCTTTCTACCCCCGCTGAGGCGGTTCCAGGTGTGTTAGGCGGCACCCTGCCTATCGGCAATTATGGTATTGTTGATAATAGCGGTTTTGAAATTGAGCTTACCCATCAAAATACGATCGGGCAGGTAAGCTATTATGCTAAGCCAAATATTACTTTTAATAAAAGTAAAGTGATTTATTACCCGGAAGCCGCAAGCACACCTGATGCAACACGTCTTACCGGAAAATCAGTGAGCCTAAATCCGGTGGTAGGCTATCTCGCCAATGGATTATACCAAAGCATGGCAGAAATTACCAGCGGCCCAACACCACTTAGTCCTGCCACCAAACCAGGCGATATCAAGTATGTGGATGTTAACCAGGATGGAAAAATCACGGCAAGTGATAAAGTACTGCTTTCTAGCGGCCTAACACCGCATATTATTTTAGGCTTAAATACCGGGGCTAAGTACAAAAATTTTGATGTTAACATGATATTTCAGGGTGCCTTACAGGTACAGAATGTTTTGAATTTAAACATCATTCGGTCAAACCTGTTTCCATGGGCTACTGATAGCTGGACACCGACCAATCCGGGCGCTTCCCATCCCCGTTTAACAAATGTCAGTAATTTTGATAACTCCAGCCTGCAGGTTAGAAACGGCGCTTATATGCGGATGAAGAGCCTTGAATTGGGTTATACATTACCAAAAGAATGGCTCAGCAAATTGAGTATCGGAAATGCCCGCTTGTTTGTAAGCGGTACCAATCTGTTCACGCTTTCGCATTTAAAAGACTTTGCCGACCCCGAAAGTGGTTTGTTCGCGACACCTTTAATGAAATTGTATAATGTTGGGGTAAATGTGAAATTTAATTAGCCAGTTAAACAGAAGAAAATATGAAAAAGATTTGTTATATGCTGAGCGGCCTGCTTATTATAGCCTTCAGCGCTTGTAAAAAGGATTTACTGGATAGTCAGCCGCTAAGCCAATATTCTGATGCGACCGTGTGGAAAGACAGCACACTGGTAAAATTATATGTTAGCAATATTTACCGGGGGATGCCAAGTGAATATGAAAGTGCGTCGAGTTTTGATGCTTTGAGCAATTATACGGATGAAAGTACAGATAATCGTACCTTCGTTGCTTCTTATACCTATAATACAAATACGAATAATGCCACCAATGCCCCATTTAACAGTTTGTGGAATGCGTATTATGCACAGATCCGTAACTGTAACGTGTTTCTGGATAATATCGGATCTCTAAACGCTAGTGCGGGTTTAAAAAACAGGTTCACAGGCGAGGTTCGGTTTTTAAGGGCGTTGTATTATCATTATTTGTATAATTATTTCGGCAGGTTTCCGATCCTAACTAAAACACTCAATACAACCGATAATCTGTATATACCGCGTGGCTCGGATACTGAATGTATTAATTTTATCACTGCTGAGCTGCAGGCTGCATCCGATATGCTGCCAAAGTCTTACACTGGCAATGACAGGGGCCGGGCCACCAAAGGCGCAGCTCTGGCTTTAATGTGCCGTACGTATCTATATGGGGGGCAATGGCAAAAAGCGGCCGACGCTGCAACTGCAGTGATGCAGCTCAATTTGTATAGTTTGTATCCTGATTATCAATCAATGTTCTATACTGCAAATGAATACAATTCGGAAGTAATTCTCGATAAAGAATATCTTGCCTTATCCTCCACAAATCAGAACACATCTTTTGATAACAGTACGCTTCCTCCCAATTATACCGGAAGAAGTAGCGGCGCAATCAACCCGAATGGAGCTCTAGTAGATGCATATGAAATGAAGGATGGAACCACTTTCGATTGGAATAATCCTGTTCATAAAGCGGATCCTTATGCCAACAGAGATCCTAGGTTTGATGCCAGCATTGTTCACGATGGAACGGTTTTATATGGTCTTCCTGTCAATATGTTTGTGGGTAGTACGGCTAATCCTGCCACTAGACCCTCTGCTACGGGATATTATATCAGAAAAGGTTTAGATCCAACTTATGACCCCAATCAGACCCTGAACTTTAGTGGTCAGAATTTTATCATGATCCGTTATGCGGAGGTATTATTAAATTATGCCGAAGCGCAGTATAATCTGGGCAATATCGAAGAGGCTCGTACTTATGTAAATAAAGTAAGGGCACGCACCTCGGTTAATATGCCGGCCATTCCGGCGATCAGTTTTACAATGGATAAACTTCGGCATGAGCGCTTTGTCGAACTCGCTTTTGAAGGATTACGTCTTTGGGATATCAATCGCTGGAAGATCGGCCCACAAACACGTGGAGCCGCCAGCCTCACTGGCGTAACCATTGGTGGAACGCTTGCAGGCCCGCATACTTACACACCTGTTGCGGTTAATGCACAACGTCAGTTTGCGGATAAGATGAACCTGTTCCCAATACCTTATACTGAGATTATCAAATATCCTGCCTCAACACCGTTGGTTCAAAATACGGGTTGGGAGCAGTAAGTTCCTGAGTTTATCATCCAATAAAATAAAAATTATGAAAACAAATGTAAAATATGTAGCATTAGCGCTGCTCATAATCCTCTTAAATATTTGGCAGCCTGCTTTTTCTCAGGAGATCAAAAAGTTGAAGGCTAATGTAGAAGCAGCACCTGATAGCCTAAAGACACACCAGTCCTATATCAAAGCCATGGGGATTAATAACCCGGAATTGGAAAAGCAATACAAGGTTTGGATGGATAAATATCCAAAATCGGCCATGGTCGCTTATTCCATTGCAAAGGCCTATCTGGATGAGGAGCGCCCCAAAGCCAAGCCATATCTGTTAAAGGCTGTAGCCATTGACCCTAAGTTTACCGAAGCCTGGGGAGGATTATGGTCGGATGGAGAACGGTGGGGCGATTTTAAATTATCAGCCAGCTACCTGGCCAAGGCTGCAGCATCAGACCCTTCCAATCCAACTTATGCATTTTATTATGCATCTTCATTCGGTAATACCGATGAAGCAAAATGGAGGGCAATGAGCCTTGATGTGGCCAAACGTTTTCCTGCCCATGAACGGGGGGCACAAGCCTTGTACTGGTTAGCTACCAAATCCAAAAAAACAGCCGACAAATTGAAATATTATGAGCTGCTACACAACAGTTATGCGCCCGAAAAGTTCAACTGGTCGGCTAGCGGAATGTCTGGTTATTTTGAGATCCTGCTTGCCGAAGATCCCCAAAAGGCAGTAGCACTGGCACAGGAAATGGCCAAAGACGAGAAATCGGAGAAGAAACAATGGTCTGCTCTTGTATTGCAGGCGCAAATCGTAGCCAAAGCCCGGATGCTGATGGACCAGAAAAATGGCGTAGAAGCTTTGGCTGTATTGAACCAGTTAAAGCTGTCCAAGTATTCGTCATTTAAAACAGATCTAGTCCTGCTAAAAGCAAAGGCCAATGAACTGTCTGGAAATACCAAAGCAGCTTATGACAGCTTAATCGTCACATTTGCTAAAACCCCCGCAGTTGCACTAAAAACCACAATAACCGACTACGGTATTAAACTGGGGAAAAATGAAATCGTGATTGATGCCGATATCTGGAGACATTTGGAGGCAGTTTCACAAGTTGCGACGCCATTTAATGGTTTAAAACGTTACCTGACGCCAGGGGCAGCTTCACTTGCTGATTACAAGGGGAAAGTGGTGTTGTTAACTTATTGGTTCCCAGGGTGTGGTCCGTGTAGGGCAGAGTTTCCGCACTTCGAAAATGTAGTAAAAAAGTTCAAAGGTCAGGATCTTGAATATTTAGGCATCAATGTCGTTTCCAAACAAAACGATTATGTGATCCCATTTATGAAAAACAGCGGCTATAGCTTCACACCTTTAGAGGATGTAGAAGGACGGGTAAAAGGAAACCTGGATAACCGCAATGCTGCGCCGATGAACTTCCTGATCGATAGAGATGGTCGCCTTATTTTTTCTAATTTCAGAACGGAAGCCGATAGTGAAGAGGATCTGGAGCTGATGATTGAAATGTTGTTAACAGGTAAAAAAGGTTAAATATAAATTAAAAAATCTAATACTTAATCATTAGATCGATAGGCATGAAGATGGTTATCTCATGCGTTTTTGAAACTCGTAAGAGTAAATTTAGGATTAGTTAATTGCCTCAGAAAGTCTGGATAGGCTTTCTGAGGTATTTTAATTGTTAAAAATACTTATTGTTTAATATTTAATACTTGCCAAAATCTACCCTATATGATTAAAGCAATCTGAACTGGTATAAAGACTTCGGCTTTAAGCTATATGATCAGATTGATTTGGGATTCCCACTGCACTTTTTACACATATATAACTAACCCTCAAATCATCCATCTTTATCACAAATTGAAAGAAAGTATTACTAGTGACAGGAAGAGACAATCATAACTGAACGGAGAAAATTTTAGAAATTATTAGAGGAAATTAAGACGGAAGCCGTTCACAAACTGAACTGGATCGGGTACAGGCTTTGCCATTATACCGATCAGCTGCTCGTTTAGAATTGACTTATTTAAACCAACTTAATTATATAGTTTTGCATTCATAACCAGGTATCAGATGCAACTACGGGATGAATAGTTATAAAATATTCAGTGATACGGAGCTTTGCTCTTTATTGAAGGAGGGTAATGAAGGCGCCTATACCGAAATCTATAATCGGTATTGGCAAACCGTTTATTTCATTGCCTATAACAGGCTGCGCAATCTCGAAACCGCGCAGGACCTGGTGCATGATACCTTCGCCAGCCTTTGGGTCAACCGGGAAAAGGTTGTTGTTGAAAATTTGAAATCCTATCTTGCAGTTTCGATCAAATACCGGATCATTGAACTGATCCGCCGTGAAAAGCTTGCCAGCACATTCGAGTTGCTAGCACCGGCAAGCTATTTAGGAAACTTTAACGACGCGAGTGATGCCCTCCATTTTAAAAACATACTTAAGTTGATGGAGGAAGAAATCGAAAACCTACCCGACCGTTGCAAACTGATTTTTAAATATAGCCGCAACGAAAATAAATCTGCAAAGGAAATTGCCGCCGAACTAAGTATTTCCCAAAGTACGGTGGAGAACCAATTAAACAAAGCCCTGACCCGTTTGCGCCTCGTCCTTAAAAATCTGAATTCTTTCCTGTTTTAGCTCACAGGAACTCTGCTGTCCTAGTGCATTCCTTTATTTTAAAAAAAAATCATTTCGGCGTAGGTGTAATGCCCGAGAAGTTGTACTTAACATACAAACAAGTATAAATGGGGATTTCGAGACCGCTTCTGAAAGCGATTGAAAATTATATAAATGGAAAGGCATCGCCTGGGGAGAAGCAGTTGGTAGACGACTGGTATCATACCTTCGATGACACCGAGGTGGTGATCCACACACACGAGAGGCAGCTAAAGGAGCAAATAGATGCCAAGCTCCGTGAACGCCTGGTACAGACAACTGGCGTCCAATCTTTAAAAGCTATTCCTGTCCACCAACTACATACCAGTTCATGGAGAACCTGGGCAGCCGTAGTTGCTGTGCTGGTTACTACCGCACTAGGCCTCTATTTATTTACCTCCCGGATTGACAGGCAGGATCTGCTGGTCACAACACCTGACTTTGCTCCTGCGAAAAATACAGCTATCCTCACCTTGGCTAATGGTAAGCAAATTAAATTGACTGACCAGAACCAGGGGCAATTCGCAAAAGAGTCAGGAGTAAGTATCAGCAAAACGAGAGAAGGGGAACTGGTTTACACAGCCATAGGGGATCATGGCTCAAAAGGATTGCCGGTGGGCGTCAATACCATTGAAACACCGCGGGGGGGAAAGTACCAGGTGAACCTGCCTGATGGCACCAAGGTATGGCTGAATGCGGGTTCCTTATTGCGATATCCAAACCGGTTTATTGGAAAAGAAAGAAGCGTTGAATTGAGCGGAGAAGCTTATTTTGAAGTAGCGAAAATACAGGACAAACGCATGCCCTTCTTCGTCCGTACGAAACGACAAACCGTCGAAGTCTTAGGAACCCATTTCAACGTAAATAACTACGAGGAAGAAGAAGAGGTGAAAACGACCCTATTGGAAGGGTCTGTACGGATAGGTTCGAAGAACGGAAAGAATGCGACGCTAAAGCCGGGTGAACAATCCGTTATCCAATCCAATTCCCTCCGGGTGCAGGACGCTGATTTATCAACAGAAATGGCCTGGAAAAATGGTGAATTTATTTTTACCAATAACGATTTTCGAGCAGAAATGCGCAAAGTCGCACGCTGGTATGATGTGGAAATCATATTTGACGAATCCCTGCCTAAGGATATCTCATTGGGCGGCTTCATATCCAGTGGAAAAAATATCTCAGCTGTGCTAAAACTCATCGCGCTGACAGGCAAAGTACACTTTAAGATCGAAGGAAGGAGGATTTTAGTAACGAATTAGACAATTCTACTTAAAGTCATTGCTGAAAAAAGACCAGTGTGCGACAACACAACTGGCCTTAATGATCCGGCAAAAGAAAATAAATACCATTCTATAACTTCTAACCAGACTAAACAAATGTATGAAAATTCCACCAGGAACCTCGGTGCGCCTAATTGGCATGTTCAAAAAATTCTACGTATTATGCGGCTAACAACTTTGCTGTTAATGCTTTTTATGGTTCAGGTGAGTGCGGCGGGCTACGGCCAGCGGGTTACGCTCTCACATAAAAAAGCAAGCCTTGGAAAACTTTTCAGGGAAATTCACAATCAGACAGGCTACGATTTTCTCTATGACGCGAAGAAAATCAGCGAAAAAGCCCCTGTCGATATCAACGTTACGGACAGAAAGTTGGAAGAAGTGCTCGACCTCTGTTTTAAAGGACAAAACCTGGAATATTCCATCGAAGACAAAGCGGTCATCATTAGGGAGATCAAAAATTCCGCGAAGAAATTGATCCCTCTCAACATAGACAACAGACCTGCTAACTTACAAATTACTATTTCAGGAAGTGTGAGGGATACGCTTGGAAAAGGACTACCAGGAGTAAGTATCAAAATAAAAGGAACTTCAAGGGGAGCCAGTACCGACCCCGATGGTAAGTTCAGTATCGTGGTACCGGGGCCTGAAAGTATTCTTGTAGTTTCCTATGTTGGTTTCATCACCCGGGAAATCACTGTAAGAGACGCCAAAATCCTGGATATCGTTCTGAAAGAAAACTCTGACGCCCTAGATGAGATAGCGGTTGTAGCTTTTGGAACGCAAAAGAAATCCAGTATGGTGAGTTCCATTACGACCATCAACCCCAAAGAATTAAAAGTACCGTCCAGCAATCTAACCACAGCATTGGCAGGACGTCTTTCCGGTGTCATTGCTTATCAGCGAAGTGGTGAGCCCGGAAGGGATAATGCGGACTTTTTCATTAGGGGAGTTACTACATTCGGCTATAAAAGAGATCCGTTAATATTAATAAACGGTGTGGAAACCACTGCGCAGGAGCTGGCCAGACTACAGGTGGACGATATCGCTGCTTTTTCCATCCTGAAGGATGCCACGGCAACAGCGCTTTATGGTGCCAGGGGTGCCAATGGCGTGGTACAAGTGACCACCAAAGAAGGCGTACAGGGCAGTGCAGTCATTTCATTCAGGGTTGAAAACTCATTCTCTTCAAACACCAAGGATATTGAACTCGCGGATCCGGTTACCTTTATGAAAGCAGCCAATGAAGCGAACCTGACCCGGGATCCACTTTCCGGTTATGCCTATAGTCTGGAGAAAATAGATGGAACGATTTCTGGTGAAAACCCACTGCTCTATCCAGTTACTGATTGGCGTAAAATGCTCATCAAGGATGTAACCGCCAATCAGCGATACAACCTGAGTGTGAGCGGCGGTGGTGCGATTGCCAGGTATTACATCTCCGGAGCAATTAACCAGGATAACGGAAACCTGAAAGTAGATAAAACTGCCAACTTCAATAACAACATCAACCTGAAATCCTATCAGCTGCGTAGTAACGTGAATATCAACGTGACCAAAACGACAGAAATTATTGCCAGACTAGCCGGCAGTTTTGATGATTACACTGGACCAGTAGACGGGGGTGAGGCCACTTATAAAAAAATTATGAGGTCCAACCAGGTCTTATTCCCTGCGTTCTATCCGGCCTCGATGATGCCCTCGACTAAACACATACTTTTCGGGAACGCCAGTCGTGGTGATGCCAGTTCCGGAGCCAGCTACTCCAATCCATATGCAGATTTGGTTAAAGGATACAAAGACTCCTCGAAATCATTGCTGGAAGCCCAGTTTGAGTTGAAGCAAAACCTTGATTTTGTCACACCAGGTTTTTCAGCGAGCGGGATGTTCAATACTTCAAGATATTCCTATTTTGATGTCAATCGCTTTTACAACCCTTATTTTTACAACATCAGCTATTACGCCCCTCAAACCAATCAATATACCCTGTCCTTGCTGAATGAGGCTAATAACCCAACGGAATATCTGAATTATAACGAGGGTGGTAAAGAGATCAGCACGACGCTGTACCTCCAGGCCAATTTGATGTATACCCGACAGTTTGCGGGCAAACATGACCTCAGTGGCTTACTCGTTTTTCAACGCAGACAGCAATTACTGGCAAATCAGGGGACCTTACAAAAATCTTTACCTTACCGCAATCAGGGCTTATCGGGACGATTCACTTATGGCTACGACAACAGGTACCTTCTGGAGATGACATTTGGTTACAACGGATCCGAGCGCTTCGACCGTAGTCACCGTTACGGTTTTTTCCCAGCAATCGGCGGTGGATGGATAGTTTCTAATGAGAAGTTCTGGACCGGAATCAAAGAAGTCGTACAAAAACTCAAACTGAAAGGAACCTACGGTTTAGTAGGTAACGACGCCATTGGCGATGCAAATGACCGCTTCTTCTATCTGTCGGAACTGAATACCAGCGATGGCGGAAAGGCGTATACCTTCGGTGAAAATTACGACTACACTAAGAATGGATTTACTATAAATCGTTATGAGAACAGGGACATCTCCTGGGAAAAAGCCTACAAGACCAACATAGGAATAGAGGTCGGATTTCTGCGTGGATTCGAGTTCCAGGCAGATTATTTTTCAGAAACAAGAGAGAATATCCTGATGGATCGTGCCTCGATTCCTGCAAGTGTCGGCCTGGCCGTAAATCCAAGAGCGAATGTGGGCCGTGCGAAAGCAAATGGCCTGGACATGTCTCTTGATTACAATAAAAGCTTTAACAATTCCCTCTGGTTGCAAATGCGTGGCAATTTTACCTACGCACACAGTGAGTACCTTCAGTATGAAGAGCCGGCATACAATGAAAAATATCTCCTGCATGTAGGGCAGCCGATAGACCAAATATTTGGCTTGCTTGCTGAACGACTTTTCGTTGATCAATACGATGTGAACAATTCCCCTAGACAAACCTACGGAGAGTACGGCCCGGGAGATATCAAATACAGGGATATGAACGGAGATGGTCAAATCACTGACTTGGATAAGGTCCCTATCGGTTTTCCACGGGTTCCCGAGATCATTTATGGATTTGGTTTTTCAACTGGCTACAAGGGCTTTGACCTCTCCGCATTTTTTCAGGGTTCGGCAAGGTCAACCTTCTGGCTGGACGGAAGTAACACCTCGCCCTTTCAAAATGACATTCCCTTATTAAAGGCGTATGCCGATGATCACTGGTCTGAGCAAAACAGGAATCTCTACGCGCTATGGCCACGGTTTGACCCGAAGTATAATGGAAATAACCTTAGCCAGTACAGCACCTGGTTTATGCGGAATGGCGCTTTCCTAAGATTAAAAACCCTGGAGCTGGGATACTCCCTGTCTAAGGGCGTAAGCAAGAAGCTATTTCTTTCCTCCGCCAGATTTTATGCCAGCGGAAATAACCTGTTCCTGCTCAGCGGATTTAAAATGTGGGATATAGAAATGGGTGGAAATGGCCTGGGCTATCCGGTTCAGAAAGTTTTCAATTTTGGAGTACAAGTAAAATTTTAATACGACAACAATGAAGAAATTTAAAACCTTTATTATAGTGTGCTTAACCATGTTCTCTTTGTCCTCTTGCAAGGATTACCTGGATCTTGTACCAGACAATGTGGCCACATTAGACAATGCATTTGCCAACCGTCTTGAAGCGGAAAAATACTTGTTTACCTGTTATTCTTACCTTCCTTTGCATCAAAATGGCTTTGGAAATATCGGTTTGACAGGTGCCGACGAATTGTGGACCTGGTTCCCCCAACGCGGTGGAGTAAATAACTATTCCGCCTGGGAGATCAGTCGTGGCAATCAAAATGTCAACGATCCCTACATGAACTTCTGGGGTGGGCGAAACGGTGCACAGTCGCTATATCGTGGCATTCGGGATTGTAATATTTTCCTGGAAAATGTCACCGATGAGAATAAGGTGTTCGACTTGACACCCACCATGCGAAAGAGGTGGCTGGCCGAGGTGACTTTCCTGAAAGCTTACTATCACTTTTACCTCTTCCGGATGTATGGTCCAATTGTATTAGCCGACAAAAATTTCCCTGTAACCGCTGATGGTCAGGAACTGGAGGTTAAGCGTTCTACAGTCGACGAAACTGTAGCATATATATCCGGCCTGTTGGATATCGCAGCAGCAGATCTTCCCAACATCATTACTAACCGTTCCACAGAACTCGGTAGAGTAACCAAACCTGCAGCACTGATGCTTAAGGCTAAATTATGGGTTACCGCCGCAAGCCCCCTGTTCAATGGTAACACTGATTTTGCGAACTTTAGAGACAAGGATGGAGTAGCCTTATTCAACGCCTCCTTTGATGCTACCAAATGGGACAAAGCCGCAGAAGCATGTAAAGCGGCGTTGACCGCATGCGACCAGGGCGGAATATCTTTATATCAGTTCTCAACATTCACCAAATTAAGCGATACCACTGTCACCCAGCTAAGCATCCGAAACAGCGTAACAGAGAAATGGAACACTGAATTGGTCTGGGGATTATCCGGCAGACAGGTTGGAGACCTCCAGAAGGATGTTATGGCCAGACTGGACCCAAACTACAGCTTGAACATCTGGGGCTCTAAAGAGCTGATGACACCCACTTTAGAGATTGCTAACCTATTCTATACCGATAAGGGTGTACCGATGAATGAGGACAAAACTTTCAACTACTCCGGTAGATATGATATGCGTACCGCCAGTCACGAAGAACGGTTCAACCTGATCGAAGGTTATGAATCTGCTTCGATCCAATACAACAGGGAACCAAGGTTTTACGCGGATTTGGGTTTTGATGGTGGAGTTTGGTATATGAACAATAGCAGAAGCGCCTCAGATGAAAACACCTGGGTGGTTAAGGCTAAAACAGGGCAGCCGCAATCACGCATTGGGGAAAGCAACGTCTCTATTACAGGGTTGTGGGCAAAAAAACTTGTCAACTGGAAGTTTGTAATCACCGAAAGAGATGCAACCTACGAGGCTTATCCATGGCCGGAAATGCGTTTGTCAGACCTATACCTCCTGACTTCCGAAGCACTTAACGAATCAGGAAACAGCGCGGAAGCCATCAGTTGGCTGGATAAAGTGAGGTCTCGCGCAGGGCTTAAAGGGGTTCAGGAATCCTGGACGAATTTTTCAAACAAGCCAGGAAAATACACGACCAAAGAAGGTCTTCGGGAAATCATCCAACAAGAAAGAGGAATTGAGCTCGTATTTGAAAACAGCAGGTTCTGGGACCTTAGGAGGTGGAAAACAGCGGGCAGGGTGCTTAACCAGGGCATTCACGGCTGGAGCATAGAACAGGAAGCAGCCGTAGGCTATTACCGCCCTAAACTACTTTTCACCCAGCGTTTTGTAGCCCCTCGTGACTACCTTTTCCCGCTTAGACAGTTTGACCTAATTGTTAATCCCAAACTGGTACAAAATCCAGGTTGGTAGTATACCGCTCATTAATCGTAGAACAGATGAAAACATTAAAGATTTTAATCATCACCGGTATCGTCCTCAGCGCATTTAGCAGCTGCAAGGAAACAGAACTCAAGCCCATTGAAAAAGATGGTACAGCGCCAGGCACCCTATCTAATCCTACAGTGGAAAGTTTGGCAGGAGCCGCAAAAATCACCTACAATTTGCCCGGAGACCCGGATATATTATACGTTCAGGCCAGTTACAAGAACCAGTCAGGTCAAAATGTAGAATTTAAATCTTCCTACTACAGCAACTTTATTGTCGTAGAAGGATTCGCAGACTCGGCTGCACATAATGTGGAAATGTATGTGGTTGACAAAAGTGGCAACCGGTCCGCATTAACTACCGTGTCGGTAACACCCAAAGCACCACCTTATTTAACCGCCTATAAATCGCTGGCTGTAGTTTCAGATTTCGGCGGTGCCTCCTTCAGCTTCAAAAACCTGAATAAAGCGGAGCTCGCAGTTGTGGTGTCCACACCGGATTCAACCGGTAAAATGCGCGTAGCAAGAACTTTTTATACTGCCCGCGACAGTGCCAACTTCTCACTCAGGGGTTATGCCTCTGAATCCCGCGTCTTCAACATCTTCGTCCGGGACAAATGGGGAAACAGTTCAGAAGTGTTGAGCAAGGAACTCACTCCAATCTATGAAGTTCAGTTGGATAAGAAGAAATTCCGGGAGATGTTTCTCCCTGGTGACGCCGTATGCAATTTCTGGGATGGCGCTATGCCCTTCGCATGGGACGGAAAAGCAATTCCTGACCAAAGGGGTGCCGGACTGCATACAGGAAATGCGAGCACTGGCGTTCCAAAATATATCACATTCGATTTGGGGGTACAAGCCCAGTTAAGCAGATTCTCACAACAAACCATCCAGGACGAACGGCACTGGTATAACGACGTATCATTGAGAAGATACGAGGTCTGGGGAATAAGCCAGTATAATACAAATGGCTCTTTTGATGGTTGGACCAAACTAGCTACAGTAACCAACGTCAAACCCTCCGGACTGCCGACCGGTATCTTCACAGAAGATGACCGTGTTGCCGGCCGTATTGGAGATGAAGTCAACATCCCTGTGGACATGCCAAAAGTCAGATACATCAGGATTCGCTGTCTTCAAAACTGGTCTGGAAATACCAATATGTGTATTTCCGAAATGACCTTCTGGGGAAATGATAAATAATGTGCAGTCTAAAATTTCAATGGAAAAGATGAAAAATATAAAATATCTAGCCATCATTTTGCCCCTGGCAATGCTGGCGCTGGGATCATGTTCCAAAATGGATGATTACCTGAAATACACCGACGGCAAAGAGTTGCTGTATACGGGTCGAGTAGACTCATTGGTGGCCCATTCTGGCATCAACAGGGTGGTACTTCGCGGTCTATTGATTTCCGATCCCAAGATCACTAAGGTCAAAATTTACTGGAACCTACGTCAGGATTCCTTAATTGTCGACATCACACGTGGACCTGGTGTAGATAAGCTGGATGTACCTATCCCGCTTGCTCCCGGTAACTACAACTTCGAAGTTAAGACCTACGATGCAGTTGGTAACTCCTCAGTTACCGTGCTTGCCTCGGGAACCTCTTACGGTACATCCTACCAGGAATCCGTGCAGAACCGTCCGATCAAACGTGCTGAAAAAGTAGGTTCCGAAGTTACAGTCGACTTTTTCAGTGGCTCTGATAATTCGCCATATAGCAAGTTGACCTATATAGGAACCGACAACAAGGAACACACCTTAAAGGTCACCAATGATCTCCCGACCGTGAAACTGACAAATTACAAAAGCGCAACAAAATTCAAATTACAAAGTGTGTTCTTGCCGGACACTATGGCTGTGGATACCTTTTATGCCGCTATTCAGGAAATCGGTGTAGCGGAAGATGTGACAAATGCTTATCTCAAAAATGCCGGAGCCGCTATACTCAGGGGGGACACGGAGACCGGCAAATGGGGAACACCCAGGGACTGGCAGTTTAACTCAGCAGCGACCAATCAAAATAATGGCAGGGGTGGGGGCTGGTCAACAGACAATGGCGGCGTCATTCATTTTGAAACTAAAGATTGGGGAGGAGAGGGTGTAAACAACGGAAAGGTATGGCAAACGGTGCTGCTGCCTGCTGGCAACTACACGGTATCGTTTGAAACCGGTTCCTACGGTGGGGACGTTTACACCGTAGAGGAAATGGTCGCCAGCGGCACAAACCTTCCAAATATCGGGACCTCAACGAATGTACTAGCGGTATTTCATGGCAATAAAAACAATCTTTCGGGAACCCATGATGTCAAATTCGAGTTGACAGTTCCTACAACCGTATCCATCGGATGGGTCGTAAGTACCGGTCAATATGTTTACCTCCAATTTAAATCTATCAGACTCAGAACTACAGCAAGCGGATTTTAATCCCTTGCTGTATGAATACAATCAATTCTATGCTCAATTACAATAAGTCCGTACGGAACTTTACCATTTTTAATCTATTTATGTTCGCTCAACTCTTTGGTGCTGGGGTGTATGCGCAAAGTCGCATCATCCCAATCGTCACAGCAAATAATGCATTGGTGCTGCAGGTCAACGCCAATAATGACCTTAACATCATACACTTTGGAAAAAAGCTAAAGGCGACGAGCGAATACACCGGGCTGGCTTCTGCTTATCGTCAGGGCAGCGATTACACCGGACTATCCAGTTCTGCTTACACCCCCTCAGGTTCTCGTAACCTCCTGGAGCCGGCTATAAGCGTAACACACGCGGATGGAAACAACTCTCTGGAACTAAAATATGTAGATTATACTGAAAAGAAAATAGCCGAAAACGTAACACTTTTACAAGTCCGTTTAAAAGATCCGGTATATCCTTTTGAAGTGACACTGTTTTACAGGTCCTTTTACAAACAGGATGTAATCGAGGCCTGGGCAGAAATCAGGCATCAGGAAAAGGGTGCCGTGCAGCTCAATAAATTCGCCTCAGCCAACCTTTACCTTAAAGCTGGGAGTTTCTGGCTGAATCAATACCATGGCGACTGGGCCAAGGAGATGCAGCCTGAAGAGACTAAGCTGAGCCATGGCATCAAGACCCTGGACAGTAAACTGGGGACCAGAGCAAATTTATTTCAGCCATCGGTATTTATGATTTCATTGGATAAGCCAGCTACAGAGGATGAAGGAACTGTGATTTATGGCGCCATGGAGTGGAGTGGCAATTTCAAAATTGACCTGGAAGTCGACTACCAGGATAACCTCAGGGTGATCGCCGGTATGAACAATCATGCGTCTGCTTACCGGCTCAAAGCCTTAGAAGTATTTAAAACGCCAGCTTTCTTGTTCACCTTCTCTGATAAAGGAAGAGGTGAGGCAAGCAGGAAAATGCATGACTGGGCGCGTAACCATAAATTGCTAGATGGGAAAGGAAATCGACTGACCTTATTGAATAATTGGGAGGCCACCTATTTTGATTTCAATGAAGCAAAACTGGCAGAACTGCTAAAAGATACCAAAAAATTGGGAGTGGATTTCTTCCTGCTGGATGATGGCTGGTTTGGCAACAAATACCCCAGGAATGATGACCGAGCAGGCTTGGGTGACTGGCAGGAAAACAAAACGAAACTGCCAAATGGGATTGCCTCTTTGGTAAAAGAAGCCGGCAATACAGGTACACGTTTTGGGATCTGGATTGAACCTGAAATGGTCAACCCGAAAAGTGAACTGTATGAGCGGCATCCGGAATGGGTCGTGAAGCAGCCAAAGCGGGAGGAGTTCTATTTCAGAAATCAACTGGCCCTCGACTTGAGTAATCCCGAAGTTCAGGATTTTGTCTTCGGCATCGTAGACGGTATGTTTACCAAAAATCCGGATCTGGCTTACATCAAATGGGACTGCAATGCGGTCATCTACAATGCATATTCCGCACACTTAAAAGACCAGTCTCATTTTTACATCGAATACGTTCGCGGATTATATAACGTGTTGGAAAGAATCCGTGCTAAGTATCCGAAAGTACCCATGATGCTATGCTCGGGTGGTGGTGGACGTGTTGACTATGCCGCATTACAGTATTTCACGGAGTTCTGGCCAAGTGATAATACCGATCCACTGGAAAGGATATTTATGCAATGGGAATATTCTTATTTCTACCCCGCCCTGGCCAGTTCAAACCATGTAACAGACTGGGGGAAGCAGCCGATCAAATTCCGAACAGATGTAGCCATGATGGGAAAATTGGGATTTGACATTGTCGTCAGTCAACTACCTGAAAAAGACCTGAAGTTTTGCCAGGAAGCCATAAAAACCTACAACCAGCTTAAGCCTGTCATCTGGCATGGAGACCAGTATCGACTGGCTAATCCCCGTGAAGGTAGGGTAGCCTCCATGCTGTATGTTGACCCCGATAAAAATAATGCGGTGATGTTCAATTACCTCGTCAACTATCGCTATGGCTCCGTGAGCACATTGCCCATCAAATTCAAAGGCCTGGACGTGAATAAAAAATACCAGATTCAGGAAGTCAACCTCTATCCAGGGCAAAGCTCAACTTTGTCCCCGGTAAGCTACAGTGGTGATTTTCTGATGAACATCGGATTTAATCCCGATCTGAATTTAAACAGAACCAGTGTCATTCTTCAAATCTCAGCAATACAATGATGAATAAATCCTGATGTAATCCGGGTGGGAGATACGTATTATATCTATGTATACTTCTGCACACCCAACGAGGGATTATACCTGATTATTTCCATGTAGCATACTAACCACACTATGGGCTTCAGTTCTCTATCATTCGCAATTATTAACCAATTATAAAACCCAATGAAAAGAAAACCAATTCACTTCGTGATCGCCATGGCATGCCTGGTGTTAACCCAATGCACCAAAGAGAAAGAACTGGAAAACGGCTTGACAGAAGAAAAAGTCAGAAAGACGGCAGATGTTCAGGAGCGTGCGACCATGTGCACAGATTGCCAGGAAAGCTGGTACAAGATTACCGGTTCAGCAGCTTATAACCTGGCCTCGAACTACGCCCCTATACTCAAATTTGACCAGGCAGCACCCGACTATCCGACCAGTATTGAAGACATTTGGGCAAGCACAGATCCAGGCAGTATCGTATGCAACGGCACTTTAGTCATGGCGAATAGAAACGCCCCGAGGAGTAAAAATTTTCCTACCTATTTTGAAGTGCAGCGTCATCCAAACAACTCCAACAGAATATTTATCGACTATTGGTGGACTTATAAAACCCAGACTACCTGCTTCGCGAACCTGGGCGGGCATGACTATGACTGGGAACATGTCGTTGTACAGGTAAATACCCAAACCAATCGCATTGTTACAGTCACCTATTTTCAACATTCAGGCTGGTATACCAGAAACTGGCAAAATGTAGCCGCAGGCACACGGCCGCAGGTATTTGTAGGCAAAAAAGCCCATGGCTCCTATCACAATTCCAATTCAATCTCATTTCCCGGATACGACTGTACTTACTATGGCGATTACAGAAATCCAAGTGGATCCAACGACTTCGTGGAAACATGGAATACTAATCTAACAGAAATGACCTGCCAGAGTAATTACTTCAGCTTCAACGGAAATTTCGGCACCATTGGTAAGGGACCACTGTATCGCTACCGGGATTACTGGTATTTTTCCTCATGCAACGGAAGTGCTGGCATAACGGGTACGGATGGATGCAGTCAAAGTAACTATCCTTCAGGTACGCAGCTCGGAGGCATTTAACAAACGAGGCCGTATCATCATGATGATACGGCCTTACTAAAAGTTCAGGGTAATGGGTTATGTCCTTCGAACATAGAATTATACAATACGAACGTTTAGGCATTTTGTACATTAACACACAACATATGAAACAATTACACTTTACAAAAATCGCCGGCCTGGGTCTACTGTTCCTCGGTCTGGCTGTACTTTCCGCCTGCCAGGTGGCACAAAAAGGTAGCAGATCCAAACAATCGACCCATCCAGAGGCTAAACTCGGCTGGAAACTCGGATCACAAGCCTATACATTTAAAGAGTATACCTTTGCTGAGGCTGTCGATAAGATCGACAGCTGTAATCTGAGATTCGTTGAAGCCTATCCCGGCCAGACAATAGGCGGCGGAATTCCTGGTAGAATGGGTCCTGACATGGATGCGTCCACTAGAAAAGCTGTTCTGGAATTACTTAAAGTAAAAAACGTCCAATTGATGGCTTTTGGTGTAACCGGAGCAGACTCAGAAGCAGACTGGACTAAATTATTCGAATTTGCAAAAGCTATGGGCATCCAAACGATTACGTCGGAACCCAATGAGAAATTTTTGCCCTTCATCTCTAACTTATGTGACAAATACCAGATCAACCTGGCCATTCACAATCATCCCAATCCTTCACAATACTGGAACCCGGATATTGTATTGAAAGCTTCGCAGGAAAAAAGTAAACGCATTGGCGCATGTGCCGATATCGGTCACTGGGTCAGATCGGGATTAGATCCGGTAGCCTGCCTGAAAACTTTAGAAGGCCGGGTTTTTCACCTGCACATGAAAGATTTGCATGAAAAGGGAAGAGACGGACATGACGTTCACTGGGGAGAAGGAGTCTCTGACATACCAGGCGTGATTGATGAATTAAAGCGCCAGAACTTCAAAGGGGGAATTTCAGCAGAATACGAATACAATTGGAAAGAAAACAGTAAGGATGTAGCCGCCAGCGTGGTCAATTTCCGCAAGATAATCAGCAGCAAGAATTAAGGAATATGAAGAGACTAATAGTATTGATTACGCTACTCACCGGTATCGGAATAGTGGAGGCCCAGGAACCCCTTTCAAGACCCGATGAGAACCGGTTCACAAAAGTTGTTTTGCAACAGAAACTCGAAGAACCCATGCAGTTCCAGATTCTGGCTGACGGTAAAGTCCTGTATGCTGAGCGTAAAGGCAAACTTAAATTATATGACCCGGTAAAGAAAAAGATGGATGTCATCGCCGAATTTGCAGTAAGCAGGGAATATGTGAGCAAAACCGGCCAGCGGGAAGAAGGTGAGGACGGTTTACAAGGCGTGATCCTGCACCCGGATTATGTTAAAAATCACTGGATATATGTTTTTTACTCCGCAAAAAATGCTTCAGTCAACCGGCTTTCCAGGTTTACCTGGAATGGAGGAAAGCTTAATATGGCAACCGAAAAGAAGATGCTTGATGTGGTAGTACAGCGTGAAGAATGTTGCCATGTTGGTGGAGGAATGGTATTCGATAAAGATAAGAACCTGTTGCTGAGCACGGGTGATAATACCTTTTCCAGGTCATCCGACGGTTTCACACCGATTGATGAAAGGCCCGGAGAAGGAGCCAGGGATGCACAAAAGTCATCTGGCAATACCAACGATCTCAGAGGTAAAATCCTGCGGATACACCCTGAACCAGATGGCACTTATACCATCCCTGAAGGAAACCTGTTTCCGAAAGGAACCCCTAAAACCCGCCCTGAAATCTTTACCATGGGAAATAGAAACCCCTGGAGATTAACTGTAGACAGTAAAACAAACTGGCTATATTGGGGTGAAGTAGGTCCTGACGGATCTAACGCTTCGGACCTGAGAGGACCGAGATCCTATGATGAATTTAACCTGGCTAAACAGGCAGGGAATTACGGCTGGCCCTATTTCAACGGAAGAGAAGGCTATCGTTATTATAATTTCGCAACCAAAGAATCGGGCGCATGGTACGATCCCATGAAACCTGTCAATAACTCTCCGAACAATACCGGCATGACTGTCCTTCCAGCAGTCGTTCATCCCCTGATTTGGTATCCCTATGCCGCCAGTTCCGAGTTTCCGGAGATGGGCAGCGGCGGAAGAAGTGCCGTGGGCGGGCCTATATTTCACCAAAGTGATTTTAAAGGAGCAAACCATATATTCCCAGCTTATTACGAAGGGAAATGGCTGATCACGGATTGGGTTAGAGGCTGGATTTTGGCAGTGACTCTGGACAAGGATGGAAACTACGTTTCAATGGAGCGGTTCCTGCCCAACCTGACTTTAAAAGGACCGATAGACATGAAATTCGGCCCTGATGGCAGTCTATACGTGCTGGAATACGGAAACGGCTATTTTCGGGATAACCCTGAAGCAGAATTGATAAAAATTGAATATAACAGCGGGAATCGTAAACCATCTGTACAGGTCTCGGCGAATAAGACTGCCGGCGCAGTGCCGATGAAAATTCAGTTGAGTTCAGCAGGCACAAAAGATGCCGACGGAGACTCTTTAATATTCGATTGGAAGATCACCCGCGCTGGGGTACTTAAACAAAGTAGTACTAAAGAAAACCCTGAAATTGCACTTACTGCGCCTGGTGTATACAAAGCAACACTGACAGTGACCGATCCAAGTGGAGCAAAAAATAGTAAATCAGTAGAAATCAGTGCCGGGAATGAAGCTCCGAAAGTGAAATTTAATTTTACCCAGGGGAATTCGAGCTTTTATTTTCCCGGGAATACAATTCGCTATGCCGTGACAGTAACAGATAAAGAAGATGGAAGCTTAACCAATAAGCGGATTCTACCCTCAGCCGTGTCAGTTTCCATTAATTACTTGTCTGAAGGATATGACATGACCGTTATCGCGCAGAAGCAAAATACATTCGACGCATCTGCTCAACACGAACTGGCAAAGGGATTGATTAAGAAAAGTGATTGCAATGCATGTCACGCACTGAACACCAAATCTTTGGGTCCGTCACTTACCCAAGTTGCCTTTAAATACAAAGGAAGCAGCACAGCCCAGAATTTCCTGGTCAAAAAGATTGCTAACGGAGGCTCCGGCGTCTGGGGAGATGCCATGATGCCGCCACATTCTACAATGCCAACTGCTGAAATCAGTGCAATTGTAAAATACATCCTGAGCTTAAGCAACAAAGAAGCCAGTCAGAAAAGTCTACCTGTAACCGGAGTTTATGTGACTAAAGTTCCGGCAAATGCAACGAATAAGGGAAGTTTCATTTTCAGGGCAGCATATAGGGACAGAGGCGCAAATTCTGCTCCTGCCCAGTTAGGAGAAGATATACTTATCCTGAAAAACCCAACCATACCTGTAAACAATGCAGATCAGTCTGCTGAACTGACGTTCAATGACGATCGCAGCATCGCGACTTCAAATAAATCCGGAGCTTACCTGTTGTTGCGGAATATAGATTTAAGCAGTTTAAAAAGTCTGTCAATAAATCCAGGTGCTGAGCGCGCTTCAGGGCAAATCGAAATTCGCACTGGAGCAGTTGATGGCAAACTGATTGGAACAGCTGCATTAGCTGAAGGAAATATCGTAACCACGACATTAATTCCCACAGCTGGCAGACAGAACCTTTACCTGGTGTTTACGCAACCGGGTTTAAAAATAAAAGAATTTACATTCAGTAATCGCTAATTAGCCTCACATCACTGAGCAGAGGAAGGATCTCATGACCCTTCCTCTTTTTCATTTTATAAACCTCACTACAAATCATAGCATTCCCGCTTCGATATTTAGACGAAGAAAATATGATATTTTAAACAAAGTAGCACTGATAAATGATTGGTACATTTGATATAATTTAACTTTGAGCAATTGGGTGAAATTGCATTGATTACAGGAGAAACCAATAATTAGTCTTATGGCAGAACAATATCGAAACAAATTTACAGACATTGTCTGGTTCGTTACAGAAGATAAATTATTTAAAGATGAGATCATTTTGGAATTTCACTCTTTTGTGAGAATCATTTCGGGTGAAATGAAAGTGATACAGGCGGATAAATCTTATTTATTTGCTGCCGGCGACACCCTGTTGTTCCCCCGTAACCAGCTTTCGGCAGTCATTAAGCGGCCTAAAGATGGACGACCTTACAAGGCTGTTGTATTTGGCCTGGCAATTGAACGTTTGAAGACCTATTATACAAAGCATAAATTCTACAGCACCAGCCCTCATGAACAAAAGGTGAAAGTTTATGATCCGCACCCGCTATTGGAGAGCTTTTTTGTGTCATTGCTGCCTTATTTTGATCTCAAGGAAAGACTGCCTGAAGATATTGCTACTATAAAAATGGAAGAAGGTATTTCAATCCTTCGTAGTATTGATAAAGATATAGACAGCCTGTTAACAGATTTCTCTGAACCGGGAAAGATCAGCCTGCCGGATTTTATGGAGAAGAACTATATGTTTAATATGCCGATGAAAAAATTTGCTTACCTAACCGGACGTAGTCTGTCTACATTTAACCGAGACTTTAAAAAAGCCTACCACATTACTCCACAACGATGGCTCACTCAAAAAAGGCTGGAGTTTGCCCATTACTACATCACTAAAAATAATGTGAAGCCAAATGATATCTATTTAGAAGCAGGCTTTGAGAACCTCTCGCATTTTTCTTCTGCCTTTAAGAGGCATTTCGGTTATCCGCCTATAGAACTGGTAAAGTAAATAGCCAAATCGTATACCAGACGAGGTTTGATTACTGGCGGTCTTTAAATTAAGAACATGCTTTTTATGACTTTATGAGTAAAGCAAATTTGACTTTTTAAACAAAGCGAGGAACAATTCGCGTCGCTACCTTTATCTCATAAAATTTATAAAAAATGAGAGCAATAGTCTTAAAAGAAATAGGAGCACCCGAAAACCTTGTATTGGCGGATGTTCCAATGCCGGTAATGGCGGATAATGAAGTTCTATTACAAGTAAAAGCCATTAGCATTAATCCTGTAGATGCATATGTAAGAAGGACAAAGGAGGCACTGGATCAGGTATATGCCTATAAAGGTACCGAAGAATATATTATACTTGGCTGGGACGTAGCGGGCATTGTGACGAAAACGGGCAAAGCAGTAAATAAATTTAAAATTGGCGATGAAGTATTTGGCAACTTCAAATTTTTAGGTCAAGCCAATGCTTACGCTGAATACGTGGCTGCGCCAGAGAAAGAACTGGTATTAAAGCCTGGCAACGTCAGCTTTGAAAGTGCTGCCGGAGCTACTATGGCAGCATTAACTGCATGGGTTTCTATAGTAAACCACGGAAATATAAAAAAGGGCGATAAGATAATTATTCATGGGGCATCAGGTGGCGTAGGGCATTATGCCGTACAACTTGCCAAATATTTCGGTGCATATGTCATAGGTGTTGCTTCTGAAGCAAACAAGGAATTTGTACTGGGCTTAGGAGCAGATGAGTTTATTGATTATAAAACACAAAAGTTCGAGGAAATCATTACCGATGCAGATATTGTTCACGATGCAGTTTGGAGTGAGGATTTAAATCATCTCGAGCGTTCTTTGAAAGCGTTAAAAGCAGGCGGAACTTTGTTAAGTTTAGTGATCTACCCAGACGAAGCGTTCAAGGAAAAGGCAAAAAAGGAAAAGAATGTTACCGCTCTGCATATAAGCGTAAGCCCTAATGAAACTTATGAAAATGATTTGGAATTTATTGCCGGTTTATTGTCCACAGGAAAAATAAGGACACATGTTTCGCATGTGTTTCCACTAGAGGAAATGGATAAAGCTCATACGATGATACAAACTAAAAATACTGTAGGCAAAATTATCGTTAAACCCTAAAGGGAATCATACATAATATGGGTCGGTATATTCGACCTATATTATATATGTTTTTTTAAAGACCTGCCCGGATTTTTTCGACTTTTCAGCTGTCTGGTATTTCGGGGGGCGGTCAATTTGGATATTTCAGAATGAAGTGGGCAAAATGAATGACGAACTTCCCAGGCTAATGAAAAACTTCTTCCCATTTAATTTAGTGGTGGGTAAAACTATAAAAGCTAATATTATGTAATTGCCATTATTTGTTTATAATTGCATAAGCGTTGAATAGGCTTCGGTTGAAATTCGAGATTGAAACTATTTAGCTTTATTAAAAGTTTGCATTTTTAGCGCATTTATGACAATTTATAGTAAATTTTCAGATGTAGAACTTACGTCTTTTTTAGTAAAGGGGGACCATATGGCATATGAAGAAATCTATAATCGGTATAATGCGTTACTTTATATTCATGCTTATAAAAAGTTAGGTAATCGGGAGCAGGCTCAGGATATAGTTCAGGAAGTTTTTATAACTCTTTGGGCCAAGCATAAGGAGTTGCTTGATATTGTTAATATGGGAGGATTTCTGTACACATGCATATATCATAAAATTCTGGATCTGATTACACATCAGGATATAAACCGCAAACACATCTCTCAACTATCGACATATTTGCGGTCAAAAAATAGTAATACCGATTTTTTAGTGAGAGAAAAGCAGTTGACTGTTATTATTGAACGTGAGATTGCTGCGCTTCCTTCGAAAATGCGTCAGATCTTTGAGCTTAGCCGATTTAAACACATGAGTCATAAAGAAATTGCCGAACAATTGGATGTTAGTGAAGAAACTGTAAAGAAGCAGGTAAAAAATGCTTTAAAAATTCTTCGTAATAAGCTGGGGTTATTTGTTTATTTGGTATTCCTGTTGCGTTTTTAGGTGCCTTTAATTCTTTTTAGTTTTTATTATTTTTTTTCTTACCCCTGGTCGATTTTGATTCGTCTTAGTTGTAAATAGTAGGAATTAATTATACCCTATAATTATGATTTACCAAGAATCTGAAGATATACTAGATAGATACCGGAAAGGGACAGCAACTGATGAAGAAATAGTTTTACTGCTTTCTTGGGTACAAGAAATGCAAGAGGTCGAAAATCCGACATTCACTATTGAGGAATTGGAGTCGAATAAATTCGAAATGTGGCAAAAAATAGTGGACACGAATAAGCGCAAATCCAAGAAATTGTGGCCAATAATTGCCGTTGCAGCTTCCTTTGCCATTACGATCAGTGCCGGACTTTACTATTATGGAAATTCTACAAGAGAATTCAGCTTAAATGATGTTCCTCCTGGAAAAAATACGGCAACACTTACTTTATCTAATGGTAGCAAGCTCGATTTATCAGATGTAGTAAATGGAAAATTAGCCACACAACATGGCGTTACGATCTCTAAAATCAATGAGGGGGAATTGCGTTATCAAACGCAAGTAGAAAAACAAGGCCTTAAACCAGAATACAACAGTCTTTCTACAGCTAATGGACAACAATATGAATTGGTGTTGCCTGATCAGACTAAGGTTTGGTTGAATTCCACTTCCGTTCTCAAATTTCCAACTTCGTTCGCAGGGTTAAAAAACCGTACGGTTGAGCTTTCCGGAGAAGCATACTTTGAAGTTTCTAAAGATCAAGAACATCCATTTATGGTTAAAACAGAAAAACAGCTTGTGGTTGTACTTGGGACCCACTTTAACCTAAATAGTTATGCCGATGAACAGGTTACCACTACTACATTGTTGGAGGGCTCAGTAAAAGTTATGTCAGTATTCAGTGGGATCTCTCAAACCATCAAGCCAGGCGAAAAAGCAACTAATACAGGTGATTCAATATCCGTTGAAAAAGCAAATCTACAGCAGGCAACAGCATGGAAAAATGGCTTCTTTCGTTTCACAGGTGAAAGCCTGGAAAGTATCATGAAACAAATTTCCAGGTGGTATGACGTCAAAGTTGTTTACCAAGGTAACCGCAATGATTTTGCTGCCCTCACTTTTCTGGGGGTAATATCCCGGGACAAAAACCTCTCGACTGTTCTGAAAACTATAGAGAGAACAGATAAAGTCCGCTTTACGGTAAAAGGGAAGATTATTACTGTCCAACTCAAAAATTAAAACCCGCTCGAGAAATAGTCAATTATCAACAAACTAACCAACCAACTAAATGAAAAAGAAAGAAAAAGATCCTTAAAGGCGGGACAAGTTCTGATCAAAAAACAGGAGCGCTTGGAACGCTCCTGAATAAACCGATCAATGAAATGTGAATTAACAACATTCTAAAATTGCTGTGAAGTGACATTGCCCGATGAAAGGAAGGCACTTCCAGCTTAATCAGTATTCAAATGTATAAAAATTTTACAAAACCCCTTTGTAGGCTTTTGGGCTACAAGGAGAAATCTCTTCGGATGTTAACCCTTGTTAATTTACAGGATGTGAAACGACCGCGGAAAGGGTTGAATCTTATTCTAGCAATGAAATTAATAGCGGTATTATTATTAACCGGAATGGTACATGTCAGCGCTGCGACCCTGGCGCAAAAAATAACCATTAACCGGAAGCATGTAAGAATTGAAAATGTGCTCGAAGAAATCGGAAAACAGAGTGGTTATAATTTTTTTTTAGATGTAAAAGCCCTGAAAAATACAAAGCCCATATCCATTAATGTGTACAATGTATCAATCGAAGAAGTCTTAAATCAGATTTTAAAAGGGCAGCCATTGGCTTTTACCATCGAAGATAAAATTGTCGTGATAAAAGAGAAGGAGTTTTCTTTTCTTGACAGGCTCGTTAGTCACTTCAATGATATTGATGTCAGGGGCACTATTCAGGATCAAAACGGTAAGGCTTTACGGGGGGCAACGGTGACAATAAAAGGAACCAAACGTTATATTTCGACAGATGAAGAAGGTAAATTTTCATTAACTGGAGTTGATGAAAAGGCAATTCTTGTAATTTCTTTTGTAGGCTATAAAACAAAGGAAGTTCAAGCTTCAAGCGTGAAAGGGCAGCTAACAATTAGCTTGGAATTGACAACTTCCAATCTTAAGGAAGTTGAGGTAACTACCGCATATGGCATTGTCCGCAGTAAAAAAGAGTTGGGCTATTCTGTTGCAAAAGTGACTGGAGAAGAAATTAACAAGGCAAACAGCGGAAATATACTGAATGGCTTGGTGGGAAAGGTTTCTGGTCTTAACATCATGACGCAAAGCTCTGAGATGTCACCCAAAATGAGGGTATTATTAAGGGGAATTCGTTCTTTCGGACAGTCAAGTAATAATCAGCCTTTGTTTGTGTTTAATGGTGCGCCACTATCCTTTGGTTCTGATGGGGAGTCGGCAGAACGTGCGATTGAATTTATCAATAATTTAAATCCCGCAGATATTGAGGATGTTACCGTGTTGAAAGGTGCCAATGGAACGGCAATGTATGGTCCTGAAGGGGTTAATGGGGTGATTCTAATCACTACAAAAAAGATCAAGCAAGGTGAATTGGCTGTAAATGCAAGGGTAAACTCCTCCTATACGCGAATGGATTTCAGGCAAAGAACAGACCAGCGCACTTTTGGTGTTGGCGATGACGTCAGCTTTTTTGGAGGGAAATCTGCTGATAGCTGGGGGCCCGCCTATGATGGAAGGATTATTTCCATAGGTTATCCTGATAAGAATGGAGAGTTTCAGAAAGTACCTTATAAGGATCTGGACGACCGTTATAACTTTTTTAATGTAGCGAGATCAACTCGTACCAATGTTTCACTTGCACAGGGTGATGCCACATCTTCATTTTACCTTGGCCTTGGACATACAGACCAAACTGGTTTATTACCTGGAGATAAGCAAAATCAGACTACCGTTCTGTTTAATTCCGTTAAAAAATTGGGAAAGAATGCGGATTTTCAGGTCAATATCAATTATTCAAAAATGGCTAGCGACAGGGGAGGTGATGTAACCAATAAGGTTTTAAATACACCAAGCTTTATTCCTTTGCTAAGTTATAAGGACTACAAAAATTCTTATTGGGGTGGACTGGATAATTACTGGTCAGGTAGTAATCCTTATGCTTCACTCGATTTGAGCAGGCAAAAAACCACAGACAATACTTTTACGGGTAGTTTTATAGCTAATGTAAAGGTGTTGCCCTGGCTTAGTGTTAAGGACCAGGTGTCACTCAATTATTGGGGGCGAAACCAGAAGAAGAATGCTGCTCCTGTAGTATTTTCTGATTTTGCAAGAGTAGATCCTTTTAAGGCACATGATGCTGAACCAAAAACCGAAGATTACCTGGGTACAACTTTAGGTTTCAATAATGATCTTTTATTGACTGCTATACATAAAACAGGTGATTTTTTGATCCGTGCAAACTTGGGGAATACTATCCGGGATAATTTTGAAAAGCAATTAAAAACCAACGCTACCTTAGTTATACCTGTTTATAACAACATCTTTTCCCGTTCTGATTTTGGTATTGGCGCGGACGAGGTAACCAGACAAACCAGGAGTATTTCCTTATTAGGGAATGTTTCCCTGGGTTATAAGGATAAGATATTCCTTGAACTGACCGGTCGTAATGAATGGGATTCTAAAAGAGCAAAGATAGCGCGGGGGAAAGACTTTTATTTTGGTGCAAATGCTTCCCTGGTGTTGAAGGAAATAGTTCCGTTGTTAAAAGAACAAGCCTGGTTGAGTAATTTTAGGTTAAGGTTGTCGGCAACACATACAGCCAACATGAACATTGAACCCAATCAAAGTGAAAGGATTTTAAATCTGACCTTCCCTTATCCATTTACCAATCCAAGTACGGGTAAATCTCTTCTTGGTTACGGTATTTTGACCAATCCAAATCCAAATATTAAACCTGAAAAGGTATTTTCACAGGAGTATGGTTTGGAAATGGGGTTTCTTGAAAACCGAATTCGTTTTGACGGAGCTTATTATAGCCAGGTCAACAATGGGGTGATTATGCAGGTTGGCGTTCCAAGCTGGAGTGGGTACCCTGATCTGGACAACGCAGGTAGGTTTAGAAATACAGGCTGGGAGTTTGATCTGGGGCTTAATCCATTGGTTGAATTTGGTGAGGACATTAATATTTCTTTATCCGGAAGATTTTCTATAAATAATAATAAGGTGTTGGAAGTTTCCGATATCTATAATGGAACTTTCATTGCAAGGGATCCTAGTGGAAATGCGTTTTATGCAAGGGTAGGGCATTCTGCATTTGAGTTTCCGGTTACGGACTTTAAAAGAGACCCGGATGGAAGGGTAATTGTAGATAAAAATACGGGTATGCCTACTGTTGATTATCAAAATCCAAAAATAATGGGCAAAACATTGCCAGTATATCAAGGTGGTGTTACACTTAATTTTACTTATAAGAGATTTACATTCAGTACACAGGCAGATTACTCTGCGGGAAATGATCATGGCTTTGGTTCTTCTACCATAATACAAGGTACCAGCGCACTTACGCTGCTAAACAACAGGGAGGTATTCGTGTTTCCCAATTCTGTAATAGAAGACAGTCCAGGTCATTTTGTAAAAAATACAAATGTTGCTGTTTCCAACGCAGGCAAAGAGCTTTTTTCCAAGTTCGCTGATGCCACTATTCATTCTATTTCCAGTGCCAATTATTGGAAAATCAGGGAAATTGCCTTGCAATATGAAATGCCGATAAAATCAAAATTGATAAAGAGAATGGCTGGTAGTATTTATGCCCGTGATCTTTTCTCCTTTTATCCGCATTCGAATATTTATGGAGACCCTGTATCGAGTAATGGTCCGGGACTCAAGACTAATCAGAACCAGGCAATTGGTCAAAGGCAACAAAGCCAGTCTAACAATGTTAGCGGAAGTGCTGCAGATACCAATGTTACCCCTGGGACAATTATTTATGGATTTACGTTTGGTTTATCATTTTAATCATTTAAAATTCAAAGAACATGAAACGAACTTATAAAATTATTATTACTTCAACCATTCTGATGAGTTCATTACTTCATAGTGGTTGTAAAAAAGGTTGGCTGGATGTAAATTATAATCCCCGTGAGTTAACTAATACCAATGCTACTCCGAACCTGATTTTACCACCTTTGCTGGAAGCGGCGGCTGCTATTCCATCCGATTTTGAAGTGCTTTCGATGTGGTTGGGTTATTGGGCAGGGCCTGCTTTGCCACCGGCATTGAATCTTACTAATTATACCAATATCCCCAGTGGAAGCGTTCCGAGTCAGACGCTTCCTTTCCTGGAAGATAAAGCTACTGCTTTAGGGCAGGATTTCTATTTGGGTATTGCGAAAGTTCTGCGCGCCATAGCATGGAGCAGGTGTGTAGATAAATTGAATGATGTGCCGTATTCTGAAGCTTTTAAGCAATCTATTTTAAGGCCAAAGTATGATGATGGTAAGTCTATTTACGAAGACCTGATGAAGCAACTGACTGAAGCCAGCGGACTGATTAAGAATGCGGAAGTTTCAAAGAATGAAAAGATAACAGAAGCGGATATTATGTTTCATGGGGATAAAGTAAAGTGGCTTCAATTTATCAATACGCTAAAGCTTCGCTTGCTGATCCATCAGGCCAACCGTTTGGAAAGAGCTGCTTATATTGCCAGGGAAATTCAGACGATAAAGGATCAGGGCTCCGGTTTTTTACCCATGGGAGTTGACGGTGCAGTGAACCCCGGCTGGAGTTTAACCATTAAAGTTTCTCTTTACTATGGATTATATTCGAGCAGTAATAATCGGGGGGGAGCCAGAGGCGATCTTTTTTCAGGGATAAATAGTGTTGATCTTGCACATGCGAATGAATATGGGCTTAATTTATTAAAGGAAGATAATGATCCACGTATAGGATTTATCTATTCTTCAGTTGATAAAATTTTACCTATAGGTGCTCCAGATCCATTTCCTCAGCCAGGTCCTGACACATTTAGAGGCAGTAGGTTTGGATTGCCAATTAACTCTTTTCAATATCCTTACCAAAACAGACAATACCTCTCGGCAGTTGGAGGTTCTCGTAATACAGATGTAGTATCTGCTACCTCTGCAGGAATTATTAAAGGTAACAATATGGATGCCTGGGTAATTACCAGTGTAGAGAATGCTTTTTTACAGGCTGAAGCAGTTTTCCGTGGTTGGTTATCGGGAGATCCAGAACAGGCTTACAAAATAGCATTAAGGGAATCTTTCAGGTGGCTCAATGTGGGCGGAAATAGCAACAATCCTGCACTTTCAGATGCCATTTTTGATCAATGGTATACTGCACAAGCTAGTAATCAGCGGGTAAACTGGGCTGCCGCTCCGGATAAATACAAAGTGATCATGTTTCAGAAATATATGGCATTGAACGGAATTGATCCGATAGAGACCTGGGTTGATTATAGAAGAAACGGACGTTTTCCAGATGTTCCGGTTTCTGTCGATCCAACAAGAATTGGAAATACAGTACCGATCCGGTTTGTATATACCAACGATGAGATCATCACCAATGAAGCAAATGTGAAAGCACTGGGTGAAATAAACATGTTTACCGGTAAAATCTGGTGGATGCCTTAATTCTTAATCCTTAAAAATGAAAGTAATGAAAACTTATATATTGATGCTGCTTACAGCTTGTCTGTTCACCAGCTGTCTTAAAACTGATGATGGTATTTTAGATTACCGAGGCATAGAACCTTTAGTCATTAATCCTAAAGCTAACTTTCCTTCAAAAGCAATTTTTGCTGCTCCGGCTGTAGATAGTGCATTTGGGGTAACAAGGTTGAATTTAACGGCCAAATATTCTTTTCAAAAGCCCGCACCAAGAGATCTTAAAGTAACTTTTACACGCGACGATGCTTTAATTGCCCAATATAACCTTGCCAACGGTACTAATTATCTGCCTTTACCCGCAGATAGTTATGAGATGAGCGGTACACAGGTGGTGATTGAGGCCGGTACACAAGAAGCTGTACTTCCTATAACGGTGATCCCGGCTAAGATCAGCGGGCCAAATAAATACATTATTGCCTTCTCCCTAATGGATGCTGACGGAATTAATATTGCAGAAAACTTTAAAAGTATTGTTTATACACTTAAAGGAAATAATGCTGTAGTAATACCTCCCATTGGTCCTGGAATTCCCATCGGTCCAGGACTTTCTCTTGGAGCGCGTCATAGTTATTAAATTATTGATAATAAAATACTTAATAAGTAATAAATGAAATCTTATATAAAAAAAATATCTGTTACAATAGGTCTATTCCTGCTTACTTTTAGTCAACTACTTGCTCAGGAATTGCCGCTTAATCCGGAAGTCACAAGGGGCAAGCTACCGAATGGTTTTACCTATTATGTGCAGAAAAATACCACTCAGAAAAAACGGGTAACGTTATACCTGGTCAACAAAGTAGGGTCTATACTGGAAACGGAGGAGCAGCGCGGTCTGGCTCATTTTATGGAGCACATGAGCTTTAACGGCAGCACACATTTTCCGGGAGCAACCCTGGTAGATTTCCTGGAAAAGGCCGGAGTTCGCTTTGGCGCTGATCTTAACGCTTATACTTCTTTTGATGAAACTGTTTACCAGCTGCCTATTCCTATTGATAAGCCGGAAATGTTAAACAGCGGTTTGCAGGTAATCCGGGACTGGGCTGCTGAAGCAACGCTTGACCCAAAGGAAATTGATAAGGAGCGTGGAGTTGTGCTGGAAGAAAAACGATTAAGAAACGGGGCACAACAAAGAATTCAGCAGCAAACTTTTCCTTATATGGTTAACCATTCAAGGTATGCAGACCGTGAGCCGATAGGAACGGAGGCCGTACTTAGAAATTTTAAGCCTGAAACCATTCGTTCTTTCTATAAAGACTGGTACAGGCCCGACCTACAGGCAATTATTGTAATTGGCGATGTGGATGTTAAAGATATGGTACAGCGCATACATAAATTGTTTTCAGATTTGAAATCCCCTGCAGTGCCTAAACCAAGACCGGAATATGCGATAGAGCTGAATGGTAAAAATCAATTCCTTGTAATCACAGATAAAGAAGCTCAGGGAACCATGATGCAGATCATGATCAAGCATCCGCATAAAAAGCTGCTTACTCATGCAGATTATATGGATTATATCAAAATGAATCTTTTTAACCAGGTTTTGGCGGCACGCTTTCAATCAGTTTCTCAAAAAAATGCAAGCCGATATATTGGTGTGAGTGCAGGATTGGCGCCATTCATGGCGAATGTTGATGCATTTACCGCAAATTTATCTGCTAGACCAGGCGAACTGGAAAAAGGATTTGCAGGATTCTGGACAGAGATTAGTAAAATCAAGGACCAGGGCTTTACTGCTGCTGAGCTGGACCTTGCTAAAATGCAATACCTGAATAGCATGCAGGCTATGGCAAGTGAAGGAGATAAAAAGCAATCTGCACAATATGCCCAGGAATATGTACGTCATTTCCTTAGTGGTAATGCAATTCCAGGTATAGCTAAAGAAGCTGAACTTACTGAAGCTTATCTGCCGACCATTAGTCTGGGCCACATCAACCAGATGGCAAAACGATACATCAGTGAGGTAAACAGGGATGTGATCATTATTGCCCCTGAAACTGCAAAGGCGGGATTGCCAGATGAGCATCAGGTAAATGAATGGTTTGCAAAGTATAGAACAGCAGTTACTCCTGTTGCTAATGCAACCCAAGAAAAAGCTGCATTAGCACTTGCTAAAATGCCAATGATCGCTGTTCCGCCGGTTAAGGGCAAAGTGGTTTCTTCTACAAAAATTAATGAGTTGAATCTTACTGAGCTAAAGTTTAACAATGGGGTACGGGTAATTTTAAAGCCAACGACCTTTAAGAATGATGAGATCAGTTTTACGGCTTTTAGTCCGGGTGGTACCTCAATATATTCCGATAATGACTTCCAGACCGCAACTAACGCAGCTTCATTGATTGTTGAAGGTGGCATAGGTGATTTTAATGCAGAAACACTCAGGCAAAAACTGAATGGTAAGCAGGCTGCAGTTAATCCGTTTATTGGGGAGCGTATTGAGGGAATATCCGGATACAGCAATTTAAAAGATCTAGAAACCGCACTTCAGCTTACCTACTTGTATTTTACTGAGCCACGTAAAGATACTGCGGCCTTTAATGCAACAATCAGCAGAGCAAGAGCTACATTGGCAAATCCTGTAAACACTCCTGAAAAACTGTTTAGCGATACTTTGAATGCAGTGCTGAGCAATTACCATTTACGTAGGAAGTCTGCTGAATTAGCAGATCTGGAAAAGGTTAATCTGGACAGGGCTTTTGAAATATATAAAGAGCGCTTTAAGGATGCTTCTGACTTTACTTTTGTAATTGTAGGTAACTTTGATCCTGTAAAGATCAGGCCATTGCTGGAACAATACCTTGGTTCTCTTCCTGCCACGGGCCGTAAAGAAAGTGCAAAGGATTTGGGTATACAGATTCCATCAGGTATCATTAAAAAGACGGTTTACAGTGGGGCTGAAGATAAAGCCACTGTACAGTTAATCATTAGTGGGAATTACGAGTATAGTGATGCGCATAACCTGCAACTTCAAGCCATCAAGCAGGTTTTGGAATTGAGAATGCTGGAAAGACTGAGAGAAAAAGAGGGAGGCGTGTACTCTCCAAGTATATCTTTAAATGTAAGCCATTCGCCAAGAACACGCTATGCTTTTGGAATTTCTTTTGGCTGTTCCCCTGCAAATGTAGAAATGCTGATTGCTGCAGTTTGGGAAGAGATTGCAAAAATTAAGGCCGAAGGGGCGTTGCCTGAAGATCTGGCAAAGTTCATAGCTGAGAAGAAAGTGGGACTTAAAAATTCATTGGAAACCAATGGTTTCTGGCTTAACTACTTGAGCAATCAATACCAGGAACAGCTTGACCCTAAAGAAATACTGAATTACAATAAAAATCTTGAGGATTTAAATTCAGCACAGCTTAAAACAGCAATCAATACTTATCTAGATGGTAAGAATTACATTCGTGTGGTCCTGATGCCTGAAGGCCAACAGCTTATTAAATAGATTTTTTAACCTTCAAATGTTCTAGCGGGCTTCTAGGTACCCTTCCGTAAGTGCGAAAGCGCGTGTTTTTAAAACACGCGCTTTTTTATTCTTATTTAAACAGATAAGTGAGGAATATACTCCGTGGAATGTATTGAAAAAACAGAACGAACTGGACAAAACAACTAATGGTACACCCTAAACGGGAATTTGTATCATACATTCCTCCTTTTGTATAAAGGTACCGCTGCATTGCTGCGGTACCTTTACATCATCAAAAAATATATACTGATGAAAAAGACAATTTTAATAACCGGAGCTTCACGCGGATTCGGAAAAATATGGGCAGAAGCCTTTTTAAAACGTGGCGACAATGTAATTGCTACTGCTAGAAATATTGACTCCTTAAAGGATTTAGCAGAAGCATATGGAAGTTCGGTGCTTACCCTTGAGTTGGATGTAACTGACAGGACACAAACTTTTGAGGTCTTGGGTAAAGCGCATGCTCATTTTGGTGTACTGGATGTGGTGATTAACAATGCGGGCTATGGTCTGTTTGGTACGATTGAAGAAGCCTCTGAACAGGAAGCGCGGGAGCAGTTTGAAGCTAATGTTTTTGGTACTTTATGGGTTAGTCAGGCCGCAATACCGTTGATGAGAAACCAGGGGCATGGGCATATCATTCAGGTATCTAGTGTTTTGGGCATAGCCTCAATTCCGAACCTGGGTTTATACAATGCTTCGAAATGGGCTGTTGAAGCCATGAGTGAAGCGATGGCAGCAGAGATAAAGGCTTTCGGAATTCATACAACTTTAGTTGAACCGGTTGGTTATTCTACTGACTGGTCTGGCGCTTCGGCTGTACATAGCAAACCTATTGATGTTTATGATGGACTGCGAGCTGTGGTGTACGAAGAACTGAAAAATATGCCCTTCGGTAATCCGGATGCTACTGCCGATGCGATCTTAAAAGTTGTGGATGAGGAAGTGCCTCCTCTTCGTATTTTCTTCGGTAAGACTGCATTGCCTTGGATAAACCAGGTTTACGCGGATCGGTTAAGCCAGTGGGAAGCATGGAATGAAGTATCGGTGGCAGCACACGGTTAAGTAAATTTAAAGACAGTTTTAAGAAAAATCTATGTTGTTTGACGTAGGTTTTTCTTATTTTGTAAGTATAGAGCTATGAAACATTTTAGAACAATTAGTGAATTATACAGTTTAAATGGCTTTCCGGCACCGGAAAACCCTTTGTTAGGCCTGATTACCTGTTCGCAGTTAAACGCCTGTTCGCTTGCTTATACTGAGTTTACAAGCGATTTTTATATGATTGCGCTTAAAAAAATGAAGTCGGGCACCTTTCTTTATGGTAAAACAAAATATGACCACGATAACGGCTCTCTATCTTTTGTAAAGCCAAGGCAGATTATTAAGCTCGAAAATATTGAACTGGAAGAAGAAGGTTTTATCATTTATATCCATGAGGATTTTTTGCTGAACCATGCGCTCCATGTCGAAATCAAAAAGTATGGTTATTTCGATTATGAAGTAAATGAAGCTTTGCATTTGTCGCCCAAAGAGGAGGAGATCATCTGGGATTTGTATCGCAAAATTCAGGGAGAATACAACAACAATCAGGATGAATATACCAAAGACATCATGATTACTCATATTGACTCCATCCTGAAATATGCACAGCGGTTTTACAAGCGACAGTTTTTAAACCGGAATGTATTTTCCGGAACCATTATTTCTAAGTTCAACGATACTTTAAAGGCGTATTTTGAAAGTGGAAATCTGGAAAAGGAGGGACTGCCAACTGTTAAATATATGGCGGAGCAATTGAGTATTTCGGCTCGTTATTTGAGTGATCTGCTTAAACAGGAGACAGGTAAGGCAGCTTTGGATCACATCCACCTTTTCTTAATTAATGAGGCTAAAAATATATTGATGAGTACGGATAATACGGTTGCGCAAACTGCTTATCAGCTGGGCTTTGAAAATCCTCCTTATTTTTCAAGGCTGTTTAAGAAGGAGGTCGGTCTTACTCCGGTTCAATATAGAGAACAGTTTTTGAACTAAAATAAAACTATGTGGTATCAACCCGCTCGCCCATGCCATCTGGACAGGGACGAGCTAGTTGGTTTAGTACACTACGTTTCCATATTTGCCAGCATGAAAATCATGATAGGCCTCGGCAATTTCTTGTTCGGTGTTCATTACAAATGGGCCCTGTGCTACAACAGGCTCGGTATATTCTGCTCCGCCGAAAAGAATGATATCAATAGCTGATTGTGAAGTGTTGAAGACCTCAATTGTTCCCCGATCCCTATCAAATTTAATGAAGTCGCCAGCATTGAACCGGGTTTCGTTGATACTCGCGCCAGATTGCAAAAGAAATGCGGCATATTCTAGCTTTTCTTCCGTTTGAAGAACAAACTGTTTTCCAGCCTTCAAATTTACATGGAATAGAAATTGCTCGGAATAGCTGGGGATCTTAGAGACCATGTTTCCATATGCTCCCGCAACAACTTTTATCCAACCGCTGTCCTCAGTCAGTTCCAGGTACGGAATTTCTGATGCCTGAACAGCCATATATTCGGGCTCTTCTTTTTTGGTTTTTGCAGGCAGGTTTATCCAGAACTGGAAGCCGTGTATGTAAGGACTTTTTGTTTTGGAATCTACATTCAATGTTTCATCATGTATGATGCCATTAGCTGCCTTCATCCATTGTGCGCCACCAGAGTATATGGTTGCCCGGTTGCCGCGACTGTCAAAATGTTCAGCTTCTCCCTGTAGTACGTAGGTCAATGTTGCAATGCCGCGGTGAGGATGGGCTTTACCCTCGTTGGCCCTCATTACCTCCTTTTTAACAACTGGCAAAACGTGGTCGAGAAAAACAAAAGACCCAACCTTATTGGCATATCTGTTGGGCAAAACCCTGTTGATCATGATTTCACCAATATCGGCCCTTTCTCCCTGAACGTATGAAATTATCTGCTTTTTCATTTCTGGATCTATTAAATTATTTACTGTACAATAATAGACCAAGCAAAGTGCAGAAACGATGACATTTCTCATTTAATTCCGTTAACATTTGTCAACGTTTACCTATAAGGGGAGGGGTTATTTTTTTGCCTGCTGACTGCGGATCCTGCTCAGGGTTTCTTTTGTAATCCCCAGATAAGAAGCGATAATATGCAGTGGAAAGCGTTGCAGATATTTTGGGTAGGTCTTCTGGATTCTGTCGTAGCGTTGTTCAGCGGATAAGCTGATGTTGGAATTTACTCTGTTCAATAACGCAAATGCATTTTTTTCGTTTAGTACCTGTGTCAACTCCCGCATTGCCGGAATGGTATCCATATATTTTATGGAATCAGCTTTTGTGATGAGCAGGGCATCAGTGGGTTCCCAGGCATCAATGTAATAATTTGATGGGGTCAACATGGTAAAACTTTCCCGGTCAACCGCCCACCAGTTTTCCAGCGTTAGATAGGTAATGTGCTCAGCTCCTTTATCATCTACGCTATATTGCCGCATGGCACCTTTAATAATGAATGCCGCGTATTTGCATATTTCGTTCTGTTGTAAAAGATATTCTCGCTTTCGAAAGTGCTTAGGGACGAATATTTCTTTGATCATTTCGACCTCAGCAGCTGTAAGTGGCGTTGTCGAGTGTGCTGTGATGTATTTTATCAGTTGTTCGTGCATACTATATCTATAGTAGTTCCTTGTTTATTAAACAAAGCTAATAAAATTTATATCCCCCTACCATCATTTCAAAGAAGGTTTGGTATGCTTCGCTAACCATAATATCGTTTCTTTTGATAAAATAGGTAGTCACTTCCGACATTCCTTTTGGTAGGGGAAATACCCGCAGGTCCTTATAACGGTAATGCTTATGAATTAGCTCCTGTGGCAGGAGGGTTATTCCGGCTCCAGCTTCAGTCGCATTCAATATTCCCTCCAGCGTGTCATGTTCAATGACCGTTAGTTTTTTATTCGTATAGGCCTTTAGATAGGATTCAAATTGCCTGCGGTAAGAGCAGCCATCACTAAAAACAATTATCTTAATGGGCTTTTTACCTTCAAAAAGGCTTTCTATCGAGTCAATTAATGAGGAAGTTACAACGCCCAGCTGCTCTGTCACGATTGGTGTTACGCTCAGGTTCAGGTCATCTACCTGGCCAGCAACAAAAGCGCCATCCAGCTTGTGCGCTAGCACATCGGTCACCAGCATGGCTGTTGTTCCGGTTTTCAGCTTAAAATCTACCTCCGGAAACTTTTCGTTGAAACCCGCCAGTATTCCCGGAAGTCTCAATGCGGCTGTGGTATGAATACAGCCTATTTTGATGAGGCCCTTCAGTTCCTGGTCAACATTAGAGATCGATTTTTTCGCCTTTTCGATCAAAAGCAGTATCTCTTTTGTCGTTTTTAAAAGCTCAATTCCCGATTCGGTGAGATTTATCTTTTTTGGCGTCCGCTCAAAAAGAGTGGTATTGAACTCGCTTTCAAGAAACTTGATCCTTGCAGTTACATTAGATTGCACGGTGTTACTCGCTGCCGCTGCTTTGGTAAAGCTGCTGTGTTCGGCAACCGATTGGAAGATGATCAGATCGTTGATGTTCATTGTTAATCATTTTTAATGATACAAAGTTATCATTTTTAATCGTTTTTACAGGTTATTTTGTGTGCGTATTTTTGTGTTATGAATACGATTACGACTAGCTTTAGCAACAAAATTACAGATTATCAAACTGGATTTACCGGCTTTGCAACCTTACTCATTGCTATTGGACTTGGCAGGTTCGGCTACCCGCCTTTAATTCCAGGATTGGTTGAGGCCAAATGGTTCTCTGTGGAACAGGCCGATTACATAGGTGCAGCAAATCTGACCGGTTATATTTTAGGCTCACTTATGGGGACCAGGCTAAATCGTATCGTTCCATCGATAACGCTGATAAGGATAATGCTTTTCTCTGTAATCCTATCTTTCGTATTGTGCGCCTTTCCCTTGGATTTTGGGCTTTATTTTCTGATCAGGTTGCTGGCGGGGCTTGCTGGTGGGGTGATCATGGTGATAACCGCGCCAACGATTTTTAAGTATACTGCCGCGGATAAAAAGGGACTGGTAGGTGGCCTCATCTTTTCTGGTTATATCATATGCCTGTAATGCGGTAGGCTTTGTTCCACACACCGTATTCTGGGTTGATTTTATCAGCCGCGGTTTAGGACGGGGAATAACCGCCGGTACACAGTTCTGGATCATATTAGGGGCTTCAGCGGCATTGGGGCCCGTGATAACAGGCTTTATTGCCGACCGGATCGGTTTTGCCAAAAGCATACGGATCAGTTTGCTGGTCAAAGCAGTGGGGGTGGTGCTGCCATTAATTTCTACCGCAACCTGGAGCCTAACCCTATCCAGTATTTTTGTTGGCAGTCTTGCACTCGGTATCACATCACTTGCTTCTGGACGAACCAGTGAGCTGGTGGGGCATGATCAGCAGAAACAGGTTTGGAGCATAATGACCATATATTTTTCGCTAACGCACGCCGGAACCGCATACCTGCTCACGTTTATCTTTTCTACTACTCATTCCTATTTACTACTTTTTGAGATCGGTGCTGTTACGCTGCTTATTGGAAGTGTTTTAGATTATTTGGCTTCCAGACAAAAATGAGCATATCGTATCCATTATCTTAAAAAGTAGGGTAAATAAAGGCTGTCGAATTATTTTGCGGGTTTCATCTCTGTGCTTATTGCAATTCTATTCCATGCATTGATGGTTACGATTGCCATAATAATTTGAGCGATGTTATTTTCATTAAAAAACTCGGTTGCTTTTTTGTAGGTTTCAGCAGATAAGCCATGGTTATGAATTAATGTGATTTCTTCAGTCATGGCCAAAATCACTTTTTCTTCTTCAGTAAATAAATCGGCCTCGCGCCAGGCATTAAGTAGAAAAATACGTTGTGTGGTTTCTCCGTGTTTCAGCGCGTCTTTGGTGTGCATATCAATACAAAATGCACAACCATTAATTTGAGAAGCACGAATTTTTATGAGTTCTTTATGAGTTTTGGACAATTCGGTTGTTGCAAGATAACCTTCCAAAGCATACATAGCTTTATATGCCTGAGGCTGAATTTCATTGATGTCTATTCTCTTTTCCATTTTTATATTGTTTTAAATTAACAAGACAAAATTGGGAAATAGAAAATCAAAAAATCTTAAACCAGTTTAAGAACGGTTTTTATTTCTGATTTCGCTTAAATATTCTGGGGTAAATCCCAAAAAAGAAGCGATTAAATATTGTGGTATCCGTTGTACAAATTCAGGTTGACTTTTACACAGGTGATGATAGATTTCCTCCTTAGTAAAGTCATACAGATATTTAATGCGTATCTGTGATGCCGCATAAGCCCGTTGGTAGATAAATCGGAAATAGCGTTCCATCTTTGGGAATTCTATCAATAATTTTTCCTGAGACTGACGGTTAATGATTAAAATCTCTGAATTTTCTACTGCCTGAATATAAAATTCGGTCGGCAAGCCTCGTTCATAAGCAAAGTTGTCGGTAATCCACCAATTTTCAATCGCAAAGTCAGTAGTTTGCTCAATGCCTTTTTCATTTATAAAAAAATTTCGCAAGCAGCCTTTAAGGACGAAATAATGCGATTTACAAATTTGCCCTTCAATAAGTAAATTCTCTTTCTTCTTGACAGTTTTAACCTGGAAAAAAGCTAAAATACCGGCGAACTCTTCATCGTTTACTTCAATAAATTTTTTTAAATGATTTTTAAATATTTCTGACATAATTATTTCTTCCTTCGCTGGAAACGAAGTTATAGAAAAAATCTTTTGTTCCTGTCTAATTCAAGGTCTGATATTCCTGCTTCCCATAGTATTATGCCTGAATCAACTGTTTTGGGCTTAATATTGAACTGCTTTTGAAATAGCTTTGGTAAACAAATAAGCATAAATGTTATGAAAACTTTCAAAATTCTAGGCGTGATATCCGGTCTTTTTATGGCTGGTATAACCGCATATGGTCAGTCTCCAACAAATGTTAAACGCGATGTTGCTAAGGGCGAGGGAAAAGGTTTCGCCGTATTGGAATTGTTTACCTCTGAGGGGTGCTCAAGCTGTCCGCCAGCCGACGACCTGATGGCCAGGTTACAACAGGAAGCAGCTGGAAAAGCCATTTATTTATTGGCCTACCATGTTGATTACTGGGACAGGCAAGGTTGGAAAGATACCTTTAGTAATGCCGCTTATTCAGAAAGACAGCGACAATACGGAGAATGGCTGAATAAACCGCAAATCTACACGCCACAGGTTATTGTAAACGGCAAAGCTGAGTTTATAGGATCAGAAGAGTCAACGGCTCGCCATGCCATTGCGAAACAGTTAAATACGCATTCAAGCGTTGAACTTAGTATTCAGGCAAAACAGGAAAACAACCACCTCAATGTACAATACCAGGTTGTAGCTGCGCCAAAAGGTAGTGCTCTGGTGATTGCTGTGGTTCAAAAAACTGCGCATAGTAAGGTAACACGTGGCGAAAATGCTGGTCGCTCACTTGCGCATGTCCAAATTGTACGAAAGCTCCAAATACAATCCTTAAATTCGAAAGGAATGGGGACGGTTAGGGTGGCTTTACCTCAAGATTTTGATACTCAGAATTTTGAAATATTAGGATTGGTACAGAATATCAACACTGGAGAAATCTTGGGGGCTGCCTCGGCAGTCCGCCTTTCGAAAGGAATCCCCAGGACTGCGAGATGATCAGGGTAATAGGGTTATCCGTTTTCTATATAGCCGTTGGATTATTCCTTTTTGGATTTGTTGATTTAAATACTTTTCTGCCTAAAAGAGCTATTTCGGGGGCGAAGGGAGCAGGATTTGCTGTGGTAGAATTATTTACATCAGAAGGCTGTTCTAGTTGCCCACCTGCGGATGAAGTATTGGAAAGGCTACAAAAAGAGATTGGTGATCAACCGATTTATTTATTGGCTTACCATGTTGATTACTGGGATAGACTGGGTTGGAAGGATACCTTTAGCAGCTCAGCTTATTCGGATAGGCAAGGGGAATATGGACGATGGTTCAACTTATCAACGATTTATACACCCCAGGTAGTGGTTAATGGCCAGGAAGAATTTGTAGGAACGGACGAGTCGCGGATCCGCAAGTCAATTCTTGCCCAATTGGTGGTTAAACCCAGTGCCATACTCAGGCTGGAGCATCAGAAAGACGATACCGGTGTTAAGGTGACCTATCATGCGGAAGGGACCATAAAAAACACTAGTTTACTGATTGCTATTGTGCAGAAATCGGGGCATAGCAATGTTGTCCGTGGTGAAAATGCGGGGCGTGGGCTATCTCATGTACAGATTGTTAGAAGTATACAGATCGTAAATCTAAACGCAACAGGAATCGGGAATACTTCGATTAAACTGCCTAAAGATCTAGATGGTCAGCAGTGGGAGGTACTGGGGCTTATACAAGACAAAAGTAATGGTAAAATCTTAGGAGCGGCTAAAGTAATTGCCAGTGATAAATAGTAACTTAGCTTATGCAAATAAGCTATGACACTGATTAGTACCGACTTTCAAACCCCCTTTCAAATGCAATTTTCGTTTGAGCCCCTGATTCAAAAACTTGAGCAGCTGGCAGAAACAGAAAATGAATGGGATGCTATGTCTAAAAAACAACTTCTGGAGCGTGTTTTAGCCTTTCCTGAGCTCAGGGAGGGTATTTTTGATACCGCTATATTCGAAAATCAAGCTCCGTTAATCACTGAACTTTTAGCCGACTATTTTCCCGTTGGGCTTACACATAACGAGATCAAAGCAGTAGGTTTACCCTACAATAGTCTGGTTTTTAACCTGACGGAGCGCTTTAAATCTATCCTTAAGGAAGCCGGCCAGGAATTTGAATTTAGCATCAGAGATTTTGATGATCAGCAACTGTATATTATGAGCTGCTGTATCATCCTGAATAAATTTTATGGTACCCGACTTGATTTTGGAAAGCCATTGTTTTATGACATCCCTACGTCTGAAGGTATTATTAAGCATTACCGCATTTTGTATAATGCTGATTTTTTAGATATTATCCCTACAGATAAAGCGGTTCCGCTAACTAGTGCTGATGTGAATCAGTTAATCGATAATTATGATGATTTGAGCTTGTGGCAGGCTAAATTTCCATTGGATAGTTATGTATTAAAGGGGTTTACCATCATTACGCTTTTTGATGCGACGATAGAAAATGCGGTTTCTATTTTCAAGGGGAAGCTTATAGATCTTGAATCTAAAGCGTTTCAGCAAAGCCTGAATTCAATTTTTAGCTCCATATTTCGTCTCCGCGATCTTAATGTCGGCTATGTGATGTTTTGTCATGAAGGAAATAGGTTCAGCGAAATGACGCTGGTCCAACGCAAACATTCTATTGTTTTGCCTACCAGGACTAATTCAGCGGAAGATTTCCTGGTGCTGGAGCAGTATTGGCAATTGATTTCTGATAGACAGTACCTGGCAATTTCTGATGTCGGGGAATTTGTTTCAAAGCATCCTGGTCATTCACTTGCAGGGCCCTTGCTGGATCATAAATCTGGTAGTTTAATTTTGGCACCGGTAATTAAAAATGGCATTATTCTCGGGGTTTTAGAAGTCGCATCGCCACATATCAAATTACTCAATAGCATTACTGCTCACAAACTTGAAGTGGTGATGCCTTACCTGAGCGATAAACTGGAAAAGATAGCCATTGAAATGGAAAGCAACATCCAGGCGATGATCCAACAGAAATATACATCGTTGCATCCAAGTGTTAGCTGGAAATTCCGGCAGGCGATAAAGGCAGGATTCAATGAAATACCCGGGGAAGGACAGACCATCGAACAGGAAATCACTTTCGAAAATGTGATTCCTTTATATGGACAGGTCGACGTAAAGGGATCATCAAAGTCCAGGAATCTAAGTGTAGAAAAGGACCTTGAACTTCAACTCAGTTCGGCGCTTTCCCTCATCCAAAGTATTAAAGAGGATCACAGTACAGCACATTATGCCCGTTTTTATAAGGAACTCAATGAGCTGTTAGTTGTCGTAAAATCCTTTTTTCGGGCCGATACGGAACAACAGGTTATTGAGTATTTAGGAGGCACCATTCAACCTTGGCTTATGGCTAATCGTGCTGATGATAATGAGGCGGCAATAGAAGAATATACAGAAGCCTTAGATAAACAAAAGGGTACGTTCCATACTTACAGGCGGAAGTTTGATCAGACGATCAGCCAGATAAACGGGTACCTGGCTGATGTTCTTGACGAAGAGCAGGTAAAGGCCCAGCGTATTTTTCCGCACTATTTTGAAAGATTTAAGTCGGACGGTATTGAACACAATCTATATGTCGGACAATCCATTTCACCTAAACTAAAATTTGATCCTTCTATGTTGTCTGATTTGAGAATCTGGCAGTTAAGGACCATGTGCAAGATGGAGTATATTCATCACTCAAACTTGTCAACACTGCCTTATCCATTGGAGGTTAGTTCTTTGATTTTGGTTTATAGCTCAGCAATAGCAATTCGTTTCAGGTTGGATGAAAAACGTTTTGATGTGGACGGCACTTATAATGCCCGCTTTGAGATGGTTAAAAAACGAATTGATAAAGCACACATTAGACATACTACAGAAAGGATTTCAAAGCCTGGAACGATCACCATTGTGTACACTTCTGAAGGAGAACAAAGGGAATACCTGAAATACATTGGAATTTTGCAGCAAGAAGGGAAGCTCTCTTCAGAAGTGGAAAGTTTTGAGGTCGAAGACCTACAGGATATTACTGGTTTAAAGGCACTACGAGTTGGGGTTATTTTTGCATTTTGAGCACCGGTTTCCCTTTTTCTACGATGTAAGTAGCCAGCTCAACCGCTTTACTATTGCCAATGTTCTTCGCTGCATGGATTTTACCTGCCGGGATAAAGAGCACATCTCCGGCTTTTAGGCTTACCGGTGACTGACCTTCAACCTCATATTCGAATATCCCTTCCAGAACATAGATAATCTCTTCGCCCGGATGGGAGTGTTTTCCGAATGATGCACCTTTTTCAAAATCTATGCGGACCTGAATGGCTTCTCGTCCAGGGATGCTGAGATCATGTCGCTGTAGCTCCGTGCGTTTTATTCCAGACTGTTGGGCTTTAGCCATATCTGGCGTAAATAATAGGGCAAGACTAAAAATAGTAATTGCGCTCAGTATTAAGTTTTTATAAGTTTTCATTTCTTTAATTTTTAACGATAAATAATTTGTTTAGTAGCGTAAATAAACTCTGTCCTTGGAGAAGGGCAGAGCATATACATTCCTCATTTCTAGAGTTACTTCAGCGATTTAAAAGCTGCCCTCAATTCTTGAGCAAAAAGCTGTGGTTGTTCCCATGCGGCGAAATGGCCACCTCTATCTACTTCATTGAAATAGATCAGGTTTTTGTATGCCTTACGTGCCCAGGTTTCGGGCGAGGCATAAACATCATCCGGGAATGTTGTGACTGCTACGGGAATGGTGATCTGATCAGATTTCATTGAGCCTGCACTAATGAGGCTTATGTTTCGGCTTTCCCAATAAATCCTTGAAGCCGAAGCTGCTGAACCCGTAAGCCAGTAGAGCGAAATGTCGTCAAGTACTTGATCTTTTGTTGGTAATTGTTTCGGATCATTGCCATAAGACCAGTTGTCGAAACCAGGGTGTAAGAAAAACCATGCCGCTAGCCCTGTTGGCGAATCTGTCAGCGCATAACTTACGCCTTGTGGGCGTGTTTCCATCGTCGTTTTATAGATAAATCCACCACCTTTGATTGCTTTGTTCAGTTGGTTAAAAGCAGCAGTTTCCTTTGCAGAAAAACCTGCAGGGACAGTATTTCCACCCAAAGCCTTTCCTGCTTCATTCGGTAATGTGGCGGGCAAATTACTGTGTATACCTAGTAATCCTTGAGGTGCTAATAAAGCCATTGAATGAACAACTCCTGCGCCCCAATCACCACCCTGGGCAACATACTGTTTGTATCCGATACGGTCCATGAGTACAACCCATGCTTTTGCAATCCTGTCGATATTCCAGCCTGCTTCAGTTGGCTTGCCTGAGAAGCCGAAACCGGGTAATGAGGGGATGATCACATCAAAAGCATCTTCGGCTTTTCCGCCATAGGCGGTCGGATTGGTCAGGGGTTCAATAACTCCCATAAATTCAAATACTGATCCTGGCCAACCATGGCTTAGGATTAGGGGCATAGCATTTTTATGTTTTGATTTAACATGGATAAAGTGAATATCAACACCATCAATCTTAGTCATGAATTGTGGGTAGGCATTCAGTTTGGCTTCCGCCTTTTTCCAATTGTAATTTGTTCCCCAATATTTGATCAATTCCTTCATTTGGGCAAGCTTCGCACCTTGCGATTGATCGGTTACTGTTTCTTTGTCGGCCCATTTTGTCGCCATAACGCGCTGACGAAGGTCTTTAATATCTGCGTCCGGAATACTTACTTTAAAGGGCCGGATTTGCTCATCTTTTTTTGCTTCGCCCTGTGCAACAGCAAATGTGAATTGCATCATTAATATTCCTGTGAATATCAATCGGGCTAAATTGTTTATTGTTTTCATTTTGTTATTTTTTTAACTGCTGTAACTGCTTGTTCAAGTAGACGTTGATTTATTTTATGACCAAACAATTTATGTTACCTTAGGTTTTTTAAACCTAAAGGATCACGATCTCCACATCTATATTTCCCCTTGTAGCTTTGGAATATGGACAGGTTTGATGGGCAAGGTCTGTGATCGCTTTTGCAGTTTCAGGGTCAATTCCCGGAAGGCTTACATGGAGACGGGCTTGTAAAGAGTATTGTCCATCTGAAGCTAATAAGTCAACTTCTGTATTGACGCTTGTGTCGGCAGGCAGTCTTAGTTTCATGCCAGCGGCAGCAATACCCATAGCGCCAATGAAACATGCCGACCAGCCAGCAGCGAATAATTGTTCGGGATTGGTACCTTCTCCGGTTGAGCCTGGAGAGGTAAGTTTAATATCCAGACGACCATCAGAACTTTTTGAGGCTCCCTCACGGCCGCCGGTAGTTAGTGTTTTTCCTGTGTAGATTACTTTTTTCGGTTGAGCGATGTTTGTACTTTCCATTTTTTGTAGTTTTAATTTGTTTAACTTTTCTATTATTAAGCTGAAATCGTTTTGATTTCTTAGTCAAAAGTAGGGCGGTATCTCTGGATTTATAATCGATAATTAGCTGGAATGGGCAAAGTAATCCGTCGAATAGACAATCGAAGCTGTGAAGAATTTCAGCACTCTAGTGTAGCGTTTGTTAGTTTTGTTACGTTTTACACTAAAACCAACAACTCCTTTTATGACAAACTATCTGAACCCAACGCTCAAATCATTGACTATTGTACTGGCTGTAATGTTATTGTTTCTTGGCTGTAAAAAAGACGAAACTACAGTTACCCAATGGGGAAATATGGCTGAGGCCAAACTAACGGAAATTAAGACATTGGCATCTGACATTCCTTGCAGCCAGAAGGACAATGTCTCTATCCAAGAAATTTCAACAGGCTGTTCTACTTCATACTATTCGGTCAAATCATCAGATGTAGCCAAGTTTGAAAGCCTAAGAAAGGAGTATTTCTATTTATTAGGTAAACAAGCGGATGCCATGGTGAAAATGGGTATCATAATTGACCCATGTTATGAGTATATTTGGATAACTGAGCAGCCCATCCGACTAGAATGTAATGGTGATAAAGTGCAACTTATAACTTCTGCAAACATCAGTATCGAAGAAGCTAAACCGCTTGCGATAAAGACTTATGAGGAGATTATGACTATAGTAAATGCACAGACCTGCACTAACGAATCTGCATGGATGCCTACCGCCTTATTAAAAGATAAAATTATGGAATTGGAATATATCCCTTATTTGAGGACACAAGACTATACTATACTTAAGAAAAAGGTTTCACTTTATAACGGGTTGAAGCACCGGATTATTCAAGCGCAAGGTCCCGCCGATTACGTTCCTGTAACCATAAAAGTGGAAAAGGTAGAATGCGTTAATGGCAAGCCGGTGGTCAAATTGACTAAGTAAATATTATGAATAAAGACATACAGACTTATAATGATTCGCAATCAGCTACAGATAAGGAAATCTGTGATGTATTGTCAGCCGAAATCAACAGCAAGCTAACTGAAGAAGAAAGTAAAATATGGCATGCGCACCCTGTTTGGTTTATAGATGGAAACCCAATTGTTGGCTATAGTAAGCTTAAAGCGGGTATCCGTTTGATGTTTTGGAGCGGCGCTGATTTTGATGAAGTGGAGTTAAAGGTAAACACTGGTAAATTTAAGGATGCTTCTATTACCTATACTTCCGTTGAACAGATTAACCTGGATGATGTAGGGCGCTGGATTGAAAAGTCGAAGAAAATACAATGGGACTATAAGAACATCGTCAAAAGAAAAGGCGTTTTATTACGGTTGACTCCATAAGTTCTCTTCTATAATCTGGTGTTTACTTGAACAATTTAAAGAAACCTTTCAACAAAGGACTTCCGAGGAATCATATGTAGATAAGCATAATCTCCTGAAAGTTGTGGCCGCTGTTTTAGTTGGTATAAGAAATGTCCACCAAGGTCGACAATGATTGGGCATTTCGCCTGGTACCAGACAGCGTGGGGATGTTTCCAGCAAAAAGAATAATAATGAGAAGTGAGTTTGATTGTTTTTAATTCCGCATGATAAAAGTTTAATCTTTTCGCATGGCTACCTAATTGTAGGTGGTCAGATCTGCGGACCATGGCAAGATGATCAGTATGGCAAAACTCATAACCATCAAGTTTCGGATCATCTACATCTGGCAAGCTTTTAAGTACCCTGAATCCTTTAAACTTTTTACCGTTCAATATCCAGATCAGCTTCGGGTAAAAAGCTTCCCGACTTCTCAGTTCAGCCATGCTGATTGGTGAGTTTTGAAATTCAAGCGTGGTGCCGCAAGGGGTGTGCACATCTGCGCGGTGAAGATCTCCGGATGATTTATCGGGGAAACTGATCTCCCGGAAAGTAGGAGGAAAGGCAAGTTTCCAGTTTTTATGCCAAGGTGTTTCACCAGGATAATATCTGGGTAGTTTTGTATCCATTGGAGCTGTTATTTCTAACTCCTCAGGTCTTCCAATACTAAAAATATCCAAGTTTAAATTCATGTGAACCCTGCTAAAATACCGACAGGCTCCAAATTTATACTAAAATAATTAGTATTCAAAAAATTAGATAAAATCCCATATTTTTGGATTGTATTCCATAATAATAACCTACTAGCTATGAATATTGAAGATTTGCGTGATTACTGCCTGAGTAAACCCGGGACCACTGAAGGAATGCCGTTTGGAGAACAAACGCTGGTATTTAAAGTAGGAGATAAGATCTTTCTGCTGATTGGATTAGAACAAGCCAACCGTTTTAATGTTAAATGTGACCCGGAACGGGCTATTGAGTTAAGGGAGCAACATCATGAGATTATCCCGGGCTTCCATATGAATAAGAAACATTGGAATACCGTTTATCTGGATGGGGGCTTGTCGCTGGCGCTGATCCGGGAATTGATTGATCATTCCTATGACCTGGTATTGAAAAGTTTGCCTAAAAAGCTACAGAGCTTATAACGTATAAACTCTTAATGATTTTTATTTTGTTTTTTTTAATCTTTCTGGCAAGCCAGCTTTTTTTAAAAAAGCTTCAGCATCCTTTTTCTTTTTTAAGAAAAAAGGAGATTGTGCGCTTAATGTGAAGCGTTCTTCTGCAGTGTATTTACTTCCAGGTATCTTTTTTACTATTGAGCTCATATTTCTCGTTTAGTTATTCAAATATAGTTAATTCTTTATGCATCAACAAAAAGGCTTCATAGTTGCGATTTGGTCTAAAACTTTCCCATTCATTGCTAATATAGCCGTCTACATTAAAATGCTCCCGTATGTCCAACCAAAAGGCCGCTATTCCCATCTGGTATAATCTTGTGCGTGATGGAGTACTGCCTCTAGCAATAATTTTTATGTTTCCGTTACCCTGCATAAAATCATAGACTGTTTTTGCTACCGTTGTTAAAATTTTTTGCCTATCTCCATTGTTGGTTTTGACATGATCATTTATGGTTCCATTTTCTTCGTCCCAATCACCAAATGCTAGATTGTACATGTTGTTGTGATCAGGTAAAGATTGAAATTGAATCATTTTTCTAATTGTACCTTTTGCTCCTTCACTAAAGAATTCATATTCATGCGCTTTAGAGTGTCTTTTAAAAGTATAACTATCTTCTTGCATAAATATGCATTTATTTAACTAAATATTTATTTTGTAAATATAATTAAATATTAAGTAGTTGTAATAAAGAAAAAATATTTTTTTACATGATATTTCAAGAAGACGTTGAGATTCACGTAATCACGAATTTGCCATATTCGTGATTGCGTGAATTAACTTGTCTTTGTTGATTAAAGCAATTCTGCTTTTATGGTTTTAATCGGATTGCCTCGTTCAAGTGCATTGTGCTCTTGCCAATGACTATGCTGCTTTTCCATTAACTGTGCTGTTTGCCAAACCAGTAGTTTGGCTTCGAGCCTTTCCATGCAAAGCTTCTTGTTTTCCAGTTGCGAGCGGGTATCCATTGCCATCACCTGTATGCCAGAGGGTAGGTGCGTTCCCCTTACCGCAGTTTCCACTTTATTCACATTCTGACCACCTGGGCCAGATGAGCGGCAGGTTTCTAACTTTACATCCTTAGGGTTCCATTGCATCAAATCCTGAACATCAAAAGCAGCAACACCAACAAACCAATTTTTACGCTTATGGTACTTTCTATATGGACTTTGTGCTATCCATTGTATGGTACCGGCCCATTCAGCTATAAAAGTATCCAGGTTGCTTCCTGTGGCCATCATCGTTGCAGACAATAGCGTTCTGTTTAAATCAGCAGCTTTATTTTCCAGGACCTGGAATTCAATGCCTTGCTGTTTGGCCTGTTTCATCATCAGGCTTTGCACACAAGCTACAACCCGGCAGCATTCTGCCGGGCCTTTGCCTGATGTGATTTGTATCATCATCTTTCTCATGGCTAGTCCTTATTCATTCTAACAATCCGTGGGAAAAACTTGCCTTGAATATCAACGAGCTCACGTTGAGCTGTGATGACGGCTTCGATATCCTTATAGGCTAAAGGATTTTCTTCAACCGTTCCACCAATTAAGCTGACACCTGCATTGGCCAGCAATTTCTTCATGGCAGAAACAGTCATGCTGTCCTTCGCTTTTTGACGGCTCATTGCACGACCTGCACCATGTGAAGCTGAGTACAAGGCATCTGCCGAACCTTTCCCTGAAACCAGATAGGCAGGGGTAGTCATACTACCTGGAATAATGCCCAACTCGTTCTCATGTGCTGGTGTTGCACCCTTACGGTGAAGAATCACTGATCTTCCATCGGCAAGTTTATCCTTCCATGCGAAATTATGATGGTTTTCTACAACATGTAAAGCCGTTAATCCTAATGCTTTTAACAAGTTAGCATGTATGCGCTCATGGCAAGCTTTAGCGTAATCTCCTGCTAAGGTCATGGTGAGCCAATATTCCTGTCCGGCTTCGCTGTTCATATCCAACCAAGCCAATTGTTGTGCATGGCGTGGAAGTTTACAAGTGTTCATCGCAATTTGGGTATAATGCCTTGCAATGGCCGAGCCCAAACCTCTGCTTCCAGAGTGAGTTAATAAAGCCGTGTACCTTTTAGCAGGTAGCCCCAAGGTATTATCAGGCAGCATTTCAATCTCACCGAACTCTACAAAGTGGTTTCCATTACCTGAGGTTCCCAATTGCCTTACCGCTTTTCCGCGTAAGGGTTTTAAAAAAGGAATCTCATTAAATATCGTGCTATCCAAAACTTCGTGTTCTTGTCTTATTTCCAGACCACCTTCCATACCGAAATGGGTATGGTTTTTTAAAGCTTGTTTGATCTGGTATTCAAACCGTTTCAGAAAACCATCGCTCTCGTCGATAATAGAGAGTGCCATCCGACAACCAATATCCATTCCTACAGCGTAGGGGATAACCGCATTATCGGTAGCCAACACACCACCAATTGGTAAGCCGAAGCCCATATGTGCGTCGGGCATTAATGCGCCCTGTATGCTGATTGGTAACAAGTTGGCCAACTCCATTTGCTTTTTGGCCGACGACTCAATGTGCTTAGCACCATAGGTTTTACAAAATACTGGTTCATCTCTCAACTCATAAGTTTTGAAGGATGGTGTATTTATCTTGCCTATAATTTTTTCGGCTATTTTAGCCGTTAATTCATTATCCAGAAATGCTTCTGGATTGTTTTTTATATCCACTAACAGATCTAGCAATTGCTGTTTACTGTAGTGTTTAAAATTTTTGGAGGCTATGCCAATCACCAGACTTCGCAGCTGATCATTGTGATAACCTATTTTACTTAAATCTTTTGTTCTTAAATTGCCCATGTGGCTTATATTTCTGATTCCAGGAAAGCTTTTTATGCGCCTACCCGGATGTGTTATCAATTTGGTTTGTCCGTAGGACATCCAATTAATTTCTTTTAATAATTGATTTTTGATTTCGATTCGTCCTTGAGAAAGGATATACCCTTTTTTAACAGGCTCTTGAAATCCAATGGATTGAAGCAGGCAAAATAAGTTATAGGGTACTAATGTAACCGTTAACGCATTCAATAAAACACAGTGTTTACCTGCCTAATTTAGGCAATGAGCGAAAGGGGCGATATGTAGATTTGCTCTGTCATGATTCCTTGATATTTATTGTTAACAAATCAAGAATTAGCCGCAAATATAAAGAATTAATTTATAAAAGATGATAGTTCGTATTTAAACGGCTGGGTTATAAAAGCTCCACCGTTTTTTGAATGCTTTTGTTGCCCTTTCCTGTGTATTCCTATTTGTCGATTTCTGTCTAGTCTTAATTACTGACTATACTCTCAGCGTTTGAAGTTAAATTGGTATGGTTGGATTACCAATTCAATTTTAAAAGACATTAGATGAGATGTTATTTAAGTTCGAAGAATAAGGATTAATGACGGAAATATCCAATTATTCTTACTGTTTATAGATTTTTAGCCTCTATGATCTTTTCAAGAACGTGAACAATATTCGGATTGTGATTTACTTTATAAATTTCATAACTATTTGCTAAATTATCGATTGCTAGTGTTTTCATTCTCATCCTTAAATAACACTCTCCAATTACACAATAGCAGAGCGCTTGGATATGAGGCGTCTCGCACTCTTTAGCAAGATTTAATGCAACTGTAGCTTCTTGAATTGCATGGTCAAAGTTTTTCTCGTAAAAATGCATTCTTCCAAGATTTACTTTTATGATTGACTGACCTGATTTATGTCCAATTAATTTGTTTATTTCGTAACTTTCATTTAAGTAAGATACACCTATAGATTTGTTACCTAAATCAATGTATGATAACCCTAAATGCATTAATTGACTGGCTTCAAACTGTTTGTTGCCTATTTTTAATGAAATTGACAAACCTTTATTTAAGATGCTTATAGCTTGATGATGATCTTTTTGTAAGTAATATACAGCTCCTAAATCTCCAAGAATTGAGGATATGCTTACTTCCATTTGTTCTTTTTCGGCTAAAAAAAGTGCTCTTTGGAAGTTGAGAATCGCAGGTTCAAAATCATAGAGATTTTTGTGAATATTTCCTAATACGTGAAGTTGTGTTATTTCACCATGTATATTTCCTATTTCTTTACACATCCTTATGGAGGTCTCTAAACATTTAATAGCCTCTGGATGTCTCGCCAGTTGGTTAAGTGCCATAGCTTTATTTCCGATTTCAGCGGAGAGAGCGAAAGAATTTCTTAAAGAAGTCGCAACGTTTATTGCTTTCTCGTTTTGTATAAGTGATAGAGTAAATTCTCCGATTGCATATAATAGCCTAGAGGTTATAGAGTATTTGAATCCTGTTGTATTTTCATTATAAACTCGGGTCAGCCAATTGTCTATGTCTATGTGCCATAGCGTTTTGGGGTGTTTTGTAAACTCGTAAGGGACATCAGACGATAAATTCCATAGTTCTTTAATGAAAATATCCGTATCAATCTTTAATCGTACACTCTGATTAAATGACTTAAATGGATTATTATTCACTTTTAGTTTGATGTTTTCTAGAAATGCTGCACCAAATGAATGATCTATAAAAAGAACTTCGCTTTTCTCTTTGTCCAACCTCTCTATTTCTGGAGAGATATCAAAATGGTCTGAACAGCTGTAACCTGTAATGATAACTTTTGAATTTATAGATTTTGTAAAGAAGTCGCTGATTAGTTTTCTTTTATTTAAAGAATTGGTTTTGTTGGCCACAGACCGCATGGTTATACCCAAATCTTTCTTATTTGAAATACATCCATGTATTTTGATAAGTGAGATTTTTTCATTTTGCCAATTCAACTTATTAAAATCGCACTCGTTAGAAAATACCTGATAGTCAACCTCATTTACCAATCCATGTTTAGTTAATTCATTTTCTATGTGCAAATCAAAGTTTGTTGTAAAAATATTGTTGACAAATCCTTGCTTTGCCATCAAGGCTATCCACTTATGATTTACATTCGGTTCTCCTTTGCCAAAGATGTCAAGCATCTCATCAATTCCTGTTTCAATTGAAATAGCTTCTATTATAGCTTCGAATGGCAAAGATGAACTCATTATTTTCTCGCGTGCATTTTCCTCAAGATCGCAACTCTTTAGGATGTAATTTATCATTTCGTTAGCAAGTGGGAGCCCAGAATGAAAAGATATACCCGCTCCACAAAATATTGCAGCCTGTTTTCTTTTTAGATTGTTAGCAGTTGAAATTAATAGTTCCTCTAATTCTTTTTGCATTTATATGGCATCTTAAAAAAAATAAACTTACTTGAATACTTTTTTGTTAAAAGTATATAATTAAAGCCCATTGAAGGAAACTGAAAAGATTTCATTTATGCAATCGCGTCTATTAAAGTGGTTTGAAAGTAATCAACGCTTTTTTTCGTGGCGTCAACCAAATTTGTCTAATTATCAAATAATAATTTCCGAAGTACTTTTACAAAGAACTAAAGCAGAAACTGTTTCGAAATTATACGATCAATTTATTACGAAATATCCTGACTGGGATTCATTACATAACGCTATTTTATTCGATATTGAAACGTTTTTAAGACCGGCCGGATTATATAAACAAAAGGCATCAAGATTATACATGCTCGCTAAGTACATGGTAGAGAATGAGGGTAAGTTACCTAAAGAGAGAAGCGAACTTAATAAGTTGCCTTTTATGGGGCAGTATATTGCTAATGCTGTTGAATTACAAATCTTTAATAAACGGATGCCCTTGTTAGATATAAACATGGCTAGGGTTCTTGAAAGATACTTTGGTCCGAGAAAATTATCCGATATCCGCTACGACCCTTATTTGCAAGATTTAGCATTAAAGATTGTGGATCATTCTAGGTCTAAAGAAGTAAGTTGGGCAATACTAGATTTCTCAGCATCAATATGTAAGAAGAGAAATCCTCTTTGTTGTTCTTGTCCATTATCTAAAAATTGTTTGTATTTTAAGTTGCATTCAATTGATTGTTAGTATGTTTAAAATATTCTTGTGGAATTGTAAAATATTAAACATATTTTCGTTCTAACAAGTTATCTATATTGTATAATTATGCCCAATTTAAATGCTCCAAACTACATAGATTTATTTGCTGGTTGTGGTGGATTATCCTTAGGACTGCATAATGCCGGTTGGAAAGGAGTGTTTGCCATAGAGAAAAGTCCAGATGCTTTTAAAACACTTAAGCATAATTTAATTGATCATAAAAGGCATTTCGATTGGCCTGAATGGCTTCCTCAAGAAAATCATGATGTTAACCAAATTCTTCGTAATTATAAGAAGCAACTAGCTGAATTGAAGGGGACTATAGACCTTGTGGCTGGTGGCCCTCCTTGTCAAGGGTTCTCGATGGCAGGTCGAAGAGATGAAAGTGATAGCAGAAATCAATTAGTAAAATCCTATATTAAATTCATTAGGAATGTAATGCCTAAGGTTATATTTTTTGAGAATGTTAAAGGCTTTACGCAGGAATTTAGTACTAACAAAGATAAAGGGAAGAAGTATGTAAATTATGTGGAAAGTGCATTAACTAGAGCCGGATATCAAGTAAAAGGAATGCTTGTGAATTTTGGAGATTTTGGTATACCTCAAAAAAGGACAAGGTTCATTTTAGTTGGCGTTAGGAAAGATGTAGCTGGCAAAGATAGAGGAATTGCGAGACGTTTTTTTGATCTACTTACTGAAAATAAATACTCTTTCTTAGATAAAAAAGGTATAAATGTTAATACCAATCTATCTGATGCCATTTCTGATATTATGAAAAGTAATGGAGTATTGCCCTCTCCTGATACTAAAAATTTTGATGCAGGTTTTTATGCGAAAAATAGTACCCCGTTTCAAAAGTTAATGAGAAAAGATTCTTTCGACATTGTGCCTGATAGTCATCGTTTCGTGAATCACAAGGAAGCTATTGTTTCAAGGTTCAAAGTATATCTTGAAGTTGGTAAAAGAAATAAAGATCTAAGTAAAGAACTTAGAGAAAGATATGATATAAAAAAACATACAATCATTCCTCTAGATGGGAATGACAAGAGCCCGACAATAACAACTTTGCCCGACGATTATATCCACTATAAAGAGCCAAGAATATTAACGGTCAGAGAATACGCTAGGATACAATCTTTCCCAGATTGGTATGCTTTTCAAGGCAAATACACAACAGGTGGTAAACAAAGGACGAAAGAAGTTCCTAGATATTCGCAAATTGGTAATGCTATTCCTCCTTTATTCGCAGAGCAAAGTGGTGTTATCTTAAAAAGATTACTTATGTAATGGCAAAAGAACATTTTAAAGTAAGTTCAGGACTTAAAACTCTTATCGGAAGTGAATTAATAACGGACAAAAATATTGCTGTTTTTGAACTTGTTAAAAATTCGTTTGATGCCGGAGCTACGGAAGTAACAATACGTTTTGAAGATCTGAAAGGGGGGAATCCCAAAATTATTATTTCTGATAATGGGAAAGGAATGACTTATCTTGATATTAAAGATAAATGGCTTTTCGTTGCCTATTCAGGAAAAAGAGATAATACTGAAGACTCAAACAGTGATTATAGAGATAAAATTAGAATCTCAAGACATTATGCTGGGGCTAAAGGAGTTGGTCGTTTTTCTAGCGATAGATTAGGAAGGAAACTCAAATTAATAACAAAAAGTCAAGAAGATAAAGGTAAAACGCAGGTTTTAAATATAGATTGGAAATTATTTGAAGTTAATCAATCCGAACTTTTTCAAAAAATACCGGCTGAACATGAAATCTTAATAGATTCTAATTTCAATTTTAAACATGGTACAATCTTAGAAATCAGCGAAGTGTATGTTGATGATTGGAATAGAGAAGAAATTAAAAGGTTAAAAGATAAGTTGTCAAAGTTAGTGCGGCCCGATTTAAATCACTCCCTTAATGATAGATTATTTAAAATTTATATTGAAGTACCGGAGGAAGAGGAGGAAGACTTTAATTCAACAAAGGATATTGCGGATGATGAGGAATGGTTACGTTATAGGGTCTCAGTAAATGGAGAAGTAAAGAACTTCATATTTGACCTATTGAATATAAAGACCACAAAGATACATAGTAAAATAAACGATAAGGGTGAGCTTATTACTGAGTTAGTCGATAGGGAAAAATCTATTTATAAAATTACTGAAGCAAATACATACTTAGAATTAAAGAATGTCGAAGTGACATTGTATTTTATGGGGAGGTCGGCAAAACTCAATTTTACAAATAAGATGGGAGTTGACGTAGTAAATTATGGCAATATATTTCTTTATAAAAATGGATTTAGGATCATGCCTTACGGTGAGCCCCGAGATGATTCTTTCGGAATAGATGCGAGAGGTATGCAAGGGTTTAAAAGATATCTTACTACTAGAACTACAATTGGACAGGTTGAGATTCATGGTGATGCTTTCGGATTTAAAGAGACAACTAGTAGAGATGGAGGCTTGGTCAAAACAAAAAGTTTTGATGAAATTGTATTGTTCTTAATGGATGCACTTCGTAGACTTGAAAAGTATGTGGTGGAAGTTGCTCATTGGGGATTAGACGATGAGAATCTAAAAGAATTAGATAGTGATGAATATAAAAGAAAGCTTGTAGAGCTTCTAGCGAATGTATCGTCCGATAAATCTGTTCTAGCTTTAGAGTATAATAAAGATGTATTAAATATAGTTGACACACACGAAGAAAACAGTGCAAAAAAAATAATTAGAAATTTTAAAAGGATAGGTGCTACTTCTAAAAACAAAGCCCTAATCCTTGATGCGGACACATTAGAGAAGGAGTGGCTTAGTCTGAAGAAGGATAATTCTGCTCAGATACGTAGAGCTGAGGATGCAATTAAAATTCTAGAATACACTACAGGGCAAAACTCCTTTCTTAAGGATTCGGTTACAGCTGATACAAAAGAGCTTAAAAGTCTATTACACCATACCGAAAAGTCAACTTATTGGATAAATAAGCACTTGAATAATCTTACAAAAGGCATAGAGAATGGTGTTGATAATGCGATTCTTTTTGATTTAATAGCATCGATTAGTTTAGAGAATCATAAGATATTTTCTTTTACTAAATATCATAAATCGACGAAATTCAATACGTTTGTTGGTGAAATTAAGAAGGATGTCGTTACTTTTTTAAATGAGTATGTAATAAATGTTTGCAAATTTTATAAAGAATATGAGAGATTGAATATTACAGTTTCATCCCCCCAAAACTTATCTTTAGTGACATCTTTTGTGGCTGTTGAAATACCCATAATTGTTGATAATCTATTAAGTAATGCTCTTACAGCGAAATCAAGGAATGTCGATTTTTTGTGGGAAGAAGTTAATTCAAAAGAGGTAATTCTAAGAGTTATAGACGATGGGAATGGAATTGGACCTAATGTTATTGATAAAGTTTTCGATTTTCATTTTACAACAACAAGAAATGGATCGGGTTTGGGACTCTATCACATTAAAAAAATAATGAATGATATGCATGGAAATATTATTGCTACACCTAGATTAACAAAGGGGGCTGAATTTGCTTTGACATTTAAAAGACCTTAATTATGCAGTTAAATTATAATATAATTTGGATCGATGATGAGATCAATAAGCTTAAAGCTTCTGGGGACTTAGATCAGGTTCTTGATTTTTTAAGAGAGTTGGGATTTAATCCTAATCTTTTACCTTTGAAAGATGGAGCAGATATTACTAAATATTTTGATGAAATTAAATACGATTTAATAATATCTGATTATAATATTCAAGATGGTCAACAAGGAGACTCAATAATTAAAGAATTAAGGGATCGAAAGATTAACAACGAAGTTTTATTTTATTCTTCTCAAACAAATCTCAAAGAGATTGCAGTTAAATTATTAGGGTATGATAGAATATCTTTCCATAGTGGTAGAAGAGGTCTTATTGAGAAAATAGAAGATCTTATATCGTTATCAGTTTCGAAATTACTTGAATTAAATGCCACTAGAGGCTTAATTACTTCTGAAACGAGTGAATTAGATGTAATTATTGAGCAGATTGTTATGGATTTAGCTTATAATAAACTAAAACTTACGGATGATACCCTTTCCCAAATAGTAGAGGAATATATAGAGGGATTTTTGAGGAAATCTCCAGATAAACTTATGGCGAAATATCAAGAACTTGGATTTGAGAAATTTTTTCATAAAATTGAGGCTAATAGGAAGTGGGGGATATTTCGTGACTTATTGAAAAAGAATCCAACTGACGAGGTTCTGACTTTTTTAGACATAAATAAAACCTATGGTGATGATGTGATAGGTGTTAGGAATAAATTTGCTCATTCTAAATCTATCATAAAAGATGGAACTCTTCATTTAGCAGGTTTTGGTCAAGATGGGGAGGCGTATGTTTGTGACGATAAGCAATGTATTTCTATAAGAAAAAAATTAATAACTCACAGGGAAAGTTTTTTGGGTCTGGCTGACCATTTAAGTGTTAAGTTGGATTAATGACGAACTAGGCTGTGTTTCATTAGAAATATTGAGGTAAGACAGTTTATTTTACATCACACGGTTTATTTTATATACCTGAATTCAATTTGCTCTTCTATTTTTACATTTTGAATTTTTGTTTTCAGAAAATTTTTTATTACTACTTTATTCTTCCCAAAATGACTTTCTCTATGACAATTAGGACACAATGCAGCCACATTTTCTGGAGCATCCGGTCCGTCATCCGCTAAGCGAAAAATATGGTGAACTTCCAAAAATGGAATTCCAGCTTCGGAAACAAATGGGGCTGGATTTTCACATAATTCACAAACTCCATTAGCTCGTAAAAGTGCATAGGTTTTAACCAGTCTACTTCGTTCTTTGTATTCTTGAACAGTAAGCTTTATTCTTGGCTCGTTCTTTCTTGGGGTGTCTTTAATTTTTTTTTCTAAATCTGCTAAAGAAAGTCCATTTTTTATTGGAATAGCGGCTTCTACTTCAAAGTCATTAAATATGTTATTAGAAGGAATAAGATGGTATACTACTAATTGATCGCCTGATCGCTTTCCTTCCGTTACTTTTATTTTCTCCCAGGAAAGTACCTCGTAAATCCCTTCGAATTTATATCTCTTTTTATGATTACCTCTTTCTTTAGCCTCTTTGCTGTTGGGTTCCTTTGTACTAAATAGTAATACACTTTTTTGTTGATTTGTTAGAAGTGAGTTAGAGAAACGTTCAGGATCCTGATGTCCCTTGGATCCCTGACCGATATAACTCCAACTGCCGTCCTCATTTTTCCCATCATGATAACCAGCTTTTTTGCCATGTCTTCCTCCGGAAGTCACAATTACACATCCAGGTTCCTTAGGTCCCCAAATAATTCCAGATTGTTGTTGCTTACTGTCAACAAATTCTAATAGATCTTCACGAAGATATTCATGGCTTATTTGAAAGTCGAACATTAATTTTGGAGTTTAATAAAATACTGTATTTAAAATACAATATTGAATACGATAATGCTAATTTATGCATTTACCTCCAAAATATTGGATACATTCACAAAAGTTTAGATTACTGTAGGTCTAAAATTGTATAAATAAAGAACTTCTTAATAATTACCTTTTTCCGGAATGCAATACCTCACTCCGCCACGTGGATTCTCCATATCCCCCTTGTACCTCGGTATTAAATGACAATGAAAATGAAATACTGTTTGGCCCGCGGTTTCACCACAATTCATTCCAATATTAAAGCCGTCAGCTGTATATTTTTTTAACACCAGAGATTTAGCTACTTCAATGGTATCGACAAGACTATGCTTCTCCTTATCTGTCAAACTGAAATAATCTGCTCTAACAATATTGGAAATAATCAAAAGGTGTCCTGGTGAAACGGGGAAGGCATCTTCGATGATAAAGAAGTAATCGTTAGTATAGATGATGTTATGCTTTGGGGTACTTAAAAAATCTTTCATTAAAAACTTCCTGCTAGTTCTATTTTAGGTCGCCATTTATGAATGGCCAATTCCGATGCTAAGTTATATTGTTTTTCTAGAAATGCTATTCTTTGCGCACGTGTAGTCCCTGTTTGATTAATGATGGTTTCGGCCAGAGGGTGTTTACTTTCAATATAAAACTCGTTTCTATTAAAGAGCCTCTCTAGAAATCTTTTTTCGGGTATTCTAGCGCTTTTGTTGTTATTTATTCGTTTGTCCGTCAGAACAAGGTTCCAAACGCCATTTATATTTGCACCTTCATTATGGTGGTATTGCTTATGGAGGTGTGGTAAAAAATGGTCTATAGCACACATGTTTAATTCATCACCTTTACGAATAGAAATGTCCTGATAGGAGTAGAAACACTTGCCTTTTTGATACCCATTAAGTGCATCTCGTACAGAGGTAATGTTTACTCTTCGCATGAAATTATTCTGCACAAATAACATAGAATCAAGCGCATCGTATTTTACCTCAAGTAAATTCCGATTTACATTCAAACTCCATGCAGTTTCTACCAGTTTCCACCTAGCTTCAACCTCTTGATCTAGATTCTTAAATTGAAAGGTATCACGTAGCTTGAGTAAGCTGTCCGTAATTATTATTTCCTTTTTATCCGCAGCAAAATTCTTTTCATAAAATACGTTAGGTATGGCGCCACCATTAACATTTTGAAATGCATCAATTACGTTTACAAAACCATATTTCTCCGTATCTCTATATAGCTGGTCTTGAGATAACTCATTATTTATAAAAGCACGACAACTATTTAGAAATTTACTACTCTGAGAACTGCCTTGTTTATCGCTAGCTTTTAGGTGGTTTACAATATGACCTGCAAACGGTACTGCTAAATCGGCTAAACTAATGGAGGTTGTCTGATTGTCGATTAGGTGAATTAATGACTTTGCAAAGGCAAATTTATAGGTAGCGGAATTCTTTCCAAATAGAATCAATGATCTCCATTGAGATTCTAGTGAGGGATCATTAATTTGAAATTGTGTACTCATGACGAATCAAGGTACAAATATTTGAGATTAGTTACAGAATTTTGGTTAAACTGACGGTATTATTGTCATTGTAACAATATAAATGTCCATCTCTGACCTCAAAATTCTGTGAATCCGTCCAAAATATTATAAATTATCACAATAATTAATTTTATAGAAAAATATGTGTCAATAAATTTAATATATGTATATTTGATAAAATAAAAATGTATGTAACAAGCTAATATTATACTTTTGCCGAATCTTCAAAATATTTGAAGCATTTAGCACTTAAGAATCTTGCTTTAGAAACCTAGGAAATTTCAACGGAACAAGAGGATAAGTGAAGAGTGCTCACGCAATAAGCGTGGGCCTTGCTTATTCGTTCCAAGGCTTCCTAGGGCCTCTAAAGCGGTAAGTGGGGTTCCACGCTTTTTGTTTAATAATTTCTGCCGAACGCAGAAAAATTATGAATAACATTCATAATACCTGTAAATATTCCCCTCCTTACTGATTCCATTAATATCAGCATTAACAACCCTGAAAATGGAAGAAAATGAAAAGATCAAGGAAACCAACGGAACACATATTGATTAAAGCCAACACGACAAGTGATTGGGATCGTGTCGAATTTGCTATTATATATGCAACAGCATCTTGGAAAGCGCTTATTCAAACCCGCTTACAGGCCATAAGCCAATTCAAAGCGGATAAAGATTTCAACTGCCATAGCTTTTGGGATCGATCCATAAGCTATTACAATAGTCCAGATCGGCGCATAGCAAAAGGAATTTTAGGCAGACATGAAGATTGGGCGTATATTACATTTACTCCAGAAGAAGAACTAACATTTATGCATCCAGAAAATCAACTCGAAGCCCATCAGCTACTGATCACAGCGAATGGCATAGCACATTATAAGGCCTATGCCAAACATACTGATGAATCGTATTGGACGGAGGAATTCAACTTAAATAAACTAATGCCTCATTCTCCTACATCCGAATCAAAAATTAATCCGTATATAGTACAATCTCCTGGTTATAATTTAATGCCTATGAACTGCAAAAACTTACTCGCTACATTAATCATTAGTTTGTTACTTGTGCTAAGCACAAAGGCTCAGCAAGTCAATGAATCTACTTTTTTCCATAGATCCGAGCTCAGTAAATGGAGCAAGGAGATTACAATGGATAGGGATTATGATATCGAAAGAGGGGTTGTAACAGGTAAATACGCAACAAATGGAACGAGCCTGGCTGATCTTTACAATATAGCTTATTATGGGAAATCGCGCTGGACAGCTGTAGATTCGAATTTATATGGACGTGTGTATAAATGGCCTGTTCTACGATTGACTGATTTTGAACCTTTTAATAATGATGTCAATACGCAAAAGGGTTTTTATAACTACGCCTTATCGGTGCCAAATGAAAAGCAGAATAAGCCTTATATGCAATATGCTATGCAATGCGATTTAAAGAAATACTTTGGCTACAATGTAGAGGAGGAGCGACAGGATATGCCCTGCTGGATGTTAACTATGACGGAGAAAGCGGCCCAGGACCTAAGGAGCAAGGCTGTAACGAGCAGTATCAAGGGAAACAGTTCCGGTTTTGCCTTTAAGAAGGTAAAGATGGCTAGGGTGCTACAAGAAATAATGATGTACAATCAAAATGAGGACCCCATTTTGGATATGGCTAACATAACCTACGAAATAGACCTAACCATAAAAGCCGATATGACCAATCTTGAAGATTTGCGCAAGGTGCTGGCCCAACAAGGTATCATATTGATGAAAGCACGAAAACTAATGACTGTCCTGGTGATTTCAGATCCTTCATTCTTATTCTATAAAAGCTGATTAATTCATTCCTTTGTCCTTTCCAAAAGAAAATTAGATGTTATATTAGCGTATAATTGGTTTTTAAATGATAAAGAAATTAACCGTATTCGCTCTTATTTTGTGTTTAACTAGCACATTAGTTGCGCAAGTCAAAGCCCCTAAACCTTATGGAGTTCTGCCTTCGCCAAGGCAGTTGAAATGGCATGAGACAGAAATGTACTGCCTGATTCATTTTACACCGACAACCTTTCAGAACAAAGAATGGGGCTATGGTGATGCTGAACCCTCACTTTTCAATCCTACAAAATTTAATGCATTACAAATTGTGCAGGCTGCTAAAGCTGCTGGATTTAATGGGGTAATAGCTGTCGCCAAACACCATGATGGCTTTGCCTTATGGCCTACAAAAACGTCCGACTATAACATTAGTAAAAGCATTTGGGGAAATGGTAAGGGGGATCTGGTAAAGGATTTTCAACTGGCGGCAAAAAAGGAAGGACTGAAGTTCGGCGTATACTGTTCGCCTTGGGATAGGAATAACCCTAATTATGGTAGTCCGGCCTATATCGACGTCTACAGAAACCAGATAAAGGAATTGTATAGCAACTATGGCGAATTGTTTATGAGTTGGCATGATGGGGCCAATGGTGGCGATGGTTATTATGGCGGGAAAAAGGAGCAAAGAAAAGTAGATCAATCTAAGTATTATGATTGGCACAATACCTGGGAAAATATAACGCGTAAAATGCAGCCTAATGCGGCTATATTTAGTGATGTAGGTTTGGATGTAAGGTGGCTTGGTAATGAAAGGGGACTTGCGCCCGAGACCAGCTGGGCTACGATTACAATTGAAGGAAAAAATGGAAAACCGGCTATGCCTGGCTTTATGAATGAGGCTAATCTGGGCAGCGGAACGAGAGGTGGTAAGCAATGGATTCCTTTTGAAGCTGATGTTGCTTTAAGACCAGGCTGGTTTTATCATAAGGATCAGGATGATAAAGTGAAATCTGTTGCGCAACTTTTTAATATTTATTGCAGCTCGGTGGGCAGAGGTGGTAGTTTGGATCTTGGATTATCGCCGACAACAGAAGGATTACTTCATCAAAATGATGTAGATACATTGGCAAAGTTTGGAGCAATGCTAAAAAAAGTATTTGCAAATAATCTGGCAAAGCAAGCAAAAATCAGTTTATCAAATGTTCGTGGTGGGATGAATTTTTTATTGGGTAGTGGTAATCCATCGAATTTATTAAATGAGCGTAATAAGGGACTGGTTTTATTTGGCTCGGCCAACTTAACTGACAGGGATCGTTACAGTTATTGGGCTACAGATGATGCGGTACATCAAGCAACAGCTGAACTTGAATTTATAAAACCGGTAAGTTTCTCTATCGTTCAGTTACGTGAAAACATTAAATTGGGTCAAAGAATAGATAGCGTAGGTGTAGAGGTTTATAAGAATAATGCCTGGGTACAAATTGCTAAGGCAACCAGCATTGGTGCCAACCGTATTATCCGATTGCCGCAAACAGAAACAGCGGATCGGGTTAGGGTAAAGTTTTATGCGCCAGTATGTATAGCGGTAAGCGAATTGGGATTGTATTGAGAGATCTGTTGATTTTAGTGTAGAGATACTATATTTGCCGCTCGAAACTAAAATATGATGTCTTTAAAACGCGTGGCTTTTCCTGTAATTCTGTTCACAACGCTCTCAACGTTTTCGGCGCTCTCCATATGCTCTTCATTGTCTGCTCATGCACAACAACCTCTTAAATTAAAAGGGGATAGCATTAATAAGCTGAATGAAGTCGTGGTAAAAGAAAACAGGCTTCAGTTGCCTTTTTCTAAGCAAAATAGAAACATTTGGATCATTGATCAGGAGAAGATTAAAACACTACCTGCCCGATCAATCTCTGAGCTATTGAGTTATGTATCGGGTGTTGATGTTCGTCAGCGTGGGCCGGGTGGTTTGCAAGCCGATATCAGCATAGATGGTGGTACATTTGATCAGTCCCTTGTGTTGATCAATGGGATTAAGGTTTCTGATCCGCAAACAGGCCATAACATGATGAACTTGCCGATCAATATGGATGACATAGATCATATTGAAGTTTTACGAGGTTCGGCATCCAGGGTTTATGGCATTAACGCTTTAACTGGTGCGATCAATATTGTCACACGTAATCCTATAAAAACAGGTGTCTCGACAAATGTCTTTGCCGGCAGCAGTTTTAAGGACAATGCATCTGGTGATAAATATTATAACTATGGCGTACATGCCAGTGGCAATTTAGTACTAAAGGGATCAAGCCATTTATTGTCTGCAGGACAGGAAGCAGGCAATGGCTACCGTTACAATACTGCTTTTAACAATCAGAAGGTTTATTACCAGGGTAAATATGCTGTAGGGAAGACAGATGTAATAGATGTGCTTGCAGGCTATGTTCACAATAACTTTGGTGCCAATGGTTTTTACTCTTCGCCGGGTGATAAGGAATCGGAAGAAACAGTTAAAACGGCATTAGCCTCCATTGCTTATACCACTAAATTAACCGAAAACTGGACAATCGTTCCAAGGATCAGCTACAGAAATAATGTAGATGACTATTTATACATCAAACAAACACCTGAGAAGTTTCATAATCTACATAAAACCAATGTGTTTGATGCGGAATTGAACAATACCATCCAAACTAAAATAGGAACATTCGGCTTGGGTTTAGAAGCCAGAACAGAACGCATCAAAAGTACCAATCTTGGGAAAAGGAACCGTAATAATGCCGGTATGTTTGCCGAGTATAAATTTGAGCCAGTATCGCGTTTATTAATCAATGCCGGTGTGTATACCAATTATAACTCTGATTATGGCTGGCAAGCTTTTCCGGGATTGGATGCGGGTTATAATTTTTATGGCAATTGGCGGGTATTTGCAAACGTAGGTACCGGGCAACGCTTACCAACTTATACCGATTTATATTATAAAGGGCCAACAAATATTGGTAACGACCAGTTAAGACCGGAGAAATCGCAATATGCTGAAGGGGGATTGAAGTTTAACAATGAACGATTGGCATTAAATGCAAGCTATTTTGTGCGTAGGATAGATAATTTTATTGATTGGGTAAAGACCTTGCAGACCGACCCTTGGCAGCCACAAAATTTTAGCCGCGTAAATACTAAAGGCTTTACCTTGAGCGCAGATTATAGTTTATTACCGGCAACAGAAGGCGTATTTAGTCAGGTGCGAATAGGGGCATCCTACACTAATTTAACTCCAAGCTTTAAAAAGACTTTGGCTACAGCTGTGTTCTCGCGCTATGCCTTGGAGAGCTTAAGAAATCAGTTGAGCAGTACGGTGAGCGCTGATTTTTACAAACTGTTTTCTTTAAGCCTAACCACTCGTTACAGCGAGCGCATCAATTACAAGGATTATATGGTAATGGATGCCAGAGTAGCTTTTAAACAGAAAAACTACAGCATTTATGCAGATGGTGCCAACTTGTTTAATGTACAATATATTGAAGCGGGAGCAGTGCCGATGCCAGGTTCCTGGTTTACATTAGGCCTAAAGACAAGCTTTTAACCTAATTCTTCTATCTGATCTGAATCATAAGTAAATATACCTGACAGTGGTTTTAAGGATTGCTTTAGCATGGCTGAAGCAACCTTTTCTATTTTTATGCTTCGGTATTTTTTTAACCCACCAATAAGCAAAGGATTTAAAAACCGCATCAGCCCAATCATGATGCCTTCTCCGGTACGGTGTTCCTTACGGTCGCCAACTAACAGCGATGGTCTATAGATGTGTATGGCTTTAAAAGGAATGGTTTTAAGGTCGCGCTCCACTTCGCCTTTTAGTTTGGAGTAAAAGATAGAAGAGTCTGGATTGGCGCCTAGTGCCGATACCAAATGGTACTGACTGGCGCCATTTTGCTGCGCAATAAATGCAATGTCCAATGGGTATTGGTAATCTATTTTTCGGTATTGCGCTTTGTCGGGCGTTTTACTTTTGGTTGTACCCAATGCACAAAATACCACATCGCCCTTGATATCTTCCTGATGGTTTTCGAGTCGATCAAAATCAACCACTACCTGCCGAAACTTAGGGTGCTGTAGGTGTATTTCGTTCCTAACTACAGCGGTAATCATTGTGTAATCGGGGTGATCTAGTAGTTGGTGCAATAAACTGCTTCCAATTAAACCCGTAGCTCCTGCAATTATTGCTTCCATTTTATCCAAATATAGGAGATTAACAATTGGGTAGGGCGATAAGTTTTGCTTGGATAAAGCTTTAATGTGCCATTTGCAAGTATAATTATGGCGACAGAACTCCGTTTGTAAGGTATAAATAGTTATGTTTGTATATCAAATACATCAATTTTTAAGAAAATTATTGCCTATAAATGAGTACGAAAACTGCAGTTTCTCCATCAGAATTCGAATTGGTATCTGGTTTAGAGATCCATGTACAATTAAATACACAATCGAAAATATTCTCGTCTGATAGTGCTTCTTTCGGTGCAAAACCCAATGAACATATATCTCCAGTTTCTTTAGCCCTACCAGGTGCATTGCCTAAATTAAATAAAGAGGTAGTTGCAAAAGCAGTGCGGATGGGCCTAGCCTTAAATTGCACCATCAATCAAGTCAATTATTTCGATCGCAAAAATTACTTCTATGCCGATCTGCCTAAGGGGTATCAGATTACGCAAGACAATAAGCCCATCTGCCAGAATGGTTTCATCAATGTAACTTTGAGTAATGGTGAAGAAAAACGGATAGGGATCAATAGGATTCACCTGGAAGAAGATGCAGGTAAAAGTTTGCACGATCAGGATGATAAATATTCGTACGTTGACCTAAACCGGGCCGGTGTACCGCTAATTGAAATCGTAACAGAACCTGATATCAGAAGTGCAGAAGAAGCCTCACTTTTATTAACAGAGATCAGGAAGCTGGTTCGTCACCTGGATGTGAGTGATGGAAATATGGAAGAGGGGAGTTTACGTTGTGATGCCAACATCTCTATTCGCGAACAAGGAACGATTGAATTTGGAACTCGCTGTGAGGTGAAAAATCTAAATTCAATCAGAAATGTGCGTAGGGCAATGGATTTTGAATATGGAAGGCAGAAAGAAGTGATTCTGGCTGGCGGAAAGATTATACAGAGTACCCTTACTTTTGATGCTGATCATGGTACTACGGCACCAATGAGAAGTAAAGAAGAAGCAAATGATTACCGTTATTTCCCAGATCCAGATCTTGCGCCTGTACATATATCAGATGAGTGGTTGGCGCAGTTGAAGTTTGATATGCCTGCTTTGCCACAGGAAATTGCCAAAAAGCTGGTAACGGATTACGGTGTAAGTGATTCTGAAGCCACAATGTTGTCCGAAGATCATGATTTGTTAAGTTATTTTAATGAAGCATTGCCTTTTGTAAATAACAAAAAGAGCCTGGTGAACTGGCTTACAGGTTCCGTTAGGGCCTTATTAAACGAGCAAGAAATAGGAATAGCGGATTTTAAAGTGATCCCAGAGCAGCTTGCCGATGTGATCAATATGGTGGAAGATAAGAAAATCACCCAGCAGATCGCCTTGCAACAATTGTTACCAGCGCTGTTTAAAGCACCGGCAGACAATGTGATGGAACTGGCCGCGAAGCTGAATCTGCTGATTGTAGAGAATAGCGACGAATTGTCGACCTTTGTAGACGACGTTCTGGTTAAGTATCAACCTCAGGTTGAAGCCTATAGAAAAGGAAAAAAAGGAGTGTTAGGGCTTTTTGTTGGTGAAGTAATGAAACTTGCCAAGGGAAAGGCTGACCCTCAGAAAATAAATGAATTGTTACAAGAAAAGTTAAAATAATGAAGATGATGATAAAGAGAATAAGCTATATATTATTGATGTGCGTTGTATTTGCAGCATGTAAAGATAAAGGCAGTTTTGTAATAGAAGGACAATTTAAAAATGCAACTCCAGGTAGCAAAGTTTATTTGTTTGGCTTGCAGAAAGATCATCAAACCCCATTAGACTCTACCGTGTTTTCTGATAAAGGAGAGTTTAAATTTACGCACAGTTCAGCTGCCGTTGATTTTTTTAGAATCTCTTCTGGTCACAGTGAATACATGATCATTGCCAAAAATGGTGATCAGATTAAGATTAATGCGGATTTAGCAGATAAAACCCTTGCTTATAGCATTTCTGGTGCTATGGAAGCTGATAAACTGGAAGAACTGAACAAAGTGAAAAACCAGTATATGGGCAAAATCTCTGAAATTCAGAAGAAATTTGATGAGGCTGTAGCCGCTCAACCTGATCAAAGGGATGCGATTATGGAACAATTGAAACCAGCATATACGCAGGAAATTGATGGATTGAATAAAGCGGTGTTAAAGTTTGCACAAGGCAATACAACTTCTTTGGCTAGCTTTTATGCGATAAACCTTTTGAATCCGGCCGAGTATGAGCAAGAAATGTCGGATTATGCTGATAAAATCAAAAGTAATTTTAATGACAATGCCGCTGTAACTGAGTTTTTGGTAAGAATGGCCAAGCTTAAATCTGTACAAGTTGGACAACCAGCTCCAGAGTTTACTGTTGATGGTATCGATGGAAAGTCAATCAAATTGTCTGATTTTAAAGGTAAATATGTGATGCTTGATTTCTGGGCTTCATGGTGCAGACCATGCCGAGAAGAAAATCCTAACGTAGTTAAGGCTTACAACACTTATAAGGATAAGAACTTTACCATATTGGGTATATCCTTAGATAAAGATCCTGCAGCATGGAAGAGTGCTGTTATGGCCGATAAATTAACCTGGGCACAAGGCAGCGATTTGAAAGATTTTGATAGTCCTATGGCAAAGCTTTATGCGATCGAAGCTATACCAAGTTCTTTTATTGTAGATCCAAGCGGAAAAATCATCGCTAAAAACCTTCGTGGTGAACAATTGGAGGCATTTTTGAGTAAGACTTTACGCTAAGCCTAAATCCATGTTAATATAGATGAGCTTATTAACAATTTGTTAACTTAGGTTTAACGCTACATTGTAATTGATTACTTAATTTCGTAACAAATAATTAAAGCTATGAGCACCGTAAAACAGAAGATACTTATTGTTGATGATGAACCAGATATTTTAGAGCTGATAGAGTATAATCTTAAAAAAGAAGGTTATCAGGTTTATTTAGCGTCAAACGGGCAGGAGGGAATTACGATTGCAAAGAAGGTACACCCTGATTTAATTATTCTCGACATCATGATGCCGAAGATGGACGGAATTGAGGCCTGCAGACTTATGCGTGCAATTCCTGAGTTTAAAAACACATTTATGGTGTTCCTTACTGCACGCAGTGAAGAGTACTCTGAAATTGCTGGTTTTAATGTAGGTGCAGATGATTATATTGCTAAGCCTATTAAGCCTCGCGCTTTGGTAAGCCGTATTAACGCTATATTAAGAAGAAATTCAAGTGCTGACGAGGTATCTGACAATAAAGTTGAAATCGGAGATTTAGTGATTGATAGAGAAGCTTACCTGGTTTATCAGAGTGGTAAGAAAGTGGTATTGGCCAAAAAAGAATTCGAATTGCTTTATCTGTTAGCTTCAAAACCTGGAAAAGTATACACCAGAGAATCAATCTTAAAGAATATTTGGGAAGACTCTGTAGTGGTTACCAACCGTACTATTGATGTACATATTCGTAAGCTCCGCGAGAAATTAGGCGAAACTTATGTGGCAACAGTTAAAGGAGTGGGCTATAAATTCGAACTTTCTTAGTACTTTTGCAGCTAAGAAATTCTTATCATATTGAAATATCCTTCCTTTAAAGATCTTATCCTATTTGAAAACGATGATTATATCGTAGTAAATAAACCGCCGTTTGTAGCTTCATTAGACGAGCGCGGCGGTTCAGGAGAAGTAAATATTCTTCGCCTGGCAAGGCAGTATTCAGCTGATGCTCAGGTATGTCACCGTTTAGATAAAGAAACATCCGGTGCCATTATTATCGCTAAAACGCCCGAAGCATATCGCAATGTGGCCATACAGTTCGAAAAGCGTAAAATCAATAAAACTTACCATGCCATTGTTGATGGTCAGTTTACCTTCAAAGACCTTTTTATTGACCTTCCGATCTTAAATGATGGCAATAAAAGCGTTACGATTGATCGTAAAGAGGGTAAACGCGCAGAAACTATCTTTAATACGATAAAACATTACAGACACTATACTTTGGTAGAATGTAAGCCCATTACCGGGCGTATGCACCAAATCAGGATTCACCTGGCCACGCAGCGCGCTGCAATTGCGGGTGATGATATGTATAGAGGTAAGCCGGTATTCCTTTCGAGCATGAAAAAAGGTTACCGTATTGCTAAAGACGACGAGGAGCAGCCTATTATGAAACGCTTTGCCCTACATGCCAGGCACCTTGTATTTAAAGGACTGGATGGACAGGACATCGTAATAGAAGCCCCATATCCTAAAGATTTCGCCACACTCATTAAATTATTAGATAAGTTTGATGCCTAAAATTTAGCTGGAAATGTACGTTAGGTTAGTGAATTATGTAGACGCAATTAATCAGTACAGGAAAACAAAGATCTCTAACCGGAACTTTCTTGTCATTGCAGCACTAATTGTAGGTATCCTTGCTGGCCTTGCCGCATCTTTACTGAAAGCCATAACGCACCATATCGAAGATTTTTTGCAGACAGGCTTTCAGTGGCAGTACAAGTATTACCTATTTTTCTTCTTCCCTTTTATCGGAATCCTGCTGTCGGTCATGTATGTCCGACGCTTTATCAGGAAAGGGAAGTTTGAAACGGGTTTAACTCCAATACTGTATACGATTTCTAAAAAATCAAGTAAGATCGAACCTCATAATACCTACTCGCAAGTCATCACGGCTGCTTTAACAGTAGGTTTTGGAGGCTCTACAGGATTGGAAGCACCTATTGTAACCAGTGGGGGAGCTATTGGCTCTGTTGTTGGCCGTTTCTTAGGTTTATCCTATAGAGAGACGACCATGTTGTTGGCCTGTGGTGCAGCGGCAGGTATCGCAGGCGCATTTAATAGTCCGATTGCTGGAATGGTGTTCGCCATAGAAATTTTACTTCCAGAATTTACTATTCCCGCGTTTATACCTTTATTACTGGCCTCGGCTACAGCCGCAGTAGTCGCACGTTTGTTTTACAACGAACAGTTATTTTTCCTGGTTACAGAAGGATGGAAAATGAATGCCTTGATTTATTATGTCTTACTGGCGGTATTGATCGGTATTTTCTCTATCTATTTTACAAAGATCAATGCTTTTATTAAGGGTTCTTTTTATAAGATCACCAATCCTTATAAAAAAGTAGTGGTAGGCGGCTTAATGTTGGGCTTGTTGGTGTTTTTATTCCCAACCTTATATGGAGAAGGCTACATCACTATCAAAAGCCTTTTAGGCGGTAATTACACGGCTTTACTTACAAATAGTATATTTTCTGAGTATAGTAGTCTACCATGGGTGATCATCCTGTTTACTGTCGTTACCGTCTTTGCTAAATCAGCAGCTACGTTGATTACTTTAAGCGCCGGCGGTAATGGTGGTATCTTTGCACCCAGTTTGATCATGGGCGGATTAATGGGTTTTGTGCTTGCATTTTCTATTAATACTTTGGGTATCGCTCATTTGAATGTGGCCAATTTTATTGTTGCAGGTATGGCGGCATCGCTAAGCGCGATAATGCATGCACCACTTACTGGGATCTTCTTAATTGCGGAGATCACGGGTGGATATGTTTTGATGGTTCCTTTGATGATTACATCGGCTATTTCTTATCTGATCAACAGGAATAAAAATCAATATTCTATCTATACCAAACCTTTAGCCGAAAAGGGAGAGCTCTCCTCATTGGAAGATAAGGATACCACAGTGTTGAATATGATGAAGTTAAGACATCTGGTCGAAACTGATTATTTGGTGTTGAATGAGCAAGATTTAATCTCAGCACGTTTGAACGAAATTTTGCAATCTAAAAGGAACCTGTTTCCAGTTATAGATGATGAAAAAGCCTTTAAAGGGCTGGTTTATGTAGAGGATATTTTAAGAAAGGGGACAAACCATGCAGAGGAATGGTCTGTGAACAACTTGATGCAGGCTGCCCCGGATGTCGTGGTTATTTCTGACCATTTGAAAATTGTCTTGCAGAAGATGGAAAAGGAGAATGCCTGGTTATTGCCGGTATTGGATGAGGCAGGGCGCTATATGGGCTTTGTTTCTAAGACTGCAGTTTTCAATAAGTACAGGGCTTTGCTAAGCAGGCAAGCCGACTATATGGGGTAATGTATAAAAAAAAAACTCCTGATTTTAATCAGGAGTTTTTTTTTATTCTGTTGCTCTTTTCAAGCCAAATTTCTCAATCTTACTATATAGATGACTGCGTTGAATTTCGATGTCATCAGCAGTTTTGGATACGTTCCAATTGTTTTTCTCTAGCTTAAATTTGATAAACTCTCTTTCTGCATGATCTTTATAATCCTGGAAGTTGTTGAATTTCTCATAGTCAATCGACTGACTGTTTTGCGATCCAGCATGACCATTGTTTGAACCCATAGCACCAATGTTTGTTCCTCCACCTGGATTGGCAAAAGAGATCACATCGTTTTCGGTGATGGCTTTATCACTTAAAATAATCAAACGCTCAATCATATTGTGCAACTCACGAACGTTTCCAGTCCAGGGTAAAGCTTGCAATGCGGCCATAGCAGCATCGTTGATCTTCTTAGCAGGCATCCCATAATCGCGACAAATTTCTTCAAGGAAGTTCAAGGCAATTTCAGGAATATCTTCAGTCCGTTCCGTTAAATGAGGAACATGTATATTAATTACATTTAAGCGATGGTATAAATCCATACGGAAATTACCAGCTTCAATTTCTTTTAAAAGATCTTTATTGGTCGCAGCAAGTACGCGAACGTTTACTTCCTGTTCTTTTTCGCCACCAACACGGGTAATTTTATGCTCTTGTAAAGCACGCAATACTTTAGCTTGTGCAGAAAGGCTCATATCACCAATTTCATCTAGAAATAGGGTACCACCATTAGCCAATTCAAATTTACCAATGCGTTGTTTTACAGCTGAGGTAAAAGAACCTTTTTCGTGACCAAAAAGTTCACTTTCAATTAATTCAGAAGGGATAGCAGCACAGTTTACCTCAATAAGCGGATTTTCAGCACGTTGAGATTTTTCGTGTAACCAGCGCGCAACCAATTCTTTACCACTACCATTGGCGCCGGTTATTAAAACCCTTGCTTCGGTAGGTGCAACGCGTTCAATCGTCTCTTTAATTTTGTTGATGCTATCAGAGCTACCAAGAATATCTCTTGTTTTGCTAGCTTTTCTTTTTAAGACCTTAGTTTCAGTAACTAAAGTACCTCTGTCAAGCGCATTTCTAACCGTAATTAATAATCTGTTTAGATCAGGTGGTTTAGAAATAAAGTCGAAAGCACCTTTTTTACTAGCTTCAATGGCCGTTTCAACTGTGCCATGGCCAGATATCATGATAAAAGGAAGGTCAGGACTAAAAGCTAATGCTTGTTCAAGCACTTCCATGCCGTCCATTCTATTCATTTTGATGTCACAAAGAACAAGATCGTATTTCTTTTTCTTAATGAGCTCTAATCCCTCAACACCATTGTCTATATCATCAACTTCGTAGTTTTCGTATTCTAAAATTTCCCGAAGGGTGTTTCGTATTGCCCGCTCATCATCAATTATCAATAATTTTGCCATAGATATGCTAATCATTTTCGTGTTAGGGTACTAATATAATTTATATTATCAATAACCCCTTTATAAAATAAAAAAATGCAAGCCTATAAGCCGGGTTCTGTTCCCAATAAATTAGGATTCTACCATTAATCTACTATAAATGTTACCATTTATCTCTAACGACCTACCCACTAACATCGGACGAGCAGCCCTACATACGTTAGCCTATTTGGTCTTTCAACTCCCGGGGTTTACCACTCTTCCGATCGCCCGGAAAAATCGTGAGCTCTTACCTCACGTTTTCAACCTTACCTGTGCTTAAAAGCCATCGGCGGTATATTTTCTGCGGCACTTTCCATAACTCAGGCATTCAGTCCTGAGCCTCTTCCCGTTAGGAAGCGAGATGCTCTGTGTTGCCCGGACTTTCCTCTTTCCCTTTTGATCGGGCCAGCGATAGAACAGCTTGCATTTTGCACAAAGATACAAAAACTTAATTTATATCTGCTTTTTTATAAAATTCTGTATTAAACTATAATATATTTTATTTCTTTATAAAATATATTTATTGTTGTTATTGGATAATATTTATATCTTTACGGTGAATTAAAAATGCCAGATATGAACGAGAAGAAAACAGTTAAGCAGAAAAAAACAAAGCCCTATCAGACAGGAAACCCTATTGTACATCATTTCAATGAGATAGATCTTTCAGGAACTTATTCTTATGCCAATTATCTAAATTGGAAATTCGAGGAACGACTAGAATTAATTAGAGGTAAGATCTTTGAGATGAGTGCTCCGCTAACCTTTCATCAGGAAGTATCAAGGGAAGTTGCTGCAGAACTATATATTCATTTAAAAGGGAAAAAGTGCTCTGTTTTCTCTGCTCCTTTTGATGTTCGGTTTCCTAAAGGATCAAAAGACGATAAAAATATTTACACTGTAGTTCAGCCAGATATTTGTGTGATCTGTGACCTTCAAAAGCTGGATAGAAAAGGTTGTATCGGTCCCCCGAATATCGTGGTCGAGATTTTGTCACCGAGTAACAATCAAAAAGATTTGCAGATCAAGTATGAATTGTATCAGGAATTTGGGGTTAAAGAGTATTGGATTGTTGATCCCAACACCAAAACATTTTTAAAACATGTACTCAATGATTCGGGTAACTATTTCACCGCTCCACCATTTATCGTTGGCGACAAATTTACTTCTGATATATTACCCGGTTTCAGTTTAAACTTGGATGAAATATTTCAAACTGAAGTTCCGGTTCTTCCCGAAAGTGTTCCTGTTACAGTTGAGTAAGAAAAAACTGTTTGATTTCAATACATTTGCCTTTTTAATATTAACCTTAAACAATAGAACCAAAATCATGAGTAATTCAACCAATTCTCCAATAAGTCACAATGTATATTTCGAAGGGAAAGTTCAAAGCCTTGGATTGGAAACCGCTAAAGGCAAAGCTACTGTGGGTGTAATGAAAAAGGGGACTTATACTTTTGCGGCCTCATCACCTGAAAAAATGGTCATTATATCAGGTATTATGGAGGTAAAGCTAACCGCAGATGGAGCAATTAAAAAATATGCAGAACAAGAAGCGTTTGATGTGGCTGCAGGAACTTCGTTTGAAGCGACATGTAATGATGATGTAGCTTATTTATGTTATTACGGGTAATAGCATAAACACAGCGCTTTATCACCATATAATGAATTTACAAGGAGATAATAAGTGTCTCGATAAGAACATGGATTTAACTACAATGTAACAAGGAAGTACTGGGGATTTAACAAGGATTTGCCCCTGTTATGTCCCTGTTAAGTCCCTGTTTGATCCCTGTTATCTCCTTGTTTAATATTTCTTTAAACAGAGGGCTTCCCGAGCCTGTTAATAGCTCATTCAAGGTTTTGTTAACTTTTGGTTAATAATAAGGTCAGCTGTTCAATTCTTTTCATCTTATGCTATGAAAAGATAGGTAATCCTCTTGTTTTAATCAATTTTTTTAAAGACAGAAGGGGAAACGTTAAATCTCTTCTTAAATGCGACAGAAAAATGATTGGAATGTCTGTAACCTAGCATACTTGCAATCTCCTTTAAACTATAGCCCTTATTTCCGGTTATCAAGTCCTTAGCACTTTGCATTTTCAATTCCTGCGTAAAGGAATTTATGGTTTTATTAAACACCTGTTTAAATCCAGCTTGTAATTTGGTACGGTTCATACCAACATGATCGGCCAACTCTTCAATAGAAAAATTCCTGGAAAGATCCTTGCTAATCAGTTCGATGATTTTATCAAATGTTTGTAGCTCTTTTTCTGTCCAAGCTAGATCAGTAGGGGGGAAAGCTGTGTTTAAAGTAATGGTTACTTTAAGCGTTTGGTTCTTTGCAATTATGACTGTTTTCTCATAATATATATCCTCTTTCGCCTGTATTTTTTCAGATAAGATCAATTTTCCAAACTTGTCTTTGATGTAAATATCTACCATATAAGGGCCTTTAAATTCTCTGCTTAATTCGTATGCATTACTGCAACTATCGTACAAAGTAACATATATTTTTGCGTCAATTAAGAATTAATCTAAATAAAGTTAATATATATAATATGCGAATTGCTACTCATTACAAGTACATATGGTTGATTTTCTTTCTTTTTATCGGATTTTTCGCCCAGGCACAGGAGAAATATACGATAGAAGGAATAGTAACATCTACTACTGGAGAGCTACTTATTGGAGCAGGTATTCAGGTTTTAGGAACCAATAAATCTACCCTAACAGATGCTGAAGGGAAATTTAAAATTCAAGAGATTGGAGCAGGCGACCATAAGATCAGCGTTCGGTATTTAGGTTATGTTGAATCTGTACAAAAACTAGTATTAGTAGGTACACCAGTCATCAGACAACTCAAATTCAACTTAAAGTCTATTCATAATGACCTTGCAGAAGTTGTAGTGATGGGGCGTACTGCAGTTAAAGAAGTGAATAGGCAAGCCTTTAACGTAACTGCTGTGGATGCAACCAAGTTATATAATACAACAATGGACATTTCCAGCGCCCTGGATCGGGTTGCCGGTGTGCGGGTGAGGGAAACAGGTGGTGTTGGTTCTAGTTTTAATATATCCTTAAATGGTTTTTCTGGTAAGCATATCCGCTACTTTATTGACGGAATTCCAATGGACAACTTTGGTTCTTCTTTTCAAATCAACAACATCCCCATCAATGTCGCCGAGCGTGTAGAAGTATACAAGGGGGTAGTACCGATGTGGTTAGGTTCTGATGCTTTAGGTGGTGCCGTAAATATTGTGACTGGCAACAAGCACAGGAATTATGTGGATGCATCTTACTCATATGGATCGTTCAATACCCACAGAGGGGTGATTAATGCTGCTGCTACCTCAAAATCAGGTTTTACTGTTCAGGTAAGTGCTTTTCAGAATTACTCAGATAATAATTACAAGGTGCAATTGCCGTCAAGACTTACAAATGTACAAGGACCTGAAATTTCATTACCCAGGTTTCATGACGTATACCATAACGAGACTTTGATTGCAAATGTTGGTGTAATCGATAAATCTTTCGCAGATAATTTATTATTCGGAATCACAATGGGACAGAATTATAAAGAAATGCAAACCGGTGCACGTCCAGATGAAGTTTTTGGTGCATTCCACAGGCGTGGAAACATTGTGATGCCATCACTTAAATACAAAAAAACAAATCTGATAAAAGGGATGGATGTTACCATAAATGCTAACTACAACCTTGGATTTGAAAGGAATATAGATACTGCTCGTGCAAGTTACAATTGGTATGGCGTACGTACGCCAAAAGCCGCTTATGGTGAACGTGCGCATACCGACGCTAAATACTATAATCATAATGGTTTGGCAACTGCAATGGTTAGTTACAAGATCAGCGAAAGGCATTCGGTAGCCATCAACAATGTTTTTTCCACCTTTAACCGTGAAACGAAAGATTTATTGATCCCTGCTAATGATAAGCTTGATCCAGCTAAAAAGATGGATAAAAATGTACTCGGCTTTGGCTATAGTTATGATATTGATAATAAATGGAGTGCGAACTTTTTTGGGAAGTACATTTATCAGAACAATATCATCGAAAGCAAAAATCTTAACAACGTTACTGAAAAAATAGGTTATGGATTTGCTATCGCTTATTTTTTCAATCCAAACCTGCAAGTCAGAACTTCCTATGAAATGGCTAACCGGATGCCGGAAGCAACGGAAATATTTGGTGATTTAGAAAATCAAGATCCAAACCCGACATTGAAACCGGAAAAGAGCGATAATTTTAACATAGGAATGGTCTATGGATTTAGCCTCAATAAGGAGCATCGTTTTTCTGTAACGGCCAACGGGATTTACAGGTATTCTAGCGACTTCATTTATAACACAATTAATCTCCTGAGTAAAGCCCAAGGTAAAACCATCTCTAACAACAAAGAGGGAGTAAGTACAATTGGGGTAGATGGGGAAGTAAGATATTCTTATAAAAACTGGTTATCTATTGGTGGGACCATGACTTATCAATATCTGCAAAATTTGCAGAAATATGAAGATGGATATACTTCGGAAAGCGACGTCTATTTAGACCAGATGCCTAACATTCCATATTTGTTTGGGAATCTGGATGCAAGTGTGTCCTTAAGGGACATCGGAAAAAAAGGTAATCACCTGACGGTAGGGTACAACCTACTTTATGTCAATCAATTTTGGTTGTACTGGCCAAGCCTCGGCAGTAGTAATATGGCTGATAAAAACGGAATCCCCACACAACTCGCACATGATGTTAACCTGGTATACAGCATGAAGAACGGTCGTTACAATATTTCATTAGAGGCGAAAAACCTTACGGATAAACCCCTGTACGATAACTTCAGTCTGCAAAAACCTGGTCGCGGGTTCTACTTAAACCTTAGATATTTCTTTAATAAAAATCAACAATAATAAATAACTCAATTAATAATGACTGATATGAAAACAATGATTACCAAGGCACTATCCGTTCTGATGTTCGCCGCTGTTTTATCTTCTTGCAAAAAAAATAATAGAGAGGTTATTCCTGAAAACCCTGGAAACTACATATTGGCAGTTACCCCGGTTGCCCAAACAGGGAAAGCAGATTACCTGGTTACTGCAAGTAGCCTTGAAGAAGGTAAAGTATCCATTATCGGTAATGGTGTGGAGCAAGACGGTACTTACCGTTACTATGTTACCTCTGGTACAAAATTCTTTAGCATGCTTTACGGTCGTGGTAACCCTGGTGCGGTTACGGTTTATGATGTTAAAGAGGGAAAGATCAGTAAATTAAGTGATTTTACTGCGGCAACTGTTCATGCTTTCGCTCCTGTGAATAAGGATATTTTAATGGTAAAAGTACCAAGAGCTTATGCCGCTACTGGACCTACTTTAGCGAACTGGTATATTGTGAGCACAGAAACTAATGTACAAACTTCAGAGGGTACATTGGATGCTGTTGCTGCTTCTCAAAACGGAGAGATTGCTCACTTTAGTTGGATTAAGCAGGTAGGAACCAAAATTTTTGCTCCTTTTTTCAGCATTAAAAACAATAGTTTCGAAACAGACTATCCTGATTTCGCTGGTATCGCAGTTTATTCTTATCCTGCTATGCAATATGAAAAAACAATTAAGGATACCCGTACAAGCTTTATCGGAAGGTACTTTACTGATGGTTTAGCTGTAGTTGAAAATGGGGATACTTATGCCTTTTCTTCTTCTGTAGCACAAAAAGGTGGTGTGCTGACTTCTACTAAACCATCGTCTATTACCCGTATTAAAGCTGGTACAACTGAATTTGACCAGACTTATTTAATGAACTTCGAAACGGCTTCTAACGGATATGTAATTACGAACTGGTTATATGTTGGTCAAAATAAATTCATTGCTAACCTGGAGGTAAAGGCTACAACTGGCGCTTATGTTGATGGTAAGCGCCTGGCTATTGTAGATGTGGTAAACAAGACCGTATCAATGGTAACTGGTTTTCCTGACGCTGCTAGCATCGTAAATGTGACTGTAAATAACTACAGCCCTAAAGATGGAAAAACTGGTTATATGGGTGTAAACCTTACAGATGGCACTACCTGGGTTTACAAAGTGGATGCTTCTACTCACACGGCTACAAGAGGGCTTAAAGTTGAAGGTGGATTGATTACTGCTATTCAGCACGTAAAATAATTCCTTCATCAAAAAATACAATTTATAACACCAAACGAATAAAACAATGATACCGGCAACTAAAAATACCCCAGCAAAAAAGAAGAGCAAGGATTCACTCTTCACCAGAATCAACAAATGGCTCCATCTTTGGTTGGGATTAGCTTCTGGAATCATTGTTTTAATTGTTTGTTTAACAGGTTGTATCTGGGTGTTTAATGAAGAGATTAATGATTTATTAGCGCCGGAAACAAAGATTGAAAAACAGGATAAACCTGTCATTAGCCCGGCACAGTTGTCGGCCATAGTTGCTCGTGATTACCCCGATAAACTGCCAGCTTATGCGAATTATCAGCAAGGTCGTACCATAAATCTGAATTTAAAGAATAAGGTTGAAAAGAAGGAAAAGGGAACGCGTGGTGGCGGAAGAAGAGGTGGGGGGATTACCCTTAAAATTAATCCTTATACGGGTGAGATCGTGAGCAAGGAAGTTCGTAAAAAAGGTGAAACTGACTTCTTTAGGTTTATTTTGAATGGCCATCGTTTTTTATGGATGCCATATGAGATTGGTCGCCCCATTGTAAACTATGGAACAATGGTGTTTGTGGTATTATTGATTACCGGACTGATCTGGTGGTATCCAAAGAAATGGAACAAATCTACCAGCGATAAGAGTTTTAAAATCAAATGGGGGGCTTCTTTTAAGCGTGTAAATCTCGATTTGCATAACGTTTTGGGCTTTTACTCGCTATTGTTTTTATTGGCAATAGCGCTTACCGGAATGGTATATGGCATAAAATGGTATAGTGAAGGGTTGTACTGGGTAACTTCTGGAGGGGAAAAGCTAACCGAATTTAAGCGTATGGAGTCTGATTCCTTGCAAGCCAACAAGTTTTATACGCCAGAGCAGGTTATGGATTTAGCCTGGAATAAAGTAATTACAAAACATCCGAAATCTCAGGGTTTCTATTACAATTTTCCTGATACATCAGCAGCAAAAGCTACGATTAACATTACTGTGTATCCAAACACAGGACAATTTTACAATAGTCAAGGTCATACATTTGATCAGCATACTGGAACAGAACTTAAACGTGAAGATGTATACAGTACAGATTATGCAACCGCAGGATTCTCTACCAAATTGCGCAAAATGAATTTTGATATCCATGTGGGCAGCATTCTAGGATTTCCAGGAAAGGTTTTGGCTTTTCTGGCCTCTTTAATTGGTGCAAGCTTACCGATAACTGGTTTTTTAGTTTGGTACGGCAGGAAGTTTAAAAAGAAGAAGCCTGCGAAGAAAATTGAAAGCAATCCTATCGAAAAAGTAAAGCCACAGGAAGTTCCGCAGAAGACGGTAAAAAGGGTTGAATTGGTAGAGTAAGACTTATATTCTGCCAGGAACTTTTACTATTCTTCGCAAAAAATACCGGTTTAATCTGATTTTAGTGCCAGTTGATCTCAATTAACATTTGTTAACATCATATTTTCTAAAATTCGCTTCATCAACATGACGTTGAGTTTTATAAATATTAACATTTAAACTAATTGCGATGAAAATTTCTACAAAAACCGGCATTAAAAAATTATGTAAGCTTATTATTGGGGCTATTTTCCTTTTTGGACTAACATTAGCATCTTGTTCAAAAGAAACTGAGTCTGTTGCCTATTCTTACCTTAGCATTGCAAATGCATCTCCTACATTAGGTACTTATAATATTTACCTTGATGGTACGAAATACAATACTTCCGGAGCAGTAGCTTTTGGCGGAGTAATAACTTATAGCAGCCTTACCGCAGGCGATCATACTTTAAGTTTTACCACAGAAAGCAGCAGCAATGTATTAACGAGCAAAACCGTAAGTCTGGAAGATAATGAAGCTTATTCTGCATTTTTAATTGATAAAGGAGATAAACAGGAGGTTCTGCTGGTCAAAGATGAAATGACAGTGGCCTCGACAGAAAAGGCCTTTATCAGATTTATCAACTTGTCTCCCGATGCACCCGCGCTGGATTTATCAGTTAGTGACGGGGAAACGTTGATTAGCGATAAGGCATATAAATCGGCAAGTGCTTTTCAGGCAATTGACCCGAAAGTTTATTCATTTGAGCTTAAAGCTAACGGAATTGTTAAGGCGCTACTAGCAGACCAAACCCTTACAGCAGGGAAATATTATACCATAATTTCCAGAGGTCTTATAACGGTTGGCGAGATCGATCAGCCATTTGGAGCCCAGCTAATCACTAATCTATAATCAGATTAGGATGAGAAAAGAAATATGGCTTATAGTGATTACTATCCTAATTACCTATACAGCGAAGGCCCAGCGGCCATTAAAGACTGAAGCTACAATAAATGGATTTTATACCACCTCAATGGATAAGATACTGGATACCATCATGGCGGGTTCTGACATTAAAATTGTCTTTGACAGAAGTATCCTGAGTAAGTATGATGTGGTAGATCGTTTTAATAATGAAAATGTTAAAGATGTAATCTTTCAGTTGTGTAAAACGAATAAGCTATACTATTGGGTTGATGCAGATATGACCGTATACATTATCCGGGTTCCGGAAGACGTAGCGCGTTTAAAGAAAATGCGTCAAAGTATGGCGGCTCCCAATACGAAGTCATTTCAGATTCAAAAATCTGAAGAGCAGATGGTACAAACAACAACAGAGAAACGAAAAAATGAACCCTTTAACATCACAGGGCGTATTATTGATCGTGCTAGTGGAGAATCTCTTCCTTCCGCAATCGTTCGTGTCCAACACTTAGGTATTAGTAGTAGTACCAATGCCGATGGTTATTTTACACTTATAGCTGTTCCCTCTGATACCTGTAAGCTTGATGTAAATTATGTGGGCTATCAGCGTGAAACCTATTACCTTAATAAGGATAATATTAAAAAAGAGTTGATTATTGGTCTTTACCCGGCATTAAAAACACTTAATGAGGTGGTGATTACAGATAAGCGTACTGAGGGCTTAATGAGTACTGATAAGCGAAGGGTTAGTGTGTTACAAATTTCACCTTCAAAACTGGAGGAATTACCGAATATCGGAGAGAAGGACATTCTACGGTCTTTTCAATTGATGCCCGGCATCAGTGCCAGTAACGAATCTTCTTCAGGAGCATATGTGCGTGGTGGTACGCCTGATCAGAACCTGGTTCTCTTTGATGGTTTTACGGTGTACCAGGTTGACCATCTTTATGGTTTTTTTAGTGCTTTTAACAGCAATGCAGTTAAAGATGTCACCATGTATAAGGGTGGTTTTTCTGCGAAATATGGTGGAAGGTTATCCAGCGTAACTGATATTGTAGGCAAGGAAGGCAATAGTAAAGAAACTAATATTGCGGGTGATTTAAGTCTACTGAGTGCAAATGTTTTTGTTGAAAAACCTTTGAATGACAAATCAACATTGTTATTGGCCTATCGGCGTTCTTACCAGGGACCTTTGTATGATAAGATCTTTAATAAATTTAACACGAGTACAGCTACGGCAGGCGGGAGTGGTGCTGCAGGGGGAGCGGGACCTGGTAGGCCTCCAGGTGGTGGTGGAGGTGGTTTTGGCGGAAATGCAGCTTCTGTAAGTACCCCATCATCTTATTTCTACGATTTGAATGCAAAATATACTTATGCGCCTGATCAGAAAAACAGATTTTCCTGGAGTATTTATCAGGGAAATGACAACCTGGATAACAGTAGAAGTTTGACGCTTCCATCTGCAATAAACAGTGGCAGGGATATAACCATGTCAGATAAAACTACGTATGGTAACCTTGGATCCAGTTTTAAATGGTCCAGTAAATGGAGCTCCAAATTGTACTCAAATACATTGCTCAGTTACTCAACTTACCATAGTGACAGAGACAATAGTTCCAAAGTGACTGTTCAGGATGAGGATGGTAATGATGAGGAAATTAGTACAGGTACTTTTGAAAAGAATAAACTAAAGGATTTTAGTTTAAAGTCAGATTGGGAATACCAGATGGGGGCAAAGGTTAAAGTTTTGTTTGGGGGCTTTGCATCGCGGCAACATGTTACCTACGAAAGCAGCCAAAGTGATACCAGTAAGCTGATTGACCAAAACACTTCAGCAATAACCTCTGGGGCCTACGGAGAACTCGAAAGTGATCTGACCGATAAAATTCAGGTAAAAGGAGGATTGAGAAGTACGCTATATGATCAGACAGGTAAACTATATTTTGAACCTCGTTTTTCGGCCACTTATACTTTAACTGATAAATTAACTTTAAAAGCATCAACAGGCAAGTTTTATCAATTTACCAATAGGGTACTCAGAGAAGATATTCTTTCCGGAAGCCGTGATTTCTGGGTACTGTCAAATGGTACCTCTATACCTGTAAGTTCGGCGAACCATTACATAGCGGGCTTGAGTTATGAAACAGGTCAGTTTTTAGTTGATATTGAAGGATATTATAAACAACTGGACAACTTATCCGAATATTCACAAAGACTGACTGGCAGCCGAAGACCGGGCCAGAATGTTACGCTTGAAGAGCATTTTTACAACGGTAGCGGTTATGCCAAAGGCCTCGAATTTATGCTTCAGAAAACAAGGGGAAAGTATACGGGATGGATCAGTTATACCTTAGCCAACGCAACCAATAATTTTGATGCTTACGGTGGTGAATTTCCTGCAAGCCAGGATACACGCCATGAGTTTAAGTCTGTAAATCTATATCATTACGGTAAATGGACTTTCTCTGCAACCTGGATCTTTGCGACAGGAAAACCTTATACAGCACCATTAAGTAGCTATACGGTTGATGATTATAGTGGTAATAGTCGTACTTTTTTAACCATCAGTGGAAAGAATGCTTTGCGTATGCCGGATTATCATAGGCTGGACGCCTCAATTACCTATGACCTGATTAAAGTAGATAGTCGTAAGACCGGCAGTATTGGATTCTCCTTATTCAATATTTACAACCGATCTAATGTATGGTATAAACAATACAATATTGTAAATAATCAGGTAGTTACCTCCAATGTAAATTATTTAGGTCTTACTCCAAACATTACACTTAGCTTAAAATGGAAATAATAAAATATATTAAATGTAGCACTGTCGTTCTTATAATGGCATTTAGCGGTCTGCTAGCTTGTAAAAAGGAAGATGCAGCAATTGCAGATTATGCTCGTCCTGTAGTGCAGGCTTACCTTAGTCCCGGAGTTCCTTTACTGGTGAAAGTATATTATCAGAAATACCTGGATGATACGATTTCTTATGGCTTCCCCATTAAAGATTTAGAACTCAAAGTATCTGATGGGACAAATACAGTAGCGCTTACTGAAAGCACAGATGGGGTATATGAATATGCTGATGCAGGGTTTGTAAAAGATAAAGGAACCTATTCTTTAAGTTTTAGCTATCTGGACAAGACAATCAGTGCGCAGACGACCATGCCAGACAAACCGATAGGCTTTACGGTGTCGGCCAGTAGCCAGAAAGTACCCGTATTTTCTTTCGGTACAGAGCCGGAGGCATTTGTGCCGGTTACCTTTAAATGGAATAACAACGACGGAGGTTATTATATGATGATGATGAAAAACATAGATACTTATCCAACGCGGATTAATACCCGTGATACCAGGCCATATGCTGATTCGGAAGCGATTCTAGGTCAGGTGTCTACCTATCAAACTCAGCAGATGATGTTTAATTTTTCGGGAAACTATAAGGTGCTGCTCTTTCGGATCAATAAGGAATATAGTGATGCATTGAATAGTGGTGGTGGGACTTCTCTAAACCTAACTAATCCATATACAAATGTTCAGAACGGTTTAGGTATTTTTACTGCTATGCAGGCGGATACGCTGGATTTGTTGGTCTATCAATAAATTATTATTTTACATTTGAGCAGTTTAATGGAAAAATCAAGATACAAACGTTTACTGAATGCTTTAGTTCCATTATTGTTGTGGTTGGTTGTACTGAGTCTGCCATTTTTCTCGAGGGTAGTAAATTTACCTCCCGAGATGCGAAATGGTTTTCTAAAAAGTCAGCTTGTTACAAACAGCCTTTTAGTGGTTGTATTTTATGTTCATACTTATCTCATCTATCCGGTAAGAGAAAAGAAATATGGAACATTGATTTATCTAGGATTATTACTGGGGTGTTTAGGTCTGTTTATTGTGGCTAATAACCTTTTAATGCCAGAAATGCCCAGGTTTGCCAGACCTAATTTTCCACCGCCAAGAATGATGCCACATGGAAGAATGGGACATGGGTTCATGCCTGGACCACCAATTGCTTTATTACCTTTTGCTTTTGTGATTATGGTTAGTTTTTGCTATAGGCTATATACGGATAAACAGGATCGTGACAGGCTGATCGAAGAGCGGGAACGGATTCACTTGAAAACAGAGTTGGAGTTTTTATCTTCACAGATCAGTCCGCATTTTATGTTTAACTTGTTGAATACATTGGTTTCTATGGCCAGGAAGAAGTCGGAATTACTTGAACCTTCACTGATCAGGCTATCCCAATTGATGCGCTACATGCTGTATGATAACAATGCCCCTCAGATCAGTTTGGCTAATGAGGTTGCCTATCTGAAGAATTATATTAATCTGCAATTGCTCCGTTTTGGTGACGATGTGAAAATTAATCTCTATCTATCCGGTGCTTTTGAACGTTATACAATTGCTCCAATGCTGTTGATCCCATTTGTAGAAAATGCATTCAAGCATGGTATAGGTACACTTGAAGATCCAATTATTGATGTTTTGCTTTCTATTCCGGAAGATAAAGATGAGTTACATTTGATGGTTGTAAATGGTATTGCTCCGCAAGGTATCTCTGCTCAGGAAAGTTCATCAGGTATAGGTTTAGCTAATGTTCGCCGAAGATTGGAACTGCTTTATCCCAATCACTATTCATTTACCATTGTACAAACGGAAGATACTTTTACCGTTAAACTTCAAATAGATTTATAGCATGAATTGTATATTGATAGATGACGAGCGTCCTGCCTTGGATTTGTTGGAAGATAACATTAAACAAATTCCTTATTTGAATATTGTTGCTTCTTGTCGTAAGCCTATGGCGGCGCTGGAGATATTAAAAACACAAAAAGTTGATTTGATGTTTTTAGATATACAGATGCCTGGTATAAATGGCCTGGATTTGTTACGTTCTATAAGTAATCCGCCGATGGTTATACTGGTAACTGCCTATGGTGAACATGCCCTGGATGGTTTTAACCTGGATGTGGTAGATTATCTGGTAAAACCTGTTCCTTTTTCCAGACTTTTAAAGGCTGTACAGAAAGCCCATGATTTATTTCAGCTGAGACAACCTACAGGCAGATTATCTGTTCAGGAAAATGATCACTTTTTCGTAAATGCCAACTACTCATTGGTTAAGATCAGAATACAGGACATCATGTTTATTGAGGGCATGAAGGATTATGTCCGCATAAATGTTGAAGGAGGTAAGCCTGTAATTACCAGGATGGGCCTGAGAAATATAGAGGAACGCTTAGGAACAGAACGTTTTATGCGTGTGCATAAATCATACATTATTGCACTTGATAAGATAGAATCCGTACAAAAGTTGCAGCTGGTGGTAGCGGGAATAGAAATTCCGATAGGGGAAGCCTATCGGAATTCTTTGCAAACTTATATAGCCGACAAAAACTTGTAGGCTAGTTTTTAGATATTTTACTTAGCGTAAGGGAAATTCTTGACTGGCTTTTTAGCAACGCGTTCTATCGTGTCCATAGTCGAAAACACATCGAAGTCGCGGTCATTTGTGTAAAATCTCCACAGCAAATTTCCAGTTGTGCTGTCATTTAAGAGCACTGTTAAAGTCGCGGAACCTGTAACGTTTGCAGGTGCTGCCAGAGCTGATGGTCTTTCTGTAGGACCAGGGTTTGTGCGATCTGGCCTTGCATTAAAATGTTCCAGCTCGTAATTTTCAGAAACTACAGCGTCAACGCCCAGCGCTTTTGCAATTTCATCTTTGCTGAAGCTTTTAAGACTATCTATCATTCCAGCTCTTTTTAGTAGCAAATTAGTTTTCTCCAGGTCTTGAAAACCGATAGCGCTTTTCATTTCACGCTCTAGCAAAAAGGTATAGAGGGCGGATTGTACTTTGTAGGCCAATTCATTCTCTTTATCTCTGTTAGCCTCATAGTCAAAATATCTGGGTTGGGCCTTGTAGGTAATTTTTACATCAGCAGGTAAAATTGCTATCAGTTTGTGCTGACTACTCAGCTGTTTGAAATTAGGGTTAGTGTAAGGTTTCTGCGCGTAGCACAAAGTGCCAAAAGCCGTAGCTATGGCTAATAGAAGTAGTCTTTTCATGATGTAAATGTTTCATTAGTGTGTAAACCAATGATAGAGAAAAAAAATGATTTACTGTGTAATAATTAGCATACACAGCTTTTTTATTTGCAGTTTTTAAGCACTGTGGATACCTCTTCAGCTGTATACATACCCTGCTTATTACCAAATGAATTAGTGATGTAAACCATTACCTGGGCGATATCTATATCATACAACTCTGGAAAGGCGGGCATGGAGCCTTCATATTTTTGTCCGCTCACAGTGATGGTGTCTTTTATACCATTTTTAATAAAGCAGGCTAAGTTTTGCTTGTTTTCTTTTAAGAAAATGGTGTCTGTAAGCGGAGGGGTTAAGGCACCAAGACCTTCGCCTTTGGCACCGTGGCAATTTTGACAATGCTTAATGTAAAGGTCTCTGCCATTCACATAGTAAACATCTTGTTTAATCTGTCCGGCATCCTGACAAGAATAGATGATGGTAGCTAACATAAATAGAAACAACGTACCAATCAGGAACCTGCGCATAGCTTATTTTTTATCTTCTGACAATAAAACTGGGATGTCTTTCATCAATTGAGCAACTTGTTTAGCATCTGTACCATCGTAAGCACCGCGGATGCGTTTTTGCTTATCGATCAATACCAACCAACCTTGGTGTATATAACCCTCTTTTGCTGTGCTATCTTCAATAACGGCTACCAGGTAATCTTTTTCAGCAATTTTATAAACGCTGTCTTTGCTACCATGCACAAATTGCCATCTGCCATCATCTACGCCTAGTTTCTGCGCATATTTTTTCAGTACAGAGGGAGTGTCATATTTAAAGTCGATGGTATGCGAAAGGTACATTACTTCTGGATTGTCTTTGTATTTCTCAAATATTTCCTTCATGTTTCTATGCATAGTAGGGCATATGGTGCTGCATGAAGTGAAAAAGAAGTCGGCAATGTAAATCTTATCTTTAAACTTATCGTTCGTAATGGCTACTGAATCCTGATTTAAAAAGCTAAATGCAGGTATCGTTTTATACACCGTATCTGTACCAGTAGAGCCATCAGGTTTTGTAACTGTTTCTACTGATCTCGGGCCTAATATGGGTAACTTTTTCTCGCCCTGACAAGAGCTGAATAATACAATGGCGGCGAATAAAGATAGCGGGATAGAAAATTGTAGCTTCATAAGAATAATGATAATTGAAGAAGGGCAAATGTAATTAAAATGAAATTAACCCTACCGTTTTGATAAGGTATACTATTGCCATAAAAGCGTCATGAAATAAATTATGGACCTTTTTAGTAGTACTGAGGCTTGTTTTGCAATTGTGGCACGATTGGGCATCTACTTTGAACAGGCTCCTGATAAAAATGAACTTATCATGGAAAATCAAATGATTTTTGTACGTGTTGCTACTTTAAATGATGCGAGGTATGCTGCCGAGATAGCGAAAGAGACAGAGGAGTCGGCCATAGCGCGCGGCTCGGGTATATCAAAGCGTAGCCCGGAATCGCTCGTCACTAAAATGCGGGAAGGGAAAGCTGTAATTGCAGTTACTGGGATAGGTGAATGGGTTGGTTTTTCTTATTTTGAAGTTTGGGAAGGGGGTGCTTATGTGTCCAATTCGGGATTGATCGTTGCACCAAAGTTCCGTAATGCAGGTGTTGCAAAAGCCATTAAGGAAAGGGTATTCCGGATATCGCGTAGGATGTATCCGGAGGCTAAAGTTTTCAGTATCACATCGGGGGCAGCCATTATGAAGCTAAACAGTAGATTGGGATTTGAGCCTGTCAGCTTCGCTGAAATCACGCAGGACAATAGTTTCTGGGAGGGTTGCAAGAGCTGTGTAAATTATAACATCCTTGAAAACAAGAAACGATGCAACTGCTTGTGTACAGCCATGCTTTTTGATCCTCAAAAGGAAAAAGCGGAACTAGCTGCAGAGAAAAGAGCTACAGAGGAATTGATCATGGTATTGGACTGCGTAGCCTATCCAAGGCATAGTTTGGTGCCTGATGCTATGGGAACAAATGCACTATGTACTGCGTTAACAGATATTAAGTGGTTTAATGAGTACGTTTTCCCGATAGAAGGGAACCTTCCTAGCCCGGTAAAGATGAAGGTTAGTGGTGGACTGTATAATTTTACGGTGGAGATTAGTTACGACCATAGCTATACTGCAAAGGAAATTTTAAATGTAATTAAAAACCATACCTGGTGTAAATTCACAGTTAGAGAGGAGGCTTTTAAATTGCCATTAACTGATGATGGCGTTTACAAGGACTGCTTTGTCTCGAATAATTACTAATATTGTTGAAATTATCAGCTATGCAGTACACGGTTCTAATTATAGATGACGAGAAAAAGATTTGCAGCCTTCTGGCGCGCATTATAGAACTGGAAGGCTTTAAGGTTTTTCAAGCTGGCACGGGGAAAGAAGGACTAAAGATACTGGCCAATAATGAGGTTTATGTGGTGATTAGTGATGTAAAACTTCCTGATATTAATGGTGTGGAGCTGGTTAAAGAAATCAAGAAAATCAGGCCTTATGCTGAGGTGATTAACCTCACTGCTTTTGGTACCATTGCTGATGGGGTAATGGCTATGCGCAATGGGGCTTTTGATTACATCACCAAAGGTGACGATAATGATAAGATCATTCCACTAGTTTATAAGGCACTTGATAAAGCAAAGCTTCAATATAGAGTAAGCGAATTGGAGACCAAAGTGGTTAAGAAGTACAGCTTTAGTGGCATATTAGGACAATCCAAAGCGATACAAGAGGCAATAAATCTTGCTCAAAAAGTAGCCTCAACAGATACGACGGTGCTTTTACTGGGAGAAACTGGAACGGGGAAGGAAGTCTTTGCCCAGGCCATACATTACGAAAGTTTGCGTAAACTGAAGCCTTTCGTAGCCGTAAACTGTAGTGGCTTTAATCATGAGTTATTAGAAAGTGAATTGTTTGGCCATAAGGCTGGCGCTTTTACGGGTGCCATTAAGGACAAAAAAGGATTACTTGAAGAAGCCAATGAAGGAACGATCTTTCTGGACGAAATAGGAGAGATGAATCTGGATTTACAAGCTAAATTACTGCGGGTTCTCGAAAACCAGACTTTTATTAAGGTCGGAGATACGCAGACCAGCAAAGTCAATGTACGGATTATAGCAGCTACGAATAGGGGGTTAAAAGAGGAGGCTGAGGCAGGTAGATTCAGATTAGATTTGTTTTATCGCCTTTCCGTATTTTCTATTGAATTGCCACCTTTATCACAACGTAAATCTGATATACTATTACTAGCTAAACATTATTTAAAGGAGTTTGCTAATAAAGTGAATAAGCCCGCCTTTACGATGGATGAAGAGTTTGAGGAATTACTGTTAAAGCATTCCTGGAAAGGTAACATCAGAGAGTTGAAAAACGTAATGGAACGGGTGGTGATTTTGGCCGATGGTTCTTTACTTAGTGCAAATTTGCTGCCGTATGAATTTCATGCAACGGAATTGGCTACTGAAGGGGATATGATGAAATTGGAAAATGTAGAGAAGCAGCACATCGATAAGATACTCAAGTATACTGGGGGTAATAAAACTGAAACGGCTCGTTTGCTGGGGATTGGCTTGACGACCTTGTATAGAAAAATTGAAAAATAACAGGAAAAATAACCATTCTCTTCTGCGTCTGGCATCTGTTGCTGAAGGGCAACAGCGCCTGAGGCCGCCTCAGAGAAGGTAATTTTTCTTTTAAAAAAAATGCCTAAAAAAAAACAGCCCGTACTAAACTAATAGTACAGGCTGCCAATTAACGCTCTCACCACAAATATAAGTCATTTAAGATGAAGATTTGATGAAGAAGGAGCAGATATAAGATTATTTTAAAGAGAATGGCTCATACCGAACATCAAAGCGTCCCTTGAAAACATTAATTTCTTGGGAGGAATTTTGTTTGTTTCTTTTAAGATACAAGGTAAAATCCCCCGCTACGCGTTTCTCAGGATTGTCAATGATGAGTATTTTAAGTTGATTCGCTTTAGTTGTATCAAGCATATAGCTATCTGAAATAACGGCACTGGCTTTGTAAGGTGCAATAGTAACACCCGACGAAAAATCTTTCATTATTCCATTAACGGGAATGCTACCTTTTTTAAATGAGATTGTAAAAGACTCATTGTCTTTTCCTGACATGACATGAACAAGATCGTCATCCACATTATAGCTGGCATAAACGCCCTCACTTTCCCAAGCTGTGTCGTTCTTTTTTACGGTGATTTTTGATTCTTGTTTCATGGGTGGAGCAGCTTGTTTACTGCAACTGGTTAGCAAGAAAGTGCCTAGGGCGAGCAAAATAAAGTATTTCATAGTTATTGTTTTACGCTTAACAGATTGTTAATTAATGCGGAAATTAACATAAATCTAATAAAGTTCAAAAAAATCTACCTTATCAAAACGGTAAAAAACCCTTCCATTTTGGAAGGGTTTTTTATTTGGTACTCTAAAACTTATTCTTGTTTAATATTGTTGTTTGTTGATAATCAGTGGTTTGACTCATTTTTCCTGATTGTGGTATGCCAATTGGCTATTGCTCATCAAAAACAACACAATTATGTTAACAATCCTTTTGCTTCTTGCCCTGCTGCTACTCTGCTGGGTGTTTTACAAATCAATCGACTGGTTCGAGAAAATCTAAAAAATTATGATCGCATTATTCATTATCGCATTAGCCGTATTCATCTATATGATTTACGTGCTCATTAAACCCGAAAAATTTTAATTAATAGCTATGAACACTGAATTACTTGGAATTATCGCTACCTACCTGCTTACGCTGGCTATAGCCATTCCGCTGGGCAAATACCTTGCAAAGGTTTTTGCCGGAGAGAAGGTCTGGACAGACTTTCTAAAACCTATTGAAAACGGCATATTTAAATTATCCGGTATTAATCCCAAAGAAGAAATGAATTGGAAGCAACATTTAAAAGCGTTGCTAACGATTAACCTGGTTTGGTTGGTATACGGATTTTTTGTGCTGCTATATCAAGATAAACTGCCGCTAAACCCTGATGGAAATCCGGGTATGTCGCCAGATTTGTCCTTTAACACGGTAATCAGTTTTGTGGTAAACTGTAATCTGCAGCATTATTCTGGAGAAAGTGGCGTGAGTTATTTAACTCAGCATTTTGTATTGATGTTCTTACAGTTTGTAAGTTGTGCGACTGGTATTGCTGCTGCAGTGGTTTTATTTAAGGCTTTTAGAGATAAAACATCAGCTAAGCTGGGTAACTTCTGGGATTTCTTTGTAAAATCGATCACTCGTTTGTTATTGCCTTTATCATTAGTTGTCGCTTTAGTTTTAGCTTTCAATGGTACACCGACCAGTTATGAAGGTAAAGATCAATTTATATCAGTACAGGGTGATACCGTAAATGTATCTCGCGGTCCGGCAGCTGGATTTATTGCCATCAAACATCTGGGTACAAATGGTGGTGGATGGTTTGGTGTAAACTCAGCACATCCGTTAGAAAATCCGAGTTATCTTACTGCTGTAGTTGAGTTGTTTGCTCAGGTAGTTATTCCGATTGCCATGGTTATTGCTTTTGGTTATTTCATCAGACGCAAAAAACTAGCTTGGATGATATTTGGCGTAATGACTATTGGGATGCTACTCTTGCTCATTCCTACGCTTAGCTCGGAGCTTGGCGGGAGTCCGGCCATTGCAAAAATGGGTATTTCGCAGACTACAGGGGCTATGGAGGGTAAAGAGGTTCGTTTCGGTCCGGCCTTATCCGCATATTGGAGTACCGTAACAACGATTATTTCTACAGGTTCGGTAAACAGTATGCACGACAGTACCATGCCACTTACTGGTGTTTGGCAATTGTTGGGTATGATGATCAACTCCTTTTATGGTGGTTGTGGGGTAGGTATCCTCAATTATTTCATCTATCTGATTATAGCCGTATTTATTTCCGGATTAATGGTTGGCCGAACACCCGAGTTTTTGGGCCATAAAGTAGAAGCCAGGGAGATTAAAATAGCTGCCTTGGTTACATTGTTGAGTCCTTTCTTAATTCTTGCAGGTACAGCAATTGCGAGTTATGTATTTACCAATTATGGTGAGGCAGCCTGGGCCGTACAACCTAAAAATTGGTTAAATAATCCGGGCTTTCATGGTTTCTCAGAAATGTTGTACGAAATGACTTCATCTAATGCCAATAATGGGTCAGGATTTGAAGGTTTGGGCGATAATAATGTGTTCTGGAATGTAGCTACTGGATTTGTATTGATGCTAGGTCGTTTCTTACCTATTATAGGCCCTATAGCCATTGCAGGCTTGCTAGGTGCTAAAAAACACATTCCTGAATCTGCTGGTACATTAAAAACAGATACACTGACTTTCAGCTTAATGACCTTTGCAGTTATTGTGGTGCTCAATGCTCTTTCTTATTTCCCTGCGCTGGCTTTAGGTCCATTGGCAGAATACTTTACGATGCTTAAATAGAAAATATTCAAATGAAAACTTCTAATAAATTATTTGAACCTGCTTTAGTGCAAACTGCATTGAAACAATCCTTTATCAAGCTAGATCCACGGGTTATGGTTCGCAACCCGGTGATGTTTACCGTCGAGATCGGTACGCTTGTGATGGCTTATGTTACGATTTACTCGCTTACGCATACTGATCAAGGTTCGCCTTTATACAACTTCCTGATCTTCCTGATCTTATTGCTTACTGTTCTTTTTGCCAACTTTGCGGAGGCGATTGCCGAAGCGCGAGGTAAAGCACAAGCCGATAGTTTGAGGAAAACAAGAGAAGAAACTCCCGCAAAAGTGCTCTTGGCCGATGGTAAAACTGAAATTCGCTCTTCTAATCTGCTTAAAAAAGGTGATGTATTTATATGTGTAGCAGGCGATACCATACCCACCGATGGTGAGATTATTGAAGGTATCGCTACCATTGATGAGTCGGCCATTACCGGTGAATCCGCTCCTGTGATCCGCGAATCTGGAGGTGACAAATCATCTGTAACCGGTGGTACTAAAGTGTTATCCGATGAGATTAAAGTACAGGTGAACACACAGCCCGGCGAGAGCTTCTTGGATAAAATGATTGCACTGGTAGAAGGGGCATCTCGTCAGAAAACACCTAACGAGATTGCATTAACGATCTTGTTGGCCAGTTTTACACTCGTGTTTATCATTGTATGTGTAACCTTAAAGCCTTTTGCGGATTATGCGAATACACCTATTACAATTGCAGCATTAATTTCCCTGTTTGTATGTTTAATCCCTACCACCATTGGTGGTTTACTTTCTGCCATTGGTATCGCTGGAATGGACAGAGCATTGCGTGCCAATGTGATCACTAAATCCGGTAAAGCAGTAGAAACGGCTGGTGATATTGATGTGCTGCTGTTAGATAAAACAGGTACCATCACTATTGGTAACCGTAAGGCAACCAATTTTTATCCTACAGCAGGCGTGATGATTAAAAACTTTATGGATGCCTGTGTATTGAGTTCTTTGGCAGATGAGACCCCCGAAGGGAAGTCTATTGTAGAACTTGCAGGGGTTCAAGACACCCATGTTTTGACTACAGCACCTGAGGGCGCTAAGTTCATCAAGTTTACAGCCGAAACCAGATCAAGTGGTATCGATACGCCAGATGGTAAACGGATTAGGAAGGGGGCTTTTGATTCGATTAGAAACATCGTTCTGACGGCAGGTAATCCTTTCCCTATAGACATTGAGGATCAGGTAAAAGCCATAGCTAGTAATGGCGGAACGCCATTGGTCGTTGCCGAAAATGAAAAAGCATTGGGGGTAATTGAATTACAGGATATTATTAAACCAGGCATTAGCGAGCGTTTTGAACGCTTGCGTAAAATGGGTGTAAAAACAGTGATGGTAACTGGTGACAATCCGCTTACTGCTAAGTTTATTGCCGAAAAAGCTGGTGTTGATGATTTTATTGCAGAGGCTAAGCCTGAAGATAAAATGAACTACATCAAAGAAGAGCAAGCTTTAGGTAAGCTGGTAGCGATGATGGGTGATGGTACCAATGATGCTCCTGCTTTGGCGCAAGCTGATGTTGGTGTAGCGATGAATAGTGGAACGCAAGCAGCTAAAGAAGCTGGTAACATGGTGGATTTGGATAATGATCCGACAAAGCTGATTGAGATTATTGAAATAGGTAAACAGCTGCTGATCACTCGTGGTACATTAACAACCTTTTCTATTGCCAATGATGTGGCCAAGTATTTTGCCATTGTGCCAGCCTTGTTTATCGCATCTATTCCTGCTTTGGAACATTTGAATATCATGGGCTTGCATACTCCGGAAAGTGCGATTCTATCGGCCGTAATTTTTAATGCCATCATTATTCCCTTCTTGATTCCTCTGGCCTTAAAAGGTGTGGCTTATAAGCCTATAGGAGCTACTGCACTGTTGCGTAGAAATCTGTTTATATACGGATTAGGAGGTGTTATTGTGCCATTTATTGGCATCAAGTTAATTGATTTGTTTGTTGGATTATTTGTTTAAAACATAAAAATATCATGAAAAAGTATTTGTTACAATCTATACGCCTTACCGCAGTTCTGTTGGTGTTGTTGTGCGTTGTATACCCCTTAATTGTTGCCTTTGCAGGCGGTTTTTCTAAAGGAAATGGGGGTGGAGAGAAAATCACTAAAAACGGTAAAGTAGTTGGTTATGCTTTAATTGGGCAGAACTTTAGCAAACCAGAATATTTCTGGGGCAGACCATCGGCAGTTGGCTACAATGCTGCTGGATCAGGAGGTTCTAATAAAGGTCCATCCAACGAAGAATACCTGGCTGTAGTGTCGGGCAGAATTGATACACTATTAAAATACCACCCTTATTTGAAAAAAGCAGATATACCTGCTGATATGGTAACCGCATCGGGCAGTGGTTTAGATCCTAATATCTCTGAACAAGCTGCAATCATTCAGATTAAAAGAGTTGCTGCAAATCGTGGTCTTACTGATAGGGCCGTTGCAGAACTTGTCGTAAAAAATACGGAGGGCCCTTTGCTGGGCATGTTTGGTCCCTCAGTTATAAATGTCTTAAAATTAAACCTTGCCCTTGACGAATTAAAAAAATAAAATGAAGAAACTATTATTGCTTACAGCGGCCTTAAGTTCGGCCGCTTGCACTTACGCGCAGGAAGAAACCAAAATAAAAGTAACGGGTTACCTGGAAACATATTATGGATACGATTTTAACAGGCCATCGGATAACAACAGACCTGGCTTTATTTACTCGCACAACCGCCACAATGAGGTGAATTTAAACCTTGGCTTTATCAAAGGAAATTACGACAACGGGGCGATTAGAGCCAATGTAGCTATCATGGCTGGTACTTATGCAAATGCCAATTTAGCTGCAGAACCGGGAGTGTTAAAAAACGTTTTTGAAGCCAATGCAGGTATAAAACTTTCTAAAACAATTAATTTATGGGCTGATGCAGGTATATTTTCTTCGCACATAGGTTTTGAGAGCGCTGTATCAAAAGATTGCTGGGTATTAACCAGAAATATCTCTTCAGAAAACACGCCTTATTATGAATCGGGCGCCAAGGTAAGTTATGCCACCAATGATGGTAAATTCTCTGCAGTATTGTTATATTTAAATGGATGGCAGCGCATTAACCGCTTAAATGGAAATAGTAAACCAGCAGGTGGTGTACAGTTAACCTGGAAACCTACGCCTAAAATTACCGTAAATTACAGTAATTATTTAGGAACTGAAGGTGCTGATAGTGTTCGGGTAAAACGTTTTTATCACAACGTATACGCAATATATCAAGTGACAGATGATTTTGGTTTAAGTGTTGGCTTTGATTATGGAACGCAGCAAAAAGCCAAAGGTAGCAGCGAACGTAGTGAAGTATTGTCGCCCGTAGCCATAGCACAATATGCCATTGCCAGTAAATGGAAGGTTGCTGGTAGGGTAGAGTATTACCAGGATAAGGATGGTGTTTTGATTGCCACAGGTACAGAAAATGGGTTTAAAACCACTGGTTATTCTGTAAACCTGGATTATGCTCCATTTAGCAACGCAGTGGTTAGAGTTGAAGGAAAAGTATACGATAGTAAGGATAAGATTTTTATCCGCAATGAAAACCCCGTTAATCACAACGCTGCAATTACAGCGAGTATAGCGGTTTCTTTTTAAGATCGTATTTTTTACAGGGCTGGTTTTGGTGTGGCCGGTCCTGTATTAATATTTAATAGCATGGATAGAAAAAATATTGGTAAACTGATTCCTGTTTTAAGTGTTTGTTTATTGTTATTACTCGGGATTTGGTACTTAATAACTGAAGCGTATATCATCATTAAATGGTAATCCCTGATGGAAGAAGAGCATAAAGAAAGTTCCGTACGTAAATTCCTCGATCTTGTAAAGAAGTCAAGAAGGGGGAAGTTTAAGGTTTATATAGGTATGAGCGCAGGGGTTGGTAAGACTTACAGGATGCTGCAGGAGGCACATGCCTTAATGAAAAACGGGATTGATATACAAATTGGATATGTTGAAACGCATAATCGTATAGAAACTCAAGCGCTTTTGGCCGGCATTCCCTTAATCGCCAGAAGGAAAATATTTTACAAAGGTAAGGAGTTGGAAGAGATGGATGTCAACGCCATTATGACCCTGCATCCAGAAGTTGTTATCGTTGATGAGCTTGCGCATACCAATGTTGAAGGAAGTAAGAACGGAAAAAGATGGCAGGATGTTGTGGATATTCTGGAAGCTGGAATTAGTGTAATATCAGCCGTAAATATCCAACATCTGGAAAGTATGAATGATGATATTGAAAAGATAACCGGCATACCCATTAGAGAAAGGATACCCGATAAGATTTTAGAGCTGGCAGACGAGATTGTAAATATAGATTTAACGGCTGATGAATTGATAGACCGTTTAAAAGCGGGTAAGATTTACGATGAAAGTAAAATAGGACCTGCGTTAGGAAACTTTTTTCAGTCGGAAAGGATATTGCAGCTGCGGGAGATGGCTTTAAAAGAGGTGGCCCATCATTTGGAAAGAAAGATCAGTATAGAAATTCCTAAACAGATTAAACTAAGACAAGAGCGGTTTATGGCTTGTATTTCTACTAATCATGAGACCGCCAAAATTGTGATTCGTAAAACTGCCCGGTTGGCTTCGTATTATCATTCGCCCTGGATTGTTTTGTATGTACAGACTGATCATGAGCGTGGAGATCGTGTAAAGCTCGATTTACAGCGACATCTGATTAATAATTTTAAGCTGGCAACAGAGCTGGGAGCAGAAGTGATTAAGGTGAAAAGTAACGATATCACTAAAACTATTATAAAAATGGCTGAAGAAAAGGAGATCACTACAATATGTATGGGCAAGCCACATTTAAATTTATTTCAAATTATCATGAGAACTGCGATTTTTAACCAACTTTTGCGAAATATTTCGGCTACGGAGACAGATTTAGTCATTTTGAGTTAGCTTCGTCATCCTTTAAAGCGATACGTTGTCCTGAATTTATTTCAGGATCTCAAAAGAGAAAGGCGGCCCTGCAGGTGCGAGATCCTGAAATAAATTCAGGATGACGACAGTTACAGCAGGTATAGCAGAATGAGGGCAGGTAATAGTAGGATGATGACAAGTATAATGCAATAAAATAAAATAATAATGAAGATAAAAAATAAACTTCGCCTCGGATTCGGGTTCCTGTTCGTGGTGATCCTCTTTTTTGGAGGTGTTTCCTTATACTATATGAATGAAATCTCCATCAGATCGAAGGTTATTTTGAAAGATAATTACGAGACGCTGAGCTTTACCAGTAAGATGCGATCTATCATAGATGAAGATTCGCTGCCTTTATCGGCAAAAGCTCAGGAAATGTTTAATCATCAATTGGCACTGGAAGAAAAGAACATTACTGAAGCAGGGGAAGGCAAGGCGGTAGCGGCGTTGAAGGTGGCTTATGCCCGTATTATAGATCCTGCAACTGATTTAGCTACCAAGCAGAAAGCTCTAAGGGAGGTACGATGGCAGTTAAAAATAATCGATGATGTGAATATGAATGCCATTGTAAGGAAAAACGCAGTTGCGCAGAGATCAATAGAAAAGTCGGCAATGTATGTGATTTTTGCGGCATCTATCTGCTTTCTAATCCTGTTTTCTTTTATCGTTAACTTCCCAGGCTTTGTGGCCAATCCATTAAGGGAGTTTGCTGATGCCATACGCGAAATTAGTCGTAAAAATTATAAACAACGACTGGAGTTTAAGGGTTCTGACGAATTTTCGGAATTAGCTGATTCTTTTAATGTTATGACTGCTGAGTTGAATAAATGGGAGAATAGTAATTTGGCAAAATTACAATCAGAGAAGCTAAGGATCGAAACCATTATCGAGCAAATGCAGGATGCCATAATTGGAGTAAATGAGAAGCAGGAAGTTATTTTCTTTAATAAAGTAGCAGGCCAGTTGTTGAATCTTGATCAACAACAAGTGATAGGTGCGAATGCCATGGAGCTTAGGAAAAAGAATGATCTGCTAAACAGAATCTTGCAGGAAGATAGTGTGAGCAAACCCATGAAAATCTATGCGGATCAAAAAGAGTCATATTTCCAATTGGAACGTAGAGAAATCAGGATACCTAATTACGATGATGGTGCTGAACATGCTTTGGTTGAGATAGGGAAAGCAGCCGGAGAGGTTTACATCCTTAAAAATATCACGAAGTTTAAGGAGTTGGACGAAGCGAAAACTAATTTCATAGCTACGGTATCCCATGAGTTAAAAACACCTATATCGTCTATTAAAATGAGCTTAAAATTAATGGATGACGAACGTGTGGGACCAATGAATCCAGAGCAAAAAGAATTGGTGCAACACATTAAGGAGGATTGTGGCCGTTTGCTAAAAATTACTACAGAATTGCTTGATCTGGCTCAGGTAGAAACCGGTAACCTCCAAATGAATGTTGTAAAATCTGATCCACGAAAAATTGCCATTTACGCTATGGATGCAGTAAGGTTTCAGGCAGAGCAGAAATCTATTGAACTGGAACTGATTTCCAGGAATAATTTGCCTCATATTAGTGTTGATATTGAGAAAACAGCATGGGTGCTGGTTAACTTTCTATCCAATGCGCTTAGGTATAGTGCTGAGAAGTCAAAGATTATTGTTCAGGTAATAGAAAATAACGACGCAATAGAGTTTTCTGTTCGTGATTTTGGTAAGGGGATTGAAGAACAATACCAAAAGCGCTTGTTTGAGAAGTATTTTCAGGTGCCTACTGATGGAAACAATAAATCGGGCTCTGGACTGGGATTAGCCATATCCAAAGACTTTATAGAAGCAGAGAATGGTACAATATGGGTTGAAAGTGCAATAGGAGAAGGCAGTAGGTTCTGCTTTTCCTTGCCTGTTGTAAGTTAATCCGGTTCTACAATTGGGCCAGTGGTAACTTTTGCCTCAAATTTTCCTTCAGAAAAGATTTTGAACTCTGGAACGTGATTTGGGTCGGTGGAGATTATAGCGACTTCTCCTTTGAATTGAAATTCTCCTTTTATACTTTTTCCTTCAGTAAATTCGGTGATTTTAATTGTGCCCACACTGCCGATTATGCTCTGTTCGAACTCTGGACTGGTATAAAGTCCTAAGATATTTTCTTCACCACTATATTCTCCAACGCCATGGAAATTGTTAATCAAGAGAGAAATTTGCTGATCGCCTGCGGCATCCATATTTCCAACAATCATCATTACCTTTTCCTCCTTTGCGTGCAGGCCGAATACATTTTGATTTCCTTTAGCTGTTTTGGATACACCGTCTATTTTGAAGGAGATACTAGAATTTGTGTATTCAACTACAGGTATTTTTTTGCAAGACCCTGTTATCAATATCACAAGCAGTAGCAGAGCGGAAAAGTAGAATTGTTTCATTAGCGTTATTTGATTTAAAAACGGAAGGTAACAAAAATCAAAAGAATATAAATAAAATGTTTTAAAATTCAGGCTTTACACTACCTTTACGCGATATAAGTTCTTTACTTTATTTCTTCATCAACCGATAATGGTTTTACTTAATTGTAGATTAATAGGGAATCGTGTGTAAATCACGAACTGTCGCGCAACTGTAAGTAACATTCAAAGTTTTTACCCATAGTTTATCCACTGTTTCAAAATGAAATGGGAAGGATGGTAAAAATGTTACAAGTCAGGAGACCTGCCTTTATCGAATTGACAATGCTTTCGCGATATAAAGCACGAGTTAAGTTTGATGCATTTAATGTACGATGTTAAATGTACTGTCGTCATCCTGAATTTATTTCAGGATCTCGGATTCGTCATTTGATGTGTTCATATGTGCATTTCTATTTTTTCTCTTCTTTTATTTCCGACAGCATTGCGATTTAAGCAAAAGAGCTTTTAACTGATCTTTTCATCAATTAAAAAGCAAGAAAATGCTAACAAACAATCTGGGCTACCCGCGTATAGGTAGTAAAAGAGAACTCAAAAAAGCCTGCGAGCAGTATTGGTCAGGCAATTCAAGTATTCAAAGTCTGGTGCAAACCGGACGGGACATCCGTAAGCAGAATTGGGAACTGCAAAAGGAGGCGGGTATAGACCTGATCCCTTCTAATGATTTTTCATTCTATGACCAGGTATTAGATCTATCTCTTACTGTAGGGGCTATCCCTAAGCGTTACCACGAGGTAATCTTAAACAAAGGCAACTCAGAGCTCGATCTTTATTTTGCGATGGCCAGAGGTTATCAAAAGGATGGGCTTGACATTACAGCTATGGAAATGACCAAATGGTTTGATACAAATTACCATTATATCGTTCCTGAGTTTTTCAAAGATCAGCAGTTTAAACTGTTTTCAACTAAGCTGTTAGATGAGTATCATGAAGGATTAAGATTAGGGATTAAAACCAAGCCGGTGATTATTGGTCCGGTTTCCTATTTGTTGCTGGGTAAAGAAAAAGAAGCTGGGTTTGATAGAATTGACTTGGTGAAAAACCTGTTGCCTGTTTATATTGAGCTACTTAAAAAGCTAGAAGAGCAGCATGTAGAGTGGGTACAATTTGATGAACCTTTTCTATCCCTGGATCTTACAGATAAGGATAAAGCGGCTTATAAGTATGTTTATACCGAGCTTAAAAAGCAATTTCCTAAACTAAAAATATTATTGGCTACTTATTTTGCTGCGCTACAAGATAATGCAGTGTTGGCTACATCATTACCGGTACATGCCTTACACATTGATTTGGTACGTAGTCCAGAGCAGCTAAAAACTGTCTTGGAGCTGATCCCTGCTAATATGACCTTGTCTGTGGGAGTGGTTGACGGCAGAAATATCTGGAAGAATGATTTTCAAAAATCGCTGGTATTAATTAAAGAGGCACTCGAGAAAGTAGGAGATGACAGGTTAATCATTAGTCCATCATGTTCATTGATTCATTCACCATGTGACTTAAACCTTGAAACGAATGAAGATACTTTAACTCCTGAAATTAAGGATTGGATGGCATTTGCTAAACAGAAGGTTTATGAGGTAGTGGTATTGAAGCAATTGGCTAATGATGAGGAGATTGCTGATGCTAAACTCCGTGCAAATTTTGATTCAAATGAAAACCGCAGATCATCAAAGTTGATTCATAATCCTGTTGTAAAGCAACGTGTAGCGTGTATTTCATCGAGAGATGATCAGAGAGCTAGCGAATTCTCTGTCCGTCAGAAATTGCAAGGCGAATCGCTAAAACTTCCTTTGTTTCCAACTACAACGATTGGTTCATTTCCACAAACGGCAGAAGTGCGCAGTTGGAGGGCTAAATATAAAAAAGGTGATTTAAGCCTGGCTGAATATGATGCATTAATAGAAAGGGAGACGGCAGAAACGATCCGTTTTCAGGAAGATACTGGCATCGATGTATTGGTACATGGTGAGTTTGAACGGAACGATATGGTTGAATATTTTGGGGAGCAGTTGGCTGGGTTCGCCTTTACCAAAAATGGTTGGGTGCAAAGCTATGGTAGCCGCTGTGTAAAACCACCTGTAATTTATGGAGATGTATATCGCCCTGCGCCGATGACGGTAAGGTGGTCTGCTTATGCGCAATCCTTAACTGATAGATGGGTAAAAGGAATGCTTACAGGCCCTGTAACTATTTTACAATGGTCTTTTGTACGAAATGATCAGCCAAGATCAGCAACCTGTACACAAATAGCACTTGCAATTAGGGATGAGGTAGTTGACCTGGAAAATGCGGGCATCAAGATTATTCAGATTGATGAGCCTGCAATAAGAGAAGGATTGCCTTTACGTAAAGCGGATTGGCAAAATTATTTGGCATGGGCGGTACGTGCTTTCAGGATTTCGGCAAGTGGAGTAAAAGATGATACACAAATCCATACGCATATGTGTTATTCGGAATTTAACGACATTATTCAAAATATAGCGGATATGGATGCTGATGTGATCACGATTGAATGTTCGCGTTCGCAGATGGAATTGCTCGATGCCTTTGCTGATTTTAAATATCCTAATGAAATTGGTCCAGGCGTGTATGATATTCATTCACCCCGTGTGCCGGCTAAGGAAGAAATGGTTTTTCTGCTTGAAAAGGCCAAAAAAGTGATTCCGGCAAGCCAACTTTGGGTCAATCCAGACTGTGGTTTAAAGACCAGACATTGGGACGAAACGAAAAAAGCTTTAACAGAAATGGTCGCTGCTGCAAAAGTACTGCGGGAATCTGTGGAAGAAGCTGTAACTTTGTAAAAAAAAGAAGGTAGGTGCTATGCGCCTGCCTTTCTTTACAGAATTACGTACGCACAAATGAGAATAAGGAAAAATGCGGTGATTACCGCGATTGGAGGTTATGTTCCAGATACGGTTTTAAGTAACCATGACCTCGAAAAAATGGTGGATACCAATGACGATTGGATAGTTGCAAGGACAGGGATTAAAGAGAGAAGGATTGTAAACGACCCAAATATTGCTACTTCGGATATGGCCACTTATGCCTTGAAGAGACTAATGGAAGATGGTGATGTGAATCCGGATGAAATTGATTGCGTAATTGTATCAACTTCTACACCTGATTATGTGATGGTAAGTACAGGAAGTATGGTATGCGAAAAAGCAGGTTTGAAAAATGCCTGGGGAATTGATACCAATGCTGCTTGTAGTGGCTTTTTATATGCTTTAACACTTGGTGCCAGTATGATTGAAAGCGGTCGCTGTAAAAAAGTGATTGTAATTGGTGCAGATAAGAACAGTGCTATCGTTAATTATACAGACCGTAATACTTGCATCCTTTTTGGTGATGGTGCCGGAGCAGTTTTATTGGAGCAAACAGAAGAGCCTGTAGGCTTAATGGACAGTTTTTTTAGAACAGATGGTTCTGGTAAAGAGAATCTGATTGTGACTGCGGGCGGATCTAAATTCCCTGCATCTCAAGCTACGCTTGATGAAAAGCTACATTATGTGCGTCAGGATGGAAGAGTGGTGTTTAAAGCCGCTATTCAGGGTATGACGGATACATGTAATGAGGTTTTGAGATCGAATGATCTGGTAAGTGCACAAATCGATCACTTGATTCCCCATCAGGCAAATTTAAGGATCATACAATCTGTAGGTGATTATTTGGGTTTATCTCCTGAACAGGTGAAAGTAAATATCGACCGTTATGGTAATACAACCGCTGCAACCATTCCTTTGTGTTTGTGGGATTTTAAAGATGATTTTAAATACGGCGATAAGATGATATTGACTGCGTTTGGCGCCGGGTTCTCCTGGGGGGCAACGTACTTGAAGTGGGGGAAGCTTCGCCAGCCTAAAAAAGATTAAATGACATTAGAAGATAAAATTGGGGCTTCGGAAACACGGATTTTTAAAGCCGTATTTCCGAATACAACAAACCATTACGATACTTTATTTGGTGGCACTGCCATGCACATGATGGACGAAGTAGCTTTTATTACAGCTACTCGTTTTAGCAGACAGCGAATGGTTACGGTAAGTAGTGACCGTATTGACTTTAATAAGCCCATTCCGGCAGGTACTATTGTGGAACTGATAGGAAGGGTAAGCCATATTGGTAATACTAGCTTAAAAGTTAGGGTAGAGATCTACATTGAGCAAATGTATTCTGATACTAGAGAGAAGGCCGTAACAGGCGAGTTCTCTTTTGTAGCTATAGATGAAAATAAAAAGCCAACTTCTATTCTTAAATAGAAGCGTAATTGCATACATTTGCCCCGAAATGCTATTGAAACCAATTTCTGTATTGTTGCTTTTTAGCTTATTGAGTACAAACTTTGCAAACTTGTTTGTTTTTGCAGGGTTTGAACTCAATCAGAAATATATTGCTGCGGAACTTTGTATCAATAAGAATAAACCTGAGCTGCATTGTAATGGTAAGTGTTTCCTAATGAAAAAGCTAAAACAAGCTCAGGATAAGGAACAAAAGCAGGAACGCCAGGCTCAAAAAACACAAATTCAAGACGCTGTTGTGGTCACACAACAGGTCTTTAAACAGTACGCTTTAGCGGAAACGAAACTTCATATCCCAGCTTCTATGGGGATGCCGCAAAGTATTAAAAATTCTATATTTCATCCTCCACAGTCAAATTAGCTGTTCTCATCGAAGTCTGCATTGCTTGTCGCTGAAGAAGCTCCAAGAACGCTGAGGTCTTCTCTGAGAAAGTAAATTTGTAGTCAAATCGCATAGCAATACGGCTATTTAAGACTATACGTGCTGTTAGGAGCAGTGATAAGAAATTTACCTTCTGTGATGAGGCCTAGCGTTCTTTTCGCTTTTTCAGCGAAATTAATGCAGCCTCGGAAGAGAACGGTCAATTTATTCTCTTTTTTTAGAATTTTTATTAATAATTTAATGAGTCCATACAGATATTTTATTTTATCTATTGGCTTGGTGTTGTGTTTTTTACAGAGCCAGGCCCAAACACAGGCTATAAAAGGCCATATTTATGATTCTCAAACACGTGCGCCACTAGCGGATGTAGTGATCCTTAACAGTTTGAAACAGCCACTTACAAAATCAGATGCGAAAGGCTATTTTGTGATTAACGATTATCAGTCGCAAGAGGTTGTACAAGCTGTTTTAGTGGGATATAAAACACAAAATATACAATTAAAGCCCGCAGAGGGTGACCTTAATGTGCAGTTAGATGCAGATGGGCTAAGCCTAAATGAAGTTCGGGTAGCGGGGTATAATGGCAACAAAACCAGTAAGGAAACTGCGGGTGCAATTGCCTTGGTTACGGCTAAGGATATCAATAGGGGCAGTGCAGTCTCGTTTCAATCTGCATTAAATGCTATACCAGGTGTTCGCATGGAGCAAAGTACGCTTTCTGAAGCGCGCATTTCCATTAGGGGAAATGGTGTTAGAGCGTCCTATGGTATCCGGAATGTTAAAGTTTATGTCAACGAAATCCCTGTCACAGAGGCTGATGGAACTACCCGGATTGAAGCACTTGATGTGAATAGCATTGGACGTGCGGAAGTGATTAAAGGTCCAGCTTCAAGTATTTATGGAGCAGGAACAGGGGGCGTAATTAACTTCCAACTGCAGCGCTCTCCGTATCAGGAACAAAGTCTGGAGGCTTCTGGATTGATCGGGGCCAATGGCTTGCATCGTTTGGCAACGACTTATCGCAATGGTGGTGATAAGGTGAATAGTTATGTTTCTTATGGATGGCAGGAATATGATGGTTACCGGGAACACAGCAACGATATGCGGAGGTTTTTGACCGGAAACTTTCAGCTCTTTCCAAGTGATAAACGAATTATTACCTTGTTGGTGAACAGGACTACACAGCACTCGCAGATTCCGGGCTCACTTACAGCAGATCAGGCTGCTGCGAATCCAAGACAGGCCAATGCGACGAATCTGGATAAAGCAGCTGGTAGGTATCAGACCTGGACAAGGATAGGATTGGGGCAGCAATATCGTTTTAATGATCAGTTTTCAAATACAACGAGTGTATTTACTTATTTCTATGATTTGGATCACCCGCTTCCTTACGCTTATATCCGTAATTTTTATCAAAGTTATGGTGGCCGCACGCGGTTTTCTTATGATCCTGGGTTTAGTACTTTTCCAACCCGTTTTACGGTTGGCGCAGAGTTTAATGAAGGGCTAACCAAGGGGACACAATATGTAAATAACAAGGGCGTAGAGGGCGCTATTAATTCCAATATTGATTATCAGAATACACAATATTCATTGTTTTATCAATCGGAAACAGCTTTGACCAATAAAACTACATTGACATTGGGTTTAAGTTACAACAGTTTGAAGTATGATGTGAATGATTATTTAAAGCAGAACCAAAGCGGTCTTAAGAAGTTCAATCCACAGGCTACGCCACGTATTGCATTGAGTCATACCTTTAGTTCAGCACTAAGTCTGCATGCCAGTGTAAGTTCAGGCTTTTCTCCACCATCAAGTTCAGAGATCAAGAATGTGGACGGTTCCATTAACCCAGGCTTACAGGCTGAGAAGGGGATAAACTATGAGCTAAATGCTAAGGGAAATCTGATAAAATCCCGCCTTGAATATGATCTGGCTTTATTTAAAATGGACATGAAAGGGGAGTTAATCGGGCAATCTATACAACAGGGGATTACGATTTATAACAATGCAGGCAAAACTAGTCACAATGGTGTTGAGTTGGCTTTGTCTTATCAAATATTAAAGCCAGGGGATCAAGATGAGGTATTAAGTCTGAGACCTTTTGTTGCGGTTACTTATTCCGATTTCAAGTTTAAGGATTACAAGACGCTAAATGCACAGAGTCAGGTTACTGCGACCTATGATGGAAATAAGTTGACGGGTATTGCTCCCTGGGTATTTAATGCAGGTATTGATCTGGAAACTAAAATAGGTTTATACTTTTATGGAAGCTATTATTATACTGATCGCTTGCCTTTAAACGATGCCAATTCAGCATTTAATCCTTCTTACCAGGTGGCAAATGCAAAAGTTGGGTATAAGAAGCAAATCCTTAAATGCCTGGAGACAAACGTGTACGCGGGTTTGGATAACATCCTGAATAAAAGCTATAGTTCTATCGTTTCCTTAAATGCTGTAGGATTTGGTGGTGCAGCACCTGCTTATTTTAATCCATCGCCTAAAAGAAACGGTTATGGCGGTTTAAATGTTAAGTATTTATTTTAATGAGACTATGAAGAAGATTTATTTTTCTTTAGTTATCGTTACATTACTGGCTGCTTGTAAAAGCAAGCCAGTAATTAATGAAGCTAAAGCACTAAATACAGCTGGGATTGCAGCTGTTGGGCCTTATTTTACAGTAGATCATAAAGGGAATCCAGTATTGTGCTGGTCTGAACAGGATGGGAAAGACTCTTTATATAGATTGAAATATGCGGTATATGATCAGCAGAAAGAAGAGTTTGGTAAAGCTTTCACTGTACCACCTTCTGCAGGGTGTGGTGTTTCTGCAGAGAGCATGGCTAAGATTGCCTTTAAAGACGATGGGACAGTAATCGCCATTTTTGCCAAGAGATTTCCTAATGAAAAGAACCCTTATGCGGGTGCTATTTATTATAGCCTATCAGAAAACGAGGGTAAAAGCTGGTCGGATGCCAGATTTTTACATTCAGACACGAGCCATACCTATGGACGTAGTTTTTTTGATGTCGCCAAATTAAAAGATGGTGAATTGGCTGCTGTATGGTTGGATGGCCGTTATGGCAAATCGATTAAAGGTTCGGCCTTGTTTTTTAGCCGGACGGAAAAAGGAAAGGGCTTTGCTACTGATTATTGTTTGGATAAGGGAACTTGTGAGTGTTGCAGGACAGATCTTTTGAGCGATAAGGATGGAAATTTACACCTTGCTTATCGAAGCATTATATTTCCAAATGCGCTTTCAGGCAAGCAGGTTCGTGATATGGTATATAAATTATCGACAGATAACGGGAAGACTTTTACACCTGCAAAGCTGATTAGTAACGATAACTGGGAAATTGAAGGCTGTCCGCATTCAGGTCCTTCACTTGCTGTCGCTAACCATACGCTTCAGGCGGTTTGGTTTACCGCAGGTGGAAGTTCTGGCTTGTATGCTACTTCGGCTGTGGATTCTGGTTTTCGTCGTCGTAATTTGATTACAGCATCTGGTAAGCATCCTCAAATGGTGGCTTTAGTCGATGGAAAAACAGCTATGGTATGCGAAGAAGCGGAAGAGATGGAACATGAGCATATGAAGATGGATCATTCAAAAGGAGGAATGATGAAGCATGCTCCGGCCGGGATGTCAAAGATTATTTTAAGGATTCTAAAGGATGGAAATCAGGAAAAAAATATAGCCTTAACCGACGGGCAACAAGCGGATAATCATGCTGTTTTAACTCCTATTAATCAGGGATTACTTGTAGCTTGGCTGAGAGAAGGAACAACAGGATCAACAATATACTATGCTGGTTTAAAGCAGCTATAGCTATATTAATAGTACTTATTATTTAATTAAAAAACAAAGATGAAGAAATCAATTGGAGCACTGTTTATCGCTATTGGAGCAATAGCTTGCACACAAAAAGGAGATTATAAGGTGGTGCGTGATGATGTGATGAAATTTCACGATGTGGTGATGGCTGATCATGGTAAAATAGTAAACAACCAGATGGCATTGGATACCTTGATGAAAGATATTAAAGGACTTAAAACTAAATTTCCTGAACTGGATACCCTAAAAGAGAAAACAGAAATCAACGCTTTACTGAGCAAGTTAACTCAGGCCGAAGACAGCATGAATGATTGGATGCATAAGTTTGAGCCTGATGTAACCGGTAAATCAAATGAAGCGGCAATAAAGTATTTTGAATCTGAAAAAGCTAAAATAGCGGCCATTGATAGTCTTTACAAATCGGAGATCAAATTATCGGATGATTATTTAAGTAAATTCAAGAAAAAATGAGCAGATCGGGATTATATGTAATGTTATTGAGCTTGTTTCTTTTTAGTTGTAAGGATAAGCCAAAGCGTTTGCCATTCTTGCAATTGGAAACTACTGAACGGGTAGTTGATGGAAAAACTGTAATTGATTCTACATTTAGAACCATCCCTGCTTTCAAACTATTAAATCAAGATAGTGCTGTAGTTACTGAAAAGGATTTTGATGGAACTATTTACGTTGCCGATTTCTTCTTTACCTCCTGTCCGACCATTTGTCCTACAATGCATCGGAATTTGCTAAAGGTATACCAAAAGTATAAAGGTAATCCTGAAGTTAAACTAGCTTCTCATACGATTGATGTAAAGTATGATACCCCTTCAAGAATGAAAGCTTATGCTAAGAAATTGGGGGTGGAAGGTACACAGTGGGAATACTTATGGGGTGGCAGGGATGAGATTTATGCCCTTGCTGAGCGCAATTACTTGGTAGCTGCACAGGAAGATAAAAATGCGCCAGGCGGATTTGTTCATCAAGGCTATCTCGTATTGGTAGATAAAGAAAAGCGTATCAGAGGAGCTTATGATGGTACACAAGACAAAGAAGTAGCTCAATTAATGGGTGATATGGATATTTTATTGAAAGAATATGAAAAATAGTTGGTTTTTTTAGTGAATTTCTGCTGTTATTGAATATTTCATTAAGCCTGGTAGCCAATTTTGGAAAGTAAAAGCTTTTTTTTGATCCATGTCTGGATTAAAGCTTTGAAATTTAAAATTGGCTTTTTTAATTGTCAGATTGTTTGTCAGGTATTAAATGATTGTGCTATTTTTTGTAAAAAAGCACTTAAATTTAACAATTAAGTATTAAGTTGCCATTTATATATGAATATCTTAATTTAATCTACTAATTTAGTGGAATTAAATGATACGGATGAGATTGGCCTTGATGAATAGGTTTATGTCGTATTTAATAGCATAATGAAGGGAAATACAGATTTTTCGGAACTATCGGATGATGCACTTATCGGTTTGATGAAGTCGCACAATCAGGTGGCCTTTGTTTGTATCTATGATCGTTACTGGTCTGAGATGTATGCTTGTGCTTTTCATATTTTTCCCCACCGCGAAACTTGCGAAGATTTAATACATGATGTTTTTCTGTATCTCTGGACTTCCAGAGAGCGACTGGAAATAAAGTCACTTCGCGATTATTTATACATCGCCATAAAGAATAAATCTCTAAATAAGATTCGTTCCCAGAAACAATTGGTAGAGATAACCGAAGAGAAACATGAACACATTGTTTCTGATGCCGCATCAGACGGGCAGTTGTTGCTTAGGGAAATTGACGGTGTTTTTGAAAATGGCATATTAAGTCTGCCTGAAAAATGCCGGGAAATTCTGATCCTGAGCCGTAAGGAACATTTATCCAACAAAGAAATTGCGTCGAGACTGAACATCAGTCCGAAAACCGTAGAGAATCAGATCAATATTGGTCTTCGTAAAATGAGGCTACTGATGGGCGATTTTCTGATTTTCTATTTTATTTTATTTTTCTTTGGGTGATCTCCCCGTTTGATGTGTCTTTAGGTAAAAGCACATGACTAAAACTCTTTTTTTTAATAGACACAACTATGCATAAGCATTATAACGACTCTGACGAAGCGCGCATTAGTAAAGTTATTGATGATTTTAAAGAAAATCCTGCGGCCTGGGATGTGGAAAAAATGGGGCCTGCGCAAGAAGTAAGAAACACTGTGCTCAATAGACTGTTGAACGATATGGGTGAAAACCGAAGCCGGACAGTTCCTTTTGTCCGTACAATTCAGTTCAGGAGGATGATCGCTGCCGCCGCTTCTGTCGTTGTGGTGATGGGATTGTTGTGGTTTGGCTTTAACTATAAAAATAGCTTGCCGGAACTGGCCGACCCGTTGGCTAATATGGTAGTTGTTAAAACCAAGGAGAATGATGTGAGAAAAATCAAACTTAGTGATGGGTCGATCGTATGGCTTAATAGTAATAGTACTTTAAGTTACCCGGAAAAGTTCGGCGCTGCTAAACGACAGGTCGAGTTGATAGATGGAGAGGCTTATTTTGATATTCATCACGATACGCAGAAGCCATTTCAGGTAAAAGCGGGTAAAACCCTCACTAATGTATTAGGGACAGCCTTTAATATCAGTTCCTACTCCTGGTTAAAGGAAATTAGTGTGACTGTAAGTAGGGGTAAAGTAGCAGTAAACAACGAGGTATTGTTGCCTAATCAGCAATTGCTCTATACCAAAGCTTCGGGTAAGGTAAAGCAGAAAAAAGTATCTGCAGCAGATATAGTTTCATGGATGGAGCGTAGACTTTCGTTTAATGATGAAGATTTTAAAACCGTTGCAGCTAAACTTGAGAATAAATTTAATGTGAAAATCAGCTTTGAAAATAAGATTATCCAGGAACTTCGTTTTACGGCAAGATTTGCAGCAACAGATAACCTGAACGATATTCTTGAGGCACTTATCATAACCCAGGGGCTGAATTATCAGATAAAGGGTAATCATATTTTAATAACCAACTAAATCAAACCAACCAATCAAACTAAACCGGACCGCTTATGATGAATTAATTACTTAAAAAACGAAACCGAAATATAAATATTCCGGTTCCATGATGTCCTCAGAAATGTAACGCCAATCACCCATCTGATGATCATCCCGTGTTTCCTAAATCTAAATTTTAATTAAAAAACCACATTCAAAGGTATGAAAAAATATGCCCGCATTTTATTGCTGGTCGAAATTAGGCGCTTTAAGTTCCCGGTTTACAGTGTCTTCTTTGTTGTTGCGGCACTCTTCCTGCTGACGGTTCAGTCCGCTAAAGCTCAATCAAATAACCAGACGAAGATTGATGTTGACTTTAATAATATCCCGTTAAAACAGGCACTTGATTTTTTACAGAAAAAAAGTACCTATAACTTTGTTTATAGTGAGGAAATGTTGAGCGCTTACAAGGTTTCCTTGAACGCTAAAGGCATAACTGTACAGGCTGCTGTAGAAAAAATTCTCAGTAAAACGGCCCTCGATTGTCTGGTTAAAGACAATAAGATCATCATTCGTAAAAAGATAAGTACCAGCCCGGCAACGTCTGCTCCGAAATCTATACCTATGACTGGTATGGGGAATGCGGCGCCCACAGGCAGGCTTAAAGGACTCGTGCTCAATGCCGATGATCAACCGTTATCTGGCGTCAATGTACGGGTAAAGGGTTTTCCGGCACCGACTATACAAACTGATGCAAAAGGAGGATTTAGTATCATGCCACCTGAAGGAGCAAAATCCCTTGTTTTCAGTTATGTAGGTTATAAGAGCCGTGAGGTTAAAATAGGTTCCTCCTCTGACCTGTATGTTACCCTTGAGAAAGAGGATAAAGAGTTGGAATCTGTAGTGGTGACGGGTGTTTTTACACGCAAGGCAGAGAGTTTTACCGGATCGGCCTCTACCTTTACCCAAGAACAGTTGCGTACTGTTGGTAACCAGAACATCATCCAGAGTTTAAAAATGCTGGATCCTAGTTTTATACAGGTAGAGAATCTGCAGATGGGCTCTAACCCGAACGCATTGCCCGATCTCCAGATCAGGGGAGCGAACAGCCTTCCTGATGTAAGGGGGGAATATTCCGGCAGTCCGAATATGCCGCTTTTTATCCTGGACGGATTTGAATCGAGCCTTCAGAAGATTTACGATCTGGACATGAACAGGGTAGCTTCTGTAACGATCCTCAAAGATGCTGCAGCAAAAGCTATTTATGGATCACGAGCTGCCAATGGGGTTGTTGTAGTGGAAACTAAGCGCCCTGAAATGGGTAAGCTGAGGTTGAGTTACACCGGTGATTTTAATTTTACTACACCTGACCTAAGTAGTTATAGCCTGACCAATGCTTCAGAAAAGCTACAGGTGGAACTGGACGCAGGACGTTACAGCAGTTTTTATCAAAATAACGACCAGTTACTTAAGGAACAATATAACAATACCAATGCGGAAGTCGTGAGAGGTGTGAATACCTATTGGCTATCTCAGCCCGTACGCAATGCGGCGGGGCAGAAACATACTTTGTCACTGGAAGGTGGAGATCAGTTCCTTCGCTATGGAGCAGATTTTACTTATAATGACATCGCTGGTGTAATGAAAGAGTCTGGTCGCCGTACCATTTCTGGGAACTTATTTCTGTCATATCGTCTCAGCAATTTTCTATTCAGAAATAACTTGATGGTGACGGGAAATAACGGCTACGACTCGCCTTATGGTGCATTTTCAGCTTATTCCAAGCTCAATTCCTACTGGACGCCCTACGAAGAAAATGGTACTTTAAAGAAAGTGTTGGGACAGTTTTCTCCAATTGGCGCAGCAACAATCAATTACTTTAACCCGCTGTATGACGCTAGCCTTGGTACCAAGAATTTTTCTAAGTATACTGATATTACCAACAATTTCCAGACGGAGTGGTCACTAAATAGTGCTTTGAAGATTATTGGTCGACTGGGCTATACCCAAAAGCTAGATACCCGAGAGGATTTTTATCCCGCAAACCATACTCGTTTCGGGAATTATTCTGAAGAAGATTTTTTCAGACGCGGACAATACAGCATTACTGATGGACGGGATGGTTCGATTAAAACAGATCTTACCCTAAACTATTCTAAAACACTGGGTAAGCACCTGTTTTTTCTGAATGCAGGTTGGAATTTGTATGAAACCAAGCGTGAAACACACGGCGTAACCGCTGAAGGTTTCCTGAATGACAGAGTAGACAACATTAATTTTGCCCGTCAATATTTGCAAGATGGCAGACCTTCGGGGACTGATGCTTTAACCCGTGAAACGGGCTTACTTGCGGCGCTTAATTATTCCTATGATGAGCGCTACCTGGCTGACCTGAATTTCAGGAGACAGGGATCGAGTGTGTTTGGTGCCAACAACCGCTGGGGCAATTTCTGGTCGGTAGGTATCGGATGGAATATCCATCGTGAAGCTTTTATGGCCGATAAAGAATGGCTTGGCCAGTTAAAGTTAAGAGCATCTACCGGATATACAGGTAGTCAGAATTTCAATCCCTACCAGGCCATGGCCACTTACAATTATCTCACTGATGTGTATTACGACAATATCGTGGCTGCTAAGCTGATGGGCCTGGCTAATGATGAGTTGAAATGGCAGCAAACCCAGGATTATAACTTTGGTGTTGATGCACAGCTCTGGGGTAGAATCAACCTGAGGTTGGATTACTATATTTCAAACACAAATAATTTGCTGACTGATCTTTCACTTCCGGGATCTGTAGGTTTCAGTACCATCAAGGAAAATCTGGGTCAGGTGAGGAATAATGGTATCGATGCAGTAATGAGCGTGCGCGCATTCAACGATCAGTCGACCAATAGTTTCCTGAATATCTTCCTGAATGTCGGGATGAATAAGAACAAGTTGGTGAAAATATCCAGTTCGCTAAACAACCTAAATAATGAACTTGAAGCTGAAAGAGGCAGCTCTACCAAACCCTTTACCAGGTTCCAGGAGGGTAAATCTACTACAGCTATGTGGGCAGTACCTTCTATGGGGATCGATCCGGTTACCGGCGATGAAATTTTTAGAAAATTAAACGGGGAGTTGACCTATAAGTGGGATCCGAACGACCAGATTGCTTTTGGTGATACCAATCCGAAATTGAGAGGAAGCTTTGGTTTCAATGCGCAGTATAAGGGATGGGGACTAAACTGTGGTTTTACCTACCGGCTAGGTGGACAGTATTATAACCAGACCTTGGTAGACCGTGTGGAAAATGTTGACGTCCAGTATAATGTAGATAGCAGGGTGTTTACCGGAACCTGGAAAAATCCGGGAGATGAAGTGTTCTTTAAAAAGATCACGATTAAACCTACAAAAACTAATCCGAGTTCCAGGTTTGTGCAGGAATTTAACGAACTGCAGCTGGGTTCACTCAATGCGTCCTACGACTTCAGGAACAGTACTTTACTGAAACAGGTAGGAATGCAAAGATTAAGGGTCACGTTTTTTACCAATGAGATTGCCCGGATTTCTTCGGTTAAAGCAGAGCGCGGACTGGACTTTCCATTCGCAAGAACATACTCCTGCTCATTGCAGGCTACATTTTAATGTTTAGGATTAGAAACAGATGATATGAATACAAAAAAAATATACTTAGGGTTGACAATCCTGACGATGTCTTTCAGCTTATTGTCCTGCAATAAGTGGCTGGATGTGGAACCAAAATCGCAGGTAAGAGATACTGATCTCTTTTCAACTGAAAGTGGGTTTAAGGAGGCTTTGGCCGGTGTATACGCTTCGCTGACATATGAACCACTTTACGGGCGCGAGATGACATTTGGACTGATGGGTGTGTTGGGTTATGAATGGGACTACCAGGCTCTGGCTTACGATGCTGATAAGATTTTTGAATACCAGAACAGTCAGGTTTCATTGGGTAGGATTGATGCCATTTGGAATGGCGTATATACTGCCATTTCTAACAACAACAAATTGCTGGAATCGATTGATGCCCGTAAATCGGTATTTAGTCCCGATAATTATGAAGTAATCAAGGGGGAAGCACTGGCCTTACGCGCCTTTATGCACTTCGATCTGTTACGCATTTTCGGTGCAAGTTATGAAGAGAATCCATCGAAGATGGCCATTCCTTATTTCAAAAAATCGTCTAAGGAGATCGCGCCGCAATTGAAAGTGGCAGAAATAATTGATTTGGCTATTGCGGATTTGAATGAAGCTGCTGAACTGCTGAAACGAGATCCGCTGATTACTGGCCGAACGGTGACGACTATAGATGACAATGGGTATCTGATGAACAGACAATTACACCTGAATTATTATGCGGTGAAAGGTTTGCTGGCCAGGATTTACCTGTATAAAAAGGACCTACCTAAGGCTTTGGAAAATGCAGAAACGGTGATCAATGCCAATAAATTTCCCTGGATACAGAAGGTAAATCTGGAAATTGAAACGCGTGCCGACCTGGTCTTCTCTACAGAGCATTTGTTTGCATTAAATGTTACACGTTTAAATACCATTTACCAGAACAGCTTTACCACTACCGGTGGCAGTAATGTGTTTTATATTTCGAAGGCTAGTAGAACAGAATATTATGAAAATGCCGCAGAAGATTTCAGGTACTTGTATTGGTTTACTGAAACTAATGAAGGTAACTTCTTTCTGAAAAAATATGCGCAGCGAACTGAAGCTACCTGGCCGGTGGCTTATCGTAATAAAATGCCTATGATTAAATTGCCTGAGATGTATTTTATCGCCGCAGAAGCTTTGAAAGCTACAAATATTACAAGAGCTGCAGAGCTGATCAATACGGTTCGGACACATCGCGGACTTGCTCTTGCACCAATTGATGCAAGTAATTTTGATGCGGTATTGCTGCAGGAATTCAGGAAAGAATTTATAGGTGAAGGACAATTGTTTTTTTATCACAAGCGGAAGAATACACCGAGGATTCCAAGAGGAACCAATTACGATATCATCGCATTAAAAGGGTATAAATTACCGATTCCGGTAAGTGAGTTTAACAACGCACCAGGACGTGTAGACAATAGATAGGAGGAAGAAATATGAAATCCAAATTAATGTATATAGCCTGCTTCGCGTTTCTGCTAAGCAGCTGTGAAAAATCAAAAGAACTGCGGTATGATGCTGATTTCAGTGCATTGAACATATGGCTGGGTGCCAATCTGCAGAAACAGGACAGTCTGGTTTATAATTATGCTTTTAAATCGCTTAATGACTTTGACACAATAAAATTTAGTGTGCGGCTTACAGGGCTGCCGGTTGATCAGGATCGTGAGTTTCAACTGGAAGCTATAGGTGGTGAAACTGAAAGAGTGAAGCCAGGTGTTCATTATGAATTTCCGAAATACGTACTTAAAGCCAATACTTACGAGGGAGTTTTTCCGATCTACATCAAAAGATCTACTGATTTTAGACAAAGGCAGGCCAGGATCATTTTTGCGCTGAAGGAGAATGGGCTATTCAAAAAAGGTATTGTTGAAAAATCTGATTTGATCGTAATCCTGAAAGAAGAGTTCTCTAAACCAGCGAACTGGGATGCGGATACCTTTCCGTACAAAAATTTGTCAACTTTTTTTGGCACCTATAGCAATGTGAAGTTCCAGTTTATCACTACTGTGATTGGCCGGATACCCGTTTTTAAAGTAAGAAGTGATACCAAACCTCCTGTACCTCCTGACGAAGTGAGTTATACACAGGCGGAATACTGGCAGAAGCGTTGTAAGACGGAGCTGGCGATATATAATGCGGCGCATACTAAACCACTGGTAACAGAAAATGAAGAATCCATTACATTTCCATAAACATACAAAATTATGAATGGCAAGAAAATTTTAAACTTCCTGATCCTGCTTAGTGGGATAATCCTCTTGGCTTCCTGTGCTAAGGACAAAGGGAACTATGACTATAAAACGCTGAACCCGGTGACGATTGACATTGAAAATGTAGCGATATCTTATGGATTAGAGCGTTTTGATATCCTGGAGATTAGCCCTAAGGTAATGTACAAAGGTGAAAAAGTCGATCCTGTTAAATCGCAGTTTTCGGAACTAAAGTTTAGCTGGGAAATGTATCCAGCTGCAGGTGTCCAGGGAATTACCGAAAGGTATATACTTTCTGATTCCATTGCGCTTAAAGCAGAGATGAGTCAGCGTGAGCTCTCCTGGGAGGTATTGTTTACAGTTACTAATACCACTACCGGGATAAAAGCTTTTTCAAAATTTGATGTGAAAATTACTCCTTCCCTCGCAGAAGGCTGGATGGTTCTTTATGAGCGGGATGGCAAAACTGATGTAGGTTTAATCGCTAATAATGAGATTTCCAAAGCTCAGCTGAAAAAAGAAAAACTATTCCTGGATATATATAGCGCTTCCAATGGCACACCTTTGCCAGGTACACCAGGTTCACTTATTTTTTCTTCAGCGAACCTCAGTGCTAAGCGGTTGTATGTACAAAGCAGTCAGGAAATAGCTATGGTAGTCTCAGGTACCTTTCAAAAAGTATTTGACTACAACCAAAGTTTGTTCTGGAGTAAACCAGCTAGTACAGCTCCTATATTGATCAAAGCAACAGAAGGGCGCAAAGAGTTCCTTATCAATAATAATAAGGTGCATATGATAGATTATACAGCATTGGTTCAAGGTGAACGTGCTTTTGGCGATGCCCTTGGTGGGACTTATGGAACGCTTGCGCCCTGGATGTCTACCTCTACACTTGGAGCTCCTTTTGATGCTATTTTTTACGATCAGACCAATAAAAAGTTTATGAAGCTGATTACACGGGGATCTGAAATTGTTCCGATAAGTACCACACAGGCTGTGACTGCTCCATTTGACGTGAATAATGTAGGTATGGAATTGCTGATGGGCGATATGGGCTGGAACAATTTAGAGTATCTTGTGATGAAGGATAACGCAAATAAACACTGGTTGTTGACCGCCAATTTTAGAGGTGGTGAAATTCCAAACATAGGAAAAGCCAAATATGATATGAGCATTTGCCCTGAAGTAGCAAATATCAACTCGGTTACTGCTGGGTATTTAGGGGAGATATTTTACTATAGTGCCAATAACCATTTGTACCAGTTTAAATACCTTCAGAATACTGTTGGACAATTGTGGACGGCGCCTGCGGGTGAAACCATTACCAATATTGCACTGCAAAAATATTATTACACAAATCATGCGCCTGGCATACCTTTCGACCCAAAGAATCCTTGCAAGGTTTTATACATCGCTACTTATAATGAAAGTAAAAAGGTTGGGACTGTTTATCAGGTTGAGGTAAATCAGACAGAAGGCAGTTTAGTTCCGGGAACACAAAAAGAATATACAGGTTTTGGCAAAATCAAAGCGATGGCCTGGAAACCACTTATTTAAATAAAACAATGAAAAAGACCACATTAACAATAACATTGCTGGGCGCCTTTTTTGCCCTGCATGCACAGAATTATACCATTAAAGGGAATTTAGTGGGACAAGGAAACGAAAAAATCATCGTAAAAGGCATTGAGGGAGCCATAACGGTTGAGGCTAAAAACGATGTTTTTGAACTGACCGGCCCTGCTGGAGAGGAACCATTTGTAACTTCGGTAAGTACGGGCATTGACCGTAACCTTTATCTTGGAGGTGGAAAAACAGGGATGTACCAGCCTCCTTTACCACTTGAAATTGTACTGACCAAAGGGGCGAAGCTAACCATTACAGGTGCTGCACTGGATCTTAACCTGGCTTCTGTAACCGGTGATGCCTTTAACGATAGCTTTACACAGTTTCGTAAAGCTGAAGAGCCTTTAATAAAACAAATGGCTGCTTTGCAAAAGCAGATGGTTGAATCGAGGATTATGGGGGTTAAAGATGCGATGGCTGAGATTGCTCCGAAAATGCTGGAGAACAGAAAGGCCATTTCGGCATCAAGAAAAAAATTCATTAAGGAACATCCGGAAGCTTTTGCAAGTGTTTATTATTTGTCAATGACCGCAAGGGACTATAACACTGCCGAATTGGAGGCCGCGTATAATGGTTTGGCATCAACATACAAAAATACCCGTTATGCGAAAGGTATTGTTGCTAAAATTGAATCCGTAAAGATCATTCAGGCTGGTGGTCCTGCACCAGATTTTACGAAGCCAGGTGTAGATGGCAAGCCGGTAAGTTTATCACAGTTTAGAGGAAAATATGTGTTGCTGGATTTCTGGGGTAGCTGGTGTGCTCCCTGCCGTGCTGCGAATCCTCATTTGAAGGAACTTTATACTACGTATTCGGCAAAAGGATTTGAAATTTTGGGTATTGCAAGTGAGAAAGTTAGCGGGCAGACACAGGCGGAGAAAGTATGGAAAGAAGCGATAGAAAAAGATGGACTGACCTGGACAAATGTTTTGAATAATGAAGTGTCTATGAAACAGGATCTGGTTCAATTGTATGGCATTGAAGCTTATCCAACTCAGATTTTACTGGATAAAGAGGGTAAAATTGTAGCGCGTTGGACTGGTGCGGCGGGTAAACAACTAGATGATAAATTAAAGGCTATTTTTAACAATTAGGATGCTGGGAATATTGAAGAATAAGGCGATGTACGCATTGCTGGCAGGACTGATCTCATGTGGTTATGCGTCCGCTTCTGCTCAAGTGAATAAAGGCATAGCCATTAAAGGCAAGGTTAGCTTTTTGAATCCGGAAACATTTAAAAAGTACAACATGGTATGGTTGTATAAAGGGATAGGGAAGGATAAAAGAGCTGTAGATTCTGTAAAGGTTAATGCTGATGGTACTTTTAGTTTAAACGTAAAATCAACGGTGTCAGGTTTATATCAATTGGATATTTTAAAGTGGCAAACAGCTAGTTTTTGGTCAGATAATGATGTAGATATTACTGCACGGGGATATGATACTGCAAGAACCAAAACTAAGAATTCTGGTTTTGTGGTGATCGATAGTAAGTCACCACGCACACAATTGATCAATACAGCCCTGTATCAGAAGTTTCTGGCCGATAAGGAAATGGACTTACTGAGTGCTGAAATGCTGACTGCCAGAAATTACATGAAAAAAGACACTTCCTGGTTTACTTATTTGAGAACGAATGGACTGATCAGACAAAAGGCAGATTTCGAAAACTTAAGGCTTAAACAGCTCATTAAAGCCAATCCAAACAATCCTGCTGCGGTATACTTGTTGAGTCTGCTTTCGACAGATAAAGAACCCGAATTTTTCTCGGCGGAGCTTTCAAAGCTGTTAGATCAATATCCACAGCTTGAAGAAGCTAAACAGCTCAAAAAAGAGTTCCTTGCACAAAATGCCATTAAAAATGCATTGAAAAAGGGGAGTGTAATTCCTCATATTGCATATAATGATCCGTCAGGGAAGGCTGTAGATATCAATTCTTTTAAAGGAAAGTATTTGTTAGTCGATTTCTGGGCAAGCTGGTGCGGTCCATGCCGAAAAGCTATACCGGAAATTAAAGAATTGTACAGCAAATATAAGGATAGTGGTCTTGAAGTATTGAGCGTTTCTGTAGATACTGATAATGCAGCTTGGAGAAAAGCGATGTCTGAAGAAAATATGCCATGGCCACAAGTGCTGAGTCCTGATAAGAACAAAACGATGGCCAGTTTTATGATCATTGGGATTCCAACACTTTACCTGATAGACAGGGAAGGGAAAATTGTTGAAAAGTATACGGGTTTCAGTGCTAAGTTAAAAACACAGCTCGAAGAAGCCTTCAAACAGAAAATATAGAATTTAAATAGAAATGGCGTCCTTTTGAATAGAGGACGCCATTTTTTTATGATCCAATCAATGAACCGAATTCGTCCCGGCAGAACAGTGCCTTTGTTTCTCCTATACTTATTTTGTTTTGCATTTGAAGGTTACGCACAACAATCCTTTGATGCGAAAGATATAGAAGCGGTTACATCTGCAGTTATTAAAAAAGCTTATCCCGCATGTGTGCGCTTGTGGGGATTTGATACCGTTAAGAAAGTACAAAATAGTGCTCAGTTTACCGGAGTTGTAGTAACAGCTGAAGGACATATTCTTACCGCCGCTCATGCGATAGCACCTGGTAAAATTTACCTGGTTAATTTTCCTGATGGCAGAAGGGGACTTGCTGAAGGAAAGGGTAGGATTTCGTCCGAAAGTCAGGGCAGACCTGATATGGGTTTGGTTAAAATAATAGATAAGGGAATATGGCCATATGCAGAAATGGGCTGGTCTTCGTCTATAAAGACAAATGCTATGTGTGTGAGTATTGCCTATCCCACAACCCTCAGCCAGAAATTACCTTCGGTACGATTCGGCCGCATTAGCCGGATGACTGATTTTTGGGGCTTTATGGTATCTACTTGTGCAATGGAACCCGGGGATTCCGGCGGTCCATTGTTCGATGAACTGGGACGTGTTATAGCACTCCACAGTCGCATTGATGTGGATGAAAAGATTAATTACGAGATTCCAGTTGATTTGTACCGAAAATACTGGACTGCGCTGAATGTAGCTGAGGATTATAAAGAGCTGCCTTTAAACAAAGATACTTTTGGACCGGATCCACAGAAAACCGCAATTAGACCAATTGCTGAACTGGAAAATATAGAAAGACAGTTTAATAAATCGGCATTTTATTTTAATGGTAGCTGTTTGCAGATCAGTAGTAGTTTAGATGGAAAACCACAGCAGGTATATGGAACAGTTCTGTCATTGAATACTAAAGTCCCCAATCCTAAATTCAAAACTGGAAGTTTTTTAGTAAGTAAAAGTTCATTGGTGGGAGACCGTATTTTTATCGATCAGGGCACAGGAAAAACGTTTAATGCGATAGTTGTATCCAGGGATAAAGAAAATGATCTGGTGCTTTTGTATGTTACTTCAAAGCTGAAGACGGGTATCAGGTTAAAATCTTTAGCTGATAGCTTATCTATCAAATTCAATGACCTTGGGAAATTTTTGCTCAGTACTTTACCAGGGCAAGACAATAAAATTGGTGTCTTAGGTAGTAGCTATTTTGATTTGGATAAAAAGTTTAGCTCTGGATATTTTGGTGCTTCAGCTACTTTTATAAATAAACAAATTGTGCTGACACGCATTGCGCCTAGGAGTCCGGCGGAAGCAGCTGGATTGATGTTGCAGGACGTGATTACCGGAATTAATGGGATCTCTATATCTCTTCCACCTGAATATGGCACAGAGATTATGAAATATGAGCCTGGTGATACCATCAGTATCCAGGGGTTAAGGAATGGTGTCCCTTACAGTTTATTGGTAAACCTTACTTTAATGCCCTCGACAGGAAACCATCCCGCAGATCATTTTGCAGGCGGGAAGAGTAAAAGAAGGGATGGCTTTAAAGCCGTCTTTACACACGATTCTGTGCTTAAACCCGAAGAATGTGGTGGACCTGTTTTTGATTTGGATGGAAAGTTTTATGGTATAAATATCGCAAGATTCAGCAGAACATCCTGTTTAGTGATATCGCCTAAAACGATCTATGACTTTGTGCTCAAGAGTTTGTGAAAAACAAGAAATAGTTAACCCGAGGATGATTCACATAATAATGTCTCTAGCAAAAAGCCACCCTTTTTGTCAGAAGCACGAAGTACGTGAGATCATACTCGGATTAACTTTATATTTTACAATCTGCCAGACTATTTTCTGCTTGTTTCAGTCGCTGTTGCATTTCGGCGATGGCGATGTTGCTTTGTCTTTTTAGTTCAGGTATTAATTCCTGATAATAAGTAATGCCTTGCAGAAGCTGTTCTTTAAATTTTATAAAATACTTTGCTTTTTTTGCACTTAGCTCATTCAGTTGGTTGGAAATATCTTTCTTTAAATAATCAATGTATAGATTTAATTCATTGATAAACAGGTTCGGACGATCTATGCTGCCTAGGAGGTCAACCCGGCCGTAAATATGGCTTACCATTTCTTTTAAGCTGTATTTTCCAGAAAAGTAGGCGAGGTTAGGGCCTGGACAAATGCTGACAGCTTTATTCTCTTTAGGCTTTAGCATATCATTTTTTAGGTAGGCAGAAGCACATAAACCTTCACACAAACATATTTTTTCTGTAATTGCTTCAAACTGTTGCTGATAGGCAGATTCAGAAAGTTCTTGCGCTTTCAGTTGCTTAATCTTTTGGTGCTGATATGCTCTGGATGCTGTGCAAATAGGTAACGCGGTAAACTCCGTATTGGTACACAAAAATTTCTTCGTACAGGGGCTACCTGGTCTACCTTTTTCTATTCGTTCCCGTCGTTGCTGCTCTATGCTGCTGTTTTTAAAGTTATTAAAAAGTACACCAAGCGGAGATGAGTTACTGATATAGAAATCATCCTGCTCTGCATTTACGAGATTGTTTAAGGTAACATCATCAACATTTGTAGCTTCTGGAACCAGTAAAAACGGACTTCCCCAACCTGCAGCGTCGAGTTGATAATGATTGATTAAAAACTGATGCTCATCGGCTGTGCCAATGCCACCTTGTGCGGTAATTCGTTGAACAGGATTAATTTCTGGGCTTATGCCTTTTGTGGTAAGTGCCGCATGATAAATAGAATGTAGTTCCAGGTATAATTCAGTCCGCTTTTCTTTAAACTCTTCCAGGATTGGTCCCAATAAAAAACCTTCGGTTGCAAAAGCGTGTCCACCACAGTTTAAACCGGATTCAACTCTGAATTCGGAGACCCACAATCCTTTTTTGGCCAGCATTTTAGCCTGTATCGTTGCTGATCGGAAATCACTTACTTTAAGGATGATGCTTTTGCTGATCTGGCCTGCTGGATCAGGATAAAACGCTGCGCATTTTTCCATGTAGGTATAGAGCCTCGGGTTTAATCCGGCAGAAATGATTACAGCCGAATTCACCTCGCTATTGGCAAAGCCACGCATGGCGGCAAGGGCATCCGTATAATCATCGCCAAGATATTCATCATCTGTATTGTAATTGGCTTTGTCTACTTTAGACATGATATTTACATCGATCGCACCGGGTTTGATGGCTGATTTAAGGGCGTTTTCTGCTGATTTTTTCTGTTCTACATCAGTCATTTCCAGCATTGACGTAAACATTTTTTTTAGGGAAGAAGTATCAGGCAAAAGGTCAAAATATCTACTTAAATCACTTCCTGCTTCAAAAACACCTTGCTTTAGTATTTCGAATTGTTGATTAACCAGATTGTTCAGTAAATTTAAGTAAGCTGTGATCCTTAAAGCACGACTATCTTCCGTTTTTTTCTCAATGGGGATGTATTTTTTATTGTTCTTTTCCGAATGGAATTTTCGCATACGTTCGGTAAGTTCATCATCAACAATAGAAACGACGGAAGAAATCCCATATTTAGCAACTTTTAAAGGGGTGTCTATTGAATAGCCCAGGCCCAGCACTGGAATATGAAAGGTATGGTTCATGAAATTTATGTATGATTTAGATCACAAAGTAGCGTACTATTTTTAGCTTAAAATATGATATGAGTCACTTTTTAATATGATTTACGTGATAAGTTGATGATTGATAAAATTTATATATTTGTGAAAACAAGGTTATGGAGCAAGTCAGGTTATTAGAGGCAATTATTGAAACGGCTATTGATGGTATAATCACTATCGACAGACGAGGAAATATTGAAAGCCTTAATCCTGCCGCACTCAAACTTTTTGGTTATACGCTGGATGATGTAAAGGGCCGAAACATTAAAATGTTGATGCCTGAGCCGGATCAAAGTGGGCATGATGGCTATTTAAATAGGTATCAGACTACAGGTGAAAAGCGTATTATTGGTAAGGGTAGAGAGGTTCGTGGCCTAAGAAAAGATGGGAGTACGTTTCCTTTTAGATTAGCGGTGAGTGAAGTACAGTACGATGACCGTATCATTTACACTGGGTTTATACATGATCTTTCTAAAGAAAAAGAAGCTGAAGAACGTTTACGGGAGTATGCTGCCGAGCTGGAAGAATTGGTAGAAGAACGTACTAAATCTTTAAGAAAAACTGTAAGAGCTTTAAGCGAGGCTAAAGAAGAAGTGAGTTTATCCTTAGAGAAGGAAAAGGAACTTAACCAAATGAAAAGCAGGTTTGTATCTATGGCTTCGCATGAGTTTAGAACCCCGCTAAGTTCAGTTCAACTTTCTTCCTCATTAATTGAAAAATATGCCCAGCCTTATGATAATAAAAATATCACGAAGCATGTTGGCAAGATTAAAAATGCGGTAGGTAATTTAACGACCATTTTAAATGATTTCCTTTCGTTGGAACGATTGGAAGCTGGAATAGTTGAGCCTACTTTTGCGGCATTTGATTTGGTAAAACTATCTGAAGAGGTAACCGAAGAAATGCAGATGATTGCCAAGCAGGAACAGCATATCATTTATCAGCATACTGGCTTGGAAAGTATCGCAAAGCTAGATCAGAATCTGATCAGGAATTGCATGATCAACTTGATTTCTAATTCTATTAAATACTCGGGTGAACATACATTTATTGAGTTTAATACGGAGATTAATGATAACCAATACATCATCACTATAAAAGACAATGGGATAGGAATTCCTGATACTGATCAGAAGCATTTGTTTCAGCCATTTTTTAGAGCCAACAATACCGGAAACATTCCGGGTACTGGGCTAGGACTGAATATTGTGCTCCGATATGCTACTTTGATGAATGGAACGCTCCATTTTGAAAGTGTGATTAACAAAGAGACTACCTTTAAACTATCTTTTAATAAATAGATATAGATGAAGAAGACGCGTATACTGATTATAGAAGATAACGAGGACATTAGAGAAAGCACTGCTGAAATACTGGAACTGGCAAATTATGAAGTATTGCAAGCTCATAATGGAAAAGTAGGCGTTGAATTGGCATCTGCACATTTTCCTGATCTGATACTTTGCGATATTATGATGCCAGAACTGGATGGTTATGGCGTTTTATACCTTTTAAATAAAAACCCTAAAACTGCAGCAACACCTTTTATTTTTCTTACCGCAAAGGCAGAACGCTTTGATATGCGGAAAGGGATGGAGATGGGAGCGGATGACTACCTGACTAAACCTTTTGATGATGTTGAATTATTAAATGCCATTGAAAGTAGATTAAATAAGAAAGATAAGCAGGAGATTTTTTATAGTCAGTCGTTGGATAGGCTCAGTAACCTGATTAGTACTACGTCTGGTATTGCCGAACTGGAGAAAATGATCGCTGACCGAAAGGTAAGAAATATTAAAAAAGGGCAGGTTGTTTATTATGAGGGCGATGATGTTGTAGGCATTTACCTGGTGTTGGCTGGGAAGATTAAGACGGTGAAGATGAGCATGGACGGTCGAGAGTTTTTGACTGGTATTTATTCGATGGATGAGTATTTTGGAATCCCTTCACTAATTAGTCATGAGCCTTACAGTGAGACCGCTGAAGCATTGGAGGATGCTACGGTATGTTTGTTGCCTAAGGATGTGGTGGAGGAATTGCTCAATAAATATCCAGATGTAACCAGGCAGTTTATCCATATGCTTTCTAATAATCTGTTGGAAAGAGAAGAGCAATTGTTGCAACTCGCTTACCATTCGGTTAGGAAACGTATGGCCGATGTGTTGGTTAGATTGTGCAGACAGGAGAAGCAAGCTGCCGAGCTGAACTTGAAAATCTCAAGAGATAACCTTGCCGCCATGGCAGGTATGGCTACCGAAACGGTAAGCCGAATACTGAGTGACTTTAGAGATGAAGGTATTTTGGATAAGAAAGGTAATCAGATCGTTGTATTGGACGAGCTACGATTACAACATATGAAAAACTGACGAAGATCATTTTTTGTACTGACTGAAATCATTCCCTGAAAGGGATCGCAGTGTTAAATTTGATTATTAATAATCAATTTGAATGAAAGTAGTCGCTTACAGCATAAAGAAATTTGAGAAAGAACCCCTGGCAATCGCCAATCATAAGAAGCATGAAATTACCCTGATTTCTAATGTGCTAAGTACCGATACTGTAAGTTATGCTACAGGAAAGGAAGCTGTAATTGTATTTGAAGATGATGATGTATCAGCCGATGTAATTAATAAACTGGCTGATATGGGAGTGAAATACATTGCAACCCGATCTACTTCATCTGATCATATTGATCGGACAACTGCAACAGCGAGAGCGATAAGAATTGCAAATGTTCCTTCATTAGCTTTAGCAGGTCTTACAGCGGCCGAATTACCAATGGCCCTTGCTGAAGAAACTATTTTAAATCTGGACAAATGGCAGCAGAAAAAATGCCTGGGCTTAGCCTGTGTTTGTTCAAGATCTTGCGACCAAGTAAACCATTCTACTTTAAATAACCACAATTCTCATTCTCATGAACACAACCACGCTGACTGAAAAGTATCACGTAGCGGCACCACGCTATACGAGCTATCCAACTGTTCCTTATTGGGACGAGGAGGGTTTTGATGCCAAGAAATGGAGTAAAGCAGTAGTTAATGCATTTAATGAAAGTAATCTTGATGAAGGTATTAGTTTGTACGTTCACTTGCCTTTTTGTGAGGATTTATGTACCTATTGTGGTTGTAATACTCGGATTACTAAAAACCACAATGTAGAAAAACCTTATATAGATGCTTTGCTTAAAGAATGGCAGCTTTATCTGGGGCTTTTTAAAAGCAAGCCGCTGATCAAAGAATTACATCTTGGTGGTGGTACCCCAACATTTTTCAGTCCGCGTAACCTGGACTTCCTAATTAGAGGGCTCTTAGAAAATGCCCAATTGCATAAAGATGCTGAGTTCAGCTTTGAAGCTCATCCAGGAAATACAACTGAGGCCCATCTTTTTACACTGAGTAGATTAGGCTTTAAAAGATTAAGTCTAGGTATTCAGGACTTCGATCCTAAGGTTCAATTGGCCATCAACAGGGTACAAACCGTTGAACAGGTTGATGATATTACGCAATTGGCACGTCAAAATGGTTATCATTCTGTGAATTACGATTTGATTTACGGACTGCCAAACCAAACACGTTCGGGGCTTTGCGAAACCATAGAAGAGGTGTTGCAGTTAAGACCAGATCGTATTGCTTTTTATAGTTATGCCCATGTACCATGGATTAAACCTGGACAACGTAGATATACAGAGGCTGATCTTCCTTCGTCAGAATCGAAACAAGAGCTGTATAACATAGGTCGGAAACTACTGAAAGAAGGTGGATATGTGGAAATTGGTATGGATCACTTTACTTTGAGTACTGACAGCCTTTACGAGGCTGAGCAGACAGGAACGCTTCACCGCAACTTTATGGGCTACACACACCAATACAGCAAATTGATGATTGGTTTAGGCGTTTCCTCAATTAGTGATACCTGGAATGCATTTGCACAAAATGTAAAAACAGTAGAAACCTATATGGAAATGGTAAACAACGGAGAATTTCCTCTACTTAAAGGTCATATTTTAAATGAAACGGATTTATTGATCCGTAAGCATATTCTAAATATCATGTGCAAAGGACGTACTTCCTGGACTGTATTGGATGCTGAAAATGATGCTTTCGCAGAAGGCTTGAATAGGATGCGATGGCTTGCTCAGGATGGATTGGTGTTCATGTCGGCCCATGAATTGCAGGTAACAGCTTTCGGTAAACGATTCCTTCGAAATATATGCATGACGTTAGATGTGCGTTTGTGGGAGAAGCAATCAGAAACACAACAGTTCAGTCTGGCTGATTAACGAATTTTTAATACTTCTTTTTATAAATCTAAATTAGGCCCGCAAATTTTTGTTCTCAAATTCCTTATCTCATTGGCTGGTCTCTGACCGGCCAGTTTGATTTTAGGTTATTTACAAATGCTTGTGCCTGCTGCTGAACTAGCAGGGCTTAAATAGGGGATATCCAGCGCTAGACCTCTCAGTATAAACCATACGCCAATAAAAAGCATCAGATAGGGGACAACACGGTTAATTTTTCTCCGTAGCATCGCTCCGGTAAAGCCTAGGCCAAGCGTAGCAATAAACATCAAAGGCAAGGTACCTAGCCCAAACCAAAACATATAAGTCACTGATCCTTGAACGCTTTCCGTGTTTAATGCAGCAGCAAGGGCTAAGTACACAAAACCACAAGGTAAAAAGCCATTGATAAAACCTATAATCAGGTGATTGGCTTTATGCTTTAAAGCATAATTAAACATGCGGTTAAATGGGGCCAATATAAAAGATGGATTGCTGTTTAAAAAGCTTAGCTTAAACAACCTGGAGCAGGCCGCCATCACAATTAAAATACCACTTAGAATACTGATCCCCTGTTGAAAGCCAGCCAGCCAAATTTGTTTGCCTATTAGTCCTATCACAATTCCCAATAGACAATAAGCGATAATACGCCCAAGTTGATAGATCAGTTTGTCGGCCACCAGAAAGAACCAACCTTGTTTTAATGATGGAACGGCAAACGCAAGTGGGCCACACATGCCAATGCAGTGTACACTCCCTAAGAGTCCAATCATAAAGGCTAGCTTTTCTGCACTCATGGTATGATAAGCTCTTGTTCGTTTAAATAAGCCTTTCCCTCAGTTGTCCAGGATATGATCAATCGCCATTGTCCTTTTTCTATTCCTTTTAAGGGTATTCTTACTTCCTTAGCTGAATCTGTTTGTATGGAAATCTTTTTGTCCATTCTTTGGTCAGCATTCCGTACTAGTTTTATATCTCCTTCAGCTTTATTTTTAAATAGTAGGACGATATGATCAGCTGCAATTCTTATAGAAGGAGCAGCATTGTCGGATTTTACCTGCTCTTTACGGTTATAGTCTTTATCATAGTCTAAACCTTTTTCGTAATAGTCAGTATCCACCAGTGCATCTGGTTTACTATTGATCATCAATACGGCGAGCACAATAATAAAGCTCATAAAGCAAAGCATCCCAATTATTAGTTTTGTTCCCCAGTTCATTTTTTAATTGTTAGGTGGTGCAATAAATGTTGTTTCAAAGTGGTCTACAACTTTGCCATCTGCTACTAGTTTAAAGCCAACTTCTGACTTGTAGGTATTGATCTCATTTTGTGGAAGTATCACAAAGAAAGTAAGTTTTGCCGCCCCGCCATAGACAATAGAATCCGGTTTTTGGATGTATTGTATCTTTGCTTTTGGATTGTTGGGGACAATTTCAAATTTGATATTTCTGTTTGTCTTATTAATCAATTCTGCGTTGTATAAGTTGCTGACTGTTTCGTCTTTATCTCTCAATTGATATAGTGTTCCGCTAGCTCTCAAAATGGTTGTTTTTACATCGCTTCGTGTAATCAATAAGTAAGACAGTACGCTTATTAGCATCACTAAGACTACTGCGTAACCGTAAATACGTTTATTGATATGGAAAGGTTGTTTAGTTTTGATTTCGTCTTCAGATTTAAAGCCAATAAGCCTTGTTGGACGGTCAATCTTTTCCATCACCATATCGCAGGCGTCAATGCAAGCTGTACAGTTTACACATTCCATTTGTGTACCATTGCGAATGTCGATACCGGTAGGACAAACATCTACGCATAGTTTGCAATCGATGCAGTCCCCCGCAAGATTTTCCTGGCCTTTAACGCGTTTTGCCCTGGGTTCGCCACGTTCATAATCATAAGCAACAATAATGCTTTGGTTGTCTAATAAAACACCTTGTAGGCGCCCGTATGGACAAACTACGGTGCACACCAACTCGCGCATTTTAGAGAACACAAGGTAAAAGACAAATGTGAAAACGGAAATGGATAGAAATCCGGATAGGTGCATGGATACCGGTTCGGTGATGATCTTTCTCAGCGCTTCAGTTCCAATAATGTAGCCAAGGAAAATATTGGCGATGAAAAAGGATAAGCAAAGGTAAATGCCATGCTTTAGCGTCTTTTTAAAGATCTTTTGACCGGTCATTGGGCCATCATCCAGCTTTTTTCTTTTTAGATGGTCTCCTTCAATCCAGATTTCAATTTTGCGGAAAACCATTTCCAAAAATATGGTCTGTGGGCAGGCCCATCCGCAAAATACCCTGCCAAATACAACCGTAAATAGCACTACGAACACTATAAAAGTGAGTAGTGCCAATACAAAAAGATAAAAATCCTGCGGCCAGAAAACGATTCCTAAGAAAACAAATTTTCTTTCCAAAACATTTAAGAGTACCAATTGCTCACCATTTAGTTTGATAAAAGGAGCTGCAAATAATAGCGTTAAAAAGAAATAGCTAAGGACAGATCGATACTTGTATAGTGTTCCTTTTACTATCCTTGGATAAATCCATTTGCGGCTTTTTCCATCATCCGTTAGGGTTGAAATCTGGTCTCTAAAATGTTTCGGGCTTTGCGACATATTATTCTTTTTTCCCCTGAGGGGCTTTAGCTCCCGGAGGGTTACTTCCTTTGATTGACATAATGTAACTGGTGATGTCAGAAATCTGTTTTGTATTCATCGATTTCTCCCATGCAATCATCCCTTTTTCAGGAACGCCATATTTAATGGTCTTAAAGATGTCTTTTACAGTTCCACCATGTAGCCAGTAATCGTCAGTTAAGTTTGGTCCAACTGCACCTTCAGCATGTTCACCATGACAAGGTGAACATACGTTTTTAAATAGGGCAGCTCCGGCTTGTAATACCGCTTTATCTGTTGATGCTTCAACGTTGTTCTCGTTGATTTTGTTGGCGCCACCACCGCCTGGCTTTTGTAACAAGGCAATGCGGTCTTCTTCTGCTTGCTGTAGTTCTGCTGCATACTCTTGTTCTTGAGATTTGCCCCAACCGATAACATGGTAGTTGATCATATAGCCTGCCGCAAACATTATCGTCCCATAGAAGAGCACCATAAACCAGGCAGGCGTGGGGTTGTCCAGTTCAGCAATGCCATCAAACTCATGTTCCATAACCAGATCTTTCTCTTCAGAAAGCGGTCTAAGGCCCAATAGCCAATTCCATAAGGACTTTTTCTCCGGTTGCTCTGTCTCCAGTTTTTCCTGTGCTAAGCGGTGTATTGCTCTTTCTTCTTCAGTAGCGAAGTAGGTAGGATTTAGGCTTTGCTGGACGTAGATTTTGAGTGTTTTCAAAACCAATAATGCAGCTATTAATATAGTTACTGCAACAAACAGTAAGGCCCAGATTAAGATATCATTCATTGTACATCATCTTTTAAAGGGAGTTCGCTCATATATTTAACTTCTTCTTTTTTCATGGTGAGTAATAGTATGGCCACCAATATGAAAAAGAGCATGAAAATTCCAAGTGAAGTGAGTAGGTATACTTGGTTTCCTGTGGCTTGATCTAAAAATTGTTTAAACATGGTGTTGTAGGTTAGATGTGTTACTGTGCTTTAATATCAGTTCCCAGTCGTTGTAAATAAGCAATCAATGCAATGATCTCTTTGTCGCTTTTTACTTTTACATTGTTCTTTCTCAGGTCCTCAGCTATTCCTTTAGCCTGGATATCCAGATCGCGGTTTGCGCTATGCTCATAGCCTTCAGGATAAGGGACGCCAAGTGTACGCATGGCATTGATTTTACTACGGGTAGTGGTGGTATCTAAGGTTTGCGTAATCAACCATTCGTAGGGAGGCATAATACTACCTGGCGACATGGTCTGCGGATCCAGCATATGGTTAAAGTGCCATATATTACCATACTTACCACCTTCACGCTGTAAATCAGGTCCGGTTCGTTTAGAGCCCCACAAGTGTGGATGATCGTATACAAACTCACCAGCTTTGCTGTATTCACCATATCTTTCTGTTTCGGAACGGAATGGACGGATCATTTGAGAGTGACAGTTTACACAGCCCTCTTTGATGTAGACATCACGACCTTGTAATTCTAATGGTGAATATGGTTTTACGCTACTGATGGTAGGGATATTAGATTTAATGGTAAAAGTTGGCATCATTTCAATCACACCACCAATAAGGATAACAATTAATGAAAGCACCAGGAATACCATTGGTTTCCGCTCTAATACACGGTGGAATTTTTTATCTGAACCTACTGGTACATATTCTTCTGGTAGTGGCATAGCCTCTGCAGCTTCATTGGCTAGTAGCTTGCCTGTACCGACAGTTTTGATTAGGTTATAAGTCATCACAATTACACCGATCAGGTATAATGCACCGCCTATTGCCCTTAATACATACATTGGAAGAATTTGAATTACTGTTTCCAAAAAGTTAGGATATCTCAACATACCCTCTTCGGTAAATTCTTTCCACATCAAGCCTTGTGTAAAGCCTGCAAAGTAAAGTGGAACCGCATAGAAGATAATACCCAATGTACCTATCCAGAAGTGGAAGGAAGCTAGTTTTTTAGAGTATAGTGATGTCCTGTAGATTCTAGGAATCAACCAGTACAAGATGCCGAATGTAAGGAAACCATTCCATCCAAGTGCACCTACATGTACGTGTGCTACGATCCAGTCGGTATAGTGAGCAATGGCGTTAATTTGTTTTAAGGCTAACATTGGACCTTCAAAAGTAGCCATACCATAAGCCGTTATGCCAACTACCATAAATTTGAGGGTAGCATCTTCACGAACTTTGTCCCATGCACCGCGAAGGGTAAGCAAGCCATTGATCATACCACCCCAACTTGGTGCAATTAACATAATTGAGAAAGCTACACCTAATGATTGTGCCCAGCCCGGAAGGGAGGTGTATAGTAAATGGTGAGGGCCAGCCCAGATGTAAATGAATATGAGCGACCAGAAGTGCAGGATACTTAGTTTGTACGAATATATTGGCCTTTGAGCCATTTTAGGTAGGAAGTAGTACATCATACCCAAGTACGGCGTGGTTAAGAAGAAAGCCACAGCATTGTGGCCATACCACCATTGTACGAGTGCATCCTGAACTCCAGCATATAGATAATAGCTTTTAAAAGCTGATATAGGCAATTGAACAGAGTTTACAATGTGCAGCACTGCGACAGTAACAAAGGTGGCAATGTAAAACCAAATGGCTACATACATGTGCTTTTCTCTTCGTTTGATGATGGTACCAAACATATTTATCCCAAATACTACCCAGACTACAGTGATGGCAATATCAATTGGCCATTCCAGTTCGGCATACTCATGCGAGGAGCTTAAACCTAACGGAAGCGTAATCACAGCAGCAACAATAATCAGCTGCCAGCCCCAGAAATGTATTTTACTCAGTACATCACTAAACATACGCGCTTTAAGGAGTCGCTGTAATGAATAATAAACGCCCATAAAGATGGCGTTACCTACAAATGCGAAGATGACGGCATTGGTATGCAGTGGTCTGATCCGTCCGAAAGTAGTGTACTGTGAGCCCATATTTAATGCGGGCTTAAAGAGTTGCATGGCAATGAGCAATCCAACCGTCATGCCTATAATACCCCATACTATGGTGGCTATGGCAAAGTTTCTGACGATCTTATTGTCGTAGTAGAATTTTTCTGTCATGTGAAATTAATGAAAGGTTTGTGGATGTAAAATTACCCGGGTATCTGTATTATAGGAATGATGGGCATTTGAGTTAAATATGATCTTCATCAGTTTTATCGGGCATTTTTTCTTCAATGATGTCATCATCAAAAAGGATCCGCACGCTAGGGGTATAAGTATCATCGTGTTGTCCGGTTTTGCTTGCCCAGAAAAAGGCGGCCAGAAAGATAAGTGCCAGTAAAATACTACAGCCTATCAGAAAGTAGATCATGTTCATAACAATTTGTTTTTACGCGCATATAGCCTGGCTGCTATGCTGGTGAATAAAATAATGGTGACAGTACTGATAGGCATTAATATCGCCGCAATGAGTGGAGATAGTAAGCCCTGCACTGCAAAATATAAACCCAGTGTATTGTATATTAGTGAAATGACGAAGCTGATGTGTATGACCTTTACAGCATCTTTGGCTTGTTGTATAAACTGTGGGATTTTATGGAAAGCTGCACCATCTAATATGGCATCACAATCTGGAGAAAAGTTGTTGATGTTATCGGTTACGGCAACACCAAGGTTGCTTTGCCTTAATGCACCAGCATCGTTTAACCCATCTCCAAACATCAGCACTTTTTTGCCAGAATTCTGAAGGTTTCTGATATAGTCGAGCTTGTTTTGTGGAGTTTGTGCGAACTGCATTTGCTGCGCACGTGGGAAAAAGGGGATAAGTATTTGCTTGTCGTGATCCTGATCGCCCGATAGCAAATGTAAGTCGGCCTGTTTACTCAGTTTAAAAGTCAGATCCTTAAATCCTTCGCGCCATTGTTGCTGGAAGGTAAAATATCCAAGGTATTGATTATTGATCATGACATGAACACTACTGTTCATTGGAGAGTTGATCAGCGGTAGGCCAATAAAAGCGGAACTTCCCAATTTCACTTCATTTCCATTAATCCTTCCGCTGATTCCTCGTCCAATTTTTTCTACATATTCATCCACGGGATGAACCTTGCTTATATTTAATAGTTTTACCAGTTCCCGGCTTAAAGGGTGGCCGGAGTTTCTTGCCAGATCACTCAGTAACTGTTTTTCTTCTTCAGTGATATTTCCTTCGAACTTAAAGCCCGCAGCCTCAGGATTGGTAATGGTTCCGGTTTTATCAAATACAAAAGTGTCTATACGGGCCAGTTCTTCTACCACCGCAGTGCTTTTTAAGTAGAACTTATTCTTGTCAAAAATGCTCAATACAGCGGCTAATGTAAAGGGAGTGCTTAATGCCAATGCGCAAGGACAGGCAATAATGAGTACTGCTGTAAAAGCGGCGATGGCTTTTGTGATGTTTCCATCGTAAAGCATCCAAAAAGCAGCAGAACCTATCGCAATGAGTAATAGAAATATACTGAAATATTTACTTGCGGTATCACTAAAGGTTTTAATCCTGTTTTTATCAGCAAAAAAAGCTTCGTTGTTCCATAATCTAGTTAGGTAACTTTGCGATACAGGTTTAACCACTTCAAGCTCAATTGCGCCTAACAGTTGTCGACCGCCAGCATATACAACTTCGCCCAACGTTTTCTTTACAGGCAAAGACTCGCCTGTTACAAAGCTAAAGTCAATTTCGGCTTCACCTTTCAATAGAATTGCATCTGCTGGAATGATTTCGTTGCTTCTGATCAGCATTCTATTCCCAATACTCAATTCATTTAAGGGTACAGGTTTTTCCTTACCATCGTTAATCAAGGTTACCGCAACAGGAAAGTAAGACCTGTAATCTCGCTCAAAAGAAAGATGGTGGTAGGTGTGTTGTTGCATCCATTTCCCAATCAATAGAAAAAAGACCAGGCCACATAAGGTATCTACGAAACCTGCACCGGAGTTGCTGATGATTTCAACAAGAGAGCGGATAAACATCACTGCAATACCCAAGGCCAAAGGGAAATCAAGATTTAATACTCCTTTTTTTAGATTCTGATAAGCAGAACTGAAATAATCTTTGCCACAGTAGAATACTACAGGTATGGCAAATGCCAGATTTAACCAGCCAAAAAACGATTTGAATTGTTGTTCCAGATCCGACAAGCCAAAGTATTCTGGAAAGCTGAGTAGCATTACATTTCCAAAGCAAAAGCCGGCAACAGCTATTTTAGCGACCAGCGACCGTTCTGAAAAATCAGCTTGCTGTTTTTTTACCACATCCTGCGAACTTATTAATGGCTCATAACCGACGGAAACTAGTGTTTCCACGACTGACCGCAAAGAAGTTTGTTCATTTTTAAACGTGATGGCTACCTGCTTCTTTAAGAAATCTATTCTTGATTGAGCAACGCCGGAGTTTATTTTATGTAGATTTTCGAGTAGCCATAAACAAGAACTGCAATGAATAGCCGGAATGTATAAAGTAATGGTGGTGATTTTTTCATCCTTATAGTCCACCAGCTTAGCTGCGATTTCCGGCTCATCCAGGTACTCAAAGTGCTTTGATTGGACTTTTTGGGATTGGCCTGGTATGTCATTATAAGCATAATAGCTATCCAGGTTGTGATCAGATAGGATTTGATAAACACCTTTACACCCTAAACAGCAGAACTGTTTGTCATCATAAAAATACAGGTTTTGGGGAAGATCATCTCCACAATGGTAGCAGTACGTTTTTGTTTTGAGCGTTTTTTGCTGTAACATAGATCAAATCAATTTTCATCAAAGTTCAGCTTAGTCGTCAATTTTTACTATGATGAGCGTCATGGCTAAATATGATATTAATCATTGTTTTTAGTAACAGCGTTGTACATTGTTTTGTTTTTACATCTTTTGGGAGTATTTAAAAATTAAAAACCTCATATTTATACGTTGAATAGAACATAGTGATCATGGCAATTTTTAATGTAAAAATATAAGAGATGCAGTACCGGGAAATATTAGATCAGCTTCGTACCCATGTTGCAAGCTTATTTCAAGCGCATAAGGACGAGCGCTTTGTTTATCACAATTTACATCATACAGAACAAGTCGTAGAGAATGCGGTTAGAATTGCCAATCATTATCAATTGTCTGATCGGGACTTTTTTATCGTGATGGCAGCCAGTTGGTTCCATGATATGGGCTATCTGTTTGATTGTACTCAACACGAGGTCCGGGGTGAAAGTATTGCTGCCCAATTTTTAGCAGAAAAAGAGGTAGATAAAGACACGATTGCTTTAGTTGGTGGTTGTATTATGGCTACAAAAATGCCTCAAAGTCCTGTTGGCTTGTTGCAACAGATTGTTTGTGACGCAGATCTTTTTCATTTGGGGAGCGACAGTTTTAAGGAAAGAAATAAGCTCATGCGCAAGGAAGTTGCCGCATTTTGCAATAAAGAGATCGATAAAAATGATTGGAGAATTAAAACCATAGCACTTTTTAAAGCCCATCATTATCATACCGATTTTTGTCAACAATTACTAAACGATAAAAAAGCACAGAACCTTGCCGAAATGGAAAACAAGCTAATCAGCCCAGCAGAAGGCGGGACAACAGCAGTTTCAACAACAGGAAAAACGAAAAAGGGTGAAGAACCGAAGCGTGGAGTTGAAACCATGTTTAGGATCTCTTCTACAAATCATCAGCGATTGAGCGATATGGCGGATAATAAAGCACATATCATGATCTCTACCAATTCTATTATTCTGTCAGTAATTTTAAGTTTACTGTTGCGTAAACTGGAAGATAACCCACACTTAATTATTCCAACGCTGCTGTTGTTGATTGTCTGTGTAGTAACTATGGTATTTTCAATTTTGGCTACTCGACCTTCGATTCCGGAAGGTGTATTTACACCTGCTGATATTGAGGACAAAAAAGTGAATCTACTGTTCTTTGGTAATTTTTACCGGATGAGCCTTTCTGATTACCAGAGTGGGATGCTTAAGATGATGGATGACAGAGATTTTCTTTATGGCAGCTTAATTAAAGATGTGTATTCTCAGGGAGTTGTACTTGGTCGCAAATACCGTCTGTTAAGGGTCGCTTATAATGTATTTATGTTCGGTATTGTGGCAGCTGTTTTAGCCTTTATCGTCGCTTCGGCAATTGTAATGTAAATTTTTTATGGAAGATGCTGTTTTTTTTAACAGGGATTTAAGCTGGTTAAGTTTTAATGAACGCGTGCTTCTGGAAGCAGATAAAGCCACAGTTCCTTTGTTGGAACGCATAAAGTTTCTATCTATCTATTCTTCAAATTTAGATGAATTTTACAGGGTAAGGATACCAGTTTTAATGGCGCTAGATGAGTTGGGTAAGGATACGGAGCGGCGGAGCAATTACGAATTGGCAAAAACAGAGATTGATAGGCAGCAGCAAAAATACGGATCTATCCTGGCTGAACAGATTATACCCGAATTGGCAACGCATCAAGTTTATTGGATATACAATAAGCCTATGCCTGCAAATATATCAGCTAAAGTTGCCGATGTGTTTTTTACGGAGATACTGGCTTATATTCATTCTATTCGTATTGATGACGACCTTAGTGATTTTTTTGCCGAGAATAATAAACTTTATCAGGTAGTTATACTGGAGGATCAGCAGGGAAGGGAACGATTGGAGTTGATCAACATCCCATCAGATACTATACCCCGTTTATACGCTATAACTGAGAATAACGACAAATACATCGTGTTTTTGGAAGATATCATTAAGCACAAGATGGCTTACTTGTTTCCAGACGACCAAATTAAGGGTGTTTTTAACCTGAAAATTACCCGAGATGCAGAATTGAAAATAGAAGATGTGGATGATGAAGATGTTACCGCCTCACTAGAACGTCAGTTGGAAGCACGTGATTTCGGCTTTGCTACTCGTTTTTTATGTGAACCGGGCATTCCGCTTAGAAATCTCTATTATCTCATTTATAGGCTAAATTTGCAAAAGGCCTCGATTGTTGAGGGGGGTACCTATCATAATTTAAAGGACTTAAGTAGTTTTCCGTTAAGTGATGCTATATATAGTTACCCAAAATGGCCAGCCATCAAATCTTTGCAGATCAATGAAAAGGAAACCCTTTTTGACGATATTTTGAAGAAAGATATATTGATCAATGTTCCTTATCAAAGCTATGATCCCATACTTCGTTTTTTTAATGAGGCTGCTAATGATCAGAATGTGGTAGAAATCTATACAACACTATATCGTGTTGCTCATGATTCTAGAATTGTTAGTGCTTTAAGTACTGCGTCCAGAAATGGGAAAAGAGTGGTGGTTATGGTCGAGTTAAAAGCGCGCTTTGATGAAGCAAACAACATCAAATGGGCAAAGCAAATGAAGGCGGCTGGTGTAAAGATCATTTATAGCAATATAGATCTGAAGGTTCATGCTAAAGTAGCACTTGTTAAGCGGGCATTTAACGGTACATATGATTATTTGGGACTGTTGGCCACGGGTAACCTAAACGAAAGCACCGCAAAATTTTATACAGATCAGATTTTGCTTACTGCTCATCGACCAATGTTAGAAGAGCTTGAAGCGTTGTTCGGCTTTTTAAGTAAAAGTAAAAAGGCACATTCGGCAGAAGATATGATCGAATTTAAACACTTGTTGGTGGCGCAGTTTAACCTGCAACAACGGTTTTTGGATTTGATACAGCGGGAAATAGATCATGCTAAAAATGGTCAGGCCTCAGGCATTACCATCAAATTAAATAACCTTGAAGAACAGGTGCTGATTACGAAGTTGTACGAAGCCGCACAAGCAGGGGTGAAGATCAAGCTTATTGTTCGCGGGATTTGTTGCTTGCTTCCTGGAAAGACTGGCTTAAGCGAAAATATTAGTGTAACAAGAATTGTAGATCGGTATCTTGAGCATGGGCGTATATTTGTGTTTGAAAACAATGGTAATCCAGAGGTTTTTATGGGCTCTGCCGATTGGATGAACCGGAATATCTACAGCAGGATAGAGGTTTGTTTTCCTGTCTACAACGAAGAATTGAAAGAGTTGTTGCTTAGAATAATTAACTTACAGCTAAATGATAATGTTCAAGAGTCAATTTACTTACTTTTGCAACAGAAAATAACTAACCAAACACGCTTATGAGACGATTTTACATAAATTTTCTATACACCACGATTATCCTATCCGTCCTTGGATCATACGCCTGTAAAAACCCGATTAATAAATATACGAGCCCTAAGGGATACGATTTCAATAAGCCTGATAAGTTTAATATGCCATCAAGTTTGCTGGAAATATCCGGTATAGCTTTTCGTAATGACAATAGTGATACTGTTTATAGTATTCAGGATGAGGATGGTAAGTTATTTCGTCAAAAATGGGACGTTAAAAAGCAGTATCATATGAAATTTGCGACTAAAGGAGATTTTGAAGACCTGGCGATCCTTAACGAAACCGTATTTATACTGAAAAGTAATGGAACGCTGTATTCATTCCCCTTTTCAGAAACCGTAAAAGAAGAGACCGACAAGGTTAAAGAAAGAAAGAAATTGATGCCGAGTGCCGAGTATGAAGGTATGTATGCCGATGCTCAAAGTAACAAGATCTACATTTTATGCAAAAAATGTGATTTAGATAAACAAAAGAAACAGGTTACAGGTTATGTTTTCGTTTACAAACCTGAAATGGATAGTTTAGTGTCAGCAGGAAGCTTTAAGCTTGATCTAAAACAGATCAAAGCACTTAAGCCTAAATTTAAGGCGAATTTAAGTCCGTCTGCTTTGGCGAGAAATCCAAAAACAAACGAATGGTATGTGTTGTCATCAGTTAACAAAATGTTGCTGGTTACTGATGCCAATTGGAAAATTAAGGAAGCCCATCAGCTAAATTCGTCAATGTTTAATCAACCAGAAGGAATTGCCTTTGATAAAGACCTGAATCTGTATATATCTAATGAAGGCGACGAGATTACTGATGGTAATATTTTGAAATTTAGCTTCCATAAATAATGCAAGCCATAACGCTAGATCTAAATAAGGGTGTAAAGGGCCCTGGCCAAGAGTTGGTTAAGGCTAATATTAAACTCTCTCTACGCCCTTTTATCAATTATATTGAAAGGAGATTAGAGACTGAAAAGACTGCTAAGATCAACTTTTACAGGTATATACTCGAAGAGTTTAATAAATACCCGGAATTAAGACACCCGATTTCTAATGAGGATGCGGGTAAGTATACCGCGCTTTTTGAGCTGATTTATACCGCTTTATCGCCAATTATCAATGATGAGAAACAGCAATACTGGGCATTAGGGACGCCTATATCTCCATGTTTTCACTACGGTACAGATGCTTTTTATGGCTTTTTGATGGATGCCACAAGTTGTAGTTTGAAAACGGATCTCAGCCTGCCTTCTAAGCGGGAAATGGAGAAAAATCTATTGTCTGCATTTTATAACATCATCATGGAGCGGTTTTATAACTTCTCCTTAGCTGGTACTCAGTTGGTTATTCATTCTGTTATAGATCCTGACACCCGTTTACTTAAATATTATAGGTTAAATGTAGATACGCGGTTTTTGGATATCACGACAAGTGTTAAACTGCCTGAATATAATCTAAAGGATGTTAAGGATTATATAAAAGATGAGAGAAACACCTTAAAGATCTTAACTAAGCTTATTCCACCACAATTGTTTACAGTTGAGGGGATTTCGATTGTTACCTTAACTGATGTTACAAGTGAATACGCTTTGGAAACAGTTAAAAATCTAGTCATAGATCATAACGAATCGCAGCAGGGTTTGCATACGAAAGACATATCGACCGCTTTGAAAACACTTGTTGGGACTGATCAGATTGATTTTGGAATGATTCCTTATATCAAGCTAAATAACAAGCTTCAGATCAATGAACTTTCAGGTTTTAACAGCATTTTAATTCAACTTGGAAGAGAGGAAGGGCAGCATGAAATTGAACATGATGGGCTGATCGAGGAATATATCAGAAACCCTCGTACGCTAATTTTTCCTGAAATTTCTGAAGAAGACCAGCATAAATACCCAACGTTAAAGCTATTGGGGCAGGTAGGTATTAAATCTTATGCTCTTTTTCCGTTGTATTACAACGCGCGTTTGGTAGGCTGTCTTGAATTATATACGAAAGATTCGAGTCAGTTTAATGGAAATACATTGAGCAAGATTGAAGCTGCTTTTCCGTTGCTGGCGCAACTGTTTCAGAATGTTATTATTGATTTCAATAACGAAATTCAGGATGTAATTACAGATAAGTTTACGGCTTTACAGCCTTCGGTACAATGGCGTTTTCATGAGGCTGCTTATAATTATGTACAATCTGGTGCAAGGGATAGGAATTTCCCTATAGAACCGGTGTTTTTTAAAGATGTTTATCCATTTTATGGAGCTATAGATATTAGAAATTCGAGTATTCAACGTAATGGGGCGATAAGAAGAGATTTATATGCTCATTTTGAAATCCTGGAAAATACCTTAAATGCAATAAGGGAAAAGTCTACAGCGTGTGCTGAAAATGATATCCCGGAAGGCGTATCCCTATGGAGTAATAAACATTTGGATGAGCTGTCGGATCGGGAGATTTTTAAAACTGAAGACTATTTACAGCGGCAGATACCAAATTCATTACAACATTTAAAAAACACTTATCCAGAAGTTGGTCATATTGTAGATGATTACTTTAAACTGATTGGTGATAAAAGGAAAAGCTTCGAGAACAGGGATCGCTATGAGAAAAGCATGCAAATGATCAATGTGGCGGTAACCAGGCACCTTGATGAGTTTAATGCCGAATTGCAAAGTATTTATCCTTGTTATTTCGAGAAATTTAGAACTGATGGTGTGGAGTTTGATATTTATCTCGGTCATTCTATCTCACCGGGGATCCCTTTTCCTCATGATATCGTTCAAGATTTTAGGTTAAGGCAACTGCGTATACTTGCAGAAATAGCACGTACAACGAATAATTTAGGTCCTTATTTTTCTATCCCTTTAGAAACTACACAGCTTATTTTTGTGTATGAGAAGCAGATTGATATCAGCTTTAGGATTGACGAGCAGAGGTTTGATGTAGAGGGTAGTTATAATATTCGTTACCAGATGGTAAAGAAAAGGATTGATAAAGCATTGATAAAAGATACCACTGAGCGACTTACGCAACCTGGTAAAATAGCTATTGTATATTTTAACAGTTCTGAGGCTAAAGCTTACCTGGGTTACATTAAAAAGTTGCAGAGCCAACGCTTACTAAATGATGATCTTGAGCATCTTGAATTGGAAGAGTTGCAAGGTGTTGAAGGATTAAAAGCCCTTAGAATAGGGGTTAAGTATTAAATTGCCAGATATGTATTTAAAGAAAGTGCTTTTTGCGGTGTTGTTGTCCGGTTCAGGTCTTATGGTATTCACGAATACGAAAGCTCAGGGACTCGTTTCAAAAGATTCCATTACGATTGCAGTTGCACCCGAATACAATAAAGTAAGCGCTTTCCATAGGTTCTGGTTAGGCGAAAGCTATCGTGCAATATGGGCTACGCCTGTGAAAATGCGCATCATCGATCTTCAGAAGGAAAAAGGTGGGTTAACTATCGTAAAGCTTGGTGGCGGGATGCAAACCCGCTCTTTACGTCTGGTTGATCCTGCTGGTAAGGAATGGGTATTGCGCACGGTACAGAAATACCCGGAGCGAGGTATGGCAGAAAACCTGAGGGCAACTATAGCTAAAGATATTGCACAAGATCAGGTATCCACCAATCACCCTTTTGCGGCTTTAGTTGTACCTGATTTGGCTGGAGTATTGGGATTGGGACACGCTAGACCTGAAATCGTATATGTGGGTGATGATCCCGGATTAAAAGAATATAGAAAAGAATTTGCCAATGCGGTTTACCTGATTGAGGAAAGGAGTCCTTTTGAGGAGAAGACTGACAATACGGAGAAAGTTCAAAAAAAGATTCAGAAGAATAATGATACCAGGGCAGATCAGCGTCTGACACTAAGGGCAAGGTTACTCGATTTTTTACTGGGCGATTGGGACAGGCATGAGGATCAATGGCGCTGGCTGGTTAAAGCCGATGGTAATGAAACCATTTATGAGCCGGTACCACGCGATAGGGATAAGGTGTTTTATAAAACATCGGGTGTATTTCCTTGGGTACTAAACCATCAATGGCTTAAAACGCATTTGCAGCCTTATAGCGATAACATTAGGGATGTAAATCACTGGAATTTCAATGAAAGGTATTTTGACCGATATTTTTTAAACGAGCTGACTACACAAGATTGGAAGGAGGAGGTTAAGTATGTGCAAACTAAGCTCAGCGATAAATTGGTCCATGAAGCATTTAAGAAGATGCCGGATACAGTATTTAAATTATCTGGTTCAGAATTGATCAGGTGTTTTACCTCAAGAAGGGATAAGTTGGACACGCTTGCTATGCAGTATTACAAATTCCTATCTATAAATGTCGATGTGCCCGCATCTGAAAAGAAGGAAAGTTTTAAGGTGAAGAATCTGGAGAATGGTGATGTTGAGGTGATCATTCATAATATCAATAAAGAAGGAAAAGAAGGTCGTTTGGTTTATAAAAGAACCTTTACTCAGGGAATTACTAAGGAAGTAAGGTTGTTTGGAATAGGTGGAGAGGATAAATTTTCGGTGGATGGATCTTCTGCATCGCGTATTCGCGTACGTTTAATTGGTTCTGAAGTGGGCAATCAATACCAGGTTGCGGCGGATGTGAAAAACAAGCCATTTATCTATGATGAACCTGCAGCGAGTAACCAGTTTCCTGATAAATCTCAGGCCAAATTAAGGTTGTCGAATGATTCATTAGTTAATCGTTTTGATAAAACCAGTTTTCTGTACGACCGCTCAGGAGTCCTGGTTAATGGTGGATACAATATTGATGAGGGAGTGCAGATTGGTTTAGGTTATATTATTGAAAAACAAGGCTTCAGGAAATCTCCTTATGCGCGTAAACATGAGTTTTGGGCCAATTACAATTCTGGCAGGAAGTCCTTTGTGCTAGATTATGTGTCTGATTTTAAGAAGGCTATCGGCAATAATGATCTTACAGTACATGCTAATTTATTAGGCCCCAATAACCTGAGTAATTTCTTTGGCTTAGGCAACAATACGGAGCGGACTCATCCTGATTTTGAGGCTGAAGATTTGGATAGAGAAGATGGTATATCTTATTACAGGAATCGCTACAATTACTTTAATGTTGATGTTAAGTTGGGTAGGGAAATTACTAAACGCTTAAGAGTCGATGCAGGGGTGTTGTTTTCTTATTATACCAGTTCGGCGGAAGCAAACGAGGAGCGTTTTTTTAATGATTACAATGCTGCAAACCCAGATCAGCAGATCTTTTCTGATAAATTATATGGTGGTTTAACAGCTGGATTGGTTTATGATAGCAGGGATAATGTATCGATACCTAAGAAGGGTGTTTACTGGAAGACTGCGGTGGTAGCTCAGCATCGATTGGATAAAACCACCGATAGTTATGGTGCATTAACCACTGAATTCCGCTTTTATATCAATCCTGCGAAATCAGGATTGGTCATTGCTAATCGTTTGGGTGGGGGAACAACTATAGGTGATCCTACTTTCTTCCAGCGTATGCAGCTGGGTGGTGCAAAGAGTTTGCGTGGGTTTAACAGCAAGCGTTTCACGGGTACCAGCATGGTGTATAATAACTTAGATTTAAGGCTTAAGCTTTTTAATTTCACTTCTTACCTGGTTCCCGGAACTGTAGGTATGATTGGTTTTACGGATGTAGGCCGTGTATGGGAAAAGGGAGAGCATTCTAATAGATGGCATCATGGTTATGGTGGCGGTTTATATGTAATGCCTGGTGAAACCATTTTAATACAGGCAAGTGTTGGTGCTTCTAAAGAAGCCAGTATGCTGTATTTATCTGTAGGATTTAACTTTTAATATATTTCTGCTCCACGTCATCCTGAATTTATTTCAGGACCTCGCACCTGCAAGATTTTCTTTCTCTTTCGAGGTCCTGAAATAAATTCAGGATGACGACCGATTAAACAAAACTGTTGTTAGATGACGGTCGTATTAATGATACAAGCTCATATTTTGAATATTAACAAATAAGCCCTAATTTAAGTCCCTTATTTTAACCAGATATTTAACCACAAATAGGAACACAAACCACACAATAAAACCACAAAGAACAATGAACAGAAGAGATGCGCTTAAAAATACCGCGGTCTTGCTCGGAACTGCAATTTCGGCAACAACCTTTGGTATTTTATTTGAAAGCTTTACCCTTCCAGAAAATGAGAAAAACTTTGTTTCATTTTCGGCAGATCAGGAAAAGGTATTGGGAGAGCTTGCTGATATTATTATTCCACCTACAAAAGATTCCGGTGGGGCTAAGGCCGCTGGATTAGGAAGTTTCATTCCAATGATGATTACAGATTGTTTCCCGCCTAAAGTACAACAAGCTTTTGCTGAAGGTTTAAAAGACATGGAAGCTAAATCATTAAAAGACTTTAATAAAGATTTCTTGTCTCTTACCGTAAAGGAACGGGAGCAATTGGTCGCTAACTTAAGAACCGAAACGATTGAGAAACAAAGAGCAGATAGGACCGCAAAAAGAAGCGGTGTTACCTATTTCTTCGTGTTGGTAAGAGATCTCACTATTTTGGGGTACTATGCCTCTGAAATAGGTTGTACACAATCACGTGAATATATAGCCATACCAGGCCGCTATGACGGTGCTGCAGATCTTAAGCCAGGACAGAAATCTTGGGCTACTTAACGTTTAATTATTAAGGAATAATCAATCATGAATATAAATACCGACTTAAAGAAGGAAAATACATACGATGCTATTGTAATAGGATCAGGGATAAGTGGTGGCTGGGCTGCAAAAGAATTAACTGAAAAGGGGTTAAAAGTATTGATGTTGGAACGTGGGATGAACATTGAACACGTAACAGACTATGAATCTGCTATGAAAGATCCATGGGAGCTGAAACATGCCAATCGTTTAACTGAAGAGCAGAAAAAAACTCACCCTGTTCAGATAAGAGATTATCCATACAGTGAAGCCAATGAAAAATGGTGGGTAAACGATATAGAGTGTCCTTATACAGAAGATAAACGATTTGATTGGTACAGAGGCTTTCATGTTGGTGGTAAATCATTAATGTGGGGTCGTCAGAGTTACCGTTTTAGTGATCACAACTTTGAAGACAATGCAAAAGATGGTCATGGTAATGATTGGCCGATTCGTTATAAAGATTTGGCACCATGGTATGACTATGCAGAGCGTTTTGCTGGTATCTCTGGGCAAGCCGAAAACTGGCCTTTATTACCTGATGGACAATTTTTGCCACCAATGGATTTGAACATTGTAGAGAAATCTGTTAAAAAGAGGATAGAAGAGCATTATAAAAAAACAAGGATTCTGACGATTGGTCGTGTGGCCAATTTAACCGTTCCTCATAAAGGTCGTGGCAATTGCCAATATAGAAACTTATGTAGTCGTGGCTGTCCATTTGGCGCTTACTTTAGCACGCAATCATCTACTTTACCGGCTGCTGTAGCTACAGGAAGGTTAACATTAAGACCATATTCTATCGTGAACCATATCATTTATGATAAGAATACGAAGAAAGCTAAAGGGGTAATGGTAATTGATGCCCAAACCAACAAAACGATGGAGTTTTATGCAAAGATCGTTTTTGTGAATGGTTCTACATTAGGCTCTACCTTTATCTTACTAAACTCTACTTCAGAAGCACATCCTAATGGTTTAGGAAATGGAAGTGGTCAGTTAGGACATAATTTAATGGATCATCATTTCCGTTGTGGTGCATCAGGTGAAGCACCTGGCTTTGAAGATAAATACACTTTTGGTCGTAGGGCAAATGGAATTTATGTGCCTAGATACCGTAACGTAGGTACCGATAAACGTGATTATTTACGTGGATTTGGTTACCAGGGTGGTGCAAGTCGTAAAAACTGGCAAAGCGATGTTGCTGAGCTTGCCTTTGGTAATGATTTTAAAGAAAAAATGAGCAGTCCTGGTGAATGGACTATGGGACTTGGTGGTTTCGGAGAAATGTTGCCTTACTATGAGAATAAGGTGTATATCGATAAAACTAAGAAAGACAAATGGGGACAACCTGTATTGGCTATCGATTGCGAATACAAAGAAAATGAAAAGAAAATGCGTGTTGATATGATGAATGATGCTGCCGAAATGTTGGAAGCTTCAGGTATGAAAAATATCAAAACGTATGATAGAGGCTGTTATCCAGGTATGGCGATTCACGAAATGGGAACGGCTAGAATGGGTAATGATCCAAAAACATCTGTGTTAAACAAATGGAACCAAATGCATGAAGTAAGCAATGTATTTGTAACAGATGGTTCTTGTATGCCTTCTATTGCTTGTCAAAACCCTTCGTTGACTTTTATGGCCTTAACAGCCCGTGCATGTGATTATGCCGTTAAAGGACTGAAGAATAAGAGCATTTAATGAAATGCTTAAAAAAAAAACCGGTAGGCTATTGGCTTACCGGTTTTTCTATTTTAAAACAGCTTATTCAGCGTCGTTATCGACAAATAGTTTGATCTCATGATCAGAAATGGTGATCAGTCTATCTTTATACAATCCACCAATTGCTTTCTTAAAAGCGCTTTTACTGATTTTGAAACGGTGGTAAATGTCATCTGGAGTACTTTTGTCGCCCAATGAAATCACACCGCCACTATCTTTCAGGTCAGCAAGCAACACGTCCTTAGTCTCCAGGATGTGGCCGTAGCCCATAGGTTGTAAACTCAAGTCTATTTTTCCCTCTACGCGAATCTTTTTGATCCAACCTTTGCGTGTTTCGCCAGGGTTTAGTTCATCAAATAATTCGTTGGTATATAAAAGACCAATGTATTTATTGTCTACGATTGCGTTGTAGCCCAAATCTGAGCGATCAGCGATCAATAAACTTACTTCATCACCTTCTTCAAGGTCTATATCTTCTTCCTCTACAAAATTTACAAGTTTAGATGAGGCCAGCATACGGTCGTTGCCTTCATCCAAAAATACGTAGACAACATGCTTATCACCTTTAAACATTGGGCGTTTCTGCTCGCGTTTGGGTACATAAATATCCTTACCTAAACCAATGTCCATAAATGCACTACCGTCTTCAGCTTCATCTACAACAGTTAAATAAGCGAAATCACCAACGCAGGCATAAGGTTTTTTAGTAGTCGCTTGTAATCTGCCATCCTTTGGCATGTAAACAAATACATTCAGGTTGTCACCTATTTCAGCATTTTGAGGGACATCGACATAGGGTAGAAGTACTTCTTTTTCACCATCAGTTAAAATCAGACCCTCTTCCGTTTTTGTTACTATCCTAAGGTCGTTGTATTGTCCTATTGCTATCATTTTACAAAGGTAGCATTCTATTGTCGTTTTCTATGTTCTTCAACGATTTCTAAGTAATGTTTACCCTTAGTTTTTTTAGTTTCTAATCCGCCGCTTTCCAATCCGAACAAAATTTCAAGTTTCCTGGCAATTTTAAAGGGAATATCCTCTTTGTCGTTGACACATATATCGCGATAGTTATAAAAGGTGGTTAGCCCTTTACCAATGATGCCAGGAATAGCCTTAAGAATGATCTTGTATTCGCTTCGTTTTAAATTCTCTATACATTCTTGAATTTTGTATTTCTTAGGCAAGAATTCTTTGTTTTGAGCATTTTCTTCCATTTAATAATATGGTTTTGTTAATGATAAGTTTGTCAAAAGATTAAATTATTGCAAGTCTATACAGAAAGCGATATAAGTTGGGTAAAATATTGGCTTTATTATTTTTATTGTTTTAGCGCTGTTATGCAGGATTATTTTTCCGGAAGAATTAAGGAGAATATAGGGCCATCAAACCTATCTTTAAGTAAATGCATCGCTATTTTGCTGCGCTTACCAGATGAGCAACAACATACAATTCTTTGCGTATTCGAAAGTTTATCTAGATGATCATTGAGATTGTAAAGAGGGATGTTAATGCCGCCAATGTTGTATTCCTCGTATTCGTAGGGTTCTCTAAGGTCTACCAATTGATAATTAAGCTGATCGTTTTTCCATTGCTCCAAATCTTGCATATTTATCTCTTTGGTATTGTCTTGATCTGTATTTTTTAGCGGATTGCTACTATTATTAGCTTCCCCAAAATTAAATCGTTGTGTTTCATTGTTTAAGGCATTAAACACAAGGAGTTGTCCTGATAAAACCTCGCCGAAGTCACAGATGACTTTAATCGCCTCATTGGCCATGATGCTGCCAATAATCCCTGGTAAGGTACCAATTACACCACTTTCTCCACAATTTGGAACCTCATCAGGTAAAGGCGGTTCCGGATAAATTGAACGGTAATCAGGTCCAGCATTAAAATTAAATACCGATACCTGGCCTTCAAACTGAAATATAGAACCAAATACGAGTGTTTTATTTAGTGCAACACAGGTGTCATTTACCAGATAGCGGGTTGGGAAGTTATCAGATCCATCAATTACCAGATCGTATTGCCCAATCAACTCTTCTGCATTTTTAGCAGTTAGCCGGAAAGGATAGGGGGTAAATTGAACATCAGGATTGAGCAGCTGCAGCTTTGCTACAGCAACATTGACTTTATATTTACCGATATCAGCCATGTGGTACAATACCTGTCTATGCAAGTTAGTTTCATCAACTAAATCATTATCTACGATACCAATATGGCCGATGCCTGCAGCCGCAAGGTATAGTAGCAATGGGCAACCTAAGCCACCAGCGCCTATAACCAGTATCCTCGCATTCAGCAGTTTGTGCTGTCCATCAATCCCCAATTCAGGAAGTATGATTTGCCTGTCGTACCGTTTTAGTGTGCTCAGCGTTCTCAACGTTCTCAACGTTCTCATGTTTCAAGTCTTTTATTTCAATTCCTCCCTCAGTGCATTATCCCAGTCTTTCCAAACTGCTTCATAACCTTGTTTGGAAATCATTTCTGCTATTTCTAAGGCAGATCGTTCATCCGAAATCTCAAACTGTTCTAGCGACTGTGGTTCTACTGCATAACCGCCAGGGTTAGTTTTAGACCCTGCACTCATCGCTGTAATGCCGAGTTTAATGATGTTGTCTCTAAATAAATTAGATTCTCTGGTGGAGATGGATAACTCTACTTCCTCATTAAACAACCTGTAAGCACAGATCAATTGGACAAGCTCTCTATCGTTCATGACAACTTTAGGTTCCAATCCGCCACTAAACGGCCTCAATCGTGGAAAAGAAATGCTGTATTTGCTTTGCCAGTATGTTTTTTCAAGGTAATCCAGGTGCATGGCCGTATAAAAAGAGTCTGTACGCCAATCTTCCAAGCCAATCAAGACCCCTAAACCTATTTTATGGATACCTGCCTGCCCCAATCTATCTGGCGTTTCCAGACGGTATTGGAAGTTTGATTTTTTACCCTTTGGGTGATGCTTTTTGTAATCTTCCTCATGGTAGGTCTCCTGATACACCAGTACCGTGTTTAAACCATAAGACCTCAGTTCTTCATAGTCTGTAAGGTCTAATGGCTGCACTTCCATAGAGATGTGTGAAAAATGTGGCCCAATCAATTCTAGCACTTTTTTAAAGTAATCAGTATGTACGGATTGGTTGGCTTCACCGGTGACTAATAATACGTGGTCAAAGCCCATTTCCTTAATTACAGCAACCTCCTGCATAATCTCCATGGGAGAGAGCGTTTTGCGCTTTACCTTATTGTCGTAGCTAAATCCACAATAGGTGCAAATGTTATTGCACTCATTAGAAAGATATAAGGGCACGTACATTTGAACCACACGGCCAAAACGCTTTAGGGTTAGCTGCTGACTGATCTGGGCCATTTGCTCCAAATACGGAGCGGCAGCGGGGGAGATCAATGCCTTGAAATCTTCCAACGTTCTTCTGCGTGCAGATAAAGCACGCTCCACATCAGCAGCCGTTTTGCTGTAAATGCTTCGGCTCGTTTCATCCCAGCTGCATTGCTCAAAAATGTCGTTAAAACCAGACATAGTAATTAATCTAAAAATGAAGTAAGGGGACTGCTGGCTATCGCATGGCTGCCAATTGCACCTAGTTTTGCTTTATAAGCCATTCGGCCTGCCTCAACTGCGATTTTAAATGCTTTTGCCATCTGGATCGGATTCCCAGAAACCGCAATGGCCGTATTTACCAATACTGCATCGGCACCAATTTCCATGGCTTTAGCGGCATCAGAAGGTGCACCAATTCCGGCATCTATAATCACGGGTACGTTACTTTGATTGATGATGATTTCCAGAAAGTCGATGGTTTTTAAGCCTTTATTACTACCAATTGGAGATCCTAAAGGCATTACGGCTGCCGTTCCTACATCTTCCAGCCGCTTACACAAAACCGGATCAGCATGGATGTATGGCAATACGATAAAGCCAAGTTTAACCAATTCTTCCGTAGCTTTTAAGGTTTCAATGGGGTCGGGCATCAGGTATTTTGGATCAGGATGGATCTCTAGTTTTATCCAGTTGGTTTCTAATGCTTCTCTGGCTATCTGCGCAGCAAATATGGCTTCATTGGCATTTCTTACGCCTGATGTATTGGGTAATAAGTTGATGTGGGGATACTTTAAATGTAATAAGATATCGTCTTCATCAGTATGCATATCCACTCTTTTAAGAGCTACGGTCACTAGCTCAGACCCTGAAGCCAGGAGTGCTTCTTCCATTTGTATTGCGGAGTTGAACTTTCCGGTGCCTGTAAACAGACGGGAGTTAAATATTTTATCTGCTATTTTTAACATAGTAGTTGATTGATGGTATTTAAGATAGTTGTGGTATCGTTTTGATTGGTTAGTGTTCCGGATAATGCTACACCATGAACTCCAGTTTCCAATAGCAAAGGAATATCCAGAATTTCTATTCCGCCGATGGCGATAACAGGTAGCAACATGCCCGCTTCTCGAGCTTGTTTCATTAGTTCCATATATCCATGTAAACCAATTATAGGACTTAAATTTTGCTTGGTCGAAGTAAATCTATATGGTCCTAAGCCGATATAATTAGCCCCATCTTCAGCTCTTTGCAGCATGTGAGCTAAAGTATTTGCTGTACCACCAATGATCATATCTGGACCAACAATAGTTCTGGCTTCTGCAACTGGCATATCCGCTAAACCCAAATGCAGACCGTAAGCACCGGCCTTTAATGCTACCGATGGGTAATCATTTACAATTAGTCTGGCACCATGTTTTTTACACAAATCTGCTGCTGCCATGGCCAATGGCAATACCTCGGCCTCAGTCTGGTTTTTAACCCTTAGCTGTATCCATTTACCACCAGCAAGTAGTACCTTTTCGATGGATGCTAAATGAGAGCTACCAGCGGGCGACTGGGATATATAATGTAGTTTGTCTATCATAATTTATGGTACCCTAATAGGGTATTGTTGCTGTTTAAAAAATGTTCAATGTATTGCTTAGCTTGGGTACAGGCGTTTAAAAGAGCGAATCCTTTTGCTAGATTAGCAGTCGCGGACGCAGATAACACACAGCCTGAACCATGTTTTTGATGGATTTTAGACACGTTGGGCTTTAGTTCATATACGATGTCTTGTTCAAATAGGTAATCAGTGCCCATATGATCTTCCAGATGCCCACCTTTTAATAAAACTGGACAACGAGTGGCCCAAGCCTTCGCAGTGGCGTGTACCTCAGCTTTGCCACCCATGCTTAGCATTTCCAGATAATTGGGTGTGATCAAGTCAATCTGTTTTAAAATGGGAGCTAATATTTCTAAACTATCTTTCCAATCATGAAACTCATAGCCTGAGCTGGCTTTTAAAACAGGATCAACTACAATTTTTAGACTTGGCGCATGGAATTTTAGGTAATTGATCACTTCAAGTAAAACTGCGCTATCTTTAATCAGGCCTATCTTACAGGCTGCAATCGGAAACTTAAGCAGAAGTGGAGCCAACTGGTCTATAATCTGGGCTGCATCCAACCAATCATTCTTTATAAAGTCGCTATCTGTTTGCACTGTTAAAGCAGAACAAATGCCAAAACCATAAACCTCATGTTGCTCAAAACATTTCACATCCGATAAAACCCCAGCCCCAGCACTTGGATCAAATCCTGCTATACTCAATACATAGGGCCTGTTTTTCTTAGTGGTTGTCATATTTAATTAAATGAATTAGATGAAGTTTGTTTATTGCTATTTATTAGGTGTTTAAGATTTTGTATTGCTTCTTCTTTCTCAGTCCATATTGCCCCAAGTACTGCAAATCCATCAAAACCCATTTGTTTAACCGGATCTATTTTTTCTGCTGTTATTCCACCAAGGGCGATAATTTTTGGGCTGTGGATATGCCTGGGTAAGAGAAAATCAATATTGGCAATTCCAGCATAGCCCGGCTTAGAAATACTGTTAAAAACGGGACCGTAAAAGGTATAATCAAATCCTGTCAAATCATTCAGCTCATCTAGATGATGAATAGAAGTGCTATGGGTATAGTTGCCCATAGCAATAGGTAAGCCTTTAACGATAGTTTCCTTTCTGAGCCATTCTGGATAATGAAGGCGATTAAGCGAAGGGAAATCTACAACCAGTTCATGAAATTGATGCAAGGCGATCCTCTCGTGGAAACGTTTGTCTATTCCGTCAATCAGCGCTGCATATGCTTGCCTGCTAAATCCTTCCTTTCTCAAGTGAAAAAGTAGCATGCCAGCATCAAAGAGCTGATTTATCAAATGAGCTTCATCCTTAAAATAAACAGGATCAGATATGACGATCAATTTCATTTAACTGGTTTTAATAGTTTGTTGATTTACAGGTATATTTCACTGCCTTTCTCAGTAAACTCTTTAGATTTATCTGCCATTCCTTTTTCTAATGCTTCTTGCTCATCCATTCCTTGTTTTGCTGCGTATTCTCGCACATCCTGTGTGATTTTCATAGAGCAAAAGTTAGGGCCACACATTGAGCAGAAGTGAGCAATTTTGGCACCTTCGGCCGGCAAAGTCTCGTCATGAAACTCCTTAGCTGTATCAGGGTCTAGCGATAAATTAAACTGATCTTCCCATCTAAATTCAAATCTGGCTTTACTCAAAGCATTGTCGCGGTATTGTGCGCCCGGATGTCCTTTGGCTAAATCAGCAGCGTGTGCCGCAATTTTGTAAGTAATTACGCCATCCTTTACATCTTTCTTGTTAGGTAAGCCTAAGTGCTCTTTAGGGGTTACATAGCAAAGCATAGCGGTACCAAACCAGCCAATCATGGCTGCCCCAATGGCTGATGTAATGTGATCGTAGCCAGGAGCAATATCAGTAGTTAGCGGGCCTAAGGTATAAAATGGAGCCTCAGAGCAATGCTCCAGTTGCTTTTCCATGTTCTCTTTAATCAAGTGCATAGGTACGTGTCCAGGGCCTTCAATTATGGTTTGTATATCATGTTTCCAGGCAATTTTGGTCAGTTCACCTAAGGTTTCCAATTCACCAAACTGTGCTGCGTCATTGGCATCAGCAATGCAACCTGGTCTCAGTCCATCTCCCAAAGAGAAAGCAACATCATAAGCCTTCATAATCTCGCAGATTTCTTCGAAATGTGTGTATAGGAAATTCTCTTTGTGATGCGCTAAACACCATTTTGCCATGATAGAACCGCCACGGGATACGATTCCAGTTACCCTTTTTGCGGTTAATGGAACATAGCGTAGCAATACACCAGCATGGATGGTGAAATAATCAACCCCTTGCTCTGCCTGCTCAATCAACGTATCTCTAAATAATTCCCAGGTCAGGTCTTCCGCTTTACCATTTACCTTTTCCAGCGCCTGATAGATCGGAACCGTACCGATAGGAACAGGGGAGTTGCGGATAATCCATTCACGGGTCTCATGAATGTTTTTACCAGTCGAAAGGTCCATTATTGTATCTGCACCCCATCTACAAGCCCAAACTGCTTTTTCTACTTCTTCTTCGATAGAAGAGGTGACTGCCGAATTACCAATATTGGCATTGATTTTTACCAGGAAGTTACGGCCAATAATCATAGGCTCTAGCTCCGGGTGGTTAATATTACAGGGAATTACAGCTCTGCCTGCAGCCACTTCCTGCCTCACAAATTCGGGCGTGATATAGCCTTTTGGGGTATTGGCGCCAAAGCTATGGCCTTTGTGTTGGTGACTCATCACCTCATATTGTTCGCCGAGTTGCTCGTTTAATAGGTCTATCCTTTGGTTTTCTCTAATGGCGATGTATTCCATTTCGGCGGTAATGATGCCTTTTTTCGCATAGTGCATTTGTGATACATTCATGCCTTTTTTAGCGCGGTAAGGTTTATTTAGATGCGAAAACCTGAGTACATCAAGCTTGGTATCTGTCAAACGTTCCTGCCCATAGTTAGATGAAATTTGTTCCAGCTGGTCTACATCTTGTCTACCAGTTATCCACTTTTCTCTTAATCTGTTTAAGCCTTGTTTTACGTCAATATTTGCCTCAGGGTCAGTGTATGGACCGCTCGTGTCGTAAACTGTTACTGGAGGGTTTGGTTCGGTTAAACCAAAGCCATTGTGAATCTTGGTTTCACTTAAACTGATTTCACGCATGGCCACTTCAATGTCGTGCAATTGACCTTTGACAAATACTTTTCGGGATGCAGGGAAAGGTGTACGGCTGATCACCTGTGCGTCGGGAGTTTTTTCTTTTTTCATAATTAATGGGAATGAAGGATGGGTTTATCCGCCTTGAGTGGCTTTAATGAGCATAACCTGATCGCCTTCTTTTAAAAGATGGGCAGACCAGTTAGATTTAGAAACAATAGTTTGATTGATGGCAACGGCAATGCCCTTTGTTGCTCCGGAGAGTACAATAGAAAGCATTTGTTCGACAGAACAAGTGTCTTTAAGCTGGTGTGGTTGTTGATTTACAGTTATTTCCATAATTTAAAAAATTGGAAAAACTATAGGATTGCCTGTAACAGGAATGGAAAAAGAACAAACAAGTTTGCTCTTACTTTTCCCTTCGGCAGTACTAACTGCATCAGGTTCAAAGGGTATATCTCAGCGCAAGGCACCCCTAAAGTTTTTTGTAAATCTAGGTTATTTTTTTTAAAATCCTAATTTGATGTTGTAATCTTAAGGATTTACGCCCTGCTGACAGTTGCGCGGCATTCCTGCCAAATGAATTGCTAAATTTGCAGCGCAATATCTATGCAATGATTTCTACAACAAAACACCGTTTCTTTTTAAGTCTGTTTTTTTTCATGTCAGGCTTAAGCTTCGCTACCTGGGCTTCCAGGATTCCAACGATTAAAACCACTTTCGATTTTAATGAAGCCGAGTTGGGCAGCATTTTACTGGCTTTACCTATTGGCTCATTGCTAGGCTTGCCACTTTCGGGTTGGCTAGTATCAAAATACAATAGTCGCGTTCCACTAACCGTAGGATATGGGCTTAATGCACTTTCCTTAGCCCTTATAGGCTTTGCTCACAATACTTTTAGTTTGGTAGCTGCAGTGGTGTTATTTGCTTTTACGACCAGAATCTTTAATATTTCTGTGAATACCCAAGCGCTTACTTTGCAAAAAAGGTTTGAAAAAAAGATTGTGGGTTCCTTTCATGGCTACTGGAGCATTGGGGGGATAGCGGGTATCCTGCTTTCGACACTTTTCCTGGAACTTAATGTACCGATACAGTATCATTTTTTAGCTGTAGCCATTTTAATGTTGATTGTGACCTTATATTCATACCAATTTTTACTAAAAGGCGACCGCTCAGAAACAGGGAATAAGTTGATTTTAAGTAAGCCGGATCCTTATATATTTTATCTTGGCTTGGTTGTTTTTCTATGTGCAATATGCGAAGGAGGGATGTTCGATTGGAGTGGAATCTACTTTCAGGAGATTATTAAAGTTGAAATTTTCACTTATGGATACTTGATATTTATGACCTTTATGGCTATGTCGAGGTTCGTGTCTGACTTAATCGTAGCCAGATTTGGGATGCCTAGTACTTACATTATGAGTGCCGTTTGTATCATCTCAGGCATTAGTCTGGCGATTATCTTTCCATTTTTCTGGACGGCGATGGTTGGTTTTTCATTAGTTGGATTTGGAACTGCTGCTATCATCCCAATGTCGTATGCACTGGCCGGAGCATCAAAGAAATACTCTGCAGGAATGGCTATATCCATTATTACAACCTATTCAATTACAGGGATGCTGTTAGGGCCACCACTAATCGGTTATCTGGCACATGCATTTAGTTTAAGAGTTTCGTTTATCATATTTGCTATTTGTGGGCTATTGTTAATTCCCATCACGCAAATGTTTTTTAAACATCAAAGGCTTTCAGATAAAGCTGGTTAAACAGTTTATTTGAAAGCCTTTGGCTACTTTATTCAATGAATTCGTTTAGCAATTTTTAGGCTAAATGGAATTGTTACTGCCGTCATGCTCTACCTTTGATTTTGTTCTTTCTAATTCGGAGTCTTTGAAGTCCTGAAAATCTTGCGATACTACGGCAACTTTGTTTTTTACTTTGTCCACCATACGATCTTTCAAATTTACTAAATCATCTTTGCGGGTAAATACTTGCCTTTTTATTGACTGATAGCCATCATTAATGCTATCAACTGTGTCTACGGCTTTATCTGAGATTCGTCTTCTTGTTCTTTTGCCACTTTCTGGAGCAAATAATACACCTAATACGGCTCCAACTGCAAGTCCGGTGAGTAAAGCTACAATTGAACCAGCATTGTCAGATGGTTTGTATGGTAGGTTTGGCATTCGGCTGGGAATAAACTTTTTATAATTCATAACTGTTTTATTTATTGGTAATAAAATATGTCTTGTCTTTTATAACACAGGTCGACGCATAGTGTTTTAATAAAAAAGGATTAATTCATTTGGGCAAATGAGTTGACAAGACAATGCGGTAAGACACTGACCCATTGACTAAAACAGGAAAGGACAGGATACTGCAATCAATTTCATTCGGAATTAGGGATCGATTCTGTCAGGATGAGCTGGTCTTTCTGATCATAATAAGTGCAGGTCATCAATGATAAATTCACTATCCATCTATCGATTCCTGTTTCTGCGCAATGTTTGCAAAAGCTGAGGTAATCCGTTTGCCCTGCCTGATGCATTTTCAAATACTTCGCAAACTTTTTCTTATTACTTACAGCAGCGACGACTAAAGGTTCACACTTTGCTTTGGAGCTTAGTTGAGAGCCATTATTTCTAAAATACTGGGTATGGCTATCAGATACATAGGTCACAAATTCTTCTACGCCTAACTTTTTGATCGCTTGAATGTACTGGGGGAAATCTGCTCCACTTTTTACTTTTTCATGTTCCTGCTCAATCGCTTTAAGTGCTATTTTAGGGCTATTAAAAAATTTAGAATCCCTCACCAATTCGATATCATCCCAATCTTTGGTCTGTTCCTGATCTACTGTCCCATCCGCTATTACAGCTCTGAATACAGCAACAGGATTGAAGCTTTTACTATTGATGATCAGGTTACCAGAAAATGTCTTTTGTATAAACTGAAATGAAAACATAGAAATACATAAACAGCCTGGTTCTATTTCAAAGTTAAGTTCCTGAGCTGGCATAACGCTATCTTTTGAACCATTTGGAATTTCAATCGACTGAATCGGACACATCGTTCTATTTCCATAAGTAAGGTCAAACATCCCCACAGTGATGTTTAGCAAGCAGGAAGTCGCTTTTGCTGGAAATTTCAGGTCCTTTGAAACAAGCATTTCCGGTAACTTGATGGTCAGGATATTTCCATTGATGGTCTGTTCAGGTTGCGCAAAGAAATTATCCATTACAGGAGAATCCGCATTAAATTCAAAACCATTGAGCCGATCAAAACTATTGGTTGTAAAACGATAGGTCTCAGATTGAGCGTCGAATGCCTGTTTCAATGCCTTTTGTACGTCTGTTCTAAAGCGATAAACCATTGTTCCATCATAAAAATCTGTGATGATCTCCGTCGCATCTCGCCGGAATTGTTCTGCCAGGGTACTGGCGATCCCAAATTGAGTTGCTGCTTTGTGTGTGTTTTTAGTTTGCTTCTCCTTTGTCAACCTGGATTTGCCTGTAACCAATTGCATATTGCGATACTTCTTAAAAACAGCAGGTCCTATTACACCTGTCAGGAATTTTCCGTCAAATTTTGCCATGATCTATATGTTTTTTATAAATAAACAACTGATCTAAGATAAGGTTTGGATATCATACTACAAAATTTCAAGTTAAAAAAAATCAAACAGTAATCAAACTCTATGTTTTTATTGAAAAAGTTGGAGTATAGTTGGAGTATACTTGGACTATACTTGGAGTATTATACTACTAAGACCTATCTCTGTCTTATCCGTATATAGCTTTTTTAGGAATCGACAGTTGACGAAACAGGACAATGCGGTAAGACACTTTGGGTAGGGATTACTATGAATACAGGATAAATACACTTAAAGACTGAACGCTATCCGAAGCGGTTCTATACTACGAGTACTAGAAGATAAAAAGTATATTTTTCGCTAAAAGTAACCGAAATCTGCGACAGAACTTAAATCTTGATTAACACAAAGTTTACCTTAAAAAGACTAAACAGGGGCTATTTATTTCTTAGTTTTGTACTGTGTATTTTTTACACTAACTACAACACGGAAATGAAGAAAAGTTTACTGACTTTAACCCTTGGGGGACTGGGGATTGGCATCACAGAATTTGTGATGATGGGCTTGTTGCCCGATATTGCAAAAGACTTGGCCATTACCATTCCACAAGCAGGCCACTTGATCTCGGCTTATGCTCTTGGGGTTGTTATTGGCGCTCCGGTTTTAGTTGCCATTGCGGGTAGTTATCCCCCAAAAAAGATATTAATGGCGCTGATGCTGATGTTTGTTGCTTTTAATGCACTTTCGGCATTCTCTCCTGATTATACCACGATGTTTATTGCTCGTTTGCTTGCAGGGTTGCCTCATGGTGCATTTTTTGGCGTTGGTTCAGTAGTGGCTAGTAAACTTGCCGATAAAGGTAAGGAAGCACGTGCAGTCTCGCTCATGTTTGCTGGTTTAACCATTGCAAATGTAATTGGCGTGCCACTTGGAACCTATATAGGACATAATTATTCGTGGCGATATACTTTTGTCATCATTGTTATTGTTGGTTTAATTACACTTTTAAGTTTAAAATTATGGATGCCCGCTCTGCCAGCAACTAAAGACAGAGATTTGAAAAAGGAATTGGGTTTCTTTAAACTACCAGAAGCTTGGTTAATCATCTTGATGATCGCAATTGGAACCGGTGGATTGTTCTCCTGGTACAGTTATATTGCTCCTTTACTAACCGATGTATCAGGATTTTCAGCGGATTCGATTACTTATATCTTGGTACTTGCCGGATTGGGCATGTTGGTTGGTAATTTTGTTGGTGGTAGGTTGGCAGATAGATTTTCTCCCGCGAAGGCTTCAGTTTCGTTACTTATCGCTATGGCTGTTAGTTTGGTTGTTGTTCATTATATCTCTACCAATCAAACGCTTTCATTGGTTATGACCTTTGTTACCGGTGCTGTAGCTTTTGCGCTTGCTGCACCAATTCAGATGTTGATGATTACTACCGCTAAAGGATCAGAAATGCTTGCAGCCTCTGTTAGTCAGGCTAGTTTTAATATTGGGAATGCATTGGGTGCATTTTTAGGTGGCTTGCCACTGGCAATAGGATATGGTTATACCTCGCCTGTAGTCGTAGGTACGCTAATGGCCTTAACAGGTGCTTTATTTGCCTGGATGCTAATTGCTAGGAATAAAAGGACTATGCTGGTCGCTTAGTGCCATTTAATTTATTTAAATAACAAGGGGTAGTACAGAATGATTCATTTTTGTACTGCCCCTTGTCATTTTATTTAAAAGACAAACTTTTACTTGCTATAATTTGTAATTTTAGCTTAATCTAGTTTATGATTAAATTATGGAAACGGATTATTTATCAAGTGTTCAAAAACAATTTGAGTATTATAAATCATTAGGTGAAAAAACTATTGCACAAATGCCTGAAGATAAGCTATTCTGGCAGTACAATGAGGAGAGCAATAGCATTGCTACTATCGTAAAGCACCTTTCAGGGAATATGCTTTCCCGCTGGACTGATTTCCTGACATCAGATGGAGAAAAGGCTACCCGTAACAGAGAAGCTGAATTTGACAACGACATCAATAACAAAATGGCACTGCTTAAGCTATGGGATGACGGCTGGAAGTGTTTTTTAGCTGTATTATATACGCTGAAAGATGAGGATTTGAATAAGGAAATCTTTATCCGGAACATGGGTCATACGGTTACAGAAGCTATTAATAGGCAGCTGGCGCATTACCCTTATCACATAGGTCAAATTGTGTTTATAGGAAAAATGGTATGTGGACCAAACTGGGTTTCTTTATCGATTCCAAGAGGGAAGTCGGACGTTTATAATGCAGAGAAATTTTCAAAGCCAAAACATAAGGAACATTTTACTGACGAGTTTATAGAGAAAAAAAGAAGATCGTAATTATGACCATAATTGTAGCAACAGACTTTTCGGAGGTAGCGGAAAATGCGGTTGAATATGCCGCTGCAATAGCGAAACACAATAATGCCAGACTCATTCTTTATAACTCCTTCGTGATTCCGATGCATGCGGCCAATACACTAATGCCTGGTTCCAGCTTTCAAAAATTATTAAATGATAATGAGATCCGAATGATCGAAAGGTCATTATCGCTTTCTGTTACTTATGATATTGAAGTAGAGCATGAATTCGCTTTTTCATTTATTGAAGATGAGTTGAAGGCATTGCTGATTAAGTATGATGCTGGATTGGTGGTATTGGGTATGCATACCAAAACTTTAGAACAGGATTTGTGGGGCAATACGACTACTTCGGCCATAAAGAAATTAAGATTCCCTGTATTGGCTGTGCCATTGGGCGCCAAATTTGAAGGTATTAAAAAAGTACTCTTTGCTTGTGATGTGCTGAAAGGGGTTTCAGAAAAAGTATTGGTAAACGTTAAAGCGCTGGCCTTGAGTTTAAATGCTGAAGTAGAGGTGTTTAATGTAAATAGAGCATTAGAAGAATTGAAAAAAGAGGGGGAAGGCCTGCAAGCCACCAATGCTATTGATGATGGATTGGAAGGCATTACTTATTATTATAAAAACGTTAAATCAAGTGCTGTGATTAAAGAGATTGAAAAGGAGATAGAAGTATTTGGTGCTGATATGTTGATTATGGTTCCTAAAAAATATGGCTTTTGGGCTTCTCTAATTCATACCAGTAAAACCCGGATCATGGCCTCTGGTTTACAAATTCCATTACTTTCTATTCCAATATAGAAATCTAAAATTATTCGGTTATGAAACAAATTACTAAAAAAGCCTTGTTACTTTTGGCTATATTATCGCCCTTATTAGCCGAAGCACAATTGAATAAAATATCAAACAAATCTACAATGACTTATCCTGTAACGAAAGAAGGAGCTGTAAAAGACAATTATTTTGGAACTGAAGTAAGCGATCCGTATCGCTGGTTGGAGGATGACCGCTCGGAAGAGACCAAAGCTTGGGTAGTTGCGCAGAATGCGGTTACGCAAAAATATATGGCTCAGATTCCTTATCGTAATCTGATTAAAGCACGTTTAACCCATTTGATGAATTACGAAAAGTATTCACAACCCTTTAAAAAAGGTGCGTATACTTACTTTTATAAGAATACGGGCTTGCAAAACCAAAGCGTGTTGTATCGCCAAAAGGGAGATCAGGAAGCAGAAATTTTCCTTGATCCAAACACTTTTTCTAAGGATGCTACGACCTCTATGGCCAGTATTGATTTCTCTAAAGATGGTAGTCTGTGCGCTTATCAGCTTTCTGCAGGTGGGTCTGACTGGACAAATGTCGTGGTGATGAAGACGACTGATAAAACCATAGTTGGTGATGCGCTTATTGATGTGAAGTTTTCGGGCATAGCCTGGCATGGTAATGAAGGTTTTTATTATTCTAGTTATGATAAGCCTAAAGAAGGAAGTGAATTGTCGGGACTTACTCAATACCATAAATTGTATTTCCATAAATTGGGTACAGATCAAAAGGATGATGTGTTGATTTTTGGTGGTGAAAAGACACCACGCAGGTATGTTGGTGCGGAGCTTACCGAAGATGAACATTACCTGATCATTTCTGCTGCCAATACAACCTCTGGGAATGAGCTTTACATCAAAGACCTTAAAGAACCCGGTTCTGCGATCATAAGTGTTGTTGATAATTTTGATCAAAACCATTCTGTTGTAGATAACGTGGGGACTAAACTTTATATCTACACGAATTTAAAAGCGCCAAATGGACGCATTGTTACTGTTGATGCTGCTGATCCGAAGCCAGCAAATTGGAAGGAACTGATCAAGGAAACAGCAAATGTTTTAACGCCATCAACGGGTGGTGGTAAGTTGTTCACCAATTACATTGTCGATGCGGTTACCAAAGTGTTGCAGTACGACATGAATGGTAAACTGGAACATGAAATTGAGCTGCCTGGCTTAGGTACGGCCATAGGTTTTAGTAGTAAGAAACACGAAAAAGAGTTGTTTTATACTTTTACCTCTTATGTTTATCCGACTACTATCTTTAAATATGATGTGGCCAATGGTAAGTCAACTTTGTATAAAAAATCAGGGGTAGATTTTGATCCTTTACAATATGAGTCGAAGCAGTTTTTCTATGCTTCTAAAGATGGTACAAAAGTGCCTATCATCATCACCTATAAAAAAGGAACTCCATTGAATGGCAAAAATCCAACTGTTTTGTATGGTTATGGAGGCTTCAACATCAGTCTTACACCCGCTTTTAGCACTTCCGTTGTTGCTTTATTAGAGCAAGGCGGTATTTATGCTGTGGCTAATCTGCGTGGTGGAGGCGAGTACGGTGAGCAATGGCATCTGGCAGGCACAAAGTTGCAAAAGCAAAATGTGTTTGATGATTTTATTGCTGCTGCGGAATATCTGATTGATCAGAAATACACCGCTAAGGAATATCTGGCAAGTATGGGTGGTTCTAATGGTGGACTGTTGGTAGGGGCTACTATGGCACAGCGCCCGGATTTGTTTAAAGTTACTTTTCCGGCGGTAGGTGTGTTGGATATGCTACGTTATCATAAATTTACCTCAGGAGCTGGTTGGGCCTACGATTATGGTACATCGGAGGATAGTGAGCGGATGTTTGAGTACCTGTATAAATACTCACCGGTACATGCTTTAAAACCCGGAGTTGCTTATCCGGCTACATTGATCACTACTGCTGACCATGACGATCGGGTAGTACCTGCACATTCTTTTAAATTTGCGGCTACGTTGCAAAAAGATCAAGGTGGTGATGCACCTGTGTTGATCAGCATTCAGACTAATGCAGGTCATGGTGCCGGAAAGCCTACCGATAAAGCAATTGAAGAAATTGCCGATAAGTGGGCATTTATGTTTTACAATATGGGGCTGGTTTATAAACCACTACAGTAATTTACTATATTCGGTTATTAAAAAAGCAGAACATGAAACAAACAATTATCTTAATTGCATTTACCATTATGAGTTTATTTGCTTCGGCACAATCAAAGGATGAAACTAAAATTGCAGAATTAACTGAAAAAATGCGCTTAGCGATGATTAGCGGTAATAAGACTGAACTGGAAAACCTGGCATCCGCTAATTTAACTTATGGACATTCGACCGGAAAGATTCAAGATAAAGCGGCTTTTGTAACCGCTTTATCTACCAAAGCATCTGATTTTAAAGCCATAGAATTATCAGAGCAATCTATTACTGTTGCTGGTAATACAGCAATAGTTCGTCACATTTTAAGAGCTGATACGAACGACGGTGGCATTCCGGGGAAAGCTAACCTTGGTATAGTACTGGTATGGGAAAAAGAGGCTGGCGTATGGAAATTACTCGCCAGACGCGCATTTAAGATCAGCTATTAATTTTGAATGTTTCTATGCGTTCTTGATGAGAATGGATTCTAATACATTTGCAGCATCATCACATTTGTCGGCGGCCATTTCAAGTAGCTGTAATACCTCTTTTTGTTTGATGAGCTCAATGGCATCTTGTTCATCATCAAATAATACGGCTATAGCAGTATTACAGATCTGGTCTGCCTTACTTTCTCCTGCATTTATCCTTAGGCAGACCTCCGCAATTAACTGAGGATTTTTAAAACCTCTTAATTCTTTAATGGCACTTTCCAGATCTGTACACATCTCAAAAAGTAATTGGGCCAGGTTAATCATGGCTTTGTTTATCGTTTTGATATTGTACAGGTCTATATTTATTCCGGCTGCATAGATGTAATCTGCGATATCATCCAGCGCACTTACCAATGCGTGGATATCTTCACGATCGAAGGGAGTAATAAAGGTCTTCCCTAATCCTAAAAAAATGGCGTGTGTAATGTCGTCACCAGTCTGTTCAAGCTTTTCAACTTCCTTAATGTGTTCTCTTCTTTTAACCTGGTCTTTTGAAGTAACGGTATCAACTAATGCTCCTGATATTTTTACCAGGTTACTTCCTGCCTGTTCAAAAAGAGGCTGGAATAGTTTGTCCTTCGGACTAAAGAAATTGAAAATGCTGTTCATAGTATTTTTGCTTTTAACAAAAATATAGTTGCATTGTTAAGCCATTATGAAATGTAATGTCTATTAACCTGCAACTTTGCAGCTTTATGTTTTCTTTATTAACTCAATTTACGAGATAAAAAGATAGACGGAAAAGAGTGGACGTTAATTATTTATTTTCTTAAAGAACTTGGACACATCGTTTTCATTACTAGAATAAAAATCAAGGTTCTTATCCGTTCCATACAAATATAGCGAAGGGTATTGTTTAGGGTGAAACAAAGGAATAAAGACATGATCACGATCTTGTAATACGGTCACATTTTTCATCGCCTTTAATGGCTTTCCAAAGTTGTCCATAAAATAATTGATGGAACGAAATTCATCTTGTGAAACGAGGTAAAGGTTGGCACCCGTCAGCTCTTTACTTCGTTTTGATAGATTTGACGCTACACGTTGGCAATGCTCACAAGTGGCATCAAATAATATAATTAGCGATTTAGTGCCTTTCGTAATCTGATCTGTAGTAAAAGTTTTTCCATCTGCTTTATAAAAAACAGCCTTAGGCATTGCAGTACCAGGAGTTGGTGTTTGTGCAGAAAGAGTTAGCGAGCTTAGGGTAATCATAAGGGCAATAAATACTTGTCTCATAGCAGATGATTTTAATACGGCTGCTAATATAAACAAATACCCTTTTAGGTTGTTATCTAAAGCAATAATGGTATCAATTAATCTAAATTATTTCCTATGAAACAAAAATTATTATTTTTAGTATCTATGTTTTTTTCTGTTGTAGCTTTTGCTCAGGATATCCCAGTAAGCAATGTTCCGGCAGTGGTGAAAAATTCATTTACCAAAGCATTTCCAAACGCCACTAAGGTAGAGTGGGAAATGAAAGGTGATCTATTTAATGCCGATTTCGACATTGGACGTAGGGATAATGAAGTATGGTTAAATAATAAAGGAGCGATTGTTAAACACAAACAGGAGATTAAAGGCAGAGAATTACCTGCAGCTGTAGCTAAAAGTTTGAAACAGAATTTCAAAGCATTCTGGATAGACGATGTAGATAAATACGTAATAGGTAAAGAGGTTTTTTACAAAGTGGAGCTCAAAACCCTTACGGAAGAAAAGAATATTGTGTTAGACAGTAAGGGTGCTATCGTAAATAGAATCTTATAATGTTTTAAATGATTTTTGGGTACAACTCTGAGGGGAAAAGCAAGCTAAAAGTGCTGCCTTTATGTACTTCAGAGCTGACTTTAATTTCGATGCCATGGTATTGGCAAATGCTCTTTACAATAGAAAGGCCCAAGCCGTGTCCCACATTTTCTGATAGGTTGGTTTTTCTGAAACGGTCAAATATGAAACCTTGCTCTTCGGCGGAAATGCCAATACCACTGTCCGCAATTGCAACGAGGTAGCCCTTATTGGTCAATTCATCAGTGATAGTAATACTTCCCTTATCTACGTTGTACTTAATTGCGTTATTGATCAGGTTATAGAACAATTGAAACAATAAGTCGTGATTTACACCTTTTAGCAATGGGTTTCTATCCAGTTTAATCTCGATGTTAAGCGCTTTCTCTTCCAAGCGATGACTGATTTCTTCGATGACTTCATTGACAAGGTCTGCAGGTTTTACTGCATCGGATTTAACGAACTGCTCATTTTCTATTCTTGAGATCAGGAGCAAAGCGTTTGAAATCTTCTTCAGCCTGTTTAACGTCTTCATCATTTCTACAATCTTGAGGATTACCGCATCACTCAATTGTTCGTCGCCAATCAGGTTTTCCATTTTATTTTGAAGGATGCTGATCGGGGTCATCAATTCATGGGAAGCGTTGGCAGTAAATTCACGTTCTTTTTCAAAGGCCTCATTAATTTGATCCATCAAGAGTACTAATGATTCGTCAAGATATTTAAAATCGTAAGTAGAGGTGCGAACTGGGGGAGAGTAGTCTTTAAAAGGGAACTTCCTGTTGATCAGTTTCGATTTAATGATTTTTCCTAAGGGACTAATGAGTGTTCGCGTAAAGAGAAGGTCAAATAATAAACTTGCTATGATGAGGCCTACAAGCACATATAGCGCTGTGCGTTGCAAAGGTTTGTTGTACTGATTGATGCTATTTATGGTTTTTCCAATTTCGAGCAAGTAGGGTTTTTGATCGAAATTAAAAGTATGCATCAGGATCCTATAGGTTAGCGTATCCTGCTCTACTACGCGTTGTGCTGTTTTTATGGTGTCAATTGTTATTCCTTTTGCTGCGGGCTCTAAGGCGATATATTCTTCCTTAAGCATGGTGTAACTCCCGTAACTGTCATCGCTCTGCAGATAATGATTTATGCCTTTTTGTTGCACTATTTTGATCACCTTATCTTGTTGTCTCCGTAAAGAATAGGTGGTGTATTCAGCTACAATGCCATCTACCAAAAAAGGCAATAAAACGATGAAAAGTAAAACTACAGCCAGTTTAGAGCTGGTAATGAACAGGATTAATTTTGAGGATAGCTTCACGTTATTTTTTTATTCTATAACCCACTCCGCGCACTGTTTCCAGAAAATCTGTCGGCGCCCAGGCATTTAATTTCTTTCTAATGTTTTTAATGTGGGCGTCAATATAGTTGGAGTCGTAATCATCATCGGCAAAAGTACCCCAGATGTGCTCGCTTAGCTGTGCCCTGGTAAGTACGCGGTTGTTATGAAGGAATAGGTAACTGAGTAGGTCAAATTCCTTGCGTGACAGTTCAATTTGATTTTCCTTAAAAAGGACAAGCCTTTTTTGCAGATCGAGATTGAAATCGCCTAATGGCAATAGCTCTTCTTTAACATTGAATTTCCGGCGTGCAATGGCTTGCATTCGGGATTGTAGCTCTAACAATGAGAAAGGTTTTGGTAGGTAATCATCTGCCCCAAGGTCGAGGCCAGCAATGCGATCTTCCAGATTGCCCCTTGCGGTAAGGATGATGTATGCGGCATCTGGGTTGTGTTTTTTAGCCTTTGGGAGTAAGCTTAGACCATCTCCATCTGGCAAGCCTAGATCCAGCAGGATGAAATCATAACTGTTCATCTCCATCTTTTCCAGTCCATCTTTAATGTTGTGTGCCAGATCACAAATGTAAAAAGCCTTTTTCAGGAAATCTTCCATTTCGTAGGCCAGCGTTTTTTCATCTTCTACAATCAAAACTTTCATGCCCGATTCTTAATTTCTTCTTTTATTATCCTGAGGTTTTTCTTTCTTGTCGGACGGTCTAACCTCACCTGGTTTTTCTTGTTTTCTGGATTGAGGAACTTCTTTTACCTCAGGTTTTTTAGGTTCTTGTTTTTTATCTCTTTTATCCTGATAAAAGCTGGAAATTAGGGATATAGAGGAGTGGTTACGTGCAAAAGAACCTGTGGGAAGCCATATGATAAGTAAGACTGTAGCAATTGACCGAAGTAAGAGATTAATGTTCATGATGTAAATATAATAAAGCGCCAGAAAACGAAGGTACCCATTTCCACTATTACAAAGCTGGTCACTGAAGATGAAATTAAGATGAAAAAGAAAAATATATTAAATAATTCTAAAATTTCATGTTGATTTCATGTTCGGTTTGCAGATTTGATTCAACAACACACAAATGAAACATTAAATAATAAGGTCATGAGAAAGTTAATCGTATTAGGAATCCTTGGTATAATAGGATGGATGCCTTTCAAGGCAGAGGCACAGGTAAGCATAAGTTTAAATATTGGTTCTCAGCCTTTATGGGGACCTGTAGGGTATGATTATGTAGATAATTATTATTTGCCGGAAATTGAATGTTATTACAATGTCCCAAGGCGACAATTCATTTATATGGATAATAGCAGGTGGATATTCTCTGCTTCACTTCCGTCAAGATATAGAGGTTATGATCTTTATGGTGGTTACAAAGTAGTTGTAAACTCTAGAGATCCGTATAGAAATTTTGACAGAGATAGGGTTACTTATGCCAGATACAGATCGGTTAGAGGTCAGCAGGTGATCAGATATAGTAACGATTCCAGGTATTATGTAGTGAAAGGCCACCCGCACTATGGAATGTCACATGGACAAGCTAAAAAGTATTATTCAAGAGATAACGACAGAGGTCATGGTAACTGGGATCGTGGTGACAGAGACCATGGTAGAGGTAGAGATCGTGATGATCATGATAGAGGTGGAAGAGATCATGATAGGGGCGGTAGAGATCACGGTCGCGGCAGACATTAATAAACACACAATTAAACCAAGGGTGCTACATTTTACGTATGCACCCTTTTTTGTGATATATGGTTTGCGTTATTCAAATTTAATCTTTGTCATTTTTTTTCTTTGTAAGAATCTTGGGAGTTTTGCATATAGATAAAATATTACTATGAGCAAATCGAATAAATTTACTGTACAAGAAAGAGAAATCTCTTTCTTGTCCCATGGGGATAATGATTTTTTATCCCTTACTGATATCGCGAAGTATAGGAGCAATTACGATCCTAATGATGTCATTCGTAATTGGATGAGAGGTAAAAGCACCATAGCGTTTTTAGGTCTTTGGGAGATATTGAATAATAGTGATTTTAAACCCGTCGAATTCGACGGGTTTAAAAGTGAAGCCGGTTATAATTATTTTGTACTGTCGCCTCAAAAATGGATTGAAAAAACTAATGCTAAAGGCATTATATCAAAATCTGGAAGGTACGGTGGGACTTTTGCCCACAAGGATATTGCATTTGAATTTGCCTCTTGGATATCTTCGGAATTCAAGTTGTATTTAATTACAGAGTTTCAAAAGCTTAAAAATGAAGAAAATGACCGTCTTAGCTTGAATTGGAGTTTCCAACGTACCCTTGCAAAGGTCAATTACAGGATTCATGCAGATGCAATAACAGAAAAGATTATACCGCTAGAGTTAACAAAGGAACAATCTGCAATGATTTATGCCAGTGAGGCAGACATGCTCAATGTTGCTCTCTTTGGTAAAACAGCTCAGGAATGGAAAAATGGCAATTGTAATTTAGAAGGCAATATTCGTGATCATGCTACATTAGAACAACTCGTTGTATTAAGTAACATGGAGAGTCTCAATTCTGTTATGATTCATCAAGGTTTACCTCAGAAGGATCGTATTGCGCAACTAAACCTTACAGCTATAATGCAGCTTAAATCTCTGCTAAATAATAAAAGTTTAAAAAGATTGCAAAATCCATAATACATCAATATAATGGCTCTTTTTTAATTTTAAACCCGTCGATTACGACGGGTTTAAAATTACCTTATAGTGGCTCTATTTATAAATATAAAAAGGTGTTGCATCATTCGAATTATGATGCAACACCTTTTATATTTTTTATGATGCTATTGGTTGATGATAATCTTTCCACCGAAACCTTGTTCGGCATCACCAGGCGTAATTAAACCTGTTGAAATTACAGTATAAGATTTCCCCGCTTTAAGCTCCATACTACTCAAATCTGCTAACGGAGTTCCTGTTGCTTTATTTCTAAACTGTAAAATATATGTTTTTGCCTCTACTTCGATAAATTCGCTATTGGTTTTATAGGCTTTGTTTTCTATAATAACGGCTCCTTCTTTAACCGCTAAGTCTAATGCTGGCGCATCTGGAGAAAGGTTGATAAACCTAACAAAAGCTTTAGTAGAGCTTATACTACCCAGATTATCTTTGATTTTAAAGAAATCCATGTTTGTACCTTTGTCAATAAGAAAAAGTGAGTTAATTGTATTTGCTTCTAATACGACGTCTTTGGTGATTATACTTGCAGAACTGCTTGCCGTTGTAAATTTAATGCTGTGCGTACCTGGAGAAGTCTGAAAATAACCAGTAGTGCCATTATAAGGTACTGCACCGCCGGTGTTTATCGCGCTTTGATCCATATAAATGTTGAAAGTAGCCGTGGTAGGAGAAGTGTTTGTAATATTTAAATAAGCTATCTCTGGTGTTGGTACGGGATCCTTTGAGCAGGAATTAAGGACTAATGTGCTGATCGATAATAATGTAAATGCGCTAAATCTTTTAAGATTTTTGATCGTCGGTTGAATAGAGATGTTCATTGTTTATGTTTTTAGATTTGTGAATGTAACTCTTATAAAGACGTACAATGTCATGCGAACGCTACAATAAAATTTAAAAAATCTGATTACATTAGAACTTTAACAAGCAAAATGCTGTTTGAATACTAAAAATGAGACACAAAATGAAGGTAATTATAGGTTCAGATCATGCCGGGTTCAATTATAAGACCATATTGATTGTGGCTTTAAAGGAAAAGGGATATGATGTAATTGATTTGGGGACAAACAGTGAGTTGCCTACTGATTATCCAGATCATGCGGCTGAAGTGGCCAATGCGATTATTGATAAAAAAGGAGACCGAGGCATATTGATTTGTGGTAGTGCCGTCGGTGTAAGTATAGCAGCCAATAAATTTAAAGGTGTAAGGGCAGGAGTATGTCATGATACCTATTCAGCACACCAATCTGTGGAGCATGATGATGTGAACATTCTTTGCATGGGCGAACGTGTAATCGGGATTGAACTGGCAAAAGATATTGCCTTTGCTTTTTTAAACGCCGCTTTTTCTGGCGAGGAACGTCATGTTTTAAGATTAGCAAAAATTACTGCAATAGAGAATAAAACCCTTTAGATTTAGATGAAATTATACCTGTATATACTACTTGCGCTTGTTGTTTTTACGCTTTATAAATGCCAAACCCATAAAAAAACGATTGAAGTCAATAAAGAACTTATTCCTGATACCACCAACTCTCCAGTTATCCCAGCCGCCGCTGCGATTAAACTGATGCGGGTAGAGGACGGATTTGAAGTTAAACTGGTTGCTGATGAACCACTTGTTGTAGCTCCAGTGGCCCTGACCTTTGATAATAAAGGCCGTATATGGGCAGTGGAAATGGTAGGTTATATGCCTGATGTAAATGGAAAGGGAGAAGATAAGCCGAACGGGAAAATAGTAATCCTTGAAGATAAGAATGGTGATGGGGTGATGGATGATAGAAAGGTATTTCTGGACTCCTTGGTATTGCCACGGGCCATTTGTTTGGTTGATGGCGGGATACTAGTAGCAGAGTCGCCAAACCTCTGGTTTTATGAGATTAAAAATGATCAGCCCGGTAGGCGAACATTGGTGGATGGTAAGTATGCTGATGAGGGAAATGTGGAGCATCAGCCCAATGGCCTGTTAAGAGCGATGGACAATTGGATTTACAATGCCAAGTCGAGTAAACGTTACCGCAGGATAGACGATAAATGGATCATTGAGGATACGCATTTTAGAGGGCAGTGGGGAATTAGTCAGGATAATTATGGGCGTTTGTATTACAATGACAATTCTACCAATCTTGTCGGTGATTACTTTAGCCCTGGTTTTGGAGCTACGAACAATAACCAGCGTAATGTTGAAGGTTATTCCGAAAGAATAGTCAAAAGTAACAGGGTTTATCCAGCTCGTTCGACGCCTGGAGTAAATAGGGGCTATATGCCGGGTGTTTTGGACGACAGTTTACGTTTGAAAAATTTTACAGCTGCATGTGGCCCGGTTATTTACCGTGGTGGTTTGTTTGGCCCTGATTATGATTTTAATGCATTTGTTGCAGAGCCGACAGCCAATTTAATCAAGCGAAACATTCTAACCGAAAAAGGATATGTAGTGAGCGGTGAACAAGCTTATTCTGGTAAAGAGTTTTTGGCCAGTATCGATGAGCGGTTCAGGCCGGTTAGTTTGTATAATGGTTTTGATGGAGCGTTATATGTAGTTGATATGTACCGTGGTATAATACAGCATAAAACATATGTTACACCTTATTTGCGGGATAAGATCCTGAGCAGAAAGCTAACTGAACCATTGAGTTGTGGCAGGATTTATAAGATAGTCCCAAAAAATAAGCTGGCAAGTGTGGTAAAGTTTAGTAATGATCCTAAAGCACTTGTAGAACTGTTGGGTAATAACAATGGTCAGGTGCGCGATATGGCTCAACAAATGTTAATTGATGGAAAATACAAAGCCGCTATTCCTTTTTTAAGAGCCGCTATTCAAGATACAAGCCAACCCTTGAAAGTAATCCATGCGATGTGGGTATTGGAAGGGTTATCAGCTTTGCAAACCAATGAAGTGCTGGCATTACTAAAAGCAGAGCAATGGCCTTTGAGAATGCAGGCCTTAAGCGTTTTGCCATCTGTGATTAATGGAACTTCTTTTAGGTATTATATGGATGCACTTGCGCAGTTACTTCATCAGAATGATGAGTTGGCTGCTCCATACATTGCTTATGCCGCGAATTATATTAAACCATTTAATGCCGACGGAGCTCAATCTGTGGTGATTAGCCTGGTTAAAAAGTACCCTAATAATCCTTATGTTTCAAGTGCAGTATTGAGTGGTTTAGCACATCGCGAAGATGTTTTTGCGAACTCAATAGCGTATTTATTACCTGATACAAACTTGAACATCAATAAACAGTTGACAGCGTTAATTACCAGGGTTAGGAGCGCGCAGAAGAACAGGGATCCGCTTTTACAGGCTAAATTGTATCCTAAAGGGGCTGCGCTATTTGCATTTAGTTGTCAGACTTGTCACGCTGCAGATGGAAATGGGGTCAATGCGCTCGCGCCACCTTTGAATAAATCTGAGTGGGTGACAGGAAATAAAGAAAAGCTGATTTCGATTGTGCTGTATGGGCTGACGGGCCCTGTTAAAATTAATGGACATGTTTACGAATCACCCGAGATTTCAGGTGACATGCCTGGTATAGCACATAGTGAGGAGATATCTGACGATGATGTAGCTCAAGTACTGAGCTTTATACGTGGCTCATGGCAAAATAACGCAGGTAAAGTTAGTATTGATGAAGTGAGTAAAGTCCGTAAACGATATAAAGGTAGAGAGAAGGCTTTTACAATTGAAGAACTGGAAGCTAAATAGAAGCTTGGTATGTGAATAACTTGTTGGTAAGCTGTTGAAAAACCTGTTGAAAATATGTTAATAAATTGACTTAAATATGTTTGTTTTAGATGGTTATAGTTCGTAAATTAGATCTATCAATTACGAAGTACTTTGACAGTCTGAAAGAAATATACCAAAAAGAAATACTTGGCCTCCGGGCAAAAGCTTCTGGAAATTTCGATGGATCAGCAAGGGATCAGACTCAAAGGAAACTGCGAAGAAGAACTTAGATAACCAAAAGCCGTAAGGCAAAGGAACATCAGCCGAATCCGAAACAGACATTATGATCAACTGAAACAGCCTACGGGATGAATCGGAAACATGATTTAGACGAGTTTCAAAGTTCTTAGGAACTGAGAATACGACGAATTGTAAAGTAATAAATCGAATTGATGCTTTACTTACAGCTATGGCTGCAAGAAGAGTGGAAACGGAGACCTTGAATCGAAAGAAGAAAGGCTCCGTTTTCTTTTTATAGGCTAATCTTATAATTATTCTGAAAATGCTTATATGGCTTATTACTAGGTTAGTAGCGCATAATTTCGGTCTCTGTAATCAGCTATATTAGTAATGCTTTTATTTAACCTCTTAAATCTCAAAGCATTATTATTAATAGCATTGCCTGTAAATGGGCTTTGTTTTTTGCTAACCTTAAACTTAATTTTAATGAAAAACAAATTGATTATAGCCGTAGTTCTCGGCTGCTTTGCATTTCTTTTTTTTGCTTGCAAAAAAGAAACAAGTTCAATTGGTGAAGAGCTAATTACAAATAAGACCAGTATTAGTGCCGCAGATCCATCCGGAACAGTTGGTATACTATCAGTATTATGGGATGGTGATGCTAATTTAGGTACAGGCGTCTTTAAAGTGTTAAACGTGGACGCCCCAGCTGATCTGGCAGCAGTGAATAATGCCACTTATGGGAAAATCTGGAGATTTACAAAAGCCATAGGAAGTAACCGCTGTGAAGTACATGCCGCTAAAAACTTTGCTGCAGTAGAGGGTGACGATATTTATTTGGGCTGGCGGTCGCAGTTAGCGATGACTGCTTCGCTTACCGCTAATGCATTGTTCCAATGGAAAGCTTATGGAGCAAACATGACGCAGAATTTTCCTATCGTTATTAAAACTGTAAGTGGTGATTTTAAGTTAATGCATACTGCCCCTGGTGGTGCCAATACCTATATTTGGAGTACGCCAGTAAGTGTAAACAATTGGAATACCTTTGTTTTAAGAATAAAGGTTTCCCGTAATGCAGCGGTAGGATTTATGGAGTTTTGGTTCAATGGTGTTAAACAAACACTGAGTAATGGTACCCAACGGTATTACGGACGTACATTGGATGCTGACTATTGCGATCCTAAATGGGGTGTTTATGGCGCAAGTTCTGAACTCATAGTAAATAGGGTTCATGGATTAAAGATTGGATCTGCTTATGCAGATGTTGCTCCTTAATTTGAATAACTTAGTTCGCATTTTTTCCAATACAAACTAAGCTAAATAGAGGTTGAAAAATTAGCTAAAGAATTGTTATGAATGTTAAGGCATCGTTTTTCGGATGCCTTAATTGTTTTAACGCTATCGATGCAAATCTTTTTTGCTATTTTTATATACCATGAAAAAAGCTGCTAATCATCCTACTTTAGAAAAAAAGATCTTTGTTCTTGATACTTCAGTTATCCTTTACGACCATAATGCCTTCAAAAACTTTCAGGAACATGATGTAGCCATTCCTATACAGGTGTTGGAAGAGCTGGATAACATGAAAAACGGTAATGAAACCCGTAATGCTGAGGCGCGCAGTTTTATCCGGTTAATGGATAATGCTTCAGGTGATCGGATTATGAATCAATGGATCCCTCTGAATGGCAGCAAAAGTGGTCGCTTTAAAGTTGTAATGGATTATAAACCGGATAAACTTGACGCGGAAGAGATTTTTGGCAAAGGTAAATTTGACCATCGCATTTTAAATGCTGCATTGAGTCTTAAACAGGAGTTTCCTGAAAAACGCGTGGTACTGGTGTCTAAAGATATTTGTCTCAGGTTAAAAGCAAAATCGCTAGAGCTGCATGCCGAAGATTATGAAACTGGAAAAATTAAAAATGTAGATGAGCTGTATACTGGAAAGGCAGTGCTGACGAATGTAGCTGATGAGGTTTTTAAAGCGCTTAAAGCAGATGGGAATGTTGATGCTGCAGGTCTTGATATTACTGAAATCCAGTCCAATCATTTTTGCATTTTAAAAGGTAAGCGCAAAACGGCAACCACTTATTACCATGCAAAATCAGGAAAACTATTTCCAGTCGCTCCCCGAACTATATTTAACATATCTCCACGTAACGATGAGCAATCATTTGCGATAAACGCTTTACTTAATCCTGATATCAAATTGGTTACGATACAGGGTAAAGCTGGGACTGGTAAGACCTTGCTGGCTATAGCCAGTGCTTTGGAACAACGTAAAGATTACCGACAGATTTATGTAACGCGTCCAATAGTTGCTTTGAGCAATAAAGATATTGGTTTTTTACCGGGTGATGCGAAATCTAAGATTGATCCGTACATGGCGCCGATATGGGATAACATGAGGCTTATAAAGGAACAATATCACGCCGATCCTAAAATGCAAGCCAGAATTGACGACTTTGTAAGTACAGAGAAGATCGTAATTACGCCCTTGGCATACATTAGAGGTAGAACTTTAAGCAAAATCTTTTTTATTGTTGATGAGGCACAGAATTTAACGCCACACGAGATTAAGACCATTATCTCAAGAGCGGGAGAGGATACAAAAATTATTTTTACAGGTGATATTTATCAGATTGACACCCCTTATCTGGATGCAGAGAGTAATGGCTTGTCTTACCTGATCGAAAATGCAAAAGATCATGATTTGTATGCACACATTACTTTAGATAAAGGGGAGCGGAGTGAGTTGGCAAATCTCGCCAACGATCTTTTGTAAGTTAAACACATATCCAGATATTTAAATACTTTTAATAAATTGTTTTACACTAAAAAATCGAATATGAAAAGAATTGTATTGTTGTTAGTAGTTGGCCTTACGATAGCAGGCTGCGCTATGGTTAAATCAGGGACAGATCAGAATCTGGTAGTTTTACAGGGAAAAGTTGAACCTCTGGGGATGTCTACTTTTCAGTATGGAACGCACATCATCAGTGCTGCAGATAAAATTTATGCATTAAAAAGTAGTAAAGTTAACCTTAAGGATTATGAAGGAAAAGAGGTAACCGTAAAAGGCTTAAAGGTAGCGGGTTATCCGATTGATGGTGGTCCTGAATTTATAGATGTGCAGGAAGTGACTAATAAATAAGGTATTTCTTCAATAAAATATTTTATAGATTGCGCTGGCAAATCTTATTTCATGAAACGACTAACTTTAATGATTCCCATTCTGATGATTTTATCATGTCAGCAGAATACTAAAAAAACTACTACTGAAAACCAGGTTATGGTTGATGATCCACATTCCTTTTCTAAGCCGTCAATAGCTTATGTAACCCATCTTGATCTTGATTTAGAGGTTAATTTTGAGCAACAACAAATTACTGGAAAGGCAATCTGGACAATAGACAACAAGGCTAAGGATAAGGAAATTATATTTGATGACAGTAAGCTGAACATCGAAAAAATTACACTTGGTGCTGACGAGAAGGAAACGACCTTTACGTTTGGTTCTGAAACAGCATATTTGGGCAAGGCCTTAAAAGTAGCTATCGCTCCTGAAACTAAGTTGATCAATATTTACTATACAACAGGTAAGGACGCCAGTGCTTTACAATGGCTTAATCCACAACAAACAGCCGGTAAGAAACGACCATATCTTTTTACGCAATCAGAAAGTATCGCAGCACGCAGTTGGGTGCCTTGTCAGGATAGTCCAGGTATTAGATTTACCTATAATGCTACCGTAAAAGTACCGGCAGACTTGTTGGCTTTAATGAGTGCCGAAAATCCGCAAGCCAAAAACAGTACTGGTATATATCAGTTTAAGCAGGTGCATCCTATCCCGTCTTATTTATTGGCACTTGCTGTGGGTGATATAGCCTTTAAGGCTGTTGATGAGCGCACAGGTGTATATGCTGAACCTTCTGTATTGGAAAAGGCAGCCTGGGAGTTTGCAGATATGGGTAAAATGGTTCATGCTGCAGAAAAACTTTATGGACCTTATAGATGGGGTAGGTATGATTTGGTCGTGTTACCTCCTAGTTTTCCTTTTGGGGGGATGGAAAATCCTAACCTAACCTTTATAACTCCAACAATATTGGCGGGTGATCGTTCACTGGTGAGTATTATATGTCATGAGTTGGCGCATAGTTGGAGTGGTAATTTGGTTACCAATGCTACCTGGAATGATTTCTGGTTAAATGAAGGCTTTACAAATTATTTTGAGCGCCGCATGGATGAAGCGCTATACGGTAAAAACGAGGCCGAAATGCAAGAAGTATTTGCAAAACAAGCTTTGGAAAATGCTGTAAAGGATATGGGCGCTGACAGTAAGGATACTTATTTAAAAACAGATTATACTGGCCGTAATCCTGATGAAGGCACGAATGATATCGCATACGAAAAGGGTTTTTTCTTTTTAAAGACGATTGAAGCGGCTGTAGGAAGAGAAAAGTTTGATGCTTTTTTAAGAGGATATTTTGATGGTCATGCTTTCCAGTCTTTAACTACTGAACAGTTTTTGGACTACTTGAATAAAAATCTGATAAAAGGCGATAAAGCACTTGAAGATAAAATAGATATTAATAAATGGGTGTACGGCCCAGGTATTCCAGCTAATGTGGCTGCTGTTGGTTCAGCACGCTTTAAAGCTATTGATGGATTGGTGGCTAACTGGCGCAAAACAGCTGCTGTAAAAGGCTTAAGTAAAGAAATCGTATCTAGCAATGAAAGACGCTATTTTATTAGCCAATTACCAGCTAACCTGACGGCAAAAGATATGGCTGCATTGGATGCTGAATTTGGTTTTACAGCTTCTAACAATACAGATATACAACTGACTTGGTATGCATTGGCCCTTCGCCATCACTACACAACCGCTGATGCCCGTATTAAAGCTTATTTACTCGAAAATGGAAGGATGTGGCACATTATCCCATTATATAAAGAAATGATGGCTACGCCTGAAAGACTAAAAATGGCAAGGGAGATTTATAAATTGGCCAGGCCAAATTATCATCCTATGACTTACCAGGGCGATTGATAAGTTGTTGAAATAGGACATTTGTATAGGCCGTTAGTTTTTCTGGACAAAATGGTGTTATATGCTACATATATGTGTCCTTAAAATAGTATTAAAGCTAATTTTATCCGTTTTTAATTATTGGCACAGAATTTGTTTTTCATGAAACGGTTTAGTTTGGTTTAGGTTGATCTGTGGTGGATCGACCTTATGAACGGGAATAGTCTCTCCGACTTATTCCCGTTTCTCATTTAACGCCTTTTGTCGTTTCCTAAACCTTAAAAACTATTTTTACGTTTAGTCGTTGTATGAGTAGCTTTAATAATCCAGGTAAATTAAATGCTTAGAAAAAAGGTGCCAAATCGATATTCTTTTTTTACAATTGCAATATGAATAAAGCCAAGTTATATATATCTAAACTTGTTTATAATAAATTCTTTTGGCAACTGTTTGTAGCGATTTTTATGATTGCTATGGCTGTATTCTTTATCCGACAGGAACATATTGAAATAATCAAAATTAAGGATCAGCTGAGTAGGAGCCATCCATTATACATATTTTTAGGCATAATTTTAACCCTGGTGTACATTGCTGCACAAGGGTTAATGTATGTGCACAGTTTTAAGGCTTTAAATAAACCCCTGTCATTAGCGCTGGCTACTCAATTGTTTCTGAAGCGGAATTTGGTTAGTATTTTTTTACCAGCTGGTGGATTTTCTTCACTGGTGTTTTTTACCAAAGAGATTGAAAAAAAAGGGGTAACCAAGTCACAAATACACCTGGCATCCACCTTATTTGGCTTTTGTAGCATTCTTTCTGTAGTTGTTGTGGCTATTCCTGTATTGGCCATCGCTTTACTATTTACTAAAATCGGGACAGCAGAACTGCTGAGTTTTGGATTCCTCTTGATACTTACTGCTGCATTTATTTTGCTGATCTATTCTGTATCCATAAAAGGAAGGGCTTACCGTTGGCTTTCCAGGATACGCCCTTCACTATCTACTGTATTAGACGATATGGTTAATGAAAAGATCAACCGAAGGCAATTTTGGATTACTTTGTTGGTTTCGATAGGTATCGAGGTCATTGGTATTGTTCACCTTTATATTTCTATGTTGGCACTGGGACTGGATGCCAGCTGGCCAGCCGCTATAATTGGTTACATTGTGATGGTGATCTTATTGATTGCCTCTCCGTTTTTAAGGGGCTTAGGCGCAATAGAAGTCTCACTTACCTTCGTATTACAACAGTTTGGCTTTTCTATTCTTGCAGCAGCAACCATCACGCTGTTGTTTAGGTTCTTTGAATTTTGGTTACCGTTGCTTGTCGGTTTATTTAGCTTTATAACGAAGAAGGACAATGTGATCCTTAGGATCTTGCCAGCCTGTATTATCCTTATTTTGGGGCTAGTAAATATCATTTCGGCTATTACTCCAGCTATTCCTGCGCGCTTGCGGATGGTTAAAGATTTGTTGCCCGAGGATTTGATTGTAACCAGTAACACACTTGTGCTGGTTTTTGGTTTGATTCTGGTTATCATTAGTATATTCTTGTTGCAGGGCTCTAAGCGTGCCTGGTATGCCGCAATATTTTTAGCGGTTTTCTCTTTTTTTGGACATTTAATTAAAGCTGCTGATTACGAGGAAGCTGTATTGGCATTTATAGCTGGCTCGGCATTGTTGTATACGCGTAAGTCTTATAGACTTAGGCCAAATGCTCGGTTGGTTGCTATTGATTACATGGTGTTAATGTACGCTGTACTCGTGGTATTGGCGTATGGCGTATTGGGCTTTTATTTTATTGATAAAAAGCATTTTGGGATTGATTTTCATATTATGCAGGCTTTGAAGGCTGTGTTACAATTGTTCTTTTTAATTGATGATCATGGAATGACGCCACTTACCCGATTTGGCGAGCGTTTTCAGGATTCTATCTATATAGCTGGGGCAGCGGTGATACTTTTTGTCGTTTTTAGCCTGCTTAGACCTTACTTTTCTAAACCTTATAATTCAACGGAAGATTTTGATCTGGCCAGGAAGTTATTAGATAAATACGGTGCATCTGCTTTGGATTATTTTAAGGTATATCCCGATAAATTCTTGTTTTTTAATGCGACTAAAACCGCTTTTATCAGCTTTAAGCTTACCCGCCATTTTGCCATAGTATTAGAAGATCCTGTTGCTGAAACTGAAGTTGAGCGAACAGCGGTGATGGTCTCATTTGAAGATTTTTGTGGGCAAAACGGCTTTATAAGTGCTTATTATAGAGTGCCAGAGCAATCATTAGGCATGTATACCGCCATGGGATATAAACATATTCCTATTGGGGAGGAGGCTGTATTGAACTTGACTACTTTTACGCTTGATGGTGGTAAGATGAAAACAACCAGAAGTGCCATAAGTAGGTTGACGGCAGAAGGATATTGTCTGAAAGTATATAAAGAACCCATAAAGGAAGGTTTACTCCAGAAATTGGAAAGGGTATCCGACAATTGGTTGGATGCCTTGAATCAAAAGGAGGTCGCTTTTACGCAGGGTGTTTTTGATACTAGTATTTTAAAAACGCAGACCATTATTACCGTTGAAGATGGGGAAGAAAAAGTATATGCTTTTTTGAACTTGATTCCGGATTACGCAGCGGGTGAGGCAACTTATGACTTGATTAGAAAGGTATGCGATGCACCTAATGGCGTATTGGATATGCTGCTGGCAAAGACTTTTATCTATTTGAAAGAGGAGGGGTATACTGCTGTAAATATGGGACTCGCGCCGCTTTCGGGCATGGATAAGGTAAACATTACTCAGAAAACAATTAAGTATGCGTACGAGAATTTTAAAATGTTCGGTCAGTTTAAAGGACTAAGAAAGTATAAAGAGAAGTTCTATCCAAACTGGAATAAGAAGTATTTAATTTACAGTCACAATTACCACCTTTTACAGGTTCCTTCGGCATTAAAAAGAGTTTCTGAGGGTAAGTAAAAAAAGCGCTGCCTTAATTTCATCGTGGGTTTATTCCTCTCGTTATAGTAACTATGATTTCGTTATATGAGGTTTGATCGTAACTGTGATCTCCGGGGATCAATTTAAGGTAAAAGTTAGATTTTATGATTTCTTCCAGCGCTCTAGGATCTTCATCTTTTCCATAAAAGCAGTAGATTGGTATTTTAACCTTGTCTACCTCTATTTTTACATTGTACTTTTTATTGTCTTTGGAAATGTTGAGTAGGTCAGAAGTACGTACTTTAAAATCTGATGTTGCAAATGGAGAAAGCATGCCAAGTGCTGCAACTCTGTTTTTTAGACGCGGATGAAGTCTATTGTATACAAATGGTATCACATCAGCACCAAAAGAATAGCCACAAAGAATGATCTTTTCTGGTTTGTATTGTCTTACATAAATCATGAGCAGCATCGCCAGGTCTTCCGCTGTTTTTCTCGGTGTTTTGCCTTCCCAGAAATAATCACGGGAATTGAAGCCGATGGTGTTAAATCCTGTACCTGAAAATTTAAGGGAAATCGCGTCTTCGAAATCCACCCATCCGCCATCTCCTGAAAGGATTAATACTAAGGTGTTGTTTTTAACGCTATCTGGTGCAGGGTATACAAATACGGGCAAATCGAAATCAGAGCGTTGTATTCCACTGTGTCGCGTAACCCTGTCTCGCTTTAATAAACTACAACTTGATAAGCTGATTAAGCCTGTTATAAATAGAATATTTAAGGGTTTGCTTAACATGCAGTTTATTGTCTTTGTCTGATTTACTTAGTTTTTCTTTACAAATATTGTTCCCCAAAATGAAAAATGTATTACCTTACAGTAGTTATTAATTTATGTATGAATAAAATATTCGCTCTATTTTTATCCTTCATGGTAATTGGTTTAGGCGTAAATGCGCAAAAACAAAACCTATACTTCTTAAAAAATAACGGTCAATATGTGAAAATTCGCGATAGCGCTGATTATTTACGTATTGTACAAGAACCTGATCCCGGATCGGTTTTGTATATTGTAAATGAACATTATCTGGATGGGAGCACCAAAAGTAAGGGACTTTCTAGTAAGATAGATCCACCTGTATATGAGGGGCAGTATATTTCTTACTATAAAAATGGTAAGAAGAAATTATTGGGTAATTACAGCAAGGGGAAGCTTGTGGATACGGTATATAATTATTATCCCAATGGGAATCTGTATACTGAAATTGCTTATGTGAATGCTAAAGATGGGGTAAAGACCTATATCAAGACTGTTAAAGATTCAACTGGTAAGAGTTTAGTGGTCAGTGGCAATGGCGCTTGTGGGCTTTATGATAATAATTTTAAAGAGATCATTGAAAGCGGCTCGATAAAGGATGGATTTTATGATGGGATTTGGAAGGGTGGCTTAAAGAGGAGCGGTATAAGTTATACCGAAACGTATGTTGATGGTAAATTGCTTTCGGGAGAAAGTACTGATCGTTCTGGAAATCAATATCCATATACAAAAAGTCATATACAACCCGAGTTTAAAGGCGGTATGAAAGAATTCTATAAATACTTGACAAAGAATGTTAAATATCCTCAAGAGTGCTATACTCAGCGCATACAAGGTAAGGTGTTTTTAAGGTTTCAGGTATTAAAGGATGGATCTATTAGTGATATAAAAGTGCTAAAAAGTCCACATCCTAGTTTGACAAGAGAAGCTATTCGTGTAATTAGTGTTTCTCCGCCATGGGAACCCGGGGTAGAAAGAGGGATTCCTGTAAATGTATTTTTTAATATACCGATTTCATTTACTGTTAGTTAAAAATAATGACTGTTTTTATTGATGTAACTTGCGCAATTATAGAAGGAGAGCTAGGTAAAGTGCTTGTTGCGCAGCGTAGTGCAGAGATGAAGCTCCCATTAAAAATGGAGTTTCCTGGTGGGAAAGTCGAGCCCGATGAAAGTCCTGAGGAGAGCCTGATCAGGGAAATTAAGGAAGAGTTGGATGTTGATATTGAAATAGTATCTGGCATACCAGCAAATCAACACAGCTATCCCGACTTCTCGATTAATCTGATTCCCTTTGTCTGCCGGATAACGGATGGGGAAATTATTTTAAGAGAGCATGCAATGTATCACTGGGTAGCAATAGATGAATTATTAAGCTTAGACTGGGCTGAAGCAGATATTCCAATTGTAAGTGATTATATTCGCAGCAAAAAAATAAGAAAATGATAGCTCATCACGTACTATTCTGGCTAAAAGCCGACACATCTGAAGATCAAAAAACAGCTTTCCGTAAAGGTTTAGAATCACTTGAAAATATTGAAGTGGTTAAAACCTTTCATATTGGTACACCTGCACCAATTGAACGTGCTGTTGTTGATACAACTTATACTTTTTCATTGGTTTTGTTTTTTGAGGACCTGGCAGCACATGATGTATATCAGGTGCATGAAATACATAAGGCATTTTTAGACCAATTTAGAGTGCTTTTTGAAAAAGTAATTATATACGACGCACATTAGTATTTAAAAAGGCTGTATCATTAATCGATTAATGATACAGCCCCATATAGTTAAATTGTTTTATTGCGCTACTTTTAAAACAATTTTACCCCGAGTATGTCCAGCTTCACTTTTTTGTTGTGCTTCTGCTGCTTGTGGTAACGTTAATACCTCTGCAATAATAGGTTTAAGTTTTCCCTCATCTATCAGCTTTGCTAAGCTCGTTAAATCACCAGGACTGGATTGAGCCATAAATTGGGCCCCAATCATGCCTTTTTCCTTTATTGCAGCTTCGTCTCTTAGCCCCACGGTGCTGACTAAAATTCCACCGGGTTTTAGCACATCCAAAGATTTTTTTTGAGTGTCGCCCCCTACAAGATCAAATACCAAGTCTAAATCTTTTAATTTGCTTTCAAACGCTTCATTTTTATAATCTATCACCTCGTCGACCCCAAGTTTTTTTAAGAAATCAAGATTCTGTTCAGATGCCGTACCAATTACATAAGCGCCTTTCCATTTAGCCAATTGTACGGCATAAGTGCCAACACCACCTGCAGCAGCATGGATAAGCACTTTTTGTCCGGATTCAAGCTTCCCATGGTCAAACAAACCCTGCCAGGCAGTTAGTCCTGCTAATGGAACAGCTGCCGAATGAATATGATCAATTGATGTTGGTTTTAGCGCAATTTCTCCTGCATTGACGGCTACATATTCAGCGTAAGTACCGTTTCTTGATACATTTGGGCGTGCATATACCGCATCTCCTTTTTTAAATCCATTAACGTTTAAGCCTGCCATTTCTATAATACCTGAAACGTCCCAGCCTAGTATGATTGGAAATGTTCTTTTGTCAGAACCAGGCATATGTCCTTCTCTTACTTTCCAATCCACAGGGTTGATGCTTGTTGCGTAAACTTTAATCAACACCTCGTCGGACTTAATTTCAGGCTTCGGGGCATCTTCATATTTTAATTCGTTAACGCCACCGAATTTATAGATTTGAACTGCTTTCATATCAATTGTTTTTTGAGGGATAACAATTAATGCTTATGATGGTTTCATTCATTTTAATTAGCTTCGTTTATGATAATTCGAGAAGCACTTTCAGCTGATGCAAAACAATTGGCTAAACTAATTATTCAGGCAATGGATGATCTTGCTGCAAAGTTTATAGGTGCTACCGATCCTAATGAAGCTGTTCCTTTATTTGAAAGATTCGCTGCATTACCAGGTAATCAGTATAGCTACGAAAACACCTTGGTATATGAGGACGAAGGGGAGATATGTGGAATGATCAATGCATATGATGGTGCCGATCTTGAAATATTAAGAGCTCCTTTTTTAGATTATATTCAAAAAACTTATGGTTTTAACCATGATCTGGAGGCAGAAACGCAGGCTGGTGAGTACTATATCGACTGCATTAGTGTTGCTCCAGGTAAGCAGGGCAAGGGGATTGGGAAAGAGTTGATTAAGGCTATGGTTGATTACGCTGTTGCCCATCATCACCACACTATTGGCCTGCTGGTAAGTAAAGAAAACCCTAAAGCCGAAAAACTGTATACAAGCTTAGGCTTTAAGGTTGTAAAGGAAAGAGATTTTATTGGTGGTCGCTATTTTCATATGCAAATCACCAGGCCGTAATACTTATTCGTTATGCAAAAGCTCAGTTTTTTTATTAGCTATTTTAAAGATCGTAAACATAATTACTGCAGATAAAATGGTGATGATTAAATAGCTTGTGCTCAGGTGGTGCTCATCTTTAGCGGGTAAGATTGAAATGATTCCATAGCTTAAAAAAGATACGATTACATAGGTGATACCGCCAGTTAAACCACTGGCAATTCCTGCGTTTTTAGGGAATAAGCCCAGACAAAAGGTAAAGTAATTGTTGAATATGTAACCTGCTGTTACATGGATTAAAAAGGCGAATAACACCAGGCTGTACAGACTAGAAATAAACTGAATGGTAACGATCATTGTTAATACAAATGCGCCTTGAAACAAGAGGTTTGTAGTCATCTTTCTAAAGAAAGGCTTGTTTATAGTTGCCTTGCCTATAAAACCACCAACCATCCACGCAAAACCTAATATCAGAGAGCTATAACCTGCAACTACTGGGGTAAGATTTAAGTGGTGTTCTATGATAAATGGACCGGTCATGTTATAAATCATCACCATACTGTAGGCCAGGCCGAGCATGACAATGCCAAGACTGAAGCTGGCTGTTTTTATCATGGTTATATATATGCCAGTGATCTTTTTTAGTGAAAATTCAGAAAAATGGTTCAGACTTTCGCCACTGTAGATAAGTTCCAGAATAGCCAATACAATAGCAAGTATAGCCAGGAAATAGAAATTAGATTCCCAACCAAATGCAGTTTGCAAGTAGCCACCTAAAAAAGGAGCTACAATTGGACCGGTAGACCATATAATGGAAAAAAGGCTTAAGTAATGTTTTAATTTATCTCCGGTAAACATGTCGACAAAATAGGCACGTTTGGCTACGATAATCGTACCTACAGTAAAGCCGTGTATGATTCTCATCAGGTAAATCAGGTAAATGTTATGCGTATTGGCAATGACAATACTTGCTGCTGCAAAAATTACGAGAGAAATAAGACTTAATTTATATCTGCCAAAGCTATCCAATACGCTACCTATAAAGAGTTGAGAAACGCCATAGCTGATTAAAAATAAGCTTAAGGTTAGCTGTACCTGCAAGCTACTCACTCCCATAGTCGTCGCCATGGTAGGTAATGATGGGATGTAAATATCTGTTGCAAAACCAGATAAGGGGAGTAGAGCGAATGCAAGCAAGGTGGAAATTCCCTGGTGCTCTTTTTTAAGTGTTTTTATGTTGTTCAAAGTATGTGCGATGTTATTTTGACGAATCAAAGTTAGCCTTTCAAAATTCCATGGTATATATTTTTTAACACCTTAGTGTAATAATTACATCTTGCTAATTTCATATTTTATTCCTTTATCTTATTTACAAAAACAGACAGCTGATCGTATGCTTTGTGATAGGCAATAGATAACGGTTCTAAATTAAAATGAGATCCCATACGCTCTGGCCATTATTGTATTTTTGCAGCAAAAAATATTACATGTCAAAAACAAAACTTACAATTAATACTAACGGATCGGTAAAGATCGAAGGCGATTTTGAAATTGTTGATAGAAACGGCAATGTTTATGAATTACAGGGAAGAACTGCTTTGGGTATCTGTCGTTGTGGTCTTTCTAAAAATAAGCCATTTTGCGATGGTTCACATAGTGGACAATTTGAACACGAAGCGATTGCATTTGATCTTCCTCCAAAGAAAGCTTAATTAGTACATAATATCAATTTCAGTTATTTATCTTAGCTTTATTAGGATAAATAACTGTTGGTATGAAATATCTGTTGTTGCTTCTTTTTGCTACCTGCGCTATATCCATATCTGCTCAGCAAACTCAAAAACCTGTTTTACATGGACGTAACTGGATGGCCATTACCGGCAAGCCATTAGCCGCAACAGCGGGTGCCATGATTTTCCAAAAAGGAGGAAATGCAGTGGATGCCGCCTGTGCAATGTTGGCAGCTACCTGTACCATGTGGGATACACTAAGCTGGGGCGGAGAGACTCAGGTATTGATTTATAATCCCCATACCAAAAAAGTAATAGCCGTTAATGCGATGGGCTTTGCGCCAACGGGTGCTACCGTAGAATTCTTTAAAAGTAAAGGTTATAATTTCCCTCCAGAATACGGCCCTTTGGCGGCTACAACGCCGGGAACTCCAGGCGGACTCATCTATATGCTCGCTAATTATGGTACAATGACCCTGGAGCAAGTGCTTGCTCCGGCCATTCAAATGGCTGCTGGTTATCCAATGGAAGCGCAGGCAGCCAATTACATCGAACGTCAAAAATCATTGATTAAGCAATGGCCTTATAGTAAAAAGGTTTTTCTAACGCATGCTGGTGAGCAAAGAGAGGCACCTGAAGCAGGGGAGATCTTTGTGCAAAAGGACCTGTTGCTTACTTTGAACAAAATGGTGGATGCTGAAAAAGCGGCACGTAAAAAGGGTAAAAATCGGAAAGGCGCTTTAATGGCCGCGTATGACCGTTTTTATAAAGGTGACATTGCACGCGAATTTGTGAGGGGATGTCAGGAGCAAGGCGGATTAATTACCATGGAGGATTTGGCAAAATGGAAACCTTTAGTAGAACAACCACTCATGGTGAACTATAAAGGTATTGATGTGTACAAAATGCAGCAGTGGACGCAAGGTCCTGTTATGCTACAAGCCTTGAATATACTGGAGAATTTTGACCTTAAAAGCATGGGGTATAACAGTACCAAATACATTCATACGGTTTATCAGGCCATGAACCTTGCATTTGCCGACCGCGATTTTTATTACGGAGATCCATATTTTAAGCCGATTGAACCAATAAAGGGCTTGTTGAGTAAGGCATATGCCAAACAGCGGGCTTCGTTAATTCAATTTGTAAAGAATGATGCTGGTATAGGTCCAGGTGATCCTTATCCATTTGAGGGATTGCTCAATCCGTATAAAAATCTCCTTAAAAACCGGGGATTCGAGATGGATACCTCAAAACGCAATTTTGCGCCTAAGCATGATATGGGTAATTATTCTCCTAAGGAAGCCTATGAGGATAGGTTATGGCGGGGAACTACCTCAGTGGAGGCGGCTGATAAAGAAGGTTGGGTAGTTTCTATTACACCCAGCGGAGGTTGGTTGCCGGCTTGTATTGCAGGGAATACAGGAATTGGGATGAGTCAGCGGATGCAAAGTTTTGTGTTGGATTCGACATTAAACCCTTTTAATGTTGTTGCACCCGGTAAGCGACCAAGGGTTACGCTATCCCCGGCAATGGCACTTAAGGATGGGAAACCATTTTTGGCTTCAGCAGTTCAGGGAGGTGATACGCAGGATCAGAATCTTTTGCAGTTCTTCTTAAACGTGGCAGAGTTTGGTATGAATGTTCAGCAGGCTGCCGAAGCTGCTAATTTTAATTCAAATCAATTGTGGTTGTCGCTGGGTGGAACTAAAACTTCCGATAGGGAACCTAAACCCGGTCAGATTTTACTGAACACGAATACCAGTGAGGCTGTTAGGAATGAATTAAAAAAAATGGGCTATACCTTAAGCTTTGGTGATCGGACCAGTGGCCCGATTAATGCAATTTATTTCGACTGGAAACATGGGAGTTTGTGGGGAGGATCAAGTAATCATGGTGAAGATTACGGAATAGGATGGTAAGAAAACAATTGTAGCTGTCTGCACCGGGTATTCTAAAAGGATTTATTAGCTTTGACCGAAAAAATAATCAGTTAATTTAATAAATATGAAACCAGGAAAATTTAAGGTAAATAATGATGGAGATAGCCTCTCAGCTACAATTACGGTACAGCCATCTCTTGCCCTAAAAATCTCTTTGTATTTATTAAATATCTTATTGATAGCCGTTATCATATTGTTTACTATCGGTGGAGTAGGCGTTATTGTACTCTTCATTTTAGCTTTCGAAATCTTATTTATAAGATATTCAATTTGGCATATTTACGGGGCAGAAACGATCACTTTAAAAAAGGATGCGCTTAGCTATCAGCAATTTTACGGCTTTTTTAAGCTCTCGCTTAAGACACGTAAAATAAATAAAACACTCAGGGTAATTCCCTTTCACGAAGACTTTCGGGCAGGTAGTGATGCAATGAAATTGATCTTTGAGTCATTTGATGAATCAAATGAGCCTGTTAATCTTTATCAGACTGCTTTAGTAGTTTCTAAACAAGATTATCAAGTCTTTATGAAATCATTTAAGCAACTATACTAGGCTTTAGAATTTCATCATATTATCGATATCTTGTAACATAACGTGTTAAAAGGTGTTTAAATAGATATGATGGAGAACCAAAAGATCAAACTCAAGCGGACAGTTTCCCTGGTTAGGATACTTAGTAAGTACGGATTTAAGGAGTTGTTGATCAGAAGTCAGTTTAACAGTCATTTACCTGTCGATGAAGTGATTAATGGTGTGGAGGATGCAATACCAGCTGCCCTCACGGTCTATGAGCGCATCAGGATGGTGCTAGAAGAATTGGGACCTACCTATGTGAAGTTTGGGCAAGCCTTCAGCAGCAGGGAGGATTTATTGCCAGCAGAGATGATCGTAGAGCTGAAAAAGCTACAGGATAAGGTGGAACCGGAATTGATGGATGTCGAGAAATTGATTGCGGATGAATTGAATATTGAGCCTGATCAGTACTTTGAAAAAATCACTACGGTACCTTTTGCTGCTGCTTCTATTTCGCAAGTATATAAAGCCAAACTTAAGGGCGGGCAGGATGTGATTTTGAAGATCAGACGATCGGGGATTAGGGAGGTCGTGACTGCCGATATGCTCATCATGAAGGATGTTGCACGTCTTTTGACTAGTTATAGTGATCTTTTCCGTAGAATCAACCTGGTTCAGGTATTAGAGGCATTTGAACAGTCTATCTTTCAGGAACTATCTTTTCTAAATGAACTGGCTAATATTGAACGTTTTTCGAGAGATTTTAAAGGAAATAGATCTATTTATCTGGCTAGTGTGTACCCCGAATTGTCAAATGATGCCATCTTGTGCATGGAATTTATAGATGGGCTGAAGATAACTGACCTGGACGCTTTGCTTAAGATGGGGCACGACCCTGAAGTTATCGCCCGCAGAGGCTTAGATCTTTATCTTAAACAGGTATTGGAACATGGATTCTTTCATGCCGATCCCCATCCTGGAAATTTGTTGGTTTTAAAAACCGGACAGATTGCCTTTATAGATTTTGGTTCTATGGGGACTATCATGCCGGTAGAAAAGGAATTACTCGAAGATTTTATTTCTCATTTTATATCGCAGGATAGCAAAAGATTAATTGCTACCCTGAAAAAGATGGCCTTGCGTTATAATATTCCTGATGAAAAGAAGCTGGAGAAGGATATTCAGCATTTCTTTAATTTATTGGAAGGGGCATCTCTCCAACACATTGATGTAAAAGAAATACTAGGAAGATTTTCGGCTATTTTGAACCAGAACGAGATTTTGATGCCAGCGCATTTGTACCTGCTAGTTCGGGGAATTGTGTTAATTGAAGGAATTGGCAGAGCACTTATTCCTGATTTGAATATTATTGAAAGCTTAAGGCCCTATATATTCCAGATTGCTATGCGGAAGCTTAGTCCGGAAAATCTGAAAAAGAACGGAATGAAGCTGATCAATACCATTACAGAGTTATTAAAAACCATGCCGGATGATGCACAGGCGGTGCTTCAGAAGTTAAACAGTGGCGAACTAAAGGTGATTCAGGAAGTAAAGGATATGCCGGAGTTGATGAAGCAGTTTAATCGGGGTGTGCATAAATTGGCCCTGGCAATTATAATAGCAGCTTTGCTGATCAGCGGGGCTATTTTGATTTTGGCGAATCATATAAAATAAAGCTATATTTGCGCCTTTATTATTCCGATCCAGATTTGAAAAAGTATATTATTCTACTGCTTATATTCATAAGCTTTGCCGCCTATTCCCAAAATGTAACCCTTGGTTCCTGGAACATACAAAACTTTGGTAAATCTAAAAATGATGATGAGTTGGCTTACATTGCCAAAGTCGTCAATAAATTCGATGTGATCGCGATACAGGAAGTTGTTGCGGGCTATGGTGGTAGCCAAGCTGTAGCCAGGTTAGCAGATGAGTTAAACCGCATGGGCAGTAAGTGGGATTATGTAATCAGCAATCCTACATCAAGTCCAACAGGTAGCTCAAAAGAGCGTTATGCTTTTGTCTGGAATACCAGCAAAGTCAAAAAAAATGGAACGGCATGGTTAGAAGAAACCTACGGATTGATGATTGATAGGGAGCCCTATTATTGTAGGTTTGCCGTAGGACGTAAAACGTTTACGGTGGCTAATTTTCATGCGGTTCCTAAATCAAAACAACCAGAAACAGAGATTAAATATTTTAAATTCCTGCCAGATCTTTATCCAGGTGATAACCTTATTTTTTGCGGTGATTTTAATCTTCCTCAGTCTCACAGTGTGTTTAATCCATTATGGAAAACTGGGCATACCTCTGCTTTTAGAGGCCAAAAAACCTCATTGAAGCAGAAATGTGTGAATGGTAATTGCCTGGCTTCGGAGTATGATAATTTCTACTTCAAAGCCTCAGGCATAAATGTACTGAGGACAGGAATAGTTCATTTTTACCAGGACTTTGAAGATCTCAGAGCAGCACGGTTAATCTCTGATCATGTGCCGATTTATATGCAGTTCTCTTTAGATGTGATTGCTAAATAGGAAGGGACTCCGGTTTATACCTTTTTAAGAATTCTAACCGCCTCATCAAGTTCAAGAACTGACCTTGCGCATCTGCTAGAAAAGTCAACATATCCATTAAATTTATTCTGATACAAAATTCTAGGTTGTAGGTTGCTTTTACAATGGACAGATATGGATATTATCTGGACAAATCTGCCACGATAGATATGCCCACTTTTTCTCTGAATGATATTATAAAGCGGAATGGCTTAGTAGTGATGTTCAGTTTAGGCTTTATGTTGCAGGATATATGCGGTTTCGCTTATCATTTTTAATAGGAATTTATATAGACATGCAACAGTAAATCTTCAACAGTGCTATAAAATATATCTCTTCAATATATGGAATATATATTTTTTAGGCATCCTGAGTTTAAAGTAATCTATCATGGAAGAAAAAATCAACAATGCTCAGCTAAGTTTTACCTGTAATCAGGATTGGAATTCGATGAAATCGGAAGACGATGGGCGATTTTGCGATACTTGTCAGAAGAAAGTATACGATATGACAAATAAAAATACAGCTTATTTTATCAAGATTATGCAGGAAAACAATGATAAGGTTTGTGGCAGATTTACCAATGAGCAGTTAGCTACTTCTTCGGGAAAGGTTAATAAGCCTTACTGGAAAAGATGGGTAGTAGCAGCTATGGTTTTTATTGGCATTGGCACGGTTGGACAGAAGGCAAATGCACAAATAAAACTAGGCGAAGTTGGTCCTAAACCGATAGACTCAAAATGCGATAATGATAGGTCGTTTGTCATGGGAAAAATTGCAATCGTTCCGCGAAACGATGAATTAAAATCATTGCACGAATATATGGTCCGGAAATGTAAAGTACCAACTTCGGCTAATGGCTGGTTAGTTGCCTCATTTGTTGTCAAAAAGGATGGTTCTATTACCAATTTAGCAACAAGCAACCAATTATCTAAAGCCGTTAGAGAAGAGGTTTTGAAGGTTTTGAAAAAAGCGCCTAAATGGGACCGTTCCAAGATTGAATATGAGCAACCTTATTCTTTGTACCTTACCTTTAAAGACGGGAAGATTATGCCTTACTTGAATAAGTAGATTTGCTTGTCGAAATTAAAAAACTTCCGTTAAGCCCAAAAAGAATCCTTTAGAACCATATTTTCCGATAGCATAATCAAGACACAAATTAGTACGTGTAGCTTTATTGAATAGCACTCGTAAACCTGCTCCACCACCTGGTTGCCATTGTTGAAATAATTTGGTACCTAAATCATCGCTCGCAGATTGGATATTGCCGAAAGTAACTCCACTTATAAATTTGTTTCTTAGGATTGGAAAGCGATATTCCAATTCCGAGTAAAAATATTTGGGGCCTTTAAAGTAAGTAACAGTGTATCCTCTTCCGCTTCGGTAGTAGGTATCTCTTCCAGTACCTGGAAGCTCGAGATAGGGCAGGGCACCACTAATTAAATAAGAACCCCAGTTCCAGAAGGCAAGCACATGCTCGGGATTGCTGTCAGACAAGCTCCAGTATTTTCTGAAATCAGTAGTTATTTGTACAGCATTCTTCGAACTTGCCATCCAGGTTTGGTTTACACGGATCCCAGCATCAACATAAATGCCTTTGTAGGCACGGTTCTGGTTGTCTCGCGTAGTATATTGTACATTAAAAAGTAAGCCGTTAGACTGGTATTGATTTCTGTTAAAACCATAACGGTCACTATAGATATTGTATGGTGTTAGGTCACTCGTATTTAAGCGGTCCTCGATTTTTCTTCTAATCTCGAAGGACACACCAGCGCCAACAAAGAGGCTCTTTGCAATTTGTTTATATACCTTTTCTCTGAAATTGTAATACTCGGCGTGGAGTACATAAGGCTTACGATCTGGATTACTTAATATAAAATCTGCTTCGCTTGCATGGGAAGCATTTCCTATTCCTAATCCAAAATCAGGCAAAACAGTTTTCGCTGCTACTAAACTTCCCTGAAGATTCCATTTGTTGCCCGGAGTGTAAACATTATGATTGAGGTAGAAATAAATGATTCCCTTGGTAGTTATAGAAGCTGATGTAGCAGCAATTGACATCAGCGTATTCTTGTCTTTTCCTAATACTTTACCTGCAACAGCCTTTATGCCAATCTGAGCACCTATACTTGGATTGTAGGCGAAATTGGGTATAATGGTAACTGGCGACTTCTTTTTAAAAGGGTCCGGTTTTCTTTTTGGGTGGAAAATGCTTGTAAACAAATCACCAACATCATATTGTGCGCGTGTAGTATCGTTTCTTAAAGAATGGATTTTTAAGGAATCTACTGATGGCTTAATTTGGCTGTAGGTGTATGGTAACCCAGCTAATAAGGCTAATAATAACATTAGACCTTGTTTAAGCGCTTTCTTTATGTGGGGTAAATGATAATATTTCAATGTGTTATGCTCTTGCCCAAAGATAAGTACAAATATGAGAATGAAGATATATTGGAAGATTTTAAAATAATAGGTGTAGTTTTATTATTTGGTTATCAAAAAAGAATAAAGATTTATAATGTCGGCGCTCAGAAAAATATTGTCACAAAAAACAGACGAACAACTAATGTATTACATCAGGCACCCAGGTAAGCATACCGAGGAGGCTGTAGAATTAGCATTAGAAGAGTTACATAATAGAAATATATTGCTTCCGGATAATGTCAGTCAAGTTATAGCTCAAAAAATTAGTAGAGATAATTCCCGGTCATATATCCCCAGTAAAGAAACAAGAAATAAGTTTTACAAGCTAAGCTTCATTTACTCTTTATCATATGTTGGCTTAGGCACATTAAGTGTCCTTTCTTTGAGTCCAAGCTCATTATTTTACGGTGATTGGGTCATAATTGCATTATTAATTACACTTCTGGTTAATTTAATCAGCTTTGGGATAGCGTATTCCGATGGTAATGCTACTGGTTTAATTTTAATTGTTCAAAGCATCATGTTTTTAATATTTTGGCTAATACTTTTTAATGTATTAATGTCAATAAATAGGAAAGTTAAAAAAGACAGTTAGTGAGTTGCCGAAACCATTTGATTTGTATAGAAGATACACCATAACATGAAAAATATTATATTAACGTTTCTTTTATTAGTTTATTCATCAATTTCCTTTTCTCAGGAAAAGCAAGATCGCATTCTATATTTTGTTGATAGCATCCCGATTCTTGATACCCCAGATGGTGATGATGAGATCTCAAATGAAGACATAGCTCAATTAGATGTCTTTACTAATCTAGATAAGATTAAGGCTTTGGGGCGTGAGGGGAAAATAGATAAGATAATCTACATTACAACTAAAGCCTATTTAGGTAGATCTGCAGAAGTAAAGCGAATTCCTACTTCCAAAAATATGGTTAAAAACAATGGAGTATGGTATCCAAAAAATTCTGATCAAGCTTATACAGGTAGATTCATCGATTATTTTACGAATGGTAAAATACAGGGAGAAGGTGTCTTAAAAGACGGGATAATAGATGGGATTAGAACAGTTTATTACCCTAATGGTAACAAGCGCTATTTTTATACTTATGCTAATGGGATTGAAAATGGCGAATCAGAAGAGTATTTTATCAATGGTAAACTTAAGCAAAAAGGATCATTCATAAATAAGAAAGAAATAGGATTATGGCAAGTATTTTACTCTACAGGTAAGTTAAAAAGGCAATCTATGTTTGTAAATAATAAACAAGACTTACCTAAGGAAGAGATGAAATTTCATAGTTTATTAAGCAAAGGGATCTCCATAATGCGTGAAGGGGATTATGGTGGTTCCATCAAGAGATTTGATGAGGCAGCTAAACTAAATGCTGAGTACGCTGATCTATATTTTTACAGAGGAACTGCTAAACTGAATACTTTTGACTTTGATAATGCTATTTCTGATTTTGATAATGCTATTGCGCTTGAGCCGTTGTACATGGAAGCGCTCAGTAATCGCGCTTTTGCCAGATTAAGAAAATACGAGTTTAAGGATAGTAAAACCCTGAGTAAGTCAAAAGAGGTAACGGTAATGGTAGCGAAAGACAATGTACCTATTCCTAAGGATGATTTAGACAAGATTTGCAGTGATTTGAAACGTGGCTTTGAACTTGGTGACCGAAAGCCAATGATCATAGATGCTATGAAACAATATTGCAATTGAACGTTTGTTTTGGCTTAAATGTTACTATTTTGAGATATTAATTGTTTTTCTGAGATAATATCTTAAACTTTGGAATAATCAAACTACAAAACGCTACTCAATAATGATCAAAATTCTTTCAACATTACCTTACCACATTTTTCATGTTTAAAAATCCTTTTTCATTTGAAGGTCGTATCCGCAGATTGGAGTATGGCCTTAGTTATTTAATTTATTTTGCTGTAGCAGTTTTTATTGGTTTAATCCTAGGATTGCTAAGTTTTGATGAACAATCGGCGAATATGCTGTTATTTTTATTATTACTGCCGGCCATCTATTTTGTGATTGCCCAAGGCGCTAAAAGATGTCACGATAGAGGTAATAGCGGCTGGTGGCAACTAATCCCCTTCTATGGTTTTGTGATGATGTTTGGCGAAGGCGATACATTTGAGAATGAGTATGGTCAGAATCCTAAAAATCCAGATAATGAAATTGTAGATCCTTTCGCTATTAAAACGGCTAACGATCAGGACTAGAAGATGAAATTAAGATTAACGACAAAACGCTTAGTTCTTGCAGTTTTCTTAATTCTAGGGTTACTGGTTATAAGACCAGTAACCTTTCTTATTTATACTTACATTAAGGATCCGAAAGCAAGCAAGAGTTTGCGTTCTGCTGTAGTTAATGATGCAAGTCAATTAAATCGAACAAAGGTAGATACTGTTGTAAAAGCACACAAAGAGATTAATCGTGCCATTACTCAGATTTCTGATTTAATAAAAGAAGCCAACGCTTCCGGAAAAAAGATATCAATCGCCGGTGCTCAACATAGCATGGGAGGACACACCATCTACCCGGGAGGTATCTTATTGGATATGAATTCATTTAACTACATGTTGTTGGATAGTACGGCAGATGTATTGAATGTTGGATCAGGAGCTTTGTGGAACCAAATTATTCCATATCTAGACCAATATGGAAAATCAGTTGCTGTAATGCAATCCAATAACTCATTTTCTGTAGGTGGATCTATTAGTGTAAATTGTCACGGTTGGCAACCTAATTCCCCACCAATTGCATCAACAGTAATTTCATTAAGATTGATAAATGCGAAGGGGGAAGTCCTAAGTTGTAGCAGGACAGAAAATAAAGAGCTTTTTTCATTGGTTTTGGGTGGTTATGGGCTTTTTGGGGTGATATTGGATGTTAAATTGAGAGTGACTGATAATAAGATCTATAAAGCTGAGCAGTTTGTCGTAAAAAGTGCCGATTATGTTCGTGAATTTGAACAGTGGATGGAGAAAAATCCTACTACTGGACTTGCTTTCGGAAGAATCAATATCAACCCAGATCATTTTATGGAAGAAGCTATTTTGTCTACTTATGTTGTGACAGATGGACCAGTTCAGAAATTACATCAAAAAAATACTTTTGCAGCTATTAGGAGAACCGTTTTTAGAGGCTCTGCAAATAGTGAATATGGTAAAAATTTACGCTGGAAGTTAGAAAAGTCTTCAGTATCATTGGTAGATGGAAAAACGTTTACAAGAAATGAATTGTTGAATGAAGGGGTAGAAGTGTTCCAAAATACAAATCAGAATTATACGGATATTCTACATGAATACTTTATTCCCAAAGCCGCTGTTCCTGAGTTTATTAAAGCGCTTCAAAGTACAATACCTAAGTATAGGGTTGATTTGTTAAATATTACGGTCAGAAACGTAATGACAGATAAGGATAGCTATTTAAACTATGCACATCAAGAAGTTTTTGGTTTTGTCATGTTGTTCAATCAAAAAAGAAGTAAGGAGGCGGAGGCTGATATGCAAGCATTAACGCGTAAACTGATAACTATTTCCATCTCGTTAAATGGTGCTTATTATCTTCCTTATCGCTTACATGCTACAAAAGAGCAACTGTTAAAAGCTTACCCACAAGCAAGTGCTTTTTTCGAATTAAAAAGAAAGTATGATCCTACGGAAGCGTTTAGTAATAGTTTTTACAAGGTTTATGCGAATTAATATCAGTTTTACTTATTTACAAATGAAAAGAATTACATTAATGGCTGTTGTTGCAATAATGGCGCTAACAGTGATATCCTGCAAGAAAATACCTGTGCTTAAATTAGATGAAGAGACAATAGTACCAGAGGTGCCTATTCCTACATCAGAATATTATATTACTTATAAAGTGGATGGTGTTACTGTTACAGCTACAGAGGTTTCAGCACTTCGAGGCATCACCGATTCACCAAGAACATTAACTATTTTAGGCAACGCGAAGAGTGGTGCCATACCTAAGTTTAAGTTTTTTTCTGAAGAATCTTTTATTGGATTTGTAGCAGGGCTTAATATCTGGAGTAACAAGAACTCATATCCAACACATTATATTGAATATACAAATAGCGCAGGTATGTTATTTTCAACAGAAAATATTGACGAAGGAACATATTTTTTTATTTCTGAGGCTTCCTACAAAAACGGAGGTAACATAAAAGGTTCTTTTAATGGAACTGTACAGACAGATAAGGGAGTTAAAGTTAAAATTACTGATGGTGCATTTAATGTGAAATTCAGCAATTAACGCTTTTTGATAACAACTATTATTATATGAATGCTTTGGGACGTATCTTGTCCCCATGAGTTTTTTAACGGCAGAATGGAGAAAGCTGGCTATAGCAAATTATGCAATAGACAGGCAGGTATTAGCGCCTTACATTCCTATCGGCACAGAACTAGATATGTGGAACGATAAATGCTATGTCAGTTTGATTGGCTTTTTGTTTAAAAATACCAGACTAATGGGCTTTAGAGTACCGTTCCATTCTAATTTTGAGGAAGTTAATCTGCGCTTTTATGTCCGATATCTGGATAAGGGAATCTGGAAAAGAGGTGTGGTTTTTATTAAAGAGATAGTGCCAAAGTTCGCCCTTTCATTTGTAGCTAATACAATTTACAATGAGAATTATGTCGCCCTGCCTATGACGCATAGTTGGATTGAAACTGAAGAGGAGAGGATAGTGGAGTATAAATGGAAGTGTAAAAAGCAGTGGCAAAGTTTTAGTGTAACTGCCGAAAGGGAGCTGTCACTGATTCATCAAGGTACCGAAACTGAATTCATTACAGAACATTATTGGGGATACGCCAGATATAGCGATTTTAAAACCAATGAGTATGAAGTGAAGCACCCAAAATGGGATCACTATGAAGTTAAAAACTACAATATCGAATTAGATTTTGGGTTGACTTATGGAGATCGATTCAAATTTTTAAATCACCAAAGTCCCATATCAGTCATGCTAGCTGAAGGATCAGAAATTTCTGTAGAGAGAAAGAGAATTATATTTTAACAATCATTTTACCTTCATTTTTACCTTCAAACAAGTCGATAAAAGCCTGCGGAATTTGATCAAAACCATTAACGATCGTTTCGATGTAAGTTAATTTACCTTCCTGTAGCCAAGTGGTCAATTGTTTGATGGCTTCAGGAAATTTTGCTGCATAGTTAGATACAACAAAGCCCTGCATTAGTATACTGCTTTTTACTAATGTCGTCTGGATTCTTGGCCCCATAGGCACTTCTGTTTCATTGTACACAGAGATCGCACCGCATACTGGTACGCGGGCAAGCTGATTTACGTTTGCAAGTACCGCATCAGAAATATCACCACCAACATTGTCAAAATAGATATCAACGCCATTTGGTGCAGCATTTGCTATTGCCGTTTTCATATCGGTTGTCGTTTTGTAGTTGATTGCTGCATCGAAGCCGAATTTCGAAGTCAAAATCCTATTTTTTTCATCTGATCCGGCTAGGCCAATCACCCTGCATCCCAAAATTTTACCGATTTGTCCTACAATGCTACCTACGGCACCAGCTGCGCCAGAAACCACTAATGTTTCGCCAGCTTTGGGTTTCCCAATTTCAGTTAAGCCTAAGTATGCCGTTAACCCGGTCATTCCTAAAATACCTAAATAAGCTGATAGAGGAGCAGCATTTCCATCAACCTTGAGGAGGTGTTTTCCGTCCGAAACCTGTACTTCCTTCCAGTCCAGCCTTGCTGAAACAAAGTCACCCACTTTGAAATCAAGGTTCTTAGATACTATAACTTCGGCAATGACACCCGACTGTATTGGTTTATTTAATTCAAACGGGGCGACGTAAGACTTCGCACTGCTCATTCTTCCTCTCAGGTATGGGTCAACAGAAACATAAAGGGTTTTTAATAGTACTTGTCCTTCTTGTATTATAGGATTTTCTTCTTCTATAAATTTGAAATCATCCGTAGTTGGTTTGCCTACCGGGCGTTTATTTAACAGGATTACTTTATTCACTTCCATGTATGGTTATATGAGGGGCAAATCATATCAACAATATTCTGGTCATTAATGTTTTACGATTTTCTCGCAGGGCCTCAACTGTGTTTTGTTTAAGGCAACTTAGTTCACGACATATTAACGGATCTGTTTCTATGGAAGCTTGGAATCAAATTAACAATCGTTACTTTTATATCATACATTAACTTTTATGCCCGTAATAAAATTACAGACTCATATTAATGCTGATCGGCAAGTTGTTTTCGACTTAGCGAGAAGTATTGATTTACATCAGATTTCTACAAAACATACAAATGAAAAAGCTGTCGCAGGAAGGTGCTCCGGTCTTATTGAATTAAATGAAACTGTTACCTGGCAGGCCAGACATTTTGGAATTACTCAGGAATTAACTTCAAAAATTACGGAGTTTGACAATGGCGTTTATTTTGTAGATGAGATGACTAAAGGCATTTTTAAGTCCATTAGACATGAACATCATTTTGATAAGGAAGATAATGGAACCTTAATGACTGATATTTTTAGCTATGTTTCGCCACTAGGTATACTAGGAAAAATGGCAGATGGAATTTTTTTATCCAATTATCTCAAAGATCTGCTTATCAAACGCAACGATATCATAAAAGAGTATGCAGAAAGTAATCTACTTCCTATAGATCATTTATAGACTGTAATTACTTACTTAAATATTTGCTGCGATACTTCACCGGTGTGCTAATCCGATCCGTATCAATTCTATAGCTTTGGTAAAAGGCATGTGTGTTGGTAATCGCATCATACTCATTCGTTTCTGCAATCGTGCTTAGGATAGACAGAAAATAAAACTTTGGATGATGAATGATTTCATGATAACATATCACATAAACTAGGCAAAAACTCGTAGAGATTTCAGCCCGGCACTCCCCATATTTGTGTAGACCAAATTTTTAAATTGATTTGTGAAATATATTATCTGTCAGGTCGACGAATAATATTCTCGCAATATTTATACTTTTTAACATGACAACAAATACTGAAAAACAAGTTTACCTTGTATGTAGTGGAGACTTACGTTTGTCGGCCAATTTAAGTTGCTGGGCGGCACAGGTAGAAATGGAAGAACTATTGGGAAAGGCACTGAATGCACAGGGCTGGACAGTGAAAAGGGCCCATGCTTATGACGAAGAGAAAAAGCATGGATTTATAGATTCTCAACGAATGGGCATCGAAGTATTTAAAACGATAGATCCAAATGTACCAATTATTGTAGCCGAAAGCGTTTGGCAGTATTCACATCATGTCCTGGCAGGACTGACTACACATAAAGCACCTATTTTAACTGTTGCCAACTGGAGCGGACAATGGCCAGGCTTGGTAGGTATGTTGAATCTTAATGGCTCATTGACCAAAGCTGAAGTAAACTACAGCAGTTTATGGAGTGAAGACTTTAGTGATGATTTTTTCAATAAGGGGTTAACAGAATGGTTATCTACCGGTAAAATTACCCATGACACCAGTCATGTAAAGTCGTTTAGTGCAGTAACTATACCTTCAGCGGATGAAATTAAAGGACGTAAATTCGGACGTACCTTGCGTGATAATAAAGCAATTATGGGTGTTTTTGATGAAGGTTGCATGGGCATGTTCAATGCAATTGTTCCAGACGACCTACTCCATAAAACAGGAATATTTAAAGAACGTTTAAGTCAATCTGCCCTATATGCCAAAATGAGGACTGTAACCGAACAGGAAGCGGAGAAGATACTGGAATGGTTGTTGCAAAAAGGCATGACCTTTAAATGGGGAACAGAGAGTTTAACAGAACTTACCAGGGAGCAAACCCTTGATCAATGCAAAATGTATATTGCTGCAATGCGTATGGCCGACGATTTTGGCTGCGATACCATTGGTATTCAGTATCAGCAAGGCTTAAAAGATTTAACCGCTACCAGTGATTTGGTAGAAGGATTATTAAACAATCAGGATAGACCTCCAGTATTTTCAGAATCGGGGAAAGAATTATATGCAAATGAAGCGTTGCCACACTTCAACGAAGTGGATGAGTGCGCGGGTATAGATGCTTTGGTGACTTATCATTTGTGGAAGGAATTGGGCATGCCAGGTGAAAACACTTTACATGATATTCGTTGGGGTGAGCATTTTAAAGGCGATGGCATCGATGATTTTGTATGGTTGTTCCTGATTTCAGGAGCTGCACCACCTGCGCATTTTATCAATGGGTATGCTGGCGCGAGCAGCGAAAGACAGCCGCCTATGTTTTTCCATCTTGGTGGTGGTAGCTTGAAAGGCATCAGTAAACCAGGAAGTCTGGTTTGGAGCAGAATTTATATACAGAACAATGCTTTACATTGTGATTTGGGCGTAGGTGATGCCGTGTTTTTACCAGCAGAAGAAACAGAGAGACGCTGGCAGAATACAACCCCGCAATGGCCGATTATGCATGCTACACTTAGCGGGGTATCACGTGATCAAATGATGGCTCGTCACCAGGCAAACCATATACATGTGGTTTATACGACTGATGAGGCTTCATCACATAAAGCCTGCCGTATAAAAGCAGCAGCTTTGGAAGAAATGGGAATTAAGGTTCATTTCTGTGGTGATGTAGATCATGATGGCAAAAAATATGTTTAAACTTGCAAAATGAAAAATCTACCCATATTAGACCTAGCTATTATACTCGCCTATTTGGTGGGCATGGTAATGGTTGGCGTTTACTTTTCCCGTAGAAATAAAAATCCTGAACAATACTCCAAGGCCTCTGGTTTAATACCAGGTTGGGCTATTGGATTATCTATTTATGCTACTTTTTTAAGTAGCAATACCTTTCTAGGTGTACCAGGGAAAGCCTTTGGCGCTAACTGGAATGCATTTGTATTCAGTATATCTATGCCGCTTGCGGCCTGGGTTGCCGCTAAGTATTTTGTGCCATTTTACCGGAATACCGGAGAGGTTTCTGCTTATACAAATTTGGAAAAGCGTTTCGGACCATGGGCTCGCACTTACGCTGTAGTTTGTTTTCTGCTGACTCAATTGGCGCGTATGGGGTCCATATTTTTTGGTATCTCCTTAACCTTACAAGCACTAACCGGTTACAATATGCAGGTGATCATGCTCGTAACAGGTATTTGTATTGTTATTTATACGGTAATGGGGGGTATAGAGGCGGTAATCTGGACAGAGGTTGTACAGGGCGTGCTGAAAACACTTGGTGCAATTTTGATTATCTACCTGGTTGTGTCTAACATGCCTGGTGGGATATCAAAGATTGTTGAAATTGGGAGCCGTGACAATAAGTTCAATCTTGGGAGTTTTAGTCCTGATTTTACGCAAACTACATTCTGGGTCATATTATTATATGGGTTCTTTATTAACCTTAATAATTTTGGAATGGATCAGAATTATGTACAACGTTATCATACGGCTTCCTCAGCAAAAGAGGCTTCGAAGTCGGTATGGCTTTGTGTGTGGATCTATGTACCAGCATCTTTATTGTTTTTTGTGATCGGAAGTTGTCTCTATGCCTACTATCAGGTTAATCCTGAAATGATAGAACCAGTTAAATTGCAGGTGGCAGCCGAGCGTCTAGGCGCAGGTGTATCCGCAATGGACATTCAGAATCTGGCTGCAACGCTTCAACCTGCAGATTATGGAGATAAGGTAATGCCACATTTTATGGTAACCATGATTCCTACAGGTTTAATTGGTCTGATCGTTTCAGCTATTCTTTCTGCAGCAATGAGCACAATCAGTTCTGGAATGAATGCTTCAGCAACAGTCTTTACGGAAGATATTTACAAACGTTATTTTAAGCCTTCCATGAATGATAAGCAAAACATGAGGCTATTGCACATCTCGACCGTTGTGTTTGGTGTAGCCGGTATGATCTGTGGTATTGCCATGATTGGGGTAAAAAGTATTCTGGATATCTGGTGGCAGCTGTCAGGGATATTTGCTGGGGGAATGCTTGGTTTATTCCTGTTGGGGATCATCAGCAAGAAATCTGGTAATATGGAAGCTTTTGCTGCTACGATAGTTGGTCTACTGGTGATTCTATGGATGTCGCTTTCTTATTTAATCCCAGAGCAATATGCTTACCTCAAAAATCCATTAAATGCCAATATGATCATTGTGGTGGGTACGCTCTCTATTTTTTTAACGGGTACAATCATTACAAGGTTAAAAGGAAAGGCAGTAATAGGATAAGCTAAAAGCATTCGTGACTCCTCTATGTTGGGGTAAATAATTTTTAAAAGCATTACGTAAGTAATGCTTTTTCCTTTTTTAGATAAGATCATACATAAGCTGGAAAAAATGCACCATATGATATCGCTTTTACCCCAATACTTTTGTATAAGTAGCTATCGCTGTTATACAATGATAGGTGCCAGGATTGATATCTCATGAAAAATAATTAATAATGAACAAATCAGAAAAAGGATTTATACCAGTAATGCTTACGCCATTTAAAGACAATGGTGAGATAGATTTTGATGGGTTAACGAAACTAACGGAACTATATATTGAGGCAGGTGCTGCTGGCTTATTTGCAAATTGCCTATCTAGTGAGATGTTTGAGCTTAACGAATTGGAAAGGCTTAAAATAGTTGAACATGTAGTGAAATCTGCTCAAGGTGCTGTTCCTGTGGTTGCAACAGGGACTTTTGGTGGTCCGATTGCACAACAGGCTGATTTTGTAAAACAGATTTATAACTGTGGTGTAGAGGCTGTAATTGGGATTACAGGTTTGCTGGCTGCTGAGCACGATGGTGATGATGTATTTGATGCTAATGTAGCAAGGTTATTAGATTTAACGGAGCAAATCCCTATGGGATTTTATGAATGTCCGGTTCCTTACAAACGTTTAATCTCTCCAGCGCAACTTGGTTGTTTGGTGGCTACTGGAAGGGTGACTTATCATAAAGATACTTGTCTGGATATAGGACAGGTGAAGGCTAAGATTGCTGCAACTCAAAATAAGAAATTTGGTTTATATGATGCTTACATGGCTCATGCAGTGGCATCTTTAAAAGCGGGATCCGCGGGTCTATCCTGTATACAAGGGAATTTTTTTCCAGAATTAATTGTGTGGTTGTGTAATAACTATGATAACCATGATTTAAGGCTGGAAGTGGATAAAGTACAACAGTTTTTTATAGACAATATGGATGTGATGCACAATGTTTATCCAATAATATCTAAGTATTACCTGCAAAAAAGAGGCCTGCATATCTCTACGTTTACCAGAAGAAATGATATTGGGGTTTTTGATGCAAAAATCAAAACAGGTATAGATGGACTAACTGAAAAATATGATATCTTAAAGGCCGAGCTTGATATTAAACTTGCTGCGGTCTAAACTTGTAAAAAATAATGCTGGAGAGACAATTAACAACTGATGCAAAGGGACATTTTTTAAATACCAATCAATGTTTTTCAGCAGATGGTAAGTGGCTGGTTTATGATACCAGAAACGATGATAGTAAAATTGGCAGTACCGGCAGCATTGAGCTAGTGAATGTAGTTACGGGAGAAATGAAGCAGCTTTACCACACAAAAAATCAAACTGAATACGGCCCAGGGCTTGGTGCAGCTTCCTTTTCACCTGCTGTAAACCGCGTGATTTTTATCCATGGAATAAGAAATGCTGATGAAAAAAATCCTTACGGGTTTACTCGTAGGACAGGAGTAGCTATTGATGTCAATAATCCTGAAATGCCCATTTTTATGGATGCGAGGGACATCAAAGAACCATTTACACCTGGCGCGTTGCGTGGGGGAACCCATGCACATTCATGGAGTGGTGATGGGCAAAGATTGAGCTTTACCTATAATGATGAGGTGATCGCTCAATTGAGTAAAACTAATCCAGATGTTCAGGACCTCAGAACAGTGGGAGTTATGTTTCCGAGAAAGGTAGCGGTTGCTGATGAAGCAAATGGTGAAAACAACTGCGGTGAAATGTTTTCTGTGGTGGTAGCAAAGGTTACAGAAAATCCAGTTGCAGGTAGTGATGATATTGATAAGGCTTTTGATGAATGCTGGATTGGTAAAAGAGGTTATCAGAAGGCCGATGGAAGCTGGCAGGTAAGCGCAATTGCTTTTCAGGGAAATGTGAAAGACGAAAATGGAGGGACTAAAACAGAGATCTTTGTGGTTGATTTACCTGCTGATCTAAGCTTGGCGAATCAAGGCGAATCACTTGCCGGAACTGTTCATCATAGGCCAGATGTGCCAATGGGTGTAAAGCAAAGACGGATTACATTTACTAAAGAGGGGGTCATCGGACCTCGTCATTGGTTAAGATCCAACCTCGAGGGCACACAGGTCGTTTTTTTATCAAAAGATCCTTCGGGTTTTATCAATGTCTTTGCGGTTTCGCCTAATGGGGGACCGATAAAGCAGATTAGTTTTCATTTATTTGATATTCAAAGTGGATTAAACTTTAGTCCTGATGGCCAATATATCAGCTACGTTGCGCAAAATGCAATTTACATTACAGATGTAACCACTGGAGAATCTAAGCAGTTAACAGAAAGCTCTAGCGATGATGATCGGCCTGTAAGTGCTGTAGTATGGAGCCCAGATGGTAAGGTCTTAGCGTATAATCGTTACGTAAAAAATGAAGACAATTATTTGCAGATCTTTTTACTTGAGAAAGAATAGCCGATCTTTGTCTCTCAAAACTACCCAACCATACCAGCATATACAATGCCCAATCAGGTTTATGAAAACTCGGCCTTCTGTCCATTTAACGATTCCATAGAAATCGAAGCATTGGCGGCTGGACTTAGCTTTTCTTTAATGGATGAGCAACATCCGCTTTGTTTACTTGCTGCAAATGAATTACAGTTTCATTTACAGCATCAACAAGAATGGACGCATAATTTTGGTTTGTCATCTGACGCTGAAGGTATGGTAATTGGAAAGATGTTTGGTGTGCTTGTCGTTCGTACAAAAGAAGGCGTACTGGGGTATCTGGCTGCATTTTCAGGGAAATTGGCAGGTAAAAATCATCACGATAAGTTTGTGCCACCGATTTTTGATGGGCTCGCAGCAGGAGGATTTTTGAATATAGGTATGGAAGAACTTACCCAAATGAATAAGGAAATCAGTCATTTGGAGTCCTTAAATGATCAAACCTATAGCTCAGAGATTGAGCGCTTAAAAACATTCAGAAAAAACTATTCTAATGCTTTACAAGATAGAATCTTCGAACAATATCATTTTTTGAATAAAGCAGGTGTATCAAAAAGTCTTTTAAAAGCTTTCGAACATACAGGTGCCCAAAAACCACCTGCAGGAGCAGGAGAGTGCGCCGCACCCAAATTGCTACAATATGCATTTCGTCACGGAATGGAGCCTTTGGCATTAGCGGAATTCTGGTGGGGCTTGTCTCCCAAATCTGCCTATTGGAAACACGGTCATTTTTACCCACCATGCCGTGAAAAATGCGAACCCATTTTAGCGCATATGCTTGCCGGGTAGGGGTAACATAAGGTTTGCGGCAGGATCTCTCAATAGACGGGTGGTTTAGCAACTGCGAGATGCTGAAATAAATTACCAGCATGACGACCGTAAATGACGACCTTTCGCATATAAGATGGTTATTTAATATAAACCGTTTTAATATTCACGAATTCATGGATACCAAACGAGCCCAACTCCCGACCATACCCTGATTGATTGATACCTCCAAAAGGTAACCGAGGATCTGATTTGACCAGTGAGTTTACAAAACATGACCCTGCCTGCAATTTGGTTCTGGCAATTTCTTCTCCAACCGATCCATCTTTGGTAAACACAGCAGCACCTAATCCAAATTGTGTATCATTTGCCAATGCTATGGCGTCATCCGTATCCTGAGCTGTTAAAATAGCCGCAACCGGGCCAAACATTTCCTCACTATAAGCCGGCATCCCCTTTTTTATTCCTGTTAATATAGTTGGTAGATAAAAAGCATGATTGCCTTTAAATACAGGAATCTGACCACCCAATATGCATTTAGCGCCCATTTCTATGTTCTTTATTACTTGCTGATGGAGCTCATCGCGCAAATCCGCCCTGGCCATAGGTCCCAGATCATGCTCGGTATCCAAGGGGTCGCCCAATTTCCTTTGCTTGATCTTTTCCATAAAAAGCCTGGTAAATTCCTTTTCAATTTCCTTTACCAGGATAAACCTTTTCGCAGAAATACAGCTTTGTCCATTGTTAATCAGTCTGCTGTTTGCACATATTGTTGTTGCCTCTTCCAGATCAGCATCAGCTAAAACAATATAGGCGTCGCTGCCACCAAGTTCAAGCACTGTTTTCTTCAAAACTGAACCTGCTTGTGCGGCAACCTTCATCCCGGCTTCGGTACTGCCGGTCAGCGTAACCGCTTTTACATATGGATGAGCTATCACCTGACTTACACCTTTACTGCCAATCATAAGTGTTTGAAACACATGGTCTGGAAAACCAGCATCCTTAACTAATTGTTCAATAGCCAATGCACAGCCAGGAACATTGGATGCATGTTTAAGCAATCCGCAATTACCGGCCATTAAAGCAGGAGCAAGGAATCTAAAGACCTGCCAGAACGGAAAGTTCCAAGGCATAATGGCCAGTACAACACCAATGGGCTGGAAGCTGACATAGCTCTTTGAAGCCTCTGTAGCAATCAACTGATCTTTCAAAAAGTTTACCCCATGTTCCGCGTAATACTTGCATACACCGGCACACTTGTCAATTTCGGCGGCACCGTCCTTTATAGGTTTACCCATTTCCATAGCCATCAAATTGGCTAGGTTGGCCCTTTCTTTATACAATTGATCGGCAAGCCTATTTAAGCAGGTTAATCGCTCCTGAAAACTGATTTCAGACCATTTTAACCAGGCGTTATGCGTTTGTTCGATTTTATGAATAACTGCGGTGTCCGTATCTTCATTATAGGATTTGATAACCGATCCGTTTGTAGGATTGATAGATTGTATACTCATGGTAGAATGTCAAATTAATTAGCTGCGTCCAAAAATTGCTGCTACAATTAGGATAACACCAATTTCCTGATTTTTGTGTAAATATTCTTTAATAAAACGCATAGAATTTACCATATGACTGTTTACTGTGGCCACGGTAATCCCTAAGATTGCAGCTGCTTCCTGATAAGATTTGCCCTCCATCTTGCAAAGTTTAAACACTTTACGGCGTTGATCAGAAAGCTTGTCAATCGCTTCCTCCACAATACCCCAGGTTTCTTTACCTATTAGGTTTTCTTCAGTATGTAGGTAATAATCCACGGCATTGATCAGCAGGCGCTCATGCAAGCGTTTATCTTTAGAAACTTTACGGAAGTAGTCAAAAACAAGATTATTGGCAACGGTATATAGAAAAGCAGTAAATGACTGATCCAATTTAATATCCTGCCTTTTTTCCCACACTTTCAAAAACAAATCCTGCAGCAGCTCATCAGCAATAGATTCATCTTTCACAATTCCATTGATTTTCTTGTAAAGTGCTTTACTATAAGCTAGATATAGCGTATTAAATGCCGGCTCGTAGCCCTGCTTTAATTGCAATAGCAAATGCTGCAGTTCATCCTCTTCTACAAAAATCTTCAATGGTTGTGGCTTGTTTGATTCTTTTTCAATGATATACAATATTTTTTAGTATTCAATAGGTTTTATGAAAGCTACAACCCAAGTGAAATTATTCTGCTGATTGTTACCCGTTTATTAAATAATTGTAAAAAATTAGGTAACTGCATCAATGTATTTTCCCTTAGCTCCGTATTGGTTAATATAGGGGCATACTCAAAGCTTTGTAAAATATGATGAATGATATAAGCACACTTTTTAGTAAATACATGAATGATGGCTGTACCACCGTCGAGATTAAATTGTTGATGCAACATTTTACTGAGCTAAATAGTGAGGCTGAATTAAGAGGAGCTATAGCTATAGAATTGGAAAAGGATACCAAAGAAGAAGTTGATGAAACTGAACTGGATCTTCGTATGTTGCAGATCTATGATCAATTAAAACCTAATCTAATCCAGGTAAGCCAGCAAAATACCATATTACGCCCGATCAGAAATTACTTTAAGTATAGCATTGCTGCTGCCATTCTTGTTGTTTTTTCTGTTGCACTATATTTTTACAACTTTGATCATGGTCAACCAACGCAAAGTGGCTTAACGACGCAACATCAAGGGGCCGATGTTAATCCTGGAGGAAACAAAGCAATATTAACCCTTGCCGACGGATCTAAAATATCCCTGACCGATGCTGGAAATGGGGAGCTCGCTAAACAGGCAGGAATTATTGTGACTAAAACCAAAGACGGGCAATTGGTTTATGAAATCAGCAAAGAAAATAGAGCCGCTACTGAGATTGCCTACAATACCATCAGCACTCCTGCAGGTGGACAATATCAGATCAATCTACCTGATGGGACTACGGTTTGGCTAAATGCGAGCTCTACCTTAAAATACCCTACCGCTTTTGTAAAAGATAAACGCAAGGTCGTGTTAACTGGTGAAGCTTACTTTGAGGTGGCTAAAAATCCCAATCAACCCTTTGTTGTAAGTACAAATGGAGCCGGAAAAGCACAAGAGGTAACTGTACTGGGAACACATTTCAACATCAATAGTTATCAAAATGAGGAGGCTACTAAAACAACTTTGTTAGAGGGCGCAGTTAAGGTATCAACCTCATTACAGGGGAATGTTACCCTTAAGCCCGGTCAGCAAGCCATTTTAGAAAGTACGCTAAAAGTGATGGATGTAGATGTTACACAAGCCATCGACTGGAAAAATGGTAATTTTTACTTTAATGATGAAAATATTGAAAGCATTATGCGGAAGCTGGCACGTTGGTACGATATAGATGTGGTATATAGTGGCAATATTCCGAATATTAATTTTGGTGGTGAAATCTCCAGGAGTAAAAAACTGTCAGAAGTACTAAAAGTATTAGAAACAACCAAAACAATTCACTTTAAGATTGAAGGAAGGAGGGTTACTGTTATGCCATAACTCTACTTTTGTGTAGGTTTTGCACCTATCAGTAATTCAGTACAAAAAAACCAGGAGTGCTTGGAACCACCCCTGGCTATACAGTCTGATTTATTCAATAACCATGTTTCGCACACGATAATTAACTAAAACCAAACCTAAACCCCTAATCTTAATCAGGGGCCTAAAATTCAAATGTATGAAATTTTATGCGCTATTTAAACGCAGGCATATAGCCCGCGTGGCACAACCAATTTTGCGTATTATGGATTCGGTTTCTTGGCTGATTCATAATACAGATAAAAGAAAACTGATTATGCGAATCAACCTAACCGTAATTCTGTTAACCGCGTCCTTACTTCAGGTAAGTGCAGGCGGTTTTGCGCAGAAAATTAACCTCACACAAAACAACATCTCTTTAACCCAGGTGTTTAAAGAGATCAGGAAGCAAAGTGGTTATGATTTTGTTTACGCCACACCACAAATTAAACTCGCGAGAAAGGTAGATATCTTTGCCAGAAATGCATCCTTAGCTGATGTATTGGAAAAGTGTTTCCTTAACCAACCATTTACTTATGAGATACAGAACAAGACTATAGTGATCAAGGAACGCTCGGGTGTAATTGTTGCGCCAGATCGAAAGATACAAGGGACTGTTCTGGATAAAAAAAATGGATCAGCCATCCCAGGTGTAGTTGTGTTAGTGAAAGGCACTAAAGTAGCTACTCAAACTGACGCACAGGGTAAGTTTACTTTAAATGTTCCAGGTGGTGCTGAAACTCTCATAGTACGTTTTCTAGGTTTTAAAACTCAGGAAATTGCTTTAGCTAATTTTGTAAGCTTTACCATCCGGATGGAAGAAGATCCGCAACTTTTAGAGCAGGTTGTGGTTTCTACGGGATATCAAACCATTGCAAAAGACAGAGCAACTGGTTCCTTTTCACAAATCAAACAGGAGGATATGGAGCGAAAACTAACGCTAAATCTGGTTGATAAACTGGAAGGCATGGCTAGTGGCTTACTCCTCACAAGTAATCTTCCTAATTCGAGCGGGCGTCCTACTAAAAACTCGTTGCTGAGTATTCGTGGACGTAGTACAATCAGCGCAACACAAGATCCTTTAATTGTTGTAGATGGTTTCGCTTTTGAGTCAGATTTAGCTTTACTCAATCCTGACGATATAGCTACGGTCGATTTTCTGAAGGACGCAGCTGCAGCTTCGATATGGGGAGTGAGAGCTTCTAATGGCGTTGTTGTCATTCAAACAAAGAAAGGTAAAGCGAACCAAGCCCAAATCAGTTTCTCTACCAATTTTACCATAGGCGGAAAACCAGATTTAGGCTATAGGCCGGTTGCCAGTTCGGCTGATTACCTTGATTTCGAAGCGGAAGGCGTAAACAAATTGCTTATTCCTGATCCAAAAGGTAAAAATTTACCTGCGATATCATCAGGTGCAGATATCTTTTTCCGCTTTAAAAGAGGGGAGATCAGTGCTACAGAACGAGATGCGCTGGTACAGCAATTGAGTGGCTATGATTATAAAACGCAATACTCAAAATACCTATTGCAAAAACAACAGATACAACAATACAATTTGTCTGCCTCTGGTGGAAATGAATCCGCGAGGTACTTTGTTTCAGGTTCCTATAGTAAGGAATTACCGGTTTCTAAAGGTGATCAGACTGAGCGCTTCACTTTAAATTCTAAAAATGATTTCCAGCTTTCTAAAAGGTTAGCTGCTTCAGCTGGGCTAATGCTCATCATGAACAATAGCAAAAATAACGGTCTTGGCTTAACGCCTCTTCAGCCTGGAATAAGTACTATTCTTCCTTACGATAGAATTGTTGGCGATGATGGAAAACCAGTACAATACGCACGTGCATTTAATGCAGCGGGGCTTGATGTTTTAGAAAAACAAGGTTATTTTCCTTGGAGATATAATTATTTATCTGCGCTTTCTGATGCAGACAACACTGTCAGATATAGCCAATTTAGGGTTAATGGAAGTTTACAGTATAAAATTATAGAGGGCTTAAGTGCCCAGGCAAGTGGATTGTATGAGCGCTCTTTTCAACGCAGTCGAAATTATTATAGTCCAGATTCCTATACTACGAGAAATACCATTAACACTGCGACTTCTATACTTGCGGGAAGTAATCCTGCAAAGTTAGTTTACGGATTGCCTGTAGGTGGAATTCTAGATCAGGGCAATATTGATATGGAACAATATAACGTACGTGGACAGTTGGTTCTGAATAAAAAGTTTGGCAGTGACCATCGTGTGGATGCGGTAGCTGGTATAGAAATGAGACAGGTGTGGACAGCTGGTGCTACCAATAGGTTGTACGGTTATGACGACCAGACGTTGAGTTCCCTTCCTGTAAATTATGCAACCCAATACAGCATGGCAGTTACGGGTAGTAAAACCACACCATCTTTACCGAATACACTTACGGATGTGAGAGATCGCTTTTTATCCTGGTATACCAATGCGAACTATACGTTTAAAGAAAAATATGTTATTTCTGGAAGTGCGAGGTTAGACGATTCCAACCTTTTTGGGGCTAGCGAAGAATACCGGGCAACACCACTGTGGTCATTAGGTGGGATGTGGAAACTGGGACAAGAGGATTTTCTTCAGCTGCCTTTTGTGGATCGCCTGAACCTACGCGTGACCTATGGGGTGAATGGAAATGTCGATAAAACAACCAGTCCCTTCCTTATAGCAACTGTTTCTTCATCTCCAGATTTTTACAATGGATTAAATTATGCTTCGATTTCGAATCCTGCCAATCCATTACTTCGCTGGGAGAAAACAAAAACTTTTAACATTGGTGTAGACGTATCCCTTTGGAAGGACAGATTAGCGCTTAGCGTTGATGTTTATAAGAAAAAAAGTTACGACTTGCTAGGTCCAGCCGAATTCAATCCGACTTATGGCTTTACCACACTTAAAGTAAACACTGGAAGACTGGACAATCATGGAGTAGATCTTAATCTTACGGCCGATGTGCTAAGAAATGGTGATTTTCAATGGAAATCCCAATTGAATTTTGGCTATAATGAGAATAAAGTAGTGTCTTCTAATCTTCAACGCGATAATGTAAGTTATTATCTAAACAGTGGTCCCGCCGGAAATAACCCGATTGTAGGGAAGTCTATTGATGGGATCTATAGTACCAATTGGGGTGGCTTGGATAATAAAGGAAGACCAACGGTATTAACGGGAGATGGAAAACAAATGTTTGTCGAAAATGATATATCTAATGATCTTTCTACGTTAACCTATAGTGGAACGACTGTTCCCAAGTATTTTGGAGGCTTTACCAATACTTTTCGTTATAAACAGTTTGATTTATCTTTCCTGATCACGTATAAACTGGGCTATGTATTCCGTCGACCTTCAGTGGATTACTTTAGCTACTTTACGCAAAAAACTATACATAGTGATGTTGGTCAGCGCTGGAGACAGCCTGGTGATGAGGCGAAAACAAATGTGCCTGTCATGCCAAGCAATGGTGTCAATTACAGTGCAAACTGGTATACCTCATCTAATCAGCTGATCGAGAGTGGGTCCCATATTCGATTTAGAGAGATTTCTCTATCTTATAGCCTCGCACCATCCATCGTAAAGCAATTGCACATGCGTCAATTATCTGTGATGGCTTACGTTCGTAATCTGGGATTGATCTGGGCTAAAAATAAGGAAGGAATTGATCCTGATTTTGTGCCTTCAGCTTACTACACCATTCTTCCAACTCCAGCATCCTTTGCGCTTGGACTTAGGGCTTCCTTTTAATTTTAAATCTTGAATTATGAGACAAACTTATTTATATCTTTTATGCTTTGTAGCCATAGTTTCCGGTTGCAAAAAAGATTACCTAGATATCAAACCAAAAGGGAAAGTGATCCCTTCAACTTACAAAGATTTCAGGTTGATCCTGAACAGTACAAGTAACATGGCATCCTCATATGGACAAGATGAGTTTGTTACAGATAATGTCGAATTCTACGAAGCTCAGGGACTTAGTTATCTGGGGAATTCCAGCTATAAACTGCATACCTGGCAGAATAACGTTTATGTAAGTACAGACAATGATTCGCAATGGAGTAATTTGTATAAACAGATTTATCTGTCCAACATTGTTTTAGAGGGCATGAAAACAGCTACAGGTGGCTCAGAAAAAGATCGGAATCAGTTGATGGGTGAAGCCATGGTTCACCGGGCTTTTGCTTACTTTTCGCTGGTAAATATTTATGCGACTCAATATGTTGCCGCAACAGCAAGCACTGATCCTGGAGTACCATTGTTACTGGAGCCAACAACGAGTGCCCAGTTGGTTCGGGCAAGCGTACAAGCGGTGTATGATCAGGTATTTATTGACTTAAACAAGGCGGTAACCTTGCTATCGGTAACCAGTACCAGTGCTTTTGAGCCATCGCTTCCTGCTGCTTATTCTTTGCTTGCACGAGCTAGTCTTCAGATCGGTAAATATGCCGATGCACTACAATATGCATCAAAAACAATCGAACTTAAAGGTGCTTTGGCAGACTATAATGATTTTGCTGCAGCTCCAGCCAGCACTTTTCCGCTGCACAGGAATAATCCTGAAACCTTGTTGATGAAAAATGTAAACAATTCATATTCATGGTTTTCGATGAGTCATGATTTGCAAAATGTATTCGGAAGTTCAGTCGGCGACCTTCGTTTCCAGATCCTATTTACTTCTACGCAGGATCCTTTTGTTGGCTATGTTTACTATAATGGTGAATTTCTTGCCTTCGATACCAGGACAGTTGGACCAACGGTTGCAGAAATGTACCTTATCCGTGCTGAGTGCGAAGCCAGGGCTAACAATGCAGGTGGAGCAATACAGGATGTTAACCTATTACGTAAAAAACGTGTTCTTAAAGCCAGTTATGTTGATTTAACGGCTTCTTCTGCAGATGATGCATTGGTAAAGGTTTTGGCCGAAAGGAGGAGAGAGTTGTGCTTCAGAGGACTTCGTTTGTTTGATCTGAAAAGATTAAATAAGGAGCCTCGTTTTGAAAAAACACTTACGCACAGTTATAAGGGAGAGAATTTTGAATTGAAGCCTAACGATTATCGCTATTTGTTTCCAATTGCGCCAAAGCTGACAAATTTGAACCCAGAATTAACCCCAAATCAGAGAAACTAACCATATTCGATTATTGATGAAAAGACTAGTAACAACTGCGCTTATCCTAATCCCTTTATTGGGATGGGCGCAAAATAACACCTATCAGGTAAAAGGTAAATTTGCAGCTGCCGGTAAAAATGGTAAAGTATATATCAATTATTACAAAGGCGGAAAAACCGTAAGAGACAGTGCGGAAGTTAAAAATGGTGCGTTTGAGTTTAAAGGCCCATTGGAAGGACCGCAGCAGGTTTATATGGTTTTTAATAGTAATGGACCGAAAGTTAAGGGACAAACAGACGCAAGGTCGCTTTATTTGGACAAAGGCCTAATCATTATTGATGCTGTTGATTCTATCAAAACAGCGTTGATTAGTGGTGCATCGATTAATGCGGAATATGAAAAGTATAAGGCGCTAGGCAAATCTGAAGATGCGTTGAGCAATTTTATTAAACAGAATCATGATTCTTATTTTTGTTTTGAAGCATTGCAAAAAATAGCAGGTTCGTATTTTGATGTAACCAAGGTAGAGTCTTTGTTTAGTGGTTTATCGGCCAAAAACCGCAACTCCAAAGCAGGTAAAGCTTTTGCCGCTTCAATTGAAGCGAGTAAGTCTACAGCCGTTGGCAAGATCGCTCCAGAATTCACACAAATGAATACCGAAAACAAACCCGTTAAATTGTCTGATTTCCGTGGTCAATACGTGCTTGTGGATTTTTGGGCATCATGGTGTGGGCCTTGTCGGGCTGAAAACCCTAAGGTATTGAAAGCTTATAACGCTTTTAAAGATAAAAACTTTACAGTATTAGGCGTTTCTGTGGATCAGGAGAAAGATCGGGATAAATGGCTTAAAGCAATCAAGGATGATGGTATGCCGTGGATTCAAGTGGTGGATTCAAACAATGACGATCCTAAGGGGGCGGGGAACTTATACGCTATTAAAGCAATTCCTTCAAACTTTTTAATCGATCCGCAAGGTAAAATCATTGCGAAAAATTTAAGGGGAGAGGCGCTCGAAAAGAAATTAGCAGAAGTGATTAAGTAATACAAAAATGGCCGGTATTACCGGCCATTTTTATTTGATTTTTATTTTTCTAATGTGGTTTTTAAAGTATCTAGACCACCCTGTAAATCTTTACCTAACATTCCTTCCATATCCATAAAGAGTAACATGAGATTCATTGGATAAGCCATTCTGCCTTTAAAACCCCATTTCACCTTCGTTTGGTTTTCTCCCATAGATTCAGTAGCCATATAAGCCTCATCCTCAGCTTCAAAAGGTTCTTTAAAGCGAAGTTTCATATCAATCCGGTCCCCCTCAGTTATACTGGTAATTTCCTGCTCACCTTTACCCACATTTTTATTGGTGCTTTCCCAGCCCGAGATAAAGCCAACAGTACCATCTGTACCTGTATAGGTCTTTTTTGAAGCCGGATCCAGACGATTCCAAACACTATACTGATCTTGATTTTTAATGTGTTTGATATAATCAAATACCACAGCTACAGGCTTGTTGATGGTAACTTCCCGCTCTACGGCATAATCCTTTTTAACAAAAAGTGCGACAAGCAGTGCCAGAATTACAATCCCAACAACTAAGAATAATAGTCCTTTTAAAATTTTCATAATATATAGTTTGGTTTTTAATGAGCAGTTCAATCAATTGCAAGTTTGCCTATATAAAGATGATTAAATTTTAGACAAATCTCCAAATTCATTTTTTCGCTTAGCTTAAAAAAACAGCGGCAGGGATATTGCATATTATTTTGTAATCTAAACTATTAACAAAACATTTAAACAATGAAAAATCTCTGGTTCGGCTTTATACTTATGGTAGTGTCATACCATGTTAATGCGCAGGACAGTACTGCTGTAGCTGCGTCTCCAGTTAATATAAAACGGGTTGCTGTTCAATTAAATAGAACGCCGGAAGCTTTGGGTATATCGCAAAAAACAAGGGATAGAGTAAAAGCAATGGCGAATCCCCCTTTTAATATCGCCCTTTTTGCAGTCGACAGGCGTAAGGATGATGACCGGGCAAATTCCGATGTGATCATGGTGATTTCTATTGATCAACAAACCGGAAAGATTAAAATGTCCTCAATTATGCGGGATACCTACGTGAATATTGAGGGTCATGGTATGGATAAAATCAATGCTGCATATGCATTTGGCGGCCCTCAGTTGGCTATAAAAACCATCAACCAGAATTTTGATCTGGATATTAAAGATTATATGAACGTTGACTTTTATAGCGCGGCAAAGATTGTCGACGCATTGGGTGGAGTGAATGTAAATGTAAAAGATCCCGAACTCCCATACTTAAATAATTACCTGAATGAAGTGGCTATTTATGATAAAATACCAGCCGTACATGTAAACAATGCGGGTTTGCAGAAATTAACAGGAAGACAAGCCGTAGCCTATACAAGGATTAGGGGAGTAGGGAATGGTGATTACGAACGGACCGAAAGACAAAGGACTGTCCTGGTTGCTTTGTTTAGTAAATTAAAAAGCTCCGGACAAGAAGTGTTTCCAGTTTTTGCATCACAGATCTTGCCGAACTTAGAAACCAGCATGGCCAATATGACACTTATGAGGTTTGCTGGTAGCGTTTTGAACTCAGAAAATAAAGTAATTGATCAGGCAAGGTTTCCACTAGATGGGCAAAGTGTGGGGAAAAGGATCAACAACATCTGGTACCTGACTGTTGATTTAAAAACGACCACAAATTCTATTCATAACTTTATTTACAAAAATATGAAGCCTGTTGGCAAATAAAAATAGTTAAGATTCTTATCTTTGTAAAAAATAGCGATTACAAGGTTATACGATTCAGCTACTTATGTTTAGACGATTAACGGGCATATTTATTTTACTTTCATTTTTACTGGTAAAAAGTACCTCGTTATTTGCTATAGACAAACATCAGCAACTCTTATCTGTGTGTCATGCAGAACAAGAAACTGATGAGGTCCCCGACCTTGAAAAAGAATGCAAGCAGTTGGAGATTATGGACGAAGATTACATATCTCATCCAATTTCCAGCCTATTTTTCCTTTTGCTTTCCAAAAAATTGGTTCTTTCTGGTGTCGCCAATATTAGCGCCCCTTACATTTCCTTGCCGTACCCGCCTCCCAACGGCTTGTAGTACGCACATTCTATCTTTTGGGTTGTATTGATCAACCCGTATTCAAGCATTTATACAATAATTTAATTTTATGAAATATCTAATATTCAAAGGAGCTTTTATGGCCCTTTTACTAAGCGCAAGTACTTTAACTGTAAGTGCTCAAAAAATTGACGAACAAGAACTTAAGGTAAGTGTTGGGAAGATTTCTAATTCAACACAGCATTTAAAAAACCTGGAGCCTGTTACCTTCAAATACGATGTAAATAAGTATAAGCATCTTAAACTTCCTGCAGGTGAGCAGTACGGTTTTTTGGCCAGCAATGTACAGCCAGAATTTCCAGCAATGGTCTATGAGGCTTCAAAAGTTTACGAGTCTGGTAAAAACAACTCAAAAGTTGCCAAATACAACGAAGTACAGACAGCGGATTTGATTCCTGTATTGGTAGCTGCAATTAAAGAGCAACAGGCCGAAATAGAGCTATTAAAGAATGAGGTGAAGCTGTTGAAAGCTAAAAGCAAATAAGAATTTTTCAGTTTAAGTGTTTTGGAAAGAAGCTGCCCCATACGGGCAGCTCTTTTTTTTGTTATGCTTTATACATTTTTTCATAATATTCGTTGGCCATTCTGCTAGCTTCAAAAGCTGGTACCACATCCATGGCTGCTTTTTTTACCAGGCTTAACCATTGCTTCTGGTCGTTATAGTAGGTTGGCAGTACTCTGCGTTCTAATACATTCATGAGGTTGGTATTTTCCTGGTTGTCTTGTTCCTGATCTGGTAATCCATCTGCTGCTGGTTGAATTAGGAAGCTATTTATATTGTCTTTAGCAAATTCTGGTACCCAGCCATCAGGCAAGGAAAGGTTAATGCTACCATTCATGGCTGCTGTCATACCACTGGTGCCAGAAGCCTCTCTGTACATCCTTGGATTGTTTAGCCAAACGTCGGAACCTCTTTTTAATAAGGCTGATAACTCTAGCTCATATCCGGTAAGGACTGCACAGTTTTTTAGCGGTAGTGCACGATTGATGATGGAATTAAATAGGCCGATCGCCCCAAAATCTTCTGGATAAGGTTTTCCTGCCCAAATGATTTGAACCGGAAATGCTTCATTGTTAATCAAATTTAGGAACCTGTTCCAATCCTGCATCACCAGATCTGCTCTTTTATAGCCTGCAAATCGTCTTGCCCAGACAATGGTCAGCACATCTGGATTAAAAAGCTTGCCACATTGATTAGCCACAACTTTAAATAAATCGGCCTTCATTTCTTTTTTGCGAAGCATAATCTCCTGATCATTACCGAGCTTTATAGCTTTACCTATTGTAGGATCTTCCCAATATTTCTGGTTTTGAGCATTGGTGATAGAGGTGATTTCACATATACCTGAGTTATGGCTCCACATGTCCCGGGCCACTTTACCATGTAGGGCTGATACCCCATTGGCTTTTCTGGCGAATTTAAGTGCGGCAAGTGTATAGCTGAAATTATCGCCATCCATACCCAAAATCGACTTTGCTTCATGTTCCTGCAGATGGTAAAAGAAGGACATTTCTTTAAGTAAGCTATACCTATGTTCTTCATTGCCGGCCATTTCTGGTGTATGTGTGGTAAATACTACTCTCTTTTTTATTTCTTCCAGGCTTTTGTGCTTGCTGTAGAGGTAAAAATTAAGGGATACTGAATGACCTTCATTCATATGGTATATGTCGGGAGGCATATTTAAAATGTCCAACAGCATCGCTCCGCCAGTGCCTAGTATGATAGATTGGGCAATGCGCGTAGTTTCGTGAGGATCGTATAAACGATGAGTTATCGTACGCGATAAGAAGTCGTTCTCGGGTACATCTGTGCTTAGCAAAAATAAAGGTGCAGTGCCAAATGTTTCTGGTTTTAACAGATAGGCACGGACGTGTACTTCAGCATCGTGAACAGGGACTTTAAAGGTGATGCCTGTGTCCTGTAGAAAGGTATATTGTTTTTCTGTATAATCAGGTTTCATCAACATATCCTTATCTCTGGACTGGTCGTAATACCCATATTTCCATAGTATTCCTATACCAAGCAGGTTCTGCTTTAACTCGTAGGCACTTCTTAGATGCGAACCGGCAAGGAAACCTAATCCGCCACTATATATTTTTAGCGCCTGGTGTACCGCAAACTCCATAGAAAAATAAGCCACCGCAGTACTATACTGCTGATTGGGTTCGTAACCGAAAATGTCTTGTTTAGATAGCATGGGTTTAATTTATAAAAATTAATACTAATAAAGGATTTTGGATCTGATTATATATTAGGGACTTGTAATGATATTGTTTAATTTCATCACATGAAAACATTGAAACCTACTGTAACTATTGAATACTGTCCAAAATGTGGTTGGATGCTTAGGGCAGCATATATGGCGCAAGAACTGCTGAGTACTTTTACCGATGAGCTGAATGGCGTATTGCTAAAGCCAGCAGAAATAGGAGGGGCCTATGTGATCAGTATTGATGATGTTGTTGTATTTGACAGGAAAGAGAAAGGTCGTTTTCCGGAAGTTAAGGAATTGAAACAATTGATACGGGACATAGTGAGTCCCGAGAAAGATCTCGGTCATTCTGACAGATCGTCTTAATTTATTTTTGAAATAATATTTCTTCCTTAGTTGTAGGACTCAATTTCGTTGAATCGCTGTTTTTACAGTTTTATGCATTTTTACGTGAAGATTTGGTAATTGTAATGGCTTAATAATTGACACGTTTTAATCAAAAGTTAATTATTTCGGAGTTGGGCCGTTGAGGGAACTGTGAAACCCTGTGATTTCTCTAATTTTAACAAGGAGGTAACAGGGAGAAAACAGGGACTTAACAGGGGGATAACAGGGACAATTCCCCTGTAATGTCCTGGTTTAATCCTAGGTTAATTCTACTAAAGTTATTGTTATTATTGTTTCATTTATTATTTACTTAACAACTTGTATTATGGCGATTATTAAAAAGGGTATTCTAGGAGGCTTTAAAGGAAAGTCTGGCACTGTTATCGGTTATCATTTAAAAGGGCAGGACCTTATGCGTGGCATACCACGTGAACGAAGTACGCCTCCGACAAAGAAAGAGTTGGTGAACAGAGCAAAGTTTGCTACATCTCAAATATGGCTTCAGCCATTGATTGAGTTTTTAAGGGTAGGTTTTCAAGGTTATGCTGAAACTTATGAGGGATTTGTTGCGGCAAAATCTTACAATTCTAAGCATGCCTTAAAAGGGGAGAACCCGGATTTTTATATTGATCCGAAATTAGCATTGCTAAGCTTTGGAGATATGGATCAGTCTGAAAAGGCTAGTGCTGTGTCTGAAAGTCCAGGTACGGTTACTTTTGAATGGGATGGAGGAAGATTAGTGTATGATGATCGTGCTATGTTTGTGGCCTACGATATCGAAAAGGGGAAGGCATGTTTTGATACTGCCGCAGTAAAACGATCCAAGAAGACAGGGACATTTGAAATTGGTCCCGATTACTCAGGAAAAACAGTTCATGTTTATCTCGCTTTTGTATCTGAAGACAGAAAAAGACGAAGCAACAGCCAATATTTAGGTGCTGTGAAGGTACTTTAAGCTTTGTTTTTTGTAGGATATGCTCGCTTTTGGGACCTAAATTAAGTTCTAAAAGCGAGCATTTGTAAATAATCTGGCTTAAAACCAGCGTAGTGCGCGTTTTCTCTATTAATTATTTGCACAATATATATCGTAGTCCTATATTTGCATCAATTAAAAAAGAAACTATTAGAGTTTACATTTAATTAAAAATAATGATTCCGTAGCTCAGCTGGTAGAGCATTACACTTTTAATGTAGTGGTCCTGGGTTCGAATCCCAGCGGGATCACGCTACTAAAATTAAACCCTTGTAATCAGTAGATTGCAAGGGTTTTTTATTTTAACTGACATTATTACTGTCAGTTTTTCAATCCCAAAAGTTGTGGAGCAAGAATGTTTTTCCATTGTTAAGCATATAATTGAATTAGCTTGTACAAGAAGCTCAGCCATTACCATAGGCGTGCTGCTCTTTTATCATTCAAGAACATCTCTAATATTGTTAATAAACTTTAAGACCTCAGTTTCAATTTCTCCGGTTAAAGTTTCTGTATTATCAAAATTAGGTTTATTAACTAGGATATGGTCAATAATTGACAGACTATCGCCTATTGATTCTACCAAATGATACTTATCCCAATCACTTTCTTTGAAAAAGTCCCAGTATTTTTTTCGGATTGTTTTATTTTGACCCGACAAACAAATTTCGAATCGCATCAATTTATGGTTAAAAATGATAACAAACTTCAATTTTTGTTTCTGCAAATTGTGTGTGGTTAAGGGGAAATAGGAGTAATCCATATTGCCTTGATAAATATTTCCTACTTTATAAATAGAGTAATACTCTTTTGTAAAATGGTTTTTTAATGTTTTGATATAGCCCATCAACCAATTATAGTCTACCTGTATTTCCCCCTGGCTAACCTGTTCTTTATAATGGCTCAATTTACCAAGATGTTTTTTATCAGGCTCATTTTCATTGCCGTTATTAACAGGGATACAAATATCGACTATGAATTTATGCTCCGGGTGAGTAGTATGGTCATTATGATATACTTCAAAATAATCACCATCTCTAAAACTAAATCCATTTTCTACTACCCAAACACACATGCTCTCCCAGGCATTCGAAAAAGCATCAGCAGTGATTTCAAAATGACCTAGGGCATAATTACCCTCTTGAATCAAAATTTGTCTTACCTCGGCTTCCGCCTTAATATCCTCATTAATTGTTATGCATGTGCTTAGCCTAACTTTTGAGTTTGGGGTTACATTGGGATTATCATGGTAAAGGGTAACTGCTTTAAAATTTGGCGAACTTAACAATCCATTTTGTGAAGCCCACCCAAATAACTTCTTGTAAGTTTCGGAAATTTTATCAAATTCTCCAATATGCATTATTCCGGCGAGCTTTATCCTCTGCAATTTCTTAACTTCTATTTGAGCATTCATATCAGTCCATTTTTTGACGTTATCAATGCTGCAAATGTATTTATCCAGGGTAAGTACTTCTATTCCAATCTTGCTAAGAATGTCTTTTCCTTTGGATTTAAAATCAGTAGGGCTAATTCCATAATATTTTTTGAATGCTCTTGAAAACGAATTGTCGCTGTTAAATCCGTACCGGTAGGCCAACTGATTTAAATTTTCTGTAGTCCCTACAAGCAAAATTGAGGCTATTTTCTCTATTCTTTTTCTATTGATGAAAGTATTTAAAGTTTCACCTATTACCGCAGAAAATATTCTATGAAAATGAAAGGATGAGTAGTTACCTCTTTCTGATATATGTTCTAGTGATAAGGCTGAGTCAAGATTTTTTTCAACGTAATCAAGGACGTCATTTATACGCTTGATATATTCTAGCCTAGTTTTGTCAATTTGAGTTTTCATCTCCCACTTAGTTTTGCAACTATGTCTGGCAACGACATAATTAGGGTTGGTAAAGTACCGCAATATCAATATCTTTATCAGTATATGAGCTATATTTTTATCTCCTGCTCCACAACTTTTGGGATTGATCCTATTTTTCTTCGGTTATACTTGCTATTTTTCCAGCTTTGAACCGGAATACTAGCTGCCGATACTTCATTAAACTATCTGGCCGCACCTCAACATCCGGCGGATAGTGTTTTATATCGATGGTAATAGCTCCATTAGGGTCAAAGTGCCAAGATGATCTAATCTTAAAATCCTGGGAGCACATATCCTGAAGGGACGATTTCATATAATCTTCCAGTTCCACAATTCCTTCATGTCGTTCTACTGGTTGCCAATTTACCCTTTTCTCAAATACAACATCACTGGCTAGGTCTTTAATGATTCCTTTATAATCCGCATTTTTACATGAGTTGATAAAATTCCTAATCATCTTTCGTGGTAGTTTTTCGTGCGCACGCTTTTCCTTTTTTTCGTGTCTATGTACTCCTGAAAATCTTGATTGACTAGGTCTTTCATTTTATAAAGTCCCGACTGAACCGCCTCTGAGGGTGTGTTATAGAGAGTGTCTTTAAAAATTTCGACTTCGCCTCCCTCATGTTTAGTTTTAAACAGGTTTAAAAGTAAGAAGCCTTTTTCATCTGTGCCACTTCTTGTTCCACCAACAATATTGAGATAATAGTTCCGCTCTTCATTCCCAAATAGCACTTTAACTTCAGGAATGAAGTACGTAGGTGTGCTATTTGATCTTTTTACAAGATACATCGTTTTATGTAGCGGATTTTCTAAAGGCCTTCCCCAGCCGTCAGTTGCAAATTCTGATTGGTGTCTTGACAATTCAATACGTATTTCCTTTCGCCCTCTTTCACGATCTGTAACGAATGTATAATCAGGGAAACAGCGAAGGATTGCCGTATCCAATTCCCATTCTTCGTAATCACTAGTGAAGTTCAGCTCGTAATAATTTTCATATTCTAGTAGATATACTGGAAACTGCACCTTGCAGCCCACCAGCTCATTTTTGACCACGTCAATATCTGATTTACGGTTTATTAGTAGTGTTATTTCGGTTTCAATCATATATAATTGGTCAGCTTGGTATTATGTTAATTGTCAAGGCGTAAAATGTACCTGTTTTTTAGAAAGTCCGTATAAATTGAAAAGCCATCACAAATCGTAATGGCTTTTCTGGAATAAAATATCCCCGTGTTTTTGTACAATAAGGCTTATTTATTCTCCTGCGCTTTCAATAAACGTTCATATAGTGCTTCTTTTTCTGTATGAAGCTTTTTAAGTTCTGCTACTTTCTCAATTAGTTTATCAAGTGGGTTGAAAGTGCATTGGTACAATCCACTATAGTTACTTGACGAACCTTCATAATTGTTTTGAATATTATAGAAAGTGGACATTTTCCACAAGAAGAACAACCTGAAGAAGTTATAAGTGCTATCTTTGACTTTTTGACAGAAAAGAAAAACCACAGCTAACAGCACCTACAAGAAATTGGCGGTTCAGTGGTTAAATGAAGCTTTGTGCTTCGTGTCAAGTTTTGTGGAGGCAGACAGTTTTCGTCTCCGAAATCGCCAACTTCTTGCAGCTGCAAAACGTTAGCGGTAATGGCGAGGTAGGTAAATAATTTAGAATATGAATTCATGAAGCAATATTTTAGGCCTAAGAAATTCGAATTATACAAAAACAAGACAATCTATGATTTGTTGGGTATTAAAGGATTTAAAAAATATCTAATTACAGATGGGGATTTAGTAAGGCATTGGAGAAAAGTGAAATCAATAAGTAGTGGAAAGAGTAAGTTTGATGAATTGTATAAAGCTGAACGAGAGACAAAAAAGTACGAGATTATTCACTTGATATTTTTATTGATTTTTATCTTGATTGTTGGAATAAAATTCAAGAATATAACTCTATTTAATTGGGTAATCATATTGTTAATCAACTTATATGCTAATATTTATCCTATTTTTTTGCAACGATATAACCGAATTAGGATAATTAGAGTACTAATTAAAAGTGGCTGTGAAAGTCCTTACAATAATGATTAATATACTGACTCAAAAAAGCCACATACCGCCAACAAGGATTTTGCAATAGTGGGGCGAAACTGCAAAATTCAACGGCAGTTTTTTGACTCAACTTTTGTACAAAATTGAAGATTTGTGCTTCGATTGCCCCACCATCCCAAAGTCCCGAAACGTTAGCCGTATTTTTTTTTCTCATGCGGGTGTTACCAATGCGTGGTATAGCGATTTTTTAAGGCTGCCCATCCTAAATGAGATCAGGGATAAAAAAGATACGCTTGCGGATTTGTTCAACAAAGTAGATCAGACAGGACAACGTTATCTACTCCATGCCGCCGGATATGCAAGGGGCGGTTATGACAATGACGGCATCATCTGGGCTGACAAAAAAGAAACCATGACCGATATGCTCAAAGGTTATCATCTGGTGGTCGGGCATACAGTTGTCCCGCAATTAGAGTCAATACAGTACACGGATCGATCTGTGACCTATATAGATGTGCTAGATAAGATAACCTATTTCCATGAGCTAGATATACCTTAAAATTATATGCTGGGCGGTTCTGTAATTATTGATTACATACGATGGCCATAGGATTGATCTTGGGACGGGCTTTTCTTTTTCTTCTTCTTTTTCCTGTATGCATCTTCTACAGGATTGGATTGAGCAGGCACAAACGTAGGTTCCATCAATATTTCAAGGAAATCTCCGGCAGTTTTACCAATAGTTTCCAGCATATTTGCAGTTGTATGAAACATCCCTTCTGCCACATCTTTGATCAATTCATTGGCTACAGATTTTGATTGGTAATTTGATACTGATCCCTGTTCCAGCATATCCAGTTGTTCTCGCTGTTTGATATTCCCGTTTTTTTGAACTACCGCATAGGCCATTGTCTCATTTAGGTTCCGTTCATAATTAAAGACCTTATCAAAGAGGTTTTCCCCTGATTGGATAAATGCAGTTCGTTTGAACTGTCCCACCTTTTTAGAGTGTTCCTCGTTCTTGCCCTGGGATTTATTCATTGGGCTTAGCTTAATCTTATTGGTAGCATCCTTACGACTTACGATGATCTGTATGTGCATTTGATTGCCACGTTTTAGTTCGCCCCGCTGTTTGGTGCCTTCTTTCACCTCTTTATCTTTATGTGTGTAGTACCTGTTATTCTCCAGCTTGGCAAACCAAACCAAATCTTTACTGCTGTTGACCCCAGGCCGTTTAAAGTTTTTAGCATATTCGTCCATCACTTTAACCGCATATTCCTTTAACTGCTCCCCGGCACCATTTTCCCCATATTTGTCGATCAGGTGTTTGATTTCCTTCTGGCTTGGGCTAACATTGATCAGGAAAAATTTAGGGTCTTTTTGACTTAGTTTGGCGACATTGCCGTCAATGGTTCGCCTGACCTCGAAAGGTTCAAAATTATTTCCCTTGTGGTTAAACCAGCGTTCTTCTTCCTTGTTATAAATCCGGTTTTCTTTCTCCAGATAATTGACCAGCTTTCCGCTGCTCCCTTTATTGTCGGCTGTAACTGTATCAGTGATATTGATAAACATTGGCTAAAGGAGTTTAATTTGATTGATTGTCGTTTGCATAAGTTCCGTTTTTTTCACTGCCGGAGTAGTGATACCATAGGTTTCCCTAATCTTACTGTAGTTGTCCAGGATATACAGGAATTTGGTTTTCAGTTGCTCCTTTGTGTCCAGTCTAACCACTATTTCCTTCATGAACTGATCGGTTTGGGTAAACTTGTTCACTTGCGTGTCCGTCGTTTTGATTCTTCAATCAAGTGCTAAAATTTGCAGAACATTTGAAGATGACTTATCGTCGATTGAAAGCCAAAACGCCCTCAAAATCTCAAGTTAAAGCCTGATCTAAAGGGCATTTTTAAATGTAAAAGTGTTCAAATTTGTTTGTTTTATTAGAAATTTTCCCTATATTTAAGTATAGCATTTGCAGCTAAAACGTATTACAAAAAAGGTGCGTCATTCGGGGAGTCGAATTACAAAACCATCCTAAATACTGTTTAAACGCTGATTTTTGAACTAGGCTCGAATACCAGCGGGATCACGAAACGTATAAAAGCCTGCAAATCTAATGATTGCAGGCTTTTGTTTTTAGCAAAAAAACCTAAAACATTCAAAAAATCACATATAAAATTGAGTGATTAGGTGAGTAATTTAAAGTTCAACCTGTTGACAAAGACAGAACTCCAAGAAAGAAATTGGTTATTATAAAAGGTAAAAATGCCTGTTATTATGAACGAAATGGCAAGGTGTCTACAACAGCATTCAGTTTTTGGCAGACACTAAAGCGCAGTAAATAACGATCATAATATAAAACGCTTTGCTATTGACTTTTGAGATTATTTCAAATTTTTCGATAATTTTATTTTAATAAACAACATCAAAACTAAATATGACTTATATGAAAGCAGTTATAGTTTTTTCATTGACTATGCTAACACTTACGGTTTTTGGACAGTACAAATGCAACTATACTAAAATCACGGAAATTGAAGGGACAAACTTTATGGTTGCTAGTATTGAATCGTGGGGAAAATCAGAAAGTGCTAAAAATCAACACTGGCTTTTTATAGATACAAAAAATGGGCAGATAAATCGTTTTGAACTTCCCGTTGGCGGCTGGTTTAGTTCTAAGCCGGAGCAAATTAAAATAGATGAAATGAATATAAATATTCTTCTTGTAACGGTTCAATCTATTGATATGGATGGAAAAAATGGTATTGACTATAATGATCCTAGGCAAATAATTGCAGTGTCAACTGATGGTACAAAGAGCACTCAAGTTACCGATGGTAAATTATATGTTCAATCTTGGGCAGTAAATAAAAAAACAGGAACATTGGTAGTAACAGGCTACTATGATTTAAATAATAATCGAAAGTACGATATAACAGATAAAAATGAAATTAGCATTTACGATTTAAAATCACTGAAATTAATCAGCAAAATCTAAAATATTCTTTAAATTGGATGGTTTCTTTGCACCCGAGAAAAAGAGGCTTTTCGCTTCTTTCCCACCATTGAAAGTAAATTGTCAAATAAACAATTCCTTTTTTAAAAAATCCTTTATCAAAGTTATAAGGCTATATAAAAATTCAGTGTAATAGATTATGATAAAAGGTCTTTAATGAGTATATTCATATATTGCAATTGCAGCTAAAACGTATTAAAAAATGGTGAGCTATTCGGACTAGGTTCAAATCCCAACGGGATCAGACAGCAGCATCAAAAATACTTAAAGCCCAATTACAAGCTCAACACGGAGAATAAGTATGAATACCGTTATGGTAATAAATTTACCACAAATGTATTGGCTTATTATAAATTTCGGATAGCAAATAAAGTAACCGTTGCCCCTACCATTGGTGTGCTTTACGAAACTGCCAATAAAGATGTGGAGAATAAGAAATATGACGTGGCCGTTTCAGGTGGATATTCTTTATCTGCCGTTGGAGGGGTTGAGGTTGCAATGAAGGGACTTTCATTCGGTGCGAACTATCAAGACGTTCGCTCACAAGATTTGGCGGGAGGCCGTGCTAACGCCGGAAATAGAGTTATGGTTCATATGTCTTTACCTTTTTAAAAATAAAATCTAATGAGAAAACATTTTTGTGCAATACTGATCATTGCATCAGCTATATTTGCCTATTTGCCTGCTAAATCTGCAACTGAGTTAAATACATATGAACAGCAAATTGACACGCTAAAAAAGGATGGGATTGACCCTGTTTGCAAAATGAAAGTTAAAGCAGGCTCTATAAAAACACATATTCATAATAAAGTTGTCTATGGTTTTTGTTCAGATGGTTGTAAAAGGAGTTTTCTCAAACAGCCCGAGAAATATTTAAAGAAATAGGTGACAGACATGATTCTGGTTCGTCATTTGCAGGTAAAATATTAAAAAAGAGGTACGTTATTCGGGAGTTGAATTTCAAAAGCCATTCAGATACTATTTAATTGCTGATTTTTACACTAGGTGCAAATCCCATCGGGATCGCGAAATAGTCGAAAACCTGTTAATTACATAATTAACAGGTTTTTTGATGCGATAGCTCTTAATTCCTATCTTTATCAGCATGACAGCTACTTTAATCGCAATCCTGCTTTTTTTCATCTTTCTGTTACTTTCAGGTATCCATATATATTGGGCTTTTGGCGGAAAGTGGGCAAGTACTGCGGTTATTCCGACTAAAGAAGACGAAGTGAAAATAGCTATGCCCAGTGCTTTTGGGACCTTGGTTGTGGCTGCGGGGCTAATGGGGTTTGGACTATTAGTTTTGGCAAGATCTGGCCTGTTGGATATCAGTTTACCAAATTGGCTCTTAAAGTATGGCCTATGGGCGATTGCCGGAATCTTTTTGCTCCGCGCAGTCGGAGATTTTAGGTATGTCGGTTTTTTCAAAAAGTATAAAAAGACTCGTTTTGGACGGAACGATACTAAGTATTACTCACCGCTTTGTTTAGCCATTGTACTGATGATACTAGTTATGCAATGGGTTTAAATAAGCAATATTATACAATTGTATTGTCGATTTTACTATTATCTTGTGCAGACAAATTTTAAATCTGATAGGTAATATGAATTTAATTAAGGCTCTCGTTATAATTTCAATCTTTTCCTCTTGCTCATCTGTATTCCATCTCACTGATTGGCATGGTAGCAGTATACCGGGACATTCTCAAGCTTCTTTTGCTCATTTTAACGGTAAAGAAACTGGAAGTATCTATTTAGAAAAATCCGATCAGTTGCACTTGTCATATAATAATACGACGGACAAAGGAACACTTGAAGTTGTGGTTTGTAAAAAGAACGCTTCTATTTGGAAGAAAACTTTTTCTGGAAAGGCTGATAGCGGTAAAATAAGTCTTACAATAACTGATCCAGGAACATACAGTGTCGACATTATTGGTACTCGTGCAAAAGGAAAATTTGATATAAAATATAAGCGCATACCGTCCAAAAACATCACAATAAGAATTAATAAAAATATTGAGTTATTTGGATTAATGATGCAGTTAAATCTGCGAGAAGATCTTGAAGCCAACAATGACAGCTTAATGATTGATGGTCGGAGTATTGCTGTGAAGGATAGGTTTAGGTTAACTATTAATAATTACATAAAATATCAAAAATTCGATAAGAGTAAAATTATGGATATTTATAGATCTTACTCATCAAAAGGTTATTTTAATGATTTTTTTATTGGTTTTTTGTTGCAGGTGGATGAAGTTCCTTTTGCAAAAATCAATTCCAGAACGGATAAAGATGTGATTAGGTCCTTCTCAAAATCAGGCAATTATAATTCAGCAGAGATCGATGCTGCTAAATTTCTAAATGACCTTAATTCTTTCTATAAAGAAGTAGAGTTCGCAAAGTATCTAGAGGAAAATGATTCTTATTATCGAAAGATCTCGGGAGATGTGATAAAAAATCTACCCCCTTCAAACTTTCTTCCAATGATGGAGGCTTTTTATCAAAAGTCTTTTAATGCTTACTGTCTGGTTCCGAGTTTGAATATTCCCGCAGGGATGGGGTTTGGGATAGGGAACAAAAATAGCCTTTCTATTTACAATACATTTGGCCCCTTCGCTTCTCCATCACTTGATAGTTCTCCCGTAGACCTTGGGTTCGATTACCCATTAAAAATTCAAGGCTTATCAATTCATGAATTTGGCCATTCGTTCGTAAACCCGGCAATCGATAAAGTTCCTAATGAATTGATCATATCTACCAAGCACCTTTTCTCTCCAATAAAAGATGCGATGGCTAAGCAGAGTTATCGCTCATGGAAGGTATGCTTGTATGAACATTTTGTGAGAGCAGGTGAAGTCATTCTAGCTGAAAAACTGGGCAACAAATTAGATGCTCAAAAAGTCCTTGACGACGCTGTAAAGAGACAATTTCATTGTTGCCAAGCTGCAAATCTACACACAGAATATTGGGATGTATCCATCTTATGACGATTATGTGGTTAGTGTAATCCAGCAAATGAAAAATATTAAATAATCTTGCTTATGAAGTTATCGAGAAATGATCCTTTTGATTTAAAGCTGTGCATGAGAGGACTGGGGGCATTGGTTACCCGTATGCATTCAGATATTTATGAATATGTTTATCATTTTACCTTTAAAAAATCCTTAAAATCCTATGGAAAGGATTTTAAGGATCCCTGGGACCAATATATAGAAGATGATGATTTCTTTATGGATGTTGATGATCCCCTCGTTAAAAATTGCATTATTAGTATGGGGAGGCTTATCGAATACAAACAAGCGCTTAACCTGATATTCGCGATAGAGGAAGTGGAGGATTTAGAAGACGAATTTATTGTATCGGAATCTAACAGGTTCAAGATATTTCTATTGGTTTATAAGCATTCTAAAAGCTATAAAAAATTGAAACCTTATTATGAGCGTACTTTGGCTGGTTTTATTGAAAATTTGTCTTTGTATGCCTATGCTTTAACTGCTCAGCGTTATAAAATACCACTTGTATTGAGGCGACAACTTAAACTTCCGGGTGAGGAGAGTCTGAGGTTGTTGAATGCTGATGATAGTAATGTAGCAATGATTAAGGAGCTGGTTATTGGATTAAAGAGAGATCTGGAAAATTCTAAAAGCTTAAACGTTAATAAAGCTGCTAAAAAGCGGTAATTTCCTTTAGTTCCTACGGAAACCGCTGATATAGAAATCAAAAAAGGAGAGTTGTTGAATTTGCGTGTATTTATAGACCGCAGTATTGTCGAAGTCTTTGTTAACGGGCGTCAGTGTATTGCTGTTCGTACTTATCCGGACAGAGCAGATAGCAAAGGGGTTTCGATCCAGGCACGTAATGATGCTTTGCTAAAATCGCTTGACGCCTGGCAAATGGAGAATGTTTACAGCAAAAAATAAAATAAATTCTTTTATTCTATAAATCAGTAGTTTAAAGGAAATGATTGGATTAAAATGAAATTAAGTCGTTGTTAAGGTATTAAATCATCATAATTTTTATACTTTTGCACTCCTTCAATCAAGGAAATGATTCCTTAGCTCAGCTGGTAGAGCATTACACTTTTAATGTAGTGGTCCTGGGTTCGAATCCCAGAGGGATCACGAAAGCCTCACAGAAATGTGAGGCTTTTATTTTTGGCATTAACTTTCTATTTCATTAGGATTTTATGCTTTTTGCCCCAATTACTTAATTGTGACCAGATGGGAATTAACTCCTTTGCTACAACAGTCAACTCATAATCAACTCTTGGCGGAACTTCGGCATAAACGGTGCGGTTTACTAATCCATCTTTTTCCAATTCTCGTAATTGTAACGTTAACATCCGTTCTGTAACTCCTGGTATCAATTTTTTTATTTCACCAAATCTTAACTTACCTTCTTCTAGTTTACATAGAATTAATAACTTCCATCTGCCTCCGATTTTACAGACGGCATATGTTAAATCGCAGCCTTCAGTTATGCATTTTTCGTTCTGCATATTCGTTGAATTCTCTTTTCTTATTGCCATTACTTACAAATTTGTTAGTACCATACAAATAGATGTATTGTATGCAAACACAAAGTTAGCAAATAACTTTGCGGCATAATATTAAAACATTTATGATTATGGACTTATCAAAACAAGTGAAAATAGCGCTGGATTATATTCAATCAATTGATGTATCGGACATTGATGATACATCGGAAGCTGGCAGGATTTTCTATGAAAAATTTATACCGATGGCTGGCGAGGAAGAAACTATCTATAAAATAGAAAACCTTGAAGTCCCATCTTTTGAACAAACTATAAATATTCGCATCTATCGCCCTTCAAACGAAAAGGAATTACCTGTAGTCATTTATTTTCACGGTGGTTGGTTTAATGCTGGTGGTTTGGAAAGTCATGACAGGCCTTTAAGAAAACTTGCTAATTTATCAGGAGCGATTATTATATCAGTAGATTATCGATTGGCACCGGAGTATCCATTTCCTACAGGTTTAAATGATTGCTATAATGCTTTGGAGTGGATAATTCTACATGCTAAAATGCTAGGGATCGATTTGAAGCGTTTGGCAATAGCTGGCGACAGCGCCGGAGCTGCATTGGCAACTGTAATTACCAGGCGTGCCATTCAAAATAACCTAAATAAAATACTTTGTCAACTGTTAGTTTATCCTGTTACAGATGCTTCGCTTAAAACCCCATCCTGGCAAGAATTTAAGGATGGTCCTGTTCTCAACTACGAGGGAGCTGTACAGGCATGGAACTTATATCTGCCCAACATTAAAGAAATAGAAAATCCAGATGCTTCGCCTTTATATTCAGATGAGCTTTCCGATATGCCTTCGACTTTGATGATCATAGCAGAATACGATCCTTTGAGGGATGAAGCAATTCTTTATGCCGAAAAATTACAAAAATCTGGCGTAGCCGTTAAGCAATTATTGTATAAAGGCATGGTGCACGGTTTCTTTCAAATGGGTGGTATAATCGATGACGGTAACCGTGCAATTGAAGAGACAGCTCAGTTCCTGATCCAAAATTTCAATAAGTAATGAGGATGAAGAAATTTGCCTATATCGGTTGCCTCGGCTTTGTTGGAGTAATCACTACTGAATTTGGAGTAATCGGGATTTTACCACAAATAGCAGATCACTATCAGATCACTATTGATAAAGCGGGGATCTTATTAAGTGCCTTTGCATTAGTAATTGCACTCACAGGGCCTTTTATGACTTTACTTATGTCTGGCTTTGATCGTAAGAAAGTTATGCTTGCGGCCATTTCTATTTTTCTGATAACAGCAATAGTATCCTCGTTCTCACCTCCATTTTGGCTATTGATTTTAGTCCGACTTTTGCCCGCTTTTCTGCAACCGGTATATATTGCTACGGCTTTATCTGTTGCCGTTTCACAAGGCAATCAAGACAATAAAAACGAGTTGATGAGTATTGTTTTCAGCGGCGTGGCTATTGCTATGGTTACAACAGTTCCTTTAGCTACTTATCTGGCAAGTTTATTTTCGTGGGAATACTCATTCGTTGTGCAGGCAGTTGTTAGTACAGTCGCTTTTTTAGGTATCTATTTTGTATTACCATTAATGCCAGTAAGAGAAAAAAAATCACATGGAAGCCAGCTGAAAATATTAAGCCAACCCACTTTTATCATCAGTACTGCAATGAATTTTTTCATGATCTCGGCCTGGTTTTCTACCTACAGTTATTTTGCAGATTACCTAAACAAAGCAAAGTATATGGACAACACTAAGGTTAGCTACATGCTCTTTTTATTTGGATTGATAGGTCTGCTTGCCAATTGGATTGCAGGCAAAATGCTAAATAAGAGCGTGACAAAAACTACGGCATTCTTCCTTTCGGGAACAATTATCATACCTATATTGCTGCATTTTTCTGGAGGTAATACAATGGCAACTCTTATTGTTATTGGAATTTGGGGTTTTTTATACGCTCCAAGTTTTTTGAATGCATCGACATACATGATTTCGTCAGTCCCTAAATCGTTAGAGTTTGCCAATAGTTTGGCTACATCCTTTGGCAACTTGGGTGTTACTTTAGGAACAACCGCTGGCGGTTGGATAATAGCGACAAGAGGTGTAGGCTACACACCTTGGCTAACTGTGATATTTGGGACTTTAGCGTTTATGATGATGGGTTGGAGAAGTTATTTAGAGCGTGATTGTACTCTAAACGAGTGTCGAACCAAAAGCCATCCAGATATTGTTTAATCCTCGCTTCCGTCAGCGGCAATCATTGTCAACAATTCAGATCGGATATTCTTCGCCTGTTGAAAAATTTCGATGTTTGCATCCTGATAATATTTCAATCCATTCTCGATAATGCCAAGAGCTGCCGGTAGATCATTCTTGAAATCACGAAACCTTTCCGCCAGCGCAATTGACTTTTCCAAAGGACTGAGATCAGGATTTTCAGCCTTGCGATAATCTAGATCATCCCTAACTCCCTCAGAAATAAAAATTATGGCATTTCCAGATGGATCAGTCAAGGTAAACCTAGTTTGGCCTGGCTTCATGCGGGATACCCTGGGAATTCCAGAATTAGGGATTTTACCCAGGGTAGACTTCATACGGACTCCAAAATCCTGGTATAACGCCAGCACATCAGGTACCATCATCAAACAGAAATGATTGGAAGTTTTTGGGTCCAGCAACTTGTCCCGGTGAAAATGAATTGTCGTGTCCTGATACATAACAACAGCATACTGATAAGGCCGGGTTTGATAATACGTCCTTACAAAACCAAGCATTTCCCAGAACACAACAGTTCGTTCAATGGAAACACAGGGAAGCAAGGGAATAGATGTCCATTTTTGTGATTTCATTTCGTCGATTTTAATTGTGACAAACCTAGCAATTCGGGAATAATACAATGCTTTACCTACTATTTTGTATGTAAAGGAAGCAGGTGTAAACGATGCGAATCTCTAATATCTTTGTATAATGGAAAACTTCATATACGACAAACGAATCTATTATCATCCTATTGAGTTCGCCATGGTCCATATTGGTGGTACATGGAAAATACCAATCCTGTTGGCACTTAGAAATGGCCCGCAGAGATATGGCGAATTGAAAACAACCATTAGCCACATCACCGATAAAATGTTAGTCACCCAACTTAGGGAATTGGAAAAAAAGAAAATGATTTACAGGTCGGTATATAGACAAAAACCTCCTAAAGTAACTTACACGCTGACTGTACATGGCAAGCAAGCATTTGCGGCAATTGATGCACTCACAATGTTTGGAAACTATATGATAAATATAACAGAGGTTATAAGTTAGTTTTATAAAAAGTCTTGTATGCTGATTTTTTTGAGGTATTTTTAATAGGACATAAATATCAAATGTTATGGAATTCGAACAATCAACCAGGGTTATTTATTTAACGGACGAAGATGACCAAGTGTTCACTTTTATCAAGGATGTAAAAGAGAAAGAAGGTTTGTATATTCTGGATTTTGAAGATGTGGAAATTCCTGAAAATAAGCTGAAATTAAATACCTATTCGAATTTTAGCGTTCCACATGCCATGAGTAAAGATCACATCAAAGCGTATCACTATGACCAGTTGATTAACCTTATAGTAGCGTTTCTTAAGGATCATCATGCTGAAGAGTACCTTGAAATTTATCGTGATATGGATACAATTTATTTTGAAACTGTATTTCATGCACCTAAAACCCCTGAAGAAAAGAAACTTTTTCAGGAAATTGTTGATAAATTTAACAGAATCATCGGGCAGGTGAATAGTGCGGTTAAAAGTCGTTTTAACCAGAAGATTGAGGTTATTTTAAAATTTTCTTTTAATACCCATCATTTGCATTCCATTCGGATCTAGATAAGATCATTGGTCAGCAAAACAGTTTGTTTCAGGATTTGTTACAAGAAGTATGGCAAGACTTCAACGCTGCATCTATGTATTGCTTTTTTTTATTTTATCCTTTGCTGGATTGTACTTTGCAGCTCCCTTTCTTATTCCTGTAACACTGGCAGCGGTATTTTCTATGCTGTTTATTAAATTTTGTAATTGGTTGGAGTTTAAAGGGATGGGTAGAGGCGCTGCTTCGCTTTTGTGCATAATTAGCTTCATTTTAGCCATATCACTGATTGTTTTCCTTCTGATATGGCAGCTCAATGGCCTGGTGGAGAATATAGACAACATGAAACAGCATGTCATTGTCCTTTTCTCTAATTTCCAGCATTGGATATATGAAAAGGCAGGTATAGATTTAAAGCAACAACAAGAACTGATAGAGGGAAAGTCAGCTCAGGGCGAATCAGGAAATATGCTGGCCGGCTTTGCAGGAAAAATCATGGATATATTGTTAAATACGGTACTTGTATTGGTCTATATGTTGCTGTTTCTAGTTTACCGCTCGCACATTAAAAAGTTTATTCTTAAGCTTGTACCTGGAGGCGAGAAAAATAAAGCGGATGGAGTAGTACATCAAGCAGGTAAAGTAGGACAACGGTATTTAAGTGGGCTCGCCGCGATGATTGGGGTTTTATGGATCATGTACGGCATTGGCTTTAGTATAGTGGGAGTGGAAAGTGCGATCTTTTTTGCAGTATTGTGTGGTATCCTGGAGATCATTCCATTTGTAGGAAACTTAACTGGAACTTCGGTCACGATACTTGCGGTACTTGCCCAAGGCGGGGATAGCCGGATGGTTATTGGTGTGCTGGTTACTTATATCTTGGTGCAATTTATACAGACCTATATTCTTGAACCTCTCATTGTTGGGGAGCAGGTAAATATTAATCCCCTATTTACTATACTTGCGATCGTATTGGGGGAGATGATTTGGGGAGTAGCGGGAATGGTTCTTGCAATTCCCTTACTTGGGATGCTGAAAATTGTTTGCGATCATGTACCGGATTTACAGCCATATGGTTTTTTGATAGGTACTGAAAAGCAAAGAAGTAGAAAAACAGGTGTTCTGGATAAAATTAAAATTATTTTTAATAAGTAATTAACCTTTGGCAGTTCCAGGAGTACTTTGTATGTCATTTTCTATTCTACTGATATCCAGCTGCAAAGCAATGTTCAGTTCGTCCGGATGCTCCAGCATAGGAAAATGACTGGTTCCATTGAGGATGTTTAATTGATAGTCCTTGCCTTTAAGCTGCATTAAAGCAGCTTCATTTGTTGGTATATAGTTCACATTGATCAGGTAGAGTTTGAGGCTTAATCTGGGCAAGAGTTCTTTTTCCATTTTGTCGATTTCGAAAAACTCAGCGGTAGTCTGAATACCCATAGGGGGATAGGCGTTACGATAATCCTTAATTACCTTTTTGACAAGGTGATTTGGTGTGGAGGGGGTAAGCAGCGCCGTCCTGGCATATTTTTCATTTGTGTCTGCGAAATCACTGAGAAGTCCTTTTTTGATACCTTCAGTTTGCTGCTTGAATTCTGCTGTTATTGGGATTCCTGCATTTTTGAAAGTATCTATACCTATCAACCCGACGATTGGGTCGGGATATTTTACTGCTGCCATTAGGCAGATATTTCCGGCTATCGAATGCCCGATTAATATCACGTTTCTCAACTCCAGTTTTTTGATCAGGAAAATGAGATCATCAGCAAATCTCTGGATTTCCCAGTCTTTTCGGTTTTGTCTGGATTTGCCGTGGCCTGGCAAGTCCAGGGTGATGACCTGGTAGTGATCTTTAAAATCACTGACCTGCTTTTTCCAGTAAGTCTGATCAATGTAGGAACCGTGTACAAATACTAAGGTGATTGGACCTTTTCCGGAAACCTCGTAATTCAAGGTCATTCCGTTCTCATTAATTTCTGACATAGGATTTTTTTAAGTTAGTCAATTTTGCCGTCCCTGATGTTGATGATCTTATCCGTCCTTTTCGCGAGTTCTTCATCGAGGGTAATAATAACTGTAGAATATTAAATTATTGATATTCATACACTTGCATAAGGTAAGGATTTGTGCTGATCTTTTCTTTTAAGTCATGCCGGAGGATATGTATTTGTTCAAATACAGGCCTGTATAAGATGTTTTACAATGAATGATGTCCTTTGGCAATCCAGAGAAAACTATTTTTCCACCATCTTTTCCAGCATCAGGGCCTATATCAATGATGTAATCTGCCTGGCTGATGATGGCTAGATTATGTTCAATAATGATAAGTGTGCTTCCTTCATTGATAATTTTATTAAATATCTTTAGCAACCGGTCAACATCGCTCATATGTAGTCCTGTAGTAGGTTCATCCATGATGTAAATCTGTCCTTTGCTTTCCATATTCAGGGCCAGTTTGATGCGCTGCCTTTCTCCTCCTGATAAAGAGCTCAAAGGCTGGCCAAGGGTCAGGTATTCGAGGCCTACCTCATCCAGTTTTTTTAATATGGGATAAATGGCTTCTTTATTTCTAAAAAAAACGAGGGCTTCTAACACGGTCAACTTTAATACTTCATAGATGTTTTTACCTTTTAACCTGTACTTCAGGACCTCGTCTCTGTAACGTTGACCGTTGCATTCTTCACAAACCGTTGTAATCGGGTCCATAAATGCTAAATCCAGGGTAATTTCTCCCAATCCTTTACAAACCAGACAGGCCCCTTCCGAATTACTGCTGAACAAGGAGGAACTGACCCTGTTTTCTATCGCAAACAATTCCCTGATCACATCAAACATTCTTGAGTAGGTGGCTGTGTTTGATCTTTTGCTGCCAATGATGGCAGACTGGTCAATCACAATAGATTCAGGATATAGTTTCGTTAATATGCCATTGGCCAGACTGCTTTTTCCGGAGCCGGCTACTCCGGTAATGACTGTCATGACACTTTTAGGAATTTTTACATTTAAGTTTTTCAGGTTATGGAGACTAGCATTTTTTACTTCTAGATGGTCTGTTGCAGTTTTTGGATTTTCTTTAATTTTATGGCGTATTTTCCAGAATTTACCCGTTAAGGTATTGGCTTCTTTAAGTCCTTTTAAAGGGCCTTCATATACGATTTCACCGCCTTTGGTACCCGCTTTTGGCCCCATATCTACCACATGATCTGCTATGGAAATGACATCGGTGTCATGTTCTACTACCAAAACCGTATTTCCCTTGTCTCTTAGCAAGCAGAGTAAATCATTGAGCTGATCTACATCTTTGGGGTGGAGTCCAATACTTGGTTCATCAAAAATATAGGTCATCCCGGTTAGGCTGCTTCCTAAATGTCTAACCATTTTGATGCGCTGTGATTCACCGCCGGAAAGGCTGGAAGTCTCCCTTCCCAGAAAGAGATACCCAAGGCCAATATCAATCATATGGTTCAATTGCTCAAGGATGGCGTTTACCATAGTGCCGGCTATTGTGACTTTGATCTTTTCAACTGCTTTCTTCAGTTCTGATATGTCCATTTTAGTAAAATCTGCGATGGAATGGCCATCAATCCTACAGCTCAGAATTTTTTTGTTTAGTCGCCCGCCTCTGCAATCCGGACAAACCGATCTGGTCAGAATCCGCTCAAATGTTTTTTTGTGTTTGCCAGTTAAGTCCTTCGTTTCCCTGGTCAGATAAGTACGTTCAAATTTTGGGATAACCCCTTCATACTTAGTACTTGCAAACCAGCATGGCAGCGGGTTCTTCAGCTCCACCTCATCGTGATGAGCGTATAATAAATGATGCCATTCTTCTTTGGTATAATCGATGAGTTTCTTGTTATTATCAAATAACCCAGAGCAAGTATACCTTTTCCAACGGGCTGTACCTTCTGCAAAGGTAGGAAAGAGAATAGCACCTTCATTTAATGACATAGACTTATCAAAGAGTAGTTCCAGATCTACAGATGTAACTTTACCTAAACCTTTGCATTTAGTGCACATGCCATTGGGATGATTGAAGGAAAAGACATCTGAGTGGCCCACAAATGGTTTTCCGATCCGGGAAAATAACAGACGGAGTAAAGTATAAATATCAGTCGCCGTACCTACAGTAGAGCGGGCATTTCCCCCAATCCGTTTTTGTTCAATGATGATAGCCGGCGATAAATTTCTCAATGATTCTGCTGCGGGCTGACCATAGTGGGGGAGCCGATGGCGGATAAAGGCCGGAAATGTTTCATTTAATTGCCGCTGAGATTCAGCAGCGATGGTGTCAAATACTAAAGAGGACTTGCCTGAACCAGATACACCGGTAAAAACAGTAATCTTATTTGTAGGGATTTCCAGAGAGATATTTTTCAGATTGTTTTCCCTGGCACCAATAATTATGATATTTTCTGCCTTCATATCTTTTATTTAGTCAATTCTTCCATCACTGATATGGATGGTTTTACCTGTATTTTTCGCAAACTCTTCATCATGTGTAACAATAAGCATGGTCTGATGTTTTTCAGCCGATAGTTTTTTAAACAGATCGAATACCAGTCCTGTATTTTTACTGTCCAGGTTCCCGGTAGGTTCATCGCCCATTAAAATCAAAGGATCGTTGATCAAAGCCCTTGCAATGGCCACACGCTGCTGCTGACCTCCCGAAAGCAGGGTTGCCCGTTTTAAGGCCTGGTCCTGCACATCTAATAATTTCAACAGGTCCATCGCTTTTTGTTCTAATTCCTGTGGGGGAAAGGCAGCGCGTTTCAAACCGGGCAGCATAACATTTTTTAATACCGAAAATTCCGGCAATAAAAAATGGAACTGGAATACAAAGCCAATGTGGTGGTTCCGGAAATCGGCCAGCCAGCTGTTACTTCTTCCCTGCATTTCAGATCCGTTTATGTTGATACTGCCTTCAAAATCAGTATCCATGGTGGATAACAGGTAGAGTAGGGTAGACTTTCCACTCCCGGATTTCCCGGTAATGGAAACGAAGTCGCCTTTTTCTACCGCCAGGTCCAGGTTTTCCAATACTTTGAACTTTTTAGGATTGTAAAAGTATTTATTTAAGTTTTTTGCTTCAAGTACCTTCATATTTTATCCTCTTAAAATAGTGATGGGATCTACCTTAGCTGCTTTTCGGGAAGGCAGGTATCCGGCTACGGCGGTGGTCAGGATGCCAAAAGAAAAGCCCATAATGTAATAGAGTGGGTTAAAGCTAACCGGCAGGTGATCAAGTGAGAACATGACATCGCTATGGTATGGCATTTTGGAAATGGCATAGGAGATGAGGTACCCAAATATTAATCCTGAGAATGCACCAATGATCCCTATGACAAAAGCCTGGGTTAGAAATATCCGCCTGACATCCCCATTTGAAAAACCGATTGCTTTGAGTATGGCAATATCTTTCATCTTCTCGTAAATCATCATGGTCAGGATATTGAAAATACCAAAGCCTGCAATCAACAGGATGACACCCGCGACGTTATAGGTAATCATATTTTGAAGTGCTGCACTTTCCAGCAAGGTAACATTGTCCTTTTTCCAGTCAGATCCTGAATAATTGTAGTTTTTTTGCAGTTTTTTTGCCTGATCCGGGGCCAGTTCAAGATCAAACAGCTTCACCTGAATCTCTGTAAGATAGGAGGAGGGGACATTTAAAAAGCGCTGCACGGTTTTAATACTGCCATAACTTTGTTGGTTGTCGATGTCGACTAGACCGGTTTTAAAGATACCAATCACACTGATGCTAAAATTGGCCCCTTTCTCTGTGGTCAGTTCCATTTTGTCGCCTGTCTTTACATTTAATTTTTTGGCCAGTCCGGTTCCTACTACGATACTGTTTGGCATGGTTGCTAGCTCGGTAAAACTTCCGGACACAATTTTACTTTCCAGGTTAAAAAGGGCATTGGCTTCCTCGAAATTGATCCCCAGGATCGTTCCATTAATGGAAACTGCTCCTAAACGGTAAAATACCTTTGTGCTTACCGAACCAGATACCGTTTTTACAAGGGGATTTTTACGGATATCTTTTACCGCTTGTTTCCCATCTTTCAGGTTCAGGAAAATATCTTTTGGCTTTTCATGCCCTAACGTATTGATCTGATGGGGATAGATTTTGTCGATTATGGTTTTGTCGGAAAGCTTTACCTCATTGAAAAGTCTGAGGTGGGGCGACTGCTCAAACATAATGGCCTGCATGTAATTTTGTGATCCCTGGATAAATCCAACCATGAATACAAAAATGGTAATGCCCAGGGCAACGCCTATGGTGGCGATAATGGTTTGTTTCAGTTTGGCACCCATATGAACAAAGGCTATGGAAGCGGCCAGTTTGAAATCTGTGACGATCTTCTTCATGATTCATTTGCTTTTAATCAGTACATCTCCTTTTTTAAGGCCAGCTTTGACTTCCACCCAATTGTCGTTTTCGGTGCCTCTGGTCAGTTTTACTTTTTGCTGCTGATCCCCTTTCTGAATTAAAACAGAATCTCCGGGCAAGATATAATCGCCAGGAACCATAAGGGCAACCGCTTTTTGTCGGATGAGGATGTTGGCTTCGACAGAGGATTGCGGAAAGAAATCAACAACTTCATTCACAAAGGCTTCCACTCTAAAGCTGCGGGTATCTTTTTGCAAAACGGGATCAATTTTAGTGACGATGCCTCCAAATTGCCGCTCTGCGAAAGCATCTGTTTCAAAGAAAACTTTTTGCCCCAGCTGGATCTGGCGGATATCGCGCTCATCTATCAGGAGTTCCAGCTTGTATTTCTCTTTTGAACCAATTAACAATATCGTTTCTCCCGGGCCTGTAATCTCACCAGGTTTAAAGTCTATACTCAATACTTTTCCCTCCAGATTACTGGTCAGTACATTTTTGCTATGTTGTCCCTTAAACCGGGCTAGATCTTCCTCCGCATTCAAAGCCATTGTTTTTAATGCTGCTGTTTTTACATGATATTCTTCTTGCAGGGTATTGATTTGGACCAGACTTGTTTTTGCCTGAAGCACCGCCTTGTCCGCATCCTTTTGGGCTACGGCTTTATCCTTTGCTAGGTCTGTGTACCTTTCTGCATTTAGTACATCCTGCTGATATTGTTGTTTGGCCAGGCTGATCTTTTCCATTAATTGTTTCAATTCGGCCGCATTTTTTCCTGCACTATTCCTGGCCAGAGCTGCCTGTTCTGAGAGCAAGCTGAGCTGCTCTCTTTCGCTGGAGGATCCCAGTGTGATTAATGCTTGTCCTTTTTTAACAAAATCACCTTCTTTGACCATAATGGCCAGGATCCGCATGGGTTCTGTAGATTTCAACATTTCATAATGCATGGGCATAATTTTGCCCGAAGCATATACGGCCTGGTTAAACTGTTTTTCTGTTGTGGTGTAGGTTTCAGTTTTCTGTTTGCATGCCGCAAAGCCTAAACTGATGATGATGGTCATAGTTGATAAAGCTTTCATAATTTTTGGTCGGTTAAATAGTAGAGTTCCACTGCATGCTGCAATAGGTTCTGATTGGATTGATTTAGTTTTTCTGTAGCCTCGTTTAAGTCTTGCTGAACCTGTCTCAATTCAATCATGTTGATAATCCCTTTTTCGAGCTTTTGATAGGAAAGGGCTACATTCTCCCGGGCAAGATTCAATTGCGCTTCCTGAATTTTTAAATCCTGAATGGCCTCTTCCTGAAGCTGCTTTTCTTTCAGGTAATGTTGCTGTTGTGTATTCTGGTAGTCTTTAAATTCAAGTTCTGCTGATTCCAGACGTGCTTTTTGTTTTCTGGGTTCATAAAAATGCTTACTCAATGAGAATAGGGGTACATTTAGTTGTAATCCTATAAAACCAGATCCAATCCAACGGGATTCCCCAATGAAATCCAGAGATTGCCCAAAACCCATTTTGCTGTAATAGCTTCTGAGGGACAGAGAAGGATACCAGGCCGCTTTTGCAGATTTAAGTTCCTGTACGGCAATGCTCACTTTCAGCTTCTGGCTTTCATAATCGGGCAATTCTTCAGGAATGAAACCGGAAGCAGGTAATATTTCCAAATCATAGCTATTGTTTACCAGAAGAGAGTCCCCAAGGGGGAAACCCATCCAGAATTTCAGGTCAAGTAGGGCATTGTGGACCTCCGTTTTTTTTTTTTGGAGTTGGTTCTGCAAGTCCTTCATCGTGCTGGCCGATTGGTTCAGTACGATCTTATCTGTAAATCCCTTGTCGTATTGCCTGGTAATCAATTGATGGATCTGCTGGTAGTTGTGATAGCTGTCTTTTGCAAGGGAAAGGCTCTTATTTAACACTTGCAACTGATAATACGACATCCTTACATTTTTTGACAGGGTCTTTTCAAAAGACAATAGCTCTTGTTTTTTTGCCTGTTGCTGCAGGGCAGAAAGTCTGATGGCTTGCCAGGTTTGAGGATCAACCAGGTTGAGATTTGCCTCCAGGCCTATATTGCCCATCCAGGGGGTACCGAGTTTTATAGGAACATAGGTTCCTGACGGCTGCCCCACCAGCTCGCCTGGAAATACTTGCACCGGAATCTCCCAATAATGGTCGATTCCCGCCTTTAGTTCTATTTTGGGTGCTAACCTCCCGGTTACGGATTTTCTTTCCCAATCTGCAGCGAGGCTGAGTTTTTGTCTGGACTGGATGGGCAGGTTGTTCTGCTGTGCATAATCGATACACTTCGCAAGTGTCCATTGTTGGCCGGCAGCGATCCAGGGCGAGAAAATTAAGCAACCAAAGAGGAGGAAGATTGATGTTCTTTTCATAATTAATAGTATTAGTAGTATTGTTGGTACTGAACTTAAAGAACCAGTTGTTGAAAAAGATTTTATAAGTGTTTTTTATACGCTCTTCTTGCAAGGAAATAAGCCAGGAGTATAATTCCCAGGCACCAGGCCAGGGCCAGCCATATTTCAATCCCTACCGATTGGTTTGAAAGCAGTGCGCGGATGCTTCCCACGATCGAGGTTACAGGCTGATTTTCGGCAAAGACACGAACCGGCCCGGGCATGGATTTGGTAGGTACAAAGGCCGAGCTGATAAAGGGCAGAAAAATAATGGGGTAAGAGAAGGCACTTGCCCCATCCACAGATTTAGCAGAGAGTCCTGCAATCACTGCAATCCAGGTCAAAGCCAGCGTAAAGAGCGTAAGTATACCAGTCACCGCAAGCCAAGACAGTATACCAGCTGGCGAACGGAAACCCATAATCAGGGCAACAAGGATGATTACGATCCCTGAAATGAGATTGGATACCAGTGAGGTAAGGACATGGCCCCAGAGAACAGCGGAGCGGGCAATTGGCATGGAGTTGAAGCGTTCCAGTATGCCTCTTTGCATATCTAAAAACAGACGGTAAGCCGTATAGGATACCCCGCTTGCAATCGAGATCAACAGTATACCGGGCAAGAGGTAATTTACATAGTTATCTGTACCGGTTTGGATTGCGCCTCCAAATACGTAGACAAAAAACAGCATAAACATAATTGGCATGATGGTCACAGTAATGATGGTGTCCATGCTGCGCAGAAGAATACCGTAGTTCCGCCGTCGGCAAGCGCTTTGACGATTTTCCAAACTTCAATGCGCCCTTCGGGATCAAGTCCGGTGGTGGGTTCGTCCAGGAAAATGACCTGAGGTTTTCCAACCAGGCTCATGGCGATGTCGAGCCGGCGTCGCATACCTCCCGAATAAGTAGCCGCAGTACGATCAGCGGCTTCGGTTAAACTGAAGCGCTTCAACAAATCTTTTGCAACCTGTTGTGGGTGGCTAAGGTGCCGAAGGCTAGCCATCATGATGAGATTTTCCCTTCCGGTCAAAATCTCATCCACGGCTGCGAATTGTCCTGTGAGGCTGATCGATTCCCGCACCTTACCTGGATTTGAGGAAAGGTCGAATCCGTTTACTGTAGCGTTTCCGCTGTCTTGTTTCAGCAGTGTACTGAGAATTTTGACGATCGTTGTCTTGCCTGCACCATTAGCGCCGAGCAGGGCGAAAATACTGCCTGTTTTTACTTCAAAATCTACTCCTGTTAATACAGGGATGTCTTTATAGGATTTTTTTAATCCTTGTACCGAGATGGCGATTTCATTTTTCGACATGATTCATTTCCTCCTTTAAGATGCTAATAAGGTGATGCCAGTTAAATCTGCTTTTCCGTTTTTCAGGAATTCGTAGGTCATCCGGTCTGCCTGACAATCCACAAAATTGATCCGCTTCAAATTGTTGTTTTTGAAGAATGTGTTGATCAGTATTGCACTCTGGAAGGTCACTTTTTTAAAGGCGCAGTTTTCAAAATAACAGTCCTCCAACGTACCTTCGAAAACCATATCTTCTATCTGGATTCCAATAAAAGAGCTGTGATTCCATACTGCATTTGCAATGGGATTATTCAGGAAGGCTCCGGATTTAAACTCCACTCCGGTAAAATTGGCATCAGAGAAATCACACCCTTTGATATGGCTTTCTGAAAATTCAGTTTCTTTCAATGAACAGCTCTTAAATAGATTGTTGGCTAAGCTGGAGTTGAGTATGTGACTGCTGCTGATGTCAGAACCTGAAAAGTCACAGCCATCAATGTGAGTACTTTTGTGAAGTGTCACACCGGTAAAATTGGCAAGACTGAAATCGCAACCTTTGAGATAGCTCTTTGAAAATTCGGTTTCTTTCAGGGAACTGTCTTTGAATACATTGTTGACTAAGCTGGAATTCTGAATATGGCTTTTGCTGAGGTCAGAATTTGAAAAATCACAGCCCTCCACATTATTGCTTTTTAGGAGAAGTCCCGACAAGTCTGAACCGACAAACAGGCAGTGCTGCATGTTTGAGGAACCGAATTTTTCCTGGAGGTTTTTCAGGCCGGAAAAGTTGGCATTCACCCAGTTCCCGTCTGACATATTCCAGTTCAGTTTTTTCTTCTGTGTTCCGGATGGCAATTCATCGGAGGGTTTAATCAAAGGTTCGAAGGGTACTGTCTCCCTGGCCTCAGATGCCATGCGCCCTGAAAAATAGTTCAGATCAACATCCAGGATTTCTGCAAGATGGTTTAAAGTAATGATATCAGGCATTGATTCACCACGTTCCCATTTGCCAACGGCCTGCGGACTGATGAACAGACGCTGAGCAAGCTGGGCCTGGGAAAGGTTTTTTTTCTTTCGTGCTTCAGCAATTTTATTGCCGATCATTTTGGTGTTTAACATAAATACTATCTTTTAATTATCATTTCGACTCTACAAAGGTATATGGATGCATTCCCGGAATCAGTAAAAAAGCAAGAACATTTAGTTGTAATTACGCTATTTATCGTTGTTATTTAACAACAAACAGTGGTATCTATCGGGCCTTAAGGATTAGGCCCCAGGAACAGCGCATACGGCACTGACACAAAGAACGGATTTACTGATGGCTATGATTCCTGCTTTCCTTGATGCCCCGCTTAAAGGCAAATGATTATATAACAACTCGAGGGGAAGAATACGAAAATGGAGGAAAATGTAGAAAAACCTGCATTTGGTCATACTCAGGTAACCACTCGTCAATAATCTTTTCTCCTTTAAGGGCTGCTTCCGTTCTTCGTGTCTGATATACAATAAGATCAGATACAAAATATGAAAACATTACGTTATTCTCTTACCATAGCTGGTATAGCTTTCGGTTCATCTTTATTTGCGCAGAGTGGATTCTCGGGGAAAATTAAGGCCGAATATGTTCCTTTCTCCAATTATGTAAGACCGATAGACAGCCTTAAAACTGGATCTACCAGCGACTTTAAGCGGATTCAGGCTGCTTTTAGCATTCCCATTTCAACAACATTAGATGAACTTGGGCGACCAAAAATTTGGGCTGTTGGAGTAGAGGGGTCATATGCTAAAATGACTAACCGAAACTATGAGGAACCATTATTCCCTACAGAAATGCTCAATGCGCAGATTGGTTTAATCCATTCCAGGCACATTAGTAAAACCTGGTCAATCATGGCGATGGCTTCAGTAGGGGTTTATACTGACATGGAAGAAATTTCATCTAAAGACCTACTTGCCCAAGGGGGTGTTTTGTTTATTAAACATTTCAATCCAAGACTGGCGCTAGGGGTGGGGCCTGTATTAACCAATGCCTTTGGTGTTCCCATGGTTATGCCGGGTTTATATTTTAACTGGTCTACCCAGGGGCGGTACAAACTACAAATCAATTTCCCGAATGGAATCGAATTTGGTGCAAAATTGAGCGATGCGGTAGAACTTAAAACTGTTGTGGAACTGAGTGGTATGACTGCCGAAGTAAACCGAAATAATACTTCAATGCTTTTAGGCTACCAACAGGTTGTTGCTGGTTTACGTCCTGAAATTAAATTGAGTAAATCACTGTCTATTCAGTTGACTGCTGGTACATCACTTGCCCGCTCTTTTAGTTTGACCAGTAGAAGATTGAAGGATTTCTTTAAGATGAAGGATGAAGCGGATCCCCGTTTTACGACTACGTTTTATGGATCCGCGGGATTGTCATGGAATTTTTCCAAGCGCTAGCGGCTTAAAAGTTTATTGTAAACCACCTCTTTTAATAAATCCTCTCTGCGGGTTCTGGAAATTGGAAGTTCCTGTCCATTGATGAAAATCCGACCTCCCGATACCTGGTCAATATGAGCAATGTTGATTAGATAAGATTTATGAATTCTAAAGAAGTTATCCCTTGGAAGTGTTTCTTCCAGGGATATCATCGTTTGGTGAATCACCAGTTCCTGATCTTTAAAATGGAGCTTGGCATAATTCTGCATACCTTCAATATATAAGATGTCAACCCAGGATATCTTTCGGAAGCTATCACCCTGTCTAACGTATAAAAATGTATCTACAGGTTGCGGATGTCGCGGGCTTAAGCTCATCATATGCATCTGCCGGGCCTTTAAAGCGGCCTGGTAAAAGCGCTTAAAGGGGATTGGTTTTAATAAATAATCTACAATCTGAAGTCGGAAGCCTTCTAACGCGTGTTCCGAATAAGCGGTAGTTAGGATGGTAAGTGGGGGATGTTCTAGTGATTCTAAAAAATCGAGTCCGGATAAATAAGGCATATTGATGTCCAGAAAAAGAAGGTCGATATTCCCTTTTCTTATGTATTCAGAAGCCTCCATCGCCGAAGAACAAGAGCCTGCAACAGTTAGAAAGTCTAACTTTTCAATGAAATCAATAATTCCGGCCCTCGCCAGGGGCTCATCATCGATAACCAGGCACTGCATTGCAGGTTCAGTCTGTAAAGAGTTTGAGTTGAGTGTCGTGGTCATGAGTTTGATGGATTTAATTCTAAGCGCAAATGTACCTTATAGCTTGATTCTGTTTTTTCAATATTTAGTTCGTGTTTGTCCGGGTATAGAATTTCCAGTCTTTTTTGAACGTTGGTTAAGCCTAATCCTCCACTGTCTTGTTTGCGTGGCTGTTGTGCCGAATTGGAATTTTCAACGTTCAGTTCCAGCATGTCGCCTGATTGTTTTAATATCAAATGTACATAGCCCTTTTCTGTAGGTAAACGGGATACATGTTTAAATGCATTTTCTATGAAGGGTACCAGCAATAATGGAGAAATTTCACTTTTGCCATTCTGAATGGTCCAGCTATATTTCACTTCAAGTTCATCTGCCCATCTGATTTGTTCTATTGCAACCAAATCTTTCAAGTATTTCAGTTCCTTTTCCAATGTCACAAATTCACGGTTGCACTCATACAACTGATACCGGAGAATATCTGAAAAACGGATTAATAATACAGAAGCGCGGTCAATGTCTTTCTGCATAAGGATATGAATGTGATTCAGTACGTTAAACATCAGATGCGGATTGATCTGGTCCTGTAAAATCCTGAGTTGTGCTTCCAGATGTACCTTTAGTAATTCCTCATGATTTTTCTCCATGAGGCTATGTTCCTGGTAAAATCGCAGACCGCAGGCTGTAGCATTGATTAGAATTGCAGAGGGAAGGTTGCTGTAAAACCTGAGTAGGGATTCACCATAGGCTTCCATTCTTTCGGGAGTATCGAAAGCAGTCCCCATTACATAATGTTTATAAAACCACAATGGGATGACTGTTAAGACAAAAGCTAAAAGCAAAGTCATTAAAAGGCTTTGGCCTACAAATAACTTCATTTTTCCATTAACGAGGGCATTTGGAAGTATAACGTCACTAACTGTATGGGCCACAACAATGGCTGCTGTTACAAATGCGAGCGACTGCAAAATTGCGGGTACAAGCTGAAAATCTTTTATCATTTGCGCCCAAATGGATATACCCAGGAGTAACCAGTAAAAGCAGATAAAAAGCCAGTGTTTATTGAGTAGAGTCTTTTTCATATATAAGATAGAAGTCCGAAAGACAACAGTTCATAGAGAGCCGTTCCGTTCGGACAGTTTGAAATAGAAGGTAAAAGTATTTGGTTTTTTTTTCCACAAAAGTAGGGAATTCGCAAGTGCGACTCAAAATGATTTGACCAATTGCAGGTTTGTATTGACAAATGGCTTTTTACTTCCTTAAGATAAAATCTATTTAAGCTTAAGGGGGGATTTAAAACTTTATGCGTCCTGACTTGTAGTATTTAAGATTAAAACAACAAGCTATGTTTAAGAAATCAAAAGCATTCAGTTCATTTTCAGTGGATAATCTGGAAAAAGCAAAAAAATTTTACGGATCAATACTTGGACTCGAAGTTAAAGACAATCCAATGGGAATTTTGGAACTGCATATTGATGGATCATCTCCGGTAATGGTTTACCCTAAGCCCAACCATCAGGCTGCAACATTCACTGTACTCAATTTCCCTGTTCAATATGTAGAAAATGCAGTTACAGAACTCGAAGAAAAAGGTGTTCATTTTGAACACTATGATGATGAGCATCTTAAAACGGATGAGAAAGGAATTCTTCGCGGCCAGGGACCTGTCATTGCTTGGTTTAAAGATCCAGCAGGTAATATTCTTTCGATAGTAGAAACAATTTAAAAATGAAAAAAATACTGAAGATTTGCTGTTTTTTTACCCTGCTGACAGGGAGTTTATATCTTTTATCTTCCTTCCTGATCAATCCAGGATCTGTTAGCATATATAAATTCCCCTATAAACGGGCAGGTCTAACGGAACGGCAGGCTGCCGAACATTTGTTGAGCAGATTTTCTTATGGTGCAACGCCTGGACAAGTTGACTCCGTTATGAAAATAGGGTTGGAGAATTGGTTCAACCAGCAGCTCAATGCGGATTTGCCAGATGATTCTTTAAACAAACGCTTGAGCGTATATGACGGCCTTAAACTGAGTAATGCGGAGGTATGTAGTCAGTATCCACCCGGATTTGTAATCCGGTCGATGGCGATCAAAGATTCTGTAATCAGTAAGGATTCGGTAAATAAAGCAGTAGACAAAAAAGCATTCAACTTGCAGTTGCGGGCGTATATGGATAAGAAAGGCTTTAAGTCCGATCAGGATCTTTATAAACAGTTTATTAATCAGAAAATACTTCGGGCGGCCTATACGCGAAACCAATTACAGGAGGTGATGACCGACTTCTGGTTTAACCATTTTAATGTTTCCTTTTTTAAAGGGGAATGCGCCCAATTCATTCCCGCGTATGAAAGAGATGTGATTCGACCCAATGTTTTGGGTAAATTTGGTCAATTGCTTTTGGCCTCTGCACAGTCGCCAGCAATGTTGTATTACCTGGATAACTTTACCAGTGTTGGACCACCAGCAACAAATCTACCTAAGCCTAAGGCCAAACCAGTTGCTGCCAATGAAGGTGCCGATATGATGATGATGGGAGGTAATAATGATACTACTGTGCCCAATAAAGTAAAAACCCTTACCAAGCCTGCGAATGTAAATGGTTTGAATGAAAACTACGCTCGTGAAGTGATGGAACTACATACCCTTGGGGTAGAGGGAGGCTATACGCAACAGGATGTGACCCAGGCAGCCCGTGTACTGACTGGCTGGACCGTTTACCCGATTAGTGACAATGCATATGGAAGTGCGATGAAAGGCTTAGTTGCTAAGATTGGTGAAAATAACCTGGCACAGAAAGGTTATGTTCGTGAAGGCGACTTCCTATTTACACCAAATCGCCATGACCAAGGTGAAAAAGTGGTGCTAGGTCATCGTTTTCCGGCCGGCTCTGATCCTGCAGCGGCTTATCAGGAGGGAGTGACACTATTGGATATGCTAGCACATCAGCCCGCTACGGCGAAATTCATTTCGCGTAAGCTCGCTGTCCGTTTTGTTAGCGATGCCCCGGTGCAAAGCCTCATTGATAGAATGGCGAAGTCATTTACTGATCATGATGGCGATATGAAGCAAGTATTGATCACATTGGTAACTTCCCGCGAGTTCTGGGATAAAAAGACCCTGTTTAGCAAAACAAAATCACCTTTTGAACTTGCGATAAGTTCGGTGCGTGGTTTAAACGCTGATGTTAAAGATCCTTATCCGCTATTTAGCTGGATTTCCAGGATGGGACAAAAGATTTACTATTATCAGGCGCCAACAGGTTTTCCTGATCGTGGTAAATACTGGATCAATACGGGTTCACTGCTAAACAGGATGGATTTCAGTTTGGCCTTAGCTTCCGGGCAAGTCTCTGGAGTTAAAGTGAATCTCAATAAAATTACTGCGAAACAACAAGCTCAGGAAAATGCAGAAGCTATTATTAACACCTATAGTAAGTTGTTATTGCCTGAGAAAAAGTTAGATCAAACGAATAAAAAACTGGTTGATCTATTAAATGATCCGAGCTTCCTGGTTAAAGCAAATAATATCGTTCGACAGGATAAAACAGTGTCGACAGCGGTATCGGAAAAGCCAGAAGTGGGGGCATCAGGTGATATGATGTTTATGAGTGCTACATCAGACAGCAAGTCTAAAGTTGCAGAAACAGTGGAGAAACAGAAAAAAAATTATGAAATGTTCCGAACTAAGCGCACTGCGATGCAAGCATTGGCGGCAGGTATCATCATTGGCTCTCCTGAATTTCAACAACGCTAATAATTTTATGATTTTTTTTGGTCCTGGGTTCGAATGCAAATTTGTTTGATTTTTATAAATTTACAGAATGAAACAAGCGGAGAGCGTTAGTGATTTTTATAACAGGCTGCCAAGCCATGCGCCAACAGATGTTCCGCTCAATAATGCGGGCATTGGGCATATTAATGTTTTCACCAGAGAAAGCTGCGCTGTGGTTAGTCCGTACAGCCGTCGGGATTTTTACAAGGTTTCCTTGATCATTGGTAAGGGCAAGATTTATTATGCAGACAAGTGGATACAGATTGATCGACCGGCACTGCTCTTTTCCAATCCTGTAGTGCCTTATTCCTGGGAGGCAGAGTCCGATCAGCAGTCGGGCTGGTATTGCCTTTTCACCGAAGATTTTATCCAGCATAGCGAGCGGGTCAACAACCTTCGGGATTCACCTTTGTTTAAGATCGGCTGTAATCCGATATTCTTTCCGGATGAAGCTCAATTGAACGAACTTTCGACTATATTCCTGAAGATGCAGTCGGAGATGTGTTCAACCTATCCACATAAATACGATGTACTGCGCAGTTATCTGCACCTGCTTATTCATGAGGCTATGAAAAATAATCCAGCCACAAATTTTCATACCTATGCCAAAGCCTCTTCCAGGGTTTCCGCTTTATTTCTTGAATTACTGGAAAGGCAGTTTCCCATTGATTCCCCTGCACTCATACTTAAATTGAAAAATCCCGCAGATTATGCCACTGCTTTATCCGTACACATCAATCATCTCAACCGCTCGGTAAAGGAAGTGACCGGTAAGACCACAACCGCTCATATCGCTGCCCGAATCACTAAAGAGGCTAAGGCCTTATTGCAACATACCGACTGGAACATAGCTGATATTGCCTACAGCCTGGGCTTTGAATACCCTTCCTATTTTACTATTTTCTTTAAAAAACACGCCGGTTTGGCACCCACACAGTTGCGATAGTTTGTTTGAATATTATAACAATCTGTTTGATGGTTATAAGTCGGAATTCTGCTGCCATTCTACCTTTGTGGGAACAAAATTTGATAACAATGAAATACAGAAAACTCGGAACAACAGAGGAGCAGCTATCTGCGCTTGGCTTGGGCTGCATGGGCATGAGCTTCGCCTATGGCCCTACAGATGACAAAGAAAGTCTGGCTACACTGGAGAAAGCCCTCGACCTCGGCATCAACTTTTGGGACACGGCAGACATGTACGGCAACGGTGCCAATGAAGAACTTATTTCCAAGGTACTCGTACCAAACCGTGATAAGATATTCATCGCAACGAAATTCGGATTCCGTTTTAAGGATGGCATTGCCGGCCCCAGTAGTGCTACAGGAACCTACTTTGATGGTTCTCCTGCCTGGATTAAGATTGCGGTCGAACAGAGCTTGAAGCGCCTGAAGATCGACACCATTGACCTTTACTATGCCCATCGGGTTGACCCCAATATCCCGATCGAGGAAACCGTTGGTGCAATGGCCAATCTGGTAAAAGAGGGAAAGGTGCGCTACCTTGGACTTAGTGAGGCTTCTGCTGCTTCTTTACGGAAGGCGCATGCCGTGCATCCGATTGCTGCGCTGCAGAGTGAGTACTCACTACTTACAAGGGACGTAGAAAACGAGATGTTACAGACCACGCGTGAGCTTGGCATTTCACTTGTGCCTTATTCTCCTTTGGCGAGGGGTCTGGTTACCAATACGCTTAATGTGGATACGTTTGCCAGCGACGATTTCAGAAGAACCTTGCCTCGTTACCAGCAGGAAAATATCGCTAACAATAGCAAGCTTATAACAGGGTTTGCTGCCTTGGCAGCCACAATAGGTTGCACACCAGCTCAGCTTGCCCTGGCATGGGTATTGGCGCAGGGCGAGGACATTATACCTATCCCAGGTACCAAGAAAAGAAACTATCTGGAAGAGAATGTAGCTGCAATCGAAGTTAACCTGACAGCTGCCGATCTTACATCGGTTAATGAGTTGATCAAGCGATATCCTATAGTTGGCGAGCGCTACAGCGAAGGAGCAATGAAGATGGTCAACCACTGATCTGAGGAACGTAATTCTGCTCATGCTACGGCCTGGGCAGAATTGCACCTGAAATTCTGGATAAAATTTCCTGTAATTCTGTCAAACGAAAATAGTTAAATTTGTTAATCAGATTTAAAGTAGTATAAATGGCTGTTCCGACAAACAAAGAAGAATTACAGCAGGCAATTCATACCAATTATGGAAAGCTTAAAAAAGAATTATCAGAGATCCCACATGAATTGACGCTGGGTAAAAATCTGGAAGGACATTCAAAAGGCACATTAATGAGTGTTAATAATCTTGTTGCTTACCTGATCGGTTGGGGACAATTGGTCCTGAAATGGAATCGAATGAGGGATAATAATGAAGATGTGGATTTTCCGGATACTGGATATAAATGGAATGAACTCGGTAAGCTTGCCCAAAAATTTTATAACGATTATGAGGATGATGATTACGCTGTTCTGCTTGAAAAGTTAGACCAGACTGTAAAGGATATTTTGTCAATCATAGATAAGACAACAAATAATGAACTTTATGAAGTTGCTTGGTATGACAAATGGACAAGAGGAAGGATGATACAGTTTAACACTTCCTCACCATATAACAACGCGAGGGGAAGAATACGAAAATGGAGGAAGCTGTAGAAAAAGCTATTTTGTTCTTCCTTTGTCTAGGAAACTTTCAAGCATAGGAATAACAAAGTGTGCTTCTTTAGAATTAGATTTTAATGTAGTTATTTCCTCAATATACTCACCGTGTACACCTGGGATTATTGCCAATTCCGAGTTAGCAATTTGTCTATGCATTTCGATAGCGTGCTCGGGTTGTACAACATCTTGGTCGGCTATAATGATTAGGGTAGGGGCTTTTATGGATTTGATCTGTTCGTCTGGTATATCTTTAAAATTAACCATCCTTTTTGCGTCCTTATCGTGCATCGCCTGCAAGCCGGCTGGGTTTGGCGAAACTTGTAAATAAGCTTCTTTTAGCTCTTCAGGCATATTAGATAACTTTGCTTATTTCATAAAGTCCCAAAACTGAAAAGGCATGCCATTGCGTTTGCAAAGTGCAGACCCTAAAATTATTTTATTGACAATTTCAGGGTGACGAATGGCAATTTGAACACAAGTTGTTCCACCGTTACTGAAACCAAAAAAATCTGCTTTATCAATGTTCAAATGCTTTAAAAGTCTCGCAACATCATCTGCGTCTTGCTCAAATGTCGCATCCTGTGCCCTATCGTTAGTTCTCCCATGAGCTTGCAACTCAACAGCTATTACTTTTCTGTGTTTAGCAAGCATTGGAATGACTCTTCCAAATGTTGTTTGAATGGTAGAGCCGCCACCGTGAAGCAAAACAAGTGGCTCACCTTGTCCATAAATTTCATAATACATTTTAATTCCATTGACTTCTGAATAGCCATTTTTGGCGATCAAGGTGTCATTTGCAGTTGCCATAGCTTGATTATTGTTTCCTTTTGATTGGTTTACATTGTTGCAGGATGATAATATTAGAAACGCTAAAATAGGGTATACGATTGTCCTTTTCATTTTATTGGTTTTAGGTTTAATCAACTGCATTTCATTAGGATACCTTTACGCATCTTTACATTACGCAATCATATGATTGCAAATATATGTGCAACTATTTAATTGCGCAATTATTTTTAGAACTAAAATCTTTCATTCTATAAATCAGCAGTTTAAATGGAATGACCGAATTAAAGTGAAATTAAGCCTTCTTTAAGGTATGAAATCATCATAAATTTTATACTTTTGCACTCCTTCAAACAAGGAAATGATTCCTTAGCTCAGCTGGTAGAGCATTACACTTTTAATGTAGTGGTCCTGGGTTCGAATCCCAGAGGGATCACAAGATTCAAAATCAAAATGTACAAAAGGCTATTAATCGTATGATTAATGGCCTTTTTACTTTTACGGGGGAGAGGCAAAACTTGCACGTCTATAGTACTTGGATGGCATACCGAAATTATAGTTTCGATTGTAGAAAATGTGATAATCAAAAAAAAATTATATTTTTATTCGAAATCACATTTTATGAAACGCTTTTATCATCAAACCTATTATTTCTGGTTGATCACACGTATTATTTTCATTGCCGGCGCACTACTGGATTCGGGCAGAATGTTTGGCAAAGGACTAGAAACCCTAGATGTATTTATTAATTTGTCTATTATCGGTTATTTGGGCCTCATGATATATAATACGGTTAATGAATTTAGGAATGCACTTGTCAGCACTGTCACAAAATACATCGTAGGGGTGGCTTCTTTAGTTCTTGCTTTTGTGATTATCGTTATTGTAGTAACCCACGATAGTAGACTCATTTCGCTTGCGGGTCCCTTCGTGATATGGATAGTGTTGTTGGGTATTTTTGATCTGTTGATACTGAACAGAAGTGAAGAAGTCCAAGAAGAAATAGAAGTGGAGTAAATAAAAATTCTGGAGGTTTAAATCTCCAGTCAATATATAAGCTGGTAGTCCATCTGCATGATCTTATTCCCGTTCAAGAACTGAGTATCGCGAATCAAATTGTCTTTTTTATCATACTCAAACTCGCGGCTGTAAGTAAATAGCTCATGTTTACCGGTATAAGGAGCGATGATCCGAAGTTCGCGACCAAATTCAATAGTAGTATTTCCTTTCGACTTGATCTGCTTTAGTCGATCCCCTACGTATTCGAAAATGACATCGCGAAATAATGTGTCCCGCGTGGCACGGAACCCGCTTATTCTTCCTTTCGGGTCATAAACGTACTTTATCTCAACATCTTTCTTGTCCCCATCTATATTCGAATAACGCTCAATTGCCATACGTTTATTCTGGTAAGTATAGTTCGTTGTTCGAAAAGTGGCGGATCCCATTGGGCCTGTATGGACCTCTGTTTTTTTAACAGGGAGTTTTTCTTCATTGTATAGGTATTCGTGCCTGATTACTCCCGACGACCCGGCTACCTTTGTTTCGAAGTTTTTCAGATTACCATTTTCATAGGTGTACTTTCGCTTTAAACTGATTTGACCATTTAATTGTTCAGTTCGCTCTAAAAGCTGTTGATTATTGTCATAATTAAATTTTACCAGCGAGCGCAATACTGTATCTCCTTTAGCATTTACATCTGTATTTATGAACCAGGAAGGTTTACCATTCGTAAGAAAAGTGGTCGCGTTTAGGGAAACGCGCCTCTCGGGGATGTTATCTGATCGCCAATTGCTAACTTTTTTTTCTTTACTGGTCTTAAAGGTAGTTCTGCTGGATCGCTGACCACCCGAAAATAGAATCCTAAGCGTCATATCCCCCTGATAATCATAGTCTTCTATAGTAGAAGTGTCGGCCTTATTATAGCCTGGTCTATTGATCAGCACAATTTGTTTTTTTATCTGATGTCCGTTCTGTTTTATAAAAAAAACTGAAAAGTCAAAGGGTTGTTGCTCAATTTTAATATCGAGGTCAGTTTGCGCAAACGCGGCAAGTTGAATAAATAGGGAGGTCAGGAAAAGCGTTAAAATTTTCATGGGATAAAAATAGGTAAATTTCATGATTGGATTAGGTTAGTTTCTCTATTTGAAAAATTCTATATACATTTAGATCAAATACTTTAACTCTCATCTATGAAATCTCGCTCGCTATTCGCAACCCGTTCCATTAGTTTATTACTCCTTATCGGTACAGCCGCTTTATCCTGTAAGAAGGATAACGATTCTGAACAAGAAAAAACTGGTTTTGGCAACATTTCCTATTTTGCAAACACTTCAAGCTCTAATGTCAGAAAACTTTCAAGTAATGGTATTAAAACCGGGGTTTTGAGTGTAGTTGACACTACAACTACGGTAAATGTAGCATGGTCTTCGGCAACTGTTTATGTAGAAAAGATTTCCTTTGTCGGAAAAAGTAACAGTTTGCTTGATACGACAATAACGGTCGAAAAGAATTTGAATATTTTTAGTCAGGATGCGCTGGCAGGTGTATTTAAATTACCTTCTGGTTCTTATAAAGACGTGGCCGTTAAACTACAATGTCGGAAGTCGCTGATTCCCGGATTGGCATTTAATTATTATGCATTTTATTTCAAGGGTACATTTAAAAACATTCATGGTGGTATAGACAGTGTAATAGTCGGAAGCTCGCTTCCTTTTGAGGCAAATCTTTCAGTGAACGAAATCGTAATTGACCCTTCTGACAACTATAAGGCTACTTTCAGTTTTGACTTGAATAAAGTGTTAACGGGAATCTCTGCTGGACAAATGGAAGCAGCTAAAAGCAATTATAAAGATGGCAAAAAAACCTTTTACATTTTCAAAGGAGGATCTGCAGATGAACCATTTTATGATCAGGTGATCAGGAACTGGCAATCTGTGGCAAGTGTAGTCGTTACAAAAGAATAGGAATCCACCTACTTGTCACATTTTACCTGAACTGACCAGGGCTGGATTTCGGATAAGCAAAAGTAGCCAGCCCAGGTACTCAAATTATCGAGGTCAGTTAACTTGGGACCTTAAAGCTGCCAACATAGATCATGTCGTTATAATTTTCGAGTGGGTTGTCTAGGCTAAGCTCGTCGTCGGCATAACAAAGTATGACATTTGCAGTTGAAATTCCTTTGCTAACACATGCCTGGTAGATGTCTACTTCAGCTTGATCATTCCAGATTGGTAATTCTTCGATGGCTGCCTGTATGCTGATTCTTTTTCGGCTGTAGAAAATTGTGATCCAGTTTGCATCATAATCGTATTGTTTGTCAATTGCTTTACCGAATTGGGAGCGGAGATTGAAGTCTGGGGTGTTTCTCGCATAGCTTTCATCCGTATTGAAGCTGTGGTTATCTTTGATGAACTTGCTTTGGTCAAAATACTTATAAAATTGATCTTCTGTTTTATTTGTTGTTCCTGCCCAAATATGGATGCGTTGCTCTGCCATTTTATTTCTTATACTTTTAGTAGGGGTTAAAGATACTAACTTATTAACTGCTGGAGGGGTAAATATCCATAGTCAAGGGAATTGTGTTTTCCTTGACTATGAGGCGATTAAATTATTCTACACGGAAAGATACCTTGCAAATGACACCATAAGATGTAATCTGGTTGTTTTTAAGATGCACTTTAAAATCTTTGACATAGACGGAGTCGATGTTTTTTATAGTCTTAGATACTTCTGTTACTGCATTTCTTACTGCATCTTCGAATCCGCTTTCTGATGAGGAAATGACTTCAATTACTTTTACAATGCTCATGATATTAGTTTTTTAGATTAAAAGGTTAAAATTTTAAACCAATGCGAGCGGGTTTTGTTTCAACATAATGAAGAACAGTATTTTATCGTTGGTATTTATCCTTTGTGTAGTCGTTTTTGAAAGCTGCCAGCAGAAAGATCAGCGCGCTGGAACTAATGTAGTTGATACATCGAGAATAGATGGTAGGCAGAAACTAGAAAACGAGATACAAACTGCCATATTTATTGAAACGGTAGCCTCGAGGGAGATGCTTAAAGTTACATTAGGGAAACTTGCTGTTGAGAAGGCCGAAAATTCTGGTGTAAAAAGCTTTGGATACCTTGTTGTTCGAGATCATAAAAAAATGAATGATGCATTAAAAGTATTAGCAATAGCTAATGGGCTGAAACTGCCTATTTCCTTGTCTAAAAATGATTTGAAGCAAGTGCAGGAAATGAGCAATATGAAAACCATTTATTTTGAAAAGTTATATATGAAAATGATGATCGAGGACTACAATAAGGATATTGAACTTTTTGGTGGGGCCAAAAATAGTCCAGACACAGCAGTCAGTAACTTTGCTCGTAAGTTTTTACCCGTTTTGGAGATTCACAGAGAAAACGCGGTAAAAGTCCGCAGTGGCCTTACTCTTTAAAATTCAACACGAAAATGATTGCGCCTGTCAAAAAAAGTACAGTGGCCAAAACCATTAAGGCTACGCTTAAAGAGTTTTCTTCCGTACCCCATGCATAATCAACTAAGAAACCTGCAAGGACAACCAGAACTCCAGAGATAATAAAACTTCTTTTTCTCTTCATCAAACATCTCCTTTCTATTATGAAGTAAACAAATCAATAGTAGAATTGTTTAAGCAGAAATACTTGTATTATGCAACGCAATATAAAAAGTATGATCGGTTTCGCCATGGCGGCAACTGACGGGGAAATTGGAAAGGTTGATGAGTTTTATTTTGACGATGAAACCTGGACGATACGTTACCTGATCGTAAAAACAGGTGGCTGGCTACTGGAACGTAAGGTTTTGATCTCGCCAGCAGCTTTAAAGGAGCCGGACTGGGAAAATGAGTCATTTCCAGTTAACTTGACAAAGGATCAGGTTAAACACAGCCCGGATATTGACACTGAAATGCCGGTATCTCGACAGCAGGAACTTACTTTGTACAATCATTATCAATGGCCATATGGCAATGTCAACAGTATAGGTTTTTATGGCGGCATGGGCATGCTGGGTATGATGGAGTCCAGACTGCCCTTCGAGGAGGCCATTGCGCTACTGCGCCACGAAAAAGAATCCAGTGATCCACATCTACGTAGTATGAGTGAAATAAAAGGATACCGTATTCATGCTACAGATGGAGAAATAGGAGAGGTGTCGGATCTTATGGTGGATGAGAACTGGAAGATTTCCGCTCTGGTGGTGGATACAGGTCATTGGTTCCCGGGTAAAAAAGTACTGGTCTCACCAACATGGATAACAGAGTTAAGTTGGGGAAGCTCATCCGTAAACGTGAATGTTTCCAAGGAAGCCGTAAAGAACAGTCCAGAACTGTTAACCTAAATAATTGTTATAGTTTAAAATCAATAAATCCCTACAAATCATTTGACTTGCAGGGATTTATTAACGTAGTTGGTTAAACGCCTACACTAAACTCAATTTCTTGAGGAGGCAAGCACTGCGTGTCGTCGCATGTTCCAAACTCCAACTTGCCTTTAACAGCTATTTTTCCTTTTGACTTTATATTAATCTTCTGCTGAAAAATTACAGCCTTTTCAAAGTACCCGATCTTCATATTAAACATTTTGTCAAAATGACTTATAGGTTTAGGTTCAATTGTCTTACCATTTAGTACATAGTCCTTTGAAGGGTGGAAAGAAAAAGCTGTTTTGGTCGGGCCATCGCCTGCGATATTTTGTGAATAGATGTGCCAGCCATTGTCGATTGTTGCTTTTAGATAAACTATGGCTTCTTTTGAATTTAAGCGCTTGGCCGCATAACTCCATTTAACAGGATTTAAAATTTGTGCACTAGCGAGTTCGCCAACTAGGCATAAGGCAATAAAAATTAAGAGTTTTTTCATTGTGTTAGTCGTATATAAAGGTTAAGAAAATATTATACTTTTAAAATTAGGCATTTAAAGCAGTTATTTTTACTTACAAGGATTAAATTTTCAATCTATAAATCAGTATTTTAAGAGATATTTATGTGTTAAGTTGAAATTAAATCCTTGTTAAGGATTGAAATAAGCATTATTTTTATACTTTTGCACTCCTTCAAACAAGGAAATGATTCCGTAGCTCAGCTGGTAGAGCATTACACTTTTAATGTAGTGGTCCTGGGTTCGAATCCCAGCGGGATCACTGAAAGCCTCACAGAAATGTGAGGCTTTTTGCATTTATACTCAAATAAAGATTGTGAAAATCCAAAGATGATGAGTAAATTGCGAGTAGAATCTATGGAGGACGATATGAAAAAAGAGCCTGAAAATATGGTTAATGAACCTTCGGAAGTATACATCACAAAATTGTCCGATGACGAGCGTTTACGAAGAGATGTTTTTCGTTCTGATATGGATAAACTGAAACTTTTTACTAAAATGTTAAGAACGAACAGCATGTTCAATAAAGCGGTAGTTATTCATAAATAGTTATTATGGATGTCTTAGATGATGCACTAATTCAATTTTGGCGTTCCTTAAGTAAGCATAATGTAAAATATATTATGGTTGGAGGATTTGCGACTAGGTTTCATGGTTTTAACAGAAGTACTGACGATCTGGACATTTGGTTACTTGATACCTTAGAAAATAGGAGAGGTTTAAGAACTGCTTTTAATGAATTGGGATATGGTGATTTTCCTTCATTTGAAACAATGGAATTTGTACCAGGATGGACTAGTTTTTATGTAGACAATGGAATTGAACTTGATATCATGACGAGCATGAAGGGATTAGAGAATCTATCTTTTTTAGATTGCTATGAACTTGCTTCTATTGCCATTCTTGAAGATGTAAAAGTTCCTTTTTTACACATCAATCAATTGATAGCGAATAAAAAAGCTGTTAATAGGCCCAAAGACCAAATAGATGTTATTGAGTTAGAAAAGATCAAAGAATTAAGAGATAATTCGAAGTGTTAATGAGAACATTTTCAGTTATTCTTGCAGTTGTATTATCTATAATATCGCTGATATATTTTCTGTTTGAACAGTCGGTTGGAGATTTTTGTAATTAAGAACTTATTGTAAATGTGATGTAGGTCACACTATAGATTGTAATATACTTCGGTACTTTGTGCTTCCTGATTTGCAGGAGATGCATTAGATTGATTAAATTATTATGAAAAAGACAAATTACATCAGATTTCTATTATGTAGTCTAGTATTGCTAGGAGCTCAGTCTACCAAGGCGCAGAGTTTACCGAATGACAAACTGGGTGATATTTATGCAGAAGACATCAAATGGTCGGCATTTCCTGCATTTCCTCCAGAAGCTCGCCTTGCCGTTTTGATAGGCGATCCAAAGACGGAAGGCCCCTACGTGGTGAGGGTAAGACTTCCTTCCAATGTGGTGTTAATGCCTCATAAACATCCCGAAACTAGAGTATACACTGTAATTAGTGGCATATTTTATATAGGCATTGGAGAAAAGTACGATCCTGCAAAATTAAAAGCATATCCACCGGGAAGCGTGTTAGTACTTCCTGCTAATACACCTCATTTTCATTGGGCTAAATCTGGAGGTTATGAAACACAAGTTAGCGCTTACGGTCCACTAGGAATTAGCTATATAAATCCTTCGGATGACCCCAGTAATACAAAAACAAATAGTCGTATAAAACAATGAATTTACAGCTAAAACATACAATTAAAAACTGAGTGATTCGGTGAGTACCAAATCCAAAACCTTCCAGATAATGATTAACCCACGGTTTTCGCACCAGGTGTGAATCCCATCGGGATCACAGAAAATAGTAGACTTATAAAAGCCTGTAATCAATTGATTACAGGCTTTTCTTCTATACATGTATCGTCCTAAAATATTCAAGAAATCACGCATCAATGGATCAATTACAAATGTTGCGGAATAAAACTATATTTATCAAAAAATCACAATTTATCACCCTATGGGATTATTCAGCAAATTATTAGGCGAGTTTATAGATGTTATTGAGTGGGTAGACCCTAGCCAGGATACTTTAGTTTGGAAATTTCCGCGTAATGACAACGCGATAAAAATGGGAGCTAAACTCACCGTGCGTGAATCGCAGGTTGCCATTTTCATGAACGAAGGTCGAATAGCGGATGTATTCACTCCAGGTATGTACGAGCTCAGTACGCAGAACATCCCGATTATGACTACCCTCATGAGTTGGAAATATGGCTTCAACAGCCCGTTTCAGGCAGATGTTTATTTTGTCAGCATGCGTCTTTTTGTAAATCAAAAATGGGGGACAAAAAACCCTGTGATGGTACGTGACGCAGAATTCGGCCCTATTCGTCTGCGTGCTTTTGGTTCATTTACGTTTAAAGTGCTTGATGCCAAAACTTTTCTCACTCAAATCGCCGCAACCAATCCTAATTTTAGTACAGAAGACATTAATGAGCAGCTGCGCAATACCGTAGTCTCCCGTGCCATGGATACAGTAGCCGAATCCAAAATACCGGTGCTTGATCTTGCAGCCAATTACAATGAAATGGGCCTGCTGATTACGCAAAGCATACAACCTGATTTTGCCGAACTTGGACTTAACCTCAATAAATTACTTGTTGAAAATGTATCCTTACCACCTGAAGTAGAACAGGCACTCGATAAGCGCAGTCAGATGGGCATCATAGGAAACTTAGGTGCCTACGCTCAGTTTCAGGCAGCGAATGCTATTGAAAAATCTGCGGAAAACTCCATCGGGGGCAACCTTGGTGCGGCAGGTATGGGACTTGGCGTTGGTGCAGCTATGATGGGGCAAGTTGGCAATATCTTTCAGCAAAACCAGTTTGATCCCAATGTAAAAGGCACGGATATACCGCCATCGCTAAATGCGGTGGAATATCATTACGCAAAGGAAGGAAAGGCCGATGGCCCTCACAGCCTTGCTGCAATTAAAACTTTGATTGCCTCTAATGTGATCAATAAAGAAACCCAGGTTTGGAAAAAGGGAATGGCAGCATGGGCTCCGGCAGGGGCGGTGACTGAGCTGTTTGATCATGAACCACCACCACTAGCTTAATTTAATGAACAATACGATTCTTCCCAGTACCCTTAATCTTTCTCTAAAATGTGATGGCTGTGGTGCATTGCTGTATTTTACACCAGGCACCAGGAACCTTGAATGCGATCATTGTGGCGATAGCATAGAAATTGATCAAACGGAGACATTAATCAAATCTGTTGATTACGATCGTTTTATAAGTCGCATCAATCAGAACAAAAAGAATGACGATCTGAAAGTCGTTAATTGTAGTAATTGCGGTTCACAAGTTATACTAAGCTCTTTTACCACATCAGATAAATGCTCGTTTTGCACAGGACCATTGGTATTGAGTCCGCAAGATGGGCAGCAATATCTGCCGCCACATTATATTTTACCATTCGAAATTAACAGGGAACAGGCTATTGATTACTTCCAGAAATGGTTCAAAAGGCTTTGGTGGGCGCCAAATGACTTGGCAAAAAAGGCAAACTGTAGTTCCTCAGTCCTTCAGGGAATCTACTTACCACACTGGACTTACGATACGGATACAGTTACCGATTATAATGGAAAGCGTGGGGACTATTATTACACAACAGAAAACTATACTGTTACCGTTAATGGCAAAGAAGAAAACAGGACAAGGGAAGTGCGGCATACCCGATGGTCGTCGGTATCGGGCAGGGTAAAATGCAGCTTTCGTGACCTTATTGTACCTGCTAGTAACTCTCTTCCCGATCAAACATTAGATGAACTAGCCCCCTGGAATTTTACACTGTTGGTTAAGTTCGATGAACGTTATATGAGCGGTTTTCGCTCTGAAACCTATCAAATTGACCCTCAGCAGGGCTTGTCGAGGGCAGTTGAACAGACTAAGGATGAAATTAAATCTGAAATAGAAAATGATATTGGCGGAGACGAACAGGAAATTGGCAGTATCGAAACTGATTACCTCAACAAGGCAATAAAATATATCATGCTGCCAGTGTGGGCCAGTGCTTATTCTTACAACAAGAAAATCTATCAGTTTACTGTTAATGCCAGTACCGGTGAGGTGATTGGAGAGCGCCCTTTAAGTGCGATCAAGATTATTCTTTTTGTATTAATGGTGTTAGTTTTAATTGCGGTTGGAGTTTCGTATTGTCAATGATGGCCTATCTTTAATCCGAATTTGTAATTATAGAAGTAATCATTAGATTTGCCGCCCAAATGAACAAACGGCGTCAAAGGCCCTAATTACTTTAGATAATTACGAAAAATATAAAATGGAAGAGAATGATTTTGTATCCATCTGGCTGGAAGAAAGCGGAAATCCTGCTATAGAGGAGTTAACACAGCTTAATCTGGATATGGCCAGTAAAGCAGAAAAAACTTTAGCCGATAAAGGCCTTTCAGAAAATGATCTTGCGGTCTCCCTGGATATCAATGCAGATGAAATCAAAAGATGGCTTATTGGCAGGCATCCTTTCAGTATAAAGACTTTAAAGGAAATTTCTGCTACACTCGCAGATTATTAGCATAAAAAAGCCGAACTTTTTAGGTTCGGCTTTTTTATGCCCAAAGGGCATAAATTCAATATTTACTTTAAATCAAATCTATCCAGATTCATCACTTTAGTCCAGGCGGCTACAAAGTCATTTGTAAATTTGGCTTGACCATCAGCGCTTCCATACACTTCAGCAATCGCTCTGAGTTCTGCATTTGAACCAAAAACAAGGTCGGCACGAGTACCTGTCCATTTTATTTCGCCGGTATCACGGTCAGAACCTTCGTAAATTTCTTTATCTACTGATGTGGCTTTCCAAACGATGTTCATATCAAGCAGGTTTACAAAGAAATCATTGCTAAGCTGACCTGGACGGGAGCTGAACACCCCGTGTTTAGATCCATCAGAATTAATGTTCAGTGAACGCAAGCCCCCCAATAATACCGTTAACTCAGGTGCAGTGAGGGTAAGCAAATGTGCTTTATCAATCAGCAGCTCTTCGGTGGAAACCGGGATTTTCGATTTGCGATAGTTACGGAAACCATCGGCAACAGGCTCCAGGTAGCCAAATGATTCCACGTCTGTTTGTTCTTGTGAGGCATCCATACGACCAGGTGTAAAAGAAACCTTAGTCGCTTGTCCTGCATCCGAAGCTGCTTTTTCAATACCCGCGCAACCGGCCAGTACAATCAAATCTGCAATCGAAACTTTTTTGCCATTTGCCTGTGCAGCGTTAAATTCCTTTTGAATGCCTTCTAGTACATCTAACACCTTCTGCAATTGCGATGTATTGTTTACCTGCCAGTATTTTTGGGGAGCAAGGCGAATACGTGCGCCATTAGCACCACCACGTTTGTCTGTGCCACGGAAGGTAGAAGCCGAAGCCCACGCTGTAGAAACCAGTTCAGATATACTTAAGCCCGAAACTAATACTTTTGTTTTCAATGCTGCAATGTCGCTTTCATCAATAAGCACATGGTCTACAGCAGGAATAGGGTCTTGCCATAGCAACTCTTCTTGTGGAACATCAGGGCCAAGATAACGTTCACGTGGTCCCATGTCTCTGTGTGTTAATTTATACCATGCACGTGCAAAAGCATCCGCGAACGCGTCAGGATTTTCAAAAAAGCGCCTAGATATTTTTTCATATGCTGGATCAAATCTTAAAGCAAGATCTGTAGTCAGCATGGTTGGACGATGTTGTTTTGAACTATCAAATGCATCGGGAATAAAAGCTTCTGCATCTTTCGCTACCCATTGGTGGGCACCAGCTGGACTTTTAGATAATTCCCATTCAAAGCCAAACAAGTTCTCAAAAAAGTTATGGCTCCATTGAGTTGGTGTTTTTGTCCAGATCACTTCCAGTCCGCTGGTAATTGCATGTGGACCTTTACCAGAACCATAGCTATTGCTCCAACCTAAACCTTGCATTTCAACGTCCACTGCTTCCGGTTCCTTACCCACATGCTCAGCAGAGGCTGCACCATGGGTTTTACCGAAGCTATGGCCACCGGCGATTAAGGCAACCGTTTCCTCGTCGTCCATAGCCATACGGCCGAATGTATCGCGAATGTCTTTGGCAGCAGCAATAGGATCTGGATTACCGTCCGGACCTTCCGGATTCACGTAAATTAAGCCCATTTGCACGGCCGCAAGCGGTTTCTCCAGATTCCGGGAATGGATATCACCATCGGCATTGTCATCTGAGACCAATACACCATGGCCTTCTTCTACGCCTGCTGAACCATGTGCATAACGCAGATCGCCACCCAGCCAGGTCTTTTCAGCACCCCAATAAACCGATTCATCCGCCTCCCATACATCTTCACGTCCACCACCAAAACCAAAGGTTTTAAACCCCATTGATTCCAATGCGATGTTCCCTGTAAGAATCATCAGATCGGCCCATGAAATATTACGTCCATATTTTTGTTTAATCGGCCAAAGCAATCTGCGAGCTTTATCCAGACTTACATTATCCGGCCAGCTGTTAAGCGGAGCAAAACGTTGTAGACCTGCGCCGGCACCACCATGACCATCACCTACACGATAAGTCCCGGCGCTATGCCATGCCATCCGTATAAATAAACCACCATAATGACCAAAATCTGCGGGCCACCAGTCCTGCGAGTCGGTCATGAGCGCGTGAAGGTCTTTTTTTACGGCCTCCAGGTCGAGGCTTTTAAATGCTTCGGCATAACTAAAATCTTCGCCCATTGGATTGGATAAAGAGGAGTGTTGGCGAAGAATATTCAGTTTTAACTGGTTGGGCCACCATTCGCTGTTCCGGGTGCCTCCACCGCCAACATTATGTTTCATGCTGCCGTTATGAAAGGGGCATTTACTGATGTCATTTGATTCTTTTTCCATATTTTAGATATTATGTATTGAACGTTTTTATACTTCGATAATTGAAAAGTATTATAAATTTAAGGTATTGGATGTTATAATCACAATCAATTAATTCTATGGTGGATAGTTAAAATCTATAAACTTTTCAATTTTCACTGCTGGTACGATTGCCCAGAATGAAGACTGTGGTGTGACAATTAACAGCCAATTTATAACTAGGTTAGTATTATGTATAGCAAACTGAAAGTCAATGTTTTCAGCATGAATACACCAATCTTCCTATTCGTTTTTGCCACCACTGGTGTTCTTTTAGTCTTGTGCTGCTTACAATTAAAAGCTCAGACCGTTCAAACGAACGGAAGCTCGAGGACAAATATTATTACAGGTGTCCCCTTCTTACTTATTGTACCTGACGCGAGGACAGGTGCGATGGGAGATGTCGGTGCGGCAACGTTGCCAGATCAGAATGCGTCAGCAATTAACCCCTCAAAATTGGCTTATATGGAACAGCCTTATGGCATGTCCGTATCCTATTCTCCCTGGCTAAGCAATTTAAAAGCAGGCATCAATCTCGCCTTTCTTAGTGCCTATTATAAAATTGATGAAAGAAATACAGTAGGAACGTCTTTAAGATATTTATCACTGGGCGAGGTGCAGCTTTTTGATGCCAATAGGCAGGATTTAGGTACCTATAGCCCAAATGAATTTGCGTTTGATGTTACTTATGCGAGAAAATTTGGTGAGTCGTTTTCTCTCGGAACTGCATTAAGGTACATCAGATCTGACTTGGTGTCGGGGCAGCTTTCTTCCGGTGGCACAGGTTATGCCGGAAATGCTGTTGCAATGGATGCTTCAGCCTATGTCAGGAAGCCTACCGTCCTTTTTGGAACCGATGCACTGCTGGCATTTGGTTTAAATATCTCCAATATTGGAACAAAGATCGGCTACAATGATGCGGGTAATAAGTTCTTCCTGCCCGCAAATATCAGGTTCGGTGCTGCATCCACTTTTATTTTTAATGACCTAAATCAGTTTACTTTTGCGCTAGACCTAAACAAACTACTGGTTCCCAGCCAGCCGGTTTATGACAGCGACGGCAAAATTATAAGTGGACATGATCCAGATGTATCCGTTCCGACGGGGATTTTCAGTTCTTTTAGCGATGCCCCGGGTGGAGGGAGTGAAGAATTGAAAGAGTTAAGTATTGGAACCGGTCTGGAATATACCTATGATAAAAAAATTGCCCTGCGTGGCGGCTATTCATATGAAAACCCTGAAAAAGGAGACCGCCGATATTTTACAGTAGGTTTAGGCTTCAAATACCGTCCATTTGTGCTTGATCTGGCTTATATGATTGCAGGATCCCAAAATAATCCGCTTGCCAATACACTAAGATTCACCTTAATCTTTAGTCCTGTCCGCAAATAAAAGAATAATTGCACGACAATCGTAGAATCTATTTAACTAAAAGTTAAGTGTTGGGGGTTAATAACCGAATCATATTTTTAAATTAAAAATAAAATACGTCTTTATTGGTTTTTATAAAATTTTATTAGCTTAAATAAAAAGAATAAAAATTTTTATTTTGTTCAAGCAGATGATAAATACATGATTTTATAGAAATGTCGTTATTTTTTAGTTACCTTTGTTTCATTACCAAATAGTTTAGAGCGTTCCAGTAACCGCACCGATTCTTTTAGAGATATTTCCATTTTCTTTAAACTATATAATTGTAATATAATCATTCACTTAATCATCCCCATTATGAAAAGATTAATCATTGCTACTGGCATTACTTTTTCCGTATTTTGCTTTACATCTTCCGGATTTGCCCAAGCCTCAGCCGAAGCCGATGCTTCAGCAACAATTGTTACCCCAATCAGTATCGCGAAAGTAGACGATATGGACTTTGGAAATGTCGCTACAAATGGGGCTGTCGGTACAGTTACCTTATCACCAGATGGCTCACGCGGCTTTTCAGGCGGTGTAACCCTACCTGCAGATGACGGTTCTGTTAGCGCAGCTACCTTTACTGTCACAGGATCGGGGGCATATACCTACACCATTACCCTGCCTACATCAGTAGTCATTACAAGCGGTACAGATAATATGACTGTAAATGCTTTCACAAGTACCCCATTGAGTGCAGAAGGCTTGTTGGCAGGTGGCACACAAACGATCAGTATTGGCGCGACCCTAAACTTAGTCGCTTCACAAGCAGAAGGATCATATACATCAGCAACTCCATTCACCGTAACTGTAAACTATAATTAGAATTCTACTTTCTTAGTATACGGTCTCATCAACCGTTCATCATACCTATTGAAATCATCTTATGATTAATAAGACTGGAATCTCTATGCTCATGGCATTTGTCTTGACCATAGTGGCACAACTTATCTATCTACCCGGCATAATGGCCCAGGGAAACCTGGTCATTATGCCGCGAAGGGTAGTTTTTGAAGACACAAAAAAAAGAACACAGGAACTCAATATTGCTAATAGTGGGGCAGATAGCGCAAAGTATCTGGTCTCAGTCATTCAATACCGAATGCTGGAAAACGGCAATTTTGAACTCGTCACCACACCAGACTCCGGACAGTATTTCGCAGATAAGCACTTCAGGTTCTTTCCGCGGAGCGTGGTCCTTGGGCCTAATGAGGCACAGACCATAAAAGTTCAGGTCATCAATACTGGCGAACTAAAACCCGGTGAGTACAGGTCACATCTCTATTTTAGAGCGGTGGCCAAGGAAAAACTCCTTGACCAAAAGCCAGAAGCAAAGTTTGCAAAAACCATGACCGTGCACTTGGTACCAACTTTTGGCATTGCCATTCCGGTGATCATCAGAGTAGGTATATCACCTGCTACAGTCAGTATTTCAAAATCTGAGTTTACCCTGAATGTCCAGAATTACCCTTCGTTAAGCCTAACCTTTAATCGAACAGGTAACGCTTCCGCGTATGGAGACATTAAGGTGAATCATATATCCGATCAGGGAAAAATTACATCCGTCGGACTGGCAAAAGGGTTTGCGATCTATACACCGATTAAAATACGGCGCTTTACATTTAAGCTTGAGAAATCTCCGGGCGTTGATTATCGCAAAGGGAAGCTACAGATCTTATACACAACCTCATCTGATTCGAAGCCGGTCATAATTACGGAATCCTCGCTTAAATTATTTTAAAGAGATCCGAGGCACACAAGGGCAATTTAACCGCTCAAATAAATGAAAAAAAATATACTTAGCAGGGGTATAACCTCTTGTCTTGCAGTTATTTTTCTCAGCTTTCAACTGTCTGCTCAATCTGTTACCAATTATACCTTTACTGGCACGACCGCTACTTTCACTGCTTTATCGGGCGCGAGTGCGACGAGCTGGACAGGATCTACAGATGATGGTTTGTCAACGCTGATACCAATCGGATTTGACTTCTGGTATATGGGAGCCAGATACACCAGTATTTCCGCCAGTACCAACGGCTGGATTTCAATGGGCAGTGTCCCTACAGATTACGTGTACACCAATAGTCTGTCTACCGCAGGATCGCCCCGACCAGTTATCGCACCACTGTGGGATGACCTGGATGTTGTAGTGACCAGCAACGTCACGTATAAAACTACCGGGGCAGTGGGCAACCGCGTATTCACCTTGCAATACCTCAATGTAAAATGGTATTACCTGTCTTCGGGTGCAGTATGCTCCTTCAAGGTAAATCTATATGAAACAAGTGGCAAAGTAGAATTTGTTTACCGTTCTGATGCCACTGCGGTCGCTTCTCCCTCTGGCTCTATAGGGATTACCGCCACCGCAACAGGATCAGGAAATTTCCTGTCTGTAAATAATGCAGGTACCAGCGTAAGTTCTACAACTGAGGCCAGCGTTACCACAAAAAGAGTAACTGGCAGAACATATACCTTTACCGCGCCAATCCCAATTGCCCCGTCTACACTTAGCTTTTCAGCGATTGGAAATACAGCGATGACCTTAAACTGGGCCGATCTCTCTTCAAATGAAAGGGGCTTTGCGATTTATCGCTCAACGGATGGTATAAACTACACTTTTATTAGCCAGACTGCCGCGGCAGCCACATCTTCAATTCAATCCGGCCTTACGTCAGGCACCACTTATTATTGGAAAGTCTATGCCATTACAGAAGGAGGAATGAGTACCGCACTTAGTGGCAGCCAGACTTTGTCATGCACAGGCCCGGCAATTTCGCAACTTCCTTCCAGTAGTCTCATTGCTTATTACAAGTTAGAAGGAAATGCAAATGATGTTACAGGTAACAATCCCGGAACTTTCCAGGGTGGAACACCGGCGCAATCCGCCGACCGTTTCGACATTGCCGGCAAAGCCTATACTTTTAACGGAACAAGCAATTATATATCAACAGCGAATGTTTATGTAAACCCCGGGCCATTGAGCACCTCCACCTGGTTCAAAACCACAACTACAATTGGCGGAGCATTAATCGGTTTTTCAAGCCTCCAAACAGGTGGAAATGGAAGCAGGGACCGTTTCATTTACATGACCAGCGCCGGTACTTTATACCTTGCCGTTGCACCGGGCGCCGTGAAAAAGTACCTCAGTACCACAGCTTCATACAATGACGGAAACTGGCACATGGCCACAAGCACGCTGGGTACCGGAGGTTTAAAATTATATGTAGACGGGGTTCTTGTGGCCAGTGATGCTACGGTGACCACCGCCGAAACGACCACCGGCTACTGGCGCCTCGGGTATTCGGATTTATCCACCTGGCCAAACGAACCTTCCAGCTATTATTTCCAGGGTACACTCGACGATGCGGTAATATACCACAAAGAGTTGTCTTCCACAGAAGTAGGCATTTTATATAATTCGCCGGATGGCGCCGGAAGTAATTCACCCGTTTGCGCAGGGACAACACTTAACCTTACCGCTACAACAGTGGCCGGGGCCACCTATTCCTGGACTGGCCCAAATGGCTTTACTTCGTCCTTACAAAACCCTGGTTTAACCTTTTCGGCCGCCTATGCAGGTATTTATACTGTACAAGCCACAGTAGCCGGCTGTGCGGTAGCCTCAGTAGCGTATGTCAGTGTTACCTCAACAGGTAACACAGGGCAGTGGACTGGCAACCTAAGCACAGACTGGGCAACCGCCGGAAACTGGTGCGACGGGGTTGTTCCAGGTTCATCCACAGATGTAATCATCGCCGCCAACGCAACGAGAATGCCGAATATCAGCACCAGTGTAAGCACTAAAAACCTAACCATTAACACAGGGGCGAGCGTAACCTTGACTGGTACAGGCACACTTAATGTTGCCGGCACGCTGACCAACAACGGCACATTTACGAACACGGGAACGGTCAATTTTAATGGTACCGGCGCACAACAAACCTTCTCCGGGATCGCTTCCTTTTTTAATCTAACGCTGAATAACAGCAATGGTCTGCTTTTACCCGCAGCAATTACCGTAAATAACAACCTGCTGCTTACCGCAGGCACATTAAATGCGAACAACTTTAACCTGACCATTAAAGGAAACTGGACAAATAATGTTTCAACCACCGCATTTACAGCAGGGACAGCAACTGTAACTTTCAACAACACAACAGCACAGGTCATTGCAGGCACATTCAGCACCACCTTTAATAACCTTGTCATCGCAAATACAGCTAGCACAGTTACCCTAAATACAAACATCAGTATAAGTGGTAACCTTTCTGTAAACAGCGGAGCGTTTGATCTAAGTACTTTTACCGCCAACAGGGCAACCGCAGGGGGTACACTGATGGTAGCCAATAATGCAACTTTAAAAATAGGGGGTACAAATACTTACCCGGTTAATTTTACCGCCAATACTTTGGTGGTAGCCAGTACGGTAGAATATTCAGGAACCGCCCAAACTGTGGCGAATCAATTGTATGGAAATCTTACGCTAAGCAGTTCAGGCGGCGCAGCCGTAAAAACATTTCCAGCAACAGCACTAACCGTACTCGGGAACCTGAACAGCAATTTAGCGGCCGGCACCTCTGTTTCTTTTACTGCCGCAGCAATAATTACCGTCAACGGAAATGTATCTATTGGCGCTTCCACTACATTTAACGGCAGTAGCTTTTCACACAGCATTGGTGGGAACTGGGTAAATAATGGAACATTTAATGGTAACACCGGCAGCCTTACGTTTACCGGACCGGGCAGGACGGTAAGTGGGGCGGGCACGCAGAATTTTAATAACCTTACTATTGCGGCTTCATTAATTAGCTTTTCGGCAGGCAGTATTAGCTTAACAGGAAACCTTGCGACTACAGGCTCCGGATCTTTCAGCCAGCTTTCCGGCGGAACCGTCCTAATGACCGGCACAAGCAAAACCATTAGTGGAACAGGGATTTCACCTGATAACCTAACGATCAGCGGCACAGTAAGCACGACTGAGGCCTTGGTTATTACCGGCAATTTATCAGTAAGTGGAAGCTTTACAACAAGTACTGGCGCTACTACCATGAGCGGAACTTCAAAGACAATTTCTGGCGCAGGTACAATGAGTTTCGGGATACTTTCTGTAGCCGGCACCATTACTTCGACGGCTAATTTTACGATCTCTTCCAGCCTTTCGGTCAATGGCAGTTTATCTGCGACAGCTGGAACGGCAACATTTACCGGGACAGCTACATTAAGCGGAACCGCCAATCTTTTCAATACAACGATTAATGGCACTTCATTGCAATTATCAGCCAGTTCAACGCTGGGGATCGCAAGTGCCCTGACCATCACTTCGGGCATACTGGATGTCAGTTCTTCGGCGCCCAATACCGTAAATTTTAACAGTAGCGCAGCTCAGAACATCAATGCCATTACCTATAACAATCTTAGCCTTTCTAACGGAAACAACAAAACCGCTATCGGCGCTTTAACGATAAATAACAGCCTTACCATCGGTACCAGTACCACATTTATACCTGGCGCCTTTACTCATTCCATTTACAGCAACTGGAATAATTCAGGGACTTTTACTGCAGGTACAAGTACGATACAGTTCCTTGGAAATCAACCCTCTAATATTACCGGGGCCACAACTTTTAATATCCTCACTGTAAACAATACCACAGCGACTACTGGTGTAATCCTGCAAAGTAATATAACTGCGGCGACGGTGAACATGACACTGGGCACCCTGCTTAGTGGATCAAATACCCTTACCATAACCGGCACCAGGACTGGCAACGGAATTATACTGGGTAATATTCAGCGAAACCATGTTTTTACAACAGGTGTAGCCTATGCTTTTGAAGGACCTAACAATCTGGTCACTTTCTCCGGGCCTTCAGGCATCAACAGTGTAACCGTATCCGTTGTTGTTGGCCCCCTGGGTGATTTCCCCTTTGGTGGCTCGATCAGCAGGTTCTACACCATTACCGTTTCATCGGGCACCTATACCAGCGCTACGCTCCGCCTGCATTATGAAGACACCGAGCTCAACGGCAGCAATGAGTCCACTATGGGATTATGGCACTACAATGGAACTTCATGGATGGCTTCTGGTAAAACAGCCAATGATGCGACAGCCAATTACGTGGAGCAAACGCTCGTACCAGATATTACCAATCGCTGGACCCTTTCCGACAATTCAAATGTAGTGCAATGGAACGGCAGCGTAAGTACAAACTGGAATACCGCCGCCAATTGGACAACCGTTCAGGGCTCGGCATCAACACCGCCATCGGCTACGGATATTGTAAATTTAGGCACCATAACTTTCAGTAATCAGCCAACCATTAGCAGTACGGTAAATGTTAAGAATATAAATTTTGGAAGTGCACAAGCGGTAACCCTTTCTATGGCGAGCGGGGGCTCACTTACTTCAGGCGATATCTATGGAACCTGGAGCAGTAATGTAACACATACCATCAACGCCGGTAATCAATCCCTCATCGTAAACGGAAACTTATCCCTGAGCGACGGAACAAGTGGCCATGCCATCAATCTGAACATTGGTACAGGAACCGTAACCCTGGGCGGCTCCCTTACCCAGTCGGGCGGCGCAAATGTTGTTTTTAGCGGGACAGGAAACCTGATCATCTCTGTAAACCATAATTATGTGAACGGAACCTTTACCCCCGGCACGGGAACTGTTACTTACAGTGGCATAACCAACCAGGTCATTGGTGCGGTAAGCTATAACAACCTGACCATTAACAAAAGTGCAGCTGCGGCGGAAATCAACAACACCCTCAGTATTGGCGGTAACCTAACGGTAACCGCCGGGGAACTGGATAATTTTTCAGCGACTACGATTATAGGAAATGTGAGCATTTCATCCGGGGCAACACTCCACAATAACAGCATTTTATACATCGGAGGCAACTGGGCGAACAGTGGTACTTATAATGATGCCGGAACAAAAACAGTTTTTAATGGCGGCGGAACACAGACCATCACAGCATCTACCTTCAATAATCTGGAAATAAATAAACCGGTAGGCACTATCGCTGTCCTTACCGGGGATGTGACCTTAAAAGGGAATCTTACCGGAACATCGGGAACACTGGACATCAAATCCTTCTTTTTTAACAGGACTGTGGTCGGTGGCACAGCTATCATCGCAGATGCAGGTACCTTAATTATTGCGGCAGATAATGCACCTAATAAATTTGCCAATTACGCTTTAGGTCCGCTTAGCACCGTGATTTTCAATGGTACTGGCACGCAGCACCTGCTTTTACCGGGTGTGGTGTACGGAAATTTAACCTTCAGGGATACCGGACTGAAAATACTCTATACGCCGATTACTGTTAATGGTGATCTGACCATTGAAACGGGCGCTACATTTGATGGCGGCTCCAATACCCTTACGGTGAATGGCAACTGGATCAATAGCGGAACTTACATCCCATCTGCAAGCACAGTCCTTTTTGCAGGCGCCACTAAAAACATAACAGGAAATAACACCTTCCATAAGGCCACCGTTACAGGAAGCTATACCATTGTAAATGATGCGACTTTTAACACTTTACTGAACATTACGAGTACCGGAGCTTTATACGGAGGATCAACCCTCCATATTACGATGAACGGCGACCTCATCAATAGTGGTATTTTATACAATTTAGGCAGTACTACATTTACCGGAAATGTGGTGCAGACGCTAAGCCTGATCAATGCAGTGAACACGGTTGCGCTAACCGTGAATTTTAACGGTACCGTATCACCGGTTTTAAATTCGACGTCTGCTCCTCAATTTGGCTTTTTGAACATCAATAACACTGGTGGTGTAAACCCGAGTGTTGGATGGACTATATTATACGCGCTCACGGTGGGAAGTGGTGTCTCATTTACCGGAGGAAACCCTACGCATAATTTATTGGGGGCACTGACAAATAATGGCACGATAACCAGCAGCGGCACCTTAAACTTTATTCCAACAACAGCTGCCACTATAAACATGGGCAGTATTTTCTCAAGCACAGGTACGGTAGTTTTTGGCGGTGCTGGCGCAACGACCCTGGCGGGTAGCCCTACCTCATTTCGTAATGTTGTAATTTCCAATACCAATACCGCCGGGATCACACCTTCCTCCGCATGGACGATCACCAATAATCTTACTATAAATAGCGGGGCCATCCTGAATGCGGGGAGCTATGCTCATTTAATTGCGGGTAATATCTCCAACAACGGCACTTTGAACCGCAATACTTCTACCTTTACCATGAATGGAGCTGCTGTACAGAATATTTACAGCATTTCTCCCTTCAATAATTTAACGGTCAGCAAAACTGCCGGCTCAGTACAGCTTTTATCGGATGTCGGCGTAAACGGGACGCTGAACTTTACAGCAGGGAACATTCAGACCGGCAGCAATGTACTTACTCAATCTTCTACAGGTAACATTACCGGTGCCGCTCAGAATACGGGCTGGATAAATGGCCGGCTGCAGAAAAACATAGCTACCGGACCTACCACAAAAACCTTTGAGATTGGTGATACCATAAGTTATACGCCTGTTTCCCTTACTTTTGCAAGTGTGACTACTGCAGGTGATTTGATCGCTTCAACTACCTCAGGCGACCATCCTGAAATCAGCGGTTCCACCATCAATGCAAGCAAAAGCGTGAACCGGTTCTGGACCCTGGAAAATAGCGGAATCGCATTTACCACCTATAATGTAACTTTTAATTTTGTAGCTGCAGACCTGGACGCAGGCGTAGCAACCAGCGCCTTTATTGTTGGTGGATTTAGCGGGTTTAGCGCATTTGCCCGTGGCTCCTGGACTTATCCAATGGTCGGAACTCCAGCATCTACGACGATACAGGCCACAGGGCTTACAGAATTTGCTGAATTCCAAATTGGGGAAATGAGCATTTTTATTAAGACCTGGGATGGCGGTGCAGGAACAAGCAATTGGGGCGATGCGGCGAACTGGAACGTGGATGGCGTACCTACCGCTACTGATAATGTGGAATTAACTGGGGCAAATACGATAAACATTAACGTAGTTGCGGTTACAAAGAATTTATTGCTCAGCAATACCGGACTTATATTGACTACAAATGCAGGAAACGCTTTAACAGTATCCGGAGATTTCAGCCTCAATTCCGGAACATTTAATACCGCGGCTGCCTTTCCATCAGTATCCGGAACAGTTGATGTAAGCAATGGTACAGTAGGATTTATCGGCGGTACTGCCCAGACAATTCCGGCATACAATTACTATAACCTGACCAGCAGCTCAACAGGAAGCCGTACACTTGCAGGTACTGGCACCATTGGCATTGCAAATACATTTAGCCCAGGCACCAATACTTATACCATAACGGGAAGCACGGTTAATTTTAATGGCAGCGAACCACAAACTATCCCGGCGTTTAATTATAACCAGCTTACCTTAAGTAATGCAGGGTTAAAGACATTTAATACTGGTACAACAGGAATTGCAGGCACTTTAGCTGTTACAGGAAGCGCTACAACAAATACAGCAGCAAACGCTTCCACAATCAGTTATAACGGTCCGACAGATCAAACTGTAACAACAATTCCATATTACAATCTTGATGCAGCAAATTCCGGTGGCATAGTTAGCCTTTTGGATGCGACAATTAACAACAATCTTAGTATAACGTCGGGAACTGTCAGCATCGGAACGAATACAACAGTACAAAAAATTACTGTAGACGGAGGTATAACAATAGCTAGCGGAGCGACACTAAATGTGGCCACCATTTCTGATGCGACGCACCTGTTAACAATAAGTGGAGATGTAACAAACAACGGAACACTGAACCTAAGACCTGACGCAAACAGTTCAGGTAATACTACATTTAATAAAAATGGAGTTCAAACCATAACAGGAGCAGGTACCACAACAAGTTTTAACAGCATCACTACGGACATGGGTACCTTAAATACCAATTACCTTGAGGTAACAGCCGCTAATTTCTCTGCCCCAGATGGATTTCTGACCCTCCGTAACGGTTCATTCCAGCTCAACAGTTCAACGGTAAGCCTTAGTCCTTTTACAGCCGACATTGCAACAGATAATTTTTTAATACCTGCTACTGCCGGTTTATGGGTAAACGCAGGAATCATTATTTCACCTGACATGAACTGGACGGTTGCCGGACTTGTTAAAGTTACAGGTGGTGCATTAAATATGGGTAGCACAGCAAACAATTATGTATTACCTAAGAGCACAGCGCATTTTGTAATTGCCGGCGGAAATTTTAACCTGGCATCAGCAATTAGTAATCCCAGTGAAGCCTGGACACTTGATGTACAAGGCGGAACAATGACCATAAATACTTTGGGAAGTACCACAGCAGGTATCGCCCCCTTTAACATGGATGGACCGGGCGCTACATTTGGCATGTCTGGGGGAACCATCGTGATTCAAAATGCGGGCGGAAGTGCCGGCCAAAACCTAGGGTACAGAAACCTTAGCACCACCGGAACCGGCTTTATCGGCGGAACGCTACAAATGGGGAATGCTTCAACAGCCGCGGCACAGACCATGGATATCAACTCAACCAATCCTATTTATAATTTAAGTCTTGCCAGCAGCAATGTAACCGTTCCACTTATGTCTTCCGACCTTATCGTTAAGAACAATGTGACTATTACCGCCGGTACACTGGACATCAACAGCCAGACCTTAAAAATAGGCGGGAGCATCAGCAACAACGGAAGTTTTATCGTGAGTGACGGAACGATTGAAATGAACGGTTCAGCTGCGCAAAATATAGCGGGAGCTGCTTTTACTGGAAACCGGATCAGGAACTTAACGATTAACAATACTGCTGGAGTAACTTTAGGCGGTTCATTGGACCTTACGGATATTCTTCTGGTAAGTACTGGGCAGTTTAATTCAGCGGGCTACCTTAAGCTGGCATCAACGACGACTAAAACCGCCCTGATTGACGGAAGTGGTATCGGTAGTGTAACTGGTAGTGTAACCATGCAAAGGTACCTTGCCGCCGGCTTCGGATATAAGTATTTCAGTGCGCCTTTTCAGAACGCAACGGTAAATAGCTTTGCGGCAACAGTTGACCTAAATGCCTCCTTTCCCAACTTTTATAATTACATAGAGGATAAGGTAAGCAGCGGATTTACTTCTTACACCAATCCTTCAAATCCATTGGTGCCATTACAGGGATATGCAGCAGATTTCGGGTCATCAACTTCGTCAAAAACAGTGAACATGGCTGGTACAGTAAGTAATGGGGCATTAAGCACTACTTTATACAATCATAATCAATTGTATACGAAAGGATTTAACCTGGTCGGAAACCCTTACCCTTCACCAATCAACTGGGATGCTTCGAGTGGATGGACCAGGACAAACATAGACAATGCGGTATATTTCTTTAACTCAGGAAGTGTGAGTCAATACACTGGAGGCTATAGTACTTATGTCAATGGTATTTCCAGCGATGGCATAGCTGCTCCGGTTATCGCCTCTATGCAAGGCTTTTTTGTTCATGTAAGCGACGGTACCTATCCCGTAACCTCAACACTGGCTATGAATAATAGTGTAAGAGTGAATGACCTTGCGCCTGTTTTTCATAAATCTATCATGAGCACAGCAAGGAATGTGAATTCAAGCCCACGTATGCTGCTCAGGTTTAGTGCTAATTTTTCAGATCACGCACAATCTTCAGACCCGATTGTGGTTTACACAAACGGACAGGCAACCCAGGGCTTCGACAAGCAACTGGAAGCAGTTAAGCTGATGAATGACAATGGAGAACTTCCAAATTTATACACAATAGCTGAAAGCACCTCCAAATTAGTGATCAATGCGCTGTCGGAACTCGATACAAGCACAGTAATACCTCTTGGAATAAAGATAGAGAAAGACGGCAATATTACATTTAACCTTAGAAATCTCGAAAATTGGCCGGCTAACCTAAATCTTTACCTCACAGATGCGGTAACAGGCGCTAATCAAGATTTACAGCGGAACCCGATTTACACAGTATCCTTGAAGAAAGGAACGATTGAAAACCGGTTTTCTTTACGCTGCACGGCCAAAAATGGGGCCAACGAAACAGATGGGGATATTTATACCATATATGGATCTGGTGGAACGATGTATGTAAAGATTAGATTGCTAACAGCACAGCGGGGACAGTTGATCATCAGCAACATCATGGGGCAGGTCATTTCGCGAAGACAAATTGAAGGAAATGGGGAATACCCGCTTACCGGACTGGCCCCAGATGTGGTCTACGTGGTAAGTTTTATAACACCAAGAGGCACACATAGCAAAAAGATATTAATCAGTAGCAGATGATTTAAATGAAGAAGATGAAAAGATATATATGTTTACTAGCAGCCTTATTTAGTGGATTTTCGGTATGTGCACAACTAAAAAACAGAGCATTGTCATTGGCTCCAGAGAACCCACCGCGGCCAGTAGTGGTTTATATTAACCCAGCACAAGGACTTATTTTTGGTGCCTTTTACCAGGGAAGCTCGGGCGGAACAGTGATCATTTACCCCGATGGTTCCCGATCAACTACAGGAAGTGTGATCCAGGCAAGTCAGGGTTTCTCCTTTTCCCCGGCGATTTTTGAGGTTGACGCAGAGCCGGGGACGCTCATAACTATTGTAAACGGACCGGATGTCACCCTCTCTGGGAGCAATGGGGGAAGTATTAATCTTCACATCGGAAATGCCGACCCGGGAAGTCCTTTTATTGCTACGGCAACTTCTCCGGGCCGTACACAGATCAGGATTGGCGGCACCTTAACCTTAACCAATCCACTAACAAATCCGCCTGGCAATTATAGCGGCACTTTTTCAGTGACTTTTATTCAACCTTAACCTGGAACGGACTAGAAGAATGATGCGGAGCTTTATGGCAAATATGATCTTAATGACCGGTCTTTGTATGTTCAATGTGCAAATTTCCCAGGCACAAATAGATCCTGAGTATGAAGAACTATCTATCTTTTTAAAAGTACAGCGTGTTGGCGCAGCTGAAATCCCGGCGTTGATCAAAGGTGAAACCGCTTATCTTCCGGTTATAAATATTTTTACCTTTTTGAAGCTCAATATCATCTCGGGCAACCCGGACTCGGTGTCCGGAACATTCATTGACCCGGAAGCTAAGTTTTTTATCGATCTGGCCAAAAACAAGATTATTTACCGTGATAAAGTGTATCCGCTTAAAGATGGTGATCTGATTAGAACAGCGACTGAGCTATACCTGCGGACGGATTACTTCGGTGAAATCTTTGGATTGAATTGTACCTTCAATTTTCGCAACTTGTCTGTTGTGCTCAGTACAGATCTGGAGCTACCTGTACTTCGTGAGCTACGCCTGGAGCAAATGCGTAATAATTTAAGCCGGTTAAAGGGGGAATTTAAGGCAGATACTATCATCGGACGGAATTATCCTTTGTTTTACTTCGGAGCAGCTGACTACGCGGTCATCACTTCTGCTGGAAATAAGAATACACCAAAGGACGCGAGGGTTAGCCTTGGCCTTGGGGGGATGCTTGCCGGGGGCGAGACGAATGTTGTGCTCAATTATCATAACAATGAAAAATTAAATCCGCGCCAGCAATATTATTTATGGCGATATGTAGACAATAATCGTTCTTTTGCGAAACAGTTCCTTGCGGGGAAAATCCAGGGGCGATCTATCGCTTCTATTTACGCGCCAATTATCGGTATCCAGGTGACCAACGCAGCTACTACTTACAGGCGCTCGTTCGGGACCTATACTTTAAGTAACAATACAGAACCAAACTGGACAGTTGAACTGTATGTTAACGGAGTCCTGATCAATTATGTGAAAGCAGATGCCTCAGGTTTTTACACTTTTAATGTGCCGCTTGTATATGGAAATACAGTGATAAAATTGCGCTTTTATGGTCCCTATGGAGAGGAACGTTCAACGGAACAGAATATTAATATACCTTTCAATTTTTTGCCGAAAAATGAATTTGAGTACTTTGCCAGCACGGGCATGGTGGAGGATACAAAGCGTACCCGTTTTGCCCGTTTTAGTAGTAATTACGGAATTAGTCGAAATGTGACTGTCGGCGGCGGTATTGAGTATCTTTCTTCTATAACTTCAGGCACTAAAATCCCTTTCATCAATACTTCTGTACGTCTGCTGCCCAATTTGCTGGCATCCGGAGAGTACGATCATAATGTACGATCTAAAGCTGTATTAAGTTACAATCTGCCATCAGGTTTACAGCTGGAACTAAACAGCACCTGGTACAAAAAGGGGCAAACGGCCATTAACAATACTTTTGAGGAAGACAGAAAAGCAATCCTTTCCTTTCCAATTCGAGGCCGTAGTTTTTCAGCCTATACAAGGTTAACATTTCAGCAGATCCTGCTCCCAAATACAAAATATACGACTGCTGAATGGATGTTATCTGCTTCCTTGGGGAACTATAATGGAAGTGTAAGTACCTACTCATATTTTCTGAAAGGAACAAATGCTGATGTGTTCAGTAATTTTTCTTTGTCGACCAGGCTAAAAACACTATTGATTACACAGCAGGCACAATTTAATTATGTTGACAAAAGTTTTATGGCTATAAAAACAGAAATTGAAAAACGGGTATTCAAGAATGGCTATATAAATGCATCTTATGAGCGGAATTTCAATAGTGATGTCAACAATATTGAACTCAGCTTGCGTTATGATTTCTCCTTTGCACTAACCCGACTATCTGTAAGAAAGAGCAATGACGAAGTCAGACTGCTTCAGGCTGTAAGCGGCAGTTTGATACATGACGGGAAAACCGGCTTTACAAATTTCAATAACCATTCCAGTATTGGCCAGGGTGCGATATTGTTAATTCCTTATCTGGACCTGAATGGCAATAACCGACAAGACAAGACTGAACCGCGGGTTCAGGGCTTGAAAATAAGGATAAATGGCGGTCGCATATCACAATCCATCCGCGACACTACTATCCGCATTACTGACCTCGAAGCTTATACAAATTATAATCTTGAGCTGGATTCCTCCGGATTTGATCGGTTGGCATGGAAACTTCCTAAAAAGAATTACAACGTTGTTATCGACCCTAACTATGTGAAGAATATAGCCATTCCTGTTGTGGTATATGGGGAAGCGTCGGGCAGAGTTATTTTAAAGGAACAAGGAGAAGACAAAGGTCAGGGTGGGGTAACAATTAATTTTTACAACGAGCGATTCGTAAAAATCGCGCAAACCGTTTCGGAAGCAGATGGTTATTTTTCTTACCTGGGCTTTTTTCCGGGAAAATATTCTGCTAAAATTGATCAGGGTCAATTGGAAAAGTTGAATCTAATTGCTACACCCGGATCAATAGGTTTTACCATTTTACGTAGTGTAGATGGTACACTGGTCAATAACCTCTTATTTAATATAACGCAATCCACTACCTATGAGCGAGCACCAAAATAAAAAACTTAACGATTTAAGTTCTGAGCAACAATTACTAAATTATCAAAAGCGAATAGCCAATATCCTGGAGAGTTTTACCGATGCCTTTTTTGAGGTGGACAGTGAGTGGACCGTGACCTATTGGAACAAAGAAGCAGAAAAATTATTATTGATGCCCAGGCACAAGATTATTGGCCAGAATTTATGGGAGGTATACCATGACGCTATTCCTTTAAAATTTTATACGGAATACCACCGGGCTATGGATAATAATATAGCCGTGCATTTTGAGGAGTTTTTTCCGCCACATCAAATATGGATAGAAGTTGCCGTCTATCCATCAGGAACCGGGTTATCTATTTATTTTAAAGACATCACAGAAAGAAGAAATTCAGTAATTAAACTGGAGAAGGAAAAGCAAAAATATATTGAGCTATTTAACTTAAGTCCTGTACCCCAATGGGTGTATGATCTGAACAGCCTGCAGTTTCTGAATATAAACGAGGCAGCGATCCAGCATTATGGATATAACAGGGCCGAATTTATGGAAATGACAATTCTGGATGTACGGCCGGAGGAAGATATGGACTGCCTTTTTGATATCCTTACTAAGGAAGATAGCATCGGTTTGTTTGATAAAAGTATCGTACGGCATATAAAAAAGAATGGTGATATGATCTACGTATGTGTAGAAGGAAACAACGTTTTGTTTGAAGGTAAAAGTGCTCGGCTGGTGATGATTATTGACCGCACAGCGGAGATGCGGGCCAAACAGGCGATGGAGGAAAGTATTGAACGCTTTAACATTGTATCGAAGGCAACGAGTGATGCGATATGGGACTGGAATATCCTTACCGGAGAGATGATCTGGAATCGTGGAATCGCAGGGATATTTGGTCATAAAAAGACTTCCAGTACCGAAGAGTGGTGGAGGAGCCATGTTCACCCAGAAGATCTGGAAGATGTGATTAAAGAGGTAGATTTTCTGATTAAGAACAAAAAACAGAGGATAAAAATTGATTACAGGTTCCGTTGTGCGGATGGATCCTATAAGTTTGTTCAGGACAGGGCCTTTATCCTGTTTGATCAGTTGGGCCAGCCAATAAGAATGATAGGGTCCATGCAGGATATCACAGCACGGGTTAGTCGTATTAGGGCGATCGAAGAACAAAACTCGCGTTTGCGGGAAATATCATGGATTCAGTCTCATAAAATCCGAAGCCCCCTGTCAAAAATACTGGGACTTGTTTCTTTAATCAATTTGCATGATATCGATTTAATGAGTGTAAAAGAGCTGATCCCACATTTGAAGGCATCCTCAGAAGAGCTGGATATGGTATTGAAAGATATTATAAAAAAAACACACCATCATTTATCATGAGGCCGTTTCCTCTAAATTGATCAATTATTGATGTCATGGGGGAGGTGGATGCAGATATAACCATTGTTCAAAAGGGAAAAGATAATATCTTCTTCATGGAAAAAATTCCCTTCAACTCTGAGTATTTTGTCTACATCCTCCAGGTCGATAGAGATCTTGAATGCTGGATATCTAAACAACAGCTCGGTTATGACGTTCATTGCAGCTGCTGGGTGTTTGACATTTGTTTTGAAAATTGCTACCATGCTTATTGGTTTTGATATGCGCTAATTCTTCTTCCCCAGTAAAGAAAAAGGATTAAACGAGATGCCTATATTGAAGTAAAATGCCGGATCAGGAGTTACTTGATAAACAGGCTTCTGAAATGTCTCCTCTTTTTTAAATATCCTACCCGTAGGTGTAACTTTTACCCCACTTTTTGCCGTAAGCATAAAGTGTTTTGCAATTACATGTTCATAGGTCAGTCCTGAATTGATATCCAGTTGCCTGTATTCATATTTTTGAGAAGTACCGTCTAAATTGTATAGGTAAAATGAGGTTCCATCCAATTCAGTGCCCAATGAAATTCTGCCGCTGTTAAAAACAAACTTTCTTAGCTGTATGCTTCGGGGGAGGAAAATATCAGCGATTAAGCCATTATTGAATTTATGTTCATAAGAGAATATAGGGATGAATGGAGTTACTGCACCCGGATCAATGTTAACCATGAATCCTGCTGTCATCTTGGTCTTTTGATTGGCTTTTAATACCATTACGCCGGCAAACAAGCCTTTTACCCTTTCGAAATGTTTATCACTGCCATCTACCACGACACTCGAGTTATAAATTACCCGCTTTCCGAATAAAGAGGAAAAATAGCTCAGGTTCAGAGATGAAAACAGGTAATAAAAATCATTATCCATGGTGATCTGATCTGTTGTGCCAGTTTTAGTAACATCTGTTGCCACCGAAGTGAATCTGTAGCCCATAGTAGTACTCAAGAGCCATGTCTTTTTTTTAATCAAATTGATGTTGGCGCTCAATTTCACCTGCTGAAAGCTGGTTACTTCGCCGCCTGGGGAGATATTATCTTGCTTTTTTGACTTGTAATGATACGGGGCAGTATTACTGAACTCGAAATTTAAGGGCCGGGCTATGGCAAACTTCTCAGCAGCAAATGCAACTACTCGTTTTCGTATACTCAAACTATCTTCTGCCTTCTTCGGGATACTATCTGTAACCTGAGAGAAGCACTTTGCTGATATGATCAGCATGCCGAATACCGTCATTGTACTTTTTATCCTATTCATGTGTTCTATTAAGATTCTGATGGTGAATTGAATGCAAAGAAATGTATAATGTGAATGCGTATTTTTGTTTTTATACCAAAGCGCTTAGTTATTATACTAAAATTGACATATCCTGAATTTGGTATAATAAAGGGTTTGTTTGGTATAATTTTGCTAATGAGGCTTTGGCATAGTGCTATCTTTGCTAACCATAAAAAATTGAAATGAAACCAGAGCTTGAACTGAAGAATACAAATCTCCTGCAGTTTATTATTGATGATCGGTACAGGATCTTACGTCATGTTGTATTTTTAGTGGCAAGCCTGGTTGTAATCTCTTATTCCAATTGGCAGGTTGGATATCCCGAACCTTTAAAGTATTATAGATTGTTCTGTGTCTACGGAGTGTTGATCACAATATGCTATATCAATATGTACTTTTTGGTTCCCGTTTTCTTCTTTAGGGGTAGACATTTATTGTATCTGGTTCTTCTTTCGCTTTTGGTATTCCTTAGTCTGACTTTCATGGCTGCTTTGTTTCATGCCTATCTGATTTCAGGTGAGATTCCGCAGGCTGTTAACTATAGGGGCTTTTTTGAGGGCTTTTTTATAACGGTGTCGATTGTTCTGATTACCACCATGATTAAATTATTTCAACGTTGGACCAGAGATAATGACCGAATTGCCGAGTTGAAGAATATTACCCTAAGGATGGAACTCAATGAGTTAAAAAACCAGATCAATCCGCACTTCCTCTTTAATATGTTGAACGGCATAAAAGCACTGATACGAACCGATCCTGATAAAGCTAATCTTGTGATTATGAAACTGTCTGAATTTCTACGTTACCAGATTTACGAGAACAATGAAGAGCAAACATTATTGAACTCTGAAATCACTTTTTTATCGAACTTCCTTAACCTTGAAATGCTTAGGAGAGATCATCTCCTTATTGACGTTAGTACCCCAGATACACCAGGATTACTGAATGGTATTTTTGTGCCCCCTAACTTATTTACCACTTTTGTAGAAAACGCGGTCAAACATAGTGTGGATATCAGTGGCAATCAATCTCATATTGGTATCAAAATAGTACTTTTTGGAAATCAGCTTCATTTCTCTTGTACGAACTCAAAAGATCCTCATTTTATTTTATCAGATCAAAAAAACAGTGGGTTAGGACTGTTGAACATTAAACGTAGGCTTGAGTTATTGTACCAAGAGAATTATTCTTTGACTGTGAATTCCACAGAAAACCAGTTTACCGTTACCTTAATTTTACCCTTATGAACTGTATCATTGTAGATGACGAACCCCTGGCCAGAGCCGAAATGAAGGCCTTGATAAAGGAGGTATCCAATACTGAAATATTGGGGGATTTTTCCAATGCCCGAATGGCGCTTGACTTCTTGAGATTAAATCAGATCGATCTGATTTTTATGGATATTGAAATGCCGATGGTAACCGGACTTGAGTTTGCTACGCAATTGCCAGGATCGACAATGGTCATCTTCACGACAGCTTACCCGCAGTATGCTTTAAAAAGCTATGAATTGGATGCTATTGACTATCTGCTCAAACCAATAGATAAATCGAGGCTAAGCAATGCCATAAGAAAGGCAGAGGCATATCAGGGATTGTTATCGGATAGTCCTGAAAAGAATACCGTTGAAGGTAGTACTGCAGATTTTCTGTTGATTAAATCTGACAGAAGGTTTCACCGAATCAAATTTGTTGATATCAGGTTTGTTGAAGGTTTGAAAGATTATGTAGTAATCCATACAAGTAATCAGAAGTTGATTACTGCAATGAATTTAAAAACCTTTCATCAAAAAATTCCAGGGGATACGTTTTTGCGGGTAAGTAAATCCTACATAGTAAATAAAAATTATATCGAGTCTTTTGATCACCATACTATTTATCTGGGGGAAAATGAACTTCCCATTGGTGAGGTTTACAAAAAGGAATTCTTTGCCATCTATTCAGGCGGGGCAGTCTCCCCGGATGACCACAATGAGTAGGTGGGGGTAACAATTCTATCCAATTCTTGATATACCAATAACTAAACAGTATTTAATCTTTTAAAACGGAATATCATGAAAACTTTCACTTTAATCTTCGCCCTATCATTTATCGGTTCAATCGCTTTTGGACAAGCAAAAGTTTCCAATGTAGGCACACTGAAAGGAACTGGAGGTGGTGCTGCAGCGGCATCTTATGCAGCCACAGGTAAAGTTGTACTACCATCCGATACACCTAAGACAAGTACTGGTTCAATATTGCCACAAAAGACAGCTGTACTGGGCGGCACAGTCCCCGGAGCTTCAGTAATAAGCAGTGCTAAACAAACTCAGGGTACAACCTTTGGCGAAAAAGTAAATCAAGGGCTGCATGCAGCTGGTTCTTCAGCAGCGATAAAGACCGAAAATCCTTTGTATCAAGGGAGTGGTGCTGAGCAAAATAACCCTCTTCATAAAACTGAAACGAAAGTAGCAAACCCTGGTACTCCAATTGGTGGGGTGATTGTTAAAGGTAAAAACTGATAAAGGACTAGTTTGTAGTTTCGTACAGGTCCTGTAGCATATCAAACCTGGCCTTGTACCTGAAGTTAGCCTTTTCAAGCACCTTCCTTGCTGCAATGTTTTTTCGGTTGACTACTGCTCCGATTTTAGAAATCCCTTGGTCAGATAGGTTGTCAATCAATTGCGGTAGGATTTCAGTCATGATATAGCAGCCACTAGCAAAGCCACTCAAGTAAAATTCAATAAAAAAAGGATAGTGATCCATTTGATAATGTTGCCTGGCTACCTCCGGAGAGATCAGATCAATGATACCAATTACTTTGTCTAGTTGTTTATGCGTAATGAAGTGAATGTAATTGTGACCCGAATGATAATTCATAACCATGGTCTGTAAAAACAATTCCGCTTCCTGTAAACTGTTCAGCCGCTTGCCTGGAATAAACTTCAAGGTTTGATCGTCCGACAGAATGGAAAAGATATCGCTGCTGAGGTCCTCGAATCTTCCTAAATCTTCAGGACGGAAGGGGTGGATCAGTAGGGTGTCGTTTTCAAGGAATATCGGTTTCAGCATCAGGTTCTAAGAAAGGAGATAAGCTGTTACGATATCTTGTATTTGTGTGGATAGGCTTGCTGGGCTAAGGTTATCCAGCTGATGTTGCGCCGAATTGAATTTTTCAATATAAGTGGCACTCTGTTCATTGAATTTCAGGTAACCCTGTTCAAAGAAACGTTCCTGCACTTCACCTGAAGAGTCCATGGAACGGAAAGTCAAGGACTGAATTTGTGCTGATTTTTTATCCAGGATGAGCCAACGGAATATTTCTGAGATATCAGCATCTTCAGCAAGATCTGTTCTTTTGATCTCCAATATAGATTGCTCAGGATTTTCCAGGTAATAAAGACAGGTAAAAAGAAGTTTCATGTGTTTTGTAATCGTATCTAAGCGCCGAAAATAGAAAAAATGATTGGATTTGGAGCTTGTTATTTATCATTTTGCTGTTGTTTGAAAGTTGCCTTATAGTTAACTCTATATAAACGGCTTATAAGCGGCTAATGAACGGACATTGATCGGACACTAGACGGCCGTGTCCGTCCAGTATCCGGTTAATTCCAGTTAATACATGGTGAATTAAATTATCTTTGACTAGAGTCTGTGTTAAACCAGCGAAAATACAATCCATGTAATTCGGTTTCAATAAGAACCTACCTACCATTTAATTTACTATAATCATTTTTCTTTGCGGATACGACTTAAACTTACTGGCGTAATTCCTAAATAGGAAGCGATAAACTTCAGTTGAACGCGTTGCAGAAGGCTAGGGGTACTTTTTAACAACTCATCATAACGCTCTTTTGCAGATTGCAATTCTCTTAAGATAATTCTCTTTTCAAGCTTTAAGAGCTCTTTCTCCGCTAATTTTCTACCCCAATTGGCGATATGTATGTCCTTGTTAAAAAGCTCCCGCAGGTGGTCAATGTTTAACTCGTACAGTTCGCAATTTTCCAGAAGTTCAATATTTTCGTACGATTTCTGATTCTCTACATAACTCTTCATGGAAAGGACAGTTTCACCTTCTTCACCAAACCAAAATGTGATGTCATTTTCTTCCTGAGCGGCAAAAGCTCTTACCACACCTTTTTTTATAAAATATAGATGTCTCTCTATTTTGTCAGCCCTTAATAGGATATGTCCCTTTTCAAATTTAACTTCCTTGATGTATTTAGTGATCTCGGTTATTGTCTCAGAAGGAAGCGGATAAATTTTGTTTAAAATTTGACTGATGTTCATACTTTGAAATGACTTGCAGAATGCTGTTATGTAGCATTCAAAAGTAAGTAATTTAATCAGTTTCCTACCCAATTGTTACTTTAAGCCACCAAAAGCGGCGAAACAAGCGTTTTTATGGAGTACTTCAACATCCTTAAATCCTATTTTACTTAACAAATTAAGCTGGTAGCCTAAAGAACGTGGTGTGTCCTCATAGTCAATATAATCAAATACTTTTTGCGCATATTCCGGACCACCAAGCGTTTCAAGATATGCCCTGTATTTATCTTGAAATAGCTTATTAATCAGCGCTGAGTCATGCGTAATTAAGTCAGAAATCCAAATACTACCACCCGGTTTAAGTGCATTGTATATCTTGGTAAAAACAAGTTCCCAGTCCTGATCGGTACGTAAATGGTGGAATGTGGCAGCAGCCAACACAATATCAAAATGGTTATTTGGTAGATCAAGGTTACGCATATCGTCATGTATGGTCGTCACCGTACCCTTGGTGTTTGCAGACACCCTTTCTTTAGCTTTGCTAAGCATTGGCATACTCAAATCATTCAGCGTACAATTTAATTCGGGAATCTTGCTCAGCATTTTCAAAGTGTAATTACCCGCGCCGCAACCTATATCTAGCAACTCTTTCGCCTGTGGAGTGATATATTTTGCGGCCTCAGTGCATAATTCCATAGTTAATGGGGCGTCAACGGTGGTTTGTTGCCCGGATTCAAGATTTGAAAAGCGTTCCACATCATTATCGAACCGCGACTTAATCTCATCGTTAGTCGCCTTTTGTGAATATTCTGTTTTCATATTTTATCATTTTTCGTTTGTCAAAACTAACCGCTTTTACCATATTTGAAAAATATCAATTTTATCAACTGACGATACTTAATAGGTATTAAAGATATGGAGCTTAGACATCTTTTATATTTTAAAACCGTTGCAGAAGAATTACATTTTACAAAAGCTGCAACAAAACTCTTTATTTCACAGCCGCCCTTAAGTCGCCAAATTAAAGAGCTGGAACAGGAATTAGAAGTGCAATTATTTACACGCAACAACAAACAGGTTACCTTAACTGACGCTGGAAAATATTTCAAAAACGAGGTTGACGCGATTTTTGCCAAATTGGAAGAAAGTAAAAGTATAGTTCGTCAAATTCATTTAAGTGCGAGCGGCGAATTAAAGATTGGTTACATCAGTTCGGTTTATCAATCTGACCTGGCAGAGATTTTAAAAGCGATGCGCCAGGAATTTCCATATATAAAAACTGGATTATTTGAAATGCCGACGATCACCCAGATAGCGGCATTAGAGCAAGGAAAGTTAGATGTAGGTATTTTAAGGGCGCCGATTCTTTCCGAAAAGCTAATCGTTAAGACCCTATTTTTTGATCCTTTCATTGTTGTCATCCCGCTTTCAGCACAAAAATTTAATAGCAATAAAGAACTGGCCGACTTTTTAAAAAAGAGTCCATTTATATTTTTCAATAAAGAATTTGCACCTCATTATAACAACAAGCTGATTGAAATTTGCAAACGCATGCAGTTTAGTCCTGACATTACACATGAGGCTAATAATGTACATTCTATATTACAGTTAGTAGAGGCGGGGCTTGGTGTATCGATACTGCCATTATCCCTTAAAAGACAGTATGAGCACTTAAAAGTATCCTTTGTCGAATTAAAAGATATCCCCGTAAATACCGAAGTAGTGGTAGCTTACAAGCATACCAATAGAAACCCTGCATTGAAATGGTTTATTGACAATTACAGCAATACCCGCGAGTAATTTGATTGCAAAGACCGGGTTTTCTCTTTTATATTATCTTTGCAGCACCATGAATAACGAGATTATCTTAAAGAAAAAGAACAGTTTTCTATTTTTTATCTACTTAGTCGGACTAAGCATTATAGGTTTACTAGCCACCGACATGTACCTACCTGCATTTGACAAAATGCGTGTGGATTTGGGCTCCACTAAAAGCAGTATAGGTGCTACAATGAGTTTATTTTTAGCTGGATATGCCATTGCACAATTGATATGGGGTCCAATATCTGATAAAGCGGGTAAACCCAAAACAGTACTAATAGGATTGAGCATTTTTACGATAGCCTCAGTAGGTATTTTCTTTACAGAAAGCGTAAATGTGTTATTGCTGTTAAGGTTAGTACAAGCGATTGGTGTTTGTGCAGCTGCTGTATGCTGGCAAGCCTTAGTTATCGAAAAATATCCATCAGAAGAAACAAATAAGATATTCGCCTCAATTATGCCTTTAGTGGCGCTATCTCCGGCATTAGCACCGGTAATGGGCGCTTCCTTGCTAAATTATTTTGGATGGAGATCTATATTTATAGCACTGGCTTTAATTTCAATATTATTAATCCTCTACACCTTAACCATAAAAGAGGAGAAAATAGGAGATAGCCATACGGCTAAACCGGTTAATTCAACGGAAGAAAGAACTTATTTATCACTGTTAAGATCTAAAGGTTACGTAGGAAATGTATTGATCTATGCTCTCTGCTCAGCAGCCTTTTTTGCATGGCTTACTGGTTGTCCTTTCTTTTTGAAAGAGCTTGGATACAATGAAAGTGAAATAGGATTTAGTTTTTTCCCACAAACCATTGCATTTTTGATCGGTGGATATGGATACAGAAGTCTGTCAACTAAAATAGAAGGGAAAAAACTACTTCCTACATTGCTAATCTTATACTCGATAAGTTGTGCATCACTTTATTTAATTACCATTTCAATTAAGCCAACATTAACTATACTATTGATACCCTTTTGTTTAATGGCTTTAGTTAATGGAGCATGTTACCCTATAGTTGTAGCAGCCGCATTAAAACCATTCCCACATAATTCTGGAAAGGCAGCTGCTATGCAAAACACAATTCAGCTAGGGATTTGCTTTTTAGCAAGTGCAATTGTTTCGTTGTTTTCTAAAGACGCTTTGTTGATCACTACAATTGTGATGGCCGGCACAATTCCTTTTGTTTATTTAGGACATAGGTTAAGTCTCTAGTATCCATATGGTTCTCGCATTTTTTTTTAAAAATATTTGCGTAGTTAAATAGCTACACATATATTTGTAGTCAAATAGCTACATAATGAATTTAAGACGAGATGTATTTCAAGCCATAGCAGATCCAACAAGAAGAGCTATACTGATGTTGGTAGCTACACAATCTTTGACAGCAGGCGCTATAGCCTCAAATTTTGATACCGCAAGACCGACCGTTTCAAAGCACTTGCAAATACTTACCGAGTGTGAATTGTTGAATCAAGCGCAAAATGGGAGAGAGGTTTACTATGAAATTAATGCAAAAAAGATGAAAGAAGTAGCCGACTTTATTGAGCCATTCCGCAATATGTGGGATGATCGATTTAATAAATTAGAAGCCATCATGAAAAATTACAAATCTGAAAAATAGAATCATATGGAAAGGAAAACAAAAATCAATGCAGAAGAAGGTAGACAAGACTTATTGATTACCAGAGAATTTGATTTGCCATTGGAGTTGCTTTTTAAAGCGTATGCGGAGCCAGATATTGTTGAGCAATGGATGGGGACTAAAGTGCTGAAGCTTGAGAATAAGCAACATGGTGGCTGGCAATTTGAAACAAATGATGCACAAGGAAATGTAACGTTTCGTGCCAATGGAGTGATCCATGAGTTTGTTCCGAATCGGAAAATCACACGAACATTTGAAATGGAGAATGCGCCTTTTGACGTTCAACTCGAGTTCCTGGAATTTGAACGCCTTACCGAGAACACTAGCAAACTCAATATACATACGATATATAGATCAGTTGCCCTCAGGGATCAAATGCTAAAACTACCTTTTGCACAAGGTATAAATATGGCACATAACAGATTGCAGGAAATTGTAAACAAATTAAAATAACACGTTATGACAAAGAGAAACAAAATCATCTATTGGATTGCTACACTCTGGCTTTCGTTAGGCATGGTGTCAACTGGAATAGTTCAGTTATTAAAAATGAAAGAGGAAGTAGCACTATTTACACAGTTAGGCTACCCACTTTATTTTATGACGATGATAGCGATTTGGAAAATTTTAGGCGTGATTGCAGTGCTTATTCCTAAATTCCCTTTATTAAAGGAATGGGCGTATGCGGGATTCTTTTTTGCGATGTCGGGAGCCGTTTTTTCTCACCTGGCCAGTGGAGGTGGTGCTAAAGATTTTTTTGGACCGGTATTATTACTTGTCTTGACTGTTGTATCTTGGTATTTTAGACCAGAGGATAGAAAAACCATTTCAGTTAACCTATAATTATAAACGATATGAAAAACAATAGTAAAGTGTTGTCAGCAGAACAAAGTGAAGAACTACTCAACACATTGAAAGCGCGCTTTCATAAAAACATGAATCGCCATAAAGACTTGGAATGGGCTAAAGTACAGGCAAAGATCGAAGCTAAGCCTGAAAAATTATGGGTGTTGGATGAAATGGAAGTAACTGGCGGTGAGCCAGACGTTGTTGGTTATGATGAAAATACCAGCGAATACATTTTTTATGATTGTTCAGCAGAAAGCCCTAAAGGTCGCAGAAGCCTTTGTTACGACCGCGAAGCCTGGGAATCAAGGAAAGAGCATAAACCAGCAAATAACGTTATAGATACCGCCGCTGCCATGGGCATTGAACTTTTAACGGAAGAACAATATAGAGCGTTGCAGGAATTTGGAAAGTTCGACACGAAGACTTCAAGTTGGTTGAGAACACCTGCTGACATTAGAAAACTTGGTGGTGCCATTTTTGCAGATTATCGCTACGGAAAAGTGTTTGTGTATCACAATGGTGCGGAATCTTACTATGCAGCAAGGGCTTTCCGGGGCTCTTTAAGGGTGTAAATAATGAAATAAGCCAAGGTTCATAACAGCGATTTTCGTATCTTTCGCGTATGCTATTATAGCTTTAAATAGCAGCATTATTGAACACGAAATCCCGCATGCAAGAAGAAAAGACACTGACAAAACCCGCTTTCAAAGAGGCTTTAAAATTTTGGTTTAAATTAGGATGGATCAGTTTCGGAGGAACACTGGGCCATGTAAACATCATGCATGATTTCCTGGTTAAAAAGAAGAAATGGATCAGCAGTAGCAGGTTTTTTCATGCACTTAGCTTGTGTATGCTTTTGCCAGGCCCGGAGGCGCAACAACTTGCTATTTATATCGGGTGGCAGCTTCATGGTAAGCGGGGAGGTTTAATTGCGGGTATATTTTTTATCCTTCCTTCCATGTTCATCCTGCTGGGGCTAAGCATAATTTATGTGACTTTTGGAAATCAGGACTGGATGACTGCCATATTTAGTGGCTTAAAGCCTGCAGTTGTAGCCATTATTTTTCATGCGGTATGGAGTGTCGGTGGCAAAGCACTTCACAGCATTTTGCACTATGTATTGGCCGCTATTGCCTTTGCCTGTATTTTCTTCTTTAACATCTCTATGCCCTACATTATTGTGGGTACCATCGTGCTTGCTTTATTGTTCATATATCTTTGGCCTGGTCTTGTTTATAAGAAAACTGCGGAGCACACTGATGAGCATCTCAGTGAGAAAGGGTATTATATTAATAAAAATACAGAAGGACTTGGAAAGGATTTCAATACCAGATTATTAATCAAACAAAGTATAATCTTTTTTCTCTTGTGGGTATTGCCGTTTTTGTTGTTTTATCTGCTGAGCAGTGATTTTTCCTTTTGGAAAGGCCTAATATTGTTTTTTACCCAAACTGCTCTTTTTACCATTGGCGGCTCTTATACTGTTTTACCGTATGTGGCGCAATTTAGTGTCTCAAAGTTTAACTGGTTAATTAAATCACAAATGGTAGATGGATTTGCCCTGGCAGAGACCACACCGGGCCCTTTGATCATAGTGGTTTGTTATGTTGGTTTTATGGCTGGTTATAATCATTTTAGCTGCTCTTTATGGATGGGGACCGTTGGTCTTCTGGCAACCACGTTTTATACCTTTTTACCTTCTTTCCTGTTTATTTTTGTTGGCGGACCGGTTTTGGAGCGTTCAAGAGGTAACGCCATAATCAGCGATGTGTTGAATTTTGTGACAGCTGCAGTTGTCGGTGTGATTTTAAATCTCACCCTTTATTTGGGTAAAGATGTTTTGTTTCCGCACGGTTTTACGCTCTCGGGAATAGATTTAATGTCCTTATTATGGATAGTAGTGTCTTTGGTGTTGATCTTTAAATTTCGCTTGAATATCGTTTATTTAATAGTGCTCAGTATGGTTTTTGGTGTGTTGCAATATATTGTCTAAAATAATTAGGACAGCTCCTGAAGTTCTTCAGGTCTTACTTTTCGTTGCGGGCGATAGCCGATTAATGCCAGATTGATTTCATCCTGAGTGTTTGGATTGATCAGTCTGGAGCAATAGCCATTACCGTTTTCATCGCTAAAGCTAATTACCGTTCGTTCACTAGGATGATCAATTTCCGGCAAAGTGGTTAGCACTGCTAGTAAGTTGTCAAAGACGCTCTTGATATCCTCTGTTATTGGTAAAACAAACAGAATTTCATCCCTACGGCCATCAAAAAAGGTAATTGTACGCCATGATTGTTCCTGGTAATGTGCTTTCAGGTTCAGTAGGAGCTGCGTTTTATAAGGATGTTTCATTCTTAGTTCTGATTGGTGCTGCTAATATAGCAGATTCAGCGGATTTGCCACCACCAATCATAGTATTGATACATATATAGATTCGGTTTTGGAATTTATCTGTCTGTTTATTTACAATTTAACAAATTATTGTATTAATTTGTTGAATCTAATTAATCATCTTATGACTCCTGCAATACAAGGCCTGCATGATGTTTGGCTTTCCAATAGAACAGTTGAAAATACTCCGCATCAAATATCCTTTGGTGATCTGACAAATTCAATTATTAGTACTGGGCCGTTTTCTTTTTATGTAATAGACTTTTTTGACATGTCTATTTCCGACATCAGTCCATCGCTTTACGATATGCATGACTTTAAACCTGGAGAGACCAGCTTTAATGATTTATTGGGTGCAATTCATCCAGAGGATATAGCGTTTGTTATTAAAGCAGAGGCCTTTCTAACTAAATTTTTCCTGGAAAAAATTGAGCGGAATAAGTTGCTGAAGTACAAAATTAGTTACTGCTACAGAGGACGTTTAAAAAATGGAGAATATGTACTTTTCAATCACCAGGCATTGATGTTAACTATGGATGATCTGGGGGGCTATGGTAAATCATTAAATATCAATACCCGTATTGATCACCTGAGTAATTTTAATACTTACAAAGTATCACTTATTGGTCTTCATGGCGAACCTTCATTTATGAATCTAAGCCTGGAGGCAGATGATCAGGATTTAAAGGAGTTTTCTAAAAGGGAAATTGATATCATTAAGCTTGTTAGTAATGGCTTAAATAATGAGGAAATAGGTGAAAAGCTATTTATCAGCCCCCTTACGGTAAAGAAACACCGCAATAATATTTTGATAAAATCAGATTCTAAAAATACTGCCCAGCTGATAAAAAACTGTATCCTTCAAGGGGTAATTTAGGTGTAGCAACTTAGGTTTTAACCCTACATGTTCTAATTTACCAAACATGCAGGGTTAAAAGCTTTCAACTAGATTTTTGATTCATATTCATGTAGTGCTGAACTAACATACATGTTGTGAAGCGGCAATATTACCGGATCACCTTTTGGAAATCCATTCTTTTCGAGAATTGGCATTAAGGTTTTGCCAAACTCTTTAAAATCATCTTCAGATTCCCAAACATCAACAACCAACCAACTATTTGGGGTTGGTGCAGCTGCATGATGTAGCAATCCTTTTGGAGTTGGATTACCTGATTCACGCAAGTCTCTCCAGACTTGATCATACTGTTCTCCTGAAACACCAGGCATGTCGAAATAAACCATTACTTTTTCCATTGTATTTTAATTTAGTACGTACTGCAAACACCTTGTTCAGTTTTTAGTTTTTTATATATATTTAAATTTTGCATACGAGTTGGAAGGTCATTTCTCGGCATAAATTACAATAGCACTAGAGTCAATAACAACATCTCCATCAGCGTACTTTTGATTTATTGTTTCATATACTTCAGCTTTTATTTTGTTCTTCGTAGCCTGATCCGCTTTACTAAGTGCTGCAACAACAGGTGCAGCTACATCAGTCATCAGATTCCAGTAAGTATCCGTGGTTCCGCAATTCATTTTTCCTGCAACCTCTTTTTCTGAAATATTTGTTAAGCCTGCCTGTTTGAATAAATCAGACATCATGCCCGCTTCGGCACAGCGAAACATTCCCGGAGCCTCAGGAGGAGGTACAGGTATATCCATATTTTTGCGGATTACACCCATGGAGGCCGTTACCCAGAAGTTTTTCTCAGGGATATTCCAAACAGCAGTAACGATTCTTCCCCCAGGTTTCAGTACACGGGCCATTTCCTTAATTGCAAGTAGCATATCTGGGAAAAACATGAAACCAAATCGACAACTTATAACATCAAATGTATGGTCTTCAAATGGCAGTTCACAAACATCACAAACAATGGTTTCAATGTTTTTAATCCCTCTGTCTGCTCCATTTTCACGAGCTATCTCAAGCATGTCGGCCGAAAGATCTGTGAGTGTGACTTTTCCATTTGTGAGCATGGATGCAATAGTTAAGCCTGGTTCGCCAGTACCCGAAGCAATATCGAGTACCATATCATTACCTTTAGGATTAAGTAATCGGATCATTTCATCACCTACAGGCTTTAAAAAGTCCATGGTAAGCGTATCCCATTTTTTCCAGCCTGCCGAAAATTTATTCCATACCTCTTGTTGCTGGTCACGTATGATTTCGAGTTCTTGATTCATGATCTTAGATTTTTAATGGAAGAAAGTATTTACTTCGCCATGAAAAACAACGAAAAGAGTTTTAAGTTTTTTACATTTGCTATATGGACATTTCAGCACAATTCCCAGTATTAGAGCGCTATACCTACCTCAATACCGCCAGTTCTGGTATTTTATCACAATCCATACAAGAATGGAGGAGAGCTCATGATGAAGATTTTATGCGACGTGGAAGTGAATTTCGCTTACAGCAAGCTGACTTTTTAAAGGATGTAAGGCAGCAGGTATCTCGGTTTTTTAAAGGTAAGGTAGAAAACACCTTTCTTGTGCAGAATTTTTCTATTGCATTTAATATTTTCTTAGATGGATTGTCCAGTGATCATACGTTTTTACTGATCAATAGTGATTATCCTTCTGTAAATTATCCTGTCGAAAGTAGAGGGTTTAGTTGTGAATACGCCGAACTAAACGAAGACCTTGAGCAAAATATATTAGCTAAAATAAAAGTCTTTAAACCATCTGTATTGGCCATAAGCTTGGTTCAATACATTAGCGGGATTAAAATCGATCTTAATTTTGTAAAAAGATTAAAAGCCGAATATCCGAATATGCTGATTGTTGCTGATGGAACTCAATTTTGTGGTACAGAGAATTTTAATTTTCAAGAATCAGGATTAGATGTGCTGATCAGCAGTGGCTACAAATGGATGCTTGCTGGTTACGGTAATGGATTTGTGCTCATTAAGGAAGAGGTGTATAAATATCTATATCAGGATCGATTGCATTATACCTTACCTAAGGAGCCTTTTTTAAAAGACAGAAAATTACTATCGCTTTGTTTTGAACCGGGACATTTAGACACACTAAACTTTGGCACGCTGAAACAATCTATATTGCTTTTAGAAGGGCTTGGCTTAGATTTTATTGAAAAACGATTACACACATTAGCTGAAACTGCGAAAAATGCCTTTATGGATAGAGGGCTTCTTTCCAGATCGGTAACGGAAAGAACTTCACATTCAACAATATTCAACATTTCAACGAATATCGAGTTGACAAAAAGAATAAATGATGCCAAAATATTGGCTTTACCACGTGGCGAAGGCTTAAGAGTAGCTTTTCATTTTTATAATAATGAAAAAGATCTAGCGTTGCTATTGAAGGTTATTGACGAGAATTAGTGCTTATTTGTTGTGGAAAGCAACGTGTACTTTAAAGTCACCTTAAGGTAATTGTTAAATATATAGCTAGTTACGTGAAATAAAATTGTTACATTTGCCCCAAGTTAAACCTTAAACCAATTAAAAAACCACATCTGCATAAACCTCTTACTTAAACATATTTATTTTTTAAAGCTAAGTAACTCTATAGGATGAGAAAATGCATTTTAGGGTTGTGGACGCCAATTGTTATTATATTGGCTTTGACTACAATCAGCTGGAGATCAGTGAAAAAGACGGAAATACAACCAACAACAACAATACAACCAAGTAAAATCGTAAACAGTGACTCGCTGTACAACAATTACATTAGTAAATTGTACGATAGTGTTAATTTGGAAGCTAGTGGCTTGAAGCTAGAAGTTTTTGAAAAGGCAGTTACAGGCTTCTTTAATCTTAAAAATTTAGGAAAAGTCGACGGAGATAAATCTGTGGTTACCATCGCGGACTTTGACATGAAGAGTACTGAAAAACGTTTGTGGATTATAGACCTTCATAAAAAAACTTTATTGTTGAATACCTGGGTGGCCCATGGACAGGCTAGTGGTGGCGATAAAGCGGTAGATTTTTCTAATACGAGCGAATCCCTCAAAAGTAGTCTGGGTTTTTATATAACCGGAGAAACTTATAATGGGAAGCACGGTCGTTCCTTAAGGTTGGATGGAATGGATGAAGGCTTTAATTCTAATGCGCGAAAGCGTGCTATAGTGGTGCATGGGGCAAATTATGTTGGCCCGCAAACTATTTCTGCTTTAGGTAGATTAGGTAGAAGCCAAGGATGCCCGGCAGTACCACAATCAGTAGTTAATAAAGTAATCGATAACATTGGGGGTGGAACAGTTTTGTTTATTAATTCTAGTGAGGAACATTTTAATTCAAAATACCTTGATGAAACAATGATGAGTACCTTAAAACCTTGGGCGGGGAGCGAGGATAATGTATGATCAATATCGGGGTTTAGGTTTTCCTGGGGCTGATGATTTAGGGAATATGTTCCAGTTTTATCGCGATTTTGATGAAGTGTGTAATGGTGTGCGTGATGTGAAATATTCCAAAGTGTTAAATCCGGAATTGCAATCCTTTGATATGTGGCTCGAAGCTAATGCAAACCGCATACCTCTTGAATAAGGTATGCGATTTGCAATATATTATGCATTCTCCAGGTCCGCGATAACCAGTTTTTTCATTTGCATCATTACCTTCATCACGTTTTGTGTACGGGCTGGGTCAGTAACCAATTTCCCTAATGATTTTGGTACAATCTGCCAGCTTACCCCATATTTGTCAGTTAACCAACCACAAGCAACTTCATAGCCGCCATTAGCGGTTAACAAGTCCCAGTAGTTGTCGATTTCATCCTGCGTTTCACACTCTACAACTAGCGAGATGGCATCATTAAAGCTGAAGCCATGTTCGGCAGAGCTGTCCATGGCCATAGCTACAAAATCATTGATTTTAAATTGGGCATGTTTCACAAAATCAACACTTTCTTTATCGCCTTCAGCGTATTTCATGATGCCTTGGATGCTAGAATTTGGAAACAACTGTGTATAATAATTTACGGCGTTTTCGGCCTGACCCGCTTTGTCACCTGTAAACATTAAAGTGGGGCAGAATTTTTGCGGTGTATCTGCTTTATCTCCGGTGTACAATTGCCAGGATACCCCGTATTTATCTTGCACCCAACCATATTTAGGACTCCAATCATAGCTGTCCAATGGCATAAGTATACTTCCGCCTTCAATCAATTTATTCCAGTATTTTTCTGTTTCTTCTGCAGATTCACAGATAACCATAAATGAAATGGCGGGATTAGGATTTGTAGACGGCCCATCGTTAAGTAACATGAATTTTTCTCCGCTCAATTCAATTTGTATAACAAATGATGAGGTTTGATTGATTTTCCCTTCTCCAAAAGTTTGGATATAAAAATCCGCTGCTTCTACAATTTTACCTCGGATAGTTAGACAAGGATAAATGGAATTTTTCATAACTGTTAAGCTTTAAGTTTTTGTATTTATCTACACTAAGTTACTGTTGTTTACAACCATTCTTGATTGTATAATCGACAATTTAAGGGGTGATATGCGACAAATAGCATCGCATATTAAATGCAATAGGCAAGTCCGGACAGTTTCTCTGGCTTTACGCCCTTTTGCTGGATAAGCACCTTGTACTTACTCCCCATATCCAGTAAAAGGGTATGACTTATGGCTGCGACTTGTGCCGCAGCACGGAGAACATCTTTTTCTTCGGCCAAAGATTTGACCAGGTGTTCTCTAAAGCCAAATGACATTAAAAAATATCCTTGATTGGTAAGTCCGCATGTTGCTAATCCGTCTTTTGCCCCCCAATGTGCTAAGGCAGAAAAATTAATATGGCAAGTCATGTCTTGTTCGCCAATATGCTCATACGGAGAATCATTTATTGCATGTTGGTGGTAACAGAGGAGTGTACCCTGACTTTTACTGGCTTTGTACAACTCTGAATTCTGAAAACCATAATCGATAGTAAGCACATAACCGCTGTTGAGCGCTGAAGCAATTTCGGCCATCCAGTCTAGTGCCTCCAAATTAATTTCTGTACAGTATCCTCTTGGAAGATCTATATTCAATTCTAATAAGTAGTTTTTGAGCGCTGGATTAGCTGGGAGTAAGGTTTCCGCAAAACCATTTTTGTGGTTTACATACACTTCCATCAGTTCGTGCTGCATCACTACGCGGTGAACGGCAAAATTATCGACTAGTTCATTTGATAAGATACAGCCATTTATCTCTTTAATTTCTTGAATTGAATTGTACCATTCCACCTTTTCAGATAAATGTTCAGCTTCTTGATCACACATTACCGGGCTCTTCTCTATGATGCAGTAGCGCAGCTCTTTGTACATCCTTTCATTGTTCTTTAAATGATTAAGGATAGATTTGCAGAGCTCACCAGTACCCGCACCATATTCTACAATGGTAAAGGCGGGACTACCCATATGCACCCACATCTCCTCTAGCTGTTTTGCTACCATTATGCCAAACACAGGGCTGAGGGTGGTGCTGGTATAAAAGTCACCTTTTTCCCCAATGATATGGGGGCTTGATGTGTAATACCCCATTTGAGGATGATACAAACAAGCCTCCATATAATCATGGAAAGATATAGGTCCATGCTCATGGATTTGCCGGATAATATGTTCAGAAAGTGGAGCGGAATTTGCCAATGCCATTTCGGTGTCCTCCAATTTTTGCAGCTGGCTTATTCCAACCACATCGTAAGAACAGCTATAAAAAAAAGTAGTTTGTTTTTTTTTATAAAACTGTTGTCATCAGTATTTGTTCTTTACCAAAAGCGGGTTTCATTTATGAGTCTGATTTTTTGCATCTTTTTAACGCTCGTTACATAGAGGATTTTAATTCTCATTAAGGAGATCATATAATGGAAACATTTTCTGTAGAATTCACGACGGGTTGTCTTGATTTAAGCGCTATTGTCACTGCATTTGACCATTACCGTCAATTTAAGGTGGAAATGGTAACAAATGAGCCTAGTCCGATTCTAATGAATCGTTCGTTAGATGGAGTATGGACGATTGTAAAGCGTGGTGAAAGAAAGATTTCTGATCTTGGATTTCAGGAATTGCAAGCGGCCATTGAAATACAACTGGATAAGTTTAAGGGTGTAACTCACATGTTGGTGCTTACTGATTTCTCGGACGCAGCGCAGAACGCATGTATGTATGCGGCCGCATTGAGTAAACAGTTAAAAACGACGAACATGATGTTGTATCATTCCTATGAGTCTATTTTATTACCACCAACAGGCTTTACTCCGGTTGGTTCTAAAGCTGCAGATTCATCGGAGGACAGTTTGACTAAGTTAACCAAGCTAAAAGACATGATGCAGCCATTGGTATCTCCTAAGACAGAAATAAAAATTCAAAGTGATGAACGAACATTGGTTACAGCGGTAAACATGCTAGTTCAACAACAACGCGCCGGGCTTGTGGTAGTCGGGATTACTGGAAAGAGTAAGCTGGAAAGAGTGCTTATAGGTAGCAATACCTTAGATTTAGCAAATGATTGTCTAGCTCCCTTATTAATTGTACCACCCGTGGCCGTATTTAAAAGAATTGAGAAGATCGTATTTGCCTGCGACTTGAGGCGAGTATCAGAATCGACCCCTGTTCTTGCTATGAAAGGTTTGATTGATGCGCTAGGGGCGACCTTATACATCTTAAATGTAGATCGTGATGGGGCACGATTTAATCCTGATACAATTAAGGAGATCTCTGATCTTCACCTATTGTGGGATGGAGGGGAGCCTGAATATCATTATACTAGTCATGAAGATACGGCCACTGGAATTATGGAATTCGCAGACAAGATTAAAGCAGATCTGGTCATCACCGTTCCCAAAATATATGGTTTTTTTGAAAGTATTTTACATCGCAACCTTACGAATAAGTTAGCCTACCATACACATCTTCCTTTATTGTTGTTTAGGGAAGAGCTTTGATCTGTTTCTTTTGGTCAGCAACATCCATAGCTTGATTTTTTATCCAATCCCGATCTTCCCGAAAATCCTCATCAGCATGAAAATAATAGCTAGGTCTACGAGACGCTTTTGTTTTCTCAGACCCTGTGCTTTTTGGGTCTTTATTTTTTGCTTTCATGGTAGAAAAAATAAGTTAGTTGCCATATAAACATACTAGGAATCAAAATGTTTTGATGAAATGATTAAAAATATGGAAAAGATGGGCGATGATGGTGCAGTTTTTATTGGGAACAGGTATATTTACCGCAATTATGGGTTACGCAAAAGAAAGAGGAAAGCTTGAACAGCTAATAGTTAAAATTGCAAGTATAAATACTTACGATCAGAAAAGTTTAGCAATTTTAGTAGATAGCTACGAAAAGTACTCACACACGGTGAGAATATTGAAGAATAAAAATGCGGACAGCTTTATGGATCTGTATACAAATGAATTACAAGCTATAAAAGAAGCTAAAAAAACGCTTAGAGAAAGTGATTCTGATGAAAATCGTCAGCTCAATTTCGTCGCTTACAAAGCGTCAATTGTAAGTGCATTAGAAAAGACCATTAAAACTACACTGGATACTTTGTAGTTAAATATGCCGCTGTAGGTATCCTGTACTCAGGATATCTATTTTGCTATCACCCGATTTTTTTAAACGCAATGTAAATTCTTATCTTTATTTACGTTTAAAAAAATCTTCCTATGAAATCTCTCTCTAAACTACTACTCTTTACATTATTGCTCTCCTCATGTGCATCTCCGCAGAAATTATATGAGAAAGGGGAGTACAGCAAAGCTTTTTATGCAGCGATAAGCGATCTTAAAAAGAACCCTTCAGATGCCAATGCTTTAAGAATTCTTCCAGATGCTTATAAGGAGGCCTCAGCAAAGTATGAGCAAGATATTATGGCCGTAAAAGGTGGTAAGGGTAGAAAGGGAGAACGACTAGCGGGGATCTACAACGGCTATTTATCGCTGCAGAAAATGTATGATGCAGTCGAAAATGCAAATCTTAAAATTGATGCTTTTACTCCCCGAAATTATACCACAGAGTTAAATCAGGCAGCATTGACCGCGGCAGAAGCACATTACAATAGAGGAATAGCTTTGCTGCAACGTAACGATCGTGCAAGTGCGCGTAAAGCTTATGACAACTTAAATCTAGCCGACAGCTATGTTCCCGGTTATAAAGATGTTATCGAAAAGAAGCAGCTGGCTCATGAAGCTGCGATTACCAATGTGATGGTGACGAAGCTGGATCAGCGTTTTGGGTATTACAACATCAATGGTAGCTTTTTTGAGAGGGATATTTTATGGAATCTAAATAACATTGGCAATTCCAATTATTACGAATTCTATGGCTTAAATGATAGGCAGCCCGGTAGCAGAAGAATAGATCAGTATATGGAGCTTTCTATGTACGATATCTGGTTCAGTAACCTGGCTAGTAATAATTACTCCTATACAGTATCCAAACAAATTCCTGTAAAAAGTGATAAAATGGCTGGAAGTGTGAGTAACATTACGGTAACTGCTACCATACGTGCCACAAGGAGGATAGTGAATTCTAGAGCGGTAATGGATTACAGAATTACAGATGCCTTTACCCACAGAACAATTGCTGCCGATCGGATTCCGGCACAATATACCTGGGAAAGGATTACTGGTAAATATACGGGAGACTCAAGGGCCTTAGGCGATAAAGAACGTGCAATTATTAATGGTGCATACAATAACCAACCAGATTATAATGAGCTATACCGGGAGCTTACCCGACAGATCATGAGTCAATTTGACTTCAGAATGCGCGATATATATCGCTAATGCTTTAAAGACTAAAACTTTATTTTTAATTTGTAGTTAATTCATAAATAATTAAACTACAATGTGTTAATTATTTATGAACTAAATATGAAATTTAAACACGCTCTACTATTTTCAGCGACCGTGCTTTTGGCCTGCACAGCTGGAAACGAAAAAAAACAAGCCGAAGCCATTGCAATTAAAGGAACCTGGCAGCTCGTGTCGGCCACTACGGTTGAGAATGGGCAAGAATCATTTACTGATTACACTAAAAATCAGCGGATGATCAAAATTATCAATGATACACATTTTGCCTTTTTGAGACATGATTTAACGCTAAACAAAGACGGTAAGAATAATTTTGATGCTGGAGGTGGAAAATATAAATTGGTCGGCGACCAGTATACAGAGTCTTTAGACTTTTATAATGATAAGAACTGGGAAGGTAAAACTTTCGATTTTAAGGTTAAAATTCAAAACGATACCTTGGTACAAACAGGAATAGAAAAGGTTGAAGCAGCAGGAGTAGACAGGGTAATTACGGAGAAGTATATCAAGGTGAAGGATAATAAGTTAGATCCCTAACTTATTTACAACATTTATGCTTTAATTTGTAATTCACAACGCCTCTCTTTTCCTTATATAAGCAGGGCGTTAGCAGGGATTATTAATGTTTAAATATTTAAAGCTTAAGTGGGAAAATAAATGGCTCCAAATGGTAGGCGATGCAGAACGCTTTTCATTGGAAGGTCGTATATTTCATGCCAATAGTATTGCTATTATTTTTGCTGTTTTTGTAACTGGGATTTTTAATTATGCCAGCTCCCTACATTTTGCAGCTTTAATTTCGGTTGTAATTCTGTTTGTTCAAATTGGCTTATTCGCATTGAGCCGATACAAAGGCAAGACCAAACTGGCCGTCATATTATCTGTAATTCAGATTAACCTCGCTATTACAATAGCATATTTTTATAATGCTGGTGCAGCAGGAAGTATAATGCTACTGTTTGTGTTGAGTGTATTCCTGACATTTCTTATTATTCCACGTAAAAAGTTAGCCTTCTGGTATATTTTTAATTTAGTATCCGTATTTGCAGCACTCGGGGTTGAGTACTTTTATCCGGACAGCATACAGCAGCATTATTCGAGTAGAGCTGAAGGCTTTGCCGATATTGCCTTTACCTACCTTCTGGTTAGTGTAATGATTGCTGTAGGTACGATCCAATTGCGTAGAAGTTATCGTGCGCAAAAAGAAAGGGCTGAGGAAAAAGCGGTGAAGCTGGAGCTGATGAACAAGGAGAAGGATAAACTTTTTTCAATCATTGCTCATGATTTAAGTACGCCATTAAATTCATTACAGCAATATCTGCAATTGCTCAACGAGATGGAGCTAAATGCCGCAGAACGTTCGGAAGTAGAGCAAAACTTATCGGCCTCCTTATCTGACGCGCAATACTTGTTAGGTAATTTGTTGGAATGGGCAAAAAAACAGCTCCATAATGCACCTATGGATTTGAAGCCTATGGTACTGTATACGCAGGTGTGGCCTACTTTACGTATGTTTGAACAGGTAGCATCAAGAAAAAGTATCTCATTAATTATTGATATTGATAAAGATGTGGCAATTCTTGCCGATGAAAACATGTTTGATCTGGTGCTGCGTAATTTATTAAACAATGCGGTGAAGTTTACCAAGTTAAACGGCAAGATTTGGGTAAATACTATTGTGAACAAAAATCACTGTGTATTAGTGATCAAAGACAATGGTATCGGTATTTCAGCAGAGCGACAAGAGGAAATATTTAGCTTAAACATAGCCTCCAGTTACGGAACGATGAATGAAAAGGGGACTGGACTAGGCCTGGTACTCTGTAAAGACTTTATTGTTCAGCAAGGGGGAGACATTTGGTTTACAAGTACAGCCGACGAGGGAACCGCATTTTATGTAAAAATGAAGCTGGCTCAATAAGCTTGTCCAGGTGTATCATTTTCAGCATACGTTTAAAATTGGTAACTTTACGATCTTGATTTTTAACAAATAAAACATCCTTTGGAACAACAATTATTAGATAGAAGCGAAAACAAATGTGAATTATGCCAGTCGGCGGGACCTCTAAAGGTATACGAGGTTTTACCTCAATCAGGCAGAACTGAAGATAACTGTATCCTAATCTGCGATAAATGCCTGGGTCAGATAGAAAAAACTGAAGGGCTGGATGTAAGACATTTGAACTGCTTAAGAACAAGTATTTGGAGTGCCGTTCCAGGTGTACAGGTAGTAACCTGGCGGTTGTTACATCATTTAAAAGACGAGAGCTGGGCTACAGAGAGTTTGGAAATGATGTATATGGACGACGAGACTTTGGCATGGGCACAAGCAGGTGCTGATGAGGATGGAAGTGACACTGTTGAGGTTCACAAAGATTGCAATGGTCAACTATTGGAAACCGGAAACGCTGTGGTTTTAACAAAAACGCTAGATGTTAAAGGTTCTTCATTGAGTGCTAAATTAGGTACTGTGGTAAAGAACATTCGTCTAGTAGAAGATAATACCGATCAGATTGAAGGTAAGATTGAGGGACAGACAATTGTAATTCTGACTAAATACGTAAGAAAACAAAACTAAAATGAACAAAGCTATATTTCTAGATCGTGATGGTGTTTTGAATCACGAGAGAAACGATTACATTACCAAACTGGAAGATTTTGAAATATTAACCTATCAGATTGCGCCATTAAAAAAGCTACATGATGAAGGATATCTTTTGATTATCATTACCAACCAGGGTGGAATTGCACAAAAACGTTATACAGAAGAGACACTTGCAGAAATGCACAAAGCCTTATATGCTAGTTTTGAAGCCCAAGGTGCATTGATTACTCATGCCTATTACTGTGCGCATCACCCGACTGTCTCTGGAGACTGCGATTGTCGTAAGCCAAAATCAGGAATGCTATTAGAGGCCATTGCAACCTATAATATTGATCCAGCACAGTCTGTTATGATTGGTGACAAGCCACGCGATGTAGAGGCTGCAAATGGGGCAGGAGTGAAAGGTATTCTGATCGCACCTGACGAACAGATTGATTATGATTTGGTAAAGCAAGTATTAGCCGGAGATAAATTCGATGTCATCTCGGAAGCTATGCATAAATAAATTACCAATAACAGATTGCTTTGAACTTTCTACTAAAGCGGTCGTCATGCTGAATTTATTTCAGCATCTCTCAAAAGAAAGGCGACTTAGTAGGTGCGAGGTCCTGAGATAAACTCAGGATGACGTGTGCAAAACACATAAAAAAAACCTTGATGATCATTTCATCAAGGTTTTTTTTATGATTGGTTTTTAAATATTATTTTCCTGAAGCCTTAGCGTGGTCAGCTAAGAAAGTAGCTAAACCGCTATCAGTTAAAGGATGTTTCAATAAAGCAGTAATCGCTGCCAAAGGAGCTGTAATTACATCAGCACCCAATTTAGCACAAGCAACAATATGCAATGGTCCGCGGATAGACGCTGCAAGGATTTGAGTAGGATATCCGTAATTGTCAAATATCAATCTGATATCTTCAATTAAGACTAAGCCATCCGTAGAAATATCATCTAAACGACCTAAAAAAGGAGAAACATAAGAAGCTCCCGCTTTAGCAGCCAATAAAGCCTGTCCAGCAGAGAAGATTAAAGTACAATTGGTTCTGATTCCTTTTGAAGATAGATATTTAATTGCTTTAACGCCATCTTTAATCATAGGGATTTTAACAACGATTTTAGGATCTAATTTAGCTAGCGCTTCACCTTCCTTAATCATTTCCGCATAAGTTGTTGAAATAACTTCCGCGCTTACGTTGTCATCTACAATAGCGCAAATCGCTTTATAGTGGGCAATTACATTGGCATCGCCAGTAATACCTTCCTTAGCCATAAGACTTGGATTAGTGGTTACACCATCTAAAACACCAAGGTCTTGTGCTTCTTTTATCTGGTCAAGATTAGCTGTATCAATGAAAAATTTCATGTTGTTTAAATTAGCAAATTGGTTAACGTATAAATTCTATCAAATATTTTCGCCTAAATTAGGCAATTACATTGAGCTCTTTTAAGAAAAATTGAATAATAAGGGGGATGTTCCAGATTTACTTCTATTGAAAAAAGTAAAAAATGGGCAAGCACCTTTTATCGCATCGCTACAACCTTCTACCCTTGCTTCGTTCCCGCCCTGGGGGAGTTCAAAGGGAGCTGATCGTAAAAGACTTGCCCGCCACAAAAGTAGGAAAAGAGTTTAGTCTACCAAAGAAAAATGCATAAATATTTAAGTTCTTTTAGTAGAAAAGACCTAATCAATTGAGGGTAAATAGATTGAAAGGATAAAAAAAATAACAAATTATATTTACTAGTTTTATAATTCAATTATCAAGGTAGGAGCCGGCAAATATTGCGATCTGATGGCCTGATGCAAGCTTATGAAAATCAATTCTAAATAACAGGATTGCTAATGTCATAATTTCAATCGTTGCATTTTATCAATATCGCAATGTAGGTGGGATTAATTTTAAATATGTTGTATATATCCTAAAAAATATATAAATATTATAATTCGTCATTTTTTATTCGTATCTTAGTGTCCTAAATACACTATACCAAACTATTATTAAACGGAACTTATGGAATTAACACAAGATAACCAAGGGTTATACGACCAGCGTTTTGAACATGATGCGTGCGGCATCGGATTTGTAGCTCACATTAAGGGCAGAAAGTCGCAACAAATCATTTCGGACGCGATAACCATTCTTGAAAATCTTGATCACCGCGGGGCAGTGGGAGCCGAAATCAATACTGGAGACGGTGCTGGTATCATGATACAGATACCTCACGAATTCCTGTACGATGAATGTCTTAAAATCGGATTCAGTCTAAATGAATCAGGAGATTATGGCGTAGGGATGCTTTTTTTACCGAAAGATGTAAAAGCAAGAGAAGAATGCAGAGAGATTATTTACAGGGCAGCGGAAAAGCTTAACCTTGAAGTCTTAGGCTTTAGAAAGGTGCTGACCAACACCGAAGGTATTGGCGATATGGCCTTATCTGTAGAGCCAGAAATGGAACAGGTGTTTATTGCCCGTCCTTATGAAATTGCTGCAGGTGCAGATTTTGAACGTAAACTATATGTATTCAAAAACTACCTGTCTAAAACCATTAACACTACTGTAAAAGGTATTAATGGCGAATTTTATATCGCTTCTTTTTCTTCCAGAACCATCGTATATAAAGGTCAGCTTACTTCATTACAAGTTAGATCATACTTTACCGAATTAGGTGATAAGCGCGTAGTGTCGGCATTTGGATTGGTGCATTCCCGTTTTGCAACCAATACATTCCCTTCATGGAGATTGGCACAGCCTTTTAGATACATTGCCCACAATGGTGAGATTAATACCCTACAGGGTAACCTAAACTGGTTTAGAGCAAGCGTTAAGTCTTTCGCTTCTCCATACTTTACACCAGAAGAATTAAATATTTTACTTCCTGTTATAGATGAGTCGAACTCAGATTCAGGATGTTTAGATAATATAGTAGAATTATTACTGCACTCAGGCCGTTCATTACCGCATGTATTGATGATGCTGATCCCAGAAGCATGGGACGGTAACGACGATATGGACGAACTGAAGCAAGCTTTCTATAAATTCCATGCAACTTTAATGGAGCCATGGGATGGACCGGCAGCAGTTTCCTTTACAGACGGTAACCTAATTGGTGCTACCCTCGATAGAAACGGTTTACGCCCGCAAAGATACGCCATTACTGAAGATGACCATGTAATTATGGCTTCTGAGGCAGGCGCTTTAGCACTTGATCAAAGCAGAATCATTGAAAAGGGTAGGTTAACCCCTGGTAAAATGTTTGTGGTTGACATGGAGCAAGGTCGTATCATCAGTGATGCTGAAATTAAACAACAAGTTTGTAGTAGAAGACCTTATGGCGACTGGATCAATCAATATCAAATCAGACTGGAAGAACTTCCTGAGCCTAGATTGGTATTTAGTGGTTTATCTCAGGAGTCAATATTTAGGTATCAGCAGGTATTTGGTTATAGCAGAGAAGATGTAGATCTGATCTTAAAACCAATGGCCAGAGATGCTAAAGAGGCAATCGGTTCAATGGGTACTGATATTCCATTGGCAGTTCTTTCTCAGAAACCACAGCATTTATCTTCATACTTTAAGCAATTATTTGCACAGGTTACCAATCCACCAATCGACCCGATCAGGGAAAAAGTGGTGATGAGCCTTGCAGGCTTTATGGGTAATAATGGTAATATATTGGAAGAAAACGCCCTACAGTGTCACTGTGTGGGTATTAAACACCCAATCTTAACCAACCACGAGCTGGAGAAACTAAGAAGTATTGATACTGGTGTATTCCAATCTAAAACCTTGCAGACTTACTTCAGAGCTGATGGTAAGCCAGGTGCTTTGGCAAAAGGCTTGGACAGACTTTGTCGCTATGCAGTTGATGCGGTTGAAGATGGTTTCCAGGTGATTGTATTGTCTGATCGTGCATTGGATTCTGAACACGCTGCTATTCCTTCTTTATTGGCTGTTTCTACAGTACACCATCACTTGATCCGTAAAGGATACAGAGGTGCTGTAGGTATTGTAGTTGAAGCTGGCGACGTTTGGGAAGTGCATCACTTTGCAACTTTAATCGGTTTTGGAGCGACGGCAGTAAATCCTTACCTGGCTTTAGAAACCATTACAGGTTTCCAAAACGAGCTAGGTGTTAAACCTGAAAAACTAATTCAGAACTATATCTACGCTACCAACAATGGTTTGTTAAAGATCTTCTCAAAAATGGGAATCTCTACTTTACAATCTTACCATGGTGCGCAGATATTTGAAATTCTTGGCTTAAATAAAAGCGTGGTAGACAATTACTTTACCGGTGCTGTATCAAGAATTGGTGGACTAGGATTGGATGAGATCGCTAAAGAAACTTTAATTAAACACAATAGGGTATTTAAGTTGGCTAATCGCCCAGACCCAATATTACCTACAGGTGGTAACTACAAATGGAAACGTAAAGGTGAGCAGCATTTGTTTAACCCACAAACGATCCACTTGTTGCAAAATGCGACTTGTAAAAAGGATTATGGTGTTTACAAACAATACTCTAAACTGGTAAATGAGCAAACCAATCAGGCGTTTACCATCAGAGGCTTATTCGAATTTAATTACAATCGTCCGGCTGTTCCATTGGAAGAAGTTGAACCGATTGAAGGTATATTAAAACGTTTTGCTACGGGAGCTATGTCTTTCGGCTCTATTTCTCACGAAGCACACTCAACTTTAGCGATTGCCATGAACCGTATCGGTGGAAAAAGCAATACCGGTGAGGGTGGTGAAGATGAGTTGAGGTATGACCTATTGCCAAATGGCGATTCTATGCGCTCTGCGATTAAGCAGATTGCTTCGGCTCGATTTGGGGTAACTAGTTATTACTTGAGCAACGCTGACGAGTTACAGATTAAAATGGCGCAAGGTGCTAAGCCTGGTGAAGGTGGACAATTACCTGGTGAGAAAGTGGATGACTGGATCGGAAAGGTTCGTCATGCTACGCCTGGTGTAGGTTTAATTTCTCCGCCACCACACCATGATATTTATTCTATTGAGGATTTGGCACAGCTGATCTTCGATTTGAAAAATGCCAACCGCGAAGCGAGAATCAACGTTAAATTGGTTTCTAAAGCCGGCGTAGGTACAATTGCAGCTGGTGTAGCGAAAGCACATGCTGATGTGATTTTGGTATCTGGATTTGATGGTGGTACTGGAGCTTCTCCATTAACCTCTATACAACATGCTGGTTTACCTTGGGAACTTGGTTTAGCTGAAGCACATCAGACATTAGTTAAAAACCGCCTACGTAGTAGAGTTGTATTGCAGACAGATGGTCAGCTTAAAACTGGTAGAGATATCGCGATAGCTACTTTATTGGGTGCTGAAGAATGGGGTGTGGCTACTGCTGCTCTGGTAACTGCAGGCTGTATCATGATGCGTAAGTGTCACTTAAATACTTGTCCAGTTGGTGTAGCTACACAAGATCCTAACTTAAGGAAGTTATTTACAGGCGAAGCTGATCATGTGGTAAACTTGTTCTATTTCTTAGCAGAAGAGTTAAGAGAGACTATGGCTGAGCTTGGTTTCAGAACAATCCAGGAAATGGTTGGACAAGCGGATGCACTTAGTGTTCGTCCTATTGAAGAAGCTGACTGGAAATTGAAAGATCTTGATTTGTCTGCTATCTTATATAAAGCGCCAGACAATGGATTGAGCTTATATCAAACTGAAGTACAGGATCATGGATTGACTGATGTATTGGATCATGAACTGATTAAAGCTGCACAACCAGCATTGGCGAGTAAAGAGCCTATATATAAAGAGTTTGAGCTGAAAAACACGAACCGTGCGATTGGTACCATGCTTTCTAATGAGGTTTCTAAGGTCTATAAGAGTCAGGGTCTACCTAATGATACCATTAACTTCAAGTTTAAAGGTTCTGCGGGACAAAGTTTCGGTGCTTTTGCAGCTAAAGGTATTTCGTTACAACTGGAAGGTGAAGCGAATGATTACGTTGGTAAAGGACTTTCTGGAGCTAGATTATCGATCTATCCTTTCAGTGAAACTAAGTATGTACCTGAACAAAACATTATTATCGGTAACGTAGCACTGTATGGTGCAACATCTGGTGAGCTTTTTGTACGTGGACAGGCTGGTGAGCGTTTTGCGGTAAGAAACTCTGGTGCTACTGCGGTAGTTGAAGGATTGGGTGACCATGGTTGCGAGTACATGACCGGTGGTGAGGTACTTGTGATTGGCGGTACTGGAAGCAACTTTGCAGCTGGTATGAGCGGTGGTGTAGCTTGGGTTTATAATACTGCAGGTGATTTTGCCAGCAAATGCAATAAGGAAATGGTAGATCTTGATCCGCTTGACGAACAAGACGAACTGAGAATTAATGTATTACTGAAAAGACATATCCAGCTTACAAATAGTGATTTAGCTAAGTTTATCTTAAATGATTGGGCAACTCAATCTGCACACTTTATCAAAGTATTCCCTAAAGAATACAAAGCGGTGTTGCAAAAAAGAGCGCAAACAGTTAAAGTATAAGCCAAAATCAGATCACCAAACAATGAAGATAATAATGACCATCACTAATAATTCAAATATATAATAATGGGAAAAGTAACCGGATTTTTAGAGTATGAAAGAACTGCTCCTGTAAAAGAAGATGCTAAAGCTCGTTTGAAACATTATAATGAGTTTGTAGAAGCTTTTGAAGCTGAACAGGTAAATACACAAGCAGCAAGATGTATGGATTGCGGAGTACCATTTTGCCAGTCGGGATGCCCGCTTGGTAATGTGATACCAGAATTTAACGAAGCTGTATATAAAGGAGATTGGCAGCTGGCATCAACTATTTTGTTGAGCACCAATAACTTTCCTGAGTTTACAGGCCGTATTTGTCCGGCACCCTGCGAGTCTGCATGTGTGTTAGGTATCAACAAATCACCTGTATCTATTGAAGAAATAGAAAAACACATTATTGAGATTGCTTTCAGTAAAGGATATATCAAAGCCGAACAACCTTTAATCCGTACAGGTAAAAAGGTAGCGGTGATTGGCTCTGGTCCGGCTGGACTAGCAGCAGCTGCGCAATTGAACAAAGCAGGACATGAGGTAGTTGTTTACGAACGTGACGATACACCAGGTGGCTTGTTAAACTATGGTATTCCTGATTTTAAACTACAAAAAGATGTAGTAACCAGACGTATTGCACTGATGGAAAAAGAAGGTGTAGTGTTTAAATGTAACTCCAATGTAGGTGTAAATGTTGAGCTGAATACCTTGCTTAGAGATTTTCAGTCGATCATTCTTGCAGGTGGTTCTACGATTCCACGTGATCTTCCTGCTAAAGGTAGAGAAGCTAAAGGAGTACATTTTGCAATGGACTTTTTGAAGCAGCAGAACAAAAGAGTTAAAAACGTTAAGGTTGAAGGCGAAGATATTTTGGCAACGGGTAAAGATGTGATTGTAATTGGTGGTGGTGATACCGGATCTGATTGTATTGGTACATCAAACCGTCAGGGTGCTAAATCGGTAACTCAGTTTGAGATTATGCCGATGCCATCACAAAGTCGTACCGATAATATGCCTTGGCCAACTTATCCGATGCTGCTTAAAGTAACGTCTTCACATGAAGAAGGTTGCGAAAGAGGCTGGGGTGTAAATACTAAGGAGTTTATCAAAGACGAGAACGGAAACCTTAAAGCGGTAAAAGTTGTTGATGTGGAATGGGATATCGATGCTACTGGTCGTCCTTTGAACTTCAAAGAAAAACCAGGTACTGAGCGTGATTTACCTTGCCAGTTGGTATTATTGGCCATGGGTTTCTTACATCCACAAAAAGAAGGCTTAATTGAAAAATTAGGTGTAGAAATAGACAACAGAGGTAATGTGAAAGCGGAAGAAGGTAAATACCAAACCAATATTGCTAAAATATTTGCTGCCGGTGACATGCGTCGCGGACAATCATTAGTAGTATGGGCTATATCTGAAGGCAGGGAAGCTGCACGTAAGGTAGATCAGTATTTAATGGGACATAGCAGTTTGCCATCAAAAGACGGCATTCCATACGCGTAATAGATCGTCATATTTTAACCAAAGCGCCTGTATCATTATCGTGATACAGGCGCTTTTTTTGTAATATTACGCTAACACAATCCTGACTATTGTTTACGAAAAGTCAAAATGTATAAGTATGAACTAAGCCTGACAAATAGTTTTTTCTAAACTGCGTGCTTTGCAGGTATATGAGAACATTTTTCCTTTTTTTTATTAGTATAATATTAGTCAGCTGTAATCATTTTGAATTTAGTCCCAACCAAACCTTTGATAGTGTATCATTAAAGGATATAAATGCCAATAATTTAAAGCGATTAGGGACAGGTGTAAATGATGATACAGTAAAATTTATTTTAACAGGGGACAGTCAGAGGTCGCGCGATGAAACAGTTAAACTTTGCAAAGCCGCAAATGCTATAGATGGAATTGACTTCGTAGTACTTAATGGCGATATCACTGAATTTGGTGTTCTTAAAGAGATGTTGTGGATTTCGCGAACACTTGAAGATTTGACCATGCCTTACATAGCCGTGATTGGAAATCATGATGAAACGGGTAGAGGCAAAGAGTCTTTCAGGAATATGTTTGGTGAATTAAACTATTCCTTTGTTTATGGTGGTATTAAATTCATTTGTCATGATTCAAATAGCCGAGAATATAATTTCAATGGACAAGTCCCAAATATGCCATGGATGAAAGCCCAGCTGCAGCCAAGTCCAGATGTTACAGGTTGTATAGCAGTTTCGCATATACCAGTCAACTCTATAGACTTTGACAGTAAGCTGAAAGATGATTATATCAATTCTTTTGCGCAAACACCGGGCTTTCTTGCCTCTCTGAATGCCCACACGCACAATTTTGAAGTGTTTTATCCTGATAACTCAGGCATTCCGTATATCGTGACCAGTTCTATGGATAAGAGAGAATTCTTAGTTATACAAATTGTAAATAATAAATTAAGTTTTGAGCGTGTACCATTTTAAATTTAGAGTAGTTTTTATATTGTTGCTGATAGGCCGCGGCTTAAACGTTAATGCGCAGCAGCTTAAATTCCTAATTCCTGACGAGGCAATTATACAATATGCCGGTAGCATCGGCTATTTAAGTGCTGGTGCTGGGTATGAGATATTCGGCAATAAACGCGGTAACTTGTCTTTTCATTATGGGTATGTACCCGAAAGCAAGGGTGGCGAACTACATATTACCACCATAAAATTGGCGTATAAACCATGGGAAATTCGTTTAAAGGATTGGGGGAAATTGTATCCCTTTAATCCTGGATTTTTTGCCAGTTATACTTTTCACAAGGATCTGGGCGTCCTTTTTCCTAAAGGACAATATCCGGGTGATTATTATTACTGGTCCGAGGCAATTCGGCCACATCTCTCTTTTAATACTGAACTTGAGATAAAACCACCGAAAGCCTTAAAAAATAGCGGCATACGTGCAATGGGTGTTTATATAGAGACAAATACAAATGATTTTTATCTCATCAATTACCTGCAGAACACATCGGCACTTAGAATACATGATATTTTTCAGCTTGGAATAGGGCTAAGAGTTAAATTTTAACGACATAAACAGAAATGCCCCGATAAACTATCGGGGCATTTTATCTCTGATATTTTACAACCTTAATTTAGCAAAGAAATCCCAAAGTACGATTCCGGCTGAGATCACGATATTAAAGGAGTGCTTTGTGCCAAATTGAGGAATTTCAATACATTGATCAATTTGCGCCATCACTTCATCACTTACGCCATTTACTTCATTACCGAAGATTAAAGCATACTTTTCATCAGTAGAGGGCTTGAAAGTGTTTAACATGGTACTTCCAGCTGCTTGTTCTATAGCTATGATTTTATAACCTTCAGCTCTTAAAGCGGATACAGCATCCAGTGTAGTTTCGAAATGTTTCCAGTTTACAGACTGAGTTGCGCCTAATGCTGTTTTTTCTATTTCTCTGTGTGGAGGTTGTGCAGTAATGCCGCACAAATAAACTCCTTCTACAGCAAAACCATCACCGGTTCTAAAAACAGAACCGATATTATGCATACTGCGTACATTATCAAGCACTACAACTACCGGAAGCTTTTCCTGTTCTTTAAACTCTTCAATACTCACACGATTCAGGTCGTCTAATTTTAATTTCTGCATGGCGCAAAAATAAAATTAAATTACCGAAGCACCAGTACCAATTTCACTGATATAGATTGTTGGAGCGTAACCAATTCTATCTGTATAAAAATCAGTTAGTTTTTTAGTAAAATCATCTTCCTGACCTTTTTTAAGCAGAGCGATGGCGCAACCACCAAATCCAGCACCCGTCATACGTGCACCAATTACATGTTCGTAATCTGAACAAAATTCAACTACAGCATCCAATTCGGCACCAGTAACTTCATACAAATCCTTCAAAGATTGGTGAGAAGCATACATTAAACGACCAAATTCTGTTAAGTTACCACTGTTTAGCGCTTTTGCGGCCTGGTTAACGCGATCATTTTCATTAACTACGTGCGTTGCGCGGTTTAAAACAATTGGGTCTGTGATCAGGTGATTGTATTCATCAAATTTATCAGCATTTAGTTCACAAAGGTTATTCAAGGAAATCTCTTTGTTTAACTGCTTTAAAGCGGTTTGGCATTCCGCAACACGTTGGTTGTATTTAGATTCAGCCAGTTTACGTGGTTTGTTGGTATTTATAATGGCTAATCTATAGTTTCCAAGGTTACAGTCAACAATTTTATAATGAAGCGTATCGCAATTCAATACAATAGCTTTATCAGTTTCGCCAAAGGCAACGGCAAACTGATCCATGATACCACAGTTTACACCTATAAATTCATTCTCAACTTTTTGTGCAAGTAAAGGGATTTCTATTTTTTCGTAGCCTAGATTGAAATAAGAATTTAAGGCATAAGCCATTGCCACTTCAATAGATGCAGAAGAAGATAATCCTGATCCGATAGGGATGTTACCAAAAAACAACAAGTCCAGACCTGTAGTTAATGGATACTTTTTTATGATTTCATTAAAAACACCTAGTGGGTAATTATACCATTCTGCGCCAGTTTTGGTATAGCTGGATTGCACTGGAAATTCATGCTCTTCTGGAAAGTTTAAACTTTTAAATCTGATTACATTATCCTCGTTAGGAGCCATGCTTAGCCAGGTTCCAAGGGTTACTGCACAAGGCATCACAAGCCCGCCATTATAATCAATATGTTCTCCAATTAGGTTTACACGACCAGGGGTAAAATAATTTGCAGTTGGCTCATGCCCGTATTTTTCTAAGAACTTACTAATTAATTCCGTTTTCATTGTAATATTTTATGTTTGGTTTTGGTTTTAAGTTAAAGTATTGATAGTATTGTTAGTTCATAACAAACGCTCCTAATATACAATTTATGGAAACAAAGCTGATCAAGACTGGAAAATTTATTGATGAAAAAGAGGTCTTAGCAATAGAACTGACAAATATTCATGGCACCTATGTTAAAATATATAATTATGGGGCGATTATAGGTAAATTTGTAGTTGCCAATAAGAATGGGGAAAAGCAGGATATTGTTTTAGGTTTTGATGATGTAGATCAGTATACAAGCGATGAATATTTAAATAGCTACCCATTTTTTGGTGCTGTAATAGGACGTTATGCCAACCGGATTAAGAACGGAAGGTTTAGCATCGATGGCGCAACATATCAGCTTTCGCAGGCCCAAGGTGGCGATTGTTTACATGGAGGTGATGTCGGTTTTGACCGTAGGATGTGGGAAGTATTATCTACAATTGATCCGAGTGTTACGCTTCAATATGTAAGTCCTGACGGAGAGGAGAATTTTCCTGGAAACTTAACTGTACAGCTCACTTTTAAATTGACCGATGAAAATGAGTTGATTTTAGATTTTAAAGCGACTACCGATGCGCCTACAGCTGTAAACCTTACTCATCATGGCTATTTTAATCTAGCACCACAGGGTGGATCTATAGCAAATCACATACATAGAATGCCTGCAAGCAATTATCTGGAGCAAGATGATAATTATGTGGTTACAGGGAAACTAATCCCTGTGGAAGGAACAATACATGATTTTCTTGGTGATAAAGCGATAGGGCGGAATTGGGATCCTACAGAAGGATATGATCAGACTTACGTTTTAGATAAGCCCTATGGCGAGCTTACATTAGCTTCGGAAACTTCGGAAGAAACTGGTGGACTAAAACTCTCAGTTTATACAACCGAGCCTGTAGCTCATTTTTATACAGCTAAATATCTGGAGGTTAAAGGCGGCAAAGAAGGCAAGGATTATCATCCTTATGAGGCGTTTTGTGTAGAAACACAACATCACCCAAATGCGATTAATATTCCAGCTTTTCCAAATACCATTTTAAGGCCAGGGGAAAGCTATAAACAAACTACAATTTACAAAATAGAACATAATTAATGAAGGTTGATATTTGGTCGGATGTAAGGTGTCCGTTTTGTTATATAGGCAAAAGAAAGTTTGAAATGGCATTGGCCCAATTTGAGCATAAAGATGAAGTAGAGGTGGAGTGGCATAGTTTTGAGCTAGATCCGAATACTACCACTATATTGGATAAAAACGCTTATGATTACTTAGCCGAACGCTATGGCAAGAGTAGGGAATGGTCCGTAGAAACGCATAAACACGTTGCACAAACCGCAGCCGAAGTAGGTTTAACTTTTAACTTTGAACAGTCGGTAATTGCCAACTCTTTTGACGCCCATCGTCTTATTCAGATGGCTAAGCAGAATGGCGCGGGGGATTTAGTTGAGGAAAACTTGTTTAAAGCTCATTTCACAGATGGTAAAAATATTGCCGACCATGAGGTTTTACTTCAAATTGGTAAGGATAGTGGACTAAATGCGCTGGAAGTTGAAGTTATGCTGAAAAGCGATGATTTTACTGATGAAGTGAGGTATGACGAGAAAACAGCTCAGGATCTAGGAATCACAGGTGTTCCTTTCTTTATTTTTGATCAAAAGCTAGCGGTTTCTGGTGCACAACCACCTGAAACATTTTTAGGCGCAATGATTAAAGCTGGAGAAGAAGCTAAATAATACCAGATAAAACAATCGTATTAGCATGAATTGATAAGGAAACAATAGGTCTCTTTATAAGAACATGGATTTAACTACAATGTAACAAGGATGTAGTAGGGGCTTAAGAGGAATTTGTCCCTGTTATCCCCCTGTTAAGTCCCTGTATGATCCCTGTTATCTCCTTGTTATATATTTCTTTAAACAGAGGACTTACCGAGTTTATTACGCTCTTGCCTCTAGGTTTTATTAATTTTTAGTTAATTTTTCATTTTTTTCTTTGATGATTTAGCCATTGGATTAAATTCCAGACAGAGCTCCACCCAATATTTAAGTTTCTTCTGATTGTCAAACGCGGTATCTTCAACGTAGACATAGTCTTTCATGAGACGGCCGTTGTTCATCATATTGCGGCAGCTGCCTTTTTCTAGTTCTATATCCACTTTTTCTGCACCGATACGACACAGCAGTTCGGTCCCTGAGACGCAGATACACATTTTATCATCTACCATAAAACATATTCCACTAAACATTTCCTTTTCAGTTACATCTTCACGATCGAAGAGTAGCTCTCGGACACGATCAGCTAGTTGTTCGTTATAAGCCATAGCTTTATAATTTTAATGATAGTTCTAATTCAAATTTAATGAATATATGGGGAAATCGATTCGCTTAAATAGATCGCTTTTGTTTCCCTACAAAGGCTGAAGTTGGCATACTCGGTCTTAATCTTATGTAAGAATATTCCTACTATTAATGTTAAGGAGTATGATCCTCTTAAGATGAGGCTGTTTTAATTGAGAAGGTACCAGAGTATCAGTGAACCTACAACTAGGATAAGGAATATATAATAGTTGCTGCGCTTTGACAGCGAATCCCACAAAACCTCTTTTTCTGTTAAAACATCCTTCCAGTGTCTTAAGTCCTGCTTTCTTCCACTTGTATCTTTAGGTAGCTTGTCCATACTTAAAGGTACACAATTGAAAGAAATAACAATATGGGAATAATTTTAGCGAATCACCTTACATAATATTGTTTAATTACCATTGCAATTATTCATTAAAACTAATTGTATATGAACGAACGATTTAAGGATTTAAATTTCCTAACCAGTGAAGTAGCAGAGTATCTTGGATCCCAACTTTTCTTTTCGCCTCGTGCCATTGAAGACTACCAGAAGACTTGGCGCCGAATCCGATTCTTTATGGATTCAATAGGCTACCAGCATTATTGCTCTGATGTCGAAAAGGAACTTTTTCAGTATCGAACATCAAAGAACCCCTCTTACTTCATTTAACTTCATTGTCATCGAAACAGCGCTGTTTTCTACCCATGCCTTGTACTCTTCAATCGCTTGCAGCCTGATGTCATTGTCCAAATACCCCTCATCGACCATTTGTGTTGATCCCGCAACCAGAGCCCAAATCCCAACTTTAGCATTAAAGTGTGGATGACCTCTCTCATAATGCTCGTCTGAATTCATTTTTTCAATGGAACTCAATCCTATTTCCGCTAACAAGGTAGTCAGATCATCTGCTATGCCATTGTTCATTCCAGCATCCGATCTCCATTTCAAAAACGCATTATAAAAAATACGCATGCTTTCAGGAGGTTCTGGAACCCATTCTAAGTTGTTGTGGTTATAATCCAGGATCGAAATCTTACCACCTGGTTTTAAAAGCGATTTCATTTTTAACAACGCTTCTTTAGGATTACTGAGCCATTGAAGCACTCTCGCCGAAACGATCAAGTCATATTGTTCATCAGGCTGAAAGTCAAAAAGATCAACTTGTATCAATTCCAAGTTTATTATCTCTTGATATGTCAATTTGCCACTATCGATAAATTTGGCCGTATTGTCTATTCCGGTTACTTTGCCTGTTTTACCAACCAACTGCGCAATATCTTTAGAAATCGCCCCTGTTCCGCAACCTATATCCAAAACCGACATCCCTTCTTTTATGATCGGTGCAAGATTGCGGTAGTCACCCTTTAGAGTTCTATTGTCAAATATCTTTGTACCTGTTTGTCCGTCCCGTTCAATATGTTTATTACTCATCAGTTGATCTGCGCTTAGTACGTAAAGTAGTTTTTTTTTGCAGATATTCAAAACCATGGTTTAGCACATGCAGGTTTCAAAAGGACGACTCCTAGAAGGAGTATTTAATTATTTCCTTAAATTTAGGGATGATCGGTTCAGCGGAGAGACAGATGGAGAAGGTAACCTGCTATAGTATTCAGAATATTATGTAAAGTGTTAAAGGATAAATATATTGAAAATCAGCAAATTAAAGGAAAGTCTTCGTATAACCATATTCTTTACATAATTCTCATCCTAGCGAAGAACTGGAACCTGGTAGAGAAGATGTATACCTTACACGTAAACTACAGGAGGGAAGTAGACTACTTGCGGATCACTTGATCGTGAGTAAAAATGCTTTCTATAGCTTTGCTGATGAGGGGTTGTTATAGAATTTACGGATCAAGCGGAATTCTTGGGGGGAAGGAAATTTAAGCATAGATTTTAGATAGTCTGAATAGGAAAAATTTAACATCTCTGACCCCTCTGGAAGTTGCTCTGAAAGCTTTCACCTTAGCATTGAACGATTCTGCAGAAGCATTTGTACTCCTGTTGACAAAGAAGTTGACGATGGAGAAGCGATGTGTTTGAATAGATCTTGCCACGGTTTTAAAAGCTTCAATTCCACTATCTTCCACATGATTGTACCATAAGGCTAATCTGGTAAAAGCAAGATCTCTTTGCGTACAATTCTTAAA
>NZ_SJSM01000039.1 GCF_004331685.1 Pedobacter hiemivivus | reverse complement strand
ACCTTTACTATTCCTATTGACGGAAAACACAGATGGATTAAAATTGAAAAATGAGGACACTAATTATATCAAGCTTAGTATTACTGTCGAGCCTGGCTTCCTGTCAGCAAAAACAATTATCAGGCACAACTATTAAAAGTCAGGTAAAAATGGATCAGAAAATGCTGGATATTTATAAGCAGGTAAAGAGATACGATTATACTCCATTGTATGAGGTAGAATTTAGTCAGGATGCCTGTGGTTATGAAATTTTAATCAATGACATGCCCCTGCACCGCTATTTGTTATTGGGTAGTGCCAATGAGCAACGTATTCCGATTAATGATCATATATTAACGAGTGGAAAACAGGAGATGATCATACGCTTGTTTCCGCCTCAGCTTTCAGACCAAAGCTGGTCGCCGACACTTGTGGATGCTTCTAAATTTAAGATCAAAGTGATTCATCACAACCCTGATAACGCTACAGAAACCTATAAACAGGTTTTTGAATTCAGTACCTCCAATAAACCGGGAACAGAAAAATTCCTGGGCAGCGGGCAAAAGGTTTTTGAATTTAAAGGTTCTTTTAATGCAGAAGTTCCTTATCAGTTAGAGGGATGGCGCAATTCTAAAGATTTGAGTAAAGAGGATCAGGATAAATTACTGAAAGAAGCGGTTGCTGTTTATAACAACTTCAGAAATGTGCTGATCAAAAAAGATGTGAATGCTTATGCATCACTCATGTATGATAAAGAAGTGGAACTGGCAAAAGCATTTTACTGGGATACTCCCGCAGATTCCAAGGAACGCTGGGACGAAATGAGTGGTACAGTCCGCGAAAAAAGGGAGATTTTACCTTTAAAAGATTTTAAAATGGTGCTGTATGCAGGTGGAAAAGTGCTTGCATTACAGCCGACAAGCGAGATGTATAAAGATTACCTTTCTGCCATTCATGCCCAGACTGAAGATGATGATATTCAGGTTTCCTTCCTGCTTCATAAAAAGGCGGGCAGTAATGAATTGACACCAATACGGTAACGATATGGGACAAAATATGGAGTTTTCGGGCAGCAGTTGCTCCTCACAAAGGATGGGATAAGGACATTTTCACTATATTTTCCCCCATATTTAATGTTAAATAAACTTTATCGAAATGAGAAATAATCAATTGTAAAATTCCTTCGTACCCACGCCCCTATGTCGAGTCTTTTCAAGCCATTCCCTTTTCCTTTGCCATGTAATCTGAAAATTAAATATCATGGCAACAATAGAATTCATTACCAAAGAAGACCTCAGACAATTCAGGGCAGATTTATTGCAAGACTTAAAAGAGGCATTGAGAAAACCCAAGCTTTTGGAATCGAACAAAGAATGGCTGAAAAGCTATGAAGTTCGTGAAATACTCAAGATATCCCCAAGCACCTTACAGAGCCTTCGTATCAACGGAACCATCCCCTATTCTAAAATCGGCGGATTGATGTACTATAAAAATGACGACATCAAGCGCTTGCTCGAAGGCGACAAAAGAGAACCGTCAATCTAGTATTCAGGAAACATTCATCCACCATTTAACCGAAGTTCAGATGCAATCAGGATCGGCTACGTGCATGACCGCGTGGTCATAGCAAGATGTATTTTCGCATGCGAAAACATCTTGCCGTCCTTGAGGCCGGAACTTTGCTCGGAACTCGCAAAGTCTGGAATTTCATAAAAGAGCTGTGAATCATGCCAAGAAAAAAACTAAAAGATCAGGACGCCATTTTAAGCCACAACCTCGTCATCAGGGTATCAGAAAAGCTTTTCAAGAAACTGGAAAAAATATATGGAGAAAGCGACTGTCAGAGCATTGCCGAAGTCGCAAGAAAAATCCTATCCAACCAAAAAATCAACTGTTTTTATAGAGATGTTTCACTACATGCGCCCATGGAAGAAATGGCATTGATCCAAAAGAACGGATTAATCTATTCTATCATTGATACAAAAGGCCAACAAATCGGCATTTCCATTAAAGCAAGCTCAATATACAATAAGCCCATTCCGGTAATTGCCAGGGTAACCGATCAGGATATTGAAGAAAACTACAAAAAGATCAAACAGGATATTGAAGAACTCTTTACCAGTGAACTCAAAAAGATAGATGACAGAAAACCAAAGGAAGAGGAAAAACCGTCAGAAACAACGGGAAACTCGAAAAAGGATGAGCCGGAGGAAGAAAATCCAAATAAGGGAATGGCAAGATCAATGTAACATCAAGTGAGCAAAATAAACTTAACGTGTAAATAACAATATAATAATAAGTTTAAATTTTGGTAAAAGATTACCTTTGCTCATAATTACTGGAAATGGAGGAAACAGCATATAAATCAGAGCAGGAGATGCTATCAGCATTGAAACTTGGTAGCGTAGATGCTTTTCAGGTCATTGTTAAGCTACATACCAAAAGCCTGTTAAAACATGCCTTCAGCCGATTAAAAAACGAACAGGATGCTGAAGATATGGTACAGGATATTTTTTCCCACGTTTGGGAAAAGAGAACCAGTATCGAAATCAATACCTCTTTAGCCGGCTACCTCTTCACCATACTCAAACATCGAATCCTACGCCATATCTCAAGAAGTGATCTCCATAATAAAGCAGTTGAACATCTGCTATATAGAATGGATGAAATGCAGGCGGGAGTTCTGGAACTGCTTGCTGTAAAGGATATGGAAACAACATTGTCTGAAACAATTGCAGACCTGCCAGAAAGTATGCGCAAAATCTTTATCCTTAAACAGCAGGATTATACCATAAAGGAAATTGCAGAGGCATTGGGGCTTGCCGAGCAGACCATAAAGAATTACAATACAGAGCTGGTACGCCGCATTAAAGTGGCCATCACAGAAAAGCATCCCGACATTAACCATTCTTTCCTTTTCGCACTCGCTTATCTGTTAACAAAAAATTAACAATTTAAAAACTGTTCCGAAATGTACTTTATTGCCCACTATGTATCTTATATAGTGTAAAGCAGATATAAAGTGAATTCATCAACATTAAAAAAACTAATCCGGAAATACTATAACAATAGGGCTTCGGCGGCAGAACGTTATATTATAGACCGTTGGTACCAATCTTTTGATCTGGATAAAGATAACTTCTCCTGGCTGGAAGACAGGAATAGATTATCCGAAATTGAAAATCGGATCATCGAGAACGTAATCCGCCCCCAGAAAACCATATATTGGTATAACTCCCCATTAGCCAAAATTGCGGCCAGTATGCTGATCATATCCTCTGCTGTAATTGCCGTTCATTTTAATCAATCTTCACAGCAAAGTGCAATTCCGGTTATAGCAGCAAAAACATTCAGCACCGGAATAGGCGAAATAAAGCAGATCTTACTTACAGATAGTACAGAAGTAACATTAAATGCAAATTCGACCTTAACGGTTCTGCCAAACTATGGACAGAAACAACGATTATTAAAATTGGTTGGAGAAGCTTATTTCAGCGTACATAAAGACATCGTCCGTCCATTTATTGTACACGCTTCAGATTTAGACGTCAAAGTACTGGGAACTTCGTTTAACGTGCATGCCTACGGAAATTTAAAAAATATAAAGGTAGCAGTTAATACTGGAAAGGTATGGGTGTCAGACAAATCAAAATCTATAGCCATCCTGCTACCCGGCCAACAGGTGGTGTATAACAAATATACGCATGGCGCAGAAAAATCAGCTATTGATACCGAAACCAACAGACTATGGATAACAGGAGCAGTCGTACTTAATGGCGCCGGTTTTGATGAACTTGCCCAAAATTTCCTTAATATCTATGGAAAGAAAATTAGAAGTGATAACCCGGCAGTATTAAAGAACGAATACAACCTCACCCTGCGGTCAGCTAGGAATTACGAGGATGTGTTGGAGCAGCTTTGTATCATGATAAACAAAAAGTACCGGAAGGAGGGTAAGGACGGAATTGTAATTTATTAGAAAAACAGGGCTGCAAAGTGCAGCACCCGTTAAACAATACAGCAGTGAAGCTTCGATCCTATCCCTGCTGCAATCAGCGACATTTAAATAAAATCACTCATCATTCAAAAATAAGAAATAGGAATGAATTTACCCTTTTATTGTGCAAAAAAACAGGGGCTTTTCTATTGCTTTATTTTTGGATTAACATAAATAACATGGACTTTAAACTGCCCTGGCAGAAAATTATGCGGATAACAATACTGGCATATATCATTTTAATATCAGCTTCGTCTTTTTTGCAGGCTACCCCTGTTAATGCGCAGGCTTTAGACAAACGCATTAGTGTAAATTATAAGAATACCAGTGCATTTACTGTTATTACCGAATTGCAACAGAAAACAAACACCGACTTTGGTTTTACCAAGGATTTAAATCTGGATAAAATATATGTAGAAAAGCTACAATTAAACAACGAAGAAATCAGGGAAGTTTTAAAAACACTATTTAAGGGTCAACAAATAGGTTTTAAAGAAAAAGCCGGAGCAATTATTCTTTTCAAGTTACAACAACCAGGCCGCATCTCCGGCAAGGTTGTGGACGAACGTGGCGAAAGCCTGCCCGGTGCATCCATCAGGATCATACAGACCAATCAGTCTGTACAAGGCAATGTAGACGGCAACTATAATTTCACCGTTGTCCCTGGCACTTACACAATCGAGGTCAGCTACGTCTCCTTTCAGACCAAACGTATCACCGATGTCGTTGTAAAGGCTGGGCAGCTCACCAACCTCAGCATCGTACTGAAGGCCGCTGCCAACCAACTGGATCAGGTGGTGGTAACCAGTAGTTTCAAAAAAGAAAGTATCGCCGGGCTATATGCCCAACAAAAAAATGAGGCAGGCCTATCAGATGGCATCTCGGCTGAACAGATTGGCCGTACTCCCGACCGCCATGTGGGCGAATCGTTGGCCCGTATTACGGGAGTGAGCACTACTGAAGGCAAGCGTGTAGTGGTAAGGGGTATCGCTGAAAGGTATAATGTTGCTACACTTAACGGCAGTACTCTCCCCAGCACAGATGTACAGGAGCGCAACTTTGAGTTTGACCTTATTCCTACCAACCTAGTAGACAACATCGCGGTGTCAAAATCCATTACGCCAGATATGCCCTACAGTTTTGCCGGTGGATTGGTAAAGATCACGACCAAAGCCATCCCGACAGAAAATTTTATGTCGTTAAATGCAGGGATTGGTTTTAACAGTCGTACCGTGGGCAAGGATTTCCTAAGTTACGGGCGTGGCAAGCATGATTACCTGGGCTTTGACGATGGAGGCCGCGATCATTTTCCCGAAGGCATCGTTTCAGTGGATGACGCATTCAATCCAAGAGTTCCTGACGACCAAAACAAGGTAAAGGCTGCACAGGTGGCCGAGCAGAACAAGCGGATTGGTGGAACTGAACGTTTAGGAACCAGAGCGTTTGGGGCGGCTCCGTCACAGAATTATCAATTAAGCTTTGGCCAGGTTTATTCATTAAGTTCAAAAAGCATACGTAAGCTGGGCTTTGTTGGGTCTTTGAGTTACCGCAACACTCAGCGCAATAATTATATCGCCAATATGCGCCGCGGAGGCTGGAGCATCAGACCTACCAATGCGGATGATCCGGAAGACGTTAACACCGGAAACAGGTTCTCTTTCAACACCTCATTAGGTGCCCTGCTCAATGGGGGCTTTAACACTGAAAAGCACAGTATTGAAACCTACAACCTTTATACTCGCATATTCGACAATCAGTTCAACCGCATCAGCGGCTGGACCTGGAATGATCCCAAAAGTACATCCAACAACCCATATCCTTATATGGAAGAGGATGAACGCCCCAAATTTACTGACCTGCTGCAGAACAAAATTGGAGGAAAACACCATTTCGGCCAATTTACCATCGATTGGAGCTTGGCCAGAACGTCCCTCAATCAAGTAGAGCAGGATGCCGTGTCGGCAAAGTTAAACACTACAGCATTCGATAACCTGCCAGATCTTCAGTATTACAATTATCCGGGCCAATCATCAGATCCTGACTGGGGAGGCTTGCACCGTGGCAGGTTTGCCTACGATGAACTTGACCAGGAGGCGGTATTTAATACAGCCTTCGATTTCAGGATTGCCAAAACCAGCCATAAGCTAAAAACAGGATACAACTACTTTTACCGACATGTAAATTACGATTGGCTGGTGTTGCCTATTGTTTTATCCCCTAATGGAAACGCTTTGGTAAACTACCGCGAAATACCCATCCAGCAATGGGGCAACCACATGGGAATGGAAGATCCCATCACCAGTTTGTTCTACCGCCCCGGAAAATTCTCTGACTCGAACTTTGAAGGAGAAAGTGCAACGCATGGAAGCTATCTCATGCTTGATAACAAGCTCGGCAACAAGGTTCGGTTAGTATGGGGGGCAAGGGCCGAATATTTTAAACTGGATACGCTTAAAAACCCCGCCAGTTTGATGGCTGATCAAAATGTTGAACTCCTGTTGGAAGGTGACAAAAATTGGAGGTTCTTACCCTCTGCAAATGCTACTTATAGCCCTTGGGCACCACTCAACATCAGGTTCGCTTACGGAAAGTCGGCGGTACGACCTGGATTGATGGAGAATTCGCGTTTCTCAAGATATAGCCCGGAGTATGGTTCACGCGTGAGGAGCCAGGGGGTGACCAGCACCATTATAGATAACTATGACGCTAAAATAGAGTGGTTCCCGAAGGCGGGTGAAATTATCTCGATAGGGTACTTTTACAAATACTTTGATAAACCTGCAGAATATTTCAGGCTCGACAACGAAAGTGGCTCGGGAAGCTCGTACATCACAATTGGTAATTCTGAGTGGGCAAAGGTATATGGCTGGGAGTTTGAAATGCGTAAGAGCCTGGGTTTCGTCAGACCCGAAACAGCCTTTTTGCAAAATATTTATCTGAATGGCAATCTCACGCTGCAAAGGTCAACCGTACAGGCACGGGAAATTGTGTACAGCACTGATGAGGAGGGAAATCAGGTAACGGCTTTCAGCTACATGAAATATCCTCGTCAGCTTTACGGACAAGTACCGCTCTTACTCAATTTGGGCCTGCAGTATGCTGGCGACAGGTTAGGGCTAAATGTATCGTATAATTATATGGACTATAAAACATTTATCACCTCTAGCAGGCCTGATCTGGCAGAATACGAACGCCCCCGGGGACAACTAGATGCCCAGGTTAGCTACCGCTTTCCCAAAAAGAATATGGAGGTAAGGCTTAATATGGGTAATCTCACCGATGCTCCTCACCGCTTCTTTATCAATGATGGAAATACTTATGTACAGAAAGAAGGTACGGCGGGATTATTGGATCTGGAATGGGCCGACCGCTACGAATATAAACCGGGTTTCTCAGAAAAATTTGAAAAGGGCTATACCGATGCTGAAACCGGGCAACTCATTGGTGACCGCGAATCTTTTACACGCTACGTAGGGCGTACGTTCAGTTTATCTTTTGCTTACAAATTTTAAAAATTTTAAAAATGAAAAAATACCGGTTATACATTTTGCTATTCCTCTTCATATTTACGGCCTGCAAAAAGGATGGCGAAGTGTTAAATAAAACAGTAACGGTTCGTAAAACACTACCCGTACTTAAAGGCTATACAATGGTTCCCTTGCTTAAGTATTTTGATGGGGAAGAAACAAGAGGGGAATTATACGGAAGTTTTGCTTATAATGCCGGCCTGGCGTTTGAGAATGAAAATGACCAGACCCACATGCAGCTAAGAAACAGTATTACCGGTGAAGTGGTTTATGAGCATACCTTTAAAGCAACTGATAAACCCGCCGAGGTACCTGTACTGCTTTATGATGGGAAAAAGCTAAAGGAAAGTCATGAATATCAAGATCTAAGCGGCGCAGACTATCTGGTGAATTTTAATTTCAATTTTCCTGGGGCTACAGAGCCTATCTACTTGACATTGAAAGTATGGGAGAGCTATCTCGATCCCACTACTTATGATTTGGTGGAATTTCCAGCCGTTTCCGCTACATTTTCTGGTGGTATAAAACCTGGAGAATGGTCGGAATATGTGCGGCTTAAACCCGTTGCCGAATTGGTAACCATCACATCGCAAAGCCCTCAAGAAGCTATTGACATGGGGCTATCTTTCATAACCCATAGTGTGTCAATTACTGATGCCCAGGGGAAACCTTATCCCGGATTTCCAGACGGAAACAATATGTTGAATCTACAATTTCCAGAGCAATGGACTACTACAGGAAAAGTGCAGAGCATACACGGGATCATCAAAAAAAATGATATTGGAAAAAATTATTTGATCGCCACTAACCTGGCAGAAAAGTTTCCGAAAAAATAGCTAAGCTTCATCATTTTAAAATGTGAAGTGAGAAAAGCGGACAATGCATCGTGTAATTCTTAAAATATATTAGAACAACAAACAGTTCTGGATACGCAAAATGGCTTATCCAGAACTAAATAATTAAGTACAGTTGTAAATTCTTGCCATAAAAACAAATGAAAGCCATTAGCAAACGTCAACACCAGCTATTGATTGCTGTCCTTTTGGAGGTAGAAAGCCTGCTTTTGGACATAGAACAGAACCGGGCGGAACCAGCTTCGCAGGTGTTACTGCAACCGGTAAAAATGATGCCTCACCTACAGGACAGGCAGGCGGCTTCTGCCGAGTTAAAGGCAAAGCGGATGGAACTGGAAAACAGCCACCAAATTTATTTGAAAATGCTGGATGCGCTGGCTTTTCACATTGCAGTTTACGAAGACCTTTTTGCAGAAATCAAAGTGCATTATATAGGCAACCGTTTGAAGGAACTTAAAAAGCATGTTCAGCCAAATAGCAAAACAGCCGAGAAGCTGAAGGAAAGTATATCTTTTGCTTACGGCACATAAAAAACAATAACATAAGCTTTATGGCCATTACGGTGGTATTTATTCTAAGTGTACTTTTCATGCTTTAAACTGTTTTAAACCCATTTATGCCCTTTTATGCCCTCCTTAGTTATTTGTTAAAATCAGAGGCAAAATTTGATGGCCGAACAGGCGGTGAAATAAAAAATTCAAGCAGTGACTTTTAAATTTTCTATCAGGACAATGATACAAGAAAAAAAGAGGGTGTAGAATAGGGCATAAAAACCTTGATATTCTTTGCTTTTCTTTGATATGACTAAAACGAAAAAACCCTCTAAACTGTGACATTTAGAGGGTTTTTGATAGAATTTGACATCTATGTTGTCGGGGTGGCAGGATTCGAACCTACGACCTCCTGCTCCCAAAGCAGGCGCGATACCGGGCTACGCTACACCCCGAACTGGTATCTGTTTTTACTGGTCAATATTAAACTACTCTTCCAAGTAATTTTGTCGGGGTGGCAGGATTCGAACCTACGACCTCCTGCTCCCAAAGCAGGCGCGATACCGGGCTACGCTACACCCCGAACTGGTATCTGTTTTTCCCTTTTTCGAAGGGATTGCAAAGCAACGATTTTAAAATGACAAATCCTAACTTTACTTTTTTTTTATTTCAGCGGAGGAAGAGGGATTCGAACCCTCGGTACCGTTGCCAGTACGACAGTTTAGCAAACTGTTCCTTTCGGCCACTCAGGCATCCCTCCGATTTACCTCATCATATCCGTGTTGAGGGAGTGCAAATATAGTAACTTCAACCATTGATCCAAAAAAAATTACAGGATTTGTTGATAATCTATACGCACATGATAAATACTCATTAGCATCGTCTTGAATATCAACTTTATAGTTTCTATATCTTTTAAGGTAATATCGCAATTATCTAACTGATTTTGTTCCAATTTGTAGCTAATGATGCGTTCGACCAGGTCATTTATGCTCTGAGCATCCGGATTTTTTAGACTTCTTGACGCAGCTTCGACAGAATCTGCCAACATTAAAACACCAGTTTCCTTAGAAAAAGGAATCGGTCCGGGGTATCTAAAAATGTTTTCATCAACAAATTTCTCAGGCGAATTCTTTAAAAAAGACTGATAAAAATAATCTACCCGTGTGTTACCATGGTGCGTTCTAATAAAGTCGATCACACTTTCCGGCAATTGGTGCCTGCGTGTAATTTCTATCCCCTTATGAACATGCTTAATGATAATCTGGGCACTCTGCTCATAAGGTAGCTTATCATGCGGACTCAATGCAGTGTTCTGGTTCTCTATAAAATATTGTGGATTCTCTATCTTTCCAATATCGTGATACAATGCCCCCGCCCTAACCAATAAAGAATTCCCCCCTATTTTAAAGATAGCTGCTTCGGCCAGATTAGCCACTTGCAAGGAGTGCTGAAAAGTTCCAGGCGCTTTAAAGGCCAACTCCCTTAACAATTTATTATTGGTATTGGTTAGTTCAATTAAAGCCACATCAGAAGTGATACCAAACATCTTTTCGAATGCGTAAATAAGTGGATAAGCCAATAAGGAAAGTAGCACACTGATAATAAAGGGCACAAAGTTAATCCAGGCCACCTGGGCAAAGGATCCTTCTCTTAATAAGGAAATCCCTACAAAAGCGACAAAGTATGCGGATAGAATAAATAAAGCAGACAAGAGCAACTGCTCACGTTTAATCAAATTCCTGATACTATAAATAGCGACCATACCAGAAGTAACCTGATAAAACACAAATTCAAAACTGTTGGGCACAAAGAAACCCGAAATCAATACCACCAGCAAATGCAGATAAAGCGCAAGCCTGGTATCAAATAAAATACGAATAATGATGGGAACAATACAAAATGGAATATAGTATATGCTAGGTAAATCCAGTTTAATAGCCCATGTTAAGGCCAACAACATGGTGGTGATCACCAATAGGATCAAGGACAGCTGCCTGTTATCAGCAAAAATATCTTTCCTGAACAATTTAAGGAACACCATTAACAAGCTTACAATAAAGCCCACCAATAAGATTTGGCCAAAGTAAACTACTTTACTATCACCAATAGTCTTCGTCTGCGCTTCATAGGCCTCTTTAAATGACAACAACTTCTGATAAGTATCATCATCTACCACATTATCCTTAGATATAATTAGTTCCCCCTTTTGAACCATCCCCCGCGTGACGGATAAACTACTCACGGTACTGGCCTGCACAATCGCGGTCAGCTTCTCATCAAAAACAATATTGGGTTGCAAATGGTCCTCAGCCAGATTTAGTACAGCTTCTTTTATCTTTAGATTAACCGAATTAAAATTGTCTTTAAAATAGGCTAGCGCCGTTTGTACCGTAAAAACATCCTGGGTATTTACCGTTTTGGAGATGTTATTATTTAATAAAGAGAAATCATAATTACTCGAATTACCTTTATTATGTTTTGGATTTATAGCAATAATCCCTTTGTCGTAAATAGATTTAAGTAATTTAAGAGAAGCCTGCTTATAGGTTGCACTTTCATTTTCAGGAAAAGCATTGGTTCTCCATTTCACATCAAATTCGTTTAAATAAGCTTCCTCAACAACATTAAACAAATCTTTGTTTAGCTTATAAATAGGCAAGACATTCTCAAGCGCATCTTTTTTATCCGTAGTAACCTGAGGATTGGTTTTTAAAATCGCAAAGCTAAACGGTGAGATCAGATCTTTGTTTTTCCAGATCGTTCCTTTTTCAAATTCATATCTAAAACGTGGCTGTTTGGGTAAAAACGTAGTTATAATTAATACCGAAAGCACCATCATGATATATTTAATATTAGATGAATACTTCCTGTAAAGTACCTTATGAGAATTTTTTCTGATTTTGGCCAAAGCGATGCAAATTGATTTCTATTCAAAAATAATATAATTTCATCAGTATATCCTATTTTAATGGTTATAGACAACGCTCCGAACGGAGTTTAACAGTTATATTACCTACATCTTAACCACCTATACATCGCAATTACTTAACTTTGCTACTAACTAACTTAAAAACATTAATGAAAGAAGTAGTAATTGTATCAGCAGTACGGACCCCAATAGGGAGTTTAGGAGGCTCATTATCTGGATTTTCTGCTACACAACTAGGTGGCTTTGCCATTAAAGCCGCTGTAGAAAAAGCAGGAGTAAAACCAACTTATATTCAAGAAGTTTACATGGGCAATGTTTTATCTGCCAATGTTGGCCAGGCCCCAGCAACACAGGCCGCCAAATTTGCCGGCTTACCAGACGTCCCATCTACCACTATTAATAAAGTTTGTGCCTCAGGAACCAAAGCGATTATGCTTGCTGCACAAAGCATTGCCTTAGGACAAAACGATATTGTAGTAGCCGGTGGTATGGAAAGCATGAGTAATGTGCCTTTTTACCTTGATAAAGCAAGAAATGGTTACCGTTTAGGTCATGGTCAAATTACAGACGGTCTGGTTAAAGACGGTTTGTGGGATGTATACAATGATTATCACATGGGTTCTGCAGCCGAATTATGTGCTACAACATGTGGCTTTAGTCGCGAAGAACAAGATGCATTTGCCATCAGTTCATACAAAAAAGCACAAGCTGCACAAACAGAAGGCAAGTTTGACAACGAAATTATAGCAATAGAAGTTAAAGACCGCAAGGGTGACGTCACCTTAATCAACAAAGATGAAGAGCCTTTTGCCGTAAAATTTGATAAAATACCTACGCTAAAACCTGTTTTTGAAAAAGGTGGTACCGTAACAGCAGCCAATGCTTCTACACTAAATGACGGTGCAGCTGCACTTGTTTTAATGAGCGCAGACAAAGCAAAAGAACTGGGATTAAAGCCTTTAGCAAGAATCCTTTCTTATGCAGATGCACAGCAAGCTCCGGAATGGTTTACCACGGCTCCTTCAAAAGCGATTCCGTTGGCACTTAAAAGGGCAGACAAAAGTATTGCTGATGTTGATTATTTTGAAATAAACGAAGCTTTTTCTGTAGTTTCGCTGGCAAATAACAAAGAACTGGGCTTAAATAACGAAAAGGTAAACGTAAATGGTGGTGCTGTTTCATTAGGACATCCACTAGGTGCTTCGGGAGCCAGAATTGTAGTTACTTTACTTTCCGTATTATCGCAAAACAAAGGCAAAATCGGCGTAGCCGGAATTTGCAACGGCGGTGGCGGTGCCAGTGCAATGGTCATAGAAAACCTAAACTAAATGATTAAGGCTTTAAAACCTTTAATATTACTTTTTATATTATGTTGTGCAGGAACAAGACTTTCTGCACAGCATACTTTTGAGCTCAGCAATGTATCGCGCCTGAAAACTTATCAGGACTCCTTACAACGCATGAGCGATGCAACCTACAATGCATCAAATGATCAGGAGCGCCTTTTCGCGAATTCCCAGTTCATCAAAACACTCGTTACGGCATTAAAAACACCAGCATCATTTAACTTCCCTTTCGATTCTTTAAAAAGAATCTCAGTAATGAAGTCGCCAAACAATACCCTAAGAATTTTCTCCTGGTATGTTCCCGGTGATGACGGCAGTTACCGTTTTTATGGTGCCATACAAATGGCTACAAAAGATGGAAAGTTAAAAATGTTCCCACTGATTGATGACACCAATAACATCAAGGACTTAAATCAGATTACTGGAAATAAAAACTGGTATGGTGCCCGATATTATCAGGTGATCCCGATAGTGATGAACGGCAGAGCACCTTATTATATACTACTTGGATGGAAGGGCAACAATGCCAAAACCTCTAAAAAAGTAATTGACATACTTTCTTTCGACAAAGCAGATCAGCCTGTATTTGGGAAAGCTATATTTGATGGTCTAAAGGGCGAAGTCATTAAAAACAGGATTGTATTTGAATACAATAAGCTAAATTCAATGACACTAACGCTGGACAGGTCCGTAAACATGATTGTATTTGATCACCTCGCTCCTTTTTCTGCAGAGATGCAGGGAAATTTCGAATTTTACGCATCTGATTTAAGCTTTGATGCCTATAAAATTGTTGGCGGCAGACTCAAATTGGTAGAAAATGTAGAGATGAAAAATGAGCCTAATGCTATGGATGATTTTTATATAGACCCTAAGGATAAACAGATTAAAGCTGAAAAAAAACTTTAATGGTCATGATGCAAACCAATCAATTTTTAAAATTTGTGAGTTTGCCTTCGTGTACCTATCTTGCGCAACTAACTAAACTTTTATAACACATAAAAAAACAAAATGAATACACAGAGTTTGGACACTCCAAATAACTTTTTCGAGAATAAGGTACTCGGACATCCAGCAGGATTGTTTGTCTTGTTCTTCACTGAAATGTGGGAAAGATTTTCTTACTATGGCATGAGAGCCTTATTGGTGCTATTCCTTACTTCCTCATTAATCGGAGACAATCCAGGATGGGGATGGCCAAGAGAATATGCCCTGGCAATTTATGGTTCATATACCGGTTTGGCTTACTTAACCCCCATTTTAGGCGGTTACATTGCCGATAGAATTATTGGTTACCGCTGGGCAGTTATTGTAGGTGCCCTACTTATGACTTTAGGTCACCTGTCTATGGCTATTGAAATAGACCATTCATTCATGTACTTAGGTCTATGTTTGTTAGTGTTGGGTAATGGTTTCTTTAAACCGAACATGACTTCAATCATTGCACAGATGTACAAAAAACACCCAGAGAAAAAAGATGGTGCTTATACCATTTTCTATATGGGTGTAAATGCAGGTGCATTTTTAGGTATGCTACTTTGTGGATACATTGGTGAGAATAAAGACTGGGGATGGGCTTATGGATTCGGTTTAGCCGGTATCTTTATGTTTATCGGTATGTTACAGTTCTATTTTACACAAGGTATTTTTGGCAACATTGGTTTAAAACCATTAAAAAATGATGTACAAGATCTTGAAGAAACTGCAGAAGAAGCAACACGCAACCCATTCTCTAAATTTGATTTGGTATTGATCGGCTTAATTGCTGTAATTGGTTTATCATGGATCATTAATGATCCGGTGTCCAAAATTACCAGCATGAACTTATTCAATTTTAAAATAAGTGGCATCGACGGTAGCAATATCATGATCGTGACTGCATTGGTGCTATTCCTGTTCATCTTGGTGAAAAGGATCTCTCAATACACCCCTGTTTTAAGAGATAAAATGATTGCCGTAATTATACTGGCTTTCATTACCATCTTTTTCTGGGCTTCTTTCGAGCAGGCAGGTGGTTCGATGACCATCTTTGCAAAAGATTATACACAAAGGGTATTGGTTGGTAATTCAAAAGTGATCTTCAATGTGGTAAACACTTTAATCACAGTAATTCCCCTGATGATTATCTCTTATGTATTATTAAAATTATTCTCTAAAACCTTTGGTAAATACTCGCTTGGCAACATCATTTTAGCTTCAGGCTTTGTGATCATCTGGGTTCTCGTGATTTACATGCTTAAAAATCAATATAGCGAAGTAAAATCTGAAGTTCCAGCAACCTGGTTCGGTATTTTAAACTCACTGTTTATCATCAGCTGTGCCCCTATTGTATCCAAACTTTGGGAAAGTAAATACAACCCTTCTGCAACTTATAAAAATGGTTTCGGAATGATCTTATTAGGTACAGGCTTTGCCGTTTTGGCTTATGGTGCAAGTACCATCCCTCAAGGTGCAGCAGTTGCATCAGTAAGTATGATCTGGTTGGTATTGGCTTATTTCTTCCATACGATGGGCGAATTGTTTATCTCACCAGTAGGTTTATCTTATGTAAGTAAACTGGTTCCTGGAAGGATGATCGCCATCATGTTTGGTATCTGGTACCTGGCCATTGCTATTGGTAATAAGATTGCCGGTACTATGGGCGGTATGATTGACGAAATCACTTCTAAATATTCGATGACGACCTTCTTCCTGATCTTTACCTTTATTCCGGTAGGTCTGGGGCTCATCATCATGTTACTTACCCCAGTGCTTAAACGATTAATGCACGGCGTAAAATAGCTATTTAAATCACAAACTTATAAAAGTCTTTAGAGCATATTCTAAAGGCTTTTATTTTTACATTTATATTTTAAAAACACGAATATGGCTGATGAGTTGTCATTAGAAGAAATCCAGAATTTTAAGGGTAAATACCCTAAGCAGCTTTGGGCATTGTTTTTTGTGGAGATGTGGGAGCGCTTTTGCTTTTACGGGATGCGGGGTATGCTGGTCATATTTATGATCGATAAGGTGGTTGGCTTAGCGCTAAGTGACAAGAGTGCTAACTTACAGTATGCAGCCATACAAGCCTTTGTTTACACTTTCACTTTCCTCGGTGGTATCTTCGCTGATAAGATCCTGGGATTCCGAAAATCACTTTTTTTTGGTGGAATGGTTATGGTACTGGGAAATCTGATCATTGCAATTTCTCCAAAGGATTTTTTCTATATAGGTATTACCCTCTCCATTATCGGAACGGGTTTCTTTAAACCCAATGTATCCTCTATGGTAGGCGATCTATATAAACAGGGTGATGGCCGCAGAGATGCAGGATATGGAATGTTCTATGCCGGTATAAACATTGGTGGTTTACTTGGAGGTGCTTTATGTGTATACCTGGGTAAATATGTATCCTGGAACTACGCTTTCCTTGCGGCAGCATTGGTAATGATCATTGGCCTGGTTACCTTTATTTTTACTCAGAAAATCCTGGGACCTATAGGTGATTCTCCATTGAAACATTTGACGGTAAAGAAAAGAAAAATGCGTGAAATTGGCGTTTATCTTTTATCACTGATCTCGATTCCATTGATCCTGATCATGGTACAGAACACAAAATATACTGATTATTTTATGTACACCATCGCCCCACTGTCCATTATCTACTTTTTGTATGAAGCCTATACGGTTAAAGAGCATAAGTTCCGTTTAAAACTGTTTGCAGCTTTTATATTTATCTTCTTTTACTTTTTATTCAATGCCATTTATGAGCAAAGTGGAGGCTCATTGTCGCTCTTTGCAGAAAAGAACCTAAGCCATACCCTTTTGTTTTTTAATATTGATCCAAATGTGGTAAATAACAGCTCCAATTCACTTTTTGTGATTATTCTTAGCCCTTTAATAGGCTTGCTGTGGTTATGGCTCGCAAAAAAGAAACTGGAACCCAATTCCATCATTAAATTTGGGATCGGTTTTCTCTTTTTAGCAGCATCATTTTACATCTTCTACTATACCCGTTTCTTTGCCGACGCCAATGGGGTGACTTCTTTGAATTTATTTACATTTGGTTATCTCATCACTACCATAGGTGAACTGTGTCTGGGGCCTATAGGTATGTCACTTGTGACCCAGCTATCCCCTAAACGACTCACGGGAATGATGATGGGAATGTGGTTCCTGGCTAGTGCATTCGGACAATTTGCTGCCGGTAAACTAGGAGCCAATATGTCGGTAAGTGATGAACATGCTTCTTTGCTGACTAAACTGGAATCTTATACCAACGGATATTATCAATTGGCTATTTATGCTGCAGTGGCAGGTGTATTCCTGATTATTTTCTCTCCATTGGTTAAAAAACTAATGCATGGCGTAAGTTAACACCTACATTTAACATATTTTAACCCGTAGTATTTCCATATACTACGGGTTTTTCATTTAGAATCCATAATTTTACTGACTAATTCATTTTGCGTGTCAGACAGCTTAATTATTATTCCTACCTATAACGAGAAAGAGAACATTGAGAAAATCATTAGAAAGATTTTTTCATTAAACTACTTTTTTGAAATCTTAATTATTGACGACGGATCTCCCGACGGGACCGCTGATATTGTGAAAAAATTACAGTCAGAATATCCTGCGCTTCATATTGAACAACGTACTGGCAAACTGGGCTTAGGCACAGCTTATATACATGGATTTAAATGGGCACTGAAACGACCTAATTACGAATATATCTTTGAGATGGATGCTGATTTTTCGCATAACCCCGAAGACCTGATCCGCTTAAGAACAGCTTGCGTAAATGGTGCTGATGTAGCCATTGGTTCACGTTATGTAAATGGAGTTAATGTAGTAAACTGGCCAATGAGCAGGGTACTGATGTCTTATTTTGCTTCGATGTATGTTAGATTAATTACACGTATCGACATACAGGATGCCACAGCTGGATTTAAATGCTACCGTCGTAAGGTTTTAGCCACCATACCACTCGATAAGATTAAGTTTGTGGGTTATGCTTTCCAGATAGAAATGAAGTTTACAGCGCTAAGATATGGCTTTAACGTAGTCGAAGTGCCGATCATCTTTACAGACCGTACAGAAGGAAGTTCAAAAATGAGTACTAGAATATTTAGAGAAGCATTTTTAGGTGTGATACAAATGAAGGTATGGAGTTGGTTTAGGAAATACGACCAACCTTAAAATTACTTTTCTTCCCGTGGTCTGCCATCACGCATCATGGTTCCAAAATCCCAGCCCTTATCCATTGCATTAACAATCCTTACCAATCGCTTTGTTCTTGTAGGTTCTGTTTTGGCTGCATTAACCCAATTGATGTACCAGTTTTGGTGGGATTTAGGCGCCTTTAAAAAACTTTCCAGCAAACGTGGTTCATCAGAAAGACAAAGCTCCAGATCCTCCGGCATTTCAATCTTAAAGGTCGCATCTTCCTCTAAAACTAAAGTCAACATAGCACCCATTTCTTTTCGTAGCTGCTTACGTATAGTACCATTTAAGGCCAGAATGAAGTCGCCCTCCCCCATAGGAACAAGAGACATCCCTTTGATTTCTACTTGATCCAGCTGCCCTTTTACTCGAAAACTCTTCCTACAATCGGCCTTAATCTGATTAGCAATAGCCTGTGGAATAAAAACATAAGTCCAACCAGTTTTCTCGCCCATTTCGGCAAAACGTTCTATTTCTGCTTTAAAAGTAATCATCTCAGCTTAAAGATATGAACAATATGCAAAGATGAACGGTATGCATCCAAAAAAAGGAATGTTCTTGAGAAGACCTAGGAATTTTTGCCTTTCTTCAAGGCAAAAGGTTCCAGTCTGAACAAGGATATTCCTTTTTTTAAACTTCCCTTTTTTAAAACTTCTCTTCAACCCCTAGCCCAAATAAAGCAAAATCGTATTTAACCGGGTCTAAAGGATCTAACTCCAGCAAATGCCCCGTTAGCTCTACTGCCGTACGCCAATCCGTTTGCTTACGTTCTATCAGCCCTAGCTTACGCGCTACACGATCCACATGGACATCACAAGGACAAATTAAATCAGCAGGCTTAATCATGTTCCAGATCCCAAAATCAACACCCTTATTGTCTTTACGCACCATCCACCTCAAAAACATATTTAAACGCTTACAGGTAGACTTTTGCATAGGCGATGAAACGTGTTTAATCGTCCGTCTCGGATAATCGGGCAAAGAGAAAAAATAGGACCTAAAATAATTCAAGGCCCTTTCTATTTTTGGTTCCTGTTGATCCAATTCTGAAAGCATACAACTCGATGAAGCATATCCTTTATAATTTCCCACAACCTGCCCCGATAGAAAATCAGTTTGAAATAGATCCCCTGGCGGCAAAAAAGCGGCCTCCAAGCTATCAAACTGCTGATAATGCTGATTAAAGAAAGCAACAAAGTATAAAAGATCAGTATCATTAAAGGTCCTGTGCTTAAACCCCAGTAACCTTTTCAGGTCATCATCACTATGATGAAGCATGAAATTATACGGATCATTATCCATCCTTGCAAAAAGCTCATTGCATTTATTGATAATGGTTTTGCGTTGTCCCCAAGCTAAAATTGCCGCAAAAAATGCGGCAATTTCAATATCCTGTTTTTTAGAAAACTGATGTGGAATGCAGATTGGATCGTTTTGAATAAAGTTGGGCCTATTGTACTGCTCAACCTTAATGTCTAAAAAATCTTTAAGTTCTAAAAATTCCAATTCCTTTTATTTAAGTGCCTGTTCCAGATCAGCAATAAGGTCATCAATATCCTCTACCCCAACGCTTAAACGCAATAGGTTATCAACTACACCTACCTTTTCACGTTCTTCCTTAGGAATAGAACCATGAGTCATACTGGTTGGATGGTTAATTAAAGATTCAACACCGCCTAAAGATTCGGCCAATGTAAATACCTTAAATGAACCTGCAACCCTAAAGGTCTCTTGTAAATCAGCATCCTTTAGAGTGAAAGACACCATTCCGCCGAAATCACGCATTTGTTTTTTAGCGATGTCGTGGTTAGGATGATCTTCAAAGCCCGGCCAGTATATTTTGTCAACCTTAGGATGTTTTTTTAGGAAATGAGCAACTTTAGCGCCATTTTCGCAATGCGCTTTCATCCGTAAATGAAGCGTCTTAATCCCTCTAAGCACTAAAAATGCATCCTGTGGACCAGGAGTTGCTCCACATGCATTGTAAATAAACCAAAGGTCTTTATACAATTGATCATCACTTACCAATAAAGCCCCCATTACTACATCAGAGTGACCGCCAATGTACTTTGTAACCGAGTGCATCACAATATCAGCACCCAAATCCATTGGATTTTGCAGGTAAGGCGAAGCAAATGTATTGTCTACAGCAAGCAACAACTTACGTTCCTTAGTAATTTTAGCCATCCCCTCAATGTCAACAATCTGCATCGTTGGATTTGTTGGCGTTTCTATCCAAACCAACTTTGTTTTATCATTGATGTAAGGCAATATATTTTCCGGTTTAGAAAGATCCAGAAAATGGAATTTGATACCATACTTGGCGTAAACTTTCGTAAAAATACGGTAAGAACCACCGTAAAGATCATTACCAGTAATTACTTCATCTCCGGGCTGCAATAACTTCATCACTGCATCAGTCGCCCCCATACCACTTGAAAACGCCAATCCGTGTTTAGCATTTTCTAAAGCAGCCAGACAAGCTTCCAGCGCCACACGCGTTGGATTGGTACCTCTTGAATACTCAAAACCTTTATGATCACCCGGCGATTTCTGCCAGTAAGTAGAAGTTTGATATATTGGAGTCATTACTGCTCCAGTAGTTGGGTCAGGCTCCTGACCGGCATGGATAGCTTTTGTTGCAAATTTCATATGTTATTATTTTGCTCTATTTCTGATTTAAACTGGTAGCCAATGTTTTTGCTTGTAGGAAATCCACTGGCAACCAGCATAGACTGTTTCTGATTTAAAGTTACGTCTTTTACCTGCGCAAAAGGAGGAATCATCAGATCAGAATCCAAACAAAAAAGGATCGATCTTTCAATAATATCTGTTAATTTCTCTTCCGTAACCAGGTTATTTGCAAAGTCCTGATATAAAGAATCAAGCACACCCTCACCCTCGACCATAAAATGTTTATCCTTATTGATCAAAATACGGGCAATTAGTGTTCCTTCATCTGCCAGGCGGTTATATTTTATAGAATCGGCCAGGAAGTTATGGAGATAGATAATCCCACAATAGTTTAGCCTCATATCATCCTTAATGTATTGACTCTGAAATATAGAATGCGAAGGATCGAAAGAAAATATATTGGTATGCATAGATACCATGAGCATATCACCAGAAAATTTAAGCTGTCCTTCAAAATGACTATGCTCCTTAAAATTGATCTCTACCGAGGGATCTTTGACATTGTAATCGTGCTGCAGTTTCAGTGCAATCTCTGCCAACTGCTTTTTCAACAAAGCAAACACTTCGGTTGTATTGCGGTAGATGGCCTGTTTTAAGGAAGCTTTCTCTTTAAATTCAGTGAGTATCTTATTATAATTTTCTGTGCTCATCCTTATAAATTAGTAGGCTCGGGCAAATAACACACGCTGTATAGATGGTTTACCAGAATAGATACAAACGCCATCTTCCAGCTTATTATCTAAAGGTATACATCTGATCGTCGCTTTTGTTTCTTCCTTAATCTTCTGCTCTGTTTCTGGAGTTCCATCCCAATGTGCAGCAATAAAACCAGCCTTACCGTCTAACAGTTCTTTCAGCTCATCGTAAGAATTAGCCTCAGTAATGTGCTCAGCTCTATAGTTTAGTGCTTTGTTATAGATGTTCGCCTGAATTTCTTCCATCAACTGTGCAATATATATTTCTAAACCATCTTGTGGTACAGTTTGTTTTTCTCTTGTATCGCGACGGGCAAGTTCAACAGTTCCATTTTCCATATCTCTGCCACCAATTGCCAAACGTACTGGAACACCTTTAAGTTCGTATTCGGCAAATTTAAATCCTGGGCGCTGTGTATCACGGTTATCGTATTTAACAGAAACACCCATGTTTTTTAGTTTTGAAGATAGCTCAGCCGCAAATGCGCCGATCTTTTGCAATTCTTCATCATTCTTATATATCGGCACGATAACCACTTGTATTGGAGCAAGTTTTGGAGGCAATACCAATCCAGCATCATCGCTATGCGCCATAATTAAGGCTCCGATTAAACGGGTAGAAACACCCCATGAGCTAGCCCATACGTGTTCTTGTTTACCTTCTTTACTCGTGAATTTCACATCAAAAGCTTTAGCAAAGTTTTGTCCCAGGAAATGTGACGTACCTGCTTGTAAAGCTTTTCCATCCTGCATTAACGCCTCAATGCAGTAAGTATCCAATGCACCTGCAAAACGCTCATTAGCAGTTTTAACGCCTTTAACTACCGGTAAGCCCATCCAGTTTTCAGCAAAATCAGCATATACGTCCAGCATTTGTTTTGTTTCCGCAATTGCTTCATCAGATGTAGCATGTGCAGTATGTCCTTCTTGCCATAAAAACTCTGTAGTACGTAAAAACAAACGCGTACGCATTTCCCAACGTACCACATTGGCCCATTGGTTTACAAGGATTGGCAAATCACGATAGGATTGAATCCAACCCTTATAGGTATTCCAAATGATGGTTTCCGAAGTTGGTCTAACGATCAATTCTTCTTCTAATTTTGCGGTTTCATCTACAATGATGTTTCCATTTCCATCATTTTTTAAACGATAATGCGTCACAACGGCACATTCGGTTGCAAAACCTTCAACGTGCGATGCTTCTTTAGAAAAAAATGACTTGGGAATGAATAAAGGGAAGTAAGCATTGCTGTGGCCTGTATCTTTAAATTTCTGGTCTAAAACCGCCTGCATTTTCTCCCAAATGGAGTATCCATAGGGCTTAATCACCATACATCCTTTAACAGATGAGTGTTCAGCCAGGTCGGCTTTTATAACAATGTCGTTATACCACTGTGAATAATCTTCGTTTTTGCTTGTAATACCTTTGCTCATAACTGTTTGGAACGTTTTTTGTGTTAAATGACTTGTAATGTAGGTTACAAATCTATAAATTTATACCTACAAAACACGCAACACACAAAGAAGGGATATAGTTATGAAATCAAATTATTTATTCACCAGTATGCTTGGGCTGACGGCGATAGTTGTCACCTCCTGCTCTGCGCCCAGGTTAGCGCAGCAAAATTCGACTGATGATGTTTATAACTCTGTAGCGCAGGCAAGGGAGTATAAGCAACAAGTACCCATGAAAGACTCTGACTATGATGCTCAGGATGAGTATTATGGCACAAGTGATCCTTATTATGACATGGATTACTCATCACGTATAAACAGATTTTACAATACAGGACCTTCATGGAGAGGATATTATGACCCATTCTTTGATGGCGGGTGGTATGGCAACTATGGCATGTCATTAGGCTTAGGATTTGGTATGGGATTTGGCTATAGTCCTTTTTATGGCTCTATATGGAATTCTCCATACAACTCGTGGGGTAATTACTATTCTCCATTCTTTGGCTACAACAATTACTATGGCGGTGGTTTCGGCGGCGGCTTATGGGGTGGTGGCTACTGGGGAGGCGGTTATTATACCGGCAGAACCACCAATGTACCTAGACCAAATAGAGGTGGTAGTGTGTACACTGGAAATAGAGGTAATGGAAATGATGCCTATCTTTCTCCAAGATCATCTAGAGGTCAATACAGTAACGGGAATGGTTCAAGTGTAACTTCAGGCAGACCGTCAAGAGGTAATACTAACGGTAATTATGGTCCATCTTCAAGACCAGCAACAACTGGAAACTCAAGACCGACAACGACTGGAAATTCAAGACCAAGCAGAACCGAAGCTCCAGCTAGACCTGCAACCACAGAAAGTTCAAGACCGAGCAGAACCGAAGCTCCATCAAGACCAACGAGAGAATCTTATACCCCACCTCCATCTTACAGCCCTCCATCAAGAAGTGAAGGCAGTTCTGGCGGAAGCTATGGTGGCGGTAGTTCAGGTGGCGGCGGTGGCGGCACAAGCAGACCATCAAGAGGCGGTGGCAGGTAATTTAAGCGAAATACAGAGATGAAGAAATTTACACAAATGCTTATGGTGGCTATAGTAGCCACCACAGGCACTACATATGCACAATATGCCCAAGATGCCATCAGGTTCGGCAATACCAATTACGGTAGTTCTGCACGATTTAAAGGCATGGGGAATGCGCAAATTGGCGTAGGCGGAGACATGAGCTCTTTAAATGGTAACCCGGCTGGTTTAGGCCTCTTTACCAGGTCAGAGTTTAGTTTCACTCCTGAATTTAACAATGCAACTTCAAAATCCGATTACCTGGGCCAGAAAGGCAATGCTTCAGACAGTAAGTTAAATATGAATCAAGCTGGTGTGGTGTGGTACAATCCTACTTTTAAAGCACAGGGACAAAACACTCAAAAAGGTGTTTTGAGTTTCGTATTTGGTATTGGTTATAGCAGAAACAACGATTACACGCAAAGTTACAGTTACAGCGGAAACAACAACCAGACTACTATGCGTGATTATTTTTCGGAATTAGCCAATGGCAGCATGGATCAAAATGGAGTTATTCAGAATAATACTTTACAGCGCCTGGCTTATGAGCAATACCTAATGAATTACAATAGGCCTGGCAGTGGCCCTGGTCATACGGCCGATCCATTTATTGGTAGTAATATGCAAAGTAAAAATCTAACTGCTGCAGGTTCTACCTCCGAAGTTAATTTCTCAGGAGCAATTAATATTTCTAACCAATTGTATATTGGTGCAAGTATAGGAATGGTAAACGTACGTTACGTTAATGATGCAGAATATAAAGAACAAGGTACACTACAAACTTACAATGGCGATCCCGCAAACGGTGCTGTCGGTGATGGTCCGGAAGAAAACTACAACTTTTCTTATGTATCTAGTCAGGAAACTCATGGTTCCGGAGTTAACGGTAAGCTTGGTTTAATCTTCAGACCTGTTTCAAGTTTTAGAATCGGTGCGACCTATCAAACACCAACCTGGTTGTATATGGAAGATGCATTTGCTGAAAACTTATTTACAACGATATCGGGCGAAAAACAACCGAATAACATCGGACCTTTATCCTATCCTTATAACTACAACCTAAAAACTCCTGGAAAAGGATCTTTAGGTGCCAGTTATGTAATCGCGGGACAAGCTATCATTTCTGCTGATGTTGATTTTATTGATTATGCAAGCACCCGCCTATCACAGGATGGTGGTGGTTCACTTGACCAAGAAATTATGAACAGCAATGCAGACATTAAGAACTTTTATACATCAGCAGTAAACTACAGAGTTGGCGGAGAGTACAAAATCAACAACCTAAGCTTAAGAGCTGGTTACGGATTAAATGGCAGTCCTGTAAAAGATGATACTAAAAACATTTTTGCTACTAAATATTATAGTGGTGGTTTAGGATACCGCTTTAATGAGTACTATTTTGATCTAGCTTATCAACGCGTTCAATCAGAAGACAGAACAAGTCCTTATGTATTGAGTGATGGAGCTGAACCAGTAGCTAGCATTAAAAATGCAAACAACAATGTATTCTTAACTTTTGGAATTCGGTTTTAAATAAACATCCCTTCAATAAAAAAATGCCTGATCATAAATGAAGTGAACCCCAAAAGTTGGACAAAAACTTTTGGGGTTCACTATTTATGGTAAAACACACATTTGAGGAGAAACTAGATATAGTTTCTCAAGTAAAAAACGGGAAGCCGATACTGCGCATATCCCGTGAACGCCATATAGGCGAACGGATGATCTTGGAATGGGTTCGGAAGTATAATCTTTATGGTGAAAATGGGCTACTCAAACAGCCTAATATCAGGGCCACACCTGATTTCAAGGAAGAAGTTGTAAGGACTGTTATAGAAAAAGAAGTATCTTTAGGACAGGTTGTTCTGCA
>NZ_SJSM01000038.1 GCF_004331685.1 Pedobacter hiemivivus | reverse complement strand
GCAATTAAGATACAGATATGGTGTGCGTTTATATCTGATTTACTGGTCAAACTGATTCAAGTGCAGCTTAAAAGAAAATGGTCTTTCTCGAACCTTAGTTCAATTATAAGACTACATCTGATGAGTTACATTAATCTTTTCACTTTTTTAAACGACCCAGATAAGTTACCTGTAGCACTTAAAACTAATCAGCTTAGCTTTGGGGGCTTTGAAATCAATTTTAAAATATAAAAGCGGCCTAATGATTTATTAAGCCGCTTTTTTTGTGTTTTATCATTTTCTCCGGACAACAGTGAAATGAATTCAGGATGACGATGCGCATTAACAGTACAGCCCTTAATTTTTATTGATGTTACTAATATGAACGGTATATGCAGGTTGTTCAGCAAGTTCGTTCAAATAGAATGCTGGTAAATCTAACTCTAGTCCCGCAGCAACTTTACGCCATTTAATAGTTTTGTTTGATCCTAGTAATTTAACCTTCGCATTACCTTGCGCATTAACGCCTTTTAATAAAAATTTACCCACCGGTAATTTTGGAAGGATGGCGTAAAGGTTATTACCCTTACTTGTAAAAAAGGCTTCCTTAACGGCATAACCAGGATCTGGATCTACAGTTTGTTTAAGGATATAACTTCCCCCTTCGCTCCCTTCCTTTTTAGGTTGCCAATCTGTTTTTCCGGCCGACCACTGGAAAGTATTTTTCCATTTACGAGTACCATAGATAGCTTCACCGTTAACTTTCATCCAGGCACCTATCTGCAGCAAACGCTCCTGCATAATGGGTGGGATTTTACCATTTGCATCAGGTCCTATATCCAATAGGAGATTACCGCCACTACTAACAATATTAACCAACATCAGAATTAAAGTCTGTGCAGAATTGTAGTCCTGCAGATCCTCATTTTTATTGAAGCCAAAAGAAAAACCCATGCCTCGGCATTCCTCCCAAGGCTTATTGGCCTGAAAATCGGCGGCATATTCGGTGGTATAATAGCCTCCATGTTTTTTACGCGTGTCTTTTCCCCATCTGTCGTTTACCATAATCTTATCTTTAACCGGCGACTCATTATAAAGCCATGCCAATAATTCTTCAGATTTCCAATCTTTATCAGACATTTCCCACTCACCATCAGCCCATAAAATGTCTGGTTTATACTTTGTCACCAAGTCCTTCACTTGTGGGAAGAGGTGCTCGTCAACAAATCTTTTTTTATCGCTTTGCCAAAGTGGGTTATACCATTCGAATAAAGAATAATAGAATCCCATTTTCATATCAGTCTTCCGAACTGCATCTGCCAGCGCAGCTACAAGATCTTGTTTTGGCCCAGTTTCTACACTGTTCCATGGCCTGGAATATGCTTTAGAAGCCTCTTTATTTGGCCATAGTGAAAACCCGTCATGATGTTTCGAGGTAAGCACAACGTACTTAGCACCAGCAGCCTCCATTAGTTTAGCCCAATCGTCAGGTTTGTAATCTTCAGCTTTAAACAGATCACCAAAATTGTAATAGGAATAGTCTTTACCATAAACCTGATCATGGTGCTCATTTACGCGCTTGTCATTATTATTAAGCCAGTATTGATACCATTCAGAATACATTCCTTTAGGTGCCCAGGCAGGCACAGAGTAAGGCCCCCAATGGATAAAAATGCCAAACTTAGCGTCTTCAAACCATCCTGGAAGCGGCCTGTTGTCCAACGAAGCCCAGTTGGCCTCGTATTTTGCAGACTGTCCAAAAGCATTAAATGAAGTATTGAATAAGGTAAAAATAAGAATAAAGGTTCCTATTGATAAAAATGGTGATCTGTTCATGTATTTTAAGCTGTAGCGCTATTTGTGTGTGTTGATATTGCGATTGATGTTTTTATGATTTACTAATTGAGATAGCCCTCTTTTTTAAGCACAGCTAATGATTCCATGAGCATAGCACCACTTAACTGAGCACGCAAGCCAGCCTTTCCCCCTACTGGTGCTTCCCACCAATGGTATCCGAATAGAATTACAGGACTTTTAGCTGTCCCTTTGGTCCATAAAATCTGCGCACTATTTTTTAGAAAATTAACATACCTTTTCCTAGTCGTTTCCGGTAAATCCTTGTTTCTAATCAACTCCGTTAAATAACGGACAAAAATTCCTTTAAATAAATTTACATCATGATCCTCTTGTTCAGCCCAATCGCTCAACGACTTATTAGTTGTATTTACCAGTGTGCTTGTAGTCCAGTCGGCAGTTTTGATGGCATCGTTCAGGTACACTTTATTACCAGTGATCTTATAAAACTCTAAAGCAGCCCCCATATAAGTTCCTGCATTATAAGTCCAGTCTCCTTTACTATCTTCTACTTTTTCAAATACCCTTCCGGATTGCTGTACAACACGATTTTCCTTCATCCAGTTGTAGATCATAGAAAGCCATTCTAAATTATTATGTCCATTGATCACTTCTGATTCGCCATATTTCTGCCAACGACGGGCAGCTATAATTGCAGCAGGACCATTTGAAGGAATACCCTTACTCTTGCCATTTACTGTATTTTCATGATTCCAGGGAATACCTCCGCCATCAAAATCATTCCACCCAACAGTAATCCATTTCCACAAATCCTTTGCAGACGTTTCATAACGGGCATCACCGGTTGCCTCAAACGCCCGCAGATGCGCCATTCCATGCCAACCCATATCATCATAATAGTTATTATAGAAACCTCCGCCATTTTTAGCTTTCACACCTTCATAGAAATCATAAATACGTTGTTTATATACATTGTCTTTTGTTCTTTGATAGGCATCAACCAACACATCCAATCCATGAGCCTCAGGCCAGTAATCGTACTGACCTATAGCTCCTAGATTGTCGTTATTAAAGTGATGTTTAGTAGAATTCCAGTAAATACTCGCAAAATTGATACTGCTGCTATCGGCTGCAGTAGTCCAGTTAACAGCATTTTTGGTACTCCTATCTATATATTCATCATTTATTTTCCCACAAGCGATAAATACTAGCGCTACACAGGATGCTAACAATATTCTTTTCATTTGCATATTTTTACAATTCGAAACTTAATTACCATTGATTGTATTATTTTGTTACCTATAATTTCTCAATCAGATGAGTATAACTTGCTAGTTCTGAACCAAAATCTACAGTTATATTGAATGACACATCTGTTTTATTAGGGAACTTAAATGAATAATCCCATTGATTTTTGTCGGTTGGGTTAAAAACTAAATAATAAAACGGACTTGGTTTTAAGTCAGCTGGCGCTTGATTATCTTTGTTTGCAGAGCCTACTTTTTGCTCCGATCCTCCAATAGTTATCCAGAAGAAATACCTATCATCACCATTATATACAGGCTTAACAGCATTTGCTTTCCATTTCCCTTTACTCTGATAAGTTAACGCAACTCTTTGTTGAGGGGAACACATAAAGAAGTCTAGTTTAGTGATTTCCTTGAAAGTGATGGATCCCGCAGTAAAATCTAAACTGATTTTATAAACACCATCCTTCGCTACTGTTGCCCCATTTCCATTTTCCTTGAAAGTAGCATTTCCTGCATCCACAGAGAAAGTTCTGGATACATTTGTTTTTGAATCTATAAACTTATACGTTTTACCTGCCTGTAGCTTAGTGTAGATTTCAAACTCATAACCACCGTCAAGTGCTTTTACAGTTAATGCCTTACTTAAATCAGTACCAGCCTCAGTTCCCTCACCTGTTAAATATAGAGAAACAGGAGGGTCTATGCCACTTAATCTGGTAATGTTGATTTTACGGGTTTGTTTAGACATTGTTTTTGTTAAACCCCTTGAAGCTACCACAGTCCATTTAAGAATACCCTCTTCAGCGGATGCAATTCCGGCTAATCCACCAATCTTATTTAATACTTTATGAGTGATACTTGCTCCTGTACTAATTCCTTTATTGTCGGCCGCAACCACATATATCGGTTTAGAGAAATCCCCATTTTCTTTATCAAACAAAACATCATAATAAACTACTCCATTATCCTGAGCTATAGACTTTTCCCATTCAAAATACACAGTTGCACTGGTAGGTTGCAGTACTAAATTTCTACCATCATCTGGCGAATAAAGTGTAGTAACCTCTGTTACGATAACTTCCTTAAAATCTTTATCTTTTTTACAACCGGTAAAAGCCAATAATGCAATTAAATAACAGGCTGTTGATAATATATATTTTTTCATTGTTCTTCTTTTTTAATGGTTAATATCCTGGGTTCTGTGATAAATTTGGATTTAGCAAACGTTCCTTTCTCGGTACGGCCCACAAATAATCACGATTTCTACTAAAGCTTCCTGCCGGAAGTTTGATGTAATCATAAGTTCCACTGCTTTTATCAAATTTCGCCCCGCGTGGCTGTTGGGTCAGTACGGTTTCAGCTGTTTTCCAACGACGAATGTCAAATACTCGCAAACCTTCTAAAGCCAGCTCACAACGACGTTCGTTACGGATCACTTCACGTAACACGTTCGGATCGTTACTTGGAAGATCTAATGCATCACCCGTATTATCAAATCCAGTTCTTTGTCTCAACTTTTTTATGGTTTGATCCCAAATTGTGCTGTTCATTTGACCTAGTTCATTTTTAGCTTCAGCATACATCAATAGCACATCAGCAAAGCGAATCAAAGGCAGATTTAAATTCGAATCCCATCCACCTCCAGTATATGATGATGGTGTTGGATCACAAAATTTACGATAATAATAACCGGTTGCAGTTTGAGTAGAACCAGGACCTGTATACTTATCAGACTTTCTGCCATCTGTTGGTGCAGGGCCATCAGGATGAATAACAATGTCATAAATAACGCCGGATCTATTCGTCCATTTAGAACCATCATAGGCTATCGTTGCACCCATTCGGGGATCACGACCTGCATAAGCAGGATCACTTGCAGTCCATTTCTTGCCATTTTTCATTAAATAGCTATCTACCAATCCTTGTGTTGGGCCGGCCAAATTAAGACGAGCATTAGTAGACATTGGTGCAAAATCAACCAGATTTCCCCATGTTCTTAATTCAGGAACATATTGCATGCTCAAGATAATTTCACTATTGTATTCGTTTTTCGCCCAAAACAGCTCTTCATAATTTGAGAATAAACTGTATGTACCATAAGTAGAACTGTTGATTAGCTTATCGGTATATTCAGCTACTTTAGTCCAGTTGTTTTCATATAAATATGCGCGTGCATTCAGTGCCATCGCTGCGCCTCTGGTTATTCTTCCATTATCAGCGGCAGCATATTCTTCCCGGCTTGGTAATATGGCTGCTACTTCATCCAACTCTTTATGTACCCATTCTAAAATTTGTGTCTGAGGTTTGCGGGCGATTGTTTTAGCCTGTTCTGGCGTAATGTCCGCAATAAAATGTGGCACATCGCCATACCATGTAGTTAGTTCAAGATAAAGAGAGGCCCGAATAAAGCGTATTTCAGCTTTTCTTCTATCTCTAAGTAACTGACTCATTGAGGTTATTCTATCTACATTTGCCAAAAAAGTATGACAAGTTTTTATTCCACCATAAGTAGCTCCCCATTCACTTTCAAAACGTCCATTGGAGACGTCTGCCAAGCCCGTAGCGATCAGCTTTTCGTTAGACGTTCCATATCCGTTATAAACATTATCGCTCAATATCTCATTTGCCATAAAATAATCGCTACTAAACATTTGTCGGTAAGCCATACTCAAAACGGAATTGGCCTTATCTTCTGATGTCCAGTAAGTTTCATCAGTAAACTTATTAGTTGGTGTAACGTCCAGCTTAACACAGCCAGTAACCAACAAGCCTGCCACCATTAAAACCAGATGGCTATATATTATAATTTTCCTTTTCATGATTCCCTTATATATATTGTCCATTAAAACTCAACATTAAAGCCGCCTCCTATGTATTTCAACAATGGGTAGTTACGCGCGCTGTTTGCTCCACTTGCATTCATGCTTCCACCAAACTCAGTAGATTCCGGATCGATGAAAGAATTTTTACTGAAAGTGAGCAAGTTTTGTCCATTAACAAAAACGCGCAGCTTACTCATGCCAATCTTTGTAGTTAGGGTTTTAGGCAAGGTGTAACCAATTTGAATGTTTTTTAAACGTAAATAAGCAGCATTGAAAATATTGAAATCAGAGCCTTTGCCATAATTGTTAACGGTAGAAGAGTTACTTTGTGGAGTAAGTCTTGGCCATTTCGCATCTGGATTTGCAGGCGTCCAATAATTCAGCTGATGCTCAAACATTACAGTTGAGTATCCACTATGGAATGGCTCAATAGTTTCACCTCTTAAGGCCATATCACGTTTACCTACTCCTTGCAACAACATACTCAAATCAAACCCTTTCCATTGAACATCGTAAGTAAAACCAAAAGTTAAACGTGGAAATGCATGTCCCAATACGTAGCGATCATTGTCATCAATAGTGCCATCACCATTGCGGTCTTTGTATTTCACATCTCCCGGCTGAGGAAGTATTCCAATAGGAAGTGCTGAGTTTTTAATTTCATCCTCGTTTTGAAATAAACCATCCGTTTTATAGCCGTAATAGCTATATAGTGGTAAGCCTACACGAATGATGCGCTCAATTTCATCAGATTTGTCAATTTGCTCAAATCCTTCAAACTTAGTAACCTTATTCCATGAATCTCCAATATTTAACCCAAATGAATGGCGAAATCCACTATGGCTCAGATTGTAATTAACACTAAATTCCCATCCCTGGTTAGCCATTTCGCCCAAATTGGCTTTAGGCACAGCTCCACCCAATGTAAGTGGGGTTTGAGGAGTTAACAGTATATCTTTTGTTTTCTTGTGGAAATAATCAAAAGTAGCGGTAAGGCTACCGCTAAGGAAGGTTGCATCTGCACCAATATTAAATGACGATGTAGTTTCCCATTTTAACTGTGGATTACCAAAAGTATAACCTGTTCCTGGTACAGCTTCATTGTTAAAACCATATTGATTTGGGTAGATGTCGTAGGTTGTGAATGTCTGATAGTCATCAATGTTTTGATTTCCAAGTGTTCCATAGGATCCACGAATTTTCAAATCACCGATTTTATTTTTCCAGAAATCAAAGAATCTCTCTTCTGTAATACGCCATCCCAATGATATTGAAGGGAAAAATCCCCAGCGGTTTTCTTTAGCAAATTTAGAGGACCCATCGTAACGGAAACTTCCCTCAGCATAATACTTATCCGCGAAGGAATATCCTATTCTACCAAAGTAAGAATAGATACTTCTTTCAGTAGTTCCCCCAACCGTATTATAACTAGTTGGATCAATAATAGTGCCCTCAATAGGAATACCCAATACCGGATCTACAAATTGCATTTTAATTTCCTGGCGACGCTGTCTGTAAGACTCATTAGAAAATCCTGCTAAAAAAGTCACATTATGTAGCTTTCCAAATGTTTTATTGTAGTCTAACATTACTTGGGTATTCAAGAGAGTAGCTTTACCACTATAATCTTCAATACTATATTTTTTTGAATCGCCTACATTAATTGGTGAATCATTTTCACTTGAAGACAAACCGTATATTGGCCAATAGAACCTTCTGATTAATCGTGTCTCAGGGCGAAGGTCAAACCCTACTAATCCTTTCGCTTTTAATCCATCGATAATTTGAAATTCTCCATTTAAACTACCCTGAAAATGATCGTTGTTGCTATTGGTATATCCCCCATGCTCCAATGATGCCAATGGATTTCCTCCCGTAAGCACATCATTGTTATAGTATCTGCCGTCGGCACCTTTTAAGATATAGTTATTATATACCGGCAAACGTGAAGCATCAGCAATCAGGAACCCGGTATCACCCTGATAGGCTTTACCTTCACTTCTATCGTACCATAATATTGTAGTAAGTTTAAGCTTACCAATATCAGTAGTTAGGTTAGAGCGGAAGTTATAACGTTTTAACCCATAATCAGGGCCTTTGAAATTACTCTCTTGATGGTAATAGCCTGCAGATATCATGTAGGTAGTATTTGTAGACCCACCTTGTACACTCAGGTTATAATTCTGCTGCATTCCATTTTTCAAAATACCTTTTAAAAAGTATTCGCTATCGCCTGTTGCAAGCTGATCAATATCTTGCGAAGAGTAGATTGGTGCCTGGCCTACATTTAGGAAAGAATCATTCCGCAATAATGCATTCTGATATCCTTTTAATGGTTTAATTAATACTTCAGGGTTTTGAGAACCTAGAATAGCACCAAACTTAACTACCGGTTTCGCTCCCAATTTCCCTTGTTTTGTAGTAATCAAAATAACCCCATTTGCCGAACGAGATCCGTAAATCGCAGAGCTGCCCGCATCCTTTAATATCGAAACACTTTCAACATCGTTAGGATTCAGGTTGTTCATGTTACTAATGTCATCACTGATTACACCATCAATGACCAATAACGGAGAGTTATTACCAAACGTGCTAATACCTCTTAAATTGATATTCATCGAATTATTATTGGGGTTCATGCTACGTTGCTGAATCACAAGACTTGGTGATGATCCCTGAAGGGCCTGGGTAAGGTTACCCACTGGACGGTCTTCAATCTGGCTGGCCTTAACCTGGTCTACTGCTCCGGTAATACTCGAACGTTTTTGAGTACCATAACCAACCACCACAACCTGGTCAAGATCCCGCATATCAACACTCATGCTGATATCCAGAATAGTTCTGCCATTCACTTTAATTTCCTGGACAGCATAGCCCATATAACTAAACACCAACGTGCCATCTTTTGGCACTTTAATGGCGTAGCTACCATCAGAAGTAGTCATCACACCAGTTGCAGCGCCCTTTAACTTCACCGTAACACCTGGTAATGGCAGCTTCTTTTCGTCTACAACTTTCCCCGTTACAGTAATCAGTTTCTGGGCAACAATAGGCTGCTCTGGCTTTCTTTTAACAATAACATTATTTTTATTGATCAAGAATGTCAAGGGCTGGTTATTGAATATAATCTGGAGTGCTTTTTCTAAAGGTAAATCCTTAAACGATGCATGAACTGGGTTCGCCTCATTCATCATTTTAGTATTGTACAAAAAGTTGTAGCCGGTTTGTTTCTTGATATCCTTTAAAATAGTGCTTAATTGAGCATTTTTCTCGTTAACACTTACATTCTGAGCATAACCAGATGCATATAGACTGGTTAACGACATGATCATTAGAACAATAGTTAGCTTCATAGCTAGCAATAATTTTGGTAAAATACAGGGTCGGATCCTGTACCTAAACAGAAAGTAAAAATTCATACATTTGAATATTTGGGTTAAATCGATAATTAGATAGCGGTATCTTTTTTGAATAGGGTTTAGCTCGGAAATACTCCGGAAGCGCGTCGCAAGCGCTTTCGGTTTTTACCGTCAAACCTCGTTTAATAGAACTAAGGCATAACGACAATCCTCCTTCCTTCAACTTTGAAATGGATGGTACCGGTTAGCTCAAGCATTTTTAATACCTCAGATATATCCTCATCTTTAGAGATATAACCGGCAAAAACCTTATCAGCAAGGTTTCCTTTGTAACTAACATCTACATCATACCATCTTGCAATTTTCCGCATAATGGTTTCAATATTCTCATCCGTAAACATAAAACTGCCATTCTTCCAGGCAACAAATTCGGCAGTATTTACCTTTTTAAGGTCAATAGAAGCATCTGATTTTTTTAAGATGGCCTGCTCACCGGGTTTAAGCATTTGTACTTGTCTGCTATTGGATAGCGCTACTGAGCCTTCCAACAAAGTGGTATGTATGTCCTGTTCATCATCATAAGCCATCACATTAAAATGCGTACCCAGCACTTTAACAGTCATGCCTTTCACATCAACTTTAAACGGCATACGTGCATTTTTTGCCACCTCAAAATAGGCTTCTCCTTTTAATTGAACACGTCGTTCCAACCCGGAAAAATAAGTTGGGAAGCTTAATGAGGATGAAGCATTTAGCCACACCTTTGTCCCATCCGGCAATACAACCTGGTATTGTCCACCACGCGGCGTACTAATCGTGTTAAATAAGTTTGTACCTTTAGCAGTACCAGGCCGGGTAATATTATTATACACCAGCAGCCCCTGACTTTTATTGGAGATTGTCGCTCCACCATCTGTAATCGGATCAACAGTACCATCATTATTTAAAGTAACCTTAGCGCCATCAGAAAGTGTAAGTACAGCTTTATTCCCGCCAGCAGTAATCCGATGTGCCAATTGTTGTGAAACATCCGGTTTTTGCTGAACTACGGTATAATACAGTCCCAAAGAACAAATCAAAAGTACTGCAGCAGCGATAGACCAACGTTTGTAATCAAGACGTTTTACAATTGGATTGATCTCATTATTCAGATTTTTGTGCAGTACGGCTCTTACTTTGGCTTCGTCACCCATACCCTCATCCCAGGGAAGATCTATAATATCGAAATCATCCTGATAATCTCTCAGCAACTTTTCTTCTTCGGGGCTGGTTTGACCAGCTAAATGCTTCTCAAAAAGCAAGACGTATTCATGTTTGTTCATGAACATAGGTTTAGGGTTTATAATTGGTTATAGATAGAGAGCCTGTTTTAGAACAGCACACACATACAAAATGAAAATAAATTAATAGTTCTTTTAAAACTGATTATTAATCCTAGATTTATTTCACCAAATATGCACGTACAAAAACTCTCTGATGCCGAATTATGGGACGCGATCAAAAATAATGAGCTAAAAGCTTTTAACATTCTTTTTGACCGCTATTGGTCTGCTATATACAAAACCGCCTATAATTACAATAAAGACCCTGAGGTATGTACAGAAATTACACACGACATATTCTTAAATATTTGGAACAAAAGACAAAGCCTGGAGATTCATTCTATAAAAGCCTATTTAATCAGTTCTGCACGCTACCATGTATATAAAAGAGAGAAACGGGTTAGAGCTATTGACCTTAAATATGTAGAAAATTACATTGACGTACAGGAAAACACCATACAAAACACTGCTGAAGAACACTTTAATTACAACGAACTTAAAACAAAGATTAATTGTTATCTGGAAGAGTTGCCACATCGCTCTAAAGAAATTTTTCTACTTAGCAGAGAAGAAAATCTCTCCAATGAGGAGATCGCAAACAGACTCTGTATCTCTAAAAGGACTGTAGAAAACCAGATCACCAATGCATTAAAGCACCTTAGAATATCTTTAAAACATTTTGGAATTGTAATGATCCTTTTTAAGCTTTAACTGTTCATCGTCATCCTGAATTTATTTCAGGACCTCGGAAGAGAAAGAAAACTTTGCAGGTGCGAGGTCCTGAAATAAATTCAGGATGACGATGAGCAAAAAAAAGAAGCCGTATCAAAAAATGATACGGCTTCTTTTCTATCTATAGAAACAGGAAATACTAAATATGTATTGCTCTGTTTTCAGTAGCAGCCATAGCTGCCTCTTTCAATGCTTCAGTATAAGTTGGGTGTGCATGGCAAATTCTTGCAATGTCTTCAGCCGATGCACGGAATTCCATAGCAACAACTGCTTCTGCGATCATATCTGCAGCACGTGGACCAATCATGTGTACACCTAAAATTTCGTCGGTCTTAGCATCAGCCAATACTTTTACAAAACCATCAGTATCCATACTTGCTTTAGCACGTCCACTCGCTTTGAAAGGGAATGAACCAGCTTTGTATTGAACACCTTGCTCTTTCAATTGCTCTTCCGTATAACCGACAGAAGCAACCTCTGGCCAGGTATAAACCACACCAGGAATCAAGTTGTAATTGATATGCGGTTTTTGACCAGCAATTCGCTCTGCAACGTAGATACCTTCATCTTCCGCTTTATGCGCAAGCATTGCACCTTTAACCACATCACCAATCGCATATACGCCCGGAACAGTAGTTTCAAGATGATCATTTACAGGAATCTTGTTTCCTCTTTCTTCAGTCTTGATGCCAATATTCTCTAAGCCCAATCCTTCAGTATAAGCTGTACGACCAACTGCAACGATGCAATAATCAGCTTCAAAGCTAACTTCTTCACCTTTAGCATTGGTTGCAGTAACCGTTACTTTTTTACCTTTAGTAGTCGCACCAGTTACCTTATGCCCCATGAAAAACTCCATACCCAGAGACTTTTTCAATACACGTTGCAGTTCCTTACCCAAGCCTGCATCCATCGTACCAATGATAGATGGCATAAACTCAATCACAGAAACCTTAGTTCCTAAACGAGCATAAACAGAACCCAACTCTAAGCCAATTACGCCACCACCAATAACAATCATTTGTTTTGGAACTTCAGTAATATTTAAAGCTTCAGTAGAAGTAATGATGCGTTTTTTATCAATTGGTAAAAAAGGCAATGCTGTAGGTTTTGATCCCGAAGCAATGATTACATTTTTAGCAGTAATCGTTTCAGACTTACCGTCTTTAGTAATTTTGATCGTATTTTTATCTACAAATGAACCAACACCTTCAAATGAATCAATTTTATTTTTTTTGAACAAGTATTGAATACCTGCAGTATTTTGAGCTACCACATCGTTTTTACGCGCGATCATTTGTGGCATATCAACCTTTAAATCTTTCAGGTTAATCCCATGAGTCTGAAAAGTATGGGCTGCATTGTGAAAATGTTCTGAAGAGTCTAACAAGGCTTTTGATGGAATACAACCTACATTTAAACAGGTACCACCAAAAGTTTTATATTTTTCTATAACTGCCGTTTTTAAGCCTAATTGGGCGCATCTGATTGCTCCAACATAACCGCCCGGGCCCGAGCCAATTACAACTACATCGTATTGCATATTAAGGATTTTTTTTGCGTAAAGTTAAGAAACCTAATGTGAATATCAGTCAATTATTAACCAATTCCATATATTTATGTCTTAAAAAACCCTCATTTATGGTCCCCGTAAAATCCTTTTGGCTTGCCATCCTGGTGCTTTTTGCAACTCCTTCCCTATTTGCACAACAAACAGATTCGGCCTATGTCCGCCAAAACTATACAAAAATAGAACGACGCATCACAATGCGAGACGGCATTAAGCTCTTTACGTCCATTTATATCCCAAAAGATCAAAGTAAAAAATACCCGATCTTGCTCAACCGGACACCTTATACCGTTTCCCCTTATGGTGAACAGAACTACAAAACAAGCTTAGGTAATTTCCCTGCCGAAATGCACGAGGGATTCATATTTGTATATCAGGATGTAAGAGGCAAATGGATGAGTGAAGGTAATTTTGATGACATCAGACCACAAATAGCCAATAAAAAAAGCAAAAAAGACATCGACGAAAGTTCTGACACCTATGACACGATCGACTGGCTGGTTAAAAACATTAAAGACAACAATGGTAAAGTTGGCATATATGGGATATCCTACCCAGGATTTTACAGCACCACGTCCTTACCAGGCGCACACCCTGCATTAAAAGCAGTTTCGCCACAAGCCCCGGTTACGGACTGGTTCATTGGCGATGATTTCCATCACAATGGTACGCTATTCTTAGCTGATGCCTTTAGCTTTATGAGCACTTTTGGCGTACCTAGACCAACTCCCATCACCCCGGATAAAGGCCCCAAAGGTTTTAAATTCCCAATTCAAGACAACTACCGTTTTTACCTGGAAGCAGGATCCGTTAAAAATCTAAAAGAGAAGTATTTCGCCGATAGCATCGGATTTTGGAACAACTTATTTGCCCATCCAAACCTTGATACCTTTTGGAGAGCAAGAAACATCCAGCAACACCTTACCCATGTAAAACCTGCCGTAATGGTGGTTGGCGGTTTCTTCGATGCTGAAGACGCTTATGGAACTTTTGCGACTTACAAATCCATTGAAAAACAAAACCCTGGGGCCAATAATATCCTTGTAGCAGGGCCATGGTTTCATGGAGGCTGGGTACGTGGCAATGGCAGCAGCTTTGGCGACATCAATTTTGGTCAGCCAACCAGCACCTATTATCAGGAGAACTTTGAACTCCCTTTCTTTAAGTATCATTTGAAAGGGGAAGGCAGCTTTAATCCGGCCGAAGCAAACATCTTTATAACTGGTCGCAATGAATGGAAAAAATTTAGTGCTTGGCCACCTCAAGAAACAGAAAATAGAACGCTTTACTTCCAACCCAATGGAAAACTGAGCTTCGATAAAGTACAGCGGACGGACAGCTGGGATGAGTATGTGAGCGACCCTAATAGTCCTGTCCCTTATCAGGACGGAGTACAGGCCAGAAGAACACGCGAATATATGATCGATGACCAACGTTTTGCAGCCCGCAGACCTGATGTAAAAGTATATCAGACCGATATTTTAACGGAAGATATTACACTTACTGGCCCCGTTTTAGCCAACCTTGTCGTTTCTACTACGGGCACAGATGCCGACTATGTGGTTAAGCTGATCGATGTATATCCAGAAGATAGTCCAGATCCATCACCTAATCCACGCAACGTCATTATGGGCGGTTACCAGATGCTGGTCCGTGGCGAAATCATGCGTGGTAAATACCGCAACAGCTTTGAAAAACCAGAACCATTTATCCCAGGCATGGTCACCAAAGTAAATTATGCACTTCCAGATGTAGCCCATACCTTTAAAAAAGGCCATCGTATGATGGTGCAGGTTCAAAATTCATGGTTCCCACTAGCTGACAGAAACCCACAAAAATTTATGGACATCTACCAGGCAGATCCATCAGATTTTCAAAAAGCAACACATCGCATATTTCACGATGTAAACAATGCCTCTGCACTTACCCTAACCGTGTTAAAACCATAAGCTTTAATGAAGATATTATTATACAGCCTTATGGCATTATTGCTATGTGTAACCCCTACAAGTGCACAGCTGATGCAGGGAAAAAATCAATTCTCTAAAGCCGACACCTTGCGTGGTACACTAACACCACTACGTAGTTGTTATGATATCAATTACTATCACCTCGATGTTAAAATAGATATACCTAACAAATTCATCAGTGGCAGCAACGAATTTAAGTTTACCGCCACACAAAACTTCAGAAAGCTACAGTTCGACCTTTTTGCCAATTTAAAAGTAGATAAGATTCTTTACCTCGGAAAAGAACTTCCTTTTAAACGTGAATTTAATGCGGTGTATGTTACCTTTCCAAACGATGTTATAAAAGGGACTAAAGAAAGCTTTACCGTACATTATTCTGGGAACCCGGTAATTGCCAAAAACCCACCATGGGATGGTGGATTTATTTTCAGCAACGACAAATCAGGCAATCCCTGGGTATCTGTCGCCTGTCAGGGTTTTGGAGCGAGCTCCTGGTGGCCTACTAAAGATCACCAAAGTGATGAAGTAGACAGCATGTTGATCAGCATTAGCGTACCAAAAGACTTACAGGAAATCTCGAATGGCAGATTGCGCAACACTGTAGAAAAGCCCGATGGATATAGGCAATACAACTGGTTTGTAGCTAATCCCATCAACAATTACAATGTAACCACCTATATAGGCAAATACTCACATTGGACAGATCAATATGCCGGTGAAAAAGGGAAACTATCCTTAGACTTCTGGTCATTAAAAGAAGACAGTACGCTTGCCCGTCCACATTGGGATGCAGATGTGAAACCTATGCTCAAATCCTTTGAATATTGGTTTGGCCCCTACCCTTTCTATGAAGATGGATATAAGCTTGTACAAGCCCCACACCTCGGGATGGAGCATCAAAGTGCAGTAGCGTATGGTAATAACTTTAAAATGGGCTACATGGGCAGCGACCTATCTGGCTCTGGCTGGGGTTTAAAGTTCGATTTCATTACTATCCACGAAAGTGGGCACGAATGGTTCGGCAATAACATCACCACAAAAGACATTGCCGATATGTGGGTCCACGAAGCTTTCACTAATTACTCCGAAGCTCTATTTACCGAATCAGCATCTGGAGAAGATGCCGCATCAGCTTATGTAGTGGGGATCAGAAAAAATGTTAAAAATGACATCCCAATCATTGGCAAATACGGAGTCAACCAGGAAGGTTCAGGAGATATGTATTACAAGGGAGCAAACCTTGTGCATATCATCAGGCAATTGATCAATAACGATGAAAAATTTAGAGAAATACTAAGGGGATTAAATAAAACCTTTTATCATAGCACAGTAAGTACCAAACAGGTGGAAGACTACATTGCTACCCAAAGTGGATTAAAGTTAAACAAGGTTTTTGACCAATACCTGCGCCATACCCAGATTCCTGTACTCGAATATCAAATCAATGATGGTGTACTTAAGTACCGATGGATAGCCGATGTAAAGGACTTCGATATGCCGGTAAAAGTAACGCTAAAACCGGGTAGCTTCAGTTTTATTACACCATCTACTCATTGGAAAACTACCGCTATCGATAAGGCAATCAGTAACGAATCCTTTAAACCAGATCCGAATTTCTACATCAACAAAAAACTAGCCAACTAAAACCTGGTATAAATAGCCAATTGAATTGCGTTATTGGTCGTATTCCTTGTACGACCATCAATAAATTGGTTTAGATAGCCTGCTTCTACATCAAATCGTTTGCTAAATCGGTAACCTACGGCACCGTACGCTCTGTTTTGATCAAATAGCTTACCGTTCAGCTTCTCATTGTTTTGAACATTGAAAAACAATTCATTTTGTAAGGCCACAAATGGTCCTTCAACAAATGGCACTTTAGGATCAGAAAATGGAAGGACAAACCTCACAAAATACCTTAGCCTTTGTGAAAAAACATCGCCTCCGGCAGTTTCCGCAAAACGCTGCTCCAACCTAAAACGATGTTGCGCATAAATCGGTTTAATCTTATGGGTATAAATATATTGCTCCCAGATGCGGTGCTCCGTCAATGTATTATTGGCCAAGCCATCACCTTTTAAATAAGTATTTGCCAACAGATATCCAACAGTCGCATTGCTATTCTTATTGATATAGTAAGTTGCTCCAGGTCTAAATAGAAAATTCTGAACGCCATCCCAGTTATCAGCAGACCTTAGCTGAACATCAAGGTGCAGGCCCCATTTGTCATTAAGCTTGGTGCTGTTCAAAAACAGAAACCAGCCAGAGTTTTGACTTACATGCTGAGAAAAACCACTCAGTACAAAAAGAGAAAGTAAAAAGGTAAAAGTGAAATGTTTCATATGTTTAGTGTCGGATCAAAATGCTAAAATATAAAACAAAAATAAAAGGTGCTGTATCATTTTCCATGATACAGCACCTTTTATGCCGTCGTCATCCTGAATTTATGATACAGCCCTTTTATTTCAGCAGATGCAATACTAGAACTGAAAACCTAGTACTGTATAATTCTGAATGTATTGAATTTTCTGACTTGCGCCATCAACATCATTTCTTCCAGTTGTACGGATCTTACTCAGGTCGATATGACCAACCTTTGTACTATTCTGTAGGTAAAGACCTTTAGTGATGTACAACTTGAAACCAAGCTTAGCAGAAATACCATAACCGGCAATATTCCAGTAGTTGTTTTCTCCAACCTGAAAAAAACGAACATCTGTTCTTGGCACAACTAAACCAGCCCCGATTCCGGTCTCCATAGTTAATGAAGTACGTTGAGAAGGTGCTACCCAGATATCATCATATCTTTCCAGCTCCACACTAGCATAGTTTAAACCATCAGTATGCTCAAATTTTAACATTTCAGGCCCTACCGTTAGCGATTCCCCATTATATACACCAGCATAGCCACCAGTGGGAATGCCAGGATTAGAAACCATAGGATCTATATGGCCATCAATCTTCACCGTTTGCGGAATATCCATCACGTATTTCATGTGGTCCCAGCCCAGAGATATACTATAATTATCCTTGATAAAATAACCAAAATGAAAATTAAACTGTGGTATACTGATCCTTTTTGGATCCAGATATGCCCAGCTCAATTTAGTTTGCCTATCGTGTGCTACCACATCCCTAAGTGTAAAATCATAACCCGGTCCCTTAAAATTAATATCACTTTTGTTATACCAGGAATGGTTATATCCCCACATCGCAAAGAAATCCCCTTTTCTTGAGAAGTTTCTTTTCCGCTCATTACCGAAGATACTTTTGCCAATTTTTGGCCCTTGTGTAGCAGTCGTATTATTTATTTGTGCGCTTAATTTTTTTGAAAAAATTAATAAAAAAAGAAAGAAATAATATTTTTTCACGTAGAAAATAATTGAATCGCAATCAACCCACCGGGTTTGCTTAATAAAAAAATAGAAATGCGTAAACCAAAAAAAGACCCGCAATTGATACGGGCCTTTTATTTACAATCTTAGACTAAACGCCTAATAACAATCTTGCAGGATCTTCAAGTAATTGTTTAACCCTTACCAGGAAGCCTACTGACTCTCTACCATCGATGATTCTGTGGTCGTAAGATAACGCCAAATACATCATCGGACGAACAACAACCTCGCCTTTTTCAGCAATCGGACGCTCAATGATATTGTGCATTCCTAAAATAGCCGATTGAGGCGCATTGATGATTGGAGTAGACATCATTGATCCAAAAACACCACCATTGGTAATGGTAAATGTACCACCTGTCATTTCCTCTAACGTCAATTTGCTATCACGTGCTTTTGTAGCCAGTTCAACTACTGTTTTCTCAATTTGAGCAAGGCTCATGCTTTCTGCATTTCTGATAATCGGAACTACCAAACCTTTAGGTGCAGAAACAGCGATAGAGATATCAGCAAATTCGTTATAAACAACAGACTCACCATCAATACGAGCATTTACTGCAGGGAAATCTTTCAACGCCTCACATACTGCTTTAGTAAAGAAGCTCATGAATCCCAAGCCTACACCAAATTTCTCTTTAAACTGATCTTTATATTTTCCACGCAAATCCATGATTGGCTTCATGTTCACCTCATTAAATGTGGTTAACATTGCTGTTTCATTTTTAACAGTAACCAAACGTTTTGCTACAGTTTTGCGCAATGGCGACATTTTTTCTCTGCGTTCGTTTCTTGAACCCGCAACAGGAGCCGCAACTGGAGCTTTAGGTGCTTCAGCTTTTGCAGCTGGTGCAGACTTCTGCGCATTCAATGCGTCCTCTTTGGTAATTCTACCATCAACACCGGTTCCTTTAACCGAACCAGCATCAACACCTTTCTCAGCCAAAATTTTGCCCGCCGAAGGCGATGGAGTACCAGTTGCATAGCTTTCGCCTGATCTTTCTGCTACCGGAGCAGCAGCTTTATCAGCCGCAGCAGCTGGTTTTTCAGCAGCAGGAGTAGCCGCCGCTTTTGGTGCAGCGCCACCATCTTCAATTTTACAAACTACAGCACCAATCGCTAAAGTATCACCTTCAGCTGCTACTGTTCTTAAAGTTCCGGCTTGCTCTGCAGTTAATTCAAATGTTGCTTTATCAGACTCTAATTCTGCTATCACCTCATCCATTTCCACTACATCGCCATCATTTTTCACCCAACGGGATAAAACAACTTCGGTTATCGACTCGCCTACTGGCGGAACTTTTATTTCTATACTCATAACAGTTGTATTATTTTTCTTCTAATCTACATTAAATACTTTACTCACAGACTTCTTAGCTATTTTTTCATCCGTTTCAGAAACAGTCATCTCAAAAGCTTTAGCCAAAATGTATGCTTGCTGATCTGCATGTTGTTTTGCATAACCAGTAGCTGTACTGCTGCTTTCTTTTCTCGAGATTACTTCGATATCATTGAAAGATGTTTTTCTAAGTCTACGCAACAAATATGGCCATGCACCCATGTTCTCAGGCTCTTCCTGTACCCATAGTGCTTCTTTAGCATTTTTATATTTGCTATATACAGTTTCCATTTGTTCTAATGGCGTAGGATACAATTGTTCAACGCGAACAATAGCTACATCCTTAATCTGCTCTTTTTGCTGTTTCTCTAATAACTCGTAATAAATCTTACCGCTACAGAACAATACTCTTGTAACGTCAGCAGCTTTTAAATTAGGATCCGCAATTACTTCCTGGAATTTACCATCTGTAAAATCTACCAAAGGCGAAACACACATCGGATGGCGTAATAAACTCTTAGGCGTAAACACCACCAAAGGTTTTCTAAAATCACGTTTAAACTGTCTACGTAAAGCATGGAAGAAGTTTGCAGGAGTAGTACAGTTAGTTACCTGCATGTTGTAATCTGCACAAAGCTCCATAAAACGCTCAATCCTTGCAGAAGAGTGCTCAGGACCTTGTCCTTCATAACCATGAGGTAATAACATCACCAATCCGTTTTCACGTTGCCATTTTGTTTCCGCACTGGCGATATATTGATCCACAACAATTTGTGCACCGTTAAAGAAGTCACCAAATTGAGCTTCCCAAATCGTTAAAGCATTAGGGTTGGCCATAGCATACCCATATTCAAAACCTAAAACACCGTACTCAGACAAATGTGAATTGTAAATGTCAAACTGAGCCTGTTGGTCAGATACATTTGCCAATGGTGTATATTCTTCTTCCGAATCTTCTAAAGTCAATACCGCATGACGGTGCGAGAAAGTACCACGTTTAACATCCTGTCCACTTAAACGTACTCTTTTACCTTCTGCAAGTAAAGTACCATAAGCCAGTTGCTCACCCATAGCCCAATCAAATACATGAGTGGTATTCGCCATTTTACTACGCTCATCAAAAAGTTTCTCAATTTTCTTGAAGAACTTTTTATCACCTGGTAAAGCACTTATTCTTTTAGCAATCTCCAATAAGGTAGATTCCTTTACAGCAGTACTTGGCGAGCTTTCAAAATCTTTAGGTGTAGCGATACGCATATCAGACCACGCACCACCAAACTTCACATCCTGATAAGTAGAGGTAATTGATTTCGCCTCATTTAAACGCTCCTGCAAAAATCCACGGAATGATTTTTCCATTTCTTTGGCAACACTCGCTTCAATTGACCCCTCTTTTACCAATTGTTCGATATAAATATCTCTTGAATTGGCATGTTGCTCTATCGCTTTATAAAGCAATGGTTGCGTAAATTTAGGCTCATCAGATTCGTTGTGCCCAAACCTGCGATAACATAAAATATCAATGAATACATCGTTTTTATATTTCTGACGATATTCCATAGCCAGATTAATCGCATAAACCAAAGCCTCCACATCATCCCCATTTACATGGAACACGGGCGACAAAGTAACTTTTGCAATATCCGTACAGTAAGTACTGGTACGCGCATCTTTAAAGTTTGTGGTAAAACCAATCTGGTTGTTAATGATCAGGTGAATCGTACCACCTGTTTTATAACCATCCAAACCAGCCATTTGAATCACTTCATAAACGATGCCTTGTCCAGCAACTGAAGCATCACCATGGATTAAAATAGGTGCAATACGGGCATCATCCCCACCATATTTAAAATCAATTTTAGACCTGGTCATTCCTTCAACAACTCCATTCACTGTTTCCAGGTGAGAAGGGTTCGGGCAAAGACTCAAGTGAACACTCTTACCATCATTTGTGGTTACATCTGTTGAGTAGCCAAGGTGGTATTTAACGTCACCTCCAAATGGAGAATCCGCGCTATAAGCCTTACCTTCAAACTCAGCAAAAATATCTTTATATGATTTCTGCATGATATTGGCTAGAACGTTCAAACGTCCCCTGTGCGCCATACCAATTACAAATTCTTCAATTCCAACCGCAGCACCTTTTTCAATTACTGAATCTAGCGCCGGGATCAATGCTTCGGCACCTTCCAATGAGAATCTTTTCTGACCAAGAAATTTGGTACCTAAGAAATTCTCAAAACAAACCGCCTCATTCAACTTCGTCAGCATTCTTTTCTTTTCATCAATCGAGAAACTTGGCGTGTTGCGCACACTTTCCATTTTATGCTCGATCCATGAAAGAACTTCAGGCGTACGTACATATTTATACTCTGCACCTATAGAACGGCAATAGGTTTGCTTTAAGAAAGCAACAATGTCACTTAATTTCGCAGCACCAATACCCAATTCAACACTTGCATTAAAAACGATATCTAAATCAGATTTAGCTAAACCAAAATTTTCAATATCCAATGTCGGTAAATGCTGACGCCTTTCTCTTACAGGGTTAGTATGCGTAAACAAATGACCACGCTGGCGGTAACCATTGATCATGTTTAACACATTAATTTCCTTTAAAAAGTGCTCTGGAGCTTCAGAACTAACAGAAGTACCCGAAGAATCTCTTCCAAAGTCAAAACCTTCAAAAAATTTCTGCCAGCCGAATTCAACCGAATTTGCATCTTCTTTATAAGATTGATATAAGGACTCTATGTATTCGGCGTTTGCGCCGCTGAGATAAGATAAATTATCCATTATTTTTAAGTATGCTATAAGTGATGCAAAATTAGGATTTTACCTTATAAAACAGGCAATTTTCTTTATAATTCTTTAAGAAAATCAACCACATCACAAACATTCTTTAAAGGGGTCAACCGATCCTTTGGGAGAATTTCAAATTCCGAGATTAGGCTGCCAGCAACAAGTAGAGGCACATCAACATGATCGGCCACTTTCTCTACAACTTTATTGATATCTTTTCCAAGATGTAAAGATGTCAATACAATAAAGGCATAATCCGGCTCATAAGAATTAATCGCTTTTTTTAGATCAACATAAGGAACTTCGGCGCCCAAATAAAGTGCATCATGTCCATATGTCTTTAACAAATACCGGATAAAGAGTAAACCCGTTTCCCGCATCTCCCTTTCAGGCAAAAAAAGCAAAAACCTTTTAGGATTGGCTACTTTAGGTTTTTCAACCCGATCAATCTCTACCACAATCCGATCTCTAACCAGATTAGATGCAAAATATCCTTGCGAAGGATCTATACTACCGGTCTGCCACAACAACCCAACGCGCTTCGCAAAAGGAAACAAAACCACATCCATAGTTTTGATTAAGCCCATTTCCTGAATACAACCCGTTAAGATTTCTGAAAATGCAAACTCATCATAGTTTATCATTGCACTTGAAAGAGTCAACAACTGAACCGTTTCATTGTCCCAGTTTGTTTTCAGCTCACGAACCAATTCAAATATTTGCTGCTGGCTCAGTTTAGCGATCTTGCTAATTTTATAGCCGTTCTCGTTCAATGCGACTATATTGAGCAACATCTTTAAATCCTCTCCATCGTAATATCTGATATTGGTAGATGTCCGTTTTGGGGGCACAAGATTGTACCGTACTTCCCACACTCTTATGGTGTGGGCTTTTATACCAATAAAATTTTCTATATCACTGATTGAATACTTTCTCACGTCAAATAAAACAACAAATTTTGAACACGCTTGTCTAAAACACAAATATGTTAAAATTATTGACGTTAAAGAAAACTTTTATCAGTTAAGCAAAAGATGGGCTATCGGAAATAGCTATATCAAGAATTTTAATTTGCTTGCTTAGATCGAATCCATTTTTGGACTTGGTATCCTTATCTACACCTGCCACGCTTGCCCAATTCCCCCAATTACTGGCAGGAGCATAATCGATTAGCTTTTCTTCAAAATATGCCGCGCCACAAGTCCAGTGGACACCTAATACATGAATAAGAAACGTAGCAACCAACAATCTACCCGGATGTGGAATAAACCCAGTATCATTCAACTCCTTCATGTACTTGTCAACAATTGGGTTTCCAGTATGACCAATTTTCCAATTTTCCAAAGCAGGATCTATTGATGCAGTCGCGTCAATGATATCATTCTCCAGCCCCTTTTCCTGAAAAAAAGCAATGCCATGTTTTTTAAACATAAACCTGAAATAATCACGCCATAACAAACCCAATAACATCTGGTTAAAGTTACCATTGCTTCCAAACTCACGTTCAGCATCTTTAACCTGCCAATATACCTTTCGTGGCGACAAGCAGCCTAAAGTTAGCCACACCGATAAGTGAGAAGAAAAACCTGGTTTATCAACGGTAGATTTACCATTTGTTTTCAGATAAATATCAGCGCCTTCCGCCAACAACGATTTTAAATGTTCCAGACCGGCATCTTCACCTCCAATAGCATATGCTGCTCCGAAATTACCACCGTTTTCAGCAAAACCTAACTCAATTAAGGATGGTAACTCCCCCCAGTTCTCATTTTCAACAAACGTGATCTCTTCTGGAGACAAGAAGCATGATTTTACAATTGCATCCCTTTCCGTTTTCTTTTTAAACTGTGCAAAAACATCAGGAATGTCCTTTATTGGAAAAGGAAGATCTTCTTTATTATATAAGGTATGTCCTATAAAATGTTTAAGGTTGATTTTAAGCTCCCACAAAAGATCTTCAACATCATCAGAAATTAAAGTCTCTTCTGGTCCAACTTCACGGTGATGGTACACCTCTGCAATATCAAATTGCGTAACCAAATCTTTTATATGATCCTCTGGTCTGCCATGAATCAATAAAATATCACCACCCATTTTACGTAACGTATTTCTTAAAGACAATACACTCTCCACTAAGAACCGCGCTCTATAAGCACCTGTCTTAACAGTACCGAACCTGGTATCTTCGAAGTAACGTGGATCAAAGAAATAAACGGGTAAAATACTGTCAGATTTAGCGATTGCCTCAACCAACATTTCATTGTCGTGTAAGCGGAGATCGTTTCTAAACCAAACTAATATTTTCTTATTCCTCATTAATTTCAAGACTAAACCTATACTATATATTTCAAAAATATGCCATTTTTTATCCTAAAACTAATATTACGGCAATCTTTACATAAGCAGAACAAAATATTTACTAAAAAAAGATAATTTAACAAACCAAATCACAGATCATTTAGTTATATAATAACCAATAAGTTTAAGTATCAAACAAACAATACCTAAATAAGGCGCTAATTGTTTTAATTTCCTGATACTGTATTCATCGAACCTAAAAACCCTCTTCAAATGAACAAGCGAATTCTGATAACCGGAGCAACGGGAATGATAGGTAAAAAACTAATCAATGCCTTACAAGAATCTGGACACACCGTGTCTGTTCTCAGCAGAAAACTAAGAGACATTCCAGGGGTAAAAGTATTTCTGTGGGATGTTTACAGTGGCCACATTGATGCAGATTGCATGACTGGCATAAATACAGTCATCCATTTGGCCGGCGAGAATATTGCACAACAGCGCTGGACAGCCAAACGTAAACAACAAATCATTGATAGCAGGGTATTATCCACCCAACTGCTTTACAAAACCATAAAAGAGAGCAATGCTGATGTAGGCACTTTTATATCTGCCTCTGCCGCTGGTTATTACGGCGATTGCGGGGATGAAATCCTTACCGAAGAGAGTCCGGCAGGTTATGGGTTTATGGCCCAATGTTGTAAGCAATGGGAAGATGCGGTAGACAAGGGTAAATACCTGGGGCTAAGAATCGTAAAATTCAGAACCGGCGTTATATTGGCAAAAGGAGAAGGAGCACTAGCATCCCTTGAAAAGCCAATTAAATTCTTCCTTGGTGCACCTTTAGGCACGGGCAAGCAATGGATCCCCTGGATTCACCTCGATGACATCATATCGATGTATAAAAACGCCGTAGAAAGCCCATTAATGGCTGGCGCATACAATGCCTGCGCACCATTCCCAGTAACCAACGACACGCTAACCAAAGCCATCGCCAGCAAATTAACCCGACCGGTATGGCCTTTTCATGTACCTGAAAAAGTACTCAAATTGGTCCTCGGAGAAATGAGTGAAGTTGTATTCATCAGCTCCAATACTTCTGCCCAAAAACTATTATCAGCCGATTTTAAATTTAAGTACACCCAACTTATCGATGCCTTATCGGATATTTACGGCAGATAAATGACTTCATGAAGAAAGAAATAAGCATCTGTTGGTTACGTAGGGATTTAAGAATAGCAGACAACGCAGCATTATATCACGCTTTAAAGGGGAATTACCCTGTTTTACTACTGTTTGTATTCGACATAAACATACTTTCTAAACTACCCAATAAGGACGATGCGCGGATAACCTTTATTTACGACACACTTCAGCAACTCCAATCAGAATTAAGCCAATTTAATTCCTCCATACTGATAAAACACGGAACGCCAGAACAAGCATGGAATGAAATCCTAGATACCTACACCGTTAAAGAAGTTTACTGCAATCACGATTATGAACCTTATGCCAGCAAAAGGGATAATGCAATTGCAGAATACCTGACTAGCAAAAACATTCCATTCAAAACGTTTAAAGACCACGTCATCTTTGAAAAAAACGAAGTCTGTAAAGCAGATGGAAAACCTTATACCGTATTTACCCCATACTTCCGTCAATGGCGACAAAAACTACAGCCCTTTTACAGTAAAGCATATCCGGTAGAAAAATACATCCAGCGCTTACTTCCTATACAAATAGAACATAACCCATCTCTCCAACAATTAGGTTTTACGCGTGCTCTACAAACATTTCCAACCAAAGATTTTGAAACAAAGCTACAGGCTTATGAAGACCATAGAGATTACCCAGCCCGAGACGCAACCACACATATTGGCCTACATCTCCGTTTTGGAACCATAAGCATACGCAAAGCTGCACAACAAGCGTTAATGCAGGGCGCAGAAAAATGGTTATCCGAATTGGCCTGGCGAGATTTCTACATGATGATCCTCTGGCACTTCCCACATACTGTTCAACAATCCTTCAAACCAGCATACGACAATATACAGTGGGTCAATAATGAAGTCGATTTTGATCACTGGTGCAAAGGCAATACCGGATATCCTCTAGTCGATGCAGGAATGCGCCAACTTAATAACACAGGGTATATGCACAATCGGGTAAGAATGGTAGTGGCTAGTTTTTTAACCAAACATCTTTTAATAGACTGGCGTTGGGGTGAAGCCTATTTTGCGGAAAAACTATTGGATTATGATCAAGCTAGCAATATTGGTGGCTGGCAATGGGCTTGTGGATGTGGAAACGATGCCGCACCTTACTTTAGGGTGTTTAATCCTGAGCTACAAGCTAAAAAATTCGATCCCAACAACGAGTACATTAACTACTGGGTACCCGAGCTAAAACAACAAAAGCATGTCAAACCTATAGTTGAACATGCTTTTGCAAGAGAAAGGGTATTAAAAGTATTTAAAACCGCTTTAGCTATATAATACTTTATGGAGCCGTAATACTTACCACTTCAATATCGAAATCAAGACAAGAGTTCGCAGGAATAGTAGTATTTCCAATCCCATCAGTTTGAGCAGATTTACCATAAGCTAAATCAGAAGGAATCAACAATCTAATCTTTCCGCCTACTTTTATATTTCCTGGGATGCCCAATGTCCAACCTTGAATTACCTCATCAAGGTTAAACTCAACACCATCAGCAGAAGAATCAAACACAGTTCCATTCAGTAATCGCCCAGTATATTTTGCCTTTATTTTCGATGTAGGTAAGATGTCTGCGCCCGTACCCACACTTGAAACAATATATTGAATCCTACTAGGCGGTTTCACTGTTACCAAACTATTAGCCGTAACAAATTTATTGATTAGAAAATTATCTACTTGGTACTGATGATCAAGCTTAGGCAAAGACAGCTCAATTATAATGATCTCATTCGACTCCACCCCTAAAGCAGTATTCCCATTTTTACCAAATGCCATACTCGAAGGGATAATAATTCTCGCAGTACCACCTTTTTTTAGTTTAGCTAAGGTAAGCCTAACGCCTGGGATGGTCTTAAAGCTAAACCTGTCTGTATAACCTAAAAATGTTCCAGGAATCTGGTAATCACCGTTTTTAATTATCGAAACGCCATTTGCGCGTTTAAAATCATAAGTATAATATACAGAGTCTGTATTGGCAACAGCAGCACCATCACCTGGGGTGATGATCTGATAATAATAGCCCAATGTATCTTTAACCCCAACAAGGTTATTTTTAGCAATGTAATCCTCAATTGCACGCGTATCTATAACTTCAATAGATTCGTACTCCTTATTACATGAATTGAATAGAACTAAACAGCCTAACAAGGCAAAGGCATATAATGATAACTTTTTAATCATTTGGGGTTTTTATTTATAGAAACTATTGATAAAGTAATATCTAATATTGAATTCGGTGGAATATTAGGTGATGTTACGACTCTTTGCTGATAACCCAAAGCAGATGGAATAACCATTCGGATTGAACCGCCTACTTTTATTAAGCTCACGCCAGTTTTCCAGCCCTCTATATAACCAGGGAGCATGAACTTAAACGTACTATCCAGGCTTTTGGCCAATGGCAAGGAGTCTCTTAAAATTTTTAAAGTATAATTGCCATAAACGGTATCTGTGTTTAGAACTTCAGTTCCGGTCCCCGGTCTGATGATGTTATAATACAAACCTGAACTATGTTTGGTAAGCGTTTTAACATTACTATCAGCCATATATTTGACAATCATTTCGTCGTCAATTGCCAGCTCTCCTGCTTGATCATAAGGCACTTCCTTTTTGCAGGCAACAAAAGCTACCGCTAACAAAAAAAGCCCCAACAAGACACTGGTTTTTAACATAATTCACAAAAATAGTCTTTTATTACCGATGGCACAATTTTTAACCAATTTTAACAATTTTCATTGCTCCTTATCATGCACTCGGTCGCAATCTTGCCGTCATCCTGAATTTATTTCAGGACCACGCACCTGTAAGGCCTTTCTCTTGAGAGATCCTGAAATAAATTCACTGTTGTCCGGAGAAAATGATAAAACACAAAAAAAGCGGCTTAATAAATCATTAGGCCGCTTTTATATTTTAAAATTGATTTCAAAGCCCCCAAAGCTAAGCTGATTAGTTTTAAGTGCTACAGGTAACTTATCTGGGTCGTTTAAAAAAGTGAAAAGATTAATGTAACTCATCAGATGTAGTCTTATAATTGAACTAAGGTTCGAGAAAGACCATTTTCTTTTAAGCTGCACTTGAATCAGTTTGACCAGTAAATCAGATATAAACGCACACCATATC
>NZ_SJSM01000037.1 GCF_004331685.1 Pedobacter hiemivivus | reverse complement strand
CAGACGTGCGACTTCCTATGGAATACAGAATATGGAAATGCAGGGGGCTATGGCAATTTTTACCGTAAACTTAAAAAGAATCCTAAAACTGATCTAATATTCAATAAATCTGAGTTAAATCCAGTCAATTGCAACCAAAATGCTTATTTATCCTTCGAAAAAGACAGGTATATATTGATCAAAAAATCAGTATAACGAAATCTCAACTTTGTTCAATAAAAAAAACGATCAAGTAAAAAACATGTTCTACTTGATCGTTCCTTAAGCTGGCTCATAAATGAGGAACTTTTTCAGTGCCCCCTCATGCGATACGTCCCCTTTTTTGTGTACGCCCGTCATCCTGAATTTATTTCAGGACCCCTCATGAGTATGTTTTTTCGAATGGGTGGTGCGAGATCCTGAAATAAATTCAGGATGACGAGCGCATTAGTCCAAAGTTCATGACGAAGGCCTGGACTAAAAACCGTAAGATAGTCTGAAGCCATGCTCTATTCTGGTGCGGCCATTGAAGGCAAAGCCGTAAACGGCTCTAAATATTAAACGCTGAACCCCAAAGTAGAACTCCGAGTAATCTTTTTTGAGCGGCTGGCTTAAATAGTTGGCACCAACTACTTCTTCCAGTTTTAGTTTACGGAGGAATGGAACCTTGTTGCTAAACATGCCGGCAAAGTTATGCTCCAAATGTGCCTCTATATATTCTCGATCGGTACTGAATAGGTAAAAATCAAGGAATAGGAATTTTCTTAATTCTGGTAAAGAGAACAAGGCGTTATTGCCCCTGAAATGTTTGGCCTCGGGATAGTAGATTTGATTGTTATTTAGGAATTTTCCTGCTTCCAGTGTAACTGATGAATAACCCCATAGGCCGAACTTAATTTTCTCTTGCATGACTTCCAGTGAAACAAGATCATAATCAACATCACTACTGAGTGCGTTTTTTACACCTTTTCTATACGAAAGGTCAATTGTAGGGTATTTGACTGGCTGATAAATCCGACCATCAGGATGGGTAATGTATTGCTGCTTGATGGTATAATTTAGAGATGCTTTTAAAGTTAATGCCTGGTAGGTAGGGAACAATGGTGTCTCCACAGCAGGCGTAAAAGGATTGTTAGAGGTAAACTGCTCTCCTTTAAAGTCGTCGAATTTGTAATTAGTACTATTCTGGAGGTTGGTATTCCGTGAGTAATTGGCACTAAGGTGCATTAGCAGGCCATTGGCCAGCCCCCTTGTTGTTCCTATGTTGGCAAATTCTTTTTTATAAAATTTGGAGTAGTTGGTCTCAAAAAGCAAGGAGTTGATGGAGTTACTATACAGACTCATAGAACCATAATTGTTAAGGTCGTATATGCCAGATCCTGCGCTTATGCTAATATCTGCTCTTTTCAAAGGGTTGTAAAGGTAACTAGCGGTCAGGTTTCCGGTAAAGGTTTTATTTGAAAAGCCATACCTGGCTTCCGCTCGGATACTGTAACTGCGTTGATCTTCAAGATCTTTTTTGTAAATAACAGCGGGTTTGAGCGTTAAGCCCTCAACAGTGTTATAAAATAGAGAGTTGGTAAGTGGATCGAAAGTATAGTGCTCTTTTCTACGATATTTGTTTATGGTGTGTCCGAATACGACGAGTGAAAATGGGCCGATTCTGTTGTTAGCTTTTTCCAGAGAGTCGAGGTAATGACTTGAGTTTTTTATGGCAGCAATGCTGTCTTTTCTAATGTAATTTCTGCTTTCTTCTGCGGTAAGAGGAATGGGACGGTTGTTTAACCAGAATAGAGAGTCCTTTTTGTTGACGGCCTTATTGATATTCAGAATCTCACCGTTGAAAAAGTGTTTAGGGAAGTTGGGCTGCAGGTTGTAGTTGCTGTAAACTCCTATGTAATAGCCTTCGAATTTAAAACCTAATATGTTCCCATTGAATTGAAAATTAGTATTGGTGGGCATATATGTATTGCCCGTTTTCAAAAACTGTTGGGAGATGTTCAGGGTGTCTAGTAGATTAATGCCAGTGTTTTGTGTGAGGTAAACATTGACGTTGACCAGATGCCAGCTATCCTCTCTAATGTATATAACCCCTCTAAATACAGGGTCGTGTTCCCTACGGGGAATGACTTCGATTTTGTTGATCAGTGTACCATTTTCCATACTTACGCCTAATAACTTGTAATGATAATAGCGTAGGGCATTGTCGGCGATTGGAGATATAAAGCCACGGGTGCTTAATTTGGTTTCCAGTAGAATGTTGTCGTAGAAATTGATGATCAGGTCTGAAGCTTTGTTGAAGCTAAAAGTTTTATTTGTACCAGCGGTTTTTGAAGAAATCATTTCCTCATGAATCTGATCGGGGTATTTATAAGCAAAAGTAGACGTGGATTCTGAAAGATATAGGATCCCTTTTCTATTCGTGTCTAAATCCAATAGCTTTTGTATATCCTTTCCGAATATTTTTTTTGGAGCTCCAACTAGCTTCTGCACACCTTTGATGTAGACGTTTGTTGTATAGGCTTTTACTTCGCTCAGGTGTTCCTTTCTCGCTTTTATTGCTTTCCTGATAATTTCATAAGCAGGATCTTCGGCATTTGAACTGATGGTAACCCCCGAAAGGCTGAAAGCCTCAGGGCTAAGTACCACATTTTGAGAAATGCTAGCGCTGATGGTTAATTCTTTTTCTATGGGTTTATAGCCAATAGCTTTGTATACAACGATATGGGTACCCTGATCAATGTTGAAGGCATATTGCCCATCGATATTAGCGGCAGTCCCTTTTGTTGTACTTTTAATAAATACCGAAGCGAAAGACACAGGATTACCTTCAGGATCTTGAATGCTGCCACTGAGTTTAAATTGCTGAGCGGAGCTGTTCAGTAAGCTAAGGAAAAGGGATATGGTAAGGAGGATCTGCTTCATCAATAGGTGGGCAAGTATAACTGTAATTTACAACGCGTACGAGCGCGCATTGTTTTAATTTGTTAACCGGTAATTTTTTTAGTTTGGATTAAGATAGGGAAAAAGGTTGAAATTAAGATATAGACGCAATATTTGGTCGATTATAGGCTACCTATTTATAGGTATATTGGGCTTGAAATCTGTATTTTATCATACTTCTTCAGCAGAAATGAAAAATCGTACTTATCTTTGAACCTTATCTAATAAGACCCAACTGCGTAGACTCTATGTTTTCTCACCTGATAATTTTTTGTCGTATTGTCGTCAACGCCATTCCTTTTAACCTTTTACACCTTTTTCCCTTGCAATCTTTGAGTAAATTATTATCTAGCGCAGGCCTTCTGATACTTTTCTTTTCTTTGCCATCTTTCGGACAAACAACTATTAAAGGTGTGATTAAGGATAAGCATACAAAGCAACCTATCCCTGCGGTTTCGATTTCATTTTCAGGTATTACTGGAGGGACTGTTTCTGATAAAGAAGGTTTTTTTCAGATTCGTGTTAGTAAAACGATAAAAGGACTTGTTTTTTCTGCAATAGGCTATAAAAAGCTTCATTATACAATGTCTGCAAAAGAATCGCCGTATGTAAATATTGAACTGGAAGAGGCTAGTAATGACCTTGATGGTGTGAGTATTGTTGGGGCTAAAAAACCAAGGTATCGCAATAAGAATAATGAAGCTGTTGAGTTGATTAGAAATGTTATTGCCAATAGAGACAAAAATCGAAATAAGCAGGATAGTACTGTAGTTTTTAACCAGTACGAAAAACTTAATATGTCTTTAAATATGGGCGCAGCAGAGATTCCTACATCTTCTTTTTTACGCAAATTTCCATTTTTGCTTAAAACAGCTGATACACTGCGAATCCCGGGAAGAGCATTAGTTCCTTTATTTATGCGGGAGCGCTTAACCATGTTGCAGGAAACCAAAGATCATGTAGATGATAAATCTGTGGTGCTGGATGAAAAGCAATCAAGAGTTGACCAGGGGTTTGATGAAGATGGTGTGGATGAATATCTAAACCATATTTATCAACATGTGGATATCTATGATCATGATATTTCGCTCGGTAGCCAGCGCTTTTTGAGCCCTATCTCGTCGCTTGCCCCTGAATTTTACAAGTACTTTATTGCAGATACCATTAAAGATGTAAAGCCTTATGTGGTACGCCTTGCCTTCAGTCCAAGAAGTAAACAGGATCAGCTTTTTATGGGTGAAATGCTGATTCCACTTGATGGTAATTATGCGGTAAGTAGCGTAACGCTTTATCTGAACAAAGCCATTAACATCAATTGGGTAAACGATTTTCAAGCCAGTGTTGAATATCAAAGAGATAAAAAAGGTCAATATTATATTTCTAAGAGCACAACCGCGATGGATTTGGGACTGTTTAAAGGTAAGCACAGTCTTTACGGGATACGAACAGTAGCGACTTTCGATTATAGAATAGGCAATAATAAAGGAGTTGTTTTTCCAAAACCTAGATTGCTTTCGGCAAGGAAGAAAAAAGAAGATACTTTTAATCGCCCATTGGCTTTATCTTCTTTAGAACTAAATGCGTATAAAAATATCGATAGCTTGAAAGTGTCTCCTAAGTTTAAACGCTTTATGAGTCTTTCGACTCTGGTGATGTCGGGGTATAATAAGCAGGGGCCTATTGATATTGGGCCAGTAACCTCTTTTTACAGTTTTAACAACGTTGAAGGAACGAGACTTCGCTTAAGTGCACGTACAAATGAGGATTTTAGTGATAAATGGCTTATAGATGGTGGAGTTGCTTATGGTACCAAAGACAAAGAGTGGAAGCATGCTGTTGGGGTAATTTATTCCTTTAAGCCCGAAGGTATACTTAGGTTTCCATTAAATTCAATTACCCTAAAGAGTAGTTATGAAACCCAGATTCCAGGTCAGGACTTTAGTTTTATAGAAGAGGATAATTTTTTGCTTTCGTTTAAAAGAGGGGTTGATGATAAACGATTATACACCAGGAAATGGTCTGGAGAGTATGTTCGCGAAATGGAAAACCATCTTTCTTATCGTGTTGGCTATCGAAACCAGGAATTTACTCCAGCGGGTGGACTCTTCTTTCAACCGGCTTCGGGTGCGCCATTAGTGCCTAATCTTCAAGTATCAGAATTTACTTCCGAATTTAGATGGGCACCTAAAGAGCAGTTTTTCCAGGGAAAGCGCTTCCGTCGTCCTATAAAAAATGGATATCCTGTTTTTACGCTCAGGGCTTCGACTGCGGTTAAAGGATTCTTAGGTGGAGATTATACCTATCAGAATTTATCTTTGAATATCTTTAAAAGGGTGTATATTTCTCCTTTTGGTTATTCAGATGTGATTGTTGAAGGTGGAATGATATTGGGGAAAGTTCCTTTTCCACTCCTGTCTATCCATAAGGCCAATCAAACCTATTCTTACCAGATTCAATCCTATAATTTGATGAACTTTATGGAGTTTATGAGTGATAGATATGCCAATATCAATATTGATCACTCTCTGAATGGCTTAGTCTTAAACAAAATTCCATTAATTAAAAAATTGCAACTTCGTGAGGTCTTTTCTGTGAAGGTACTTTACGGTGGGATTTCAGCAAAGAACAGACCAGAAAACGACCCTAATCTTTATAAGTTTATTACGGATAAGGACGGTGTTCAGACTTCATTTGCATTGGGTAAAACGCCTTATGTGGAGGGGAGTGTAGGCCTTTCAAATATTTTCAAGTTGCTGCGAATCGACTACGTTAGACGCTTCACTTATCTGGATCATCCGCAAGTGGCTAAATCGGGGATCAGAGCCAGGATACACCTCGATTTCTAGACATACCTGATTTTTGGTTACCACCCAAACGGCGGAATTGCATAACTTTGGCGGTATAACGAATATATTATGTATAAAACATTACAGCCAGTTCTTAAGCAGGAACTAGATCAAATAGAAAAAGATGGTTTATTTAAACGTGAGCGTATTATTGTTACGCCACAGGGCGCAGATATAAAGGTAAGTACAGGACAGGAAGTGGTTAACTTTTGTGCAAACAATTACCTTGGCCTATCTTCTGATCCACGTGTTACTGATGCTGCTAAAAAAGCAATCGATAAATATGGTTATGGAATGTCGTCTGTTCGCTTTATTTGTGGCACCCAGGATGTACATAAAGAACTGGAAGAAAAGATCTCTAAATTTTTAGGTACTGAAGATACTATTTTATATGCTGCTGCATTTGATGCAAATGGAGGTGTTTTTGAACCTTTATTTAACGATCAGGATGCAATTATATCTGACGAATTGAATCATGCTTCAATTATTGATGGCGTTCGTTTGTGTAAAGCTCAGCGTTTTAGATATAAAAATGCAGATATGGCTGACCTCGAACGTCAGTTGATTGCAGCTAAAGATTGCAGACACCGTATCATTGTTACGGATGGTGCATTTTCTATGGATGGAGTAATCGCTCCATTAGATCAGATCTGTGACCTTGCTGATAAATATGAAGCCTTGGTGATGATCGATGAGTCGCACTGTACAGGGTTTATCGGAAAAACAGGTCGTGGTACCCATGAACATTTTAATGTAATGGACCGTGTTGATATTATCACTGGTACTTTAGGTAAGGCTCTTGGTGGTGCATCGGGTGGTTTTACTGCAGGTAAAAAGGAAATTATCGATATGTTACGTCAACGGTCTCGTCCATATTTATTCTCTAACACTTTGGCTCCTGCCATTGCGGGTGCTTCTGTAGCCGTATTGGATATGTTGAGCGAAACAACTGATTTAAGAGATAAACTGGAAGCAAATACGAAGTATTTCCGTGAAAAAATGACTGATGCAGGGTTTGATATTAAACCAGGTGTACACCCAATTGTACCTGTGATGTTATATGACGCAAAATTGGCGCAAGAATTTGCGGCAAAGATGTTAGAGGAAGGAATTTATGTGATTGGTTTTTACTATCCTGTAGTTGGGCAAGGTAAAGCCAGAATCCGCGTTCAGCTGTCTGCTGCGCATGAGATGCACCATTTAGATAAAGCAATTGCCGCATTTACGAAGGTAGGTAAAGCACTAAGCGTGATATAAAATGTAAGACCGGGTTCATTTTCCTGCTTGGAACATCTTGCAAGTTGATTTTGAACCCGGTGTTTATAAAAATATTATAGAAATTGCTGTATATTTGACCCCATGTTACAAGATAAGATAACACAATATACCGAAGAAATAAATGCTTTTTCTACGGATAATGCTGACGAATTAGAACAATTCCGCATAAAATTCCTTGGAACCAAAGGAATAATCAAAGATATTTTTGATGAGTTTAAAGCTGTGTCACCAGAGGAGAAAAGAACGCTGGGTAAGGTTTTAAATGAATTTAAGCAATTGGCAGAAGCCAAATATCAAACACTTAAAGACCAAACTGAGGTTGCTGATACTTCAAAAGAATCGGGTATGGACCTAACACTTCCGGGTGAAGGTTTTGAAGTCGGTTCTCGTCATCCTTTGGCGTTGGTACGAAGAGAGATTATCGAGATTTTTAATAAGCTTGGTTTTGTGGTGGCTGAAGGGCCGGAAATTGAAGACGATTGGCATAACTTTTCTGCATTAAACTTTCCTGAAGAGCATCCCGCACGTGATATGCAGGATACTTTCTTCATTAAAAAAGGTGGAGAAAATGGTGATATCGCATTGCGTACACATACATCCTCAGTACAAGTGAGAATGATGGAGGCTGGAAAACCGCCGTTCAGAGCAATTATGCCAGGACGTGTTTACAGGAATGAAGCGATTTCTGCAAGAGCACATTGCTTTTTTCATCAGGTAGAAGGTTTGTACGTGGATGAGAATGTATCTTTTGCTGACTTAAAGCAAACCTTGTTTTATTTTGTACAGGAGTTGTATGGTGAGGGTACAAAAGTACGTTTCCGCCCATCTTATTTTCCATTTACAGAGCCATCTGCAGAGATGGATATTTCTTGTACCATATGTAAAGGTGCCGGTTGCCAAATGTGTAAGCATAGCGGTTGGGTAGAGATTTTAGGTTGCGGTATGGTTGATCCAAATGTTTTGGAAAACTGTAATATCGACAGCAAGAAATATAGTGGATTTGCATTTGGAATGGGTATTGAGCGTATTGCAAATTTGAAATTTGAGATAAAAGACCTGCGTTTGTTCTCGGAGAATGATGCAAGGTTTTTGAAACAATATAAAACTTCATTGATATAAATGAGGAGTATCCCCGGTATATTATTGTTCATTTTGGTGTTGGTTGGATGTGGTAAAGAAGGTCTGGTGATCCCTAATGTACCGGTTAATTTTAGTGTTCCCTTAACTGATCCAAGATTGATTAGGTTAAGTAGCCCGGGTGGGGCCGTTGCTTTTGATAGCTATGGCGTTGCAGGCATAGTGATATACCGAACGCTTAATGGTGGGTATGTAGCTTATGACAGGTGCAGTACGGTTAATCCTGAAAAGAAATGTGCTGTAGTGTTAGATGATCCAAGTTTTACGGTTACGGACAAATGTTCGGGAGCGAAGTATCTTTTGGAAGATGGCAGTCCAGCAAAAGCACCCGCGGAGATATCACTAAAAAAGTATAATACATTTGTTGCAGGAATTACATTACACGTAACCAATTAATGGAACCAGAGAAAATAAAAGAGAGCATCGTTAGAGCTGCTAAGGAGTTGTTCAGAAAATACGGTTATCATAAAACAAGTGTTAATGAAATCGCCAGGAAGGCGCGTATAGCGAAGGCAACCATCTATAAATATTTTGAGAGCAAGGAACAGATTCTGGATGCCATTTTGATGGACTATCTGGATTTAAACCTGCATGAGATCTTAAAAAATAAGGCCCAGTTTGCTGATGAGGAAGAACACCTTAAGGCATTGGTAATGAAAACCTGCAGGTTAACTTATACGGTGTGTAATGAGTTTATTGGTTGGGATTTTGTGCGTGAAAATGCTAACTCTCAAGAGTTTTTAAAGCATTTGTCTGATCAGTTAGAGTCCTTATTGCTTTCTGCTTATCTGGAGCTTGACCATTTTAAAAACCATCCATCTCGCAGAGAAGGACTGGCATTTCTATTGAAGGCGAGTAAAAATATAGTGTTTTCTTTTGCTTTTACCTCTGTTAGTGATTCTGATGTACGCAAGAATTTTGTCAGTTTCCAGAAAGAATTACTTCCTTTCTTAGTTAAAGCTGCTTTATAAAACAGCGCTACCTGCTCATCTGGACAGGTAGATTTCTTTACATAAGTTTAATGTAGACCAATTCGGTATTTGGTATAAAAGATGTTATATTTGATATATATCATCAGTTATAGCAATGAGTAAAGAAGTTTTAGAGATTTCCGTATTGGTAGAAGAGAAGTTTGATATGAAATTTGATCTGGTAGCAGGTGTTTTTGGGTTTATACTTAAAATCTTTGGCCAGTAGCATTTAGTCGTCAGATTCCTTTGTGTAGCGACATTCCAAAATGTCTGCAGGATAGCTGTATGTCTGAAAAAAAACCTGTAAATTTGCGGCATAATGAGTAGAAATAGAAAAGCCGGAACGATAACCATCATTCCTGATGTAAGTATTATTGATATTGCCGAAGAGGGTAAAGGTGTTGGAAAGGCTGATGAGCTGGTTATTTTTGTAGAAAGAGCTGTGCCAGGTGATGTTGCCGACGTTCGTATTGTAAAGAAGAAGAAAAATTTAGCGGAGGCGGTAATTGAAACCCTTCATAAAAAATCTGAATTAAGAACAGATCCTTTTTGTCAGTACTTCGGTACCTGTGGTGGCTGCAAATGGCAGCACATGGAGTATGATGCTCAATTAAAGTTTAAATATAAAAATGTTGAGGCTGCCTTACAGCGTCTCGCGAAAATAGATACGGCCAGTATGGAACCAATTCTGGGTTCGGCCGAAAATAAATACTACAGGAATAAACTGGAGTATACTTTCTCTAATAAGCGCTGGTTAAATAAAGAGGATATGGTAGAAAGGGCGGAAGCACTTGATACGGATGGTCCTAATCCAGATTTGGAAATGAATGCCTTAGGTTTTCATGTTCCTTTGCGTTTTGATAAAATAATTGATATTCAGCATTGCTATTTACAAGCTGAACCTTCTAACAGCATCAGAAATGAGGTTAGGGATTATGCTTTAAAGGCAGGGCTTACTTTTTATGACTTACGCAACCATGAGGGTAATTTGAGAAATCTGATTATCCGTACCTCTTCAACAGGAGAAGTTATGGTGGTCGTGGTATTTGCTTATGCAGAGCAGGGGCAGATTGATGGTTTGATGGAGCATTTGAAAAGCAAGTTTTCTGAAGTTACTGCTCTTTTATATATCGTAAATCAAAAGAAGAACGACACCATTTTTGATCAGGAAGTGATTACTTATGCTGGCAGAGACCATATTTTTGAAGATATGGATGGTTTGAAGTTTAAAATCGGTGCCAAATCTTTTTACCAGACCAATTCTGATCAGGCACACGAATTGTATAAGATTACTAAGGAATTTGCTGGGTTTACTGGTAATGAGCTAGTTTATGATCTTTATACTGGTGCCGGTACGATTGCTAATTTTGTAGCCCGTAGTGTAAAACAAGTTGTTGGGATTGAATATGTGCCAACGGCTATTGAAGACGCTAAGTTTAACTCCAAACTAAATGGAATAGACAATGCCATCTTCTATGCTGGTGATATGAAAGATATCCTGACCAGGGAGTTTATTGCTGATCATGGTAAGCCTGATGTGGTGATCACAGATCCTCCAAGGGCTGGAATGCATGCTGATGTAGTTGAGCGCTTGTTAGAAATGGAAGCTGATAAAATTGTTTATGTAAGCTGTAATGCGGCTACGCAAGCACGCGACCTGAGTTTGCTGAAAGAAAAATATGAAGTTGTACGGATTAAACCCGTTGATATGTTTCCGCATACCCAACATGTAGAGAACGTAGTATTGTTAAAATTTAGAGGGGAATTAGCCTAAGCAATTTTTAAAGATGGATATTGAAGAATTAATGCCACAACAGCCTGAGGGCGGCAAAGAAGAACAGAAGAAAAGTCCGTTGGTAAGTCTGGAGAAAGATCTGGACTTATATGCAGAAGCTTTGAAGGAAGTAGCAATAGAAATTATCGTCGAAGGGATTTCTGCCAATCCTATCTTTATTGCGCATCAGCATACGGTAAGTATAGGAGAGGTAATTTTGGATAGGAAGGAATTAAGTACAGATTGGACCATACAGGCCTCAACTTTTGAGGAGTTTGTAGAGAAAGGAATCATTACGCCTGAGAAAAAAGCTTTGTTTTTGAGAAGCTATAAGAAACCTGAAGATTTTATGTGTGTATTTGTGATTGTGCCTGAAGGTGCCAATTTTATTTACTATCCTTACAAAAACAAGGGCTAAGCATTTGGCTTACAAAAGAAATCCCTATCCGGGCAAACATGGATAAGGATTACTAAAAACTACTAATTAGACAACGCTAAAGCAGAAAGGTTTCATGGTTTAGAAAATATTTTTAAATATTTGAATATGAACCTTAAAATCGTTCTTTTTGTAGCATAAAATAAGGGAAAAAATGGCAGGATCTCAATTACTCATTCTAGATAAAAAGCAGATACAACAGAAAATAAACCGGATTGCTTATCAGATATTGGAAGATAACCTTACTGAAAAGGAAATTGTGCTGGCCGGGATCTGGGACAGAGGCTATAAACTGGCACTGAGATTGAAAAAGGTATTGTCTAAAATCTCTGATTTGAAGATTACCATGCTAAAGATTGACCTTGACAGGAAAAATAGCAAGTTGGTTGCCAATACTGACCTGGATGAATCTCATTGGAAAAATAAGGTGATCATTCTTGTTGATGATGTATTGAATAGTGGTAAAACCCTTGCCTATGGCTTAGGCGTGTTTTTAAATACGCCGCATAAAAAAATCAGAACGGTAGTATTGGTAGATAGGAGCCATAAAATATTTCCTATAGCTACCGATTATGTAGGTCTGAAAATGGCAACAGTTCTAAAAGAACATGTTGATGTGGTTATGGATGTTGAGGGTGAGGAAGATCGGGTTTATTTGAGCTAATTACTTTTAGAAACAGGAGATGCAGTATGATATTATTTGTGTATGCAGTCCTGGTTTTTCTTGTACTAAGGTTTTGCGTTACTTTATTTAACTTCTTGTCTAACCCAAAGCTTGGGTATTATAGTAAGCATTTTTCAGAAAAGGTTTCGATCATTGTTTTAACTTCAACGGTTAAACAGGATGTAGAAAACCTGCTGACTTCAATTGCTGAGCAGGACTATGAACATACCGAAGTTTTTGTTCAACACTTGGAAAGTATCTCTGAACTTGTGAATCAAACCACAGGGAAATATCTTTTGTTCTTATCCCCGAGTACTACCGTCCATTTTGGTTTAATTAATAACCTAATGTACCGGATGAAAGTATTTAACCTGGCTGTTTTGAGCTTAATTCCCACTTTTAAGGCTTCAGGCTTTATTGCGAATTGCATTTATCCATTAAATGATTTCTTGTTGTTGAATCTACTTCCGCTACGATTGGTTAGGTTAAGCAGTTTTTCGGCATTTACCGCAGGTAGTAATGATTGTTTGTTTTTTGATGCAACGATATATAAACAGTATAAATGGCATGAAAAATTACACCCTAAAGCTTTGGAGGCAACGGAAATAATAAAATTGGCAAAGCAACAACGGCTAAAAGCTGAGGTTTTACTGGCTAATAAATTTGTATACAACACTGTTGATGTAAAAGATACGGCTAGCTTTTCGATGCGATTGTTGATGAATTTCTCGAATAACAATTTAGCGGCGCTGATGTACTTAACATTAGTTATCGTTGGCCCTGTTATCGTTTCGTTTGATTTTAATCCGGCACTTATAATTCTTCCAATCGGCTTGATCTTTTTATCAAGGGTAATGATCGCTTTTTTGACTGCTCAGAATCCTTTGTTGCAGGTCTTGTTGCACCCCCTGCAGATGATCATGTTGTTTGGATTGATGCTTAGGGGGATTTGGGGGCATATTGCCTTGTCAATTAAACCTAAGAAATAGAAAAATCAAGCAGATTTTGCGTAATTTTGTATTATCTCAAAAAAATGATATCCATGGAATACAATTTAGCGGTAACAATAGATAAGGCATCGGGCTTTTGCTTCGGAGTAGTTTACGCTATTGATATGGCTGAAGATATATTGGACAATGAAGATTATCTTTATTGTTTAGGAGATATTGTTCACAATGACGAGGAGGTGAAGCGATTGACTGATAAAGGACTTCGCATTATAGATCATGAACAGTTACAGGGTTTGCATAAAGAAAAGGTATTGATTCGCGCACACGGAGAGGCGCCATCTACTTATGAACTTGCGCTGAAAAATGAATTGACCTTGATCGACGCTTCTTGTCCAGTTGTATTGAAATTGCAGAATAGAATCAAGAATTCGTACGATGATGAGGAGCAGATTCTGATATTCGGAAAGCATGGTCATGCGGAAGTGATCGGTTTACAAGGGCAAACCGATGGTAAGGCTATCGTATTCCAGGATATTGCTGAGTTGGACAAGGTCGAATTACCAGCTAAGTTTACCTTGTACAGTCAAACCACAAAGAGTACTGATAAATTTTATGCAATTAAGGATGAGCTGATCAATCGTGGATATGATGTTAAAGCGAATGATACCATTTGTAGACAAGTATCTAACCGTTATGGCGATCTGGAGAAATTTGTAGCAAACTATGATAAAATCTTGTTTGTGTCTGGCAAAAAGTCTTCTAATGGAAAGGTTCTGTACGATGTATGTAAAAAATATAACGACAACTCTTATTTCATATCCAATGTTTCGGAAATTGATCTGAGTTGGTTCGCTCCCAATGATAAAGTAGGGATTTGCGGAGCAACATCAACACCAATGTGGCTTATGGAAGAGGTGAAAGGCTTTCTCCTTCATCATTAAAAAGTAATTATTCCTTTTCGGGTAAATGATAAAACAGAAAAACGGTTTGAATAGTTAATTTTGGGGATAATTATGGGAAAAAAGGGTGTACTGTTAGTGAATTTAGGAACTCCGGATAGTCCGGAAGTTGGTGATGTACGTAAATATCTAGATCAGTTTCTGATGGATGAGCGTGTGATCGATGTTAATGTTTTTAACCGTACCTTATTGGTTAAAGGTATTATTGTTCCTTTTCGTAGTCCGAAAACTTCAAAACTTTACAAAGAGATTTGGGATGAAAATGGCTCGCCCTTATTGTATTTTAGTAAAATACAAGCCGCTTTAGTACAAGAACAGCTCGGTGATGATTATCATGTAGAGCTGGCCATGCGTTATCAAAATCCATCTATTTTGTCCGCTTTGGAAAAGATGAAGGCTGGCCTCGTTGAAAGTATTAAAGTAATTCCGTTGTTTCCTCAATATGCATCTGCCAGTAGCGGTTCAGTAATCCAGTTGGTGATGGAATTGGTCAGCAAATGGGCTACTATTCCTCCAGTAAGTTTTGTAAGCTCTTTTCATGATAATGAATTGATGTTGGAAACTTTTGCTGAAAATGCGAGAAAGTATAAGCCAGAAACTTTTGATCATGTTTTGTTTAGCTTTCATGGCTTACCAGAGCGTCAATTGTTGAAATGTGACCATACTGGGAAGCATTGTTTGAAAAAAGACAATTGCTGTGATACCCTAAATGATACCAACAAGTTTTGCTATTCGGCCCAGGGGCATGATACGGCGAGATTGATTGCTCAAAAATTGAATATTGCCAAAGAAGATTATACCGTTTGCTTCCAGTCGCGCTTAGGAAAAGAACCTTGGGTGCAGCCTTACACGACTGACGTGTTGAAAAAGCTTGCCGCTGAAGGTAAAAAGCGACTATTGGTTTTTAGTCCTGCTTTTGTTGCCGATTGTTTGGAAACCCTTTATGAAATTACGGTTGAATACCACGAAGAGTTTAAGGCTCTTGGTGGAGAACATGTACAGCTTGTTGAAAGCTTAAATGATAATCCGAAGTTTATACAGGCATTAGTTGAAATGGCTAAGGCTTAAGATATTGACTTAAATATTGCAGGATCTGGTCTGTAGATCCTGTTTTTGAAGTCACGTAATTCTTTGCGATGTCACCTTCATTTCCAGTACTAGTTAGGGTAGTAAAAGCTGCGTTAAGCTCATTGATGTTTTGGATGCTTTTTGCAGCTCCGATCTTAATCAGGTCTTTTGCTTCCTGGAACTTCTCGTATTTTGGTCCAAAAATAACAGGTATGCCAAATGCCGCTGCTTCTAAAGTATTGTGGATGCCGGCGCCAAAGCCTCCACCGATATAGGCAATATTGCCGTAGGCATAAAGTGAAGATAACATTCCAATATTATCTATAATCAGTATTTGATGCTCGGCGGATGTCTCATCGGTAGCAAATGTCGAATATTTGATCGCTTGAGGAAACAAACCCTCTATTTCATTAATGTGATGCACACCGATTTCATGAGGTGCAACGATGAATTTCCATTCTGGATTTGAAGTACATAATAAGGCAATCAGTCGTTCGTCCTCAGGCCAGGTACTGCCGGCAATAAATACAGGTGCATTTCCACAGAATTTTTCAATTAGACTTAGTTTCTTGGGTGTGGATGCATTTTCGGCGACCCTGTCAAATCTTGTATCTCCACTTAGTGTAGCATTTTGAATATTTATCGTTTTTAGCAACTGAATGCTTTCTTCATTTTGCACAAAGAACTGGCTCACATAGCTCAGCATTTTTCGATGAAAGGAACCGTACGACTTAAAAAAGATTTGGTTAGGTCTGAAAATGCCTGAAATGATTAATAAGGGAATGTTTTTATGGTGTAGCGCTTTAAAGTAATGATACCAGTATTCGTATTTGGTGAAAATGGCAAGTTCAGGATTAAAGGCTGTGATCAATCGCTCCGCATTTGCTGCTGTATCCAGTGGTAGATAAAAAACTGCTTCGGCTAATGCATAGTTTTTCCTGATTTCATAACCAGAAGGAGAGAAGAAGGTGACGATTATTTTTTTATTCGGGTATTGTTCTTTTAATTTCTCCAATACTGGTCTACCTTGTTCAAATTCACCTAAAGAAGCAAAGTGAAACCATATATGTGGCACCGTTGAATCTATTTTTTTTTCAATTTTGGCGAAGATATTTCGTCTACCCTTTAAAAAAAATGAAGCTTTGGAATTAAAAGGAGAGAATAACCTGATTATTAAGCCGTAAAGTTGAATTGCAATGTTATAAAGCCAAAGCATTTTGTGTGTTTATTTATTATCTTAGCCGAAGATACTTTAATATAATTAAAACGGGATTAATATATGAAAATAGCGGTTATCGGAACCGGATATGTTGGGTTAGTAACAGGAACTTGCTTATCAGAAACAGGAAATAATGTAATTTGTGTAGATATCAACGAAGCTAAAGTAGCGCAAATGCAAGCCGGGGTAGTTCCTATTTATGAGCCTGGTTTAGATGTTTTATTCCACAGAAATATTGCACAAGGTCGTTTAACTTTTACCACCGATCTTGCTCATGCAATTAAAGATGCTCAGATTATATTTATGGCCTTGCCAACACCCCCGGGTGGAGATGGCGCTGCTGATCTGTCCTATATTTTAGGTGCGGCGAAAGATATTGCCAAGCTGGTTACCAATTATAAAGTTATCGTAAATAAATCTACGGTTCCTGTAGGGACGGCAGATAAGGTTCAGGCTGTTTTTGCTGAAAATACAACTATAGAAATCGATGTGGTTTCTAATCCTGAATTTTTGCGTGAGGGTGTTGCTGTAGAAGATTTTATGAAGCCTGATCGGGTAGTAATCGGGACCAGGAGTGAGAAAGCGCAAAAACTAATGTTAGAATTGTATGGTCCTTATGTTAGACAGGGGAACCCAATTTTGTTTATGGATGAGCGTTCTTCTGAATTGACAAAATATGCGGCAAATTCTTTTCTGGCCACCAAAATTACCTTTATGAATGAGGTAGCTAATTTGTGTGAGCTTGTAGGTGCGGATGTGGATGCTGTTCGTAAAGGGATAGGATCTGATGCACGGATTGGGAAGCGCTTTTTATTCCCTGGTATTGGCTATGGTGGTAGCTGTTTTCCTAAAGATGTACAAGCCTTGGCAAAATCTGCAGATGAGTATGACTATGATTTCCAGATCTTGAAATCTGTAATGCAGGTGAATGAAAAGCAAAAAACGATATTGGTTGACAAGCTGTTAAAGTATTATAAAAATGATTTAAAAGGTAAGCATTTCGCTTTGTGGGGATTGGCCTTCAAGCCTGAAACTGATGATGTTCGTGAAGCACCTTCTTTGTATATTATTGATGAATTGATTAAGCATGGTGCGACAGTTACTGCATTCGACCCTGAGGGAATGAATAATGTGAAGGCCATTCTAGGAGATAAAATAACCTATTCTCAAAATCAATACGATGCTTTACTAAATGCGGATGCTTTATTGATTGCTACGGAGTGGTCTGTATTTAGAAATCCAGATTTTGAATTGATGGAAAAAAGTCTGAGCAATAAGGTTATTTTTGATGGACGTAATTTATATGATTTGGAAAAGATGATAGAGCTTGGATATTATTATAACAGTGTTGGCCGTAAGCTTATAAATTAATGAAACGTAAAAGAGTTTTAATAACCGGTGCAGCCGGCTTTTTAGGTTCGCATTTGTGCGACAGGTTTATCAAGGAAGGATACCATGTTATAGGGATGGATAACCTGATCACAGGGGACCTCCAAAATATTGAACATTTGTTTGGATTGGAAAATTTTGAATTCGCGCATCATGATGTTTCAAAATTTGTACATGTATCAGGTGACTTGGATTATATCCTCCATTTTGCTTCTCCGGCAAGTCCAATTGATTATTTGAAAATCCCTATCCAGACTTTGAAAGTTGGATCTTTGGGAACCCATAATCTACTCGGTCTTGCAAAAAACAAAAAAGCCAGGATGCTGATCGCCTCTACTTCAGAAGTTTATGGTGATCCGAGTGTTAACCCACAACCAGAAGAGTATTGGGGTAATGTAAATCCGGTAGGACCAAGAGGTGTTTATGATGAAGCAAAGCGCTTTCAGGAAGCAATGACGATGGCTTACCATACTTTTCATGGTTTAGAAACCAGAATTGTAAGGATCTTTAATACTTATGGACCAAGAATGCGCTTAAATGACGGAAGGGTATTGCCCGCGTTTATTGGTCAGGCATTGCGTGGTGAGGATCTTACTGTATTTGGTGATGGTTCTCAGACGCGTTCATTCTGCTACGTAGATGATTTGATCGAAGGTATTTATAGGTTGTTGTTAAGTGATTATGCGATGCCAGTTAATATTGGTAATCCTGATGAGATTACCATTAAGCAATTTGGTGAGGAAATTATCAAGTTGACGGGAACACACCAGAAGCTAGTACTTAGAGATTTGCCTGTTGATGATCCGAAACAAAGACGTCCGGATATTACCAAAGCAAGAACTATCTTGGGTTGGGAGCCAAAAGTAAGTAGAGCAGAAGGGTTGAAAATAACTTACGAGTATTTTAAATCACTGCCGCAAGAAGCTTTAATAAATAAAGACCATAAAGATTTTACAGGATATAACCGTTAATTAAACAATGTCTAAAATATTAGTAACCGGAGGAACCGGTTTTATTGGCTCACATACTGTAGTAGAACTACACAATGCAGGCTATGAAGTTATTATTGTTGATGATTTTTCCAATTCTAACCCGAAAATACTTCAGCAAATAGAAGCAATTATAGGAGTTAAACCTGAACTTGTAGAATTGGATTTATGCGATGAGGCTATAGTAAAGAACTTTGTTTTACAGCACAACGATATTGCTGGGGTAATTCATTTTGCGGCATTTAAAGCTGTAGGTGAGTCTGTACAGCAGCCGTTAAAGTATTACAGAAATAACTTTTATTCGCTGATCAATCTGATCAACGCATTTGACAGTAAGGTGAATTTGGTTTTTTCATCATCGTGTACTGTATACGGGCAGCCGGATGTTTTGCCAGTAACTGAAGATGCGCCAACTAAAAAGGCAGAATCACCTTATGGCAATACTAAACAGATTGCAGAAGAGATTTTGCAGGAAACTTGTGCAGTAACTCCTCAATTAAAAGTAACGTCTTTACGTTATTTTAATCCTGTAGGTGCGCACCATACTGCTTTGATTGGTGAATTGCCAATTGGTGTTCCTCAAAACCTGGTTCCTTTTATAACGCAATCTGCAATCGGTAAACGTGGACCAATCACTGTCTACGGTAATGATTATGATACTCCTGATGGCAGTGCAATAAGGGACTATATTCACGTGGTGGATTTAGCAAAAGCACATGTTGCGGCAATTAAACGGCTAGAAAGCAATAAGGCCAGCACTAATTATGAGGTGTTTAATCTAGGTACCGGAAAAGGTTCGTCTGTATTGCAGATCATTGATGCATTTGAATCCTCTACTGGCGTAAAACTAAACTATACAATTGGCCCAAGAAGAGAAGGCGATATTGAAAAAGTTTGGGGCGATGTAACAAAATCTACAAAAGAGCTGGGCTGGAAAGCTGAATTAGACTTGAAAGAGATGATGTCGTCTGCCTGGAAATGGGAAAAATATTTACAGGATAATCCTTTTTAAATGTTATTAAGTGAGCATAAGGAGCTGAAACTGGAGATCAAGTCTCTTCCTGAAAAGGAAAAGGATAAGCTACTGCTCAGGTTAATTGCTAAGGACAAGGTTTTAACTGAACATCTTCATTTTAAATTGCTTGAAGACGAGCACGATCTGGTACGTAGGCAGGAAAAACTCATGTCTGACATTGATGATGGTATTGCTGACTTGATGGCTTCCAGAAGGTTGAACTCGAAGGAGACCTTATTGAAAATGCGTAAATTAAATGGCAGCATTAATCATCATTTTAAAGTGACAAAGGATTTAAATAGTGAAATGGAACTTAGGATTCATTTGCTAAATCAGGTACCCATCGAATTTGATGAAAATGTTTTTTCTGCCCTTTATAAATTTAATGAGAAGCTGGTTATTTATTTTGTAAAAACAGCACTTTCAGTTTTAAATAAATACGATAAAATGCATGAGGATCTACAGTTTGACCTTAAAGCGTCTTTGAATATTTTGTTAGATAAAATTTACACCAATAAAACGGCAGCAATTGCAAAAACGCTGGGCTTGCCAACAGAATTATAACAATAACTTATAGAAAGCTACATAATTTCAATGAAAAAAATATTAGTAACAGGTGGTGCAGGTTTTATCGGATCTCATGTGGTACGAAGATTTGTAAACAATTATCCTCAGTATGAAATTGTAAATCTTGACAAATTAACCTACGCAGGTAATTTGGCGAACTTAACTGATGTGGAAGATAAATCTAATTATAGGTTTGTTAAAGCCGATATCACTGATGCAGTTGAAATCAATAACTTATTTCAGAAAGAACAATTCGATGCAGTGATCCATTTGGCTGCTGAATCTCATGTCGATAGGTCGATCGCGGATCCTACGGCGTTTGTAATGACGAATGTGATTGGTACTGTAAATTTATTGAATGCAGCAAGAGAGTTTTGGAAAGAAGATTATTCAGCGAAACGGTTTTATCATGTTTCTACCGATGAGGTTTATGGTGCGTTAGGCGATACAGGTATGTTTACTGAAACAACGGCTTACGATCCGCATAGTCCATACTCGGCTTCTAAAGCTTCATCCGATCACTTTGTTAGGGCTTATCATGATACCTACGGTTTGGATATAGTAATTTCTAATTGTTCAAATAATTATGGTTCTCACCATTTTCCGGAGAAATTAATCCCATTAGCTATTAATAATATAAAAAATGGTCAACCTGTACCTGTTTATGGAAAAGGGGAGAATGTGCGTGATTGGCTTTGGGTGGAAGACCATGCCAGGGCTATTGATGTGATTTTTCATCAGGCTAAAACAGGGGAAACCTATAATATTGGCGGGCATAACGAATGGAAGAACATTGATTTGATCCATTTGCTTTGCAATATTATGGATCAAAAGCTAAATCGTGAACCAGGGGAGTCAGCCAAGCTGATCACTTTTGTAACGGATAGGGCAGGACACGATTTGCGTTATGCAATAGATTCAAGTAAGCTGCAAAACAACCTGGACTGGGTGCCGAGTTTACAGTTTGAAGAAGGATTGGAAAAAACTGTAGATTGGTACCTGGAAAACGAAGAGTGGCTGAGTAATGTTACTTCAGGGAACTACCAAGCTTATTACGATACTCAATATCAGGGACGATAATAACCTATTCATATCTTAAAGCCTCTACTGGATCCAGTTTAGAGGCTTTTTTTGCGGGATAATATCCCGAAACTATACCTACTAAAACACATACAGCAAAACCTCCAAAAATCCATTCCCATGGAATAATGAATGAGCCACCCATCCCCAGAGAGATCAGGTTTCCGATGGCTATGCCCAGGAATATCCCAAAAGCTCCACCCATTAGACAAATGATTACGGCCTCTATCAGAAACTGTTTCCTTATAACGGCTGGATTTGCACCAATTGCCTTTCTGATGCCAATTTCCCTGGTTCTTTCCGTAACGGAGACTAACATGATATTCATCAGCCCAATTGAAGCGCCCATTAAGGTAATTACGCCAATAGCTATACCTCCCCAGACAATGTACCGTAGGTTTTCAAATAGGGTTTGTGCCATGGCGTCGCTTTTGGTTATCTCGAAATTGTTAGGATCTGTCACCCTTATTTTTCTGATATTCCTAAATACGGCGGTTGCTTCTCCAATGACATTATCCATAATATCATTGCTTGGAACGATAACGGTTATGGTATAAGAAGGATTTGAGGTGGAGTTGATCAGTTTCGCTTTTAATAAAGGGACATATACAGCACGATCACCACTAAAACCCATGCTTTGACCTTTGGATACGAGTACGCCAATTACTTTTAATCGACTATTGCCTACATTAATAATTTTATCCAGTGGATCCTGATTTTTGAATAGCTTCTCGCTGACCTCGCTTCCAATAATACAAATGTTGTTTCCAGATTGAACTTCTGCCAGATTGAAATTTCGACCCAAGGCTAATTCCAGGCCTTGCGAACCGAGACCATGCTCATCTATACCCTGGATGCTGATGTTTGGATTTGTTTTTTCAGTATCATACTTAACTGTGGCACCTCTGGTTGCTACAACACTTATGGCTACTTTTGCAGGGGTATTTAGCCGTTCTTTAAAGGCTAAAGCATCTTCATATCTGATAGATTTAAAAGGCTTTTGTCTTTGTCCAGAGCCGCCAATCCTGATACCTGTACCACGGTTTCTAATGTTGAATGAATTTGCACCCATACTGGAAAAAGCTTCTGTCATACTTTTTTTAACGGCATCAAGTGTCGTTAAAATACCTACCAAGGCAGATAACCCAATTGCAATGATCAATGCGGTAAGCATGGTACGCAACCGGTTGCCAGTAATGGATTGCAGGGCTAATTTTACGTTCTCAGTATAGGTCATTACAGGCAGATAGATTTAGGTGCTAAAATAAAAGTCCTGTTGTTAAGACAACAGGACTTACTATAATGTTACAAATGATAATCTCTTTTATACTGAAAAGCTGGTTCCACAACCGCAAGTGCTTGCTGCATTTGGATTGCTAAAAGTAAATCCTCTCGAATTTAAGCCATCCTGCCAGTCAACCTGCATTCCCATCAGGTACATTTGATGTGCTTTATGCATGAAAACTTTTATGCCATCAATAATAAACTCTTGATCGCCGTCCTTTTTCTGATCAAAACCCAAAACGTAATTCATTCCAGAACAGCCACCACCTTCAACGCCTACACGTAAGCCAAAATCTTCGGCGATTTCTTGTTGGTCTTTTAGTTTAAAAAGCTCTTTTACAGCTGTTTCTGTAAATGTTACAGGGGCGAATGCGGTATCTACTGTATTACTCATGTTATTTATCAACCGTTAAAAATGTATTAATAGGGCAAATATAAATCAAAATGCACATTTTTGTCGGTACTACGACTAATTATTACGGTATTTAAACAAAATAGAATGGACTTGCAGAAATTTATAACCGAAGCAGCAGTATTGGTAATTGGAGGGGTGGCTACGGTTTCGGCTGGGTACTATTTAATAAAGGATGACATCAGGACCTATTTTAGATTGAAATTTTCTGATCAAAAACAGGAAAAAGATAACCCATTATTGTCGTTGCGCTTACAAGCCTATGAGCGTTTAACTATTTTTATAGAGCGTATAAATCCTGCTAACCTTTTTATCAGACTGCATCAACAAGGGTTAACACTTGCTGAGCTTCAGGTGATGGTATTAAACGAAATTAAATCAGAGTATCAACATAACATCACTCAGCAGCTGTACATCAGTACACCTACCTGGGATGTAGTAAAGAAGCTAAAGGACGATACCATCGCTATGGTGAATAATGGCGCTAAAAGTCTGCCTGCAGATGCTCCAGGTGTTGATTTGAGTAGAAAGGTTTTACAGCATATGGCGGGTATTGAAAATAACCCCTATGATTTGACATTAGATTTGATTAAGAAAGATATTCATCAGTTGTTTTAGTTATGAGCAATAAAAAGTTTACCACTACATCAGGTATAGAAATAAAAGAGGTATACACTAAACCTAGTGCTCAGATTGAAGCGCCCGGTGAGTTTCCGTATACAAGAGGTATTCAGAAAGATATGTATAGAGGTCGGTTATGGACCATGCGACAGTATGCTGGTTTCTCTACCGCCGAAGAGTCAAATAAGCGTTACCACTACTTGTTAAAGCAAGGAACGATGGGACTTTCGGTAGCTTTCGATCTACCTACTCAAATCGGTTATGATTCAGATCATGAAATGTCAGAAGGGGAGGTAGGGAAAGTTGGTGTGGCCATCGATTCATTAAAAGATATTGAAATATTGTTTGATGGTATTGAGCTGGAGAAGATCACTACATCGATGACGATTAATGCTACCGCTTCCATTTTGTTGGCGATGTATATTGCTCTGGCTAAAAAGCAAGGTGCTGATATCAGACAAATTTCTGGTACGATCCAAAATGATATTTTAAAAGAGTATGCGGCAAGGGGGACTTATATCTATCCACCTAAAGCATCTATGCGGATCATTACCGATATTTTTGAATATTGTAGTAAAGAGGTGCCGAAATGGAATACGATTTCTATTTCCGGTTATCACATCAGAGAAGCTGGCTCAACAGCTGTGCAGGAATTGGCCTTCACGCTGGCAAATGGAAAAGCATATTTGAATGCGGCTCTTGAAAAAGGATTAGATATCAATGTTTTTGCCAAGCGCTTATCCTTCTTCTTTAATTGTCACAACAACTTTTTTGAGGAGATCGCAAAATTTCGCGCAGCCAGAAGAATGTGGGCAAAGATTACAAAAGATCTTGGGGCTACGGATGAAAAGGCACAGATGCTCCGTTTTCATACACAAACAGGCGGGTCAACGTTGACAGCTCAACAGCCACTTAATAATGTCATAAGGGTGACCAATCAGGCAATGGCTGCAGTACTAGGCGGAACTCAATCTCTGCATACCAATGGTTATGATGAAGCACTTTCTTTGCCTACCGAGGCTGCTGCAAAAATCGCTTTGCGGACACAACAGGTCATAGCCTTTGAAAGTGGTGTGACGGATACAGTAGATCCTTTGGCTGGATCATATTTTGTGGAAGCCCTTACTGATGAAATAGAAGCCGCTGCTCATTTGTATATTGATAAGATCGATGCCATGGGTGGATCTGTTAATGCGATCGAAAATGGTTATATTCAAAATGAAATTGCTGATGCCGCTTATCAATATCAAGTTGAAGTTGAAAAGGCCAGTAGGATTATTGTAGGTGTAAACAAATTTACTCAGGAAAAGGAAGGTATAAATGATGTATTTACTATTGATGAATCCATTCGGACTATCCAGACGGAAAAGTTAAATAAACTTAAAGCTGAGCGGGATAGTAACGTTGTGGAAAAAGCACTAAATGACTTATCCAATGCTGCTAAAAGTACTGACAATCTCATGCCATTTATTCTGGCGGCAGTTGAAGCCTATGCTACACTTGGGGAAATAGCTGATGTGATGCGTAATGTTTTCGGAGAATACTGATTCTTATGTTAATAAATAGTTATCCACATAAAAAATTGAGGTTAACTATGGTATGAGTTTGCTTTATAAGCACTTACCAAATAAATGAAAATTAAGTTTTTTTTGTTGATAATTTTTTGAATATTCGATCTCACGAACGAGCTCACCTTATATGCTCTTATCGTCGTTGTAAACCAAGAAATTATAGCATGACAATGGAAAAAACTTGTACAGAAGTATGGAAGGACTGTCTCCAAATCATAAAAGATAATATTCCGACCCAAAGTTTTAAAACTTGGTTCGAGCCAATATCTGCATTGAAGTTGGAGGGCAAAGTTTTGACGATACAAGTACCAAGTTTATTCTTCTATGAATGGTTGGAAGAGCATTATGTTGGACTGCTCAGAAAAACGGTTAAGAAGCAGTTGGGAGATGAGGGGAGACTAGAGTATAATATTGTTGTAGATAAATCTTCTAATAGTGGATCTCCTTATACGACTAACATGCCAAGCAATGGAAATGGTGCCGAAGCTAAAAGGCAATCTATGCCGATCCCGGTATCGATAAATAAGGATATTAAAAATCCTTTCATTATACCAGGCTTAAAAAAATTGAACGTAGATCCTCAGTTGAATTCCAATTATACTTTTGAAAATTATATAGAGGGAGATTGTAATCGTCTGGCGCGCTCTGCGGGTTACGCAGTGGCTGCAAAACCAGGAGGTACGTCATTTAACCCTTTGATGATTTATGGTGGGGTAGGCTTGGGCAAAACGCATCTTGCGCAAGCTATTGGTAATGAGATTAAACGCAATATGCCGGATAAGTTGGTAATTTATGTTTCTTGCGAGAAATTTTGCCAACAGTTTGTAGACTCGTTAAAAAATAATACCATCAACGATTTTGTTAATTTTTATCAGGCCATGGACGTGATCATTATGGATGATGTGCATAATTTTGCAGGTAAAGAGAAAACACAGGATATATTTTTCCATATTTTTAATCACTTGCACCAATCAGGCAAGCAGGTTATTTTGTCTTCTGATAAAGCGCCAAAGGATTTAGCTGGATTAGAAGAGCGATTGTTAAGCAGGTTTAAATGGGGGCTTTCAGCTGATTTGCAAGTGCCGGATCTGGAGACCCGTATTGCTATTCTTCGTAAGAAGATGTATGCAGATGGGATTGAATTGCCTGCCGAAGTAGTAGAATATGTTGCGCATAATATAGATAACAATGTTCGTGAACTTGAAGGTGCTATGGTGTCTTTACTTGCACAATCAACATTAAACAAAAAGGATATAGACCTGGCATTGGCTAAGCAGATGTTAAAGAATTTTATCAAGAATACTTCAAAAGAGATTTCTATGGAGTACATTCAGAAGTTGGTATGTGAATATTTTGAAGTACCGGTGGATATGGTTAAATCTCAAACGCGTAAGCGGGAAATTGTTCAGGCACGTCAGATTTCGATGTACCTTTCAAAAAGCCATACCAAATCATCCCTAAAAACAATCGGAGCTTTTTTTGGTGGAAGAGACCACTCGACAGTAATTTATGCCTGTCAAACGGTCGAGGATCTTATTGATACCGATAAAAAATTTAAAGGTTATGTGCACGATATCCAAAAGAAATTAAAAATGAGCTAGTTTTACTCATTGTACTAAAAAAGCCTGTAAGTTTTTGCTTACAGGCTTTTTTAGTACAATGAGTAATTGTTTAATATTCTTCTAGTTTCATTAATCCATAAAATAGCGCTGCACAATGTAGGGCCTGATCTATTTTATGGTTAGCTAGTAGCTGTTTCACTTCTGCAATGGTATATTCTTCGACAATTAGAATCTCATGTTCATCTAAATGTTGCTCATGTGTTTTTGTCCCACCCTTTAACAGGTATGTATAAGTCACATTGTCTGCAGTAGCTGGATTAGGATGAAGTGTTGCAATCAGTTCGGCACTTTTAAAAGAATAGCCAGTCTCTTCCAATAACTCTCTTCTGATGGCATATTCAGGTAGCTCATCGCCATCAATAACTCCACCTGGTATTTCTAAAGAAACAATATCAGCCGCATGACGGTACTGACGTACCATGATTAACTTGTTGTCTTCGGTAAGTGCAACCGCATTTACCCAGTTTGGATATTCCAATACGTAGTAATCGTCTTTTGTACTTCCATTTTGCAACTTGCAGGTGTCCACCCTAAGTGTGGCCCATCTTTCTTTCACCAGGTATTTCGATGAAAGCTTTTCCCATTTCAATATTTCCATTTAAAGTATTAATTACCAGCTTCCGCTGCTACCACCACCACCAAAACTACCACCGCCGAAGCCACCAAAGCCTCCTCCGCCGCCGCTGCTTCCACCGCCCCAGCCGCCACCGCCAGAACCTCTTCCTCCACCAAGCAGCATGCTCCAGAAAAGTGCATCGGCAACACCGCGACCGCCTATAACCTGACTGCCGCCACCGCCGCCGCCACCTTTTTTAAGCAAGATGACGATCACCACCACAATGATGATCACGAGAATGATTCCAGATCCGCCTTTACCGCCTTTTGCAGCCTTTGGTTTGTCGTTCTTATATTCGCCCTTGGTAGCAGCAATAATTGCATTTGTTCCGGCATCTAGTCCTTGATAGTAGTCGCCGGCCTTAAAGTAAGGTTTGATGTCATTATCTATAATCCGTCTGGTGTACATGTCTGGCAATACGCCTTCAACGCCATATCCAGTTTGGATAGCGATCTTCCTGTCGCCAAGCGCTACAACGATCATTATACCATTGTCTTTGCCTTTAGTGCCTACGCCCCATTTTCTGCCCAGTTGAAGGGCATAATCATTGATGTCATATTCGCCAACGGATTTGAGTATGGCAATAGCCACTTGTATAGATGTTGAATCATCAAAGGCAACCAGTTTTCGTTCCAGTTGCTGTATTTGGTCGGCCGAAAGCGTTCCTGTGTAATCATTAACTAGTGTATTGGGCTTAGCAGGGAAATCCTGGGCAAAGCCCGCAACGGAAAGAATGATCAGGAATAAGGCTATGATTGATTTCTTCATTGCCTAATGTTTTGCATGTTGATCCATAAAAATAATATGATTTGGCAGCTCATTAATGTCGTCCCCTTCAAAAGGGAAATACAAAGCCATTTTTTCTCCAGCTAGTACAATGCCGGCTATAATTCCTTGAACAATATTACCGCCTGCAAAATGGGCCTTCATTGCTACTTGTGTCATCTCCCAGAAATCGGGTGGTACAACCTTGTTGATGCCACTGTCACCTATTATTGCAAATTTATGGTCTTCGTAAGCAAGGTAGATCAGTACACCGTTGTGTTTAGCCGTTTTATCCATTCCCAGTTTCGAAAAATAGGTGGTAGCTCTTTCAAAAGCATTGCCATTGCATTTTTTTTCTACGGCTATTCTTATTTCGCCCGAAGTAGCTTTTTCAGCCTCTGAAATTGCATTCGCAATCAGCTCCTGGTCTTGTTCTGTAAATATGCCCATGATAGGATTACATGATATGAATAAGGGTAATGCGTGTTTTGATAATTAAACATGCATTACCCTTAAAAGGTGTTACTTTATATTAGAATTCTACTTTTGGTGCTTTTTCAGCTCCAGCTTCAGCTTTAAAGCCAGTTTTCTGACTAAAACCAAATATACCCGCCATAATATTATTAGGGAATGATCTTATTTTAGTGTTATATGTTTGTATAGATTCATTAAAATCTTTACGCGCAACAGCGATTCTGTTTTCAGTTCCAGCCAATTCAGCAGAAACATCTCTAAATTGTTCTGTAGCTTTTAATTGAGGGTAATTTTCTGTTACCATCAGTAAACGACTCAGCGCTTGACTAACCTGGCCTTGTGCAGCCTGGAATTTTTCGATGTTTTCTGGTGTTAATTTGTCTGGGTCAATAGTAACCTGTGTAGCTTTTGCTCTAGCCTCAGTTACCTGAGTTAAGGTAGATTGCTCAAATTTTGCTGCACCTTTAACGGTATTCACTAAATTAGGAATCAAATCTGAACGACGTTGGTACTGGGTTTCTACCTGATTCCATTTTGCTTTCACATCCTCATCAAGTTTAACCATACTATTGTAACCACATCCACTCATGGTTACAACCAGAGCTAAAACGCCTACTATTGCTAATACTGTTCTTTTCATTTTTTCGTTTTTTTTGATTTTAGTTATCGTGAGGCCAATAAACGACCTCTCGGTTTAAGTGTTAATTTACACATTAGAACTCAATTTCCGTACCTTTGTTACAAGTTCGGGATAAAAACCTGACAACGGTTATGCAAAAAGACATTGAAATCACCATGGCTCCAGAGGAAATGGAGTCTGAAAATATCCTCAAGAAAACACTCTCAACTGCCTTAAAAATAGACTTGGTACGGATTAAAGGATATAAAATTCTGAAACGCTCTATTGATGCCAGATCTAGAAAAGTAATTTATCGGTTACAGGTAAGCGTATTTATCGACGAGACGCCATTGGCAGAGATTTTTACGATAAACTATCAAAATGTCAGTAATGCTAAACCTGTAATTATTGTGGGAGCAGGGCCAGCGGGATTATTTGCTGCTTTGCAATGTATAGAAATTGGCCTTAAACCTATTGTTTTAGAGCGAGGCAAGGATGTAAAACAGCGAAGAAGAGATCTTGCTATCATCAATAAAGAAGGAATAGTAAATACAGAATCTAACTATTGCTATGGTGAGGGTGGCGCGGGAACCTATTCGGATGGAAAGCTTTATACCAGATCTAATAAGCGTGGTGATATCAACAAAGTGTTGCAGACTTTTGTGCAACATGGTGCAACAGATGATATTTTAATTGATGCCCGACCACATATCGGTACTAATAAATTACCTCAAATTATAACCGCCATCAGAGAAACTATATTAAATGCTGGCGGTGAAGTCCATTTTGATCAGAAGGTGACCGATATTCAGGTCGATTTTGGAAAAGTGAAGGGTGTGATGGTTAACGATGACTATAGTTTGTCTGCCGATGCCGTTATTTTAGCTACTGGCCATTCGGCTCGTGATATTTACGAATTGTTACATCATAAGGGAATTCTTGTTGAGGCAAAGCCTTTTGCCTTAGGCGTCAGAATTGAGCACCCGCAAGCTATTGTTGATGCGGCGCAATACCATTGTGATATTCGAAGTGAGTTTTTGCCGCCTGCTTATTACAGTTTGGTAGAGCAGGTAGGTAGTAGGGGTGTATTCTCTTTTTGTATGTGTCCGGGGGGAATTATAGCTCCATGCGCTACCTATGAAAACGAGATCGTTGTAAATGGATGGTCGCCCTCTAAAAGAAATAACCCATTTGCAAACTCTGGAACTGTGGTTCAAATTACATTGGAAGATGTAAAAGGCGATGATCCTTTAAGAATGATGCATTTTCAGGCAGAAATAGAACGGAGCGCTTTTCAATTGGGTGGTGGTAAATTGGTTGCTCCTGCACAACGGATGGTAGATTTTGTTGAGGGAAGGCTTTCTAGCGATTTACCCAAGAACTCTTATCTACCCGGGACAAAAAGTGTGATACTGAAAGATACGCTTCCTGATTTTGTGGCTTCGAGCTTAAAAAGTGCATTGCCTGTATTTGGGAAAAAGATGAAAGGCTATTATACCAATGAAGCGATTTTGGTGGGTGTAGAAAGTCGGAGTTCATCCCCTGTGCGTATTCCGAGGGATAGGGAAACGTTTCAGCATCCACAAGTTTCTGGACTATTTCCTTGTGCAGAGGGAGCCGGTTACGCCGGTGGTATTGTTTCTGCTGCTATTGATGGGGTAAACTGCGCTAATGCGGTTTTAAAGATGAGCTAATCCAAACAGATTTTAATTGTTATTTGTTATAAAGTTAAGAAATGGAATAGTTTTGGCTTACACTAGCAGAGGTATTTGTTGAAAACATATAAAATAAAACGGTGAAGAAGACTTTAATTATAGGTGCAAGCCCAAATCCTGAACGTTATGCTTATCGTGCGGCCCATATGCTTACCGCTAAAGGCCATGATATTGTGAACATTGGAATTAAAAAAGGGGAGGTTGCTGGTGTCGAAATTGAGAAACAAGGTGTAATACATCATGATATTGATACTGTAACCTTATATATAGGTACACATTTGCAAGATCAGTATTATGACTATATATTGGAAACTAAGCCTAAAAGGGTTGTTTTTAATCCTGGGACTGAAAATGTAGAATTGGAAAGTTTGTTGGTGGCTAATGGAATTGAGCCTGTAGAGGCATGTACATTGGTGTTGTTGTCTACAGGACAGTATTGATCGTTTGATTTTACAGTGTTATTTAACTTAATTTTAGATAGGCCCTTATGGTAGTAATACCGTAAGGGCTTTTTTGTGGATTAAGGTTATAGAGCTGAGAATTTTACTGTTTGCCCTTTGGTTTCCTTCGGGGATGAATTTATACATCAAGGAGTTTGAAAGGAGTCCGAAAGGAGTTTCAAAGGAGCTAGGGTCCTACCAGAGTCCTAGGAGAGTCCTACTAGAGTCCTAAGAGACTCCTACCAGTCTTAGACCATCCCCGAAGGATCTCCAAAGGATCTCCAAATATTCATCAAACAAAGGATTGGTTATTCAGCTTATGATAAATTGTATCGCATCCTTAGTCCATAATCCTACCTTTTTAAAATAGCGTTCAGTTTTTCTGGTTGTGTTGTAGGGAGTTATGGGGTTGATGGGGATAATAGTTGATTTAAGTTTGTGAGGGGAGATAATTTTCCTACTTTTGCATCCCGCTTCGGAGGAAGGGTTTGTAAGAAAAGGAAGAAGATGAAGGTTGAATGAAGGGTTAGAAAAAGAGATTGGTGTTTCTTTAAGGGTTGTTAAAAGCCTCGAAAAATAAAAGAAATAAAGTTTAATAAAAAACTTGAAAAAGCCAAAAAGATTTCTACCTTTGCAATCCCAAACAGAACGGGAGTTACCAAACGGAGTTTGTTAACAGAATAAAAAAGATTGAAACGTTGAAAATTTGAAACTGAGATTCGGAACATTAAGACCGAAACGAAACTGAAGAATAATAAACGAAGAAATATAAAGAAGATCCGTGAGGTGATTCGAGAAGTTCATTAAAGAGATGTCATTTATAAAGCATAGCGAGGTAAGATAGTACAGTTTCAAAGTACATGAAAACCAAAGCTATTTTTTCAAGTCAGAATCTAACTAGACAATATAATTAGAATAAGACTATTATTAATACAAGTTAAGAATGGTCAGTGTTCGAACAAAACATTTTACAATGGAGAGTTTGATCCTGGCTCAGGATGAACGCTAGCGGCAGGCCTAATACATGCAAGTCGAACGATACTCTCTGGCTTGCTAGAGAGGAAAGTGGCGCACGGGTGCGTAACGCGTATGCAACCTACCTTAATCAGGGGGATAGCCCGAAGAAATTCGGATTAACACCGCATAAAAACACAGGATAGCATTATCCAATGTTCAAATATTTATAGGATTAAGATGGGCATGCGTGTCATTAGCTAGTTGGCGGGGTAACGGCCCACCAAGGCGACGATGACTAGGGGATCTGAGAGGATGACCCCCCACACTGGTACTGAGACACGGACCAGACTCCTACGGGAGGCAGCAGTAAGGAATATTGGTCAATGGAGGCAACT
>NZ_SJSM01000036.1 GCF_004331685.1 Pedobacter hiemivivus | reverse complement strand
AAAGGCCATAGAGCAATAAGTAAAACATCTTTTTACCATGTAGAACTTTTGCATAGTGATCGATTTTGGTATTTACTGACAGATGTGCTATAAGCGCTTCCGGAATGAATCCTAACAGGTGGTTTATGTTTATTTTATGATCTTTAAATACAGCCATACCTCATTGATTATCAGCCATTAAGATAGTGATTTCTTGTGAGAAAAACAACATAATTAACTGATTATTAACGACTTACGCGCAAAAAAATAAAGGTAATAAAACAAAAAAAGTCGGAAGATAAATCTTCCGACCATGACTGGCATCAGCCTCTTTTTTTGTATTTAGTCAATGTTTTAATGAAGAAGGACTGCGGCTAGTGTCTGCGTCTTTATGCGGGTTATTGCAACATCTTTTTTACAAATCGAGGAAAAATCTTTATTATTTGCGGGGAAAAGCTGAAATATATTATTCATATTTACTGGCGCTTAGGTTTTTGCGGTAATTTGCGTGTTTACGTGTGTCGTTTAAATTCTAAACAAAAAGAACTTGAATTATTAACCAAATAAGCTTTATGAAAAGAAAAATACTCATGCTATTCTTGAGTACGTTTTTGTTGGTTGCTCATGCTATGGCACAGCAAATTACGGTTACAGGTAAGGTAACATCTGCTGATGATCAGTTGGGTGTGCCTGGAGCCTCAGTCAAGATTAAAGGGGCATCATCTGCGGTTCAGACAAATCTAGATGGAGCCTACTCTATTAAAGTTGCGAAAGGTGAGGTGCTAGTGTTCTCTTACATCGGTTTCGTAACTCAGGAAAAAACAGTTGGTACTGCGGCTGTGATTAATGTTGTACTTGCTGCAGATTCTAAAGCGCTAGGTGAGGTTGTGGTTACTGCATTGGGTATTGAGCGTAACAAAAGGACGCTGACATATTCGGTTCAGACTGTAAAAGGGGATGACCTTAGGGAAGCCAACCAATCGAATATTATTAATGGTTTGCAAGGACAGATTGCTGGTGCGCAGATCAGTTCTTCGGGTGGTTCTCCAGGACTTCCTTCTGAAATCATTTTAAGGGGATCGACTACACTTTCGGGGGATAATCAGCCATTGATGATTGTGGACGGTATTCGTGTGAACAATTCCTCTTCTAACGGAACGGTAAACCGTTTGTCCGATTTTAATCCTGAGGATATAGAAAACATATCTATCTTGAAAGGGGCTGCGGCTGCGGCACTTTATGGTATTGATGCAGCTTCCGGAGCAATTATTATAACGACAAAACAAGGTAAAGCGGGAAGCCTTCAAATTAATGGTACTTATAAGTCCTTTCTGGAAACTATGGGTAGGACCCCTCGCCAACAAGATATTTATACTGTAGGTACTGGCGGTGTATATGATGCTTCTTCAGGCAGTTCATGGGGAAGGAAATTTCGTTATGACGAAAAGATTTACGATAACATAGATCGCTTTTTTGGAACGGGTATTACACATGATGTAAATATGAACGTAAATGGGGGTTCTGAAAAACTAAATTATTACGTTTCAGGAGGCTACAGGAATGCAGGTTCTATGGTACCAAATACCAATCAGGAGAAAATTAACCTGATGATGAAGGGGACTGCAAAATTAAGTTCTAAAATTGAACTTACCACCTCGGCAAATTATGTCAAAAACAATATTCAGGAAGGTTTAGGCGGTGCAAGTGCTGGTGGTTGGATCAACAGCATATTGTTATACCCGCGTATGTATGACATTTTGAGTTATGAAAAACCAAATGGTGACCCATTATATTCATACGTTGAGGCTGGAAAAGAAAAAGAGGCGAGAATATCTCCAATGTGGGGCGCAATGCGAAATCCAAGAAACAATGATGTGGACAGGTTTTTGGTGAATAACAATCTTGTTTACAAACCAAACAATTGGATTACTTTAAATTATAGATTGGGTCAGGATTATACCAATTCAAAGTATAGGATTGTAAAGACTCCGGGTACACCGGGTGAAAGTAGTTTTTATGGATCGGTTGATGAAAATAATGCGATTACAAAATTCATCACCTCAAATTTTACTTCAACATTTGATAGGAAGTTTTATGATGATTTTAGAGCGACTTTAATTGCGGGCTTTAGTAGCGAATATTACGATAGTAAATCGGTATCGTATCATGGAGATCATTTTTTGGTGGGGGATATTTTTTCTCCAAACGTGGTTTCAAAGGAGAACCTTAGTATATCTGAGGGCTGGCTTCGCAGACAGCGCTATGCTGTTTTTGGTGATTTTAAAATTGAGTATAAAAACATTATTGCTTTGGGAGTAACCGGGCGTAATGACTGGACTTCGACTTTGCCTGAAAATGCCCGGACGTTTTATTCTCCATCATTCTCGGGTAGTTTGGCATTCTCTGAGTTGTTTGAAAATAAGGATTTGTGGTTTGGTAAACTAAGAGCAAGTTATGCTCGTGTTGGTAAGGATGCCCCAATATATAAGACTAATACTAATCTGCTTGGGGCAAGTACTGTAGGCGGTGGATTTGTTACGGATGCTACAGGTGGGAATCCTAACCTTGGGCCGGAAAAAACTACGGAATTTGAATTGGGAACAGAACTAAGTTTCTTTAAAAGGAGATTGAACTTCGATGTAACCTACTATCAAAGAAGAAGTATTGATATGATTATGACACCGAGGGTGCCTTTGCCATCGGGTTATGTAATTATGACCTTTAATGCTGGTTCGTTGCGCAATAGAGGATTTGAGGTTTCAGTGACTGGGACGCCTGTGAAAAGTGAGAACTTTACTTGGACAACCACTTTAAACGCCTGGAAGAATACTTCTAAAATGCAGGAGTTTGCTGGTGATATTGTGACTTTTGTTTATGGCAATGCACAGTTAAACGCAGGAAAGGCGGCTTCATCATTAGATAAACCTGTTCTAGGTATTGTTGGTACAGATTACAAAAGAAATAGTGAGGGGTATGTCATTGTAGATAAAAATGGAATTCCTGTTTTAACAGAGAAAACTGTTGAAAGCTATATCGGAAATAGGGAGCCGGAATTCAATATCGGTCTTATTAATAATCTAAAATACAAGCAATTTAACCTATCCTTTTTATGGGACTTTAGGTTTGGTGGAGATATCTTGAATGCTAGCCGTCAAGGGATGATGTCTAATGGTATCGCTTATGATATTGGTCAGTGGAGAGATAAAGAGTTTGTCTTTAATGGAGTAGTACAGCAGGATGATGGTACGTTTATTAAAAACACTAAAAAGGTGGTACTAGACTACAGTTATTTTGCGAATAATTATTATCAGGTTGGAACCAATTTCGTTGAGAAAGTAAATTGGGCTAGAATTAGGTACATCACTTTGGGTTACCGTATGCCACAGCGTATCGCTTCTAAATTAGGTTTTAAAAATCTTGGCTTAGAATTGTCTGCTCAGAATCCGCTTGTAATTTCAAATTACTCAGGAGGGGATCCTGAGGTAAACAGTGCGGGGCCTAATGCGGGAGGCTCAGGAGCAAGTACAATGGGGGTTGACAATGGTGCGATTCCATTGCCACGCACCTTCTCATTCGGTATTAATGTGACGCTTTAAGATTAATGATTATGAAAACGATTATAAGAAATATAGCATTTGTGCTCGCAGCTATCTGCCTGAGCTCATGCAATAAATTGGATTTAAATGTGAATCCTGTGCAGCCTGTTACGGTGCCTACTAAGCAACGTTTGCCGGCTATTCAAGCGAATTTAGCATACTCTCTATATTCGCAAGCTCGGTTTGCTTCTTATCATAGTTATTATTTGACCACAAGGTTGGGGAATACTAATACGATGACAGATACCTGGAACTATAATAGTATTAACCGGATGGGGGCCTGGAGATGGCATTATTTTGATGTTGGATCGAATGTAAACGGTATGCTTATCAGAGCAAAAGAAGAGGGCTCTAATAACTACACCGGTGTCGGTAAAATCATTCTGGCAACAAGTTATCTTTCGGCAACTGATGTTTTTGGGGATATGCCAATGAAAGAAGCGTATGCGGGTATTTTCAATCCGGTATACGATACACAGGAAGAAGTCCTTGCCGGAATTGAAAGGCTTTTGGATGAGGGTGTTGCCGAGTTGAATCAGGTAAGTGATATGGCGTTGGTTATGGATGCAACAACTGATATGATCTATAATGGAAATCTGGAAAACTGGAAAACTTTCGCAAAAGCGGTTAAGGCGCGACTTAAGTTGCGTACGGTTAACTTTAAAGGGGGTAATCAGGAGTTACTAAATCTTGTTAATGATGTGCTCCCAAAGTTTGAGGATGCACTATTTAGGTACCCGAAGGCAAGTACGTCTAAATGGACACATAATTTGTGGGGGCCTGGAGATTTTCCTGAGCCATTTCAGTTTGTTGATATCAAAAATGATTTGACGAATACGCTTCCTACAGATGTTTTGATGAAAGCTTTAACGGTGGATGCTACTACCTACGATCCAAGGTTGTTTATATTGACAACTCAGGGTGAAAATAAAAAATATTTAGGAGCTAAAATGTCGGAAGGTCTAAAGGATGTGAGCTTGCCTAAGGACGTTACTTTTAAGGATTTCGCGAATTTGTTTGGTGGATATTGGACTTCTGATGACTCTCCTTTTCCAATTCTTATTAAGGAGGAGTTGTACTTTATAAAGGCTGAAACCCAGTTTTATATGAACGATTTAGACGGTGCATTGGAGTCTTATCATAGAGGTATAGAAACTAACTTGAAGCGTTTGGGCGTACCTGATGGACAGCTTATTAGCTATATGGGCTCTGCTAAAGTTGCGCAGAATTCGGCTTCGCTAAAGATATCTGATATTATGATGCAAAAATATATTGCCTTATATCTTCAAGGAGAAAGTTGGTCAGACATCAAAAGGTATGGCTATAGTACAAAAGCGTATCCGGACTTTTATTATCCTAGATATGCCTTGGCTGAATGGGCTGGGAAATACATTCAAAGGTTTCCTTATGATCCACAGACAGAGTATATGTACAACCCAAAGGAAATGGACAGATTAGGAGCTAAAGCTAGAAATTGGGTGTTTACGCCAGTATGGTGGGCTAGTAATTCGACATTAAAGAACTAATGCTATGAAGACAAGTGTAAAAAAATATATAGGGTTTTTAATGATGTGCTTACTCATTATTTCCTGTAAAAAAAATGATCCGATCGGCGATCTGGGAGAAACGAACAATGAGTTCGCAACTCAATTAAGGGTAACCTATAACAGTACAAAATTAGTGATGGGTGATACTTTAGTAATTTCAGCATCGACTTGGCAACGGGATGATAAATTTCAGAAAATAGACATCTATGAAACGGTGGTTGAGACTTTTGGAATTAACATGACGCTGAAAAGTGGGACTTCCGTGCTTACAAAAACTGCTGATGAGTCGACTTTAACTGTTTTGGATTCTGTCCTGAATAAAGGTGTTTTGTTGGAGGTTTTTGCTGCCGATATGGATAAGTATTGGACTACAGCTTCAAATAATTATGTCATTCGTCAACTGTATCCAGTTAAAGTAAAAGTGGGCAAGTACGCCAATGATGTAACTTTAATTCAAAAGCTGAATGATGCGGATTTTGGTGTTTTAAAATCGATTTTATCTTTCGCTATCACTAAGAGTGATTATTTGCTGCTGTTTCCTACTGCTCCTGCGGGGCACTTTGGTGGGGCTACGGTTTTATCTCCGACAGGGAGAGAGAATTTGAAGCAAAACTTGACTAGGCCGATGTTGACCGCGATTGTACAGACCATTAAAAAGGTGGGGAGTTACAATTTGATTATTGATGTGGCTGCAATGACGCAAACAAATACAATAACAGCAAGTACTCAGAAATTTGAAATTAATTTATAAGCTCATGAAAAAATTTAAACTCATATATGTTTTGATTGGCCTTATGTTTTTAGGCTGTTCTAAAGAAACTGTAACTACCATAGGTCAGCAAGGAGATTATCTTGCTAATTTCGATTTTCCTGACGGGGTACCTAGCGCTCCAGCAAAGCTTGTTTTAATTAACCGTTCCAAGAATGCGGATAAATTTCATTGGGAGTTTGTTGGGGGTAAGGTACTTAACAAAACTGGGATTGTAGATGTTTCGGAGTCTGAAAAGTTGGCTCCAGATACGATTTTGTATCAACTTCCTGGAGAGTACACTATAAAGTTAACAACATGGCAAGGCGACAAGATGGCTGAAATGGAGAAGAAGATTACACTAAAAAAAATGACGCCTAAAATTGTTGTTCCAGCGAATGTTGGTGTTTTTAAGGATGTGCAATTTGACGCCAGGGCATTTAGTTACCCTGGTAAGGCTGCTACCTATTCATGGGATTTTGGTATCGCTGGAACGTCGACTTTGAAGAATCCAATAGTTAATTTTACGATTCCGGGCCCTTATCTGGTGAAGTTGAAAGTGAACGATGGGGTGGAAGAATTTTCTACAGAATTGACTATTGAGGTGAAAGGGGAGTTGGCGAAGTCTATTTACTTTACGGATGTAATCACCAAAAAAATATATAAAATTAAACTGACTACTTTGTCACCACAGGTGGTGGTTGATTTAGGTATTGCAACTGGGGCCAGTCCATTAGGCCTATCTGTTACCGGAGATAAGTTGTTTTACAGCGAAGCTGGTTTAGGGCTTCGATTTAGCTCTGGCGCGGCAGCATTACCAGACGGTTATCTGAAATCTTTCAATCTGGATGGTAGCGGAGAAAAGTTAATTACTAAGTCTCTAACTCCTTTGACTTACAATATGGATCCATGGATGCACGCCGTTGATAAGGATGGGAATATTTGGTGGACAAGTAGAAATAATGGTGTTTATGTCATAAATTCCAGTGCTTCTGAAGCAACTTATCCTGCGGCTAAATTTGTTTCTCAAGGGGCAGGGTTTTCGTCGGCCTCACATTTTTATAGTGGCATAAAAGAGGTTAATAATGAAATCTGGGTGTCGTATTCAGGACCTAAGGGGGTAGGCATATTGCGCTATACTAAGGCTGGGGCGATTATAGCCCCTTTACCGGGTATTATCTCAACTCTGGCCGTAAGACAGTTTGTGATAGATAAGGTAAATCAACGTATTTATTTTGCAATTAACAGAACTGGAACGTTCGAGCCAGGTATTTATCGATCAGATATGGAAGGGAATAATGTTGTGCCGATTTATAATGATGCTGCGGTTATGGGCTTTTCAACAGGTACCCCTGTTAAAGGGTTCAGTGATCAGGGATTTACAGGGGGGCTCACAGACGAAACGATCTATGTTACAGGTATGGACATTGATGAAGATGAAGTGGGTAAAGGATATTTATATTTTGGATATAGACACAGGGCAGATGCTAGTGGAACTAATGCTCCGCAAACTGTTGGTTCTGGCTCGCAATCGGGTATCATGCGTTATAAATTGGATGGAACTGCGCCGGTTGACTTTTTGTTGAAAGGATATGCTCCGTATGGTTTGGCGATTGATCAGATTCAACGATAATATTTAACATTACACTTTCCCCAGCTAAAGCTGGGGAAAGTTAACCATAGTAGATTATGAAAAGATTTTTGATTTTAAGTATAGCTATCGTTACGGTTTTGGCTTCCTGTAAAAAGGAGGTTATAAAGGTGCCAGATGGATATGGCGCAAAAGTATTTGTGAAACCAACGACCCCTTATGTGCCCGATATGGGTTTTAAACAGGTAGCTTATTTTCCAAGTTACAGGTTTATAAAAGATATTGATACTACTTCGCTGGATGATTTGACCCATGTTATTTTCTCCTTTTTAAAGCCTAGAGCTGATGGATCATTGGTTTTAGACGATACGAAGGATAAGGTAAAGGATGTGGTGAGTTTGGTTAAAAGGCATAATTGTAAGATTATTATTGCCTTAAATGGTGACGATAAAATATATACAACACTTCTTGCTAATCCACAAACCAGAGAATTGCTGATTAGTAATATTGTGAAATATATGCTTGAAAACCAATTTGACGGTGTAGATCTGGATTGGGAATACCCTAGTGCAACAAAAGGGAGCGACGTGACCTTTGGTCTTTTTATGCAGAGTTTATCAGTTGAGTTACACAGCTGGCATAGGACATTAAGTATGGCTGTTACTGCGGGTTTATATGCTGGCGGGGTAAAGGAAGGAATTAATAAGATGGCTATTGATGCGTGTGATTTTGTTAATTTAATGGCGTACGACGGTATTGGGACAGATCCTGCAAGACCAAAAGACCACTCTAGTTATAAAATGGCCGACGATGTGTTAAATGTGTGGTTGAATGAAAAGAACCTACCTAAAGAAAAGGCTGTGCTTGGACTGCCTGCTTATGGTAAAACGGATGCAAATGTGTCGATGTCTTTTAAGGATTTGTTGGTAAAGGGGGCTGATCCAAAAGGTTCAGAATTTATGATAGGTACAACCATGTACTATTATAATGGGATTCCTACTATAGAATTGAAAACTAAATTAGCTAAAACGAGAGCGAACGGTGTTATGTTTTGGGAGTTGGGGCAAGATGCAGGCGGGGCAAATTCATTAATCAAGGTTTCCAAAGCAGCTTTTTTGGCCAAGGTGCCATAAAAGGTTGAAAAAAATGCAATTAATTAAAACATCTTGGGTAACCAAGGTGTTTTTTTATTTTATAATATTCTGTTTTTGCGGTATTCCTGTAGTTGGAAAAGTAGTTTTTGCTATTGATGTGAGGGTGGGTTGGATACTCTGTCTGTTCCTAGTTTTTTTATTGAATTCGGTTTTCATGTATGATTTTGTCTGAACTACAAAATATAATTACTAACTAAAATTGGCCTATATGAAAAAAAAACTACTCATGTTATTTCTGGGTGTGATCTTGCTCAATATGCAGGTGATCGCGCAACAAATAACTGTAACAGGTAAAGTGACATCATCAGATGATGGCTTGCCATTGCCGGGTGTGTCGGTGAAAATTAAGGGAAAAGTAGGAGGAGTAATAACGGATGCATCGGGGAATTATTCCATCAAGGCGCAAAATGATGAGGTTTTGCTTTTTAGCTACATTGGTTATTTGTCACAGGAAAAGCAAATTGGGGCTGCGAAAGTTCTTAATGTGGTGTTAAATGTTGATTCCAAAAACCTAAGTGAAGTTGTGGTAACAGCATTTAATATTGCTCAGGATAGAAAATCGATCAACTATGCTTTTCAAAATGTTGCATCCAAAGATATTGAAGAGTCGAGGCAGCAGAACATTGTAAATGCCCTGCAGGGTAAGATTGCAGGAGCGGTTATCACCAGTTCTGGTGGTGGACCAGGGGAAGGGGCTAATATCGTATTAAGGGGGGCGACTTCTCTTGATGGGGATAATCAGCCCCTTTTTGTTGTCGATGGGGTGGCCTTAGATAACAGTTCTTTCGCAGAGTCACTAGCTCCCGGAGCAGGGAGTGGGTTTAATGGTATTTTAGGACGGAGTGTAGGAACTCCCAATAGAGCATCTGATATCAATCCGGAGGACATTGAGAGTGTGACAGTTTTGAAAGGGCCTGCTGCGGCAGCGCTATATGGGGTAAAGGCTGGAAACGGAGCAATTATTATTACCACAAAAAAAGGGAAAACCGGTGCGACAAGTATTGTTTACAACAATGTGTTTTCCTGGGATAATGTTTTGAGGTTACCTGAAACGCAGTCTATTTATAAACAAGGAACGGGTGGTGTTTTTGATCCGACCAGTAGAGATTCTTACGGTTCGCCATTTTTGCCTGGTGAAACGATGTATGATAATCTCGGGGATTTCTTTATTACAGGGAAATCACAAACGCATAATGTAAGCGTGTCTGGTGGTTCAGAAAAGTATACATTCAGGCTTTCTGTATCTAATGCGAATCAAAATGGGGTGGTGCCAGAAACAGAATATGGAAAGACCTCTGCCAGGCTGGCTGGGACGGCAAAAGTGAGCGATAAGATTTTTATAACGGGTTCGGCAAACTACATTCGTACTACAGGAAAGAGGCCTTTGCAAGGGCCGGGTTTATTCGGTGGTACAGGCGGTTTTTTGGTGAGTATTTTTAACTGGCCAAAAAATGATAACATGAAAAATTATCTGAATCCTGACGGGACGAGAAGGCGGTTAATCGCTAGTGCAACGGGTGATACAGATAATCCTTATTTTACAATTGATAAAAATCCGCAGTCAGATTCTAATGATCGGTTTTTGGGAAATGTTGGTGTGGAGTATAAACCGTTGAAATGGTTGTCGTTTAATTATACTTTTGGAACTGATTTATATACAGAAAGAAATCGTAGTGTTAGGGCTGTTGGAACTTCACTTCCGAATAACCTGAATGGTGGTGTTGGAGAAACGGTGAATTCCTTTCAAAGTCTGACTTCGAACTTTTTGGTGACTGCAGAAAAATCTTTTGGGGATTTTAATACCTCGATAATATTGGGTAATGCTATCGATCAAGCTAAGTTTAATACGATTGACGTGCTTGGACTGATTTTTCAAAATCCTGATTTTATAAGTATTAACAATACTGTTAACAGAAGTATGATTCAACGAAATTCAGTAAAAAGAATTATCGGGGTATTTGCAAGTGCTAGTGTGGACTACAAAAAGACGGTTTTTTTGAATGTTACCGGACGGAATGACTGGACATCTACTTTGCCTGTGAAAAACCGTTCTTTCTTTTATCCATCGATTAGTTTGGGGTATGAGTTTACAAAAACTTTACAGCTGGAGGATGATCATTGGCTGAACTATGGAAAGATTAGAGTTTCGTATGCTGATGTTGGAAAGGATACCGCTCCCTATAGAATTGAATCGCCATTACAGTCCAATACTTTTATTGGGGGAGGATTTAGAAATGGTTTCTTTGGTAATAACCCGGAGCTGAAGCCTGAAAATCGAAGATCTTATGAAATTGGATTAGACCTACAGTTTTTCGAACGAAGGCTGCGATTGGACGCAACGTTTTATCGTGATCGCACTATTAATCAGATTATTGCGCCAAGGGTTAGTCAGGCAACAGGGTATATTCTTCAATACATTAATGGTGGCTCTGTTCAGAATAAAGGTATTGAGCTGATGCTTTCTGGTACACCAGTTAAAAATGCTAATTTTAGCTGGGACGTAAATTTTAATTTTGCCAGGAATATAAATGAAGTGCTTTTCTTGCCCTTCCCGCTGACAATTCTTAGGAATTCTGATGCTTCTATTATTAATGTTGCGGAGGGAGCTTCTTATCCTGGGAAATCAGTGTCGTCTATCAGTGCTACGGATTATATCAGGGATCCAGAAGGTAGAATAATAATTGATGCAAATGGTTACCCAACATTCAATACGCTGTTTTCTTATGCCGGCGATCGTGCTCCAAAATATACATTGGGCTTGAACAATACTTTCAGGTATAAAGAGCTGGAATTGAGTTTTCTTCTTGATATAAGAAAAGGTGGTGATGTGATTAATGGTAATGAATGGGAGCTGGTTCGAAGCGGCTTGAGTAAGCAGACCGAAAATAGGGGTAACCCGGTCGTTTTTGATGGTGTAGTAAAGAATCCAGATGGAAGTTTCAGCAAAAATACTAAGCAGGTTGAGTTAACTCAGGGCTACCTTGAAAACAATTTGGCGGCCGTTGGGACAGCTTTTATTGAAGATGGTTCGTGGATTCGTTTAAGGACGGTAACATTGAGCTATACATTTAAGAAAAAGTACTTGCCAAAAGTGTTTTCAACCGCAAATGTTTTTGTGACTGGTCGTAACCTGATGTTATTGACCCATTATTCGGGGATAGATCCTGAAGTTGGTGTGGCTGGCGCTGGTGTTCGTGGTGGTGGTTCTGCTGGTCTAGATTATGGTGGGGTACCAAGCCGAAGGGGATTTGATTTGGGTTTAAAGGTTGGATTTTAACTAATCGATTATGAAAAAGTTTATAATATTTATAGTTGGAGTGGTTTCGCTAACCGCAATAACATCTTGTAAAAAGTTTCTGGACGTGAATACGGACCCGAATAACCCTACTTCTACAACACCGAATTTTTTGCTGCCAAGTATCATTGCTAACGGGTTGGCAATGCAAGGCTTCGAGGCTTATCAGTTTACAGGAATCCTTACTCAGAATATTGGAAGAAGAGGGGCGCCAAATAGTGGGGTTGATCAGTACTTTATTGCACCTAATGTAAGGCCATTTCAGGATACTTATCAGATTGTAGGTACGAATATTCCACCTATGATCTCGATTGCTGAGAAAGAAGGTTCTCCTTATTATGTAGGGGCTGGCAAGATTATGTTTGCTTTAATTTTAGCTCATGCCACAGACTTAATTGGGGATATCCCTTATACGGAAGCATTCCAGCCTGCCTTAACCATAGCGCCAAAATACGACCCTCAGGAGCAGATTTATGCTACGGTGAATAAGCTTTTGGATGAAGGGATCGTAGAGATGCAAAAACCGGCAAGCAGTAATTTCAGGCCATTTTATACTACTGTTCCCAGTGTTAGTGGTGATATTTTGTATAAAGGTGTTCCAGCCTTGTGGATTAAATTAGCGTATTCATTAAAAGCAAGACAGGCGAATCATTTAACTAAGAAAGCTAATTATGATGCGAACACGATATTGTCTTATATTGATAAGGGGCTTGTTTCCAATGATGAGGATGCGCAGTTGCAATATCAGACGGTGACTAGCACCGTTTTGAATTCGACAAATGTTTGGGGGGCTACACGTAATAATATGTCGTTGCTAACATATGGGCGTTATTTTATCGAAATGTTGAATGGAAAGAATCTATTAGGAGATGAATCTTTGCCTGATGATCCACGATTGACAGTTATGGCTGCTGTAGGGAGTACGGGTACTCAACCGGCGGCGAATAATGCTCAAGCATTACTGCCGGGGGTAGTGTCTGATTTTTATACAAGTTGGTATGCAGCAGAGATCTTTAGCAGTACAACCAATGCGGGTGTTTTGCAGGTATTAACAAATGCTGAAATGCGCTTTGTTGAGGCGGAGGCTGCATTCAGGGCTGGATTATTACCTCGCGCATATACTGCTTATATTGCTGGAATCAATGCACACATGGATAAGCTTAAGATCCCTTCAGGAGGGGCGCGAGCATTGTACATGGCTTCAGCTGCTGTGGCACAAACGCAGGGAGCATTAACATTAAAAAATATCATGGAGCAAAAATATATTGCTTTGTTTATGAATCCTGAGGCTTGGGTTGATATGCGTAAACTAGATTATGACCCAGCAATATATACTGGGTTTTATTATCCCGTTAATCCAAACCCAAATGCAAAAGGGCTGTATCCTAGAAGGACTTTATATCCTTTAACTGAGATTCAACTAAATCCTTTGGAGGTGGACAAGCAAGGTGGAAATGCGCAGGATTATTTTCTTAAACCATTATGGTGGAATCAACCATAATTAATGTATTCGGATATGAAAAAGCTAACTATATTATATTTATCATTTGCCATATTAGGCCTATTTAGTGCTTGTGATCGTACAGAGGATCCGATTTATGAGAAGCTGTCTGATGATCATTATCCTGTGATTGTCCAAAATACAAATTTTTTTACACCAGCTGTTCCTTCGGCGGGTTATGTAAAGGGAACTGCCATAAAGATAGAATTTGATTATTTTGTAAGAGAGCCGATCAACGAAATTCAGTTTTGGGAGAAAATAGGGGCGGCAGACTCTGTGGCCCTTTTTAAGGGAGCCGCTGTACCAGCATTTTCAAAGATTAAAAACTGCGACACTTTGATTTATAACTATATAGTGCCATCTGCTCCGGCTAGTGGAACTACCATCGCGATTCGTGGTCGTGTGGTTAATAAAAATGGGTTGACAAAGGACCGGGTCTTGACTTATAGAATTAGGTAGGTCGCATTAAGTTTATTTTTGAAAAGATCTTGGGGAGCCAGGATCTTTTTTTATTTTAGAATGCCTCTCTCTGGATATTTCGGAGAGTGATTAGTTGTTTTAAAATAGAAGATGATAAAGAAGGACGTTATAAAGCTGATGTTTTTGATTTTACTATGTAGTGCAACCCTTAAATTAAGGGCCCAGTCCACTTTTAGAATCTTTGACAAGCCAATTATATTTGATGCAGAAAGGAAACGGCTTTCATTGGAGTATCTGGAGAAGCGGCATGGCTTGAAGCAAGAACAGCCGACCATTAAGCCGATTATGATCGTGCTACATTGGACTGTCATTCCTACGGTAGAGCAAACATTTGATGTGTTTAACAAATCAAGATTGCCTGGCGCTCGTAAGGAGATCGCCAAAGTAAGTTCGCTCAATGTGTCTTCCCAATTTGTGATTGATAGAGATGGGACCGTTTTTAGGTTGTTGCCGGATACCGTTTTTGCACGGCACGTGATTGGCCTTAATTATTGCGCTATTGGTGTGGAGAATATCGGAAGTGATAAAAATCCTCTGACTCCAGCACAGCTCATCGCCAATGAAGCGTTGATCAGGTACCTGAAACGTAAATATCCAATTCAATATGTTATCGGTCATTATGAGTATACACGATTTAAGGGGACTGAGCTGTGGAAGGAGTCTGATCCTACTTACAATACTGAAAAGGCAGATCCTGGAGTTGACTTTATGAGAAGGATCAGGGAGCGGATCAAAGATTTGAATATAAAAGGTGCTCCCGTTTATAAATAAGGGTTATTGTATTACAATTATTTATATTTTTGCAGTATGGCGAATTTTACATTGACTCCTGAAACCTGGAAAAAGGTTAAAATTAAATTTCTAAGAAAATACCGTGACCTGGCTCAGGTTGATATTTCCTTTGTTCCTGGACAGGAAGATCAACTGGTAAGTCAATTGATGGAGTTGGTAAAAAGAGACAGGACTTATGTTGAATTTACCATTCAGAAAGCACTAGCCGATCCAGAAGGTAACAGACTTTAATTCCATTAGGCGTTATTGAAATACAAGGCTTTTTTGTAAATTTACCATCAACGGATTGATCAATCCATCCTTTATATGATGAAAATATATAAAATTGCTGCGGCCGCTATTCTTATTTCTTTTGCTTCCTTAACCTGGTCTTTCAAAGAGGACCTTTTTCAGGTGTCTAAGAACCTGGATATTTTTGCATCGCTTTATAAAGAGATCAATATCAACTATGTTGAGGAAACCAATCCTTCTAGCTTAATGCGAACCAGCATTGATGCCATGTTGGATAACCTTGATCCTTATACGGAATATGTACCCGAGTCGGAAGTTGAAGATTATAAGCTGAAATATGTAAGTACACAATACGGAGGCATCGGGGCAAGCACTATTTTTATTGAAGGTAAGCTATTTGTAAATGAGGTGAACGAGGGGTATCCTGCGGATAAGCAGGGGATAAAACCGGGAGACCAACTTGTGAAAATCAATGGCAATGAGGTGCGGGGGAAAGAGCGTGTCCAAGTGAGCCAGTTGCTGCGTGGCCCTAAAGGTTCCGCTGTAGAACTATTGATCATCAGAGAGGGGGCTTTGCTGACTAAGACATTGGTTCGGGATGAAATTAAACAACCGAATGTGTCTTATTCTGGTATGACAGCCGATAACATTGCTTATATCCGTTTAGATAAATTTCTTGAAAACTCCGCACAGGAGGTAAAAGATGCTGCAACTACCTTGGGTAAACAGGAGCCTAAAGGAATGATCCTTGATTTACGCTACAATGGCGGTGGAATATTACAGGAAGCCGTTAAAATCGTAAATATTTTTGTAGATAAAGATATTCTGATCGTTACCCAAAAAGGAAGAAATCCTCAAAAGACGATTAGCTATAAAACACTAAGTCAACCATTATTTCCTCAAATCCCTTTAGTTGTACTGATTGGTGGATCATCAGCCTCTGCATCAGAAATTGTTGCTGGAGCTCTACAGGATCTCGATAGAGCGATTATTGTTGGTCAGCGGAGCTACGGCAAGGGGTTAGTACAACAGACCTTTAATTTGCCTTATAATAGCCTTGTAAAGGTTACGGTGGCCAAGTATTTCACACCATCGGGTAGGTGCATACAGGCGCTTGATTATGCGCACAAAGATGCGAACGGGAAAACGTTGAAGTTTGCGGATTCGCTGATGAGGAAGTTCAATACCAAGGCAGGTCGTAATGTGTATGATGGGAATGGGATTTATCCAGATGTGTTGGTCAATACCCCTAAGTTTAATCCGATCACCATTTCGCTAGTCAATAAATATCTGTTTTTCGATTACGCCAATAATTTTAAAAAGAACAATAAGGTGATCGCTCCTGCGGCTTCTTTTCAGTTGACGGATAATGATTATACCGCGTTTGTAAATTCACTGGCTGGTAAGGATTACTCTTATGTATCGCGTACAGAAAGACTGCTTGCTGATTTGAGAACGGAGGCCGAGAAGGAGAACAAGCTTACTGCGGTAAAGACTGATCTTGATGATTTGAAAAGCAAAATGTTAGGGGCTAAGAAAACAGAGCTTACAACCTATAAGGCCGAAATAAAAAGAGTACTGGAAACGCAAATCGTTAGCCGTTATTATTACGATAAAGGGAAAGTAACACAGGGATTTCAGTATGATAAAGAGCTTAATGCAGCAAAAAGCCTTTTAAATGACAGCGGTAAGATGCTGGCCATATTAAAAGGCGAAGGGGAATATAAAACAATCGGCAGCCCTGTAAAAACAATCGCTGCCGCTGTAGAAGATAATAATCAATAAATATTTTTTATTCTGCGTGGTGTAATTTAACCACCAAGCCGTCCATTGTAGGGGTTAATTGCAGTTGGCAGGCTAATCTTGAATTTGGTAATACATCAGGTAAGGTGTCGAGCATTGCATACTCGTCATCTGTCATTTCGTTCAACTTATCTTCGCCTTCCAAAACATCCACACAGCAGGTCGCACAAAGTGCCATACCACCGCAGGTAGCCAGGATATCGTATTCGCAGGCTTTTAGGTATTCCATTAAACTTAGGCCCATATCTACAGGGGCTTCCAGGGTAGTTCTGCTACCATCCGGGTTTTGCACGTGTAAGGTAATGTTATTTTCTTCCATGCCTAAAATTCTGATACGCCGTTTACAGTGGTGTATTTCATGGTGTATTTAACTCCAGGGTTCATGTATTGGTATGCGCTATGACTCATTAAAGCGGCTTCGTGGAAACCACATAGAATAAGTTTAAGCTTGTTGGTGTAGGTATTGATGTCGCCAATTGCATAAATTCCTGGGATATTGGTCGAATAGTCGTCTGTGTTTACTTCAATAGCACTTTTGCTAATGTTTAGGTTCCACTGCTCTATTGGTCCTAATTTAGGACTTAAACCAAATAATGGGATCAAGTGATCTGCATTGATGCTTGTAGTTTCTAGGCTCTTATTATGGATCAATTCAACAGTTTCTAGTTTTCCGTTTCCGCTTACAGAATTTAGGTTGCTGTTTAATACCAGGTTGATTTTTCCACTTTCTGCCAATTCCATTACTTTGTTTACCGAATCTGGAGCACCACGGAAGCTTTCGCTACGGTGAACTAGAGTTAACTCGTCAACGATGTCCGCTAAAAAGATGGTCCAATCTAATGCTGAGTCACCGCCACCCGCAATCACCATTTTTTGTCCACGATATTTTTCAGGATCCAGGATCATGTAATTTACACCTCTACCGTTTTCGAATTGTTCTAATCCCGCCACAGCCGGTTTACGAGGCTCGAAACAGCCTAATCCGCCAGCAATAACAACAACTTTAGATTCTATGATGGTACCCATGTTGGTTGTCAGTACAAAATCGCCTTCACCACGTTTTTCTAAGCCTTCGATACGCTCACCAAGGGTAAAGCCTGGGTGGAAAGGTTTGCCCTGTTCCATCAGGTTGTCGACTAATTCCTGAGCCAATACAGTTGGATAGCCGGGAATGTCATATATAGGTTTTTTAGGATATATTTCGGAAAGCTGTCCACCAACTTGTGGTAGATAGTCTATTAAATGACAACGCATTTTTAGTAAACCTGCTTCAAAAATCGCGAATAAACCTACAGGTCCGGCGCCAATGATGGCTATATCAGTAGAAATCATAGTTTAAATTTTGTGCGAATTTACGAACTTTTGTTTTAATAACGATGTTATTTGTAAATAATCTAGATAATCGGTAGAATATGTGAAAGGCGGCTGAGCGGATATTTTATTTATCTTTGTTTACATTAATGAAAAAGAACATATATTTTGCTTCTGACTTCCACCTGGGCGCTCCTAATCATGCGGAGAGCAGGAAGCGGGAAGATCGCATTTTAAGGTGGTTAAGTTCCATAACGCCAACATGTAGCGAATTGTTTTTAATGGGCGATATATTCGATTTTTGGTTTGAATATAGCACCGTTGTACCTAAAGGATTTGTGCGGTTACAAGGTAAATTGGCCGAGATGACCGATGCTGGTATCAAGGTGTATTTTTTTAAAGGTAACCATGATATGTGGGTTAATACCTATTTCAGCGAGGAAATGGGAATAGAGATCGTAAGCGACGAATTGATCATCGAAAGGGAGGGTAAGCGCTTCTTTTTACATCATGGTGACGGTTTGGGACCGGGAGACAGGAAATATAAGTTCTTAAGAAAGGTATTTAGAAATCCGGTTTGCCAGTGGTTATTTGGCCTGGTCCCACCGCGAATTGGTTTGGGAATAGCAAATTGGTGGTCTGGCAGTAGCAGGCTTGCCAATAGCAAAGAAGAGATTTTTAGTGATGTTGAGCATGAATGGCTGGCTGTATATGCTAAAGAAATGTTGTTAAAGGTGCACTTTGATTACTTTGTTTTTGGACATAGGCATCTCCCCTTAGACATTAACCTAAATGATAAAAGTAAGTATGTAAATCTTGGGGAGTGGATTAATTTCAATTCCTATGCGGTATTTGATGGCAATGATTTAAGCCTTAAGTACTTCGAAAAAGTATAGCACTGTTCGTGTTTACAATTGGACATGTGCAAATTTTTAGTACGGTTAAGTAAAAAAGCCGTATTTTTGCTGCCCGAATAAAAAACTGTTGCTTGGGGAAATCAGGTCTGTTGATTAGACCTTTATCAAGTAATAACATTATAAAGTTTCTGAAAAAAGATATGTTAGAAAAATTAGAAGCAATTAAACTGCGTTGGGAAGATGTTGAGGAGCAGTTGAGTAATCCTGACACGATGCAGGATATGAAGCGTTTTGCGGCTTTAAATAAAGAGTATAAGGACTTAGGCAAGATTGTGGATGAATATAAAATCTACAAAAATGTAATGAGCAATATTGACGCTAATAAGGAGATTTTAAGTACCGAGAAAGATGCAGAAATGCGTGAAATGGCAAAAGAGGAACTTGATCTTTTATTGGTTCAGCAAGAAGAATTGGAAGAAAAAGTCCGCCTGATGTTGATTCCTGTAGATCCAGAGGATGCTAAAAATGCTGTATTTGAGATTAGAGGTGGTACTGGTGGTGATGAAGCGGCGCTATTTGCAGGTGATTTATACAGGATGTATAGCCGTTTCTTTGAGCAAAAAGGCTGGAAAGTTGAAACTGTTGATGTAACAGAAGGAACTGCTGGTGGTTACAAAGAGGTGATTTTAAAGGTTAGTGGGGAAGATGTTTACGGACAATTGAAATATGAATCAGGAGTACACCGTGTACAACGTGTGCCAGATACGGAAACTCAAGGTCGTGTACATACTTCAGCTGCATCGGTAGCAGTTTTGCCAGAAGCTGAGGAGATCGATCTTTACATCAATCCTGCAGATATTGATTTGCAAACTTCCCGTTCGGGTGGTGCTGGTGGACAGAATGTAAATAAGGTAGAGACTAAAGTACAGCTGACGCACAGACCTTCGGGGCTTGTAGTTGTTTGTCAGCAGGAGCGCTCACAGCTTGGTAACAGGGTGATTGCAATGGAGATGTTGCGTAGTAAATTATACGACATCGAATTGCAGAAGAAAAACGGTGATATTGCTGCAAGACGTAAGACTATGGTTTCGACTGGTGACCGCTCTGCAAAGATCAGAACTTACAATTATCCGCAAGGTAGGGTAACAGATCACCGTATCGGATTGACACTTTATAACCTAAATAACATCATGGATGGTGGTGTTCAGGAGCTGATTGATGCGCTTCAGTTTGCAGAAAATGCAGAAAAGCTAAAAGAAGGTTCTGTGATATAGGTAGTTACAGTTATTTAAAAAATAGTTTGTAAATATAAATAAACGCTCTATATTTGCAATCCCGAAACGGACGAAAGAAAGCAAAGGGAAAACGGACCGGTAGTTCAGCTGGTTAGAATGCCGCCCTGTCACGGCGGAGGTCGCGGGTTCGAGTCCCGTCCGGTCCGCAAAAATACTCAACAGAGTGTTTTTTATTGAAGCCTTTAGAAGCTATATTCTAAGCCCTCCTGAAAAGGAAAACGGACCGGTAGTTCAGCTGGTTAGAATGCCGCCCTGTCACGGCGGAGGTCGCGGGTTCGAGTCCCGTCCGGTCCGCAAGATTAGACAAAATATTAAAAACCTGCTTATTATAAGATTTGCAGGTTTTTTTATTTCGAACGCTCTCCCGAATATTTGGATTCTATCTGTATATTCGTTAGCATGGCAGATGTTAATATGTATAGGACTCAAATTGTGGACACAGGCTTTGTGACCATTAATAATGTGTTTTCAGATGGTGAGATTGAAAAAATTCTCGAGCTAATTAATCAAGCTGATACTTCCAGAAAAACATTCAGAAAATCCGCTGATCTATTTGCAATCAGGCAATTTTTAAAGGAAGTACCTGAAATAGGTAAGCTAATTCTTAATGATGAATTTAAGCTTCTCATTCATAATCTTTTTGGTTCAGATTACTTTGTTGTAAAATCTATTTATTTCGATAAGCCGGAACAATCTAACTGGTTCGTTTCCTATCATCAGGATTTGACAATATCGGTGGACACGAAGGTAGAACTTGACGATTACAGTAAGTGGACAGTAAAACAAGATCAATTTTCGGTTCAGCCACCGTTGGATATTTTAAAGCAGATATATACCGTTCGTATTCATCTTGATGATACGGATGAAAATAATGGGGCATTAAAGGTTGTGCCTGGCTCTCATTTAAAAGGTGTCTATAGAGCTGAAGACATTGACTGGTCAAATGAGACCGAATATATTTGCGACGTTCCTAAAGGAGGTGTAATGATCATGAAGCCGTTGTTGTTGCATAGCTCTAGCCGTACTACTACTAATAATAAGCGGAGAGTGATCCATATTGAATTTTGTAATCAAGAGCTGCATGAGGATTTAAAATGGGTAGAGCGAGTAGATTTGCAGTAATCTCTACGCTCATTTTCTACGAAAACTAGGGGCGCTTTGGTGTTTATGGAGTTAATGCTAAACATAAACGGGAATATTAGGGCTGCCTTGCCCTATTTTAATCTTTTGATAATTTCGATACAAGCTCTGCCATTATGGTAGGGACATTTCCAGAAGCCAGCTTTATCTTCTCCTTGTATCAATGAGTAATCGCTTTGGATACCCCAATGCCATTCTCCTTTTTTGCTTTTAAGGGAGTTTTTTATAAAAGACCAGCTTTTGAAAGATTGGAGTAAGAATTTTTGATCACCATTTATTTGCCAGGCATTCAAAAAGCCAACCATAGCTTCTGCTTGTGGCCACCAGTGCATTTCTTTTGACCACTGAGCTGTTTTGTAATCAAATTCATGCAAGAGGCCATCGCTTTTATCTAAGCCCTTTAAAGCTGCATTACTAAGCTGCAGCGCAATGTGCTTAAAAGCTTTTATCTCCATTTCATCTGCGATGAGGGTTGCGGCCTCCTGTAATAGCCAGGAGGCTTCGATGTCATGACCAAAAGAAACCAATGTAGATTTAACATCCCAGGTTTCTGTGAAAAACAATTGTAGGTGGTAATGCACTTTATCTATAATATGGTCTTTAAAATTAGAAAGCAAGCGCTTTATGGCGAGTTTTAGTTTTTCATTTTTCCAAACCGAATATAAATTAGTGTAGGCCTCAATCACATGTAGATGTGTGTTCATCGATTTCTTTTCATTCTGATCTTTATCACTCAGCCGGAGGTCTTCAATCGTCTTCCAGTCTTTGGTTAAGGCTTCAATATAACCGGTATTGATCGGATCAAAGCTATGTTGTTCCAATAGTTCAAAAGTATTTTTAGCTAGAACTAAAGCTTTTTCATTTGGGGTAATCTTAATGTACTCAGCAAGCGCGTAGATTACAAATGCTTGTCCGTAAACCTGTTTTTTGTCGTCTAACCTGTGGCCGTTAAAATCTACCGACCAGTAAAATCCTCCGGTTTCTTCATCTAAAAAATAAGTGGTTAAATAATCAAAAGCCCTATTGGCGATAGCCAAGTACTCTTCTTTCCGATTTAACAAGTAGGCCGAGGAAAAGGTGTAAAGAATTCTGGAGTTTAAGACCAGTCCCTTCGCTGCAGTTGGTGTCGCCAAATTACCATCATCTACCTTTCCATAAAATCCCCCGTTTTCATGATCAACCATATAAGTCATCCACCACTCCAGGATGTCAGATAATTCAATGGCTATCTCAGATTTATAAGTCGCTAAAGCTGCGGAATTCATACGCTTTTATTTCGGTCTATAATGTTGATGATGGTTTCAACAGAAGCGGCAGACCTTAGTCCATCCTCGGGGTTATGGATTACATAATCCAGTAACTGTTGAATGGTACTTGTAGCAACATGCAATCTGGTATCTGAAGAAGCGTAATAGATAAAAACAGTTCCATTGTCATCTGCGATCCAACCGTTGCTAAAAACTACATTAGATACATCACCTATTCTTTCTTCACCTTCTGGTGCCAAAAAATAGCCTCCTGGCTTATGTGTGACTTTGGTTAAATCGTTTAAGTCGGTCATAAACATATACAACACATATCTTAACCCAGCTGCGGTGCTTCTAACCCCATGAGCAAGATGTAGCCAGCCTTTAGGTGTTTTAATAGGGGCGGGGCCTTGTCCGTTTTTAGCCTCTGAAATCGTATGGTATACTTTTTTATCAATGACAGTTTCGTTCTCGACAATTGCATTTTCTATAGATGCGGATAAGCCAAAGCCGATGCCGCCACCTTTGCCTGCTTCAATAAAACTATCTTGTGGTCGGGTATAGAATGCATATTTTCCATTTACAAATTCGGGATGTAAAACTACATTTCGCTGCTGTGGAGATTCAGTTTTGAAATCGGCTAATCTTTCCCAATCGATCAAGTTTTTTGTTCTTGCAATTCCGCATTGTGCTATCGCTGCCGATTGATTCCCTTCGGGCGCTGTTGGGTCTCTTCTTTCTGTGCAGAATAATCCATAAATCCAACCATCTTCATGCTGAACTAGCCTGATATCGTAAACATTAGTATCTGATTCATCAGTTTCTGGCATGATGACCGGGTAGTCCCAAAATTTAAAATGATCAATTCCGTTAGGACTTTCGGCGATTGCGAAGAATGATTTTCTGTCTTTACCTTCTACCCGGGCCATTAAAATGTACTTGTTTTGCCATTTGATGGCACCAGCATTTAATACCGCATTGATGCCAAACCGTTCCATTAAGTAAGGATTGGTTAATGGGTTAAGGTCGTATTTCCAGGTAAACGGTACATGAGCGGCAGTTAAAACCGGATTTTTATATCGATTGAATAACCCATTCCCAGCCTCAATTTTTTGATTGGGGGTTTTAATCAGCTCATTTTGGTTTTTAGCTAGTTGTTCAATATGTTGTTCGAAATTCGTTTTCATAGGTCTTTCTTAATCTTCTAGTCTATTCCACCAAGTTCTTTTTAAAATAAGGATGATTACCGTTAAAATGACTACTGTAATCCATAGCAGGCCATACATTCCTGTAATCAAATACATTGGGAAAATGGTTAAGCAAAGCTGGGCTATAATGCCCAGTACTACGTTAGACATATCCAGTTTAAAGTTCTTGTTGGCCCGGAAGCTGGGATCTTCCTCGGCTACTAATGCATGGATGGGCTCCCAAAATCCCCAGGGCCTAACATTTTTATAAAATGATTTTAGTACTTCCGTATCAGTGGCTGGCGCGGTGTAGGTGCCGATTAAACAGCCAATGAATGACAAAACAAAAAGCAAGGGCCACCAGTATAGCGGCAAACCCGTTGTGAGGTAGGGCATCAGCAATGCCACGCTAACACCAACCGTCATCCCCCAGAAAAAGCCATTGGCATTAAAGCGCCACCAGTACCATTTTAAGCAATTTGCAGCCACATAGCCACCATATAATCCCCCAACTATCCACTGTAAGATGTCGTTGACATTGTTGGCCATAAAGCCAAAGAAAATGCCTACTGCGACTACCACAATGCCCACAATGTAGTTCATCGATATGATCTTTTTGGTAGGGGCGTTAGGGTTGACATATTTTAAATAGATATCGTTCACAATATAGGCTTGTGCGGCATTTAGGGTTCCGCTAAAAGTTCCCATAAAAGCACCGAGCAAGCCTGTGACTACCAATCCCAAAACGCCAACAGGTAAAAAATTGTTAATGGTTGCCGGCAAAATTCTTTCAAAATCTGCTACACCATCTGGGCCTTTCAAGTAAAGCTGATTATAATAAAGCAGGGCCAGAACAGTTAGGCCGGTGATCATCGAGTATCGGATGGGCAATAATATGATACTTACAAAGCCGGTCATTTTGCTGGCCTCTTTCGGGCTGCGCGTGCTGAGTACTTTTTGCATATCGTAGTTTGGTGCCGGTCCGGCAAGGGACGCGAATATGCCCTTCATCAGCATCATCATAAAGAAAATGCCGAACAGACTAAATCCGTCATCTGCAATTTTTTTATTGGCATCAGCAGCTATTTTACTCCAATCAAGATTTAACTCCCAGCTAAAGAACGGGTCGCTCCATCCCTCTGGTACATTTAAGGTTTGTCCATGCAAGTGCTGCACAGCAATAATGCCTATGGCAACACAGGCAATAGTCATGATCAGGTATTTAATCGCATCTCCAAGCACAATGCTGTGCATACCGCCAATAATAGAATAAAACATGGCAAACAGGGTAAATACAATACCATAGAAATGCGGAACATATTTGTCGGCAATAGCAAAAGGAACATAATCTTTTACGACATCCCAGGGAATGAAAACCTGGACGAACTTACCTAAGCCAACAAAGCCGTAGGCCAAAAAACCTAAACAACTAATTAATGCAAATGCAATCACGATGATATGTGAACCTTTAACACCCTTACCCGTTAAGCCAAACCTGGTTTTTAACCATTCTGCCCCGGTTGTGGAATTAGACCTTCTGAGCCACTTTGATAAAAACATCATCATAAAGACCTGATTAAAAACAGGCCATAACCAGGGAATCCAAATGCTTTTGAAACCATATACAAAACAAAGGGCAACCATCCACATGGTGCCACTGATGTCAAACATATCGCTGGCATCACTGAGCCCAAGCATGTACCAGGGTAATTTTTTACCACCCATTAAGTAGCTCTCTTTGTCCTGTTTCGCCTTGTTTCTCATGTAAAAGCCAATGAGCACCATGGTGACTAAATAGGTTAGGAGAATTAAAATATCTATCAGTTGTAGTTTCATGTTAGTTTGGCTGGTATATTTTTTTTGTACCTATTGTCTTTTCAAATAGGATCCTTTTATTCTGATAGAACTTTTTAAAGTCGGGTGCTGAAATTTGCCCTTCGAATGGCGCGTAATAGTGCATTTTTTTCGTCGATGGCATATATCCTGCATTGCGCCAAACCAAAACGTAAGACAGTGGGTAGTCCTTAATGGCTGGCCACAAGGTTCCGGTCCACCAGGTTGCATCTGGGACCGCCTCATATCCTGTTTCGGCAAATGCGGCTAACTTGTTTCTTTGTCTCGCAATTTTGCTGAGTATGTCCAGGTCATTTCGTACTGCATTTATAAATGCTTCTTTTCCCTGGTTTTCGAATTGATAGAGGTCAAAACTGACTACATCAACGACATCATCACCAGGGTAGTATTTCAAAAACTCCTGTTCGTTCGCAAAGCCATTGGTGTTATAAACAAAAATGAGGTTATGTAATTTCTTGGTGTTATTCAGGTAGTCGACCGTAAATTGCCAGGCTTTCTTTATTTCTGCGGGGCTGCTGCAGTTTCTTCCCCACCAAAACCAATTTCCAGATACTTCATGAAATGGGCGGAAAAGAATCGGAATGGCTTCCTGTTGGTCTCCTTTTAGGCTGGAAATAAATTTCGCGGCCTTGTCAAGCCAGGAAATATAAAGTTGATGTTTTGCGCCTCCGGGCAAAATTGTAGCAACAGAATTTTTGGTTGTATCCCAGGATGATCCTCCAGTTAAGGGATTATCAAAATGCCAGCTTAAGGTGATGGCAGCTCCTTTTTTATATCCGTCTTGAATATACTTGCGGATTTTGTCAAATGGAACACCGTCAATATTTTTAAACGAATCATGCTCAATGCGACCTAAATCCCATCCATAGATACCTGGGTAATCGTTAACCACATCTTTAATGTCACTTTTGCCTTCTATATATTTCCAAGTTACACCATAAGCTAAGTCATCCTGGTGACCAAATATGGTGTGTTGCAGGCTTAATTTGTGAAGGTTTTTATATAGGGCAACAGTTTCTTTACTGGCTGCTTTATCACTTAACGATTGTGCGTTTACCAGGTCGCTGGCGATTAAGCATCGGCTGAATAAAATGATAGTTAAAAGAATCTTGTTCAATTTCATATATAAAAGTTAATAGAAGCCTACATCGTCTACATAGATCTGAGAGAGGAGTCCGCTGAATTCCTGGAAAGTAATAGCCGTCATACTAGCCGGGTTTCCCAGATTTGTAAATGGAATCTGGTAATCTGTCCAGCTGCCTTCAGTTAAAATCAAATCGAAAGTGCTAGCTGCTGGGGTGAATGAAATCCTCACTTTTTTGCCTGCTGTTCCAGCGCCTCCATAAATAGAAATTTTAACACCACTATAGCCTGTGGTACTAAAAGCCGGTGCGGCTTTTGTAAATCTGATGGCACCAAAACCGACGGTAAATTTATTTACAATGGCTTTCGTTCCCCGTCGGATGATGGTGGTCTGGGTCATGTCGTAAGTGTTGCTGTAAGAGGTGTTTGACCAGCCGGGTGCCATTGCATCATCAAATATGGTAGCTTTTAAACCAAATACATTTGTAGATTTTATGGTTCCCATTGGTGTGGTAACAAAAATATAGCCCGAAGCAAAACCTACTGGTATTTTTACTTTTATTTCTGTTTGCGTGCTGGACACAATAGGCACCGAAGTTGTTTCGAATTTAACGGCTGTTACTCCTGTAAAATAGTCGCCTTTAATGGTTATTAGATCATTTGGTAGACCTGCTGGAGGGTCAAAGCTTGATATTTTGGGTGCTGGTTGCTTAATTTGGAAGTTTAAAGTGGCTGAGCCATATTTGGTAGTGACTGTTATCGGATTATTGAGGAGATCTGTTAGCTGTGCTGGAATTTTTACGGTAATGGTGTTGTCGTCTCCATAAATCAGGGAATCTGCAGCTAAAGTCCCATTAAAATCGACTTTGTATGTGGTGCTTAGATTTGTTCCTTTAATCGAGATCCATTCTCCATAATCTACAATTGTTAACGGTGTATTTCTATCCACTAAGTTGGTGACTTCAGTTAATGTTGGCGGAGCGGTGTTTACTGCATCGTCTTTTTTACAAGCATTAAAAAGAAAAAGCATTATCGCAATCATTGCATAGGTGCTTATTGATGGCGTTTTTTTCATAATTAAATGATTTAAATTTATGATTAAATATGTTTACCAACCTGGATTATTTCCAGGGATCGCTTTGTTTGCGTTTAGTTCGCTTAAGGGCAAGGGAAGTAATAAATTTCTGTTCGCCCGTACCTTTGTAATATTGTTTTGTCCGGTTGATATTTTATTCATTACCTGCAGGTAAATACCCCAACGCATCAAATCAAAGCGTCTGATTCCTTCCAGGTTAAATTCACGTGCTCTTTCTGCCAGGACATAACTGCGGAATTGTTCTGGATTCATGTTGGCAGGTGCATATGCGGCAGGTACAGGAACGGCAGGTGTTCCTGTTGTAGGGTAGGAACGGAATCTAACGGTATTTAAAGCATTGTAAGCAAGTGTTGTTGCGCCATTAACTTCATTCTCCGCCTCTGCATACATGAGTAAAACTTCGGAATAACGTAATAGGGGAAAGAATGCGTCACTATTGGCTACCGAAGGGTCGGCAACTGAACTAAATTTAATGGTATAGGCTCTTTCTGCAGTTGTGGTATTAGTATTGTTGTATGTTATGCCACCTACTACTTTGTATAGTGAGGCCTGTGCAAATGGATAAAAGATGTTAGTCCCTTGTAAAGTCGTGTAATTATGAGTTATGCCGTCTAAAACCCGCTTATCTAAAAGTTCATAATCGTTATAGTGATTGTTTGTTGTCCAAACTGCACCCTGTCCAAAAGTAGAGCGGGCAGGGAAATAAGCACTTAAATTGTTGACAAAAGCTGTTCCGGCAAGGGATTGTAGTTCCCACATTTGCTCTTTATTATTTCTGCCTGCAATGCTCCATAAATCTTTCCAGCTTGGGGTTAGAGCATATTGGTTGTCGGTGATTACTTCTGCAGCTTTATCTCTAGCTAAAGTGTAAAAGGCTTTTGAATCTATTCCTTCATGGCCTGCCACTACAGTTTTGACATAAGTATAATACCCATTATCTGTGCCGCCACGCACAGTAACATTGCCTGTAGCGGCGCCAGAAGCCATTGTTAAATAGGTTTTTGCTAAAAATGCTTTCGCGACACCCTGATTTACCCGGCCAACTTCGCCAGCTTTTGCATGGCCTACAGGAAAGAGTTTAGTTTCAGCGTTTTTGAAATCACTGATTACGACATCATAGGTTTCTTTGACGGTTGCCCGGGGAATATTGGTCTGAGGTTCTGTCGCGGATAAGGATTTTAGACGGATTGGTACCCCGCCATATAATTGTACCAGTTGAAAATAAGCCCAGCCCCTTAGGAAATAAGCTTCGCCTAAAATTCTATTTTTGATGTCGCCATCCATATTGTTGATGTTGACTACGTTCTCTAAAACGGTATTTGCTCTGGCAATAATGGCATAGCAGCCAACCCATGGCTTTTCCCAGCCAAAATAAGCTTGCGGGTTACCTGCGCCTGTAGTGCCTAAAAACCAATCGGCTCCAGAGACATGGTCGTCATCTAAGATGGTCATGTTCCAAAATGGTTGCAGGTATAAGTCGTAAGTATAAAGTTCAGCGTATACACCATTGATTGCTGTCTTTGCATCGCTTTCATTTTTGTAAAAGTTCTCTGGTGAGTAAAAAGAGTAGGGTGTTTCTTCCAGCGCTTTTTTGCAAGAGCTGGCACTAAGTAAAATCAGTCCGGTAGCAAATGCTGTAAAATATGTTGAAATTGCTTTCATATTATATTTTTAAAAAGGTTAAAAATTGCAACGTAGAGAAAGATAATATGTTCTTGAGTTAGGGTAGCCGCCCAAATCAACTCCAAATAGTGCTGGGTTATCGCCGTAACTATTAATCTCAGGATCGTAGCCAGAATAATTGGTGAAAGTGTAAAGGTTGTTAACTCCCAGGGAAACTTTCAGGTTAGTAAGGGTTTTAGATTTTAGGGGAAGTTTATAACCAAGTGTTACATTTTTAATCCTTACAAAGCTTCCGTCCTCAATAAAACGTCTGCTAAATAGCTGGTTTCTAAAAAACTGTCTGATTACTTTTGGTCCGGTAGCATTGGTATTGTCCTTCCCTTCTGCCCAGGCGCCATCGAGCATTTCCTGAGTAATATTTTTGTTGGTGCCCAAGTTTCCATTAAACCGGGTATTCATGTTAATGATGTCATTTCCCTGGACGCCGTTGATGAGCACACTGAGGTCAAATCTTTTATAGTTAAAGTTGTTCGTAAAACCGAAGGTGTAATCCGGATTTACATCTCCAATAAAAGTTCTATCGGTTTGAGAGATGTTAGTCCTGTCATTGTCCAGGTTTTTGTATTTGATCTCACCAATTGTTCTTAAAATAATTGCAGTTCCTTGTCCGCTATAAGCAGGGTCACTTCTAACTTCAGCCTCATTGTCATAGTAGCCATCTTCAACATAACCGTACAAAGCGCCAATTGGCTTGCCAATAGTTTGGATGAATGGTGCATCGCCTGTAGAGATGTTTCTGCCGTATTGTTCTGTCACATCGGGACTCAAGCTTAAAATTTTGTTTTTGATAAATGCGACGTTGAAGCTGGAGTTCCATTCGAAGTCTTTGCTTTTCAAGATAACACCGGCAAGTTTAATTTCTAATCCTTTGTTTTCTATCGAACCTGAGTTTACTAATTTTGTTAAGAAGCCCGTAGAAGAAGGGATAATTAGGTTTTGCAAAAGATCATCTGTTGTTTTCTTGTAAAGGTCAACCGTAAGGTTCAGTCTCGAGTTAAACATGCTCAAATCTAGTCCTAGATCGTACATTGTCGTTGTTTCCCATTTCAGTTTCTCGTTTGGGGGGCCAGAATAAAGGTCGTTGGCCAGACCGGTTTGTACCGCCCCGCCAAATACATAATTATAGACACTCAATTTGGCAAGGGAGGCGTAAGAGCCAATTCCCTGATTGCCCGTTTGTCCATAGCTCAACCGCAATTTTAAGTCATTAATCGCTTTAATATCTTTCATGAAGCTTTCATTTGATAATCTCCATGCAATCGCCGCGGATGGAAAACCGGCCCATTTATTGTCTTTACCAAATTTACTTGATCCGTCCTGACGATAAGAGAGAGTCAAAAGGTAGCGCTCGTCGTAGTTGTAATTTGCTCTGCCCAAAAATGAAATTAGTGTAGATTGAAAGCGTGAAGTGACAATTGGGAGCGTAACTTCGCCGGCAGCCATATTCTCATTTTCTAAGGCATCATTTGGAAAAGTTTTGGCCTCCGCTCTTTTACTATTGCCATTGGTGCGTTCAAAAGTGCCTGCGCTAACAATATTTAAACTATGTTTTTCTATTTTTTTATCATAGGTAACTATACTTTCGGCAACGCTACTGCTCCAGATGTTATCCGATTTTAAGCCCCAGCCCTTAACTGCAAAACCTTCATAAACACTTCTGGGATAATATTGATCTCTGGTGTTGGACGCATAGCTAAAGCCAATGTTTTGTCTGAATTTGAAGTCTTTTAAAAAGGTAGCCTCTAGGTAATTTGAAGTAAAAATGTTTATCCCATTTACCCGGTTTAAAACATCGTTTACATAAATGTAAGGATTGGTAATGAATGCATCTCCAACACCATCATAGTCAATTGGCTCTGATTGGGTAGCGGGAAAGGTGATCGCAGAACGAATAACCCCGGCGCTTGCTGCATCGGATTTGTCTGTTCCGGTTTTTACACCGTTTGTGCGTGAATTTGCAAAAGAGGTGCTTGTGCCAATTTTAAAAGTTTTACTGATGTTCCTTTTTAGGTTTATGCCCAGGCCATACCTGTTGTAATCTGAATTTGAAATGATCCCTTCCTGATTCAGGTAGCTAAAAGAAAGGCTGTGGCTGCCATTGGCACTTCCGCCAGAAACATTTAAAGTGTAGTTTTGAGATAATCCAGTACGGAAAATTCGGTCTTGCCAATTGTTGTTGTTTCTTATATAGTCTTGGGGCCCTTTGGCATAATAGGTTTTTCCCGGATTTAAAGGATCTGGTAGATTGCTGCCTGGATAAGGTAGGGTATAGGCTGTTCCGGTATATTTGTTCGAGTTTAGGTAAGCTAGATTTTGATAGTCCGCGTATTCAGATGCGTTTAAAACATCCAGCTTTCTGGATACTTTCGCCTGTCCAACGATTGCGTTGAATTCAATCTTCTCTTTTCCAGATTTTCCTTGTCTGGTGGTAATTAAAACTACACCATTTGCACCGCGGGAGCCGTAAATTGCTGTTGCAGATGCATCTTTTAAGATATCAATGCTCTCTATGTCGCTTGGGTTTAAGAACGACATTGCATTTAAGGTTTGCTTTTCATCTTCACCGATGGATAAGGGGGTAGCGCCTGAACTGCTGTTGTTAAAAGGAACACCGTCAATTACATAAAGTGGCTCGGTGCCACCTAAAAATGAGTTGGATCCCCTTATTCTGATACTTAGGCCCGCACCCGGTGCACCATCGTTTTGGGTTACATTGACTCCTGCAATTTTACCTTGCAAAGCTCGAAGGATATTTGTTGGGGCGTCTTTAATCAGATCCTCCCGGTCAACTCTACTTACAGACCCTGTTAGATCAGTTCTTTTTGCCGTGCCGTAACCGATTACAATTACATCAGAAAGCATATTGCTCTTGGTTTTTAAAACAATGTTGAAGGTTGTTTTGCTTCCAATCGTAACTTGTTGTTCTTCCATTCCTAAATAGGAAAAGGTTAAAGTTTGTGCTGTGGGTGGAATGCTTAAGGTGAAGTAACCATCCTCATTTGTAATGGTAGCTGTTTTTGTATTTTTTATACTAACAGAAACACCAGAAAGAGGGGTGTTACTTTCATCGGTTATTCTGCCAGATACTTTTTTGTCTTGGGCAAAGCCGTTAGTAATTGATAACAGGCATGCAATTGTTGCCAATAAATTAATTGATAGTTTATTAAGCATAAGCGGTCTATTTGGTTTATATCAAAATTAGTGTTCGATATGCTTTTAAAAATAATACTATTTTATCCATATGTGATATTTTAATCACTTTGATCTTTGTTGTAATTCAAATTAGGGCTATTTAGGTTTGCTCATGGCTATTTTATTGCTGAATGAATGTGCTTTAGTCTATATTTGATTGTTGATATTATTTTATCCTATTGATTGATATTATTTATTCATTTAATGTGCAGAAAAGTATGCTAAAAGAAATCACTCCCCTCACCAACGGTGATTGTTTCACTATTTTTGAGCGAAAAAAGCATAATTTCGACTTTCCATTGCATTATCATGAGGAGATGGAGTTGAACTTTATTTCTAATGCATGTGGTGCAAGAAGGGTAGTTGGCGATCATATTGAAGAAATCGGAGATATAGAGTTGGTATTGATCGGCTCCAATCTCCCTCACGTTTGGGAAACCCATAATTTGGATGGGAGGGAGATTCATGAGGTAACCATTCAATTTCATAAAGATCTTTTTGATGAGAAGTTTTTGCGTAGGAATCAATTGCGTGTGGTCAGGGAGATGTTTGAAAAATCGAAGTGTGGAATTTTATTTTCTAAAGAAACTGCACAACTCATCGGCCCAAAACTGGTAAAGTTGAATAAAAAACATGGGTTTGACTCTGTTTTAGAATTGATGTCAATTTTACATGATCTATCCACTTCCAGAAATATGCGTACGCTTTCAGATTCGACCTTTAGTCATGCTGAATTTTCCTACAACAGTAGAAGAGTTGAAAAAGTAATGGAGTATATTAATTTCAATTTTGATAAGCAGGTTAGTTTGGCAGAGGTGGCAAGGATTGCAAGCATGACAGAAGTGTCGTTTAGCCGGTTTTTTAAAAGTAGAACAGGGATTAGTTTTACGGATAGTCTGACCGAAATCAGGTTAGGACATGCATCTAGAAAATTGATTGATACTACTGAATCGGTTGCTGAGGTGGCTTACAATTGTGGTTTCAACAACATTTCGAATTTTAATAGGATATTTAAAAAGAAAAAAGGTTGTACACCTAAAGAGTTTAGAGATAACCTTTCCGGTAACCGGGTTTTTGTTTAAGTGATCCATATTGAATTTTGTAATCAAAAGTTGCATCAGGAGGAACATAAAGAAGCCAGTATCATACGATAGCTGGCTTCTTTGTTTTACAGTGACGTCATAAAAGGTGGTTGAGTATTTTTAATACGTCCAACTATAACCAGTTACTTCAGCAAATGCCGTTGGATTTGGCCCCTGTATATGGTCAGTACTCTCGGTTTCTCCAGAGGCCATCACTTTAGTGTAAGTTTGCGAATTACCTTCATTAAATCTAACAGAATAGGTAATCGTTATTTCACCCTGGCCAGCCTCTGGCCCTGTACGAAAAAAAAGGACCTGTACGTCATTTGCCCCGGTAATAGCACTTGTATAAACCGTAATACTTTCATCCACTAGTGTTTTGGATGTTTCTGTCTTTAATCTAGTGCGTAAATCTGGTTTAAAGCCAAGCATAAATGCCGAGGTTGTTAAAAGTACCAGTAGCAATAGGATTTTGAAATTTGTTTTCATATTGATTGATTTAGAGGTAATTAATTGATTTTGAATTTACATATTATAATCAATATTTAAAACTAGTTGGCTCCTGGGTAACTGTTACGCCCAGTGTGTACGTGACTTCTGAAAAGTCGCTCAGCGTAACAAGGCAGATTATTCTGTAGCTACCAGGGTCTGAAAAGATGACATCAATCCATCTGTCCCCAGCGGGATAAATAGTGTAGTCACCTAAAGCCTCTATCGACCATTCGTAAGAGTATGCTCCCGGTACATTGTCCACATAATAACCATATGAATCACCATTGGCATAAAAAAATAGGATTTCCTTAATTATTAAATATTGGTCGCCCTATAATTTGACTTATGAGGCGGCCTATTATTAAATCAGTTTCTTGTTTTTATTCATCAGAAGCACCTGTATCGTACTGATAGACTTCCACGGAATCATCGCTCATTGTAACCGTACAGTATATATGAGAATAGCCAGGGCGTGAAAAGGTAAGGTCAACTATTTTTTCGTCCCAGGGCATGGTCCAAATTATGGCTCCGCTAGTGCCCTCAACCGACCATACATACGAAACTGCTCCTGGTATTTCGTCAATATAATAACCGTAAGACTCGCCGTTAGAATATACTGGTGCGCTAGGCATATTTGCTTTTATCTGAGCATAAATACTTGAGCAGGCAAAAGAAAGAAACAAAACAAATAATAACTTTTTCATAATTAATAGGTTTAAATTAGTTTTTAAGACAAATGTTAATTTTTGATCACGTGATTGTTCGTGAAAGAGAGGAGCGCATAGCGTTTTAATCAGTTGAAAGCTAATGTCTCTTAATTGATAATTTAAATGGATGTTTTCTATAGGCTTACTATTAGTTTTTCCTACTCTTTTAAAGATTTTCGGACGCTCTGTTTGAAAGTTGAATGCTACCTTTCTAAAAATAATCGTAATTGACTGCATAAAAGTCATGCGAATTGGCTGATTACTAAGTGATTTTGCCATGGATAGGGGGATTAAATAGTCATGTCTCTGGTGGGGTTTAATACAAGTATGTAAGTCACCCGTACTTCATAGGTAGAAATGACGGGGGGTAAAGGGATTTGCCCCTGTTATCTCCCTGTTCGTTCCCTGTTGCCCCCTTGTTATATATTTCTTTAAACAGAGTGATAGATGTATATATATACTACTATATATATGTCTGTGTTGTCGCGCTGACTTCTTGATCGGGCTTTTTAAAATAGCTTGTAATTTTTCTGGTTGTGTTGTAGGTAGTTATGGGTTCGTTAGCACTAATAGTGCATTTAAGTTTGCATAATGAGATTATATTTCTACCTTTGCAATCCCAAACAGAACGGGAGTTACCAGACGGAGTTTGTTAACAGAATAAAAAAGATTGAAACGTTAAAAATTTGAAACTGAGATTCGGAACATTAAGACCGGAACGAAACTGAAGAATAATAAACGAAGAAATATAAAGAAGACCCGTGAGGCGATTCGAGAAGTTCATTAAAGAGATGTCATTTATAAAGCATAGCGAGGTAAGATAGTACAGTTTCAAAGTACATGAAAACCAAAGCTATTTTTTCAAGTCAGAATCTAACTAGACAATATAATTAGAATAAGACTATTATTAATACAAGTTAAGAATGGTCAGTGTTCAAACATAACATTTTACAATGGAGAGTTTGATCCTGGCTCAGGATGAACGCTAGCGGCAGGCCTAATACATGCAAGTCGAACGATACTTTCCAGCTTGCTGGGGAGGAAAGTGGCGCACGGGTGCGTAACGCGTATGCAACCTACCTTAATCAGGGGGATAGCCCGAAGAAATTCGGATTAACACCGCATAAAAACACAGGATAGCATTATCCAATGTTCAAATATTTATAGGATTAAGATGGGCATGCGTGTCATTAGCTAGTTGGCGGGGTAACGGCCCACCAAGGCGACGATGACTAGGGGATCTGAGAGGATGACCCCCCACACTGGTACTGAGACACGGACCAGACTCCTACGGGAGGCAGCAGTAAGGAATATTGGTCAATGGAGGCAACTCTGAAC
>NZ_SJSM01000035.1 GCF_004331685.1 Pedobacter hiemivivus | reverse complement strand
TGAAAAAACACTTTATGACCACGGATAGGAAAGTCTTGAATTACAATCTGAGGGAAAAAGCCTTTGGACAAAACTTTGATCCCATCCCATTCTGAGGGGGGATTATTCAATTCTTCGAGTTCGATATGGAAGGTTTCACTATCCTCAATAACCCCTTTGAATTCAAAATTCTCTAGTATAAAATCTGGCAGAAATAATCTGAGCAAGGATGCAGTAGCTGATGGCATAAATATAAAACGGTATAGAAATACAAATCTATAATTTTATCGATTGCTCCACAACTTTTGGGATTGATCCCTAGAAACTGCGGTAGACATCTACAACCGGTAATAAGCGGACAAAAAATCTTAAAAACAAAAAAGCCTGAATCTTACGATTTCAGGCTTTTTGTAGGTTTTGATACCTTGGCGGAGAGTGGGGGATTCGAACCCGCGGACCCTTTGACAAGTCAACAGTTTTCAAGACTGCCGCAATCGACCACTCTGCCAACTCTCCGGCGCAAAAGTACAAACTTCAGTCTATTTTACAAACTAAGATTCAAATAAATTTCATTTTCCTTCATAATGGCCATTTGATTGTGTTTAAAGGCTATTTAATTATATTTAAAGGGCTGAAATATGTTACGTTAATCCCTATTTTGCTCCTACGGCATTTTAATGTGGTAGTTTATTTTTAATAACTCCGTAAAGGTAAGTTCCAATCAATGCACCTAACACAACAATTCCCATAGTCCAGTAGCCGTATCCGATATTGACAAACATCGGGCCCGGGCATGCTCCTGTTAGTGCCCATCCCAGCCCAAAAATTGATCCGCCAATCAGGTAACGCGGCCAGCCTTTATCCTTATCCGCGAAAATAATTGGCTCGCCTTGAGTATCTTTCAGTTTGAACTTTTTGATCAGGTATACCGTAATCGTACCAAGCACTACAGCTGTTCCTATTATTCCATACATATGGAAGGATTGAAAGCGAAACATTTCCTGAATCCTGTACCAGGATATAGCTTCAGACTTGGCCATGATGATGCCAAATAGTATTCCTGCAATTATAAATTTTATGCCTTTCATGTCGTTAAAAAATTAATGGTAATAAATAATGAGTCATGATCAGTCCCCCAGCAAAAAATCCTACTACTGCTATCAGAGAAGGAAGCTGTAAGTTTGATAAACCACTAATGGCATGACCTGAAGTACAGCCACCGGCATATCTTGAGCCGAAGCCAACCAGTATTCCACCCAGCAGCAAGATAAATATTCCCATTGGGGAGCTCATAGCGTCAGGACCAAAAATCTGTGCCGGATTTAGTTGCCCATCGAATTGGACACCAATTTCTTTTAGATCCGAAATTGTCGAGGCCGATAAACGGAGTGATTCACCAGTATTAAGTAATGTTGCGGCTATTACTCCGCCCAGTACAGAGCCCAAAAGAAATAAAAGGTTCCACTTTTGTGTTTTCCAGTCAAAGTCGAAAAACTTTACTCTTTTGCCGGCTCCGGCGATGGTACACATGGTTCTCAAATTCGAAGAGAACCCAAATGACTTCCCGAAAAATAAAAGTAAAACCATAATTGTAGCGATGGCAATCCCGGAAGTATACCATGGCCAGGGTTGTCTCAATAAATCAAGCATGATGTTTTTATATGGAGGCAAATTACGAATTAACTAATTCTATACCTAAAATGTTTGCAGAATGCGATGGAACTCAGTCGTTAATTAACGCTAAACTGACAAAGAAATTGGTTCCTTTGTTCAATTCGCTTTCAAACCAGATTTCTCCATTTTGCAATTCTACATAGGTTTTAGTTAGTTTTAACCCTAAGCCTACACCTTTTTCTTTATTGGTTCCATAAGTCGCATTACTCTTTAATGAAAATATGGACGACTGCTGATCCTGTGCAATACCGATCCCATCATCCTTTATGGATAAGATACATTTGCCATTCAGACTAGATATACTTAGGGCAACTGTTCCGCCCGGTAAAGAAAATTTTATAGCATTGTTTAATAAGTTCCTGACAATGAGCTGCAGCATATCTGGATCTGCAATTACCTTAAGGTCTTTATCTGCCGAAAAAATAAGATTGATTACTTTCTCCTTCGCCATGCTTTTTTGCAAATTGACAGTGTGTTTTAAGGTTTTATAAATAAAAATTGAACTTAGATTTACCTTAATTTCATCCATTTGATCCTTGGCCCATGACAATATATTCTGAAGCATTTCTGAGGTTTGCCTGGTAGAGGAGAGTAGTTGCCTTTCGATTTCCACTTTTTCTTCATTATTGAGATCCATTTCATTAAGTAGAGAGAGGTAGGTTTCTATAGATGATAGTGGAGCATTGAGATCATGGGCAACGATTGAAAATAATTTGTTTTTGGTTTGGTTGCTGTTTTCTAAAGCAATAAGGCTGTTTTTTGCCAGTTCCTTCTCACGATTGTAGTTTTTTTTCATATACATCGTAATGATGGATATCAGAATGACAACTTCAAAAAATGTTTGTGCTGTATCTAAAAGTTTATGCTGTTTGTCAACATAAATTGTTTTTACCATTTCAGGATGTAAATATTCAATGGTTAAAAGGATCGCCAGGAAAATGATGTTTAATGGTATCCATATCCAGAATTGCTTTTTTGGGGTTACCGTACTGAGGATGAAAATGATGATGATAAATGTAAAGAGGTTGACCCCATTGGATCCATCTGCTACAAAATAAGTCCCTCCGCAAAGTAGGTTAAATGAGATGGCAAATATTCCAATAGCTATGTTTAATTTATCCTTATATCGCGACAAATAGTAACCGAATAACAAAACGGCAATTAAAGGGAGCATTAGGTAACCATATAAATCTAAGCCAATTGCAAAATTTATGATGGCATTTAAGGAGGCTACAATGGCGGCAAAAATACTGACGGCATTAAAAATCCGGGATTCCATGGAATAACGCAATTCGTCTCCGATTAATGCAGACCAATTTTTCTTTATCTGGTTTGGGAACTTCAATTTAGGGTGCGCTAAATTCAAATATAGAAAATAATACCCTTCAAAATGTAAAAAGGAATTTCAAAAACCTGGTATTTTTGAAATTTGGCCATTTATCAACCAGAGTGATGATGATGAACAATTGAAATATCAGCTATTCTTTACTTTTTTTTAGTTTGTCCAAAAAATACTAGAGAAGTTAATGGAGATTTTTTCATAATACTGATGATAAGCATACTGCTTAGGAAAGTGAAAGAAAATACTAATAACACCCTAAGACTATATTCCTGAACAGTAAAAACAGCCAGCATGATCATTAAAAAGTAATAATGAATCGCATATATTTCCAGGGTGATTAAACCTATTTTCTTTAGTTTTTCTGAAATTGTCGGTGCCAGTTTATTTAAACAACTGATCACAATAATAGCGAATCCAGTTCCTGTAATACCACAAAAGTACTTGTAAGCCAGCCATATGTCTGTGGTTGTCCCAGCGCTCAAATTTAATTCGCTAATAAAAAATGGAGGAGTAGTCCTATGCCAGTAAGCTATGGAAAAAGGAAAAATCACGGCGCAAAAATATAAAAATATGGTATACACCTTTTTATATTGATTTCTGGTTTTGCAGAATAGGAATCCCATTAAAAAATACAATAAATGATAATTCAGTAAACCTATACCCAAAAAGTTGGCCTCCGGCCATTTAATAAGATCAAAGTTCAATAATACCCAAAGCACTGCCAGACCTATTTCTAGTTTGATCTTGCATATTTTTAGCAGTACAACAATGCCACTAATAAGGAATATTACCCAAAGGAACCACAACCCATTGTTATCGGGAGATTTAATCAGATTATTAAAGAAAATTTCCGCCTGATGCCAGCTCAGCCGATCTTCCATAACGGCATTTACAAAAAAAGTAACTACTGCCCAGCTAAAAAATGGAAATAAAAGTAATATAGCTCTTTTTTTAAAGCCAGGCACAATCTTATCCTGTCCAAAGAAGGTAACATAACCACTTATAAACATGAATAATGGCATATGAAAAGAATAAATTATTCTAAATAATATGTTATTATCAAAATCTGTGTTACTATACTGTAGACTATGGCCAAATACAACTAAAAGTATAGCCAGTCCTCTGAGTGCGTCAATACTGGCATCCCGTTTTTCCTCTGTTTTCATGTTCGACGATGTTAAAGTAGTAGAACTTGAAAAGTTAGTACTGAGAGCTGGGGTTGTTGTTTCCATGCAAGCAAATGTAATTAATAGCTAGTAAAAATGGCATAATGCACACGCTTTTTGGTTCGGTAGGTAATCATCAGGGCTGAAATTTCTGCGAAAATTGTTACCCTTCAAAAACAAAAAAGCCTGCAAATCGTAAGATTACAGGCTTTTTGTAGGTTTTGATACTTTATGCGGAGAGTGGGGGATTCGAACCCGCGGACCCTTTGACAAGTCAACAGTTTTCAAGACTGCCGCAATCGACCACTCTGCCAACTCTCCGGCGCAAAAGTAGAAATCTATACTGGTTTTACAAACTTTGATTTGAAATTAACCATATTCCTACTGATCCTCAGAGAGAATAATTACTTTATAGTTTTAATATCTATTGATTTCCTTCCAATACGCCAGATTTTATAGGCTGCTGACTGGCTTCTTTTAGCTTATTTTCCTGATATGGTTCAGCAAAACGGAGACGAAACTCCTGTTTTGAATCATGATAGGAGGTAATCATCCCCATTTTTTTTCCTGACCAAATGTAATACCATGCAAGGTCAACCTGGTGTGTTAAAAATCCAGTTCTGGCACTTTTTGGATACAAGTGATGGTTATTGTGCCATTCACCTGCAACTATCCCTGGCCATAGCTGGTTAATGGACATGTCGTTTGTATTAAAATCCGTTCCTTCTCTTCTTTTATCTTCACCTTTTCCATGACCTTCATAATTGAAAGTCCTTACACCAACAGCCCAGAAAGCAGCTGCACCAAATACGGTACAAGCCATGGGATGTCCTCCAATAAGGAAGAAGATAAGGTACCAGAAAGCCCAGTTCAGTAAACATAGTGCAATAGCTACTGTAGGATTGGTTACAGAACCCCATTTAAGGTACTGACTAAAAGTATTCGCCTTTACTCCTGTATGACGCATTAATTTAACAGTGCTGTTATAATCCTTTTCAGAAAGGTCTTTTGCTATAGGTTGATGATTTGCATCTGCTAGGAAGCAGTACAAGAAGCCACCAGAAGCATTGTACGGATCGCCAGGTTGATCTGATTTGGCATGATGCACATGGTGTGAAACCACATAAATCTCTTCAGGGATCATACTGATAGTTAAATTCTGGGTAATAAATTTCCAGAAATCATTCTTAAAGGTATAGGCCTGATGCGTACAATAGCGATGATGCCATATCGTTCCATGTGTTCCCATTAAAATCATGCTGTAAACAAAGAAGACAAGCAGGAGTGTTAAACTGAAAAACTTAAACACGAATAATAAAAATAAGGGGATTAGAATCAGCACCCTTATCCAGCTGAAAAACGGCAACCAGTTTTTTTTACATCGAAATACATTTAATCGCTTAAAGAATTCTTTAAAAAGTTGTTTTGGAGATGGCTTACTCAGCGCTCCCTCACTATTGGTCCAACCATAAAACGGCGGATCAAGTACTCTATCCAAATAGGCCATGAATTAAAATTTTGCTGAAAGATACAATCCAAATTTGACATAAATATGATTATTTGCTAGTAAAATTTGCAATTCTTCTTTTAAACCTACTTTCCTGACCTCGATTGGGCTCTACTATTGCCTGGATATACCTTTATAAAACGAACACCATGCGGGTTAACCTCCGTTGAAAATTCCCGATCAGATTGGGCAACATCTTGCTGTCTCCATAGATCACGCACTTTTTGTTCACCGCGCAGACCTAAGGTTTTCCAACTCACCGTCATCTTCTCCATTTTTTTTCCAAGATTAAATAGCCCTACAGCCATAGCACCGTCCTCAAGTGGTTTAGCATACACAACCGTTTCACCATTCTGAGCAACCATCATCCCGAACTTGCCCAATGGATCTTGATTCACATCATTAACTTCATCGTTAGTCAGCAAACTGATCGTAAAATCATCCAATTGGGCCATATCACAACCGATGAGCAATGGAGAAGAAAGCAAGCACCACAAACTGATGTGCGTATATTGCTCGTCAGCTGTTAGCTTTGTATAATGTAGTTTAGGTCCCCAGCCCACCATACCTACAACCAGCATATCCGGGTCTACCCAATGCCCAGGACCAGAAAAAGGAGCCCATTTTGTTTGGTTGAAGCCCAATTGACACATTCTTTCCCAGGTATCCTTAATGTCACCAGTAGTTCTCCAGCTATTGGCCATTTTTTCCCATTGCGTTGCATCGCCATAAGGGGCACTGTTCGATAAGCTATACACCACATCGCGCTTGTAAGCGCGTAAAGCATCCATCATTTCTTTAACATGGTACACATCATTGGGATTCCAATCGTATTTCAAATAATCCATACCCCAGTCATTCCATTGCTGTACATCATTTTTTACAAATGAGTATTTACCATGATGGTAGTTTATACCATGCTTTTCTTTTCCCTGCGGATCAGAAAATCGATAAAATTCATTGTGTTTACCTTGTTTCAGCCAGTCGTATCTACCATTAGGATTGTCCGAGTAGGCCCCCACATGCCCTGCGTATGTCCCAACCCATGGTCCGGAGTAAATGCCTATTTTCAATCCCATACTGTGTACATCATCAGCCAATGCCTTCATGTCCGGGAATTTAGTATTGGGCTGTACCGCATTGTATTTCCCACCACGTAATCCCTGCCATCCATCATCTATGTTGATGTATTGCCAACCATGATTAACCAAACCCTTTTCTACCATTGCTTTCGCCGAACTCATCACCTTTTCCTGGCTCACGGCGTCACCCCAACAGTTCCAGCTGTTCCAGCCCATCGGAGGCGTTAGTGCTATTTGATCTCCAACGACAATACGAAAGCTTCGTTTTGATTCTCCTAATGCGTTCTTAGCAGAAAGCGTTACCTCGTATTCACCACGTTTCAGTAGCGTTCCTGTTATCCGGCCAGTATTGGGATCTATATTTAATCCTTTCGGTAAATTCTGTGCGCCAAAGTGCATCGGACGAATACCTGTAGCAGGGATGGTATAAAGGAATACTGAGCCGGGACGTACGCCAAATATTTTAGCGCCATTGATTCGTGGAGTTTCAGCCGGCGCAGGGGTAAGGATGTATTTCTTTAAGGTATCCGGAGCACCTTGTGCTTTTGCCATGTTGTTGGTTAGGCATAGGATTCCGAAAGAAAGTAAGCATGTTGTTATAATCTGTTTCTTCATCATAATTCTTGTTTAGTATCCGATTGCTTTTAGAGCTGGTTTACCCAAGCGTTCCTGTAACTGAGTTAAATATAAGCTTGAAGGACCAACAGGAACATTTTGAGAGTCAAAGATGCCTTCCGGTAGCGTAGGGCCTGAGTTGTTAAAAGGTCTTGGCAATAGCATACTTCTTCCTTTGCTGCCGATTACCCAATTGTAAGTACCCGGAGGGATTTGATTTACATAGCTGCTGGCTTCACAATTCCAGGCCACAGACCATGCAGTTCCCCAACCATGACCAGAACCCATACTGCCCCTATTTTTGAAGTCCATGCCACCATTTGGCGCTTTACAGTTATCTAAAAGCATACCTGTGCTCCAGCGTTGATGTCCTTCAATACGGCCATTGCCTACAAAATTGCAATTCAAGAAAACGATAGGGCCTGTTTGCCCGGCTCCTAAAGCGACATACCAAATGTTATCGCCTTCTACCGAACAATGATCTAACAGGACTTGTCCAGCGTTTGGTGCAAATTCTGCTGGTTTTGAAGCTCCCTCATGTAAGGCCTTACGAACAACGGCTACACGTTGGATGGTAATCCTGCGGCCGCCAACTCCAACACTTTCCATAGTTTCCATCAAGTCCAGATCTTTCATCCAGCAATCCTCACCATTCAGTCTCACTGCATAGTAAAGCGCTTTGGTGTGGTTAATGGCTTGTGGCGGAGATACAATGCGTAGGTTTTCTAAACCAGCTTGTTTAAGTCGTTTTACATCATTTGCCAATACCAAGGTAGTTTCATCATTGGTGTAATTTGCGTCATAGGAATCCACCAAAGGGACATCCAGCGTGATTTTTTGTCCCTTTATGGCCGCAATACGACGTTCAGTAATCAACAATGAACCTGCTTTAATCCAGGTTTGAGGCTTTCCGTCACGCACTAAATCATTCATTTGCATAAACTCTACCCATTTGTCCGTAACTGGTTTTCTAACTTCTACCTGATCTCCAACTTTAAATTGAGATACATCAACTACGGTAAAGCTCATACTTCCTGCGGGTAGGTAATTATCCGTTATTTTAACTGCTTTTTCACTTTCAGTAGCATTGCCCAAACGGTTGCCAATGCGTTGATTAACTCCATTTGATAAAGTGATTGCTACATGCTTTTCACCACTCATCAAAATCACACTTCCCGTGGATGATTTGCCGCTTCCACGAAGTACAACGCCATCAGCCGTGATCTTTATAGTTTTGGAACAAGGGTAAATTCCTGGAGCTAATAAAACAGTTCCACGAAAGCCATCCTTAGCTAAGGGCATTGCTGATACTTTGTCAATAGCTGCTTGAATTAGCGCTGTGCAATCTGCATTCGCATCACTTAACGGCTTTACTGTCACTTTTACTGTTACATTAGGTAGCGCCACACCGCCACCCATATAGCCAGCATAAGAGAAGTCCATGATCCGATCGCCCTTAGGACTTTTTTTATAAACCAGTTTGCCATCAGCGCCAAGGTAAACCCATTCACTTTTTCCTGGCTCTTTTTCTTTTTTTGGATCTGTAGCCCATGCAGAAGCATTGGTCAGCATTAAAAATAACATCAAGCTTACTTTTACTTGCGAAATTCTTGAATCAATATATTTCATAAATTAATTGTTTTTTTATCAGGGATAAAATCATGAAATTGTGCTGTATCTAATGATATAGCTAACAACGAACTTACATAAGAAGGATTGGTGTTTTATATTGAAAAATAGCTTTATGATCAGTTATCTTAACATAAAAGGAGCATGAATAATACGTTTGATAGACAGGAGGAATTAGAAGACGACCTTATCCAGATCATACCCTTAAAAGCGGAGCATTTTGAAGCTTTATATCGGGTTGCTTCAGACCCCTTGATTTGGGAGCAACACCCTAATAATGATCGCTATCTTCGTGTGGTGTTTGAAGCCTTCTTTGAGGGCGCATTAGCATCTGAGGGGGCCTATCTGGTGTTAGATAAAGAGACTGGCGAAGTTATTGGATGTTCCAGATATTATGATTTTGATGAAGAGAAAAAGGCCATTGCTATTGGTTTTACTTTTATTGCCAGACAATTTTGGGGAGGAACTTATAACTCAGCCTTAAAAAGGCTAATGATGAATCATGCCTTTGAATACTTAGATGCTGTTATTTTCCACGTAGGAAGTCAAAATTTACGTTCCCAAAAGGCTGTAGAAAAACTTGGTGCTAAAAAGATTGGCGAACAGGTAGTTACGCCAATCAAGTTAAACTACATTTATCAGCTTACTAAAGCTATTGGATCTCGCGGTAATTGATTGTGTTACGAAGGGGCGTCAAACATGGCCATCATCTTCGTTATTGCATCGTTATCGTGCATCCATAAGGTATTCTCAAGGGATCCTTTCGCAGCTTCAGCTGCTCTAATGCGCATTTGGTTTTCGTAATTGGCTATGGCAGTTTGTAGCGTTTTATATTCAGGATTAATCAGGTGTTCGGACAATTCCAGCGCATCAAGCATGGCCATATTTACACCTTCACCGGCATAAGGAGGCATAAGATGCGCTGCATCACCTAGCATGGTTAAATTGGATAAGGCATCCCAGGTCTGATTCAATGGAATACAATACAGCGGTCTCGGTATAAAAGGAGTCTCCGCATTTTCAAATAATTCCTGCCAAATGTTATCCCATTCTGCAAATTCATGCTTAAACCAATTTAGGATGCTTGCTTTATCCGAAAAATCCAGTTCATATTGGCTTGACCAATTTTCGGGAGCTCTGAAACCTGCATAAAAAGCCACACTTCCGTCGCCTTTTGAACTGACGATTATCGTTTTTCCGGTACCAAAACCAAATATTTTACCATCTTTTAATAACTCGAAAATACGGGGCACCTTGTGCTGAGCATCATATATGCTGCCTTCAATAGCAGTTACGCCCGAGTAAACTGGCTTGAGTGGCGTAATCAAATGCCTGATTTTTGAATTCGCACCATCTGCTGCAATCACCAAATCAGCGGTAGCAAGATTACCATTTTGAAATTCGACTGTCCAAGTGTTACCGGTTTGCTGCATAGATTTAAACTGACTATTCCATACAACGGTATCCGGATCTAAAGATTCTAATAAGATTTTCCTCAATGGACCACGGTCAATTTCCGGTCGGAAATAGGGATTGCCAAATGTTTCCTCCGGCTGATTATCGGTATGTTGGTCGTAAGCAACATTGGCAAGATGATCTACAATACGCATTTTGTCAGCACCGGGACGGTAATTAGCTTTGAAAGCATCCATCAGTCCAGCTTTTTCTAAAGCTTTCAAGCCTGAATCATCATGTAGGTCAAGTGTAGCTCCTTGTACTCTTGCATTTTTATTTAGGTCTCTTTCGTAAACCTTTACTTCTGCACCATTCATTTGCAGTAGTCTCGCCAATGTGAGGCCACCCGGGCCGCCACCTACGATGGCTATTTTTATATTTTTAGTTAGCATTTTGAATATGAGTTTAACTGAAGTAAAACTACTGCTTCTTCAATGCTGATAATTGTATAAATCGGTCGTTTTTGTTTTTAGAGAGTTCTCCCGGAGCTACTCCAGAGAACTTTTTGATCTCCCGAATAAAATGAGCCTGATCGGTATAGTTTTGTTCCGGAAAAAGTCGCCCATCGTTGAGTTGGTTAAATGAAGCGCTGAATCTTAATAGGTTGCAATACAATTTCAGGGAAATGCCGAATTGCTGATTAAAGTATCGGTTGATCTGCCTGCTGCTCCAATATACCTTCTCAGATAATTCTTTAACAGTCAATGCGCCGTTTGAGGAATAGATGAGTTCAAAGAGTCTCCGTTTTCTTTCGTCTATTTTTTCCTTGATCAATTCCTTTATTTTGTTGGAAGCTTTGAAGTGAAAACTATCAAAATCATTCAGGTCATCCTGGCTAAATCCCCAAAAATCAGGTGGAAGCGGTCGGCCCTCATTAACCAAATCTGAGATGCTGGTTTTTAATAGGTATTCAATAGCCAATAACTTAAAGCTGATGGCAAAAATGACCATTTTAGGGTTAAGGGATGTTTGACCCGCCTCATTTTCTAGTCCCATGAGCATAATGTGAAATGGTTCTGATAAAGAGCGGGATAGGGAAATATCTATGGTAGCATTGGGTAATACTACTATTTCCTTACTTTCTTCTGAATGATTGACAATCATCCAAAAGCTCTCTACAAAGTCGGACAGCGATGAGTCGGGTTTGATTATTTTATACTCAATGTCATCCATTCATTTCCTGTTATAACATAGTTTCGCTATCGATCATTTTCACCTGTTTCCCCATCTTTTTTTGAATAACTTCAAAATGATGTAGTTCATTCTGGCTTACCAATGAAATTGCGTCACCTGGGTTTTCGGCACGACCAGTTCTACCAATTCGGTGCACATAATCTTTAGGTGATCTCGGCAATTCATAGTTAATCACAAAAGGAAGGAAGTTAATGTCAATCCCTCTGGCCATTAAATCTGTAGCCACCAACACCTTAAGCTTGCCTGATTTAAACAGATATAAAGATTCGGTTCTCGAACCCTGGCTTTTCTTGCTGTGAATGGCTTTCGCATCAATGTTATTTTTGCGAAGCTTATTTACTACCGCATCGGCCTGGTGAGTAGAAGAGGTAAATACCAATACTTGTTTCATCTCATGGTGATTGATCAGATAGCGCAAGAAAGGGCCTTTCTTTTCATCCGAAACAATATAAGCCAGCTGATTGATCGTATCTAGCGTATCTTCCCCAGCTTCTATTTTAATCACTACTGGATCATGTAGCAAGATTTGATTAATGTTTTCAATATCAGGACTCAGGGTAGCAGAAAACAATAGGTTTTGACGCTTTTCAGGTAACAGCGCAAGAATTTTGTTCAGCTCTTCTTTAAAGCCAAGATTAAGCATCTTATCTGCTTCGTCTAATACCAATGTTTCGATGCTGGATAAGTGTACCGCATTCGAATCTATTAACTCCAACAACCTGCCGGGTGTAGCAACAAGGATATTTACACCCTGCATACCCATCATTTGCGGGTTGATAGAAACACCACCATATACAGCCAATGTTTTGACTGGCTGCGGAAGCGCCTTAGTAAAAGTCTGGAATACATTTTTTACCTGCTCGGCCAGTTCACGTGTAGGCACTAAAACCAATGCGTTGGCATGGCGATTTTTTAGACCTAAGGATTGTTGTACATTCATTAAAAGCGGCAAAGCATAACCAGCAGTTTTACCGGATCCTGTTTTAGCAATACCTAAAACGTCTTTTTTATCTAGTATGGCTGGTATAGCTGCTTGTTGTATAGGGGTAGGTACGGTAAAATTCTGATTTGCCAGTGCTTTTAATAAAGCAGGTGATAAACCTAAAGACGAAAAAGGCATGTTGTTTAATATTTGCTGTAAAATTAAACAAAAATTGCTCGCTTACGTCAAGAAACTATTTATCGATTTTTTTGTCTTGTTAGGGAATACGGTTATAGGATGAAAAGGAAGCAGATAAAAAGGTACCTGAAAAAAAGAATGAGGAACATTGAGCAGTATGCCTTGCTCATTATGTATAACGGCGATAAGGAAGCTATACACCAGTTTCGGGTTGAATTCAAGAAACTAAGAGCTTTCGTACGTCTGGTTGGATTAGGTTCTTCGGCAAAGAAAAAGCTAAAGGTACCTTCAAAATTAAAGAAGATCTATAAGTATGCAGGAAGCGTTCGCGATTTGCAGATCTATTATGATCATATCACCCCGTTTTATAATAAAAAAGATGGGTATCCACACCAGGTGTTGCGGCAAATAGCAATAGCAAAATGCAGCCTGCTGATAACCTTAAAGTACTTTCATTTTCGCCGCGTCATCAAACAGATGAGAAGGAATGCACCTAATCGGGTATCAAAAAAAAGGCTGGAGAGGTTTATTCAAAAAAAGTCCCAGGCTATTGATAGATTGATCGAGACAGACACCCAGGACACCCGTTTGCATGTGCTAAAAAAACAACTGAAAGATGTATTGTATACCTTGAAAATATTTCATCCCCCTGTTCAAAACCACTTTCCCATTGCCGGTAAAATGAGTCTGTATGAGTTGAATAAGTTAAGTGATATTTTAAATGACTACCTGGACTGGGTAGTCGGCATAACTTTATTAAATGCGGCCTTATTAACTAGGTTGTCCCTGCATGATAAAGATATCCTGAAAGGGATCAGGAAAAGATGGAGAATTAGAAAAGCTGAAGCTATGGCTCTAGTCAAAGGTAATTTGTTTCACACCTGATTAAGGGATAATTAATGCAACTAATTTGAATATGTAGTATCTTTATAGTAACAAACTGCTTATGAAATGCAATGTAGCCTATTGCTGTATCATTTTATTGTTGGCCTGCAGCAGTAATAATAAAGCCATCAAAGTAAAGGGCTCTGATACCGAGGTAAATCTTGTTGTCAGGCTCGCTGAAAGCTTTTACCTAGTCAACAAAGAATTTAGTGTCGCTATTTCGGGTGGCGGTTCAGGATTGGGCATAGCTTCATTGCTCAACGGACAAGCTGATATTGCCAATTCATCCAGACCTTTAAATACCGATGAGATCAGGATGTTTAAAGATAGAGGAATAAGATTGCGTACGGTAGTTTTTGCGGAGGATGCAACAGCTTTTATAGTTCAAAAGAATTTCCCTTTAGATAGTATTGATGTCGGCGCACTGGGTAAAATCCTCAGTGGGGAGTACAAATCCTGGAAACCGATAACAGGTCAGGACATCAGGATCAATATTTATGGCCGACAAAGCAATTCAGGGACACATTCATTTGTCCGTAAAAAATTAAAAATCCGATTTAGCACCGATGCGAAGGAGATGAATGGCAATGCTCAAATTATGGAGGGGGTAAAAATGGATATTTCGGGGATAGGGTATGTTGGAGCCGGATATATTTTAAAGGACGGTACTGGACAGCCCGTTAAAGTATTAAGGATTTCAGCAAAAATTGGTCGGCCAGCTATTTCTCCATTGGATCAACAATCAATCATGCAAGGTCGTTATTATTTCCAAAGGCCGCTTTACCAGTTTATTCCAGAAACATCATGGGACAAGGTTGCAGCGTTTGTTGCATTTGAGAAAAGCGGGAAGGGGCGGAAAATTATCCAGGATTCAGGTTATTACATCACTCATTAATTCTTATCATGAAGTTAGGTGTTAGAGAAAGTATTGACAAATCCATAAAGCTAGTTGTAAAAACAACGGGGCTATTGGTGATTGCTATTTTAGGTGGGATTTTTTTTATGCTGCTATGGAATACAATTGCTTTTTTCTTAAAGATACATCCGCTTGATTTTATTACTGGTACACAATGGAATCCTTCTGGGGATCCAGAGGTTTATGGGATTCTTCCCTTATTGGTGAGTACTTGTCTGGTCACTCTTGGCGCTATGGTTATTGCAATACCCCTTGGTATAGGAACCGCTGCATATTTGTCTGAGTATGCAAGTATGCGTGTTAAAAGTGTATTGAAACCAATGATAGAGATGTTGGCCGCTGTGCCATCTGTAGCCATTGGTTTTTTGGGAATCGTTGTGCTGGGGCCTGGTATTGCAGATATTATCGGACTTTCTAACGGTTTAAATGCCATGAATGGCGCAATTTTATTAGCTGTTATGGCATTACCAACCATCATTACCGTGACTGACGATGCTTTGCATGGGGTTCCAGGTACCTATAGGGAGGCGAGCTATGGCGTTGGGGCAAGTAAATGGCAAACGCTGATTAAGGTGACTATTCCTGCTGCTGGCCCAGGTATTATGGCAGCTGTGATGCTGGGTGTAGGTCGTGCCATTGGAGAAACCATGACCGTATTGATGGCAACAGGAAATGCAGCTGCTTTTCCAAAAGGCTTTTTTCATTCTGTTCGGACCATCACCGCTACTATTGCTATTGAAATGGGAGAGGTGCCTTATCAGACAACTCATTATTATTCACTTTTTGCTATTGCTGCAGTACTGTTCCTGATTACATTAGGCGTAAACCTTACGGGAGAGTATTTTGTTAATAAATTTAGAAAATACCATTCGGCATGATGAGAAAAATTACACCGGTCATAGAATGGGGAACCTTGTTGCTCAGCACTGGCATGGTTTGTTTTTTTATGGTTGTCATCCTTTGGGATTTGATTAGTAAAGGAGCGCCTTCACTTTCCTGGGAGTTTGTTTCTACCTTGCCCAGAGCGGGAATGACTAAGGGAGGTATTTTACCTGCAATCATTGGTACGGTGCTGTTGACTATGATCACTGCCCTGGTCTCGGTTCCTTTTGGGATTAGTTGCGCAATTTATCTGAATGAATATGCTACTGATAACTGGCTGACAAGAACCATCAGAGCTTCTATAAGGAATCTGTCGGGGGTGCCCTCAATAATTTACGGACTTTTTGGTTTGGCGCTGTTTGTCCAGGGACTGCAGATGGGAACATCCATGCTATCTGCCGGATTTACGTTGGGCCTGCTTTCCTTGCCCTATGTGATTATTACCACAGAAGAAGCACTTCGTCGCATTCCAGCCAGTACACGTGAAGCCGCATTAGCTGTTGGAGCCACCCAGTTCGAATCGATAAGAGATGTGGTTATGCCAACAGCTTTACCAGGCATATTAACAGGAGTGGTACTCACACTTTCAAGAGCTGCCGGTGAAACTGCTCCTATATTATTTACAGGAGTAGCATTCTATATCAACAATCCTGCAGGCTTCTTAAACCAGGAATTTATGGCGCTGCCCTACCATTTGTATATGCTTTCCACGCAACATCAGGCCATTGAACAGGTTAGGCCATTGGCCTATGGCACCGCGCTAGTGCTGATCATCGTGGTATTTTTATTAAACCTAACCGCTTTTTATATTCGGTATAAACACAGTAAAAATGACTAACAAACCGATCAAACTTTCAGGTTCATCTGTTAATGTATGGTTTGGCAGTAAGCAGGTGCTAAAAAATATCAATGTAGAATTTCCAAGAAATCAGGTGACTGCATTGATAGGCCCTTCAGGTTGTGGAAAAAGTACACTGCTGCGGTCCTTTAACCGGATGCACGATCTTTCTCCCGACGCGAGGATTGAGGGGGAGTTTTTATTGGAACAGCAGAATTTATATGAAAAAGGACTTTCTGTTACCGAGGTACGCCGTCGGATTGGAATGGTTTTCCAAAAGGCCAATCCTTTTCCAAAGAGCATTTATGAGAATATTAATTATGGTTTGAAAATTAATGATGTGCCTAAAAATGAGCGTTCTGAGATTATAGAAAACGCGTTAAAGGAAAGCTACATTTGGGATGAAGTAAAGGATGAACTGCAAAAACCTGCTACAAGATTGTCAGGGGGTCAGCAGCAGCGATTATGTATTGCACGTGCAGTGGCATTAAGGCCCGAGGTAATCCTGATGGATGAACCTTGTTCTGCATTGGATCCCTTGAGTACTTTAAAGATCGAAGAACTCATTGTAAAACTTAAGAAAGATTACACCATCGTAATTGTGACACACAATATGCAACAAGCACAACGCATAGCTGATAAAACGGTTTTTATGTATTTGGGTGAAGTTATTGAAGCGGGAGATACGCATACCATATTTCACAATCCTAAAAATGAATTGACCGGTAATTATGTGAAAGGGCATTTTGGGTAAATAAAAAGCGGAAATAGTCAATCCAACTATTTCCGCTCATCTAAATTAACGCTCTCATATACAAAGACGCTAATTCGAGAAGTATATTGTGTTGCCGAACAAATATTTTTATCTCATCGCTATTTTTGTAGGGATAATTTTTTGAGTTGACCAAAAAACTGCCTGCCAATTGGTATTTCGATTTTACCAATCTCTACGTCATGATTGGTAAAGGCAGTAATTCTATTCAGGGAAATGATAAAAGATCGGTGAATTCTCATGAACTGATGATGAGGCAGAATAGATTCTACTGAACTGAGCGACTGTTTAACTAATAAAGGCGTATCCTGATGCCGATATATTTTGATATGGTCCTTAATACTTTCTATGTATACAATGTTTTCAAGAAGAATTTTAACCATTTTCCTGTTGATCTTAAAATATAGGTATTCGCACCAATGACGATCACCTTGCCTTTCTCCAATTTGGCTATCCGTATTAATCACCTTGTTCACTGCTTTTAGGAAGCGTTCCAGGCTGAATGGTTTTAACAAGTAATCTACAGCACCCAATTCAAAAGCTTCAACTGCAAATTCTGGATGCGAGGTGATAAAGATTACCTTTGGGGGCTGAGATAGGGTCCTGATAAAGCTTGTACCCAATAATTCCGGCATCTTTATATCCAGAAAAATCAAGTCAACTCTTTCTGCCTTTATAAATTCTAAAGCTTTAAAAGCACTGTTGCAGGTGGCCACAACTTCAAGTTGATCAACCATTTTACAATACTTTTCAACGCTCTTTAAGGAGAGTTGTTCATCATCTACAATTAAGCATTTCCATATCATGTTCTTACCAATTGATACTCCATTTTTATGCTGCTGTATCATTAATTCGGCCGTCATCCTGAATTTATTTCAGGATCTCGAATATCCTATTCAAAACCTGCTTAAACGAGATCCTGAAATAAATTCAGGATGACGAAGCGCATAAAGAATAGCATAAATCGATTAATGATACGGCAGCAATTAAACTATAACCGAAAATTGAACAATAGGTCAGAATTGATTAAAACGCATAAGATCGAATATTGTTCATAATTAATAAGTATGAGCGGTATGTTTTTGTATACCAAACGCCTATATCTAACTATAAAGCGGTTTATGAGCTTGTATCTGTTGTATGAATTCGTTTAACCGTAGTGTAGCTGTTATTGATTTTTTGGATTGTAAAACGGCTTATATTTAATGTGAATTAAATTTTAAGACGATGAAAAAACAGATGTTTTTTTTATTACTCTGCGGATTGGTATCCCTTCTAGGAATGAATAGCACATCTGCACAGATAAAACTTAGTGAAGTAACCATTCTTGGTACAGCCAGTAGGACCGTAGTTACTAATGCGGTTTCGAAATCATTTAACGAATTATTTAAGGATGCTATAGCACCTCAATGGTATGAAGTAAATAAGAGGTATGTAGTGAATTTTATTATGAATGACCAAAAAAATAGGGCCGTATTTACCAAGGGCGGTTCCTTAGTGTATCATCTGGTTTATGCAGCTGAAAATGAAATTCCTGAAGATGTCAAATCAATTGTGAAAGATAAATATCCTGACTACAAAATAACTTTTTCGGTTCAGGTTGAGCAAGGAGATGCGAAGGTCTGGTTTATAAATGTAGAGGATGCGACCAAGATACTCATCCTTAAGGTTTATAATGATGAAATGACTGTTGTCAATACCATTAAGAAAGCATAAGCAATTATTTTCCATAACATTCATTGGCCACTGACATAGGGTTGTCAGTGGCCATGGTTTATTTTGAGCAAAACAAAAAAATGGAAAAGCTCAATCTAACAAAAAAATACAAAACCTATTATTCCGCAAAAGAGAGACCTGAAGAGGTCACAGTCGAAGAGGCATTTTTCTTATCACTTACCGGAAAGGGGGATCCTTCAGGAACAATGTATCGTGAAAAGATTTCTGCGCTATATGCAACCGCTTATACTATAAAGTTTGCATGTAAGGCCATCGGAAAGGATTTTGTTGTTGCCAAACTGGAAGGTCTATGGAGTTTCGACGAAAAAGAATTCGGAAAATACGGAATGTCCGAGGCTCCATTAAAGATCCCAAGAAGCGAGTGGAAGTATAGAATGATGATCCGTTTGCCTGATTATGTTACCAATAAGCAGATAAATGAGGCTATTGAAACTGTCATTCAAAAAAAAGGGCTCCCATTTGTCAAGGATGTTGAAGGTTACTTAATGAATGAAGGGAAAGTTGTACAAATGCTGCATGTTGGTCCTTTTGATCAGGAGCCAGTTACATTGGAGGAAATGAGGCAGTTCATGGAAGCCAAAGGTCTTAAAAGAAATGGTCTGCACCACGAAATTTATCTATCTGACTTGAATAAAACCTCGCCTGAAAAATTGAAAACAATATTAAGGGAACCAGTTGTTTAAATTTTGTTATTTTCATTCCATGGAAAATTCAATGGAAGACTTAATGTACCCAAATGGCCGTTTTGTACCTGCTGTTAAGTATAGTCCTAATAATATTGCCTCTTGGATTGGTGGCATTAGATCGGCGCCACTGCTATTTGATTATTGTATTGAAAATCTAGATGAAGGACAGTTAAATACGACCTACCGCCCGGGTGGTTGGAGCATTATACAAGTGGTACATCATGTTGCAGACAGTCATATGAACGCCTATATCAGATTAAAGCTGGCACTAACAGAGGAGAAACCTACAATTAGTCCTTATGATGAAAACCTTTGGGCTGAACTGTCTGATGTAAAACTTGTTCCGGTCAATGTATCCATTACTTTGCTGCACGCACTGCACAGTAGATGGGCTACTTTGCTGGAAAATTTAAAAGAGGAGGATTGGACAAGAACGTACTATCATCCGGGAAATAAAGAGTACATGCCGATTTGGCAAATGACTAATCAATACAGCTGGCATGGCGCGCATCATGCAGAACAGATCATTTCATTGCGTAAAAGAATGGGCTGGTGATTTTTGGTTATGTAATAAATAGGAATACCAAAAATATAATCAGGCTGTATCATTAATCGATTTATCTTATTCTTTATGCGCTTCGTCGTCCTGAATTTATTTCAGGATCTCGTTTAAGCAGGTTTTGAATGGGATATTCGAGATCCTGAAATAAATTCAGGATGACGGCCGAATTAATGATACAGCCTGATTGTATTTTTGCATTGAAAGATGATTTTAGAAAGAATAGCGAAGCGTAACACCGTAAGTTCTTGGATCACCAAGTACGCCTGCATATAAGCCCGAGTTACCGGCAGCAGCTTGCAATTGCTCATAGTACTTAGTATTTCCAAGGTTTCTGCTCCAGGCAAATGCTGAGAATTTTTCTGATTTAAACCCTATTCTGGCGTTCAATAGCGCATAACCATCCACATTTAACACTTTTGAAGGTGTTGGGTTTGAAGAGTATTCTGAGCGGTAACTGGCATCACCAGCAATAAAATATCTACCATTTTGGACGGCCAAACCACCAGGAATGCTAAATTCTGCACCACCTGAAACATTCCATTTAGATATACCTGGTATTCTACCGCCTGAAGCATCTTTAAACGCGACCTGAGTAGCGACATTGTTAATGAGTTCCGTATGCCCGGTTTCTTCTAAAGGCAATGGTGCATTGGTGAATTTTACATACTTGCCATCAAGATAAGCTACGGCGGCATTTAAAGTTAAGAACTTTTCTAACTGAAAGCTTCCATCAACTTCCAGACCTTTTACGTTAACTTTCTCTGCATTGGCAAGATAACCTCTGTTTACACCCAACTGTGGAGATTGAACATTGGTTTGGTAATCTTTAATATCAGTATTAAAACCCGTTACGTTTAGCAAAAAGCCTTTAAAAGGTTTAGTTTTAACACCTAACTCATAATGTTGAACGTATTCTGGTTTTACTACAGCCAGAGACAAGTCTGCCTCGCCAGTTGAAGTAGTAGGTAAGCCCCCAACGTTAACACCAACTGGTTTATAAGCAGTAGAGTAATTTCCGTAAACGTTTAACTTAGTAGTAGGGCGGTACGATAACGTAAGGTTACCGGACAAATTATTGTTGTTTGTGCTTGTAGCAAATTTCTGATTGCTGTAAACAGCGGCTTTAAGCGCAAGTAAAGCTGCATCTGAAGTTTGCAAACCTCCATAAGTTACCCTGTCATAGTCAACATCTTTCTTGTCATAGGTAAACCTTAAACCTGGTAACACGTGCAGGTGTTCTATAAACTCCCAGTCAGCCTGTGCAAAAACGGCAGCACTTAATGATTTAATCGTTGAGTTGGTTTTGATCCCGAAGCCATCTAACAGACCTGGGGTCGAATACAGTGCTTGAGCGCCAGTAGCTGATGTTTGTACAAATCTCCATTGATCTTTACCTACTTCTTCCGTCTGAGATAATCCTTTTAAATTTTGAGCAAGTGCAAATACACCAATTACGCCGCTTATTTTCTCTGTAATATTACCAGCATATCTAACTTCTTGCGAATATTGATCATGGCGGGAGTTACCTTGAGATTTGGTCAATGCAGAGAATTCAGAGAAATCCCTATCGTTTGTAGGATCCCAGTTCCAGAATCTCCAGGCGGTAGTAGAAGTAAGCGTTCCATTGCCGATTTTATAATCCACATTCACAGAAATACCACCAATGGATTGGTTCTGTTTCCAGGGTGTATTGGTGCTGATCTCTCTAGAGAAAGGATCTATTTTAGGCTGCTGATATCCTAAACCAGAAATAATATTGGCATACTGGCGGTAAGCACTTCTCTCTGTTGTGGTCACACCTGCAATTACCAATGGGTAACCAGCAGGGTGCTGGATGCTTATATCGCTGCTTAACAATACTTGTAATTTATCTGATGGGGTGTAATACAACTGACCTTTAAAACCAAGGTTGTTTTGGCCACTGTATTTGCGTTCTTCTCTGGTATTCCAGATTGTACCATCGCGTTGCGTACCTGAGATAGATAATTTTGCTGCAAGATTTTTTGCTACGCCTCCTGAAACCGATGTTTTTGCTTGTATAAAATTATAGTTTCCAAAACTCAATTCTACTTTTGCACTAGGTGTTTGAGTTGGTTTTGTTGTAGTAATGTTAAATGCACCAGCGGTTGTATTTTTTCCAAATAAGGTACCTTGTGGGCCACGCAGGATTTCTATCCGTTCAATGTCAAGAAAATCTGTAGAAGTAGCGGCAGGACGAGCCTGGTAAACTCCGTCTACGTAAAAGCCTACACCCGGATCAATACCATCGTTTGTTAAACCAAATGTTGAGCCTAAGCCCCTGATATTAAGTGTTGTGTTTCTTGCATTTGAAGCATATAACTGAACCGAAGGCACCAGTTCTTTTAAACGGTTAACGTTAAAAGCGCCTGCATTTTCTGCGGCTTGTCCACCAATAACTGTAATTGCAATAGGTACATCCTGTAATACCTCTACACGTCTTCTTGAGGTTACCACGATCTCATCTAGTAGTTCACTTTCAACCAGGACCAACTCAAAAGGTGCTTCCTGAAGCTTTAATATCTGAAAATCCTGTGCTTTGTAACCAATTGAACTGACTTGAAGGAAAAATGGAAGTTCTTGGTTTGAATTGATGCTGAAGAAACCTTTTTCATCAGCAATGGTTGAGATCTTGGTACCTCTTATTTTCACAGTTGCTTTTGGTACCGGAGTTCCATTCGTATTCTTTATTGTACCAGTTATGCTTTGGGCAAAAGCAAAGCTTGCGGTGAGTAGAAATGATAAAAGGATAAGTATGCTTTTCTTCATGATTTTAATATTTATTGATTTGTTTGGTTATAGTTAATGCCATAGCAAAGCCATGTGGATGTTTTTAAGCATCCTTTATCGTCATATTTTGAAATTGTTATTAGGAGGTTGTAAGCGTTAGTTTTTACTAGCGATTACAATGGGCTGAATCAGCAGCAACAACAACACCGGTCTATAAGGAAGTACATTTCTTCTTTAGCCATTTTTCTTTTCATTTTTATAAAATGCAAATCTGTTTTCATTTACTTGTTGTTGGTAAACAGTTGTTTAGTTAGGCAAATATAGGATATATTTTATTATTAGCAATAAAATCTATGGAAATAGTAGATTATTGTTCAGAAAGATGAAATTAGTTGAGGTAATGCGGCTCTAACTGCTTTTAAACGTGTTTTACGATTTTAAAAAGATAATGATTTGTTAATATACAAGGACTTAGCTTTGTATAACAAATAACGCTAATCTGTATGTGCCATACATTTCTCAAGTTCAATAGCAGCCCCTATCGTTGGATAGGCTTCTTTTTTCTGATGGTATTAATACAGGTAGCCTGCAAGCGGGAGCAGCTCAAACCTGATTATCCCCCTGGTTCTAATGAACAAATCAATACCTGGATACTCGATAGCCTCAAACGATACTATTACTGGAACGAAAGCCTGCCTGCAAAAGCCAATATCGGTATCGCACCAAGGGATTTTTTTGCTGCTTTGAAAAATCCTGCCGACCGGTTTTCCTACCTGGTATTGCCATCCGACCCGGCATCCTATATATCAGATAGTAAAAGTAAGTATGGTTTTGATTACAGTACAATTAAAGAGGTAAACACCGGACAGGTGATCGGTATTATAAAACTAGTATACAATGATTCGCCCGCATCCAGAAATGGATTAAAAAGAGGCGACTATATCCGTAAAATTAATGGAACGCAGATTTCCGAATCAAATGCCACTACCTTACAAACAGAATTATTAAAAGGGGACAAAGTCGTGCTGGGTCTGGCCGAAATTATCGGCAGTAGCTGGCAGGATACCCGGTTGGCAAACCTCAGTACAGGAATAATATCAGATCAGCGGGCCATCAGTCGTATCATTGAAAGCGGCGGGAAAAAAATAGGCTACCTTAACTTCCAGAGTTTTAACGGCGGTCTAGCCAGTTCGCTCAAACCAATTTTCGCAAGCTTTAAAAGCGAAGGCATAGCCGATTTAATACTCGACCTGCGCTATAACTCTGGCGGACAGGTGGCCGAAGCCGCGGGTGTTTGCGCCATGATTGCTCCATCGGTCAGTTATACAAGCCCTTTCATTACCTATAAAGGAAATAAAAACGGAGGCCTCAGAACCGAGTCGCTGGGTGCTGCGGCAACATTTGACGGTACCGTAAATTTTAACGACCTGATGAGTCATAACCTCGGCTTGCCAAGAATTTATATTCTGAGTACAGGGGTGACGGCCTCAGCAGCCGAAGTGGTCATCAATAATCTAAAACCATATATGCAGGTTGTCCTGATAGGCGAACGGACACTGGGTAAAGATGAAGCCTCATTCACCATTAACGACATGCGCAAACCTAAGCAGGTGCAATGGGAAATGCATCCCATAGTTTATAAGCTGTTCAATGCCCAAGGAAAAGGGAATTACAGTACTGGCATCGAAGCCGATATACAGGTCAATGAGTTCACAGCCCTTCCGCTATTGCCTTTTGGCGAAGCTGAGGATCCCCTGGTAAAAGCAGCGCTGACCGGCATAACCAATAAGGCAAAAATAAGCGCTTCAAATAGGACGCTGGCAGAGGGAAATGGTACCGGCACATGGACCATACTAAGCGACACCCGTATTTTAACAGCCAGACGCAGCGTGGCGATTACCCACCGGTAAATCCGGCCTAAAGATCTCGTAGACTTAACATTAACTTAAAACGCCGGGGCTAACTTGCATAAGTTAACCAAATCAATTAATGCTATGGAATTTTTTAACGCCTCCACAAACACAGCGCTTTTAAATGGATTGAGAAACGGAGATTTTGATGCTTTCAATACAATTTACAAAACACACCGAAGAAAGGTTCAGGGCTATGCTTACCGTTTTGTACGCAATACCGAAGAAGCTGAAGAGCTAACTCAGGATGTATTTGTACAGATCTGGGAGAACCGGACTAAAATTGATCCCGATAAAAACTTCGAAGCCTTTATTTATACCATTCTGCGCAACAACTTCCTTACCGCACTGAAAAGAAAATCGAGATTCTCCCTTTTTCAAAAAGCAAAAGCGGCAGACGAAGAGGAGTTCCATACTGTAGAAGATTACATAAACTTTAAAGACTGTCAGGTCATTACTAATCAAGCGGTACAAGCGCTATCCCCGCAAGTGAAAAAAGCTTATTTATTAAGCCGAATAGAAGGATGTACCCATGAGGAAATTTCAACAAGAATGGGGATCTCTAAAAACACGGTAAATAACCACATAAAAAACTCGCTCGGACAAATCCGCAGGTACCTTGTCGATCGTTCACCAGAAACCATCCTCCCTTTATTGCTGTTGTTTCTGTTTTAAGGTCATATTAATGCGATCGTATTAAATCGGTCGTCATGCTGGCGAAGGCCAGTATCCCTCAATAAAAAAACACGCAATACTGCCAATCCCTGCCGGCGGCCAGGTATTTAAAATAAAAATGAAAAGTATATAGCTGTTGTAGCTTTCTTAATCATATATACTATTGAAGGCGCATTTATAACGCGCTGAGAAAGCACCCATCATGTGCGCTAATAGAAAATGATTAAAATAAAACAATTGAAACAGCAAAACGAAATAAAGAGACTATTTAAACTATACCTGGAGGGCGAAACAAATGCCCGGCAGGAAGAATTGTTGTTTCGCCAATTAAATGAGGGCGGGGATAAAGATCCTATCCTTTTTGAGGAAATGAAAGACAGCTGGGAAAATGAGCCCTCGTCGCCCGATAATTCCCAGGAGGCTGAGGAAAGCTTTGATCAGATCTGGCTGAAGGTAGAAAAGAAAAGCCATAAGCGCTTGCAGCGGGTTCAAGTGATGAAATATGCAGCTTCAATACTACTGTTACTCTCCACAGGCCTGGGTTGGTATGCCTATCAGAAAAAGGAAAGTATAAAAACCGTTCAGCTGATCAGCAAAATAACCAGGGCGGGCGAAAAACTCAAACTAATTTTGCCCGACAGCTCGGTGGTGTACCTGGCTGGCAATAGCAAGCTAAATTGGCCCTCGCATTTTACAAAAGGAAATACCCGCAATATTTACCTTGAAGGGGAAGCTTTTTTTGAAGTAAAACATGATACCACTAGCCCCTTTATTGTACAAACCGCAAATTTACGCACTCGAGTTGTGGGGACTTCATTTAATGTATACGCTTATCCGGACGACAAACTAGCTACCGTAACTGTAAAAACAGGAAAAGTAGCCGTAGCCGAAAATGTAAAAGGCAAAGTTAAGCGCCTTTCTTTTTTAACCCCCGGGATGAAACTTATTTATCAGCAAAACAACGGAAAATATGCAGTAAGCAGCAGCACCAATGTCAATGAAGCCAACAGCTGGACCCTGAACCGCTTTGTTTTCCGCGATGAAAGCCTGAAGGGAGTGCTTGCTGGACTTGAACGGTATTACAATGTCAACTTCATACAAAAAGGCAAACACTTTGATCACTACAAGTTTAGTGTCACCTTCTCCAATAAAAATATAAAAGATGTGATGGAGCAGTTGCACATCATGAGCGGCAATAAGCTTAGGTATAAAATAACGAACAACAACACCGTAATTACTGTATGGGAGGAGGCCGCCAAATGATAAGATAGCTATTCTATAACCTACCTATAAAAAAATGAAGAACCGCTCTGCGCGAACAGAACGGTTCATAACAAATGTTTTTAACTCTTGAAAAATTAAAAAACCAATTGAACTGATGAATATAAGGCTTTACACTTATATAAAAGAATATTTGCGCCATTTGCTAGCCATAATGCTGTATTGTAGTACCATGGGAGTGGCTATGGCTACTTTCCCAAACCAGCAGGCCGCGGCACAGCAAATCACACTAAAACTACAGTCGGCCAGCATACACGTCGGGCTGTCAGCACTCGAAAAAAAGTCGGGATGTATCATCAATTACAACAAGCCTATTTTTAAGGAAGGCCAACAGGTGAGCATCGATGTAAAAGATATGGGACTGGAGCAGGTGCTGACAAAAATACTGAACGGTACCAGGGTGGCCTTCAGGTTTACCGATCAGCGTACGGTTTTGCTGTACAAACTGCCCGATCCGGTTAAGCCAGGGAAAATAAGCGGGAAAATAGTAGATGAAAAAGGCGAAAGTCTGCCTGGGGCATCTGTTAAAATCCAGGAAACAGGGCAGGGGGTACAAACCGGCGTGGATGGCAGTTTCATCCTGAACGCGGAGCCCGGTACCTATACGGTCATGATCAGCTATATCTCTTACCAAACCCAGCGCATTACCGGCGTAATAGTTACTGAAGGAAGGAATACAGCGCTTAATATTTCACTGAAACCTGATACCAAAGGCCTCAAAGAGGTCATCGTTACTGCAGGTTACAAAAAAGCAACTGCTGAAGGACTACTCGCCCGCCAGAAAAATGCGTCCGAGATCAGCAATGGCATCAGCGCTGAGCAAATTGGTCGTACCCCAGATAAAAATATAGGTGAGAGCTTAAAGCGAATCGCCGGGGTAAGCACCATGGACAATAAGTTCGTATTGGTGCGGGGTATCGGCGAACGTTACAATTCAGCCATGCTGGATGGCGTAGTCCTGCCCAGTACCGAAGCCCAAAGCCGCAATTTCTCTTTCGACCTCATCCCTGCGAATTTGGTCGATAACGTGGTGGTCAGTAAAACTGTTACACCCGATATGAACGCCAGCTTTGGCGGCGGACTCATCCAGATCAATACCAAAGATATTCCCAACGAAGATTTTACGAGCTTTACAGCTGGCGTATCTTATAACGACCAGACAACAGGGAAGGATTTTTTAAGTCATAAAAGAGGCAAATACGATTACTTTGGTTTCGACGATGGCCGAAGGAAATTTCCAAAAAATCTGGTCGGTATTGAAGGGGCTAGCAGGGAAGTGATTGATGCGCAGAGCAAAAGCTTTACGAACGATAATTTTACGGTTTATAAGTACCGGGCTGCACCCTCACAAAATTACCAGTTCAGTATGGGGCGTTTGCTTACCGTGGATACTACAAAGGGCAGTAAGTTCGGTTTTACTGGATCGGTCAGCTACCGCAATACACAAAATATCAATGTGATTGGCGATCAGCGCCGCAACATCTGGGATGAAAATTCAACCAATAATACAGGAAAATCTTACGGCTTTAATACAACCTGGGGTGCGCTACTCAATGCAGGTCTGCAATTGGGTAAACACAGGTTCAGTTTTCGCAATACTTATACCCACCTGTACAACAATAATATGACAAGGATTGTCGGCTTTACCAGTGATCAAGATCAGATCAGCAGTAAAACTGGCATTCCAACCTATATACAGGAAGTAGAAGAACCAGTTTATACCGACCTACTACAGAATAAACTGAGTGGGCAGCATCAACTGGGCAAGGTTAAAATAGAATGGGACTTTGCACGGACTTCCGTTAAACGGGAAGATAAAGATCTGGGGATTGCCGGACAAAACCTGAAGCAACTAGGTGGGGGTAGTGCTTACTTTTATGCTTTCAGTAGTACTACAGAACCTCGCATCGAACCTACTTCCCGGCATTATTATCACAATAAGGAGGGCCATTATTCCTGGGATATTGCTTCGACCCTGCCTTTTATTATTGGCACCGTAAGGAGCACAGTAAAAACAGGTTATTTTGGAAACCAGAAAAAGGCCGATTTTAAATGGCAAATTGCCCCGCTTACAGCCAACCTTGCTACCATGCCCGAAGAACTGGGCTATCTGCCGATCGGAGAAATGATTAAGCCTGAAAACATGGGCATCAATGGTTTCCAGTATGGCATATCGCCGTGGTTCCTCGACTTTTATGAAGGTAAGAGCCAAAACCACGCAGGTTTTGTAATGCTCGATAATAGGCTGATGGATAAATTGCGTCTGGTATGGGGGCTAAGAGGAGAGTATTATAAATATACCGAGATCAAAAATGCCACTAGTATAAAAGGAGAATCAATATTTAGCCTTAAACCCGATCCGCGCTGGCAATGGCTGCCCTCCGCAAATTTAACGTATAGCCCGCTTTCATCTCTCAATATCCGCACGGCATGGTCCAGCAATGTGGTGCGGCCAGAACTGATGGACAATAGCCAGTTTTTTAGGTATAGCCCTTATTTAGGCGGCCAGTTTGGTAACGAAGGTCTATACAGTACCCGTATCAACAGCTTGGATTTTAAAACAGAATGGTTTCCGGGGCTGGGCGAAATCTTATCAATAGGTGGTTTTTATAAAAAGTTTGATAAACCTGCTGAGTTGGTCATTAATGAGCATGCTGGTGGTAGCCTAAGCTATAACCTAAAAAGTTCGGAATGGGCAAAGGTATACGGGCTGGAACTGGAACTCCGTAAAAGTTTCTTAAAGAATTTTATGATTTATGGCAATTTAACATTACAAAAAACTGAGGTAAATAGCATTTATCTGATTACTAGTTCAGTTCCCGACGAACCGGATACAGAGGCCTTCAGCAAACAGAACCGCCCTATGTACGGACAGTCGCCCTACCAGATTAATGCAGGTCTCCAATACAACGATGATCATTTTGGGTTTAATATTGCTTACAACAAATCGGGCTATAAAACCTATATCGTATCCGAAGATCCTGGACTCATTGAATATGAAAGACCCCGCGAACAGTTGGACGCGCAGGTCAGCTACCGGTTTTTGAAGAAAAGGTTCGAAGTAAAAATCAATGCAGGAAACCTCCTCAATAGCCCTTCAGTTTTTTATAACAATATGGGTAACTACGAGAAAAATCCTGATTACGTGGCCGGAGGACTGGATCTAAGCGAGGCGCAAATACTCAAGCCGGGCTTTACCAATAAATATGAAGCGGGCGACAGGATTACCTTCAGCCAGAAATTTGGCCGTACCTATAGCACCTCATTAAGTTACACATTTTAGCAGCATACATCATGAATGTAGATATAATGTTAAACACAATTTTAAAAAGAAAGGAGGAAACCGAAAGAATGGTTTCCTGAACCGCCGGAAATAAAAAAAACGAAGGGCAGTTTGAAGCAGGCCCCTCGTTTTATAAACCGATACTTACTCACCGGTAATCAGGAATAAACCCGAATGTTATTAAAATCCCTCTGTTCAGCTGCCAAGAGGCAGAAACAGAATCCTTTGCGTCAAAGTTTAACTGGCTGCGAAGATAGAAAAAATATGATACACCGCTATCATGAGATTCAAAATAATGTTTAACACGGTGGGGCAAAAAACAAAACAGATCCCGCCAAAACTCATAAAATCATGCTTAAAAAAGCAATTTCCCTAAAACTAAATTCAACTACAGGAACAGCATTAACGCTATTGGCAGCTTTAGCAGTATCCTTAACGTCATGTAAAAAAAATGAAGGTGACAGCGCATCACCATTTGGTAACCGCAGTACTTCTGCCGTTTCCTATGCAACAGCGGCAACCTATCCGGTAAAAACCATTACTGCTACTGATCTTGATAACGGTGGAACAGTTGTGTTCGACAGGGATACAGTTTATGAGGTGAGCGGAGTAGTATATGTAACCAACAATACTACTTTAGAGATCCAGTCTGGTACTTACATTAAATCTTCAGTAAATACCCCTAATGTACAGAATGGTGTACTGGTTGTTTCAAAAGACGGTACAATTAATGCAGCAGGCGAGTCATGCAATCCTATTGTGTTTACCAGCCGTTACCTGTTAGATGGCAATCCTGCTACTGCAGCTGCTCCTGGCGATTTTGGTGGTATCATTCTTTTAGGTGAATCAACAGTGAACACGGCTACAGGAAGCTCAAATATCGAAGGCTTAACAGCTTCAGCATTAACAGCATTTGGTGGCAATACGCCTGCTGATAACAGCGGTGTATTTAAAAATGTGCGCATTGAATATGCAGGTTATAAACTGGCCGATGGCATCGAAGTAAATGGTTTAACCCTTGGCGGTGTTGGTTCATTAACTGAAATCAACAATGTTGAAGTGTCATGGGGACTGGATGATGGTTTCGAGTTCTTTGGTGGAACTGTAAGCACTTCTGATTTGCTTGCCTTCTCTAATGATGATGATCAGTTTGATTTCGATTTAGGTTATATCGGTACACTTTTAAATTCTACCGCTATTGCGAACAAAGTTTCTTCACACAGTGCAAGCAGTGGTAACAGTGACTCAAATGGTGCTGAGATTGACAACAACCCAACTAACTTTGCAGCATTTCCGGTTACGCACCCTACTTTTGATAATGTAAGGATCATAGGTGCGCTGAATACATCAGGTGTAACTGCTCCAGGTTTCAAAAACGGTATCACTGTGCGTCGTGGTGGCGAACTAGAGTTGTATGGATCAATTGTAACAGGCTATAATATCGGTCTTAGAATTGATGGAAATGCTACTCCTGCAAATACAATTGTAGGTAGTACTTCTCTACATGGTTTCACACTTGCATATGATCCGAATACATTTACTGACGCTGGCGGAAATACTTACAACAACGGTGCAACAGCATTTGCATACGGTATTACTCAGCCTTTCTGGAACGAATCAGCCTTCAATGCCGATCTAAACTATTGCTGGGCAAAATTTGACTACTAGTCTTTAAAGATTAAAATCAAATTAAGCTATAATGAACAGGGTGCAGATTATCCATCTGCATCTTGTTTTTAAAAAATAAATAAATACAAATTATGAAATTAAATAATTACCTGTTTTTATTGATTATCGGCTTCACAATGCTGGCAGCTGCCTGTAAAAAAGGAGAACCACTTCAAAAAGAACCTGTCAAGGTTGTGAAGGTTAGCATTACCGGAAGTACTACAGTGCCATTGGAATTTATTTATAAAGACAGCATCATTGCCTCAGTTGATCTGGCTAGCCGCGAAAATTTTATAAGGGAAGTTCTGCTACCGGTAAGCAATCAAAGTTCTGAAATCAGCATCAGGGAAGCAGGAACCACAAATGTAATTGACTCCCACACAGTCCCTTCATCTCCTTTTAAACAGAATCTTAGTGTTTATTATGATGGTAGCCAAACCTATGAAAAGAGTATAACCTACCAGTTAAAAGGTTTTGCAATGGCTGGCGAACTGGAATTTCTGGTGGACGAAAAACTGGTGCACACCGGAACACTGAAAATTGAGAAAAATCTGACCATCTATGTCAATGAAAATAAGGAACGTCAGTTTACCGTCCGCAAAAAAGGAGAAACTACCAATCTACTTACCAAAACCGTCACTTCATCCCCATCAACTGGGCAGTCCCTCAAATTTTTCTTTGATGGTACTCGCCTGGTCGATAACATTGAGATTAAGCCTCCGGCTAACCCCGAAAATATGTCTGTTACCGCCCAGTTTGCCACAACATTTACTATTGCCAGCGCCGGAGCCCTTTTTAAAGGAGGAGACGTGGATGCAGTATTTTATATACGGAATTCCGCTGGGGTGGTTACTGTTCCTAGCCCCGAAATCAGGATCAAAATGCCTGCGAGTGGTGCTTTTGTAACCTTTGAGCTGCCACCATTGCCCAACAGTACCTCATTTTATACTTATGATATCTGCGAAGTTGGTAGTGATGCGCTACCATATACTGATTTTCTTGTAGCCAATATCTTTCCTCCTAAACTGAATAAAGGCAAACTCGGGGAAATTAAATTCGGCAGCAGCTATTTTGAAGCAGGTGCGGCTAAACTCATCCTGATGCAGGATATGATGGCACTTAAGTCATCTCCGGCAGCCGAAAAGGGTCGCTACTTTTTTGGAAAAATTTTAGACCTTTCCCAATATTTTCAATAGCCCACAATACTTTTAACAGCCCAACAAAAAACAGCATTGGAACTTTCGATGCTGTTTTGACTCGGGTGCTTTATCCGTTAAAGGTAATATTTTACTACCCTCAACATATGTCCATATTTTTAAAATATGGACGAATAATGAATTTCCAGCAAGTAATATCAGATGAGTAACAAAATGGACGATTTGTATGTTATATTAGTAATATGCTCGAACATTTATCTAAAAGATATCATACTATTCTTCTCACCGAAGCAGGTTTGTTCAACCGGGCAAGGATTTCCATATTACTGCAATTGCTTACGGCTTTTGCAGTACTAAGTGTTTTTTTGTTCATCTTATATTTTTTTCAGGAACGTAATATTCTGCTTTACCGAATCAGCTTACTCATGGTTCTTTTCTTTGCGGGATTAATGATGCTATTTTTAAATGTATCATGGAGAATAGTTGGACACTACTTCATGTTTTGTCTGACTTGTTTCATCTGGTCTAATTTGTTGATATTGAAAAATGGGTTCAATATCGTTACGGTACAATATGTATTGATGATTGTTTCTGGCGGTTACTATATCCTAGGTCTCAGATGGGGCTGGGTGTACTCACTGATAAATACAGTGCCGATAGTGGTACTATTTTCTCTGGAACAGTTTTACGGCATCTCGATTACTTTAGGCATGGTGGGTGTAAATATCTACGCGTATAATATCTCTATTATATTTAATTTTCTATTGCTGATTTTTATTCACTTTTATTTTTTCAGAGCTTTTAAAAGGACTAGCAAAAAGGAAAGAAAATTAACGGCAAATCTGGAACGATCGCTCCGCTCAGCCAGAATAGTTGCTGAGGAAAAAACCAATTTTCTCTCCACGATGGCGCATGAATTGAGAACCCCTTTGAATGCCGTAATCGGTATCACCAATGTGTTAATGGAAAATGATCCCAAGCCTCAACAAAAGGAAGATCTGGAGATTCTGCATTTTTCTGCCGAGAACTTAATGGCAACAATAGATGACATTCTGAGCTTCAATCGTTTGGATTTGGGAATTGAAAAGCTGGAATTAACCACATTCGGGCTAGATACCCTATTGAACAATGTGTATGGGGCACTTAAACTAAAGTCTGATGCCAAGTCTATTGATTTTTTCCTTCAAGTGGATAAAGAAATTGTAGGTTTAAGTGTGCAGGGTGATCAAAATCGGTTGACCCAGATCTTGTTTAACATTGTGGGAAATGCGATTAAGTTTACACAGAAAGGCTTTGTTAAGATTATTGTAGGTGTTGAAAAGTCCGTTGACAATGTGCTTACCGTTGGGTTCGAAATCAGCGATTCTGGTATAGGAATTGCCGGAGACCAGGTGAATAATCTCTTTGATCCCTATTTTCGCGGGGAGAATGGTACAAACCGGCAATATTATGGGACTGGGCTGGGACTGAGCATTGCCAGTCGATTGGTGGAACTTCATGGTGGCAGATTAACGTTTAAAAGTAAAGAAGGTACTGGCACTACTTTTAGTTTTCAGCTGAATTTCACTAAAGTTGATCCAATGGTTGATGAGCTGAAGGAGGAAGTTCAAATACCTGCTGATGAAATTGCCCGGTTACAAATTTTGGTAGTAGACGATAGTCCGGTAAATGTAATGGTTTTTCAGAAAACTCTTTCTCGATGGAATCTGAAAGCGGATGTTGCGGAAAACGGACAGATAGGGCTGGATGCGGTAATGAAAAAAACGTATGATGTAATATTTATGGATATTAACATGCCAGTAATGGATGGCTTAGAGGCATCCCGGATGATTAGGGAAATTAATGATAAACAAAAAAAAGGAATTTATATTATTGCGTTAACCGCTTCTATTGATATTTCTTTTGATAAACGTTCTGAATTTGGATGTATGGATGACTTTATGCTCAAACCATTTTATCCAAAAGACCTGGAAGATAAGCTTCATCATGTGGCGAAGTTAAAAGCAAATCGAATGCTGTAATCCTGACGAAGGTGGCTCTATTATTGAGGATATTATGGACGTGAAGATTGAAACTTATATACCTACTGAACAACTCCGGCCATTCATAAAGGAATATGTTGTTATTGAAAGTAGTGCTAACCTTGTAAACCGGGTACTACCAGAAACTTCTCTTGCAATTGCTTTCCGCTTTAGCGGGCAAATTGATTATATCATAGAGGGTAGGAATAACAGTCTTCCAGCTTCTGTTATTTCAGGATTAAGAAAGTCGCCCAGGTTAATAAATTACTTGGCCGATACTGGGGCCATTGTTGTTAAATTTCAGGAAACCGGGGCGCATGCTTTTTTAAAGGAACCCCTAAATGAGTTGTTTGGTGAAAGTGTATCATTGGATAATTTTATCAAGCAGCAGACAATTGATAGGGTACAGGAGCAATTGGCCGAGGCGAAGAATAATATTCAGCGTATAGCACATATAGAACAACTGCTGCTTTCTGTCCTCAATTTCAGCCATAGCGATACGTTAATAACAGCAGCCGTTCAGAGGATTCATGCTTTAAAAGGGTTTATTGAAATTAAAGCACTAGCTGATGGATTATACATAAGTCTGGATGCTTTCGAGAAACGTTTCCGTAAAACAGTTGGTACCTCTCCAAAACAATTTGCATCAATTGTACGCATGAAAGCTGTGATTAAAAACATACAGCCAACACAAACTTTTACGGAGGTCGCTTTTGAAGCTGGTTTTTTCGACCAAGCGCATTTTAACAAGCAGTTTAAAGTTTTTACAGGCTTAGCTCCTGCAGATTTCTTTCGTTTATCCCCACGTTGGTAAAATCAATGATTTTTTACAATTTTTTAGTTTTTGAAGTGTCGATTTTTGGATAACATAAATTCATAACATGAAACTACAATTCAAAAAAGGCACTGTATTTTGTGCGCTATTGCTGTTCCATTCGCAATTGTTCGCGCAACAAACAACAAATCATCAATTTACTAACCAAAAAAAAGGGGCACAAATGGAAATCGTTTCAATTGAAATAGAGCACAAAGCAGCAATTCGTAATCTGTACGAAAACATCATGAACAATAGGAAATTCGAACTGCTTAAAGGTCTAATATCTGAAGAATATACAGGTATTTCTGGAAGGAAAGGACCTGCGGGATTTCAGGAACAGATTGAAGCTTTAGTTAAAGCTTTTCCAGACGCTAAATGGTATGCTGACGATATCATCTGCGAAGGAAATAAGGTGATTATCAGGCAGAAATTTCAGGGTACTCATTTAGGAGAATTTCAGCATATTTCAGCAACCGGCAAAAGAGTATCTAACACCGGCACCGGATTTTATACCTTTAAAGATGGTAAAATAATTAGCACTGAGATCCAAACTGACCGTTTAAGTTTCTTACAACAATTAGGTGTTATTCCAACCGATTTGAAATCTCTTTAACAAAGAAAGTGGGAATGATCTCCGACCACTCCCGTTTCATCTAAATTAACGCTCTCATATATAAAGACGTTGATTTAGGTTAAATATTGTACTAGCCAATAAAAAAATCTAAAAACCAAACCAGCCTTTCTTTTTTATCAGTTCTTCCGGTATCTCTAATTCTGCTGCTCTGGCTTCCTTTAAATGATGTTCTACTTTCTTTTCGTCCTGAAATCCCTTTTCATTTCTGTAAATCTTAGCGAGTTCTATATGTGCATTAGGATATCCAAGCGTCAATGAAAGTTCAAAGTATTTAATAGCCACTTCATTGTTTTTTTCAGTTCCTAAGCCTTTAGATGTTAAAATACCAAAGTTAAAGGCGGAAATCTCATTTCCTTCTTCAGCGCTTAACCGATAGCACTCCAGGGCCTTTTCATACTCCGCTTTTAAATCGTAGAGGTAGCCCAACCAGTTGTATTTGGGTTCGCCTAGCGCTGCGGCTGCCTGATAGTAGGCTAAAGCTTTTTCCGGATTAAAGGGTAGGAGTCCTTCCTCTGAGTAAATGTCTCCGAGATTGTTATTGGCCAGTGCCAGTTGTGCTTCAGCAGCTTTATTTAACCAATACAATGCCTTCTCCATATCCGCTTGACATCCAACACCATATTTATAACACATGCCCAATCCATTCATAGAGCCATCGTTACCTTTTACGGCGCTTTTGTTAAACCAAAAGAAGGCTTTATCATCATCTTTAAAACCATTAACAGTATAGTAAGTATGTGCCAGATTATTCATGGAAGGGGCATGACCTTTTTCTGCTGCGATGGTGTAATAATAAATGGCTTTACCATAGTCCTCAGTGTCAAACGCTTGTTCGCCATAGTCAAATAGGGTGTATGTCTCGCTCAGTTCATCCCTGATCTGTTGATCATCCATTTTTTTCCCTTTTCCATAGACCAAAAGCCTTTTCCTGGTTTCGTATTCGAAATAGTAAACGTAATCCTCGCCAGTATGTTTCAGTGCGACAGCTTTATTGGTTGGGCGAATAGCTATCTCGCTAACCGTATATACCTTGTCTTCCTTGAAAGCATAGGCAAAGCCATCTTCGGTGGGTTTCCGTACAACCAGATCAAATTCAAATCCGCTATCCAGCCGTGTTCCATCCTTTTTGTATATGGAATTGAATTTGGTCCCTTTATGAGGTTTAATTAATAGTAGCCCTTCGTGCAGGTTTTCTACAGCCTTAAGCGGGAATTCGCCCAGGTACTTAAAAAACTCATTGAAGATCTTTTGATTTTTCTGGCCAGCTACCTCAATATGGTAAAAGCCATAGGCTGCCTGGATCTCATTTTCATGTTCAACAGCAATAACAACTTTTCCGGAGGGATCGATGGTACCCCAAAGTTCAGCTATTCTTGCATTAAAATAGTTTCCCTCGTTAAGCGTGTTCAGGTCATCATAAATGAAGGGAACGACCTGACCGCCCTTTGTATTGATAAGTCCCTTTTTTTCCTCTGATACGACTACCGCGAAGCCAGAATATTCGAAGTCAAAAGCATCATCCCAGGTTAATGGAACTGTAATTCTTCCCGTGGTATCCACATAGCCATATTTACCGTTTTTTGAGACTACCGCCAGATCTTCCGGACCAAAACTATAAAATTCATCAAATTGAGGACTTAGTAATACACTACTATCTTTATCCTTAAGTCCCCAGAGCTCATTTTCTTCGAATATTTCATAGGGTAATTTTTCTTCCTCTGAGGAGTCGATACAAGTCCATCCATAATCATAGTCTTCATAATTTAGCAGGTCTGAGAAGGAGTTAAAGGCAGGACTGACATCTTTAAGCTCTTTATAGTTGAGTAGGCTAACGTCTCCTGAGTCCATAGCCATGGTAATTACCTGATTGTTATGTGCTATGGTTGCCAGCCAATCCTTTGCCTGCTCGGCATGAGGTTTGTCTTCCATATTTAGGACATCCCACATATCAAGATGGAAATAACTTCCATCAAGCTGATCCAGGTAGTTGAACAATTTGTCCTTGGCCTCTTTAAATTTTTCACTATTTTTAATTAGGTCAGGCTGGGCTTCCAGGAAATTATAAAACCGTTTCAGGTTTTCAAGGCCCGGTTTGGCATTATAATATAAACCGGAATCGTTAAATTCCACGTGATTGTTGTAGTTATTACCAGAAATAAAGCCGCTGTCGATTAATAAGGGCTGAAGCATTAGCGGCATTTCGTATCCCCATTCCATCATCATCGTATCGGCATTTTCTGCAACTGATGGGGTATTGATATTGTATAAGTAGGTGCGGTGTGACAATTCAGCTTAAATTAAAGGTTAAAAAAAACAACTCCATATTCTTAACCAATATCGTTACCGTATTGGTGTCAATTCATTACTGCCCGCCTTTTTATGAAGCAGGAAAGAAACCTGAATATCATCATCTTCAGTCTGGGCATGAATGGCAGAAAGGTAATCTTTATACATCTCGCTTGTCGGCTGTAATGCCAGCACTTTTCCACCTGCATACAGCACCATTTTAAAATCTTTTAAAGGTAAAATCTCCCTTTTTTCGCGGACTGTACCACTCATTTCGTCCCAGCGTTCCTTGGAATCTGCGGGAGTATCCCAGTAAAATGCTTTTGCCAGTTCCACTTCTTTATCATACATGAGTGATGCATAAGCATTCACATCTTTTTTGATCAGCACATTTCTGAAGTTGTTATAAACAGCAACCGCTTCTTTCAGTAATTTATCCTGATCCTCTTTACTCAAATCTTTGGAATTTCTCCAACCTTCTAACTGATAAGGAACTTCTGCATTAAAAGAACCTTTAAATTCAAAAACCTTTTGCCCGCTGCCCATAAATTTTTCTGTCCCCGGTTTATTGGAGGTACTGAATTCAAAAACCTGTTTATAGGTTTCTGTAGTGTTATTAGGGTTGTGATGAATCACTTTGATCTTAAATTTAGAAGCATCCACAAGTGTCGGCGACCAGCTTTGGTCTGAAAGCTGAGGCGGAAACAAGCGTATGATCATCTCCTGTTTTCCACTCGTTAATATATGATCATTAATCGGAATACGTTGCTCATTGGCACTACCTAATAACAAATAGCGGTGCAGGGGCATGTCATTGATTAAAATTTCATAACCACAGGCATCCTGACTAAATTCTACCTCATACAATGGAGTATAATCGTATCTCTTTACCTGCTTATAAATATCCAGCATTTTCTGATCCATTTTTACCTGACTTTTAATAGTTGTGCCTGRTRATTGTTTTTGCTGACAGGAAGCCAGGCTCGACAGTAATACTAAGCTTGATATAATTAGTGTCCTCATTTTTCAATTTTAATCCATCTGTGTTTTCCGTCAATAGGAATAGTAAAGGTAATTCTTTCCTGGTGTTAGGTACCGMGCTGGTTAGTTCTTAATTTTTCTGGATAAAAAACGTTGGTGGTTTTTCTTTAGATCTTCATTGAATTCCTTGTTGATGAACTCATCATTGATTTCACCATTGTCGCTTTTATATTGCCGGCCAATTTCTTTCTCTCCGGCCGCTGCGAGCTGGTTAAGCGTATTCGCAACAAAACTCCCGTTTTCTTTTTTTCTTGGAATTACGAAATTGGGCAGAGATTCCAGGTAAATGTTCCATTTTCCGTCCTCTTTGCTTGCATACATGACCTGAACATAATCCAATGCTGCCTGTGGATCCTTATCYTGGTTKAGTAACAACAAGTATCCTTTATCATTGCTGCTGTTTAGAAAAACCTGGTCATCGATTTTCCATTCACTGGTCCCGAGGAATTGAATGCCTTCAATACCCTCTACGAGCCATGAGGTTAGGATCTGGTGGGCAGCAACTTTTACTTCTTTTTGTGCTATCGTATCCATTGTAGTTGTTTCTTCAGAATTCATATTTTTGCAACTGCTGGCTATACCAAACAGTAACAAAATTGCCAGGCAGATTAAGATAATGTTTTTAGTCATATTATTGTGGTGAAATGTATCCTTGCTTATGCTGGTTAAACTTTCACAACAAATTTACCGCCAAATC
>NZ_SJSM01000034.1 GCF_004331685.1 Pedobacter hiemivivus | reverse complement strand
CATTAAAGGGCGTAACCGCGTGCATCATATGGCTAATAAAGAACTCAAAAAACTATTCCATCTAAGTGCTTTAACGGTCATACAATACTACCCTGAGTTCAGGACGTATTATAACCGTAAAAAGGAAGAAGGCAAGCACCCAATGAGTATCTTAAATGCGATAAGAAATAAAATCGCACTAAGAGTAGTCGCTGTGGTGAACCACCAGAAACCTTATGTAAATAATCAATTAATTGCTGCATAATATTTTATAAAAAAAAAATAAAAAATACTTGTATGAATCATAACAATCATGCCGGCGCAGGCCGGTATCAGGATCTCGTTTAAGCAGGTTTTAATCAATCTTTTTAACACCCTCCGCTTCCTTAGGTACAAAAATAAGCGATGCAATAACAGAAAGAACCAATACCCCCCCTACAATCAACAATGACGATGGAGATGAAATGTGATAAAATGGAGCTATCACCATTTTAACACCAATAAATGCTAGAATAATTGCCAAACCATATTTCAATAAACTGAACATGTGAATAAAGTTAGCCAAAAGGAAATAAAGAGCTCTCAAACCCAATATGGCAAATATATTAGAAGTATATAAAATCAAAGGATCATCTGGGGCAATAGCAAAAATTGCAGGGATAGAATCTACTGCAAACAATAAATCTGTAAACTCAATTACCGCTACCACAACCAATAAAGGCGTAGCCATTTTAATTCCATTTTCAACAGTGAAAAACTTAGCACCATCAAATTCCTTACTCACTTTAAAAAGCTTATAAATCACTCTAGCGCCCGGACTTTTACTAAAATCCTTTTCCTCATCATCGTCATCAGTCGAAACCCAGGATTTAATACCCGCATAAATAAGAAACAAACCAAAAAGCAGCAGTACCGCATTGATCTTAACTATGTGACCAAATAAAGTCATTTCGGGCAAATAAGTAAGGTTAATTAACCCAACACCTGCAAAAATAAAGATGGCTCGGAATAGCAATGCACCAATAATACCCCAAAACAACACTTTATGATGCAATTCCTTAGGTACATTAAAAAAGCCAAAAACCAATATAAAAACAAACAGATTATCAACCGATAAAGCCTTTTCTATCCAATATGCCGACTGAAACTGTGTGAATTTTTCAAAACCAGAGGTCAAATAAATTACCCCACTAAACAACATTGACAAAGAAATCCAAACTACAGACCATATCGCAGCCTCCTTACTGGTTACGGCATGCACCTTCTTATTAAAAACACCTAAATCTAAGAGCAGCATTACTACTACTACAACTGCAAACCCGATAATAACACCGGGGTGATTAATCATACTATCCATCTTTTATTTATATTTCTTTTTTGTGTGACACTAGTAATAAAAATGCTAAAAAAGATCTGTTTTCAGCATCGATTTTAAAATATTGGCCTGAACATCATAATTATTCAAATGATCAAGGAAGTTAATATCCGAAATCTTCACATAATTTTCTTCAAGCAGTGTTATAATCTCCTTTGGAATATAGGTCTTCAGTGCAACCGCCTCTCCCTCCAGCTTATCATTCTTATAAGACAACTCCTGAATAATCCTCCCCTTTTCAGATAAGTTGTTCGTCCAATCAATCCCTTTCAGTTTTGCCAGATCACAAAACAAAAACAAATTCCTGCTTGGAAAAAAAATAAAATACCGATCAAGATCAATAAACTTATAGAGTTCAATGATCAATTGTCCAGCTTTCAACCCACTAAAAAACTCAGTCCTGAAATCATGCTTACACAATAACCCCATTAGTTTTTTATGGATAGTTGCATGTGTATCCGCATACACATCCTTCACATCGTAATCAATCAATACCCCCAGTTTCTCGGCAGAAACATCATAGTAAAAATCCTTTGAGTATCTGGAGCTAAAAGTATTAATGTGCTTTGCAAACGGAAATTCTTCAGTAAAGTCAGACAGCGACTGAAACAGCTTTCTTAAAGATAAATTGATCTTGAGTGCCTGTTTTTGCTTGTCCAGGTTAAAATTCTTTTCAGTAAAGACCGAATCGCCCATATTAGCGATCATCTCCTTATTCAGCTGAATTTCATCATAAATAAGGGTAACATTCTTTTCGTTACTCTTTTTGATCTTCCTTAAAAGTTCGATCAAACTGCTAGTAAACTGAACATGAAACAATTCAAGTTTATCAATATCGAGTTCATCATTATTTTCAAACAATTGATGAATTACCTGGCTCCGTAAATAAATTTTATATACAGCTTCCTCCTCGAAAAATACAGAGAGCAGCTGTAAACGGCTGATCTCTGTACGTGATTCTCTTAAAATATTTACATGGCGTTCATCCATTTGTTAAAACTAATTAACGCGGGTAACATTCTTCTTCAGTTCAGTTTCTAAAGTTTTCAATTCCCCATCCAATACCCTTCTGCTTTGAGCGCCATCCTCATGAATTTTCTTAACCTCATTCAAGGTTTCAATTAATGATTGTGTCGTTCTTTTTAATGTATCTAATGAAACTACTGTTTTTTCGTTTTCTTTAGCCACATCAATACTATTTTGTTTTAGCATCTCTGCATTTTTCTGCAAAATAGTATTCGTCGTATCCGAAATCTTTTTCTGCATCTCTACATTAGCCTTTTGCCTTTGTAAAGCGACAGCGATAGTCAGTTGGTTTTTCCAGACAGGAATAGTCGTAGACACAATAGACTGCGCTTTTTCAGCGATAGAAGTATTGTTGTTCTGTACCACCCTTATTTGAGCAAGAGACTGCAACATAATAAACCTTACGATCTTCATATCCGCCAGCCTTTTGTCAAGTCTGCTGATAAAATCCCTAAGATCGGCAATTTCGTAATCCTGATAATCAGCAGGCCTACCCTCCATTTCAGCTAGTTTAGCACTTAATTCATTGTACTTAAACTGACCCGAAATGATCAATTCCTCCATATCATGAATGTAACCTACATTACTATCAAACATGGTTTGCAGAGAACTGTTGTCTTTAATAGAGTTTAAACGCCCTGCCTTAACCTTATTGGTAATCTTATCAATGTTATTTACCACTACATCATACTTCTGAAATAGCTTTTTAACATCAACCACCAAATTCTTTAAAAACGGAATTTTAGAAATAAAAGATTTAAAACCGCTTTGCTCTAACTCAGCAACATCAATATAATTGAGTTCCGTAAGCAATTCATTGATTAAACCACCAACTTCGCCACTATTATAAGTCCGCACAGATGATAAAAAATCATTACTGTACTTCTCCATAGAGTTTTGTGCCTCTACCCCATAATTCAAAATAGAATTAACATCAGATGGCTCCAAAGACTTGCTCATCTCTCTGTACTTTTGCTCATCCTCAACAGAAAGGACAGTCAGATCAACATTACCTTCCTTATCAATCTTTGTCGGAGTAAGCGACTGAGTAGTATTTTGGTTTGTTTCCATAGTTTTATATAATCAAGGTTAACCCTTATAAATAACTTTGAGTTACCGTTTTAACTGTTTCTTCCAGTTTCTTATCTTTAGTAGGTTCGCCTATTGCATTGAATTTCCATTCACCGTTTTTCTTGTAAAACACGCCCATTACCATAGAAACATGACCGGCAAAATTAGAACCATTTGCGATATCATAATTTGCAAATACTTCATTCACACGTTTAGGTGTTCCTTCATAAATACGAATCGATGCAAAAGGAATAGTACCAAAATCATGCCCTCTAAAGCTGTTCAATACAAAAGCAACATAATTCACATTGGCATTTAACCTAGAAAAATCAAGTGTAATCACCTCATTATCCAAGCCATCATCACCACCCATATCGCCAGTCAAATCATCTCCGCTATGCTTTACAGATCCATCCTTTGAGGCCAGGCTACCGAAATAAACTACATCAACAAGCTCTTTATTTTCATTATACAAAGCACAACTAGCATCCAAATCAACTGCTTCTTTGGTTTTACCAAAGCCAAACATTCCTTTTTTCTCTATCGCGCCCCAGTTAATACCCACACAAACACTTTGAAGTTTGCTGCCATTGCTTTTCTCAAGACTAATTCTTTGTCCTTTTTGCAGATTAATTGCCATAATTTCTTATTGATATTTATTTAAATAATCCTGTAAACCACCTTTCATTCCCATTCCAACCGCTTCAAATTTCCATTTATCATCACGCTTGTAAATTCTACCGAATTCAACAGCAGTTTCAATAGAAAAATCTTCCTCCAACTCATACTTAAGTAACACCTCATTAGTAACAGCATCAAAAATACGTACAAATGAATTTCTCACTTGACCAAAATTCTGTCTTCTATTCTCCGCATCATGAATTGTAACTACAACGCATATCTCAGATACATTCGCACCTGCTTTGGTCAAATCAACTTTAATTTGCTCATCATCGCCATCACCATCACCAGTTAAATTATCACCAGTATGCTCAACAGCGCCATCTGGCGACTTTAAATTATTATAAAATACCAAGTGTTCATCCGAAACTAACTTTTTGTTTGCATCCAGCATAAAAACAGAAGCGTCTAAGTCAAAAGCAGTTCCAGTTGTAGAACTATTCGTATCCCATCCTAAACCAATAGTGAATTTAGGAGCATCAATATTTTCTCTTTGTCCTTTTTGAAGATTAATGGCCATAGTTAAATCAATTTATATTTTTTATTATTTAAGTAGTTCTTTATAAAGTTTAAATTTCTAGAATAGCTTTCTATAGTATGGTAGCTATTCCCTAATGCAAGGTTATAAAGATTTCTAATGAAATCATTACTCTGCCGTTCCAGGAAAATAGAGAAGCTATTAAAATCGCAATTTAAGATATATTTAACAATCCTGGTGTTAAAACAAAAATTACCGCTTTTAATAATTTCTTCCAAATCAAAGATTGACTTTACACTGTGGTAATTTAAATGGTTTTCTATATTCGGATGAATATCGTGATTTACCAGCTCAGCAAAATACAACATATGTATTTCGTTTTTCAAGGAATAATCTTTAACCATTTTCAAAATCATCCTTTCATGACTCCCGGTTATTTTAATATCATCTAAAAAAACTAAAATCTTACCAGCTAAAAAATCCTTGTCAATATGAAACGAATCATTCCCTATTAACTTCATTCTATCCTCCGCACTCAATTCCCCATAATCCTCCTTATAAGTAATTGTGCGGTGTACTTTTGCTTCCTGAGCTACTAACATCCCATTTTCTGCCAACCAGTGATTCAACTGATAAACGAAATAGTTTTTCATCGCAAAAGTTGCAGTAGGAATAAAGCAATATGGACTCGAAATCACCACAATTTGATCTGTAATGGGATTATCAACCAAAATATCCTTTATAAATCCATCAGCAAGCGCTTCCCCAAATGCTTTAGCGACAAGATCATCACCAAATTTAAACTTGCTGTAATTATCAGGATGAAAATCAAAATTACTGGCATTGTGAATTTTGTGTAGAGAATAAGTATATGGGATCATGAGAGTAAATTTGAAATGGATAAATGATTTGAATTGATCAATAAGCTATTTATTCCTATAGCTTCGGCACCACGAATATCCGCCACAGGATTATCGCCTACATGTATAATCTCGCTTAAACTGATATCAGCGTGCTTGTTTCTGTCAATAGTGTCCAGCATAAGCTGGAAAAAGCTTAAATTGGGTTTAGACATTCGTACTTCGTCCGAATACAGTTGAAAATCAATAAAACTATCCAATTCCAAATGTTTCAACACCTTTCTTAAAGTTTTTCCCTTTATAAATCCTGTGTTACTTAAAATACTAATCGTACTTTGATTAGCCTCTTTCAGTTTATACAAAACGTCGATAGATTCAGAACCGTATAGCAAAGGCATGTTATTAAATAATAACACCTCCATGTCATCATACAGTTTATCTACATCAATATCTTGAAATTCAGTAGAAAAATCATTAATGATGCTAATCACCATAAGATACATCTCTTCTGCATCAATATTTTTACCGGTTTTTTCATTGATGGCATTCACCATCAGGTCTACTTGTCTAAATATATAAGCAACCTCTTCTATCGTCTTTTTAGCAGCATTAAAATTATCATAAAAATATCTTGTCCGCTCCAACTTAAAAGCCGGATTGGATTTAATCAAAGTCAACCAAAGGTCAAAGGAATAATGTTTATAAAAAGGCATCTTCAGCGTATATTTTACAGGGTTCGACTCAGTTCAAACCCTAATGTTACAAATTAAATCAACTTATCCAGCGGCTTTCTATTGTTCAATTCCGTTAATTTATACTTGCTTGGCGTAAAACTAGTAACCGTTTTAAATTGAGTAGATAAATGAGCGCTACTACTATAGCCCATTTTATAGGCGATTTCGTTTAAATTCAGCTCTCCGTATTCCATCAGCTCTTTCACTTTCTCGATTTTCTGTTGAATAATGTATTTTTCAATCGTCAAACCCTCTACTTCCGAAAACTGCCTGCTCAAATAAGCATAATCCTTATTCAATCTTTCAGCAATAACCTGAGTTAAACTTTGATCGATAGTACTCAAATCCGAATAATGAATCAATTCAATAACCTGATTTTTAATCTGTTCAACCAATTGATCCTTTTCTTTATCGATCAATTCAAATCCTAAAACCTGCATCGCAGAAGCTATATCTTGTAACTTATTCGCATCGGGAGCTGGCTCAACGTCAATCTTGCCTAAAGAGATATCATTCACCTTTAAACCAAAATTCTCTAACTGTTGTTTCACAATCATGATACAACGGTCGCAAACCATATTCTTAACATACAACAACATAGGCAATCAATTACTATTTTAAAGAGCAAATAGCCCCATTCACAAATATAAAGCAATAATTAATCTATTTAGGCCTTTCACGTTATCGTTACACTAATCTAACCTAAGCAAAACAAACTCCCTAACTCCACATTTATTATATTTGCAAACCTTCACAAAATCTTGCTCCCCGCTCACAGCATAAGATTGTGTTAACCCAATAAAAAGCAATGACTCAAAAAAGATATTATAGCCTAATTTTAATACTAGGCTCACTTACGGCTCTTGGCCCTTTTTCGATTGATATGTACCTTCCCGGATTTCCTGCAATTGCAGCAGATCTTCAAACCAATACATCAAGAGTATCTTTATCCCTATCTAGCTTTTTTATCGGCATCTCAGCCGGACAATTACTCTATGGTCCATTGTTAGACAGATTTGGGAGAAAAAGACCGCTATACCTTGGCCTATTAGTCTACATCCTTGCATCAGCAGGATGCGCCTTTGTAACCACAATTGACGCGCTAATCGGCTTAAGATTCATTCAAGCACTAGGAAGCTGCGCCGCCACAGTAGCCTCCGTTGCTATGGTGCGTGATTTATTCCCAGTTAAGGATAACGCCAAAGTATTCGCACTGCTGATGCTTGTTTTAGGTGTTTCACCAATGGTTGCCCCAACATTAGGTGGATATGTAACCGTAGCTTTCGGTTGGCATACCATATTCTTAATCTTACTCGGTTTAGGTACTTTTAACCTAATAGCCAGTTGGCTTTGGTTGCCGGAAAGTTATAAACCCGACACCAATCTTTCCCTAAAACCAAAACCTATCATTAATAATTTTTGGATCGTATTTAAAACCCCACAGTTTTACACCTACGCCTTAACCGGTGCACTGGCCTTTTCTGGGTTATTTGCTTACATATCAGGATCTCCACTTTTGTTTATGGAGATATTTCAGGTTAGCGAAGAAACCTACGGATGGATTTTCGCTCTCCTTGCATTAGGTTTTATCGGATCAAGCCAAGTCAATACATTAATGCTCAGACGCTACACCAGCGAACAATTGATCTCTGGAGCATTAATTACACAGTCCATTACCGCAATAGTTTTTCTTATCGGAAGCATCTACGGTTGGTTCGGACTTACCGAAACAACTGCATTGCTCTTTGTATTTTTATGTTGCCTGGGCTTCGTAAGTCCAAACACCTCAGCGCTGTCCTTATTGCCTTTTACAAAAAATGCAGGTAGTGCATCAGCCCTAATGGGAGCCATTCAAATGGGAGTAGGTGCCTTAGCTTCAGTTGGCGTTAGCCTTTTTGCTGTCAAATCAGCAGTGCCTACCGTAAGCGTTATGGTGCTAAGCTCCGTACTAGCCCTTACTGTTTTGTATTTAGGAAAGAAAAAACTGAAGAGCCAACATAAGCCGTAAAAAATATTTGCTCCACACGTAGGGGTAAAGATTCAATTGGTTGTCCTATTTTAAAATAAGACAAAAATGAACTTTACATTCTACAGAACAAACATTCAAGTACCAGCGTTTAAGACTATTCTATGTGTGATTTTATGCCTAACAGGGATAAAATCATTCGGTCAGCACAGTCCTACCGGAAAAATGCATTTTGGCATTATTTATCCCCTTAGTACTAATGGCACCCATGCGCCGCTAGATACAAACACTTTATCGATCCATTTGCTGGCTGGCGTTTCGGCTGCCGAGAGAGGCGCTTCTTTCGCAGGAATTTCAAACATCGTCCGCAACGACACCAAAGGCTTTCAGATTGCCGGCATTTCCAATCACGTTACCAAACAAGCCAATGGAGCTCTATTTGCTGGCTTTTTAAATACCTATGGTGGCGGAGATGTAGCTGCAATTGCAGGCTTTGCTAATCTAACAAAGGATGTAAAAGGTTTGCAGGCAGCAGGGTTTATCAATAAGGCGGCTCATATCAACGGTACCCAGGTTGGTGGCTTCATCAATAAAGCCAAGGATGTCAAAGGATCACAAATAGCAGGCTTCATCAATATTGCAGGAAAGGTTAAAGGCGCTCAGGTTGCTGGATTCATCAATGTGGCCGACAGTAGCGACTACCCTATTGGAATCATAAACCTCGTTAAAAACGGAGAGAAAAGCATCAGCTTAACCACCGACGAGACGCTTACTACTATGCTTTCCTTTAGATCTGGTGGAAAAGTTCTTTATGGAATCATCGGCCTCGGCTACAATTTCAAAAATTCTGATGAAGTCTACGCATTTGAAGCTGGCTTAGGTGCACACCTTTTCCAATCCAAATCATTTAGATTAAACACAGAAATTATCGGGATTGGATTAGAAAGCTTTAAAAAAGGAGATTATTTCAAAACATCATTAAAACTACTTCCTGCAATTAAAATCACACGTAACCTTGAAATCTTCGGTGGCCCTTCATTAAACTATCTGAATACAAATAGTAGCGAAGGCTTAAAATTGCACAAAGACTATATCACCACGTGGGAAAACAAACGAAATGATAACTTTCAAGCACTTTACATTGGTTACGGTGGCGGAATCCAATACATATTCTAATCCTTAAACAATAATAATCCAGATAAATAACAAGATAATGTGATGTTAAGCTTTAATGACTATAGGAATATGCTGCAAGACATAAAGCACAATGACGGACTTAAAGAACTTTTGTTCTTTATATGCGCCAGCCCATCTAAAACCTATAAACATAAGCCTGGCAAAGCACTACAGTTAGCTTCGCCTAAAACCATTGCTAAACGGTTATTAAGAACTGCGCTAATCCTAATTACTATAATACTATTATTAAGTCAATTTTCCGATGCACAAGAACAGGTTGCATTTCAAATACCAAAAAGCAGCCTGTTCTATATACAACGTTCACCGGAGACAAAAACCATCGTTTATGAACTCAACTATAATAGCAATGGGACTTTACACCCTAACGACCCAATTAAAGGCTTCTGGCTCAAAAAAAACGAAGCACAAAAACTTGAACCGCTTAGTGCCAGAGAAAAAAAACATGAATACGGTATCCAAAGCAAAGCAATAGGAAATGATGAATATGAAATCAGACTGCGAGCTTATAAAAAAATGCCCTTGTACCTTAAAAGGTCGGCAGCCGACAACAATTATTATTTATACATTAAAGACGAAGGCAATAATGTATTGCTAAAGAGAGTATTTATAAAGCTTAACCGTGGCACTTTTTGGTTTCCAAAATTACAGTACATAGATTTGACAACCACAAACAGTGCTACCGGTATAGAAACCAATATATTTGAATAAGATCTAAACATTGAAACTAACTTACAGCACTCCCGAGAACAAGCATCAGCAATATGATGACCAGGCTTTTGAACAACTGTTCAAGGCTCATTTTAAAGCATTACATGCTTATGCCAATGCTATTTTAAAGGATGAAGATGATGCCGAAGAAATTGTTCAAAACATGTTCTTAAAATTTTGGGAAAAAAGGGATTTATTAAATGTGCAAACTTCTTTAAAAGCATACCTCTATAAATGCATATACCACGACAGTCTTAACTTTTTAAAACACCAAAAGATCAAGACCAAGTACCAGGACTTTGCAAGTTATACCATGAACACAAAAAATGAACCTGCATCTTCAAAAGTAGAAATGACAGAACTAACATTCAATATAGGACTGGCATTAAACAAGTTACCGGAGCAATGCCGTACCATATTTCAGATGAGCAGATTTGAAGAATTAAAATATAAAGAAATTGCAGATCGACTGGGCTTATCTGTAAAAACAATTGAAAACCAAATGGGAAAAGCGCTTAGAATTATGCGTTTAGAACTGGCGGACTACCTCTCCCTCATTTTAATAGGCTTAATGTATTACAAGGATTTTTTTAATTAAGAAACAGCATGACTGATGAATTATTGATAAAGTTTCTTTTAAAAGAAACAACCGAAGCCGAAAGCATCACAGTGCAAAACTGGCTAGATGCCAGTCCAAATAATACGACCTATTTTTTACAATTCGAAAAGATATGGAACAGTAGCAAAACACTTTCCAGCCAAAGCAAAATAAATGAAAATGATGCCTGGCTAAGGTTTAAACAAAAAACAACCAACAGCACCATAACACGTCAATTAAAGCCTAGGTACAATTGGCTTAAAATTGCTGCTGTATTTGTCCTTATTGCTGCCGGATGGTCATTATACAATATCGTAAAACCTGTTTCCTATATCAACCTCAGAGCAGGCAATACCGTAATTACAAAAATCCTTCCCGATGGATCTAAACTTACGCTGAACAAAAATGCCCGGATTAGTTATGCCAACAACTTTAAAAAAAACAGAAGCATCCACCTGCAACAAGGTGATGTGTTTTTTAATGTTGCACATGATAAAGCTAAGCCCTTTGTAATTGACATAGACAAAGTATCAGTTCTGGTTGTCGGAACCTCATTTAACATAAAGCATTTAGCCAACCAAACTGAAGTAATTGTTGAGACAGGAATCGTAAAAGTAACCCTAGGTAGAGATCAAATAAATCTCCAAAAAGGAGAAAAAATAGTGATCAACAACAGCACAGACAAATTGATAAAAGAACAAAATACAGATCAATTGTATAACTATTACCGCAGCCAAGAGTTTATAGCCAACAATACCCCACTATGGCGAATGGTAGAAGTGCTGAATGAACAATACAGCGCAAACATTATCATTAATGATCCGGCTATAAAAAACCTACCGCTCAACACCACATTAAAAACCGCTGCAAGCTTAGATCGTAATTTAGATGTGATTTGTGAAACCTTAGGGATAACCATGCAGCGTAAGCAAAACCAAATTCTATTGTCCAACCATCAATAATGAAACTTAAAATCACCCTTGCCCTATTGCTGCTTGTAGGATATGTAAAAGCGCAAATGCCCATTCCTCCATCTAAATACAATTTAGAAAAAAGAGTAAGCATCGAAGCCAAAGACCAACAGCTATTCGAAGTGCTCAATAAGATCAGCAAGGCCGGGGACTTCTATTTTTCATACAGTGGCTCTTTATTTAAGCGAGATAGCCTAATCAACCTAAGCGTCAAAAACGCGCCTGTAAGAGAAGTGCTAAACAAGCTATTTAACAACAAAGTTGATTATACAGAAAATGGAGAATACATTATTTTGCGCTATGCTCCAAACCATTTCACCATCGAACCCGAAAACATCACTACAGCAGAGAAACTATACCTGATCAGCGGCTTTGTGATAGATATAGAAACAGGCCTCAAAGTTAAACAAGCCAGTGTTTACGAGAAAAGGCTATTACAATCAACCCTCACAGACAATGAGGGGTATTTTAGGTTAAAATTCAAAGGCGAACACCAAGAGGTGATATTAACCGCCAGTAAGGAAAGTTACCGCGATACTACCCTAATTTTCCTATCAGATATCAAAATAAAGCCCGAAGGATACAATGATCCTGATGCAAACAAAGGAAACGGGCGATTCGGTGACATCGAAAACTCAGGATTGGGCAGGTTCTTCATTTCCTCACGTCAAAGGATCCAGAGTCTAAACATTCCCAATTTCTTTGCAAACACCCCTTTTCAAGCCTCCCTAACGCCCGGATTAAGCTCTCATGGGATCATGAGTTCACAAGTGATTAATAAACTATCGATAAACGTCTTAGGCGGATACACCGCAGGCACAAACGGTTTCGAAATGGCAGGGCTATTCAACATTACCAAGGGTGATGTAAAGAAACTACAGGCCGCAGGACTTTTCAATCAAGTTGGCGGCTCAGTTACCGGAATTCAGATGGCAGGATTGGTAAATGACGTACGGGGAAAAACAAAAGGATTGCAGGCAGCCGGGCTGGTCAACAATGTAAAAGCCGACGCAGCTGGTTTCCAGCTGGCAGGCATACTTAATCTAGCCGCTAAAAACATGAAGGGGACGCAATCAGCTGGCATCCTTAACCTGGTTAGTAAAGATTTTGATGGCTTCCAACTCGCAGGCATAGGCAATATAGGTGCTAAGCACGTAAAAGGTGTACAAATTGCGGGCATCTTTAATTATGCTAAAAAAATGGACGGTTTTCAATTTGGCTTAATCAATGTTGCCGATACCTCATCCGGTTACAGCTTAGGTTTAATCAACTTTATAAAAAATGGTTACCACAAAATAAGCCTATACACAAACGAAATCACCAATGTCAATGTTTCCTTAAAAACCGGTAATGCCAAGCTATATACCATATTGTTTGCAGGCTTAAACCTTTCAAATCAGGAAAAAATACATACCGCAGGTATTGGTGTTGGTCATGATTTCATCCTTAACAAACGCATAGCTATTGGGCTGGAAATGACCGGACAATACCTATACCTGGGCGATTGGAACGCAGACAACTTACTTAATCGCTTTCAAAGTAACATCCAATTTCAGTTGTTTAAGGGCTTAACGGTATTCGGCGGACCTACTTATGCCATTTACACCGGCAATCAGCACCTAAATCCCAGCGCCCCAGGCTATAAACAAAATATAGTCCCTAGCCGCCATACCAATTTAGGCGGCTCCACAAAAGGATGGCTGGGCTTCAATGCTGGCATCACCATAATGTAACCTACAGAAAAACAAAACCTTAGAATGGATGTTGTCTAATTATGAAAATGTTCAATATAAGAATTGGTTTTGGTGAACAGGAAGTAACGTTAGCCATATTGCCCACCACACAAAAGTATTATTTAGTAATTTACTTTGGTGGAATCATTGGCGCTGTTAGAATGGACCCTGATGGTGAACTTTGGGAGCAAGTACCTGACGAAGACATCATTCCCGGCGACTTACCACTATATCAACCTGATTTAGAAGCCGATCGGCTAGACATCGTTTTATGTGAAGATACTGTGTTCCACATCGGAGAAGAGATCACAGCCGTATTAAGAGAATCTTAATTTTCTAAACCTCATATAGCAGATACTACTATAAAACAACCACAACAGTAATAAATGCAACATAGGCCCCATCATACTAGCCAAACTAGCTCCCGATTGTACAATAGCCGTGTACACTTTAATAAACGGCGTTGTAGGCAATAACATCGACATCCACTGCACAACTAAGGGTAACGATTCAAATGGCCAGGTATAGCCTGTAATTAAGAAAATAGGATAAGTCGAAAAAGCCATGATCTGCAAACACAGGAGCTGGCTTTTAAACAATGAGCCAATAAATTGTGCCATTGGAATAAGCGTAAGCAGCAACACAAACAACAATACCCCTAATTGAAAACCGCTACCCCGCATCGGCAAATCGAGCAGTTTAAAATTTACGTTCAGAAAAAAGAAACCATAAGCGCCAAAAACAAAAAGATAAAACAAGCCCTTACCCCATATTGCAGTCGAGACGCCCCCACCTAGCCATTCCTTAAAGGTACCATGTTGCCGCTCGCCGGCCACACTTTCAGACAAACCAATAAGCAAAGTTTGCTGTAAAATTAGCGCCAACAATGCCGGCAGTAAAAAAGCACCATAACTCGATCTTTCATTAAACAATGGTCTGTAATCTAAATTAATGGGCATTACATTTTGCATGGCCATAGCTGTGCTTAAACCCTCAGTTTTTTCAAAATACTGTAGCCGCACTCCCGCCCCAATAGTAAGACAAATTTGCTGAACACTAGCCAATAAATCACTAGAAGGCAGAAACCTTGCTGCATTTACTGCAAGTACTACATTACTTTGTTTAAGACTGAGTAAATTAGTTTGGGTGCCCTTGGGGATATAGAAATAACCCTGACAATCGCCCTGATACATATACTCCTTTGCCGCTTCCAAATTAGGAAAATGAATCAGTTCAACCATCGGCGAATTATCAATATTTTGCTGTAACAAACGTGACAATCGCGACTGGTCATCATCCACTACCGCCAGCTTTACATTCTCCTCTTCTTTATTGATGTAAATACTCCCATAAAAAAAAGCATACAGCAATGGAGCAATAAGCAACGTAAGCAACAAACTATGGTCCTTTGCTACCAGCGATGCTTCCCTTAAAAAAAGCTTAATTAGCGACGGCCTGGACTTCTTGCTCATTTTTACTCGTATTAAATTGACGCTGAAATAATATTAAAGCTGTTGGAAACATAACTATACAAAACAAAAGCAGCTTATAAATATCTGCCTGTGCATAGCGCATGGGTAAATTCATATAGTAAACCTTAAAAAAGGCATCCAGAAAAGGTGTGTAAGGCATTATCGTAGCATAATACTGATCATACCATGGCATTGCCCATCTAGGGAAGGTAAAGCCGCTAAAAACGAATGCAGGAGAAGTATAAAACAAAGCCACATCCCCCGATAACATCACATCCTTAAACAAAGCGGAAATAAACATCCCTATACCCAAACAAGCCAGAGACAATAAGGTATACATCAAAAAGAATTTAGCTGTAGCCTCCCACACACCAATCCCAAAGAAGGGAAAAATGACAAAAGCTATTAAAAAGAAATTAAACCAACTCACCACAAGATGAGCAATCGTTTTGCCTGTAATAACCAACAACGCCGACCCATTGCTGAGCTCGAACAATTCCTGCATGGTATTCGTTTTCCACTCGTAATTGAGCGCCAACATACTACTGATGATGAGAATCATCTGCATACCTACAGTAATTAAGCCCGGAACAAGATACTCCTGGTAATTGTAGTTCGAATTGTACAACTGATAAGAATTAAGCTTAATTGGATTAGCCAATGCCATTGCCCGATCAGGCTTCATCCCTGTTTTTACCAATTTTTTCAATACTGCCCCCGAACTTCCTGTTATAATCACTTCCGCAACAGCTTTATATACAAGCTTGGCTGGTACTAATGATGCAGCATTTGTATAAAGTGTTACATTAGTCTTATGCCTGCTGAAAATATCCTTCTGCATATTTACAGGAAAGTGCACCGCACCCAATATTTCTCCTTTTTGAATCAAGTCTTTCACTTCTGCCTCGCTGCTTACGCTCCGAGTAATCTGAAGGGTTTCGCGTTGCTCCAGCAAGAAAATAAGCTGCCTGCTTATAGCCGATTTATCGTCATCCCAAATGGCAAAAGCCAAATGCTTTGCATCTTTTTTCTCATAAATCAAGGCATAAAACGAAAACAGCAAGCCGGGAATAACTAGCATAACCAGGTAAAAAACGGGTAATCTTAGTATCCGCTTCCACTCCCTTAAAATGATATGAGCGATTAACTGCATTAGGGCAGAATTAATGACGCTGTCATGCCCGAACGTAATCCCTTAATAGCCGAAAGATGCGCTGGTTTAAACTCTATTGTGAATGTTCTTAATTCAAATTGCCCCTTATCCTTAGCAGGCACCCAATTGGCAAACTCCAATGTAGGCGAAATAGATGATACCTTTACGGCAAAAGTCTCTGGCTCACAACCAGGCACAGTAACCTTTGCTAGCGATCCTACTTTCAAATCCTTTGCTTTATCCTGACGGATATTGAATTTTAAAAACGAGGAGTTTTTCTTTTCTATGGTCATCATAGGGTACCCAATAGATACAATTTCCCCTTGATGCGTAACCAGACTGGATATTACGCCTTCTGCAGGTGCATGCACCTTAGTATTATCGCCTAATGCTTTAGTGAGCTCATAAGCCTGCTCAGCTTGTTTCACAATTGCATTCGCTGTTTTAAGAATCTCTGGTCGCGTACCATTTTTAAGCATCTGCAAATTCAATTGAGCAGTCTCCATCTCTTTCTTTGCAGCCTGATATCTGAAATAAAACACATCCTTCTCCTGTCCCGAAATTACATCAGCATTGTATAAGCGCTCCATACGCTGGTAAGTCGTGTTAAACAGTTTATATTGCTCCTCAGAGATCTGGTACAGCTTTGATGTCGCTTCAATCAGTTCTGGTCTGGCTCCCTGGGTTAGCAACTCTTGTTGACCTTTAGCCGCATCTATTGCCGCTAAAGCTTGTGATTTAATCGCATCAATCTCATTAGACCGCAAAATAGCCAACAGCTGCCCTGCTTTAACAGTATCCCCCTGCTCAACTAATAAAGAGTCCAATCTTCCCGGAAACTCTGCCGCCACATCCACGCTCGAAGCGTCAACCATCCCTATCATGTTTTCTTCGTCTTTATTACCTGCGAGAAAGAAAAACAAAGCAATTATAACCACCAAAATTGGTATAAGTAGTGCCCAGTAATTTTGTATAATTTTCTTCATTTTTGTATCTTTTATATTCTTTTTGCCCTGCATCTTCACATCCTTTTACTTAATAAATTGAGAGATTTGTTTAGGATTTCCCAGACTGTTAAAATATTCTGCGAGTGCCAGGTAATAGCCCAAAACTGCTGCCTGATAGGCCTTATCTATTTCTTCCTCTATCAACACCGCATCATTTACATCCTTTGGAGATGAAAGCTGATTCTCCATCCGTTTAGTGATTAAGCTCGTGGTCGTATGTGCCTCTTTCCTGGCATTGTCCAGTACCATTACCTCATTCTGAAGAGAAATCATTTTATTCCTCGAAACCTTCGATAACACCTGCAGTGTCTGTGCAGCATTCTCTTCACCCAATTTCGCCTCATCTACCAATTGCCTTGCAGCCAATGTACGCTTGCGGGTTTGCCCGTTAAACAAGCTCCACTGTAACTCCACACCAACAAACCAATCGGGTATCGTTACCGGCAGATCTCGCTGATATAAATTGTAATTACCGATAGCAAAAACATTAGGGAGCGCAAATGATTTACTGATCTTTTCTGCAGTTTTAGCATACGAAATTTTACTTCCGGCAAGCTGATAAATTGGGTTATCAGTCCAAAAATCTCCCTGGGGCAAAACCGGATCAACCGTTACATATTTTAAAGTATCTGTAATCACCACATTAGAGTCCAAACCAACTCCAAGCAGCTTATTCAGCTCAACATGGGCATTTTGTTTATCTAATTTGATACTATTAAACCTTGCGTTTGCTTGCATCAGCACTACACTGGTCCAACTCTTTTGATAAGGAGGTAATATTTGATTCTTAACCAGCTCTTCTGCATAGTTCTTATTCTTTTCTAAGGCACTAACGATAAGCTGCTGGTTGTTTAAAAGCGTATTCAGATATAAAATACGCATGTATTGCAGAGAAATTAAAAAATCAACTTCCTTGCTTACCAGATTTACATTGATACTTGCCGTGTTTACTAAAGACTGGGCCAGATTAGTAGCCGCATCAAGCTTATTGCCTAAAAAAATGGGCTGCCTTACCCCTAAGCCCGCAACAAAATAGGATTGCTTACTCAATTCAGGATTATAATCAGGATAGATAGCGCCAATAATATTCTTTGAAGTATTCAAAATTCTATCCTGAGCAGCCTGAGAAAGGTTGTTGCCTGTAATCTCCCTAAACACCTCATTTGCCGCATTTACACTTTGTGCCGATGATCCACTAACAAGACCATCTTTAACGGTCTGCAGATTGATCGTAAGTGGACTACTCAAATAGGTGTAACTGGATAGTAAATCAACTTTAGGTAAGTAGCTCTTTTTCTCAGCCTGCAAATTATACTGACCAGATAACAAAGCAGACCGGGCTTGTCTGATGGTCATGTTATGCTGAACAGCCAAATTGAAACAATCCTGCAAACTTGTTGATTGCGCATTCAAATTCAAACAAAAGAAGGGTAAGCAGCAAAATAATAAGTAAGTAAAAGGATTACCTCGTTTTTTTACTTTAAGATTAATAGGGAAAATTTTAATCATACGGAGCTATAAAAAGATGCTGAGCAATACTAACATTGAAATAACAATAAAAGCAACGAAAGGTTTTTTATTCAGCACTGGTACCGATCCTACCTACAACTATACCGTCCCGGTAGGCAAGTCCTCACATGATTCACACATTAGACACAATCCTTTCACGAAAAGGTACCTGTTTGTGGGTTTGGTGTGAACAAGGTGTGAGGAAACCTGCTCTTTGGCTATAAATGTGATTGGGTTAGTTCTTTACAAGAGACCACTCAAAAACATCGCAATTAATTACAATATTTCTTGTAAAAAAACATAAATAATTTTATTGAAAATATCGTGTGTTTAAATTATTCTAATAATCTTGCAATCGATTTAATTCAAAAACCAATTACATAAATATATAGCCAATGAAATAAAGAAACAGCAATAACAGATCATACTTCTTAAATGAGGAATTATCTGAAATACCGCTATCTTTGGTAGGCAACACAGAATACGAAAAAGTATTTGAGCTTGCTGAAATGGACAATTTAACGCGAGAAGAAATGTGCGAATACAATCAAGGATTAAAAATAGAGCGTGATTACTTTAGCGCGATGGAGAACGTGAGAGAAGAGGAACGTAAAGAAATGGCTCTTAAATTAAAAGCCGCAAATGCTGCCTTTAATTTAATCTCTGAGACTACTGGACTCACTATTGAGCAAATTGAATCTTTGTAGTTACTCTTTTTTTAGTTCAAGAATTTGAGTTTCCATAATATCAGGGATGAAACTATTCAACATCCTGTTGTCCAAATACAATGGGGGCATAATATATTAATCTTCAGCAAATCAAATAGCATAGAGGAAGCTTATTTTTATATACTAGAAACAATAGGAAATAATTGGAGTAGGGATCTATTGGCGTTCCAAATGAAATCTCAACTATCTAAAAGGCAAGATAAGGCCTCTAAAAGAAAAAAGGCAGCCTTTTTGGGCTGCCTTTTTAAACTAAAATTTGTTATATCAATTTAAGCTTTTACACTCTTTTTAAAACTCAAGCTAGGATACGTAGCCATTACACCGAACATCACCGTTCCATAAATCACGGTACCATATAAAAACTTCAATTCGAAAGGAATTGCAGCTATTAAACATGCACCAAAACCAGCCAATGTAGGTGGATACAATCCAGGTACATACATTGCACTAATATCAGAAACAATCCAGTGGATTAGCACTATTACGATTGTTGACAATACTAAATTCTGAACATTTACTTTATTAAGCAATAACTTACTAGCAAAAACCATTGCGATAAAAGCGATATATGTCCAGTACCATCCCGGGTAAAAGAAACCAAATCCAGATGTTTGGGCAATAAAAATATCGCTGATCAATAGTACCAATAAAGGGAAACCAAATGCCTTGGCAGAACTATTAAAGTATGCACCGCCAAACAAGGCAATAGCTCCTACTGCCGAAAAATTAGCAATATCTTTAAAATTGTCAGAGTAAGGTGCCGCTACGCGGAAAATGCTAACAAGTACAACTATTGACAATAGAATTACTGCACTTGGATTAAATTTAGATCCAGACATGTTCATTTAATTTATAACACAAAGTTATATTATTTATATGGAATTTTAATGGAATACAAACATTGCAGGGAAATAATAACCGCTATAAGGAATCTGTTTAACCAGTTGTCCTGTCCCAGCATCATGAAAATAGATATTATTGACCGCGTAATTTACACCATAACCATCCTGCACAGTACTCGTAACAATTTGATTGGTTTGCGGATTATAGCCTAAATTCCTTTTATAAAAGGATTGTTTATCCGGCGTAGTAATGAATGGCTTTTCTAAAGTCGTTTTGTTGCCTTCCGTATATTTATACAACTCTTTACCTCCACCATAGCTCGGTGATTTCAATAAAAACACAGTATTATCCTTGGTAGATGCTATAATTGGAGAAGAAAACCAGATAGACCATGTTGTTGGAGGAGTAAATGGTAATTCAACACTATCGGTCTCTAAGGTTTGCGGATTGGAGCTGTACAAGTATTTTGTTTTGGTATACCATACTTTTTGGTTAGGTGTTTGCGCAAATCCTAAAGTAACTCCTGCTATTTTCTTAACTACAGTAAGATCTTCAGCATTATAAATAATCGCACCAGCCGACTGATTAAGCACATAAATATATTTACCAGCTTTTAGCATATCCCCAGTCTGTCCTGTAGCACCCAATAGTTTAAAAGCAGGTTTATAAGTTTTAAGATTAATCATATAAACACCATCACTAGCACTCAACAACCCTCTATTTTCGTCTAAACCTACAAAAGCACGCCATTCGTAATCAGTTGACCCCGGAATACGGCCAACCTCTTTAAGGGTCTTGGCATCTGCTATAACAACAGGCCCTCTAGCTTTACTTACCACATACAAATTATGGTTAAACTCCGCAGCAAACTGTACTGTAGAACTTGTAGGCATAAATCCTTGACTATTTGGATTCTCCTTTTGAAATACACTGTCCTTTAAACTTCCTGATTCATAATCAAAAAAGCTTACAGAACCTGTTCCATGACCAAACCAACCTTCATTAATTACAAAAAAACCGTTTTCATATTTACCAGGAGCAGGCAACTCTTCTTTAACAATATTATTGTCTTTTTTACAGGCAACTAAAGCACTTGTAATCATTAATGCAAACACTGCATTTTTTAAATTTTTAATTTTCATTTTTTGTCAAATAATTTCGAATTTGTGTTTTAAGAGCGCTTTATTCTGGTAAGAAAGAATTGCTATTACTTCAACAAACTAAGATCAGCTACACCAAGTACTTCTGTAGACAGCTCACCTAACCATCCCATATTAGCTTGGATACCTGTTTGAATTTTAATAAAATCAACACCCGTTAATGATACTTTTTTACCATTCTTATCTACAGCATTGCTGATATCAACCTTATCTCCACCAACAGTATTATCAGCATATCCCCATGCAAATGGAGCACTTGTGATGTAGCTAGGGTTAGTCATATCAATACCCGTAGATGGCAATATAGAACCCGTTAATGTATATTCACTTCCAGTTACCCATAGTGGAAAATAACTCTGCTTGTGAAAAGTGTTTGTAGCGACAAAACCTGTATTACCATCGCTATCTTTCCATGGAATTGGAGCAGTATCTGGTGTAGGCCTGGTATAGGTAACTGAGTAATTCCTTTTATAGCCGGCTTTACCAAAGTCACTTCCTGCCACTTCATACCAGGTATCATCAGGCTTTCCATTGTTATTTTCATCCTGCATTACCCATATAATTCCTGGTTCAGCAAAGTTTCCCATTGGATTACCGTACACAACAATATCATCCTTATCGACATTCAACACAGTATGATCAAATCCCAATACGATATAACCGCCCCATGCACCTAATGTAACCATCCCTTTTTTTCCAAGGATACCTTCAGCACTTACTAAATTTCCAGGTGCTTTATTGATAAATTGTCCAGGTGCAGGATTGTATTCGAATAACTTAGTTACATACATGGAGCTCTCAGGAGTAACAGGCTTAGTTGGAGCCTCTACTTTAATGGTGTATAAAAAAGTAAATGTATCCGAGTTATTAAAAGCAGTGTATTCGATCAGGTAAATGCCAGATTTTAAAGGCGTAAACTCATACACACCTCCAGTGCTTTTTACTTCGCCATCTAACTTCCATTCCTGTTGGTAAACAACCTCATTTGTGCTACTCGCAGAAAAGGATAGCTTTTCACTTAACTTACCAGTAATCTCTTTGTCAGCAACACCCATCTGAATGGATAGAGCCGGTATAGCCTCGTCTTTTTTACAGGCTGATAGCAGGCTAATGACTAAACATGCCAGGAGAAGATAATTTTTAATTTTCATTTGATTTATTTATTTATTTATTTATTTATTTATTGGTTAATTATTTAATGATTTAATTGATTCAGGCGATGACAATTGTATTTGGAGTCCCATGATGGCAACGGGTGATCTTACTTGTAAACAAAAGCGATATGAGCAGGAATATCTCCGGTTTCGACAGACCACTTCCTTTTTCCGGTATTTTTATCAAAACAGTACAACCTGCCAGGCGAAACGTAATCTTTGGCATCGGTTACATATACATCCTTACTAATCGGGTTAACGGCAATTCCATACGGAATCATGATATTTTTATCTGTCCCATCAGTTATAAACTTTTGGTTCGTTAGCACCTCGTCTTTTACATTTAGGATACCATAACTAATCGTATTATTACCAGTCAAATAACTAAACTCTGTACTATAGAAGTAAGCCAGATCATTATCTATAGCCAAATTACTTACGCCAATATCAAAGGTCTTTTTGACAGTCTCAGTCTTGGTATCAATCACAAAAAGTTTAGAAGGGGTATCATAGTAATCCCCTCTCGAAGTCACATATAAATCTCCGTACTGATCAGCTTTAAGTCGATGTAAATTAATAGCTACATCAATATTTTTAACCACCTGAAAGGTATTCAGATCTATGACGGAAACTGTTCTTTCATAGTTTGGTGGACTGTAACCACCAGAGTTGGCAACGTATAATTTTTCGCCAACTATAGCCATTTCTTCTGGTTGCCTACCAACCTCTACCCTTTTTACTTCGTTCAAAGTAGTCGTATCGATACATACCACGACCCCTTGTGGCGCTTTAGGATCACCAACCTCACCTAAATAAGCACTTACATAAGCTTTACCCTTATTGAAGGTGATATAACGACAATTAAGCACATCAATCTGCTTGATTTTTTTACCCGTTTTAACATCCAACACCTCTACCTTATTGGACACATTAACTACTACATATAGCTTTGAGCCATATACAGAGATATCATTCCCAACATCACCCAATCCTTTTACTACTTCAGGATTGGCTGTGCCATAAACATTCTTTCTATAAACGCCCGCATGTATATCAAGGTAATCCAATGAGGCCTTATTCATATTCATGTTTCCTTCATTAACCAGGTAAAAGCCCTTTATCGCACTTGAAGGATCAGGAATGATTGCTTCAATTTCCTCTTTCACAGGATTTATATCCTTTCTGCAAGCTGTAAGCATTAAAGCACAAAGCAGAACCGAGTTTAAAAAATATAGTTTTCTATTGTTCATAATTAATAGGAATAAGATAAGGTGAAACGATATGACCTGCCGGGCATTGGGAAATTGGTAATCACGGCGTAATTCTGATCAAGTAGGTTATTTACTTCGGCAGAGAACTTGATATTTTTATCGCCAATAGATTTACGGTAATGAAATGTGATATCATGGGTATACCAGGGCTGTACATAGTTTGCAGCAATATTTGCACTTTGGTCATACCGCTCTCCAGTATAAATATAACTGTAGTTCAGACCCAGGTTTCGCCAGTCTAGCCCCCCTATTATAGAACCACTGTGAACCGGAGTATAAGGAATTTGATTCCTATAGTTCAACGTTACATTGGTTACATTAAGTGCCTGCTGATAAGTATAGGTAAGCCCTAGGTTAGCGTTTAAGCCATCGGCAATTTTCCAGACAGATTGCGCATTCACATCCAGTCCTTTTATTTCAACCAAACCTAAATTCTGCATGCTCCATCTAAACAGGTTTGCCCCGGGAACAGCAACAATTTTATCCTTTACCTTATTGTAGTAAGCATCAGATTGGATACTGATCTGACTTAGCCACTTGTTTTCAAATAGCTTGATGTAAGTAAAACCCACATCATACTGCTTAGTATATTCTGGCTTCAAAAAAGTGCTGCCAATAAAAGTATAATACAGATCATTAAAAGTAGGCATCCTGAATATGTGCTTGTAAAACGCACGTAAGCGAAACTCCTTTGAACCAAAAGGCTGCCAGGAGGCCATTACAGTTGGCGTAAGCTCGCGCTTATTACCCGCAGAGTAATATTGCTCTACTTCGTCATTTACAAGTGTTCCCAATAAATTAGCCTGAATATTTAACCGGTTTAAATGAATTTCGGTGGCCAGGGCAACAAGAACCGTTTGTCTGGTAGGATACGGGAAACGGTACAAGTTCGCATCCAAAGTATTGCGCTGGTAATCTGCAGATAAAACAACGTCCCATAAGGGACTGATTTTATATCGGTTAGACAAGGTCGCATAAAACTCCTGCTGCTTGTAAATATTATTAGTTAAGCCATCATCCTTAACAATATTAGGATCCAGATATTTAGAATAATCATTCGCATATTTTACTGATGCCATTAAATTATACCGGCCCGCTTCTTTTTTATAGTTACCCTGAACAAAAAAGTTCCGGTTCCACAAGCGCTGACTGAAGTCATATACATTGTTAACTATTGCACCTGGTAAGCCCTGCTCATCATTATAAAAATAAAGCTTAGCGCTCCAGACACTACTATCGGCCAACTTACCGTATAAGCCCCCCTCCAATCGCATGGTCTCTATATCTCCATTTTTCCTAACCAGTGTAGTATCATATGTACCATTGGTATCATGGAATTTATATCTCCCATTTGCATTTTTATACTCTGCACTTATTGAGCTGTAAACCTTATCGTTTACTTTCTTTTGCCAGCGTACTGAAGGGTTAATTAAACCAAAGGAACCCGATTTAAGTGTTGCGGTTAGATGATCAGACTGTCCTTTTTCAAAAACAGGCTGTTTTGCATTAAGATATAGGGAACTCCCTGAAGCAAAACCTTTGGCCGATTGAAAGATGGTGCTCTTCTGGCCATTATAGAGTTCTATTTCCTCGATGTTATCCAAAGAAAATTTCCCGAGATCAACTTGTCCATTCTGGGCATTCCCCAATTGTACGCCATCATAAAATACAGCGGTATGATTGGTCCCCATACTCCTTACGTTGATGGTCTTTAAGCCCCCAATACCCCCATAATCCTTTAGCTGTACACCTGAGAAAAAGCGAACGGCATCAGCAACAGACAAACTGTTTAAACGTTCCAGCTCTGCTCCTGAAAGTATTTGAAGAGGTGTAGAAGAAGTTTGTCGCCGCGTAATCTTTACCCTGCTGATCTGTACTTCTTTAAGCTGGTTTACTTTATTTAACGAATCTGACCTTAAAGCTTTGGTAACAACCTTTTGTGCCAGCAGAGTTACGGGCATAAAAAAGTTAGCCAAAAAAATGGCCATAAAAGTCAATAAAGCACAATTTACGCCCCTAAAGGCATGTTTGTTTCTTATCATTTTGTTGTGAGTATTACCCACAGCAAACAGTTAGATTAAGGAAATGAAATACAATAAATAAGCACTCACTCCTAGCTTCAATCCCCGAAAGCTATGAAATCATAAAAGCGAATGGCAGGTCTTCTGACTTACTCCCGGATATTCTGCCTTCCCAATCATCCCCTTGTTAAAGGTTTAGAAAAGTGGCTTCGATTTGAATACCGTTATGGAGCTTACAGCTGCGGGACAGTTACGGAATTACACCGTATTCCCTTTTAATCCAGATAGGTTAATTCCTATCGGGAACCAAAAGCGTTGCGAAGGTACTTAATATAAAACTATCCGCAAATATTAAAAACGAAAAAGCCCCTTTTGCTTTACACAAAAGGGGCCGTATCATTAAATAAACGATATGCTATTTAATCGTAAAACTTACGCCAGCATTCACGTTAAAGCCCATACTGTTGTAACCATAATACTCAGTATACTTCTCATCCAAAACATTCTTGAAATCAGCAAATAACTTAACATGTTTTTTAACCAAAGTATACTCACCATAGATGTTTAGCAATTTGTAAGCCGGAAGATCTACAACCTTAACGGCGTTAAAATCAGCATAATCAGCATCTGTACGCTTTCCATTATACTTAAATGAAGAACTTACATAAAGCTGCTTTGTAGCCTGAACACCCGCATTTACACCGAAAACATGTTTTGGCCTGCGCATTAGATGGTTAGAAACATCTCTCGCTACATCATTAAATTCCTTACCTTCTACATAAGCGTAAAATCCGTTCAGGTTAAAAGTTCCAAATTTCACCGATGGCTCTACTTCCAAACCTTTGGCCGTTTGATACGGCTGATTTACATATCCTGAATTTGTAAATACAATACCATCCGTTAGATCTCTTTTAAAACCTGCAACTCGCAAAGTGTATTTATTGTCAGCAAGACTAAAATTAACTCCTGCTTCGTAGTTTTTAGAACGCTCCGGTTTAAGATTCAAATTGGCGCCATACAATCCGAATAAATTTGCAAGCGTAGGTGTTTTAAATGATGTTGAAATGGTACCGAATAACTTAACTTGTTTTATAATGTTAATCGAAGGGGTAATATTGTAAGTATAATTTTCTCCAAAGTCTTTATGTTTATTGTAACGTCCACCTATCTCAAGGTTAAAAATGCTTAAATCATGTGCAAATACCGATGCATAGGTACTAAATAGATTGGTCGATACGCTTGGACCTGAATTCGATCTAGAGTTGGTAGCTCTATTATCTAAACCCACCAAAACATCAATATTATTACCTACTTTTTGATTGTAAAATAAATCAATCAGACTCAATTTACCTTCACCGAGGCTTGCACCATATTGAGTTTCAGAACCTAGTGATGAAGTTTCGTAACTGTAATTGAAAGTAACTTTACCTGTTCCGAAGTTATATCTTGAACTAACACCACCATTGAAGTGCTTAAGCTTTGAATTATTGTTTGGATCATCTACAAATGACGTCGCATCAAAATCATAATGGCCGTAAAAATAGCGAAGGAACGGGCTAATACTGAAATTATCAGTGGCCTGCAAAGAGAAATTTGCATTAACTGCCCCGGTCTTGTTGCCATCCTTTTCAAATGGGGTTGTATTCCCTACCGGTTCTGCAGCTTCCGAAAAACCATCAGTTTTGATTTGCGTATAGGCAATGTTGTAGGAAAATCTATCCACATTGGCACTCACCCCGATTGTTCCTTTGTAGGTGTTATAAGTACCGTAACTGGCTACACCATAAACACTATTTCCAGCATCTTTACCTTTTTTTGTTACGATGTTAATTACACCTGCTATTGCATCAGAGCCATAAATAGTCGACTGACCGCCTTTTAAAATCTCAATATGATCAACCTGATCAATAGAGAACATCCGAAGATCGAGCGCGCTTCCTGAACCGGCCGGATTATTTACCAGGATACCATCAATCAACACTACTGCATGGGCGCTTGCAGCTCCCCTTACAAATAAACTTTTATTTAAACCAGCATTTGCGGTTGCGGCACCTACTACGATTCCGGCCTGCTCATTTAGCAGTTCCATCAAATTTTTACCCTGGCTCCGATCTAACACGTCACGACCAATAATGGTAACTACCTTACCGGTCTGTGATTGCTTCTGGTCATTTTTTGTGGCCGAGATAACAACGCTATCAAGACTTACGACCTTCTGGGCTTGTGATGTTTCTGTAACGCCCAGCTGGATTATACCAGCACTCATTGCAATTAATAGTTTACTATTAAACTTCATTTTATTTTGTTTTTGTTTGTGAGCTTTTTTACCCACAGCAAACAGATAGATCAAGGAAATGAAATACAATAAACAAGCACTCACCCCTAGCTTCAGTCCCCGAAAGCTATGAAATATTATTACTTATGGCAGGTCTTCTGACTTACTCCCGGATATCCTGCCTTCCCAATCATCGTTCTTTTAACAGAATCTGAAAAGTGGCTTCGATTTGAACACCGTTATAGAGCTTACAGCTGCGGGACAGTTACGGATTTACACCGTATTCCCTTTTAATCCAGATAGATCAACTATCCAGAACCAAAAGCGAGGCGAATGTAATCAATTATCCATCCACCAACAAAACCTATATTTTTTATTACTTATATTTATCAGTATTAACCTACGGCAATGAACAAAACAATTTTCGCTTTACTGCTCATGATCAGCCTCCATTCTGCAGCACAAAAAACCGACACCGTACTGATCGAAAAGCTCATGAATCAACACCCAGAGCTATTTTCAAGTGTTTTAAATCATCCTCAAAAAAATCAAATACAGGTCAGATATACTCAAGTAAACAGAGACTTAAAAAACAAAACAACCTTTAAATCCTACAGCTACAATTTAAATGATCATCGTTATTTTTATCCGGCCAGTACAGTAAAGCTTGCTGCAGTAATCTTTGCCTTGGAGAAAATAAACGAACTTAAAATAAAAGGGTTTAGCGCTGCCAGTACCATGATCACAGATAGTGCAAGATCGGGCCAAACGAAGGTATTGGTTGATACAACCGCTAAAAATGGCCTACCATCTATAGAACAATACATTAAAAAAATATTATTAACCAGCGACAATGATGCCTTTAATCGCTTATTTGAGTTTATCGGTCGTGCAGAGATCAATAGTAAACTTAAAAAATATGGATACCACGACAGCAGGATACTGAATAGATTAGCTATCGGCGATTCTGGAGAGCCCGCAAAACACACCAATCCGATCCGATTTTACAATGGTCAGCAGTTGGTGTACACTCAGCCTCCACAATACGACCCTAAAAAATATCCTTTAAAATTGTCCAATACAGTTATGGGCATTGGATACATTGACAGTGCCGAAAAACTAGTAAACAAACCTTTTAACCTCTCCAACAAGAATGCGTTTAGCATCACAGATCAACAAGCGATGATGAAAAAGTTAATCCATCCTGAAGCATTCCCTGCTAAAGAACGTTTTAACTTAACACCTGCCGATTACCAACTCATCTACGTCTATATGAGTAAACTACCAACAGAAAGTGATTACCCAGCTTATGATCCTAAGGAATTTTGGCCGACCTATTCCAAAATGCTATACTATGGCCGAGAAAAAGATGCGGTATTGAATCCTGATTTGAAAATATTTAATAAATACGGCGACTCTTACGGCTTTATCATAGATAACGCGTATTTCAAAGACAGCAAACATAAAGTAGAGTTCTTTTTAACAGCAGTAATTCAATCCAATGATGATGGAATTTATAACGATGGAAAGTATGAGTATACTACAGTATGCTATCCTTTTATGAAGAACATCGGAAAACTAATCTACGATTACGAGCTGCAGAGAAAACACACGAAATAAGTGTAATCTATAGCCTACTTTTCGTTGAGTAACTGTTGCTTAATTTCGCCCAACTTATGCATCTCATTTATTGGCAGCACCGGATATTTGAGATCTAATTTTTTAAACGTATCTAGCACAATCTTACTTATAGCCAACCTGGCATACCATTTCTTATCAGCAGGGATGACGTACCAAGGCGCCCCTTGCGTAGAAGTTTCCGTTAAGGCCTCTTCATAGGCTTTCATATAATCTTCCCATAAAGCACGTTCGGCGATATCAGCAGAAGAAAACTTCCAATTCTTAGCCGGATCATCAATTCTATCCAGGAAACGTTGACGCTGCTCCTCTTTGGAAACATGTAAAAATATTTTCACAATAACAGTTCCATTATCACTAATATGCTGCTCAAAATTCCTAATACTCTCGTACCTCCGGTTCCAAAAAGCCTTATTTATTTTTTTAATATTACTATAGCCAGGGATCTTTTCATTTAACACATATTCAGGATGTACTTTACACACCAATACATTTTCATAATGAGACCGGTTATGAATACCTATTCGTCCTTTTTCTGGTAAAGCTTTGTAATGACGCCATAAAAAATCATGATCATACTCTTCCGATGTTGGCGTTTTAAAAGTAAATACCTGGCAACCCTGAGGATTTAAACCCGACATTACATGCTCTATCGCACTATCCTTCCCCGCAGCATCCATCGCCTGAAAAAGAATCAAGACAGAATGAGAATCAGCAGCATACAACCTTTCCTGAAGTTCATCCAACTGCTCTTTAATCTCAGCCAGCTCCAATACTGCATTTCCCTTCACTTGAGGCCCTTTATATTGGGTTGGATAATCGCTAAGTAAAACCTTCTTTCCTGGACTAACTAAATATTCTGCTATCTCTTTTTCCATCATACAATTTAACATAAATAATAACACTTATAGACTAACAATTCTAAGATTCAATTGTTTAAACGGTAATATGATAACCAAGTAACGGATTTTGGGATAAATCCGCAAACAGAAAGGAGTTCAATTATGGGTAAAGTTAGAAATGTCTTACAAGAGAAAACCATTCCCGTTATTTTTGTAAGTCCCGACACTACTGTTTTTGAGGCGCTAGAGCTAATGTTTAAAAAAAACATTGGGGCCCTTTTAGTAATGGAACAAGAAAAATTCGTCGGAATGATGACGGAAAGAGATTATGCCCGAAAGGTTATTTTGAAAGGAAAATCGTCTAAAGATACCCTAGTCAAAGAAATTTTGACCGAAAATCCTGTCATCGTATCATCCAATACAACAATTGAAGAATGTATGTGGTTAATGACCAACAAATTCACCAGACATCTACCAGTCATAGACGATGATAAGCTAACCGGTATTGTTTCTATTGGCGACATAGTGAAGTATATCATCGATGAACAGAAATTCATCATCGGAAACTTGGAGCATTACATTACAGGTGGCAGATAGACGGGAAAGATCAAATAATTACGTTAATTTGCAACCTTACTTTTTAACACTATTTAACACAAACTGTTTTACGTTTTTTTGATCTTTACGTCCATGTTTAAAGAAATTCGCAATAAGTATCTCCGTTATTCAAGCATATTCCTTTTTTGTATCATCATCTTTTTTTGCGCGCTACAGCTCAACTTCTTATGGTTATTTGGCTACTCGCCATCTTATGAAGACATCAAAACGCCAACCCTTCGTGTGGGCTCAGAATTGTACACTTCAGATGGGAAGCTAATCGGTCGTTATTACAAAGAGAACCGCACACCAGTAAGTTTTAAAGAAATATCACCTAGCGTAATTAATGCACTTATTGCAACAGAAGATGTTCGTTTCTATAGCCACATCGGTATCGATTTCCGTTCCCTGCTTTCCAGCGGACTCTCTACAGCAACGGGCGACAAGCGCGGGGCAAGTACCATTACACAACAGCTGGCAAAAAATTTATACCAAACCAGATACAATAAATCTCAAGGCTTTTTAAGCCATGTGCCGGTGCTCCGGACCATTATTGCAAAACTAAAAGAATGGCTCACTGCAGTAAAATTAGAATCCAATTATCCTAAAAACGAGATCATTACCATGTACTTAAATACCGTTTCCTTCGGTAATAATGCATATGGTATCAAAACAGCTGCCCGTGTCTATTTCGATAAAGAAGCTAACCAACTGGATGTACCTGAATCGGCCTTATTGGTAGGGATGCTAAAAGGGACTACCACTTATAACCCTATCAGAAACCCTCAAAAAGCATTAGAACGTCGTAATGTTGCTTTGGCACAGATGAATAAATACAATTACATATCTGCTGCCGAATTAAATGCCTATAAAAACACCCCAATAAAACTTAAAGAAGGACGAATAGATGAAGGTAGCGATGGCGATTCGTATTTAAGAGCTGCTGTAGATAAATACCTTGAAAAGTGGTGTAAGGATAATGGTTACAACCTATATGAAGATGGTTTAAAAATCTATACAACCATTGACTCAAAACTTCAACAATACGCGGAAGAAGCGGTGAATGAACAGATGAAGACCCTTCAAAGAAGGTTTTATAGTATTTGGGGCAATGAAGATCCATGGGAAGATTCGGAAGGAAAAAAAGTAGACTACCCGGATCGTGCCATGCGCAATCTTCCTATCTTTAAAATACTGGAAAAGAAATTCCCAAATAATCCTGATTCCGTAACGGCTTATTTCAACAAAAAGAAAAAGATGAAAATCTTTACCTGGAAAGGTGATCGTGACACGCTGTTTTCGACAATGGACTCCATCCGTTACTACGGAAAGATTCTGAACGTAGGAATGATGACCCTTGACCCTTTTAATGGAAAAATAAAAGTTTGGGTGGGTGGTCTTGACCATAAATATTTTAAGTACGACCACGTAAATCAGTCGAAAAGACAAGCTGGCTCTATCTTTAAACCTTTTGCCTACCTGGCAGCATTGGAAAGCGGCATGAATCCATGTGACAAGATCACAGACAAGCCTGTAAAAATAGCCTACCAGGAGAAAGGAAAAACAGAATACTGGGAACCTAAAAATGCCAGCTATAGCTTTAGCTACAATGATATGTCGCTCCGTTATGCAATGGCACGCTCTGTAAATACCGTTACTGCGCAGATTACTGAAAAAGTTGGATGGGATAATGTGGTAAAATGGGCACACGAATGCGGTATCGACAGTCATTTAGAATCCGTTCCATCAGTTGGATTAGGCCCAAATGATGTTACCGTGTTTGAAATGGTTAAAGCCTATGGCACCTTCTTAAACGATGGTATAAAAACTGATCCTATTCTTGTAGAAAAGATAACCGATTTAGATGATAACGTTATTGAGGATTTCAAACCCAAAACTAAAAGAACCCTTACTGAAGAAATGTCCTGGTTAATGTTATACATGCTTAGAGGGGGTATGGAAGAACCAGGTGGAACTTCTCAAGCCTTATGGGAATGGGATCTTTGGAAAAAAGGAAACCAGATAGGTGGAAAAACAGGTACATCAAGTGATTACGTAGATGCCTGGTATATGGGCGTTACCAAAGATTTGGTTACTGGCATTTGGGTAGGTTGTGATGAACGTACAGCGCATTTTAAAAACGGAGAAACAGGTGAAGGATCCAGAACAGCACTTCCTATTTTTGGTAAGTTCATGGAAAAAGTATACAAAGATCCAAGTACTGGATATACGATGGGCCCTTTCCCTAAAGCAAAAGTAAAAATCACAAGAGAAATCAATTGTCCAACACCTAGATACGAGAGAGACACTACTGAAAATGATAGTCTGGCAGTAGATTCTACCGATTTTGAAGTAGTCCCAACCATGGAATCACAGCCAGTTACAAGTGAACCTGTGATACAAAAGACAGAAGAAAAGAAAACTCCGGAACCTATTAAACAACCTGCCGCCGAAGTTCCCCTAACAAAAAAAGAACAAAGGGAACAAAGAAGAAAACAACGTCAGGAAGAGAAAGAAAAAAAGAAAAATAACGAAATATGAACAAAAGCTATACTTTCCTAAGAGGATTAATTGCCGTATTGTTTATCCTTACAACATCTTCTGCCGCGCTACAGGCTCAATATTTCGGACAAAACAAGGTGCGTTACAACAACGAGAAATTTAAAGTTTTACAAACACCTCACTTCGAAATCTATTATTACCTGAAGAATGAAAAACTGATTGAAAAGTTTGCTCAGGATGCAGAAACCTGGTACAAGATGCACCAGGAAATATTCAAGGATACCTTTGTAAAGAAAAATCCAATCATTCTATACAATAACCATCCCGACTTTCAACAGACTACCGCCCTTCAAGGTGAAATAGGCATAGGAACAGGTGGGGTTACCGAAGCTTTTAAAAACAGGGTAATCATGCCGGTTATGGAGCTCAATAACCAAACCAGGCACGTATTAGGCCACGAGCTTGTCCACGCCTTCCAATATCATCTCCTACTAGAAAAAGACTCTGTAAATCTGGAAAACATTAGCCAGATCCCCTTATGGATGATTGAGGGTATGGCGGAGTACTTATCAGTAGGCAAAACAGATGCCTTCACAGCTATGTGGATGCGCGATGCCTTATTAAACAGAGATATTCCTTCGTTAAAAGACTTAACCAACTCCAATAAATACTTCCCTTACCGTTACGGTCAGGCATTTTGGACTTTTGTAGGTTCGGTATATGGAGACTCCACTATCGTTCCCTTATTTAAAGCAACGGTAAAATATGGTTATGAAAACGGATTAAGGTATACTTTTGGTTACGACGATAGGGCATTATCAGGCTTATGGAAAAATGCTATTGAAGCCCATTACCGCCCAATGCTTAAAACTGATAGCTCTCAAATCAAAATCGTTGGAACAAAAATCATAGATAATAAAAACGCAGGCAATATGAATGTTGCCCCATCTATCAGTCCAGATGGTAAATACCTCGCCTTCTTATCGGAAAAAGACCTTTTTGGTATCGACCTCTTTCTCGCCGATGCTAAAACAGGAAAAGTGCTCCGAAAGTTAAGCAGTCAGGTCTCCAACTCCCACATCGACGATTTTAACTTTTTAGAATCAGCTGGTACATGGTCGCCAGATGGTAAACAGTTCGCTTTTAGTATTTTCAGTAAAGGTAAAAACCAACTGATGATCATCAATGTAAACAACGGAAGCGTTGCCTTACGTGCACAAATGGGCGATGTAGCTCAGTTTGGAAACCTTTCCTGGTCTCCAAACGGTGATGATATTGCCTTCTCTGGAATGATCCAGGGTCAAAGCGACATCTTCTCATACAACCTTAAAACGAAGGTCGTTACACAAATCACCAATGATGTATATTCCGACTATGCCCCTGCTTACTCACAAGACGGGAAAAAGATAGCATTCTCGTCAGACAGAGCTTCCATAAAAAGCAATAACAATGAGGCTGTTCATCCGATCAACTTGAGTATTTATGATGTTGAAAGCAAATCCTTAAACGATGTCCCTGTATTTCCAGGCGCCAATAACCTGAATGCACAGTTCTCTGGTGATAGTAAAAGGTTGTTTTTCTTATCCAATAGAGACGGCTTCAGAAACCTTTACGAATATACGCTGGCCGACAATAGTGTAAAACAGCTTACTGACTACTTTACAGGAATCAGCGGCATTACCGAATTCTCACCAGCTATTTCCGTATCCAGAAATGACGAGATCGTTTATAGCTATTACCGCTATCAGCGTTACACACTTTACAACTCCCCTGCAAGTGCTTTCCGTGCAAAAACAGTGGATGCTAATGCTGTAAATTTTGATGCTGCTATCCTACCCCCAATGGAAAGCACTGGCGTAGACATTGTAAATTCAAACCTTAAAAACTTTGAGCGTTTTGAAAGGACCGTTACCGACTCTATGCGCCTTATTCCTTACACCCCGAAATTCAAATTAGATTACCTGGCCAATAGTGGTGTAGGTGTGTCTACCAGCAGATTTGGGACAGGCGTTCAAGGTGGTATTGTGGGTATGTTTAGCGATATCCTGGGCCGCAACCAAATCATAGCCAATCTGTCTGTTAACGGAGAGATTTACGACATCGGCGGATTAGTAGGTTATATCAATCAACAAAAGAGAATTAGTTGGGGTGCTGCCTTATCGCATATTCCTTATATCAGTGGTTACCGGGACATTGTTAAGACTACAATCAAAGACAGAAACGGAAACAACATGAATGTATTTGATGACAGAACAGATCTTGTCAGGACTTTTGAAGATCAAGCCCAGCTATTTGCAGCCTATCCATTCAATAAAGTACACCGTTTTGAGGTTGGAGGTGCGTTCTCCCGTTACAGCTATAGAGTTGACCGCATTAGCAATTATTACGAAAGAGTAGGTGATCAAATTGGTTACTACATCACCTCAGAAAAAAGAAAAGTTCCAATTGACTCCGCGACCAATCCATTTGGAGCACAATTAAAAAGTTTCAATATCTTTCAATTAAACGCCAATTTTGTTGGAGACAATTCTATTAATGGAATCGCCGCTCCTTTAGATGGCTTTAGATACAGAGTGGGCGTCGAACAGTATTTTGGTGACTACAACTTCTCTGCGGTTACTGTGGATATAAGAAAATACTGGCGTTTAAAACCAGTTACCATTGCAGCAAGAAGCTACAACTACCTAAGAATCGGTAAAGAAGGAGAAAACCTTTATCCATTATTTATAGGATATCCTTATCTAATCAGAGGATATGAAGCCACATCACTTTACAATAACAGTTCAGGTTTCACCAATGGTTTTGATATCAATCAGCTGTCTGGAAATAAAATTGCAGTATTTAATTTAGAACTAAGGCTTCCATTTACCGGTCCTAAAAAATTAGCCGCGATTCCTTCTAAATTCCTGTTCACCGATCTAAATGTTTTCTTTGATGCCGGTCTGGCATGGAATGAGGACTCTAAAATTGTTTTCAAAAATCAACCGGTAAATAATTATGATCCTAAGACGGGTGTAAATGGCGAGATATTAACTGACCTTAATGGAAACCCTATCTATCAGAAAACGAATGAACGCGTTCCTGCGATGAGTGTAGGTATATCAGTTAGGGTAAATATGTTCGGTGCTTTTGTACTGGAGCCTTATTACGCCTTCCCTTTCCAACGTAAAGACATTTCAGGAGGTGTATTTGGGTTAACCTTTGCACCTGGATGGTAATTACACCAAAAGCTTTTCTAAGGCCGATCATAAATCATGATCGGCCTTTTTTGTGTAGATATAGGGCGTTAACTAGGAAAGCATATTAAAATTCAGGTTCACCTGATTGATCATTTTTCTCCCGGAGGTGATGTGTTCGAAATCCAAACCAATAGTTAGATCAACCCAGTCCGGATTACAAGACCTTACCAAACGCTCCTTCTGCGTTCTGGTGAATCTGCTGATCAGTTTAAAACGACTTAGTGCCTGAGCCTCTGTTTTAAATTCTTCAAAGTAAACCAGTCTCGTCAACTGCTGTCCACTGTCAAAAAATAAACAAGGCATTTGTTTATAGAAATCTAATGTTTTAATTAGATCAGAACTCATTCCTACATGTAAACTTGTTCTGTTTCTGTCTGTTATCACGTACACAAAATTTTTCATAACACTAAGCTTAAATAAGATTAACTAAATTAGTTAGCATAACTATTGGATATTCGAATTAATAATACTAACTTTATTGGTACAATAATACTAACAATATTAGTAAAAACAAACTTATTTTAACTTTTTATTTTATGTCAAATATTTCATCCAACCTTAAGTACTTAAGAAAGAAAAAAGGCCATACACAGCAGCAATTCGCTGATGCTATGGGAATTAAAAGGTCACTTATTGGTGCTTATGAAGAAGACCGGGCTGAACCAAAATACGATTTGCTAAAAAAAATAGCAGAATACTTTGACCTAACAATAGATGAGTTTATTAACGAAAGCATCAATGAAGACTGGAAACCCAAGCCAAAAAGCCAGGGATCAAATCTTCGTATATTAAGTATATCAGTCGACAAAGACGACAATGAGAATATAGAAATGGTTCCTGTAAAGGCTAGCGCCGGATACTTGAACGGATTTTCTGATCCACAATACATTAAAGACTTACCAAAATTTCAACTTCCCCTTCCGTTTTTAAAACATGGAACCTTTAGAGCTTTTGAAATTGTAGGTGACTCTATGCTACCTATACAACCGGGAAGTATCATCGTTGCAGAATATATGGACAACTGGAATGATGTTAAAACTGGAGAAACCTATATCATAATCAGTAAAAATGAAGGTGTGGTTTACAAAAGAGCTGGTAACCGCTTCAAAGAAAACAAAGATCTTAAACTGATCTCTGACAATAGAATCTACGATCCATACACTGTCGCAGCTGAAGACATTCTGGAAATATGGAAAGCCAAAGCTTACATCTCAACTGCTTTACCTGATCCAACACCAGAACCAAGCATAGAAACGCTAAGTACCATGATGGCACAGATGCAGAAATCTATCTCGCAACTGAACAAAAACTAAAGACACCTTATACTACCTGTTGAACTGACCACGATTAGCTGCGAAGCAAAATAAATTCAATTCAACAGGTATACTTTAATCTGCTTTGTATATTTTTGAAACCATGAACAAAGCAGAGCAATTCATCCAAAGCAGGCTACAGGAAAGAGCCGACAAGGGCATACTCAGAGCGCTCTCCTCTACCAACTTCCCCATAGATTTTTCTTCCAATGATTACCTTGGTTTTGCAAGGTCAGCCGAATTAAAGATCCGTACTGCAACCACACTAGGTCAAATACCACATTATAAAAACGGTGCTACCGGCTCCCGTTTACTTAGTGGCAACCATAACTTCACCGAAGAGACTGAACAAGCCATTGCAAACTTTCATCAGGCAGAAGCGGGACTAATCTTCAATTCCGGTTATGATGCCAATGTCGGCCTCATATCCAGCTTAGCACAACGTGGCGATACCGTCATAGCCGACGAGTTGATACATGCAAGTCTGATAGATGGAGCCAGACTTAGCCATGCCAACCGTTATACCTTTAAACATAACGACCTGAATGAGCTGGAAGCCAAACTAAAAGTAGCCAAAGGCAATATTTATGTACTTATAGAAAGCGTATATTCTATGGATGGTGATATTGCCCCATTGGTAGAAATCAACAAGCTTTGCCATCAGTACCAGGCACAGCTGATTGTGGATGAAGCCCATGCCCTTGGTGTATTCGGAGATCATGGTGTAGGCTTAGTTCAAATGCTCGGACTAGAACATGAAGTCTTTGCACGTATTGTAACTTTTGGTAAAGCCCTTGGCTGTCATGGTGCCATAGTCCTGGGAAGCACAAACCTGCGCACATACCTCATCAACTTTGCCCGTTCTTTTGTGTACACTACTGCAGCCCCTATCCATGCCATCGCAGCCATCCATTCGGCATACCAAATGCTGATCAAAACAGATTACACTACAAAGATCAAATCAAAAATAACCCTATATCTTAATTTATTAAAAGACTCAAATATCCCTACTATTCAAAGTACAAGTGCTATACAAACTGTTTTATTTAACAATAGCAGCGAAGCAAAAGCAGCGGCCCAAAGCTTACAAATTAAAGGAATCGATGTTAGAGCAATATTAAGTCCTACCGTTGCCGAAGGAAAAGAAAGACTAAGAATTTGTCTTCACCTATTTAACAGCGACCTGGAGATTAAAAAATTGGTTAATGAATTAAAGACCTTAAAACATGAATAATACATATTTTATTACCGGTATCGGAACAGGTATTGGCAAAACGATTGTCAGTGCTGTACTCACAGAAAAACTAAAGGCAGACTATTGGAAGCCTGTGCAGTCTGGCGACCTGGACATTAGCGACAGTCTATTTGTTAAACATCTCGTTAGCCCCGAAACCGTCATCCATCCAGAGCGTTATCGACTTAGTCAGCCCTTATCGCCACACTTGTCGGCAAAACTCGATGGCATTAACATTACGGTAGCATCTATAAAAAAGCCACAAACCAACAACCACCTGATCATTGAAGGCGCCGGTGGCTTAATGGTCCCTTTAAACGACGAAGAACTGATACTTGACCTGATCAAAGGTTTACAAGCCAAAGTGATTGTTGTATCTCAAAACTACCTGGGCAGTATTAATCATACCCTACTTACACTAGAAGTGCTTAAAGCAAATAAAATCGATGTAGCAGGTTTGATCTTCAATGGTACAGAAAATCAAGAAAGCGAACAGTACATCACAAATTATAGTAACGTAAAAGTGCTTGGAAGAATTCCGAAGTTAAGTGTAGTAGATAGTGAAAGTATTAAAAAAGCGGGTCAAGGCATTACCTTATAAATAAAAAAAGGGAAGTCAATCGACTCCCCTTTTTTTACAACTTATAAGTTATATCTATTTTACTGCATCAATTACAGCTTTAAAAGCTTCTGGATGGTTCATAGCTAAATCTGCTAAAACTTTACGGTTTAAACCGATATTTTTAGTTGCTAATTTACCAATTAATTGAGAGTAAGATATACCGTGCTGACGTGCTCCAGCATTGATACGCTGAATCCACAATCCGCGGAATTCTCTTTTCTTAACTTTACGGTCACGGTAAGCATATTGCAAACCTTTTTCTACCGTATTTTTAGCTACGGTGAATACCTTACTTCTTGATCCCCAATAACCTTTGGCTAAATTTAAGACCTTTTTCCTTCTTCTTCTCGAAGCTACTGCGTTTACCGAACGTGGCATGTTTTTGTTGTTTTTGATAAACGGCGTTGCGTATTACAGCAAACTTACTACCGGTTACCTGGTTAAAAATTAATTATTTACCGATTGCAAGCATACGTTTAACGTTGCCTGTGTCAGCTGCTGACACCATTGAAGTGTGTCCTAAATTACGCTTACGTTTAGTCGACATCTTAGTTAAGATGTGGCTTTTGTAGGCATTCTTCCTTGCGATTTTACCTGTTCCAGTAAGCTTAAAACGCTTTTTAGCACTGGAATTGGTTTTCATTTTTGGCATAACCTGTGTTTATATTAATGTAATTTATTTCTTAACAACCTTAGGTGCAAGCGTTAAAAACATACGCTTACCTTCTAATTTAGGTAGTAACTCTACCTTCCCTATATCTTCAAGGGCTTGAGCAAATTTCAACAACAAGATCTCTCCTTGTTCCTTGTAAACAATCGCCCTACCTTTAAAGTGAACATAAGCTCTAACTTTCTCACCATTCTCCAGGAAACTAACAGCGTGCTTTAGTTTAAACTGAAAATCGTGATCGTTAGTGTTAGGTCCAAAACGGATCTCCTTAATTACAGTCTGCTTTGCGTTTGCTTTAATCTCTTTCTGCTTTTTCTTCTGCTCGTAAACAAACTTACTGTAATCAATGATCCTACAAACTGGAGGTACTGCATTTGGAGATATTTCTACCAAATCCAATTCCAATTCGTCGGCAAGGGCCAAAGCTTTTGCCAAAGGATAGATCCCCGGTTCAACATTATCTCCAGCCAATCGCACCTCTTGTGCTCTGATATGCTGATTAATATTATGTTCTGCTTCTTTTTTCTTAAAAGGAGGACGTGGTCCCCTGTTAAATCCTGGTCTGCCTAATGCCAAATTTGTATATTGTTTAAACTGTTATTTCTTTAATTAATAATTCACTAAATTCTTGCAGTGTCATTTCACCTAAATCTCCCTCTCCATGCTTCCTTACTGACACCTTACCTTCTGCCATTTCCTTCTCACCAATAATCAACATATAAGGGATTTTCTTAACCTCTGCATCCCTGATTTTCCTTCCAATTTTCTCATCTCGGAAGTCAATCAGCCCGCGAATATCGGAATTATTTAGTTCATCTGAAACTTTTTTTGCATATTCTTCATACTTTTCAGAGATAGGAAGAATAATAAACTGCTCTGGAGAAAGCCATAGTGGGAAATTCCCAGCACAATGCTCAATCAGAACAGCAATAAAACGCTCTAATGAACCAAATGGAGCCCTATGGATCATCACCGGTCTGTGCTTCTGATTATCGCTTCCAGTATATTCCAATTCAAAACGTTCCGGCAAATTATAATCTACCTGTATTGTTCCCAATTGCCACTTTCTGCCCAAAGCATCCTTCACCATAAAGTCTAGCTTAGGACCATAAAAAGCCGCTTCACCATATTCTACTACTGTAGGTAAACCTTTTTCAGCGGCAGCTTCTATAATAGCCGTCTCAGCCAAATGCCAGTTCTCATCGCTACCAATGTATTTAGTTTTATTCTCAGGGTCTCTTAAGGAAACCTGTGCAGTGTAGTTATCAAATCCTAAAGACTTAAATACATACAATACCAAATCAATTACCTTCTTAAACTCTTCTTTTACCTGATCTGGTCTGCAAAATAAATGCGCATCATCCTGAGTAAAGCCACGAACACGAGTTAAACCATGTAGTTCACCACTTTGTTCATAACGATAAACAGTTCCAAACTCAGCAAAACGCAAAGGAAGATCTTTATAAGAGCGGGGTTTAACCTTATAAATTTCGCAGTGATGCGGACAATTCATTGGTTTCAAAAAGAACTCCTCTCCCTCCTGTGGTGTTTTTATCGGTTGAAAAGCATCCTTACCATACTTTTCATAATGGCCAGATGTAATGTATAAGTTCTTATGTCCGATATGCGGTGTAACCACCTGCTCATAACCAGCCTTACTTTGTGCCTTAGTTAAAAACTGAACCAAACGTTCACGCAAAGCAGCGCCCTTTGGCAACCACAATGGCAAGCCCATGCCCACTTTTTCAGAAAAAGCAAACAGCTCCAATTCTTTACCCAATTTACGGTGATCTCTTTTCTTAGCCTCTTCAATCATGTGAAGATATTCAGTTAGCTCACTTGCTTTAGGGAAAGTAACCCCATATATACGTGTCAACTGTTTTCTAGTCTCGTCACCACGCCAATAAGCACCGGCAACGTTCATCAGTTTTACAGCTTTCACAAAACCAGTATTAGGAATATGTGGACCGCGACAAAGATCAGTAAATTCGCCTTGTGTATAGAAAGTGATCTTACCATCTTCTAAACCTTCTAAAAGGTCTAGTTTATACTCATCGCCTTTTTCTTTAAAATAAGCGATGGCATCAGCCTTAGCAACAGCTTTACGTTCAAAAACTTCTTTCTGTTTTGCCAATTCAATGATTTTAGCTTCAATAGCCTTAAAATCATCTGATGAGAACTCTCTGTCTCCAAAATCAACATCATAATAAAAGCCGGTTTCAATAGCCGGACCAATACCAAATTTTGTTCCTGGATATAAAGCCTCTAATGCCTCGGCCATAATATGTGCCGATGAATGCCAGAAAGTAGCTTTACCAACCTGATCATTCCAGGTTAGCAATTTTACGGAAGCATCAGCCTCAATAGGCCTCGATGAATCCCAAATTTCGCCGTTTACTTCAGCAGCTAAAACATTACGGGCAAGACCCTCTGAAATAGATAAAGCAATTTGATGGGCAGTTGTGCCCTTTTCATACTGGCGGCTCGAACCGTCAGGGAGTGTAATATTAATCATCTACAACTATGATTTAAAAATTAATAAAAAATTAAATATGAATCACCTACAATGTGATTTCTAATATCGCGAAGATAAGAAAAAACTTATTTAAAGGATATAAAAATACAGAATGTCGATTCCTAAAAAAGCTATACACTAAAAACAGTGTATGGAAACAAAAGAAACGGAATTTCTTTATTCCTCTCGTAGGAATAATAAACAGCGCTTTGATAAGCGTTTAATAGCGCATATTGTTGATCTGGCGGAACAAGGCGTTCCTCGCAGAGATCTGGTAAATGATTATGGTATGAGCCCCGGTACGCTCATTGATTGGATAGCCAAATATGGTTCAGGCATAGCCAAGCACAAGCGTTATACCGCCGGAGAAAAGCGGTCGGTCATCCGGGCTATAAAAGCAGGAATGAGCG
>NZ_SJSM01000033.1 GCF_004331685.1 Pedobacter hiemivivus | reverse complement strand
TTAAACATACGGATCGGACTCTCCGCAGTACGTCCATTGGTGTGGCAGTACTTCTCGAGCAGTTCATCATAAATGAAACTGAAGTCTATTAGATCGTTGATCTTTCGAAGTAAATTGTCTTTGGGAATGATCAAATCATACAATCCTGAGTAGGCACTGAATTGAATCTTTTGTTGATGAGCTAACATTGGGCACCTTTTAAAACCTACTTTTAAGGTACAAAAAAAGAGCAGATAACCATAGTTCTTCTGCTCTTTTTGGACTCCAAATATTTAAAAGGACTTTTTCAGTGCCCTCAACGCTTGTTGCATCCCCTTTTTTTAAGCCCCCATCGTCTCCGACATCATTAGTTAGTTTTCCTTTTGGAAGGTCTCGAAATGAGAAGGGAATAAGTAGGGCTAAAGTTGGGAATGAATAGGGGGTTACTTTACCCTTGCCTTACCCTTGGTTTAGGGTTGCTTTACCCCTAGGGTAAGTCAAGGGTAAAGCAACCCTAAGGCAACCCTAAACCAAGGGTAAAGCAACCCCCTATTTTAGCACTACTTATTCCCAACTCATTAGCTACTCGTTCTTTTTGTCTTATACTGTCTCTTGTACTGATATTACTTGTTGATTTAGGCTAATTCCAACTAGCTTGAAGCTAGTTATTCCTGATTTTGTTTGTTTACCGAGGAAAACATTCCTGAAACCATTTGATTTTGAAAAATACTTTCCTGAAATCAGTTGTGACAAACCATTTGACGTAAGCGTTGTTCTTATATAAAAGAAACATAACATTATGGAGCATCCTATGGAAATGAATACCCTGAGTGAGATTTTAGAGAAATTGAGACTTAAAGGCCTTGACAAAGAAATAAAAATGACTGACCACGGCAAAATGCAAAGTGATCTGAAAATTTATAGTCCAGAAGATTTAACCATTATCAAAACATATCGTTTTGAAGGGGATTCCGATCCCGCAGACAATTCTGTTCTTTATTTGCTAGAAGATAAGGATGGACAAATCGGATATATCATGGACGCCTACGGAATGTATAGTTCACAGGAGAATACGGGGTTTGATGATTTCCTCAAAAAGATACCTACGGCCGATAGAGATTTACAAGAACTGTTTAGCTAAACAGTTCTTGTATTATATTTTAATAATCTACATGGTAATCCTTGGCAAAAGCCTCGCCAGCCCATGCCCGCTTACTTGTCCAGGCTACTGGTTTGGCAGTCCAGAAGTCATGACTAGCTGGCAATCCCAATGGTAAAAAAGACAATGTAGCCATGTATAAACTTCCAGTTGAAGTATAATAATCTGCTATTTCAGATTGGTGACCACAAAAACCTAGTTGCAACCAGTCATTTTTATCAAAAGTACCTGGTGTTCCGTACATGTTCTGCTTCACTTTAGTCAATGCACAACGTACCTGAGCGGGTTTAATGGATTCAGGTAGTTTTTCCATCAATGCAACCTGACTTAATGCCTGGAATGCACCAGTCCGGTAAGTAATAGATCGACCAATTGCAGGATAGGTTCCCTCCGGAGAAATCATTCGCTCCTGCCCTACGGCATAACGTTGCATACGTTTTAAAGCAAGATCATAGACTTTCTGTTCGACCAATTTTTTATCAGCCATCACCGCCAGGGTATCCACCATCATGGGGTGGATCACAAAAGAATTATAGTAATCGAAGGCAAGGTTCGGGCCATCGCCATACCAGCCGTCACCTTTATACCATTCATTCAATTTTTTAGGCCCTTCATTTAGGCGTTCGGCATCATAATCTTCTCCAACGGAAAGCAGGAAGGCTTCTGTAATCGAACCGAATAACAGCCAGTTGCTTTTAAATGGTTTTCTGTTTCTTAATGATTTAAAGGCGCTAATGATCCTTTGTTTAGTTTCTGCTTCAAGCGGTTCCCATAATGCTTTTGGCGCTCTTAAAAAAGATTGCGCCAGGTAAGCAGCATCAACAATTGGTTGATAGTCTTTGGCGAAGTTTAAGGCATCTGGGCTGCCAGGTGCAAAACATTTATTCAAGCCATTAACGGCGTCGGCTCTTAATTTTTTTCTTGCTATCCCTTCTGCACTCTCATCATCGGGCAAGGCCAACCATGGGGCAATGCCGGCATAAGTACGACCTACTGCTTCAAGGTAAGTCACTGATAGCGAACGGGAATCGAAAGTAGGTGATTTTTCAACCGGCATATTTTTGATCAATGTACCATTGGCCAGATTACTGACTACAGGACTAGCAATTTTATTCAATAATTTCCACCAATACTCACGGTCGTTTATGGCATACCCTATCGATGTTTTTGACTTGTCTGTAGCGGCTAAAATATTTTTCGGACTCATTGCGCCAATAATTCCAGCCAATGAAAAAGCACCTATAAATTTTCTTCTTTCCATATAATTATGCTATAAATACCAGTTTTTGTAACGCATTAAAGCCTCTAAATAATAATAATCGGCATAAGTTAGAGGCACATCTACTTCTGACCTAAGCGGCAATGCACCTGTACTGTGCATCAGTAGAAAGCCTCCATTTTGGCCAGCCTTAGCACGATAAGCATCAGAGGATAGTGAAGTAATCATTTCCTCCGCAGCATCAATATAAACTTGAGCGTCTTTCTTTTCTGTATATTGTCCAAGCTCTAACAATGCTGAAGCAATCACAGCCGCAGCAGATGCATCCCTATAAGTATTTGGAATACCAGGGGCATCAAAATCCCAATAGGGAACTTTATCGGCAGGCATATTAGGGTGGTTCAATATAAAAGAGGCAATGTTTTTCGCCAGGTTTAAATATCGCTTTTCTTTTGTAAACCTGTACATCATAGTATAGCCATATAAGGCCCAGCCTTGCCCACGACTCCATGCCGAAGCATCGAATGCACCCTGGGCTGTCCCCCTCTTAACCACAGCCCCAGTTTTCATGTCATAATCTACCACATGGTACGAGCTATAATCTGGTCTGAAATGATTTTTCATTGAAGTATTGGCATGGTTGATCGCAATCTTTTTATACTTAGCATCGCCACCATGATCAGTTACCCAAGCCAGCAATTCCAAATTCATCAGGTTGTCGATAATCACAGGCCCTTTCCATTTTTTACTGGAATTCCAGGATTGAATTACTTTTGCATTGGGGCGGTAACGTGTAATTAATGAAGCCGCAGCCGTATCAATTGTTGGTCTATATTTCGGGCTTTTAGTAATGCGGTAAGCATTGCCAAAACTGCAAAACATCATAAAGCCCAGGTCATGATTGCCGGTATAGTGTTTTTCCTTTTCCAGTGTGGCCAACCTCAATTCCGCTTCTTTTAAAGTAGTCGGATCTTTGGTATATTCATAAATATAAAGCAATGACCCCGGGTAAAAACCACTGGTCCACCATTTGGTATCACTGGTTTCGACCTTATTGGTTTTAAGATTATAAGTTTTTGGCATTACCTGCGCCGGGACATTTTTAGCGAGCACTTTATATTGCTGTTCGGCAAATCTAAATTGCTCATCAATGAGCTCTTTCATCTGCACCTTGTTCCCGTTTGCCTGCTGCGCACTGGCCAAACCTGCGGTAGCCAGTAAGCAGACAGTAAACAATAGTTTTCTCATAGTTTCCTTGTGTGTTCTTGTATTCCTTTGTGTGTATTTTGTTTTGGGGCTTATGTTTTCGCTTTGTCGTAAACATTACCGCTATTGTCCGAGCTGTTTTTTGTTTCTAAAACGATGACAAAAGGCTGGTCTCCGCCTTGTTTTTTAAGGTGAATAAAATACTCGTTGGTATGGATCTCCTCGGTTGATAAACTTTGTGTAGGCGTAGCCAATGCGTACGCCTTCGTAATGCCCATTTTTGCAGGTAGCTTTACACGGTAAGCGCCTGAAACTGGGGCATTGAATACAACCATGTACAGTTTATTGCCTCCTGTCTTTTTGGTGAAATAACCCCAATCTTGTTTTTCTAATCCGGCGTACTGGCAGTTGTAAATGGCTTCTTTGTTGATTTTCATCCAATTGCCGATTTGTGTTGCCAACTGTTTTTCTTCTTTTCTAATGGCCCCATCACCTTGTGGACCAAAATTGAGCACGAAATTTCCTCCCAGAGAAACAGACTTGGCAGTCATTTCGATCAGTTCATTGGCAGTTTTGATGTGTCCTTTCCAGGCCTTGTTATAACCCCATTGGTTTTCCGGCACAGTCATTACACAGTCCCAATCGTTGCCATGCACATCTTCTATTTTGTTCGGTAATTTACGTTCCCAACCTTGCTCGTAATCGCCCATTAACACGTTATTCGCATCGAAATGGCGCTTGCCTTTTTCATCTGCACGGAAACGACTTCCAATGATGAGTCCTGGTCTGAGTTTACGCATTTCCGTTTCCAGTTGATCTGCAAATTCAGCCTGTTTTACCCATGATTTATCCCAGGTTCCATCAAACCATAAGCCTTTAGCCGTTGGATACATGGTAAGCAGTTCTATCAGCTGATTGCGGGTAAATTGTTTAAAGCCCTCAAAGGCAACGCTATCTTCTTTTGTTTTGATGTCATAACGCCATCCCGGATGGTTCCAATCCATTACAGAGAAGTAAAGGATTACATCTATTCCTGCCTTATCATAGGCATCAACCAAAGGTTTCATAATGTCTTTTTTCCATGGAGAATTGGCAACCGTATATGAGGTATATTTACTTGGCCATAAGCAAAAACCATCATGGTGTTTGGTCGTGATGGTTACATATTTTGCGCCCATCTGTTTGGCTGTCGTCGCCCATTCGTCTGCATTAAAATTTACAGGGTTAAACTTGTAAATTAGCGAATCGTAAGTAGATTTCGGGATACCATTCCATGAACGGATCCATTCGGCAGCACCGTTATATTGTTTGCCATTCCATTCTCCGCCCGGGATTGCATATAAGCCCCAGTGAATGAACTGCCCTAAACCATAGCCACGCCATTTTTGCATTACCTCATCGGTACGTTTACCAATACGGTGACTACCGTGTTTTAATTCGATTTTAGCCGCAACAGGTGTTGCTTGCTGCGCTTTTATAGAAGCCGGACTAAACCATAGCCCTGTGCATATGCATGCGAGTAAGATCCTTTTCATTATTGATTTCCGATTTTATTTATAGCTTTCTTTTTACCCTCTGTAAATTATCCAACATACTTAAACTCAAGATCAACAGGGCATCTAAAACAGCCAACACAATGATATACCATTGATAAGATTCCATGTTTTAAGTTTTAAGCAGGCATGTATAGACATGCCTGCGGTTTGTAATTCAGATCAGTTTTTATGAATTGTGCTTTTAATTATTGAATGGTTGATGACTTCATAATTCTTATACTGTTGTTTCCCTGATCAGCGATGATGAAGGCCCCCGTATAAGTATTGTATTTGATACCCCAAGGACTCGTGAATCTGGCAGTTGTAGCTGGGCCATCAATCTTTCCCGGGTCGCCGGTCACCCCATTGGTTACTGCAGTGGTAAAGGTTGCCGATCCCGCTAAATAACTAAAGGTAGAGGCTCCGTTTCCTGCGCCACTTGCGCCGACTTCGGTTGCCAGTTGCGAAATCATGTGTGCCTGGTCATTGGCTATAAAAACTTTACCTGCCTGGCTAATAAATAGCCCTGATGGATTATTATAATTATTGTCAAGGATACCCTTTAAGCCTGTTCTAGCCCCTGCCGGTGTAAATTTTATCAGCTGGCTTCCCGTAGATCCAAAAGTATTCCCAAATGCACCAACATATAACTGGGTTTTTGCAGGGTTTAAAGCAAGCGCTACTGGTGCATAAACTACACTGGTCGAAACAGTAGTTACTTTATTGTTGCTATTTAGTTCAATTTTTCGGATCCGGTTTCCACCATAATCACCCACATATAATATCCCCGCAGCTTCATCAAGTGCAAGTCCACTCGGTCTGTTCAAGGTGGCAGCTGTTCCATCGGCATCCAATGTGCCCGAGGTACCCGATCCAGCAATAGTAGTGACTGTGGCAACCATTGTAGCAGGGGAAATACTAACTTTCCTTACTTTATGTCCGCTGTTATCAGAAACATACAGCGTTGTTCCTGCGTCATCTAACGCTAATCCCCAAGGTTTATTAAAGGTTGCGCTTGTGCCTGTTCCATTCGCAGTTCCGGCTGTACCACTTCCTACAAGGACTGTAGTATTTCCAGTCTTGCTTACTCGTACAATTCTATTATTATTCTGATCACAGATGTAAATATTACCTCGTTTATCCATTGCTACATCGGTTGGGCTAGCAAGTGTTATAGCATTATTAAGGTTAATTGTACCAACCTGTAAATCTGTAGTGATTGGCTCAGCGTATTTTACAGGATTTAAGACTAATGGGAGATCTACCGTCTTCGCAGCAATACCAATGTTTTGTGCGGTAATTGATTTATTAGCAAAGTATGGATCATTAATAACTTCAAACTTCATCTCTCCCGAAAAAGGAATGCCAACGCTCAATTTACCCTCCTCATCGGTTGGTGCGGTAGTCACTTCTGTAAATGTAGTTTGTCCAGTACGCTTGTAGCTCACCTTAACACTAATACCTGGTAAAATCTGTGAATTGGCCTGATCAAATACTTTGACTTCAACAGGAGCCATTGGTGTAAGTGCTTTTGAAAGCAAAGTAATAACTCTATTTTTTTCGTAGGCTAACCTTGTAATAAATTGGTCTGGTAAATTATAAACATCATCCGAGGTATATACCCTCACTTCTCCGGAATAAGGGGCATTAAGGACTAGTTTCCCATTGACATCTGTAACTCCAGCTAGCCCAATATCTCTAAATTCTGTCTCCCCGGTTAGTTTCAATTGTACTGCGATGCTTACATTGGCTAATGGCGCTTGATTGTCTTTATCCAATACGGTAACTTCTAATGGTACGGTTAAGGGCTTTAATTCCGTTTTTAAGGCTACCGCAGCTCCCCTTACATTTTTAAGATTGGTTACAACGGTATCAGGGAAATACTTAATGGTATCGGCTACTGCCACTCTAACCTCATTTGGATAAGGAAGAGAAACCATCAATTTACCCGCAGGATCGGCATTTTCCGGGCCGGAAGAGAGCCATTCGGTTGTCTCCGGCACACGGCTACTGATAGAAAGCGCTAAACCGGGAATTGGAACCGCGGTCGTGCTATTGGTTACTTCAATACTTAAAGGTGCCATTCCATATTTTGGCGTGGTATGTAATGCTACGCTTCCACCATTTTCAGTTACAAACTCAAGTATTTGTTCTGCTTTATGGTAATAAGTAGTATCCACTTCTATTTTCAAAAAGTTTGGATAAGGAAGGCTATAACTACTAATCTGACCCTTTTCATCGGTGCGAACAGTATCAACCCTTACGTAATCGTCCTTTGGCGAGGTCTTACGACTAATGATCACCTTTACACCAACCACTGGAAGTTGGTCATCATCGTTAACCACAGCAATGTTAAGTGGCGCGGTTAACACCGAATGTTCCTGAAAAGCATCAGTGGTTAACTTTTTGCAGGCCATAAATACGACCAACAAAATGACAACCTGAACAGCGTAATAAAAATATCTTTTCATACTGGTTTGTTTTTGGTTTTAATGGCTGCAAGCGCTTTGCATTTGCAGCCAATGGTTCTTGTTTTTAACGCTATTTTATAAATTCAGACTCGAAGCTCTCTAGGAATACCTTTCCATCAAGCCCCCATTTATCGTTGATACTAACGCCATACCAGTAATAGATCTGCGGGGCAATGTCTGTGTTCTGAACTACCAAACTTGTTCTATTCGCCGGAGGTGGTGTACAGCTCCAACGTCCCATAGTGCTCCAGGCTGTTGTATTTGTAATCGTCATATCTTTTCCTACCGCGAGGGGGCTTTTATTAACAAAGAATTTACCGCTTCCCTCAGAACATGGCCAGTATCCGATTAAATTATTGTAGTATGGATCAGCGTTGGTCAATTCACCCTGACAGGCAAAATCGGCTATTGCGGCATCAGAAAGAGCTGTATTATAGATGGCAACATTACTTACAATCTCAGAGCATACTCCTATTGAGCTTGCTATGGCACCTGCTGTAAGACCACCAGTTGCATTACCGAAGGTTCTTCCAGTTATATCTGTTGGAGCCGCAGTCGGAGCGCCATCTACAAAAAATTGACCATAACGTTTCCCATCCTTTGTAAATATTTTAAAGGCTAAGGTGTACCATATATTTAGCTGAGAAGCTGAGGGCGCATAAAAATAAGTTAGGGTTCCATCTCCTAGTATAACTCTAAACTTCTGACTAGGCGATTCAACCATGAATTCCCAGCCGTTACAACTGCTATAAGCATGATTTATCTTTGAAAATAATACAGAATGTGATCCATTAGCCGTAGGTTTAGATTTTAGATAAACTTTAAACTGCACCGTAAAGTCGGCCGTTTTTCCCGGATTATAAATAGACGCGTCCGCAGCCGGTAATGTGGCTACAGTTTGCTTATTGGCTAGTGTGATTGCATCCGTAACAGGTAGAGATAGAATCTCTTCACCCTTAAAACCTGCACAATAATAAAGCGTAAAGATATTTCGCTCTCTTTTACTACCTGATGTAAAGCCCTTATTTAGCCCTCCATGGGAGGAAGTAATCACCACTAACCACTCCTCACTTGCATAATTTTTTCGGGTTTTAATGGTCTCCAATAACTCGCCGATATAACCGTCTGTTGTTAAAACAGCTGCTTTATATTCGGGCACATCAGCAGAGAACCCATAACTAAGTCCTGCTTTGTTCACGTCGTTAAAGTTAACGATCACCAGATCATCGGTTATTGATTTCAACTTTACTACTGCTGTATCCTTAGCGGCAAGATCGCTTGCAACTTGTACTGGTTCATCAGCATAAATAAACAGTTTATTGTTTAATGCTGCCCATGAGGTGATACCTACGGATTTCCTTACTTTTCCTGAAGACTGAAGTCTTTCTATCAAAGTAGGGTAAGCTGTATTACTGCCATCATGTTCGTGACCATCATCAACAGGAGGCACATCAAATGACTCATCTATGATTTGGTGCTTGCTTGTACCCACACCAGTCATAATATTTTTCCAATTTCCGGCATCGGTTGGTACAATATCCGAAAGGCCATCCCAACTGTACTTACTATTGGTTAGCATAGCGGTTATTTTTGGCGGGGCAATTGCTTTTACGTCAACACCAGTTGCTCCATCTACTACCACCAACAATACTTTTCTTCTCTTCTTAGTTACGTCCTGCTGTTCTTCATTTACGAAAGGCGGATCGTAGTATTTCTTGCAGCCCGGCAAACTAAACAGTACCAGCACCATTGCAATGGTTAAGGCTGTTAAGGAGCCCAGGCTAAGAGGAGATTTTTTTATATTTTTCATGACTATGAATTTATGTCTGCTTTTATTTACTTGGATCGAACAACCATACCTGTTCGGTTAACAATGGAAACTGTGCTGCAATCTTATTTTTGGAGACAGAACTAGGATATAAACCCCATTGTGTCATGAAAGGCTTCATATCTTTTTTAGTCCATTCAGAAAGTCGCTCATAAAAGAAATCCTTTTTATCCTGGTCATTGTTAGCTCCAAACCGGGCCATACGAGCCTGGGTGCAGAGATAGGTCATAAAATCATAACCATATCTTTCAAAGATCTGAATGAACATCCCCATGCGGGCATCACCACTAGCACTAGTAAACAGCTTTTTATCATCTGTATTAGCAATCGAAGCAAAAGCTATCGTTTCCGGCATTGCACGATAGATATTACTATGTTTATAGCCGTTCCTATTGGTGATCTTTAAAGAGAAAAAGTTGCAAGATACTTCACCTAGGTCAGGCCAGCTCCATGTAGAGGTCATTTGCATGTTATGCCCTAATTCGTGATAAGTACCCCAGTTAGCGCCAATCACCTGACTTAAAGTAACGGCCTGTTTAAAGTAGTTGTCATTGGCCAATGCCATTACAGGGTATCCTGAATGCTGGGCCACACCTGGAGCAAGCTGAAGTTCATGTACAATACGCCATGGAAGTGTAGGGTTCCTATTTCTCAAGTCAGTTGTCGTTTCAGATAAACCATACCATTCCCAATAGCTTTTCAGGATCTCCTGATCCCAGGCAGTCATTAGTGCTGTTGGACTTTCAATTGGAAATTTCGCCAATTTATTTACCGGCAGGGTAAATATCATGCGCTTGCTACGCAGTTCGAACCAAGGCACCTGGGTTTTAGCAATCATGGCTTTCCATTCGGCATCAGTAGTCTCGCCCAATACAAAGTCCGGAGATTTTACTGATCCTGAAAAGAACAAATCGACCTTACGACCAAGTGATCTTTCCGGATTAATCCAAATGGTTCCGCCATATAGATTCCTCACATAGTTTACTCCTGGAAATAATTGTACTCTTGTATAAATAATAGGAGGTCGTAGCATAGGATCGAAGCCGCCTACATTTTCGGTATGTGCACCGACCTGTACAGCTAATCCATAAGTATTAGCCGGCACCTTGATCGTAATCAATTCTCCCGGAGGCGCATACATTCCTGTACTGATAAATCCACCCGGAGCTACATTGATTCTCAAGTCTGATGATATAACCTGTACATAATCCAAATCTAGCGTTACCTTATACTCCTTAAGTCTTGGTTCTTCAATACCTACCATGCCAGGAAATACCCTTGCGGCATTGAACTGAGACTTGTCTACTTTAAACATTGATGTGTCTAATACCAGGTCTACCGTATCTGCCGGATGATTATTGTCCGTTGTTCCTTCGGGATACTGAATACCATAGTTTTTGGTACAGCTCATCATCACCCCCAAAAGGAGTAACATCCCAATGCTTTTAAAAAGTGTTGTTTGTTTCATCATTTTTCGGGGATTAAGGTTTAACATCATTATAAATAGGTATCCAGGTTTTTCCATCCAGCCCCATGTTTAGGCTTTTAATATTCATCCAGCCATAGATTACACTCGGAATATCAATTCCATTGGGGATTCTGGTATAAATATCTTCAGGAAGATCCACACAGAATTTTGGTGAATAATCACTGAATGCCGCCCACTCATATTTGTTTTTCAGTATGAAATCATTTTTGAAAGGACTTTGATCTTTGAAAAACCCACTAGATCCATCCGTTGCAGGCCAATACCCTATTAGGTTATTGTAATAAGGATGCTTGGGGCTCATTGCTCCTTTACAAGCATAAGCAAGGATCACATTATCAGGTATGGCGACATTAAAGATTTTGATGTCGGTAATCAGTTGTTTTGTTGTATTTCCAAACCCGGATCTGTATCCAGCCACCAGTTCTTCATTGTTATTTTGACTCGCCCTGGTGGTAATATCCTGCGCGGTTGCATAAGCTTTTACCCCATCTTGATAGATCATCACCCATCTTTTGTTGTTTTCGGTATAAATTTTAAACCCAAGGGTATACCATTCACCAACTTCAAGCGCAGGTTGATTGGAAACCATATATGATGCCGGCATACCGCCGAATCGCCAACCGCCGTTGATACCTGAATGAATAACCCACCATCCTGTAGTGGAGTTTGCTGGGCTACTTGTTTTAAAAAGAATAGGGGCATTACTTGAACCCGTAGACCTTCTGAGTACTTTAATTTTAAATTCAACCGTAAAGTCGCCTGTTGTACCAAAATTATATTTAGCCGCTTTATCAGCAGGAATATTTGCGGTAGAATCATTTGCCAATGGCACCGCTTTTCCTTCATAAGGTAATTCTGTTGTATTTGGCTTTGCGTAGTATTGGTATGAAAAACGAGGATTGTAAAAAATGGCAAAGCTGTTTAACAAAGGATTGCTAAATAAGGTCCCGTCATTTTGCCCCGGTGGCACATTCAGGCTCCCTCCACGGTTTGAAGCCACAACAACCAACCAGTTTTCCTTCTCGTAATTCGGGCGTTGCCTTAAGGCATTCATAGCCTCACCGACGTAAGCATCAACGGTTAACACCGCAGTGCTGTACTGAGGAATGCTAGCTGCATATCCGTATTGCTGGCCCGCACGCTCAACCCCATTAAACTCGGCCAACACTACGCTAGCCTGTTCATTTTTTAATTCGGCAAGGAGCGCTGTTTTTACCGCAGCATCGTCATTATTAAAGTTTTGGTTTACATCAGCATTGCTAACCAGGTTTTGACTAAAGGCGAGTGTAGCCGAAAATGCAGCGGTACGCAAATTTGCGTTGTTCTGTTTGATCTGCTTAAAGAACATGGGATAATTTGTCAGATTATTCCCGCTAAAATCTGCCTGCGTTACTTTATGCTTTATTTTATTTACCCCGGTAAGCATGTCGGCCCAGCTTGTTGAAGCGAGTCCATTAACATCACTTATTCCACTAAAAGTTTGCATGGCGTTTTCGCTGAGCTCAGTTAGCGTAGGCGCTTGAATCGTATTGATTGCCGAACCACGTGCCCCATCAATGATAATGTATAATACTTTTGGCACCCTGTTCCCTTGCTGCTCTAGTCCTTTCTCAGAAAGGTCCAGTTTATTGTCAAAGGCTTTATTACAGGACACGATGGTAAAGAGAACCAAAGCAATTAGCGACAGGTTCAATCTCCGTGTATGTTTTTGATATAGTCGAGTTGTAGTCATTTCTTTAAGTATTAATGGTTATGGACGTAAAATGAACCTTACAATGTTGCCAGCAGCTTTATTGTCGAATTTGGAGATATATCCAACCACCACTACAGCTGGGAAGCCTAGTGGCGATGTGGTTTCATAGATATCATTCACTATTCCTTCGAACATCCCGGTATTGTTATAACCTTCAGCCAGGGTCCCATTAGCATTCAAAATCATAAAGCCTTGTCTAACGACATCATTATACTTATTGAAAGTTCCACTAACCAGAATCTTTCCATCTGATAGCTGTGCAGCGAAGCCGATGCTTCCACCTTCCAGTTTACCCAGGCTAAAGGATTCATCAATCGTACCATTACTATTCATCATCGCTACGCCATTGGCTGGTTTTCCGTTGAACGTTTTAAATGCACCGCAAATCAAATACTTGCCCGTAGTTGAATTGTAACGAATGGCAACTATTGCACCATCTGCAACTGCCTGGAAGCTTGGATCGACCATGCCATTGTTGTCAACACGTACAATATTATTTGCACCAATTCCCTGAAATTTTGTAAAGGCTCCAACTATAACGACCTTACCGTCGCTCTGCATGGCAGCATCATAGAAATATCCGTTAGGTCGTTCATAGCTGGTTTTGGTTGCTGGGTTATAGTTATAAGTTAAATCCAATGCCCCACTAGGTTCCATTCGCAATAAATTTCCCATTTCCGTAAAGCCTAACACTTTGGTATCCCGGGTTGAACGCTCATAAAAATGCTCGTAATAACTACCAAAACCACCTACAGCAATCACCTTATTGTTATAACTAAACACTCTACTAACCGGCCCCATTAATGCTCCATTAAATGCGGCAACAGTATCGAAGCTATTTTTAGGTTGCAATGGGGTTAAATTAACCACCTCTACAATCGTCGAATCCAGTGAACCATTGGCGTTTAACCTGGTAATGTTTCCAATACTTTTCCGGTTATTGAAAGTGCTAAATGCACCACCCACCATGTACTGTCCGTTAGCTAGCCTAACCATAGAAGTTAAACCACCCCCGGCACCTGTGCCAAAAGCTGCCGTAGGGATGTATTGTCCATCAGGAGAAGTAAGCACAATACCACTAATTGGAATCTTTTTAGAAGTACTTTTTTCGTAATCTGTAAAATAGCCCATCAGCATCATATTGCCATTGTTTAATGGCATAATTTGATTGATGACTCCGTTTGTCCCGATCAGCGTTTTGAAGGTCGGATCTATCCCGGTTTTACCGGAAACGGTAAATTCCGGACCAAAGAAAATTTGCCCATCAATAACAATGGTAAGTCCACCAGAGCTGGCCCCCACAGGAACTTTCAGCTTAATGGCTTTATCCGTAACCTCGGTAACCGTTGCTTCGGTTTCATTCAAATAGCACTTAATTTTATCTTTATATGGTACCAAACCTGTGATCTGGTAAACTACATCAATACCACTAGCCCCGGAAGCAGGCTTAGGCAGCGAATTAGAAAAACGAATGCCTAATGGTTCTTTTCCTCCTGCATACGGATCGATTTGTAGATCACCGCTTTTTTTGCATGACGAGAATCCAACAAGCAGCATGATGCACAGGAAACACCACTTTTTAGTACTCATCATTTGATTTTTATTATTGATTTTATACAACATATTTTTATCTCCTATACAGTTAATTTCCGATACCATTTTCAGTCGCCAACGATACAAACCTTCTCGCACTGAATCCGAAATAATGATTGGTAAATTTGAGTGCATGAACAATTCCATTTGTTGGGTTAATGTCTGAAGAAGACACCAGCGTATTTATCCAAAAGCTTTTAGGCTTGGAAAGATCGGGGATGTAGGAAATCATGAGCTGACGATAACCGGCATACTTAATGGTAACCTGGTCTTCTTTAGGGCCATTCACGGCGTCGTGATACACCACACCAATGTTCATCGGCATATTGTTAAGCGCCAGATAGCCCTGTCCAGAATAGGTGTCGAGTGCTGCAGTATCCACTTGTCTAAAATCCTTTAAGCGGCTGGTTCCTTTAAAGACATACATGGACAATACCTCTTTCCAGACTTTTGGTTTAATATCTGAAAGTGTTTTTACGGTATCCTTGCCGGTAAAATAGAGATAGAAATTAAGCTCCCTGATGCTTGCGCCAATACAAGGATCTGGTGGGGCAAAAAAAGTAATGTTTTCATTTTTGAATACATCTTCCATTCCAGCCAGTTTAATTACTTGAGCAAGGGTATCAAAGTGCAATGGCTTTGATTCGAGGTACTGCATAATGTTGCCATCAAACTTGGCATTGGTTATTCCCGTGTCTAAATAATGTGCGTTCTTTTTACAGCCCACAGCAATACATAGTACTGCTGTCATGAGTACAACAAGTCCGGTAATGCGATTTATATTTTTATACATATCTGTTTTGTTTAATGATTAAACCTATTGCCAATAGTTGTTAAGTACCATGTATGGATTATTGGTTAGTGCTTTACTGGCAATTGGCCAGGTCCAGGCACCTGCAATAAATGCTGAGTAAGCCATTGGACGATAGGAATACTTTGGATCCATGATTTTTTTAGTACGCACCAAGTCATAATAATAATGTCCCTCACCCATTAGTTCCTTACAACGTTCCCAATAGATAGCGTCTTTAAGTTTACCGTCTCCCGGATTTGCAGGGAATAAGTCGGCTCCAGCTCTTGAGCGGATTCGGTTTAACAGATCTTGCGCAGCAGCATCTTGTCCACCCAACTCTGCCAGTGCTTCTGCATGGAGCAGGATTACATCTGCCAAACGGAAGATAATTGGGTTATCATCATCACCTTGTGTAGGTGCAGCGCGGTTAAAGAATTTATAGATAATGGCTTTACCGCTTTCATCGTAGATGTCGGCTATATCAAACCAAATATTTTTACGCTTATCGGTTCCTCCCTCCGGATATAATGTTTTCATGTAACCAGTACGGTATGCTAACTCACTAACTGTTCTATCGGTAGAGGTTAAGAAAGGCAAATGCGCCACACTATTAGAAAACTTATGTCTACGATCTACACTTACCTCACCGTAGTTACTGCTCAATTGAATTTCGAATAAACCTTCTTGAGAACGACCAAACATCACCAGATAAGTTTGTTCAATTGGCAATAAAGCATAGGCACCTTGTTCTGCCATCCCTATGTTTTCAATATCAAGCCCTAGCACATCTACAGCTTTATAATAAGTTGTTGCATTGGTTGGATCAAAACCGGCACACCACATATTCATGTGCATCATCAAAGCATCGGCACTACCACGCATTGCTCTTACCGCACGGTTTGCAGGATCTTTATAAGTCCAGGGCAGGTCATCTTTTACCTTTTGTAAATCTTCTATGCAGCTTTTAAATACGGTTACTAGCGGAGTACGACCCAAGGGAACCTGGTTGTAGGCATTGGTGTAATAAGGTACATCACCATACAGCCTAACCAGGAAGAAATAAGCCATACAACGCATAAACACAGCTTCGGCACGGTACTGTTTTTTTATTTTGTCACTAAAAGCAGGATCATCAATACGATCTACCTCTTTGTACAAAATATTGGCCGACTGCACCACTTTATAAAATGGAGTCCAATCTGGGATCATATCGTAACGTGCACGAGCCTGATACCATTCCAATTCGGCATTATAACCTGGTCTGGTACGTGTTGCATCTGCTGCCAAAGTTCTCTTCAGGTCGTTACCCGACATATAATCGAAATCATATCGCTTGGGAAAGGTCCCGCCGGCCTTGGTTGGGGCATTGCGAAAATCGCCCGTAGCCAGCAGGATGTTAGACATGGTTGCTGTACGGAACAGTCTATACACATCTTTCGTAAAATCTTCTGCGTCTTTTGCTGTTTTCCAATAATTGTTGCCTGAAAGGCTGGTTACTGGTTCAACATTTAAAAACTTTTTACAGCCTGGATTTGCAATCAGCACCACCAGTAAGGGAATAATATATAAGATCCTTTTCATCATCAATTTCATTTTAGAACTGTACATTTAAACCAAGTGAGTAACTACGTCTACTTGGATAACCTTTAGAGTTATCGCGGCCCAGGTCCGTCACGTTTTCAGGATCAGGTCCGGAGTAATTTGTGAATGTATACAGGTTATTTCCTGTACAATAGATCCTCATAGAGGTAATACCTAAGCGTTCCGCGAACTTCCTATCAAAAGTATAAGCCAGTGTGAGCGTATTGATTTTCAGGTAAGATCCATCTTCCTGGAACAAGGTCTGATCAAAGCGGAATGGCCTGTAGATATCGTAACGCGGATAGTCATAAGGATTTGGATACATCGCATTGCTTGCTGCTGATCTCCAATAATCGTATCTATCTAAAGGCACTAAGTTGTTTTGTTTAACGGGATCAGCAAAATTCTGGAATCGCTCTGCTAATGCATTGTTTAAAATGTCTCTTTTTAAGGTATAAGACATGTTTAGGTTCATGGAATAGTTTTTATAAGAGAAAAAAGAGGATATCCCTCCGGTAACTTGTGGAAAGGAGTTACCAGCAATAACCAGATCTCGTTCGTCCAAAATATAATCGCCATTAATATCCGCCCAATGTGGATCACCTCCCTGGAAAAAAGTAGTATTTTTTCCGTCGCTAGTGCGATACCGCATCCCAGTAACCGGATCTACTGCCACATCATCCGTACTTGCATACACCCCTTTGGTGTTGTAAAGTACGTTCGACAAGCTGTTTCTACCCAAGCGGTAGAGGATATTTTGTTTGGTTGCCTCATCGGTAATAACGATAGACCGCACGCCATCCGGCAGCTTGGTTAATACATCTTTATTGATTGCTCCATTGAATGAAACCGTCCAGTTTACCTTACTTTCTTTAGCCAATGGGCGAACGGTCAATGACAGTTCATAACCATAGTTAACCAGACTAACTTCATTGGTTTTAATACTTTCGAAAGCATTGTGATCTGCCAGTTTTTTGTCTCTTAACTGGTTATCAACCATTTTATAATAAGTATCAAAAGTAATCTGGTATTTTCCATCCATCAAACCTAATTCAAGACCGGTATTGAACTGGGTGGTAACTGTTGGGGTTAACAGCGTATTGGGCAGTTGTTTGAAACCTAAACCAATGGCTTGAGATCCGTTATAGGATCCGCTATAGTTATAGGCACCAAAAGCATCAAATACGGTACCTGCCGGAACAATGTTTTTACCCCAGCTGGTACGTATTGAACCAAAATCTATCCATTTTATGTTTTTGAACCAGTTTTCTTTGTTAAAGTTCCACCTTACAGCTACCGCCGGATTTTTAGACCATGGCACATCCGGGCCACTACTCGATAAACCATCGAGGCGGAATGAAGCATCTATTACATATTTTTTATCGAAATTGTAAGAAAATGAACCAGCTATCGCTGCTGATCTTGAATCTGCATAACTATTTAAAATACCGCCCTTAGAGTCGGCAGCATTAAAACCTCCCGGTCCCTGATACTGATCACTTGGTGTACGTACCTGGTTAATTACCTGCGCCTGGTAGTTGCGAATGTACATCTCGCTGAAAACGAAGAAATTTACGTTATGGAAATTATTAAACGTTTCCGTATAGTTAACCATGTTACGATTGTACAGTGTGCTTTTGCGATCGCTATAGGTATAAAGACTTGATTTGTTATTATTTAAGATGGCCGGCTTAAAGGTATCTTCAGTACCAGTGTTGTAATCGTAGTTTACGGTACTCGTAACAGCTACTGTCTTAAGAAATTGGTACCTGGCCTCCAGATTGGTTTTTATGTTCCCGGATTTGTTGTTATTATCTACAATCATTACCCCGGTTGCATCTCCTGCCCCACTAAATAAAGAAGGTGGCGGTAAAAGTGATGACGCCGAACTTCCGCTGGCCACACCTCCTTGCTGTACGCCATTTCCACTTCCCTTTTTACTGATACCCAGTGCCGTAGACACGTTGGTAAATAATCGAAATTTCTCGTTAGGCTGATACAATACGTTCATCCCCAATGAGTATCTGGTTAAGCCTGTATTTTCGACAATGCCATTTTCATTGTAATAACCGACGTTTACTTTGTAATTGAATTTCTGATCACCACCGGATGCATTGATATTGTGTGTTTGGTTAAGGGTGGTTCTGTAAAAAACGCTTTGCCAATCGGTTGAGTTGTTGTAAAATGCATTTAAACTATCGGCCAAAAAAGGTGTATTGTCAATTAACTGTCTCGCATCATATAGACCTTTTGCATAATTATAGATCTGCCATAAGCGCATATCACGTTCTGTTTTTCCACCAATTACTTCTTTCAATTTCGGTGGGGTGTTGACAAAGAAGTTAGTGGTGTATTGGATGATCGGGGTTTTAGATTTCCCTCTTTTGGTCGTAATTAAGATTACTCCATAGGCACCCTGAGATCCATATAATGAAGTTGCCTGTGCATCTTTTAACACAGAAACCTCTTCAATATCCTCTGGTGGGATCAATGAAAGTGGGCTGATGCCCGGACCACCTTGAGAAAAACCATATTCGTAATTTGAGTTGGCATCTAAAGGCACCCCATCAATTACAAACAATGGAGAAGTTGGTGTTAGGAAGGCATCACTACCTGAACCCTGGATATCTATACTGGATAAACCACGGACGAAGATTGATCCGCGTGCGCCGGGACTACCAGTATTATTCTGAATATTTAAACCAGCCACTTTACCCTGCAGTAATTCCATTACGTTGGCTACGGGCACATCCTGAAGCGCCTTGCCACTAATGGTGGTGATTGCTCCGGTAGAGACTTCTTTGGTTTTTGCAGAATATCCTACAATTACAACCTTATCTTCGAGGGTATTTGTAGATTCCTGGAGCACAATACGCATACTTTGCTTATCGTTGGCTTTTAGTTTTTGTACCTTAAAACCGATATAGGTAAAGGTAAGCTCCGTGTTTTCGGGTACGGTAACTGTAAATGAACCATTACCTGCGGTAGAACCTACCGATTTAAGGGGATTACCCGTAGCAATATTTACACCGGGTAATCCAAGGTTAGTTGATTTTTCAAATACAATACCTTTTACGGTTACCATCTTTTGTGCATACGCCATTGTTCTGGAAGTAGAGACCAGGATAAGGAGCAGTAAAAATTTAGAAAGGTACTTCATAGTCCTATTTTGTTTTAGCGTGTTCAGCTTAAATCTATTTTGATCTGTGTACATCATTCATTTTCGAATCTTGGGTTATCCCGGTTAAACCAAAAAATGATTTCCCAATCTCCCTGCTGGTAGATGTTGAAGTTGAAAAGAAATCCAGCGATCTGCTTTATACCCCCAAAACCCAGGCGCTCATAAGCAAAAGAGAGAGAAGCCTGCTTACCATCAAGGGTAGTATATGGTGTTGGAATAGATACCAATGGGATTGGATAAGCCACCTTATATCTTACATAGGTGTCTGTTTTCTCCATATCGAAACCATGTACCAATGTATTCCAATTGGTTAGGTTAAATTTGTTTGGATTAATTGCATTGAATACTGTATCCTGAAAACGAAAGGTTAATGAGTTTCCTTCTCCTACCTTTTTCATATAGACGTTCATATCCATTGGCATTAAAACAGTATTTGTACGCTCTCCAATCATATTGAATATTCCCGTTGGCGTAATCTGTCTATTTAAATCTCCACCCGTGATTGGGTCTTTAGAGTTTGGCTCACTAGCCCTTTCTTTATAGGGTTGCAGCTTCATATTGTTAAAATACCTGCGACCGCCATTATTGGTCACTTCTACATCGAAAGTATATCCAGAATCTGGAAGGGATGTTAAAATCCGGTCATTTGCCGCCGCCCACATAATAAACTCTCCTGAGTGCTCTCTGATCTCAAACAGTGGATGTTTTTCAACAACTCTCTTCCCTTCAATTTCGGCCAAAGTTTTCTCCGTTCCGGTATAAGCCTTTTTCCAAACCAATACATCGAAAGGCTTGATCAGCTCGGGAGCAATTAGTCCATCGCTATTTCTTGGGTTAACAATTTTGAAGGTTAGTGGTAAGGTAGAGCTTTGCGCATCAAAATTATTGGACATTAAGGTTGTACGTCCTAACACGGGCATGTACACCGTTTGAGTAAATCGTGCCTCCGTATTAAATGTATCGCGATCTGTAGGAAGGAATTTTTTACAGGCGCCCAGCAATCCGATCAGCAGAATTACAGGGGCTATGGCCAGTGTATATTTTTTATTTATCATGATCTTGGTAACTGAATTCATAATTATTATTTATTGAGCCTAAGGGTAAATTCACTAAACCCAAATTCATGTGAGGGCGTGAGCACATGGATCACCGCATTATGCGTAAAAATGTTTACCGCCTGCGTGGTTGTTCTTTGCCATTCTACGATATACTGAGAACCTTTAACATCGCTGTATTTGATGGTTTTTGGGCCACCATGTACAAAGCCATAAGCATTTGAATTGACCTCCATGGCATGCATTCCATAATCGTATTTAATGGTTTGCATAGATGCACCATCAGTAAGTAGTAAACTATCAGTAGAGAACCTGCCACTGATAAAATACCTATTCAATAGTGTATCGAGCTGATCCAAATTGGCATTACCTAAATTTATATTGGACTTTTTCTGTGTAGTACGCAGGTTATTGAGGTTTAACAACGCCAATGTAAAACTGCGGTTGGTTGGAGCAAAAATGGTAAAGTCGGACGGCGTAATTAGCGTATCCTTTAGCCAGGTAATGCGATCTGCTACTTTTAGCAGTGAATCGTATACTCCTGGCTGCGCCTTTAAGTACTCGTATGCATTGCCATCAAATTCGTTAACCTGATTATCGAAATCATAAGCTCCTTTGTCCTTTTTACAGGCTAAAACAAATAGCATTGCTGTAAACAGGATCAACAAACCTTTTATTAAGTGTATATTCTTTTTCATATGATTACCTCCAATATTCGTTTTGAACCAGTAAAGAATTGCGGCTAAGGACATCCTGACTGATTGGCCAGAAAATCCCGTTGGTACTGATTAATTTATTGAATTGCGTATCGCTCTTTTTAATTCGGTTATAACGTACCTGGTCGTACCATCTCCAGCCTTCGCCCATGAGCTCTCTTCTGCGTTCCTTAAATATGGCATCAAGGACTCCCGAATTAGGACCTGTATATCTAGGTAACCCCCTTGAAAGACGTACATTATCTAACGCATCTATTGCCGGATCCATATTGTCTAAAACAGCCATGGACTCCGCATATAGCAACGCAATCTCTTCCAAACGGGTAAAAACGATGGCAGAGCTGAACAGCCCGAGCGAGCCATCTGTTGAAGCATTACGGATACATTTAACTTTACTAAAGATGGTATTGGAGCTGCCAAACCCGGTAAAATAATCGGTTACGGCTCTACCATTAGCAGCGTTTATGGAGAAACGTTCATCTTTATCTTCATCAAAAATCGATAGGATTGTTTGATCAGGCATAAACATTTGGGGTACTGGTCGTACCACAAGCGGTGCAGCAAGGGTAAGGTCTTCTATGTGTCCATCAAGACTAGCCTCCCTATCGCTCCAGGCAAAGGGCAATCCAAAAATCTGATTGGTGTTTTTATCGTAAAAAAAGCCATCTACCCTAGTTAGCAATGCCGTGGTCATATAACTTGAACCAGCTTTGCTTGCATTGTCAAGTACAAAACGCGCATATCCCGATGCATCTATATAACGTTCGTTCCAAACTGCAACATGTGCCAGAATAGCATAAGCGGAGACTTTAGTTAGCAATACACCATTCCAGGCTGCAATTCCTTGTCCGTAATACAACCCCGGAAAAACGGGATCAAATATATCCCCGTATTTGTAAGGCAAATCTTGTACTGCTTTTAACAGTTCACTTTCGGCATAGCCCAATACGTCTTCTTTTGGCGTGCGTTTGGCTTGTTCAAAAGAACCATCGTTAACAGATTTAATTAAGGGCACATCACCCCAAATACGGGTCATGTAGAAATAGGCGAAAGCGCGTAATGCATGCATCTGGGCGATATCAACCTGGTAATTTTTTTCGGTATACTGCTTATCCAAAGCCATCACTTCGTGTGCACGATCGATAAAGAGATTGGCACTGTTGATTACGGCATAAAACCTTCGCCAGCTGCTTAATGACTGTACAACTGGATACGGTGCATTTAGATTGCTGCCTATAATTGCTTTCAAATCTAGTCTGGAAGTGGCCTGAAAATCGCCATTACGCAATTCGCCGTAAAGCCAGTGTGCGTTTTTATCAGCCATTGCTGCTCTTAGTAAACCATAGGTTCCCAGCAGTGCCGAACGGGTATCGGTAATTGATTTCCAGTTGTTTTTTTCGTTTACCAGGTGTGTTGAATCTATATCCAACTTTTTATTGCAGCCCGACATCAGCACCGTCAGGATTAATGCTCCTGAAAAAATGCGGAAGAAACTTATTTTTGTATTAAACCTCATATTTTTCATATCTATAAATCAACCTTAATACCTAATATGTATGTTTTTGGCATGGATAATCCGTAGCCTGTATCAATGCCTGTATAGCCAACAACTTCAGGATCACCACCTGTATATGGGGTAATGGTAAATAAATTGGTCGCGGTCATGTAAACCAGGAATTTACTTTGCGCTCTTTTTCTTGGATTTAAGAAACTGAGTCGAGCCAGATCGTAGCTTAAGGATACGGAGCGTAATTTTAGGTATGATCCGTTTTCAATAAAGATATCCTGATCCGAACGATACGACTGTACGGCACTCCATGGATTGTATACCGGATATTTTGAGGCATCAAAATTAGTTTGCCAAAAAGTAATCTCATCTACAGCGGCAATGTCGTTCGTTCCTTTTCTGTTGATGAAGTCGAAGCGACCGGCAACGGCCTGATTGAGGATATTACGACCAAGGGCAAAGTAAAAATTGAAGTTCAATCCAAAATCGCCATAAGTAAACTGGTTGGAGAAATTACCCGTAAACTTAGGGATGTAATTACCTAGTGGTACTTTATCAGATTCGTTAATGGTATAATCGCCATTCAGGTCTTTCCATCTTGGATCTCCACCATGGAAAGGCAATCCTTTATAGTTAAAAATCTGAAACGTTTTAGGATCTACAGGTACTTCTACATCCGAATTAAATACGCCATGGGTTTGCAATACCCAGAATTTGTCTATAGCCTGACCTACTACCAATTTCTGCGTTCCAATAAGGATTTCAGACATTCCGCCAGGCAAGGCTTTCAGTTTATTTTGGTTATAGGCAGCATTGAAACTACTGGTCCAACTCAATTGACCTTTTGTTCCTTTCAATACCTCGGCTTGCAGGATCAGTTCAGCTCCGCTGTTGTTTACATCCATCCCACTTTGGTAAGCGGCTGTGTAACCCGACTCGGCATTTACCGGCATAGGCAACAGCATACGGTTGTTATTTTTTGAATATAGCTCGAAACGCGTTTGCAAGCGGTTGTTAAAGAAGCCTGCATCTATACCCACATTTGTTTCTTGCACGTAAGACCATGGGATATCATAACCAATCCATCCTGTAGTATATGGCCTGGACAACGTCCCGAACCCTCCGTAAGAATAGAATGCAGGATTTCCAGACCAGCCTAGGTCTACATTATATTGAGGACCCGCGGCAAAATGATCATCTGAAATTAGCTTCCCTATACGGCTCCATGATGCAGATAGCAATAGTTTAGAAAAAGTTGAATTGTCTTTTAATAAAGTATTTTTCAGGTTATAATCTGCACTGATTGCCGGCGAAAAGAACCAGCGTGCGCTCGGCTGCATATTAGAAGAACCGTCGGTACGGGCTACAGCCGTAAGGCTTAAATCTTCCTTAAAATTATATGTGGCCTTGGCATACAACGAGCTCAGGTTAGATTTCTGACGATCGGTAAAGCGCGAAACAATAAAATCTTTAGGAAGCAGGTATTGATCGCTTTTAGGATCTCCGTTTACCACATTGATCTTGATGTAATCACTTGATCCTTTGTAGCCAAATGCGTAGTTGTATTTGTTTACATCAGCCTGGAAGGAATGGCCTGCTTCGAGGTTTAAACTTTGTTGCTCGTTGAGGTGATATTTATATCTCAATATATTATCAATCACTACACGTTGGTTGTAACCAAAATAATTAGAGACAAAATTGTTCCCATCAAACATGGTTGAAGGGTAAAACACATCGCGTAAACCTTCGTTATAGTCGAAGCCGATACGGGAAATAAAATCAATATCTTTTATTTTGGCATTTAGCGAGAAATAACCTTGAACAGCGTTGTTTTTATTCTTATCTATTGCTCTGTTTTTGTATTCATCTAATAAACTACCGTAAATGAGTTTATTGGGCGATATGGGGCTTGAAAGATCAGGAACGTATTGCATTTCGGCAAAACGATCTCTGAATGACTTGTTTCTATCTCGATCGAGCCTTGTGGCATTGATCATGCTGGAAACTGTAAGCCATTTTAATGGCAACATATTGATAAAGAATGATGCTACGTATTTATCTAGCTTGGTATCATCTGCATTTCCGGCACTTTTGGTGTTTCCTGCGAAAAAACGGAAGTTTGAACGGCTTGTCCCCCCTGTTATGCTTCCGTTAATGTTGTGTACCGGGCTATTTTTATAGTAAAGATCTGTCCAGTTGGAGGGGCCGTAATAATTTTCATTGGTCGCATCTCTAAGGTATGCCGGATAATTATCCATGTCCGCTGGGCTGGCGAATTTATTATAAAATGGCATCCTAAAATCATTTTCGTTTTTAGCATTGGCAGGTGTTACCTGATCTTTCTGCACCATTCCATAATAACTATTGAAGCTGATTTGGTTCAATCCTTCCTGCGCATTTTTGGTGGTGATAAAGATGGCTCCATTAGCTGCTCTAGGCCCATAAACTGCTGCCGCAGCGCCCCCTTTAATTACATTGATGGATTCTATATTATCTAAATCAATGGTAGAAAGTAGATTGGTTGCCGGTCCAATGGGCAGGTAGCTGAACCGTTGCACATCGAACATAAAGGGATTATCCTGAATCAGCGGAATACCATTGAGGTATACTGTAGGCTGAACCTGATAAATGTCTTTTCTGGATAAGAGCGGCATTGGCAATCCTCTAATCATCATGCTCTGTTCTGTTGTACCAGGTTCGCCGCTGGTTTCTTGTACGTATACTCCGGCTACACTGCCTTTAATCACTTGCTGAAGAGAACTAAAGGGAATCAGGCCTAATTGTTTTAAAGGCAATGAATCGACATTCTTTACTGATACAAAGCGTCTCAATTTTACGCTTCCGGAATCCGCTGCCACCGTATCCTTTTTGGAACGACTTGTAGTATCCTGAAAGCCGAATCCACTTAGCGGAAAACCAAGACCAACAAGAAAAAAAGACACAAGGAGACATTGACAGGGGATTAGTCGATGTTTATTCATACATGTTTGGTTTAGGTATTACTTAGTTTGTTTTGTCGGAACAGTTATAAACTTATTATTAGCTGGTTAGGGCGTTATGGTCTAGTATGGGTTAAATATGATTTAGCATACCGCCTTCAGAATATTACATTGTTCAGACACTCAAAACTGTGATATTATTCCTTTAAAAAAGATGAAAATTCTAAATAAAAAGGTAGAAAAATCATTAACAAAGGCAGATATTTCTATCTTTAGCGCAATAAACATCTAATTATTAGGGATTAATATGAATCTGGTTAAATGGAGACTGATTACTTTATGCTTTTCCTTTGCTGTAATTTTTCATTCGGTCCATGCGCAACATCCGCTTTCTTTTAGTAACCATACAATTGAAAATGGGCTTTCGCAAAACTCAGTAATTTCGGTTACTCAGGATAAATCAGACTTTATGTGGTTCGGTACACGGCAGGGGCTAAACCGATATGATGGCCACCAGTTTAAAAACTATATCAATCATCCAGCAGACCGAAGCAGTCTCTCCAATAATGAGGTTCAAGCTTTATTGACTGATACTGAAGGAACCTTATGGGTAGGAACAGCTAATGGACTAAATAGATATGATTCCGGAACCGATACTTTTATACAGATCCCAACCCGGTCAAAGCGAGGCCTAAGCCAAGGTGGTATCGAATGCCTTTATGAAGACCCTGACAAAAATTTATGGGTGGGGACTTTAGGTGAGCTTAACCTTTTAACAGACAAAAACAAAAACACTTTTAAGTCTTTCAAGTTTAAGGGGACAAAAGAGGAGAGTGTTCAAGGCATTTACGCCATTTTTAAAGATACTCGCGGCAACCTCTGGATTGGAACCGGTAGCGGGTTGTTATGCATGCGTTTAAAAAATGGCCACTACCAATATGAACGGTTTAAATACGATTCGGAAAATAAATCTGGGATCAGTTCAAATTATGTCACCTGTATTAATACTGACGCCCAAAACAATTTATGGATAGGAACGGGCAATGGGGTATGCTTATATAATTACTCGACCAAATCCTTTACTGTTTATAGCCATGACAATAATAACCCGAATTCTATTGTCCATAACGATGTCAGAACCATAACCAGAGATAAACAGGGAATGCTTTGGATTGGCACTCAGGAAGGATTAAGCATTCTAGATCCGGTAAGCAAAACCTTTACTAATTATCAGCATGATCCTGAGTTAAAAAATAGCATCAGTCACAACTCTGTGCACAGTATATATCAGGATGGTAACCAGACCATGTGGGTAGGCACCTATTTTGGTGGTGTTAATTATAGTCACCTGATTGCTACGAAATTTAAAGCTTACCACAACAGCAAGTTAAAATCCAGCATCAGCAGCAACATCCTCAGCTCTATAGTGGAGGATGAACGCAACAACTTGTGGATCGCAACTGAGGGTGGTGGTTTAGATTACCTGGACAGAAAGACCAATACTTATACGAGCTACAAAACAAACCCTAACGATCCAAACAGTATCACCTCTAACCTGATTAAAATCATGTGCAAAGAGAATTCGGGCAAAGGTGAGCTCATTATTGGGACGCATTATGGTGGGTTAAATATTTTTAATCCCAAAACAGGAAAGTTTAAACGCATTATCAATGTAAAAGACGCTAAAAATTCTCCCGGTACTGCCGAAATTGTGGCTTTGCGACAGGATAGTTATGGCACGATATGGATTGGCTCTCAAAATGGGCTATCCATTTTAAGGAGACAGCATGGAATTTTCCCCGATCACACCACAAAGAGTGTTCTAGGTAAGTATTTAAAAAAGAAAAAAGGTATACAGGTTCTTTTTGAGGATCAAAAGAAAAATCTATGGCTAGGCACATCTGCCGGTTTGTATCGGTATAATTTTAGCACCAGACTTTTAAGTCCTTTTACAAAGAATGAGAATGATAGCACCCGGTTGAAGTCTGATTATATCAATTGTGTGGTTCAAACAGCTAAGGGCTTGATCTGCGTAGGTACTTATTTTGGGGGCATCAGTATATATAACGAGCAGACAAACCATTTTAAAACTTATACGGAAGTGGATGGTCTGGCCAATAACAATGTACTTGGTATTGTTGAGGATGATGCAGGCCATCTATGGATCAGTACGGCCAATGGCTTATCGCAGTTAAATTTAAACACCGGAAAGTTTAGAAATTATACAAAGAGTGATGGACTGGCAGGGAACGAGTTTAATGCCAGGTCTTACTTTAAAGATAGTAAAGGCGAGATCTTTTTAGGGGGACTAAATGGCCTCAGTTCTTTTCATCCTAAAGAAATTGAAACGAATAACTATAAAGCACCTCTTGTTTTTACGGGCCTAAAATTATTTAACCAACCTGTAGAGGTGGGCGGGCCTGATCAGCTTTTAAAGGAACAAATTCTGAATACCAAAGAGATCACCTTTAAACACGATCAGAATCACTTTACCTTGGGCTTTGCATTATTAAATTACATCAAGCCCGACAAAAATAAATATGCCTACAAATTAGAGGGCTACGATGAGCAGTGGAACTATACCAGCAACCCGAGTGCCATATACACCAATTTACCTTCCGGCAACTATCATTTTATCGTTAAGGGTTTAAATAATGATGGAATAGCGGGGAGCAACCAAGCCAGCATTGAGATAAAGATTCTGCCACCGATATGGGCCAGCTGGTGGGCATATGTACTTTATGCACTTATATTTTCTACCATCTTGTTCCTTACGGTAAGGTATCTTTTTATCCGGGCATTACTCAAAAGGTCGGAGGATGTACAAAAGATGAAATTGAACTTCTTCACTTATGTGTCTCATGAAATACGCACTCCCCTAACCTTGATTCTTGGGCCACTTGAGCATCTGCTAAAAACAACAAAGGACAATCCTGAAATTAACAAGCAGATACTTCCTATTAAAAATAACGCAGACCGACTAATGAGGCTCATCACAGAGCTAATGGACTTTAGAAAAGCTGAGACCGGTCATTTAAAATTACACGTTGCCAGTGGCAATATTATAGAGTTTACACAGGAGATTTTTCATGCTTTTCAGCATCTAGCTGACACTCGCAATATTCATTATACGTTTGAGCATAAGCAGGAGTTTATTGAACTGTATTTCGATAAGGTCCAGTTAGAGAAAGTGCTATTTAACTTGCTTTCTAATGCGTTTAAATTTACAAAAGACCAAGGCAGCATCCACGTTTCTATTGAAGAGCGCGCGCAAGAGGTGATCCTAAAAGTTAGAGATAATGGAAAAGGCATTCCACAGGAGAGTCAGCAGAAGTTGTTTAGCGACTTTTTTCAAGTTGATGAGCAGGGATCGGGACATATTGGCTCTGGTATAGGTCTGGCACTGTCTAAAAGCATTGTAGAATCTCATCAGGGAAGTATAGGTATTGAGAGTACTCCTGCAACATCAGTTCAACCTGGTGATACTTGCTTTACCTTAACGCTTAAAAAAGGCAAAAGTCATTTTAAAAACACTGAGTTAATAGATACACAATACCACCATTCGGAAAATACAATTTATACCGTTCCTGTTGCTGTGGAGGCAATTGAAAAGGAGACAAGGATTACCACAGCCGAAACGATTTTAATTGTTGAGGACAATCCAGAGATCAGGCAGATGCTTATAGGCTTGCTAGAAAACGACTATCGCGTTCATGAAAGTGTAGATGGATTAGATGGTTGGGAAACAGCAACGGAGTTGCTTCCTGATTTGATTATTTGTGATGTGATGATGCCGGTAATGGATGGATTGGAACTGTGCAAAAAGCTAAAAACTGATGAGCGTACCAGCCATATCCCAGTAATTTTACTTACTGCAAAATCATCTCAGATTCATCAGGTAGATGGATTAGAAACTGGTGCCGACTGCTACATCACCAAACCTTTCAATATTGATTTATTAAAGCTAAACATCAGAAACCTACTCCAATCGAGGGCAACGATGCGACAAAAGTTTAGTAAAGAGGTCAGCCTACAGCCTCAAAACATTAAGGTTAGCACTGTAGAGCATACTTTTATGATTAAGATCGTGCAGTATATAGAGGATCATATGTCTGACCAGGATTTTAGTGTTCCGGAGTTGGCAGCCAATATTGGCATGAGCCAGCCTGTATTGTATAAAAAAATCAGAGCGATTACAGATCTATCTGTGAATGATTTTATCAAAACAATCCGCTTAAAAAAGGCGGCCCAACTCTTTGCTCAAAAAACGTACAATGTATCGGAAGTTTCGTACCTGGTTGGTTTTAATGATCCGAAATACTTCAGCCGTGAATTTAAAAAACAGTTCGGCCATACGCCTAAGGCTTACGTTAACGCTTTAACAGAGCAGCAATCATAGGGCTCTAATCGCTTTCAAACGGCACTTTACCGTTTTATTTATAATAATTCTAAATAAATTTCATAAGTCTCGAATTACTTTATAGATTAGCTTAATTTTTAATCATTCTAAATAGAAAAGAATATGAAATCATTATTACTTGCATTATTATTTACGCTAGGCACAAGTCAATTATTTGCACATGCTTTATGGATAGAGACTGCTTCATCAGGAAAAACTGGGCAGGCCCAGGAGGTAAAGGTATATTATGGAGAATACGCGACTAACGAACGCGAAGAAACAGCCAAATGGTACTCCAATGTTAAAGACTTTACTTTATGGCTAACAGCTCCGGGGAAAGAAAAAATTAAACTGACAACCACTCCTGGAACTAATTTTTACAGCGCAAGCTTTGCTCCCGAAGGAAATGGGCAATACGTATTGACTGTTAGCCATGAAGCCGCAGAGCTTGGCGGAACTACAAAGTATGAATTTATAGCCGCTGCCATCGTAACAGTTGGTAAACCAAGCGCTGTAGATGTTGCTACCATTCCAGTATCTCTTAAGGTGCATACTGTTGAGGCTAAAACCTACAAGGTTAATGCTCCTATACAAATAAAAGCTATAGCAAACGGTAAGCCTCTTGCTAAGACAACAGTATCGGTATTTTCTCCTGAAGGTTGGAGCAAAGAAGTAACAACTGATGAAAACGGAGTGATAACTTTTAGCCCGATCTGGCCTGGGAGATATGTTCTTGAAGTATCAGCTCGTGAAAAGACTGAAGGCACACATAATGGCAAAGCCTATACTGCCGCATGGCAAGGGGCGACTTCAAGTTTTGAAGTGAGCAAATAGCATTAAGTCCTGCCTGCACACATACTTTGGTTAGAGTGTGTGCAGTGCAGGCGCTAATTTTTATTGTCCAAATCGCTTTTCCTGTAGCAAATCATAATGTTTTACATAATCCGGGTGTTCTGTCTTCATCAGCCTATCCCAGATCCTTAAATACAATCCGTAATTACCTCTGAATTTTTGATGATGCAGATTATGAAAGGTAGAAGTATTAATGATTTCGAATAGAAAAGTCTTTCTGAACCCTTTAGGCATAATTTCGTAGCCCAAATGCCCATAAACGTTAATTACAAAAGAAGAAAACGCAAACAGTCCAATCGTTAATGGATGTAATGGCATAGAAAACACCAACACAATGATGACTGCGCCCTCTGCTATGGCTTCCAGGAAATGGAAGGAATAAGAGGTCCAGGGAGAAGGATTTGTAGATTGGTGGTGCACCAAGTGTGTTGCTTTAAACAACTTTTTATGGTGTAATATCCGGTGCATCCAGTAAAAATAGGTGTCATGCACGACTAAGGTTAGCAAAAGGCTCACTGGAATCCACCATAAAGGGTAAGCATGTAAATCAGTATAGATAAAGGTATGCGGCCTAAGTCTGTCAGACAATGCAATAATTGAGGTGACTGCCAGCATGATGCTTGATATAGAGGAGTGCAGGATTTCTCTCAGAAAATCGGCCTTACCTGCCAGCCTGCTTTGAATTTTATTTCGCAGCAGGCTTTTGGGGAAGAGCAGGTAAAAAACTAAAAAAAAGATGCCTGCAATGATAAAATAGCGGCCAATAGTAAGGAGAAACGCCCAGCTAATGGTTTGAAAAAGATGGTTCATCATTATTTACGTTTTCTGCGGATTAATAAAATAAGGCCTACTAAGAATATGACACCTGGAATGATGAAATAATACAAGATTTGTATCGGTTTTACATAGTCCTTAATCAGCGTAGTCATATTATCTTTTGAAGCTGGGCGACTGGTATCGATTGGAAACTCTCCATAGGAGAACCATCGGAATATACTCATCGCAAAATTGACATTTAAGGTTTGCAGATTGTTCCGACTCAATTCTGTATTGCTGAAAAAGTCCGCATCAGCAGATACGATGATCCGTTGTTCCTTATTCTTCACATTCCTGGTGAGCATCAATGCTGTAGGGAAACTTCCCTCCTGATCACCCTTGATGTGATCAACTACCAATGTTGCTGAGTCTAGGACAAACTTGCCTTTCTTGATCCAGCTCGTTTGGGCATCAGACATTAATAGCGGATGAACGCTAAAGCCTCCCTGTGGTACGTAGCTTAACGCGCCAGCATTAGGCATAGAAACTACCATTTTATACATATAAAACTGTTGCAAACTTTTGTCCATAGCTACAGCGCCCGCAGCCAGACTTGGTGTAACCAGATCAAAAGAATAATCCCTGCTTTTTTGAACAATGGTTCCGTTTAGCATTTGAACACCCAATGAATCCAGCAAGGAATTAACAACGTTCTGTTTACCCGGTTCTCCGGCAATCATCAGGTTTCCACCGTCAGCAATATATTTTTGAAGCTTTGTTTTGGCAACCGCAGTAAACTCCACCCTTGGATCAGCAATGATCAAGGCAGCAATATCTTTCGGAATCTCATTACGTTCCAAAGAAACGCTGTCTACATCAAAACCCTGATTAACCAATGAACTTCTGGAATACTTACTATTAGCCAATACCTTGTAATCCCGATCGCCCATTTTATCCATACTGCGTTGATAACCATCTGTAGCAAAAACAAGCTTAGGTGCGGTAACAATCAATCGCTTTAAAGCAGCTCCGGTTTCGGCTTCAGATGGCCAAAATTGATTATCAGGGGCAGGAAATGTCCGTAAAAAAGTAGTCTTCCCTTTATATTTCAATTGCATCACCAAACGGGCACTTTCTCCACGCAAATCAACCTGCGCTTTAAGTTCTTGCGGACTCAAAAAATCAGTAATATCGATTTGTTGCAAATCAGCCATGATAGTTACGTACTTATTGAAGCTTACTTTCTGTTCAATCAATTGTGGCGTAACGCCAGGAACACTGTCATAATAATAAACCCATTTCAGCTTAATGTTAGGTTTAAATCGCAGATAAGATTCCCAACGGGCAATATTAGAAATGCGTTCAATAGGCGCTCCTCTAAAATAAGAATCGTCTAATCCATTAACGTAGGTAGTTACTTCAATGGGCTCCTCACCCATATTTTTAAGGATCTCCTGTGAGACTTTAGTAATGGTATTTGTTTTAGTGGCCGTGGCATCATAATATCCGATCATCGGCTGACGCGAACTGACATAGGCAATGCTTAAACCGACCAATAAGATCAGTGCATATCGGCTAGCCTGTTGTAAAAACGATCTGGACAGCCGTTCCAGTTCCAATTTTGTAATGGTAAATGCCAGAAACATTCCCGAAATCACCACATAATAAATCACATCACGGGTATTTAACAATCCTGCAATCATACGCTCGGTACGACTAGGCATGGAAAGACTATGCGTCAAATCACGGATAAAATCAAGATCCTGTCCAAGCGTTCCTATGTAATTCATAAAAGCCAGCATCACAAACGTGCTAATCGCGGCTACTGCCTGATAAGTGGTTAAGCTAGATACAAAAATCCCTATCGCTGCATAAGCGCTTAACAACAGGAAAATAGCCAACAGCCCAACCAAGGCATGTGGATAATCAAAATTAACGAAGAACACGGCGCCAATCAACATAAACAAAACGAGTATGCCTATAATCACCAGGTTATAAATGAGCATGGAAATAAACTTCCCATAAATCACCTGGCTTAGTTTTACCGGGGAAGAATAAAGTAATTTTATACTTCCACTACTGGTTTCCTTGCTGATAATCCCCATGGTAATCAAAGGAATGTAGAGGTACAGGTATTCCAAAATTTGGGTCAGGAGATTCGTTTTATCCGGAACATTGGCATAAATTGTAGTTAAAAAACCAAATGTCCCTCCTTGCACCAGTCCGGGGATGCCTGGCATAAAAGCCAGGTTTAACTGTGTAATGAGCACAATGATCAATAACCAGGCTATTGGTGAATAAAATAGCAGGCTGAGCTCCAGCCTGGCTATTTGTATAATTTTCTTCATATTTCGTATATCAATGGTTAGTTTTTTCTGGCATCAATACCAGCTTTACATAGTTTTTATCCTGAATGTAAGTGGCTGCCACCTGCTTAATAGATTGAACCGTCATATTATTTATCGCGGTTTCATAGTCAAAAAACTGTGTTAAGGGCTCTTTATTGATGTTCCTTGAAACCAGGTAATCCAACCAGTATCCGTTATTTGTTGAACCGCTTTGCAGTCCTGATTTACTTACCGCTTTAAATTTTTGTAGGTTTTCGGCAGAGGGGCCTGATGTTCTCATTTTATTTAATTCATCCTGTGCCGAGACAATCAATTGATCTACATTCTGCGGGGCACAATCAAAGGAAATGGTCAGACTAAACCTGCTTTTCAGGTATTTGGTCATGCTCATTTGTACGTTTGGTGTATAAGTACCACCCTCCTGATCGCGAAGTCGCTGCGTAATGCTAATCTTCAGGGCATCGGCAATGGCATTCATCTTAAACGTATTGTCAAAACTGTAATCAAAAGGACCAGAATAAACCAGCATCACGCTTGATTTCTGTGCCGTACCTTTGTATACGGTCTTAGCAATCCGGCCTGCAGGAATGTTAATGTTCAGGTCGCGAGCTTTTTCTTTCAATCCTTTTGCAGGCAATGAACCCAGGTATTTCTCCAATAAAGGTTTCATCGTTTCCAAATCTATGTTCCCCACAAAAAAGAAATTAAAACCGGAAGCGTCAGAGAAACGCTCTTTGTAAATCTCATAGGCTCTATCCAGCTTAACGGCATTTATGCTGTTTATGCTTCGAGGCTGTTTGCGGACATGATAGTTGCCCAACACCAAGCTTACCGCATCCATAAATACCTGGGCCGGATTACTTCCCTTATTGGCCAATTGTTCTTTGGTGCGACCAATCAATACATCGAATGCTTCCTGGTCCTTTCGGGGTTCCGTAAAATAAGCATTGAGCAGTTCAAGCGTGGTTGCCAGCTCTTCTTTAGAGCTACCACCGCTAAATCCCTGATAAAGATCATTCACAAAAGGACTTACCTGTACCTGCCTACCAGTAAACAATTTACTAAGCTGCTCGGCATTATAGTTTCCTGCACCCGAAACCGACACTACATTTGCGGCATTAATGGCATTTTGATGATCTGCATCTGGATATAGAGAAGCTCCACCCTCGGCAAGCCCTTTAAACAAGATCTGATCATTCTGGAAATTGGTTTTCTTTAACCATACAGTTACACCATTGCTCAGCGTAATCTTCTGCACGCCGATTTTTCCAAAATCTTCCAAGCTAGTAATCTTACCTGGAACGGGTGTTTTTTTCAACAATGGAAGGTCCTGTATTTCATCCACAAATGGACTTAAGGGAGCCGTATAAACTGCATCTATCCAACTCAATACAGTAGCCTCATCTGGTAGAAAAGCTTTATTTTCTTCAGAAGATTTCACGATGATATCGCGATCGGTATCCTTCAGATAAGATTTCAATAAGTCGTTAATTTCTGTTAGGGTAATATCAGGCAATAGCTGACTGGTTAGTTCATATTCCTTAGCAATTCCGGGAGCAATATTGCCTGTCAGGAAATGTTGTAGATAAGGTTTGATCAGCACTTCGGAAGCCGTTTTATCATGCTCTTTCAGTGCATCAGCCATTCTTTGCTGGTAGCTCTTTTTCACGCGGTCCAGTTCAGTTTGCAAAAAGCCCTGCTCCTGCATCCGGCGCAGCTCTAGCCAAACACCCTGTAACGATGGCTGTGTCTCGGCGGGCTTGGTGCCTAGGTTAACTGAGAAAGCAGAAAGTCCACCGGTTAATGAAGTAAATGTGGCGAATGGCATTTGCCTGAACCTCGCATTGATCATTTGTCCCAATAGGTTTTTCAGCAGCGCGTTGCGGTAGTCTGATGTGGTAGCCATTACAGCTTGCTTCTGTTTCATTAAAATCTCTACACCAATACCACCAAATTCCGGGTCTATGAACTGCATATACTGGTTTTTACCAGTCAATTCTGCGCGATATATTGGGCGCTCTTTCTCTTTTTCCGGGTTTTTCAGGTCCGCAAACTTCGCTTTGATGGCTTTCTCCATCTGATCGGCATCAATATCCCCTACAACAATTAAAGCCTGTAAATTTGGACGGTACCAATCTTTATAAAAACTACGGATTTCTTCTGGTGTGACCTTCGAAATAACTTCCTCTGTTCCAATCGGCAAACGCGATCCATATCGGGATCCATTGCTACACAACTGTATGCTTTTTTCTTCGTAACGTTGCTGCATACCCTGGCGGACACGCTTTTCTTCTAAAATCACATGACGCTCCTTTTCCACATCTTCTGCTTCTATATTCGCATCTTGTGCCCAGTCCCGCATAATCTGTAAACCGTTGTTAAGCAGTTCAGGATTATCAGATGGCAATGGCAGCTGGTATACAGTTTCATCAGGGCCAGTATTGGCATTGATGTCTGCACCAAAACGCACCCCTGATTTTTCCAGGTAATTGGAGAGTTCCTTTTTAGGAAAATGTTTAGTCCCGTTAAAACTCATGTGCTCTATAAAATGGGCTACTCCTCTTTGCTGATCTGTTTCCAGAATAGAACCTGCCTTTACGGCCAGGTACATCATGACCCTTTTTTCCGGGCTTTTATTTTTGCGGATGTAATAGGTAAATCCATTGGCCAGCTTCCCGGTCCTCAATTCAGGATCAAGAGACAAGGCCTGGTTATCCAGCTGAGTTTTACAAGCCAAAAACATACAAAAGGCCCCAACAGACAGTAAGCCTAAAAATCTATATTTAATTAACATATTGTTCTGCTTTAATAATCTCTACAATCTTTTCATTTTCGATGATGATCATACCTTGTCTGTCGGTAGTGATTCCACTGGCCAGTGTATATGGATAGGTAGGTACACCATCTTTCATTACCGTAGGCAAGAAAGAGAATTGTACATTATCCGATACTTTGCCTAAGGCTTCCCCAACTTCAATGATGTGGGTGGATACCACAAAGAAGCTGTTCCTGTTCTCAGAGAAAGCTTTCGTAACCGCCAAAGTAGCGTCGTAAGCATCCTTCACATTCGTTCCTTTAAACAACTCATCAAACAATACGTATAAGTCTTCCGATTCACTGACTGCTTTAGCAACCGTTTTTGTACGCAATACTTCTGCATAAAAATGACTGTAGCCCATATCCAGGTTATCCGACACGTTAATTGAAGAGAACAGTCCATCTTTTACCGAAAACTCCATACGTCTCGCCGCTATCGGGAAACCCATGTGCGCCAGGTAAACAGCAATTCCCATAGATTTCATAAAAGTAGATTTACCCGCCATATTGGCCCCGGTGAGGAACAACATATTGCGTTCGCGTGTTAAATGTAAGTTATTGCTTACCCCATTTTTTAAGGCAGGATGGCGGAAACCTTCCATATCTAATAACATCTGTGCGACTGGTAAGGCTTTGGCATATACAAAACCCTGATCTGCCGCTACAGCGGCTACGCCGACATACACATCCAGCTCATAAATCAATTTCAATAAGCCTTCCATCTGACTGATCATCGCATGACGGATCACATAGTCATTGCGGATCAGCTGCATCAGCGAAAGCTGACCTTCAGGAGCATCTAATATCCCTTGTAATCTTGAATCTTGTAACACTCTCAATGCGGTATCTAAATCACCCTGATATACTGAAACACCTGCTTTTCCTTTCAGTTCAGAGAAGAAATCTCTAAAAGCCTGCAACACTTCAATGGTTACCGATTGTCCGGCTTGCAGCTGCAACAATTCGGCATTGTGAAAAAGCACTTGTTTAAATTTCTTGGCGAAAATCCCCCAGGCTACTCTTGGCAAAGCAGCGCCAGCTCCTCCAGCCAGGTAATCTTCCATCGATTCCACCTGCGAACGGATCACCGGAAAAATGATGTTATGTTGCTGAATAAAAGCAAACAGCGCACTACGCTTATTGATCTGCTCCACGTTATTCAGCGGACGGGCAAACATGCCTTCCAGCACCTTTTCTCCGCCCCGGGTTTGCAGGTGATTGAATAAGCTATAAACGGATTGTTGTTTAAACTTACCCTGCAGGTTCAAATCTTCTACTGTTTGCTTATCTGCGAGAAAGTTAGGATGCTGTTGTTTCGTTTGCTTTTCATCTTTGATGAGTTCTATTACCCCTTCGTTATTGATGATGATCATCCCATGACGGTCATCCGTAATCCCTTCGGTAAGCGTATAGGTATAAACGGGCTTACCGTTCTCCATACGTGTGGGCAAATACCGGAAGATCATGTTATTGCATCTTTCTCTTAACACCGACCCAGCTTCCATAATGTGCGTTGAAATCACAAATAAGGAATGTGGCTTTTTAGCAAAAGCTTCCATGATGGCAATGGTGCCTTCATAAGCATCCTTCACATTGGTCCCTCTAAACAACTCATCAAATACCACAAAGAGATTTTTACCTGCGCCAAGCTCTACCGCTACTTTCTTTACCCGTAGTACTTCCGCATAGAAATGACTGGCCCCCATGGCCAGGTTATCCGGCAGGTTGATGGTGGTATACATACCATCGCACACAGAGAACTCCATTTGCTTTGCCGCAATAGGAAAACCCAGATGTGCCAGGTACATGGCAATGCTCAGCGATTTCATGAAAGTCGATTTACCCCCCATATTGGCCCCCGTTAGGAACACAATGTTACTTTCGGGCGTCATTTCTAATGAATTGGCAACTGGTTTATGTAATAAGGGATGATAAACACCCTGTAAGCTCAACCGGTTGGCATCGCGCTTTAATGCTGTGGCAAATATATAATCTCTTTCGCTGGCCACCCGGGCAATGGAAATGTATACATCCAGGTGATAAATGTGCTGGAGTATTTTTTCCATCAAGGCACGTTGCTGGAATCGCAAAATATTATCATATTCTACAATTTTGCCAGAAGAGATTTTGCCTTTGCCATGATCAGCAAAAATGAGTTCCAGCTCTTTGGCTTTCAACAAAGTGATCACCAGCTCCACTTGCTTGGCATAAGGATTAGCCGACACTTTAGGCTCAATCTCCAGCATAAACCTTTTCAGTCCCTTCAAAATTTCGATCAGAGCCTCTACGCTTTGTCCGGCTGCTTTAAAATCGGCCATACTAAAGCCCTGGTTAGATAGGCGGCTACGTGGATCTGTATTTCCTAAATATCGTTCGGCTTCTTCAAAGCGATTCCCTTGTAAAGGAAATTCCGTTTTACTTTCCTGGAAATACCGTAAAATGGCCACCCGATCGTTAATCGACTGATCATCCGAAAGTGGGTTCCGGAACATATCTTCCAGCAAGGAAGCTCCGCCCTGGGTATAAGTTTTATTAAAAATATGGTAGATTGAATCGCTCCCCGATTTGGAGAAAACATTCAAATCGTCGATGGTTTGTTTATCGGTTATAAAGCTCATAATTATTTACGTTTTCTGCGGATCAAAAGCACCATGCCCAGTAGGACAATCGCACCCGGGATCAGGCCATAATACACTATCTTTACAGTTTTCACTCCTGCTTTATTCAGCTTCAGTTTGTTGTCTTTCGAGGGCGGACGCGACATATCAACCGGGAACTCATTGTTAGAGAACCAGGTAAAAATGGCTATAGCAAGAGTTCCGTTAGCTGTTTGCAAGTTTGATCTTCCCAGCTCTTTGTTACTGAAGAAATCTGCATCTCCCGCTACCACAATCCGTTGTTCTTTATGCGTCATTTTCCTTGTTAGCATCAATGCCCCAGGAAAGGCACCTTGTTGGTCACCGTTTTTTGCTTCAAAAACCAATGCAGCCGAATCCAGTACAAAAGATCCTTTTTTAATCCAGCTATATTTGGCATCTGTGGTTAGAATGGCTTGGGTTTTAAAAGCCGATTGAGGGTCAAAACTTAATGCGGCTACACCCGGCATCGATATGATCTCTTTCTTTTGATAAGGATTATTTAAGCCGGAGTACATGGATAAAGCCTCTTTAGTTAGCCTAGGCGTAACCAGGTTATAGGAATAATCCCTGCTACGCTGTACAAGGGTTCCATCGAGCATTTTAACACCCAGTGAATCCAGTAAAGGGTTAACTACTGATTGTTTGCCCGGTTCACCTACAATCAACAGGTTTCCGCCATCAGCAACATACTTCTTGATTTTAGTCAAAGCAGCCGGACTATAGGCTACCTTTGGATCACCAATAATGAGCGCAGCAATGCCACTTGGTATTTCATGGTTTTCTATAGCAATACTATCTACATCAAATCCCTGGTTGATCAATGAAGCCCGTGCCGTCTTGATATTAAAAAACATTTTATAGTCGCGATCGCCCACTTTGTCTACACTTCGCTGATAGCCATCTGTAGCAAAAACAAGCTTAGGCGGTATAACAATCAAACGTTTCAGTGCCGCCGCCGTTTCGGGTTCTCCGGGCCAGAAGTCACTATCATCGAAAGTTCTTAGAAAAGTGGTTTTATTCTTGTATTTGACCTGCATCACCAAGCGTCCATTTTCTCCACTCAGGTTTACTTGTTTGCGGATCAGCTCAGGTTCTAGAAAATCGTTCGTATCCAATTCTAAAGCTTTTACCCTTTCCTTAAACAGGGTTTTTAAACTTTTTCCCGGATTGGCTGCATAAAATTGTGGGGCAGGGATACTGTCATAATAATAAACCCATTTGAGCTTAATATTCGATTTAAAACGTAAATAAGCCTCCCAACGCGCAATATCAAGAATCCGTAGACCAGGGTCAGCATTGGAGTAAGTATAATCCATGACATTGATGTACTCGGTCACCTCCACCGGTTCATCCCCCATATCTTTCAGTATTTTCTGGGTAGCCTTAACGATGGTATTCACTTTCGTATCTGTGGCATCATAATAAGCAATTAGGGGTTGGCGAGAGCTGAGATAAGCTACCGCGAGGCCCACAATCACAATCAAACCGTAGCGGCTTAGCTGTCGCAAAAATGGTCTTGTTTGCCTCGCGAAGTCGAGTCTGGTAATGGTAAAAGCCAGGAACATTCCGGAAATAACCAGATAGTAAATGACATCTCGGCTATTCATCAAACCATTGATCATCAAATTTGTGCGACTCCCAATGGCCAAACTATGGGTCAGGTCACGGACAAAATCAATTCGCTGTCCAAAACTGCCGATATAGTTTAAAGATCCCAGAATCATAAAAGTACTAATGGCTGCTACCACTTGGTAGGTAGTCAAGCTGGACATAAAAATCCCAATAGCAGCATAAGCGCTCAACAAGAGGAAACAGGTAAACATCGCAACCAGGGGATGCGGATAGTCAAAATTTTCAATAAACAGGACTCCAAAAATAAAAAATAGCCCCATTACACCTATAATAACCAAGTTAAAAGCCAGCATGGAAACAAACTTTCCAAAAATGATCTCACTGAGCTTTACCGGTGAAGAATACAATAACTTAATGCTGCCACTATTGGTTTCCCTGCTGATGATACCCATGGTAATCAGGGGTGTATACAGGTACAGACTTTTGAGAATTAAAGCATAAATGCCTCCTGCTCCTACATTTGTAGCAGTATAGAACCGATTGGTTAAAAAATCAAGTTCTAAACCGAAGTGTTGCAGGTGCTGCAATTGACCCACCATTACGCCAAACGTAAGCACCATCTGCACAAAGAGCACCATGATGAGTAACCAGGCAATCGGGGAATAAAATAGCAGGCTGAGTTCCAGTCTGGCTATCTGTATTATTTTTTTCATTGTGTGTGATAATACTTAATTAGAGATTCTGGACAATTGGGCAAAGGTTTCATCCAGGGAATTCTTTTCCATATTTAGCTCACGCAAGCGCCAGCCTTGCTTTGCACTTTCCAGGACAATGGTTTCAGAAATGTTGCGATCACCATTAAAATAGATGCGCAATTGCTTTTCAGTCAGCATTTCTATTCTTACAATACCTTCAATAGCCATTAAAGCTTCTGCCGGAGGTGCATTTTCCATCACTACCAACATGCTGTGCGGAGCGATATAGTTGTCGAAAGCCTCCATGGTATCCGCAAAAACGATCCTGCCACTTTCAATCATCACGATATCCTTGCAGAGGTACTGTACTTCGGTTAGGATATGGGTAGAAAGGATTACCGCACGCTCTGCAGCAATGTCCTTGATCAGTGCACGCACTTCAAGAATCTGGTTTGGATCAAGGCCATTGGTTGGCTCATCAAATACCACAAGCTTAGGGTGATGAATAATGGCCTGAGCGATGCCTACCCTTTGTTTATAGCCACCGGATAAGTTTTTGATCAATCTTTTATTGATATGAGTTAATCCGCAGCGTTCTTTTACCTCTTCCAATGCTTTTTTCAGCTGACTTTTTTCCACCGAGCGCAAGATTGCGGTATGCACCAGATATTCATCCACAGTCAAATCCATGTACAAGGGCGGGGTTTGTGGTAAAAAACCAATTTCCTGCTTAGCGCGTTCCGGTTCTTTACTGAGGTCGATACCGTTGATGATCACAGATCCGGTTGTTGGTGTCAATACTCCGCATAGAATATTCATGGTGGTAGATTTACCAGCGCCATTAGAACCTAGCAGGCCTACAATTCCGCTGCGTGGAATTTCGATGTTAATGTCTCTGATAGCCCAGCTGGTACTGTAACGGTGCGACAGTCCGCTGATACGAACAATTGGTTCCATATTTTTTGATTTAGATGTGTTTTTGATGTACAGGTGACCGGGTGTTTTTTTGACTTTTTAGACAAAAACATCCCTGATCACCTGTTTATGGGTAATTGAATTGATGCGCTAACCTGATGATTTTACGCGCTTTCTATTGCTATGTTAATAGTTGTTGATCATGAATGTTTTTTGTTGCTGTGCCGGATCAGCAGTACCTGGAATACCAATCAGGGCCAGGGTAAAATTCCTGTAGCGCCATAAATTCTCAGTTGCCTTAGCGGCACCTTCCAGTGTATAAACAGCAAGTACCTGTTGGGTTTCCTGATCCCGGAATTCAAAAGTATAGGTACCTGTTTTAGCCAGTGCAGCATATTTTTTATATCCGCTTATCCCTTTATAAATCAATCCTTCGACCTCTTTTCGCTCACCATTGCTGATCAGGTACACATTAACCGCTTTGCTTTGGTAAGAAAGATTAGTAAATCTAACTCCAAATGTACTATCTGGCTGATTGTGAAATGGAGGCAATGTGGTATCCAGTAAATAATCTGGGTGACTAACCGTACCTGTGAGCAATAAGGAATTTATACTTCCCTTGGCGATCTGAAGTTTTAAATCAAACAAAGGCAGACTTGTAACGGTAGTATCCGGAAATTGAAACAAACGAATTCTTTGTGTGGGGTTTTCTACATTGAGTTTACCATCATTACTTTCAAGAATCCCATACTTCAAGGCGCTAGCTCTGTCATATAAGTAATAGCTTGGATTTGCGCCCTCATTTAAATTGATGATAAGTGGCTTGCTACCCGCAACAGCATTAGCCACTATTAATGAAGAGGTAACCGGTAATGGCTCTTCTTTTTTACAGGATAAAAATGCTATGGAAAGCAGCATACTCAATAGCAGGGTATTTATTTTAAAGTTCCTCATGTTCTTTTCATTTAAATGTTAATAGCCTGGATTCTGGCTCAGGTTATTGTTTGCCCTGATCTCTGCATCTGGAATTGGATACAGGAATTGTTCATCCCCTAACCAGGGTTGTTTCCTTTGGAGAACCGAAAGCACATCATGTGCCCGCCCTGTTCTTTTCAGATCGAACCAGCGATGTCCCCATTCTGCAAAAAGTTCTGTTCTACGTTCCTTTTCAATCGCAGCAATCACTTCAGCTTTGGAAAGTGTTGCTGGCAGGTCATCCAAACCAGCCCGGTGACGAATCACATTGAGATCATCAATGGCAAGCCCCAGCCCAGCGGCACCTAAAGCACGGGCTTCGGCCCTAATCAGGTATTGTTCAGCCAGTCTCAATACCATGTAATATTCGGTTAGTGGATCATAAATATTATTAACCCCTTTTTTATATTTATAAGGTGAATAAAGCATCTTTCCATCCTTAATGAGACGAAGGGTCCAGTCTATTTTTCGTTTGTCGTTGTTTTCAAAATCCTGTATCAATTCGTCAGAAAATAGAAAACTTCCTATGCCTATGATTGAAAAATTCGGAAGAAAACCATAGCCCTCCGGTGTGGTAGTCCCCGTTCCGGTACCTGTTGGGTCACTTTGCTGTAATTGCCAGATGGCTTCTGTACTATTCTTCAAAAACACCTCATTCAAGTCCTCTTTTAACTGGAACAAGTTGGATTGGCCGATGACTTCGCTAGCCATTGCTGCTGCATTTTGATAATCACCTATAAACAAATAAACCCTGGCCAGCAAAGCTGTGGCTGCCCATTTATTTGGGCGAATCCGGTCACTAGTTTTTGAACTGGAAAAATCCAGACCTAGACCTGACCTTGCATCCTCAAGGTCTTTGACCATTTGTGCATAAACTTCAGCTTTAGGCGTACGTTTCATCCGGGCAGTCTGGTTAAAATCTACAGTAAGTACCAGCGGTACATCTCCAAAAAAATTGACCAAATAGAAGTAAGAGAAAGCCCGTATAAACTTAGCTTCAGCAGTCAGTCTGATCCGTGTCGGACCTTTAAGTGTGGCTGCTGTTGAAGCTGCAATACCTTCAATGACATCATTTGCACCATAGATTGCTTTATATGTCGTAGTCCATAATGGATGACTCTCTACCTTAACCAAACTGGTTGGGTTAGGACCAGGAGAATACGAAACAAATTCATCAGAAGAGGAACCTCCGTACATAGTACTACTACCACAGGCAAAACCGCTATAAAGATTTCCACCTCCAAGTCCCAAATTAATCATCTGAGAATACACTCCGACCATGGCCGAATTTGCCTGGTCATCGGTTGCAAATACTTTACTCGTCGTTATGGTATTAACCGGATCAGGAACAGTAATCATCTTTTTGCAGGAAAAACAAAACAATACCATTAAAGCAATCAGACAGCCATAGGTATTTATATTTCTTTTAATTATCATCTCTTTAGCAATTAAAAATTTAACGATAGACCAAACAAAATGGTTCTGGCCGGTGGAAGTGCTCCAAATTGTATATCAGGATCCATCCCTTTAGAGCTACTGATTAAAAAGATATTCTGAGCATTCATCTTCAAGCTTAAAGATTCGGCCCCAAGCTTTTTAACAAATTTCTCATCAAAGGCATAAGAAATAGCCACATTAGATAAGCGAACATAAGAACAGTTTTCATATGTCGCATCAGAATTGGTATAATTAGCAAAATTAATATCTTGTAAAGTAGTCGGTTTTGGATACTTTGCCAGGTCACCTGGTTGTTTCCAGTAATTACCAATCACATCATTCGGTAAATTCAGCATCCCGCCTATCCCCGTACCAGGGCTAAGACCTGGTTTCATTCCCATTTGGTTCCTGAAATCAAAAAAACAGCTGATACTTAAATTATTATAACTAAAATCAGTGCCTAGTCCCCCGTTAAATCTAGGCGTAAGGTTTAATCGCACATAACGGTCGTCTAAACCTGTCCCAGGTGCACTAATAACGCGGTCATCCAATCGACCATTACGATTATAATCTTCAAAAGTATATTGACCCGTAAGCGGATTTACACCGGTATAATGAAAAAGATAGAGGTCGTTCACACTTTCTCCTATTTTATACTTATCGGCATAAGGAGAATGTTCAATATCGGGATAAGCCAGCAATGTATTAAAGTTACGGGAGCCATTGAACCTTAGGTTCCAAGAGATCTTATCGGTACGGATGACTTTTGCATTGATCGTAATCTCCCAACCACTGTTCTCAATCAATGCAGGCCAATTGGCAGATACGAAGTCAAATCCAGTATATATCGGTGTAGGATATTTTGTTAACTGGTTACCGCATCGATCACGATAAAGTGCCGCTTCGAGGGTGATTTTATCTTCCAAAAAGGCCATTTCTAAGCCTCCTTCCAGCTTTTTATTCACCTGCCATCTGTACTTCTGATTTACAGCTTGGGTGCTCACTAAAGGTGTACCGCCATCATAGTCAGGTAAGAGTTGATAACCTGTCTCACCTTTCGTCCACCTGGTTAAATATTGATAATCCCCTATACCATCACTACCGGTCAATCCATAACTTCCCCTTAGCTTCATAAAACTAACAAAAGATGGAACTATACTTTTATACCATTCTTCACTAGAGAGGGTCCATGCGACAGCAGCAGAACCGAAATTACCAAACTGCGTTCCTGGCGCAAAGCGAGATGATCCATCTCTCCGGCCGTTCAGGCTAAAAATATATTTTCCGTTTGCTATGTTGTAATTGATCCTGCCAAATACAGCTGCGTATTTGTAAAAGCCCTGGTCTTCCTTGGTATCGGTAAATGGAGCGAGCGAAATGGAGCCAAGAAGATCATCGCTTTCATAGCCAAATCCAAATGTTCTGAAGCCGCTGGTTGCTGTTTTCTGAAAACTTCCTCCTGCTAAAACACTCAGTTGACCTGGCCCCAGCTTTGTATTATAATTGATCTGCGGCTCAACAATCAGGTTGTAATTGTTATTTGTCCCTGTAAATAATCCTCCTTTCGGGTTTAATGAAGGGTCTTGGGCAGTTATTGCCGTAGTGGCCTTATTGGCATTGCTCGTTTTCTGGTAACCAAATTTGGTTGAAAATGACAAGTTATTAAGTATGGCATAGCTGATGTCCAGGCTGCTGGTCAGGAAGTGTGTATCTGAAGAAGATGGCATTTCTAGTGCAGAAAAAGGGAAATTAATGCTCATATCGGCCTTACTCCAGGGCTCATAATTGAGCAAGCCATTTTCATTATAAATATCGGGCGCATTAGGCGCCAGGGTAACCACACTTGGTGTCATCGTATTGTGAACGGATGTATAGGTATACATCGCACTCAAGCCAACTTTAAGCTTCCTGCTTAAATTGCTATGTCCTATATTGAATGAAAGACCTCCTCGCTGGTTACCACCCGTACTGTTCAGTATCTCTGTCTGTTTTCCGTAATTTCCGCTCAGTGTGAACTGGGTTTGCGTATCTCCACCAGATAGGTTTACAGATGCATTGGTCTGTTTACCTACTTTGCCCCAAAGCTTTTTTTGCCAATCGGTATACTTAGTAGTATCCCACAACATCAAATCTGGTGCATTAAATATTGTAGGTGTGATGTTGTCGTTTTTTAAAGCCGCTCTTCTCACCTCCAGGTATTGCTGCGTATTGAGCATATTCCAGCGTTGAGTCACGGTACTAAAGCCCTGTTCCACATTCACCGAAAATTTAGTAGCTCCTGGCTTTCCTTTCTTGGTAGTGATCAGGATCACCCCTCTTGCACCTCTTGAACCATAAATTGCCGTAGCGTCTGCGTCCTTTAATACTTCTATGCTTTCTATATCCTTCGGATTGATGTTATAAAAAGGACTTTGGCCTCCACTTGGAGAATATCCATTTTGAATTACGCCTGAAGATCCCCGATCATAATTAGATAGGTTAGTTAATTCCAGATTGTTCATTGGAACACCATCAATAATATACAGAGGATCTGAAACAAAATCAGGGCTGATGGACTGACGCCCCCTGATTTCGATCTTTACAGGGCTGCCTGCATATCCGCTAACCTGTGAAACGATCAATCCCGGCACTCTGCCCTGCAAGGCCATTAAAGGGTTTTGTACGGGTTGCTTCTCGATGTCAGCAGCAGAAACGGTTACAATATTCCCGGTCGACAAGCGTTTGTTGGTTTTTCCGTAAGCCATTACCTGCACTTCATCCAGTTTAGAAGTACTCAGTTCCAGCTTTACACCCAATAGGTTGGAATTTGCCTTCACCTCCTTGGTGATATAACCCATAAAGGAAATTTGTAAAATGGCATCCTCAGGAATATTTTTTAAGGTGAATTGTCCGCCAGCACCGGTTGTCGTACTACGCTTTCCGTCTTTAACGGTTACAGTTGCACCTGCCAATGGATTGTTTTGAGCATCAACAACAACTCCAAATATATCAATCCCAGCAAAAACAGCCACTACCTGATCTATCAGGCTTGGTGTTTTGGCCTGTACTACAATTGATTTTTTTACGATGGAATACGTTAAAGGGAGTCCTTTAAAAACTTCTTTAAGCGCAACTTCCAAAGAAGCGTTCTGTAATTTTACATCGACTTTAATTTTGGTCAGGTCTTCATTTTTCCAGAAGAAGCTATAACCTGTTTGCTTTTCTATGGTAGAAAAAACAGTGGTCAGGGTCGCATCTTTTTGTTGAATATTTATGTTTTGCGAGTACCCAATAGCCGATACCTGCACACAAGCGATGGTGATTATGAAAAAAATTAGTTTCATTACCATAGTGATTTTACGCATTCGCCGCCCTGATTTCATGGGAGCTTTTGCATATGAGTATAAATTCATACGTTTGTATTGCTTGGGTTTGGATTAGTTTTCAAGAATTATTCATCATTCCGATTTTATCGGAAAGGGTAACCCAGGCAACAGTCCGGAGAAAAGTGTCGAAGCCTTCTCCGGGCTTTTTATGCGTAGGTACCCCATAGTAAGCCTAGCCGCTTTTTTGTAGAGGTTTCATCATTTTGGTTGGTTTTTAGGTTATTTATTATTTAGTTGATTCCATTTTAGTATTTAATGCCCGGCATTAGTCTCCCTGCGGCATCACAATAATTTTCCTTCCTTCTATTCTAAAATTGACCTTACTGATTTTTAGCACCTTAAGCACCTCAGAAAGGGTATAACTTCTGTCAATTTTTCCATAAAACTGTTCATCCTTAACGTTGCCTTCATATACAACTTCTACATCGTACCAACGGGCTATTTGACGCATTGAAGTTCTCATATCAGTATGGTCAAACTTAAACAGCCCATCCTTCCATGCTACAGCATCTTCGCCGTCCACATTCGTCACATTAATCTTGCTATCAGTTGTTAAAATCGCCTGTTGATTAGGTTTAAGTAGGCTGCCATTGACATTCACGCTGCCCTCCAGAAGCGTAGTCTTTACGCTTGGTTCATCCGAATAAGAATTGATGTTAAAGTGTGTTCCCAGCACCTCTACAGTCTGCCCCTTGCTAATTACTTTAAACGGCTTTGCTTTGTTATGCGCTACTTCAAAATAACCTTCGCCCTCAAGCTCTACTATTCTATCCTTCCCTTTAAATCCCGTTGGGTATTTCAAGGAAGAAGCCGCATTCAAAATTACTTTTGTTCCATCCGATAAGATCAATGAGTATTGACCGCCTCTAGGCGTTGCTATCGTATTAAATACTGATTCAGTCGCATTCGCAGTTTTACCATCATATACCAGCTGTCCTTCCCCAGTTTTTCTAATAATAGCATCATCTTCATTGGCCAACTCCCCATTTTTAGCATCTGTCAATACTATTTTTTGACCATTTGCGAGTGTTAAAATTGCTTTGTTGGAGCCTCGGGCTATATCGTTACGATTTGCCAGAATTCCTGCCGAATTGAAGCTATCAGATTCGGTTACAAAGTACAGCAATCCAACACCAACAGTTAAAATTAACGAAGCTGCAATAGCAATACGAGGCCACAGTTTAAAGCGTTTGGTTTTAACGATATGCTGATTAAGACCTGCACGATCAAGTGTACCTATTCTTATCTCACCTTCTATCCGTTCAAAATCAATCTCATTATCCTCAAGATGAAGGTTATAGGATTTTTGCATATACCAGTTTTCAAGCAAGGCCTTTTCTTCAGCCGTTGCTAATCCCTGATTATACCTTTGAACCAATTCTTTTGCCCTTTGCTTATCCATCTTATTTGGAATTCATTTACAGGTAAACGGGCGAAAGTAAAGTTGGGGGTAGAAGAAATTTAAAATAATTTGACATTAACGCAGTAGCAACAAAAATGCAATGCTAATACCCATATCGTTAAGCTTTGGCTTAATCACTTTTAAGGCATTCTGAACCTGTTTTTTAACTGTTTGTTCTGAGATATTCAACTTGGTGGCTATTTCTTTATGAGAAAGGTCGTCCTTTCTACTCAACTCAAAGATTTCCCGCATTTTTGGGGGTAACTTTTGAATCTCTCTTTCCAGAATTTCAAGAATCCTCTTTTCATCAATAGTATCTACCTGAGCATTGCTCGAATCGGAAATAAAGCTGGCTATCTCACCAATATAGTCTGCGCGCACCTTATTCTTACCAATAAGGTCAAATACTTTATTCCTCGCAGCGATATACAACAAGCCTGAAACATTCGTCGCACTCTTTATTGATGCAGCCCTAAGCCATAAATTACCAAAAACTTCCTGAACAACATCCTTAGCATCGTCCTCGTCCCTTAGCATCTTATACACATGTGCATAAATAAGCTTCCAGTGTCTATTGTAGATCTCAGTAAACGCATGTTGATCTCCATCTTTCAATAAAGTGGTCAACTCGGTATCCGGAAGCTTACTATAAACAGTCATCACTTATCTCTCGTACTAAAGTCTTTTGAATTTAAAAACAATGTTAACAAATTACATTGAAAATCCCTCTTTAAACTTTCTTCCATTTGTTTTATTGCTACATAATCCATCTTGTTTCTGAAGCAAGAGCTAACGGAGTGCATTAAACCTCGTATTTCACTTCATATAATTGGTCATCGACAAGGCATTTAATCGATTTAAAGAAAGGAAAAGGCTATTGACGGAAAAAGCTTATGATACTAGGCTAATTATAAGGAAGAGGAACCATGACATAGTAATTAAAACCTTTTAGAGAAAGTAGATCTCCCTCAGCAAATCGCAGAGCGTATTTAGCCAATGGAATCCTATTAAATCATCAACTTATGAGTCATAGGATCTCAAATCAAAACCACAATTAGAAAAGGCCGTTAGCCCATTATGGAAGGAGTTTAAAAAATGTTATAAACAAGAAAAGCCGATAGTCATTAAGACTACCGGCTTTCTTTTAAGATTTGGCACCGACCTACTCTCCCACGTGTTACCGCAGTACCATCGGCTCTGGTGGGCTTAACTTCTCTGTTCGGAATGGGAAGAGGTGGACACCACCGATATAGGCACCTAAATATTTTTAAGTATTTAGTATATATCGTTTCGCTTTTGTGCTCAGCTTGCGCCTTGCTCGATTTGTTACTAAACAAATGACATATTATTGAAAGAAGTTATTATGAAGAACAAACAACAGTTTATTGCTCTTGAAAGCTTCGGATGATTAGTATTACTCGACTTTGATCTCACAACCTTTACATCTGTAACCTATCAACGTAGTAGTCTGCTACGGTCCTATATGGAATTCTCATCTCGTGGCTAGTTTCGCACTTAGATGCTTTCAGCGCTTATCTATTCCCAGCGTAGCTACTCTGCAATGCCCCTGGCGGAACAACAGATTCACTAGAGGCTAGTCCAACCCGGT
>NZ_SJSM01000032.1 GCF_004331685.1 Pedobacter hiemivivus | reverse complement strand
GGGATCTTAAAAGCAGAGTTTGACCTGTATGGAGCCCAAACTGGCTTAAGGGAAACGACAAGAAAGATCAGGGACAATATACAAACCTATAATCAGATAAGGCCGCATGCCAGTTGTGATTATCTGACCCCGGAACAAGCGCATCTTAAACATGGTGAACTGAAAAAAAGATGGAAACCAAAAAAATATAAATCAGAGCAAAATTCAACTTGTATAACCGAATCAGGAATTACAAATTTGCATGTATAGTCAATTCAAAATTAATTCAACAACCTGTATAGCTATATACGGATAAGACAAAAGGACTTTCATAGGACTATTTGTCCTACGAAAGTCCTTTGATATTCCTATGTTACTCCTTATTCGATCCTAGCCCTGAGCAAGACTTCCCGAAGGAATCGACACCGACCAGAGTGTAGGCTTTGTTCAATGTTAAAAAGGCAGAATTCTTCTTGTATAGACTAAAAAAGTGTATGTTTTTTTTATCAGTGTCTCTATGTGGTTTAGTTAAACAAATAAGGCTCCGGGGAGGAGCCTTTATTGTTGGTCGTCCGACCAAACAACTATAGGGATAATTAGGAAGGCAAATCAATGTGCTCAATCCGCTTTCCCCGAAGTGGGGAAAAGAGAGCATTTAGTAACCCATAGGTGATTACCACTCTAATGTAGTGTATTTTATTAATATATTATAATAAATCTAAAGAATATTTTCTATTGTGGAATTTTTTCTACATTAAGTTTGCTGTGCTTATATCCGTACAAAAAGTAAACGACTAAGCCGACAAGTAGCCAAATGCCAAAACCAATCCAGTTAGAGATGCCCAGCTCACACATCATGTATAAACAGCTTAGTAATCCTAAAACTGGTATAAGACTTAGGTTTTTTGTAATGCAGAAATAGGTGATGGCGATGCTCAGGAAGAAAAAGATCCACATCGGGATTTTATGTTTAAATAGGTTCCAGCCAGTTTCATACTTTTTGGTGCTGTCGATAGCCGATTTGTCAATAAAATCCTGGTACTGTTGCTCTGTTAGACTATTGAAGTAAGCTTCAGCGTCAACACTGTTTTCAACAGGAGTAACCTTCGCTTGTTCGGCGGTGATCTCTTGCTTGATCACTGCACGCTCCGCATCGTTTAACGAAGTAATGATCTTTATCGGACTATTTATCGCTGGTGTATTCCAGATAAAAGCTGTAGCTTCCTTTTTATATAAAGTAAAACCCATAACCAACATACCGCCAAACAAAACAGGGATGAAATACTTGGCATTGGCATAGGGTATTTTGAATTTCCCTCTTTTAATATCCGGTTTGTTTTGTAAAACCAATACGCCAGCACAAACCAGCACAAATGCAAATAAGGTTCCTATAGAACATAAATCCGTTACGATAGTCAGATTCATAAACAAAGAAGGAACCGCAACCACAAAGCCGACTACTATAGTCGCAAAAGAAGGCGTTTTATACTTAGGGTGGATCTTAGAAAAGGATTTGGGCAACAAACCATCACGACTCATGCTCATCCATATTCTGGGCTGTCCCATTTGAAACACCAGCAATACACTGGCCATAGCAAAGACCGCACTCACGGCAATAATGCCACTCATGACTTTCATATCTATCTGATCGAAAACAAAGGCCAGAGGATCACCAACAGCAAGTAAACTGTAGTTGACCATACCGGTAAGCACCAATGCAATGGCGACGTACAATACGGTACATATAATAATTGCCCACATCATGCCACGAGGCAAATCACGTTGTGGATTTTTACACTCCTCAGCAGTGGTGGATATGGCATCAAAACCTATATAGGCAAAGAATACTGCAGAAACACCTTTCAATACCCCAGATACTCCATTCGGTGCAAAAGGATCCCAGTTCTTGGTATCCACATAAAATACACCCACCGCAAGCACCAGTAAAATCACCGCTAATTTTACGATAACCATGGCATTACTCGCATTTCTGGATTCTTTCATCCCGCGATAAACCAACCAGGTGATGAATATAATGATGGCTAAGGCAGGTAAATCCGCAACAAGATGGAAACTGCCAATCTTTGGAGCTGTAATCCAGGCATTGTGGGCTATTCGGGTAGCATTATCGAGATTCTCATAGGTTTTACCAGCATTGATAAGCGCATCTGCATGCTGATGCCCATTGTAAGCCGTAAGGTAGTCCATCGTCATCCAATCCGGCAAGTTAATCCCGTTAATGTTTAAAGCAGGAATTTTGATGGAGGAGAGGAGTCCCGTAAAATAATCGGACCAGGAAATGGCCACGGTGATGTTTCCGATTGCATATTCCATAATGAGCGACCAACCAATGATCCAGGCAACCAGTTCACCAAATGCAACATACGAATACGTATACGCACTTCCCGAAACCGGTACCATCGAAGCAAACTCCGCATAAGCAAAAGCAGCGAAACTACAGGCAATAGCTGTAAAAATAAATAGAAAAATTACAGCCGGACCACCGTCCGCACTTGCTTTACCAATTGTACTAAAAATACCTGCTCCTATAATCGCAGCAATACCAAAAGCAGTTAGGTCTCTAACACCAAGGGTTTTATGTAGGGAACTCCCATGGTCACCATATCCCTTTTCGGCATCGGCTAATATTTTGTCAATAGACTTTTTGCGGAACAGTTTTTCGAGCATAAATTATCCTAATTTGTGTAATTCGTCTTTAACAAATGATGCCAACTGCTCGATGTACTCCGGACTGAAGTCGAACTTAATGCCAGCAGTCTCGTAAATTTCATTAATAGGTTTGGTATATCCTAAAGAAAGCGCTTCCAAATATTGGTGTAGTGCCTTATGCGGATTTTCTTTATAATTCTTCCAGATGGCAATCGCACCCAGTTGTGCAATGGCGTATTCTATGTAATAGAATGGAACTTCATAAAGATGAAGTTGCTTTTGCCAAACATTGCCAAATTCTTTTTCAAGGCCATCCCAGTTGGTAAAGCCAGCACCAAAGCGGTTGTATATTTGTTTAAAAGCTTCTTCGCGATCCGCAGGATTGTGGCCAGGATTGGTATAGATCCAATGTTGAAACTGATCAATCACAGCAACCCATGGAAGTGTTTTTAGCACGTCAATCAATTGCTCTTTTTTCGCCCTGATCAAATCTTCCTCATTGTCGAAATAGATATTCCAATTGTCCATAGAGATCAATTCCATGCTCATCGAAGCCAACTCAGCGACTTCAGATGGACAATGCTTAAAGTCATTGAGCTCCAGGTTTGCGGTAAGGAAAGTATGGATAGCGTGCCCACCTTCATGTACCATTGTGGTTAAATCCCTAAGCGAATTGGCCGAATTCATAAAAATAAATGGAGCACCTGTTTCTGCCAATGGGTAATTGTAGCCACCCGGTGCTTTGCCTTTTCTGCTCTCCACATCAAAAAGGTTATTGGCCTTCATAATGGATAACATCTGGCCCAGCTTTGGATCAATCGCATTGAAACACTCAATACTCTTGTCGATTAATTCGGTGCCATTTTTAAATGGTTTTAAGGCTGCTTTTCCGGTAGTACTCACATCCATGTCCCAAGGCTTAAGCACTTCAAGGCCCAACAATTCAGCTCTTTTTTCGGCTTGTTCTTTAAGAATCGGAACAATCTTCTTTTCTATCGCCTCGTGAAAAAGGTAACAATCCTGAGGGGTATAATCAAACCTACCCAAGGCCTGAAACATATAATCCCGGTAGTTCTCAAAATTTGCATTTAAAGCTACCTGATGACGCATCACAATCAATTCATCAAACAATAGGTTTAAATCATCTTTGTCAACCAGGCGACGTTGTTGTATCGTCTCCCAAGCCTGTTGTCTTACCTGTCTGTCCGTATCTTTAATAAAGTTTGCAGCTTGCTCCAGGGTATATTCTTCACCATTAATAGTTACACTCATGGCTCCCGTAGTAGCCTGATATTTTTGTTGTGCAACCTGTAACTTAGTGAGCAAGTCAACGTTTTCTTCCCTGTATATTTCCAAAGCCTTTCTGATGGCACGGATATAAACGAAGAATTCATCCTGATCCAGCTCATCAATAAATGGGCTGTCATTAAACTTTTGATTCAGTTGATTGGCAATCGGAGAAATTTTAGGTTCAATCTCCATCGCAAAGTATTGGAAGTTCTTAACCAGTTCTTCATTTGCGGTATCACAGCTCATTCTTATATACCGCCAGGCAAAATCTTCCTCTAAAGCAGCTTCAAGCTCATTTTTATCCTTAAGCCATTGTTCCAATTCATTTACATTGTTAATCGGGCGCGACAACAGTTCGTTTAAAATAGGCTCCAGGTTCTCCCATTCAATTTGAAGGTCTTGAGGAATATAAGTACGTATTTTCTTTGGTATGGTAAGGTTGATCATGGGATCTAAAAGTTATAATGAGTTCTTAAAAAGGCATCCAGTAAAAAGCAAACAGCAAAAACAACCGAGGCAAAGCCATTAGTCGTAGCAAATGCTCTATTTACTTTACTAATGTCATTCGGCTTAACCAGCAAATGCTGATAAGTCAACATGAAACAAAAAAAGGCTACCCCAATGTAATATATCCAGCTAAAAGTAGTAAAGAATGCTGGTAATATCACGCATGTTGCAGATAAAATATGCAGGCCTACCGATAGGTTTAAAGCATTTTTTATCCCTAAAGCCGCCGGAATGGAATGCAACTTCTCACCTTTGTCGAAATCTTCGTCCTGTAAGGCATAGATGATATCAAAACCACTTACCCAAAACAATACCGCTAAGGAGTACAGTACAGGTACAAGATTAAATTGGCCAGTAACAGCAATATAAGCACCAATAGGGGCTAAGGATAGTCCCAGGCCTAAGACAAGGTGGCACAAAGCCGTAAATCTTTTGGTATAACTGTAAAATAAAACAACAAACAGGGCAATAGGTGAAAGGTATAAACACAGATTATTGATAAAAGCCGTACTGATCACAAAGAGCACACAGTTGATGATCACAAATGTCAGCGCTTCCTTCGCAGATACTTTTCCGGCAGGAATATCCCGCATTTGCGTACGTGGATTTTTGGCGTCTATATTTCTGTCCAGATATCGGTTAAAAGCCATGGCTGCATTTCGTGCAAATACCATACATAATAGTACAAGCGCCAATTTAAGCCAGTTAAAAGGATTTTCGGTAGTGGTTACACCAAGAAAAAAACCAATCATTGCGAAAGGCAGCGCAAAAATTGAATGCGCGAACAATACCAAAGAAAAATATTTCTTCATGAATAAAAATAATTTAAAAACCGTCGTTAGGCGTTAAAATTGGCATGGCAAAATCAAGATTTACCTGCGTAATAAAGTCTAAAACTTTATCTCTTCCCAAACCCTTTTCTGCAGAAGTTACAAAGTATGGCGGGATTTCTTCAAACCATCCGCTTAACTCTTTTTTAAATGAAGCAACGTTTTTATCTGTTTTTACGGTCGACTGCTTATCTGCCTTTGTAAAGATCAGTGCAAAGGGGATTTGGATTTCGCCCATCCAGCAGCAAAACTCAAGATCAATCTTTTGAGGCTCCAATCTGCTGTCTATCAAAACGAATACACATTGCAAGCTTTCTCTTTTAGTGATGTAGTTACGGATAAACTTTTCCCAATTTTCTCTACTGTTTTTAGATACTTTGGCGTATCCATATCCAGGTAAATCGACGATATACCATTGCTCATTGATCAGAAAATGGTTGATAAGCTGGGTTTTACCAGGTCTTTGTGATGTTTTTGCCAATCCGTGTTGGTTCACTAACATGTTAATCAATGATGATTTACCTACGTTAGATCGACCGATAAATGCATATTCGGGCATATTGGCTACAGGTAGCGCCGATACCTTTGTATTACTACAAATAAATGTTGCTGATTTTATAATCATTTGACAAAGGTAGAAAATTAGTTTTCAACAATACTTATCTTTGCTGCTTACCATGAACGAAAACATTACACCATACCAATCTCAAGAGGCTACAAAAAAAGAACAGGTAGCTACAATGTTTAATAATATATCAGGAACTTATGATTTTTTAAATCATTTTCTTTCACTAGGGATTGATATTTTATGGAGAAAAAAGGCGATTAAGGAGCTTAAATCCATAAAACCAAGGGTGATGCTGGATGTAGCTACAGGGACAGGCGATTTTGCCTTTGAAGCCATCAATATCCTGAAGCCGGAAAAAATAATAGGTGTAGATATATCCGAAGGAATGTTGGATGTAGCCAGAAAAAAAATTACAGAGCGTAACCTTCAGCATATTTTTTCAGTTCAAATGGGCGATTCAGAAGGATTACACTTTCCGGATAATCATTTCGATGCCATAACTGTAGCTTTTGGAGTAAGAAATTATCAAAATCTGGAAAAAGGATTGGCGGATATGTTTAGAGTGTTAAAACCTGAAGGAAAGATCGTGATTTTGGAGTTTTCTAAACCAAGAAGCTTCCCAATAAAACAAGCCTATAATTTTTATTCACAACAGGTACTTCCTTTTTTTGGCAAGGTTTTCTCTAAAGATAGTCGGGCTTATACTTATTTGCCAGAATCTGTTGCTGCATTTCCAGATGGAGCAGATTTTATCAAACTAATGGATAAGGTAGGTTTTAAAAAGAGTAAAGATATTCGTTTGACTTTTGGAATAAGTGCAATATATACAGGTGTTAAATAAAACTAGATCATTTCTGCTGCTTTTATGCTGCCTGGCTGTAAATATAGCCAATGCTCAGAATTGGGGTGGTGGGGTAGATGATGATAACCTGCATTTTGGTTTCACCTTTCAATACATGAGTTCGGAGTTTAAGATCTTAAAAAAGGACACCTGGCAACAACAGTTCATTAATCCTGATGACGGAATGCCGGTGGGGAGAACGCTAAGGTCTATTTCGTCTGTATCCTCTCCCGGTTTCGGAATTGGATTTGTAGTGAACAAGCGCATCAGCGAAAACGCAGATCTAAGACTTACGCCAATATTGGTCTTTAACGATCGATTGGCCTATTATGATTTTATAGAAGAGGAAGCGCCAATAGAGAGAAAGGTGCAATCTACGATGATCGAGTTCCCACTGGGTTTTAAATTAAAATCAGACAGAAGGAATAATTTCAGGGCTTATGTAATCGGAGGAGCAAAGTATTCGATGGATATCGGCTCTAAAAAGAAAACCAATGATGCACCTAATCCCCCAATGGAAAAGTTTTTGAAGAATAAAACGAACTTTTTGTCCTATGAAGCCGGCTTTGGGTTTGATCTCTATTTTGAATATTTCAAGATGTCGCCCGAGATAAAGCTATCTTATTCCTTGAATAGTGTTTTGAAAAATGACCCAAGTCTGTATTCGGCACCTATAGATAAGTTGATGTTGCGTCATGTTACTTTCAGTTTATTTTTTGAGTAGCCCAGAACATCAAAAACAAGCCTTTGCTAATAAAAAAAATTATAGCTTTGCCCTAGGGTGAAACAAACTTATTGACATGAAAACGGCATTAATTACAGGAGCAACATCGGGTATAGGAGCAGCATGTGCGCATTCATTAGCAGCTCAAGGGTATAACTTAATATTGGTAGCCAGAAGAGAAGAGCTATTGACAGAGATCGGAAAGCACCTGGAAGATAAGTATGCGGTAGAAGTAAAAAGGATTGTCGCAGATATTAGGGATTACGAAAACCTGTCCTATCATTTAGAAACCTTGCCTGCACAATGGAAAAAAGTAAACGTGCTGATTAACAATGCGGGCCTTAGTCAGGGTTTAGATCCTATCCATAAAGGTAGCATCACCGATTGGGACACCATGATCGACACCAATATAAAGGGACTGCTGTATTCCACTAAGATCGTATCCAACTGGATGGTCAATGAAAAAAGTGGGCACATCATCAACATAGGCTCCATAGCCGGAAAGGAAGTTTATCCCAATGGCAACGTGTATTGTGCCACAAAACATGCAGTTGATGCTTTAAGTAAAAGTATGCGGATAGATTTGCTAACTCATGGGATAAAAGTGACTGCAATACACCCTGGGATGGTAGAAACCGAGTTTTCTAAAGTACGCTTTAAGGGAGACGAAGGCCGGGCGAAAAAAGTGTATGATGGTTTAGAGCCATTGATCGCCGATGACATTGCCGAAGCCATTTGGTTTGTTGTGAGCAGGCCGGCCCATGTAAATATCAATGACATGTTGATTATGCCAACAGCGCAGGCAACAGGTACAATAATAGATAGGAAATAAACGAAAATACCATGATATCAAATACAATAGATCAGGAAATAAAACAAGCCATGTTGGCTAAAGACCAAGCTAGGTTAAGAGGTTTAAGAGCTATAAAAGCAGCTTTGTTATTGGCTAAAACTGAAAAAGGAACTGCCGAAGAAATTACAGAAGAGGCTGAAATTAAACTTTTACAAAAGCTGGTTAAACAAAGAAAGGAATCTGCTGATATTTACAAGCAACAGGGCCGTGAAGATCTAAGTGTGGTTGAAGAAGAAGAAATTGCAGTGATCAGTGCTTTTATGCCAAAACAATTAGATGAGGCAGAAGTTGAACAGATTATTATAAAGCTAATTAAAGATTCGGGAGCTGTTTCTGTTAAAGATATGGGCAAAGTAATGGGATTGGCGAATAAAGAGCTGGCAGGCAAGGCTGATGGTAAACTCATCGCAGAACTCATAAAAAAGCAATTGGCATAAATTGTGCTGCAAATTAAATGGATTGCGTTTTTTTTCAATAAATTAATATATTAAATTACATTAAATTAATTTTACTCTACTAACTTAGTAGCAATAATACATTACACAAAATATATATGAAATACGAAGTAATAGACGAAGGTGGGTTTAAATATATAGAAGCCGGAAAAGGTGAAACCCTGGTATTACTTCATGGTTTAATGGGTGAGTTGAGTAATTGGGAGCCCGTAATAGATCATTTCAAAGAAAACTATCATATCCTGGTGCCGATTTTACCAATTTATGAACTTCCTATTTTAACGCTTGGTGTAAGAAGCTTATCTAAATACGTTAATAAATTTTTGAAACATAAAAAGACCAATCAGGTTGTTTTAATAGGCAATTCATTGGGTGGTCATGTTGGACTTATATTTACCCTGGCGCATCAGGAAAGTGTAAAAGCACTTGTGCTTACTGGTAGTTCAGGTTTATACGAAAACGCTTTTGGAGGTTCTTTTCCAAAGAGAGAGAGCTATGATTATATTCGCGAGAAAGTAGCATTTACATTTTATGATCCGGCTACAGCGACTAAAGAATTGGTTGATGAGGTTTATAAGACCGTAAATGATCGATCTAGAGTAATTCGTATCCTTGCTTTGGCAAAGTCAGCGATTAGACACAATATGTCTAAAGACCTTTCGAGAATCACTATCCCTGTTTCTTTGATCTGGGGACAACAAGATAAAGTAACACCACCGGAGGTAGCAGAAGAGTTTCATGAACTTTTGCCAAATTCGGAACTGAACTGGGTTGATAAATGTGGACACGCTCCAATGATGGAACGCCCCGAAGTTTTTAACGAATACCTGAGCAAATTTTTAAACAGAATTTTACTTAAATAATGCTGGCATCTGAACTCATATCCTATTCAATCCCCCCTCTAAAAACATCTGACACTGTTCAGAAGTCTTTGGAGCGGATGACTGAGTTCAAACTTTCACATATGCCAATCGTAAATGAAATCCAATTTCTGGGTTTACTTTCCGAAGATGAATTGATTGAGGTTAAGGATGTAGATTCCCCTATTGGTAGTCTGTCCTTATCCCTTTTAAATCCATTTGTGTATGAAGATGCACACATTTATGACATCATCAGGTTGCTCACCCAACTCAATCTTTCAGCAGTCCCAGTGCTGGATTATAAGAAAAATTACCTCGGTTTGATCGCGGTAAATAGCATTTTAGGTTATGTCGCCGATATTTTTGCAGTAAAGGATGCCGGAGGTATTATTGTATTGGAAATCAGCAATAGAAACAACTCTTTAGCCCATATGGCCCAAATTGTAGAGGCTGACAATGCACAAATTCTATCTTCCTATGTGCAGTCGTTTCCCGACTCTACCAAACTGGAGATAACATTGAAAATTAATAAAACGGAATTGTCCGGTATTATTGCTTCTTTCGAACGGTATAACTACCAGGTAAAAGCAGTATTTAATAGCACCAAGGCGGATGATGGAACGGAAGACAGGTTTAATTCATTTATGAATTATCTGAACGTGTAATTACCGTTCAAAAATAAAGAAACGAAAATCGACGCTAAATGAGGATTGCAATTTACGGTAGGGAATTCAATAATAGTGTGTTACCTTATGTTCAGGAAGTTTTTAATGTTCTTGATCAGTATAAAACACCTATTCTTGTTTACAAGAAATACCTTGATTTTATAAAGGATAAAATTAAACTACCAACGCATATAACGGCTTTTACGCAACATAGCGAACTTGTTGGGCATACAGATGTCTTGGTGAGCTTGGGGGGAGATGGGACCTTGCTGGATACACTATCTTTAGTTCGGGATTCTGGAATTCCAGTGATAGGAATCAACTTTGGTAGGTTAGGTTTTCTGGCCAGTATCAATAAGGATGAAATCAAGAAAGCCATTGAAGCTTTAAAGAATAAAGAGTATTCCTTAGATAAACGAACGCTACTCAGTTTAGCCTCTACCTATAACCTTTTTGGAGAAGAGAACTTTGCGCTGAACGACATCACTATTCACCGAAGAGACAATTCGGCGATGATGATTATTCATGCTTATATGAATAATGAATTTGTCAACTCCTATTGGGCTGATGGACTAATTATTGCCACTCCAACAGGCTCTACAGCCTATTCCTTAAGTTGTGGCGGACCGATCATTTATCCCAGTTCACAGAACTTTGTCATTACACCAATAGCACCGCATAACTTAAATGTAAGGCCGGTAATTGTGCCTGATGATGTTTCTTTAACCTTTGAGGTTGAAGCCAGAAGTGCTAAATTCCTGGTGTCATGCGATTCGAGAACGGAGACTGTAGACAGATCGGTAAAGCTTACCCTCAATAAAGCGAAATTTCATGTAAATTTGATCAGGTTGAACAATGAAAGCTACCTGACAACGTTAAGGAATAAGCTCCTATGGGGCATCGATACCCGTAATTACTAGTATGCAATATACCCGGCCGCTTGTCTGTTTTTTTACCTTTTTTTTCGGAATATTAAGCAGCCATGCCCAAACTTTTGAACTAGGAATAGGAGGGGGCGGAGCCGGTTATATGGGAGATTTGAATCAAAATCAGCCTTTAAAAATTTCTGGCATCTCTGCCGGAGGGTATGTGAAAGTTAACCTTGATCCATATTGGGCTGTTGGTCTTCATTATAACTATGGTAAAATTAGAGGCAATGATGCCGATTCAGAAAACAAACAGTTTAAAGATCGGAATCTAAATTTCCAAACGGCATTAAACGAATTTAGTCTGCAACTTGATTTTAATTTCCTGAATTACTTTGCTGGCGGTGGGACTAAAAGATTTACACCATATATCTTTACAGGTATAGGAGGTGTATTTTACAATCCAAAAGCAATATACAACGATAAGGAATACAAGTTAAGATATTATCAAACTGAAGGACAAAGTGAAGCTTATAAAACTTATGCCATGAGCATACCCTATGGCGTTGGGATTAAAGTGCACTTAAAAGAGCGTTGGGGGCTGTTTTCGCAGATCGGGTATAGGACCGCTTATACCGATTATTTGGATGATGTAAGTGGTAGATATCCCAATCCAAATGTTTGGGAAAATGATGCCTATTTCGCTGATCGTAAGTTTCTTTCGGATCCTTCTATCACTCAATATGGTGATCCAGGCGTACAAAGAGGCGATTTTAGAAAAAGAGATACATATATGTTTGTAGGTATTGGCATATCTTATACCTTTGTGTCCCAAAAATGTTATACATTTTAAGCATATTTGCGGATAATAAATGGGATTTAAAGAACAAATAGATATCAATCGCTTGCCAGAACACATCGCCGTCATCATGGACGGTAATGGTAGATGGGCTAAAAATCAAGGTAAATTCAGGGCTTTTGGTCATGAAAGTGGCGTACTGTCCGTAAAAGATATCGTGGAAGGTTGCGTTGATATAGGTATCAAATACCTAACAGTTTATGCTTTTTCGACTGAAAATTGGAACAGACCTATAGAAGAGGTGAATGCCTTAATGGAATTGCTGATCTCCACCATCAATCAGGAAACTGAAACCCTTACCAAAAATAACATCAGACTAAATGCCATAGGAGATATCAGTTCGCTTCCTCAAAAGTGTATTGATGATTTGAAAAGTGCTATGGATAAGACTGCAAACAATACTCGTTGCACTTTAACGCTGGCTTTGAGCTATAGCGCTAAATGGGAGATTATCGAAGCCGCAAAGAAATTGGCCAAGCTGGTAAAAGATGAGAAATTAAATCTTGAAGACATTAACGAAGAGCAGTTTTCAGCTCAGTTGACTACCATAAATATGCCCGATCCGGAATTGATGATCAGAACCAGTGGTGAACACAGGGTTAGTAATTTTCTGCTGTGGCAAATGGCCTACACAGAGTTGTATTTTACAGATAAGCTGTGGCCCGACTTTAGACAGGAAGACCTTTTTGAAGCTATTGTAGACTACCAAAAGCGCGAACGCCGCTTCGGTAAAATTAGTGAACAACTTAACTAATTTTACTTTTAACACTTTTTAACATGTGTTTAAATTAACTTAGCATCGATTTTTAGATTGTAAATGAAAAGAATATACCAACTTATATTATTGTTGTTGATTGGTTTACCAACAATGGCACAGATTACCCGTCCTCAGTCCAATCCTGCAGCACCTTCTTTAAAAGTTAAGGGATTAGAACTGGATTATTTCAATCCTAAAGAGTATATCATTGGCGGTACTACTTTAACTGGTACAAAATACCTGGATAAAGATGTAATCATTACACTTTCAAAACTGATTAAAGGAGAGAAAGTTGTGCTTCCAGGTGAGGCAACAGCAAATGCAATCAAAAATCTTTGGGCCCAAGGCTTATTTGATGATGTGCAGTTGGACATTGTTAAGATCGTTGAAGATACCGTGTATTTCGATATTGAAGTTGTTGAGCGTCCGCGTTTAGGTTCTTTCGAATTTACAGGAATCAGCAAATCGCAAAAAACAGATATTCTTGAAAAGCTTGGTGAGAAAGCAGGTAAGGCAATTATCAATGATAACTTGTACAGCAGTACCACCGCTACCATTAAGAAGTTCTTATTGGGAAAAGGATATTTCTTTACCAATGTGGAATATTCAACTAAGCCAGACCCTAGTCAGGAGAATAGCGTTGTGTTGCTCGTAAAGGTGGATAAAGGCAGAAAAGTTAAAGTTCATAAGATCAACTTTACTGGAAATAAGGACTTTTCATCGGCTAAACTGCGTAAGTATCTAAAGAAAACCAAGCAACAGGCATTTTACAAAGTGTTCGGTTCAGGAAAGTTCAATAAAGAGAAATATGATGAAGATAAGGTAAAGCTGATTGCTAAAATGCATGACAAGGGTTACCGCGATGCTGTAATTATTAGAGACAGCGTTTATCAATATAGCCCTAAGGCTGTAAGCATCGACATCGATCTATTTGAAGGACCTAAATATTATTTCGGTAACATCTCTTGGGTAGGTAATGCAAAATATACGACCGACTATTTACAAAGAGCATTGGGTATCGAAAAAGGTGAGGTATTTAGTGAAGAGAAATTAGAGAAGAAATTAAGAGGAAGTGCTAACGGTGATGATGTATCGAGCATTTACCTGAATGATGGTTATTTAACCTTTAACGTAGAGCCAGTTCAAACAAAGATCTATGGTGATACTGTTGAAATGGAAATGAGGATTTATGAAGGACCTCAGTATACCAATAACAGAATTACGGTTGTTGGAAATACCATTACGAATGACCGTGTAGTTTTACGTGATATCCGTACTAAACCGGGAGAGAAATTCTCAAAAGATCTATTGATCCGTAGTGTTCGTGAGATCGGTCAATTGGGTAACTTTGATGAGTCGAAAACAAACCCAATCCCTAAGCCAAATCCTGCTGATGGAACGGTTGATATTGAGTACCATGTAGAAGAGAAACCTTCTGACCAGATTGAACTTTCAGGTGGTTTTGGTGGTGGTAACATCATCGGTACTTTAGGCTTAACATTTAATAACTTCTCGTTAAGGAACCTATTTAACTTAAGTGCTTATAAGCCGCTACCAAAAGGAGATGGACAGAAGTTAAGTTTACGTGGACAAACAAATGGTAAGTTTTACCAGTCTTACAGTTTCTCATTTTCTGAGCCATGGTTAGGTGGTAAAAAACCAATCAGCTTTGGAGTGAGTGCTTTTACTTCATTGCAGTCTAACGGTGGACAAAGCTACTATGGTACGATTGATCCTTCGAGCAGCCAGTATTCAAAAATTCGTTTAAATGGTGTTACTGTGAGTTTAGGAAGAAGATTAAACTTCCCAGATAACTACTTCCAGTTAACCCACGCGATCAACGCACAACAATACATTTTGAATAACTATGGTGGATTCTTATTCAGCACAGGAACTTCATATAACTTTAACTTAACACAGGAGCTTAGCAGGGATTCAAGAGATTCCCCTATTTTCCCTCAAAGTGGTTCGTACTTTAAATTTACAGTTCAGGCAACACCGCCTTATTCATTGTTGAATAATGTGAACTATGCTACTGCATCAGATAAGCAACGTTATAAATTCACAGAGTACCACAAGTGGAAATTCGAATCGCAATGGTTCCAAAGGTTAGCCGGTAAGTTTGTAATTAAAGCACAAGCTCAGTTTGGTTTCCTTGGTTCATATAACAGTGCTGTTGGTGAGTCTGCTTTCGAAAGGTTTAAATTGGGTGGAGACGGTATGCAAGGTTTCGACTTCTTACAAGGATCAGAATTGATTGCTATGCGTGGATATGCCAATAACTCGGTAATACCAGTAGGATCGGATCCTCGTATTGCGCAGCAATCAGGTAGCCCAATCTTCTCTAAATATGTAATGGAGTTAAGATACCCTGTAATTGCAAGTCAGCAGGCTACAGCGTTTTTAGTAGCTTTTGCCGAAGGCGGTAACACCTGGAATAAGTTTTCTGAATTTAATCCGTTTAACGTTAGACGCTCGGCAGGTTTTGGTGCAAAAATATTTTTACCGATATTTGGATTGTTAGGGATCGATTGGGGTTATGGATTTGATAATATTCCAGGATCACCTGATGCTAATAAAGGACAGTTCCACTTTAGTATAGCCCAACAACTTGGAGGATTTAACTAAAAAATAATAAAGGAAATTAAGATAGGTTTGTTGGGCGAAGCTTAGCAAACCTATCTTAATTTCAAGCCCTTAAAGCTGAATATGCGGATTTAAGACAATTGAAACAATAAATACCACTGAAAAATAAACATATACGCATGAAAAAGTATTTTTTAATTTGCATCTTGCTGTTCGTAAGCTTTGGTGCATTTGCACAGAAGTTTGCATATGTTGATACAGAATATATTCTGAAACACTTGCCGGATTATAAGTCGTCATTAAATCAGTTGAATGTTTTGTCGCAACAGTGGCAAAAACAAGTAGACAATAATTTTGTTGAGATTGATAAAATGTACAAAGCTTATCAAGCAGATCAGGTATTACTGACAGAGGATATGCGCAAAAGAAGAGAGAACGATATTATTGAAAAGGAAAAACAAGCCAAAGAATTTCAACGTAAAATATTTGCCCCGGAAGGAGAGTTATTTCAAGCCCGGACTAAATTGTTGAGCCCGATTCAAAATAGCGTAACTAAGGCCGTAGCGGAGATTGCAAAAGCCAAGTTGTTAGATTTTATTTTTGATAAAAGTAGTGAAGCAACAATGATGATTTATGCCAGTAGCGCTTATGATGTCAGCAATGATGTAATTAGAAAGTTGGGATATAAGCCAGAGACAACAGTAAAATAGAGAGATTAAACATAAATTAGAAACAATTATTAAGACAAATAGAATGAGAAAGTTAATCAATGCATTTTTTTTAGCAGCAGGATTATTGTTTACTGCTAACATTGCAAATGCACAACAAAAACTTGCACACTTAAACTCTGCAACCATTATCGAAGCAATGCCAGAGGTTAAAACTGCCCGCACAACATTAGAAAACCTTCAGAAAGGTAAGCAGACTGAAATCGAAAAGATGATCGCTGAATACCAAGGTAAGCTTAAAGCTGCTCAAGACTTAGAAAAAACAATGAGCGAAGCCAACAAAGAAGCTGTAGGTAAAGATTTACAAGCGAAGAGTGTTGAATTGCAAGATCTTGAGAAACGCATTACTGATGCTAGAACTAAAGCTCAACAAGAATTAGAAGCTAAAAATGCTGAATTGTTTAATCCTATTCAAGTTAAAGCTGATAATGCAATTAAAGCAGTAGCTAAAGAAAAAGGTTTTGCTTATGTATTTGATACTGCAAACCAAGCTTTAATTTACTGGGATGGTGGTGAAGACATCACAGCTTTAGTAAGAACTAAATTGGGCCTGGGCGCAGCTACAGCAACTGCACCTAAAAAATAGGTTAACATAAACAAAATATTTAAATTGCGGGACTGAGTCATAAACTCAGTCCCGTTTTTTTATAATGAAAAATAAACAAGCTATAGGTATTTTTGATTCAGGTTATGGCGGACTCACCGTCTTTAAGTCTATTGTCCAAAAACTACCTCAATACAACTATATCTACCTTGGTGATAATGCCCGGGCTCCTTATGGAGACCATTCTTTTGAAACTATTTATCAATATACGCTAGAGTGTGTGGAATGGTTATTTGCACAGGGTTGTCCACTGGTTATCCTGGCCTGTAATACCGCTTCGGCAAAAGCATTGCGCTCCATCCAACAAAATGTACTTCCATTTAAATATCCTAACCATCGGGTACTCGGGGTGATCAGACCCACGGCAGAGATTGTAGGTGATTTTACAGAGAGCAAAAGGATAGGTGTAATGGGTACCCGGGGAACAATTAATTCCGAATCGTATCTGATGGAAATTAATAAGTTTTTTCCGGAGATAAACGTGGCCCAGCAGAGTTGCCCAATGTGGGTTCCATTGATAGAAAATGACGAACATCTACATGAGGGTGCAGATTACTTTGTGAATAAATATGTAGATCAGCTATTGGCTAAGGATGATGAAATTGATTGTATCGTTTTAGCTTGTACCCATTATCCATTGCTAATTCCGAAGATCGTAGCAGCACTTCCTGCGCACATTAGTGTATTGGGGCAGGACGATATTGTGGCGAACAGCCTGGCGCTTTACCTTGAAAAACATACTGAAATTGAAGCTAAGATTTCAAAAGAAGGTTATAGTCAGTTTTTCACTTCTGGAGATCCACAAGCTTTTGATGCCAGTGCATCTATATTTTTCGGGAAGGAAATTGTTTCCAGTCACGCTTCATATGTCAAAGGAGCTGATGAAGATTGAGGGCTACGTTTTAGGCAAATCAAGCCGTTTTTGATAAAATTACACGTCATTGACCTGAATCCATAAAGAAAAATCTAGCTGATTTTAATCTCGTATAACAGGAGAAAAGGCTATTTGATTGGTTATTAGGCGTGTTTTTGTTTCCTGTCGTCCGAAGTCGCGCAAAATTTTCTTTATATTTCTTTCTAGGTTCTGATTATTATTAACGGTAAATTTGCGGCTCAAACAACACACACGAATGAGTGACTCGATAAAACATGAATGCGGAATTGCCTTTATCCGCCTTTTAAAACCGCTCTCATACTACCAGGAAAAATACGGTACTGCTCTTTACGGACTCAACAAGCTTTATCTTTTGATGGAAAAACAGCACAACCGTGGACAGGATGGAGCTGGGATTGCAACAATTAAACTGGATGTTAAACCGGGAAACCGTTACATCAGTAGATATCGTTCGATGGCTCAGAACGCAGTGGCCGATATATTTGGGCATGTTCAGGGCAAGTTTGTAGATATTCAGAATGAAACCCCTGAATTGATGCAAGATTCTGAGTGGTTAAAGCATAATGTGAGTTTTATTGGAGAGGTTTTACTAGGCCATTTAAGGTATGGTACTCACGGTAAAAACAGTATTGAAAACTGCCACCCATTTTTACGTCAGAACAACTGGATGACCAGAAATCTGGTGCTTGCTGGTAACTTCAACATGACTAATGTTGACGAACTACTTGAGCAATTGTACGAATTGGGGCAGCATCCAAAAGAAAAAGCGGATACCATTACTGTTCTTGAAAAGATAGGTCACTTTTTGGATGATGAGAATCAAGAGTTGTTTGATGAATATAAAAAAGAAGGTTTAGATAACGTACAGATCACTCAAAAGATCTCTCAAAATCTTGACATCGCTAAGATCCTGAGAAGGTCGGCTAAGAACTGGGATGGTGGTTATGCCATTTCTGGAATTATTGGTAACGGTGATGCCTTTGTACTTCGTGATCCTTCGGGCATACGTCCTGCATATTATTATGCAGATGATGAGATTGTTGTTGCAGCATCTGAAAGACCTGCTATTCAAACAGCCTTCAATATTCAGTTTAAAAATGTAAAAGAAATAGAACCGGGACACGCACTTATTGTTAAAAAGGATGGTACGGTAACACAAGAGATATTCAGAGAGCCTGAAGAAAAAAGAGCCTGCTCATTCGAGCGCATCTATTTTTCAAGAGGTAGTGATGCTGAAATCTATAAAGAAAGAAAACACCTGGGTGCCTTATTATGCCCTCAGATTCTAAAGGCGGTAAATGCTGATTTGAAAAATACAGTATTCTCATTTATTCCCAATACTGCCGAGGTATCATTTTACGGAATGGTAGATGGCTTACATGGGTACATCAGAGATTATCAAAAAGAGGCTTTACTTCACCGCAAGGATATTTTAGACGATGCAGCACTTGATGAGTTGCTTTCTATGCGTCCAAGAGTAGAGAAGCTGGCGATCAAAGATGTAAAACTGAGAACCTTTATTACGCAGGATGCCGACAGAGGTGATATGGTAGCGCATGTTTACGATACGACTTATGGGGTAATCAAAAATCATACAGATACATTGGTTGCAGTTGACGATTCAATTGTAAGGGGAACAACCTTAAAGCAAAGTATCATTAAAATTATTGATAGACTGCATCCTAAAAAGATCATTATTGTTTCTTCTGCCCCTCAAATCCGTTACCCGGATTGCTATGGTATTGATATGTCTAAAATGGGACAATTCGTCGCATTCGAAGCTGCAATTCAATTGCTAAAAGCAAGAGGAATGGAGCATGTAATCGAAGAGGTTTATCAAAAATGTAAAGCTTCTCTATTGTTACCTAAAGGCGAAATTGTAAATCACGTTAAAGATATTTACAGACCTTTTAAACAAGAAGAGATCTCTGCTCAAATTACTAAAATCATTACTCCAGCTGATACAATTGCCGAAGTAGAAGTGATTTACCAAACTTTAGATAACTTACATGTAGCTTGTCCTAATCACACTGGCGATTGGTACTTCTCTGGTAACTATCCTACTCCAGGTGGTAACAAAGTCGTAAATAAAGCTTTTGTGAACTGGAAAGAAGGTAATAACCAAAGAGCTTACTAGTTCCTTAAATTGACTAAAAAGCCTCAATAGTTACAGTTCATTTGAAAAGCCCCCAAAAAGTTAGACACTTATTGGGGGCTTTTTTATTTTAAACTTTCTTGCTTTATTATTCTGCTTCAGCTTAGATGACCAGCAACATTTGAACCTGGCTGTAATTAAAATATTACGTAATCTGATTAAACTTCTTGTTCCTGTTTTTGTCATTGGTTTGTGTTTTATCGTAGCATTAAAAAATAATATTGATGAAAAAATTATTATGCTTATTCATTTTCCTACTATGTGCGGCCCCCTTCTTTGCGCATTCCCAGCCCTCAGATGTTAAAAGTTTAGAAACTAGCGTTCAAAAGGTTATTCAGCGTGTCTACAAAGCCAGTGTTTACATCACTCCCTATGACTCAATTAATAAGAAGGCTACAGGCGGTTCTTTTAGTGGAGTGGTGGTCGATACTGCCGGTTATATCCTGTCGGCCGCTCATGCTGTTAAACCCAACAACTTGTATGAGGTTACTTTTCCGGACGGAAGAAAATTCAGGGCAATTGGTCTGGGTAGAATCCCTTCTAATGACGCTGCTGTAATGAAAATCGAAGAAAAAGGAAGCTGGCCATACGCAGAAATGGGATGGTCCTCTTCCCTAAAGAAAGACATGCCATGTATCAGTATCGCATACCCGGGAACTCTGGCAGCTAAAACACCAACGGTAAGACTGGGCTATGTGGCCGAGACAGAGACAAGTGAAGGTTTTATACGTACCACCTGTTTGATGGAACCTGGTGATTCGGGAGGTCCGGTATTTGATATGAAAGGAAGGGTAATCGGGCTGCACAGTAAAATTAATCTTTCGTTGGAGGATAATTTTGAAATCCCCATAGATCTATATAGAAAATACTGGAGCTCATTGATCAGGCCGGCAAGTTATGTCTCACTGCCTGCAGCCGAAAGCTTTGCCGGGGATTTCCATGCTAGTGCACTAAAAGCCGAATCTGTGATTTTGAATCTTGCTGAAACCCTGCAATACACGGAAAGTAGAATGGATAAAAGCGTCACGGTGATAAAAAGTTTTGTGAATGGCTCTGACAGGCAGATACTCGGGACGCTGATAGATTTGAAAGGACTTGTTCCCGAAATGATCTTGAAAGGGAAGAGTTTCTTGCTCAGCAAAAGCTCCATGGTGGGAGATGAACCCTTGGTTGAATTGAAACAAGGAGTAACAAGGATTGCCCAGGTATTAAAGCGGGATGAGGATAACGACCTGGTTTTACTTCAGGTTCAGGGGAAGATTAATGGCGGTATCGCACTAAAAACTGTAACCTCCGATTCAGTAACCTTTGGGAAGGTAGGTAAGTTTTTAGTTTCTCCACAACCTATCGGTAACGGGGTGGTAGGTGTATTGGGGAATACACAATTTGCTATAGCGAAAGGACCTACAGCGGCATATATGGGGGTGAATACGAGTTTAAAAGATGGGCGGGTCGTGATATCGATGGTTCAGCCGCGTAGCCCCGCAAGTGTAGCAGAGCTGGAGGTAGGAGATGAGCTGAATAGTTTTAATGGAAAGCCGGTTTCAAAAATGGAAGATCTAAGTCTGGAAATTTCGAAACACAGACCTGACGATACGCTCAGTCTTCAATTGGTCAGATCCGGCGTCCCCTACAACAAACAAATTGTACTCAAACCAAGGAGACTAAACGAAAGACATATTGCTTACCGTTTTACGGACGGACGCAGCGAAAGGAGGGATGGATTTAAGTCCGTACTGGTTCATGATGGTAAGTTAAAGCCCGCTGAATGCGGTGGCCCCTTATATGATATCGATGGGAATTTCTATGGAATAAACATCGCTCGCGTAAGCCGTACAAGCAGTCTGGCCATTCCGGCAGCAACACTAAGTAAATTTGTAAAGGATTCCGGATTAGCCGGAAATCTACAAACTCCTATATCTGATATTTAAACAAAAAGCTATTTTAGGCAGGCAGGTCGGCCCCTTATTAACACCCAGTCTGCATCATGCTTTGAAACAAAATATGCCTTCTGTGAACAGGCCTAGGAATATTTGATGCCCTTCTGCATCAATTGTTCCAGACTGTGAATAGAATGGCTTATTTTGAATAATACTTAATTATCACCTCATAAAACAGTCTAATTGCAAATATCAGTATAACAGCTCCTGCAATTCTGTTTAGGTTTTGGATGGTCTTCTCTTTGATTCTATACCTGAGCTTAGCGGCATAATAGGTTTTTAAGCAATCTACAGACAACTGTGTGGTCATGGCTATAATAAAGAACACGACTTTCTCTGCCATTTCGTAATGAAGCTGTACAGATACAATACCACCTACCATAATCCAAAACATCAAAGTAGAAGGAGATAAAAGACACATTAAAAAACCTTTTAAAATGTAGCCACTTCTATTGATTTTTATGGTTTCTTCTATATTGTAGCTAACTTTTACCTTATGTAAGAGGTAATATAGGCCAATGCCGAATAAAAATAAACCACCAACGATGCCGATATATTTATTGAATGTAGAATTATAGTCAACGAACTGTGAGCTGAAAATAGTTAAACTAATAAAAATAATGTCACTTATGATTACCCCGATCGCCAGCGAAAAACCGGCCTTGAATCCTTTTTCAATACTGGTTTTGATCATTGAAAAGAATACGGGCCCTGTTAAAAAAGAAAATAAAATACCCGCACCTATCCCTTGTAATATTGCTTCAAACATTCAGCTAACGTATATATTGTGCTAATATGCAATTTTAAACATAAATTAGCTTCAAAAAAACTATCCTTCATTATAATTATAAAATAAACGTCTTTGCCACTTTTTAAGTATCAAGGGAGAAATCAGTAGAATGACAGTAAAACCAAGTTTCAATAATATTTTCATGAATTTAGCTACCGATCTTGCATTTCGTTCGCATTGCGTACGGGCACAAGTAGGAGCAGTGTTGACAAAAGATACCCGTATTATTTCCATAGGATATAATGGTCCGCCTGCAGGTACACACAATTGCGATGTAGAATGGCCGGAAACTGGTTGTGCCAAAGATTCACGTGGAAGTTGCTCATTGGCCTTGCACGCCGAAGAGAATGCCATCTTATACGGGATAAAAAACGGTTCTAAAATAGAAGGAGCAACCTTGTATACTACGTTATCACCCTGTATAGCCTGCGCGCGTTTAATCCTCTCGTCCGGCATTAAGAAGGTTTATTACAGAGATTCTTACGCAGCATACAAAGGATTAGCTAGTGATGAAGGCGTAGATTTCCTAAAAAGGTTCGGTGTAGAAGTCCTGAAGTACGAAAATCAAGGTTAATTGATATTCCTGCTTGTAGCGCGGCATAAGTTTTCTTAACTTTGGCCATGCTAGAAAAAATCATAATTCTCGATTTTGGATCCCAATATACACAGTTAATTGCACGCAGGGTACGCGAGTTAAACGTTTATTGCGAAATTCATCCATTTAATAACATTCCTGAAATAACGTCAAATGTAAAAGGTATCATCCTTTCAGGCAGCCCATATTCGGTTCGTCAGGAAGATGCTCCTCAGGTAGATCTTAAAAAGTTTGATAATTACCCAGTGCTTGCTGTTTGTTACGGCGCCCAGTACATTGCTCAGCAAACAGGTGGCGAAGTACAAGCTTCATCAACGCGTGAGTATGGCAGAGCCAATCTGAATTATGTTGCCGAAAGCAATAAGTTATTTAAAAATATTGCCCTTGATTCGCAAGTATGGATGTCACACGGTGATACCATTACTAAAATACCAGAAAGCTTTGAGTTGATCGCAAGTACCGATAGTGTAAAAGTTGCGGCTTATCAAGTTAAAGGTACTGCTACCTATGCCATACAGTTTCACCCGGAAGTTACCCACAGTACCGATGGAAAACAGTTATTGGAGAACTTTTTGGTAGACATCTGTGGATGTAAGCAAGAATGGACGCCAGATGCATTTGTTGAAACTACTATTGCTGCATTGCAACAGCAATTGGGTGATGACAAAGTTGTACTTGCCCTTTCAGGTGGTGTAGATTCAAGTGTAGCCGCTATATTATTACATAAGGCCATAGGCAAAAACTTACATTGTATTTTTGTTGACAATGGTTTGTTACGTAAAGATGAGTACGCTGCTGTATTAGAGCAATACAAACATTTAGGATTAAACATTAAAGGTGTTGATGCTAAAGATCGTTTCTTAAGTCAGCTTGCCGGTCTTTCAGACCCAGAATTGAAACGTAAAGCGATCGGACGTGTGTTTATCGAAGTTTTTGATGATGAAGCACACCAGGTACAGGATGTGAAATGGTTGGCTCAAGGTACAATCTATCCAGACATCATCGAGTCGGTTTCTGTAAAAGGCCCTTCTGCAACCATTAAATCACACCATAATGTTGGTGGTTTACCTGATTTCATGAAATTGAAAGTAGTTGAGCCATTAAATACCTTATTTAAAGATGAAGTAAGAAGAGTCGGAAGATCATTAGGATTGGAGCACTTTATTATTGGACGTCACCCTTTCCCTGGACCAGGTTTGGCCATCAGGATTCTTGGTGAAGTAACTGCTGAGAAGGTATCGATCCTCCAGGAAGCTGATGCCATCTATATCAATAATTTAAAAGAAGCTGGTTTATACGACAAAGTATGGCAGGCAGGAGCGATATTCCTACCAGTTCAATCGGTAGGTGTAATGGGGGATGAGCGTACTTACGAGAATGCAATTGCCTTACGTGCTGTTGAATCTGTTGATGGTATGACTGCCGATTGGTGTCATTTGCCATATAACGTACTCGCAAAAATTTCTAATGAAATAATTAACAAAGTAAAAGGAATTAACCGCGTTGTATATGATATTAGTTCAAAACCCCCTGCTACAATTGAGTGGGAATAAGTATTGGATCATCGTATTATCGGCACTTTTTCTATCAGCCTGTTCGCCAAAAATAAGGCCTGAAACCAAAAAGCCCGAGACGCCGAAGAAAGTCGAGAAAATAGAAAAGCCTGCTTTGAAAGTAAAGCAGGCTACTATTTCCTTGCTTGTTCCCTTTCGGCTAGATGAAATCAAACTGAAGAGTGCCACTAAAGCCGATGTAGAAAAGGCAGCCATAGCTATCGATTTCTACCAGGGATTTAAGTTAGGCGTAGACTCTGCAGCGGCAACTGGACAGAATTTTAAACTTAAGGTTTACGATACACAGGATAACAATGCCCAAATTGGCGATTTAATCAGCAATGGCAGTTTATTGGGTAGCAATATAATTGTTGGCCCTGTTTATCCTGATGGATTAAAATACATTACCAATTATTCCATATCACGAGAGATACCAGTTGTAAATCCACTTGCGGCTTCACAGCCTGCCGAATTTGGCAACCCTAATCTTATCTCTATTGTAAATAACATCGATCTTCATGCTGAAAAGATTGGTAATTACATCAGTAAAAATTACAATCCTACCAATACAATTGTCGTATTGATCAACCCTAAGACGGCCAGTGATGAGATATTTGCGAAGCCTTTAAGAGCTTATTTTGCAAATAGTAAAAAGGTATTCGCCTTTCAGGAGTATGGTTCTGTTTTTACGATGGAAACTAAGGTTGTAAAAGGAAAACAATATGTAATTCTAGTCAGCTCATCCGACAAAAAGTTTGTAGTACCTACACTGGATAAGTTGATGAAGATTAAAAAAACGGGATTGAATATCTCGCTCTTCGGCCATCCTGAATGGGTTAAACAAAATTACAATACAGAAGAACTTCAGGCTTTTAATACCATTGTTTCTTCTTCCTATAAGGTAGATTATACCAGGGCGGAGGTAAACACTTTCATAAAAAAATATAGAGCACAATTCAATTTTGAGCCTGGAGAATATGCCTTCAAGGGATTTGATACGGGCTTCTATTTTGGAAGACTGCTTGCTAAGTATGGTGATGATTATATCAAATACCTGACTAAAGAAAACTATAAGGGGCTTCACAATTCCTTTCATTTTGTACACGATAATACCTCCGGATACATCAATACCAGCTTGATGCTATTGCGTTATAAGAACTTTGCTTTAAATATTATTGAATGAGAGTAGAACACCAGCTAAGGGCATTTGAACAGATCTTTAAAAGTTATGATGGTGCATTGCCATTACATCGTTTTTTGTTTACTTATTTTAAAAGAAATAAGCAAATGGGATCCTCAGATCGGCGCTGGGCTTCTCGCTATATCTACAGTTTCTTTAGATTGGGCAAAGCATTAATTAAAGAAGAAAGGGCGTTGCGCCTGGCTATTGCAGATTTTCTGTGTAACTCAACCAGCAGTTTGGTGATTGAGTCCTTGTTGCCCGAATTGAAGCAACACGTTGAACTCTCTGTATCCGAAAAACTGGAGCTAATCAAATCAAATTATCCGGCATTTGAGCTAACCGATGTCTTTAGTTTCCATGAAGAACTTTCCGAATCTATTGATAAACCTGCTTTCTTAAACTCTTTTTTTACGCAACCTGACCTGTTTATCAGGGTGACCGGCGGACATTTGAAAACAATAGCTGAAGTACTGAACAAGGACGGTATCGTTGCGGAGCAGATTGGGGACAATACCCTTGCCGTTGCCAATGGTACTAAACTAGATCAGATTTTAACCGGGCAGCAACACTACCAGGTACAGGATCTTTCCTCGCAGCAAACAGGTAGTTTTTTCCAGCCACAAACCTGGGATAAATGGTGGGATTGCTGCGCAGCTTCAGGTGGTAAATCATTGTTGCTACATGATCTGGAACCTAAAATAGAGTTGTTGGTGAGTGATGTTCGGGAAAATAGCTTAAACAATCTGGATGAACGCTTTAGAGAAGCTGGATTAAAGAAATACCAGAAAAAAGTGTTGGATCTGCTTCAAAATAATGCTCAGGATTTGCACGATTACGAATTTGATGGGATTATATTGGATGCACCCTGCTCAGGATCCGGAACTTGGGGAAGAACACCTGAAATGTTGTACTATTTTGAGCAGCATAAGATCAGCTATTTCTCGAAGTTGCAGCAAAGTATTGCCTCAAATGTGGTCAAATACCTGAAAGAAGGGAAGCCCTTAATTTACATTACCTGTTCTGTGTTTAAACAGGAGAACGAAGATGTGATTGCTTATTTATTGGAAAATCTACCTTTAAAGCTCGAAAAAATGGAACTGATCAAAGGTTATACACATAAAGCCGATACCATGTTTGTGGCCAGATTAATTAAGACGAATTAGGTTTTCCTTTTCTTTTTGTTTATATTGGATTAGGATTTAAAATTGAAATCACATCCTTTTAGCTGCATGCTGTGGCCGAAATTAAAATCAAATGAATTTTTTTGGATTGTTAGCGAAGCGGTATCGTCCCTGTATTGTGCCGGTTAACAAAGTCGCTCCTGAGACGGACTACGTTCGGACCTGGTTCGGACCTCGTTCGAGAAAATTGCTCTGAAAGTAATCCACAACCCATAACCAAGTGAACCCATAGTAAACAGTGCTATCCGGTTCGATAAAGATTTGCGAAAAATCTGAAATCACTGTTTTTAACTGCCTTGATTGCAGGCGCTAATGGCTGAAGCAGGATGGGACAGGTTGCTGATAATTTTATATCTGTGTATGTTAGGCATAAAAAGTAGATAAGTTAGGGAAGATATGTCAAAGATTGCATTTAAAATGAAGCTGAAGCCAGGAGCCAAATCAGAATATCAAAAACGGCATAATGAGATTTGGCCAGAACTCGCATCATTGCTTAAACAGAATGGGGTGAGTGATTATTCCATTTTTTTGGACGAAGAAACTAACACCCTTTTTGCAGTGCAGCAACAGGAAGGTGCCTCATCTCAGGATCTGGGAACTACAGCGCTTGTCCAAAAGTGGTGGGCCCATATGGCTGATATTATGGAAACCAATTCAGACAATTCACCGGTTAGTGTAAAGTTGGAGCAAGTGTTTCACCTCGATTAAGAAGAGGCGCGATTCGCTATAACCCTGTATTATTTCTAAACAGCTTAATGGCGATGGCTAACAGGATAATTCCAAAGGCTTTTCTTAGTACATTTAGTCCTGATTTTCCGAATAGCTTTTCTAAACGTTCGGTGTTCTTTAACACAAAGTAAACAAACATCATATTGATCAGAATGCCGACAATAATGTTTTGAGTAGCATATTCTGTTTTTAAAGATAGGAGGGTCGTCATGGTTCCTGCACCCGCAATCAATGGAAATGCCAATGGCACGATAGATACCGTTTCCGGGGCATCGCCTTCTTTAAATATGGTTAAGCCTAATATCATCTCCATTGCGATGAAAAAGATCACCATAGAGCCTGCAATGGCAAAAGAAGCTACATCTAAACCAATTACCTTTAGTAGGGATTCTCCGGCAAACAAAAAGATTACCATCAAAACGGTAGCCACTATGGTTGCTTTTTCCGACTGGATATGCCCTGCCTTTTTTCTAAGTTCTATTACAATAGGAATAGCCCCCAGGATATCAATGATGGCGAATAATACCATCGAGGTGGAAAGGATTTGACTGTAATTAAACTCCATAGCAGTAGATTTATGCTGCAAAGTAACGGAAAAAAATAATCGTTCTCTTCATAGCTGGAATCTTTTGCCTTGAAGAAAGGCAAACTGCGAAGCACTCTTGAAGACCAAGATCAATAGACACTACTGAAAAAAGTTCCGAGGCTCTTCATAGAAGATGGTTTTTTTGTTAAGCAGGGTGGCTGGTGGTGAAGGTTATTAAAGATGTGGTTTTTTTACCACCTCTTTAAGCTAAATAAAAAAGAAGATATAGAATTGCTAGTCAAAAACTTTTAGGATATTAGAAACCGCAACTTAAAAGCTGCGGAAAATATGAAGAAAGGTAAATGCTGTGATCTTGAAAGCTGTTTAATGTGCAGTTTGGTGCTTAAAGAATGGAAACTGGCAATTGATAGCCATCGCAAAAACTTTATTGCAAAAAAAGGTGAGCAGATCTTTAAAGAGGGCGATCCTGTTGCAGGTGTATATTTCGTGTATAAGGGGAATGTTAAAGTGCATAAACATTGGGGAGATAAAGAATTGATTGTGCGTTTTGCTAATCCAGGTAAAATATTCGGCCATAGAGGTTTAGGTACGCACAGCTCAGCTTATCCCATTTCGGCCACTGCACTTGAAGAAACTTCGCTTTGCTTTATAGACCTCGAATTTTTTATGGCCACCTTAAAGGTAAATCATGATTTTGCTTTTAACCTGATGTTGTTTTATGCCGATGAACTACAGGAGTCCGAGAAAAAGATGCGGAATCTGGCACTCATGTCCGTGAAAAGCAGACTTGCAGTTGCTTTGTTACAACTAAAAGAACAGTTTGGACTGAATGAAACAGGTGGATTAAATATAGAACTCAGCAAACAAGATCTGGCCGCATTTACAGGAGCCGCATATGAAACTGTATTCCGGATGACGACCGAGCTGGTTAATGAAAATCTGATCTCCTTATCAGGTAAGCAAATCAATATCATAGATGAAGAGAAATTAAGATTCCTTACGCAGGAATCTTAATTTAATTAAAACTTGTACCCGATACCTATGCCCGGATTCCATTTGCCATCTTTAGTGCTTGTTTTGGCATTGTAATACACTGGAACCTGAATGGCTAAGTGCTTGTAGGTAGCAGTAATACCTGCACCCAGGTTAGGCGTGATCACGGAGTTTTGTGTTGCACCTGTCGCTACCTTGTCCTTCTTAATCCGTAAGCTAGGTAATAACCCTACCAATATGGCCAGCGGTTTTTTGGAGAATTTGATGGCAGGCCCAGCACAGTTGATGTAGGCACCTTGGTCTACATAGCCTGCGACAATTACACCCTCAAAAAAGGTAGCCTTGGTTTGGATAACATTGGTTTGCGATTTGGCTGTTAGGGCCAAAATTGAAAGGCCTGCGAAGAGATAAACGGTTTTTTTGTAGTGGTTTGTCATATGAGTGGTTTAAAGGGTTGCGGTATTGTGGTTGTTGAAATTTTTAATATTTCTTATGGTAAGCGTTTTGTAGCGCGCCTGTTTAATGAGTTTATGTAACGAAAAGTTGGACAAACTTCCGTTTTCGAGCTCATAGTGGATTTTTTTTAACTGCGATGAAGTATAAACGGCACATAAAGGTTCCATAAAATCTTCCCTGCAGTATACATAATAATCAAACCCTGGAAATGTGGTAATACTGTCTCGTAAGAATCTTAATGAGCTGATATCCATGTCGATCATGTCGCAGGCTAATAACAATAAGTCATCATCAGGATGTTTGAGGTGTGCGCTCAATAAGCCAGTTAAAGGACCTTTCGCGGTTACCTGATCGATGACGAATAGCTCAGAAGGAAATAATCCATGATAGGTTGCTACCTGCGTTTCATTGATAGAAATCAGAACAGGGATATATAAGCGTTCAAGCTTACGAGCTGCAAGTTGAGCCCAGGTACAGGGACCAATGGTAAGCAATCCCTTATCGCTACCCATTCGTTTACTCTCTCCACCGCATAATACTATACCTTTCATCATATAGATTCAAATTCATAAATGTGCTTGTTTACATCTCCGGTCTCTTTATCGCAATTGCAGTTGCCACCCCATTCTTTGCTACCATCTGCAAAATGTTCGCATTTCCAGATCGGAACTTCATGCTTAATCCTGTCAATGATATAGCGGTTGCTCGCATAAGCCTCGCCGCGGTGTACGGACGCTGTAATCACCACCACAGCAGATTCTGTAACTTTTACTTTTCCTATTCTGTGTTGCGCATACGCAATGCTCAGACTCCAACGGTTTCTGGCGGCCAGCAAAATTTCGGCAATCATTTTAGCGGCCAAGCTGGCATGCGCTTCATATTCCAGATAGCTTACTGATTTACCTACATTATGATTTCTAACTTCCCCGCTAAACAAGACTATTGCTCCGGCAGATGGACAGTGCGATTTCTGAAGAAGGGCAACCAGATCTATTTCTTTTTTAGTAATGAAATCCATATTAACCTCCGCTGCTAGGTGGAATGATTACGACATGCTCATTTCCAGTTAGGGTATATTCGTCTGTTACAAATTCGTCCTGCACCGCAAAACGACAGCGATTTAATACTGGTGTCGCATTTGGGTTCAGTAAACTTAGATGTGTCCTTAAATCTGCTATGGTATGAAGCGCTACTTTAAGCTCAAATTCCTTTTTAAAAAAGTCCTTTAATATGGCAAATACCTGTATTCTCATTTTTTATCCTCCTATATGAAGCATGCTCAGTTTGCTTCCTGTAAATTTTGTTGATTGTTTTTGTGCCAGCGCTTCTCTTAAACGGTTATCCAGTTCAGCGCTTTCTAAATTCTCGTTTATTGGTACGGGGTAGTTGCTACTGAGACAGCCATAAACGTTTCCATATACATCTAATCGCAAGCGATCGCAATCCGTACAAAAAGGTTGACTTTCATTAGCAATGATGCCAAAAATATTCCCCTCTTCCGTTTGCCAGTAATTGGCTGTTGCTCCATGTTTTCTTTGGATTGGGCTAAATCGGTACTGTGTGCTGATGAGCTGAAGAATTTCCTGCTGTGAGAAAAAGTATTCATCAGCTTTTCCATGCAAATGTCCCATTGCCATGATCTCCAAAAACCGGATGATGATTTGTTTGTCTGCTGCATATTTTAGCAAGGGGATAACCTGACTGTGGTTCATCCCTTTCATCAGGACCGAATTTATTTTTACCGCTATACCGGCATTCAGCGCCGCATCTATGCCTTTTAGTGTTTGGTCCAGTCCATGCCTTCTTGCCATCATAAAAAATGTCAAAGGATCAGTTGCATCCAGCGAAACATTGATGGCTGTCAATCCTGCGGCTTTTAACGCAGGGACCTGTTTTTGTAGTAACAGGCCGTTGGTGGTGAGGTTAAGATCCGTAATGCCTAAACTTCGGGCCCCATTAATTAGTGCAGGAAGTTCTTTATAGAGCAGTGGTTCACCGCCTGTAAAACGAATGGTGCTAAAGTCCAGACGCTCATGTAATTTAACAATAAGGCTCATCAATTCTTTTGGCTTTAGAGCATTGCCTTTACCCGCCGAACGATTTTCTCGACTCTCCTCATTGCTGTAACTACAATAGGTGCAAGCCAGGTTGCAAGTGTTGATCAGGCTAATCCTTAGCGTCTTAAAAGTCCTTCCTAAATGATCTTTAATCGATTCCATCACATAAAAAATAAGAGTTTAACAGATGCTATAGTTAGTACAGCGCTCAAGAGGTAACGTACCGTAATGTGCTGAAATCTGCTGCTGCCCCAATAGGCACCGGTAATGCCGCCAGCAGCAGCCATAATAAACCAGGTAATTGCAGAAGGGGTTATGATGAGCGTGGCAGCGCTGCCAAGTAAGCCGCTTAGAGAGTTTAAAACAATAAATAGGGCAGAAGCGGCTGCCGCTTCTTTTACATTTGCCCAGCCCAAGAGAATGAGTACTGGGCTTAAAAATATGCCACCACCAATGTTCAGCATTCCAGAAAGTCCGCCGATCAGTGTGCCAATCAATAAGGCTGGTATAAGTTTTACAGGTTTAGCTGCTTTATCTTCATTGGGTTTGATGCCCAGTAATTTAATGATGGGTAGTATCAATGCTAATCCTAACAATAAATGATAGATATTGCCCTCCAGGGAGTATTTTGAACCAATAAATGCTGCGGGGATAGAGGTGATCAGAAATACCCTGCATAATTTCCATCTAAAATAGCCTGCTTCCCAGAATTGATAAAATCCTACTCCTGCAACCAGGATATTTAAGATCAATATGAGTGGTTTATAGGTGGTAACCGGAATGGCAAACAGAGAAAGTACAGCTATATAGCCACTTGCTCCGCCATGGCCTACCGAAGCATAAAGGAAACCTACCAGGTATAAAGAAAATGCGATGTAAATGTCTAGTTCCATTTTTAAAATGTGTTTAAAGTTTCTTTAATAATTGGTGTAAACTGAGAAAGATTGGATTCGCATAGCGGGCAACAATAGTCCTCAGGAAGCGCAGAAAATGGAGTCCCTGCAGGTATTTCCTGACTTTCATCTCCCCAGGCCTCATCATAAATGCTCAGGCAACACCCGCATTGGTGTACGTAAATTATTTCCGCTTCAATACTGTTGTTGGTTTCGTAGTAGTTGTCCGTTTGTTTACCAGCAGCCAAGGTTTGCAACTGGTAATAATCTTCGCAAAGTTGTACCAGGCTAGGGAATAAATCGGTTCTGCTGAGACCTTCGGCGTAGCTGGAATAGTGTTTTGAATTGGGATTGAAGTCAACAGTATGGAGTAGGTCAAACAATGCCGTTGTATCTGAGTCAGCCGTGGTCGCTTGTTTTCTGATAATTACGGCGCCAAAGAGGCCGCTTTTTGGATTGATTTTAATTGCAAAACAGAGTTTAAAGGTTCTTAGGTCATGCTCGTTAAATTCCCTGATCAATTCGTGTTTTAATGCCAATCCTTCTTCACACAGATCTTCCGTTTGCCAGTTCAGTTCATTGGACGCATGACGAACATTGATCCTGTTTTTATCCAGTGTGGCATTCCATAATTTCCTGTCAGTAGGCACTACCTCTTTGATGATGATGGATTTCCAAGGTGTAGTGTAAAGCTGACCTATGCGCGTTTTACGGCAGATGTCGCAAAGTTCTTTTAAAAAGGCAACCGGGAATAACTCGTTTCTACGGTAAATACCCAGCCAATATTTTTCATTATATCTATTAAAACCTTCGTAATAAGGTACCTGAAAGTCAGGCGCTCTAAGTGCGGTTCCTGGGGACTGAAATAGAAAATTACCAGTGGTTCTGATGGTGGTTTCCAATTGTTGTCCGTCAATCTCCGCTTGATCGTAATGTAGATGTCTATGACTAAGTATGATGGATTCAATTATTTCGCACAGTGAAGCGACGTCTTCAGAGCAAACCAATGACGACCAATAGTAAATGGTGTTGGTTTTAGGAAAGCGGACATACAAATGCCAGTAATTACCAATGTCGGATGAAATGAAATTTAAGTTTCCACTAAAAAAAGGAACAAGCGTCTGACTGTCGTCGATCAGGTTTATTTTGAGTCTAGGTGTATAGCCAAATGAATCTAATATGTCCTTGTACACGCCTTCCCGTAACCAGTTTGAATTGTTAAATAACTCCTCTGCTACATACGAACTCACAATATTTGGATGTCGGTCAGCGTCTGTTTCAAAGTCGGTATCCGACATCAAAAAGCCATGTTCAATATCCTCTAGCTGGGCTGAACTTGCAGAAAAATAAAGCTGTTGCCTGGTGCCAAACCTTACATTTTCAATGCCTGCACTTTCAAGTGTTTCCAGGATCACCGAAAGGTCTCCAACAGACACGATCCCTCCCGGAAGGTTTACTTTGATCTGATGGTTTCTTATCGTGCTACTTTCCATACTAAAGTGTTTTTTCTAGGGGTTGTAATTGTAATGCTTCCTGAAGAATAAGCTTGACTTCTGGTCTGCATGAACCACAGCCCATTCCTGCGCCTGTTGATTCACAAAGCTGTGTAAGGTCTGCGCATCCCGATGCGATTTTCTTTTGCAGGTTTCCTACGCCAACATTGTTGCAGCTACATACGAGTTTGCCGCTCACAGGTTCTGTTTTTTTGCCACTTCTCAGCAATTGCAGTCTTTTGTCGCTGAGCTCAGTTTTGTTGGCTATCAAATCCCTGAATTCCAGAAATTCACTCTTGTCGCCGATTAAGATGGTTCCCACCAGCTTATCCTGATGAATGATACATTTTTTATAGTACCGTTTGGCTTTGTCAATAAACACAATCTCTTCATAGTTTATGGAGTCTGGACACTCAGAAAGACCAATACTGCAAAGGTCAAAGCCATGGATTTTGATAATGTTCATGAATAAGCTCCCCTGGTAATAGGTACTAATGTCGCCGTTATGAAATTTGGCCACTACCTCGGCCTGTTGTTCTGCTGCGGTGGTTATTCCATACAGTGTACCTTCAAATTCTGCAATCTCACCAATGGCATATACAGATGGGTCGCTGGTCTGCAAACGCTCATTTACCAATACCCCACGTTTGCAATCTAGTCCGCATTCGCGGGCCAGTTCAATATTTGGCGTAGTTCCTATGGCCAATATTACGGCGTCGCAGTTGATGCGTCTGCCACTTTTTAGTTCAATTCCAGATAGTTTGGAGCGGCCGTAATAAAGCTGTACCTCGTCATTGTAATAAATGTCGCAACCTTGGTCTACCATCTCTTCATGCAAAAGCTGGCTACCCAATGGGTCTAGCTGCCGGTTCAAAAATCTGGATACCCGTTGTACAATCGTAATGCGCATACCAATTTCGCGTAAGGACGCGGCCATTTCCAGACCAAGTAAGCCGCCCCCAACAATAACGACGTGGCCATTTTTAGGAATGTGCTTTTTAAAACCATCTGCATCGCTACGATTTCGCATGGTGAAAATGCCTGGTAAGGAAGGTGCGTTTTTCGGTAAGGTTGCTCGACTGCCTGTAGCCATAACTAAAACGTCATAAGGCGTTTTTCGTCCGGTAACGTCTGTTACATATTTTTTCTCCCTGTCAATTTTCTCAATCCCAATGCCCCTTAAATGTCGGATGTTATATTCCGGTTCTTCTTCATCTTTCATTTTTACCAGTTGTTCCCATTTTTGAGTCCCACTGATATAATCAGGAAGCATTACCCGGTTATAAAAAGGAAGATTTTCCTTGCTGAAAATCGTAATCTGATCGGCTTTATTGATCTCTCTATACGATCTCACAAAACCATGTGCACCGGCACCGGCGCCAATAACCACAATCCGCTGGAAATCCTTTTTGTATTTTTCTACACTAACCGCACAATATTTAAAATCAGGTTCTTTCGAGATAGGATCTATAATGGTGCTGGTGATGTTGTTGGCACGGTTAAGGTCACTACCTAAAATTTTGCCCCAATGCATCGGAAGAAACACAACGCCTTGCTTTATCGTAGCAGATACCTTAGATTTTACCTGTACTTCGCCGCGTCTGGATCTAACTACCAATACTTGATTATCTGAAATGTTCAGCAATGCCGCATCAATAGGGTGTATTTCCAGAAAAGCATGTTTAATGTGCTGTTTTAATTTGCTTACTTTTCCGGTTTTCGACATGGTGTGCCACTGGTCTCGCACCCTTCCTGTAGTTAAAATAAATGGGAAATCTTCATCCGGTAACTCGCTTTTTAGTTCGTCCGAAGGACTATGTATAATGGCTTTTTTAGAGGGTGTATGGAATAAATGGTTAGTGAATAATCGTTTTGTTCCGCTTTCTGTTTTTTTATTGTAGGGCCATTGCACAGTTTTGCAATCATCAATCTGCTTGTAATCCAGTCCATTTATATTGATACTGGATCTATAAGTAAGTTTTGTATGCTCTTTATAGATGTCTTCCGTACTCTTGTAGGTAAAACCTTTGTAACCCATTTTTGTAGCAAAACGACAGATGATCTCTGCGTCAGGTAAAGCTTCACCTGGTGGCTCTATTACTTTTTGGAGGTGACTGATTCTTCTTTCAGAATTTGTCATGGTGCCTTCCTTTTCAGTCCATGCGGCGGCGGGTAAAATCACATCAGCATAGACTAGCGTTTCGGCTTTATCTGTAATTTCCTGAACCACTACAAATTTCGCCTTTTTTAAGGCCTGTTCAGCAAAACGGGCATTAGGTAAACTGGTGATAGGGTTTGTACAAAGGATCCATATCGCTTTTAATCGCCCATCATTTAGGGCTTCGAACATTTCGGTTGCGGTAAGTCCGACTTTTCCGGAAATGGTTGTGCCGCCCCAAAATTGTTGTACCTCTTTGCGATGCGTTTCATTAAGTAAGTCGCGATGTGCTGGCAACAGATTTGCTAAACCGCCAACTTCCCGGCCACCCATGGCATTGGGCTGCCCGGTTAGCGAAAATGGACCAGATCCAGGCTTTCCGATGTGTCCGGTAATCAGATTGAGGTTAATTAGGCTCAGGTTCTTATTTACACCAATGGAGCTTTGGTTCAGTCCCATGGTCCACATGGTTAAAAATCCTTTAGCATTGCCGATGTAGCTGGCTGCAAGTTCTATTTCGGCAACCGTAACTCCACATATTGCCGCAGATTCTTTTAATGTCCTTTCAAATACCCTTTTTTGATAAGCTTCAAAACCTTCTGTGCGTTGGTCAATGAAATCTGTATCAATGTAGTTTCGTTCAATAAGTACCCTTCCAATGGCATGGTTAAGGGTAACATCCGTCCCAGGGTTAATTTGAAGGTGTAGGTCGGCCAGCCCGCAGGAGTCCGTTACCCTTGGATCCACAATAATCAATTTTACTTCTGGGTGTGCAGCTTTATGCGCTTCCACACGGCGCCAGAGGATAGGGTGGCACCAAGCCGGATTGGCTCCTGTAACGAAAAAACAATCTGCCAATTCAATATCGTCATAACAAATTGGTACACTATCTTCTCCTAATGCCATTTTGTAAGCAGTAACGGCACTGCTCATGCATAGTCGCGAATTGGTGTCTATGTTATTGCTGCCAATAAAGCCTTTTATGAGTTTGTTGATGACGTAATACTCTTCGGTAAGGCACTGACCTGAGGCATAAAATGCGACAGAGTCAGGCCCGTATTTATCTATAAATGTCTTAAAAACAGCTGCTGTACGGTTCAATGCATCATCCCAGCTTACTCTTTGTAATGGCATGCTTTTACTGTATCTCATTTGGGGATACAGGAGTCGATCGCTTTTGTCGTTAACTGTGTATTGTAGATTAAGTCCCTTGCTACAAAGCATGCCATGGTTAACTGGGTGATCTTTGTCACCTTCAACAGCTATGTTCTCATTTTTATCCAGTGTGATTTTTACGCCACAGCCCACCCCGCAATAACAGCAGGTACTTGTGTATGTCTTATTTCTGTGCACTGGCATAAGCTGATGAATTAATGTTAGGCTTGTAGAAGCTCGGAGTTTACGGTTTCGGTCTTTTCGGCCCCTTTGATCTGGAATTTTGTGATAAAGACAATTAAGCCTATAAATGCTACACCAATACCGATGTAATGAAAGGCATCTGCATAGGTTAGGTGTTCCGATTTAAACAGGAAGCCTACTAGCATGGCGCCGATATTTCCGCCTGCACCTACGATGCCGCTTACCGTTCCAATTGAATTTTTATTAATAAAGGGCACGATACCATAAGTTCCGCCATTGGCCATTTTAAGGAAAAGTGCAAAAAACAACATGGCTGCAATGGCCATACCTAGCGTGTGCGATTGGGCAAAAAGGCTAATTCCTATGCCTTCTAATAGCAATAATGCGCCAAGTAGTAATCCCTTTCCGCGCAAGCCGTAAGATTTGCCTACTTTATCGCTCACATAGCCGCCAAGCGCTCTGGCAAAAATGTTCATGCCGCCAAATATGCTGGCCATGGCACCAGCCATGATCATAGATGCCCCGAACTGATCCGTAAAAAAGGTGGCTGCTACATTGTCTACTGTGATTTCAATTCCAAAACAAGCTGCGTAGGCAAGTGCAAGCACCCAGGTGCGGTAATCTTTTAGGGCCTCAACAAAAGAACCTTTTTTAGCTGTTTTAACATTTGAGACTTCCAGATCCTTGAAATTTCCTGCAGGAGTATCTTTAGTGTATCTGTAATAGATGAACGCCATAATCAATAGGATTACACCAGGGACAACCATAGCCAGACGCCAGGAGTCGCCATGACTTACAAAGCCTAAGCCTGCAAAACCAGCAGCAATAAGTGGCATAACTAAATTGGTGACACCGCCGCCAAGGTTGCCCCAGCCTCCGGTTACGGCATTAGCTGTGCCTACTACATTAGGGGCAAACATCATGGAAGTATGAAATTGGGTGATCACAAAAGAAGCACCAATGATCCCTATGACGAAGCGGAACAATAAAAAACTTTCGTAGCTGTTGCTTAATCCAATACACATTACCGGAATAGAACCTACTGCAAGTAGTATGGTGTAGGATAATCGGGGGCCTAAGGTGTCGCAGAGCTTTCCTATAATTAAACGGGCAATAATTGTTGCAGAAACAGAGGCAATGATGATGTTGCCGATTTGGTCTTTACTTAAATGCAGCTGTTCTCGGATGAGCGGCATCAGTGGGGCAACTCCAAACCAACCAAAGAAACAAAAGAAAAAGGTGACCCATGTGATGTGAAAGGTCCGCATTTGAATGCCTTTGGCTGAAAAAATGTTTAGTTTACTTAGAGGTTTAAAGTCAGCAGTCATGTTGGTTTAGGTTTAAGTTTCTAAAATGATTTGATTGTGGCGCTGTTTTTTACTTATAATGGTTATTTGAAATAATTGTTAAATGGATAGAAATTGATTGCGTCGTTTTCATGGAGTTGTGCTGAAGCGGCTGGTTGCATCGCAAGTCCATTCGCGTTGATGGCGGCAGTAACGTCGCCAGAGCCGTTGTAGGACAAGAGGCCTAGTCCGCCCGAATGTCCTGTGCTTACGGGGAAAAATTCAGTTAAAGGGTGTTTTTTAGTTCTGTTTTCTAAAAGAGGAATGGTTTGAAAAGGTCTGCCTTCGAACCCAAAGCAGCGGAATAAATAATGTTCAACAAAAATGGTAAAGGTTGTAAGGCAGGAGAGTGGGTTGCCTGGTAAAGCAAAAACGACGGTCCCAGCGGTTGTTTTGCCTACTAATAAGGGTTTTCCCGGGCGGATGCTAACCTTGTGAAATAGTGTTTTAACCCCTAATTCTTTAAGTACTGCAGGTACATGATCTGCGTCCCCGGCAGAAACGGCCCCGTTAATGATCACCAAATCTGCTGCCAGTGCATTTGTTAAAGTGGCAGTTAGTTTGTCTCTATCGTCACTTACATGTTCGCATAAAACAGGCAGGATTTTCCATTGCTCAAGCAAGGATCTTAAAAGATATTGGTTGCTGTTGCGGATCTGAAAAGGGCTTAGTTGGGAAGCTGGATCAATCACTTCGTCGCCGGTTGTCACTATGGCTACTCTCGGTGATTTGTAAACCTGCAATCTGGCCTTGCCTACAGTAGCTAGCAAACTAATGATTTGTGGTGTGCATCTTGTCGGGGCAGATAAAAGTAAGGTTCCAGTAAGGGTATCTTCTCCCTGGCGGGCAATGTTCTGATAAGTTTTTATGGTGTCAGCGTGTAAAACAACCTTATCTTCAAACTCTTCAGCATCCTCCCTTCGGATGATCAGATTCGCTAGCTCTGGAGTTGCTGCACCTGTCATTATTTTATAGCATGCCCCTGAAATCAAGGCGTGTTTGGCAGGCTGACCAGTAAAAATGGTATCTATTACGCTGTATTTTCTGATGCCTTTTTCCCAGTCGCTTTGCATAATGGCATAGCCATCCATTGCTGCCCTGTTGAAAGGTGGGTAGTCCCGGTCTGCGTGGATATTTTCTGCCAGGATCCTGCCATTGGCCGCTTCCAGGTTAATCGTTTCCACATCAAAAGGATTGGATATGGACGAGATAATTGCAATAGCTTCTTCAAAAGTCTTCATAGCTAATGTCCTCCTCCCTTCATCATTTTTCGGGCATGAAATATGCCTGGTAATACTGCTTCTAAAGACTCTTTTGCACCGTCTGTACTGCCTGGAAGGGTGAGTATCAGGGTGTGTGAAACGGATCCTGCGACAGCACGACTCATCATGGCCATGGGTGTGCGCATCTGTCCAAAATTGCGCATGGCTTCGGTAATTCCATCTGCATCACGCTCTAGTATTTCACTAACAGCAGTAACGGTGTTGTCGCGTGGTCCTAATCCGGTTCCGCCAGTCGTAAATATGAAATGAACATCTTCTGCTACCCATTTAAGTAATTGTTGTTGGATCAAAGCTTTGTCATCTGCTACGATTTCGTAAGCCACTACGTTTGCATTTACCTGTTCGAGCATTTGTTTGATCATCAATCCACTTTTGTCTTCACGTTTTCCTGCTGCAGTTGAGTCGGAACAGACTAAAATTGCGCAAGTAGGAGGAGTCGAGAAGTATTTTTTGCGGTCGCTTTTGCCACCCGTTTTCTGTAAAAGTTTAATGCCGCCAATCTCTAATGTGGTGTCAACGGGCTTTAGCATGTCGTAAATTTCTAAAGCTGCTACCGAAACTGCGGTCAACATCTCCATTTCTATGCCTGTTCTTCCTATAGATTTTGCATTTCCGCTAATGGTAATGCCCGGCCTTTCTGTTTCATTGATTTCAAAACTAATGTCCATGCCGTCTATAGTTACAGGATGGCAATGTGGAAGTAGTTGCGGGGTAAGCTTGGCGCCTAAAAAACCAGCAGCTCTGGCTACATCAAAAAGATTACCCTTAGGTAGTTCATTGTTTTTGATGAGTGCAAGGGTTTCCCTTGTACAGTAAATCACCGCTACAGCTTTCGCTGTTCTTAATGTAATCTGTTTGCTGGTGATATCGCGCATTGGTTAGGAGTTTTGAAATTGGTAATTGAAATTTGTGATGCCATTTTTTAAGCTGAAAGCATTTTTATAGCCTTTAGCCCGTAGCCATTTTGCTGCTTGCAGGCTTCTTGCCCCGGTCTGGCAATAGATGTAAAAATGCTGTGTAAATGGAAATCTGGTTAAGTTGAGTAAGCTCAGTTCGGGTAAGGGGATGTGTTTGCCGCCTATATGCTGAATGGCTCTTTCTGCTGCCGTTCTTACGTCGATCAGCTCTATATCCATTGTCTGGGCTTTTTCCATAAATGCCTCTGCTGTTAGTTCAATGACTTTTTGTGCAGTTTTAAACCTCGACTGGCTTTTGTTTTTCGAAAGTTCATTCGTATAGTAGCTCGTTAACATTGTGCGGTTGCTTAAGGCTTCAAAAGAGAGGAGTTTTCCGCTCAACACATCATCTTGTTTTAGGATCGTTTTAATCACTTCATTGGCCATCATGGTTCCAATAATGTTAGTCGCAATCATGTAAGCACCATTGTCTGAACATGAGGGGATGTCAGCTTCCTGATCTGGTTCAGGAAAAAGACAGCGAAGTGTAGCTGAATTTTGGTAGTTGAATACCGTTAAATGTCCTTCGGTTTGGAATATAGCACCATAAACCAGAGGCTTGTTTTTTATGACACAGGCATCGTTAATTAGATACCTGGTTGCAAAATTATCTGTAGCATCTACAATCACATCATATGGCTCAATCAGTTGTAAGATGTTCTCATCGTCTACAAAAAAGAGGTGTTCATGATAAAGCAGGTAAGGGTTTCTAGATCTCAGGGCTTGAATTGCAGCTGCGGTTTTAGATTTGCCGGTATCGGTATAATTGAAAAGCGTTTGCCTGGAGATGTTTGAGGTGCTGATAAGGTCTCCATCTGCAATGCCAATATTGCCGATGCCGGATGCGACTAAGGCTGTGAGACATGGGCAGCCCAGGCCTCCTGCACCTATTACAAGAACCTTTGACCTGTTCAGTGCTTGCTGACCGGTACTGGCTATAAAGTCTAACTTTAAATGACTCTTGTAATACTGCTTATTCATGTTCAGGCAATTTTTATCACTACAATTTATGCTTAGTTATTAAGGCCTATGTATACTAGTCCATCCTCTACTTTTACTGGGTAAGTTTGTATTGCGCATTCATCTCCGCTCAGGCATTCACCTGTCGCCAGTGAAAAGGTTTTTTTATGAAAGGGGCAGGCGATCTTGGGATCTTCTCCGGCAGAGCCAATCATACCACGGCTAAGGGCCATTTGCTGACGGTGTGGGCAAAGGTTTTGCGTGGCGTACCACTCATTTCGACGTGTGAAATAAAACAGCGCAATTTGATCATCTCCGCACTTCACACATACGCCGCCATTCTCTACCGCGTCTTCTACGCGGCAGGCCGCAAACCAGTTTGTTGTTGTTTCTATCATGATTTCTGTCTTTGGGTTAAGCTAATGTCCAGTCTGCCGCTTTTTTCTGGCCGCGCATCTCATCAAATTTTACACTTGGGTCTTTCTCTTCCGGAGCGTTCACAAAGTGATTAAACCGTTTTCTGATCTCTGGATCTTCAATCGCAGTTTTCCATTCGCATTGGTAGCTGTCTACAAGGGCCTGCATTTCCAATTCCCATTGTTCGGCCATGCCCAGGCTGTCGTTTACCACTACATTTCGTAGGTATTCCATGCCACCTTCCATCTTGTTTAGCCATGGAGCTGTCCGCGTTAAAGGATCCGCAGTGCGGATATAGAACATCAAAAAGCGGTCGATATATTTAATGCAGGTATCGCTATCTACATCGGCAGCTAGTAATAGGGCGTGTTGTGGTTTGCTACCGCCGTTACCGCATACATATAGGTTCCATCCTTTTTCGGTGGCTATAATTCCAAAGTCCTTGCTTTGTGCTTCTGCACATTCACGGATACAGCCGCTAACCGCTGATTTTAATTTGTGAGGCGCACGTAGGCCTCGGTAACGTTCTTCTATTCGGATTGCATAACTTACGCTATCGTGTAACCCAAATCTACACCATGTGCTACCTACACAGCTTTTTACTGTCCGAAGGGCTTTGCCGTAAGCATGTCCACTTTCGAAACCTGCGTTGATTAATTCTTCCCATATTAAAGGAAGGTCGCTTAAGTGTGCGCCGAACATATCTATACGCTGTCCACCTGTTATTTTCGTATAAAGGCCATATTTTTCTGCAACCTGACCTATAATAACCAGTTTTTCGGGGGTAATTTCTCCTCCTGGTATACGAGGTACAACAGAGTAGGTGCCTCCCTTCTGAATGTTTGCTAAAAAGCGATCGTTACTGTCTTGGGCAGTATCATTGCCTTTTTTTAGGATCATGTCATTCCATAAACTCGCTAAAAGCGATGATACCAATGGTTTGCACACTTCGCAGCCATCTCCTTTGCCCAGGTTGTCCAGTACTTGCTCGTAATTTTTTAGGTTGTGTATTTTTATCAGATCATAAAGTTCTTGTCTGCTTAAATGGAAATGTTCGCAAACTACGTTTCTAACATATTTGCCATTTTGTTTCATGGTATGCAAGATCAAGTCCTTTACCATGGGGATGCAGCCTCCACAGCCCGTTCCTGCTTTTGTACATTTCTTAATGGCATCGATCGATTCACAGCCGTCTTCAGTAACAGCATTGCAGATTGAGCCCTTTGATATGCCTTCACAGCTGCAGATTAGTGCATCGTCAGGAAGTCCTGCTAGCCCTGCATTTTCGGTTTGGGCGCTGCCACCTCTTGATCCCAGAATCAGATCTTCAGGATTTGGTGGGATTGCTATTTTATTGTTTACAGTTTGCAGCAACATATTGTAGGCTTCTGCTTCGCCGATCAATATCCCACCAAGTAAATATTTTCCGTCGTTGCTGATGTTGATCCGTTTGTATATGCCTTTGTGACTATCTTCAAAAAGAATGGTTCTTGCATCTGGCTCTGTGGTGAAAGGATCCCCAAAGCTTGCTACGTCCACACCAATAAGTTTTAGTTTGGTGCTCATGTCAAAGCCTTTAAAGGTTTTTGTGTCATTACAAATTTTGGAGGCCGCTACTTCAGCCATCTCATAACCAGGGGCGATTAATCCATAGACATTATGATCAAAAAGTGCGCATTCACCTATGGCAAAAATGGATGAGTCATTGGTTTGCATGTATTCATTTACAATAATGCCGCCTCTTGTGCCTACTTCGATACCAGAAAGTTTGGCTAGTTCATCTCTAGGTCTTATTCCTGCAGAGATTACTAGCATATCTGTTTTTAACTCGCTGCCATCATTAAATTTTAAAGAAGTGATGCGGTCTGTCCCTTCAATACTACTGGTCCCCTTGTTTGTGTAAATGTTTAGTCCCAGGGCCTTAAGTTTGCTTTGAAGCATTCCGCTTCCGGCAGAATCAATTTGTCTGGGCATTAAACGGGGCGCGAATTCTATGACGTTGGTTTCATTAAGGTTTAAGTCAATCAAAGCTTTCGCAGCTTCCAGGCCCAATAAACCTCCTCCTAGTACCGCTCCTGTTTTTGCATGAGTGGCGTAGTCTCTAATCAGGTCAAGGTCATCAATGGTGCGGTATACAAAAACCCCTTCTTTGTTTATGCCGGGAATATCAGGAACAAAGGGTGCAGAGCCGGTAGCGATAATCAGGTAGTCGTATGCTACTGTAAGACCTTTTGAGGAGTGTATGGTTTTGTTATTTCTATCTATTTCCTTAACCGGGTCATTTAAATAAAGCGTTATTCCTTGTTGCGTATACCAGTCTTCTGTTGATAAAGATAAGTCGTCTGCGGTTTTTCCATTGAAGTATTCAGTTAGATGGACCCTATCGTATGCTCTTCTTGGCTCTTCTCCGAAAATAACGAGGTTGAAATCGCTTTTTTTGTTAATTATTTTCTCACAAAACTTATATCCAACCATTCCATTTCCAATTATGACTATTTTTTCTTGTTTCATGATGTTTATTTTTTATTTTTTTATGGATTTGTGAGTTTGTCTGTGTTTTATTGTTCTTTTTATTGGTTTTTTATTTACGTTTTATTTCTATTGTGTTTTTATTTGTTGTTTTTATTGTTTTTTAATCATGTTTTTGTTTAAAACATGATTAATGTTATTCAAATGTATGTTTTTAAAACATAAAAGTCAATATTTTGTGATATTTGTCATTAAATATTATATTTTTGACTGTATTGTTAGTTGTTTTTTTTGTTTTTGTCTATTATTTATTGATTTATGACTGAGAAAATAGGTGATTTTGGATTATTTGTAGTTGGTGGAGGTCCTGGAGACCCAGAATTGATCACTATGAAGGGATATAAGGTGTTAAAAAGGGCCGAAGTGATACTTTATGATAATTTAATCAATAAAAAACTGCTGGAAATTGCTCCGAAGGATTGTAAACTGGTATATGTAGGTAAGCAGCCTTATGGAAATTACACTCCTCAAGAAGTTATACATGATTTAATAAAGGAGTATGCTTTAACACATCAGGTAGTAGTCCGCTTGAAGGGTGGTGATCCTTTTATTTTTGGACGCGGTTTTGAGGAAGTGTTATTTGCTGAAAAGCATGGGATTCCAGCTTATTACATACCAGGTATCAGCAGTATGCAGGCCACAGGTTTAAGTGGAATTCCTTTGACGCACCGCGGAGTGAGTGAAAGTATATGGATCATAACTGGAACTAAAAAAGATGGAAGCTTATCTAAAGATCTTCGTTGTGCTATAAATAGTTCTGCGACAGTCGTGATTTATATGGGGATGAAAAAGCTTGAAGAAATTGCAGGGATTTATAAGGACGCCGGGCTGGGCGATATGCCAGCGTCAATTATACAACATGCTTCGTTACCACATCAGAAAAAGGTGGTTTGCACAGCGCAGAATCTTCCTGAGGCTGCTGTTCTGGGTGGACTTACTTATCCGGCAATCATTGTGATTGGCAAGGTTGTGGAAGCGGGGAGCCTTTATCGATAGTTGATCCTGTTTCCTTCTGTGTCTCTCAAATAAGCAACTACTCCTGCAGGAAGTTCATTACTTTCTATCGGAAAACTCACCGAATCCGCTACATAGTTTTTTGTAGTATTTACCTTTTGGAAAATTTCAAACAAGGCTATCGGCTCCTGATTAAAACTAATGCAGGTACTGATAAAGTGTACCTCCTCAATTCTGTAATTTGGCTGTTTTAATTTCTCGCCGATATCTTTCAGTCGCGAAATAAAGTGTCGCTGACGAATAAATGTATTGCTGTTCATGATGATGAAGATATAATCGGCATAGGAGGTTACTTTCCCATAATATTTATGGTTGTCCCCTCCACTCCTTTCAATAAAATATTCGCCTGTCGACTCGGATTTATAAATTTCAACTGAAGAACGCCAGATCCTTTCCTCATTAATCCTTTCCGGATTATCAGGTAGATTCCGGTTATAGGAATACCATAAACCGACTAGCTCATCCAGCAATTTATGGTTAATCGCAGCTTTAGGGATATCAATCTTTAAATCATTGAAACTGAAAACTTCATTGTGAGAATTGATAAAATCGATGTAGCTATCATAGCCCAGCACCTGTACGATGCGACTCAGCTTGCTCAGGTTAGGCTTGCTTAATGCACTGAAATCTTTCTTGTTTTCATAAGCTTTTAGTTTGTTGATAATCAGATGCTCATATAGATAGTTTGCTCCAAACAGGTCGCTCTCTTTTTTAATGCGTTGCTTTCGGTTACGCTCCTGCAACAGCCCGTTCAATTCTTCTACGATATATGTCCATTCAGATTTCGAAACATCTTTCCAGCTCCTTTTCTTGAGAAAATTTCCGGCCAGAAAGTTCATCAACTTCTCCAGATGTCCTAAGTCTTCTTTATTCATAATACTAATATAAGATTAAATTAATACATAATAATACTGTTATAAGACGTCTATATTTTCTTATTTCCTGAAGTTTGATTTGAAAGAAAATCAGATCAAAATCAATACTTATAAATGTTGCAGACTTAAATAATCCTAATAACAAAAACTTAAAACCAACGATCATGGACTATTATCAAATCTTTCTGAACTATTGGTGGATCTCCGCCACCCTCTTCACCTTTTTGTTTTACAAATTTATCTTACGTGTTTTCCTGGGGATGGTCATTGTACCTGAAAACAAAGTAGGAATGGTTACGAAAAAATTCGTGCTTTTCGGCCGGGACAAAGAACTCCCTGATGGTCGTATTATCGCTACCAAGGGCGAGGCTGGCTTCCAGGCAAAAACCCTTGCTCCAGGTCTTTACTGGGGGATGTGGCCTTGGCAGTATTCCGTAGGCATGGAGGGATTTACCATTATTCCTGAAGGTAAAATAGGATTGATACTCGCCAACGACGGTGCTGAAATCCCAACAGGGGCCATCCTTGGGCGCAGGGTTGAATCTGATAACTTTCAGGATGCAGAGAAGTTTCTGAATAATAATGGACAAAAAGGTCGTCAGACTTCCTATATCACAGCAGGAACCTATCGCATTAACCTTTTCGCTTTCACGGTTACCATTGCGGACATGGTGAGCATCAGTGAAAACATGGTGGGCATCGTTACCACACTCGATGGCCTGCCTATAGAAGGTGGACAAATTGCAGGTAAGCCAATTACAGGACACAATAACTTTCAGGACATTGATGTTTTTTTAAAACATGACGGTAACCGCGGTTTACAACCCAGTATTATTTTAGCGGGAAGTTATAACATCAATCCATGGGCGATCCAAATTGAAGAAATACCGATGACTGATGTCCCTATTGGCTTCGTTGGTGTAGTCATCAGTTATATTGGAGAAGATGGCAAAGATATCAGTGGGGAAAGCTTTAAGCATGGTAATATTGTCAGCAAAGGTCAGCGCGGCGTTTGGATGGAAGCCTACGGGCCAGGGAAATATCCCTTCAATAAATACATTATGAAGGTAGAGCTCGTGCCTACCACCAACCTTGTGCTCAATTGGGCTAATGCCAGGAACGAATCACACCAGTTAGACAAGAACCTGAGTACCATTACCGTTCGCTCTAGAGATGGTTTTCCGTTCAACTTAGATGTTTCTCAGATCATCCATATTCCTGCAACTGAAGCTCCAAAAGTCATTGCCCGTTTCGGTAGCATGAGCAACCTGGTCAGTCAGGTTCTGGAACCCACCATTGGCAACTATTTCCGCAACTCTGCTCAGGACAGCGATGTGATCAGCTTCTTGATCAGCCGTAAAGAAAGGCAGCAATCTGCAAAAGAACATATTAAAGCCGTGTTGGACGACTATAACGTCAATGCTGTAGACACGCTGATTGGGGATATTCTTCCCCCGGAATCTTTAATGAAAACCCTAACCGATCGTAAGATTGCCGAAGAGGAACAAAAGACCTATCAGATACAACGAATGGCACAGGAACAGCGTCAGGGGATGGAAAAAGAGACCGCTATAGCAGATATGCAGAAAGAAATCGTGAAAGCACAACAAAACGTAGAAATTGCTCAGCGTACGGCCGATGCTACAGTTAAAAAAGCAGAAGGTGATGCTAACAGCTTAAAACTTCAGGTCGATGCAGAAGCTACCGCAACAAAAATGCGTGCCGGAGCACAAGCAGAAGCTACCAGAGTTAATGCCAGTGCAGACGCCGAGAAGATTACTAAAACCGGTCTGGCCGAAGCGGAAAAGATCATGGCGATTGGTAAATCTACTGCCGATGCCTATGACTTGCAGGTAAAAGCTATGGGTAACGAAAATTTCACCAGATTCAAAATCACAGAGGAGATTGGAAAAGGCAGGATTAAAATTATTCCCGATCTGATCGTCACGGGTGGCAACGGAAGCGATGGAAGCCTTAGCGGTTTGATGGGTATGCAACTCATGCAGATGATGCAACAGGATAAAGAAAAATCAGCAAACAACAAGTAATAAAACAGGATCATGCTAAACGAACAACACCAGATCATGGATTCTGGCAGGCTGTATCAGCCGCTGGAAATGACAGCTGACCAAGCCCTACTGTTACTTCGGGAAGGTCATGTACGATTCCAAAATGGGTATAGTATCCACGCTAACCTATTGCAAAAAGTACAGGAAACAAAAGATGAACCCAAACCATTTGCAACCATCTTAAGCTGCATGGATTCCAGAGTTGCCGCAGAACTGATCTTCGACCAAAGTATCGGTGATATTTTCAATATTCGTGTTGCAGGAAATGTGGTCTCCCAACACATCCTGGGTTCACTAGAATATACCATTCTAACCGCCGGCGTGAAACTGATCATTGTGATGGGGCATACGGGTTGCGGCGCTATAAAAAGTGCCTGCAACAGCGTGACGATAGAAAACCTTTCAGGCCTATTGAGAGAGGTGAAAATCAGTATCCCACAGGAGCTCACCGAAAATCATGATCGCAATGGTGAAAATGAATCTTTTGTCAATAAAGTAGCAGTGCTAAATGTATACCGCTCTATGCAACAAATATTAGAGCAGAGCAGTTCGATCAGACAACTCACGGATCATGGGGAAATTAAAATAGTTCCTGCCATGTATGACATTTCTATAGGCTCCCTCCAGTTTTATCCCTAACCAGATTGCATAACTCAGAAGGGGAGGTGTTCTAGAGTTTTTACCGATCATTTTTAGTATTTCACCGGAGGTTTACGTGTTCCGGCCACATCAAGCTTTTGCTATTCATTTATACGATGCATCTTTGGTGTATAATTTAATCAGTTATGGACACGGTCATCTTTAAAACATCAGTACAAAACAGAATCGACATGATTGCTGTAAAACCAGTTTTTAATCTTTTGTTTGGTAAACAGAACTGGTTATTTTCATTTGATGACAAGTTGCTTAAGGTAATGTCTTCTGTGCCTTGTACGGATATGGTTAAAGCTATTTTGTGGGAAAATGGTGTGTTGGGAGAAGAGCTGAGATTGACATAGTCCACAGACCTGTTCATAAAAAAGCCGTTTTGTATCTAAAATACAAAACGGCTTTTTTGTGCATCGTCATCCTGAATCGTCATGCCGGCGTAGGCCGGTATCAGGATCTCGAAATTACTTGATTTCTTTAATCGTTATGCTACTGGCATTCGCAGCTTTAAATGCATAAAGAACGAAATGTGCAGCGGCAAAAATTAAGGAGAAATAGTATAGTCCGGTATCAGCACCATCAGTAATGTGGTGGTGAATAATGGCTACAATCACTAAAAGTACGGTTAATGCAATTCCAATAAAGGAAACCGTTTTAGTACTTTTCGCTAAGGTTTCTTGTTTGTTATCCGATAATAAGCTGTTTTTCATACCATAGAATAAGTAAACATTTACACCGATAATCATCCAAACCAATAAACGTACCCAGGTATCTAATGGTAAGAATACCATCATACCTAAACAAACCACAACACCCAAAATTGGAATTAATGGAACCAACGGTACTTTAAATGCTCTTGGTAGATCAGGCATCCTATTTCTTAAAATAACCACACCAACACACACCAGGATAAAGGCCAATAAGGTACCAATACTGGTCATTTCACCAACTACGGTAGCCGGTACAAAGGCTGCAAATAAACTCACAAATACCATGAACAATAAGTTGCTTTTTGCAGGAGTGTGGTACTTACGGTGTACCTTAGAGAATACTGCTGGCAATAAACCATCCTTACTCATCGAGAAGAATACCCTTGATTGACCCAATAGCATCACTAGGATTACAGAAGCATAACCGCCTAAAATAGCCAGAATGATTAGTTTATTTAACCATGGGAAAGCAGGCGTTACAACTCCGGCGGCATTTTTAAGACCCATATTGTCAATTGCAACGGCAACAGGAGCAATACCATCCTGACCTTTGAAAAGATCGTAATTGGCAACACCAGTCATTACATGCGCAAAAAGAATATACAAGATGGTACAGATAAATAAAGAAACCAGGATACCAATTGGCATGTCTCTTTTAGGATTCTTAGCTTCCTGTGCAGCAGTGGATACCGCATCAAAACCGATATAGGCAAAGAATACAATGCCGGCTGCCCTGATTACGCCGCCCCATCCGTGTGTAAATACACTCTCGTGGCCCGGTTTATCAGCAGGGATAAAATATGGTGAATAATTATCTGTATTGATGTATTTCCATCCAAGGAAGATAAAGATGAAAACGATCACCACTTTAATGGCTACAATAAGACCGTTAATAAATGCAGACTCGCTTGTGCCTCTAATTAGTACGAAAGACATTAAGACAATGATGAATACCGCAGGTAAGTTCAGGATGCCATGCACAATTGTACCGTCTAATAGGGTAACGCTTTCAAAAGGTGACATGGTGACCTGTGGAGGAAGATGAAGGTCGTAATAGCCCAAAAATTTGACTAGATACCTACTCCAGCTAATGGAAACCGTTGCAGCTCCTAAAGCGTATTCTAAAACAAGATCCCAACCGATAACCCAGGCTACAAATTCGCCCATTGTGGCATAAGAATAAGTGTAGGCACTACCGGCAACAGGTATCATGGATGCAAATTCTGCATAACATAAGCCCGCAAAGCCACAGCCTAAAGCTGCAATAACGAAAGAGATGGTGATGGCAGGGCCGGCATTGTTGGCAGCTGCTGAACCAGTAATAGAGAATAATCCAGCTCCGATGATTGCTCCAATACCTAAAGCAACCAGATTTACTGGCCCAAGTGTTCTTTTTAGTGTTCCCTCACCGCTCTCTGATGCCTCCTTGGTGAGTAAGTCGATTGACTTTCTAAAATTCATAATTTGTGGTTTAGTTTTTAATAAGTTAGTTTTTTTGTGCTGTCTAATTTGAAAGTATTGTTATCTGATTTTGTAAAAAAATACAATTATCATAGTAGTGTCAAACCTAAAGAAAATATATCTAAAAATAAAAGGGATTCTTTTTAGAAATCCCTTTTATTTTTTAACAGTATTTAAACTATAGCTTCGTAATTACGCTGTCTTTAACATTTTGAATGGTTTCAGTAGCCGAAATGATTTTCGCTGGGTTATCCGCTTTAACGACTACCTCAATCTTCTTTGTGTACGTTTTGATTTTTGCGGTGTCTACCGAACTGCTCACCGCAATGTAGGGAGCAATCACCAACGAAACGATAGACATCAACTTGATCAGGATATTCATTGATGGTCCTGAAGTATCTTTAAATGGATCACCAACCGTATCTCCTGTAACAGAGGCTTTATGTGGTTCTGATTTTTTATAATGCATTTCACCATTGATCTCCACGCCTTTTTCAAATGATTTTTTAGCATTGTCCCATGCGCCACCAGCGTTAGATTGGAAGATTCCCATCAATACACCAGAAACAGTAACACCTGCCAGTAAACCGCCTAATATTTCGGCGGAGCTAACAGAAGGGAAAACACCTTTAAAGCCAAAACCAACAATAATTGGTACCAGTAATGCAATTGCACCCGGCAACATCATTTCACGAAGAGAGGCTTTGGTGGATATCGCTACACATTTCTCATACTCAGGTTTTGCTTTATATTCCATGATTCCAGGGATTTCGCGGAACTGGCGACGAACTTCCTGTACCATGTCCATTGCGGCTTTACCAACTGCTGCGATACACAATGCAGAGAAGATAAAAGGGATCATCGCACCTACAAATAAGCCAGCCAATACTGGAGCTTTGTAAATGTCGATAGCAGATATACCTGCTACACCCACAAAGGCAGCGAATAGTGCCAATGAGGTTAAGGCAGCAGAAGCAATGGCAAAGCCCTTTCCTGTAGCAGCAGTTGTGTTACCAACCGCATCCAGGTTATCTGTACGTTCACGTACTTCTGGTGGTAGTTGGCTCATTTCAGCAATACCACCAGCATTGTCGGCAATTGGCCCGAAAGCATCAATAGCCAATTGCATAGCCGTAGTGGCCATCATACCGGCAGCAGCAATAGCCACACCGTATAAACCTGCAAAAGCATAAGAGAAAATGATACCACCAGCCAAAACCAGGATAGGGGCAACTGTAGATTTCATACCAACAGATAAACCGCCAATGATATTGGTAGCGTGACCTGTGCCTGATTGTTGTATAATTGAGTTAACAGGTCCTTTGCCCATTGCAGTGTAGTACTCGGTAATGATACTCATTAAAGTACCTACTACTAAACCGACTATAATGGCGCAATAAACATCTAAACTTGTGAAATCAATACCACGCAAATGTAAATGCGTAGGTAGCATAGCCATCACGATAAAGTAAGAAGCAATAGCGGTAATCAGGATTGATCCCCAGTTTCCTAAGTTTAAAGCGGTCTGCACGTTTGAATCTTCGCCTTTAATGCGGACAAACCAAGTTCCTATAATAGAGAAGATGATTCCTAAGCCGCAAATCACCATTGGTAACAATACCGGTGAGAAGCCATTTAGGTTATCTACTGCAATTCCATTTATCTTTTCGACAACAATTTCCTGACCCAATACCATTGTGGCTAAAATGGTGGCAACATACGAACCGAACAAATCGGCGCCCATACCAGCTACGTCACCCACGTTATCACCTACGTTATCGGCAATGGTAGCTGGGTTACGCACATCATCCTCAGGAATACCTGCTTCAACTTTACCCACTAAATCGGCCCCAACATCGGCAGCTTTGGTATAGATACCACCACCAACACGCGCAAATAGAGCGATAGATTCAGCACCCAATGAAAATCCGGTCAACACTTCTATCGCCGTTTTCATTTCTGTGCTGTTGGCCTCAACAACATTAAATATTTGAAGAAAAACAATGAATAAACCTCCTAAACCCAGAATTGCCAATCCGGCAACCCCAAGTCCCATTACGGTACCACCGGTAAAAGAAACCTTTAAAGCTTGTTTTAAACTAGTTCTTGCTGCCTGAGTCGTACGGACATTTGCTTTGGTCGCCGCTTTCATACCAATGTATCCTGCGGTTGCAGAAAATACAGCGCCAATCACAAAGGCGACAGCAATGATCCAGCTCGAATGTAAAGCTACGCCGTTTACTTCATGTATGTTACCTGAGTAAGCCAGTAATGCAGCAGTAAATACCACAAAAATACTTAATACCCTCCATTCGGCTTTTAAAAAAGCCATTGCTCCATCGGCTATGTAGCCGGCAAGTTCTTGCATTTTCGCGTCGCCCGCATCCTGCTTATTTACCCACGCACTCTTAATTGCCATTACCAGAAGGCTAATTAAACCCAATACAGGGATCATGTAAATTAAATTGTTTTGTAAAAACTCCATACTTTAATTCTTCTCGTTTAGGTTGTTTAAATGTTTAGTTTAGTTCATTTGGTTCTCCGTTTTGTGGCTCGCTGTGGTTCTTGGTATGCGTTTTTTCACAATTGGGCTTACAACAAAAATACTTGTGTAAACGTAATTAACAAATTTTTAATCAATTGATTGCAAACCTTTTTTGAAAAAAAAGAGTTTTGTGCTTTCTGTTGCATTTAAGCCAGATTTTTATTTTGCAAAAATCAATGTGAAGCAATAAGCTGGAGAACAGACATGGTATACTTATTCCAAAAGGCAATATGGGATAGGTTTGAAAGTTTCTTATTAGTTAACTTTCATCAGGCAGCATATACGCGGCTGTTACCCGGACATTACCCGGACGTTACTCGGACATTACTCGGACTGGTCCGAACAGTCTCCGGGTAATGTCCGGGTAATATCCGTTTCGTGTCGGTTAAATGATAGTCTTGTAAAAGGTAACTAATTAAATTCAAGGAGAAATTCGTATGATTGATATATAACAAGAAAAAAAAAGTGGTTTTACCAGATAATAATGATTTTTAAATATCTTAGCTCTAAGAAGGGGTGATACTGATTAAGAAAAGTAGCGCCCTGATAAAACCAACCACACCAAACAAATTAATATGGATAAAGAAAATGAGGATGGCTCTTTTAAACGAGAGCTTGGCCTTTTAGATGGTACAATGCTTGTTGCCGGATCGATGATCGGCTCGGGGATATTTATTGTTAGTGCCGACATTGCAAGGCAAGTAGGCTCTGCCGGCTGGCTTACTTTGATTTGGGTGGTAACGGCTTTGATTACGATCATTGCTGCGGTGAGCTACGGTGAACTTAGCGCGATGTTTCCTAAAGCTGGTGGACAATACGTTTACCTGAAAGAAGCTTACAATAAACTGATTGCTTTTTTATATGGTTGGAGTCTTTTTGGGGTGATACAAACGGGTACTATTGCTGCGGTAGGGGTTGCTTTCTCTAAATTTGCAGCCTATTTGTTTGAACCTTTTAGTGAGAATAACATTCTTTGGCAAATTCAAACCGGGGTAAGCGATAAGGGACTGCCGGAACTTTATACCATCAGTGCTGCCCAACTGGTTTCCATAGTAACCATTGTTTTTCTAACTTATGTGAACAGTCGCGGGGTTAAAGACAGTAAGATTTTGCAAACTGTTTTAACAATCGTAAAGATTTTATCGTTGTTCGGACTCATTATATTTGGTTTTACTTTGGCTGCAAAAGCTGAAGTTTGGAATGCGAATTGGGCCAATGCTTGGGAAACTCGTTCCTTTAGCCTGGAAACGGTGACCTGGACACCCATTAGTGGTAGCTTACTCCTTTCGGGTATTGCTGCAGCAATGGTCGGTTCCATCTTTTCAAGTGATGCCTGGGCCGGAGTTACCTTTATTGCTGGCGAGATTAAAAATCCAAAACGCAATGTTGGACTGAGTTTATTTTTAGGGACGCTTATCGTGAGTGTCATTTACGTTTTGGCTAATCTGATGTATGTGGCTGTATTGCCTTTGGATGTGATTACGACAGCAAAATCAGATCGAGTAGCGGTTGTAGCGGCTCAATATATTTTCGGACAGGCAGGAACCATTATCATCGCTGTAATGATCATGATTTCTACGTTTGCCTGTAACAACGGTTTGATTATGTCAGGAGCAAGGGTTTATTATACCATGGCAAAAGATGGCTTGTTTTTTAAGAAAGCAGCAAAACTAAATGCTTTTGATGTACCAGGTTGGGCCCTGTGGGTCCAAGGGGCTTGGGCATCGGTATTGTGTCTTACCGGACGTTATGGTGCCTTGTTAGATTTTGTAGTGATCATTGTCTTGATCTTTTATATCCTAACGATTTATGGTATTTTCATTTTGAGAAGAAAGATGCCTGATGCAGAACGTCCGTATAGAGCTTTTGGTTATCCAGTGCTGCCATTTTTATATATCGTTCTGGCTTCGGCACTCTGTATTGCCTTGCTGATCTATAAAACGGATACTTGCGGTTGGGGGGTGTTGATTATGTTGATTGGGATACCAGTTTACTATTTAACTAAGCAAAAAGAAACGGCAGAGTAAGGCTTCCTTCGGGGATAGTCTTACCCTGGTAGGACTCTGAAAGGAGTTTGAAAGGAGTCTCGTAGGACCAAAGCTCCTTTCAAACTCCTTGTTGTCTTATCCGTATATAGCTATACAGGTTGTTGAATTAATTTTGAATTGACTATACATGCAAATTTGTAATTCCTGATTCGGTTATACAAGTTGAATTTTGCTCTGATTTATATTTTTTTGGTTTCCATCTTTTTTTCAGTTCACCATGTTTAAGATTCGCTTGTTCCGGGGTCAGATAATCACAACTGGCATGCGGCCTTATCTGATTATAGGTTTGTATATTGTCCCTGATCTTTCTTGTCGTTTCCCTTAAGCCAGTTTGGGCTCCATACAGGTCAAACTCTGCTTTTAAGATCCC
>NZ_SJSM01000031.1 GCF_004331685.1 Pedobacter hiemivivus | reverse complement strand
GGCTACTTTCTGGCCACGAATAGGAAAGTCTTGGATACCAACCTCTGGAAAGAATCCTTTGGATTCAAGATCCTTTTTATCATAACCCTCGGGGGCTATATTCTTCTCTTCAAGGTAGATGTTCAGCATCTTTTCTGCTTTATCTACTTGGGTTAACTCAAAATAATCCAGGATACCTTCCGGTAATAATAAACTGATCAGGGTTTGCTCGGCTTGACTCAAAATAAAAATTGTCGTTTGGTTTACAAATGCAAAAGAAAGAAATTATTTCCTTCCCCCCAAGAATTCCGCTTGATCCGAATTTACAGGGATGAGAGTAAGAATAATGCTTCTAAAATACGCTATAAATGCCATATCTTAGCCTAGAAACAAAATAAGATTAATTAACTAATTTACTAACGACCTAGACATGAAATCTAGCCTAACTATCTGATTACCAAAATTACAAAAGGTCTATAAAAAAAGAAAGAGGCACTCCATCCAGACGTTCCTCTATTCTAACCAAATATAAACCTGTATGAACGGGTTTTCTCTTTAAGTTCTATCAGAGTTGTTAAAACATCTGAGTAGAAGCTGTTGTTTCATTATTTAATAAGACAAATATACGGAGTTATTTCTATATAGTGTACATGATACACTATTGAAATTTCAATTTTATGACACTAAAATAATATTTGTCGCAAACAACCTCTTTTTTGACGCATTTAAGCCCGTTTTTCTCATTTAGTTAACGTAGATTTATTTTAATAATAACATGAAATTGTTACACTTATTACACCATTAAAGAATAAAACCATGAATAAGAATGAAATTGTTAAGGAATTGAAAAGTACAATAACAGAATTTCAGCAGTTAATTTCATCTTTTGATGAACAGCAGCTAAACGCTGTGCCTTTTGAAGGAAGCTGGACACCAGCTCAGGTTGCCCGGCATATCTGCAAGGCAAATTCAGGCTTCGCAGAGGCATTAAATGGCCCCGTTCAAGATACAGATAGAGCGCCAGATCAATCAGTGAAAACTATTGAACGTATTATGCTAGACTTTACAACAAAAATGAACGCACCAGCTTTTATACTTCCCGAAATGAAAGCGTACAATAAGGAACGTCTAATAAATACTTTGGAAGACATAAAGGTTGATGTAAGCAAAGCGGTTACCGATCTGGATCTTACGCAGACCTGCCTGTCATTTGAGTTGCCAGGACTTGGGCAAGTTACCCGATTGGAAGCCGTTTATTTTATGATCTATCATACACAACGACATGCACATCAACTGAAAAACATTAAAAACAAACATGCCGTAAATTAAAATAAGGTAAACCTAATGTAAAATAACCATCGTGCCATTAAGGTATGGTGGTTTTGACTTAAATTTGATCTCCATTAAAATGTAGGAAACATGAAATCTCTAAAATCTAACGCTCATCTTCTCATATTATCTTGGTTTTTCATTGCTTTATTTGCAAATGTTAGTGCTTATGCGCAAGCTGTTGAAACCGGAAATCCATCTCCATTAAAATTTCCTACACCACAGGGGATAGCCAATCAGCTTTTTTACCTTCAAAGGGATCCGAATACGAATACAATTATATGTGAATTGAATGTAAACAAGAACGGAGAGGTAATTGAAAAAGATCCTATAAAGGTATATTGGCTTAGGTACGGTGAAGAAGGGGAGAAAGAGGATTTAAGTTATATACAGCGGAAATTTGCTTACGGTATCCAGGCTAAAGCGATGGGTGATGATCAATATGAGCTAAGATTCGTTTCGCATAAAAATCTTCCCATGTATTTGATGAAATCTGCTGAAGATAAAAAATACCATGTTTACGTTACAGTAAACAAAAAGAAAATCCAGCTAGAGCGCATATTTCTTAGAATACAAGGTGGATCGTTCTGGTTACCTAACGTGAAGTATGTAGAATTAAAAGGAATCAATACCGCTAATAAAACCCCGATAATTGAAAGAATAAAAGTTTAGTTTTTACTATCTTTAAATAACCAAATATTTAAAGTCATGGAAAAAGAAGAGATTAAATCACTACTGGAGATTATAGATCAACAAGTTAGTTCTTCAATACTTGGCGGGATGGAAGAGACCTATGAGGAACTAGAAAGACTGGGTTACATAACCATAGTAAGAGATCGTGTGCAACACTCGGCATCCCTTACACCCGAGGGATTACATTATTTAGAGATGTTAAACAGGTAAGCTTACTGTAAATTTGCTGCCTTTGTTTTTAGCACTTTGAACCTGAATGCTGCCTCCGTGCTTTTCAATAAATTCTTTGCAAAGTACCAAGCCAAGGCCAGTACCAGTTTCATTATTCGTTCCAAGGGCAATCGATTTGTTGTCTATCGTAAACAGGTTTTCTAACGTTGTGTTATCCATGCCTATGCCATGATCAACAACTGTTATACTAATGAATTCCTTTGGTGAACTTTCATCTTTAATTTGCTCAGAAAGCACGTGTACCTCACCTAAATTTGGTGTGAACTTAATCGCATTAGACAATAGGTTTCTGTTAATACGCTTTGTTATTATAGGTTGAATAACAAATTTATTCTTTTATTTGATAAATAAAAGAGTTTACATCATCTTTCCAACTGTCATCCAGATAATACGGATACTTGACAGAATTACAATCACTGCAACTCCAATAAACATTTTTTTGATAGGTAATTTACCAACCAAGCGCGCAGCTATTGGAGCGGCAACTACTCCTCCGATGATTAGGCCAATAATGGATTGCCAGTGACTAACGCCCAAGATAAAAAAGAAGGTAATGGCACTTGCCATCGTTACAAAAAATTCAGTTAAACTAACGGTACCAATCACATATTTTGGGGTGCGACCTTTTGATATCAATGTAGAAGTCACCAGAGGGCCCCATCCACCACCACCAAAGGAATCTAAGAAGCCACCAGCGCCAGCAAGCCATCCTGCTCGCTTTACTTTTTGTTGCTTTGGCTTATGCTTAAAAGCATTGCTAAGTATTTTAATGCCCAGCAATAGTGTGTACACGGAGATAACTGGCCTGATCCATTGAGAAAAAGCCTCTCCAGCATAGCCAAGCAATACCGCTCCAACAATTGCACCCAGTACACCAGGAATTAATAAGGTTTTAAAAAGTTTCTTATTTACATTTCCAAAGCGGTAATGACTAAAACCTGATGCTCCACTAGAAAACATTTCGGCAGTATGAATACTACCAGATATCACTGCAGGACTTAAACCTCCAGATAGCAACAGGGTAGTAGATACTACTCCATATCCCATACCTAAGGCACCATCGACCAATTGGGCGAAGAAACCGACAGCGAGCATCCAAAAGAACTTTTCATCCATTTGAGCGTATACCCCTTGTCCTAAAGCGACTAAGGATTCGTACGTCAAATAAGAGTAAGCCGCATAACCTATAAATAAAACCGCAAGGATAAGCAAGCACAAATAAGCTATTTGGCGCCATTTTTTTTCTTGTGATTTACCGGGAATGGTTATTTCGATTTCGTTCTCTTGTAAGCCCATTATATATAATATCTATCTAATTAGTCGACAATATTAATTCAACTTTTTGAATAAACAAAATAATTCTACTAAAATAATAGACTTTGTCTTAGAATACTCGTTTAGCCGTGAATAGGGGACGTTTTTTCTTTAAGCGATTAGAACTCTGGTTTTCTTTTGAAATCGAATAAACAAAAGGGTAGAAGCGGTAAGTAGTCCGAAGGTTAGTCCATACCAGATTCCATCAACTCCTAAACCTAGCACAATACCAAGCAAGTAGCCCAAAGGTATACCAATCACCCAATAAGCAATAAAGGTAATGAGGGTAGGGATGTTCACGTCGCCAATGCCTCTTAAAACACCGAGACCGACCACCTGTGTACCATCAAATAATTGAAAGAAACCGGCTATAATCAGCAGATGTGCAGCAATATTAATTACTGCCATATCTTCTGTGTAGATATAAGGTAGAATGTTATTGGCCAAGATAAATAACAAAGCTGTAGCACACATAAACATAAGTATGACGTGGTAGCTGGCAATCGCAGATTTTCTTAGGTCAGTAAAGTTTTTCTTACCAAAGTTGTTACCAGTTTTAATGGTTGCTGCTGATGCAATACCGCTAGCCATCATATAGGTTACTGAGGCCAGATTAATAGCCACTTGATGTGCGGCTTGCTCTACAGCGCCAATCGTTCCGATTAATATCGCTGCACCGCTAAATGCACTAATTTCAAATGAATATTGTAATGCAACGGGAGCACCAATTTTTGCAATCTTTAGACTTCTTACTTTATCGATTAAGCCAAGGCGGAAACTTCTGGTGTATGCTGCGAAATATTTTGAACGAAGTACATAAATCGACATCACTATAGCCATTAAAGTACGGTCTATCAAAGTACTTAAACCAACACCTTTAACACCCATTGGCTCAATACCAAACATGCCTTTTACAAAGATTATACCCAGGATGACATTGAGCAGATTTCCCCATATAGAAACAAACATCGCTTGTTTGGTAAAGCCAAGTCCTTCAGCAAACTGCTTGAAAGTTTGGAATATCATTAGTGGAACGATAGATATGGCCAAGTAACCAAGATAAGGCTTAGCGTAAGCAACAACTTCTGGCGATTGCCCTATATGATCAATAGCTAACAAGGTACCGAAATGCACAAAGATATAAAGCAGAATAGACATTAGGATGTTTATGATCAAACTATTGGAAAGTAGTTTACCACATTCATCAAAATTTTTACGACCATTTTCTTGTGCAACGAGAGGAGTTAATCCATATGAAATTCCAAGGCCCAAAACCAAGATGAGCATAAACAAACTGTTTACCAGGGAAACGGCAGCGAGTTGAACGGTACCTGCAAAATGTCCGACAATTACACTATCCGCCAAATGCACTAGCGTATGCCCCAATTGAGACACCACAATAGGCATAGCAAGACGTAAATTATCAGAATAATAAGGTTTGTACCTCGTGTATAAGCTCTTCCACATTTTGGCAAAAGTCGGCTTTTTTGTGCTGATTTACGACTCTGTCGACCTTGTTTATTTCCGAATCCTACTTTAAAACGTTTAAAATAATATTGTAGATTATGAAATGAATTTAAGATGACACGACCTAACTCAAATCTCAGTGAAATATTCTTCCTTTTCGGAGGAATGAGGCCTGATTACACCACTTAAGATCAAACTTACAAGAATCTTTTGAGCTTGCCTGTACGAACTCCGGGTAAGTTTACTAAACTCTTTTAAAGTGATCCGACCTTTCTCTGCAAGGTATTCGAAAAGCGCTGCCTCTTGTTCCGTATAGGTAATCAGTTGTCCGGAAGTATCAGCACTCTTTTTAATGACATCTACAATGATTTTACTAGCAAGCAGACTTTTGTCCTTTACCCGGTAATACACCCACCATTTTTTATTTTCGTCAAGCGCATAATGGGGTTTGGTTTCGCTACGCGCAATACTCACAACAAGTACCAGTTTACCATCAATATGTACTTCTTCAAATTCAGGCTCAATAGCTGGTTTGCAAAACTGATGCGCAGATTTCGTAATCATATAACGCTCTTCGTCTTCTGATTTTACACCTTTGATACTACCATCATCGGCAACGCCGATTAACAGTTGTCCGCCTTTATTATTGGCAAACGCAACCAGACTTTTAGCTATTTTCTCATTGCTGGTAATCGTTTTCTTGAAATCCAACATTGTGCCTTCACCTTCTAAAATTAGTCTCCTGATATTCATCTGTGTACTCCTTAAAGCGTTAATAAGCGATACGCGATTGTTCTCCCTGATGTAAACTCCTGATATAAACTTCATTCATTACTGTAGCACAAAGTTCTCCCTCTGCATTGGTAATTTCCATTGGATAAGCCTTTACAAATTTGCCGTAGGTGTTTAAGGTTTCTATAGCTTCGTTCAGCATATCATCTGTAATGGTAATGGTAAAATACAAATGACCCCGACCGGGTTTTAAATATTGAATTGAAGCACTTTTAAGCCATACACGCACTTTAAAGCCGGCTCTTTGAAGGAGTTGGTCAAACAATAAAGCGTAAAATGGATCTGTTGCTGCATATATGGTTCCGCCAAAAATGGAACCGTTATAATTCTTATTCAATATGCTCTTTGCAATCTTCACATCAACCCCTCGAAAGCCCTTATGAAATTTACGAATCCAAATACGTTGGAACAATAAAGGTGGGTATAAACACAAGGCCCACTTAAGGGTTTTTTCTGATACAACCATGATGCTTAAAGATCAGAAAGATTATTGAACTATAAAATTTTATATATGATGATAAAGTAATTTTTTAGTAAATTAGGGTATGTATATATACGACACCCTTACCGCCGCAGTTGCTGACCTTGAAAAACGAGGTTATGAGTATGACTTTAACCTTTCAGCCGAATTTATTGAGTGCAAAGCGATAGATATTCAGTTGATGCCAGAAGAATTTGAAATAGACGAGTTTTACCGTTTTGAAGGGATGACAGATCCTGATGACAGTTCGGTAATTTATGCCATTTCTTCTCCCGTTGGTAATTTAAAAGGAGTAATCATTGACGCTTATGGCGCTTACGCAGAAAATATATCGCCAGAGCTTTTAGATAAGCTCAAGATGCATCACTGATTTTAAATTATTAAAACCTTTAAGGGATTTGAGTTGTTAAAAAGATGAATTTAAAACAGAACCACATGAAAAAACTAATTTTAAGCATAGCTGTTGTCGGTACTTTAACCTTAGCAGTTTCGGCATGTAATTCTACAAAGAGTGTCTCCGGTGGTACAGACACTATGAAAGTGGATACAACTATAAAGCCAGTTGATACCGTAATGAAGGATACGATAAAAACTCCGCCAGATACAACTAAAATGCCACCGGCACAATAAAAACAAACATTAAACGAGATAGAAAAGAGGTAGATCATCAGTGATTTTTACCTCTTTTTTTATGTCAAAACAATGTACTATCTACAATTTTTAGGAAGATCATTTTTTATTAAGGTTAACTTTGGGCTTAGTTTTAATGGAAATGGTGTTTAAAGATCAAGTAGTAGCGGCCTATCAAAAAATTCAGGATGAGATTTGCAGCAGTTTAGAACTGGCTGAGGGAAAGGCAAAATTTGAAGAAGAGGTTTGGAGCCGGGAAGGTGGCGGTGGCGGCAGAACCCGGATCATGCAACATGGAAGTGTAATTGAAAAGGGTGGTGTTAATTTTTCTGCAGTACATGGGAAATTACCAGATGCTGTTAAAAAAGCATTTAAAGTAGAAAATGATGAGTTTTTTGCCACTGGAGTTTCTATTGTGATGCATCCATCTAATCCCTTCGTACCGATCATTCACATGAATATTCGTTATTTCGAAATGGACGAGCAGACCCGCTGGTTTGGTGGTGGTATCGATTTAACTCCTCATTATGTTATAGATACTGATGTAAGATACTTTCATCATCTTTTAAAGCAAACCTGCGATCAGTTTGATCCTAATTTTTATCCGAAATTTAAAACCAATGCTGATGATTATTTCTTTATCAAACATAGAGAAGAAACGAGAGGCGTTGGCGGTATTTTTTACGATCGACTAAAGCCTGAAAATACGGGCTTATCCTTCGATAACTTATTGGCTTTCTCTGAAGCAGTAGGAAAAACTTTTATCCCCGTATATACAGAGCTGATTGAGCGCAACCGTGATCATGAATATACAGAGCAGGAGCAAGAATGGCAATACTTGCGCAGAAGCAGGTATGCAGAATTTAATCTGGTTTATGATTCGGGCACTAAATTTGGCCTGGAAACGAATGGTCGGATAGAGTCTATTCTGATGAGTCTGCCTCCAATGGCAAAATGGACATATAACCATCAACCTGTTTTAGGTAGCCCTGAAGCATACACGCAAAGTAGGCTCAAAAAGGGAATAGTATGGGCTTAATGGCTAAATAAAGCCAAAATTTCTAGGTTAAAATTTTTCCACAATGCGTCTTTATGGCGCATTTTTTATTAGATTCGCAAGGTTATAAGAATACCGCATTTAAATCGTTCTTAAGGAACATTACTATTTATGGCAGAAGATTTAGAAAATCAAGAAAACGACAAAATAATTAGAATCGATATTGACGAGCAAATGAGATCCGCTTACATTGATTATTCAATGTCGGTTATCGTATCAAGGGCTTTACCTGATGTGAGGGATGGATTAAAACCGGTACACCGTCGCGTGTTATACGGGATGCTTGATCTAGGGTTAGCAAACAATAAACCATATAAAAAATCTGCACGTATTGTTGGTGAGGTACTAGGTAAGTATCACCCACATGGTGATTCATCAGTATACAATACCATGGTAAGGATGGCTCAGGATTGGAGCTTACGTTATTTAATGGTTGAGGGACAAGGAAACTACGGTTCAATTGATGGTGACTCTCCGGCAGCAATGCGTTATACGGAGGCACGTTTCCAGAAGATTGCTGAAGACATGCTTGCTGATATTAATAAAGATACCGTTGATTTTCAACTAAACTTTGATGATTCATTGCAGGAGCCTACTGTGCTTCCGTCAAAAGTTCCAAACTTATTGATCAATGGTTCATCAGGTATCGCAGTGGGTATGGCTACAAACATGCCGCCACATAATATTACAGAAACCATCAACGCAACTATAGCTTACATTGAAAACAATGAAATCACTATAGCTGAATTGATGAAACATATTAAAGCACCTGATTTTCCTACTGGAGCCATTATTTATGGTTACAATGGTGTGCAGGAAGCTTTTGAGACTGGTAGAGGCCGTATTGTAATGCGCGCCAAAGCCGAAATCGAAACTCATAAAGACCGTGAAACCATTATCATTACTGAAATACCTTACCAGGTAAATAAAGCGATGATGATTGAGCGTACCGCTGAATTGGTTGGTGAGAAAAAGCTTGAGGGTATTTCAAACATCAAGGATGAATCGAATAAAGATGGTATCCGTATCGTTTATGAAATTAAACGTGATGCAAATGCTTCTATTGTTTTAAATAACCTATTTAAACAGACTGCTTTACAGACTTCATTTAGTGTAAATAATATTGCGCTTGTTAAAGGCAGACCGCAATTGTTAAACCTGAAAGATCTGATCCATTATTTTGTGGAACACAGACATGAGGTGGTTGTACGTAGAACTAAATTTGAACTTGCTGAGGCAAAGAAACGTGCACATATTTTAGAAGGATTACTAATTGCATTAGATCATTTAGATGAGGTAATCAAATTAATCCGTAGCTCTGATACACCAGAAGAAGCCAGACTGGGCTTAATGGAGAAATTCGGCCTATCTGATATTCAAGCAAGAGCTATCCTTGATATGACCCTTCGTAGGTTAACAGGACTAGAGCGTGATAAGATCAAAGAAGAATACAACGAATTGATGAAATTAATCGATTACTTACAATCTATTTTAGATGATGAAGGTAAACGTATGCAGATCATCAAGGATGAGTTGGCTGAAATGAAAGAGAAGTATGGCGATGAGCGTAGAACGACTATTGTTCACTCGGCAGAAGATATGAGCATGGAAGACTTTATTGAGGATGAAGAGGTAGTAATTACCATTTCTCATGAAGGTTATATTAAACGTACGCCAGCTACAGAATATCGTACTCAAGGTAGAGGTGGTAAAGGCTCTAAAGGAAGTGATTCAAGAAATGAAGATTTTATTGAGCATTTATTAATTGCCTCTAACCATAATTACATGTTGTTCTTTACCGAAACTGGTCGTTGTTTCTGGTTAAGAGTTTACGAAATCCCAGAAGGATCAAGATTAAGTAAAGGAAGAGCAATTCAGAACATCATCAACATTCCTAAAGAAGAAAAGATTAAAGCCTTTATTAAGGTTAAAAATCTGAAAGATCAGGAATATCTGGAAAACAACTACATTATCATGTGTACCAAAAAAGGAACGATTAAGAAAACCTCATTAGAGGCTTATTCGAGACCTAGGGTAAATGGTATCAATGCAATTAACATCAACGAAGGTGATCAGTTATTAGAAGCTAGCTTAACTACAGGTTCGAGCGAAATTGTAATGGCTTTACGTTCTGGAAGAGCTATTCGCTTTAATGAGGAGAAAGTTAGACCAATGGGTAGAACCGCTACTGGTGTACGCGGTGTAACACTTGCTCATGAAAAAGATGAAGTAGTTGGTATGATTGCTGTGGATGATCCAGGTGCAACGGTATTGGTAGTTTCAGAAAAAGGTTACGGTAAACGTACTGACATTGAAGATTACCGCGTTACTAATAGAGGTGGTAAAGGTGTTAAAACTATTAATGTTACTGAAAAAACTGGAAACCTTGTTGCCATTAAAAATGTTACTGATGCGGATGATTTAATGATTATCAATAAATCAGGTATCGTAATTAGAATTGTGGTAAGTGAATTGAGGGTAATGGGACGTGCAACACAAGGTGTACGCTTGATCAACCTGAAAGGTAACGACGAGATTGCTTCTGTAGCTAGAATTGAGCATGAAGAGGATGAAATTGAAGAAACTGAAAGCTATGTAGTATTAGACGGTGAGCCAGCAGGCGAGGGGGAGATTGAAGAAGAACCTACCGATGATACGACAGAGGCTGAGGAGAATGACGAAGAAGAAAGTGATGCTGATGAAGACACTACCGAAGAAGAGAAATAACAACAGATATCAATAATTGTCGAACATAAATATTAGAAAATGAAAAAAGTACTTTTAAGTATTTTGTTTGTAGGTGTTGCCTCACTTGCAAACGCTCAAAAAAGTGAAATTAGTGAGGCTAAAAAGGCATGGAATCTTTTAGGCATCACCTCAGGCAAAAACTTAACGGAGCATCTAAAAGTGCTTAATGGCGGATTGGCTCATGCTGATCTGGCTGTATCCAATGAAAAATCTAAAGATATAGCTGAAGGATGGGGTTATAGAGCGCTATTTGCTTCAAGAATCGCTTTAGTTGACTCTGTTGATTTAAAAAATGCTAAAGCAAAGCAGATCATTGCTGAGGAATCAATTGCTAAAGCTAAAGAGCTAGATAAAAAAGGCTCTGAAAAAGAGAATTTGGAGCAAGCCAAAGTGAATGTAGAGAACGCTGTTAGAAATAGAGCGATCTATGCTTATAAAAAGAAAGATTTTGCTACAGCATTAGAAGCTTTTAATGAAATCACTACTAAAAACCCAAATGATACAAGTATGTATGTTAATGCAGGTGTAACTGCTAAAGAAATACAGAACTATCCAGAAGTAATTAGGAATTTCAAAAAAGCAATTGAATTGAATTATCCTGATTCAAAAGTATTGTACTCTGAGGTGATCAACATTACCTTTGATAAACTTAAAGACACTACTTCTGGATTAGCTCTTCTTAGAGATGCAGCAGCAAAATATCCAGATGATTCATACTTTATTGGTTTAGAGACTGATCTTTACATCAAAAAAGGTGATATCGCAAAATCTCAGGAAATGCTTACAAAGCTGATCGCTAAGGATCCTAAAAATGCAATTTATCAGTATTTAATGGGTGATACTTATTACAAACAAGCTTTAGCTATTCAAACTCAGAGAAATGCTTTAGACGTGAAGAAAACTAAAGAATTCAATGAACTAGGTGTTAAGATGACAAAGTTTATCGATTTATCTGTTCCTTACTACAAGGCAGCTTTAGAGATCGATCCTAAAAATCTTAACGCGCTTGAGAATCTTAAAATCATCTATCTGTTTAAGGATGACAAAGTTAACTACGAATTAATGAATAAAAGATTAGAAGCGCTGAAGAAATAATTTTAGCATCAATAATTGATTAAAAAGAGGGGTAATTTTTATCCCTCTTTTTTTTTTATAAGTTTGTACCAAGAACATGTTTTGTATGAGTAAGATATCTTTTGTTTGCAGCGTATTTCTAGTTTCTATGAGTTACAATGTTGCTTTTGCCCAAAAAAGCCAGCTTCAAATTGCACGTAATAGCGTTGGTAAACTGCAAGTTGCCATCAACACGAAGCAGGACGCTAAAAAGCAGTTAAGTATACTAGGAGAGGGGGTTAAAGCTGCTGATGCCGCTCAAAATGACAAGAAGACGAAGAAATGGCCAGAAACATGGGCGTTGAAAGCGTATTTAAGTGCTTATGTTTCGATCATTGATAGCGATGAAGGAAATGCGGATAGGAATTACATTTATGCTGTACAAGCTATAGATTCTGCCAGAAGATTAGATAAATTTCAAGCCAATTACCGGTTAATTTCAGCGGCAGCTTACAACATCAACATCAGAAAGCAAAAAAAAGGAAGTGTTGCCTTCGCAAATGGCGATTATGCGACAGCTTACGAACTACTTAAGGAAGTGAGTGACTTTATCCCAAAAGATACTTCGCTAGCTATAAATACTGCATTGTCAGCGCTAAATATCCAATATTTCGATAAAGCCTTAGTGTATTTTAAACGCGCAAAGGAAAATGGTATAGTAAATCCATTGGTTTTCCAAAATATGGCAAACATCTATACTTCAAAATTTGAACATGAATTGGCCATACGTACACTTGAGGACGGCATTAAAGTTAATCCGTACAGCGTTTTTTTAACCAATGATTACATTAATCTATTATTGGATAATGAAAAGTACACTGAAGCGATGCGCGTAATTGAATCTACGTTAAAAGTAGAATCGAACAATAAATTGCTTTATTTTTTATATGGTTATTTGCAACAGCATAAAGCTAATAATAGTACAGCAGAACTAGCATACAACAAAGCGCTGGCGATTGATGAGAATTATTTTGATGCACTATATCAATTAGGATTGGTTTATGTAAATTCTGCAAATGAATCACTTAAATCCGGAAAAACTGAAAACCCTCAAAAATTCAAGTCTTTTATAAATAGAGCTGAAATCGCGTTACTACAAGCCCACGAGGTCAATCAAAACGACAAAGCTACTGTGCAACTGTTAATTGACATCTATACGCGTAAGAATAGATTGGATAAAGTCCAGGAGCTTAAAGGTAAACTCGAAGAGTTTTAAAGTACAAAACCCCTATTTGATGATTTAATATTATTAGTTTCATAATTAATATTATGTTAAGTAATAAATTATGATGGCTCCTTATTGCTATTGTACCCCAAAAAATGTTGATATTACTATATATAATGGTCAAGTAATTGATATGCATTAATTATAAATTTGCAGTATGTTAAATCGCCCAATCAGAAGTATTCATGATTTTTTACTAAGTACTTATTTTGCTGATGGATTGCGTATTACACTTGGCGTACTTTGTCCCTCGCTTATTATGGCACAATATGGTCATATTGAGTATGGTATGACACTGTCACTTGGCGCCTTATGTGCCAGTGTTGTAGATACACCAGGACCAATTCTACATCGCAGAAATGCGATGCTCGTTACAACTGGATTAATTACTTTGACTTTTATCATTGTCGGTCTAACCAACAGCAATGTCTATTTTACTGGAGTACTTCTTGTGCTTTTCAGTTTTATTTTCTCCATGTTCTTTTTATATGGATTAAGAGCTGCGTCTATTGGTACTGCTGTTTTGCTGATTATGGTTTTAAGTATCGATGACATCAGGCCTTGGCGGGAAGTTTTGTTTTCTTCAGCACTTATCTTTATTGGCAGCATCTGGTATACCCTATTGAGCTATTTTTTCTATAGGATCCGCCCCTATCGCATTGTACAGCAAACTTTAAGCGATTCTATTCATGAAGTAAGTCTATTTTTGAGAGCAAAAGCTAAATTTTACCATCAAAACATTGATTATGATGATAATTACGCCGATTTGTTGCAGCTTCAGGTCCTTGTTCATGAAAAACAAGATGCTGTACGTGAGATTTTATTTAAAACTCGGGAAATTGTAAGAGAATCTACGCCTGAAGGAAGGTTTTTGTTATTGGTTTTTGTCGATATGGTCGACTTATTCGAGCAAGTCATGTCAACCTACTACAATTACAAGCAATTGCATGAGCAATTTGATTCTACAGGTATTTTAAAGCACTATGAATCAGTTATTATAAAGATTGCTGATGAATTGGACGATATTGCTTTTTCGTTAAAAACAGGCGGGATTCCTAGTCTTCCAACTTCTCTTATTGAAGATGTAGAAACTTTAAGAAATGAGATTACTCAACTGGAGCGTAATAATACGGATGGTAAATATAATACCTTAGGCATTATTGCACTCAAGAATATAGAAGTCAACATTGAAAATATCCTGTCACGGGTTAAGACAATCAACAGTTATTTCAATAAGAAAGAAAAGAAAAACTTAAAACCCAGGGAAATAGAGGTTGAGAAATTTGTGACCAGACAAAGTATAGATCCTGAACTCTTCTATGACAATATAACCTTCAGCTCATCTACTTTTAGGCACTCACTTCGAGTGGCTATCGTAATGTTGATCGGTTTTATTGTAGCCAAGTCATTGGGATTTTCTCATAGCTATTGGATATTACTTACGATCCTGGTGATCTCCAAGCCTGGGTTTAGCCTAACCAAAAAGCGGAATTACGAGCGGATCATCGGAACAGTAATTGGTGCGTTTATTGGAATGGGCATACTGGTTTATATTAATGATAAAAACACGTTGTTTATTATTCTCCTCTTCTGTATGATTGGGGCCTATAGTTTTCAGCGCAAGAATTATGTGGTAAGTGTATTGTTCATGACACCATATATCCTGGTTCTATTTGACTTTCTGGGTATGGGAAGTTTATCCATAGCACGTGAGCGAATCTACGATACATTAATCGGTTCTGGTATTGCATTGATGGCCAGTTATTCGCTATTTCCTTATTGGGAACGTGAAAAGCTTAAGGAAGCAATGCTGGATACTTTAAAAGCCAACATGAATTATTTTGAACAAGTTGTACTGTTGTATACAGATGATACGCATAACCTGACCAATTACAAGGTTGCCCGTAAAGAAGTATATGTAACAACCGCCAATTTAGCCTCACTATTTCAACGCATGTTTTCGGAACCTAAAAGCAAACAAGTTTTGATGGCTGAGCTTCATCAGTTTACGGCATTAAATCACCACCTCTCCTCTTATATAGCTACCCTTTCCTTGTATAAAAAGGAACATGCTTTCATTGTTGAGGATTTTGAAACACTTAAACCTGTTATTCAAAACACGGATTATCTATTAAATATGGCTGTAGAGAACCTACAGGCAAACAACGGTATCACCAGTAACGTTCCTTTGATTAGGCGAAATATCAGCGATCCAGCGGAAAATCAAAATGATGAAGTGATGGTTGCTGAACAGATTGATTTGATTCAAAAAGTAGCTTATGACATCTTCAAGTTGTCAGAAAAAATCAAAATATAAAAAACTTTAAGCCTTTTTTAGCTGTTGTATCAGGAGTTACAAGAACAATAGAAAATTATGGAAAAGTTATATACAGCCTCGGTTACGGCTAAAGGTGGCAGGAATGGTCATATCAAATCAAGCGATGGTACTATAGAATTTGAGGTAAGAAAACCAAGAGAAATGGGCGGACAAGGCGGCGCAACCAATCCTGAACAATTATTTGCAGCGGCCTGGGGACCATGTTACTTAGGCGCTTTGGCAGCCGTTGCTGAGCGAGATGGTGTTGATGTTTCCGAAGCTACCGTAGAAGTACATGTTTCCTTTAATAAAGATGGAAACGCATTTTTTTTATCAGCTGATCTTGATGTTCATATTCCGGGTATCCCTACAGATGAAGCGCAAAAATTAGCTGATAAAGCAAATCATGCCTGTCCTTATTCTAAGGCCACTAAAGGTAATATTGAAACTAGAGTAACAGCTATTTAATTAGCTGTTACTTCTTCAGTTTTGTTAATGGTATTTTTTGGTCTACCATTCTTAAATGCTTCTCTTGTTTTCAATCCAAGCAATTCAAACATAGCCATATCATCTACAAACGCAGGATTTGGCGTCGTTAATAATTTATCACCTGCAAATATGGAGCTTGCTCCTGCCATAAAGCAAAAAGCTTGTTCTAAAGTACTCATTTCATTTCTTCCTGCAGACAAACGTACAACAGAGTTTGGCATAACAATACGGGCTGTAGCGATCATTCTAACCATATCCCAGATTGGAACACGTGGCTGATCTTCTAGCGGCGTACCTTTTACAGGAACAAGCGCATTTACTGGAACAGATTCTGGATGAACCTCCATATTGGCTAAAGTCTGCAGCATTGAAACTCTATCTTCAGGTGTTTCACCTAAACCGATGATTCCACCACTACAAACCGTTAGCTTTGCTTTACGCACGTTTTTAATGGTATTTAAGCGATCATCATAAGTTCTCGTAGAAATGATACGTTTATAATCATCTTCTGAAGTATCAATGTTGTGATTATAAGCATATAGGCCAGCATCAGCAAGTTTTTGAGCCTGACTTTCTGTTAGCATACCTAAAGTACAGCAAACTTCCATATCCATCTCATTTACGGCTTTAACCATGTCTATAACGCGGTCAAAATCACGGTTGTCGCGTACTTCTCTCCATGCAGCTCCCATACATAGACGTGATGCACCACCCTCTTTTGCTTTTACGGCAGCACTAACCACCTGACTTACCTGCATCAGTGGCTGAACCTCTAGATCTGTGTGGTAACGTGCTGCTTGCGGACAATAAGAACAATCTTCAGCACAGCCGCCTGTTTTAATAGAGATTAGAGAACTAACCTGTACCTCTGAATAGTCTTTATTTTCACGATGTATAGTTGCAGCTTCATAAACTAAGTCTAGAAAAGGCTTATGGTAAATAGCCGAAATTTCTTCTTTAGTCCAGTTGTGTTTTGTTGGTTGCATATAATTGGTTAATTAAAGTAAAAGTTTGCTTGCTAGTCCTAGCAAGAGTAAAAATCCAAAAACGTCTGTAAAAGTTGTAATAATTATTGAAGATGCAATGGCTGGATCGATTCCAACTCTTTTTAGGGCTAATGGAATGCCCGCACCAGTTATGCCTGCGATTAATAAATTGCCCGTCATCGCTAAAAAAATAACCAATCCAAGCATTGGATTGGAATCAAAATATAGTGCGAATAAAAACACGATGGCGCCAGTACAAGCCCCATTAATTGATCCTACGGTGAATTCTTTTAATACGGTTCTGTAAGCTTGGCTATCCGTTAGGTCGTATAAGGAAATCCTTCTAACCGTTACCGCCAATGCCTGTGTAGCTGCGTTGCCACCCATACCTGCAATAATGGTCATGTAGGCAGGCAACACCACGATTTGTTTTATGGTGTCGTCAAAATGACGTACAACAGAGGACGCTAAAAATGCTGTACCGAGGTTTAAAATAAGCCAAGGCAAGCGCGATTTTACGGCTTCGACCCAGTTACCACTTAGTTCCTCATCTTCAGATACTCCGGATATTTTCAGGAAATCTTCCGTATTTTCATCTTCCAGAACGTCAATAACGTCATCAAACGTAACCCGACCTAAAAGCTTATGATCCTTATCCAATACCGGAATACTGGTAATGTTATATTGGGAAATCAATCGGGCTACCTCTTCCTGATCCGTATCAGGGTACACCCAAGCTACTTCGGCCTTTACAAGCTCCGTAATTTTGGCATTTCCTTTCGCCTTAATGATGTCCTTTAAAGAAACGATCCCCTGAAAAACATTATCATTGTCTACGACAAAAATCGTATAGAATTCTTCAATTTCCTCACTTTGCCTGATGATTTCATCAATGGCATCCTTTTTTGTTAGGTTAAGATTGATACGGATAAACTCCGTATTCATCAAACCACCGGCGGTTTCTTCGTGGTAGCTGAGTAGATTTCTGATGCTCGAAGCATCATCCTCGCTCAGGTCGGCAAGAATCTCTTTTTGCTCGTGTTCTTCCAGCTGGGAAATGATGTCTGTTGCATCATCATAGTCCAGCTCTTCAACGATTTCAGTACGCTTATCCGGATGTAATTGTAGTAAAAGTTCTTCAGGGTGAGACTCTTCGTGCATTTCCGAGATCACCTCGGAAGCAATTTCTACATCCAGTAAATTGATGATTCTTTGCTGCTCTTCCGTGGTTAAATTCTCAAATAAAATGGCAATTTCGGAGGCGTGATACTCCCCCAGAATAACTTTTAGTTGTTCATCACCACCGCTTAAGGCAAGCTTAATTCTGGATACGTCCGTCTTATCTAGTTCGAAGGATTGCATGAGGCCGTAAAGGTAAGAATAACCATGTTATTTAAACCATCCTTTACGCCAGAAATATATGATTTGTAAAACAGCAATGAGGCCCATGATGATCATGGTGTACAAATAGCCATGTTCCTGATAAAGTTCGGGCATGTTTTGTGGCAATACTTTTCCAGTTACAGGATCTTCAATCGCAAAGTTCATCCCGTAAACACCTGCAATAAAGGTTAGCGGAATGAAAATGGACGAAATGATGGTGAGCACTTTCATAATCTCATTCATTCTGTTGCTAATGATGGACAGGTACATGTCAATATTGCTAGCTGAGATTTCTTTCAATGACTCGACCATATCAATGAGTTGTATACAATGATCATAGGCATCCCGGATATACATTTTAGTCTGATCTGGGATCAGTCGGCTGTCACTTCTCAGTATGTCATTCAATTTATCCCGCTCTGGCCAAACCACTCGTCTTACATTGATCAGGTTTCTTTTAACAAGCTGGGTATCGTACATTACGCTTCTGTCCGGCTTATCAAATAAACGATCCTCTATCAGATCTAATTCTTCACTCCATTCCCCTAATATTACAAAATAGGTATCGACAATAATATCCATTAAAGCATACATTAAGTAGCTGCTACCTGCAATGCGGATGTTTCCTTTTCCGGCGATTAACCTTGCGCGAACGGGATCTAAACAATCTTTGTACCCCTCCTGGAAGGTAAATAAAACATTTTCCTTTAAAATAAAAGAAAACTGGTCATTGTCCAGATTCTTTTGCTCATCAAAATGAAGCATCCTACTGATTGCAAAATCATAGGTGCCATATTCTTCGAATTTTGGACGTTGATATGGACGTGTAATGTCTTCTAAAACCAATTTATTGATTCCAAAATCAGCACTAAGTGTATCAAATAGATCAATGGATTTAAAGCCTTTAATTTCTATCCAGTAGTTAAACTCCTTATTCGCAACTATTTCCGTTAAGTTTTCAATATTATCCAATTCCTTAACTTCATAAAAATGTACATTATAGGTATGGAAGACAATAACAGGCTTTAAAGACTGTTCATCAATAAATACAACGCCTGGACTAGCGCCGACTGTTGGTATGGAGTAATGCTTACGTTTTCGCTTATGCTTTGCTGATTTGCTCATACATCATAAATATGATTTGGTTTGCGGGCCTTGATTAAACAACAGATCAACAATGCTTAAGTTTGGCTTAAAGCCTTCCCTGTCGTCGAAAACCTGGAAATAAGGTTTGAAATCTTCGGTATTTATGGCATTTTTAAAATGTATTTTTGCTCGGAAATCCAATGCCGGATCTATTTCCTTTACATATTCTGTGGTAAAACCAATAGTCGGTTCTTTTTTAAGCTGTTTAAACAACCATTGCAAAAGCTCAAGGTTATAATCAAACAAGTATTCAAATTTCTGATGGTAGAAACGCGAAAATTCATCTTCATAAAACTCAAAGTATGCAGAGTTCCTGTAGCAGCTCTCAAAGCTCTTCCAATGTAGCCTTTGCCAGTTAAAATCATTACTAATTTTAACATCTTTCATCTTAGTGTGTACGTTTGCGCCACGAATTACAGGAATTATTAAATCCAAATGGCCATTGGGTGAATATATTCTAGCACGGTTTCTATACGTTTGCTTGGGGAAGTGTTCTTCTTTTTCTAATAAAAAATTGTAATCAAAGTCTTTCAAACCAGAGAAGTAGCTAACTGGCGGAAGATAAAAAAGAGGGAATATAGCTGAACTTTGCATCTGATATTTTATGTTTGCATTCTCAATTCGCCAAATTAATGATAAAAAAAAGCTTTTCTTACATAGGAATATTTTTTTTGAACTTTTTATCCCTACTGCCCTTATCGCTGCTATATCCACTCGCAACTTTAGGGTATTACATCATATATTATATATATCCGTACCGCAAGAAAGTTGTTCACGAGAATCTTTCTAATGCTTTTCCTCAGAAATCTGAAGCGGAGATTGTAAGTATCGAAAAGAAGTATTTCAGATACCTCTGCAACCTTATGGTCGAGGTGGTGAAAATGAGTTCTATCTCCAGATCAGAACTTAAAAGGCGGGTAAAATTCAAGAATCTGGATCAGATAGAGCAGTATTTTAATAAAGGTGAAAGCGTTTTGGCATGTACAGGGCATTATGGCAACTGGGAATTATGTATGTTGGCTTTGGGTGCCGAATTATCGAAACCTGAGTATGTAATTTATAAACCTTTAAGCAACCAGATCTTTGATGCCTGGTTTTACAGGATTCGTACCCGGTTTGGCAATAAGTTCATTCCAATGCGTCAGACATTGAGGTCTTTAACTGCCGTTAAAAACGAACCAACTATGTTTTGCTTTGCCGGCGATCAAACGCCTGTAGGTCATGAGACTCATTATTGGATCGATTTTATGCATCAGCCAACACCAGTATTGTTAGGGCTTGAAAAAATCGCGTTACAGGCCAATAGGCCAATATTTTATTTCGAGGCAAAAGTGATTAAAAGAGGTTATTACGAAGTGGATTGTATTCCGCTGTGCCTTAACCCAAACGCAACCAAGGAGCATGAAATCACCCATCTTCAGTTTGCCCTATTAGAAAAAACGCTTAATGAAGCGCCAGCTTACTGGCTTTGGAGCCACAGGCGATGGAAGCATAAACCAGTTAACGCAGGATAATGACAGTACCAAGTGTAGCAGTAGTAATTTTAAATTGGAACGGAAAGGCGCTGCTTGAGCAGTTTTTACCCAGTGTAGTAAAGTCTGTCTACCCCAATTTACAGCTTATAGTGGGCGATAATGCCTCAACAGATGATTCCATCGCTTTTGTAAAAGCAAATTATCCTGATGTAAAAGTAATTGTAAACGATCATAATTATGGTTTTGCTGAAGGATATAATAGATTATTAGCTCAAGTTGAAGCTGATTATTATGTTTTGCTAAATTCTGATGTTGAAGTTCCCGAAAATTGGATTCAGCCGGTTATTGATGCCATGGAAATGGATGATAAAGTAGCTGTTGCACAACCTAAAATTAAGTGGCAGAAGAATAAAAGCCAGTTTGAGTATGCTGGTGCAGCTGGTGGGTACCTTGATTTACATGCTTTCCCGTTTTGCAGGGGACGCTTGTTTGATACCGTGGAGATAGATACAAATCAATATAATGACCAAATTGAGGTGTTCTGGGCTAGCGGTGCCGCCTTGTTTATCAAAAGCAAGTATTGGAAAGAAGTTGCTGGACTAGATCAGGATTTCTTTGCACACATGGAAGAGATAGATCTCTGCTGGCGCATAAAAAACCTGGGTTATAAAGTTATCTATTGTCCTACAGCCGAAGTTTATCATGTTGGTGGAGCTACTTTAGATGCAAACAGTCCGCATAAAACCTATCTTAATTTTAGGAATAACCTGATTTTAATGCAAAAAAATCTGCCCGCAAACGATGCGTACTTCAGAATCTTTATTCGGATGTCCCTGGATTTTGTAGCCTGGATACATTTTCTTTTGCAAGGTAAAACCGATTTTGCCTGGGCAATAAATAGAGCGCACTATCATTTCCTTTGTAGTTTACAAAAGAACGGTGCAAAGCGTAGTGATAAGCAAATACCCTTTTTAAAGCATACCGGACAATACCCTTCTAGTATTATTTGGGCTTATTTTGTTAAAAAGATCAGGTTTTTTAGTCAGCTTTAGGTGCTATTTCTTTTCTGGAATAAAGGATACGGCTCCTTCCCGATTGGCTACACTAAAAATTGCTTTGTAAATATAATCGCAAACCAGTTTTTCACCAGGTACATTTATGTGTGCAAAATCATCTTCAGGCGTATGATATTGTGGATGACCGCCTGTATGGAAGCCCAATACTGAAATGTTCTTTTTAAAGAATGATACATGATCAGAACCCCCCACATCATAAGCAATCACAATTGGTTTTATGCCAATCTGGGGTCCTAAGCTATTCATAAGCTCCATCCCTCCATTAAAAGAGGCTGCACCACCCATATACAGATTCTTCTCGCCGTTCATCCTGCCCACCATATCCATATTCATCATCAACTTGATAGTGGACAATGGAATAACAGGATGCTCGACAAAATATTTCGACCCCAATAAACCTTGTTCTTCTGCACCGAATGCTATAAGTAGCACACTTCGTTTTAAATCTTTCTTATTAGCTTGTAGTTTCTCTGCAATTTCCAACAATGCTGCTGTTCCACTTGCATTGTCATCGGCACCAAGGTGTACACCAACAGTGTCGGGCTTTTTTGACGAAGGACCACCCATCCCCAGATGGTCGTAATGAGCACCTAATACAATGTACTCCTGCTTTAAAGCCGGATCATTACCTTCAATAAAAGCTATAACATTTTGAGTTTTAACAATCGGGGTATCTGTCACCCCTTTTTTAACCCTGATCTTAGCAGAGAATTCTTGTATATAACTACTGCCAAAAGGCTTTATGCCGGCCCTTCTAAAATTTTTAATCAGGTAATCAACGGTCTTTTTGTTCTCCCTGGTTCCCGGAAAACGGCCAGCCATCTTTTTAGAAGCAAGAAAAGAAATATGTGCAGCAATCTCATTTTCAGTGATGTCAGATTGAGCAAAAGCGCCATAACTAATCACCGAACAAAGCGTAGTCAGTAAATACTTTTTAACGGACATACTTAATTAACCTTTTAACAAGCTCTCAATAGCCAAACGATAGCCATCCATACCAAAGCCAGTTAAAACGCCTTTGCAGTTTTTGCCGGTAAGCGATACATGGCGATACTCTTCACGTGCATAGATGTTAGAGATGTGAACCTCTACCACAGGAGTTTTAATGGCAGCAATGGCATCTGCAATCGCTACAGAGGTATGTGTGTAACCACCAGCATTAATCACAATACCATCGTAAGTAAAACCAACCTCATGAAGTTTATTAATCAGCTCACCTTCTACATTGCTTTGAAAATAGTCTATTTCAATAATGCTGTATATATCGCGCAGCGTTTTAACATATTCGTCAAAACTCTGGTTACCGTAAATACCGGGCTCACGAAGTCCTAAAAGGTTTAAATTTGGGCCATTAATAATTTGTATCTTCATCATTTCAAACTTAGCCTTAAAAACTAAGAGTATAAAATTTTTTTTGTGATTAATAACCCCTACCTGCAGTCGTACCGTAACTACCTTAGATTGGAACGTTCCCTTTCCAGTAATTCAATTGAAGCTTATCTGGGCGATCTAAACAAATTGTTTCAATATTTTGAATCATTAGGTCAAACACCACAGGTAAAGGAGATTAGTAGCGCTGACCTAAAGTTTTTTATATCCTGGATTAATGATTTAGGTATGTTAGCGAGCACACAAGCACGGGTGGTCTCTGGATTGAAATCCTTTTTTAGTTTCCTGATGTTAGAGGAGCTTATTGCTGACGATCCCTCTGCCCTGTTGGAAACGCCAAGGTTGACTCGTCACCTCCCTGACACTATTGATATTCATGAGATCAATGCAATGATTGACGTGATCGATGCTTCAAAACCTGATGGAATGCGCAATAAAGCCATTCTTGAAACCCTATATGGTTGCGGACTAAGGGTGTCTGAACTCATTAATCTTAAAATATCGGACGTGTTTGAAGAAAATGAATATATACGTGTCACAGGGAAAGGGAATAAAGAGCGTTTGGTGCCTATAGGAAGTACTGCCTTAAAATACATCAACATCTACCGTCAGGAAACAAGAGTACATCTTCCTATCAAAAGAGGCTTTGAAGATTATATTTTTTTAAACCGTAGTGGTACTCGCCTATCTCGAATCTCAGTTTTTAGCATTGTTAAAACGCTGGCAGAGAGATCTGGATTAAAAAAGAGCATCAGTCCACACACCTTTCGTCATTCCTTTGCTACACATCTGATAGAAGGCGGAGCCGATTTAAGAGCTGTACAGGAAATGTTAGGTCATTCTAGTATTACGACCACCGAAATCTATACCCACCTGGATAGAGATTACCTGCGTGGTATTATTACAGAGTTTCATCCCAGAAGTTAAAGTTGTGCACGCTCACACTTTATCATTCTGTCTTTACCCTGCATATCTTTTCTTAATTCTATGTTAATAAATGATTTAGCAGCGAGCATCTCCATGGTTTCCTTAGCATAATGCTCATTGATTTCAAAGAATAACAAGCCCATATCACTTAACGACACCCATGCAAAATCTGCAATAGCTTCATAAAACATCAACGGCTTTTCGTTAGGCACAAACAAAGCCAAATGTGGTTCATGATCCAATACGTTATTCTGCATTTGCTCTTCCTCTTTCTCGGTAATATATGGTGGATTGCTAACGATCACATCAAATTTTTGATTAGTTGTAAACTCGCGTATATCGGCTTTAATGAAATTAATATCTACCTGATTTAAAGATAAATTAGCTGAAGCTATATCTATTGCATCTTCAGATACATCCAATGCAAAAACCTCGCTTAAGGGAAGGTTCTTTTTCAAAGAAATTGCAATACAGCCACTTCCGGTTCCAATATCGATAATACGTAGGCTAGAACCTGTAATATCTGCCAGTGAACAACAATCAATCACCCATTCTACCAACTCCTCCGTTTCAGGTCTGGGTATCAATACAGCCGGACTAACTTTAAAAGGTAAGCCATAAAACACAGTCTCTCCAAGTATATATTGTATTGGTTTACCGGCTTTTAACGCTTCCAGCACTTTTAAATAAGCGGTTTCCTGCTGTTCCGAAAGTACTTGTGAGCCCTTTAGAATAGTGTCTGCCCTACTAAAACCAGAAATATGATCAGCCGTAATGTAAAAGATGGACGAAACCTCCTCAGCACCATAAATGTCCTGTAGTTGTATTGTAAAATGTTGCAGTAATTCTTTTAAATTCATACCTCACAAAAGTAATTAAATCAAACAATATACCTTACTTTGCCTTAATGACGGATGAGTTATATATGCAAAGGTGCCTTGAACTAGCTAGTCTAGGCATGGGTAATGTAAGCCCAAACCCGCTTGTTGGTTGTGTAATTGTTAGTGATGGCAAAATCATTGGCGAAGGTTATCATGAAAAATTTGGTGAAGCCCATGCCGAAGTCAATGCTATAAAGTCTGTTACCGAAAAATATGGCGATCAGGCTGCTGCCCTTCTGGCAAATGCGACGGCTTATGTGAGCCTTGAACCCTGTGCGCATTTTGGCAAAACCCCACCCTGCGCAGATTTACTGGTAAAACATCGACTTAAAAGAGTTGTTATAGGCAATAAAGATCCCTTTGAAGGTGTAGATGGAAAGGGTATCGAAAAGCTTAAAAATGCCGGTATCGAAGTCGTGTCTGGTGTTTTAGAAGCCGAATGCAGTAAGCTAAACCGACGTTTCTTTACCCGTATTCGCAAACAAAGGCCTTACATCATATTAAAATGGGCGACTACCGCTAATGGTTACTTTGCGCCAGAAAATAGCGTACAAGAATGGATAAGTGGCCCTATGGCCAAAACGCTTGTGCATAAGTGGCGTACCGAAGAAGATGCTATTCTTATTGGAAAACGCACCGCCATTGTCGATAATCCAAAGTTAAACGCAAGAGCATGGGAAGGAAAAAATCCTTTGCGAATCCTAATAGATCGTAATTTGCAGGTTCCTCAAGGCAACCACATCTATAACGGCCTGGCCAAAACGGTCATATTTAATGAGCATAAAACTGAAGTGCACAACAATATCCATTATATACAAATGGAAGATATGCAGTATTATCTACCTCAAAAAATAGCCTTTCAGCTATATCTAATGGATATTCAGTCAGTCATTATCGAAGGTGGGGCAAACATTCTTCATCAATTTATTGATGGAAACCTATGGGACGAGGCACGGGTTTTTACAGCAAGTAAAATCTGGCGAGCAGGCGTCCGGGCGCCACAAATTAATGGCTACATTGCCGATCAGTTCACACTTAACAATGATAAAGTAACGATCTTCCTAAATAATCATTCATGATATTCCTCCTGTTCAGTATTTGCTGTAGTGTTACAGTCGCCGTATTATTAAAGCTCGCAAAACGTTATAAAATCAACATCACACAAGCCGTTACCTGGAACTATCTCTTTGCCATAGTTTTAAGCCTGATCTTCTATAAACCAAGTTTAACTGATTTGGTATCTGCACCGATCGATGGTGTCTATATCGCTTTAGGTGTGTTATTGCCGATTGTATTTTTGTTCCTAGCCGGATCAGTAAGAAATATCGGAATTGTAAAAACTGATATTGCACAAAGATTGTCATTGTTTATTCCGCTTCTGGCGGCATATTTCCTGTTTAACGAGCATTTCAGTACCTTGAAAATAGTTGGACTATCTATTGCTATTGTGGCTATACTTTTCACTTTATACAAAAAGACAGCGCAGAAAAATGAAGGTTTAAATTGGTTATACCCAATCTTTGTCTTTATAGGCTTTGGTATTATCGATATTCTATTCAAAAAGGTTGCACAAATTAAGTCCATCCCCTATACAAGCTCATTAATTGTTATTTTCATCCTTGCTTTTATCATCTCGCTCATTTACATTTTCTATTTGTGGCTTGTTAAAAAGGAAAAATTACAGTTGATCAACTTCATTTGTGGCTGTATTTTGGGCTTCTTTAATTTCTTCAATATCCTTTTTTATCTTAAAGCGCATCGCGCAATGGCAGATAACCCTTCAGTAGTATTTGCTGCGATGAATATCGGGGTGATTATTGTAGGCAGCCTTGTGGGGATATTCATTTTTAAAGAGAAATTAAACAAATTGAATTATTGGGGCTTATTTTTAGCTCTTGTTGCGATCATACTCATCACCAATCCGTTTGCCTAATGTTATTCGACGATACTTATAAAACCATTGCCGGACCTTCCGAAGGGGTATTTAGAGACCGTGGGAGCAAATTTATAGGCTATGCCTACCCCATTCTATCCGAGGAAGAGGTAAAAGCTATTCTCTTAAAATTAAGATCAGAACACGCCAAAGCCAGGCATTTTTGCTGGGCTTTGCGATTAAGTCCGGATAGAGGCGTATTTCGTATTCAAGATGACGGTGAGCCGTCTGGTACTGCCGGTAGACCTATCTTAAATACCATGCTTTCTGCCGATGTAACCAATATACTAATTGTTGTGGTACGTTATTTTGGTGGAACCTTACTTGGCGTCCCTGGACTTATCAATGCCTATAAAACGGCCGCAGTGGAAGCGCTTCAAGCGGCCGAGATCATAGAGAAAACAGTAAATGACATCTATGAGCTACAGTTTGATTATTTGGTGATGAATGATGTGATGAGGTTGATCAAAGAAGAAAAACTAAATGTATTGTCGCAGGATTTTGATAATGCCTGCAGCATAAAAATTGAGATCAGAAAGGCCAGTCTAAATTCCATCCTAGGCAAAATAGAAAAAGTTGATGGGCTTAAAGCCAAATACCTTTTTACAGCCTAAGTGTTTACCCCCTTTATTATAGTCTTAGTTTTTATTAACTTTAATTATGGGACAAGAATTATCAGCCGCAGATTTAATTATCAATCCAGATGGCAGTATTTACCATTTAAACCTTTTGCCAGAGGACATAGCCGAAACTGTAATTACTGTTGGCGACCCGGATCGTGTGGGCGAAATATCCAAACACTTCGATAATATCGAACTTCGCAAAGGCAAACGTGAATTTATCACCCATACCGGTTACCTTGGCAAAAGGCGTATTACTGTCCTTTCAACGGGGATTGGCACCGATAATATCGATATTGTATTTAATGAGCTGGATGCTTTGGTAAATGTCGATTTTCACACTCGTCGTGTAAAAGAAAACCTTACCTCTTTAAATATCATCCGAATTGGCACATCTGGCGCGATACAGCCTGATGTACCGATGGGTACTATACTAGCTTCATCTTTTGGACTAGGATTGGATGCATTAATGAATTATTATATTCACGAGTTATCAGGTGATGAACACAGTTTACTAGATGGCATCAAAACACATTTATCCCATTTAAAAGGTATTACTCCCTACGTTACTGCGGCTGACAGTAGCTTATTAAAGTCAATAGCGAATGGTATGGAGCAAGGAATAACAGTCACAGCTCCGGGATTTTATGCGCCTCAGGGTAGACAAGTGAGAGCCAAAAATGCAGTTCCTAATCTTATTGGTCTGCTCAATTCTTTCAGGAATATTGATCACCGAATTACTAATCTGGAGATGGAAACTGCTGGTATTTATGCATTAGCAAAAGTACTTGGACACAAAGCTTTATCTGTAAATGCAATATTGGCCAGCAGGGTCAATTTCGAGTTTAGCAAAGAACCTAATAAGGTAGTTGATAAAGCGATAAAAATGGTTTTGGATAAGCTCTAGCGCACTTTAATACCTTGAAAATTGCAACGTATTAAAAACAAAACGGCTTAATAAGCGTTATTTAAGTATCTATTTTAATTGAAATTATATGTTACAACAAGCAAAAGAGAAGTTTACCTTATCCATCATAGAATCATTAGCGAAGTACGAAACAAAAGACTTGAACACCGGTAAAAGATTGATATCTGTCATTGCAGGTGTGTATATGCTACAAAAAGGCATTCGTAGCCTAAGCAAACATACTTTTCGCGGCATCGAAGAGATAGCTTTAGGAGGTGTCTTGTTATTCAGCGCGACAAGTGGACTTAATAAAAAGATCATCAAAAAGCCGTTGAATCCATCTGATGTTAGAAGAAACCAGATTCAAGGTAACGACCCTAAATCGGGCGTGCCTGCTTTTGTGTAACCTCATTTTTTTCTTCTTTTACACCCAATTGACTACCCCTACTCAAAATTCCGCTTAAAAAGCCTTACTTTTGCGCCTTGTATTTATATGCCGGGCCTTGAACCCGAGTCAGTATTAAAAAATTATGAGTAAACGCGGTAGAATATTAGTCGCCATGAGTGGCGGTGTTGATAGTTCAGTAGCAGCTGTAATGTTGCACGAACAAGGGTATGAAGTAATTGGCTTAACCATGAAAACATGGGATTACGCTACTTCAGGAAGTAGCAGTAAGGAAACCGGATGTTGCAGTCTGGATAGCATTAACGATGCCCGTACATTAGCTGTAAATTATGGTTTCCCGCATTACATCCTTGATATCAGAGACGAGTTTGGTGATTTTGTAATCGATAACTTTGTTGATGAATACCTTGCAGGTCGTACCCCTAATCCATGTGTTTTATGTAATACCCATATCAAATGGGAAGCCTTATTAAAACGCGCTAATAAATTGGACTGCGAGTTTATCGCAACCGGACATTACGCAAACATCCGTCAATTGGATTCAGGTCGTCATGTCATTTCAAAAGGTAAAGACGAAAATAAAGACCAATCTTATGTATTGTGGGGTGTTTCACAAGAAAACCTTGCGCGTACACAGTTCCCATTGGGTTCTTTTGCCAAATCTGACATCAGACAGATGGCTTTAGATATGGGCCAGGAAGAATTGGCTAAGAAAAGCGAAAGCTACGAAATCTGTTTCGTGCCTGACAACGATTATCGTGCCTTCTTAAAACATAAAGTAGAAGATTTGGAGCAACGTGTTGCTGGTGGTAATTTCATCACCAGTAATGGCATGGTTGTAGGTCAACATAAAGGTTATCCATTCTATACCATCGGACAAAGAAAAGGTTTAGGAATTGCCTTTGGTGAGCCGATGTTTGTTACTCAAATCCTTCCAGAAAGCAATACCGTAGTATTAGGTAGAGCTGACGAACTGGAACGTAGAGAAGCGCTGGTAAGAAACGTAAACCTGGTTAAGTACGAGAATATTTTAGCACCTATGGATAATGTAGTGACAAAAATACGCTATAAAGACGCTGGAATGTTAAGTACAATTGTGCAGGAAAACGACAAAATGCGCGTAGTATTTGATCACAATGTATCAGCCATTGCACCAGGACAATCTGCAGTGTTTTATGAAGGAAACGACCTTTTAGGTGGCGGTTTCCTTTGCTAAGGATATTTAACTATCTAATTCGTTTGAAATAATATAAGGTGAAGCGGTTTTAATCCGCTTGCCTTTATACCGTTCAAAATAATAATCTATTCTTCCCAAATTGATGCCCGCAAAGCCAACCTGGTTAATGGTGGTAATGCGGCCACTTAGGTTCTGTACATCTTCGGGCTGATCCATAAAAGTGTGGGTATGTCCGCCGATAATCAAGTCAATATTTCTATTGTTTTTTGCCAGTACCTGATCTGACACTTTAGCTGAAACATATTTATAACCCAAATGAGATAAGCAGATTACAAGATCACACTTTAAATCTTGCTTTAGCAAATCTGCCATTTCATTTGCCTTTGCAACAGGATCAATAAAAACGGTATCACCATAATTCTTACCCTCAACCAAACCTTTCAGTTCAATACCAATTCCAAATACCCCAATCTTCAATCCACTCTTTTTAAATATCTGGTATGGTTTTGTAGCCCCTTTAAGTAAGGTATTCGTGAAATCGTAATTGCTACACAATATTGGAAAATTTGCATGGGGTAATTGCTTATTAAAACCAGCCAGACCGTTATCGAAATCATGATTCCCCATAGTTGCAGCATCATAGCCCATTGCAGTCATTAGCTTAATTTCCAACTCACCACCGAACTTATTAAAATATGGTGTTCCTTGAAAAATATCACCAGCATCAAGCAATAATACGTTTTCTTCTTTGGCTCTAATCTGTTTGATCAGTGCCGAACGCCTCGCTGTACCACCTAAACCTTGGTTTTTTGAACCATCCATAGGAAATGGCTCTATCCTACTGTGAACATCATTGGTATGCAATATGGTTAACTTAAGCACGTCGCCAGCAGCAAAGCCATTTAATGAGCTTAAGCTCAATGCAGTGGCAGCAGCGGCTATCCCTCCTGTTCTGATAAAATCTCTACGATTAATCTTTAGTAATTCTTCCATCTAATTTAGGGTTAATGGTTTTGCCAGCAGCCTGATTTTCTTTTACATAGTTGATAAGTGCATCGCGAACTTTTAAGCCGAGAACCTTTCTTTCAATAGGATTCTTAAAACCCAATGCATTGTCGCCGCCACCTGCTATATAATCAGAGGTAAGCACGCGGTAAGTTTTATTTGAATCAAATGCTTTACCGTTGATAAATACATCAACAGGCTTCTTGTCTACTATCTTCAAGCGTAAACCAGCAATAGGTTGCCCATTTGTAGCTGCGATAAAATTTAGCAATTGCTGCACATCAGTGCCTTTTAAAGTAAAAGCAACCAGCTCATTTTCAAAAGGCATCAATTCAAATATATTGGATAATTTAATCTCCCCTTTTGGCACATCTACTCTAATTCCCCCTTTTGTAGAAGGCATAGAAAAGTCAATAGTCGGATCGTATTTTAAAGCCTGTTGCAATACAGCATCAGAGAAGAAGTCTCCTAATATGGTTTCAGGAAGATCATTGTTTTTTACCATCAGTGCATCAGAATAGCCAAGAATCTGGTTCATTTCCGCATCAAGCTGCTTTTTATATGGTAAATAAGTTTTAATCACGGTGCTGTCGACCGCTACATCCTTGTTAATTGGATACTCTGCCCTGTTGGCTTTCACCAACTGATAGCCAGATGAGCAGGAAGCGACTAAAAGTACAACCGATAGTGCTAAATAATTCCGGAATGACTTGATATAATCCATAGTTAATTTGCTTACAAAAATACATGAAACATATAGAATATGAAGTTAAAAAAAAGAGAAATCCGGGTTATGGATTTCTCTTTTTTTTAACAACAAAGCGATCTTTGTTTACAAATTCTTCGTGATGGCTTCATCTAAAGGTTTTACTTTAGATCGGAAACGATGTACCAGTTGTCCTTTTTCGTTGATCAGGAATTTCTCGAAATTCCAGTTGATATCTCCTGTAAAATCAGGGTTCTCAGCAGTGGTCAGGTATTTGAACAAAGGTGTAATGCCATCCCCTTTTACACTGCTTTTCTCGGCTAGCAAGAAGGTAACATTAAATTTTCCTGTACAAAACTCTTTAATTTCAGAATTGGTCGCTAATTCTTGTCCGCCAAAATTACCAGCCGGGAAACCGATCAATACTACATTTTTACCGTATTGCTTTTGCAATTTCTCCAAATCTTCATATTGTGGTGTATACCCACATTTTGATGCGGTATTTACAATAAGGATCTTTTTGCCTTTAAACTTCGACAACTTTACTTCTTTACCATCAATGGTTTTAAAAGAGAAATCGTAAACGCTCTTTGCCGGAGGGGTAAAAAGCATAGTTAGTAATATTAATAATGTATTCATGTCCTTTTGTTTTTAGGGTATGTACGAAGTTATGTAGAAATAGTTTAAAAATTTATAATGATAACGTAAAATACGCAGGACAGCTTTATAAAGCAAGATTGTTACATGCTTAATTATTACTATATATCGGATTAAATGAGCCGTTTACAAATATATTTATTATAAAAAGTCTGTCGAATTTTGAAATTAGCCTTATTTATAGCTTTATTTGCAGAAAAACGGTCTGAATGGCGAAGAATTTACTAATAGTTGAGTCACCTGCGAAAGCTAAAACCATAGAAGGGTATTTAGGTAAAGATTTCCTTGTTAAATCAAGTTACGGGCACATCCGGGATCTGGTAAAGGGAGATATGGGTATAGATATATCCAATAATTTTGCCCAGACATATGAAGTTCCATCTGATAAGAAGCAGGTAGTAGCCGAACTTAAGAAATTAGCTAAAGACGCAGAAATGGTATGGCTCGCATCCGATGAGGACCGCGAGGGAGAAGCCATATCATGGCATTTATATGAAACATTAGGACTTAAAGAAAACAAGACAAAAAGGATTGTTTTTCATGAGATCACTAAACCGGCTATATTAAAAGCAATAGAAACACCACGCTCAATAGATTACAACCTGGTACATGCACAGCAAGCCAGACGTGTATTGGATCGATTGGTGGGTTTTGAACTTTCTCCTGTACTTTGGAAAAAAATTAAACCTTCCCTATCAGCGGGACGTGTACAGTCTGTTGCTGTTCGCTTGATCGTAGATAGAGAACGTGAAGTAAATAAATTTAATGCTGCTGCCGCTTTTAAAATTACGGCCGAGTTTTCGACTGGTAATGGAAAAGAGCTGGTAAAAGCTGAATTGCCACAGCGATTTGAAAAGGAAGCTGACGCAGAAAAATTCCTTAACGACTGTGTAGGCGCTGGTTTTTCTGTAGACAGCTTAGAGACTAAGCCCGCAAAACGTAATCCAGCAGCACCTTTTACAACCTCTACTTTACAACAGGAAGCTTCGCGTAAGCTAGGTTACTCCGTAAGTAGAACGATGCAGATTGCGCAAAGGCTATATGAAAGTGGACGAATTACCTATATGAGGACGGATTCGGTAAACCTTTCTGAAACCGCATTACAGGCTGCTGCTGCTGAGATCAAATCTGCTTATGGTGATAAATACCATCAGCCAAGAACTTATAAAACTAAATCTGCAGGTGCACAGGAAGCTCACGAGGCCATCCGCCCTACTTATTTTAATCACCATACCGTACCTGGCGATAGTTCAGAACAACGTTTATACGAGTTGATCTGGAAACGTGCCATCGCATCGCAAATGAGTGAGGCATTATTTGAAAAAACAACAGCTCAAATTGCCATAAGTACAAGGAAAGAGCAATTAACTGCTGAAGGTGAAGTGATGAAATTTGATGGCTTTTTAAAGGTATACCTTGAATCGTCGGATGAAGAAGACGGGGAAGATTCGGAAGGTAACAATATGTTACCTCCACTTTCACGTGGTCAGGAGCTTACTTTAAGAGTGATGAATGCAACTGAGCGTTTTTCAAGACCTCCAGCACGTTATACTGAGGCTTCGTTGGTTAAGAAATTAGAAGAGTTAGGTATTGGTAGACCATCTACCTATGCACCAACCATCTCTACCATTCAAAACCGTGGCTATGTGGTTAAAGAAGACCGTGACGGTCGTCAGCGCGCCTTCGGAGCAATTGAGTTGATCAATGGTGTCGTTACTAAAAAAACAAAAACAGAAATTACAGGGGCAGAGAAAAGTAAGCTCTTCCCTACCGATATAGGTGAAGTGGTAAACGATTTCTTGGTAGAACACTTTAAAGGAATTGTAGATTTTAACTTTACAGCCAATGTAGAGAAGGAATTTGATGAGATTGCACAAGGTTTGCAGGAATGGACAAAGATGCTCCACTCCTTCTATACGCCTTTCCATTTAGAAGTTGAAACCACATTAGAAACTGCCGACCGTGCGAATGGTGAGCGTTTACTAGGTGTTGATCCAACTTCCGGAAAAAATGTATATACCAAAGTTGGTAGGTTTGGACCATTGGTTCAGATTGGTGAGAATGACGATGAAGAGAAACCGCGTTACGCGAGTTTAGCTAAATCGCAATCGGTAGGTACTGTAACGCTTGAAGAAGCTTTAGAACAGTTTAAATTACCTTTCCAATTGGAAGATTATGAAGGCAAAGAAGTTTCTGTAGGCGTAGGTCGTTTTGGTCCGTATGTGAAATGGGGTGAAGCTTATATCTCTATTCCTAAAAACGAAGAGCCTTTATCAATTGATCAGAGCCGTGCAATAGAGATTATTAGCGAGAAAATTACTGCTGATGCACCAGTTGCACATTTTCAGGGAATGCCGGTAACTAAAGGAACAGGAAGATTTGGACCATTCATTAAATGGAATGATCTATTTATCAATGTGCCTAAGGCTTATAATTTCGACCAATTATCTCAGGTTGAGATTGAAGAATTGATTGGTAAGAAAATAGAAAAAGAAGCCAACAGGTTTATTCAACAATGGACTGCTGAAAAAATTGCAATTGAAAATGGCAGATGGGGACCGTTTATCCGTTTTGGTAAAGAAATGCTGAAGCTGCGTAAAAACCCAGCTACCAATGATAAGTATACGCCTGAAGAATTGGCTGCCATTTCTTTAGATGAGGTTAAAAAACTGATCGTTGAGCAAGTGCCTAATGCATTTGAGCCTAAAAAAGCAAAAGCTAAAAAAGCGACTGGCACTAAAACTGCTGTAAAAAAGAAAGCTCCGGCTAAGAAAACTGTGACGAAGAAATAAGTATACGACTCGTCATCCTGAATTTATTTCAGGATCTCGAAAGAGAAAGGCGGTTTTGCAGGTGCGAGATCCTGAAATAAATTCAGGATGACGACCGACTGACGAATTGCATAAAAAATAAAATCAATGAAGAAGGATCTTCCTGAAAATATAGTTGAAGATGTGGCAATGGCCGTAGTACTGATCGGTGAAACGCCTGAGGTTAAAAACTGGACGGTTTATATTGTAAACCTGAAAGATGTGGCTCTGGATAATGTGCTGATCAGCTCTAAAGGATATGGTGAAAAGGACGGAAAAATGGTTAAAACATCAATCCTCCGCCATTTTATAGGTGATTTGAAACCGAAGTCCTTTGCCAGTGTGGAAGCCATAGATACTGAAGTCTTCGGCCTCACCAATGAGTATTGGCTAAGCTATTATGTAGACGGCGTTATTTACGATAAGAAGTTTATTTTCCTCCCGGAAAGTATAGTTGATGAAAATCTAATTCATGTTCCTCTGGTAAACAAACCCGGGGTAATGATTAAATAATAATCTAAAGGTGTGCTAGAAAATAGCACACCTTTTTTGTTAGATACTTTTCTTATTTTGTGGCCATCTATTATCCTAATTGAAATACATGAAAACTACCCCGCCCTCGTTTTTCCAAAAAAACAAAAAAGGTATTGTTATTGGTCTTATAGCCTTCGTTCTGGCCGGAATAGGCTCTTATTTCTTCTTTAAAAAAGAAAGACCTAAAGATTATAACCAGCAATATTCTAAATACATTGAAGCCTATACCTCGGGTACGGTTTCTAAAAAGAGCTATATCAGGGTCCATCTGGCCAATCAGGTGAAAACCATGAGTGATATTGGCGTGGCCGATAGCAGAGACTTGTTCAGCTTCTCTCCTTCTGTAAAAGGTAAATCGTATTGGATTGATGCGCAGACTGTCGAATTTAGACCTGAGGAAAATCTGAAAGCTGGCGAAACTTATGAAGCTACTTTTAACCTAAATAAGGTTACTGATACCGAAGAAGGGCTTGAATCATTTGAATTTGATTTTAGAGTGATTAAACCGGGAATGTCTTTAACTCAAAACGGGCTGGTTTCACAAAATAATACTTCATTGGATTATATGAAATTGACTGGTGAAGTAACAACATCTGATCAGGAAGATACTAAGTCGATAGAAAAGGCCTTGAAGGTTGATTTTCCATCTTCACTTAAAGTAAAATGGCAGCACGACCCCGCTAAAAACACTTCTACTTTTACTGTAGATAGCATTAAAAAGACTAAGCAAGAGAATAAGTTAAGTTTGATTTGGTCTGGCGAACCTATTGCTGCAGATAGCAAAGGTGAAGAAACTGTTATTGTGCCCGCAGTTGGTGTGTTTAAGGTATTGAATATGCGTGCCGTTCAAGATCTTGAAGATTTTGCACTCGTTCAATTTTCTGAGCCTATAAGTGTAGGACAAGATTTAAACGGACTTGTTTCTTTGGCAGGATTAACTGATCTGCGTTTTACCATAGACGCGAGTCAGATAAAAATCTATTCGCCGAACACACTGGAAGGAAATTATACACTCACCGTAAATGAGGGTGTTGAAAATATCAATGGTAAAAAGCTAGAGGCTGGTAAAACGGCCAATGTTGTTTTTGAGAACAAACTGCCGTCGGTGGTTATTGCTGGTACTGGTACCATTATTCCCAATTCAGGTAAGCTGGTACTCCCATTTGAGGCAGTTAACCTAAAGGCTGTAGATGTAACGATTATCAAGATTTACGAAAACAATATTCCGCAGTTCTTCCAGACTAACAATTATAAAGATGGTGGCGAGTTGCGCCGTGTGGGTAAGCCTGTTATTCAGAAAACCATCAGATTGGATGAGGATAAAGCCCTTGATCTGCATAAAAAGCACCGTTTTACGCTGGATCTGGATAAGATTATCCGCACAGAACCGGGTGCGATGTATCGCGTTACCATAGGGTTTAGAAGAGCATACAATGTCTACAAATGTGCAGAAGCTGAGTCAGCTGAAGGCGATAGCGATAATGACTATGAACGTTACGGCGAGAAAATCGATGAAGATGATGAGTTTTGGGAACGCTACAACAGTTATTATCCAAACAATTACAGATGGGAAGATCGCGAGAATCCTTGTACCCCATCCTATTATACAAACGAACGTTGGGCGAGTCGCAATTTAATGGCATCCAATATTGGTTTGATTGCCAAAAGAGGTAACGACAATAGTATGCTGATCATTGCGACTGATTTACTGACAGCAAAAACATTAAGTGGTGTAACATTGGAATTGCTGGATTACCAGCGTCAGGTGATCCATACCGTGACAACAGATGCTGATGGTATGGCTTCTTTTGATTTGAAAAGAAAACCGTTCTTGTTGGTCGCAAAAAATGGTAAGGAACGTGGTTATTTAAAGCTCGATGATGGTAATTCACTCCCATTGAGCAGGTTTGATGTTGGTGGTGATGTGGTACAGAATGGCCTTAAGGGCTTTATATATGGCGAACGTGGTGTTTGGCGCCCTGGAGATTCGGTATTTCTTTCTTTTGTATTAGAAGATAAATTAAAGAAACTACCTGGTGGATACCCAGTTACTTTTGAGCTTTATAATCCACAAGGACAATTGATCAAACGCAGTATTAACGGTAAACCTTTAAATGGTTTCTATGCCTTTAAAACGGCTACAGAAAGTACTGCGCCAACTGGAAACTGGTTGGCAAAGGTAAAAGCTGGTGGTGCTACCTTCACTAAAACCATCAAAATTGAAACAGTAATGCCTAATAGGCTTAAGATTAATTTTGACATTGGTAATCGTACTTATCTGGGCTCAGGCGGCTCTTCTACTGCTAGCCTTTCTGCTACCTGGTTGTTTGGTGCTGTAGGTAAAAATCTTAAGGCAAAAGTTGATGTGAATCTAAATACCATGAAAACTACTTTCAAAGGCTTTGATAGTTTCACTTTCGATAACCCAACCGTAGTTTTTCAATCACAGGTGAAAACCATTTTTGAAGGTACTTTAAGTGAAAACGGTACAGCAACTATAAATACCAATTTAAACGAGAACAACAGTGCTCCCGGAGTGCTTAAAGCTAACTTTACGACTAAGGTTTTTGAAGCTGGTGGTAATTTCAGCATTGATAACTTTAGTATTCCCTATCATGTGTACACCAATTATTATGGAATTAAAACTCCAGAGGGTGATAAAATGAGTGGAATGCTACTTACCGGACAAGATCATAAGATTGATATTGTAAATGTAAATCGTGATGGTAAGTTATTGCAGGGCAGTAAAGATGTTGAGGTAGAGCTTTATAAAGTACAATGGCGCTGGTGGTGGGAACAGGATAACGAAAACTCCTTTGCCAATTTTACCCAAAACTCATATAACAAGCTGGTAACAAAAGAAAATATAACCCTAACTAATGGTAAGGGGAATTGGAAGTTTAGAATAGATGAGCCAGAATGGGGTCGTTACCTAATCTTGGTAAGAGATTTAAATGGTGGTCACGTAACCGGTAAATCGGTATACATAGACTGGCCAGGATGGGCACAGCGTGAGCAAGGTAGCAACCCTACTGAGGCTTCAATGCTTTCGTTTACAGCCAATAAAACTAAGTTTCAGGTTGGTGAAGAAGTAGTGTTAACCATCCCTTCCGGTGAAGGTGGCAGGGCTTTAATCTCCATAGAAAATGGTAGTAAAGTACTAAAGACGTTCTGGACGGACACCAAAAAAGGACAAACGCAGTTTAAGTTTAAGGCCGAAAAGGAAATGGCTCCAAACGTATTTGCCAATGTAACTTTACTTCAGCCACATGCACAGACGGTAAATGATTTGCCTATCCGCATGTATGGAGCGATTCCTTTAATGGTTGAAGATCCTCAGACGATATTGAAACCGATCATTAAAATGGCGGATAAGTTGAAGCCAGAAACGGAAAGCAGTATTACAGTTTCTGAGCAGAATGGTAAAGCAATGACTTATACCATTGCTATTGTAGATGAAGGTTTACTTGATTTAACCAGATTTAAAACTCCTGATCCTCATGCCGTATTCTATGCTCGAGAAGGTTTAGGTGTAAAAACCTGGGATCTGTTTGATTACGTGTTGGGCGCGTGGGGTGGTAATTTGGAGCGTATCCTGAGTATAGGTGGTGACGGCAGCATAAACAAGAATTTAAACCCAGCCAAAGCCAATCGTTTTGTGCCTGTTGTGAAATATTTAGGTCCTTTTGCTTTAAGTAAAGGCAGTTCGCAAACACATAAATTTAAGTTACCACAATATATTGGTGCAGTAAGGGCAATGGTAGTAGCTGGTCAGGATGGCGCTTATGGTTCGGTAGAGAAGTCTGTCCAAGTTAAAAAACCACTGATGTTATTGGCTACTGTGCCGAGAGTAATTGGTCCAGGTGAGAGTTTCACATTACCAGCGACCGTATTTGCTACAGAAAACAATTTGAAAAATGTTACTGTACAATTGCAACTGCAAAACTTACAGGTACAGGGCAATAAGACGGTTCAGTTGAACTTTAAGCAGCCAGGAGAGCAAATGGCTTACTTTGAAGTTAAGGCTCCTGAGATGACCGGCATTGCTAAAATAAAATTGATCGCCCAAAGTGGTGCAGAAAAAACAAGTTATGATGTAGAACTGGATATTCGTAATCCAAATCCTTTTGTAACCAATGTAGTATCTGCAGTGATAGAGCCTGGTCGTAATTGGGGCACTAAATATCTTCCTATAGGCATGGCAGGCACCAATTCGGGTAGTGTAGAAGTCTCTTCTATCCCACCGATCAATCTTAAAAAACGATTGAGCTATTTAGTTCAATATCCACATGGTTGTGTGGAGCAAACCACATCAGGAATCTTCCCACAGTTATATTTAAACAAGTTGATCCCTTTAACAGAACGGCAAAAAGCGGAAACGGAACGAAATTTAAAAGCAGGAATTAACAGGTTACGTGGCTTCCAGACTACAGACGGTGGTTTAGGTTATTGGCCGGGTGCAAGCAGTTCGGATGAATGGGGTAGCAATTATGCCGCGCATTTCCTTGTTGAGGCGCAGAATGCAGGTTATACAACGCCTGTTGGGATGTTGGATGAGTTGCTCCGTTATTTGAAGGTTAAGGCTGCGAACTGGTCTCCAAACAGCAATAACTTTTATGGTGGTGATCTTTCACAATCTTATCGCTTGTATGTACTTGCATTAGCCAAAAGAACAGATATGGCTGCTATGAACAGGTTAAGAGGCTTTCAGTACCTATCTGTAAGTGCTAAGTGGCGATTGGCTGCCGCATATAAACTTGCTGGACAAGCTGATGCCGCAAATAACCTAATTAAAGATTTACCTATTGAGGTAAAACCTTATAACCAATTGGGGGGCACTTATGGCTCTGATATTAGGGATGAAGCCATGATATTGGAGACGCTTACATTGCTTGGTCGTAAGGCTGAAGGTGCTAAATTAATTCAATCTTTAGCCATTAAATTGGGTAAAGATGATTGGTATAGCACGCAAACTACAGCATACAGTTTGCTAGCTATCGCTAAATTCTGTGGTGCCAATACAGCTTCGAATAATTTACAGTATAGCTATACCATTGATGGCAAGAGCAGTAAAGTCAATTCTAATCAATTCCTGAATAGCACTGCACTAAGCTTTAAAGCGGGTAATGGCATTGCCATCAGCAATACGGGCAATAGAGTGTTGTTTGTGCGCTTGATTTTGGAAGGACAGCCGGCAGCGGGACAAAATAACTTCCTGCCTAATAATCCTGAAATCTTGGATATGAGCGTGAGCTACAAATTGCTGAATGGTAAACCGCTTGATCCTGCTGTACTAAAACAAGGAACAGATTTTTATGCGGAGGTAGTGGTTAAGAATCCGGGAAAAATGGATTATTATGAGCAAATGGCTTTAACACAGATTTTCCCGTCAGGTTGGGAGATCATCAATACCAGGGTAAATGATAACGAAAGTATCCTTGCGGCTTCGCCTTACACCTATCGTGACATCAGAGATGACCGTGTGTTTACGTATTTCAATTTAAGAGAGAACGAGTCAGTGACTTATAAGGTGTTGTTAAATGCTTCGTATATCGGTAAGTATTATTTATCGGCCGTACAATGCGAAGCTATGTACAACAATAGCATTAGTGCTACTGAAGGTGGGAAATGGGTGCAGGTAATTAAATAAATTCAGGATGACGTCCGCTTCAGGAAAGTAAAAAAGAATGTCTAAGAAATATACTGCAATCCTAATTTCCGACGGCATTTGCCTACTGCTGCTCTTGTGGTTTTGGCTTGCTCTGCCTTCTCAATTGTTTATCAGCCCAACTTCTTATTTAGTTGAAGCATCCAATGGAGAACTATTAAGTGCATCAATAGCTAAAGATGGACAATGGCGTTTTCCTGAAGCAAATACCGTTCCCCAAAAGTTTGCGCAGTGTATTGTTGCTTTTGAAGATAAACGCTTCTATCAGCATCCCGGAGTGGATTTGCTGGCTATGAGTAGAGCCATGAGGCAAAATATGAAGGCTAAGAGCGTAGTCAGCGGTGGCAGTACATTAACTATGCAAGTGATCCGGCTGTCTCGCAGAGAAAGTAGAACTGTGGTGCAAAAACTAATAGAAGTGTTGTTGGCCTTAAGGTTAGAAATCACCCATTCCAAACAGGATATTCTAAAACTGTATGCCTCAAATGCGCCCTTTGGCAGCAATGTAGTCGGGCTTGAAGCTGCTTCATGGCGTTATTTTGGCCGTAGTCCGGAAACGCTCTCCTGGGGCGAAATGGCTACGCTTGCAGTATTGCCAAATAGCCCATCACTAGTACACCCGGGCAAAAACTCCGTTAAACTGATTAAAAAGCGTAATGACTTGTTGGATAAAATAGCCGGGCTAAAATTTATTGATCAGACTACGGCCAACCTATCCAAACTAGAGCCTATTCCAGGAAAGCCTCAGGCTTTACCTCAGACTGCCCCTCACCTGCTTAATCGCTTTAAAACCGAGCGACTTGCATTGAAAAACAAGAGTACAAGAGTTACTTCGACATTAAACTATGATTTACAACTGGAGATTAATTCTTTACTTAAAAGGTATAACAACCGCTATCGGGCTAACGATATCAATAATATTTCGGCTTTGGTATTAGATGTAAAGCATGGCACGGTAGCGAGTTATGTAGGTAATATTTATCAGCCTGAAAATAAAGAACTGGAAAGTCATGTAGACATGATCAGGGCGCCACGTAGTCCAGGAAGCACATTAAAGCCGCTGCTGTATGCGAGCATGATGAATGACGGATTTATATTACCGCGGACACTGATACCTGATATTCCAACGCAAATAGGTGGCTATTCTCCACAGAACTACGATTTAGGTTATGATGGGGCTATTCCTGCTGATAAAGCATTGAGTCGTTCCTTAAATATCCCTTCAGTTAAAATGCTGCAAAACTATAAGTATCAGCGATTTTATGACCAGTTAAAAAAGCTCGGCTTCAGTACGCTTAATCAGCCTGCAGATCATTATGGTCTGTCGCTTATTCTTGGTGGTAGTGAGGTCACGATGTGGGATCTGGCAAAGACCTATATGGGCATGGCCCGAACTTTAAACCATTTTAATGATTACAAAGGCAGGTATAATCCCCGTGACTACGATGCACCTGGTTATATTAAAGGTAAGAATGCAGCGCGTAAAGCGTATTTTGAAGCTTATGAGACGCAAGTAACTTCGGTGCTGGATCATGGTTCAATATGGAACACCTTTAATGCAATGGAAGAGCTAATGCGTCCAGGTGAAGAAGGTTTATGGGAACAGTTCTCTTCTTCTCAAAGGTTAGCATGGAAAACAGGAACTAGCTTTGGTTTTAGAGACGCATGGGCAATAGGGCTAAATCCAGATTATGTGGTTTGTGTTTGGGTGGGAAATGCTGATGGTGAAGGCAGGCCTGGATTGACAGGTATTGATGTAGCTGCACCGGTGTTGTTTGATATTTTTAAGCTGCTACCTAATGCGAATTGGTTTACCCCCCCTAAGACTAAGCTTAAGAAAATGCGGGTTTGCCGCCAAAGTGGTTATAAGGCTGGTGAATATTGTAAGGATGTAATTGAAGAGCTTGTATCACCTGCTGGTGAAAAAACGGTGCTCTGTCCTTATCATAAATTGATTCATTTAGATAAAACGGGTACTTTCCGTGTTACGGATGCATGTGAATCTCCTGCAGATATGTTACATGTATCATGGTTTGTATTGCCACCCGCCATGGAATATTATTATAAGATCAAAAACAGCGAATATAAATTGCTTCCACCTTTTAAGCCTGGTTACGGTGATGTTGGAAACAACTACGTTATGGATATGATTTATCCAAAGGACTATGCTAGCATTTATGTGCCGGTAGAGTTTGACGGTAGTCGTGGAAAGGTGGTTTTAAATGCTACGCATCGCAATTCGGATGCTAAGATATACTGGCATATTGATGGTGAATATATTGCTACTACCAAAAATTATCATCAGCTGGCTGTAAGTCCAAGCCCGGGAAAGCACACGCTTACACTTGTAGATAACAAAGGTGAAAGGCTGGTACAAACCTTTACAATTTTAGACAAGGAAAAGAAATAAGATTAGTTGGTCTGAATCAGTTTTCGTTCTACAGCACCAATGGTAATCAGGTACTGAGCAATCATGTAGGTTGCCATAATCCAGGCATCTGCATGATCAATAGGCTGTACAAATTTGTTGTAAGCCAGGATGGAATCAGATAAAAGGAAAACTAATGCACCAAAAAAGATCAGTTTAAAGCTAGAGCTGTTCACTCGGAGGTTGCGGAAACAGGCCATCATCATCATCATACTGATCACAAAAACATAAATCATTACTGGGAGTTTCATGATCCCTAGGTGTGGCCGTAAATAGAAATAATAGCCAATGGCAGCTATTGCACAAAGTAAAATAGCAATCCTTGCTCCCTTTTTGTCTAATTCGGGTGCTGATTTAAAATCAAGGTAAAATGCGCTGATGTAAAAGATATGGCCAAGCAGAAATGCAGCAAGACCAAATAGGAAATAGGATTCGCCTTTCGCTGTGTACATTAGTAATACATCGCCAGCAAGAGCGAAGATCAATCCTGTAAATAAGCGTTTATGGAAACGGCCTTTTAATCCCGTACTCACATATAGCATGATGAGCAGGGATAGCACAATGCATGGTTTTATAAAATAAGCTAGATTACCGCCAAAGGTCAGTTGCAGGATAAAGATCAGTCCAAATATGATATTAAACGTAGCGTATTTCTTCAGCATTTGTCCTTTTTAAATTAAGCCAGACGACATCTATACTAAAAAGCAGCAGTTTCGACATAAGTCATAACTGCTGCCCTATATAGATTGATACTAGAATCTGTAGAAAGAAAAAGCTTAGTAGCTTTTTTCTGTACGGTTGCTACGTCTAAAGCCACCACCACCACCTGCGCCACCGCCTGTGTTTGGTTTTTCTTGCGCTTCAGCAACTTTAATACGGTTACCATTGTAATCACCACCGTTCATACGTTTGATCGCTTCTTTTGCCTCTTCTTCAACAGGCATTTCCACAAAACCAAAACCACGACTTTGACCAGTCTCACGATCTTTGATTATCCTAAGTGATTTTACTTGACCGAAATCACCAAATACGGCTGTTAATTCATCTTCCCCTACTTCTAAAGGAAGGCCTGTAATAAATATCTTCATTAATGTTTAAAAATTTGTACAAAAGTAAGCATTTTTTTGCTTAAAATTCATGTTTAGTGTCAGTTATAAGTATAATTATCTGACAAACGTATAAACGTGTGCGAGTTAAAATTGTTTTGCAAATCTGATTTTAGCGAAGATTTTTATTTACATCAGCTAAGTTTAGCCTTAAAGAGTGAAATGGTTCTTTGCCATGCCAGCGTAGCTGCCGCCTCGTTATACCGGGTTGGCGAGGTGTTATTATTGAAAGCATGATTTACGCCTTCATACATAAAAAGCTTATAATCAACATGATCTTTCTTTAATGCAGCTTCGTAAGCTGGGATTCCTGCATTAATTCGTTCATCTAGCCCTGCATAGTGTAGCATGATGCTTGCCTTTATTTTAGCCACATCCTCAGTTTTGGGCTGTGCGCCATAATAAGCGACAGCAGCGAGTAATCTTGGATCAGCAACAGCTAATTTATTAGACATACCTCCACCCCAACAAAAACCGACGCAGCCCGTTTTTCCATTTCCATCTTTCCTATTACGCAAATATTCTAGTCCCAATAGGTAATTCTGAAGGTTTTTCTCTGGGTCAAGTTTACCAATCAGGTCACGTGCTTTGTCTTCATCAGCGGGTGTTCCACCAAAAGGCGAAAGTGCGTCTACCCCTATGGCGAGGAATCCTTCGGCGGCTACCCGCTTGGTAACATCAATGGTATGTGGATTTAACCCTCTGTTCTCATGGATAACTAGTACACAACCCAATTTTTGCTTATCCTTAGGCTTTGCCAGAAAAGCTTTCATCTCTCCATCGGCTCCTTTATAGGTAATATTTTCTGTATGTAGATTGTCATCATTAATGGTCGCCGCTGCCGCATAATTGTTCTCCAGCAGTGGTAAAACAGATAAAGCCAGGGCTGTACTCCCGGTAAGGATGGCTAATTTTTTCATAAAATCCTTTCTGCTGATGCCGCTATGTGTGTACTCATCGTACAGCGTAATAATTTTTTGATCCATAAGACTTGATTTTTAATGTAAAAAAGAAAACAATATAAAGTTAATTTGGTTGTCGATAATTGCACATTCCTGCATTTATTAAAAATAGTTGACCCCACTTTGTCTGATTTTTGCAAAAGAGTTCTTATTTTTGACAGGTTATTATAGATCGAATTTGAATAAATTATAAGAAAATTGTAAATTTTATATTAAAAAGTAATATATTCAAACTTGGTTCACTTCAAGTTTTGTTTTCTGTGTTTATGATCTTAGCTTTGGGGACTTTTACGAATTGACAAAATTGTTAATTTAGTCAGTAAAAAAAATGATGCGGTTTTACTAAAGACAGAACAAGTAATGCCTCATATGAAAATATAATATCAACTAAAGAGTTCTGTGATCTAAACATACAAGTACCAGCATGCGTAAAAAATTACACGATAGGATAGCAGCTTTTAAAGACGCTACGGCAATTAAGGAAAAAGGTTTATACCCTTATTTCCGTGCAATTGAATCAGCCCAGGACACAGAAGTCGTAATAGACGGGAAGAAGGTGCTGATGTTTGGCTCTAACTCCTATCTGGGTTTAACTAATCACCCTAAGATTAAGGAAGCTTCCAAAGCTGCCATCGATAAATACGGGACAGGCTGTGCGGGTTCAAGATTTTTAAATGGAACATTGGATATACATATTGAGCTTGAAAAAAGACTTGCTGCATATGTAGGTAAGGAAGCTGCTGTATTATTCAGCACAGGTTTTCAGGTTAACTTAGGTGTTATCTCTTGTTTGTTAGACAGGAATGACTACTTAATACTCGACGAATACGATCATGCTTCTATTATAGATGGCAGTCGTTTGTCTTTCTCAAGATCTATTAAATATGCCCACAATGATATGGATGACTTGCGCAAGAAATTGAGCAGGTTACCTGAAGATGCTGCGAAGCTGATTGTAGCGGATGGTATTTTCAGTATGGAAGGTGATTTGGTAAACTTACCAGAGATTGTGAAAATCGCTAAAGAATTTGGTGCCAACATTATGATGGATGATGCTCATAGTTTGGGTGTGATTGGTTTTAATGGTTCTGGTACAGCTTCTCATTTCGGTTTAACAGATGATGTTGACTTGATCATGGGTACTTTCAGTAAGTCACTTGCTTCGTTAGGTGGATTTATTGCAGGTACAGAAGAAACGATTGAATATGTAAAACACAGAGCACGATCTTTAATGTTCAGTGCAAGTATGCCTCCTGCTGCTGTAGCGAGTGTAATTGCTGCGCTAGATATTATTGAATCTGAGCCTGAGCGTATTGATAAATTGTGGGCAAACACAAATTACGCTAAGAAATTGCTTGTTGAAGCTGGATTTGATATCGGACATACCGATAGCCCTATTATCCCGGTTTACATCAGAGATAACGATAAAACCTTTATGGTTACCAATATTCTAAGTAACAATGGAATTTTTGTAAACCCGGTAGTGTCACCTGCTGTTCCATCTGATTCATCGCTAATTAGATTCTCTCTAATGGCAACACATACTTTCGAGCAAATTGAAGAAGCCGTTGAAAAGCTATCTGCTGCCGCAAAAGAAGTCCAGGTAAAATCATTCCAGGAAACAATATAAAACATCCTATCAAAGGCTTAATTGTAACAGATTAAGCCTTTGACTTTTTAAAACCAAACCACATAAACTAATGAAGAATATTGTTGCCGTTAGCACCAAGAAACAATTAGCAACATTTATAGATTTTCCGCACGACTTATACAAGGGAGATCCCAATTATGTACCTGAGTTATTCATAGCCCAACGAGATCTTTTAACTACCCACCCTTTTCATAAACACTCTTCACTGCAGTGTTTTTTGCTTTATGATGGGGAACAGGTGATTGGTCGAATTGCAGCTATATTAAACAATAACTATAATAAACTGAACAACACCAGTGATGGCTTTTTTGGTTTTTTTGATTGTATAAACGATCAGGAAGCCGCTAATTTATTATTGGATACAGCTCAGCAATGGGTAAAAGATAAAAGCGTAACAGGCAAGATCCTTGGTCCAGTTAACTTCTCTACGAATGAATCTTGTGGTTTATTGATTGAAGGTTTTGATTCCCCGCCAGTTGTAATGATGCCTTACAATGCTCCTTACTACGCACCTTTACTGGAACAGTGGGGCTTGCAAAAGAACGTAGATTTAATTGCCTGGAAATTTAATGGCGACAACTACGATGACCGTTCGGTGAAATTGATGGACAGCCTTGAAGAACGTTTAAAGCGAAGTAATGTCACCATCAGAAAAATCAACATGAAGAATTTTAAACAGGAAGCAGCTAGCCTGCGCGAAGTTTATAATAAAGCATGGGATAAGAATTTAGGTTTTGTGCCATTAAATGATGAAGAGTTTGATTACCAGGCTAAAGATTTAAAATTGGTTCTTGATCCTGATTTTTGTTTTGTGGCCGAACAGGATGGTAAATTGGTTGGTTTTGGCGCTGCTATTCCTGATATGAACCAGATTCAGATCAATATTAAAAAAGGTCGGTTACTGCCTACAGGAATTTTCAAATTGCTATTTGGAAAGAAGAATGTTACTGGTATCAGGATATTACTTTTAGGTGTGGTTGATGGCTATCGTAAAATGGGTATTGAAGCCTGTTTATATGGTAATATCATTAAGTCTTATCGTGCAAAGAACTTTAAATATGCCGAAGCAGGATGGACATTGGAACATAATGATTTGGTAAATAACGCGATTAAGGCGATAAAAGGTGATCCTTATAAAAAATATAGGATCTATGAGAAAGCAGTATGAGTAAAAAAAGGGTATTAATTACCGGTGCGAGTGGTTTTGTGGGTTATCATTTGATTGAAGAAGCTTTAAAAGCAGATCTTGAAGTATATGCGGCCATCAGGCCAAGTAGCGACCGGTCACATTTAAAAGGTTTTAATGTACAGTATGTTAATCTTGATTACAGTACCGTTGATCATTTAAAGCGGGAACTGGAGGATAAGCAATATCATTATATCATCCATGCTGCTGGTATTACCAAAGCAAAAACCAAGGCGGAATACGATCGTGTTAATGCAACCTATACCCGTAATCTAGCTACTGCTGCACTAGAGGCGAATATCAATTTAGAGAAATTTATTTTTCTAAGCAGTTTAGCCGCCTTGGGTCCACTACCTGATTTATCGGCTGAAATTCAAGATAGTAACACACCTCAGCCGGTAACAAATTACGGCGCCAGTAAAATGTTGGCCGAACAGTATCTGGCTGAATTTACAACACTTCCATTATTAACTATACGTCCCACGGCCGTTTACGGCCCTAGAGAAAAGGATCTGTTCATTTTGTTTAACAGCATTAACAAAGGACTTGAACCGCATATTGGCAGCTTTAAACAGCAACTCAGCTTTGTATATGTTAAAGATCTGGTTAATGTAATAGTAAAGGCTCTGACTGCTACAGCTGTTCATCAGCATTACAATATCTCCGACGGTGAGATATACGACCGTTATGCCTTGGCTAATTTTACAAAAAAGGCATTGAACAAGAAAACCTTTAAGTTTCACCTTCCTGCACCATTGGTAGGCTTGCTTGCGGCCATTATGGACTTTATATATGCAGGGAGTAAAAAGACGCCTGCCTTAAATAAAGAAAAGATGGCTGAACTTACAGCTATTAATTGGGCATGCAGCATTAAAGGTGCTCAAACAGATTTAGGCTATACTCCAGAATATAACTTGGAGAAAGGTATAATGCAGACCATTAAATGGTATAAATTAAATAATTGGCTATAATTGCCTTTAAGCAGGTGGGTTCTCCATCTGCTTAATAATTTTGTTCACTTCAGTTTCTGTCGCACGGAGTTTGGTCTGGCAAAATTCAATCAAATCTGATGCACGTTTTACCTTTTCTGCTAAAACATCTACCGATACTGCTTCTGTTTCTATTTCCTGAGCTATTTCTGTAAGCTCTTTATAAGCGCTTTCATAGGTTAAATTCGTCGTTTCCATCTAAAGTTGATTTGGAGTTTACTGTTGTTTTAATTTCTGCCGAAGCCAATCTGACGGTAAGTGCTGTTCCCGGTTCAATATGATCGGCATTGCTTACAATCTGGCCATTTACCTTAAGGATGGCGAAGCCCTTATTTAATATGTTTTGTGGACTCATTAACCTAACCAACGATTGAAAATGGCCAATATATCCGCTTTTATTAGCAAAATACATCCTGTTGTAAGCTTTTAGATTACCGATCACATTACTCAGGTCTTTTTGCTTGTTGGAAATCATGATCTTAGGATTGGTCAATACCAACCGCGATAAGTTAAGGATATTCCTATGCTGCTCGTGCAACAGGTTACGGGTAGTGCTGATTGTGATCTGATTGATGTGCGTTAGCCTATCCTTATGATAATTGATCAGCTGATAAGTTTTGATCAGCACTATTTTTTGCAAACTAACCAGCGCTTCTTCAAATGCACGGTTGTGCGCAATGATCAATTCTGCAGCTTTTGTTGGTGTTTTCGTAGACGTATGTGCCATTAAATCGGCAATGGTTTCGTTCTTTTGGTGCCCTATTCCTGTGATGACAGGTATTGGGAATTTAGCAATCGCCCTGCTCAGATCATAATTATCAAAAATAAGAAAGTCCATCTGTGCGCCACCTCCCCTGATAATCACTAGCGCATCATAAGGTTTCCCGGATTGAAATACTTCTACAATTTTAGCCAGAAAAGGCTTTGCATTAGTTTCACCCTGCATTAAAGTAAAGTAATCATCAATTTGAAAACGATAACCAAAGGAGTTATTGTCCAGGGTATGCTTAAAATCCTGATAACCGGCTGAAGTAGCTGATGAGATGACCGCAATATGCTGCAAAACTTTATTTAAAGCTAAACTATTGTTTCGGGTAACATAGTGATCACCCGATTTCTGTATAAAATCAGGATTTTCCTTGAGTAGCCTTTCCAGCGTTTCTTTTCTTTGCTGCTCAAACAGGCCCAAAGTAAAATTGGTATCTATGTCAACAAGGTTTAACTGTAGTCCGAATGCCGGATTGTACTGTACAGAAACCTGAATGAGTACATTGATGTCGTTTTTAAACTTTTGACCTGTGGCCTGTTCAAAATTGGAAATGTTTACAGAAGCATTTCCCCAGGCTCTGCCCGCTATCTTGGTCAGGATTTTCGCCGAAGTTTTATCTTTTTCTACGAGTTCAAAATAGTGATAATTGCTTTGCTCTTTATAGGTATGGCTGGTTACATCTGCAATTACCCAGAAAGTCCGGTTACCAAATACCCCATCAATTGTCTGCCGGATCTGATTTGTCAGTTCCGAAAGCCTTATGGCAGCAGGGTTAGATTGATACGAGTGAACTTCCATTTGCATCTACATTGAGTATGTGTTTTGTGCCACATTTAAGTGCAAAGTTATTCTTTTGGTGGCCTACAGGGAAATCAAAACACACTGGATAACCATATTCCTTAATTTTTTCTGTAATCACCTCATATACAGTTCTGCCAAATTCTTCACCTGGATCATCTGGTTTTACTTTAAAGCCGCCAATGACGAGTCCTTTTAACTTTGCCAGTTTTCCACTGCGTTTCAGGTTCCAAAACATTCTGTCAATACTGTACAAGTACTCACCTGTATCTTCTACAAAAAGGATCTTTCCATCGGTATTGATATCCGATACTGTTCCAGCAAGAGTTTCTATAATACTAAGGTTGCCACCAATCAGGGGAGCCTCTACCCTGCCCATTCTATTGTAACTTTGGGCTACTGCCTTATATTTAATTGGTTGCCCACTTAATACTTGCCTAATGGAAAGTATGGTTTCTATTTGTATCGGCTCAGCCAATAACCAATCCTTAGGAAAGCTATTACACATTTTAGAGTGGATTGAGGCTATATTTAGCTGACTACTTAAGTGACAATGCAATACAGTAATGTCGCTAAAGCCAATGATCCATTTTGGTTTAGCCTTAAACCTATCGAAATTAAGCATATCAATGATTCGTATCACGCCATAACCACCTCGGGCACACATAATGGCCTTGATATTGGGATCGTCTAGCATTTGCTGAAGGTCTTGAACGCGCTCCGCATCAGTTCCACCCATACAGTAATCTCTTTTACCAATAGTACTACCAATCTGTATTTTAAAGCCCCAACTTTCCATCAACTGTATGGCTGGCTGTATCTCCTCCATGGTCATGTAGCCTGCCGGAGTCGTCACTCCAATGGTATCACCGGGCCGTAAATACGGTGGTATCACAGCGTCTTTACTTGATATGGCAGGATTACTCCATGCTTTTAAAGTGCTCATTGTTGAGCCAGCGATTGCGAGGGAAGAAAGAAAATGTTTGCGGTTCATTGTCTTTGTTTTAGGACTAACAATGATAAGGCTTATTGCCGATAATTTTTAAAAATTTACTCAATCGTTTTCGTAATTTTTTGGGTATAGAGGGCAATTAAAGAGTTGATTATATTTTAAGAAAGGTATATTTAGCTAAAACTTAACCAATAAATGATAGTGTTTCATTGTTTAAATCGATCGTCATCCTGAATTCATTTCAGGATCTCGGAAGAGAAAAACCGAATAGCCTGTGCGAGATCCTGAAATGAATTCAGGATGACGATGCGTATAGCATGATCCAGATTAATGATTCAGCTTGAACGGGCTTACAAGAAACAACTAATTTTAAAACCAAATGTAAATGAACAAATACCTGATCCTTGGCTGCTGCTTTGCGAGTTTGCAGCTAACCGCCCAAACCAAAAAAGTAAGCTTTCTTGAAAATGCAAAACAGCAAAAGGTTGATGTTTTGATTGATGGTAAGCCTTTTACAAGCTTCCTCTATCCTGATAATCTGGAAAAACCAATTTTATATCCTTTACAAACAGCCAGCGGCCTGACAGTAACTAGAGGCTTTCCTTTGAATAAACGTGGCAACGAACGTACGGATCACCCCCATCATGTGGGCTTATGGTTCAATTATGAGAGTGTAAATGGACTTGATTTCTGGAACAATTCCTACAACATTCCTGCTGCTAAGAAATCATCTTACGGATGGATTAGGAATGTGAAAGTTGCGGCTGTTAAGGATGGCAAGACTAAGGGTAGTTTAAACTATACCGCAAACTGGGAAAGACAGGATAAAAGGGTGCTGCTAAAAGAGGCAACTACCTTTGTGTTTAGTGGTAATGATGATACAAGAACTATTGATAGGGTAACTACGCTCACTGCGCAAAAGGATACAGTTTACTTTAAAGATGTTAAGGATGGAATGTTGGGTATTAGGGTGACTAAAGAATTGGAATTACCATCTGATAAGGAAGAATCTTACACTGATAATAAAGGTATCGTAACCAAAATCGCACCTACTAAAAATGGAGCCAATGGCGATTACCTGACGAGCGAAGGTAAAAAAGGTAATGATGCCTGGGGAACACGTGGGAATTGGTGTGTATTGTTTGGGGTAAAGGAAACTCAACCGGTTTCTATCGCGGTTGTTGATCATCCTAAAAACCCAGGCTACCCTACTTACTGGCACGCCAGAGATTATGGTTTGTTTGCTGCCAACCCGCTTGGTCAAGCTATTTTTAGCAATGGCAAAGAACATATGAACCTGACCTTGAAACCTGGTGAATCGGTTACTTTCCGTTATCGTATCATCATCGGATCAGGCAAAAAGCAAACTGCAGAACTACTGAACAAACAAGCGCTTGATTTTGGAAAACAAATTTGACCTATAAAATATAAAACCAATAATTAACACAAATGAAGACTAGATTACTAATTTTAACAGGCTTGATGCTGGGGACGTCCCTAACGTCCTTACATGCACAAAGCGGCAAATGGCAAAACCTATTTAACGGAAAAGATTTAACGGGCTGGAAGCAGCTGAATGGGAATGCAAAATATGCGGTTGTAAATGGAGAAATTGTAGGGACTACAGTTAAGGATACACCTAACTCCTTTTTAACTACAGAAAAAAACTATGGTGACTTTATTTTTGAGGTTGAATTACTAGTAGATAATTCAATGAATTCTGGGATTCAGTTTAGAAGTTTGAGTAAGCCAGATTACAACAATGGAAGGGTTCATGGTTATCAAATGGAAGTTGATCCTTCGGACAGAGCTTATAGTGGTGGTATATATGATGAGGCTCGTCGTGGATGGTTATACCCTACCGACATTAATCCTAAGGCAAAAACGGCCTTTAAAAAAGGAGAATGGAATAAATACAGAATTGAATGCATTGGCAATTCAATCAGAACCTGGGTTAACGGAATCGCTACAGCCAATTTGGTTGACGATCTAACGCCTTCTGGTTTTATCGCTTTGCAGGTACATGCTATCGGTAAAAATGATGAACCTGGTAAGCAGATCAGATGGAGAAATATCCGTATTCAAACTGAAGGATTGAAACCTACAAAAACGGATAACATTTTCGTAGTGAATACAATTCCGAATAACTTATCTGCTGCAGAAAAGGCAAACGGTTATAGCCTTTTATGGGATGGAAAAACCACTAATGGATGGAAAGGCGCTTATAAAAAAGGATTTCCAGAAAAAGGTTGGGAGATAAAAGATGGCTTACTGAGTGTTGTTAAGTCTAACGGAGCTGAATCAACCAATGGTGGTGACATCGTTACAGAAAAGCAGTATGGTGCTTTTGCATTGAAGTTTGATTTTAAATTGACTGAAGGTGCCAATAGTGGGATTAAATACTTCGTAACCCTTACTGAAGGCAATAAAGGCTCTGCTATAGGTCCTGAATATCAAATCCTTGATGATGTAAGACATCCAGATGCAAAGTTGGGTAAGAACGGTAACCGTACTTTGGGTTCATTGTACGACCTGATAACGAGCAAAAAGATACCTAACTCGCAAAGAAAGATTGGTGAATGGAATAAAGGTGTAGTTATAGTCTATCCAAATAACAAGATAGAATATTATTTAAACGGCTTTAAAATCCTTGAATATGTTAGAGGATCGGCCGAATTTAACGCCTTGGTTGCGGAGAGTAAATATAAAAACTGGAAAGATTTTGGGATGGCACCTAAGGGACATATCCTGATTCAAGACCATGGTGATAACGTTTCCTTTAGAAGTATTAAATTAAAAGAACTTTAAAATTTTAGCAACAATGTTAGATTCAAGAAGAAAATTTATTAAACAATCTGCTATTGCAGCAGCAGGAACCTATTTAGGAACCATGGGCATAAGTGCAAAGAGCTATGGTAATATCATAGGTGCAAATGATCGCGTAAGAGTTGGTGTAGTTGGCTTTTCGGATCGTTTTAAAGACTCACTTTTGCCTTCATTTTTAAATCACCAGAAAGAATTAAATTTTGATATCGTAGCGGTATCTGATCTTTGGAACTACCGCAGGGGTTTAGGTGTGGAGACTTTAAAATCTAAATTCGGTCATGATATTACCGGTTGTCGTAATAATGATGAGCTATATGGGTTAAAAGATATTGACGCTGTGATTGTAAGTACCGCGGATTTTCAACATGCTACTCATGCTGCGGAGGCTGTGAACAATAAATGCGATGTATATTGTGAAAAGCCATTTGCAGAAACAATGGAAGATGCGCGTATGGCTTTGAAAGCTGTTAAAGCGTCTAAACAAATTGTTCAAATTGGTTCGCAGCGTAGAAGCGGTAACAATTACCATGCAGCTAATAAATTCATTAAAGATGGTAAGTTCGGAGATATCACAATGGTTGAACTGAGCTGGAATGTAAATCAACCAGGCCGCTGGCGCAGACCTGACCTGGTAGCAAAATTGAAACAAGAGGATACAGATTGGAAACGTTTTTTAATCAACCGCCCTTTTGAAGCATGGGATCCAAGAAAATATCTAGAGTACCGCTTGTTTTGGCCATACTCATCAGGGATGCCTGGACAGTGGATGTCGCACCAAATTGATACTGTACACTGGTTTACAGATTTAAAACATCCAAGAAGTGTGGTAGCCAATGGTGGAATTTACCAATGGAGAGATGGTCGTAGAAACTGGGATACTACCACTGCCGTATTTGATTATGGCAAGCCGAACGATCCTAATAATGGTTTTCAGGTAGTTTTTACTTCTAGAATGCATAATGGTGATGAGCGTCCAGCAGAAATCTATTATTCAAATGGTGGAGAATTAAATCTGAATACCAATACCGTTTCTCCTGTTGGTGGTTTAAATGCCAAAGCGGCTTCAGCAATGAAGATGCAACCGAATTTACTGCCTGAGCTAAAACTTACTGAGACGGTAGAGCAGGTTGCTGCCTCGGCCAATACTGGTGGGGATAAATTGACCTCTGCACACATGCGCAACTGGATGGAGTGCATTAGAAGTCGTAAGCAAACAAATGCACCTGTTGAAGCAGGTTATTATCATTCAATAGCGACCATTATGACGAATGCTGCTGCAAGAACTGGACAGAAAGCCACGTTTGATGAAGCAACACAGGAAGTAATGGTGGGTGGAAAGCCATTTAAGTATTAAAAATTACTTCTCATAAAAAAAGGGCGTTTGAATGATCGAGGGCACTGAAAAAGTCCTTTTAAATATTTGGAGTCCAAAAAGAGCAGAAGAACTATGGTTATCTGCTCTTTTTTTGTACCTTAAAAGTAGGTTTTAAAAGGTGCCCAATGTTAGCTCATCAACAAAAGATTCAATTCAGTGCCTACTCAGGATTGTATGATTTGATCATTCCCAAAGACAATTTACTTCGAAAGATCAACGATCTAATAGACTTCAGTTTCATTTATGATGAACTGCTCGAGAAGTACTGCCACACCAATGGACGTACTGCGGAGAGTCCCATCCGTATGTTTAA
>NZ_SJSM01000030.1 GCF_004331685.1 Pedobacter hiemivivus | reverse complement strand
ACCGGGTTGGACTAGCCTCTAGTGAATCTGTTGTTCCGCCAGGGGCATTGCAGAGTAGCTACGCTGGGAATAGATAAGCGCTGAAAGCATCTAAGTGCGAAACTAGCCACGAGATGAGAATTCCATATAGGACCGTAGCAGACTACTACGTTGATAGGTTACAGATGTAAAGGTTGTGAGATCAAAGTCGAGTAATACTAATCATCCGAAGCTTTCAAGAGCAATAAACTGTTGTTTGTTCTTCMTAATAACTTCTTTCAATAATATGTCATTTGTTTAGTAACAAATCGAGCAAGGCGWRAGCTGAGCAACAAAAGCGAAACGATATATACTAGATATTTAAAAATATTTAGGTGCCTATATCGGTGGTGTCCACCTCTTCCCATTCCGAACAGAGAAGTTAAGCCCACCAGAGCCGATGGTACTGCGGTAACACGTGGGAGAGTAGGTCGGTGCCAAATCTTATAGAAAGCCGGTAGTCCAAAAGACTATCGGCTTTTCTTGTTTATAACATTTCTATTTTCCTTTAGGGGCTTAAGGGCATTTGGACTATAGGCTCTTATCTTCCGCCTATTTCTGTTTACAGCGCCTATGGATTCAATAGGATTCTGCTGGCTGAATACACCCTGCCATTTGCTGGTATTGGTGATCTACTTTCTTTAAAAGGCGTTGGTCATTAAAGAAAATTTAATCATTTGAGTGTTTGGTTATTATAAGTGTTTACGTTTATTTTTGTGGTGTTTTAATGCGTTTTTCTAAATTCATTATTCGAACTTTTCGGAAGTCAACGGGTTGCCCTTCACTTTGTAGGGCAATAAAGCCTTCTTTCAAAAGTTTGCCATCCAGTTTAATGGCAGGATCGAAATTGTTGACAACCCCGCCACCAATTTGTGGTTTTGAATATTGTAGCACGGTATCGCCATTAATAAGGTGAGTGATCAGCGAGTCGCCCAATACAATTAACTCGGCTTGTACCCACTCTTCTTTTTTATAAGTCTTAGATTTAGAGTCAATGCAATGCCTACTGTCTATTTTTCCTTCGTAGATGACATCTGTGCCAGGTGAGCACATATTACCTGTAGGTCGGGGTTTTCCATCATCTAGACCAGCTAACAGTTGAAATTCAATGGATATAGGCCAATCTTGATCTTTAAGCATTGTTTTGGGATCTTGCGAATGGAACATGATACCACTATTACTAATGGTATACGACGGGGCATCGGTTTTCCATTCGCCTGTGATTCTATATTCTACCAACAGACGGTAATGGGAAAAAGGTTGTTTATAGTACAAATGGCCATACTGATTGTTGTAAGCGCCATATTGGTCATATCTAACTTTGATCATACCATCCTCAACTCTGAATGTATTGCCATAATTATCGCCAATTTCGTGATGATTGATCTTTACATTCCAATCTTTAATGTCTTTTCCATTAAAGAGGTCCTTCCATTCAGGATTGTTTTGGGATTTAAGAGTAGAACAGCCGGAAATGATAGCCATGGCTAGTAATAAAACACTTTGAAAAATTAGTTTAAAAGGCGTGGTTGGAAGCATGGTAGGTTTATATTGGTTTCTCGTATTGGTAATTAAGAAACAAGATATTAATATGTTCTTAATTCTGTTTAGATAAAAATTCCTATTTGTTTTTTTAGGGAATTGTGAACAGTGTTTTGTGTTAAAAAATGCTAAATCTCAGCCCTAAATATTATAAAACCGTATTATTGTATTTTACGTTACTTTATAAATATTCAGAAATGAAACTTAAGCATATATTATATTTTACAATTTTATTTTTTGCCAGTTCAACTGCTTTTTCACAGAGTAAAGATGTTAAGCTACCTCCGAATTGGTATAATTTAGATTTAGTGAAGGATGGATATTTTGGTATTAGTACTGAAAAGGCTTATGATGAATTGTTAAAGGATAAAAAGCCTAAAGAAAGTATTATTGTTGCTGTAATAGATGGCGGTGTCGAAACTAAGCATGAAGATTTGAAGAATGTTTTGTGGACCAATAAGAAGGAGATTCCTGGAAACGGGATCGATGATGATGGGAACGGATACGTAGACGATATACATGGTTGGAATTTTATAGGGTCGAAAAAGGGCGATCTGGCTTATGACAATTTAGAGTTGATTCGAATTTATAGGGAATTGCAGCCTAAGTATAGATCGACCATTAAATCTACTGTATTGGATAGTACAGAAAAGGAAGAGTTTGCACTTTATACAAAGGTTACTGCAGAATTTGGAAAGAAATATGATGATGCTGATCAGACTTTTGCTGTGATTTCTATTATAAACAAGATGCTTGATTCTGTTGGACAGATTAATCATAAGGCTATTCCTTCCTTAGAGGATATGGAACGTTATAAAGCGGATAGTGAAGAGGAGGAGCAGTGTAAAAAGATCATTAGAAGAGGAGCAAAGGATAGTGGATCCATGGAAAAGTTTCATAAGGAAATGAAGGATGCCTATAAGCAATATGATGTGATGTTGCGTTATAATCTGAATCCTAAGTATGATCAGCGTGCTGAATTGGTTGAAGATGATTATTCAAATGCAAGGGAGCGTTACTATGGTAATAATGATGTGATGGGACCAAATGCAGATCATGGTTCACACGTGTCGGGAATAATTGCTGGAGAGCGAAATAATGGAATAGGTATAAATGGGATCGCTAACCATGTTCGTATCATGGGTATAAGGGTGGTGCCTGAGGGGGATGAGCGTGATAAGGATGTGGCAAATGGCATTAGGTATGCAGTAGATAATGGTGCACGGGTGATTAATATGAGTTTTGGAAAGGGCTTTAAGTGGGCTAAAGATGTTGTAGACGAGGCAGTAAAGTATGCCGAAGAAAAGGGAGTTTTGTTGGTGCATGCTGCAGGTAATGACAATAATAATAATGATGTGGAAGAGAATTATCCAACTAAGTATTATGATAGTCCAGAGGCTGTTGCTTATAAAAAAGCACATAAGAAGGCAGAGGTTAATCCTATGACATTTAGACCTGGACAAAACCAAATGCAAGGGAATGGTATGGGGAGGAATTATCCAGCTCCTGCTGTAAAAGTTGTTTTGGATACCACTAAGTTTAATTTACCACATGCTACCAACTGGATTGAAGTTGGTGCTAGCGCATATAAAAATGATGCAAGTTTAAAGGCTTCTTTTTCTAATTATGGTAAGCATACTGTAGATGTATTTGCTCCTGGATTTATGATAAAGTCAACTGTTCCTGAGTCAAAATATGAAGAGTTTGATGGAACAAGTATGGCGGCACCTGTAGTTTCGGGCTTAGCAGCTTTAATTTTAAGTTATTATCCCGAGCTGAAGGCTCAAGATGTAAGAACTATTATTATGCAATCTGTGGTTAAGCCTGAGCAAAAAGTGAGACGGGAGAATGAGAAGGGGGAGACAGAGCGTGTTACTTTTAAGGAATTATGCGTAAGTGGTGGTATTGTTAATGCTTATCAGGCATTGAAATTGGCCGAAACCTATAAGACTAAGTAGTTTACATATTCAGATTTTTATGAAAAGAATTTCCTGTATTCTTTTAATGTTGACTGGCTTGTTATCATTAAAGCTTTCAGCGCAAACTAGTAGCCTTCAAGAAAAATTAGCGCAAATCATTAAGGGTAAAAAAGCAGATGTGGGTGTATCTGTATTCTTCTTAGGTGACCGTAGATCTATCTCTGTTAACGGAGATCAGCACTACCCAATGCAAAGTGTATATAAGTTTCATCTTGCTCTTGCTGTGCTGGATCAGGTTGATAAAGGCAAAATGGCGCTCCATCAAAAGATTTTTGTAAAAAAGAGTGACTTGTTGCCCAATACCTGGAGCCCATTAAGAGAGAAGTATCCTAATGGGAATGTAGCTTTGCCATTGTCTGAAATTATTAGAATTACGATATCAGAAAGCGATAACAATGGTTGTGATATCTTATTTCGACTTGTTGGAGGTCCTAATAAAGTACACAAGTACATTGCTAAACTAGATATTAAAGATTGTGCAATTGCGGCAACTGAAGAGGAGATGCACAAGGATGATAAAGTTCAGTTTACGAATTGGACAACGCCAAAGGCAGCGAACTTGTTGTTAGAGAAGTTTTGGAATGGGCAGGTACTTAAAAAGAATACCAGTGCTTTTTTAATGAAGGCGATGGAAGAAACAGTGTCAGGTCCTAATAAAATCAAAGGATTGTTGCCTTCTGGGACTATTGTTGCACATAAAACCGGATATTCGGGTGTAAATAGGGATGGGCTTACTGCAGCTACTAATGACATTGGGATTGTAAGGCTCCCGAATGGAAAAAGAATCCTTATTTCGGTTTTTGTATCCATGTCTAAAGAGACTGAGAAAGTAAATGATCTGATTATTGCTGAACTCGCTCGCGCGGCTTGGGATGAAGCGATTAAGTAGAAATTAAAGTATTGGACCATTGTTTAATACCTTCTTTATAACTACTCGGTTTAAAATTAAACGCTTTTTCAAATTTTGAGGAGTCTAAATGATAATCGTGGTCATATTGATAATACATTTCCACCGTCCCTGCAACGACTTTTTTAAATAGGCCAACCATTTGCAGCATCAATTTATTCACCGTAGTAAAGTTGGGCTTTGCAGCAAAAATATCCGCTGCCAGTGCAATCATCTCCTGACCAGTTATTGGTGCAGCAGTTGGCAGGTGCCAGATCTGATTTCCTGAGGCTTCATCCTGACCCAACAAATACATTGCTTTTCCGGTGTCGGGGATATAAGTGAAATTGTGGAGTTTCTTAGGGTCGCCAATCCATTGTGCAGTTTGATGTTTAGCAAATTTATCTAGCACCATGCTATCCAGGAAGCTATTCATAGAATCGGTACCGTAAAAATCAGCAGCTCTGGCAATCGTAGCCTGGATGTTGCCCGACTTCACTTCTTCCATCAACTGGGTAGCAATTTTCGCCCTGACTTCACCCTTTACACTTACAGGATGGTAAGGAGTGCTCTCCAACATTGGGCCATTAACCAATCCATACATGTATACGTTATCAAAAAATAGCAGTCTGGCTTGTGTTTCTTTTGCCACATTGATTAAGTTCTGCATAATGACTGGCCATTGTTGTTTCCAGATCTCCTTATCATAAACCAGTCCAGCACACATATAGATGACCGTTGATCCTTTCACAGCGTCCAATACTTCTGAATAATTCAACAAATCTGCCTTTCTCCAGGTCATCTGGGTACCGGTAATCTTTACCGGCCTCCTGCTAACCAGTCGTATTTCTTCATTATGTTTTAACAATTCACGTGTCAGCGCATTTGCTGATGGCCCGCCGCCTCCTAATATGGTGTGCATAGTTTTTGGTTTTGATCTATATCAAAGGTATGTGCCAATAGTTATTCAAAACGTTAACAAAAGATAAGCATTTTAGTTATTTACAACTCCTCTTAAAGTTCTTTTACGAATTCTTGAAAGAGAAACCGGGGTAATGCCAAGGAAATTGGCTACATAATGTTGAGGAATACGCAATAGTATGCCGGCCTGATTTTCAATCATGCTTAAGTAACGCTCTTCGGGGCTTTGCACAATGAAAGCCGCCATACGATCTTCATAACAACAGATATAATATTCGGCTATTAACCGGCCAAACTGTTCCATTTTAAAGGCGAGCTTAGGATGAGCCAATAGTTGCTGCATATCTTCGTAAGCAATCAAAATCAATTCTGTATCCTCCATGGCTTGGATACCGGTGAGACTTAGCTCTTGTTTGAGGTAACTTTTATAAGAACTTACAAATTCATTCTCAAAACAAAAATATCCTGTGATCTCGGTTCCATCCTTTACGTGGTAAAATCTTAAAGAGCCCTTAATCACAAAACCTATATGCTTGCAAACTTTACCATGAACTACAAAGTGATCTTTCTTTTTAATGCTTGAAGCCCTTAAATAAGGGGTAAGTTCGACCCATTCCGCATCGGAAAAAGTAACGAATTTTGTGAGTCCTTCTCTAAATACCTGCAATGTTGTTTTAGAAATCATTTTATTTTTCATGATTAAGTCGAATTCTAGGTTTATAAAAGTAGAGAAAAATAAACATTGGTATATATTCTTATACCCGCTTCATTTAACATTTTGTTAATACGTCCGTCATTTGGCAGGTCTAATTTTGCTTCATATTTTATGGGCGAAAATAATACTGCCGGCTTTAACGAAGATGATGTACGTACACTCGATGACAAAGCATTCGAGGATCTTTACCGTCGCATGTATCCTACGCTTAAAAAGTACGCGATATACCTGGTGAAGGATATAGAAGACGCACAGCTGATTTTAAACGATGTGTTTATCGCTATATGGAAAAATAAGATCCTGCTCATCAATGAAAAAGCTTATCTGTTTCGCGCTGTAAAAAATGGAGCCAACAACTACTTTAAAACTTCCAGATTAAATTTTCAGCATCTGGAGGAAGAGGAAGTTCAGGAAATTATAGATGTCAGGGCAGATCCTTTTCAAACCTATATGTATAAGGACAGAACACGTATGCTTTATGATTTGATAGATCAAATGCCAGAACGAAGGCGTCTGATTTTCTATATGTATAGAATTGAAGGTTTCAGTTATAAAGAAATTGCTGCCTTATTGGATATTTCTGTTCGCACAGTAGAAGATCACTTGGTAAAAGGATTTCAGTTTTTGCAGGAAAAGGTCTTGAAAAATGAAACCGAGTTCAGATAAATTACACTTAACGATTTCTTAATAGAACCTTAACGTTTTTGGACCCGTAATCGCAGCCTGAATCTTGTCTTGTAGTTATAAAAGCATAACGATGGACAAAGAAACCTGGAAACTAGTACTCGATTATTTATCTGCAAAAGAGCAGGGCAAGATGCAGGAGCTGGCAGATTTGGAGGAGCGTTTGCAGAACTGGCTTCGCAAAGACCCTCAGCACCAACAGGAGTTGGATCAGGCGATATGGCTTTGGGAAAGTACAGCTATGGCGCCGAAAAATGAATCCTGGAAGGTAAGTTTTGCTGACATCCAGACTTCAGTGCAATCAGAAAGACCTACAAAAAATAAAACATTTATAATTTGGTCGGCAGCGGCGGCCGTTGTGGCTGCAATGGCCATGTTTATCTTATTTAATAAAAGCGAGCAAAGGCTTTTACCAAATCATCAAGCCGCTTGGATCACGAAAGTGTCAGCCCCTGGAAAGATTACCAATATCATGCTTCCAGATAGTACTGAGATTTGGCTAAATGCCGGAAGTAGCATCAGCTTCCCTGATAACATCAAACAGGCTTCTTTTAGAACGGTTAAACTAAACGGAGAGGCTTTCTTTAAGGTGAAGCGTGATCCAAAACATCCTTTTATTGTACACAGCTTAAACATCCAGACTCGGGTATTGGGGACAAGCTTTAATATCCGTGCATGGGAAAAATCCAGTCCTGAAGTAACAGTGCTTACTGGTAAGGTTGCTGTATCTCGGGATTCCGCAGGAGTACAGTCGAAAGCCATTCATCTTATACCCAATCAAAAAGGTGTTTGTGATTTAAAATCAGGATCGCTACATCTTGAAAATATAGAAGATGCTCATTTTGCCGTTGGTTGGACTGAAGGGAAGATGGTATTTGATCAAACTCCGATGGAAGAGGTCTTTGAAGTAATAGAACGCAGATATGCAGCTCAGATTAAGACAGACCGCTCTTTCAAGGCTTGTAAACTCACCGCAAAATTTGATAACGTCAGCATAAATGAAGTATTAAAAACCATTCAAATGACTTTAGATATCCAGTACACGATTAACAAACAGACAATTTATATAAAAGGAGGTAAATGTAATTAGACACCTATACAAAAAAAGCCGAAGCATGTTGGCGCACGCTTACGGCTAAAAAATTCAATTTTATTTTAACCCATCAATGATTAAAACATTCAAAGTTATGAAAAAGTCCGCAGTGACTAATCAATTAATTTTTAAAGTAATGCGTTTTTTTACCCTGATCTATTTTTTTCTTTCTGTAATGCTCTTTGCTGGGCAGGCTTCGCCTGTAAAAGCGCAGGATCTAAACAGTAGGATCAGTTTCAGCTTTAAACACGGTACCTTAACCGAATTACTTAAAAACATCGAAAAGAAAACCAGTCTTTCTTTTGTTTACACAAATAATGACGCCGTATTAAGTAGGCGCGTTGAAACCATTAACGCTGATAACGAATTGGTCAGCAGTTTGCTAAACCGCATATTAACGCCCATGCAACTCACTTACCAGGTTCAGAATAACCAGGTTATTATTAAAAAAGCCATTCGTGTTAAAGGAAAGGTAACTGATGAGAAGGGGCTGCCTATACCAGGGGCTAGCATCATCGAAAAAAGTGGGGGCAATACAGCCGTTACGAGCTTAAATGGAGAGTATAGCCTAAATGTAAAGGACGGATCCGCTGTGCTTCTTTTTAGAATGATGGGATATCAAACCCAGGAACTTGTAGTAGGAGGTCGGGCGGTAATTAACGTGAGTCTTGTACCCGATCAAACTGCACTTTCGGAGGTGGTAGTTACCGCATTGGGTATTAAACGTTCTGAAAAGGCCTTGGGGTATTCCATTGCAACGGTTAAAGGAAGTGATGTAAACACGGTTAAAGAAGTCAATGTTATCAATTCCTTGGCTGGAAAAGTAGCCGGTGTGAATGTCGTTAGTGCTGGTTCTGATCCGGGCTCTTCGGCCTTCATCACAATTCGTGGACAATCTTCTATTGCGACAGACAATCAGCCACTATTTGTAGTAGATGGTGTTCCAGTAGCGCATTCCTTACGTGCAACATCAGAGGTAGGACGTTCTTCAGTAGATTATGGTAGTCCGATTGCTGACATTAGTCCGGATGATATTGAGAGTATTACCATATTGAAAGGCGCCAGTGCTGCAGCTTTATACGGTAGTAGGGCAGGAAGCGGTGTTGTGCTGATCACCACAAAGAGTGGTGCGGCAAGTAAAAAAGGCTTAGGGGTGAGTTTCAGCTCCAATGCCATGTATGATAAGGCCTGGATGTTTCCTCATTTCCAAAATCAGTTTGGAGCAGGAGAATATACCGACGATCCGGCAGTTTCTACAACCTCAGCATGGGGGCCGCGCTTGGATGTAGGTACCAAACACCTACAATGGAACAGTCCACTTGATGCCAATGGGAAACCAGTACCTACGGATTGGGTATCGCATCCCAACAATGCCAAGGATTTTTATGAGACTGGCTCAACTTATACCAATAACATTGCCATTACAGGTAAAAATGCAGATGGCAATTACAGGCTTTCTTATACCAATCTGGTAAATAAGGGTATTGTGCCCAATACTGATTTGAGTAGGAATACTTTAAACCTGGCAGCCACCTATGTATTGCATCCTAAAATTAAAATCAGCACCAATCTGGGCTATGTAAACAATAAGAGCGATAACCGCCCATCGGCTTATCGGGAAAGCGTAACACAAATGCTTTATTCGATGCCTTCTAATATGAGCATTAAAGATTTGAGGAATTATTGGAAACCAGGCCGGGAAAATATAGAACAATTCTCTCCCGATGATTCGGATAACCCATATTTTGTGGCCTACGAACATACCAATGGTTATGATCGAAACCGCATAACCGGAAATATACAGGCCGTAATTGACCTGACCAATGACCTGAGTTTCATGGCGCGTACTGGCCTTGATATGTATAATGAACAACATGAAACCAAACGTCCTTTTAGCTCTAAACGATTTAAATTTGGTGGCTATGGTGTAGATGATAGTTTCTTCAAGGAGCAGAATACGGATTTCCTGTTGAGTTATAAGAAAACCTTAAATGAAGACTGGTCATTTAGCTTATCGGTTGGCGGTAACCAGATGAATCAAACTGCCAGAAGTACTGCTCAACGTACCGAAAGTTTGAGTATTCCAGGTATTTATAACATTAACAATGCACAGGCGGGAACCATTATCAATTCTCAATACAACTCGCGCAAACGGATCAATAGTTTGTATGGAATGGGACATGCTTCCTTTAAAGATATGGTATTCCTGGATGTGACTGGTAGAAATGATTGGTCTAGCACACTTCCTGCGGCAAATAATTCTTATTTCTATCCTTCAGTTTCCCTAAGTACGGTATTAACCGATGTGTTTAAAGTTAAGTCCGATATCTTGTCTTTTGCTAAAATCAGGGCCAATTGGGCACAAGTTGGTAGTGATACCGATCCTTACCAATTGTACAATACCATTCCATTTAACCAGGATTGGGGTGATGTGAAAAGGGCAACTATTGAGTTTAACCTCAAAAATAATTTCTTAAAACCAGAGATTGCTACCTCGTATGAGTTTGGTGGAGATCTGCGCTTTCTTGACAGTCGTTTAGGGTTGGATGTAACCTGGTATAAAACAAACAAAAGGAATCAGATCATCAATATTCCAACAACCATTGCTTCGGGTGCTTCAAACCGCTTGATCAATGCTGGTAACATTCAGAATAGTGGATGGGAAATCGGATTCTTTGCTGTTCCTGTAAAAGCAGCCTTGAAATGGGAAATGAATGTGAACTTCACAAAGAATGAAAATAAAGTAATTTCTTTGATGGAAGGTTTGCCTGAGTATTCTATGGGTAGTGCCGATGGAGATAACATTCGGTACCTCATTAAGGAGGGAACCAAAATTGGAGATTTTTATACACCAAGTTATACGAAGGTGCCAACTGGGCCAAATGCAGGTGCTGCTTTATTGGATAAAACGGGGCATTACATTCGTAACAATACCGAATACATCAAAGTAGGTAACTACAATCCTGATTTTACGGTGGGTTTTAACAATACCTTCAGCTATAAAAGCTTTACCCTTAATTTTCTCTTAGACTGGCGTAAGGGGGGTAATTTTTACTCTTATGTAGTTAAAAGTTTGATCAATGCTGGTTTAACCGACAATACTATTGCGGGTAGAGATGCAGCGACTGGCGGTTTACCATGGGTGGATTCGCAAGGTAGAAGTCGGAATGACGGGATGATTATTCCGGGTTACATTGCCAATGGTGATGGTTCTTTCAGCGAAAATAAAGTCATCATTGCTGCTTCAGATTTTTACAACAATACATATAACAAGTATTATGAGCGCCTAACCTATTCCGCATCTTTCCTGAAGTTGAGAGAAGCCTCTTTAACTTATGTGTTTGATAAACAACTATTGCGCAAGCTTCCAATTAGTAACCTTTCTCTTTCACTGATCGGTAGAAATCTGTATACCTGGACGGCCAATGGATTGGGTTATGATCCAGAAACTACGATGAGTGTTACTGAAGGCTTTAAAATGGGAGTTGGACACTGGACGCTACCAGGAACACGCTCTTTTGGCTTTAAATTAAGTTGCAATTTTTAATCAATAGCAGAAATGAAATTCGAATATAAAACCATTCTGGTGCTGTTTATGACCCTATTGGGTGCCTGCACTAAAGATTTTGAAAAAATCAATACCAATCCAAATGCTCCGGAAACGACAAATACGGAGTTTTTAATGTCTGAAGTGGTGCTTTCTACTGCTTATGCCTACCAGGAAAATGCTGTGGGCAGAAGACCTGCATCTGCAGCGCGTTACCTGACTTTGGTTCGTAATACCGGTTACGATCTTTTTGATTGGGGCCCTGTGGATTGGGATGATATCTATGGACGCTTGTCGGTAAACAAGACTTTCATGGAAACTGCACAGAAACGTTCCGAGAATCAGTATGTTGCGATCAGTAAAATTATAAAGGCTTTTAATTTTAGTTATTTAACTGATTTGTACGGAGATGTTCCATATTCTCAGGCACTAAAATCTAAAGAGAGCAATGTGATTTATCCGGAGTACGATCAGCAACAGGTGATCTATCCAGATTTGTTAAGAGAACTTCGCGAAGCTAATGACCTTTTGAAAGGGTCATCCGCGGAAATCAATCCCAAAGCTGATGTGATGTTCAAGGGTAAAGCCTTACAATGGCGTAAGTTTGCCAATACTTTGCGTTTAAGGATGTTGTTGCGTATTTCTAAAAATTACGCCCCTGCATTTACCGAAATGCAGGAAATTATCAGTGATAAAACGGCTTTTCCAATTTTTGAAAGCAGCGCTGATAATGCTGAGATCCCTTATCTTGGGAACATCGCTGCATATAGCTGGCCTGGAGGCCCTTTGGCTATGATCGACTTTGATTACCAGAAAACAAAAGTAAGTAAAGAGTTGGTTGACAGACTTGTGCAAAGAAATGACCCGAGATTAGGTGTTTGGGTAGAGCCGGTTAAAAGTACTACAGGCTCAACGGTTGATCCTAACAGATATGTTGGTGTACCTAATGCGATTGATGCACCTGCTGCTTATAACGGTGGTGAAGATCACGTATCTGTTTTTTCTTCTACTTTTTTCAGAAAGAATGGTGCTACTTCAAACCCATTGTTGAAAGCCAGTTTGGTTACCTATACCGAGCAATGTTTTATTTTGGCCGAAGCCATGCAGAAAGGTAAGTTGAATGTGTCTGGAGAAACTGCAGAATCCATGTACTATAAAGCGATTAAAGAGTCGATGAGCAGTTATGCGGTAACAGCTCCGACAAGTTATTATGATCAGTCTATCGTGAAATATGACGGTTCATTAGAGCAGTTGATCACTCAAAAATGGATGGCTATGTTGTTCAAAGGTGCCGAAGGTTGGTTTGATCAGCGTCGTACGGGTTATCCTGCTTTCGTAACCGGGCCGCTTGCTGCTGGTCGTGGAATCCCGAAACGTTATGTTTTTCCCGATTCTGAAAGCGCCAAAAACAAACTCAACTACCAAAAAGCAGTGTCTGCTTTCGGAGCGGACAAGGAGACTACATTAATGTGGTCGCTGAAATAAACTAAACACACATGAAATTTAATATGAATAGCTTAAAAAGATCGATATCGCTGATGGCCTTGCTTGTTGTGGCTGGCCTCAGCAAAATAAATGCGCAGGATTTTAATCCGAAACCTTTCCCAGATCGTGTGATCTTAACCTGGACCGGGAATCCTGAAGTGAGCCAGACCGTTACCTGGCGTACAGATACAACCATTGTGGCTTCTAAGGCACAAATCAAAGCTGAGGATTCTAGTCCAGCTCTGGAAGAATCGATCACTACCTATGATGCCGGGTCTCGTGTTTTGTCTGGCGGAAATAATTACGCTATTGCAAAATATCACCAGGTTACTTTTGCCAACCTGAAGCCAGGAACTGTATATGCTTACCGCGTAGGAGCGGGAAACTATTGGAGCGAATGGTTTCAATTTACAACGGCATCCGTTACCAATAAACCTTTTTCTTTTATTTATCTGGGCGACGCTCAGAATGATATCCGTTCAAAATGGTCTCGCGTAATCCGTAAAGCATTTGCACATCAGCCTGATGCCCGATTTATCATTCATACCGGTGATTTGATTAACCGTTCAAACAATGATCAGGAATGGGGAGAGTGGCATTATGGAGGTGGTTTTATTAATGGCATGATCCCTAGCCTACCTTCGCCGGGTAACCATGAATATGTAAGGGATGATAACAGAAAGCTGATTCTGGATCCACACTGGGGGGTACAATACACCTTGCCTGGTAACGGTCCGAAAGGCTTAGAAGAGTCGGTTTACTACATCGATTATCAGAATATGAAGGTAATTTCCCTGGATTCTCAAATGATTATCCTGGATGAGGCTTCTGCAAAGATTCAATATGAATGGTTGGAAAAGGTTTTAAAGGAAAACAAGAAATTATGGACAGTCATCACTTTTCACCATCCTATCTTTTCTACGGCCAAGAGTAGGGACAATAAAGAATTCAGAGAGCGGTTTAAACCGCTATTTGATAAGTATCACATAGACCTTGTTTTGCAGGGACATGATCATACTTATAGTCGCGGACAAAACCTGCCGCGCGGGTTGTCGGGCAGAGAAGCTAGCGGACCAGTTTATTTGGTTTCTGTTGCCGGCCCTAAAATGTATAAAGTGGACGGTGCCAAATGGATGAATGTTTCCCTTGAAAATACACAACTGTTCCAGGTTATTCATGTTGAGGGCGGAAAGCTAAAGTTTGAAGCTTACAAAACCTCAGGAGAACTATTTGATGCATTCTCTCTAAAAAAATCAAGTAAAGACAAAGCTGCAGAATTTACCGATATGAACCCAGCTTCAAAGTAATAATGATTTAAATGATGAATTGTAAAACAAGCTTACTTACATTTTTATTTAGCTGTTTTGTTTTTATCACATTTGGGCAGCGGACAATTGTGCCGCTGCCCAAATGTAAAAATGGCTTTATAGTGATTGCCCATCGTGGAAGCCATCTGATAAAACCTGAAAATAGCATAGCCGCAATTGAAGAAGCCATTAACCTTGGTGCAGATTATGTGGAGATAGACCTTCGTACAACTCGTGATGGCCATTTGGTTTTAATTCACAATGAAACTGTAGATCATACGACAAATGGCAAGGGCAGAATAGGGGATTTGAACCTGGATCAAGTTGAGAAATTTGTTTTAAATGCTAAGGATGGGCAGCTATATAGGTTGCCAAGTTTTAAAGAAGCTTTAAAAGCCTGTAAGAACCGGATTAATATTTATCTGGATTTTAAGGACGCTGATGTAGCTCAGGCATACAAAGAGATTAAGTCTGCAGGCATGGAAAAGCAAGTGCTTGTTTATATTAATAAAGCTGAGCAGTATAAGTCATGGAGAACCTTGGCCCCAAACATGCCGTTAATGTCTGGTTTGCCAAAGAGCATAAAGACGAAAGAAGAATTGACTTTCTTTCTCTATAAAATGCCTTTGGAAGCGACTGACAATATTCCCAATGAAGCGCTTTTTGACGCTATGAGGGAAAATGGATTGTCCGTCTTTTTAGATGTGCAAATGGCGGATGAAGATGCTGTGAAATGGAAAGCTGCTATGGATAAAGGAGTTCAGGGTGTTCAAACCGATCATCCAGAAGCACTAATCAAATACTTACAAACAAATAATCTACGTAATGGAACAAAGGTTTGTTTTTGATAATACTAAGTAAACCTTAATTTAATTTTACTAGATTAGTTTTGCCAAATAAACCATGTCCAGCAAAATTAACTGTGTTGTAGAAGACGAGCGTCTCTTTCATTTACTATGCGAAGGAGATAGGGCAGCTTTTGATCAGATTTACAATCTCTATTGGAATCAATTATTTCTTTATGTTGTAAAAGCCATTCGAGATAAAGATGCTGCACAGGATATTGTACAAGAAATATTTGTGTCGCTTTGGTTACGTAGAAAAGAAATAAATACTAAAGGCACACTTTCTGGTTATTTGTTTACAGCGGCACGCTTTAAAGGAATTAACTTTATACAAGATCACCTAAATAAAAGTAAACATGCCGAGAACTTGGCCAGTTACCTGGTAGAAAGGCAAGATGTAGTTAACGAAGAATTTGCTGCAAGAGAACTAAATGCCATTATTGATGTAGAAATTGAAAAGCTGCCTGCAAAAATGAAAGAGGTTTTTGTATTGAGTAGGAAGGAAAATCTTAGCTATAAAGAGATCTCCGAAAAGTTGAATATTTCTGATAAAACGGTTAAAAAGCAAATCAGTAATGCATTGAAGCACTTTAAGCTGGTGTTATATAATGATTCTACTTTCCAAATCACTTTCTTTATTCTTTTTCATCTATTAAATTCATAGTTGTCATTTTTATATGGTAAGTGAGCTGGTGGATTTATTTTATTGTTTTGATTTATAGATAGTTGTAAAAATATTTTGAAATATCTACTACCAAAGCCTATTTTTCTAGATATTATCATGCCATGGAGATAAAAGGTGTCAACGAACTTTTAGAACGTTATCGTAATAACAAGTGTACCGCTGAAGAAAGAAAAATTCTTGAGCAGTGGTTTGATGCCCAATCTGAAGCTGGAAACTGGGAATGGACAAAAGATGAAGAGCAGGCCAGTGGAATGATAATGAAACAGCGAATTGACCGACAACTAGCGGTTAAACAAAAAAGCTGGAGCATTATTTTAAAAGTAGCGGCTATGCTTGCGGTTTTACTTTTCTCTTTTTTTTATTACAGAACAGAAATTTACAATATCGTTGATCCTGTAGTATATTTAGAAAAGCAAGTGCCAGATGGGCAACAACTAAAATTAACCTTGGCCGATGGTTCTAAAGTATGGTTAAACGCTAACAGCAGATTTAAATATCCTAAGGAATTTAATAGAAGCCAGCGTGAGGTGTTCTTAATAGAAGGAGAGGCTTATTTCGATGTAAGCCATGACGAAAAAAAGCCCTTTATTGTGACTTCTAAAAAGCTAAGCACCCAAGTCTTGGGTACAGCCTTTAATGTGAGAGCCTATAGTTACTTAAGTAATATCCAGGTTGCAGTAACTAGAGGTAAGGTAAGCGTAAGTGATAACGATCCTCAAAATAATGGTACAACAAACAGTGTTATACTTTTACCCAATGAACAAGTAAGTTTACAGGCTAGCACTGGCGTTATGCAAAAGCAAGCTATTGATGCCGATAATGTAATTGCCTGGCAAAAAGGTAGCCTAAGTTTCAATAACGATCGTTTTTTAGATGTATGTACTGTATTGGCTCGTAAATTTAAAGTGAAGATACATTTTGAACAAGATAGCCTAAAAGAATACCGCCTTACTGCTAGCTTTGCCCGTACGGATCGATTAGAAGATATATTATTAGTGCTAAGCAGTGCTAATCATCTGACTTATCAATTTAAAGGAAACGCCATCCTTTTCAATCAAAAATAAAGAGATTTCATTTTCTGATACAGAATATTTGACTGATAATTAGGTGGTTATGTTTTGTTTGTTTTTTGTCTACTACCATTCAACTTATTGTAGGATATACTTCTAATTAAACAAATGTATATATCAATACAATTTGATAAGTACTTAACGAACCAAACCCAATATGAAACATTTATTATTGCTATTGATGGCATGTAGTTCCTTTCTACTGGTAGGACATGTAAAGGCTCAAACACCATCAGATGTAAAAATTACACTTAATCTGCAGAACCAAAATTTAAGAACAGCATTGTCAGCTATTCAAAAAAAATCGGGTATACCAGTCGTTTTTAATGAAAAGCTGGTAGAGGGGTATGACAAGTTAAATATTAACGTAACCACAACCTCAGTAGCAGAAGTCTTGGATCAGCTATTGAAAAAAACTTCGCTTAGATATATTTTCCAGGCAAAGAAAATTGTCATTGTAACTAAAGAAGAAAGTAATGTCAATCAAAAAGGAGCTCAATTTATTATTGGAAAAATAATAGATGAGCAGGGAAAACCACTTCCTGGTGCAAATGTTACTGTGGTAGAGTTAAAAAGGAGTGTGGTAACCAATTCGCAAGGTGTTTTTAAAGTACCGGTTTTAGCAGATAGTTATACCCTGGAAGTAAGCTTTATCTCTTATCAAACTAAAAGAATACAAAATGTAAAAGCGGGGAGTTCGTCAATTTCAATTGTATTAGAACAGGAAACAACGGAGCTGAACAATGTCGTAATTACCGCCTTAGGTATTAAACGGGAAGAGAAAAGCTTAGGCTATGCTGTTACTAAAGTGGATGGTGAAGAGATTTCTAAAACTGCACCAAACAATTGGGTAAATGCTTTGTCTGGAAAAGTTCCAGGATTAAATATTTCGAAAGCAGGTGCCGGTCCAGGTGGAACGGTAAGGATAACTTTACGCGGGCAGAACTCTTTAGACTTAGATAAAGGGGAACCTCTTGTGGTGATTGATGGTGTCCCTGTTATTAGTGGCATGGTAGGTAACAATGGACTAAGTTATGGCGCTACGGGAAATACCGAAACACCAGTTGATTATGGTAATGCCTTAAGTGAGATTAATCCAGAAGATATCAAAGACGTGACGATATTAAGAGGGCCATCTGCAGCCGCTTTATATGGTTCCAGAGCAGCTTCGGGTGCAATCTTGATTACTACTAAAAGCAACACCGACCAAAAGGAAAAACTTTCCGTCGCCTTTAACAGTGGCGTAACCCTCGACGATGTGCTACATTATCCCGATTTTCAATATGAATACGGAGCTGGTAATGCCATTAATACTTATTTTTCTTACGGAGCAAGTCCTGATGGACCCAGCACCAACTCTACACGTTCCTTCGGTCCAGCTTTTGCAGGTCAATCTTACTATCAATACGATCCGGTAACCAAAACCACAGGTACCACAAGAACACCCTGGGTTGCTGATAAAAACTATGTAAAGGATGCATTTGTTAGAGGCGTAACCTATAATAACAACCTTTCATTAAGTGGGGGAGATAGCAAAAATTCTATTCGACTTTCATATAATGATACGCGCAATAAATATATTTTGCCAAACACAGGATATTCATTCAATAGGCTTTCTTTTTCGAGTAATAGTAAACTGAACAATCTTCAATTAACAACAAGGGTAAATTATTACCATAAAGAAAGTGACAACCTACCCTTATCTGGTTATAATACCAACTCGTTTATGTACGGATTGATGTATGGTTCGGCCAATATTCCTTTTAGTTGGCATAAGGACTATTGGGATGTCAAAGACATAGATCAAAACAACAAGTTAAACTCAGTAGTCGATAACCCTTATTTCATTTTATATGAAAATCTGAACACTTTAGACCAGGATCGTATTTTTGGTAACCTTACCGCCACCTATACTTTTAGCAAAAAAATGAGTTTAATGTTAAGAGGTGGAATAGATCAAGGTACATCACTTAGAACTAACCGCAGACCGTATAGTAGTATTCGTTATGCTACAGGACGTTACCAGGAACAAGACGTAAATACGCAGGAGCAGAATTATGATTTGTTATATAAGTACGATGAAAAATTGTCTAAAAATATTGGACTTGCGTTCGCTGCAGGTGCAAGTATCACCAAAAATAAATTAAAGAATAATACGGTAACTGCCGAACGTTTGAGTGCTCCGGGGATTTATAGTTTAGGAAATGCCCAGGATAGAACATTACTAGTGCCGAGACCGCTTAATAAAGAGGTGCAAAGTATTTATGGTTTGACACAGTTTAATTATAAAACGTATTTGTTTCTTGATTTAACAGGAAGAAATGACTGGTCAAGTACTTTACCTGCGGGTAATAACTCTTACTTCTATTATTCGGCTTCTGGAAGTGCAATATTAACAGAGATGCTTAACCTTTCAGCAGTTAAACCTTTATCCTATTTCAAGATTAGGGGTTCGATTGCACAAGTAGGAAATGATACTGATCCTTATCGAACGGGTTATTATTTAAATCCTTCCGAATTTGGTGGAAGTTATACTAACCCAACTACTTTGCCTGGTGGTGATAATCTGAAGCCAGAAATCATTACCAATAGAGAAATAGGAGCAGATATCAGATTTTTTGGCAGCAGACTTGGTTTTGACTTAACCTATTACAATTCGAATAGTTCAAAACAGATTTTAATTGTTCCAAATGATCCAGCTACAGGATTTACAGGTAGAACCTTTAATGCGGGTTTAATCAACAATAGCGGTTATGAACTTGCTGTTACCGGAAACCTGCTAGGTAAAAAAAGTAAGTTGCAATGGAAAACAACTTTAACCTATTCTAGTAATAGAAGTCTGGTAAAAGAATTGGCGCCTAATGTTGAAGAAATCATTATGGCTACTGGTCCAAGGGGGTATATCAAAGCAATTGTTGGGGGATCAATAGGGGATATTTACGGTTCTGGATATGTGCGTTCTCCGGATGGTCAGATTGTTCACGATGACAATGGGCTTCCGCTTATTGATACTGAAAATTTCAAGATTTTAGGCTCTGCAGTACCAGATTACAAGGCCGGAATTCAAAATCAGTTTACTTATAATAGATTTAGCTTCTCGTTCTTGTTTGATGGCCAGAAAGGTGGTGATATCTATTCATTTTCAAACTCCGTTTTGGCAGGCGCAGGAAAGCTAAGATCTACACTCGAAGGCCGATATGCTGGGATAGTAGGTGAAGGCGTAGTGCAGAATACAGATGGTACTTATCGTAAAAATGATATTGTAGCCACTGCTGCTGATTACTATAACCAGAAATATTTAAGAGACAATGCGGAAGCGAACATTTTTGATGCTTCGTATATTAAACTGCGTGAGGTGTCCTTAGAATATAGATTTACCGCTACACTGTTAAAAAATATCGGGGCAAAATCAGCTTCACTAAGCGTATACGGGCGTGATCTGTTGCTATTTACCAGCTTCCCCTTGTACGACCCAGAGATTGCAACCTTAAATAGAAATCGTATAGAACCAGGTTTTGAAACCGGACAATTTCCATCGACCAGAAGTTTTGGAGCCACTATTAAAGCATCATTTTAAAAATATTTGATATGAAAAGTTTATTACAACACTGTCAATTGTTCTCTTTTTTCATTGTTATTGGAGTTATCACTTCTTGCACCAAAGACTTTGAAAAGCTCAATACTGATCCGGTTAAAGTAACTTCTGTTGCACCTGGTAGCTTATTGGCGCCAGCCCAATTTGATGGCATGTGGCTCATCACTAAACGTGCACATCGCTTAAGCAACGAGTTAATGCAATATACTGTAGAAACTGGCGCTTTGAATGATTTTGCCCGTTACGAATTCAAGGAAAATGAGTTTGATGCGATTTGGTCTACGCTTTATGTTAAAGCAAATGACATGAATGAAATGTACAAAATTGCCGAGAAACTGAATGATGTAAACAACATGGGGGCTGCCTTGGTGATGAAAGCTTGGTTTGTATCAAATCTTACCGATATGTTTGGTGATATTCCATATACGGATGCCTTTAAAGGTCGGGAGGAGGTGTATTATCCTAAGTATGATACTCAACAATCCATCTACACGAATTTATTGGCCGACTTGAAAAGAGCAAATACCTTATTTACAGAAAATAAACCCTTTGATAGCTCAGATCTAATCTATGGGAGTGACCCTGTGAAATGGAAAAAATTTGCCAATTCTATGCGTCTCCGTTTATTGATGCGTGTGTCTAAAAGAACCGAGATGAATGTACCAACAGAAATAGCCGAGATGGTGGCCGATCCTGTAAAGTTCCCATTATTTACCAGTAACGCAGACGAGGCAATGATGAGATACGATGGCATAAAGCCATTTATCAACCTATTTTTTGAAATGTCTGCATCAGAATTTAGCGGAAGCAGAAGGATGGGTAAGTCGTTGATGGATTTAATGAATACCACTGTTGATGGCAGAAGATTTAGGTATGCAACTAAAAATACTCCAGGAGCATATGTTGGTATTCCAAGCGGTTATACCGAGCAAGAAACGCAGGCTTTTGCCGATAATACAGGACTCAAAACTTCTACTTTAGCAACCACGCTTAAGGCAGATGATTATCCATTTCCAATTTTGACATGGGCTGAAGTTAACTTTTTGTTGGCCGAGGCTGCGTTAAATGGATGGATTTCGGCTAACGCTCAAACGTATTTTAATAAAGGTGTTGAGGCTTCCTGGAGACAATGGAACTGTACCTGGGATCCTAGTGGATCTACTACTCCAGGGGCTACATATTTGGCTAGACCAACTGTTAGATTTACTGGAACTACCGCAACCTTAGAACGCATCATGAGCCAAAAATATATTGCGATGTTCTTTTGTGGTTTCGAATCTTGGTACGATTACAGAAGAACCGGATATCCGGTATTACCTGTCGGACCAGCGGCAAAAAACAATGGTATTTTACCAACCCGGTTCGAATACCCATTAATTACTAAAGCTACCAATAAAGCAAACTATGAAGCTGCCGCTGCTCGCATTGGTGGAGATAATTTAAGAACAAAAGTATGGTGGCAACAATAAGGCTTAAATTTATTGGTTTTGCCTTGCTTTTATGTTGTACTTTGGTTGCCTGTAAAAAGAAAAATCGGGAAACTGCAATTGAACAGGGAACATTTAAAGTGCTATCGTATAATGTATACGAGGGATTTAGTGGCGATGCGGTAAAGAAACAAGGTTTCAAGAAATGGATTGACACCATGAAACCGGATGTAATTGCTTTGCAAGAAATGAAGGGATTTACCAAAGCAGGATTACAAAATTTTGCCGTAGAAATGGGCTATAATTATACCCTAATGTGGCATGAAGCTGGGCTTCCTGTTGCCTTGGTTTCTAAATATCCAATTACGGAAATCAAAACTGTGCCTTCTAATCTTCATTTGATCCAGGCAAAGGTGCTAGATTATAATTTCTTTGTGATCCATTTAAGCCCCTTAACCTATGAGATTAGGAAGGCAGAAATGGAAATTATCTTAGCTCGCACTCAGGGAATTCCAAAAACGGAAAAGATCTTAATGATGGGTGATTTTAATAACATGTCGCCACAAGATGCTTCCTTTTACAATACTACTGCTAAAATGGATTTGGTAAGGGCTTCTGAATTGAGTAATCCGGGGACTAAAATCTTAAATAACGGACAGATTGATTATACCACCATCCAAAATATTACGGATGAAGGGTTTTATGACACCTGGAAAATATTCCGTTCAAATTATGAGAAAAGTGCGCCTACAAAGTTGAGAACGCACAATAACTTCACCCGGATAGATTACATTTTTATGAATAAGGCCATATTGAATTATTATAAAGATTCTTATCTCGTAAAGGACGCGTATACCGATTACATGTCTGATCATTATCCGATGGTACTCATCTTAAAAAAATAAAAACATGAATTTAAAGATTAAATGTATTTTCCATTTTGGGTTCTTGCTTATTCCTTTTGCTATTTTGGCACAAAAAAACGCTACAAATTTAGATAGCTACAAGAAAACAAAAATGCTTTTCTCCGCTCAAAAAGACCCTAATCTTTTTAAAGTACTTTCTTATAATGTATACGAAGGATTTAGAAAAGACAGTATCTACATTAAAGCATTCCAGAAATGGGTAGCGGAGAAAGGCCCAGATGTAGTAGCTTTTCAAGAACTGAATAGCATGTCGAAAGAGAAATTAGTTGATTTGGCAAAAGGAGCGGGATATAAATACACCGTTTTACAAAAAAGAGCTGGTTTTCCTATTGCCTTGATGTCAAAATATCCCATCACTAATGTAGTTAAGGTAACAGAAGGCATGCAGCATGGCTTTTTGTATGGTAAAATAGCGGGTTATCATTTTTTTGTAACTCACCTTCATCCTAAAGATTATCAAAAAAGAATTGTTGAAGTTGATACGTTGTTAAAATATATCAACCGCATTCCAAAAAGCGAAAAAATTCTTTTAATGGGCGATTTAAACAATATGTCTCCATTGGATAAAAGCGATTATGATAATGCAGACAAAATGAACCTGGTGCTAAATTCCGAAAGAAATCATCCTGATATTAAAACAACTAATAACGGTGCAATAGATTATACTGCAATTCAAAAATTATTAGATGCTGACTTAGTTGACTCATGGCGGTTATTTAATACCGTATACGACAAAAGTGCGCCAACCCAATTGAGGCAGCATAAGAACTACACGCGTATCGATTATATTTATCTTAATGAGGCTTTAAAGGCTGATGCTGTTGATGCTACGATAGTGAAAGACGATTTAACGGATACATTATCTGATCATTATCCAATGCTCCTTATTCTAAAAAAAGCGAAATAAAATGAAGCGAATTGTTAAAAGCATATTATTGATTGCATTTTTAAGTGCGACTACATTGATCGTCCGGGCGCAAAAAACTGATCAATTGAATTTTACGAGTGCCAAAATGCTTACGTTGATCGGTAAAAGTGAAGAAACACCCACTATTTACGATCGTATAGATAGTAACAAATACAAAGGTTTACCACCACGAGTAGCGCAATTGTTAACCAACTCGGCAGGGTTAGCTATTTCATTTAAAACTAATAGCACAGTTATAGGGGCCAAATGGTGTGTTTCAAAGAGCAGAGCCTTGGCAAATATGTCGCCAACAGCACATAAAGGAGTTGACCTTTACATAAAAAAAGACGGTAAATGGCAGTTTGCAGGTATAGGTAGAGTAAGTGGTGTTTGTAATGACGAAATTGTTATCAGTAGGATGGATAATACCGAAAAGGAGTGTCTATTGTATTTGCCGTTATATGACAAAGTTGAAGATGTACAGATTGGGATAGAGAAAAAGGCAAAGATTACCGCTGCTGCGGATCCATTTGCCAAAAGGATATTGATTTATGGGTCTAGTATTGTACAGGGTACTGGAGCGAGTAGGCCAGGTATGGCTTATCCGGCCAGGTTATCTAGATTAACGGGGCTTAACTTTATTAATTTGGGGTTAAGTGGTAGCGCCAAGATGGAGCCAGAGGTGGCAGACATGGTAGCTGCTATCGATGCCGATGCTTATATCTTAGATTGTGTACCCAACACCAATCCAACGCTGATTAAAGAGCGTACCGCTTATTTAGTAAATACCATTAGACGCAAACATCCAAAGGCACCAATTATTGTAATGCAAAGTATAATTAGAGAATCTGGTTATTGGGATAAAGTAGTGGGCGAGACCGTGAAGAACCAAAATATCAATATCCAGCAAGAAGTACTGGCGCTACTAGATAAGGGGCTAAAGGACTTGTATTTTATTACTTCCGAAAAAATGATGGGAAATGATCATGAGGGTACGGTAGATGGCGTACACCCAAACGATTTGGGCTATGAAAGGATGATCACTCATATTCAACCTTTAATTGTAGATATTCTTAGTAAGTACGATATAAAAGATACAAGGTAATAATTGTGTCCATTTTCTGAATTTCCTTCTTGCCAGGCAAGGAAGGCCTGTTTTACCAAAAGGTTACTGATCTTATTTTTATCCATTTCCGTTAATGTTTTATGTTCGTGGCGCTTGTTGATCTGCCCACATGCAGACAAGCCGCAAACCGATAGGAGGATATATATTATCCGCATTTTTAGCATATGTGTTTTATTGTGTAGCTCCGCCGTTTACCAATAAGTGTTGTCCATTCACGAAAGAAGACATATCGCTTGCAAAAAACTCTGCAACATTCGCTACATCTTCTACCTCTGCCAATCTTCCCATCGGGCAGCTATCCAGCAATGATTTTCTCAACTCCGGATAACTTCCTTCTTCGGCAAAAATGCCCGAATGGTCTACTGCGAAAGGAATGATCGTATTAACAGTTACCCCGCGATGGCCGATCTCTTTGGAAAGTACATCGACCAGGTAGCGTGGTGTGGTTTTACTACCGCCATAAACTGCCATCCCCGCAACGGGAAAAGCTGTAGTACTAGAAGCAATGTAGATGATGCGTCCATTATCTTCCACATTTTTGGCTGCCTGTTGCATTGTAAAATAGGCTCCTTTGGTATTGATGGAAAACAAACGGTCGAATTGTTCTTCTGTAAATTCACTAACCGGTGTTTCCACCATTTCGATACCTGCATTGGCAACTACAATATCTATTTTTCCAAATGCTTTTTGGGTTTCATCAAACAATCGCTCTATCTCCGAAACCTTGCTTACATCTGCTTGTATGGCAATAACCTTTACGCCCATTGCCGTAATATTAGATACTACCTCATCAGCAGAAGCTTTATCTCTTGAATAGTTGATCACTATATTGGCTCCCAGAGCGGCATATCTTTCTGCGATGGCTTTTCCTAAGCCTCTTGCTGAGCCTGTAATTAAGGCTGTTTTATTTTGTAATGTGTTCATTTTAAATATTGTTTTTTACTGTTTTAAATTTGTGGATACTTCTGATGCCATAATCGTTGAGTATGGCAAATGCAAAACCTGCTATTAGGCCATTCCGCCGTTAACGCCAATGTTCTGTGCATTAATCCATTTTGCCGCATCACTGGCAAGGAATACAATCACCTCCGCAATATCATTAGGTTCACCAATTCTTCCGAACGGATTCATCGACGCTAGTCTGTCTATTATTTCTTGTGGTTTGCCTTTAACGAATAGCTCCGTGTTGGTTGGACCAGGAGATACAGAGTTTACATTAATACCTCTACCGATTTCTTTGGAAAAGACACGGGTCAATTGCTCAACGGCTGCTTTGGTGGCGACATAAGTACCATAAGTAGGTAGCATCAATCTGTTAACGGTGGTAGAAAAATTGATAATGCTTCCATTATCGGCCAGTTTCGATGAAGCCTCGCGTAAGGTATTGAAAACACCTCTTACGTTGATGTCGAACTGGCGGGTGAAATCTTCATCGGTGGTGTCTTTGATGAATTTGGTAATCATGATACCAGCATTGTTTACCAGTACGTCTATTTTGCCGTATTGAGCAATAGCCTGATCGAATAAGGCTTCTACCTGATCCGGTTTACTAACGTCTGCCTGAACAGAAATGGCATCGCCGCCTTTTTCTCTGATGTTTGCAACAACGCTTTCTGCTTCTGTTTTACCACCTGCGTAGTTAACGATTACTTTAGCGCCTTCTTCTGCCAATTTTAATGCAATAGCAGCACCTATTCCTTTGGATGATCCTGTTATTAGGATTACTTTTTCTGATAAATCTTTCATGTTTTCTATCTTTTAAATTTGATACTACAAAGATAAAAGCAGGAAACGGGGTAACTTTTGCGAGCATTACAGTATTAGTTGCAAATTTTACAGAAAGGTTTAAAAGGAATTATTTATGATTGAAGATGTTCTTTTCTATACTGGGCTGGAGAGGTCCCTGTATTTTTCTTAAAGTAATTACTGAAATGCGCAACTTCTGAAAACCCAAGCTTATAAGTGATCTCTTTAATGGAAGTTCCCGCGCTCTGCAACAGTGATTTCGCTTCGGCAATGGTTTTATCCGCTATCCAGGTGGCAATAGGTTTACCTGTTTTATGTTTGATAACATTGCTCAGATAATTAGGGTTGAGGTGCTGGCCGTCGGCATAATCCTGTACCCTGAAAATGGTCTCTACCTTTCCCGCACTTAGATCACGATAATGTTTTTCAAGCATCTGCTTAAATAACTTTACGATCTGCGAACTTCTGTTCCCTTCATAAATAGGGTTATAATCTTTCCAGAAGTACTCCTTTATACGGTAAAGCAAAACTGCCAGCAAATGGCCTGTTATTTTATGCTGATCAGTAGACTGTTTTAAAAACTCATTATGGATGTCCTGAAACAGTTTATCTACCACTTCAAAGAAATCAATGTTTAGCACCTTTGGGCTAATCGTTTCCGTGAGGAGGAACGGAAACTCTTCAAAGACTTCAGTACTGACAAATTTCTTTAAGAAAGTTTCATCGAAAGTGATCAGGTAAATATCCTCAACCTTTGTCCAGCTAAAAGTTCTGTAATTGCTAGGATTGGTAAAATAAATGGAATGAGGCTCAACATTAAAGCCGACACCGTCAATGGTATATCTGCCACTACCATCTTTTACAAATAGGAAAGAGAAATAATCCGGGCGGAATGAGGGCGAGTTGTAGGGCAGTTCAAAACGGGTGTCTTTCAGGTTGTGAATAGTGAAGCCCTCCAAGGTATGGATCAGGTCTACCGGAAACCCTAAATGCTGGTAGAGTTCGGATAGTGATTTGGCTTCATGCTTGTTTTCCTGCACGATAAAATTGACTATGATTTACTACTGTAAAAGTATGAAATTATTCAGTTTAAACTTATAGGTACATTATATTTTTAGCCTCAGGTTCAATTCAAAACTTCCATTGGTATAGTTACTTAATGCCGATGTCTGTGTGGTATAAATTCCGCTGACCAGGTATTTCTTTTTGAAGTTCATACCTAAACCGAAGGTGGCATTTTCAGTACTGTGATACATACCGAGTAAAAACACCTGCTTATTGGCAATATCAAGCTGCGCCCCCGCATCCCAGATATTATCAAAACCTTTTACCCCGCGATAAGCCACCAAAGGCTCCAGATTCATCGCTTCGGCCCCCTCACTGATTTTTATCTTATAACTTGCAGCGGCGTAAAAAGTTGCCACATCTGCCAGTTTAATCGCATCCTTTTTTAATACACTTTTTAGGTTAGGGACTGCTGCCTGAAGGCTCAGTTTTCCTGAAGTATATGCAATTCCTAAATCACCATCAAGGTAAGGCTTACGGTCGTTATACTGCCCGACCATTGGATCACTAGCATTCCCATAGATATCGGCATTCTCCAGGCGCTGGCTCATCAAGCCTATTGACACTCCAAAATGCAACTGATCATTCGACTCGTTTAGTTTCAGGTGATAGGCGTAAGTCCCCACAATTCTGGTTTGCCTTTGCAGACCGGCACTTTCATTATTCAACGTTAAACCGATACCCACTTTGTTAAAGCCATAATCGGTAGTTAGGTTTTGTGTTAATGGTGATCCCGGTACATTGTTCCAAAGCTTGCGGTAAACACCATTTAGTTTTAAGCCTTGCTCTGCGCCAGCAAAAGCAGGATTGGCCAGATATTGATTGGTATAATACTGTGCAGAAAGTGGATTTAGCTGTGCGTAACCTAAATTTACAAACAAAGCACAAACTGCAATAACTCCTAATAGTTGTTTATATAATTTCATCTTATTGTTGTCTGATTAATGTGATGTATCCTTTTTGTTTAGGTTTGGCGGTCCCGAAATCAATGATGTAGTAGTAGGTATTCTCGATTAGCGGTCCTCCATTTACCGTCCCGTCCCAGGTATTATCATAGCCTTTTTTACTGTATAAAAGTCGTCCCGTCTTATCAAATATTTTTACTTCATTATTTGCATACATATCTATGTTGTCGACCATCCATACATCATTGTAGCCATCATTATTTGGCGTAAGAATATTATTAGCCTTCACCATTTCAAAATCATCCCTTACCTCGATGGTTATACTTGTGCTTTGGCCACAACCGTTGGCATTACTTGCCGTTACGCTATAGGTGGCTGTTTGCTCAGGGCGAATAGTCAGTATCGCATTATTCGGACCTGATGTCGCTCCTTTTGTTGACGACCAAATGTAACTGGCACCGCCAGTGGCAATAAGCTGTAGGCTTTCACCTTTGCTGATGCTATTACCTCTGCTACTTGTTATAACCACAACCGGTAATGCATTGATGCTCAATGTACCATTGACATAGTTAAAACTGTAGTTACCTGATGCAGTTTCAGCTGGAACAAGTAAATAATTCCCTACTGGTGAACTACTGATCGCTGTAGTGTTTACTTTAGCTTTAGTATTTAAGCTACTTTCATTATCATTATACTTGAAACCACTGTAGCTAGTTGTAAACACAGGAAGCCCAGTACCCTGGCACATTTGTGCATTGTTTGCTGTTACTGTTAATATGGCTTTGGTTATAGTTAAACTTGCACCGGTATAGTTGATCTGATAATTACCACCTGCAGTTAATGTTCCTTGCGTAATGTTATAACTGCCTACATTCTCACCTGCTGCTCTTACAATGGTTCCACTAAAATTATTACCTGTTATTAAAGCCTCGCTAGAAGTATAAGCTAATACAGGATCTGAATTGCCATAAACTTTACTAACTGCTGTTGCTATAATCGTAACTATTTTTTTAGTTACCGCTATGTTTGTTTTTAGTGTCAGGTCATTATAATTGCTCCCTGTAATACTGGCAGTAACTTCTTGTGTACCAACATTCGTTAAAGTATTGTTGGCATAATTTAAGCTTGTGCCAGCAGGAAGATTGCCATTAATGCTTAGCGATTTGGCTGTGCCATCATAAACATAGCTCTGCGGACTTAAGGTAATACCGGTTATACCGGCTTTGTTGATGGTTAGATTTGCTTTTAGTATCAGATCATTATAATTAGTCCCCGTTATAGAGGCCGTTACTTCCTGTGTGCCTGCATTGGTTAAAGTATTGTTGGCATAATTTAAGCTTGTGCCAGCAGGAAGATTGCCATTAATGCTTAGCGATTTGGCTGTGCCATCATAAACATAGCTTTGCGGACTTAGAGAAACACCAGTTATATTGGCTTTATTAATGGTAAAAGTGCCGTTGGTTATAGTTCCCAAATTATAGTTGGGACTGTTTATTGTAAATGTAGCCGCCGGCGTAATGGCATAGGTCCCTACATTCTCTCCAGCAGCTCTTAACATGCTTCCTGATACGATGCTCGTAGCCGACTCACCACTACGCAGACCGGAAACATTATAGTTGAATTGGGGATCGGCAGAACTGTAAGTCTTGTTTTTATTCTGAGCTGTGATATTAAGCGTTGATGCTGTAATGGTAAAAGTAACAGTGACTGTACCTAAAACTGCATTGTTGCTATTCTGTATGGCCGAAAAAGTAATTGTTGTGGTGCCAAGGCCAGTAAATATAAGTGGATAATGTTTTGCCCGGGTAGCTCCAAGGGCATTGTAATTTTGCCCTCCAAGAGCCACTACCCCAGGATTAGAAGAATTAGTAATTTGAATGGAAAATTCTTCGTCACTCCAACCATAAGCTCGTATCCAAAATGAATTAGCATAACTATATGTTCTGGAACCACCTCCACTAATATCGTCCGATGGAAAGGCTGAAGTTGGGTTATTGAGGATGTAGAATTCCCCGGCTGCACTGTTGTAAACGAACATAAGCACTATGATTAATATACCAACCAATTTTGTATGGTATATTTTTTCAGGTCTTGTTTTTTTCATTGTAAGGGATGACTATGATGAGAACTGTGTTATTATGGCCTAAAAGCAATGGACAGAGCGGACATTGATATTTTATTAAAAATGATTAGTAGAGATGATTAGAGGAATTAATGAGTCATTTGGATATTCTGGGAAATCCATTGGGATAATACCGTATACCCCATTCATCTTATCAAGAAGATGATTAAATAGTAATTGATTTGTCCCTTTAAAAGTAGAGAATGATTCATCTCCTTTTGCCAAAGTTTTAGGAAATACAAATCCTCCTGTAGTACCTATTCCACTTGTAAAATTGATAAATAAAGTATTGGCAGTTTCTTTTAAAAAGGGCCTTACATGATTTAAAAATTTATGGTCAAGTTTATTTAAAATATAATCTTGGTACTCGTCCTGGATCGAGAATAACTGGTTATCAGAATTCACCAGGTTCTCCTTTTGAGTATTCTGAGGCCATATGTCTGAAATATTAATACCAATCTTTGTTTCGTCAGCCTGCTGTGCATATCGTCTTAATAAAACTAATTTCCCTCTGGCGTCCTCTTTGTTTGTACCATTACCTAGTCGGGGAATTGACGAATCAACATACCACTTTTCCTTGTTTGCATCAATTTCTGATTTTACAAGTACACCAATTGGTTTGTTCCCATCACCTTCATTTTGGATACTCATAATTATAGTTTCGCTACTGTTCAGCTTTAAAAATTCATAACAAGTCTGTGTGATTTGAGAGAAAGTCATTGGGATTTTTATTCCTCCATGATATGCTTGCAAGTGATTTTCCTCTTTTTTGAGTCGAATGTCCAAAAATCTTAAGCCCCTATCCAGCTGCTTTCTTAAATTCATTTCTTGACACTGGCTGAATGCTACAACCCGATTAACTGCGAGACTTCCTCCTAAGGAAATGGCACCTTTCAATAACAGAGAGAAGGGATCAACAGTAGGTATAATATTTATTAAATTAAGGAGATAACCATAATTAACAAGAGACATATCATAAGTACATGTATCATGAGAGCCTGGAATAGTTATTTCATTTAATTTTTTATTATCATTTAGATTAATCATCCACTTATTAGCATTCTGTCTGCTTCCCAATGAAGTAAATTGTCCATTACTGCCAGCGATCATGAACACCAGTGAGTTATTATGGCTCCAACCTAAACGAATAGTTTCTCCATTTCCAATTTGATTGGTATGAAAATTCTTGAATAAAATGTTGATCTCAAATCCATTTTTAGCCCTTGCTTGAATTTGAAATGAAGCATTTATTCCCTCCATTACATAGTCAATTTCGCCTGCATCATCTTTTTTGTTTTTTGTGCCTTCTGTCCATTCAATATAAACATGTGCAAATGAGCCAGGTTCGATAATACTGGGAAAACTATTGTCCCAGTATTTCATCTGATAAGAATGCTTATGTGTTAATTTCCATCTATATGGAGTTTTGTTTTTTAACAATAAATGTCCGCCTTGTCCCATAAAATATTAGTTTTAGTTATTTTTCATTTTAAAGGTATAACTACCCGAACCGGGCGCCAATACCCAATATTGGGTACGTCTTTATATTTGTTTTATATTAGATATTTGCAGTGTAACATAAAACTGGACAAGGTGATCATAAAAATATCAAAATGGCTATGCCTAATCCTCCCCCTGCTTTTAGCACTGGGTGCATCAGCACAACTACGATCGGATACCTTGAATATCAAAGACAATGCAACCTTCCAGTTTAACGAACACCTATACTACTATCAAACCCCAGATAAGCTATCGGTAAAAGAGGTCTCAAAACTTATAAACATCAATTCCTTTAAAAAACTATATCCCGATCATGCCATCAACGCGGGGGTTACCAACAGTTATTATTGGTTAAGCTTCACCTTAAAAAACGAACAAAAAGCGGATGACACTTTTTACTTCCAGTTGCATCAGCCCTGGTTACATTTAGCACAACTTTATTTACAAACCGATACAGGTTATGTGCTTGTGGGCCAATCTGGTATGAAGCTTAATTTTAATGCTCGACCATACACGCATTACGACATTGTATTTCCCATCAAATTACGTAGTCAAAGTCATGGCACTTTTCTGGCTTTAATTGACAATAAAGGTTCTAGCTTAAACATCCTTCCTACTTTAATGGATAGTGACAGTTTTAGGGCGGAAGAGAAAAAAGAATATTTATTTTTAGGCGTGCTAACAGGGATCATGATCTTTAGTATCCTGATCAATATTTTCTTATACCTGTCCTTAAAAGAAAAAATACACCTGATATATGCTCAATATGTATTGGCCATGCTCTACTGGATGTATTGCAATGTGGCACTAGATTTCCAATACCTGTACCCCAATCAGCCATTTCTGGCGACCATATCAGAATACATTGCCGCTAGTCTCGGTTTCATTACCATGACCAATCTAATTACCGCGTTTTTAGACGTTACTGTCGAAAATTCTCGTTTCAAAAGAAGCATGGATGTGTTGAAGTATTTTTTTTTTATATTCCCGGTTGCCGGTTTCATGATCCACTACTGGTTTGACAATTCTGCAGCGCTCAAGGTGGCCTATGAGTATGCACTTATAAGTGTAGCATTTATACTGTCTATTTTATTTTACTTAGTTGCCATCGAAAAGATTTTTCAAAAGGTAAAACTGGCCTGGTTTTATTTAATTGGTGGCGGTTTTATCGGTTTTGGCATTTTAAAGTATTGCATTTACCTATTGGGTGGAAGTTTAAATAGTGGAGCTCAATCTTTACCAAATGATATCCAAATTGGCTTAGTAATAGAAGCCATTATCATTTTCATCGGCATCGTTTACCGGTACAACTTGTATAAGAATGATAAAGAGCAGATTCTGCTAAAATTCAACCTGCAACAGAAAGAAACGTTGCAACAAATTGTGACTGCCCAGGAAGATGAACGCAAAAGAATTGCGCAAGACCTACATGATGATTTAGGCTCTACATTGATCACCCTCTTACTCCACATTAGTAATCTACCTGATAGTCAGGATCAAAAAAACAAAGAAAGCCAGGCCCATTATCAAAAAAGCATCGATATTGGTCATAAGGCAATCAGTGATTTAAGATCAATATCACACAATCTATTACCCAAAGACTTTACTGAATTGGGTATTTTTCACATCTTGAGAAACAAAATCGACGAACTTAAAGTGATCAGTAACATCCGCTTCACCTTGATTACCGAAGGAAACGATCAGGATATTGGAAACATCTTTTCTATTACGATTTACCGTATTATAAATGAGCTCATCAACAACACACTTAAGCACTCGCAAGCCAGTTTAGCTACCATACAGCTACTGCTTACTAATGATGAAATTATTGTGATGCTGGAAGATAATGGCATAGGTGGCAGTACAACGGCTTTTACCGAAGGCATTGGTATGAAAAACGTCCGTTCGAGAACTGATTTTTTACATGGAAAGATTAATATCGACGACAGCACAGAGGGAACATCGATCATTATAGAAATCCCGCTTGAGAACACCGCTAAAGCAACAGCACATGAAGACTAAAATCATTATTGCCGACGATCATTTGTTGTTAGCCGACGGCCTGGAGCAAATATTAAATAGTGTGCCTGATTTTGAAGTCATCGCGAAAGTCGCTAATGGCAGACTTTTGATGCAGGCATTAAATACCATTGTGCCAGACTTGATTCTGCTTGATATCAATATGCCTTATATGAACGGACTGGAAGCCGCTAAAAAAATACGGCAGCGTATGCCTGATATTAAAATCGTCTTTTTGAGTATGTACTTTGATGCTAAACTTATTGCCGCAGCTAAAGAAGATGGTGTAAAGGGATTTATATTAAAGGACATTATTGCGCCTCTGCTAAAAGAAAAAATGATCCATATTGCCAATGGTGGTACCTATTTTGATTTACCCTTCCAGAAAACCTCTGCTACACCAGCCTGGCAACAAGATGACTTTGCTAATAAGTTAAAGCTATCTCCAAGGGAAATAGAAATCATTAAATTGATTAAACTTGGCCAGGGCAACAAACAAATCTCTGCGCAATTGAGCTTGAGCATCTATACCATAGAAACCCATCGGAAAAACATCTACCGAAAATTAAACTTGAAAGGCGTTGGTGAACTGATTCAGTTTGCCAGTGAGCATAATATCTAAAACTGATGCGGCAAAATGCCAAGCTGCCACCCTGGAAATAAATTAGTTTATTCTGTATTTCCATTTCTCGTAGTAATGATTAGCTTTATATATTCAGAGCCTAGATAACCTGCTTGATTGTCGCATGGAAAATGAAGACCAAATATTACTGGATCAACTTAAACGTGGGGACTATTCTGCCTATGAGCTGATTTTTAAGAAATATTATAAGGCACTTTCTGTTAAGGCATATTTTATGCTTGAGGATGATATGGAGGCCGAGGACCTGGTACAAAACCTGTTTATTTCCGTCTGGCAAAATAACCTTTTTCTCTCTATCAATACCTCTGTTAAAGGCTATTTGCTCCGGTCAGTCCACAATCGGTGCTTAACAGTTCTCAGAGATAAAAAAATAGCTGAGCGAAAGCTCCATAAATATACAGAAGAACAAAATTGGCGGGGTGAAGAGGACCACGAAACTGTTCCGCAAAATGATTACGAAGGAAAGTTTGAATTAATATTTGGCCAGTTACCTTCCCGGCGTCAAAAGGCATTTAAGTTGGTATACCTAGAAGATAAAAAATATAAGGAAGCAGCGGAGGAAATGGGACTCTCTGTAAACTCCATAAAAACCCATTTAAAACTGGCTGTAAAAGCCTTGCAAAAAAAACTCATCAATTTTAAATGAAATATTCACCTGATCATCGCTTAATTGCGTCTAATGTGTAGTAATGGAGTACAACGAGGAATATATACAAGGTCTTTTATTTGAAAAGATAGCAGGAACGATCAGTGAACAGGATAACCTTGTTGCCGAGCATGCTATTTCAAGCTATGCCGAAGTGCAAAAATTCTGGGAAGTATTGGAAGCCAAAATGGGGAACCCTGAAGGAACAGCATTCCTCTCTGGACTAAGCCCACATCAGGCTTGGGAGAAAACTGCCACAAACCTGCATCAAAAACCAGGTTCATTTTTCAGCAGAAATAGATGGGCTTTAAGTGGTGTAGCAGCGATGTTGGCCATTGCGATTCCACTAATATGGTATTTCAATTTCACAAAACAAGAGCCTTCACCACTTCAGAGTCAGGAATTTAAAGAGGTATACCTTAAAACAGACAATGGAAAAGCCATCGATCTTTCCAATAACACTAGGATTAAATTAGGGCAGACCCAAATCAACACAAAACAAAAGGAATTGAGCTACGCTTCCGGTAATGTCGATAGTAAAGAATGGGCTACGATTTTTGTCCCGGTTACAAAAGACTATAAGATTAAATTATCAGACGGTACCACGGTGTGGATGAATGCGGCATCCAGTTTGCGTTTTCCTTTCCAATTTGGAAAACAAACAAGAGAGGTCTATTTAACAGGAGAGGCATATTTCGAAGTAGCAAAGAACAAGCAACAGGAGTTTATTGTCCATACTTCCTATGCTGACGTGCATGTACATGGAACGTCTTTTAACGTGAACGCCTATACTGCTCAAAGTTTTACCACCGCACTTGTCGAGGGGGCGGTATCTGCGAAGAAAGACAATCAGGTCATCAAATTAAAACCGGGAGAGGAAGCCGTGATAGGAAAAGACAATCTGGAGATCAAAATATTTGATCCGCAAGAAATACTTTCCTGGCGAAACGGAACTTATTCCTTCCATAACCAACCACTATCCCAGATCTCGCAGGTCTTAACCCGCTGGTTTGATGTGAAAATCGCATGGCAGAACCAGGTAGTCTCCGAACAAACTTTTACCGGAGAAATTGACAAAAACCTGCCCCTGGAAGTCGTGATCAATAATTTAAAAATAACTTCGGGAATGCAAGCGGAGCTAAAAAATGGAATATTGACCTTTAGGTAATTTTTTTTCAAAATACCTTCACCCATTCGGGTAAAAGCTGCGTCTTAGAGCAAACCTAATATAAACTTTAAATGTATGCTTAAAAAACTAACCCGATTAGGCTGGCTATCTCTGCCGGTTATTTTGATCTTGTTTATTTTATTGCCTGTCAGCGCAAGTACTCAAGGCATCAGCAAGATCAGTCTCAAAGGCAAGAACATTACCATTGCCACTTTATTTAAAACCATTAAAAAACAAACTGGGTTAACCGTTTTCTACAGTAATAAACTGCTAAACGACACCGAAAAGATTTCTGTCGACTTTAATCAGACCGAACTGGGAGAAGTGATGAATGCTGTCCTAAGAGGGAAAGCACTTAGCTGGGTGGTTAAAGAGAAGTACATTGTATTGCAAAAAGTTGTTACACCAGTTGCTGTTCCTGCAGACAATAAAGCAGACCAGGGGGCAGTAAATAATGCCCGTCAAAAAATAGGGGGAACTGTAACCGATGATTCGGGATTACCAATGGCGGGAGTAGGCATAAAAGTTAAAGAAACCAATGCTGGTACTGTTACAGATCAGGCTGGGCGCTACTCAATTGAAGTAAATAGCGGTAACACCCTGATGTTTTCCTATCTTGGTTATACCACACAGCAAATCCTTGTAGGTAGTCAGACCAGTATCAACGTAAAAATGAAGGCCGATGATACCGATCTGACTGAGGTGGTGGTGGTGGGTTATGGAACACAAAAGAAAGTGAACCTTACGGGCGCTGTTTCTATGATTTCAGGAAAGGATCTGGCGGCACGTCCGATGGGGCAAACCTCTGCCGCGCTGCAAGGTATGGCACCCGGCGTTACCATCAGACAAAGTTCGGGCAGGCCCGGTGGTGATGGTGGACAAATTCGCATACGTGGGATAGGTACCATGGGCAATGCCAATCCACTAGTCATTATCGATGGAATCGAGGGCTCAATAGATAATATAGATCCAAATTTAATCGAATCCATTTCTATCCTTAAAGATGCAGCTTCTTCGTCCATCTATGGGTCCAGGGCGGCAAATGGCGTGGTTTTAGTGACAACAAAAAGGGCAAGCGCCGATCAGATCAGTATCTCTTACAACAACTATATTGGCTGGCAAGATGCAACGAATTTACCTAAACTGGTAAACGCACTGGATTATATGCTGTTAATCAACGAAGCATATGCCAATACTGGCAGAACCCCCCTTTATGCCAATACGCTGATCGACAAGTACCGGGAGCAGAACGGGCGTAGTTCAGATCTTTATTCAAATACCGATTGGCAAAAAGAAACTTTAACGGGTTCCGGATTACAACAAAGCCATTTTCTAACCATCCAGGGTGGCACGCAAAAGGTAAAATTACTGGGCTCTTTCGGGCTTCTCGACCAGAAAGGGATCATTGAAAACTCAAATTTCAAACGATACACCATTCGTAACAATGCCGACATCACTTTTTCTGATAAACTAAAAGCCAGAGTCGATCTTCAATTCGTAAATGCCATCACTACTGAACCTGCGACAACTTCAGATATTAATACTTCTGCCTCCGGGGAGATCTTTCAATGGATGAACGGAATTCCTGCAAATCAGATTGGTATTACTGAAAATGGCCAGTGGGGAGTGGGCTGGAACGGTGTCAATCCCATATCAGCAACCAGAGATGGAGGGACGAACAGGCTGAGGGCACCATTTGGCAGCATCAACGCGACTCTAAATTATAAACCTTTTGAGTGGCTGGAGGCAGAGGCAGCCTATTCACCCAAATACGCACTTTCATCAGCCAAAAATTTCCGGAAAGCAATTCAGTCTTATTTACCCAATGGTACACGCAGCTTCCTTACACCTGCACTAACCTCACTAACACAAAAACAAGCACAATCATTTTTTAACAATATGCGGGCTACAGTTACAGCAAGCAAGGGATTTGGCGATCATGACTTGAAATTTTTAGTTGGTGGTTCACGCGAAGATTATTATACCGAGTCACTAAATGGCTACCGGGATACCTATATACTTCCAGAGTACCCGGTGCTTAATACTGGTTCAGCATTAAATCAAACTGCAACCGGCGATGCCGAAGAATGGGCACTGCAATCACTCTTCAGTAGGTTCAATTATACCTATAAAGGGAAATATCTGTTCGAGGCCAATGCACGTTACGATGGCTCGTCCCGCTTTTCAGCCGGCAATAAATACGGATTTTTTCCATCTGCATCAGCAGGATGGAGAATTTCAGAAGAAAACTTTTTCAGCGGATTAAAAAACACCATTAACGAAGCCAAACTAAGGCTATCCTGGGGTAGGCTTGGTAACCAGCTTATCGGTACCTATCCCTCCACCACTGCACTGGAACTGGAATCTACCACTTTGGGTAAACAGATCGTAAATACGGCAACATTAAACAAGATGGCCAATAAGAATATTTCCTGGGAGGCTACTGAAGAAAAGAATATCGGTATTGATTTAACCCTTTTCAATAATTTGAGCATCACTGCCGATTATTATCAAAGGCGTACCAGGGATATACTTCTGGAGCTTGATGTGCCACTCACCATTGGTCTGAAAGCACCCTTTCAAAATGCTGGAGTTGTTGACAATAAGGGTTGGGAACTGGGCATAGTTTATAAAGGGAAGGTCAAAGACTTCAATTATAACGTGAGTTTCAATGTATCTGATGTAAAAAATACCGTAATTGATATGAAAGGCATCAACGAGGCCGGCAAGCTACAGGTAAACCGAGAGGGTTATTCAATCGGCTCACTTTTTGGCTACGAAGCACAAGGTTTTTTTACATCTGATGCAGAAGTTGCCGCTCACGCTAAACAATTTGGTGCTGTTAAAGCAGGCGACATCAAATACAAAGATCAAAATGGTGATGGCCTGATTACCGAAAGTGATAAGATCATTATAGGTAGTGTGATTCCCAGGTTCACTTTTGCTTCCAACATTGGCGCATCTTATAAAGGCATCGATTTTTCCATGTTGATACAAGGCGTAGGTAAAGCCAATGGTTATGTGAACGGACCCGGCGTTTTACCTTTTAATGTAGGCGGAGCACTCGGTGGAACGATTCGTGAGGAAAATAAAGACCGTTGGTCGCCAGAGAACCAGGGCGCAAAATATCCGCGACTCGCTTTTGGTGAATCTAATAATGAGCAGGCTTCCAGTTTCTGGATGAGAGATGCGTCTTATTTGCGTATTAAAAATATCCAGATTGGCTACACTCTGCCAGCTAACGTGGTCAAAAGATTGAGCATCAATCGCCTCAGAGTATTTGCAAATGGCTCAAACGTGGCCTCTTTCGACCGCTTTCTTAATGGATACGATGTAGAAGCACCAATTGGTTCTGGAAGTGTCTATCCCCAGGTTAAACTATACAGCTTTGGTTTAGAGGCTACATTTTAAAGATAAAACACATGAAAACAAATATATACCTTATTATACTGGCCGCTGTTTTAATAACAGTTGCGCCTTCATGCCAAAAAGGATATCTGGATAAAAGTCCTTTGTCAGGTCCCGCAGATGATACTTTTTTCTCCAACCAGGATGAACTTATATTGGCTGTTAACGGCTTGTATAAATATGTAAGTAATCCACCGCTTGATGGAATGCCCCTCAACCTTACTATAGATGACGGAACAGATATCGGTTGGGACCGTAACAATAGCGCCCTGCAAGCGCTAGGCAAAGGCAACCATGACAGCAACAATACCTACGCAAGAGATATCTGGAGAGACGCATATAAAGTAATCGCTAAATGTAATTTCATTCTGGATAATCTTGACAAAGTAAAGGACAAGACTACGCCGGCAATATTTAACCGCTCAAAAGCCGAAGCACGTTTCATTCGCGCCTATAACTATCAGTATCTAATTGATTACTTTGGCGGTGTACCATTGATTACTAAAATGTTAACCCTCGAAGAAGCTAAGATTCCTAAAACTTCAAAAGCTGAACTGGTCGATTTTATTATGAAAGAGTTAACCGAAGCAGCCCCGGATTTGCCAAATAGCTATACCGGAGCTGATGTTGGCAGGGCTACAAAAGGAGCAGCGCTATCCATTAAAGCCCGCTCCGCATTAAACAATGGGAAGTGGCAGGATGCCGCCGATGCGGCTAAAGCAGTCATGGATCTTAAAATCTATAGTCTGCATAACGATTTTGGTGCTTTGTTTAGTTATGCAGGACAGAATTCGAATGAGATCATCTGGGCATTTCAATATCTTCGCGCCTCAAAAACCAAAACCCATTCTACCCCAACAGCTCTTTTATCGAGGAACGGACAAGGATTTTCAAACAAAGTACCCTCACAATCACTTGTAGACGCATATCCATGCACAGATGGATTGAATATTGATGAGTCACCGCTTTTTGATCCTAAAGTTCCGTATAAAAACAGAGATCCCCGGCTTGGATTTACCATTGCATTGCCCGGGTCAATATATTTCAACTATCAGTTTGAAACACATAGAGACAGTTTAAAATGCTGGAATTACGATACAACACCAGCAACACGGGTCGACAATCAGGAAGCCATTAACGCCTTTGCTACATTTACCGGATATTGCTGGCGAAAATATGTAGACCTGGCCGATAAGGTAGACCGCTCCAATTCGGAGCTGAATGTAATACAGATTAGGTATGCTGAAATCCTGCTAATTTATGCCGAAGCCAAAAACGAACTCAATCAATTAGATCAGTCGGCCTATGACGCTATTAACCTGGTAAGGCAGCGGCCAAGTGTAAATATGCCGGCTATTACATTGGGTAAAACGCCAGCTGAGTTTCGCAGTTTAGTTCGTAAAGAACGCCTTTATGAACTGGCTATGGAAGGTTTCAGGCAAACAGATTTGCGTAGATGGAATATCGCGGAGAAAGCCATGACTGGAAATTTCTACGGAAGGATACAAAGAGGACTACTTGCAGCTGCACCACAAATTGATGAGAACGGCCTGGCCGATTATTCTGCGGTACCAAACCGTGCAGATTTGAGGGTAATAGAAATACGTACTTTCAATAGCGAACGGGATTATCTATGGCCAATTCCTAATATAGAAGTGGTGACCAATACCAAATTAATTCAAAACCCTAAATACTAGTTATGAAAAATATTCTTCTTTACTTGCTGATACCCATTCTGATCGGCTCATTGCTGCAGCCTTCACTAGCCCAGCAACCTACTAAAAAAGATTATGATATCTGTATTTATGGAGGAACTTCCTCGGGCGTAATCGCAGCTTATACCGCTGCCAAGCTTGGTAAGAGCGTACTGTTAATAGAACCGGGAAAACACCTTGGCGGAATGAGTTCCGGTGGCCTGGGACTTACTGATATTGGAAATAAATACGCCATCAGTGGTTTGGCGCTAGATTTCTACAGAAGAATAGGTCAGCATTATGGCAAATTTGAGCAATGGGTGTTTGAGCCCCATGTTGCCGAAAACCTGTTTCTTGATTACATTAAAAGAGCTAAAGTGGAAGTGTTGTACCAAAACCGTTTAGCGGTAGTGACCAGGAACGGAACCCTGATCAGCGAAATTACACTCGAAAGCACAAACAAATCAATGCCAAATAACAAGGTTAAAGCTAAAATGTTCATCGATTGTTCCTACGAGGGAGATCTGATGGCAAAGGCAGGTGTTTCCTATACTGTGGGCCGGGAAGCAAATGATCTGTACAAGGAAACCTTTAACGGCGTTCAGTTCATGAAAGGGCATCAAATGCTGGAGGGGATAGACCCTTACAAAACACCCGGAGATGCTTCAAGCGGATTGCTTTGGGGAATTAACCCCGGTGTATTGGAAAAAGACGGAACAGGAGATGAAAAAGTTCAGGCATATAACTTTAGGATCTGCTTAACCAATAAAAAAGATAACCTGATACCCATTGCCAAACCAGAAAACTACCAGCCGGAAAGATATGAATTGCTGCTCCGGCAAATGAAAAAAAGGCCATGGAAATCCCTGCAAGATGGTTTTATATGGAGTGGCATGCCAAATGGGAAAACCGATATCAACAACAGGAATGGTTTTTCTACCGATATGATTGGAATGAACTGGGAATACCCTGATGCGGATTACCAGAAAAGGGCCGAGATCTGGAAGGCGCATGTTGATTATACAAAGGGCCTGCTATATTTTGTAGGTAATGATCCTCGGGTTGATTCACACATCAGGGCAGAACTTAATCAATGGGGGTACCCTAAAGATGAGTATACTGATATGGGGAACTGGTCGCATCAGCTTTATGTGAGGGAAGCCAGGAGGATGAAAGGAGAGCTGGTTATGACACAACATCATTGTCAGGGCAAAGAAACCGTAACAGATGGTGTAGGAATGGCTGCATATACTATGGATTCGCACAATTGTGACCGACTGGTTGTCAATGGAATGGTGAAAAATGAGGGTAATGTAGAGGAGGGTGGTTTTGGCCCCTATCCAATTTCTTACCGTGCGATTGTTCCAAAGGAAACTGAGGTGAGTAACCTATTAGTACCGGTTTGTCTTTCTGCGAGTCATATTGCTTACGGCTCTATACGTATGGAGCCTGTTTTTATGGTGCTTGGTCAATCATCAGCAATGGCTGCGGTGCAAGCAATTGATCAGAAGCTGTCGGTACAACAGGTTGATGTGGCACAGGTGCAAGCACTACTAAAAACAAATCCTCTTGCGGATGGAAGTTCGCCGGAAATTTTGGTAGACAATAGCGATGTACTAAAAGTGGAGAAGAATGGCAATTGGACTATCCATAAATATGGTGGGTATGGTCCTGATTACTTTATCGCAGACACGGTTTCGCAGTATCCCAAATCAATTAGATATAAACCTGAGGTTTCTAAAAAGGGAAAGTATGAACTGTACATTTATTACCCAAAGTTGAAAAGTGCAGCCCAATCAACGCTCGTTCATGTTTATGACGGAAGTCGGATTAAAGAAGTCTTGATAAAGGATGCTGAAGTTAAGGTTGTTGGCCAAACTTCTGGTGAGTGGGTTAGCCTGGGTACATATTCCCTGGATGTAGGAAGAAAGGCTTACGTTGAAATTTTGGCAAAAGGATCGGATGGAGCCGTAGTGGCAGATGCTTTATTACTTGTGCCAGCAAAGTAAAAGATATATTTCAACCGTCAGGATTCTTTTGGTCATAAAAAGAGCCTATAAATCTGAAGTGCACCCCAAAAGTTATACACTATTGGGGGCATTTTTAATATTCTGATTGATGTATCAAACATTTTGTTTAAAATATTAAGTTTGTAAAAAAAATCATGTATAAGCTTTTTGCATTTTTAACAGTCCTGGTTATCTTAATATCCTGCAAAAAAGACAAATCACCGGAAGTGTCTTTTAAAGAAAGTATGTTGCAATTAAGTACGCACAACCTGGCAACCTATTCAATTGGATCAAACAGTAAATATCTGGTTGTTTTTGAGTCAGGGCTTGGCAATGACCATACAATATGGCAAACTAAGAGAGTTGCAGAAGATATTGGTGCTAAAATGGATGTGGTGGTTTATGACAGGGCTGGCTACGGAAAATCTACTATTGATAATACACCAAGGGATATCAGTAGACTTCGAATTGAGCTCAAATCAGTAGTGGACAAATATGCTAATGGCCGAAAGGTGATATTGGTTGGACATTCTTTAGGAGGCATGGTTATAAGGGATTTCGCCATTAAAAATCCAGGTATGGTTGCAGCTTTATTATTCGTTGATCCTTCACACGAAAATGTTCTTCGCCTTACGCAGGAAGCTGAAGATATACTTTTTAATTCCATCAATAACAGTAATGGTCCAAATTTTGGAGGAACGAAAGAAACCAGACAATTAATTGAAGATGCGCAATACATGGCAACCCTACCCAATCTGCCGAATGTTCCAGTGGTTGTTTTGACGGGTATGAAATCAGATCCCGGTTCAACGGGAAACACTCAGGATTTGTATAACGCCCACGAATTGTTAAAAAGCGGTGTTACGGACTTCACTCATATCTCGGATACAAATTCCGGGCATTTTATTATGATAGACAACCCAGGTCTTATAATTGAAAAATTTAATCTATTGATTTCTAAATTGCCGTAAAATCAGGTTCTTTATACAGCGCATACGTATACTTCTATGTAGCATCGATACGCGTAGAGTTTAGATGGAAATTCGCTCGAGCATTACTCGAGTAAAACCAACTAGAAGCAAAAAAACCTTTGGCAATTTAATGCTAAAGGTCTGATTTCAGTGTAGAGTCGGACGGCAAAGTGTCGAACCTTTATGAGGATTGTGAGGCTATTATGGATGTCAAGAAATTTTTTGAAATGAAAAAATAAGAAAAGTTCGGATCCGTTGTTAGGTCTGTTATGAAGAGCAAGTTGGTGAATTTAAGATGCTGGATTGCCTCTTTTTATTGTTATTTTTAACCTAATTAATGTTTTACTTATTTTAGATAAATATGTCCTATTTTAAAACATATGAAACATTTTGATGCAATTATCATTGGCTCCGGCCAGGCAGGTACTCCACTGGCAAAGAAATTAGCTTTAGCAGGAAAAAAAACGGCAATTATTGAAAAGCGATTTGTTGGCGGCACTTGCATCAATGATGGCTGCACCCCAACAAAAACCATGATCGCCTCCGCACGTGTGGCTCACAAAGCCAGAACAGCTGCTTTGCTAGGTGTGGAAACAGGGGAAGTTAAAGTGGATCTTAGAAAAATTAAAAACCGAAAGGATCAGATTGTCGAATCGTTCAGATCTTCGTCTCAAAAAGGACTGGAAGCAGCCGAAGGAGTTGAACTGATCTTTGGAGAGGCAAGGTTTTCTGGAAATAAAGAATTGACAGTGGCGACTTCAAACGGACAGGAAGAAGTTTTGACAGCAGACTGGATCTTTATCAATACAGGTGCGAGCACCACTATTCCTGAGTTGAAAGGATTGAAGGATATTGATTACCTGACTTCGACGACCATTCTTGATCTGGAACAAATTCCTGAGCATCTTATTGTTATCGGTGGAAATTACATCGGTTTGGAATTGGGCCAGATGTTTCACCGTTTCGGCAGTAAAGTCACTATCCTGGAAAAATCTTCCAGGATTACCGGACGTGAAGATGAGGATGTCTCTGCTGAAATGACAAAAATATTGCGTGATGAAGGGCTTAAGATCCTGACAGACATCAGCATTGGTGAAATGGAAAAGGTAAACGGAAAGATTAGCGTGAGTTTGGAATCGGGGGATAAAAAAGAGAAAATACTCGCCAGTCACCTGCTTATCGCTGTGGGCAGAACTGCGCAAACAGCATCGCTCAATCTGGCTGCTGCTGGCGTGGACACAGATGAAAAAGGACACATTGTTGTCAATGAAAAATTGGAGACCAATGTTAAAGGCATTTATGCTCTGGGCGATGTAAAAGGCGGACCAGCTTTTACACATATTGCCTATAATGATTATATCATCGTCTATGGAAATTTGATCGAAAATGCGGATTATAGCACTACCGGCAGGCCGGTGCCTTATTGTATGTTTACCGATCCTCAAATGGCCCGTATTGGAATTTCTGAATCAGAAGCCAAGGAAAAAGGATTTGATTTCATTGTTGCCAAAATTCCGATGTCCAGTGTAGCGCGGGGAATAGAGACCGGAGAAACTCTGGGATTTATGAAAGCTGTCGTTGACAGAAAGAGCAAAAAAATATTAGGAGCCTGCATTCTGTCGTCGGAAGGAGGTGAAATTATGTCAGTACTTCAAATGGCCATGGAGGGAGGAATTACCTACGACAGGATCCAGGAATATGTGTTTGCACACCCTACCTATTCTGAATCCCTTAATAATCTGTTTATGAAAATCAAAGATTAAAAAGGCATGATTACACTAGCAGATATCAGCAAGAATTTTGGAAGCACGCGAGCGGTCAATGAAATCTCATTTACTGTGCGAGAAGGAGAAACCCTTATACTGCTAGGTACCAGCGGATGCGGCAAGACTACTACGCTAAAGATGATTAATCGGTTAATTGAACCCGATTCAGGAACCATCAGCATCAATGGCCAAGCGATTAGTAGAGAAAAGCCCGAATTCCTAAGGCGTAGAATCGGTTACGTAATGCAAAATATCGGACTTTTCCCTCATTATACTGTTGCCGAAAACATTGCTGTTGTTCCGAAATTATTGAAATGGAATAAAGAAAAAACTCGCGAGCGTATATTGGAACTGATTGAAAAACTTCGTCTGCCGAATGATTGTATGAACCTGTTTCCCCACCAGCTAAGCGGAGGCCAGCAACAGCGTGTCGGATTGGCCAGGGCACTGGTCGCAGATCCGGCAATTTTATTAATGGACGAACCGTTTGGGGCGTTGGATAATGTAACCAGGTCAGGTATCCAGTCTGAATTTAAAGCGCTGGAAGAACTGAAAAGAAAAACGATTGTGATGGTCACTCATGATGTTCAGGAGGCTTTCGAACTGGCCGACCGCATTTGCCTGATGGATTGTGGTAAAATTGTTCAAATTGGCGCACCCAAAGACCTGCTTTATAAACCCGCTAGCGAGTTCGCCAGGAAGTTTCTGGACAGCCAGCGGCTAGCGCTTGAATTTAAGGTAGTTACCATAAAGGACATCTGGGAATTCCTGCCTGTCAATATTTTGAGGGGCAAAGTAAATGCGCTTTCTGCCACCACTGATGTTTGGTCGGCCATGGAAATACTAAGTTCAACTTTAAACGATAAGGTTCAGTTATTTTCGGACCCGGAAACACAACAGACAAAGGTGATCAACTTCCAGGAACTGAGCGGCGCATTTCATTCCTATAAACAAACCAGAAGCCATGATTGAGCAGCAGCAGAGCTTATGGAGCTTCATCACAGAGCAAGCTGATAAGTTACTTGCCCAGACTTTGCAGCATCTTGGGCTGACGTTTATCTCACTGTTGCTGGCAATAGCAATTGGCCTTCCTCTTGGCATTTTGATTGCCCGGCGAGGGAAACTGGCAGGCAGTGTTCTGGGGGTAGCGGGTGTGCTGCAGACTATTCCGAGTATCGCGCTTCTGGGTTTCATGATCCCGCTGCTTGGTATTGGCGCAAAGCCAGCTATTGTGGCACTGCTGATCTATGCCTTGTTACCGATCATCCGCAATACTTATACAGGAATTGTAGGTATAGATCGCCATATTATAGAAGCAGCAAACGCTTTGGGGATGAGCAAAACGCAAATCCTTTTCCGGGTAGAGCTGCCTTTGGCAATGTCGGTGATCCTGGCCGGGATTCGTACCGCTACTGTGATCAATGTAGGGGTCGCCACGCTTGCCTCCTTTATTGCCGCAGGTGGGCTGGGAGAATTTATTTTTGGCGGGATTTCACTGAATAACAGTAATATGATTCTTGCGGGGGCTATTCCCGCAGCATTGTTAGCGGTCATTTTAGATTTCCTGTTGTCAAGGGTACAAAAGCTCGACTTCAGAAAACTAAGAAAGGTATTGTATCTAATTCCCTTGCTCATCTTGCTGTTAGGGGGCTTTTATTTACTTCCTGCTACGTACGGATCTAAGCTAAAAGCAGGCTTTACGCCTGAGTTTATGGGCAGACAGGATGGGGATTTAGGCTTGAAATCCGTCTACGGACTGGAGATTCCCACCACAGTGATTAGTGATGCCGTGATGTACAAAGCTGCTTATGAGGGAGAATTGGATGTGATTAGTGGTTATTCAACAGACGGTAGATTAAAGGCCTTCGGGCTGACCATATTGAAAGATGACAAAGGGATATTCCCTCCTTACTATGCCGCGCCGATTGTTCGACAGGCATCCCTCGATAAATTTTCCGGCCTGGAAGACGTATTAAACCTGCTGGCCGGAAAGATCAACGATTCTTTGATGACGGATCTCAATTACAGGACTGACTACCTGAAACAAACGCCTGAACGTGTAGCAAAAGATTTTTTGATCCGTGAAGGCTTGTATAAAAGTCCCCGAAACGGACACGCTGGTATAGTTCGCATCGGTTCAAAGATATTTGGCGAGCAATACATTTTAGCGGAGATGTATCGCATGTTGATTAAAGGCAATACCGAATATGATGTTTCAACAAAAACGGGACTGGGCGGCACCAAGATCTGTTTTGATGCCCTGATGAATGATCAGATCGATTTTTATCCCGAATATACCGGAACAGGCCTGCTTGTTTTACTGCAGCCTGATCCCAGGGTTGCTAAAGAAATTGCTCATGATAGAAACAGGACATACAGCTATGTGAAAACAACCTTTCAAAAAAAATATCAGATCCGATGGCTTAAACCGATCGGATTTAACAATACTTATGCGTTAATGATGCGAAAAAAACAATCCGAAGCCCTTAACGTTTCTACCATCACAGCACTCAAAAAATATATAGATAGAAACTAATGACTTTTTTCGAACAATATTTCTACTGGGGAACTGGGCAAAGTAAAAGAATTCTATCGGTCCACTCTTGGCCTGGATGTAAGAGATGGCCAGATGGGAACCCTTGAGCTACACATCACGGATTCCATACCGGTTTTAATCTATCTAAAATCCAATCATGAGCCGGCGACCTTTACAGTACTCAATTTTCCTGTTGAAAGTGTTGATGCGACAGTGAATGACCTTATGGGAAAAAGAGTTCAGTTTGAACAATATAGCTACGAGTACCTCAAAACAGACGAGAAAGGCATCTTTCGCGGTGAGGGGCCGGTAATAGCCTGTTTTAAGGATCCTGGGGGAAATATACTTTCAGTGATGGAAAAGGCCTGACTTGTTAAATAAACTTAATTGTATTCTTGAAGCTGCTTTTTAGACCATTTCAGATAAAAGTTTAAGAAGTTTTTTAGTGATTGTCGAACACGATTTGGCCAAGTTATAATAGTTTGGGCTACAGGTTTTTATTGACATAAAAAAAGGAAACAACCCTGATGTGGCGTTTCCTTAAGTAGCGGGGAGCAGAATCGAACTGCCGACCTCAGGGTTATGAATCCTGCGCTCTAACCATCTGAGCTACCCCGCCGGGTTTTTATTAATATAATGATATTAAATATTAATATGGTTGTTTTTTTTAAGAGCTGCAAATATAGGAGAATGATTTCAAATAATAAAAAAAAATCTCCAATAATCCTTACTATTATGCTTTAACGGTGATACTAAGCTAGTTATTTTGGGGTGTGCTGGTGAAAGATATGGTTAATTATAATATATGTAGCGTAAGTTACGCATAATACTTATAATCAATTTTTATGTAAATCCTGCGCTCTAACCATCTGAGCCGCACTTTCTGGCTTTTGATGATTAAAAAATCAATGTGATTTTCTAAAGAGTTGCAACTGTAGAAAAAATTACTTTCCTTTAGAAATATAAATAAAAAATTGTCTAAGAAATTCAGAAAGTAAGCGTTTAACGATGTCAGAAAAGAAAAAATTTACCCTAGAATATGAATTGAGATCGTCTCCACGTATTTTATTTAGCTTTATTAGCGAGCCAAATGGTTTATCCCAATGGTTTGCGGATGATGTTGTCTTCCGTGATCAGACTTATACCTTCACATGGGATGATGAAATACAAAAAGCGAAATTACTTAGTATAAAGGAAAATAAACTCGTTAAATTTAAATGGCTTGATGACGACCCGCATTGCTATTTTGAAATGGAAATCGTTCAAGACGAATTAACCAATGATGTAGCGCTTTCGATAACAGATTTTGCTACTGAAGATACCATGGCCGAGCGTACATTGATTTGGGATAATCAGATAAACTACCTGCATAGTGTATTAGGTGCTTAATTTTTCGTTGGCTTTGCCTACATTTGTATATTGAAAAAGATTCATTTACTACTTGTCAAAGCATTTATAAAGCCATTCTTCGTCACTTTTTTTATAGTGATGTTCATACTATTGATGCTTTTTTTGTTTAAGTATGTTGACGAACTAATCGGAAAAGGATTCGAGTGGTACGTAATACTTGAGCTGATGTATTATGCATCTGCAGCCAATGTTTCCATGGCACTTCCGCTTTCGATACTGCTGTCGTCTATTATGACATTCGGTACGTTAGGGGAGAATTATGAATTGGTAGCCATCAAATCTGCAGGTATTTCTTTGCAAAAAGCGATGATGCCTTTATTGGTTGTGATTATTTTTCTGGCCATTAGCTCCTTTATTTTTTCTGATTACATGTTGCCTAAAGCAAACTTAAAGTTTGGCTCACTGCTTTGGGATATCCGGAATAAAAAACTCTCTTTTCTAATTAAAGAGGGCGTATTTAACAATAGTATTCCTGGTTATTCCATTAGGGTCGACAAAAAAAATGACGATGGGGAGTTGAAAAATGTAATGATTTATGATCATACCGGTAACAATGGGATAGCAAAGATCATTATTGCCAAAGAGGGTAAAATGTCCAAAGATGATAGTCATTTGGTGTTAAATCTTCATGATGGCGTTAGGTATGAGGAATCAAGCGGAAAAAGCTCTTCCTATAATCCAAGGCAGGAATTAACTCGAATGCGCTTTAAAGAAACGGACCAAAAGTTCGACATCTCTAGTTTTAAAATGAATAGAACAGATGAAGAAGGCTTTAGGGGCAATACGCAAATGCTCAACTTAAAAGGTCTGTCCAAAAAGAAAGATTCTTTATCCAGCGAGTTAGATAGTATAAATAAATTTGCCGCTTTGAATGTAAGTAGTTATTACAAACAAAATAATTATACAAAAGGGTATACAAAGTTAATGGCCAAGGTGAAGGGGATAGACAAGCCTGTACTTAATATAGTTCCAAAAAACCAAAAGTTATCGATTATACAAAGTGCATTAGATCAGGCTAACACTGTGATGCAAACCACATCTGGGCGAATTGCTGATCATGGCGATAGGACCAGAAGTATCATTAAGGTGGAGATTGAGTATCAAAAGAAGTTTACACTCGCTTTCTCCTGTCTGTTACTATTTTTTATTGGGGCGCCTTTAGGGGCAATTATACGAAAAGGTGGCCTTGGTTTACCGGTTGTAGTCGCTATCGTATTTTTCCTGCTTTATCATATCATCGCTACCGTTGCCGAGAAGTCTGCAACCCAGGGATCCTTAACTCCATTTTTTGGTATGTGGTTGGCTATTATTATTTTATCCCCTTTAGGTGCTTTTCTGACGTATAAAGCAACTGTTGATTCAGCTTTGTTTGATGTTAATAATTTCAAGCTGGTATTCACTAAGATTTTTAAAATATTTAAAAGGAAATCACCTTCACAGGCAGTTTAACGGGGATGGCAATCCCACAACCCGCTATTCATTACTTATTTATGATATTTTAAGGCGTGAAATTGTGTTGGAAGGTTGTAACTTTGCAAGGCAAATTTAATAGATTTTCAAATTGATTTAGGATTTGGGGATTGATATACTTATAAAATGGAAATTAAACTCGATGCAATAGAAGATGCTATTGCGGATATAAAAGCAGGAAAAGTTATTATCGTTGTAGACGATGAGGACAGAGAAAACGAAGGCGATTTCTTAACTGCAGCTGAGAACGCTACCCCAGAAGTTATCAATTTTATGGCTACTTATGGCAGAGGTTTAATCTGTGCTCCATTAACGGAACAGAGATGTGATGAACTTGGCCTGGAGCCTATGGTGGGTAAAAACACTGCAGCCTATGAAACGAATTTTACAGTTTCTGTAGACTTACTTGGATATGGCTGTACAACGGGAATTTCGGCATCAGATAGATCTAAAACTATTCTTGCGCTAATTAACCCTGATATCGATCCTGCTGAACTTGGGAGACCAGGACACATATTTCCTTTAAGATCTAAAGATGGTGGAGTACTGAGACGCTCAGGCCATACAGAAGCTGCTGTAGATTTGGCTATTCTAGCTGGGATGAAACCAGCAGGTGTGCTTGTAGAGATTTTAAAGGATGATGGAGAAATGGCAAGGCTTCCTGATTTGCTTAAAATTGCAGAAAGACATCAGTTAAGAATCATCTCTATCAAAGATCTTATTGCTTACAGATTAAGTAAAGAAAGCCTGATTAAGGAAGAAGTTACGATTAACTTACCTACGCAATGGGGCGACTTTAATATGACTGCTTATACGCAGTTAGATAACAACGCCACTCACTTAGCTATTAGCAAAGGAAAGTGGACTCCAGATGAGCCAGTGTTAGCAAGGGTTCATAGCTCTTGTGTAACAGGTGATATATTCGGATCATGCCGTTGCGATTGTGGACCACAGCTTCACAAAGCTTTAGAAATGATAGATAAAGAAGGTAAAGGAGTTGTTGTTTACATGAACCAGGAGGGACGTGGGATAGGACTAATCAATAAATTACGTTCATATAACCTGCAAGATGCTGGTTTTGATACTGTAGAGGCTAATATAAAATTAGGCTTTAAAGGCGATGAACGCGATTATGGGGTAGGTGCACAGATATTAAGAGCTCAGGGCGTCAGCAAGATGCGATTGATGTCTAACAACCCAACAAAAAGAGCTGGTTTGATCGGATATGGTCTGGAGATTGTGGAGAACATCCCAATTGAAATTGAAAGTAATGTTCACAATGAACTTTATTTGAAAACAAAACGTGATAAGATGGGACATCAAATCATGAAAGGCTAAGGATTTATTTCCTTTTTGGCTTTTTTTGATCATTTAATATTGCCTCTTTATTTGCAGGCTGCTGGACAGCGGAAGGTTTTTTATCATCTTCCGCTGTCTTTTTTTTGTCGGCTAATTTCTTCTTTTCATCCCTTCTGAGTTTTCCTGTAATCTTTTGAAAAAACTCTTTGAAACTATCAAACTGTTGCGTGTAAATTAGGCCAAATGAGGTCACATTTGTGTTTTGACTCTGGGCAATATTAAAAACACTCTGCTGAGTAGGCGGCTTATTTGCCAATTTACCCACTAAAGTTCCATCTTTTTTTATCAGTGCAAGCACTTCGACTTCGCCCCCTACATTTTCGCTGTCAAAGCCAATAGGCGAAAGATCGCTATTGGTAGTTCTTTTGTCTACAATACCCGCATTTAAAATTATCCTGTTTTCGAAAAAGCGGAAGGATGCATTAGCTTCACTTAAGGAACGAATGTTAATGTCAACAAAATCAAGATTTAACGAGGAAAGCACATTGTTAAACTGGTTAAACAACAGCTCTGTTGCGGTACTTGCTACCCCTGAAGTTAATTGTTTTCCAAGCCCCTCTCTTCCTGTTCCTGGCGCAAAGCTTCGTCTGATGATTAAGCTTAAGGCTTGTAAATTCCTGTTGTTGTCGTCATTAAAATAAGTCTGCATTTCCTCTTTAATCGCAGGATTTGAAGGGAAAAATACATCAAGCTTAATGTCCGGTCTTAATAATAAACCGCTTAATCCCATTTCAACTTCAACAGGAACTCTGTCATTTGGGTTAGGATTGTCCCTATTCGCAGCAGAATACAAGTCTGTGGTGCTTGCTCTAAGCGCGTATATGGCCTTTAAGTTGATTTGGGCAAGGGTAGGGTTGCCAGTCCACCGGATCGTGCCACCTTGCCTGATACTAAACTTTTTGTTAATGACCTCCTGAGCCGTAAAATCAAAGCTGCCAGATTCTATAATATAATCGCCAGACATTTCAAAGTCGCCCAAACTGTTAATTTTAAGTGCAAGGTTTTTAGAATTCCCTTTACCACTCAAATTACCTAGTGAAGTAAAGATGTTCGCAGTACTATTTGCGTCAACATCAAGTTTTAAGCTCATCGTTAACCCTTCAAAGCTGGTTTGCTTTTTTACATAGGTAGCAGTGTCTTTACTTACAAAAGTGATGAAATCTTTGCTCGAAACAGTTTCAGAGCTGTTTAATGGCAAATTGAATACTGTTCCCTTTTCAGTTTTCGCATCAATATCAATATACATCCGGTTTGTAGGTCCCTTAAATTTAAAAGTTCCGGTTGCATAAGCCTGGCCAAAGTATAGGGCGTTGTCTTTTTCAGTGGTATTTAAGGCCATGAAGTTGGTGGCCTCTACGTTTACATCGAGTCTGGGATTGTTGATGTTATTCAAATCTACCGTACCGTTTGCTATGGCTTCATGCCCATTTACATCTAAAAGTTTAAGATCCTCAAGCTCAATAACACTATTGTTTACTGCAACAGCATCCGATATGGTATATCTTGTTTTGAGGTAATTGATGGTCATTGTGGCTTCATCTAAAGATAGTGCACCTTTAATCTCCGGTTTTTCAAAAGGACCTTTTACCGTAAGGTCGGCTGACACATTACCTTTTAGATCGGAGACCAGATGTTTAACAAATGGCGCTAAAATTACCAGTTCAGTTTTGTCGAGCTTTATCCCAAGATCAATTTCTTTCTTCTCAAGATCCAGTTTACCAGTCGCTCTTAAAGTTTCCCTATCGGCGGTAACAATATTGGTAAATATATTCGCCATATTTTTGGCTTTGTCGTAAGAAGAGGTATCTGTTAGACTGCCTATATAGGTATCATTAAAAACCAGGGAGTCTATTTTTAGATTGTCGTGTATTTCAGGAGACTTAAGGATGTTGGCCAATGTCGTTTCCCCATTTACATTCCCGCTAATTTTAAGGCCAAGGGCCTTTACAAAAGGATTTAAGGTTGTTAAACTAAAATTTTTAAAGCCAACCAGCACTAAATCTTTGGGATCATTTGACAATATACCATCCACGGTAATGAATTGGTTTTCGTGGTTGAGATCGAAATTCTTGATCTCGGTTTTTCCATCTTGAAAGCTTATGCTTACTTTTTCCTGAATCTTCCACTCTTCATTGTTCACTTTTAAGATCGAAGGTAGGATACTGACGCGGGCAGTTGTATCGTTAGAGAATTCAATCAAGCCGTTTAAATCCAGCTGATTTACATCGTCTTCATTAGAAAGTTTAACGTTTAGGGATAGACTGTCGTTTCTTAGAATGTTGGAAATATTTACATTTTTGATGTATAAACTGTCATTCAGATCAACCCTGTCCGAAGTAATAATAGCTTGTAGCTGATTCGTGCTGGTGTTTTCATCAATAATGATATTGTTTACAACTACTCCATTGTATTTTAATTTCTTGATAAACCCATTAAGTGTAGCCGTATTGTTTGGTGAATCAAAATTCCCCACAAAAGTTGCTTGATCTTCTATTTCCAGTCCTGGAACTAGCAACTGGGCTACGGGCTCAAATCTTTTTATGTTTAAATTGAACTGAAAAATTTGATCTTTAAATTTTACAATATCAGTCTTTAAGGACGGGATGTATCTTTTTGCTAAAGTCTTATAATAGGATGGGAGCGTATTTAAGTCGTATTGACCTTTAATACTGGCGTCAAGTATATCCGATTTTACAGCTAAACTGCGTTCTTTTCCTACACCGCTCGCTCGTAGTTCAACAGAATCAATGTTGTAAATTCCTTTAACATTATCCAACTTTATTTCCTGCAGGCGGAGGTATCCTTGAATGTTGTCCAGATTACTTCCAGAAAAATTGGTGCTAAATACGGCGTCAATTTTAAGCGAATCCTTATATATTTTAAGGGCCCTCAACTTGGCATTTTTTATAGTCGCTTTAAAATTGAATACCGGTAGCTTTGGATTCAGGTTCACACCACCATCAAAAACAAGTTGAACATTTTTATCATTGATTTTTAAACTCCCATCGAAATACTTCTTGTCGAAAGTTCCATCAATTTTAACGTTTCTATATCTATAATTGTTAAAGTCAATATAGTCTATATCTCCATTTAGTTTTTCTGATAAGCTATTGATCTCTGTCCCTCTACCTTTAACATTTAATGAAGCCGTAATTCGACCCAATGTTTTTTCGTTAATTAAGTTTCCTAAATTGAAATCATATGTTTTAACACTACCGGTGTAGGATGGAATTCCCTTTTTGTCGATTTTCATGTTGACATCCGATACCGCTCTACCTAATTTGGTTTTAAATTCACCGTAGGCAATAAAGTCATTTTTAAAACCAGTAAAAGATCCATTGAAATTAATGTTCCCAAATTTATCTATGATTGTAGGGATCACTTTTGCTTTCTTACCCGTTATATCTGTTACAATTTCATCAAGGTCAGCTTTATTTGTTCCCGCCATATCAACCTTCATATCCATAAAGGTCTCGTTTAGATTGGGTAGTCCTTTTAGGACAAAATCGCCCTTTATATAGGTTGCTTTGCCGGCTTTAACGGTAAGTTTTTTTGCTTTTAAATGATTTACCAGGCCGGTAACCTGACCGTCAATGTCAATATCTAAGTTCATCTGATCAAGTTCAGACGTAAAGTAAGAAATGTCGTGTGAGGATATATGACTATCAACAAAGTTGGCCTTCATCCTTATCTTGTTGAAATAATCATTAAAATCTTCAAAGGTTTTAAAACGCATTTGAAAATAATCCGTCAGTCTGGTTCTGTTTGTAACCAGCATCATATTTTTCAACTCAATATTATTGGTGTCGACTGTTGTAAGCGCTGTTAAGTTTTTAAGGTAAAAACCACTTTTCTCTCTAAAGGTTAGATCCTTTATATGGGTTTGGAGGATATGTTCCTTGGTGTTGAAGCCTTCAAAAATCCCATTTAGATTACTTAAGGCCACATCATCAAAGTTTATCCCCTTCATGATGGTGTCCCGTCTAAAGTTTTTATACTTGAAACTGAAATTATTAAGTATGATTCGGTCGAAGGATATTTGGTAAGGTTTTTTCTTCTTTTTAACTGTTTTTGGACCGGAATCAAAGTAGTCTATGATGAAATCCAGATTAGTCGACCGGTCTTTAAACGATTTTAAGAAAAATGACCCTTTATTGATCTGAACCGTATTGATCGCTATTATCCGCTGTTTTAAGGAAAACTGATTAATACTGACGATGAATTTTGGCGTGTTTAGTATGGTATCCTTTTGTTGATCAAGTACCAGTAAATCCTCGATAACTACAGACGTGAAGGGTTTTATATAGATACTACTTAATGATACTGTGGTATTTAATTCGTTTGAAAGGTAGGCTGCGGCTTTTTTTGCCACATAGGTTTGCACCGGCTTAAACTGGAGGGCAAAAATAACGATCGCAACTAGTAAAATTACTGATGCAACGAGCCAAAGAAGTATTTGTAATAGTTTTTTAATAGTTTTGTAGCTTAATTATAAATACCCGTGTCTGTAATACTTGCTATAGAATCTTCTTGCGATGAAACTTCGGTTGCCATATGTAACAACGGCAAAATTACTGCCAATGTTATTGCAAACCAAACAATTCATGAAAATTATGGTGGTGTAATACCTGAGCTTGCCTCAAGGGTACATCAACAAAATATTGTTCCGGTTATTCAACAAGCGTTAACAGACGCTAAAGTTAATAAAAAGGAGCTGAATGCGATTGCTTTTACTAGAGGACCAGGGTTATTAGGTTCTTTATTGGTTGGCGTATCGTTTGCTAAGTCTTTCGCATTGGCGCTTGATTTGCCGCTTATCTCGGTAAATCATATGCACGCGCATATTTTGGCCCATTTTATTGACGATCCGAAGCCTAAATTTCCCTTCCTTTGTCTGACTGTATCAGGTGGGCATACACAAATTGTTCTGGTTAAAGACTACTTTAACATGGAGATAGTAGGGGAGACTTTAGATGATGCTGCGGGTGAAGCGTTTGATAAGACAGCGAAAATATTGGGTTTGCCTTATCCAGGTGGTCCACTGATAGATAAACACGCGAAAGATGGAGATCCAAAAGCTTTTAAATTTGCGGAACCTCAAATCAAAGACCTGAATTATAGTTTTAGTGGTTTGAAAACCTCAATATTATACTTTATCAGAGCTCAGGAGAAAGAGAATCCTAATTTTATTGCTGATCATTTGAATGATATTTGCGCATCAGTCCAACATAGTATTGTATATATTTTGCTGAATAAATTGAAGAAAGCGGCGTTGCAATACGGAATAAAAGAGATTGCCATTGCTGGTGGGGTTTCTGCGAATAGTGGTTTAAGACTTGGATTGCAAAGTATGGCTGATCAATTGAACTGGAATGTTTATATCCCAGCGTTTGAGTACTGTACTGATAATGCAGCGATGATTGCAATAGCAGGGTATCATAAGTATCTAAATGGGGATTTTGTTGGGCAAGATGTTGCTCCGCTTTCAAGAATGGAATTTTAAAATAAATAAAGAATTATGAATTCAGCTAGTTATATATTTTTCGGATTACTGTTAATCCCATTGGTTGTTTTCTTGGGTTGGCTTCTTAAGAAAGATAAAGAGAGGAGCTATTTGGGGATAGTAGTACTGATTGCTATGGCCTTGATCGCACTGTTTGCCATTATTAAATATGACAGTAAATTTATGGAAACTGGGCCAGGGTCGAGACTTAAATCGCAAACGCCAAGTTACCGGTAACAAAAAAAAAGGCCGTATTATTAGTTCGGTCGTCATCCTGAATTTATTTCACTGTTGTCCGGAGAAAATGATAAAACACAAAAAAAGCGGCTTAATAAATCATTAGGCCGCTTTTATATTTTAAAATTGATTTCAAAGCCCCCAAAGCTAAGCTGATTAGTTTTAAGTGCTACAGGTAACTTATCTGGGTCGTTTAAAAAAGTGAAAAGATTAATGTAACTCATCAGATGTAGTCTTATAATTGAACTAAGGTTCGAGAAAGACCATTTTCTTTTAAGCTGCACTTGAATCAGTTTGACCAGTAAATCAGATATAAACGCACACCATA
>NZ_SJSM01000003.1 GCF_004331685.1 Pedobacter hiemivivus | reverse complement strand
TTAAACATACGGATCGGACTCTCCGCAGTACGTCCATTGGTGTGGCAGTACTTCTCGAGCAGTTCATCATAAATGAAACTGAAGTCTATTAGATCGTTGATCTTTCGAAGTAAATTGTCTTTGGGAATGATCAAATCATACAATCCTGAGTAGGCACTGAATTGAATCTTTTGTTGATGAGCTAACATTGGGCACCTTTTAAAACCTACTTTTAAGGTACAAAAAAAGAGCAGATAACCATAGTTCTTCTGCTCTTTTTGGACTCCAAATATTTAAAAGGACTTTTTCAGTGCCCTCAAAATAATTGACTCCGTTTTTTTATGCTTAGTAGGTAAAAACTACAATGCTGCTTTGATTTTTGCAGCTGCCTCTGCCAGTTCTTCCTGACTTGGCTTTAATTTCTCCTTACTGAAATTCATATCATTAACGTAATTCATCGGAATTAAATGAATGTGCACATGTGGCACTTCCAATCCGATAACCGCAACGCCAACCTTTTTACATGGGAAAGCCTCTTTTAATCCTGTAGCTACTATTTTAGCAAACAAGGTTAATCCGAAATAACTTTCTTCATCCATATCAAAAATATAATCAATCTCCTTTTTAGGGATAACCAATACATGTCCCATCACCAATGGATTCACATCCAAAAAGGCCAGGAACTCGGTGGTTTCAGCAACGATATGTGCTGGAATTTCACCACTTACAATTTTTGAAAAGATGCTTGCCATATTTTTAATTTTATCTGCTGATCTCTAATATTTCGAATTCCATTTTACCTGCAGGCACTTCAATTTCGGTGGTATCGCCTACAGATTTGCCCAATAAACCTTTTGCAATTGGTGATTTCACAGAGATTTTTCCTGTTTTAAGGTCTGCTTCTGATTCTGCAACCAACTGATAAGACATTGTTGCACCGTTTTTAACGTTCTTTATCTTTACGATAGAAAGTGCAAGCACTTTAGAAGTATCCAGTTTAGACTCATCAATCAACCTTGCAGTTGAAAGTGTGCCCTGCAACTTGGATATTTTGGCTTCATGTAATCCTTGTGCTTCCTTTGCTGCATCGTACTCGGCATTCTCAGAAAGATCGCCTTTATCTCTTGCTTCAGCAATTGCTTTTGATATCAATTGCCTCCCGGTAGTTTTTAAATACTGTAACTCTTCTTTGAGTTTATCTAAACCATCTTGGGTATAATACGTTACCTCTGTCATAGCTCGTTTATTTATTGTAAATCCTCTAAAAAACAAACAAGACTACATCGGCTTTTAAGCCTACATAGTCTTGCTTCAATTAAAACGAAGATAACAGGGTAATCGCATAAAAACAAATTTTTAAGCTTAAATGATGCAGGAATGATCAAATAAATCCGCTAAAAAGCATCTAGCTTTTCGGCTAAGACTTCAGAGATCTTGCGATAGGACTCAAATGTCCAGCCCCCAACATGAGGTGTTAAGATCACCTTACCGGATGACTTAAGGTCCTTAAACCAATCTTGAGTAGCTAATACTGGAAACTTCTCTACTTCAAGCACATCCAATCCAGCACCAATTATTTTGTTGTTTTTAATGGCCGACAAAACGGCTTTAGTATTCACTACTTCTCCCCTGGCCGTATTGATAAAAAATATAGGTTTACGGAAATGAAGCAGGTATTCGTCATCAACCAGCTGCCTGGTTTCAGTAGTAAGCGGAATATGAAGGCTCAGCACATCGCATTGTTTCACAATCTCTTCCATACTTACTTCTTTAGCATAAGCATCGGTAAAACCTGTTTTATATTTATCGTAAGCAATTACATTCACGTCAAATCCTGAAAGCTTTTTAGCAAAGCTTTTACCCATAAAGCCGTAGCCAATAATGCCTACTGTACGCCCTTTTAACTCATAGCCACGATTTCCTTCTCTGTCCCAGATGCCATTACGTACCTCTGTGTCCGCGTTTCTGAAATTATTCATCAAGCTCAACAGCAACCCCGTGGCATGTTCGCCTACGGCATCCATATTCCCTTCAGGGGCATTTAGCAACGCTATATTTCTTTGCTTTGCAAAAGCCACATCAATATTATCCAGTCCAGCTCCTGCTCTTGCAATGAACTTAAGATTTGGCGCAGCTGCCATTAATTCCTGATCTATCTTGAATTTCGTACGAACAGCAATACCAACATAATCCGCAATTGTAGCTAATGTTTGCGCCCTGGTAATTAAAGGCTCATCATGAACCTCATATCCCATTGCAGTTGCACGTTCTTTAAATGCAGGATGCAGATCATCAACTATTAATATTTTTCCTTTCATGCGTGGTATAGCTTGCGTTATGGGGGGATGACTTTTATTATTTTGTAAGTTCCGACAAGTGCGAGGTTAGTTCAATGAAATCAGCCACACTTAATTGTTCTGCCCGTTTATCAAAAAATGGATGCGTATCCATCTTATCTTTAGGAATCACTCCCGAAAGTGAGTTTCTTAAGGTTTTTCTCCTTTGATTGAAACCAGCCTTTACCGTACGCCAAAACAGTTTCTCATCACAAGGAAGCGTTTCTACATTGTTTCTGCTCAGTCTGATTACACCTGAATTTACTTTTGGCGGTGGGTTAAATGTTCCGGGCTTAACACTAAATAAGTATTCTATATCGTAGTAAGCTTGAATCAGCACACTTAGTATTCCATAATCTTTTGTGCCCGATTTTGAAGCGCAGCGCTCTGCCACCTCCTTTTGGAACATACCGACCATTTCGACCACATTGTCCCTGTTTTCAAGAATTTTAAACAGAATTTGTGAAGATATATTGTAAGGAAAGTTACCAATAATGGCATATTTCTCTTTAAATATTTCTGAAAGATTAAGCTTTAAAAAATCTCCATTGATGAGTCTACTGCCCAATTGCGGATATTTTTGATTTAAAAAATGATAGGATTCTACATCAATATCTATCAAGTGAGTTTCGATATCTGTACGCTCCAGCAACAAATCAGATAAGATGCCCATTCCAGGTCCAACTTCAAGTACCTGTTTGTATTTATCAGTATGAACAAGCCCGTTTACAATTTTTGCCGCGATATTTTTATCCGTTAAAAAATGTTGCCCTAAATGTTTTTTTGCCTTCACCAAACTCATATATTCTCCCTTAAAAGCTACAAAATAACTAAAGTTTTACCAGTATCGGGCTAACATTAAGGTGAAAATCTGTAATTTGCACCAAATTTCTATTCAGGCATGAGCAATAAAATTAAAATTGGGATAAGCATTGGTGATATAAACGGGATTGGATTAGAAGTAATCTTAAAGACCTTATCGAACAATAGCATTCTCGACTACTGCACTCCAATAGTTTACGGACATACGAAAGTTGCTTCTTATCATAGAAAAGCATTAGGATTAACAGATTTTGCATTTAATGTGATCAACGACCCTGCTTCGGCCAATCCGAAAAAGGCAAATCTGATCAATTGCTGGGAAGAAGACGTAAAAATAGATTTAGGTGTTTCTAACGAGATTGGTGGAAAATATGCACTATTATCCCTTCAAAAAGCTACTGATGCGTTGATAAAGGGAGAAATTGATGCATTGGTTACTGCACCGATTAACAAACACAACATCCAATCGGAAAATTTTAAGTTCCCTGGACATACAGAATACTTACAGGAACAAAGCAACAGTGCTGATGTATTGATGTTCATGGTCAGTGAAGATATTCGTGTTGGGGTAGTAACAGGGCACATCCCTGTCAAAGATATTGCGCACAGCATCACCAAAGAGAAGATTGTTAAAAAACTGGTGATGATGAACGAGAGTCTTAAAAAAGATTTCTGGATCGAAAAACCGAAGATTGCGGTATTGGGATTAAATCCACACGCCGGTGATAATGGTCTATTAGGTAAAGAGGAAGAGGAGATTATCATTCCTGCTATTCAAGAAGCCTTTGATAAGGGGATAATTTGTTTTGGCCCCTACCCTGCGGATGGTTTCTTTGGAAATGACAGCCACAAGCAGTTTGATGCTGTATTGGCGATGTACCATGACCAGGGCTTGATTCCTTTTAAAACCATTGCTTTTGGCACGGGCGTAAACTTCTCTGCCGGTTTAAAAATAGTACGTACTTCCCCGGATCATGGTACCGGATACGATATTGCTGGAAAAAACCTTGCAGATCCTTCTTCATTTATTGAAGCCATCTTTGCAGCCACACATATCGTGAAGAACAGGAGAGAACAGGAGGCTTTATTAAGCAATCAATTAAGAACCGGAGGGAAAGTAATTGAAACTGCCGCAGATATGAAAGATGACGCGAATTAAAAAAGATTTGCAACCAATGAAAATAATCTCTACATTTGCGGGCTAAAATTTTGTTACAATTGAAACCATTAAAACAATTTTCAATCCCATTTACAGGCTTAAAAATTGGCAAGCATCAGTTTGATTTTGAGGTTGATAACAGCTTTTTTGATGCTTTTGAATACTCTTTAGTAAAAAAAGGAAACTTAAAAGCAGAAGTTGAGCTTGACAAACAGGAGACCATGCTATTGCTACAGATCCGAATAAAAGGAACGATAGTATTAGATTGTGATAAATGTTTAGCTGAGTTTGAGGCACCAATAGATGTACAGGAAAGGCAGATTGTAAAATTTGCTGAAGATGAATTAGAAAGTGATGATCTGGAGATTATCGTTTTGAGTAAAAAAGAAAGTGAGCTTGATATCTCGGATCTGATTTACCAATTCATCACGGTATCGGTACCTTATATTAAGGTCTGTGAAGAGAACGGTGAGGGTCAAAAATGCGACCAGGAGATGATTGCGAAACTGGAAAGTTTTGCAGTAGGATCACAAGAAGAAAAACAACAACAAAGTGGTGACCCAAGGTGGGCAGCATTAAAGAAATTAAAATAATAATATTTAAATAAATCAACAATGGCACATCCAAAACGCAAGATTTCTAAGAGTAGAAGAGATAAGAGAAGAACTCACTACAAAGCAGAAGCTCCTTCTTTAGCTACTTGTCAGACAACAGGTGCGATACACATTCCTCACCGCGCTTACAACGTTGATGGTAACTTGTACTACAACGGTAAATTGGTTATTGAAAACACCTCAATAGGTTAATTTTCTTGAAAAATAGTTTGTGTTTTAACTGCACTAAAGTTTAACTTAGTGCCTTTAAAAAAGGGCAATTTTGCCTAGTACACAAACTGATTTTTTACTATGAGAATAGGTCTCGATATAATGGGCGGAGACTATGCTCCTAAAGCTAATGTTTTAGGAGCAATAGCGGCTCATCCCTTGTTATCTTCGGATGAGCAAATAGTGCTTATTGGAGATACCCAGCAAATTAAGCCCATCCTAACTGAAAACGGTTTTAATCCGGATCACTTTGAGTACATCCATACCGAAGAGGTGATTGGTATGGGCGAACATCCCACTAAGGCTATTGTTCAAAAGCCAAATTCCAGTATATCTATTGGTTTCAATTTACTTAAAGAAGGTAAACTTGACTCATTTGCGAGTGCAGGTAATTCGGGTGCAATGCTTGTTGGCGCTGTTTTTAGCGTAAAAACAATTCCCGGTATTATCAGACCATGTCTCACTACTTTTCTTCCTAAACTTAGCGGCGGAGTTGGGTTAATGCTTGATGTTGGCGCTAATGCTGACTGTAAGCCTGACACCTTACTTCAATTCGGTATCTTAGGAAGTTTGTACGCTGAATATGTAATGCAAATTGAGAACCCAAAAGTTGCCTTGATGAATATTGGTGAGGAAGATGAAAAAGGTGATATGTTAAGCCTTGCTACTTTCCCTTTAATGAAGGATACCAATCTCTTCAATTTTGTGGGTAATGTAGAAGGAAGGGATTTGTTTAATGATAAAGCCGATGTAATTGTTTGCGACGGCTTTACGGGCAATGTAATGCTTAAGCTTGCTGAGTCTTTTTATGTACTAACTAAGAAAAGAGGGTTAAAAGATGAATTCTTTGACCGCTTTAATTATGAAAACTATGGTGGCAGCCCTGTTTTGGGTGTAAATGCTCCTGTGGTAATTGGCCATGGCATTTCGAGTCCGCTGGCTGTTAAAAACATGATCCTGCAATCCAGGGACATGATTACAACCGGCTTGGTTGGAAAAATACAAGCCGCATTTAAATAATTATTAAATAAAATGAGTAAAATTCACGCTGCGATTACAGCTGTTCATGGTTATGTACCTGATTACGTAATGACCAATAAAGAGCTTGAATCAATTGTAGACACTACCGACGAATGGATTACATCCAGAACAGGTATCAAAGAGCGAAGAATATTAAAAGGTGAAGGTTTAGGTACATCTGACATGGCAGTTCATGCTGTGAATGGATTGCTTGAAAAACGTGGGATCAGTGCTGAGGAAATCGAACTGATCATTTTCTGTACCACAACTCCAGACATGCCTTTTCCGGCATCGGCTAACATTTTAGCAGATAAAATTGGTGCAAAAAATGCTTGGGGTTACGATCTTCAGGCAGCATGTTCAGGCTTCATTTTCGGCTTATCTACAGGTGCACAATTCATCGAATCCGGTAAACATAAAAAAGTTCTGGTTGTTGGTGGCGATAAAATGTCGTCAATCATCAATTATCAGGATCGCACAACTTGCATCATTTTTGGTGATGGTTGCGGCGCTGTTCTACTTGAACCAAATGAAGAAGGTTTAGGTGTAATGGATTCTATCCTAAGAAGCGACGGTTCAGGAAAACAATATTTACATCAAAAAGCTGGTGGTTCTGCAAGACCGGCAACACATGAAACCATAGATAACAACGAACATGTCGTTTATCAGGAAGGGCAAGCTGTATTCAAGTTTGCGGTAACCAATATGGCAGATGTTGCTGCTGAGATTATGGATCGCAATCAGCTGAGTTCTGACGAGGTAACCTGGTTAGTACCGCATCAGGCAAACAAACGTATCATTGATGCTACTGCATCAAGAATGGGTGTTGGTGCTGAGAAAGTAATGATCAATATACAACGTTATGGCAATACGACCAATGGTACAATACCGTTATGTTTGTGGGAATGGGAAAGTCAACTTAAAAAAGGCGACAATGTAATATTGGCTGCTTTTGGAGGAGGTTTTACCTGGGGTTCCGTTTATTTAAAATGGGCCTACTAATTTTATAAAATAAATAATCTTAACTTAGATAGTTCTAAAGACGTACTATTTTTTCTAAATAACACCTAAAAAATGGATATTAAACAAATTCAGGAACTTATTAAATTTGTTTCTCGTTCGGGCGTAAACGAAGTGGCTATTGAGCAGGAAGACTTCAAAATCACTATTAAAACCAATCAAGCACCTACATTTGTTCAGGCAACTGTACCAGCTCAGATGGCTCCTGTTGCCCCAATTGCTGCCCAACAGGTAGCTGCCCCTACAGAAACTAAAGCATCTGCACCTGTTGAAGATACTTCAAAGTACATCACTGTTAAATCACCAATGATCGGTACATTCTATCGTTCTGCGAGCCCTGACAAACCTTTCTTCGTAAATGTTGGCGATGAGATTTCTACAGGTAAAGTGATCTGCATTATTGAAGCTATGAAACTTTTCAATGAAATTGAAAGTGAAGTTTCAGGTAGAATCGTTAAAGTACTTGTTGATAATGCATCACCAGTAGAATACGACCAACCTTTATTTTTAGTAGAGCCAATTTAATCCCTGAAAAGGAAAGAAAATATGTTTAAAAAAATACTAATTGCCAATAGGGGCGAAATTGCTTTACGCATTATTCGCACCTGTAAGGAAATGGGCATCAAAACCGTAGCTGTTTACTCTACTGCTGATAGAGAGAGTTTACACGTACGCTTTGCAGATGAAGCCGTTTGCATTGGCCCACCACCAAGTAAAGATTCTTACCTAAGTATTCCAAATATCATATCTGCTGCTGAATTGACTAATGCAGATGCGATACACCCGGGTTACGGATTCTTATCTGAAAATGCTAAATTTTCATCGGTTTGCCGTGATTACGGAATTAAATTTATTGGGGCTACTCCAGAGCAAATCAACTCTATGGGCGATAAAGCATCGGCTAAAGAGACCATGAAAAAAGCTGGTGTACCTACTATTCCAGGCTCTTTAGGCTTGGTTGATAATGTAAAAGAAGGCATTGTAATAGCCAACGAAATAGGCTACCCTGTGATCCTAAAGGCTACTGCAGGTGGTGGTGGTCGTGGAATGCGTGTAGTTTGGAAAGATGAAGAATTTGAAAGTGCCTGGGATAGTGCCAGACAAGAATCTGGTGCGGCTTTTGGCAATGATGGTCTTTATTTAGAAAAATACATTGAAGATCCACGTCATATTGAAATCCAGATTATTGGTGACCAATATGGTAAGGCTTGTCACTTATCTGAACGCGATTGTTCTATTCAGCGCAGGCATCAAAAATTGGTTGAGGAAGCTCCTTCACCATTTATGACTCCTGAGTTACGTGATAGAATGGGTGAGGCTGCAATTAAGGGAGCTATTGCTGTACAATATGAGGGCGCGGGTACCGTAGAATTTTTGGTAGACAAACACCGCAATTTCTATTTTATGGAAATGAATACTCGTATTCAGGTAGAGCATCCGGTAACGGAAGAAGTAATTAACTACGATTTAATTAAAGAGCAGATTAAAGTTGCTTCCGGTGTTCCAATTTCAGGTAAAAACTATTTACCGGATATGCACGCCATCGAATGCCGCATAAATGCTGAAGATCCATTTAATAACTTCAGACCATCACCGGGTAAAATAACGAACTTCCACTCTCCTGGAGGTCATGGTGTAAGGGTTGATACGCATGTTTATGCAGGATATCAAATCCCTTCAAATTATGACTCTATGATTGCTAAGCTGATCTGTGTTGCACAAACACGTGAAGAGGCCATCAGTACAATGGAGCGTGCTTTAAGTGAATTTGTGATCGAAGGTGTAAAAACTACGATACCATTCCACTTAAAATTGATGAAAGACCCTAACTTTAGAGCTGGTAATTTTACGACTAAATTTATGGAGACTTTTGAGTTTTCAGAATAAAGACAAAAACTATTTGCTAGATTTAAAACGTAAATACCATTCTACATAAAAGAATGGTATTTTTGTTTTACAAATAACTTACATGAGTGATAATAAAAAACGTGACCTGATCGGGGCCATAAGAGAAAAAGGAAAAGCTTTAGAGGCAGAAATGTCTTTTTTTGACCATATAGATGTATTAAGAAAGCATTTATTACGTTCATTACTCGTAATTGTCATACTTACCATCGGAGCTTTCTGGTTTTCTGACTTTATTTTTAACGATTTGATTATGGGGCCCAAAAACCCCGATTTCTGGACTTACAGAATGATGTGCAAAATGGCGGCGGCCTGGCCAAATCTAATTAGTTCAGACTTTTGTATTACGCACATCGACGCAAAGATCATCAATACAGAAATGGCAGGACAATTTACCCTTCAAATCAATGCCTGCGTAATGGTCGGCATCATATTGGGTATCCCCTATATATTGTTTGAATTGTGGCTGTTCATTAAACCGGCACTTCATGCAAATGAGCGTAAATCAGCAAGTAATTTTGTTGTGTTTGCCTCGACACTCTTCTTCATTGGAATTCTATTTGGCTATTACATTGTGTGTCCACTGTCTGTTAATTTCTTAACTAATTTCACCGTAAGTCCTGATATACAGAATACATTTACCATCACATCATACCTTTCTTCTGTATCCACATTAACCATTGGTTCGGGTATCATTTTCCAATTACCAGTAGTCATTTACATTCTATCTAAATTTGGAATCATGACGCCGGCATTTATGCGTTCGACCAGACGATATGCAGCAGTTATCATTCTTATCGTAGCTGCCGTGGTAACTCCAACAGCTGATGTGATCACTATGATGGTAGTTGCCTTCCCGCTCTTTATCCTTTATGAAGTAAGTATCTTTATCTCAGCAAACATAGAGCGCAAAAGAAATAAAGAACAGTATGGTGTAGCCAAAGTAAATAAACATTAAAACGCCTTATTTTATAATCAATATAAACTTAAAAGATGTCAACAGATAAGAAATTTAAAATTGCAATAGGTTCAGATCATGCTGGTTTTGAATACAAAGAACTCCTTAGGTCATTTTTAAATGATTACGAGGTGAAAGATTTTGGTACATACGCAGCTGATTCTGTTGATTATCCTGACTTTGCCCATCCCGTTGCCGATGCTGTAGAAAGCGGAGACTATACATTTGGGGTATTGGTATGTGGTAGTGCTAATGGGGTGGCTATAACGGCTAACAAGCATCAACAAATCCGTGCTGCAATTTGCTGGCAAAAAGAAATTGCAGAACTCGCAAGATTGCATAACAATGCGAACATCATATGTATCCCTGCAAGATTTGTTTCTGAAGAAGTCGCAAAAGAAATGGTAACTACCTTTTTGAATACTGCTTTTGAGGGTGGTAGACATGCGACCAGAGTCAATAAAATGTCCTGCTAAAGCACATAACTCATGAGAAGACAATTTTTATATACCAGTCTTATTCTGCTAATCGGCTATACAGCGGTTGCCCAGAATAAAGAAGCTATTAAGTTTAGTCAAACCATAAATAAAGACAATGCACGCAAGCACCTTTCTGTTTTAGCCTCTGATGAATATGAAGGCAGAGAAACGGGCAAAAAAGGTGGTTGGATGGCTGCTGACTATATCAAGGCGCACTTTAAAAACCTAGGCTTAAAAGGACCAGTAAAGGGAGATTATTTTCAGCCAATAGACATGGTAAATTATGGGCTTTCGCAAGTATTGACTATAGAAGGCCAGCCTGTTGAACCCCTAAAAGATTTCTATGTTTTACCGCCAATGGTATCTGATAAAGGATTTGCTTTTAATACGTCTAGCGTACAATTTGCAGGATATGGATTAAACAAAGAAGGATACAACGACTATGCAGGTTTAAATGTTCAAGGAAAAACTGTGATGATTTTCAGAACAGGAGATCCTGCATCAGCCAACAAAAGCAATGGTGGAAACATCAATAATAAAATCAAGTATTTATCTGATAACCAAGCACAGGCCGTACTAGTGATAGACCCCACGATTGATGCCATGCCAGATAATTTAAAAAGCTATTTGCAAGCTGAGCAATTAGTGATGAAAACAAAAGAAAATCTTGACCGCATGAGCAGTGCTCAAGGTATTCCGGTTATCTATATTGGAACTGCAGTAGCCAATCAATTACTAAAATCAGCTAAAACCACAATTGAAGCAGTAAAGAAGCAGATTGCTGAAAGCGGCAAACCTGCATCTCAGGAATTGAAAATTGCGGTTAGTGCAAGTGCAAAAAAGACAGAGACAAAAGTGAGAGCCGAAAACGTACTTGGCTTCCTGGAAGGATCTGACCCTAAGTTAAAAAATGAGGTATTGGTAATTACCGCTCATTACGACCATATTGGTATCACACCTAATGCCAAAGGCGACGATAAGATTAACAATGGAGCTGATGATGATGGCTCGGGTACTACTGGAGTCTTAATGATCGCTGAAGCCTTTGTCAAAGCTAAAAAAGCTGGAAAAGGTCCTAAACGAAGTATCTTATTTATGACGGTAACAGGTGAAGAAAAAGGATTGCTTGGATCGGAATGGTATTCGGAATATCCAATCTTCCCACTTCAAAATACCATTACAAATTTAAACATTGATATGATCGGCCGTGGCGATGCGGCTCATGCTTCAGATAACAACTTTGTTTACATCATCGGTTCTGATATGTTAAGCAGTGATCTGGACAGGATAGGTAAAAAAGCCAATAAGGATTATGTAAAAATGAACCTTGACGAAAAATACAACAACCGTACTGATCCTAATCGTTTTTACTATCGCTCTGACCATTACAACTTTGCAAAACATGGTATACCGGTAATCTTCTATTTTAATGGAGTACATGATGATTATCACCAACCAGGTGATGAGATCAGTAAAATCGACTTCCCAATGTTAGCCAAAAGAGCCAAACTGGTTTACTTTACCGCATGGGAACTGGCAAATGGAGCCAAACGCCCTGTAGTGGATAAAAACGAAGATGGTACCAAAAAGAATTAAAGTTAAAATATGTAGACGGGCTGTGCAAAAAACACAGCCCATTTTTTATTGCACATTCAATTTCCCTTCGCCTGCCCAGGTACGCAACAATTCATATATCGCTCCGTTTCGCTGTCCGGCACTTGTTATATTGTTAACAGCTGTAGCACCCAACCGATCTTTTAACTGTGCAATATAAAGACTTCTAGGCAACGTATTCGTTCCCCAGCTCTCCCAATAGCCTGCGCCATTTTTTTTCAAACCCACGCATCCTATACCCCAATTCTGGGCACCTTTAGGACTTTCTACCTTAATGTCGTAATTAGACGACTTACAATTCCAGAACATGGTTTGTGCACCTGCCCAGCCGTGTCCAGAGCCCATTGCTTTGCGGTTCTGAACAATAATCTGTCCACCATATATATTATCAAACAACACTCCGGTAGCCCAACGGTGATGGGGCCCTATATCGGCCTTTGTATTGGTAGAATAGCTATCCAGAAAAACATTAGGCCCAGGTACTGTTGAACCTGTTACATAATCGTGCCTGCCACCATTTGTATAACAACGTTGAAAAAGATTGAATGAAGATCCACCTTCCAGATTGAAAGAGTATTTCCTGCTGCCTGTGGTTTGCGACTTTGGATCGACCATCGCACATTCTTCTATCGTATTATAAACCGACATCGTGCTTACCGATACGCAGGCATACCCAAAGTATTTTGCGGTAACTTGCTTTACCCAACAATTTTCTGTCCGGTTCAGTTCTATTCCATTCCATGCATGCAGCTCATCATCGTCATTTAAATAATAAGAAACGAGCCTGATGTTCTCTACACCAGAATTGCTGATCCTACCGGAAATATTAGTTTTAAAGATAAATCCCCCACCATATTTGGTTTGCATGGGATCTACAACCGGCGCATTCAAAGTAACGGTGTTCCCATTTATGGCTACAATTTTACGCTCAAAATTAATGTCATAACCGCTCGGAATCCAACCATATTGTCCCATATCCAGCTCATCAATCCATAACTGATTTGGCACTCGATAAACGGAAATAGGATCACCAACTGTAAAACCAGCAGTCGATTCAACAGTAAAACTCATTGCGCCCGTAGGTACATAGGAGGTAGTGATTTTCGTTCTTGTCCCCCCTACTTCTGGCATTCCAGATCCTGAACCATTTATTTCAATCAGGTTATGCTGCACTTTCTGTGTAGCTTTAATAATGGTGCCCGAAACACCTTGGCCAGCACCGCGTAAGACCACCCCGCTCTTATCGATAACCAATTTTCCTTCTACCTCATAAGTTCCTGCCTGCAACAATACAGTACCTCTAAATCCATTTCCATCCGCAGGAAGGTTTTTCACCTCATCAATGGCATTTTGGATATTCAAGCGATTATCCCCTACAACCGCAGCAATGGTTTTCTTTACCGGAACATCAGGTAGTGCAACTCCACCCCCTTTGTACCCCGCATTAGAAAAATCTGGAATTACATTGTCCTTATTAATCTCCCCCTCATTGGCAAATTTATTATAGCTCAGCTTTCCCGAAGTACCTAAATAAACTAAAGAAGCTGTGTTTTCTGGTGGGTTAGTAACCGGCGGGTTTGTTACTGGCGGATTGGTAGTTTCATCGCCTTCTAAAGATTTCTTCTTTTTACAAGAAGTAGCAATTAAAGTTAGCCCTAACAGGCAATAAATGAGATTGCGTTTCATACAAAATTTACATTTGGTTAATTCATCATGCAATAAACCAATAAGTTAACACTTATTACTACTTTAAATCAGCGAACCATTCAACTATATTGGCAGCAATTTTTTAGTATAAAAAAAAGCCGGAAAGCATCAAGCTTTCCGGCCACATAAACCTAAACCAAATAATTATTTAAGAATCGTCCCATCATTATTAATGAACACACTGTTCACAAAACCTGTGGTACCTGTTTCGTTTGCGTTAGCTCTACCAGGATAAGAGACCTGGAAGCGGCTTGCAAGCGGATCTTCAAAGCCTGGGTAAGTCGTTTTGCAATAGGCTAACCAATCTTTAATACCATTACTTGAAAACCATTGAACACCATCCACATAAGTTGTGAATACGTTATTTGCATCAATAGCAAAAGCGATGCTCTTTTCTACATTAGTTGCAGATTTGAAGATTGTACTTTTACCTTTTATAGGATTTATTAAAGGTAGTGGAGCTGGCAATACTGCCGTGTTAGTACTAAAGGTTGACTTTCCAGATGCCGGAGTAAATGTCTCATATCTAATCTGATAACTATCCGTAGTTGCTGGATCAACTGTTGGGTAATATTCCCATCTGATCTCTCTCAGGAAAGGATAGCTAGGATTTTCCGATGGCTGTTTAAAGAACAAAGAAACAATGATAGGCTGACCTGCTCTAAAGAAAGATTTCCAACCTAATTTTGCACGTACAGAAAGTGGGATTTTCAGTGGGGCAAGATTCAGATCTCTCCTAAAAATACCGGCTTTATTAACTGTTGCAGATGTAAGTTCGAAAATTGACTTTAAAGGGTCATTGTCAACAATCTGATTAAAGGTTATGTCTGCATTTGCCCAACCATTTCCATCAAATGTAAATCTACTCTGGAACTCATCAAAGAAATACCTTGTTACTTTTAAATTTGTTGTGCGTGAGCTACTAGCCCCACCATCACGGTTAGCTGTAGCGGTAACCGTATACTCGCCAACTGCAGCTGGCGCTATCCACAAATTCTCGAACAAATTTTGTGTACGCCAGCCATCAAATTCTCCACCGGATGTGGTCCATTTATACGAAACTGTGGTATTGTCGCCACCTTCGGTTCCCGCCCAAACTTTTACTTTTTCACCAAAATAAAATTCTTCGCCTGCTTTACTCAAGGTTAAAATTTCAACTGGTTCTTTCTTGCATGATACCGCAACTATGCAAAGTATCATGAATATGCCTGTATGATATAACTTTCTCATAATTATTTATTATTAATGATATCTCTTCTTGTTGGTGCAGTAAAATAACGATCCCATACATGCACTACTCCATTAGTCGCATGTAAATCTGGTGTACGAGGACTCCCAGTCCCTGTTCCACCAACATAATTATTAACATACAAGGCGCCTTCACGACTTGCTTGCATGAATATCCATACTTTCGCAGAGTCATTTGTAGGAGTTAAACCATAGGTATCAACCCATTTTCCAATTGAATTTAGGTGCTTATAATCATATGTACCTTTTAAAACATGATACCTAAGCCAAATCGCTATCTTCTCAACTGAGTACTGGCTCCAGTCAGAGCCTTTAACAGGTAAATTATAAGTTGGACTCGTAGGATCTTTATCTACAAACTGATTTCTAGAAAAATAACTATTGGCACTTTCAACGTCATTTGTTGCACTATTTGTGAGCAGCAAATAGGTATTACCAGTTGCTGTATACAGCGGTTTTATATCCTTATAATTAGGATCTTTATCTACGTATTCGATCGCCTCCAGCATTCCAGAAAACAAATCGGGCCGTGATTTCATAAAATCCATCACATTCATATTTATGTTACTATCGTAAAATGACTGTACATACTTTTCATTTTTTTGCAACGGTAACTTGTCACAAGCGGCAAATGCTAAACACGAAATTAAGACTGCCGGTGCGATTAATTTTTTAATAGTTTTCATCAGTATATATTTATATTTCAACTGTTGTAAAGCTTTTAATTGCTCTATATTAATATCTCTAATAGGTTAGACTGCTTCCATTACTCATCATAAGGAGCATTTTGGTCTCCTACCAATTTAGGATTAGCATTAAATGCTGCAGAATTGATTGGGAACATAATCCTTCCTAGATTTGCACCTTCATACTTAGTTGCTCCAGTTCTTGAGCCTAAAATCGGATTCATCACACTCGTCAAATAAGCATAACCATTGGTAAAATTATACATCTGTCCAATGCGACATAAGTCGAACCATCTTTTACCTTCGCCCATTAACTCATATTGGCGTTCTGTAAGAATCGTCCGCTCTATCCCTGACACGATATCTCCAGTATAGTCACTTAACAGAGCTGCAGTCATGTATCCTACGCGGTTTCTTACCCTATTTACGATATCCAAAGCATCCTGATATTTTCCAGTATGCGCTAAAGCTTCTGCTCTTAACAACATAATATCCGCGAAACGATAGATCGGAATCTTTACATTACACTCATTATTTAGCTGGTAAACGAAGGCTCCACCAGGTTGACCATCACCTCTTTTTGCAGCAGGATCAAATAAAGTGAATTTACCAAAGGGGCCATTAAGAGAACTATAAAGCGTTGGAGTTGCGTATGTAATCATGTCAAAACTGGTCGTAAAACGACCATCAGTATGTGCTGAAGTCACCGGATCTATCCTATCAAACAACTCCTGAAATAATTTTGGTGCCATCATATAGTTATTTGTGTTTGAACCTGATGCAAATCTTCCACAAACACCTACACCCCCACCACGCTCAATATTATCCCAGTAAAGATTAAAGATCGTTTCTGTTGAAGTTGCTGGATCAGTAAACATGTTCTTCCAGCTTTGAGCATTGGTTACCCAGGTACATGCACTTTCGGTAATACAATTTTGTGAGGCTACTAAAGCTTCAGGATATTGTTGAAACCACATGTAAACATCTGTTTGCAAAGCATAAATAGCAGCTTTCTGGATGTTATATTTGTTGGTTTTATTAGTTCCTATACTTTTTAAGGCAAGGTCAATATCATCTAATATCCTTTTTTTAACATCAGCGATCGGTGATCTTGCATATTGAGTTGGCTGTCCATAAGTTTCAAGAGGTTCAGTTATAATAGGCACTTTACCCCATACTCTAAGACCATAGAAATACATCAATGCCCGTAATCCATAACACTGACCTAAATAGTCAGTATAAGTTGCTGTAGCTCCACCAATGTCTTGACTCATCATTTGCGGATAATACTTTATCCCGTAATTACACAATGAAATAGTCACATAAAGGTTTGTCCAGTTGGTTGCACCGGCAATATCCGGATCACTTGCCGATAAGGCATTATTTAAAAACTTGGTTTGCGCATTTCCTGTACCTGCACCTCTAACATTGTCCGAACGAACTTCTCCCCAGTCAAACCAGTTTGTATTTATTGTAGTCTGCACGGAATTGTATATTCCCGCCATCCAGGCATCAGCATCCGACTTATCTTTCCAGAAGCTACCAGGAGTAATTGTTGAAACAGGATCATTCTGCAAAAACTTTTTACATCTTGTAGCCGTCAGCAGGATCAATAATCCTCCAAATAATAATATTGTGAATCTAATCTTTTTCATGATCTTCTATTAAAATGTTATACCAAGTCCTAAACCCATCTCTCTTCTTCTTGGATACTGTCCATTATCCAGTCCCGGTTTAAGCACACTGTTTTGTTTTACTTCCGGATCAAACCCTGTATACTGTGTCCAAGTCAACAAATTATTACCATAAACATACAAGTTGAAGTTTTGGATATGGAATCGTTCAATAAGTTTTTTAGGTAACTGATAACCAAGGCGCACATTCTGTAAACGGATAAATGAACCATCCTCTAGATAGTAATCATTGGTTTTACGCACGTTATCAGCTGCTTTATCTCCACCGATATATGAATCTGTAATTTGTCCAGGATATTTATACATATTCAAGATATAATAAGGCTCCGGTGTAGTATTCGTAATTGCAAAAGAAGCTGTATTTCTTCTGTTATCATTATAAATACTATTGCCAAAATTTCCGTAAAGAGAAACAGCAAGAGAGAAGTTTTTATAAGTAAAGTTGTTGGTCCAACCTAAACTCCATCTTGGTTGTCCATAACCTGTTACGATCTTATCTTCATTCCCAATGTTACCGTTTAAATTGCCACTTCCATCAGGCTGATTTTCCCAAATTACGTCTCCACCCTTTGAAATATTACCATTAGTAGTTAACTGCTTAGGAGTTCCACTATATGGCGTACCATTAGGATAGGTATAACCCGTTAAGATTGCCTGCATGTTCTTTCCTATGATGATGTTGCCCTGTCCATCCTTTTGAAATTGTGGAATCAACCTTGTTTTAAAATCATCAGTATAAGCATTTGATTGATCATATTGATAAATGCCCAGATATTTGTAACCAAAGAAATTGCCGGCTTCTTTACCTTGTGCAACGATCCAGTTGTCATCAACATAATCACCACCTGGTAGGCTAAGGATTTTATTCCTTACCATCGACCAGTTGATGGATGTTTGCCAGGTAAAATCCTTAGTTTGAATTGGATACCCTGAAACCATCAATTCAACACCTTTATTTTGAAGAGATCCCGCATTGATCACTGCTTTATTAGGGAAACCTACCTCTAATGGAAGCGGAGCTTCATACAACAAATCTTTAGTTTTTTTAACATAATAATCTCCTACAAAACTTAATTTCCCATCAAAGAAGGTTAAATCTAAACCGAAGTTTGATTGCGTCGTCTCTTCCCATTTCAAGCCACTGTTGCCCAATCTGGTATTCGTACGGACACCACTTACGCCATTGTAATAGTAAGTACCAAAGATAAACTGCTGAACGGCATCAAAATCACCAATTTCCTGATTACCTGTGATACCCCAGCTAGCTCTAACTTTAGCATCTGTTAATACCTTTTTAGACCATTTCATGAAATTCTCATCACTGAACCTCCATCCAACAGATGCCGCAGGGAAATAACCCCATTTATTTTCCTGACCAAATACAGAAGAACCATCTCTTCTTAAAGTCGCATTCAATAAATAACGACCTTTATAATCGTATCCTACTCTGGTAAAGAAACCCGCCAATGCGGAACCGCCTTCTTTTGAATAAATATCACTTAAGTTCAACTCACCTGCAGCATTTAAAGTATGTACATTTTCGCTTACAAAACGCTTACCTTCAATATTGATCTCTTCCAGCGAGTTCTTTTCCAAGTTCATACCCAATAGTGCACTCACATTGTGGTCTTTTGCAATAGTTTTTTTATAGGTTAATACCGCATTTCCTTGTGCTCTTATTGGAAGTTTAGTCTCATCCTGTCCAGAGCTAGCTGGATTAGTACCAGTTTCCAACAATTTTGAGTTGAATGTGGTATGCCTTAAAAGTTGAATATCCGCAGATGCATCTGCGTGGAAATTTAAGTCCTTAGTGAAGGAATAATCAAAACCTTGAAAAATAACCGCTCTGTAGGTCGTGGTTAGATTTTCACGTAGATATGCCTCTGCAATAGGGTTTTTCCTTCCACCATTGTCATAGATATACTCCCCGCTGGGTAGAAATAGGGTTTGTTGCGGGCCACGTTGCAGCGCCTGCTGGATTACCTTCCCTTCATTAATATTGTTTTTGTTTTGGTAACTAAAACTAAGCTGTGTTGATAACCTCACCTTTTTAGATGGCTGATATTTTATATTGGTACGCATGGTTGCCCGTTTATTAAAACTGGCCAATATAATACCCTCCTCATCCAGATATTGTAAGCTGTTAAAGTAATTTAACTTTTGATTTCCACCACTCATCGAAAAATCAAATTGGTTACGTACAGCTGTTTGAGTAATCAACGATTGATAGTCATTATCTGCATTTTTATTAAAAGCTGTAGAATCATTCGGATGTGGATCAAGACTGATCTTAGTTCTTTGATCAAACATTTGTCTTAACAAGCGGTTTGATTGAGGAATATGACGCGACAAGCTGCTGTAACTTCTCAAATAATCAACATTGATTCTTGGTTTACCATCCTCTCCTTGTTTAGTTGTAATCAAAATAACACCATTTGCGGAACGAGAGCCATAAATAGCTCCGGAAGCAGCATCCTTAAGAATCTCGATAGACAATACATCTTTCGGATTAATTGACATGATATTCTTCATTGGTACCCCATCCACTACATATAATGGCTTAACCCCATTATCAGATAGTGTCGACATTCCACGAATGGTAATATCGCTTTCATCACCAGGAGCGCCAGAACCAGTCATTACCCTTACACCTGGAGCCGCACCCTGAATCGCATCAAAAATAGAGATCGGTTGCTTTTCTTCAATCGCTTTTGCCGTAATCGAGCTAATTGCTCCCGTCACATCTCTTTTCTTTTGCGTTCCGTAGCCTACTACAATTACTTCATCTAAGTCAGATAAAGAAGGAATCAATTTTGGGTTGATTGAACGCCTAGCGCCAACAACCTCCTCTTTTGTATCAAAACCAATATAGGTAAATACCAATACGGATTCAGCGTTGGGTACAGTAATTGAATATTTACCCTCGCCATTTGTTTGTGCGGCTGTTTTTGTACCCTTCACCTGCACACTTGCTCCAGGAATCCCATCGCCCTTATCGTCGATCACAGTCCCTGAAACCTTGATTGTCTGAGCATATAGCGAAGCTGTTGTAAACAGAATCGCAAACACGCTCATTACTATTTTTAGTATAGTTTTTTTCATATTTATTCTTTAAAATAAAGCTGTGTCTATTTAAAATAAAATTTTGGAGAAGTTCATCTCGCCGTATAATCGTATAAATTATACTTCCTCATCATAATTGTTACCTTAATAACAACTTTTTCAAACGAGGGCATCTATCAAAAATGCGCCTAGTGGGGATTTAAACTTAGATTTGTCATAATTGCATGGTTAGTTTAATAAATATTATTTTGGTTTATGCAATTGAAGAAAAATAAGGTGAAGATTGCTTAATCAAATTAGCCTACTTATGTCTCATTTTGGCATACCAAACCAAATAACCGCTATGCTTGCCAATCTTTAATATCGCCCCCTCCTTATTTATGCGGGAATGGTCATTTTTAAATTCGCTTCATAAACCCTATTTTTAGCAATTCATTCATCGTCAATAGAATTGAGGGAACAAACACCACATACGGCATATTCATTCGAAGAATTGTTTAAGGACAATTATGCCAAATTATGTCATTTTGCGATTCAATTTTTAAAAGATGATGACGCTGCCAAAGACATTGTTCAGGAAGTTTTTGTAACCTACTGGAATATGGATGAAAGACCTGTGCATAATGCTTTGTCTGTAAATGCGTTTTTATATGCCTCAGTGCGAAATGCATGTCTGAATAAGTTACGCAGACAAAAACTGGAGCATGGCTTTTTAAACGAACAGGACTCAGAGCCGTCGGAAGATGCGGTAGCCCTAAACTCAATGATCAGGTCAGAAGTCTTGGCAGAATTGCATAAGGTAATCACTACTTTACCAGACAATTGCCAGAAAATATTCCGAATGGGGTATTTAGAAGGTCTAAAAAACCCTCAGATTGCGGAAGAACTAGGCCTTAGCATCAATACCGTTAAAACTCAGAAAAAACGCGGCCTACAGTTACTAAAAATGCGTTTAAATCCAGATTTGTTTGCTATTATTTCAGTGTTTCTGCTGAAATAATCAAATTATTTAAAAATAATTCAGCTTTCTTTCACCCACTTTCATTTTTCAGGTTTCTTATAGGTATCTATGGAAACGCAGCACAATTTTAAATACACGTCTGAACTTATTATCAAGTTTCTGAAAAACGAGCTATCTGACAAGGAGAAGGCAGAATTTGAACTATGGCTCAAGGCTTCACCTGAAAACAATTCGCTTGTTGAATCCTTCCGAAATACCGAGCATGTGCAGCAGGAAGTCAATTATTTAGATGCTGCAGATGTCAATAAAGGCTGGGAAGAGGTTTCGAAACAAATTAGTCAAACGCCAATAAAAAGATTGGCATGGACTAAGATAATGCGATACAGCACCGCAGCAATATTGATTATTAGCGTTGGCATAGGCGTTTATATTTATAACGCACAACTTAAATCTAAGGGGATCAATGAAATAGCCCGAGTTCATGATATTATGCCGGGGAGTAAAAAGGCGGTGCTGGAGTTGGCAGACGGATCGGTTGTTGATCTTAGCGATGCAAATCTCCGATTAGCCGCTGAAGATAGTAATGCAGCAATAGGTGTTAAAAATGGCGTCCTAGCCTTTAGTGCTAAAAGAAAAACAGGCAATGGCTATAACGTCTTGAGAACGCCAAAAGCAGGAGAATATAAAATGATTTTGTCGGATGGCACTCAAGTATGGTTAAATGCAGCATCTTCTTTACGTTTCCCAACTAATTTTAACAATCATGAACGACGGGTGGAGCTTACTGGTGAAGCTTACTTTGAAGTTGCACACAATAAGGCCCTCCCATTTATTGTAAGCTTCAACAAAACTGAGGTAGAAGTATTGGGAACTCATTTCAATATTAGCTCGTATCAAACATATAGTAAAACTACACTAATTGAAGGGGCCATTAAGGTTTCTGAAGGCACAAACCAACGCCTGATAAAACCAGGAGAACAAGCATTTACCTATGACGGACACCTAACGGTTCACGCAGTAGATACGTACAAATCAATAGCTTGGAAAGAAGGGGTATTTTACTTTAAGGATGACCGGATCAAGGATATTCTGGATCAGGTTTCCAGATGGTATGATGTAGACATTGTTTATAATGGAGAACCAAACCGAAAAAGATATAGTGGCACTATACGAAGACAAGCAACTTTAAGTCAGGTATTGGAAATGCTAAAAACTGTTAGTAATACAGAATACAATCTAAAAGACAAAACCGTAACCGTAGACATTAATAAATAAAAACTAAACCCTAAACCACATGAAATAAACTTTACTTACCACAAAACTTAAGAACAGACATAAAAAATCCGGAAACACTGCAAATGTTCCCGGACAAATCGTGTGGCTGTACTTATTTGATCGCTATCTAATTCAACCAATTTTTCAAAACCAACACATACAAAAATATGAAACAAATCCTTCTCGGCAAGTGTGCGAGAAAATGTAAGTCATTTAATAGAAAACTACTATTAGTTATGAGGTTAACTATTTTCTTATTAACAATTGGCTGCCTAGCTGCGCAAGCTTCAGGATATGCCCAAAAAGTAACCCTATCAGTGCGTAATGCAGGTATAGAAAGCGTGTTTGTAGATATTAAAAAGCAAACAGGGTTCTTCTTCTTGTGCGATGCTGATGTACTAAAAAAATCTGGGAAGGTTAGCCTGGAATTAAAAAATGTAAATCTGAGAGATGCCCTACAGCAATTAACATCAGGAAAAGCGCTAGATTATAAAATAATAGACCAAACAGTAATTATTTCTGAAGCGAAGGCCAGTACAAATACTAATCAAGAAGAGATCATTATCAAAGGAACTGTAAAATCAAAGGAAGGTTCCGGTCAGTCTGAAACGATGCTTCCAGGTGTAGTGGTTACCGTAAAAGGTGCAAAGAAAGCTGTGGCTACAAATGGAAATGGGGCTTACTCTATCCAGGCGCCTGCCAATGGTACATTGATATTCTCGATGATAGGTTATGGAACTAAAGAAGTAGCCGTCAATGGGAACAAGACAATTGATGTAATAATGATGGAAGCTGCCAGCGATCTTAATGAAGTTATCGTTACAGCTTATGGTACATCTGAAAGAAAAGAAAACCAAATTGGTAGTGCTTTCGTGGTAACCAGTAAAGATCTGGAAAGAAAACCACTAGATAGAATTGATGCCTTACTGGAAGGCCTTGTTCCAGGCCTGCAATATGGGATTCAAGACGGAGCAGACAATACGAGCAGTGGCAGACCCCGGTTTGGGACAAGAATACGAGGCGAAGCATCTTTTGGTGCATCTAACGACCCACTATGGGTTTTAGATGGAATCCCTTTAAATACAGGAAATCAAACCAACATGATTCTTGGTGTAAATACAAGTATTAGTCCATTAACCTATTTAAACCCAAGCGACATTGAATCAGTAGTGGTATTAAAAGATGCCACGGCAACTTCCATTTATGGAGCAGACGGATCAAATGGAGTAGTATTAATTACAACCAAAAAAGGTAAATCTGGTGAAAAAAAATTAAGCTATAGCTTCAGAACCGGACTGAACCTCATCAATAATAAACGCTTTCACGTACTTAACGCCGATGATTATAGGGAGCTGTATATTGAATCATATAAGAACAATCCGGCCTTAGACCAATCTAAATTACCAGATTTAGGCACGACCAACACCGATTGGTATGATGAATTTTTCCGGACAGGAGTAAACACTTCGCATAATCTTTCCTTCTCTGGAGGTTATAAAAACACCAAGTATTATATTTCTGGTGGTTACTATAATGAAAAACAGATTATGATCAAAAATCAAGTCGAAAGGCTTTCCGCCAGGATTAACTTAGATCAAAAAATCAATAAATCCATTGATCTATTTTTTAGAGTAGGTGTTTCCAGGAATATTAATGACATCTTTAATCCGGGCAGTAGTTATTACATAAACAGACCGATAGACAGCCCATATCTACCCGATGGATCTTTCGTAGCCGCATTTTACAATAAACTCCGTGAAGCAAACTATGACGATAACACACAGAAAGCAAATGTGGTCAACGGAAATATTGGTGGTACTTTTAAAATTTTATCTGGACTTAGCTTTACAAGTACCAACGGAATAGACTATAGCAAGATCAAAGAGAATATTTATGGCTCTATGTTTTCTAATAGCAATAAGGACGAAGGTAAAGCAACATTTGCAAGAAGCAGGTCTTTTAACTGGAACAGCCAGCAACGCCTTAATTTCGATAAAACCATTAACCAGCATGATTTCTCAGCACTACTTGGTGCCGAAGCAAGAAGTGACGATAGGGCATCAAACTCTCTAACCGGATTTGGCTTTGAAAACGATGATATTCGGGATCCAAATTATGCAACTAGAATCACCCCAACTTTTTCAGGTGAACAGAAAACAGGCATTTCTTATTACGGACAGCTCAGATACACTTTATCCAAAAAATACAGTTTACTGGGTAGTTTCCGTAGAGATGGCAATTCGGATTTTGGCGTTGACGTGAAATGGGCAACCTTCAATTCGGTAGGTGCCTCATGGACTATCAGCAACGAAGAATTCTGGAAAATCAAACAATTTGATTTTGCCAAAATCAAATTAAGCTATGGTACCAATGGTAATTCACGAATGGGTTCGTACAAAGCAAAAGGAATTTATAACTTAAATGTAATCGGCAGTAGTTACAACGATACTGATGGTGCAGTAATGGCCAGTGGAGAAAACCCAGTATTATCCTGGGAGACTACCTATATCTTAAATGGAGGAATTAGTATAGGTCTATTTAAAAGAGTGTCCCTAGACTTGGACATATACAGAAAAACAACTAAAGGACTGCTGGATGAAGTTGATGTTACCCGTACTACCGGTTTTACAAGCATTGACCAAAATATCGGATCGGTGAGAAACAGTGGAATTGAAATGAATTTAGTTACCCAGAATATCCAGAATAAAGACTTTCAGTGGACAACAAATTTTAACATTGCACGAAATACAAACAAAATACTAAAGCTATACAACAACAATACTAAGGTATTGGACAAAACCATCAGAGAAGTTGGAAAAGATGCCAATACCTTTTACCTGGTACGCTGGGCAGGTGTAGATCCTCGAGATGGTGGCCCGCTTTGGTATGATGACCGTGGCAATATCACCAAAGCATTTGATTTAGCCAACCGGGTTACGGTAGGTTCATCAACACCCGATTTTTTTGGCGGTATGACCAACACTTTGCAATACAAATCTATTACTTTATCAGCTTTGTTGGTTTACAATGTTGGTGGCTATTCTTTCAGCACACTACAACGTGATTCTGAATCCGATGGGCGTAACCTTGCCGACAACAATCAGTCTACCAACCTACTGGATCGCTGGAGAGAGCCTGGAGACTTAAGCAATATACCTAAAAGCGCATTAGGTATCAATGAAAACAACGCGCGGAACTCTACTCGTTTCCTGCATAAAAAAACCATCTTACGCTTAAGCAACATTAGTATGAACTACACTTTACCTAAGCAGTTCATCAAACATATTCATCTGAATGGTGCAAATGTTTACCTGCAAGCAGATAATGTTGGTTCTTGGACGCCATACACCAGCAAATCGGATCGTAACGATTACAAAAACTCATTCACCCCATATCCACAGCCACTTGTACTTTCATTTGGTTTAAATGTTAGTTTATAAAAGAAAATGTGATGAAAAAAATTAGCTATACTTTAACCCTGCTTACCCTTGTGTCTATCACATTGACTTCCTGCAAAAAGTTCTTAGAAAGAGAACCCTTTGGAAAAACAGGAAAAAACACCCTGTTTGAAACCGTAAATGGTGCTAAACTAGCCATTAATGGATCATACAATGTAATGCTTAACTATTATAAAAATGAATTCGGCATGTATGCCGATGTGGCCTCCGATAACCTCATCCGTGGAACCAGCTCTACGGTTATGTTGCCACAGTTTAACTTTCAGAGTATAATCGGTGACGATGCTTTTGCCGTTGGACATATCTGGTTGAACATCTACGAAGCAATAAACAATGTAAACAACGTTTTAAATGCTATTCCTGAACTAAAAACAAAATTCCCGGATCAAACAAAAACACTCGATTCCCTTACCGCTCAAGGGCTGGTTATGAGGGCATTGTGTCATTTCGACTTGAGCAGGATTTATGCACAACCTTACAATTATACCGCAGATGCCTCACATTTGGGCATACCAGTCTTAACTAAAACGCCTAGTCCAGGTGAACTAGTTCCCAGAAAAGCGATGAAGCAAACATACGATCAGATTCTTTTAGACCTGAATAATGCTTTACCGTTGTTGCAGCAATATGCAAATCACACCACCCCATCCACCATTAGCTATCAAGCTGCCTTGGCTTTGCTTTCTCGCGTATATCTATATCAGGGAGACTGGGAAAAAAGTGTAGCCAATGCGACTCTGGTCATTAATGACAATCGTAACCACCTTGCTGTTGCAGCTGATTACAAATATGTATTTCTTGTGGGTGGTAATAAACCTGAAAGTATTTTCGAGTTAACCAATTCCGGACTTTCAGCTTCCTCAACAAACATCTATACTGTATTTTCTGACACTACCAACGCCTCCTATCTCATTTCCGCAAAAGCAAAATTCTTATTTGATGATGATGACATCCGATTAACGAACATGTTTCTTACCCCTAAAAATGGAAACAATAAGGGAAGATTAATCACCACCAAATATGCAGATGGAAGAGTAAGCGCCTTAAAACCACCACTTATACAGATTATCCGCTTATCAGAGCTTTACTTAAATCGTGCTGAAGCCAATTGGAACTTAAAAAAATACCCCGAAGCAGCAGAAGATTTGCGTATCATTTCACAAAGGGCTCACCCAACTAAAACTATCACCATCAACTATGGCTCAGCTGCAGATCTATATAAACAAATCGCTGATGAAAGGAACCGCGAACTCTGCTTTGAAGGTCATCGTTTATTTGATATTGTTAGACGCAAAGAACCCCTAATACGAGGTTCAGATTGTAATGCCACAGTATGTAGCCTTACTTACCCTAACGATAAATTTATTTTACCGATACCGGGTAAAGAGGCAGAAGCAAACAAAGCAATTATTCAAAATCCGGGCTTTAACTAATTAAGAAAATGAAACAAATAATAACATATTTATTAGCCTCTGTCACCCTACCGGTATTATTCCTTATGGCTTCATGTTCTAAAGAGAATGTGCCCTATGACACCCCATTTGTTCATATCAATTTTGAAAACAAAAGTTTAATTGAAGTACTGAGTAACCGCAAGGATACGGTAGATTATATGGTTTACCTCAGCTCGGAACTATTATTTGAACCTGTTGATGTTCAATATGAAATTAAACTTGGCGATGGGCTTCAAGAGGGACGTGACTTTGTGCTCTTAAACAAAAGCACAAACCTTAATTTCCCACAAGGAATATTTGAACGCTCTGTTCGTATTGCATGGAAGGATGTTCCAGTAGACCCCGCAAAGGACAACCGTCTCACCATAAATTTAATCAGTAACAGTAAAAATTTCATCCTTGGTCTTCCGGGGCCTGATCAACTACAAAAACAATTGATTATCACCAAAAAATAAGGAGGAGACGGATGAGGAACAAAATAAATTTTATAGTATTAACGCTGGCGGCGTTGGGAATTTTAAATTCCAACATTTACGCCCAGCAATTACAGCAAGATCCTAACCTCGTAAAAGGGAAACTTAAAAACGGTTTTACCTATTACATTTACAAGAGCGACAAAACGAAGGGAAACTCAGTATTAAGGTTGTTTTTAAACGCAGGTTCTTTACAGGAAGAACCTGATCAGTTGGGTTTAGCCCACTTTATTGAACACATGGCTTTTAACGGAACTAAGCATTATTCAAAAAATGATGTGATTGAGTTTCTGGAATCCAAAGGTGTAAAATTTGGTGCAGACCTAAATGCGCACACCAGTTTTGATGAAACAGTTTATAAGATCAGCATCAATACCAAGGATGAGAAAAACCTGGAGAAATCTATAGACATTATGGCGGACTGGGCATTTGGAGTAACTTTCGACAGCCATGAAATAGATAAGGAACGAGGTGTGGTAATTGAAGAATGGCGCAGCAAGCAAGGGGCAGCGAACCGTTTAAGAGAGCAGTACTTGCCCGTACTATTTAATAAATCAAGATATGCCGAACGCTTACCTATTGGTAAAGTAGATATACTGAAAAGCTTTAAGCGCCAGACTATCGTTGATTTTTATGAGAAATGGTACCGTCCGGATCTAATGTCGATTGCCATTGTAACCGATATTGATCCTAAAAAAGTAGAGGAGTATATTAAAACCGAATTTAACCAGTATAAGGCTAAAAGCAAATCTCCAAGGCTTTATTACGAATTGCCTGCACACCGAGATACCTTGTTTTCTATTCTTACAGATAAAGAAGCCAATGCAATAGAACTAAGTGTCTTCAATAAGATCAAATCATTTAACTCCATTAAAACCGAGCAGGATTACAAAGATCAATTGATCAGGACATTTTTTAATGCTTTGGCCAAAAGTCGGTTTAGCAGAGTATCCCAATTGCAAAATGACTTTAAAGAGGGCAGCTTCTCGGTTAGCAATATTGTATTAAAGAACGGCATCGTCTCGGGTGGAGCATCCTTATACCATGATAAGGTTAAGGAAGGAATTGCCCAATACTTAACCGAAGCCCAACGGATATGCCGTTACGGTTTGACCAACGATGAGGTTAACAAATATAGAGACGAATACATTGCTGCAATTAAACGCTCAGTAGCTGCAGAAGATAAAACTGCTGGCGAGACCTATATGAACGAGATTCATGATGTCTTTTACAATGGAAGTACCATGCTGGCAAAAGAAGAGCGCAACAGACTTGCTTTAAAATATGCCCCACAGATTGATTCACTTACTTTATTGAATTTCTTAAGATCGGTAAACAAAGCCGGCAATACAGTAGTCTTACTTACAGCTCCAGAAAAGGATAAGGCAAATTTACCTAGCCAAACGGCTTTAAAGGCTATGTTTGCTAAAGCTGCCACTGAGCAGGTTGCTTCATGGACAGATCAGATTACTGTTCCCGCTAAATTGCTTGCACAAGAACCCGTAACAGGAAAAGTAGTTAAAGAAGAACTGCTTTCGGCTATTGGTGTCACCAAATGGACTTTGGCCAATGGCACCATTGTTTACCTGAAACCAACTGCAGAGCGAAAAAACTATATTTCCTTATCCGGTTTTAGGAAAGGTGGCATTTATGCACTTGACTCTTCACAGTATGTAACGGCACAATTTGTTAAACCGGTAACCGGTTTAAGTGGCGCTGGTGATTTTAGTCGCCGTGCCTTGACTCAGTTTCTTACCGGAAACTCAGCCTCCGCTACATTGGTTCTTTCCAGTTCAAGGGAAGGTGTAGTGAGCAGTGCCGACTGGAAAGATGCTAAAACTATGTTTCAGTTGATATACCTGAAATGGATGTACCCAAATGCCGATCCAATCACTTTTGAACAAGCAAAGCGTCAATCGTTGGAGCAGCTTGAAAATAACAAACTATCACCAAATTACACTTACACCAAAGCCATTAGCGAATTATTAAAAGGTGATGATGATTATGCATCAGAGATGTCCGCAGAAAGGCTAAGCAAGGAAGCGCACTTAAAAAACGTTATTCCTATTTTTAAAAGCCGTTTTGGTTCTGCTAAGGACTTTCAGTTTGTAATTGTTGGGGGCTTTAACCTGGACAGTATTAAACCTTTAATAGAACAATACATTGGAGGGTTACCTGCCGGGGATTACAACAATAAGTTCGAGTATAAAGGCCCTGTTGGCGGCAGTTCTGCAAAAGATATATTGATCTATGCAGGTGCCGCTCCAAAAAGCACAGTAAACCTTTTCCACCAAAGCAATAAGGTAAATTATGATTATCCAGATATTTTGGTACAAACGATGTTACAAGAAGTTTTAAAAGTAAAGTTACGTTTAAACCTTCGCGAGAAAAACTCAGGTGTATATGGAGTAGGTGTATCTATTTCTTCAACTAGCGTGCCCAATCCTTTAATCCGTGCAAGAATTTCTTTCAGTTGCGCTCCTGAATCAACAGATTTTCTGATTAAACAGGCACAAATTGAAGTTAAAAAGGTTGCCGATAATCCAGCTTATTTTGCCAGTGACCTAACTAACATCAAGGTACAGCAAATCGACGGATACAAGAAACAAGCAGATAAAAATCTCTTTTGGAGTTCGGCCCTAAGAAATCAGTTTTATTTCGGTTTTAAGGACTACAGCTATTTCAATGATTTCGAAAATATGATCAATAAAATCACTCCGGCAATGGTTGCTGATTATGCTAAAAAGTATCTAATAGATACCCCTGGGATTAAAGCCGTACTGTTGCCTGAAAATTTTAAGACACTAAACTAATTGTTATGAAGACTATTAAAAATATCACAACCCTATTCCTGCTTATTGTAGTTGGCCTTAATAGCGGTTGTAAAAAAGATCCTGTTATGTATGGCAAAGGAATCGAATCTTTTAAATTCATTGTTAAAGGTGCATCAAATACGGAAACGGAATACCCAGGTGTAATCTCAGGTGACGAAATTATAGTAGCACTGCCAACTGAAATTGATGTTACGAATCTGAAAGCCAGCTTTACGATAGATAACCCACGTACAATTGTACAGGTTGACGCTAAAGTCCAGGAATCAGGTATTTCTGAACAGGATTTTAGTCAACCTATATCGTATAAAGTAAAAGCTGAAGACAAAAGCACAAGAAGTTATTCAGTTCGGATAGAGAAGAAAATTGCCCTTCAATCTTTCGGATTCTTTAAGGCTGATAACCCAGGTGTCCTTGAAGAGGATTATCAGGCTGTAATCAGAGGCTTAACCATTGACATTTCCGTTCATGAAACCATTGATTTAACAAAATTGGTAGCAAGGTTTCAAACTACAACTGGATCTACCTTAAAAGTAGGCCCCATAAACCAGGAAAGCAAAGTAACATCCAATAATTTCGGGAATCCTGTGGTATATAGCTTTACTGATGCAGGCCTACCAGCCCCACTAAATTTTAATGTGCAACTTTCATTTATAGGTCCAAAATGGTGGATAATCGGTGAGAAAAGCATTGTTCCTTTCAAAACAAACGGAATTAAACTGGCAATACACCCTTTCAGCAAAATGCCGTATGTAACCTATTACAAGGGACCAAGCGATGATGCCGGCGTAACTGTTCCAGACTCATTAAGAAGGGTTGGTGTCATCAGTTATAACGGAACAGGATGGGAAAATCTGGGCAAAGTGACAGGAATTTCTCCCGGTAAAGCTGATGAACCAGTCATAGATTTTGGTGAAGAGGGCACCCCATACTTAGGATACAAAGACTATTTCAATTCTGACGAGAGAGCTACCGTAAAAAAATATGTAAATGATACATGGATAAATGTGGGAACAGAAAGATTTACACCAATGAAAGCTGACAAATACTCATTTGCAATTGGTGAAAACAATCAACCTATCATTGCACTATCTATTCAGACTACCCCAGGATTCACAAGGAGGTCCTTGTATGTGTCCAATTATACAAACGGAATATGGGGCAACGTAACTCCTGCTACCGCCAATCCTTTGTTAATAGCTTGTAGGATATTTAGAGGATTAAACGGGAAAACATACCTAGCTATCCTCGATAGAAGCTCCAACGTAAGCATGTTCAAGCTCGTGGGCAACACCTGGCAGCCCGTTGGCCCCGTAGGATTCAGGGCTTCCGATGGACTACCTGGTTACACCTCAGTAATAGGAGCAGTGGCCACAGATGGCACAGCCTATATTGGTTTTCAAACTGTATCCTCCAGTCAGCGTTTAAACAGGATTATGAAATTCAACGGTACAAACTGGGTAGAAATAGGATCAGCCGGAAGCAGTCAGGATCAGGATGAAAAATACGCACTCGCTATAGCTCCAGATGGTAAATTATATTTCGCTTATGCCAATACAACGGGACTTTACATGAGGACTTTAAACACCATCACCAATAACTGGAATACACCAAGAATTGTCATTTCCGGAAAGGTTAATGCATTCGACATGAAGGTGGCATCAGATGGCATCCCTTACCTTGCCTTAAGCGCTAACAGTGACGGTAGAATATCCGTTTATAAATACACAAATACGAAATAATATCTCTGCTTTTCATGGGTGCCTAAAAAACACCCATGAATACTTTTAAATCCTATTTAAATGAGAAAATTTAGTTTCTTCATTCTTATACTTACATCCTTCTCCCTACACGCCCAAACCACAGCCTCTGGCTACGTATTTAACGACACAAACGGAAATGGCAAAAGAGATCAAACAGAAAAAGGTATCCCTAACGTCTCGGTAACCAACGGACAGGAAGTTGTCCGCAGCAATAGCAAAGGTTTTTACCAATTACCTATTGGCAACGACAACATCATTAGCGTAATTAAACCTACCGGTTATCAGGTGCCATTAAACGCAGATAACCTACCTCAATATTATTACATCCACAAACCACAAGGCTCACCAATTTTAAAATACAAAGGAGTGCCACCTACAGGCCCTCTGCCAAAATCTATTGATTTTGCCCTAAAACCATCAACAGAAAAAGACAACTATACTGCACTTATTTTTGGCGACCCACAAGTATATAACCAGGAGCAGGTAGATTACTTTGTACGCGATGTAATTACCGAAGTGGAAGGCATTAAAGATGTCTCCTTTGGTATCAGCATGGGCGACGAAGTAGGCGATAAGCTTGATCTGTTTCCGGCTTATACTGCCGCGGTAAAACGCGTAGGGATCCCATGGTACAACATGATGGGTAACCACGACCTAGATGCTGATGCAACTACTGATTCTTTATCTGATGAATCTTTTGAGGCTCATTTTGGTCCCACCACCTATGCTTTCAATTATGGAAAAGTACATTTCATTGTACTCGATGATGTATTATATCCAGACCCACGTGACGGACGTGGCTATTACGGCGGTTTAAGAGAAGATCAACTGAAATTTGTAGAAAATGATTTGAAGCATGTCCCTAAAGACTACCTGATTGTAATGACGATGCATATTCCCATGAGTGAGCCTGAATTTCTTTTCAGTTCGTCCACCAGAAAAAGATTATTCAATGCCATTAAAGATTTCCCAAATACACTTTCCATTTCCGCACATACCCATATGCAGCGTCAGGATTTCTATGTGAAAGGTACAGAATGGCTTCAGGATAAACCCCACCATCATTTTAATATCGGAACAGCTTCGGGAGATTTTTATTCCGGCCTTAGCGACAAAAACGGCACACCCATTTCTACCATGCGTGATGGAACGCCTAAAGGCTACGGCTTTATTCATTTTAAAGGAAACCAATATGTAATCGATTATAAAGTCGCAGGTAAAGATGCTGCAGAGCAAATGAGAATCACAGCACCTGAAAAACTAAAACGGAATAGTGATACGCTAGCCTATGTCTATGTGAATTTTTACACGGGTGCTAAAAATGACAAAGTACAATACCGTATAGATGGCAACCAATGGAAAAATCTGGAACAAAGCACGGAATTTGATCCATTTTATCTTTCAGAAGTGGCGACATGGAAAAGCATAACCGATAAAAAACTGAAAGCCAGAAGACCTTCTAACCCTGCAAAAAGCACACACTTATGGAAAGGTCCAATTCCAACCAACTTATCAGCTGGTGAGCATACCATAGAAGTAAAAGCTACCGATATGTTTAACCGCCCCTTTACACAAAAAAACAGTTTTGTGATTACAGAGTAATCATAAAATAAGGCGAGGGTATAAACAACTACTTACACCCTCGCTTTATTAAAACAATCCCAGCAAATCCTTTTTGGAAAGTGTCTTATAGATTGACGTTTCCGTTTTGATCAGATCATCTACCAAATCCTTCTTGGTATCTTGTAACTTCATGATCTTATCTTCAATCGTATCCGGACAAATTAACCGAACAGCAACCACATTCTTTTCCTGCCCTATTCGGTAAGTACGGTCAATAGCTTGATTTTCTACCGCAGGATTCCACCATGGATCCACAATGTAAACATAGTCGGCCTTAGTTAAGTTTAAACCCACCCCACCTGCTTTTAAGCTAATCAGAAATACCCGAACCTCAGGATTGTCTTGAAATGAAGCCACTGCTCCCGCTCTATTCCTGGTTTGCCCCGTCAAGTATTCATGGGCAATCCCCCGTTCATAAAGCTCCTTCCTGATCAAGTCCAGCATTCCCACAAACTGCGAGAAAACCAATATCTTATGGTTTGGCGATTTATTTTCAATCTGCTCCAGCAATGTCTCCATCTTAGCGGAAGCATTACCATAAAACTTATCGTCTTTTAACAACTCGGCCGAATTACAAATCTGTCGCAATCTGGTGATGCCCTGCAAAATATGCATACTGCTTTTTTGCAACTCATCCTCCGCAACACCTTCTATATAATCTTTGATATCCTGCACCGCAGCCTCATACACCGTTCGCTGCTCAGTACCCATTTCGCAATAAATCACCATTTCCGTTTTATCCGGCAATTCTTTTGCCACCTGCTCTTTCGTTCTGCGCAGAATAAAAGGGCTAATCCTCTGCTGTAATTCCTTTGCACGCTTCGTCTCCTTAAATTGGTCAATAGGTACAGAGTACAATTCTTTAAACTGCTGCTTGCTCCCCAGTAATCCCGGACAGGCAAACGACATCTGTCCATACAAATCAAAAGTATTATTCTCTATCGGCGTACCCGTTAAAGCTACTTTGTTCCGAGACTGTAAAAGCCGTACTGCCTTGTAACGCTGCGAATCAGGGTTTTTAATCGTCTGCGACTCATCCAAAAACACATAATTAAACCGATAGGCTTTCAGAAAGTTGATATCAGCTAATAAAGTTCCGTAAGAGGTAAGGATCAGTTCGTACTGGTCAAATTCATGACTATTTTTCAACCTATCTGCACCATAAATGGTCCGTATTTTAATAGAAGGGGCAAATTTAGCAACCTCTGCCTGCCAGTTAAAAATTAAAGAAGCTGGCACCACAACCAGATTGGTGTTATGTGCCGATTTCTCCCTTTGAGTAAGTATAAAAGCAATGATTTGGATGGTTTTACCCAATCCCATATCATCAGCCAGACAGGCCCCGAAATTAAAATCATCCAGGAAGTTAAGCCAATTTACCCCGTCGTGCTGGTATCCCCGCAACTCTGCATTTAACGTATCTGGTATTTTTACCGGAATAATACTTTCCGGCCCAGATAATTTCCCACGATACATCGCCAGCTGATCTTTTACCGCTTCATCAAAAAGCTGCTCTTCATACAGCTCCGCGATCATATTGTAATTGATCTTATGTGTATGAATAGTATCATCAACCACCTCTCCGGCACTAAAGTAACTGGTAAATTTCTCTACCCACTCATCCGGCAAAATCCCCATCGTTCCATCATCCAGCTTGATAAATTTACTCTTGTTGCGGATAGATTTGTGTAGGTGTTTTAAAGAGATGGCCTCACCATTATATTCAACTTTTGCAACCGTTTCAAACCAATCAATACCACTAATCACCTTAATCGATATATCAGCTTTAAACTGACTCAGGTTATTATTATTCAACTTATTGAAGCCCATAATGGTAATACCTTTACTTCGCCAAGCCTCAAAAGCATCTAAAAACCATCCTATATCCAGGAAATGTTTGCGGTGCATATAAAAGCAATCCATTTTCATTTCCTCATCCAATTGTTCTTCAAAAAAGGGATGTTGTTTCGCAATATTGGATATAAACTGCAACTCCTCCTCTTCGTCTCTGCGCAGCTTAAATGTATTGCCATATTTATCCTTCCCAATGATTTGTTTTCTAGAAAGCACAGGGATTTCGGTATTGCTGTAACGCATTACAGGCGTAATCAGCACAAAATCTTCCGACTCGGATAAATAAATCAGTTGCTCATTTTCCAGGTCATACCCCTTTTCTTCGATCTGCGTTTTTGTAGCTGGTTTTAAATACGAATAATTGATTTTAACCTTCTCTTCCAACTTCGAAAGAATAGTTTCATAAAACTCATCAAACTTCGATTTATGAATCAGCATCTTATCATAATGCTTTTTAAAGAAATCAATTACCCGTAAAAAAGCAGGATTATCAATCAGGTATAAGTTGTTATCTAACCGAATAAAATAATGGTGCTTAATCACCAAATCCTCGATGGCTAGCGACTGTCCATCCAACATCAACCTACCCGACACCTCATAAAAATCCCCCTTTTCATTAACAGACAAAATCAGGTCGATACCGAGTACATTAAGTTTTACCCTAGTGATGGAACTAGCCGATATATTGGGCGACACCTTGCTGTCGTGCATGTAGATATCCAACCCTAGCGGATTTTTAGCCAAGGCCTTTAAGCCTTCCAAATCAGATTCAGAAGCCTCTGCATTATAATTGTTCTGAAACTTTAATATCCCGTTTAGGAATTTTAATTCGCTGCTATTTTCTGATCGCCAGATCATCTCTGATGGATCAAGGCTTTTTAAAGGGTTCTTTATCTTACCATCCTTGCTCGCCAAACCTTCGTAAAGGGATACAGTTAGGTGACTGTAAAAACGATGCTGACTAAAAACAACTATCGTTTTTACATCCTTCTTAATTAAACCGCCTGCTGATATTGGCCATTCTTTAGCTGGCAGCAGCGCCTCGCCGAGTTCCTGCTTCGTTTTTTTATTAATTGGAAATAAGGCTTTCACTTTGGGGCTGATCTCCAGCGCACCTTTTATATAATCGATCTGAAAATGATCATCCAGGTGCCCCTCATTTTCCAGTCCGTAATCAATTGCAAATTCTTTCAGCTTTTTAGACCGCAGAGTTTCATCAAAAAACAAGCGCAAGGGCTGCCGGTTCATGATGTTGTACAATACTTTGGCCTGGTACTCACACAATCCATTACTGCCCGACATACAGGTACATGACAACATTACCCGATCCCTGGTTTGGGTAATGGTTACCACCTGACTAGTCATCGAAACAGATGTATCATTAAAAACCGCGAAGTTTACCGCAATCTCCATTGGCGAAAGCTCATAAAACCCCTTCACTCCTGTATCTGCACCAACTTTACTATGTTTTAATATCTCCGATATGGTTAATGCCGAAATGTTAAAATTCGCTAAAGTATAATCATGTGTTAGGGCATTGATTTCTTTCTCCACCTGCAATTCTTAATGTAATCAATAAAAAAACTAAAATACGCTACGATACTTCTAAATCGATTTAATAATCTGTTTATTTGTATATACTAAACACACAAATATAAACTTCATTGTTATGCTACTGAGTATTTTAAACTCCATTTTTTGCATTGCCTTTATTTTATTCGCTTATGTAAACCTAAATGATAGTGATTCCTGGCTCTGGGTACCGATTTATATGATTGCATCCATCTGTTGTGGATTTGCCGTATTTAATCATTTTTACCCTACTGTGTATCTTGCGGCCATATCCTTCTATGTGATTTATGCTATAATCTTATTTTTTGTTAAAGATGGTGTACGAGACTGGATACTACGCTATAAAAGGCCTAGCCTGGTAGAAAGTATGCAGGCTACAAAACCTTATATAGAGAAAACCAGAGAGTTTTTCGGCTTACTAATCATTAGCGGAGCGCTTGCAATTAACTATTTTGTAGCTGTTAACTAAGTAAAATGCCTGTAATAGATATAAATCTGTATAAACTTTTCCAGCAAATCATTAAACGAAACCTAAGCAGTGATGCCTGGGACTGGCTGGAAAAAAAGATCAATTTAGTAAAGACTGAAGAAAGGTCAATGCAACTGAATCTTAGCTTTTCTCAGCTTTCAAGATTAACAGGAAGGAATATCGTTGAGCTAAATAGTAATGAAGTAATAGAGATCAACCTATCCATGTCCGGTCTGGAGCTTAATAACTGGACAATCGACAGGCTGTGTCGCGTTTGGCTTTTAATGCAAGTCCCGGCAGGAGACAAAGAAAACTATTTAAAAAAGATTAACGGCTTATTTGCGACTGCAGAGATGAATGAGCAAGTAGCGTTATATTCTGCCCTACCCATTTATTGTTACCCAGAAGAATGGATTGCAAGATGCGAAGAAGGGATAAGAAGTAACATAGGAATCGTATTAGAGGCCATTATGTACCACAATCCCTATCCCGCTAAATTCCTATCCACACCTTCATGGAACCAACTGGTGCTTAAAGCCTTTTTTACTGAAAAAGAGGTGGACAAAATCTACGGACTTTACGAAAGAATAAACCCTGCCCTGTCTGAAACCTTAATGGATTATATACAGGAACGTTTGGCTGCGCATAGAACTGTAGCACCAGAGATTTATCAATTGACACAACAAATGAACCCACAAATATAAAATGAACTATGTGCTGTAATGAGAATTTTGAGGAAAGAAACAAGGGCGAAAAAATACAAACTACCCTTGACCTGAACGATATCAGCGGAATGAAGTTCTTCGATCCGCATGTACACATGACCTCCCGAACTACGGATGATTATCAGGCCATGGCCGATGCCGGTATTGTAGCCCTGATAGAACCGGCCTTTTGGCTTGGACAACCGCGAACCGGTGTAGACAGCTTTACCGATTATTACAGTAGCCTGATTGGTTGGGAAAGATTTAGGTCATCGCAATTTGGCATTAAACACTACTGCACAATAGGACTAAACTCCCGTGAAGCCAACAATGAAAAACTGGCTGAGCAGGTCATGGAAATTTTGCCGCAGTTTATTTTTAAAGAAGGTGTAGTCGGAATCGGCGAAATTGGCTTTGATGATCAGACCGCAGCTGAAGAGAAATATTATCGACTGCAACTGGATCTTGCCCTTGAAGCTGGCCTTCCGGTACAAATTCATACCCCACACCGCGATAAGAAAAAAGGAACTCAACGAAGCATGGACATTGCCATCGAACAAGGTTTGGCACCGTACATGGTCATCGTAGACCATAACAATGAGGAAACAGTAAAAGAAGTACTCGACAGAGGATTTTGGGCAGCCTTTACCATTTACCCTTTTACAAAAATGGGAAATGAACGTATGGTAGAAGTGGTTAAACAATATGGATCGGAAAGAATCATGATCAATTCTGCTGCCGATTGGGGCATTAGCGATCCTTTAGCTATTCCTAAAACTGCCGCTTTAATGAAAAGATCGGGCATTAGCCTTGCCGATATTGAGCTAGTTACTTATCGCAATGCCATTACCGCATTTGCGCAAAGTGGACAAATCAATGAAGATGACTTTACTACGATTAAAAATATTGATCAAAGTCAGAAGTTTGCAAGCAACTCCATCCTACGTGGGGGGCAACAACCAAGAGTAGACAAGAATTCAATCATTATTTCATAATCTTATCATGAAAAAACTATTGGGATACCTGAGGCTAATGCGCCCAGCCAATGTGATTACAGCGGTTGCTGATGTAATGGCTGGAATGGCCATTGCAGGTTATTTTATACAACTGGCTCCTGGAACTTTCGGTTGGGGTACTGGGCCACAAATTTCTTTGCTCCCTGTTATCCTATTGTGTATATCTACGATAGGACTTTACAGTGGTGGAATTATCCTTAATGATGTTTTTGATGCAGATCTGGATGCCAAAGAACGTCCCGAACGCCCTATTCCGAGTGGACTAATCTCCAAAAAAGCGGCAACGATTTTTGGCGGCATCTTTTTCTTTATCGGCATTTTTGCAGCGGGCCTTTACAATTCAAATTCGCAATACCTGGCAGTGGCGATCATGGTAAGCTGCCTGATTTATAACAAATTCTTAAAACACAGTGCAATTTTCGGTCCCTTAAATATGGGGTTATGCCGTGGTTTAAATTTACTATTAGGCATAAGCATCATCCCTACAGCCATACAACAGTGGTGGTTTTTAGCCATTGTTCCAATCATTTATATCGCTGCAATCACCATGATCAGCAGAGGGGAAGTACACGGGGGTAGTAAAAAAACACTTTACTTTGCTTCAGTGCTTTATACTGTGGTTATTGCGGCTATTTTAGTCATTGCACAAACCAAGGGCAACCTCCTGTCTGCGCTTATTTTTATAGTTCCCTTTACCTTGATGATCTTTACGCCCCTACTCATCGCCATCCAGTTTCCAGTTGGTAAAAACATAGGAAAAGCCGTAAAATCAGGCGTTATTGCCCTAATTTTAATGAATGCATCCTGGGCCGCAGCCTTTGGTGTATGGAACGTTGCCATATTTATCGTCATTTTATTACCCATATCCATACTATTAGGCAAAGCATTTGCCGTTACTTAGTTCGCATTTTTATGAGTTTTTTAGAACAGTCTTTTAGTGTCAAATTTGACTACAAAATATATTTTACCAATTCCCTTTTCCAAAGCACCAATACTATCCTTGCTGACTTTTTTAAAGGAAGACCGGCAGAAGGAAGCCAAAAAATATTCTTTGTGATTGATGAAGGTGTAGCCATTACGCACCCAAATTTGATCAGTGATATCAAAGCATATTTTAAGAAGTGCAGCGAATTAAACCTGATCAACGACATCATGATCATTCCAGGCGGCGAGGCTTCAAAAAACGATCCCCAGTTATTTGACCAGCTCGTTGAGGCAGTAGATGTTCATGGTATAGACCGGCACTCCTATATTGCTGCCATCGGCGGAGGCGCCGTGCTTGATTTGGTCGGTTATGCCGCCGCAGTATCGCACAGAGGAATTAAACATATCCGTATCCCAACTACTGTATTGTCCCAAAACGACTCAGGAATCGGCGTTAAAAATGGCATCAATTACAAAGGGAAAAAGAATTTCCTAGGAACATTTGCCCCCCCTACCGCCGTATTTAATGACGAACAATTTTTACAAACCCTAAGTGACAGAGATTACCGATCCGGAATTTCAGAAGCCATAAAAGTTGCCCTCATTAAAGATCCAGCGTTTTTTTACTGGATAGAAGATCATGCAAATGAGTTGGCTTCAAAGCATACAGACAGCATGAACTACCTGATTAAACATTGTGCAAAACTACATCTAGACCATATTGCAGGGGCGGATCCTTTTGAAACCGGATCTGCAAGGCCATTAGATTTTGGCCATTGGAGTGCACATAAACAGGAACAGCTGAGCCAATTTACGGTTTTACATGGCGAAGCTGTAGCAATGGGGATCGCACTTGACAGTACTTATTCCTTTTTTGCAGGTTTGCTAACTGAGGATAAATTGCAGCGCATACTATCTGTAATGCTGCAGCTGTCCTTCGAAATCACCGATCCTATCATCCAGATTAAGGATACTCAATCACCTATTTTAAAAGGATTAACAGAATTTCAGGAACATCTAGGCGGTAAACTAACGATTACACTGTTAACAGACCTGGGCACTGGAAAAGAAGTACATGAAATGGATCATCAACTCCTGATTAAAGCGAGTGATTATGTAGCCAATTTTGCGAAAAACAACCTGGTTTTAAACTCCATAAATCACTAACATGAAAGTAAACACAGGCCATTTAACCTATTGTACAAACATTCATGCAGGCAAAAACTGGGAGGAAGATTTTAATGCCTTAAAACAAAACTTCCCGGTTATAAAACAAACCATTGCCCCGAACGAACCATTAGGGCTCGGATTAAGACTTTCTAATGAAGCCAGTCTGGAATTGAGAAATGAGGAGACTTTATTGCAATTTAAGCAGTGGTTAACAGAAAATGACGCCTATGTTTTTACCATGAATGGTTTCCCTTATGGAGATTTTCATCATACCGTTGTGAAAGAGCATGTACATACACCGGACTGGACTACCGATGAGCGCAAGGATTATACCATACGGCTGTTTCATATCCTGAAAGCATTACTACCCCAAGGTATGGACGGCGGCATTTCTACCTCTCCCCTTAGTTACCGACATTGGTTTAAAAATGAGGTAGATTTTAACAATGCAAAAGAAGCGGCTACACTAAATATCATAACCGTCATTGGCCTATTGATGACCATTCATCAGGAGACTGGACAGCTGTTACATCTCGACATAGAACCTGAACCAGATGGGATATTGGAAACGGGAAGAGAGTTTATCGATTGGTTTGAAAACGATCTTCTTGTTTTGGGTACTCCAATCCTGACAGAACAATTCAACATTTCAACTCAGGATGCTGCAGTTCACATAAAAAAGCACCTATGCTTGTGTTATGATGTATGCCATTTCGCCATCGGTTACGAAAACCATGAAGCGGTGCTCGCAGAACTGGAACAAAAAGAAATTGGGGTTGGCAAGATCCAAATCAGCGCTGCACTAAAGGCAGATATAAAGGGATCTATAGCAGAAAAATTAGCTATAAAAACGAGTTTCTCTACATTTAATGAATCTACCTACTTACATCAGGTGGTGGCCTTAAAAAAAGATGGTTCGTTAATCAGATACCCCGACCTGCCACAGGCGCTTGAAGACTTTGACCTCGAAAATATTGAACAATGGCGCTCGCATTTTCATGTACCCATTTCAATTAAAGAAATCGGATTACTACAGTCTACACAGGATGACATTACCACCCTACTTGAGCTACAAAAAAACAAACCTTTTACCAACCACCTGGAAGTCGAAACCTACACTTGGGAAGTATTACCTGAACAAATAAAATTACCGATCGCCCAATCGATCAGCAATGAGCTAAACTGGGTGATTGATACCTTGGCATAGATACAATTTATTTAGATGAAGAAAACTGTAGTTATAGACGTTGTTGGACTGTCCGCAAACCTGATTGGAAAACATACGCCATTTTTAGAGCAGTATATTAAAAATAAAAAACTGAGTACCATAGCTCCTATGTTACCTGCAGTAACCACTGCAGTACAATCAACCTACTTAACAGGCAAGCAACCTACCGAACATGGTATAGTTGGCAATGGATGGTATGACGAAACCGATGCCGAGATTAAATTCTGGAAGCAATCAAACAAGCTCGTGCAAGTTGAAAAGATCTGGGATCAGGCGAAAAAGGAAAACCCCAACTTTACCTGCTCAAATATGTTTTGGTGGTACAATATGTACTCCAATGCAGACTATTCGGTAACACCACGTCCAAACTACCTGGCCGACGGCAGAAAAATGCCAGATTGCTACTCAGAACCAGCAGAACTACGCGATATTTTACAAGAAAAACTAGGTCAGTTTCCTTTGTTTCAGTTTTGGGGACCAGGAGCAAATATAAAATCATCTAAGTGGATCGCCGATGCATCAATGCTAACCGATGAAATTTACGATCCCACTTTAACGCTAATCTATTTACCACATCTAGACTATTGTCTGCAAAAATTTGGGCCCAACTTTGATCATATTGGCAAAGAATTAAACGAAATAGATGCTATACTAAAAGAATTAATTGGCTTTTATGAAAGCAAGCATGCCAATGTGATCGTTCTTTCAGAATATGGCATTACCCCTGTAAACAACCCTGTACATTTAAACCGTGCTTTTAGGGAGGCCGGACTATTGCAAATCCGTACAGAACGTGGATTAGAATTGTTAGATGCCGGTGCTTCAAAAGCATTTGTTGTTGCCGATCATCAGATTGCCCACGTTTACATCAATGATAAATCTGTAACTGAACAGGTAAAAAATATACTTAATCAGAGCCCAGGTATTGCACTGGTTTTGGATGAAGAAGGTAAAAAAGCACATGGTATTAACCATGACCGGGCCGGAGATTTTGTATTGGTTGCCAAGCCAGAAAGCTGGTTTACCTATTACTTTTGGCTCGACGATGCCAAAGCACCCGATTATGCAAGGTGTGTTGATATCCATAAAAAACCGGGTTATGATCCCGTTGAAATGTTCATGTCATCTAAACCAAGGGCTGCCTATAAATTACTTAGAAAAAAAGCAGGCTTCAGATACATCATGGATGTGATCCCATTGGATGCAACACTGATAAAAGGCTCACATGGTAGCCTAAATACCCCTGCAGATTTCCATCCTGTTTTAATTACCGAGCCAGAGTTAAACTCGGAAAATAGAACTGCAACCCAAGTTTACGATGTCATTTGGAAGGCTTTGCAGGGCTAACCATCCTGACAAAAAAATCATATTTTGATAATAAATGCAGCATTTTATTATATAAAGATTATTGTTAAGTTTGGTTTAGCTAACACGATTAAAACCAAATGAACTCAAGAAGGGATTTTCTTAAAAAAGCAGCAATATTATCAGGCGCAGCGGGTTTACCCAATGTAATTCCCATGTCTATTCAAAAAGCCATGGCGATTAGCGCCGATCCGGGAAGCACTTTTCAGGATGCAGAGCATATTGTGTTCTTAATGCAGGAAAATCGCTCTTTTGATCATATGTTTGGGAAGCTTAAAGGTATACGTGGCTTTAACGATCCAAGAACTTTTACCCTTCCCGATCAAAATAAAGTGTGGCTACAAAAGGATGATACAGGTAATACCTATGCACCTTTCCATGTCGATATTAATAAAACCAAAATCACCTGGCAAGGTGGATTACCGCATTCCTGGAACGACCAATTAGCAGCACGCAATACAGGTCGTTATGATAAATGGGTCCCTGTAAAAACTGTAATGTCACTGGCCTATTATGACCGAACTGACGTGCCTTTTTATTACGCTATGGCAGACGCCTTTACCATTTGTGATCATCACTTCTGTTCGTCATTAACAGGTACAACACCTAACCGCTTATTCTTTTGGTCGGGAACCATCAGACCAGAACAAAACGGAACTGCCACCGCAGTTGTAAACAATGGACAAGCCGAATCAAGAAAAAATGTCTATGTAGACTGGCATACTTTTCCAGAACTTTTAGAAGACCATGACATCAGTTGGAAGATCTACCAAAATGAATTGTGGACTTCGGATCTGAAGGGCGAAGGTATAGACGACTGGCTAGGCAATTACGGCGATAACGCCCTTGAATATGTAAAACGTTACAACGTTAAGCTATCTGCTTATTTTAGAAAAAACGGCGACAATACGGTAAATCCACCATTAACGGCTGAACAGGTTAGAGCCAAATACGATAACCTATCTTCCAAAGAGAAGAACCTGATCGATAAAGCATTTGCAACAAACATTAATGCTCCAGAGAATTACCTGGCGCTAACTCCTTTTACTTTTAAAGATGACAATGGCCAGGAACAAACCATTGCCATCCCTAAACACGATATATTTCATCAATTCAGATCTGATGTGGATCATGGAAAGCTACCCACAGTCTCCTGGTTGGTCGCTCCCGAAAAATTCTCTGACCACACCAGCTCGCCTTTATATGGAACCTGGTATGTTTCTGAAGCAATAGATATCCTAACCAAAAACCCAGAAGTGTGGAAAAAGACCATCTTTATCCTCACTTATGATGAGAATGACGGTTATTTTGATCATGTACCCCCTTATGTGGTACCTAAACCAAATGCTGCCGATACGGGAAAAGTTTCTGCCAAGATTGATGTAGCTGTAGATTATGAATTGAAAAAAGATAGTCCAATTGGTCTGGGCTATAGAGTACCAATGCTCATTGCCTCTCCCTGGAGCAAAGGCGGATATGTAAATTCACAGGTGTTTGATCATACCTCATGCCTGATGTTTTTGGAGCAATTTTTAAGTAAAAAAACAGGAAAAACGATCAAAAGTAATAATATCAGCAGCTGGAGAAGAGCGATATGTGGCGATTTAACATCTGCTTTCAGGCCGGCTACTGGAAACCAATCAGGTGTACCGCCCCTATTAAATAAAGAAGAGGTTTTAATCAATATCACCAATGCAAGGAATAAACCGCCTCAGGTTAAACCCAATCCTTTATCACAACAAGACATAGAAAAGATCAACTCAAATCCTGCTTTCTCCCCTTTATCTTCATCCTTAATGCCACAACAGGAAAAAGGTACTAAACAGGCATGTGCACTTCCTTATGAGCTATTTGCAGCTTGCAGTCTGGATGCAAAAAAAGAAAACATAATGCTTCAGTTTGAAGCGGGGAAAGGAAATTTTGGTCAAAAAACTGTCCCTGTAGGCGCTCCATTTTTACTGCACACCTCAAATATTTATAACGGTATTGCAGGAAAAACCTGGAATTATGCGGTGCTGGCTGGCGACAAAGTCTCCGACAGTTTAAAATTATCGGCCTTTAATGACCATAATTACGACCTAAATGTTAATGGACCAAATGGCTTTTTCCGTCGCTTTAAAGGCAGTAAAAATGATCCAGCCATAAAAATCAATTGCGGGTATGAAAATGCCGGGACCTTAAGTAAAAAACCGACTGGCAACATCGAACTATTTCTGGAAAACAAAGAAAACAAAGAGGTTAAACTGGAGATTGCCGACCACGTTTACAAAAGCACCCATCCAAAGCACATTACCTTAGCACCTTTGCAGAAACTAAAGATCATAATCAATTTAAAAAACAGCAATTCATGGTACGATTTTACCGTAACAGCTGTCAAATACGAAGGCTATAGCAGACAATTTGCAGGGCATGTGGAGACCGGAGAAGTTTCTATTACCGACCCATTTATGGGCGGCTTGTTGTAACACTAGGGTCTGTATCTTCTTCATGCTTTTCAGGATCCAGCTGAACTTCTTCAGCATTTATCTTTTTAGCAAAAAAAATGGGGTATACCATCCATATTGCCCCTATTAAAAAGAGTAGACCAGAGAACTGAAGGATGTATACCGCCCAGTCTATTCTATTAGCCTCCATAATTTTATAGGCAATTAATCCTATAACACCCAAAATTATAAGGTATACAGCTTTTTGAAGTCTTAGAACTTTTATCATAATGTGAGGGTTAAGTTAACTTAAAGATAATGAACAAAAATCAAACCAAAATAAATAAAACCCTACAAGAAATATCCGATCATTACATTTACGCTCATATAGGTCATAACGAGTACGATCAGCACACCAAATACCGTTAGCACAATCGGATGTTTGTAATCGCCAACAATTCTGGTTTTATAGGAAGCAAACAAAATTGTGGCCAGTGTAACCGGTAAAATGAAGCCATTTACTACCCCCGCCATAATCAACAAGCTAACCGGCTTACCTACAAATGCGAAAATGAGGGTAGAGACCATGATAAAAATAATGATGACCCTATTTTCATTTTTAGCGATTGCCGGACTAAAGGATTTTATAAACGAGACCGAAGTATAAGCTGAACCAATTACAGAAGTGATGGCTGCCGAGAACATCACCAGTCCAAACAACCTATAACCGATGTTGCCTGCTGCCAATTGAAATATCGATCCTGTAGGATTTCCCGCATCAATAACCAAACCTTTGCTGATTATACCCAGAGAAGCTAAAAATAGAAATATCCGCACCAATGAAGCTACAGAGACACCCATCACCGCACTGGTGCTTACCAGCGGCAAAACACCTTTACCTTTTATACCTGCATCAAGCAAACGGTGTCCACCAGAAAAAGTAATGTATCCACCTACCGTACCACCCACTAGCGTAATGATGGTCATGAGATCAATTTTTGCAGGAAGAATGGTTCGTAATGCCGCCTCAGCAACAGGCGGATTAGTGGTGATCGCGATATAGATAATTACAATGATCATGATAAAGCCCATCACCTGTGCAAACCTATCCATTGCTTTTCCTGCTTCTTTAATCATAAAAATAGCAATAGCTATTGCCGCAGATATCAGAGCACCGGTTATGACCGGAATGCCAAACAGCGCATTTAGACCTAAGCCAGCCCCGGCAACATTCCCAATATTGAAGGCTAGTCCACCGAAAACGATAAGCAGGGAAATAAAGCTGCCTAAGCCCGGCAGCAACAAGTTTGCGATATCCTGAGCACGCTTTTCTGAAACAGCAATAACCCTCCAGATATTCAGCTGCACACCTATATCAATTAGTATAGAAGTAAGAATCACGAAACCAAAGCTGGCGCCCAGCGTTTGAGTAAATACAGTAGTTTGCGTTAAAAAACCTGGCCCAATGGCCGATGTAGCCATCAAAAAGGCTGCACCTGTTAAAACACTCCAGTCAATCTTTCCATTCATAGGACTATGGCGCTTGTAAAGCTATATTTTTCTCTTTAAACAATGTGTGGATTTTCGCTGCAAATGTAACCGCATGTGCGCCATCCCCATGCAAGCATATCGTGTCTGCCTGTATGGATATATTTCTACCACTAACCGCCGTCACTGCCCCCTCCCTTACCATTCGTAGAGACTGTGCGACTGCCCTGCCCTCATCGGTAATCAGCGCGTCAGCAGATCTTCTTGATGTTAAGGTGCCATTATCCTGATAAGTCCTATCAGCAAATACTTCATTGACCACCCCCAAACCAATATGACTCCCGGCCTTTATGAGCTCACTACCCGACAAACCATACAAAACTAGCTGGGGATTTATTTTATAAACAGCCTCTACAATAGCTTCTGCGAGATTTTTATTGGTCGCTGCCATATTATAAAGCGCCCCATGGGGCTTTACATGGTGCAGCACCCCGCCTTCTGATTGAACAAAACCATTTAATGCCCCTATTTGATACATTACCATATCATAAGCTTCTTCGGCGCTAACGGACATTTCCCTCCGGCCAAAACCTTGCAAATCTGGCAAGCCTGGGTGCGCACCTATTGCTACATTGTGTTTCAAAGCCAGTCTTACCGTCTTTTTCATTACAGCAGGATCACCTGCATGAAAACCACAAGCAATATTTGCAGATGTGATATAAGGAAAAATAGCCTCATCATTACCAATCTGATAGGCACCATAGCTTTCACCCATATCACAGTTTAGATCTACTGTATACCAGCCGCTATCCATAAGCTTTATATCTGTTTTAGTGTTATCGTTTGTTTTAATTGTTTAAGCTGCATTTCTGTATGGAGCATAGCCTGGCGGGCTTCTGCTAAAGTAACTAATTTAAAGCGGATTTGTTGTCCGCTTCTCATTTGCGCAAGCTTGGTCAAGTCGGCCGTAATGACCTGTAATATCCGGGGATAGCCTCCCGTCGTTTGGTGATCGGCCATCAACAAGATCGCTGCACCATTAGAGGTAACCTGTATGGTTCCAAATGTAACTGCAGAAGAAAGCATCTCTTTAGGCTCAGTCAACAGTAAAGCTGCCCCCTCCAGTCTATAGCCCATCCGGTCGGCCTCCTTAGTAATCATATAATATTCATTGAACAAGGCGGCTATACTTTGCCCGGTAAACAATTCATATTCCGGACCTTTCATCACTCTGATTTCATTGTCGTTAAACTCAGGGTAAAGTTGCAAACCTACTGACCAGTTAAAAACGCCCCCCTTAGGTTCATATGCTTTTTTAAATGACAATTCATCTTCATTTTTCAGTGCGCGCCCCTTGTAACCGCCAAAACCTGCTTTCAAATAAGTGGAATAACTTCCTAAGACCTTTGGTAAATCAAAACCACCAGAAACAGTCAGGTAACTACGACAACCAGCTACTGCCGACCCAAAACTCAATACAGAACCTCCTGGTATAAAAACCGGACGCCACATTTTTACAGGTTTATCATCCACCATGGGGCTTAGGTTACCACCTGTAATGGCCACCAACTGATCTGTTTCAAAAAGCAATTTTGGTCCAAGTAATGTACACTCCAGACCGGCTTCAGCAGCATCATTTCCAAGCAATAAATTGCCAATTTCAAGTGCCAGCGTGTCCATAGCCCCACTTACAATGATACCGTCTTTCCGGTATCCTTTTCGGCCCAGATCCTGCACCGTCGTGAGTAACCCTCCTTTTATAACTTTAATCCCCATCCGATTGCCTTTTAATTTTTTCAAACTCAGCCGCACTAATGGCTACAAAACGCAATTTGTTTCCAGCCTTTAACAAGGCGGGAGGTTGTCGTTCTACATCAAACAGTTTTAAAGGAGTCTGCCCAATAATCTGCCATCCCCCGGGCGTCTCTATCGGATAAATTCCGGTTTGCGCACCGGCGATACCGACAGCACCCGCAGCAATTTTGCCTCGTGGCGTTTCCTTTCTTGGGACAGCAATTTTTTCATTCAAACCACCCAGATAAGGGAATCCGGGGGCAAAACCGATCATATATACCAGGTATTCACCAGCAGTATGTAAAGCGATCACTTCAGCTTCGGAAATTCCCGCATGATTAGCTACATAGGACAGATCCGGACCTTGTGTCCCACCATATAAAACAGGAATTTCTACTATTGGAGCTTCCTCTTCTTCAATCCCCTCCATAATTTCCTGCAACATCTCCTCTAAGAGGGATTGCACACCCCCATAATCCGTAACCAAGGCATCATAAAATATAGTTATCGATGTAAATGCAGGCACATATTCAATAAGCCCTTCGAAAGAGTAATCTTCCAGAAAGCTACAGATGGATGAGATGTGGTGTTGAATACTTTCAGAAATTTCATTGCCCAATTGTATCACAATGGCATTATCTCCCAGAGGATAGTACTGGATGGGTTCAACAGTTTTCATTCGATTATTTGGTTTGACACATTGTAAAGATATACAATAACCCTACACGAAAAGGACCACATCGTGATTAATGATGCAGTCCTTTTTTTTATAATATTAAACATTATTTTTCCATTACACGTATATCGATTCGACGATTTTGTGCCCTACCTTCGGGTGTCTCATTACTTGCAATTGGATGCTCCGCACCATAGCCTTCCGCATCTAAACGCTTCGCATCTACCCCCATTTTCACCAACTCGTTCTTTGCAACATTAGCTCTTTCATTAGATATCTTTTTGTTTACTGCAGCATCACCTGTATTATCCGTATAGCCTCCTATTTTTAGCTTTACATTTGGATAAGCAACTAAAATAGCATCTATATTAGCTATCTGCCCCTGTGATTCTGCTTTTAACACACTTTTCCCAGGTTCAAAATATAACCTATCAAAAGTAAACCAGGTGGTTTTATCAACAGGTTTATCCTTGTCCTCAATAAACATAATCAGTTTGTTTTCCACCGAATTTTCGGCGACTTTAATTTCTTTACCATCAGGTAGTTTTTTAACAATCACAACACCTAAATCACGTACAAAATCTCCAGCTTCATTTAATTTACCTACAATAGCAACTTGAGCGGCCTCCGCTTCCGTTTTCATGACATCTGTTGCTGAATCCATGGTGCTACCTAAAGAGTCAATATTAGAACCAACAGTATTTTCTACTTTCGGACCGTTACATCCCATTTTACCCATTAACCACCAACCTCCGAGCAGGATGATCAGCAGTGGTATCAACCATTTAAAGATGCTCCCAGACTTGGGCTCCTGAACAACGCCATAATTTACAGGCGGCACTTTCGGTAAGTCCACGTTTGGCACCTCAACCTTAGGTATATTTACACTTGGCATTTTAACATTCGCAAGTCCCAAAGAGTCACTTAAGCCTTGTGGCAGGGCTGCAGCGATATCGGCTTTGCTTTCAAAAATTTTGCCTACCAAATCAGAAATTCCCCATCCTTTACTCGCCATTAATTTTGAAATATAACCGGTAATTAATGGAACAATCATCGCTAATAACCCTGCAGATTTAGTACCACTTAATCCTGTTGATGAGGCAACAGCACCACTAACCGCTTCAGAATCATTACCAAATAAACCGCCCAATAATGACTTTCCTTTCTCTAATAAATCTCCTTGATCACCGTTTAGCACTTCTTCGGGCTTACTGCCCAAACTACTTGCTCCAGATAACATTTTGCCCAGAAAGCCCGAATCTCCGCCGACCCCATTCTTTAGAATACCAGCTAAAACCGCAGGGATACCAGCAGAAATACCAGTCTTTACCTGGTCTTCGCTTACACCTGCTTTCTGGCTTAAAGATGAAATGACATCACTGCCCATTTCATTCTTTATCATTTCAATTAAATTCATGTTTATAGTTTTAGGTTAGAAATCTCAAACAAAAGCCAATTATAAAGGACATAACAACCACGGCAACAAAAAGTTTACGGAGTATCCAAACTACTATAGGCCTGATAATTAAACATAAGCTGGAGCACATTTAAAAACACTTCAATCTTTCATTCTAAAACCTTAACTTTGCATCCTTAATTTTTGGAGATACTTGATTGATGTATAGGGAATTTAAACAACTAGAATTAGCTAAAATAGGTAAAGAGATACTTGATTTTTGGAAGGAAGAAAACATCTTTGAAAAAAGCATTTCAAGCCGTCCTGAATCAAACCCTTTTACTTTTTATGAAGGCCCACCTTCGGCAAACGGAATGCCGGGTATTCACCATGTGATGGCAAGGGCTATTAAAGATATTTTTTGCAGATACAAAACCCTTAAAGGTTACCAGGTAAAACGTAAAGCAGGCTGGGATACGCATGGCTTGCCAGTAGAACTTGGAACGGAGAAAGAACTGGGAATCACCAAAGAAGACATTGGCAAAACCATCTCTATTGAAGAATACAACGAAGCCTGCAAAAGAACGGTAATGCGTTATACTGATGTATGGAATGATCTGACTGAGAAAATGGGCTATTGGGTTGATATGGGAGATCCATATGTAACTTACAAGCCAAAATACATGGAGTCGGTTTGGTGGTTATTAAAGCAAATTTATGACAAAGGCCTCCTTTACAAAGGCTATACCATACAACCTTATTCTCCAAAAGCGGGAACAGGATTAAGTTCACACGAAGTAAATCAACCAGGTGCTTACCGCGATGTGACAGATACCACGATTGTTGCCCAATTTAAAGCACTAGCCGAAACATTGCCTGCATTTTTACAGGGATTCGGCGACATACACCTGATGGCATGGACTACTACGCCATGGACTTTACCATCAAATACAGCACTAACTGTTGGTCCGAAAATCGACTATGTTTTAGTAAAAACTTTTAACCAATATACTTTCCTTCCAGTAAACGTGATTTTAGCGAAAAACCTGGTTGGAAAACAATTCAACAAAGGATATTTTGAAAGCACTGATGTAGCAGATTTTGAAAACTTCGCTGCCGGTGATAAAAAGATTCCTTACCAGATATTAGCAGAATGCAAGGGCACAGACCTTGTTGGTATTAAATACGAACAACTTTTAGCCTATACTCTACCTTACCAAAATCCTGAAAATGCTTTCAGAGTAATTTCAGGAGACTTTGTTACCACTGAAGATGGTACAGGTATCGTTCACACGGCCCCAACTTTTGGTGCTGATGATGCCAGAGTTGCAAAAGAAGCAAGTCCTGAGGTTCCTCCAATGTTGGTACTGGATGAAAACGGAATTGCCGTACCTCTGGTAGATTTGCAAGGTAAATTCACTTCACATATGGGCGACTTAGCCGGAAAATATGTAAAAAACGAATATTACAACGAAGATGAAGTTCCTGAGAAATCTGTCGACGTTGAAATCGCCATCCGCTTAAAAGAAGAAAATAAAGCTTTCAAAGTAGAGAAATATGTGCACAGTTACCCACACAGTTGGAGAACTGATGAGCCGCTGTTATACTATCCACTAGATTCTTGGTTCATTAAAGTTACGGACGTAAAAGACCGTATGTTCGACCTGAACGAGACCATTAACTGGAAACCAAAATCTACAGGAGAAGGTCGTTTTGGAAACTGGTTAAAAAATGCCAACGACTGGAACCTTTCCCGCTCAAGATATTGGGGAATTCCATTGCCGATATGGAGAACTGAAGACAAAAAAGAAGAAATGATCATCGGTTCTGTTGAAGAACTATATCAGGCCATCGAAAAATCAATTGAAGCCGGCTTCCAGAAAGAAAATCCATTTAAAGGATTTGAAATTGGAAACATGTCAGAAGAAAATTATGACCTGATTGATCTGCATAAAAACGTTGTAGATGGAATCACCTTAGTTTCTCCATCAGGAAAACCAATGGTTCGCGAAACTGACCTGATTGATGTATGGTTCGACTCAGGCGCAATGCCATATGCACAACTGCATTATCCTTTTGAAAACAAAGACAGAATTGACGGAAATAAGGATTTCCCCGCAGACTTTATTGCTGAAGGCGTTGACCAGACCCGTGGATGGTTCTATACCCTACATGCCATAGGCACACTTGTTTTTGATAAAGTAGCTTATAAAAACGTTGTTTCGAATGGTCTTGTGCTCGATAAAAACGGACAAAAGATGTCTAAGCGCTTAGGCAATGCTGCTGATCCATTTAAAACACTAGGAGAATATGGACCGGATGCAACGCGCTGGTACATGATATCGAATGCAAACCCATGGGATAATCTGAAATTTGATATTGAAGGAATTGCTGAGATCCGTCGTAAGTTCTTTGGCACACTTTACAACACCTATGCTTTCTTTGCCCTTTACGCAAACATAGATAAGTTCGTAATTGATGAGCAAAACCTTACGCCTGTTGCTGAGCGCAGCGAATTAGATCGTTGGATTTTATCTCTACTACAGACCTTAAATACTGAAGTTGATGAGAGTTACAATACTTACGAACCAACTAAAGCTGCAAGAGCAATCCAAACGTTTGTTGACGAACATTTAAGTAACTGGTATATCCGTCTATCTCGTCGCCGTTTCTGGAAAGGTGAAATGACAGCCGATAAAAAAGCAGCTTACGAAACATTATACACTTGTTTAATGAGTGTAGCACAAATGATGTCGCCAATAGCGCCTTTCTTTGCAGATTGGTTATTCCAAAATCTGGCTGTAGCAGATGATAATAATACTGCCGAATCTATCCACCTTACACACTGGAAAGTAGCTGATGCATCGTTAACTGATACAGAATTGAATGAGAGAATGCACCTTGCACAGGACATTTCATCCATGGTTTTATCCTTACGTAAAAAGACAAGCATCAATGTTCGTCAGCCTTTAGCTAAAATTTTAATTCCAGTACTGGATAATAAATTTGCAGAAAGAGTAGAGCTGGTAAAAGAACTAATCTTATCAGAGACCAACATTAAAGCAATTGAGTACATCACTGATACAGCGGGATTTATCAAGAAAAAAATCAAACCAAATTTCAAAACCTTAGGTCCTAAAGTAGGAAAAGACATGAAATTGGTTGCAGAAGCGGTAAACAACATGACGCCAGAAGAACTAGCAAATTTTGAAAATATTGGAAAATTTGAGGTTAACGGCACGGATTATGTAATTGAGCTGAGCGATGTGGAAATTATGGCTGAGGACATTCCCGGATGGCAGGTAACCAGTATGGGGAACTTAACAGTGGCGCTTGATGTATCGATCACCGAAGAGCTTAAACAAGAAGGCTTATCACGTGAATTGATCAACAGGATCCAGAACTTAAGGAAAGAGCTTAATTTTGAAGTGACAGACAGAATAACGGTGGCTTTACAAAACCATAACCTGATCAGTCAAGCAGTGGCACAAAATAAAACATACATTTGCTCGGAAATTCTGGCAGATAACATTAACTTAACCGAAACTTTAGACAACGGATACACAATAGTAATCGACGATGTTGAACTACATATTTTGATTACAAAACAATAATTTTATTATGGAAAAAGAAAAAACAAGGTATTCAGACAATGAACTACAAGAATTTAAAGAACTAATTCTTGAAAAATTGAGAATGGCTAGACAAGAGTTTCTTGATCTGACCAATTCATTGAGCAGCCCTAACTCTAATGGAACTGAAGATACTTCTGGAACCTATAAAACATTAGAAGATGGTTCTGCAACATTAGAAAAAGAGCAATTGAACCAACTGGCAGCACGTCAGAAAAAGTTCATAGAGAATTTAGAAGCCGCATTGGTACGCATTGAGAACAAAACTTATGGCATTTGCAGAGAAACAGGCAAACTGATCCAAAAAGAGCGTTTACGTGCAGTTCCTCATGCTACTTTAAGTATGGAAGCTAAATTGAAGCAGTCGTAATGAAAGGCTTTACAAAACCTTTATTAGTTATATTCTTTGTTTTACTTGCTGATCAGCTTTTAAAAACCTGGATAAAAACCAATATGTACCTTGGTCAAGAATTCAAGATCATTGGCAATTGGTTTATTATCCATTTTACCGAGAACAATGGAATGGCCTTCGGGTTAGAGTTTGGTGGCGAATTTGGCAAACTGGCTTTATCTTTATTCAGAATTGCTGCTGTTGCCGGAATTGGCTATGGCTTATGCTACCTGATTAAGAGAAAGTATCACAGAGGTCTGATTTTGAATGTTGCTTTGATCTTTGCAGGTGCATTGGGAAATATTATCGACTCCGTACTTTATGGTAAAATATATGGTTATGCAACCTTGTTCCATGGTCGTGTAGTAGACATGTTCTACTTCCCATTGGTACAAGGTGTGTTCCCTAAATGGGTGCCGATATGGGGTGGTGAAGATTTTATCTTCTTCAGACCGGTGTTTAACATCGCTGATGCGGCAATATCTGTTGGCGTAATCCTGATCCTTGTTTTTCAAAAATCATACTTCAAAGAAGAAGTTGTTGAAGAAATAAGCCCTAATAATGAGATGGTTGAAGATTAATTGACCCCATTTTGAAATATTGATATGGAATTGATCTAAAAGTTTCATCTATATATCAAATACACAAATGAAAAACACCATATTATGAAAAAATTATTAAGCCTTGCCATCGTTGCCTTATTTAGTGTTAGCGCTATGGCTCAACAAGTAGATTTACGGAAGAAAATCAATGTTAGCGGATCTGCCGAAACTGAAGTTACACCTGATATCATTTATATCAGCATCTCTTTAAAGGAATACCTAAAAGATGGCAACAGCAAGAAAAAAGTAGAAATTACAACCTTAGAGAACGAACTGTTTAAAGCAGTACAAAATGCAGGAATTGCAAAGGAGAATTTAACAATCACTAATTTATCCAGCTATACTGCAGTAGTTCAGAAAAAGAAAAATCCGGATTACCTGGCAAGCAAACAATATCGCTTAAAAGTAACCGATTTAAATAAATGGAATGCTATAATTGATGAGCTAGATCCAAAAGGTATTGCTTATACCAATATTGATAGCTACGATTATTCGAAAATTGAAAGCTTAAAAAAAGAGCTAAAAATTAAAGCACTTTTAGCAGCAAAAGAAAAAGCAACCTACCTGGTTCAAGCCCTTGGTGATAAGCTAGGTAGTGCAATAGATATTCAGGAAATAAACAACGAATCTTTTCCTCAGCCAATGTATCGTGCTAATGTAATGATGATGAAAGCAGAGAGTGCGGATATGGCAGGTGCACCACCAGCTGAGATTGATTTTAAAAAGATAAAATTAAGCTACCAGATGAATGTAGTATTTGAGATCAAAGGATTCTAATTCTGAATTTGAGATCAAATAATTTTTAATCTGACCAGAACACTATACAGTTTTCTTTAAAACAATGTAAAAAACCTACCAAATCATTTTGGTAGGTTTTTTGTTTTATAACTAACTACAAAAACAGAACATTATGAAGAAGTTAATTTACTCGTTAATCTTAATATTTACACTTGGAATAAGTGCAAATACAGTTAGTGCAGCTGAAAACAATAAGGCAAAGACTGAAATGACTGCAGAACAGAAGGTTCAGGTTGAACGGATTACTAACCGTGTGCAAGAGATCAGAAATATGGATAAATCTGATTTATCCAGAGCAGAGAAAAAAGAGCTTCGTAAAGAGTTGAGAGAATTAAAATCACAAGCTCGTGCATTAGGTGCAGGCGGCGTTTACCTTTCAGTAGGTGCAATCATTATCATTATTTTATTATTAATCCTTATTTTATAATTATTATTAACTAACCCTAACATTTACCTGTTAAAAACAAAAGCTTCCCTTAGGAGAAGCTTTTTATGTTTGTATCTGTTTACATTCAGCATTAATCCTCATCTGCATGCAGTGTGTTTTTATGATCCTCTGGCTTATAGGAAGCTTGTAATTCCGCCAGTTTCTTTTTGCCGTATGCAAATCTGGTAATCAAGACAAACAATACAGGAACGATGAATATCGCAAGTAAGGTTGCCGACAGCATCCCTGCCGCTACAGTCCAGCCAATAGTCTGACGGGAAACTGCACCAGCACCAGCAGACAGAATCAGCGGGATAACACCCAGTATAAAGGCTAATGAAGTCATGATGATTGGTCTAAGCCTTAACCTAACAGCTTCTATCGTAGCCGCAATAAGCTCCATTCCCCAGTCTACCCTTTCCTTCGCAAATTCGACAATCAGAATCGCATTCTTTGCAGATAAACCAATCAGGGTAATCAATCCCACCTGAGCATAAATGTTATTGTCTAGTTTTGGCAGGAAGCTTAAAGCCAGGATAGCTCCAAATAAACCTAGCGGTACCGAAAGTAATATCGAAAAAGGAACCGACCAGCTCTCATACAAGGCCGCAAGTAATAGAAAAACAAAGATGATAACCAAAGAGAAAATCATTGTAGTACTATTTCCAGCTTCCGTTTCTTCCAAACTCAAACCAGAAAAGTCATAAGCATAATTGGCAGGTAAAGTTTGGGCAGCCACTTCCTGTAACGCTTTGAGTGCATCACCCGAGCTACTCCCCGGCTTCGCTGCTCCCCCGACCTCTATAGAGCGGAAAAGGTTATAGTGACTAATGATAGATGCATTCTCTATCACCTTATAAGAAACCAATGAACTTAGTGGGACAGAAACACCCTGCGCATTCATTACCCGAAGATGTTTCAGGTTTTCAATATTTGTCCTATAATTGGTATCAGCCTGACTAACCACCCGGAAGTTCCTTCCATATTTAGTAAAATCATTGATGTAGCTACTGCCCAGATAAGTCGAAATCGTACTATATATTGCACCAATAGAAACACCCATTTTCTTCGCCTGTTCCCGATCCACCTGCACCTTATAGTTTGGTGTTCTGGAATTAAACAAGGTATAAGCCATGCCTATTTCGGGTCGTTGATTTGCCGCAGCGAGGAACTTCCCAACATTGGCTTCAAACATCTTAATGTCTCCACTCTGTTTCTCTTGAATCTGCAAACTAAAACCACCGCTAATTCCCAATCCCGGGATTGCCGGTGGCGAAACCACCAGAACGCTACCGTCCTTATCACCGGCAAACGATTTACTTACACCTGCCATGATTGTAGTCACATTCCTTTTACGCTGATCCCAATTTTTAAGCTGAACAAAGAAAGTAGCTGCATTTGATTTAAAGGACCTGTTCAAGATATTGATGCCACTTAAGGAGGTAATATTGTGTACTTCAGGGTAATTGTTGCGGATACTGTCTGTAATTCGTTTAATAAACGCATCTGTACGAACCATAGCGGAACCTTCAGGTAAAGTTGCACCAACTAAAAAGATCCCGGCATCCTCATTAGGGATAAAACCAGTTGGTTTTTTTACAAACATACCGCCAGTTCCCAGATAAATACAAAGCAGGATTATCATCACTAGTGGAATAGATTTTAAGGCCTTTTTAACCCCCATAGAGTAATTATGTGTAACCTTGGCAAACCACCTATTAAACTTAAAAAAGAACTTGTTCAACCCTTTAGAGTCTTTATTTAAATTCATTGGGGTTAACAAGATCGAACACAAGGCCGGGGTGAGAGAAAGCGCTATAAAAGCGGAAATTAATACCGAAACAGCAATGGTAATGGCAAATTGCTGATACAGCTGTCCAACCATTCCCGGAATAAATCCAACCGGAATAAATACCGCAGCTAAAATCAAGGCAATGGCAATTACCGGTGCCGTAATGTCATTCATCGCTCTCCTGGTCGCTTCCGGAGCCGATAAGCCATCATGATCCATATAATGCTGCACCGCCTCTACCACCACAATAGCATCATCCACCACAATACCAATCGCGAGCACAAAACCAAACATGGTCAATACGTTGATCGAGAAGCCGAAAAACGTGAAAAAGATAAAAGTACCTATGATGGAAACCGGAATGGCCAATACCGGAATCAATGTAGCCCGCCAGCTTTGGAGGAAGAAAAACACCACCAGTGTAACCAGAACCAATGCTTCAATCAACGTATGAACCACACCTTCAATTGACAATTTCACCACTGTAACCGTTTCATAAGGAACGGTATAATCCAGATCTTTTGGAAAAGACTTCTTTAATTGATCTAACGCTTTTTGAATACCATCAGCAGTTTGTACAGCATTCCCACCCGGAGTCTGATTAATCATCATCAGGGAAGCCACTTTTCCATTCACTTTAGAGTTAATAGCATAACTAAAGGCTCCCAATTCTATTCTTGCCACATCTTTTAGGAAAACTACAGAACCGTCCTGCCCGGTTTTGATCACAATGTTTTTAAACTGCTCTTCTGTATTCAAATCGCCGTCAAGGAGCACAGAAAATTCAAATGTCTGATTGTTTCGTTGTGGAGGAGCGCCTACACTTCCCCCAGGAACCCGAACATTTTGCTCCTGGACAGCTGCCGATACATTAGCTGGCGTAAGGCCATAATTGGCCAGTTTATTGGCATCAAGCCAAATCCGCATACTAAAAGGCTGACCAAAGGCTTGAACATCACCAACCCCCTGAACACGTAACAAAGCATCTTTTACATACAAGTTGATGTAATTTGAGATAAATTTATCATCGTAAGTCCCATTCGGCGAAAACAAACCTACCACCATCAAAATATCATTGTTCGCTTTCTTAGTGGTAACCCCCAAACGGGTAACGGCCTCTGGCAAGGATGGTTCGGCAATGCCTACCCTATTCTGCACATCTAATGCAGCGATGTCAATATTGGTCCCCACCTCAAACGTAACAGTTATCGAGGACCGCCCATCAGAGGTACTATTGGAAGATAGATACTTCATTCCAGGGGTACCGTTGATCTGACTCTCTATAGGGGTGGTCACGGTCTGCTCCACCGTTTGCGCATCAGCCCCAGTATAGGCTCCAGAAACGGTCACCGTGGGCGGCGCAATACTAGGATACTGACTGATTGGTAAGGTTGTGATGACAATAACGCCAATAACAACAATGATTATGGATATAACGATGGCCGTGACCGGGCGTCTGATAAATACTTCTGAGATCATAAGCTTAAAATTCTTTTAAAATTTTACCACGGCACCAGGCCTTACATTTTGGGATCCTTCATCGACAATCACCTCTCCAACCTTCAAACCTTCTTTCACGACTACACTTTTATCGAATTGCTTCCCTAGCTGAATGATGCGTTGTTCTGCCTTATTGCTATCAGCCACCACATAAACATTATATGCACCCAACTGCTCTATTACTGCTTTATAAGGAATCACCACTTCGTTTTCTGTAGATTTGTTTAATACTTTAAGATTCACCGTCATCCCCGCAATCAGCTTTCCAGCTTCATTCGGATAGCTTACCCTAACCTTTATCGTTCCTGTTGCAGGATCCACTGCACGGTCTATCGTTATAATCCTACCTTGACGCGTATATAAGCTGCCGTCCTGGAGTTGTATCGTTAAGAGCGAATCTTTTATCGCCCCTGGGTTGTCTTTCATTTTCTGGAAATGAGGAATATCCCCCTGATTTACGGAGATGTCTACTGCAATCGGATTTCCCTTAGAAACCGTATTTAAAAGCGTGGTAGAAGGCGCAACCAAGGCTCCCACTTTCACCTGCGAGATTCCTATTGTGCCAGTTAGCGGAGCTACGATTACCGCATTCTGAAGGTCGTTATTTGCCGCAGAGAGCGTAGCTTTTGCCGACGCCACCTGCGATTCCGCATTGGCGAGATCGGTTAAGGCGTAATCCACACGTTGCTTTGCGATCGCATCCTGAGCAGCCAGATTTTTATAACGCTCGGCATCCTTTTTAGCCTTATCACGATTGGCCTGTGCCATATTTACATTTGCTTTCGCAGAATTGTATGCAGCCAGATATTTTGTCCGGTCAATTTCGTAAAGCTTCTGCCCCTTGCTCACTCTTTGTCCATCGCGCACATAGATAGCAGTAATAAAACCACCAACCTGAGCTCGAATTTCCACTTCATCCAGCGCCACAACTACCCCTGGGTAAGTATCCACCGTTGTAACCGGTTCAGAAACCACCTTATAAACAGATACCGGCGTTGCCGGAGGAGGCCCAGCCTGCTGCTGTGCAGCCTTATCTCCACCGCATGACGCTAAAGAAATGGACCCCAAAATAACAATGCCTAGTTTTACGTGATTAATCGTCTTCATTTCAGTACTTTATTGGTTTACGGTAATTGTGCCTAATGCTTGTTGTACATCCAATCTGGAAGAAAGAAGACTGTACAAAGAATTCAAATAGTTGAGCTGAGCGGTACGCAGATCTGTTTCCGAGGTCATCAGATCCAGATAAGCTTTTATGCCCTCGTCGTATTGCAATTTGATGGTTTGGTATACCTGTCTGGAAATCTCCACATTTGCTCCCGCCGTTTTCCAATCATTCAAATTGGCTTTATAAGTGGCCATTGCCTGCTCATACTGACTTTTGATTTGATTTCTGGCGTTTGCCAAGTCAAGATCTATCCTTAGCTCCTGTAACTGTGATTTTCTAAGCTCCTGAATTCTTTTTGTTCCTTGGAAAATAGGCAGACTCAATTTTAGCCCCAATAAGGAACTCGGGTAATTTGTGTCATATAGATCGCCAAAATTATTATTGAGGTAATTCCAGTTGTAATTGATAAATCCGGAGATACTGGGCAGGAAAGACCATTTATTATAGCTTGTATTCAGGTGCTGCAATTGCTTTTGAGTTTGCAATAACCGATATTCCACTCTATTCTCATAGGTCTCCCTTTGATTGGTATCGATCAGAATTTCATTTTCCATCTTTACCGCATCAAAGTTCAGGCTAAAATCTTTATCGCCCCCATACCCTATCAACTCTTTAAGATAAGTATACTTGTATTTAATCAGCTCCTCAGCCCGCTTTTTATCCGCTTTAGAATTGCTCAGGCTGATCTGCGCCCGCTGATAATCCGTTTTGTCTACCAGTCCATTTTCATATTGTGCCTTCGCATCTTTGAGCTGTTTCTCTAATCGCGCAATATTTTCACCAATAATCTTTAATTGCTCCTTGCTGGTGAGCACATCAAAATAAGCCTTACTTACACTAACTACGGTATTGATCTTTGCATTTTCCGTACTTTGCTTATATTGTTGTCTGTAATATTTCGAAGCTTTGGAAGCCTGAATTAGCCCAGCATCCAGAAATTTCTGATCGGCCTGTAAAGTAAATGCAGAGGTATGTTTTGTGCCGAGCACCAATAGCGAAGTCTCACCATTCATCGTCAACGTACTTACCTGCTGTTTCAGGTTGTAATTGTAGTTGGCATCACCCTTAATTTGAGGAAACCAACCCGATAGCGCAGACATGATATCCCGCTCGCCTATCTCTTCATCTATCAAAGATTGTTTAACTCCGGGCTTATTGACTAAGGCATAATTTATAATCTCCTGAAGAGAAGCATTGCTGAGCACTTTATTACTATCTCCAGTTTGCCCATACGCAACTGAGCACAACAAACATGGTAAACCAAGGAGAAACATTAAAATCAATTTATGTAGTCTCATATATAGAAAAATGATTAGAGTATGCGTAGTTAGCTCACTATAAATACATTAACTACAAATAAGTTTCAATAAAGTTCTAAGATTTTAATAAATATAAATGGCATAAAAAAGGAGGGTATCATGATTATGATACCCTCCTTTTTGTCCGTTCGTCAAATAAAAAACACTAATCAATATATTCGAAGCCGGTATATTTTACCAAGGCTTCAGGAATTTTTATTCCTTTATCTGTTTGATTGTTTTCCAAAATAGCAGCAACAATACGAGGTAAAGCCAATGCACTTCCATTTAAAGTATGCGCAAGCTGTGTTTTCCCAGTCGCTCCTTTAAACCTTAACTTCAACCTGTTACTTTGATAAGTTTCAAAGTTAGACACGGAAGACACCTCTAACCAACGTTGTTGAGCAGCACTCCAAACCTCCATATCATAAGTCATAGCAGCTGTAAAGCCCATATCTCCAGCACATAAGCGCAATACTCTATAGTGCAAACCTAGTTTTTGCAACAAAGTCTGAACATAAGCACTCATATCTTCCAGCACCTGGTAAGAAGATTCAGGATGAACAACCTGTACAATTTCTACTTTATCAAACTGATGAAGTCTGTTTAAACCACGAACATGTGCACCGTAAGAACCTGCTTCACGACGGAAACAAGGTGTATATGCTGTATTTTTCACAGGCAACTCTTCTTCTTTTAAAATAACATCTCTATAAAGATTCGTAACAGGAACTTCTGCCGTAGGGATCAGATACAAATTATCAATCCCCACATGATACATTTGCCCTTCCTTATCCGGCAATTGACCAGTACCGAAACCAGAAGCTTCGTTTACAAGATGAGGCACTTGCATTTCTCTATAACCTTCTGCTGTAGCATGATCTAAAAAGAAATTAATCAGCGCGCGCTGTAAGCGAGCACCCTTGCCTTTATAAACTGGAAATCCAGCGCCGGCAATCTTTGTACCCAGCTCAAAATCTATAATATCATATTTAGCGGTCAATTCCCAGTGCGGCAATGCCTTTTCACCAACTGCTGCTGGTTCACCATGAACCAAAACAATCTCATTTTCTTCCGGTGTACTTCCAGCTTTAACCAAATGATGTGGCAGGTTAGGCAGCTGTACAATCAGGTTATGCAATTTACTTTCAGCAGCAGCAAAATCCTCAGATAAATTCTTTATCTGCTCTTTATTAGATGTTGTTTCTGCTTTCAATGCTTCAGCCTCATCCTTTTTTCCGTTGCGCATCAACTCACCAATTTGTTTTGCGCTCGAATTTGCGATAGCAGAGAGATTATCTAATGAAGTTTGGATTTGTCTTCTTTCTTCATCGGTTTTAATAATTTCATCAACCAATTCTGGCTGTTTAAAGTTTCTAAGGGTTAAGCCTTCCAAAACTTTCGCTCTATTTTCGCGGATATAGTTAACTTGCAGCATTATTTATTTTTTTAAACAAAGATAATAAGAGTTACGCGTTATTAGCAATGAGTTGCGAGTTTTATGCAATGAAAGCAATGATAACGATAAGCGATGAGTAGTAACCTTGAACGCATAACATGACAACTGGTAAACTTTTTCTTGTTCCTACACCCATTGGTAATCTGGAGGATATGACCTTTAGAGCCATCCGGATCTTAAAAGAAGCTGATGTAATATTGGCAGAAGACACCCGCACAAGCGCCCCAATGTTAAAACATTTTGGCATTGATAAAAAAGCCTACTCCCATCACCAGCACAATGAACATCAGGCAACTACAGAAATCATCCGCTTTTTAAAAGAAGGAAAAAATGTAGCGCTCATATCAGATGCCGGAACACCTGCCATTTCTGATCCAGGTTTTTTTCTGGTAAGGGAGACCTTAAAACACGACTTACAAGTAGAATGTTTACCCGGTGCCACAGCCTTTGTACCCGCACTGGTAAATTCAGGCCTACCCTGCGATGCATTCGTTTTTGAAGGATTCTTGCCAGTAAAAAAGGGCAGACAAACACGTTTTAAAAAGCTGGCCGACGAAGAACGGACCATGATATTTTATGAAAGTCCACACCGCTTACTAAAAACACTGGAAGAATTTGCACAGTATTTAGGGGCAGAAAGACAAGCTTCAGTGAGCCGAGAACTGACCAAACTATACGAAGAAACCGTTAGAGGCACATTAGCAGAAATTAAATCACATTTTGAAAACAATATATTAAAAGGAGAATTTGTAATTTGTATTGCCGGAGCCGAAGAGGTAAAGAAGAAATCAAAATACGATAAAGATTAATTGGGTTCAATTTTTGATACCCCTACATAAAAAAGAAACATCATGATTTTAATAGATAGATTTTTAAGTGACGAACAAGATCCAAAAGCCGTTGAGAAAGTATTAGGTAAACTGAACGACATGCTAACCAACAATGAGGAACTTATTTATATGGCAGTACAGAAAAAACCTGCCGTAAACTTGCTTCCTGATTGTATTGCCGTAAGTAACAAACGTATTTTCTATTGCGAACCCGGTAATTTTGGAATCACCATGAACTTCAAAGATATCTCCTGGAAAAGTGTGAAAGAGGTTTCCTTTAAAGAAGAAATCTTTGGTTCAAAATTTATCTGTGTACCCCTACACGGAGAGAACATCATTACAGAATACATTCCTAAAGTTCAAGCCCGCAAATTATACCAGGCAGCTTATGAGCAATTAGAAAATTTCAAAGAGCAACAAAGACAAACAGATCTAGAAGAAAGACGTTCTATCCCCTCACCAGTAACTGTAAATGCGGTTACGCCAGAACCAGCTTCGGAAGAGCCTGCAGCATTCTTCTCGCCGCCAGCCGCAACGCCTAGCCATGTGGAAGAACCTGAAGATGAAACCACGTTAAAGTTAAGAAAACTGAAAAGTCTGTACGACAAACACCTGATTACTCAGGAAGAATATGAAGCAAAAAAAGCAGATATATTAGATAGCTTATAAGCACCCATTAATGAATTTTAAAAATACTGCCCCCCTGGCCTTGTTAAGTGCATTTTTAATGTGGCTGGCTTGGCCACCAATCCCTTATACCACCCCAATCCTTCTTGTTGGTTTAGTCCCTTTGTTAATTGCACTGGACAAAATTCTGCTTAAAAAAGGAGAAAAAACAGGCAAAAAGGTCTTCCTTACTGCCGGTCTGACGTTCTTAGTTTGGAATACTGCTTCCATTTATTGGGTTTACAATGCCATCAGTGCGGTAAACAATCCGGTAGTATCCGCATTCGTATCCATCATTCCTTTTGGTTTAGGGGCTTTATTGATGACTTTTGCTTTCTGGTTGTATTATCGTCTACAAAGGATAACTAATACTAAAATTGCTTATGCTGGCCTGATCTCATTTTATGTAGCGATGGAATATCTGCACCAAAGCTGGGATTTAGCCTTCCCATGGATGACACTAGGAAATGGTTTATCGGGGATGCACCAATTGGCGCAATGGTATGAGTACACTGGCGTTTACGGTGGCTCAGTATGGATATTACTCAGCAACATTTTAGCTTTCGAAGCTTACAAACGTTTTAAATCCGATGCCAAAGGCTATTTAAAACTAAGACCTGCAATGATTTGGGCTTTAGTGGTGATCCTACCAATTGGTCTTTCACTGGCAAAATACTACCAATACGAAGAAAAAGTGGTTCCTGTAAATGTGGTCACCGTACAACCGAATATAGATCCTTATAAAAAATTCGGCAGTCTTTCTGCTGCAGATCAACTGAATATACTTACCCATCTATCTGACTCCATTGCACAGCCAAATACCGAATATTTTATCTGGCCAGAAACTGCAATCCCTAATTATGCAGACGAAGATAGAATCCGCAGTAACCCTGATTTTAATACCGTACAACAGTTTCTAGCAAAATACAAGAATGGAACTGTCATCACTGGCATTGAGAGCGTAAAATTGTACAACGACAAACAAACAGTATCCGCAAAACAAGATCAAAGTGGTGTGTTTTACGATAGCTTTAATACCGCTATGCAAGTCGAGAATTCAGCAAACGTACAATTCTACCATAAATCCAAACTAGTTCCAGGCGTAGAAAAGATGCCTTTCCCAGCTGCATTATCGATACTAGGACCTATTTTCGAAGGTTTCGGTGGTAGCGGAGGCGGATGGGGCTGGCAAGATAAACCCGGTGTATTTTATGCTTACAGCGGCATCGGTGTAGCCCCTGTCATTTGCTACGAATCTTTATGGGGCGAATGGATTGGAGAAGCTGTTAAAAATGGGGCTCAGTTCATCGCTATCATCACCAATGATGGTTGGTGGGGAAATACATCAGGCAAAGATCAACACTTAATGTATGCCCAATTAAGAGCCATAGAAAGTCGTCGTTATGTAGTCCGCTCAGCCAACACCGGGATTTCTTGCTTTATTAACCAAAAAGGTGATGTGATCCAACAAGCAAAGTGGTGGACAAGAACCGCATTAAAGACCGACATCAATCTAAATGATGAACTGACCTTATACGTTAAAACAGGCGACATCATCGCTAAGTTTTTATGCATAACAGCACTGCTATTGGCTCTAATTATCCCTTACAGAAAATGGTTTAAAAAAGCTTAGGAAAGGTACTTGCCTACAATAGGCATCCTTCTACCCATACCAAAAGCTTTAGGTGATACCCGCAGGATTGGAGGCGTTTGATAACGCTTAAATTCTGCGGAATTTACCAGCTTAATAATCCTTCTAACTAGCGCCTCATCATAACCTTGTGCAATAATTCCCGATGAGCTCTTTTTTAATTCGATGTATTGGAATAAAATCTTATCCAGGACATCATAGTCAGGTAAAGAATCAGAGTCCTTCTGACCCGGTCTAAGCTCCGCAGAAGGTGGTTTAACAATAGAATTTTCCGGAATCACAATCCCATCTTTATTGATATACTGCGCAAGTTGGTATACCTGGGTTTTGTAAATATCCCCAATTACCCCTATCGCACCACACATATCGCCGTACAAAGTCCCATAACCAACTGCACACTCGCTTTTGTTAGAGGTGTTTAGCAAAATATAACCAAACTTATTAGACATCGCCATTACAATCACCCCCCTACAGCGAGCCTGTATATTTTCTTCAGTAAGGTTAAAAGCAAGTCCCTCAAACGCAGGGGCCATCATACTATCAAATGCGTCAGCAGCTTCCTTTATAGGAATAATTTGATGTTGACAACCAATATTATTAACCAAATCCAATGCATCCTGAATAGAATGATCTGAAGAGTATTTAGAGGGCATCAAGACAGCCATCACATTCTCGGCACCCAATGCCCGACAAGCCAGTGCACAAACAACCGCCGAATCAATCCCACCAGATAAGCCCAGTACCGCTTTACTAAAACCAGACTTACTAAAGTAATCCTTAATACCCAACACCAAAGCCTCATAGATTTGATCTATATCCGGCATCGCCTGATGCTGCATCGGTTCATGTCCTTTGATGACATTGTCCTCAAATTCATAAATGCGCACCGCCTCCTCAAAATAAGGCATTTCATCAATCAGGTTACCTTTAGCATCAAAAGCCAAAGATCCACCATCAAAGATAATTTCCGTTTGCGCGCCAACCTGATTCACATACAGCAGCGGCATATTATATCGCTTCGCATTATCAGAAAGGACTACCACACGCTCTTCATCGTGCAGATAAGAAAATGGTGAAGCTGCAATGTTGATCATCAATTTAGGCTTTTGCCTGATCAGCTCATCCATTGGAGAAGAGATATACAATGGGTTATTGTTGATGTTCCACAGATCCTCACAAATGGTTACGGCGATCTTAATCCCTTTAAAATCGACACATTCAAAATGGCTTGCAGGCTCAAAATAACGGTATTCATCAAATACATCATAATTAGGCAGCAAAGCCTTTTTAACTACCCTTTTTAATTGCCCATCCTCCAGAAAATAAGCTGCATTATACAAATCTTTACCCGCTAATATTTCATTCTTAACAGGCAGGCCAACAATACAAGCAATGCCTACGCAATGTGTAGCGATCTCCAGGGCAGCCTTTTCGCAAAGGTCAATAAACTCATCAAACTCCAAAAAATCTCGTGGCGGATAACCACATATGGCCAGTTCTGCAAATACAACCAAATCAGCCCCCTTGGCTTTAGCCAGTTCAATGTGCTCGATGATCTTATTTGTATTGTATTCGAAATTACCTATATGATAGTTAAGTTGTGCTAGCGCGATTTTCATCAGTATATAGTTTGCTTTTTAAAGGTGATGAAGCTATCAAAAATGATGGTTTCATTGAAGTATATATTTTTAGATCGGTAATAAAGAGCTGTATGAATTAGAAGAAAACACCAACATTCAGGCCAATATAATGATTTCGTACTTTACGATCATTATCATCCACAATATTGGTAAAACCATTGTTCAAGGTCAATCCAAGCGTAAGACTAGTATGGTCAGCAATGTCAATTTCACCCCCAGCACCCAATATCAGTCCAGCCCTATAAAAGTTGATCTGCTTAGAAATGTTCCGATCATCAATAGCAGGTTTTCCAACAGCCTCGGCAGATTGCTTCGCACCAATATTGAAATCATTAGATAAACCAAACTGTCCGTACCACTTTACATCACCCATCTTACCAGTTTTTAGCTTCACAGTAAGCGGAATTTCAATGTATTGAAGCTTATACTTCAAATCATAAGCTGTTTGTGTTGGCGAACCATCATAATAAGGAGCAACATTAATTTCAGTACTCTTGCCATTGATGGTAGTGATCGTTAATCCTGTTGCAAAAGCATAGTTTTCAGCAAAATTAAAATCAGCCAGCAAACCATAAGAAAAGCCTAAAGAAACACCCCTGCTTTTGCCCGGTTCAGCCTTCATCCAACCAATGGTAGGATGTGCAGTCAATCCAAGTCTGAAATCATAATCGGGTACTGCAGGCATCTGCGCAAAAAGGTTACTGGTTAGAAATAAAAGCAGTAGGCCGACAAATGTTCTTTTCATAGTATTTTTATATTAAGGTGTTGAAGCTTGGATAAACTCGTTTATATTTGTTTATAATGAACTATAACGTAAAATTCAGCCAAAGCTATCTATTTTTTCTATTTATATTAACTTTTCTTTCCTGCAAACAAGGTACTAAACCTGACGTAACTGCAATACAGCTAGATGTAAAAATTGATCGTTTTGACAGAGACCTTTACCTTAGAAAAGACAAAGACATTAAACAAACAGACGAATTGCTGCAAAAGAAGTATGGTGCATTTTATGATGACTATATACACCGGATGGTAGGCAATGAAAGTTACAGCCCCGACGAAATCCTTGCTACCCTATTCAAAGATCAGGCTTACTATGATCTAAATAAAGAGGTCGATAGCATATTCCCTAACCTTGTTCCTATTGAAAAAGACCTCACACAAACATTTAAATACATAAAATATTATTACCCTAAATCCCAGGTCCCAAGGTTTATTTCCTTTGTTTCGGGCTTCTCTGTACAAACCCCTATCGGCAACGATTACATGGGTATCGGTTTAGATATGTTTTTGGGAAAAGATAGCAAATTCTATAGAGCCATTGTAGAGAGTGTGCCCCTTTACTTATCAAAACGCTTTAGCCCACAATACATCGTACCCAGGTTGACAGAAACCTATGCCAGAGAAGAACTTTTTGCCGAACGTGACGAAGACAGAACACTCCTTGCCAAAATGATCCACAACGGAAAAATCCTATATTTCATGGATAGGGTTTTGGCCGATAATGTTCCCGATTCAGTTAAAATAGGATATACTGCAAAGCAGCTAGAATGGTGTAAGACTTTTGAAAGCGACATTTGGGGCTACTACCTTCAAAATGATCTATTATTTGAAACAGATTACCAAAAAATACAAGTGTTTTTAAGTGAGGGCCCATTTACCCCCGGCTTGGGCGAAAGAAACGAGTCGGCCCCGAAATTAGGCATTTGGACCGGCTGGCAAATTGTTAGAAAATACATGGAAGAAAATCCATCAGTTACCTTACAGCAATTGATGGTCGAAAAGGATACACAAAAAGTCCTACAAGCTTCTAAATACAAACCCAAGTAAGGGGAACCAGTGCCTCACCTTCCAGAACAGGTATAGCGTTGCAGATATTAAGCTGTAAACAAAACTTCACATCCTCTTCAATATTCAATTCGGCCAGACGATGGCTATGTGATGATTTATGCAGATAGCCCCTCAAATCATCTTTAGCCAACAAATACAGATCTTCAGCAGCAACACAAGAATCACAAAAACGAGTAAAGTCTTTGCGCAGTTCGTTTACCACAGCACCAGCAAACAAGGTATCTTCCAGATTAAACTTATCTTTCCATCCGGCACAAAGCAACAATACATCCCTTTCCTGACCTTTAAGCCAGTTACATAAGGCTTTTAAATTCAGAAACGAACCAATCACCACCTGTGCAGACTGCGCATTAGCCATATGCAAGGCTTTAGTTCCATTTGTAGTGGTCAATACCACCGTTCTTCCTTTTACCTTATCACTGCTATAAGAAAATGGAGAATTGCCGAAGTCAAAACCTTCAACAACTTCTCCATTTCGCTCTGCTGCCAGCAAAAACCCTTTATCTGCATACCTCAAACAATCTTCTACATGAGCAACTGGTAAAATTGCATCAGCACCATTATCAATGCCATATACAATAGACGATGTCGCCCTTAAAATATCGATGACAACAACAACACTTTCTTTAGTATCGTAAAGATTTAATAATGCTGGCGTTAAACAAACTTCTATGCTTTTTTTATAGTGCATCAGTTTCGATTGGGTATAAAACAGGAGGGTTTAAAATACTATTATTTATAAAAAGGGAACTTAGCTACCTTAGCCTTAATTTTTTGGTTACGGATGTTGATATAGATTTCAGTACCTTCTTTAGCCATAGCTTTATCAATATAGCCCATTCCAATCGCTTTTTGTAAAGATGGCGATTGCGTTCCAGAAGTAACCTTACCAATTACATTTCCTTCAGCATCAACAATCTCATAATCATGACGAGGAATGCCTCTGTCAATCATCTCAAATCCAATCAGCTTACGTGCTACACCAGCTTCCTTTTCAGCCAAAAGGGCCTCAGAATTGGTAAATACCTTAGAGAATTTAGTGATCCAACCTAATCCAGCAGCAATAGGAGAAGTCGTATCGTCAATATCATTTCCATATAAACAGAAACCCATTTCCAAACGCAAAGTATCCCTTGCACCTAAACCAATAGGTTTAATGCCAAAAGGTTTACCTGCTTCAAAAATAGCATCCCAAATCACATCAGCATGTTCATTGTCAAAATAAACTTCAAAACCACCAGCACCAGTATATCCAGTAGCAGAAATCACTACATTATCAACACCAGCAAATCTGCCTTTTACAAAATTGTAATATTCCATAGAAGCCAAATCAACATCAGTTAAACTCTGTAATGCTTCAGCAGCCTTAGGACCTTGAATAGCCAACAAAGAAGTTTTGTCAGAAATGTTGTGCATCTCTACACCCTTGGTATTGAATTTCTGGATCCAGTTCCAATCTTTTTCTATGTTCGAAGCATTCACCACCAACATATAAGTTAACTCATCAATGCGGTAAACCAAAAGATCGTCAACAATACCACCATCTTCATTTGGCAAACACGAATATTGAACTTTACCATCATATAGCTTTGAGGCATCATTACTCGTTACCCTTTGAATCAAATCCAAAGCTTGTTCACCTTTCAGGATAAATTCTCCCATATGACTCACGTCAAAAACGCCTACACTTGATCTAACTGTAGCGTGTTCAGCATTAATACCTTCGTATTGTACAGGCATATTGTATCCTGCGAAAGGCACCATTTTGGCGCCTAATGAAATGTGTTTATCGGTTAGTGCGGTATTCTTCATACGGTATAATATCTATAAAAACGTGGCAAAGGTATATAAATTTAGCCACTAATTAATTTTTGATAGACATTCAGCATTCTTTGAGAAATCACATTGATATCGTGATCTCTTTCTACCGTTTTGCGTGCATTCTCGCCTATTTCACGCCACTTATTGGGATTAGTGATACACTGTAAAATAGAGCGGTAAAATTCATCTGCAGTATCTGCAATCAATATATCTTTACCATGTTCGCAGCGGATACCTTCGGCAGCCATACTCGTTGCAATCACACATTTGCGCATAGCCATGCCCTCTATAATTTTAACGCGCATCCCACTTCCGGATAATAATGGAACGATCATAATGGCTTTGGAATTGATAAACTCCACCGCATCAAATATTTCACCTTCCACCACCAGGTTATCTGAGTCATATTCAAAAAACTCGTGTTGCATATTCTTTCCGGCAATATAAAAGCGCAACTCACTATTTAATTTTTCAATATCCGGCCATATTTCATCCAGAAACCAAGCCAGACCTTCCTTATTCGGCCTCCAGTCCATTGCGCCAAGGTGAAACAACGTAGGGAAACTGGTTTTAGATGGATCAGTAACGTATTTTTCAAAATCAAGTGCTACCGGAAAAACATCCAAGGCAGTTTCACAACCAAACTTTACAATATTTTGCCTATCGGGTTCACTAATCGCAAACACCTGGTGAAAGCGGTTGATCTGCTCCGTTTCATAATATTTTAAACGACGTGCTAAAAACTGAAGATACTTTCTTCTGGGCGTAAAAGGTTCTCTCAACGCGATCCGTTCCCAAACATCAAACTCAATATTGTGTGCCCGGTAAATTACTTTCGCATCACTATTGGCTTTCACTATATCCAGATAGGGTACCACAAATAACCCTTCAAATTGTATGATATCGAATGTGGTCTCTTTTAAAATGTCCTCCAACAAACGCGCAGCATCCTCATCAAAAAATCTGGAAACGTTGTACGACTCATCGGAGAAAATATTGCTGAGGGCTCCCCACACATTGACCTCAGTATCGAGGTCAAAAGAATGAAATTTGATCTGATCAAAAACAGGATCATAAATATCATCAATATCTACACGGTGCTTGTTGGTATTGAGACTGAACAACGTCACATCAACCCCGAGTTTTACCAAGCCCTTAATGGTATTGTAAACCACTATGGGATATCCGCTATTCGGCGGAAAGGGGACCCTATTTGTCAGGATGAGGACTTTCAATTCACGTGAAAATACGAATTATCCCTCTATTTCCGAAAATAGCTTTAGCTGTGGCGCACTAATATTAAAAGTTTTACGGTGGTATGGCGATAAACCATGCTCAAGAGCAGCCGTTCGGTGAGCAATCGTTGGGTATCCTTTATTCTGTTTCCATTGATAATGAGGATATTCGGCCGAAATACGCTCCATAAATTCATCCCTATGGGTTTTAGCAAGAATAGAAGCAGCAGCAATATTTAAATATTTACCATCACCCTTCACAATACAAGCATGCGGAACATCCTTGTACTTTTTAAACCGATTGCCATCTATACTTAAATATTGAGGCTTAATATTCAATTTGTCAAGTGCCCTGTGCATGGCTAAAAAAGAGGCATTCAAGATATTAATCTGATCAATTTCAATGTGATCAACCTCAGCAACAGCCCAGGCTAACGCTTCTTTTTCGATGATCAGCCTTAATTTATTACGCTGTTGATGGTTCAGCTGTTTTGAATCATTCAATTCTCCAGCGACAAAATCAGGTGGTAAAATTACAGCCGCGGCAAATACCGGTCCTGCCAAACAACCCCTTCCTGCTTCATCACATCCGGCTTCAATTAGTTCTTGCTGATAACAGTTTAATAACATACAGGTCAAAGTTAGTAATTAAGGGGCTAAGCTACACAGATATATTTTGTGATTTAACATCAAAAGCATCGCGCAAACCAATAGCCAATAAATTAAATGCATATACCGTAAGCATAATGGCCAATCCAGGTAAAAGCGCAAGATAAGCGGCATCCATAATGATATACCCATAATGCTCCTTAATCATACTCCCCCAGCTTGGCATTGGGGGTTGTGCCCCAAATCCCAAAAAGCTCAATCCAGTTTCGAGCAAAATAGCAGAAGCAAAATTGGCAGAGGCCACAACAAGTATAGGTCCCGCAATATTAGGAAGAATATGCCTGATAATCGTTCTTGAAGTGGAGAAGCCCAATGCTTTAGAAGCCTCCACAAATTCGACTTCTTTTAAAGCCATAACCTGTCCACGTACAAGCCGAGATACATCCACCCAGGTGGATAAACCAACCGCAATAAATATCTGCCAGAATCCCTTCCCTAGTGCAAATGAAATCGCAATAACCAAAAGTAAAGAAGGCAAGGACCAGATCACATTCATAAACCAACTGATCAACGCATCCGTTTTCCCGCCAAAATAACCAGCTAATGCGCCCAGACAGACGCCAATAAAAAGAGAAATAAGTACCGCCATTAGTCCCACGGACAAAGAAACCCTAATTCCTAAAATCAAACGGCTCAACATATCCCGGCCATAAGTATCTGTACCTAGCCAAAATGTTTGCTGATATTGTTGATTGGGTAACTTAGAAAATACAGACTCTTCTGCTTGTTCGTCATCACCAATATATTCCCGCACATAAACCTTATCCGCTACTTCGCGGTAAGCAGTAATGGGAACACTTTTAAAACCGGGCTCCTGACCGTGTAACATCAGTTCCAGAAAATTTACCTTTTCAACATTACTCTTCCTGCTAACGATTAAAAAGTCGAAAGTTCTGCCAGGCTTTTTATTGCTGAGCTGAAGGTGCATGGTATTCGCCATCGGACTTTTATCCGGTGTAATCAGATAGCCTAAAATCCCCATCAAGCTCATCGTTAAAATAAACAACAATCCCCCAAAAGCCATTTTATTTTTCTTAAAACGCTTCCATATTTTGCTTGAAGGACTATTATTGATCTCCATTATTTTACCATTCTATCTTTCCAATTATATTTTCCGCTGTTCCCTGCAATGCCGATATACACAATGTACAAGATATGCAACACATTCAACACCGGCAAAAGCACCAACAAACTCTTTCTTTTCGCAAATGCTGTCACATCATATAAAAACAGCCACTCCACCACCATTTTAGCCAATAACTGAACTAAGGCCAAATTGAAATAAAACGCATTGAATGCACCCAAACCAACATTTACAAGAATACTTAGGTTAAACAACCAGATGCAAACGCCCAATACAATGATCGATTTGTTTTTATACCGCGTACTTTTAGAAGCCCAACGTTTACGCTGCTGAATAAACTCTTTTAATGTCGCCTTCGCATGTGTATAAACTACAGCATCTGAATGCTTTAGAAAACCGATAGCATCACCAAAGCGCGCTGCCATTTTATGCAACAGCAACTCATCATCTCCCGAAGCCAAATCATCAATCCCCTTAAAACCGCCTACTTCATAAAAAGCATCCCGTTCATAAGCCAGGTTAGCGCCATTGCAAGTTGAGGGCTTTTTATTCCCTATTGTCGAGGCACCAAGGCCAATTAAATATAAAAACTCCAGCGTTTGCGCACGTTCAAAAAAACTCTTTTCTTCAAAGTAAGCCACAGGCGAAGAAATCATTTTATACTTCTTCTCCTCATAAAAACTGACAATGGTTTTAAGCCAACTCGTCCCCATTCTGCAATCAGCGTCAGTAGTAATGATCAAAGTCCCACTAGCCGCCGAAATCGCGGTCTGTATCGCCTTTTTCTTGTAAGAGTTAAGTGCCCGATCCTCATTCAAGCGGATTAATTTTACACCCCTGGAGGCATAAGAACTGATAATTTCGGCAGTTTGATCCGTAGAGTGGTCATCAATAAATATAATCTCGGTCAACTCCCGATCATAGTCCTGAGCAATCAGGTCTTCGATTGTTTTTGCGATATTTTTTGCCTCATTACGGGCAGCCACCAGGATAGAAACTTTAGTAGTTAAAACGGTGGCCTCAGGTTTAAAATGCACCAACTTATGCCAACCTTTGATAAAGGCAATGACCACGATAACATATAAAACCGTTAAAAAAGATGAGATATAATTAATTACGCTGAATACTTCCAAAAAAATTGAGTTTAAACACAAAATAAGAACCTAATATAGCAGGAATTATAATATTTATGAGCCATATGCTTGCAGTACACGCAATAACGGCTACCTGGTGACCTGTTATATAACTAAAAAAGTAAGAGGCGGTAACACTCCGAACGCCTATATCAAAAAGATCAAGAGAAGGAAGTGTGGATTGGACAAAAAATAGAATACTTACCATCATAAAAATGTCCAGGTAATGGATTTCTGGTATCAGCCAAAAGAAAAGAATAAAGTATTGCGTGCTAAATACAACATAGCGGGCCAGACAAAACAAGAGAATATTTAAGAGCTCCTTTTTGCTATACCTTGCAAGAATGCTATAAAACTTCTTGTACTTCCGGGTAAAACGCATGGAAAGCAAAATTCCATTTAACCATTTGATGTTAAAATAGAAGATGATAAAGAAAGCACAGAACATTGCGGCTAAGGCAATCAGCGCATAAAAAAGCCTATAATCAATAGGTTCAAAGCGGTAAATAAATACGCATAAAGCGATTGCCCCAAAAACATTGGTCAACACCATCTGGCCAATATTACCTACCGCCATAGCTACAACCCCGATAATCCGTCGTTTAGGAGAAAGAAAAAATACCCGACCACCATATTCACCAATCCGATTGGGCGTAAATACAGCCCAGGTCAAGCCACAAAAAACAGATTCAATAGCCCGCCATACACTAATCCTTTCCACTCGCGCAATCAGTCGCTTCCATTTCAAAGCTTCGAGGCCCCAGTTCAGTAGCATCAATAAACAAACCAGCCCAAGTACCGCGATAATTTCTTGCAAAGGGATCTGCTTTAGCAAATTATTAAACGCTGCTAAATTCTCATTGGAGGAAAGTTTCCTGTATACAAACCAAAATGCAAATATTACAATTGCGCCTTTTAGAACGTATGAAAGTACCTTTTTGTAATTGGATGTCAATATTTTTAATTTACTCTGTGCAAATATGCTTAATATTGTTCTATGTTGGCTGAAAAAAAGGAAAGGGTGATTATGGGGATTGATCCAGGTACCTCGATTATGGGGTACGGGGTGATTCTGGAGAAAGGAAGTAAAATTGAGCTAATCACCATGGGCATTGTAAGGATGGATCACTTGGATGATCATTTTTTAAAGCTACAACGCATCTTCGAAAAAACTACAAAACTAATCGACGAATATAAGCCTGATACTGTAGCACTGGAAGCTCCATTTTACGGGAAAAATATACAGGTGATGCTAAAACTTGGCCGCGCTCAGGGAATTGCAATGGCTGCTGCCCTGGCCCGAAATATTCCGATCAATGAATATGCTCCCAGAAAAATCAAACAATCCATTACCGGAAATGGAAATGCCGGAAAAGAACAAGTTGCAGCCATGCTGCAAAGATTACTGAATTTTAAAGAAACCCCGGAGTTTTTAGATGCCACAGACGGACTTGCAGTAGCCGTGTGTCATTCCTTTCAAAAAATACCAACCGGAGGAAAGGGCAAAACTTACTCCGGTTGGGAGTCATTTGTTAGCGACAATAAAAAGCGAATTAAATAAGCTTCCGCTGTCTTTTATAATATCTATAAGCAAAATATCCAGCTCCTATAAGCACAAGTATCGACCAGATATTTAAAAGCATTAAGATCAATTCTTTAAAGATAAACCAGCCACTCTGCAGATTGATCACTACACGCTGAAAGAAGGGCGGGCGATAATCAGAGAGGTTATCATTTCCAACAACAATTTGCTTCACTGTGTGGTCCTGATAGAAGTTCAGCGTAACATCGCTGTATTGAACCCTGCTGTCAATCGACATATTTTTAACCTTCTGATCTACATATTCGTCTTTCAGCGCCAAACTTTTGCTGACATCCTTCGAAGCGATAGCTTCCTTCTTTTTATTGTCTTTCTTTTCTATTTGAGCTACGGCTTCAGCCCTGTTGATGCTCTTTAATTCGCTGGTGAGGTAACTAAGACTCTGATCGTCGAACTTCAGCGATTGATGGTCCACAAAAACAGCCATTCTCGCCACCTGATTGGTAAAATCATCTAACTTTTCTGAAGGAACCCTGGCCATAATCACCCCTTCTGTGCGATAAGCTGTAAGCTCCAACAGCGAATCTGCACTATACTTTACCTTTTCCGTATTTTGGATATTACTATTAATCGAAACCTCCCCTATGGTGCCCCCCTCTACTTTTAATATTGCTGAAATCTTTTCTTTTGCACTTTGAACATCCTTCACCCTAAACTTCATATCAGCAGTCTTAATGATCTTCGATTCCATTACGGTATCCCCGTTCTCAATTTTGTTGAGGATATCAGCAGACTCACCCATTTTCGACGCATTGTTGCAGCCGAAGGCCGTCATTGCGAATACGCAATAAATTAAATATTTTTTCATATTGTTAAAGATTGTATGTTTTACCTTAATACCAGATGCGATAATAAGTAACCTTCTAAAAATCGGATAACATAAATATTACAAAAAAAACCTCACCAGCATAAAGGCTATCGTCATGCTGAAGCGATCGTCATCCTGAATTTATTTCAGGATCCCTCTTGTGTATGTTTTGAATAGCAGGTGCGGGATCCTGAAATAAATTCAGGATGACGATCGAACATAAAAGGGGCTGTATCAGGATGACGAACGTACAAAAAAACCCTCATCAGCATAAGCTGATGAGGGTTTTCATTTCTAAAAATATATTTTTACCGCTTAAGCGTCTAATATTTTAAATACACCTTTGCACGCTACGATTGTACCAACCGCCAAGATTGCCCAAGAAACAATTGACAATGTAGTTGAATCACCTGCAAAACGCAAATAAACTCCTACCATACCAATTAGGACACCTAAAATTATCAATTTATAAATTGAAGTATCATTAGCTCTTTTCATGCTAGGCGTATTGTGTAGTGGTCTCTCTTCCATGCTATTTATAATTATGGGACAAAAATAATATTTATTACCTAAAAAGCAGTATTTAATCCATTACTTTTTAAATAAGTTATGGTGTATTAAAAAATAATAGCTGAATTATGGATTATAGTCCAGACATGCATCTCTTTTAAAAACAAAATCCATGAAAAGTATATATCTATTTTTGCTTATTGCTTTAAATACAAGCATCGTAAAAGCGCAACAACCACGTTTATTTCCTGCGGTACTTGAATCAGCAATTGTTTATCGTGCTGGGGCAGAATTGAATCATAAAGCCCGGATTAACATCCCTACTGGCACAAGCGAAATTGTAATCACCAATATCGCCAATACACTAGATGAAAACAGTATTCAGATCAGCGTTCCCCCAAGTGTTACGATCCTATCCACCAGCTTTAGCAAAGATTATCTGAAGCAAGACAACAATAGTCCCGCCTATCGCATCATTGACGACAGCCTAACCTCAGCTAAAAGAGAATTGGTTAAAGTTCAAAATAAAAGCATTGTTGAAACGAACCTATTGGGTTTATTAGATAAAAACCAGACTGTAGGTGGTACTAATATTGGCGTAAATGTAAATGAATTGATCAAGGTTGCTGATTACTATAAAAGCAAACAGCTAGAACTCCGGAATAGCATAGCCACATTACAAGAAACAGAACAGCACTGGCAAAGAAAAATTGCTAAACTGCAAAAGCAACTACAGGAACTTAGTCAGGACAAATCTGGCACAACTGGACAAGTCATCATTAACGTTTTAGCCACACAACCTGTCAATGGCGATTTTAACATCAATTACTTATCGCCCAATGCCCACTGGCAGGCGCTTTATGACCTCAGAGCAGAGAACACAGCTTCACCCCTAAAGATCCTTTATAAAGCCAGCATAAGTCAGTATACAGGCATAGACTGGAAAAAGGTTAAGCTTAGTCTTTCTACAGGCAACCCTACACAGAATGGAACAGCCCCTTTACTATCTTCCTGGTTTCTTCAATTTGGGAACCCTCAATATCAACTTGCAAAACAATTAGAAGGAAGGATTGCCGGAATAGTGGTTAAAGGTAAAAGCCTACAAGACCAGAATGAACTCAAAGAGGTTGCTTTTGCTGCTCCAAGTAATATCGGCAGTCATTTAACACAGGTAGAAAACCAATTAAATGTAGTATTTGATATCGATATCCCTTATGACATTGCTTCCAATAGCAAACCACATAGTGTAATGCTGAAAGAATCCGCTCAACCTGCCACATTTAAATATTACAGCATACCTAAGGTGGACAACGATGCTTTCTTAATGGCTGAGATTACAGATTACGAAAAGCTAAATCTTTTACCCGGAGAGGCAAACCTAATCTTCGAAAATAGCTACATCGGAAAATCTTATATCAATCCAAATGCTTTAACAGATACCTTAAAGTTGAGTATGGGGCGTGATAAAAAGATCATTATCAAACGCGAGAAAATAGCTGAGCAAACCGGAATAAAAACAATAGGAAGTAATAAGAAACAAACCTTCACTTACGAAATCACAATAAGAAATAGCAAGAAGGAAGCGATAAACCTACAGCTCAAAGATCAGTATCCAATATCGACTGATAAGGATATGGAAGTTGAATTACTTAGTTCAAATGGTGCTGAAGTAGATAAGGAAACAGGAATACTAACCTGGAACTTAAATATGAAAGCAGCCAGTTCGCAAAAAATCAGAATCAGCTATTCAGTTAAATATCCTAAAGATAAAGTCATCCCTAACTTATATTAACAAAAAAAGCCCTTATCATTACTGATAAGGGCTCTATATATTATGCTTACGCTTATTAACCGTTCAATGCAGCCGCACCACTTACAATCTCTGAAAGCTCTGTGGTAATCGCAGCCTGACGTGCCTGGTTGTAAGAAAGCTTTAACGCTTTAATCAAATCACCAGCATTCTCAGTTGCTTTATCCATTGAAGTCATACGTGCTCCGTGTTCAGAAGCATGAGAATCCAATACCGCTTTATACAATTGCGTTTTAATTGATTTTGGAATCAACTGCTCAACGATCGCTTCCTGAGAAGGTTCAAAGATATAATCAGCTTTTACTGCATTTACAGCTGTCTCTTCGTGATCTGCTTTAGGCAAAGGCAACAATTGCTCAGTCGTTAAAATCTGAACTGCAGCATTTTTAAACTTATTGTAAACCAATTCCACTTTATCAAACTCACCTTTTTCAAATCCAGCCATAATGCCTTCAGTGATTTTAGTTACATTTTCGAAAGTAAGTGCTGAGTATACTTCGTTATTGTTTCCTATAATATTGTAGTTGCGTTTCTCATAAAAATCCTGAGATTTCTTACCAATGGCTACGATACTTACATTACCTCTTTTCAACTGCTCGCTGTATTTCTCGGCAATTAAGTTGTTCGTAGTTTTAATTACGTTCATGTTGAACGCACCCGCTAAACCGCGGTTAGAAGAAACTACTACGATTAATACCTTATTAGGCTCACGTTCTTGTATAAAAGGTGATGATGATCCTTCTAAGCTACCTGAAAGATTTCCTAAGATCTCTTTCAATTTAGTAGCATAGGGACGTAATTGTACAATAGCATTGGTAGCACGTTTCAATTTAGCAGCCGAAACCATTTTCATGGCTTTGGTAATCTGCTGTGTAGATTGCACTGACGCTATACGAATTCTTACTTCTTTTAAATTAGCCATTCTTTTTTTGTCTCAGATCTAATATTAATATTTACTTGAAAGCTCTTTAGCTACAGTTTCCAATACACCTGTGATCGTGTCATCAAACTTACCAGCTTTTAAAGCGCTTAAAGTTTCAGCATGACGTTGCTCAAGTTGTTGTAAATATTCCGCTTCAAATTCCTTCACTTTGTCGATAGGAACAGAACGCATTAAGTTTTTAGTACCAAGATAAATGATCGCAACTTGTTTCTCAACCGTCATTGGAGAGAACTGACCTTGTTTCAAGATCTCAACGTTACGTGAACCTTTATCCAATACTGATTTAGTAGCTGCATCAAGGTCAGATCCGAATTTAGAGAAAGCCTCTAACTCACGGTATTGAGCCTGATCCAATTTCAACGTACCAGCAACTTTCTTCATCGACTTGATCTGAGCATTACCACCTACACGTGATACCGAGATACCTACGTTAATAGCCGGACGAATACCCGCGTTGAACAAGTTAGATTCTAAGAAGATCTGTCCGTCAGTAATCGAAATTACGTTAGTTGGAATATAAGCAGAAACGTCACCAGCCTGAGTTTCGATAATTGGAAGAGCAGTTAATGAACCACCACCTTTAACGATACCTTTTAATGATTCAGGTAAATCATTCATTGCCTGAGCGATCTCATCATTTGCGTTGATCTTTGCAGCACGCTCTAACAAACGACTATGAAGATAAAACACGTCACCAGGATAAGCCTCACGGCCCGGTGGACGACGTAACAATAGAGAAACCTCACGGTAAGCTACAGCTTGTTTAGACAAATCATCATAAACAATTAAAGCTGGTCTACCCGTATCACGGAAGAACTCACCGATTGCTGCACCAGAGAATGGAGCATAAAATTGTAATGGAGCTGGTTCAGCAGCAGAAGCTGCAACAACTACAGTATAAGGCATTGCACCGTTTTCCTCTAAAGTACGAACGATGTTAGCTACTGTACTTGCTTTTTGTCCACAAGCTACATATATACAATAAACAGGGTTACCTGCTTCGTAAAATTCTTTTTGGTTGATAATAGTATCAATACAAACCGCAGTTTTACCAATCTGACGGTCACCAATAACCAACTCACGTTGACCACGACCGATTGGAATCATACCATCGATAGCTTTGATACCAGTTTGTAAAGGCTCAGTTACCGGCTGACGATAGATTACACCAGGAGCTTTACGCTCGATTGGCATTTCATAAGTTTGGCCAATGATTGGTCCTTTACCATCAATTGGTTCACCCATTGTGTTTACAACACGACCTAACATACCTTCACCAACTTTGATAGAGGCGATTTTCTTAGTACGTTTAATAGTATCACCTTCTTTGATCTTGTCAGATGGGCCTAATAGTACCACACCAACATTATCTTCTTCAAGGTTTAAAACAATTCCTTGCAAGCCTGTTTCAAATTCAACTAACTCGCCCGATTGAACTTTAGTTAAACCATAAACACGGGCAATACCATCGCCCACTTGCAATACGGTACCAACTTCTTCAAGTTCTGCTTCTGATTTGAAGCCCGCCAATTGCTGCCTGATAATTGCCGATACTTCGTCTGGTCTTACCTCTACCATAATTTTATATTATTTCTTTTGTAAATTCAGTATTTGTTATCTCTATTTCGCTCTTGCTTAAACAATGCCTTGAGCAAATTCTTTTTTAAGTTTATTTAAACTGCTGGCAATACTAGCATCAAACTGCTTATCACCTACCTTTAAAATAAAACCACCTATTAGTTTGTCATTAACTTTTTCCTTAATCACAACCACATTGGCGCCAATTTCTTTTTTCACTATTGCTTCGATCTCTGCGCGGCTTTCAGCAGTAAGTTCAGTAGCTGAAGTTACATCTGCAGTAACAATACCTTTAATGGCATTGTATTGTGCAAGAAAAGCTTTTGCTGTATCAAATAGAATTGCAGAACGGCCTTTGTTTACCACCAACTTAAAAAAAGCACTGGTAACCTCATTAACCTTACCTACAAATAAACCATCCAGAATTCCTGTTTTCTTATTCAAAGGAACAATAGGGTTCTTAAGGATAGCTTCCAGTTCAGGGTTTTGATCTACCACCTGCACTAAAAGCACCATATCATTCTTAATTTCTTCCAAAGCATTACGCTCATTAGAAAGATCAATTAATGATTTAGCGTATCTCGATGCTGCTTTATTTTCTGCCATTTTTTCCGTTATATCTCGTTAACTAAACTATTGACTAGTTTAATTCAACATCTTTTAAAAGGTTAGCCACTAAATCTTCTTGTTTAGCTTTATCCTGAAGCTGGTTACGCAATACACGCTCAGCAATATCAAGAGATAAAGTTGAAACTTGATTTTTCAATTCAGCTAAAGCAGCTTTCTTTTGATTTTCAATTTCAATTTTAGCTTTCTCAATTAGTTTAGAACCTTCATTATGCGCTTGAGTTTTTGCCTCATTAAGGATGTTATCCTTTAAAGTTTTAGCTTCTTTCAAGATTAAATCACGCTCAGCACGTGCTTCTTTCATTAACTCCTCATTTTGTGAAGTCAAACGAGCCATTTCTTGTTTTGCTAATTCAGCTTTGTTTAAAGCTTCATCAATAGATTGCTCACGCTCTTTAATTGCCGCTAAAATTGGTTTCCATGCAAATTTTGCCAATAAAAACATTAGCAATAAGAAAGCAATGGATTGAAAGATAACTAGGCCGAATTCAGGTAATAATAATTCCATCTGTATATGTATAAAATATTTTGTTCTTTTTTAACAATAAATGGTACCAGATATCTCTACCTGGTACCGTTTAATTTCTAGCCATTACCCATTAGGGCAACAACTACTGCGAAAAGCGCAACAGCTTCAACGAAGGCAGCAGCGATTAACATTGCAGTTTGGATTTTAGATGCAGCTTCTGGTTGACGAGCAATACCGTCCATAGCTGAACCACCAATGCGTCCGATACCTAGACCAGCGCCAATCGCAGCTAATCCTGCACCAATTGCAGCAATACTTCCTGTAATCATGATTTTATATATTAATTGTTGTTAAAAAATAATTCTTATTAATGGTGTTCTTCAATTGCCATTCCGATAAACAGGGCCGACAAAATCGTAAATATAAACGCCTGGATAAATGCTACCAGTAGTTCGATCGCGCCAATGAATACTGCAAAAGCAATAGAGATCGGAGCTATATATAGACTGTTGAATACAAACACAAGACAGATCAATGACAACACCAAGATGTGTCCTGCAGTAATGTTAGCAAACAAACGAATCATTAAGGCAATAGGCTTAGTAAAGATACCGAACAACTCAACCGGAACCATAACGATATACATCCACCATGGTACATCAGGCATAAAGATGTGTTTCCAGTAGTATTTATTACCGTTGAATACAGTAATACCAAATGTAGCAATCGCAAGAATCATGGTTACCGCAATATTACCAGTTAAGTTTGCACCTCCAGGTAAAAATGGAACCAGACCCAACATATTGTTGAACCAGATAAAGAAAAACACGGTTAACAAATAAGGCATGAAACGCTCGTATTTATGACCAAGGTTTGGTTTAGCGATATCATCACGTACAAATAGAATAATCGGCTCCATCCATGATTGCAATCCTTTTGGAGATTTACCTTTACGTTTTCTATAACCACTAGCTACATTGAAAAACACAGCAAGCAAAACGATGATAGATAAAAACAACGTACAAACGTTTTTGGTGATAGACAAATCAAGCGGACGTGCATTTAATGCATGATGTTTTTCATCTAATTCTACATACTGTCCGTGCGCATTCGCAATTTCAGAAGCATAGTAAATCTTCTCGTGCATTTTAACAAAACGCTGCCCTTTACGTTCCACTACTACAGTAGCTTCATCATCATGATTGAAATCTCCAGAACTGAAGGTAACTAAACCACTTGGGGTATACAAAATCACTGGTAGGTTGATATAGGTATGACCTATAACGTGCCAGCTATGAGAATCGGCAATGTGATGCAAAGCAAACTTACCGATATCAAACTTCTTCTCAGCCTTAGTCTCGGCATGAGTACTATCAGTTGTTACACTGTCAACCTGGGCAAAAGCCGCCGGTGTAGCAGAGAAAAGCGCTAAAAAAAGCGTAAAAACAACAATTAACCTATTAACTTTAAATTCAAAAACGTGGCTACAATCCATTTAGTCGCAGATTTTTACTATTTATTTTGGTGGCGCAAGTTACGTAACAAAGAGTATATTTCAAAGAAGCTGAACAATAAATATAAAGAAAAAAAATTCAGGACGAAAACCATCCCCTTTTCTTTACTGTTCACACTGTAAATCAGTACAAAAGCCATAGAGAAAATCATCTTCAGTGCAATTGATGCCATAATGGCCATTACACCCGCTTCAGGATTGCGCTTCATCCCCAGATCAGCTACTACATAAGCTATAAAAGTAATCCCAGCCAGGAATCCGAAGACCACCCAAAACTTGTTGGCCAGAATCTTAACGTCAGGAAAAACAGATGGTAATAAATAAGCGATGGCACCAAGTACCACCGTAAATAACAAATAAGAAAATGTAAATCGTGCTAAACTCAAATCAGTAAATTTTCACAAAAGTATATATTTAGCCCCGATTTATGTAATCATTTCTCTTTATTTAATTGTTTAACAACCTGATACAAGGAGATCACCACACCCAACAAGCTCAATATGGCAGTAAAAATCGGACTCTTGCTATTCCTATGGGCATCAATCTCATATCCTGCATAAGCGAACACACCAATCACAGCAATCATTTGAAAACTGATCGAGGAGTAACGGGCAAAGTTATTTACTTCCTTTTTCTTCTCATTAGGATCTATCATAGAGAAATGATTTATAAATAAAACAGGTTTTGTTAAGAAGTTAATGATGAATAAAATACTTTTGCATATATTTTGTTGTTTATAAGCACTAAACCACCCTATAATTGAAAAACTACGCTATTCACAATATAAAGGTAGTACTATTTAGTATATGCGTTTGTATAATCTACGCCTGCGGTTCACAAAAAGACAATGCAACAACCCGCAGTATGCAGAATTTGACTGCCCGTTATAATTATATATATAACTCCAATGTAATCCTTACTGCCCATCAGCAAGAACTTGCCGAAAGCTTCCCGGAAAATTATGATCAGATTTTACCCGTTTACCTCGGACCAGAGATCGATGATAACTTTATGGTAAAGGAAGGTACAGGTGGTAAATCAATAGATGAAGTCATTAAAAAGGCCCAGGTCATCATCCTTGAAAAAAACTATAGCAACTACCTCGACGATGCCTATAACCTGATGGGAAAGGCTCAATTTTATAAAGGAAACTATTTTAATGCCACAGAGTATTTCGACTATACCACCAAAAACTTTAAAAAAAGTACCAATAGCTATATCGAAGCTTTAAACTGGAAAGCCAGAAGTTTAATGCAGGTAAAAAGACTTAGCGAAGCCAAACAAGAACTAGACACCTTGGCTTATGCCATTGCCGCTTCAAAGAAAAACAAAGCAGAACCTTTGGCAACCCTTGCCCAAATGGCTATTTATCAGCATAAGTACCCTGAGGCCATTTCATTTTTAAAAGAGGCCATCAAAGAGGGTAGCAATAGTCAAAACAAAATCAGGTGGACCTATATTCTGGCGCAATTGTCAGAACAACAGAAAAACTATAAAGAGGCTTTATTAAATTACAGAAGAGTCGAAAGAAGCAATGCTCCGTTCGAAATGTATTTTAATGCCAACCTAAACCAGATTAAGCTCAATGCCTTATTGAGCACTAAAAAAACCAATCGCCAGGATGAACTGCTTGCACTTCTAAAGGACGATAAAAACACAGACTATAATGACCAGGTGTATTATCAGATAGCCGAAAGTCTATCCGCAGATGGAGATTATGACAACGCGATAAAACAATACAAAAAGTCTATCCAAAAGAGTGCTAAGAACCAATATCAAAAAGGTCTTTCTTATTTAAAAATAGCCGACCTCAACTTTAAACAGTTGCATAATTATCTAAATGCCAAACTGTATTATGATAGCGCTGTAAATACACTACCCAAAAGCTATCCGGGCTACGACATTATTGTTAAAAAGACTCAAAACCTGGAATACCTAACCAGTCGTTACCAGATCATTTCAAAAGAAGACACGCTACAGGCGATCGCTAGATTACCAGAACAAGATCGCTTACTTAAAATACAATCCCTATTCGTTCCTGTGGCAGACAAACCACTAGTTATTGCTCAAAATAACGCGGTCCCATCACCATTTGGAGCTTACGAATCTGGCAGTAAGAAAGCACCAGGTTCCAGCACCTTCTATTTTAATAATCCAGCTGCTTTAAGCACTGGTTATTCAGATTTTAAAAAGAAATGGGGAAACAGAAAATTAGAGAACAACTGGCGTCAAAGCATCCGTTCATCTGCACAAACTACCATTCAGGAGATCACAAATGTCATTAATAACCCTGCTGTTACAGATCCAGGTCAAAATGCATTGGCGCTTGCAGGTAAGGAAGCAGAAATCAAAGCCTATGCTGATGCTTTACCTGGTACTCCGGAGCTATTGGCTAAATCAGATCAAAAAATCATTGATGCCTATTACGACATTGCCAACTTCTATTTGCAGGAACTCAACGACCCTGAAGAAGCTGACGAAGTTTATCAAATTCTTTTAGCTCGTTTCCCAGCAAACAACCATTTATCGGCCACCTATTATAGCCTATTCCTCATCAATAAAAATAAAGATGAAGCCAAAGCCGAGCAATACAAGAACAAAATATTAAAAGAGTTCCCGAACTCTGTATATGCAAAAACAATCCTTGATCCTTCTTTCTCTATCAAACAGACAGAAATGGAAACAGCGATCAATAAGCAGTATAACGACATCTTCGACCAATACCAACAGAAAGAATTTAATAACGTTATTCAACGTGTTGATGAAGCTCAGCAAGCAAACGCAGCGAACTATCTGTCGCCACAGTATGCCTATTTGAAAGCCATTTCGATCGGACGAACCAATTCTATAGATCCGTTATTAACCGCATTGAATGGGATCACTACAGCATTCCCTGATGACAGGCTGATCACTCCGCTCGCAAAAGACCACATTGCTTATATCAATGCGCATCTGGCTGAATTCAAAAACAGAAGAATTGCATTGCCTGATTTCGATCCAGGAGAATCTCCTTTCAAAGCAGCACAAGTATATACGCCAGCACCAATGCCTGTACAAACACCGGTACAGAAACCTGTCGCGACAGTAGTACCGACACCTGTGCCGACTGTAGTACCAAAACCTGTAACTGTTCAACCAACACTCCCGGTAACCAAAACTGACACAATTGCAGCTATTAAACCAGTTGAAATCCCAGCAACACCTGTTCCAGTACCGGCTAAAGTAGAAAGTATTTTCAGTACGGCTACCTCTACAGTATACTATTATGTGATTGACGTAGCGGATGCGGCTTTAACGCTCAGCTCATCCCGATTCGGCATCGGACAATTCAATAGAGGGAACTATGCCGGATCCAACTTAAAACATCAACTGAAAGAATTTGACAATGATCAGCTGGTATATGTAGGGAACTTTAGTAATTTTGACGACGCGAAAGCTTACGCATCGGGAATTGCGCCTCAATTGAAACAGATCATGAAAGTCCCTGCTAACATCTACAGTAGCTTCATCATCAGTAAAGAAAACTTTGATAAATTAACCAGTAAAGATTTGTTAAACAAATACCTGGTATTTTATAAAAACAACTATTAGAATGAACAAACAACTTTCGAAAGAAGATATCAGGAAGTACAATTTTGGGTTATGGAAGCTATTAATAGGTGGGATCGTAGTATTTGCACTGTTCATTATGGCTATTGGATTTGGTGTATTTGGTACCCTTCCCTCTTTCAGAGACATAGAACACCCTAAAAGTAACCAAGCATCAGAAATTCTAGATGATGAGAACAAGGTATTGGGTACTTATTTTATACAAAACCGTTCCAATATCAACTATCAGGAAATTTCTCCGAATGTTATCAATGCCTTAATTGCTACAGAAGACATCCGGTTTAAAGAGCATTCTGGTATCGATTTCAAACGTACATTCACCATATTCCTATATGCCTTGGTTGGAAAAAAACAAGGTGGTAGTACCATTACGCAACAGCTTGCTTTGAACCTTTTCTCTGAAGAAGGCAGACAAAAAAACTTTGCCAAACGTCTCCTTCAAAAATTCCAGGAATGGGTGATTGCGGTGAAGTTAGAACGCAACTATACCAAAGAGGAAATTCTGGTGATGTACCTGAACACTGTTGATTTTGGTAATCAGGCGTACGGCATCAAATCGGCCGCCAGAGTTTATTTCGATACCACTCCAGATAAATTAACCGTTGCACAATCAGCTACCCTAATCGGTATTCTGAAAGGTATTAGCCGATACTCACCTACCCGCAACCCTGACCGTTCATTGGCGCGTAGAAATACGATTATGGGATTAATGGTAAAGAACGACTTATTGACTGAGCAACAATACGAGACTGAAAAAGAAAAACCACTTGGTCTTCACTTTAGTGCAGCAACCGTAAATGATGGCATTGCTCCTTATTTCAGAGCAGTCCTAAAAACCGACATCAAAAGAATCTTCCAGGAGCGTGACATCACCAATAATGGCGTGCCTTACGATTTGGATAGAGATGGGTTAAAGATCTACACCACCCTAAACTACGACATGCAGACCTATGCCGAGGAGGCACAGAGAGAATACATGAAGACGCTGCAAGTTTCATTTGACAAGAGTTGGAAAGGCAGAAATCCTTTTAAAGGCAAAGAGCTTCAGATAGAACAAGGGATGAAAAGATCAGACCGTTACAAGGCGCTTCAGTCGGAAGGTAAATCTGAAGAAGAGATCAAAAAAGACTTCAACACCCCTACCAGGCTAAACATCTTTACCTGGAGAGGAGACATTGATACGTTAATGAAACCGATCGACTCGGTAAAATACTATAAAATGCTACTTAGAAATGCCATGATGGCTATGGATCCGCAAACAGGATTTGTTAAAGCATGGGTTGGTGGTATCAATTATGAGCATTTTAAATATGATCAGGTAAAAATGGGAACAAGGCAAGTGGGCTCTACCGCCAAACCATTCACCTATACTGTGGCTATAGAAAATGGTTATTCGCCATGTACTACCGTATTAAATGAGCCTGTAACTATCGAAGTTCCGGGAAGTCCAGCATGGACGCCAAAGTCTGGAGGAACAGTCCCAGGTTATATTACCCTACAAAAAGGACTGGCACTATCACAAAACTATATTGCGGCCTATTTAATGAAACAAGTGGGACCAAATGCAGTAGCTACATTGGCAAAAAAAATGGGTATTACCTCCGATGTGCCGGCTTACCCTTCTATCGCACTAGGTTCATTTGATGCTTCTGTGTACGATATGGTTGGCGCGTACAGTGTTTTTGCCAATAAAGGAGTATGGACTAAGCCTAGCTATATTGTAAGGATTGAAGATAGAAATGGTGTTGTACTTTATAATGAAAAGCCCATTCCAAAACCGGTAATTAGTGAAGAACTTGCCTATGTGATGACCCGAATGCTTAGAGGTGTGATCACCCATGGTACCGGTTGGCGCTTGGCTGCTAAATACGGCGTTAAAGGAGCTATCGGCGGCAAAACAGGAACTACCCAAAACAACTCTGACGGTTGGTTTATGGGGATCAGTCCGCAATTAGTTGCTGGCGTTTGGACAGGCTGTGAAGACCGTGCGTTCCATTTCACCAGTACTGCTGGTGGTGATGGTGCAACAACCGCATTGCCAATCTTTGCCGGTTTCATGAGGCGCGTGTATGCCAATCCAAAGTTGAAAATTTCACAGGCAGATTTTGCTCCGCCTAAAAATGGAGAAACAATTGTTTACGACTGCGATAAATATCAACAACAGGAACAAAAACCTGAATCAGAAGAAAAATTAGGTTTTTAATAAACCATAGCATATTATATTTCAATGAGTGCTTTCGATTATAAAAAGGCCCTGTCCGACATTCCAAATAATCCTGGTGTATACCAGTATTGGGACGTTGATGGCACGCTCATTTATATCGGTAAGGCCAAGAATTTAAGAAACAGGGTTGGCTCTTATTTTAATAAGGACAACCAGATGAACGGAAAAACCAAGGTACTGGTTTCTAAAATCCGTAACATCACGTTTACCATTGTCGACACTGAGATTGATGCCTGGCTTTTAGAGAACAGTCTGATTAAAAAGCACCAGCCGAGGTACAACATCATGCTTAAAGATGATAAGACCTATCCATGGATCATCATCAAAAAAGAGCCCTTTCCGCGTTTATACTGGACCAGGAAAATGATTAAGGATGGTTCTACCTACTTTGGCCCATACGCCTCTGTAGGGATGATGCACACCATCCTTGATTTAATTAAAGAAACTTATCCCTTACGTACTTGTAACCTTCCCCTTAATGCTAAAAACATTGATGACGGGAAGTTCAAAGTATGTCTCGAATACCAAATAGGAAACTGCAAAGGTCCTTGCCAGGCTTATCAAACAGCGGCAGACTACGACTCAAATATTGAAGAGATCAAGGATATCCTGAACGGGAAAATTGGTAACGTGATCAAAGACGTCAATCAGGTCATTAAAAAAGCCGTTGCCGATTTAAACTTCGAGCTTGCCCACCAATACCAGCGCAAATTGCTGGTGCTTGAAAAATACCAAAGCAAGTCGACCGTTGTAAACAGTGCCATTACCAATATAGATGTGGTCAGCATTGCTTCAGATGAACGCTATGCATTTGTAAATTACCTGAAAGTGATGAACGGTAGCATCATTCAAACCCAAACGATCGAGATCAAGAAGCGTTTGGATGAAACCGATGAGGAACTATTGACTATCGCCATTACGGAGTTCCGTAACCGATTTAACAGTACTTCAAAAGAGATCATCGTTCCTTTCGACATTACACTGATCGATAAGAACCTGAAATTTACCGTCCCAAAATTGGGCGAAAAGAAAAAGCTACTTGAGCTTTCACAGAAAAATGTACTCTTCTTCAAAAAGGAGAAACTGAACCAATACGAGAAGTTAAACCCAGATTTACGGACAGACAGGATCCTTACGCAAATGCAAAAAGATCTTGGGCTTACTAAATTACCTCAACATATCGAATGTTTTGATAACTCCAACTTCCAGGGTGCCTATCCGGTTTCTGCAATTGTAGTGTTCAAAGATGCCAAACCTTCCAAAAAAGATTACAGACACTTCAACGTAAAAACCGTTGAGGGGCCTAACGATTTCGCCACAATGGAGGAAGCCGTTTACAGGCGATATAAGCGCATGCTTGAAGAAGAGGACCCGCTACCTCAACTGATCATCATTGATGGTGGTAAAGGCCAGCTTTCCTCTGCTATGACCAGTTTAAAAAAACTAGGCATCGAGAAGAAGGTAACAGTAATTGGAATTGCGAAACGACTGGAAGAATTATTCTTCCCCGGAGATCCTTATCCGCTGTATCTGGATAAGAAGTCTGAGACCTTAAAAGTGATTCAGCAGTTACGAGATGAGGCTCACAGGTTCGGTATTACCTTTCACAGGAAAAAGAGGGATCAAGGCACACTCAAAACGGAACTTGAACAAATTCCAGGTATTGGAAAAACTACCGCGGATAAGCTGCTTCAGCATTTCAAATCTGTAAAAAAGATCAAAGAGGCGAAGGAAGCGGAATTGGAAAAGGTGCTGAATAAAGCACAGTTGAAAGCCTTGCAGGGTTATTTTGGAAGTGATGGAAAACGGTCTATCCAACCCGATTAACCAACTATAATTCGAAAACAAGCTCGATGAGGAAGATCGTACAGTAGTCTTTAAGATCATTGACACCATGCTCATAAAAAAGAAGTTCAAGGATTTTTTAACAACAATATTGCTGCTTTATAGCGGATTTTCACAATAAACATCATGACAGAAACCAAGTTACACAGCTTTCTCTCTTTTGCCAAAGCAAAAGCAAACAGATTTTTGGACACCCAAAAACACAACTCGCAGGTATAACAACAAAATAGGCTGCATAAACACTTATACAGTCTATCAGCTAATTAGCAAAGCCCAGATCAACGACCACAGACTTTAGGATTTTATACATCATTAATCGCCCAACTAGAAAATCTATTTAAAAGTCCCTCAATAATTGCTTTATTAGGAGAATAAACATCCATCCCTCTATCATCATAAATGTTCATTATTATAGACCTATCGAAATCAACAAAATAACATGTTATATTTGCAGATGGTTCTTCAGCCATTTCATAATTAATTATTGAAGTAACAATTGGGCTTACTATAAGAGGAGAATACTTTTTTAGATACAAATACAATATATCTTCTTCGTTCTCATCTCTAAAATTCTTATCAGAAGTTTCTATAGCTAGACCAGCATTACTCAAGTCCATTTCACCCTCTTTATCCCATAATATAATACGCAACCATATTGGTAATCCATTAAAACAATATTGTAAAATTTGACTACTCCTGTCTTTCGCCTGGCTGACTCTATTTAGATCTGTTTCATCACCACCAAGTTCAAAGCGTAGTTTATTCTTAGTGAGCGATCGTAATGTTATCCTATCTATATCTCCAAATTTTTCAATAAATTGATTCTCAAAATCAATTGGGTTTTTTATCATGACTATCTTTTAAATATATTTAAATCCTTATCAGCCGTACCAACTCTTTTCAATTTAGTCCCCTGCTTTTCAAATACTTTCCAGCTACCGCCATTATGTCCATCAGCATCCTTGGAATAATATTTATTCCCCTTTTTGTATACCTTTTGCCCATGTGGTTTACCAAACTCTTTAGTCTCCTTAAAGCCATCAGGAAGTTCATCAGATTTCTCAGTAGAATTACTTTGGGAAAGTCCTAATTTATTACCATCCACACCTAATTTCACAAGAAAACTTGCTATAGCAGTTGTAAAAGCTAAATTATTTTCAGGTTTTGACTGCCATCTACCGAAATTCCACCCAACACTCCAACTAATAGTTCCTGCAGTTACAAAAGGCATAGTTCTAGCTAATGGTTTTGCTACAATAGATACTTCATTAAGTGCAAGGACTATTCCTACCGCTGCTGATCCGCCAGAATCAGGTTTTGGCGCGGGGGTAACCTTTCCTGTATCAGCAGCCATCCCATCGGGATCTATCATTAAAATAGGGTTATTCATCGCATAATTATACGGTGACTTATGATCAAATTCATCAGCAAGCGGGTCTATTGTACTGAAACGGCCTATCGCCGGATCATAGAAACGTGCCCCGTAATCTAACATCTTCTCCTGATCCTGCTTCTCTTTTCCGTTATACTGGTACTTATTTTCTGTACCTGACAAACTCTTCTGGATATCTAAACCAAAAGCATAGTAATCCGTCTCCTGGATTTTAGTAGCTACACCACCTTGAATATCAAAGTACACCCGTCCATTACCCAGGTGATCAGTTAATGTATATTCATATGAGTAATTAGTAGAGCCATTGCGCACAACCCGACCTGCCTCAGTATTTACAAACTTCAACACCCCATCCTCGTAATGGATATCACCAATATACTCATTATTTAAACTTACAGCACCACTTACTGTTTTTTTTAGTTTATTTCCCCCCGCGTCATAAGTATAGGCAATTACTGCACCATTGGCATTCATATCCGTTGGCAGGTTCAAATGATTATAAGTAATGTTACTGATGTTGTTTTCGGCATAACCGGCATTTGTTCTGGAGCTCATATTACCGTTCAGATCATACACATAACCAGTCGTACCAGGAAGCTGGAAAACAGAATTAACATTTGACGGAACATTATCTGTCACTGACTGTAACCTATTCCCACCGATCCCATAGTCGTAACCTAACTGATCCACCAATCCATGAGTCTGGTGATATCGGGTCAGAGACTGAATATTACCCATCACATCATAAGTCAATGTTTCATTGTTGCCCTCACTGCTAATACCTTGTTCCAAACGGTTCAGCTTGTTATAAGTATAATTGTAGTAATGACTAGTTCCCCATTCCTGCCTGCTGATGTTACCATTGTATTGAGCTGTCACTCCAGGCAACAGTTCATCATATTTCAGGTGTTGAGTAAACAATTCCGCAGTTTGGCTACTCAACCAACCCCTTGGATTATATTTATATTCCACGCTCTGCGCAAAAACCGGAGAACTTAAATTTGTGCTATGCAGATCCTTAAAATTCAGTTGGCCGATCTCATTATAGCGACTCTTTGATAACAACACCAACGGGTTTCCAGTTGAATAATTATCCCCGGTCTTTTGTCGCGTCGCGGTCTTTCTCCCCATATGATCGTACACGTATTCATTATACACATACAGATTTTCACTACCACCGACATAATGCTTTCGCGTACTTTCTTTCAACTCACCAACAAAACTATAAGTATTAGTGATCTCATCGTAATTATTCGAGCTTACAACACCGCCTAGGTAATGCTGGCTCTTGCTCTGGATTACCCGACCTTCCTGATCATAATAATTTATCGTTTGCAGCATATTACTTGTCCCAAGCACCCTGATCTTACTCGCAGTAAGCAATCCCTTTGTTCTCTCTGAACCAACCTGCCCCAGTGAGCTATTAGGTTGTCCAAATATATTACCAGGAAAATCATAATCATCATAGTAGTTTACACTATGAAAAACTATATTTCCATATTCTTCACCAGCCATAGGATGCGTCCGCACGGTATAACCATCAGTCCGACCAGTCGTACGTTCCTCCCATAATGGACCTGCTAGGGTATTGATATAATCATCCTGAACTACTTGCCGGCTTAAAGTGTTATTATTCTCCACCCCTGTCAATATCACTCTTCCAAGAGCATCATACTTTATCCAACTCCATTGATGATTAAATTTCTGATTGGCATCCTGAGTGTAAACAAGCTGGTCCAGTTTATTATAGACCATACTCTCCCAACCCTTGCCCGGAATTTTCTTTTCAATCAATCGCTTACGACCATCATAATGATAACCATAAATGTAATTCAGAAAAACACCATCAGCCTCAGTAAAGCCGGCAACACTTACCGCAGGAGGCAACACATACCTTAGGTTATCCAGATCATCATACACATAGTAAGTGGAAATATAGGTTCCGACTCCATCCTGCACTTTCTTTAAAACTACCTTTCCCTGCAAGTCTTTATACTCGATGCTTTCATTACCACTCTCATCTTTACTCACCATCTTATAAAGTGTTCCAGCATTGTAAGGAGATGTAACACTAGCCCCTCCAGTCTCAGAAACGATCCAGATATTCACCTCTCCGGCGACATTGGTTTCATAACTCATTCCTATCGTGTGCCCGCCACCAATCTGCCAGGATACCCCCGGAGCCCCTTGCTCCAATACCCTGTTTAACGGAGAAGGCTCAAACCTGGTCTCTGAAAACGGTGTATTAAATGCTACCGCATGCCCTGCATGCGGAGCATTATAATAATTAATCACTTCGGTTAACCCTCCCGCTTTATACGCCCCGTTATTATCTATACTGGCATATGGCAGGTACTTTTTGCTCTCCCTACCAAAGGCATCATAAGTTATCGGTACAACAATATCCTTCTTATCCGGACTGCCCTTAACCTGTACAGTTTGTAATGGTCTGCCCAGCCCATCAAAGTACTGAATCCCAGTCTGCACCTTATCCGGGTCACAACTTGCAGCTGTGACCGCTGCTACTGTCGTCAAACCAGCTTCCCTTGGGACATACGTCGTAATGTAATTCTGATCCTGACTAGCCTCCACACAAGCCAAAGCCGCATTAACCGCAAAACTCAATGTTGTACTATGGCTCCCTGCACCATTATATGCCGTAATGGTATAAGTCGTTAGTGGCGCCACAACTGTGGGTGTACCAGTGATTGTTCCATCTGTATCATTAAACGCCAAACCTGCAGGTAAAGCAGGACTGATCGTATAAGCCTTTATCAACGTCATCTTACGGACCAGATTAGCTGCATTTTCAACTACATACATGGCCCCATCAGCACCTTTGGAAATCCCAAATGGAGAGTTAAAACGCACCACAGCCCCTGTACCATTCACAGAACCAGCTGCAGTCGTGCCCGCAAATGTGCTGACCTCTCCCGCAGGGCTCACCTTACGGATCATGTTGTTCCCCTGATCAACAACATAAATATTCCCATCTTCATCCAATACCAGGTTATTGGGTGACCAAAACATTACACTAGCACCAGAACCATTTGCAAACCCTCTTGATCCGTTTCCCGCAACCGTACTCACCACACCCGAAGAACTAATTTTTCTTATCTTATCATTGGCCCGATCAGCTACATATAAATTACCTGCTGCATCAAATACCAGTCCCATAGGCAGGTTAAAACCAGCAGAGCCCAGCGCCCCATTTGCTGCCCCAGCACTCCCTGAACCCGCAAAATCACTCACCACGCCCAAGGGACTGATCTTCCTGATTTTATGGTTATAAGCATCCGATACATAAAGATTCCCTGAACCATCAAAAGCCAAACCCATGGGAAATTGGAAACTTGCAGCTGTTCCTGTTCCATTTGCAGAACCAATAGAACCACTCCCGGCAAAGGTACTCACGACACCAGATGGAGTAATTTTTCTAATCCGGTGGTTTTGCTGATCGGATACAAATATATTCCCGGATGAATTTATAGCCATAAAAGATGGATGACGAAATAAAGCCGAGGTACCAACTCCATCCGCATACCCTGCATAACCACCACCAGCAAAAGTTGTCACCACTCCCGACGGAGTAATCTTACGGATACTGTGATTACCCACATCAGCCACATACACATTGCCTGAAGCATCTACCGCTGCATTCAGCGGATTATTAAAACTCGCTCCAGTGCCCGTTCCATTTGCGGAACCTGGCCAGCCACTTCCGGCAAGCGTTGTCGTACTTTGACCACCAGACCAAACCGCACCGCCAGTATTAGAAGGACCTAATTGGTTAATGGCCATCCCTACTGTAAAAGAAGCAGGATTGCCATAAGCAATAACTGGAGCAGCCCCTAAAGGAATTGGCATCACACTAATGTTTGTGACAATGTCACCCACATTTGTACCGGCTCCTTCCGAAACCACATAATAAGTCCCGGCAGGAAGCGTCATTTGAATATAAGACTGGATCCCTGGACAAGCCGGCCCCGTATTATCATCATTGGTCGTGATCACCGTACCAGAACCATCCAACAAATGCATATAAGTATCAAACCAACTCCCGCAATGAGAAAGCGTTACTTCTGATTCACTTGTTAAAGTAAACTGATAGTAAATATCATTACTGGCTTGTCCGATGTTGTTTCCAAGACAATCATCGGCATTGCTACGGGTATCTGTATAACTTCCAGATCCACTAAAACTACCTGCATAAACGGGATTGTATATATCCGAGCCAACAGACGTCCCAGCCCCATTAGCCGCAAAGTCTAAAACAAAGTCTCCGGTATAGCTGCTGTATCCCTCCACAACAATATAGTAAGTCCCAGCTCCAAGAGTTGGATTAATAGCTGAAGCATTTCCCCCACAACCTTGATCATCATCCATATCTACCAGCCCCCCATTAATATCCAATAAATGAAGGTAAGTATCAAAATTACTGTTGCAAAGAGAAATGCTAACATCAGCAGTACTACTCAATGTAAAGGTATACCATACATCAGGACTCGACTGCCCATAGTTGTCGCTGAAACCATAACCATTGTTCTGGTAATCCGTAAAGCCATTATACCCGCAGCCATTTACAGGAATTAAAAAAGCATCATACATTGATGTGCCACTCTGGGCATGGGCACTCTGCCAGTTAAAATTTAACAATATAAAAAACAGGAATAACCAGTACCTGCATGAGGCTTTGGATATCGAGAAATGCAGAACTTTCATATATGGGGCGTTAAGAGAGCCAATGCTAATTAAAGTTGGTTTATTGGTTTAGCGGGAACCCGCTCTGTGGTCGGGATAATCTTCTCCTGCTGTGCAGGACTAAGCAGTCCTCGAAGCTTCTGGTTCTTTACCTCCATCAATGCGCTAATTCTAGTCCGCTTTGCCGCTTCATTCAGACTTGTGTCGGCTACAATGATGTTTAGGGCAGCTTTATAAGCATTCTGAACCTGGGCAACCTGCACAGCCTTTAGCGAATCTACGCCAAGGCTCTTCCGATAATAGTTCCGCTCCTGTTTTTGTCGCTGCACCGCTATTGAAGCATCTTGTTTCTGACTCTTTTGCTCTTGTCCGTAACTGTTAAAGACCATTCCCGTTAATATCAAAAACAGAAAAGTAAAATAGGATAGTAATTTCATTGCTTAATTTGTTTGGGGTTTATAATGATAATCGTAACTATTTACAATATTCCCTTGCCGGTCTTTAATACACTTCAACCGTTGAAAACTATCGTATTCATAATAAATCGTTTCACCTTTTGGATCAGTTTGGCTTGTCATACCAACCAAAGGAGAGTATGTGTAGGTAGTGATCTGAGATTTGGGCAAATTTGTACGAAGTGTATTCAAGTAATCCCTCAATGTATTATCATCAGTAATTCCAGATAAATAATCCTGGTTGATAAGTCCCGAAAGTTGTATATATTCTGCATTGATGATTTTGGCAACTGGATACAGTCCTTTGTACCCATATAGATATAGTTCTTTCATATTATCTGTATATTGCTGCTCTATAACATTTCCATAAGCATTATATATCGAAAAATTCAAATCAGCTTTATAACGTAGATCTTTTACAAAGACCCCATTACTATTTATATAACTTTTGCTAAATGAACTTAGAGGAACAGGAGTAATGATAGATAAAGAATAGGCTGTATCTGCCAAACCTCTATCCTCTTTAAAAGTCATTAAACTTCCTTTAACAACGTGATCTATTCCATTAATCGTCCGAATCAATAAGGATTCAATTGGCAGTAATTTATTTAAATTTGCTAATTGCTTCAATCCTTTCGCTTCATTTGAGGAAACAATGGTAGTATTGTAATCACTAGAATAATAAGTTTTTGTTTTAAGTAATCCCCCCGAACTTTCAGTAACAGTTTGAAAAGTTGGCAAGGCATGGTAAACCGAACCATGTGAAATATTATTTACAGAAATAACATTTGATATCCCATAATAATCCTTTGCTATTGATTCTTTTAAATAGTACCTGCAAACCGAGAGTCCGGACTCTGTGATCTTCAAAGCCCTATTAGGATCCCCATTGCAGGCTCCGGGCATTGGAGCAGGAATAAAACCACTAGTGAAACTAATTAATTCTAGCGTTTTAGGATGCATTTTAAAACTCAAGGTATCAGAAGAAAAATATTTGTTCTCAATAGAACGGACCAAATTATAGTTACCATCTTTAAAAACATAGTCTTTTTTGGATAGTATTTTCCCTGAAATCCAATTGGTCATCCATGGCATCATGTTACCACTCGACAGATTTCGTGTCCTATCAAATTCATAGCTTGTTTTCCCATGCAAACCTAAACTATCCATGTATTCTGTTACAAAAGGATATTCAATAACACTTCCAACAATTGGTACTATTGGATCACTTGATATAACATGAACGGTCGCGCTTGAATAGTCTGCTAAACCAAAATCCACCGATTCCTGATAGCGCTTTTCATAATAAGGAATGATTTCAAAATTCACCTTATTTAAACTATCGACATATTCATAGTATTTTCCAGAAATAACCTTTCCATTCTCTCCAATACTAGTTATGGACTTAATTCTATTGCCTCCTACAAAGTATGGCGGGAACACATCTGGATCCTCCGTAAGCAATTCAAAACTTGCTTCCAGTGGTACTAATCTATCATACTCATCAAAGGTATATCCTGCATTTAGCTGCACCCGGTATTCTCCAGGACTCAGATACACTCTTTTAGGAACAGACGTCCCTGTTGGATACATTGCATAACTTATTTCATTAGCAGAGGCTTCAGGGCCATAAATCCAAATTGATGAATGATTATCATGATAGTAATTATCTTGCTCTATTGAAGCATTTACATAGGCATACTTCCCCCTGGTTATCGTAAATGTTTTAGATATATTCGTTGTAAATACAGGAACATTATACATAACAGAGGCTGCACAAATTGTATCATAAGGCAAGTGCCATGATAAGAACCTATTATTTGTAATATCGGTATATAGCCTGACCTTAATCTGATTAGGCTCATAGGTTAATATTGAACTCCCGCCAGTTGGGTATTTAATTCCCTTAAGCAAACCACGCATACTATACGACGGATCAGCATTTCTATCTCCAACACGAATATCATTTGGCATTCCAAGCTGTTGATGGGGTTGATACAATGAAGATGGTGTGAATAATTCCTTATAATGAGCTTCAGGAAGTAGAGAAGCATTATACTTTCCATTATAATAGCCCCAATGATCCTTACCCTTGTCATAAAAGGCAGGAAAGCTCAAGTTTTCACCATAATATGAAAATTGCCAATTCCTAGCAACCTTGTTCTCTGAAATCTCTCTCACTGAGGTCAGTTTTAGTCTTTTGTCCGTATCAAAATACGATTGCAAAAACTCAAATTCTGACACCTTGTTATTTTGATAATTAGCTACTTTAAAGCCCATAATATAAGACATACTCCCTGTAGAAATTTTACTAACATCCAGTCTCCCTGTACTACTGTGAATAAACTTTATATATCCATTGTCTGTTATAATAGAATCAGGAAGTAAATGAGTCATTGACAAATAATATTTGGTGGTATCTAAATCAGACCTATATGGTATCATTCCAAAAGTACCCCCGGATCTAACGCCAGTAACTGATAGTCGTTCTCCCTTCTTAACTGTCTCAAAACCTGTCTCTTTATAAGTAAATCGCACTTTTCTGCCCTTTGCTGTTTCAATCTTCGTTAAAAAGATAGATGATGGAACATTTATCGGACTAATAAATGGATCTTGTTGAAAAGAAGTAACTCTACTTAATTCTGATTGCTGGAAATAGAAAGTATTTCCATTATTATCAATAATTTTAAATGAACCACCGCCAGGACCTACAGTAGAAAATTTAAGATCTGACTCTGGGTATGCTCTTATTTTTTGATCAACATCAAAATAAAAATTTCCAGAATGGCCTAGAAAGTTATAGCTATAAGTATCAGGCTCTCCTTCATACCGACCTGAAACCATACCTTCCTCATAATCACACCTTTCTACATAACTCAAATTCTGTCCTGCCTGTTGATAATAGTATAAAGATTTTCCGCTATACAAACCTGAGCCTATTTCAGAAAAATCATAGTTACCCCTTTGCGTAAGCGATATTACACCTCCCCAAAACAAATCCCATCCTAAACCTATCGAGGAAGGGATCTCATCAGTTTTTAAGCCATTATTATAATAATTTAATGAAATAGGAATTTCTAAATCTCCCAAACCAGCGGATAGCTTATAAAGTTCAATTGAAATTGAACTGGTGCCATTATTTAAAGAAACCGGAACTTCACCGTATTTTTGTATACCTGACGCAGTTGGCGACTTAGGAGTTATTTCTTCTAGCTTATAGCTATTTTGGCTATAGCATTCAATAGAAAATAACAATAATAGAAAGACAAACGGATAGACTTTATTCATATTTATTAAGTTAAAAATACCACGGATAGTTGTAGGCAATCCCATTATAAGGGGATTGTTAAGTCTGGAGTTCCAGTATAAAGACTAACCTGATTCTCCCCATAAGCTCCTAATGACACCGCATTTATGGCCGAGGGGATTATTGGATTGGGAAAATAAAATGAATTTAACACCAGAATCCTTAAAATAGATATGTCAGCATTTGACAGATTTAATATCATCATTTATAGAGTTATGTACACACAAGAAGAATTAATAATGCTTAATATTAACAAACCTCAGTGCAGTCTAGATGCATTTAAAAAAATAATGAAAAGAAAATTAAAGAATAGAAAACTCTGAAGTAAAGGCTAAAATCGCAGTGTTAACCAATTTTAAGAAAAAATCAAATTATCTTCAGTGCACAAAATCGACAATACCATTCTTAAAACAATAGAATATCCATCAAGAGCAAATTCTTCACCATCCATTGGACTGAACTTACTGAGATACAGAGCAGTAATATGAATTCGCATTACGCGATCGTACAGCCCTCAAAAAAACACCGCTTAACCTGAAACAGCCAGTACTCACTAATCTTTATTCTTAAGAGACTCAGTCCTCCCTTAATTTCGACTGAATCTCACGCGTGTTGGCATTTCAATTCAGGAATTCGCATTCTCAACTCCTATGATCGTACTTGACAGCTAGCTGATGAGATCGAAGACCTCGAACCCACTGTTTAAGCACAATTGAAAGCGCTACTAGATTACTTTGTTAAGAGCAAGGAATTGTAGGGTCTTAGCGTTAACACGGCCGTCGTAACTCGGTCGTCATCCTGAATTTATTTCAGGACCTCGCACCTGTTATTCAAAAAATATGCTCAAGAGTGATCCTGAAATAAATTCAGGATGACGACCGCACATAAAAAAAAGAGGGTGTATCCTGATACACCCTCTTTTCGTTTTCCTTCGGAGTTTAAATTAATACTCCCACAAGCTTTGCTCGTAATCAGAAATAGATTTCTTAATCCTTTCCGACTCATATAATTTTTTTGTGTCCTTAGGATCAGTCTGACCTAGGATATCGATAATGTTTTTATTAGCTGGGTTAGTTTCCTTCACTACATAACTTGAGAACAAGCGTCTCACAAAGAAATCGTCAAAAGTGAGTTGCGAAGCATCATTAAGCGGATTCGTCATACGCTTTTTGCTCAATAACTCTCTTGCATCATCATAATAAATCCAGAATACTGGTTGCCAGTTACCTTCTACCATTTTCATAGGTGCAAGACCTATAATTCTTGGTTCGAAAATAGAACGCTTGATATCCAGGATCCAGTCTTCCTTAATTCTGAATTTAAGAAACTCGTCAGACCTTAGTCTTCTCAATTTTGGTTCAGCAATTTTACCAGTTGCCGAATCAGCTACCCCTTCGCTTACCCCTCTCGCGCTTTGTAAAGCCTCCTGAGCGGTTAATGCAATTCTAAATGAGTCATTGTCCTCCAAAAGCTTTCCTGCTGTTGTATCCTTAGAAGAATACACCGTCAGCTCTTCGTTACCAACTGCTTCAAGCAGGATATCGATTAGCTTTGCATTTTCTGCTTTTAATACAGAGTTGATGGTATCTCTTAAATCAATTTCACGCCAGATGCGTTTTGCATAAAAAACATCTTCTTCCCTTACATCAGCATACTGAACCATTACATTACTGTCAACATCTACTCTAACAGAGTAGCCGTCTTTAGGAGGTGTTTTTATTTTTTTCTTCACCTTCGGTACAGTATCTACAGGTACAACCGGGGCTGTTACCACAGGAGCCGCCGTTGCAGCAGCTGGTTTAGTGGCTCGTCTCTTGTTGCTTTGCGCAAAAGAAGCTGAGCAAATAAACAGGAATAAGACTGTATACAAAACCTTTTTCATCATCTCTTCTATTTAGCAATAAATGTTATTCCATCTAAAACCTTTTGTCTACCATCAGGTCCTTCACAAACAATATCTTTAAAGATAATGGTTGCGCCTGGTTTAATAGAGTTTAAAGCTCCTTTTATTTGTCCACCAAAGCCGCCACCAGGATTTGTAATGGTAACCGCGTCAGAACGTGGGTTAATAAAAGTTGCAGCAAACCTAACCACCCTAAATTTAACATCAAAAACAAAGTCTTCCAGTTGAGTATCAATAGAACCCGCACCTTCCATCCATTCTAAAGGCACATTACCTCCAGATTTACCTTTGATGTATGCTTTTGGTGTAGGCAATGCTTTAACTCTGAATTGTTGAGCACCCAGGTTCAATGTTTTACCTCCCTGACTTGCAGAAACATTGATACTTAATGTTTTTCCTACCTGATCACCACCAACACTTACAGCATATTTTCCGCTGCCCTCTTTTCTAATTGACCCGCCAGAAATGGTAGCGTTTACGCTTTCTAATGGGAAACCAGCAGCCGAAACTGAGAACGGGTTCGGAATACCAGCATAAATTACATTCATTTTATCAGGAGAAACCGTTGCCGAAGGCTTGGCGACCTGATAGCTTTGTTCTGCAGTTGGATATTCTTTTACAGTACCGTCTGTTTGTTTCACACGGATTACACCTTTCCACTTAAACATACCTACTGCACCAGTTCCACCGGTATAAGTTCCTTTACCGTCTTTTACAGAAAGGCCACTTCCATTTACAGTGATCTGTGGGTTAGAACGGCTATCGCTAGCAGTTAAAAATACCTCAGCAGTGTAAGGCTGACCTTGTACCACATAAGAGCTTGGCGCTACAGCCACAGCCTCAAAATGATCCAAATTAACCAATGCTTTATCCATGTTACCGAATAATTTTTTAACTACTTCGGCTTCTGCATTTTTAACATCGGCTTGAATTTTACTTAAGATGGTATTGGCAGCCGTAAGTGGCGTACCCTCACCAAAATTAACGTCTACCCATTCTTTTTTGCCATTTATGCCTTTTACGGCATCTTTAGCTTCTAAAGAAAAAGTTACACCAGCACGATCTTTTTCGTCCAACAGGTCGATCAATTTCTCACGGGTCTCGTTAATTTTAGCTTTTAACTTAAATCCTTCCTTACGGTTAACCATGATGCCTTGAGCAATATCCATGTTATCCCGAAGCTTGATATCGCCAGTTTCTTCATTGATACCTTCACCGGCTTTAAGGAACTCGTCTTTCAATTGTTGAACAAGATTGTTCAACTCATCAGCAAGCGCCTTTGCCTTGTTGGCTTTCTCCCAAATAGGTTGTGCTCGGGCTGGTTCGTCTTTTAATTTTGTATTTTCAAACGATGCAAATAACTGATCAATACTTGTATTTACGTTGGTTTTAGAAGAAACCAAACTGTCGTTTATATTTTTAAAGGCATTTAGTATGGTATCTGATACGTTTAAAGCGAGCATCGCTAACAATACCAAATACATGATATTGATCATCTTCTGCCTCGTTGTTTCTTTTCCTCCGGCCATTTTATAATTAGGTCTGTTTGGTTAAATAATAACTAATTGATTGCTAATTATACACGTTGCTGATTCATAGCAGACAGCATATTACCATAGATGGCATTTAATGAAGATAAGTTTTTGGCCAATTTACCAACCTCGTCTTTAAACTGTTTCGAATCTTCCATAGATTCATTAAAGTTGCCCATTGTTAATGATAGATTCTGATAGAATTTATTCATTGATTTAAGGTGTGCACTTGAATCTTGTAATTCCAATTCGTAAACTGCATTTAAAGCAGATAGATTTTTAGCTAAAGCGTTCACCTGATCATGGTATGCGGTAGCTGAAGTATTGCTTTCGCCCATTTCTGCTAACTGAGAAGTTGCTTTTTGGAAAGCACCATTCAATGAATCAAAACTTGCAGAAGCAGTTTTTACTTTAGCTGTAAATTCTGTTGTAGCGGCTGAAGTATCTGCAACGTTTGAGATTGCAGCAACTTTATCACCAAAAGTACGCAAACCGTTACCTAAGCTTTCAATCAATTCAGGACCGATTTTAGCGTTAATCATGTTGTCTAAGGCAGCGGTTGAAGAATTACCTGCTACAGCCACCTGAGCAACTGGAACTTGACGTTTCTCTCCGTTATAATCAGCACTTAATTCAGGATATACTCTTTCCCAAGGAAGTTCTTGTTCTGGTTGTCTAAAGCCGGTTAAGAAGAATAAACAAGCTTCCACTCCCAAACCAATACCTATCGCATAGTTACCAAAGGCTCCACCAATATGTAATATTTTAAATAAGGCGCCAATAATTACAATACTGGCTCCCCAGGATATTGCAACGTGTAACCAATCGAATTTCTTTTTTGCTGCCATTTTGTTCGTTAATAAGGATGTTTGAGATTATTGAGTTTTTGGGTTTATTTTAGTTTTTATAGCTGATATCAGTACCAGGATATGCGGTTACACATCTGAAACCAATATATGATCTAGCTTGATCCTGGTACTCGTACGTACCCACAGAATTTTGAAGGAAGAAGCCAATATCTTTCCATGATCCACCCCTTACTACTTTACGTTTCATGTATTTACTGTCGCCAGTTTTAGCTACATAAGTAAAGTTAGGGTTAAAATCAAGCAGCATTGGGGCTGAAGACTGGTTATAAGCAGTTATTGTCCATTCCGCAACGTTACCAGCCATATTGAATAGCCCGTAATCATTAGGGAAATAAGATTTTACATTTACAGTGTATAGTCCACCGTCATCAGAATAATTTCCACGACCTACCTTAAAGTTTGCTTGCATGCAACCTTTTGTATTGCGCACATATGGGCCACCCCATGGATACTTAGTCTTCACATTACCACCTCTGGCAGCATATTCAAACTGTGCATCACTTGGCAACTGGTATTCAGGTCTTGAGTTTGCAGGTAATTTTCTTGAAGCGGCAACTGATTCGTAGAAACGGGTACGCCACACACAAAAAGCACTGGCTTGCTCCCATGTAACCCCTACCACAGGATACTCATCGTAAGAAGGGTGGTTAAAATAAGTTTTCACCATTGGATCATTCTGAGAATATGAATAATCTACTTTCCAAACCAATGTATCTGGATAAACAGGTACAGATGGGTGATGATTTGGATTAGAAGGATCAGGATTATCGGTATAAGTGATGATGAAATCCTGTCTTTTTTTCGATGGGTCTTTTCTACCTTCAACCGCTAAATCAGAGCTCACATAGCTATAAGCATATTTAAGTTTTCTGATATCGATTTCATTTTTGCCCGGTAAAGCATCAGCACCGCTATAATACATATCGGTTAACTTGTTGCCCATACCACCGTTCTTTTTACTCCAAAGTAAAGATCCTTTTCCAACTTTTCTCCAGTCAATATCTCGATTGGCACCTAAAGCACCTGCTCCATCTGCCCCTTTTGGTGCAGGCTTAAAGAAAGCCGGAGCTACCGTTGGACCTAAAGAGGTTACGGCAACAGAATCTCTAACCCAAGTCACAAACTGTCTGTATTCAGCGTTTGAGATTTCGGTTTGATCCATAAAAAAGGCACTGAATGAAGTCATCCTACTCGGAGAACTTTGCGAGTTATTGATGTCCTCATCAGACATCCCAATTAATGTCCTTCCAGGTGGGATATATACCATTCCCAATGGAATTTTATTGTTTCTGAATTTCCTATTATAAACTCCTACTAGTTCTCCCTGTCCTCCTTTTCCACAACTAGAAAATAATGCAGTGATCATAATAAAAGCAACGAAGTATAAGTTTCTCATAATAGCGCTAAGCAATTTTATAACAATTTTATCAATAATGATTGATATAAACAATTATTAGGTCATAAAAATGTGACCCATTGTAAAAAAGAAAGGGGTTTTGCTATTTATACCATCACCGCTACAATTCACAAGAAACTTATTAAAGTAAAAGTAAATATCAAAGGCCTATTTATTTGATTTCTTTATATAATTCTCAAGTGCCATAATCATAGATGGAGCTTCCGGCGAAGGGGCTGCTATATCTACAATCAAGTCTGCATCTTTAACAGCTTTATGTGTATTTACCCCAAAGGCGGCAATACGTGTATTGTTCTGCTTGAAGTCAGGGAAATTGGTAAATAACGACTGAATACTTGAAGGACTAAAGAAAGCGATGATATCATAAAAAACTTCTGCCAGATCAGATAAATCAGACACTACAGTTCTAAACAAAACTGCTGGTGTAACGTTGTATCCGTTCTTTTGCAAAAAGTTCATGGTATCTTCGGTAGCTACATCAGAACATGGATAAAGGAATTTCTCCTCAGCATGTTTCTTTAATACTTCGGCCAGATCGGCTGCAGTTTGCTTACCAAAAAAGATTTTTCGCTTTCTGTATTGGATGTATTTCTGCAGATATAATGCTGTAGACTCCGAAATACAGAAGTATTTCAAATCTGCTGGCACATCGTATCTCATTTCTTCACAAATTCTAAAGAAGTGATCTACTGCATTTCTGCTTGTAAAAACTACTGCTGTAAAATCACCCAAGGTGATTTTATCTTTTCTGAAATCCCTGGCTGGAACACCTTCAACATGAATAAATGATCTAAAATCAATTTTCAAATTGTACTTCTTAGCCAAATCAAAATAAGGAGACTTCTCTGTTTCCGGTTTTGGTAAGGTTACCAATATACTTTTCACCTTACGTAGCCTATCTTCTGTCTGTTCTTGCATTTTACCTAATTACCGCGTTATAATCCTATTGCCTTGATTAATATTAATATAGGGCAGATTTCGAGGGCACAAAAGTACAAAAACAAATAGACTTTTGAAAACCGATAATGAGATAAAATATTAACTCCGGCTCTAATAAATTGAAATACAAAGACAATAGTTAATAGAATAAATGAAATGGCGATGTAATAAGGCCCATACTTTAAAGGAGATAGCGCAAAAGCGATCACCAAAGGGATGAACATTAATGCGATATTAAAATAACTTAAATATAATATCGACACATATTCACTTACGGCTTTTTGAACGTCAAAAAGGTAACCGAGTAGCCGCAATAAAACAATCTTTAACACGTATAAAACCACTATTAAAACAGAAATGCTTAGATAGAAACGGAAGCCACTATCGGCAAAAGACATGTGATAATATTGAGTAACCAGGTAAAAGAACATACCAATGGTAAAACCAAATTGTACAAATAGCAGCAGGAAGGGCCAAGATGTAAAAAGGTTATCTTCTTTATTGAGGTTATTTAGGATTCTGTTGCTAAAAAAAGATTGTACAATAGTTTGTAACTGCTTTGAAAAAGAGATTTTTAAGGATGCAAACAAGACCATCAAGAGGGCAATTACACCTAATACCCACAGGTTTCCTTTTGGCACGGGTGTTCCAGTACGGTATTGACTAACTTTTTCGGAAGTTTTATAATCTTTATAGCGGGTATACAAGCCAGAGCGGCCATATACCTGTGCTTTTAAAATGCTATCGATAATGATGTTTTTATCGACTAAAGCTGGGGGCAAAATCCAGGTATGCGAAATGATAGAATCGGTTACAAATTTTTGCCTTGCATAGAAAGCAGAATCCCTTACCACACGCCTTGAATAGCTTTTTTTCACAGCAGCAGTAGTGTCTGTCAAAGGCAAAGGGCTTAGTACCTGGGCTTCTGCCCGGTTAATGCTTATTGCAAAAAACAGACAGGCTATTAAAATAATGCGGCTCCAATTCATTGCCGCAAATTTAGACAAAAACTATTTAGTTTTAGCTAAGCTTCTGCGGTACAATCAGCAGCGGGCAAGTTAAAGTATCCATCATACTTTTGCTGTGGTTCTCCAATAAAAACCTGGCAAAGCCCTTACGATGTGCACCGATTACAATCATGTAAAAATCTTCCTTTTGTCTTGCGCTTTCCACCACGTCGACAAGTCGGCCAAGTTTGCACTGGTAACTGATCTGCGGATGGAAGCCGGCATTGTGGTCTGTCTCTTCTAAATGTTTCATCAACTTTTTCAGTTCTTTGCTACTATCAGAGATCAGGGCATCATAAGCTTCAGCAGGCCATAACATATTTGCAGTTTCCGCGAAGTCAACCGCATTGCATAAGGTCACATTGGTCTCTAAATCTTTAGCGAGACGATATCCATACTCAACTGCATGGTTACCATTTTCAGAAAAATCGGTCAATAACAATAATGGTTTCATAGCTAAAATCAATTAATACAAGGAATTAACACGATACAAATTTACCAGCATTGCCCCGACCAAATCATGACGCCGGTCAAAAATGGAACTGATTGTCATCAAGCTCAAAAGGGAGGCGAGTGGGGCTGGCTGTTCTACTTATGAATAAGGAATGAGTAGCTAATAAGTTGGGAATAAATATGGGGTTGCTTTACCCTTGCCTTACCCTTGCTTTAGGGTTGCTTTACCCATAGGGTAAGTCAAGGGTAAAGCAAGGGTAAGCCAACCCTAAAGCAAGGGTAAAGCAACCCTCTATTTAAACTCTATTCATTCCCAACTTATTCGCTATTAATGTTACACTCTGTCTATTGCATTTCGGGCAGTTGTGTATTATATTTGTTTAAGCCTCAGGTAATGAGACCTATTATCTAACCAAATATTAACGCAATGGGAATTATCAACAACGGTCCGAATGGACCATTCATCGGAAGAATGGGCAACATGGTTTGTTACATGTTAAATGGTCAAAATGTATGTCGACAAATCGGAGTGAATAACAAACCACCTTCGGAATTACAATTAAGAAACAGAGTGGCAACCAAACTATCTGGTGAGTTTACGTTAGTGATAAGAGATTTTATCGAAACAGGCTTTAGCATTGAGGCCAAATTAAGGAACGATAACGCTTATAATCAAACTATAAAGTACAACAAAAGTCGGATGATTGAGGGAACTTATCCAGCACTTAAGATTGCCTATTCTCAAATTTTATTAAGCAAAGGACTTTTAAAGCCCGCAGAAAATTGGAAGGTTACGCAATTCCCTATGGGACTACAGTTTACCTGGCACACAGACCCTAAGATGGCCTGGCCAGAAGCGGCTGAACAAGTGATGATACTGGCTTATTTCCCTAATGAAAAGCGGGCAGAATACCTATTGTTTGGTAATGACAGAATTTCTGGAAGCGCAACATTGGAACTTCCACCGAGCTTACAAGGGAAATATATGGAGACCTATTTATCTTTTATTGCCGCAGACAGAAAGCAAGTGGCTGACAGTGTATACACCGGCAGTTTTAACAAATCAGAAACAACGGATAACTTGTTATTAAATTCTTGACATGGGCATATTAAAATCGGGGATCATGGGTCCCATTCGCAATAAAACAGGTCCCTCAGTAGGCCGTATGCACAGAAGTATTAACGTGCTTACCGGCGCTTACCGGGCAAGTACTAAACCGCCAACAACTTCGCAATTGGATGCTCAAGGAAAATTTGGACTGCTAAGCGGCTTTTTGACCAATATTGATGATTTAATCAAGGTCGGGTTTAAGCAGTTTTCTAAAGGAAAGGACCCTGTAAATGTGGCGAGTGCTTACAACTATGACCATGCGTTTCTAGTCGATGAAACTGGTTTCACATTGAATTACCCAGAGTTGATGTACAGCAGAGGTTATATTCTCCCAGCCGAAAGTCCTGCTATGTTGGCTTTACCTGGACAAATAGAATTTAACTGGTTACCGCAACGACAATCTATGTACTGTCAATACACTGATATGGCCACTTTTCTGGTTTATAATCCAGCAAAAGGGTATTCTGTGAAAAAGGCATTGGCAACTGATCGTTATGCACAGGGATATATGCTCGACCTACGAGAAGATTTTGTTGGCGATACCGTCCATTGCTATATGAGTTTTGCTTCGAAAGATGGAAAGTTGCAGGGCAATAGCACTTACTTAGGGCAATTGAAATGCGTTTAGAAAAATAAAAGCATCGCTAAGGGCTTACCCTTAGCGGTACATTCGCTTGATTAAATTTCTTAAAAATTATGGATCAGAATAGAGATTATAGCTATGGGCACGAATTCACCATAAACAGCAATGGGATTTACTATCCAAGCACCATGCCTCTTATTGAATTACAAAAATTTGCCTTCAATTTTACGCATCAAATTATATCGGAAGTTTTTTATGCAGAAGTTAAAATAGTGCAGATAATGGACGGAAAGGGGTTAGAATGGGAAATTTCTGAATTTACAGAAGATTCCAGCAACAAGAAGATCGTATGGCTGTCTCGAAAATATACTTTTATAATTGAACCTTCCTGGAAAGTTAATCTCTCCTATGATCATTGGTATAGCGGGGGAGTGAAAGAGCGTTGCCAGCGTAACGAATATTTGGATAATAGGCTACAAGAAGTTGTGATGAAATTACAAGATGAAATAAAGACAGCTTATTGGTCAACTTCCTACTTCCCACGAATTGATAAATATCTAAAAAATAGAAACTGGACGAATATACTAAGTCTTGGTAAAAGAAGTTTTAGGGAACAAACTGTAAAAAAAGACAACCTTACGGAAGGGGCCTTGAGGTTTGCTAAAAGGATCAGAAAAATCAAGAATGAGCAGAAGGATCTTTAAATTTCATCCCAAAACAAGGAATACCGGATCAATGAAAGCTAGGAATAGTTCAAAGAAGGCCAAGCTAGCCGCATTATGTGAATCATTTATTTTTCATAGATTTATGAAATATGAATAAGAATTATCCGGTTGTACATCATGTATTTTTCTGGTTGAAAAATCCAAGTTCAAAAGAAGATCGTGATCAGTTGGCTGCGGGTGTAAAAACACTTGCAAAAATACCAACGGTACGCGAAATACATGTTGGCATTGTTGCAAGTACAGAAAAACGCGATGTTGTAGATAACAGTTGGGGCGTATCAGAGTTGATCTTTTTTAGTGATCTGGAGGGCCAGGAAACTTATCAAACACATCCCATTCACCTGGAATTTATAAAGAATCATAGTCATTTGTGGGAGAAAGTCATCGTTTATGATGCTGTCCACGCCTAAAACTAAATCATGAAAAACTTTAATATACTACTATCTACCGCCGTTGTACTGGCACTTTCATCTTGCGGGATGAACAACAACGGTGCACAAAACAGTACTGATGCAGCGAATTCTTCGGCTACTGAAGTTGTAGACAGCACTGCTGAAAAAGGTCTATTTGCAAAGATATCGATGAAAGACACCGTTAAGCTTGGCGAATTGGTGGAACTGAAATTTACGGTGTACAACAATGCCGACACTGCACAACATTTTTGCAAATGGCACACTCCTTTTGAGCCTTTCATAAGCAAATATTTGGATGTAAAATCAGAGTCCGGCGAAGAAGTGAACTACAAAGGCGCGATGGCGAAACGAGTGATGCCACCACCGGCTAGCAGTTATATGGCTGTAAATTCTAAAGACAGTGTTTCTACTACCGTAGATCTTTTAAAAGGATATGACCTCACCAAACCGGCTAAGTATACCATTACTTACGTAGGCCAAAACATGAGCGGACTTATTGTTAAAGACAGTATTTCTTTCGTTTACGCCAAATAATCGACACTAAGCATTGATGAATGATGCTGAACATGAATATGGTGCAAAACCCAGGATACTAATTGTTGCTACTCATTATCATACAACAATTTAAATAATAAGGTGTTATTCTTTTACATACATGAATTTCAATGACATGAAACCAGTAAAAGAAAAAAAGCTAAGACCCAAACAACAACAAAGGAGTCAACCAGGTAAAGAGACTAAAATGGAACCAGCTCCTTTGTTTAGTCCAAAGGACCATTCCCTTAAATTGGCAGGAAAAGTAGCTTTAATCACCGGTGGAGACAGTGGAATAGGCAGAGCGGTTGCCCTTGCTTTTGCACAAGAGGGTGCAGATGTGATGATCAGTTATTTAAATGAGCATACAGATGCCAATGAAACATTAACTCACATTCAAAGTTACGGTAGACGCGGAGTTGCAATTGCCGGAGATATTTCTAATGAAAAGCACTGCATTAAGCTTGTTCAAGAAACTATAAAAGAATTCGGTCATCTTGACATTTTGGTTAATAATGCAGCAATTCAGTTTCCAACCAGTAGCATAACAAAAATCACAGCAAAGCATTTAGAAAAAACCTTCAAGACTAATATATTTTCACACTTTTATACCACCAAGGCGGCATTAAAATATCTTAAAAAAGGAGCAAGTATTATCTGTACCACTTCTGTAACGGCTTATCGGGGCAGTGCTCATCTAATAGATTATTCGGCCACAAAAGGGGCAATTGTTTCTTTTGTAAGATCCTTATCAGCTTCTTTGGCTGACAAAAAAATCCGGGTAAACGGAGTAGCACCGGGTCCGGTATGGACACCACTTATTCCGGCAACCTTTACTCCAGAAGAAGTTTCAAAATTCGGATCAGATGTCCCTTTAAAACGAGCAGCACAACCAAATGAAATCGCACCTTGCTACGTTTTTTTAGCTTCTGAAGATGCTAGTTATATAACCGGGCAAATCCTTCATCCTAATGGCGGCGAAATCATTAATGGTTGACAAACCTATTTTTGTGTCGTTTTAAGAAAAGACAAAAGAACCTTCTCATCATTCTCTAACGCGCTTTTCATTGGCTTAATGGATGTATTTATCTTTTTCAACCACTTATTTAGCCCGTCGTTTTTATAGGCTTCCAACAGCAATGGATATACATAAGCACTTTTACAGACTGCTCTGGTGTTCCCCAATTTTTTAGCTACACAATCCAATACCTGAATCTCAACTTTCATTTTAGAAATTTCTTCAGATTGTTTTTCACAGATTGCAAATTGTCTTAAAGCTTCCAATGTACCACCCCAGGTCCTAAAATCTTTTGCTGTAAAATCACTTCCTGTTATTTCCTTAATGTAACTATTGATTTGACCTGAATCTATACTTTTATGAGTTCCGCCATCGGTATAAAATTGAAAAAGTTCCTGACCAGGAATATCTTTACATTTTTTTACAAGCGGCACTAAACGTCTATCCGTTAATGTTACCTCATGTTGAACTCCTTTTTTACCCACAAAAGATAAACGCATTGAATTCCCATTGATTTTAGCATGTTTACCCTTCAATGTACTTAAACCAATGGAGCCATATTGTTGCATATAACTTTTCCCACCTACCCTTAACAAGGTCTTCTGTAATAGATCAACACAAATCGCCAGTACTTTTTGCTCATCAAAATCCTTACGTTTTAGATCCTTTATTATCCTTTTTCTTGCTTCAGGCAATGTCTTTCCAAATTCCAGTAATCTGAAATATTTATAGTCAGATCGCCTACTTATCCATTTACCGTGGTACCGGTATTGTTTTCTATTAGCAGCGTCAATTCCCGTCGCTTGTAAATAAGCATTCGATTTAGGGGCTATCCAGACATTTTTCCATGCAGGAGGTAAAACAAGTAATTTTATCCGTTGCAAATGGTCTTCATCCGTTATTTTATTCCCCTCTTTATCATGATAATAAAATTTACCTGCTTCCCCTCTCCTATAAATTCCCGGCATAGCATCAGTAACATATGCTAAGCCACTCTCTTTAATTTCATCTCTAGTTTCTGGCATAGATCAATGTATTTTATTTAAAACAAGCACTTCCGAGAATGGTTTGGCCTCCTTGCCATGCCGGCCTTGAACTTGTTATGTTTTCCATCTCCCTGATAGTTATTAAAACTGTTTCGGCAGCTTACCTTCGTTTATAAACCTAATGATTTCAGCAAGTCGCCGATTTCTTGTCTCCTCCCTTTTGGCACTAGATAACCAGTAAAAAACAGTTTTCTTGACCGAATTGCTAAGGGCAGTAAAAAAAACTTCGCAATGGCTATGCTCCTTCAGCATTAAAGCCAGGTCTGTAGGCATTGTAAGGTTTTCGGCGGCATCCAGCGCTTTCCAGGATCCATCGCGTTTTGCCGCGTTGATAGTCTTCAAACCAGCATCAGTCATTAATCCAAGATCAATTAAATTTTTAACCTTTTCCTTATTAATTCTCGACCAACCGCTTTTAGGTTTTCTTTTTGAAAAAAACTGCATAAATTTCATTTCATCGATAGGGAGTCTTTTACTATCTATCCAACCAAAACAAAGTGCAGTATCTACAGACTCGCTCCAGGATAACCCTGGTAATTCTTTTCCCTTAATCTTCTTGTTATAGATTAGCCAGACGCCTTTACATTCTAAATGGTTTAACGCAAGCCATTCGCGCCATTCGATATTGTCTGTTGGATATATCATTAATCTATCTTCCATAGCTATTGTCCTCCGTATTTTTTGTAATAAGCGGCTTTAATATTAACAAATTTAAGACGACCAGTGACAACAGTATGTCATACCGATCGTCAAATCCAACTAATTATAGAATATATGTATTGTTATCTGATTCTTCCTTTAACAGCTTTCATTACGCTATAATCGCAAACTCTATTTTCAATATGTTCAATTTTATATTCTGATAGAAGTTGAGTGAGTATTTGTCTGGTCGTATTTTCATCTAGACCAAGTTTTTCTCCAAGCTCTATTTCATTACAACGGCCATTGCTTTCCTTGAAAGCATTAAAATATTTATCTTTATTTGTCATAAGTTGATCGTTTTTTTACCGCTATCATCATATGCGGGCTAAATGGTAAAAGGTAGCTATCGTTTTCAGTGATCTGAATGAGTTCCATTAAGGTCTTTCTCTTTTTCATATCCAAAAGGTTCAAAAAGTAGTCTTTATCCAGCCAGGCCATCCCTTCAACTGCATAGGTATTTATATACGTCAAGTCCTGTTTCACGAATTCATCTTTTAACTCTTTTGGTTTATGAAAATATGCTTCCGCCAGAAGCCAGGGAAAATCACTCGGGGGATTATGAACACCTGTTGTGAGTTCTTCTTTACACATTTTAAAGAAAGTACCTTTATGAATTAGTCCTTGTAAAAGCCCAACTAAAGTTGATGCAGTATAATTTATAGAAAACCCTAAAATGATACCGTCTCTTTTTACAACTCGTTTGGCTTCACGAATCGCTTTTTCTCTATCTTCTTTTTTTTGAAGATGATACAGCGGTCCGTGTAGAATTACTAAATCAGCAAAATTATCCGGGAAGTCTAAATTCCTGGCTTCTCCTAAAGAAACAAAATATTTATTTTTTAATTTACTAGCTCTATCCTTAGCTATTTGAATATGTTTAAGTACTGGCTCAATTAAGTATACCTCATGACCTCTTTTGGCAAGCCATTCTGAATATTTGCCTGTTCCTCCACCAACATCAATTATTTTAGCCGATGCGAATGGAATATATTTTTCTACGAGTGATTTGATTCTCTCAAATTCAAATACCCCCATACCTTTGTTCAGTCTGGTTTCTTCGGATGCTTTATTATAAAAGAGTTCTATATCTCTACTTATTAACTGTTTACTATTCATCTTGAATATTATTAACCCTTATCCAATTGCAGGAGATACTAATCATCTTGCAATGTGATAAAGCAATTGATTTTGATAATCAATCTCTTTTGCTATTAAAAATTGTTGGAAAAAAAAGGTGTATATATTATCCGTTACATCCAGAACCAGATGGTTCCAATGCATTAGGCCTTCGATTTAAGGAGTGTATCTTACGAAGGATTGAATAATATATTAGATATAGTATAACAGGTCACAAAGATAGAATTAATTAAAGAGTTTTTTTTCCTATAAACGAACTTCTACCCAACAAAAAATTAATAGCTCTTTCAATATTTCGATTTCTACTTTCCTCTGTTTTTAAGGATGAAATATATCTCACCATCTCTTTTTGCATTGAAGGAGTAAGATTATCAAATTTAGACTTTGCTTCTAGATTATTTTTTAATGCCTCTATTAACTTAGGGTGTGGTTTTATCGTTCTATCCGATGGGTCAAATTCAATAGTCACTTTAATGGTTTCTCCAATACGTTTGGGAGAATTTTTAAGCATTAATGTATTAATGTAAAGTCGCCAGAGACCACTGTACTTTAGTAAAGTTTGTTGGTACGGTAGACTATTTACGGTTCCAGCAACAGGAATATGTCCTTTATTTTTACCTGCTTGATTAAAAATTTCGGTCAAAATAATTTCCGGGATCTGGACGTATGGATTAATCCCTATTATTTCTATGGTTGCATGGAAGGAATAACTTTTCATTTTCTGCTGGCAAATTTTCGTTTAGGATATTGCAAAATTATTATTTATTTCATATTATCCTTGTAGCAAGAAATTAGCACGCTCATATCTATCCCCGAAGCCATATCGGCACGGTCTGGACTCAGCGCCAGGAGGTAGATCACAGTATTTTTAAAACACCACCATCTGCCCTTATGCTAGCTCCATTTGTAGCCAAAGAAAGTGGACTTGAAAGATAGGTTACTAAATGAGCAATCTCAGCCGGGTTGATAAAACGCCCTATTAGCGAATGAGGATTTGTCTGTTGCATAATTCCAATCTTCAGCTGCTCAACACCTACGTTTTGAATATTTGCGAGGTACTCGATAGTATTAGCTACTCCATCTGAATAAGTAGGACCGCCTAAAATGGTGTTTACTGTCACCTCTGTACCCTTGGTTAATTTTGACAATCCATTACAAACTGCCATCATTGCGGATTTTGTCATTCCGTAATGTATCATATCTTCAGGGATATTAACGCCCGATTCACTACTGATAAAAACAATTCTTCCCCAATTCTTTTTCAACATCTGTGGAAGTAATTTCCTCGATAGACTAACACTGCTCATTACATTGATCTGGAAAATCCTGTACCAGTCTTCATCTGTAAGCTCTGTAAAATCCTTAAGCTCAAATATACCGACATTATTGATCAGGATATCTATATCATCCAACCGAGCCAGCAGTTCTGTTACTTGTTCCTTATCTGAAAAATCAGCAGCTATTCCTGATACAATGGCATCTGGAAATTCTCTTTTTAGTGCTGCCAGCGAATTGTCCAACTTTACCTGATCCCGCCCATTTATGACAACTTCAGCAGCCTCAGCTAACAATTGCTGAGCTATCGCAAATCCGATTCCCTGAGTAGAGCCACTTATAAATGCTCTTTTTCCTTTTAATTTTAAATCCATTCTATTTTTGATTTTTGTAATGATCAATACACAATTGTTCAAAAAAAATTAACGAAGTATGTCCAACTGCATTTCTATTTGTTCAGCAAGGACCTTCTGGTCAGGGTAAATCCTTCTAAGCGTATTCAAACCACACCAGAAGGTTACCAGATATCTTCCTAACACCTGCCCTGATAAAGGATTGCTAAGATTACCCTTAAGCTTCTCCTTTTCAAAAACATCAGTAAACATTTTTTCAACATCTTTCAGAATATGTACCGCTTCTGCTTCCAGCTCATCATCTACATAGGTCATTTCAACCACCGTATTAGCTATGATACAGCCCCTTAGATTTTCCTCCTTGGATGATTTCGCAACGCTCCTGAAAAAATCCTTAATCAACTCCAATGGTGTTCCGCTTATTTCCAATTCCTTTCTGAAATTACTAAATGCCTCCCTACGCTGTAAGATTGTCGCTTTAAAAATTTCTTTTTTACCTCCCTTGAAACTATTATAAAAACTACCAGAACCTATTCCGGTAACCTCTAGCAGATCACTTAGGGATGTCGCAGTATACCCCTTTTCCCAGAATACGCTCTGAGCCTTACTAACAAGCTCTTTGTTCTCAAATAATGTTGGTCTTCCCTTCATTGCAATTTACTTTTTGTACCGATCAATACAAAAATAGTAAAAACATTCTATATTCGAAAATTCCACCGGCTGCAAACTCAGTTGAACGACTGTTGATATTGTAAGGATGATATATCCAATTTACATCTTAATTTAATCAAAATCGGTAGTATAACTTAGCGACTTCCAGTCGTCTATTTGACCATTGAGTTGTTCTAACCTAGCTTTTGCACGGATGAAGGCATCACTACCTAGGAACTGAACTACGCATTAAAAGAACCCGTTAAAGGGGCTTCCCAAAAGCACATTTTCTGATGATTTCAGACATCAAAAACGAAAAAAAAGCCGCTTTTCTTTTCGAAAATCGGCTTTTTTTGTCCAGTAGCCCCAACTGGGTGCTTCTCGAACTATTTCCTACCTGATTTACGCCTAATAGCATATTTAGACTCATAAATGATTCTATCCAGCAGATAATTTTTATGCAAGCAAGGGTCTTATTTTCTTTTAAACTTTCCTGATCCATTTTCAGCAAAAAACTCAGCAAGTTCCATATCTAAGTCCATAAAGCCTGTGGATACCCCTGAAAATTCTACCCACAGATCTGTTGCTGTAAGTTTAGTTACTTTAAAAACAATGTACTCTTTTGAGTTTAAATAAAATTTTACACTTTTAGTACTCGAATTATAATCGAATGCGCCCATGTTTTCTTCTGAATCAGAGTAGTGCTCAATTGGATTTAATGTGCATGGCTTACCTGGTCCCCAGTTTACACTTTGCTTCGAAGTTGAGTTATCCTCATCAATTTTATAAGTTAAATCTTTATTGAAATCAAGGAGTAGGCTTTCTATACTTCTTTTGTGTTTACCTATTACACCTTTACATTCTGGTATTTCTTCGTCATTTTGATAAATAGCATTTTTATAAGTACTTAATCCTTCTACAAAAATTTCGTAAGCTTCCCACCTCCCCAATATAGAGACTCCTAATGTTTTGAAAACTAAAGGACTACCGATTATAGATTCACCATTCGATCTTTTAACTGTAGCTTCTGCTTCTTGTACCTCTGTGCTGTCACCTAAGATCCAGTCAACCTCAGTTATCCCCATTTCATTGGTTGTGGTCTCTATTGAACCTAGTTTTCCACCACCTTTTTTAACTCTCCATTGAACTTTAATGCCTCTGGCAGGAAACCCATCTTTCTCAGTTACTTTTACGCTTAATGGTTTTGTGAGTTTTTTATTTGGAACAGTAACCTGGTTATTCCCATCTATTATTTCAATTTTATTAGGAATAATGTACTGTAATGATATAATTCCTAAATAACTGACTTTCTCGCCATTTAAGGTAAAGGAGTAATTTAGATGTAGCTTTTCGATATTTTCATAATTTTCCCAGGCAGGAGGCTCAAATGTAAAGGTTAAATTACCGGTATTTTTGGAAACAGGTTCAAATGCTTTCCAAAGTACTTGCCCTGTAAGCGGATTTATAAGTTCCATATTGACCATCAGTTCAGTGATTGGTTTACCTGTCTTTTTATCGATGGCTTGTATAATGATGACAAGGAATTGATTCATTCTTTGATAATAAAGAAGCGCATTAGTTTCGTTCAACAGATATAATAGTATTTCTCGATTATCTCTTGGTACCAATACATCTTTTAAGTTTGCGAGTGTATTCAATACAGTATTCAGATCCTCAGTTACATATTTTAACTTGGAGATTCCAGAACTTGTTGCTTTAAGCATTAAGGATTGTTGCTCTATCGCCTGACCAGCTAAATTTAATTGTTCTAATGAAGATTTATAATCTTCCATTTTTTTTACCTGATCAATGATTTTCTTTACAGCTGAAATTATATCGTCCAAACCTTGATTATTATTTGAAGCCAGCCCACTGCACATGACGTATTTGAATGTTTGGTCGATATTTTTATTCAATTCGTTATGTGGATCTGGCTGTAAACATTTAAACACATTGGCTGCCTTTGGGACTACTTGGTTTATAATTCCATCACTAATAATGGTGCTTGTTAGTATTTTTGAAACTCCCGTTTGCCAATTATGGTCTAATACCGACAACTCCTTTGTTGTTGCATCGTATTGTTTGATTTCAATAATGAACTTACTTTTTACATTATTTTCTATGGCATATATTCTACTGCTAGAGGTTTCTCTAAAAATTTCAGTTACAAAAAGTTCCGTATTTTTCTTTCTTGATAAAATAAAGGTATGAGCTTCTTCAATTTTTGATGAAGCATTTATTTTTCCATATAAAGCCAATGTATCTTCATTAAAGGCCATTTTAGCGACTAACTGGGATAAACTATTAGGTTTAAAGCTTTTTTGGTAAAAAACATTTCCGGCACCCTTTATAATGTTGTCATTATAAGCAGCATCGTCAATTAGCCTATTTTCAGTTTGTTTTTCTTCCTGAGGTTTTAAATTATCCTTTTTGCATGAAATCGAGCCTATAAATAGTAAACCAAAAATGAACAAGTATGATTTCAGGTTGTTGTTGAACTTTTTCATAGTAGTCAGATAAAGTGTCATCTTTCAGCATCTAAATGCTACACAAATCTCAGTACAATAGTTCATGATATAAATACCCGATTTCTGGTATTTAAAGGTTTACGCTCCATTCTGCTTTTCTGTGTATTATTTTTCATTTCTTGCGAGTTAGTTGGTAGCAGATTTTCTGTTTAGGAAATTTGCCAAAACTCAAGGAGGGGGAAATAAGAAAAATATCCTGATTCATTACCAAATGAATCTTTTATTCGGTAAATTAGGGTGTAATCTAATAGTTAATTAGGCTTATAGATAACTATCCCATAATTTTCTATTTATCTAAAATGACAGCTGACTCAATCCAAACAAAAGTAGATAACGCTATTGCAGAGATGGCTTCTATTGCTGATCGAATGCCAGGGGTAGTAATTTTACATGACCTCAGAGATTGGTCTGTGGCCTGGATGTCGGATAGGGGCTTGCGCCAACTTAACATATCCCTGGAAGGAATTACTAATCTTACTGCCGAAGAATATTATGGCAATTATTTCAATAGTGAGGATGCTAAAGATTACGTACCTAAAATATTGGGATTGGTTGAACGAAACAACGATGAAGAATTCTGCACCTGTTTTCAACAGGTGCGGCTTTCAACTCATGCAGATTGGGTATGGCATATGGCTAGCACAAAGGTTTTTTTACGTGATGATGAGAATAACCCTTTATTGGCAATTACGCTAGCATTCCCAATTGACGCCATGCATCACATGACGGCTAAAGCTACGCGCTTGCTGGAAGAGAATGATTTTTTAAGAAAAAACCTTCAACGCTTCTCCGGTTTAAGCGAACGGGAACGTGAAGTCCTGCGGCTAATGGCTTTAGGTAAAAGTTCTGTTGATACTGCTGAAAAACTTTTCATATCACAGAATACTGTGGAAACCCATCGAAAAAACATTAGACAGAAGCTAGAAACGACTTCTTATTACGAATTATGCGAATACGCCAGGGCCTTTGATTTGATTTAATTCCATTTCCATTAAAACCACTGTTGATTTTTAGTAACTCATACAAGATTAATATTATGATAGATTAAAAAATCACCGAAAGCAGTGACAATTTGATGCATTGAACCTTTGTAAATTTGTTTATCGAATAAAACAGTTTTTAAGGTATACTGAAATGAAACAAAATGCTGAAATATTACATGGGATATGGAATAAATCAAAAGATATCATCACCAGCAGAAATATTGACTTGGATGTAAGCCCTGATCAAATTATGTCTTCTTTTTTTTGTGCTGGTCCATACTACTATTATGTAGTTGATTTTTATGACCGACAAATTAAATACATGAGCCCTTATATTGAGGATGTACTTGGCCTTGATCCTAAAACAGTTACTTTTGATGATATTATAGGCCAAATTCATCCAGACGATATATACTACGTTGCTCAGGCAGAAGAAAAAATATTGAATTACCTATATAAACATATGGGAAGGAATAAAGTAACTGAATACAAAATGAGTTATTGTTTTCGGTTTAAAATAGCTGATGGTAGTTATCAATTGTTTCAGCATCAAGCCATTCTTTTAACAACTGACGAGGAAGGTGGCTTTGCCAAATCATTGAATATCCATACAAATATTAACCATCTTACTACGGTTAATAGCCATAAAGCCACTTTAACGCATATAATTGGGAAATATGATTTTTTCCAAGTGGATGTACTCAATGAACCTGCGCTAAAATCAATGGAAAGACCTTTTAGCAAACGTGAGATGGAGGTTATCCGCTTAATTGCGGAAGGAAGGAGAAATAAAGAAATAGCAAAATTACTCTTTATATCCCTACAGACGGTGAATACCCACCGCAAAAACATCATGCGAAAATCGGGCACCAAAACTGGTTTAGAACTTATTGCGATGTGTATTAAGGAAGGGTTCATTTAGGTGAGCTTGAAGCTTAGGATCGTTCTATCCCGATAGATAGGGTATAAATACTTGATTAACTCACTGAAATATACCCTATCGGGTATCATTTAATATTTTTAAACCCCATCGACTAAAAGATGAAGAGTCTGTATGGGAAGAATTGTTTTGATATCCCAAACGCCATACTTTTAAAAATCAATAAATTCATTTCAATCTTGTTGAAAAGGCACAGTATGCCTTATTGCTGCGCAAAAATCTTCATATCTTGAAATCACCAAGGTCAGATTAAATTGATCGATCGGACAATTGAACCATAATATGAAAAAGCAGCTTTACCTGTGTGTGATTTTATTTGTTGTTGAACTTTGCGTTTTTTCAACAAAAGGTTATTCCCAAATCCAGGCCGATGTAGTTTGGAAAGATGTGGACGGCGTGTCAATGCCAGTCCCCCCAAAGGTTCATCCACGATTATATATTCGTGAACAACAAGTTCCTGATCTAAAAAACAGAATAAACGATCCCGAACTAAAAAAAGTTTGGAACGATATGGTCAAAATGCAGGAAGATTGGAAACCAGAGGAGATTCCGGCAGTCAAAGACTTTCGATTTTTTTTCAACCAGAAAGGACTTACGGTCAGAGCCGAATTAAAGGCCTTGAACTATCTGATGATCAAAAACCCAAAAGTAGGACGAGAAGCCATTACTATGATTATTGATACCCTCGAAACAGCAACCTTTAAGGAGGCTGGTGATATTTCGAGAGGAATTGGTCTGTTTATGGTAACAGGCGCCATTGTATATGACTGGTGCTACGACCAGCTGAAACCTGAAGAGAAAACGCGTTTTGTGAAAGCTTTTGTCCGGTTGGCCAAAATGCTTGAATGTGGTTACCCTCCGGTAAAAGACAAATCTATTGTAGGACATGCCTCAGAGTGGATGATTATGCGAGATCTGCTCTCCGTAGGAATTGCCATTTACGATGAGTTTCCTGAGATGTATAACCTTGCTGCTGGCCGTTTTTTCAGTGAACATCTGGTTGCCCGCAACTGGTTCTATCCTTCCCATAACTATCATCAAGGCATGTCATACCTGAATGTTAGGTTCACCAACGATCTTTTTGCCCTTTGGATATTAGACAGAATGGGAGCCGGAAATGTATTTCATCCTGGACAACAGTTTGTTCTTTATGATATGATCTACAAACGTCGCCCAGATGGACAGATTATGGCAAGTGGTGATGTAGATTACTCTAGAAAAAAGCCCAAATATTATTCCTTACCGACATTCCTTGCAGGTAGCTATTATAAAGATGAGTATTTGAATTACGAATTCCTGAAAGATCCTAAAGTTGAAGCCCATTGCAAATTATTCGAATTTTTATGGCGTGACACTAAACTAGGCAGTCGTAAACCGGATGATTTACCCTTATCCCGATACTCAGGTTCTCCTTTCGGATGGATGATTGCCCGCACTGGATGGGGTCCGGAAAGTGTGATTGCAGAGATGAAAATTAACGAATATTCCTTCCTAAACCATCAACATCAGGATGCAGGCGCATTCCAAATTTACTACAAAGGCCCACTAGCTATTGATGCCGGATCATACACTGGCTCTTCGGGTGGCTATAACAGTCCGCACAATAAAAACTTTTTTAAGCGAACGATCGCGCACAATAGTTTGTTGATTTACGACCCCAAAGAGATTTTCAACACGTCGGGATATGGCGGAGCAGACAAGACTGACTTTGCGGCTAATGATGGTGGACAACGTTTGCCGGGAAAAGGTTGGACCGCTCCACGCGACCTTAAAGAAATGTTGGCAGGCGATTTCAAAACAGGCCAAATTCTTGCCCATGGCTTTGGTCCCGAAGCTCAAACGCCTGATTATACTTACTTGAAAGGTGATATTACCGCAGCTTATTCAACCAAGGTAAAAGAAGTAAAACGTTCGTTTCTATTCTTAAACCTTAAGGATACCAAGGTTCCGGCAGCGATGATCGTTTTTGACAAAGTGGTTTCTTCCAGCCCTGATTTTAAAAAATTCTGGTTGTTACACAGTATCGAGCAACCTGAAATAAAGGGCAACCAGATTACTATAAAACGCACAAAAAATGGCGATAGCGGCATGTTGGTCAACACGGCTTTACTACCTGACCTGGCTAATTCTGACATTAAATCTGTGGGTGGCAAGGGTAAAGATTTCTGGGTGTTTGGCACCAATTACACCAATGATCCTAAGCCTGGTACCGACGAAGCATTGGAACGAGGTGCATGGCGTGTGGAAATAACACCAAAAAAGGCTGCGTCAGAAGATTACTACCTAAATGTGATGCAAATTGCTGATAACACGCAGCAAAAATTACACGAGGTGAAGCGTATTGATGGCGAAAAGGTAGTTGGCGTACAACTTGCGGATAGAGTGGTAACTTTCAGTAGGACTTCGGAAACGGTAGACCGTCCTTTTAACTTTTCGGTTGTTGGGAAGGGACCATACAAATTCGTAATTACTGATCTTTTACCCGGTACCTGGCAGGTATGGAAAGATGGAAAAGTAGTTCATCCTGCGCTTTCTGTCAGAAGTGATGATGGTACCCTTTATTTCGTCGGAACTGAAGGATCGTATCGCTTTCTGAGATAAGAGACCAAAGCCATTTATCCTACATTCCCCCCTATTCTGTTGTAAATATTTTCGAGTTTGAAGGATCTGATATTTCCTAGTCTCATATGTTTTGCAACATCATATTCCTTAAAGCCATTATTGTGCAAAAAATCTGTAGCCAACAGGTTATCTATAGGAAAAGATACTTTGTCATTAGATTTTAAATGAAGCTTTAAAAGTTCAAGGCCGGCGGCTGAATTATTTGCAACAATTAACCCATCACCAAGAGCCGGCAAATAGAACCCTTCAATTCTATGATTATTAATATACACAAATCCATTTTCAAGAGAATTTTCAAGATGCATCATTCTTTCCTCTCCCGTAGTCATTTTATCAAGGATTGAAATTTCGTCTTTGAAATCTTGATTATAAGGTATTACCTGATCTGAAATCACCAGTTCTTCATCAAATTTTACATCTTTAAAAAACAAGTATTCTGTATCAGTAACAAAACCCAGCTTTTCATATACTGGAGCACCGAGCTTAGTCGCGATTAAATAAATAGTCTCACATTTATTTTGCTTCGCAATATCAATCAGCGCTTGTGTAACACATTTTCCGATTCCATTACCTCTTTGATCAGGGTGGACTATAATGTGGCCAAGCCAAGCTACATCATTATGAATAATGGTTGCACCTAATCCAACAATTTTATCATCAATCACAATCTTAATTGGAAAGCAAAAGGATGATTGTACATAAAAACCGAAACTCGGTTTGATATCATTCCACCCTTCAGGTGTTAAATCTGATATTGAATTTAATTCCTCGTATTCTAAAGCTAGTATTTTCATTGGTTTTTGGGCTATTTAATCTCAATGATTAAATAGAAATTAGATAATCTTCAAATTCTTAAACCGTAACTCATCCAGCCTGGGATCATCACTTGGAAGTTCAGTTACTAAAACGTTAATTCCTTGTAAGCCGCAGACTACAAAAGGTTCGTTGGCACCTACTTTATTGCTATTGCTGATCACAACCACCGTTTTCGAACCTTTGAGCATTGCCTTCTTTACAGCGCCATCCTCTCTTATTGCCGAGGTTATGCCGAAATCCTTCGAGATTGCGCAGGTGCCCATAAGATAAAGATCCACAACGAACTCAGCCGCCTCATCACACGTTCTGGCACCAGTATTTGTTTGTGTATCCCGGTCATAGTTCCCGCCAAGTACAATTACTTCTATGTTCCGGAACCGCGCCAACAAAGGAACCAGAGCCATATTATTGGTGATAACCCTTAATGAGGTATTAGTTGGTAAACATTCCGCAACCGCACATATCGTGGTTCCACCATCCATGAACACACTCATACCAGCCTTAAGTAATGGCTGAACCTTCATCCCGATTACCTCTTTTTCCGTAGACAGAAAATCAGTGCGGTCTTGAAAGGAAAGGGGATTTTTGTCACGCGATATCGCTCCGCCTCTCACTTTTGACAACAGACCATTTTCGTGTAGGTAGTCAATATCCCTGCGGATGGTATCCTCAGAAACTGACAGGTCTCTAGACATTTCGCTATAGGTGATCGTACCTGTAGTCTTTAAACTAGCGATTATATGCTCAAACCTTTTTTCTCTGATCATTTACCAACAAATGTAATTCTTTCAGTCCATTGCATAAAATCCTCCTATCATTAAAGCAATTTCTAATTCACACCAGATACAGTTATTTGCAAATTTGCAATATATTGCATTAATTTGCATAATGGATGATAACCAGATCACAACAAAAGCCAAAAAAGCGACACAATATATATTCCTGGTATGCGGGTTTGCCCTCTCCAGCTGGGCACCCATGGTGCCCTTCGTAAAAGAAAGGCTCCACTTAAATGATGCTAATCTTGGGCTACTGCTGCTGCTTTTAGGGGCTGGGGCGATTTCAATGATGCCACTGAGTGGATATCTTTCTAAGCTTTATGGTACAAGGGTCGTCATATTGATTTCGGGACTGGTCGCTGCTATCTTCCTTTCCATATTGTTATTGATGCCAAATCCATGGATGATGGGGGCGGCACTCTTTGTTTTTGGAGCGGGGATCGGTGTCATTGATGTAGCGATGAATTCCCATGGTATCCATGTTCAGAACCAGTATCGTCGCCCCATCATGTCATCCCTTCATGGTCTTTTTAGTGTAGGTGGCCTGTGTGGCGCTCTGGGACTGGGATTATTGATGCGTGCAGGACTCAATCCATTAACTGCCGCAATTTCAATTTCGATACTACTTATAATCATCCTGCTATGGAAATATCAGTTTCTGTTCTCCAAAGAGCAAGAAGGTGATATGCAGGAAAATAATATACACCCAGAAAATAAAATAAAACCCAGATCGGGATGGCTCAGTTCCAGCGTAATTTTTCTTGGCGCAGCATGTTTTGCCGTATTTCTGTCCGAAGGAGCCATGTTGGATTGGAGTGCGCTTTTTTTAAAGGAGAGTAGAGGAATAGATGCAGAGCTTGCGGGAGTTGGGTATGCGACCTTTTCTATTGCAATGGCAATCATGCGGCTCTTAGGGGATCGCATAGTTGAGCGATTTAGTGGAAAAACAGTGGTGGTTGGTGGTGGCCTCATCGCTGCCATAGGAATCTTTATTGCTGTTGCAACGCCATGGATTCCGACTACCCTTCTTGGCTTTGCGCTCCTGGGAGTAGGTGCAGCAAACATAGTACCGGTATTCTTTAGCGAGGGCGGCAGACTTAAAGGAATACCCGCTTCAACCGCTATTCCAGCGATTAGCACCATGGGCTACGCAGGTCAGCTTGCAGGGCCTGCACTTCTCGGATTTATCGCCTACCACTTTTCCTTAACTGCTGCACTGACCTTTACTGGGGCATTGCTTTTAAGTGTCGCTTTAACTTATGCATTCAGGAAAGCTAATTGAAATCTATGGGTGATGAACTTCAAAGTCTAAACGAGGAATTGAAAAAAATAAACTAAGAGGTTAAAAAGTATTATTAATTTTAAAAAAGGGAGCCTTTTTAGGGCTCCCTTTGAATATCAAAGCAAAATTCAATTTACTTCAAATAACTTATTTACCGATACATCATAATATGAGCCATTTCTGAGAATATAAGTAGCGTTGGCAGCAGGTCTCAGAACATCTGCAAAATAAACTGTGTAAACGTTTTTTGGATTTGTGGAAGTGGTAAGAGCGGCAAATCCTTGAAATAAAGTTCCACTACTATTTAACAATGGCTGCTTCGTATCGTGATCTAAAAATGAAAATTTGTATTGATTTTGAATTAGCCCACTCCTAAAAGGTTTTTTTACTAGATAATAACTTGCGGTGTCCAGACTTGATCCAATGGCTATGAGCGTATCAATGGGCAAAAATGTTACTACATTGATATAATTACATTTAACAATGACATCTATTTTAGGATATGGCATACCTGAGGGAGAGGTAATTGTCTGCTTACTAAGGTTGGCAAATTTTACTTTAAAAAACCCAGCTGGAGCTGCAGGCTCATTGACCTGGGTATTTTTTATCAATTGAGGTGCAACTGCGCTGTCTGGTTGAAAAAGATACAAGGTGTCTTTTAAATTGTATTCCAGATTAAATTCTTTCTCTAATAGTACAGCACCTGTATTTTTGTTGTAAAAGGTGAATTTACCCGGACCACTCAAAAATATGCCCTTGTACAACTCAATAGGGATATCATTCAGTTTAGTCCCTATTTTATTTCCTAAAATACTGTTATTGATAAATACCGGAATACCTGCATAGCTCGCTGTTTCCTTTAAATAAGCTTCCTGCTTTTTACAAGAAGTAAAGCCGACCATGATTAAACAGGTGATGATAATATTTAATAGTGTTTTCATATCTGAATATTTATTCGTTAAAATTTATAGCTAAAAGTGATACTAGCCGTTCTGCCGTTCTTTACCCTGTAAGTCTTCCGATCGCCATCGGCTGCATTGTATTTCTCTGCGCCTTTAAGCCTGCTATATCCGCTGGTGCCAGGCTCAAGTACATATCCACTCGGATTTGTATAAAAAAAAGTTTCGGCATCCAAGAGGTTACTGATGTTCAGTTTTATTTCTGCTTTTTGTTTTAGCAGACGGGTACTCAGCTGCAAATCAACCATATTCCTCCCATTTTCATACTCTACCTGTCCCGGGTGAACGTCGACCACGTAAGAGCGGTAATCAGAACGGTTGTAACTGATGTTTGCGCCAAAGATTTGGGAGTCATAACTTAGTCCCGCGTTGATGATCCATGGCGATTGACCATATAACGGGCGTTTTACGCCAGGCACTTCTGTTTCAACAAGTTCATAAGAAGTCCCACCATCATGGGCAACTACGGTATAATTAAGCGCCTCTACTTTCGATTGCATCCAGGTTCCATTTCCGAATATCGTAATGTTACGTAGCCATTGCTTATCTGCTATAAAGCCTAGTCTTTTCCGGAACTCTACCTCAAATCCTTTATTGACGGCCTTTTTTTGGTTCTGAAACCTTAGGTAGCGTATTTTCCCCGATCCTCCAGTCACGTTCTGCGCCACCAGCTCCAGTGGCTTGTCAAAATCCTTGTAGAATCCAGATACTGAAATGATCTCTCCTGCAGCAGGATACCATTCATAGCGCAAATCATAGTTCTTTATTTTTGTGCTTACGACGTTCCAGCCACTGATCCATGATTCCAGGTAAGGGTCAAACAACTCAAAGTAAGAGGTTTCCCTAAAATCCGGTCGTATCATAGTGGTCGAATAAGCGGCCCTGAAATTCATTTGATCAGTCAAGCTATAGGTGGCATTCACTGAAGGCAGAAAACGCCAGTTCTTTTCACCGGTCACAAAAGGGTCGACTTTTGAATCGGCTAAACTACTAAACGGATCACGTAAAAACTGTTCCTGTGCGTTTGCCAGGTTAAAATTCTCTGCTCTGATGCCATAAACCAGCCTTAATTTCTTAAAGAAGCGCTGATCAAGCATCAAATAGGCGGAGTGGTATTTAGACGAACCTGTATACTGCGTTCCGTTCCTGCCCGCATCGGCATAATAAAATGCAGAATCTCCACTGAGCCCCATACGTTCTGGTGCCATCAGGTCTTCATACCTTCCAATTAGCGGACGCCCTAAAACCTGTTCCTGCTTAATGATCTGTACCATGGTCGAGTTTAAGGCACGTTCCTTATACCAGCCTGCATAACCCGCCTTCAGTACACTTTTATCATTTAAAAAATTAAAAGGCTGGCTCAGGCTGGCCGACCAGTTGTAATCTGTCTCCTTTAATCTGGTAGAAAGGCGGTAATCATATGACCCTGATGCATCACTAAAGCCGTTGGTCTGTGGTTTGTCGTAATAATCAACACCGTTAACATCGGTGATTATCCCATAACGCAACCTGCGCATATCCTTTATATCTTGGCTGATTGTAGTCCTCGCAACACTCCAGTTAAACTTGGTTCCTTTGCTACCGATCAGATTTTCACCTTCCAGCTTGTTCTGAAATACGGTCGTATATTCCGGAACGGCCAGCAGCTCCTTAAAGCGGAACTCATTATCCTGTTCATACCGGGAGGCATCCTGCATGGTTTCATTAAACACATGCGAATAGTAGTTTTTCGAGGCGATCTTGAACTTCTCTCCCTGTAGCCCGGCATTGAATACACCACCAAGTGTAGTATTGAATTTGTGTAGGTTCCCCTCTCCCCGTATGGATGCAGTATCTATTGGTTGGGCACCTCCCAGATTGGCAAATCCTGAATTCCTGATGGTTTGGTAGGGATTGGTTTCCTGCGTATTCCGGTAGGTTAATCCCCCAGAAAATCCAATTTTTAAATCCTTTTTTAGCTGATAGATACGGCCCAGTGAGAAACGATAGTTTTGATTTGGAATGGCCTTGCTGACATTTGCCTTCAATTGTTCGCTGTTGAAACGTTTGCTCTGTTCCATTGCATAAGAAGGAACGGGTTCATTCCGCTGTGTCCATGATTGAAGATCCATTGGTGTATTCCTTCTGCCGTTGTCAAAACCCAAATAATCAGAAGTTGTCCGGCCCCCAAGGTTGACAAAATCTTTGCCTGTAGTGCGGCTATTGTATCCTGTACCTAATGCAATAGACGTAAAATTTTCCTCGGGTATATCCAAAGTATTGATCAGGATCTGTCCACCGGAAAACTCGGCAGAAAGATCAGCACTTGCAGTTTTATTCACCACCACATTGCTCACCAGTTCCTGCGGCACTACATCGAAAGAGAAGTTTCGGCGGTTCATATCAGTACTCGGGATAATTACTCCATCTAGCATCGCCTGATTGTAACGCTCCGTCATTCCACGTACCACTACATAACGGGTATCAATTGTGGTTACGCCGCTAATGCGTTTTAGTACCTGCCCCAGGTTGTTATCTGGTGTTTTAGCAATCTGCTCAGCAGAAATTCCATCGGTAATGGAAGCATTATTCTTCTGTTGAACGTAGAGGCCATTGACAGATTCCTTTTTGAAGGATGATTTTACCACCACTTCTTTCAAAGAACTTGATGCGACTTTAAGCAGTACATCCAGTTTCGTAAGTCCGCCTATTTTCACCGCCACATCTGAGATGCGTTTGGTCTGAAAAGAGATATAGCTGACTTCAATGGTATAATTTCCAGATGCAACATTGAACTGGTAAGTACCATCAACACTGCTCTGTACCGTCTGGCCTGTTTCTATTAATTTAACAGAAGCTCCAGGCAGGGGCTCTCCCTTTTCGTCAACGATCTTACCAGAGATCCGGCCGGGCCGCTGAGGAATGGGTTTTGCATCAATGATAATATAATCGCGTTCTAAACGATAAGTGAGGTTGGTTCTTTCTAAAATATTCTTTATGGCTTCACGTACTGAAATCTGACGGGCATCTAGGGTTATTTTTTTAGTCTCTTTGGCCAGCAGCTGGTCTGCAAATGAAATTTGTACTCCACTCTTTTTTTGAAGGGTAAGTAAACTCTGTTGTAAGCTGCTCTGCTGAAATTTCAGGTCAACCTTTACCTGATCGATGTTTTGTCCGTTCGCAGTTGCGGCCCATATCACGCCCGTGAAGGTAAGTTGTGCCATCAGCACGATTAATGAACACTTCATGATAAAATTTATTGTAGGGGACTTTTGTTCTCCTTTTTGCATACTTTTGAATGTTTGCTGTGTTTTTTAATTAAAATCTGTAAACTGCCCGCAGGGCCTTGCCATGCGGGAATAGTGCTTTGCAGGTCTTCGGACGTCGAAATCTCGGACTTGCGCTGCATTGCTAAACGGGGGTGGCCTCTAAGGTTACCCTCTTTTTTGTTTGGTAGCTATCTGTTCATATTTCTATTTATTTGTTTATGGGTAATGGTAATCTTATTTCCGGCCACCTTATATTTGAGATGCGCTGTACTACAGATAATATCAAGGGAATGCTGAATAGGAACAGCGGCCTTTACGATCAGGGAAAGTCTGGTCCTTGCCATCTTTTCGTCGGCAAAGCTGATCTCTACGTTGTACCATCTTTCCAGCGTTTCTACTATCTCTGCTAGTGAAGCATTGGCAAAGGTTACTTTGCCTTTAGTCCATTCCCTAATTTCATCTATGTCTACAAGGTCAAGCTTTGTCTCGTTGGTATCCGCATTCCAGCTCACCTGCTGTCCAGGCGTTAAGATGGCTAATGGTTTGTCTGTTGTGCCCTCACTATTGAGTTTGGCTACCTGAACCTTACCAGTCGCGACCGATACCATGACCTGTTTAAATGCATTTATCTTAAAAGAGGTACCCAGAACCTTGGTTTGGACGACACCTGTCAGAACGGTAAATGGATGTCTCTTATCAGGTTTTACATCAAAAAAAGCTTCACCTTTGAGGATTACCTCACGATATTTTGAACCGAATTTTTTGGGATAACGGATACTGCTCAATGCACCTAAATGTACAACAGAACTGTCGGGCAGGGTAATTACAGAACGCTGCCCACTCGGATTGACTTGTTCCATCATCACAACCTGCTGATGTTCCACTACGGATGTCTTCTGATTGACACTGAAATACCAGAACCCCGCAGCGAATAGGATCAAACAAGCGGCAGCATAGCCCATCCATTGACTGTATCTAAAAAACCTGCCTGATTGTTTATGCGTATAGTTTTCCCGAAAATGCTGGTTCCAGCTAATGTTTTCACTTTCTGTATAGGATACATGATCAAATGCTTCGAAATCTTCTTTCAGCAGCTCTTCCAATGCCTGTTGCCATTCTGGCTGAAATAGGAATGCCTCTACCCGCTGCTTTTCCTGAACAGTACATTCCCTGCGTATATACTTTGCCAATAACTCCCGATCAATAGATACCTTCATATGGTGGTCTTTCATAATGTTCTCTACTAGTTAATTCGTAAAAAATGGAAGAGTTCCCCATATGAAAGATTACTTTTTTTAAAAAAACACAAACAACCATCTGATTATCAGCTATTTTTTTTCAAATAAAACACGAAATAAATTGAGACTATAGAAAAAGGCAGTAGATATAGATAAGACTGATAACCCCAATGGTAAGGAATTTGGAAACGTGTTTTCTAATTGACGTCATGGCATCAGATAGATGCCTATCAACCGTTTTGGTAGACAGCTCCAGTTCTCCGGCAATTTCACTATAGCTCATTTCTCTTTCGCTACGCATTTCAAACACCAGTTTTTGCCGGGGGCTTAAGTTATCCAGTCCAACCCGATACAAGGTTTGCAATTGGCTGGTGAGTAATCTGCTATCTGCATTTTCCGTACTCTGTGGTTCTACGGTCAGTAATGAGATATCCGTCGTTTCCAGCTTTCTTTTTCGGTAATGGTCGATAAGGGAAACCTGAAGGATACGGAACAATAAAGGTGCAAGTGAGACAGCATCGTGGTGCAGTTTACTTTTCTGCTGCCAAACTTTAAGCATGGTATCCATTACCAGTTCTTCTGCAAGCCCAGTATCATTGGTATGTCTCAGGGCAAACTGGTGAAGTTTGGCAAAATGCAAGCTAAAAAGCGCATCAAATGATTTTTCATCCCCATTTCTCCAACGGGCAATCAATTCATATTCGTCCTTCAGCTTTGCAGACATTTCAACCAATCTTTAATTGCCCAAAACTACATAACCAGCGGATAACGGTATATTAAATATGCATTAACTAATTATTAAAAGAGCATCCATCATGCCTCTACAATTTACACCATAAAAAAGACGCTGCCAGCTATTAACTCATGGCAGAATTTTATTTACACCCTTTAGCTGCTTCCCTCGTCTCCACCAGATCAAAAAACCAGTAACAGGCAAGCCAGCGGCAATCAGCCCAGCCAAAAACGTCAGTAATTTCCCGCCAAGCCCCAATACACTACCCGTATGCAGGTCATAATTCATGGCGATCACCTTAGCTCCCAAAGAAAGTTGCCCAAAAGCATCTCCTTTTTGCAACAACTTTCCACTGTACCGATCAAATTTATATTGTACCCGATCATACAAACGCATTTCACTCTGGTAAGCTGATACATTCACCGTTCCACTGTTGGCAGAAGGGAAATTATACAGGAAATAAGCAGTTCTGGGCGAAGCCTTTAAGGCCTGGCCAAGAATCAGGTCGTTTGGCATGATCTCCGATACCTGTGTAGTATCAGACAATACCTTCGCCTTATTTTCAGTGGTCAGTTCAAAAGACCACATCAGGCCTGTCAGCGCAATCACCATCAATGCCAGAAAACTATAAAAACCCAGGACATTATGCAGGTCGTAATTCAGTCTTTTAAATTTTGCGTTCCATTTTACCTTGAAACTTTTCTTCAATTGTTTAGGCTTCCAGTTCTTGGGCCACCATAACACGATCCCTGAAATCAACAAAATCACGAAACAAACCACCGACCAGCGCACAACGAAGTGTCCAACATTGTTCCCTAGCAGCAAATTCATGTGCAAAGCCAAAACCACAGTAAAAAATTCCCTTTTGGCATCCTCCTTAAATACCACTTGCCCAGTATAAGGATTCAGGTAAACCTTATCATAATACTGATAATAATTCCAATAGCCAAAAGCCTTCCTGTTTAGCTTCATTGCCCTGAACATGTACGTTCTTCCTGGTGATTGAGAAAGTTCCGCCCTCGATATCTTCCGATCTTTGCCTATCGCTTCTTCTGCGATTAATTTTAACTGGCTCAAAGGCAAACGTACTGCCCCGTCAGGCACGCTTACCTGCAGCCGATCCTTATAAATCAGCTCTTTTATTTCATCTGAAAACGCATAAATCGCCCCTGTAATTCCCAAAATAAACACCACTAGCCCGGAAGCGAGTCCGAGCCAGAGGTGAATTTGTCCTATGATCTTTTTAACCTTCAAAATTAAAACTTAATGGTAACACCAGCAGCCAAAGTTCTAGGCATTTGCACGCTTAATACTCCTTGTCCGGTAAAATACAATTCATCTGTTATATTTTCTACCTTTAAACTCAACCGGTAACGTTTGGTATCATAAAAAGCAGTAGAAGTTAGTAGCACATAAGAAGGTAAAGTAAACACACCGGTCACTGCTGAATTAGAGGTTAAATGTTTTCCAACATAATTACAAGCCAATCCCAGGCCAAGGCCTTTGAGCTCACCCGCAGGCAAACGATAACTCACGTAACTATTGAACAGATCTTTAGGACCTGCAGAAGCTGGTCTTCTTCCTTCCAGTGCAGGAGTAGACTTAACGAGTTTGCTGTCATTATAACTATATCCAGCAATGATATTCAAACCTTCCAGAGGGCTGGTGATCAATTCTACCTCAACACCTTTACTTTTTTGCGTGCCATTTTGCACCGTCACATTATAATTAACACCATCTACCACCAAATCTTCATTACGTGTCAAATTATCCACTTTGATGTCATATACACTTGCCGTAAAGCTTAGCTTACCATCCAACAAATCCATTTTGACACCTCCCTCAAATTGATTGGCATGCTGGGGTTTAAACGTACCTGAAATGGTAGAAACTGGTTGTGTAATTGGTGCCACATTCATAAAGCCATTCATATAATTACCAAAAATTGATAAGCGATCTTTTAAAACCTGGTAAACAAGGCCAAACTTAGGTGATACAGCAGTTTGCATATAAGTACTATTTGGGACCAATACATTCGTTGCCTGATTACGCGTACCGCGATTCTGAAAACGATCTACACGCAAACTCAGCATTGCAATTAAGCGGTCACTCACATTCAGCACATCAGAGGCGTAGACACTATAGATATTACTTTTAGTATTATTTTTGGTTGGTGCAGCGGTACTTGCAGCCAATCTGGCTTCTACAGCCGATCGCGATAATTTTACATAATTTGCATCCGGTACCAAGCCGCTAGTATTGTCAAACACGATGTAAGGTGAGTTGTCATTGTTTATCGTTTGGTTCAGGTAATCCAGACCGGCAACCAGCCTATTACGTAGGCCTAAAATTTTGAAATCTCCGATAAAATTCTGTTGTAAATCGCTCGCAGTATTCACTGAATTCTGCAGAGATATGTTACGCTCCAGCATTTCATCCGAAGTCGCCCCGCGAACAAATTCATACTGATAAAAACCATCCGATTTACGACTATTGTTCGAATAAATGGTTTGTGAAGTCCATTGATCAGAAAGCTTATAGGTAATTTGTCCTCTGATATTTATCGTAGGGTTTTTCATGGTCAGATCATTACTGTTATAAGAGCGCTTCCAGTCATAATTCAGTTCCTTTGGCGTGGTGGCGATAAATGGACGCACCCGGTTCAAAAAGATCGACGAAGAACTGGTTCCTTCCGATTGATAAAAGCTAGCACTTAAACTCAGATTCAGACGTTCACTAGCCCTATATTCAACTGCTGGCGCTAAAAAAGTTGATTTTCTGAAACCAGCATCCTGAAAACTATTTTGGTTTTGATAAGCTGCATTCATCCTGAAAAGCAACTTTTTATCTTTATTTACCGGTCCGTAAACATCTGCCGAAATTCGATTTAAACCATAACTACCGGTGGTATAAGCCAATTCACCACCAAGGGTATCGACAGGCTTTTTGGTGACAATATTGATCAAACCACCGAAAGAGATTACCGCTCCCCCAAATAATGTTCCTGAGGGGCCTTTAATCAATTCCACTCTTTCTATATTGGCAGGATCGACCTCCCCATTCGTTTGTCCAGGAACGCCATCTATCAAAGAAGCCTCAGTTCGGAATCCTCGCATCACATAATAAGAAGCGCCATCACTGTTAATTCCGCGACTCCCCTGAATTTTATATACACCAGGGCTGTTTTTTAATGCCGTACTGAAATCGGTAATCATCAATTCACTGAGCAAAGCCTTTGGAATAGTGGTATACACCTGAGGGTTTTCCAGGTTACCCAGTGGCATCTTAGCTGAAGTAGTCGTTTTCTTTACAGAGAACTTATTGGTAGTTCCGCCATTGACCACCACCTCTTCTAACTGCTGGTTATTTTCGCTCAATACAAAATTTACATTCAGCGTTTCATTTGCCAAGATCTGAACCTCTTTTTGCTGTGCATTTAATCCTACAAAAGTGGCAATCAGGGTATAAGTTCCAGCTTCTATATCTTTTAATACATAATTACCTTTGGCATCAACCTGGGCACTTTTTACACCTTTAATGCCTACAGTAACAAACTCAGCGGCTTTTCCATCCCTTGTTTTCACTGTACCTCTAATCCTGCCCTTCCCACTGGAAGTCTGGATGGTTAGCTGCGTACCATTTACACTGATTCCTTTAAGCTGGCTGCCCAACAAATCTGATAGTGCATCCTTTAGCGACTTCTGTTTGAAGTCTACGCTTACTCTTTTTTGTACATTTAGCTGTGTACTGCTGTAGGAAAAGCGTACACCAGTCGCCTCTGCAATGGCATTCAAAGCATCAGCAAGGCTTACATTGCTCAGTTGCAGTGTCACTGGTTTTTCCAGTACCGTATTTTGCTGGCCATAACTGTTGTAGGGCAGATATAGGATACTGCAGATTAAAAGCAGAAATTTTACGAATTGTTTCTTTTGGGTACATCCTTTGTACATACTTTTGTTTGTTGTTAAATTAATGATGAATTGATTTTTCAATAGCCCGGTATGAAGTTTGGCGACCGAAACCGGGTTTATTTTTAGAATTGGATTGGAGTGATCAATAGAGAATAAATGTCTGGCCATGCTGCTTATAATTGAACTTTACTGCGAAGCCCATACTTTCCAACACCACGCTTAGCGCCGGGTTGTTAAAACTACCTGTATAGCGCTCCTTGCGCAGTGCTTGCCTGTTAATCGCAATTTTCACATTATACCAGCGCTCAAGTACCTGTGCCACCTCTTGCATTGTTACATTGTCAAAAAGCAACTCGTTATTTCTCCAGGCTGTATATTTACCTGCATGCACCTCCTCGGTTTTCATAGATAAAACTCCTGATCTGCCTATTTCAAACACACCGCGTTTATTGGCGGTCAGGATTTGATGCTGTTTACCCGAATCCCCACTAAACTGAACTTTGCCTTCTTCGACGACTACTGATGTCGCTGTTTCAGCTACCAGGGCCCTTAAGTTAAACCTGGTCCCCAACACTTGAACTTTGGTTTTTGCGGTATGGATCACAAAAGGTTTTGACCGATCTTTAGCTACATTGAAATAAGCTTCCCCGCTAAATTCCAGCTCCCTGAGATTGCCTTTAAAACTTACAGGAAACCTCAAGATGCTTTCTGCATTCATCCAGACGATTGTCCCATCAGGCAACGATACGCTTAGTTTCTGCCCTTTAAGTGTCTTTACTTCTTTATAAGCCAGCGTACGATTAGGATTCTCGCTTTTAAGTTTTGTATTTAGGTAAAAAAGAGTTACCAGTACCAGCATAAGGCAAGCTGCAAGCTGCAAGATTATCCGGTAATTGAATTTAAAGCCCCTTCTTTGTTCCTGTACTTCAGGAATGTGGTAACGACTTGAAATTTTCTTCCAGCCTTTATCTTCTATAGCGTTTAAATCTATATTTTCTGGAAAGCTCATTTCCACCTCATCCGACTCCAGCCATTGTTGAACAATATCTTGTTCATCCGGACTGCATTGCCCCTGGTGGTAACGTTCAATAAGTTCCTTTGTAATCTGCATACATCCCAGGCACCACTGATGTGCCCATATACCTTAAGCCGGATAAATCGGCATTTCTCCTAGGCGGATTTGTAAAAAAAAATATTTGCGCTTTACATTATTTGACAACTACCTGAATTCCTTCAGATTATTTCTTAAAAAACTCATTGCCTTATAAAGGTGATATTCCACTGTTTTCTCTGAGATCAACAAGGCAGTAGCAATTGATTTATTGTTCATCCCCTGCTCCTGGCTTAAGCGATACACTTCCCGGCAACGGCATGGCAGCTCATCCACCAATACGTCCAGACTTCCTTTCAGTGCGTTGAAAAACACCTGTTCTTCTGTACAATTTCTGCTGCCACATAGATTTTGTAGCGCACAATTGATGTGCAGCCTGTGACTGTTACTGGTACGCAGATATTCAAAAGCTTCTAGTTTGGCTGCCCGATTTAAATACTGCTCAATGCTTGTTTTAATGATGAGCTTCTCCCGGCGCTCCCAGAGTGAGGCAAATAGATCCTGACTGATTTCTTCAGCAATTTCTTCATCATGTGTATAATGAAAAATTATGCCAAATACACTTTTCCAACAATTCCGGTAGATATGCGCAAAGCCTTGCTCGTCCATTTGGTGAACAGCAAACCGAGGGTGTCGGTCTTGATTTGAAGGAGATCCAGGCACAATGATTAAATTTGCCCAAAGCTAAGTATTTAATTGGAATGAATCTAAATAATGGAGTGGTTTTATTTACTCCGAGTATTCATCTCCGTTAGGAGTTATTTTTTAACTTCGGGGCATAAACAAAATTGCAAATTAAGCTCCATTAAATGAACGCCAATCAATTACATATCAGAAGAGCTGAGCTGGAAGATGCCAACAAAATTTTTGACCTCTACAAAACCGTAAGTAAGATACTTGGAGGCCTTGCCCGGACTGAGACAGAGATCACAAAGGGCTATCAACTAGAACCTGCGGTTTTTAGACATGTTTTAAGCGAACTTACAATTGCAGTAGACCCCGACTATCAAGGTAAAGGTCTGGGGAAAAAGCTTTTTCAGACGTTGCTAGCTGATGTTCAATCCAATAGGAGTGAAATTTTAAGGGTTGAACTGATTGCCAGAGAAACAAATTCAAGAGCTATTCAATTATATGAAAAACTTGGTTTTAAAATTGAAGGGAGATTTGAAAAAAGGATTAGCAATAACAGTATATCATTTGAGGCAGATATTCCAATGGCTTGGTTCCCAAATGCAATTTAGCATTAAATAGAACTAGGCGCAGAGATGTTCATCCATATCTCTTTCGTCATTTCAAATTTAATCTCTTTCTGCCCGTTGTTTCCATTTTCTACCCAACCAGATTTCCGGTAAAATTCCGCAGCCCTTGTTTTAGGACTGGTTCCTAACCAAACATTGTCTTTCTCATTAGAAAAATACCAGTTCAGCATTAAATCCTGCAATTGTCTTCCAATACCCTTTCCTTCAAACTCCGGCAATAGAAACAACGCCCAGATATTTTCTTCCTTTAAATCAGCGATAGAGAATCCAACGATTTGTCCATCAATTTCGCACACCCAGCCCTTCCCTCTTACAGTTAAAAATTCTACATAATCATTGTACATAATCAAATCAGGATTTGACAATGCATTTTCAGTTACAGCATTTCTAACCAAATGAATTGGCGCTATATCTTCAACTGTAGCTTCTCTAAAGTTCATAGTTTAATAAAATTGGGACAAAATAAATATCCATTTTCTCGATTGCAGCAAACTAGCAAAATAAAAATTAATTGAAAAAGGCTCCCGAAGGGAGCCTTTAGCTTTATATGCAATCAAAAAACTTATTTGTTATGATTAATGCTTTCCTTTTCCATTACCCTTTCCGCCTCCATGCCCTTTCGCCTTGCCTCCATCATTCTTTCTTGAATCTATTTTTTTCGCTTGTCCGGGAGGAATCCCATGAGGATGACCTTTAACTACATAATAGCGTGGGTCGTCACTATATTTGATCACCTTTTGCCCTTTTACTTTTTTATATTTTGCATAGCGAACCCTATCATTATCAAAATTATGATAAGCGTCTCTCGAATTGATCACGACCTTATAACCATTATATAAATCATATCCGCTATATCTGGTAGGCAGTGAAGCTGAAAAGTTCCATCTACCATTATCCAAATAGATAAACTGTTTTTTAGGTACATAATAATAACTCTCAACATCTGGGAGATAGTAGTAATCTGCATGATCGTAACCGACAGGTCCCCATAAGGGCTGTGATCCGATATTTACGTTTATACTCACTTGCGCAGAAGCCCGGAACGAAACAAAGCCAATTGCAATAAGAAGAGTTAGAAATATTTTTTTCATAGTTGACTATTTTAGTAAGCAGTTGATGAAGTTACGCAATTTATTGCTTAAGTGTAATCGTGCCTAAGCTGGTGTTTTGACCAAGAGCCACATTAACATTTGTAATGGTACTGTCTCTATAGCCAACAACGGGAACAAATTTTACGGAATAACTACCTGCCCCAAGTCCACCAACGGTGAATTTACCAGTCAAAGGATCAGCAATTGTACCTACGGTATCAGTTCCTGCAATTACTAACACTTCTGGGTGGCTCAACAATGGCAATACAGTTCCTGATATTAAACCAGATGTCGCTGCTGTGATCCCTCTAACTACAGGTTTAAGCAAGTACTTACCATTTCCGGTACTAACGATCGATTTCGCTGCATCAAAATCAAGCAATAATGAATACGTTACCCCAGGAACCAATGATGGGTTTGCTTTAAGTTTAACTTTCCAGCCAGATGATTGTCCGCTTGGAGTAGTGAGTGCCTGTGAAACACCACCAACCACAATAGTATTTCCTGAATCGTTCAATACCAATCTTACTTCAGTGATTTCGCCACTTGGCATTTCTCCTGAAGCAACCAGAATATCAGGATTACTGCTCCCGATTCTAAAATCCAGGATATTAAAAATACTCGCTGTGGAAGCGAATTTATAAGGCTTGCCCTCTGAAAACAGTACGATTTCCTTAACACTCAAGTTGATCTTATCAAAGTTTCCAGGTGCATCAGTCATTCGGATCTCGACTTTGGTTGTTCCATCCGCAGAACTGTTATTGTCTTTTTTACATCCAATAAAGATAGTAAGTCCGGCAAGAAAACAGGTTAATCCGGTATACATGATTCTCTTTTTCATAGTTTTAGATTTTAGTGAATATTAACATTTTCGTTACTCAAAATTGCGGTACGAACATGAATTCAACATGAAATTCTGAGTTTATTTGACCCCAAAATTTCATCTTAAATTCATGTTCAGTGATGACATTTGTTAGGGAAATAAAATCTTTATATTTACATAATGGACAGACCATTCATTTTCAAGGCATTATTAGCTTGTGTTTTTATTTTGGCCACTCCTTTTTTACTTTGGGCGACCGTACCAATGAAAGAAGGAAAAAAGGACCAACTACAGGATGAAAGCAAGCAAAAACCAGAGAATAAAGAAAAACCTACTAACAACCCGAGCCCCGATAAAGCCGACATCAGAGAAGTGCCTAAAGCCCGTAAGCAAGCAAGACCGCCCGTGGTTAAGCCAAATATTAAAGTAAAGCCTATTAAGGTTATCCGTCCAAAAATCAAAAGACCATAGTGCATACCCTATGAGATTTATATTTCTACTCGTCTTGATTTCTATGGCTTCCTTTAAGGTACAGGCGCAGGAAGACAGTGTTGAAAAAACGACAGTCACTTTAGCCTCGTTATACAGCAGTAACGTGAGTTATTATGGACAAGCCACCAATGAAAAACTTCCTTATATACTAATTAATGCAACAGTTAGGTTTCCTGTTGGCCTGTATCTTTCTGCAGGTTCTTATAAGCTTTTAAATTACGGAAGAGGTTTATCAGAAACAGATCTGGGCGCTGGTTTTGATTATGACTTTAATGAGAAGTTTAGCACAGGGATAGCTTATACACGCTCTTTTTTCCCTTCAAACTCACCATTATTGCAGGCCGCGAATGAAAACAATGTGAATTTCACGGCTAATTATAGTTGGTCTTGGCTCAAAAGTTCATTTAGTACCGACTATGCTTTTGGGAAACAGAATGATATTTTTCTAAGCCTAACCCATTCCAAAGAAATCAATATTGGTAGCTTATTTAATGAGAAAAATGCACTTTCATTAGCGCCTGCCATAGAATTGGTAGCGGGTACCCGGCATTTTTATGAAACCTATACCACAAAAAAGAACAATCGCGACAACGCTAATGGAAAGGGCAAAAGCCCTGTTTCACCTGGAAATTCCAGTTCAACGATCACGACTACTGTGCCTGCTGATAGCTTTAATTTATTATCTTACAATTTTAAATTACCGCTTAGTTTAAGTCGGGCAAATTATTTAGCAGAGATTAGTTATCAGTTATCTATTCTTGGCCCTAAAGCCGAGGCTGAGCTAAAATCCCAGCAATCGTTTTTTGGTCTGGCTTTTTACTATCAGTTTTAATCCAAAATTCCTATGAAAGTATTAATCGTTGAGGATGAAAAAACACTCGCTCATGAAATAGATTCTTTTCTAAAAAAAAGTTTTTATCTATGTGATATTGCGCATACCTTCAAAACCGGGCTGGAGCAACTGGAACAGAATAAATACGACTTCATATTAATAGATTTAAGTTTACCGGATGGCGATGGACTGGAGATTTTAAAAAGAGCTAAAAAGAACAATCCTGACGCGGCTTATATCATTATTACCGCAAGAACTCAGCTAAAAGACAGAATTAGTGGACTGGATCTTGGTGCAGATGATTATTTGGCCAAACCATTTTACCTTTTAGAGCTGCAATCCAGACTGCAGGCCATTGCACGACGGAAATTCAGCATCACCGAAGAATTGTTATCTATTGGCGAATTCCATATAGATCTTCCCAAAAGAGTGGTCATGTTTGGGCAGGAAAAGGTCGAACTTTCTCGCAAAGAATTTGACCTACTGAGTTATCTTTTACTCCATAAAAATCGGGTATTGACACGTGCTCAGCTAAGCGAACACATTTGGGGCACTTTTGTCAATGATGATTATGACTCAAATTATATCGATGCTCATATTAAGAACATTCGTAAGAAATTAAATGTATGGGCTGACACCGAATGGCTGGAAACTGTACGTGGTGTAGGCTACCGAATTAAGAAGTAACATGAAATTATCTACTAAACTTACCCTCTTCATTACCGGATCAAAACTGGTGATTGTATTGTTGTTTGTGCTCGCACTACCCTTCCTTGTGAAACAGATTGCTTCTGAATACACCAATTATACTTTAAAGCAGCAGCGAAAGAAAGTACTCGATATCGTAAAAAAGAATGGCACGGATTATTACTTTCAGGGTGAAGATAATTATGGTAGTTATACCATGCTTAAGGAAGAATTCATTGCATTACTACCGGTAGAATCCAGTCTAAGCATGGATACCATTAAAAATTCTCAACGCCTTATAGAAAGGGATACGCTCAACTACAGAGTTCTGAGTTATACCTTTAAAGACAAGAACAAAAATTATCTGCTGGAGATCGGTAAGACAACCGCAAGTATCAACCAGTATAACAAACCCTTACAACGATTTGCCTTATATGTATTGATCATCCTGATTGGCCTGACCATACTAATTGACCTTACTTTTATCCGTGTATTGATCCGTCCGCTGGCAAAAATTATAAAGACAAAATTAATAAACAGAAAATTCCCCTTTAAAGATGGGCAGAAACGGGTTCAAACCAGTACAACTGATTTTAAATACCTGGATGAATCGCTAATCCTTTTAATGAGCCAGATCAATGAAGCTTTTTATAAAGAAAGGGAATTTACTTCCAATGCTTCCCATGAACTGATGACCCCTATTAGCATTCTTCAGAATAAAATGGAAAATCTGCTTACGGACGAAACCCTTGATGAGCCATCTTCTATGGCTATTATAGAAATGATGAAAACAGTAGATAGATTAAAAAACATCACCAAATCTCTGTTGTTGATTTCCCGAATTGAAAATGAGCAATACATTAGAAAGGAGCAGGTTAAACCGCTGCTACTGTTTAACGAGATTGTAGAGGAGATCAGTCATCGGCTCGAAGAAAAACATATCCAGATCTTTATAAATGTCTCAGCAGAGGCGATATTGGAAGGCGTTAACAAGGACTTGCTGTTTCAGTTATTTTTTAATCTGATTCATAATGCCATTAAGTTTAATCGGAACAATGGAGAGATTTTCATAACGGACAATTATTTAAACAACGGCACTTACGAGATTATGATTACTGATACCGGCATCGGAATTCCTAAAGCGGATTTACCATTTGTTTTTGACCGCTTCATGAAAACGAATCTGGAAGGGGATGTTGGATATGGATTAGGACTAGCAATTGTAAAAAGCATTGCGATGTACCATCAAATACAAATCAGTGTTCAATCTGAAATTGGAGAAGGGACCACTTTTAAAATCGTGTTCCCAACCATGTAAGCATGAAAGGCAAAATCGTAGTGTCTTTCATGCTGGTATATTCAATTACTTACTCGTCTTAACTTCAGGATACAAGACAAAAGTGATGTAATTTTCTAGGTTAAGGTAGCGCTTTGCTACATTCTGAATGTCTATAGGTTTCAAATCTATAAGCAATTTATCATAATTAAAAAGCGTTGCGGGATCCTTATGTTCCCGATAAACATCTACCAGGTAGCTATTCCAAAAAGCATTAGTTTTTAGTTGCGTTTCCATAGCTAATTTTTGTTCTGCTTTAAATTTCGCCAGTTCGTCCATAGTAATACCTTCTTTTACTAGTATTTTGATCTCCTCTTCAACCGCTGCAATTAATGAATTAACCTTTTCAGGTGCACAGCCAAATGAGATGCCAACCCTAAATTCTGGAATAGGATACTTAGCATAGCTTACGGAAATATCAGGTGTGTAAACACCACTTTCTTTTTTCCTCAACCGCTCTAACAACCTGAAATCTAATACTTCCTGTAAAGCGTCCATTGCAATATTCTGCTGTACTCCATAATTATAATCACCGCTTAAGACCAATTGAACAGTAGCTTTATCTTCCGTGCCTTTATAAACATCCTTTCTGATGATTCCTTTTGGCGTTCTGACACCAACATCTTTCCAGCTTTCTTTTCGTTTTATGGAAGGTAAAGAAGCAATGTAGCGCTTCAGTAAAGGACGTATGGTACTATCCGTAAAATTACCCGTAAAAATGAAGGTAAAATCAGATGCATCAGCAAACCTTTCCTTATAGATCTCGTAAGCCTTTTTAAAAGAAATTTGATTGGCTTTTGCTAAACTTGGTCCGGTTCTACGTGGATGGTAACTCCCCAACACCGCATTTGCAGTATCCGAAAATACCAGTCCCGGAATATTTTCACGATTGAGTAAACTACTTTTATAATTAGCTACTAAACCATTAAATATAGCTTCATCGGCCTTAGGCGCAGTAAAATAAAGGTAGAGTAATTGCATAGTAGTTTCAAAGTCTTTTGGAGCAGTGCTCCCTTTAAAACCTTCATAACGCTCGGAAAGGTATGGGGAGATATTCAGCAATTTACCCGACAGCATTTTTGGCAATTGTTTAGCATCAAATGGCCCCAGTCCGCTGCTTGCAACCAATGTAGTTGCATTAACTGCAGACTGATAATCATGATCTGGATAAAGGGAATTACCCCCAGGACTAAAAGCATAAAAAAGTACCTGGTCATTTTTAAAATTGGTAGGCTTTAAAACCACTTTGATTCCGTTGCCCAATACCAATTCAGTTATATCAAGCCCCTTAATTTTAGTTTCTTTAACAATCTTTCCTTCTTTTGGCACTTCTTGTAGAAGTGGTAAATCGACCAAATTATCAGAATAAGCTGAAACTTCAGTATTTTTAACTTCCGCTATCCATTTCAAAATGGTAGATTCTTCTGGGAGGGAGGCTTTTTCACTTTCAGGACCTAATACCATAATATCCCGATTGGCATCAACATAGTACTTAGCAACCAATGCATTGATATCCTCAAGAGAAATCTTCATTATTTCATCTCTATAAAAATGATATAAATATTCTTTCCCCGGACTAATTTCTCCGTTTAAAAAATGCTGCAAGTACTCCTTAACATACTGAACAGATGGCGTTTTATCTCTTTCTTTATAGACTGATTCCTGATAATTCAGCGTTTCATTTTTCACCCGATCGAGCTCAGATTGTATAAAACCATGACGTTTAACCCGTTCCAATTCTGTATAAACCGCCTTAAATCCACGTTCTAATTCATTTGGTTTTGCTGCAACGACTGTCGAGGCAACGTCTACTCCTTTGAAAAAATTGCCAATGCTGGTTCCCCCTTGCAAATAAGGAGGATTTGCTTGTTTACGCAGCTCACTAAATCGTGAGGAGATCAGTTCATTGTAGATCCCAGCAATCAGATTATCTCTCAGATCATTCCTTGTTCTCGTCACATCAGATCGGTGTTTGCTCATGATTTGGATTACTCTTGAGGTATATTCCGGGTCTGTTACTTTTATAAACTGGTTTTTCCCATCAAGGTTAACACCATATTGAATTCTCTTTTCAACTTGGTCTGGCGCTTTAAAGTCAGAAAACTTCTCGATGATCATTTTTTCCATTACCGCAGGATCAAAATCTCCGACAACAATCAATGCTTCCAGATCCGGACGATACCAGCGCTGGTAAAAGTTTTTAATTGTGCTAAGACTTGCATTTTTAATCACTTGTTCTGTGCCAATTGGCAGGCGATCTACATATCTGGAATGGTTTAGTAAGACTGGCCAATAGATTTCACGCATACGCTCCTCCGCACTCTTACGGAGTCTTTTCTCTTCCAGGATAACTCCCCTTTCCGGCTCCATTTCCTGGGCTTCTATCAACGCCGCACCTGCCCAGTCACGCATAATTTGAATCCCTTGTTTGACCACCTCTGGGTTGTCTGTTGGAATCGGCAACTGATAAACGGTCTCATCAAAACTGGTATAGGCATTTAAGTCTGCCCCAAAACGAACACCTACACTTTGCAGGTAATCGATCATTTTATTTTTAGGAAAATGTGTCGTTCCTTTAAAACTCAAATGTTCTGTAAAATGAGCCAACCCACGTTCTTCCTCTGTTTCCACAATAGAACCAATCTTATTGGCCAGGTAAAATATGGCCCTATTTTTCGGCTCAATGTTCTTTCTGATGTAATAGGTAAATCCGTTAGGCAGTTTACCCACTTTTACACCAACATCCAGCATCAGTTGATCCTTAGCTCCTGCAGGGACCGTCTGTGCGCCTGCGCTATAAATGCAAAAAGCAGAAAGTAATACAATAGGTAATATTCTTAATAATCTCATTTTCGTTTTCTTCTAAATAAAATGGCTCCACCCAAAGCACCAATCAATAGTGGTATCAGCCCTAAAAACAATGCTTTTTGAATATTTATCTTGCTTCTGTTCACCAAAATAGTCGTATCTATGGCTTTTGGTCTTGGATTAGAAATAGGATACTTACCATCACTAAACCATTTCATTGTTTTAATTACAAAACTTGCGTTAACGCCGTGGGTAAGACTTCTTGAGACTTCAATATTAGCCATGAAGTCGGCATCTCCCATCACCATAATCCGCTGCTCCTTCCCGGCAACTTTTCTGGTTACGGCCAGTGCAACGGGATAACTCTCCTTTTGCTCGCTTGAAGCGTCAAAAACGATCTTATCTTTAAGATCGAAAGCACCTGACTTTCTCCAGCTTATCTGTCCGTTGCTAACGAGTATCGGTTGTTTTTTATAAGAACCCTCATTATGATAAACCAATCCTGCAACACCAGGCACACTGACTATCGCATCTTCATAAAATGACATCTTATAGGCTTCAGCTGCTGGCGTAAAAAATGACTGAACAAAATCAAGTTCATTATTCTCACTTTCCTCCAGCAGTGTACCATCCAATATATTAACCCCGAGTGTTGCCAGCAAAGGATTTAAAATCTGTTGACGGCCGGGCTCACCAGCAATCATCATATTACCACCAGCATCTAAAAACTGATTGATTTTTTGCAACTGCGCAGCAGTAAATGGAATAGTTGGGTCGGCAACAATCAATACAGCCAAACTATCAGGGATCTGATCGGTCTGATTCACATCAATGTCAACTACATTAAATCCCTGATTAATCAATGACGCTCTAACATTTAGCCCCTTTGTAATGGCCTGATATCCCCTGTCGCTGCTGTTATTCGCACTACGTTCATCATTTCCAATCAACATTCCAGCTGTTGCAGGTCCATCCAGCAATCTCTTAAGTGCTGCATTGATCTCCGACTCCCCTGGGTAAACAAACATGTCATGAAACATCCTCAATGGAGTCTGTTTGCCGTCATATTCTATAAAACGGACAAAGCTATTCTCTTCCGGAATTAAATTAATCCGTTTTTTAATCTGCGCTGGCGTTAGCAACTCTGAAAAATTAAACCCTAATGCAGTAGCAGCCTGCTTCGTCTTTGCTATTAATGTTTTAGTGGTATCATTATAACGAACCAAAGAATCATAATAGGCTACATACTCCATCTTCATGTCAGGCTTAAAACGTTCGTACATTTCAAACCTCCCCATGTCTCCAATCCTATTATCTGGAGCACCAAACTGAGTGTTGGATTCGATAACATTACTATAAGAGACTATTTTCAGTGGTTTTGGAAAACGTTTAACGAGTTCCTGACTTTTTTCAGTAAGCGTGCGGTCTTTAAACCTTGTTGTATCAAAATAAGCCGTTAATGATGGCAGGGAACTGATGTACCCTAAACCAATAAAGACCAGCAATACCACTGCATAGCGCATAATTTTAAATCCGGCACTTCTAATCTGTCGACCCGAATTTAGCTTGATGATGGTTAGTAAAAGGAACAATGCGATGACTAGTATAAAATAAATCGTGTCCTTAGTCGTGATCATTCCGTTGATCATGTTTTCCGTCCTGCCGGCTATAGAAAGCCAATGCGTAAGGTCCCTAAGAAAATCGGTCCCCTTTCCTATTTCACCGATGAAATTTAAACATGCCAGTACAGCCAGTGTACTGATTGCTGCAACTACCTGATAAGCTGTTAAACCAGACATAAAGAGTCCGATGGCAGTATAGGCACAAATGAGCAGATAAATACCAAAAATACCTCCTATTACAAATGATACATCCAGTGCCTCAATAGAAGCATATCCGGCTAATGCAAAGCCCAGTAAAATAAATATCAGGATAAGGCCATAAGCCATCATGGCTAGAAATTTCCCTAAAACAATTTCAGTAACTGTAACTGGTGATGATAACAAGAGTTTAATGGAGCCACTACTGGTTTCTCTACTCAGCAATCCCATGGTCAACAATGGAATGTATAAATACAGATTTTCCAGTACGATCGTCAGCATTCCTTTTTCTCCGGCGAACAATACTTTCGACATTGGACCAAGGGCACGTTCCAGTTGCTGGTAAGTTTCCTGGCTATACAAGATGTCTGTAAAAGTGATGCCACTTTGTATAGTAAAAATGATGAGTACCAACCAGGCTATAGGAGAATAAAACAATATACTTAGCTCAAGTCGGGCTATCCTTATAATTTTTTGCATTTCCTGTTTTAATTAAATTTTAGCCGTTTTCTTAGATAACTGGGCAAAAATGCCATCCAATGAACTTTTTTCAAGATATATTTCTGCCAAAGCCCAATTTTTATCCTGACAAGTACGAATGATGGTCTTGGTTATTGTGGGACCGGTATTAAAATGCAACCTAAATTGATTGCTGTGCAGCAACTCGGCCTTAGTTATACCTGGTATTGCTTCCAATTCTGCTATTTCAGGTATAAAGTCTAATATCAGTATTAATGAATTCGGCTCTATATAGTTGTTAAAGGCATGCATAGAATCTGCAAATACAATATTTCCATGTTCTATCATGATGATGTTATCACATGTTGCCTGAACTTCTGATAAAATGTGAGTTGACAGGATCACTGATCGGTCTTGAGCAATCTCTTTGATCAATTTTCTTACTTCAAGAATCTGGTTAGGATCTAGTCCATTGGTAGGCTCATCCAGTACCACCAACTTCGGATTGTGGATAATGGCTTGTGCAATACCAACCCGTTGCTGATAGCCTCCAGATAGGTTGCTCAATACCCTTTTGCTAAAATGAGAAATACCACATTTAGCCTTAGCAACATCAAGGCTGTTTTTTATTTCATGAGCAGGAATAGAGCGCATGTATGCGCAATGTGTAAGGTATTCATCAACAGTTAACTCCATATGCAAGGGTGCTTTTTGTGGCAGGAATCCGATCAGCTTTTTAGCCTCAACAGGATTATTACGTACATTAATACCATCAATAAAGACGTCGCCCTCAGTTTGGTTAATTACCCCGCATAGGATGTTCATTGTAGTTGATTTACCTGCACCATTGGATCCAAGTAAACCTAAAATTCCCTTTTCAGTAACTTCGAAACTGATGTCTTTAATGGCCCAATCTCTACTGTAACGATGTGAAAGGTTTGCTATTTTAGCGATGCTTTGCTTCATATTCTATATTTTATATGTAGGTTGTATCAGTGATATATAATTGGTGCGAGATGCTGATACCGGCCTGCACCGGCATGACGAATCACCAATGCCCGAATTAATGATACAGCCTGATTTGTTATTTTCTTTTACGGTTAATTAAAATGTAGGCTGCTGATAATGCAAGTAATGCTGGTAAAATTCCCAAGAGGCCAATTTTAAGCCAGGAGATTTGCTCACGTGAAATCAGGATATGGTTGTCTGTTGATTTTGGACGGACAGTCGCAATTGGAAACTCGCCATTGCTAAACCATTTAAACAGATTTGTGGTAAATCCGGCGTTTACAATCACTTCATCCGATTTTGAAATGGTTGCATTGCTCATGAAGTCCGCATCGCCAGAAACGATAATTTTTTGTTCTTTTCCAGGCAATTTCCTCATCAGCGCCAATACCGTAGGCACGCTAGCTTTATGATCGACTGCAGGGTTAAAAGCTATTTTAACGCCAGTTGCATCAAAATCACCTAATTTATTCCATACCAACTGCGCATCAGTGGCAAGTAATGGCAGGTAAGTATATCCTTGAACGGGTTGATATTGAATCCCGACTACACCAGGCATGTTAACCACACTTTTTTTAGCATAATTAAACTTTAATGCATCCGATTCAGGCGTTAATTTAGCCTGCACCATGTTGACATCCAATTCTTTGCTTTCCTGCAATAAGGCACCTTGCATCAGCTCCACACCTAAGGGTCTCAATAATCCATTTAAGGCTGTTTGTCTGCCTGGCTCAGCGGCAATTAATACATTGCCACCATTCTGAATATAGGCCGCTATCTTTTCAAGATTTGCTGCCGTATAAGGGGTTTTAGGATCTGCAATAATCAGTACCGCAAGATCAGCAGGAATAGGCTCGGCTGCAGACAGATCTATACGTTTCATATCAAAGCCCTGGTTGATCAGCGACATCCTGCTTGACATGGTGTTCAATATGTTCTTGTAGGCCTTATCTCCTGTTTTGTCGATACTACGTTCATCATTCTGATTCAGCACTCCCACCACTGGCGGTTTTACCAGGAACCTCTTCAGGGCAGCAGAGATTTCTGCTTCTTCTGGATAAGCGATCATATCAAAATACATCCGTAGAAAAGTCCGTTTGCCATCATAATTTACAGTGCGGACAAAGGAGTTGTCTTCCGGTGTAAGGTCGATTACCTTTTTAATTTCTACAGGGCTCAACAACTTGTCAAAGTCGTAACCCTGTGCCGTAGCAGCACGAAGGGCTTGCTCTTCAAGGGGCTTTGTTTTATTGCGTATATAAAGTGTAGTGTCATAATAAGGCACATAATTAAACTTTAAACCAGGTAAAAAACGCCTGTATTTTTCAAATGCTCTTAATTCGAAATTTCTCATTTTTGGTGCCCCGATGTTTACAAAAGCGCCAAGTACGTTTGGATAAGTAGTAATACTTAAGGGTTTATCCAGCTGTTTGATAATCGCCAAACTTTCATCAGTTAAGGTATTGGTTTTTAATCGTGTGGTGTCATAATACCCAATAAATACAGGTAAGGATGTTACATAACCAATCATCAGTATAGCTGCGATCACCAGGGTATATCTGGTAGCGGTAGCAGCCTGACTTCTAATTTCCCTGCCAGCATTTAACCGCATAATACTCAAGGTAAGAAAGGCTATAATCACCAAAAGGAAGTAAACGATATCATTACTGCCTATCATTCCATTAATGAAGTTGTCGGCTCTTCCAGATATAGAGATCCAATAAGTAATGTCTCTAACAAAATCATAAGCCTGACCAACGCTTCCTACAAAATTCAGTGCAGCCAGAATAGCCAGTGTGCTGATCGCGGCAACAACTTGATAAGCGGTTAGAGATGACATAAAGATACCAATTGCAGCGTATGCGCAAATGAGTAGGTATAAACCTAAAATTCCGCCCAGCACATGCATGATATCGAGGTGCTCAATCGCAAAAATGCTTGACACTGTTATTCCCAACAGTACCAGCATTAGCAAAGCACCATAACCCATCATGGCGACAAATTTCCCTAAGATAATCTGCATATTGGTTAATGGCGATGAGAGCAATAGTTTAATAGAGCCGCTACTGATTTCACGGCTCATGAGACCCATTGTTAATAATGGAATATATAAATACAATTTCTTCTGCACGGCGGCAAAGAAACCGTTTAGACCGCCAAAAATATCCGCAGTTAAAAATTCGAGATTATTTCCAAGCTGTTGTTTTGTTTCAACCTCATTGAGCATGGAAGTAAATGTGACGCCGCTTTGAATGATGAAGATAATCAGAATCAGCCATGCAATCGGGGAGTAAAACAGTATACTAAGCTCTAAACGGGCTATCTTTAGTACTTTCTTCATTTGTGTGTGTTCGTTGTTTGTATCAGGTTAAAAGGGATGGGCTTTCGTTAAAATGAAAGCCCATCCATGGATACTCATTTATTTTTGAGTAGTGATGGCCGTTATTTTACCAAAGCCGGTAAAAGTTTTAACGTTTGGAAGGTCAAGCGTTCCGGAACCAACGCTTTTTATAGGCATAATATGGACTTTACCTTCGGTTCCAGTATAAGTAGACACAATCAATTGTTTGTTATTCGTTGCAATGTAATCCCCACTAAAGAAAGGGTAATCGCATTGCTGAAACATTTGCAGCGTAGTGATCTGCTCTCCTACAGGTGCAGTATATCGTTCTTCAAAAATTGGCGTGCCCCCACCAAACAACATCACATAAATTTTTGATGTGGTTGCATAGTACATCACTCGCTGTTCATCATATAGCACAAATTTAATGGCCTCATTGATCCCAGGAGCAGCACTTAAATCATAAACAGCCTTAGGTGACGGGATAACTAAAATATCAGAATTATCGTAAAATGATTTGTTCAATACATAAAGTGCAAGCTTACCACTCGTCTTGTCCTTTAAGAGATGGAGCAGTTCTCTATCCTGGCCAAGTCCGGCAGCTACATTTGCTTTATTGGGCAGATTTCCAGGATCAAAAGCTTTTCCAGAAACAGAAGGATAAGCATGCATGGCCCTGTCACCAAAACTTTGTACAGATGACAGATAAACAAACTGGCCCTTAATCTCATCATAAAAATTCATTACAGTTACCAGGTCATTAACATTACCATCCAAAGCTACCTGAGCCGGCACATTAAATTTACTGTCAAATGCGACACCCCATTTTTTTGCTACCTCAAGATAATTAGAATAAAATTTACCGTTTTCTATGTAGACAAAACTCTGATTAACAGCAGCTATTGACTGGGGAGCAAAAGCACCAACATGGTTAAAAAACAATTCCTCATTTTTGCCTGCTAGTTTATAGTCCACTGTATTTACCTTAAATACTTCAGCATTGGTTATCCCAAATAAGCCAGTTATGAGTGGATTAAAATGCATCTGCTTAACAATACCGCTAATTTTACCTCCATTTATTGACGAATAAATATTATGTCTTACACGCTCTCCTGTAAAATCTCTGGTCACAAGCGGGTGCATAATATGACTCAAATCAGCATTTATACCATCACTAGTTTCTGCAATTACCAATCCTTCACCTATACCGTTCCTAATCGTCAGCTGCCAGCTCATGATATACTTTAGGCCATTACGTTTATCCGTAATTCTATAGGCTAGCTGATGATAAGAACCAGATTTGGTGGGCGGAAGACTAACTTCGGCATCAAGATTCTTGGCTGTACTGAGCACTGTGGTCGTCGTATCATTTGGAAGTAGATTAATCCGCCATTCATAAGTCAAATCTTCGTCACTAAGATTAGTTGTCAATTTAGGGGTTAAAACCAGGTTTTCAAATTGAAAAACGCTTAAGATGCCATTTCCTGTGGTATCTATTTTTGCGCCATCAATAGGATTCAAATCAAGGGTACTCAAATCCTTTTTGCAGGCAATTATTGAAGTTATCCCTACAATAAATAAGAATAATCGTGTTAAATTTCTATAGTTCATGATTAGTCATATTTAGATTTAGTGTAATACAACGGAACAATATCTTGTCCTATTAGGGTTCCCGTGTCATGTTTTAAATGGTCATTTGGATGATCCAAATTCCATTGTTTCACATAATCACCGAATTTAGTGGCCTCTGCTTCTACAGCTATTTGTCCCATTGCTCTGAATTGGGCTGCTGTTAAAGTTTTTAATCCTGATAGCTGTACAATAATTTGGTATACTTTATTGCTGGATGCTACAGAGAAGAAAATTCTATAGTAAGTCCAGGATGGCAATACAATCTGATTAGTCCAACCTACAACGAACTCACTGGACTCTATATTTCCTGCTTTAAAATCTTCTGAGTCCGCTAGTTTCAATTTAAGGTTAACGATGGAAGTATTCAGTTCCGCAGAGTTAATCAATGCTACTGATAACTTTCCGGTGAATTCTCCGGCTTTCACTACCCCGCCTATAATGCGGTATTGCGTTGGTTTTGCTGTAGTAGCAGCATCATTAACCACAATGGCATTGAATGTTCTGTCATGATCCGCGGTATTGCCAATAATCCTGACTTCTATTTCCTGGATATATTCTGCTGAGGGGTTTCCTAAAAATGAATAGTCCAATGCCTTTGTTGTAAAGTTAACAGCAGGACTAGCTGTAAAAGATGAGATTTCATCTTTTTTGCATGAGGCTTGCAGCATCAATATTCCTGCAATGGCCATAAAAAGTATATACTTTGCCTTTTTCATCGTGTATAATTTAATTATTGTACCCTGTTACCAAACTCTATTTCTGTTGCCGGATATGGCAACAAATAAACCTTATCATTAGCCACTATTGTTGATGCCAAGCCGGGATAAGTAGTTTTTCCCAATCTCTTATAATAGAAAAACAATTGACCATCCATTATAAATTCCTTTTGATACTCCTTATCCAGTTCAGTTTTGATCTGTTCGACATTTGTGTTCGTCGGGATAGGCTGAACAATACCTCTATTTTCCCTGATTTTATCCAGGTATTCAATTGCTTTACCTGGGTTTGTAGCAATGTAATATTCAGCTGCTATGTAATACATCTCAGGAAGCTTCATTAGTGGCATAATGTTTCTGCCAACATCTGAGGACGCTAAGCTTTGAAAATATTTAATGGGTACCATACCAAGAGTTTGCGCAGATAATAAGGTATTGTATCTAAAATCAGACAAACCAATATTAGCGTTAGCTGTTTCAAAAGTCGATTGGGCCTGGGTGTTAGTTAGGTACAAAGTATTCGTAAGACTGGCATCATTCGCTTTTAGGTAAGTGTTAATGATGTTTAGAAAGCCTGTTACATTCAGATTAAATAAGTGCTCAGTATAAAGCGAAGGATTAGTAGCAACAGAAGCCGAATTGGTCAATTTAGCCGGGCTGTCTTTGATCACTTCTTCTGCGGCCAAGGCGGCATTTGCTACATTGGTGCTTCCTCCCTGCCATAGCAATATCCTCGCCTGTAAGGCCTTTACTGCATAGTAATTTAAACGTTGCTCTCTTTTGTTGTAAAAACCATCACGATTTACATTCACATAATAAGATGTCGGTTTTTTAGGATTGTTATAAATAGGATCTTCTTTTAATAAAGCCACTGCCTCATTAATATCTTTATAGAGCAAATCAAATGTTTGTGAATAAGATAACTGGGGCGTAATTTCCTTCTTAAAATCAGTAACATATGGAATGGCTAATTTACCAGCCAATTCTGGACGGTTAGCAATGTTACCATATCCATACACACGCATCAAATCAAAATGCAAAAATGCGCGTAAGCCCAATAACTCCCCTTTTATGATTGCATAATTTATGGGGTCAAGCTTTGCTTTATTTTTGTCAATGTTTAGTAAGGCATTATTGATGTTGGCGATTGTATTGTAGGATTTATTCCATACTGCATCTATTCGGGCAGTTGCCTTAAGGGTTTTATAACTATAGTTATAGATATCTACATATTGTTCATTACCAGTCAATGGTCTGTATTGATGCGACAGTATATCTACCAAGCCCCAGGTCATGTCTTTCGAATAAAGGGCCGGGTCGGTCATGCCAATATAAACGCCCATTAAGGCATCTTTAAAACCACTTTCTGATGAAAACTGAGTATCAGAATTAATCTCAGTTCCTGAGTTTACATCAAGCCATCCTTTTTTACAGGAACTGATACTCAACAACATAAACAATGCGAAAGTTATATTTTTCAATTTTGAAGTCATGATAATTGAATTAAAATGTTGCAGATAAATTGAATGACATGGTTCTTGCGAACGGATACGATGTCCCTCGCTCAATCACTATAGAGGAAAAAGTAGTCAGCTCATTCATATTAAAGCCAACTTTTAGACGTCGTATACCCAGTTTGTCCGTTATCTTTTTGTTAAACAAGTAGTAAATGTTTAGCGCTGATAAAGTGACTTCATTTCTATTCTGAATAAAACGAGTGGTTGCTCTTGTCTTTTCATCGAGAGATTCACCAGATGCGCCGCCCTCCTCGTTCTGAACAGAATAAGTACCCAAACGTTTAAACAATGCATTTTGTCCGGGGGTTGTCCATCGTCCGGTGATCACCCTTTCATCAACGTTATAGGCCATATCAACATTTTCCACACGATCTACTAAGGTCTGGTTATACATTTGTCCACCTCCCAGAAATCTTGCTGTCAGGCTGGCACCTATTCCTTTATATTCCCCGGAGAATCCTAATGTTCCCTGATAGTCGGGTGTAGAATTTCCTCTGGCAACCATATCATTTGCATTCCATATAAAAGTTGTATGTCCATTTCGGTCTACATAGATCTCATTTCCCGTTGACGGATCTATACCTAAAGAAGGAACCGCCCAAATGGCGTTCATAGACATTCCATCTTCATATTTTTTAACTGGTTTACTATTTCCCTGATCAGCGGCAAGTTTATCCATATTGGCATTAAAAGCTTTCATGGCGTTAGACAACTCTATGATCTTATTTTTGTTCGTTTCGATACTCGCATTTAAGGTGAAAAAGTTCCCTTTGTCCGCGTACAGTATATATGATCCATAAATCTCAAATCCAGTATTTTGAACTTTCCCCAGGTTATCTTTAACCGTGTTGAAACCTGTAGAGTTTGGCAAACTCACATTGGTAATCAGGTTCTCTGTAAAGCTTTTGTAATAATCAAACTTTAACGACAGGCCTCCGATGTTTGCATCCAACCCTGCATTGTAATCAAATTTAGACTCCCATTGTAGATTTGAATTTGCTAAATTCACCAGGTATGACCCGGGAAAGCCCTGATATAGTGCATCCTGATAGTAGGAATATGTAGCAATTGCCTGGTTATTCAGGAAGTTAGAGTTGCCAGTAGAACCAAGAGATCCTCTTAATTTTAATTGTTTCAGTGCAGTAAAGTTTTTCAGGAAACGCTCATTATGTACGTTCCATCCCAAACCGAAACTCCAGAAAGGAGCCCAACGCTTGTCGGCACCAAATTGAGAAGAAGCACTTGTTCTAACTGTCAGATCTGAAAGAAAACGATTGTCATACATATAAGAGAAAGCACCCAAAAACCCAAGTTCCCGGTTAATAGCAGAGCTACCAGAAGGTTTAGAATCTAATGTATACCCTCTTGCGAATAGGATATTGTCTACCCTGTCACTCGGAAATCCTTCTGCTTTATGAACAACTTCATTGTAGTTAAATTCACTGACATTAAAACCAACATTCGCAAACAGGACGTGTTTATTGATCGTTTTCCCATAATTTAGGTTTAAGTCGCCAGATAAAGTCTGACCTTTTCCATTGTTAACCTGGTAAGATCCTTTTCTTTGCAGTTCCACATCTGATGTAAAATCAACAAACTTAGTATGACTTGAAGGATAGAACTCATCCGCATCACTGTTTTTGATATCAACGCCTAAACGTGTGGTCGCTTTTAAACCAGGAATTAGCGTCCACTCCAAATAGAAATTATTGGTAAAATTAAGGTAACTTGTAGTATTTTTTGACTTTACAGTTGAATTATAAAGTGGGTTTGTAAATTTCTCATCAGGATTTTCTCCAAGGTATTCTGCATAAAAAGGAATACTGCCATCAATATTTTCAGCTCTCCAATAGGGATTCATCTGTGCATACTCACTAAATGTACCATAAGGAGATTCGACCGTATTATTTTTATTTACGCTCATTATATTTCTGAATAAGAAGTTATTCAGGCGATAAGAAGTCATGACACTACCGGAAATATTTTTCCTGCCTGATCCGATCATCGCACCTTTTACATCCCTATAAGAGACATCGGCCATAACATTTAATCCGGAGCCCCCCAATTCAACAGAAAGCGCATGCTTTTGTCCTACACCATTCTGAAGTGGTTTAGCCAACCAATAGGTATCAAGGCCTTCTAAAGCCAATTTTTTTCTCGAGTTATATAATTGCTGCAGCGCAATCAACTCATCAGCAGTTTTAGATCCATGAGTCAAATAAAAACCATCGATCCTTTCCGCTTCCAGTTTTTGTAAGGAATTAGTTAAATTATAACTCCTTAAATCAGGAAGTTCAAGGTCGACACTTGAGTTATAGGTGACCAGTGGTTTAGTTGAGGCTACCTTTTTAGTTTCGATTACTACCACACCATTGGCGGCTTTTGAACCGTAAATGGCTTTTGATGCTGCATCTTTAAGAATGGTAATGCTTTCGACTCTGTTCATATCCAAATCGAATATCCGTTCTAAACTAGCCTCAAAACCATCTAATATAAACAAAGGTTGGTTTGGACTGCGCTCGTAGTTTCCTTTCAGACCTGCGGCAGAGTTGTCTCCTGCCGGAAAAGTAGAAGTACCTCTCAACTGAATATCAGGCAATGCATTAGGACTAGAGCCCATTGCAAAATTATCCAGTACCATAGATGGAGAGATATTTTTTAAAGCCTGGAAGATATTTGCATTACCTACTTTTTTCAAATCTTCACCTTTAATAACCAAAGTAGAGCCGGTAAAACTATTGGCCTTACGGGTATAGATACCGGTATTAATCGTCACTTCATTTAGACCTCGAACCTCCTCTTTCATGACAATATTGATAGTTTTTCTACCAGCCACAGATACATTTTGCGTAATATAACCAAGCGAAGAAAAACTAATCATGTCCTGATCATCAACGGCAGAGAGTGTATATTTCCCGTCTCTATTGGTAATGGTTACATGTTCTCTGGTCTCCAAAACCGGATTATCAGCTGGTTCTGTTGTATTGGCTTTTTTCATCTTAAAACTAATCGAATTGGAGACCAGTCTAACAGTTACACCTGGTATGGGTTTTCCAAGAGAATCTCTTACCGTTCCTTGGACATCAATAAGACTCATATTACGAACAGCGCCCATCGCAATAACAATATCGTGTGTAGGCTTTAAGGTGATGTTTTTACCAATAATCTGGTATGCAATACCCATTGGCTTGAAGTATTTGTTCAATACTTCCGTAATTGTTGCATTATTGGTGGTGATACTGAGATTATTGACAGGAAAACTGCTCTCATTATATAAAAACACATATCCTGATTGTTTTTCAATAGCTTCCAGCACCTTGGTCAGAGGTGCATTTTTTTCGTTGAGCGTAATTTGACTATATCCCTTGGCACTGACCTGCACCAAGGAAATGAATAAAATTATCGTTGTTAACTTCATAACCTGGAAGAGTTGTTTTAGCGGCAAATCGACGCATAGCGGGATGCCCTTAGTATTGGAACTAAAATTCATTACATTTGTAAATGTTGGGTTAAAAACAAGGAAATAATCGCAAATTATTTATCTGTTAGGCTCTCGCCAATACAGAAGGGTTAACCCAATAAAATGATACGGAGGTGTTAGAAGCGCCTCCGTTTTTTTTATGGCTAACCAAATGAATTTTAATTCTGCTGTCGTAGATTTTTGATCATAGTTGGTTGTTTAGGTTCTAGTTAATGGATTTATATATTATTGTTTTTCAGGTTCTATGATTACTTTATTATTTTCGATACGGTACTTAATGCCGATGTATCCGATGCTTTTCAGGGCTTCCTGCAGGTTTACATTTCTGTAGATTTTTCCTGTAAATGAGATTTCAGGAACCTCTCCTTCATAAGTAACGTCTACATTGTACCAACGGGAAATTTGCCGCATTACAGTTTCTAAATCAGCTCTTTTAAAACTAAACAAACCGTTTTTCCATGCTACAACCTGTTCTGTATTTACAGAAACGACTTCTATTTTATCCCCCGAACCAATTATCGACTGTTCTCCAGGCCTAATAATTTTGCTACTACCTTTGCTAGATACTTTTATGCTACCTTCAACCAACGTGGTTTTTACAAATGGTTCATCGGTATAATTGTTCACATTAAAATGCGTGCCCAATACTTCTATAAGCTGATGATCTGATAGGACACGAAAAGGTTTAACAGGGTTTTTAGCAACCTCGAAATAGGCCTCACCTTTTATCTCAACCTTACGCTCATTTCCTGCAAATCTTGTCGGGAACTTTAATTTGGATGCCGCATTGAGCCAAACAGAAGAACCGTCTGGAAGAATCACCTGATAAGTACCAGAACGTGGGGTTTCTATCGTATTGTAAGTAATTTCAGATCCTTTGGTAGCAGCAGTGCCGGAAAGATCATAAATCAATTGTCCGTCTTTAGATTTTTTGATTAAAACATTACCTTCTTTAGCCAATGCACCAGACTTGGCATCCTCTAGGTCTATCTTGCTCCCATCTGCTAAAATTAATACAGCTCTATTTCCTCCAGGGCTAACATCCGTGATATGAGATAGCTTCTGCTCTGCTTTTGGTTGAAGATAGAAAAAATAAAAAGCAACGCTTAAAAAGAATAAAACTGAAGCAGCAATAGCAATCTTGGGCCATAACTTCAGGGTATCCCTTTTTGTTAAGCCTAAAGCCTCGCTCATTTCTATTTCCACAGCTTTCAGTTCCAGTTCAGATAATTCTGGTTCGTTCTCTGCATTCCAGTTCATATACCAACTTTCAAGCCAGGCTATTTCTTCTGGCGTACATTGATTGGCTTTAAATTTCGCTAATAACGCGCTGGCACTTTTCTTTTGTATTCTTTTAGACATTACTTATCCATTGTTACCTACTAGACGAGATGTGAGAGGTCAAGGGGGATAATTATTTCATTTTTTTTCAAAAATTAGAATAAAACTGGCAAAAAGAGGCTAAAACTTGTAATTGAGCAAGAATATTAAGTATATCACCAAGCCAAGTTTAGTTCTAAGAATTTTCAGAGCCTTTTTAATTTGATCTGTAACAGTTTGCTGTGAAATCCCCAATTCCTCTGCAATTTCTTTATGACTCATGTATTTTTTTCTGCTTAACTCAAAAACCAGGCGCATCCGTGGTGGCAGTGCGGCAATCTCCTTTTCAATTATAGCGACGATCTGTTTTTCACGGATCACATGATCTGTTACAGCAGTTCCATTATCCAGAAAATTTTGTAATGAGCCTAGATATTTTGATTCAACGGTTTGATGCGAAATAAAATCAAAAATCTTATTTCGAACAGCCGTATATAAATAACCTGTCAAATTAGATTTAAAATCAATTTCATGCCTTTTAGTCCACAATAAAGCAAACACATCTTGAATTACATCCTTAGCTTCCTCTCGATTCCTAAGCTTTTTATATGCGTGACTATACAAAAGACCATTATACCGTATAAAAATCTGACTAAATGCACTTTCGTCACCCGAAAGAAGCAAACTAGCCAGTTCCCCGTCAGTAAAGGAATCATATGAAGCCATTTTTTATTATATTATGTATTATTCAGCCAATTAACTTGCTAAAACTACAAGATTAATTCCATTTTTTAGCTAGCAACTACTAAAGTCATCGAAACTTTTAGCCCAATACGGGAGTATTGAGCTAAAAGTTTATTCTCTTATCTGATCATATTACTAGCGACAGGATAACTCGGGTCTTCATAAATATTCACATCAATTACTTCATCTGCATTTTTCAATAGCAAACGGCAATCATCACTCAAATGTTTTAAATGGAGTTTTTTGCCGGCTTTCTTATAGCGCTCTGTTAATTTGTTCAAAGCCTCGATTGCGGACATATCAGCAACTTTACTATCCTTAAAATCGACGACGACTTCTTCTGGATCATTTAGTACATCGAATTTTTCGTTAAAAGTTGCGACCGAGCCAAAGAATAAGGGGCCATACATTTCATAGTGTTTTACCCCATTTTCATCAATGTACTTCCTTGCTCTAACTCTTTTTGCGCTTTCCCAGGCAAATACCAACGCAGAAATAATAACACCAATTAAAACGGCTAAAGCAAGGTTATGAAGCCATACCGTAATAACGGCCACTAAGATTCCAACAAAAACGTCTTGCTTAGGCATCTTATTGAAAATTTTAAAGCTGATCCATTCAAAAGTACCTATTGCAACCATGATCATCACGCCTGTTAATGCTGCCATTGGTACCTGACCGATGATCGGTGCTCCAAATAGTATAATCAAAAGAATAGTTAAGGAAGCGATGATTCCCGATAGCCTTGCTCTTGCACCAGCAGATAGGTTTACTAAAGTCTGTGCAATCATAGGGCAGCCACCCATCCCAAAGAAAAAGCCATTTAAAATATTAGCGCTTCCCTGAGCAATACATTCTTTATTGCCATTGCCTCTTGTTCCGGTCATTTCATCTACCAGATTTAAGGTCAAAAGGCCTTCTGTTAAACCAACACCTGCCATAATCAAAGCGTAGGGAAAGATGATTTGTAAAGTATCAAGGTTAAGCGGGATATTCGGAATATGGAAAGGAGGAAAACCACCACTTACTGAGGCAATATCACTCACAGTTTTGGTGTGTATATCAAAGCCCAAGACAATAAGAAAAACTACAATAATAGCCACTAATGACGGTGGCACTGCTTTAGTAATTTTTGGGAATAAAATCACAATTGCAATGGTTAAAGCGACTAAACCGGCCATAATCAACAACGGTTCGCCCGATAACCAACTTGCCTTCCCATTTACAACAGTTTTAAACTGTTCCAATTGCGCCATAAATATGACAACTGCCAATCCGTTTACAAACCCATACATTACAGGTTGTGGAACTAACCTGATGAACTTTCCTAACTTGAAAAGGCCGACTACAATTTGAATAACACCTGCCAGTGCTACCGCAGCAAATACATATTCAATACCATTGGATTTCATCAGCGCAATCAGAACGATCACCGTGGCACCTGCACCACCTGAAATCAGGCCCGGTCTACCCCCAAAAATAGAAGTAACCAATCCCATGATAAAAGCGGCGTATAAACCAACTAAAGGAGGAAAACCTGCTAAAATGGCAAAAGATAAAGATTCGGGCATCATGGTCATCGCCACAGTTATTCCCGCTAAAATTTCGGTTCTATAGTTTACTTTTTGCGAAAAGTCGAAAAAACGTGTAGCTGAAGGCATGCTTAAATTTAATAAGCATCAAAAGTATAAAGATTATATCTTCTTCTCTGTTAAACGTTCTAGAAAAGTTACTGATCGTTCCAGTGCAAGTTTACCTGCTGCCTCATCCAGATTAAACTGATATTCATGAGGCAAGGCTGGTTTATAGTCTGGTTTAAAAAACAATGAATCCAGGGGAACCTTCAATGCGGTTAATTTCTCTGCTAAAGCTTCAGAATGGGTCAGTAGCGGATCGTCATTTCCAACGGATATAAAACAGGGCGGATAATCCGCGGTGATGTAATTGATCACTGAAGCCGTTTTAAACAAAGGGGCATTCACAAAATCTTTTTCACCACTATAGGACCACAATACCGTCTTCAGGAAAACACCAAAACCACTATTCAGATCTATTCGTTCTGCATCATATGCGCCACAATATAATAGAAGTCCAGATAATTGATTACGGTTAATACCGGCTTTAACCCCAATCAATTTGGCATAGCTGGCACTACTGATCAGATTAGCTGTTTGCGCTGCAATGTGTGCTCCTCCAGAATCTCCGGCAAGAATAAAATGGGTAGTATCTGCATGAAATCGTATGGCATTTTTGCTGATGTACTCCAGTGCGCGGTTAGTTTGATTAAGCGGTATTGGATAATGCTTTTCTGGTGCTAACGAATAATCGATCGCAACCACTGCATAACCTTTCGAGGCCAGGATCTTGCAATAGTTGGCGACTTGAGCTTTACTCCATGAAATCCATCCGCCTCCATGAATCCAAACCACCAGAGGAAGCCGCTGACTGGTATTGGCTATTGCTTCGGGATAATAAACATCTAGTTTTGCATCTTTATCGCCGTCAATGTAGGACTGGTCTAATATTGCTGAAATACCATTAGGCACATGTTTTAATAGCGCCTGGTTAACCTTTCCTCCCTCTTTATTGAAATAAGACCTGATCAACATTGCAGTCGGCCAGGGGCTTAATTTATAGGCTATAAAGCTTGATAGGGCAAGAACGACAAGCGCAGTGCCGCTGATGACTAAAATTCTTCTTATCATAAGATTCGTTAAAGAAACTATAACAAGAATATGTAATTATTTTGGAAATATCCCTAACAAAAAAGAGCCTGTATCATAGATCCAGTCGTCATCCATACCAAAATGGCATCTGACAATCATCTTTCTTATCTTACATCAATGCCGGGCAAACTGGTCTTACCTATATTTGTTTCACACAATAAGAAAGGAAATTTATGGCACAGTTTGTTTTACATAAAGGCAGCACCAGAGGACATGCCAATCATGGCTGGCTGAACGCGCATCATACGTTTAGTTTTGCAAATTATTACGATCCGGAAAGAATGCACTTTGGTGTATTGCGGGTTTTAAATGATGATAGTATTGATGGGGGAATGGGATTTGGTACGCATCCACATGACAATATGGAAATCATTACCATCCCTCTAGAAGGTGCACTGGCACATAAAGATAGTTTAGGGACGTCCTCAGTCATACAACATGGAGACATACAAGTGATGAGTGCAGGCACAGGTGTACAACATAGTGAGTTTAACGCTAATGCCGACCAGGTAGTAAAACTACTCCAGATATGGCTGTTCCCCAACAAAAAAAATGTGACTCCCCGTTATGGACAGATTACGCTGGACATTGCCAAAAGACACAATAACTTCCAGCAGATTTTATCTCCGGAGCCGGATGATGCGGGAGTCTGGATACATCAGGATGCCTGGTTCTCTTTAGGCACTTTTGATGAGAATTTTGAAACCGACTACCAGATCAAAAAACAAGGAAATGGAGTTTATGCTTTCGTTATTAAAGGCAGTGTAACCATTGATGGACATGAATTGACTTCCCGTGATGGACTGGGTATATGGGATACGGATAAAATTAGCTTAAAGTTCAATACGCCAGATACAGAAGTCCTGTTAATGGATATACCAATGGAACTATAAATCCGCTATGAAAACCCTGACCATTTTATACATCGGCCGTAACCAGGAGATTACTGATACAATGAACCGCCTTTTAAATGCAAGAGAGGAGTGGAAAGGAATTACAACCTGCCTGGAAGAAGAAGCACTGGTAATGGTTAAGGATATCCCCATAGATCTGGTATTACTGGGTAACGGGATCTCTGCTGCTGCAGAGGAAAAATTAAGGGCTGACCTGATACGCATCAGGCCAGTCCTTAAAATTATACAGCATTACGGAGGCGGCGGCGGATTGCTTTATAGCGAAATTATGGCGGCGCTTAATGGTTAACTTTTTAATTTATAAACATTCCGTCCCTACTCCTGGCCTTACCAGCATTACTTCCTGCTGACCATGATTGGGGGCTCCATGAAAATTGAAGTAAAAAATAACGACTATTGGTATTCGAACGGCTATCCACAAAACCATTGGTTGTTAAATTCCTTGAAACCAAATTATTCTGTTTCAATGCATCCATCAACAACAAGCTTAACATGCCATTCTTTTGCTTAAACATTCGCTTTTCAATGTTCATATTAACGATAAAGGGGTTTTGGGCACCACTCGCAGTCAGTCCACGCACCAAACTTTTCCCAGCATCAAACCCAAACACCCACAACTTGCTAAAGTACAGCTTGCCATTGGTGTTAAATTCTGTCACGGTGGAATTGATTTCAGAGAATCCAGGTAATGTAAATGCTGTTCTGTTTAGCCTAAATTTCAGTCCCGGATTGATCTCCAGCCAATGAACAGGCGTTGCATTTAAGTTGATATCTTGAATAGCTATAAAGGTTTTACCTACATTTTGCAATCCGTTGTTCATGGAGATTGCATTTACATAATTAACCGAGCCATCGAGACTAACTGAATAACGGGCATTTGTAAAAGGCTTAACTATATTGTAAAAGCTTGTCAGGTTGTAGTCGCCATCCGAATTAATAAAATGTGTTTCTCTTCGAATCCCCAATTTAGGATCATTGATCAAAATCTGACTATTAATCACTTTATCATTAGTAAAACCTGCTGCAAAAGCTATTTGCAAATTTAGCCCGGATGCTGCTGAGTACACGTTATAAGTTATAGAAGGCCTGTGTGTAAAAGAGCTTTTTAAATCCGTGTTACCGAACCGTGTATTTAAAGGGTCAATTACATCAGGTATAGGTAAGATTTGTTCAAATGAAGGTTGTTGAACACTGGCATTATAACTTATCCGAAGCTCCGCCTTTCTGCTGCTTCTCAGGAATAAAGTGAAATTCGGCATCACATTTAAAGCGTCTCTCTGAATTACATTTTTCAAAGTCTTGAACGAGCCACGCATGTAATTTCCCATGGTCTTAAGTCCTACGCTCACTTCGTACCATGTATTCTTATTATAATTAAAACTGATAATCAGTGGCGTCTCTATGGTTTGATAATTAAACACACGACTTAGTGAATCCACTTTATTGATTTGGCCATTCTGATCAATACTGTTAACCAATTGCTTATTGCTAAAGTCAAGGTAAGTCACAGAACCTGTCAAGCCCATTTTTAAATACTTTCCAAATGGATGGCTATAAACAGCTTGAAAGGAATTATTACTATTTAAACGAGAAATAGTTCTCAAATTGTGTAGTTCATAATCCCGATCTGCATTATCTCCGGCAGTGTTATTATAAAATGTATTGAGGTCATCACGCTCTTCTTCTTCCTTTTTAGAAGTAGAATTTACTGTCATAGAGATATTTGACCCCGCTTTTTTAAAATAATGAGTATATAACACTGCAGCCCTATAATTAGGCGTCTTAGTTATTCCGCTATTATCCGTTTGTTGTATCAGATTGATCGCTCCAGTTTGTAAAAACTGACTCCCGGACAAGCTTTTATTTTCATTATAACCAAGGTCGGCATTGATTTTTAGTTTATCAAATTTACTCGGACTATAGTCAAGCACTCCATTAAATCGGTGAGATTGCACTTGATTATCATTACTAGAAGAACGGCTGCCATTTACCTGACCATCGTTATAATATTCTTCTGAAAGACTACTTCTGGAAGTATTGGTTTTTGACTTTTTAAAAGTATAGTTACTTTCAAAAGTAAGCTTATCGTTAATTCTCTTGCTATAAGTTAAGCCCCCATTTAGATCACTAAGCTTCCCCCCATCTGCACTTGAAGATGATTGTAAATAATTACGCCTGGCTCCGCTGATGGTTCCAACGGCCGCGTTCATATTAATACCTGCGGGAATCTGATCAATAGAAATATTAACACCTTTTTGATCATATCCATCAATATGTCTGGCAGAACCACCCACATAATTTCGATTATCAAAGTTTGATTCAGCTGTTATACTATACATGGTTCCTACTGATTTGTCAGCTTTTGAAACCACATTTAAAACCTTAGTTGATTCCCCTGTTTTCACCCCGGTAGCCCTAGCCTGATCTCCATAATCATCTATGATCTGTATGCGTTCGACAATATTAGCAGGTAATTCTTTAATAGCACTCTTAATATCACCTCCGAAATAATTGATTCCATTAAACTTTGCGCGTTTTACTTCCTGCCCCTGATGCATTACAGTTCCATCTTTATCAACAGATATGCCCTCCATTTTCCTCAAAAGGTCTTCCAGTTTGGCATAATCACGGATGATATAATCATCAGCCCAAAATTCAACGGTGTCTGTTAAATATTTTGGTCCTACTTTCCCTTTTATGGTAACTTCTTTTAGTAATTCGCTTTCCGTTCTTAAGATAATTGGCTTGAGTATCAATCGCGCTTTGGTATCATTGTATAAATATTTCTGCGATTTCCTCAAAAAGCCAATGCGACCAGCAGTAATGATAAACTCGGCAGATTTAACTTCTTTAAATATAAAAACACCAAATTCATTGGTTTGAGTTAGCAAGGTATCTTTACTAGAAGCCAAACGAACTATAGCGCCTTCAACTCCTCCAGCAACTGAATCCCTAACGATTCCACTAACCTCTCTTACTGCCAAAGGAACAGTTACAACAGGTTTATTTTGAGCATAAAGCGTGTAGCCGAGCAATAGGTATAGAAATGCACATATAATTTTCTTCATATGCGCAATCCTTAAGGCTTTGAAGCCAATTTATAACTAGCCCAAAACTCAGACCAGTTACCAGAATCGATCATGCGAGCTATATCTTCTTTTCTAACATGCGGATTTAGATTAGGGTCAAAAGAAGCAAACATCGCTGCTTGTGCTGGGGTCAACTGCTTTTTGGCATTCCCACGAAGCAACATATTATAAAAAATCATTTGTCCAGGATTGATCCCGAGCAATTTCAGCGGAACCGCAAGCTCGTAAAAATACATTGTACCTTTATCCGTTTCTTCCAGCTTATAACCCGCTTGTATACCCATTGCATTATAAATAGAAATCAGTGTATCCGTTACACTCTTAATATTACGCAAGTCTATCTCATTCCATTCATCTTTTGGAACAGCTTTACCATTAACAAACGGCACAGGAAAGGTAATGGCAGGCAATTCGTTAGTCGATTTTACCTCTTTTAAACTGATGAATAACTTGATCCCGCCAGCGGCATAGGCTTTTGTTGGGAATTTATCCTTTTTAACCGCGAGGTATAAAAATTTATCATCATTGGCTAGGCTATACCATAGGTTATTTTCTTTGTTATAAGCAGGTAATTCCTTGCTCCAATCATCTAGCTTGCCATCTATTTTTATCTTTCCTGCCCAAATACTTTGGCTTTGAGTATTGGGTACTTTTTGTGCGTACAGACTTGTAGCGAATAAAATGGAGAATAATATAAAGAAGTTTAATTTCATCTAAGAGTTTAATTTAAAGGGCGGTATCTAATTTAAAAAGGATTCAAAATAGCTTTATTTTAGATTTTCTATACTCCAACTCAGTGTAAGTTCACAAAGCATTTAATTCAATATATTTTCAAAATGTTTGGTCGGCTTATTAAGGAGCTTAGCCTTTTTTATTCCCCAGCCCGCATATAGTTTCGCCCTTTCAGGATCATTCTGCTGTTTCATCATAGTAGCTGCAGTAGCCAAAACCCCGTAAGTAGAATTTTCTGAAACGACCTTTGTCATCCATTCAGCAAAGAGGGCTTTTTCTTCCTCATCCACATCTGCCGAATACAGATACATCGCCATATAACGAATTTTATTATCGTCATCATTGAAGTGCTTTGCCGCGTATTTAAAAAAGACTTTGCGATCTTTCAACTGCCTGTAGTAATAAGCTTCAGCCATATCCACACGAGCATATTGCCAGTCCGCATCAGAGAATAAAGGCTTTACTTTATCGAGGAACATTTCAAAATGCAAGTCATTACGTTTCGGGATCAGGTTCTTAATTCTCGCAGCCATGATTTCATTCCGCCGTGCATAAATCAGGTCTTTGCCGTATAAGGATTCAAGCTGACTATAGTTTTTGAGCAGCACATCAGAAAGTTCCTCATTCAGCCCGCGGCACATTAAAAAGGATACAGCGTTTATTTCCTGCAATACATCCTTTCCTTTCAGGTAAACAACCAGTTTCTCCTGGTCCACAGGCTTGCGCTCTGTAAACATCGCTGTATAAAAATCTGCATGATTAACATCCAGCGCTGTGCTATAACCTTTTAAGGCAAAACCATTTTTCGATTTCTCTACCGCATCGTTCAACAGTCCCTGAAACTCATCTGCTTCTTTGTAACCAGAGAATTTGGCAACCAGTTGTCCGTCGTTATTCAGCAGCAAAAAGGTTGGAAAGCCTGTTACCATATATTTTACCTGTAGCTGCTTGCCTATTTCTTCTGTCAGAAAATCAATTTTAACACTTACAAACTGATCTTTCATTTGTTTCATGACAACAGTTAAAGGAAATACCTCATCATCCATTTGCTTACAGGGATGACAACCGACAAAGTAAGCGTCAACAAAAACCATTTTGTTTTCCTTTTTTGCCTGGGCAAGTAATTCCTTCCAGTCTTTTACACTGGTAAATTGATTTTCCTGTGCGCTTGCAAACATGACAAATACACAGAGGAATAAACTAAAACATAATTTAATCATCTTCATTTTTTATAGTTTTGGTTAGGAATAATATAGATTTCTTTCTTTTGCATATTGATACAGAAGTTATACCTGCTAATCAGTCCTACACCGATAGAACCATCAAAGCCAGGATTCCAGCTTTCGCTTTGACCACCTCCGGCCATTAATGTCACTGACATATTTTTAAGTGGCGGAACATTTGAAAAAGAAAATGTGGCAGCTTTTCCGGCGAAGGTAGGGGTGGTCATTCCCATGCTTACTGTACTCCCGTGACTTTCGGATTTGAAGCCACTTACCAGCAGCTTATGCTGCTTTACAAATGGACGGAAACAAATCAGGTTATAAGCTGCGCCGGTATCAAAAACAAAATTACCGGTATGGGGCTGATCTGCTGTAATGCTTAACGTTCCAGGGATGATAAACAATCCTGCAGGAATGGTAAAAGGAATGGCGGTGCCTCCCTTTTCTTCAAATTCACCAAAATTGTACAAGAGTAATTCTTTACGGTCGTAATCCACTTTTACAATGTAATGCCGGGCCAGTGTGTTACCAATGATGCCATCTGTACCTTCCTTATGCATCTCTTTAAATATCGCGATACTCTGGTTTTTGAAGTCGAAATCTCCCATATGAACCGTGTTACCACTGGATACAGCAATGTTAACGGAACCACCCACCACGGACGCCTTTTGTATCCGCGTTACTTTTAAGCCTATGGAATCGGCAAGTCCCTGACCAACCGCCATACCATCAGCCCCTGTATCAAACAGCAGTTTTAACGGACGGGGAAAATCGTTGAGTTTTACGGTAAGGATAATAGTGCCGTTACGGCTTTCAAAGGAGATACGTGCAACCTCCTTAGCCTTTAATACAAATGCACTCAGCTGCATCAAAACCAACAGGGTAATCGAAAACTTATAGTTATGTTTAATTTTCATTATAGTAATTGCTTAGATCTTTTTAAAATCCATAGATTTTCTCGAGCGCCTTGTCAATAGCGTCAGATGCACTACTCGTTGTACGGGTGATGATTCTGCCATCAGCCCCTACCAGAATTTTTGTTGGGAAGGCATTAACATTGAAGGTTTTTACGATGTTCTGTTTTTCAATTCCGTCCTGGTTCAGGATATGTATCCAGTTAATTCCATCTTCCTGAATGGCCTTTGACCAGCTGGTCCTGGATTCTTCCAGGGTTTTACCACGCTCCTGTGCAATAGCGACAATCTCAAACCCCTTTGACTTATATTTCTTGTACAACTCTTTAAGGTGTGGATGGCTCGCCCTGCAGGGACCACACCAGCTGCCCCAGAAATCGAGAATATATGTACGACCCTTCAAAGCCTCCGTACTAATTTTATGGCCATCCTTATCGACACGCTCAAAAGCAAAAACCTTGGTCCCGAATTTTGTTATGCTCAGCTTTTCAACAATCTTACCTACGGCAAGTCCAGCTGTCGTACCTTTATAAGTCGCTCTCAGTGCATCCCAGGCAGAAATATACTCGTCTGCGCCATAACTATTTGACAAACGGGAAAGCAAGAATACGGAAGCAAAGGCATCAGGATTTGCCGAAATAAAGGCTTTCTCTGTCTTTGTCTTTTCGTGGATTGTTGCCCTAATTTCCTGATGTAACTCAACAGAGTCCGCTGGAGATTTTTTTATAGCTGTGTCCGTTAACTGAGTAAGCAACTGCGTATACCTTCGTTCTGCTTTAGCCGTTTGCTGTAGCAGGTCATTATAGTGTTCGTTTTGTAAATCGCCTTTAACTTTGGTTTCGGATAGAACAGTTGCATCTCCATTTAGGGTGATGTCTTTATCTAACAGGAAAAAATTAAACGGAGGCACCGGCATCTGGCTTCCGCTTCTTGACTCCTGCGATCCAGAAATATACAACCTCGCAGGAATAGGAGTATGTTGTAAAGGAACACGGGCTGAGAAATGATCACCTTTGCCTTGGATACTTACAAATCTGTTTTTTGCATCATTGCCTATCCAGGAAATACTAATTTTGTTGCTATTCAGCCCCCTTAACGTGCCGCTGATTGTAATGCTGTCCGTCTGTGCACTCGATACCAGACCAAAACACAATAGACCGAGAATGGATAACAGGATTTTCATCATATATTTGGTTTTAAACTAGAAAAGGCCGGACAAGCCGGCCTTCCTTTTTATTTTGCCGACAGTGTTTTTTCCAACAGTTTTTTAAGTTCAGGATTTGACGGCCTTGGCGAATCAACACTTACAATTTTTCCGGCTTTATCAAATACCAGGAAACGTGGGATAGTGTTCACTTTATAATATTTAGAGAAATCATTTCCCGGACCACCTGCAAATAGCTGTGTACCGCCCAGGTTTTCATCTTTAATCATTTTAAGCCATTTCTCTTTGTCTTTAGGATCATCGGTTGAAAGACTGATAATCTCTACGTCCGTCCCCTTCATCTCTTCTTCCAGTTTTTTCAAATGCGGAATTTCTGCTTTACAGGGGCCGCACCATGTTGCCCAAACGTCAACTAATACAACTTTCCCCTTCAGGCTAGCCATAGTTACTGCTTTGCCATCTTTATCCGGATAAGAAAAAGCCATGGCCTCATCGCCGGCTTTTAGCAAGGCTAGCGGACTGGCAACATCAATATTTCGTTTTTTCTGACTCGCAGTCATGATGTATTTACCGTAAGCATCCATCAGGGTCTTATAATCTTCAAAATTTTTGTACCTGGCTGCTGCATCAAGTACAACATCACCTTTTAAAGTATCATTTGGCAAATAATTCAGGTCGTTTTTAAGATTATCAAGTCCGCCGGTAAATTTGAGATTATGTTGTCTTTTGTTTACCCCGATTAGACCGCTTAATGTACGGCTTCCCCAAGGCTGACTGTATACTCCAGCTGTGTTTTTTGCGAAATCCTGCGCCTTAAGCGTGGCATAAAATGGACTGTATTCTTCAACTGAAGGATGTGCGGAACGAGGCGTATTTAAGAAATTGGAGGCATAATTTGCCATATCCCATTCCATATTCCTCTTCATAAATTTATCAAACTTCGGATTTCCCGTAACTTTGCCCGCTAAAAAACCATTGGTTTTGGCCGAGATTTCTTCAAGCTTCGGGAAGAAATCAACAAATGTACTTTGCACCCTCATGAAGTTAATGGCTTTTTGCTCCAGCGGATTTACATAGTCGTGCCATTGGGTCATTACCACATTTTCTTTCGAGTTCAGCTTTCCGTTTAGTACATAACTTGAATCCAAAATAGAGACAGACAATTTATCTCCATCTTTAAAATAGAATTTATAATTGTCATTTGGACTCATAGCGTTTCCTGTACCGATAACATATAGCCCCTCATATTCCGGATAAAACAGGAAGCCAAACTTACCTCCCTTTTCATCTGGTATTGTATTGGCAATCTCAACCGCTTTACCTTCTACTACTTTAAATAACTTTACTGGGCTAACCCGTTTCTTTTTAACTACTCCTGTTACCTCCACAGGGAGCTGTGCAAATGCGGAGAAAGTTGTTAATAACAACAATGCTATACCGCATACTTTTTTTAAGTTCATACTTTATTATTATGGTTGTGTATCTATTAATGTATTACCGCTGTCTGTAGTTAACGCTTACAATTTTGCCAAATCCGGTATATTTATCTGCCGGCACCAGATCTCCATTAAGAGAAGGGACATCAAACGTTTCCATTTTTCCATTTTTGTCTGCAGACAGAGCCGGATCGTAGCTGGCAACAATAAGCTGGGTCTTTTTCTTTGCGTACTCTGGTCTACTGGCAGTACTACTCATTTTGGGGAATTGCAGCAGGCTTATTTTTTCAGCACCTTTATCCAACATCAGCTTACTCGTTTTTAAAGATGTGTCGTACTCATATACCTTACCTCCGGCACTATAAAACAAATAGCCGTAGACAGGGCTCACTGCGAAATATTGTGCAGCTGCAATATCAGTTCCCACAATTTCTTCAAAATAGATTTGCACACCGGTAAAAGCATTAAAACGCGCCAGATAAATTTTCCCTGCAGGGTTCTTCAGTATCGCAAATACATCGCCACCGTTGTATTCCGAATATTCCATGTATACCAGATCCATCCCTACATTGTTAAAATCAAATAAGGTACTTGCAGAAAATGTAAAGGAATTGGATTCATTGTTCCCATGGTTTAAAAACCGTTTTTTATCGACATCAAACATTACAGCCCGCGCGTTAAAGGATTTCGTATCAAAACCTACGGCTAAAAATGGAGCAGGCTTGAATGGAGCAGTTTCGCCTTTAACCAAATTAATGGGTGTACTATAATTGATCTGAAATACATTATAGTAATAGTATACATTACCACCTGCGTACAAATAGGAATTCGCTCCCATTTCTTTAATGGCTGCAAAAAAATCAGCGTGAAAATTCTGGGGAACATTTGACACCATCTCATAGCTCAGGTTAAAAGTATTCTTCCATTTAAAAGTTTCAGGATCTATGCGATTTGTAGCCTGATCTGTTGAGACATAAATTCCATAATCGGAAGCTTTGTATGGATAACAATACACATCTACAGGTTTCCCTTTTAGTACAAGTTCAGAGCCCGTACTTGCCAAAACATCAACGATTGGAGTAAACACATTATTGATCTTTGACACCATATCCAGTCTGGCAGTCCCATTGATATCATTCAGGACCATCCATCCTTCAAAAATACTGGTCTCTACCTTCAATGTAAATATAGTACGATACTTTACTCCCGTTTGCTTGTCTTGCACATTATAATAAACTCTATAAGTACCCGGAGGGATTTGCAAGGTAATATCCAGGTTTCGTGTATTGCCCAGGATTTTCTGTCTATCCCCAGGCAGTACATTCGCCGTATTCAAGGCAACCCACTCAAAAGTATACTTGCTATCATCCTTTCCATCATCTTTGCTAAACTTCAGTGCCGGAGTAATTTGAAATTTTTGACCCAGCAAAGTATTGTAAGATTTCTCAATACCTCCAAACTCTACTGAGTTGATTTCCTGGTAATCATAATTACCGATATCCTTTTGGCAGGAAAAGACCAGCAGTAACACAAAAAAATATGCTACCTTTTTTAAATATTTAATTTTTAACATTTCTGTAAATTTTAATCGGTAAATTATTGAACAGATGGACCCATAATCATTTCAGTAACACCATCTTCCTCGTAAATGGTTTTTCCCATAGCCCTCATTTCATTCAGATAGCGCTGCATAAATGTGCCGTAGTAGATCGTTTTGGGAATGGTGGTAATGGAGGTGTTGTCAAGATCAGCAATATCATTTATCTCGGCAAGATCAGCCAAAAGGAATAGTTTTTTTCTGCTAAATGGCCCCATATAAGTATCTAACCAACTTCTTGGCTTTTTCAAGATATCATTTATCCATAAAGTATGCTGGATATAACTTTTCTTTTTACCAGTAGTGGTATTAATCACTACATCTTGCATCAATGTTTTAAAGTTGGTGTTCTCTTCCAGTTTCAAGACAAGGAGGAAGTTCTTATCCAACATATCCGGCGTCCTTTTCAGACTAATACCAATAACACCGGTGATTTGATTTGCAGGAATGATGAAAGTTTTACTTAACATTTCGTAATGTGTTCCCTCTACTGCTGTTGACGCAGGGGTTATACTTAGTTTAAATTCACGATCTATATCGGCTACCTTGCCGTCAATCTTTACCGGCAAAAAAATTGTAGAGTCCTTCGCAGTAGTTTTTGCATAGGCAAAGGAAATCAACGTACTATCTACCCCAATCTGAAGACCATTAGAAAATCTGTATGAACTTGGAAAATAAATCCCCCCTTCACCCTCATAAGTCTTCAGGTCTTTTTTGCAGCCAATTATTCCCCCGAAAAAAAACAGGATTACCGCAATTACATATATATTTCTTTTCATAATTGTTAATATTAATTATCTAGGGTTTAGTTCGGACAATGGTAAGGGAACAACATATTTGGCCGCATTCATTGTAATATTTCCGCTGGCTGCCAAGGGATTTGGAATTGCCGTTACATTACGTCGTTTATAATAGAACCAAAGCTGCCCTTCACCAAAAAATTCTTTTTGATATTCTTTTTGCAATTCGGTGTTCAAATTGGCGGTCACCGGCAAATCGAGCAAGCCCCTATTGTTACGTACCGTATTTAAATAAGCCACATTCTGTTCACTCTCCGCAGCAATATAATAAACCTCGCTCAGTCGTAGCAGAGAGACGATTAAACGGTAGTCCTTCTTAATATCAGCTACATCTGCATACTTGAAAAAAGTTTTGTAAGATTTACCACCAATCCCTGTAAACAACCAATTCGGATTATAACGGTAGTCGTTTTCGTTGTTCTCGAATGTTGCTTTTAAGCGGGAATCTGACGGTGCCAGAATGGTTCTGTCTACCAGATCCGGAGCAAAGAAATCCCTATAGTTGCTATAAAGATCCAAACTTAGCAATCCAAAAAGGATTTCAGTACTAAATACCCTGTTGGGATTTACTTTATCAGATAAGATCTGTCCTGCCGTAACCCAAGGAAATTTAGCGGCATTGTTGATTACTTCTTTAGCAGACGCAAGCGCAGAAACCTTGTCTCCACGATACAAATATACCCTTGCCTGTAACCCCTTAACAGCATAATAATTTATCCTGTAATTGCGGTAAGTCAGGTAATTGTTCTCATTGGCTTTAATCACGCCCAGCGTTCTGATGGGATCTCCAGCCAGCAGACTTTCAGATTTTTTAAGATCGATGATCACTTTTTGTATAACCTTATTGGCTGGCAAAATGTCACCTACATCAGTACCCGCTTCTGTATAATAAGGTACTGCAGTTTTTGTAGAATCCGCAGTACTGTAAATCGGACCAAACATTCTCAGCATATCAAACTGCAGCATCGCCCTTAAGGCATACGCCTCACCTCTAAATAAAGAATCTGTTTTAGCATCCAGTACCCCTTTATAAGTATCCAGGTTACCGATGAATTTATTAGCATTTACCACATTGATATAGGCACTGGTCCAAATCAAATCCATCTCCTCTTTAACATTTTTTTCACCGTACTTATACTGTTGAAAATTTTCCAGCGCATGCAGGCTCATTACATTGTAGCGCTGCGCAAAAATATCAAGTGTGGTGCTACTCAGATTGGCACCATATAATTTGGTTTTTGCCATGTCTAGATAAATGCTATTCAAAGCTTCAGATATTCCGTTTACACTAGAAAAAACCTGTTTTTCAGTAAACTTATCTTCAGGCTGTACATCCAGCCATTTATTACAGGACATGCATGTCATCAATATACACAGACCTGTAATTGCAAATATATTTTTAAATGAATTTTTCATAATCTTAATTAAAAGCTTGCATTTAAACTGAATGAAACTGATCTGGCAAAAGGATATTCAATGCCGCGCTCCGTGCGAACGGAGGAAACACGAAAAATATCATTCATATACCCATTTAAGCGCAAGGAAGAGAGTCCAATACGACTTAACCATTTGTTTTCCTGAAAGTTGTATCCAAAATTAATGGATTCCCCACTTAACATATTTTCTGTTTGCACAAAGCGTGAAGACATTGGCGTTTCGGAGGTTAAACTTATAGCTTTAAACTGTGCCATGTCTCCTGGTTGCTTCCATCGTTCATAAAGTGCTCGTTTATCCTGATTGTTAGCAAGACCCTGTACATCAATATTTTCGACTTTACTATATAATGCGGTATTGAATATATCTCGGCCTAGTATATATCTGAGATTTACCCCAAGGTTGAACCCCTTGTAGACTACACTATTACTGATGACCCCTTCCAATTTTGGTTGTTCATTACCTACCCGAACAATGTCATCAGGACTATACACGAAGGTATACTGCCCATCTTTTCTAAGAAAAATTTCCTGACCTGAGGCCGGATCAATCCCCATAGACGGCACTGCCCAGATATCCTGAGGACTATAACCATCTTTGTAGCGGGTCACACTCTTGGCCGTTTGTTGTTTGGTATTTAGGGATGCCAACTGATTGTTGAAGCCTTTGTAAGTACTTTTATAGGCTGTTCCATTCACACCAAGCGTCCAGATTATTCTTTGTTCTGGCTTGTAAATTGGTGAATATTTAACCGTAGCTTCTAAACCTTTTGTATCTAACAATCCTGCATTTATAGGATAAGATGTGATCCCTGTAGAAGATGGCAAATCTACCGCAACCACTAAGGGGTCTGTTGTTTTTTGATAGGCATTAAAATTAAGCGTTAGCCTATTGTTAAACACAGTAAGATCCGTTCCCAGATTGGTCTGAACCGAGTTTTGCCATTTCAAATTGGGATTACCCAATGAGTTTAAACTAACCCCCTGTCCATAAAGATTGATATAAGAATCGTAACCATAGGTAGAAATGGAAGAAATTGTTGAAAAATTTTGGTTACCAGTTGTACCCATATTTGCAATAATCCTGAAGACATTGATCCAGCTGGCTGATTTAAGAAATTCTTCATTGTGAATGTTCCATCCAACACCTCCACTTAGGTAAGGGGAGTATTTTTTGTTGGAACCAAATGCGGTAGATCCATCATACCTGAAAGAAAAATCGGCCAAATAACGGCCCTTATATGCATAGTTAGAGGATGCCAGCACAGAATTTGTTCTGCTTTTGCTGAATGCCGTACTTGGTCGCGAATCTGGCTTATAGTTAAATGCAAAACTCGGATTACCATTACTTAAAGCCGGAAACCCGACTGCAGAAAAAGTAACACTTTGGTTGTCATTATCTCTGATATCTGTACGAAGGTTGGCTGTTATTGAATGTGCCTCATTAAATACTTTCCCATAAGTCAGCATTAAATTCGCATTGTAGCTGAAATTATCAGTTCTTTTATTATTATAAGATCCCTTTTCGAAAATACTACTCTCATCAAATTCGGTATTCAAAGGCGACAGGAAATCTAGTTTTGTAGTTACTCCTTTTTGAATTTGCAGAGCTCCCTGTACCCTCAGTCCAGGGGCCAGTTCTACGATCATTTGCAGGTTATTCTGCAGGGCTATATTTTTATCATTATTGATACTATTTAAAGACGCGTTGTACAAGGGATTATTAACTCTATAAGCACGGCCAACATTGTCACGATTTACCTCTAAATAACGCGCACTGGCATCGTTTTTTCTGTAATAAGGATTTGCATTAACAAAATTGGCGAAAGAGCCATAAGGAGATTCGTCCGCGCTATAACCGCTTATATAAAGCTTATTGGAAATATTGAATTTACCTTTCCGGTAAGATAAGTCTATGTTTCCGCCCCAGTCTTCCCTTCCTGATCCTTTCATGGCACCTGCAGTTTTTTTATAACTCACACCAACCCCATAACGTAAGGCATCATCCCCTCCATCTGCATAAAGAGAGTGTCTTTGAGAGAACCCGGTACGAACTGGTTCATTTAACCAATACGTATCCACACCTCTTTTTACTTCCGCCAAACGGTTATTGTATAGGGAATCAAGGAACAACTGTTCTCCAGGATTAGGTGAAGTTCCATTAAAATAAAGATATCTGCCGGAAAGTCTTTCGAACTCTAATTTTTCTGCAGCATTCATCATGTTATAACCGGTCAAATCCGGCATTTCTACATTAAAATCACTACTGAAGTTTAGTCGCATTTCCCCCGATCTGGGTTTAACCGTTTCAATTACAACCACGCCGTTTGATGCTTTAGAACCATACATGGCCGTAGATGCAGCATCTTTAAGAATGGTAACTGAAGCTATCCGGTTCATGTTTAAATCAACAATTGTTCTGAGAGAAGTCTCAAATCCATCTAAGATGAAAAGCGGTTGATTCGGATCTGAAGCAAACTGGTCCTGAAGTGATGACGAGATACTTGTCTTTCCACGTATTTCTATATTTGGCAGCACATTAGGATTTGAACCAAATCTATTATTCTCTAACTGGATAAAAGATGGATCCAAAGCTCTTAATCCCTGAATAATATTCTGATTCCCCACTTCACGCAACTGTTCTCCGGTATAGGAAGCCGTAGCTCCTGTAAAGCTATTCTTATTACGTGTAATACCGGTACCGGTAATTACCACATTTTCCATATTATTCTCTTCAACCTTCAATTTAATAGTCAACGGCGATTTAGCATCCTTTACCTTAACTTCCTGGCTAACATACCCGATATAGGAAATGACCAACACATCATTTTCGGATGTTGGTATAATCAAAAATCGTCCTTCTTTGCTACTTACAGTCCCTCTGGTTGAAATTCCTTTTATTTTAATGGAAGCTCCCGGGATAGGATTATTCTTTTCATCGAGCACTACACCGCTTACACGTAGTTGCTGCACCAGTATAAACTCAGGTGCTTTATTTTTGATAATAATGGATTTGTCTTTGATCTCAAATGTCAGATTCTGTCCATACAGGCAGCTCAGCAGAGCATCTCTTAAGCTTGTATTCTTAAATTCCACGTCTATCGGACGTGCTGAGTTCATGATCTCTGCGTCATACATAAAATCATAGCCGGTCTGGTTTCTGATTTCTCTAAACACTTTTTTAAGTGAAATATTCTTTTCAGAAAGGGTCACATGCTGGCCAAAAGAAGCGGCGTTGACCTGTAATAAACACATGGTCATAATAATTATGATCATTTTCATAATTAACAATAGTTTGGGCGGCAGCCAAAAATTTGGCATGCCTAGGTTAAAAGCATTTGATTTCATACTTTTGAAATGGTTTGAGTTGATATTGATTGGTTGGACTAATTATTCTTCTCCCCCCTTATAAAAAAGGAAGAGAAAGGTTACCTCAAACTTTTGCCGGATTGTGCTTCCAACACTTTCCGGTTTTTTTATTTAAAGCCACCTGGTTTTCAACTCTAGCTTGGTTCTTGTAGCTGTTTTTTCATTCTGGTTGGTTTCTAATTAGTTAGGATTTAGTTAATTTTTATTTAGTTACTATAATTTTTCTTCTTTCTATGGTAAAGTGAACTTTACCTGTTGATTCGATAAGAGATAAGACTTCTGAAATGCTCTTAGAACGGGAAACCAATCCTTCCAACGATACGTTTTGAGGCACATCATCGCGATAAACAACCTGTACATCGTACCAACGGGCTATTTTACGCATTATGCTTTCCAGCCGCTCTTCCTTAAATACAAAGTCTCCATTTTTCCAATCTATTTCATCCTCTACCTCTACCGCGATAACCTTTAAGCCACTAGCTTTCAATTCGGTCTGGAAGCCAGGTTTCAGTATGACTTCAGAAATACCGCCTGATTTGGGTGTAACTTGTACGCTACCTTCCAGCAGAGTTGTTTTCGTACTGTTGTCATCAGCATAACTCTTGACATTAAAGTGTGTGCCGAGAACTTCAACCTCCTGCTTATCCGTTCCCACAATAAAAGGTTTGCGATTAACTTTTGCCACCTCAAAATAAGCTTCTCCCTTTAACTCAACCCTTCTTTCTTTCATGGCAGTAAGGTTGGCAGGGTACCTTAAAGATGAGGCCGCATTTAACCACACTTTAGATCCATCAGGTAAAAGTATTTGATACTGTCCGCCTTTTGGAGTTTCGATGGTATTGTATAAAGATGACCCGGCATTATTTTGCGAATCTTCGATGGTATAAATCAATTGTCCATCAGCGGTTTTCGTAATTAGTATTCCGGCTTGCTCACCCAAATCACCAGTTTTGGCTTCGGTTAAGTTGATGACTTTACCGTTCGCCAATGTTAAGGTTGCTTTATTGCCCCCAGGAGCAATGTCATGTTTTGCCAATTTAGGTACTGAATCTTTATCCTTGTTCGTATAAAAAAACATTCCGGCAGATAAAGCAAGGAATAAGATAGCTGCCGCTGCAATACGTGACCATAGATATATTTTGCCTGGCCTTTGATCCTTTTTAAGGTTCGTTAATACAAGATCAAGATCCTTAGCACGTTCTTCCAATCCAAACTGATAAGGTTCAGGCTCCTGATATTTTAAATACCAACGCTCAAGCAATGCTTTTTCTGCTTCGCTTGCGGTCCCGTTTTTATAATTGTCCAGTAAGGCTTTAATTTCTTTTTCTTGCATAAACATATGAAGCCCCAATGTGGCTTATATTGAGTAAGACAAGATGATCGGCAGGAAGAGGTATTGGATTTAAAAAAAATAATAAAAATAAATTAGCGTGCCCAATTTCTTCCTCAGCACCTTCAAAGTATTGGTCATTTGCTTTTTAACGGTTTGTTCGGTAGTGCCCAAAAGTTCAGCAATCTCTTTATGACTTAGGTTTTCTCTACGGCTTAACAGGAATACTTCTTTCATTCGTGGTGGCAAAGCATCAATTTCTTTTTCAATCAGTGCTTTTAATTGATTTTCTCTGACCAGGTGATCTGCAATAACCGACTCCTGATCTACAAATGATTGAATAGAAGCAATGTATTTGTTTTGCACCTCTTTATGAACAATCTGGTTCAGAATATAGTTTCGCAAACTGGTATACAGATACCCAGATAGGTTGGTATTTACATCGAGTGTTTCGCGCTTAGCCCAGAGCATGGTAAATATCTCCTGAATAATATCCTGACTTTCTTCTCGATTACGGGTTTTGTTCCAGGCATGGTTATGCAGGACAAACTTATAGCGATGGTAAATTTGTTCGTACGCTGCCCTATCCCCTACCTTAAGCAGTAGCAGCAACTCCTGATCTGAAATATTTTTTAAATCTACGTCTTGCATTTATCCCCGGGAGATCGAAATGCGCACATTCCCAGTGCAATAATAGGAATTTATATGCTTAAGCGTATAAGATTTTATAGCCCTCCAAGTACTTCGTCAAGATTAGTTAAAAAAGATGCTGCATTTTCGATATTAAATACCATTGGCGGTTTAATTTTTAAAACATTATGAAATGGCCCATCTGTACTAATCAAGAAACCACGATCTCTCATTTGTTCTACAACGACATCAATCTCTGGCACTGCGGGCTCCAACGTTTCCCTGTTCCGTACCAGTTCGGCACCAACAAATAACCCTTTGCCTCTTACATCACCAATGATCACATGTTTCTCCATTAGCTTTTTAAGCCCCTCAATAAGATAATTGCCCGTTTCCAGTGCTCTTTGCTGCAACTCCTCCTCAGAGATCACATTCATCACTGCAATGCCTGTTTCCATAGATACCGGATTACCGCCATAGGTATTAAAGTACTCTAATCCATTATTAAATGCAGCAGCAATTTCTTCAGTCAATACGACCGCAGCAAGCGGATGGCCATTTCCAATCGGCTTCCCAAGCACCACAATATCAGGCTCTACGCCCTGTAACTCAAAACCCCAGAACTTTTCTCCCACTCGTCCAAAACCAACTTGCACTTCATCGGCAATACATAAACCACCGGCAGCCCTTACATGACTATACACAGCTTTCAGATAACCATCTGGTAATGGTATTTGTCCACCAACACCAAGTAACGTTTCACAAATAAATGCAGCGATACCAGTTCCTTTGTCTGACAATTGCTTAATGATATCGGCGATATCTTCAGCATACTTTTCTCCAGCATGCTCATCTCCATATCGATAATGCCCACGATACAAGTCCGGATTCATCCCTTTATGGATATAAGGCTGCTGCCCGGATCCGCCCTTGCTATCAAATTTATAAGGACTCAACTCCATAGCCACTGTGGATGTACCATGATAGGCATGATCTAACACGATAACATCTTTTTGTTTTGTAAAATGCCTGCTAATGCGAATGGCAAGATCATTGGCCTCGCTTCCCGAATTGCAGAAATAACAAACGTTTAGCTTAGGTGGCAAGGTGGCGGTCAGCATTTTAGCATAAGTAACCAGGCTATCGTGCAAATACCGGGTATTGGTATTCAATTTGACCAGTTGTTTTTGCATCGTTTTAACCACCACAGGATGGCAATGACCTACATGGCTCACATTATTGACACAATCGATATAAGTATCTCCTTTATCATCATAAAGATACTGCAGGGCCCCTCTGGTAATTTTTAAATTCTTTTGGTAACTGATACTCAAATTTGTCCCTACCACCTGCTTTCTTTCCGTTTTTAAAGCCAAATCACGCTCCTCATGCCCCAATACAGTAGCATAACCGCAACATAGGTTAAACTGGTTTTGCGCGTACAATGGATTTATTTTTATCCATTGATACAACAGTGTCCAGGCATCCTTTTCTGATATAAAATGATGTACATTTTCGCTCTTACTTCTTTGCAAAGCAGAGGTAGTAACACTTTTACAAAGACGTGCAGCGATCAGGTAATACAAGACCGAAAGTTCTGTTTCTGTTAAAGGATAAATCCTATGGTAACTTTTTAACAGGGTTTGCGCAGCACTTAGTGGATCCTGTTTTTTAAACATCACATAGGTACATGCAATGGCTATGTTGTTAATCAACTGACTCTCCACCATATCGCCAAAGTCAATTATCCCACTTACTTGCCCGTCTTTAACTAATACATTATAATCATTCGCATCGTTATGAATCACGGCTTTTCTAAGCTGGTGCTGTAAAGGCATAACTTCCATTTCATATTGCAATAGAAAGTAATCCACCATTGTCCTTTTTTCGTGATCCTTAATCTTCTGCAAATAATCACGACAGGTCATTACCTGCGCAAGGTCCCATTCCGTAAAACGGTAAGCAGCTGGATGGCTAAAATCTTTGAGATAAAGATCCATATTGGCCAAGGTGGTACCCAGACTGTCAATCACCTCTGATGGGCAATCCTTTAAATCCCCCATAAAAGTTCCATCCAGATAAGACAATACTCTTAGGTATAAAATATTTCCATCAACCTCTAATACAGTATAAGCCCCACCATCTGAATTGGCCAGCACATTTTGTATCCTGATGTTTTTATCCTTCTTCCTTAAATGAGCCATCGCCTTAAGCTGTGCTTCTAAAAAGTAAGGATCAAGGAGGTCTGTCGTTACTTTAGCGATTAGCTTTTTCCCCTCAGCATCCTGAATCAGGAAATTCTGATCCTCATAACCAAGTATCTTTTCTATGGAAGAAAGCTTCTCCATGTTATAATGTTTGTGGAGTAATTCTTTTAAATATTGTTCGGAAACTATCATAACCTATTTTCTTTTAACATCATTAACAAGTGCGCAGCAGACCAGCTAAAATTTTTCGCATTTAAACCTTTTCCGCTGAGCGGATGATAATTTTCACGAATCGGCCCCTGTCCAGATAGGCCTTCTGCATTCTCCAGCAGCTTATCTAGAAAATAACGAGCTTCTTTATGGTATCCGTATTGATGTAGGCCATTTACTCCAAAATATACCTGATCCAGCCAAACCGGACCTCTCCAATAGCCTTTGGTTGGATCAAACTTTGGATGATCAGCCGCCAGTGTAGGTAAAGGTACTGCTGTGTTAAACTTACCTTTCTTTTCTATCATTTGCAATACTGCCTCAGCCTGCTTAGGGCTCGATAAACCGGCCCACAATGGGATCCAGCCTTCTGACCCTTCCGCGGTTATCCATTGTCCATCCATTAACCTATCGAAATAGTATGACCTTGTCTTATCATAAAAAGCAAGGTCAATTTGTTTTTTCAATGGGGCAAGTTGCTTCCGCCACTCAATAGCTTGCTGCTTTAAACCCAAAACAACTGCAATCTTAGCCAGGTACTCTTTTTCGGTATACAGGTAGGCGTTCAAATCTACAGACTCCTGATTTAGCGACCATGCCTTTTCATTATTCTTAAAAAGCACGGCATTATCAAAACGTACGGCATTATCCATTCCACTTTCCCAGGCCGCAGCAATCCTTGTTCCATCAGTTGAACCATATTCACATAGTCCATTTTTATTATGATCACGATTTTTATACCACCAATTGTGATATTTAACCAACTTAGGATAAATACCTTTTAGGAAGCTTTTATCTGGTGATTGTTCATAAACTTTCCAAACGCCCCAGGCTGCAAGTGGGGGTTTGGTATCGCGCCAATTGTTTTCTTGCTTATCGGCATAAACGCAATCTGCAACCATTCCATATTCATCCTGATAATCGAACATGGAAAGGATATTATTTCTTGCCAACTGCGGATTAAAATAACTCAAACCTACTGCTTGCTTCCAACTATCCCAACTCCAAAAACCGTAAAAGCCTTGGTAATTCAAGGATGGAAATACCCCATCATGCAACAAATCTTTTGCTTTACTTCTCCAATTGGTCGTTAAAGTTACAATAGACTTTACTGCGATCCGTCTTTGTATAGCATCCTTTAATACAGCGCCTGGCGCATTAAAATAACTATCCAGGTAATTGTCCCAGCGTAGCCTGTTAACCTTTAACAGGCTGTTGAAATCGCCTTTGTTTTGGGCAATTTTAGGGGATTCAAGATCATACCGTTCTATTCGAGTTGTGGTATAGGTCTTGCCAGGCAGCACCGTAAATTCGGCTTGCGTTGCTTTATATCCCTTGTCATACAGCTCAAAAGCAAGTCGGTTCTTCTCTGAAAAAACGATTTGAAAGCGATGGTTACCATTAAAATCTACAGCAATACCATTCCCTTGCTGCTTCAGGTTGGCTTCCTTTAACAACACCAAGCCCGACCAATTTAGCCGCAGTTTCTTTTTCACTGAAGAAAGGTTACTGATACTAGTGTTGATCATGGCTTCGCGGTTAGAAACAAAGATCAGTTGTAGTTCAATTTTTAATCCATCCACCCACAATTGCTGTACTAACAGGCCTGGGTAGTAATGAATTTCGGCCTGGGCCTTGCTTAAATCAACTAATTTCCCTGATTCGGTTACAGTCAGTTGAGCCATTGCATTAGCCAACCAAATCCCGCTCATGTCCATCACCATTGGGCCGATAAAAGTACCATAATCCGCAGCATTCTGCGGTAGTGTATAAGCATGCCATGCTCCCATATCCGAAAATACATTGGTTTCTATTTGAGTGGGATTGTCTACATGATAACCTAATTTTAAAACATCTGCGAATTGCTTTCCTGAACTTTGTCCGAAAGCTGTACTCAGCACCAAACTGAGTAGACTTACTAAATAATACTTCATCTTAATCTTTTGCTCTTTCTGTTAGAATTTCTTTGCTAAATACTGGTCGTAGTGTAAACGAGTAGTTATAATCTTTGTATGGAAGCCTGTATTGCGGATGCGTTTGTGCACCCCAGCTATTGTCGCCGCCAACCCCCATTTGCTGAAAGTCTATATTCCACCAAACCTTACCTTCATCAACCATTGAACCGCCATGAATATTCTCTTTGGCATCCCGATCATAGTCGAGGTTTTTCATGTCAAAATGTAGTATCCCTATGCTTAATGTGGTTTTGCCAATTGCCATTAATCCTGTTCCGGCAGGGTTCTGCAATGCAGCCCAAGTCACATCCGTACGATAACCGCTTTCCTGAGCCCTCGGATAAGGATAAAAAAGCGCATTTGCTTTCATTTTATATAAGTCAACAGCTGACGCATAGTTTCTATCTATATAGTTATCATACGGCCCTCGTCCCAACCAGCTTACCTGATCATAACTTGGGTTTAAAATTACCCGCATCCCAATTCTTTGTGGTTCAGGGTATTTCCCATTTCTTGTTTTCAGCTGATAATCGACCATTATATCGCCATCCCCCTTCACCTCGTAATTAATATTAACATTTGCATCTACTGCGGGCAGATAATAAGCCGTTTTCACCTGGTAAGTCGAGGGAGATATTTTAGTATACTCAAGGCTTTTCAGTTGCGCCGTTTTAAAAGCATTTTGCCAAACCTTACTTCTAATCTGTAGGCTATTGCCAATATCATTATCCGTTGCAGCGCGCCAAAAATGAGGCTCCAGGGCTTGTTGTATCAACTCCTTACCCGCAACTTGATAGCTTTCCAACAATCCCGTTTTTTGGTTAAAGCCGACAGTAAAACCCTTCCCCGAGAAGAGCAACTTAGCATTATCGTTTTTCAGTCCCAAGGCTGGTATCTCCTCCTGTATCGCTGCTCCATTTACTTGTATAGGTAAAATAAACTGCTCCCTTGCAATTACAAAACCTACGGGTAGTAATTCTGCTGCTTTCCTAGTTCGAAATTCAAGATTAATAAAATACTTGACCCCGCGCTTAGGTATAAAAGAGGGTACATTGAATTGTACATCTTTCTCTCCTCGTGGCAAAAGGGATAATTCATCAACATCACCTTGGGCGACAATTTTTCCATCCCCTTTAATTCTCCAACTGAGCTTATAATTGGCCAAATCAGTAAAATCAAACCTGTTTGTAATTGTAAAAATATACTTATCCAGATCTTTGGCTTCAAACCCCACATTCTGATAAACCTTTTGTAACTCGTAAGCCTGGGGATGAAAGGTACGATCTGCTGCCAACAGCCCATCTGCGCAAAAACTGGTATCGCTGGTTAGTCCAACCGTTCCCATATCACGACCAAAGCCCCATATTTTATTCCCTTTTTTATCTTTTATCGCAAAAGTCTGATCACAAAAATCCCAGATAAAGCCCCCTTGCAACTGTGGGTACCTATAAATCAGATCCCAATCGTCTTTCAGGTTTCCACCGCTGTTGCCCATCATGTGTGCATATTCGCATTGAATCAAAGGACGGTTGCGCCAGGTTTTTACATAATTCTCCATTACGGTGATGGATTTATACATCGGACAGAAGATATCAGAATAGCGTTCGTCCTTCGCCGCTTCGTATTGAACAGGTCGACTATCATCATTGACCTTTAACCAGGTATAACAAGCCATTAGGTTTTCACCGAAACCACTTTCATTTCCAAGTGACCAGGTGACAATGCAGGTAAAGTTCTTATCTCGTTCCCACATTCGTTGCACCCTATCCAGGTAAGCATTTTTCCATATTGGCTTGTCGGACAAGGTTATCAATGGCGTAAAACTCATTCCATCACATTCTATATTCGCCTCATCCACAACATACAAACCATATTTATCACATAAAGAATACCAGCGCTCTGCATTGGGATAATGACTGGTTCGTACCGCATTGATATTCATTTCTTTCATCCTGCGAATATCGAGGAGCATATCTGCCTCAGTAATCACCTTAGCAGTAATCATATTGAACTCATGTCGATTTACACCTTTAATTTTAATGGGAACTCCGTTGACAAGAAACAAACCATTTTTCACCTCTACCGTTCTGAATCCAAGGGGATGAACAATACTTTCAACCTTTAGCCCTTTCTGATTTAGATGTGTGATTTTTAGCTGATACAGATTGGGATGTTCTGCGTTCCATGATTTTACATTGGGAATTTTTGTATGGAAGTTAAACGTTTTATCTGTCTTAATTGGCTGTTCTGACTGGTAAACAAGTTTGCCTGAGGCATTAAAAAGTTCTACTTTCAGCTTCCCTTGTTCTTTTTGATCCGCGGTTTTATTGAACACCACTTTCAGTCCGAACAACCCATCTTTGTACAGTGTATCAAGTGTGCTGTTTACTTTAAAATCAAACAAGTGAAAAATTGGTCTGGCAATCAGGTATACGCTTCTTTCAATCCCACTTAGCTTCCACATATCCTGCCCTTCCAGGTAAGTCGCATCACTAAAACGGAATACCTGCAAAGAAACCGTGTTTTTTCCTGTTTTAAGAGCCTTAGTGATGTCAAATTCTGTAGGCGTTTTGCTGTCCTTACTGAAGCCAATATACTGTCCGTTGATCCATAAATAGAAGAACGAGTTGACCGCTCCCAAATGGACAAAGATCTGTCTCCCTGTCCAGGATGGATCGATGGTAAATTCTCGTTGATAGGAACCTACGGGGTTATAATCTTTAGGAACAAAGGGCGGATTTGGAGGAATTGGATACTCTACATCAGTAAAGACATACTTATCAAAGCCTTCTGTTTGCCAGTTTGCGGGTACTTTTATTTGCGCCCAATTTTTAGTCTGCTCCGGGCGTTTAAAAAAGTCGAGGGACCTCAATGAAGGATTCTGTGCCAATTTAAATCGCCACATTCCGTCTAATGGAAGTTTTGGCGCTTCTGCCGGAATAAAATGAGCATGTGCGGGAGAAGTATTAAAAGAAGGTTGCTCTGGATTTTCCCAGTCATTTTGCTGTGCAAGCAGCATTTGGGGTATCACAAGTAAACCATAAAACAGGAATCGGAAAGTTTTAAAGGGATTCATCGGCAATGATAATTGGTTCAAAAGCTACGTTTTAAGGCATGTCACGTCATCCTGAATTTTTCAGGTAGCATTTATTGATTCTTGTCTTCAAGAATGCTACGCAGTTTATTTCAGGATCTCGAAAGAGAAAGACAACCTTGCAAGTGCGGGATCCTGAAATAAATTCAGGATGACGAAACGACTAACAAAGTGCCTTTCACATGATGTTCGTACCTTTTCGAACACCTTTCGGATAAGTAATTCAATTAATGCGCCTGGGGATTGTTGTTCGTTTCTTTAAGCGGAGTTGGATAAAAGGCTTTATCAGCCGTGAATTTTCTTCCTGCTGCCTGCATATTTTGATCTAACAAACCCCAACGTCTAAGATCATAGAAACGACTACCCTCAAGCGTAAACTCCATCACCCGCTCGTGCATGATGATATTAAAGACGGCTTGTTTATTACCAGCTGGTGCATCAGGAAGGTTGGCTCTTTTTCTTACCTCGTTAACTGACTTTATAGCATCAGGGTTTCCTTGCTCATTTAGTACTTCGGCATACATTAACAATACATCTGCATATCGCATTAGCGGGAAGTTAATGGCGTTGGACCTTCCTAAGCGATCTTGATTTGCAGGAGTCCATTTTCTGAAAGCAATGGTTTGTTTACCTGCACCAAAAGCAGCATTATAGGTACTCCCGTACACTTGCGGACTAGCAGGGTTATTAAAATAAGGATCATTGAAGAAAATACTTGGATATACCCTTCCGTCGTAACTGCCATTGGTAGCTATTTTCCCTTCTTTGAGCATTTCGGTCAACAAACGTGGTGTCCCATAAATTTCCCCATATCCGCCAAGTTCGGATGCCGCAACCCAATCACTCAGATAAGAACGATAAACAGCACCACCTGTTGCATCGGCAGACTGCTGAAGTTCAAATACTGATTCTATGCTGTTTTTCGTAACTCCATTAAACATATTGCCGAAATTCGGGTCAAGGCTATACTCTTTGGGAGTAATCACAAGCTCCAGCCATTTCTTTGCCTCTACATAATAAGCTGTAGCATTTGTTTTATCATCACCCGCACGGTAAAGATATACTTTGCCAAGATAGGCATCCACAGCTCCTTTTGTTACCCTACCCAACTCAGTTGTCGGCCTTTCCGAACGACGTGGCAGATCAGGCTCGGCCCCTTTTAAATCTTTCAGAATAAACTCATAAACTTCAGCACGAGAAGAGAAGCCTTTAGCCAAATCGGCTTCAGAGGTAGGCACTTTATCTCTGATAATGACCTGACTAAAATTATTCAATAGTTTAAAGTGGTAATAGGCCCTCAAAAACTTCGCTTCTGCAAGAATTTGTTTTTTACTGGCATCATCGATAGCTTGACTGCTCATTTTGCCAACGTTTTCAATCACCTGGTTGGAGAAGTTTATGCCTTTATAATTCTCTCTCCAAAGTAGATCGATGGCATAGTTCCCTGAGGTAAAATTAAAATTATAATGTTCTACCCACCATGGATAATTAAAGGCATCAGATCCTGGTAGAATATAATCTTCGCGATAAAACTCACGCACAGACCGGGCTTCAACATAATTGTCCCAACCAACAAAACCCTCCAGCTGAGAATATGCAGCTGCCAGGCCAGATAAAGCCCGGTCTTTATTGGTCCAGAAATTATCTACAGTTAGCTGATCTGGAATCTGTTGATCCAGCTCACTTTTTTTACATCCCGATGCTGCCAGCAACGCGATACACAATCCTATATATAGTTTATTTGCTTTCATTTTTTGAAAATTGAATGGTTTAAAAAGTCAATTGAACACCGGCCAGCAGCCTCTTATTTTGTGGATACAACATACGATCGACTCCGGTATCCAGGGCGCTAAACGTTCCAACTTCCGGATCCAAGCCTGTGTATTTGGTAAAGGTTACCAGATTCTGACCACTTAAGTAAACTCTCAATCTCGAGAACTTCATTTTCTTTAATACCTCATTTGGCAAGGTATAGCCCAGTTGAACCAACTTTAATCTCAAATAGGCTCCATTTTCAAGAAACCTTGTCGACTCCCTCGTGTTCGTATTTGGATCACCAAGTACCGCCCGCGGCATCGAGGTATTGGTGTTTTGTGGTGTCCAGGCCGATAAAGTAGTGGCTAAGAAATTCCTTCCGGCATCCATTCCTTCTAGCTCAAAGCGATTTCCATTGTAAATTTTATTACCCCCTACACCCTGCCAGAAAAGAGACAGGTCGAAGTTTTTAAAGGTTACACCAATATTGAAACCATACTCGTATTTGGCAAAGCCTGAACCCTGATAAGTTTTATCCTTTTCATTTATTACTCCATCGTTGTTGGCATCTCTAAAACGAACATCCCCGGCAACTGCATCTGGCTGTAAAGGATCTCCGGCAGCATTCTTATAATTTGCGGCTTCTGCATCCGATTGAAACAATCCATTGGCTTCGTACAAGTAAAAAGCGCCAATCTCTCTGCCCACAGTAGTTTGAGTAGGGATATGATCTGTACCAAACCTTAAACCTGTACCAAACAATACCTGATCTGGATTGGCCAGGCTAATCACTTTATTTTTTAACAAACTAAAAGTACCGCCTAAATCAAAGCGCCAGTCATTTTTAGTAAACTGATAGTTCGCTTCCAGCTCAAGGCCTTTATTAGAAATCTTTCCTACATTCAGAATTGGATCCAGTAAACCCGCTGAAGGGGGAACTTCTTTTGTAATTAATAAACCATCGGTAACATTGTTATAATAGTTTATTGAGCCTTTTAATGAATTATTAAACAATCCAAAATCCAGTCCCAAATTTTTCGACTTAAGGGTTTCCCATTGCAAATCACGATTTAACAAGGTATAGCTTGCTGAGCCTGGCCATGGTGTAGAACCTGAGCCTTGTACATAGCCGCCAGACCAGTTATTGATTGTAGTGATCAATGCCTGATGGTCATAATATCCCAATGCACCTTCGTTACCCAACTCCCCATAACTTGCTCTTAATTTTAAGTTAGTCAACCAGCTTACATCCTTCAGGAAGGTTTCTTTGCTGATGTTCCATCCCGCAGATACTGAAGGGAAAACTCCATAGCGTCTATCTTCTCCAAATATTGAAGAACCATCACGGCGTACTGAAACCTGTAACAGGTATTTATCATCATAAGCGTAATTTAATCGGGCCAGGGTTGATAAACGCACGTACTTATTATTTGACCCCGCTGCATTAAATGTTCCGCCGATCCCTGCAGTAATGGTGTTAAAATCAGGATTACTGAATCCTGCGGGCACTTCTGTCTCTACAATATTGCCATTTACAACTGTCCGAACTATGGTCTTACCATCCACAGTTGCACTTAAAAATTTATTGGTTTTTTCCTGTGCGGTATAGCCGGCGACCAGCTTGAAACTGTGCTTATCAATATTCAGATCATAATTCAATAGATGCTCCATCAAACGTTCTTTATAATTGGAGGTACGATTGAATACTCTTGGAAAAGACACTGCGGGATCATTGGCATTAGCCCTGAATGAAGGACTATGCTCGTAATCATCCGTTTGTGCATTGATATAACTCAAATTGGCTGTATAGCTCAATCCTTTATAAAGCTTAAGATTTAACTTTATACTCCCAGCAAGGTATCTTGTTTTTGAATTTGCATCCAGAAAATGATCAATACCTATGGGATTTTGAAATTTAGGCAATCCATCTACGGTTAAGGCATAGCCATATTGCTCGTTGTTATCAAAGACAGGTAGCAAGGGCGATTGGAAATAGCTATCCTTTACATCGAATTTTGCTGCCTCCGAAACAGTTTCAGTATACACGATATTACTGCTTACATTCAGTATACCCTTAGTGAAATCATTTCTTGATTTTATTGATTTCTTGTTGAATTTAGAGCCAATAAAAGTTCCCTTATCATCCGTTAAATCACCACTTAATGCATAGGTCAGGTAATCACTTCCGCCACTCAATCCTATGTTATAATTCTGCGAAACACCTCTTCTATTGATCAAATCCTGCCAGTCGGTGTTTACACCCGTGTTTTTTGTTAAATAGGCAGGGAAATCGGCAGGCAATGCACCTGCATTGGTATACATTTGAGTATGTACTTTTTTATAGCCCTCGGCATCCAGGAATTTGTATTTTTCTGTTGGCGTAACCGTGCTGTAAAAACCAGAGAAATCAATTATAGGTGCCCCCTTTTTACCTTTTTTAGTGGTGATCAGAATTACACCGTTGGCACTATTTGATCCATAAATAGATGCCGCAGCTCCATCCTTTAAGACTTCAACTGAAGCCACGTCGTTACTACTCAAATAGTATGGATCTCCAGGCACACCGTCAATTATATACAATGGCTGGTGCACACCAAATGTACCGATCCCCCTTAAACGGACATCCGAAGCCTGGCCTGGGTTACCACCCGGACTACTTACAGATAGTCCTGCCACCCGTCCTTGTAAAGCATTTACAGGATTGTTAGCGGCAACCTTATCTAAAGTCTCTCCACTTACGGAACTTACTGCACTGGTTAAATTACTTCTTTTTTGCGTACCATATCCGATCACCACCACTTCATTCAATCCCGTCATATCCATCATCATCTTTACTGTGATCTCTTTACCACTGACAACAGTCGCTTCCTGAGTTTTAAAACCTACCGCAGAAAAAACCAGAATATCGTTAACTGAAGCTCGAATAGCGAAATGCCCTAATCCATCTGAAACTGTTCCTGTAGTAGTCCCTTTTACTTTAATACTGATACCGGCTACCGGTTGGTCAATCTCATTTAGCACCTGCCCTTTTACAAGGTTGTCTTGAGCAAAACTTTCGCCTGTAATGAATAACAGGAGTAGTCCAAAAAGAAAATGAATTGGCCATCGTAAATTTTTAATCATAATATTTGGTTTTAAAGTTGATCTAATTCCGAACCTTCTGATCCGGCTGATTGGTTACTCAAACCTAAATATTAACCCAGCTAAAAAACGATTTTTGCTACCCCTACATCATACACAATTCACCACTACACGACCTCTACAAACCGCCATTAAACGTATGCAAACACGCTTTAGTGCATTTAGAAAGATTTTAGAAAATCATTCAGGCTATCATTAGTAGACAGTCCAAAATGTTTCCGCAGCCGGTATCTTGCCATCTCTACCGACTTGACTGAAATGTTGTTTAGGGAAGCTATCTCTTTAATAGAAAGATTGAGTCTGATCTGTGCGCATAAGCGTCGCTCATTTTGAGTAAGCGTAGGGAATTTTTGTTGCAGATTGTAAAAGAAATCCTGGTATTTGGCTTCAATCTGTAAATTGAAATCTTCAATGTATTTTTCGCTATTCACGTCGTAACGAAATTTATTAACCAGCTTATGAAGCCGCTGCATGGCATCTTCGCCTCCACTCTTTTCAAGAACCGTTAATTCTTCCATAAAATTGCCGATGACTTCATTTCGATGAGACATGTACATGGAGTAATTTTTGAGCTCCACATTATTAAATTCAAGCTTATTGCTGAGCAGCTGCTGCTTCACTTCGGCCAACTCTGTTTTTTTCCGTTGCCTATTTCGCAACTTATTATAAAGTAGTAAGCCTATAATGATCAATAACACAACAATGATGGCCAAGGTATTGCGCTGATACGATTTTAAAGTCTTTTCGAGATTTAGCGCCTTAATTTGCCGTTCCTTTTCTTGGGCTTCCCGTTTCATTGTCAACGTTAACAATGCATTGACCTTATTTTGAGATAAAAATTCTTCACGAATGGCATTATATTTCTGGATACACCCGTAAGCATGCTTATAATCACCGGTAAGCTGGTACAGCTGAGAAAAGATCTTATAATAGTCGAGCAATTTTTCTTTCTTAGAATTGGAGGTGGATTTCTCTATGTAATTGAAGGCTTTATCCAACGCCTGCTTAGCTTCCTGATAATGCCCAAGCTTCACTAGAGAGAAAGCCATTTGATTGTTTACTTCTGCAAGCGAAAGGAGCTGACCCGGTGAATATTTGAGGGCCAACTGGAAATACAAAATTGCTTGCTTATAATCCCCTGTATTATTACTACTTATTCCAAGGTTATTATAAGCAGCGCTAGTTAAGGCCTTATTATTGAACTTTTTCGCTTGTGCTAATACCTGTTCAAAATAAACTGCAGCTTCCTTAAACTCATTCTTTAACTGGTAAATCAGTCCAATCCCGTTCAATGAAACAGCCGCTTTTTGTTCATTCCCCGCCTTTTTATATAAATCATAGGCCATCGTATGATACTTAAGAGAAAGCTCTGCATTCTCTACATCATAATATATCCAGCCTAATAGCGTATAAGTAGCGCCAATTTGTTCGGGCGTTCCCTTTTCTTTATAAATCTCTAGTGCATTAAACCCATATTCAAGGGCCAAATCATAAATATCATTGTACAAATAACCTTCGGCAAGGATAACCAAGGCATCGGCTTGTTGCGGCTTTAATTTATTTTCATAAGCCAGCAGATATGCTTTATAGGCATAAGCAATTGCTTGATTTGTAGCATCGCTATTTAACTCCTTCGCTTTTTTATTTAAAACACCAATCCTCTCAATTACTGAATCTTGTGCCAACAGTTGATCAGATCCGGCAGCGGAGTTTAGACCAAAAATTACACAAAGAAAGAACACGGCTATAAAACAATTTATTCTCGGCATTGATCCTTATTTTTCTTTCTTAAAACGAAATTACAATATAGACAAAATAGGTATTCAATCTTTTATTTCTCTTATAATTGCATTAACAATTAAAGAATTATGGATTTTTCCGGGTATGTAAATACTGTTCAATTAGATCTGCCTGAGGATATACCTACAGATTATCCTTTTAACATTCCAACCATACAGCATTTTAAAAAAATAATCTTTCATCCAAAAGTGACCTATTTAATTGGTGAAAATGGGATGGGTAAGTCGACCTTATTGGAAGCAATAGCGGTTAATTTAGGTTTTAATGCAGAAGGTGGTAGTAAAAATTTCAACTTTGACACGCAGGCTACTCACTCGAGCCTACATAATTATTTGAAAATTTCTAAGGGTGTTCATAGGATGCGCGACGGTTTCTTTTTAAGGAGCGAAAGCTTTTACAATCTGGCATCTGAAATAGATTCGAGAGACTCAGAACCAGGAGGAGGACGCATCATCGATTCCTATGGCGGCAAATCTCTACATCAGCAATCTCATGGTGAGTCGTTCTGGGCGCTGTTCATGAATCGTTTTGGGGGCTCGGGGCTTTATATTTTAGATGAACCGGAGTCTGCATTGTCCATTACACGCCAAATGGCCATGCTTTCGCAAATGGACAAATTGGTGAATAAACGTTCGCAATTCATTATTACCACACATTCACCAATTATACTGGCCTATCCGGATGCGACCATTTATCAGATGACACCGGACGGAATACATAAAGTGAAATATAAAGAGACTGATACTTATCAATTGTATAAAGGATTTCTAGATAACCCCGAACAAATGACATCGATCTTATTGGATGATTCAATATAAGTTCCCACTTTTGTTGGAATTCTGAGTGATACTCATATTGTAATTGAATAAACACCATACATATTGAAACCAACCAACGAAAAACCTGAGGATCAAAAACTCAAAAGAGGTTTGCAAAACAGGCACATTCAGTTAATAGCTCTTGGTGGAGCCATCGGGACAGGATTATTTCTTGGCATTGGTCCAGCCGCTGTATTGGCTGGTCCTTCAGTAATCTTAGGTTATGCACTGGCAGGCATTATTGCCTTTTTTATTATGCGTCAATTAGGTGAAATGGTGGTTGAAGAGCCTGTTTCAGGTAGTTTTAGCCACTTTGCCAATAAGTACTGGGGATCTTTTGCCGGCTTTGCTTCTGGTTGGAACTATTGGGTGTTATATATCCTGGTCAGCATGTCGGAGCTGACTGCCATTGGCATTTATGTACATTTCTGGTGGCCCGAAATCCCACTGTGGTCATCGAGTCTTTTCTTTTTTATAGCTATTAATGCCTTAAACCTCACTTCTGTTAAGGTGTATGGCGAGGTAGAATTCTGGTTTTCAATCATAAAGGTTGTAGCCATTATTGCCATGATCATTTTTGGTGTTTATTTACTTTTTAGTGGTAGCGGTGGCGAACAGGCAAGCATTCAAAACCTATGGAATGATGGTGGATTTTTTGCAAAGGGCTTGTTTAGTGGAGATGGAAAAGGGGGCTTTCAGGGATTATTTGCTGCAATTGCATTAATTATGTTTTCATTTGGTGGACTGGAATTAATAGGGATAACAGCAGCAGAGGCAGAAGCACCAGAAAAAACGATCCCAAAGGCTACCAATCAGGTGATTTACCGGATTCTGATTTTTTATGTAGGTGCACTCGTGATCCTGTTTTCACTATCCCCATGGAAAAACATTACGACTGACAGTAGTCCTTTTGTGATGGTTTTTGAAAGTTTAAAGGGCTTTCAGTTTACCCTTATGGGCAAAACTATCTTTTTTACAAGTGTGATCGCTAACGCGCTTAATGTGATTGTGTTGACAGCAGCTTTATCCGTTTACAACAGTTGTGTTTACAGTAACAGCAGGATGTTGTTTGGATTAGCACAACAAGGAAATGCACCTTCTTTTTTATCGAAGCTGAATAAAAATTCAGTACCGATAAATGCAATTCTAATATCAAGCCTATTTGCGGCGATTTGTATTATAGTCAACAAGCTCATGCCGGAGAAGGCATTGGAGATTTTGATGTCGCTGGTCGTATCCTCGCTAATTATCAATTGGTTGATGATCAGCATTACCCATTTAAAATTTAGAAGGAGTAAAGAAGCAGATCAGGTAAAAACCAAATTCCCTTCTTTTATCTATCCCCTATCAAACTATATATGCCTGATTTTCCTGGTAAGTATTTTAGTGATCATGTGGATAACAGGCTTGAAAATATCTGTCGAGTTGATTCCTGGATGGATTTTACTACTATACATTTGCTACTTGTTGGTTAGTAAAAAGAAAAGCAAAGAATACAGTAAAATACAATAAACGGGCTAAAGGAATTTAACTTCATTATCTTTGCCAAATGTCCGGAATTTATATCCACATCCCTTTCTGTAAAAAGGCCTGTACCTATTGCGATTTTCATTTCAGCACCTCGTTAAAGTATGTTGATGAAATGACTGATGCCATTTGTGCAGAGATCATTAAAAAAAAAGACAGGATAACCGACCAGGTGGGCAGCATTTATTTTGGTGGCGGAACACCCTCTGTACTGCCTTCAAAAAGCTTTGAAAAGATCTTTGATACACTAACACAACATTTCTCCATCTCATCGGATGCTGAAATTACGATAGAAGCTAATCCTGATGATCTGAATGCTAGGAAAATAGCAGAGCTTAGACAGCTGCCTGTAAACCGTTTTAGCATAGGTATACAATCTTTTTTTGAAGAAGACCTGATCTGGATGAACAGGGCCCACAATGCAAATGAAGCCGAAGATTGTATAAAACGTAGCCAGGATGCCGGATTTGAAAACCTAAGCATTGATCTCATTTACGGCTATCCCTTACTAACCGACAGTAAATGGCTTAGCAATATCAATAAAGCTATTGAATTTCAAACCCCTCATATCTCTGCCTATTCACTTACGGTTGAGCCCAAAACTGCTCTTGCAAGCGCAATTAAGAGAGGGCAACAGCCACCTATTAATGACGAGCAAAGTGCAGCCCAGTTTATCACGCTAATAGAGAAACTAAAAGAAGGCGGTTTTGAACAATATGAGATTTCTAATTTTAGCAAGCCTGGGAAATATGCGGTTCACAATACCAATTACTGGCGTGGCATCCCGTATCTAGGCATAGGTCCTTCGGCTCATGGTTTTGATGGCCAAACCCGATACCTGAATGTTGCCAACAATGCACAGTACCTGCAGCATTTAGAAAAAGGCGAACTCGCAGAAACTATTGAAGAGCTTGACCAATACGACAGGTTTAATGAATACATCATGACTTCCTTGCGTACCATGTGGGGCACTGATTTAAATAAAATTGCTGCTGATTTTGGCCAATTGTTCTTGACAGATACATTAAAGGCAATAAAGCCATTTATAGAACGGGCCTGGCTAACAAAGCAAGACAACCATTTGGTTCTGACACAGGAAGGTAAATTATTTGCAGATTACATTGCTTCTGAATTATTTTTGATTCAGGATGACCATCTTTAACCATCAATATAATAAACATGAAGAATAAGGTTGTTTGGATTACCGGTGCATCATCCGGTATTGGTGAAGCACTAGTATATGCTTACGATAAAGCAGGTGCTAAACTTATCCTGTCATCTCGCAACAGGGATGAACTTTACAGAGTTAAAAGCAACTGTAAAAGCCCCGTTAACGTCCATGTACTGCCATTAGATCTTGAAAACACAGCATCTCTGACAGATAAAGCTGAAGAAGCAATTCGCATCTATGGTCATGTAGATATACTCATCAATAGTGGCGGGATCAGTCAACGCAGTCTTGCATTAGAAACGACCCTTCAAACAGAGCAGCGTCTGATGAATGTGAACTTCTGGGGAACAGTTGCACTTAGTAAAGCTGTATTGCCAAATATGATTGCCAAAGGCGGTGGGAAAATCGTTTGTATTAGCAGCCTGGTAGGCAAATTCGGCACGCGCTTTCGTTCTTCGTATTCGGCTTCAAAACATGCTTTACACGGCTATTTTGATTCTTTGCGTTCGGAAGTATTTGATAAAAACATCCAGATCATATTGATTTGCCCGGGTTTTGTTAAAACAAATGTAACACTAAATGCTTTAACAGCTACCGGAGCTCCTTATGGTATAAATGATCATGGTGTGGAAACCGGGATCACAGCCGAAGATTGTGCTAAACAAATGATTAAAGCCATCAATACCAATAAGGAAGAGGTCTACATTGGCGGCAAAGAAGTGAAAGCTATTCTGTTTAAACGCTTATTCCCTTTACGTTTCTCTAAATATCTAAGAACCGCTAAAGTAACTTAACGCAAACGTTTGTGTTATTTTTTATAAAGATCAATTGGCGACACATCTAAAGCCTGTATTTTCCAATCCTGTATCAACAGAAGACTTCATTTTAGAACTCACTCTGTAGCCTTTGCAGTAAGAAGAATGGCACATAAATGATCCGCCCCGGATAATCTTCTTAGGGATAGTAGGCTCATCAGGATCAAAACTTTCTGCGGGCCCTTTAGGATTGCTTTGTTTACCTTTTTGAGTTTTATAGTAATCAGGTGTATACCAATCGGCAGTCCATTCCCATACATTACCCGACATATCATACAATCCGTATCCGTTTGCAGCAAATGATTTTACAGGGGCTACACTTGCAAAGCCATCCGTTTTTAAATCTGTATAAGGAAATTCGCCTTGCCAGGTATTTGCTTTGGCTTTACCCGTAGCTAAATCCTCATCACCCCAAGGATACTTTTTACTTTTAAGTCCACCACGAGCTGCGTATTCCCACTCCGCTTCGGTAGGCAAGCGCTTACCGGCCCATTTGGCATAAGCCGCAGCATCTATCCAGGATACTTGCGTAACGGGGTAATTGTCTTTGCCAATAATATTGCTTTTAGGCCCTTGGGGATGCTTCCAACTAGCGCCTTCAGTCCAGCTCCACCATTGCGACACATCGTTAATATTTATACGTTTAACAGGCTTTTTAAATGTTAAAGAAGCTGGCTGCAACAATTCTTCAGCTGGTTTAGGTGTTCCCGGTGGCAACTGTTTTTTTAATTCCTCCCAATCTGGCTTCCGCTCGGCTTGAGTGACATAGCCTGTAGCTTTTACAAAACGTGCAAACTGCGCATTGGTAACTTCGCTTTCATCAATCCAAAAACCATTTACAGCCACTTCATGTGAAGGATATTCATCAGGTCGACCTTCGTTATCTGATGCTCCCATCGCAAAATCACCGGTAGGAATAAACTTCATTCCCTCATGCGAAGTCTTACCCTCAGCCTCTTTTGAGCCTAGGGAATCTATCCCCGTAATTGCTCCAAACCTTTTAGGTAGTTTCGCATCACAGCAACTTAAATCTTTCTTTTCAGCGGCAGCAGACTGCTCATTTGTTTTATTTTTTTGCTTACAGGAAACGATAGAAAGTACTGCAAACAAGGATAAAATAGCTATTCTCACAGCGCTAAATTAATGATAAAAAGGATAGTACGAAAATCGGCTACCTCATTACACCAATTTTGTTACCTTCCCAATCCGGAAACAGCACCTTATCGTTGTTGATGTTCAGGTGCTTATCAGCCACCTCACTAAACACACTTCTAAAATCAGTAGTTACGGCAAGATCCCTACCGTCTTCAAGGTTTTCGACAGCCAGTGGATTTACAAGACCATGTACCAAGCCGCCATTAACACCATTGCCCAAAATAAAGTTGCAAGATGCCCTTCCGTGATCCGTTCCACCGGTACCATTTTGTTTTACAGTACGACCAAATTCAGTCATTGTCATTACCGTTAAGTCATCCTGATAAGTCCCCATATCTGCCCAAAAGGCCATCATACTCTGGCTCAAATCATTTACATTCCTGGCAAAAATACCGGTGTCTGCACCCTGATTAAAGTGGGTATCCCAGCCTCCAGATTCAGCAAAGGCAACCTCCATTCCAACATCCATTTTTATTAACTGAGCGATCTGTTTCAACGAATTTCCCAGTGCCGAATTAGGATATACAGCATTGTTTGATGGTTTATAGTTTTTTGTATCTACCTTTTGAAGCATTTTCATGGCATCAAAGCTTTCCTTTCCTGTCTCTTTCAATAAGCCAGACGAGGTGGTATCATATAGATCTTCAAAACTTTTTGCAGCCATATTTGCACCTTTAACATTACCTCTTAATTGTATGTTAAAATCCTGCAGGTTGCTAATCGCCACTGCGGGGTTATCACCATAGAATGATCTTGGCAAGGATGAAGTTAAGCTAACGCCCTGGAATGGAGTTGCGGCTTCATGCCCCAACAATCCGACTGCACGGTTTAACCAGCCACTATCTGTTCCTTTTCTAAAGGGGGTACCAGATTCCATATAATCCTGTGCATCAAAATGCGAACGGGTATTATTTGGGGAACCTATGCCATGTACAATTGCCATTCTTTTTTCCCTAAACATACTTTCGAAAGCCACCATTGAAGGATGCAGGCCAAAACGACCATCCAGATCTATCAACGGTGTTGTTTTGCCTCCTTTAGCAGCACTCATAAACAAGGTTGGTCGGGCAGCCTTTAAGTAACTATCAGTAAATGGAGTTACAGCCATTAAGCCGTCCATTGCCCCACGCTGAAAAATGCACACCATTATCTTTTTCCTTTTAAACAAGCCCGGAGCTTTTGTTCCGGCAACAGCTTCGGCTAAAAAGCCAGGAATACCACCCATTCCGATGCCAAATAAGGCCAATCCCCCTGCTTTTATAAATCCTCTTCTTGAAGTCATGATTATATATTTAAGGTTTATTTACGTTGAAATTCTGGAGAGCCAATAATTACGCCTACTACCTGGGCCAACATAGTATTGTTACCAGTCGCGTAAGTAATTTTATCTGCTTTTTTACCCTTGCCTTTATTGGCCACCTTGGCTTCCTTTTTATCGACTTGATCCATGCTTTGCATTTCAGCACTAGCCATCGTATCCATAGTCTGAGGTGGCGAAGCTTTTGCTGCAGCAGTTTCGATCTTATTGACCAGATCCGGGTCGTTTAACATCGGTTTTAACCGCTTAACCGTTTCCTGGACATCACGTTCGGGCATAATCAGCTTACAATAAATCAGCAATGCTGCATCTGCACTTTCAGGTTCATGGTTGTTATTTAATGAAGCCAGGTTTATCTTAACTCCTGGAATTCTTTGCGTAGCCAGGGCCAATCCAAAATTCATCCTGTTTAATAAAGAACCAGTATTGATCCAGTATTGTCCCTTATCTGGAAAACCCGTAGGAGCTTGATAATAATACATCTTTTGGCCCATTTTATTGATCCAGGTATACAACTGATAAGGTTGCGTAATTTCAGCGTTCAAGCTCCGCACAGCACTTATGGCTAGCTCAAAAGGAGATTTTGTTTTCTCCCTTAAGGATTCTTTACTCCAAAATTCTGGGGAAGAAACCATGGTAATCATTACATCTTTAATATCTCCGTCGGTTTTAAGAAAGGTTTTAGCCATCTTATCTACCAATGATGGAGCTGGATTGTCGTTAACAAACCTTGTGGCAATCTTTTTTGAAATGAATTTTGCTGTTGAAGGATGATGTGCAAGCATGGTAAGCAGCTCTACGCCTTCATCGTACCCCTGACCTGCAGCGAAACGTTTACCCAATACTATTTTCTCGCCATTATCGTGACGGGTTGGCATAAACAAAAAGTCGCCATCGTGTACAAAACCGCGTTTCTCTAGTGTATTAGCATCTATTTTGTCTAAGATATTTTTCCCAGCCGAACCATAACCATTATCGCCCATAGGTGCAATACCCCAACCGGTTAATACTCTTGCGGCCTGGGTTACATCACTTTGAGTATATCCTCCATCTACGCCCAAAGTATGTAATTCCATTACCTCACGGGCATAATTTTCATTCAATCCACCTTGTTTCTTTTTCTGCTGTTGCTTTTTATTCGTTGCAGGATTTGCGAATGGCCGACCGTTTGGACGTTGATTTACTTTTTTAACACCGCCCATTTCCATCATCATACCGCCATCATTACTGGCTACAGGATTTCCGCTACTCGAAAAATTATCCAGATACATCAACATGGCTGGAGACTTTGCCGTGGCCAGCAACAAGGTTTGAAACTTACCTGTAACATTGGGCCTGATTACATCCCGCTCATAAGCAGGAATAAACGATGCACTTTGATTTTTTGTTAGAGAAACATTGAAATGATTAAACCAGAAATCGGTTAGTAACTCATGTAATTGATTATTTGTATAGGCAGCCCTAAGTATTTTTTGATTGAAAAATTGGCGGAAAAGCTCTTGTTGAGGTTTGTAACCTTTCGATTCCATAAAAGCTTTTACCTTTTGTCTGTATTCTTTTCCATCGGTTTTATTGACAGAATCCTTATTGATTACTCCTTCCTTAACAGCCATTCGTACAGCCAGTCCGTTACGAGGATATTTATTTTCGACCTCGGTATTACTCAAATTGATGTCATCGTATTGACTCAAAGATTTATTTAAAGCTTCGTCATCAATCTTCCCATCTAACTGTTTTAGAAACCACTTTTCGAGGCCCATCTTAACCACCTCATCAATATCTTCAGGTTTTGCGCCATAGGTAAACCTACTTAAAAGATGCGCTGCTGCCTGTCGCTCGTCCAGGCCAGCTTGTTTATAAGGGAATGCAAATTTTACCGCAGCTGCCTTTTCCTTTTGAAAGGCCGAGCACAATACGGTGATAAAAAGCACAACTACAAATGAATAGATAACTTTTGTTGGTGTTTTCATACTAAGTTACAATTTGATTATAATGCTATGACAATAGAAATCCAATAAGGATTAAACTGAATGCAAAAAAAATATTACTATAACTAAAAATACAAAAAATAGACCGTAAAAAATCCACCGTAAAGCTTTCCTCGTATCTGCCTTTATAAAACAGAAACCATGAAACGAATATTTCTTTCAGTAATTGCCTTAGTAGCTATGGCATGCACGACACAAGTCTACGCTCAAAAAAATCCTACTGTTGGTGGAGCGGCCATGTATGCGACTAAAGACATTGTAGACAATGCAGTAAACTCTAAAGACCATACTACATTAGTTGCAGCGGTTAAAGCTGCAGGCCTGGTTGAAACCTTAAAATCAGCTGGACCATTTACAGTTTTTGCGCCAACAAACGAAGCATTTGATAAACTACCCGCCGGAACTATCGCGACCCTATTAAAACCTGAAAACAAAGCCACTTTAACAAAAATATTAACCTACCATGTAGTAGCAGGTACTTGGACTGCTGCTGAGATTGAAAAAGCCATCAAAAAAGGAAAGGGCAAAGCAGAATTAACCACCGTTAGCGGCGGTAAACTTTGGGCCTGGATGGAAGGTAAAAAGTTAATGATCAAAGACGAAAAAGGTGGTAGCACAACCATTACCATTGCCAACGTAATGCAAAAAAATGGTGTGATACATGTAGTAGACACCGTATTAATGCCTAAATAAAAAAGAAGTTGAGGGGGATTTGTGAAGGCCGGCCCTGGGGAGGTGCCGGCCATTTTTATTTAAAAAATATAGAGAAGATGAGCTCATTTGTCAAGTGTTTTTAATTTTTGAGCTAACAATTTCCTTCCAATTCTTGTTTATATAATTTTGCTTCATCTTAACATTTTATTTATATGAAGTTTGACTTAACTCCTATTGATATCGTTAATGATATCAATAAAACAGATTTTGAAAAACATTATTTAAATCCCCGCAAACCACTTATCATAAAAAACAGGTCTAAGGAATGGCCAGCCCATGATAAATGGAATCTAGATTACATGAAAACAGTAGTTGGTGATCAAACTGTATCACTCTACGATAGCTCCAAAGCAGATCCATCTAAGCCGATTAATGCTCCGGCAGCAGAGATGAAGTTTGGCGACTATATAGAACTGATAAAACATACACCAACAGACTTACGTATATTCCTTTTCGACCCAATTAAGCAAGCGCCCAAACTATTGGAAGACTACAGAGCCCCAAAGGATTTAATGGGCGGCTTTTTAGACAGCTACCCGAATATGTTTTTTGGCGGCAAAGGCTCCGTTACATTTTTACATTACGACATTGATATGGCCCATATTTTCCATACCCACTTTAACGGGCGTAAACATGTGATCTTGTTCGAAAACAAATGGAAAGAACGTCTATACCAAATACCTTACGCCACCTATGCACTGGAGGATTATGATGTAGAAAATCCCAATTTCGATAAATACCCTGCCTTAAAAGGCGTTAAAGGGGTAGAAGCATTTCTTGAACATGGCGACACGCTGTTTATGCCTACTGGATACTGGCATTGGATGAAATATCTGGATGGTTCCTTTTCTATCAGTTTAAGGGCATGGGACAAATCCTGGGCTGTAAAAGCAAGAAGTTTATACAACTTAACCCTCCAACGCAAGTTCGATGACTTTATGAAGGCCAATTTCAGAGAAAAATATATGGGCTGGAAAGAAGAACTGGCTGTAAAAAGAGCCAACCGAGCACTAAAACGAAAAAAACCTAATGAATAGATTACAAAAAAAATCTCTAAGTTTGTTTTAAATAGGATCAGTAATCGGCATTAAGCCGCTAACAGGTATCGTATTATTAAACATATGAGCTTTATTTTAAAGCCGGTAGACACCGTTGAAAGCATCAGCCTTGCTGATTTTAAAAAAAATTATCTGGATGCCCGTCGTCCTTTAATCATCAAAGGCTTAACCAAGACCTGGCCTGCCAGAGAAAAATGGACAACCGACTACCTGAAGCAAATAGCAGGAGATGTGAACGTGAGTTTGATGGACAACTCCAAAGCCGACCCCTCTAAGCCCATCAATGCATCAGTTGCAGAAATGCGCTTTGGCGATTATCTGGACCTGATCAAGTCTAAACCAACCGAACTCCGAATCTTTTTCTTCAACCTATTTAAGCACGTGCCTAACCTTGTGGATGACATTGTTATTCCTAAAGACTTGATGGGGGGCTTTATTGAAAGTATGCCGGCCATGTTCTTTGGCGGTTCAAATTCTGTTACTTTTTTACATTACGATATTGATCTGCCCCACCTTTTCCATACCCACTTTGGCGGCAGAAAACACATTATATTGTTCGACAATAAATGGAAAAAACGCCTGTATTGCATCCCGAATGCAACTTACGCATTAGAGGATTATGATGTGGCCAATCCTGATTTCGAGAAATTCCCCGCTTTAAAAGGTGTAGAAGGATATGAAGTATTCCTTGAACATGGTGATACTTTATTTATGCCAACTGGCATGTGGCATTGGATGAAGTACCTGGATGGTTCTTTCTCCCTAAGCCTTAGGGCCTGGGATGCCTCTTTAACCAGAAAAGCACAAAGCGTTTTTAACCTCGCTATTAAAGGTGGACTAGACAGTGTATTAAAAATGGCTTTTAAGGCTCCGTACGCAAAATGGAGAGAACGTTTAGCAATAAAAAGGGCAGAAAAGGCTTTAGCTAACGGCGAACCGAAATAATTAACCGCCCGGTATTTTTACAACGACATAACATTACTGATACCAGAAACTTTTACCTTCGATAAATCGTTTATATCGAGAGTATGAGAGGGTACCATTTTTCTGACTATAAGCCTGATGACTCCCCAAGCGGAGGATTTAATGAGTTGCTAAATTTATTTACTCAACTGCTCAATTATACGGCAGGTGATGCCGGCGAAGCATTGGCATGGATGAATGAATTGGACAAGCAATACAAATTGACCAATAATGAGTATGCTATGGGTGATTTTATTGATGACCTGAAGGATAAAGGCTACATCACAGAATCTCCAACAAATGGAAAGATCAGCATCACCGCTAAAACGGAACAAACCATACGTAAGTCGGCCCTGGAAGAGATCTTCGGCAAACTAAAAAAAGCAGGAAGAGGGAATCACAATAGTAACCTGTCTGGTATTGGCGAAGAAAAAAATGCTGATAGAAGGGAATACACATTCGGGGATAGTCTGGATCAAATAGATATGACGGCCTCTATTCACAATGCACAGATCAATCATGGTATCGGTAACTTTACGTTAACAGAACGGGATCTTGAAGTAGAGGAAAAGGATTTCAAAACGCTAACTTCGACTGTGCTTATGATTGATATCTCTCATTCTATGATCTTATATGGTGAAGACAGAATAACGCCCGCCAAGAAGGTAGCCATGGCGCTTGCTGAGTTAATTAGAACACGTTACCCGAAAGACACCTTAGATATTGTAGTTTTTGGTAACGATGCCTGGACCATTTCGGTTAAAGATCTGCCTTATTTACAAGTTGGCCCCTACCACACGAACACTTATGCGGGGCTTGAATTGGCAACAGACTTACTGCGCAGACGTAAAACACATAACAAACAGATTTTTATGATCACCGATGGTAAGCCTACTTGTTTAAAAGAAAACGGGCGTTACTATAAAAACAGCATGGGGCTGGACAGGAAAGTGATCAGTAAAACCCTAAATATGGCTGCGCAGTGTAAGCGGCTCGGCATCCCCATTACAACCTTTATGATTGCTCAGGATCCATACCTACAACAGTTTGTCCGGGAGTTTACACAAGTAAACGGCGGAAGGGCATTTTACAGTTCCCTAACTGGATTAGGAGAGTATATATTTGAGGATTATATTAAAAATAGAAGAAAAACTGTAAGATAAATAAGGATTAAAGAACAAAGATATAAATGGACCACAACACGATAAAAACGCTTGGCGACCTAAAAGCAGCCAAATATAAATCCTTATCCGTTAAAGATGAGCTCCGTAAAAACCTGATTAAGCAACTCAAAGCCAGATCGGATGGGTTTCAGGGCATTTTAGGTTATAACGACACTGTTATACCCGAACTGCACACCGCTATTTTATCCCGTCACAATATCCTGTTACTCGGTTTACGTGGACAGGCAAAAACCCGTATTGCTCGCTTAATGGTCGATTTATTAGATGAATATATCCCATATGTAGGTGGAAGCGAGATCTTTGATGATCCTCTTAATCCCATTTCATGGTATGCCAAGCATGAAATATTAATACATGGCGACAATACACCTATCAGCTGGCAACACCGTTCGGAACGTTATACTGAAAAGCTAGCTACGCCAGATGTTACAGTGGCCGATCTAATTGGCGATATAGATCCCATTAAAGCCGCTACGCTAAAACTTACTTATAACGATGAACGTGTGATCCATTTTGGATTGATACCAAGAGCCCATCGAAGCATCTTTGTAATTAATGAATTACCCGATCTCCAAGCCAGGATTCAGGTAGCACTGTTTAATATGCTACAAGAAAAAGATATCCAGATCAGGGGGTTCAAACTTCGTTTACCACTTGATGTTCAATTTGTGTTTACTGCAAATCCAGAGGATTATACCAATCGCGGTTCTATCGTTACCCCTTTAAAAGACCGTATTGAAAGCCAGATCCTTACCCATTATCCTAAAACAATAGAAATTGCTAGAGAGATCACCCGCCAGGAAACCAGGATAAGTCCAGAAAGACTGAAACAAGTTCATTCCGACGGATTGATCAGAAACCTTATTGAACAAGTAGCAATCGAAGCTAGAAAAAGTGAGTTTATTGATCAGAAATCAGGTGTTTCTGCAAGACTTAGTATTGCTGCTTTTGAGAATCTAATCAGTACCGCAGAACGAAGAATGCTCCTTAAAAGAGAAAAAAACACTGAAGTCCGCTTATCAGATCTTACCGGAATCATTCCTGCTATAACCGGAAAAATCGAACTAGTTTATGAAGGAGAACTGGAAGGCCCCGCTAAAGTTGCCCACACACTTATCGGGAAGGCCATCAAAACGTTCTTTCCCAATTATTTCCCCGACCCGGAAAAAGTTAAGAAAGATAAGCAAGGCAATCCTTATGAAAAGATTACACACTGGTTTACAGAAGGCAACACATTAGATCTAGCCGACAACTTAAACAACATTCAATACCAAAAGGAATTGATGAAAGTTGATGGACTATTTGAATTGGTAAAGTTTTATCATCCAAAAGCATATGAAAACCAAATATTCTTGCTGATGGAATTAGTCTTACATGGACTAGCCGAATACTCTCAACTCAATAAAAAATACCTGGCTGGAGGCTTTGGCTTTTCAGACATGTTCGACAGTCTGTTTAACATTAATATGCAAGACGAAGACTAACAAACAACAATTTCAATTAAAACAACATATTTAACTATGGGCCGATTACCCCTAATCATATTTTTATCCGTTTTCCTTTTAATATTCGACTATTACTGCTACCGTGCCATATTATCAGTTTTTAAAAGCTGGAAGCCAAGTACAAAAAAACTATTTAGCATACTTTGGTGGACTTATACCATTGGCCTGGTAGTAGGTGTTTTTGCGGGGATTTATCTAAATCTATACCTTACCGTAAGAGCTGTTATTCTGGTGGCCTTCTTTTTGACTGTCGCCTGCAAGGTAGTCATGTTACCCTTTTTATTGATTGACGACCTAAGAAGAGGTTTTATTAAGCTGATAAGATTAGCAAGAAAAGAAAAACAGACAAGTCCATCTACTACCGCTATAAATGCAGCTTCACCTATTAGCCGCTCGGCTTTTATTGTTAAAGCAGGGATGCTTACCGCTGCAGTACCGCTAGCCTCATTAAGCTGGGGAATTGTATCTGGCGCCTATGATTACAAAATAAAACGTAAAACCCTTATCCTTCCAAATTTACCAAAAGCTTTTGATGGTATAAAAATGGCCCAGATTTCCGATGTCCATTCGGGTAGCTTTTACAACCCTAAGGCGGTACTTGGTGGTGTTGAAATGTTGCTTGGAGAAAAGCCTGATTTTGTGTTCTTCACAGGTGATTTGGTCAATGATATGGCTTCAGAAATGCGCGGGTATCAGGATATCTTTTCAAAAATAAAAGCGCCACTAGGGGTATACTCAACACTGGGTAATCACGATTATGGAGATTACCACTTTGGCAAAGCTCCATCTGCTGCCAAGGCAAAGAACTTGCAGGATGTGATAAAAACACACGAAATAATGGGCTGGGATCTGTTGATGAACGAAAACAGAAGGTTAAAGGTTGATGGTGAAGAAATCGGTATCCTGGGCATCGAAAACTGGGGAATGGGCCGTTTTCCAAAATACGGACGCATGGACCTTGCAGTTAAAAATACCGACGATCTACCGGTTAAACTACTCCTTTCTCATGACCCTTCGCACTGGCGTGGACAGGTACTTGAAAAATACCCACAAATAGATGCCATGTTTAGTGGCCATACCCATGGGATGCAATTTGGAGTAAGAACTGAAAGGTTCCAATGGAGCCCGGTGCAGTATATTTATAAGGAATGGGCTGGTTTGTATCAGGAACAAAAGCAACAACTTTATGTAAATGTTGGCTACGGCTTTTTAGGCTACCCCGGAAGAGTTGGAATCTTGCCGGAAATAACGATATTTGAATTAAAGCGAGCCTAATTCAAACCAAATACCAAACATGATTAAAAAAGTGCTCTTGCCAATTCTTGACTTTTTGCTTTTCAGCAATTTGTTTATTGCAATTTGCGCTGTTGCTCAAGGGCTGATTACTTATCACTTATTAAATGTAGCGCCCGACAAGTACATTCTGGCTATTATATTTTTCGGCACTATCGGCATCTATAATTTCAGTATGCTGCTGTCTAAGCCTCAAGACCCCAAAAACTCACCATACGCAAGGGTACGATGGATATTTTCGCATCATAGGCTAATCATATCCATTACCCTCATTTCGGTACTCTGTCTAATCCCATTAGGCCTGCTTTATCTCAGTATTGAGGCTAAACTACTCATGATATTTACTGCAGTACTTGCTTTAGGCTATAATATCCCCTTTTTAACGCTTAACAACCAAAAAATCGGTCTGCGAAATATTCCGGGCATCAAACTATTTTTAATCGCTCTGGTATGGTCTGTAAGCTGCGTACTGCTCCCCGTGGTAGAGCTGGAACATAATTATCAGATCAATATTTCAACAGCAGAAACCTTATTACTAGTTGCCAAGCGCTTCCTGTTTGTAGCAGCAATTACCATCCCATTTGACATCAGGGATTTATTTCAAGACAAACTTTATGCCTTGAAAACCATCCCTGTAATGCTAGGCGAAAAAAAAGCATATATCTTCTGCCAGTTCCTACTTGTAGGCTACTTAGCGTTATTATTGCTGTTTAGGCAAGCTTCTATTTCAGATATTATTGCACTAACCTTAACCCTCCTGCTTACAGGCTGGTTAATTTTCAAATCCAATATCAAAAAGAATGAATATTACTACTTCTTTTATATCGATGGAACCATGTTGTTGCAATACGTGGTGCTGATACTAGCCAGTTACCTGACGGCTTTAATTTAAGCCGGATTAAAACGGTATCCCACTCCCCTAACCGTTTGCAGCAATTGAGGGTTATCAGGGTTCAGTTCAATCTTTTTACGTAAACGTACAATATGCATATCAAGCGTACGTGTATTTACATCAGAATTGTATCCCCAAACTACCAACATCAATTCATCTCTGTTGATGACCTTATTCGGGTTGCGTAAAAAATAAAGCAATATCCTATTCTCCAGAATAGTCAACTCAATCTTTTTACCGTCTCTAAATAAAGTATGAATATTAGGATGATGTTCCATATCGCCAAAACGATGCACTTCAGAGCGGTCGTTGTGTAAAAGAAACTTCACCTTACTATCAAGCATAGCAACCAACACATCCATATTAAATGGTTTAGTTACATAATCCGAAGCCCCAAAATTATAAGCATCAATCTTATCTACATCCTGCGCTTTTGCGGTCATCATAATAATCAAATTATCGAAACCTTGTTTCCGTACATCTTCACATATCTGGTCGCCCTGTTTGCCAGGCAACATCCAATCCAACAAAACGATATCCGGTTTTTCCGCTAATATGACCCGTTCTGCTTCTTCTCCATCTCCAACTTCAGAAACTTCATATCCTTCAGATTTTAAACGATGTACTACTAAGAAACGTAAGTTCTCATCATCTTCAACTATCAGTATTTTAACTCCTTTCGACATATCTTTAATCATTATATGGTAATACAATTTTAAATTCTGATCCTTTATTTACTTTGCTCTTCACCGTAATCTCCCCTTCCATAAAATTAACCAGTTCCTTACAAAAAGCCAGCCCCAATCCCACACTTCCATTTTGGTTGTATTGATTTTGAATACGGAAAAACTTCTTAAATATATTATTAATTTCCGACGCAGGTATACCTATACCATGATCCGTAAATCTAAACACCACTTTCCCTTTAATTAATCGGGCACTGATGTGCAATTTTTTACGCTCCGGTGGAGAATACTTATAGGCATTCTCGGCAAGGTTATCAAATAAGCTGCCAAGCAGTACCGGGTCGGTCACAAATGTGCTAACACCACTCACCTCGTAAGTAAAATTAAAATCAGGATGCTTTAACCGATGGGACTCTACAGTGCTTTCAATAAAATCTACTATACGAATCCGATCCCGATTTAACTGTATCGATTTATTCTCTATCTGCGTAAACGCAAGTAGCTTATTCATCAATCCATTCAACTTATCCGCCTCTTCATCCAATATTTTACCGTACAGCTTAAGTTCCCTTTCGGTAAGTGTAACGGCACTTTTAATGTTATTCCCTGCTATCTTTATCACGCTGACGGGCGTTTTAAACTCATGCGTCAGGTTATTTACAAAATCATACTGTAGTTTAAACATCTTCTGGTTAATGTTCAAGTTCCGGTAAATTAAAACAGCCACCAGTACCAGTATGCCGTAAAAAAATAGGATCGCCAACGCAATAGGGAAAAAATAACTAAAGATCTCTTTATCAATAAAAGATTTTGAAGAAATAAAGAAAAGTTTATAATCAGAAAATGGCCCCGGCAAAGTAATCTCCGTACTTAAATACACCGCTGTGGTATCTAAAGGATCATAAGTAAGTGGAGCCATTTTAATATATTGGTACAACAACGGACGCGGGTTGATGATCTTTATCTTATAAGGATCTAGCTGAAAAGACAGCATGTCCTGCTGATAAACAGGACTGGGATCTAATGTTTTCCGCAACATGTCCTTATAGATCTTCAAATCCTCCAACCTTGGAATATTCAAGTAAGTGATCTTGTTGCTGCGAACATTGCTAAAATTACTAAACAGCTCATCCTGTGTAGGAATACGAGTCGTATCCAAGCTTTCAATATAAGACACCAGTTTTAGCGCCAGCGCATTAAAATCATCCCCAACAATAAAATTACGGGTATCATTTATTGAAAACAGCCGAATAGAATCACTGGGAACAAGGCTTCCAAACTGGTAAATATTTTTTGGCCCAAAGGAGAATTTACCTGTATTTAATCCGTCATTAACCGGCGTATTACTCACCTCAGAATCATAAAAAATAACCTTTGATACGAAAGGATATTCCAACAAAACCGTATCTACAAACCTCGAAGCTGTTGCCGAATCGAGATATCCGTTATAGAAAGAAACTTCAGGTAGCTTTTTTTGAAAGAAATCATTATAAGGTTTAATACTTTGCTCGAGTACCTTTACCTTTTCGGAGACAAATTCGTTTTCGATATATTTAGTACTAAATCTATAGGCCAATCCCAAAGAGAGTAGAAACAGCACTGACATCAACACGATGAAAGTGAGTATCAACGAAAAATTCTTACGGTAACCGTCTTTCTTCTCTGAAGCCATAGGAGGGTGAATTTACTTCCTTTTCAGGTTAAATTCTAAAAACTCATCCAGCGTAGTGTAAAATTTATGCCTTAACGCTCCATTCTTGCCAGCAAACATATCACCTTGATTTTCGATATAGGTAACACTTATATCGCGTTTTTTTAGGTTCTTAACAAACTGCATAGTTTCACTCGAGTTGTTATTGGGATCTTTAATATTTTGAGCCAATAATACGGGTGCATTGATTTTATCCGTCTGGAACAATGGCGACACCTGCCTCATTTTATCTATATCTGTAAGCGGATTACCAATAATTTCGTAATACATCTGCAAAATAGGTTTTTGATAAGGCGGAATCGATTTTAAGTAAGTGAATAAATTAATTACACCGGCATTCGATGCTGCACAAGCATAAGTGTCGGGATGTAAGTACAAGCTATTTAAAGCAATATAGCCCCCAAAACCGGTACCATAAATGCCAACTCTTTTGGGATCGGCAATTTTATTGCGAACAAGCCATTTCACACCATCATCAATATCATCCTGTATTTTACTACCCCATTGCTTAAATCCTGCGGCTACAAAGTTTTTCCCATACCCAGAAGAGCCTCGGTAATTTACCTGGAATACGGCATAGCCTCTATTAGCCAAAAACTGAACTTCCGGATTATACCCCCATAAGTTCCTTTCCACGGGACCATCATGGGGCAGTACCACAACCGGCAAGTTTTCTGCTTTTTGATTGAGTGGAAGGGTCAAGTATCCATGAATCAATAAACCATCCCTTGATTGGTAGCTTACATGCTTCATTTCGCACATTTCCTCCTCCCGGATTGACGAATTAAAATCACTTAGCTTCCTTACTTTACTTCTATTTGCAAAATAAAGATAATAAGAGCCTGGGTTTTTGTCAGTAAATGTCCTTAGTATAAATACATTTTCTGCTTCATCCCAGTCAAAAATCCTCGTTTCCGTTTTCGGCAAAAGCTTATCCAAATTAGCATACACCTGTCTCACCGAATCATCCAAAAAGTACTTTTCCTTCTTCCAGGTTTCGTAAACCACAAAAGACATTTTTTGCTTCCTTCTTGAATATTGTGCTTCAGTAATGTTTAAAGTATCATTGCAAAAAAGGTTCTTTACTTCTTTCCCTGTATTACAATCCACCTCAACCAAAGCTGTTTTATCTCTGTTAATGTCAGATATGGCATAGATGATATTGGGCCTATTGTGGCTAAAAGCGATGGGTCTAAACGTATCTTTAAAATTACTAGTCAATACGCGTTTAAAAGGTTGGGTTTCGCTAGCCCTGTAAAGAATAGTGCTATTAACGCCATCACTACTAATAGCCAGCCTCAGTTTCCCTTCCGCATCTGTTCTCCAGTCGATAATATTTCCTGGATTCTTAGCCGCCATTTCCATGGCTCCATTACGTACATTTAAACGATAAACATCAAATGCCGTCGAGTCTCTTTTATTAGAGGATACCAGCAAGTATTTATCATCCATCAGCTGATCATCAATAATTCTTAACCGACTCTTTTCATTTTTGACCAGTTGGCGTTCGTTTTTTCCTTCTTTGTCAATAATATACATATCAGACTGGTTGCTAGCTGCATCTGTCTCTTTATAATAGATCAGTTCATTATCGCTCACCCAGCAATAAAAAACAATATTTATCCCCTTAAATTGAGTAATAATCCGCCCCTCACCACTTTCAATATCTTCAATGTAAATGTTCCTGTCTGCTCCCTTTAATTTAAGGTAAGAAAGATTTTTCCCATCTGGAGACAATCTATATCCTACCTTATTTTGTGATTTAAAAAAATCATCAACAGGTATGGTTCGTGTCTCTTTCTGGCGCTGGCAAGCAAAGGCAAGGAGCACCAAAACAAGGAAAAAGTATTTTTTTAATCCAATCATATCATTAATTAGCTTACAAAGCTACGCAACGCCAGCATTGTAAACAGGCAATACACCAATATTGTTACTTTAAAATCTTAATGTTACGTTTAATCATTTTGCGATCAATCTTAACATTTCTTCATACCGGGTTCACACCAAATCTACAATCAGGTACCTTTTTGTGAAGAATGTCTGTAGAATGTGTACATCATGTGAGGCTTTAGCCTTACCTGTAACACAGATCACGAACGCTTCCTACAAGGATTTAGTTAAAAATCGTTAATTTTAAATCCCGGAACTTTAATCCACCAAATGAAAAAACTGGTCATAATCGTTGTATTTTGTTTTGTAAACCTCTTTTGCCTTGCACAAGACAATGTAGATGATGCGCTGGCCTACCAATATTATCAGCAAGGTCAATATCAACAAGCGGTGGTTTTGCTCGAAAAACTATTTAACAAGACAAAAAGCGACACGCATTTTGAGCTCTATTTTAACACCCTGCTTAAACTAAAAAAATATGATGATGCTGAAAAACTAGTCAAAAAGCTAATCAGACAAGATTCAAAGAACTTAGAATATGGCATTGCATTAGCAAGAATTTATCAGGATAAAGGACAAACAGAAGCGGCCAATAAACTATACATGCAGGTGATCAACAACCTCCCTGCTGATGAATTTAAAATCAGAGAAATTGCCAACCATTTTTATGGTTTTCAGGCTTACGACCTGGCCATTTCAGCCTTTTTACAGGGACGTAAAATATTAAATGACGACAAACCCTTTACTTACGAGCTGCTGAGTATTTACCGTTACAAGAAAGACAAAAATATGCTGGTTCAAGAATACCTGAACGCGCTACCTGGAATGCCTCAATTACTCCCACAGGCAGAAAGTGTATTGTCAACCGTATTTGAAGACAACGACGACTATCAGATTTTACAATCAGCCTTACTCAAAAAAATACAAAAAGAACCACAAACAGAAATTTACGCAAAACTACTCATCTGGCAATACCTGCAACAACAGGAGTATGACATGGCCTTAAGGCAGCTTATTGCGCAAGATAAACGCATCAAGGATGATGGGTCCATCTTATTTAATACTACAGGCACATTTTTAGACAATAAAGCTTATCCGGCAGCCATCAAAGCCTATGAGTATTTGTTAACCAAGGGGAAGGAAAACCCGTACTATTTGCCTTCAAAGGTAGAGATGATCAATGCGAAATACCAACAGGTTATAGCCAGCCAGATTGATAAAAAGGCAATAACAGAACTAGCCGCGGAATATCAGGCTATAATTGATGAGTATGGCAAAAATCAACAAACACTTTTTGCGCTAAAGAAGCTCGCCAACTTACAGGCTTACTATCTCAACGACCATAAAAAAGCGGAAGCTGCACTCGAAAACATATTAACCATCCCTGGTATTCCTGCAGCCGAAATCGGGCAAATAAAACTAGAACTCGGCGATGTTTACATATTAACGCAGCAGCCCTGGGAAGCATTTTTGATTTATGAACAAGTGGCCAAGCAATTCGAGAACCAAGATGTAGGTAATGAGGCTCGATACCGATCAGCCAGACTCTCCTTTTATCAAGGGAACTTTACTTATGCCAAATCGCAGGCTGACATATTAAAAGCCTCTACCTCGCAGTTAATCGCAAACGATGCGCTAAACCTTAGTTTACTGATCACAGACAACCTACAATCGACTCTAGATAGCAATGCGCTTAAAATGTATGCAGACGCTGAAATGCTTCAATTTAGTAACCGTCCTTCAAAAGCACTGGCAAAACTAGATAGCATCGCAATTGCCTTTCCCGGCAATAGTCTTGTTGATGATATCTTAATGGCCAAGTCAAGGATATATATTAAAACCAACAACATCAGTAATGCGGTAATTACACTTAAAACACTGACGGAGCAGCAAGCGACCAGCATTTGGGCAGACGATGCCTTATTTACGCTGGCTGATCTTTACGAAACGAATCTGAAGGATATAGAACAGGCTAAAAAACTATACCAGAAATTAATTAATGATCATGCAGGCAGCATGTACACCAATGAAGCGCGCAAGCGTTTCCGAAAACTTCGCGGTGATAATATTGGCACATAGTGTTATCTTTGCACCATGCTATTATATAATGTAACTACAATAATTGAAGACGCAGCTGCGGATAGCTGGCTGAAATGGATGGAGGAGACACATATTCCTAATGTTATGGCATCGGGAAAGTTCGTTTCTTATCGTTTGCTAAGGGTGTTAGACTCACCTAATGAGGGGATAACCTATTGCGCCCAATATGTTGTTGACCACATGGCTGATTATCTTGATTACCAAACAAACTTCGCTCCGGCATTACAAGCCGAGGTGAAAGATCTTTTCGAAAATAAACTTGTCTCTTTCCACACTTTAATGGAATACATCGCTTAATTAATCATGCAAATTACTCAAACACCAATAGAAGGTCTATTAATTATCGAACCTAAAGTATGGAGAGATAACCGTGGTTACTTTTACGAAAGTTATAATGCTAAACTCTTTGCAGAAGCGGGTATAAATGTAAATTTTGTTCAGGATAACCAATCCTTTTCGCAAAAAGGAGCCCTGCGCGGATTACATGCACAAGCCCAACCTTTTGAACAAGGAAAATTAGTTCGCGTACTGCAGGGTGCAGTTATGGATGTTGCCGTCGACATTAGAAAAGATTCCCCTACATACGGACAACATTTCGACATTGAGTTAAGTGAAGAGAACCATAAACAACTTTGGGTTCCCGCAGGATTTCTACATGGATTCTTAACACTGGAAGATCAAACTATTTTCACCTATAAAGTAAGTAACTACTACGATAAAAATTCGGAAATAGGTGTAATGTGGAACGATCCAGACTTAAATATTGAATGGAGCAGGGATATCCATGAATCTGAATTCTTATTATCAGATAAAGATCAGGTACTTTCTCAGTTTAAAGATTTTGAAAGCCCTTTTTAAATAAAAAAAATTGCTTTTAATAAAGACGCCTGTATCACAAGAAATGATACAGGCGTCTTTTTGACCGGATTAATGATACGCCCTATTTTATTGCTTAATCAAGTTGTACAATTCATCTAATTTTGGTGAAAGTACAATCTCAATTCTGCGGTTTTTACTTCTGCTCTCAGCCGAGGTATTTGGACCTAATGGTTGGAACTGGCCTTTACCAGTTGCCGTCATACGTACCGCTTCAACCTTACTTACTTCAGTTAAATACCTTACCACCGATGTAGAGCGCAATACACTCAAATCCCAGTTATCTTTAATCTGACCAAGATTGGTTATTTTTTGAGAATCAGTATGACCTTCAACAGCTATATTAATTTCTGGTTGTTGTTTCAACACATCCGCCAATTGGCTCAATGCTTGTTTTCCCTTTTCATCAATAATAATACTGCCCGAAGGGAACAATAGTTTATCCATCAATGAAACGTATACTTTACCATTACGAATTTCAACAGTTAAGCCATTTTGAGTAAAGCCCAATAGCGCTTGTTGTAATTTTTCTTTTAACTGATTGGTAGCCTCATCACGCTTACGCAAAATCTCTTCTACCTCTTTAAGTCTTTGCTCCCGTTTCTTAAGGTCCGCAGAGAGCTTATTAATCTCGTTAGAGCTGTTACTACGTAACTTTGTATAGTTGTTGTCCATCTCCGAGTATCTACCCTTTAAATCGCTTAATGAACCGTTTAATCCGCTAGTATCTTTTCGCAGTTTAGCAATTAGGCTTTCAAGGCTCTCGTTCATTAACTGTGACTCATTCCAGCCCTTGTTTAAGGAATCTTGTTTGGCCAATAACGTCTTATACTTTTGAGGCGACAGGACTACGCAGGAACTGAATGCACTGGCAAACAATCCGACAAATAAAAACAAACTGATTTTCTTCATTAGTGTATATTGAATGTTAAGGATTATACTCCGCTTAAGCCCAATTGAGCTTTAAAGAAGCAGAAATTATGGTTCATTTGGTTTTAGGAGTTAATTTTGTTGAGACAAAAACTATTGCTCAACTGCTTTTCTCAAAAATAGAATAAAAGGATATACACTTTCAAAAGCATTTTTCAACTTATTAACGATTCCGGGTTTAAAAAACTCTTCGTCCTTAATTGGAAAGGTAGCAATAAAGCTCTTCAGCTTCAACAACTCTATTTGAGGATGATCTGCTTCATAACCTTTAGGGGCTTTTTTCAACTTATCATCCTGACTCAGGCTAAAGGTACTTTTGAAATTCTTTGCATTGATGATCTCCAAAAAATCACTGGTATTGTAGTCTATCTCTTCCCTAATCTTTTTCAGGTCTGATGCTTCTGGCATCCAAAACCCTGCTGCAAAAAAGCAACTTCCCGGTTGTATATGCAGATAATAGCCCGGTTCATTTATACCTCTTCCTTTTGCACCAAAAGAAATCCCGTAGTTATTTTTATAAGGATCTTTATTTTTACTAAACCGTACATCTCTATAAATTCGAAGCAAGCATTTTTTTGCCTGCGTTTCAATGGAAAATTCGGGATCAGCAGCAGCAAGCACTGGGATTAGCTCATCAATAAAGGTCAATACATCGGTTTTGGCGATTTCGTATCTTTCTTTATTTTCAGCAAACCATTCGCGATTATTATTTTCTGCTACTTCTGCTATAAAGGCAAGTGTTTCGGGCTTAATCATGGCTTATCGTAATAGGCGTTATACTTTATTTTTGGAGATAGCCAATGTAATAAAATCACGCGGGAATAGCGATAATTGAAAGGTGATAAAAGTAAACATCCTGTAAAAATTACACCAAGGTAAAGCCAGAATGAGTCGAAATCTAAACGACCACCAGATAAAACATAGGTCGCAACGCCGAGTGAAATCATTTCCGCACAGTTCATGGCATAACTTACATACATCGCTGCATAAAAATAGCCCGGTTCTATTTCAAACCGCTGTCCACAATGTGGGCAAACTGTATTTGTCCGTTGCACATTAAAGCCATATAAACTCCCGGTAAAAATATCGCCTCTACGACATTGTGGGCATTTACCATGTATGATTGCATAAAGCTTTGATGTTTTCTGCATAGGAGATCTGTAGGCTAAGAAATGCCTTGCGTTGTGTTTTTACGAAATTTCATATACCATAAAACACCAATACCAGTAAGCAAAACATATGGAATAGCCAACAGATATAATATACCTGTATTTAGGCCTTTACCTTGAGTATTGCCATTTTTTACACTTTGCTCTGCATTAACAGAACACATAGCACATTGCGCATTGGCCGTGTTACTTACACTAATGGCCGATAGCACGATAAAAACGAAGACAAATGCAATCCTTTTCATATTTACAAATATAGACAAACTATCTGATTAAGGGACGCTTAATAGCTATAATAAGGGGAAATCATTAGGTATACCACTACACCAGTAATGGCAACATATACCCATAGTGGGAAAGTGATTTTAGCAATCTTTTTATGCTTGTCAAAACGCTCAGCTAAAGCCCTCACATAAGTAATCAATACCAAAGGTATAATGGCAATAGACAAAAGTATATGAGTAAGCAAGATAAAGAAGTAAACGTATTTAATGGCTCCCTCACCGCCAAATTTAGTAGATGGAGTGGTCATGTGGTAGGCAATATACATCCCCAAAAATAACAAGGAACAACCAATTGCACATTTCATTAAATTCTCATGCAACTTACGTTTCCCGTTCTTAACAGCGATTACCGCTATAATCAATAAAACTGCCGTTATACCATTAATAGTCGCATATATTGGCGGCAAAAACGGCAATGGTGTGGCATTAGGAATCTTAACATAAAACAATATGGCTACAGCCAATGGAATAACGATAGAGAGCAAAATAATCCATTTATTATATTTCTGTTCAATTGGGGTGTTGTTACTCATAGCTCATATAACGGGTTATCGTCCGTCGTTATTGTTTCTTAATTCTTCGATGATCAATACTTTGATCTCATCATCTAATTTATTCAGGTCTTCCTTACTAGTCGCTTCGTAATAGCCTCTGATACGATGTTTGTAATCCAACAATACGAACATATTGCTATAAACAAATTTCTTATCACCGTTAATGATCTCGTGATGTGCATCTACAGAAAGTCCTTTATTAATTAGGTTGTAAATTTGCGTACTATCACCAGTTAAAAGATCCCATTTACCAGGCTTAGCCAAAAGCTGTTCCGCATATGGTTTTAAGCGTGCTGGTGTATCGTATACAGGGTCTATACTTAAGCTGATTAGATTCACCTTCTTATTTGGCCTATAAGTATATTCAAAAGATTGCATTGCTTTATTTGCGATATCAACCGAAGTGGTATTTCCCTGAGTATAAAACAGGTTTACAACCAATATTTTCCCGTCATAATGCTTGTTAGTAACGGTATCACCAGCCTGGTCGATTAGCTTAAAATCACCCAACTGATGATAGATGGTATCGGGGATCTGTTTTCCACGAACCGAGTGGAAAGTCGTGGCTACTTTTTTTGGACCAAAAAATGGCAATGGCTTATACCTGTTCTTGCCTTGTTCCTGTAGTAAATAATATAAAAATCCTGGTACCGCTAAAATGGTGACCAGGATTAAAACTTTTTTTATTGAAGTACCCTTCATTAAACCAGAGGCATATGTAAGTGTAAATATCCGCCTTCAATTAACATTAAAACTATAAAGTAAAATATGAAAATGAAAACAACAGATAAACAAACCTGAAGTCCTACCTTCTCAAATTTAAGGTGCATAAAATAAGCAACAATGTAAAAGGCTTTTAATAACGTTAATGCGATGTAAACATAGTTCCCTATATGTTGAGACATGTGTTTACCTGGGATAGCCCACAAAGCAATGATAAACTCAATTACTGTAATGGCTAACAGGATACCAAATACCTGCCAGATTTTCTTTTTGCTTAAAGCCGCATGCTCATCATGCGTGTGTTCTGTATGTTGTGACATAATATCTTACTTGAGAAAAATTAAACTAAATAGAAGAAGGTAAATACAAATACCCAAACAAGGTCTACAAAGTGCCAGTATAAACCAACCTTTTCAACCATTAGGTAATGTCCGCGTTTTTCAAAAGTACCATTAATCGTCATGCATAAAATGATGATGTTAATGATTACACCACTAAATACGTGGAATCCGTGGAATCCTGTAATGGTGAAAAACAAGTTCGAGAACTGCAAAGCAGATACTGTAGACACTTCCCCATCAAATAAATGATGTAAAGTTTCCATTGGAGGAATTTTACCCCATCCAAAACCTTCGTGGAACAAGTGAGTCCATTCTGCAGCCTGACAGCCAAGGAACATAAAACCACCAATGATAGTACCTACCATCCACCAGATCACTTCCTTCTTAGATCTTCTGTGTCCTGCCTCAACAGCCAATACCATTGTTACAGAGCTCATGATCAGGATAAAGGTCATGATACCAACAAATACCAGTGGGTATCCACCTTCCGCTATCCCTGGAACCGATTGAAAAACCAAATCCGGATCTGGCCAGGTAAGTTTACTAAAGCGTTGCGCTCCGTAATAAATCAATAATGATGAAAAGGTAAATGCATCAGAAACTAGAAAAAACCACATCATTATTTTGCCGTACTCTACTGACCACGGCGAGCGGCCTCCGCTCCATGGAGTGGTTTTTACCTGATCTAATTGTGATAATGAACTCATTTTATAAATTGTAATAGTTTGTTAAAAAGTCTAACTGTTCAAAAGTAAAAAAACATACAGATATATCCATAATATATCTATAAAATGCCAAAATATAGAAGCAATATCCATCCGGAATTTGCTCTTCTCTGCCGAAATACCCATGTAAGCACCAACTAACGTACTTGTCACGAAACATAAACCAGCAAAAATGTGTAACAGGTGAAGTCCTGATACCACGTAAATCATAGAAATTGCTGCATTATTATTTACAAAAGCCGCACCTGTATGGAACAAAGTCCCCCAGGCATCAACCTGTAGATAACCAAAAACACAGCCCAACACCAACGTCCCCCAAAGTAGCAATTTTTGACTACCAATATTGCCATTCTTTAAAGCTTTTGAGGCCAGAAATAAGCAAATGCTGCTTGCAATCAATACCGCTGTACTGTACATAAAAAGATCCGGCAATACCAAACCATGCCCTTTACCTTTTGATGCAGCAAAAACAATATAATAACTCGTAAAACCACCAAACATAATCGTTGATGAAACTACAAATAACCATACTACAAATTTCCTCGGCTTAGCATTAAAGGCCGCTTCCATCTTTAAATCCTCTTCTTTTAATGTGTGTACCATTTAAAATTTATTTAACTATAAAATCAAACAATAAAACCAGCTGAACCAAGGGTAAGTAGAAAAACGAACAGAACATTACTTTTCTAGCACTGTCCAAATCCATCTTTAACCACAACTTAAATCCAAGCCAGGCAAAGACAAGGCCCGCTAACAACGAAACCCCGCCAATATAATATCCCCCGAAACCATCTATGGTAGGCAACAAGCTTACCGGAATCAGGATCAATGTGCTTAAAAATGTAATAAAAGCACTTATTTTATCTCTTTTTGTCGTTGGCAAAAGTCTAAACCCTGCCTTCTTGTAATCATCATCCAAAACCCATGCAATAGCCCAGAAATGTGGGAACTGCCATACAAACTGGATCAAAAACAAGATCACCGCTATTTTATCAATCTTGCCATGCGCGGCTACATATCCAATTAGTGGAGGTAAAGCTCCTGGAATTGCACCAACAAATACTGCAATTGGTGATTTACGCTTTAAAGGCGTATAAGCAAAGGCATAAAGGAAAATAGAAAACACCGAAAGTAAACCCGTCTCGATATTTAATTTACCTAGTAAGTAAGTTCCCAATAAGCCCATAACCAATCCTGAAACCAAGCCCTGACCAGTAGTCATATGACCAGCAGGCATAGGACGATCCTTAGTCCTGGTCATTAATTTATCAAGATCTACTTCGATGACCTCATTAAAACAATTCGCGGCAGAAGTAACCAAAAATCCCCCTATGATTAAAATCACCCAGTTCGTCCAATTGATCCCAGGAATTACACCATCAATCGGCACTTGAGAACCAATTAAAAAAGTAACTGACGCAGAGAACACTACCAGGAACGTTAACCTGAATTTTATGAGCTTAGAGAAATCTGAGAAAAACCTTTTCAATTTGTATATAATTAATTCTGTTGATTGTAAGTACTAGTTCTGTAAACTAATAAGTACAGGTAATATTGTAAACTAAACAAGAGCGTTGAGAACAAAATATGCAATGCCTGTGCATAAGGTGGAAGCCCAAAGTTAGACAATAAAAGGCCGGTTACAATTTGAATGATCAAAACGATTCCAATTGAGCTACCTACCCTTAAAGCCGTAGTTTTACCATTAAACTTATCCTTAACAATTTTATAAATGATGATATTTACAATCAACACCAACATGGCCAAATCACGGTGATAAGAAAATAGATCCCCTACCTTCGAAACCCAACTGTGTCTACCATTGTATAACATCGCTTTAGATATTGCATCTATGGCCTCTCTAACCTCCGTACCGATTACAATTTGTATCACACTCAATACCACAGATCCGATAGTTAAAATCTTAAGCCAACCAATCTTACCCATAATGATTGTAGCCTCTTTATGCAACTGTTGGGTGTAATTATAAGTATAAACTAAAATACCCAAGATCACCAATGCCAATAACATGTGTACGGTAACTATCCAAGGCATTAAATTAGTAGAGACAACAATTGAACCCAACCAGGCCTGAAAACCAACAATGATTAGGTTTGAAAGACTAAGAATGATAATTCTATTTGCTTTACCCTTATAGGTAAATGAATATACTGCCAGGCCTAACAACAAGAATCCGGTAATTGCACCCATCAACCTGTTTATGTATTCTGTCCAGGTCTTCCCGGCATTAAATGTTTCTGGTTGAAGAATAGAGGTATCGTGTCTAATGCTGTCTGCAAGATGCCCCTTTCCCATTCTATCGAGGGTTTTCGCAAAACGTTCATTCTTAGCGACACGTTCAGCTACATATTTCTCTTTATAATTGGCAGGTAATTGCGAAACAGAAGTTGGTGGAACGTATTGATCAAAACACTTAGGCCAATCCGGACAGCCCATACCAGAACCCGTACTACGTACGATCCCACCCGCCAAAATTAGCAGTAAGGTTATAACTATTGTAATAAGGTTTAGCCTGATAAATCTCGTTTCAGATTTAGGAACCATGGTATGTGTTAGATTAAAAAAAATGAGGTATCTGTTGTAAGTATTTACTTACTGCAGATACCTCATCGTATTAGATACTACGTATTAGTCTATTTTGACGCATCTACAGAAGGGTTCTCTTCTTCCCATTCTCTTTGTATACGTTCAGACTCGCTATTGCCTTCAAAATCATGAGGCATATTAGAACTCATTGTTTGTGAGAAAGGAACCGTTTGAGGGATAAAATCTGCCTCAGCTCCTGGCTTACTGTAATCATATGGCCAACGGTATACCGTAGGGATTTCTCCTGGCCAGTTACCATGTAAACGTTCAACTGGAGTTGTCCATTCTAAAGTATTTGCTTGCCAAGGATTTTGAGATGCTACCTTACCTTTAAAGATGGAGTAGAAGAAGTTGAATAAGAAAGCAACCTGAGCTAATGCAGCAATAATTGCAGACCAGGTAACTAAAATATTAACAGTAACCCACTTTTGCATAAACTCAAACTCAGTGAATGCATAATAACGACGTGGCACACCATCTAGTCCTAAGAAGTGTAAAGGGAAGAACACTAAATAAGCACAAGCAAAAGTAATCCAGAAGTGAAGGTATCCCAACTTGCTGCTCATCATTCTTCCGAACATTTTAGGGAAGTAGTGATAAACACCAGCAAGCATACCAAATATCGCTGCAGAACCCATTACCAAGTGGAAGTGGGCAATTACAAAGTAAGTATCATGTAAGTTGATATCTAATGAAGCATTACCTAAGAAGATACCTGTTAAACCACCAGAGATAAAGAATGAAACCATACCAATAGCGAACAACATTGCAGGAGTAAACCTGATGTTACCTCTCCATAATGTAGCCAACCAGTTAAAAGTCTTAACCGCTGAAGGTACCGCAATGATCAAAGTTGTGATCATAAATACCCCGCCCAATAACGGGTTCATACCAGTTACAAACATATGGTGACCCCAAACGATAAACGAAAGGATAGTAATACCGATCAATGAATAGATCATCGCATGGTAACCGAAGATAGGTTTTCTTGCATTTACAGACATAATCTCTGAAGACAAGCCCATCGCTGGCATAATTACGATATATACCTCTGGGTGTCCTAGGAACCAGAATAAATGTTGCCATAAAATTGGAGATCCACCTTCATTAGGAAGGATCTGAGTACCCATAACAATATCAGAAAGGTAGAAACTAGTGCCGAAACTTCTGTCAAATATCAATAATACGACACCTGCAACTAAAACAGGGAAAGATAAGATACCTAAAATTGCAGTTAAGAAGAACGCCCAGATTGTTAATGGCATTTTCCAAAGATCCATACCTTTAGTACGCATGTTTAAGATAGTACTTACGTAGTTGATACCACCCATTAAAGATGAAGCAACAAAAAGTACCATACTAATTAACCATAAAGTCATACCTAAACCAGAACCGCTAATCGCTGTAGGCAAAGCCGACAATGGCGGATAAACCGTCCATCCCGCACTCGCAGGTCCTGTTTGTATAAAGAATGAACCCATCATGATTACACAAGCAGTAAAGAAGAACCAGTAAGAAAGCATGTTTAGGAATGGAGAAGCCATATCCCTTGCACCAATCTGAAGTGGTATCAGTAAATTACTAAAAGTACCGCTCAATCCTGCTGTCAATACAAAGAATACCATGATGGTACCATGTATAGTTACTAAAGCAAGGTAAAAATCAGGTTTAATACGACCACCTTCAGCCCACTTTCCTAAGAAAGTCTCTAAAATAGGGAAGTCTTTATCTGGCCATGCAAGTTGTAAACGAAACAATATCGACAGTCCCATTGCAATAACAGCCATAATAATACCTGTTATCAGGAACTGCTTAGCAATCATCTTGTGATCCTGACTAAAGACATACTTCGTTAAGAAGGTCTCTTTGTGATGCCCATGATCATCATGGTTATCGTGGTTATGTGTATCGTGTAATGATATAGTTGACATAATGTGCTATTCCAGTATTATTAATTTTTTAAAGCTAATTGTTTTGTTTTAACTGCCGACGAGTCCTTTGCAGTTGTATCAGCTACTACAGTAGTTGTAGCAGGAGTTACAGGTATGTTAAATTCTTTTTTCAAATCGTCAGTTAAATAAGCTGGTTGTTCTTTAACCCAAGCCTCATACTCAGCCATAGAAACAACTTTAACTTCTTTTTGCATTTTATAGTGACCATCTCCACAGATCTTGTTACATAAGAACAAATATTTGAATGTAGGGTCATTTGTTTTAGCCTTCATTTCTTCAGTAGTAATGGTTGGCGTAAACTCAAAGTAAGAAGTCATACCTGGCACAGTGTTCAATTGAACCCTGAAGTGTGGCATGAAAAAACTGTGAATTACATCTTTACTGGTCAAGATTAAACGTACTGGTTTGTTAACCGGAATAACCATTTCATCTGCCGACTGATCATCAAGTGTATTTTTATCTCTAAAGTCAATACCCAAAGCATTAACAGAAGTGATCAATTTGTAATTTTTAGTACCCACTACACCATCAGCACCTGCATAACGGATTGCCCATGCAAATTGAGATGAAGTGATCTCGATGCTGATAGGCTTGTTATTAGGATCTTCGATTTTGTAGAAAATTGATCTCCAGGTAAGGAAACCCATCAATACCAATATCGTTAAAACGAAAGCCGGAACAATTGTCCAGATACGCTCAATCGTATTGTTGTGTGGGTAGTAATATGCTTTTCTTTTGTTCGTGTATTTGTAGAAATAAGCGAAAGCAAATAAAAGAATGTGAGTAATAATGAAAACTATAGTAGTAAGAATCAACGTGATGTTAAACATCTGGTCAATTTTCTTACCATGCTCTGAAGCCGCTTCAGGTAGGATCATGTTTCCATGAACCGTATACTCCCAGTATACACCATAAAGACCTACAATAAGGAACAATGCAAAAAGCACACCGTTAACTTTATTCCAGTCTATTCCTTTTGGTTTATCCTGAGCCTCACGGGTCAATTCATATACCTTCAATGCTTTCCCAATGATTGCTACAAATAAGCAGACCAATAAAAAGGCCATGGTATAAAATATCACCGATTTATAAATCGGCCCCATATCGATGGGCTTTTTAGCGGTCTCAGCGGCTGCAGCTTGTGCAAAAGCGCTGGTGTTTGCAAATGCAGTTAAAATCACTGCTAGTGCCGCTATCGTTTTGTTACTTATAAATTTTCTTAAACTCATTTCCTTAAAAGTAGTAACGCTGTACTTCTATTATACTATTATTTTTTATTCTCTATTAAGACCACCAATTACAACTGGTGATGTAAACTTTCTTGTAAAAACGGGTGGTTTTTAGCGATCAATGCTTTTTTGCTTAATGCACTTAATACGGTAAAAGTAAACAAACCTACAAAACCTAATGCAATACCAACCTCAATAAAACCAAATGCATGGTGTTCTTCTACTGTTCCTGGCATAATCATTTGGTAATAATCTACCCAGTGACCACATAAAACAACTATAGATACAGTCAATAATATATTTTCATGTCTCTTGTTATCTCTGTCCATTAGCAGTAGTACAGGAGCTAAAAAGTTTAATACTAAATTCAGGTAGAACCAGAACTCATAGTGCTCAAACCTTTTGTAAAAATATACAGTCTCTTCTGGCATGTTTGCATAGTAAATCAAAAGAAACTGACAAAACCATACATAAGTCCAGAAGATAGAGAATCCGAAGATAAACTGTCCTAAGTTGTGTAAGTGACTATTATTTACCCAGCTCATGTAACCTGCTTTTCTCAGAAGGATAATGATAATGGCCATAGTAGCCAAACTGCTTACCCACATTGCCGCGAAATTGTACCAGCCAAACATGGTTGAGAACCAATGTGCTTCCAATGACATCACAGTATCAAAAGCAAAGATTGGCGTAGTAAATCCATAAATAACAAGGAATATACATGAATATTTAAAACTCTTTGTATAAGAATTTAAACCACCCTGTAAATCTTCGTTGTTAGATAGTTTAGACAGATACACAGCGAAAAAGCTATATATTGCTAAAAAGACAACCTGACGTCCCATAAAGAAAGGTACATTCAGGAACGCTGACTTACCAGCGATTAACTTATCATAGTTTGCACTGTTTGGATCAGTTAATCCATCTGCATGCCAGTGATGATATAAGTTATGAGTATATAAACCTGCACCCATTACAACAATTAAAATGACTACCGCAATTGGTAACACTTTAGCCATTGCCTGAGGCACACGTAGTATAGAAGCAGACCAACCAGCCTGTGCTACGAATTGAACTGCCAAGAAGAACGCTCCTGACATACAAACACAAGCGAAGTAATAAGCCATTAGCAACAGGTTTGCAAAAGTACGCTCATGAAGCGCCTCAGCAGAAAAACCGTAACCTATAGCCGCTATTCCTATTACAATAGCGATTATACTTAAAGTTTTAGCCTTGCCTGTAAACTCAAACTGCTCAGTTAAATTATAATTGTGAGTTCCCATCTATATTGTGCTTATTGTATTTTTTGTAATTGTTGAACATACATCACTACTTTCCATCTTTCTTCTGGAGATAGCTGAGAGGCATGTGATCCCATATTATTTAAACCATACTCAATAGTATGATAAATTTTGCCCGCCGTTAAATCTTTCATCAGACCGCCACGTGAAGAAGCTGCATCACCATGATAAGAAGGCACACCGTTGAATTTTTCAATTTTAACCAGGTGACCTTGTCCATCGCCCTTTTCGCCATGACATGGAGCACAAAATACAGTGAAATAATGCTTCCCTGATTCTAGGTTTGCTTCAGTTAAAGCAAGTGGATTAACTAAACTTACACCTGCTGCTTCATATCCTTCTTTAGTGTTAGGATAATTATCAAACTTATCAAATCCTACTGGAGTAGTATTTGCTGGTGGAACCTGTGCAGTTGCTCCATTCTTAAAATTCTTGTTCGGTTGATCTGGATTGTATGCAATCGGATCATACATATTCCTGGCGTATTCTAAACCTGTACTTCTTTTATCCTTACATGCCGTGAATAAAACAGCTCCTGTAAGTATACAAAACGAGGCTAAAACTACTTTACTTTTATTCATAGCTAATATACTTCCTTTCATTATGCTTTACTTCCAAAGCACCAGCTTCCTTTAATAAATCATCAATCTTATTGTGATCAGTATTCTCTTTTGCATCAATTGCAATGATAAACCTGTCATCTGTAGCTCTTAAGTCCATTACTCTTGGTGCTCTTCCCGGAAATAAGTGGGTTGATGCATAATAAGAACCAACTAAACCAAAAGCACAAAACAAAATGGTCAACTCAAAGGTAATTGGAATAAAATCCGGTAAAGCGAAGTGTGGCTTACCCCCGATATTAATTGGCCAGTCATATGCTGCTGCAAGATATACAAACGTAAGCATCGTACATGTTCCTGTTATTCCAAAAAAGAAAGCCGCAATATCTAATCTTGAACGCTTAACCCCTAATTTAGCTTCTATGCCATGAATAGGCATTGGTGTATAAACATCATGTATCTTAATGTTGTTCTCCTGCAATTTATCGATGCCATGCATCATTTCATCAGGGTCACCAAAACTGCCTAAAATATATTTGATATTGTTCATTGTTATATTTTTGCGTATTCTTCTTGTTTAACACTATCAAATTTATCCAAAGACTCCACGTATTCTGATACATGTGTCGGATCCAAATGACCTTCCTTAATTTGCTCTAACTTAGCTTGCTCACTTGCACTTTTCAGTAGCAATTTAACCTCTGCAATTGCAATTGAAGGTAGTACCCTTAAGAACAATAAGAACAAAGTAAAGAACAAACCTATCGATCCCACAAACACACTCACATCAACCCAGCTTGGATAGAACATCGCCCAACTTGAAGGAATATAATCACGGTGTAATGAAGTTACGATAATTACGAAACGCTCAAACCACATACCGATGTTTACTACAATAGATAAAATCCAGGTAGCAGCGATGCTGGTACGGATCTTCTTGAACCATAACAACTGTGGAGAGATTACGTTACAAGTCATCATCATCCAGTAAGCCCACCAGTATGGACCAGTTGAACGGTTGATGAAAGCATACTGCTCATATTCAGAACCTGAATACCATGCGATAAAGAACTCAGTGATGTAAGCCACACCCACGATAGATCCTGTCAAGATGATAATCTTGTTCATCGATTCAATGTGGAACATGGTGATATAGTTCTCAAGACCTAATACTTTACGTGCTACCAATAACAAGGTTAACACCATCGCAAATCCTGAGAAGATCGCCCCAGCCACAAAATATGGAGGGAAGATCGTAGTGTGCCATCCGGGAATTACCGAGGTAGCAAAGTCCATGGATACAATCGTGTGTACCGAAAGTACTAGGGGTGTAGAGATACCCGCCAAAATGATAGATACAGCCTCAAAACGTTGCCATGTCTTCACATTTCCAGCCCATCCAAATGATAGTATAGTATAAACTCTACGTTTAACACCTGTTGCACGGTCACGAATAGTTGCGATATCAGGCAATAGACCTGTATACCAGAATAATAGTGATACCGAGAAGTAAGTTGAGATCGCAAACATATCCCAAACTAGCGGCGAGTTAAAGTTTACCCATAATGATCCGAATTGATTTGGTAATGGAAGCACCCAGTAAGCCAACCATGGTCTACCCATGTGAGATACTACATACGTTGCCGCACAAATAACGGCGAAGATTGTCATCGCCTCTGCCGAACGGTTAATCGAGTTACGCCAGTTCTGACGGAAAAGTAATAGTACTGCAGAAATCAGTGTTCCTGCGTGACCAATACCTACCCACCATACGAAACCGGTGATATCCCAAGCCCATCCTACTGTTTTATTTAATCCCCATGCACCGATACCAAACCAGAAGGTATAACTAACTGCTACTACCCATAGTAAAGCTCCGCATAGTGCGACGATAAATCCTATCCACCAAGCCCTATTTGGCTTGTTCTCTACCGGCAGTAAAATATCATTCGTAATCTTTGCATACGTGATATCCGTGCCGGTGATTAGTGGTTCTCTTAATATTGATTCGTTATGTCCTGACATAATTTATTTTCTTTTAATATCAGCTATCCGCTTACGCTTGTACTGTTGTATCTGTATTTCTAATTTTCGTCATATAACCTATACCCGGTTGTACGTTAATTTCTTCCAACACATAGTAAATACGCTCACTACGTAATGCTTTAGAAACTTCCGATTCAGGATCATTTGCATCACCAAAGATGATTGCATTTGCAGAACAAGCTTGTTGACATGCCATTTTGATATCACCATCTTTCAATGGACGTTTTTCAATTTTAGCTTGCAATTTACCTGCCTGGATACGCTGAATACACATCGAGCATTTTTCCATTACACCTCTTGAACGAGTAGTTACATCAGGGTTAAGTACCAACTGAGTAAATTCATTATTCAAATAGTTGTCAAAACGTGAATCATTCCAGTAGTTGAACCAGTTGAAACGACGTACTTTATATGGACAGTTGTTTGCGCAATAACGAGTACCGACACAACGGTTATAAGCCATATGGTTTAAGCCGTCTGATGAGTGTACAGTAGCCAATACCGGACAAACAGTCTCACATGGAGCGTGATCACAATGTTGACAAAGCATAGGTTGGTGTACAACCGATACATTGTTCATTTGATCTTCGTTCAAATGAGCGATCTCTTTCTCTTTCGTTACAGCGTTAATCGCGCTATGACCATGAGCACCTTCTGCATGTGATTCACCTTCCTGGTTAAAGCTGTAGTAACGGTCAATACGGATCCAGTGCATCTCTCTGCGTCTGCGTACTTCGTCTTTACCTACAACAGGAATGTTATTTTCTACGTTACAAGCAACAATACAAGAACCACAACCAGTACAAGCATTCAAATCGATCGCCATTACCCAGTTGTTACCTGGTTTTTCGTATTTATCCCATAAATCGTAAGTTTTATGTTTAGCATGGTCGTTACCCGAACCAGCAGCAGGATTCTTTTTGTATTCCGTAAATGTAGCCTCACGGATTACATTTCTACCTTCAAAAGAATAATGTGTTTGTGTTTGAGCAAGTTCTTCTCTTCTGCCAGTACCTGCTAATTTAACAGTTGTAGCATACTTTAAAGTACCATTGCTAAAGCTTACAAATGGATAAGCATTTTTACCTACATTATCTCCAGCTTTACCAACTTTGGTACGGCCATAACCTAATGCAATGGATACAGTACCTATCGCTTGCCCCGGTTGAATCAACAAAGGAAGCTCAATAGTGTAACCATTATCGGCTTTCACAGAAACGATATCAAATTCTTTAAATCCTAATTTCTCAGCATACTTAGGCGCAATAGCTACATAGTTGTCCCAGGTTACTTTCGAAACCGGATCAGGAAGCTCTTGCAAGAATGCATTGTTAGCATGTTTACCATCACGCATCGGAATACTTTCATATACCTGAAGCTGGATGTCTTTTGCTAATGCCTTGCTGTTGTTTAAAATAGATGGAGCTACAGCAGCTAAAGAAAGATTGAAAGTATATGCACCAGCCGGTTTTTCAGCAGCTGCAAATACACCCTTTTGTAAAGCTTCTTTCCAGTTTGAACCTACTGCAGGTAATATATTTTTCTCCCAGTTGTTACGAACATACTGGTAGTATTCTTTAACAGCATTGTCAGACCAAATCAATAAACTCTCTTCTGCCTGACGTGAGTTAAATACAGGGTTAATTGTTGGCTGTACAATAGAGTAAACTCCTTCGTACGAGCTTGCATCACCCCATGCTTCTAAATAGTTATGGTTAATTGCAACCACATCACACAAAGTAGAAGTCTCATCCTTACGGTCAGAGAACGACACTTTCAAGGCAACTTTCGCTAAAGCATCTGTAAACGCTTTAGTGTTTGCTACGTCATAAGCCGGATTGCTATCTAAGATGAAAACAGCAGCAACTTCGCCTCTGTTCATCTCATTGATCAATTCAGCAAATTCCGCATCATTACCTGCATAAAGTTTGCAAGGATTATCCAAATCAATAGTAGCACCATAACTGCCGATAGCAGAGTTAATGGCATTTACTAAAATCTGAGTAGAAACATCATTTGATCCCGAAACTACAAGTGCTTTACCTTTATTTTGTAAAAGCTCCTTACCAACTAATTTCAATGCCTTATCAGCATTAACGTTATCTGGTAAAGTACCACCAGCTAAGCCAGCACCTGTAATTGCATTATATAAGGCAATCAAAGCAGGACCTTCTTCCGATAATTTTACTGGAATACGTGTATCTGCATTTGTACCTGTTAAGCTCATGCCTGCCTCAAATTGGAAGTGACGGGACATTTTGCCGTTTTTCAACGATTTATGATTCCTGTTAGAAACATATTGAGCAGTAAACTCTTCACCACTAATCCAGGTACCTAAAAAGTCAGCTCCGAAACTTACAATCAGATCTGCTTTATCAAACTTGTACTTAGGAACAACAGCTTTACCGAAACTATTCTCATTCGCTTTAATGATACCAGTATAAGAAACAGCATCGTATTGAACGTGTTTAGTATTAGGATATGCAGCGGTGAAATCAGCAATAACTGCTTTTGTAGAAGGACTGTTTACAGAAGAAGAAATCACGCGGATTTTCTTTCCTGATGCCTGAGCTTTGTTCAACTCCCCTTTTACAAACTCATCTACCTTAGTCCAGGTACTTTCGTTTTCTTTTAATAAAGGCGATTTTAACTTAGATACATCATACAGATCCAACACTGAAGCCTGTGCCTGCGCATCAGTACCACAATTAAATGCACCAGCATTTGTATTTGCTTCTATTTTAATTGGTCTACCTTCTCTGGTTTTAACCAAAACCGGATGACCGTTAAAACTTGAAACATAGTAGTTAGGGATACCCGGAACAACCTCTTCAGGTTTAATTACATAAGGAATTGCCTTATGAACAGGGGCTGTTTGACAAGCCGCAAGTGTCACCGCACCTAATCCAAAGCCTAAAGCCTTTAAAAAGTCACGGCGAGGAGTTACGGTACTTAACCCCGCTTCATTTAAAACATCTTCTATTGGAAGTGGCTCAGCAAATTCGTTCTTGTTGTTTTCAACAAAATCCGGAGTGTTATTATACTCTTCTAAGCCTTTCCAGTATTTTTTATTGCTTTCCATTTAAGCTATATTACTGTTATCGAACGTTCTTTGTTATTAAACTCTATTAATAGTGACATTTACCACACTCTAAACCACCTAGCAATGCAGGAGTGATTTTCTCGCCTTTTTTGATTTTCTCATGGGCTTCGATCACTTTAGTATAGAATGCGTTGTCTTTACCTGAAACCTCTGCATCTTTATGACAGTTGATACACCATTTCATGGTTAGTGGAGAAAATTGATAAATTTCTTCCATTGTATCTACCGGACCGTGACATGCAAAACATACAGGCTCGTTAGGTTTTAAACCTCTTTCTTTTCTGATGGCTTCTTCACCAACTACAACGTGTTGTGAGTGATTGAAGTAAGCAAAATCAGGCAAGTTGTGTACACGTACCCACTCAACCGGTTTTTCTTTCGATTTATCGTAAGTAAGCGTATTCGGATCATAACCGATAGCGGTGTAGATTTTTTGAATCTCAGGAGAAATCTCTCCGTTATACTTTTCAGTAGCTTGTACAGATTTGTGACAGTTCATACAAACGTTAACTGATGGAATAGAAGCATTTTTAGATTTAAATGCACCAGAGTGACAATATTGACAATCAATCTGATTAACCCCAGCGTGTAACTCGTGAGAGAATTTGATAGGTTGTACCGGTTGGTAACCAGTATGTACACCTGTATCCCACATTCCCATCCAGCCAAATGAACCTAAGGTTACAATTAAACATAGGATGAAGAAGAATACAAACTTCTTGTTCTTAAACATTCTACGTGTGCCGTCTGCAAAAGAAACTGGTTCTTCTTCAACAACCTCAACGCCTTGTTTCTTAAGAATCAAACGCTCTAACATTTTCACTGCACGGCCTAAAACAACCAATACAACGATAGAGATGATGATAATTAAGGCAACCCCTGCGATAGAGAATGACGAAACTTCGTCAGAACCCGCTGCTACAGCTGCACCCGCTGCCGCTTCTTTTTTCGGCTCGCCTGCTTTTGCGTAAGCAATTACACTTTTAATCTGCTCGTCAGTCAACGTTGGAAACGTTGTCATTTCAGCAGGAGAGAATTTCGATGCCTCGATCGCAGTTTTATCACCGGCGTCAACTAATGACTTCCAGTTTCTAATCCACTTGATGGCGAAAGCTTCATCCAGCTCGGTCAGCTTTGGTGTTAATGCTGGACCAGTACTGTTACGGTCCAATTGGTGACAAGAAGCACATTTATCTTTAAATATTTTTCTTCCCTCCACTACATCTTGTGCTTGTGTTGCAGAAACGATTAAAACAGATAGAGCCGTAAACATGAACGCCGACTTCCAAACTCTTCTAATGATCAATGAGATATCCCTCATAATGAGTATTTTATGCTATTTTTTAAAAAACTTTATAACCGTTATTGATGTTTAAACCCAAGGCCTTCACCAAAACGTCCACAAAAGTAAAATTTATTAACGTACCAATGACAAAGAAATGACAGTAAATACAATTTATAATCAATCTAAATAATGCCCTTTTAATGCTTTAAACAAAGAAAATCACCAATTTCTTGCAAAAATTGGTGATCATCCAAAGGCAACAGAATATTACCTCATTTGTTATTTTGAATTACATTTTTAATATCCATGCAAATATCAGTGGAGCCACTATAGTTGCATCAGACTCCACAATAAATTTAGGCGTATCGATATCTAACTTACCCCAGGTAATCTTCTCATTAGGCACTGCACCAGAATAAGAACCATATGAAGTAGTCGAATCCGAAATCTGGCAGAAGTAGCTCCAGAACGGAATATTAGGCATTTCCATATCCTGATATAGCATCGGTACTACACAGATTGGGAAATCACCAGCAATACCACCACCAATCTGGAAGAAGCCAATTCCTTTACCTTCACTGTTCTTAATATACCAATCAGCTAAATAACCCATATACTCAATACCACCTTTTACAGTCGTCGCTTTTACTTCACCTTTCATTACATAAGAAGCAAAAATATTACCCATTGTCGAATCTTCCCATCCTGGTACTACAATTGGCAAGTTCTTTTCTGCTGCTGCAAGCATCCATGAGTTTTTAGGATCAATCTCATAGTACTGCTCCAAATCACCACTTAACAACATCTTATACATAAACTCATGCGGGAAATAACGCTCTCCAGCTTCTTCTGCATCTTTCCAGATTTTATTGATGTGTTTTTGCAACCTTCTAAATGCCTCCTCTTCCGGAATACAAGTATCCGTAACACGGTTGTAGTGGTTCTCTAATAGATCCCATTCATCCTGTGGACTTAAATCACGATAGTTAGGTACACGTTTATAATGTGAATGTGCAACAAGGTTCATGATATCCTCTTCCAGGTTAGCACCTGTACATGAAATGATGGAAACTTTATCCTGACGGATCATCTCTGCCAGTGAAATACCCAATTCCGCAGTACTCATTGCACCTGCAAGGGTAATCATCATTTTTCCACCTTCATCTAAATGTGTTTCGTATCCTTTAGCCGCATCCATCATAGCTGCTGCATTAAAATGGAGATAATTACGCTCCATAAATTGAGATATCGGTCCTCTTGTTGTACTCATCTTAATCTATTTTGTTATGGCGGCAAAAATAGCTAAATATTATTACTTAAAACTATTTGGCGTTAAACTTGCTCTGCAGACAACGATATTTAAATCCTTTCCACTATTTTAGGCCGATGAAAAGACTTTCCATTTGCACCATATTCGTTTTAATCACTGTAAACGCGATAGGGCAAAAGAAACTGATAGAAAAATACTTATCTAACAAAACTGATACCACCCGCAAAGCGAGCTTCATGCCACTTCCTGTATTCAGGTACAGTCAGGAAATAGGTTTAGAACTCGGATTAGGTTCCCTTTATTCTGTTTATCTGGATAAAAATGATCCTACTAACAGAAGCTCCAACTTCACGGGAATACTCTCCGCCTCTACTAAGGGGCAATACAATGTGTCGTTAAAAAGCGACATCTGGACAAAAAAAAACAAATACCATTACATTGCTGAAGCTAAACTCAGACGTATGCCCTTTAATTTTTACGGCATTGGTAACGAAACTTTGCATACAGATGAAGACCGTTTGGTTCAGGACCAGCTAAAGCTGGTTTTAGAAGCAGCCAAAAAGCTCGCTCCAAATCTGTATACAGGATTTTTACTCGGATTTGAGCATTACAGCTTTAAAGATAAAGAAGTAGGAGGAATCTTCAACACCGACCCACACTTAATTGGTATAGCAGGTGGTAACGTTGTTTATGCTGGCCTTTCTCAAAGTTACGACACCCGAAATTCCAACAACTACCCAACAAAAGGATTTGTAGGAAAAGTAAGTTATCAATATGCCCCCGACTTCTGGGGCGGAGAAAATTTCACAGGAAGTCTCATAAAAGTAAACGCGAGCAGTTTCTGGTCCCTATCCCCTAAGTTGGTCTTTGGTTTAAACGGACTGTTCCATACCATACAAGGTAAAAACACCCCCTTCTATTTATTACCTCAAATGGGCAATGACGAGATGATGAGAGGATATTATACGGGTCGTTATCGTGATAAAAATCTATTAGCTGCACAAGCAGAGCTCAGATACCGATACAACAACCGTCTTGGCGTTGTGATATTTGGTGGCGCCGGACAGGTCTTTGATAATGGCGGATTGGCGATTAAAAGTTTCAAACCTTCCTATGGTGCTGGCGGAAGGTATTTCTTCGATCCCGAAAAGGGTTTAAGTATGCGTTTAGATTATGGCATCGGTGAGAAACGTCCAAATGAAAAACGTCAAACCGGTTTTTACATCAGTCTGGCAGAAGCATTTTAAGCCATTGCAATTTTAAAACTTAATCTTAAAATGCTCTTTTACCTGCCCTTTTCTAAAGTAAACCAATCCTATCCAGAATAAATCAATGGTTACCGTTACATCAGGGTGGTTCTTTATTTCCGTCCAAGCCTCTTTCATGCCCTTGCTCCAGTAAATGTCATCAAAGATCAGTAAGGATCCTTCATGCACCTTAGGCAGACACCATTTAAAATAGTTAAGCGTAGCATCTTTTCTATGGTTGCCATCAATATAAACAAAGTCCAGTTTTTCCCGACCTGCGATAACTTCTGGTAGCAATACATCAAAATTACCGACTTGCAATTCAACATTCTCCAAACCTAACTCCTGGAAATTACGATAAGCGACCTTTGCAGTTTCAGGGCAGCCCTCAATGGTCACCACATCAGCATCTGGACAAGCCTTAGACAAGTAAGCGGTGGTAATACCCAGACAGGTCCCCAACTCTATAATACTCGAAGGGCGACAATCCTTTGCAAGACGATAAATCAGCTGAGCCAAAGCCGGACTTTTCAATGCATTTTTTGCGATCTGTTTTACCTTTTTAGTTCGGCCTTTATTTAAGTGAGACCCTGCCCCAAGGTCTGTAACCGTGATTAATGAATCGTCATTGAAAAGTTTTTTTCGCTGCGCTTCAATATTTTTGTAGTCTATTTTGGAGTTAAAATCGTAAATTACCTCATCAGTAAGTTTATATACAAATGGGGAATGCGTACCGTGTCTGCTTTTAGCAGTCAAGCGATGCTTTAGAAAATCACCGATAAAATTAAATACCATAGCCGCAAAAATAGGCATTCAAAGTTGCATGTTGTAATGGAAAATAGTAAAGAAATAAATGCATTAATAAAACTGCTTGACGACCCCGATCAGGAGGTTTTCGAGCATGTTGAAAAACGCCTGATCGAATATGGAACTCAAGTAGTTGATTATTTAGAAAATCAATGGGAGCATTCTCTAGATACGACACTTCAGGAACGCATAGAAAATATAGTACACAAGATACAATTCAACAGTGTAAAAGAAGACCTTAATTTGTGGTACCATAGCGGGGCATTCGATCTTTTGCAAGGCGCTCTTGCCATTAACCGTTATCAATATCCTGATCTCGACGAACAAAAGCTTATCATTCAGATAGAAGACATAAAAAGAGAGATATGGTTAGGACTACAATACGAAATGAGCTCCATTGAGAAGATAAAGCTCATTAACCATGTATTTTACAACGTGTACGGCTTTAGCGGAAACACCAAAAATCATAACGATCCTCAAAACTCCTATATCAGCCAGGTGCTGGAAAGTAAAAAAGGAAACCAGATATCTCTGGCCATTATCTATTCCACCCTTGCTCAGAAACTGGACATCCCGGTATATGGGGTAAACCTACCTCAGCATTTCATTCTAGGTTATATCGACGAGAGTAAACGTGATGAACAAGAGTTTGGCGTGTTATTTTACATCAATGCTTTTAACAAAGGTGCTATTTTTGGCAAGCACGATGTAGATCAGTTCCTTCGCCAGCTAAACCTTGACCCGCTGCCCGGATTTTATGCGCCATGCAGCAATGTCGAGATCATTAGAAGGATCATTCGCAATCTTATTTCAGCCTACGAAAACCTGGGATCAACAGAAAAAGTTGAGGAGTTGAAACAGCTTCAAGAAATCCTGAACAGTGATAACCTATAAAAACTTATTGACCTTCATCCAATTCTCCAGACTGCTAAACCACTCTTCTTTAGTGGTTTTATTTTTCAGCCCAAAACCATGTCCACCGGCCTGGTAGATATGCAATTCACCCTTAACGTTTGCGTTTACCAAAGCCTGGTTAAATAGAATGCTATTTTGTACCGGAACCGTACGGTCATCATTCGCATGAACCATAAAAGTTGGCGGAGTTTCTGCATTTACATGCTTATCATTAGAAAAATATACTTTTAGCGCTTCATCATTACCAACCAAATTCTTAGCCGAGCCAGCATGGGCAGATTCAGTAAATGAAATGACCGGATACATTAAAATTGAAAAATCAGGACGAAGACTAACACCCTCCTTATCTTCAATTTTAACATCTTTATAATGTACGGTTAAACTTGAGGCAAGATGTCCACCTGCCGAAAAACCCATTATACCTATTTTTGATGGATCGACACCCCATTTACCTGCATCTTTTCTTACCCGGTACATGGCCTGTTCCACATCCTGCAGCGGCCCTATAGATCTATTCTCCATAATTGCGTCACTAGGCAAACGATATTTAAGTACAAAAGCGGTTACTCCTATTGAGGCGAACTTTTCCCCAATCTGATAGCCCTCATGGCCCATAGCCAATCCTGAATAACCACCACCGGGACAAACGATCACAGCAGTTCCATTCGCCTTCCCTTTTTCAGGCCGATATACCGTAAGTGTCGGTACTGACACCTTTGTGATGCCAGCTCCTCTTTCCCCACGATCCACGGTCAGCTCCTGATAATCCGCTGGTGTTGGCTTCGCTCCAGGAATTTTCCCAGAATAAAGTGGTAATACCTCCTGGGCCAACAGCCCATTTACAGATAACATTAACGTCATGAATAGTCCGCTTAAATACTTCATTTTTAAAACTCCATTAAATATGCTTTCAAAAAGTCATTCAACTCCCCATCTAGCACAGCTTGAGGGTTTGAAGACTGGAAATTTGTTCGGTGATCTTTTACCCGTCTATCATCCAGCACATAGCTTCTAATTTGCGAGCCCCACTCTATTTTCTTTTTATTGCCCTCAATTAATGCCGTTGCCTCCATGCGCTTACGCATTTCAGCTTCATATAACTGAGATTTCAATAAACGAATTGCATTCTCTTTGTTTTGTAGTTGAGACCTCGACTCCTGGTTCTTAATAATAATGCCCGAAGGTTTGTGGTGCAAGCGCACGGCAGTCTCCACTTTATTTACATTTTGTCCACCCGCTCCACCGGAACGGAATGTTTCAAACTCGATCTCTGAGTCTTTTACTTCAATCTCAATTGTATCATCCACCAAAGGATAGACATAAACAGAGGCAAAAGAAGTATGCCTACGGGCATTCGAATCAAAAGGAGAAATTCTTACCAAACGATGAACACCGTTCTCCCCCTTTAGGTAGCCATAAGCAAACTCACCAGAGAACTGTAACGTTACAGATTTAATACCTGCAACCTCACCCTCCTGAGAATCTTGTTCCGTAATTTTATAGCCGTTCTTTTCACCCCACATCATATACATACGCATCAGCATATAGGCCCAGTCGCAGCTTTCGGTTCCACCTGCTCCCGCAGTAATTTGCATTACGGCAGGCAACTGATCCTCCTTACTTTTTAACATATTTTTGAGTTCCAGATCCTCGATGGCTTTTAAACAGAGCTGATATTGCTCATCCATCTCTTCCTCCGTTGCGTCTCCACTTTGAAGGAAATCAAAAAGCACCTGTGTATCTTCCAGCAAGGCGTTTGCCTTTTGCCAGGCATCGGTCCATACCTTTTTAGCATTAATCTCTGCTATATGCCTTTCCGCTTTCTTAGGATCATCCCAAAAATTCGGCTGCAAGGTAAGCTCCTGTTCAATACGAATGTCTTCTAGTCGATTATCAACGTCAAAGATACCTCCTCAGCGACGTTACCCTGTCCCTTAAATCCTGAATTTGTTCTTTTGTCATAAAGACAAATATATAATATTTATCATACAAAAAGGGTTGAATCAAAAGTACTTTCGATCCAACCCTTTTGCAATTTTATGTTGTTACCTTAGCTAAAAAGGCCCTTCAATTTATCAACGACACCCCCTCCAGCTTCACCTTCCTTACCCCCACTGAAAAGATCGGTAATGTCCGACAACTGGAACTTACCATCAGGTCCTGATATTTTACTAATCACATCCTGAATATCAAATGAACTATCATTCGGGTCATTAGTCTTATTTACAAACTTCCCAACAATAGAAGGGATTACTGACGCTGCAATATTTTTAGCCGACTCCAAATTGATCCCCATTCCGGCCAACTTCTCGGTAAAACCAGTTGTAGCATCCTGCGCAACCGAACTGCCTTCTGCATTTCCGCCCTTAAAAGCATCAACAAGGCTGCTTAGGTTACCAGAAGATAGATGTTGCTTAATTGCATCAACAATTGACCCCGAAGCAGCAGAAATAGCAGCTTCATTTTGCTCGTTAGGCACATCACTATTGTTCACAATAGCGTCCTGAACATTTTCCTTAACCAATTGATTTAAATTCTCTAACATAGATATTTTTTTAAAGGTTTTTATAATCTAATATACCATTAATAATCCGTCCTTTATAGCAAACGTAACAGCAGCCTATTCTGTTTTAGAATATTGACTAAATAAGTAGATAGGACTTTATGAAATAAAATAAACTATTACATTTACAAAAACATTAACATTATGCTACCTACAGTAAACTTCACAGAAACCGCTGCGTATAAATACCTTGCCGATCATTTCATCGACATCAACAAGAAAAGTATTAAAGACCTTTTCACAGAAGATGAAGCTCGATTTGACAAATTCTCTCTTTTATTTGAAGACATCCTGGTAGATTATTCTAAAAATAGAATAGACGACACCACCATTGCATTGCTCATCCAACTGGCTAGAGAATGCAAGCTAGACGAAGCCATTAAAGCGATGTTTAGCGGCGAAAAGATCAACCAAACAGAAGGCAGACAGGTACTTCACATCGCCTTACGCGATCAAAGTAACGATGAAATTTTGGTAGAAGGTAAAAACGTAATACCTGAAGTATATAAGGTGCTTGATAAAATGGAGAAGTTCAGCCAGCAGATCATCTCCGGAAGCTGGAAAGGATATACCGGAAAAGCCATTACTGATGTAGTAAATATTGGTATCGGAGGTTCTGATTTAGGTCCTGTTATGGTTACCGAAGCCTTAAAAGCATACAAGAATCACCTCAATATGCATTTCGTATCCAATATCGATGGTACGCACATTGCAGAAACACTTAAAAAGGTAGATCCTGAAACAACATTGTTCCTAATCGCCTCTAAAACTTTCACTACACAGGAAACCATGACTAACGCCAATACTGCGCGCGACTGGTTCCTTGAAAATGGTGCAAAAAAGGAAGATATAGCCAAACATTTCGCTGCATTATCTACCAATGCAAAAGATGTATCGGCATTTGGTATTGATACCGAAAACATGTTCGAATTCTGGGACTGGGTAGGCGGTAGATATTCTTTGTGGAGCGCTATCGGCCTTCCCATTGCCTTAAGCATCGGTTACGACAACTTTAAACAGTTGCTTGCTGGCGCGCATGCTGCAGATCAACATTTTGAAAGCGCCGAGTTCGAGATCAATGTACCGGTAATATTGGCACTAATTGGTGTATGGTACGTCAACTTCTTTGATGCAGAAACACAGGCCATTTTACCTTACGATCAATACATGCATCGTTTTGCAGCTTATTTCCAACAGGGAGATATGGAAAGCAATGGCAAACATGTAGACCGTAATGGAAATGATGTGACTTATGAAACTGGCCCAATTATATGGGGCGAGCCTGGAACAAACGGACAACACGCGTTCTATCAGCTCATTCATCAGGGTACACGCATTATTCCATGCGATTTTATTGCCCCAGCGCAAAGCTTAAACCCCATAGGAAATCATCACCCTATCCTACTTTCAAACTTCTTTGCACAAACGGAAGCCTTGATGAATGGTAAAACTAAAGAAGAAGTCGTTGCCGAACTAAAGAAAGAGGGTAAATCTGATGCAGAAATAGACAAACTGGCTCCATTCAAGGTATTTGAAGGAAACAGACCAACCAACTCTATCCTATTGAAAAAAGTCACCCCTTACAGCCTTGGAACCCTGATTGCCATATATGAACATAAGATATTTGTACAGGGCATTATCTGGAATATATTCAGTTTCGATCAATGGGGTGTGGAATTGGGCAAGCAACTTGCAAAAAGCATCCTACCAGAACTAGCTAGCGATGCGGCTATTACCTCTCATGATGGATCTACCAATGGTCTCATCAATCAGTATAAAAGCTGGAGATAAAAGCATTAAACTTTTTTAATGATTTTTTGTTCTATTACAATATATTACCTAATACAACATTAAGAATAAATGCCTGCACGATTTATGGAAAATAGCTTGTGCAGGCATCCTAATTAAAAGGAAACAGTTAATCTGTACTTATAATATTGTAAAATCATTAAAAAACATAAGATGAAAGCAATTAAAAACATTTTAGTAGCAGCCACATTGCTGATTGCGGTGCAGGCAAATGCACAAACAGACAAAGAAACTACGATTAAGGTAATTAACAACCAGCATTACGTTTTCAATGCTACGTCTGCAATGCCAATGGCTAATAATGATGTTAATCGAGTGCTTAGCAGAATGCCAGGGGGCGCAGGCGGTGGAATGATCCAGCTTAGCGGATCGCAATACCAGCTTATTGTGACTAAGGATAGCGTAGAATCTTACTTACCCTATTACGGAAGGGCTTATACCGCAACCATGAACCCTGATGATGCTGGTATTAAATTCAAGTCTAAAAAATTCACCTATAAAGCTGAAAAAAAGAAAAAAGGTTCATGGTTAATCAGCATGAACTTTAAGGACACCAAAGACACCCAATCTATGATCTTAAATGTGTCTGAGAATGGCTATGCAACACTTAGTGTGAATAGCAATAATAGGCAGTCAATAACCTTTAACGGCTTCATAAGCGAACCTAAGGAGAAAAAGAAATAATACCGATATAAGGATGACGATGGAGTATACAAAAATGGCCTTGCAAATCTGCAAGGCCATTTTTGTATCCCTTATTTTTTAGCTACCAGCTTTACTTCAAACATCTTTGGCCATTTCTTTCCGGTTACAAACAACCTTTTCCCTGCACTATCCCAAGCTATACCGTTCAATACGTTATTTGCGCGATCATTGTCGGTCTTAAAGTAATCAACTGGGAGCAAGCCCGAAAAATCAATCTGCTGCTCTATAACACCTGTTTTAGGATCAATTACGACAATAATATTCTTGGTATACACATTGGCGTAAATCTTACCACCAATGTACTCTAACTCATTCAGCGAATCCATCGGTCCGTTGTTATCATACACCTCAATAGCGGATTCTTCCCTATATGTATCCTTGTTCAGGAACCAGAGCTTATTTGTTCCATCTGACTTGATCAATTGAGTCCCGTCAAAACAAAGACCCCAGCCCTCCGCACTTGACTGATATGGAAACGTAGACAACTGTTTAAATGATTTCGCATCAAATACCAATCCCAAATGGCTTTCCCAAGTCAACATAATCACTTTATCACCGACCAGACTTGATCCTTCGCCAAAATACTGGTCATCCAATTTAATCTGTTGCAATACTTTTCCAGATTTCACATCCACCCAACGCAATGTCGAATGTTTCTCCTGTCCGGTACTTTCCAAAAACCTTCCATTATGATATTCCAGCCCCTGTATGTAGGCCGAAGTATCGTGCGGCATCGTATTCACAATCTGATAGCCATAAAGTGCGGGTTTAACCGCCGATTTAAGCTCTATGTTAATCGTTAAGGTATCTTTTGCGGCCCCATCATCTACAATCGCAGTAACCAGTTTATAACCTAAAGAAAGGTCCGTAGTACTTACAGAAATCGCTTCTGCATTATTTTTTACACCTACCTCTTTACCATCTAATAAATAGGTTGCAGAACTAAGTTTTGTCCCTTCAGGAACATCTAATTCAATCTTTACCTGATCTCCAAGTCCAAAAGACTGACCTTGCTCGGGCAGCTTAAATGAAAAAGTCGGAGTCGATGATCTCTCCTTACAAGAAACTGTAAACAATAAACTAAACGATAAGCAACTCAACATTGCTCTACTAAATATACTTTTAACTTGGCCAGAATGCATCTTCAATATGATTAATTTTATAAAGGTCTTTATTTTCAAAAACAATTGCAATAACGTCAAAACGAATCTCCCCCTCATGCTGCTTCATCTCTATATAGGCTGATGAGGCAAACTCAAGTTGCTTTTCTTTTTTATAATCCACAAACTCTTCCGGATGCCCATAATCCACAGAACTTCTTGTTTTCACTTCTACAAAAACTAGCGTCCCCTGTTGGTCTGCAATCACATCAACCTCTGCCCTTGCACATTTCCAGTTCGTATTTAAAATCTTGTACCCAGAGTCTTCCAAATAAGCTATTGCGATTTCTTCGCCCCGTTTGCCAAGATCATTGTGTGTTGCCATTCCTATTTTAAGATCGTAATTCCTAAATGCTTAGAGATTTCCTTTTCCACACCTTTCATTGCCATAAACTTATGCATTAAGATTTCTAAGTTCGCCGGATCTGCTTCCGTTTTAATTTCGTTGGCAATATCGGAAAGAATTCCAGCTATTTTTGCTTTTTTCAGGTGAAATAAACCACCCAAAATAGTCGATTTTAGATTTACACTTTCATCTTTAACATAAATATCATGCTTGTGCTCCCAATTCTCACTTAAAGAATAAGGCGATGTAGAAAGTGTAATCGCCAGGTCAGCAACATCACGGTCCTTACTCTGTATAAATTGACTGGCAACAGGCAAGTGTCCATTCTCAATTTCGGCTCTATACGTCTCAATGATAAGACCACAAAGCTTATCTTGAAAAACTACATCCGTTAAATTCTGGATAATGAACGATCCGATATACATATTATCAATACCGCCCCAGGTAACCAGTTCGTGTCCAAAAGCCAACAATAGCCGTACAATTTCCTTTTCCTGAACCTCATCAATACTCGTCTCCACAGTTGGAGCAGTGGCCTCATAAGGTCCTGAGGTTTCAAATAAGTTATCTGGCGGCCCATCTTCACAAGGCTGATAAGCGTTGCTTTGATGTTGCTGAAAAGATTGCGTCTGTGGACTTGGCGAATTCCCCGAAGCTTTCTTAAACTTTGCAACCCGCATCTTATTGAGTTCAGAAAGTAAGGTCCTTTCCTCAACCTGCAATAAGCTACTACATTCTCTTATAAAAACCGCAGCCTTAATCTCATCAGGGATCTTGGCAATACTTTCTATAATATCTCTGATGATCCCAGCCCTTTTTATCGGATCGGTACCAGCCTCCTTCATCAAGATGGTGGCTTTATATAGAATAAAGTCCCTACGAGTGGTTTCTATGTACTTTTTAAACTCTCCCGCCCCTACATGGTGCATGTAAGAATCAGGATCATGACCATCCGGGAAAAGTACCACTTTAACATTCAGGCCTTCTTCCAGGATCATATCCAATCCACGCAAAGAAGCTTTGATCCCCGCAGCATCCCCATCGTAAAGAATGGTTACATTTTGCGTAAACCTTCCAATCAGTCGGATTTGTTCGGTAGTTAAAGACGTTCCTGATGAGGCCACTACGTTCTCTATTCCTGCCTGATGGACAGCAAGTACATCCGCATAACCTTCCACCAAGTAACAATTGTCAAACTCCCTAATGGACTTCTTCGCATGATACAAACCATACAGCACATTAGATTTATGGTAAATATCGCTCTCCGGAGAGTTTACGTACTTTGGAACATTCTTATCTGTCTTTAAGGTCCGACCTCCAAAACCGATTACCCTACCGGTAAAGTTATGGATCGGAAACAATACACGACCTCTAAAGCGGTCGTACAACTTGCCTTTATCATTTCTGATGGCCAGTCCTGTTTTCTCCAGGTATTCTTCTCTATGCCCAGCACCAACAGCACTGTTAATCAGCGCATCCCAGGAATCAGGCGAATAGCCCACCTGGAACTTCTTAAGAATATCCTCCCTAAAACCACGCTCTTTGAAATAGCTTAAGCCTATTGCACGGCCATCACTACCTGTCCATAACTCATTAGAGAAATAGTTAGCAGCATACTCCGAAACAATGTAAAGGCTTTCCCGTGCGTTTTGGGCTTCAATATTTTGGGGCGACTGTACCGTCTCCTCTACTTCAATATTGTATTTCTGTGCAAGGTACTTTAGCGCTTCCGGGTAAGAATACTTCTCGTGGTCCATAATAAAATGGACAGAGTCTCCCCCTTTACCGCAACCAAAGCACTTATAAATCCCTTTAGTAACCGAAACGTTAAAAGAGGGTGTTTTCTCATTATGAAAAGGGCAGTTTCCAATTAAACTGGTACCCCGCTTTTTTAGCGCAACAAAGTCACCCACCACCTCTTCAATACGGGCGGTGTCCATTATTTTGCTTATGGTATCCTGGTTAATCATTCTCGCTTAAATCTCTGTTCTATTTACCATTTTTCATTTTATAGCGGCTGTCTTTCCCAACAGCCGCTGCAATAACTTATTTCACTAAAGGCAGTAAAGCGTCTGCTAAAGTCCGGTTTCCTTTATCATTCAAATGTACCCCGTCAGAAGTTAAAATACCTTTTGCCAAATCCTCTGGATTGTTTGCCATATCGTAATCCGTAAACAGCTTTCTCAAATCAGCAATTGGAAGATTATTCTTTGCCGCTAACTCTCTTACTGCGGCCGAGTATTTATCCAACTCCGTATCCATTACATTTGCGCCGTTCTTTTTCTCGCCGATCACAGCGGGTGTGCAAAGCACAACCTTAGCGCCGCCAGCCTGTATTTTATTAATCAGACCTTGATAAAATTTAACAAACTTATCATAGTCAGTACCCGTTTTAGAGGTCAACTTATGCCAAACATCATTCACTCCGATGTAAATCACCACCAGGTCTGGCTTTTTATTCAGTACATCATCCTCCATTCTCAGGTATAGATCATATACTTTATTACCGCCAATACCGGCACCAATAATTTCATATTTAGCAGGATCTAAATCCTTTTTTATCAAATCAACATAACCGCCCGGCTTTATTCCAGCCGCGGTAATGGAGTCGCCAAAGAAAATAATTTTTTTAGACTTACTTTTCATCGCAGAGAAAAGCACCGCCAAGATTAGTGCAGGCAACAACAACAATAATTTAAAAGAAGATTTCATCATTAGGTTCATTATATATGGTTTAGGGGTTAAATAACTACGACTAAGTTAAAAAATTACTTCCCTTTTCCAAGACGGTAATCTCTTTGCAATACCAGCACACTTGCTTTTTCCGGCTTCTTCATTGGAACATTCCAATTGCCTTGATAGCTCACCTTAGCCGGCAACTTCTCCTCCCCAAAATAACCCATTTCAATATTCATTTGTACATTAAAATCAAAAAGCATATTGCTGTATTTCATATCTACATAACGACCTAAAATTTCAAAGTTGCGTTTATCAAAAATCGTTGTTAGCTCTTTAATCATCAGCCCATCCTTAGTCCAATTGCTTAGATCAGGCTTTACTGTAACCTTAAAACGGTAGACAGGAATAGAATCCAGATAGGTCCCGCTGAAAAAGCTATAATCATAATACTGCCGCATATTGGCTGTAAAGATCTCTGTTTTGCTTCCTATAAAAGGCAAACCCTTAACCGGTCGACCGGGAGAAAAGATCAACGTTTTCAGTTTATCCTTATATCCGGCAATGGCCCCGTCAGACTTTCCCACAGCAGATTCTGAAGAATAGGAAGACTGATAAGCATTCATAAAAATGTAGTCAAACATCTCAACCGTATAAAGATTGTATTTCCCGTTTTTCTTAAAAAGCTTACCGGTGTCTTGCTTTACCAGGTATTCCAACCATGGAGCGGCATTGTTCCGTTTCACCTTACGGTATAAACGTCCGGTTACCTTATTCTTTTTGTCATAGGTATAAATACTATTTTCGGCTACAAAGGAGTACTTCTTCATATTGCGAAAAGCCTGATAGAAGCTCGTATCAGTGGTTACAGCCCTAATAAAAGTCTCCACGCTTAAACGCTCCGAAGTAATGTTTACCGCAGAATCCAGCTGAATGGTTTTAATTGTATCCGGATTAAAGCGGGGAATAACCTGCCCAAAACCATTAAAACACAACATCACAAATGCCGTAAACAAAACTATTTTCTTCATTAATTACCCAGCTGTTTCACTGCCATATAAGCCATTAAGCCTGTCGACAACTTCAAAGCATCCTCGTCAATGTCAAAATTAGGTGTATGTACAGAATAATAGGTATCCTTGGCCTTATTACCGGTACCCAACCTATAGAAACAAGCATCCGTAATTTGCGAGTAATACGCAAAATCTTCCGCAGCCATCCAGATATCCAGATCAAGTACATTTTCCTTACCTAAATAATCTTCAGCACAAGCGCGGGCATTTGCCGTTACCTGCTCTTCATTGATCAAATAAGGATAGCCATCCATGATGGTAAACTCACAACTACCGCCCATGCTTTCGGCAATACCTTCTGCCATTTTCTTCATCAGGCGTTTAGCCTCTTTACGCCATTCTTCATTCAATGTTCTGAAAGTACCTTCCAGTTTTACTTCATTAGGAATGATATTCGTTGCACCATTGGCAATGACTTTACCAAAAGAAAGTACAGATGGCAAACGTGGATCCGCATTTCTGCTCACGATCTGTTGTAAAGCCACAATAATATGCGAAGTAATCAATACAGGATCTATATTTTGGTGTGGTTGTGCACCATGTCCGCCTTTACCGCGAACCGTCACATACAATTCATCTGTAGAAGCCATATAAATACCTGAGCGGAAACCAACCTTACCAGACTCAATCAAAGGCATCACATGCTGCCCTATGATATGCTGAGGCTTAGGATTCTCCAATACGCCTTCTTTAATCATAATGCTTGCCCCACCAGGCAACATCTCTTCTGCAGGTTGAAATATTAGTTTTACTACCCCTCCAAACTCTGCTTTCAGGCTATTCAAAATATAAGCCGTACCCAGCAAAGAAGAGCTATGCACATCATGCCCACAGGCGTGCATAACACCTGGGTTTTTAGAAGTATAAGGCTTATCATTAGCCTCCAATATCGGCAATGCGTCCATATCTGCACGCAAGGCGATGACCTTATCCGAAGGGAGCTCACCCGTAATCAATCCTACAACACCAGTATTAGCCATTTCAGTAAAAGGAATACCCCAGTCTGTCAAAATGCCTTTAATAAATGCCGAAGTCTGAAATTCCTTGAAAGAAAGCTCCGGATTAGCATGCAAATGCTGACGGTAACCAACTATCTGCTCAAAAATATCACCGGAAAGTGCCTGAATCTTATCTTTAATTATCATTGCTGTAATTTAAATTAGGTGCATTAATCTTTTCCCTAAAAATAAATAAGGTAGGGAACATCGGTCTAAGTTCATTCAATAAACGCTGTGCTTCCAGCCGCGTCCTGAAATCGCCAACCCGTAAATAATAATTTGGTTGCTTATAAGTAATGTAGGTATTTAACTCAGGGTAGCTTGCATTGAACTTACTCTGCTCGTTAAAAACCTCACGCCTGTCAGATCCATAAAAGATCTGAACCCGGTATCCCATTTGCGAAACAATTGTTGTTCCCGGCTTAGCACCCACCGCGCCCGAAGGGCTAGTAGCTGTAGACTTTAGGCTCAACTCTATGCGTTTGGCAATTAAACTGTCTATCATAGGGTCCTTTACTACCGAAACCACCCCCCTTGTTTGGGCAAATGCCATAGTAGAAAAACAACACAATAAACCAGTTAACAATTTCTTCATGAAAGGATATAAAAAAAGAATGCCGAATTCTTTACAAAACTCGGCATTCTATATGTTTAATACAAATTACAATCCTGCACCGTGGCAGTTTTTGTATTTCTTACCGCTACCACAAGGGCAAAGGTCGTTTCTACCTACAGTAACTTCTTTACGTATTGGTTGTTGAGGGGCTAGTTCACGGGTATCATCCATGACATCAGCAGTGCTACTTGACTGTCCAAACTCAGGCTTAGACATTTTCAATTTGCTTGGTGCAGGTCTTGGCGCCTGTGCTTCTCTGATATCATTAGGGTCTGCCTGTACAGGAATTCCGCCTTTGTATAAGAAGCTTACTACCTCTTTGTTCACCGCATTCAGCATGTTTTTGAACAAGTTAAAGGCTTCCATTTTATAAATGATCAATGGATCTTTCTGCTCGTAAACTGCATTTTGTACCGACTGCTTCAACTCATCCATCTCACGTAAATGCTCTTTCCATGATTCGTCGATCAAGGCCAACACAATCGTTTTTTCAAACGACTTGGTAATCTCACGACCACCATTGTCTATCGCCTTTTTAAGGCTAACAGGCACTTGGATGCTACGTAGTCCATCTGTAAATGGAACAACGATTTGTTCAATCTGCTCACCACGTTCAGCAAATACCTGGTTCAATACCGGCATCGCCTGACTGATAATTGCATCTGATTTCCTTGCATAGAAAGCCGTAACCTCTTCAAACAATCTATCCGTTAAATGATGAATACCTTTAGAGGTGAATTCTCCTTCATCAATAGCTGTATCAGCAGAGAAGTTTTTAATTACTTCCAGTTTAAACCCTTCGTAATTGCCTTCTTCTTTATATTCAGTAACGATATCTTCAGCAACATCAAATGTCATATTGCTCATATCTACGTCCAAACGATCGCCAAACAAGGCATTTCTACGTTTCGAATAGATCACCGTACGTTGTGAGTTCATTACATCATCATACTCTAACAAACGCTTACGAATACCAAAGTTGTTCTCTTCAACTTTCTTCTGTGCACGTTCAATAGATTTGGTAATCATCGAATGCTGAATCACCTCACCGTCCTCAATACCCATCTTCACCATGATGCTAGAGATCCTTTCAGATCCGAATAATCGCATTAAGTTATCTTCAAGAGATACGAAGAATTGAGATGAACCTGGATCACCCTGACGACCAGCACGACCACGCAACTGTCTGTCTACACGACGAGACTCATGACGCTCAGTACCTACAATCGCTAAACCACCAGCATCTTTAACGCCTGGGCCTAATTTAATATCCGTACCACGACCAGCCATGTTGGTTGCAATCGTAACCTGACCTGCCTGACCAGCTTCAGCAACAATATCAGCCTCTTTCTGGTGCATTTTCGCGTTCAACACATTGTGCTTAATTCCACGAAGTTTTAACATTCTACTTAGTAATTCCGAAATCTCTACCGAAGTCGTACCCACCAATACCGGGCGGCCTGCTTGCGTTAGTTTTACAATTTCTTCTGCCACTGCATTGTATTTTTCGCGTACTGTACGGTACACGTAATCTTGATGGTCTTTTCTTGAAATTACTCTGTTCGTAGGAATCTCTACTACATCTAATTTATAGATGGACCAGAACTCACCTGCTTCCGTAGTTGCAGTACCCGTCATACCGCAAAGCTTGTGGTACATTCTAAAGAAGTTCTGTAAAGTAACGGTAGCATAAGTTTGCGAAGCATCTTCTACTTTCACATTCTCTTTAGCCTCAATTGCCTGGTGTAAACCATCAGAATAACGACGACCATCCATAATACGGCCAGTCTGCTCATCAACAATCTTGATCTTTCCTTCGTCAATGATGTATTCTCCATCAATCTCAAACAAAGTATAAGCTTTCAATAACTGGTTTACAGAGTGAATACGTTCCGCTTTGATTGAATAATCGCGCATCAAAGCATCTTTCTTTGCAATTTTCTCTTCGCTGCTTAATGATGATTTCTCGATCTCAGCAATCTCAGTACCTACATCAGGCAATACAAAGAAATGTGCATCCTCACCAGATTTGGTGATCAGCTCAATACCTTTTTCAGTCAATTCAACCTGATTATTTTTCTCATCAATATAGAAGAACAGCTCCGAATCTACCTTAGGCATATTCTTAGACTGATCAGCCATATAATGATTCTCGGTTTTCAATAAGGTTTGTTTTACACTACCCTCACTCAAAAACTTAATCAAGGCTTTATTTTTAGGCAAACCACGGTGTGCACGTAAAAGTGCTAAACCACCTTCACCTTCTTCGGTTCCGGCTTTACCATCATTAATTAATTTCTTAGCTTCATTCAAAGCTCTGGTTACATATTCTTTCTGAGCATTTACCAGACGTTCAATCCTTGGTTTCAACTCATGAAACTCATGTTGATCACCAAAAGGAACTGGTCCAGAAATGATCAAAGGTGTACGGGCATCATCAATCAATACTGAATCGACCTCATCCACCATGGCAAAATGCAACTTACGTTGTACCAGTTGGTCTGGAGTCTGCGACATGTTGTCACGCAGATAATCAAAACCAAATTCGTTATTGGTACCATAAGTAATGTCAGCCAGATAAGCATTTCTACGCTCTTGTGAGTTTGGCTCATGCTTATCAATACAATCTACCGAGATACCATGGAACTCAAATAAAGGACCATTCCACTCCGAGTCACGACGAGCAAGGTAATCATTCACCGTTACGATGTGTACACCTTGTCCAGCTAATGCATTTAGGTATGCAGGCAATGTACTTACTAAGGTTTTACCCTCACCAGTAGCCATCTCGGCAATTTTACCACTATGCAACACCATACCACCGATCAACTGTACATCATAATGTACCATATTCCAAATCACCTCCACACCGGCAGCTTCCCAACGGTTTGACCAAAGTGCTTTATCACCTTGAATTACTACATTTTTCTTACGCGCAGCATAATCACGGTCAAACTGTGTAGCCGTAACCTCTAATGTTTCATTTTCAGACAGACGTCTCGAAGTTTCTTTAACTACAGCAAAGGCTTCTGGCAAGATCTCCTGCAAAACCACCTCTAGTTCTTTATCACGGTCTTTAATCAAAGCATCGATCTGATCGTACAAAGCTGTTTTTTCAGCTAATGACAATGTCTGACTTTCACCATCGGCTTTTAAACCCGCAATTTTACCATCAATTCCCGCTAATGTTTTAGCAATAACATCCTTAAAGTATACTGTTTTATTACGCAGCTCATCATTACTTAATGACGACAGCTTTGCATATTCTTCGTTTATTTTTACGACAATCGGCTGTAATGCCTTTATATCTCTTTCTGATTTGCTTCCAAAAATCTTGGTTAAAAATCCTAACATATTATGTTTTGTGTTTATATTTCTTTTAAAATGATCAAATTACAACAACCAAGCCATGTAGCCAAATGAGCCACAATGTCAGTTGCAGGGTACGAAAAGTACAGCATACACTATACTTGGGGCGGTTAGCCCGTATTTTATTTAAGAGGGAGTGGGTTAGGGACTGTTATTTTTAGTCTGCTCTTTTATCGTCAGATCGACTATAACATAATTATTGATCCTTTGTTTTTCAATCTTTTTCTCAGGTAACAAACCTATTGAGGTCAATTCACTGGCAGACAAAAAGAAAGGATGTCTCTGGTCATCAGGCAAATTCAACCTGACAGATGCTGCATCTTTGTCTATCTGCTGACTGTTACAAAACTTCGTTACCAGGCGCAATCCTTCAACCCGATCAGCCTTTGCAAGGTTGGTCAGACTAAAAAAGACTAACGAAAGAGTAACAATATGTTTCATGTTGGCGGCAAAAAATTAGTTAATATGCAATGCTCCAGCCCCCAAATCTAATTTTAATCTTTTAAATAATGAAATTCAGGACTCACAAATTACATTACCAGCCCTCTAAATCCAATCATTTATTGAGGATTTAGTTCTCTCAATTCCTCAAGATCTGCTCTGAAGCCTTTTTCTTCTTCTCCCAAATTAGGCCAATTCGGCTTTTTCCCAGCGTAATAAAATGAAAAAACGATCAAGGCACAGAAAACCAGTACAGAAAAAACTGCAGGCCATACTCCATACTTAGGTATATCGGTTATAATACGCGAAAAAGATAGCAGTATAGACGAAAAGAACGTAACCATGACCGTATATTTAAGAAACCCTCTGTATTTTACATAAACGGCAATGATCTGCAACAACGCTTCCTGTAGGTTTTGCCTGTCCAGACTTACTTCATTAAGCGACAGGCGTGCTCTGAACAAAAATATCGCCATCCCGATACAACTTAGTGTTAAAGCTGCAAGTGGCAGGTACTGTGCCCTTGAGGTATAATCAAATGGATTCCCGAAAAAACAAAATGCAAGGCATACGGTGTAAAACAAAAAAAGACATATCATCCCGGTATACCGCCTGCTAATCCCGGCTATTCTTGACACAGACCTTTCCCTAATCATACTTGCAATCACCTTCTGGTTAATTTCTTCTGTAGCCTGTAATCTACTGTCATACTCCAGCCATGCTGTTTTCAACTCATCTAAGTTCATAACGATCTGATTTAATTATTTTTTCCAGCTTTATTTTAATCCTATTGATCCGCACCCCGACATTACTCTTGCTGATCCCAATGATCTCACTAATTTCTTCGTAATTTTTCTCTTCCAGGTATAGCAGAATGATTGCCCTTTCTATCTCTGTCAGGCATAAAATAGCACGATTTAACATCGATATCTGCTCATCATTATCAGAAAAGGTACTCATATCCGGAATCTGAAACTCTTCGCCTGACAATGACATCCGCTCAGGCCTTTTACTTTCTTTTCTAAAAATGGTGATTGCAGTATTCAAAGCAACCCGGTACATCCAGGTACTTTGCTTCGACTCCGATCTGAAGGATGGAAATGCTTTCCAAAGCTGTAACACAATCTCTTGGAACAGGTCGTTCTTATCTTCCTGATTTGCGCCATAGAGGTTACATACCTTGAATATGATTCCGCGATGTGTGTTTATCATTTCGACGAATACCTTTTCCATCATTTTTCAATTTGCACAATAAGTCGCAGAACCCTTTAGGAAATTACACATTCGCTAAAATTTCTCTTGAGTTTAAATTGTGGTGATTTAGTAATTTCGCATATTTGCTAGAAAAACCACATGTCCGATTTCCGTTTAGCTGTTTTTCATACTGTTGCCAAAAGACTTAGCTTCACCAAAGCTGCCGAAGAATTATTCATTAGTCAGCCTGCCGTTACGAAGCATATCCATGAGCTAGAACAGGAATATGACAGCAAATTATTTGACCGTAATGGAAATACCATCAAGCTTACCCCGGCAGGAAACCTATTGTTAAAACATGCAGAAACCGTTTTTGCCATTTATAGGGCTATAGATTTCGACATGAATGCCCTACAACAAAAAGACAAGGGATTGTTGCACCTCGGCGCGAGTACAACCATATCCCAATATATCATTGCCCCAATTCTAGCTGGCTTTAAAAAGAAATTTGCCGAGATTGAATTAAAGCTGATTACCGGCAATACAGAACAAATAGAAAAAGCATTAATCGACAAAGAGATTGAACTTGGAATTGTAGAAGGGCAGTCGAAAAATCAGGAGATTAGCTATTCCGACTTCATCAAAGATGAGATCGTATTGGTTTGTCATAAAGACCACCCCCTTGCAAAAACTACCGAGATTGAGGCTTCAGCACTTCCTTCGTACAACTTTATTGTGCGTGAACAAGGATCTGGAACACGTCAGGTGATTGATCATGCATTAAAAACTCAGGGCCTAAATTTATCCGACCTACCGGTCGAAATCCAGCTAGGCAACACCGAAAGTATCAAAGCCTACCTATTACACTCTACAGCAGTAGCCTTTTTATCTATCCATGCGATTAGCAGAGAGCTATTAAGTGGAGAGTTACGTATCATAGAGATAAAAGACATCAGTATAACCCGGAACTTCTATTTCATTCATCTTAAGGGCAAATCAGACCCCATTGCAGAGAAAATGATGCGGTTTGCAAGGCTGCATTATAACTTGAAGTAATGTCGGATAAACATTCGGAATAACAATACCCCAGCTGACCAAGGTATTTTTGCGGTATTAAATCTGCAATACGAATGGAATACCCTATAAAACATCTCAGTCAGAAAATCATCTTTATAACCGCAGCAGTACTTTCCTTGCTCCCATTTATCTCCCCAGCTATTGCTCTATTAATGGGACTGGTCCTGGCGCAAGTAATGGAGCACCCCTATGCTGCTGCAAGTCAAAAAGCAACACATATTTTATTAAAGATTTCGGTTATAGGTCTGGGCTTTGGAATGAACATCTTTAGCACTATCGAAGCAGGTAAAGAAGGTATATTATTTACCGTTGCCTCCATCTTTGGCGTATTAACCATTGGCTACCTCATCGGAAGATTGCTAAAAATAGACTTTAAAACTTCTTCTTTAATCTCCGCCGGAACTGCAATCTGCGGTGGAAGTGCCATCGCAGCCCTTTCCCCAGTCATGAAAGCCAATCCAAAACAGATTTCTGTTGCGCTAGGAACGGTATTTATTCTCAACTCCATAGCCCTATTCCTTTTTCCGGTGATTGGCCACTTGTTTCACCTTTCACAAACTCAATTTGGCCTGTGGTGTGCTATTGCTATCCACGATACCAGTTCAGTTGTAGGTGCAGCAAGTAAATATGGCGAACAGGCGCTTCAAATAGCGACTACAGTAAAACTGGCGAGAGCATTATGGATCATCCCAGTATCCCTTGCAGCTACTTATTTCTTTAAAACTGACAGAACTAAAATGCAGGTTCCTTATTTTATTGGATTATTTATTCTGGCCACCCTCGCAAATACTTACATACCAGTTGTTGCCAAAGCGGGGCCGTATTTAGTTGACTTTGCCAAAGCTGGGCTAAGCTTAACCTTATTCCTCATCGGTTCCGGCTTATCGTTTAAAACCTTTAAAAGTGTTGGTATTAGTCCGCTTGTTCAGGGCACTGTCTTATGGATATTGATATCAATTGCTAGTCTTTGTACGATTATGGTGTTGAACCGGATTAATTAGCTGAACTTAAAGATCGCCATATAATCTTTAAGTTCCTTAATACCATGCTCCCCAAAAAGAAATCTAAGAATTCTTTAAGCGCAATATTATTGCATTACAGCGACTTTTACTTTACACAATAGGCAGACCAAGTGCTTGGCTTTGTTTTTATCTAATCTTAGCCAACCCATAAATGTTTTTTTATCACTATTTCTCCTCTTCCATTGGCAGGTCTAAATAGGTAATCAACAAACTGGTTGCCGCAAAAATTTTACCATTCTTCAAATAGATAACAAAATGGCTATATCCATACCAAGGCAACACAGATGATCTAGGCTCCGCCTTTGTTGATATAGCTACACCTAAAGCAATAACAGATTTAGCTGCCTGAAAAGAAGCGCCCATACTTCCAGTTATTTGACTTCCGTCTGTTTGAGCTAAAATAGAATCAGTCTGACTTTCGCCTAACAACAGAACTGCTGCTCCTGCAAGATCCAACCCATAAGTACCCAAGCCTATTGCATCTGCGAGAGCATTATCAGCCTTAGATATAATATGAGTTTTCCCACTTACAGAGGTTGTGATCTGGGAGGAGAAAGCACCAACGCTTCCTTTGATAAAAGAATGTTTAAGCCGATGCAACAGATAGAAGGACTCTTTGATGATGACAAGTCTCACCTGATTGCCATCATTGGCGCTTTTATCCGGGATTCCAATACCAGAAAAGAATACAATCAATAAACAACAGAGCCCAGTTTACAACCAGGCTCTGAGATTATATTTTTAGGGTGGCTATAACTCCACCAATGTGACTTTATAAAATCTAATCAAATAAGGGTGGTAATTCTTCATAATAATCCTTTTGATATTTATACTCTTCAACGCTACTCAATCCAACACTATATTCAAATAAATCAAAGTCAAAAGTAAAAGGAACTTCCTTATCTAAATAGTCTTTATGCTTTTTATATAGCTCTTTATTTATTAAATAACCTATAGAATCATCAAACAAAAATCTTTCATCGGTGACTTGATCCTTAAAAAGCTCTTCGAGTTTCTGATAAGTTATGTGTGATATATTAATAAATCCAAAAACAAAATCAGTTCCTTTTAGAACAACCTCTAAATCAACCTTATAATAATATTTCTTTTTCACTTTCATAAAATTCAAATTAATAACTAGTTCCCTGAAAAAGCAAGAATTAATACTATAACCATTAATGTTGTTGCCATAGCCCCATTTCTAGCAGCCGCACCTGTAGCTGGGTAAGTAACCTTTGGAAATTCAAATCCTTTTTGAATTATAGTACTTCCGGCATCCGGCTCTTCTGTACTAAATCTATTATAAGAAGGCCTTCGACCTTTAACCTGACTGTTTTCAATCTCATCTCCTGTCTCGGGATCTCTAGCTCCTTGATGTTCTCCTTGAGAATTATAGATTTCAATTTCGCCATGTTGAGAGTCCCATTCCCCCCAAGAACCATTAGATATTTTATTTTTCCTATTCTCTTCATCCGCTTTCTTACCGCCTTCCTTTTTACCACCTGCATAAGTTTTACCTAAATCCCATGCAGTCCTTGCTCCCCCTTGCCTAGGTAGCATTTTAGAGCCGGGGAATCCCGGAAGTCCCTTTTTAAATTCTGCAGGAACAGGGTGGTGATCACCTTCCTTTGTCTTTTCCTTGCTCTTTTTCTCCTCCTTACTTTTCTTATTCTTATCTCCTGGACCACCAAACCCTCCTACCAACTCTCTGAACATATCCTGAGCATCTTCTGCTGATTCAGAAAACTGATTCCCATGGGAATCAGTAGTCCACATTCCATCAGGATCAATATTTCGTATGGGATTATTTAAAGCGTAGTTATATGGAGAGTATCTTCTTCCCAACTCAGCCAAGGGATCTATAGTATTCCAGCGGCCTATCACCGGATCATAGAATCTTGCCCCATAATCAAGCTGTCCCAGCTCTTCCTGCAACTCCTTGCCGTTATAAAGATATTTATTAACTCCACCATCACCAAATCTTTTCCCAAATGCATAATAATCGTCACTCTGCAATCCCTCCAACAAATGTGTGACAGGATTCTCATGGAAAGTATAACGAACATTGCCCAAATGATCCCTCAGGTTATATTCATAACTGTACACCCCGCCACTGTTCCTAGCCACCCCTTCTTCAGTATGAATGATATCAATCACACTCCCATTGTACTCTATTCCATTGATGTAATCACGATTAACCCCATTACTCACCTTTTTAAGCTTCCGACCAATTGCGTCATAAGTATAAGCCAGATTTACCCCTGTTCCCGTCGCACTTACCGGAAGGCTTAGCAGATTATAGCTTAAACTAACACCCAATCTCCCATCAGTAGTCGCACTCCCATTTTCATTATATCCATACAACCCGGTAGCCAATGGACCATTCAGAATTTGCTTTAAACGGTTACCATGATAATCATAGGTTGCAGTCGCCCCACCATCCCTGCTCATCGTAGCAATATTGCCCATGGCATCATAAGTTAAAACTTCACTACGCGATATTGTTCCTGTACTGGTACCATTCAACAACCGATTTAAAGGATCATAACTATAGGTAAAAGTATTTGGATAACTATCCGAAGCTCCCCATTCCTGATTGGCAATATTACCATTGTATTGAGGAGTGGTACCAAGATCATATTTCAACTTAACGCTGAACTCATTTGACCTACTTTTGTTTAACCAGCCCCGCTCGTTATAAGCATAATCAGTATGCTGTAAAAAGCTAGTCCCATTGTCTATACTATGCAAATCCTTTCTCAGCAACTGGCCTACCTCGTTATATGTCAGTTTGCTCAGCACAACCTCATCTGCACCATTGATGGATTCCATAGTAGCTAATTTCCTGCCCATATGATCGTATTCATAACGGGTAGCAATCGTAGTAGTTGCTCCGTTCCCAATATGTGTACGAGTGCTGGCCATCAGCTCCCCGGCAAAATTATAGTTGTGATCAACCACATCGCTGCCACCTAAATGGTTCTCGCTTTTACTTTGGATCATCCTTCCTTCTGCATCATAATAGCTTACGCTTAGGGATCTTGTTGTGGTACCCGGAATGTAAACGTAACTACCGGTCAGCAGGCCTTTAGTTCTTTCGGCAGTAACCTGCCCTAAGCCTGTATTGGGAGCACCAAAGGTATTGCCCGGAAAAGCATAGTCATCGTAATAATTGACAATGTGGTAATTGGTAATAGTTTGTGGAAAGGCATCTGTGGTATAACCAATTTCGCTGCCACTTCTACTTTCCCAAAAAGAACTCTGGCCATTCACTATACCTTGCAGGTGTGCTCTTGAATTACCATCGGCATAAAGACCCGTGATCACTCCCCTCCCCAACGCATCATACTTGGTAAACAACCATAGATTGCCCAGCTTCTGGACTCCATCCCGACTCAGCACTACCTGATCCAGCTTATTATATACCAACTCCTCCCAATCTTTACCTGGGATCCTTTTTTCGATCAGCCTATTGCGCCCATCATAACGATACTGATAACAATAATCATTGAGTGCAGTTTGATTAGGTACCACCTCCGCATCCGGATTCGCACCAGGAGGCAAAACGAAACTTAAGTTACCCAGATCATCATAAACATAATAGGTGCTCAAGGCTCCCGTTTGGTCGAAAGTTCTTTTCAAAACGACACGGCCTTCTTTATCTTTGTATTCTTCTACAGTACCAGCTTTAACATTTGCTGTTTTCCAATTCTCATCTTTACTGATGCTGAGGTAAAGCTCATTCGGATTATAAAATCCAGTACCCGAAAGGACTCTTTCATGCTCATGATCAACTGTAGTCACTGCAGCAGCCGTATATAACCGTACCGCAAAACCGGTGCTGCTATAAGCCGTCGAACTGTTATTTGATCCATATTCTATCTTTTGGGTATGACCAGCAGTCAACTGCCAGTTAACCCCAGGGGCACCTTGCTCCAACACCCGGTTTAAGGGCGAGGCCTCGAAGCGGGTTTCGGCAAAAGCCGTATTGGTGATACTTGCTACGCCTGCAGGTGGAGCGTTATAAAAGGCGACCTGTTCGCTTACTGAGGAGGGCCTAAAGCTACCGTAACCTCCCGCATTGGTGGTATAAGGCAGGTATTTGTATTGTTCACGACCAAAAGCATCGTAAACTACAGGCTGTACCAAATCTTTAAAAGAAGGACTACCTTGTACGGTAACAGTTTGCAGCGGGCGGCCCAATCCATCAATGTATTGAATGGTTTGATTGACAGCACAAACGCTTCGGGTTTGATTGATATTACCTTCATTTACACCTGCTGTTTTAAATACTTTAGTGCTGATGTAATTCTGAGTCGTACTCGCACTGCCAATCAGGTCAACACATTCCTGAAAGCTAGCTCCTGTAAAAATCCTTACATTGCTTCCTGCCGGGATGTAAAAACCATCTGTGAGCGTTACACTGCCTGTGGCTTTAATTTCAGTCTGGTTACTATATGTGTTTAAACTAATATGTTGAAACTGTTGGGCTCTGACTTTTGCACCGAATAACGTCGAAAAAACAAAAATTATGATGGATAAAAGTTTAAATAGCTTATTCATAAGAGCGCGCGTTTAAGGTTTATAATGGTATTCGTAGCTTTTAACAATATTCCCTTGCTGATCTTTAATATGCTTTAAACGTTGAAAACCATCATATTCGTAATAAGTAATCATACCCTTGGCATCAGTCGCACTGGTCATGCCCACTAAAGGCGTGAAAGTATATGTTGAAATTTGAGCAGTTGGAAACGCAACCTTTAAAGGATTGATAAAACTGTCTATACTAGCCTTATTAGGCATTGACAGGCTAAAAGCGTTTAGAGCTGATTCGCCCAAAAAATTTACGATTGATGCATAATCCAAGTTTTTTATTTCTACTACCGGATATTGATAATTATAACTCCAAATCGAACAAATAGAAATTTCATTTTCTTTGTGATATTCTACGAGATTACCTTTTACATCAAATTTATCATATGTAACCTGTCTTTCTAATTGTCCCACTGGTGGGTCAGTAATGTTAGGATGGGTATTTGGAAAATTAGCCGCATAAACTGATTTAGGCAGCACCAGATTGGAGGTTGAGGCATCTTTAGCATAGACAAACTTCTCTTCATGTAATTTTTTTAACCCATTATATCTTTCTGTTTTAACTGGAGCCCCTATTCTATTTGAACTAATCAATTCCGGCATCAATGGCTCAGTTGGTAAATCATGAGGGTAATAAAATCTTGAAATAAGTGTCTCATTTAGAGAATTAGACCTTTCTATCCGACTTAATCCTTGATAGGCTGGAAGTGATTCATAATAATAATTCTCAGTTTGTGTAATGATATTTGAACCGTTATAATCATTAGTTGTTTTACTTTTTAATTTATCAAACCCAGAATATATTCTGAAATAAGGAATCTTTACTGGAGGTGATACAATTTTATAGGGATACCCACTAGCTTTGCCCCCCTCATCATAAACGGTCGAAGCATTATCAAAACTATATAGAGGCGTTAAAAGGTTTATGCCATAACTAATAACTGGATTATCATGCCTTCTGTCAATTACGATATCCCATTTATCTTCATTAAAACCAGCATAACCATATACAGCTCCTTTAATAAGAGATGTATTAATTTCTTCAACACTCCCCTTATCTATTTCGTTATTTAACCCATAGTAGTCGAATGTATCTTCAGACAACAAAACATTGCCTTTGTACTTTTTATTCGATAATAATTTACCGCTTTGCCAAGGCTTTGGTTCAGTTTCTTTATAGTATTCCTTCAAATATCCAGCCTGAAGACTTGGCTTATAACTGAAAGAAAATTCTTCCTTAATTTCATCAGAACCTCCAATTATTCTTTTAACAACATTAGTATATCCTACAATACTGCCTTGCGTTTTTGTTATCGGCAATACTGATTCCGAACAGATACGATATCCATAATATGGACTCCAGCCTTGCGGACTATTAGAGTTTGGTTGAATCGAGACTATGTATTCTTTATAATGAGGAATACTAAATAAATGACCAGAAGAAAAATTACCCGCTTCAGTATAATCATAGGTTGTCTTATACTCACTTTGGTTTTCTCGGTCTATTATTTCTTTTATTCTCAGCCCCCCAACGCGTATATCACTAAAGTTTTTATTCCTATAGGATAACCTAACAATAGTGTTATGACCGTAATTTACAACATGTCCGTATTGATCGTACCAAGTGCTCATCACATATGAAGGAGGAGTAATCATTTTTACATAAATCCTGTACACCCCATCAGGTAAAAAAGGCAATTTCGCTTTTACTTTGGCTCGGCTGTAATCATCCCTGTTGGCAGAAGTCAAACTTTGATAATGACTAAAAACTCCTCCTGATTTTTTCTCTAATCCAATTTCGATACTATATGCCCATAAATTTAACTGAGAATGTGTAATTGCAGGATTGATAAAAGTAGTTTCTACAAACAAGCTTGGATCTCCGAGAAATACATCATTGTAATCCTGCACAGTAAATTCATTCCCATAAACAGTTCTTTCTGTGTTGTTCGAATTAACTACGTCAGGGGTAGGAAAACAATCTGAAAGCGATTCCCCCCGCACGAGCAATTCTTGTTTAACCACATCATAGCCGTCATTTGAAAGATCTTTCATCTGTGAAAACAATTCATACCATCTTACTTTATTATCCTCAAAATTATACTCCCTCTCAAACCCCGTGGGGAATTTTATTTTTTTTATCGTAAAAACCTTTTTAGTAGCAGAATTAATATCTCTAAAAGTATTTAAGCCGGTAAGATTGCTCTCTAATGGGATCAACGACGAAGGAATTAAAGACTGATTATTATCTGCCCCATTGTAATAGCCCCAATGATCTCTCCCGCTCGTTCTTTTTGAGGGAATATTACCATCTGAGTGATACTCAAACCTATACTTTTCAACGCCGTTTGATACATTGTCCAATACATATAAAGAATCCAACTTCAAACGATCGTCAAAAATAGGATCTCGAGCCACTGAAGGTCGATTTCCAACAAAGTAACTTTGGTAAAACTGCCAAATCCGTATTTGATTATTACTATTATCAGACAATATAATCTTGCTTAATCTGGGTGCTGGCAATCCCGCATTAGGATTATTAACATCATTTGCTGTAGCATTTATATCTAAGCGATCCCTTACATACACAAAATCTAATTTCCCTTCTTTGAAATTAATCGAATTTATTAGTTTTTCATAAGCTATATGCCCCCCCTCTTCTGTCCCAATATACCCTCCCCCATTAAGATATGGAACCCTTAATTCTGAACTATACAGACCTTTCACACCATACTCATTATCAACATACAAAAAGTCGATAGTACTATTTTTAATTGTTGTGATTTTTTTAACAAACCAACTCTGATCAAAATGATCACCGAACATTCTAGTAGACTCAGTAGCTCCATCCCCTAATGTAATTTTAACACCATCACTTTTAGTAATTACAAATTTTTGAATCCTGTTATCCATAAGTGTTTGATCTATTCTTATATCATCCAATGGAAAAGTCACAAATTTCCGTTCTTGTTGATTAAATTTAAAAAGACCGCTCTTACCCAGAAAATTGTAATAAAAATCATCTGGTCTTAAATCAGTTGCCCTCCCCCCTAATCCAGTTTTATATGGATCGTTATAAGTATTCACAGAGTGATATTCCTCCGCTCTATTACCAAAAGTTAAAAGACTATTAGGATTATTACAATAAGGAAAACAAACGACTGGAATAGGAGTCGTATTGGTGGCATAGTCTTTCACCAAATCCTGTTTCAAAACACCAATTTTATAACTCTCGTTAAAAAACCCTCTTTCATCCGGCCTTCCATTAGCACTTCGAACAATTGAACCACCCCAATTTAACCTTACCCCAATTCCAACATTTGTAGCCTCTTCGTTTACAAATATTCCACTGGTATTAAATGAAATACTAATAGGCACTTGTACTCCATCTTGCGAAATGGTATATATAGGAATAGAAACATCGGGCTGTCCAGTGTAATACGATACCGGGGCGGCGACACTTTTAAATAGAGCTGTAGTTTGCGGAGTTGCTGGTATATTGTTCATATCCATTAGTCGTTGGGCTATAGCCTCTTCCAGCCCAACAAATAACAATACAAAAAAAACAATGAATCTACTCATAAATCAAGCGTTAGTAAACAGAATAAAACTAAAGTTCTTTAATAGAAGAACAAATTAATATCACATAGCGGGAGGTTTTAAACCATAGCTAAATGGAATAAAGTATAGTAAAGAGCTATAAATGAAATCTAATATTAGTGTGACGGCCTACTTAACATATCTTGGGGAGAAATTTCCAATAAATTAAGAATAGCTATCAAGCGGTAAACCGAACACCTACACTTTCCAGCTTCAATTTTACTATAAGCGTTTTGAGATATTTTCAATTTAGCAGCCATGTACTCCTGTGAAAGATTTTTAGAACGCCTATTTGTCCTAATCATTAAACCTAATTCAGAATAAAATTTTTCCTCCATGAGCTCTATTTTAAATTTCCCCTAAAATCCAGCCTCAGCACGCATTTCTTCCCTCTATCCCCGACCACATCCGTCTTTGGCGCCTTTACCTGCAACGCAGAAATCTTTCCTATCCCAGTACTACGCTCCAGCGTATCCACTAACTTAACCAGCTGTATAAACCCACCGTAAAAATACAAGGACTGCGACCTTCCCACCGAAGTGCTATCCACCTCTACAGGTGGCCTCTCCAATGTAAAATCAACCGAAACATTCTGTTTCGCCGCAATGGCCGACGACTGCATCCACAATTTATCGTTCCATTGCTCATCTACTTTATAGCTTTTCAGTATCAAGTTCAATGCAGCTAATTTCTGTTGCACATAAGCTGGATTAAAAGAAATGTCATTAACCTTTTCCGATTTCTCCTTCAACTTACGATTCAGCTTTACCGCCTCAAAAGTTTTATCAAAGGCTAGAAACCAGCACAACAATAGCCCCAACACAAATAGAGGAAGCAACAACTTGTTTTTCTGAATATGATCTAACCTACTCAACATAGCCTAATATTTTAAAAGTATAGTAAACATCTGTGTCTCGCGCTGGTCATCAGCAGTATATTTCTCCAGCTGCACATCCTTCACCCAATTCTTTTGTTTCAACTCGTAAATCCAGCCATTAATGGCATATACACTACCCGTCTGCCCTTTTATCTTCATGCTCCCTAGTTCAAGGGGAGCCTCCTTAATCAAACCAATACGACTTCCAATTAAAGGGTTAATATGCAACTCATCCAGCGTAACATCCTTCGGCATAGAAGCACCAATCTGATCACACAAAAAGGCATACTTATAGCTCTTATTCCAACCTAACTTCTTTACCAAAGCCTCTTTCTCCTTTACATCCTGTTCTAGCTTTGCCCGGTTCTCAAAAATGTACGACTGCCGCCCTGCCTTACTCATCAATTCCTCATTGCTCGAATTATACCCAGTCAATAGAAAAAAATTAAGCATTAGCAGGATGAAAAAGAAAAATACCATGGCCATGCCATATTGCTTAAACTTCAACTTAGCAGAAAGCCCTATCAATCTATCTTTGATAGCATCAGCCTCCACTTCAACCACATCCAAACGATCGTGTAAAATCAACTGAAAAGCAGCAGCATAAGCCAGCAAAAATTCCTCAGGAATCGTTTCTATATCTATCTTCAACGGAAAACCAGCATTAGTTCCAGCGGCATAACTATAATCAATCCATTCCTTAGCCTCATTCAGGACCACCTGGTGCCCATCAAATTTCAAAGTATCACCATACGAATTCAACTGAGGGATCACCTGATCAGTGGCAAAAGGCCCCAAACTTAACATCAATACCTCTGCACCCTGCTTCTTAAAAACCGCCATTACCGCATCTGCTATTTCCCTTCTCACAATGGCTACAAAAGAGTGCGCCCCTGCCGGAAAATGCTGTACATAAAACTCATCCAGTTTCAGTGTCGGAAAAAGATGTTGTAGCGTTTGCGCAGAAGCCACCTCTAGCCTTGCCGTCTTTTTAATCAACACGCCCTTACCCATCAAAGTAACCGCAAGCGGCTCATCCAATACAAAATCGGTAATCTTCGCCGAAGTACCCGAATAGCGCTTCTTCCCATCTATTTGGATCAGCTTTTTACGAAGCGATAACTTCAATAACCTTACATCATAGCTGCCATCCTGCTTCAAATGCACTTCTGCCCCTGCGCAACTGTTAAAACCATGATGTAAACCCAACAGCGAAGCCATACTAATAAATGATTGTAGGCTTAATAAATACGATCGTCACCACTTTGCTGTTCGATTTGCTTTTGCTGCTAAACAACCATTTCAAGATTGGTATCCTCGATAATATCGGAACCCCAGAACCGCTCTCACTACTCTCCGTACGTTCCAAGCCACCCAAAATAATCATATCTTCATTTTTAGCTCTTACGATCGATTCGAACTTACTTGTTGAGGTTGGTGGCGGCGCATTTTCAGGTGGATCACCGATAAAGTCAGAAATATCAACCTTAATATTTAAAGTCACCTGACTATCGCCCGAAACTAAAGGCTTAATCCTAATTTCCAGATTTGCATCCACTGGCGTAAACTGCTCTGTTACCACAGTCTGGGTGGTTAATGATGGAATTACATTCTGTGTTTTCGTGCTATAATACCTTTTACTACCGATACTTAGATTAGCCGTATGCCCGTTTAAAGTCGAAAGCTTAGGAACAGACCTGACTTCAACATTGCTGTTGTTTTCCAATGCACTCAGCGTCACATAAAAATTAGGAGTCACCCGCCCAATATTGATGGAATTGTTCCGCCCTAACCTGCCCAACAGATCATTGATCGCACCCGAACCAAAAGTATAATTTAAACCAGGAAACACCGTTCCTCCTCTTTTAATACTGTCTGATACTCCAGCCGTAATTCCCGTCTTAATGCTCTTGCCTTTGCGAACATCTATTAACGTCACTTCTATTAAAACCATTGGCACCAGCTTATCCAACTGTTTCACATAAGCTTCAATTTCTGCTATTTGTGGCGCAGAACCCGATAAAAGGATGGTATTCTGCTCCCTAAATTCCTTGATCTCCACCCCCTTGCGCCATTCCGTAGGGATCATATTCTGAATCGTATCAATAGATCGATTTTGAAGCTTCAATAATTTATGTGTGCGCAAGCCCTCATTCCTTCTGTCGCCAATCAGGTAAACACCATCCTCAACCCGATAGGTATATTCTGTGCCCTGAAATATAGAAGCCAATAAATTATCAAAGCTGATATCGTTTACCCGAGAGGTAATGCTCCCTTTAATATCCGAATACAGAAAATAGCTGACATTGATTTCCTGTGCCCCATTCTTCACCACATCCATGATAGGCACATTCACAGCGTCTATACTCAAAAGCTTTTTCCCTTGAAGAATCCGGTTCGACAATCTAAAACCACTATTGGATGTCCCACCTGCCGAATTTAAAGGTTTAGGATTTCTCCTGATTGCCGTATTCTTTTCACTGTTGATGTAAAGCTCTTCTCCATCGCCCAAAGCCTCAAACACATACACATTGTCATTCGTTTTAACCAGCTTCAAGTCGTTGGCATAAGCAATTTTTTCTAAGGCCGTTTCAAAAGGGGCATCGGACAAAAAAGCAGTCACTTTTTTAGAAAGCAAAGCATTGGGCACTACCACATTCTTTTGCGAAAGCTGTGTAATTTTACGCGCCACCTTTGATAGCGTATCACTATTTAACTCTACACTCAGCGAGTTGTCGGCCTTGTTATAGCGGACATTAATTTCTTTCATAGGCACAACTGGTCGTACTTCCTGCACCTTGGTGACCGACATAATCGATCCCACCAGGTTGATGTCCAAACCATATTCCTTAGTTAGAAACACCAGTACATTCAGCGCCGTTTCGTTGGTAAAATTATTGTAGACCTTAAAATTAAGGCTAGGATCAATATTAATATTTAGGTTGTTAGCCTGTGCAAGGGCACGTAAAAACTCCTGTGCCGAAACGTTAGATACATTCAACTGTACCTTCTGGTTTAATCCCGGAACAGTAATGGCCAGATTCTTCAATCGTTCTTCCACTATCCGTACCCGATCTGTAGTTGTAGGCATTTGTGCCATAGCTACGTTAAATTGAAAAAACAACAGCAATGTACAGATCATACCTTGCACTAATCCTTTATAACTGATGGTCTGAGCGTTCATTAATTTGTAAATAATAATGGATAAATTTCTTCTATGGTGGTCTCACCCGAAGCAAAAAGAGCGAAAGCATTTTCACCCAAAGTTTTAATTCCCCTTTCGGCAAGCAAAGGGTTAATGTACATGTTGCCTTGTTTTATTTCATGTGTTAATTCCTGATCCAAGGGGATCACTTCATATACTGCCTTACGACCGCTATATCCTGTATAATAACAATGTTCACAGCCCTTAGCTACATAATGTTCTGTAACCGCCGAAAACGGCTTAAACTGTCTAGGATAAGCAACCACATCAAAAGCTTCCTGCACCTTACACTTACTGCACAGCAAACGTAGCAGACGTTGCGCAACAGAGGTATTTAAGGTATTTGCCACTAAAAACGGTGGAATGCCCATATCCATTAAACGCGACACCGTTCCCCAAGCCGAGTTGGTGTGCACTGTAGAAAGCACCAGGTGACCAGTTAAGGCTGCCCGTATAGCCATATTCGCGGTCTCAGGATCTCTAATCTCCCCCACCATAATCACATCCGGATCCTGCCTTAAAAAGGTGCGCAATGCCGCAGCAAAAGTAAGCCCAATGCTTTCCTTTAACTGAACCTGATTAATGCCTTGTAAAGTGTATTCAATAGGATCTTCTATGGTCAATATATTGCGGGTTTCTTTGTTCAGGTATTTCAACGTAGCATACAGGGTCGTCGTTTTCCCCGATCCGGTAGGTCCACTAATTAATATAATCCCATTAGGTCTTTTTACCCCTTGGAGGTAATTGGCCAAATCAAAATCCGAGAAACCAACATGATTCAAGTCAATATTTGCGGCGTTGTTGTTCAATAAACGCAGCACGACCTTCTCGCCATGTAAAGTAGGCAGTACAGACACCCGGATGTCAAAAGCTTCTTCACCTTCTTTAAAATTGATACGACCATCCTGTGGCAAACGCTTTTCGGCAATATCCAGATTCGCCATAATCTTGATCTTATTGATCAAAGCAGGATACTCTGTTTTTTTAAGTACATAACGCTCCACCATCATCCCATCTATGCGGATCCTTACACGACATTTCTCCTCATAAATCTCTATATGAATATCACTGCTTTTCAAGCCCCTGGCCTCACGAATCAAGTCGTTCAAAAAACCATCCCCCTCAATGGCCAATGCTATTTTCTGAAACTGATGCTGCCCGTTTTCTTTTAAGTAATGCTTGTTGAGCAACATGCTGATGGTGGCCAAAGGCTGCTGTTCCAGACTGATATTTTTACCCAGCACAACTTCTAACTCATCGCTTAATTGGCTTACATCTGTGTCATCATCACATAAGAGTATCAGTCCCGAAGAATTACTTTCTTTTGGCAAAATCCGATAGTGCCATGCCTGCTCCTTGCTAATTGCATGGATAAATGCGGGATCAAAAGTATAGCCAGCTGTCATCATATAACATAAATTTTGGAGAGACAAAATCAACCAGCATGACCAGAACCAACAATCCAGCCTGCAATCCTGCCAGAGGAATATGGGGGTTGTTGGTTTTACCTTTTAACGAAGCGACAACAATAGTATATAACAGTACTGCAATCAAGCTTATCACATAAAATAAAATGTAATTTACTGGCGATAGGTAGAAAGGAATGGCTGCTAAAAACAAAACATCGCCCCAGCCCAGATAATCATTAGTCAGATTTATTACTTTCTTATTTTTAATAGAAAAATAACTCCAAAGGATCAGTAGCTGAACCATTAGAAAGGAGATACCATACGTAGCATTTATGAATGCTTCTTGTAAGCCCTTCAGATTATATTTGGACATAAACATCACTGCAGCTAATACAGGAAAGCACAGCCAGTATACCGCCCGGTAAACGAGATCCTGATAGCAGATAAAAGCCAGGCATAATAGCATTACAACTTGCAATAAGACCATTAATCTGCTACTACTTCTTTCAGATTCTTTGCCTGATCGATCTCCCAGACATTAAAAGTTCCATCCCCATCGAAATCAGTAACCGCTGTAGCACGAGCAAGGAAAGTATTGTTTGTGGAATTGACTATTTCAATTTTGTAATTAGCCCTGCCGTCTTTTCCATCTGTAGTTAACTTCTCCTGGATAAAACCAAGCTCGGTCAGATCGGAACTATACTTAGATTTCTCGTAGAAGAAACTTTGCTGCAAAGTTGAAAGGTGCTCTAACTGAACTTTAGCTTCTGTACTTTTTGCCTTAGTAATTAAGGGCAATAAATTAGGGAGTGCCAGTAAAACCAAAATACCAATAATAACCAATACAACCAGTATTTCTGTAAGCGTATATGCTTTAACCTTTTGTTTTAGGAGCCGTTTAATCATGAGCAGCGATAATTTTCACCTAATTTAATATTTTAATTGGATAGGGAGAGAAAATATTAAATTTAATTCACTTCACCTCCTTTGAGCCTCAAATAGGCTATAAGCCCTCTCTTGAACTAAAATACGTACCTAATCATGTACTGAATTTCCCCGAATCCCTTTCATCTAAGCAATTGGACAGCCACATTCTGGCGAATCTATATAACACTCTTGATCCCCAGTTCCAAAGATTTGAATGCAACCCAGAACCCTTTATTATAACATCTAATTACATACATTCATATCACCTTCTTCAATCCCTCCAGCACCATAAGAAAGATCAAATTCTTCTGCATCTCCATTCTTATAAAGAAATTTCTCCTTCCCGCTATTATTCATATTAATCTCTACATAATTTATTATTTTATCTTTCATAAAAATTCCACCAGACATTGTTGCTATTCCATCTTTAATTTTTAAACCACGAGACTGTTTAAACAAATAGAAATCACTAACATTCGAATAATCGAGCTTAATACAAATCATATAATATTGTTTCCCATAGCGATCTATAATAGAAAAATGAATAACCTTTCCCTTTAATTGAATCCGGCTTAAATTTTCATCTATAGATGCATTATTTTCTGCTTTTATTTTATCATTGCCCTTTTCCACAATGATCATAATTAATATAAAAACGATTACTATTCCTAGAATGAATAACAAGGTTTTCGAGTTTTGTTTCATATTATATTTTATTAAAAAGGTAAAAGATGAGTTGCCCAATTTGCTACTTTGCTATACCAAGGCATTTTGTTAGATTCAACACCTGGGCTTGTGAGCCTGGTAGTCCCTTTATGTACCCCTCCAGAGACGCTACCACCTCCAAACACCCCACCAGAAGGACCAATAGCAATAGATGCACCAAGTGACCACACAGTCCAAGACTTATCTGAGGACGTAGAATATTGACCACTGACATTAACATCTCCAATAAGTGGCTTATAAGAACCTGAAACTCCTCCACCACTATAATCTCCTGCAAACCCCATCGGTGAATTTGAATTATTTACCCCAGCCTCAGGATGATTAAACGCCAAAAAATAGCTTTTTCCTGCACCAATGCTCGCTTCGGCACTTGTTGTTCCCAAGACAGCCTGCCCTTCTACACCAACATAATCATGCCAAACCCCAGAATATTTTCCTCCAAGAAACATTGTACTTAGTTTATAACCGCTACCACTATATCCTGTTCCAAATGTTGCTGTCGCAATTGCAGATGTTTGATATCCAAAAGCGACGTTAGATACATCAGCAATAGAATGATTACCACTGAAATCAACTTTTGCATTTAATTCCAAATTAATGGCTGTTGTTTTTATAGTCAAACTAGATTTATTTAAACCCCTAATTATAATATCGTTCGATTCCCTACCATCAGGATCAATAAAACGGATAGGGTTACTACTTCCATATACATAGGGTGAAAATTCTCGGCTCTTCTCCGCCAGCGGATCAATCACATTCCATCTTCCAATCACTGGATCATAAAACCTTGCTCCATAATCTAACACCCTTACGCAACTTTTTCAAGGTTCACCGGATTCGCTGGCAGCGACTTTTCAGCTTTATAAAGAACGTTCCTTTTATCGTAAAGTTAGTTTTTTGTTCGGGTTTTACAAGTGGAGTAATTTCGTTCTTCGGAGAGTTTCTGCGGTAGGTAAGGCTGATCATATGTTACAGCAAAGATAGCCTCAGAAGGAAAAGCAGTAAAGGGACTTTCGCGGCATAAACGCTCTTATCCTGCCCGCAATGGCCATTTATTCCACGTTCCCTTGACAGCTCTCCCTTCTTCCGCTTTTGGGGGCTTAACAAATGATCACCCCAAACCTCTATTCTCGTTGGAGCATTGATGGAGCAAGTTTATGTTTTTGCTATACAAAAACTACTTTTACTACTCCCGTTGGTTGCTTTTGGGTGGTGACCTCTTACTGATGGAAAGTGCTTTGGCAGTGAGGAGGAAAGAGCGGCTCTTTCTATCAGTAAGAGGTTCCAAAGGGGTTTGGGGAATGGAAGATTCCCCAACTACTATACTGCGAAGCACCATGCTGCCGCAGGCTTCTGGTACCAGAGTATACCGGCGAGTAACTCTTTTCGGCCTTGCCGATAGTGTGAAGGTGGTAAAGTATACCCGGAGTATACTTCAAACCCCTCTAGCGGTAGCGTAAGGGCAGAGAATAGGGCTGCTGCCCAATTCCCGCTTGCTCATTTTTTATGCTCTTATTTTAAGGGATGGTGTTTGTTCAGGGCTTCTTTCAGATCCTCCAGATTACTGGTCTGGTAACGCTCTGTAGAGCTTACATATCGGTGGCCAGCCATATACTGGACTGTCCGTAAGTCCTTTTCCTTCAGCCATTCAGTGATCACACTCTGGCGGATCTGTACCGCATTTTTATACTTAGGATTTAGTTTACGCAAAGCCTGGTTAATGTGGTATAAGCTGTTTTTGATATTTTCACAACCATTCATACTGATAAAAAGCTGGTGGATCTGCTTAGCTGCTTTCATTGCTTTGGGTTTTCTTCCTGAACGTTCTTTGCTACGTTCCGACAATATCTTTGACCTGGTCACATGGATGTATTCATATAGTTCCATAACCTGGAAGGCTTCCAGCTTCAATATCCTGCTGTTACTCTGTCCTGATGCCGGAACATAGAGTTTCCCTTCCTTTAATTTAACATGGCCGGCCTCCAGTTTATGCAGTTCCGCATTGCTGACACCCTGATAGATCAGCAGGGACAACATGACCTTATTTCGCTGGCTGCGTTCATCTTTAACCGCATAGCTCTCATATAAAGCTTCGAGTGGCAAGGTTGCAAAGGCTTTAGGCGTTACACCCCAGGCCATCAAGAGCTTCACTGAAGATGCCATTATCAACTACTTCCACGATCAGAGTTATTTCAACTACCAGTGCACTTTTAACCCGCTGGACAAGGTAATGGAACTCTATGAACGTCTGTTACAAGCTGAAAGGGAAAAGAACGAACTCTTAAAAGGCAGTAAGTAACCCTCTGTAGCAGAAACCAAGTTGCGAAGGTTTCCTCTCCTTCGCTCCTAAGCGAAGGCAAGCAGGTTTTTGGGTACCCAAAAACACAACTTGCAGGTATAAAAACAACAATAGGCTGCATAAACAGATATGCAGCCTATCGGCTAAATAGTAAAGCGTCATACTTAAAGTGCCAAGTTGATAGCTATTTCTCCCAACAACTAATACATAATACGATTCCTAATTCACCAATTCTCTTAGTGATATCAGGCCAAAACTCCATATTGCATTGCTGCTCATATTCATATAAATACCAAAAGGTTATCATATCGGTTTTAATTCCAATCTTATTTAACTTCTGTAGATTACTTGATATTAAATCAGTAAAAACATTCAAAGCATCTAAAAATTGGGGAGAGCTTTCTTCAATTGTCAAGCTCCATCCCATTGATGAATCATCACTGGATACCCCCAAAATACCTTCAATATTTTTTTTCCCCTGCTCATTGCAGTTTATCCTTATTTCGTATGCTGTACCCATATATTCTACTTTTATTTTAAGTATTCCGAAGCTTTAAGAGTGGTTTGAAAGGTTTTACCCTTATATGGTCCATTACCGATCAACTGTATATTACCTCCAACAACGCCCACATCGGGATTCCCCCCAACCTTTTTCACAAAATCTCCTGCATTTCTTAATATCTCTTTCTTTATTACTCTATGAAAAACATCTCTATTTACGGCAATTTTCCCAAAATACAATAACTTACTCCCTCCTTTCGCTCCAGCAAGCATCACACCGGAAACAGAAGGTTTTTTACCTCTAAACAATCCAATTAAAGAAGCAGTTAATCTAGTCTTATCTTCCAGCGATCCGTCTGAATAAATGTCAGAAATATTACTTGGGGCACTTTTTATACCATCCCACCATTCACTAAGAGATTGCGGATCATCTTCTGTTGCTGGCCTAATTGGAGCAAGTGCATTAGCCAAATCTTTTAAACCAGAAACAAGACCATCCAACAACTGTTCACTTTTAGGCTTCTCTTTCTTCTTTTTATCATCCTGATCCCCTTGCTGAGATGCTTTTAGCTGTCCAAATAAAGCTTGGGCATCAGCTCCCGTATAAAGATCTCCACCACCAACACCTTGACCATAAAGAATATCCATTCCATCTGGATCAGTATTATTCACAGGGTTGTTATCAGTATAATTATAAGGGGATAAACTTTGAAACTTCTCCGCCAGCGGATCCACTACATTCCACCTTCCAATAACCGGGTCATAGAACCTTGCGCCGTAATCGAGCTGTCCCAGCTCCTCCTGCAACTCCTTGCCATTGTAAAGATATTTATTATCATTCGATGCTGCAAGGGATTGTTTCCTCAGCCCAAATGAATAGTAATCATCTTTTTGAAGCACCTCCAAAACACCTGTCGAAGGATTTTTGTAAAATGTAGCTCTGGTATTACCCAAGTGATCTGATAAAGTATATTCATAAGTATAACCATTACCATTCCTTCTCGCCAGCCCTTCTTCTGTCTGAATGAAATCTATAGCGCCATTCAAATATTGGATCCCCGATACATAATCGGTAATCATACCTCCACTAACCTTCCTTAATTTATTCCCGACAGCATCATAATTATAAACAATATTTCCCTCCCCATCCTTATTAACCAACCGGGGAAGATTCAGAAGGTTATATTCAAGGACTGCTCCGTTTCTACCATCTTTAACTGCGTTACCATTATTATCATACTCATAAATACCGGTATTCAATCCTCCAGTGATCCCGTTAAGCTTATTACCAGAATAACTATAAACATTTGGACTGCCCCCATCACGCAGCAGCGAACTAATATTACCCATCTTATCATAAGAAAGCACCTCGCTCATCACAATACCAGAACTAACACCACTTTTTAACCGGTTCAGTTTATCATAACTGTACAAATACTTATTGTTGTACGCGGCTCCCCATTCCTGGGTCGCAATATTTCCATTGTATTGCGGAGAACTTAAAGTATCATAACCCAGTTTCAAACTAAACTGGTTAGAAATACTTTCTTTTAGCCAGCCCCTTTCATTATAAGCATATCTGCTCTGCTGCAATCCATCATGTAATTTCTTCTCTATCAGTTGCCCCAATTCATTGTAAATATTTTCACTCAAAAGCACTTCATCATCCGAATTGATCTTTTGATAACTTCTCAATTTACGTCCCGCATGATTGTAATCATAGCGGTTAGCTATAACTGTACTCACCCCATTAACAATATGAGTCCTGGTTGTGTTGAGTAATTCCCCAATAAAATCATACGTATTTTTTTGGATGTCTGTCCCCCCCAAATGATTGGTAGATTTCAAAGTTATTAGCCTATTTTTATCATCATAACAGTTTACACTAAGTAACACCTTTGGAGTGCTTTCTAAAGTCCAGATTTTTTTACCAGTAAGCTGCCCCCTTACATAGTCTCCCGAAATTTCGCCAACGCCGGGCTGGCCAAAACTATTTCCGGGAAAATCATAGTCATCATAATAACTAATTGTTAATGGACTAAAACCACCAGAAGGATAGCTATTAGTTGTATAACCATAATTCAACGTATTGTCCCTCTTATCCCACATCACAGTTTCCAATTCCAGGATAGCCTGCAACGCAGCACGACTCCCCCCATTAGTAAGAATTCCCGTCATAATGGTTCTTCCCAAGGCATCATAGCGCATAAAGTTCCACTCCTGACGTCCCAATTGATTCGCATTCTGACTCAACACCAACTGATCGCGCTTATTATAAACCAAAGCAACCAAACCTACACCCGGAAGTTTCTTTTCTATCAATCTCCCAAAGCCATCATAACTATACTGATAACAATAACTGGCTAAAACCGTTGAATCAGGCAAACCCGAATCAGGTTCTGCTCCTGGAGGAAGTACAAAACTCAGATTACCAAAATCATCATACACATAATACGTAGAGAGTGACTCAATACTGTTGTCATCTCTTCTATTAAAATAACGTTTCAAAACAACCTGACCTTCATTATTCTTGTATTCTTCGACGGTCCCCGTCTGTCCATCAGCAACAGTCCAGTTCTCATCCTTGGTAATGGTTAAAATCAGCTGACCTACCGCATACCAACCACCATCTATCAATGTACGGATATGATCTGTACCAGCAGCAGCACGATATAACTTGACCCCATAATTACCACTTTGTGTAGTATTACTCCCATAAACAATCCTCTGGGTATGACCTGCCGAGATTTGCCAACTAGCACCAGGAGCGCCCTGCTGCTCTACCCTATTTAAGGGAGAAGCTTCAAATACGGTTTCTGCAAAAGGAAAAGGGTTTCTGACCACTCCGTTAGCCTGTTGGGGGCCACTACCTCCTGCCGGATTATAGAAAGCGAAAACTCCTTGCCCGGCTGTCAATGCATTACTCCGATAACTACCGCCCGGAGTTCCCTCATCTGCATAAGGAAGATACTTAACCGGCTCACGTCCCATTGTATCATATACTACTGGAAATACCAGATCTTTTAAAGATGGACTACCTTTTACCTGTACAGTCTGAATCGGTCTTCCCAGGCCATCTAAGTATTTAATGGTTTGACTAAGCTCGCAGGCATTCAATCCCAACAACTGTTCAGGACTCGTTACACCGCTTTTTTTAATAGTGCTGACAAGCTGGTAATTCCGACCGACGCTAGGTACAGTACCCAATGGCATACAGTAATTGATAACAGGGACTGAAATATAAGCTCGAAAGTTGCTGCCTGCAGCAACGTGAAATCCAGATGTAAAAGTTATGCTTCCCGAAGCAGTAATTTCACTTTGATTAGCATAATTATCAAAAGTTAAGTGCTGGCAAAAAGCATCTGTAATTAAAGTATGTAATCCTATTACAAGGATGAGTAAATATTTGATCATAAATAGTTTAATCCGGATAAAGTTTTATATCTTTTTTAAAAGCGAGTACGTCTTAACGACCGTACATTTATCGTATTTTCTTTATCCGTCTGCAGTTCTTTCAGCTTCTTAGTCTTCTCGGCTATCAATTGATCAATTTTAGTACGTCTCTCAGCTTCTCCCAATTTTGTATTGGTCATAGCAGCAACAATTAGTTCCCTGTAATCAGAATTTAACCGATCAATCTTTTCAATTCTTGTAGAATCCTTATGAACGAGTTTACGATAATTATGAGTCTGTATTTTATTTTTTAATGTGTCAGAGGGAGTAGGCTTCTGTCCATAACTCTTAAGACCAAGATTTGTCAATGCAAGTAATAAACTAAAACGTAAAATATCTTTTATCATGTTATCTGGAATTATTAAATGGATAGATTATTATGGGCCTACAGTAATTGAATAATTTTGATTGGCAGAAAAAGTTTCCATAACATTTGCTCCGGTAGCATTAGTAATTATTTTTTGACTTCCAAACCAAACTGTACCAATGGGTGCGTCCGTGTTTAAATAAATATTATAATTACCTGGAGATAGCTCAAATGATTGATTATATCCAGGAATTATCAACGCATCTCTTCTTATCAATTCAGAAGTTGCAGTATTAAAAAAAGTTACCGATTCAATATTACATTGTGCTGGTGCATATTCATAATAAGTATTTTGTATTGTTACCCTGGTCTTTTTCGGCATTTCAGCTCCAATCTTTGAGTAAACCAATTTTTCAACCTGAACCACGGAATTGTTTAGGTCCTTTATAAAATGTCGGTTCATCTTCTCATCATAAAAAGTTTCGGTATAACGCTTGCTTTGATCAAAAGAAATATAAGGAGTGTGGTTCGGCAAGTAACCAGTAGCTTTAAAAAGAGTGTTTTCTGGTACAGCTAGAAATAACCCCAAATTATACAGCTCTTGTTCATATCCAAATAAAAATTCAATCGATTTTATTTGCGAAGCATTTGTTAATGTACTTAAGATCAATTTACTCTTAACTATATTATCACTAGAAGGCAACACTATTGTTTCCAGCGGTGAGTATGTATTATTTTTATATTTGATTCTATAAGCATATTTGTTTCCTACCCGACTCCCTACTCTGGAAGCATATAAGTCTAAATTGACATTTGTCGAAATCAGATTATCCACATCTATTGACAGAGGTATGTGACTAACCGGTAAATCTTGTTTAGCCATTGGCACAACAACTGCAGTAGCAGAATCATTAAATAAGATATCATAATACTCAAAATCAGCATAGAAAAAATTTCCTAATATATCTAAGTAGGCATTAACTTCAAAATAGTTAAACCCATAGTCAGTAAGTGTACCAGACATCACAAGAAATTCTTCGGATGGCATCAAGTTTTTTGCCTTTTTATATTCCACGTATGCTTTTATAAAGCCGTTCATGCTATTTATATTAGCCATCATAAAAACCAGATTATTTAAAGCTCGAAAAGTAGGATTCTGCATGTATGTAAAATACATTTGCGGGTAATTAATCTGAAAATTGAGCATAGCGGAATCAATACCCAATGCATAAAACCTGTGATTGATACTAAGAAAAATCTCACGCCTGTTATTGAAAAATGGAGCGTCAGAGAACCTTACATTCTCTTTATATGAGGGACCATAATATTTTTGAAAGAGCTTATATTTATCGTAATACTCATGTCGTTGATAAGGGCTGGAATCAAATGCGAGCAAATTTTTGGGGTCTACATTCTCGGCTTCCAATAACAGATCTCCATTAAAAGGATCATATTTAACAGCTTTTAAGTTATTCCCTGTTCGACCTTTTCCTCCACTCATTCTAAGAAAATTGCTTCCTTCATCCCACAATTTTAAATGAATAGGAGCGCCGTAAAGCTGGTTAGTTTCCCAAAAAACAGTAGTATAAGGAGCATTAGTGTTAAGGGATTGAACATATCCTTGTGCACCAGGAGATAAAGGAGCAACAACATTTAAACGATACTCTTTTTCAGGCAGAAGATAAGTTTTTCCTTTTACAATACGACTGACATATTCATTAATAGTCCCAGAGACCAGCCTAAAACTTGCCCCTACATCTATAGATTTCCACAATTGCTCTTCAATAACCGTGGCCTGCCTACCCTGGTTTTTTAACATGCTTATTGGATTTTCAGCAGGCAACTGATAATCAGCCGCGTATTTAATTTTTTTGGTCAAAACATCCCCATTACTGCTTGTTGTTCTTATTTCTGTAGGATTTAAATGAGCGGGATTGCCATAATTATAAGTTATTATAGATTGAACAGGTTTAATCCCAGATGAATTAAGTAACCATGTATATAAATCTGGTTTCTCTACGGGGGAGTTACTAGTCCCCAAAGGTATATTGTAATCTGAATTATAAATATTGGTTTCTTCTTCCTTTAACAATGACAAATAACCTGTAGTCAGTTGATACTTTATTGGCCTTTCGGATGAGTGTACACGAGGCTCATAGTTAGGAATATATTGCCTAAAATATGGATTTATAGAATAAAGGCTACCTTCAAAATTAATTTGAGCGACTTCTGTATTCTGATAAATTTGTTTAAGGTTCTCCTCATCATATGAAATAATGCTTTTTTTTAACTGAGGTAAGGACTTAATTGAACTACCAAAAGTCCCCATTGTAGGCCATCCATATTCTGAAAACGGTGTATTTACGCCATAAGTGTTTTTTTTAATGCCTACAATTTTACCAGCAGCATCATAATCGATTTTTGCCGTTAACAATTTATGAAAAATAAACTGGCAAGACTCAATTTCAAAACTCGGAGTGGCTAAAGCCTGAAGGTATTTATATCCTGTGGCCGCACCATCACTCCGTACTTCTTCAACGTAATGATAAAGCACACCATTATTGCTATTATCTACATACAGCGTTCCCATATCAACAAAATCAGAAAAAACATGAACATCATATCCCCCTTGGTAAAAATATGGAACTGCGAATGTTTTCTTTTCCCACTCGGTAAGTGCTCCAGTGCTTTTAAGAACAGTACTGTTATTAAGCAAAGGGAATTTGTATTTATAAGACACCGTTTGTTCTTTGCTACCATCATAAGTAGTAATACTCTTAATGCGTATTCCCCCTATTGGTATATTTTGATTTAGCTGAGGATGGTAAATTTCATTCCCTTCATATTTAAAACTTATAGTTCCCCCGAGTAAATTGGTCACTTTCTTTAAACTATGGTAAACAGCAGCACTATCAACAGGGTTACGGTCAGCATAATAATTATCCGATGGTATTTCAGGTGGTATTACACTAGGTAAAATGTTAGTTGAAAAATCGCTTCTTAGAAAATTCTGATTTTTTGAAAAAACGCTAGCAGCCGAACCACTATAATAAGAACCATATGCAAGATCAAGGCTAAACCTTGCCATACTCCATTTCCCATTGTAATAACCCCAATAATCTGTTGAAGGGCTAGAAACGTTGAGCGTCTCATGATAATAATCAAAATCATATTGCTGCTCGGCTTTTCCGGTAGGTGTAAATACCATTACTTTTTTCAGAAACCCCATATCCGACTGTACATCAAACAAATATGTCTTTAGAAGCTCTCCTGCAATTGTCTTATGTTCTATTTTTGAAATTAAATAATTCTGCTTATTGCTACTGTTTTTTTCCACATAAGAGAAGTCAACAATATCCGTTCGTGTAATGATTCTTTTAATTAATTTATTAGAAAACAACGTATTATGCCGATATCCCGAAATTTCAAATTTCTTTTCATCATTTAATCCATACATTTGACTAAGTACTCCCTTAAGATCACCTATGTATTGATTATTTTCAAGATATAAATTACTAAATTCTCCAACTAACATATTAAATTGATTCATATATGAATTCCAGACTGACTGATTCATACTTGAGAAATTGCCCAAACTATCGGTATATTGACTTATATATAATGATTGTTTTAAAGAGGTTAGGGTAGAATTAGCATTTTGAAGTTGGTTTCTAACAAAATTAAGTTGAGCACTGCTATTGCCATAATTATTATTAAGAGACTCTAACTGAGCATTTAAAGCGCCGTCATTATTCAACTTTGGAGATAACATAGGCATACCATATTGCACATATGAAAATCCAGCATTATCTTTTTCCTCCAAATAAGAATTAGTGTATTCAAAATTAATATCCCCATTATTTATAACCGATATTTTGGTTAAATACCAAAATGTTACAGCACTAATTAAGCTTGAATTTCCATCTGCGGGACTCTTTATATATGAATTAGATGGATCTCCACTTTGAAAAGTATATACAGTCCCCTGTGTGTCTGTAATCTTAAAACCATGAATGTAATAAAAACTATCTGATAAGCACTCGATCACTATATCAGTTCTCTCTAAAGGATTTACAACCAGCTTTCCAGCCTCTAAAGTAATTACAAACTTAATTGCAACCCCATTTATGTTAACACTAAAGATATCAGACTCACCATCTACCTTCCCTTTCCCTACTTTAGCTTCATGAGCCAACAGCGCAGTTGGATCTGTAGGAATTGGATTTAATAATATACCATAAGTCCTATCTTCATCCGCAAATCCACCACGTATATTTCTGTTAACTATTCCTCCACCATAATTCAGAGACCAGCCCAAGCCTGCGATATCCACCTTGGTTGATAACTTTATTCCAGAGGCGTTATAATTTAAAGATATAGGAATTTGATATCCATCTTGTCCGATACTTAATAAAGGAATGTTGTAGCTCATGATCCCTGTAGTATGGTCTACAGAAGATGACCCTTTAAAGTTTGTAAGCCCCTCAGAAATTGTTCCCACACCAACATCCTGGCCAAAACTGTAAGAACAAATTAAACATAAATAGAAAAAAACAATTGAATGAAAGCTCCTGAGCATAGAAACGGTTAAGTAATAATACAGATAATTTTGCCTTAAAGATCAAACTCTTTAAGGCATACAGCGTGCACTAAAGAAAATAAGTCAAAAACTTATCCTATTGAAAATCAAAAAGAAAAATCAAAAATTTAGTTTTTTATTTTTTTAAAGGCACAAAAATGTATTGAGGTCGCCTAAAGTAACTCCAATAAAAAAACAAATCATAAAATGATAAAAATTATAATTAAGACCATTTTATTCAAGAGGGCGTAAAATAAACTGTGTCAACTGGTTAATTATTAACTTAGAGACACAGTTTATAAAATGAGAAGATGAGCAGCTCGATCACGAGCAAATGAAGCAAAAAGCCCTAGAGCAATTGCGTTCGGGCAAATCACTGTATGGTAAAGATGGGGCTTTCGCTCCTTTACTCCACTTCCTCTGGTACCATTACCATAGAAACCCCAAGCGATCGGAGTTCTACCTTTGAACCAGGGTTGATTCGCAAACGTGAAACTATTCTTGCAGAGAGTCTGGAGCATAAGATTATTGGCATGTATGGTCTTGGATGGATATAAAATGCTTTTAGGGATGTATGTCTCTCAAAATGAAGGTGCCAATTTTTGGCTATCTGTGCTCACTGATTTACAGAACAGCGGTGTAAAAGATATTCTGATTGCCTGTATTGATGACTTGAATGGCTTTCCCTGCTATAAATACGGTATTCCCTCAAACCGAGATTCAGACCTGTGTAGTACATCAAATCCGCAACAGTTTGAAATATGTGGCCTCTAAAGACCAAAAAGCATTTATGGTTGACCTAAAGCCTGTCTAATAATAACATCAGCCAGAAGTAGACTATGCCATTAAGTAATTGGGGGGGGTACTGCACAAAAACTTGCAATTTGGTTTCCTGACCGGATGGTGTTAGATTTGAATTAAAACGAGCAAGACGGTAACTCTAATGAATCACCGCCTTGAACACAGTTTATTTTACATACCCTTATTCAAAGAAATATCATTTATTCTCCCGTCGATGGTGAGGCCATAATCTTAATTGGCTTAAGCTCATCTATCTCTTTTTGCTGTATTTCATTTTTCTTTTCTAATGCAATCAAATGCAAAGTCAACTCTTCTATTTTTTGTAGAAGCTTAGCATTCATCTCACCTAAATCAATTCCATTTGCTTTTACTTCTGCAGCAGAAGGAATCCCAGGTAAATGGCCTTTTTCTTTAATATAGGCTTCTGTTTCCCGAAGGGTAGGGAATTGATAAGATTTGGTAAATACATAATCTGGCCAGTTTGCGGTTTCTACTTTAATCTCATGAGCCCTAATTTTACCATTTACTGAGAGCTTTTCTGCAGGCAATAAGGTTCCTATTCCGATATTGCCAATTGGATCAATTGCAAGCGCAGAAATATCTGTTCCATCGCCACTAACTATATTAAGCCTCATTCCTTGATCGAGCAACCTGATATAAGACCCACCTTTAGAATTACTAATTCTACTTACGCCAACCAGACTGTTATATACATTATTTCCTATCCCAGTACCAGAAAATGTCCAGCCTGGCTCACTTGCCCATAACGTAAGATCTGCAACCTTTGTTGGGTCTGGGTTAAAATAGTGCATATTCAAATTTGTAGCCCCATGACTTCCCACAAGCTGAAGTAGATTCTGTGGGCTTGTCGTACCTACCCCAACATTTCCACTCATTGGAAATGCATTTGTCTGTGCTATGGAAACTGAAAAAGACAGCATCCCAATTAGGAAAAAATATTGTTTCATTCTATTTGAGTTTTGATTTCAAGTATTCAATTTCCTTGTCATATTTTTCATTTTGAAGTTTACTCTGTTTAGTCAGTTCGATCATATGCAAAGTCAACTCTTCTATTTTTTGTAGAAGCTTAGCATTCATCTCGCCTAAATCAATTCCGTTGGCTTTTACTTCTGCTGCCGATGGAATACCTGGTAAATGGCCTTTTTCTTTAATATGAACTTCTGTTTCTTGCAGCGTTGGGAGTTTATAATCTTTCATAAACACATAATCTGGCCAGGGAGAAGCTTCTACTTTAATCTCTTGTGCTCGAATTTTGCCATTAACGGATAATTTCTCTCTTGGCGATGTTGTTCCTATACCTACGTTGCCATTGGCCGCAAGTCTCATCGCCAAATTACCATCTGATGCTAGATGTTGATCTACAGTATTGTTAGTGAAAAAATCCAAAAAACCTCCGGCTAAACTATTACCTGCCCTTATTTCATTTTGAGAGTTGTTCCCAAATATTAAAAAAGCCTGGGCACCAGGTTGGACGCCAAATGAAGTTTTATAGTTGCCTGGATAGCTTGCCGGCGTTAGGGTAATTTTAGGGGCAATATTATATATTTCAATTTGTGAGGAGGGTGTAGTTGTTCCAATACCTACATTCCCATCTGGAGGAAATTTATTTGTTTGAGCAAAGGGAGCCATAGAAGAAAAAACAAGGATGAGCAAGAGATAATAGTGTCTCATAATTATTATGGTTTTGATTTTAATTTGTTTAACTCAGTTTTAAATTTATGTTATTGCCCCATAGAGGGGAGGACTTTTTTTATTTTTACTTACATCTTTTTTCAAGGCTTTCCAATCGCTCAATCAATTTTTCTATCATTTTATTTTGATCTTTAAACAACAGATGTTGCTTCTGTTCATTTTTATCCTTTTCAATCAAATGCAAAGTCAATTCTTCAATCTTCTGTAATAACTTTGCATTCATTTCCCCTAAATCAATACCATTGGCTTTTACTTCTGCAGCTGATGGGATCCCTGGCAAATGCCCTTTTTCCTTGATATACTTTTCTGTTTCCTGAAGAGATGGGAGATAGTAAGACTTTGTGAATACATAGTCCGGCCAGGGAGAGGCTTCCACTTTAATCTCTTGTGCTCGAATTTTACCATTAACTGCAAGCTTGTAAGCTTTAGGATCGGCAGTTCCAATGCCAATATTTCCATTTGCTGCAATAGTCATTCTTGGAATATTAGATGTCATAAATTGAAGTGGTGTAAATCCGCTATCGTCGAGGTAACTCACCGCAATAACGCCTTCGCTACCTGTATGGCTCATCCCTATAATACATTGATTTGTACTTGATTCGGTTAAAAATGCCCAAGGACTGGGATTCGTGGCTTTAACATGAAGTGTAGATCCACCATAAGCTCTCACAGATCCTACTCCAACTTTCCCATAAAGCCTAATGGTTCCAAGATCAGGGCTAATCACTAAATCACTTCCGTCATGTTGTATATATCCATTTCTGGAAATATTCCCTATGTCTTTGAAAGATAAATAAGAGTTTCCAAGTAGTGACAAACCTTCAGCCGCAGTATTTATGGATATCTTGTTAGTTGTGGTATTACCATTATCCGTTACACTTTGAAGTGTTTGTCCTTTTAAATTAAAGGACAATACAAATAGGATCATTATTGGTATGATATTTTTCATTATTGTTTTTTTTAAATGATCCACTATTTATTTCTTCTTTAATTCGTCAAGTTCTTTCCTCATTTTAATGAGATGCAAAGTCAGTTCCTCAATTTTCTGAAGTAACTTGGCATTCATTTCACCCAAATCAATTCCATTGGCTTTTACTTCTGCAGCAGAGGGGATCCCAGGCAAATGCCCTTTTTCTTTGATGTGCCGTTCGGTTTCTTTTAATGACTGTAATTCATGATCCTTAGCAAATACATAATCTGGCCAGTTTGCAGTTTCCACTTTTACTTCTTGAGCTCTGATCTTACCATTTACTGAAAGCTGATTATCAAAACTGGTCGTATTAATGCTAAGATTGCCTTCGGTAGATAAAACCGCATAGTCGATATCATAAACATTTACAATTGTACCCTCAGCAAAATCTGTGTTAAGATTTGTAATAGATAATGAGCTGGAAGTATATGGTCTTGATGAGGCTGAAATATAAATATGCTGATTACGACCATCCTCTTCCTCAACCAAAATTTTACCAGTGGAATGCTTGCTCCAATCTCCAAATGAAATGACCTGATTAATTGAATTTACAGTCGCATTTATTTTTGGAGCACTTACAATCTTAATCAAGGGTTTTACTACATATACAAGTACCGGAGTGTTTTGAGCAAAATCTGTATCAAGACCTCCAACATACATAGCATTCACATTATAGTTAAGTGGTGCCTGACTATAAACATGTCTATTCGTTCCATCCAAATGTTCGACAGATATGATACTATTTGCAAAAACGACCCAATTTGTAGCCAAAACAAGATGCGAACCAGAGGCGACTATGGCTTGCACTTTCTGGCCAAAAGATGGATTGGTTACTATAATTAATAATATCAGTTGAATAATCTTTTTCATTTTTTTTCTGCGATTAATTGTTTTAATTCTTCAATTTCCACCTTGAAAGCCGCTTGATTATTTTCGATTTGCTGTTTTTGTGTAATTATTTCTTTTTTCTGCTCTATTAAGTAAAGAGTCAGCTCTTCAATCTTTTTTAACAATGCTGCATTCATTTCTCCTAAATCGATACCATTGGCTTTCACTTCTGCTGCTGAGGGAATCCCAGGTAAATGACCATTATCCTCGATGTGCTTTTCTGTTTCCTGAAGAGATGGGAGAATATAAGTTGACTTAAATACATAATCAGGCCAGCTTCCTTGTAGTTGAACTTTAACGGATTCGGCAATCATATTTCCTGCGACAGCCAGTTTATATCCTTTGGTATCTGATGTTCCTATACCTACATTGGAACTACCTGGGCCCAAATTCACGAAACTAAACCCTTTTTCTGGATCTATTATAAATTGCGAGTACGCCGATCCGCTACCATTTTTTGATGTTTGAAACCTGATCTTACTTTTATCAGCATCGGTTCCAACCTGCTCAAAGTATCCTCCAATTCCATCCTGACCTGAATATAAGTAATTGGTATCATCACCTCCCCACCTAATGATACCTGTTAGATGCAAGTTAGCAAGGGGATTTGTTGTTCCGATTCCAACATTCCCACTCGAAGGAAAAACATTAGTCTGGGCAATGGAAGCTGAGATTGTAAATATTAACACTATTGGTAAAAAATAATATCTCATCTTATTTTAATTTGTTAAGGATTATAGTTTCTTCCAGTTTGTTTATCTTTTCACTTTGAATCTCATTTATCCTTTGCTGAGTTTCATTGTTCTTTTTCATCTCGATTAAATACAAAGTCAGTTCTTCAATCTTCTGTAATAATTTTGCATTCATTTCTCCTAAATCAATGCCATTGGCTTTTACTTCCGCCGCTGAAGGGATTCCAGGCAAATGGCCATTCTCCTTGATGTGATTTTCTATTTCGCGAAGAGATGGCAGAGTATAAGTTGACTTAAATACATAATCGGGCCAAGGAGAAGCTTCCACTTTAATCTCTTGTGCACGGATTTTGCCATTAACAGCTAACTTGTAGTCTTTTGGATCATTTGTTCCAATTCCCACATTCTTATTAGCCATAATGGCTATTGCGGCATTATTTACAGAAATATCAATTCCCTGGCCAATAAACAAAGAGTTTCCACCGGCAATTTGGCTGGCCGAAAAATCCCAATAAGATGTCCCCGAATAGCTACGAAGAACAGAGGCTCCTCCTGCAGAATTATAAGCTTGCACCAAGCTTAAGTCATTTATGGCAGAGGAATTTGCATAGATTCTATCTCCTGCTTTTATTCTACCGTTTACTTCCAATTTTTCAGATGGAGAATTGGTGCCAATACCTAAATTCCCAGATTGTGCAAATACCATTCTCGACGCGAACGAACCACCATTATAAGTCCAAAACTCTAAAGGCGATCCGATACCTGTATTGTTTTCAGAATATATAATCCCAGCTTGTGAAGATTGGTTGTAGCCTAAAGATATCCCTTTAGAGCCACTTGGATTCGTAAATGATGCCATGAGTGTCAAATCACTGGTAACATTATTGCCATTTAAAGAAACATGAAGGGGTACATTCGGATTAATTGTTCCGATGCCAACATCTCCATTGGTAGGAAATGTATTTGTTTGGGCATGAGAAATCGAGAATGAAAAAAGCGACATTATTATAAAAAAACTCTTCATATTATCTAAATTTAGATCTCAACTTTGCGATTTCCTTGTTTTGCTTTTCATCGCGTAATTCACTCTGTTTCTTGAGTTCAATTAAATGCAAGGTCAGTTCTTCAATCTTCTGCAACAGCTTAGCATTCATTTCGCCTAAATCAATACCATTGGCTTTTACTTCTGCTGCAGAAGGAATCCCCGGCAAATGGCCTTTCTCTTTAATATGCTTTTCTGTTTCCTGAAGAGTCGGTAATGAATAAGAATCGGCGAACACATAGTCTGGCCAAGGGGAAGCCTCCACTTTAATCTCCTGAGCTCGGATTTTGCCATTAACTGCTAAACGGTAATTTTTAGGATCTGTGGTCCCAATTCCAATATTTCCCGAAGCGCATATACGCATGGCTTCAGACCCTACTGTTGTATTTTGCCCATTAGGATAAAATGTTAGGTAACCAATAAAGGATGACCTATTATCTATCCTAAACTCCCCACTTGAAGCTGAAGAACAAAGTAAAGTAGGATAAGCATCATCTCCCAAAGCTATTGTACCAGTATGTGGACCATCTTTCACATGTAACCGACTGAAGGGGTTACTTGTTCCAATCCCAACATTACCTATCTCAAAACTATAAGAACTAGCAAAGAATTTGAGATTCTGATTGGTTGCTTGGTCACGAGCTTGAATAAATGCATTATTTCTATCAAAAGTCCCTAGATATAGCCGGGCATTACCCGGAGTTCCGATAGTTCCTAATCCACTTACATCTAACTGAAACCCATTTTCAGGATTTAATGTTCCAATCCCAACATTTCCACTTGCTGGAAATGTATTAGTTTGAGCAATAGAAGGTGAAACTAAAAACAATATCGCTATTGATAAAAAATAACTTTTCGTAAGGCTTCTTTTCATTTTTTAGATTTTAAGTGATTTAATTCTATTTTTATTCCCCTAACTTCTTCTTGAAGCGCCTTCTGATTTTTATCCTGCTCGATCAAGTGCAATGTCAGTTCCTCTATCTTTTGCAATAACTTAGCGTTCATTTCACCTAGATTAATTCCTTCGGCTTCTACTTCTTTTGTAGATGGGATGCCTGGTAAATAGCCTTTTTCTTTAATGTGCTTTTCTATTTTCTGAAGGGATGGGAGTTGATAAGATTTAGTAAAGACATAGTCCGGCCAACTTCCTTGCAGTTTAACGGTTACAGCCTCTGCAACGATATTACCCGCTAATGCTAGTTTATAGCCCCTCGTGTCTAGTGTCCCAACCCACATTCCCAGCTGTTACCCGCAATCCAGCTCCTTGAATATCTACATAACTCTTTCCAAACAAAATACCTGGATCTAATATTATCCCCGTATCCCATGAAAGCCTTAGCTGTTGAAAATTTGGCCCCGTCCAAGCACCTGCGGTTCTATGTATTCCATAAGCCAAGGGATTAGGATTATACCAGGTAATTCCATCTGGGTTGTCAGAATGATCTTCTAAATTATTGAAACTAATTTTTGCAGTTGGATTGGTTGTTCCAATTCCAACATTGCCATTCGAAGGAAAAACATTAGTCTGGGCAATAGAGGGTGAAACTGAGAATATTAGTACTATTGATAAAAAACAATGTCTCATCTTACTTTAATTAAAAAACGTCTTTTATTGATTACCCAGACTCCAAAATTTGGATTGTCTTTCCAATATTAAAAAAACCTAGTGCAGTCTACATGCACTAAAGAAAATAATTAAAAAGTACTCGAAGAATAAAAATCGATGGATTAAGCCATCCAATGCAATAAAAACAAAAAACTAAAAAAAGTCAATATACCTCAGTGCATAAAACCGACAACCAAATTCTTAAAACAGCATTATATTTACCGGCCCCCTCAAACCCCGTCCTGTAATAAGTAAGCTTCCGGTTCGGCTTCTTAAATAGACATCAACAATAATTATTATGGTTTTGATTTTAATGCATTGATTTCGGCTCGAAGCATTTGATTTTGATCATCATTAACCTTTTGCTGAATTCTATTTTCCTTTTTCATCTCAATTAAATACAAAGTCAGTTCCTCAATCTTCTTCAGAAGTTTTGCATTCATTTCTCCCAAATCAATCCCGTTGGTATTTACCTCTTCAGCAGAAGGAATTCCAGGCAAATGCCCTTTTTCTTTAATATGTTTTTCTGTTTCCTGAAGAGTCGGTAATGCATAAGAATTCGTGAACACATAGTCTGGCCATACACTCTGCAGCTTAACCTTTATAGATTCAGCAATCATATCCCCCGCGACTGCTAGTTTATAACCTTTGGTATCTGTAGTGCCAATTCCCACCTTTCCATCTGTTTCCAACAATACTCTGCTCCAGGCAGTAGTAGGACTATCATTTGTTTTTCGAAAAAACAATTCCTGATTAAAAAAACTCCCCGCAAATTGCATTGCAAAATTGTTAATCGTATTACTATGCCTTACGTCTAAAAGATGCCACCAACTACTTGCTCCAGTTGGAAAATTTACCGGAACATTTGCGTCATAGAATCCCGAGACTGCACCCGCATCACCTTGCAGCCCGGCATCATTTCTACTTTGACCTATGCTTAATATTGGAAGTAGTAAAATGATAACTAATAGTTTGTAGCTCTTTTTCATTTCAAGTGCTGGTTTATTTTTTAGTTTCAATTGTTTTAACCCTCTTTTCAAGATCAATAATGTAAAGTGTAAGCTCTTCTATTTTTTGTAGCAGTTTAGCATTCATCTCTCCCAAATCAATACCATTGGTCTTTACTTCTTCAGCCGATGGGATCCCCGGCAAATGCCCTTTTTCTCTGATGTGTTTTTCTGTTTCCTGAAGTCGGGGGAGTTGGTAAGATTTAGTGAAGACATAATCCGGCCAGTTAGCTGTCTCTACTTTGATTTCATGTGCGCGGATTTTACCATTAACAGCAAGCTTATAACCATTCAGATTAGTTGTACCAATTCCTACTCCATTATCATTCCACCGACTACTTCCTGGCATAAACACATCTCCTGCAAGTCTGTTTCGATAAGGGATGCTAACTGTATTCGTTCCAGTAAGCGGTTCATCAACAGCTGTCCAGCCCTGAAACCAGCTTAACGTTTCATTATCACCCTGCCCGAAAGCGCTCACGGTGAAGCGTTGAAAATAAGATTTATCATTGATGTAGATAACGACCTTTCCTCCTTCGTTGGATAAATAAACCGACGGAGTATAAGCGCCTGAGGATGAAAGTCTAGGATTGTAGAAGTAATAAGTCCCAGGATCATTTGAAGCTGGATTCCACCACACATAATATACGAGTGTTAAGCTTATAGGATCCGAAGTCCCATAATTATACCCTTTAATTGTAATTGTAGGCATCCCTCCATCGGGTACAAACGGGAGGTTCGTCTTAATTTTGACACCATGGAGGGGCGTCCCATTGAGGCTATAACTTAAGATATTGTCATAATTCTGAGCAAGAGCAATGCCTGACAAAAGCGTTCCTGCAAGAAACAGGATTAGAAACTTTTTCATTTCTTTAAGATTTGTTTATGTAATCAGGAAATAATTATTCTATTATTTATCCATTCTGGATTTAAGCTTATTAATTTCACTTTGATATTGTTGGTTTAGCAACTCCTGCCTTTCATTTTTCTTCTCCATCTTTATCAAATGCAATGTCAACTCCTCGATCTTTTGTAAGAGTTTCGCATTCATTTCCCCAAGATCAATTCCATTGGCTTTCACTTCCGCAGCTGACGGAATACCAGGCAAGTGACCTTTTTCTTTGATGTGTTTTTCTATTTCCTGAAGAGATGGGAATTGATAAGATTTAGTGAAGACATAATCCGGCCAGTTTCCTTGAAGTTTAACTGTCACAGCCTCCGCAACCACATTACCTGCTACAGCCAATTTATAGCCCTTAGTGTTTAGTGTACCAATGCCCACATTTCCAGATGTCACCCGCAGTCCCGCTCCTTGAACATCTACATAACTATTTCCATACAAACTGCCCGGGTCTAATATTATCCCCGTTTCCCATCCAAGCCTTAGCTGTTGATAACTTGGCTCAATCCAAGGACCTGCGGTTCTGTGTATTCCATAGGCCGTAGGCCTAGGATTATACCAGGTAATTCCATCTGGATTGTTAGAAGCATCATTTAAATTGTTAAAACTAATTTTTGCAGTAGGATTTGTTGTTCCAATTCCGACGTTCCCCGTTTCAGGAAATGTATTTGTTTGCGCAGAGGAAAATTTGAAAAAAATAAACAAGAAGGAAAAAAGAAATATGGATTTCATTTAATTCTATTAATTGTAAAACTGATATAAGTTGATTGTTTGAGGCATTATTAAGAGATCAATAGAAAGATTCCCTTTGGTGGAGTTCGAGAGCATAAGAGAGTATTAAACAAGTGTAATTATATTAACTAATATATATATATTAAAAAATAAAGAAATTAAATTATGATTGATCCGAGGAAAGAGTCTAATACAACACCTTGAGTTTATTTTAACCCTTTAACATTATCCCGTCTTAGTATAAAGCCCTCAAAAAATAGATTGTCTCCTTTAAAAACTATTAATTTCTCATTAAGACTTTTATAATGTCTTTCATCTTTGTATGGAATATCAAATCCCATTACCTTACTAGTAAGCTTAATGCTCTTATCATTTACCCATTCAAAAGTACCTTCTGAATAGCCTAACCGCTCGTAATAGTAAAACTGATTTGCATTCTTAAACACAAATACATTTTCTCCTGACATCCCCATGTGTCCTGTGGAATATGTACTCCCTGAAACATCAATCCTGTTAACATACAGAAATCGCTTAGAAATACCAAACTTTTCGGCCATACAATCCGAAGAACCTGTTGCCTCTCCGGAAATACACCCACGAATTCTTTTTAAAGCGTTAAAAACTATTACTCATTTGAAATATTGGCAGATACATGGCTATTAGTGTGATGCTATTTTTTCAAAGAAATAAACCTTTCACCTCTTCCCAACCCTGATGAGCTGGATCATTTTGGCAGGTAAAAATCAAAAGCAGAAAGGCTTTTATGCAAAGATTCCCCTTGTCCAGCGTAATCCCCCTCATGCAACTACTTATTTTTGATTATTAGTTTTTTCTATCATAGTTATAGCTTCAACTCCGTTATACTTGCAAGAAATATATCAGTGGCAATAGGCAGATGATCAATTGAATCAGCAAAAACTTCATTTTTGCAGTGGTTTAATAATCTCAAACCATTCAATTTAACATGAACAATATGATTTTTTTGTCAATAGACATTATAATCACTCTTGAATCTGATTCGTTTGCTCTGGTTTTATACTTCCAGATTTGTCCCGATTTAATTTGTCTAATCATAATAGAGGGTTAATCTCCAACTATTAAAACCCCACCAATAATACCCAACAAGTTCTCCTTGAAGTCTGTTATTCTCCCAAATAATAATCGATCCTTATTGACATAATTTATATTAATTTGTAGATGTTATAAATTAGTGAAATTGCCCCAATAACAACAAAAAGAAGCCAATATTTTTTAATTGCACTCCATCCATCATTATTTGAGAATTTTGCCATTAGGCCAATTGATAAAAACAAAAATGATGAGAGCAACTTGACAAATATTTCAAATTTCATAATCTACAGTTAAATTTGAGCCGGCAATGATTTAAAAATAAATCCTATACCAACCATAGTACACATAATAACGCTACCCCATAAACCAATATAGGTAGAAAGTGTGGGCCCTTCCCAATTTGTTTCTTCTGAAGAAGGTTTTTCATTCTTAACATTCCGATATATCAGATATGCCGCTATTAAAAAGCCAACGCCAATAAAAAAAAGTTTAAAATCCATATTATTTATTTTTTGTCCCTTAACTTATCTAACGTTTTATCTGTTTGCGATTTAATACCACTTTCTACAAGCCCCACTGCCTGTTTAACCCCTTCTTTAATTTGTGGTGAAATACTCGGTGTAGGCCCTGGTATCAGTTGGTCTACCGCTTTATCTCCTATTTTCCCCACAACCTCATAGGTTGCTTCATTTGCCGCAGTAATTGCAGCATTTTTACCACTTCCCGCAATTAATTCTACAGCTATTTCTAAACCAGCCCCAGCGATTGAAACGGCCTTACCTGCTGCCGCAAGTCCTGCACCAGGTGCGGCGCCTACCCCCGCAATGGGCGCCCCGGCCACAGCTGCAACCCCTCCGATAACAGCTGTTTTGTCACCTACATCTTGCATGCCTTTCGCCACGCTTAAAAGAGTTTCCTTATTTTCAGCAGTCCACTTTTGAGTTGCGACCCCAGCTTTAGTAACCGCAGATGCAGTTTGATTATAAGCGCTTTTTGTGGTTGATAAGGCTTTATCATAAGTCTTGGAAACGGTAGATACAGTAGAAGTATATGCTTTCTTTAAATCAGCCATAGATGGCCACGGCCACATCCCATCCGGGTCAATAAACCTAATGGGATTATCAAAAGTATAGGTATATGGTGACCATCTTCTACCAAGCTCAGCTTTAGGATCTATGACATTCCACCTTCCAATAACCGGATCATAGAATCTTGCCCCATAATCAAGCTGTCCCAGCTCTTCCTGCAACTCCTTGCCGTTATAAAGATATTTATTAACTCCACCATCACCAAATCTTTTCCCAAATGCATAATAATCATCACTCTGCAATCCCTCCAGCAAATGGGTGACAGGATTCTCATGGAAAGTATAGCGAACATTGCCCAAATGATCCGTCAGATTATATTCATAACTGTACAACCCGCCACTCTTCCTAGCCACCCCTTCTTCAGTATGAATGATATCAATCACACTCCCATTGTACTCTATTCCATTGATGTAATCACGATTAACCCCATTACTCACCTTTTTAAGCTTCCGACCAATTGCGTCATAAGTATAAGCCAGATTTACCCCTGTTCCCGTCGCACTTACCGGAAGGCTTAGCAGATTATAGCTTAAACTAACACCCAATCTTCCATCAGTAATCGCACTTCCATTTTCATCATATCCATACAACCCTGTTGCCAATGGACCATTCAGAATTTGCTTTAGACGATTACCATCATAATCATAGGTAGCCAGTGCCCCACCATCCCTGCTCAATGTAGCAATATTGCCCATGGCATCATAGGTTATGACTTCACTACGCGATGTCGTTCCTGTACTGGTACCATTCAATAACCTATTTAAGGGATCATAACTATAGGTAAAGGTATTTGGATAACTATCCGCAGCTCCCCAGTCCTGATTAGCAATATTACCATTGTATTGAGGATCGGTACCATCGTCATATTTCAGGTTAACACTGAACTCATTTGATCTACTTTTGTTTAACCAGCCCCGCTCATTATAAGCATAATCGGTATGCTGTAAAAAGTTGGCACCGTTATCCGTACTATGTAAGTCCTTTCTCAGCAGCTGACCAAGCTCATTATAAGTCAGTTTGCTCAGCACAACCTCATCCGCACTATTGATGGACTCCATAGTTGCTAATTTCCTGCCCATATGGTCGTATTCATAACGAGTGGCAATGGTCGTGGTTGCCCCGTTTCCAATATGCGTACGAGTACTGCCCATTAACTCCCCAGCAAAATTATAGTTGTTATCAACCACATCGCTGCCACCTAAATGGTTCTCGCTTTTGCTTTGGATCATCCTTCCTTCTGCATCATAATAGCTTACGCTCAGGGATCTTGTTGTGGTACCCGGAATGTAAACGTAACTACCGGTCAGCAGGCCTTTAGTTCTTTCGGCAGTAACCTGACCTAAGCCTGTATTGGGAGTACCAAAGGTATTACCCGGAAAAGCATAGTCATCGTAATAATTGATGATGTGGTAATTGGTAATAGTTTGCGGAAAGGCAGCTGAAGTGTAACCAATTTCACTGCTGCTCCTGCTTTCCCAAAGAGAGTTTTGCCCATTCACTGTACCCTGTAAACTAGCTCGTGAGCTACCATCGGCATAAAGGCCAGTGATTAAAACCCTGCCCAATGCATCATACTTGGTAAACAACCATTGATTGCCTACCTTCTGGACTCCATCCCGGCTCAGTACCACCTGATCCAGCTTATTATAAACCAACTCTTCCCAGTCTTTCCCTGGGATCCGCTTTTCGATCAACCTCTTGCGCCCATCGTAACGGTACTGGTAACAATAATCATTGAGTACCGTTTGATTAGGGACCACCTCAACATCCGGATTCGCGCCAGGAGGCAAAACAAAACTTAAGTTACCCAGATCATCATAAACATAATAGGTGCTCAAGGCTCCGGTTTGGTCGAAAGTTCTTTTCAAAACAATACGGCCTTCTTTATCTTTGTATTCTTCTACAGTACCAGCTTTACCATTTGCTGTTTTCCAGTTTTCATCTTTGCTGATGCTGAGGTAAAGCTCATTCGGATTATAAAATCCAGTACCCGAAAGAATTCTTTCATGCTCATGATCAACTGTAGTCACTGCAGCAGCAGTATATAACCGTACAGCAAAACCGGTGCTGTTGTAGGCTGTCGAACTGTTATTTGATCCATATTCTATTTTTTGGGTATGACCAGCGTTCAACTGCCAGTTAACCCCGGGTGCCCCCTGTTCCAACACCCGGTTTAATGGCGAGGCTTCATAACGGGTTTCGGCAAAAGCCGTATTGGTAATGCTTGCAATTCCTGCAGGTGGAGTATTGTAATAGGCTACCTGTTCGCTTACTGAAGAATGCCTAAAGCTTCCGTAGCCCCCCGCATTAGTGGTATAAGGCAGGTATTTGTATTGTTCACGTCCAAAAGCATCGTAAACCACAGGCTGTACCAAATCTTTAAAAGAAGGACTGCCTTGCACGGTAACCGTTTGCATAGGGCGCCCCAATCCATCAATGTATTGAATGGTTTGATTGACAGCACAAACGCTTCGGGTTTGATTGATATTCCCTTCATTTACACCTGCTGTTTTAAATACTTTAGTGCTGATGTAATTCTGATTCGTACTCGCACTGCCAACCAGATCAACACATTCCTGAAAGCTAGCGCCTGTAAAAATCCTTACATTGCTTCCTGCAAGAATGTAAAAACCATCTGTAAGCGTTACACTACCTGTGGCCTTAATCTCAGTTTGATTACTATAAGTGCTTAAACTAATATGTTGTAACTGTTGGGCTTTGACTTTTGCACCGAATAACGTCGAAAAAACAAAAATTATGATGGACGAAATTTTAAATAGCTTGTTCATAAAGAGCGCATTTAAGGTTTATAATGGTATTCGTAGCTTTTCACAATATTCTCATTCTGATCCTTAATAAACTTCAACCGTTGAAAACCATCATATTCATAATAAGCAATCATGCCTTTGGCATCTGTAGAGCTTGTCGTACCAATCAATGGGGCATAGATATAAGTAGTTATATGAGCATCCTTTAACCTTGTGTCTGTTCTTAGGGCAGCAAGGAAATTATACACATCGACATCACTTGGGTTGTGATTATTGCAAAAAGAATTTATTGCAGCCACCCCACCAAGAACAGCTTCTACTGTTGCATAATCTGCATTTTTTATTTCTGCAATAGCCTTACTTTTACCATAACCCCATACATAACAAGTTTTATTTCCACCATCAATATTTACTGAAAGCAAGTTCCCCATATCATCGTACTGAATATAGTTTTGATTAACAAATTCGTTAAGTCCATAGAAATGTTGCTGTTTAGAAAGGTTAAAATGCCCGAAATTCGAGAGCGCGAAAATATACTTGTCACCACTAATAAATGATGATCCGCCGATATCACTTACCTTTTTAACGACCTCAATCGGCTGTAAGTAATTCGCATTCCTTAACTCTTGCTTAACCAGCAATTCAGGCGGCGTTAACCCAAGGTCGAAGCTTAATGAATTATCGGATGCATACCGATAGTTTATTTCAAGTGCCTTATTGGAGCTAGTTAGGAAAGTTTCCTTATGTGGATATAACGCAGCTATGTCCTCATTAAAAAAATACTCCTTAGAAGTGCAGATTGAGTCCGTGCCATAGTAATAAACTTCAGATGTTGATTTTAGATACTTAAACCGGCTTTGCAAATAGTAAGGTTTCCAACATCCGGAAAGCAAGGGAGCACCAGCGCCGTTGTCATCACCTTCTAAAGAAACCCTGTATGCAATTATTGTTTTTTGATATGGATTATGGGAGTATTCGTCCATGTAATTATATAGATTCCTTACTTTCTTTAATAGTGTTTTATCTTCATTGTAATACTTCGAATATATTAGATCTCCCCTAGAATAAGCTCTATCTGTAATAGGTGTGATTGGGGAAAGTCCATCGTCTTCCCCCATTAGATCTCCATCATAATTAAAACTGAACTTTTGTTCTATGCGTCCATTTTTGCTTCTTATCGTCGTTACATCTGTATAAAAAACATAAGAGCCAGACTGACTGGTTAAAGGATAGCAACTTTGGGAAGAGAGCCCCGAAATAACACACGATCGGCCAGCACAAGTTTTTCTGAAAAAAAATTTCGGGTTTGAAAGCAACATCCCGCTTGTTAATAAACTATCATTGAATAAATTATATTTATATTCCGTTATTTCAACCTGGTTATTTTCAGGTTGATAATCTTCAATCTTTTTTATCCGTAGTCCCCCGGCTAATTCATTATCTTTTAAAAAAAGCTTCCCCAATCTTTCAAAAGTTTGTTGGGGAACTTTGTTTTCAATCCAACCAAGATCCAGTATATCAACAGAACAGGGATAATAATAATCAAGCTGTAATTCATACACGCCATTTGGTAAATTAAGTTCTTCTTCAAGCGTAACTTCGTATGGAGATGTCCGATTTACCTGTGAACTAGTTAATTTATTTACAATTCTAAAATGAAAGTCGCAGTTATTTCTAACATCGCCAATTATATAATATAATAATTTAGCACTGCCAGTTGCACTGTTAATAGTAATATCCTGCCTGTATCCAGAATACGGTTGATCTATAGGCGCTAACATATCGAGGTAAATTATATGACTCTGAGTATTGTCACCCTCTTCAACGATCTCCGAAGATGGGTCGTTCAAAACATAATTTCCTTCATAAAAATATTTTCTTTCGGCACCTGTAGGATATATCACTTTTGATAATATACAGGCAGCATTATAGCCAGATTTCGGTCTTCGGTCAGCTCCTTGCGTGTAATTTATTTGTGAGTAAGAATAGGTTCCATTAGGAATAAGTGTGTTACCATTTAATAAAGCTGGCCCATTGTAATAGCCCCAATAGTCCATGTTGGTAGATGTTCTAACCGGAAGCACCCCTTCATCATATTCGAATCTATGAGTGATACTATCTATACCTGAACCAGAACCGTAATCGGAAAAAGACAATAACTTTAATCTTTTATAAAGGTGCGATGACTGCGGCACATCTCCTCCTCCTGGAGGAAAATATCCGTAATTAAAATGAAAAGTCCTTGTCAGGGAATTTGCTTTATTAAACAATTTAATTCGGTCCAATTTCCGCCCGCCCATAAGATCAAGCCTTCCTGAATACTCCAAAGAAATTCTTCCTTCCCGAAAAACAATTTCCTGCAAATTGCTCTCTTGATTTTGAACATGGACTATAGTGCTTAGATTATCACCATCATTTAGGGTACACGGTCCCGTGATAGTTAATTTCCTAAACTCAACACCCCTACTCTCATAAGAAATTGTATTAAATGTGTAATTATAGTCAGCCAATCGAACGTCATTAACGTCATCGGCTTGAACTAAATGCCACGTTGAACTAAAGATTGGAATAGGACTTGCATTAGTATATGGATCCGTACCATTAAATGAAGGTTCAGTAAAGTCTACGGCACTCCTGGTACGGTCTGCGGTAGTACCGAAATAATATTTATTTCCCTTTTCATCTCTAAATATCCAGCCTAAAAAACCTACATTACCTGTACCAACAATTGGAACTATACTTATTCCATTCTGCTCTGTCATTACAACGTTTTTGTTCTCATCGAAGAAAAAGGATCCACTATTACCATTAAAACTGTACAAATACAGGTCGGGCTCAAGATCCAATAAATTTCGGCCTGCATTATAAGCTGGAACTAAAGAACCTGCAGAACTAAAGTTTGAAGGCTTAAACGTCGAATGATAATAACCTCCAGATAAATCACTACCAGGGACATCATCGGGTATCCCTCTCATAACTCTGGTAACGTTTCCACCCACAGGCAATGTCCACCCTAAACCAACTGAACTAGCAATTTCTTCGACCTTAATACCACCGCCATTATAATTTAAACTTATTCGTGCATGCGGATTTAAGTCCAGAACCGGAAAACTAACTGGAGGTATTCCGGAAAAAGTACCGACAGGTTGATCCATGAATTTATATAAGGCCGCCAAATTTGGCGTGATTGGAATATCAATTGCCTGCGGAAAAATAGTCTGCGCAACAGCTGAACCAATGAAATTCAAGTAAAGAATTGTGAGAAAAGCAAATTTATTCATTTATAAGGAGTTGATTGAATCTCCCAATTTTAAAAAACATCAGTGCAGCCCGTATGCCCCCAAGAAAATAATTTTTAAAAAAATTAAGCGGAAAAACAGCAAAATGACAACGTTAAAGCGAATAAATTGAATCATTTATTGAAATGGCTCAATTTATTCGCTGCAGAAAATCGACAACAAGCATTCTTAAAATTTAAATTCTGTTTATCAATTCAGATCTGATGATCTCAAATCTCTATGTACAACTATTACTCTTCTCTGTAGTAGTAAGTTTTCTTTAATCTCCTGTTTTATACCTTGGAGCACACGAAATTGAATGTTTGTATTTCAAATATGATAATAATACTTATTTCTTACAAAGGAATGATGTCGTAAATAACAACCATGGCTAAAGCCCCTTCTATTAACTTCATTAATTGTTTCTTCAGCTCTCTCTTTCGCTGAAATTTAAAATTAACATGTCCTTCTTCAAGGCAAGAATAGGTTAATTTCAACCGATCATAATGAATAGGAATATCCAACTCTTCTTTCATATATCTGATAAGATCAGACAGACTCCTGATAGAGATACCAAGCCGCTTCGCCAGATCTTGGCGACAGCCCGTCGATCCAGTCCTGGCCAGATCATGAATTGTTTTGATGTGCGTTAAATCTACTTTCATAATATCATTATATAAGCGTTAAAAACTATTACTCATTTGGAACATTGGTAAATACATCGCTATCAATATTACCCCAACCACCAGCCCTAAAAAAATGATGATCAATGGTTCCAATAAACTACTAATTGTATTGGTGCGATATTCCACTTCTTCCGTGTACTGTGCAGCTATTTTTTCAAAAAAATAATCCATTCTATTCACCTCTTCCCCAACCTTAATCAGTTGGATCATCTTGGCAGGATAAAAAGTAAAAGCAGACAGACTTTTATGCAAAGATTCCCCTTGCAAAATATCCTGTTCTACCTTCAACAAGGAAGTTTCAATGGGATAGTAATCGATCATCTGCCTTACCAGCGCAATAGACCGCAGCAAAGGTGTATCTGTACTCACCAGCAAACGCATGGTATTGGCAAAACGTGCCAGGTAAATTTTCTTCACCAGATCGCCAACCACCGGCACCTTAAGCACCAAACGTGAAGAAAAGCTTCTAAACCAATCAGCTTTACGTTTAAATAAATAAATGACCACCAACACCAGAACAAATAACACCAGAAATATAAAATACCGGTCAAACCAACCCGAAAAACTAATAATCAAAGCGGTAATCCAAGGCAACTTACCCCCAAAGCGTAAAAACACATCAGCAAACATAGGCACCACAAATTTGATCATAAAAAACACAGCACCAAGAGACGACAGCAACACAATTGCAGGATAAGTAACTGCACTTACAATCTTCCTACGCTGTTGTATCTTACTCTTGTAATACTTAGCGAGATCGGTCAATACATCACCCAACTTACCCGTCTCTTCCCCTATCCTGATGCTATAATATTCGTAGTCGCTAAACCGCTCTGTTTCCTTTAAAGCTTCCGATAAAGCAGCACCGGACAATATCCTTTGCCTAATCCCTTCAAACAAAGCCTTGTCTTTAGCTTGTTCCTGGTCTACCAAAATCAACTCCAAAGAGGTTCGCAAGTCGATACCCGATAAAAGCAAAGTGCTCAGCTCCACATACAAGCCTTCCTTTTTCTTATCCGACACCTGTTTGCTGCCAAAACTGATGTCCTTATTCAGAAACGCAAACAAATCGGCATCGCCGCTTTTCCGAACCGGTTGCTTTTTTTTCTGATAGCGTGATATATCTATTGAAGGCATAATTATTTAAATAAATCCTGAGCACTATATATTTTTTGGTAATGAAGAGGAATCGACTGACCCTGCACCACCGTTTCAAAACTAAACTGATCAATAGGCTGCCCTTCTTCCGCAACATTGCTTTCAAACAAAAAAGCGGGACTGTTCAGCTGTAACTTAAAAGTATCTGTCCTTAACGAAAACTGATCACGCAGCATAAAACCAGAATCCAGGCGATAACTGATCAATCCACCCTCCATTTCCATAGCCAGTCCATCCGAAGATTTTACAATGTGCCTGGCACCTAAAAAATCCTGTTTTAACAATTTATCTACCAATACAAACCCGGCCAGTTCATCCTGTTTCTTCGAAAACCCGATATAAGAGCCACTTACAATGCGATAAGCGGTAAATGTAATCGCAATAGCAATCCCCGCGATCAGCATAGCAATGGTCACTTCCATCAGTGTAAAAGCAGGAACTTTCTTATTCAGATTCATCTTTTCCCACTTTAACAACAAGTTTCAGTACTCCTATTTCCTTACCTTGTTCAATCGCAATGACCTGCACTAACCTCAAATCAGGATAAGTCTGATAAGGTGTAACCGTTTTTTGGAAAGCCATGCTATCTATAGTGATCACTTCATCTTTCCAATTGCCCGCAGCAATGCTTTCGGTTATCCATCCAGAAATAATTGCCTTTACATGTTGTTGCTTTACTGAAGGCGAAGACCGCATCACATTGGCATAAATACTTGTAGCCAGCACAAATACAATCAGGATCACCACCATAGCCACAATCACCTCCAACAGGGTAGAGGCCTTTATTTTTCCTTTCAGTTTAGCCATCTTAAAATTCTTTGTTCGCGGTGATCTCTTTTAAATATGGATGAGCTGAGGTAGTATTTGCTCAACATTTTACGATTCAACGTAATGTCTATTAAGTAATTTTCGTAAAGCGTAGTAGGTGTTTGCATGATAAAACGTTTGGCACTGGTTTTCCCATAAACAGCAGTCGTTTTCTCCATTTTCACATAACCTGTAGCATATACCTCTCCGTTTACTTTACAACTTTTGGCCAATGAAATGATCGTTTGCAACGGACTTCTAGTTTTTTCATAACTGAATAAAACACCCGAAAATCGTCCGCCCTCTCCTAAGCTAAGCTTCGCCTGAATCTTACTTTCCTCAGGCTTAAATATCCCCGCAAATGAAGGGTAATCAAACACACAATTCTTACCGATAATAATGGAGTCCCGGGCAAACAACTGACAACTACCTTTAAAGCCCCCGGCAATAATTATAGCTGGAGCATAGATCTGTACATGATCCAATCGGGTATCGGCATCGATGTTAACTGTAGTATCCGAAACCAGTATAATTTTTCCTTTAAGCTTCCGGCTCCCAAGATTCATTTGAGTAGCAGCTAATTTATAGATACTCACAGCATTAAAAAAAGAGCACGAAATTGAATCTTTAACAAGAAAAGGCAGGCCCTCCACAGTGTTTAGATTGGCTTCAATCTCCTGAATTAATTTGTCATTCAACACCGGTAAGCCCCGATCGCTATTTTTAATAGCTCCATAAATCAACTCTTTTCCAGCATAAGGCTTGCCTTCTACATAAGCTTGCTTCAGCCCGGATTTAGGCAATTGTCCATCGCCTGTTATTTTAGTAGTACCACTAACCGATAGCGGTCGATCTTCGTCTGCCAAATAAATGGCATTCGGGTCTGTGAAGGCATCCCCCGAAAAAAAGGCACGCTTCAATGTATCCTTCGCCTCAAACGCTTTGACTGTATTTAACTCATAAACGCCCCAAAGCTCTTTCTTTAGAACAAGACTATCCTTTTGGTCTTCAAATAGGTCAACAGATTTTGCTTCATCATAATAATTAAATCCTTCAGAAAGTAAAACAGCAGTACCCGATTCCAGATTAACCAGCAGCTTATCGAATCTCGCCTTTTTCTGTACCTCTTGCCTATAATAAAAAGCAATCGTCAATAGCGACGCCGATATCATCGCAATAAGCAACGACACAATAACAACAATATAGAGCGCTCCTGCTTTAATCATGACCAGCTAGGCTGCTTTAGGCTTTTTCTTTTTATCAAATAGTTTACCCATAAAGCGAGGCAAGCGCAGTTTCTTACGTACTACGACTTTCCCATCTTTGTACCGCAGTTCTTTTACCCCAGTCCCAGCATAAGTATATTGTTTCCCGTTCAGCAGATCGTTTTTATACTTCCCCATTTCCAATACCTTTCCTACAGAATCATACTTGCGGTAAACACCATCCATACGACCCAGATCCCAGGTATAATCGTCCTTTAACTTCCCTTTTTCATCCCAACGCTTCCAGACTCCAGCTTTAAGTCCTTTATCCACACTCCCCTTTTCCTTTAAATTTTTATTGGCATAAAACTCCTCATAACGGCCATTCAGCAATTTACCACTAAAGCCACCTTGTGTACTCTTAATTCGGTCATTAGAGAACCAATAATAACGTTTATCGGTATCCAAAGAAATCTGTTTTACGGGCTTCACATAAGCCACAATTGTCCTATCCTCCTCATTCACGATTATTTTGTGGGTCAAATAGTTCTTTTCATAATTCTGCCCCATAGCTACACCAACTGATCCGACGAAAAAGAGTGAAAGCAAAAAAATTCTTATGTATTGTCTAATCATTGTTTTATGTATTTCTGTTTATCCTTCCAGCTCACTAGTACCGAATCTTTTTTATTCTTAAGTAATTGAAGGTCTTCAAAGTGCTCTCCTTCTGCCAGCATCCGCTCTTTCCCATTAACCATAACTATAGCTACCATTTTTTTAGTGACCGGATTAATGATATAACCAGAATATTTGATAACACTCCAATCTATCGTTGGCTTTGGAGGTAGTGCTGGAACAAAATTTATTGGTTTCAAGGTAGGCTCGGCAATTTTTGGCTCTACCGATCCAGGGGCTATTCCGGCCAAAAAAGGATCTTTATAGTTTAAGGCAAGCTTAAAAGTGTCTTCCTTTAAAACATATTGATCATAAGGTTCGTGCTTAGCCGCTGCCGAAGGGTTTTTCAATACGTAATCCTCTTCCGTATTGTTAAAAAAGAGCCGATACAAAATCACCCCCCATACCACAGCTACCGCACAGATCAGAAACCAAGTAAGCTTTTTATTTTTGGCAACCTGCATAATTACTGGATTACAAAGCTTCTTAACTCGCTATACGCCCCAGTGTTTCCAGCCTCATCTATTGCCCGCACTTCCCAATAAACCTTCTCGCCGCTTACGCCTTCAGTAAAGCTGTAATTAGTTGCAGTTAAGGTCATCGGAAATTTGCTGCTATAAAGCACTCTACCTTCGCTTTTATAAGCATACAGTTGATACTTTGTAGCAGTCGCTGTTGCATTCCACCTTAGATTAACAGGCTTTGCTACCAATTCATTATTTGCCGGAGCATTTAAAAGCACGATTGCAGGTGGAGTTTTATCATAGGTAATATTTTGAATGACCGACCACTTGGATTCAGCCGTATCATTTTTAGCTTTTACCCGCCATTTATAAAGCTTATCCCGTTCAAAGGTCACTGCAAATTCCTGTCCTGGAAGCGTTTTATCCAGAAATAGCTTACTTTCATCGATAAAATTATTGGTATCTATTTGCAGGATATACTTATCCGCGCCAAACAACTTAAGCCAGGTAAAAGTATGCGCAGCTTGATTAGTCAGCGTATTGTTCCCTGGCAATTGCAGCTGCACCTGTTGTTCTTTAATAGAACTTGCGTAAATAAAAAAAGAAGATTTGAAATAGTGTGTCTGACTGCTTCCATTCTCGCCCCTTACCCGCCACTCGTAATTTCCCGGATCTAGTGTATAGTTGAATCTATTGGTCTCCAAGAGTGTGTCCAATATGAGCGTCAAAGTCTGATCGAAATTAGGGCTTACTACCTGCAGTCGATATTTTAAAGCATCCTCAACGGGCTCCCACCAAAAGGTTTGGCTATACCGACTACTTTCCGCCCCATTTGTAGGAGCCAACAATACCACATTTCTTTTTTCAATAGAAGGTTCTATAAATTCCTTGCAGCCTGTTAGCAGAATAGCCAAAGCTATAGTGAAGGTGAAGAGCGCTTTCATAATTAGAGATTAATTGTTCTAAATATAGGAAAACCGTTTTTAAAAAAACAAATGGTTTATAAAAATACTGAGATAAGTAAAAAATAATCACCTCAGTATAGAACATCTGTCAGCCATTACTATGAGTAGGGGATGACTACGGTTTAAGTTGGGAATAAGTAGCAGGTTGCTTTACCCTTGCTTTAGGGTTGGGTTAGGGTTGCTATACCCTAGGGGTAAACCAAGGGTAAGGCAACCCTAAAGGAAGGGTAACGCAAGGGTAAAGCAACCCCCTACTTACCTGCTAGTCATCCCCTACTTAAGCCCTACTCATACTAATGCCTGACAAAGACAAATTTAAGCTGTGATAATTTAGCTAAAGCGGTATATTTGCTGAACAATAAACGCAGCTCCTACAATAAAAAACAACAAATCAGACATAGATGAATATCTTACTATTAGGTTCCGGAGGCAGAGAAAGTGCCCTTGCATGGAAAATCAGCCAGTCTTCGCAATGCGCACAATTATTTATCGCACCGGGTAATGGCGGTACAAATGCTTACGGCAAAAACGTAAACATCAACCCAAATAACTTCGACGCGGTAAAAGCGCTGGTACTTAAGGAAAATATCCAGCTGGTAGTAGTTGGTCCAGAGGAACCACTAGTAAACGGTATTCATGATTTCTTTGTAAATGACGATATCCTTGCCAAAATTCCGGTAATCGGACCTAAAAAAGAAGGTGCTATCCTGGAAGGAAGTAAAGACTTCTCTAAACAATTCATGGCACGCCATAATATTCCTACACCAGGCTCAGAATCATTCACCAATGAGACCTTACAACAGGGCTTAGCCTATTTGGAAAGCCATAGCTTACCGGTGGTATTGAAAGCTGACGGTCTTGCAGCAGGTAAAGGTGTGGTAATTTGTCAGACCATTGCCGAAGCTAAAGAAGAATTACAATTGATGCTAGGTGGCAAATTTGGTACTGCCGGATCACTGGTTGTAATTGAAGAATACCTGACAGGTATCGAACTTTCTGTATTTGTACTTACTGATGGTGATCACTACGTGATATTACCTGAAGCAAAGGATTACAAAAAAATTGGTCAGGCTGATACAGGCTTAAATACCGGTGGTATGGGCTCGGTTTCACCAGTTCCTTTTGCTGATAAAAAGTTCATGGATGCAGTAGAAGAAAGCATCATCAAACCAACTATTAACGGACTAAAGAAAGACAAAATAGACTATACTGGCTTTATCTTCTTCGGCTTATTTAAAGTTGGCGACAAGCCAATGATTATTGAATACAATTGCCGCATGGGCGATCCGGAAACGGAAAGCGTGATGCTAAGAATAGAAAACGACCTCGTGGAACTATTCATGGCAACGGCTAATAAAAAACTAAAAGATTACAAACTAAATATCAGCCCTAAAAATGCCGCAACGGTTATGATTGTGGCTGGTGGTTACCCGGGCGAATACGAAAAAGGCAAAGCAATTACTGGAATTGAAAATGTACGTCAATCCCTGGTATTCCACGCAGGGACAAACCTTGAAGGCGGCGTAGTAAAAACCAATGGCGGACGTATCTTAGCAGTTTCGAGCTTGCAAGACAGTCAATTCGAAGCCCTTCAATCAGCAACAGCTGACGCAGCACGCATTTACTTCGATGGTAAGTACTTCAGAGAAGATATTGGATTTGATTTAGTATAACGCTTTAAATCACGCAAAAGGGCGTATCACAAAAAATGATACGCCCTTTTTATAATTAATCTAAAGACTTTTCTTTTTTTCCAGGTCTTCAATGCGTTTATTCTGCTCTATAAGATGCAAGGTTAACTCTTCAATCTTTTGAAGCAGTTTAATATTCATCTCCCCCAATTCCAAGCCATTCTTTTTCATATCTTCAGCAGAAGCTATTCCTGGTAAGTGTTTGTTTGCCGAAATATACGCGGCTACTTCGTTAAGAGGTTTAAGGTTATAATCCTTTTCAAAAACAAAATCTGCACCTGCTGCAACAGTTACTTTTACTTCCTGTGAATGGATTTTACCTGCCACTGTGAGTTTCGAATCCGGAGTCGAGGTACCGATACCTATATTGCCGGACTTTGTTATCCTCATTCTGGGACTACCCCAACCATCTGTTTCAGCATTATATACCCAAAAGTCTAAGGAACCATTAAGGCCTAATTGCGTTGCAGATGCATAATTAGAGAGTCCTGTGCCGAGGTTCGCAAGATAAAAATTACTGCCTGCTGCGATATTATCAGAAGCTGGTCCTAATACAGATAGACTTTTGTTAAAAGTTCCAAACCCATTAAAAGTTGCGGATGTCCCAGTTAATGCACCGCCAACGTTTAAGCCATATGCAACTCGTACATTATTATCAGTATTTCCAACGCTCATAATTTCAGTAATCATGTCCGAATTGTTATAAAAGCGTGTACCTCCATAACTGAAATGGGCTCCTAATTTTAAGCCGGTGTGGAACGCAATTCTTAAATCCGGAAAAGGGAAGGTCCATTCACCTGGTTCTCTGTAAATACCATATCCCGATTCGCCGGTATTATCAAAGTAAACACCAAAAGAGTTGTTGGCAAGTATGCTATTTTTATTAATCAAGCCGCTACCCGATTGCATCCAGGTATCAGAATTAACAGCACCGCTAAACGCAGCAGAGGTACCGGTTACAGGTCCGGTAAGAGCTCCTCCAGTTAAAGGTAAATGAACACCGTCTTGAGCGTAAGTGTAAACAGCAACCATCGTTGCTAAGGCAGTTATAAAAAATTTCTTCATTGTTATACGTTAAGAATTAAAAGTAAATAAATTGTGGGATTTACAGGCACATTCCGCCCTGCCTTTAGCCCCGGATTGATGTTACCCTAGTGCCGGAGACTCAATAGTATACCTTAAGCAGTCGCTGTCTTCTACACTTCGTACCATCATTTCTGACGACTACTTAAGACTCGCTTCCGGTGGATGACTAGTCCTTGTCGATCAGGATTGGATACCTGACGGGTTACCCAAGGTCTCCCACTTACTTTTTTAAATAGCTCATTTTTATTTTTCTCACTTCATTTCTGAGCTCTTCGATTTCTTTATCTTTTTTAATCATATATAAAGTTAATTCCTCGATTTTTTGTAACAGTAAAATGTTCATTTTTCCTAACTCAACGCCATTGGCTATCATCTCCTGAGCAGAAGGAACTTCCGGAAGATGCTTGTTTTCGAAAATATATTTTTCCACTTCTTTTAGAGAAGGAAGCTCATAATTTTCATTAAAAACGAAATCAGCTCCTGCTGTGGCAACAACTTTCACTTCCCTTGATGCAATATTTCCCTTTACAGTTAGTAATGCATTTGGATCTGGATTGTCAGTCCCTATTGTGACCTTTCCGCCTGTAGATTGAAGTAAAAGCGGCTTTTGATCCAATCCCGCAAGATAAAAACCATAACTTAAAGACTGTAGAACAAATCTATTCTCCCCACCCGGGCTATGAATTTCCATTAATGAGCGATCACCTGATCCACTTTTAAATAAGATACCCTCCTGTGAACCTACATGAAGTGGTCCACTACCTGATCCAATATGCAGCAAGACAGAGGGACTTGCATTGCCTATACCGACATTACCATTTTGGTTTAATACGTTCGTTTGTGCAGTTGAAATTTTACCTACCCCAAGGATAAATAAGACGAGCATTAACTTCTTCATTGTTTTAGAGGATTTAAGATTGTTAATTTACAATAATTCTTTAAACTATAAATAATATAAATGCGTGATCCGTAATTAACAGCAAAACTTGCTACGGCAGTTAAACCACGCAAAAGGGCGTATCATACAAAAATGATACGCCCTTTTACATTTATAAAAAAATTTTGTTAAGGTTGAGCTTGCAATTTCAGTCCGGAAATCCCTGTCACTACTTCTTCTTCCTCTTTTCCTTTACCTTTTTTCTTCTTTTTCTTAGTGCCACCATTTAAACGGTCTTCCAGTACCTTTTCAAACTCAGGTAACTGATCTCCTTTTAAGATCGTTCTGATGTTATCATTGGTATCGTTCTGAAGCTTATAAAACTTCGTTACATCATCTTCTTTAGATGTTCCTGCCTGCTGCCTTTTAATCAAATCCAGCTGCTGCTTCGACATATCAAACACATAATTGTAAATCACACTTTTCTGCGTTGGTGTCAGTTTCAATCTTTTTTCCAACTCATCAACACTTTTAACAGTCATTTCCTGTGCTGTAGGCATCTTCTGCTGTGCCTTAGTAAAGGTGTTAAAACCCAACAACAGCATCACAGCTAAAATATATCTTTTCATGATCATGTAATTCTATTGCGCAATTTAAAAATAAAATAGGGATTCTCCTCGCAGTCTGGAATCTTTTCCCTGAAGAAGGAAAATCTTCCTAGGTCTCCTCGGAAAACCCAATTTTCCCCTCACAAACGCATAGCCTGAAAACAGCATGTCCCCCACAAGCAAAAAAAAACTAACTAAAAAGGGCGAATAAACCGGTTAACCCGACCTATTCACCCTTTTACTATTTTATAGGAAGCACCTCTTTTTGTGAGTCTCCCCTTCTTTGTTTTTGTGAGGAAGAAAATTACCTTCTCAGAAAGAGCCTCAGCGTTCTTCGCCCTTCAGCGAAGTAATGCAGCTCTTGAAGAGAACGGTTATTTTCTACTTTCCTTTCCCTAAAACCTCAGCCAATTTCTTCTGCAACTCTTCACCTCTAACATTTTTAGCGATGATCTTACCATTAGGATCGATTAAAAAGTTTGCAGGGATACCACGTACACCGTACATTGTTGAAGCTGCATTCTCCCAACCTTTCAAGTCAGATAATTGAGTCCAAGCTAAACCATCTTTTGCGATCGCAGCTAACCAAGCATCTTTTTTACCTGGGTTATCTAAAGAAACACCAAGAACAGTAAAGTTTTGATCTTTGAACTTGTTGTAAGCAGCTACCACGTTAGGGTTTTCAGCACGACAAGGACCACACCATGAAGCCCAGAAATCAAGCAAAACATATTTTCCACGGAAGTCAGACAATTTCACTGGTTTGTCATTCACGTCATTTTGAGTGAAATCCATAGCCATTTGACCTACACCTGTTTTTTTAGCAGATTCAATCTCTTTAGTAATGCTTTTACCAAGATCAGTTGCTTTTACAGCAGCAGAGAATTTATTGAATTCAGCTTCAGTACCTTTAAGGTCCGCATCTACATCCGCTGTTGCTTTAAATGCTACTAAACCCACATAAGAGTTAAGGTTAGCTGCATAAAACTGTTTGTTTAATACATCTAATTCTTTTCTGATAGCTTCATCACGGCTAATAATTCCTTTCATGAATTCCTCATCCTGACGTGCATTAGGACCTTTGGCACGAAACTCAGCCATTAAAGCCGCGTTCTTATCACTAGCTGATTTAGTTAATGCTTTGTATTTAGCATCATCCTCATTCACTTTAGAACCTTTGATAACAGCGTTTACTAATGAATCTGTAGTTGAAACCACTTGAATGGTTGCTGGCTCAAGATAAAACATAATAGCATCAGGAGCAGTACCACGTTTTGTAGGTTCAGCATGAGTAACTCTAATAGAAGCCTGAGTAATTCCGTTTACAGTTCCTGCAAATGCGAATTTACCGCCAACGATATTTACAGAGTCAACGATTTGTTTAGCCCTTGGGCCATAATATAAAAAGGCTTTTGCAGGTGAACCTAAGTTCCCTACCTTACCTGTAACTGCAAATTTGCTTTGTGCCATAACGGCTGCAGGCAACAAACAAGCTGCGATCAGTGTGATCTTTTTCATAGTTTTTCTTTTATTGAAATAATAAGTTTGGTTATTCAAGTCCAAATGTAATTAATAGACCAAAAATATAACGCATGGTTTAATGTAATATTATAGTAGCTTTTGGAAGGTGCGCCACCATAAATCAGGCATATCTCCATTCACCGCGGTGGTATAATCGTCATAGCGACAAGGGACTAGATGATATCTTTCGTTTTTAGAAATCCCTGTTGGATAAGGCACCTGCATCCACCAACGATCAGATTTTTTACTCTTTACAAAAAGTAATTCTGATGAACCATCGTTTAAGCTAGCCCTGTAAATGAGGTATTGCGACTTAGGCGTCAATGGAAAATCCTTCTTGCGGTTGTAAAAACCATCCACAAAGTACCATACCATTTGAGCAAGCAGCATTGCGGTTTGTCCATTTTGGTCAAATGCAGGATTAAACTCGTAAAAGCCTATAGAAGTTAACTTATCGCTCATTCCGGCATAGCGAGTAATGGCACAAGCCTGCTCCCCGTAAAAACCATTCGGTCCGGCATTGGCATTGGCACCGGCATCCGATGAACGGATCGCACCGATATCGAAACTAATCATGCTCGCATTGCGGATGATGGGTTCTGTTAAAGTGATATCATCAGAAAACTCACCCAATCGATGCGCATCAAAATAGAGCTTGTTCATTACCTTTAAGCTATCTTGATTTACATAGTAGGTTTGGTAACCTACATTGCTAAAGTTGAAAAGATAATTGGGCTGGTGTAAAAGAATCTTGTTCAGATAAGTGTCCGACTTTGCAGCAAGTCCTTCCTGATCTTCCTCATCCAAATCAAACTTATTGTCGACCACTACAAGGTCTACCTTTTGCTCCAGACTCTCGTAAGCGAGGTACTGCGCATAAGTAAGGTCTTGTCCGCCGCCAATGATGACCGGCACAATATCCAGCTTTATCAATTCTGCAACGACTGTTTTTAGCGCTACATAGGTATCTGAAATCGATGCTCCAGCTTTGATGTTACCCAGGTCGATGATCTTTGTGTTAAAAGCACCTTCATTTAAACTGTAAAACTGAGCCCTAAAATAATCTGGCGCCAGTCCACAGCCTTCATTATTTACCGCAGCACGATCATCTTGCACGCCAAAAATGGCGATATCATACTGTTTTTCGTCCAGCTGAGGGAATTTATCGGTATAAAATCCGGCCTTTAAACCTAGTTGACTGGTATAGAATCCCTGTTTAGGTGCAAATTTATCGGGGTTTACCGGAGAAAAAAAATCTGATAAAGACATATTGTGATATAATGTATGGCATCAAATATCTATTTTTGAGCTCGTATTTTAATGAACATCCTAAAAAAAATGAAATGATATTGGTTACCGGTGCTACTGGGTTTTTAGGCGCTGAACTCATCCATCAGTTAACCAGCCAAGGCATAAAGCTTAGGGCATTGAAACGGGAACATTCCATTGTTCCGGATTTAATTAAGGACAATAGCCTGGTTGACTGGGCAATTGCCGACATAAACGACATTTCGGCGCTTGAAGATGCTTTTGAAGGTATCGAACAGGTATACCATTGTGCAGCCCTTGTTTCTTTCGATCCTAAAGATAAAGCCAAACTTTTGCGGGTAAACATTGAAGGAACCAGTAATGTGGTGAACCTTTGTGCGGATCTTGGCCTGCGCTTGTTACACGTAAGCTCGGTAGCAGCTTTGGGCAATGCCAAAAAGGGAGCCCTCATTACGGAGAAAGATTTTTGGGAATATGATGCCAAAGCCCATTCTTATGCCATTTCAAAATATGAAGGCGAAATGGAAGTCTGGCGGGGCATAGCCGAAGGGCTTGACGCTGTAATTGTAAATCCATCCGTAATTATTGGTGCCGGTGCAGGTTTTGAGGGAAGTGGAGCCATTTTTAAATTGGTAAAGGATGGCATGAGCTATTACACCAAAGGGGCCACAGGATTGGTAGATGTCGCTGACGTCGCCAAAAGCATGATTGCACTCATGAACAGCAAAGAGACCGCAGAAAGATATATCCTATCAGCGGAAAATTACCACTATAAACAGTTCTTTGGAGAGATCGCCGCCGGTTATAGAATTAAAGCTCCAAACAAGGAAGCTAAACCATGGATGTTGGCCATTGCCTGGCGAGCTGCAAAGCTGGCTTCGCTATTTACCCGAAAGCCTGCAGCACTAACCAGCGACGCGGCCAGAAGCAGCTTAAACGAGAGTTTGTACAGCAATGAAAAAATAAAGCAGACTATTTCTATCGAATTTAAGCAAATAAAGCAAAGTATTGAAGAAATCTGCGCTCAGCAGTATTGAAATTCCTATATTTGGGTCAATTATTAGCGATATTAAGACCCATCTAAATATCATTACCTCTAAACGGATGAAGCAAAAGAATTTTTACATCATTGATTTTGACAGCACTTTTACGCAAGTTGAAGCTTTGGACGAGCTGGCACGCATTTCTCTTAAAAAGCACCCTGAAAAGGAAGCCATATTTCAAAAAATTGAGGATTATACCAACCTTGCTATGGAAGGTAAACTCTCATTTGGTGAAAGTTTAGCCCAAAGAGTAAGACTTTTGGAAGCGACAGAAGACCACCTAAAGCAGCTGATCAAAGTCTTGAAGAAAAAAGTATCCGCATCTTTTTCCCGTAATGCTGCATTCTTTAAAAAACATGCGGATGAAGTATTGATCGTTTCTGGCGGTTTTAAAGAGTTTATTACCCCGGTAGTAAGCCAATACCATATTAAAAAAGAAAATATCTATGCCAATACCTTTGTCACTACTGGAGATGGCAAAATTATAGATTACGACCATTCTAACCCTTTGAGTGAAGAAGGTGGAAAGGTAAAACTGATGCAACAAATGAATCTTGAAGGTGATTTGTATGGAATTGGTGATGGCTATTCAGACTTTCAACTTCGTGAAAGTGGCCTGATCAAAAAATTCTATGCTTTTACAGAGAATATCTCAAGAGAAAGTATTGTTAAGAAAGCAGATCACGTAACCCCTAGCTTTGATGAGTTTCTATATGTAAACAACCTACCAAGGGCAATATCTTATCCAAAAAACAGGATCTTATGCCTAATCATTGGCGAGGTTGATCCTAAAAGTATAGAGATGCTAAAGAAAGATGGTTTTTCCATTCGTCATAAAACCAGCTTTGAGGAAAAATATGTGGCAGATGTACACATGCTGCTACTTGCCGATGGAGAGAAGATCACGGAGGATCAACTGGCTGGAGCGGTTACCTTAAAAACAATCGGCTATCTTGGAAATGCAAAAAACAAAATTGATCTGCAAAAATGTACAGAGCAGGGAATCGTCGTTTTTGACGACACCAAGGCAAACCCACGCAACAATAACTTCATTCCTAAAAGAATGATCGATTTTATGAATACAGGCACAACACACCTGAGCAACAACTTCCCTAACCTGCAGTTGCCAAGAATCGAAAAATCACACCGCCTGATTCATATCCATAAAAACGTTCCAGGAATTATGGCCAAAATCAACACGGCTTTTGCTTATCACGATATCAATATTGTGGGTCAGTTTCTAATGACCAATCCAAGCATCGGTTATGTAATTACGGACATCAATGCAGAGTACGACAAACAATTGTTTAAATTCTTAAAGAAGATTGAGCATACGATAAAATTTAGAGTATTGTACTAACCGCATAAGCCTTCGTTTAATTACATTTGTGGTAAACTAACTTTCTAAATGGAACTTACACCACAAATCAAAGAAAAGCTGGATAAGCTGCAGGAGAAGTATGCTGCCATGGGGCAGGATATGGCGGCTTATCTGGATGGTCTGTTGTATGCTGACTTTTTAACTTACTGGGATTATATCCACCTGGATACCCTCTTAAGTCTGCAAAGTCCAAAAACGCCTTTTCCTGACGAGGAAATCTTTATCATGTATCACCAAATTACGGAGCTTTATTTTAAGCTTTCGTTACATGAGTGTAAGCAAATCGCCGAAAACCCTTCTTTGACTGTCGAATTTTTTACGGAAAGGGTAAGACGTATTAACGCTTATTTCAATGCTTTAACTACTTCTTTTGAAGTGATGGTGAATGGCATGGAAAAGGATCAGTTTTTAAAGTTCCGTATGTCGCTACTGCCTGCCAGTGGCTTTCAATCAGGTCAATACAGAATGATTGAGATCTGCGCGACAAACTTTACCCAACTTGTAGACAAAAGTAAAAGAGAAGAACTGGCAAATGCTGACATTGAAACGCAGTTTGAACACATCTACTGGAAATTTGGGGCTACTGAATTGGCAACTGGTAAGCAAACGCTGACCCTAAAACAGTTTATCAATAAATACGCAGCTCAGTTTTTACAGTTGGCAAAAGACAGAAAGGAAACTAACTTTTCGGCCCTATACCATAAACTGGCTAATGAAGGAAATGACGTCACAGCATTGGCAGATGAGTTGAGAAAGCTGGATCTATATGTAAATGTGGAATGGCCCCTATCTCATTATAAATCGGCAGTAAGGTACCTGGAACGTGATCCGGTTGACATTGCTGCTACTGGTGGAACCAACTGGCAGAAGTACCTGCCTCCGCGCTTTCAAAAAAGAATCTTCTATCCATTTTTATGGACTGAGGAGCAGATGGAAGAATGGGGTAAAGGATGGGTGCTTGGCGTACTAAAGGATTTAAAATAACCACCAATTATTACTATTTGTAAAGCACACCTGTAAAATAGTAATACTATTTACATAGTATACTTTACAAATAGTATTACTATTTTTGTATCACACTATACAAATAGTAATATGAATTTTTACAACAGGGCAATTTATCCCTCACTATTCGATCACCTTGGGAAGAAACAGATTACTGTTTTAACAGGAATGAGGAGAACTGGAAAGACCACGTTGGTAAAACAATTGATAGCAGAATCCTCCATTGCCCAAAAATATTATTTTGATCTTGAACGGATGGACAACAGGCTTCTGTTCTCTGAGCCCAATTATGAAACAATTATTTACGCCTTAACGCAACAAGGTGCAAATTTCGGTGAGAAAGTATTGATTGCGATTGATGAAATTCAATTGGTTCCAAATCTACCAAGTGTCTTGAAATATCTTTATGACACATACGATATAAAATTTATTGTAACAGGATCCAGTGCTTATTACATGAAAAACATGTTTTCTGAGTCCTTAGCTGGCAGAAAAAAACTTTTCGACATATACCCCCTGAGCTTTGCTGAGTTACTTTCTTTTAATGGAGTATCTGTACCAGAAATCTCATTAGACAAAACTGAAAAATTTGTACGAGCAGAATATGAACGATTGAAAGGCTATTACGAAACCTATATTAACTATGGAGGTTTTCCTGAAGTAGTATTAGCAGAATCTGTAGGTGATAAAAAAGACATGATACAGGATATCATCAGCAGTTATATCAATTTTGATATTGCCCTGCTCTCTGACATCCGGAATCCGGCAAATCTTTACAAACTGATAAGACTGCTATCAGTAAGGATAGGAACAAAGTTGGACGTTTCCAAGTTAACCAGCCTAACAGGAATATCCAGGCCTACCATAGAAAATTATCTAGACCTACTTGAACAAAATTATCTAATCCGTACCATTCCGGTTTTATCAAAAAGCCCGGATAGGGAAATTACCAAAGCAAAAAAGATTTACTTTCTGGATAATGGCATTGCCTCTATATCAGGCGAAGCTGGTAGTGGCGCATTGTTTGAAAATGCAGTTTTTAACCAATTACATCATAAAGGAGCGATTGCTTATTATCAGCTAAAATCAGGAAAAGAGATTGATTTTATTTTAGACCAAAATAGATGTTTTGAAGTAAAAGAAACTGCTGATGAGTCTGATTTAAAAAACGCAATATCATTAGCAGAAAACCTTGACATTAAAAAGTGTAATGTAATAGGTAGACATCCGGTTAAACTATTTGATGGTTATATATGGGGTGGTTTTATTCATTAAAAAATAAAAACCACTGAAAGGCCATTTTTTCTTAAATTTGCACTAAGTAATACTACTACAATGAATGATACACTTGATATAACAATCACTAAAGCTGAAACCAGCAGACTTACAGTAACTGATTTCTCTCAGTTGCCTTTTGGAAAGGTATTTTCTGACCATATGTTTATTGCAGAATACGATAATAGCCAGTGGTCGAACCTACATGTGCTACCTTACGGTCCTATTCCAATGAGTCCTGCAATTTCTGCATTACACTACGGACAAGCAATTTTTGAAGGAATGAAAGCTTATCGCCAGGCGAATGGTAAGATCAGTGTTTTCAGACCTGAGAAAAACTTTGAGCGTTTCAACAAATCAGCGGCACGTATGTCTATGCCTGCTATAACTAAAGATATCTTCATGCAAGGTATTGCAGCATTAATTGATATTGATGAAAAATGGGTACCTGCACAAGATGGTTATTCATTGTACATCCGTCCGGTAATGTTTGCTACTGACCCTTATTTAGGTGTTAAACCATCTGATAAATATATTTTTGCTTTATTAACTACGCCTACTGGCCCTTACTACAGCAAAGCTTTAAATGTTAAAATCGAAACTGAATATACTCGTGCTGATGATGGTGGTGTTGGTTATGCCAAAACTGCTGGAAACTATGCCCGTTCTTTATTCCCTTTTGCGGAAGCCCAAAAAGAAGGTTTTGACCAGTTAATCTGGACTGATGCTGCTGCTCATGAATTTATTGAAGAGGCTGGAACAGCAAACCTAATCTTTGTGATCAATGGTAAATTGGTAACGCCTTCGGTAAGAAGCACCGTTTTAGACGGAGTAACCCGCGACACCATCATTACCCTTGCTAAAAAAGCAGGTATTGAGGTTGAAGAAAGACGTGTAAGCGTAAAAGAAGTAATCGAAGGTATCGAAAACGGAAGTCTTACTGACGCATTTGCAGCAGGTACTGCAGCAACAGTTACTCCAATCGGTGCAATTGGCTACCAAGGTAAAACTTATACTTTAACAGATCCTGCAACGCGTACTATTTCTGCTGGCATTGCAAAAACACTGAACGACATCCGTTACGGATTAGCTCCGGATGAGTTTGGCTGGAACTGGGTATTGTAATACCAAACTAGCTTAAAATATAATACAGGCGCCTTTATTAAGGGCGCCTTTTTATTGTCAAATCATAAAAAAACTAACCATACTTATTCGAATGAAACTAACCTTAACCCTGGGTTTAGCAGGCGCATTGCTTTTCAGCATTCCAGCAGAGGCCCAGCTTAAAAAACTGAACCAACAACAAATATTTTCGGGCCAACCTTCGCTAACCAAGCCAATGAGTATCATAACAGGCTGGAGTGACGACAGTCATTACATTGAAATGGACGCAAAAGATCGCAAATTGTATGCTGTCGATGTAAGATCTGGTGCAAAAACAGCTTACAGTCCCCCAGCCCAAAGTGATGTAAATGTATATGTAGAAAAGAACGACATCTACATCAAATCAGGAAAAAATGAGCCTAACCGCCTAACAAATAACAAGGATGAGGAAAAGAATCCAGTCTTATCTCCCGATGGAAAATATGTAGCATTTACACGTAACAACGATCTTTTTGCTGTAGATACGGAGAGCGGCAACGAAATCAGATACACCAAAGATGCTACCGATGTAATTTATAACGGTTGGTCATCATGGGTATATTATGAAGAAATTTTAGGTCGGCCAACCAACTACCGGGCTTTCTGGTGGGCACCCGACAGCAAACACATTGCTTTCATGCGCTTTGATGACACTAAAGTTCCTATGTTTCCTATTTATGGATCAACCGGTCAGCATGGCTATGTAGAGAAAACCCGTTACCCAAAAGCGGGAGATCCAAACCCGGAAGTGAAAGTAGGCTTTGTAAAAACCGCTGGCGGACCTGTTATATGGGCTGATTTTAATGAGAAAGATGACCAATATTTTGGAACACCTTACTGGAGTTACGATGGAAGTAGTCTAATGGTTCAGTGGATGAACCGTGGACAGGACGACCTGAAATTCTACACGGTAAACCCTATATCAGGTGCAAAAAAAGAAATCTATGATGAGAAGCAACCTTCATGGGTTGATTTAGATTTTGGTGGCAGAATTGAATATCTACAGGATAAAAAACACTACATCCTTAAGAGCGACAAAACAGGCTGGGCACATTTCTACTTGTATACTTTAGATGGTAAACTGATTAATCCAATAACTAGTGGAAACTGGCAGGTAACTAATCTAATGCAGGTAGACGAGAAAAATAAGGTGGTTTACTTTATGGCTCGTAAGGAAGCTTCTACCAGAACCGATCTTTACCGCGTTGATTATAACGGAAAGAATTTAAAGCGTTTAACTTTTGGTGACTATACCCATCAGATACAATTATCACCAAATGGAACTTACTTCATCACGACTTATTCTAACGTTTCTACGCCAACGAAACGCAGTTTGCTGGACAACACCGGAAAAGTAATTAAAGAACTTGGAGATAGCAAGTCGGCTGATTTTGATCAATATATTTTTGGTAAAACAGAGATGATCACCATTCCTACAGATGATGGCTATAACCTGCCTGCGGTAATTACCTACCCTACTAACTTTGATCAAAACAAGAAGTATCCTGTAGTGATGAGTATCTATGGAGGTCCCAATGCCGGCACCGTAACCAATACCTGGAAAGGAACAAACAACCAATGGTGGGCTAACGAAGGGATTATACAAATTGCAGTAGATCACCGTGCTTCCGGACAATTTGGTAAAGCGGGTGTAGCACTAATGCATCGCAACCTGGGTAAATGGGAAATGAAAGATTACACGACCGCAGCAAGGTGGTTAAAAGCTAAACCTTGGGTTGACAACAAAAAATTGTTAATTACCGGACATAGCTATGGTGGTTACATGACTTGTATGGCTTTAACTATGGGTGCAGATGATTTTGACTTTGGCTATGCAGGCGCGCCAGTTACCAGCTGGGACCTGTACGACACGCATTATACCGAACGCTTTATGGACACGCCACAGGAGAACCCTGAGGGCTATAAAAAAGGCTCTGTATTGACGTACGTGAACAATTACAAAGGGTTACTGCGCATTATGCACGGTGACATGGATGATAATGTGCATATGCAAAATACAATTCAGTTTATTGATAAACTTCAAAATGCCAATAAGCATTTTGAACTGATGATTTATCCAGGTGGCAGACATGGTTGGGGTGGCGTTAAAACTCCACATGACCGTGCTGAGCGGATTCGCTTTTATTACCAAAACCTGCTGAATAAAGCAGTACCAGAAGAATTACTTAAATAAGAACAAAGAGCAAGGATGAAAGACATTGGGCGTTTAGTCTTTCATCCTTGCTCCTTTGTCTTTGCTCCTATTCGCTCTTATTCCTTCCCTCCCTTCCAACACGGATTTAACACTCGCTTAACACTGCATGCTTTACTTTTAAAGCGTGAAACAGCCAAACCTAAAAAGCATTCAACAAGGCCTGCTACTATGCATGCTTTATCTCATTACCCCTTGCTCAATTATACATGCAAAGGTTATTGAAAAAATCACAATAGACTCTTTAATCAAAAAGCAGCCCAATGCGGCCTTTATAAAGATTAAAGATGCTTTAAACAAGGCTCTTTCTCAAAATGACTCTATTTCAGCAGCAAATTGCTATCTGTATCTGGCCGAATTATTTTATTATCAGGCAGCCTACCCACAAGCGGTTGACTATTACTACAAGGCAGACCGCATCTTTAGAAAAAGCAATGACCTTAGCAACCTGGCAAAAACAGTAAACAAGACAGGGGAAGCTTATTACTATAGCAAACAATACGAAATCTCTCTTACAAAGTTCCAGGAAGGCCTAGCACTCTACAAAAGACTGAACAACCCGGGAGGGATCGCAGAGTCGTATGGTTTAATTGGCCAAACCTATGAAAAAAGCGGAAAATATGCCCAGGCCATGAAGTACCAGCAGCTGGCCCTTAAGGAGTTTCACAAAACAAAAGACAAAACTGGCATTGCCAAGATCTATGAAAATCTGGGAAGCATTTATGAAGATGAGCCAAAGATGGATTCTGCGCTAAAATATTATAACCTTGCGTTAAATCTGAATAAAGCCAATTCAAATGACCTTGCCCAGATAGAGATTATCAATAACATTGGGGATGTTTACAGAAAAACGGGCGGGTATAATGAAGCGCTAGGTTATACGCGTAAAGCCGCCCAAATGGCCCTGGCCATGAACGATCAATACCAGCTGAGTAGTGCATACCGCGATCTTTCGAAAAACTTTGACCTCATGAAAAGGTATGATAGCGCTTATCATTACAGCGAACTGGGTAGAAATATCTTTCTGAGAATCTTTACCGAGGATACCAATAAACAAATGGCTTTACTACAAACGCTATTTGAAATACAGCAAAAGGATTCGGCTATTACGGGTTTTGAAAAAGAGAAGAAAGCCAATCAGTTTATCATTGTCTCAGTTGTACTGATTGTTATTTTGCTAGGCTTGTTGGCCGCCAGTATCTTCAGCAGACAACGCCTCAAAATTAGAAACGAACAACAACTCAATGCTCAGAATCATGCGCTTTATCTGGCCCAAAAGGACGCCATAGAGGCCGAACTTGAACTGAAAGGCAAGGAACTAACCAGCAATACGCTCCATGTGATACAAAGCAACCAGTTCTTAGAAGAGCTGCGTACCGAGCTGGAGGAAATGATAAAGGATGATAAAAGAGATCAGAAAAAGAGGTTGCAGCAAATCGTAACAAAGATCAACCAGAGCACCAGTCGGGATAAACACTGGAAAGAATTCAGTAGCCTATTTGAGCAAATTCACCATAGCTTTTTTGACAACCTGAAGAAATATAGTGAAGAATTAACTGCAAGCGATTTACGTTTGGTTGCCCTGATTAAAATGAATTTGAACTCGAAGGATATGGCTACACTTTTTGGCATATCTCAGGATAGTTTACGTGTTGCCCGCTACCGATTAAGAAAGAAACTGGATATCCCGCAAGGCGAAAATCTCAGCACTTTTATACAGACTTTATAGCTAAAAAACGCGAACCACCCCGACTTAACGGATTGTTAATATTACGCTAACCTAATGATAACGGCGTTTTTTGCTACAAATAAACACTTAAAAAACAACCAATTAGACAAAAACAGTATACGATGTATACGTTCTGTATATAGTCTTTGTAACGCTGTATACATTTTGTACACGGACAAAATTGACAAGTATCTGTGGAGGTTTACACATTTGCAGCATAATTAAAAACACAAACAAATTATTCGCAAGATGAAGTCAACTTTACAAGTTCTTTTATGCTTATTACTAAGTATAGCCACAGCAAAAGCCACGAGCTTGAAAGGCTATGTTTATGACCAGAAAACCGGTGAAGCCATTGCAGGCGCATCAGTACGATTGGAACAAACCGATAAAGCAGTCTTAACAGGGCTCGATGGATCTTTTGAGATTAAGCATCCACCCGCAGGAACTTTTACGCTAAAAGTATCCTATTTAATGTATAAAGCTTTATTAAAACAAATCGTCATCTTAAAAGAAGACAATCCTACCTTAAAAATTTATCTGTCAGAAAGTAAGGACAAGGATTTGAGTGAGGTATTGATTTCGGGCAAAGGCGATGGTGGTTCAGAGAAAACGGCCAGACGTATTGAACAGAAATCATTGCAATTGGTTAACGTGGTATCGGGCCGCGCCATTGAGGCTTCCCCTGATTTAACCGTAGCGAATGTTATTCAAAGGGTATCAGGAATATCCATTGAAAGAAGCAGCAATGGCGATGGTCAGTATGCTATCGTAAGAGGAATGGATAAAAGGTATAATTACACGCTGGTTAATGGCGTAAAAATTCCAAGTCCTGATAATAAGTACCGTTACGTACCATTGGATATTTTTCCATCTGAGCTATTGGAAAGACTGGAAGTCTACAAGACACTAACGCCGAATATGGAGGCTGATGCAATTGGCGGCGTGGTTAATATGGTGATGAAAGATGCACCTGAAAAGTTGCAAGTCAATGCAAACCTCGCAGCAGGCTATAGTCAAATGTTTATTGATAGAGATTTTATGGCCTTTAACGCTTCCGACATCAGCCACAAGTCACCTTATGAGATCAATGGTAAGAATTACCAGGCCACCACCTCAGATTTCCCTAAAGGGATGGTAGATTATACGGCTAAACATCCTGCGCCAAACATAGTGGGTGGTCTTTCTATAGGCAACCGTTATTTCAATGATAAATTAGGAATTCTACTTGCGGGAAGCTACCAGAATAACTACAGAGGAAGTAACAGCACATTTTACAACACAAAAGTTGTGGCTACCGATAAAGTTGGAGCCATCATGACTAAGGATGAAAGGCAGTACTCCGAACAGCAAAAGCGTTACGGAGCGCATGCGAAATTGGATTACGTATTTAACAAAAACCATCAAATAAGTCTGTACAATGCATATGTAGATTTAAACAGTTTGCAACTTCGTGATTCAAAATCAATTGATTTCACCAGTGAGTATTTCCCTGAAAAAGGAAGTGCAAAGCTCAATTATGCTACACGCACACGCCTGACAGAACAACAAATCTACAACAGTACTTTACAGGGAAGTCACCAGCTTATTCCCGAAAAATTAAAACTACACTGGTCTGCAGTGTATTCATCAGCTAAAAACGAATCGCCAGATCAAAACAACATTAATATTCTTGGGATTCGAGAGAACTTTGAAGACCGCCGCACATTTGCTCCTGCTATTGGAGACGCCTATACCCGTCGTTGGGAACGCAATACAGAGGAGGACAAAGCTGGTTATCTGGACCTAAGTTACAACACCGTATTGGCGGGAGTAAAAGCAGAATTTACTGCTGGAGGATTGTACCGTGATAAACAACGTAGTAGTTTCTACAATCAATACGTGTTCACTTCAAAAAACCCCGGAGCATTATTTGGCAGAGATTTCAATAAGTATACAGAAATCGAGTGGACGCTAAAAAACCCCGCTGGATCAGTAGACAATGCATTAACCTATGATGCGTCTGAAAAAATGACTGCAGGCTATGGAATGGTGACTTTAAACACCGAGAACTTACAGGTAATAGGTGGTCTCCGGATAGAACATACCGACCAAGGTTATAAAATGCTCTTCCCTACTGCAGAATTACGGCCTATAGGATCACAGATTTATACTGATTACCTGCCAAGCTTAAACTTGAAATATAAACTTGCAGAGAAACAGCAACTACGCGCTTCTTACTTCCGCTCGTTAAACCGTCCAGGGTTCTATGAACTCGTTCCAGGTGGTGGATTGGTGCAGGATGATTACAAGGAAAAAGGAAATCCTGATTTGAAACGTGCAACAGCTGACAATTATGACTTGCGTTATGAACTCTTTCCAAATGGAAATGACCAGTTGCTTGTCGGTGCATTTTACAAAAACATAAAAAACCCAATAGAATATAGCTTTCAACCTGATCCGACACGTCCGCAGGATACTTATTATTTGCCAGGTAACTTTGGAAATGCCCGTAATTACGGATTAGAGATTGACTACATTAAGTTCATTCATAAGTTTGGCATTAAAGCCAATTATACTTATACTCATTCTAAAATTACTACACCCAAAACCACAAGAATAAGAAATGAAAACGGAAATCTCGATGCAATTTTTGTAGATCAGAGTCGCCCGTTATATGGCCAATCTGAACACATCGGTAACATTTCATTACTCTACAAAGGTGGTAAAAATGGATTTGACGCACAGCTTGCTGCTGGCTATACTGGTCCTCGCATTAACACCGTTTCTCAGTTTTTAGACAATGACCTTTGGCAGCAGGGATTCGTACAAATGGATCTTTCTGCAGAAAAGAAATTTAAAAACAATCTGAGCATTTTTATAAAAGGAGGAAACCTACTGAATACCCCTTTAAAGCTATTCATCAAAGGGACCAATCCTGATAATAAAAACATCGCAACAGAATTTGATGGCAAAACGCTGATTCGCAATGACTACTACAAACAAACCTATTTATTAGGCGTACGCTACAAATTATAACCCATTTGATCATTCATTATAAAAGAGAAAAAATGAAAGCAAAACAACTGTTTATCTACTTGGCCATATTCATGGCAATATTTGCAGGCTGTGAAAAAGCCAATGTTGATGTGGATCCTGATACTGGAAACGGATCAGCCATTGGCGAAGTTTCGGGCATCTGGAAAAGAGGAAGCGTGCAGCACATCACAGGAGACATTATCATCCTTGAGGGGCAATCATTAACTATTGAAGAAGGTGTAACCGTGATTATGGATGCTGTAGCTAAACCTGAGATCATTGTGAAAGGGAATCTTTACGCAGAGGGTACCCAGGCATTCCCAATAAAATTCACCGTTGAGGAGGCATTAAGAACGAAAGAAAATGAATTCGGTCGTTTATGGGGAGGTATTTTAGCGGCTCCTAGTTGTGCAGAACTACTGCTAAACTATACCATTATTGAATATGCTGGAGCAACAACTTCTGATGCCTCTACCTCAGTAAAACAAAAGCTCTATAAACAAAAAGCCGGAGAAAACCTACCTGCATTGTGGTTCTCTAATGTAAATGGCAAGCTTGTGGTTACCAATAGCATTTTTAGAAACCTGCAGGAAGATTGTACTTATATAGAGGGGGGAAAGATCATTTTTGCGAACAACCTATTCTACACTACGGGAGTAACAGGCGGAGAAGCCATCAACCTAAAATCAGGTTGTTTAGCTGACGTAGCCTACAACCTGGTATACAGTACAAATACCAATGCATTAAAGCTATCTAATAGTGGTGACCGTAGCCCTCAAACCTTTGTTGTGGTATATAATAACACCCTTATTAATACAGGATGGCGCAGACCATCAGCCAAAGGTGGATCTATCTGGGTAGAAGCAACAGTCCGTGTAAGCGTATTTAACAATATGTTTGCAAATACGCGCTTTGGCATAAAAAGAGATACTAAAGCCCCTGAAGATGCCAGATCTTTATTCGGGAACAACCTATACTATGGGTACAATCAAACCACAGTTAATCAGTTTCAGCCAACCACAGATATCGTAGGTGGCATCAATGATGTGATTGGAAAAACTGCGGGAGACAACGACCCTAAATTTTTGAACTATCCGACGAGCACAGATGTTAACAATGCTTCGTTTAACACCGCATGGAACTTCCATTTGCAAGCTGGCTCTCCGGCAATTGGCAAAGGAAAAACGGACTTTACACGTCATCATGCTGCAGGTTTAGTCCTAAATGGAATTACTTATACCTCACCAGCACCAGCTAACTATATTGGTGCTTACGGATCAGCTAACTAAACAAATTATCAATCATGCTGTTGTTCCGGACAACCGGACAACAGCATATAAACCTATATTTAATGAATAAACCCAATTCAATCCTCTGCCTTACAACATCCATATTATTATTTACAGCAGCTTGCAGCCAAAATCAACCAGTAAACACTGCGGCAATTAAACCTCTTTACGTAACTGAACCTCTACAATTCGACTCTGATGATCCTGCGATATGGGTAAATCCGGCAGATAGTTCCAAATCACTAATCATTGGAACTGACAAAGATGAAAACGGCGGTTTATACGTTTTTGACTTACAAGGAAAGATAATTAAAGAGAAAACAGTTAAAGGACTAAAGCGACCTAATAACGTTGATGTGGCCTATGGTTTAAACCTGGGTGGAAAGAAAGTAGACATTGCTGTGGCTACCGAACGAATGACGCACAAACTGAGGGTATTCTCTTTACCTGATATGAAGCCGATAGACAATGGTGGACTACCCATGTTTGAAGGTGAAACCGGCGAACTATACAGAGACCTGATGGGCATTGCTATGTATACAGATCCGCAAGGGCAAATCTATGCTATCGTAGGCCGCAAATCTGGCCCTGCAGCAGGGGAATATTTGTGGCAATACTTACTGGAAGACAATGGCAAGGGCCAATTGAAAGCGACCTTAAAAAGGAAGTTTGGTAAATATAGCGGCAAAAAAGAGATCGAATCTATAGCAGTTGACAACGAGCTAGGCTATATCTACTATTCTGACGAGCAATTTGGGGTCAGAAAGTATTATGCTGATCCAGCAAAAGGAAACCAGGAACTGGCTTTATTTGCTACAACAGGATTTAAAGAGGATAACGAGGGGATTAGCATTTATAAAACTACCGATAGCGCTGGGTATATATTGGTTTCAGATCAGGCAGCAAATCACTTTCAGGTATTTAATCGTGAGGGCACTAAACAAGATCCGAACAAGCATGTGCTGATCACCAGCATTCCTACCTCCACCAACAATAGCGATGGTTCTGATATCTATTCAAAAGCACTGAACAATGACTTTAAGCATGGACTCTTTGTTGCGATGAGTGATAACAAAACGTTCCAACTTTATCGCTGGGAAGACCTGGCGGGGAAGAAATTGAAAGTCAATAAATAATAAAAAAAGGAATATCCGAAAAGGTACGATCGTCATCCTGAATTTATTTCAGGATCTCTCTTGAGCATGTTTTTCGAATAGTTGGTGCGAGGTCCTGAAATAAATTCAGAATGACGAACGCTTTAGCAAAACGGCAATACCTTTTCGGACATTTTTACTTTCTCATTTTTAACCGTTCTGCCCGGCGCTTCTGCCTTGCTTGCCGATCTGCTTTGATCTTTCCAAATTTAGCAATCTGCTCTTTAATCTTTTTCTCCTTTGCTGGCGTAAACCCTACACTATATTTAACACCCTGAAAAAGTGTTTTCCAGATAAAATTAAAGAAAGAGGCTGTTGGTACGCGTTTATAATCAACAGTAGCGGTGACAAACTTTCCATCTACACTGGGATTAGAAGAATTGATAACCAATGCATTTGCCAGGAATGAAATTAAGCCCTGTTTTACCAGGCGATCCTCTCCTTTTACTCTCTTAAGTACAGCCAGAGAAAGATCTTTGTAGGCAAAGCTAACTGTCCCCTTTGCCACCTCATCATTTGCCTTGACATCAAATGCCAGCTTATCGATATGCCCACTATTTACCTTTACCAATCCCAATGGTTTAGTGATCCTGTTAAATGCTCTTCCCTCCATATCCTCCAACACACCTGCATAAGAGAAAGCCCCATCTTTGGCAGCAAGATTGAATTTAAAGTTTACATCCAACTTCCCCGAGCCCATCACACGAGAAGTTAATGCAGCTACAGCTAAAGAATCCTTAGCAATCACCTTTTCTAGATTGGTCACATTCGTAATCGTCCCCCTTGTTTCTTCAAACATAATTACCCCCTTGCCTTTCCCCTCCTGACCAAATTCGCTATAACTGATGTCTATATTGTCTAAATTCAGCTTCGCTATCGTCAATTTAGCATTTGCCTTTTGCAATAATTGGTGTGGGTAGGATCCTATTTTATTGACTACTTTTTTAGGGAGTGTATTGTTATTTAGCACTGCCAGAGTCCCATCGGCGAGCGTCATTTCTCTAGCAAACAACTCTTGTTTTAAGATATATAAAGGAAGGTTAATTCCGGTAAAGCCGATGCTGCTAATCTGTATGTTATACCTGTCTTTAGCATAGCCTAAGGTACTGCCAAACTGATGTTCACTCTCCCGAGGCTCAAGACTAAAATTCTTTACATCTAGCTTGCCCGAAGATGCAGCAAAATCAAGTCGGTTAAACTTGACAAAATACAAGCTATCAGAAGTTGCATAGGAATAGGCATTAAGGTTAATAATCACATCCTTCAACAGGTAAAGCCTGCTTTTGTCATTAGCCGAATGCCGATCGATCAGCCAGTCTTTCAATGTGATATTTAAACTATCTACGTAATCAATTTTCGGCTGATCAGGAGTATTATTGTCGATGTATTTAAAGCTGGCATTTTTAAAATCTACTGTTTTTATGCGCAACTCTTTAAGGTACTTTTCAATGTAATCATAAGGAGATTTTATAGGATGAGGGAGCTTCTCATCATTGTAATCAAACTGCCGATTGGTCATTTCAATAGATGGATTATCGAACAACAGCAGATCGATGTTTAACTTTTTATCCCGCCACAACCTAAAAGGATGAAAGTTTCGTACGGCTAATTTTTTAAGCTTTATCTTGTACAAATTATTGGGGGCATGTTTAAGGGCGATGAGCTGACGATATACAGCAGTATCGGGCGTAATCGTTACATCCGACAAAGACGATATGCCTGTTAACACATTCACATTAACAGCAGAGAAGTCTACTTGATAAAGGTTCTCTGTGGTTTTCAAAACCAGCTCCTTTAATTCGGCCGTAACTATAGGTTTCAATTTAACACTAAAGTACCAGGTTATTCCGGTCAGTATTAAAGCAACAAACAGCAAGGCTGCAGCAAACCATTTAAGTATGATGTATTTCTTTCCAACATTCACAGTCATAAGCAACAGGGTGGTTAGCCTAATATACAATTATTGTGACAGCTTAGGCATTAATTCTTCTTTGTAGCTTCTTTTTCTTTTCGGCGCTCTTCCTTCTTATCTTTTATTTTATCCATGGCTTGTTCCGGGGTTTTAACTGGAACAATACCTAATCCTACTGTTTCTCGCATACCTATAAAAATGCTTTTCCACATCAGGTTAAAAAAAGATGCCGCTGGGGTTCTTTGAAAAGTAACATTCGACGTACGCGCGGCTTCTCCCTTAATCGGGTTCGCGTCTTCAATCAAGAGTTTATTAGCCAGAAAGGATAAAAATCCTTTCTTTTTAGGAGCCATTCCATTTTCGCCCTCTTTCAGTAGTTTTATCTTAAGATCGGTATAATAAAAATGAACCTTCCCAGAAGAGCCTTTGGCATTAGCGTGTATATTAAAATCCAGTTTTTGCATTTGTCCACTTTCAATTTCCACTAATCCCATATTTTTTGCCATCGGATTTAAAGCCTGTAAATTCATGGGAGCTACATTTCCGTTATAGCTGAAAGCGGCATTCTTGTCCGTGAGGTTAAAATTTATCTGCACATTTATACGACTGGTTTTCATCACCAGAGCAGTCAAATTTGCTACAGCATGGTTATTTTTAGTCAGCTGCAGGGTATCATTGGTCACATTGAGGATGCGACCACTTAAGTTTTGAAAATATACTGTTCCCCTCTTCTGACTGATTGGATTGTACTCTGTATAAGCCAGGTCAATATTATTCAATTTTACCGTGTCTACAACGGTAGGTATAGGTAAACGCTTAAGCGCCATATGCGGAAAATTCCTGACTTTATCCAGGTTGGGTGGTGGGGGCAGCTCTCGGTTTACAAAAATATTTACTTTGGCAGGCCCTATTTTTAAAGCTTTTGCCTGTAGTTTTTCTTCAGCATCTAACAATGCAAAGTTTACGCCTTCAAGGCTAATGGTATTAAATTTAAGATCATATCGATCTTTTCCATAAGTGTATTTACGGGAGAAGGCCAGATCGGGATACATAGGAATCATTTGAACCCCCGTGATGTCTATAGATTTATGCAATGCTGAACCTCTGATCGTATCGACCTTGATGGTATACATTTTATCTTTACTAATCGATTTGTAGCCTGTTAATTCAAAGCCAATATCCTTTGCGTAGTAATATCTTGTGGTATCAAACTGAGAAACAGAATCCAGCAGAAAATCATTGACATTAATGCTCAGGTGTTTTACGGAATGTATTTTTTTAAAATTATCCCCATTGATATAGTCGAAATCTGCATCAATAATTTTAATTCGCTTAACATCAATCGATTTAACTCTATTGGAGATCAGGTCATACAAAGTCTGATCCTCCTTTTCAAGTTCTTCCGGGAGTTTTTCTACCTTATAGTGAGTTACGTTAATCGACGGGTTCTCTAAAACAATCGATTTTATCTCTACTTCTCTTTTAAAATAAGCAGTTAACAAGGCCACTCTATTCAATTGCAATCGCTCAAGTTTTACCTCGAAGATATTGGCTGGAGCAACCCTTAACTTTCTAAACTGATTATAAACACTAGTGTCTGGAACTAACGACACGTCCTGTAATTCGATACTTCCTGTTAGCAGATTAATGCTAATATCTTTAAAATCCAGCTTATAAAGATTAAAGGAGCGGTTATACACCCCATCCTTTAGCTTTTGAGAAAGCAGGGGCTTCCACCTCGCCATTAGCAACATTATTCCGGTTACAACTACAATCAACACAATTAATATGGAAATTATCCATATTCTCTTTTTGTATTTCCCTGATCTACTTTTGATAACAACGTTTTGCATATGAGTAGCACTAACAATTTCAGCGCCACAATATATAAAAGGAAACTTAGTTATTATTATTCCGTCTCTGCCAATCTGTCATTTGTAAATTAAATTCCGTATTTTTGAAGCCCATAATAATGTTAACCAATGATTGATTTACAACTTACAGATAAAACACACGATGAAGAGCGCCAGGGAGAGGCTTTGGTTATTGATGCACCTTTAGTGCGTAATGGACGAAAGTTGTATATTGAAAGCTATGGTTGCCAGATGAATTTCGCCGATAGCGAGATTGTAGCTTCTATTTTACTGGATCAGGGTTTTGAAACTACCGGCGACTATAAAGAAGCAGATGTGGTATTCATCAATACCTGCTCGATCCGTGAAAATGCAGAACAAAGAGTACGCAACAGGTTATCACAATTTGGTGCGGAGAAGCGTAGAAATCCTAAATTAATCGTTGGGGTATTGGGCTGTATGGCTGAACGTTTAAAATCAAAGTTTCTGGAAGAGGAAAAATTGGTTGACGTTGTAGTGGGTCCAGATGCTTATCGTGAGCTTCCGCAATTGTTAAGCGAAGTAGAAAGTGGCCATAAAGCCATTAATGTATTGTTATCTCGTGAGGAAACTTATGCAGACATCAGTCCTGTTCGCTTAAATGGAAATGGCATTACTGCTTTTATTTCTATTATGCGTGGTTGCGACAATATGTGTTCTTTTTGTGTAGTTCCTTTTACCCGTGGCCGCGAAAGAAGTCGTGACCCATATTCTATATTAGCCGAAGCCCAAGACCTTTTTGATAGAGGTTATAAAGAGGTAACGCTCTTGGGACAAAATGTGGATTCCTATAAATGGAAAGGCGCTGATGCGGAAGAGACTGCGGAAACAGAAGTTAACTTTGCCCAGTTGCTTGAAAAAGTAGCACTAATCAGTCCTGATTTGAGGATTAGATTTTCGACTTCGCACCCGAAAGACATAACTGACGAAGTTTTATATGCCATAGCGAAATACGACAATATTTGTAATTATATCCACTTACCTGTTCAATCGGGCAGTACCAGGGTTCTGGAACTGATGAACAGGACTTATACACGCGAATGGTACATCAATAGAGTTGATGCCATTAGACGGATTATACCTGGTTGCGCAATTTCATCTGATATCATTGCTGGTTTCTGTACGGAGACCGAAGAAGAGCATCAGGAAACGTTGAGCATCATGGATTACGTAGGTTATGATTTCGCCTTTACCTTCAGCTACTCGGAAAGACCGGGAACATTGGCTGCACGTAAGTATGCTGATGATATCCCTGAAGAGGTAAAAAAACGCAGACTTGCTGAAATTTTATTAAAGCAACAACAAACTTCTTTGTTCCGACTACAACAATTTGTTGGAAAAACTGTTAGAATTTTGGTGGAGGGTACTTCTAAAAAATCGGATAAAGATTTTTGTGGAAGAAATGATCAGAATGCAATGGTTGTTTTCCCGGCAAGTGAAGGAGTGAAAGCAGGTCAATACGTAAATGTACACGTTGATCGTTGTACATCTGCCACGTTATTGGGAACTGTAGTTTAAGTAATATTAAATGGATATACAAGACATTAAAAACCGTTTTGGAATTATAGGGGGCTCTCCGCTACTCAACCGAGCGATAGATATAGCCAGACAGGTTTCACCAACCGACATGTCTGTATTGATCACCGGAGAAAGTGGTAGTGGTAAGGAAGTTTTCTCGCATATCATTCATCAACTGAGCACCCGCAAACACGGTGCATTTATTGCCGTAAACTGTGGTGCAATCCCTGAGGGCACCATTGACTCCGAATTATTTGGTCATGAGAAAGGATCTTTTACAGGTGCCCATGAAGCCCGTAAAGGTTATTTTGAAGTCGCCAATGGGGGTACCATTTTTTTAGATGAGGTAGCCGAATTACCTTTGGGTACCCAGGCGCGTTTGCTTAGAATTCTAGAAAGTGGCGAATATTTACGGGTAGGTTCATCAAAAGTGCAAAAAACTGATGTGCGTATTATTGCGGCTACAAATGTTGATGTTTACAACAGGGTAAAGTCGGGCAAATTCCGTGAAGATCTTTATTACAGATTAAACACTGTGCCTTTGCGCATTCCTGCTTTGCATGAGCGTAAGGAAGACATCTATCTTCTTTTCAGGAAATTCTCTGCAGATTTTAGTGATAAGTATAGAAGTCCGGGCATACAGCTTGAGCCTGAAGCCATACAAATCCTGAGTAATTACAGCTGGCCTGGAAACGTTAGGCAGCTAAAAAATATAGCCGAACAAATCTGTGTGTTGGAAAAGGACAGGAATGTAACTGCTGCAGCCTTGCTAAATTACATCCCTAATGAAAGCGCAAACAACTTGCCTGTGGCCATTAATGGTGGCGGTAAGGAGGATTTTACGGAACGTGACATCCTTTACAAGGTTCTTTTTGACATGAAGAAGGACATGATGGAGTTGAAAAAACTGGTTGCTGAGATTATTCAAAGCGGCGGCAATACGGCTCATATCATGGCAGACAACCCACATTACATCAATCAACTTTACCAGGATGTGGATCAAACGATGAGTAATGATTCCACCTTAACGATTAAAAATCCTTCACAGAATTCGCCGGTTGATTACAACTATACGCAGGATGCGGAGGAAATTGAAGAATCCTTGTCCTTGATTGACAAAGAATCTGACCTGATTAAGAAGGCGCTGAAAAAACACAAGGGTAAGCGTAAATTTGCTGCACAGGAATTGGGCATCTCGGAACGCACTTTATATAGAAAAATTAAAGAATTGAACTTAAATTAACGATGAAAAAACTATCTATACTATGTGTTTTGTTTTTTGCGCTGAGTGGTTGCAAAATATCACTAAACGGAGCTTCTACTGTTGGGATGAAAACAGTGAACGTACAGGTCTTTGAAAACAATGCCCCGCTGGTAGTTCCTTACTTAAGTTCTCAATTTACAGAGGAGTTAAAGACCAGGATCAGGAATCAAACGAGTCTTTCGATTACACAAAATGATCCTGATGGCGTTTTTTCGGGAAATATTACTGGATATAGCATCACTCCTGAAGCGATTACGGACAATCAAAATCCTGTGGCAGGCGCCAACAGATTGACGATCAGTGTTAATGTAAAATACACTAACAACATCAATCCTAAACAGAGTTTTGAAAAATCCTTTGAACGCTATAAAGTATTTAAACTTGTGGGAAGCATTCAGTCTATGGAGCAGGGCTTGATCAAAGACGTGACCGCACAATTGACGGAAGATATTTTTAACGCAGCTTTTGCACAATGGTAAGCTAAAGTAGAGATCAATTATTAACTTAGCGACGTGGAGCAGGAATTAGATATAAAACAACAATTGGGGGTATGGCTTTCATCGCCTGAAAAGGTAAGCAGGGAAGATGCTCCTGTGTTAAAAGATTTAGCATTGCTTTATCCTTATTTTCAACCATTGCATCTTTTATTGGCGAAAGCTACACTAGAGGAACCGGAACAAAATAACAATCTGGCCACTGCTGCTTTGTATACCAATGGGCAGTTACTTCATACTTTACTTCATGCTCCTGAAGATCTTCATACCGCTAATTTTGAAGTTATCAGCTCTGCATTTGATCAGACCAGTCAGCCTGATCCGCTTGAAGCATCAACAATAGATGAAGTTCCTGCTGAAATTTCTGAGCCAGTTGAAAACCTGATCAGCATGGATGAGCAGGAAGTGTTTGAAGAAATTACTGAGGTTAGCCTAAAACCTGAAGATGAGTTGGTGATGGAGAGCATTGTTTCCTCAGACTTCTTTGCTTTTCAGGAGAATTTTATTGCAGAAACGGTTATTCCAGATCAGGAAGATCCAAATTTCAGACCTTCTTCGCCACCTTTGTCAGCCTCGTCTAAACCAGAAGAGGAGCCTATTGTAATTAGCAAGTATGACGATGATCAATTGCCATATACATTTTTATGGTGGCTGGCAAAAACAAGAAAAGAGCATCAGCAGATCTTTCAACCTTATGCTGCACCGAAAAGGGTAAATTCACCTGAAGGACAAAAACCGGCTTCAACCCAACGACCAAATGAATTGCAGCAGCAATATGTGGAGCATATATTCCACCTCCAGAGTCCATTTAACGACGATTCTGAAGAAGGCTACAATACCGATGGGTTTAGAACGACCAGCAAGGGCAATGAGATCATAGAGAGCTTTATTAAAAACGATCCACAGATCAGTCCACCGAAACCAGAACAAATCGACAACGAGAATAAAGCTAAAAAGAGTGCCGAGGATCATAATGACCTGGTATCAGAAACTTTAGCTAAAATATACATCGAGCAAATGCTTTACGACAAAGCAATAGAAACGTACGAAAAATTAAGTTTGAAGTTTCCAGAAAAAAGACGTTACTTTGCCGACCTTATCCAATCTATAGAAAAGAAAATTTAACAATATAAGATTATGCTATTTTTAATTATTTTATTAATCATTATTTGCGTGGCTTTAGGGCTGTTTGTTTTGGTACAAAATCCTAAAGGCGGTGGTTTGGCTACTGGTGGATCAGGCAGTAACATGTTTGGTGTTCAACGTACAGGTGATGTTTTAGAAAAAGGTACATGGGTTTTATTGACTTTAATTGTAGTGCTTACTTTATCGATTACGACGATCGCTAAATCTGGAAGTTCTTCTACTGGTGAAGCTTCTAAAATTCAAGAGCATTTAGATAAAACACCTACTCCATCTCCTATTGGTGGCAGAACAGCACCAGCTGCAGCTCCTGCAACCGGAGATACAACAAAAAAATAAAAACTCTATTTTGCAATAGAAAGCCTGGTATAAACAATACCGGGCTTTTTTGTGTCCTGCCACTCTGACACAAAAGTACTTTAGGAAAATATGTTAGCTGACAATGCTTGCAAATTTGTCAATCCGATTTGCATTGGCATAAAAACTGATATACTTTTACCACGTAGTTTATACGATTTTAAATTTTAACTTAAAAAATAAATTAATATCAAGTTATGGCTTTAAACCTTAAACCCATTTCAGGTACAGCAAACAGAGTTATTGTTGAACCTGCTGCGGCAGAAGAAAAGACGGCATCTGGAATCTATATTCCTGACACTGCAAAAGAAAAACCATCTAAAGGAACTGTTGTATCTGTTTCTGAAGAAGATTCAGAAGGTAAAAAACCAACTGTAAAAGTAGGTGATGTTGTTCTTTATGGCAAATACGGTGGCACAGAGCTTCCTATTGATGGTAAAGACTATTTAATCATGCGTGAAAGCGATATCTACGCAGTACTTTCTTAGTACTGAGATATTAGATTAATGGCAGGGCCGTTCTGGCTTTGCTCTTGAAAAACAAACTAATTAATAAACACAGTATTTTTTCTAGATACTTACTATTAAAAAACAATGGCAAAACAAGTAAAATATAATGTAGAAGCCCGTGACGCCCTGAAAAGAGGTGTTGATACTTTGGCTAATGCAGTAAAAGTAACTTTAGGTCCAAAAGGACGTAACGTAATTATTGACAAGAAATTTGGTTCACCTGCAATCACTAAAGATGGTGTAACTGTTGCGAAAGAAATTGAGTTGAAAGACCCAATTGAAAATATGGGTGCTCAAATGGTTAAAGAAGTAGCTTCTAAAACTGCAGATATCGCAGGTGATGGAACTACAACTGCAACTGTATTGGCTCAGGCAATTGTTACTGCTGGTATTAAAAACGTTGCTGCTGGTGCAAATCCAATGGATCTGAAACGTGGTATCGATAAAGCGGTTACTGCAATCGTTGAAAACTTAAAAGCTCAGTCGCAAACTGTAGGTGAAGACAATAACAAAATCAAACAAGTAGCTTCTATTTCGGCTAACAATGATGAGGTTATTGGTGCTTTAATTGCAGAAGCAATGGGTAAAGTTGGTAAAGATGGTGTAATTACTGTTGAAGAAGCAAAAGGTACTGAAACTGAAGTAAAAACAGTTGAAGGTATGCAATTTGACCGTGGTTACTTATCTCCATACTTTGTAACTAATGCTGATAAAATGGAAGCGGAATTAGAAAACCCTTACATTTTGATCTATGACAAAAAGATCAGCAACATGAAAGAATTATTACCTGTATTGGAGAAACAAGTTCAAACTGGTAAGCCTTTATTGATCATTGCTGAAGATTTAGATGGAGAAGCATTGGCTACTTTGGTAGTTAACAAGATCCGTGGATCTCTGAAAGTTGTAGCTGTTAAAGCTCCAGGTTTTGGTGACAGAAGAAAAGCAATGTTAGAAGACATCGCTATCTTAACTGGTGGTACTGTTATTTCTGAAGAAAGAGGTTATAAATTAGAGAATGCTGACCTTACTTACTTAGGTACTGCTGAGAAAGTTCTTGTTGATAAAGACAATACAACTATCATCAACGGTGCTGGTCAGTCTGAAGATATCAAAGCTCGTGTTAACCAGATCAAAGCTCAAATCGAGACTACTACATCTGATTACGATAAAGAAAAATTACAAGAGCGTTTAGCTAAATTAGCTGGCGGTGTTGCTGTTCTTTACGTAGGTGCAGCTTCTGAAGTAGAGATGAAAGAGAAAAAAGACCGTGTTGATGATGCATTACATGCAACTCGCGCAGCGGTTGAAGAAGGCATTGTTGCTGGTGGTGGTGTTGCTTTCATCCGTGCTATTGAGGCATTGGAAGGCATGAAAGGAGCTAACGATGATGAGACTACTGGTATCCAGATCATTCGTCGTGCTATCGAAGAGCCATTACGTCAAATCTGCCAAAATGCAGGTATTGAAGGTTCTATCGTAGTTCAAAAAGTTAAAGAAGGTAAAGGTGACTTTGGTTACAATGCACGTACTGATGTTTATGAAAACTTAATTGCAGCTGGTGTTATTGACCCAACTAAAGTTGGTCGTGTAGCTTTGGAAAATGCAGCTTCAATTGCAGCTATGTTGTTAACAACAGAAGTTGTATTGGCTGATGATCCAGAAGATGCTCCTGCTGGCGGTATGCCTCCAATGGGCGGCGGCGGCATGGGTGGCATGATGTAATAATCAGCCTCCATTTCATTAAATTTAAAGAAAACCCACAGGTTAATTCCTGTGGGTTTTCTTATTTAATCTCATTTCCTTGCAATATTCTTAATTGAAGTAAAAAATTCTATACATTTATACAATAATCTGTATATATGGTGAAACGTCTACTTCTTTTAACCATTCTTATTTCCTTTTTTCAAATAACTGTAGGATTTTCCCAGATTACGATAGGTACGGTTGATCCGGGGCCGTATACGCCGGGGTCGAGTATTGCGGCAACTTTTAAAATTTTAAGTACTTGTATCAAGCCCGGCAACAGGTTCAATCTTTATTTGGTAAGACCTGATGGAACCGAAGTAGCTCCAGCCATTGGCTTTTATGATGGATTTTATACGACGTTCGTAAACGGAACAATTCCACCAGGAACACCATCAAACACTGGTTATAAATTAAGGATTAAGTCCACTACCCCAGTTCTTACCGCTGATTCTGGTCCCTTTGAAATTAAAGCTGGGACACAAGTTAGAGCGCAAGTAAATTCATTTCCAGATTTGGCGCTCGACGCAACTGGTCAACCCGAGGTTTTTGGTTACTGTCCTGGCCGAGACAATATTGAGTTTAGCTTCGAAAATACTTCGACGGCTTCAAGCGCCGTTTCAGGTACAATTAAAAATGAAATCACCGGAGCGAACGAGGCTCCCTTAATTTTTACAGGCACTCCGCCCGACCCTAGTTTCATGGCGAGATTAGGCCATTACACAATGGTCATAACAGCACGTCTAAACGGTACAGTTGGAACAAGAGCATATCTCATTGTAAACAATAACATTAATAATAGTTTTGGAACAACAGGACCTAATATTGTCTGCTTGCCTGGTGGATTTTTGCAATACAGCGTAGACTTATCAGAATTTGGAATAAAAAACAACTTTCCTGGCACCACCTATCAATTAAAATGGGGTGATGGTAATGGAACTCCTGAAATACTAACTATATGTGATTTAGCCGCTGGTTACGTCCAACATGAATATAAAACCTCTTCTTGCGGTGAACCGGTTTATAATACCGGAAATGGGAATCAATATAATGTTTTTGGTATAAATATATCTGCAGTTAGCCCATTTTGTCCCAATGCCGGAGCTGGACTTTCAACTTTTGTCAGAGTTGTTACCAAGCCGCTAAATAGCTTTACATCTCCTATAACTTCATGTACAGGAAGTAGTGTGCACTTTAACAATACATCCTTTCCAGGACAAACTGAAGATAATACTCCGGATTGTACAGATAACAGTATAAGATACAACTGGTACGTTAATGATGTAAGGATCAAGCAAAATCAAACAAAAGCACAACATTTTGACCATACATTTACCGCACCTGGTACATACACAATAAAATTAGAATCTGTCATTAAGGGTTTGTGTAATGCTCCTCCCGTCACCCAAACAATCTGTATCCAGGATCCACCAAAACCTGCATTTGATTTTAATAACCAACCTCAAACTGGCTGTGCTCCTTTTACTATTCAGGCATTTGACAAATCGATAATCGATGACCGTTGTAATACAGACAACACTTACAATTGGATTGTAACAGGTCCACCGGGAGTAGTATTTAATCCAACCGATAAAGACCCAATTTTTAAATTTACAAACCCAGGTACTTATTCTGTCATACTTGAAATTAGAACGGCATCGTGCGGTGCAGTAAGAACCCTAATACCTCAGAAAATCATTCTTGCCGATGGAGCGCCGACAATATCAATGTCACCAAATATCACCTTATGCGCTTTAAACACCTTAGATTTCAACACATTAACCGGCCCGACAAAAACTTTATTTACAGGAACACAAGTGGACCAGGCAGATACTTATACTTGGAAAGTTACAGCCGCTGATGGAACCGCATTAGATCCAGTTAGCGATTACAGTTTTGCTAATGGTACAAATAATAACTCAAGAGAACCATCCATTCAATTTAAAAGGTTTATTCCTTATAAAATTTCTGTTATTCATAAAAACACCTGTACTTCTGTAGATGCTTTCCAAGTTATTACATTCGCATCAGCACCAGTGCCCAAAATAGATCCCATACCCAAGGTTTGTTACGATGCATCTGTAAATTTAACTGCAACAGTTACAGGAGGAACATATACAAGTTCGGTGTGGACCACTACAGGAGATGGAACATTTACAAGTACAAACGCCTTAACAACAACGTATACTCCAGGGCCTATAGATCGTACCAACCTTCCAAAAGCAAGAGTTACCCTTACATTAAACACGGGAATAATAGGCACTTGTCAATTTGTACCTGTTAGTGCAGATATTGATGTTCATCCAAACAATACAGGAACTAATACGACTCAAATAATCTGTACAGCAGCTGCTGCTAACCTTATACTAGGTTCAAGTGTCGCAGGAAGTACATTCGCATGGACCGCTGCAAACGCAGATGGATTTGCAACTGGTTTTAGTCCAAGTGGCAGTGGAGATATTAACCAAACGATTACCAATTCCAATGCGACTCAGAACGCTGTCGTAGTTTACACTATTACACCGACGGCTAACGGTTGTGCGGGTGTTCCTTTTACTTTTACAGTTACGGTTACTCCAAAGCCTGTTCTTTCCCCAGTTCTTGATAAAACAATTTGCGAAGGCAACTCTGTTAATATAACAGCGACATCAAATATCCCAACTCAATTTAAATGGACGAGCACGGCCTCATCACCAGATGTCACAGGACATACAAATCCGTCGGCTTTAAGTCCCACTTCAGGTAGTATAACTATCCCCGATGTGTTGTTAAATCCTACCTTTCTACCGCAAACTGTTACTTATGTCATTACGCCTTATTCTCCAGGAGGATGCGCAGGTACTCCAATAACAGTAGTTGTTACTGTTGATCCGAAAGTTACCCAAGCGAATGCCGGCCCTGACGCCAGTCTTTGTGCAACGACCCCATCCAATACCTATACGCTAAAAGGGAACGAAGCTAAGGTGGGAACCGGAGAATGGAAACTTATTTCTACACACCTAGGCACTCTCCCAGTTATTACTGTTCCTACCGATGCTCAAACAACTGTAACAGGCCTTCTTGTGGGAGAAACTTACAGATTTGAATGGGGCATAACAGGCACAGGAAAATGTGCTAGCACAAGTGATTGGATGGAAATTACGGTTACACCATTACCAGTAATATCTGCCCCTGTTACTACCAAAACCATTTGCGAAGAGAGCCCAGTAAACATTGTCATAAACTCAGATATCCCGACCAAGTTCACATGGACAAGTAATGTAACTGGTGGGATAACAGGTAACACTAATCGAACGGATTTAGTAACAATATTGAACACGATAACGATCACAGACGTATTAGTGAACACTGGAATTACCCAAGGAACAGTTACCTATACTGTTACACCTTACTCCGCAACAGATTGTCCAGGAACCCCAATTACAATAGAGGTTAAGGTTGATCCGAAAGTTACCATCGCTAATGCAGGAACCAGCACAAGCATTTGTAATACGACTACCTACGATTTAAAAGGTAACAAACCTATAGTAGGTACAGGAGTATGGTCAGTTGTTTCCGCAAGTATTGGGACACCTTCAATACCTAGTCCTTCTGACTTTGAAACGGCTGTTAGCGACCTTGTAGCCGGTGGAGTTTATGTATTTAAATGGACAATAACAGGACCAGGAACAGGCGAATGTGCAAAGTCTGAAGCTGAAGTAACCATTACGGTAAATATGCCTACCATACCTGGAACTACTGCAACGTTGGAACCCTTAGTATGTCAAAATAACAACACAGGAACAATTACGTTAAGTGGGAATACTGGTTCTGTTTTGGGATGGCAAAGTTCACCAGATGGCCTGGCCTGGACAGATATTTCTGGCGTTAATACAGGCTTAACTTACACATTTAATACCCTAACAATTACAACTCAGTTTAGGGCTGTTGTACAAAATCCAGGATGTACCATTGGGTATTCAACACCGACAACAGTAACCGTAGCCCCTGCTACAACTATAGCTGATGCGGGTCCCAATCAAATCTTATGTGCTGAAACATCTGTGTCCTTAAAAGGAAACCCCGTTAAATCAGGAGAAACTGGTGTTTGGACTATGGTATCTGGAGATGCAAATGCCATAATTACACCTGGTGTAAATTCAGAAGCTATTGTTACCAAACTGACTCCAAATGTTACTTATATTTTCAGGTGGACCATTACGGGTAATTCACCTTGTGGGCCAACTGATAAAGACGTTACCATCCGTAACAATAGAGCAATTGATCTGAACAGCCTTACTTCAACCGCTGTAGTCTGTAACGGTCAGCAGGTAGTTATTAACGGTAGCGTCCCAATTGGGGGTGAAGAAGGTGTCTATAATTACGTTTGGGAAATACAAGTAAATGGAGCGCCTTGGGCTGTAATTCCCGGTGAAACAGGCGAAGATTTAACCACAACATTAAGTACGACTGGAACAGTCGGTTTCAGAAGAACAGTAAGTAGTGGAACATGTACATCAGTTAGCAACGCATTCCCAATTATTGTTCAACCTCCAATAGCAGGAAATACAATAAGAGATAATCAACCTATTTGCAGCGGAATTAGACCGATGCCAATCACCGGAGATCTACCAACTGGAGGAGATGGTAATTTCTCGTACCAATGGCAATCTAGCCTGAACGGAACAACATGGACAGATATTAATGGTGTTATATCTCCTGACTTTCAACCTCAAATTCTAACAGAAACTACTTATTACAGGCGTATAGTGAGTACACTTGAATGTAGCGGCGCCCTGAAGAGTATAAGTAACACAGTAACAATAACTGTTACCCCAAATGCTAAAGCTGAGTTTACATGGGGCTCAACAGACACAGATTGTTACCCTTACACCTTACCTATTCAAGTTGTTCCATATGCAGATAGAAATAATACATACACCTGGTTTGCAAATAATGTACGCATCCCATCGACCGGGGCTAACTTCCCTGGCTACATCATTCAAAATAGCGGTCAATCTGTAACCATTAAACTGGTAGTTACCAGTAGCCGCGGTTGTGCTCCAGACTCGCTTAGCCATACATTTAGCACCAACCAAGCCGTTCCAGCTTCATTTGATCAAAGCGCTACAGAAGGTTGTGGCCCGTTACCCGTAATCTTTACCAATACCTCATTATTAATTCCGGGGGCCCGATTTGAATGGTATTCAGGAGATATACTATTTTCAACGGACGTCCATCCTCCAACCATGACTTTACAGCCAGACCCAACAGGGAAAGATTCAACTTACGTTATAAAATTAAAAGCTATTACTGATTGTGGAGTTGATTCGATATCTAAAAATGTTTTTGTAAAAGCAAAACCGATTGCTGTGGTTACCCCAGATAAAGTAGAAGTATGTTCTCCCTATAAAATCACCTTTATCAATACTTCGCCTGGAAGTACAAATACCTACTATTATGATTTCGGTGATGGATCAGCTATTGAAGAGAGAACAGATAAATTACCAATAGACCATATTTATAATGTAACCGCAACCACTGAGTTTACGTTTAAAATGATCGCCAAAAATGAGTGCGATGTGGATACAATGAAATGGACAATACGTGTATTCCCTCAAAACATGACACCTGTACTAGGCATAAGACTAGAAGAAATCAGAGGCTGCGCACCACACACCGTAAATTTCGAGAACAATTCTATTGGAGCAAGTAGGTTTGAGTTTGATTTTGGCGATGGAAACAAACAAACCACCTATACTACTGGGATCGTGTCCCATACTTATACCACTAGTGGAATTTTCCCTGTTACCATGACTGCTTTTAACATTTGTTCTAAAATGACAGTTACAAAAAGTGTTGAGGTATTGGCACAACCAGTTGCTGATTTCGAAGCAGACAATACTTTAGGTTGTCCTGGGTTAGTTGTTAAATTCAAAAACAAAACAGTGGGTGGGCTTGACAATAAATATTTATGGGATTTTGGAGATGGTACTTCTTCAGCAGAATTTGAACCAGAACATACCTACAGCGGAGATCAGGAATATTACACAGTGAAATTATTAGCAACCAATCAACTTGGCTGCCCAATTGAAGTAATCAAAACCCAATACATCCACATTGTACCACCACCAATTGCGGCCTTCAATGTTAACCCTTCTACCCTGATCAGCATCCCTAATTACACCTTCAAGTTTGAAGATGAAAGCACCAACACACCTACCATTTGGGAGTGGGACTTTGGTGATAAAGTAGGTACTTCACAACTTAAAAACCCTAGCTATACCTATCTGGATACAGGAACTTATAAAGTGACCTTAAAAGTCATGAACCAGCAGGGCTGTTTTACTACTACATTTAAAAACGTAACCATTAAAGGCGTTCCGGGATACCTATTTGTACCTAACTCATTTATACCAGGAAATACACAACCTGAATTGCGCGAGTTCCGTGCCAAAGGATCAGGCATTGCCTCATGGCGTTTCAGCGTCTTCAATAAATGGGGACAAATACTCTGGGAAACCACAAAACTAGACGAAGGAAGACCAGCAGAAGCTTGGGATGGAACCTTTAACGGGCAACCTATGCCACAAGGGGTTTATTACTGGAAAATTGATGTCCAGATGGTAAATGGAACTGAGTGGAAAGGCATGACCTACGACAAATCTGCACCGAAACGTACAGGACCAATACATTTAATCAGATAAGGATGAGCGGGAGATTAAGATATACAATAGCATTAGTGATGACAATGATCAACCTGTCTGCCATGGCACAGGATCATGTTTATTCCCAATTTTTTAATGCCCCCATCTATCTGAACCCTTCACTAACCGGGCAATTTGAGGGGGACCTCAGAATGAACCTGATTTACCGGAACCAATGGTCGGGGCTTAGTGGCGACTTATCCTACATCACGGCTTCTGCCGACCTCAACATCTCTAAATTTGCCGGTGGTGTTGGTTTGATGTTTAACCGCAGTAGCGAGGGTACAGCTTTCCTAGTTAAAAACAACGCCGCAGCAACCTATGCTTATAGCGTGGGTGGAGATGACTTTATAGCTTCTTTTGGGATACAAGCAGGCTTTACTAGTCGACAAATAGATTGGAGTAAACTGGTTTTTTCTGATCAGATAGATATGCGACTCGGATATATTCCTGGCAGCGTATCCTCAGCCCTGCCACCTGAAATGTCTAACAAGTTTTATTTTGATGGCGCTGCAGGTACAAACATCATCTATCAAAATTTTATGGCGGGCGTTGCAGTTCATCATATCAATCAGCCCGACGAATCTTTTAGCGGAACAGTTGCCAAACTTCCTATGCGCATTACCGCAAATGCAAGTTACAGGATCCCCTTAAGTCCAGGCATGTATTACAACCAGGATGAAGGCTCTTACCTCATCCCCTCTGTGGTTTACTATAAACAAGCCAGCTCTACCTCTATGAGTGCCGGAGCGCAGTTTAAATTTAAAGGACTAAATGCCGGATTATGGTACCGAACTGGCGGACAAGGCGGCCCTGATGCAGTAGTAGTTTCATTAATATTCGATTTATTTAAAGGGAACAGAAATGGCGAAAAGCTAAGATTAGGCTTAAGTCATGATGCTACAACCTCGAAAATTAATTATACCAATACCAGCGGCACCACCGAAGCAAGTATTGGTTACGAAAAGTATTTCCCTAATAGTTCGGGCTACAATAAGTTTAACGGACTAAGGTGTTACGATTTCTACTAAACCATACCATCAAAGAACCTGCATAAGTTATTGCTTATAGAGAATCTTTGGTATATTAGACCATACAAACAGATATGGAGCATATTCTTGAAAGCAATCATTTCCTGACCCAATCAGAGGTAAACAAGTTTTTAATGGCTACTTTGCTTTGTGGCCTTATTGGTGCAGAAAGGGAGTTTAGAAGTAAGCAAGCTGGTTTAAAAACCATGATCATGATTGGTCTGGGTTCTACCCTATTTACTATCCTTTCTATTAAAATCGGATTAAGCAGTCACGATCGTATCGCTTCCAACATTGTTACCGGGATTGGTTTTCTGGGCGCCGGAGTTATCTTTAAAGAAGACAACCAGGTAAAGGGCTTGACCACCGCCTGCGTAATCTGGATAGTTGCCGCCATAGGCATGGCCATTGGCTCGGGCTACTTTGAACAAGCAATTGGCGTAACCCTCGTGGTGCTACTAGCCTTATTGATTTTCCCTTTTTTGGAGGAGATGGCCGAACGTCGCTTTACCAAAAGGGTGTACAGGATTGTAAAACGATATGAGGGCGAAAGCCTTGAAAAATACGAGCAAGACATTAAAACCTCTAAGCTCAAACTTACAAGGGGCAAACAAGAATTGGCCAATGGCATCATCAGCGGAACATGGATTGCAATTGGCAGTCCGAAGAACCATAAAACATTTGTAGACCGGATGCTGCAGGACAAAAACATCATTGCATTCGATTTTTAGGCCGTATCATTCTTGTAACGTATTAATAATCTCATCAAACTATAGTAGCTTTGCATTATGCAAAGGGAACAGATCTCGGTATTCGACATTTTTAAGATAGGTATTGGCCCATCAAGCTCACACACTTTGGGCCCATGGAGAGCAGCGCAGCAATTTACAGCTTCGCTAAAACAGAAGGGCTTATTGGCGCAAGTAGAGCAAGTAAAGGTTTTACTTTATGGTTCTTTGGCCAAAACGGGCAAGGGACACGGAACAGATGTAGCCATATTGTTGGGGCTAACCGGTGCTGATCCAGTTACTTTTGATGTAAATGCCATCGACAGTACCATTGCTTCGATTAAAGATGAACAGTTACTATCTCTTTCAAGTGAGCAACTGATCTCGTTCAATTACAATGACGACATGGTTTTCCTTTTCTTCGAAAGTCTGCCATTTCACCCCAATGCAGTTACTTTTCAGGCTTTCTTAAATACCGGAAAAGCCTTTTCCGAGACTTATTATTCAATAGGTGGCGGCTTTGTGGTAAAAGAAGGCGAAAACGGAAATGAGAAAGAGCAGGTTGACTTGCCTTTCCCTGTCGAGAAAGCCAGCGAATTATTGCACTGGTGCTTATCTACCGGTCTTAAAGTTTCAGAAATCGTGATGGAGAATGAACTTTCATGGCGTACCGAAGCTGAAACCAGAAAAGGCATTATGCAGCATTTCAATGTGATGAAAGATTGCACCTACCGTGGATGTCACACTTCTGGGTTTTTACCTGGTGGATTAAATGTTGGTAGAAGGGCAGCAGCCTTGAATAAAAGATTAATTGGCAGCAGCGTATACAACGATTATTCCAGCTGGATCATGGCCATCAGAAACGGCGGAAACAGCTTTAACTATATATTAGACTGGGTAAGTTGCTTTGCTTTGGCCGTAAACGAGGAAAATGCCTCTTTTGGTCGCGTAGTTACCGCCCCTACTAACGGTGCTGCAGGTGTTATCCCTGCGGTATTGCAATATTATATCGCTTTCTGCGATGGATATACAGATGAAAAGATTACCCAATTTATTGCCTGTGCTTCCGAAGTAGGTAGCATCTTCAAAAAAGGAGCGACGATATCTGCAGCAATGGGTGGCTGTCAGGCCGAGATCGGTGTATCGTCAGCAATGGCAGCAGCAGCTTTAACCGAGTGTTTAGGCGGCTCACAGCGTCAAGTATTGATGGCGGCAGAAATTGCCATGGAACATCATTTGGGCTTAACCTGCGACCCTATAGGGGGCTTAGTTCAAATTCCATGTATTGAAAGGAATACCATGGGTGCAATAAAAGCCATAACGGCTAGTCAGCTGGCCTTACAAAGCAATCCCGATAAAGCAAAAGTTAGTTTAGATGCAGTGGTAAATACCATGTGGGAAACTGCATTAGATATGAACTCAAAATATAAGGAAACATCTGATGGCGGTTTGGCAACAAATATCCCGATTAGTTTACCTGAATGCTAAAATAAGCGCAGCAAGAAATTAGATTTTTTGCTGTGCCTTAATGGCCAAATACCTGTTCACCACATTTACCGTTAATTTCTCGGGCGGCGTAAGTATGCTCAGGATACCATGTTTGGCCAATTCCTTTACCATCAACTTTTTCTCGTAAGCAAACTTGGTGGCTATGGTTTGTATATAAATACCCTCTACATCAAGTACCGGCTTTTCGGTAATGACCTTAAGTTCTGTATTCTCAAAAAACACAACCAGCAACAGATGATACTTGGCCATCCGCTTTAAATAAGGTAACTGTCTATTTAAGGCCGACATACTTTCAAAATTCGTAAAGAATACAATCAAGCTCCTTTGTCTCAGAGTACCACGAATACTGGTGTATAAAGCTTCCATGTTTAGCTCCAGGTAGCGGCTTTTTTCTTTGTATAAAACCTCCATTATTTTACCCAGTTGCGCAGGTCTGCGATCTGCCGGTACAATACTGCCAGCCTTCTCTGCTATGGTAATTAACCCTGACTTATCTTGTTTTACCAAGGCCACATTAGAAAGCACCAGACTGGCATTAATGGCATAATCCAATAAGCTCAATCCCTCGAAAGGCATTTTCATGGCCCGCGATTTATCAATGATGCAATACATGTGCTGCGCTTTTTCATCCGTAAACGAGTTCACCATTAATTCCCCTTTCCGGGCAGTAGCTTTCCAGTTCACAGTACGGTAATCATCGCCCTGCACATAATTCTTTACCTGATCAAACTCCATACTATGCCCAACCCGTCGGATTTTCTTAATCCCAAAGTCACTTAGCCTATTCGATATGGCCATCAGCTCATATTTACGTAACTGTAAAAAGGATGGGTAAACAGGCACAGTCACTTCTTCCCCGAAATTAAATCTCCTTGCAACTAATCTTAAAGGCGATTGTACATATAAACGGATTTGTCCAAAAACATATTCGCCCCTTTTAGTTGGTCTCAACAAATAGGCAATTGTCTTCCGCTCACCCGATTTCAGATTACTTTTAAACCATAGGTCTCTTTTTTGAAACTGAAAAGGAATTTCATCAATAATGCCAACATGAATGCCGAAGGCATAAAAGTTCTCTACATAGATCTGCAGCTCATTGTCATCCCCGTTACTTAACCGGTCTGGTACGTCCCTGCGCAAAAACACATCGCGTTTTGTCTGGTACAATAACACAAAATCAATTAAGACCAGCAATACCAACACGCCCAAAAAGACATAAGGCAAGTCTCCGAGCCAGGGCAGGAAGAAAGAAAACAGAAATAAACTTACACATAAGCCTATCCCAGCAAAAATTCTTTTGCCCAGAAAAAGGTCTCTGTAATATTTTCTAAAAAAGTGTTTCAATATCCCGCGTTTTATCTAGGTACTTCTATTTTTTGGAGAATCTGAGCAACAATATCATTAGGCGTTAAACCTTCCATTTCCTTATCAGGACTAAGCATAATTCTGTGCGACAATACCGGTGGCGCGACTTTAATGATGTCCTCTGGAGTTACAAAATCACGCCCCTGCATAGCGGCAAAAGCCTTAGCTCCATTTACCATGGCCAGCGAAGCACGAGGTGAGGCACCCAAATAAAGTGATTTATTATTCCGCGTTTCATGCGTAATCTTAGCCACATATTCGATCAGCTTGGGCTCAACATGCAGCCCTTTTATGATTGCTCGGCAAGCTTTGATCTGTTCGATACTTAGAACTGCCTTAACGGCATTCAGCGCATCATCTAACCTGTACTGATGCTGATTTAGCAAAATAGCTGTTTCTTCCTCTAGCGTTGGATATTTCACCTCAATCTTAAATAGAAAACGATCCAACTGTGCTTCAGGTAACCGATACGTCCCCTCCTGCTCAATCGGATTTTGGGTAGCCAAAACCATAAATGGTTCATCCATCAGGTAAGTATGCCCATCAACGGTAATCTGCCTTTCCTCCATCACCTCAAATAGGGCAGATTGAGTTTTCGCCGGAGCGCGGTTAATCTCATCAACCAATACAATATGGCCAAATATTGGGCCTTTACGGTATTCAAAAGATGCAGATCGAGGATCAAAGACTGAAGTTCCAATTACATCAGAAGGCATCAAATCTGGCGTAAACTGAATGCGGGCAAAAGAAGCATCAATACTTTTAGCAACCAATTTTGCACTTAAAGTTTTGGCTACACCCGGCACCCCTTCCAAAAGCACATGCCCATCAGCAAGCACTCCGGCAATTAAAAAATCAATGGTATCTTTCTGACCAACAATGATACTGCCCAGCGTTTGTCTGATTTGTTCTACTGCAGTATTTAGCTGTGTAAGGTCGGTTCTTTGGGTAAACATTTCCACTTCCATAATTTATTGGGCTTGTTTATAAAATTTCTCTATTAATTTATTCAGGTTGATGAGTTGCTCATCATTAACCATAACAGCGTTATTCACCCTGTTTATCATTTCAATCAATTGCTGAACAACAGCCTCGTTTACACCCGATTTAAGCACCAGATCGGCCATAAATTCCTGATCTAATTTTGAGGTCTTTAAACGATAGTTAGTTCGCACATATTCCAAAAAATAACTGATCTTCTTTTGTACGATATCCCGATTGTCGCGCTGCTGATAATAAACCTTGCCCACCACCTTCACAAAATCGACAGAGGTATTCTTTAATGGTACTATAACCGGGATGATGCGCTGTCTGCGTTTCATTTCAAAAAGGATAAACAGCAATAGTCCAGTCAAGGCTAAATAATAGGCCCAGCGCAATTGATCATGCTTAAACAGCACCCTCAGCACAGATTGATCGTCCACATTTCCTTTGGTATTGTTTTCGTCCCAGATTACCCTTTCGGCAACCGGTAGATGAGAAAGCACTTTAGCAATGTACCTAGTGCCAGCAGGATTTAGCAAGTTGTAGTTGCTCAGCAATTGTGGACTTGGCAGCATATACAACGCCCCTTTCCCATAATTGTATTTTACAAAATTAACTTCGCCCCCTTCATTGCGGCCTAGTGCAGCGGCTCTCAGCGTATCTACCAAACTAAAATATTGATCGCCCAGTCCCTTGTTAAAAATATAAGGACGTTTTTCTTTTAAAGCCGGATTTACAAAATTAAGTGCGGGCCCCTTTAGATTACTAATACTAGCTACAGAGTTCATCCTCAAATTAAGGGTATCACGTAAAAAGTCGCTTAATTGATAAGCCGCAATAAATACATTATTACCTCTTTCCATATATTTAACCAATTCCTCATAATCCAATGCGTCCATTTGGACCTCTCCAGCAATAATAAGGTAATTGGTATGCTCAAAACCCTTATCCTTTAAGGTGTTGTAAACGGGCAAATTCGACGGACTGATTAAAGCCTTTGGAAACAAGCTTTCCAACTCATGATATAAAATATAGGTACCGAAAGGGTTTTTATCCTCCTTTACATAGGTTGGTGTCCAGTCTGTAGGCTTTGGCTTGTAATATTGCGCAATTAAATACAATACCATCACCACCGCACTCCCTACTAAATATAGCTTTAATCCCTTCATAGCGCCTTCACGTTAAATCGTTCAAAACTACCTTTAACAGCGATGAAGCTTTCCTTATCAATAAAAAACTCCCCATACCAGATGTATTCAAACTGTCGGGTTAGCCCCGCAAATTGTTGTTTCCTATCGGGATCAATAATTTCGTTAATATAGGTCTGATTTGTTTTTTCAGGCTGCCAGTTGATCAACTCTTTATCGTTCAACAACTTTAACGAACGCAAGTAAGACAAGCGCACTGCCAATCGGTAATTGCCATTTGCAACGGCCTTTTCTATCTCCTCATTAAAATTGATTTCATGAATATTCTCGTGCGACTCATTATAAGGGACATCAATAGATTTAGATTTTCCGGCAAAGATATTCAAGTCGAGTCCGATCAGTTTAATTACCGCAAAAACTACCAGGCCCACTACAATAAAAATGACTACATACTTTAAAAATCCCCAGGAATAATTGTTCTTTAGCGTCACTTCAAACAAATCCCAAAACCATGCCCAGAAGCGGTCCCACCAACTGGTATTTATCGGGGTCACATCATCATATCGAAATTCTTTTTGGCTGCTGTATTCCTTTATTTTTTGCAAATCAAAACTCCTGACCGAAATGGCATTCGTATCATTTTTTAAGGGTATATTTTTTACAGCCTTCCCCTCTGGTAAGCTTGTCGAAAAACCATTGGTAGTTACCAAAAAGAATAAAAATACAATAAGCGCTTTATACATGTTTAGTATTCTTCTAAGCCGGAGAAATGGTCTTTTTCTTCTCCAAATTGATTGATCCGATCCATCAAACCTGTGCTTTCTTGTATTTCAACGAGGTTAAAATAGCAAAGCGAAACCCCAATTACCGGAATCATCATAAATACGTAACTCAAATACTGAAGGGCGACACCAATTATAGTAAACATCTTGCTCCATCCCTCGATTCCTGGGAAAAACGCTCCCCCCATTTTTAAAACCAATGTAGGAATAGCGGCGAAACTCATGCAGGCATAAGCAATTACCCAAATGATCAACACGGCCCCGGCAGTTACCCACCATTGATTTTTCAGCAATTTAAACGAGCGGTTAAAAGCATATTGAAAATTAGTGTTTTCCAATACCATCATCGACAAAAGCAAGGACATGGCTGGAAATAGATAAATACCCGGTAAAAGACAAAAGAGAAAGCCTAACGACACAAAAAGTATGACAATGATATTGCTAAAAAAAACCCTGAAGTAGTAATACTTAAAATACCCCCAAACTTCATCAGGAGTAGGTGCCACATTCCCCTTTTGAATGTACAAAGCAATGAAACTAAGCGTAGAAACCAATATTGCAGCAGAACTACAAAAGGAAAGTATTGCGACCAATAAATAGTTAAAAGTAAAAAGCGTTGCCATGGTAGTCTGCCAACTAGCCTTGCCTTGCTTCAAACCATTTAGAGTCGTTTCCATCTCTAACTGTTGAATAATCCCAGCTATCATTCCGGCAAGGATAAAGAAACCACACAAGTAAGCAAACACCTTTAATAAAGGCTTGAAATTTTGTCTGATAAATAAAAACGTATCATTAATGATCTCTCCGAATTCTCTCGCTTTTTTTAATTCTAAGTTTGGCATACTAGCTGATTTGATTGCGTTTATTTAATTGTGAAGGATAGATGATCACGTACCAGATGATGAATAGCAATGATCCTCCCAAAATACTTATGCTTAGCCATAAAGGCATGTTTGTATAACGTGTAATAAAACCTTCGAAAAATGCTGCTACAAGGAGAATTGGCACAATACCAAGGGCAATCTTTGTCCCATCCTTTGCACTGTTTTTAAATGCTTGTAAGCGAGTATAAGTTTTGGGGAAAAGTAAACCATGTCCAAGAACTAAGCCTGCAGCACCAGCTATAACAATCGCCGAGATCTCTAAAGTTCCATGAATCCATATAACGAGCACAGATTCTGCTCCCAGACTTTTACTGAAAAAGTAATATTCAAATGCACCTACCATAATCCCATTTTTCAATAACATAAAAACAGGTCCAATGCCTAGAAAAATCCCGCTTAAAAACGCAACCATAGAAACATAAATATTATTGGCTGCAATAGAAAAGAACATCGCAACCGGCCCCTGCCGTTTATAAACTCCAAAAGGATCACCTTTTGCAATATTCTCATTGGTCATATTTACATAGCCGTCACCCAAAATCAATCTTACAAAAGCATCGTCATATTTTGCGGACAGCACTCCGATAGCGCCCGATATCAAAAAGAAAATAAGCGCGTACAGCAGCTGTCGACGATAAGTATAAAACAAGACAGGTAGTTCAAATTTCCAAAAGGTCAAAAAGCGATTGGTATCTTCTTTTTTACTTTTATAAATAGACTGGTGTAGCACTGATGCTAAGCCGTTTAAATAGGCTGTGGTTTTAGATTTCGGGTAGAAAGTCTTGGCGTAGGCCAAATCATTGGTTATATCTATAAAGCGCTCGGCAACTTCATCCGGACTGCTTGCTTTCAAGTGTTCATAGGATTTCCATTTCCCAGAATTCTGTTTAACAAACAACGCCTCTCTCATAGATTTTATTAAAAGCTTAATTTTCCGTTAAAATAACTGTTTTTATTCAACATAAAAAACAAGATTGCCTCAAATACACACAAACACGTACGAACTTATGTAGTTCATTACATTTATTCGAATGAACTTTTGTAAGTTTCCACACTTTTCCTAAGGAACGTGCCTTAAAATACTGAGTTAAGCATTTATATCCTGCCGGTTTACGTTCTCCAAAATATTGGATTTTCGCACAAAATTTCATTAAACTAAACCGACGGTTAATTATTGAGATAATTTTGTTATTAAAAGTTTTCTAATGATCTTTGAATAGAGGTTATAACCCTGTATATAAATCAAAATATCGCGCCAATGAACTAAAGAAATATAAAACAACATATCAATTACTTCTTAAATGAGGTATTAATTTAAAGAGTCTCTCCTGCAAAATTCTGACAAGCACAGGACAAGGACAATAGATTAATGCCCGTAACAAATATTGTTGTACTTTTGAAGGTGCACTATAGCGTTATGGGCCCTATTGTAAACCCGTGTCCAAGGCCGTCAGAAGCCGTGCAGGGCGGTATTTAGAGCTCGCTATAGTTGCATCTTCGTTTCAGCCCTAATCTGTGGTTAAAACAGATCGCCAAGCCTCCTGCTAAATCCCGTCCCGGACTCCTATTATTAACTGTTTAACAAACAATAATATGGAACTCAACGACGACGAAAACAATGAAAGTCTTTATTTTATTCTGGAACCAAATGCCGAAACAGACATCCCTGTCCATGTAGTTTTTGATGATGCATTTGCTGCCAAAGCCTATTTCAACAGGTTTAGAACATTTAGCGATGCTCAGATTCTGGAATGCCGCCTCAACCCCGGTTTTTACACCGATATCACCAAAGACTGCTATTTTATCCAGCTAGAGAGAAATTCTGATGTATATGTGATTTCACTGGCCAATGACCTCCAACGATCTGAACTGGCCATCAAGGAACATTACTTTTTTGAAGGAGATAAAATTTGCATTTATCTGATGGCATCATGCGAAGAGGATGCTGTAAAAGCAGCTCGCAAGATCCGGGATAAGGCTATTGCAAACAATGAATTTGTAAACCAACCGACTTTAGGTAAAGTTTTGGGAATGGCGTAAAATGGAATGTCAGGTGCTACTATGAGTAGCGCCTAACATTCATTTATCCAACCTACTCAATCCTAGCCTTTAAAACCTTCTTCTTTTTTAGTCTTTTTTCTTAACGTTTAGCATAGATGTGATCTTGAATATTATATTTGAATTAAGTATGGAAACAATAAAGGTAAACACCAGTCAGCATGTAGACATAGATTATCCAGTTGCAGGTCTGGGCGAGCGCATAGCGGCAAGGCTAATCGACTTGGGCATATTCTTAGGATTATATGTAATTTTTATACTGTTGACGTTAATTTTCGGCCTTTCGGTAGGAATGGAAAGCACACCATACCTTATCATCGGCTTGGCTATCCTTTATGGTGCAAGCTATGTGTTCTACAACCTGATTTGTGAAATCTTTATGAACGGCCAGTGCGTAGGCAAACGTTTAATGAAAATAAAAGTGATTAGCCTGGATGGTAGTCAGGCCAGCATAGGGCAATATTTTATCCGCTGGTTATTTCGTCTGGTTGATTTTGCTTTTACAGGACAGGTGGGTGGATTAATATGTATTGCAGTATCAAAAAATAAACAACGAATTGGAGATATCGTTGCCGGGACAACGGTCATTAAAACTGTTCCTCATACGGATATTAGCCACATTGCTTTCCATCCCGTTGAAGAAGATTATGTTCCTGTTTTTAACAATGTAAGTCTGCTTACTGATCGAGATGTGGAGCTGATACATGAAGTGATTGCCACTTATTATAAAACTCACAATACCGAGCTGATTTACACTATGTCGGCAAAAGTAGCCACCCTACTTTCCCTAATCATCCCCGAGGGCATGAATGAAATGGAGTTTTTAAAAACAGTGATTAAAGACTATAACCATCAAACGGCTATTGCTTTATAATTATTTCAAAATCTTAACTACAGCAGGCAACAAACTTGCTCCCCATTCGGCATGCATTTTTGCAGAATAATGTAAACCATCAGTAGCCACAAGGTCTCTATCAGAAAGCGCTTTTCTCGAAGCTGCAGTAATATCGGTATAACTAACACCCATTGCAATTGTTTCTTCCTTATTGATCGCATTAAAGGCATCTATCTCGGAAGCAATAGTTTGCTGATCCCTACCGCTGTTTAATCCATAAGGCGTAACACCCCAATCGGGTATGGAAACTACAAATACATGGGCTTTATTGCCATCTGCAAAATCGATAGCCGTTTGCAATAATTCTTTAAATTCCCTACGATAGGTAACTAGGGATTCGCCCCGGTATTGATTATTCACCCCAATCAACAAAGTAACCAGACCAAACTTCTGTTTTAATGCTGCTTCTTTTATGGCTGTCTGAAGTTCGCTGGTTGTCCAACCGGTTGTAGCAATAATGTGCGGCTGGCCAACGTCCAGTCCTTCCTCATTTAGTTTAGCGGCCAACTGATAAGGGAAATTGCTTTCCATAGCTACGGATTCACCAATGGTATAAGAATCACCAAGCGCCAGATAGGATATTTTATGTTCCGTCATGTTATTTACACTGTTTTTTTCGCAGCCCAATATTACAACTATTGAAAGAATTATTACAGAGAATTTCATCAGCGTATTTTTCGTTTTAAAAAGGCATATATGAGGTATATACGAGAAAAGAAGAGATCGGAATTAGCAGTAGCTAAATAGTAGACTGGTATTGCTATCAAATTGCTTTGATTTTTGCTTTAAACCTGCTTTTCTATTGCTTGAGCAAAAGGATAGCAAAAGAAAAGTACAATCCTAACACATCTTAAACAGGTAACTAACTAGTACAATGGCGCCAGTAATTAAGTACATAGTTTTAATCAATATGGCATGGTCTTTTTTTGAGAAATAGTTGACGGGCACAGCCACGATAAAGGTGAGTAGTAAAGGAATTGTTGCTGGGTACAAATGGAAACTCTCATGCAAATCACCTCTTAGCAAGGCCACAAACGATCGTTGAAACCCGCAGCCCGGACAATCAACCCTTGTTAAAGCCTTAAATGGGCAGGGTAGAAAAAAATTATCCGCCTGATCTAGTAAAAAAGACCAGGCGGATAATAGATATATGTTTAAAACTAACAATTAAGCGTTTGGAGTTTTTGGAGGTTGATTAAATGGATCAGTCGAACCAAAAGGATTATTTCCACCAAAATTATTAAATCCATTTTGTGCTTCCGCAGCTGAAGGGCCTAGGTATTTAGCATCGCCAAAGCCTAACATCGGATAAAATACAATTGGCAACAACAATAAACCTACTGTGTAACCTTCTGTCTTACCAAAACTTTTGCTTAGTAAATTGGTAAGCCATATACCAAAAACAATGTTTACACAAGGTATAAGCATCCACAATACCCAAATCGTAGGTTTACCTACAATTTCTATCATAACTATTAGGTTATAGATAGGGATAATTGCTGCCCAACCGGGTTTTCCTGCTTTAACAAAAACTTTCCATAGTGATGCATAGACCAGCACCATAACAGCAAGCCAAAAAATAACCATTCCGGCGCCAATGCCAGCTCCGGCGGCTGAGTACTCTGAGTTGTAATCCATAGTTAATAGTTTTAGGGTTTTAATGTAAATATAACATTTGTTATAAAAAACCAAGCCTATGCTATCACCTTTTTTCGAGAATGTTTAGAAAAGTTCCATATTAAACAATGTAGAGATGTGATATTTCAATCGCTCTTTAACATCTTCCATATCAATCACATCATCCAACTCACGTTCCATGGAGGTTACATCCTTATCGTCAATCCCACAGGGAACTATGTTCTTAAAGTAGTCCAGATCCGTATTTACATTAAATGCAAAACCGTGCATGGTAACCCAGCGACTGCAACGAACCCCCATTGCGCAGATCTTGCGGGCACGCTCATTGTCGGCATCGATCCACACACCTGTAAAACCCGGATAACGGCTTCCTATAATACCAAAATCGGCCAAGGTATAAATAACAGCCTCCTCCAGTGTCCTTAAATATAAATGTATATCTGTAAAGAAATTATCAAGATCTAATATTGGGTAACCGACAAGTTGTCCGGGGCCATGATAAGTAATATCGCCCCCCCTATTTATTTTATGGTAAGTGGCACCTTTAGCCAATAATGCTGCATCATCTAGCAACAGATTTTCCGGTTTCCCACTTTTACCGAGCGTATACACATGCGGATGCTCACAAAAAATAAGATAGTTAGGTGTTTCCAGTTCCGTATTATTGGTCCGGTTCTGTATTTTTAAAGCTACAGTTTCGTCAAAAATAGCCTCTTGCTTGCGCCATGCCTCCTGATAATCTGTAAGGCCCCAATCTATAAATTCAACTTTCTTATTCATTTTGCAAAAATTAAGCTACCACGTAGCCCAGCATATAACCATCTGTAGTCTTAAAATAATGAACGGTAAGTTCTTGGGTGCCATCAAGGAGATCAACCAATGCATTCAACTGTCCTTCATTTTTCAATTTAAACGGCTTAATGTGGATGTCTTGCTTAAACTCCAATCCTTTTCTACCATTCCATTTATAAATAGCCTCCTTGGCACACCAACAAACATATAGTCCATCTATATTATCACCAACATATTTCTGCGCCAGCTCAACATCCGAAAGAAATTTATGTTTAATGCTTTTTATTTTATGCTTGATGAGCTCGATATCTACGCCAACTTTCTTCGTTTTACCGATAATTACCGAAGCATAGTCATAAGAATGGCTTAATGAAATGTGATAATCAAAGTCTGGAAGATAAGGCTTACCATGATCGTCCATTTGGCAATCAATATATTCATCGGTATTCAGCATCGTCCTCAGCAACACGCGGGTACTTAACCAGTGCAGTAGGCGCTTGCCATTATTTAAGGAAGAAATGAAATCGAGTTCATGCTGCTTCAATTGTAAACCCGAGATCAGCTGTTCTTCGGTTTCCTCGATTTTCCAGACCGCCAGTATGGTATCCTCGTCAATATTTTTGTTAAAAACTACAGGCATCTCTATTTTAGACAACATTGCAAAAGTATCTTAAATTAATCATAATTTCGTCCAAATACTATATAAAATGATCCTGTCTGACAAACGAATTCTCGAAGAAATAGAGAAGGGCACAATTATCATTGAGCCTTTTAAACCCGAAAGCCTTGGAACAAACTCCTACGATGTACATTTAGGTAAATACCTTGCTACCTATACAGACCGGATACTCGATGCAAAAACGCACAATAAAATTGAACATTTTGAAATTCCTAAGGATGGTTATGTGCTGCACCCAGGCACTTTATACCTTGGCGTAACCTTAGAGTATACAGAAACTCATGCACATATCCCCTTTTTGGAAGGCAAATCGAGTACCGGAAGATTAGGTATTGACATCCATGCTACTGCCGGAAAAGGTGATGTTGGTTTTTGCAATACCTGGACACTTGAGATCTCCTGCGCCCAGCCTGTCCGCATATACGCAGGCATGCCAATAGGTCAGCTGATTTATTTTGTGGTAGAAGGGGATATCGAGACCATGTACAATGCAAAAGAAAATGCTAAATACAATAACAAAACAACCAAACCGGTTGAAAGTATGATGTGGAAGAATAAGTTTTAACCTCAGCAACCGTAATTTTAATGCTACAATAATTAGCCTCAATATTTGTATATTGAGGCTTTGTTATTTATGATCACAATATGAAATTTAAATTCGTTATTCCTGCTTTATTAGTACTTGGAATCTGTTTTTCATTCGTCTACAAATTAGCCGACGATCCATTTTCTGATTTGATTAAGCGCTTGCAAGAATATAATAAAAAGTACGCACAGGAAAAAGTGCACTTACACCTCGACAAACCTTACTACGCCATCGGCGATGACATCTGGCTAAAAGCGTACGTTGTAAATACCCTAACCTCCGAACCAAGCAACATCAGTAAAGCTTTATTTGTTGAGCTGATCGATGAAAAAGACAAAGTAAAAACCCAGTTAAAACTACCTATGAATGGCGGAATAACCTGGGGAGACTTTAAACTTCCAGATACCTTAAGCGAAGGCAATTATCGCATAAGGGCTTACACACAATGGATGAGGAACGCAGGGCCTGAATACTATTTTGACAAGACCATAAAAATAGGAAACTCCTGGGCCAACAAGGTTTTTACCAACACCAACTATAGCTTTACTAAAGAAAATACAACCGAAAAAGTAAATGCGAAGATTAGGTTTACAGACAAAAATGGCCAACCTTATATCAACAACGAGGTGGCCTACGAAATACAGCTCAATGCCCGGAACATAACAAAAGGCAAGGCCACCACCAATAACGATGGCGAAATCAGTATCAACTTCGCTAACACCCAACCCGCATTATATAAATCAGGTAAAATCGTTGCCACCATCAACCTGCCTAATAACCAAAAAATAGTAAAAAACATCCCAATAACTGCGACATCCAATAATATTGATGTACAGTTTTTCCCGGAGGGCGGTAACCTGGTTCAGTCGCTACCAAATAAGGTGGCCATAAAGGCGGTAAATGCGGCCGGAAAAGGCGAGGATGTGACTGGCGTTATTGTAGATAGCGAGGGGACTGAAGTCAATCGATTTGAGACCCAACACCTGGGGATGGGTTGCTTTGTCATTAACCCACAACCGGGTAAAACATACATTGCAAAGGTGAAATATAAGGATGGCTCGGAGCAAAGCCTTGCTTTACCAAAGGTCCAAACGAGCGGCTATGTTTTATCTTTAAACAATAGTACCCCGGATAAGATTATCGTTAAAATAATGATGAGCGAAGATCTGATAGGCACTAACGAATTAAAAATCGTAGCACAGAACAGCGGAAACGTATACTTTGTAACACGAGCTCCTTCACAAAAACAAATTATCACTGCTACTATCCCTAAAAAGGAACTTCCTTCGGGAATTGTACAGTTTACTTTATTCAATGGAGCCAATACCCCCGTTGGCGAGCGACTTGCTTTTGTCAACAATACCGAAGATCGCATCAATACAACTATAGAAAATTTAAAGCCAAGTTATACGAAAAGAGAAAAGGTAGACCTAAACCTGCTTACCAGCTTTAATGGTAAACCTGTGCGTGGCAGCTTTTCTGTGGCTGTAACCAATACTGCAGCGGTAAAACCTGATCCAGAAAATGAAACCAACATTTTCACAACGATGTTACTTACATCAGACCTTAGTGGTTATGTTGAAGATCCGAACTATTATTTCCTTAATCAGGATAATAAAACCCTGCTAGATCTTGACAACTTAATGCTTACACAGGGTTGGCGCAGGATATTATGGAAAAACATCATTAGTAATATTCCACCTCCCGACACTTTTAAACCAGAAAAATCTATTGGCATTAGTGGAACCATTACCAGCTATGGCGGCAAACCACTTCCAAATAGCAAGGTTTCTCTATTCTCCTCTTCGGGCGGATTTTTTGCCATTGACACTTTAACTGATGCCCAGGGTCGCTTTAATTTCGACAACCTCATTTTCACCGACAGCACCAAATTCATTGTACAAGGCAGAACTGCAAAAAATAAAAAGAGTGTAGATATTAAACTAGACGTTGTACCTGGGCAAATTGTAACTAAAAACAAAAGCACTGGAGATTTGGAGGTAAACGTAAATGAAGCTTTATCAGGCTACCTTAAACGCAGCAACAACTACTTTGATGAACTAACCAAGCGTGGTTTGCTGGAACGAACGATTGTACTAAGCGAAGTAAATATTGTAGAGAAAAAGAATCCAGCTCAGAATTCATCCAACCTAAATGGTGGTGGTCGCGCCGACTATGTGGTGACTGCAGATATGCTGCAGAACTGTGTTACCCTTGTGCAATGTTTACAGGGTCGTGTGGCCGGTCTAATATTTGAAGGTAGCGTACCCTATCTGATGAGAAACATGTCCTCGGGAAAACGACCAATGCAAATCGTTTTAGATGGAATGAATGTAGATTCCGAATTTCTGGATAACATCCAGCCTTCTGATGTAGAAACCGTTGAGGTGTTAAAATCTATCGGAAACACGGCCATCTATGGCTCACAAGGCGGTGGCGGAGTCCTGATCATCACAACCAAAAGAGGCGGCGGCTCCACAGGTAGCATTTTCGCACCGGGTATCATCACCTACTCGCCTAAAGGATATCACATCGCCAGAGAGTTTTACTCCCCTAAATACGACCCTGCAACACCAGACAACAGGCTTGATCTGCGCAGTACGGTATACTGGCACCCGCACATTGTAACCGATACTGCAGGCAAAGGCCCATTTAACTTTTTCAATACGGATGAAGCCGGCACTTATAGGGTAGTTGTGGAAGGTATAGATATGATGGGCCACCTGGCTAGAGCGGTATATACTTATGAAGTAAAATAAACACCTACTATGAATACGATTAAAGTTACCATTAAAGACCATTTAAGCCTGATTACCTTAGACAGGGGCAAATCAAACGCCCTAAACAGGGAAATGATTACAGAGCTAAATGATATACTGAATAATATTTCGACAGACCCAAACATAGGAGGAGTGATTATCGCGGGAAAAGAACCGTTCTTTTCGGCCGGGCTGGACCTTATTGAATTGTACAATTATAATGAAGCCGAAGCGGAATCCTTTTGGCACCTATTTCTGAATTTTGTAGCCAATATTACGGCATTTAAAAAGCCTTTGGTAGCGGCAATAAATGGCCATAGTCCTGCTGGAGGCTGCGTAATTGCATTAGCTTGCGATTACAGGGTAATGGCCGAGGGTAAATACATCATTGGTCTAAATGAAGTCCCAGTTGGCATTATTGTACCCAACAGCATATTTAACTTGTATGCTTTCTGGATAGGATCAGCAAATGCATCGCGCAGCCTGCTAGAAGGGAAACTATTTAGTCCTGAGGAAGCATTGCAAATTGGCTTGGTAGACGAGCTGGTAAACCCAGCAAGTATAATTACCGCTGCAGAGCGAAAAGTTAGGAAGTACATGGGTATGGAACGCAACACCTGGGAACAAAGCAAGCTCAGCATCAGAAAAGACCTGATTGCCAGCACCAGTGCCGATCAAAGTGAAGCCCTTGCCGTTATGTTGAAACAATGGTGGGCACCCAGTACCAGAAGTATATTAAAAACAATTATTGATAACCTGCAAAAAAAGTAAGCCATGTTTAACGAACCTATGTTAAGAGATGATGCCCTAAAAGGTAAAACAATTGTGATTACAGGTGGTGGTACAGGCCTTGGTAAGGCTATGGGCACTTATTTTCTTAAACTAGGCGCCAACCTGGTTATTACCAGCCGCAAACTCGATGTATTGCAAAAAACAGCACAGGAGATGGAGCAGGAAACAGGCGGAAAGGTTCTTGCCTTAGCCTGCGACGTAAGGGAATATGAACAGGTAGAGCATGTACTTGCGGAAAGCATTAAAGCTTTTGGCAAGGTTGACAGCTTACTAAACAATGCTGCGGGGAACTTTATCTCTCCTACTGAACGTTTATCGGCCAATGCCTTTTCCAGCATCATCGACATCGTATTAAAAGGTTCTGTAAACTGTACGCTGGCTTTTGGTAAACACTGGATCAAGGAAAAACAATCAGCTAGTATTTTAAATATAGTAACCACTTATGCTTTTACCGGATCAGCTTATGTGGTGCCTTCGGCTTGTGCAAAAGGTGGTGTACTGGCCATGACCCGCTCTTTAGCGGTTGAATGGGGAAAATATGGTATCCGGACCAATGCCATTGCACCAGGTCCATTTCCTACGAAAGGAGCTTGGGAGCGATTGTTGCCAGGCGATCTTGCTGAAAAATTCGACTTTAAAAACCGAGTACCATTGAAACGCGTAGGCGATCATCAGGAACTAGCCAATCTGGCAGCGTTCCTTGTTAGCGATTTCTCAGGCTATATCAACGGCGAAGTGATCACCATTGACGGTGGTGAATGGTTGCAAGGAGCGGGTCAGTTTAATGGCTTGGAGGCTATTCCTAACGAAATGTGGGATGCTTTTGAGCAAATGACACGATCAGCTAAATAATTCAGCATTCAATTTATGCTATTCTTTATGCGTTTCGTCATCCTGAATTTATTTCAGGACCTCGAAAGAGAAAGGCGGCTTTGCAGGCGCGAGATTCTGAAATAAATTCAGGATGACGACCGGATTAATGATGCAGCCTTACTTTACCACTTAATTAAAGCACTGGCCCAGGTAAATCCAGAGCCAAAGGCGGCCAGGCATATCAGGTCGCCATCTTTAATTTTACCCGATTCCCAGGCCTCACAAAGCGCTATGGGCACCGAGGCGGCAGTGGTATTGCCATATTTCTGTATGTTGTTAAACACCTTATCGTCTGGTAGCCCCAACAATTGTTGCACGTACTGGCTGATTCGTAAATTGGCCTGATGTGGCACTAGCAAATCAATATCCCCAGCAGTTAAATCATTAGCCTTTAGCGCCTCATTAATCACTTCAGGAAACTTTACGACTGCCTTTTTAAATACCGCAGGACCATCCATAAAAGGCAATGCCGCGCCACCTTCCAGCTGCTCGGTCGTCATAAATAACCCGCCTAGCTCCTGATCAGGGTATCCGGGTTTATCTTTTAACCATTTATTTGCGCTTGCTCCAGGATAAAACATCGCCAGTAATTCTGCATCTGCCCCATCGCTATGCAAGTGTGTGCTCAAAATCCCCTGACCTTCCTTTTGCGTTGGCTGTAATACTACAGCACCCGCACCATCACCAAATATTACAGACACGTTGCGGCTACGAGTTTCAAAGTCCATTGCAAACGAATGTTTCTCACTCCCCACCACCAATATATTCTTATACATACCCGTTTTAATGAACTGATCGGCAACAGATAAAGCGTACACAAATCCAGAGCATTGATTGCGAATATCTAGTGCTCCAACCTCCTTCATTTTCATTTCGCGTTGGAGCAAAACACCACATCCTGGGAAATAATAGTCAGGACTAAGCGTCGCAAAAATGATAAAATCAACATCTTGCGCAGTAATACCAGCCCGTTCGATAGCAATTTTGGCAGCTTCAACCCCCATAGTTGTGGTTGTTTCTTCCAGTCGATCGGCAAAGCGACGTTCTTTAATTCCGGTCCGTTCTTGTATCCATTCATCACTGGTTTCCATGAAACGCGATAAATCAGTATTGGTATAAACATTTTTAGGAACATAATATCCTATTCCGGCAATCTTTGAACGCTGCATATCCCTTGGCTTTAAGAATAATTTTAAGCAAAATTTACTTTAACTACAACATTATTTTGAAATTAGCTTAAATTTGCAGCATGTCAACAGAAACAAAAGAGGAAACATTTACACTAGAAGAAATACTTACTTCGCTCAAAACTGTTCATCGTTTAATACTTTGGAATGATGATGTGAATACTTTTGATCATGTCATTTATTGCATGATGAAATATCTGGACTACTCTGAAACCCAAGCGGAGAAAATTGCATGGGAAGTACACAATAAAGGAAAATGTGCCGTATTGGAAGGCTCCTTTACTGAAATGGAAGTGTACCGTAAAATTTTACAACAAGAAGGTCTAACCGTTACGGTAGATTAGTAAACAATACTGCCAGCTCTTCCTGGGTTGTTCTAGTCTTATCTTTAGCATACCAACCATGAAGTTTTTCGGCCAGTGCCATCATATCACTTTCCTGGCTTTTCCATCCGTCCAAAAGATCCTTTAATATTTGAGGTCTCGGGCCCCATTTAGCCACAACATCTCCACTATTATTCAACACCAACAATACAGGAATTGCTCTACCCCCATTGGTAAGGTGTGCATCAATTAAAGGGAGATTGGTATCCCTAAGCACAAACCTCAAGTCGAACTTAGTCGGAAAAGTAGTTACAATCTTATCAAAGATTGGTACAATTTGAGCGGCATCACCACACCATCCTTCTGAAATCACCAAAAAACGATAATGACCTTTTACCTTGTTTAAAGCACTGTACAAATCTGGATCAAGTTGAACAGTCTTATCTACTCTACTCATTCTCTGCACATTCATCTTAGTATAATGCAACATCGCCTCAGAATGATCTGTTCCGGTAGTTTTTTTAGCTACCAAAAGCTCATCAATTAAATTCCTGTAAGCTAAATAGCTTAACCCCTCAGTGTTAAAAATATCGTTATAATTGACCATATACCTGTAATAAAATAGTTACGCCACGTTTTTTAAACCTCGGAGTCATTTTTTTGTCCATATTTAGACACACACAAAAACTAAACCCCTTAATGATTACTTACTTCTACAAAGTTCTACTTTTAACACTTGCCATTTGTACGCTCTCTGTAAAAATTAATGCACAAACAACCGGTGACGGGAAAATTACTGCAAAGGTTGTTGATGCACAAAGTAATGAAACCATCCCATTTGCTACCGCAATAATCCTCGACCGCAAAACCAAAGCTGTAGTAAAAGGTATTCAAGCCGATGTTAATGGAAATTTACTGATCAACGGCCTACCTAAAGGCGTATTTACCTTTAAAGTAAGCTATGTTGGCTATCAAACCATGGTTAGAGATTCTGTTTCTGTCTCGGATGCCCAAAACACGGTTAACCTAGGTACGGTAAAAATGAAGCCGGCCAAAGGAACTGCCTTAAAAGAAGTTGCCATTACTGCTCAGAAAAGCACAATGCAACTAGGTATTGATAAAAAAGTATTCTCAGTAGATCAAAGTTTGGTTAGCGAAGGTGGATCGGCCTCCGATCTTTTACAGAACGTACCCTCCATACAGACAGATGTAGACGGAAATGTAAGCTTAAGAGGCTCTACAGGTGTGAAAGTTCTGATAGACGGTAAACCCTCATTAATTGCGGGTGGCGACATTGCGCAGATCCTGCAATCTATACCGGCAAGCTCAATTGAAAGCGTGGAAGTGATCACTAACCCTTCGGCAAAGTACGATGCGGAAGGACAATCGGGGATCATCAACATTGTATTAAAAAGAAATAAAAAACTGGGCTTAAACGGCAATATAGGCTTAACAGCAGGCAACAGGGACAATTACAATGGAAACACTAGCCTAAGCTTCCAAAACAATAAAATTAATCTCTATGGAAATTATGGCTACCGCTATGGTAACCGACCAGGGGGTGGATTTAACAACATTACTTATAAAAAACCAGACCCCCTGACTGATCTAGCCTTCGCTAATCAGACCACGGAGTCTACGGGACTAGACAAAAGTCACAATGCTAAAGCGGGTATTGATTATTACCTTACCGCAAAAGACATTTTAAGCTTATCAGGAGGCTTCAACAGGAGAAATCAGAAAGAAGGTGATCTGACCATGATTTACAAGTATGGGTCTCAAAGAAATCCGCTTGAATTCAGTACCAGAGACAACAGTAACTCTGGTTCCGGAAATAGCTACGACCTGAACTTCGATTATAGCCATAAATTTAAAACACAGGGAGAAGAATTAACCTTCAACTTTGGTTATTCTACCGGAGACAATGACAGATTTCAGGATTTCAATACTTCTGTTTACAATCGTGGAGGAATACCCGTTTCTGAACAGGTGGAATTATTGAGAAATATAAACATTGGTGACAATAGCAATTATAATATCCAGGCAGACTATACCCTTCCACTGGGCAAATTAGGTAAAATTGAAACCGGATACCGCAGTCAGATTCGCTACTCTGATAACAATACACAGGCTTTGAAGTTTAATAGCAGTACAGGTGTATATGACCCAGACCATGCGCTGTCTAATTTATTTGACAGTAAGGATCAGGTTCATGCCTTATATTTAAACTATCAGAACCAGTATAAAAATTTCGGCTACCAGATCGGATTCAGAGGAGAAGATGCGCTATTGAACACCAACTCGGGCGGATATGACAACGCCGGGAATGTTACCTATACGCCTGGTAAAATTGACTATCTGCGTTTGTATCCGAGCATCTACTTAACTCAGAAGTTTGAAGGAGAACAGCAATTGCAGGGAAGTTACTCCAGAAGGGTGAACAGACCCAGACCTTGGGATACCAACCCATTTACAGACTACTCGAACCCATTGAACTGGCGCCGCGGTAATCCGAATTTGCTTCCTGAAGACGTGCATTCCTTTGAACTAAGTTATAGCAAGTTCTGGCCTAAAGTAACCTTAATTTCAACTGCATACATGCGTCGTACGAATGACCTGATTCAAAGGGTAAGATCCACTCCGAATTCAGAAGGAATTATTATCACGACTCCTCAGAATTTAACAAGACAACTATCGAGTGGATTTGAATTTATAAGTAAAGTCGATGTTCTGAAAGCCTGGAATTTCACTACAAATGTGAATGTATACCACAGTGATATCGCTGCTGTTCCAGCTTACGACATCAAAGGTAACTCAGGGTTTAACTGGAATGCCAATGTAACAAATAATTTTGTCCTCCCATACAGCATTACACTTCAGGTTAAGGGTGAATACGAATCGGATGAAATAATGGCTCAGGGAAAAAGAAATGCCAACTGGGTAGCCGACGCGGGAGCAAAATATGATTTCCCTAATAAAAAAGCGTCGCTGAGTTTTAATGTACGAGATGTCTTTAATACCCGTAAATGGAATATGGAATTTGAAGACAGCAATACCAAAACAGAATTTCAAAGAAGAAGATATGGCCCTGTAGGAAACCTGACTTTCTCTTATCGTTTCGGAAAGACAACCTTTATGAAAAAGAGCAAAAAATCTGATCAGGGGGAAAAACGTTCTGACGAAGAATCTTTCTAGGCATACACCACAAGCATAACCAAATATTGAAAAAACTATTAACCCTCGTTTTTTGCCTGTTACTGTTGTTTGTCGGCACTACTGATTTGTATGCCGCAGCCGACAAAGGCATAATTACCGGTAAGGTGGTTGAAGAGGTTGGGGCACTCCCCATCCCCTCGGCTGTAGTTGCAGTTTATGAAGCTGATGCTGAACGTCCATTTGCAACCACATCTACAGATGAAAATGGCGTCTTTAAGTTTAATGCCTTAAAGTATACAACCTATAGGGTGAAAATCAGCTATGTCGGTTTTACCGCGTTAACAGTTAATGAGGTAATCCTTACCGAAAAAAATGCGGAACGCAATCTAGGCACGCTAAAATTAAGCAGTGAACAGAACAATTTAAGCGAGGTAACCATTACGGCAGAAAAACCTGTTATTGAGTTTGCCGCCGATATGATTACTTACAATGTAGATAAATCTATTTTAGCTGAGGGAAGTACCGCTACCGATATTCTTAAAAATGTACCTATGGTACAAGTCGATATTGATGGGAAGGCAACGATTGCTGGAAAGCGATCAACCCGGATTTTTATTGATGGGAAACCTTCGGACTATATCACTTCCAATATCTCCGACCTTTTAAACGTATTGCCTTCTGACGCGATAGAAAAGATAGAGGTCATGACAAATCCCCCGGCCAGATATTCTGGCGATGGGGAGGGTATCATCAACATTGTGATGAAAAAAGGGTTTGCAATTGGTTTTAATGGCAATGCAGGTATAACTGCTGGTTTGCAAGGGAATACCAATACAAACGCCAATGCCTCTTACCGCAGCAAAAATTACTCACTGACGGGTAGTGCAGCTTATAGAAGCAATATTGGTAGAAGTACATCCCATTCCTACCGAGAAAACTTTGACCTGGTTAAAGACACAACTTTCTATTACGACAATTATGGCAACAGCAGAAGCAATAGCAATGGTGGAAACTTTAGAGGGGGCCTGGATTGGGACATTACAGCTCAGCAAAATCTACGCGTAAGCACCAACTTTAACACCAATAACAGCTCCAGTAGGTCGGGTACGGATTTCAATTTCTTAAGTGAGGAACTGGCCCTAAAACGTGTCCGTAACCAATTGAGTACTGCCGATGGGGGCAGTCATAGTTTGGTTTTTAATGCAGATTATAGTTTAAAAGGAAAAGAAAACGGCGACAAGCTAACCATTGGGCTAACCTATAACAACAACGCTAATGATAACTTAAGATTACTGGATCAGCATTACAGCTTACCGGTTACCCTTAAACCTTCCCTACGCGAGAATACCGACGAGGTAGGCAATAACGGGCTTACGCTTAACCTGGATTACGACAGGCCCATTTTTAAGAAGCGTGATCAGTTTGAAGCTGGACTAATGTACACTCAACGGAAAAACGACAACGACATGTTGGTGCGGGATTTTAACTTTGCTACTCAGGAGTATGTCATTGCCGAAAAGCTAAGTAACCAGTTCCTTTACAATGAAAGGATCATTGCTGGATATACGTCCTATAACTATAAAGGCAAAAGCTTTGGTGTTAAAGCGGGTATTAGGGCCGAGCTGACAGATGTAGACTTCGACCTATCGACCGGCGATAGTTACAACATCAAGCCTTACTTAAGTTTGTTCCCAAATATCTCCATCAATCATTTCTTCAAAAAAAGATATAACATTGGGGCTACTTATAGTGTGCGGGTAAACAGGCCAAGGGAAAATACACTAAATCCACAGATCAATAACAACGATACACTTAACGTTTCGTTTGGTAACCCTGGATTGGTTCCAGCTTATACCCAGCAAATGGACATTAGCTTTGGTGCATTTGGCGAAAAGTGGTCTTTCACCCCCCGACTATCTTACTCTACCAGCAGCGGCGTAATAGAACGTTACCGCACAGTAAATGTAGTAAACGGCGTGGCTACTTCCGAAACCACTTATTTCAACGTAGGCTCTAATGATATTTTTGGATTGATATTGATCGGAAACTACAGACCAAGTAAAAAATTAACCGCTAACGCTAATTTTACGCTTACACAGAGCAAATACTCCTCTTCCCTGAATAGTGCGCTGAATAGAGATGGTTTGAGCATCAGGAGCGCCCTGGGGCTATCTATGCAACTCCCATTTAAAACGGCTTGTGAGGCCAATATTAATTATGCCAACAATGCGAATGCACAGGGCCGAACTAAGGCTTCTGTATCGAGCAGCATGGCCGCCAGAAAAACTTTCCTAAAGAACAGACTTAGCGCAAGGATAACTGTTAGCGATCCTTTTGGCAAACGCAACAATACCCTGTTTAGTGAAGGGGTTAATTTCAAGTTGCAAAGTTATTCGACCAGCAATACGAGTAATGTAACCATGAGCCTGAATTACCGCTTTACGAAAATTAAAAAAGTTCCAACTCCACCTAAAGCCAAATAGCCTAGCTAAAATCAGAAATTCGTATATTGCGAACATGGAAGAGCATAATCCCTGGATAACAATTGATAGCCATAAAATCTACGAAAACAACTGGATTGGGCTAACAGAACACAATGTGATCAACCCTTCAGGGGGTAAAGGTATATATGGCGAAGTGCATTTTAAAAATTATGCCATTGGCATTATGGTATTGGACCAAGATCACAACACCTGGTTGGTTGGGCAATACCGATTCCCTTTAAAAGCATATAGTTGGGAGATCCCCGAAGGTGGCGGCCCACTTGAATCTGATCCATTAGAAAGTGCACAACGTGAATTACAGGAAGAAACAGGTCTTTTGGCAAATGAGTGGATAGAGCTACAACGGATGCATTTATCTAATTCCGTAAGCAACGAACTAGCTATCATTTATATGGCCAGAGACTTAACTCAAGGTGAATCTTCACCAGAAGAAACGGAAGAACTGGTATTGCGTAAACTCCCGTTTGAAGAGGCCTACCAGATGGTAGTGAATGGCGAAATTACCGACAGCATGAGCGTTGCTGCGATTTTAAAGACCAAAATATTGATCCTCGAAGGCCATCTATAATTTTTTATCACATTAAATAAACTATGAACAAATTTCTAGGCTATATCTTCAGTCTACTATTTTATATCTCCTTTGGCTTAGCATTGGTCATCTTCCATCCCATTCAATGGGTGTGCTACAAGTTTTTTGGCTATAAAGCACATAAAGCATCTGTTGATGCCCTTAATTTCTTCTTAACCTACACTGATCTGCTGATGGGCTGCTCCATCACCTTCATAAATCAACAAAACCTGCCTACTGATAGACCGATCATTTTTGTGGCCAATCACCAAAGCATGTATGATATTCCGGGCCTCATCTGGTTCTTAAGAAAACACCATGTAAAATTCATTTCCAAAATTGAGCTGACAAAAGGGATTCCTTCTATTTCTTACAATCTGAAATATGGAGGGGGTGCAAATATAAACCGTAAAGATAGCAAGCAGGCTGTCTCTGAACTGATCAAACTAGGCCGAAGGATGAAGGAAAACAACTGGTCGGCCATGATCTTTCCCGAGGGCACCCGTGCCAAAGACGGCCAAATGAAAGCTTTTCAGGTTGGCGGCATTGCAACACTTTTAAAAAAAGTCCCCAATGCTTTAATTGTGCCTGTAGCCATTGAAAACTCATGGAAATTAGTGCAGTATGGCTTCTATCCTTTAAGCTTTGGGGAGAAATTAAGGTGGACCGTATTAACTCCTATAGAGCCCGGCAATAAGAACCCTGAAGATATTGTGCTTGAAGCCGAGCATGCAATCCGAATCAAGCTAAACCAGGTAATATCTAATCCGATTTAGATATTTTTATTGTCTATATGCTTAAAAAATTCATCCCTATAGGTATCCCCTATTGGAATAATTTTGCCGCAAATAGAGATCCTGCTACGTTCAATACTATCAATCTTGTCCAAAGCAATGATGTACGATTTATGAACCCTGATGAATTTCCCTTTCGGTAAGGTCTCTTCCATCTTTTTCATATTCTGCAACGTGATTACACGCTCTGTTTTTGTAAATATGGAAATGTAATCCTTCAAGCCCTCAATGTAAAGTATATCATCCAATTCAATCTTCTGGATTTTATGCTCTGTCTTCACAAAGATAAAGTCTTGAATAGGATTAACCGGATGCGGCGCAGGAACAATGGCCATTAATGGCTGTATAGGAGCGTCAGGCGGACTAGTCACCTTTACCTGATTATGCACCTTCTCTACAGCTTTATAAAAGCGATCAAATGCAATAGGTTTTAATAGATAATCAGACACATTAAGGTCGTAACTTTCTAAGGCGTACTGAGAATATGCCGTCGTTAAAATGTAATTGGCCTTTCCACTGGCAATCTTTAAAAACTGTATTCCCGTCAATTCAGGCATCTGAATATCCAGAAACACAATATCCACCCCACCCGCCTGCACCATTTGCAGTGCTTCGATGGCATTTTCTGTACGTTTAACCAATTCCAGAAAAGGTACTTTAGAAACGTAATCCTCTATAATATCAAGCGCCAGCGGTTCATCATCAACAGCTATACATTTTAACTTTATCATATATCAAGCATTAGTTCGGTAGTATAATGAGTTGCCGAATTTACAATATTTAATTTATACCTATCAGGATAAAGTAGTTGCAGCCTGCGTTCCACGTTGTTTAATCCAACACCACCCATTATATCTTTGTTGTAGGTGTTCTTCTTATTCGTCACACTAAAGTGCAATATCTTTTGATTGGCAATGATATTGATCCTGATTGGATCTTTGGGATCGTTAGCTACTCCATGTTTAAACGCATTTTCTACAAAAGAGATCAAAATCAATGGTACCACATGCTGATCATCAATCTCACCATGTAGAGTCAACTCAACCGCAGCTCCATCCTTAAACCTCAATTTCTGCAACTCTATATAACTTTGCACATAGGTAATCTCTTTACTTAATGACACCCAGCTATCGTTACTTTCGTAAATCATATAGCGCATAATTTCTGATAGCTTTAAAATGGCATCAGCCGTTTTATCAGATTTTTGATAGGCCAGGGAATAAATATTATTTAAGGAATTGAACAGAAAATGCGGGTTAAGCTGCGATTTTAAAAACTGTAGCTCCATATCTCTTTTTTCGCTTAGTAGGTTGCGCTGAACACGTTCGCTGCCAAACCAATCTATAGCAAACTTTAACAGCGCACTTACCACGACAAAAAAGCCAGATACAAAAATGGCAAACACAATATATTTAGTAATCTCGAAGTATTCTATTTTACCGGATTCCTGACTAAAATAAGTTAAAAACAGATCGCTATTTAAGCTTGCGACCACCGTCTTTATAATCACCATAATGGCGATAAGCATAAAGATGGCGAACATATATAGTCCGTATTTCTTTTTCTGCTCCACCAATATGGGAATCAGCAAAGTATAATTGATGTAAAAGATCGAGAGGTTGATGATGGCGAAGTAGCCAAACTTCACCATTACTTCATAGGAAGATGGTCTTTGATCGCCATTAAAAGTGTCCCAAAGCAATACTGACAATATAAGCAGCCAAAAAAATAGGTGTACAGCTAGAGGGCCTTTGTTTTTCATTTATATAGGGTAATAATTAAATATCTGAACTATCAAATTACACAAATCTAATTATTTTAAGACGGAGGCATTCGACCAACGGGCATTTTTCTTCTACCAACTGGCATAAATGACTTGATTGATGGGATAACACTCCAATTCAACCGTTTATCTAGTATAAAATACACTTGGTCTAAAAGATTTTAGCAGCCTATTTTTATTTATTCTATTTGTTTCATCAAAGCAAAACAAATAAAGGACTTATGAAAAAGTTAGCAAATACTTCGCCATTCTTATTACTACTGGTTCCAGTATTTATAGTGATATTATTGACATTCATAACTGCTGGTTCTGATCGTCAAAATGAGGATTTAGCTGTAAAAGCTCCTGCTATGAAAACTACATTGACCAAAGTAGTAAGCCCATTTTCCAAATAACAGCAGCGCTTTAGCCGAGGCTACATACTACCTACGTGCATTTAATGCTCCAGGTAAATAGCATATAAATTTTAGTTAATAATAAAAGATGGCGGTGGATACCGCCATCTTTTTTGCATTCAGGTTGTTGTGAAATTATTTATAATAATATTTTGAAAACTAAAATATTAGTTATAGCTTTATACTAAATCTTTAGTTATACCGAAAACTGCGCATAAAACGGAATAACCTATAAGAACAGAACTACAAACCGAATATAATATGGAAATAAAAGATCTAACCAAGGCAGAAGAGCAGATCATGCAAATCATCTGGCAAATCGAAAAGGGCTTTGTTAAAGAAGTAATGGACTTTTTACCAGAACCAAAACCCGCCTACAACACCGTATCAACTATTATCCGCATTCTCGAAACCAAAGGTTTTGTTGCGCATGAGGCTTTCGGAAAATCGCATCAGTACTACCCCCTGATCAGCAAGGAAGATTATAAACGACACGCTACAGAAAAGCTTTTAGATGGCTACTTCGAAAACTCTGTAGAGAGCATGTTCTCCTTCTTTGTTAAAGAAGAAAAACTGGATTTGAGCGATGTAGATGAAATCCTAAAAATGATTAACAAAATTAAAAACAGACCAAGATGAGCTGGGCACATTACATACTGCAAGTCAATATTTACCTGCTGGTATTTTATGGCTTTTATAAGTTATTGTTAGACAAAGAAACTTATTTCACACTTAACCGAATTTACTTGCTTTCAGCAGGCCTACTCTCCTTAACTATCCCCTTTTTAAGGTTCGAGTGGTTTACTGAACAGCCGGCAACACAACCCTTTTCTGCTGGTATTGGGGAATTAAATGACCTGATGACCGATGTAATGATCGGGAATGCCGCTCCGGATAGATTTAGCATGGGCAATCTGGCAGTCTCTATTTACCTCATTGGAATCCTATTTTTTCTAGGAAAATTCATTTGGCAGCTCTTTGCTATCAGTAAGCTATTAAAAAGGACGGACAAGGGCACTGCTTTTTCATTCTTTAAACACAAAAGAATCGATAAAAATCTGCCTCAGCTATCAACCATCCAAAAACACGAGGAGATACACATACGCCAATACCACAGTCTGGATATCATTCTTTTTGAAGTCCTAGCCATCTTTACTTGGTTCAACCCGGTGATCTATGCCTACAAAAAAGCAATAAAACACCTCCATGAATATCTAGCAGATGAAGAGGCCGCAAAGTTTCAAGGCGATAAAGCAGAATATGCCCTATTGTTATTGAGCAAGGCTTTTGGTGTTCCTCAAAACGCATTAACGAATAGTTTTTTTAATAAATCACTTATCAAAAAAAGAATTTATATGTTACACAAACCAAGATCGAGGAAAGCAGCCATCTTAAAATACGGCATGTTTGTTCCGCTATTTGCCATTGCATTAACCATGTCATCGGCCACCATTAGAAACAATAAAAACATTAAGAAAATAGCTGATGAGATCCCTCTAAACACGCCTTTAGAAGCAATTAAAGAGGTCGTACAAGAGTCTATCAACAAAACCGCAGCACCTCAACTAGTAAAAAAAGCCAGCGTTGGACAAACAACAGGAATTATTGAGGAGGGCTGGGAGGACTTTTACAAGTATGCTAAACGAGCCATTAGATATCCTGCAGCCGCTCACAAGGCCCAGTTACAGGGAAATACCATGATTAAATTTAAAGTTGCTGATGGTTTAGTAGAGAATGCAGCAATTGTCGCCAGATTAGGTGATGGATGTGATGCAGAGGCGATGAGAGTAATTGTGAGCTATCCCAGATACAAAGACATTAAAGACGGCGATTATACGCTAAAGGTTAAGTTTGTATTTGACGGCGCCAACACTCCTTTAAAAAATGAGACTGTAGCGGCGGTAAAAGGATATAAAGCACTAAATGACATCATCATAACGGGCTATGCAACTCTATATAAAGAAGCTGCCGATGGCAATATCATTGATGACAATAAGATCTATGACTTTGTGTCAATTGACAAACAGCCTACTTTTGCAGGAGGATTTGAGCAATTCTATGCCTATCTAAAAAAAGAGATAAAATACCCTGCCGAAGCAGTTAAAAACAATGTTCAAGGTAAAGTATTCCTCTCTTTTGTAGTTGAAATAGATGGAGACCTAACCAATATTAAAGTTGAAAGAACTCTTGGATCTGGTACAGATGAAGAAGCGGTAAGGGTATTAGAGGAATCGCCAAAATGGATTCCAGGCACGCAGAATAGCAGACCAGTACGTGTAAAATACAATATCCCCATTACTTTTAGTTTAAACAAAGAAGGTAATCAATCAGGCAAGAGTCAGGGGCAAATCAACAATAATAATAGCAATGGTCCGAGCTTTAGCAGCAATAATATTACGGTGACCGGATACGGCACTAAAACTGCAAATCCACCACTATATGTGATAGACGGAAAGATCATGGAAAACGCAGATATCAATACCATAAAACCTGAAGACATCTATTCAATCAATGTATACAAAGACGCCAAAGCGACTGCGATATATGGAGCAAAGGGCGCCAATGGAGTAATCGTAATTACCACCAAAGCAGCAAACAATACCGAAAAAGCATCTGAAGTAAAACAGAAGTAATTACAAAATCTAGATAAAAAAGAAACCCGACCAATAGAGTCGGGTTTCTTTTTTATATCAAGCACATTGCTAGTCTCTAAAGGTCTGAGGGAATTGTCCAAAAGCTATAACCATATTATATTTTACGCGTATAAGCTTTTCCTTCTGCATCCCCGGAATCCATTTCGGGGATGCTTTTAATAACCTAACGGCTTCTTCATCCGTGCCCGAACCTAGCGGCCTTTCCACCTTAACATTGGTTATGCTGCCATCTACTTCAACAATAAAAGAAAGAAAAACGCCACCACTAACATTGTTCCTTTCAGCCTTTTTAGGATACTTTAAATTCTCTTTCAGATAATTTTTAAACGCTGGGTTACCGCCATCGAAAGCTGGCTTCCGCTCCAATTTTACAAAATCGTATATTCTTGTATCCCCATTTAGTGAACCATCAATTACGCCCTTAGGAAGTCCACCATAACCTTTTACAGTAACTTCGTCCAGAGATTTATACCCTTTTAGTGGTTCAATCGTTTCGTTTAATTTAGGTGTATTGGTTTCAGTAAGTACAAACGCGAACTTTAAAGTATAATCTCCATCTTTAATATCCTTGTAACCTTTATACGAGGAGATACATTTCATTGCCGCAGCGTCGCAGCCTCCACCCAGTTCAGCTACAACGCCCACTTCTTCGACTACTCCATTAGCAACTTTAAATTTGATCATGCTGGTTCCCTGTAGCAAGGCTTTTTGTGCAGCATCAGGATATCTAACCGCACGCTTAGCATATTTGTAAAACTCCTCCCAATCATCAACCATCTTATGTGTGGATACCTGGTTATTTTTATCCTTGATAATCGTTGCCGATGACATCGTTAATGCAATGGCAAATAGCGGAACAACCATACCGTACTTCAAAAGGCGGGATTTCTTTAATTGTGATTTGTAATACATAGCGTTATTTAAATAAGCATTTAATTATCTAATCTATAAAGAAATAACTACAAAACCTATATAAGCAAAGAACCCCAACCAAATTGGTCGGGGTTCTCCGTGTAGTACCTTGTCTCGTGGTATAAAACTATTAAATATCTTCCTCAGATACAAATTTTGCAGAATAAAAATCTCTATTCATGCGTGCAATGTTCTCTAAAGAGATGCCTTTAGGGCATTCTGCCTCACAAGCTCCTGTATTGGTACAATTACCAAATCCTTCCGCATCCATCTGCGCAACCATACTTTGTACCCTACGGTAACGTTCCGGCTGTCCCTGAGGTAATTGTGCCAACTGAGAAATCTTTGCAGATACGAAAAGCATAGCCGAAGCATTTTTACAAGTAGCCACACAAGCACCACATCCAATACAAGCTGCAGCTTCGAAAGCTGAATCCGCTTGTACTTTAGGAATTGGAAGGTTGTTAGCATCTTGTGCATTCCCTGTATTTACCGAAATAAAGCCACCTGCAGCAATAACTCTGTCAAATGCAGATCTATCTACAGTTAAATCTTTTATTACCGGAAAAGCCTTTGCTCTCCATGGCTCAACAACGATGGTATCTCCATCTTTAAATGAACGCATGTGTAACTGGCAAGTAGTAATTCCGTCTTTTGGTCCGTGCGGTCTGCCATCGATATACATAGAGCAGGCACCACAGATCCCCTCTCTACAATCGTGATCAAACACAACAGGCTCGTCACCCTTAGAAATTAACTGTTCGTTTAATACATCAAACATTTCTAAGAAAGACATATCAGGAGAAATCTCTGATAGTTTATAATCCACCAAACCACCTTTGGCTTTTGTATTTTTTTGACGCCAGATTTTCAGCGTTAAATTCATATTTCCTGTACTCATGATATTGAGATTTTAGTACTTAGCTATTATTTATAACTTCTTTGTGCAACCTTGATGTTTTCAAATTTCAGCTCTTCTTTATGCAGCTCAAATTTAACACCCTCTTTGAACTCCCATGCAGCTACGTAAGCATAGTTTTCATCGTCACGCATCGCTTCACCTTCTTCAGTTTGATACTCTTCCCTGAAGTGACCACCACAAGATTCATTTCTGTTCAAAGCATCGATACACATCAATTCTCCAAGTTCGATAAAGTCGGCCACACGACCTGCTTTTTCTAACTCAGGGTTAAACTCGTTGGCTTCTCCCGGTACACGAACATCGCTCCAGAATTCCTTACGTAGTTCTTGAATTTCAGCAATTGCCTCAGTTAAACCTTTAGCATTACGTGCCATTCCACATTTGTCCCACATGATCTTTCCTAATTTCTTATGGAAATGATCAACAGTCTTAGTTCCTTTAATCGCAAAGAATTTATCAATAATTCCTTTTGCATTAGCTTCAGCTTCAACAAATGCAGGGTGATCCTGTGGAATTGGTTTTGTTGCCAGTTCTTTAGATAAGTAAGCACCAATAGTGTAAGGAATTACAAAATAACCATCCGCTAAGCCTTGCATCAACGCAGAAGCCCCTAAACGGTTAGCACCGTGATCAGAGAAGTTAGCCTCTCCTAAAGCATATAAGCCCGGTACAGTAGTCATTAAGTTATAATCAACCCATAAACCGCCCATGGTATAGTGAACCGCAGGATAGATACGCATTGGCAATTCATAAGGATCTTCTCCAGTGATCTGCGCGTACATATCAAACAGGTTACCATATTTTTCCTTAATTACCTCACGGCCTAAGCGCATGCAGGTTTCTTTATCAGGATTATGGATATTTTGTACGTTAGCTTCAATACGACCGTAACGCTCAGTATTGGCTTTAAAATCAAGATAAACAGCTAATTTAGATTTACCTACACCGTAACCTGCATCGCAACGCTCTTTAGCTGCACGTGATGCAACATCGCGCGGTACAAGGTTACCAAAAGCAGGGTATCTGCGCTCTAAATAATAATCTCTTTCATCCTCAGGAATCTCAGAAGCCTTACGGGTATCATCTTTCTTTTTAGGAACCCAGATACGTCCATCGTTACGTAACGACTCAGACATCAGGGTCAATTTAGATTGGTGATCTCCAGAAACTGGGATACAAGTAGGGTGAATTTGCGTGTAGCAAGGGTTACCAAAGAAAGCTCCTTTTTTGTGTGCTTTCCAAGCTGCCGTTACGTTACTACCCATTGCATTTGTAGAAAGATAGAATACGTTTCCGTAACCACCGCTGCAAAGCAATACCGCATGTCCAGAATGACGTTCTAGTTCACCGGTAAGCAAGTTACGGGCAATAATACCACGCGCTTTACCATCAACTACAACAACTTCAAGCATTTCGTGACGGGTAAACATTTCAACTTTACCCATTCCGATTTGACGCTCTAAAGCGCTATAAGCACCTAAAAGCAATTGCTGACCGGTTTGACCCGCAGCATAGAATGTACGTTGAACCTGTGTACCACCAAAAGAACGGTTGTCTAATAAACCGCCGTACTCTCTGGCCAAAGGCACACCTTGAGCCACACACTGATCTATAATGTTTGCACTTACTTCTGCTAAACGATGTACGTTAGCTTCACGTGCACGGTAATCACCACCTTTTATTGTATCATAAAATAAACGATAAGTACTATCGCCATCATTCTGATAATTTTTTGCTGCGTTGATACCACCTTGAGCTGCAATAGAGTGCGCTCTTCTTGGTGAATCCTGGAAACAAAAACATTTAACCTTATACCCCATTTCAGCAAGGGTTGCTGCTGCCGAAGCACCTGCAAGTCCAGAACCTACTACGATAACTTCTATGCTTCTTTTATTGGCCGGGTTAACCAATGGCATAGATGAACGTAATTTAGTCCATTTTTCTGTTAACTCTCCTTCAGGTATATGAGCATTTAATTCTGCCATGTTATTTAAACTTTAAGATCAAAAATTATTTAATAAGGCCCAGGTACATTGCAATAGGCATTGAAGCGAACAACAAAGAAATGATAATTGAATACCATATTCCCAAACTTTTAATGATTGGTGTATACTTCTTATGGTTCCAACCTAAAGTTTGGAATGCCGAAGAGAAACCGTGCAGCAAGTGATAAGCCAATGAAACCATTGCTAATACATAAAGCACAACCAACAAAGGATCTTTAAAAGTTTCTACCATTACAGCAAAAAGATCATGGTTGCCATTAGCATCGGTAGTAGGAATGCCTGTAAAACGCGACATAACCCAGAACTTGTTGATGTGAACAATTAAGAAGATTAAAAGCAAAGTGCCTAATAAACCCATTGAACGGGAATACCATTTGCTATTTGCGGCGCCATTGGTAACGGCATACTTAACAGGACGTGCAGCCTGGTTTTGAAACACCAACCTGAAACCCTGAATAATATGCGCAAGCAAACCTGCGAATAAAACGATTTCCATAGCCCTGATTAACCAGTTAGTACCCATAAAATGCGCACCCATATTAAAAGTTAATCCGCCGTCATTCACATATATCAATGCATTGATAAAACAGTGCACTAAAAGAAATGAAATGAGAAACAGGCCCGTTATGCCCATTATTAATTTTTTTCCAATTGATGAGGAAAAAGCGTTTCCGAAACTTGCCATTAGATTGTTTTTTTATTTCTGTTATGTGCAAAAGTATTTAATAAAAGAATTAATCGGTTAATTCAAAGCACAAATCAGCTATTTAGAAACATTCTAACATTACAATTGGATGATAAATGTATCAAAATCAAAAAAGGGTAGCCGGAAACACCGACTACCCCTCTTTTATCGAGATTTTATATTAGAAAGAATAGGTAAACTTACCTTCTGCCGTTACCCCAGATATGGTAGTCATACCATTTCTTGACTGTGGCAAGGCAGCTTCAATATCCTTAGCACTATTTACAGGTCTACCATTTACAGCTGTAACCAACAGCCCTTTAGATATGTCCAAAGAATCGAAAATCTTACCTGGCACAACACCTGTTACCACTACCCCGCTTTTTGCACCATACTTATTTTTAAGTTGCGCCGAAGCAGGAGCAAATGAAGCACCCAACTTTTCTATACTCGCACTACCGCCATTTTTAGCAATTGCCTCAGGTTTTGTCGCAGCTCCATCACCTTTCAATGTCACACGTGTATCTTTCAACTGTCCATTTCTAGAGTAAGTTAACTCTACTTTATCACCAGGGCTTAAACGACCTATTTTCTCTTGTAAATCTGGAGAATCATAGATGATGTTACCATCAATCTTTTTAATGATATCACCTTTTAGCAAGCCTGCCGCTGCTGCACCACTACCTGGAAGCACTTCATTTACATACAAACCAGAGTTGTCTTTTACATTTAACTTCTCAGCCAAATCAGCATCCAGTGTAGAGAACGTAACCCCAATATAACCACGTTTCACCGCGCCATATTTTCTGAAATCATCCAATATCTTTTTGGCCAGATTAACTGGAATCGCAAAACCGTAACCTACGTTTGTGCCAGTTTGAGACGCAATAGCTGCATTGATACCTACCAATTCACCATTTGCGTTTACCAACGCTCCACCGCTATTACCTGGGTTAATGGCCGCATCTGTCTGTATATACGACTCAATACTTGTATTTGCAGCACGTGCAGGCATTTTTCCAGTTCTTTGATATTCCTCAAAATCTTCTTCTGATGGTTGTTGTTGATCTCTAGCCAGAATACCAATACTACGTGATTTGGCACTTACAATTCCCGCCGTAACAGTGGTTTGTAAATCCAAAGGGAAACCTACCGCCAAAACCCACTCACCAATCTGAACATTATCAGAATTACCCATTTTCACTACCGGCAAATCAGTTGCATCAACTTTAATCAAAGCCAAATCCGTGTTTGGATCTTTACCAACGATTGTTGCACTAACCTTACGTCTATCAGACAAGATTACTTCAATTTTATCAGCATTATCTACCACGTGGTTATTGGTTACGATGTAACCATCAGGAGTTAAAATCACACCCGAACCCGAAGCTGCTCTTGGAGCACGTTGCATTTTACGTCCACCGCCGCCAAAGAAGTCAAACATATCCATTGGAGACGACGACCGTTCGCCACCTCCGCTATATGAAGTCTTAATGTGAACTACCGCTGGCGACACTGCCGCTGCTGCCTCCACAAAATCTACAGCTCCTGCCGAAGATATTTTGGCATTACTTGCAAAAAGCACCTTTTGTTGATCGGCAAATGACAGCAAGTTGTCATTTTTATGTTCCATCCATTTGTAGCCACCTAAGGCAGCTGCACCACCTATAAATGCAGCCAACGCTATTAATCCTATCCTTTTCATTTATATATTAGTTTATATTTAACTTATTTAAGAAACCTATTTAGTATTTTCTTTCCTAGATCTATTCAAATTTAATACCATAAGCGCGATATTTGCATCTGTAAACAGTCATGAATACTGTTAAAAAATGTTAAATGAGCAGTAAGCACTAAAAATGGACATTCAATTCTTCAAATACCAAGGCGCCGGGAACGATTTTATACTGATAGACCACAGGGTCAGCCCCTTACAAAACATCAGCTACGAACGCATAGAACAACTATGTGATCGCCGTTTTGGCATCGGTGCGGATGGGTTGATGTTCTTAACTACTCATGATGAATATGATTTCGAAATGCATTATTACAATGCAGATGGCAAACCTGGTAGTATGTGTGGCAACGGTGGAAGGTGCATCGTCGCATTCGCTAAACACCTCGGTATCATTGACCGAGATACTAACTTTTTGGCAGTAGATGGTCCCCATTATGCCAAAATTTCCGAAGAAGGCAACTGGGTAGACCTTCAAATGATAGACATAGACACCATTAATAGAGATGGAGATGCCTTTGTATTAAACACGGGATCACCACATTATGTAGCCCAAATGGAGAACCTCGAAGATTACGATGTTTTCCATAACGGCCAGGCCATTCGTAACAATGATACTTATAAAGAAAAAGGCATTAATGTTAATTTTGTAGAAGATAAAGGCGACTACCTTTTTGTACGCACTTTTGAGCGTGGCGTTGAGGATGAAACTTACGCCTGTGGTACTGGAGTTACTGCTGTAGCCCTATCTATGGCACAGCATAAAAATCTAAGCGGCCATATCAAAACACCTGTAAAAGTATTAGGTGGTGATTTAAGCATAGAATTCGACTATAATGGAAAGGAATTTACGCATGTATTTTTATGTGGACCGGCCGAAAAGGTATTTGAAGGGCAAGTAAGTATTTAAAAGCCCTTCAACCAACTTATTCCCTTTCTGCGAGGTGTGCGGCTACACCGATCTTAATTTCACCAAAAGAATAGTCCCTACCCAGTCGCTCCCTAATAGGGTTCATCTGTAAGGTTTTCAATTCAGTGATGGCCTCTAGTATTTTATTCAATTTTTTTGCTCCAATAATATCTTTGGCTGAGATCTCTTGCTTGGCCACGTAGTGCGCCAAATGTCCTTCAATAGTACCAACAACCATTTTTCGTTCCTCGGCAATCTCCTGAATTGTCTTACCTTCATTCAACAAGATCAAGGATAATTCTTTCGTATCAGCCTTAGGCTCCTTTTCCTTCATTGGCGCTTTAGTGGTCCCAGACTTAGTTGATTTCCCTTTTTTCTCTGTAAAATCAAGCTTACCCGGCATTGCAAACACGGTCTCCATCTGTGCAGCCCTTTCTGCCTGACTCAACAAGGCATTCACATCCTTCTTAGTAAACTCTTTCCCACTAATTGTAGCACTTAATAGCGCCGTAGCCTTGCGAATTTTTTTCACCTGCTCATAAAACAAGGCTTCCATTTCCAATAGCTCTGTTAAAAAGGCAACCACCTGCTTATCCTGTTTCACCAATTCCATCCGCTCAAATATCCTTATAGAAAAAGCCGAAAGTAGCGGATTAAAATAATTCTCTGCAGCAGTCGCTCTATCCAACAAGGTCTGCAAACCAGATTCAGACTTATCTTCGTACAGCCTTTTAATTTGCGATAAGAATTTATTGGCATTTGCTTTTACTTCACTCAGGTTCTTTAACAACTGAGCAGCCCACTTCACGTGCTTTTGCTTGGCTGATTTATTAATGTCTTTGGTATAAGAATGCACATGTTCATATACGTAATTATCCAGTGGAGTTAAATCAAAGCACTGCAACAGGTAGAATCTTAAAAACGTTTCTGTCTCTTGTTGAATCCTACTTTCCAATGTTGATGGATCCTGTTTATTCTTTGAGAAAAAAGTCACATTCTGATCCTGTCTGATACCTGTTCCCGAAATAAGCGAAGTTAATACCAATCCATCTAAAGATCTTAGCCTGGACAATGCTACATAAATTTGCCCCGGAGCAAAAGCGTTCCCAATATCAATTATTGCTTTATCAAAGGTTAAACCTTGACTTTTATGTACCGTGATGGCCCAGGCCAACTTCAATGGATATTGCGTAAAAGTACCAATCAGCTCTTCCTTTATTTCACCACTTACCTTATCGGTAGTATATCTGATGTTTTCCCATTTATATTTCTCCAGCACAATTTTTTCATTGTTGCCCTCCGTCTGCACTTCTATTCTATCCGTACTAAGGGCAATAACGGTCGCAATTTTACCATTGAAATAGCGCTGTTCACCACTAGGATCGTTTTTAATAAACATCACCTGCGCGCCTATTTTCAATTCAAGAATATGCTCTGCGGGGTACGAATACTCACTAAACTCGTTCTCAACCTTAGCCATGTACAGATAAGCAACATCCTTAAGTTCTTCCAGTCGTTGCTTGTTTAACGTATCAGCCTTGTTGTTGTGTGTAGTTAGTGTAATGTACTTCTCATTTAATGAAGGCATAAAATCAGCCTTATAATGCTTTTCCAGCAAAGCCAGATCTGCTGCTGTGACTTCATTATTCCTTAAATTATTAAGCAGATTGATGAACACATTGTCGGCCTGTCTGTATATCTTTTCCAGCTCGATATAAACTGGTGGCTCATGATATAAAGCATGCGCATCGAAAAAATAAGCACTTTTATAAAACTGTGCGAGCATCGTCCATTCGTTAGATTTTACTACTGGCGGCAACTGATGCAAATCTCCAATAAATAAAACCTGCACACCACCAAAACTAGCGGTATTGTTTCTTCTAACATACCGCAACACCATATCAATGGCATCCAATAGATCTGCACGAAGCATACTTACCTCGTCAATAATCAACAATTCCATATCCACCAACACCTTACGTTTGGCTGCAGTCATGTTTAAATGGCGAACAATAGATTTTGGGGTATTGTATTGCTGATTGTAATGATCGCCATCTGCAGCAGGCTGTTTAGGCAGATAAGCCCCAAAAGGAAGTTGGAACAAGGAATGAATGGTTACCCCGTTTGCATTGATGGCAGCAATCCCTGTAGGCGCGGCAATTACCGCTTTTTTATGTGTTAAGTCGATTAAACGTCTTAAAAAAGTAGTTTTACCCGTACCCGCCTTTCCGGTAAGGAAAATATGTTTGGAAGTATAATTTACAAACCTGGCGGCAAGCTCAGCAGGATTAGCAGTTTCTGAATTCAGCATACTGCAAATCTAGCAAGAATTGCCTACTTTACCTTAATTAGCAGGTAACCATTGTAACTTAACTGTCGATTTAATTCTTCGGAATCTTCGGTGTCAGAACTTGTATTAAGCGACATAATCACAAATTTTAACTCATAGTTATTTAAGTTCTGAGTTATTACAAGTGAATCTTGCGGCAAATAATAAGTATTACCGCCATTAGGTCTTTCTTTTAATTTACCTGTCTTAAATGCTTTAATGGCATCTAAGACCAATTTACGCAAATCCAATTCAACCGAGGGATCAGCTCCAATCTTCACTTTTAGATTCCCAACCGCTCTAACCCTTTCTACAACAACGGGCTGATTGTTAATCATTGAGGTACTTTGTTCTGTATAACTCTCAATCGGGATGACGTAATCATACCCCTTTACGCTCAGCATTGTCTCATCCAGAGGAACAAATCGAACGTTTTCCATATACCGGTGGCCTATTCTTTTTATATTGAGCAAAGCATAAGCCGTATCGGTTTTTTTGCTTTTAATACTATAACGAGATTGAGTAGTATCCCCTGCTTCAATCCTGGTCTCCAACGCTTCCAAATTCACTGTTGTGAAAGGCTGCAAAGTGCTTAAGCCGTGCCTGTCAACCAGATAATCTACCACATCAGCGCGTTGCCCCACATCCTTCTTACTATTAGAAGCCATCAGCCTTTTTAAACGAGCTACCTGCGAATATTTAGATACTGAAAAAGCACTTTGAGGCCCATAAGTAGCCAGCAAAGCCAATACACATAAGCTAACAGGAATGATTTTGATGTTCTGCTTTTTACTAATTAGGAAGTAAACCGTAATTAAGGTCAGCCATACGGCTAGTATAATCAGTATATATCGTGATTCCGTAATGCCATAATTCCCTACCCTTTTCCAAACAGCGAGCAGCAATAACACTACCAGTGGGATCATCATCACATAAAAGAACCTCGAAAAAAGCTTCATCCAGCCATTACCCTCCTTTTCCTTGATGGGATAGATGAGCAACAAAGACAGAATGCCAAATACGGCATATCCCAAAATCAGCGTGGATACCAAACCTTTTGGCAACTCCCAATTCACAATAATCTTAGCCTCATATACCAATAAAATAGCTAGATATATAGTCATTAAGGGGATTAGCACATACTGCGTGAATATTTTAAGGCCTTTAGGATAGCTCTCGTCTTTATCCAATTCTTCAAAATCATCAGGCACTCCTGATAGAAAAAAGATCGTCATAAATCCGGCGGTAACTATCGCAAATAAGCGCATATAGGTCCTCCAGCTAATATTTACATTAAATAAACCATCAATTGCAACAAGCGCGATAGCCAGTCCGGCAAAAAGCACGCCCGCATAAAGCGCAGAGGTAAGTATCCTTAAGAATAAAGTTTTATTGTATTGCCAAAAGCCATTAGCACTGCCATTTCTTATAAAAGGAGCAAAAGCAACCAGCAAATGAAAGCCGAATGCCAGCAAACCTATCCGGAAAACATCGGCCAGGTAAAAAGATGGTTTTAACACAAAATATAAGCCTGTACAGATCAATGCGGCACCTAATCGTAAAGTCCACTGCTTTACTGCCTGAAGCTTATTGGCCTCTGCGTAAAGATCTACAGCCAAAAGCAAGGTCAATGCAAGATTGCAAACCGAAAGAAATACCGTAAGCTGTTCTTCTGTATGTCTACTTACATCAACAAGATAACACCATGATATTGTAGCCGCTATAGCCACCAAAACCTGCAAAGGAAACCGAGAAACAACTTTGACAAAGCTGATCCATAAGGAATGTACTGAAGGTAATTTGAGTTTCATAGAAAGAATTTAATCGTGCGGATAAAAGTAACCAAATTTAGACTAAACTTTTTCGGGAAAAATCTTTAACAAACTTTAACATCGTGCGTCTTATATTCCTACGAATATAAGCTATAGCTTTATTCCCGACAAAACACTCATAATGAAACTGACTTATTTAACGCTTTTAATGGTGTTTAACACTATGCTTTTGTTTGCGCAAAAACCTTACGCCATTAAGGGATCTGTAAGGGATACCATGGCGACTTATAAACTGATCAATACAACCATCACCTTATTAAACCAGAAAGATTCTACACTTGTAAAATTTACGCGGGCAAATGCCGAGGGATCTTTTGCCATCAACGATCTGCGTTCCGGAAAATTTATTTTACTGGTTACTTATCCCGGCTATGCTGATTACGCCGAGAACTTCACACTAGACACGATTAATCAGGAGAAAGATTTCAATGACATCAATCTTATCCTACGATCAACACTGTTAGAGGGGGTAATCATTAAAGGGAATGCCGCAATAACCTTTAAAGGCGATACTACAGAATTTAATGCGGGCAGCTATAATATCCAACCCAACTCCAAGGTAGAGGACCTGTTAAAGCAGTTACCAGGCGTTCAAATAGATAAGGACGGAAGAATTACAGCACAAGGAGAAAAAGTAAATAAAGTTCTGGTTGATGGTGAAGAGTTTTTTGGTGACGATCCAACATTGGTGACCAAAAATTTGCGTGGAGACATGATAGATAAGGTCCAGCTCTATGATAAGAAAAGTGATCAGGCCGCTTTTACCGGAATAGATGATGGTGAAAAATCAAAAACCATCAACCTTAAATTAAAAGAGGATAAAAAGAATGGGTATTTCGGAAAGCTGAATGCTGGAATTGGCACAAAAGATTTTTATCAGAACCAGGCTACCGTGAATGTTTTTAAGGGCAAGCAAAAGTACGCAGCTTACGGAACTATAGGGAATACCAATGAATCTTTTGGCAACAATATCTCTATGGGCTCCGTTGAATTTTCAGAAGATGGAGGAATGATGATGAGTATGGAGGGTGGAGACGACTTTGATATGGGCGGCGGAGCGGGTGGAATCTCCATTAAAAGAAATGCAGGACTGCACTACGATAGCAAATGGAAAGACAAATATGGGATCAACACCAATTACAAGTTAGGTTCTGTTAGCTCTGAAGGAGAAAACAATAGTCTGAGCATAAATGCACTGCCTGGTCAAACCAACACCAGTAAATCTGACCAAAAATCCAGCAGTTTCTCTTTCAACCAGAAATTAGATGGCACATTGAGCATGCGTTTAGATTCCAGTTCAACACTAAAATTGACGGTTAGCGGATCGCTAAAAAACAACGATTCTACAGATGACTATGAGTCTTCGACCCAAAGAGAAGACAATAGTTTTTTAAATCGTGGGAAGAGAACAATCAACAATGAAAGTGATGAAAAGGGATTTAATGCCACTGCGTTTTGGGCAAAGAAATTAAAGAAAAAAGGTAGGACAGTTTCCGTAAACGTCAAACAATCCTTTAAAGAAACCACCGGCACGGGCTTTCTCAATTCTAAAAACGAATTCCTTAATATCCAAAACAAACCGGACAGTACTGTCTACATAGATCAATACAAGACAAGCGATATATTCAAATCATCGTTTAGCACCAATGCAACGTATACAGAACCTATTTCAAAAGCCCTTGCGCTTGTACTCAACTATGGCTTAAACCTAAATAACAGTAGCTCAAATAAAAAATCTTTCAATAAAGACATCATAGGGAATTACAATGATCTTGACGAAGAATACAGTAACAACTTTAAAATGACCCAATTGAGTAATAACGCCGGTCTAAATTTCAATTACAGAGCCGGAAAATCGATTGTAATCTTTGGCACGAGACTTAATGCAGTAAGGTTTAAACAAGTTGATTTGTATGAAGATACGACCTTGAAGAGGAGCTTCATCAACTGGAGTCCACAGGTAAACTACAGCTATAATTTTTCAAGAAGTACTTCCCTTCGGGTCAGTTACAATGGAAATACTTCACAACCTGGAATGGAACAAATTCAGCCTTACAGAGCAAATACAGATCCACTATATATTGTTTTGGGCAACCCGAACTTAAGTCCTTCCTTTAGCAACAGCTTTGGTATTTCATACAGTTCGTTTAAGATCCTGACTGAACAAGTGCTTATGGTGAATGGTAATTTCGGCTTTACATCCAGTGCGATTACCACCAATATTGTTACAGATAAAGCCGGCAAGACAACTGCTCAGGCTATAAACATGACCGGCAAAACACCCATAAATTTTAGCTTAAATGTATCTGCTGGCAGGAAAATAAAAGAAATAAATCTGAATATCGAGGCCCGTGCGGGTGGTAACTACAATTATAGCATATCCAATAATTCACTAAACACCTCAAAATCTTTCAATTATTCGGTAGGCCCTTCCATCAATAAATATACAGATAAGTATAGCATCCAATTAAGTTTGAGCCCGAGTTACAATACCTCCAGTACCTCACTAGTGGGCGTTAAGAACAACAATGATAGTTATGGTGCGAATGGAAATTTCGAGCTAATGGCTCGCTTACCAGGTAAAGTAGAGCTTCGTACAAACGGAGAATACCAATACACAGGTAAAAGTCAGGCTTTCAACGAATCGCTAAACCGACTGATATGGAATGCTTCTATCAATAAGAAATTCCTGAAAACGGAAAGCTTAAACCTTTCATTATCGGGAAAGGATTTGCTTAACCAAAATTCAGGCTTCAGCAGATCAGTTTATAACAATACGATCAATCAAAGTAATTCAACCACTATTCAACGTTATTTTATGCTTTCTCTGGCATGGGATTTCAATAAAATGGGTGGTGCATAAATAGAAAAATACAATGAAAACAAAGTTCATATTATTAGCAGGTCTGATTTTTACCGTACATCATCTATTTGCTCAAAATGTCAGATTTACAAACAGTGGAGTTATAGAATTCGAAAAGAGTATCAATCAACACGCTACGATTAAAAAGGCTATAGCTCGGTCAGGAGGCATGATGGGCGGTTCTTTTGACGATTTTAAAAAGTCTGTGCCTCAGTTTAAGCTACTCAAAAGTACCCTAAAGTTTTCAGGTAATAAGACTTTGTTTGCACCTGTTGTGGAAACAGACGATAACCGCGGAATGTTTGGCGGCTCCCCAGAATCAGAGCAATCCAATATTACCTATACAGACTTGTCTACAAATACATTTATAACAGAAAAGAAGTTTTTTGAAGAAACCTTCCTGGTAAAAGACAGCCCACGGAAAATCAACTGGAAACTGACCAGTGAAATGCGTGATATCGCAGGCTACGAATGTCGCAGGGCAAATGCCATCATTATGGATTCGGTATACGTTGTTGCCTTTTACACGGATAAAATCCCTGTTTCGGGGGGACCGGAATCATTTACAGGATTACCCGGAATGATTCTTGGTGTCGCGCTTCCGCATGATAATATAACATGGTTCGCTAAAACTGTTACTGACAAGCCCGTTCCTGTTACAGAAATAAAGCCTCCTAATAAAGGAAAACCTATGGACAATAAAAGCCTTTTAGAAACCATTAGCAGAGTATTGAACAGATGGGGCAGTGAAGCAAGCAGGATGATTAAACTTCTTTTAATCTAGTTTACCAGTAATTTGTAGCCTTTACCGTGCACATTAAGGATCTCCACTTTAGGGTCATCCCGCAAATACTTCCTCAATTTACTTAAAAAAACATCCATACTACGACCATTAAAATAATTATCATCATGCCAAATGCTCAACAAAGCTTCTTCACGGGTAAGTACGGCATTCTTTTTAAGACAAAGCAGACGCAACAATTCGGCTTCTTTAGTAGAAAGTTTTTGTTGAAACCCATTAAAATGGATTAGCTGGGTGGTATAATCAAAAGTATAATCACCTATTTGAAACTGTGTTTGCGCAGGTCCAGGATCAACTTGTTCCTTTACCGCAACGCGCTTCAACAAGGCATTTATACGCAGCAGCAACTCTTCAATCCTAAACGGCTTGGTAATGTAATCATCACCTCCAAGATCATAAGCAGAAGCTTTATCTTCCATCATGGCTTTAGCTGTGGCAAAAATTATAGGCACATCCTGATTGATCTTTCTAATCTCTTTACCTAATGTAAAGCCATCCTTTTTAGGCATCATTACATCCAGGATACAAAGGTCAAATTCTTGTTTACTAAACGCCCTCAAGCCCTCTTCTCCATCAGTACATAGTACTACATCAAATTTTCCTTTTAATTGAAGGTAGTCCTGCAAAAGCAATCCAAGATTGGGATCATCTTCTACCAATAAAATTCTTTTCATCAGTTGTGGTTTAGTGGTAAATTAATCTCAAATGTAGTCCCTTTATCCTTCTCACTAAGCACTTTTATGCTTCCGTTCATTTGTTCAACAATATCCTGTACGTAGTTAAGCCCGAGACCGAAGCCTTTCACGTCGTGCAAATTGCCTGTTGGCACCCTATAAAATTGATCAAAAATACGCTTGGTATGTTCCTTGGTCATACCTATACCTTGATCTGAGATCTCAATATTCAGTATTTTATCTGTGCTTCTCGTTGTTATCGTGATATCAGGGTCATTGGCGCTGTATTTATTGGCATTGTCGACCAGATTAAAGAACACGTTGGAAAGATGCAATTCATCCCCATACACCATCGAATGGCTGGCATTTAGGTTTAGCGTAACCTTTGCATTTTTCTTTTGCAGTTGCAAACTCATGCTATCCACCACAGCCGAAATCAGGTCATGGATATTAACTTCCTTATGCTCTAACTTTAGCTCTTTCTTTTCCAGTCTGGCAATACTCAACACACGCTCTATATGATTGCCCAACCGCACATTCTCATCGTAAATAATACCAGCGAGCCTGCTAATTCTGCTTTTATCTGCTACTACCTCTGGATCTTTCAGTGCCTCACTGGCAATCATAATGGTAGCCACGGGGGTTTTAAACTCGTGGGTCATATTATTAATGAAGTCGGTCTTCATTTCAGAAATTTTCTTTTGCTTCAATATCGCGTAAATGGTATAGGCAAAAATAAAGATCAGTACCAGCAACAAACCCGCAGAAGAGGCCATAGTAGCCCACATATTACTAAGGATTAAAGAATTTTTGTTGGGAAAATATAAGTACAGCATCCCCGGATCACGAAAGATCTCATTACTAAATAAGGTGGTTCGGTAAGTATTTTCGGGCAATATATCTGTTTGAGCATTAGAAACTTTCTGATAAAGTACGGAGTCCTTATTCGCCAGTTTTAACCAGAAATCGTAGTTTAAACTCACATTCCGATCTTGCAATTCCTTTTTAATCAAGGTATCCAAAGCATCTATAGACACCCTTTGGTTAATAGGGACATACACCTGACGCATTTCTTTAGCTACATCTTCCAGATAGTTTAAATTGGTTCCCTCCAAAGCCACCGTATCCTGCATCAACTCTTTTAGCCCCTCCAGATACCGTTGAACTGCCGTTTTATCCTCTATACTAAACTTAAGCGCGAGCTCAGGTGTCACTCTTTCCAGCGTTACTGTTATCGGATTAAGATTTTGAGGATTGTAAGCGAGGTACCTGATACTGTCTGCCAAATGATCAGGGGCTAACGTAAATGTGGAGGATCTTTTAGACACAACAGTTTGATTGACATTCCCACGCACATTACCAAAGGCATCCACACCAAAATCAACCTGAACCTGCAGGGAAGTCTTCCCTTTGTTATTTACATTCGAAATTTCCTGATATACCTCTTCACTAATCAGCTCTGGCTTCAAGAAAGTAACCCGAACAATACTGTCGCGCATATTCAGGTCAGTAATCACTTTCCTTTGCTGTTCGCGTTTTCTCCGGATTTCCTGCTCCTTAAACTGTTCTTTAAAATCAATTATTCGCTGTGCCTTATTCCGAAAATCACGTTCCCGGTCTTTTCTTACTTCGTAATCTTTTTTAGTAATATGAACCGCAGCATAACGCCTTTGCACCTTATTGACCACAGCATTTAAAGCTTGCTGTACATCCTGTTCAAAAAGTTGTGATTTTAGATTATAGGCCTCCCTGATGTAATACAATTGCATTACAAACACCCCTAGCAAAGCTACGGTCATTAGTCCGGTAATTAGCCAAAGGCTCCTTTTCTTCATTATAGATTTAATCAAAAATAAAGAAGCATTCACATAAAACGCCTTATTTAACAAATTTTAACACGGCATTGACGGCATTAGCACCACATCAAGGAGTAATTAATGCTAATTCAAAAGCTTATTTCTAGCAATCTCAATGGCTTTGTGAAGCTTCTGCTGCAACAGCTCTGGCGAAGGCAAGGCCGTTAAATATTCTGCTACTTTAATTCCAGCCTTATCCAATTGCAATAGTTCAATTTGTTCCTTATTACCTTCTGCACAAAGTAATCTCACTGTTTACAACAACCACTACATTATTCCTACTGGTTTCAATTAATTGTCTAACGTCCGCGGTAATCGGCAGCGCTATTTCACCTTTCATATCCATAAATTTTACTGATAAGACCTTTAATCATTTACCAGTAACTTATGCAATTGAAAATAAACCTCCACAAGAATAGACAACTAAATTATTGATTTACAACATCTTGAATAAAACTCCAGAATACTGTGAAAAATCTAGGTCAAAAAAAATGCCGGAAGGTATTTCCGGCATAATTGTACATTTGTTTACTTAAAAAAGCTCTTAAAAAGGAAGATCATCTTCCTCGCCCGGTGCGCTGTTTAAATCAGCTGGTGGAGCATATGCTGGAGTAGATGCGGCGGCTGCACCTGGTGTTAATGCATTGATACGCCATACTACCAAACTGTTAAAATAAGATGTTTTTCCGGCTTTATCAGTCCAGGGACGACCGCGTAGATTGAATGAAACTTCGATATCATCACCTTGTTTCAAGCTATCAAATAAAGCTGTTTTATCTTGTAAAGCCTCAAACCTGATGTATTCAGGATAAGTAGGGTTTTCTGCATATTCTATAATCAGGTCTCTTTTCTTAAAAGTCTCGCTCACCTGTTGTAATGCACCGATTTCATGCACTTTTCCTTTTATTTCCATAACAAATACTCGTTTATTCTACTACAAAGTTCAAATCTCTATATTTTTATTGATAACTTCGCACAATAAATTATGCAAGTTTTCCACACAAAAAGTAAGGTTATTATAACCTGCAATAAGCGCCTTTCTCCTTATTTATTAGGGGAGGTTAAAGACCTGGGTTATGAAATCGTAAGAGATTTCCCTACAGGCGTAGAATTAAATATCACCCTGTCTGAATGTATTAAGCTAAACCTTAATCTAAGGTGTGCAAGCCAGATTTTATACTGTTTGAAGAGCTTTAAGGCTAATAATCCAGAAGAATTATATCGCGAGATGGTAGATATGCCATGGGAAGAATTGATCGATTTTTCAGGTTATTTCTCCGTGACTTCAAATGTGGATAACCCAACTATTACCACTCCACTTTTTGCCAACTTAAAGGTAAAAGATGCAATAGTTGATAGGATTAAAGAGAAAAAAGGTATCCGCCCAAATTCGGGTTCTGATGCCAATAAAGCTGTAGTACATCTATACTGGAAAGACAGTGAAGCTGACATATTTATCGATACTTCTGGCGAAACCTTAGCTAAACATGGCTACAGGAAGATCCCAGGAAAAGCACCTATGCTTGAAGCATTGGCTGCAGCTGTAGTATTGAGTACTAAATGGGATCAAAAAACACCATTTGTAAATCCAATGTGTGGTTCCGGAACATTGGCTATTGAGGCTGCCTTAATTGCTACCAACCGTCGCCCGGGATTATTCCGTATGAATTATGGCTTCATGCACATTATGGGCTATGATGAGCAACTGTTTTTTAACGAACGCAGAATATTAAAAGATCAAGTGATCAAAAACGTTGATCTACAAATCATCGCTACGGATTTATCGGACGATGCAGTTGATATCAGTCGCAAAAATGCCAAAACTGCCGGTGTAGATACACTAATCACTTTTGAAGTATGCGATTTCGCAGATACTCAGGTGCCTGAAGGTGGCAAAGGTGTTGTTGTATTTAACCCTGAGTATGGCGAGCGACTAGGTGTTCACTCTAAATTAGAGGCTACCTACAAACGCATGGGTGATTTTATGAAGCAATATTGCAAAGGTTATTCTGGATATATATTTACTGGAAACCCTGATCTCGCTAAAAAGATTGGACTTAAAGCTGACCGCAAAGTAGAATTTTATAACGGAAAGCTGGATTGCCGAATGCTAGAATACGAATTGTATGATGGCAGCAGAAGACCTGATGACGAAAGACCGGTTAAACCATAACCTTATCAATCATAATGAAATCGTAGAGCAAAAACGGTAATCGTATTTTGCTCTACTTTATAAATCAATCGGTGTTCTTTGTTGATCCTTCTAGACCACCACCCACTCCAACTATATTTTAACGCTTCAGGCTTCCCTGTTCCAGAATATGGTGCAATTTCAATGGCTGACAATAAGTCCCTGATTTTCTTAAGAATACCTATATCCCCCGCTTTTCTTCCAATATTCCAAATCAGCAAGCGCAGAAGGCATGAAGATTATTTCCATATATCATCAAGACGCACCTTAGTCCCTTTGCCTTTTCGCTCTTCATTTTTTGCAGCATCAAGATGTTTCACCATAGCTTTGCTAGATGAGATCAATTCAGTATCGTCATTAGTTGATTCTACTTTATAAGTCAAACCCAAAGCATCCAAAAAAGTCTTGACCTCCTTTTCGGTTTTTTTGTCCTTGATTTTAACAGTTAAAGTGTTCATAGTAACAAAATTACTAATATTTATTCTATTTCTTTTCAAAGACCTCCCTACTGGCCGAACAAAAACATTCCTCATAATTAAACTCGCTTAATTAAAAACTAGTACCAATTGTAATTTACGCAAAGGCATACACACGCTCCACATTTTGAGAAAATTCTTTTCAAAAAGACAAACAATTTAACGAGAACATAAAAAACCTATAATCATTATTCGCAAGTCATCTCTTTCGCGCGAATCAATATCTTTGTAAAAAACACAATCATGAAGCAAATCATAGAAAAAACCATACAATTTGTTAAACAAACTCTAGCGAATGCCGAGGCCGGTCACGACTGGTTTCATATAGAACGCGTTTATAAAAACGCAGTAGGTATTAATGCTACTGAAAAAGCTGATGAGTTAATTGTTGCACTTGCAGCGCTACTCCATGATATTGCAGATGCTAAATTTAACAATGGCGATGAAGAAATTGGACCAAGAATAGCTGGCGACTTTTTAACTTCGCTTAGCCTCGAGCCTTCCATTATTGAGCACGTACAGCAAATCATCAGAAACTTAAGTTACAAAGCCAGTTTAGGCGAAGTCACTTTTAAATCTATTGAGCTGGACGTGGTTCAGGATGCAGACAGACTAGATGCCATTGGTGCCATCGGAATTGCCCGTGCTTTTACTTATGGAGGGTATAAAAACAGAATTTTATATGATCCTGAAATAAAACCAGAGCTCAACATGAGCAAGGAAGCCTATAAAAACTCAAATGGCCCAACCATAAATCATTTCTACGAAAAACTGCTATTACTGAAAGACCTGATGAAGACCGCCGCAGGTAAAAAGATTGCCCAAAAACGCCATGATTTCATGCTAATTTACCTGGAGCAATTTTATAATGAGTGCGAAGGAAAAATTTAACACACAATTTTAAATATATCTTGTAAATTGCTCTCAGTCTAAGCACGTGCTCTTACTGTAAATTTATTAGGGATGAAATTAAGTATATTGGTGTTAATTACTGCTTTCGCAGTGGGCCTTTCTATAGGTTTGGTTAATTTCTATTTTCAAAAGGACTTATATTATATGCTGGTTTCCTTTGCGGTAACTTTCATTACCAGCTTTGCTGTCTTTTATTATCTGATCGAGAAATACATTTACTCGAAAATAGTGCTGATCTATAAAATGATCCACAATTTGAAGTTAGGTAAAGATTTAAAAGACGCTTTAGGTGAATATGTAAGCTCCGACCCTATCAACGATGTGGAGCAGGAAGTAAAAGAATGGGCTGGTGCCAAGAAAAGAGAGATTGAGGTCCTGAAAAAACAAGAACAGTTTAGAAGAGAATTCTTATCCAACGTATCTCACGAATTTAAAACTCCGTTATTTGCCATACAAGGCTATATAGAAACACTAAAGGACTGCTTAGTAGACGACCCAGAAACAGCTGTTAAGTTTCTAGGCAAAGCCGAAAAGAACGTTGAGCGGTTAAGTTATCTGATCGACGATCTGGATTCTATCTCGAAACTTGAAACCGGTGAGATCCCTATTAATTACGAGCGATTCGACTTTGTACCGCTCGCCAGAGAAGTGATGGAAGGGCTGGAAGACACCGCAAAGAAAAGACACATCACGCTATCTTTTAAAGACAAATATACGCACCCTGCTTATGTTAAGGCTGACCGTGAAAAAATCAGGCAAGTACTGATCAATCTCATCCACAATTCCTTAAAATACGGTAGAGAACATGGCAATACTGCAATAAAAATCTTTGAATTGCATGACCAGTACCTAATTGAGGTAACAGATGATGGAATTGGTATTGATGAAAAACACCTCGCACGTTTGTTCGAACGTTTCTACAGAATAGATTCTCACAGATCAAGAGAAGAAGGCGGTACAGGGCTTGGATTAGCCATTGTAAAGCATATTTTAGAGGCTCACGAGCAAATCATATCCGTAAGAAGTACCTTGCAAATTGGAACAACCTTTGCCTTTACACTTGAAAAGATTGGTTAACAGCTGCTTCTATTTTAAAAAATATGTTAACACTTAACACTAACTTAACATTGCACTCATACTTTTGCATCATATTTTAAATTAATATGAATAGCATTTTTAAGTTCTTTACCCCGAAAGACAAGAAATTCCAACCCCTATTTGAGCAGGCAGGAAGCAACGTATTAAAAATTTCTCAGGCCCTTTTGCTTGCATTGAGCGCAACAGACCTGGAGAAAAGAAAAGAATACATTAAGGAGGTAGAACGTCTGGAACATGTTGGTGACGACATTACCCATTCAATTTTTCTTGAATTAAGTAAAAACTTTATCACTCCTTTCGACAGAGAGGATATTCACGCACTAGCTAGTGCTGTTGATGATATTGCAGATTATATTCACGCTTCGGCAAGCAATATAGAATTATATAACGTAACTCACATTGGTGATGCAATGATCAAACTTGCAGAACTTTTAGTGGAAATGTGTACCGATTTGGACAAAGCAATTAAAGAATTAAGAAGCTTTAAAAACATTCGTGTTATTGCTGATGCCTGCGTACGTATCAACAGCGGTGAAAACCAGGCTGACTACGTTTGTAACCTTGCTATTGCCCGTTTGTTTGAATTCGAGACTAACGCCATCGAACTAATTAAACAAAAAGAAGTACTGCAGACTTTAGAATTGGCTACAGACAAATGTGAAGATGCAGCAAACGTGCTGGAATCTATTTTGGTAAAGAACGCTTAAAAAAAACGAAATGGTAATAACTACCTTATTGGTCGTTGTAATCGTTTTGGCAATAGCCTTCGATTACATAAACGGCTTTCACGATGCGGCAAACTCTATTGCAACTATTGTATCCACAAAAGTACTTTCGCCTTTTCAGGCAGTATTGTGGGCTGCAATATTTAATTTCGCTGCCTATTTCTACTTTACAGATCATAAAGTAGCGAACACCATTGCTAAAACAGTAGTAGAAAATTACATTACGCTAGAGGTTATTTTGGCTGGTTTAATTGCAGCCATTACCTGGAATCTATTTACCTGGTGGTTTGGGATTCCTTCTAGTTCCTCTCATACATTAATTGGCGGTTTTGCAGGTGCAGGTATGGCTAAAGCTTTCACCATGGGTGCAGGTATTATGTCGGCCGTTAACTTTGCTCCTATTCTAAAAGTAGTTGCTTTTATTGTATTGGCCCCTGTAATCGGTATGCTGATCTCGGTGATCATTTCCATCATCATCTTACATATTTCAAAAAATGCAAGGCCATCTGTAGCTGAGAAATGGTTTAAACGCCTTCAATTAATTTCATCTGCCGCATTGAGTTTTACCCATGGTGGTAACGATGCACAGAAGGTTATGGGAATTATTTTCGTAGCAATTGTTTCGGTTAACCCTTCAATGGCAGATACAAGAATGCCGGAATGGATTCCCATTGCATGTTATGCTGCAATTGCGTTAGGTACGATGAGTGGTGGTTGGAAAATTGTTAAAACTATGGGATCGAAGATCACAAAAGTAAATGCTTTTGAGGGTGTAGCTGCTGAAACTGCCGGTGCGGTAACTTTAGGGATCACAGAACACTTCGGTATCCCTGTTTCTACTACACACACCATTACCGGCTCTATCGTTGGTGTTGGGCTATTAAAAAGGGTTTCTGCAGTACGCTGGGGCGTTACAGTGAGCTTATTATGGGCATGGGTTTTAACCATCCCAGTTTCTGCTACACTAGCAGCGCTTGTTTATGCCGTAATCCACCTTTTCTTTTAGAAGACAAAGACAATCATATTTTGTAAAAGGGCTGTATCATCCAATGATACGGCCCTTTTTGGGTTAATTTACTCATCGTCAATTTTAAATACCTCAACAAAACAATCATTTTCAGGAAAGTATTTTTCAAAATCAAATGGTTTTAGGAATTGGCCTAATCGACAAGTAATATCCGTACAAGACACAGTGTAGAACTTTTGTCAGATATCGCTATGACAAGGGAATGACTAGGGCTAAAGTTGGGAATAAGTAGGGGGTTGCGTTACCCTTGCTTTACCCTTGGTTTAGGGTTGCATTACCCTAGTGGTAAACCAAGGGTAACGCAAGGGTAAGGCAACCCTAAACCAAGGGTAAAGAAACCCCCTATTTTAGCGCTACTTATTCCCTACTTATCCCCAATTCATAGTAATGCCTGACAGGTCCATTCTACACTCTTCCCAAAATTTGCCCTAAGCTCGGCTTGTTTACAAATTCATTGTTTGCAACAGCCTTATCCCGTATCTTGCGAGCCGCTTTTACAGCCTCCTCTTCGCATGAAGCCATCAGATAAATGCAAATTTGATCTCCTTCAAAAAAGTAATGTTCCTTGATGGCCAGTTCAGATCGTTGGAGGTCATTGGCCAGTGAAATCACATATACATCAGAATTTCTCTCTAGCTGGATAAAATAACAGTCCCTGGTGATATCGGTGTAAAAACCGGGGTTTAGGCGGCATTCCAGAATCTGGGCATCACTAAATGTTCTAAACCTATTGAAATAGGCTTTAGCAGCAAATGCATCATCAAAAACTACATGAATAGGGATGCCTGTGTCAGCATTTGGTTCCAGAATAAAATAAAGACTTTCGTTGTTTTCTTCGTCGTTGAGTTCCATATTATTGTTGATTAAACAGTTAATAATATGAGTCTTCGTGGGGATTTGAGCAGGAGGCTTAGAGATCTGTTTTAGCCGCGGATGGGGTTAAAACGAAGATGCAACTATAGCGAGCTCTAAATACCGTCCTACCCGGCCTACCACAGCCTTGGAACCCGGTTTTACAATAGAACCCATAACGCTATAGTGCACCTACGAAAGTACAACAAATATTGTCATGGGCATTAATCTATTGTCTCGGTTCCTATTTTGTGGTAGTTCGGTAGGAAAGACTCATTAAATTAATACCTCATTTAAGAAGTAATTGATATGTTGTTTTATATTTTTTTAATCCATTGGCTTAATATTTTGGTTTATATACAGAGGTTATAACCTCTATTCATTTAATTTAAGAAGTAGATCTACAATACCTCTATTTCTTTGATTGACAGCTTGGTGTATTTAGCAATTCTCTCCAAAGGTTCTTTCTCAACAAGCATTTCCTTTGCGACCTCTACTGCTTTTTTATGCTCACCTTTTTGGATCCCCTTTTCGATCCCTTCCTTTTTCCCCCATTTAAATAAAACATCACGTTCTTTTCTCCAAAATGTGTTTACCGAATCCATAGCCATTTCTAATTCTTTATCTAATTTACGTAACTGAACAATGACGCGTAATTGTTCATAATATTTATTCCCCATTAACACATCGGAATCACCTTTACCAATTTTTTCCAGTATTGCCTGAATTACCTCAGCGGGCTCTTTATCTCCAAAATTTGCAAGTACAGCCAGCAATTGTGCCTCCGGCTCATCCGAAGATAAAAACAGCTCATAAGGCAGCTCAGAAAATGATATTAATTTGTATTCATATTTAAAGCCTGGTAAATCAATTTTAGATGGCATATTCAAAGCATCTTTACCCATGTACATTACATATTGATTTATCGGTTGGTCGTAAATCTGATGCAGCATTGACCGATATTCAGCCATTCTGAAATGCATTTTTGGTCTATTACTAGATTCAAACTCAACCTGCAGAATGCTAGAAACGCCATCGGCATCCGTTACCATATACAAAGCATCCACTTCTTTTTGTCGTGTGATTTGTATTTTATCATTAAGTTCTGCGCTTTTTACAATATTCAGCTTAAGTACCTTTTCAATAATGCCAGGCAAAATAAATTGCATATTCTCGCGCAGTATCTTATCGTACTTGCTTCCTTGTAAACGACCATTGGTATTTTCCCGCATATCTTTACTTTGAAAAGTATATGCAAAGCTCCCTGAAAGAAATTTCAAATCCACTATCGGACAAAAATTCGATGTTATTCTCCGTTATATTGGATTTAGCCCCAATAAAATATGGAAGGCTCCCTTTATCAATAGGGTTCTACAGAATGTAATTCTGTACAGGATCGTGGTGGAAACACCCTTTCTTAGAAGTCTATTTTGAAGGTTACTCTACTGTTTTCCTTAGCCGGTTTTTCCCACTTAGGACCGTTAAGAATTAATCTGATAGCTTCCTGCTCATATTTATCGTCTGCTACTTTGATAATCTCAATGGCCGTTGGTGTTCCTTCCTTATCAATTTTAAAACTCAGTTCAACTGCCTGACCTGTTTTAGCCTCTTTTTCAAAGGCATTGTTTGCCTTAATGTAGGCAAATAGCTTATCCCAGCCGCCAATAGGAGAAGAAACCATGGTATCCTTATTAACAGAACTTGAACCCCGGATCACAATGCCAGCGGCCTTACCAGATAATGCCCCCTTAAGTTCGGTGCTACCGACGATACGTTCTTTCTTTGCTTTGCCATAGCCCACAACTACCACCTCATTAAGGGCTAGACCCGCTGGCGCTAAAGCAACAGAAACAGGCTGATTCACTTTTGCAAGTAATTCGGCAGCCTTAAACCCAATATAATTGACACGAATCGTTCCTTCTTTCATTGAAGTATCTGCAGCGATTTTAAACATACCATCAGCGTTAGTCACCGCACTCAGATTTGTCCCCACAACTTGTACAGACACTCCCGGTAAGGCTTGACCACTTTGATCAACCACTTTACCATTTAAGGTACTTTGTAAAGGAGCAACACTTACAACAGACATTGAAGCCATTGCCTGCCTTTTAAACTGAGCCGGGGCAGCCGAAATAACGACTTCTTTTAACGGCCGTGCAGCATCCGCAGCACTCGATGCTACTTTTGTCTTTGGTTTTACCCTTGCTGCATAAGTATTCGTTTTTGCCGCTTTAATGGCCTTATCAATTTCTTTCTCTGTTTGTTTATCAGCAGATTCGGCAGCCAAGACAGGTGCAGTCTCTATTACTGTAGGAATAGTATCTCCTGCTTTAGGCGCAATCGTAACATCAACCTTCTTAGCACGACCTGCCAATTCTTTCTGATGGTTATTTTCACGCATCCAGAACATAATACTCACAGCCACAAACATCACCGCAGCTGTAGCAGCAATACTTAAACGTTGCCAGGTAATTACCGAAGTCTTTTTAACTGACTGATGTTCTGCAATCCTTTCATGCAGCTGTTTTTGAAGCAGAGATATAGATTGCAGAGAACGCTTAGGTGACTCGCTTAAGCCCGCCAATGCCTCGGCCACAAAAGGGTCTTCTAAAGCCTCACGCTCTACCCTATTCATGGTTTTAGCATCAAGCTTACCATCAAGGTAATCCTCTAAAACGCCTATATCTAACCAGTCCTTATTCACCACTATTCTTTTCTATACAAATTTTAAGATTTCTTTTCCCATTCTGGATATAACTCTTCACTTTCAGCATTTCGTAGCCCGTAATATCTGCAACTTCTTTATAACACTTCTCCTGCAAATAGAAAAGATCCACACTCAAACGCTGTTCTTCCGGAAGTGTTTCCATACACTTTTCCATAACGGTTAGCTTGTTCTCTTTTGTATGATCCATATCAAGATGCACAAAATCCGTGTTTTCCACAAAAGTATCATCGATAGAAACTGTAGTATGCTTAGATTGTTTGCGAAGCGCCATTAAACAATGGTTTCGGGTTAACACATGCAGCCAGCTTTTAAAATTCTGTACCTCATGGATCCTTAACTTCGACACCAATTCTTCAAAGATCTGCATTACAGCATCCTTACTCAGCTCTTCATCCTTTAGATAATTTAAACAAACCCCAAATACAAGGTGCATGTATTTGTTGTAAAGTGTACCCAATGCCCCCAAGTCACTCTCGCTTTTGTAGCGTGCGATTAAAGCAGCATCATCCTGCTCCTCTATTTTTGCGTTATTTTTTATAAACTTCAATGGGCGTTTAAGGCATAATCTGTTCAAGTATAAAAATATTTTCTGACACTGGTATGGAAATTCTGCAAAGCCTACATCATTAAAAAAACAGAAGATTATGAAAACATTATTGCTATCCTTGTTTCTGCTGATATTTATAGGCTTCCATGAAAGTCGTGCATCTATTAAAGTAATCAGCGGAGTTGTTACCGACAAAACCGATGGAAAGGCCATTCCAGGAGTAATTGTAAGGACATCGGACAGTAAGAAATATGTCACAACAAACAGTAATGGTAAATACAGCATCTCCGTTGAAGATGGCAGTAAGCAGCTTCATTTTTCTTATTTAGGTTATAAAATGCGTACGGTAAAGATTGGTAAATCTACAGTCGTCAATGTATCCTTAGAACAAGATAACCAGCGATTAGACGAAATAATTATAGTGGGTTATGTGGGCAAGGGAAAAAGAGCAACGACTGGCTCGGTTGCATTCGTTGCACCGTCAGTCATGTACAACTCAAGATCTTATAATGCTCGCCAGGATACAGAAAGCTACGCCGCTATCCAGGAAAATGGATTTCAAAATCCTTTTAAAAATCCACTGTCTACTTTTTCCATAGATATTGATGCAGCCTCGTACAGCAACGTTCGCCGATTTATAAATAATGGTGGTTTACCCCCTAAAGATGCAATAAGGGTTGAAGAGATGATCAATTACTTTGATTATGAATATCCTCAGCCAAAAGGTTCAGATCCTGTAAATATTGTAACAGAAATTACTAGCGCACCATGGAATACAAAGCACAAACTAGTGCAAATTGGCTTACAGGGTAGAAAAATACCGACAGACAATCTTCCTGCCTCCAATTTGGTATTTTTGATTGATGTATCAGGTTCCATGAATGAACCGAACAAACTTCCTTTGCTGGTTTCTTCATTTAAATTACTAACGGATCAGCTTCGTGCTAAAGACAAAGTTGCCATTGTGGTATATGCAGGAAATTCGGGCTTAGTGCTACCGTCAACAGCAGGGAGCGACAAGGCTAAAATTAAGGATGCTTTGAATAGCTTAAGTGCTGGCGGATCAACTGCAGGTGGTGCAGGAATTGAGCTGGCTTATAAGGTAGCTGGACAAAACTTCATTAAGGGGGGTAACAACAGGGTAATATTAGCAACGGATGGCGATTTCAATGTTGGCGCATCAAGCGATAAGGACATGCAAAGTCTGATTGAAGAAAAGCGCAAAACTGGTATCTTTTTAACTGTATTAGGTTATGGAATGGGTAATACGAAAGATAGCAAAATGGAAACCCTTGCGGATAAAGGCAATGGCAATTACGCTTACATAGATAACATCAACGAAGCCCGTAAAGTACTAATCAATGAATTTGGAGGCACATTGTTTACCATTGCAAAAGATGTAAAACTACAGGTTGAATTTAACCCAGACAAGGTGCAAGCTTACCGTTTAATTGGTTACGAAAACAGACTACTGGAAGATAAGGATTTTAACGACGACAGAAAAGATGCTGGCGAATTAGGCTCTGGACATACCGTAACGGCTTTGTATGAAGTGATTCCAACAGGCGTAAAGAGTAGCTTCGCTGGTGCTGTTGATGATTTAAAATATCAGGAAAATAAAAAAACAAGCAAAGGCAGTCAAGAAATACTTACCGTAAAACTGCGTTACAAAGAGCCTGACGGAAGTTCCAGTAAATTGATTCAAGAAGCAATTATTGATCATTCGGCTCCTTTTGAAAATGCCAGCAACAATTTCCGTTTTGCAGCGAGCGTAGCAGAATTTGGGATGCTGCTAAGACAATCTGATTTTAAACAAAATGCATCATTTGATCACGTCATCCACACCGCGGTACAAGCAATGGGCAAAGACCAGGAAGGTTATCGCTCAGAATTTATTAAACTGGCCAAATCGGCTAAATTAATGGCCGAAGATTTGCTATCTTCGGATAAAAAATCAATAACGCATAACAAATGAAACGCATAAATCTTGTTTACCTTGGCCTTTCGGCTTGCTTTTTAATGAACACTGCTACTACTCAGGCTCAGTCTAAACTAGGCGATGTTTTGAAAAAAGTAGCTGGAGTTACTAAAAGTAGTACCACAACTACTACAACGACAACAACTAGCACTAGTACAACTGGAACACCTAGCACATTAGATATGGCTTCGGCTATTAAACAAGCATTAGAAATCGGAACTTCACGTGGGGCAGACTTGCTTTCGGCAAAAGACGGTTTTATGGGCAACTTAGCCGTAAAGATCCTTTTTCCACCGGAAGCACAAAAGGTAGATAAAACCTTACGTTCACTGGGTATGGGTAAACTGGCAGATAATGTAATTTTAAGCTTGAATCGTGCTGCTGAAGATGCAGCAAAGGAAGCTAAACCAATTTTCGTTTCTGCAATTAAGCAAATGACCATTACGGATGCTACTAATATTCTATTGGGAAACAAAGATGCGGCAACTGATTATTTTAAAAGAGTAACCACTTCTCAACTGATGGAAAAGTTTAAACCGGTAATTAATACCAGTCTTGCAAAAGTTGGGGCGACTAAATATTGGGGAGATGCAACTGGTCAGTATAATAAACTTCCGATGGTGAAACCACTGAACACAGATCTTTCTGCTTATGTAGCACAAAAGGCGATCGACGGCATGTTTATACAGGTAGCGCAGGAAGAACTTAAGATCAGAGATAACCTGGGATCGAGGTCTACTTCGCTCTTACAAAAGGTGTTTGGCTACGCAGATAAGAATAAGTAAAATAAAAAGGTTACTTTTATACGGTAAATACTAACAACATAAAAGTATATTGGATTTTAAAGATTTTAATTTTAACCCGGACTTATTAGAAGGGTTATTAGCAATGGGGTTTCGTAATGCAACCCCAATCCAGCAGCAAGCAATTCCACTTATTTTAGATAAGAAAGACTTGATTGCCTGCGCACAAACAGGAACCGGAAAAACAGGGGCCTACCTTTTACCCATCATGAATATGATTGCCGGTACCGAGGAACGTCATAACAATACATTGATACTAGCCCCAACAAGGGAACTTGCCCAGCAAATAGACTTGCAGGTAGAGGCACTTTCCTATTTCACCAACATCAGTTCGTTAACGGTGTATGGTGGCGGAGATGGCATTGCCTACGAGCAGCAAAAGCGATCGATGCGCGAAGGTGTAGACATCATTATTGCAACACCTGGCCGATTGATTTCTCACCTTTCTTCGGGTGTTTTGAAACTGGATCAGTTGCAGCATCTGGTACTGGATGAGGCGGACAGAATGCTTGACATGGGTTTTTATGATGACATTGTACGCATTGTAAGTTACCTACCACAAGTTAGACAAACGGTGATGTTCTCGGCAACGATGCCTCCAAAAATCAGGAAGCTGGCCTCAACATTATTAAATAATCCAGAACAGATTAGCCTTGCTATTTCTAAACCTGCTGAGGGTATTTCGCAACAGGTATACATGGTGCATGATGAACAAAAAGTGCCTTTATTGAGCAGTCTGTTAAAAACGGATGAATTTAAAAGCATCATTGTTTTTGCATCAACTAAAGAGAAAGTAAAGAATCTGGGCAAAGTATTCAGAAACCTGGGACTTAAAACAGAAGCTTTTCACTCTGATCTAGGACAAAAAGAAAGAGAAAGCATATTGCTGAAGTTTAAAAACAGGCAGCTACCCATTCTTATTGGCACCGACGTTTTAAGTCGCGGTATTGATGTGGAAGGTATAGACCTGGTGGTAAACTTTGATGTGCCTCATGATGCAGAAGACTATGTACACCGTATTGGTCGTACTGCCAGAGCTGAAACTAAAGGCACTGCGATTACATTGGTTAACAGCAGAGACAAACGCAAATTGGCCAGCATCGAAAAGCTGATCGAAAAGCAGATTGAAAGGATGCCTTTACCTGAACATTTAGGCGAAGCTCCTGCCGAAGTACCTTTTGATCCATCAGCACCAAGACCCGCCAGAAAACCAGATTCAGGAAAGCCAAAACGCAAATTCTGGAACAAGAAACCAAAAGCACAGTAATTACCACGGGGGGATAACCGACATTTTTGTATCTTTACTTTTATGCAAAATCTCCCTCCTTTAGCCGAACGTATGCGCCCACAGAATCTGGACGAATACGTTGGGCAAAAACACTTGGTAGGGCCCGATGCAGTATTAAGAAAGGCCATACAAAGTAGTCAACTGCCCTCAATGATTTTTTGGGGGCCTCCTGGAGTAGGAAAAACAACACTTGCCTACATCATTTCGCAAACACTAGACCGTCCTTTTTTTAACTTGAGTGCCATTAACTCTGGCGTTAAAGACATTAGGGACGTTATAGATCGGGCAGCCTTATTGAAAGACAGCTTGATGGGTTTACCCATCCTATTTATAGACGAGATTCATAGATTTAGTAAATCGCAACAGGATAGTTTATTAGGTGCTGTAGAGCGTGGCTTGGTTACTTTAATTGGCGCAACTACAGAAAATCCTTCTTTCGAAGTCATCTCAGCACTCTTGTCCCGTTGTCAGGTTTACATCCTAAAAGCATTGGACGAGGATGAACTTGCTGGCCTACTACAAACGGCTATTAAGCAAGACATCCTTCTCAAAGACAAAAAAATCACCATTAAGGAGCACGAAGCCTTGATTCGTTTATCTGGTGGTGATGCCAGAAAATTACTCAACGTACTCGAAATTGCCGTTAACGGTATTGGTGGCAGCAAAATAACGCTTACCAATGAAAATGTTTTAGCACATGCCCAGCAAAATCTGGCACTATACGATAAAGCTGGAGAGCAGCATTACGATATCATTTCTGCATTTATAAAATCTATAAGGGGCAGCGATCCCAATGGAGCCGTTTACTGGTTGGCCAGAATGATTGAAGGTGGTGAAGACCCGCTATTTATTGCCAGAAGGCTACTTATTCTTGCTTCTGAAGACATTGGCAATGCTAATCCCAACGCTTTGCTGCTCGCAAACAATTGCTTTCAGGCTGTTAATGTGATCGGTTTTCCTGAATCAAGGATCATCCTTTCTCAAGCGGTCACTTATATGGCTTCCTCTGTAAAAAGCAATGCATCCTACGAAGCTATAAACAAAGCTCAGGCATTGGTAAAACAAACCGGAAATTTACCTGTCCCACTACACATTCGTAATGCCCCAACCAAACTGATGAAGAATATTGGTTATGGAAAAGACTATAAATACTCGCATGGTTATGAAGGTAATTTTACTGAACAGGAGTATTTACCTGAGAAATTGAGTGGTACAAAACTATATGATCCCGGGAATAATCCTGCTGAGGAAAAATTAAGGGAACAGTTGAGAAAAAATTGGAAAAATAAATACAATTATTAATATGCTGTCGACCTTTCTAAATCACCAATGGAAAGCCTTTTGGCGTTCAAGAAACAAAGGGACAAGTATAGCCGCGCAGCTATTTCTAGGCTTTGTTATCCTTTATCTACTGGCGCTTGCCATCCTTGTGGGATTTGGAATGGAATTGATCATCGGTAAACTATTACCTGGAAAAGATGTATTCTATGTTTTTAACGGGTTAATTCTTTACTATTTTGCTATCGATTTTTTAATGCGTCTACAATTACAGGAATTGCCAACTTTAAGCATTGTCCCCTATCTACATTTGAGGATTCCGAAACAAAAAATAGTGAACTTTCTAAATGTTAGATCGCTATTTAGTGCTTTTAACATTTTACCTCTATTTATTTTTATTCCCTTTTGCTGCACTGCAATTGCTGAGGTATACGGTCCATTTGTCGCGATCATGTACGTTATCTCCATCCTTTCTTTATCTGCCTTTAATAATTTTACGGCCATGTATATTAAACGCCTAACTACAGTAAATGTAAAGGCGATTATTGGAGTTGTGGTGGTAATTTCGAGTCTGGCACTACTCGAATATTTCAAAATCCTGTCCATTACTGAAATATCAAACCGCTTATTTAGCTTTATCACTTTACATCCCCCAACGGCTTTTACTTTTACAATTGTTGCCCTAGTTATGTATTTCATAAACGGCAAGTATTTGCAGCGCTATATGTACACCGAGGAGCTGAGTACTGCACAAGAAAAAAAAGTAAGCACCGCCTATCCTTTTCTAGACAGATTTGGTGCAGTGGGTGTGCTAGCAGCATTAGAACTTAAATTAATCCTCAGACATAAGAGAACCCGATCAGCATTGATCATGAGTTTGGTTTTCATGCTTTATGGCTTTCTTTTTTATAAAAAATTACTCCTGGAAAAGGATGATATCAGAATGATGCTTTTTGCGGCGGTATTTATAACGGGGAGTAGCATTAGTATTTACGGTCAGTTTATGTTTGGCTGGCAGGCAGCCCATTTTGATGGTTTAATGGTTAACAAAACCAATCTTAAGCACTTTATAAAAGCCAAATTTCTATTGTTTACAACCATATCTACTATAGTAGCGATAATCACCAGCTTTTATGGATTGATAAGCCCTAAAATCTTGTTTATACAGTTTGCAGCTTACTGCTATAACATAGGTATAGGAACCGTTATCGTGTTATATTTTGCCACATGGAATTCCAAAGCTATTGATCTAAGTAAAGGATCTACATTTAACTATCAAGGCATTAGTGCTAGCCAGTTTATATTAATGGTCCCCTATTTTTTGATCCCCTATGCTTTTTATTTACCTTTTGCATTAAATGGACATCCTTATTGGGGTATTGCTTGCTTAGCCTTTTTTGGACTGTTAGCATTATGTACCCGCAGCTTTTGGGTTACATTTCTGGCAAATGAACTGAATAAAAGAAGGTATAAAATTGCTGAAGGCTTTAGAGAACTTTAAAGAAAAATCATGATTTTAGAAATTATAGACTTAAAGAAGGTATACGGCAATAAAACTGTTGTAAACATTGATGATTTAAAAATCAATGCCGGAGAAACTGTTGGACTTGTTGGCAATAATGGCGCAGGAAAAACTACCCTCTTCAGAATTGTACTGGATCTGATTCGTCCCAATCAAGGAGAAGTACGCTCGAAAGGTAAAAATGTGGCGGGTAATGACGAATGGAAGACCTATACGGCTTCTTATCTGGATGAAGGTTTTTTAATTGACTACCTAACGGCTGAAGAGTATTTTATATTTATTGGAAGTCTTCATCATTTTAGTCCGGCTCATGTAATGGACTACCTTAAGCAATATGAAGAGTTCTTTAACGGCGAGGTCTTAAATAAGGGAAAATACATCCGGGATTTTTCTAAGGGAAATCAAAACAAGATTGGTATTGCTGCGGCATTGATGCAAAATCCAGAGTTATTGGTATTGGATGAACCCTTTGCGAACCTTGACCCTACAACGCAAATCAGGCTTAAAACATTAATTAGGTCGTTAAAAAATGAGCACGCGCTAACCACCTTAATTTCCAGTCACGATCTAAACCATGTTACAGATGTTTGCGACCGAATCATTTTATTAGAAAAAGGGCTAATCATCAAAGATTTCAATAAAGACGAAAACACATTAAAGGAACTGGAAGAATACTTTTCTGAATAAAAACATACTGTCTAGAATTATAGTCACATTAAAGTTACCTACCACTATTTTATACACCACTCTCTTTTTTTGTGTTTTTTTTGGGCATCTCTGCACCTTTATTTCGGAAACAATAAAACTTGGCATTAGGTTTGATTTACGGTTGCCCTAAACAAATGATAATGTTATGGTGACTTCAAAATTTAAAATAGCAACACTTAGTATCGCTCTAGCCGTTGGTTCAATGGCATTCCAAGGATGCGATAGTTTAACAAAAACGCAAAAAGGAGCAGGAATAGGTGCTGCAGCTGGTGGTGTTCTTGGTGCTATTATCGGTAAAAAAGCTGGTAATACAGCCGTAGGTGCAATTATTGGTGCAGCTGTTGGTGGTACTGCAGGTGGTTTTATCGGAAAAAGAATGGATAAACAAGCTGCCGAAATACAAAATGCTATCCCTAATGCTGAAGTAATTCGCGAAGGTGAGGGTATCATTGTTAAGTTTGATAGCGGTATCTTGTTTGGTTTTGATAAATCAGATTTAACTGCACAAGCTAAAACAAATGTTAAATCTTTAGCCAACTCATTAAACCAATATCCTGGAACAGACATTAAAGTAATTGGCCATACCGACAATAAAGGTGCTGAGTCTTATAATATGGCTTTATCTGAAAGAAGAGCCGCAGCTGTAAAGGCTTACGCCGTTTCTCAAGGTGTTCCGTCATCACGTTTGATCACTTTAGGTAAAGGATTTTCTGAGCCAATTGCAGATAATACAACTGAAGCAGGAAGAGCTGCAAACCGTAGAGTTGAGGTTGTTATCGTTGCTAACGATCAACTGAAAAAAGAAGCTCAGACAGCTGGAAGATAGTTCATCACATTTACATCTCCCTATAAAAACGAAAACCCGTTGTACATTGTACTTCGGGTTTTTCATTTTTAAACGTTTTATTATTTAGGAATCTAATCGTAGATATCTTCAAAATAATGTATAGCCAGTGACTTAAGTAACAATTCCTGCTCCATCATCGCAAAAGATGGAACCGGCTTTACTAATTTCCAATGTGGCCAGCCATCCTGATCCTGACCTTCTAGTTCATAGAATCCCATTTCACTTAACAAGCGACAGGTAGCGATGTGCATCAACTCCTCTTTTTGGCGCTTACTGTATTTACCAGGCCCTTTTCCAAGTTCCTGTACTCCAATTAAAAACAGCATTACCTTTAAATCCGGAATATCAGAATCAAACTCCTTCGCTATTCTCTCTTGCAAAACTTTCCATTTTGCATGTGTTTCTGCAGGCTTCATACTACAAAGATACAATTAGCCTCCCAGTTTTATTACAATAAACTTTGGCGAATAGTAAAGTGATTTCACTAAATTTAGCACACGGTAGATTACATAAACCTTAAAAATCATCAAACAAAATTTTGCAAATGAATACAGAAATTGTAACCGGCATAATGGCCTTTGGAATGTCTGGGAAAGTTTTCCACGCTCCTTTTATAGATAAACATCCCGGATTTAAACTACATGCCGTAACCGAGCGTAACCAAAAAAATGCAGCTGCTATTTACCCGGGAATCATTAGCTACGATACGATTGAGGACCTGATTGCTGACGAGAAAATTGACCTTATTATTATAAATACCCCCAATTACACGCATTTTGATTATGCCACAAAGGCGCTAAAAGCGGGTAAACATATTTTGGTCGAAAAACCATTCACGGCGACCTCGGCAGAAGCTAAAGAAATCTTTGACCTGGCTAAAAGTGTAGGCAAACAAGTGTTTGTTTACCAAAACAGAAGATGGGATAGTGATTTTGGTTCGGTGCGAGAGGTAATTGAAAGCGGACAACTAGGTAAACTGAATGAAGTACATTTCAGGTTTGACCGTTACCGTGCTGATATCGGTCCGAAAACATTTAAAGAACAACCTATTGCCGCCAGTGGATTGATTTACGACCTGGGCCCACATTTGCTTGATCAAGTGATCAGTATATTTGGGAAGCCGGATTCATCTCATAAAATACTAGGTGAAAATCGCAAAGACACTAAAGTGAATGATTATTTCTCCATTCATTTGAGCTATCCAAACAGTGTTAATGTTTTTGTACATGCTAATCTTTTGGTAGCGGATCCCTTACCTGCATTTGTATTGCATGGCAGCCATGGTTCATTTATAAAAGACCGTTCTGATGTACAGGAAGAGCAATTGCTGCAGGGCATGAAGCTTACAGATCCTATGTATGGAGTTGAACTTCCGGGAAGAGCAGGTAAACTCACGCTTATAGATGAACAGGGCAATAAAGTTCAACACTTAATACCGTCCCTAAAAGGAGATTATATTCCTTTATTTGAGGCCATGTATCAGCGTATTACCAATCAGGTGGCCTACCCAATTACAGAGGAACAAATCATTACACAATTGGAAATCCTGGAATCATAGGCTATGAACACGATTCTCTTCTTCCTAATTCCGTTATTTATCATTGTTGTTTACTTTATTATTCGGGGCAATCCTTTTAAATCGAAATCTATTCCAACGCTTAGCGCAGCCGAAACTGATCAGCTTTCACAGCATGTCCATTTTTACCAACAGCTAAGTCCAGTAGATAAAGGGAAATTTGAAGATAAAATAGCCGTATTTTTAAGCTACGTAAGGATAGAAGGGATAGATCTTGAAATAAATCCATTAGACCGGGTATTGGTTGCTTCTAGCGCCATTATTCCGGTGTTTGGTTTTGAAGATTGGAAGTATAAAAACCTATCGAGTGTGTTGTTATACCCAGACACCTTTAATAAAGATTTTCAATTTGAAGGCGCAGAAAGAAATATCCTTGGTATGGTTGGTGAAGGTTATATGAATGGGCAAATGATCTTATCTCGCTCGGCATTATTGCATGGGTTTTCCAATGCCGTCGATAAAGAAAATACAGCTATTCATGAGTTTGTGCACCTACTCGATAAATCGGATGGTGCAACAGACGGTGTTCCGGATAACCTGATGAAGCACGAATACGCTGTACCATGGATAAAAATGATTCATCAGGAAATGCAGCAAATAGAAAAAGGCAAGTCGGATATTAACCCTTATGCCATTACCAATGAGGCTGAATTTTTTGCTGTAGTATCCGAATACTTTTTCGAAAACCCTAAACAGTTAAAAGATAAACACCCAGAGTTATATCAGATCTTATCGGATACCTTTTTACAAGATCTTGCCAGTAAATAGCTTTTAAAGACTACCTAACAATGCAACAACAAACTCTGTAGGGATCTCTACATGGGGGATATGGCCACAGCCATCAAATTCAATAATTTTAGCCCCAGGGATCTTAGCCGCAGTTTGCTTTCCTAAAAACCTATACTGTCCGTATAAAACCTGTTGATCAGGGCTAAGTAAGCCTTTGCCTACGATGGTTTTATCTTGTTTTCCGATAAACAAAACGGTTGGCACTCTTACATTGATAAACTCGTGTACAACTGGCTGCTCATAGATCATGGTATAAGTCATTGCGGCAACTTTTGCCCATCTTGGAAAATCAGCACTATTGGTTACTCCTGCAGCTACCCGTACCAACTCTTCATATTCAGGCTTCCAAACCGTAAAATAAGAGCTTTGGTAGTATTTTTTAATGCTCTCTGCTGTAGCTTTCAACTCTGTCGCATACTGTTGATCGGTGCTTACATAAGGAACAAAAAGACGGTAATCTTCTAGTCCTATAGGATTTTCAAGTAACAACATCTCTGTTTGTCCAGGATACATCAGCGCAAAACGGGTAGCCAACATTCCACCCATTGAATGACCTAACACACTTGCTTTTTGGATACCCAGTGTATCAAGCAAAGCTTTATTCCAGGCTGCCATTTGATGAAAACTGTAATGAATGAAAGGTTTTGAAGATTTACCAAAACCAATCTGATCTGGAACTATCACTCTAAATCCTCTGCTGGTTAAAGCTTTGATAACTTCTGTCCAGTAATATCCCCCAAAGTTTTTACCATGGAAAAGCATCACTGTCCTGCCGTTGGCCATTTGTGTGGGTGCAACATCCATGTAGGCCATACGTACATCCTGCCCTTCTACAGCTATAGGGAAATATTTTACGGGATAACCGTATTTAACATTTTCTAAAGTGATGGATAAAGTATCTGTTTTTTGAGCCTGTGTAGCAGTAACCAAACAAAGAATGGCCAAAATGGAAAGTGATAGTCTTTTTAACATAGTTAGTTTTTAAAGCAACAATAAAAGGAAGCGAAAGTTCTAAACTTAAGCATTATTTATTTTTATGTGCAAAATAAGGGAATTATAGTTGTATAGGCTGTATCATTAGCCCGTTCGTGATCCTGAATTTATTTCAAGATCACGAACTGACTAATGATACAGCCTTACAAAGAGTTACCTCCGACTATAAAAAGGGAACACTAATCCCGAATGTAACATTACGACCCGGGTTATAAATACCTACTGGCTTGTACCTACTTAGGTGATTGTAATATTCCTTATTTAAAAGGTTTTGTCCGGTTACCCAAACATTCAGTTTGCCTTTATCCGTATTGAAGCTTGTACCAAAACCCGCATCCAATAGTGTGTAACCATTAGTCTGTGTTTCAAAACTATCAAAACGAGCTTGTTTAAATGTGTTTGTAACACCTACTTTAAAGTAAGTATCGGCTAATCCTTTTACATTTGGTTCAAAGCGTATTTCATTGCTGATACTGGCCGCTGGAATGAATGGCAAAGCCTCATCATTAGCCCTATTCACACCTTTCGTATAAGAGAAGGAGTTTTCAAAATGCAGGGATTTCACGATGTGAAAATCAACAGAAGCCTCGCCACCAAATAAATCGGCATTGGTTTGCACATAACGATAAACTGGTAGAGTTTCTACACTCCCATCCTCATTATCGAAAGGCATGGTCTCATTGTTAAAGTTTCCGGGATAAATGTAATTAAAGATCCTATTAGCATACGCATTTAAACCAAAGGTTACCTGCTCGGCTGTATACTCCAATCCAAGGTCGAACTGCAGACTGGTTTCCTGCTTCAAATTGCTGTTGCCAATCTCGTATCTAAAGGTTCCTTCATGTCGACCATTCGCACCAAGCTCGGCAATGTTTGGTGCTCTGAAGCCCGAACCAGCATTGCCTTTAAGCACCAGATTTTTTGCAACTTCGAAAGCGAAGCCCAATGAACCAGACATATTAGAGAACTCGTTGTTAAAGCCATTAAAAATCTGTTCTCCATTAAAGCTCAAATCTTTACCATTCATCTTTTTGTAATCGTAACGAACACCTGCATTGATCGCCCCCTTTGTGAAATTTCGTTTCAAATAAACAAAAGCACCGATGTTGTTGCTGTTATAATCGGGGATCAGAAACTCCTCACCACTATTCACGTTATTTTGATACATGCCTTGCACACCAACTGCGGGTTGCCATTCGCCAAGATTAGGAAAGTTGTACTTTACATCATAGGTATATGATTTGAGGTTTAAGTTTAAACCTGGCTCCTGCGCACTTTCTTCAAACTCTTTTCTAATATTACTCTGGAAAGCAAATACGGTTTTCAATTGTCCCTTTCCCAGGATAAAATTGCTGTTCAAAGCGGCTCTATAATGTGTCAGGTTTTGGAATGGCAAACCGACTGCTCTTTCCTTCGCTTCCGATTGGGGGATCACATCCCCGTCTTCATTTACAAAGTTACCATCTGCATTCGGCCCATTTTCGACAAGTCCAATATTGGTATGAAAACGGGAGAAGCTAAGATGAGAATAGCCCCAACTTTTATTTAAGCCCAACATTCCATTGAAATCTAGCTCATTAAACCCTGAATTTGGCACAGTGGTATTTTTATACCCAAAACCGTATGCATTTTTATAAGATGCACGTCCGCGATAAACAAAGCCATCATCGTTTCCTTGCAGCATTAATGAAGAGGCGCTTAGTCCGTTATTTGTACTATAGGTAGAACTAAACGCACCATTGTATACACCTGGTGCAGGCACTAGATCATCGATCACATTAATTACACCACCCAATGCATCCGAACCATACAATAAACTTGCTGGTCCTTTTAAAATCTCAATCCTTGCTGCAGAGAACTGATCGACCTGGATACCGTGCTCATCACCCCATTGCTGCGCTTCTTCTCTTGCACCATCAACCATTGTTAGAACCCTGTTGTAGCCAAGGCCTCTTATGATTGGTTTAGAGATAGCTCCACCGGTGCTTACCTGAGAAACACCCGGGATTTTAGCAATTGCATCAATCAGGTTTGTACCTCCAGATTGGGCTAGTTTTGTTTTGCCCACTGTAACCACTGATAAACTATTGGTTTTATTGTTAGAACTAAAGGGTGTGCCAGTGATGACCACCTCTGCACTCTCGATAACTGAGGCCGATAAAGGAATCACTAAGTTATGTTGGCTGCCCAGATCAACTAGTACAGAATATGTTTTGTAGCCCACAAAACGAACTTCTAGCAAAAACTTCCCTTTTGCAGGTACATTTTTCAGAATAAATTCCCCTTGTTCGTTAGTGCTTGTAATGGCTTTTAGATCCGTAATGTAAATGGTTGCGCCTGGAAGCGGAGACTTCATATCAGCGTCAATAACCTTGCCTCTAAACTGGGCAACTTCGGTAGCGAAACTCAATACCGGAAAAAATAGATATAGTGCTATAAATAGTAAAAGATGTACTCTTTTCATCAGAATAAATTGTTTAAACGACGGCACCGGCATATAATCATATGCTGATCCATCAAAATAATAATTAAAAGGAAAACAGGTGTACTACCTGTAAATTGGCAATTAGGCTACAGGAGGACCCCGAAGCGCCAGGTCAATTAATTCTGTATAAGACCCACTTATGGTGTGGTAGGTTTTGGATACAGGTTTCCAAACCAGGTAAACCTGAAACTGATGTTTAGTGGTAATGTAATTTTTTTCGAAATGAGCTTCACAGATTAAACAATGTTCCGCTTTATTGGTAACATGCAATTTATGGGTACATGTTTTTTCATGAACAGAGCACTTAGGCTCATCGTGATGGTGATTGTGAAAGGCACCAAAGGGAGTGAGTGCTATGGCAAATACCCATAACAACAAAACCGATAATATCCGATGGATATGTAAATGTCTTTTCCCCAATTCGAGTCAAAACTAATAAATTCTATATAATTATATTCAATGATTTATAATCATTGCCAATCTATGACGAGAATTGTACAAATAAAAAAAGAGGAACAATCGCCACAATTGCTCCCCTTTTTTAACCTAAAACTAAAAACTATATATAAGACTATAATAATAGCAAAAGGTTTCATCGAAATACATATTTTTTATTATTTGTAATTAGTTTACTTAGGTCGGGTCACCCATCCATAAATATTATTGTTTAAAAAAAACAAATAATATCTAAACAAATCGTCGTACTTAATATCTTTGTAATTATAAATCGCCTCCGACTTTGAAAAAAAAAGCTGTAACATTTAAAAATATCCTTGTCATTGAGGATAATAACGCCATTCTTGATGTGATCACTTTAATTCTGCAAAGTGAATCCTATAAGGTAACCGGATTAAGTAAAAGTGCAGATATGATGATGCACATTGATCTGAATAAGCCGGATCTTCTTATTCTTGATATCATGCTTCCTGACGGAGATGGAAGAAATTTGTTAAAACAGCTAAGAACAAATCAACCAACAGAGAAGTTACCTGTCCTGATGATCTCTGCAAAATATACCGCACAGAACATACAGCACGGAGAATACAAGCCAAATGGTTTTTTACCAAAACCGTTTGACATTGACGAACTACTGGATAGAATTGAGGGTATTCTTGCCGGAAAGACATACTAGCCCTGTGGGCCAAATTCGTAGATTAAACTAAAAGACCTTACTATGAACGACAACGAACAACTTATCCAACATTTTTATACTAGCTTTCAACGAAAAGACATACAAGCGATGCAAGACTGTTATGCAGCTGATGCCACGTTTAGCGATCCCGCATTTACGAATTTAAATGCTGCAGAAGTCAGATCGATGTGGGCCATGCTATTGAAGAGTGGCAAGGATATGCGCATTGAGTTCAAAAACATTAAAGGTAATGAAGGTGGTGCAACCGCCGAATGGGATGCCTGGTATACTTTTTCTGCGACAGGCAATAAGGTTCATAATTCCATAAAAGCTTCTTTCCTGATTGAAAATGGAAAAATAGTCAAACATACAGACCACTTCAACTTTTACCGATGGTCAAGACAGTCCCTTGGCTTGACCGGCGTATTACTGGGATGGACCAGCTTCCTCAGAAATAAGGTCAGTATTACTGCAAAGAAAAAACTGAAAAGCTTTATGCTTGGAAAAGCTTAATTAGCTTTTAACAATTCAATGATGGCTTCGGCAGATAACTTTTGTTGCTGTCCACTTTGCATCTCTTTTAATGTGAGCAAGCCTGTTTGCATTTCATCACTTCCGATCAATATCACATATGGGATCTGCTTATCATCTGCATAGCTCATTTGCTTTTTAAGCTTCGCTGAGGCAGGATATAACTCTGCAGCGATATTTTCCGCACGCAAACGCTGTAAGATCGGCAGCGCGTATCTTTCGGCGTCATGATCGAAATTACTAATCAATACCTTTGTGCCAACAGCAGCAGATTCAGGAAAAAGGTTTAGTTCCTGCAATACGTCATAAATCCTATCAGCCCCAAAAGAGACACCAACTCCAGTTAAACCCTTTAAACCAAACATACCGGTTAAGTCATCGTATCTTCCGCCACCGCCGATGCTGCCCATGGCTACCTCATTGGTTTTAACTTCAAAAATACAGCCTGTGTAATAGTTTAATCCACGCGCTAGCGTGATATCAAGCTCCACATTAGGTTTTAAAGAAGAATCGGCTTTCAGCATTTCTTTTACATAATCAAATACCGATTCTATTTCCTTTATCCCGGTTAGGCCAGTTTCGGAAGTTGCCAGTACAGATTTTAAGCTATCCATTTTCTGCTCATTTGAGCCTTCCAATAAGATAACAGGTTTTAATTTCTCAATATCATCTTCAGTAAAACCGCGTTCTATCAGTTCTTTGGTTACTCCATCCAGACCAATTTTATCCAGCTTATCTATAGCCACAGTCATATCAATAATCAGTTCTGGTTTGCCAATTACTTCAGCAATCCCTGATAATATTTTACGATTATTGATTTTTATAGTAAAGTCTTTTAATCCCAGATTGCTCAACGCTTCCTGGTAGATCAGAATAAACTCTGCCTCATTTAATAAACTATCTGAGCCTACCACATCCACATCACATTGATAAAACTCTCTGTAACGTCCCTTTTGCGGTCTATCAGCACGCCATACTGGCTGCACCTGGAAACGTTTAAAGGGCAATGAAATGTCATTCTGGTGCATCACAACGTAACGCGCAAAGGGCACGGTTAAATCATACCTTAAAGCCTTTTCACTAATGGATGAAATCATCGCATTTGAATTGGCTTGCGCCAATAAATCAGGTTTTACTTTAGAAAGGTAATCTCCGCTGTTTAATATCTTAAATATCAGTTTATCCCCCTCATCACCATACTTACCTGTTAAAGTCGAAAGATTCTCCATTGAAGGGGTTTGTATTTCGGCATAACCGTATTTCTTAAATACCTTTTTAACAGTATCAAAAATAAAATTACGTTTCACCATTTCCTGAGGAGAAAAATCTCTGGTTCCTTTTGCTAAAGAGGGTTTGATATTCGACATGAGCGCAAAAGTACAAAACTAACGGGCATAAAAAAAGGTTGTCTGCTTTTACGCAGACAACCTTTTGTATTTTTATGATTTGAAAGTTAAACCAATAATCTAATTGGCTCTTCTAATAATCCTTTAAGTGTTTGCAAGAAAGCAGCACCTGTAGCCCCATCAACCACACGGTGATCACAGCCTAAGCTCAGCTTCATCACGTTACCCGGTACAACTGCTCCGTTTTTAACGACAGGAATTTGTTGTATCGCACCTACAGATAGGATTGCTCCATCAGGAGAATTGATGATTGATGTAAATTCATCAATACCAAACATACCCAGGTTAGAAACTGTAAAAGTAGATCCTTCCCAATCCGATGGTTGTAATTTTTTAGCTTTTGCTTTCTGTCCGTATTCTTTAACCTCTGCAGAGATATGAGATAGTGATTTACCATCAGCAAAACGAACTACAGGAACCAATAAGCCATCTTCTACAGCCATTGCTACACCAATGTTTGTATGCTCATTGAAACGGATTTTATCACCTCTCCATGAAGAGTTGACTGCAGGATGTTGTTTTAACGCAACAGCAACAGCTTTAATGATAATATCGTTGAATGAAACTTTAACTGGAGCAACAGAATTAATAGCCGTACGTGCAGTCATTGCATTGTCCATATCAATACTAATATTTAAGTAGAAATGTGGAGCAGTAAACAAGCTTTCTGCTAAACGTTTAGCGATAACCTTACGCATTTGCGATACAGGCTTCTCAGTATATCTTTCTTCACCTACATATTGAGGAATAACTGGCGCTGCTTTCTCTGCAGCCGGAGCTGATGAAGATTCTGCTTTTGCAGCCGCTGGAGCAGACTTAAAGTTTTCGATATCTTTCTTAATGATACGTCCACCATCTGCACTCCCTGCAACCTGTGCAAGATCAATTCCTTTATCTTTTGCGATTCTTTTTGCTAATGGAGATGCCTTTACGCGATCTGTACTAGTCGATGAAACCGGAGCTTCTTCTGTTGCAGCAGCTTTCTCTGCTACCGGAGCATCAGATGTTTTATCAGCAACAGGTTTTGCAGGAGCATCACCTTGACTAAGAATTCCACTGATGTCAGTTCCAGCAGGGCCAACAATAGCAATAATGCCATTTACTTTAGCTGCCTGACCTTTTTCAACACCGATATGCAATAAAGTTCCTGCAGCATACCCCATCACTTCCATAGTAGCCTTATCGGTTTCTACATCAGCAAGGATATCATCGTCTTTAACTTTATCACCAACTTTTTTATGCCATTCAGCAATTACGCCTTCAGTCATAGTATCGCTTAGCAAAGGCATTCTTACTACAGTAACACCCATTTTCTCCAAATCAGCTTCGCTTAAACCAGTCGCCGCAGCAGAAGTACTTTCTTCTTTCGCTGCTTCAGCAGGTTTAGTCTCTGCAGCTGGAGCAGCACTAACGGCGCTTTCAGCATCAAGGGCAGCTTTATAATCTTCGCCTTCTTTACCTATAACCGCAATAACAGCATCAACTGGAACAGCTTTACCTTCTTCTACACCTATGTATAAAATGGTGCCATCCCAATATGATTCTAAATCCATGGTCGCCTTATCGGTTTCCACTTCGGCCATTACATCACCGCTTTTAACTTTATCGCCAACTTTTTTATGCCATTTAGCCATTACACCTTCAGTCATGGTGTCGCTCATTTTGGGCATTCTAACTATTTCAGCCATTCTATAATATCTATTGAAATGCGTTCTTAATTAATCTTTTACGTAAGGATAATCCTGTTGTACATAAACATCCTTAAATAACTCTGATGCATCAGGGAAAGGAGATTCTTCTGCAAATTTCACAGCATCATCCACAATCTGTTTTATCTTACCTTCAACTTCTTCAATCCAAGCCTGATCAGCATATTTCTCTTTCAAAACAACTTCTCTTACAGTCTCAATTGGATCTTTAGCTTTATATTCTTCTAATTCGTCTTTAGTACGATATTTAGCTGGATCAGACATCGAGTGTCCACGGTATCTGTATGTTCTCATTTCCAGGAAGGTTGGACCTTCACCGGCTCTTGCACGCTGAATAGCTTCATCCATTGCATTATGAACTGCAACAGGATCCATACCGTCAACCGGAGCACATGGCATATCAAAACCTAAACCTATTTTGTAAATGTCAGTCATGTTTGTGGTACGCTCAACAGAAGTTCCCATTGCGTAAAAATTGTTCTCACAAACAAATACTACAGGAAGTTTCCAAAGCATGGCCATATTGAATGCTTCGTTTAAAGCACCTTGACGAACAGCACCATCACCCATGTAACAAATATTTACATTGTTCGTGCCTTTATATTTTTCAGCAAATGCAATACCTGCTCCCAATGGAATCTGTCCACCTACAATTCCGTGCCCACCATAGAAATGAAATTCTTTACTGAACATGTGCATTGAACCACCTTTTCCTTTTGAACAACCAGTAGCTTTACCATACATTTCTGCCATAATGCTATCTGCACTTACACCCAAAGCTAGCGCATGAGCATGATCACGGTAAGTAGTAATCATGGAATCTCCTTTCTGCATAGCAGAAATTGCTCCGGCTACTACCGCTTCCTGACCGATATATAAATGACAAAATCCACGGATTTTTTGTTGTCCGTAAAGTTGACCGGTTTTCTCTTCGAACTTGCGCATCAGCAACATCGACTCAAACCACTTCAGATAGGTATCTTTATTTATTTCTACTGCACTCATTTTTGGGGTGTTGATTTTTTTACGAGAGCAAATCTACTTTTTTATTGCAATAAATCGAAGCAATTGATGTAAAATGCCTATAATGGTTACATAAATTATGTTGGCCAGCAATGCTTCTAACAAGGTCAATATTAACGCATATAGCCAAGATAACAAATTAAAAGCAAACAGATCATTCAGAACGCAATCATAAGTTGCACTTAAAACCCGACTGGCAGAAACTTATATGGTGGAAAAAATTTAGGCCCCTTTGTTAAAATGTTGATAACTTTCAATATAAAATTGCCCGAATTTGGATAACATTTGTAAAATGTATATGTTTGCCATCCAAACAATAAGCCCGTAGTGGTGTACGTTTAAGTGTAAGTGATTAATACCCAAACTTAACAGTATAACATGATAAAAAAGTTTTTGTTGTCCTCCCTAATTTGTTTATGCAGTCTTACGGCTATCAACGCACAAACGAAAACAAAAGAAACAAATAAATTAGCTGATCCAGACAATTTAGCTTCACAATATTTTTCACAGGTTATGGGTGTTGCAGTTGATGCAACTTCAAACGTAAAACTATACAAATTCATTTACGAATGGATTGGTACTCCTTACAGATTTGGAGGAAATACACAAAAAGGAATCGATTGCTCGGCTTTCACCAAAGCAATTTATGATAAAGTTTTCAACACTACCATCTTAAGAAACTCGCGTGATATTTTTAGCATGGTTGACCCATTACCTAAGGATGAACTGAAAGAAGGAGATCTGGTATTCTTCAAAATAAAAAGCCGCAGTATTACACATATCGGAATTTACCTTGGAGACAATCGATTTGCTCATGCTTCTTCAAGCCGTGGTGTAGTAATTAGCAATTTAAACGAACCTTATTACTCAAGATATTTTTATAAAGGTGGCCGTATATTAGATGGCGTGAAGGAAGATCTTATTCAAGAATAGATCATCTTTAAAGATGAAGTTTTCTACCATAGGCTTTTTCTCCGCCGCTATCCTACTTGCCGCCTCAAGCTGCCAAAGCAATACCGCTAGTGTTCCTAAACATTTACCTGTCCAGGACACCGTTAAGGTTGTAAAAAAAGACACGATATCCATCACCGCTGTTGGCGACATCATGATCGGCTCTGCTTATCCAAGTAAATCCAATCTGCCCCCTGATGATGGCGTAAATAGTTTTAAAGCCGTAGCCGATTATTTAAAAGGCGATATCATTTTTGGCAACTTAGAAGGCTGCTTCTTAAATAATGGAAAATCTACAAAATGTAAAGATACCATTGGCAATAGCTGTTTTGCGTTCAGAATGCCTGAGCGTTATGCAGGTATCATCAAAAATGCCGGTTTTAACTTACTCAGCGTAGCCAACAATCACGTAGGAGATTTTGGATTAAAAGGGAGAACAAGAACAGCCGCCATTTTAGATTCCCTAAACATCAATTACGCAGGCCTGCTATCTCATCCTTTCAGTGTTTTTGAAAAAGATAGTGTTAAGTATGCTCTCTGTGCCTTTGCTCCAAATGAAAACACCGTATCGATAAATAAGATTGACAGTGCGATACAACTGGTTAAGCGCTTAAAAGCGAAAGCTGATATTGTTATTGTTTCCTTTCATGGTGGCGCAGAAGGTGCTAAATTCGAACATGTAACCAAGAAAACGGAAATATTTTACAACGAAAACCGTGGCAATGTATACGCATTTGCTCATGCTGTAATTGATGCGGGTGCCGATGTGGTTTTAGGCCACGGCCCTCATGTTACAAGAGCGATGGAAGTATACAAGAATAAATTCATCGCTTATAGCCTGGGCAATTTTTGCACCTACGGTATGTTCAGTCTCAAAGGTCCGAATGGAATTGCTCCCTTACTACAACTCAAAATAAACAGCAAAGGAGATTTCCTATTTGCTGATATTATTTCTGTAAAACAGGACAAGATCAATCGTCTGACAGTAGATACTCAGGACGGGGCGTTCAAAAAGATTAAATCCCTAACTGATACGGACTTCCCCGGACACCGTTTAGATTTTTCTTCGGCAGGACGAATCCAACGGAGAAACTAGGACTCGTCCTTTGTATTTTTAACCAAGCCGATACCTGACACAAAAAATATCAATCCAATAATGCCAGCAACAATCAGTTCCCGGCTTTGTATGCTATGATTTACAAAGCCGTATCCGGCGTAAATAAGTCCTATTACACCTAATATAGTTAGTACAGTGCCAAAAATACGTTTAACATTCATAATGATTATGATTTAGTATAACTGTATTACAATATCCATGCCTCTATGGAAATTCAACAATGTGATTATTAAATCTTCAAATGAGACAAGAATTTTAGTACCTTGATATCATTATATTAGTAACCTATAAAACCCCATTATGTATACAACGTATATCATTCTTTTTGTGCTGATAGTCATTTTAATCAGTTCATTTGTTACCGTTAAACAAGGTACAATTGCTGTAGTTACAATTTTTGGAAAGTACAGACGGCTTTTAAGCCCAGGACTGAGTCTAAAAATCCCTTTAATAGAAACCATCCACTCCCGAATCTCGATACAGAACAGATCGGTAGAGTTATCTTTTCAGGCAGTTACACAGGATCAGGCAAATGTATATTTCAAAGCCATGCTTCTTTATTCAGTAATCAATCATGATGAAGAGACCATTAAAAATGTAGCTTTTAAGTTCGTAGATTCAACTAACTTAATGCAGGCATTGATTCGTACCATCGAAGGGTCGATCAGGGCTTACGTGGCCACACAAAAGCAAGCCAACGTACTTGCACAGCGTAATGAGATTGTAGACCATGTTAAGCATCAGATTGACCAGGTATTGGAGAGTTGGGGTTATCATTTGCAGGATTTGCAACTAAACGACATTACATTTGATGAAGAGATCATGCGCTCGATGAGTCGCGTTGTAGCCTCTAACAACTTAAAAGCAGCTGCAGAAAACGAAGGTCAGGCTTTATTAATTACTAAAACCAAAGGTGCAGAAGCCGATGGTAATGCAATTAAAATTGCTGCCGCTGCTGAGCGTGAGGCTGCACAGCTTCGTGGACAGGGAATTGCCTTATTTAGGGCTGAGGTTGCCCATGGTATGACTAAAGCGGCTCTGGAAATGGAAGAAGCTAACCTGGATATCTCGGTAATCCTTTTCACCATGTGGACAGAATCTATCAAACAGTTTGCAGAAAACAGCGAAGGCAATGTGATCTTCCTTGATGGTTCAACTGAAGGGATGAATCGTACCATGAAAGAAATGATGGCTATGCAAATTCAAAAAACTACAGATAGCAAAAAATAAATACTTGCTTGTATAAAAAAGGGGTTTTATCACGTGATAAAACCCCTTTTTTATATCGTTAACTTAATCTTTATTTAAACTCTCCTGTAGTTTTAACAAATTGTTTTCCTTTAGGATTTGCCAGCTGCATAAAGTCCGCCATAATCTTTAAGCTCTCATTCTGAATAAAATCAAAATTATCTTCTTTCTTTATCTTGTCTCCTTTTTTAACAGGCGCCAAACCTCTTGATGCTCTTAAAGAGTTCAACCTAGCCAAGTTTTTAGCTTCAAGACTGTCTCTTTCCACTTTCAATTTAGCTTCATTTAAAGGCACCGAAACTTCACTTTCGCGTTTTTTAGATTCAGCAATATCTTGTACCATAATTTTATAATCAGGCGATTTGTCCATGCGTTGTTCATGTAGCTTAACAAGCTCCGATTTAAATGGCGTCAGATCAGCCACCGGAGCAAAATCAGACTTTTTAACTTCATCCCAAGGCAAAGCTGAAGGCTCTGTATCCTCTCCTATTTTATCCATTGGATATAATGATGGGAATTGAATATCAGGCATTACACCTTTATGTTGTGTACTGCTACCCGTTACACGGTAAAACTTAGCCATTGTAAGATTAATCTGTCCGAGCTTAACATCTTCTTTACCTGTTTTTATAATTGTTCCGTTTTTATTTACCAAAGCCGCTAGCTTCTGTAAAATAGACGGATTAACCAATTTATTCATATCGATTGAAGATTGCACGGTTCCTTTACCATAAGTTTGTGTCCCCATGATGATCCCTCTTCCATAATCCTGAATAGCACCGGCAAAGATCTCAGATGCAGAAGCACTCAATCTATCTACCATAACGCCCAGTGGGCCATCCCATACTACACCTGGATTAGCATCCTCACTTACTTCTACCTCGTTTTTAAGGTCCTTAACCTGTACAACAGGTCCCTTATTGATAAACAAACCGGTAAGATCAATGGCTTCAACCAAAGAACCGCCACCATTTGCTCTTAAATCCATTACAATTGCATCAACTTTATCTAGCCTTTTTAAGGTATCAATCAATAGCCTTACATCACGTGTTGTGCTTTTATAATTAGGATCCCCGGCATTTGCCGCTTTAAAATCAGCATAAAAAGCAGGAACAGTAATGATTCCTATTTTGTATGGTTTGCCGTCCGATTGGATTGTCTGTACTTTCTTCTTAGCAGACTGATCTTCCATTACGATTTTCTCTCTCACCAATTCTATAATAACTGGTTTAGAAGACATCTCTTTTCCTACAGGGATGATTTTTAGACGAACCTTTGTACCCTTAGGCCCTTTTATTTTAGCAACTGAATTTTCAATTCTCCAGCCAATGATATCTTCGAATTCACCATCACCCTGCGCTACACCGATAATCCTGTCGCCAGCACTTAATAGCTTGCTTTTAAATGCAGGTCCGCCTGGAACTACTTCCGAAATCTTCAATATTTCGTTTTCCAGTTGTAATCTAGCCCCGATACCTTCAAAAGACCTTGCCATGTCTTCATTAAACTGCTGTGCATTAGCCGGATTGAAATAGTTTGTATGCGGATCAATAGTTTCAGTAAATGCATCCATGATGGTTTGAAACACATCTTGATTATTTAGCTTTGAAGCTTGTGACTTCAACGCCTGATAACGCTTTGTAAGTGTTTCTTGATTCTTAGCCTCAGCAGTTCCGGCAATCTTTAAATTAACCAGTTCGTATTTAATCCTTTTTCTCCAGATATCATCCAGCTCAGCTTTTGATTTTGCCCAAGGCATTTTTTCACGATCAAACACATAAGTTTCATTCGCATTAAAATTCTGCTTCGCTTTAATTTCAGTGAAGGCAAAATTGATAAACTCGTTATATCGCTTTAAATAAACATTAAATATATAAAACGGGGCATTCAAATTTCCGCTACGGAAATCGTCATCCAGTGAATTTCTAAATTTTTCAAACTCCTTAATATCCGATGCCTGGAAGTAATATTTATATGGATCCAGCTCCTTAATGTATTTATCCAATACCAATGAAGAGATTGAATCGTTAACTTTTATCTTCTTGTAATTGTAGTTTTCAATCAGCGCAACGATCTCCTTACATACCAATGCCTGTTTTTCATCAGGCATAATATTGCTGACTCCCTGAACCAATTGTTGAGGTTGCGGGGCAGCGTGACATGCAAGAACTGCGGCAGTAAAGGTTACCAGTAATATCTTTTTCAACATCTCTTTTACGATTTTAAAATCCATTTTTGTATTTAGTACTAATATGATACCAATTTTAGAAAAAAAAAGAAAAGAGACAGTATTATTACTGTCTCTTTTCTGTAAACATACTAAAAGTAGTCAAATTACTATAATGACAATGATACAAAAAAAACGATTTGTTTTATAATTTATTGTTTCACCAATTGTTTCTTGGCCATAGCTTTAGCAGGGATTTGAGCCTTTGCTTCCCTAATTTGATTTTTAAATCTAGCCATATTTGAAGACTTAGCTAAAAGCTCGGCCCTGTTCAGGTCTTTCAGTGCAAGGGTATATTCTTTTTTCTTCGTTTTTACCTGTGCCATACCTAAAATTGAATCTATATATGCGTTGTTATCGCCAACCTGTTTAGCAAGTATCCCCTGTTGGGTATAGAACCATAAAGATTGAGTTAACTTATCTGCTGCCAGGTATATTTTACCTAACTGGCTATACGATTCCATCTGTCCCGTTTTACTGCCAATTTTAGCGTAATTTTTTAAAGCTACATTAAGCGTCACCTGTTCCGCTTCGGCATAATGTGCCATTAGATAATGAGCATTCGCCAATCTCAATAAGGCAGAACCATATTGGCTAAACTTTTTAGAACTATTGTATTCAAATGCGGCTTTACCAAATAGGGTAATTGCATCATTTAAATCACCGTGACGTTCTTTTTTTTCAGCGTCAGCAAAATAGGCATCCCCGCTATTTTCTTCCAAATTTGACGTAACAATATTCACCGCCCCATTTACTTGTGGTGGTTGTTGTGACAAGAAAGGATTTGTTTGGGACATAGCCTGATTAGCGCTAAAAAGACAAATCAATAGGAAACAGATTTTATTCATCGCATCAAAGATATGACAAATTTACATAAACAACTGTATACTAAACAAAAAGGAGAAAATTCAAACTTTACTTAGGGGTAGATAACCGAGGTGCAATTCATCTTCAAAAAGGAGGGTTGTAGGCTCTATTTGTATATCGAACCTACTTTTCATGTGTTCTGGAAGGACATCAGCTATTTCAAATGCATCATCAACATCCACTCCGTACTTATCATCAATATGGGAAACAGCACCTTCAAACCCTGTATGCTTATAAAAGGTGGTTTCTTTAGCTAATCTGCTGGCATCCGCCATCGTATCAGCAACCAGAAGCATTTTATAGTGGAGTTCATCAAATTCTCCTGGTTTATAGCCTCCAAGATTGATAAAAAATAATTTATTGACATTAGTCTCCACTACATCTCCTTTGGGTACCACTTTTAAACTATAGCTCCCCACAGCTGTTACTTCCCGCCAGGCATCAATATGGATTTTATCATTTGCTTCTGGCCAAAAATTAAGAATATCAGTCTTCAGATCACTTATGGAATCCCTATGGCAAAAAAAATATCATGCTGTTCTGTATGTCTACCTTGCGGTTTACAGCCAAGTAAAATCATAAATAATTTTGGTACCAGGTTACCTTCCATTTCACAAAGTATTTACTTAAACTCTGCTATAAGTTGTTTACAACGCTCTTCTATTTCTAGAAAAACGGGCTCAAACAGTTTATCATCAAAATAAGGATCTGTTACTTCAAGCTCATCCGGTAAAAACAACTTCACTTTATTCCGATGTTCCGTAGTTGAAGCAAGCTTTAATACATCCTTCAAATTATTTTGATCCATAACCAGGATATGATCGAAATCATCAAACATATCCCGGTTAAAATGTTTAGCTCTTTGCTTAGAAATATCATAACCAAAATTGCTGGCGACAGCAATACTCCTCCTGTCAGCAGGCTGATTTACATGCCAATCACCAGTACCTGCAGAAGAGATTTCCCAACCCAATTGTTGCTCCTCTACCAGATGGCGCATAATCCCCTCCGCCAATGGCGAACGGCAAATATTACCCAGACAAACCATTAATATCTTCATTTACTTAGTTATAAATGTCATTAAGAATACTTGCCAGGCAAATTCCACCTTTTAAAAGCTGCTCATTAAGCAAACCTACAAATTCGAAATTATACTTATAGCTCAATTTTTCTTCTGGTTTAATATTAGCATAAATCTTATTGCATGCCTGATAAGATCCATAAACATAATCCTTTAATGAATAAGTTTTCCAGGTACCCAATTGAGCAGCAGATGGATAATCAATGGCATTCGCATACTCCGTATAACTTAACTGCTGATAACCGATAAGCGCTTCATCCCAAACCCTGTGTAGATTAGATTTTTCGCCAAACCAGGTTACAAAAACCTTATTTCCACCCAAATCTTCTTTTCTAGCTGTATGCATTGGCTGATTTAAGTCGCCAACCAAATGGATAAGCATCCGCATAGCCAATAACTTCTGATCTGCGGTGCTCTGCTTGTTTTTTAAGGTGGCAGTCATTTCAAGAGCTTTATTGTATACATTCGCTCCCTTTTCAGTATCCAACACATCAAATACACCTTGCTTATCTAATCCTTCAGGCAAGTTTACAAAATGCCAGTTGTATAAATAGTCATAGGTAGGATCAGACTTTATAAAGTCACCCCAGTTACTTGCCATAGCAAGGCTTTCGTTACCTAAGATATCTTTTACTCCTTTTCTTGCTTTATTAGTCAGATGGCTTTCCGCAACTTGTGCAACTATCCTATGACCAAGCATCCCCCAAGCTCCTGCATTTAGCGGTAAGTACAGAATAACAGCTAAAATTAAAATGGCTTTGTACCCAGTAGTTATTAAACTCTTTTTCGTATTCATCGATGTATAATTATGCTTATCATAGCGATATCAGGTATTACAATTCTTTAGGCACGCAAATAATCCGTTCCTTTAAAATCAGATTACATTCCCTTTGATTACCTACACTTTCCAGATGCAGGCTGCTAGGTTCAGAAGATTTAATGTAAAAAGCTTTTTCATATCTTCCAATCTGGTAACAGCCCGACACCTTTTGTTTATAATTTGCCTTAGTGTAAGTTCCTGCTAAAAATAAGCTATCTCCCCTTACTGCATATACCCCTTTAGCGTATTCTTTCCACACCCCACCGTTAAAGCAGGAGTCCGAATAGTAGTTCACTTTGGAGTGTGTGGTCAGGTCAACATAAAACGAGTCACAGGTAAACTTAAACTTATGCTGTGTATAACTCAACAGTTTATCCGAATTTTTGATACTGTCTTGATTCCATATACCTTGCAAAAAAGCTTCTCCTTTTCCCTGAACATCAGGTAACCTTCTGCACGAGGCAGATACACACAAAATAAGCAACAGATAAAATGCCAATCTCAACATTCCCATACAAATATTAAGTGCTTATTTTAAACTACCAACCATATCCTCTGGACGAACCCACTCATCAAATTGTTCACCGGTTAATAGGCCTAATTCAATTGCAGCATCTCTTAAGGTTTTATTTTCTTTATGTGCTTTCTTTGCAATCTTTGCTGCATTCTCGTAACCAACATGAGGATTTAATGCCGTCACTAGCATTAAAGAGTTTTCCAAATGTTTTTTTATCTCTGGAAGATTTGGAAGAATTCCGGCAGCGCAATGGTCATTAAATGAAACGCAAGCATCTCCAATCAAACGTCCCGATTGTAAAACGTTGGCCGCAATTACAGGTTTAAACACATTCAGTTCAAAATGGCCTGTAGCCCCACCGATACTTACAGCAACATCATTTCCAATCACCTGAGCACAAACCATTGTTAATGCTTCTGGTTGTGTAGGGTTAACCTTACCTGGCATGATAGAAGATCCCGGTTCGTTATCAGGAATAATGATCTCCCCGATGCCAGAACGCGGGCCCGAGCTTAACATCCTTACATCATTTGCAACTTTCATTAATGAAACCGCCACACGCTTGTATGCACCAGAAAGCTCTACCATTGCATCATGCGCAGCTAAAGCTTCGAATTTATTAGGCGCAGTAACAAAAGGCAAGCCTGTTAAATCCGCTATCTTTTTAGCCACCAATACATCGTAACCTTTAGGCGTATTTAAACCTGTACCAACAGCTGTACCGCCTAAAGCTACCTCACTGATCATTACCAAAGCATTTTTAATAGCTCTAAGACCATTACTAACTTGTTGTGCATAGCCAGAAAACTCTTGTCCAAGAGTTAAAGGAGTAGCATCCATAAAGTGAGTACGTCCTGTTTTTACGATTGTAGCAAATTCTTCAGATTTAGCGACAAGGGTTTTATATAATTTTTCTAATCCCGGAACCGTAACTTCAACGGCTTGTTTATAAGCCGCAATGTGCATTGCAGTAGGGTAAGTATCATTTGATGACTGCGATTTATTTACGTCATCATTAGGATGCAAAACTTTTTTATCATCAGCCAGATCTCCACCATTCAAAACGTGCGCACGATAAGCGATAACCTCATTGGCATTCATGTTACTTTGCGTACCTGAACCCGTTTGCCAAATCACCAATGGGAATTGATCATCTAAGCTACCTGCAATCACCTCATCACAAGCTTTTGCAATCAAAGTTGCTTTATCTTGTGATAAAACACCCAGTTCTGTATTTGCTAATGCCGCTGCTTTTTTCAAATATCCAAAAGCATGAATGATCTCTTTAGGCATAGAAGCCTCCGGACCAATTTTGAAGTTATTTCTTGAACGTTCAGTTTGAGCACCCCAATATTTATCAGCAGGCACCTGCACTTCACCCATCGTATCGTGTTCGGTTCTAAAATTCATAGTATTCTTTTTTTTGTTGTCGCAAATTTAAAGTTTTTATGCCTCAATGAGTTGGATTTATGTAATTAATCAACGACAAAGTTTACAATGTTTAAAACTCTTTTACGTTTAAAGGGGTAAAAATCCTTATTTTTCGACTTTTTAACCTGTATTGCATTGTCCATGAAATTTCGTCAACTAACTATAGCCTTATCATTAGCCATATTATCATTATCATCCTGTTCAAGTCCGGCAGAAAAAGCCAAGAAGGCAGAAGCAGATAAAAAAGTAAGAATACCTGAAGACGATAAGGCGGATAGTTTATTATTGGTATACAATCCGGCAAAAGGTGATAAATGGATTGCCGATTTTGTACAAAACTTACATAAAAAATATAGCTTCAATGGAAACGTACTGGTAGCAAAGGGTGGAAAAATCATTTATGAAAAAGCTGTTGGCTGGGCGGATTACCTACATCGCGACAGCCTGAAAATAAACTCAGAATTCGAGCTAGCTTCTATTACCAAAACCTTTACCGGTGTTGCAATTATGCAACTGGTTGAAACAGGAAAGCTTAAACTTACAGACGATGTGAAAAAATTCTACCCAAACTTCCCTTATGACGGGATAACTGTAGAATTACTACTATCGCACCGTAGTGGAATGATGAATTACGTTTATTTCATTGACGATATCTGGCGTAAGGAAAAACGCGACATGAAAAAAGGAGTATCAAACCAGGAAGTAATGCAGGTAATTGCTGATAAAAAACCTAATCCATATACCAAACCTGACAGACTTTTCCATTACAACAACTCGAACTTTATGGTGCTGGGTGCAATTATTGAAAAGGTAACTGGGCAACGCTACTCCCAATATATGATGGAACATATATTTAAGCCGGCCGGGATGAAAAACACACATGTTTATTCTAAAGCAGAGTATGAGAAAATCCCTGTAGACGTTGTAGGTCATGATCGTAACAGCTGGCGATACTCTGTAGTGCAAAACTTTTTAGATGGTCCTGTTGGCGATAAAGGTATTTACAGTACTTTGCATGACTTAGTCTTATATGATAAATATTTAAAGAACGGTAGACTATTAACACAAAAAAGTCTGGATTCAGCGTACAGAGGCCGAAACAAAGCTATTAAAGGTCATTTTAATTATGGCTATGGCTGGCGTATGTTTGACGGAGAAAAAGATAGAAAAGTAGTGTACCACACAGGTTGGTGGCACGGGTTCAGACACATCTATGTACGCGATTTCCAAAAGGATATAGTCGTTATATTTCTAGGCAATTTAACCAATGGCAGTCTGATGCACCTCGATGAACTATATAAGCACCTTGGCGTACCAGTTATTCGTAAGGGAGCCTATTCTGGCGCAGGATCTTTACCCGGAAGCGATGAGGATTAATTAAGAAATCTTATCAAAGGCAATACCGCGACGCCTTTTAGCAAGATAGGTCTTCAGCAAACTATTTTCGGGCAATTCCAGATGAGGATCTACAGTCAGTAATTCTATAACTGTATTTCTGGCTTCCTGCAAAATGAGCTGATCCTTTGCCAAGTCCGCCAATTTCAGTTCCAACACCCCACTTTGCTGAGTACCGGTAATATCACCGGGGCCACGGAGTTGCAGGTCTATTTCTGAAATTTCAAACCCGTTACTGGTTTTCACCATGGTTTCCAGACGTAATTTCCCGTCTGCACTTAATTTGTTTCCAGACATTAGAATACAGAAAGATTGCTCGGCACCACGCCCTACCCGACCACGTAATTGGTGCAATTGTGAAAGTCCAAAGCGCTCTGCATTTTCAATGATCATAACCGAAGCATTCGGAACATTAACGCCCACTTCGATTACAGTCGTAGCTACCATAATCTGACTTTTGCCATCAATAAACTGCTGCATTTCGTATTGTTTATCGGCGTTGCTCATTTTACCATGCACAATACTAATCTGATAATCTGGCCTCGGAAACTGATAGCTCATCTGTTCTATCCCAGCCTCGAGATGCAAAAGATCCAACTTCTCACTTTCCTTAATCAATGGATAAACCACATAAACCTGTCGCCCCTTGGCAATCTCCTGTTTCATAAAACCAAACATCCGCAAACGCTGCCCTTCAAACAAATGTTTCGTTTCAATTGGTTTCCTGCCCACAGGCAATTCGTCGATCACAGACACATCCAAATCACCGTACAGCGTCATCGCGAGCGTCCTTGGTATCGGAGTAGCCGTCATCACCAATATATGTGGGGGTACAATATTTTTACGCCACAGCTTAGCGCGTTGCTCAACTCCAAAACGGTGTTGTTCATCAATCACTACCAGACCAAGGTTTTTAAATACAACCTTATCTTCGATCAAAGCGTGTGTTCCCACTAAAATATCGATCTCACCTGCTTCCAATGCCAGGTGTAGCTGCGTACGTTGCTTCTTGGTTGTACTGCCAGTAAGTATGGAGACCTTAATCAGGCGATCCTTTAATAACGAACTGATTGATTCATAGTGCTGACGAGCCAATATCTCTGTAGGCGCCATCATACAGGCCTGATAGCCGTTGTCATTAGCCAGTAGCATACTCATTAAAGCTACCGCCGTTTTACCGCTCCCAACATCTCCCTGCACCAAACGATTCATCTGAATACCGCGCTGGGTATCCATTCTAATTTCTTTGATTACGCGTTTCTGTGCACCAGTAAGTTCGAAAGGAAGTATTTCATTATAAAATGTGTTTACACGTTCCCCGACTAACGGAAACAAGTGTCCTTTAAATTTCAGCTCTCTAAGTTGTTTATTGTACAACAACTGCAATTGAATAAAGAATAGCTCCTCAAACTTCAATCTACTCTCAGCCTTTTTTAATAAAGCAACATCTTTAGGAAAGTGGATATTTAAAATAGATTCCTTCCTTGATATCATGTGATATTTTTCGAGAATATAAGGAGGTATAGTCTCCTTAACTTCAAAAAGATGTTGTTCCAGCAATAAGGTTTGCAGCTTTTGAATACCCTTACTATCCAAAAAAAACTTCTTTAATTTCTCTGTCGAATTGTAAACTGGTTGTAGCCTAAGGTTACCAGTAATGGTGGCAGGCCTCGGATAACTTTCCAATTCAGGGTGCGAGATACTAAAACTCCCATTAAATACCGTCGGCTTACCAAATACAATATAAACCTTCCCTTTCATCACATGCTCATCTACCCATTTTAAACTTTGAAACCACACCAATTCAATGGAACCAGTTTCGTCAGTCAAACGGGCTACAATTCGCTTCTTATGTTTTTCGCCAATTTGTTCTTTACCTGTAATCCGTCCTAATATCTGCACATAAGGAAGCTCAGGGCTCAGTTCGTTAATTTTATAAAACCTTGTCCTGTCAATATACCTAAATGGAAAATAATTGAGCAATTGGTCGTAAGTAAAAATACCCAGCTCCTTTTGCAAAAGTTCTGCACGTTTAGGCCCCACGCCCTTCAGAAATTCGATAGTCGTATCTAAGGTAGATGCAAACAAAGCTTTAAATATTTTTTCTCTTAAATGTAAAGATATCTTTTATGATAGCCCAATTAAATACAACTACCGATAGTAGCAGTAATAAGTAAGCGAACAATTGATGTGCATCAACATATTCACCGAAGTAGAAAATAGCTACCGTAAAGGCTATAATGGGATTTATATAAATAATAATCCCCAACGTTGACGACGGAATTCCTATTAATGCAAATAAACTTAAAAACAAAGGAATTATGGTGAAAAAGACAGCAATTAGTGTAATATTTCCCCAAAACCATAAGTCCTGAGGAAAGCCTTCATGTTTCAATAAATAAAAAGGCAACATTAGTATAACTGCAAAACCTATTTGGACAGCCAATACATTTAACTTATCCAAATGTTGCATTTTGCGCTGTATAATGAGGTAAAATGCATACAATGAAGCAATGATTACCGACCATAGCACTTCTACAAATGAACCGGTGGCCAACAACAAAATACTCAATAAAGCTATACCAAGGGATATCAATTTCAGCCTGGATAATGATTCTTTTAAAATCAAGAATCCTCCAAAAGCGGTAATCAGCGGGCATACCATATAAGCAAAGGCCGCCGATTGCAAACTCACGTTATTTACGGCGTAGATATAAGTATACCAGTTAGATGTGAGCAGCAACGTAGAGCCAATTAACTGCAATAGAATATTGCGCCTCTCCCTGTTCGTAATAAACGAAAGATAAACGAGATCCTTTTTAAGCTCTTTTCTTCTGAATACAAGAATAGCAAGCCAAATAAAAATAAGGGAGGTAAAAATACGATAATACAAGATCTCTTCTGAAGGAAAAGCCTTCAGATTTCTTAATGGAATCGAGAAAAAACCCCAGATAGCAAAAGATAAAATCCCTGCAAAAAAGTACCGTAAATTAGATTTCGGCAAAATTTAAGCTTTATATGCAGTCATCGAAATTTCCACGTTTACGCCCTTTGGCAATCCTTTTACAGCAACCGTTTCACGAGCAGGAAAGTTCTTGTCAAAATAAGAACCATACACTTCATTCACTTCAGCAAATAAGCCCATGTCTGACAAAAAAATGGTCGTCTTTACCACATCTTCAAATTCATAAGAAGCTTCAAGTAAAACAGCTTTAATGTTTCTCATTACCTGGTGTGTTTCTTCCTTTATTGAAGATTGAGTTAGGTCACCCGTTTCAGGATTTATAGCTACCTGACCTGACAAAAATAAAAAGCCATTAGCAATTACTGCCTGACTATATGGTCCAATTGGAGCCGGAGCATCAGTGGTGTTTATTACCGTATTCATATCAGTATTCAATTAATATTAAGAGTTATGATGTTGTTTAAATTCAGCTTAAAAAAAGCCAATCAATTAATTTCCATAAAACACCTCCTACAAACATCACAATAGCAATAGCATTGATGATGTGCATGATTTTTATATTGGTATTTGTTGGCCTGTTCGAATCCTTTTTTCTGAATAAATACATACTTACACAAAGGTATAAATAAAAAAAAGAGGGCTTCAAAATTGAAGCCCTCTTTTTCGTATTTAATTAGAAATAATTAGTTTCTAGCTGATTCAACACGACGGTTTTGGATACGACCTTCTTCAGTATCGTTTGAAGCGATTGGATTAGCTTCACCATGACCTTTAGTTACAACTTGACTAGCGTTAACACCAGAGTTAACTAAGTAAGTTTTAACAGAGTTAGCTCTGTCTTTAGATAATTTCACATTGTATGCAGCAGTACCTTCGCTTGAAGCGTAACCGTTTACAGTTACTTTACCACCGTTTTCACGCAATACTGAAGATAATTTATCTAAAGTAGGGTAAGACTCAGTTTTTAAAACTGAAGAGTTGAATTCAAATTGGATAGTTTCAAAACCAGTTAAGTTACCAGTGTTTGGAGCTACAACTGTCTCTACTTTAGGTAGAGGACATCCTGAACCATCAACAGCTGTTCCTGCAGGAGTACCTGGACATTTGTCGAATTGATCAGAAACACCATCACCATCGCTATCTTTTTTCAAACCTTCAATAGATTGTTCAACAGCAGATACACGAGTTTTTAAAGCTTCAACTTCATTACGTAAAGATGGATCTTTCAATTCATCATACATTAAAGCTAATGGGTTAACCCACTCTAAAGCCGGTTTAGATTTAGAACCTAAAGAGAATTCTAATCCAGCATATCCGTAAGAGAATTTATCTTTGTTTGAAGCGCCATTTGCATAAACTCCATCCAAGTTATCTCCGTCTAAGAAGTGCATAGTATAACCTAAGTTAAATGCTACACGCTCAGAAACTTTAAATTTAACACCTACACCTACTGGGATATATGCTTCTTTAACGTAAGTTTTAGCATCATGTGAGTCACTTGCAGTACCAACTGATTTATCTTTCCAGTCAACAACAGTATTATTTGCTAAAGTTACTTTAGGCGCATAAGCGATTAAACCGTAACCAGCAGATACGTAAAAGTTCACAGAGTTCTCACGACGCAAGAAATCTACTGTAGCTACATTTACAACACCTCTAATGTCAGCTGAGTAACCAATTTCAGTTTCAAATGCTCTAGTACCATTTTGAACTTGACCAGGAGCATCTTTGTTAGTTCCAGAGATCTTTCCGCGGAAAATGTTACCTTCTATGCCAAAAGCATGACCTAATTGTTTTTTCAATGAAATGCCGTAACCTAAGTTAACTTCAGCATTTTTGAAATCGTTAGTACCACCGATAGCAACAAATGGAGATAAAACACCACCGTTAACACCAATAGACCACGTTCTGTACTGGCCTCTACCACCAAATACCTTGGCAGAAGAAGAAGTCGTAGCATCCTGAGCGCTAGCAAGAGTTGTTACTCCAACTATCGCTACGAAAGAGGCTGCTAGACCCTTTTTTAAAGTAGAATAATTCATAATTTTCTTTTTTAAGGTTAAACAAATTTTAATTGTATAATTTTTTTGTGTAGCAAAATTAAACAAATTTTTAAATTCTCAAAACACTTACACAAACTCCGTTCCAAACTTCTAAATTATTAATAAATAACGGTATTTAGGGCTATTAACATCGCATAAACACTTTAAATCACTAAAAGTTTTTGATTCTGCATAAAAAAGAACAGCCATGCCACTAAATGGTGTTCAAAATACACTTCAAGCTAGTTTTAACTTTTAAACAAAACACCAAAAAACCGCATAATTAGAGCCTAAAGCCACAATACAGGAAAGTCCTGTTTTTAAGACAGGTCAACCATCAATCTGTCAAACCCAGTTATCAGTAAAACGATAAATGTTAAAATCCGCGCTTTTCATAGCCTCAATAAGCTCCGTAAGCAATTTCTGTCTATCAATACCTACCATACGATGATATTGGATAATTTTAAAGGCCTTTTCCGCCAGCAGAAAAGGTTTACGTTCGTTATCAATTAAAGCCGGCTGAAGCAACCATTCACACAGCTCAGCTATCCCCTCCTGCTTATCAGCGACAGTTTTAAACACAGGAATGCACTCGTGTTGCTGATGAACCAATTTTTTAAGATTATTTGCAAATGTATCAGCACCCTCCCTATCCGCTTTATTCACGACAAAGCCTTGGGCAATCTCCATCAAGCCAGATTTTATATTTTGAATTTCATCACCCGACTCTGGAACAAGGACAACCACTGTTTTATCAGCAAGTCCCGCAATCTCAACCTCTGACTGACCAACACCAACGGTCTCAACAAGGATCATATCAAACCCCGCCGCCTTTATAACATCTACAATTTCAATCGTTTTTGCTGATATTCCTCCCAATGCCCCACGAGTTGCCAATGATCTGATGTACACATTAGGGTTATTAAACTGCTGGGACATCCTGATCCTATCGCCTAACAAAGATCCAAAATTAAATGGCGAAGTAGGATCCACGGCAAGAATGGCAATTTTTTTACCCTCCTTTACAATGTGCGCTGTAATTGCATTTACCAAGGTGCTTTTACCCGCTCCCGGAGGCCCCGTTATTCCTATTACAGGAATTTTCGAGTTAACCTTCAATGTCCTTAACAATTCAGTAGCCGGAGGGATATCATTTTCTACAAAGGTAATTGCCCGCGCCAGGGCATTAAAATTCCCTTGTTCAATTCCTTTTAAAAGTGGGTCGTTGGCATCCATTAATAAAGTATCTTTGCTACAAAGAAATAGAATTAATTCAATATTCCCTTAAAGGGTCTACTCCAAACACATTAGATCAAGCATTAGCAATGTCAATACCCAAGATCATTTATCAAACGTTTAAGTCCAACAAACTGCCATTAATTACCAGATGGCAAATTTCAAGATTCAGAAGAAAAAATCGGGATTACAACTATGAATTCTATGACGATAAAAGAATTGAATCTTTTTTGAAGGAAGCCTACGATGATGAAACTTTAAAACTTTATCAACAACTTAATATTGGTGCGGCAAAGGCAGATTTCTTCAGATACGCAATATTGCTTAAAAAAGGAGGTATCTACCTGGATATAGACAGTTCTATAAAGGGAAGTCTTAATGATTTCATTCAGTCGGATGATGTTGCCATCATTTCTGATGAACGAAATCCTGGTTTATGTGTACAATGGGCATTGGTTTTTGAAGCTCATCACCCCTTTCTACAAAGAACTATGGAACTGATGTCAGACAACATCAGGAATAACAAATATCCTCATGATGTACATAAAATGACCGGACCAACAGTTTATTCAGAAGCTATAAAGCAATGCTTAAAGGAAACCCCTAACATCCCCTACCGTAAACTTGGAATAGATTACAACGGTCATTTTAAGTTTAAATATCCACTAAGTAAACTGCTATATCAAAAAGGTACTCATTGGAAAAAACAGCAATTAACGCAGCCTGTACTTAAGGTAAACAAATAGCACAAAGCTAATCCTGTTTTAATAAAACTTACATTTGCAAAAAATACCTTTGAATACCACCAATGAAAGTAACAGGCTTTACCTTTATAAGAAACGCAATCGCAAACGACTACCCTGTAGCGGAGGCCATTCGTTCTATTTTACCACTATGTGATGAATTTGTTGTTGCCTTAGGAAATTCAACAGACGAAACAGCTGCACTTATAAAATCAATTGCACCGAATAAGATAAAAATAATTGATACGGTTTGGGATGATTCCCTTCAAAAAGGGGGACAGGTATTTGCAGAGGAGACAAATAAAGCCATAAAAGCGATTTCGCCCGACACGGATTGGATGATTTACATTCAAGGTGATGAATGCATCCATGAAAAGTACCATGATGTGATCAAACAAGAGATGAAAAACAGCCTGAATGATGCGCAAATAGAAGGGCTACTTTTAAAGTACGTACACTTCTATGGCTCTTATGATTATTATGCCGAGTCACGACGTTGGTATCGAAGAGAAATCCGCGTGCTGAAAAACTTGCCCGGGATACATTCTTACAGAGATGCACAAGGTTTCAGGATCAATGAAAGAAAATTAAGGGTCAAATTAATTGATGCCTATATCTATCATTACGGTTGGGTAAAGACACCTAAGGCCTTACAAGGAAAGGTTAGAAACTTCAATCAGTTCTATCAAACTCAAGATTGGGTGGAGCAAAACTATCCCGTTCAGGAAGCTTTCGATATGAGAAACGCGGATCGCCTGGTTAGATTTGAAGGCACCCACCCCAAAGTAATTCAAAACAGAATAGCAGCCACCAACTGGACATTTGATGAAGATCTGACTAAAAGAACTCCTAAAATGAGCCTTAAAAGACGAATATTACAAAAAATAGAAGACCTAACGGGAGTCAGGCTGTTTGAATACCGTAATTATAAAATTATTAAATAATCATGATGAAGAAAAGTCTTTCTATCATTATCCCAAACTATAATGGCCAGCACTTACTGGAAGCCTATTTACCATCAGTGCTTCAGGCGGTCGAAAAAGCAGAGGTCCCCTTCGAGATCATTGTCATCGATGATGGCTCAAAAGACCAAAGCATAGATTTTATAAAACAACATTATCCTCAGATACATCTGCTTATAAATGATAAGAATCGCGGTTTCTCATATACCTGCAATCAGGGCATAAAAGCAGCACAATATGACCTCACATTTCTCTTAAATTCAGATGTGAGACTTACTGAAGATTACTTTGAAAAACAATGGAAGTACTTTCAACATGAGGATACCTTCGGAGTTATGGGGCGAATTATGAGCGCTGACGGTAGCAAAATAGAAGATGCAGCCCGAATTTTATTTCGCAAGGGTTGCCGACTTAAAGCAAACAGGTTTTATTATTCAACGGATCCTAACGAGCAAAGTACCTATACCGCCTATCTTTCCGGAGCAAATGCTTTAGTTGACACAAAAAAACTTAAAGAGCTGAATGGTTTTGATGAAATCTACTCACCTTTCTCTTCCGAAGACTCGGATCTATGTTTAAGAGCATGGCTTGTGGGTTGGAAATGTTATTATGAACACCAATCCGTATGTTTCCATCAGGTTAGCGGAAGTACAAAAACTCAGATCAAATCAGATTTTATAAAAAAGATCTATTACCGGAACAGGTTTATATTTCATAAAATCCACTTAAATGGATTTAGGGGATGGATATGGCCGCCTTATTTGTTCCTTTTGGAAGTATTACCTAAGCTTATCCTCGGAAAATCATGGATGCTGACAAGCTACAAGGAGTACCTACAGCATATCCCTCAGATAAAAACTTCCAGAAGTAACATTCTATCCCTCAAGAAAAAATACGATTCTCAACTTGATGTGCAGGATATCATCGATAAAATTAACACTTCCATTTCTAACAAGAATGTAGTATTCCTGTAACAACTTACCTTTTATTATAGAAAACGTAACTTTGCAGCCTAATTTTTATAAATGAAAACCTATTTCAGATTATTATCATTTGCAAAACCTATTGAAAAATTTGCAATACCATATATCATCACGACCTTGCTTGCAGTGCTTTTTGGGGTATTAAACCTCACCTTGCTAGCTCCTCTATTTGGGGTAATGATGTCAGACGACAAGCCTAAGCCCATTCCAACTGATACTCCAGTTTCGAACTTTAACGTCATGGCAAAATTTCAGGAATTTGTTGATCATTCTCTGGCTATTTATGGTCCAGAAAAAACATTAACATATATCTGTATTATTATTATCACTTCCGTTTTGCTTTCCAATATCTTCAAATATTTTTCTCAGAGAACTATGGAGGACTTAAGAGTGCATACCCTTTTAAATCTCCGCAAAACGGTATTTAACAATGTAATGAACCTTCACGTAGGATACTTTAACAACGAACGTAAAGGAGATATAATTTCAAAAGTTTCTTCGGATGTGCAAGTTGTACAATTTACGGTTACTAACACCCTACAGGTAGTATTTAAAGAGCCTGTAACCCTTATTTTCTACATCATTGCTTTATTAATGATATCTGTAAAGCTAACCCTATTTTCTTTAATGGTAATCCCCCTATCGGCTTTCATCATTAGTAAAATTGTAAAAAGATTAAAACAACAAGCTAAAGAATCACACGAATCTTTTGCTAAGATGATTGGGTTTTTAGACGAAGCACTTGGTGCTATCAAAATCATTAAGGCCTTTAATGCAACACAAAGGATAAAAGATAAATTCCATAATGAGAATGTTTTCTATTCCAACCTAAATAGAAAAATGGTAAGGAGACAACAGTTAGGATCGCCCGTATCTGAATTTCTTGGTGTTCTAATGGTTGCATTTATTGTTTGGTATGGTGGGTCACTTACGATGAGCAAGCAGCCGAATGCACTTTCCGTAGGGCAATTTATCTCCTATATTGCAATTTTTTCACAAGTAATGCGTCCTGCAAAAGCCTTAACTGATGCTTTTAGCGGAATACATTCAGGTATTGCAGCAGGAGAACGTGTTTTAGAACTTATTGACACCAAGCCGGAGATGGTAAATAAACCAGGTGCACAAGCTCTAAATGGCTTTAACCAGGCTTTAACTTTTGAAAACGTATCATTTAGTTATGGCACAAAAGAAGTATTAAAAAACATTCACCTCAACATTCCAAAAGGAAAAACCATAGCTTTGGTGGGGCCTTCAGGAGGTGGTAAAAGTACACTAATGGATCTAATTCCGCGTTTTCATGATCCAAAATCCGGAAGCATCAAAATTGATGGCCATGATTACAGAGATTTAACCATCGAAAGTATACGTGCTCAAATGGGTACCGTAAACCAAGAATCTATATTATTTAATGATAGCATCTTCAACAACATTGCATTCGCAAAACCCGACGCAACAGAAGAAGAGGTAATTACTGCAGCAAAAATTGCTAACGCTCATGAGTTTATATTAAATACAGAACAAGGTTATCAAACTTTCGTCGGTGATAGGGGCAACCGTTTGTCTGGTGGGCAAAGACAGCGAATCTGTATTGCAAGAGCAGTATTGGCCAACCCCCCAATTATGCTCTTAGATGAGGCAACTTCAGCACTTGATACAGAATCAGAAAAACTAGTACAGGAAGCTTTAAACAACTTGATGAAGAACCGAACATCTATTGTGATTGCGCACCGCCTAAGTACCATCCAACATGCAGATCAAATTGTAGTTATAGACCAAGGAAAAGTACTGGAAACAGGAAGTCATCAGGAGCTAATGGCTAATGACGGACTGTATAAACGTCTAATTGATATGCAAACGTTTATTAATTAATTATCCTAGATGAAAAACGACATAGAAAGCACAAAGCTATTTGCAGAAGACTCCTATCCCTTTGAATTTTCAATTTGTACGCTTGTAACAAAAAAAACCGAATACCAGGAAATGCTGAATTCCTTCTACGAAAAGGGATTTAAACCGGGTCTTTGTGAGTTTTTATATATCGACAATACCGAAACCTGTACACTAGATGCCTATAAGGGATTAAATAAATTCTTACAGGAGGCCAAGGGTAAATACATCATACTATGTCATCAAGATATTATCATTCATGATCATGACATTCAGCATCTTTTGCTCAACATTGATGATATTGAAAAGGCGGATAAAGATTGGGCAATCCTAGGTAATGCCGGCGGAGTCAATTTAAAATGGATAGCTACTAACATTACTCAAGTATGTGGTAATCGAATTACGGAAGATAGATTGCCACTCCGCACAAAAACTGTAGATGAAAACTTTATAGTAGTAAAAAAAAGTGCGAATCTTGCGCTTTCACGCAATTTATCGGGATTTCATTTATATGGAACAGATTTATGCCTCATTGCTGATATTCTAGGTTTTAACGCTTATGTAATTGATTTCAATCTCACTCATAAAAGTAATGGGAATGCGGATAAAAGCTTTTACGACTTAAAGAAAGCTTTACTTAAAAAGTACAAATATGCACTTCGAGGAAGGTTCATGTCAACCACTATTACAAGATTCTACGTATCAGGAAATTGGTTTACTTTATATTTATACAATATGCAACCTATAAAATTCATAGTCAGGCAATATTTAAAAATATTTAAAAGAAAAAAGCGATACGTTTTAAAAACTGAACACAACAATGCTTAAAGTTAATCAGGATACTAAGGTATATATATTATGTGCGCCTAATTTTGCAACGGGTGGGCCAGAGGCCTTACATCAACTTGGACATCAGCTAAATAAAATGGGAATACAGGCATTTATGTATTATTACCCTTTTCCTGCTAAAGGAGTCGATCCTGTACATAAATTCTATGCAGATTATCATGTACCCTATGCTACTGATGTAATCAATATCAAAGAAAACATTCTTATTCTCCCGGAAACCTCACCTGAACACATTTTCGAAGAGAAATTCGGCTTGATGACTAAAGTAATCTGGTGGTTAAGTGTTACAAATTACTATCGTCAGCTAGAGCCGAAAATGAGGCGAGCTAAACGAAAACCATCCTATTGGTTAAGAAAGCTATATAATCCCATTCAATTTGCGACACTCTCAAAGATTAAAGAATTGAATGTAGCTAACATTGGCCATTCCTTCTTTTCCATGCAACACCTTAAAAAAGCTGATATAACACCTATTGGACAAATTTCAGACTATATGAGTCCTGAATTCTTTAAAAAGGTTGATGACGACGTGATTAAAGAAGATATTATTATCTATAATCCCGTAAAAAATGGAGCCTATTTAGACAAAATAATTGTGCTCACTCCAACGTACAAATGGATTCCGCTAATTAACCTTACTCCAGAACAGGTGGCTCAAATGATGAATAAAGCAAAATTATATGTTGATTTTGGCTATCATCCAGGCAAGGAAAGAATGCCTAGGGAGGCCTGCATCATGAAGTGCTGCATGATCATTGGAAAAGAAGGTTCAGCAGCCTTTAGTGAGGATATGCCAATTCCTGAAAAGTATCGTTTTGACAAAACAGACGAAAATATCCCTGCAATTCTAGAGACTATCGCTCTTTGTCTTTCTAATTATGAGGAGGAAATAAAAAGCTTTAGTAATTACCGGAAGAATCTTTATATGGAAGAAAAACAGTTTGCAGAAGCTGTTCAAAAGGTTTTTATTAAAACAAATGCCTCTTCATAAGATGAATACTGCACCTTTAATTTCTATTGCCCTTTGTACCTATAATGGGTCCCGATTCTTGGAGAAGCAGATCATGAGTATCCTAAATCAAACCTATAAAAACATAGAGCTTATCGTTGTTGATGATTGCTCCACGGATCATACTTTCGAAATTATAGCGCAACTTGCTAGTCAATATCCTCAGATAAAACCATACAGGAACTCAGAAAACCTTGGCTTTAATAAAAATTTTGAAAAAGCGATCACGCTCTCTGCCGGAGCTTACATTGCCATTAGTGATCAGGATGATATATGGTTAAAAGATAAATTACAGCGTCTTATTGACCATATTGGAGATAAATGGTTGATCTTTTCCAATTCAGAATGGGTAGATGAAGAAGAAAATATGCTGGGTCGACAAATGTTAGCGCCAAATTTCGAATTGAAAGACCGCTCTTTTAAAAGCGTCCTCTTTTATAATATTTTTACTGGGCATACGATCCTTTTTTCAAGAGATTTATTAGATTATATCCTTCCTATTCCGTCCAATGGCTATTACGATTGGTGGATGGGATTTGTAGCCCTTTACCATAATAAAATTACCTACTTAAATGAATGCCTTACGCTTCATCGGATCCATAGCACCTCAGTATTGTACAAAGAAAAGAATCAAACTAAACCAAGCCCAAAATCCGACAGGTTTAAAGAGATTAGTATAAATCTGGCTATCTTAGGGGTCTATAAGAATTTAAAAGAAGAAGACAGAAAATTGATTGGCAAAATACATACTGCCTACAGTAAAAAAAAATATAGCCTTTACCTGATCCAGAACATTTATAAATATTATGAATGCTTCTTCCCTGATCTAAAAAAACGTAAAGGCCTGAGCAAACTAAATTTTGCCATAAAATTTTCAAAAGGCTATTAATCTAGCGCTCATTGCAATTAAATATATGAAAGTTCATCGCTGGATAGATAAATACAATTATAAGGTATCCTTTAGGATCATTAAAAAATACAGCTCCCAAATAGCCAATGGAGGATCAGTACTGTATGCTTTACACCCCTTATTCTGGAAAGATTATTTATTACGCATTCTACTGGTACTTTCCTCAATTATCACGATTAAAAAAACGGCATACAAAAACTTTTACAGTATAATTTCCTGTAATTCATCCCCATTTTTTTCCAGAGATAAAAATCCTGCACTATATATAAAGCTAAGAGATTTAATTTCAACACTATTTGGCTACAGATATTTCGTTGAGGAAGAAACTTTACCGTTATTAGGCAGTAAAACCGTTTCATCTAAACATATTACCTTCAAGAGCTTTGAAAAGCCCTCTGTAAGCGTTATAATCAACAACGTCACCCGACTGGATTACCTTTATAACTGCTTACAATCATTACAGGATAATATTTCTGATCAACATCCTTATGAAGTTATTGTAATCAACAGAACAAATGATTCTGATATCAAATCCTTTCTCAAGGATAATGTGAAAGGCATTAGTTTGCAAGATGTAGCACTACCCGCCGTTACAACTAAAGGAGATCTTATCTACCTACTTTCAAGTGATACACAGATAAAAAGAAAAAGCATAGCGTTTCTAATTGAGACTTTAAAAAATAAAGCCATCAATTGTGCTGGAGGTAAACTAGTATCCAAAAATGGCCTCCTTCTTTCGGCTGGAGACCAGGAATTTTTCGAAGACCCAAATCATCCCGACTTCAATTATCAACAAGAGGTAACAATATGTAGGTTCAATAATCTGATTATTCGCAAGGACTATTTTTCTACATTGAATTTAACCAATAATATACCTGCTATATACCAACCCCTATCAGAAGCGATTTGTTTCAATGACTTAATCTTAAAAAAAGACAGTTTGGAACATATAACATTAAATAAAGAACCGCATTATAAAACCATTCTCTTTATTGATGATATAATCCCAACACCCGATCAGGATTCCGGTTCCAATAGAATATTCAAAATCATGCAACTTGTAAAAGCTTTGGGCTATCATGTCATGTTTTTACCCGCCAACGGGGAAAAGAAAGCCCATTATTTTGAACAAATGGTCCTAGAAGGCTTCGAAGTATTATATCGATTTCCCAACCGAAAAGGAATGATTCAAATCTTAATGACCAGACTACATCGTATAGATATGGTCTGGCTATGTAAGCCTCATAACAATGAACAGTTTAAATTTCTGTTCGAAAAGAAGAAAGATTTACGCTGGATCTACGACACTATAGATCTCCATTTCTTACGATTACAACGTGAAGGAGAACTATCAAAAGATGACAACCTTATTCAATCAGCTAATGCAATAAAACTGGTAGAACTTGATATTGCAAAACACGCAGATCTTACCATTGCCATTACAAATGATGAGCAAATAATCCTTCAAAAGGAACAGATCAACAATGTTGCTGTAATTCCAAACATACACGAAATGAAGACTACACCTGAAGAGGCAAAATCTTTCTCAACACGCAACGGATTACTCTTTATTGGAGGATACCTTCACAAACCTAACATTGATGCCGCAGAATGGCTTGTAAAGGAAATTATGCCTATAATTTGGGAGCAAGATCCATCAATCACTTTAACATTGCTGGGGAGCAGTCCAACCAAAGAGGTCCTGGCATTACAAAGCGCCCGCGTAATTGTTCCTGGTTATATACACGATGTCTCGTCTTATTTTAACAACAACAGGATATTTGTTGCTCCTCTGCGGTTCGGGGCCGGCATGAAAGGTAAAATCGGCCAGAGTCTTGAATTTGGGCTCCCTATAGTTTCTACTAACATTGGAGTCGAAGGGATAGGGCTAACGGATGGACATGATGTTATAGTAGCAAACGACACCATCGCTTTTGCTGAGAAAATTATGCAGCTTTACAGTTCCCCTGAATTATGGACTGAGATCAGAAATAATTCAATAAATGTATTAAAAGCTTATACGCCAGAAGTCGTAAAACAACAACTGGATCGTTTGCTAAAAACAATAAACTAATGCCTTTAGTCAAAAAAGCAAAAGGACCTATGACGAACTACAAAATATCGATAATTACAGTCAACTACAACGACAAAACCGGTTTAGAAAAGACTATAAAGAGTGTTACAAACCAGTCTTTTAAAGATTTTGAATTTATAGTTATTGATGGCAACAGCACTGATGGGAGCAAAGAGTTATTAAAGGAAAATGCTGCTCTGTTTACCTATTGGTCTGGAGAACCCGATAAGGGTATTTATCACGCCATGAACAAAGGCATCCGAATCGCAACAGGTAATTATTTACTTTTCCTGAACAGTGGCGATTGCCTGTATAATGATGAGGTTCTTGAAAAGGTAAATCAGGAAATAGATGGTAAATATGCCATATATTATGGGGATATCATTTACGATGAAATTACCAGACAAACTAAAAGAACATTTCCCGAGCATCTAACTTTCGGCTTTTTTTATGAACAGAACCTATCTCATCAAGCTAGTTTCATAAAAAAGTCCCTTTTTGAACAGTTTTTTTATTACAATGAAGATTATAAAATTGTTTCCGATTGGGAATTCTTTGCATATACTATTTGTAAAGAAAACGTTCCTTATAAGCACTTAAACTTTGTGGTGACCAATTATGATGCAACAGGGATATCCTCTAATACAGACAATCATAAAATGATGTATAAAGAACGGGAAGCGACTCTTGAAAAATATTTCCCTGTATTCATTGAAGATGCCCCCCTACTTTTAGAACTGCAACAAAAAAAGATGAAACAGTTCCTATTTATAAAACAGTATCCAATTGCGTACAAAGTACTAAAGGCCTGCATTAACACCATTCTACTCTTTCTACCAAAATTTAAGAGAACAATCTAAATCATCAACTATGCTCAAAATATTCTACGATCATCAAATTTTCAGTGAACAAACTTATGGAGGCATATCCAGGTACTTTAAATACCTGATGGATGGTATAAAAAACACCTCAGATATCGAATATAAATTAGGTGTACTTAAGTCAAATAATTACTATATCAGGGACGAAGAGCAACCGCTTAATAAAGCACTTTTTAAAACACTTTTTAAAACACAACACGAGCTTGTAAAGCGCAATAATTCATACTGCAAGTATTTACTAAAGAAAAATGATTTCTCGATCTTTCATCCCACATATTTTGATCCCTATTTTTTAAAGTATTTAAAAAACCCATTAGTCATAACTGTTCATGATATGACATATGAAGCATTGCCGCAATTCTTTAATTCGGGAGATCCTTTACCATATTATAAGAGACTATTGATGGAGAAGGCTGATAAAATCATTGCCATTTCTGAAAATACAAAAATGGATATCATAAAATATAGCAAGATTAAAGAAGATAAAATTGAGGTCGTTTATCATGGGATTGATCTTACTCCTTCAGCGTATGCATCGATAAAGCACTTACCTGAAAATTACATTTTATTTGTTGGTTCAAGATGGTCCTATAAAAACTTTCATACAGTAGCTCTGGCCTATAAATCCCTTTTGACAAAGTTCCCTGACATAAAGTTAATTCTTGCAGGGGGCGGAGCCTTAACTTATGGAGATTCCGAATTTCTACTACGGAATGATATTCTGGATAAAACAATCCAAATATCCGTTACCGATGAGCAATTAAATACCCTTTACAAGAACGCCATCTGTTTTATCTATCCATCCTTATATGAAGGATTCGGTCTGCCAATTTTGGAAGCTTTTAAGAACAATTGCCCTGTAATCTTGAGCAATTGTAGTTGCTTCCCTGAAATCGCAGGAGATGCGGCAGTTTACTTCGATAGCCAGTCCCCTAAATCATTGGAAGAAAAAATTGAATCCTTAATAGAAAACCTTCCGCTCAGAAAAGAAATGATAGCTGCCGGGAACAAAAAAACACTTGAATATCCAATTGAAAACTGCGTAAGGAAGACAATAGACCTTTATCTGTCCATAAGTTAACACCAAAAATATTACTTAAAAAATTCCATTTCTCTTTCAACACAGAAATCAGCTAGATCATCATCATCCCGATGGAATAAACAAACATCATAATATGGGAAAGCACAATCTGATTTTCTGTTTATGTAAGCATAAAGCTGTGCAAGTAAAAGGGTATTGCTTATTTCAGTCGACAACAAAAACTTACCAAAATTGTCATAGTAAAGAGCCTTATTATATCCCAGATCCTTAAAATTCTCAAAGATCGTTAACCCATCGTCTTTTTGTAGTGTAAGATAATCCGCATCATATTCAAAAAATAGAACTGGTTTATCTCTTTTAATTGTATTAAATGAACCTCTTAAAATCTTAAAATCAAATCCGTCTGTATCTGTTTTCAATAACTTGATGTTTTCGATTTTATTTTTAGCTACAAGATCGTCCAGCTTAACAACCGCTGTTGTTTGTCCAGAACCAGTACTTATGTTCGCTGTTCCCCTTGTATTATCAATAACAATACTTTCTTCCTTCGATTCTTCACCTAAAAATGTCTCGTGAACCTCAACTCCTTTAAACAAGGGTAGATTCTGGGCTAACAGCGCTATATAAACTGGGTCTCCTTCAATAGAATGAATCAATTGGTCTACTCCTTCACTTCTAAAAAGAGCTATAGTGTCCCCAATATTTGCGCCCACATCAATGATTGAATAATTCGGATATTTATGTTCTAAATACTTAGCTATTCTTGATAAATTTCTTGAATAATATTTAAACTGAGTTAAATATTCTTCGATCGGATGCTCATAGTTTGACAATAAACTGTAATTACCAACTTTAACCTGTTTTTCCTTCGGTTGTATTTTCTTTTTTCTAAATAATCTTCGTAATCCCATTTAAGTTTTGATGTTCTGCAATCTATGATCTACCTAAGCTCATTGAACAGGAAGCTCAGGAGCAAATCTCAACGAATATATATAATCTAACCAGCCTACGCAACCATCGTTCCTATTTACCTTTTATTTTTTTCCAAGTCCTCGAAAAAACATTTTTCTGCTTTATTGGAGGCTCATATTCCTGCCTTTGTTGTGTGTAGAGATCTGCCTCCACGTTTGGTATAAAGAAATATGGATGTACGATTGAATCTATTTCTACAGTCTCCAAATTAGCAAACTCATGATCACCTATTGTATGTGTCGCATCCGCTCCAAAGCCAATATTCTTAATGAAATTCTGATTAGGCGCGATACTTAAGTAATTATGGATAATGGTAAAGTAAGAGTATTGGTAATCCCAAGTATCAATTTTACCATGATAAGTATCGTGTAAATTCTTGTACCAAGTTTCTTTATAAGGCGCATGGCTTGCCAAATTTTCTAAATCGGACTCTTTAAAACTAGCAAAAGAACTCATGTTAACATCATAGTTATTCCATGCTCTTCGCCAACTTGCCCAACCCCAAATGTGTGGAAGTCTGGAAAAGTAATAGCTACTTTCACCCCTTTTTATTCCGTTTTGGAAGTTTGCTCCACTAATATGGCCAATTCTATCGTCATCTTTATATTTCTCCAATAAACTTGAGCAAAATCCAAAGAAACTTGAAGAGGGCAGACAATCATCTTCTAAAATAATCCCTTGTTCTTCCGCTTCAAAAAACCAGTTAATTGCGTTGCTCACAGCAACCCTACAACCCAAATTCTCCTCTTGAAAAAGAACCTTCAGTTCACAGTCCCAAGTTACATTTGTGGCTATCTCTCTAACAAGTTTACACTTCTGAAATTCGTCTACATTACGTGGCCCATCAGCAGCAACATATAACCTTTTCGGTTCAGCTTCCTTTATTGCCTGAAATACTTTTGAAGTAGTATCAGCTCTATTAAAAACTAAGAATAGAACTGCATCTTCTCGATTGTATTTTATCATACTAATTATAAAATTCCAAAGATATTAAAGTCCCCAAACCTACGTGAAAGCCTCATCATTTTAAATAATTAAGCTTTCATGCTTAAAAAACACTGTTTTAACGGTTTTAGCGAAAAATTCATATTGCTCCTTTTCCATAAACCTATATAAATCAGAATCCATAAACTCAGCAATAGATAAATCACACTCTATTAAAACGACCTTAGGCTTATACTTAGTCCAATTGTTTGAGATTAAAATCTGGAAATCAAACCCTTCGGCATCAATTGATAAAAAATCAATTTCTTGATTTGCTGGCAAGTGATCATCCAAAATAGAAGCCAATGTACTTGTTTCCATTACAACCGTCTTATCAATCCAATAAGAATCTTTTTTTTGATATTCATTAGCAAGTTCCAATGAGAAAGTATTCAAAGCAGTTTCATTGAACACATAAAATGGCATCTTCTCCTTAAGATTAGATACGGGGATTTCAAGGTTAATATCAAGAGGCCTAATACGATTAAACGGCTCCATACTCCCCGGACAGGCATCGATGTTTATACCCCTCCAGCCGTTTTCATAGAACTTATAGGTATTAGAGAATCTTATTGGATGATGGGCACCTACGTCAACAAAAAAACCATCCTGTCGATTTCCAAAAACCCGGGATAAGATTCCATCTTCACCTTCTTGTGAATATGACAAATTTAGATATGAAATTGGTTTAGCTTTCTTTAAGCCTAGTAATGTACGAAGTCCCATGTATTATAATAATGTCCCTAAAGGTAATAAATTATAACGTTTTAAAAGGTGAACACATGTATTTAAAAAATAACTGGCTGTGAAAGCCCGGCTCTAGATACCTTCAACAGGACCTTCTATATATTGACCAAAAAGTCGCTAAACGATAATCATTTCTTTTTTTCGAACAAAAAACCCTTATCATATCCAATAAACTGCTGGCCTATTGCTGTTGTCGTCTATGGTATAATAAAAGTTCAAAACATGATCGGAAAAATGCTTTTAGGCTCGTTCAACAATCGACCCACCAAAATCAATCGCATTTAATCTATTCCTATTTTCGACCAACCTATTATATACAACAGCGAAGAAATAATGCCATAGGGACACTCTATTTGATCAAATAACAATAGAATCCTGGCTGTACACAGCTTCATTATTCTTGACTTCTAATAATAATGCTTTGCTTTCCCAACGATGTTGCCAGCTTCATATCCCGAAGCACGCCTTTTTGCTTCATTCCAACTATTGAAGTATCCAAACCAACCATATGGATGGACGTTTTTAGCTTCTTTTTAAGGATATTTTTAATCTTGAGCATGGCTAACAATACTAAATTACCGTCCGTTTGAAGAAATAAAGTTCTTGGCATTACACCATTTTGAGACCCATTGGATACTCCGATCTACAGCCTATGGCAGGTTCAAGATGAATTTGAATAAATAGAATAACAGATAATCGGGTATCTAAATTAGCGTCCCGATTATCTATTATTCTATCAATTCAAAATATTAATTGGGAGAATTAAAAGCATAAAACTTTATGCCATTTTCAATCCATCCATTTGCAAGAGGATTATACGTCATATCATAAAAGTATCCGTAAGTAACCTGAGGATGAAAGAATTGGTGAATAGGAACTCTAAAATCACCTGGCACGTTGTACGCATAAAAATCAGGCTGCCCAGTGGATGCCCACTGATCAAGCCCAATGGTGTTGTTGGTCGTTAGACAATATATAGCTTTGGTCTTATGTTGCATAATATATACAGGAACCGATCCTGCAACCTGAGTCCCATAAACATAAATCGGATCATTTGTTATGCGTCTCCAACCCGGACGTCCTTCCATAAAGTTACTATTGATTGTATATATATGTCCAAACTGCGTGGAGTAAAAATTATACAATAATCGCTTAGCACCAGAACAATCACTAGTATAGTAATCCCCATTGATAAGGGTATTATAAATACCATGATTTTTTGCATTTCTCAATCTATAGGCTATAATAGCACCTCGCGAATTAGTCGTTAAATTACCACTCTTAACAACGTAATCATGAAATGCTTGTAAACCACTAATGGTCTCTGCAGCCAAAGTAGATGAACCTCCAATTGCTGTTCCACTAATTGTCATTTCTTCCGTTACATCCTTCTCCTCCTGTTCTATGTTACCTCCTCCATTAGCACCCCAAGCATTAAAAGTAACTTTTAATGCTTTTTTAACGCGAGTAGAGTCATAAGAGCTTTCTACTAAAAGATAAGCACTTCTTCCGTAATCTATACTGGATACATAAACCGGAGCTATACCGGAATCATAATCGATAGGCTTATTGAAGAGATTTCCATCCTGAGGAATGTCTATATCAGCAGTAAAAAACTTCTGATAAATCTTTAACAGATAGTAATTTTTGTTGTTAACATTGTTTTCATTATAATTAGCAATAGAGGTAAAAAAAGATCCAATATTTAGATTTGCTCCAGCAATCATTTCGATCTCTTTCTTAGACCTTATTTGGGTTACTTGAAAGGTAAAACTAGCTGGCTGTTCCCCAACTATTGGAGAATTGGTAATTTCTTGCATAGCTTCTCTAAAAGAGCTGAGCTGGGGAGTGATCGTTTTAGAAATAGGTCCAGTAGCCCCTTGAATTGAAACGGAGAATGTGACAGGCTTCCGAATATAATCTGAAGGAAGAAAAACTGGAATGTATTGCCCTGTTTGAATACTATTACCATCCAAAAGAGATCCCACATAAAGTATGTCAGAAGTAGGATCTAATACACTTAATTTGTCAAATGTTTGAGACTGCGTATGCAAAGTGGATACACATCCGGAACCATTGTTGGTCGTTGCCACGGACATTCTTTTTCCAATTTTAGTGGAGATTGAAAAGAGCGGTTCGTTGAGATTACTAAATTGATTATTCTCGTTCGTTATTCTGTTTTCAGAATTGATGTTTTGTTGGCTTTCCTCCTTCTTGCAGGAATAAAGAAGGCAAAGTAAAGCTAATGAAAGCGATAATATTTTATTCATATTTTTATTTTTTTCTAAAAATGAAAATATATAACGAAATAAAACTCAATACTACGTGAATGCCCCGTTACACTACGCGAATGAGCACCGTCATTACGTCAATGATATTCTGACATAAAAAACAAAGATATTCTATGAATACAAAATAAAGAGACCTTTGCTCCAAAACAACCGACTGAAATTAAGCTTTTATAGACATCTCATCAATAAACTAAAGGCACAGCAAAAAAATAATTATACAAAAAAAGCGCATTGAAGTTATCCTCCAATGCGCTTTTTTAATATAGTTTGTTTACTTACAACTTCCTTTTTACTTCAACTTGTTCGTAAGCTTCTACAATATCGCCTACCTCAATGTTATTGAAGTTCTGGATGTTCAATCCACACTCGTAACCTCTTGATACTTCTTTCACGTCATCTTTATAACGTTTCAATGAAGCCAGTTCACCAGTGTAAACTACCACACCATCTCTAACGATACGGATCTTGCTGTTACGTGTAATCGTACCATCTAATACCATACAGCCGGCAATTGTACCAACCTTAGTGATTTTAAAGGTATCTCTGATCTCAACGTTAGCCGTGATCTTCTCTTCGAACTCAGGAGCCAACATACCTTCCATCGCCGCTTTGATCTCGTTGATCGCATCGTAGATGATAGAGTATAAACGGATATCTATCTGTTCAGCCTCGGCCAATTTACGTGCACCTGTTGAAGGACGCACCTGGAAACCGATGATGATCGCATCAGAAGCAGAAGCTAACAATACATCAGACTCTGAAATCTGACCAACCGCTTTACCAATGATATTGATTTGAATCTCTGGAGTAGACAGTTTCAATAATGAATCTGATAATGCCTCGATAGAACCATCCACGTCACCTTTAACGATCAAGTTAAGCTCTTTAAAGTTACCGATAGCCAAACGACGACCGATCTCATCCAATGTAATGTGTTTCTGAGTACGAAGCCCTTGCTCACGCATCAATTGTAAACGTTTGTTTGCAATCTCTCTAGCTTCAACTTCACTTTCCAGTGCATTGAATTTATCACCTGCAGTAGGTGCACCTTGCATACCCAATACCTGTACTGGTACCGATGGACCTGCTTTATCTACTTTTTGACCACGCTCGTTAAATAACGCTTTAACTTTTCCACTGTAGCTACCTGCAAGGATAGGATCACCTACCTTTAAAGTACCTGCTTGTACCAGAACTGTAGTCACAATACCACGTCCTTTATCAAGTGTAGCTTCAATTACGCTACCAGTAGCACGTTTATTAGGGTTAGCTTTAAGATCCAGCATTTCTGCTTCTAATAATACCTTCTCTAATAACAGATCTACATTTTGTCCGCTCTTACCAGAAATCTCCTGAGACTGGAAAGTACCTCCCCAATCCTCAACCAAGATATTCATGGCTGATAATTGTTCACGGATCTTTTCAGTATTTGCACCTGGTTTATCAATTTTTGTGAAGGCAAATACCAATGGTACGCCTGCAGCCTGTGCATGGTTAATGGCCTCTTTTGTTTGAGGCATCACCGCATCATCCGCTGCAACAACAATAATTGCAATATCGGCTACCTTCGCACCACGAGCACGCATCGCCGTAAAGGCCTCGTGACCCGGTGTATCCAGGAATGTTACTTGTTTACCTGTTGGTGTAGTTACCATATAAGCTCCAATGTGCTGGGTAATACCACCGGCCTCACCTGCTACCACATTTGCTTTACGGATATAATCCAACAATGATGTCTTACCATGATCCACGTGTCCCATAATGGTAACAACTGGTGCTCTTGGCAATAAATCTTCTTCAGTATCTTCTTCTTCAATAATGATGTCACTTTCATCATCCGGTTTAACGAATTGTATTTCGTAACCAAACTCATCAGCAACAATAGTCAAAGTCTCAGCATCCAAACGTTGGTTGATCGATACAAACATACCTAGACTCATACAAGTCGCGATAATTTTTGTAACCGGCTCATCCATCATCGTAGCCAATTCATTCGCCGTTACAAACTCCGTAACCCTAAGTACACGTGATTGTGATTCCAGCTCCATTGCTGCCTCATCAGCAGACAACGCAACATCATCACGTTTCTGACGACGAAGTTTTGCACGTTGAGCAAATTTACCAGATTTACCAGCTCCACTTAAACGAGCAAGTGTTGCTTTAATCTGATCTTGTATTTCTTTTTCCGTAGGTTCTTCTTTAGGTCCGCCAGAAGGTGATCCTGGTTTGCTGTTCCTAAAATTAGGCCTGTTGGCTGTATTGTTAGTATTGTTTCTAAAGTCCGGTCTGTTCGCAAAAGTTGGGGCAGGTTTAGGAGTACCCGGCTGTCCGCCTTGTACTTGTTGACCGCCTTGGTTTTGACCACCACCTTGCTGTTGTCCTTGACCAGGTTGGCCAGGATGTCCACCAGGAGTTTTCTTGCGTTTACGTTTTCTTTTCGCATCAGCACTTTCTCCCGAAGAAGCTACTGGCTGTGATTTACGATCAGGCGTTACCGGCAAGGTAATCTTTCCAATGATATTAGGGCCAGAAAGTTTTACTGACCGTGCTTTAATCACTTCAGTTTCTTCAGGCTTTTCAACTTTTGGTGGTTCAGGAGTTACTTTTGGTGCAACTACTGGCTCAGGAGCTTTAACCACTGGTGCCTCAACAACCGGTTTTGGTTGCTCTTCAGCTTTAGGTGTTTCCACAGGCTTAACAGGTTCAGGTTTTATTTCCGCAACAGGCTGTTCAACCGGCTTCTCTACTTCCTTAACCGGCTCAGGTGCTTTTTCAATAGGAGCAACCGGCGCTACTGGTACCACAGGTGTTTCAACCTTAGGTTCCGGTGCTGGAGCTTCCTCTTTCTTAACAGGGCGTGTTTTAGCATTTAAATCATCAAGATTGATCTTTCCTACTATTTTCACACCAGGTAAAGAACCTTCTTCAGCTTTCTCTTCTACTTTCTCAGCAGCAGGAGCTTCTTCCTTAGGCTTCTCAGCGGGAGGAGTATAAGCATTCAGGTTTTTAACTAAAATCCCTTCGTTTTCAAATTCAACATTTTTCTTAGGTGCTTCAGCAACTTTATCGGTTACTTCCGGCTCATCACGACGAATTTTACCAATAACAATTTGATTGGCTTCTTCTTTTACGATCTTATCGCCCTGAAACTCTTTCAACAATGCATTGTACATGTCGCGGGAGAGCTTAGTAGTGGGTTTATTCTCAACAGAAAAGCCTTTCTTTTCTAAAAACTCAACGGCCGTAGCTATACCTACGTTAAGTTCCTTAACTGCTTTAAATAAAATTATTGGTTTGTCGTCTGACATTGATATCCTATTTTTTCTTTAATTCTTATACAAAAGTAACGTTTATTCTTGTTTATTTCATGTGTAGGCAATTAGTTTTTAATTACTACATTATTTTGTAAACACCATAGCCAACGTTATTCAAACTCTGATTTTAAAATACTCATGACTTCTTTGATGGTCTCTTCTTCTAAATCGGTACGTTTAACCAACTCATCAACAGACAAAGCCAACACACTCTTAGCTGTATCACAACCAACAGATTTCAACTCATCAATGATCCAGCTATCGATTTCGTCCGAGAACTCTTCGATATCCACATCCTCATCTTCTTCACCTGCTTCGCGGTACACATCGATTTCGTAACCAGTTAATTTACCAGCTAGTTTAATGTTATGTCCACCACGTCCAATTGCCAACGAAACTTGATCTGGCTTCAAATAAACTGAAGCATGTTTAGTTTCATCATCTAATTTAATAGAGGTGATTTTTGCTGGGCTCAATGCCCTTGTAATATATAATGAGATATTGTTTGTAAAGTTAATCACATCAATATTCTCGTTTTTAAGCTCTCTAACGATACCGTGGATACGTGAACCTTTCATACCAACACAAGCTCCTACCGGATCAATTCTGTCATCGTATGATTCTACAGCAACCTTAGCACGCTCTCCTGGTTCACGAACGATTTTCTTAATGGTAATCAAACCATCAAAAATTTCAGGAACCTCGATTTCGAACAAACGTTGTAAAAACTCAGGCGCAATTCTCGAAATAATGATCTTTGGCGTAGCATTTACCATATCCACTTTCAAAATCACCGCACGAACAGAATCTCCTTTTTTGAAGTAATCCGCTGGGATTTGCTCCGTTTTCGGCATCATCAACTCATTACCTTCATCATCAAGCACCAAAGTTTCTTTTTTCCAAACCTGGTAAACTTCACCCGTAACGATCTCACCAACTCTGTCTTTATATTTCTTAAAGATTTCGTCTTTCTCTAATTCCAAGACTTTAGAAACTAGTGTCTGACGGGCGGCTAAAATCGCTCTACGACCAAAACTCTCCAATGTGATCTGCTCAATGTAGTCGTCGCCAACTTCCATGTCCGGATCCAATTGTTTTACCTCCGCCAATTCAATTTCTAAATCATCATCCTCAGAAAAGCCATCTTCCATCACTTTTCTGGTGCGCCAGATTTCCAAATCTCCGTTGTCCGGGTTAACAATTACATCGCAATTCTCATCCGTACCATATTTTTTACGCAACATACTGCGAAATACCTCTTCCAGCACACTAATCACTGTAGGACGGTCGATGTTCTTGAAGTCTTTAAACTCTTGAAATGAATCGATTAAATTAATATTGCTCATTTTTATTTAAATGAAATTAAAACCTTTGTTTCTGTTATATCATTAAAGTCTATGCTGGTTTCTACCAACTGAACCTTTTTACCTTTTTCTTTAACCTTTGCTTCTATGGTTATGCTGTTTTCATCAGCACTTAACAACTTCCCTTCTTTCACCTCGCCACCTGTCAGCTTTACACTTAGCTCGCGTCCAATATTTTTAACATATTGTCTTTTAAGCCTTAAAGGTTCACCCACTCCTGGCGAAGATACTTCCAGATTATATGCCTTTTCAATTGTATTTTCCTCTTCCAAATGAAAACCTACATGCCTGCTAATGGCCGCGCAATCCTGAATACTAATCCCCTCATCGCCATCAACATGTATAATAAGCTTATGATTTGGCAGCATCTTAACCTCAACTAAAAACAACTCCGGCCTATCCGAAATCTTCTCTTCAACTAATTCTGTTACTCTTTTTTCTACCTGCATAACCAATTTGCCAATAATAGAAAAGAGGGGACTTCTGCCCCCTCTTACCTCTATTACAGCGCAAATGTATGAAATATTTTTATAAATTAAAAATGCTATAACACAATGAGTTCTAATATTTAAATTGTTCCTACCTGGTTAGTAATTGTTGATGCGCTCTTACCCCAGGTTTCAACTCGTTTTTCAGCAATTCTTTTACACTCCCAAACCTAGCGTTCAAATGAGTTAAGACCAGATAGTCTCTTCCTTTTACAAAAGGCGTTTTAGGGATAAAAACAAGATTGCTATCTGTAGCTACAACTTTACCCTCAATCGGAAGCTCAGTTAACGTCGAGTCCTGATCGGATGGCGTTTGCAAAACAGAGACCAAACCATTAAGCGTCGAATCTGCTCCAGAGGATTCATTTTGTAGCTGCAACAAGCCCGAGCGATCGATATTATCAAATACAATAGCCGAACTATCCGCAGAAAAGCCTATTAAAAGTGGCTTGTTATTTGCTGATGAACAGGCGAACAAAAAAATAACAAACAAAAAACCACCAAACGATCTAACAAAACATTTAACCATACCGCTAAATTAAACATTATGAGATTTATTGTAGAAATATTATTGACCGGACTTGCAGTATTTATAGGCGCCCGTTATTTGGTGCCAGGCGTCACAGTAGACGGCTTCGGAACAGCCGTTATTGCAGCTCTTTTAATTGCACTAGCCAACGCTACTATTGGATTTATTTTACGGGTACTCACCTTTCCCGTTAATTTTTTAACGCTTGGATTGATTTCTTTTATCATTTCGGTGTTAATGATCTTATTGGTTTCCAATGTGATGTCGGGATTTCACGCTTCAGGATTTTGGGCAGCGGCGTTTTTAGCCATTGTAGTCGCAATCATCAAGGCCATATTTGGGTCCATTGGTGGGACTGAAAGAAACTAAAACCTACTTTAACAACCTTTATTTTTTTTAAAAAAAATAAACAGGTCGATTTAAGAGAAAACTTTAAAATAATATTTATTTTTTGTGGATGTTATAGCCTGGAATGCATAAGTTAAGCGACAGTAAATCTCAATTTCCTGATTCGAGATCTAGCTGCTTAAAAACTTAGGCTATGGAATTAGAAAAGCAACAAACGCAATTCATCTTAGAGATCAAAGAAAAAGTAAGAAGCGCTCAATACGAAGCACTAAAGACAGTAAACACCCAGCTCATTAATCTATATTGGGAAATTGGCAAGTCAATAACCGAAAAACAGAAAGATGGCTGGGGAAAATCCATTGTACCCAAACTGTCTACTGAACTGCAAAAAGAGTTCCCCGGAATTGGTGGATTCTCCTCTCCAAATCTTTGGCTAATGGCACAATTTTACACTGAATATCAATCAGTTACAAATCTCGTACCATTGGTACGAGAAATTAGCTGGAGCAAGCATATCACTATATTAAAAAAATGTAAAAATGACATGCACCAACGCGAGTTCTACATCAGAGCGACTAAAAAATTCGGCTGGACAAAAGATGTGCTCATTCACCAAATAGAGAACAAAACCTTCGAAAAATATTTGTTAAACCAAACTAATTTGGAAAAAGCCTTGCCTGAGCCACAAAAGAAATTGGCTCAATTGGCGATAAAGGATCATTATACTTTCGACTTTTTAAATATTACAGAAGGGCATCAGGAAAGCGATCTCGAGCAAACATTAATAAAAAATATAAAAAGCTTTTTATTAGAGATGGGGAGCGACTACGCTTTTATTGGCAATCAATACAAACTGGAGGTTGGCGGACAAGAGTTTTTTATTGACCTTTTGTTGTTTCATCGAAAACTTCAGGCAATGATTGCCATAGAGCTAAAAATTGGAGATTTTCTACCAGAGCATAAAGGTAAAATGGAGTTTTACCTTGCTGTACTAAATGATAAAGTACGGCTACCTCATGAAAATGAATCAATTGGAATTATTATTTGTAAAAATAAAAACAGGACCGTTGTAGAGTATTCCTTAAATACAAGTTCACTTCCTATTGGAGTAGCTACTTATAGCACAACTAATACACTACCCAATGAGTATAAGTCACTTTTGCCAAGCGCAAAAGATATAGAAGACAAGTTACAAGGGTTCTTTAACGAAACATAAGCTCCAAACAAAACAGGACGCCCATCTCAATCTGAATATCAGCTAGTTAAAATCTCGTACCAATGGTACGAGATTTTAACTAGCGCAAGCATATCAACTATATTAAAAATCCAACACTAAACGCCCAATTCCTTATCCAGATATTCAGACACTTTAGCGACCGCATCACCGATCGTACCACTCAAAATTGTGATAAATGAACCCGATTTTGTAGTCGCAATCAGGTATTTTAAACAATCATCACCACTGTTGTTAATCATAACTTCCATATCAGGCTTCACATCAGCAATTCCTTCCAGCAATAAATCGATCAAATCCTGAGGAACACGCCCACGAAGGTATTTTTCCTGACAGATGATAATTTTATCGAACATCTGAGCGGAAATACGTCCAGTTTCTCTAATATCCTCATCTCTTCTATCTCCAGTAGCAGAAATCACACCAATATGCTCAGTAGCTTCAATAGACTTCAGATAAGTTTTAATACCATTATAACCATTGGCATTGTGTGCAAAATCAACCAGAACCTTAAACTCTTTAAAGTTGAAGATATTCATCCGCCCTGGTGTTTGAGCCGCCGAAGGAATAAACGTTTCTAGTGACATCCTGATATCCTCAATCTTATATCCCCATAAAAAAGTAGTCAACGTTGCAGCCAATACATTTTGGATCATAAAATCTACACTACCACCAAAGGTTAAAGGAATATGGGTTACTTTCTCTACTCTGATCTTCCAATCGCCCTTTTTAATCGTGATGTAACCATTCTCGTAAACTGCCGCTATCCCTCCTTTTTTACTGTGCTCTATAATAACTGGATTATTTTCGTCCATGCTAAAATAAGCCACATTACAATCGGCATTGCCCGCAATTTTAATACAGTATTTGTTATCGGCATTCAATACCGCCCAGCCACTTCTTTTAACCGAACCAATAATTACCGCTTTTACCTTAGTCAGATCATCCAGCGTATGAATATCCGAAATCCCAAGGTGATCTTCCTGTATATTGGTTACCACGCCAATATCGCATTGGTTAAAACCCAAACCGGCCCTTAAAATACCCCCACGAGCAGTCTCCAAGACGGCGAATTCTACCGTAGGGTCCCTTAATATGAACTCAGCACTAATAGGGCCAGTTGTGTCGCCCTTCATCAGCATGGTATTCTGCACATAGATGCCATCAGAGGTGGTAAAACCCACTCTAGTACCATTGCTTTTCAAAATATGCGCAATAAGTCGGGTTGTAGTTGTTTTTCCATTGGTACCAGTAACCGCAACAATAGGAATCCTTGCCGATTTACCTGGCGGATAAAGCATATCAATTACTGGAGCAGCAACATTTCTTGGCAAACCTTCACTTGGGGCCAGGTGCATCCTGAAACCAGGTGCCGCATTAACCTCCAATACAACCCCGCCATTTTCAGGTAAGGGCTGCGTAAGGTTCTCGGCCATAATATCAATTCCGCAAATATCCAACCCAATAACCCTTGAAATACGTTCACAAATAAATACATTCTGAGGATGCACAAGATCTGTCACATCTATTGATGTACCGCCTGTACTTAAGTTGGCTGTAGATTTTAGATAAACAATTTCACCTTTCGGCGGAACCGTTGCAAGTGTATAACCTTTCTTTTCCAGCAAATCGATAGTATCACGATCTACTCCGATCTCTGTTAAAACATTCTCATGTCCATATCCCCTTCTAGGGTCTTCATTTTCTTTATCAATCAATTCTTGTATCGTTCCTTGTCCATTACCTGTTACATGAGCAGGAACACGCAAGGCCGCAGCAACCATTTTATGGTCGATAACCAGAACTCTGAAATCATATCCAGTTATGAAACGTTCTATAATGATTTTACGGGAATAAGTTTTAGCGTATTCAAAAGCCGCAGCAGCCGCTTCATCGGTTAGCACATTAATAGAAGCACCCTTGCCATGATTTCCATCCAGCGGCTTAAATACCAATGGATAGCCAACCTTTTTTATGGCATCTGGCAAATCTGCTACATCAGAAATGGTCACGCCCTTAGCTACAGGAATAGCCGAGTCTTGTAAAATCCTTTTGGTTTCATCTTTATTACAGGCAATATCAACAGCGATACTATTGGTCCTTTCTGTCATAGTTGCCCTAAAGCGAACCTGATTTTTACCATAGCCCAATTGCACAAGAGAACCTTTATTTAACCTTATCCAAGGAATATCCCTCGAAATAGCCTCATCTATAATTGAGCCCGTGCTGGGACCAAAACGTTCTATCTCTCTCAATTCGCGCATCCGCTGAATATCAGCCTCCAGGTCATACTCCTGATCATTGATCAAGGCTTCTGCAATTCTAACAGCAGATTCAGCAGCAAATACACCTGCTTTTTCTTCGATATAGCTAAACACAACATTGTAGATACCTTCTGTTTTAGTCTGCCTGGTTCTTCCGAAACCCGTATCCATTCCAGCCAGCGTTTGGATTTCAAGCGCAATGTGTTCAATCACATGCCCCATCCAGGTGCCTTCTTCAATACGAGCTAAAAAACCACCAGGCGCACCCTTTGAGCAGCGATGGGTATATAAACTAGGCAGCAACTTTGCTATCCGTTCCCCAAAACCTTCAATCACATTTGTCGGCCTCTGCTCCATCTCTTCCAGATCCAAACGCATTTGGATTAACTTCTTCCTTCTAATTGACCATATATTCGGTCCACGGAGCACCTGTATGCCTAAAATATTCATATCGAAATTATTGTTTTATGTGTTGATTGTGACCGCATTATAGGAATCTTTTACAGTTATCATGATACGGTCAAATGGAGACATTAAAGTTGGGCATATTTTTCTAATAAATTACTACTCCAATATGGATTGTTTACATCTATTTTTCGCAAGGGCGAAATCTGGAAAACCGTCCAAAAAATCATAAATAAATCCCATTATTATTAATAAAAATGGCAGATTTTACACTATTGCATATATATTTGGAATTATTGATAATATATTACAGGCAAAATGACTCCAAAAGGGAAATTAATAATAATAGGGGGTGCAATAAATACAGGAAGTTTTACAGAAACTATGTTTGGATTGCCCCAGAATATGAACTTTTTTGAAAGGGGCATTTTAAAAAGAATCACAACAGAATCATCAAAGAATACGGAATCGCGCTTTGAGATCATCACGACTGCATCTTTAATACCCGAAAAAGTAGGCGAAGAGTACATTAAGGCATTTGCCCAACTTGAGGTTCATAATGTTGGGGTACTAAATATTGCCAAAAGAGAGCAGGCCAATGCAGCAGAAAATTGTGCTCGTGTAAAGGCCGCAGATGTGATCATCTTTACTGGAGGCGATCAACTCCGCCTATCCTCCATCTTTGGAGGCACTTCAATTCACCAAATCCTGCTCGACAAATATCAGGATGAAGCGATTGTGATTGCAGGTACATCTGCCGGAGCGGCTGCCAGTTCAAAAAACATGATCTATCAAGGAAGCAGCAAGGACGCCTTGTTAAAAGGAGAAGTAAAAATTACTGGCGGATTGGGCTTTATCGACGGCGTAATTGTAGATACTCATTTTGTCCAAAGAGGAAGAATCGGCAGACTTTTATATGCTACGGCCAGCAATCCAGGAATCCTGGGCATAGGCTTAGGTGAAGATACAGGCTTATACATCTCAAATGGCAATACCATGGAAGCCATTGGCTCAGGTATGGTAATTTTGGTAGATGGGAGAAATATCACCGATACTAACCTTACAGATGTAGAGATGGGACAACCGGTATCCATCAGTAATATGACGGTTCATACCATGTCCGACGGCGACGTATACGACCTTAGCTTACACCAACTCACTATCCACCATCCAAAATCAGTTTCAATAGACTAACAGCAATGAAAATTATTATTCATGGTGGCTTTTTCAGTGAGTCGGCAACCAACCAGGAAACGAAAAAAGCAAAACAAGACGCCCTTTCGGATATTACCCAACAATCCTACAACTACCTAAAAACACATACTGCCTTAGAAACCGTTGTTTTTGGTACGAAATTATTGGAAGACAATGACCTATTTAATGCCGGTCTGGGTTCACAAATACAAAGTGATGGCAAGGTACGGCTAAGTGCCTCCCTTATGGATGGAATAACCCAAAAGTTTAGCGGAGTCATCAATATAGAAAACGTACAACACCCAATAAAGATCTCGGAAAGTCTACTGGCTTACGATGATCGCGTATTAAGCGGAGATGGCGCGCTCACATTTGCCCGCAATAACGGTTTCGAGTTCTACAATCCCATTACTCCGCAACGCCAACAAGAATACGAAGCAAAAAAAAACGAATCCTTACGCAAAGGAACAGTAGGCTGTGTTGCTTTAGATCAATACGGCAACCTTGCCGCAGCAACCTCTACAGGAGGTAAAGGCTTTGAGATCCCATGCCGCGTTAGCGACTCCGCTACTGTAGCCGGCAACTTTGCCAACCAACACGCAGCCATTTCCTGCACAGGAGTTGGCGAAGACATTGTAAGCGCCGGCCTTGCCACTAAGATTGTCACCCGCGTAACCGACGGCTTTACCCTTAAAGCTGCCTGTGATAAATCATTTCAGGAATTAGCTACCATTGATGGCTTTGCCGGTGTTATTGGCATTAGCGCAACCGGAGAGGTATACCATACAGATTCTCACCCATACATGGTCTGGGCAGCGTTTGATGAAACACTAAAAGTCTTCGGATAAAATACTTACCCTTGTAAAGGCTGATCCGGAAAGAAATCTTTGATAGAGCAATTAAGAATACCAGCGATCTTGTTTAAGTGGTTTAGATTATATTTATCAGGTGTTTTACTGCTTTCAACGTTACCAACAAATTTTGAACTTAGCCCGATTTCTATCGAGAGGTTAACTTGACTTATGCCCGCCTTAAGTCTTAGCTCTCTCACTTTATCAATCACAAATTGTTCTATTTTAGAAATTTCACTCATTTAATAGCTAAGTAAGACATTATTGAACAGCATAATGTATGCATATTTATGCTGCATCAGGCTGTAGAACAAACCTGTATTGCACTGATCAGGGTGCATCTGGCCTATCGAGCAGAGATGCGTAATTTACGCCGTCTTTTACACCTCTGCTCCTGCTTTTCAAATGCCCCCATAGAAATGTTCTTATCCGGTAGCCCTGATGACGAAAGACTTTTTGAAGTATTGCTTAAAAGTTATTCGAGAGCGAGATACAAAGATACTTTTAACATTTCCGAAGATGACTCCTGGTTTTTATACAATAAGATTATTGCGTTTGTAGCACTTGCTAAGGTAATGTGTGAAGAGAAGATAGCACAGTTAACACAACAAGCCATGTTATATAACGAATTTGCCAATCCAGCCACAGCCGCCAATTAGCAACCAATTTTACTATTCAATACTGATTTAAAAATAAGATTATGGAAAACATCATGAAAAAACTGGATTACCAGCCCGCAAATTTATCAGACTATGAATTAGAAAACCCTCTAAGCACAATGGTCGACTTTTTGGATAACAATGATCTCCATCATATCAGGGAAAAAGCTTGGCAACTCTATAAGGGATGGGTGAATAACTCAGTCAGATTTACCGAGGGAGATGAAAATGCCGATATGCTATACTTTTACACCCAACTCATTGAATTTATAAATGCGGCGTTTATATATACGGAAAAGAGGAAACTGGAAATTCAGCCATCTAAGGGATGAAAATAAATAAGCGATCGGTCTGCCTAGTATAATACTCCAAATATAGTCCAAGTATAGTCCAACTATACTCCAACTTTTAATATAAAAACATGGAGTATGATTACTGTTTAATCTTTTTTAACTTGAAATTTTGTAGTACGCTAACCAAACCTTATCTTAGATCAGTTGTTTATTTATAAAAAACATATAGATCATGGCAAAATTTGACGGAAAATTCCTGACAGGCGTAATAGGACCTGCTGTTTTTAAGAAGTATCGCAACATGCAATTGGTTACAGGCAAATCCAGGTTGACAAAGGAGAAGCAAACTGAAAACACACACAAAGCAGCAACTCAATTTGGGATCGCCAGTACGCTGGCAGAACAATTCCGGAGCGTTACAACGGAGATCATCACAGATTTTTATGATGGAACAATGGTTTATCGCTTTAGAACGGATGTACAAAAGGCCTTGAAACAAGCATTCAACGCTCAATCTGAAACTTATCATTTTACAGCCAACAGTTTTGATCGGCTCAATGGTTTTGAATTTAATGCGGATTCACCGGTAATGGATAATTTCTTTGTGCAACCTGAGCAGCGCATCGAGGGAAATATCCTGACCATCAAATTGCCGGAAATGCTTGTTTCAAAGGACATGAAATTTCCAGCAAAAGCGACTTCCTGCTTGCTAAACATCGCTGTGGGGATGTTTGACCTTACTTATGGAAATAGAACGATGTGTCCGATTCAGTCGATTGAAATTCCAAATGGTTCAAGAGATAACGTTATTCCTGCGCAGGAACTTAGTTTTGAAATAGAACCAGGCTGTTTATGCATTTCTATGTTTTCATTTCAGTTTATACAAAAAACATTTTCTGGTAACCTGATCATCAATAGTAAAACCTTCAATCCTGTTGCTGTATTCAGAGCAGTAATAGCGGATGGAATAGTAGATAACGAACAGACAGAAAAATGGGATGAGATGTCAGTTGTGAGGGATTCTAAACATTTTAATAAACCCAAAATGGAACTTAAAGCGATTGAGCAGGAACAGGAGAAAGTGAAAAGTGGAGCAGATTTCCCTAAGTACGTTCAAGCGATCAAAGAGTTAGGCGTAGCAGAATTTGTGACCTACGTATCCAATAGCCATACCCTGTATTCTGGGCATAATGGCCATCAGCTAAGCTCCAAGGCACAATATGAACCTTTAGTCGTCGCTGCTGTGGGTAATAAGAAAAAGTTTAGGAAGTATTTGAAAATGCATCAGGCAGGGCAAACGGATTACCTCAGCTTTTGCAGGCATTGTGCGGAAACAGGAATCGATAGATGGATAGTGAATTTATCATTGATGACCTGCACTTATTATGATCAGAAACATCAGCTCGTCCTGACAGAACCGATCCCAAATTCCGAATGAAATTGATTTTAACATACGAAAGGCAGAAGTCAAACCCCTGCCTTTGTGTTGTGAATAAAAAAATCACCCAGAAGAGGCCTCAGCGTTCTTGGAGCTTCTTCAGCGACAAGTAATGCAGCCTCTGAAGAGAATGGTTATTTTTTAAACATATTTTTCAACGCCTCTAATTTCAATTGCAAATCCCCTTCAGGCAATGCTTTCTCTTTTTGCCCAGACTTTTGCTGAGGCTTAGCCACCGCTTTTTTATGCTGATCCGGCTTCGCAAAAGACCTGGCACCAGAACCCTTAGCCCTATCTCCGCTCCCTTTATGATCCTGCTTAGGTTTTGCTCCTACCTCTTTTTTCATAGACAAAGAGATACGCTTTCTCGCGACATCCACCTCCACAACAGTAACCTCAACCTTTTGGTGTACTTTAACAACCTCATTCGCATTGGCTACAAACTTGTCAGCAATTTGACTGGTATGCACCAAACCATCCTGATGTACACCTATATCTACAAACGCCCCGAAATTGGTAATATTAGTTACAATACCCGGCAACTTCATTCCTACTTTCAGATCAGCGATTTCATTTACGCCATCAGTGAAGCTAAACACCTCAAACTGCTCACGTGGATCTCTTCCCGGTTTAGCCAATTCAGCAAGGATATCATTTAAAGTAGGCAAGCCAATTTCTTCGCTCACATACTGCTGAGGTTTAATCTGCTTTTGCAAGTCAGTATCTTTAACCAACTGATTTACGCTACAATTTAAGTCTCTCGCCATTTTATGCACCAAAGCATAACGCTCAGGATGCACACCACTCGCATCTAAAACAGCCTCCGCATCCCTAATTCTTAAGAAACCAGCTGCCTGCTCGAATGCTTTATCACCTAAACGTGGCACTTTCCTTAAGCTTTCGCGATTTTTAAACGCACCATGTTCATTGCGATAATTGACAATGTTTTGTGCCAACTGAGGACCTAAACCAGACACATAAGCCAACACCTGCTTAGAGGCCGTATTCAACTCAACACCTACCGCATTTACGCAGCTCATTACCGTATCATCAAGCGAAGCCTGCAATTTACTCTGATCCACATCATGCTGATACTGACCTACACCTATCGATTTAGGATCAATCTTCACCAATTCAGCCAATGGATCCATCAACCTGCGACCAATAGAAACTGCACCTCTTACCGTAATATCTTGTGTAGGAAACTCTTCACGCGCCACATCCGATGCAGAATAAATAGAGGCTCCGTTTTCACTCACCATCACCACTACAATACCTGGAATATTTAATCCGCGAACAAAAACCTCAGTTTCCCTTCCGGCGGTACCATTACCAATTGCAACAGCCTCAATATTATATTTGGCACAAAGCGAGGTAAGCGTCTCTGCTGCCTTTTTAACATTCCCCTGCCCTGTGTGCGGGTAAATGGTTGTATTTTCTAATAATTTGCCTTGCTTATCCAGACACACCACCTTACATCCGGTACGGAAACCAGGATCAATAGCCAGCACATCCTTCTGTCCCATTGGAGCAGCAAGTAATAACTGACGCGCATTCTCAGCAAATACACGAATAGCCTCTTCATCGGCCTTTTCTTTAGAAAGACTTCTGATTTCCGTCTCCATTGCAGGGCCAAGCAAGCGCTTATAACTATCCTGAACAGCCAATTTAACCTCTGCAGCACAGGCATTGTTACTTTTAACAAACTGACGTTCGAGGATATCAATGGCACCTTCTTCAGCCGGAGTTGCATCCAGCTTCAAAATCCCTTCATTTTCTCCACGACGAATAGCCAGAACCCGGTGAGATGGCGCTGTTTTAAGCGACTCTTCCCAGTTAAAATAATCTTTATATTTAATTCCTTCTTCTTCTTTCCCTTTGATCACAACAGACTTAAAAGCGGCCTTTTGCTGGTAATAATTACGCATAGCGGTTCTCGCCTCAACGTTTTCATTTACCAACTCGGCAATAATATCCCTTGCCCCTGCCAGTGCATCAGCCAAAGAGGTTACACCTAGCTCATCGTTTAAGAACTTCCCTGCCTCTGTTTCCGGCGCTACCTTACCTTGTTCCAATAGAAATAACGCCAAAGGCTCTAATCCTTTTTTCCTCGCCTCAGAAGCCCTTGTTTTGCGCTTAGGTTTATATGGCAAGTAAATATCCTCGATGGTAGCGATATTTGTTGCAGCATTAATCTGCGCTTCCAATTCAGGACTAAGTTTATCTAGTGCTGCAAGCGCCTTTAAAATAGCCTCTCTGCGCTTATCCAATTCCCTCAATTGTTGAAACCTGTCGCGAATACCTGCTACCTGTACCTCGTCCAAGCTTCCTGTCGCCTCTTTCCGATAACGTGAAATAAAAGGAACTGTTGCTCCCCCATCCAGTAATTCAATAGTAGCGATAACTTGTTTTTCCGTTACTGCCAATTCAGCAGCAATGATTTTAGAATGATTGCTCATTTATATTTTGTTTGATCTCCCAACGTACAATTGCCGCCAAAAATAAACCTAACAATTGACATCCTAAAATAAATTATGGTTAACAAAAAAAATCCTGCCGGTATTACCGACAGGATCCTATATCATCATGCGCTCAGAAAAGCGGCAATAATTTTTTATTTATTCACGTACATTACTTCTTTAACTGCTTTTACCACTTTTTCTGCGTTAGGTAAGCTCGCCGCAATAAGGGTCGGAGCATAAGGCAATGGTACATCTGCACAAGTAATGCGCAAGATTGGAGCATCTAAATAATCGAAAGCATTCTTTTGAACGTTAAATGCAATCTCAGAAGAAATTGAAGCCAATGGCCATGCTTCTTCTACAACCACTAAACGGTTGGTTTTCTTAACAGATTCAATGATTGTTTCATAATCAATAGGACGTACAGTACGTAAATCGATCACTTCAACACTAATTCCTTCTTTAGTCAATTCCTCAACCGCAGGGTTTACCACGCGAGTAAGCATTTTACCAAAAGTAACGATGGTTACATCAGTACCTTCTTTTACCACATTGGCTTTACCAATTGGCAGGTAATATTCTTCTTCAGGAACTTCACCTTTATCACCGTACATTACTTCCGATTCCATAAAAATAACTGGATCTGGATCAAGAATAGCTTGTTTAAGTAAGCCTTTAGCTTCGTAAGGAGTAGAAGGAACTACAACTTTTAAACCTGGACAGTTTGCATACCAGTTCTCAAAATTCTGGGAGTGCTGTGCACCTAACTGACCTGCATTACCTGTTGGGCCACGGAATACGATTGGAACAGGAAACTGACCGCCACTCATAGACAACATTTTAGCTGCACCATTAATGATCTGATCTATAGCAACCAAAGAGAAGTTAAAAGTCATAAATTCTACAATCGGAGTTAATCCGTTCATTGCAGCACCTATAGCAATACCGGCAAAGCCTAACTCAGCAATCGGTGTATCAATTACACGTTTCTCGCCAAACTCATCAAGCATACCCTGACTAACTTTATAAGCGCCATTGTACTGCGCAACTTCCTCGCCCATAAGGAAAACGTTTTCATTTTTACGCATTTCTTCGCTTAAGGCTTCACGCAAAGCTTCTCTAAATTGAATCTCTCTCATTGTATATTCAAATATTAACTGGCACAAATATAAGTATTGTAATGCAATTATAAAGTAGTGTTTTAATTACCCTTTAGAAGCCTCAAATCGGCTAAAATAATTTGGCATTTTACATTCCACACAGAGTTAAATATGGAGAAAATGCAAAACCGGCTTCATTCTCTGTTGGCACAAAGGGCTGACTTTCATCAAACAACTCGGCAAGTTTACCTTCTAAGAAACCAATAAACTCCTCTTTTATGCTTTCCAGCTTTACTCCATTTAGCTTTAGCTTCTCTTTGCCTTCTATAAAAAATGTACCTTCCTTGCGCATGTTGCGGATACTATACAAGTTAGGCTCAACCTGTTCAAGCGCATTTGCCCGTTCAAATACATAAGTATAAAATAGCGTCTGGATTAGGGCCTTGTTTTGTTTGTTACTGTTGGTATCAAAAACATCAGCTAAATTACTATACCGCAAAATATCGCTACCCGTTTTATAGTCTACAATACGCGTAATCCCATTTTTACGATCTATACGATCGATGATTCCATGCAAAATGATCGTCTGCTCTACCCCATTAACCTTAAATTTAAAATCGACCTTATCCTTTTTCTCTAAGGCCAAAACCTCAAAAGGAGCTTCATTCTCGTCATAATCTAAAATCAGGTTGGCATATTCCTCAACAATAGCCAGCACAACCTTCTGCATTCCATTATGACTTACCTGATGGTTTTCATTTTCAAACATCACCTGCGCAAAGGCTTTTACAGCCAACTGTGGGATTTTTTTACGATATTCCGCTATCCGCTGCTTGGTTATGACCTTATCCTCGGCCATCAAATCACCGTAAAAAGTCTCCAACACGAAGTGCAACATCGAACCAATATAATTGGCTTCCAGATTTTCCGAAATCTCTTTTGGCTCCTCTATCCTGGCCACGTATTTATAAAAGAACTGCAGCGGACAATTCACATAAGACGTTAAGGCCGATGCCGACAATTGTGTTTCACCCGTTAGGTATTTATTGAGTACAGCCATCACCTTTTCATCTTTATGGATGATAACTGGCCTTTTTTGTTCTGTAGAGATACTTTGCTTATGCTCCAAATAGTTAAAAGTATAACCACTTTCGTATTCGAGTTGCCTCAAAAAACGTGTTGGCTCCCCGGTATTGGTATCATCTGCCTGCGCATTATAAACCAAGCTCACCTTACTGGAGCGCTGCAGCAAACGATAAAACATATAAGCTGAAATGGCATCCTGATTTTCAAGAACAGGTAAACCATAGGCTCTGCGGATGCTATCCGGAATAAAACTTGGCGAGACACTAGTCTGAGGCAGCAACCCCTCATTAACCCCTAAAATATAGACCTGATCAAAATCAAGGCTTCGACTTTCCAACAATCCCATCACCTGAATACCTTGAAGTGGTTCTCCCGTTAAAGGAACAGCGATCCCCTGCACTGCTTTTTGGATAAGCGACAAAATAAATGATAGCTCCTTTGGACTATTTAAGCCGGGCAAATAAGTATTTAAAGCATCGTGCAGTCGGTTAAGCTCTTTAATGGTCGCCACAAACAAATCGGCCTCCGTTTGGCGCAGGGTTTTATGGGCCAACTGCTGTTCAAGGATATGCTTAAAAATGGCCTGCAACGTATTCGTTGCTTCGGCACTATTTTCAACTTTGGTAAAAAACATTGCCAGCAATCCCTTTTGGGCTTTTAACCTCGACAAAGGCACTTCAGCCAATTGTTCTGCCAGCAATTTTTGCTGAATCTTGCTACGTGTCAATTCAGTAATTCCCGTAAGCGGATGAGACAAGAAGGCTTCAACCTCCCTGTGATACACTGTATCTTTTTCTCCCTGGATCAATTGCGCTTGTACACTTAGCCACAAATCCGCCAGACCAAAAATGGACGAAGCCACCAATGGGTACCCCATCGTCACATTTATATTTATAGGATGCTTTTCAGCACCATCATGATAATGCGTGGGTATAGTTTGCAATACAGGTAAAAGCAGACTTTCATCTGCAAGGATAAGCGCAATCTTACCGGCATTGTCTTCCGCTTTTAATAGCGGATAATCGGCCTGAAGCGCAGTACTCAGTATTTTTGCCTGTGCAACCTGCCCTTGGGTTTTATAAACATTTACAGTTTTAGGATTCGCTTTGATCAGGCTTTTACTTGCTCCTAAAGCATTCAGCAAACCATTTACCTCAAAGTTCTTTCTTAAAAACAGCCCTGCCTCCTGCAACGTATCCTTCATATAATACGTATCCGTATCAAAGTAGAACAAGGTTTTTGCCTGATCCTGCCAACGCTTAAAAACCACAGCCTCGGCCCTACTTAAGGCATTAAAACCTACAAATACCAATTTTGGATAAGTGCCTGTAAAGTTTGGCAGCCCTGCTTTCCCTTCAGCCAACTGTCGGTAAATATGCCCCATAGTGGTTAGGCCCTTCTCTTTCAAGGCTTCATGATAACCATGGTACAAGTCAGGCATTCGCCCCCACATCTTAATAAACTGTTCTTGCTGTTTTTTATGCTTTCCTTCGGAATAAGAACTCCAGAAGCCCTTTAAAAATTCCTGTTGCTCCTCACTTAAATAATCAAATTGATAATCTACTTCTGCAAAATCTTCCAGTTGTTCAAATAACTTCCCGGCATTCACCAGGTCATTGTCGATTTGAGCAAAATCACTCAAAATAATCCGGGCAATGGGATAAAACTTAGCTGGATCTATCTTGGCTTCGCCATTTTGCAATACCAGCTCATTGTATTTCTGATATAAAGTAAAAAACTGCGTAAAGGCATCTGCCACCTTTAATTCGGAAGACAAAGCAAAAAACTCCTGAATAGTAAAGAAAGAAGGACTCCAAAAAGGCTTATTGATGATTTTTGCCAAATGATCCTGTAAGTAGGCCACCGGACGCTTGTTGTTAAAAATAATGGCAGCGTGTTGCAGGTTGTCGCCCAGCTGCGTTACCAAATCCTCGGCCACTTCTCTTAAAAATGGTTTTATATTCAATTCCTTACTCATCTTAAACCAGTTTTAATTGTCCACTTAGCGCATAAAACAAATAGGTTTTTACGTTCGTATAGCCCATAGCCATCAATAAGGCTTTATAATGGCTAACCTGTTCAATATGTTTGTCGCTTTCTTGCTGTGTAAATTTATAATCAACTATTGTGACCTCATTGCCATTCACCAACACCTTATCAGGTCGGTAACTTTTGCCTTTCGTATCTATAATACTGCGCTCGTTTAAGCTCTGCTCACTCTTGCCCAATATCTCTTGTAAACCTTCATGCTGTAAAACGGCAACAGCCTGAGCCTTTAAAAACGGCAATTCTTCTTCCTTAAAAATACCTTCCAATAACAAGGTCTGCAAAACAGAATCCACCGCTGCTACATCGCTCGCTCCAGCCAATACCTCATGAAGGATCGTTCCTGTCCTACCAGCACTTTCACCCGTTAACAAATCTATTTCTCTTCGCTTTAAATTGGCATCAAACACTTGACTCAATCGATCAGAAACTGGGTAATAATCCATTTCTATCTGTTGTATAGCCGTGTCTTTTTCAGGTCGATCGAGCACCGCCCCATCTATCACATAATTACCTTCCTCCGATAGCTGATCGGAAAAAACCTTACTTAGCAAATCACCTATATTGGTAATTGTATCGGTCTTTTTACCCATGGTACTGATGTACAAATATTCTTTGGAGCGGGTTGTAGCCACATAAAGCATATTTAAAGCATCCATATTGTTATAAAGCAATTCCTCAAAGTAAGGCTTAGCTACACTGGAACGACCAAGCTCCTTATTGTATTTTAAAGGAATACTGTGCAAATGATGATAAGGGGTATCAGATGCCGGAACCCAGAAAATGCCATTAGGTTTACCATTAATATCCCAATTGCAAAATGGCAGCATCACAGCCCTAAATGCCAAACCTTTAGATTTATGAATAGTGATTACCTGTACAGCATCAGCATTATCTGGCGAAGGCAAGGTTTTCCTGGCCCCCTCTTCGTCCCAAAAAGCTAAAAATGCGGCAATGCCTTTCTCTCCATGCAAAGCAAAACGACCCGTTAAATCGCGTAAAGCAAACAGATAGGGTAAGTTGGCGACATGCTTGCTTTCGCCCAAACCATAAGCGGCTATAATTTTTTCTAATAGCGCCGGCAAAGGCTGCTGCATCCAGGTTTGCCAATCCGCACACAAATCGGCAGGCAACAGATCCGCAAGCTGCGTCAGATTTTTAAACTTTAATGAGAAATAATGATGGGGTTCAACCGGTTTTTCCTGTAAATTGGCATACAAACTAATGCAGTTTGCTTTATACAGTGCAGTATTTTCCGACAATCCACCCATTACCTGCAAAGTGTTGATGATTAGTTTTACTGCACTATTGTTATTCAGCAATAAAGCTTCTCCCGAAATCACATCAATGCCCTGTTCCATTAGTGCTTCTACCGCAGCCACAGCTTCCGAGTTAGAACGAACCAACACACAAATATCCTTCAGTTTATAATTTTTATCCTTAATAAGGATATCCAGCTCTGCCATCATTTTAGCTAACGCCAAATCCCTAAAAGTAGTCTTAGTTAATGTATTGCCTTCCGCATCTTCCTTTAAAACATTAAAGTTAATCGTTCCGCCATCCAGTGTAAATGGCGTAGTTTTCTGTCTTGCTTCAGCATAAACATCGGTTACAATATGATCAAAACCTTGCTCTTGCCACCAATTTAAAACCTCGGCGACATCCTGTTCGGCAATGGTCCCATTCAAATTGACCTGCATCAATTCTGGCAGTTCCTTAAATAAGTAGTTATTAAACTCAATGATATTTAATGTACTCCGGTAGTTCTCTTCCAAACTGTCTTCCAGTACATTTTCTGCTTTAATATCCAGCTTTGCCTGTTGGTGAAGCATGTTCCAATCGCCATTTCGCCAACGATAAATTGACTGCTTAGTATCGCCTACAATTAGGTGATCAATCAGTTTGCCACTAGGCGAGGCGATAGAGTTGCTAAGCAACGATTTAAAGCTACCCCACTGATTGGCCGAAGTATCCTGAAACTCATCAAATAGAAAATTACGGTATCGATTGCCCATCTTTTCCCAAATGAAAGATGGGTTATCATCTGCATCATCGGTTATCCCTTTTAATAGGGTCTGTGCATCACTGATTAACAGATTTGGACTTTCGTCTCTATAATCTTTCAACAAAACAGCCATTTCCTGCATCAAGCGTAGGTAATATAAATTCTTATTGAATGCCTGAGCCAGTAAATACCCCGCTAATCCATCCTGATAAATATTTACCAGTTTTGACAAAACAGGGTTCAACTCCGAATAAGCACCACTTTCTTCACCCTTTTGAAACCACTCCTCAGGCTGATCGACTATCTTTAGCAGGCTAGATATTTTACTTAAATCCCCTGCAGCTATTTTCGGCAGGTTGTTTAATGGTGATCGTGACTTGCCTTTCAAGCTGGATACCTCTATCCCTTCCACCTCAAAAATCTGTTGAGCTTGCTCCGCTAGTTCCTTAATGGTGCTTTCAAAGGTCTCCATTCCGAGCCGGGTAACCTTATTGTAATCCTTAAAAAGGGCATCCAAGTCAGCCGATTCTCCCAGCTCCTTAATTGCATTTTCAAAGGGTTGATACCGTTCTTTGAAAATCTCATTAGCCAAATCAATTAGCTCCCTACGATAATTCCAGCTCAAATTATTATTGATCCGATCTAAGGCCAGATCAATGATCCACTGCAATAAAACAGGATTTTTATCCAAAGCTTTATCCAATCGCTCGGCCAATTCATTCTTTACCTTATCATAATTCATCTCCAGGCCATAACCTGCATCCAAACCTAGCTCAAAGGCAAAACCCCGAATCACTTTCTGCACAAAACCATCTATGGTACTCACTGAGAACCGGCCGTAGTCATGTAAAATCTTGCGGTATATTTTATCAGATTTCTGTTTTAAACTTGCCGCATCCATATCGGGATGTCCTTTTAAGACGATCTCTCTGTAGTCGTTGATCTTTTTTGACGGATCTCCCTCAGCAAAACCTTTCAACACCTCCATAATCCGACTTTTCATCTCTTCTGTAGCTTTATTTGTAAAAGTTACAGCCAGAATTTCGCGATACTTGGTTTCACCCGATAACAAAAGGGTTAAATAATGCGCTGTTAAACTGAATGTTTTACCGGATCCGGCAGATGCTTGTAATATTTTTAAAGGCTGTTGAGGCATTAGGTAAAGCTATTAATATTTTATAACATCGGCAGACAAAATAATAGTTTAGCGGCATATGCTTCATGATAATTACATTACCATACTTGAAAGATAAATACTTAAAATTGTATATAAATTTAAAAAGATGAAACAACTAGCTTTAGTTTTACTGGCGTTTATAGCCATATCCAGCACAGCATTAGCACAGGATAAAGCACCTGTTAAAAAAGAACCTATAACGATTTACAACCCTAAAGCCAATGCAAAGGCCGACATTGATGCCGCCGTAGCAAAAGCAAAAAAGGAAGGTAAACACGTATTTATCCAGGTTGGCGGCAATTGGTGCAGCTGGTGTATTGCTTTTCATAAGCTGGTTGACGCTACGCCTGAATTGAAAGATTATTTAAACAGTAACTACGAAACTGTACTGGTAAACTATAGCCCAGAGAATAAAAACCCTGCTGTAATGGCTAGCTTAGGTTATCCCGGCCGTTTTGGTTTCCCTGTATTTGTAATTCTTGATGGAAACGGTAAAGTAATTCACATCCAAAACTCTGCCTATCTGGAAGAAGGAAAGGGGCACAGTGTAAAAAAAGTAATGGAATTTTTAAAGGGATGGACAGTTGCCGCCCTTAAACCCGAAAATAATAAATAGAAGCTGTAGATCAGCGTTTCTTTTTTACTGCAATCCTTGGTGGTCTTTCGGCCATAGTGATGGCTTGTCCTAACAGGTCCCTGATCACCACGGAAGCGCAGACCCCGCCAAAGGCCGCCGGAATGTACGACATAGTCCCATAGGCAGATTTCTTAAAATTACTACCATCGGTCATCACCAAAGAATCTTTTATCACCGCTTCCGTAGAAAAGACTGCTTTGATTTGACTATAGTTTCCAAGTAGCTTTAATCTTTTTCGTATATCTGATGCAAAAACGCATTGATAGGTATCCGGGAGCCAGGTTACCCTGAGCAAAGTAGGATCCATTTTGCCCCCAGCCCCCATCGAACTCACGATGGGTACGTTCTTCTCTAATGCTTTAGACAATAGGACAATTTTAGGGCTAAGGCTATCTATACAATCCATCACATAATCAAAATGATGCTCCATTAGCGCACTACATCTTTCAGGAGTTAAAAAGTCCTGTATAACATGTAATTTAAGATCCGGATTAATGGCCAATAAGCGCTCTTTCATAATATCGGCTTTATGCTGACCATGGTTGGTAGCCAAAGCTGGCAGCTGCCGATTTCTATTACTCGGATCAACAACATCCCCGTCTACAATTGTCATCTCCCCAACACCAGATCGACATATAAACTCTGCAGCAAAAGAACCCACACCTCCTAATCCTACCACCAGTACATGTTTTTGTTGCAAAAGATCTATTCCCTCATTTCCAATCAGTAGAGCAGAGCGTGACAACCAGTTTAAATCAGACATATTAAATAAGCATTATTTTTTTCCAGTTGGCAAAAATAAGCGCTTTCATCTCCTCTAGAGTAGTATTTTTCAAATTTGCAGCAGCTTGATAAATTTCCTGTATGCTACAGTCAGCAGCATCTGTTTCCAAAAAGAACATATCTGTGTGTTTAACCAAGTCCGCAGCTCCCGAATCGGCATGTAGTATCGCCTTACCAAAAGAAAGGTAAAACCCTTTGTCCAACAATTTCTGCCCCAATTCTTCATCCTTGTTAAACCCATGGACAATAAGAGGCACACTGACTTTCATTTCCTTTTGTAAAGACATCAATTCGTCAAAACACCTTACACAATGAAGAATAACAGGCTTATGAATCTCATTGGCCAACCTGAGCTGTTTCCTCAAAATAATCAGCTGATTTTCCAGGCTTTCCCCTTTCAATCTGTCTAAACCACACTCACCAATCAGTTTAACCCGGGTTTCTTTTGCCGTCTCAGCAAGTTTTAAATAATCTTCATCCAGATGCTCCATTGTCGCAAACCAAGGATGTAATCCTAATGAAAGTTCCTGGTCTTCTGGCAATACGACGCGCATACCTCTGGTTAAAGAAAGACTAAGTATACGCCTAACTCCGTCTTCCCTCCCTTCCTGATGTGTATGTATGTCTAAAAATTGCACAATAGTATTTTAAAGTCCGTCTCCATAGTTAAAGAAGCTATTTACAGTAACTGGTAGCTTTCCTGTAGCGATTATTTGATTTTTGATCACCCCAGCCGCTGCCTTTTGCATAAAGTCCTCTTTCTGATAAGCAATAATCAAGCCTTTACTTTGCTCTAGCCCTGGTAATGCGGCTAAGTTATATGGATTGGCAAATAAAGCGAAAACCGCATTACTTAGCGCCATATCTTTTACAAACATATTTAGATCAGCACTCAATACCATTCCGTTGCCCGGACGTGTACGGGTATCATGAATACCAATAATAATTTGATCAAATGCCTTAAGGTCTCTTAACACCTTTGCAATTGCATTGGCATTCGCATTTTTATCCAAAGTATAGAAAATAGCGTTTTTATAGTAAGCACCAAGTTCGCGTTGAAAAGTTGTAACCTCGGGAGTGCCGATGCTGATAATTACGGTACGCTGCTCTGCTTTAAGTTGTTGAATGTTATTTTTTCCTCTTAGCATAGTCATAGACGCTTCTGCCAGTTGCTGCAGCAATGCCAAACTTTCCAGACGATTTACTTCGGCCACTACATTCTGCTCATCAATGCTCTTCTTAACGTTTAAACCTGCCCAATATTTAGCTGCAAGGATCTTTTTAACGCTTTCATCAATCTGTGCCATGCTAATCCTGTCTGCTCTAATCGCTTTACGCACCAATTTTATAGCTCTTGCACTGTTCTCAGACAACTCTATAATGTCATTACCAGCAATAATACCCATCACATCAGCTTCGCCGTTTTTAAAATTCTTAACCACCCCATTCATACCCATTGCATCAGAAATAACAATGCCTTTAAAACCTAGTTCATCCTTTAAAAGTCCGGTAACTATCGGTTTTGACAAAGTAGATGGCATATTAGGTGTATTGTCCAATGCCGGAATATTCATATGTGCAATCATTACACCAGCAGCTCCGTCCTTAATTAACTCTTTAAAAGGATAAAGCTCCAAACTGTCTAAACGCGTCTTTGTAAATGTTAATTGCGGCAAATCGTAATGCGAATCCACATCTGTATCACCATGACCAGGAAAATGTTTGATACTAACTAGCAATCCCCCATCCTGCATCCCTTTCATATAAGCTGCCGCCTTAGTGGCTACATTATATTTGTTCTCCCCAAAGGAACGGAAGTTGATCACCGGGTTTTTAGGATTATTGTTCACATCCACATCAGGCGCAAGATTCATGTGCATTCCAATACGTTGATAATCCTTCGCTACTTCAACCCCCATTTTATAAAGGAGATCCTTATTTTGAACCGCACCCAGTGCCATTTGATATGGATAAGAGATGGTGCTATCCAAACGCATTCCTAATCCCCATTCGCCATCAGAGGTAATTAATAATGGAACTCTGGCCAAGGACTGGTATTGATTGGTTAAAATAGCTTGTCTAGCGGGACCGCCCTGAAAGAATACTAAGCCACCAATGCGCTCCTTCTTGATCACCTTCCCTATTGAATCCTCATAAGCCTTACCAAAATTGGTATGTGCCCTTACAAAGAATATTTGCGCAATTTTTTGACGTTTACTTAACCGTTTAAAAACAGAGTCTACCCATTTATTAGGTTCAGCTAGTGTTTGTAAGTAGGATTTCTTTTGTGCCTGTGCACTAAATAGGGTTGTTAACAGGAGTAAACTAACTATAAAAAAATGCTTGACATTCATTTGTATAACAATTGGTTAAACTTCAAAGTTAAGCAAAAGTTCCATTTTAATGGATTTGAGCAATCATGTATAAAGAGAATACCCCAGGAATTTTGAAGCCCACCATACATTGTATCAAATTTGATACAATGTGAAAGTCAATAACTCTATGCTCATCATTGATGATCGAGTTGAATTAAATCGGCTAATTAACAGCTATACATACCGTTTAGGGCCATTTATAAGAAAAAAATATTCTACCCATATAAAGTTGGCACATTTCTTTCAACTACTGGTGTATTAAAAACACATAATTATGAAAAAGTTAATCATTTTGGCTCTAGGCCTATTTGCAGCAGGTGCTGCCAATGCACAAGCCCCAATTAGATTGGGAGTAAAAGCAGGTTTAAACCTTCCAAACATTATCAAAGATGATGGTAACAACGATTTTAAAACAAAAGTAAATCCTGGTTTTAATGCAGGTGTCACTTTAGATATCAACCTGATTAAAGGTTTAGCATTTACGCCTGAATTACTTTATTCGACCAAAGGATACAAAGCTGAAACTACATTTGGGGACTACACAACAACAACCAGTTTCATCGATATTCCAATTTTAGCCAGTATTAATCTTGGTGGAAGTGGCTTAAACCTAGTAGTAGGTCCACAAGTGTCCTTCTTACTTTCTACAAAGAATAAATTTGAGAATGGTATAGGGACTGTAGAGCAGGAGATCATTGAAGACAAATCTGATCGATTTAAAAAGAGTCTTGTCGGCGGACTTATTGGCTTTAGATATGACATCAACAATAAGATCGATATCCATGGTCGTTACGCCTTAGATTTCCAGAAAAACAACGAAGATGGCTCAAATGAAACTCCTGAGTTTAAAAATCAGGTCTTCTCTCTAGGTTTCGGTGTGAAATTCTAATTTTACGCTCATAAAAAAAGGCGCCTTTATCATCACTCATGGTAAAGGCGCCTTTTTTACAAAACATATCATTGCCTATTTTGTTATAAGTGTAGTATTCATATTATCATTCATTACTATGAAAAATCAACCCACACAAAAGCACAGTGGAAGTGATCAAGGTAAAACAACATCCGATCGAATGTTCCACAGTACAAAACAAGACAAGAAACAGCAAGGCATTTCAAACGGAGGGGGTCAGCGTTCCGACCAAACCTCCAACAGAGATAACCAACGCAAACGCGAAGGTCATTAAGGTTTTATTTAAAGGAGGATAACTATTCCCTGTTAATCCAGAAAAGCATTCCATACGGGATGCTTTTTTTTATAATTTCAAATTGCGTCTTTTACTTTCGATAATGATTGTTTATACTTACGTTTTATTACACATCATTGTAATTATAAATTATGAGCAAATTTATTTTATCCTTTGATCAGGGAACCACAAGTTCAAGGGCGATTGTATTTAATAAGGAAGGAAGCATTGTTTCCATCGCACAAAAGGAATTTGAACAAATCTATCCTCAACCAGGATGGGTAGAGCATAACGCCAGTGAAATCTGGACCAGTCAAATTTCTGTAGCAACAGAAGCGATAGTAAAAGCAGGCATTACACCGACCAATATTGCTGCAATAGGCATTACCAATCAGCGTGAAACCACTGTATTATGGGATAGAAAAACTGGAGAACCTTTGTACAATGCCATTGTATGGCAAGACAGGCGCACATCTGGTTATTGCGATGAGCTTAAAGCCAAGGGAATGGCTAAAAATATACAAGAAAAAACAGGCCTTATTTTAGATGCTTATTTTTCTGCCACCAAAATCAAATGGATTCTTGACAATGTACCGGGGGCTAGAGAAAAAGCTGCTGCTGGAGACATCGCGTTTGGAACTATCGACTCCTGGTTGATATGGAACCTAACCGACGGAAGAGTACACGTAACTGATGTCAGTAATGCATCAAGAACAATGATATACAACATTCACACCTTGGATTGGGATCAGGAATTACTGGATCTTTTTGATATTCCAAGAAATATCCTTCCAGAAGTTAAATCATCCAGCGAGGTTTACGGAGAAACCACCGGCAATGTACTTGCTGCAAAAATTCCTATTGCGGGAATTGCTGGCGATCAGCAAGCAGCCTTATTCGGGCAAATGTGCACGCAGGTAGGAATGGTGAAAAACACCTACGGAACGGGTTGTTTTATGCTAATGAATATTGGTGATAAACCCATCGTTTCACAAAACAATCTGGTAACTACTATCGCTTGGAAAATAAACGGAAAAGTACAGTATGCCTTAGAAGGCAGTATTTTTATTGGTGGTGCAGTTGTACAATGGCTAAGAGATGGCTTGGGTATTATCAAAACATCTGCCGAAGTAGAAGAACTGGCGCTTAAAGTTCCAGACACTGGAGGAGTATACCTGGTACCTGCATTTGCCGGACTTGGAGCCCCGCATTGGGATCAGGATGCACGTGGGACTATAACCGGCATTACTCGGGGCACAACGGCCTCACACCTGGCAAGGGCGGCGGTAGAAAGTATAGCTTTTCAAACAATGGAAGTACTTAAAGCGATGGAGGCCGACTCGGGGCACAGCATTAAAGAATTAAGGGTAGACGGTGGTGCCACGGCAAATGATATGTTAATGCAGTTCCAGGCCGACTTACTTGACACAACTGTAATCCGACCAAAAGTAACCGAAGTAACCGCATTAGGCGCAGCTTATCTAGCGGGACTGGCTGTTGGATATTGGGATAGTATGGACGACATTAGCGGACAATGGAAAATTGACAAAAATTTCAATGCTGGAAAAACGGATCACATTCCTGAACGAATTAAAGGCTGGAACAAAGCTGTAAAAGCTGCAAAAGCTGCTGCCGAAAACTAAGATATTTAAACACAATAAACTTAATCCATATGTCTCCATTTGCAGCCGAAATTATTGGCACTATGTTTATGATTTTATTGGGCAACGGAGTTGTTGCCAACGTGGTTTTGAAAGGAACCAAAGGGAATAATGCCGGATGGATGGTGATCACTACCGCCTGGGCCCTTGCGGTATTTGTAGGCGTGGTTATCGCCGCCCCATACAGTGGCGCCCACCTAAACCCTGCCGTAACCATCGGTCTGGCTGTAGCCGGAAAATTTAGCTGGGCGGATGCCCCGACCTATATCGCAGCACAGTTTATCGGTGCCATGCTGGGCTCCTTCCTGGTTTGGTTGCTGTTTAAGGACTTCTATGCGGGTACAGAAGATAAGGGAGCAAAGCACGCCACTTTCTGCACGGCGCCCGCCATCCCTAATACGGTTTCCAACCTGATCAGTGAGATCATCGGAACTTTTGTCCTGATCTTTGTTATATTCCACTTCACAGGTGCAGAAATGGGTGCAGATAAGAATCCAATTGGATTAGGCTCCATTGGTGCATTACCAGTAACCTTTTTGGTTTGGGTAATCGGTTTGTCTCTTGGTGGCACTACTGGGTACGCCATCAATCCTGCAAGGGATCTTGGGCCAAGAATTATGCACGCGATATTGCCTGTAGCAGGAAAAGGGGGCAACAATTGGGGATATTCATGGATCCCTGTTATTGGACCTATTGTAGGCGCTACATTGGCCGCTGTGTTTTATTTATGGATAAAAATATAGCCAATCATTAAAGGAACAACATTCGATTATACAAGACAGCTCTGTAAGCATCAGACACCGGTACGATATTTTGGTTAATGACAAGCATTCCACCCTCCACCGTATCAATCTTGCTTACATTGACAACAAATGAGCGATGAACCCTTAAAAAGGTGTTTTTGGATAGCTTTTCTGCTACCGATTTTAATGAAGAGTGGATAGCATAAGTATGGCCAGGGACGTTGATTTTAACATAATCACCCCTGGCCTCCATATATAAAATATCGCTTATTTTTAATCGACGAACCACGTTAGATTCCCGTATAAATACAAATTCATCTGCTTGATCTGGCAAGGCCAGACTTTTTACCACCATTATCTTTCGGGCTTTTTCTACCGCCATCAAAAACCGGGCAGGCCTAACTGGTTTTATCAAAAAATCTACGACATTGAGATCAAAGGCTTCCGCAGCGTAATCTGTTGTAGAAGTAGTAATAATAACCATAGGTCGCTTCTCACCCAGGCATTTAACCAACTCTATGCCATTCATATCTGGCATTTCTATATCCAGAAACAAAATATCTATCTCATTTAGCTGGATTTGCTCATAAGCTTCAATCGCACTAAAGCACTCTCCCACCACAGAAAGTGTAGCGTCCAGGCTGATTAGTTTTTTAATGATAGTTAACGCTATAATATTGTCATCAACAATTAAGCAGTTCATTTAGTATGGAGAATGATTGCGCTAAAAATAGGTATAATACGCAGAACGTCACATCAATGAACAAAATGAACACGACGAAAATGCATTTCATCGGGCCCATCTGCCTTTCTGCCTATTCTTCATTTCAAGGGCCAAATACCTAATGTAACTTTAACTCATCATTTTAACAAATACTACCCGCGATGCTAACTACTAAAAAATTATTTATTGCAACAATTGCATTATTTGCCACCCAATTCGTTCAGGCACAATCCTCAACAATGAATAACCCCGTAAGCTTTAAATTAAGCAATGGCATGACGGTTATTGTTGCAGAGAACACCGGAACAGATAAAATTTACTCGAGCTTTACTGTTGACAACGAAACGGTGGATGAAAATAATGCTCCAGCCCAAAACATATTAAACCTGATGTTAAACGAAACTGCAAGCGAAGCTGAAACAGGAATAAGTTTCGATGACAAAGGTGGCAATCTGGCATCATTAGCTACAGATTTTAACAAAGCACTATCCGTAATGTCTGGGTCTATAAAAACGCCTGCTTTAAATCAATCTTCTCTTGATAAAGCAAAGCAAACTATAATTGAGCATTTGAAAGCTCAGGATCGTTATTATCCAGTATCCGTAAATGAAGCATCCTTAGCGCAATTAACACTAAAAGATGTACAAGCCTTTTACGAAAAAAGCATTACTCCATCAAAAGCCTTTCTTACCATTGCAGGTAACATTGACCCTACTACCGCAAGAGCATTCGCTAAAAAAGAATTCGACAGCTGGAAATAAGATCGTAGCGACCAAAGTACCGTCATTCCGTTAAATTGTATTGTTTATCTTTAGATTCGCTGTAAGAGAGCCTCAAACCAAGCCCTAGATCCTTTTTAATTATGCATCCCCCATCCGCTCGGATATCCCAACTACTTTTTGTTGATCACATAGTTCACCAAAAAATTATTGTCATTAACCGCATCACGGCTACTCACAGAAAAGGTAAGAATGGAGAACTTCTTTAGAAGCCTCTATACCTTGTGCACTCAATGACACAGCATTTAGCAAACCCGATAGCAAGCCTTAAAACAACAAAAGCCCAACAATGTTGGGCTTTTAATCATTCAGCGGAGAGTGAGAGATTCGAACTCTCGATACCCTTGTGAGGTATACACACTTTCCAGGCGTGCTCCTTCGACCGCTCGGACAACTCTCCGTTTTGCGGATTGCAAAAGTAGAAAAATTTTTGAATGCTAAGGAATATTACTCAATAACAGAAACTTTAATCATATTCGTTTTGCCTTTAGCTTCCATTGGTATTGCTGCAGTATTGATGATCACATCACCAGCTTTAATCAATTTATTCGCTTTAAGCAAGTCATTTACATCCTGAATAGTTTCATCAGTACTTTCAAATTTATCATAATAAAAGCCTTGAACACCCCATAATAAACTTAGGCTATTTAGTAAACTTCTGTTACTTGTAAAGATGTAAGTAAGTGCTTTTGGTCGGTGACTAGAGATCTGAAACGCTGTATAGCCGCTCAATGTCATCGAAACGATACCAGCAGCATTTGTTTGTTTAGCCAGGAAACAAGCTGTATCACAAACCGCATCACTTAAAAAGCTATCAGCTTTATGCTTCAAGAATTTTTCAGGGTGGAAAGGATAGTTATTATGTTCAATATTTTGGATGATTTTCTGCATAGTTTCGATTACGATCAATGGAAACTCACCTACAGAGGTCTCACCGCTTAGCATTACTGCATCAGCACCATCCAATACAGAGTTAGCCACATCATTCACTTCAGCACGTGTTGGCCTTGGTGTAGTGATCATACTTTCTAGCATCTGTGTAGCCACAATTACCGGTTTAGAAGCCGCGCGACATTTTTGCACAATCATTTTTTGCAACAAAGGCACTTCTTCCATTGGCATTTCAACACCTAGATCACCACGGGCAACCATAATACCGTCAGAAACTGCAATAATCTCATCAATGTTTGCAATTGCTTCAGGTTTTTCAATCTTGGCAATTACGCGAGCTGTTTTACCTCGTTGTTTGATGATATCTTTTAATTCTATAATATCCTCAGCGTTACGTACAAAAGAAAGACCGATCCATTCTACATCGTTTTCGAGAACAAACTCTAAATTATTACGATCTTCTGCTGTAAGAGAAGGAATAGAAACCTTAGTATTTGGCAAGTTCACACCCTTTCTTGAAGTCAAGATTCCACCGTGAACAATTTCACATAAAACCTCATCAACAAGATTAGTTTCAATAACTCTCATCTGCAATTTACCGTCATCTAGTAAGATAATCTCACCAGCTTTAACGTCCTTCGGAAAGCTTTCATAAGTGATATAAATGCGTTCTTCATTACCGATACATTCTTTAGTGGTGATAACGGTTGTAGCACCGTTTACCAATTGAATACCACCATCCTTAACCATACCAATCCTAATCTTAGGACCCTGTAAATCAGCAAGTATACCGACGTTATAATTATGTTTTTTATTGAGTGCACGAATGGTGTCCAAAACTTCCTGGTGATCCGCTTGTGAACCATGAGAAAAGTTCAAGCGGCATACATCCAGTCCCGCATTAAACATACTATATAAAACTTCTGGTTTAGCTGAGGCTGGGCCTAATGTAGCTACGATTTTTGTTCTTGAATGAAATGGTTTCATTGAGTTATTTAAATTTATTACAGACCAACAAAACGAGCGTTTATCAACACAGAAAACCGATGCCAGTCTGATTTATTAAAGTTATCTGTTTGGTTATGTAAAATCAAATATAGTGTATTTTGTACACCTTCAACATAAAATTTACATTATCAAATTTTCTTTCGACTTCAATTTAGCTGGATCAATCTGCGCAGCAACCTGAATATCAGGAAGTTTATTAATTCCAGATATAATGTAATTCAAATCTTCCTTATCAATATACTGATGAATAATCATAAAAAAATCAACTTTCTTCATCTCAGGAATTAAAAATCCTTCTGCATTTCGGTTGTTTACGATGTAATATTCGATCTCTCCTTGCTCCACAAAGTAGTAATATTTGGAAAAAGATAAGGGCTCTTCGTCAATATTAAAGTAAACTTCATGGTCGTCAATCTTCTCAAATCCAAAATTTAAGCTTGTATTTATTTTATGACAAAGTACATAATCCTTTAAAGATGCGGTAATGGCAATTAATACGAAATCGAGGTCTAACGATAGTTTTAAGTAAGTTTTGTTCAAAACAGAATATTTTACTGGAATACGAAATTATAAAACTAATTTTACATTGATGTTCAAAATAAAAACATTAAAATTGGGAGAGAAATAAAAACATTTGAAATGTGTAATAATTTATTTTTCTTTGCACTGAATTATTTAACCATTAAATTATAACATTATGTCTGATATTGCTTCAAGAGTTAAGGCTATTATCGTTGAAAAATTAGGTGTGGATGAAAACGAAGTTACACCAGAAGCTTCTTTCACTAACGACTTAGGTGCGGATTCTCTAGATACAGTAGAACTTATTATGGAGTTTGAAAAAGAATTCAACGTAGCAATTCCTGATGATCAGGCTGAGACTATTGGTACAGTTGGTCAAGCAATTGCTTACTTAGAGAAAAACGTTAAGTAAAATACGGTTTCCGTATAATCCGTATAAATGGAATTAAAAAGAGTAGTAGTTACAGGGTTAGGTGCGCTCACTCCAATTGGTAATACCGTTCCAGAGTTCTGGGGTGGTTTGCTTAATGGGGTGAGTGGTGCCGGCCCTATTACCAGTTTTGATACTTCAAAGTTCAAGACAAAATTTGCATGCGAGCTTAAAAACTTCAATCCTGAGAACTTCATGGATAAGAAGGAAGCTCGTAAATTAGATCCATTTGTCCAATACGCGATAGTCTCTACAGATGAGGCTGTTAAAGATGGTAATTTCGATTTTTCACAGCTCGACACCAATCGTATTGGTGTAATTTGGGGATCTGGTATTGGCGGATTTAAAACATTTCAAGAGGAAATGAGGAACTTCTTTTTAGGTGATGGTACGCCACGCATAAATCCGTTCTTTATTCCAAAAGTGATTATCGACATTGTTCCCGGCCATATTTCTATAAAATATGGGTTAAGGGGACCAAATTTCGCTACCGTTTCTGCTTGTGCCTCAGCTACAAACGCCATGATTGATGCTTACAACTATATTCGTTTGAATATGTGTGACGTTGTGATTAGCGGTGGTTCTGAAGCCATCATTAATGAAGCCGGTATCGGTGGATTTAATGCAATGCACGCCCTTTCTACAAGAAATGATGATCCATCAACAGCTTCAAGACCTTTTGACTTAGACCGCGATGGCTTTGTTGCCGGTGAAGGTGCTGGAACCATTATTCTGGAAGAGTTGGAACATGCTAAAAAACGTGGTGCTAAGATCTATGCTGAGTTAGTTGGCGGCGGAATGAGCGCAGATGCAAACCATATTACAGCCCCACATCCGCAAGGATTAGGCGCAAGAATGGTAATGACAAATGCCTTAAATGATGCTGGATTAACGACTGCAGACATCGATTACATTAACGTTCACGGAACTTCTACTCCGTTAGGTGATATCTCTGAAAGCAGGGCTATTGTAGATTTATTTGGAGAAGATGCTTATAAACTAAACATCAGTTCAACAAAATCAATGACAGGACATTTATTGGGTGCCGCAGGTGCAGTTGAAGCTATTGCTACAATTCTTGCAGTACAAAACGATATTGTTCCGCCAACAATAAACCACTTTACTGATGATCCTGAGTGTGATTCAAAATTAAATTTCACGTTTAACAAGGCGCAAAAACGCACCATTCGTGCTGCTCAGAGCAATACATTTGGTTTTGGTGGTCATAACGCGTCTGTGATTTTCAAAAAATACGAAGAATAAGAAATAATTAATGCCATTATTTGATCTCTATAAGCTTTATCTTTCACCTGATAAGGTCTTTATAAGAAAGTTGAAAAACATATTAGGCTTTGTGCCTGGAAATGCTGTTTTGTATAAAATGGCATTCAGGCACAGGTCTGTGGCAAAAGTTTTAAAAAATGGAACCCGAAGCAGCAATGAACGTCTTGAATTTTTAGGCGATGCCATCCTGGGCTCTGTAATAGCCGAATTACTCTTTAAAAGCTACCCTTACAAAGAAGAAGGATTTCTAACCGAAATGCGTTCTAAAATTGTAAATCGTGCCAATTTAAATCAACTTGCCCGTAAAATGGGATTCGATCAGCTGATTGTATTTGATCAAAAAGCCGTTAACGTTCAAACCAAGCATCATTCTATGCTTGGAGATGCCTTTGAAGCCCTTATTGGTGCCGTTTATTTAGATAAAGGCTATAATTACACTAAAGATTTCCTGCTTAAAAGGATTGTTAAACCCTATATTGACATCCATACCCTTGAGCTTACAGAAACCAATTTCAAAAGTAAACTGATTGAATGGTGCCAACGCCATGGAAAAGATATCACCTTTGATCTGATCCCGAATCTAGAAGGCGAAAGCCCTAAATTATTCAGCATTCAGGCGGTTATTGAAGGCGAGAGTTATGGTATTGGAAGGGACTACAACAAGAAAAATGCGGAAAAATTAGCTGCAGAAAAAACCTGCGAAGCCTTATCTATCTAATTCTTAATAGGTTTTCCTAGCGTATCTGTATACTTTTTATACGAATCTCTGATGTATTTGATAGCATCATACTCCGCCCAATTTTTTGCTTTTTCGTACTCCGGTCTATAATCTAGCATAAATTTCTCCAGATCAGCCCCTTTCAGGTCAGTATTGTTTTGTATCAAATACTCATTAAAGAACCCATCAATGCGGCTCTGCTGCATTTCTGTTTCATAATAACGTCCAAATCGTCTCGCATTCTTAGGTGTTCTACCAAACAGCTCATAAACCGCAGTTAAGGGCATAAACAAAAAAGATAAAAATGGTGGTTTACCCTGATAAAAAGAGCCTTTATTTCTATAATCCCTTTTCAAATCCTGGAGTTCTTGTTTTTTAGTTTGTCCGCTAATGTTCACCTCTCTAAGCATCTTTCCCCGCTCTAAATAAATCGCAAGATCCTTATTATTGGCCACAACAACCTCAGCATCAGAAAAGTCTCTTTTAATTACCAAAAGCGTATCTCCTATAGATGCTCTGATCTGGAACAAGCCAAAGTCACTACTTACTACCCTAAAGCCACTCCGTTTATTGATAACCTCCGATGCAGCGATGCGATTTGAAGTCCCTTTTTCAAATATAACCCCTCCCAATAAAAAATCTTGCGCCATAACAGCAGGGATGGAGATCAGAAAAAATGCCCAAAACAATAAAATATTTAAAGAATTAAACTTCATTATTGGTTATTTATAGCTGTAAAAATAGCCATTGTTTAGTAATTACCTTAGTTAAAAAAAGTTAAATGGGCAGAGAAAGCCAATAAATTATATCTTTGCACATGATAAAATCAATGACAGGATACGGCCTGGCCTCTGCAGATCATCAGAATGTAAAATTCGTTGTAGAGATAAAATCCTTAAATAGTAAGTTTTTGGAGCTCAATTTAAAGCTTCCTAAAGCCTTTTCTGATAAGGAATTGCTATTGCGCAATGTTTGTAGTAAAGATATTGAACGCGGAAAAGTAAGTGTTTCCATAAATATTGAACGTGGCGAAGAAGCTTTAAAAGGCGCGACCATCAATGCTGCTTTACTAAGCAAATATTACAAGCAACTAGAAGAAATCAACATCAACTTAGGTGCAAATTCAAGCAATCTTTTACAAGCAGTGCTTAATTTCCCTGATGTAATTAGTTATGTTGATGACGAGGTAAGTGAAAATGACTGGATGATCCTGAACAATACTTTTACTAAAGCTTTGGCTAGTTTCAACCTATTTAGAGAAACCGAAGGTGCTGTTTTAAAAGCTGATTTGGAGCTAAGAGTTAAAAATATCCTTGCCTTTTTTAGCCAGATCGAAGTATTAGAGCCACTTAGAATCCCACTAATCAAAGCTCGTTTAAACCAGTTTTTAGAAGAAAACGTGGGCAAGATCAACGTAGATCAAAACCGTTTAGAACAGGAATTGATTTATTATATCGACAAATTAGACATTACCGAAGAGAAAATCCGCTTAAGAAGTCACTGTGATTATTTTACCGACACTTTAAAAAGCAAAGATGCCAATGGTAAAAAGCTAGGCTTCATCTCACAAGAGATTGGCCGTGAGATAAATACCATGGGTGCTAAAGCCAATGATGCCCAGATTCAACAATTGGTTGTTGGAATGAAAGAGGAACTGGAAAAGATTAAAGAACAATTATTAAACGTTTTGTAAGTACCAATGAAACAAGGTAAATTAATTATATTTTCTGCCCCCTCGGGAGCAGGCAAAACCACTATCGTTAAACATTTGCTTACGAAGTTTCCATCTTTAAGTTTCTCCATTTCTGCCACTACACGTGAGTCACGTGGCGATGAAAAAAACGAAAAAGATTATTATTTCATTTCTAAAGAAGATTTTCTACATAAAATAGCGCACCAAGAGTTTGTTGAGTTTGAAGAAGTTTATAAGGGTACTTTTTACGGCACTTTAAGATCAGAAATTCAACGCATCTGGGACAATGACCAGCATGTTATATTTGACATTGATGTTGAAGGCGGTTTGCGCTTAAAACGTAAATATGAAGAGGATGCCCTGGCTATTTTTGTCCAGCCCCCCTCATTAGAGATCTTAAAAGAACGTTTAACAGGTCGAGGTACTGATAGTGCCGAAAAACTTCAAGAGCGCTTTGTAAAGGCCGAAAAAGAGTTGGCTTACGCTGATAAATTTGACGTGGTCCTTAAAAACTTCGATTTAGAAACAGCCTGTCTTGAAGCCGAAAAATTAGTAGGAGATTTTATAAAAAATAACCCGTTAATATAGATTGATGAAAACCGGACTCTTCTTTGGCTCCTTTAACCCCATCCATATTGGTCATTTAATTATAGCCAATTACATGGCCGGTTTTTCCGGACTTAAAGAAGTGTGGCTGGTCGTTTCTCCGCACAACCCATTAAAAAACAGAAACAGCCTTTCGAATATGTACGATAGGCTGGAAATGGCAAAGTTGGCGACAGAAACATCTGATAGGATTAAAGTCAGCGATATTGAATTTAGTCTGCCTCAGCCCTCCTATACCATTGATACGCTGGCGTATCTACAAGAAAAATACCCCGGAAAAGAGTTTGCACTAATTATGGGCGCAGATAATCTAGCCTCTTTTAAAAAGTGGAAAAACTACGAGATTATTTTAAAAAACTACGAGATTTATGTCTATCCCAGACCCGGGGTAGACCTGTCGGAATGGGCCGATCATCCCTCAGTTAAGATCACAGATACCCCTCAAATGGATATTTCGTCAACCTTTATCCGTAAAGGAATTGCAGCTGGCAAAAATGTACAGTACTTTGTCCCAGACAAAGTACTTTCATTTATCGACAGCAAAAACATGTACCGCTAAGCGTATATCAAAAATATAGTCGGTTTTTTATGGAGATCAATCCGCTCCTGCTTCCACTGACCAACCGACATCGTTTTTACAAACTCATCTTCTCCAGTTAAATTACAGGCCACGCAAAGCTGTGTTTGTGCAGTTGTATTTTTAAGAATATCTTCGAAAAGGTGGTTATTACGGAATGGCGTTTCAATAAAAATCTGAGTCTGCTTTTTCGCTTTTGCCAGTTGCTCCAATTCTTTAATGCGCTTTCCTCTTTCCACTTTATCAATTGGCAGATAACCATTAAAGGTAAAGCTCTGTCCATTAAATCCTGAGGCCATTAAAGCCAACAAAATAGAACTAGGGCCTACCAAAGGCACTACCTTTATCCCACGTTTGTGTGCTTCCAAAATTACATCAGCACCTGGATCAGCAATTCCTGGACAACCCGCCTCACTCATCAAGCCAACATCTTTTCCCGTCATCAGTTCCTTAAAATAAGGCACCATAGAGTCATTACGCTTATGTTTTCCATAATCATGGACGGTCAAATCGCTTTGCGGAATTGTTATTCCCGCTTCTTTTAAGAACTTCCGGGCAGTCTTCTCATTTTCAACAATATAAACACTTAAAGAGTTGATGGTATCTCCAAGAAATGCAGTAAAAGATTTTTGAGCTGCATTTTCTGCCAGAGGAACAGGGATAAGAAATAATGTACCTTTTGTCATTCGTAATATGATTTTGTATGCAAAAGAAGAGAATTATTTGCGGTAAAGCGCATATTTCCTCATTTAAATAGTGTGGTCTATAAGTAATCTTAGCTTTTAAACCTACCGTCATCATCAGAAAAACGGTAAATTGTATATAGTAGTTTTAAATTAAAATAGGCCTAACCACAAGATAAACAAATTTAATTAGGGCACTTAGAAACACCACAATGTAATATTTTAGTAGATACATTAAACTATTCGCAGTTTTTGGAACTCAAATTGATACGTTAAAAGCGTTAGGTAAATTAAACACACACAAAAATGAAAAACATGATCAAATTACCGGCTATAGTACTTGGGCTACTGCTCATGCTAACCGGGACCACACAAAAGGTTATGGCACAGGGAGACGATGTGTCGTTACAATCTTTTTATGATGAACTGTCTCCCTACGGAACCTGGATTCAGGATCCTCAATATGGTTACGTTTGGAGACCAGACGTAGGCCAGCAAGGCGATTTTAGACCTTATTACACAAACGGTCGTTGGGTAATGACTGAATATGGGAATACTTGGGTATCAAATTATGATTGGGGATGGGCTCCATTCCACTATGGAAGATGGGTTTACAACAACTACAATGAGTGGGTTTGGATTCCTGATACCACATGGGGTCCGGCATGGGTAAGTTGGAGAAGTGGAGATGGATATTATGGATGGGCACCAATGGGTCCGGGCATGAACATTAACATCAGCTTTAACATCCCTTCTTTATGGTGGGTATTCATACCGCAAAGGAATATCTATTACGACAGTTTCCCAAGGTATTATTCGCGCAGAAATACGGTTTACATAAACAACACGGTTATCATTAATAACACTTATGTACGCAACAGCAGAACTTATTATTCTGGCCCAAGGGCTGATGATATCAGACGTGCCACAAGACAGGATGTAAGGGTTTACAATGTAAATAACACTGGCAGACCGAGCAGAACCAACATCAGTGGAAACAGTGTAAATATTTATACACCAAGACCTAGCAGAGGCAATTCGAATGTAAGTGCAAGGCCGAGAGAAGCGATTAGACAAGAAGGGGCTACTACAATAAGAGGCGATAGAAACCCTTCAGGCAATGGATCAGTAACAGGTCGTCCTTCGAGAGGTGAAAACCCAGGAAATACCAATAGGCCAAATGTTACACGTCCGGAGGGAAATACAAGACCTACAGAAGGTAATAACTCGAGACCGGGTAGGAATGAGAATCCTCAAAATCCTGGATCTCGTCCTCAAAGGCCAGAGGGGGTAACACCAAGTAGGGAAAACCCAGGACAACGGCCACAACAAGTTAATCCTTCGCAGCCGCAAGTAGAGCGTCCAACACGTCAGGAAAGACCTACGCAACAGCCGCAAACACAGCCGCAGCAAAGGCCAGAATCACCTCGTCCGGAAAGAATGGAAAGGCCTCAACGCCAAGAAAGCAGACCGACTCCACAACCTCAGCAGCAACAAGAAAGACCTGAGGCTCCTCGTCCGCAAAGACAGGAACAACCTCAACGTCAGGAAAGCAGACCTGCACCGCAACAGCAACAACAAAGGCCAGAGCGTGTACAGCAGCAACAGCCGCAAAGAAGTAGTGAAGGCAGAAGCAGCGAAAGCAGAGGTGGTGGTGAAAGACCATCGCGTGGTGGCAGAAACTAGCCGAACAAATCATTTAGTATAATTGGGTGCCCAAAAACCAGGGCACCCTTTTTTATTTGCTTTAATGTTGATCCGTGCGATATGAAAAACTCATCAAACAACTAAAAGTCCGACACTACAATATCGGCATCCGGATTAACCTTGCTACGATGCAGATTGCCCCAATCGGACATGGCTTTCAGCATCGGTCTCATACTTAGCCCGAGCGGCGTAAGTTCGTATTCTACCCTAGGCGGAACCACCGGATATACCGTGCGCTTAACCACCTGATCAGCTTCCAGTTCACGCAATTGCGAAACCAACATCCTTTCAGAAATTAGTTCTATCGAATTTTTCAAATCACTGTAGCGCATCGTATGGTGCATCAACCTGCAAAGTATTGCAGGTTTCCATCTACCTCCTAATACAGATAATGAATAGGCCATACCGCAACTGTCGTTGATCTGTTTTTCATTAATAGTGTTCGTAGATGATTCCTTTCTCATTTCTTACCTTTTTGTTAGTACCTGACAATTCAGTGTATACTAACAAAAATAAGTATTAGTATCTACTTTTGAATAGAAATCAATAACAAATAGTATGAAACGATTAGAAAACAAGATCGCATTTATTACCGGCGGTGGCCGTGGAATGGGAGCAGCTATTAGCAAAAGACTGGCAGAAGAGGGGGCAACTGTAGTATTAACCTATTCTAAATCCAGGGAAAAAGCAGAAGCAGTAGCCGCAGAAATTAAGGCGAATGGCGGGCAGGCTTCTGCTGTGGAAGCCGACAGTATCGACCCGAAAGCCTTAACAACTGCCATTCAAAAAACCATTGCAGAACTTGGCCCCATTGACATTCTGGTGAGCAATGCAGGAATCTATATTGGTAAGGAATTTGAATCACATACACTCGAAGATTATGAAGAGATCATGGCAGTAAACGTTCGGGCGGTATATGTAGCATCCCTTGCTGCAGCACCCCATATGCCCAACAATGGCAGGATCATCACCATTGGCAGCAATATGGCTGATAACGCAGTCAGTCCTCAAACCACTTTATATACCATGAGTAAAGCCGCGCTTAAAGGTTTTACGAGAGGGCTAGCCAGAGATCTGGGCGCTAAGGGCATAACTGTAAACCTTGTGCAGCCAGGTCCGATTAATACCGACATGAATCCTTCAGATAGCGACCTGGCCGATTTTCTGAGAAGCCGAATGGCACTTTCAGACTATGGAACAGGCGAAGATATTGCAGGCCTGGTTGCCTATCTGGCCAGCGAAGAAGGAAGATTCATTACAGGGACTGCCATTACAATTGATGGTGGCTTGAATGCCTGATCATTACATTTCCGTATATCAGCAACTTAATACCGATAGTTAATTTTATAGAAATAATGTTTATTTAAAATATTCTATTTATCTTTAAAAAACGCAACACCCTATAAATTAAGAATAACTAAAACCCCGGCCAATGAAATAAAGAAATAGCACAACATATCATTTACTTCTTAAATGAGGTATTAATTCAGAGTCTCATCTTTCAAAATTCTGACAATACGAACCGAGACAATAGATTAATGCCCGTAACAAATATTGTTGTACTTTTGAAGGTGCACTATAGCGTTATGGGCTCTATTGTAATCCGTTGGTTCAAGGCCGTCAGAAGCCCGAAAGATGGCGGTTTTACGTAGAGTCTGCTATGGTCCACCTTCGTTTCATTTAAAAACGAAGCTAGCACAAGCCGCTCCTAAATCCCCAGAGACTCATTTTTTTAACTTTAAAAATGAGCATATGAATCACCAACAGTATCTACACAAAAGACCATCAGGTACCAAAGCCCAGCAACAAGAAGTTGCCAATGAAGTCTTAAAATCTTTTTTTTCTGTTTATTCACTAGACGATAGTCTTGAATACCTTCGCCAAATGATGACACAAAGTTATTATACCAAAAAAGAATTTTTGAATAATGTAGAACGAGCTAATTTGATCGCTTTCTATGAATATCTCCACCCCATGATTATGGCCACCAGCATCCTTTATGATGACAAATACCCGCTACATCAACCTAAGCCAGAAACTAGTCACGCTTAAGGAGTAGTCCTCACATAGTCCACACATTCCACACACTTTCTTCACAAAAAGCTACCTTTTTGTGGGTTTGGTGTGAAGGATGTGTGAACCAGGTGTGAAGAAGCCTTAACCTTGTGAAGGATTTAAAATCTTGCTATTCCAAATTGGAATAGCAAGATTGGTAAGAAAATATTTAGCGTTTCCCCCGATTACTTCATGTTTCGTTTAACTGATGAAGAATTTAAAATCTTGCTATTCCAAATTGGAATAGCAAGATTGGTAAGAAAATATTTCCCATACCAGCTTAATTAATTTTAACATATAGTAATTATTATACAATAACTATAGATCTTAGCCAAAAGTAAGCATGTTATGGAAGAAGAAAACCCTATTGGAACGAAGTTTCTTATCATCCCAGATGAAATTATAATGAAGCAGATCTATCTCATTCGTGGCCATAAGGTTATGCTGGATGAAGACCTCGCTGAGTTATATCAGGTAACTACAAGCAATTTAAATAAAGCGATTGCAAGAAATATTAAGCGTTTTCCCGATGATTTCATGTTTCGTTTAACTAATGAAGAATTTAAAAACTTGGACTTCCAAAATGGAATAGCAAAATGGGGTGGAAGACGGCAGCCGCCGAATGTATTTACAGAGCAGGGTGTGGCAATGCTATCAGGAGTATTGTCGAGTGATAGAGCCATAACGGTAAATATTCAGATCATGCGGATTTTTACCCGTATTCGTCAAATGTTGGCAGATAACACCGATTTGCGTTTAGAAATTGAGAAGATTAAAACGAAGCTTGATAATCAAGATAAAAATATGGAGATCGTATTCAGATACCTAGATGAACTGCTGGAAAAACAAGAAAAGCCTAATCCTCCAAGAAAAAGAATTGGTTTTAAGCCAGATAGTTTTTAATAAAGGTATACTTTATTGCCTTTGCTCTTCCAAATTGGAATAGCAAGATGGGGCAAATGCAATGCTTTTACTCAGACGCTGATTTTTATATATTATAATTATCTTTGCAGCCGCGTTGAACGCACAGGCTTAATTCTTTATGATTCACCCAGAAATAGAAAAACGAAAAACATTTGCCATTATCAGTCACCCCGATGCCGGTAAAACAACCTTAACAGAGAAATTCCTGCTTTTTGGCGGTGCCATTAATACGGCTGGAGCGGTAAAACGCAACAAGGCCAACCAAAGCAATACTTCCGATTTTATGGAGATAGAGAAACAGCGTGGTATCTCTGTAGCTACTTCTGTAATGGGTTTTGAATATAATGGCAAGCGTATCAACATTTTAGACACACCTGGTCACAAGGATTTTGCGGAAGATACTTACCGTACCTTATCAGCAGTAGATAGCGTAATCCTCGTTGTGGATTGTGTGAAGGGGGTTGAGGAACAAACAGAGAAATTAATGTCTGTTTGTAGAATGCGTAACACTCCGGTAATCATTTTTATCAATAAAATGGACCGCGAGGGTAAAGAAGCCTTCGATTTACTGGATGAAGTTGAAAGTAAATTAAACATCAGCCTTTGCCCTTTATCTTGGCCAATTGGTCAGGGACACACTTTTAAAGGCGTGTATAGCATATACAACAAACACTTAAACCTGTTTGAACCTGATAAGTCAAAAATCAGCGCACCAGTAATTGAGGTTAATGACTTAAATGACGAGAACCTGAATAAGTTTTTAAAACCTAAAGAGCTTGAAGGCTTAAAAGGTGATTTAGAACTTGTACATGGTGTTTATGGCGACTTAGACAAAAGCATGTACATTGAAGGGTTGTTGGCACCGGTATTTTTTGGTAGTGCTATCAATAACTTTGGTATCAAAGAATTGCTGGATACTTTCATCAATATCGCCCCAAGTCCAAAGGGACGTGAGGCTGAGCAGCGTGAAGTGGCAGCTGAAGAAAAGAACTTTTCTGGCTTTGTATTTAAAATCCACGCAAACCTTGATCCAAAACACCGCGACAGAATTGCCTTCTTAAGGGTTTGTTCGGGCAAGTTTGAACGTAATAAATTTTATTACCACACCCGTCAGGATAAGAAACTGAAATTCTCCAACCCGATGGATTTCATGGCCAACGAAAAAAGTATCGTTGAAGAAGCATGGCCTGGTGATGTGGTAGGTCTTTATGACAGCGGAAACTTTAAAATAGGCGACACGCTTACTGAAGGAGAGAAACTTCAATTTAAAGGCATTCCTAGCTTCTCTCCCGAGATATTTAAGGAATTAGAGAACAGAGACCCATTAAAGACAAAACAGCTGGAGAAAGGCATACAACAGCTTACAGAGGAAGGCGTAGCACAATTGTTTATCATGCAACCCGGAAACCGTAAGGTAGTTGGTGCTGTAGGTGAACTTCAATTTGAAGTAATTGCCTTCCGTTTGGAACATGAATATGGCGCTAAAGCTGCATTTAGGATGCTTAGCTATACGCGTTCTAATTGGGTTACATCAAAAGACAAGACTAAACTTGCTGAGTTCCTGAAAAGGAAACAAGCACATATCGGTGAAGATAAAGACGGTAACCCGGTTTATCTAGCCGACAATGAGTTCATGATCAATATGACAATGAGGGATTTTCCTGATATTGAATTCCATAAAACATCAGAGTTTAAATAACAAAAATGCCGGAAGATTTGTCTTCCGGCATTTTTTTCGTCATCCTGAATTTATTTCAGGATCTCGCACTGGCATGGTCTTTCTCTTGAGCGATCCTGAAATAAATTCAGGATGACGAGGAGCATATAGCACGTATGTCATTCCCCCTTTTTTATATTTTTTCTAATGCTAGAGTCTCAGGATGACGGCCAAGGGCATAATTTTATAATGATACAATCTTGCTACGCCAGTAATTTCTCGATAGCCTGATGTGTTTTTTCAAATTTAAATTGCGATAACACTTCCGTCATCATGCCTTCAATCTCTCCATTGCAAAGGTTTCCAATACTTCCTTCATGCGTATGGTTTACGGCTTTACCCGGAGCAAAAGTGCCATTATCAATAGATTCGCCAACGATTTTATAAGCTTCCCTAAAAGGAGTACCATTCAACGCCAGTTCATTCACCACCTCTACGCTAAATAAATAAGCATATTTCTTGTCATCCAGAATATGATCTTTCACGGTAATGTTTTGAAGCATGAAAGTGGTCATTTCCAAGCATTCGTTCAAAGAGGTAATTGCAGGGAAAAGATTCTCTTTTAACAGCTGCAAATCGCGGTGATACCCAGAAGGCAAATTGGTGATCATTAAAGCAATCTCATTTGGCAAAGCCTGAATCTTATTGCAACGTGAGCGGATCAACTCAAATACATCAGGATTCTTTTTGTGCGGCATAATGCTCGATCCTGTAGTCAATTCGTCTGGGAAGCTGATAAACCCGAAATTCTGATTGATGAACAGACAAACATCCATTGCCATTTTTGCTAATGATGCAGCAACAGAAGACATGGCCTGCGCCAAAATTCTTTCTGTTTTGCCCCTACCCATCTGCGCATAAACCACATTGTAATTTAAACGCTCAAAGCCTAGCAATGCAGTCGTCATGGTTCTGTTTAAAGGAAAAGAAGAGCCATAACCCGCCGCAGAGCCCAAAGGGTTTTTGTTACAGATTTTCCAGGCCGCCAACATCAATTCCATATCATCTACCAAACTTTCGGCATAAGCACCAAACCATAGTCCAAACGACGAAGGCATTGCAATTTGTAAATGCGTATAGCCCGGCAACAGTTTATCCTTATGTGTATTACTCAACGAAATCAATTGTCCGAACAACACATTGGTATTGCCCACCATCTCTTCAATGCAGCTTCTGAAATATAATTTCAGATCAACCAAAACCTGATCATTGCGCGAGCGTCCGCTATGTATTTTTTTTCCTGCCTCCCCAATTCTTTGAGTTAGCAACCACTCAACCTGAGAGTGTACATCTTCAACAGTATCTTCGATAACGAACTTTCCAGCCGCTATTTCAGCGTAAATATTTTTAAGTTCTTTTTGAATCTCTACAAGCTCGTCGGCGGTAAGCAAACCTATGCTTTCCAGCATTTCTACGTGTGCAAGTGAGCCTAAAACGTCAAAAGCTGCCATTTGCAAATCCAGTTCCCTGTCTTTACCAACCGTAAAAGTTTCAATATCCTTATTTACATCAATATTTTTTTGCCAGATCTTCATGTATCAATTTTTAAAATTTTAATCTATTTGCCCCCTACTACTGGTTTCAGCATTGCGATATAAAGCTCAATACCTTCTTCAATTTCGTTGACATGCACATATTCATCAGCCATGTGCGAGCGGGCAGAATCTCCAGGCCCAACTTTTAAAGAGGGAATGCTTAATAATGCCTGATCAGAGGTAGTCGGTGAACCATAGGTAGTACGACCTAAAGCCAATCCGGATTGGACTATTGGGTGTTCTTTATCAATAGATGAAGGTTTTAATCTTGTAGAACGGGGTTGCACATCGCAATCCACATTTGTACGAATGATCTTTAATACCTCCTCATTTGTATAAGCATCAGTTACCCGAACATCAACCGTAAAATTACAAGTAGCAGGAACAACATTGTGCTGAGAACCGGCATTGATAATCGTAACTGACATTTTTAAAGGGCCAAACATCTCAGACACCTTAGAAAAACGATAGCTACGAAACCATTCGATATCCTTTAAAGCTTTATAAATGGCGTTATCCCCCTCTTCACGTGCGGCATGACCTGCTTTTCCATGTGTGGTACAATCCAACACCAACAATCCCCTTTCGGCAATTGCCAGGTTCATTAATGTCGGCTCACCTACAATAGCAAACTCCAGTTCGCCTAAATCAGGCAACACACACTCTAAACCATTGCTACCAGATATTTCTTCCTCAGCGGTAGTGGCCAGGCAAATGTTATAATTTAAGCCTTCCTGATCATAGTAGTAAAGAAAGGTCGCTATAAGCGATACGAGACATCCTCCGGCATCATTACTGCCCAAGCCGTACAATTTACCATCTTCAACCGCAGCGTCGTAAGGGTTGCGCGTATAGCCTGTATTTGGTTTTACGGTGTCATGGTGCGAATTTAAAAGCAATGTCGGCTTAGCCGCATCAAAATGCTTGTTATAAGCCCATATATTATTCAGCTTTCGATTGGTTTTTATACCTTTCTGCTGCAAAAAAACCTCAATTGCATCAGCTGTTTTATCCTCTTCTCTGCTAAAGGATTGTATGCTGATCAATTGTTTCAACAACTCTAAACTATCTTTTTGCAGTCCCGCTATCATCATATCTATTCTTTTGTATATAAAGCACCCGCTTTAATTGCTGAAAGTTTAATTCCTTTTATTAATGATGAACTGAAGCCATTGTGCTCCATTTCGTTTAATCCTGCTATGGTACAGCCCTTAGGAGAAGTTACTTTATCAATTTCCTGCTCAGGGTGTGATTGCATCAGTAATAACAGATCGGCAGCGCCTTTAGCTGTTTGCACAGCCATTTTTAAAGCTTCATCGGCATGGAAACCGATCTCTACTCCGCCTTGCGATGCTGCTCTGATCGCTCTTAAGAAGAATGCGATACCACAAGCACATAAGGCCGTAGCCGAAGTCATGAGGTCTTCGTTAATTTTAACCACAGAACCTACAGTTTCGAACATCCTGATCACCTCTGCTACATTTTCGGCAGTTGCATTGTCAGTAGCCACACAGGTCATAGACTGTCCAATGGCGATCGCCGTATTTGGCATTGCCCTAATCACCTGTACGTTTTCACCTAATTTACTCCTGATATCTATACAGCTTACACCGGAAGCAACAGAAATAAACAATTGCTTTTTATCATCAACAACAGCTTCTATTTGGGATAACAAGTTGTTCAATTGTTGCGGCAATACCGCCAAAACAACAATATCGGCATTTGCAACTACAGCAGCGTTGTCATCACTAACTACAAAACCTTGCTCGGCCAATGCACTTAAACCCGAAATATTTCTTCTGGTTAAACTGATCTGTCCGGGTTCGGCATAGTTAGATTTAACTAGACCTTTGGCTAAAGAGATACCAATGTTTCCGCTTCCTAAAATAGCAATGCTGCCTTTAAACTTGTTCATAATTATTTTATTAATCTGGTTCCGAAATTATTTTCATTAATCTGTGGCAGTTCATCAGCCTTACCAATGTACACAGCTGCTACGCCACTTTTTATTGCTTCAAAAGCATTGTGCAATTTAGGGATCATTCCGCCTGAAACCACACCTTCACTTTTTAAGGTGTCAAACTGCTCCATCTTTATCTCTGTTACCAATGAACTATCGTCGTCTATATCACGCATTACTCCTCGCTTTTCAAAGCAATAGATTAACGAAGTTTCATAGAAATCCGACATAGCCACTGCCACTGCCGAAGCAATAGTGTCGGCATTTGTATTTAAAAGCTGTGTTTCCCCATCGTGGGTAATGGCACAAAGTACAGGTACCAATCCTACTTCTAATAGGCTAGAAAGGGTTTTAGTGGAGACAGATGAAGCATCCAAATCACCTACAAAACCATAATCTATATCCTTTACAGGCCGCTTTACCGCTTTAATGATATTGCCATCTGCACCGGTAAGCCCTATTGCGTTACAGCCTTTTGCCTGTAACTGGGCCACCATGTTTTTATTGATTAAGCCGGCATACACCATAGTTACCACACGAAGGGTTTCTATATCAGTAATCCGTCTGCCTTCAACCATTTTAGCTTCTACACCAAGCGAAACGCCTAACTCTGTAGCAATTTTTCCACCACCATGAATTAAAATCTTGTCGCCCGGAAGCGCTGTAAAGTCCAGTAAGAACCGATGTAGTTTTTCTGAATCGTCAATTACGTTACCCCCGATTTTAATTACACTTAGTTTCTTTTTCATATGCCCTATAGTTTTTCAAGCATTTGCTTTAACACCGCCTGCGCTGCCCATAAGCGGTTTCCCGCTTCATGGATCACCAATGAATTAGGACCATCCAATATTTCTGATGAAAGCTCTAAATCGCGACGAACAGGTAAGCAATGCATCACCCGCGCGTCGTTAGTCGGTTTTAACTTATCATTAGTTAGCATCCAGCCTTCTGTAAAAGGTAATACTTTACCATATTCCTCATAGCTAGACCAATTTTTAACGTAAATGTAATCTGCACCGGCCAAAGCCTCATCCAAATCATGGGTAATATGAGCTCCTTGCGTAAAATCTGCATTTAACTCATAACCTCTAGGTTGAGCAATGGTAAAATCAAGCATTCCCTCTTGCTGCGCTTTGCACATCCACTCCGAAAAAGAGTTAGGAACTGCCTGCGGCAATGCTTTTATGTGTGGTGCCCAGGCTAAAACAACCTTCGGTTTAGCAGGACCTTTCCAGGTTTCTTTTATTGTAACCAGATCGGCCAAACTTTGTAAGGGGTGGCGGGTCGCGCTTTCTAAGCTAACCACAGGAACCTTGCAATATTTTATAAATTTATTGAAGAAATCTTCGTTATAATCCTCATCACGGTTCAACAGTTTAGGAAAAGAACGCAAGCCCAGCACATCACAGTACTGCCCCATTACAGCTGCAGCCTCCCGAATATGCTCTACGGTAGTTCCGTCCATCACGATACCATCTTGTGTTTCTAGTGCCCAACCCTCTTTATCCATGTTCATCACCATCACATTCATCCCTAAATTAAGGGCTGCCTTTTGAGTGCTTAAACGGGTACGTAAGCTGGGATTTAAAAAAACTAGCCCAAGAGTTTTATTTTTACCCAAATGCTGGTGCGCATACGGGCTTTCTTTAAGTGCCAATGCATCATTAACCAATTGGCCGATGTCTTGCACATCATTTACTGAGGTGAATTGGTTCATCCTTTTAAAGCGGTTTTAAAATCATTCAAAAATTGATCTGCCAGATCCTTAGTTAAATTTAAAGCAGGCAATAGTCTGATGACATTAGGCTTTGCCTCTCCAGTAAAGATTTTATATTTAAATAGTAAGTCTTTTTTTACGTTTTGAAGGCTTTCTGGAAGTTCTATTCCGATCATTAAGCCACGCCCACGCACTTCTTTTATTCCCTCTATTTGCTTTAATTCATTGATCAGATAAGTGCCAACCTCTTCCGCATTTTTTAACAGATTATCCTGTTCAATAATTTCCAAAACTGCCAATGCAGCTGCACAAGCCAAATGGTTACCACCAAAAGTGGTACCCAACATACCATGCCAAGGCTTAAACTTAGGCGCAATAGAAATCCCTCCTATCGGGAAACCATTACCCATTCCTTTTGCCATGGTATAAATGTCGGCATCAACACCTGCATAATCATGCGAGTAGAATTTACCTGTTCTGCCGTAACCGCACTGCACACTATCCGCAATATAAACGGCATTATATTGGTCACAAAGTGAACGGATCTTTTGTAAAAAGCTTACAGAAGCCTCTTTGATACCACCAACACCTTGTATTCCTTCAATAATTACGGCTGTAATTTCATTTCCATACTCCGCAAATGCATTCGCTAAAGCAGCTTCATCATTGTGTGGCAAGAAAATAATGTTATCAGTTTCGTTTACTGGAGCGATAATTTTAGGATTATCTGTTGCAGAAACCGCCAAAGAAGTTCTGCCATGGAAAGCCCCCTTAAAGGCAATTACCTTTTTTCTTCCATTGTAAAAAGAGGCTAGCTTTAATGCATTTTCATTGGCTTCAGCTCCTGAGTTACATAGGAACAACTGGAAATCTGTCTTCCCTGAAACTTTGCCGAGTTTTTCAGCCAGCTCGACTTGTAAAGGAATAAGCACAGAATTGGAGTAAAAGCCTACTTTATTAAGTTGATCTGTTAAGCGTTTTACATAATGCGGATGGGTGTGACCAATAGAAATTACAGCATGACCGCCATATAAGTCTAAATATTCCTGACCATTTGCATCCCATACTTTGCTACCAGATGCTTTTACTATTTCTATATTATTTAATGGGTATACGTCGAATAAGTTCATTTTTATTTAATTTTTAAAGATTAAGGATTCCGTCCATTATACTGAAAATCAGAACAAAGACGGTACATAAAAGAGCGTTGAGAACGTTCTAGCTAAAATGCTACTGCCTTTAGCCGGAGTCCTTCGGTCTCTTCCAATCCAAAAATTAAATTCATATTCTGCACCGCTTGTCCGCTTGCCCCCTTTAATAGGTTATCTATAATACTTACAATAAACAGCTTGGTACCATGCTTTTCTACATGTACAATTGCTTTATTGGTATTTACCACCTGTTTTAAATCGATATTCTTTTTGCTCACATGCGTAAACGGATGTTTTGCATAATAATCACGATAAATGCGCTGTGCTTCTTCGGTTGTTAAATCGCTTTCCAAATACATCGCCGCTAAGATACCCCTTGCAAAATCGCCACGTTGTGGGATAAAGTTCAGCACCTGCTCAAACTTTCTATTGAGCTGTTTAAGGCTCTCACCAATCTCATTTAAATGCTGGTGTTCGAAAGCTTTATAAACCGATAGGTTGTTGTTGCGCCAGCTAAAGTGTGATGTTGCCGCCAAGCCCTGTCCCGCACCTGTTGATCCAGTTGTTGCATTGATGTGTATTTCGTTTGTCAACAATCCTTTTGCCGCCAGCGGAAGTAGACCCAACTGAATGCAGGTTGCAAAACAACCCGGATTAGCAATAAAACTACTTGTTTTTATGGCCTCTCTGTTCAACTCTGGCAAACCATAAGCCCAACGGGTACCTGCATTAACCTTTAGTCTGAAATCCTGACTTAAATCGATGATCTTAATCGCTTTATTAATGTCGTTGTTTTCCAAAAACAGCTTTGAATCCCCGTGTCCAAGACATAGAAACAACACATCGATATCAGATGTAAGTGAAGGAGAAAAACGCAAATCTGTATCGCCAAGCAAGTCGGTATGAACATCAGAAACCAAGTTTCCGGCATTGCTCTTACTGTGTACAAATTTAATTTCTACAGAAGGGTGATTGATCAGAATGCGAACTAATTCACCTCCTGTATATCCTGCACCGCCAACTACACCTGCTTTAATCATGTCCGTTTACTTTATGCCAGATCATTACCTGGTTGCCAAAAATCTTAGAAAACCCTTTTACATCCTCGCCACTCCATGCGTTGTTCATTTCGCCATAGCTACCAAACTTATTGCTCATCAAGTCATGTTCAGACTCGATGCCTATAATATTGAAGCGATAAGGCAACAACTCTACAAATACCGTTCCGCTAACCACTTTCTGAGTATCAGTTAAGAAGGCTTCGATATTGCGCATAATTGGATCATGAAATTGACCTTCGTGTAGCCAGTTGCCATAAAAAGTAGACAATTGTTCTTTCCACGAAAGCTGCCATTTAGTTAAAGTATGTTTTTCAAGCGTATGGTGTGCTTTGATGATCACAATTGGAGCCGCAGCTTCAAAACCCACACGTCCTTTTATACCGATAATGGTATCTCCAACGTGAATATCTCTGCCAATACCATAAGGCTGTGCAATAGCTTGTAATTTTTGAATAGCTTGAACTGGAGCTAAAGTCTCGCCATCAATCGCCACTAACTCTCCTTTTTCAAAAGTTAAATTGAGTTTACGTGGAGTTGTTTCCGAAACCTGTGTAGGCCATGCCTCTTCAGGTAAAGTCTCATTAGAAGTTAAAGTTTCTTTTCCTCCAACAGAAGTTCCCCATAGTCCTTTATTAATCGAGTATCTCGCTTTTTCAGCGCTATATTCAACACCATGCGCATTCAGGTATTCTATTTCCGCTTCGCGGGATAATTTTAAATCTCTAATTGGTGTAATGATCTCTACGTTAGGAATGATGATATTAAAAATCATATCAAAACGTACCTGATCGTTACCTGCGCCTGTACTACCGTGAGCCACATAATCAGCCCCAATCTTTTTTACGTAATTGGCAATTGCTGTTGCCTGACTTACACGCTCTGCACTAACGGAAAGAGGATAGGTAGCATTTTTCAATACATTACCATAAACCAGGTATTTAATACAGCCGTTATAATAATTTGTAGTTTCATCAACCACAGCATGAGAAACTACACCAAGAGCGTAAGCGCGCTTTTCAATTTCCTGTAATTCCTCATCAGAAAACCCACCTGTATTTACAATTACAGAATGAACCTCAAGTCCACGGTCCTGAGCAAGGTAAATGCAACAAAATGAGGTATCTAAACCTCCGCTAAAAGCTAAAACAACTTTCTTCTTCATCTTAATATAACAGCTATTTAAATAAAACACTAAACATTAGAAACAGGGATTTCGGGCCCTTCTTATTTGGAGACTTTGTCTTAAGCACTAACCTTTGCTTAATACGCATAAAACGTTCGTACAACTTTGGCTTTTTATGCAGCTCTTCAGCAAACTTCTTTGCTACTTCATGCTTCTGCTCTACTGGATCGTACAACATCGCAGTACACATACAGTTTTTGCGCTCCTTCATTTTTAATATTTCGAAGTTAACACAACTTTGGCAACCTTTCCAAAATTCCTCGTCCTGAGTAAGTTCAGAATAAGTAACGGGTTCGTAGCCAAGATCAGAATTGATCTTCATTACGGCAAGGCCCGTGGTTAAACCAAATATCTTGGCCTTTGGATACTTCTGTCGAGAAAGTTCGAATATTTTTTCCTTAATGGCGTGCGCTAAACCCGCCTTACGGTATTTAGGACTAACAATAAGTCCAGAATTGGCCACAAACTGCCCGTGAGTCCATGTTTCTATGTAGCAGAATCCTGCCCATGAGCCATCTTTATGAAATGCAATAACGGATTTACCGTCAACCATTTTCCCTGCTACGTACTCCGGAGAGCGCTTAGCAATACCTGTACCTCGTGCTTTAGCCGATTCAGCCATCTCTTCACAGATTTCTTCTGCGAAGACACGATGTTCAGGAAGTGCAACCTGCACTATAAAATCGTTTATATTCATTAATATGATAACGAAAAAATATAAATATTTTGATTAATTGTTTTTTGAGAGGCAATCCTCTTCGTAAATGACCTGATATAAGGGATTTACTCAGATCCGCGGCGTATAGGTTTGCCGGTTCGTAGTCACAAAAAACACGGGTTGTAAACGTTCAATAAACAGACTTCTTGAAGCAATATTCTTTGCTTCAACAATAGAAAGTTTATGCGTTGCGTGTTTGATCATTTTCTGCGTATAATAATTATTTGAATGAGTTGAGGCGCAAAGGTTTAAATAAATATCGAATTGTGCAATACGTTTTTAATTTTTTTACATTTTTCAGTGATTTCCAAGGCATTAAAGCCCTTCAAAAAAGGTATTTCACCATTTAATAATAAAAACGTGTATTTAACTTAACGTCCGAATCTGAAATAATGTGATAAAAGATTAGGCATTCCGTCCATCATACCGATAATCATCTCTGCTCCTGTTACCGAAAAAGTAATGCCATTCCCGCCAAAGCCCAAAAGAAAATAACTATCCGGAAATTTCGGATGCTGACCAATATAGGGCAAGCCATCTTTTGTTTCACCGAAAGTACCGCACCAGCAAAAATCTTCAATAAATGTCACCTCTGGAAGATATTTTTTCAGGGTTTTGACCAACCGATCTTTCTTTTTACAAAGCAATAAATCCCGTCTTAGCGCATTTTTAAAGTCAACATCTTCACCACCCACAAGTAACCGACCATCTGCAGTGGTACGCATGTACAAGTAAGGCTTATCCGTATTCCAGAACAAGGTTTTATTACACCAGGGAGTATGCTTATTCTCTTTTTCACTAATTATTGCATAAGTGCTTTTTAAAGCCACAATTTTATCTGGCAGCATCCCCTGAGTTTCATATCCAGTACAATAGATGATTTTTTTGGCGCGAATTTCTGCGCCGGTATGCACTACTACTTTAACACCATCCTTCTCATATTTTACCTTTTTCAGCTCCGTTTTATCAAATACCCTTAAACCCTTTTCTGAGTTATAATGCAGTAGATCATGGGTCAGGCAAAAAGCATCTACACTTCCGCCATCTTCCGACAAAATCCCTCCTTCGGCCACCAATCCGTATGCTGTAAATAATTGTTCCTTATCCAACCACTTCACCTCAAAACCAGCAGCTAAACGAGCCTCAAACTCGGGTTTCAACCATTTTACATCTTTACTATTGCCCGCAAAATAAACGGATTCCTTTTTTTCAAACCCACATGCTGATTTGATCTCATTTACCACATTATGTAGGCTATCTATCGCATCCCGACAAGACAAATAACTGGCAATAGCGCCCTGCTCGCCTATCAACTCCTTTAATTGATATAAAGGAATATCTATTTCATATTGGAGCATTGATGTGGTTGCCGAAGTACTGCCATTGGCAATCTCTCTTTTATCAATTAAAACTGTTTTATATCCCTTTTTTACAGCAGCATGAGCCATTAACGCTCCTGTTATACCTCCGCCAACAATTAACACCTCTGTATCTATATCTTCCCGCAAAGAAGGATATGAATATTTTATTCCATTTTTTACCAGCCAAAAAGGTTCATTCGAACGTACATCCATAATTTTAATTGATACTTTTATAACACCAGAATCCCCAATCTGTTTGATTTACCCGATGCACACCGGCTCATATTTAATCTGTTTGCATATACTTACTCTAAGCAGCACGATATTTACGTTCTTCCAGTCACGATCCCATTCACTAAATACAATGGATCTTTTTAAACTATTTGTCGATTTTAACAGCAAACTGATGAAATAAAGCTTCTTTTTTCATTTTAATCGGTATAGTTTAAACCAATTTCCTTTAATTTCGTTGTTATAAAAAAACAACCTGATTATGTTCGATAAATTGATGGCGGCACAACAAAAGGCCGATGAAATAAAAAAACGCCTGGATACAATTTCTGTTTTTGGCGAAGTTGAAGGGGGTGCTATACGTATTACCGCTACTGCAAATAAAGCGATTACAAGTGTAGAGATTAACGATGACTTTTACAAACAGGCCGATAAAGAAGAGTTAGAAGAACTGCTACTTACAGCCATAAACAAAGCGCTGGCACAAGCTGATCAGGTGAGCGCCACGGAAATGCAGGCTGCAACAAAAGATATGTTTGGCGGAATGGGTGGTATGTTTGGACAATAATACGCAGTTTTATTAAATAGAAAAATAGAGATGAAGTATACTTATTATGGACAATCTTGCTTTCTGCTTGAAGCTGATGGCAAAAAGTTTCTTTTTGATCCTTTTATTACTCACAACCCGCTAGCTAAGCACATTGATATCAAAGGCATTGAGGCCGACTATATCCTTGTTAGCCACGGACACGCAGATCATGTTGCCGATCTAGTAGAAATTGCAAATCAAACAAAAGCTCAGGTAATCGCATTGGTTGAGGTGGCCGACTGGATCAGAAAACAAGGTGTACAAAATGTAACCGACGTGAATTTTGGCAAAGCTAAATTTGACTTCGGGATGCTACGTACCGTTTGGGCTACACACTCAAGTAGTAATCCGGATGGCAGTTATGGTGGTAACCCCGCCGGTTTTGTATTAGATCTGGATGGAAAAGCAATATATTATGCCGGGGATACGGCACTAACGGTAGAGATGAAAATCCTGGCAGACTTGTATCATTTAGACTATGCCATTCTTCCTATTGGGGGCCATTATACGATGGATGCCGATGATGCCGTAGTGGCTACGAAATACATTGACTGCGATAGAGTAATTGGTGTGCACTATAACACTTTTCCGCCAATTCAGATTGATACTGAAGCCGCAATAGCCAAGTTTAAAAGAGAAAACAAGTCACTGTTTTTACCGGGAATCGGTGAAACGATTGAGCTTTAATTGCAAAATATTCTATTCAAAAATAGCCTGATCATCAATTATGATCAGGCTATTTTTTATGCGATCGTCATCCTGAACTTATTTCCAGGATGACGACCGTATTAATGCGCCGCTAACCAGTTCACTCCTTCACCAATCTCAACTTCAATTGGCACGGTAGTTTTAATTGCAGTTTTCATTCGATGTGAAATGATATTCTTCATAGCTTCGACTTCTGTCTTCAACACATCGAACACCAACTCATCATGTACCTGCATGGTCATTTTAGACTGTAAGCCTTGCTCCTGAATATCTTTATGGATATTTATCATCGCTACCTTAATCATATCCGCAGCAGAGCCTTGTATTGGCGCATTTATGGCATTTCGTTCTGCAAAACCACGAACCGTCTGATTCGCCGAATTGATATCACGTAAATACCTTCTTCTGCCTAGAATTGTCTCTACATATCCATTTTCACGGGCAGAGTTCATGGTATCGGACATAAATCTCTTGATACCAGGATACTGAGTAAAATATTGATCTATAATTGCCGCGGCCTCTTTTCTTGGGATCCCCAGGTTCTGTGACAATCCAAAAGCAGACTGCCCATATATGATTCCAAAGTTTACTGCCTTAGCATTACGACGCTGTGTTGAATCTACTTCTTCAATAGCAATGCCATACACTTTAGCTGCGGTTGCCGTGTGAATGTCTATTCCTTTGTTAAAGGCCTCCAACATATTCTCTTCTTTACTAATCTCTGCAATAATGCGAAGCTCTATTTGCGAATAATCCGCTGAAAGCAGGATATGATTTTCATCTCTGGCAATAAATGCCTTCCGCACTTCCCTACCGCGTTCTGTACGGATTGGAATGTTTTGCAGGTTAGGATTATTTGAACTTAGCCTTCCTGTTGCGGCAACGGCCTGATTGAAACTAGTGTGTACACGACCAGTTCTAGGATTTACCAACAATGGCAAAGCATCAACATAAGTTGATTTTAACTTTTGTAACTGACGGAAATCTAAAATATCCTGAACGATGTCGCTTTTATGTGCTAGTGCCAACAATACATCCTCTCCAGTTTGGTATTGACCAGTTTTTGTCTTTTTAGCTTTAGGATCAAGCTGTAGTTTATCAAAAAGCACCTCTCCCAATTGCTTTGGTGAGGCCAGATTAAACTTAATGCCACATTTATCGTACACATTCTGTTCAAACTTTCTAATATCCAATTCCAGCTCTTTAGAGTAATTGATCAGCGTATCCATATCAATCCTTACGCCTTCTATTTCCATATCAGCGAGCACGTAAACCAACGGATTCTCTACTTCTGTTGCTAATTTTTCGGCGTTTAGCTCTTTTAGCATTGGCATAAAAACATTAGCCAACTGTAAGGTTACATCAGCATCCTCGACAGCATAATCTACCACTTGCTCTACCGGAACATCACGCATATTGCCCTGTCCTTTGCCCTTGGCACCAATTAAGGTAGTGATAGAGATTGGCGAATAGTTTAAATAATTCTCCGACAACACATCCATATTGTGTCTGGTATCTGGATCTATTAGATAATGTGCCAACATGGTGTCAAATAACTCTCCCTTAATGGAAACGCCATGCCATTTCAGCATCAACATATCATACTTAATGTTCTGCCCTATTTTAACGATATTCTCGTTTTCAAACACAGATTTAAACTCATCTACAATCCGTTGCGTTTCTTCTTTATCTGCAGGCACAGGCACATAATAACCTTCGCCAGGTTTAATGCTAAAAGACATCCCCACTAAATTAGACAGATTAGCATCTGTTCCAGTGGTCTCCGTATCAAAAGAGATCCTTTCCTGCTGCTGCAAAAGCTCAATTAACGATTTGCGCAACTCGGCTGTATCTACCAATTTATAATCATGTTCGGTATCTGCTATGGTTTTAAGGGGCACCATTTCTAGTGAAGGTGGTGGCGGCGGGCTAACAACCACCTGAACACTCCTTAGCGGTTCACCTACCGCATTACCGAAAAGGTCTGTTTGCTGAGAAACTACTACGGTGCCTCCTCTATTAAAGTCATCACCAAATACTCTTTTCCCTATGGTTCTAAATTCTAATTCGGCAAATAAAGGTTCCAACAATTCCCTGCTAGGCGTCTCTACCTCTAATGCTGTTTCATCAAATTCAACCGGAACATTTAATAGAATTGTCGCCAGTTTTTTAGACAATAGGCCCTGCTCTGCATAGGTTTCTACATTTTCGCGTTGCTTACCCTTCAATTCGTGTGAATGGGCAATAATATTTTCTACCGAACCGTATTGTTTGATTAATGATTTTGCAGTCTTTTCTCCGATGCCAGGGATACCAGGGATATTATCAACCGCATCTCCCCAGAGACCCAAAATATCGATAACTTGTTCTACGTTTTCAATTTCCCATTTCTCCAACACTTCCTTTACACCCAGTATCTCCATATCATTGCCCATACGTGCGGGCTTATAAATGAAGATATTTTCTGACACCAGTTGGGCAAAATCCTTATCTGGGGTCATACAAAATACTTGAAAACCTTTTTGCTCTGCCTCTTTAGCCAAAGTACCGATGATATCATCAGCCTCATAGCCATCCTTTGTAATTACAGGGATCTTAAACCCTTCTATTAACTTAAAAACATAAGGTAAGGCCGCCGAAAGATCCTCAGGCATCGACTGGCGGTGTGCTTTATAAGCCTCAAAATCAGTATGCCTTTCTGTTGGTGCCGCCGTATCAAAAACTACGGCGATATGAGTTGGGTTTTCCTTTTTAAGTATCTCCATTAAGGTATTGGCAAAACCCATTACTGCCGAAGTGTTGACTCCTGCTGAAGTAAATCTGGGGTTTTTACTCAATGCAAAATGTGCCCTGTAAATCAGCGCCATACCGTCAAGAAGAAAAAGTCGTTTCATATTTTTTATTTAAAATTACTCGGATAAAGGTAACAATACTCCCTTGGACCACAACAAAAACAGAATAATTTCCGTTATTTGATTATTATGAAAGGGATAAAAGTATACGCCTTGCTGTTGATGCTTTCTATAACTGCAATTGCGGTAAAAGCACAGGATATAATCGTTATTTCGGAAGGAAACTTTGTTAGGGGAACCATACAAGGCACAGACTTCTCTACTGTTATGCTTAAAAATGATGATGGAAACATTTCTCCATATAAGGCTAAGGACATCAAAGAGTTTTTATGGAATGGGGAAACCTATGTAAGCAAGCCTATTGTTATCAAGAAACGCATGGAACTTCGTTTTTTCAAGGTTGTAGAACGAGGAGCTGTAAACCTATATAGTATTGGAGGAAATGGTGCCGCTGAGCAACCTCAGGAAAAAAGACGCCGTATACAACCTAGCGTAGGTATTGGTGGTGGCACCGGTGGTTTTGGCGGATTCGGTGGCGGTGTAGGCATTACCATTGGCGGCGGTAGAAACAGAGATGATGACCAACCTCGAGCAGTTGCCCCTACTGCCTATTTTATTGAGCGCTTTGGCACAGGCCCCATGGTAGAACTTCCTGTTAATGGTGGAAATTCTGAAGGTAAAAACCAACAAATTAAAAATGTGTTATTGCAAAAGCTGATCAATGACGAAGATCTTGCCGAGCGTATAAAGACCACAGAAACCTTTGACGCTAAACTGATCAAGGCTTATGTGGCGGCTTACAACGAAATGCACAAATAAATTATCTGCTGATACAGGTTTCTATATGGTCATTCACCATCCCTGTTGCCTGCATATGCGCATAGCAAATCGTGGTGCCAAAAAACTTGAAGCCCCGCTTTTTCATGTCTTTACTAATGGCATCGGATATTTCCGTTCTGGCCGGAACATCCTTTAAGGTAACCACTTTATTCATGATCGGTTGCTTACCCGGTATAAATCCCCATATATAATCAGAAAACGAGCCAAATTCTTTCTGTATTGCTATAAATAGCTTGGCATTGGTGATGGCAGCCTTTACTTTTAGCTTATTTCTAATAATCCCAGGGTCATTCATCAAGCGTTCTTCATCCGCCTCGGTAAATGCAGCAACCTTATGCACATCAAAATTGGCAAAAGCCTTTTTGTACCCTCCTCTTCTTTTCAAAATAGTGATCCAGCTTAAACCTGCTTGAGCGCCCTCTAGAATTAAGAATTCGAACATAGTTTGATCATCATAAACAGGTTTACCCCATTCCTCATCATGATATTTAACATACATAGGATCGGTTCCACACCATCCACATCTTTCTAGTTGTTTTTCCATACTATAATTCTTGTAACGGATCCCAGAAATGCTTTTTAAAGTTCTGTATTTTATCGCCTTTTACCATAACCCCTTCCTTCTCCAACAGTTCCTGCATTAGATCTGGTGTTTCAAAGTGGAACTTCCCAGTCAACAGCCCGGAGCTATTTACAACTCTATGCGCTGGAATAGGGGGATGTGCAAGTGAGGCATTGCTCATGGCATAACCCACCATACGTGCAGAACCACCAGCGCCCAGACTTTTGGCGATAGCACCATAAGAGGTTACTCTCCCCTTAGGGATTAGTCTTACCAACTCAAAAACCTGGTCGTAAAATGATTGTTCCATTTCTTGTTTTGCGGTTACTCCAAAGAGAACTGTATATAATTAATGCTTTTATCGTGCTTTAAATAGATGCGTTCGTAATGTGTTTTAATAGAAAGCACCTCATCATAAAACTCTGATTTATACAGTTGATCTGTTTTTTTATGACATTTTAAACCAAGCTCTTCTACCTTTTCGACTGTATAAAGATACAAGCCATCGTTATCCGTTTTTAAATTTATTTTACCACCCGGTTTCAAGAAGGTTTTGTATTTATCTAAAAATCCTGGAAAGGTTAAGCGTTTCTTTTCACGGCTATCTTGAGGTTGTGGGTCTGGGAAAGTGATCCAAATCTCATCGATCTCATTTTCACCGAAAAATTCCATGATATCTTCAATCTGGATTCTTAAAAAAGCCAGGTTAGCAATTCCTTCATCCATCCCCGTGCGCGCACCTCGCCAGATTCTATTGCCTTTTAAATCAACTCCAATAAAGTTTTTTTCCGGAAAGAACTTTGCCATACTAACGGCATATTCGCCTTTACCGCATGCCAACTCAAGCACTACTGGATGATCATTTTTAAAATGTTGCGATGCCCATTTACCCTTTAATTCTTTTCCAGCATCCAACTGATAAACATTTGGGAAGGTGTCTATTTCCGCAAACTTTCTTAATTTATCTTTACCCACTATTTTGATTTTTATACAAACTTAGGCAAATAGTTATTTTATCCCTCCCGTAAACCTTAATTTATTTCAGGATTTTACATATTCATGGTGGCTTTTCGTACTTTTGTGACCTCATTATAAGATACGTGGAAAAAAACGCAAAAATATACGTTGCAGGACACCGGGGAATGGTTGGCTCTGCGATTTACCGTAAATTACAAAAAGAAGGCTACAGCAACCTAATCACCAGAACATCAGCAGAGCTTGATTTGCGCAATCAGCAATCAGTTACTGATTTCTTTGCTACTGAACAGCCTGAATATGTATTTTTGGCGGCAGCGAAAGTTGGCGGCATCATTGCCAACAATACCTACCGTGCCGATTTTCTTTACGAAAACCTATGTATCCAAAATAATGTAATCCATCAGGCTTATACAAATGGGGTTAAAAAACTAATGTTCCTGGGCTCAAGCTGTATCTACCCAAAACTAGCGCCTCAGCCACTAAAGGAAGAATACTTGCTTACTGGCCTACTTGAAGAAACCAATGAGCCTTACGCCATTGCTAAAATTGCCGGGATTAAAATGGCCGATGCATATCGTGCCCAATACAATTGCAATTTCATTTCTGTAATGCCAACCAACTTGTATGGCTACAATGACAATTACCATCCTCAAAATTCTCATGTGTTGCCTGCGCTGATTCGCAAGTTTCATGAAGCAAAAGTGAATCAACATGCCGAAGTTAACATCTGGGGATCTGGCACGCCTATGCGAGAATTCTTATTCGCTGATGATCTGGCAGATGCATGTTATTTCTTAATGCAAAATTATAACGAAGCTGGATTTTTAAATATAGGTACTGGGGAAGACCTAACCATAAAGGATCTGGCTATATTGATTAAAGATATTATAGGATTTGAAGGTGAGCTAACTTTTGACAGCAGCAAACCTGACGGCACACCACGTAAGTTAATGGATGTATCCAAGCTACATGCCTTAGGATGGAAACACAAAGTAGCTCTGGAAGAGGGCATTAAGCTAGCTTATCAGGATTTCCTGGAGAAGCATAGCTAAAATTGATATCTTTGCTAAAGAAAAATAAACTTTAGCTATATGACCTTAGTTCAACTGGAATATATTGTTGCGGTAGACACTTACAGAAGTTTTGTAGGCGCTGCCGAGAAATGCTTTGTGACCCAACCTACGCTGAGTATGCAGGTTCAAAAGCTCGAAGAAATGCTAAATGTCAAGATCTTCGACCGCAGTAAACAACCAGTTGTTCCAACAGAAATCGGCTCTCAGATTATTGAACAAGCAAGACTAGTCTTGCAAGAAAGCCAAAAAATTAAGGAGATCATCAACAACCAACAACAAGAGGTTAGTGGCGAACTCAAAGTTGGCATTATCCCTACTGTTGCACCTTACCTTTTACCCCGGGTAATTTCGGCAATGATGGCGAAATACCCCGACTTGAAATTATTGATCTGGGAGTATACCACTGAAGACATCATACACCATTTAAAAACTGGTGTGCTGGACTGCGGAATTCTCGCTACACCGCTTGGTGACAACAATATAGCCGAATTACCGCTGTACTATGAAAACTTTGTCACCTACATCAGCAAAAACAGTAAGCTGTATAAAAAGAAGACTATTGACTCGGAAGACCTGGAAGATGAAAACATCTGGCTGCTTAATGAGGGGCATTGTATGCGATCTCAGGTATTAAATATCTGTCGTTCGACCAGTCAAAATAGACTTCAGGGACTAACTTACAACACCGGTAGTGTAGAAACGCTGATCAGGATGGTAGACATGAATAATGGTGCGACCTTGCTGCCTGAGCTGGCCTTAGAGGAACTAAACAGCAGACAACTGAGCAAGGTGAGGCATTTTAAATCACCGGAGCCTGTAAGGGAAATCAGCCTTGCAACGCACAAGAATTTCATTAAGAAAAGAATGTTAAATGCGTTAAAGGATGAGATTCTGGCGGTTATCCCAAAAACGATGAAGCAGAAAAAGAAAAAGGATATAGTAGGCATATAATAGTCCACAAAACAGCTCGACACAAAATACCGGCGGAGTTTTACACTTTATTAATAACTGGTATAAATTCTATAGCTTAGCCTAAATTTCTTAACTCAAATTAGCGCTATGAAAAAGCATGTAAATTACTGGATAGTTTTACTACTATTATTGACATTTTCTGTAAGTAAGGCTCAGGAGAACTATCAGCCTGGTTATGCAATCCTTAACGACGGAACCCGTGTAAGCGGCTCAATCCTCATATACGATGATGCCCCTTGGTTCAATCAACGTTTTATTTTCCTAAAAGACTCTGTGGCGATTATCGGCAACCCTGACGTAAAGCCAAAAAAGTATAAAGTCGATGACATGAAATTTTACCAGGCAGGATCGCGTGCCTTTGAAAAAATCCATTTTGTAGATGCAGAGAATCTTCAGCTAAAAAGTCTTGGTTCAAATGATCATATGATGGAGCGTTTATCTGCAGGCCGGATCAATTCTTATCGTTTTTATTCTTATCCTGAAGAAGTGGAGGTATATATGATGACCACCCCTGCCGACATTGCTGAAAAAAGAAGGCTTAAGACAAACGAGCTTATAAGGGGATTTAAGATCCTTGCGATTAAAGACAATACAGGCAAACCAAAAAATGCGTTCGACGCCGATCTTCAAAAGTATTTTGAAGATACCCCTGAAGTATTGCAGAAATATAAAAATGGCACCTATGGAAACGAGCCCATTGTGGTAAAAAAAGGTCTTGCAGCCAGAATGGTTGCCATGGCAATGAAAACGGCTTTTAAGCCTAAAGAAGCTGAAGCCATTATTGTTGCATTTAATGACTATAATGAGAAAAACATAAGCAAAAAATAACAAGAGGCCCGGATGCAAAAACATCCGGGCCTCTTTATATGATTGATCCTGCTATAAAAACAGGAAGAAAATTAAGCTTTTTTGAAACGTTCAGCTACAGCATCCCAGTTCACTACATTCCAGAAAGCAGCAATGTAATCAGGACGTCTGTTTTGATAATGCAGGTAGTAAGCATGTTCCCAAACATCCATTCCTAAAATTGGAGTACCTTTTACTTCAGCGATATCCATTAAAGGATTATCCTGATTAGGAGTAGATGAAACTACTAATTTTTTATCAGCACCTACGCTTAACCAAGCCCATCCTGAACCAAAACGAGTTGCACCAGCTTCAGCAAATTTAGTCTTAAAATCAGCGAATGAACCAAATGCAGCATTAATTGCATCAGCTAAATCACCTTTAGGCTCTCCACCTTTATTTGGACCTATAACTTCCCAAAACAAAGAGTGGTTATAATGACCTCCACCGTTGTTTCTTACTGCAGGGGGAAACTTAGAGATGTTTTTAACAATTTCTTCGATACTTTGAGTAGCTTCTGGCTTGCCTTCTAAAGCTTTATTTAGGTTAGTAACGTAAGCTTGGTGGTGTTTACCATGGTGGATTTCCATAGTTAATTTATCGATATGCGGTTCTAATGCATCTGTTGCGTATGGTAACGCAGGTAATTCAAAAGCCATACTATTATGATTTAAGTTTAAATAATTATTTAATTTTTGCCAACGACTCAATAATTGCCGTCTTCAACAGCAAATATAACAATCGAGGGTTAAGTTTTGTTCAATACTTTGTCAAGTTTAACCTCTTTTATTTTCGAAAAACTTTTTCATCAAGGCGCCACATTCTTGTGCTAAAACACCACTTCTCAAAACTGTTTTTGGGTGTAACAAACTCGCGTCTTTGGTTGTAAAACCTCTTTTAGGTTCTGAGGCACCATATACCACTTTACCAATCTGCGTCCAATAACTAGCTCCTGCACACATCACACAGGGCTCAATCGTAACGTATAAAGTACAATCCTTTAGATATTTGCCCCCAAGGGTTTGCGATGCTGCCGTAAACGCCTGCATTTCCGCATGCGCAGTTACATCATTCAACTGCTCAGTTAAATTATGTCCACGGCCCACTATGCGGCCTTTACAGACCACAATTGCCCCTATTGGGATCTCTTCAGCCTCGTAAGCTTTTTGTGCTTCCTGTAAGGCCATACGCATAAAATGCTCATCTTCCGCGGCAGGGTTATCTTCTTCTGAAAAATTATAAAAGCTCATGCCCCAAAGATAGTATTATATCATTTTACTCCCATTAGGAACTTTCCCATTTAAGGTGGTTAATACAATATTCCCGCTTTCATCCGCAAATCCCGTAACCAGGAACTCCGACATAAATTTACCAATCTGTTTTTTGGGAAAATTAACCACCCCCACAATCTGTTGACCAACTAACTCTTCTTTCGTATACAGCGCTGTAATCTGGGCAGAGCTCATTTTGATACCCAATTCTCCAAAATCTACTTTTACTTTATAGGCAGGTTTTCTAGCTTCCGGATAATCCAAGACCTCTAAAATTGTCCCTGCACACAATTCGACTTTCTCGAAGTCATTCCAGGTTATTTCTTCCATGCCGTGAATTTACAATTTATTCAATGATATGATCCTTGTGAATTAATCAACTAGCCACATTGTTTTTTTTATCTTTGCCCCCATGATGATCGATGTAATACTTAAAAAAGGCAAAGAAAAAGCTGCTGTGCTGCGCCATCCCTGGATTTTCTCTGGTGCGATTGACAAAATTAAAGGAAAGCCTGAAAATGGTGAGGTGGTCATCGTAAGATCGGCAGAAAAAGAATTTCTTGCTTATGCTTATTACAACGATCAATCAAGGGTAGCCCTCCGCTTATTAGAATGGGATGAAAGCATCACCATAGATAAAAGTTGGTATCAACGAAAAATAAAAGCGGCTATTGACGCTCGCGCCCATGTATTAAGTGCTGAAACTAACACCTGCAGATTGGTATTTAGCGAAGCTGATTTTTTACCCGGCCTTATCATTGATAAGTATGGTGATTTCCTATCCCTGCAGGTATCGAGTGCAGGAATTGAGACCATACAAGAAGATATCGTTGATATATTAAGACAAGAGTTAAACCCTAAAGGGATATTTGATAAAAGCGACGCTGGTGCCCGTAAACATGAAAACCTGGAGCCTGCACAAGGACTCATTTGGGGAGAAGCACCTCCTGAATTTATTGAAGTAAAAGAAAATGGCGTCCTATACCACATCAACATTGCTGATGGGCAAAAATCAGGATTCTATTGCGACCAACGTGACAATAGGCAAATCCTTGCAGCTTACACGAAGGACAAAACCGTGCTGGATTGCTTTTGCTATAGTGGCGGTTTTACTTTAAATAGCTTAAAATACGGCGCTGCACATGTAACCAGTGTAGATAGCTCTGCATTAGCTATTGAAACCTTAAAACATAACCTTGAGCTTAATGGCTTTAGCGAGGATAAACAAAGCAGCATCCAGTCAGATGTAAACAAACAACTCCGTGTTTTTAAGGAGGAAGGCAAAACTTTCGATGTACTGGTATTAGATCCCCCTAAATATGCACCTTCCAGATCGGCTTTAGATCGCGCTGCAAGGGCTTACAAAGACTTAAACAGATTGGGCATGCTCCTGCTAAAAAAAGGCGGCATATTGGCTACTTATTCTTGTTCAGGAGCTGTAGATCTGGAAACTTTTAAACAGATCATCGCCTGGGCCGCGTTAGATGCAGGCCGGGAAGTTCAGATCATTAAGCAATTTAGCCAACCTGAAGATCACCCGGTAAGAATTTCCTTCTCCGAAGGAGAATACCTAAAAGGACTATTACTGAGAGTACTTTAAAATAAAAAAAGAGGGTGTTATCACCAGTCATGGTCGGAAGATTTATCTTCCGACTTTTTTTGTTTTATTACCTTTATTTTTTTCGCGTAAGTCGTTAATAATCAGTTAATTATGTTGTTTTTCTCACAAGAAATCACTATCTTAATGGCTGATAATCAATGAGGTATGGCTGTATTTAAAGATCATAAAATAAACATAAACCACCTGTTAGGATTCATTCCGGAAGCGCTTATAGCACATCTGTCAGTAAATACCAAAATCGATCACTATGCAAAAGTTCTACATGGTAAAAAGATGTTTTACTTATTGCTCTATGGCCTTTTGGAAAACGAAAAGCTTAGCCAGCGGACATTAGAAGACACCTTCAACGACTCCGTGTTTA
>NZ_SJSM01000029.1 GCF_004331685.1 Pedobacter hiemivivus | reverse complement strand
ACGGCGGTGGGATATCGAGGTATTCTTTCGTTTTTTAAAACAGGAACTCAATCTAAGTCACCTTATCTCATTGAACAAGAATGGAATACAGATCATCTTATACATGACCTTAATTGTGGCAATGATGGTCCTGATGTATAAAAAAGCTAACGACCTAAGTTATAAAACGGCTAAAAGAAGACTAGCTATGGAAGTCAGAGACCTGGCAATGGCTTTAATTGTCGTACAATGTGGAGGAGATCCTGGACTGTTTTTCAAGACATAAAAGAAATGGTCGGAATTTCTTCCGACCATGACTGCCCAATTTGGGGCCTTTTTTATGATCAAAACAAATACTAGTTAACTAACTAGTGAGGCTTCATCTGCTACAGCTTTAATCTGCTGCTCAGTATAAGTATATTTTCCTGTGTGGGCAATGAACACATCTTTTTGCTCCAACAAATCACGGTTGGCCATCAAGCTTTTTAAGCTTACATTTCCAATAACGTATTTGTAGTCATCACGTGAGAATCTTTCTACAATGTTCTCAATCTGCAATTTCTCTACAGTGTATTCATGCGTATAGCGCAGGTAAACTTCAATGCTTACATTATCAGTATGCACAAGTCCGTTGTGCTGATGATATTTCTTATATTCATAACGGTAACCATATCTTAAAGCGGCAATGTCCGACAATACGGCTGCACCAGTAGGGTGGCCACCAGCTCCTTTTCCAAAAAAGAATTGTTTATCGGCAAAGGCAGCCTGAACAGTTACACCATTGTATTCATTTTCTACATTGAAAAGGAAATCGTCAGACTTCACAAACTTTGGCAATACATAAGTCACGACTTGTTTAGTACTTATTTTACGTGCAGTAGGTACCAATTTAATTTTAAAGTTCTTTTCTCTTGCGTACCTGATGTCGTTCTCAGAAAGGTTCTGAATACCAACATTAAGAATTTTATCAGGATTGATGAATAAACCATAAGCATGTGCAGTTGCAATAGCCAGTTTAAATTTAGGATCGTATCCACCAACATCCATAATCGGGTCAGTTTCTGCGAAGCCAAGATCCTGTGCTTGTTTTAAGGCTACACTATATTCCATGTTCTCATTAAATATTTTGGATAAAATATAGTTTGACGAACCATTGAATATACCGCTGATGCCGTGAAGCAGCTCATTGTCGTAATACTCTTCCAGGTTACGGATAATTGGAATACTACCACATACTGCACCTTCATATAGTAAGGAAGCATCATGCTTTTCTTGTAATTCAACCAATTCCGCAAGGTGTGAGGCAATCATTTTTTTATTCGCAGAAACTACGTTTTTACCACTAATTAATGCTCTTTTAACAATGTTGTAAGCAACCTCAGCATCATCTATCAATTCTACGATTGTATTGATCTCACTGTTGTTTAACAGTTGATTATGATCGGTTGTGAAAAGGTGCGCATCTAAAGTACGCTTCTTATCAGGGTTTTTGATGGCGATTTTAATGATTTCAAGATTCAAATCCTGACCACGGATAATGTCATGTAATCCCTGTCCAACTACCCCAAAACCAAATAAACCAATTTTAAGTTTCTTGCTCATCTAATTATTATGCTGTTTTATGTAATTTAATTATTTTCTTGTTGATGCTTTCCTTCAGGAAATTGCCAATGATGTTTGTCAATGCGTCAGTTTCTATCAGGAATCCATCATGGCCATAGGCTGATTTAAGGCTATGAAATTCAGCTCCTGAAATATTTTTTGCCAGAAATTCCTGTTCAGAGATTGGGAAAAGTACATCGTTATCAATGCCGATCACCAACGTGTTCGCTTTGATCAATGCCAGCGCATCAGTTACGCTGTTTCTTCCTCTGCCAACGTTGTGGCTATCCATTACTTTACTTAGGTACCAGTAGCTGTAAGCATTAAAGCGCTTGCAAAGCTTTTCTCCCTGGTAATTCTGATAAGAAGAAGCTCTAAAGTTACCCGTCTTATCATTTACACTTTCCAGCTGAGTAGCTGTATAAGCATCGTAAGTTCTGTATGACAATAAGGCGATACTTCTGGCCACTTTTAATCCTTTTAGACCACCATCAGGCTTTTGTGCATAAAAACTACGGTCGGTGCTAATGGCTAAGCGCTGACTTTCATTAAATGCGATACCCCATGGAGAGTGAACCGCGTTTGTGGCTACCAGGATAAGGTTCTCAACGATCCCTTGATCCATAATTGCCCATTCCACAGCCTGCTGTCCGCCCAAAGAGCCACCTATCAATACTTTAATGTGCTGAATACCAAAATGTGCAGCAAGCAAGCGGTGCGCCGAAACCTGATCCCTCACCGTAAGTTCGGGGAAGGAAAGGTAATAAGGTAATCCCGTTACCGGGTTTTCACTTAAAGGGTTGGTGCTACCATAATGCGAGCCCAATACATTGGCGCAGATGATAAAATGCTCTTCAGGATTAAATAAGGCGTTGTTGCCAAATAATCCTTTCCACCAATCCAATACGTCAGAATTGGCAGTAAGTGCATGGCAGGCCCAAATTACATTATCCTTTTTGGCATTCAGTTTACCATAAGTTTGATAGGCAATTTCAAGCTTACGGAGCTTCTTGCCACTTTCAAGCTTAAAGGTCTTGGTGTAATTATATGTGGATATTGTACTCATTACTTATTTTTTTATAGCAGCAAAAGCTTGTTCAAAATCGGCTTTGATATCATCGATATGCTCGATACCAACAGACACTCTCAATTGATTAGGGGTAACACCAGCGCTAATTTGTTCTTCTTCGCTTAATTGCTGATGGGTAGTTGCTGCAGGTTGTATGATTAGTGTTTTTGCGTCTCCAACATTGGCCAGGTGACTTACCAAATTAAGGCTGTCGACCAATAAAGTAGCTTTTTCTTTAGCGCCATGTAATTCGAAAGACAATACAGCACCAAAGCCATTTTGCAAGTACTTTTTAGCATTGGCGTGGTATGGACTGCTTTCCAGGCCTGGGTAGTTTACGCTTTTTACAGCCTCATGGCCTTCAAGCCAGGTCGCTAATGCAAGTGCATTGTCAACATGACGTTGTACACGTAGTGACAAGGTTTCTAAGCCTTGCAGCAGTTGGAAGGAGTTGAAAGGAGAGATGGCAGGACCAAAATCTCTTAAACCTTCTACACGGGCACGAATGATAAACTGGATATTTCCGAAAGGACCATCATTTCCAAACACCTCATTAAATACCAATCCATGGTAACCTTCAGATGGTTCAGTGAATTGACTGAATTTACCATTTCCCCAGTTGTAGTTTCCACCATCTACGATTACACCGCCAATGCTGGTTCCATGTCCGCCAATCCATTTAGTCGCAGATTGAACTACAATGTGTGCACCATGCTCTAATGGTTTAAACAGGTATCCTGCGCAACCAAAAGTATTGTCTACAATTAAAGGCAAATCATGTTTGTTGGCAATAGCTGATATCTTTTCGAAATCAATGATGCTATAAGCAGGGTTACCTATACTTTCCAGGAAGATTGCTTTTGTATTGGCATCAATTTTAGCTTCAAAATCTGAAGGATCATTGCCATTGGCAAATTTAACTTCAATACCTAAGCGTTTAAAGCCAACTTTAAACTGGTTGTAAGAACCACCATATAAGTGAGATGAGGAAACGAAGTTATCGCCAGCTTCTAAAATGTTGTTTAATGCAATAAATTGTGCTGCTTGTCCAGATGCTACTGCTAAGCCTGCTACGCCACCTTCAAGGGCTGCTACACGTTTTTCAAATACATCCGTAGTCGGGTTCATGATCCGGGTGTAGATGTTTCCAAATTCCTTCAGGGCAAATAGGTTTGCACCATGTTCAGAGCTTTTAAATCCGTAAGAAGTAGTTTGATATATAGGTACAGCTCTGGAACCGGTTGTTGGATCGATTACCTGACCTGCGTGTACTTGTAATGTTTCAAATTTATGAGAAGCCGACATATTGTGTTTAATTTATATGGTGTAATTAATTTCTTAGGAGGATACCAACAGGCATAAAAAGGCATGAAAGTATATAGTAGTTTAGCGTACCCCTAAAGGGCCTTCCGGATGGATTACAAGAAATGCAAAAGGAAGATTTAATGATTATTGCATGCAACAGCACATACACATGGTAAGTGGCGGGCAACAATAATGATTAAGATTAGAAGTAATAGTTTTCATACGTTTAAATTTATCTTTCCAAACGGCACCATGCCGGCTGGTCAGGAATTGGCACCTTCTCCATTTTGGGAGGGTTGCCAGTGGGTCAAAGAGCCTGTCTCTCGCCACTTCTTTATAAATCAAACCTTGAATTAAGAAGGTTGACTTGATTAGCTTTCGCTAAATAATAATTCAAATGTAGGCGTAACTTACAAAATATCCAAAATTTAATTCTGAATACTTTGTAAGTATCTAATATTTAGTGATATAAAGTTATTTGTTTGGTTCGTTTTATAACTGTTTTACTGCTAAAGCTTGCTCGAAATCGGCAATTAGGTCGTCTATATGCTCAAGGCCTACGGAGATCCGAATTAAATTCTGTGGGGTTTTGGTGTCTGGACCCTCTACAGATGCGCGATGCTCTATTAAGCTTTCAACGCCACCAAGGCTGGTTGCCTGTGCAAATAGCTTTACCTGATTTACAATTCTACGCGCTTCTGCAGCGCCACCTCTAACAAGGATAGATAGCATCCCCCCAAAACCACTCATTTGTTTCCTTGCAATCTCATGTCCAGGGTGAGTAGGTAGTCCGGGATAATATACAGTTTCAACTGCAGGATGATTTTGAAGGTAAAGGGCTAGTGCCATTCCATTTTCACAATGTCCGCGCATTCTATAGGACAATGTTTTAATACTTCGAACCAGTAAGAAGCAGTCGAAAGGAGAAGGGACTGCTCCGCCAATCTGTTGTATGTTTCTGATCTTTTCCCAGAACTCATTTTTCTCAGCGGTAATCAAAACGCCACCAAGCACATCACTATGGCCACCAATGTATTTGGTTGAAGAGTGCATCACGATATCGGCACCCAGCGCAATTGGATTTTGCAGGCAAGGAGAGGCGAAGGTGCTATCGCAGGCCAATATCAATCCATTTGCTTTACTTATTTCGGCTATAGCGGCCACATCAGTGATCTTTAACAAGGGGTTGGATGGTGTTTCTGTCCAGATCATCACGGTATTTGGTTTGATGTGCTGCTTAATCAATTCAATATCTGTGAGGTCGATGAAGTCAATAGATAAGGTGTCGGCAAAAATGGTCTGTAGTTGTCTTTTAAAGCCCCAATACATATCGTCGGGCGCAATGATATGGCTTCCGGGCTTAAAGGCCTGGAAAACGGACATTCCAGCAGTATTTCCGGAGGAGAAGGCGCAGGCATCAGCTCCTTTTTCTAACTCAGCGATAGTGTTTTCAAGAGCAGATCTGTTTGGGTTGCTGACTCTGCTGTACATGTGTCCACCAGAATATCCACCATCTTCATTTCTTAAAAAAGTTGTAGATAAATTTATCGGTGGTGTAACATCTTGTGTGCTGATGTTATATAAATTTCCGGCATGTATTGCTAAGGTTTCTGCTCTCATTATTATGGGGTTAAATACTAAATAATTGCGTTAAGCGATGATCAGGTTAAAGGTAAAAATTATTATGCTGAAGTTTTGGCAAGATTTATGTATTTAAAAAGTAAAAATACTTGATATGAAAAGAATATTCCTGATAGCAGCCATTTTTTGCAGTGCAATAATGGTGTTGCAAAGTTGCTCGCCAAAAGGTGCAGCAACAACTCAACCCGTAAGAAGAGGTGACATAACCGGTAACTGGGTTTTAAATGATATTACATTTGATGGGGTTCCACAAGCTTCTGTTAAATCGTTGTTTGGTGAATCATCGTACAAGTGTTTTGTGGGTAGTACCTGGAGATTAACCAATAGTGGTAATGGTAGTTATACATTAGGTGGTGAATGTGGTGCTAAAATGCAAACTATTTATTGGTCGGCTAGTCCTAAAGACGATACTTTCCAATTTAAAAAACTGTATGAAGGTGATAAAGCTAAAAATGTAACAGAAGGTTATAGATTGGTGATCGCATCTGCTAATGGCGATGGTATGGTGATTAAAACGCCTGTAGAATATGGTAGTGGAACGGCTTATATAGTGTTGAATTTCGCTAAGGCTCAAAAATAAAAATAACCGTTCTCTTCAAGAGCTGCATTGCTTCGCTGAAAAGCGAAGAACGCTGAGGCTCTTTCAGTGAAGGTAATTTTTCTGGTCACAAAGCGCAACAGTATTGTGTAAACACAAAAAAAGAACAACATTAAAAGACACAAAAAAAGGAACTTACTTTGGTAGGTTCCTTTTTTTGTGTGTTCTTTTTCTTGCGTTATTCTTGTTCTCTTAAATGTCGGAGTAATCGGTTGGTGTGAGGAAGCGCGTATCGTTTTTAGATACATTGTTTTGGTATTCAGGCATAGATTTCAGTTTCAGCCAGTATTCGTCTTTTCCAAATGTTTTCCAGTGTTCATCACGGTCAGCTTTATTTTCAAAGGTTGTCAGGTACATAAGGTTAGGCATTCTGCTTCCAGAGACTACTTCAGCATAAAAGACAGCGTTAAAATTAAGTCTTTTAAAGAGACCGATTTCCCCGCCTTTATTGAACATCTCAACTTTGTTTTTATAGCGCTTTTCAGTTGGACCTTCGTAGCTACGGAGTTCGTAAACACGATCTTTTTTGGGGGCGCTTAATTTTGGTGTGTTGAACTTCGGACTACCTTCAAAAGCATTAAGTAGGATGCTTTCTATTCTTTCGTAAGGAGCATCGGTGTGTAGCGCATCCAGGTAGCTTTTTCCTTCGTTCCTGAATTTGAGGTCCTTTTCAAGGGCGTTTTCAGTCTTAGTGAAATGCGTGTAAGAATTGAAGGGGATAAAAACATAAATCAGTTTTTCACTATTCTCAGTCCCTTTTGTGTCTGTATTTTGCAGGGGCTTAAAAACACCTACATTGGTTATTCCGGCGCGATGCAAAGCTGGCAGGTAGGCCGTTTTTAAAAAATCATCCACTGTTTTCTCTTGCTCGCTACTTTTTAAATGGTAGACTTTTATTTGGTAGAAATCTCTGCTGCCATTATTTGCATAAAGATAGCTAATGGGCATTAGTAAGGCGAGAAAGAGGATGGATAGTTTATTCATGTTGACTTTCAATAAGTTCTTTGATTTTTATGAGACGGTCGTAAAAACATTCGAAGGGTCTTACGTTTCCGTGTATTTTTAATAGGGTGATGTGGGTGTCGATGCACTGGGCTACATTGTTTAGCTTGGTGCCTGGATAAAGTTCTAGTGACTGGGGTAAATCTATTCCTGAAAAATGGGCTTCTAGTTCGTCAATTGTCATGTTGCAAATGTAGCCAAATATTGAGATTCTTTAACGTATGTATTTCCTTTTCTGAAGAGAAGCTCTTTTACATAATACTGACAGGTAAAATCGGTTAAAAAAAGAGGTATCTAATGATTTTATACTATTTTTGCTCATTATACATCATAAATGGATACGACTTCAAAACTTGCTTTGATCTTAGCTGATGCTGATCTTTCAGCTGAACTAAAATCAATTGCCCTCAAAGTTCAAAATAAGGAAAGGATTACATTTGATGAAGGTGTTTACCTTTATGAACATGGCGAGCTAGGCTACCTTGGTGTACTGGCAAATTACATCCGGGAACAGCGACATGGCGACAATACTTATTTCAACCGTAATTTTCATATCGAACCTACAAATGTTTGTGTATACGATTGTAAATTTTGTTCTTATTCGCGTCTGATTAAAGAGCGTGAATCAGGATGGGAGATGAGTGTAGATGGTATGATTGATGTATTGAAGAAATACGACAATGAGCCAGTTACCGAAGTGCACATTACCGGTGGTGTAGTGCCAAAGCAGAACCTGGAGTTTTATAGCGATTTTTTTAGAAAAGCAAAAGCACATCGTCCTGATCTTCATATCAAAGCCCTTACTCCGGTAGAGTATTACTATATCTTCAAAAAGGCGAAGTTAAGTCATTATGATGGTATGAAATATATGCAGGAAGCCGGTCTGGATTCTATGCCAGGCGGTGGTGCTGAAATCTTCCATCCTGAAGTAAGAGAAAAGATAGCTCATGATAAATGCAATGCCGAGCAATGGCTTGATATACATGAGCAAGCACATAAATTAGGTATGAAGACCAATGCAACGATGTTGTATGGACACATAGAACAGTTTTGGCATAGAGTAGACCACATGGAACGCCTGCGTCAGCAACAAGACAAGAGTGGGGGCTTTCAGGCATTTATACCACTTAAATTCAGAAATCAGAACAACCAGATGGACAATGTACCAGAGGTTTCAGTGATTGAGGATTTGAGGAATTACGCCATTGCCCGTATTTATATGGATAATTTTGATCACATCAAGGCTTATTGGGCGATGATCAGCAGGCAAACTGCACAGCTATCCTTGAATTTTGGTGTAGATGACATTGATGGTACCTTAGACGATACCACTAAGATTTACTCTATGGCAGGAGCAGAAGAGCAAACCCCAGCTATGAATACCCAGGAACTGGTAAACCTGATTAAACAGGTAAATCGTAAGCCGATTGAACGGGATACTTTATACAATGTGGTAACTGATTATACCAACGTTGTATTTGAAGATGAAGCGAAACCACAATATTATAAATTGCCCGTAATCAATTAAAATGGATAAGGAAATATACATCATCAGGCATGGTGAAACCGATTTAAACAAACAAGGAATAGTTCAAGGTAGAGGTATCAATAGCGATCTGAATGATACCGGAAGGGCACAGGCTGCTGCATTTTATGCTGCTTATAAAGATGTGTCTTTTGATAAGGTATATACCTCTAAATTAAAGCGTACGCATCAAACTGTTAAAGGTTTTATTGATGGAGGAACGCCATGGGAACAACTTGCTGGATTGGATGAACTTGCCTGGGGTGTGTGGGAAGGTAAACCTAATGATGAAAATGCCATTACTGCTTTTAAAGGCATCGTGGAGCAATGGGATGGCGGAGATTACGATGCCCATTTTGAAGGTGGCGAAAGTCCGAATGATGTGCTGTTGCGTGAAAAAGAAGCGCTTGAGATTATCAAAAGCGCAACCGACGAGAAAACCATTTTGATCTGCATGCATGGTCGCGCAATGCGCTTGTTTTTATGTTTGTTGACCAACATGCCGATCTCCGAAATGACTTCATTTCCGCATCAAAATACTACCCTATATAAAGTTGAACTTACCGGTGATCAATTTGTGATTACGGCGTTTAACAATACTGATCATTTAAAATAGCATTTACTGTTGAATAAGATTAAAATTTCTGCCGTTTCCTATACCAATACCAAACCTTTTATTTACGGAATTGAACATTCAGCCTTATTGGATCAGATCGATTTGAGCTTAGATATTCCTACAGATTGCGCTGCTAAATTGATTGATGGACAGGTTGATATCGGATTGATCCCTGTAGCTGCAATTCCTCATGTACCCAATGCCAACATTGTTGCCGACTATTGTATCGGATCTGTAGGCGCGGTAAATTCCGTGTTCATCTTTAGTAAAGTGCCAGTTGCCGAAATCAAAACGGTAAGACTGGATAGTCAATCAAGAACCTCTAATAACCTGGCTAAGGTTTTATTGAAATTTCATTTTAAACAGGCCGTAAGCTACGTTACAGATGAGCCCATTGATGCAGATGCAATTGTTTTAATTGGCGACCGCACTTTTGGTAGAAGGGATGATTTTCCATTTGCCTACGATATGGGCGAGGAGTGGATGAATTTTACCGGTCTGCCTTTTGTTTATGCGGCATGGGTAGCCAATAAAGCTATTCCGCAAGGATTTATTAATGATTTTAATCAGGCACTGGCTTTTGGCTTGTCTAAACGCAAAGAACTGCTGCTGGACTTGCCTAAACTCGATAATTTTGATCTGGAAGATTACCTGTTGCATAAACTGGATTTTGAGCTAACCGATAAAAAGCGCGAGGCCCTGGCTTTGTTTTTATCGTACATAGCAAAACTATAAACCTATTCACATTTTTTTAATTTTCAACAAAACGTAAAGCCTACGCCTCAAATAGTATCTTTACGATTTTGTAAACTGAAATCATTTTGGCTAAAGATAATACTAAGGAAACCCCGTTAATGCAACAATACAACGCTATTAAAGCAAAGTATCCGGGTGCATTATTGCTTTTTAGAGTAGGCGATTTTTATGAAACGTTTGGTGAGGATGCGGTAAAGACAGCCCAGATTCTGGGGATTGTACTAACGCGGAGAGGGATAGGACCAAATGGAGCAATCGAATTGGCCGGTTTCCCCCACCATTCATTAGATAATTACCTTTCAAAACTGGTTAGAGCAGGACAGAGGGTGGCGATATGCGACCAACTGGAAGATCCTAAAACAACTAAAACCATTGTAAAAAGAGGGGTAACTGAACTGATTACACCAGGGGTGGCTTATAGTGACAATATCGTTAGTCAGAAGTCTAACAACTATTTAGCTGCAGTTTACTTTGATAAAACCCAGTTGGGTGTTTCTTTTGTAGATATTTCTACAGGTGAATTTCATGTCGCACAAGGTAGTACGGAGTATATTGATAAGCTTTTACAAGGCTTCAAACCCAATGAGGTTGTTTTTCAAAAAAGCAAAAGAAAAGAATTTTTAGAGCTGTTTGGCAATCGGTTTTATACTTATCATTTGGATGATTGGGCTTTTACCAGCGATTATGCCAATGAAATTTTAAATAAACACTTCGAAGTTAACTCCTTAAAGGGCTTTGGAGTAGATCGGTTGCAAACTGGTATCGTTGCAGCTGGTGTAGCTTTACATTATTTAAACGAAACCGAGCACCGCAATTTAAAGCACATTACTTCCATATCCCGCTTGGAAGAAGATAAGTATATGTGGTTGGATAGGTTTACCATTCGCAATTTGGAATTGGTAAGTTCGGCCAATGAGAATGCAGTAACGCTTTTCCAGATACTTGATGAAACCAGTACTCCAATGGGTGCCCGTTTGCTCCATAAGTGGATAATTATGCCATTAAAGGAACTAAAACCCATTGAAGAACGCTTAGGGATGGTCGATTTCCTGGTGAAAAATGATCCATTGCTACAAGAGTTTTTAATACATATCAAGCAAATTGGTGATCTGGAAAGGTTAATTTCTAAAGTTGGCTTGCTGAGGGTTGGCCCGAGGGAATTGTGTCAGTTAAAGAAATCCTTGTATCACATAGAAACCGTAAAGAAGCTTGCTGAAGAAACTCAGAATCCTTTTCTGACGGCATTGGCCGATCAGCTGGATCCTTGCTTAAGCATCAGAGAAAAGCTGGAGAGAGAGTTACAGGAGGATCCACCAGCATTGCTGATTAAAGGAAATGTAATTGCAGATGGAATAGATGAAGAGCTTGACCGTTTGCGTAAGATTTCATTTGGTGGAAAAGATTATCTGGTAGAAATTCAAAAGAGAGAAGCCGCAATAACAGGTATTCCTTCCTTAAAAGTAGCCTTTAATAATGTTTTTGGATACTATTTGGAGGTTACGCATACGCATAAGGATAAAGTGCCGGCAGACTGGATCAGGAAACAGACCCTGGTAAGTGCCGAACGTTATATCACTCCGGAGTTAAAAGAATATGAAGAGCAGATATTAGGAGCCGAAGAAAAGATTCAACAAATAGAGGTAAGACTTTATACCGAATTGATCAATCAAGTCGCTGCTTATATCAGACCAATACAACTGAATGCGTTTTTAGTCGCCCAACTGGATGTATTGCTTTGCTTTGCCCAGCTTGCGGTTAAAAACCACTATGTAAAACCTGTACTGAACAAGAAAAAAGTGTTGGATATTAAGGGTGGTAGACATCCGGTTATAGAAAAACGCCTTCCTGTAGGGGAAGAGTACATCACCAATGATGTATTTTTGGACAACGATACGCAGCAGCTGATTATTATTACCGGTCCCAATATGTCCGGTAAGTCGGCCATACTGCGACAAACAGGCTTAATTGTACTGATGGGCCAGATGGGATGCTTTGTGCCCGCTAAAGCGGCCACAATAGGTCTGGTGGATAAGATATTTACCCGTGTAGGTGCTTCTGATAACTTATCATCTGGAGAAAGTACATTCATGGTAGAGATGAATGAAACTGCCAGTATCCTGAATAACATCTCTGATAACAGCTTAATCTTACTGGATGAGATTGGTCGGGGTACAAGTACTTATGATGGAATATCCATTGCCTGGGCTATTGCTGAGTTCCTGCATACGCATCCAACAGCAAAACCTAAAACGCTTTTTGCAACGCATTATCATGAGCTAAATGAGTTAGCTACCACCATGAACCGCGTTAAAAACTTTAATGTTTCTATAAAAGAAGTAGGGAATAAAGTGATCTTTTTAAGGAAGTTGATTCCAGGTGGTAGTGAGCATAGTTTTGGTATCCATGTGGCTAAAATGGCTGGTATGCCACCAAAACTGATCAACAGGGCTAACGAGATTTTAAAGAAACTAGAGATAGATCGCACTGAAGGTCAGAGTATAAAAGACAGCATTAAAAAGGTTCAAAATCAGGCATATCAGTTACATATGTTTGCCGTGGATGATCCTGTTTTAGTTAAAATCAGGGATATGCTCAATAATCTGGACGTAAATGTATTGACTCCAGTAGAGGCATTGTTGAAATTAGATGAGATACAACGTTTAATTAAAGAGTAATATGAAGGAGCTAAAGGCGCTGAATAAAAGCTTGTTATTGATGATAGTAGTGATGCTGATTTTTTCTGCCTGTAGTTCAAGAAAATATACTGCAAGACCTGCTGCAGGATCAACTATAGCTGCTAAGGCGGCCGAAGCCATGTCGCATTTAAAAAGCAAGGAATTGTATCGCTTTATAAATGATTGGACAGGGGTGCAATATGCTTTGGGAGGATTGGATAAGACAGGAGTAGACTGCTCGGGCTTTGCCTTTTTATTACAAAAAAATATTTATGGCAGTGTGCTGCCAAGAAGATCAAGAGATCAGGCTGATGTGGTAAACGAGAAAAGTATAGCCAATTTAAATGAAGGTGATCTGATCTTCTTTTCTTTTGGTGGTAATACGGTGGATCATGTTGGCGTATACCTTAACCATAATTTTTTTGTGCATGCTTCAACCACACGAGGAGTAGTTGTAGATGATTTAAGCATTCCAGCTTATCAAAGAGCTTTTGTTAAGGCAGGATCATTAAAAAAATAACCATGAACAAGCCAAAACACGACATCTCATTCTGGACCAAGTATAAAAAGTTTGCCACTACAGAGATCCTGATGTACTTGATTATGGTAATTGGAATAGGCATAGGAATTCTAATTCTTAGCTAGTTCCGTTTTAAAAATAGCTTTCATCTGGTCATAGCTGCTTACTGAGCTCATAAAATCTGCGAAGTCGGTATATTTATCAGCCGGGTAGGTTCCACTATTCAAAACAAGCTTTCTGCGGTATATTATCTTCTTGTCTACTTTCCTTACACTAATGCCGTACGAACCAAAGACCGTCTTAATTTCAGTGCCCTGAGGTAGCATATCAACTACAACATCATTTGGAAGGGTATAAGTAAGCTCATCAATATCAGTGTAGCCTCTATTGATAAAAACTGGTAAGGTTCTGTTTCTTACTTCTGGAATACTGCGTTTTTTATTGAATGCATTTAGGACCAGGTATATATGATTATTGGTTCTAGGTGCATATTTCTGAATGCTGAGTTGTAGCGATTCCATTGTGACAGGTGCGTTGCCCTTATCTTGTGTCAATTTAAAGGCATCGAAATCAATATTATCTACATCATAGGTTGTCTTCAGTAATTTCAACTGCTCTTTCATTGGTTGATTCACAAATTGAGCATAGTTGTCGTATTGCGAGCCGCTACAAGTTGTTTGCATCGTTCCATTGATGTTTCCTTCCGCATCAAGTACAAGTTCTGCTTTGCGGTTTTGCAAATTCATTTGTGTAGATAGGGCTGGGGTTTTGAGTATTTTTCCACCATCTTCCGTACAAGCCAATACGGTACGATCATCCGTAAAACTGCCTAGAAAGCCAAAAGGGCTTTCCTGATTTGTGCATTCTAACCAGGTGGTGTCATTTTTTAGCGGTAGACAAAGAATGATATGGTTTCCCTGGTTCATGCTCGCAAATTCAGGTTCCATGTCCTTTTTAAAACTTCCTGCGTTTACGATGCAATACAAGGATGGGATATCTATGGCTTTCAGTAAACTTTGGGTGTAATTAACCAGTGCTTTACAGTCTCCGTACGACAGTTGATGGACTTCGCTGGCTAACATAGGCTGCTGGCCCCCAATTCCTACCTGTACACTAATGTAACGGGTCTTTTTCTGTACATATTCATAAACCTTCCGTGCTTTGTCTTTGTCATTTTGTATACCCGCTACTAAAGCTTTAACCTCTTCTACGGTAGCAGGGCTCAAGGTTTGCCTGTTTTTAACCAGTTCCGTATAGATCCATTTTCCTAATTCATCCCAGTTTTGATATTTTCCTTTATAGCCGTAATAACTAAAATCCTCAGGTGCTATTTTAACGTGACAGCGATAATTCTCAGGATCAGGAGCGTAGGGTTCAGGTTTAAAAGCAGCCAGGTTTTTGACTGTCCAGGTCTGACTTTTGAACTTGTCATTTAGGACCACTTCTGGTTCACCTTTATAATTAAAGGCCTTTATCCTTACTTTATCATCAGGTTTGCAGATAAATGTGTAACTACTGTTCTCCACTGCTACATCGGCTGTACGGCTGGCATACCAGTCAGGTATAATCAGGTTTTGTTTAAATCTGACCTCATACTCGTAGGCTATTGTATAGGGATAAGAAAGTACTGTGGGTTCAAAATGCTTCATGCGGTCATCTTCAAACAACGAAAAATCGCTCACGGCACTGTGATCGGTAAAATTACTAAGCGTAAATTTGCTGGTAGCCTTACCAAAAGCATCAAAAATTAAACCTTTAACAGATTTAATAGCTGTGTTTTTATTATATAATAAAGCAATCTCTGCTTGTGAGTCCCCATTTTTATTGAGTACCGTAACTACCTTTTTTATGTTCATGATCACATTGTCGCCTGAGCGCATGTCAACCCTGGTCTCCATCTTCCTGACTACAGCATTGGCGCGGTTTTTCAGGTTTGCAGAGATCTGATCCGTCGGATATTCAACCTGCGAAAAACTGTTGAAAGAACAGAAAATAAGGGCTGTTAGGCCGATTTGTTTGATCATCATTTACCTTGCTTTTTAAGGATAATATCGGTTTTTTGAACTTGAATGATTCTGCTGTATAATTCCTTAAGTCCCAGGTATTCTTCGGGTCCATATATAGGTTTGTTGAACTGCAATAGTTGATTGAATACCAATATACCATCTTCTAAGGACGTTGTACACAAGAATCTGCCCCCTGCGCCTGGTAAACCTATATTTAATTCCTTGGGCTTATCGGCTAAGGTGTAATTGTCGGGTAGCTTAATGGACATAGAGACGCGCTGCTCCGTTTGACTCCCTAAATCTACCGGGTAGGTACGTTCATTTAAGTTAAATGGGTTTCTGGTAGTCCTATCAATAAAAAAAGGATTGAAGAATAGGGGATCATGATTGATGTTCTGAAAGGCTGATATTTCGACATCATAAATTTCAGTAAGCGGGTTTTCGAGGCTATCCAGATTCTTTATCTCATGTTTAACAATCTTGATCGTTGGCATACTTTCGTCAAGCTTCTCTACAAATTCATCTATAGAGTTGGCGGCCATGATCCTTCTGCGTTTATTGAAAGCCGCATAGCCGATGGAGTAGGTGGTTAATACTCCTTTTATTTTACCGTCTTTTCCAAGTTCGCCAGTTAAGTTATACCGTGTTGTTTCTTTCTGACTGGCAGTAAGATCATACCAATAGGATGGTTTTTTTAATGGAATTACTCGTCCCTGACCATTTATGCAACGCAAAGGAAGTAAGCCAAATGGCATTAAGGGTTCTGAAGCATCTAATAAATAAGATTTGCCATCGATATTTACTTTTGCGATGACGTAGTTAAAGTCGCTGATTACCGGAAATAGTGTATTGACAAGGCCATTTACACGAGTTGAAAGGATAACAGCTTCGGCATCAATTTCAGCCGAATTTAATGCCGCAACTAGTGCCAGATTAATATCAGCGGTATTCCCCGTATGTGTTTCTAATGCCTTTTTAATTGTGTTTTCACTGTATATTCCAATAAAACCGTTTTCTTTAATGTTATGCTTTATATAAGAATAGATCGCTTTAGCCTTGCTCAGCGGGTCGGTTGTATTTTTTAGTATATCGGGTAGCAGTGGTTTAAAAAGATCCTTTTTTTTAATCTGGCTACCAAAAGATTTGTCATCAACCAATTGATAATCTATATCTTTCCATTCTTTGGTGATACTTTGCTTAGCTCCATTAGAGGTGATATAGTCCGACAATTCGAAATTAATAGCCGATTTGAAATTGCTTGGGGCAGTCATGTAGTCCTCCTCAATAAATGGGGGTATGTCTTTCATGATATACGTCATTTTTGAACAATCAATAGCTCTTCCAGCAATTCTGAGACACTCCCTACTTAGCTCTGCATTTTGTGAAGTTAGCTTTTGCGCCCCTCGCAAAGCAACATTATAGTTATATAAGCCTGGAATCATGGCAATGTATTCACTGTGTAACTTTGGGATATTGGATTGGAATTCCCAGGTCCTGAAATTAAAGATTCTTGGGGAGTGTAACCGATAACTATATTCTATGATGCTTCCTTCGGTCAGATTAGGCATGGTAAACTTGCTAAGCGTAACATACTTATTCATTTTTTCTGTGAATATTTTCTTTTTATCAAGCTCTGTCAGAGAGATTATACCGTTTACGTAGTTGATGGTGCTTGCTTTCAGTTCCTCAATTGTTTCTTCTTTGTCTCCACTCCTGAACAAGGGTATGACAATATTGGCACTTTCAAAACCTTTTTTGTTCAGGATTTTTATCCGGACATGGTATTCAAAGTCTATATATAAATTGCCATAATTATCATCGAATCTAACTGCAGCTGTGCCAAATTCACGCAATACTACTGCATTGGCATTGCTATCCAGTTTTGTTTTGGTAAAATTTAGGTCAGCCTGACTCACCTTAAGGTAGTCGAAATCCTGTGCAAATAGGGTGGTAGAAGAAAAAAAAGAGAGTAGAAAGAAAAGATTCCTCATTAATGAGCGTTTAAGGTATAATTATAAACTGCAAGATAAAAGTAGAAATCTGAATAAAAAAATGCATTGCAAATTATTCAGATAGAAATTAATGTGTTATCAAATATGTTAAGGATTAATGGATGATTTTTACGACTTTTGAAGTGCTACCAAAAAGATTGAAATGAAATTAAATTTAAAACGCCCACTCGCATTTTTTGATTTGGAAACCACAGGAGTAAATGTTGGTGCCGATCGTATTGTTGAAATTGCTATATTAAAAGCTATGCCTGATGGATCTGAGCTAATCAAATCCATGCGCATTAATCCAGAGATGCCAATTCCACTGCATTCATCATTGATACATGGAATTTATGATGAGGATATTGCTACAGCGCCTACTTTTAAAGCCGTTGCAGCCGAATTGTCTGAGTTTATTGGCGATGCGGATCTTGCTGGCTATAATTCTAACCGATTTGACATTCCAGTAATACTGGAAGAGTTTTTAAGGGCAGGAATAGACTTTGATATGTCTGACCGTAAATTTGTTGATGTTCAGAATATATTTCACCAGATGGAACAGCGTACTTTACGTGCCGCTTATAAGTACTATTGTGGTAAAGACATCATTAATGCGCATTCAGCTGAAGCTGATATTACAGCTACTTACCATGTATTGTTGGCTCAAATTGAGCGTTATAAAGACGTTGATTTTGAAGATAAACAAGGTAAGATATCCAGACCTGTGCAAAATGATGTAGACGCACTTCATACATTTACCAATATGAACAAGCCGGTTGATTTTGCCGGAAGGATGGTTTTTAATGAAAATGAAGAAGAAATATTCAACTTTGGTAAACACAAAGGCAAAACTGTAGAGCAGGTATTCGATACCGAGCCTAGCTATTATGCCTGGATGAAACAAGGTGATTTTCCATTGTATACTAAGAAAAAGCTAGATGAGATCTGGGCAAGGTGGAGCAAAAAGAAAGACTTGCTTAAGCAGGAAAGACAACAGCTAGCCGAAGCCAATAGAGCAAAACAACCGCCAAGACCGCAACAAGTTCAGGAAAAAGCACAAGCTGCTCCTGTAAAGAAAGAAAAGCCTGTTGTAGATGTGACTAACGATATGTTAGAACAGCTGAAAATGAAGTTTGGTAAATAGATACAATCATTATAATATTAAAAAAGACCCTTTTATAGGGTCTTTTTTATGAAATCTATATTTCTGGTTAGTCCTTTAAATTTGGTGCGCTTAACAGCCGAGTTTTTAAAGATGGTTTTAAAAACATCTTCTGTTATGTCTAGCCAATCCTCACGTTTCATCGTTAATAATTGCTCATTAGGTTTAAATAGGGGCTCGGTATGCGGGGCCGAAAATCTGTTCCAGGGACATACATCCTGACAAACGTCGCAACCAAACATCCAGTTGTCCATTTTGTCTTTAAATCCCGTATCAATTTCTTCTCTTAGCTCAATGGTTAGATAGGAGATACATTTCTTTGCGTCTATCACATAAGGTGATAAAATGGCGTCAGTAGGGCAGGCATCGATACATTTTGTACAAGTGCCGCAATGATCGGTCTCGAATTGGTTATCATATTCCAAGTCCAGATCTACGATAAGTTCAGCTAAAAAAAAGAACGATCCACTCTTTTTATTGATGAGATTGCTGTTTTTACCAATCCATCCAATACCTGCACGTTTTGCCCAGGCGCGGTCTAGCACTGGTGCTGAATCTACAAAAGCTCTACCTGCAACTTCTCCAATTTCCTCACTAATAAAGCTTAGCAATTGGAACAGCTTATCTTTAATCACCTGATGATAATCCATCCCATAAGCATATTTAGAGATCTTTGGGGCATCAGGATCAGTTTGTTCCGCATCAGGAAAGTAATTAAGCGTAAGCGAGATCACTGATTTGGAATCATCTACGAGCAACCTTGGATCTAGTCGTTTGTCAAAATGATTCTCCATATAGGCCATTTGGCCATGATGGTTTTGTTGTAACCAACTTTCTAACTTAGGCGCCTCTTCTTCTAAAAAATCTGCTTTGGCAATACCGCATTGCATAAAACCTAGCCTTAGGGCTTCGGCTTTAATTATTTTGCTGTATTTGGAAGCATTGCTTATCATAAGCCGCAAAGATAAGGCTTTGTATTGTAAACTTTTTATGGGCTCATTTGTTATTAATTTAATAAACCAAAACTTAAAGTCATGGAAAATAAAGAGGAGCAACATAGCGAAGACCATCCCCACAAACACAAACCAATAGAACATGACTATGACAAACATAAGGCAGATCCCGGACCACCCCGTGAAGCCGTAGAGGAAAAGGATATCAATGGTGCTGCCGTAGTATTAAGATGGCTTATACCGTTACTAGTTATTGCCTTGTTGATTTATTGGCTGTTTTTTCATAAATAAATTACTTTAATAACCTGACTTCATACAGGTCGGTCCGTCTGTCTTTTAATATTTTAACCGTTCCAAAGTGATGGAGCTCGTCTAAGAGATGAAGATCTACATCAACGACCAGCATCATTTCTGTATTCGGAGTAGTTTCAGCTTTCACGGCATTTGTAGGGAAGGCAAAATCGGAAGGTGTGAATACAGCTGACTGCGCAAACTGGATATCCATATTATTTACTTTGGGTAAATTACCTACACAACCGGCAATAGCTACATAACATTCATTTTCTATTGCCCTAGCCTGCGCACAATGTCTAACTCTGGTGTATCCATTTTGTGTATCTGTTAGAAAAGGAACAAATAAGATTTGCATACCCTGATCTGCCAATATTCTGCTCAACTCTGGAAATTCTACATCATAACAGATCAATATACCTATTTTACCACAGTCGGTATCAAATACCTTGATTTTATCCCCACCCACCATTCCATAGTATTTTTGCTCATTTGGAGTAATATGAATTTTTCTATATTCATCAGTTTTTCCACTTCTATGGCAAAGGTAGGTTGCATTGTATAATTTGTTGTTTTCAATTATAGGCATGCTGCCGGATATGATGTTTACATTGTAAGAAAGGGCATACTGTTGTATACGTTGTACAATTTCTTTAGTTTGCTCGGCAAGTTTGCGCATGGCCTCCATTTCCGGTAAATGATTATATGGCTGCAATAAAGGGGTGTTAAAGAATTCCGGGAACATGATAAAATCAGATTTGTAACCACTTACTGCGTCTACAAAAAATTCAACCTGTTCGTAAAAGGCATCAATGTCAGGAAATAAACGCATTTGCCACTGCACTAAACCTATTCTAATAGTTTTTGCTGAGCGTGCTGAGGCATCTATACCCTGATAATAGATATTGTTCCATTCAATCAGCGTTGCAAATTCTTTAGATTCATGGTCACCTGGAAGATAGTTTTTAAGAACTTTCCTGACGTGGAAATCATTGGACAGTTGAAAGGTTAGCGTTGGATCATAGAGCTCCTTTGCTTTTACTTTGTCAATGTATTGTCTTGGACTTAGCTTTTCCGCATGTTGATGATAACCCGGTATACGTCCGCCGGCAATAATACTTTTTAAATTAAGACTTTCGCAGAGTTCTTTTCTTACTTCATAAAGCCGGCGCCCCAACCGAAGTCCCCGGAATTCAGGGGAAACAAAGATTTCAATTCCGTATAAAGTATCACCATTTGGATCATGGGTAGAAAAAGTATAATCACCAGTAATCAATTGGTAGGTGTGTTTATCGCCATACTCATCGTAATCGACAATAATGGATAAGGAACATGCAACTACTTTATCATCAACAGCTATACACAACTGTCCTTCCGGGAATAGTTTTAAAAGCTTTGCAATGGTAACTTTACTCCATATCTGCCCACCTAGCGTATCGTACGCTTGCTGCATGGATTCTTTTAAGTCATCATAATCTTCTAAAGTAAGTTTTCTGGTTTCAATGTTCATATCAGCAAATTTAGCTAATATGAACAGAAATGATGCCTAAATTCTGTTATTAAAACAATCTTCCGGTTTGTCCGGGATAATTTCGTTGCAAGTGCTTGTAAGCAGCCTCCGTAACTTCGCGACCTCTCGATGTACGCATTAGAAAACCTTCCTGGATCAAGAATGGCTCATAAACTTCTTCAATGGTACCTTCATCTTCGCCAACAGCAGTTGCAATGGTTTTTAAACCTACAGGACCACCTTTAAACTTATCGATGATGGTGGTCAGAATCTTGTTGTCCATTTCATCTAAACCGTGCTCATCCACATTTAAGGCTTTTAGGGCATAGCGGGCAATGTCAGTATTGATCTCACCAGTGCCTTTAATTTGTGCAAAATCACGTGTACGTCTTAATAAAGCATTCGCGATACGAGGAGTACCGCGACTCCGGCGTGCAATTTCGTAAGCACCCTCATCTGTAATCGGTGTTTTTAAAATCTCTGAAGACCTTAAAACGATGGTGGTCAGTAATTTTGCATCATAATAAGCCAGTCTGGAATTGATTCCAAACCTCGCTCTTAAAGGTGCGGTTAACAAGCCCGAACGGGTAGTTGCGCCAACAAGCGTAAAAGGATTCAAGCTGATCTGTACAGAGCGGGCATTAGGCCCACTCTCCAGCATAATATCTATTTTAAAGTCTTCCATCGCAGAGTATAGATACTCTTCAACCAAAGGACTTAAACGGTGTATCTCATCAATAAACAGGATGTCTCCTTCATCAAGGCCAGTTAATAGACCTGCCAAATCACCTGGCTTATCCAATACCGGTCCGGAAGTAACCTTTATGCCCACACTCATTTCATTGGCAATGATGTAGGAAAGGGTTGTTTTACCTAAGCCCGGAGGGCCATGGAGTAAAACGTGATCTAAAGGTTCACCACGTAGCTTTGCAGCTTGTACAAAGATTTTTAGGTTTTCCATCACTTTTTCCTGTCCCGTAAAATCATCAAAAGCCTGTGGCCGCAATACTTTTTCAATATCGCGTTCTATGGGTGATAAGCTTTCAGCGGAAGGATCAAGATTCTCGTTCATTGCTCAAAAATACGCTTAAAAATTAGAAATATTGTAATGTCTAGCTAAATTTGGCCGCTACAGTGGCTTCTTTAACCCCATTGGCATAGTTGTAAAAGCCTTCGCCAGATTTAACTCCTTTATTGCCTGCTGTTACCATATTAACCAATAAAGGACATGGAGCATATTTAGGATTCCCAAAACCATCTTGTAATACGCGAAGAATAGCCAGACAAACATCTAAGCCAATAAAATCAGCCAATTGCAATGGGCCCATTGGATGCGCCATCCCTAATTTCATCACGGTATCGATCTCTTCTACACCAGCTACATTTTCATATAAAGTATAGATAGCTTCGTTAATCATTGGTATTAATATTCTGTTGGCTACAAAGCCAGGATAGTCATTTACCTCAACTGGTGCTTTACCTAGTTTTTTGGAAAGCTCCATCACTATTTCGGTTGTTTCATTGCTGGTCGCATAGCCACGGATCACCTCAACCAATTTCATTACCGGTACTGGATTCATAAAGTGCATCCCAATTACTTTATCACCACGACCAGTTACCGAAGCGATTTTAGTAATAGAAATAGAAGAAGTATTGCTGGCCAGAATAGCATTGGGTTTAGCAAAGGCATCGAGTTCTTTAAAGATCTTGAGTTTAAGATCAAGGTTCTCAGTTGCCGCCTCTACAACAAGATCTACATTGGCAACACCAGTTTGCAGATCTGTAAAGCTTAAGATGTTATTTAATGTGGCTGATTTATCCGCTTCAGTTATGGTTCCTTTAGTAACTTGACGATCAAGATTTTTGCTAATGGTTGTAATAGCTCTTTCTAAGGCTTCAGCATTAATATCGATAAGATTTACCTGGAAGCCAAATTGAGCAAAAGTATGCGCTATTCCATTGCCCATCGTGCCAGAGCCGATTACTGCGATGTTCTTCATTTCGTTTCTTTTTATGATGTTAGTTAAAATGTTTTACGGCGCTAATCTATTTATAATCCACGAACCATCCACTAAGTCGTAAACAATTCTGTCATGTAGTCTGCTTGGTCTTCCTTGCCAAAATTCAATATGCATAGGCTCTACCAGATATCCACCCCAATGTAGCGGACGTGGAATTTCTTTGTTCTCGTATGCTTTTGTCAAGTCTGCAACTTTTTCTTCAAGAGATTCACGGCTATCCAACACTTTACTTTGTGGAGAAGCCATGGCGCCAATTTGACTGCCTACAGGGCGCGAATGGAAATAATCTGCAGATGTTTCGGCATCAACTTTACTCACTACACCTTCAATACGCACCTGACGTTCCAGTTCTGGCCAAAAAAATACCAAAGCTGCTTGTGGGTTTTCAACGAGATCCTGACCTTTTTTACTCTCATAATTTGTATAAAAGACAAAACCATTTGCATCAAATTCCTTTAGCAATACGATACGCGCATCGGGTTTACCATAGCGGTCGGCTGTTGCTAGCGTCATTACATTGGGTTCATATAACTGTGCATCTACGGCTGCTGAAAACCATTTTCCGAATTGCAGGATAGGGTCGCTTTCCACATCTTTTTCTGTGAGCTGTGCACTGCGATATTCCTGCCTTAAATCATGTAATTTTTTCTTGTTATGCTCCATGCACAAAAATAGGTTTTAGTTTATTCAAATTTATCCCTAAATTTCCGAAATGATAAGCAGGTTAGAGCCAACGTTAGGCAGATTACTAATATCCGAACCATTTTTAATGGACCCTAATTTTAAGCGGTCTGTAATTCTTATTACAGAGCATCAAGAGGAGGGGACTGTTGGTTTTATTCTTAACCATTCTAGTACTTTATCGCTTAAAGATGTGATTCCTGGACTGCCGGAAGCAAATTTTCCAGTATATCTTGGTGGACCTGTTGAGACGGATACCATACATTTTTTACATAGATGCCCGGATCTGATTTCAGATGGACAAGAAGTGGTAAAAGGGATATATTGGGGTGGTAATTTCGAGACCCTAAAAGTGTTGATACAAAATCATCAAATCGATGAAGATGATATTAAATTTTTCATAGGCTATTCAGGCTGGGGCCAATCACAATTGAATATGGAGATGAAAACCAATACCTGGATTGTATCGGATCAATTTCATCCCGATGTGGTTTTCTCCAATAATGAAGAAAACCTTTGGCGGGAAGTTATTATTAATCTGGGACCGAAATATGCGCATGTAAGCAACTTTCCTCAGGACCCAAATTTGAATTAAGTATGCACTCCGTCATCCTGAATTTATTTCAGGATCTCTCACCTGCAAAGCCGACCCTCTCCTGCGAGATCCTGAAATAAATTCAGGATGACGACCGACGATCTGTTTATTACATGTCAGCTGCGCTCTCTTCAACTTTCTTTCTCAAATCATCTTTGTAAGTCTGCATTTTATCAGCTAAAGATATATCAGCAGTAGAAAGGATTTGAACAGCCAATAAACCTGCATTTTTTGCTGCATTTAGCGCAACGGTTGCTACAGGAATACCATTAGGCATTTGTAAAATAGAAAGGATAGAATCCCATCCGTCAATAGAATTTGAAGATTTAACAGGAACTCCGATTACTGGTAATACCGTAATAGAAGCAACCATGCCTGGCAAATGGGCTGCACCGCCAGCACCAGCAATAATTACTTTCAGACCTCTTGAAGCCGCATTTTTAGCGTAATCAAACATCCTTTCAGGTGTACGATGTGCTGATACTACAGTCATTTCAAATTCAACCCCAAACTCTTTAAAAATATCAGCAGCATCTTGCATAATGTGAAGATCTGATTTGCTGCCCATGATAATGCCTACTTGTACGCTCATTTATGAAATAACTTTTAGTGTGTTTTTAATGTAATTGGCTTTTTCTATTGCACCATCCCTGTTTTGATCGACCACAGTAACGTGGCCCATTTTGCGGAACGGTTTGGTATATTTTTTACCATAAAGGTGTATGTAAACACCATCTATAGCCATGATTTTTTCTAATCCTTGATATTTTGCTACTCCATCGTGGTTCTTTTCACCCAGCAAATTGATCATTACCGCATTGTTAATCGCACGGGTATCGCCCAATGGTAAGTTAAAAATGGCACGTAGATGTTGTGCAAACTGCGAAACGTAATTGCCTTCTATGCTGTGGTGACCGCTATTGTGTGGCCTTGGTGCCAATTCATTTACCAGTAATTCGCCATTTTTGGTTACGAACATTTCTACGGCTAGTATGCCTGTAATGTTTAGTGAAGCAGCAATGTCCATCGCAATCTTTTCAGCTCTTTGTTGTAACGAAGCTGGGTAAGTAGATGGAGAGATCAGGAATTCTACCAAATTGGCCTCGGCGTTGAACTCCATTTCCACCATAGGAAATGTCTTCATCTCACCTTTAGAATTACGTGTCACAATAACTGCTACTTCCTTTTCAAAGTCTATCAGTTCTTCAATTAAGCAAGGAGCATCAAAAGCATGGTCGATATCAGCTACATCACTGATTTTCATAACTCCTTTGCCATCATAGCCATCCTTACGTTGTTTAAGGATGTAAGGAAAAGCAAAGCCACAGTTAAAAATGTCTTCTCTGGTGTTTACCAATTTAAAAGGCGCTGTAGGAATATTGTTTTCCTTGAAAAATTGTTTTTGTACCCCTTTATCTTGAATCAAACGGATTACCCTTGATTGTGGGAAAACTTGTTTTCCTTCTTTCTCCAATTGCTCAAGAGCTTCTATGTTAACCTTTTCTATTTCGATGGTAATGATGTCAGCCTTTTTTCCGAAGTTGTAAACGGTATCAAAATCGGTAATTGAGCCACATTCGAAGTAATTTGCAAGATGTTTACAGGGAGCGTCGGTATCTGGATCTAAAACCAAGGTAGTTAGGTTATAATTGATGGCTTCTTGTATCAGCATTCTGCCTAATTGTCCGCCGCCTAATATCCCTAATTTTAAATCACTTATTTGTTTTGCCATATCTACTATGAAAAAGTTATGCTTATTTTGCACAAAAATAACAATTATAAACGGATTGATGGAGGCAGATGCTATAATTATTGGAGCCGGAGCTTGTGGGTTGATGTGTGCAGTACAGGCGGGATACTTGGGGAAGCGGGTGATTTTATTAGAAAAAAATGATCAGCCGGGAGCTAAGATCCTGATTTCTGGTGGGGGACGATGTAATTATACCAATACGTACGCAACCGATGAACAGTTTATTTCGGAAAATAAGCATTTTGTTAAATCGGCATTTACGCAGTGGACGGTAGCTGATACCATTAGCTTTTTCGAAACTTACGGCATCGATGGGAAAGAGAAAACCCTTGGGCAGTTGTTTCCAGATGGAAAGAATGCCAAAGATGTGGTGTCCGTTTTTACTTCAATTTGCGAAGATTTTGGACAGCAGCTGATTTGCAATGCCGATGTAAGTGATATAGAAATCCTAACTGATGGCTTTACCATAAAATATGAAAAGGGAGGTAAATCACGTACAATAACGGCTCCTAAACTGGTTATTGCCACTGGCGGCTTGCCTATTCCAAAAATGGGAGCCACTGATTTTGCCTTGCGTTTTGCAAGGAAACATGGGTTGAAAATTGTGGAGACAGTACCAGCTTTAGTACCGCTAACTATAACTGGAAAAGACGAAGAATGGTATGCGCAGCTTTCTGGAAATAGTGTTTTTTGTGAGGTGAGCAATGATCGTATTGCCTTTGAAGAAAATATTCTCTTTACCCATTGGGGTTTAAGCGGACCTGCAATTTTGCAAATCTCATCGTACTGGAAAAGAGGAGAGGTGTTTAATATAGACTTGTTGCCTCATCAAGATATTACAGCGTTAATTGATGCAGAACGCCAACAGAGTGGAAAAACACTATTGTCTACTTTGTTTAACCGATTTTACGCAAAGAAGTTTACTGATGCTATGGGCAAGTATTTACCCGTTGAAAAACAGGTTGCTAGCTTAACTAAGTCTGAACTGGAATTGATTGAAGAGACTATACACCGGTTTAAGGTGAAGCCTGCAGGTGATAAAGGTTACGATAAAGCCGAAGTAATGCGGGGCGGAATAGCAACCGATGAGCTATCATCTAAAACGCTGGAATGTAAAAAGGTTCCCGGATTATATTTTGGTGGTGAATGTGTTGATGTGACCGGATGGCTAGGTGGCTATAACTTTCAATGGGCTTGGGCAAGTGGCTTTGTAATTGCACAAAATTTATAGGGGAAGCCCAATATTATTGTCGCTGACCGCGCAAGCTGTAATACAAGTTAAATAGATAACATGGTATTAAAATAATATAAGCGTACTGGTTGTTGACGTATTGTGCCAGACCACCATAAGCTAAGGGCATAATGGCCCCGCCTGCAACTCCCATAATTAATATAGCTGAGCCCCTGTTTAGCATTTTACCTTTTAAGCCTTTTAGCGCCTGTGGCCATATCGCAGGCCACAATAATGCGTTAGCTAGGCCAAGTAAGGCAATGAAAACAATGGATGCTGTTCCGGGAGCAAATATAGCCAGTATAGAGATAATTATTCCCAACCAAGCGGAATACGTAAATGCTTTTTCCTGGGAAATGTATCTCGGTATGGCATATACGCCAAGTATGTAGCCAATCATGGTGCTGGCTAAGGTATAGGAAGTGAGGTTTTTAGCGATGCTTAATGGCAGACCATGGTATATACCATAATTTCCGATGGTGTCTCCGGCGATGACTTCTAGTCCAACTGTAGAAAATGTTGCAATGAAGCCCAGGGTAAAGTTTAATCTCATTTTTGCAGATTGCTTCGGTAAGAGATCTTCTTCTCCAGAAACGGGCAATGAGGCTGTTATTTCGGGTAGATGTGCAAACTTGATTACATAGGAAATAAGGAGTAAGATGATGGTAAGGATACTATAAGGCATAATTACTGCATGTGCCAGCTCATCTAAACGGAAGCTTCGGGTAATGCTGTCCATATTTTGAAGTTCCTCGATTAGCCCATCTGAATTTCGTAGGATGATTGCGCCTAAAATCAGTGGAGCCATTACACCAGCAAATTTATTGCAGATTCCCATAATGCTGATCCGCTGCGCGGCTTTTTCTGTAGGGCCCAATAAGGTGATGTAAGGATTTACTGCGGTTTGTAGCAGCGTAGTTCCCGTGCCTACTATAAATAAAGCAAGTAAAAATATAGGGTAATAACGCATCAATGCAGCCGGAATAAATAGTGCACAACCTGCTGCCATGATCGCCAATCCTATGCGCATTCCTTTCACCATCCCTGTACGCTCTAGTAGTTTACTTGAGGGAATGGCCATTACCGTATAAGAAATGTAAAAAGCAAAAGTAACAAGATAGGCTTGCCACTCTTCCAGTTCGCAGGCTATTCTAAGATAGGGGATCAGCGTCCCATTTACCCAGGTAATAAACCCAAAAATAAAAAAGAAGGCACCAATTGTTCCTATTTGAATTGAAAGGCTACGCTTATTATTAAGCTGTATAGCGGTTGTAGTTTCAATCGGCATAATATCTGATTTAAAGTAATTCCTTTTTAGGATCTATCAATATAGGGAAATACTGACCGCTTATTTTTTCTCCTTTAGGTACAGGCGGAGTTCCGGGCATTAGTTCTTTATCTGTATCTGAAATGGTGCCATCAGCGAACATATTGAGCACAAATGCACTTCTTGATCTGTCTGATTTATTTTCATAAGAGCCATGGATCAGTAAGGGATGATGAAATGTGCCGTAACCTTTTCCGAGTTCAATGGGAATAGGCTTAAATGCAGCCTTTTGCTCCTCCGTTAAAAATTCCATTAAGCCGTCCATTTCTCCGGCAAGCTCTGGTTTTTCCAGTAAACCCCAATGGTGACTTTTAGGTACATAGTGCATGCAACCATTTTCTGTAGTGGCGTCATCTAGGGCTACCCAGCAGGTAAGGTGTTGCAAAGGAATGGTACGTGTCCAATAAGAATAATCCTGATGCCAGGCAACAACGCCACCATGTTTGGCTGGTTTGCAAAAAAGCTGATCATGCCAGAACCTCACGGCATTATTGCCTAATAGTTGGCTGGCGGCCATTACAAACGTCGGGTTCCATAAAACGTCATGAAAAGCAGGAGTGATGCGCCAGGCGCCTAATGCATGGAATAATACAGAATTAGGATCTGTGGAAGCATTAGAGAAAAACTGATGAAATAAGGTGTGATCCGGAAGATTGGGATCAGAGATGCGGATAAGGTCATGATTGAGCTGATCTACCTGCCAGTCCTCTAAAAATTTAATACCGCTCAGGTAACCATTCTCTTTAAAAAAGCTGATCTGTTCATCACTAAGTAAGTATTGTTCCCATTCAGTTTTGTTTTTAGGCCATTTAAAAAAGTCTGAAACAGGATGATGGTAGGATGATAGGTCTTTAAGTTGATCGGTGTTCATGTTGCTGGTTTTATAATCCAATAATCTGTTAATTCATTGCTTGCAAATGGGTGTGTTTATTGAGTAATCCGCTTTTGTGTAGCTTTTTTATAAAGTAGAAAGACCTATCCTCGAAAGGAATCTCATAGGGTAGTACTTCCTTAATAATCATTTTTTGTTCGGAAAGTAGGTCTGTTTCCTGCTGATTGCCAGATAAAAAAGCCAGACTCCATTTTAGCGGCAAAGCATCAGGATCTTGTCCATGCCATTCGTCTAACATTTTGCAGATGGTATCTATATTTCCTGTTCCCTGCATTAATATAATGCTGATTAAATCTGGTGAACTGTAGGGAATGGGGGTATTATGTGTTCTGTAATCCACTATCCGCTGAATTAATCTCTGGCGTGTCGTTTTGTCCTCAGCTGGAAGACAAATGAGTTCCATGTAATCTTCAAGTCGTTCGTCAACATGATGAGGTTTTCCAATCCCCATGTTTTCTGGCCAGGTTCTGGCCATTCGGATATGAAAGATTGCTTTTTCCAGGTCTTTTGTTGTTATTGCATTAAATGCACAGCGCAATTGGGTGTCCCGCCAGCTATTGCGACCTGCCGAAGCACCTTCATTAGGCAATACCGTCATATTGCTCATTAGCGAGATGCCTTGTTCAAATTTTTTGGTGTGCATAAAACACCTTGCCAGCTTTAAGCCTAAATAGTAATTTTCAGGATAAAGTTTGTATCCTTTTTGGGTGATAGACAATGCGGACGCCCAGTCGCTATGGTTTGCGTAATATTTAGAAAGGTTTAAGATGGTTCTCCATTCTTCAGGTGTCAGCTGATAAGCTTTTTTAAGGTCGCTTAAAGTACCTTTTGCCCCCAGTTCTTCCCTTAAATTAGCCCTCACTATATAAAACGGATAGAAATCCGGGATTGAATTGCAACTGTCTAATAAGCTTAAGGCTTCAGTTTTTTGTAGATTCTGGATGTAAGCCAAAGCCAGGAAGTATTTAAATTTCCAGGAAGTATGACGGATAACTGCCTCGCGCAAAACAACAATGTCCTCTTCCCTATGGGGGAAAACAAAGTCGGCGTTTAGGGCTGCAGCATGGTCAAGTGCCAGATTAGCTAGTTTGTCTAAATCCAGGATCGTATATAAATGGGCTTTCCAAAGGTATACCATTGGGTACTCCGGAGCGGTATTGAGGATAAGAACTGCATCGGGATGCAAGTTTAAATTGGCATAAAAAGCAGCCAGCTCTATATACGTTTCGTAAGGAAGTTCGCTGCTGGTGAGCGGTTCAGTAGTAGATTTCTGAACCTTTTGCAATTCAAATCTTGCCAGATAATTGATTGGATCTATAAGAAGTAACTGCTGAATAAATTGCATCGCTTTATCTTTATGACCTTTCAAATTATTAATGATGATGCTTAAATATATGGATTGGAGATTCGCTGAATCTGACTGTCGCGCTTTTTTTACATAAGTGTAGGCCTTTTCAATCTGGCCTTCACGCATCAGTAACTTAGCCAGTTCAATAAGTGCGGAATTCCTATATGCTACGGACTGGCTGGCTATTGAAAAGCCGTCTTTTGCGTCGGCCGTTTTTTGTAACCTATCGTTTATCAGACCATATAAATAATTTGCTTCTGGATCGTATGTGTCTACAGATAGCGACTTCCTGAGTAGTACAAGGGCCTCTGCGAATCTCATCTGTTTAAAATAAAGTCCAGCGAGGCCATTCAATGCATCCGTAAAAAAGGGGTCTTTTTCCAGACAAAGTTTGTATTGGGCTATAGAACGGTCAAAAAAGCGCTGCCTTTCCCATTCTTTTGCCTGAATACAGGATGCTTGAACTGAATCGTAGTTATAATCTTCATCAATTTTTGAAGGCCTTTTTAGTGGAGTGTGCAGTTCTGGGCCATTGTAAATTATTTCATCATTTAGTAAAACGGTTAGTTCTGCCTCTGGTACAGCATAAGGCAGACTAAAGTCACAGGATTCCATTGTCGCCAGTGTAATGGTCTGGTTCAATATCTCTTGCTGCAGGTGCAAAATTCTAAATTGATGGTTCAGTGGTTTATTTGCGCAGAGCTGAATCTGTTGATGCTCGTCCTTGAGTGATAAATAAAAGGATAACTGTGGGGTTCCATAGCTGAGTCCGCCTAGGTTTTTTACAGGAAACCAGTGCTCTTCCCAACTGTCGGTTGTAGCGGGTAAAAACGAACGGTGTTTAAATGGCGTTTTAGAACTGGCAGCAACACTTTGATTAAATAATCTACCGCTTTGTACTTCAGTGTATTGTCCATCTTGATCGGTAAGCAGATCTTCCCATATCATCCCATATCTTGAGAGTCCCCATATCCATATCTTTTTTCCTGGTTTTTCATCGTAAGGCGCAAAATGTCCCATTCCAAACTGGTCGTCGTGCCAGTAGCAACCCCAGAAATCCGTATAAGCGCCAATAACATGATAGGATTTATATTCACCGTGGTTATTTTGCTCATAAAAGGATATTTTCCTTTGTTCTTCATCTTCCGGCCAGCTTAAAGGACTGCCGTCGTGCCCAAGGCGTTGTTGGCCCGGGTATATGTATTCCAGGTTTCCTGAGGCTTTAATGCCAACATTATTCCATTGGTAATAGGATTGAGGCAGACAGCTGTTGTTATGCCACCAACTTTTTGTGCTAAAATATGCCGCATCCTTTTCTAATTTAATTTCAACACGCCATTCAGTCCTTGATGGCCAGTCTGTAGCGCCAATAAAACAGCTCACACTGCCATCTTCATTTTCAACCATTTTATAGTCGACTGGAGCCGAGCAGGAGGGGGTATGCCCAATAATTCCCATATTAATCTCCATCCCACCCGAAGTCCAGGGCCCCCTCATGGCGACATCTCTGAATTTTGCAGTATGATTGAAGTAAATGAATTCTTTTCCTGTGGACTTTTCTATAGCACCCCATATTTTACCACCAACAGATGGATTTACCCACAACTTTATGTAGGCGTTTTCCAATACAATCATTTCCCAAGCCTGATCTGCACCCTTTGTGGTATAGCCATCAAACCTGTTATATGGGTATAACCGGCCAAACTCAGGAATCGGGCTCGGGTCTGAGTAAGGATAGGTTTTAAGTGTGATCAGCTCCTTCCTGATGTTGGCTTTTTCAATAGTTTTGATGTCTTTCATTTGCTTGTCTTGGTAGAGCAGGGCTGCATGTAAACTCAGCATATTTGGTATGATCAAACTTAACTAAGAAATAATTAAGAAACAAGGTTTATAATAAAAAATGTGTGCGGACACAATGTGTTTTATATCTAAATAAGCGATATAATTAGTTTTAATTGTAATGCGTATACATTTTAATATCGGAGCGTGTCGATTTAAAAAAAATGCTTTTTATTTTTAATTATGTTACGAACTAATTAGATACATTTGTTAAATTTTTTTTGGAACTCTGGCTACAGCCTAATTCTGGAATTCGGCTGAGTAAAATCAGAAATAATTAATGTGCTCAACTATATTATAAAATACAACAAGGAAATGAAGAACATCCGTATTAAGGATATAGCCGCCAAAGCAAAGGTATCTGCAGGTACTGTTGATCGGGTATTGCACGATCGGGGGAATGTTTCAGAAAAAGTAAAAGAACGGATTCTCAAGATTATAGAGGAGATGAATTATGAGCCTAACTTGATGGCTCGTGCGCTTGGAACTAAAAAGGAATATCATTTTGTTGCACTAATTGGTGATCCGCGGTATGATGCCTATTGGCTCGATCCAAAGGCAGGTATCCAAAAGGCGGCTAAGGAAGCAAGACAATATGGGGTAAAAGTAACGCTGTGTATGTTCAATCCTTATGATGCTACTTCATTTGTCAAGAAGGCAGAAGAGGCGAGTAAGTTAAATCCGGATGGGATCTTATTGGCGCCAATGTTTTACCGTGAAGTACTTCCATTTTTTGAAGCATGGAAAAAACAGGAAATACCTTTTGTGTTGTTCAATACGCAGATTGCCGAGTTTGATCCGCTTAGTTACATCGGTCAGGATTCTTATCAGAGCGGACAAGTAGCCGGCAAATTGATTCATTACGGACAACCACAGGGCTCATCCATATTAATCGCTCATATTGATGAAGAGATCAGTAATTCAGCGCACCTTACCAAGAAAGAGCAAGGATTAAGGAATTACTTTATTCAGAATAATCTTGATCATCAATATGAGATCATCAAAGCGGAGCTAAATCTCAGGAACTATGCGATGTTTGTAGAACAACTGGATTCCATATTTGAAAGTAATCCACAACTACAATTCTGTTTTGTAACGACTTCCAAAGCCTTTGAAATAGCCAAATATTTTGAACAGAAATTCATAAATCACATCAGAATAGTTGGGTATGACCTTATTCCTCAGAATCTGCATTACCTGAATAAAGGAGCGATTAGCTTTTTAATTAACCAAAATCCTTTAGGTCAGGGGTATTGGGGTATCAATCAGCTGGTAAGCCACCTGGTGTTTAAAAAGGAGATTTCTGCCATAAAATTCCTTCCATTGGATATTGTGACTAAAGAAAACCTGAACTATTATATTGAAGATTCTATGTTATACAATAGGTTTTAAAGATTCTTGTAGCCTATCTTTTCAAATGGAATGTCTATGAAGCCCGGGATTTTTTGCCATACCGCGGCATCTTTTCTCAGTTTAAAGTTTTCTTTAGTGTAATCTTCAAAGCCAGGATCTTCAGTAGTTTCGTAGTTGTTGTCCATAAAAGGGAGTAGGCTTGCTTTTCCTTCTACTCGTTTCCCCATTTTAACAAATAGGTTTTTTGAGAATGGATTTCGTTTTGGTAGTTCTGGATCGTCTTCAAAGTAATTCGGTAATTGTGGGTATTGGATAGCGTAGGGTGGTTTTTTGTAGTTTACGGCTTCTAATCTTTTTTGGAATGTGCCATCTTTTATTAGCATTGCTTTAGCCCAATGTTTCAGGCGGTCGTCAATATGTGCAACATAGGGCGTTTCAATGAAAATGTTATTATGGTAGGAATTGTCTCTACCGCCGCCGATGAAACCTGCAACTGTACCTGCTTTATAAAACACATTGCCGTATACTTCCATGCCACAAGCGCCATCATCATGGTAAATGGCCATCGTTTTATGCACACCGCCGATATGGTGAAAATAGTTATAGCGTACAATATGTCCTCTTTCCGACGGGTTTCGGCCGTAATATAATGCGCCCATATCATCAGAATCCATGACGATATGATGAAGGTTATTGTATTCTACGAGGTGATTGTTACCGTGTAAGGTCAAACCAAAAGATGGCGCGTTATAAATTTCACAGTTAGAAACAGAATTGCCGACACCAGTGACCCATATTCCAGGTCTGTAGGTCCGTTCAAGTCGGTTATAGTCGTGTGCACTGCAGTTTTTTATGTAGTTATTCCCTGGTTCTAGTGTCAGCCGGTCGCCCCCGCTGATCAAGAAGCAACCGGAGCCCATATTGTAGGCTTCGGAATTGATGATTCCATTGTTTTTTCCGGCTTCGCGGTTGAATACGGTATTTTCATAAACATATTGGAAAAGACTACCTATTTGTCTGGATGCTGGTTTTACGGCGTATACGCTTAGGCTATCTGATTCCAATTCGACCCCTTTGCCCATAAAAACAGCGACAAGGCCAAGGTTGGTAAACTTGCACCCGTCAATGACTACGTTTTCAGTTCGTTCCATGGTGATGCCAATTCCCCTGCTACAAGTGAAGCTAAGGTTCTTGATGTTCACATTCTGCACATCCTCAATAGCAAACATGGGTGTTTCCAGTTCTGATATTTCGAGTTTTTCCAGGTTTGCAGGTGGTAAAAAGTAAAGGGTTTTAGTAGCTGCATCTACATAATATTCTCCCGGAAGGTCAATTTCTTCTGGTAGGTTATAGGCGTACCAGGATCTCCATGGCTTGCCGGTGGCAAAGCCATAGGGATGGGGTTTAAGCGAGGAAATTGTTTTGTTTACGGTGTCAATACTCTTCAAAGGAAGGGCATCTTCCGCATATCCCCATCGGAAAAAACCTGAGATCCATGCCTGATCAGGCTGTTTCCATTTAGATGGTCGATTAATGTCTTTGTAGGTAAATACACCGCCCCGGTTGGTGGAATCTCCCCATCTTGAGATAGATCCAGTGTCCAATACCGTGTGAATAGGTATACTTCCTTTATTTGGCCATCTCGCTATTGTGCCTGGTTGATCGTTGGCGAATATCTCTAATGGGGCAGGCGCATAGCCTCTTGTAAAGCCAATCATTCTTAGTTTTCCGATATTGTGTATGCCCGCAGCTGTTAGGGATACTTGTCTGATTTTATCTTTTACTTCAGGTAAGAAACGGTTTAGGAATCCCTCATCAGATACAGGGTTGATTAAGTTCATGGGAACAACCCTGCCGCCATGAACAATTGCCTTTTCATTATCATAAGATTTTATGGTAAGTGGCATTCCTGAGTTCCATGTTTTGCCTTTTACGATTTCCAAGGTTGAAGAAAGTGGGTACACACCAGCTCGCAAAATGATCGCTACAGGTATTTTCTTTTTCTTACTTTGTTTATCGGCCAATGCTATTGCTTTTTCAAGCGTAGCTACCGGGCTCTTAATTTTTCCTCTAGCATTAGGTTTGCCATTCGGGGATACATATATTTCAATCTGCTGCTGGGCAAATCCCGATATGGTGATAGCCATGTTTAAAAGCAGTAAGCCTGTAAGTGTCTTTCTCATCAATAAACGTGTTTAATTGCTATTTTCTCTTCAGGACAATAAGGAATCCTTTTTCTCCTTCCAGACTGATCTCGTTTTTAATGTCAATTTTTTTGGCCGACTGGAATTCAATAATTTCAGGTATTTCAGCTGTTACTTCATTTTCTGAGAAACCAAGCGCATTCCAGTCTATGTTTAGCTTACATTTTTGTGGTTCTGCTGTCCAGTTTGCTAAGGCAATAATCACCTCGTCTTTACCCTTAAAAATGGTCGCTTCAGTCTTGTTGTTGTTGGTTTTAACAGGGATTTCATTGTTCCAGAAGCCAATCATTTGCTTTCTTTCTATGTGGTAGTCATCCCAGAATTTCCAGATGTGTTCTGGTGTTTTTGCTTTGAACCAGCCTAATCTATTGGTAATGCCAAATACCATTCCTCGCCATGGATTTCCGCCTTTATTTAACATTTGTGAAGAAAGGCCGAAAGGCACGCCGCTAACTTCTATGAGCCAATAGTCTGATGAGCGGTCGTAATCCCTTGCTTCACCAACCCATAAATGGTCAATATAAGGTAGCATATCCATATACAGATTTAGGGAGGATGCCCATTTAGCGTACTTGTTGAAATGGTTCCAGGTGTGCATGTCAATTTTAGCACCGGGCCTATCTCTTTCCAGAATTTTACGGGTTCTTTGCATTGTTTCACGATCCAATGCCAGATCATCCATGTAGATCCCGTCAATGTTTAGTTCTTTACACATCCATTCGAGCCCACCAAGGAAGAAGTTGTTTAATCGGGAATCCGGTCTTGTTAGTACGGCCAAATCCTGCCTTCCTTTGTATTTTCCGGAGGTAAATGTGGCTACCCAGCCTGGTATGAAATCTTTTTTTAGATTTTGTCCTAGCCAGGGGTGTACGCCATTTGGGTTTACCAGGGTTCTGGTTGCCATACCAGGTCCGGGATAAATGATTTCATCGCCCAATGCGCGCATGGCCCACAATTCGGGTGCATTTACACTGATCTCACGAGTGGTGTAGTAGATCTTTGTTTTTATTCCTTTTGTATGTGTGCTGTCTATAAAAGCTTTTAGGTCTGGCACATTGTCATTCGCAAAAGGATAATCCAGAAATGGATAAATATCTTTTTTATGGTGTACATTGATGATGTTGGCACCATGTTCTACTGCTAATTTGATGGTGTTGCTGGTGGTGTCAATATCAGAATGATAATAGCGGTCGTTAAACTGGATGTCTTTATTGATCAGCTTAAACGGAGTTACCAGGAATTCAGCATCAAATTGATAGGTTTCACCCTTTTTTAAAACACGCTGACCAGAATAAGCCTTGATCATTACTGTTTTATCCTGATGATAGATATCTACACCGCCCTTGTGGTTGTTTCCCCAGGATTCGGGTTCATGTAGTGGTCCAAATGGATAGTACAAGTTAACCAGTTGTCTCTGATAGTTTTTGCCCTTTAATTTTACTTTAAGACCTCCGTTTACTGCGCCCATCCATACCTCATCCTGGTGTTTTTCAATTACATCCCATTTCCATTTCCATTCTTTCGGACTAAAACCACCGTCTTTGTCAAGTCCCATCATATAGGTTGCCTTTTCTGGACGCATAGGTATCTGTAGTCTGATGTCATCAACTGGAATATCTCGTGATGCGCTGACTGTAGCGCTATAACCGATAAAACCATCGTAATCTGCACGGCCCTTCACTAAAATGCTGATGTCGCCATTCGTTAATGTGGTTTCCCACCGTGTAGATGCGGGGAAGTGATCTTCAAACTTTAATGGACTTGCTTTAAGGAGCAGGTCTTTGCCATTTTGTGTTACAATAAACTGGATGGCTGCGGCAATGATTGGTTCACCCTTAGGAAGGATCAGTTCATTATTTTTATCAAAATAAGTCTGAATGTCCATTGGTAAGCCCTGATCAGTCAGTTTTATGGTTCTACCCAGTATAGAAATTGTTTTTTGTGCTCTGTCAACCTGTTTAAAACCATTGGTTATGCCATTGTCGAGGGCAACTTTTGTATTTAGCCAGGCTAACCGAGATAGCTTTGTTTCGTCATTATATCCATGATTTGCAATGATGTCTCCATTTACATCAATTGATATATGTACTGTTGTATTAGGCTTTCCTGCTGCTGAAATCTCAACTACGCCTTTATATGTTCCCTTGAAATCTTCAGGTACTTGAATCCCAAACCATAATGGTAATACTGTTTTTGCTTGCGCCTGTAGTGCTTTTGAAAAAGGTTCACCTTTGAAAGAGATTCCACCGCTATTGAAACAAGTGACATCTTGTATCGATTGACCCTTGCTATTACTTAGTGGAGAAAAGCGGACTTTTATATTTTTTAAGGGCTGAGTAGGAGCGTACAGTCCGATTTGAAAGACGTAATATTCTCCTGGCTGAGCACTGCCCTTAAATGACACAAGTTCTGTTGCAGAATAGTTTGTCCATTTTTCAGGAAGGCTGTCCAGTAACCTGATTGGATTTTCCCGGCTTTCAGGAAAAGTAAAATATGCTTTCGCGGGAAATTTTCTTAATAAGCTATTTGTTTGTTCCGTTTTTGCGGGTTTCGACATTATGGTTGGTCCTAATCCTATATATCCAGTGAGTTTTGTTTCCCGTATGGCATCTACATCTATAGCATGAAGAAGTTTGTCCTTGTTTTGTCCGTACACAATGGGGGCAATTAGCATCAGAGAAAGGAATAGTGATTTTTTCATACAAGTTGATTTATTAAAACAAATCGTTGGTTTATATCTGGTTGTTATGGTTTATGCTTTTCAGAGGGTTTAGAGGTAGATTGTATATTCTTTTTTTTCTTCCTTCCGGTTGTTGCTGAAAATAGAAACGCAATAACCAAACATAACAACAAAAAACCGTTAATAAAAAATATTTTCAAAATTGTGTTCGCACACATTAATAATTTATTATGTTTGTGTAAGCATGAGGGGGTGACTATGTGTTCGCACACTTTCGATCTGAGTGCCAATTTTTTCCACGAACCAAGACCAGACGAGTGGTCCTGTGGAAATACAACAATAACCAAATAGAAAGATTAATCAATCTAAAACCTTGAAGTATGATCAAACTCAAACTCAAAAAATGTAACCTTTTAAGTCTAAGGGTTGCAAAAACGTTGCTTGCTTCTGTTTTTATAGTCTTACTGGTTTGCACCGGTGATGCTGTTACCGCGAAAGGAATGCTGGCACCAATTAACATCACCGGAAAGGTTGTGGATTCAAATGGTGAGGCCATTATTGGCGCAACGATTAAAAGTTCGGCAGGCGGGGGAGCGGTGACTGATGCAAACGGAAATTATACACTAAAGACAGAAAGTAATGCCACACTTACCTTTAGTTTTATCGGTTATGTGAGTCAGGAGATAAAGATAAACAACCGAACAAAAATCAACATTACGCTTGCTTCTTCACTTAATCAGCTAAATGATGTGGTTGTAATTGGTTATGGTACTCAGAAACGGAAGGATGTAACCGGTGCAATCACTACAATCAGATTAGAGGACAGTCCAAAATCTGCTGTTCCTTTTATAAATCCCTTAGAAGCTATGCAGGGGACGGCTGGTATTAATATTGGTCCCTCAACCAGTGCTGGTGCAACACCAAACATTGTGGTTAGGGGGCAGAACTCTATCAATGCAAATATTTCGCCATTAATTGTTCTTGATGGAGTTATTTTTAACGGAAACCTGAATGACATCAATATGAATGATATCGCCACTTACGATATCTTAAAAGATGCAAGTTCAGCGGCTATTTATGGTTCAAGATCAGCAAATGGGGTTGTGCTCATTACGACTAAACGTGGAAGGACGGATAAGCCAACAATTAATTTTAGTACTTATTATGGCATTCAAAACTGGACTCGAGTGCCCGAAATGCGTAAAGGTGAGGATTTTTTACAATGGAGAAAGGATAATTTGTCTATTCGTGGTACTGATATATCAGATATCACTAAGGTGCTTAGTCCTTTAGAGCTTAAAGCATATAATGAAGGTCATGAACTGGATTGGATGGACGAGGTTAGCCAATATGCGCCTATTGGGAATTACCAGTTAAGTGTTTCGGGCAAAACAAATAACCTGAATTATTATTTTTCCGGAGGATATCTGAATCAGAAGGGTGTAATGTATAATGATTCTTTCAAAAAGCCTAATTTCACTGTTAAACTGGAAAATAACATTACTGATTGGCTTTCATATGGTGTGAATGGATATTATTCATCTCTGGATTATTCGGGTTATTCGCCAGGTCTATATATGGCCACATATATGTCGCCTTACAGTTACAAGTATGTTGAAGGAAGAGAAGGAGATTTGTTACAAAGGTATCCGGCAGGTAATACTTCATTGTTTAATCCATTGTGGGGCAATAATACTGAACTTACCAGGGGCGTGTATGACGATAATCTGGAAAGATCTTATAGCATCCAGGGAACAGGTTTTCTAAATATAAAGGTTCCTTTTATTAAAGGATTGAATTACCGTTTCGACGTAACAGGAAGGAAATCTACATCGGATCTTGCCAATTTCCACCATGAAGGTGCGGAAGTGAATACTTTAGTCCCTGCACAAATTGCAAACCCTACACAGTTTTTAAACAAAACAAGCGGATTTAAAGATAATGAAGTGTCTTCCAGTTGGCTAATTAACAATTTATTGTCTTACACACGCTCTTTTGGTCAGCATAACATTGACGCATTACTGGGGTATACGCGGGAGAGTTACCAGAGTGAGACTGTTCGTTTAAATGGTCTTGATTTTACAAATGCCGGGACTACCGCATTAAGTTATAACGGGCTGGAATTTGCGACTACTAAAACCGGATATACAAGAAATGGGGGATATGCCAATGTAGGGTATATAGGCAGGTTAAATTATAATTATGCACAAAAATACTATGCTACGTTAAATGTACGCAGGGACGGCTTTTCAGCTTTTGCAGAGGGACATAAATTTGGATGGTTTCCCGGAGGATCTGTGGCATGGGCTTTAAGTGAAGAGGGATTTATGAAGTCGCTAAAATTTGTTAATTATCTGAAGGCTAGGATTTCCTATGGGAATACGGGGAATCAAGGAATTGCTCCCTTAGCTACTCAGGCACTTGTTGATCCAGGCTTTACTGTATTCGGAAGCACAAGTACAGCATACATGACCCCATCTACCTTAGCTAATGAAATACTCACCTGGGAAAAAACAGCAGCGTTGAACTTTGGGTTGGATTTTAGCTTATTCGATAACAGGGTATCAGGAAATATTGATGTGTATAAAAGTAAAACAACGGATCAACTGCTGGTTCGGGGGCTTCCAGTCTTTACCGGCTTCAGTAAAGTAAATGCCAATATGGGCGAGGTACAAAATAAAGGGATAGAGATCACCGTAAATACCGTAAATATTAAATCTGAAGGTGGATTCAAATGGCAATCTGGTTTAAGCTTCTGGATGAATAGAAATAAACTTGTTCATCTTTATGGAACTGATGTTGACGGCAATGGTATAGAAGATGATAATGTTGGCCTAAGTTTATTCATTGGAAAATCTTTAGGGGCTAATTATGATTATACTGTAGACGGTATTGTTCAAAGTTCAGATACGGAGTATATGAATAAATATAAAACCCAATCTGGTGTCAATATTTTTGCTCCTGGTGACCTGAAAATCCGTGATTTAAATAATGATGGTGTGATTGACCCTAAAGACCGTTCAATAATAGGTTACGGAAAAGAGAATTTTAATTTTAACATCTCTAATACGTTCATGTACAAGAATTTTCAGTTGTATTTTAGCATCAACTCTATAGTTGGGGGTGGAAAGAATAACTTTTTCTCTTCTACTAATTTAAGAGGATTAAATCCCGGGCAAACCTTACCTACTCAGGCTAATTGGTTAAATGACGAATATTGGATGCCGGATAGAGAAAGTAATAAAAATCCAAGGCCTAATTATTCAAATCCCTATGGATATGGTTTTTATCAGTCAAGAACTTTTGCAAGATTACAAAATGCGTCATTAAGCTACACTTTTCCTAAACCGATCACAGAAAAATTGAAGGTGAATGACCTGAAAGCTTTTGTAAGTGGCACCAACCTGATTACGTTAACTGGTTGGACCGGATTGGATCCGGCAAATGGTGCTCAAATCGGAGGTAACGGTGGTTCATCTAGCAGTACTGTCAATACCTCACTGCCATTAATGCGTACTGTTTCATTTGGTTTAAATGTGGGCTTTTAATTAAATAAGACAAATTATGAAATCATATAAAAATATACTCGCCATCTTGGCAGCAGGTTCGTTAATGATCGCTTCCTGCAAGGATAATGAATTTTTAAGAGAAGAACCGAAAGACAAGTTGACTATTGCGGGGGCTTTTACAAGCAAGGCTCAGTTTGACGGCTTAAGTGCTACATTCTACAAAAATCTACAACTTTTATATTCTTCAAAAGATCAGACCCATGAGGCATTTGTCCTTGGTCTCGGAACTGATGTCATGTTTGATCCGCGAGATAATTCGGTTAAGTTTAATAACTGGGGATTGGTTAATGCACAGGAAGAGTTTGCCACAGATTTCTTCAATCTGATGTATGACAATATAAAGGTAGCCAATACATTAATTGGTGCTGCATCAAATCCTAAGGTCGTATGGGCAAGCGAAGCAGAGAAGGCTGCCACAATTGCTGAAGGTCGATTTTTCAGAGGTTTTGCCTACCGTAATCTGGCTAATGCATACGGGGGAGTGCCTATTGTACCAGAGGCGGTAACTACTCCTAAAGTTGATTTTGTAAGAGCAACGCGGCAAGAATGCTGGGCCTTTGCTAAAGCTGATCTGGAATATGCAAGGTTAAATTTACCCTTAACCACTACTGTGATCGGACGGGTAACACGTGCTGCGGCGGATCATTTTCTTGCTGAAGTAAATATTTCTTTGAAAGATTATGATGGCGCAATTGCTGCGGCAACAAGAGTTATTGATGGCACTGATGGTAGTTATGCGCTGGTAAAAGCCCGTTTTGGGTCGAGAAATACTTCGGCCGTATATGATGTAAATAAAGATTATTACTATGACCTTTTTGCTATGGGGAATCAGAATAGACAGACCGGTAATACGGAAGGTCTGTTGGTGGCTCAATTTGAGGTTACTCCGACAGGTGGAGTAATACCGGGTGGTGTTACTGGTTTTACCAGGCCCTTAATAGAGCGGATGATGTGGTCCCAACCTTGGGCACTGATTAAGGCTGGTTATACAAATGTGGCGCATGATTCTACCGGACGTGGCGTAGCTTTCGTAAGGCCCACGAATTATACGATCTATGATATCTGGAAAAACGCTGGAACCGACATGAGAACGAATGAAACCAATATCAAGCGCAAATTCTATTTTGGTCCAAATATTAAGACAGTGAATCCTGCATTTAACCCAGGACAATTGATCCCAAAATCTTTCCTGACTACTCGTGAAGATACAATGTTATATGTTTATCCTAACTGGGCAAAGTTTGGAACAGATAGACATATTGGTGGATTACCTGATAATGGCTATGTGAGAGATTTCTATGTAGCGCGTCTTCCGGAAACTTATTTCTTAAGAGCTGAAGCTTATCTGGGTAAATCAAGAACTGATTTAGCAATGGCAGATTTAAATGTGGTAAGAGACCGTGCAAAAGCAACATTACTGACCAATCCAGCTAATGTCACAATTGACTATATTCTGGATGAACGTGCCCGGGAATTATTTGGAGAGGAATTCAGAATGCTAACACTAACCCGTCTCGGTCTGCTTTATGACAGGACCAAAAGATTTGGTAATCCCGCATCTGGAGCATCTGTATCGCTAAACAATAACTTGATGCCACTTCCGCAAGCCGCAATTGACCTAAACGTGGGGGCTAAAATGTTGAACAACCCAGGTTATTAATTTTTTCTAAATACGCACAAATCCAAACTGTGCAGGTGAATTCCTGCGCAGTTTATTCTTTTTTCGAAATCCAGGCAACAACTAAATGCTTATGAGGTTAATTAAATTTGTATTATTCTTCTTTACCGCTCTGCAGCTTTTAAGTGCACAGGCACAAGAAAAAAGCGGTTATATTCCGTTAACACAACAGGAAAGACAAAAGGTTGAAGTGCTGCTGAGCAAAATGACTTTAGAAGAAAAAGCACATCAACTCGCATCGTTTTACCCAAATGCTAATAAGCGGTTAAATATTCCTCATATGCAGGCTGGCGAATGCTTGCATGGTGTGGTTGCTGCCGGAACCACTTCCTTTCCACAAGCGATATCAATAGCCAGTTCATGGGATCCCTCATTGGTAGAAAGGGTTTCTACAGTGATCGCAAAAGAGGCCAGGGCTTTAGGTATTCACCATTGTTATACCCCTATGCTCGGTGTATTGCGCGACGCCCGTTGGGGTCGTTTTGAAGAAGGGTACGCTGAAGATGCCTATCTGGTGAGTAAGATTGGTGCGGCTTTTATCAACGGCCTGCAAGGTCGTGGTAAAGACCGTTTCGGTAAAGATCGGGTAGTGGCAACGGCCAAACATTTTGTTGCTGACAGTGAGCCTTTGCTAGGTGCTAACGGTGCTGCGGTCGAAATTTCTCTCCGCAGTTTACATGAAGTTCATCTTCCACCTTTTCGGGCTGCGGTAGAAGAGGCACAGGTAGGTTCGGTTATGCCTGCCCATCATACCTTAAATGGTGTGCCTTGTCATATCAATACTTATACTTTAAACGATGTGTTTAGAAAAGAATATGGTTTTAATGGATTGGGTGTTTCTGATAACAATGACCTGAGGTGGGTGCAAGACCGTTTGTTTGCTACTGAAACTAGGGAAGAAACAATCAGAAAAGCGCTCGAAGCAGGTGTACATACCGAGCTGGCTTTTAAACAGACCTGGGCGGATAAAAGAATGTACGGCCCACCGTTGGTTGCGGCTGTTAAAAGCGGAGAAGTACCTGTAAAACTACTGGACAATGCCGTTAGGAAGGTGCTGGAATTTAAAATCGCCTTACACCTTGATGAAGAAGAAAATCCTTTGGGTAAAGAAATGACCGAATTGCAGAAAGGCACAAAAGACGCGGATGTAAATGCCGATGTGTTTTTTTCGCAGATTGATGGTTCATTATCCAGTCCCAGGTCAAACTATAAAACTGTATTAAACAATCCTGCACATGATGCGTTGGCACTTGAAGCTGCTCGAAAAAGTCTTATTCTGTTAAAGAATAACAACTTGTTGCCCTTTAAAAAAAGTCAGTTCAAAAAGATAGCTGTAATAGGTCCTAATGCCGATACCATCAGGTTAGGGACTTATTCAACCCAGCAGCCTAAACATTTCATCACTGTAAAACAAGGGATTGAAAAAGCAGTCGGCAAAAATGCACAGGTATTGTATGCAAAAGGTACCGATATACAGCATCCTAAAGACGTGCAGATCGCAGAAGCGGTTGCTATTGCCAAAGAGGCTGATGTGTGCATTCTGGTATTGGGAGATGACGATAAAACCGTTATGGAAAATGTAGATCGGGATGATATCTCTTTACCGGGCGACCAGGATAAGTTGATGCAAGCCATTATGGCTACTGGCAAACCGGTAGTGCTGGTTTTATTGCACGGTCGACCGGCCGCCATCCAGTGGGCCAAAGATCATGTTCCAGCGATATTAGATGGTTGGTTTCTTGGTCAAGAAACAGGTACTGTTATCGCAGAAGCCATATTTGGCGACATCAATCCATCTGGAAAATTAACTGTTACTTTTCCTCGTAATGTAGGGCAAGTTCCTGCGTTTTACAATACTTTAATACCAGGTAGACCAAGAATGATGTGGGGTACTGTTGAAGGTGCTACTTATCCATTTGGCTATGGATTAAGCTATACCCAATTTAAGTATGGGGAAGTAAAACTCTCTAAAGCCAGTATGAAAGCCAATGAAAGCGTTTTTGCCGAGGTTGAAGTCACCAATACCGGTAAAATGGCGGGCGACGAAATTGTACAGCTTTATCTTCGTGATGATATTTCTTCACTGGCACGGCCAATTAAAGAATTAAAAGGATTTAAGCGCATCAGTCTACGTCCCGGCGAAGCTCAAAAAGTGTCTCTACCGATTTCTTCGCGCGCGCTAGAATTCTGGAAAGATGGTAAATGGATCACAGAACCGGGTAGTTTCACTGTAATGATGGGGCCAAATTCTGAGGAACTCAAAACAATTAAGTTGCAGCTAGTTCACTAAATGACAATTTAAAGCTTTAAATATGTATAGACGGCACTTTTTATCTTTAATACCTTCTACGACACTGCTGGGGATAGGGTTAAATGCTACTGCTGTTGAAGTGGCTGCTCAGAAACCATATAATGGAAGTCAAAATCCAGAGGACAGAAAATATTGGGTAAATGTAATGACCCGGATCGCTGCGCCTGTCTTAAACAACTTAAGCGAGGGGACACTTAAAAAGAATATGCCGGTTGAGGTAAATCCCGCTAGCACTTACGATCGCAGAACTGTAACTTATCTGGAAGCATTTGGCCGACTAATGGCGGGAATGGCACCTTGGCTCGAACTTGGAGCTGATGAAACAGAAGAAGGAAAGTTAAGAGGAAAGTACATTTTACTGGCTCGCAAAAGCCTGGCGAATGCTGTCGACCCCATGTCGCCAGACTTCATGCAGTTTACTTCTCAAAAATATGAACAAGCACTGGTAGATGCCTCTTTTTTAGCGCAAGCCCTGATAAGGGCACCTAAAGAACTTTGGGGACCCTTATCCGCTAAAACGAAAAGCGATGTGATCAATGCGCTTAAGTCAACACGTAACATCAAGCCCACCTATAACAACTGGCTCCTTTTTACAGCAATGATAGAAAGTTTTCTGATGCGCATTGATGAAGGTGCGGATGTGGTCAGGATAGATTATGCTATTAAAAAACTAGAAGAATGGTATAAGGGGGATGGGATATATGGCGATGGGCCGAAGTTTCATTTCGATTACTATAATAGCTATGTAATACACCCCATGCTTATTGATATTGTAAAAACAATGGTTGATAAAGGGCTTGAAAAATCGGAGGTATACGATACCATTTTAAAAAGAGCTGTGAGGTATGCAGATATTCAGGAAAGGTCTATATCTCCTGAAGGTACGTTTCCGCCGGTGGGTAGGTCGTTGGTGTACCGATTTGGTGCATTACAGGGTCTTGCCCAGATTACTTTAATGGACAAACTGCCCTCATTCATCAGTCCGGTACAAGTTAGGGGCGCCATGTCTCTGGTGATTAAACGGATGATAGAGGCCCCAGGCACATTTGATAAAAACGGTTGGCTAACGATAGGTTTTTGCGGGCACCAGATTGATATGGGGGAATATTATATGTCTACAGGAAGTCTGTACTTATGCACGGTGGGCTTGTTGCCACTAGGTTTACCAGCAAACGATAGGTTCTGGACAGCAAGTCCGGAACCATGGACGGCTAAGAAAATATGGGGCGGGGTAAATATGCCAGCTGATCATTCAATTCCTTAAATAACGAGTTATGCAAACCATGAAAATTAAACTTAAGTTCTTGTTGATATTTGGTCTGGTACTTTATTGTGCAGTAGTTGATGCACAGATGAAAAATGACCTTTCTCATGATACGAAATATAGCGGTTACCCCAGTAGGGAGCCAGGCTTTGATGTGCGTCCGGGTTTCGCTAATCCGCCTAAAGGATATGGTAATGTTCCTTTTTTCTGGTGGAATGGTGATACACTGTCCCGTGCACGTTTGACCGAACAACTGGATATACTCAAAGAATCGGCGACGGATGGATTCGCTGTTAGTTATCTTCATACTGATCCGAAGGGTGCTGATTATGAATTTAATAAAAAAAATGGCTACGGACTTTATGGAAGAACTGAGGCTGGTAATCCAGCTGTTTATTCAGATGAATGGTGGAAAACATGGAACTGGTTTTCAGGTGAGGCTGCCAAAAGGGGGATGGCTGTAGGTTTAGACGATTACACAATTGGGTGGGTAGGTAATGGATATTCAACAGATGAGGTGCGTGATCTTGATAAATTCAAGTCGTATAAAGGAGCACTAACGATCAAGGTAGATAGCATAGTAGCAAATACAAGCTTAAAAATTGTGGTTCCAGCTAATGTGGTGAGCATCACGGCATGGCCAGTAAAACCTGGCTCAGCTACGTTCATAAACCTTAAGGATAAAGTCAAAAATGGGACCGTAGAATTTAAGGCGCCTAAGGGGGCAGACTGGAAAGTTTATACCGTTTTGGCCGGAAATAATTACATGTTGCATCCAGATCATGGTAAAGAATTGGTTAAACATTACTTTCAGCGCTTCGAAGACAAGATGGATGCCCAGGGCCGCAAAGGGATGAACTATTTCTTTCAGGATGAGCTGTTCATACCGTTTAACATGAATACCTGGTCGGAAGATTTTGCTCAGCAATTTACTCGAATAAAAGGCTATGATGTACTGCCTTATCTGCCCGCGTTAAAAGAAAATATCGGCGCAATCACCCCAAAGATACGTATGGATTATGCGGATGTGCTGATGGAACTGGCAGAAGAAAGATATTTTAAGCCCATTTATGACTGGCATGCAAGTCGTGGCCTCATCTATGGTTCAGATAACCTGGATCGGGGACTGGAGCCGTTAAATTATGTAGATTACTTTCGTGTAGAAAGCTGGTATACCGCACCGGGAAATGATGCCCCAGCCAGGGGCTCTTCTTTTATACAAACCAAAGTGTCCAGCTCCGTTGCGCATTTGTACAAGCGTCCACGTACCTGGCTGGAGGCCTTTCACAGCATGGGCTGGGGCAGTAGTGGCGAGTGGCTGACCGAACAGCTGGACCATCATTTTATTGCAGGAGGTAATCTCATTTGTATGCATGGCCTCTATTACACTACCCATGGCGGATGGTGGGAGTGGGCGCCACCAGATTTTCACTACCGCATGCCTTACTGGCCGCATATGAAAAAATGGCTGGAATATGGCGAGCGTTTAAGTTTTGTGATGAGTCAGGGCACTCACGTTAGTGATATCGCTTTGATGTATCCTACCGAACCGATGCAGGCTTTTCCAGGTACCAGACCTAATGTAAGTTTTGCCACCGCAAAAACATTAAGCAATGCCGGTCTGGATTATGATTTTATGGATTACAGGTCACTCCTTAAAACAGAAATCAGTGACAAATCCCTGAAAATATCAGATATGGCTTACAAGATCCTGATCCTACCTGACATGAAGGCGATGCATTATGAGGCCTTGCAGCAGGCACTAAATTTTTACCGTAAAGGAGGAATAGTCGTAGCCACAGGTGCATTACCTATGGCCAGTACACGTAAAGGCAGTAACGATCAGGAAGTTGATGCTATTGTAAAGGAGATTTTCGGTTTAACGGCAAAGGAACAGGAAGCAGGTAAAAAGTCCGGTCTCCGTCGGAATGCTTCCGGTGGAAAAGGCTTACTTGCCGATACACTGAATATTGCAGCCATACTGGCACAGCACATTACGCCGGATTTTATCCCAGGTGAAGGAGGAGGTAAGGTGCTGCACCGCAAAATTGGTGACAAAGATCTGTACATGACCATGAATATAACACCTGGTAACGAAGTTTTTTACCGGATGCAGGGACGTCCTGAATTATGGGACGCCAAGACGGGGCAGACAAAAATATTACCTGTCATTAAACAAACAAGTGATGGTACCTATATCCGATCAGATGCCGGTTATAGTAATTCGAGTATCATCGTCTTTTCGCCCGGCACTCCTTTGATTGCAACGGAAGGTCAGCTGGCTACAAAGGCAATAGAGAAAATACCTGTTAATGGTGATTGGATGATTAGTTATTTACCTACAATGGACAATAAATGGGGAGATTTCAGATTGCCTGCTACTGCAGAAAAGATCAGTACGGAAGCGCGTACCTTTAAATTCAGTACCAGCAATGACATTGCCAAAGATTGGACATCTCCATCATTTTCTGACCAGAATTGGGAAGAAGGAATTTATGACTATGGATACCAGATGCAGTGGTTACTGGACTCTACAGGGAAATTCGATACGTTGATACAACAGGCTTTGGATGGAAAACTAAGTGCCTGGAAGCCGTATCGCTTCTCCTGGCGTTTTGGCGTTTGGGATCATCCGGGACCTCAAGGTTATCATGGGTTAAAAGCTAAAGTTAATGATGGCTTCCTGATTTTAGACGGTGCTGGCAGCCACCTGTTTAGTACGTTTGTGTACGCTCCTAAGTCAGAATTGTATCAAGTTGAACCTGGAGAACGGCAGCCTGATCGATTCTATGTTGATGGGAAATTGCTCCAAGGCAGAGAAATCCAGCTTACAAAAGGTTGGCATTCGGTTTTAGCTGGCTATGAAAATGTGCCTAAAAAGGGCTTTAAAGTTGGACCGAACTCCCGCGATGAGCGGCCAAGAAGTGCAATTGTTTTTTTGCCGGCATCAAGCCCGTTGCCAGAAATAGTGTCGCCATATTCTACAATCTTAGCTATGCGCTGGTATATGTCGCCCAAGCTCATGTTCGACCCTAATAAGGGGGAATATAAGACCTACAGCTATCGGTTCAAATCGGCACCTGGTTTAGAGAAAATGGAAATGGGTATTTACGGAAACAATCCTAAGGTGTGGATAGATGGCAAACCGTTGGCCAGCAAGAATATTGAATTGCTAAAAACAGAGAAGGGGTTGAATACTTATCGGATTACGTTGCTAGAAAAGAAAGAAAAAGTTGCAGTAGTAGCGATGGAAATTGAAACTCAAACCGGTATTCAGGATGTTGCGGTATTCCCTTTCCCTATCAAATTGTTCTGTACATCGGGTTTACTAGCTGCTGGCGACTGGGCTGAAACAGGGCAAATGAGACATTATTCTGGTGGACTTTATTACCGTAAAACTATGCCGATAACTACAGACCAGCTCAAAGGAAAAATTACTTTGGACCTTGGGGAAGTGGTAGCCACCTGTGCTGTTAAAGTGAATGGAAAGGAAGTAGTAACGTTGATGTCTAAGCCGTATAAAGCCGACATTAGTTCGTTTCTGAAAGCCGGCGATAATGAGGTAGAGGTTTTGGTGTATAGCACATTGTCTAATCATTATCAAACGATTCCTTCTGCTTACCGTGGAAATCCTAGAGCTGGCCTATTAGGGCCAGTTTATCTGGAGCTGCAAAAATAAGATGGCCTGATGACCTGGACATATGGTATTACTCGCAATTCGGAGTTGTATATGTCCAGGTTTCAGAAATACCAGTAGGGAAGGTATATACCATGCCTTTTCCAGTTTCAAACCATAATTTTCCACGCACTTTTTCACGGCTACCTATTTCATTCATCGATAAGCTATCGTAAATCCTTCCGTTAATCATCACATACTTGATTTTTTCGGAGTTTCTGATGTCGTCAAGCGGGTTGGCGTCCATCACGATAAGATCAGCCAGTTTGCCGACTTCCAAAGACCCAATTTCTTTACTCATCCCCAAATAAGCAGCTCCATTTACTGTAGCGCAACGAATGGCTTGCAATGGAGTCATTCCGCCTTGTGCCAACATCCATAATTCCCAATGCGCGCCTAAACCTTGGATCTGTCCATGTGCACCCAAGTTTACTTTTGTGCCACCGTCTGCAATTTGCTTTGTCGCTTTAGCTACTTCGATGTGGCCATAATCACCATACTCGGAGGTCATTCTTCTTCGGGCACGAGGATCTATGATAGAACGAGGGGTAAAGGCCATTAAACGTTCATTTTCCCAAACATTGGTTCTGTCGTACCAGTAGTTTTCGCCCCATTGGCTACCGTAACTTACAATTAGCGTTGGGGTATAGGCTACTGCGGTTTTGTTCCAGAAGCTGGTAATATCTTTGTAAACCGGGGCTACCGGGATGCTGTGTTCAATGCCTGTATGTCCATCAGCTACCATGTTCATATTGGTGAAAAATGTAGATCCACCTTCGGGAACAACCATCATCTTTAATTGTCTGGCTGCTTCGAGGATCTGCTGACGCTGATCACGGCGAGGTTGATTGTAAGATTTTACCGAAAATGCGCCTACAGCTTTTAGCCTTCTGAGGTTTGATAAGGCATCTTCAAGGTTATTGATGACTACTTTGAAGTCGCCATCTGCACCGTATAAAATGGAACCTGTAGAGTATAGGCGAGGGCCAACGAGTCTTCCTGCTTTTATCATTTCCGATTGACTGAATACCATTTCCGTATTGCTGGATGGATCGTGAGAGGTGGTTACACCAAAGGCGAGATTGGCTAGGTACGACCAGTCTTGCTGTGGACTTATGCCATCCGGACTGGTGCGTAAATGCGCATGTACGTCAATCATACCGGGCATAATGGTTTTTCCGGTTACATTAATCACCCGGGTGTTTTCTGGAATAGGTAGGTTTTTGCCAATAGATACAATTTTATTGTTCTCTATAAGGATACTGCCGTTTTCAATCACCTCATCGCCATTCATGGTAATGATTCTGGCACCGGTTAAGGCGATTAATCCAACGGGAGCATCGCTTTTAAGTTTTAAACCAATGGCAAGGCCAATGCTGTCTGGTTTAGGGATACTTTGTGCAGATCCTTCTGTAAAATTGAAGGCTGTTTTGATCTCGCGACTAAAGTACTGTTCACCTAGTGTCCAGAAGATTTTGTTACTGTCGTGACTCCAGTGCAAGTACGTCCCAGCATCTTTAGTGATCCGGGTAAGTGGAATGGCTTTGTTGGTCGAGGAAAGTTCGAGTGCTGTGCCGGCAGTAACCATTGGGGTTACATAGATGTTAAATAACTCGGTAAAAGCCATCCATTTGCCATCAGGACTAGGTGCAAATTGGGTAGCATAAGTTGAAGTGTAGTGGGTACGTTCATTACCTCCATTTAGATCTACACTTTTAAAAGCCTTTTTGCCAGCTTCATTGGATTGGAAATAAATTCTGGTGTCGTCGGTATTAAATATTGGTCTGATGCCACTTTCAGAAATCAAGGTTTTAGGGCCACCATTGGCTGACATGGTAAAAATTCCTGTTCCACGGCCATAAGCATAGCCTAATACGTCATTGCCTACACCTTTTCTAAATACGATTTTATCCCCTTTGTTGGAGAAGGAAGGCGAGTAATAAAAGCCTTTTTCTTCGGTTAGCGTAACCGTTTTGCCTGATTTTAGGTCTGTTTTTTTTATGGCTCCTTTAAATTCGTCGCTCCAGGTGGCATAAATAACTGATTTGCCATCGGCACTAATTTCGGGTTCAAATTCAAAATCAAGGCCCTTGGTTAATCGTTCAGGTGTGCCATTTGGGAGATCTTTTTTATAGAGGAAGCCGGCGGCGTTAAAGACCACAAATTTTCCATCGGCAGAAGTCGTAAGCTGCCGGATCATTTTTACCGTAAAATCGTTAGTAAAGACCTGCTGCGGAAAGTGTAATGCCTCTTGTATGGTTTGCGAAGTGGTTACATGAAATGGGATGTTGTTGGTGAATAGCGAGTTTAAGTCTATTTTTTTGATCTTCCCTCTGGCATAAAACACGATGCTTTTGCCGTCTGGTGTCCAGGCATAGTTGGGGTAAACGCCAAAAATAGCCCAGGTTTCCTGTTGATCATGGGAGAGGTCTTCATATATCGGCCATTCTTCTGCTGTTTGCAGATTTTGTACAACAAGTACCGATTTTAGTCTGATTCGTTTTACATAGGCCATCATTTTGCCATCGGGTGATATCTGTGGTCTTGCCGCACCACCCGGTTGCGCAATAAGGTTGGTTATTTTGCCTGTTGTTAAATCAAGCTGTCTGATGGCATAAATCATCCCATTGGGATCTTTGCTGTACTCGAAGTTAGGGCCGGGCGACATATCTTCGCTGTAATAAAGATATCTGCCATTCGGTGAAACATTAGGTTCTCCGGCGTCCTGCTGATCGTTTTTTCTTTTGGTGAGCTGTACGCCTTCGCCACCATATATGCTGTACATCCACATTTCTCCGGCACCTAAAGAGCGAGAAGCCGTAAAATGTTTTCTTGCAATGAGGTATTCACTGTTGGGCATCCAGGTTGCGTTATTTAGCAATCGGAAGGTTTCTTTAGTAATTTGCCTTTTGCCAGAGCCATCGCGGTTCATGATCCAGATGTTATCGCCTCCGTTTTGATCACTGGTATAGGAAATGTATCGGCCATTGGGACTAAAACGAGGCTGTATGTCCCAGGCTGGTCCGCCGCTTAATAATACTGCCGAACCGCCGGTAATGGGCATGATGTAGAGGTCACCTAGTATGTCGAACACAATGTCTTTACCATCCGGACTCACATCCAGGTTCATCCAGGTGCCTTCATCCGTGTTTAAAGTGAAGGTTTTTGTCGGACCTTTATATTTGTCTACTTCCCATTTTTTCTCTTGAGCGAATGACGATTGAAATATTAATACCAGAGATAACAGTAAAAACGATAGTTTCATACTAGTCGGATTGTAATTTAAGCCCGCAATTTAGTAATATCAGTTCATTTTTATAGTTTTGAGGATTAGAGTTTATATAAAAGCTACATTTTGATTGCAATTTTGACAGAGATGCTATATGCTCGTCGTCATGCTGTTTGCTCGTCGTCATCCTGAATTCATTTCAGGATCTCGCACCTGCAAAGCGGCTTTTCTCTTGCGAGATCCCGGTCTTCACCGGGATGACGACCGATTAAAAACAATCTGTCATTGGTAATTCGTAATGACGGCAGGATAGTATAAAGACTCTTTGGTCATATGAACGAAGCAGAGATATTAAAGCGATATTGGGGATTTGATAGTTTCAGACCACTACAGGATGAGATCATCAGATCAGTTTTACAGGGAAATGATACGTTAGCGCTATTACCTACGGGTGGAGGTAAATCTATTTGCTTCCAGGTACCGGCAATGGTTAAAGAGGGGATATGCATTGTGATTTCTCCTTTGGTAGCTTTAATGAAAGATCAGGTGGAGGCCTTGAAAGCAAAGGGTATTGAAGCCGTGGCTATTTACGCCGGAATGGGGAAACGGGAGATTGATATATTGCTCGACAACTGCATTTACGGAAAGATCAAATTTTTGTATTTATCACCAGAACGTTTACTATCCGAATTGGTGCGTATACGTATCTCCTACATGAATGTCAACTTGATTGCCGTTGATGAGGCACATTGTATTTCGCAATGGGGCTATGATTTTAGACCACCTTATTTGAAGGTGAGTGAGATTAGAGCGATACTTCCTGATGTACCTGTACTGGCACTTACAGCAACTGCCACCCGCTTTGTGAGGAATGATATTGTAGAAAAACTACAATTTAAAAATCCTAAAGTATTTGTTCAAAGCTTTGCCCGTAAAAACCTTAGTTATGTAGTGTTGGATGATGAAGATAAGTATAAAAAGCTATTCGGGATTGTCACTAATGTGAAAGGAAGTGGGCTGGTATATGTACGTAATAGGCGGGAAACGGCAGAGGTTGCTGCTTTTTTGAGCAGGAATGGAATTGCAGCAGACTTTTACCATGCAGGTGTAGAAAAAGAAGAGCGCTTTAGGAAGCAGGAGGATTGGAAACGCAATCGAATAAGGGTAATGGTGGCTACCAATGCTTTTGGTATGGGGATAGATAAACCTGATGTACGTTTTGTGGTGCATTTGGATCTGCCAGATAGTTTAGAGGCTTATTATCAGGAAGCAGGAAGGGCAGGTAGGGACGAGCGAAAGGCATATACCGTTTTGCTGGCCAATAAGTCGGACGAGTATGCTTTGAAGACTAAGTATGCTGACAGTTTTCCTTCTGTTGATGAGATTAAAAAAGTTTACCATTACTTGGGTAACTACTATCAGTTGGCTTACGGTGCTGGTGAAGGCTTGACCTTTGGTTTTGATTTGGCTGATTTTTGTAAAAGGTTTAATATTGGAATCATTAAAACCATGGCTGCACTAAAATTTTTAGAGCATGATGGGTATCTGACTTTATCAGAGAATATATTTCTGCCTTCGAGGTTATTGTTTATTGTAGGTAATGAAGATATTTATCGGTTTCAGATAGAGAATGCTGGTTATGATCCGCTTATAAAAGCTATATTAAGATCTTATGGAGGTGCTTTTGAGCAGTATGTAAAGATTAGTGAGGGTGATATTGCAGGTAAAATCAGGTCTTCGTTTAAGGATGTTGTCCGCCATTTGAATACCTTGCAGGAGCAAGGATTGTTGTCTTATTTGCCGCAATCAGATCAGCCACAATTGCAATATTTACTTCCGAGGTTGGATTTTAATCACATGGATATTGATGTGAAATATATTGAACAGCGAAAGCAATTGCAAACTGCTCAGGTCAATGCTGTGTTGGCTTATGCCACTAAAAAGGAGTGCAGAAGTATCCAACTGTTGACTTATTTTGATGAGCCAGAGTCCGATAAATGCGGCATATGTGATGTTTGTCTGGCAGAGAAAAAGCTGGATGATGCGGATCAACTGGAAGATAAAATAGATTTTGAGATTGCCACGCTTTTGCAAGTGGAAATGCATACCATCGATACTTTGGTTACTGCAATGGCCACTGGGACAGAAAACGAACGCTTAGAACGGATACGTGCATTGCTGGACGCTGGAAAAATTAAAACAGATGGTAAAAATTATTACCTTTAATCTTATGAAAAACATATCCCTAATTGCCCTATTTATCCCTGTTTTATTTGCAGGATGCGAAAACAAGTGTATCGAAGACTCTGGTAATCATGTCAGCAGAGCGGTATCCGTAAAGAATTTTGATAAAATAAAAGTTGATGGGGCGATTAAGCTGGTTTTGACACAGGATAGTAGTTATAGGATTCAGGTTGATGCCGACTCCAACATCATTACTTATGTTAAAGCGGATGTATCTGGATCTGAATTAAAGATAAAACTAGATTATGATAAGTATTGTGGTACTGATTCTATTGTGGTTCATGCGGGGATAGGTGAATTGAAAGGTTTAGATTTGGCTGGTGCGGTTAAAGTTGTGGGGGATGGACGTATTTACGCCGGTGATGTAGGGCTTACTTTTTCTGGAGCATCTGATGTGAGTTTGGATTTGAGTGCTGCCAAGGTAACTACTAAAGTGGATGGCGTTGGTAAAATAGCGTTGACCGGACAAGCAGGAGTACATGATTTAAAAATTAATGGAACAGCAAAGGTCGATGCCTTTGATTTTGTTGTAGGGGTATACAATATCGAAACTGAGGGAACCGGAAAAGCCAATATTAATGTCTTGAATGAGTTGAAGGTTAAAACTTCAGGATCGAGTGAGATCTATTATAAGGGGAATCCTAAGAAGGTAGATGAAAAAAAATCAGGAGCGACCAAGCTTGAGAAAGTAAATTAGTGCCGATTGTGGTTTTTTAGCTACTTTAGTGGCCTTATTTAACACATGGAAAAAAATAATAAAAAGGTTATCCGATCCTGGGCATTTTTCGATTGGGCCAACTCTGCATACAATCTCGTTATCACTTCAACTATATTTCCTGCCTATTATACCATTATAACTACGACCAAGGAACATGGTGATCAGGTTAGTTTTTTCGGTAGGACGTTTACCAATACGGCTTTGTCTAATTATGCGCTTTCTGTAGCCTATTTAGTTATGGTTATTTTATTGCCTGTATTGTCTTCAATGGCCGATTATAGGGGGAATAAGAAGCTTTTTATGAAGTTATTTACCTATATGGGTGGTTTTGCTTGTATTGGTTTGTATTTTTTCAAATTGGATAGTCTGGAATTTGGGATCATCTGTTTTGCTATAGCCGCAATGGGCTATGTGGGTGGAGTGATGTTTAATAACTCTTATTTGCCGGAAATAGCCACGCCTGATCAGCAGGATAGGGTAAGCGCTAAGGGGTATGCCTATGGTTATATAGGAAGTGTATTGTTACAGCTTGTTTGCTTTGTTTTTGTATTGAAACCTGAGCTTTTTGGGATTGTAGATCTTTCCTTTCCACCGCGATTGTCATTTTTACTCGTTGGCTTATGGTGGATCGGCTTTGCTCAGATTTCTTTTAGATGGTTGCCGGCTAGTAGCCCCAACCATGAAGCTATTAACAAGCGGGTAATTCATAGTGGTTTTCAGGAGCTGGCTAAAGTTTGGAAACAATTAAAGCATATGGAGTTTTTGAAGACGCTTTTGTTGGCCTTCTTTTTTTACTCGATGGGGGTACAGACGATTATGCTTGCTGCTGCGGGTTTTGGAGAGAAAACGTTACATCTGGGGACGGCAAAGCTGATTGCTGTGATTTTAATTATTCAGTTGGTGGCGATCGCGGGAGCGATGTTGATGTCGCATTTTGCTAAAAAAATAGGGAATGTTAAGGTGCTGATCTTTGTCGTGATCATATGGATCGCTACTTGTTTATGTGCTTATTTTATAACCAATGAATATCAGTTTTATGGTTTGGCGGCAATTGTTGGCCTGATTATGGGGGGGATTCAATCTTTATCCAGATCTACTTATTCAAAATATTTGCCTGTTAACACACCTGATACCGCATCTTATTTTAGCTTTTACGACGTAACGGAGAAGCTGGCTATTGTGATTGGTCTTTTCAGTTTTGCTTTTATTGAGGAAGCAACGGGGAGTATGCGTAATTCTATTCTCGTTTTGGCATCGTTTTTTATAATAGGTTTGGTATTTTTGGTGCTGCTTAGAAGAGTAGAAGTGAAATTGGCTAGTGCCGATCGTCATTCTTAAAGAGAACTACATGAAGATAGAATTATTTGTGCCTTGTTTTGTTGATCAATTGTATCCAGAAACCGCTTTCAATACGATTAGGTTGTTAGAAAAGTCTGGTTGTGAGGTGTTTTATAATTCTGCGCAAACTTGTTGTGGACAGCCGGCTTATAATGCAGGGTATTGGGAGCAGGCCAAGGAGACGGGTGTTAAGTTTTTGAATGATTTTTCTGAAACGGATTATATTGTTGCACCATCGGCCTCATGTGTGGGGATGGTAAAGAATGGTTTTAATGATCTGTTTACCAATACCAATTTGCATAATAAATGCAGAAATATTCAGGGTAATATATTTGAGCTGTCTGATTTTTTGGTGAATGTATTGAAGCGGGATTACTTTGGTGCGGAATTGGATGGTAAGGCTGTTTATCATGATTCTTGCAGCGGATTACGTGAATGCAAGATTAAAGAAGAGCCTAGGCAACTGCTAGCTAAAGTACATGGACTGGAGCTGGTTGAAATGAAAGATACGGACATGTGTTGTGGCTTTGGTGGTACTTTTTCCGTTAAATTCGACGCGATTTCTTCTGCCATGGCCCAGCAAAAAGTGAATAATGCGCTGGAACAAGGGGCAGAATATATCATTTCAACAGATTTATCATGTCTGCTGCACTTACAAGGTTACATCGATAAAAATAATATTCCTTTAAAAACCATGCATTTAGCGGATGTTTTGACAAGCGGTTGGCTGGAGAGTACAGAATATTAAAATCAATTTTATTCGGGTCCTGGGATCGATTCTGTCAGGATGAGCTGATCTTTCTGATCATAATAAGTGCAGGTCATCAATGATAAATTCACTATCCATCTATCGATTCCTGTTTCTGCACAATGTTTGCAAAAGCTGAGGTAATCCGTTTGCCCTGCCTGATGCATTTTCAAATACTTCGCAAACTTTTTCTTATGACTTACAGCAGCGACGACTAAAGGTTCATACTTTGCCTTGGAGCTTAGTTGAGGGCCATTATTTCTAAAATACTGGGTATGGCTATCAGATACATAGGTCACAAATTCTTCTACGCCTAACTTTTTGATCGCTTGAATGTACTGGGGGAAATCTGCTCCACTTTTTACTTTTTCATGTTCCTGCTCAATCGCTTTAAGTGCTATTTTAGGGCTATTAAAAAATTTAGAATCCCTCACCAATTCGATATCATCCCATTTTTCTGTCTGTTCCTGATCGACTGTCCCATCCGCTATTACAGCTCTGAATACAGCAACAGGATTGAAGCTTTTACTATTGATGATCAGGTTACCAGAAAATGTCTTTTGTATAAA
>NZ_SJSM01000028.1 GCF_004331685.1 Pedobacter hiemivivus | reverse complement strand
ACAACTTCACGGCTACTTGTGCATTTGTTCAATGCGCAGTATAGCATCGTTATTAAATGGGTATAAGTGTCAAAATGCTTATAGTAGTGATCGTGTTTACCGGCACGGGCAATGGATTTAATCTTGCCCCGATCCAGCAAATTTAACAGTTGATTTAGTATGGGCTGTCCGGTAAAAAATATACTTTTGCTCATGTTGATGTTTTTAAGTGTGGTAACTCAAATATATCAACAATGGGCTAGCTTAACAGCTAGCCCAAAATTTTATCCGGACAACAGTGAATTTATTTCAGGATCTCGTTTAAGCAGGTTTTGAATAGGATATTCGAGATCCTGAAATAAATTCAGGATGACGGCCGAATTAATGATACAGCCTGTTATTTAATTTTGATGATGATGTCGACCTTATCTCAATTCAATACTTTTACCAGTAATTTGCCTTTGCAGGATAGCTTAATGCCTGTTTTGTTTATTGGCCATGGCTCGCCGATGAATGGAATCGAAGACAATGAGTTTAGTGCTAAATGGGCTGGCATTGCTAAAGATATTCCGCAACCTAAGGCTGTTTTAGTCGTTTCTGCGCATTGGTTTACCAAGGGGACACACATCACTGCCATGGATTTCCCTAAGACAATTCATGATTTTGGAGGCTTTCCGCAAGCACTGTTTGATGTCGATTATCCGGCTCCAGGCAGCCCGGCTTTGGCTTTGGAGACTGCTGGATTGATTCATAGTACCGAGGTAGGATTAGATCATGACTGGGGGCTTGACCATGGCGCATGGACCGTTGTTAGACATATGTACCCAGCTGCAACCATCCCTGTTTTGCAACTCAGCATTGATTACACCAAGGATGCGGCATATCATTATAACCTCGCAAAAGAGTTATATGGCCTTCGAAAAAAGGGCGTCCTGATTTTAGGGAGCGGTAATATGGTCCATAACCTGAGGATGATGAGTTGGGAAATGATTCATGGAGGCGGCTATGATTGGGCCTTGGAAATGAACGATAAATTTAAAAGCCTGATCTTAAACCGCGAACATCAACAGTTGGCAGATTACAGGAATTTAGGTCGGGAGGCTATGCTTGCTATTCCTACACCAGAGCATTATTTGCCACTGATGTATACTCTTGGCTTGCAAAATGGTACTGAAGCTGTTTCTTTATTTAATGATAAAGCCGTTGGCGGTTCTTTAACCATGACCTCAGTAAGGATTGGCTAAGCTTACATCAGTTTTTTAAGCCATTTTAATAAGCCGTGTTTACCCTCGTAAGGGGGGTAAATCAAATTACTCATGTTCATCGCGGATTGGAACACAATAGCGCGTTCATGAGAGAAGGTTTTGAACCCGAAAAAACCATGACAGCTGCCCATACCGCTACTATTTACTCCGCCAAAGGGTAGTTTAGGGTTGGAAATATGGATCAATACATCGTTCACACATGTGCCGCCAGCAGAAGTGTTTTTGATGATATGATTGATATTCTTGTGGTTTGCGCTAAAAATATATAGGGCCAGCGGTTTACTACGGCCGTTTATTTGCTCAATGGCTTCTTCGGATGTTTGATAGGTGATGATGGGTAAAACTGGCCCAAAGATCTCTTCTTTCATGATATCCGAATCCAGGTTAACCTGAGTCAATACGGTTGGGTTTATGGTCTGTTTGGCCTCATCCTTTCCGCCACCAAAGGCTATCTTTGCGCCTTTTTCGGTCGCATCATCCATTAATGTCGTTAGTCTTTTGAAATGCCTGTCGTTGATGATCTTTGCATAGGCATTTTCATTGATTTGCTGGTTGCTGTTAAAAAACAGACGGTTAGCTGCATGGGCATATTCCATCACAAACTCTTCTTGTCTGCTTTCGGGGATTAAAATATAGTCAGGAGCGATACAGGTCTGGCCAGCATTGATGAGTTTGCCCCAGGCAATTTTTTCTGCAGCTTTTTTAAGGTTGGCACTTTCGTCGATTATGGCGGGTGATTTGCCCCCAAGTTCGAGTGTTACTGAGGTTAAGTTTTTTGCTGCTGCTTCCATCACGACCTTGCCAATTGCAGTGCTTCCGGTAAAAAAGATATGATCAAAAGGAAGGGCAAGTAAGGTGGTTGATACTGACGCGTCGCCCTCAAAACAGCAAATTTCCTGTTCTTCAAAGCATTCTTTGATGATTTTGTTAATGATACTGCTGGTTGCCGGGCTTAGTTCCGAAGGTTTCAATATGGCACAATTTCCGGCTGCAATAGCAGATAAAAGCGGGCTCACCATTAATTGAAAGGGGTAATTCCAAGGGGAAATGATCAGGCAGGCGCCTTTTGGCTCATAATAGATCCTATTTTTTGCCATCAGACTTGTTAGACTTTTTCCGACACGCTTGGGTTTCATCCATTTGCCTACGTTCTTTATCGCGAAGTCTAATTCCCCATAAATAAATATGAGTTCGGTTACAGCAGCTTCGAACTGACTTTTGCGCAAGTCGGATTGCAAGGCGGCGTAAATGTCCTTTTCATATTTCTCTATGGTGGCCTTTAAAGTTTTTAATTTATCAATTCTTTCTGTTGCATTGCTGTTTCTAAGCGTATATTTATGTTTTTGCTGAGCTTCGAATACGGAATTGATGATTTGCGTCATGGCGATGTTAAAGCTGGGGAATTATTAATCGATATTGCTGATCGTTATTAAATATATACATAAGTACGTACAAAATGAAAAAAGGATTGTTTGTTGTTTTCGTGATTTCTGTGTTTACACAAATTGCCGCTGCTCAGACCATTAAAACTGGGGTTTTAGTAATTGGCAAGGGGGATAACGCTATTGGATCAGGGTTTCAGTCGGCAATTTCGGGCGTTAAAACCATCATGCTAATTCAGGCTGCAGATCTGGTTGTTACGCCTCAGGATAAGAATGTCAGTTCGGGCCTTGAATCCTTGTTTTTAAAAAAGATGCGTTTGGCAAAAGGGATTTCGGATAGTTTAAGCAAGGTATATGTGGATGAGACCAGTGCAAATGCGGTACTTAAAACCTGGTCCGACAGCACTAAAAATTTAACCGTGTTGAGGAATGTAAAGTGGTCCAGGATAAAAAGATCAGGTAACAATTGGAATGTGCTGTTGGAAGATGGGCGAACCATAAAAGCGGAGGTGCTTGTTAATGCAGATGGTAGCGGAAATGTAACGGAGGCTTTGGCGTTAAAAGGGGCCGTTAAGAAGCAATGGCAGCCTTTAAATTATAGTGATAATCTTTACCGGGGAAGCGTTAGTGCAGGCTATTGGGTTAACAACAGCAACGCTAATGTTATTCTGTTAGACAGCTTCCTGCTGCCGAAGCAGGAAAACCTGGTGGTTTTGAATCCAGAAGACGAAAGTTTTGCCGGAGGACAGGCGGCTGGGGCTACAGCAGCTTATGCGGTGTTTTTTAGGACAAAAACCTCACTCTCGGTTTTAAAGTCAATACAGAAGGAGCTAATCAACCATCGTTTGTCGGTTATGCCTTTTGCCGACATTTTACATGACGATCCCAATTGGAAGTCAATTCAGTTTGTTGGTCTTTCGGGCTTTTTAAAGGCAAGTTTGGTAAAAGGCCTGGCTAATTTCAATCCAGAGCAGGAGGTGACTACAGCCGAAATAAAAGCGCCATTAAAGGAGTTTTACTACAAAGCCCAAATTTGGTTTGATGATTATAAAGAAGCAAACATGACGTTAGGTGCTGTGTTAAACATGATTTGTATGGTTGGCAACAAATCACCTGAAACTACCAAAGCCGAAGTTCAGAAAAGATGGGTGTCACGCTATCATTTTAAAAATGAGTTTGATTTAAATAGGAATGTTACCCGTCGTGAATTTGCCGTATTGGTGGATGAATACTTAACTCCCTTTGATGTGAATATTGATAAGTCGGGTAGGGTAATCAGATAAAAGCCACATAGATAAAAACTAATTTCAATAATCGCATTATAGATATCCTCTATATGCCTATCAAGATTTAGTATCCGTAATATCCCAAATGCGGTTGTTTTTGAGTGCAGATAGGCTTATCTTTGCACTGTAAAAAAAGAACAATAAAATACAAAAATAATTATGGCAATAGTAGGTAAAAAATTCCCGAGCGTAAGCATTGATGCAATGTCAGAAATGGGTGACGATTTGAAAATCAACATTTTTGAAGAAGCAGTAAGTAAAGAGAAAAAAGTTATATTATTCTGGTATCCAAAAGATTTTACTTTTGTTTGTCCAACAGAATTACACGCTTTCCAAGCCGCTTTACCTGATTTTGAAAAAAGAAATACAATTGTAATTGGTGCTTCATGCGATACTAACGAAGTTCACTTTGCATGGTTAAATACTGCAAAAGAAAATGGTGGTATTGAAGGTGTAACTTATCCAATCTTAGCGGATACACACAGACATTTAGCTAACATTTTAGGTATTGTAGATCAGGACGTTGAGTACGACGAAGAAGGAAACGAATCTTTCTCTGGTTCAAACGTAACTTACAGAGCTACTTATTTAATTGATGAAACTGGTAAAGTATTCCACGAAAGTGTTAATGATATGCCGGTAGGTAGAAACGTAAAAGAATATTTACGCTTAATTGATGCTTATGCTCACGTTCAGAAACATGGCGAAGTTTGCCCTGCTAACTGGGAAGAAGGAAAAGAAGCAATGAATGCGAACAGAACTGGCGTTGCAGAATACCTGAGCGCTAACTAATAAAAAATAAAAATTATGTTTTTAGAATTAACAGAAGATAATCTTCAACAGTATGTTGCTGAAAACAACAAGGTTATGGTTCAGTATGCTGCATCTTGGTGTGGAAACTGCAGAATCATGAAACCAAAATTCAAGAAGCTGGCAGCTGAGAACGAAGATGTTACTTTCTTAATTGTGGATGCGGAAAAACTTCCTGGTTCACGCAAACTTGCAAACGTTGATAATTTACCAACTTTTGCAGCCTTTGAAGGTGGAGTGCTGGTTGATCAGGCTCAGACCAATAAGGCAGAAGTGTTAAATGAATTATTTGATAAAATAAAATCATGAAAATACCAGTAATAAGACAGCTATTCCAAAATAGCACGCCTGAGGATCTTGAAGCAACTTTAACTGTTTTAGAAGCTTTCTGTGAATTTAGAGGCGTAAATGAGGAAGAGGTTAATGTAGCGGGTGAAATGATTACCAATATCTGTGGTGCACTTGAAGTTCATGAGAGTGTAAAGAGCGGTATGGTTGAAAAAGACGCGCTGAATGCATTTGGCCAAAAAGTAATGGGCTCAATTGATAGAAATTAATTTCTGATACACACAAAAAAAGGGCGATTCCAATTTGAATCGCCCTTTTTTTGTGCTTTTAAGCCAGGTTACGACCGGCATTTACAATGCCGTACACCGTTCTGATCGCTAGTTTTTCATAGGATTGTTGCTCCTCATCTGTAATTTTAGATTGCAATTGTTCCAATGCATAGTGCTGGATGAGTACAAGAGGTAATACAATCTTCTCTCTGACTGCAATAGAGCTCTTCTCAACGGGGTAATTCTCCATTAAGGCCGTGTGTCCCGAAAGCTCCAATAACATCTCCTTAGAGAGCTCGAATTCGTCGTGTAAGATTTTCCAGAAAGCACCATATTCTTTATCATTTGCAAAGTGGGCAGTGATAGAGAAATCTGACTTGCTCATCGACATCATACAGTTATCTACGATGGTTTTAAAGTATCCTGATTCCTGGTATGTTTTTACAACTTTATCCCAATTGCCTTCAGCTTTCTGGTTTTTTAAAGCCGTTCCCATTCCATAAAACCCAGGAATGTTTTGTTTTAACTGACTCCAGGCAGTTACAAAGCTGATTGCCCTAAGATCTTCTAGTTTTAACGCGCCTCCAGAATTACGTTTTACCGGTCTGCTGCTAATGGTGATTTTAGACAGTAGGGTTAGGGGAGAGAATTTCTCTAAGTAACTCAAAAATAGGGGGTGCTGGCGTAAAGCAAGGAAGGACTCGTAACTGTCTTTTGCCATTACATCCAATAGGTTTTTGTGCAGTGGGTCGAGTAAAATATTGTGTGTTTCTTTCATTCCCGCAGACATGCCGGCATTGATCAGCTGTTCGATGTTAAATTCGGCACTGTCGATTGATCCGTACTGTGAACTGATGGTTTGACCCTGTATGGTCAATTGAATGTTCTTGTTGGCAATTTCTTTACCCATAGAGGCATAGAAACGGTGTGTTTTACCCCCTCCACGTGAAGGTGGGCCGCCACGACCATCAAAAAAGGCTAGTTGTATATTGTGTTGGTCCGCAATTCCTGTTAAGGCTACTTTAGCATTAAAAATAGACCAGTTGGCCATTAGATAACCACCATCTTTGGTGCTGTCTGAGAAGCCCAACATGATATGTTGTTTGTTGCCGCGGTTTTTTAAGTGTTTTTTGTAAAAAGGGTGTGTGTAAAGCGTATTCATGATTTCTGCAGCATCTGCAAGGTCATGTACCGTTTCAAATAAAGGCACGAAATCAATGGATAGGTTGTCTTCTTCCCAGCCATTCCATAGGAAAAGCTCCATCAACTGCAAGATGTCGCTAGCCTGCTGACAATTACTGATGATGAAACGGTGGCAGGCCAGTTCTCCATTGCTTGCCTGGATCTGTTTGATCTCAGCGATGGTTTGCAAGGTATCCTTAATCAATGAGTCTGTAGTTTCAGCAGCATTCAATTTGGCGCTTTTGAACGACATGTTTTCAATCTTTTCTGCTTCGGAAAGACTGTCGTAGTTTTCAGGGAACAAGGAAACGATTGGCTTGCTTTGACGGCAGAAAGCGTGTACATCTCTAAGTACGCGGCTGTCTTGTCTGATGTCTAAAGAAGCGAAATGACTACCATAAAGTTCTACTTTACGGATCAAATCTGATACTACATCAGTGAACAGGCCATCGTGGTCTTCGTTTAAAGTGGTTAAGATTTTATTGAGGTTTTCGATTAAGAAATCGGCAATATTCTCCATCGGGATATTAGGATCGAAGGCATTTTTGTACAATACATCTTGTACAATTGCAATCGTATCTTCTACACCTCTGAAGGTAATGCGGCGTTTAAGGTTTCTGAAATCACGGTAATAGCACCTAAATAGGATTTGACGTAGCATTTTTGAAACCTGTACCGTAGAATCGGCATGTACATTCGGATTGCCATCCCTGTCGCCACCTGGCCAGAAGCCCAATTCGATGATCTTTTTAGACTGCAGGTTGTAATCGTTTAAGCTCTTATCTACTTCTGACTGGATATTTGCCGCCGCAAAATAGAATACGTTTTCAAGGTACCAGGCCAGGCTTAATGCTTCATCAACAGGGGTTGGCGACTTCTTGTTAAAGAAAGGCGTTTTACCCAATTGCTGTAACAACAGGTTGATACTTGATATGTCATTGGTTTTGATCGCAGTGGTTAGATCGGTAATGATCGACAATACGCTACCTGGATAAAACTGGGTAGGGTGTGCCGTTAATACCAGACGAAGAGAAAACTCTTCGATTAGTTTTTCAATCTTATCGGTAAGGGCTTTATTGTCTGTGCCCTTTTTAAGGTACGACAATAAGGCATTGTGTTCATCGGCAGCATTCAGCTTATTGAAGGAAGCATCCTCTACAGCATCGAATAATACAACCTGACGCTCTATGTATTGTATAAAACGGAATAAAAGGTCTATAATGTCCTTCTTTGAATGCTTTTGGGTGTACTTCTTGAAAAAAACATCAATAATTTCTGCGGGAGTGTCATGGTTTTTTACACCATCCTCGCAGTATTTTAAAAAGAGAGGGAGTAAAGTACCGGTGTCTTTAACTTTGTAAAACGGAAGGGTTAGGAAAAGGCTATTATAAAGTTCGAACCGGGATACGACTTCATTGTTAAATATAGACTCTCTCTGACCTTTTGCTCGTTGTTTTTGCATCATAATTTGAAGGTAATATTTTCGCGCTTAATCTAGCAAAAATCATCCAAATAATGGCTTAAAAGGCAATAATTTTATTTTGATTTATTTATATAAATCGATAACTTAGAGGTGTAGAGATTTAAAAAATCTTTAAAGAGGGTTGGTATGCTTAAGCGGAACCGCTGAAAGGTATACCATTTAATTGTTATTTTTTTTTGGGGTAAAAGAGGTTGATTCATCGATAAAAGATGATCAACCTCTTTTTTTATGATAAGGTCATTTTTAAGATTACTTCAAAAACACTTTCCGTATCGCTTTATTTGCGGCATCTAAAATGTAGATATTTCCATCTTTGTCAACGGCCATATCGTCCATTGAGCCTATTTTGGCCTGAGAGAATGAACCATCTGCAAAACCATTGGACAATTTTACCAGCGTTGAAACCTTTTTACTGGCAATATCAACTTCTCTTAATGCGTAATTGTACTTGTCACCGGCAATCAATTTACCAGGGCCATATAAAGCCAATCCACCTGAAATACTGTTAAATCTTGCCGCTAATCCTATTCCATCCTGGAATCCAGCATCAGAACTACCTGTGAAATAGTTTTCATTTCCACCTCCTGCAGCAATACGTCCAATCGCATTATTACTGCTTGAACTGGAATCTACATAATATAGATTTCCATCTGCATCTACCACTGCCTTAGCCATAGGCCAAAATGGACCGCTGATTTTCGTATAACTACCGGCTGTATTTACTTTGTTCATACCCGCATAAGCAGCCACAATGTTCACATACAGATTTCCAGCATTGTCAAATGTCATTAAACCTGGCGCAAAGCCGGAAACATAGACCGTATTCTGACCTGAAGGCGTAATTTTCCTGATGTGATTGCGGCCAATATCTGACACATATATATTATCCTGTTTATCGATCACAATTCCGTATGGGGTATCAAAAGTAATGTTGGTACCATTGGCCTGTAATATACTGACCTCCCCAGCTGGTGTAATCTTTTTCACCACACCATTCATTCTGTCCGCTGCATAGACATTTCCACTGTTATCTACTGCTATACCAGCCATGAAACCTCCAAAAGTATCACTGTTAGGTCCACCGGCTAGTGTCAGCATTCCTGCTCTTCTAAATTCCTGTGGCGCCAGTGCTTCCTGACCGTCCACCACTACTTTTAAATCACCGGTACTTAATCCTGCTGGTGCATCCAGTACCAATGTGTTTTCTGTGGCGGTTTTTACAGTTGCCTGTAATCCGTTAAAGTACACTTTGTTGTTTACAGGGCTGGCACTAAAACCTGATCCTTTAATGGTAATTGTTGTACCAGCCAAGCCGTTATCCGGACTTACAGAAAGGATACCCAGCGTTTGGTCTTTAAATTGCGGACCATCAGTTGCCTGATCATTCACTACCACTTTTACCAATCCAGTACCTGTACCGCCGGGCACTAATAGCTTGATCTGGTTTTCGCTAGCAGCTTGAACTGGAACGGAAACGCCATTAATAAAGACTTTATTTTCGTCCAGAACCGCACTAAACAAAGCCCCAGAAATAGTCATTTCAGCTCCTTTCGGGCCGCTTAATGGCGTTACGACTTGAATCGATGGTGGAGCAACTACGGTAAATACAGGTCCAGACGTTTTTTGCCCGTTGATGTTTACAGAAAGTGGTCCTGTTTTAACGCCATCAGGTGCCAGCACTACCAGTTTTTCTTTCGTCGCTTCCAATACTGTGGCGCTTGTTCCGTTAAAATCGATCAGGTTACCCGCAGCAAGTTCTTCAAAACCCACACCAGTGATCGTCACTTTTGTGTTCTTGCCGCCGCTTAAAGGTTTAATATTGCTAATGGCCTGATAAGTGAAGTTCTGACCTTTGGCTTCTTTACCATCCACCTTCACGACTATCGGCCCAAAACCAGCATCTACCGGTACTTCGGCTACAATAATTTCGTCAGATACGCTGACTACCAAGGCTGGTTTTCCGTTGATGAAAACCGTAGCCGGCCCAGTAGTACTACTGAAACCAGCGCCGGTAATCCGGATTTGAGAGCCCGCAGGGCCATTGGCGGGAAATACATTCTGCACGCTTAAGGCCTGGTAGATATATTGTCCCAGGTCAAAATTGCGCGAATCATAGGTAAGCGCCAATGCACCGGTTACGCCACCTTCCGGCATCCGAACCACGATGGTGCTTTCTGTGGCACTGATCACTTCTGCGGCTTTACCAGAAATGGTTGCCGAATACTTACTTAGCTCGGTTCCAAAACCTTCGCCAACAATGGAAACCAAGGTTCCTGCATTCCCACTATTCGGGTAATAGCTGTCTATTTTGAAGGGCACCACAGGTACTTCTACCTTATCTTTTTTACAAGCACCAATAAACAGCAGGAAGCACAGCATCATGCCGATACTAAAATTCCATTTGTGTTGATTATTCATCTTTTTATGACTTAATTTCTAAACTAATAAACTAAAAGGTATACCTCAATCCGAACTGCATTTGCACTCTCGATCCAAAATAATCGATGCTGTAAGGCTGACCAGGGTTGTTAAAAGTAAAAACAGGATAATTATCTGTGTTTTGCTGAGGTGGAAATAGCGAAGGTGTTAAGCCCACACTGCTGGTGGAGTTAAACGTATTTGGCGAGAAATACTGAACACCCCAGGTCTTGCTGATTAGGTTGGTCACATTCATCACATCCACCGTAAAGCTTAAAGATTTCGACTTATTGGCGTTCACAAATAACTCATGAGAAAGGTGTAAATCAGCCTGAACATTCCATGGTGTCCTGCCTTTATTACGCTCTGTGTACCTGCCTCTTCTGCTGCTCAAGTATTCATTTCCATCAATAAATTGATTAAAAGCTGCTGCTTGCTGCACTGCCGTTTGTGTTGGAATATCTTTGAAATATCGGATGGCTTCTTCTCTTAAAGGAATGTAAGTTAAACTCACTTGCTGTGGCAAGCCCTGGATATTGCCGTTTACAATACCATAAGTAAAGGGACTGCCCGATTGTGCTGAGAAGAATAGACTGATATTCGTTCTACCCGATCTGCTCCATTCGTAGTTATAACTGATGGTGGATACAATGCGGTGGCGAATGTCAAAATTGCTGGCACTTAGCGTTGGATTGTTTGGGATCAAAGCTTGATTCAACTGCCAGTTACTTTCCATGGAGTTACGCACCCCATTGCTCAGGTCTTTTGATTGTCCGTAAGTATAAGAAGTGCTTACATTTAGCGCCTTGATAAATGTCTTAGCAATGGTACCAGTTAGGCTGTAGCGATAGCCTTCTTTGGTATTGCTCAATAGGTAAATATTGGAGAAACGTGGATCTACCGCGCCACCATAAACAGGCTGTTGCTTCTCTTTGTCATAACCGTAATACAGTGGATTGTCTTTGGTATTTAACTGCTGGAACAGTACGTCTTTTAAGTTTTTAGTGTACATTCCTTCCAGGGTAAAACGCCATTCGCTTTCTGTTTCGTAATCGATCCCTAAACTTCCACGCAATACCTGTGGCATTTCAAAGCCGTTATCCACCAAGTCGACCTGTGTGCGACCGCTATTTGGGTTATTGATCACCGTTCCGTTTTGTTCAATAAATCCGCCAATGCCATTCGGACTAGGTTTAATCGGATCTGTGCCCGGTAAAAAAGCCTGCTGATCAGCTCTCTGATCAATTGCACCAAAAGTATTTCCAGTATTGTAATATGCATAAGCTAACCATGCAAAAGGAATCCGGCCGGTAAACATCCCTACTCCTCCTCGAAGAATTAACTTTTGATCTCCCAATGCGTCATATCTAAAGCCTAAACGCGGAGACAATTGTACCTTGTTTAAAAACTTATTGTCGATTCGGTTCAATGGCGTATACGTGTAAGTACTGCCAAAATAAGGATCTGCGATAATGTCCCGAACCTTGTCGCTCAAGGTTGGCATGGTTGGTAAATTCACAAAATCTGCACGTAATCCTGGCGTGATGTGTAGTTTATCACTAATCCTGATTTCATCCTGCACATATAAACTATACATGTTGACGTTGAAATCTGCTGCCGGATTCGCCAATAAATAATCTCTGTCGTTATTGAAATAATTGTAGCTTCCTCTTACGCGGTAAGGGTTGTTGTTGGTGAAATCTTCAATGCTCTGATAGTCTACACGGCCATTCCAGGCATTTACGAAACCATATTTGATGTGGTACAGTTCATTATGCGTCCCTATTAAGAACTTGTGACGTCCTTTTGTCCAGTTTAAGTTTGCGGTAAACTCCCAGGTTTTCTGCTTCATATTGAAGATACTCGCTTCGCGATCTGTACCTAAATAAATAGTGGTTCCTGGTGTGCGTCCCATAATTTGCACCTGTGGCAAGGTCGGATCGCTTAATGGATCCCGGTTGTCGTTCACATGGGTAAAGCCGACTAATAAATTACCGGACAGTTCATTATTGAAACGGCTTTTCAGCTCGGCAACGGTACTGGTCTGGTTATTTTCCTGTTGAAAAGCCATGCTGCTAAACCTGAAATCCTGCTGATCTCGGTCCATATGTGTCGCCTTACTGAAAATCGTGTTGTTTCTGATCGCCAGCTGGTGTTTATCATTGATATTCCAGTCTAAACGGTTAAAAAACTTCTGAGATTTGCTCCAATTGGTATACACGTCGGCGGTACCGGCGTCAAACACACTTCCATATCTGGTTTTCACCGTATTTGCAATGGATTGTGCATCACCCACGCTGAAAATTGGGGCTGTTTCTGCTGTTCCTACGTATAATTGTGTAGGATCCTGACGATGGGTAATCTCTTCATTCGAGAAAAAGAAAAGCTTGTTTTTGATGATGGGGAAACCTACGCGGAAACCAGCCTGGTAATCATGGAAATCAGAATTCATCTTAGCCAGACTGCCCACACGATCGTTGCCTGTCAAGACTGCATTTCTTCCTAAACCATAAACCGAACCTGTTACCGTATTGGTACCACTACGCGTCACTGCGTTTACGGATCCACCGGTAAAGTTTCCGATTTTAACATCAAAAGGTGCCAGGTAAACCTGCATATCTTCTATGGCATCCAGAGAAACCGGATTGGTCCTGGTACTGCTGCCATTCATACCTGAAGTACCCGTTTGTCCGCCTTGTGAAGGGCTAAAACCAATAGCATCGTTGTTTACGGCACCATCGATGGTCACATTGTTGTACCTGAAGTTGGTACCGCCGAAACTATTGTCGCGGCTGCCCTGAGGGGTTAAGCGGGTAATATCAGTAATGCTCCTGTTGATCGTTGGCATGTTTTTCAGCTGCTCAGCGCTGATATTTTTACCCGTTCCATAGTTGTCCGCTTTTTGTCGGACGGTTTTTCTGGCGGATACCTCTACTCCTTTCAGTTCCTGTGCATTTTCTGACAAAACAAAGTTGAGCTGCTGACTTCCACCCAGGCGCACTGAAATGTCATTGCGCACTGCGTTTTGCATCCCCATCGTGGAAACGGTCACCAGATAAGGTGATCCAATGCGGAGATTATTTAGGAAATAACGGCCATCTTTATCCGCTGACATGGCGTAACGAGTGCCCGATGGCGCGTGAATAGCCACAACCGTAGCACCGGGTATTGCCAAACCATTGGCATCTTTAACCTGTCCGGTTAACGAACCACTTGTTTCTTGCGCCATGCTATAAAACGACACCAACATCAGGGCGCAAAGCATAACGACTGAATATATTTTCTTCATTTTTTAAGTTTAATTGTTTTACGAAGCCGGTTATTGGGTGATTCGCAAAGCGCCATCAATAATATGTAATACACCATTTCCAGAAAGGATGTCTTGTTTCAGCAGTTTTACCTCCGTCGTATTTCCGATTCCTCTGAGTGTAATCTCCTTAAAACTTCCTACTGCACTTTCATCTGGCACCAAGGTCATCGTCACCGAATTACCATCCAACATGGCTTGCCTGCTGCTATTAGAAGGCCCGGTGCTTAAAATATAGTCGTAGATAAAGCGTCTGTCTTTCACAATATGGTAGTTGACGAAACGCTTCAGCTCTGTCGGATTGGTGTTGCTGATTTGCTCGATACTTATATAGCCAATTGCCTGCATCGCGGTATTATTAGGCGCAAAAATGGTGTAAGGGCCTGCTTCATTAATGGTTTGCAGCAGACCAGAACTTCTTAAAGCCTGGGTAAAAAGCGTGGTACTCGCTTCTGCGGCGATGGCATCGCCTAATAAATCATGCAGATAAGGTGTTAACACACGATCAACCACCTGGATCAATCCATTGGAAGCTGGGATATTTTTCGAAATCACCCTGGAACCATTCAGGGTCAGGATCGTATCCTGGCCTTTGATCCAGTGTGTGGCATACAACTTTCCTCCGCGGGAACGCAGTTCCTGATTAAACAGAAAAGGGAGCTTGTTCAATTCGTACTTTCCGTCTAGGGTATGGTAGTTTGCAATGCGCGAAATTATGGTCGGATTGGCAGTCATAACGCCTACCGCCCCGGAATAACCCGCAGCAGTAAAGGCCGCATCTGAAGGCACCAAAGCCGTATAAGGACCGGCACCCTCCTGTAGGGACTTGTCTAATCCACTGCGTTTTAAGGCAGCGCTAAACGCCGAAAGGTTAAAGTTATCGGCGATCACCAGGTTGATCTTATTGTTATCATAATCGCTATTTTGCTGGTTATCTTTACTGCATGATATTCCCAATATGGTCATCAGCATTAAAGAAAATAGGGCGTTCTTTTTATATAAATGTGGCATGTTTAGTTTAATTTAAATCCTTTAGGAAAAATCAGGCGATCGACCACGTGGACAGGTCCATTTAAGGTGTTGATGTCCGTTTCTGTCACCGTAGCTGCCGGATAGGCGGAACCTTTTGCCTTCATCTGAATGCTGTTATTTACTGATGAAAATTCGATTGGCATTTTATAGGCAAATTCTGCGGGTGGGTTACCACCCAGATTGACCATGTAATCGTTCAATCCAGCGTTGAGCACATTGCCATAAAATATCGTGGTATTGGCGTAAGCCTTATCGCCGCCTGAGGTAACTGGTTGAAACATCCTTCCCCAGTCGCGGTGAAAGTTGTACACGGTATCCATCGGAAAGCCGCCCACTCCGGTAAATAGGTTCTCATCAAAACGGATCGTGCTGGCACTGCGTTCATTAAACTTCATCACATCGGCCAGGGTTTGAAATCCTGCTTTATGAAAAGCTTCATCCGTTGGTGCAAAGAGTGTGGATATCGTGATATTTGGCCCGACATACCCATCATAAATCGGCGCATTTATGCCCCAGCCAACTTGATACAGCTTTCGGGAGCTGATGTAAGGGAGGACTTCCTCCGGACTAGGTCTATAACCGAAAAGCGGTTCCATATCATTGATCATGGCCTCTATATAATATTCATCGGCCAGGCGCTGAGATTCCAGGAATATCGTAAATCTGCCATCATCAGTTAAAGCTTCCAAAATGGTTTTTCTTGGCTTTTCTACAGTATTTTCCAGGATATAAACGCCGCCATTGGTTGCTGGCAAATAGTTTAGTTTACCTGAGTTCTTGCCATTGATCAGTAAGGATTCTCCTTTTACGCCTACGTAATTTCTGTAGTAATATAAATCGTACTGATTTAGTCCTGTTCCGGTATTCTCATAATAAGGAAGATAAAGTCCTGGGCGCTGCAGCAAAGTCTTCACCACAAAATTGTCGTTCCGTTGTTTCAGCTCTGACTGGGTAACTGGGCCAATAGTGGTGTAAAACATCATTAAGCTGTCCAGTTCTGGTAGGGGCATCTGAGTAATTGCGCTGGCGGTTAAACCTGCGGCTTGCATCGCCGCATCATTCGGGGCGAAAACAGTATACACCAATTTGGGTCCTTTTTCTTGCAGGATATTCTTGATATTGCTCCTTTGCCAGGCGCTGTAATATAGTTTTGCCGGCGATTCGGCCAATAATTCTTCTACGGTTTGTGTGGCTTCAGGTTGAAAAGTAATCTGAATTCCTTCCGGATCAGGCAGAAATTCACTCTTGGTACAAGCTGCTAAAAGAAATAGACTTGACCATAAAACAACTGACCTTAAATTTCTCATATTCATCATGATATCTTATTTTTTTATTGCTTGTTCTGGTGTTACCAATCCATCCACCAGGTGGTGAACAAGCCCATTGCTACATAAATTGTCATTTTTTGCGACGATCTCGCTGGTCACTGCTTTTATAGGACTATCCGAAGGTCCGTTACCCGGATACAGGACTAATCCATAACCGAGTTTAAAGCTTGGGTATTGTTTTCCGCCTCCGAAAGTCATGTAATGGCTGTTGTTCTTCAGGAAATAACTAAAGGAACCATTAGAATTGATCCTGGAGAACACCTGTCCATCGGAAACAAAAAAGTGTCTGTCGTATAAGAGGTAAACCCCAAAAAGCAGATCCCCCAGGTATTTGCTGGCATCCATCTCATTTAAAGAAGCGGCAGTAATCCCTCCATTTTTAAGGGCTTCATTATTTGGCGCAAAAACAGTGAATTGCTGTGTTGTTGCCAGTTGATCCCATAAGTTAAACTTCTTTAAGCCGCTTACGAACACGCTGTAATCCGGATGTCCGGCCAGCCATGCTTGTACGGTTTTATTGAAATTAGGCTTCATTACGTTGTCCAGCACATGCAGGGTACCATTGGCCAATATCACATCTTGACGGGTGACCTCGGATCCAGAAAAATACAGTTCATTTTCTGCGCCCCCATTTGGGTTTGTGGATGCCCTGGAAGTATACACTTCCGCATCGGATAAAGTGGCATAACGCACATCAATACCGTTGTTGGGAATATCAGTTACACTCAACTTACGAGGTAACAAATGGTATCCGATCACCTTTTTCAGGCTATCTGCGTTCAGTTTATCAAAATCTGTGGGATTATAAATACCCATTCTGTTAAATGCAGCATCAGTAGGTGCTAATATGGTAAAAGGGCCTGCTCCGTTGAGTTCATCCACATAGCCTACTTTTTTAATGGCTGCATAAAACAAGCGCATCTCATAGTTATTCTTCACAAAATCGGCTGCCGGACGGATGTTCTCGTTAGGTGCAGCAATCGTTAAATCATCATGCTTACAGGAAGCCAGCAATAAGAGTTGCATTCCTATGGCCAGTATCATCAGCGTTTTACTCCTATATTTTCTTTTTTCCATGGAAATCATATTCTTAATAAATTGGCGGTGCATATTTCCTTTGAATAGTGGTTAAATAAACCTTACCATTTACTACTTCAATGGTGTTTACAGTAGCGAATGTGGCTGGATTGTTCTTTCCAGAGTGGATGTTGACCAATAGGTTAGGCAATATCGCTGCGTTATCATTGCTCTGCATCCTGATTTTACCGTTTTGCAGACAATTCACAGAAACCCAGTTTCCTCCATTATCAGTAGAGCCGCTAAAGAATGGATTGCTAGCAACATCCATCCCCGGCACAAAAAAATCGAACCGCGGCCAGATGTTTGTGGTGATGCCATTGGATGATTTGCTGGCCCAGATCGGGAAGCTGGAATAAGGGTTAACCACTGCGGTTTCAGTATTTAGCTTCACATTGGCGAAGTATTTCCCTTTATAACCCGGTACTGTAGGGCCTTTATGGTTCAATATATTCTGATCTTCGTAGAGTGAAAGATAAACGTTCATGTCATCTTTCATTCCCCACTGAAAACTTGCGAGCAGGAAATTGTCTTCTTTAAGCGACTTGTCGGCCTCCCAATAACCTTTTCCGCTCATGTTATAGAAATTCACATAGGCTAGTGAGTCAGATAGTGGGAGTTTATGGAAGATTTCCTGACGCAATAAAACACCTGTTCTTTTGGTCACGAAATCTTTCTGCAGCAGGTGCATGGTGTAAACCTCCTGAGCGGTTAAATTGATAGTCGTATCGATCAGAATATCTTTTTTAAGATGGTTTTCCAATTGAAAGAATGGCACCGTATTTTTAGGCCGGTAAGCGAACATAATGCGCACTTTCCCAGATGGCACCTGTGCCCAGCTGCTCAAATCAAAACCGTTTAAGATCGGACCTACCAATACATTTTCTTTTCCAGGATATTCGGGGTTGTTTACCGAAGTACTGGTTCCGATATGCGATGGATATGGCGGTGCATAAGCATCCCGCTGGTCTAGAAAATCACCTACAATTTCCGCACTTACCGGCATGCCGCTGGCATCCACTACAGGATTGATGAACATGCAGAAAAACGGCACTTTATTGTCCTTGCTGCCTAGGGTTTGCACGTAGTTAAGGTTGTTGAACACACGCAGGTAAGCAGGTTCTTTAATTTTACTGTACTCGACCTTTACACAACCGGAAGCTAACAGCAGGAAATTACAAGCTACCAGCCAGACGAATGTGGTGTTCATTTGAAATAATCTATTCTTTTTCATTATTTGTTATGTTTGATAATGATCATTTTTGCTTTCGTTGCCGGCGTACTTCCCGTTCCCGATTGCCCAATTAAGCTCAGGGTATAAATACCCGGCTCATGCACAGGCAATGCTCTTGCTGGTCGCAGATACAAGTCTTTATTGGCGATAAAGGCATCGCTTTTCAGCACCTCAATGTCGCTTGCCCAAATGCCCGGAACAACGTTAGGTTTAGAACGGTAGGCCATAATTTCGTATGGATTTTGCTCATAGCTACTGCTCACATAAGGACGCTCAAACAACGGCATTCCCGGCTGAAGATTCACTCCGGCATTGGGGTTGTCATCGCCGCTGGAAATAGACTGCCCATTATTCAAGGTGAAAGTGATGTAGGGATTGCCAGTTGAAAGGTTTAAAAACCTTTTAAAGAAGAAGTAGCGGTACTGATTTCTGGCATAAGTAGCATCTTCTTGTGCAAGGCCTCCGCTATAAGTTGCCCCACTTAGATCGTTGGCTACTAATAATAATTTAGGCCCACCTGCAGCATCCGGAGATAACCAGGCTGTATAATTTTGTGCAGGGCGAAGTACTTGCGTTACGCTGGCAATGACCTTACCTGAGGCATCTATAGCTTCGATGGTATGCGTACCCTGGATAAAATTACTATAGGCACCTGATGCACCAAAACCAAGGTCGGTAGCAATGGTTTTACCATCTACCCTGAAACTTACAGCTGCTGTATTCAAAGCATTAACGCCCTGTATCCTGAAGTAAGTGTTATTCACCGCAGGGCTATTGTCATTGAGTATTTGAAATGAATTCTGATAAGTATCAGCAGTCTCAGAGTTCTCATTGATCAGATAATTAAACCGCTGTGGTGCGATTAAAATTGTGTAAATACCTCCAGGTTGATAGGTTTGAATTGGCGCATAAGTTAAAGCGGTAGAATTCATCATATCTTTAGGAATCGTAGAGGTTGGTGGATCCAGCAAGGTGTATTGATTCAATTCGGAACCTAGCGCCGGCATTTGTCGGCCATCCTGCATCAGCACTTTGAACTGATAAGTACCATAAGGGACCTCTATATATTCAGATGTTTGTGTTGCTGAGCTGATGTTATTGGTCTTCGGATTTACCAATGAACCATCGGAATAAGCCAAAGAGACACTACCCGTTAAATCTTCCAAAGCCCCACTGCTGTTGAAGCCAGGAACTTTAATTTTACCGGAAAGGTTTACGATTCTGATTTTAAAATGATCAGGTTTTGAGGGTGCCGCAACACCGCGCTTTATTGGAACAACCTCCGGCTGCCCTTCCATACCAAAGGTTGGCATCAGAAAATAGTCCGTAGGGTTATTGTAATCATTTTTGACCTCCGTTTTGATATCATTACCCAATGTGGCCTGATATGATCTGGTCATGAAGTCCAGTTTTACAATTTCCTGTGCATTAAAAAGATCCTGAGGCACATTCCAGATTTTAGTCAAATACCCATTGTTCGGGAAATAAGAGGTTCCCGGTAATTTAGGTGGTGATCCAGGAGTTGGACTAGGGGTTAGAAAACTGGTCAGACTATCGCCATTGGCGATCACCTGATTATAAAGTGCTAGATTGATCACCCTGGCAGTAGAATTGATACGGTTTTCCGTTAAAACGCGGTTATCTGCCTCAAAATTCAGCTTGTCCTTTTTACAGGCCTGACCTAAAATCATGACCATCAGGAAAAAGAGGGGGAGGGGTTTATATTTTAGCTTATTCATTATTTAAAAAGGTTATAGGTAAAGCCCAGCATAATTTCTGCACCACGAGTAAAACTTCGGTTGATGTATTCGTTACCGTACCATTTACCACCAGTCTGAGGATTTGCATAAACGGTTTTTATTGCGGGATTCAGGATATTCTTAGCGTAGCCTTTAAATTTCACGCTTTTAGTGATCCGCTGACTGAATACAAAATCCAATACCGGTACTGGTTGCGTATATAAATCGGGTTCGCCGGTCAGGTTAATCTGTACCAAACGCTCACCTACCATATTAAAGGTCATGGTTAAATCAGAGCCCGATTTTGGGTTTTCATAGTTTAACCAAAGGTTGATAGAATACGGTGCCTGCTCAAAAAGCGGAGAGTTTTTTGGCGTATAACGATCCAGTGAACGAATGGCTTCATAACGTTCCGGTGTTTTTTTAATGTCACTTTGTGCCAGTAACAAGTTAGAACCGAAATAGAAATTCTTCAAAGGATCATATAAGGAGCCAAGGCTTTTCACTACCTCCAACTCCAATCCCCATACTCTACCCACGTTAGGATCGTTCTGGAACTGGATGGTTGGAAACTCTGGGTAGGTAGCTGCTAAGCCTGCGGTTTGCAAGCTGAATACCTTTACCAACTGGTTTTCGATGCGTTTACCAAAGGCAGAAATTGCCAATACTTCTCCTTTTTCTGGGAACCATTCCCATCTGAAATCCAGATTTTGGGTAGATTGGTTTTTCAGGTTTGGATTACCTACTACCAATCCCATCTGGAAGGCGTCGAATTCAAAAACGTTGGTAATTTCCCTTAACTCTGGTCTGGCCAAAGTGGTGTTGTAAGCCGTACGGAAATTCATATTGTCGTTTAAGGTATAGGTCGCGTTTACAGAGTAATAAGGCTTGAAACCTGTTTTGTATACCGAATTGGGGTTGATTGGATTCAAAGGGATCCTTCCGCCGTTGGCGCCTCCTGCAGTCAATGAAGGATCTAAGAATACACCTGCAGTATCTACTTTCGAGCCAATATTAGTGGTTTCGAAACGTACACCCCCTGCTAAACGAAGTTTTTCAGTGATTTTCAAATCTACCATCCCGTAAAGGGCATTGGTTTCAAAATAGCCGGTATAGTTGTTTGGAGACTTCTGGGTATTGTATAAGAAACCACCGATAGGCAACATGCCCTCGCCCTGATTGGCTGCAGGCATTTTTACGCCGATCACCTGGTTGCTCACCAGTCGGTTCAAGTTGCCTTCCACATCGTACAGTGGGATAGATTTATTAGTAGTAAAATTAGAACCTGGTAAAAACAACTGGTTCTCTGTGAAAGAGCGGTCACGGAATAAATAATTTACCCCTGTTTTAAATTGCTGGATGTGTCCGAATAATTTAAAAGGGATGCTTAAGTCTGCTTTGTAGTTGTAGTTTTTTTCATCCAGGTTACGCCATCTACGTCCGTTTGGCTCTGCCTGCATGATACCGTAAGGGCCAAATCCATTTACATAACCAGAAGTTAAGGCGTAAAGATGTTTAGTATAAGTCAGATCGCCACTAGTACTTCCAGCCCCAACTCCTGGTCTCTGGTACCAGCCACCAGCTCTTGGCATATAGTCCACTAAACTCGCGAAACGGAAATCCGGATCGTTTTGTTTCGACCTGGAGCTGGCCACATTATAGCTTAAACGAGGCGACATTTCTTTATCCAGAAATTTATGCTCTCCTTGTAAGTTGAATGTATTCAGGTTACGGAAAGTCTGTTTCAGCGAATAGGTAGTCGTGTATACATCGCCTGGTAAGCCTGTGTATTCATAACGGCCATACAGGTTTGTTGCCTTGCTTTCTCCGCCCCAGCTACCCAGATACTGCATACTGATTTCGTTTCGACTGTTAAAACGATAGGTTAAGCCTGCCAGGGTACCGTAATTGAGGGTTTCAACACCAGTATTTTCTTTATAGGTCTGGTATTTACCCATGTACAAACTGTTTGGCGTGATATAGTTTGGAATATTTCGTGGACTGTATACATCTGGATTGCCAGTCACCACACCCTGATAGATACTGTATTGAGTTAAATCTCCACCAGAAATATCGGTAATGCGGCGGTAGTAATTTCCACCCAGAATCAAGCCTATTTTATGCTTTTTAAACACCTCATAGCTATTTCCGTAAGTAGCCGAGTACAATTGGTTCAACGGAGCCTTTTTGTATTGGGTAGTCATTACCGGATCAAAAGACTGCATGATATTGTTGATTCGATTGACTTCCTGATAAGCTGCTGGGCTATAATTGCTATTGGCAATCATGCTTTGAATAGACCCCAGTCCATCAGGATATTGCTTTGCCAGGTTTTTAAAATCAGCAGTTAGATTTTTGTCGTTTATTTTATCGCCAAAAGTGCCCATATCGCTGTTCCAGAAACTATTGTATTGGCCGCCTAGGCCTACATTAGAGTTTAAGCCGCTTTGTGCTATGATTTCAAAAGTCTCCTTTTCAGGTACCGATTTTGTTTTTAGCTCTACAATACCGGCTGCGGCATCGGCAGGTTTATCCGGGGTTACGGTTTTATAAATGGTGATGTTATCTAACAGAGAGGCCGGGACGAGGTCTAAAGGAATGGTACTTCTGTCTGGATCTGAAGAAGCTAAACGTACACCGTTTAGCTGTCCGATTACACTTCTATCACCCAAACCGCGGATAGCTACATATTTATCATCGGTTACGGTTACACCAGCTACTCTTTGCAAAGCCTGTGTAGTTGTGATGCTACCGGTCTTTTCAATCAGTTCTGAGGAAATGGCATCCTGTATAATGGAAGATTTTTTCCTTTCATCCAAAACGGCGATGCTGGTGTTTGCTTTTCTTCTTGCCTGTACGGTGACCTCATTCAATGCCTTACTTGAAGCGCTCATGGCTACTGTAAGGTTACCGCTGTTTTTATCAACTTTCAGCTCTCTGCTGTTATAGCCGATATAGCTAAATACCAACACGACTTCCGGCTGACTGATCGTCATACTGAAATTACCATTGGCATCGGTTGTGGTGCCCCCCTGCACGCCTTTTACCCGGATAGATACACCCGGTAAGGTTTCCTTGTTCACTGCATCAATTACTTTGCCCGTAATGCGCTGCTGGGCGGGGATGGCTTCGATTACCACATAATGATCTACTATTTTATATCTTAACCCCGAGTTCGAAAGCACATTTTTAATCGCTTCGGCAACTGTAATATCAGGGGCCCTGAGATTTACTTTTTTGGAGCTGATGTCAAGCGTCTTCTGCGGAAGCAGAAACTTAACGCCACTTTTGGCTTCTATAGCCAGTAGACTTTCTTTAATCCCCATCCCTTCCAGCTTCAGATCCACCTTTCGGCTAAGATTCTGACCAGTAACGGTGTTGGCATACAACATGCCTACCATAGTAAGCTTAGTAAACAACAGGACAAATGAACATTTCATCAGCAAATAAGTTATTCTTAAAAATCTGGAACCACCGGGTTCCAATAAAAGTGAAGGATTAGCTATTGATCCTTTTTGCATATATTTGAATGTTATACGGGTTAAAATTGCCCTTTGGGCAAATAATCTGTTAATAGGCCGGTTTTCCGGCTGCCATTTCATCGTGCCTATGTGTCTTCCAAAACAATGAGGGCCCGAAGAAATATCTAAGCGTTCCCTTTAGCCTGCCAGGGCCATTGGGAACGTTTTGTTTGAAGTAACTAATGAGTCATAACCGCCTTTCCTTAATTAATGATGATGTTTTTACCTTTTATACTGTATTTAAACTGTGCGCCGGCACTTAAAACCCGAAGGGTTTGGTTTAATGGGATATTGTCCTGAAGGGTTACCGTGACTATTTCTCTGGCTTTTGCAGCATTTTTGAAGCTAAACTGAACATCATAAGCCCGTTCCAGTTGTCCTGCTATTTCCCCAATGGATTGATCCTTAAATACAAGCTTCGAATTTTTCCATCCACGAACATCCTGAACGGCAACCTGCCCAAGTATTGCGGTACTGTTTAAGGAACTTAACGTCACTTGCTGACCCGGCGTAAGCACTGCCAAATGCTCTGTTTGCCCTGGATTTACACGATCAACGCGAACTTTACCGGTAGCCACCTGCACTTCAAATGGCCGGCCTTTGACTGCATTCACTTTGAAAGAGGTGCCTAGTACCTGTGTGCGGATGTTTTGTGTGTGTATGATGAATGGTTTTTGTGGATTGTGGGCTACCTCGAAAAAGGCTTCTCCCTTAAGTGCGATCACTCTAGTTGAATCCGAAAACTGTTCTGGATATTTTAGTGTACTCGCCGGCCCCATATATACCAATGTGCCGTCTGCAAGGGTAATCTTTGCCCGTTGCCCTTTTACTGTACTAAATTCTTTCATCACCAGCGTCGCAATAGCAGGGGCCGATGTTGAAGGGCTATCTTTTAGCCGGCTAAAAGCATAAATTCCGACGCCGAGGATTAAAGGAATCCATACTGCTGCATACTTTAAAAAGCGAGGGCCTCTAAAAGAGCGGGATGTTTCGGATTGATCTAAAAGCGTTGTTTGAGCAGTTTTTCTTAGCTCAAATTTTGCTTGCCATTCTCTCATTTGATCATCAGGGATCAGCGTTGTATTGGTTTGCTGTTCCCATTCCGCTTGTGATTCAGAAGTAATCAGGTCATGCAAAATTTCCCTGGTACCCGGTCTTAGCAAATAAGCGCGGACTTGCTGCAATTCTGCAGGGCTACAACTGTCCTTAAGGTATTTTTTTAGTAATTCTTTATCTATTGGTTGCTGCATAATGCGATGTCCTTCAAAAGGTATAGCGCAGAAAAGCAGGAGTAGGGTGAATGTATTTTAAAAAATAATTGAATTATTTTATCAACCAGGAAAGAAGGATTAGGAGAGTAGTTACATCAAGATGTTCGTGTAGGCTTTTTCTCAAATGATTTAGAGAAAAACTGATGTGACTTTTGACGGTATTAGCAGATAAATTTAGTTTATGGGCAATTTGAGGATAGGTCATTTCTTCCTCTCTGCTCATTTCATATACTTTTCTGCGTTGCGGACTAAGTTCGTTTAGCTTTCTCTGAAGGCAGGTCTCTATTTCGGCAGAGATTTGATCATGGTCGGCATACCTTGAATCTTGCATAGTTTCCTCATGATACAGCTCAATAGGTTCTGTAGCTAAGGTCTTTTTGCGGAAAAAACTGATCACACTATTGCGTATGGCTCGGAACAAATAGGCTTTAAGCGTTCCTTCTGGACAAAAATCGGTGGTTCTTTTCTCCCACACCCACATCATTAAATCCATGGCCAGCTCTTCTGCTACTTCAGTATTACGGACGTATTTAAGGGATAAGGAATACAAGGGTTTAAAATACCGCTGAAAGATGACGTCAAAAGCTTTATCATTACCATTGCGACAATATTCCAATAGCTGACGGTCTGATAAAGCATATAATTCCTTCATGATCTTCCTGAACTTAACGCTGGCAAACCTAGCAGGAAGAAATAAGCTGAAGATTAAGAATGGATTATGTGATTGTTAAGAAAACAAAATCGCCTGCGTCATTATAACGCAGGCGATTTTGTTTATTGTTTTTGTTTAGTGCAGATCTGCTGGCACTTCGACATTCTTTTTGAATTTTTGTAGGTACAGCAATGGGATCGAGCAGAGCAAGATCAGTCCGGCTACCCAATAGGCATCACTATAGGTTAACAATAGCGATTGTTTGGTTACTGTACCATCGATTGCCTTAATGGCAAGTGCCTTGGCATCAAGGTACGAATAGCCCTTGGCCATAAAATTGTTTAAAAAGGCGTTAAAACGATCGGTAAAGGCAGGGTTGTACTCGTTAACATTCACGAGTAAGTTGCTGCGGTGGAAGCCTTGACGTACGTGTATAAGCGTAGTTAAGGCCGCGATACCGAATGAACCACCTAATTGTCTCATCATGTTGTTTAATCCTGCACCCTGACCAATTTCGGCACCTTTTAAGTCCTGAATAGCCAGCGTGGTTAATGGCACAAATAACAAGGCCATACCGACACCACGTATCATTAGTGGAAAGAAAAAGTCGTTAGGTCCAGATTGCAGTGTCGATCGGCTCAGCATAGAGCAGAATACAAAGAACAGGAACATTCCGATGGTGGCCATGAATTGTGCAGGGATGTTTTTCTTAAGCATAATCCCTATAAATGGCATCATTACGATGGTACAAAGTCCTCCTGGGAATAAAAGTTCTCCGGTTTGAAGCGGTGAAAACCCAAGGAGATTCTGACAGAATATAGGAAATACGAACACAGAGCCATATAAGCCAAACCCTAAAATAAATGAGGTAAACATTCCGACAGAGAAGCTACGATGCCTCATGATTTTAAAGTTTACAATAGGGTGGTCGGTACTCAGCTCTCTCCATATAAATAGGATTAGACCTAGTACAGAAGCTACTGCAAGGGCTACAATGTATGGTGTGGCAAACCAATCTTCACTTTCTCCTTTTTCCAATACAGTTTGTAAACTACCAACGGCAACCGCCAATAGTAAAATACCCCACCAATCTACAGGCATTCCTTTTCCATCTTTTGGGGTTTCCCTGACAAAGGTATAGGTGCAATAGGCCGCAAGGATTCCGACGGGAATATTGACATAGAATATCAAAGGCCATGAACTGATCTCGAGTAAGTAACCTCCTATTGTAGGGCCAACAGTAGGACCTACAACCGCTCCAAGGCCGAATAAAGCCGTAGCAATACCCACATCCTCTCTTGGCCAGGTTTCTATTAGGATCGCTTGTGCCGTTGAAATTAAGCCTCCTCCTGCTAGTCCTTGCAAAATCCTGAAGGCAATGAGTTCTTCGAGGTTAGTTGCATTTCCGCAAAGAAAGGAAGCGATGGTAAAGAGGATAATGGAAAAGAGGAAATAGTTTTTACGTCCAAAACGGCTGCCCAGCCATCCCGACATCGGTAATACAATTACGTTTGCAACTGCATAACCGGTAGATAACCAGGCTACATCTTCTAGAGTTGCCCCAAGGTTACCTTGTATTTGAGGGATTGCTACGTTTACAATAGTGGTGTCAATCAGCTCCAATAGTGAAGCTGTGATCACTGTAAATGTGATAATCCACTTTTTTAAACCTTTCTCGGCCATTGTTTAGTCTTTTATAGAAACAGAAACCTTAACGCTCATTCCAGGACGTAGCTTTTCAAGGATATCTTTTGGGGCTTTGGTTATTTTTATTTTAACGGGTACGCGTTGTACAACTTTAACAAAGTTACCTGTGGCATTATCAGGGGGAAGCAACGAGCCTTTTGCTCCTGTAATCGGTGCAAAATTGTAAACTTCACCTTCTACGTCCTGATCAGGGTAAGCGTCCACTTCTACTTTAACCTTTGATCCGGTTTTTATGTCCTCCAGTTGAGTTTCTTTGAAGTTTGCCGTAACGTATAAGCTGTTCTCGTTTACAATAGCGAACAGGGATTGACCCGCTTGTACAAGTTGTCCTTTTTGAACATTCTTTTTAGATACAATACCTGAAGCCGGAGCTTTGATTTCTGTATAGGACAATTGTAATTTGGCAAAATCTACATCGGCCTGACGTTGTGTTACGCCAGTGCTGCTTACAGCCAATTGCGATTGCGTAGTACCAACTTGTTTCACCGCGGCATTGTATTGGTCGTTTGATGCAGTAAAGGCTGCTTGAGCCGATTCTTTTTGCGCTTTGGCCTGATCAAATTGCTGTTGGGTAACAGATCCGTCTTTTACCAGGTTCTGGTAACGGTCATAATCTTTTTGTGCAAGGTTTAACTTTACTCTTGCAGCCTCGATATTGGCTTTCGCTGTACTGGTATTCGCCGAGGTAGCGGCAATTTGTGATTCAGAAACTCCAACTCCAGCACTTGCGCCTTTTTGTCCAGCCATGGCCTGTTCCAGCTTTATTTTGTAGTCGCTATCATCGAGCTTAACCAATACATCACCTTCTTTAACTCTGGTGTTTTCTTCGAATTTAATGTCCTGTACATAGCCGCCTACGCGGGAAACTACCGGACTGATGTCTCCATCGATTTGGGCATCATCAGTATCTACGTGCTTGCTATAGTAGATATATTGTTTGATGCCAAATATTGCACCCAAGAGGATGAGAACCCCTAATATGATCGGGATAACTTTATTCTTTTTTTTCTTTTCAGTTGTCATTGCCTAATTTGTTATGGTATTTTATTGAGAAATTTTTCCGGTAGATTTTAATAAAGTGTAATAGGCTAGTCCAGCATCCGCTCGGGCCAGTTCTAAGTTGATTTTAGCCTGATATAGCAGGGTTTCGGCATCAATTCTGTCTATGGCTGATGCTACGTTGTTTTTATACTTTGAAGCAAGCAACTTGTCGTTTTCTGTTGCCTGTGCTATGGATGTTTCCAGGACACTGATCTTGTTTAAGGCCAACTGGTAGTTTTGATAGTTTCTGTTGATCTCTGTTTTAACCTGGTCAGAAAAGATATCTTTTTGGATCACAAGTTCTTTTTGTTGTATTCTGGCATCCGTTACTTTATGCTTATTTGTCCATAAGTTGCCAATGTTCCAGGAAACGTTAGCGCCAATGGTTACCGGCATAATGTATTGGTTGGCTGAGGGAATAAAGCTGCCATTAGGATTAATGTAGTAGAGATTTGCACCTACACCAACAGTAGGTAAAGTATTCGCTTTAACCGATTTAATATTTACATCAGCAACCTTATTTTGTAAATCCAGTTGTTTCAATTCCTGTCTGCTCGCAACGCCCATGTCCAGATAATTGCTTAGGGGGCCTATGGTTTTCAAATCTTTGGTCGGATCTGCAATTTCAATTTGGGTGTTTTCATTTAAACCCAGTAAGATGTCAAAGTTATAATTGATGATCTTTCTGTTGTTTTCGGCTTCCATGTCCGTAAGGGAGATGTTTGCTTGCTGAAGTTGAAACCTTAAAACATCATTTTTGGTGACGATACCCTGTTCGAAAAAGCGTTGAGATTGCTTAAGTTGACTGGCGATAGACTCCAGATTTTGGGCAATGACTTTTTTGCTTTGCAATACTTTAAACAAAGAATAGCAGGTATTGATAATGGCATAGCTAATCTCTTCCTTGTCTTTGTCAGCGTCCAGGTTTGCTACATCAGTGAGTAGGCGGGTCGATTCTTCCGCATATCTCAGTTTCCCGCCACCATAAATCAGTTCTTCTACGGCTGCTGTTCCGACAAAGGCATCAGCGCGTTTAGGCAATTTAATTGGATCCGCGTCACCGATGCTTAACGTATTGGTTGGGATTTCTGCATGGTTGTATAGAAATGAAGCCTTTGCTGTTGGTAAGACATTATCCTTAACCATGTTTAGCTTTGCTACGGCCCGATCTATTTTGTTTTGGGAAAGCTTTAGATTCTTGCTATTCTCTATCCCAAGTGCTATAGCTTCCTGTAAGCTTAACTTTTTAACATCCTGGGCGTAGAGGAGTCCTGGAACAAGGAATGTTAAGCAGCTTAATTTGATTGATTTATGTATCATTTTTTGGTGTTAAATACGTGATGATGAGGTCTTTTAAATGATCGATTAAACGGATGGTAATCAGCTCCCGGTCTTCTTCGTTATTGATGTCAAGTGTTGTACCAGAGGTGATCTTTGAGGGAGAGATAGCGACATTACTGATCGTACCCATGATGGTGGCAATCAGCATTCTAACGTCTACTTGTCTAAAACTTCCTTCGGTAATGCCATCAGTGATGATTTTCTCTATGATCATCAGATTTTGAGCCATTGAGTTTTTGATCTTAAAAAACATTTCCGGGCGCTGGGGCATGGAGAGCTCCCTGTGCATCATTTTATGAAACCCTGGATTGGATAGTATTCTTGTGGTATAGCCTTCGATTACTTTCAGTAATTTTTCCATCCCAGACATGTTGCCTTGATCGAGGCAAGAAAGCTGTGCGTTAAAATCGGCAATCCTTTGGCTCATGATTTCCATGAAAACACCATCTTTAGATCCGAAATAATAATTGATCATGGCCATATTGACCGCGGCATCTTTTGCAATTTGTCGGGTGGAAGTTGCTTCATAACCCAATTCGATAAATAATTTTTCTGCCGCTTCAAGGATATTGGCCCTTTTATCTATTTTTTCCATTTTATATTTGAGACAACAAAATTAATCAATCGATTGATTAATTTCTCGTGTGTGATTACTTATTTGTAATAATTGACGAAATACTGACAAGGGTTTGTTATTTTTATAGCTTACCAAATAAACGTTTGATATGAAATGGATGTATGTATGTGTCTGGTTTTTAGGCCTAACATTAATTTCATTGAATGGTTACACTCAGCATTTGAATTCGGACTCGTCATGGATCAGAATAAATTTACTCGGGTATCAGCCTCATGCTGTTAAAGTAGCGGTTTGGGTAAGTAAGGATCAAAAGGAGCAGCCTGAGAAGTTTGATATTATAGAAAAAGGAACTGGAAAAGTGGTATACAGCTCAGGAAACCTGAAGTCCTTCGGTGCTTATGGTCCTTTTAAGATCTCTTGCAGATTGAATTTTAGTGATTTTGAAGATTCGGGACGCTACTTTATTAAAGTAGGGAATACGATATCGCCAGAAGTGATCATTAACGAAGACGTATATCGTAATACTGCTGATTTTGCGTTGCGTTATATGCGACAGCAACGTAGTGGCTTTAACCCCTATTTGAAGGATAGTTGTCATACACAGGATGGATACACTATGTATGGCCCAATGCCGGATAGTACACATATAGATGTTAGTGGTGGATGGCATGATGCCTCTGATTATCTTCAGTATGCCACTACATCGGCAAATGCGACCTATCACCTGCTAGCCGCATATCGGGATTTTCCTGAGGTATTTATGGATCAATATCAGGCAAATGGGCTTGAAGGGAAAAACGGACGGGCAGATGTTTTAGACGAAGCGAATTGGGGCTTACAGTGGTTGCTAAAGATGCATCCTCAGAAAGACTGGTTGTTTAATCAAATTGCAGATGATAGGGATCATCAAGGGCTGCGCTTGCCAACAAAGGATGGTGTGGACTATGGTAAAGGGAAAGAGCGACCTGTTTATTTTGCCAATGGTAAACCTCAAGGTCTAGGTAAGTATCAAAGCCGGGCGACGGGAACAGCTTCTATTGCGGGAAAGTTTAGCAGTGCTTTTGCTTTAGGCAGCAGAATGTTTAATGACATTGATGCAGCTTATGCTCAATTGCTCCGAAATAAATCCAGATCTGCTTATACATTTGGTTTAAAGCAGCCTGGCGTACAACAAACAGCACCTAATAGGGCGCCCTATTTTTATGAGGAAGACAATTGGACGGATGATATGGAACTTGCTGCTGCCGAACTTTATCAAAGTATTGGTGGGAAGCGGTTCTTGAAGCAAGCGCTGAGCTATGCGAGTAAAGAGCCGATAACGCCATGGATGGGGGCTGATACGGCAAGACATTATCAATGGTATCCCTTTCACAATTTTGGGCATTATGAAATTGCTAAAACCGCGGATAAGTTGGCTTCTGAAATGGCGGTGTCTTATTATAAAGAGGGGCTAGACAAAGTTTGGCAAAAGGCAAAGCACAATGCATTTTATAGGGGTGTTCCATTTATCTGGTGCTCAAATAACTTAACAGCTTCATTTGCCATTCAAAGCTTTCTGTACCATAAGGAAAGTGGAGACGAGACCTATGAGGAGTTGGCACAGGCAAATTTTGACTGGCTGTTTGGCTGTAATCCGTGGGGATCTGCAATGGTGTATGGCTTGCCTGCTGAAGGGGATACGCCAAAAGATCCACATTCTGCATTTACGCATTTGTTTCAATATCCGATAGATGGCGGCTTAGTGGATGGACCAGTTTATGGTCGCATTTATAAAAGTTTGATAGGAATCACGCTACACAAGCCAGATGAATATGCCGAATTTCAATCTGATCTGGTGGTTTATCATGACGATTTTGGGGATTACAGCACCAATGAGCCTACCATGGACGGAACGGCATCATTAGTATATTTACTGGCTGCTTACGATAGCAGGGTAAAACCAGAAAATTCTCTTTTTAAAAAAGATCATGGCGCTATAATTAGGGGAAACACGAATGAAAAGAAGGTAGCATTAGTCTTTACGGGACATGAGTATGCAGATGGTGTAACGCAAATCAATAAAACCCTAAATAAGCATAAGGCAAAAGGATCTTTCTTTTTTACCGGCGATTTTTACAATACTCCAGGATTTGGTCCACTTATTAAATCAATAAAAGCGAGTCATCATTATTTGGGCGGTCATTCGAATAAGCACCTGTTGTATTGCGATTGGACGAATCGGGACAGCTTATTGGTTACAAAAACAGAGTTTCAGGCAGATTTAAGCGCTAATTATGAGGCGATGGATAGATTTGGTATTAGTAAGCGTGAAGCCCCTTTCTTTTTGCCGCCGTATGAATGGTACAATGATAGGATTGCTGACTGGACAAAGGGAGCGGGCCTAACCTTGATTAATTTCACTCCAGGAACGCGTTCTAATGCGGATTATACTTACCCGGAAATGGGTAAACGTTATCTGGGCAGTCCGGAAATTTATAAGTCAATCGTTGATTTCGAAGTGAAGCAGGGAATGAATGGTTTTGTGCTATTACTTCATGCCGGTACCGACCCAAGAAGAACGGATAAGTTTTACAATAAACTAGATGATTTGATTATTTATTTAAAGCAAAAGGGCTATAGTTTGGTAACGGTTAATGATTTGCTGGGGAAATAAAAGGGTAATATTTGTTTTACAGATAAAATAAATCAATATCTTTGACGCCTAAGAATTAGTATAATGATTAAAGAAGACAACAATAGTTTTGACTGGGTTTATTATGTTATGGGCCTATTTTTTGGTATTTTAACTGCAGTAATTATATCAGGTAGCTTTGGTGCAGCCGTATTAGGTGGAATTATAGGTTTTATTTTTGGCGCTATTTTCTTAAATGGAATAGTTAAAGGCCGCGAATATTAAGCTAGCTTAAATTAATTTAAGACAACTTCTGATGAAAAGATTAAGCCTTATCGCAATACTTGCGATGTTTACTTTCGTTGCTAAAGCACAGGAGCTTAAATTTGCTTCTGTTGATACTAGCCCTGCTGATATTGTGTATTTTCCTTTAAATGCTGCGAAAGCTAAGGATAATTCAGCTCCATCGATTAAGATGGTTTATTCCAGGCCAACTAAAAAGGGGCGCGAAATATTTGGCGTGCTTGAGCAATTTGGAAAAGTATGGCGCGTTGGGGCGAATGAATCTGCAGAAATCAAATTTTACAAGCGCGTAAAAATTGGGGGTAAGTCTATTAAGGCAGGTTCTTATAGCTTATTTGCGATTCCTAATCAAGATAAGTGGACAATGATCATTAATAGGCAGACAGATCGTTGGGGTGCTTTTACTTATGATCAGACTAAAGACGTAGTTCGGGTTGACGTTCCGGTTAAAGTATTGGATAAGCCAATGGAATCTTTTGCGATCACGTTTACCACAGAACCGCAAGGTGCTGACCTGGTTATGGCCTGGGACCGAACTTTAGTAGAACTTCCTATTACCATAAAATAAATTAGACTTTATTAATAATGGCTACTGTAAGCCTGCCGATACAGTTCATTTTTCCTCTGTCATCATAGATCTTGATTTCCCAAACATGAGTTTTAGTACCAATATGTAAGGGCTTACAAATACCCGTTACCAAGCCTGATTTAACCGGTCTGATGTGGTTGGCATTAACTTCAAGACCAACAGCCTCGTATTTTTGAGGATCGATACACATATACGAGGCAACACTCCCAAGGGTTTCGGCGAGCACTACAGAGGCTCCGCCATGTAAGATTCCTGCGGGTTGATGCGTACGTTCGTCTACCGGCATTGTTGCAGTCAGGGCATCATCGGCGACTTCTGTAAACTTAATACCGAGGAAAGCACCCATGTGGTTTGTAGGCCTATCGTTTAACTGTTCGGGGGTGAATTTTGTAAACCAGCTCATAAATATCGGCTTTTAATGGTCTGTATATGGTGTATCACGTGGCCTGGTATTACATAGAGCAAAGCTCTTACCGTAATTTGTCGCTCAGATGCGGTACCACTTCTGTTTAATTCTTTTTCTATCAAGGAATTGAATAAGTACATATTCGCCCTTCTAAGTAAGGAAAACTCTTCTGAAAGACTCAATAGACTCCTATCCTTAAAGTGGGCCTGTGCTACGTAATCATCTTCTTCAAATCCTGGAAGTGCATGGTTTTCTCCACGAGCAAAGCAGGTTAGGCGATATACGAGAATACGTTCTGTATCGATGATATGACCAATAATTTCCTTAATTGTCCATTTTCCGGGCGCATAAGCATAGTCAGCTTTTTCAACCAGATCATTCACAAAGTCTGGAAACTCTGCGGCTTGCCTTTTTAATAATTCGAATACATCTCCTTCAACGAGGCTGATGTATTGTTCAGCCCACACGGGATACTCATGCGTTTGAGGTCGGTTCATAAGTAATGCTACTTTTTAAAATGATACGAAAGGTCGTGCCTTTGCCAAGTTCAGAATCTTTAACAAAGATTTGGCCATTATGGTAGTTCTCAACAATTCTTTTGGTTAGCGATAAGCCTAAACCCCAACCGCGTTTACGGGTGGTATAACCCGGCTGAAATACCGCGTCAAATTTAGAGCGGGCAATGCCTTTTCCAGTGTCGGTTACATCTATAAACACCTCTTCTTTGGTTAAGTTTTCGATAATGTTTATGGTGATTTTACCTTCGTTTTCAATCGCATTTGCTGCGTTTTTCAGCAAGTTCTCTATTACCCAATCAAACAGAGGTACGTTTAACAAGGCTCTTACCTGTTCATCTCCGATGATTTCGAAGACAACCTTATCCGATGTCCTAAGCTTGAAATAGGCAACGAAATTATAGATCACAGCATATACTACATGGTCTTCTACAATTGGTTTAGATCCAATTTTAGAAAAGCGATCGGTAATTACCTCGAGACGTTTAATGTCGTTCTCCATTTCAGCAATTAAAGGGTCGTCTTCTGCATCAAATCTTGATTTGATCAGTTCTACCCAAGCCATAAGCGAGGAGATTGGTGTGCCTAATTGATGGGCAGTTTCTTTTGCCATACCTACCCATACCTGGTCCTGTTCTGCTTTACGTGCCGAACTAAAGGCAACATAGGCCGTGAGTAAAAACAATCCAATAACGGCTAGCTGTATATACGGGAAATAGCGAAGCTGGGTTAAAGTGGCAGAATCTTTATAATAGATATACCACCGGCTGCCGTCTAGTCCAATGATTGGTGTTGGTGGATGTTGTTTTTTCATTTTCCGGAGTTCTCGCGAAAAATAGGCGGGGTCGTAGGTTTTGTTAGGTTGTTTTTCTATTTCGTAATTCGTTTTTGTAGAGTCTAATCCCTGATAGGCGATGAGTGCTCCTTCGGAATCGATCATGATTACGGGAAGCTTGGTGTTTGTTCGGATCAGGTCTATTAAACTGGTGTACCTGTCGTCGTCATACATGGCAAGGGATTGTTCTGTTACTTTTACATATAGCTGAAACTGAAGCTGTTCTTCCCGTTCCATCTTTTTTACAAAGAAATCGCTATAGACAACAGATGCCGTGCCGATCACAATGGCAAAGACAAGTAAAAAGAATTTCCAACGGCGTTTTTTCTCGTAAGGGTTCATAGAATATGAAGGCAAATTACAAAATAGCATTCAAAAATGTATCAATTGAATGGTAACGCGGTAAAAAATATATCTTTGTAGCTCGTAATATGGAAAAGAAAGTAAGAGTAAGATTCGCCCCGAGCCCAACCGGCGGCCTGCATTTGGGCGGTGTACGTACCGCTTTATTTAATTATCTGTTTGCAAAAAAGCATAACGGAACGTTTATTTTGCGGATTGAGGATACCGATCAGACCCGTTTTGTAGAAGGCGCTGAGGAATATATTGTTTCCTGCCTTAAATGGTGTGGTATGGTTCCTGACGAGAGTCCGGAGCAGGAAGGTAACTTTGGTCCTTATCGTCAAAGCGAGCGGAAAGCGACTTACAAACAATACGCAGATCAGCTGATTGCTGATGGATATGCTTATTACGCTTTTGATACACCAGAAGAACTGGATGCCAAAAGAAAACAAATACCAAACTTTACTTATGGATTGGCTACAAGAGGGGACATGAGAAACTCCCTTACTTTAAGCGAGGCCGAGGTAGATGCACTTTTAGCAAGTAATACACCGCATGTAGTGCGTATAAAAATGCCTGAAAATGAGGTTGTTTCTTTTACCGATTTGATAAGAGGGCATGTTAGTTTTGAGACCAATTTGGTGGATGATAAAGTTTTGTTAAAGGCCGACGGAATGCCAACCTACCATTTGGCTGTTGTGGCGGATGATAAGGCAATGGAGATTAGCCATGTTTTTAGAGGTGAGGAATGGCTTCCTTCGGCACCGATTCATATTTTACTATGGAGATATCTTGGATGGGACGATGAAATGCCTCAGTGGGTTCATTTACCGTTGATTTTAAAGCCTGATGGAAATGGCAAGCTCAGTAAAAGAGATGGCGATAGATTGGGTTTCCCAGTGTATGCTCAAAACTGGACTGATCCTAAAACCGGTGATTTAACAAAAGGCTTTAAGGAGCTTGGCTTTATGCCTGAGGCGTTTGTAAACCTACTGGCTATGCTGGGTTGGAATGATGGAACGGATCAGGAAATATTTGCTTTAAATGAGTTAATCGAGAAGTTTTCTATTGAGAGAATCAGCAAAGCAGGAGCTAAGTTTGATTTCGAAAAGGCAAAGTGGTATAACCACGAATGGATTAAACATACAACTTCAAAAGTGTTGCTTCCCTTTGTAAAAGAAGAGTTTAAGGCTCAAGGTACGGTTTTAAATGACGACAACTATCTTGAAAGGGTTGTTGACCTAATTAAAGATCGGTGTACATTATTAACTGATTTTGTTACTCAAAGTATATATTTTTTTACTGCGCCAGAAGGATATGATTTGGATGCAGTGAAACCGAAGTGGACAGCAGAGAAGACTGCTTTTTTTGAATCTTATGCTTTGGAGTTGAAGGATGGATTGACCGGGATAGAACTGGAAGAAAAGTTCAAATTATTGGCTGCGGCACATAATTTTAAACCAGGTGAGTTGATGTTGCCTTTTAGAATTATGCTTGTTGGCGGAAAATTTGGTCCAGGAGTATTTGATATTGCAGTAGCTCTTGGTGCAGATGAAACCCTAAAAAGAATCCAAAAAGCAATTGCCGCCTTTAATTAAATTGAGCTTCCTTTTTTTTTGGTATAACAATTGTCAAGCCTGTTATTAACCAAATTAAAAGGAGTTTATATGCAATGGTTCGGTAAAGGAAGTGGCAATGTTGATGACAGAAGAGGGATGGCTGGTGGCAAGGTGCTTGGCGGCGGTGCAGCAATAGTTGTTGTTGTACTTGGTCTTATCTTCGGGCAGGATTTTACAAGTTTAGTTAGCCAGTTGCCTATTGGTGAGGCTAGTAATGTTGTTGGTAAACAAGGTGTGCCACAAGATGCGGAAGGTAAATTTGTTGCCGGCGTGCTGGAGTCGACAGATTCCGTTTGGATTGCACAGTTTAAACAATTGGGAAGGGTGTATGAGCCTCCTGTGCTTACGCTGTTTGATAACAGTGTCCAATCTGCCTGTGGTAATGCCAGCGCCGCTGTAGGGCCATTTTACTGCCCCGCAGATCATCGCGTATACATCGATCTTACTTTTTATAAGGACTTAAAGGATAGGTTTGGTGCTGCTGGCGATTTTGCGCAAGCTTATGTTATTGCACATGAGGTAGGGCATCATGTACAGAATTTACTAGGGATTTCCGAAAAGGTACAACGTGCCAGAGCTCAGTTGAGCGAGGTTGAATACAATAAATTATCTGTTAAGTTAGAATTACAGGCCGATTTCTTTGCCGGACTGTGGGCGCACGATGCCCAAAATCTCGCCAATTTTAAATTAGAGGAAGGAGATATTGAAGAGGCGTTGACCGCTGCAAATGCAATTGGCGATGATAAGCTTCAGCAGCAGGCACAGGGACAAGTTGTTCCTGATGCATTTACTCATGGTACATCTGCCCAAAGAATGTACTGGTTTAAAAAAGGCTTTGATACGGGTGATTTTAAGCAGGGAGATACTTTTAATTCTGCTGGGTTATAATTTCTTTTTTTCAATAAAATGATTATTTATCAGTTTAAACTTATAAAGTTTATATAACTTTAATGCGATACTAACACCTACGCTGTCGCCAAAAAGTTTAATAAGCCTTATTTATTTTTAATAATGATATTAATTGTAGATGATACCTCTGAGAACCTGATTTCTTTAAAAAAGGTTCTGGAGAAACATAATTTTGAAGTCGATACTGCGTCATCAGGTGAAGAGGCCTTAAAAAAAGTACTTAAAAACGAGTATGTTCTGATTATCCTTGACGTTCAAATGCCGGGGATGGATGGATTTGAAGTAGCTGAAGCGATTTCTGGCTACAGCAAGGCCAAAGAAACAGCTATTATCTTCTTGTCTGCTGCAAATACTGAGCTTAAATTTATCGCTAAGGGATATTCTTCAGGTGGCTTGGATTACATCACGAAGCCGGTAGATATGGACATTCTCCTGTTAAAGGTGAAAACATTTTATAGGATTTATGAACAGAGCCGAAAGCTAATCGAAATACAAAAGGCATTGTTGGATGAGATTGAATTCAGAAAAAGAGCCGAGCGAAAAAAAGATGAGTTCATTAGTATTGCAAGCCATGAGTTGAAAACCCCTTTAACAAGTGTAAAAGGGTATGTGCAACTATTGGCCCGAAGCGTAGATAAAGGGGATATTCCTACCGTAAAAAAGCATCTGGCCAAAGCACAGGTTCAGTTGGAAAAGCTGAATGAGCTTATTGCCGACCTTTTGGATATCTCTAAAATAGAGAGTGGCAAATTAAAATTCAATAAAAAACATTTTGTATTTGATACCTTACTTGATGGAGTGATCGAGGTTATTCATCAGGCCAATCCTGAATTTAAAATCAGCAGAATGGGGGATGGACCTAAGGATATTTATGCTGATGAGATGCGGATTGAGCAGGTCATTGTTAATTTTTTAACCAATGCCATTAAGTATTCGCCAGGAACAAATGAAGTAGACGTGAATGTCAAAACGACGGCAGATCAATTGTATGTTGGTGTTCGGGATTTTGGAATAGGAATCGCCCCCGAGCTGCAAAAAAGTGTGTTTGAGAAATTTTATAGAGTCGAAGAAACGTCTATTCATTTTCAAGGATTAGGCATCGGCTTATATATTTCAGCAGAAATTATTAACAGACATGGTGGTGAAGTTGGCGTAAAAAGTAAATTAGGAGAAGGGTCTGAATTTTATTTCACATTGCCCTTAGTGTCTAGTCCTGAAACGGAGTAAAATAATATTCGTATGAGTAAGAAATCTATAAAAAATAACCTGCGCATTGGTTTAGGGTTGTCATTATTGATCCTTTTTATAACATCCTTAGCCTCTTATCTAAGTATAAGAAATCTGATTAAAAGTGCCGAGATGGTTTCTCAAAGCAATGCAGTCATGTTTAAGCTAGAGGATGTGATCTCTACTTTAAAGGACGCCGAAACAGGTCAGAGGGGGTATTTACTAACCGGAAGAGAGGATTTTCTTGAACCTTATAAAGGCGCTAAAGAAGTTGCTTTGGGCTTGATCGACCAGATTAAAGCTGAAACCAAAAATAATCCTGTACAGCAAAGGAATGTAAAAAAATTGCAAGACCTTATTCTGGGTAGGTTTGAGATATTAAAAAATACGGTTGAGATTAAAAGTCGTGGCGGCTTTGTAAGTGTTGCAGAGCTGATCAACGGGAAATCTTACATGGATGCTGCAAGGAGTCTGATTAAGGTAATGGGGGGCGAGGAGAGACGAATACTGGATGTGAGAACTGCCAATCTGAATAGGATGGCTGGTTTTACCCCGATATTGATCATATTCGCCGCTTTCCTTGCTATTTTAATTACCATATTCTTTTATAGAAAGGTTACACTTGATTTTAATACAAGGGTAAGGCTGCAGGAAGAATTACAGCATAAAAATGAAGAAATAGACAATAGAATTTCCGTTATCCAAGGAATTGCCAACAGGATTTCGAGCGGAGATTATCGGATGCGACTTGATGAAGAGGAAAAGGACGGCTTGGGTAGTTTGGTGGGTTCTTTAAATGCAATGGCAGAATCATTGCAATATTCGTTTTCATTATTGGAAGATAAAGAGTGGTTGCAATCAGGAATCGCAGCACTAAATGATAAAATGGTGGGTGAGAAAACCGTTCAACAGCTTGCGGATGATATTGTAGCTGAAATTGTTGAGCAAACACATAGCCAGGTCGCTGCATTTTATCTTGTTGAAGAAGATCGGACCTTACATTTGGTAGGCAGCTATTCGTTGATGGAAGAGCATAAGCGGAAAAAACTGAGATTTGGAGAAGGCTTTGTGGGACAGGCAGCGCAATCTGGCAAGCAACTTTTAATCAATGATATTCCGGATAATGAGTTGACCATTAGCTTTGCCATCGGAACTACCCGACCACGTAATGTTATTGCAGTACCAATTTTTAGAGAAGGAGAAGTTATAGGGGTAATGGAGTTTGGCTCTATACGTGTTTATAAACCCTTACAACTGGATTTTTTCAATAATATTTCGGATAATATTGGTGTAGCGGTCACGGTCTCACAGAATCGTAAAAAACTACAGGAATTTTTAGAGGAAACACAAGCGCAGGCTGAAGAGTTACAGGCACAACATAGGGAGTTGGAAGGCTTAAATGCAGAATTGGAAGCGCAAACTCAGCGGATTCAAACTTCCGAAGAAGAATTAAGGGTACAACAAGAGGAGCTTTTGCAAAGTAATCAGGAACTGGAAGAACGTACCAATTTATTGGAGGAAAAGAATCAGCTTATTCAAGAACGAAATCTTGATATTCAGCATAAGGCAGAGCTGTTGGAGCAGAGTACCAAATACAAATCAGAGTTTCTAGCCAATATGTCTCATGAGCTGCGGACCCCTTTAAATTCGATTTTATTGCTATCGAAACTGATGTCGGATAACAAGGATTTAGATGAAGAGTATATTGAATATGCAGAAGTGATACAAAGTTCCGGGCAGGGATTACTAGGTCTGATCGATGAAATCCTGGATCTTTCTAAAATTGAAGCCGGTAAAATGAAGCTTGAATTTACCGATGTCAATATTAAGGAAGTCGCAACAGATATGCGCTCGTTATTTAACCCGGTGGCAAAAAATAAGCAGCTGGAATTGATTATTGATGCGGAGGAGGCCTTAACGACCATCAATGCCGACAAAATGCGACTGGAGCAGATTCTGAAGAATTTACTTTCTAATGCCATCAAGTTTACAGCTGAAGGTAAGGTTGTTTTAACGATTAATAAGGATGAGCAGGGTGAAAATATACTATTTAAAGTTACCGATACTGGAATTGGTATTCCGGCAGGTAAACAAGAATTGATTTTTGAAGCCTTTCATCAGGCAGATGGCTCTACGCGTCGTAAGTTCGGTGGAACAGGGCTGGGTCTATCTATAAGCAGGGAGCTGGCTAAGCTGTTGGGTGGGAAAATAGAGGTAACCAGTACTGAAAATGTGGGTAGTGAGTTTACTTTCTCTTTACCATTGAATCGGAAGGAAAATCTTGAAGAAGATTTAGCTCCGGAGGCTGTGGTTCCGCCTATTTATATGGAACGGATTGAGCCTGTTGTTGCCGAGCGCTTTACGGTTGATCTTATCCCTCAGGAGATAGAAGATGACAGGAATGATATTGAACCCGGGGATCGTGTCATATTGATTATTGAAGACGACACTAATTTTGCTAAAACGCTGTTAAAGTTTACCCGAAAAAAAAATTATAAGGGGATTGTCGCTGTTCGTGGCGATGTGGGGATTGAATTGGCAAATCGCTATCAGCCCTTAGCCATATTGCTGGACATACAGCTGCCGATAAAGGATGGCTGGCAGGTAATGGAAGAGTTGAAAGCTAACCCTGCTACCAAACCCATACCTGTTCATATCATGTCTTCTCTTGAAGTAAAGAAAGAAAGCTTACTGATGGGCGCTGTTGATTTTATCAATAAGCCCGTTGCTTTGGAGCAGATGAAGCAAATTTTTCAGAAATTGGAAGACGCGCTGAGTCGACATCCCAAAAAAGTATTGATTGTTGAAGAAAATAAGCAGCATGCCGAAGCGCTAAGTTATTTTCTTAGTAACTATAGCATACATACAGAGGTGGTTAGCAATGTGAACCAAAGTATCGGTGCGCTGAATAAGAATGAAGTGGATTGTGTGATCCTGGATATGGGAATTCCTGATAGGAATGCTTACGAAACGCTTGACACGATCAAGAAAAGCAGGGGGCTGGAGAATTTACCTATCATCATTTTTACTGGAAAAAACTTATCTAAGGGTGAGGAAAGCCGTATTAAGCAATATGCAGATTCTATAGTCGTGAAGACGGCACATTCTTACCAAAGAATTTTGGATGAGGCGGGGCTTTTTCTTCATTTGGTTGAAGAAAAGGAAGTAGATGGTAAGCATAAAAAAACGCCGTCTGAAAACCTGGGCGGTTTATATGAAATCTTAAATAATAAAACAGTGCTGATTGCTGATGATGATGTCCGAAATATATTCTCTTTAACAAAGGCTTTGGAACAGCATAAAATGAAAGTTCTTGCTGCCACCGACGGAAAGGAGGCGCTACAGATGCTTAAAGAGAACCCATTGGTGGATGTGGTGCTTATGGATATGATGATGCCTGAGATGGACGGATATGAGACAACAAAGGAAATTAGAAAGATTCAAGCATACAAACAATTGCCTGTCTTAGCTGTTACAGCAAAGGCTATGATGGGTGACAGGGAAAAATGTATAGCTGCAGGGGCATCGGACTATATTTCAAAGCCGGTGGATATTGATCAATTGATTTCACTATTAAGGGTGTGGCTTTACAACAAGGCGTAGTTATAATTTCTATGTTTTTATATATATGGCAGACAACAAAGTATTAATCGTAGATGATGATAACCGGAATATTTTTGCCTTAACAGCAGTGTTAAAAGCAAGAGGTTATCAGTGTATATCTGCCACAGGGGCAGAAGAGGGGCTTGAAATTCTTACGAATGATGGCGATATTGCGGTGGTGCTAATGGACATGATGATGCCCGGGTTAGACGGGTACGAGGCCATGGCAAGGATGAGAAATAGCCCCGAACTAAAGGATGTGCCTGTGATTGCGGTTACTGCGCAGGCGATGCTTGGGGATAAGGAGCGTTGTATAAATGCCGGCGCAGCAGGCTATATTTCCAAGCCAATAGATGTAGATGAATTAATTAGGATGCTAAATCTTTATGTTTTAACGGAATAGAATTTGGACTTATCAGTAATAACCGATGAACATGTAGAAATATTGCTCTCTGATCTCTTGGAGCAGTATGGATATGATTTTACAGGTTATTCAAGAGCATCTATAAAAAGACGCATCTCCAGAATTTATACTTTAGATAGAGCTTTAAGTTTTGCTGAGTTTAGGTATAGGATTTTAAATGATCAGGCCTATTTTAAACGATTTGTGGAACAGATTACGGTTAATGTGACAGAGATGTTTCGAGATCCATCTTTCTTTCGAAAATTGAGGGAAGAAGTGTTGCCCAAGCTTGGTACTTATCCCTTAATCAGGATATGGCTGGCCGGTTGTTCTACAGGAGAAGAGGCCTACTCTATTTCTATTATTTTGAAGGAGTTGAATTTGTTGCATAAGTCACTAATTTACGCGACAGATCTTAACCCCACTGTGCTTGAAAAAGCTGCTCAAAGCATATTTGCAATGAGCCAGATGCAGCAGTATTCGGAAAACTACATTTTATCCGGAGGCACTAAAGAATTTTCAAGTTACTATACAGCAAGTTATTCTTTGGCAAAGTTTGATGATGAATTGAAGCGTAAGATCGTTTTTTCGACCCATAATCTGGTCTCTGATCATTCGTTCAATGAATTTCAGCTGATACTTTGCAGAAATGTGCTGATTTATTTCAATCGCGATTTGCAACATAATGTGTTAGATTTGTTTGATAGTAGTCTTGATGAACTCGGGTATCTGGCATTAGGATCAAAAGAAACGGTTGAATTTTCAAGAATTTCCAATAGGTATAAGCGCTTGCCAGGAGAAAAAATATGGAGAAAAGTCGGTTGATGACAAAATGTAAAGCATTTATAATTGGAGGCTCGGCGGGTAGTCTGGAAGTGTTACTTAAAGTGCTTCCAAATGTTAGGACTGATATTCCCTTTCCAATTATCATTGTGATTCATAGAAAACATGGAGTAGACTCTTTGCTACCAGCGCTCCTCTCTACGCGCACAGAACTTAAGGTTAAGGAAGTAGATGAAAAAGAAGAAATAATGGCCGGCACGGTTTATATTGCGCCCTCGGACTACCATTTACTTATAGAGCAGAATGAAACATTTTCTCTGGACTACTCGGAAAAGATCAACTATTCCAGACCAGCAATAGATGCTACATTTCAAACAGCTGCAGAGGCGTATAAAACAAAACTTGCTTGTTTGCTACTTTCAGGATCAAATTCTGATGGCGTAAATGGACTAAAATATGTCAAATCCTGGGGAGGTACCACATTAATTCAGGACCCAGATTCGGCTCAGGTAGCCTATATGCCTGCGCAGGCACAACTTAATGTAGCAATAGATCAGGTACTTACGATTGAAGATATGGCGGCATTTATAAATTTGCTATCTTAAGCCCTATATCAAAAAATGACTATGAACAAGAAAGTATTCGTATTTGATGATAATGTAGATATTTTAGAATTATGTACTATTATTTTGGAAGACGCGGGGTATGACATTAAAACGTCCTCTACATCCAATAATATTATAGATCAGGTAATGGGTTATACGCCGGATATTATCTTTATGGACAACTGGTTGCCAGATGTTGGGGGGATAGCGGCCACAAGAGCCTTAAAGTCGCATGCGGTATTGAAGGATATTCCAGTGATTTACTTTTCCGCCAATAACGATGTAAAGTCGCTGGCAGACGAGGCAGGTGCCGATGGGTATCTATCCAAGCCCTTCGACATCGAAGAGCTTGAAAAGATCATCAGTAAACATTTGGTTATTTAACACCCAAAACATCTACGCCCTGTTCGAATACAACATCTACAGGGATTCCTCTTTTGGTTAGTTTATCAAGGTCAGCCTGTAACTCTGGAGTAATTACGGCTTTTTCACGTTGTGTTTTTTCAACAGCAGCTTTATCTCCATTACCTTGAAGTGTAATGATTAAGTTGCTTAGTTTGTTCATAGAATCTTCGAATTTAACGAAGTCTACTTTGTAAGTTCCATTGTCATTTCTGATAAAGGCACCATTGTCTTTAAAAAAGTTAAAGCATTGCATATTAGCTTTTCCATGAGCACTTGCAGCACCAAACCTTACTGAGCGAAGAATGCCAGCCATATATGTCGTATAAAACTGCTTAATATCGCCTTCGAGTTCGCCTTTTTTAAGCAATCCAGTTACCATATATAGGCCCAAAACATCGGCTTTGCCTTCTTCAAGCCATGAATATTGCTCTTGTAGCGCTTCTTTAACAAAGCCTTTTCCAGTTACGGTCTTTTTTATACCTAATCCGTGTGCTACTTCGTGAAACATCACATTAGCAAAGAAAGCATCAAAGTTGATGTATTGAAGCTGGTCCTTATCTATCAGTTCCTTGGCGATTGGCAACAAAATCTTATCAAATTTGGCCTTCATCGCATTTTTTAATTGTGAACGTCTGGTTCCCTTTTTTTGTTGAATCACCTCATCATTTGGAAGGTTAACAGCTATCGTTTTAGAGCCCGCATTGCAATCTCCCGCGTAATACACCACGTCATAAGCATTCAGCTCTGAATCTGTTCCAGGTTTTTCTGCTTTGTATTTCGCATCAACAGGTAGGCCTTGTTGTAGCTGAGGCAGCATGTTTACGTATTTTGCCAGTTTTTTGCTCCATACTTTATCCTTTACCAGAACATATGCCTCATAAGAAGCACGGGCATTGAATAATTTGTCTTCGTAGTTCTCAATCGGACCAATGATCAGGTCGAGCGTGTTGGTTTTCATATCCAACCATGCATAATCACTAGCCGTGTAATTATCAGAAAGTAGTGCGTCAGCGCGTAAATTCAGATATTTCTTTAATCCCGTGTCATCGGCAAGTAAGGCTGCCTGTTTTAATAAGCTTGAAGCTTTTTGTAGTTCTGTAGCGTATAAAACATGATATGGTATGGATGTAAGCTTACCCTTGTCGTCTTTTCTAATCACCGAATATTGACCAGATTTATCTTTTACATCAGAATTTTTAAGCTCTTCTTTGGTCATACCCGCTGGGTAAAAGGTAGCGCCATCCGGTTTTGGTCCAATGCCCGAAATAAATGGTTTATCTCCGTTTAATCTATCCCAAGGGCCGTAATTGATCAAGAGGAATTCTCTGGATTTTTCGTCCTTGATGGTGCTTAACAAGCTATCGCGCTGCGGATATGCCTGTTTCCAGAACAGTTCATCCATAATCTTGGCGGCCTGGATCATTAATGGCAAGATTTTCCGGTCATTCACAGAAAGTTCGTTGATATTAGTGGTCAACTTAACCTTTTCGTAAATGGCCAGACGTTCGTCTACATACTTTTGCAAGCTGTCTTCTGTAGAAGAATGTTTTGTTGTTTTTTGATCGTTATTTCCCTGAGGTCCAGAGCATGAAGCCATCCCCATAACAATTGAGCATCCAGCAATAAAAACAGTTGCTTTGCTTATGTGTTTCATATATCAGTTAGTTTTAAATAGGTTATGAGACCGCCAAGATACCATGGGATTCATATATCGAATTATTTGCGGCTAAAATAGTAAAAAATAGTAATTTCACATTCTCTATTCCCTCAATATGGTATACCTCTATAAATTTACAAAAATTGGGCTCGTAATTGGTTCTTTATTTTTATTCGGTGCTTGCTCTATGAACAAGTATGCGGCAACGGAGAAAATCTACAAAGATAAGGCCAAATCTTTTTCTGAAATCATTAAGACGGTACCGCCTCCGGCACAAAAAATCGATGGCCTTGATCCCACAATACAATCTTGGGTAGGCTCAATTAATTTCGGTATCCGTAAGCCTAATTTTGTCATCATTCACCATACCGCGCAAAACTCTACTCAGCAAACGATCAATACATTTCTGGTAAAGGGGAAGAGTGAGGTGAGTTCTCATTACATTGTAGGTAAGGATGGTGTGGTTGTGCAAATGGTAAATGATTACTTGCGTGCCAATCATGCTGGTATAGGGAAATGGGGAAATACAAGTGACCTAAATTCATCTTCTATAGGGATAGAATTAGATAATAACGGCATTAACCAGCCTTTTACGGATGCACAGATCAAAAGTCTGGTTGCACTTCTGGATGCTTTAAAGAAACGGTACAATATTCCTACAGCTAATTTTATTGGTCATTCCGATATTGCACCGGGCAGAAAAAACGATCCAAAGAATTTTCCATGGAAGGTTTTGGCAAAGCAAGGCTTTGGTCTTTGGTATGATGATATTTTGAACTTGCCTCCAGAAGATTTTAATGCGGAATTGGCTTTGAGAGTGATTGGTTACAATACCAGCAATTTGCCAGCGGCTATTGAAGCATTTAAAATCCATTTTGTGCAAACCGATATTACCCAGGTACTCACACCGGCAGATAGACTGATCCTGTTTAATCTGTATAAAAAATACATGTAAACAACAAAGGCGCTGTTAAAGCGCCTTTGTTGTTTTTATTTTATTTATTCCCTTTTGCCCAGGCATCTTTTAAAGATACTGTGCGGTTAAACACCAGGTGTTCTGATGTTGAGTCTTTATCCAGGCAGTAATAACCTTTTCTGATGAATTGATATCGGGCATCCTTATCGGCTGTAGCCAAGTAAGGTTCGATATAAGCATGTTTAATTACATCGATACTGTTTGGGTTCAGGTAGTCCTTAAAATCGCCTTCTTCCCCATCAGGAGATTCTACAGTAAACAAACGATCGTACATTCTGATTTCTGCACTTTTCGCATGTTTGGTACTTACCCAGTGGATTGTTCCTTTAACGTTAATGCCACTAGTATCTTCACCGCTTTTAGATTCAGGGAAGTAAGTACAACGTATTTCAGTCACATTTCCGGCTTCGTCTTTTACAAAATCTTCGCATTTAACAATGTAAGCATGCTTAAGACGTACCATTGCACCAGGCGCAAGTCTGAACCATTTTTTTGCAGGCTCTTCCATGAAATCCTCACGTTCGATCCATAGTTCATTGCTAAATGGAATTTCTCTGCTTCCGCCTTTATCTTCAGCTTCAGGGTTGTTTTCTCCAATTAATGTCTCGTCTTTTCCTTCCGGATAATTGGTAATTACCAGTTTTATCGGATCTAATACGGCCATCACACGATTAGCTGTTTTATTCAGGTGCTCGCGTACACAGAATTCCAAAAGACTAAGTTCTATGATGTTCTCTCTTTTTGCAACCCCAATTCTTTCACAAAACTCACGGATGCTTTCTGGCGTATAACCGCGTCTTCTTAATCCGCTTATTGTTGGCATCCTAGGGTCATCCCATCCACTTACCACGCCTTCATTAACCAATTGAAGCAACTTACGTTTGCTCATTACAGTATAAGAAAGGTTTAAACGCGCAAATTCATATTGTTTAGAAGGGTAGATTTCTAGCTTTTCAATGCACCAATCATACAGCTCTCTATGAGAAACATACTCCAATGTACAGATGGAGTGCGTAATGGTTTCAATACTATCACTTTGACCATGTGCAAAATCATACATTGGGTAGATACACCATTTATTACCTGTACGGTGATGTTCAGCGTGTTTAATACGGTAAATTACCGGATCGCGCATAATCATGTTTGGGCTAGCCATATCTATTTTGGCCCTTAAGGTACATGCTCCATCTTCAAATTCACCGTTTTTCATGCCGGTAAATAGATCCAGATTCTCCTGAATGCTACGGCTGCGGTATGGACTATCTTTGCCCGGTTCAGTAGGTGTACCCTTTAACTCTGCAATTTCTTCAGCCGTACTATGGTCAACATAAGCTAAACCTTTTTCGATCAACTTAACGGCGTATTCGTACAGTGTATCAAAATAATCAGAAGTATATAGTTCATTTTTCCACTCAAAACCAAGCCATTTAATGTCGGCCTGTTGACTGTCAACGTATTCTGTTTTTTCGGTTACTGGGTTGGTATCATCAAACCTAAGGTTTGTATAGCCCCCGTATTTTTTTGTTAAACCAAAGTTTAAACAGATGGCTTTAGCATGGCCAATGTGTAAATATCCATTAGGTTCAGGTGGAAAACGGGTGATTAACGTCTTGTATTTTCCGCTATTTAAATCGTTCTCAATGATCTCTTCAATAAAGTTCAATGATCTTTCCTCACTCATATCAGCTGTAAATTTTTGGTCAAAGTTAACATAAAACGGCTAATTTACTTACATTTACAGCCTACTTATTACCATAAAATATGAGCAATGCAGTAAAAAGGCCTATCCGCGTTTTAGTGGCTAAGGTTGGACTAGATGGCCATGATAGGGGAGCAAAAGTAATCGCTACTTCTTTAAGGGATGCCGGCATGGAGGTTATTTATACCGGATTGCGCCAAACGCCTGAAATGGTGGTGAATACGGCCCTGCAAGAGGATGTTGACGCAATTGGGGTTTCTATTTTATCGGGTGCGCACATGACCGTATTTCCAAAGATCGTAGAGATCATGAAACAGAAAAATGTAACTGATGTTTTGCTTACCGGCGGTGGGATTATACCCGAAAAAGATATGGATAAGTTGAAAGAAATTGGAGTGGGGGAGTTATTTGCTCCGGGAACAACAATGGAGACAATCGTTAATTATATTAAAAACTGGGTTGCTGAAAACAGAAATTTTTAGATTATGACTTATCAAAATATTCTATCCGAACTAAAAGAACAGATTTTATATGTAACCATTAACAGGGAACATAAATTAAATGCTTTAAATAAAGAAACACTTGCTGAACTGGCTGATGTGATTGCTGTTGCTTCACAACAGGATGAGGTAAGGGGGGTTCTTTTAACTGGAGCTGGAGAAAAAGCTTTTGTAGCCGGGGCCGATATTTCGGAGTTCTCTGATTATAATGGCGAACAAGGCGAAGAGCTGGCTAGAAAGGGACAGGAGCTGGTTTTTAATGCAATAGAAAAATGTCCTAAACCTGTTGTTGCGGCTATTAATGGTTTTGCGCTTGGTGGTGGATTAGAATTGGCGATGGCCTGTCATATTCGTGTTGGTGCAGATCACGCAAAATTGGGTCTGCCGGAAACCTCGCTGGGTTTGATTCCAGGATACGGAGGGACACAAAGGTTGACACAAATTATAGGCAAAGGAAAGGCTATTGAAATGATTGCAACAGCTGATATGATCTCTGCAGAGGATGCAGAAAAAATCGGATTGTTAAATTATGTGGTTCCTCAATCAGAACTTATAGCGAAAGCAGAAAGCATCTTAAATCGGATCAAATTACGAGCGCCTTTAGCAATTGCAGCTGCAATAAAATCTGTCAATTCTGCATTTGATGTTGAAGCGAATGGATTTGAAATCGAAATAAAAGAATTTGGATTGTGTTTTAACACCGAAGATTTTAAAGAAGGTACGCGGGCTTTTTTAGAAAAAAGAAAGCCGGTTTTTCAAGGTAAATAGTTGATTTTTACGATTTAACTTGCTTTTTTGTCTTTTATTTCTCCATTTTATGATCTGGGTTGGGGGAATACTTACATAAAAAGTGTAGAAAATATTTCCCATAACAAAAAAAACCACATATATTTATCTCAGTATTATTCAATAAATACCTATGAGAAAAATATTAATTGTTGACGACGAAATAAATATTGGGATACTATTATCTAAATTTTTAACGCGCAATTCGTTTAGTGTATCAACTGCTACAAGCGGTGTTTCAGCGATGGAATATCTGTCCAAAGAGTATTACGATTTAGTTTTATGTGATTACCGTCTGGAAGATACCGATGGTAAGGAGATGCTTATTAAAATCAAAGAAAAGTACCCTAGAACAGGGGTAATCATTATAACTGGTTATTCAGATATCAAGTTAGCCGTTGAGTTGATCAAGCTTGGCGCTTATGATTACATCACAAAACCACTGTACCCTGATGAGATTTTGAATACAATCAATAAATCCATTGAGACTCAGATGGCGCTTAATGCAGATCCTTTACCTGAAGTTTCTGAAACACCAAAACAAAGATTTCAAAGGCAGATTTACAGCCAAACAGATAATTTTGTAGCTGGACAAAGTAGTGCCTCAAAGCATTTGTTAAAACAGATTCAATTGGTAGCCCCCACCTCCTATAGTGTAATTTTAACTGGAGAGAGTGGCACCGGGAAGGAATCTGTTGCTAAAGCCATTCACTTAAACAGTCCGAGGCGCGATAACCCATTTGTGGCTATGGACTGCGGTTCTTTAACCAAAGAGCTAGCTGGGAGTGAGTTTTTTGGACACGAAAAGGGTTCATTTACAGGGGCTCTGTACACTAAAATCGGTCATTTTGAAATGGCTAATGGTGGAACACTTTTTCTGGATGAGGTAGGAAATCTTTCTTATGATATTCAGGCGGCCTTGTTGAGGACCGTTCAGGAGCGGAAAATCAAGCGCATCGGCAGTACTAAAGAAATTGATCTTGATGTGCGGATTATTGTTGCAACGAATGAGAACCTGGCAAATGCCATTCAAAAAGGCAAGTTCAGAGAAGATTTATATCATCGCTTTAACGAGTTTTCGATCGATCTTCCTCCACTAAGTCAGCGTGGAAGAGATATTCTAATCTTTGCTAATACATTTTTGGAAGTTGCCAATCAAGAACTTAGCCGGAATGTGCTGGGCTTTTCACAAGAGGTTGAAGATTGCTTTTTAACTTATAACTGGCCAGGTAATGTAAGGGAGTTGAAAAATGTAATCAGAAGGGCGACCTTGTTAACTGAATCTCAGGAAATTCAGCTGAAGGCACTGCCATTAGAGATTTCGACTTATGCAAAGGCTAACGCCATAGAAACGACCATGTCGCGCACAGAGCGTCCAAGGGACTTAAAAAATGCGGCATTAGAAGCCGAATATGAGGCTATTTTAAAAGTGTTGAGAGAAGTTAATTTCAACAAAACGAAAGCAGCTAAAATTCTGAACATAGATAGAAAAACACTTTACAATAAAATGAGGGCCATTAACCTGGATAAATAAAGCGAATAATTATGTCAATTTTCAACTATAAGCAACGGAATAATATCAATCTTGTTATTATCATAGCATTAGGTTGTTTAATTGCGTATTCTTTGCAGGGGATTTTTGGCTCCATTTTAAGCACACTGGTCTTGTTTACCATTTTACGACCTGCATTTATGTATCTGGTCGATGTTAAGCAATGGAATAAGAGTTTCTCTGCTGTGCTATTGCTGGCAATGTCAGTTATTGTGCTCATTCTTCCATTTTATGCCCTTAGTGCGATGGTGATTAAAAAAATCGCCGAACTGCAAAGTGACCCTGCTTATTTTAAAGGCCTTCTGTTTAAGCTCCAACATTTGGTGCCGGTAGGAGAGAATATGGAAACGCTAATTGGAGAAGGTTTAAAGAAGGTCGGCACTTGGGCTGCTGACTTGTTTCCCTCGCTCATCTCGGGTGCATTTAATATTGTACTAGGGCTGTTGCTGATGTATTTTTTACTGTACTTTATGCTAGTCGAACGAGAGCGGTTTGAAAGTGCATTGATAAAATATGCACCCTTTAGGGCGCAAAATGCGCAAAGGTTTGCCGAGGAGATGCGTAACACGACTTATGCAAATGTGTTGGGACAGGGCTTTATTGCAATGGTTCAGGGTAGTTTGTTAGGTCTGTCTTTTTATTTGTTGGGTTATTCTGATCCTGTATTTTGGGGGGTAATAACTACTTTTATCTCTTTTGTGCCTGTATTGGGGCCACCTATCATTTTTGTTCCTGCCGCCTTAATACAAATTGCTAATGGCAATGACTTTAGCGGCTGGGCTATGTTGGTATTTGGTTTTCTGGTGATTATTAACATCGATAACGTGCTGAGGTTCATCATTGCGAAAAAAGTTGGAAATATTCATCCCATTATAACTGTAATTGGCGTAGTTATTGGTGTACCCTTATTCGGAATACTCGGGCTGGTTTATGGCCCACTATTGTTATCATATTTTATCCTATTGATTAAAATATACGAAACAAGCTCAATGGCTTCGGAAAGGTTGGAAAGAATTAAAACAATTTCTGAACACGAAGGGTTGTAATACTGGTGTTTCGGAGAATAAATATATCGTTAACCGTTAAAATTTAAATGTTATGAATGATAATTCAAAAGTGTTAGTTGGATTGTTGGTTGGATTAGCTGCCGGCACCGCACTGGGTTTGCTATTTGCTCCGGAGAAGGGTAGCGAAACCAGAGATAGATTAAGTCAATCGTTAAAGGATCTTGGAGATTCTATTAAAGATAAGGCCGCAGATGAGATCAATAACCTTAGTAATTTGAAAGATAAGGTCGTTAGCTCTGTTAAAAGCAAGCTACGTCAGTCTGAGGACGAATTTGTTGATGACGATTTGGAACACGCTTAAAAACTTGCAAAAACCACATCATAATGCAGGAAAATAAAGAAAAGAGTATTGAAGGCTTGTTTGACGATGCCAAAGATTATATAGATACCCGGATAGAGTATACCAGGTTGTATCTGGTAGAAAAGGTGGCGAAGATATTTGCCGATCTGGTAACGAACGCTGCCGTGATCATTTGCTTTATTTTAGCCTTTTTGTTTGGTACGCTTACTTTGGCCCTCTTTTTATCAGATGTATTAGGTAGTTATGCCCGTGGTTTTGGCTGCGTAGCTGCTCTCTATTTGCTACTGGCGCTTATTGTGTATTTTACTAAAGAGAAATATATCGAAAAGGCAATAATTAACTTTACCATCAGGAATTATTTTAATAAACTGGCAGACAAGGATGAAGAAGAAGATCAGAAAATATAATATCAACAACCTTGATGACCTGCATGTTATGGTTTCTACTTTAAAGGCCGAACATGAGCTTAAAGGTGATTTATTGCTTAAGGATACCAAAGGATACCTTAACCAATTTACTTTAGGTGGATTGATTAAGCGATATGCTACGCCCTCAGCTTTCCTTAAGATTGATGATAAGCTAAACATCAGCAGCAGCATTATGTCTATGGTATTGCCTTTTTTAATGAATACAACTTTATTTAGGGGCTCTGGATTTTTAACTAAAACATTGGTTGGCCTGGCCTCAAACAAAGTGGGGAAAACATTGGATGCGGAGCATTTATCTGCCATTTTCAATTCCGTTAAATCCTGGTTCACAGGGACTAAAAAGAAAGACGAAAAGACGCCACAATATGTGGATTACGGGATTCCACCCGATAGTGAGACTTATTAGTTAAGCACTCCCGGTATTGTTATAAACCAAGAAAGCCAGACATCTCGTCTGGCTTTCTTGGTTTTAACCTTAATCTTATGCTAAACTGTTGATTTTATTTTTAATTCATTCAATTGCTTATCGTCAATTGTAGAAGGGCTATCAATCATTACATCTCTTCCTGAGTTGTTTTTAGGGAAGGCAATTACATCCCGGATACTATCCAGACCTGCGAAAATAGAGCACAACCTGTCAAATCCAAAGGCAATACCACCATGTGGAGGAGCACCAAACTCAAAAGCATCCATTAAGAACCCAAATTGTTTTTGTGCTTCTTCTGGAGAGAACCCTAAGTGTTTAAACATTAAGGCTTGAAGTGTTCTGTCATGGATTCGGATTGAGCCACCACCGATTTCAGTACCGTTTACCACCATATCGTAAGCATTGGCTCTCACATTTTTCGGATCGGTATCTAATAAGGCGATATCTTCCGGTTTTGGTGACGTAAAAGGATGGTGCATAGCATGGAAACGCTCTGATTCCTCATCCCACTCTAATAGCGGGAAATCAAGCACCCAAAGGGCACTGAATTTATTTTTATCACGTAAACCTAAACGAGTACCCATCTCCAGACGTAGCTCGCTCAACTGCTTGCGTACTTTATCTGTATTTCCTGCCATTAGAAGCGCTAAGTCGCCAGGTTGGGTGTTTAGGGCTGCCGACCACTTTTTAAGCTCATCTTCGCTGTAAAATTTGTCTACAGAAGATTTTAATGAGCCGTCTTCATTGTGTCGCATATAAATTAGACCTGTAGCACCAATTTGCGGACGTTTAATGAAGTCAGTTAGTTCGTCAACCTGCTTGCGTGTATAGCTCGCACAACCAGTAGCATTGATCCCAATTACCAGCTCTGCATTGTCAAATACAGGGAAATCTTTTCCTTTAACCAGCTCAGTTAGCTCTACAAACTGCATCTCGAAACGAGTATCAGGTTTGTCAGAACCATACAAACGCATGGCGTCAGCATATTGCATTCTTGGAACTTCTGGCAAATCAAAGTCTTTCAGGTCTTTGAATAAAGTACGGATCAACCCTTCAAAAGTATTTAATATATCTTCTTGCTCAATAAACGACATTTCGCAGTCAATCTGCGTAAATTCTGGTTGTCTATCCGCACGTAAATCTTCATCTCTGAAACATTTTACAATTTGGAAATACCTGTCGAACCCAGAAACCATTAGCAATTGCTTAAAGGTTTGAGGCGATTGAGGTAAAGCGTAAAACTCACCCGCATTCATTCTGCTTGGTACAACAAAATCTCTTGCGCCTTCTGGTGTAGATTTGATCAAGACAGGGGTTTCTACTTCAATAAAGTCTAGTCCATCTAAATAACGACGAACGGCCTGTGCCATTTTATGACGTAAAATCATGTTATTACGGACAGGGTTTCTACGCAAGTCTAAATAGCGGTATTTCATACGTAAATCATCACCACCATCAGTTTCATCGTCAATCATGAAAGGAGGCAACTTTGCCGCGTTTAATACCTCGAGTGCAGTGATTTTTATTTCCACTTCACCTGTTGGCATTTTAAGGTTTTTGTTAGAACGCTCTACTACTTGTCCGATTGCTTTGATTACAAATTCACGGCCCAAATTACGGGCAGCTTCGCACAAATCACGATTGTCATCCATATTGAAAACCAATTGAGTAATGCCGTATCTGTCGCGAATGTCTATGAAAGTCATTCCTCCTAAATCTCTTGATTTCTGAACCCAGCCACACAGGGTTACATTTTCGCCCAGGTTCTTAATGGTTAAAGCGCCGCAAGTAGTTGTTCTTAACATTATTATTAAAGTATTAAGCGGCAAAAATATTCATTTTGAACCACATATTTCAAACCGGAATGATTTTACTTGTTATATTCAAGAATTTTTAAATAAAGATGCAACGTTTCTGAATTTGCATTGTCATATATAACGAATAGCAAAATATTGGAAATCGCATACATAGATAAGCACATCGCTCTTGTAGATCAATGCAGGAAGGGAGACCGTAAGGCACAATTTGAAATTTACAAATTGTATGCTAAGGCTATGTACAATGTGGCGTATAGGATTGTGAATTTTGACGAAGAAGCTGAGGATATTTTGCAGGAAGCTTTTTTAGATGTTTTTACAAGGATTGACAGCTTTAGAGGTGAAACAACATTTGGTTTATGGTTAAAGCAAATTGTAATCAATAAATCCATCAATCAGCTGAGAAAAAGGAAAGTGGATTTTGTAAATATTGATGATGTGGAGGTTGCAGAGGAGGAGGAACCGGATTTATATAGTTTGGAGCTAAAGGCAGAAGAAATCAGGCAAGCTATTATGGGGCTTCCTGACAGATATCGGGTAGTGTTGAGTTTGTACCTGCTTGAGGGGTACGACCATAGTGAGATTGCTCACGTATTAAAGATTTCTGAAGGAACATCACGCTCACAATTTATGCGGGCTAAACTAAAATTGAATGATTTTTTGATAAAGGGAGGGGTAAAAGATGAAAAATATTGAGGATTACATAAGAAAAAATAAGGCAGATTTCGATGTTGAAATACCATCAGATAAACTTTGGGGAAGAATCGACGCTGGGTTGAATCAGCAAAAAATAAATAGCAACAGAAAGTTTCCGTTTTGGTTAAGCATAGCTGCATCTGTCCTATTGGTTGTAGGGGGAGTATGTTTATTCAAGTTTTATGTTAGAAATGACCGATCTGAACTTTCGGCGATAAATTCAGGATACAAAAAAGAGGAAATGAAGTTTGCCAGCTTGATTGAGGAAAAAAAGGACAGCTTGCTGATTTATGCAAAAGACAATCCTGATTTGTATAAAAAATTTAACGAAGATCTTAATGGATTGGATAAGGATTATGAACGGTTAAAAAATGAATTGCGGCGTAGTCCAGATCGAAGATTGGTAGTTAAGGCGATGGCCCAAAATCTGGAAACGCAATTACAGATTGTCAGCCAGCAATTATCCGTGATTAGTCAGGTTGATAATTATAGAAGGGAAAATCAAATATGAAAGGGTTAAGGGGAATAATTAGCATTATCATTTGTCTCGTTGGATCTATTGGAAGTCAGTGTATTTATGCTGCTGAGACAAAAGTGGCTCCATACACTAGGCCTGGTTCGCTAGTAGGACGCGAAATTGATGAGCAGGATCCTGGGGTAAGTAAAATCAGTAAGACCTTTGCTGTAAATGCCTCTGATAAAGTTATTTTAGATAACCAGTATGGCACATTAAACGTTAGAACATGGAATAAGAATGAGGTTCGGCTTGATGTGATTGTGTATGGGAGTCCTGAATTGGATGCTCGGAAATTATCAGAGTTTGTTACTGTAAATGCCATTAAAAATGAGGGCGTAGTAATTTTAGATACAAAACTCTCTGGGAGTAAACGGCTAAATGGAAAGAAAATCAGGGTAGAATTTATGGTCTATATGCCTGAGACAAATAATTTGAAGCTATTACATCAATACGGAAATGTAAGTATAGGTGATTTTACAGGTTCAGTTGTTGCAGGAGTACAATACGGAAATTTCTCGGCAGGAGATCTGAAAAATAGTAATAATGATCTTTCCATCAGTTATGGGAGCACGGCGATTAAAAGTATCAACAAAGCGAAAATCTCGCAGGAATATGGAAATGGTTTAACGATAGGAAGCGTTGGGACATTGTCTCTTAATTCGTCTTATGCGGCTGTAAAGATCAATACGATTCTAGAAAAAGCCAATATTTCACTAGAATATGGCGCGGGGCTAGTTATTGGCACAGTTGGCCAATTGACGCTGGACGCTGCTTATGCCAATGTTCGAATCGGGACAATTAAGAATTATGCTAAAATTTCGCATCAATACAGCGACCTCAACATAGGTGTAGCCAATGGGGTAAATTTAAATGCACAATACAGCAATGTAAAGCTAGGGCGTTTAAATGGCGATGCTAAGCTGAGTATCCAATACAATAGTTTAAATATTGAGGATGTAAATGTTGATTGTCAGTCCTTAATTGTTGACTGTGCTTATGTAAAAACCAACATTAAATTTAACAGTAATTATAACGGTAGTTTAGATGCATCTACCAGCAATTCATCGCTTAATTACGGGGCCGGAATTTCAGTGAAAGTTGAAGGAGATAAGCAGAATCGACGGTATACAGGCAAGATAGGTGCCGGAGGGAATGCGAAAGTAAATCTCGTTTCCAGCTACGGATCGGCCGTTGTCAATTGAAAAATTAGCACGCACAACTCAATTGCTTTTTGATTTATCAACAAGCTTTTTTATATCTTAGCGGCTATAAAATTACCATATGGAACTTTTAAGCAGCCCAGAGGCCTGGATCTCACTTTTAACCCTAACCGTTCTTGAGATCGTTTTGGGGATAGATAACATTATCTTTATCTCTATTCTGTCTGGTAAACTACCTGCACACCAGCAAAAAAAAGGACGTCAGGTTGGTTTGGCTTTAGCAATGATTACTCGCGTTTTATTGCTTTTGTCCCTAACATGGGTAATGAGCTTAACTGCACCATTGTTTAATCTTGGTTCGCTGATTAACATTACCGATTCAGAATGGCTTGGTAAATTGGCTATATCTGGTCGCGATCTAATCCTGATTATCGGCGGATTGTTCTTAATCTATAAAAGTACGCACGAGATCCACGATAAGTTGGAGAGTGAAGAAGAAAAGGAAATCAAGGGAAAAGTATATTCTTTTTCTGGTGTGATTATCCAGATCTTATTGTTAGATATTGTTTTCTCTTTAGATTCTGTAATTACTGCTGTAGGTATGGCAGAGCACGTAGAAATTATGATCGCTGCAGTGGTTATTGCTGTAATTATTATGATGATATCCGCAAGTGCCATTAGCAATTTTGTGAATAACCACCCTACGGTAAAAATGTTGGCTTTATCCTTCCTGTTGCTAATTGGAGTTTCATTATTGGCCGAAGGATTTGACCAGCACATACCAAAAGGATACATTTACTTTGCGATGGCCTTCTCTATTTTAGTAGAAATGCTGAATTTGAAGATGAAGAAAAATGCGAAGAAGCCAGTTGCGCTTCGTAATGTCCCAAATGAAAACGAAAATAAAGCCTAATTTTTCTGCATGATTTCTTTTTTTGAGGCCTCACTGGCCGAATTATCTATACACCGTATCGGAAATAAATCCGAAGATGAGTTTTACGTATTGTCTGAAAAATCAATTGCGATCAGAGACATTACACTGAGCAATTTACTACAGCAGTACTTTTTAAGCCCTTATGAAAAGGTAAATGAGGTATACCGTTTTATTCATCCCAACGGTGATTTAAACCTGAATGAAACCTATCATTTCGCTACAGAGATATTTGCAAATGGCGAAACGTTTCATGAGAATAGTAAACAGCTGGCTAAGTACCTTTACGACGTGTCAGGGCACCCAAAAATTAAATCTGGGGAGCTTTATGTGGCCTATTTTGAGAATGTACAAATAGAAGGAGAGCTTCACGATGCGATCGGAATCTTTAAATCTGAAACGAAAGAAAGCTATTTAAAAGTTTTTCCTGAGCAAGATGGCTTCGGTTTAAGTTATGAGCAGGAAGCAATAAATATCAATAAACTGGACAAAGGTTGCTTGATTTTTAATACGGATAAAGAAGAAGGATTTAAAGTTGCTGTAATTGACCAAAGAAGTGCAGAAGCGGTATACTGGAAGGATGAGTTTTTGAAGCTTAAAATCAGAAATGATAGTTATAATCAAACCGCAGGTGTTTTAGGGGTATATAAAAACTTTGTAACCGAGAAGCTGGATCAGGAATTTGATATTTCAAAGGCTGATAAAATAGATCTGCTTAACAAATCGATGAAATACTTCAAAGAAAAGGAAAGCTTTGACATCGAGGAATTTTCTAATGAAGTGATTGGCAATGCGGAGGGCATAGAATCCTTTAAAACCTATAAGAAGAATTTTGAAGAGGAGTTTGACCAGCCTATTCCGGACAGTTTTGATATTTCAGGTGCTGCGGTGAAAAAGCAGGCCCGGGCTTATAAAAGCGTATTAAAGCTGGATAAGAATTTCCATATTTATATTCATGGTGACAAAGAACTAATCGAAAAAGGTTTTGATGACGATAAATCCATGAATTATTATAAGGTTTTCTTTAAAGATGAAGAATAAGGCAGTACTAGTTTTGTTTCAGATTAAGCATTATAATGCTAATATTTAAATAAATCCTGCTTAATTTTTCGATACTGTAAAAAATATTTGAATTATTCTAACATTTTTGCGGAATTGCTTTGCTCATAATTAGAAATAAATGGTAGATTTATTTTTTAAGTCAAACGTTTAAGCCAAATATGAGTCAAGAACCACAACAAAGCAGTATTTTTAAAGTTATAGGCGCCTCCTCCCTGGGGACGCTGATTGAATGGTATGATTTCTACATTTTCGGAAGTTTAGCCACCATTATTGGATCACAATTATTCCCCGCAGATGCTGGGGCTTCTGCCTTAATTAACACATTAGCCATTTTTGCAGCTGGTTTTATCGTGCGCCCTTTTGGAGCATTGGTATTCGGTCGCCTTGGCGATTTGATTGGCAGAAAATATACCTTCTTATTAACCCTTGTGTTGATGGGCGGTTCGACCTTTCTCATCGGATTGATTCCTTCCTATTCAAGCATTGGTTATGCAGCACCTATATTGGTGTTAATATTACGCCTGATACAAGGCTTAGCCCTGGGTGGCGAATATGGCGGAGCGGCAACTTATGTTGCTGAACATGCGCCAGCAAACAAGAGGGGTTTTTTTACCAGTTGGATTCAAACTACCGCTACGGGAGGATTATTTCTTTCTCTGGGAATCATTGTGGTGACCAAAAACTTGGTGGGTGCAGAAAGTTTTGCTGAGTGGGGCTGGAGAATACCATTCCTATTGTCTATCCTATTGGTTGGTGTTTCTATCTATATCAGGATGAAGATGCATGAGTCGCCAATGTTTACCAAGTTAAAATCAGAAGGTAAAGTATCTAAAAACCCATTAAAAGAGAGTTTTAATAACAAAACGAATTTTAAAATGGTACTGCTTGCCCTGTTTGGCGCTACAATGGGACAAGGAGTGATTTGGTATACAGGACAGTTTTATGCACAATCATTTATAGAAAACACCTGTCATGTTGATTTTAATGATTCGAGATACATTCTTTTGTGGGGCATTGCCTTTGCGACTCCTTTCTTTGTGATCTTTGGATCCTGGAGTGATAAAGTAGGTCGCAAGTGGATTATGCTAGCAGGAATGCTCTTAGGTGTAATATTTTATAGACCGATATATCAGATCTTTCTGGACGATACCGATGTTTCAAAGATTGAGCAAAAGGATATCAAAGAGGTTTCTAACCCTGTAGTTACCCGGACTGCCGTTGTGGGAACAACAGACAGTTTGATTACCACCAGTTCAATGGTCACCTTATTGGATGGAACTTCATTTAACAAGATACAATCGCATACTAAGTTCGCGGATGTAAGTAAGCCTGCCGTAGAATTACCAGATGCTTATAAAGATAAAAAACTATCAACGCCTATTTTCTGGAAGTTTGTATTGTTGATTTTCTTCCAGATATTACTGGTTACGATGGTTTATGGGCCAATAGCTGCCTTTTTGGTCGAGCTGTTTCCTACCAAGATCAGATACACATCCATGTCTTTACCTTATCACGTTGGTAATGGTGTTTTTGGAGGCTTGGTGCCGTTTATTGCTACACTTATTGTCAGTTTCCAGGGAGCTACGCCTTTGTCGGGCTTATGGTATCCAATAGGGATAGCGGCTTTGAGTTTAGTTATAGGAACAGTGTATTTATCTAATAAAAAGCCAGATCACAACGAGGGCGAATCAGAAAACCATTAAAACATTTAGATCATGAACGCAATAAAAAAAGCATTAGGAGTAGTTTGGATCATATTGGGTCCTGCGTCTATCATATTTATGTTTATGCAAGCCATAGAGAAAGTAGGCTTAGCCGAAGAAGGTGTGCATAGAACAAATACAGCATTGCAATGGGGGATTATCCTCTTCATTTTTATCCCAATCAGTGCCGGTCTAGTCATATTTGGCTATTATGCGCTGAAAGGAGAGTATGATAAATTGCCGGAAGAATAACGGGGCTTTATAATTATAAAAAAAAAGAGTGTGATAACACCAGTCATGGTCGGAAGAAATTCCGACCATTTCTTTTATGTCTTGAAAAACAGTCCAGGATCTCCTCCACATTGTACGACAATTAAAGCCATTGCCAGGTCTCTGACTTCCATAGCTAGTCTTCTTTTAGCCGTTTTATAACTTAGGTCGTTAGCTTTTTTATACATCAGGACCATCATTGCCACAATTAAGGTCATGTATAAGATGATCTGTATTCCATTCTTGTTCAATGAGATAAGGTGACTTAGATTGAGTTCCTGTTTTAAAAAACGAAAGAATACCTCGATATCCCACCGCCG
>NZ_SJSM01000027.1 GCF_004331685.1 Pedobacter hiemivivus | reverse complement strand
GACGTGCGACTTCCTATGGAATACAGAATATGGAAATGCAGGGGGCTATGGCAATTTTTACCGTAAACTTAAAAAGAATCCTAAAACTGATCTAATATTCAATAAATCTGAGTTAAATCCAGTCAATTGCAACCAAAATGCTTATTTATCCTTCGAAAAAGACAGGTATATATTGATCAAAAAATCAGTATAACGAAATCTCAACTTTGTTCAATAAAAAAAACGATCAAGTAAAAAACATGTTCTACTTGATCGTTCCTTAAGCTGGCTCATAAATGAGGAACTTTTTCAGTGCCCTCTCTCACGATACAGCCCTTTTAATTTTATTTAGATAGGTACATTGATTTATCTTTAACAAGCTTTCTGAAGTAAGGATCTTCAGTATCTTTAATGAATCTGATGGCCTCACCTGTCGACTTCATTTCCGGACCTAATTCTTTAGTTATCTCAGGGAACTTATAGAAAGAGAATACCGGTTCTTTAATTGCGTAACCTTCAAGTTTACGCTCAATAGTAAAGTCTTTCAGTTTATTCACACCCAGCATCACTTTAGCGGCAATATTAATGTAAGGAACATCATAAGCCTTAGCAATGAAAGGAACAGTCCTTGAAGCTCTTGGATTGGCCTCAATTACATATACTTTCTCATCTTTAACAGCAAACTGAATGTTTAACAACCCGATTACATTTAATGCTCTGGCAATCTTTTTAGAGTAAGTCTCCATGTCGTTCATTACCTTTTCAGATAAACTGAATGGCGGCAATACTGCGAAAGAGTCTCCAGAGTGGATGCCTGCCGGCTCAATGTGCTCCATTAATCCGATAATGTGAACATCTTCGCCATCGCAGATCGAATCTGACTCAGTCTCTTCTGCTCTGTCCAAGAAATGATCGATCAGTACACGGTTACCAGGTAAATCTCCTAGTAATTTTACTACTGCTTTCTCAAGATCCTCATCGTTGATCACGATGCTCATCCCTTGTCCACCTAGCACATAACTTGGTCTAACCAGCACTGGATAACCTACTTCATTTGCTACAACGATTGCTTCTTCAGCATTCTCTGCAACACCATATTTAGGGTAAGGGATTTCCAATTCTTTTAAAAGATCAGAGAAACGTCCCCTGTCTTCAGCAACATCCATATCGTTATATGAAGTACCTATGATCTTTATGCCGTTCTCCTGCAACTTCTCAGCCATTTTTAAGGCCGTCTGACCACCCAACTGAACAATTACACCCACTGGGTTCTCCAACTCGATAATTTCACGTACATGCTCCCAGAACACCGGTTCGAAGTATAATTTATCAGCCATGTTAAAGTCTGTAGATACCGTTTCAGGATTACAGTTAATCATGATGGCTTCAAAACCACTCTCTTTAGCCGCCAATAAGCCGTGTACACAAGAGTAATCAAACTCTATACCCTGACCGATACGGTTAGGACCAGAGCCCAATACAATTACTTTCTTCTTATCGGAACGGAGAGATTCATTCTCTTCCTCAAAAGTTGAGTAGTAATATGGTGTTTGCGCAGCAAACTCAGCAGCACAAGTATCAACCATTTTATAAACACGTTTGATGCCTAATGACTTTCTGCGCTCATAAACCTCATCCTCCGTTACATTTCCTAAAAGATAAGCGATCTGAATATCAGAGAAACCTTTCTGCTTTAAGGTAAAGAAGAAATCCTTAGGGATATTATTTAGTGAATAACGTTTCAATTCTGTTTCCAGCTGAACCAATTCATGTATTTGTGACAAGAACCATTTATCAATACGGGTAACTTTACGGATTGACTCTAATGGAACACCCATACTCATGGCATCTTTAATCAGGAATAAACGATTCCAGCTTGGATGCTCAAGACCATGCATGATCTCTTCGATACTGCGGCTATGTTTACCATCTGCACCTAATCCAGCTCTGCCAATTTCCAAACTCTGACAAGCTTTTTGTATTGCTTCAATAAAAGTACGTCCGATGGCCATTACTTCACCTACAGATTTCATCTGCAAGCCCAACTCCATATTCGCTCCTTTAAATTTATCGAAGTTCCAACGAGGAACTTTCACAATCACATAATCAAGTGTAGGCTCAAAATATGCAGATGTAGTTTTTGTAATTTGGTTTTCCAGTTCATCCAGGTTATAACCTATAGCCAGTTTAGCTGCTATTTTAGCGATCGGATAACCTGTAGCTTTACTCGCCAATGCCGAAGAGCGGGAAACCCTTGGGTTAATCTCGATGGCAATGATCTCGTCGTTATCCGGATTAACCGAAAACTGTACATTACATCCCCCAGCAAAGTTTCCTATTGCGCGCATCATTTTGATAGCCTGGTTACGCATATCTTGGTAACAACGGTCAGACATAGTCATAGCCGGCGCTACTGTGATTGAATCTCCTGTATGGATACCCATTGGATCGAAGTTTTCAATTGAACAGATAATGATCACATTGTCATTACTATCCCTTAACAACTCCAATTCGTATTCTTTCCAACCTAAAACAGCTTGCTCTACCAAAACCTCATGAGTTGGAGAAGCTTCAAGCCCACGTTGTAAAGCCTGGTCAAATTCTTCTTTTTTGTGTACGAAACCGCCACCAAAACCACCCAATGTATAAGAAGGGCGGATTACCAATGGATAACCAATTTCCTGAGCTGCTTCTTTACCTTCAAGGAAAGAATTTGCAATTTTTGAAGTTGCTACGCCTACACCTATATCAACCATTAACTGGCGGAAAGCTTCACGGTTTTCTGTTTTCTCAATTGCAGCAACATCTACACCGATTACCCTAACTCCATATTTCTCCCAAATTCCACGTTCAGAAGCTTCGATACAAAGGTTCAGTGCGGTTTGTCCGCCCATGGTAGGTAATACCGCATCAATTTTACGTTCTTGTAAAATCTGCTCGATAGAATCTACTGTCAGTGGCCACAGGTAAACATGATCACCAATCACCTTGTCGGTCATGATGGTTGCAGGATTAGAATTGATGATTGAAACTTCAATCCCCTCCTCTTTTAAAGATAAGGCGGCTTGAGATCCCGAATAATCAAATTCGCAAGCTTGACCAATGATAATAGGTCCAGATCCGATAATTAGTACTGAGCGTATGGAGGTGTCTTTAGGCATAAGGCTTTGAAAAGTCTAATGTATAATATGGTAAAAAATGCAATTTAGAGACTGGAACAGTCGAGAGATTTCCCTTAGATAGGGTCTAAAGCTCCGACTCTTCTGTCGGGATGCAAAGTTACAGTTTTACCTATTAAAAATCAGCTATTTTTTAAAAAAGCATCATAAATAAAAAAGGAGGCTAAAATACCCCCCTAATAACGTGTTAAAGCTTATTCCTGCTTTAGTTTGATCAAGCCAACATCAGTAGTTATACTGTCTATTACAGGCACATTTACTACAGACGTATCTTTGTACGGAGCAATCGCTTTTACTTGAATGGTATAAGTCCCCACTTTAACAGCGGGAAATGCGAAATTACCATTGTTAATTTCAGCCCTTAAAGTATCAGTTCCCAATACCGCGAACACCTGCGATGCGCCATCTGCCGGAGCAATACGGCCTTGGATTTTACCTGTCTTAATAAAAGTAAAGGCAAGCAAACCAATCACCAGTCCTATTATCATTAAAAAACTTAATCTTTTCATCGTCATATTCCTTTTAGCCCATTTTCTTATTAACGCTAAATTACATACAAATAGTTCGTTTCTATTGTTTCAAATAAATCTTGCGTCCCTAACCTTCGCCCCTACGGGATTTTTTTATGTAAATACGTTTAGTACTTTTGGGCGATGATTGAATTACTCAAGGATAGCTTCACTCAACTTTTTGTTCAAACAGGCGCATTAGAGTGGTTTGGCGTATTTACCGGAATCTTATGTGTTTGGCTTGCGGCCAAGAATAACATTTACAGCTGGCCAATCGCCATTGTAAGTGTGGTCATTTATATCTTTATTTTTTTCGAATCAAAGCTATATGCAGACATGGGCCTGCAGTTTTACTTTTTTATCATGAACATTTATGGCTGGTATTATTGGAGTAAAAACAGAAACAACCCCGAAGCATCAAGACCTGTCGCAAATATCACCCAAAAGGAAGTATTAATTTCCATAGTCAGCATCATCGTTTTCACCTTCCTACTGGGGCAATTGCTTTACAAAAATACAGATGCTGCATTGCCTTATCTAGATAGTTTTTGCACCGCTTGCAGCTTAGTGGCACAGATTTTTCTGGCCCGAAAAGTGATGCAAAACTGGTTGATATGGATATTTGTTGATATCATTTACGTGGGCATGTACATTTCAAAAGATCTATATGCGACTGCGGTGATGTACGCGCTGTATGTTTATATTGCATCAGTTGGTTATTTAGATTGGAGAAAGATTTACCGTGAACAAGCAAATTAAAAGAATAGCTATTGTTGGGCCCGAGAGTACTGGCAAGTCTACCATAACAGCACAACTGGCATTGCATTACCACACGCTATGGGTACCAGAATATGCCCGATATTATTGTGCCGCTTTAACCGCTCCCTGCAACTTACAGGACGAAATCAATATGTTTCACGGACAGGTAGCACTTGAGGAATCCATAACGGCCATCGCTCAAAAAGACTTGATTTTCTGCGATACCACCTTCTTAACGGTAAAAATATGGAGTGATGAGGTATTTGGAGAAACGCCGAGATTGGTGTTAGATGCCTTACCCAATTACCATTACGACCTATATCTATTGATGGATATTGATTTGCCTTGGCAGGAAGACCCGCTACGTGACTTTCCGGATAAGCGTGAGTATTTTATGCAGGTTTGGCACAATGAGCTGAAGGCCCTAAATGCAAACTACGATGTGATAAACGGAACCGAAAACAGGCTAGACAATGCAATTGCTGCTGTCGACCGCTTTTTATCCAATCACTAACAAAATCCCCTTTCTTGGTATTCACAAAATAAGCAAGTACCTTTGTTCCATCAAAAGGGGGTGCCTTGTTTTGTAAAAAACACAAAAACAGGCTGAGAGCATACCCATTATATCTGTACGCAGATATATGCACCTGATCCGGATAATGCCGGCGTAGGGATTGGAGTTATGGAGTTTAACTGGGCTGTAAGTACCCCTTACTTGCAGCGGTTTAACTAAAAGATCAAAAATTGAAAACATTAAAAATTGCCGTGATGGCGATGTTGCTGTTGCCGGTTCTGGCAAAAGCTCAATTCAGTATTTCGGGAACAGTATCCGAAAAATCAAACACACTTTCAGGAGCCTCTGTACGACTTAAAAATAAGGCTACAGGAATGACTACTGATGCACAAGGCAAATATCGGTTCAGCAATCTAAAAGCAGGGAATTACACCCTTAGCACCAGTTATATTGGCTACCAAACGATAGAGAAAACCATAAAGTTGAGTAGTGATGAAGTTGTGGACTTTACCTTGATCTTAAGCGCATTTTTGGCCGATGAGGTAATTGTTAGGGCTACGCGTGCCAACGAGAAATCGGCCGCCACCTACAAAAACATCGACAAAGCCGAAATTGAGCGAAACAACTTTGGCCAGGATCTTCCTTTTATTTTAAACAACACACCTGGCGTTGTAGTTACTTCTGATGCAGGTGCAGGCGTAGGCTATACCGGAATTAGAGTTAGAGGTAGTGATGCCAGTAGGGTAAATGTAACCATCAACGGCATTCCTTACAACGATGGCGAAAGCCAGGGAATATTTTGGGTAAACATGCCCGACTTTGCTTCCTCTGTAGATAACATCCAGATCCAACGCGGCGTAGGTACCTCTACCAACGGTGCCGGTGCTTTTGGTGGAAGTTTAAACATCCAAACAGCAGCACCTTCAGAAAACGCATATGCAGAGTTAAACAATACCTACGGCTCATTTAACACCTTAAAAAACACCGTTAAAATTGGTACTGGCTTAATTGACAACAAATGGAGCTTTGACGGCCGTTTATCACGCATCAAATCTGATGGCTTTGTAGACCGTAGTGCTGCTGATCTGAAATCATTCTTCTTATCTGGTGCTTACCATGGGAAAACAGATTTATTAAGGATAAATGTATTTGGCGGTACAGAAAAGACCTACCAAGCCTGGAGCGGTGTTCCTGAGGCAAAACTAAGAGGCGATTTAGTCGGCCTACAAACCCATTACGACAACAATAAAGATTATTTGTATTACACAGACGCCGACCGTGATAATCTATTTAATTCTGACAACAGGAAATACAACCAGTTTACCTACAAAGATCAAAACGACAATTACGCACAAAATCATTACCAGGCATTATATGCGAAACAGTTTAACGAACAGTTTTCATTTAATGGAGCCCTGCATTATACCGAAGGTAAAGGCTATTATGAAGAGTACAAAAACCAACAAAAGTTTAGTAAGTATGGCTTACCTAATGCAAATGCAGGTGGCACCGACGTTGCTAAAACAGACCTTATTCGTCGCCGTTGGTTAGACAATGACTTTTACGGAGCAACTTATGCGTTTAACTATAATCCAAAGTCCGATTTAAACTTCACCCTGGGTGGAGCATACAATCAATACAGAGGTAAGCATTTTGGTCAAGTTATTTGGGCCCAGTATGCCTCAACAGCCACAAATGACTATCATTATTACGATGGCAAAGGAAATAAAGATGATTTCAATACCTATGCTAAAGTAAACTACAGTCCGATAAGTCAACTGAGCTTATTTGCCGACTTACAATACAGAAACGTAAAATACGATATCACTGGATTAGACAAAAATCGTAACCCATTAGATTTCCACAACAACTACAATTTCTTTAACCCTAAATTTGGTGCTACTTACTTCGTAAACGAACAAAGTAATATATATGCGTCATTTAGTGTAGCGAATAAAGAACCTAACCGCGATGACTTTACCAATCTAAAAACAGGATTAGCAGTACCAAAAGCAGAAAATCTAAACAATATTGAAGCTGGATACCGCATTAAAAACAGCGATTTCAATGTTGGCATTAATGTATATGGTATGTTCTATAAAGATCAGTTGATTTTTACAGGAGAGGTTAACGATGGTGGCGATCCTTACCGTCAGAATGTAGATAAAAGCTCAAGAATAGGGATTGAATTAGATGGTTCATACATCATCAGTTCTAAATTTGCAGTAAATGCCAATGCTGCATTAAGCAGAAACAAGATCAAAAACTATATTGATTACGTTTCAGAATACGATGCCAATTTTGATCTGATCAATGTTCAGGCAACCACTTATGCAAATCCAGATATCTCTTTCTCACCAAATACAGTCCTTTTCGGCGAGTTGGTATACAAACCGTTATCGGGCCTTGCTGTTGCTTTCCAAAGCAAATATGTGAGCAAACAATTTATGGACAATACGCAAAATGATAGCCGCAAGCTAGACGCTTACTGGGTAAACAACGCCAGAATAGGTTATGATTTTAGCTTAAAAGGCATTAAAAACATCAATATCGGCTTATTAGCCAACAACATTTTCAATAAAAAATACGAAAGTAACGGCTATACTTACAGCTCAATCTATCCATGGGGAACAACTACCGAAAACTTTTACTTCCCTCAGGCAGGAACTAATTTCCTACTTTCGCTAAATTTGAAATTTTAAAAGACAAGGAATACCTATATATATGAAAAAGTTCATCGAGAAACTCCAATTTATTACGCACGATATCCAGCAGCACAGTCATATTGAACAGGCGCAAATTGCCTGCTCTGCCGGAGCAAAATGGATACAATACCGTTGCTTAACTAAAAATGATGATGAGCTTTTGATAGATATCAATGCTATTGCAGAAATCTGTGACGATTGGGGGGCTACCCTGATCGTTACAGATCATGTACATTTAAACGGCAAAGCCGATATTCAGGGTTTTCATATCGAAGATTTTGATGCCGACTTTGTAAAGCTGCGAGAACAACTGGGCGAAGCAATAACCATTGGCGGCTCTGCCACTACACTGCAAGGCTTAATCAGACTAGCCAAAGAAGGTGCAGACTATGCCGGTTTTGGTCCATTTTACACCACAACCACCAAGCCTAACAAAGCTCCATTATTGGGTGTAGAAGGTTATCAAAATGCGATGGCAGAATTAAAAAAACTGGACATCAACCTACCTGTGCTTGCTGTTGGCGGTATAACCATCAACGACATAGACCCATTAATGAATACCGGAATTTTCGGGATAGCTGTTTCTGCAGCCATAAATCAAGCCGAAGATATGCGTTCAGCCTATCTTGACTTTTATGACCAAATCGTGTAAATACTTTTTTAAATAAATGTATGTTATTGCAAGTCGATGGCATACATTTGTTTAAAACAATTTTCTGTTGGAAGAACATGTACCTATAGAGAAACCCGATCCTTTCGCCGCCTTGCGCTACAGAGAATTCCGATCTTATCTCGGAATGCGTTTCTTTTTCACTTTTGCTTATCAAATGCAGGCCGTAATCATCGGCTTTCACATTTATCACCTCACTAAAGACCCATTAGCACTGGGATTAATTGGCCTCTGCGAAGCCATTCCAGCCATTGGCGTTGCGCTATATGGTGGATATATTGCGGATAAATCTGAAAAAAGAGGGCTGCTCCTTAAAATATTTATAGGTGTGTTTTTATGCTCTCTAGTGATGCTCGTGGTTACCACAAAACAAATGCATGCCTACATCCCTACCAGTTATATTGTGCCTATTATGTATTGCATGATATTCGGGGTTGGCTTGGCCCGCGGCTTTTTTAGTCCGGCCACCTTCTCCTTAATGGCCATGATTGTCCCTAAAAAATTATATCCAAACTCCAGTACATGGAACAGTTCCGGCTGGCAAATGGCCTCTATTCTGGGCCCAGCAGCAGGTGGATTAATTTACGGCTTCTACGGCATCACGGTAACCTATATCGTGATCATTACGTTTATATTTATTTCCATTGTTTGTATCTTCTTTTTAAAACCACACCCGCCAAGATACATCCCTAAAGAAAGTATTGTAAAAAGCCTAACCGAAGGGGTACAGTTTGTATTTAAAAGCAAAATGATGTTGGGCGCCATGAGCCTGGACCTATTTTCCGTGTTTTTTGGCGGCGCTGTCGCCTTATTACCAGTATTTGCTAATGACATCCTTAAAGTTGGCCCAGAAGGCCTGGGATACATGCGTGCGGCAGCATCAGGTGGCGCTGTGATTACCATGTTGGTAATGACTCGTTTTTCGCCCATGAATAAACCCTGGCGTAACCTCCTCATTGCCGTTACTGGATTTGGAACCAGCATTATCTGTTACGGTCTATCCAAAAACTTCTACCTTACCCTTATGTTCTTGTTTATGGAAGGTGCATTTGATAGCGTAAGCGTGATTATCCGATCTACCATTATGCAACTCCTTACCCCCGACGAAATGCGGGGTCGCGTATCTGCTGTAAACAGTATGTTTATTGGCTCATCCAATGAGATTGGTGCCTTCGAATCGGGCCTAACTGCAAAGCTGATGCGTACCGTACCCGCAGTAGTATTTGGGGGCAGTATGACCATCCTCATTGCTGGCATTACCTATTTAAAAACAAAAGGCTTAATAAAATTAAGCCTTGATGAGATAAACGAACAAAAGGTTTAAGCCGTTACATGGCGTTCACCGATCTGTTGTCTCCACATGGCATAGTACAAGCCATTTAGCAACAATAAATCTTCATGTCTACCTTGTTCAATAATGTGCCCTTTCTCGAGTACAAAAATGCGGTCAGCATGTTTGATCGTCGATAACCTGTGTGCAATCAATATCGTAATGTGATTGGTCTGCTCCGAAATATCACGAATCGTAGCTGTGATATCCTCTTCTGTCAATGAATCCAAAGAAGATGTAGCTTCATCAAACACCAAAATATCCGGCTTACGTAGCAATGCTCTCGCTATCGATAAACGCTGCTTTTCACCACCCGACACTTTTACTCCACCCTCGCCAATTACGGTATCCAGCCCATTGTCTGCCCTTGCTAGTAGATTATGACAAGCTGCCTGCTGCAAAACCCGCATACACTCTTCATCAGTAGCACCGGGTCTTACAAACTGTAAATTCTCTCTAATCGTTCCCGAAAACAATTGTGTATCCTGAGTTACAAAACCAATTTTTTCCCTCAATAAATCAAGATCAATATCCTTGCTCGAAGTATTGTTATAAAGCACATCTCCCTCAATAGGCTGATAGAGTCCAACCAACAACTTCACCAATGTGGTTTTTCCAGAACCCGAAGGGCCTACAAAAGCAATCGTCTCCCCATTATGAGTACTAAAGCTAATGTCGGTTAGTGCATTAAATTTCCCAGTTAAGTGTTTAAAATTAACATCTTCAAAAGCCAACTTGCTAATCTTTTCAAGCTTAACGGGGTTTAAAGGCTTCTGATCTATTGGCATACTTAAAATCCTCTTAAAATTCCCTAGAGAAACTTCGGCTTCGCGCCATGACAGGATTACATTTCCAAGCTCCTGCAGTGGACCAAAAAGGAAGAATGAGTAAAATAAGAAAGAGAAATATTGTCCCGGAGAGATGGTATTTTCAAAAATAAGAATCAATAGAACCACAACCATACAGCTACGTACAAAATTTACCGTTGTGCCCTGTACAAAGCTCATACTGCGCACATACTTTACCTTTCTAAGCTCAAGGCCCAGTATTTTATAAGTTGTTTTATTTAAGCGTTCTATTTCCTGACTAGCCAATCCTAAACTTTTAACCAGTTCAATATTTCTTAATGATTCTGTAGTAGAACCTGCCAAAGCGGTGGTTTCGGCAACAATACTCTTTTGTATGGTTTTAATTTTTCTACTCAAAAACCAGCTCACAAAGCTGATGATAGGAATTGCAGAAAAATAGATCAGTGTTACTTTATAGCTTACCGTAACCGAGTAAACGATTACAAAAACCATCCCGATCAGGCTAACAAACAAAATACTGATAAATGAGGTGATGAACTTTTCTGAGTCCTGACGCACTTTCTGCAATATTCCCAATGTCTCTCCACTACGTTGATCCTCAAATACCTGGTAAGGTAACTCCAACGAATGTTTTAAGCCATCAGCGTACATTTGAGCCCCTACTTTCTGAACAATAATACTGGTAAAATAATCCTGAAAGTTCTTTGCAATTCTGGATACCATAGCGGCACCCACACCCAAACCAACTAGTCCAAGTACTCCCCAAACGAATTCGCTACGCTCCAAAATATCTTTCTTTTCGATGAAACGATCCACAATTCTACCTGTAATGTAAGGGTCTAATAAAGAGAATCCTATATTAACAGCAGCCAGCACAAGCGCTAAAACTACTATCCATTTATAGTTCTTCAAATATTCAATCAGTAAATTCATCTATAAGTTTTGTTTTGAGGGGTCAAAAATAAAGAAAGGGAATGAAGCATTATCCTCATTCCCTTTAATTTACAAGCAGATTATAATCCGACCTTTAAACGGTCATGATATCCTTCTCTTTCGCTTCAGAGTGCTTATCAACTTTAAGGATATAAACGTCAGTAATTTTCTGAACTTCAGCTTCACCAGTTTTAATCTCATCATCAGAAACGCTTTCGCCTTTCAATTTTTTGATCTTTTCGTTGGCATCTTTACGGATGTTACGAATGGTTATTTTACCACGTTCAGCTTCCTCTTTTACCTTTTTAACGAGTTGTATTCTGCGTTCTTCAGTCAATGGTGGAACTACCAAACGGATTACCACACCATCATTCTGAGGGTTGATACCGATATTAGCTTCCATAATAGCGCGTTCTATAGGCACTAACATATTTTTTTCCCAAGGCTGAACAAGCAAAGTACGTGCATCAGGTGTATTGATACTTGCTACCTGAGATAAACCAGTAGCACTACCATAATAATCTACAAATATGCCGTCTAACATACCTGCAGAAGCTTTTCCTGCACGGATTTTAGTCAATTCAGCTTCACAATGGTCAATCGCCTTGTCCATGTTTGCCTGGGCATCTTGTAATTGTTTCTTTATGAGGTCATTCATGTTTTGTAAAATTTAACCAAAAATATAAAATTTATTTAGGATCAGTTCTTAACCAGCGTACCGATCTCGTCGCCATTAGCAATTTTCATAAAATTGCCTGTTTTATTCATATCAAAAACGATAATCGGCAATTCATTCTCTTCGCAAAGCGTAAAAGCAGTCATATCCATTACATTCAATCCTTTAGCGTAAACTTCTTTAAAGGAAATCTCTGAATATTTAGTCGCTGTAGGATCTTTTTCCGGATCAGCAGTATAAATACCGTCAACACGCGTACCTTTCAATACCACATCAGCTTTGATCTCGATAGCGCGTAATGCAGCTGCCGAATCTGTTGTGAAATAAGGGTTACCTGTACCGGCTCCAAAAATTACCACACGACCTTTTTCAAGGTGACGTACAGCTCTTCTACGGATAAATGGTTCGCAGATCTGCTCCATTTTAATTGCAGTAAGTAAGCGAGTTTTCAAGCCTACTTTTTCTAAAGCATCTTGTAAAGCCATACTGTTGATTACAGTAGCCAACATACCCATATAATCGGCCTGTGCACGGTCCATACCCGACTTTTCTGCACTTAAACCTCTAAAAATATTTCCACCTCCAATAACGATTGCTATTTCAAGACCTTGGGCATGAACCGCCTTAATGTCTTCAGCATACTGCCTTACCACCTCATTATCAATACCATACTGCTTTTCGCCCATTAGCGACTCGCCACTTAATTTTAGTAGGATCCGTTTATATTTCATGGCTCCAAAAATAACTAATTGTTTTAATTAATGAGGGATCAAATGTCTAAACCACCCACAAAAACTTTAGTCAGCTTAAGTTCTGGGTTCAATAACAGCAGATTAGCATCGTTACCAACGCTTAATGAGCCTATTTTATCTGCAAGACCAATCAATTTTGCCGGATGGGACGAAGCCATATTTAAAGCGTCCTGTAAAGGAATCTCACAATGCTGTACACAGTTCTGAATCGCCTGCAACATCGTAATGTTTGAGCCCGAAAGCGTACCATCAGGGGTAATAAATTTATCTCCGGAAAGCTGATGCTGATACGGGCCAATGTTACATTCAGACACCGCATCAGTAATTAAAAACAACCGATCTTTCATCAACCTATGGCTCATCTTTACCATTTCAAAATCAACATGACTACCATCTGCAATAATACTGGCCATTGCAGTAGGGTGATTAAATACAGCTACAGGCAAATTAGGAGCCCTGTGATGAATTGCAGGCATGGCATTGAACAAATGTGTAGTTGTCTTAAATCCTTTGTTATACGCAGCCGTAGCCTGCTCAAAGCTGGCGTCACTATGCCCCAATGATAAAAGAACATGATTATCTAACAAATAATTGATCACGGCATCGTCCTGAAGTTCGGCCGCCAAAGTCATCATCTTTACAGTGCCATCAGCATAATCCAGCAACCGCTTCACTTCATCAAGCTCCGCTTTATGGATAAATGCTTCAATGTGTGCCCCTCTGCGCTTAGGATTTAGGTAAGGCCCCTCTAAGTGCAAGCCTAAAAAACCTTTCGCTTGTGGGCGGTAAGCCTTTGCTGCATCTAAGGTCTGATAAACAATTTCCATACTGTTGGTAGCCACACAAGCCAAAAAGCCCGTAGTCCCTTTATGGATTAAGTCATGATCCATTTGTTCTAAGGTTTCTGCTGTAGGGTAAGCAGAAAAAAGTGGACCAGCACTACCATAGATCTGAAGATCTATAAAAGAAGGGCTAAGGAAGTCGCCGCCTGCATCAACTTGTGTATATCCCTCAGGAATTTTTTCATTAGATACCCTGGTTATTTTTCCATTTTCAATTAGCACAGATTGGTCTGCCAGCAGCACACCAGATTTAAACAGCTTACAATTGGTTATTGCGATCATACGATTCTATTGTATAAGCCCAAATATAAGGCAAAAAAAAAGCCTCCTGAAAACAGAAGGCTCTTCTAAAAAAAATTAATTAAGTATTAAGCTCCTAATTGTACGCGTTTAAATGCAACAACGGTTAAACCGTTAGAAACATCATGTAAAAATTTACGTACATCTTTAGATGAATCTTTAACAAACTCTTGGTTTAATAAAGTACTGTCTTTGTAGAATTTATTCAATTTACCAGCAGCAATTTTTTCTACCATTTCTTCAGGTTTACCTTCAGCACGGATTTGCTCTTTAGCGATTTCAGTTTCACGTTCGATAGTAGATGAATCAACATCACCTTTATCTAAAGCAACTGGGCTCATTGCTGCGATTTGCATAGCAACATCTTTACCAGCTTCTTCAACACCTGCACCAGCTTGGTTTAAAGCAACCAATACACCTAAACGGTAGTTACCATGGATGTAAGGAACAACTAACTCACCAGTAACAGTTTCAAATTTAGAGATACCGATTTTCTCACCGATTTTACCAGTGTTCTCAACGATGATATCAGAAACTTTTTGTCCGTCAATTTCAAGAGCTAAAAGTTCTTCTAATGAAGCAGGATTGTTTTCGATAGCTAAATCAGTAAACTTGTTAGCTAAAGCAACGAAATCAGCATTTTTAGCAACAAAGTCAGTCTCGCAGTTTAATTCAACCACAACACCACGTTTGCCATCAGCAGTAGCTTTAGCGATAACAACACCTTCGTTAGAATCACGATCCTGACGAGAAGCTGCTACTTTAGCACCTTTTTTACGTAAATAATCAACCGCAGCTTCGAAATCACCATTAGCTTCGATTAACGCTTTTTTGCAGTCCATCATACCAGCACCAGTTTGTTGGCGCAATTTGTTTACATCAGCTGCAGAAATTTGTACTGTAGACATTTTATTTCCTTTTTAAGTTTTTATCAAAAAATTATGGGTTGTGCAGGACTTGTTGTAGTATAAACTGCAACGCACCATACACAACCCAATTATATTATTTAAGCTTCTTCGCTTGTACCTTCTTCAGTATCAGCTTCAACTTTTTTTCTTCTAGCACCTGGTGCAGCAGCCTCTGGAGCATCAGCAGCAGCTTTAGCAGCTACAGCTTCTTTCTCAGTTTCCTCGTCTTTTTCACGTTTACGCTCATCTAAACCTTCTTCAATTGCTTTGATGATTACATCAGTAATTAAAGAGATCGATTTAGTAGCATCATCATTCGCAGGAATTGGGAAATCGATGTTTGAAGGATCAGAGTTAGTATCAACCATTGCAAAAGTTGGAATGTTTAATTTCAACGCTTCGCTAACAGCGATGTGCTCTTTTTTAACGTCAATTAAGAAGATAGCAGCTGGTAAACGGTTTAAGTCCGCGATACCACCTAATAAGCTTTCTAATTTAATACGCTCACGTTGGATCATTAAACGCTCTTTCTTAGAAAGGATCGAGTAAGTACCGTCTTTAGTCATTTTATCGATGGTAACCATCTTTTTGATTGACTTGCGAACAGTAGCAAAGTTAGTTAACATACCACCTAACCAACGCTCAGTTACGTAAGGCATGTTTACTTTTTTTGCTTGATCAGCAACGATTTCTTTAGCTTGTTTCTTAGTAGCTACGAAAAGAATCTTACGACCAGATTTAACGATCTGTTTGATTGCTGAAGCAGCTTCTTCAGTTTTAGTTAAAGTTTTATTTAAATCTATAATGTGGATACCGTTGCGCTCCATGAAAATGTATGGGGCCATTTTTGGGTTCCATTTACGGGTAAGGTGACCAAAGTGTACACCTGCATCCAGTAAGTCTTGATATGTAGTTCTTGCCATTGTTTTGTCTCCTTAAGATTAACGTTTACTGAATTGGAATTTCTTACGTGCTTTCTTGCGTCCTGGTTTCTTACGCTCAACCATACGCATATCACGGGTCATTAACCCTTTAGCGCGCAATGCTGGTTTTTTCTCAGCATCTAATTCAACAATAGCTTTAGCAATAGCTAAACGAACAGCTTCTGCCTGGCCTTTAACGCCACCACCGGCTACATTTACAGTTACATCATACTGACCAACTAATTCAGAAACTGTGAATGATTGGTTAACGATGTATTGTAAAGGCAATGTTGGGAAATATTCTTTGTGATCTTTACCATTTACGGTAATTGTGCCGTTGCCTTCTTTTAAATAGATACGAGCAACTGCAGTTTTTCTTCTTCCTGAAGTGTTAGTAACTGACATTTCTTCCTTAATTAAAGTTTAATGGTTGTTGGAGATTGCGCTGCATGAGGATGCTCAGCACCTGCATAAACAAAAAGATTTGTGTAAAGTTTTGCACCTAATTTAGTTTTAGGTAACATACCTTTTACTGCCTTTTCAACAACACGCTTAGGATGTTTCGCCATTAACTCTTTTGGAGAAATGAAGCGCTGACCACCTGGATAACCAGTGTAGGAAGTATAAACTTTGTCGTTCATTTTATTTCCGGTCAACTTAATCTTGTCTGCATTAATAACGATAACGTTATCACCGCAGTCTACGTGTGGGGTGTACTCAGGCTTGTTTTTACCACGGATGATCATAGCGATCTTCGATGACAAGCGCCCCAAAATCTCGCCTTCAGCATCCACAACAACCCACTGTTTGTTAACAGTTTTTGCATTGGCAGAGACAGTTTTGTAACTTAACGTATTCACTTGCTTGTATTTAATTTGTTAAACAATTATTTATTATCCCTAGTTTTTTAGGGACTGCAAAGATAGATAGAAATATTTAATTACCAAATAGTTGAACAGATATTTATAAAAAAACGTTCTTTGCATCTTGAAATTCAAAAAGCATTACCGCCCATATTTGAAGTTCAGGCGCCTACCAACTAAAGTTTATACTGATCTGGACGAACTATAAATTATTATATCAAAGTTGATAATGGCTTATAATCATTCTCCTCTATTTTTTTGAGAATCTTATCAACCTCATTTATCTCAATCAAATTGAAGCCTTTTTTTTGCCCGTGAATTTTATTTAATAACTTTTCCTGAAAAGATTTCGCCTCAGGTTTATTAAACACAACATTAAAATCTCCAAGTGGCCATTTTTTTTCCGAACTAAAATTATTTAAAGCATTAATTAACACATCCCACTGATTTAATTGCTGTCCCAGCGTTTCCGGATTTATTGTAAAATCAATATCCTGTACAGCGGTTATCAATCCGTTTTTCCCGATAAGCCTAACCTGCGTTTCAGAATAAATACCATCAATTTTATTAGGCGTAATCTTAAAATCAATATCAACTTTATCTTTTAAATTTACAGTATTGATTTTCTTTTTAAAGTCATTATGAAAAGTATTTTTAAATCCCATTTTTATCGGTTTAGATCCAATGAATTTTTCCAGCAAATTATTAAAGAGCTTAATATCCATTAAACCCGCAATAGGCAAAGGCCCACTAAAATGAATGACACCTGTGCTATACTTACTTAAATACTCCGCATAAGCATCCGAAGAAAAAACATTTATCTCCGAAAACATCCCAGAATTAACACCTTTATTATTATTCAATTCCTGAATAAAAGCCTTCATCCCCTTAAAAGATTGATACAAATGAGCCTTTAAATTCAAAGAAGCCTGTAACTTCTCTACGAGATCAATCTTGGACGGCTCATAATCAAACCATAATTTATCCTTAGCAAAAACCATTAATCCCACAGCCACTTTCTCTGCAGTAAGTGAATTAGGTTGTACATAGATAATTGAATATAGAGTTTTCATGATTGAAGTTGTTACTTAAAAAGTGACCACATAAGATTTTTTATTATACCGATTCTGTTCGCATTAGTCAAAAAGAGAATCATACGTTCTTTTAACTGCGCAGGGATCGCCCAAGCCTTAGGACAATCATCATAGGATTCAGATATAATTTGTTCAATTTCATGAGCTTGCAAAGATAAGAAGTTATCGACAATTTCCTTAGATGTCCTTTTATTTAAATACGGTAATATTTTCTTAAAATAAGTACTAGCGATCAACTTATTATTAGATGATACTGGATGCAATTCATTAAACATCCTTAACCTTTCTAACCCGCCAAAACAAAATGCATGATCAAATGCATAAAACTTTCTCCCTAAATCCTGCTGAGCAATCAATAGGTTATAATTCTCATTTTTACCCCTGTCGCAATTGTCAATCCATAAATCGAATAGCGCAATTCTCACTAAATCATACGGATTAAGTATTTGATTAAAAGCCCCTTTCTTGACCACACTGGAAATCCCATGTAAATCTTCAGCTCCCTTTATTTCTTTAGACCCCAAATAGATTTGGCTCGGCTTGCAAAACCTTTTGTGTCTATTAAGAGTCTCTTCAGCGTACGAATTAGCTGATATTAACACCAGAGCAAGCTCAGGGCTTGGCACATCTAACCTATCTAAGAATCGCTTACTTACTATCTCGTAAAACAAACAATCAATTTCCTCAGTCTTTAAGCTCACTCCCGAGCGGAATTTGCAATAATAGGACTCCATATCATCACACAGGAAATGTAATGGGCTGTGCCCATCTGTTGAGACTTCTCTAATTAGCGTAACCGTCTTAACACTTCGCATTTCCTCTTTTCGAGCTATCAATTTAAATAAAGAATGAATTAAAGATATATAATTTTCTGGTTACTCCCCTTCTAAATAATATCAATACTTTACAATCAAGAAGATTCCCTTTTGTCATCGAAATGTTTTTATTTTTTTAGGCACAAACTTTTCTGCAACATTCCTCGTTATAGTTGCAGTTTGTTTGGTTTAGGTTGATCTGTGGTGGATCAACCATCTTTATAGCAGGGACGTCTCGAAAGACCGTCCCTGTTTCTTTTTATACCCAACAACCATCAGGGTTCTTCTCAATCTTTCATCAAATGCTTGGCAATTTTTCGATTTCCTCAATTAAAAGGCCGGTAACTTCCGCTATTTCATCAGAGGGGCACCCTATTGCTTTAAGTTTAGATGCGACATTAAATAAAGTTCTTCTTGTAGCTTCTTTTGTTGCTTGTTCTGCGGCTTGTTCCTTAGCCCAATCCATACCACCCTTCCAATCAGATTTAGCTTTTATATCTGATTCAGATAATTCGTGCTGCTCTTTGGTTAATTTACTCACTTCCGCAATTTAATTCTTCAATTTCCTCAATTGAAAGGCCTGTGACTTTAGCTATTTCATCAGAGGGGCGCCCTACTGCTTTAAGTTTTAATGCTATTTCAAGCGTATTTTCTCTTTTCGCTTGTTCTGCTGCTTGCTCCTTAGCCCAATCCATACCGCCCTTCCAATCAGATTTAGCTTTTATATCTGATTCATACAATTCCCGCTGTTCTTTGGTTAATTTACTCACTTCCGCAATTTTAAAAATCTTTTGAAATACTCTTTTATCCAGGAAGCGAGGAATCTCATTCAGTCGACTTAAGTTCTTCAATAGGTAAAACCATTTGTCCAACTCAGATTCTAATTCATGCTCCTGTTTATCAAAGTTAGGCAATTCAAGGAACTTGAAACCCATACCTTTGTAAAATACTTTACCCGTATCAGTGTTCATTAATGCAATATTATGCAGGTAATTACTATTGATGTTATTGAACTGAAACTCCATAATACCAATGAGATAAACTTCTTTTAATGGTACATTCCAATCATGTGTTCCTCTTGGTAGCTGTGCACTAATCAGTCTGGACATGTAAAACACACACCTATCTGCAAAGAATTTTTGTCCGGTTCTCTGCATTTCAATAATAAATTGCTCGCCATCTTGTCCGGTGCAAGTCAAGTCGAAAAGCACCTTTTTCTCTTCAATACGACTACCCCCATGCTCAGTAGGGCTGTAGTTAATATCGATAATGCGCTTCTCTCCTTGAAAAAGGGTATTTAAAAATTCAATAAGAATGTCCTTATTAGGTTCACTTCCAAATATATGCTTAAAGCCAAAATCAGTTAGCGGATCAATGTATCGGTTAATCTTTTCCTTCATAATCATTAAATTTAGTCATGAAGAATTTAATATATCTACACCAGAAAAACACACTTTTCATAAATTAATTTATTTTCCACTTACAAACATTACCGCAACCTTCTCCGCTATAGTTGCCGTTGGTTTGGCTTAGGTTGACCTGTGGTGAATTAAACCACATAAGGGTTACTCCTTAAGACTTCTCCTCACATCATACACACATTAGACACACTTCCTTCACAAAAAGGTACCTGTTTGTGGGTTTGGTGTGAAGGAGGTGTGAACAATGCGTGAAGAAGCCAGCTTTTGTGAATAAATGACATCAGGTGTTACTACGTAGTCCAAACCTGCTGACTGATCCTAGTATTATGCAAAATGCTAGCAGCCAAAATCATTTGATGAAGATTCTCATAGAAACTCACCAAATTTTCTCGCTCCGGAATTTTTAATGCTGTAGAGGGATTGAAGAAACAATGTTTCATAATTTGCCATAACAAGTCTTGGCTTTCGTCAAGATTATATTCTTCGAAAAAAAGTTGAATTGAACTCAAAGCTGATGCTTTTAATTCAGCTTCGGTGCCTTTTGGCCAACTCTGGAAATACTCTGCGTGGTTACTCATATGCTCATTTTTTAGTTTAAAATCTTAAAAATGAGTCTCAATCGAAATTTAGGGGAAGCCATTACGGCTGTTCGTCTATTTGTAAAATAAAACGAAGGTGCAACTACAGCAAGTTCTAAATACCGGAGCGTGGGGCTTTCTGACGGCCTAGGAAACGGGTTTACAATAGAACCCATGACGCTATAGTGCACCTTCAAAAGTACAACAAATATTATCATGGGCATTAATCTATTGTCTCTTCCTAGCATTTGTCAGAAATTTCACGCTAGAGACTCTTTAAATTAATACCTCATTTAAGAAGTAATGATATGTTGTTATATTTCTTTATTTCATTGGCCGGCCTTAATCAGTTTTTGGTATATAGTCCCCATAAAGGACGATTTTTAGCTACCGCTGATTTATTCCATAAGTTAATTAAAAGCCCCTAAACCACCCACACATTTATATGAAAATTAATTTAACATTTTTATTCAACCATCCACACGCCCTCAAAAAATCCATTTGATCAAGAACTATTCGGCTTCATTTTTGTTTATATTACACAGATATGCGGGCAAGACTAAAGAGCCGTAACTGATCAGTAATTAAAAAAGGAGAAATTATCATGACAAAAGAAACGAAAATAATAGCAGGAGTATTAGCCGGAGCTGCTTTAGGCGCTGCAATAATTTTAATCTTATCAACAGAAAAAGGCGGTGACGTAAAAGATAAAATGTCGGACTGGTTTTGTGACCTTTTAGATGCTTCTAAAGACAAGCTAGCCGATGTAACCGATCATGTAAAAGACACAATTTCAAAAGTAAGAGCCTAATTAACTGAATGAAGATCGCTTTTCATGGTGCAGCGCGTGCTGTAACGGGTAGTAAACACCTAATCACTTTAAATAACGGGACTAAAATATTATTGGACTGCGGCCTTTTTCAGGGCATGGGCGATATTACAGACCAGCTGAATGAATCTTTCGGATTTAATCCGGCTAAGGTCACTTACCTCATTTTGTCCCATGCCCATATAGATCACTGCGGATTGCTGCCTCGTTTAGTGGCCGAAGGTTTTAGCGGGACCATTTACTGCACGCCCGCGACAAAAGATCTTGCCGAAATCCTAATGCTCGATTCGGCAAAAATCCAGATGCAGGACGCAGAATACCAGAACAAAAAAAACAAACAGCCAGGTTTCCATGCGATCCCTTTGTACACCGATATTGATGTACAACAAACCATTAGCCAGTTCAAAACTGTTCCTTACGAGCAGGATTTTAAAATAGACGATCACATTACGGTTAGGTTTACCGATGCAGGCCATATTGTAGGTAGCGCAGCGGTGCATCTACAGATCAATGAAGATGGCAAAGAAACCCATGTTACCTTTAGTGGGGATGTAGGCCGATATGGCGATTTACTGTTAAAAAGCCCCCAAACCTTCCCGCAGGCAGACTATATCATCCTGGAATCTACTTATGGAGATTCTTTACATGTCGATGTAGAGGCTATCGAAAATTTGTTACTGCAGATAATTACACAGACTTGTATAGAAAAACAAGGCAAAATTATCATCCCTGCATTTAGTGTTGGCCGTACGCAGGAATTATTATACGCCTTAAACTCCCTCGAGTTAAAAGGTCGATTACCCGATATTCCTTACTACGTAGACAGCCCGCTTTCTATGGAGGCAACTCAAGTACTAAAAGATCACCCGGACGTATATAACAATGGCGTAAAGGAAATCATGAAGGTAGACCGCGATATTTTTGATTTCAAAGGCTTAAGATTTATTGAAAGCGTAGAAGAATCCAAAGCGCTAAACAACGATCCGCAGCCTTGCGTTATCATATCCTCATCGGGCATGGCCGAGGGTGGTCGCGTAAGACATCACATCAAAAATAACATCAGCGATCGCAAAAACACCATTTTAATGGTGGGATATGCCAGTCCAGGCTCACTTGCAGGGCGCTTAGTTAGCGGCCAAAAAAGAGTTTGGCTTTTTGGACAGGATTACGATGTAATTGCTGAAGTCAGATCTATTAAATCCATGAGTGCACATGGCGATTATGAAGACTTACTACAATTCCTTACTGGACAAGACCCTACAAAGGTTAGGCAGATATTTCTGGTTCATGGCGAGTATGATGTGCAGTTAAAATTTGCTGAAAGGGTACATAATGCCGGTTTTCAAAATGTTGCTATTCCAGAATATCATCAGGAGTTTGAGTTGTAAAAGAATCTCTTTTCTATCTTTGTGGCATGGATGTTTTTGGAGAAGCGTTAAAAGATCAGTTTTTAAAACCACCGGCAGAAACCCTTTGGGTACATAATTCTTACGACGAACCGGAGGAAATGCCGGTAGATATTTACTTCAGAGACGAGAATGAAATGCCTGAGCTGGAGCTTAAAGCACTAGATCTTTGCAAAGGCAAAGTGTTAGATGTGGGCGCCGGTGTAGGCAGCCACGCTTTAGTGCTACAAAAAAGAGGTTTGGATATTACTGGCATGGACATATCCGCATCTGCTGTAACCATCATGAAACAACGTGGACTAAAACAGGCCATGGAAGGAAATATTCTCACTTATAAAATTCCAGAAGGAGATAAAAAATACGACACCCTATTGTTTATGATGAACGGGATCGGACTTACAGGATCTATTCCTGGATTAAAAGCCTTTTTAAAGCATGTTAAAAGCTTAATCAATAAAGATGGTCAGCTGGTTTTTGACAGCTCTGACCTGTCCTATTTATACCTTGAAATTCCATTTCCTGAAAACGGGTACTTTGGCGAAGTAAGCTTTAGGTACGAATACAAAAGCGTAAAAGGCAAATGGTTTAAATGGATCTATGTAGATCAGAAAACACTTATTGATATTGCCAAACAAACAGGATGGCATACAGAGATCATCATGGAAGATGATTCAGATCAATATTTGGCAAGACTAACGCTTGCCAAATAATCGACCTTAAATTTTTAGGCTTTCTCTTCCCAGATTGCAGCGATATTAACGATCGTTTCAACCGCTTTTTCCATATCCTGTACCGATGCCCATTCTTGCTTGCCATGGAAAGCGTGCTCTCCGGCAAAGATGTTAGGACAAGGTAAGCCCATAAACGACAAACGAGAACCATCGGTACCACCTCTGATGCTTTGTTGTTTAGGCGTAATACCTGCACGTTTGATGGCTTCAATACCAATCTCGATAATTTGAGGATGCTTATCCAACACCTGCTTCATGTTGCGATATTGTTCTGTGATCTTCAATTCATACGAAGCGTTTGGAAAATCTTCTATAATATTTTGTACCGTAGCATCTAACAACTCGCCATTAGCGGTCAATTCTTCATCATTAAATGCACGAAGAATAAAGCGCACCTCAGCCTGTTCTACATTACCACTGATCGTAACCGGGTGTATAAAACCTTCTTTTAATTCTGTGGATTCAGGAGAAAGACAATCTGCCGGTAACGAACTGATCACATCAGATAAGATCTTAATCGCACTTTCCATTTTGCCTTTAGCAAAGCCTGGATGTGCACTCACACCTTTAATGGTCAGTACGGCACCATCAGCAGAGAAAGTTTCATCTTCAATAGAACCCAGTGTTTCACCATCAACGGTATAACCGAAATCTGCGCCCAACTTTTCAATATTCACTTTATCTACACCGCGACCAATTTCCTCATCAGGCGTAAATAAAATCTTGATTGTTCCATGCTTAAATTCAGGATTCTGCATTAAAAATGCCGCAGCCTCCATAATCTCTGCCAATCCAGCTTTATTATCAGCACCAAGTAAGGTAGTCCCACTTGCAGTGATGATGTCATTGCCAATCTGATCCTTCAGATCATGATGTTCTTTCATTTTTAAGACTACAGAATTATCATCCGGCAGCACCAAATCTTGTCCCTGGTAGTTCTCGTGAACAATTGGCTTTACATTTAAACCGCTGCAATCTGGAGAAGTATCCATGTGCGAACAGAAGCAAATTACTGGAACCTGCTTATCTGTATTGGCAGGAATAGTTGCGTATACGTAACCATACTCATCTAAATGCGCGTCAGCCACACCAATCTCTAGTAATTCGGCTACCAGAACCTTACCTAAATTCTTTTGCTTTTCGGTTGAGGGCACAGTTGGCGATTGTGGATCGGACTGTGTATCGATCTGAACGTATTTTATGAACCTGTTTTGAAGGGATTTGTTTTTATTTATATATTTTAGCATACTCTTATAAAACTCCAAAGTTATATAAAGATTATAGTTTTGCCTACATACTTAAAAGAAGATACGTTTGAAACCAATTTTAACATCATTAATAGCACTCTTAATTTGGTTTAATGCCAACGCTCAGTCCAATTTTTATAAAATGTCAGTCGGTGCAGGTGCCGGAATCACACAGTCTTTCGGAGATTTGGCTAAACATGACCTAGGTTTGGCAGGTTATGGAACATTTGATTATTTATTTACCCCTTTTGTAAGCCTCGGGATAGAAGGACAGATGGGCGAAATCAATGGTGGAGACGTTTTTAACGACCCCCATAACCGCCAGTTTATAAACAGCTACAAAGCCTTTTCAATTAATGGGAAGCTATATCTTGGCGCAGTGATAGATTATGGCCGTACCGGCTTTGCTAACGCAGTAAAAGGTCTATATGTTGGTGCCGGCGCAGGAGTACTGATGAACAAGATGCGTTACGTGGCCAGACAAAAACTAACCGATCCGTCATATACTTTCCCAGGAAAGGATAGTTCCAACGACCTACTCGTTCCACTAAACATTGGTATTGCTTTTAACTTTATGGATCGGTACGGGTATTACAAATACGGCATCAACTTTAATTATCAAGCAAATGTTACATTGGGAGAAGGTATGGATGGATATGATGACTCTCCGCTGAGATTTAAAAGCGGCAACCCCGATATTTATACCTACTTTTCGATCGGCCTCAAATACCACTTCGGATCCACAGGCCTTTCTATAAAAAACCTATATTAATTTAGAATGGAATACCTAATTCATACCCCTGTTGCCTCGATCATCTTCCTGCTAACGATTGTAACCAGCATTTACGCTTTTAGCAATCATGATTTGTACGGAAAGTTCATGCTACACCCATACAGTGTTTCGAGAAGGCATAAGGTATATACTTTATTGACCAGTGGACTGATTCATGGAGACTGGATGCACCTGATTTTTAACATGATGACCTTTTACTTCTTTGCTTTTCAACTGGAAGCAATGATTGGATCATGGCAGTTTGCAATCATCTATATTTTTGGCTTGATCTTAAGTGATATCCCTTCAGTTATTAAACACAAAAACGACATGTGGTACAACAGCTTAGGTGCCTCTGGAGCCATCAGTGCGGTATTATTTAGCTACATTTTATTTCAGCCATTCTCTTCGATGATCATATTCCCAATACCAATACCTATTTGGGCAATCATCTTTGGACCATTATACCTGATTTACTGTGTTTATGCATCCAAACAATCCAGAGATAACATTAACCACGATGCACACTTTTTTGGTGCACTAACAGGCCTTATTGTTACCGTACTAATTGTTCCCGGAGCAATTCCACATTTTATAGGACAATTACTCGCTAAAATCGGGTAATTGGTTAATTGGTTTCTGGCAATGCTGCCGGCTCGAAATAGCTGATTGGCTTGGTCGGATCTTTAATGATTTCGAACAAGGTGTGTCCCCAAGGTTTCCAAAAATCCTGTAACACCTGTGCGTAGGTTTTATGCTGCCAATGATCAAATAACGGCTTGTTAAAGGTTCCTTTAAGCGGCATTGCATCCACATATATAGCACCTTCTACAGGCATAATCGCATATTCCGGCAAACGGTTAAACAGGTAGGCCGAGTAAAAGAATCTTGCACACAACTCTTCAAACTGAGGTGCCGATAATGCCGAACCACCAATCTGATCAAGTAATTCCTGATGATATTTTTTATTGGTTCCATTATCCTGCAGGCAGGCAATGATGCCAAAATCTTTAAGCTTTAAAGAAAAGGTAAGGGTATTGATTTCATCTCTGAAGCTGAAAGCTGTATCCTTATCTTCGAGCGGAACCACTACAATAGACCAAGGGGTAAAATCTTCGAACACCACATCCCGGTAAATCCCCTGAATCATGGTATTTAGATTGCCAAACTTATGCATCAGCCCTTGCGACATGTTTAACCCATCATCACTTAACTGTTGTAAGCGGACAGCGCCATTCATTTCTATATAAATCAGGCTATACATAAACTTACCGATCCATCTAAAAAGATCTACTTCATCCAGTTCAGATACTCCTGCATAACCTTTGGCGAAAGCAGCTGAAATTTTATCTTCCAAAGGCTGGATAAATTGAGTTAAAACCTCGGTACTACAAGGAACCTTTAAAGCATTATAAGACCTAACACTTTCGTCGAGCAGCTTAATTTGCTCTTCGCCGCTAAAGTTTGCTACTTCCAGCAGCCATGCAGGTAATATATTTATTTCTTCAATTGGCGAACTAAAGATATCTCCACTTAAAAAGCAGTTTTTATACTTAAAATCGAAGTTTTTAAAGGGTTGGTATATTGTGCTATTCATACTGGGCACAATATTAGGTATATTATTTTTACATTCGCTTTTGCACTACTTTTTATAACTTTTAAATTACTAAAAAGCTTTTCCTAAGATGAAGATTGCCTACAACGCCTATAACCTGGAACTAAAACACCCATTTTCTATTGCAAAATTTTCCCGGACAAGCACGCCAGTGATGCTGATCAGGCTGAGTTACGAAAATATTGAGGGCTATGGCGAGGCATCTATGGTACCGTATATGGGCGAAAGTGTAGAAACAGCAGTAGCTTTTTTAAAAAAGGTAGACTGGAACCGCTTTGCTCATCCATTTAATTTTGAGGAGATCCTTGATTATTTGGATAGCATTGAAAAGGGACATCCGGCGATTAAAGCGGCCATCGATATTGCCTTGAATGACATCAACGGAAAACTACTAAACAAGCCTTGTTATGAGATTTATGGTGCCGATCCGTCAAAAATGCCAGTAACATCTTATACCATTGGTATTGATACAGCCGAAGTGATTAAAGAAAAAGTTGCCGATGCCAATGGCTTTAAAGTTTTAAAAATTAAACTCGGTAGAGACAACGATAAGGAACTGATCAACACGATCAGAAGTGTGAGCGATTTACCTTTGTATGTTGATGCCAACCAAGGCTGGACAAACAGGAAAGAAGCTATAGAGATGATTTACTGGTTACACGATCAGGGTGTACAACTGATAGAACAACCTATGGATAAAGCCGACCTTGAGGGCAACGCATGGCTTACCGGTCGTAGTCCGATTCCTATCTTGGCAGACGAGGCAGTACAGCGACTATCAGATCTGGAAGGCTTAAGAGGGGCTTATCATGGCATCAATATCAAGCTGATGAAGAGTGGTGGCATCTATGAGGGTCATCAAATGATCCTTAAGGCCAAATCTATGGGCATGAGGGTGCTGATTGGCTGCATGAGCGAAACATCTTGTGCCACACAGGCAGGCATGGCCTTAGCACCATTGTGCGACTGGGCAGACCTTGACGGCCCATGGTTAACTAAAAACAATCCTTTTACCGCGCCTAAAATGATTGAGGGGAAATACCAGCTAAATCAGCTGCCAGGGCTAGGGCTGGAAGGGATAAACCCTTCTTTATTTACTTCCGGTTTTTAAGACTATTACGCATTTCTTTCACCAGCTGTAGCTTTAAGTAAAGAAAAAATGCTGCCGTAATTACGAACAAGCCAATTACTAAATATTTATGGTTGTTATAACCCCACACTGCTCCAAAAATGGAAAGTATGATACCCAGGTTATAAAAAACGTTTAATGCGATCTTCTTTCCCATGCTTAGTAAACAGGCATATTTGGATCAAAAGCTTCTTGCCATGCAAGGATACCACCTTTTAAATTGTAAAGGTTGGTTAAACCCAATTGATGCTCCAATTGCATTACTGCCGCAGCGCTTCTTTTACCGCTTCTGCATTGAAAAATTACTGGTTTATCTTGTGCTATTTGATCTGCTTCGATTAAAATACCACCCAAAGGAATGTTCAGGCCATTAAGATTCGAGGTCTCATATTCAAATGTTTCCCTTACATCAATCAATTGAAAATCTTCATTGTTGTCGATCTTTTCTTTAAGCTCTTGAACGGTTATTTCTTTTATCATGTTATTCAGTTTTTTCAAAGATAATTAAATCGGGCGTCATCCTAAAATAAATGGCCGCTGTGATCTAGAATATGAAATTACACTAACAATAGCCTATTTATTTCTGTAACAACTTAATAACCCGGGCGTTTAATAGTGAAGTCTTTATTAACTTTGTTTTTTTACATCATGAATTCTATATCTCGTTTCTTTTGGTTTTGCTCTGGCGCGCACATTTCGACCCTGGCAAAACACCCAACTGAGCACAATAAATATATAGGCATTGGCGCCACCATATTCTTTACCGGACTGTTTGCAGCCCTTTCGGGTGGCTATGCCATGTACTTTGTTTTTAAAGGTGATCCCGCAGCTGTCCTTTTTGCCGTATTTTTTGGCATCATCTGGGGATTGGCCATTTTTAATATGGATAGGTATATTGTATCCAGCATCAATAAAAGCGCAAGTGCCAATAAGCAGATCTTACAAGCTACCCCGCGTATTTTACTAGCCATTATGATCGGGATTGTTATTTCTCGTCCACTAGAACTTAAAATATTCGACAAAGAAATTAAAGAACGCTTAAAGGTCAGCTACCTGAACAACCAACGTTCGCAGATCGACACCCTCAATGTCGCATTTGAAAACAAATATGCCATAGAACTAGGCAAGCTAAATGAGGCCAAAGCACAGAAGGATTCGACAGCCAACGGCATAAAATCCGACAGGGAGAAACTCAACTTTGAGATATTTGGCAATAAAACGACCGAAACATCGGGTGTGATGGGTTATGGCCCCTACGCCAAAAGAAAGGAAACAGAGCTAAGGCAACGGGAAAAGGAACTAGATACTTTAACGGCAGACGTACGTGCCCTGGAGAAGTTTGTGGATGGCCGCAAGCAGTTTGATGGCCTGATGACCGAGAAACTATATACCGGGAAGCAACTGGATAGCTTAACTAGCTTAGCCGGGTTTGCAGACAGGAATTGGGCCTTGGGACAATTGAGCTTTAACCGAGATGGAACAAGAGACATGAGCACCTATCTGGCCGTTACATTTATCGGTTTGCTATTTATTTTCTTTGAATGTCTGCCAGTTTTCGTAAAATTGATGAGCAGTAGAGGGCCGTACGACAAATCGGTAGAGAATTTAGAGCTTACGCAGATCTACCAATCGGACAAGGACCGAGAGTTCGAAACCACAGTGATTGATGGTATACAGGAAACACGAGTCTCCACCGAAACTGAAAAACGAAAAGAAATTATAAAAGGACAGGCTTACCATGACCTTAAACACCATAATTGGGAGAGCTAACCCCCATTTAAAAACAACATAATCAAACTGAACTAATGAAAAAAATTGTTTACACGCTTTTAGCACTATTATTTACCCAGTTAGCCTGGGCACAGAACATCGACAAAATCATTAACAAGGAATACGTAGACAGGCTAATAAAAACGCTGAGTAGCGACGAGATGGAAGGTAGAGCGACCTTTAGTCCCGGTATTGATAAAGCTGCAACATTTATCGAATCAGAGTTTAAAAGTATCGGACTCTTACCAATGGAAGGTGAAACTGGGTTTAGACAAAGTTTTGAAATGGACGGAAAGCCGCTATTTAACGTTGTCGGAGTAATTCCGGGAAAGTCTAAAGCCAAAGAACTAGTTATATTTTCTGGCCATTACGATCACCTTGGGATTATAAAAGCGAAGGGAGATGAGCAAGACAGTATAGCCAACGGCGCAGATGATGATGCTTCCGGCATTACGGCCATGATTGCCCTGGCAAAGTATTATAAAAAGCTAAACAACAACGAACGCACTTTAATTTTCGTGGCTTTTACGGCAGAGGAATTGGGCGGTTTTGGCTCAAAACATTTCTCGAAGAAATTGAATCCCGACGATGTAGTTACGATGTTTAACATTGAAATGATCGGAAAGGAAAGCAAGTTTGGTAAAAACACAGCTTTCATTACTGGCTTTGACAAGTCTGACTTTGGTAAAATCCTTCAGAAAAATCTAGCAGGAACGCCTTTTACTTTTCATCCTGATCCATACACCAGACAAAATCTGTTTTACAGAAGTGACAATGCCACCCTTGCTGCACTAGGCGTTCCGGCACATACCATTAGTACCGATCAGATAGATACGGACCAATTATATCACACAGTTAAAGATGAGTATAGTACCTTAGATTCGGAGAATATCCTTGCTACTGTTAAGGCGATTGCGCTTAGCGCAATAAGCATTGTAAAAGGTACGGATACACCAACCAGGATCCCTAGATTAATAGAAAAGCACGATTAAATCGCCATTTCCATTACATAATCATTCATAAGGAAACCGTTACCGATATCAAGGTCAACGGTTTCTTTTATATTAAAGCCTGCTTTTATATAGAATTCAGTCGCTTTATTGTCTCTGTTTACATTCAGTTCCAGCGATTTTCCGCCCGCTTTTCTTACCATATTTACCACTTCATTAATCAGCAGCTTACCAACGCCTTTACCATGCGCTTCGGGTAGCACATATAATTTGTGCAGTTTATAAATATGGTTAGTTGAATCGTGAATAGAAAAGCTGGCAAAGCCAAGGTCGATGTCATTCTCTTCTGCAATTAAAAAAGTATAGCCTTTTTGCAATTGTGAGAGTAATTCGCCCTTATTGTACATTTTCTCGAGCATATACTCAATCTGCTCGGCCGAAATAATATCGCCATAAGCAGCAGGCCAGGTTTTACTTGCCATCTCCTGAATACTTTCAATATCCTCTTCCTTTCCGCTTCTTAAAAGAATCATAATACTTCGCTTATAAATAAGTACTCCGTTGTAAAGTTAAACTCTACAAATCCATCATTTATAACGACAAAGTCACCATTTTCTTCTTGTCTAAGGTTGCTGGTTTCGAAATAAGAGATCACCTCGATTTTAAATATGCTGCCTTTGGGCTTCCATACTTTAAATCCGGACTTTATGGCATATGCCTTTTCCGTTTCTGTAAATACCACAATATTGATTTCGGAAATGTAACTACCCAGCTCTCTTAAGTTCGCTTTTGTATCAATCACATTAACGGCCTGATATTGCTCTGCAATCAGGAAGTCTAACACCGCATCCAACTCTTCTGTTTTAACTTCAATTACTCTTGTGTTTTCTTGAAAAGTATGATTGCCCGAAGCATTTACTACCGCATCAACTTTTAAGCCCATACTAATGGCCTTCTCGTAAACAGAATCGTTAACGATCAAAGTAGGGCTCCATTCCAATAGTTGCCCTAAATACTCTTCATTAAAAGCCCCGAATTGATGAATGTAAAGTGCCGGCTCTTGTTTTTCTCTGATGATATGGTGTGATGACATTTCTAACCTACTTTATAAACGTAGAACTTCTTATTTCTGATCGGCTGGCCCTTAATCTCCAAACAATCTCCTTTTTTGTCTCTGGTATTTTTGATTACGAAGGGTTCATCGCTTGCTTTACAAGCCTCAAAAGCTAATTTCAAACGATCGATATAAGTATCTGCATCAACTTTCCATTTCTGGCCCAAATACCAAAAATATGCCGAGACATTTCTCGTACTTCCTAACATTTTTCCGTCTAGTCGAATATGAGTTGGATTTTGCTCTTTATAAGGAAGAACTGCTTGAGTGTAAAACTCAGTAAAATCTTTGTATTCCGGAATAACCTTTATTGTGCTCATAGTTGATTTTCCCGCAATTTACATGATTTCCCATTCTTGTGATAATTTTTGAGATAATATGTTTGTTGTCTTCAGTATGAGAGCGTCATTATTAATGGATTGCAAACGTTTGCGCGGTGTTTATCTAGGCACATACACCGCTTACTTTACTACATTTTATAACTTTACATTGCGTATAAACCAAAATCTATTTACACAGATTCCCTCGCAATTAGCCATTAAACTAAAATGATGAAAATATTTTGCCGATCTAAACTTCAACGCACAGCACTGCTTGCACTAGCTTTCCCTTTACTGATTTCTGATGCACCAGCCTGGGCAGTACAAAAAACAACTGCCGCACAACAGCTAATACAACAAAATCAGAAAGTCATTAGCGCAAAGAAGGTCGGCCCAACTGTGATTGAGGTCCTGCTCTCCAACAATCAACGACTGACATTAGATTTTTATAGCGATCAAATATTCCGACTTTTTCAAGATAATTCTGGAGGAATAATGAGGGATCCAGAAGCCAAACCTGCAGCCAAAATATTGGTAGAAAACCCAAGAAGACCGGTTATACAATTAAATCTAACCGACGGAGCCAATTTGGTTACGATATCCACGGATAAGATCATTATGGAGATAGACAAGAATACCACCTTGTTAAAAATCATTAACCTGGTTACCAAGGCTGTTATTCTAGAAGAAACCACACCAACAAATTTCGAGAAAGCAGCAGTAACACTGACATTGAAAGAAAATCCTCAGGAATACTTTTATGGTGGCGGCGTACAAAATGGCCGTTTTTCACATAAAGGGAAATCAATTTCAATAGAAAATCAAAACAGCTGGACTGATGGAGGTGTAGCTTCTCCAACGCCCTACTATTGGTCCTCTAATGGCTATGGCATAATGTGGAACACCTTTAAAAAAGGTAAATATGATTTTGGAGCTAAAGAAAAGGGATTGGTAAAATTGTCGCACGAAACAGATTTCCTGGATGTATTTTTTATGATCGGCGACGGAGCTACCGCACTTTTAAATGGTTTCTATCAGCTGACAGGAAACCCAGTATTGTTGCCTAAGTTTGGTTTTTATCAAGGTCATTTAAATGCTTACAACCGGGATTTCTGGAAAGAGGATGAAAAAGGAATTTTGTTTGAGGACGGCAAACGATACAAAGAGAGTCAAAAAGATAATGGTGGCACAAAAGAATCCCTGAACGGAGAAAAAAACAACTATCAATTTTCTGCCCGTGCCGTTATTGATCGGTATAAAAAGAACGATATGCCATTCGGCTGGATACTGCCAAATGATGGTTATGGCGCCGGCTATGGGCAAACAGAAACTTTAGATGGAAATATTCAAAACCTGAAAAGTTTAGGCGATTACGCCCGGAAAAATGGTATCGAAATTGGATTGTGGACACAGTCGGATCTTCACCCAAAACCTGAAGTTAGCGCTTTATTGCAACGAGATATCCTAAAAGAGGTAAAGGGTGCCGGAGTCCGCGTATTAAAAACAGATGTAGCCTGGGTAGGTGCTGGATATTCATTTGGACTTAACGGAGTGACAGATGTGGCTCAAATCATGTCTAATCAAGGAAACAACAGCAGACCTTTCATTATATCCTTAGATGGCTGGGCCGGTACACAACGGTATGCAGGTATTTGGTCGGGCGACCAAACCGGGGGCGTATGGGAATATATTCGGTTTCATATACCGACGTATTTGGGCTCTGGTTTATCCGGACAGCCTAATATTACTTCGGATGTAGATGGTATTTTTGGGGGTAAAAACACAGTAGTCAATACCAGAGATTTCCAATGGAAAACCTTTACTCCAATGCAATTGAACATGGATGGCTGGGGATCTAACGAGAAGTATCCACAGGCATTAGGCGAGCCTATCACATCCATCAACCGAACCTATTTAAAGCTTAAATCTGAATTGATGCCCTATGCCTATAGCATTGCCAGGGAGGCGGTGACAGGTTTACCGATGATCAGGGCGATGTTCCTTGAATATCCGAATGCCTATACCAAAGGAACTGCAACTCAATATCAATTCCTATATGGACCTAATTTTTTGGTTGCCCCAATCTATAAGGCGACTAAATCAGATGAGAAAGGCAATGACATCCGCAACGGAATCTATTTACCGGAAGGGGTTTGGATTGATTACTTCACAGGAGAAAAATATGTCGGGAACAGCATCTTAAACAATTTCGATGCCCTGCTATGGAAACTTCCCGTGTTTGTAAAAAGCGGAGCAATTATTCCAATGACAAATCCGAACAATAATGTCCAGGAGATCAACAAGGGAGTTCGTACTTATGAAATTTATCCGTCTGAAAAGAGTTCGTTTACAGAATATGATGATGATGGGATAACAGAACAATACAAATTAGGTAAAGGTGTATCGACCTTAATTGAAGCTGAGGTTGAGCAGAAGAACGCTGCACTCATTACTATTCATCCTTCAAAGGGTAATTTCGATGGTTTCGTAAAAGAAAAAGCCACGGAGTTTAAAATAAATATAACGACAAAACCGAAAAAAATATCCGCTAAAATCGGAGGAAATAAAGTCAAACTGACCGAAGTAAATTCAATGGATGACTTTTTAAAGAAGGAAAACGTATACTTCTACGATGTGGCTCCTAACTTAAATAAGTTTGCAACTAAGGGAAGCGAGTTTGAGAAAGTAGTCATCGCCAAGAACCCGCAGCTTCTAGTAAAACTTGGTGCTACCGACATTACTATAAACCCAGTAAACCTCCTTATTGAAGGATTCATATATGAACCAGCAAATAAACAACTAATCTCATCTGGAAAATTGACTCCCCCTGTTAATGCCCAGATTACGGCCCATAATACAGAAGCTTATACCTTGAAACCAACATGGGAAAAGGTTAATCATGCCGATTTCTATGAAATAGATTTTAATGATATGCATTATACCACCATCAAAGACACCACGCTGTTATTTGACGGATTAACTGCAGAAACAGCTTATTCTTTTAAACTACGTGCAGTAAATAAAGATGGACATTCTGATTGGACAGAAATCAAGGCAACGACTAAATCCAACCCACTGGAGTTTGCAATCCCGGGAATTGTTGCCAAAACCACAGCCGAAAATCAAGGCGGATCCCACATCGGAAAATTGTTTGATTTCGATGAAGGCAACATGTGGCATACGAAATGGGGTACAAAATCGGTGCCTTTTGATGTGGTTCTTGATCTAAAATCAATCCATCAGCTGGATAAATTCCATTACCTACCTCGTATAGGGAAAGGAAATGGCATATTATTGAAAGGCAAGGTATTCTATAGTAACAATAAGGAAACCTGGACCACAGCCGGCTCTTTTGACTGGGCAAACAGCGACGAAGTTAAAATATTCAACTTCGCTGACCATCCATCAACGCGTTACCTCAAAATTGCGATTACAGATGGTGTGGGCGGTTTTGGCTCAGGTCGTGAATTATATGTATTCAAAGTTCCGGGAACAGAAAGTTATCTCCCTGGAGACATTAACAATGACCGTTTGATTGACAGAAATGACCTGACGTCTTATACCAATTACACGGGGTTGAGAAAAGGTGATGCCGACTTTGAAGGGTATATCAGCAATGGTGATATCAATAAAAACAACCTGATCGACGCTTACGACATTTCGGTGGTCGCCACACAGCTCGACGGTGGGTTTGGTAACCTTAAAATAGATAAAGTAGCTGGTAAATTGAATATCAGTACAGATAAACAGACCTATAACAAGGGTGAAATCATCGAAGTTAAAGTGAAAGGCACAGACCTTAAATCTGTTAATGCTTTAAGTTTTGCATTGCCATACAATCCACAGGATTATGAGTTTGTAGGAGTCCAAACATTGAACATGAAGCATATGGAGAACCTAACTTACGACAGACTGCATACGAACGGAAATAAAGCCTTGTATGCAACTTTTGTGAACTTAGGAAACAAAGAGACCTTAGAAGGCAATGCAGATCTATTTATATTGAAATTGAAAGCGAAACGGAAAGTGAAATTTGATCTTAAAGCGATTGATGGCGTCTTGGTTGACAAGAATCTAGATACTGTTAAATTCTAAAAAGATTTTAATAATCATCGTAATGACTCATAAAAAAACTCTCCAAATGGAGCGTTTTTTTATGAGTATATTCCTTAATATTACCCTATGGAAAATAGAGATCCTTATGTACCGTTTAACCATTTCCGTTTCTATGAATTAGATCTTATGCGGTTTCTAGCGGCATTGTCAGTACTGTTTTACCATTATACTTTTTTCACCACAAGGATATATTCAACACCCGAATTTGGCATAGACAAGTTGTTACGATACGGGTATCTCGGGGTAGATGCCTTCTTTATGATCAGCGGCTATGTTGTACTAATGTCTTCCATGAATAAATCCCCAAAATATTTTTTTGTTTCAAGGGTAACAAGACTATATCCTGCCTTTTGGACAGCCTGTCTGCTTACTTTCGCTATTTTATATTTTGGAAAAATAACACAACCGGGAGTTCCTGCTGCAAATTTTAAGCTGTTAGCCTATAACTTAACGATGTTACAAGGCTTTTTTGGCAAGCCAGATCTAAACGGGGTTTTCTGGACCCTTACTTATGAGATTGGCTTTTATTTTATCATCCTACTGATCGCTGCACTTAAGTTTTGGAAGAACCTTTTGCCTATTATATTACTGTGGCTGGGTTACACCTTTATCGCAGGTCCACATACCGCCAGTAATGCTTTCTACTTTTTACTGATGCCTAAGTACAGCTGTTGCTTTATTGCAGGTATGTTGTGCTATTTGCTACGTATTAAATATGCATCATCCTGGAAAATTTATCTCTTACTGACTGTATGTTACCTATTGAATATCAAGCACGATATCGTCATTATGGAAGACATGAACAATTATTATCACGATGCAAATGCATACCGCAGTTACATAATGATAATAATCGTTACAATACTTTACCTTTTTTTCCTGCTATCAGCGTTACAAAAACTGGACTTCTCCAAATTAAAACAGGTAGCTCAATTAGGTGTGCTAACTTACCCCCTTTATCTTATACACGGGTTTGGAATAGGTGCTTTTATGATTTTGGGCAACCATATAAATAAACATATTCTTTTAGCAGCTGTCACCATAGTCATGATCCTTTTTTCCTTTATCATTTATAAATATATAGAAAAGAAGGTCCAGCCCTTACTTAAATCGCTTATAACGAAGCTAATTGACTTCAGCAGCTAGCAGCTATTTATTCTCCTCTATTTGCAATACCACGCTGGTCCTTCCCGAATTTACAACAGGATTAAGTCCCACTGTCATTAGAAAATCTCCCGTATAGCTTTTGGAACTGTCAATAGATGAATTGGTCCCCGGATAAACATTCAGTTCTTTAATGCTATATTTTTTTGCTACATCCAATCCTTTAAGTTTGATTGGAAATTTGCTGCCTTCATCGTACCTGTTACTAACCAGATAATTAAACATCAATGCCTTAGTTTTATCTGTATTGACGTATGACATCGAAGCCACGCTGTTTTCACGCGGATCGGCCAGTCTGTACTGGTCTCCCTGCCAGATAACTGGCTTTACAGCATTATAAGTTTTCACCGCCTCCTGCACATATTTCAGATCATTATCCTTCAGATGGCCGATTACAATATCAAAGCCCAGTTTACCCATCATGGCCACATCAGTACGAAACTTGATGGACTGCTTACCCCAATCCGTAACATGATTTGATGAGGTAATTGAAGGATAGAAATAAGAGTTTTCCCACTGGATAAAAATACGTTCCAAAGGATCGGTGTTGTCACTTGGCCAAAACTCCGTAAAGTATTTTAACGCCGCATAATCCACACGGCCGCCACCACCTGAACAAAGCATCATTGGCACATCAGGATATTTGGCACGGATTCTTTCCAGTACTTTGTAAAGTCCACGCATATATTCGATGTAAAAATGGTTCTGATTACCTATAGTAGCAGAATACGCATTATAAATTACGGCATTACAGTCCCATTTAAGATAGGCAAGGTCCGGATTTTTAGTAAAAAGGTCATCAACTACGCCGAATACAAAATCCTGTACCTTGGAATTAGTAAGGTCCAGCACAAGCTGATTTCTGAAGTAATATTCTTTCCGCGCTGGCTGTTTAACGACCCAATCGGGATGTTTTTCATACAGGTTACTTTTAGGATTTATCATCTCCGGCTCTATCCAGATGCCAAATTTTACGCCATTGTCCTTTGCCTCCTTCACCAGTGATGATATCCCGTTTGGAAGTTTGGTTCTATTTTCTTCCCAATCACCTAGTCCAGCAACGTCACCATTACGCGGATATTTGTTGGCAAACCAACCGTCATCCAGTAAGAACATATCCACACCTAATTTTTTAGTGTCCTTCAACAATTCAAACAGTTTACTTTCGTTAAAATCAAAATAAGTAGCTTCCCAGTTATTCAATAAAGTCAGTCTTTGGCCTTTACCATCAAGAATCTTATAATTTCTGGCCCAGTTGTGCATATTCCTGCTGGCATTTCCCTTACCTGTGCTTGACAGGGTATATAAAAATGCCGGAGTTGTAAATACTTCGCCGGGCTTTAAAGTATAAGCAGAAGCAAAATTATTCATGCCTGAAATGATCTTCAGATTGTCCAGATTGTCCAGTTCTATATCGGTTCTAAAATTGCCACTATACTCCAGTGCTCCATAAAGCACAGTTCCTTCGTCTTCCGTAGCAGGTCTGTCCAGAGAAATCATAAACACAGAAGGCTGGAATAGATTGGCACGTGTACCCAGTTTAGAATCCAGCGTTTTGATCCCATGGGTAATTTTTGTTTCCTCAGAACGCATTTCTTTGGCCCAGTCCCCATAGTACTGTTTCAGGTAATAACTGCCAGCTCTCAAGTACAGATTAGCCGAAGCAAACTTATTAAGCAGCACATTGCCTTTTTCTTTATGTTTAATTACACTCCACTGCTCTACTATATCATCGGCGAAATAGGTTTTGTAATAAAGGATTACTTCAAAATTATACACCGGATCCTTTAAAAGCACACTTGTCTGCGAAACATCATCTGCTATTTTTTCCACCTTATGGCTCACATACTGCAGATCAAGCGAATTATTGCCGTCTGCATGGGTTACACTGATTGCAGGTTCAAATAGATTTCTTGATCCCGAAGGTGTATAAGCCGAGCTCAAAACGCCGGTATAATCATCTGACTGTTTATACACAGAAGGAATCAGATTATATTCAGCTGGACTGGACAACTTTTTACCGAAGTATATGGTACCCAGATTTCCTTTTGCATCAGCCTGTAATACCAAGGCGTTGCTTTTTGTTTCTATTTGAATAGTCGTTTGGGCTGCGGTATTTAATGCACTAAAGGTTATTAAAATAAACAATAAGGGCGCATAAGTATAGCATAGTTTTGTATTGCGATTCATATTAGTAAAAAAACTAACTGGTGAAATTTGTGATTTGTTTAGAGATTTCCAGATGTTGTTTTGCCCCCGCATGTTCTGCATCGAGACTCAATACCTTTAAAAATGATTTCCTGGCCTCATCTTCTGCTCCGAGTCCCAACTGGCCGAGCCCGATGATAAAGTTGCAATGGATCTTATTCCTTATGTCCAGGTCATCTTCAAAAATGAGCATATTAGGTAGTGAAACAGCGAAATAATCAATTTTTACACTGTCATTTAAATGCTCCTGCCCATAATTAACCAGACGGTTAAAAATCAGATCAGACTTCTCCAGTTCCCCCAATTTTTTCCACGCCAGCCCCTGATAGAAAATTTTATCCGGTTGCTGATCGTTATAAAAAATAGCTGCAGAAGGTTCTGTACTCCCGATGGTTGCCTTTTGGTAACATTCCATAGCTTGCTCATGCTGTCCAAGTTCATCAAAGGCACAGCCCATCAGGTAAAATATATCGTTTTCCTGTGTCCCATGCAACTTCCCTTCACCCAGGTTATGCGGATAAACCTGCGCCTGATTTAATATCTCAATAGCCCGATTATAATACCCGTCCCTAATCATTATGCCTGCTGTTTGGATCAGTGCAAATACATACTGTCCAGAAGCTTTACCTTCACCACCTTCCCATGGATGAAATTTTCTGTCGCCCAGCAACTGCATTGCTTTGGTAGGATTACCCATAAAATTATGGATTGAAATCAATTCCAGGTAAACATCATCACGCTGTAATACAGCTTCATAATTTTGCTCTAAAAATTTTAAACGTTCCTCCGGCTTACGGTTTAATCGTTTGTAAAGCTGATGAAGCTCCATCAATACACGGTCGTCTGTTGGGTCAAGTTCAAAGGCTTTTTCAAAGCACAGCAATGCCTTTTGCTGATCCTGAAGCTTATTGAAATAAGCAATCCCAAGATTTCTCCAGACAGTAGGGAAGCTATCGCCGGCTTTTGCAGAATTCTCCCAGTTACTGATCGCATCAATATACTGGCGTTTATCATAGAACAAATTACCTAGATAATAAGGCGCTTTGGAATCCTCCGGATTAAGTTTGATGGCCAACTCCAATACTTTGATCTCCTCTAACCTGTTTGGAAAACAAAGATAAGAATCTGCAGAAGCCGCCTTTTCAAGCCATTTTGATGCCTGCACTGCATTTCCTGAATAATGGCTGAATGATGCCAGGTGATAATAAACCAAAGGATGCGTTGAGTTTCCTTTAATCGCGTGACCAAGCAAATCCGCCGCTTCATGATATAACCCAGCAGCCGCATAATCCAACGCATAGGCAATAAAGTTTTGTTCATATCCTCTCGACAATCTGATCAGCTCATCCAGTGCATTACCGCATTCGGCAGGTTTACCGGTTGATCCGTAAACCAAAGAAAGCTCGTATAATGAACCAAGATTAAAAGGATCTCTTTCCAGTGCAGCCAGCGAAACCGCAATTGCTTTGTCGTACTGACTGGTTTTTCTGTAGGCCGCAGCCTTAACTACATAAGCCTTGCTGTTATTCGCATTAAAATCCAGTGCCAGATTGATGTGTTCAAGTGCCAGTTGATCGTCGCCCCTGGCTAAATCAATCTGAGCTACGGAAAAATAACCACTGTCTTTCCAGGCATTGCTCCAGGTAGACTTGTAAAAAGCTTTATAGGCTTCATCTGGCTGATCCTGGAACATCAAACACAAGCCCAGATTATAATAAGCTTCGGTATCATAAGGATTTGGGTTTCGCTGTATGCTGGTTGCTATCGCTTTTCTAAAAAAATCCTCACTTTTAGCAAACTTCCCTCTTCGCAAATACCATAATCCTAGTGCATTGTTACAACGGATATCCTTCGGATCCCGTTTTAATGCTTCTTCGTAATATGGTACCGGACTATAAGTGGCGTGTCGATATTGTTCCAGATGCTGGCCAGTCAGAAATAATTGTTCATTATTGTCAGTATCTTCCGGTGCTACTGCAGGTTTTGCTGGCTCAGGAATCTCATTGATCTTATTGCATGCAGCTTCATACCTAAGCAGTTCCTTACCTTTTTCAGAAGTGATCACCAGTAGTAATTTGTTTTCTTCTACTCCCTCAGGAATATTAACCGTACGGCTATACACTTCTTTTGGATCGATACTGATCTGTTCTTTAAACAACTCCTTTCCCAAATAACTGAGACGAATATTGATGTGCTTTTGAAAAGAAGTCACATAAATTTTTAGTTCGACCAGATTCCCTTTTGTATCAAAGGCCAGTAAGACATCCTTAGTTGCATTCTTGACCACGCCAAGATCCCTGTAAGGCATAAAGTACTGTGTAAAGGATTTCTCTTCATTTGGCATTAACCAGGTAAAATCAGGCTGATTATCAGTAAACATACCGGTCATGAGTTCTATATAAGGCCCGTCTTCGTCGGTCAGATTTCTATCCCATGCCTGTCCAAAATCACTGTGTCCCCAGGTCCATTGTTTTTTACCCGGAGAAACATGGTGATTCGCCACATGAAGCAGGCCTGCCTTTGAATCATGCTCATAGCCACCTACAAAATCATAATCTGAATTGATGGCCATATACGACGTCGGAACCGGAATATTCTTGTACATCGAGATGTCTGTGCCCGGAGAATAATCGACTTTATAATAAGTTCCTGTAGCAATTGGAAAAGTAGACACGTCACGTTTACCATGATCATATACAGCATTTACATCGGGAGGAAACACAGATTGATAGTAGTCATTGACCTTAACTGCCGGATTGGCCCACCATAAGAATGTTTGCGGCAGACTGGACCGGTTGAGCAATTTGGCTTTGATTTCTATATAAGCCTTGTCCGGATGTAAAGTAAAACCAGCCAGTCCTTTGGTATGAAACATTTGCTCCACCTCATTTACCCACACCGTTTTACTTCCGTCTTCATTTTCCTCAATCTTGTAATCAATGGGCGCAAATGTACTCGGGCGATGGTGCTGAGGCCAGTTAAATTCTATACCACCTGAGATCCATGGACCTGTAAGCCCTACCAAGGCAGGTTTGATCACCTGGTTGTAATAGATGAAATGTCTTTGTTTTATTTTATCATATGCCATCTGGATCCTGCCACCAAGTTCAGGTAGGATCATGATCTTCAGGTATTCATTCTCTAAAAACAACCCCCTATATGACTTGTCTACTTTTTCATCATAGATCTTTTCAATAACAGGATTTGGGTACACTACCCCGCTGCTTCCCTGGTAAATGCGTTTTTCAAAGAACATAGGATTCTTTTCGGGCTTACCTATACCATAAGTTGGTATCATAACCTCCTCTTCCCAAACGTTTACTTGTAATGTCTTCATTGTTTATTTGGTATAATAATGATGTACTATTTTGCGCTTATCCTCCGCCCATAAATGCGCTAGCCCGGATAATTTTATATTTATCAAACCCGGCTTAAAGCTGCGAAAGGAACATTAATGTCTGATCAGGTTATCTTCCAATTCTTCCAGCGTCTGCCCTTTAGTTTCCTTTACTTTTCTAAGTACAAACAGAAACCCCAGGAAGCAGATCACTGCGTATAGGTAAAAAGGTCCGTATGCCCCCAGCTTTTTGGCGAGGATGGGAAAAGTGAATACCAAAATAAAGTAAGCACCCCATAGTGAAACGATAGCCACAGAAGATGCGACACCTCTGATCTTATTGGGAAAAATTTCCGATATCAATACCCAGGTTACCGGGGCCAGCGAAATAGCATACATACTGATGGCCAGTAATACAAAAATGGAAACCATGCCTGCCGGATAATGATTTTGCAGCATAAAAGCCAGAATAATATATACTACAGACAGACCTAAAGATCCAATTAGCATCAGCGGACGGCGACCAAGCTTATCGACCTGCCACATAGCCAATATGGTAAAAACAAGGTTTACAATTCCGATCGCCACAGTTTCAAACAACTGTCTGTCCAGGTTAGCTCCTACAGACTCGAAAATGGTAGAAGTATAATTGAACACCACATTGATCCCGCAAAATTGCTGAAAGACAGCCAGCGTAATCCCGATAGCTACAGCCGGGCGGACACTTTTATGAAATACGTCTTTGTAAGACTGTTTAGTATTACCTGTAAGCGATTTGCGTATAGCTTCAGTCGTGTTTTCCATAAACGTAACTGAACCTATTTTATTTAATACCTTCCTAGCCTGCTCATCCTGTCCATCTTTTAACAACCAGCGCGGACTTTCAGGGAGCCAAATCACGCCTATCAGGAAGATGACAGAAGGTACAGTACCCAAGCCAAACATCCATCTCCAGGCATCCGGCCCGGTGTCAGCCAGAAAATAATTGACCAGATTTGTAACAAGGATACCGATAACCACCGTTAACTGGTTGATGGCAACATTCCTCCCCCTTACTTTGGCGGGCGACACCTCTGCTATGTACATCGGACAAAGCATAGAGGCCATTCCCACACCTATTCCGGCAGCAAATCGCATCACTACAAATAAGGTGAGGCCGGATGAAACTGCAATACCAACAGAGGAGATCGCAAATATAATTGCGGCAAGCATGAGGCCTGGTTTCCGGCCATATTTGTCAGCAAGATTGCCAGCTAAAAGACAGCCTACTATACATCCCAAAGCCAAAGACCCTGTCAGGAATCCCTCCCATACAGGATCAAGCATAAATTGCGTTCTTAAAAAAGGCAATGCGCCGGATATAACAGCGAAATCAAATCCAAAAAGGTATCCACCCAAAGCCGATATGAAGGAAATGCCAATAATATAACCGCTATTAAACGCTTCTGGTTCTTTGTTCATTTTGTCTATATTTGATTGAAATAAAATTGAGATTTTTGTTCATTAAAGCCAATAGATTATAATTTCTAAAAGATGGATTTTAAAACCATGACGGTTTATAATCTTTATGGATGAATATAAATGGCCGCACCACCCCCAGAAGCCATTTTCAAATCCAACTTTGTGTCACTATTAACTTTAACTGACTTATAGTCATAACGTTCTGCGTTAAGATTTGCATCTTCATTATCCGTATAGATCTCGGCAGTATAACTTTTTCCAGCAGGTAAAAATCTAAAGTCCATAGGAATAGATCTTTCGGTCCAGTTTGTCATTGCCCCTACAAACCATTCCTGGCCTTTTCTTTTAGCTATTATAGCATATTCCCCTATTTTTCCGGCAAGTGGTTTGGTTTCATCAAATACCGTAGGCACCCTTGATAAATAATTCATGATATCCGGGTACTTCATATATTCTACAGGAGAATCAGCCAGCATAGCAAAGGTCTGATTATAAATAACAAACATAGCCAGTTCATGACACCTTGTTCCTTGTCCTGAAGGTAAACCTGGGTCGATAGGTTTAAAATCAGCTTTGGTTTTATTTCTCATTGCACCAGGCGTATAATCCATTGGCCCGGCCAGCATTCTGATAAAAGGAATGATAAGATGGTGATCAGGATTGATAGAATAATCCCACTTATCAGATTCCGCCCCTCTAACGGCTTCATAGTTTACAATATTCGGATAAGTCACCTCCATCCCAGAAGGTTTGGTACAACCATGAAAGTTAACCATAAGCTTCCTTTTAGCCGCTGCTTTCGCAATTTGTTCCATCCATTGCATAGCCAGCTGATCATCACGATCAAAAAAATCTACTTTTATACCAACAGCTCCCAAAGATTGAATAAAATCCAGACTTTTATCCAGATCCTTCATAATGGTAGATGCTACACACCATAAAAATATACCTACGTTCTTCTCTTTTGCACCCTTTATTACCTCCTTTATATCCAGTTTAGCGTTTATTTTCGTAACGTCGTAATTGTCAGACCAACCTGCATCAATCATCAGATATTCAAGATGATGTGTCGCAGCGAAATGCACGTAATAATTATACAACAAGGTATTTCTGTTGTCCATTCCCGATGGAATATCAAGCCCAGGGAGCATTGCATCATGCCACCACTCCCATGCAGCCTTCCCTGGTTTTATCCATTTGATATCCTTGATCAGTACGGGTTGCGCCAATTTAGCGATCAGGTGATTATTTAAAAGCGCTTTATCTTCATCAGCGATGATCAGCACCCGCCACGGATATGCTCTTTTACCATTAGTTCTGGCAAGAAAATCTTCTCTTTGTTTTACTACTGAAACAAAATTGCCCCAGCTCCCCATTTCAGTTTTAGCAGGATATTTAGCCCATTCACCAACAAACTTTCCTTCTTTCTTCTGAATATACATTCCCGGATAATCCCATACGTCAGATTCAGCAATCAATACTTTAACCGATGCATCTTGATAATCAAATAAAGCAGGTGTCGTAGCTCTTACCCCATTTGCAATAGCGTTTACAGAGGACGATTTAATGTATGACCCCTCCCAGCTCGTATAACTATCCGTTTGCTGTAAGATTGCAGCAGGCTGACCTGGTAAATTAAAATCTGCCTGCTCACTGATTACCTTTACCCCTCCTTTAAAGTCAGTCAAAAAACGATAGGCAATTCCTTCATTATATGCCCTGAATACCAAAGAAAATGAATTTTCAAAATTTATGATCAGTTCATTAAATTCACGGTTATTGTTAGTTTTTGTTGATTTAACGATGGATTCATTCCCCAATATTAATTTATCTAAAGTGAGGGAAATTGTTGAGGGCAACAAAACAGTTTTACTATTAAACAAAACCGAATAGACAATCTCTTTATTGACAGCGACATTTACAAGCAATTTTTCATCAGGCGATTTTAATTGCAATTGTCGATCAGCAGCGAAGCCCCATAGGCTTCCCAGCGATAAAATAGTGATAAAAAAAAGTGATTTAATTTTCATATTGTGATTTATTTGTGTGTATGTCAAATTTGAAGATAATCGCATGATGTGCAGTTGTCCCGGTTTTAAGCACGGGAGAAGGAAATGATACATGATTCGGGCTGCCCGGAAAATATTGTGCTTCTAAACATACACCATCAAATGGTGTATAAATGCGGTCATTATGCCCTTTATCAGTTGTATTTAAATAATCACCGGTATACAGTAGTACCCCCGGATAAGAAGTATATAAGCTTAACTTTCTTCCCGACAAAGGATCAAAAAGAGCAGCTACAGGCAGATCAAGAGTTTGTCTTTCAAAATCCAGTGCATAACAAGTATTTAAACCTTTAATTTTTCCATCGGACTGCAACAATTTATCCCCAATTTTACAATCAGAAAATGTATTTGTATCATCTGCGGCTACAATTTTCCCGGTTGAAATGTAATCAGCCCCCGCTTCTACAATTTGATTTGCATAAATATGAAGGTGATGTTCAAAAATATGACCTTTTCCAGCTGAAAGATTAAAATAACTATGATTGGTAAGATTAAATAGTGTATCCTGGTCTGTTTCACCAAAATAATCTATTTTTAATTCATTATCATCAGTCCAACGATAATGGACCTGCACCTTCAGGTTGCCAGGAAAACCACCATCCCCATCTACACTTAACAAACTAAATATCAGTGTATCTCCATTTGTTTCATATGCAAACGTCTTTTTATGAAAACCCGAACTACCACCATGGTTATGATTTGGCCCATCATTCTGCTCCAGTTTAAATATCTTTCCATCTAAACTAAAACTTGCATTGGCTATCCTGTTCGCAAAACGCCCCACTGTTGCCCCTATATAATTTTGATCGTTGACATAACCTCGCAATAGTGGAAAGCCAAGAATAATATTTCCAAGGATACCGTCCTTGTCATGTGTATGAACAGAAATAAGAGTAGCACCGTAATTGCTGATCTCTACAAATGCGCCTTTCTGATTAATCATTTTAAAAAGATAAACATCACCATCACCCACATTACCCCACCAACGCTTTGAGATCTTATTCATTTGTATTGTAACTATTGATTTGTAAAAAGAAAAGTTTAAGAAATACAATTCCTGAATGATTACACCACAATGTGACCTAATCATTCAGGAATGGCAATGAATGTTTTAACTGAAAATCATTCAGGATGCTTACTCGTTTTTATAAAACGATAATTCTAAAAGGTGAATATAATTAGCTCCGCCCCATGTTTCCAGCACTTTAAACCGCAAATATTTTACTTGTGGTATCGACGATGAGAAAGTAAACTTTTCACCAGCTCTTGCAAATGCACGGTCTGCATCGGTAAGTTGTCCTGTCGGCAAACCCGAAGGCTTAACCGAAGTAAAGGTGCCCATCTTTGTCCAGCTGCTGTCAAAACTACCGTTCGGATTTGGACTGCTGCTGCCCCATACTTCAAAAATTTTAAGATTAGCACTGTTATACAAAGCATTATCGCGCTGCCAAAGCCTGAAATTGTCAAGCTTAACGGTTTGTCCCATGTCAATTGTAAATGACTGCGGCAGTCCAGATCCCCCTGTATGGAAGCCTGCTGGATCTCCACCGCCCGTACCATTATTGTTATCCCACAAATTCTCCAGTTTCCACCCATATTCGTCACTAATATCTGTAGGCAGTTTAAACGACCTGAATAGTGATTTGTCCAGTTCTGTAATTTTAATGATGGTCGGAAAATTCGAAAACTGTGTTACGTTAAAGTTATCAATGGATCCGACTTCAGGAATATAAGAAGACCGGTATTGAACTGCTGTACCAGGTTTATAATTCGGGATCAAAATCGAGTTGTTATCCGCCAATAGCTGCCGCTCTTCTATTGCATTTGCTACATTGGTATAACGTATGGTTGTCGCCACGTTCATCGTATCCCTTTTGTTAAAGTTTAACTGCAGTGAACCATCGGATAAAAATCTATACGGTTCACTCACATTTACACCTCGGTTTAGCAGGGTGTTAATATAAGTCGAACCATAGACCCTTACATTGTTAATTGCGGTTGCAACAGATTTATTGCCTTCGCTATCATAAGACACCACCAAAAAAGCATAAACATATTCATTAAGGTTAGGCACGATCACCTTTACCAGATCTGTGGGGTTGTGCGTGGTGGCGGCTATCTCCATTGTATTTTCACCGTTGTTCCAGGAAATAACATATTTGACAATACTTGGATCGGGACTTGGGTGCCAGAATAATTCCGCCCGTAAGTTACCCGTATTGTAGCCTGGGTTCTGAATCTTTCCCGAATATTTGACCTCTTTATTGTCCAGGAAAGATTTATAATCATCAGCGTACTTTTTACAACCCAAAAAAACCAGGGATATAAAAGTGATAAGCGCAATATTATATAATTTCATAATCTATTTCTTAAAATTAAACACCACTTATAATGGGTTACCATACATGCTTATCTCCAAAGCATTTACATAATTTAATCCTCCCCAGGTCTGAGTAATATCAATCCTGATATATTTAGCTGGAGGGGCCGATCTTGGCATAGTGAAATTAACCCCTTTGGCTACAAAGGCTTTGTCCGCTTCATTAGCCTGGTTTGGTGCCAAACCTGACGGCGGATTGGGGAAAACAAAATTGCCCATATTTATCCAATCGCCAGCTACCGTACCCAGAGCCGTACCTGTTGGTAGAGCTACATCGACAGGGTTATCCTTATTAGATCCCCATAGCGTAAATGTGCGTGTATTTTGGTATTCATAATAACTTGGTCCTCTTTGCCAGAATATAAAACGGCTGATTTTTGCTGATACACCCATACCAAATGTGCCTATGCTTTTGGAAACATTACCATTAGTATGCCAGCCTGGTTCACCCAAATTACCATCAAACATATATTTCAAATCCCAACCATAATCAGTCGTTGAAGCGTCGCTGGGTAACCGATAGGTAAAAAACTTACTTTTATCCAACAGGGTTTCGTATAGCGGGGTTAAGGTTTTAAATACCGTATCCGAAACATTGCCAAATCTGTCGGTAGTATAAACTCCCACCTTCTGGGGCGTTGGCGGCAAATTCCTGATAGAAATATCTATCGTATTGGTATTTAAATATTCCGGATCCTGTTCATCATATTTTTTGGTGGTTTCATTATAAACCAGCATGTGCAAAGCAAGCGGTACCTTATTGACATTTTGCCCAAAGAAATTAGCGCCTCCAAAATCAGAGGTAATGTCGAGCCCGGAATTGACTAAAATATAATTTGGAGTTTTTGGATTCACTTTTACCACTACCGGGTCAGACATTACATTTGCCCTGCTCACAGCATATAAAGTAACTTCATACTCTTTTTCTCTGGCAAAGCCATCTACCATAATGGTATCGGTGTAATAACTGGATTTGGTTTCCCTTACCCGGTTATCATTAATAGGATAACGGGCCAAAACGTATAAAAGATTTTTTGAATCAGGTAATTTGTAGGTAATCCTGGCCGATCCGTTAAAGTTTTCTACTTTTATATTACTAACCACACCGGGTTTTGTCATATCGTTAGATATGACATCAATGTTAGCTTCCTGTTCTTTACAAGAGGGAAGCAATAGGTTAACCAGAACTATGGCCAGGATCAAAAAGGCAGGGCGTTTTCTGTAATTAATTTTTTTCATCTGTATAAATTTTTAAATATTGACCGATAAAATTTAAACTATTTCCAATAGATGGTTTGAGCCAGCTTTTCATTTACAACGACTTCAGTATTTTTTATCGGCCATAAATAATCCTTTAATCCAAAAGTTGGAACCATTACTGTTCTGGGTCTGTAATAATTTGCTGCAGCCCCTTCATTTATACTCCAACCTTGCAAAGGTCTGCTCAACACGCCCTGCAACTCCTTCCAACGCCGCAAATCCCAACCCGCCTGGCCTTCAAAACACAATTCTATTCTTCTTTCCTGACGGATGATCTCTCTTCTGCCTTCTTTAGTATCAGGCTTACCTGGCCTATTGGAATATGTTTGCCATGCAGTTGCTACCCCAGGTAAGCCGGCCCTGGTACGGACCTTATCTACCCATAATAAAACATCTGATTTAGAGGCCATTCCTTCTTCATTCAGCGCCTCGGCATATAATAAATATAAACCAGCTAAACGCATAACAGGTAGTTTAAAATTAGCAAAACTGACACGCTGGTTCATGATAGATCTATAGTGAACTAGTTTTTTAGGCCAGTATCCGGTAACATTTGTGGCGTATGTACTTTTAGGTCCCGCAAGTGCGAATGCCCCCCTGGCCTGTACGTAATCTGCCTCACTCTCATTTCCCTTATCATTGCCAAACCAGATACCACCGTCAAAACCTAGAGCTGCGTAAAATCTTGGTTCACGGTTAAAATTAGCTTTTGCAGTTTCATAGCCTTGTTTTAAGTAATGCTTGTTCGCATCATCGCCAAACTGGGAACTATTTCTGTTGGTGTAATCAAACACACCACTATTATCCTCATTTATAGGCACACCATTTTTGGTGTAAAACAACTCGGTAGTAGAAATTGGTACTGACCAATTTGAAGGATAGCTGTTACCCAAAGAAACCGACTCCTGATTAAGTTTAGGGAAGATAAAGCCCTGATAAGCAAAATCATACTGTGAGGAAATAATCAACTCCGGGTTTTGATCCCAGTTTTCAGTAATAACCGATTGCAGTTTTAACACTTGTTTCAGTTCGTTGGAAACATCATTTACTTTATCAGTAGGAATCCTGTTATATAAATCCCCGCCCCGTGCTATGACCTCGTCAATAGCGTCTTTACAAGCTTTGGCGGCTAATGCCCATTTTTGAGGATCAACTGTAGTTGAAAAAAGATTTATACCATCCTTATCTTTAAAATTAGCATAATCAGGATTACCATTAAATAAGGGGCTTGCAGCTGTAATTAATACTTCGGCCTTTAAAGCCATACCGATAGATCTGGTAGGCCTTCCTAACTCTAAAAGTCTATTTGTGAGCACGGCAGGCAAATCGGGTATAGCTTCGTCTAACAACTGGTTTACATAAGCAAAGGATTCATCAACGGTGGCCCTTTTAACTTTTGTTGCTTCTATTGACCCATCAATTGCCCTGTTCTCTTTAGCTAATGAAATCGGCCCATATAACCTGATTAAATAGTAATGGTAAAATGCTTTTAAAAATTTAACCTCAGCGATCCATCTTTTCTTTTCAGGCTCTTTCAAATCAAAGGGCTTATCAATATTTTCGAGCATGATATTACATCTTCTTAAGGCAAGATAAAGCGCCTGGCCACCGTTACCTCCAGTCCAGTAGTCAATTACGGGGTCTGATGCATTTTGTATGCCCCCTCTGATCAGTTTAAAGCCCGGTGATTTAATTGTGTTAAAAGGATGATCATCGAGGCCAAGCGGATAGATAATTTCTGAAGACGTTACAAAGCCAACATTATTTTCGACCTCCCGGTTTAAATTCTGGTAAGTATTATAACATCCAAAAAGGTAATTTTCTGCTTCATTTCTATTTGAAAAGGCGTAATCAAGCGTACCCACATTATTGGGAACGACATCCAGAAATTTTTTACACGACAGGCCTGTGATACATAGCACAACAACGCAAGTCAGTTTATAATAGAATTTCATATCTTTTGTATTTATTGACAATTATAAATTTACGTTTAAGCCGAAATTGAACACTTTTTGTATTGGATAAGCAAATCCATTGCCTCCCAACTCCGGATCCCATATTTTAAATGGGCTCCAGGTTACCAGGTTCAATCCATTAAAGTAAAAGCGGCAGTTTGAAACCCTTAACGATTTTAAAATGTTTTTTGGCAGCGTATATCCAACTTCAAGTGATTTTAACCGGATAAAGCTACCGTCTCTGAGCCACCAGGAGCTGGATTGTAAATTGTTGGCAATTATAGAATTACTCGTGCCTAAACGCGGATAAGTTGCATACAGATCCTGATTTTCTTCTGACCAGTGACTGTCCGCAAATTCCTGTAATACTTGCGCCCTGCCCTCTACATATTTTACATTACGTTCTAAAAATGGGCTTACCTTTTTTGGATCGATAAAGAACGATACCCTCGCTTGCCCCTGGAAAAATGCCGACAGGTCAAACCCTTTATAGCCTGTTGAAAGACCAAAGCCGTAAACGATTTCAGGAGTAGTTGGATAGCCCATGAATACCATATCCAAATCATCAAGCTTTCCATCTCCATTTACATCGCGATATTTAATATCACCTGCTTTTGGCAGCTCTCCCAGAATTTTATTGTCGTAAGCATCAACCGTATTAAACTGCTGCTTAGGCGAATTGGCAACTTCAGCATCATCAACAAATAAACGTTCTGCAATAAATCCATAGCCACGGCTAATTGGCTGACCCATAAAATGTCTCCAGGTTTCAGGGTAATTGGGTTCTTCTATATACGTATATTTATTTGTGGAATAGGTGAAGTTGCCTCGAACTGCAGCCCACAGGCCACTGTTAAAATTTTGTTTATAGTCAAGTGATAAGTCTATACCTTCTGAATCAACCACCCCCAGATTGGTTAAAACATCCGCTTCGAAACCTTCAGTCGCAGGTATGTTTCGCTTGCGTAATATATCATAACGGTGGTTTTTATAAAATTCGGCAATAAGATTTAAGTTTTTCAGCAAAGTAACCTCTGCTGCCAAATTGGTTTGCCTTGAGGTTTCCCAGGTAATGTTGGAATTGGCATAACTTCTGATGGTTACACCGTTTAACTGATTTTGGTTATTGATACCAAACTGAGCAAAGTTACCCCCATTCAACTCAACATCTGAAAGATAGAAAAACCGTTGTGAACCAATCGCATCGTTACCCACCAGACCATGGCTAAATCGGATCTTTAAACGGTTAACAATATCGTTCTGCTTCCAAAAAGCTTCGTTTGACGGCACCCAAGCCGCACCAATTGTAGGAAAAAAACCATACCGGTTGTTATCGGAAAAACGTTCAGACCCATTGTAGCCAAAGTTAAACTCGACAAAATATCTATCCTTAAATGAATAGGTTGCCCGGCCTGCCAAACCAAGATTTCTGAACGGCAAAGAATAAGGTAAAGTAGTTGTCTCTGTTCTTGGATCTTTAGCACTTGAATATAAGGTCTGCTGTGCGGTACCGATTAAAGTGGAACTTAATGTGTGGTTTCCAAACTTCCTGTTATAGTCTAGAGCAGTCTGTATATAATAGAAGGAATTGGCATTAGGCTCATTTTTACTATACACTAAATATTCTGTAGGCACATTGCCGAATGACGATCCCTTCATAGGGTTAAGCCAGGATAGGGAATAAGTATTAGCTATTTTATCATAACCATTTGCACTATAGAAATAAGGAGTATATGAAAGCTGGGAATCAAAATAAGAATACCTATTGGTATTAAAGATGCCTCTTAATTTAAGGCCCTCCGTTATAAAATCGAAATTCTGATTAAGCTCCAGCTGTGCAGACATACGCGATTCAGACGAGTTTTTGTGCCCCTTCAGCAGTTGCGCGTACGGATTTCCGTTTGGATAAAGAATACTATTATTTTGCGTTCCATTCGGTCCGCCTACGTTTCCAAACAGGATATGCTTAGCCCCGGCATTGGCTTCATCAGCAGGATAATAGGCCGGGAACTCAACCGGACTGGCGTGTGAGGCGATGGCATACAGATCAGATGCAAAGGAACCATCTAAAGTAATCGGTCCGTTGTAATCACTAAAAGTGCCTGAAAGCCTCACAATAAGTTCGGTAGATTTAGAGAGGTTAACATTAATGTTTGAACGCAACTGGTAATTCTTGAAATTAACGTTGTTTTTATTATTATTACGTATATCTGTTTTTAAAATTCCGTTATCCACATTATAAGAGCCTGAAATATAGTATTTGGCCACACCACCCCCGCCACTAACGCTTAGATTATTACGTTGTGTCGTAGCCCTGTCTTTAAACAACATACCTATCCAATCAACCGCAGGATATACATATTGGTTACTGCCTGGTGCACCTGCAAGGGTAGCTTTTGTATTTTGTATTTTTATTGGCGCGAACGGTAAAGGCAAAGCCGGATCACGGGTTAATGAAGCCTCATTATAAAGGTTCATGTATTCAATAGGATCCACCAGGTTAAGTGTTTGGGTAGATTGGGATAACGAATATTCTGAACGAAAATTAATATTAGTCTTTCCCTCTTTACCTTCTTTAGTACTTACCAGAATTACACCATTGGCCCCCCGGGCACCATAAAGTGCTGTTGAACTGGCATCTTTCAGTATAGTGAAACTAGCAATATCATCCGGCTGCAAACGAGCCAGATCATTTGAGGTCAACTCTACATTATCGATCAGGATTAAAGGATCTTGCTTATAACCAAAGGTAGTTACCCCCCGGATAAAGAAGGAAGCATTATCTTGCCCTGGTTGTCCACTGCGCTGATAAGCAATGATACCTGCAGCCTGCCCTGCAAGTGCCGTGGTCAAGTTACTTGCAGGGATCTTTAAATCACCAGGTTTAATGGTGGTTACCGAGCCTACCACAGCCTCTTTTCGCTGCTTTTGTCCCATTGCTGTAATAACTACCTCGTCGGCCAGCATGTTATCTTCTAGCAACTGAATGGTTACAACTTTGTTAGCGGACGAAGCGGTGAAACGCTTTTCCTTGTAGCCAACATAAGAGACCCGAAGGATAACACCCTCATTTACATCGAGCACAAATTTACCATTTGCATCGGTTTGGGTTCCAATTTGGGAGTTGCCTACGACAACTACAGTTGCTCCCGGAATCTTCCTGTTCAATGTATCCATTACCGTACCAATAATGGTAATCTTTACAGGTTCCTGTGAGTAGGCCTTATTCCCCACAATCGTAAAAAAGCATAACAGCAGCCATGCTGATGCCCATCGACCTTTACTAAAAATGTAAATGTATTTCATAAATATGAATTAAGTTTTTTTAACCAGTTTAGTGTGTGCGTTAGAGATATAGGGATTAGGCGCGTACGAATAAGTACGGCGTTACAAACAAAAAACTAAATGCCTGTAAAAGCAGATCATCAATTGTCCAGATCTTAAATGGAATAAAAATAGCGGTCATAACGAGTGGTTTAAGTTTATATTTGGTAAAGTAAAGCTATTCGATAATCGGCAGTCAGAAAATGTACTAATTAACCATAATGATGGACAATAAAATCATTTCAACACTCCTGCGGTAAATACCATTAGAAAAAATCTTATCACAAAAAAAGCCACTTCAAGTTTTCACCAAAAGTAGCTTGTCCATAGATGATTAGCTTAAAATCAAGATACACCTGTGATTAAACATTAAGCTATCATATTCAGCTTATCGAAAAATGTATAAATTAATCGTAATAATGGATAATATACTCTTTTCATATGCAAATGTTTAGGTTATATTTGTATCACCCCTAACCAAATAGAATGGAAGAACAAAAAAAAATCATGGAAGGTTTTCTTGGACAGAGAATGATTGTTTTAACTCCAAATATCAGAAAAGAGATTAAAGAAAACCCGTTGATCAGTTCCTTTTACCTCACAGCTTTAGGCTATTATCCACATGCCGATGGTCATGAGTGCGAACGTCCACGGGGTGCGAGTGAATTTATCCTCCTATATTGTATAGACGGAGAGGGCGAAATAGAAATGAATGATGAAGTATACCTACTAAAGGCGAATACTTTTTTCATTATTCCAAAAAACACCCCACATCGTTACTATAGTTCAGACAAAGCTCCATGGAGTATTTACTGGCTGCATTTTAGCGGCACAAACTCACGTAAGCTCTACGAGCGTTCTTTGATCGACGGCGCGTTCCATGTACATTCCATCCCATTCGAGCAATATCGGATCAAGTCATTTGACCAGATTTTTAATACGCTCGACAGAAGCTTCAGTTCCCGTGATATGGAAATTATGAATTTCCGATCGCTTTATTTCCTAACTTCATTCATTTACTACAGAGACATCAATCCAGCAGTTTACAGCATAGACATGGTGAGTAACTCCATCGCCTATATGAAAATTAACCTGGACAAAAAACTTAGCATTAATGCGCTGGCCGATGAACAAAACTTATCCATTTCCCACTACCTCCGGAGCTTCAAAGCCAAAACAGGACAATCGCCAATTGCCTATCTGAACCAGCTTAAAATACAGCAGTCCTGCCAATATCTTTATTTTACGGATAAAAGTATTAAAGAAATCTGTGCATTACTGGGTATAGACGATCAGTATTACTTTTCCCGATTGTTCACAAAATTGATCGGCACGTCGCCATCTGCCTACCGAAAAGCCTATAAGCGTTAGTTAGGGCTTACCTTTTCTTCCCTGGTTATTCCGTTTACCAGTACTTTTACTTTTTTATTTTTTACCGAACGGACCTGATAAGTGGTAACCTTTCCATCTTTCCATGAAAAGTCTACGGTGTAATTTCCTCTTGCCTTTAAGCCCTTCACTGTCCCCGAAGCTTTCCAGGCATTCGGAAGAGCAGGGAGCAGCTCAATTTTTCCCGTATGGCTCTGAATCAGCATTTCAGCAATCCCCGCAGCTCCTCCAAAATTACCGTCAATCTGGAAAGGCGGACCTGCAGATAACAAATTAGGGTATACCCCACCTCCTGCTCCATAATTAATATCCGTACGCAAAGTGGGTTTAAGCAGTTCCTTAAAGAGCTTATAACTACGCTCGCCGTCGTGTAAACGTGCCCAGAACAGCAATTTGTAGGCGATACTCCAGCTAGGCCCATCATCACCCCGCACATCGAGGGTTCGGCGACAAGCCTCAGCCAGTTCAGGTGTGCCATCGGATGTGATCAATGCTGCCGGAAATAAACCATATAAGTGCGAAATATGACGATGTTGAGCGTCAGTCTCTTTATAATCTTCCATCCATTCCAATAACCGCCCATCCTTTCCTATAATTCCTGCGGGCGGCACATGGCTTAATTTCCGTTCCAGTTCCGTGGCGAAATCCTGATCCGTCTTCAGTATCCTGCTGGCAGTAATTACATTCGAAAACAATTCACGAATAATCTGATTGTCAATTGTAGGGCCTGCGCAAATACTGGCGGTTTTACCGTTAGGTAAATAAAAAGTATTTTCAGGTGAGGAAGAAGGGGAAGTGACCAGGTAGCCGCTTTTAACATCCTTAATGAGCATGCTGCTGTAAAACAGTGCTGCCTGTTTTAGCACCGGATAAATCTTCCGTAGATATTCATGATCTTCAGTGAAGGCATAATGATCCCATAAGTTACTGCATAACCAACCCGACCCAACTTTAGTTGCCCCCCAGGAAGCACTTTCACCCGGCTCGGTAAAACCCCATATGTTGGTGATCACATGTGCAACCCATCCCGGTGCATCGTAATAGGCTTTAGCTGTACGCTGCCCCGGAGCAACCATACCTTCTACCAGATCGGCCAGAGGAAGGTTCAGCTCAGAAAGGTTACTCACCTCCATTGGCCAGTGATTCATCTGTACATTTACATCCAGATGGTAATCACCATTCCAGGGTGTCTGGATCTGATTCGCCCAAAGTCCCTGCAAATTGGGCGGCAATAAACCTTTCCTGGTGCTGGAAATAGCCAGATATCTTCCGTACTGATAAAACAATACCGGCAGCCCATTATCAGCCTCCGGATGCAAACGAAAGTTTTTTAGCCTTTCATTGACCGGCACATGACTAAGGTCGGTTCCCCCAAGTTCAAGGTACACCCGGTTATAGAGCCGCTGAAAATTAGCAACATGTGCTTCCTTTTGTTTTAAATAGTCCTTTTTTACAGCCTTGGCCATCATCGCAGCCACACTGGCACTAAAGTCTTTATTTTTGTAACTCGTACCTGCCGAAACGTAAATGATTACCTCAGTCGCATTTTCGATAACCAGACGGTTGTCTTTTGCTGTTTGTTTTCCACCTTTGAGTACTGCGCGGACAGCGGACAGGTAACTCATTCCCCGATCTGGTGTTCCGCTGTCAAGGGTACCATACATCTGCAACTCGTTGCCAATTACCCTAATATCTGCCTTTTCAGGTCTGTTAAGTGCAATGCTGAAATTCAAACGACCCGGGACATCACTTGTAATCCGGATCACATTTACGTCATCATCAAAACTGGAGAAATATTCCCTCGTATAATTTACGCCATCTATACGGTACTTACTATGGATTAGCGCATCGCCTAAAGCCAAATACCGGTTATAATTTGTATATTCTTTTACCCCAGCTTTATAGTTGAAATCAAGGCTCAATTCACCAAGCATCTGAAAACAGCCGAAAGGTACCGAACCAGAGCCATTTCCGGTACAAACAAATGATTGATTGACTAAAGCCTGCGCCTCATCATTTTTCCCTTCAGCGATCAATCTGCGAATTTCAGGAAGTGCTTTATAAGCATTATAATTATTAGCATCCTGAGGTGCTCCTGACCACAGCGTAATGTCATTCAATATGATTTTCTCTGAGAACACCCCACCATCAGGAGTCATCCCCAACCTTCCATTACCTACAGGTAAAGTCTCCTCCCAAACCATTGCAGGCTTGCTATACCAAAGCTGGAGCGGTTTACGCTGTGCAAAAGATATTTGATGTATTCCAACCCAAAAAAAGATAAAAATACCGAAGCATTTATAATTTATAGTCATAAGGTTATTAAGTAATGATGCAAATTTATCCCTAAAAGGAATATAAAGAATGGATTAACATTTCAATTCGATGGACTTTATGAGCATACCAAATGGCTCCGAAAAAAATCAACCTCTTGCCTTTTTAGAGAGCCTTGTAGGATCTTTCTCAAATCTCGTAAACTACGAACTGCCTGACTGATGAATAATGGCGAAGGACTCGCCAAGAATTTCATGTAGCTTACCTTTCCCTAATAATCAAGTAATAGATTACATATAGCCAGCCAAACAAACCTGCCAAAGCAGAAGTTAGCACCGAATGCGTCCTTGACCAGCAAATCGAAACTGCAAGTGCACTACCAATACCTATGCCATTGTACGCTACCGTATTTTTTACCTGTTGTGTTGAGTCTGCAAAACAGGATATGCTGATGAGCATAAAAAAAAGGAAATAGAACAGCGTTTTCATTATACCAAATTACAAATACTTTTGAAATCGCAGCAATAAAGTAGACCTTTAATTAAGGAGAAACAAAAACAGCCTTGGCTGAGATGTCTCTTTACATATCGAAGCTGATCATGAATACAAAAAATGACGCTCAAACATAGAAGTCTTATTAACTCTTCATGTTAATCGTACAATCTTCAAGTGTATTATAGCGATCAATCGTTTTTTGTAGTTGCAGTTTCATTTGCTTTACCAAAATCCTCGGCCCTAATACTTTCATTTTAGCGCCAAAGCCTAATAGCTCCCGTTCTAGCTCAAAATTTAAAACCACCTTTATACTGAACACCTTACCTGTTTCATCTTCCTTTAACAGCTTTTGGGTATGATGTAAGGGCTTGGTAATTACATAGGGTGCATTGTCGTTATCTATCCAGAATACAACCTCGCAATCGCGCTGACCAGGGGATTTTGTAACCCCTATCGTATCATTATAGTAAGTTGAAAGATCAAGCGTCGTATTTTCCCTGTAAGGTTGCTCCTCGTCCTCAATAGATTGTATTCGGTCCAACGCCAGATTGTATAGCCCCCCGTTTTTCTTATGCTGCACCCCCAATACAAACCAGCGGTTCCGGTATTCCTTCAATAAATATGCACTAAAACAAAAGGTATTGGAATCCCTTGCCTTAAATGACCGATAGGTTAAGCACAAAGTTTTCTTTGCTACGATTGCTTTTCGTATCACTTCAATGTACTCGAGCCCTTTCAGATTATCATTTCTTTCAAAATCTATTACCGGAGCGCTATGAGTCTTCTCCGAATAGATTTTATCTTCCAGCTTACTCACCATTTCATTCAAATCAGCAAAATGGTTAAACCCCTTAAACTGCTTTAATAAACCAGCTACTTCAGTTAGCACCTGCATGTCCTGCTGGTTTAACGGACTATTGGTGATGCTGTAATTCTTATCACTATAGGTGTAATACTTTTTATCGACTACAATAATCGGCGCCTCATAGCCAAGCTTATTACTGCGCATCATTTCCATATCAGCCTGTACAGTTCTTCTGCTTACTCCGGTATCAATGCCCTGATATTCATAGATCGCATCACTGCATGCAGCGATCAGGTCGTCGAGCGTCCACTTCTTATAGCGGTTTTGAAGGCATTGGTCAATAGTACGGTAACGGATGAGGGCATTTCTGTTGACTGGCATCTAATCTGAAATTATTTTTATGAATTTATGAATTATTTTGATCTGCGCAAATACACTGCGCAGATGCTATATTTCTTTGTATCAATAAATAATAAAACAGTCATGGAAAACGAGAAAATCGGTAACAACGAATTAAAGGCTTTAGGTATCAACGATGTAGAAATCCTGGTAAACTTCAGCCGCGTGGCCAATGGTTTATTGAAACATAACGTAATGGGTAAATCTGAAATCCTTGCCAATTTAGAAGCACTGATCGACGACCCGATGCCTTACGCATTAAAGAAAGGCGGCAAGTTTAAGAACCTTGCCGAGGATGTAATCGCCCTGCGTAAGGAAGGTAAGTTTGTAAAGCAAGAACGCAGCAATTTTAAGCTGAAAGAAGAAATAGCCGAGTTTCCGGTGTGGGGACTGGAACATATAGAGGTGGGGGCCTTGGCACAAATGAGAACCGCGGTACAACTACCTATCGCAGTTGCTGGTGCCCTTATGCCGGATGCACATCAAGGTTATGGCCTTCCTATCGGTGGCGTACTGGCTACTACTGCTAACACGATTATTCCGTTTGCTGTTGGAGTCGATATTGCCTGCCGCATGTGCTTAAGCATATTTGACATACCTGCAGAAGCTATTGATACTGAAGCTGACAAGCTGAAAAACATATTAGTTGACAATACTTATTTCGGTATGGGATGTACCACCAAATCATATTTTGACAGTTCATTGTTTGACAGCAAGACCTGGAACGAAACCAAGGTGATCCGCTCATTGAAAAATAAGGCCTATGCTCAATTGGGTACAAGCGGTACCGGGAACCACTTTGTGGAATGGGGTGAGTTAACTATAGCCGAGGGTGTCTTAGCTGGTATTCCTGCAGGTAAATATCTGGCATTGTTGTCACACTCGGGTTCACGTGGATTTGGCGGCGCTGTAGCAGACCACTATAGTAAAATTGCCATGGTTAAAACAAAACTTCCTGCCGAAGCCAAACATTTGGCTTGGTTAGATCTGGATAAGGATGAGGGACAAGAGTACTGGATAGCTATGAATCTCGCTGGTGAATATGCAAGTGCAAACCACCATGAGATCCATAATAAGATCGCCCGTGCTTTGGGAGTCAATCCGATTACCCGGATAGAAAACCACCACAATTTTGCATGGAAAGAACAACTGGCAGATGGCACTGAGGTAATGGTACACCGTAAAGGTGCCACACCGGCGGGCGAAGGTGTTTTGGGGATCATTCCTGGAAGTATGAGTACACCTGGCTTTCTAGTGCGCGGAAAAGGTAACGCAACAAGCATCAATTCCGCCAGTCACGGTGCAGGTCGCTTAATGAGTAGAAGCGCTGCCTTTAAAACATTGGACAAAAATTTAATTGCGGCCAATCTTGTGGAGAAACGAATTACGCTGATGGGTAGTGACGTTGATGAAGCGCCGATGGCCTATAAAGATATCCATGCGGTAATGGCTGCGCAAAATGACCTGGTTGAAGTACTTGCGAAGTTTGAGCCAAGGATTGTGAGAATGGCTGATGCAAGAGAAAAACCAGAAGATTAAAAATAATTTAAAATAATTTTTACTGCGCAGATACACTGCGCAATTGCTTTCAACCTTTGTGTTAAGGAAAGAAAAAAGGAGGTCATTATGAAATTCAATCTATTAAGCAGAACAAAAAATCAAACGGTAAACCATGAAGGCGCAAAAGCATTTGTGATGACACCAGAGATGGAATTATACGCTGCCGTGGTTACCTGGAGCTTAAATGATTCCTTTTACGAAAAAAATGAAGTAAGACTGGAACGTCTTCGCCTGTTAATAGCCAAATGCGAACCATTATTTGTGGGTAAGCTAGCTATATATGCCCGAACTAAAATGTATATGCGTTCGGTACCACTGATGCTGGTTACCGAATTGGCCAAGCGACACTCTGGCGATAATCTCGTCGCCAGAGTTACTGACGGTGTAATTGGTCGAGCAGACGAGATTACAGAGTTATTGGCTTGCTACGAATTGCTGAATGAGCGTAAAGGTACTAAAAGGCTAAACCGTTTATCAAAACAATTGCAAAAAGGCTTGTCAAGTGCATTTAACCGTTTCGACGAGTATCAATTTGGTAAATACAACCGCGATGGTGCTATCAAACTGCGTGATGCTTTGTTTCTGGTTCACCCTAAGGCAAAGGATGACTTGCAACAATTACTCTTTAACAAAATAGTGACGGGTGATTTGAAAACGCCTTATACCTGGGAGACTGAATTATCAGCATTAGGCCAATTGAATTTTGACAGTGATGAAGCCAAAGCTATTGCGCTTCGCGCCAAATGGGAGGAATTGATAGATAGCGGCAAGCTGGGCTATATGGCCTTATTGAGGAACTTGCGTAACATTCAAGAAGCTCGTGTGAGCTATATACACTTTGAAAAGGTATGCGCACGTTTGGCCGATGCCGAAGAAGTGGCAAAAGCAAAGCAGTTTCCATTCCGTTACCTTGCGGCATATCGCGAGCTGATCCATCCGACTGCACCAGTACAAAGCCTGGCAAAGAAAATAGTGGCATTGGTGCAAGGCGGGAACAAAGGATACACTGGTGACTTGCTGGATGCTTTGGAAAAAGCTGTTCAGGCAAGCGCGGCGAACATCAAGGGTTTTGACCATGAAACAAGCGTGCTGGTAGCCTGCGACGTTTCTGGATCAATGCAGAAACCTGTGTCGGCAAAGTCTAAAATCTTGCTGTACGATGTGGGATTGATGCTTGCGATGCTCTTACATTCACGTTGTAAAAACGTTGAGGTTGGAATGTTTGGTGATTCCTGGAAAACGATCACAGTGCCACGTAATAACATATTGGCCAATGTGCAGGAGTTTTATCGCCGCGAAGGTGAAGTTGGCTACGCTACCAACGGTCATTTGGTAATCAAGGATATATTGTCTCGTAAGGTCAGGATGGACAAAGTGATGCTATTCACAGATGGCCAGTTGTGGAACAGTTCGTCAGCATCAGGCAGTGATATACAGACTTTATGGTTGCGCTATAAGGCAGAGGTATCGCCAGCGGCTAAACTCTACCTGTTCGACTTACAAGGTTATGGACAAGCGCCATTGCAAATATTACGCAATGACGTTTACCTGATAGCGGGCTGGAGTGATAAAGTTTTTGAAGTATTAACAGCTTTGGAAAATGGTGACTCGGCATTGGATGCGATCAATAAAATAGAATTATAAACTAAGTATGGGGTGTTCTCCACCCCATACTTTTAAAGAGATTAATAAGGATGCCGTAGAAACGGGTTACTTCGCGCCATTGAGGGGGTGGGCTGTGTTGCACAGACAATGCTGTGGGTTCGAGTCCCAAATGCAGTCCCCCGTCCCGAATCACCAGTTGCTCCTTATAAAATATAAAAGAAAGTGCCGTAAATGAGTGTTACTTCGACCAAGACCCGCTGTCGGGCTTTAGCTACGAACGGGATGAATCACTTATTGCTTTTCGCCTTTCTTTTTAAAGAAATTAAAGTATTAAGGTGCCGTAAACATGCGCTACTTCGTGTCACCGGTTCGATCCCGGTCATTGGTTTAGCCAGTGTAGCTCAGTTGGTAGAGCAGTACAAACGCATGTTGAATTTTGATCGCCCTTAATAAATAAAGAAGATGCCGTAGATCAGTGTTACTTCGCCTGTCACGCAAAAACCAAACACTGGTTAATTGTTGCTCTTCTTTTAATTTATTGCTCATTAAAATAAAAGGTGCCGTAAACTGGTGATACTTCGGTATGATGTTCCCCGCAGGGAAAGGTGCAGATTCAAATTCTGCCTGCAAGTAATTGCAGTAGTCTAAAAAAACCCCGGTTGCTTTTTGCCCTTTTATTAAAATATTTTTTACCCATCCTGCTTTTTGGAGGAGTAAATCTTATAACTCAAACATGTATAAAGGTTTAAATGTACAATCAACTTCTACTTGTCAATGTACTGACTAATTTACATCTGTCACATTTGAAATCATAGAATGCCAACCACTTTTCATTCAACAGCCAGTCTCCATTACAGGAAGGACATTTCCTCAATTTATCCTTTGCAATTGAAATAGCTTGATAGTTGAAAAGATAATAATATGTAGGCACTCCTGTCAATTCAGTTACTCTCTTACAAATATCCCTGCCAACTTGCGAAAGTTGAGATTTAGGATCCGACATTTGTTTTATCGCCCATTTTTCTCCAACGTTACAACCCATATTCAAGTTATCACATGAGACATAATCCCCTTCCCAAGACTCGATATCAGTCTGTTCTTTATCAGTCAAACCTTTTATCTTATAAATAGGGACCGAGCCGCCACAGGTGCCACAATCAACTGGTGAGCTTTCATTCAAATATGTCGTAAACAACAAATACGAATCGTGTTGATCGCAAGTACAAACATCCTTATAAAATGGAACATGCTCTCCAAGAACTTCTATCTTCAATTTAGAATTACATCCCTCCTCTAAGTTTTTGATTCTAAGATTGACCCATTTGTTATTGCATTCTGTATCCAACGAGTTTCGTTCCAGAGTAGTCTGATAACAAATTAATTCATTTCCTGCGACATAAGGAGATTCAACCCCACCCATAATTTGGCCCGTTCGACAAAGACTGCTCATTAACATGATGAACTCATCATATAATTTCTCTTTATCAAAATCCGAATTTATAGTTATCGCTATTTTTTGCTTGTACATTAAATGATACCCTTTTTATACCAATACCTAAGATATAAAAGATATGCCAATAAAAAAGCCTTCAGATTTTAATCCAAAGGCTTGCTAATCTTGTGGTCCCGACGAGAATCGAACTCATATCTAAAGTTTAGGAAACTTCTATTCTATCCGTTGAACTACGGGACCAAATCTTGAATTTTAGATCAATAAAACTTAAAATCCAAGCCGCAAATATAATAATAAAACCTTTCGCTTCTAAAAGTACTTTAAACAATTTCTGCAACAACCTTTTCCTCATCCAACACACTCCAGGGCAGAAATTTCTGTCGATTCCTAAAAAAGCTATACACTAAAAACAGTGTATGGAAACAAAAGGAACGGAATTTCTTTATTCCTCTCGTAGGAATAATAAACAGCGCTTTGATAAGCGTTTAATAGCGCATATTGTTGATCTGGCGGAACAAGGCGTTCCTCGCAGAGATCTGGTAAATGATTATGGTATGAGCCCCGGTACGCTCATTGATTGGATAGCCAAATATGGTTCAGGCATAGCCAAGCACAAGCGTTATACCGCCGGAGAAAAGCGGTCGGTCATCCGGGCTATAAAAGCAGGAATGAGCGTTAAGCAGGCTCAGATTGCCTTTAAGATTTCTTATCCGAGTGTAATACGTGGCT
>NZ_SJSM01000026.1 GCF_004331685.1 Pedobacter hiemivivus | reverse complement strand
ACTTAAACATACGGATGGGACTCTCCGCAGTACGTCCATTGGTGTGGCAGTACTTCTCGAGCAGTTCATCATAAATGAAACTGAAGTCTATTAGATCGTTGATCTTTCGAAGTAAATTGTCTTTGGGAATGATCAAATCATACAATCCTGAGTAGGCACTGAATTGAATCTTTTGTTGATGAGCTAACATTGGGCACCTTTTAAAACCTACTTTTAAGGTACAAAAAAAGAGCAGATAACCATAGTTCTTCTGCTCTTTTTGGACTCCAAATATTTAAAAGGACTTTTTCAGTGCCCTCTCGTGAGATATAGCCCTTTTAATTTACTGATTAATTTTTCGTCCAGATTCTTGTATTTAAGTCCAGATCTTTAATAATGCCATACATAAATCGAATTACTTCGGTGTCTTCATTTAAAAAACCTGAAGTAAGAATACTTTTATACACAGGGGGTTCGAAGTAGTCCTTGTTTAGGGGGAATGCGATAAAAACGCAGGAACCTATAAATGAAAGTGAAATGGTGTAACTGCAGCGCTTATTTAGCTCGCATAGTCGTTCCATCATCGCCGGTGTCAAAATGTATCGGGCTTCTACCTGATCCGTTGAGTAGGTAGCAAATTCTTTTTCAAATTCGGGATTTTCCAGCCGTACAGGTGTTCGGTCTGAAGAATTGAATATAGGCATTGCTTTTGATATCCAGGCGCCTAACGCTGCCCCCATATCTTTGGGTCTTACTATGGTTACACCATTAAAATTCTTATTAAAATCGGCATAAAAAACGATTCCTTTCAATATGGTATGCCAATGTTCTTGCCTACCATTCTTTGTCTGCGTAACAGTTTTGTACTCTGCATGAAGTTCGGAAAAGGAAAATGATGTTTTTCCTGCTATTCCAGAAACCTGATCTTCGCTCCTATAGCGATCCGGCTCTTTGCTAAATAGCTGGGAACAAATGAACTCTTTTTCCGACAGACCGTTTGTATAATCCATTTCAAGGCTTTCATCTATGGTTTTGAGAACCAGTGGAATTACTCCTTGCTTAAAACTATGTCTGTATTGGTAAAACTTAGCATTTGTCTTGCTCCATAAAACAAAGCCTGTAATCAGCATTATTCCGCCAATAACAGCCCCGGCTATGGCAAAAGTGCCGGAAGCAATTCCTGCCACTATAGTTAAAATACCTATGGCAATGCACAGGTAGCTCTTTATTTTTAGTGCAGAAACTTCTTTTCGTTGATTTTCTAAGTCGGCTAGTACGCTGTCCATTAGTTATTGAAAAGCTCTTTTGCGCTAATGTTTTTGCGTTCTTCTTCCGTGTTGGCAAGCAGATTTATGGGCTGATAATTCATCATGCCAGCAAAAATACTCCCTGGAAACATCATGATTGCATTGTTATAATCGGTAACCGAAGCGTTATATGTTCTTCTCGCCGCTGCTATTTGCTCTTCACTCTCTGTCCAGGTAGTTTGAAGGTTGATAAAGCTATTGTTGGCTTTTAAATCTGGGTAGTTCTCAACGGTTACCATTAGTCCCTTCACGCTTGTACTCAACTGCCGGTCTATGTCCAGCTTTTCTTCATTGCTGATGTTTGCAGTTGTGGCCTTAGTTCGTAATTCAACGATTTTTCCTAGTAAGCCTTCTTCATAATTCATGTATTGTTTTACCGTTTCGATCAAATTTGGTAGTAGATCAAAACGTTTTTTTAGCATGACGTCAATTGCCGAGAAGGCGTTGTTGACTTGGTTTTTCTTTCCGATAAGGGAGTTGTAGAAACCGATCCCTACAAGAACGATTACAACTAGAATAATTAAGGCTATTATCATTTCGGCGTTTGAATTTTTATAAATATATAAAAAAATCAAATACTTGCGTTAAGTGCTTAAGGCAAAAAAAATCCTCGTTATCTAACGATAACGAGGATAATCATCCCTATTGTTTTGTTAAAATTCATAAATGAACGGTAACGTATAGATAAAGGCAATTAATAGGCCATTATTGAAAAACGACTTTGTTTTGGTTTAAACTCCTGTTATACAGGTTTATAGATATTGATTGCTTTTGCTATCAATATCTGTATTCGAGCAAATTAATGCGCAATGTGTGTAAAAGCGGGGCGTTATTTACTCAATTGTGCCCATTTTAGCCAAATAATGCGGAGAAGACATCCTCTATTTTACTTACTGGACTAAGCTCGATTTTATAACGTTCAACTATTAGGCCTTTCATATTATAGTTGGAAATAAAAATTCGCTCAAAACCTAGTTTCTCTGCCTCAGAGATGCGCTGCTCAATTCTATTAACCGCCCTTATTTCACCAGATAGTCCAACTTCGGCTGCAAAACATATTTTTGAGGAAATAAAGATATCCTCATGCGAAGAGATGATTGCAACGAGGATAGCGAGATCAATTGCCGGGTCTTCCACTTTAATGCCGCCTGCGATGTTTAAGAAAACATCCCGCGTACTCAGCCTAAAACCGCATCTTTTTTCCAGGACAGCTAGTAGCATATTCATTCTTTTGGTATCAAAGCCATTTGAAGAGCGCTGAGGCGTTCCGTAGGCTGCTGCGCTAACCAATGCTTGCGTTTCAATTAACATCGGTCTGGCGCCTTCTAATGTGGCCGAAATGGCTATCCCGCTCAGCTCTTCATCACGCTGTGAAAGTAAAATTTCCGAAGGATTCGAAACTTCTCTTAAACCACTGCTGTGCATAGCATAAATACCGAGCTCAGCAGCGGCTCCAAATCTGTTCTTTATGGAGCGCAATATCCGGTATACATGGTGCCTGTCGCCTTCAAATTGTAAAACGGTATCTACCATGTGTTCAAGGATCTTTGGCCCTGCAATCGTTCCATCTTTGGTAATGTGACCGATAAGAAATACCGGGGTATCTGTTTCTTTTGCGAAACGCAACAGTTCGGCCGTACACTCTCTTACTTGCGATACACTTCCTGGCGTTGATTCTATATGTGCTGAATGTAGCGTTTGTATAGAATCTATAATAATGATATCGGGTTTAAGAATCTCTATTTGCTTAAAGATATTCTGGGTCGAGGTTTCCGTTAAAATGTAGCAATCCGCTTTAGGCTTGTCTGTAATTCGTTCTGCACGCATTTTAATCTGCTGCTCGCTCTCTTCTCCCGAAACATATAAGATCTTTTTACCCGAAATATTTAGGGCAAGCTGGAGCATTAAAGTAGATTTTCCAATTCCTGGTTCTCCGCCAATTAAAGTGACCGATCCGGCAACAAGGCCGCCACCTAAAACACGGTCAAGTTCTTTGTCTCCGGTAAGGGTACGTTCTTCGCTTATGGATTGGATATTGTCTACCTTATTCGGCTTACTCACACGTTGGGTTTCCGAACTGCTTTTCCATGTAGGAACCTTAGCTGCTGATTTTTCAATTACTTCTTCAACAAAAGTATTCCATTCGTTGCAGGATGGGCATTTGCCCAGCCATTTTGCGGATTCATACCCGCAACTCTGACAAAAATATGCTGATTTTGTTTTAGCCAATTGATTTGATTTTAATGAATGATTTCGTCATCTGGGATGCTCAGGAAGACACTGTACTCCGTAACGGCTTACGAATTTAGACTAAATTCCAGAAATAAACAGCAGTTAAAACAAAACAGGCCTAATCTCTATCAAGAAATTAGGCCTGTTCAAACAACCGTGGTTATTATTATAATTTAATCTCTTCGTCTTTAGAAGAAATAAAATGGAATTCAGTAAGGTTATACGACGGAACTGCTTTGATTTTTATCCGTTGTCCAAATTTAAAGAACCATTTCCACTGTAAAGAAATCAATCCTTTTTTAATGTAAGCTTCGATGTACGGGTGTACACAAAGCGTAATATTTTTTTCGTTTTGCTCCTGCAAAATATAGGTCAGATTATTTTCAATGTCATCCATTAAAACAATACTAGCCTTAATTTCTCCCGTACCGTCGCAGGTAGGGCATTTCTCGCTTGTTACGATGTTCATCTCTGGTCTCACACGTTGACGGGTGATTTGAACAAGGCCAAATTTACTTGGAGGAAGTATGGTATGCTTCGCGCGGTCCAGCATCATCAAATCTCTTAAGTGATCAAACAACATTTTTCTGTTCGCAGGTTTGTGCATATCAATAAAATCGATCACAACGATACCACCCATATCACGTAAACGCAATTGGCGGGCAATTTCTTTAGCCGCCTCTTTATTTACCTGGAGTGCATTCTCTTCCTGATTTTCTTTACTCGCAGTTCTATTACCACTGTTCACGTCAATAACGTGCAAAGCCTCGGTATGCTCTACCACAAGGTAGGCTCCACCAGCTAGATTTACCGTTTTTCCAAAAGCATTTTTAATTTGCTTCTCAATACCGAAATGTTCAAATATAGGCTCCTTATGCTTGTATACTTTAACAATCTTTTCCATTTCCGGAGAAATCTCATGTACATATGAGCGGATGTCTTCGAAAAGATTAGTGTCGTTTACATAAACATTTGTAAAGTCTGTACTTAAAATATCACGGATCAGTGTGGATGTACGGTCCATTTCACCCCAAACGCGCTTAGAGGGTTCGGCATCGGGCAGCTTTTTTATAAAGCTTTCCCATTTGGCTACAGAATCCAAAAGGTCTTTCTGAAGTTCTGCAACGCCTTTTCCTTCCGAGACGGTTCTAATGATTACGCCAAAGTTCTTAGGTTTAATACTTTCAATAATCTTTTTTAAACGATTACGTTCGGTATTGCTCTTAATTTTTTTGGAAATTGAAATTACATTAGAGAAGGGTACCAATACAATATATCTTCCTGCAATAGAAAGATCAGAACTTAAACGAGGTCCTTTTGTTGAGATTGGTTCTTTAGCGATTTGTACAGGTAAAACAAGGTTTTTATTGACTACCTCTGATATTTTACCCGCTTTGTTAATGTCCTCTTCTAATTTGAAATTATCTAATAGTGTGCCATTAACAGAGCCATTACGCTTGATTTTTGTAAGCTTTATTAAAGATTGTACTTGAGGACCAAGATCGAAATAATGCAAAAAGGCATCTTTCTCATAACCAACATCAACAAACGCAGCATTTAGACCCGGCATAATTTTCTTTATACGGCCTAAATAAATGTCTCCAACTGCGTAATTGTTATTGATCTGCTCCTTATGAAGTTCTACAAGGTGTTTATCTTCAATTAAAGCTATGGTTACTCCCGAAGGAGATGAATCTATAATTAGTTCCTTTACCAAAAGCTACAGATTTTAAGGCATTACTGCCTTATTAACACATGGACAATAAAAAAAATATTGCTGCCAACAACTAAGGCTACGATCAGATCCTAGCCTTAGTTGTTGAGCAATAAACATTAAGAAAAATTATTTTTTCTTATGTCTGTTTTTTCTTAAACGTTTTTTGCGTTTGTGCGTAGCCATTTTATGTCTTTTTCTTTTTTTACCGCTTGGCATAATTTTAAAGTTTAAATATTTTTTGAATCTGTTTATTATTTTTTAGTCTTCAACGCAATTACTTTTTCATCAATAAATTTAGATAAAGTTGCATTGGCAGCCAATTTTTTGCTCTTTAAATAAGCATCAATTGCCTCTTCATTTTTTCCAAGATTTTCATAAGCTGTAGCCAGATAAAAATAAGCATCTGGGGTAGGCTTAATCGCAATAATACTATTAAATCTTGTAATCGCTTTATCAAACTGACCGGATTTTATGGCGAAAGTACCTAAGCTCATATTTGCTTTTAAGTTCTTAGGGTCTTTTTTCACTACATCCATTAACATGGCGATACCTTGCATTGGCATACCCATACCATTAACAATGGTAATACCTAGGCCTGTTTTAGCATCAGCACTGGTCGAATCTGCAGCTACTGCATTGGTATAAGCCGTATTGGCTTTTTGTAACAATGCAGGTTGTAATAAGCTATCGCGAGTGTTGTCATAAGCTTTTAAAAACTTATCACCCGTTACTAGCCAATTGTTTAAAGTAGGCTCTTTTGTTGCTACAATCTCTAAATATAATGCGCTTGGAACAGTTTGTTCCAGATCATCCCATTTTTGGGCCAATAATTTTGCTGCTGGAGCTTTCTTGTCTTCAGAAGCAGATTTAAAGGCATTTTCTAATGAGGTGATTTCAGCGGCAAGACTAGCATTTAGCAAATTTTTACCTGTAGTCGAAACCTCAGTTAAATTGATTGCTGCTGTTTCTTGAGCAGGCATTTGCCCAGCAGAAGGAACAGCAGCAGTGGTATCTTCTTTCGGTTTTACCAAACCTTTAATATCCCTCGTAAACAAAAATGCTACAAGCAAAATGACAGCGCCTATTAGAATAATTTGTTTGGAATGGATACTTTTTATCATGGTTATTAAGCTTCTACGCTAAGTTTTTTTGTGTTGCTTTTCACTTTGTCAACAAATACTTTTGCTGGTTTGAAACTTGGTACAAAGTGCTCAGGGATAATAATCGCTGTATTTTTTGAAATATTTCTTGCAGTTTTTTGGGCTCTCTTTTTTACAACAAAGCTACCAAAACCTCTCACGTATACATTTTCGCCACCGATCATACTATTTTTGATGACCTTGAAAAATGCCTCAACGGTTTCTTGTACATCTACCTTTTCAATTCCTGTTTTCGTTGATATTTCTGAAATAATATCTGCCTTAGTCATATTTTTTGTTTTATTAATTTACTGTGTGTTGTATTTTATAAATGTTTTGGGCTGCAAAAGTATTGCTTTTTAATGAGATAGGAAAATAAAAGATGATTTATTTGTCAGATCTTCTATCACTGGATTGCAAGTTTTGCTAAAATCAAATAATTACGCCGTATTTTTACCACCATGAGTTTTCAATCTGAAATCGTAAACTGGTACCTAAAACATAAGAGAGCGCTCCCTTGGCGGGACACCAAAGATGCATACATTATCTGGTTATCTGAAGTTATTTTGCAGCAAACCCGTGTAGAGCAGGGCTTGCCTTACTTTAACCGCTTTTTGCAGCATTACCCCACAGTTCTGGATTTTGCAGCAGCTTCAGAAACGCAAATACTTAAGCTTTGGCAGGGACTGGGGTATTATTCAAGAGGTAGAAATATGCTTTTTACCGCCAAACAGGTGCAGGATCTTCATAATGGAAAATTCCCGACTAAGTACGATGAGTTAATTAAACTTAAGGGGGTTGGCGAGTATACAGCGGCGGCGATTGCCTCATTTTCATCTAACGAATCAAAAGCAGTATTGGATGGAAATGTGTTTAGGGTATTGTCTCGTTATTTTGGCATCGATGAACCTATAAATAGCAGTGGCGGCAAGAAACAATTTTTGGAGTTGGCACAAGCGCTGATCACAGATCAGGAAGCGGCGATATATAACCAGGCGATTATGGAGTTTGGCGCTTTGCAGTGTAAACCGAAATCACCAAATTGTAGTGTTTGCCCTGTTCAGTCTGGATGTGAAGCGAGCAAGAATAACCTTGTTAGCATGCTTCCCGTTAAGCTTAATAAATTAAAAAAGCGCACCCGCTATTTTAATTATCTCATCTGCCAGAGCGACGAAAATATCCTCGTCAAAAAACGTAGTGCCGGTGATATCTGGCAGGAGTTGTATGATTTTCCACTGGTAGAAACTTTAGAAAATTATCAAGAAGATCAACAAAATTTTTCAGAACAGCTGGGAAATATCTTTGGAAAGGATTGTAATGTTACTGCTTTAAGTCAGCAAAAACATTTATTGACGCACCAAACTATATATGTTCAATTTTTTGGTTTAGATAATTATATCATTAACTTTAATCAGGATGCAGAAATAAAATGGGTCACACTTAGGGAGTTTGACGAATTGCCGCAACCAAAAGTGATCACGAATTTTATGAATACGCATTTTAATTACTTAGAAAAACCATAATTCATGTCAGGTATTAACAAAGTTATTTTAGTCGGACATTTAGGAAAAGATCCTGAAGTAAGACATTTAGACGGGGGCGTAACTGTGGCCAGTTTCCCGCTGGCAACATCAGAAACCTATAACAAAGATGGCAAAAGGATAGAGCAAACAGAATGGCACAATATTGTTTTGTGGAGGGGATTGGCAGAGGTTGCTTCTAAGTATTTGCAGAAGGGTAAGCTGGTATATATTGAGGGAAAATTACGAACCAGATCTTTTGAAGATAGAGAAAAGGTAAAGAAATATGTAACGGAAGTGGTTGCTGAGAATTTTACGATTCTGGGTAGGAAAAGCGATTTTGAACCACCAGTAAGTAGCGAAGGCACAACACCGAAAAGTGAAAACGAATATACAAATCTTACAGACCCGGCAGGAGATTTGCCGTTTTGACTGAAGTAAAATTAAGGCTGTATCACGGGATACAGCCTTAAATAAAAATTATTCTACAGTAACCGATTTCGCTAGATTCCTTGGCTGATCGACATTACAGCCTCTCAGTACAGCAATATGGTACGATAGCAACTGCAAAGGTATGGTTGCTAATAAAGGTAAAAACGCCTCACTTGCATCAGGTATCTCTATGCAATAGTCTGCCATTTTTCTAACCTCCACATCGCCTTCCGTAACAATTGCCAACACAATTCCTTTTCTTGCCTTTACTTCCTGGATGTTACTGATTACTTTTTCGTACGATGAGTTTTTAGTAGCAATAACTACAACAGGCATTTCCTCGTCGATTAAGGCTATTGGTCCGTGTTTCATCTCGGCCGCAGGATAACCTTCTGCATGGATATAAGAGATCTCCTTGAGCTTTAAAGCGCCCTCTAGAGCTACAGGAAAGCCGCTTCCTCTTCCAAGGAATAAACAGTTTCTGGAATCTTTAAACTTCTCAGCAATCTCCTTAATCAGGTCATTGGACTCAAGTGCTTTCTGAATCTTGTCAGGTATGCAATCCAATTCCGTAAGCAGTTCAATTAATTTAGAATGGGTTAATGTACCTTTTTGTTGAGCCATATAGAAAGCCATCAAGGTAAGTACCGTAACCTGCGCAGTAAATGCTTTTGTAGAAGCTACACCAATCTCTGGTCCGGCATGTGTATAAACACCTGCATGGGTTAGTCTTGGGATAGATGCTCCAACTACATTACATACCCCAAAAATGGTCGCTCCTTTTTCTTTTGCCATCTCAATAGCGGCCATGGTATCGGCCGTTTCTCCAGATTGCGAAATGGCAATCACCACATCTTTTTCCGTGATGATGGGATTTCTATATCTGAATTCTGACGCGTATTCAACTTCAACAGGAATACGGGCATACTCTTCAATTAAATACTCACCAACCAGACCGGCGTGCCAAGACGTACCACAGGCTACAATAATGATACGGTCTATATTTTTTAGCTTATCAGCATATTCTTTTATTCCGCCCAGCTGGACTTTTCCTTCGTTAGGGTAAATCCGGCCACGCATACAGTCTCTGATAGAACGCGCCTGCTCGAATATTTCTTTCAGCATGAAATGTTCATAGCCGCCTTTTTCAAGCATTTCCAGTTTAAGCTCTAGCTCCTGGATATATGGTGTCTGGATTACATTATCCAAACGTTTAATCAATAATTCATCGCGCTTTAAAAAAGCAATTTCGTTATCGTTCAAGTAGATTACATTCTTGGTATATTCTACGATTGGAGTTGCATCAGAAGCGATAAAATATTCGCCATCGCCAACACCAATTACCATTGGACTACCTTTTCTGGCCGCAATCAGTTGTCCAGGTTGGTCTTCGTCCATCACTACGATTGCATAAGCTCCATTAACCCCGTTTAGGGCGAGTCTAACAGCTTCTAGCAGATCCGTATTGTCGTTCTTGTAAACCTCTTCAATCAAATGGATCAATACCTCGGTGTCGGTGTCACTTTTAAATTCATGCCCCCTGGTTAGTAGCTCTTCCTTTAGCGTAGCATAGTTTTCTATGATTCCGTTGTGGATGATGGTAAGCTTCCCATTGTTTGAGGTATGCGGATGTGAGTTCCTGTCGGAAGGAGCGCCATGTGTTGCCCATCTCGTATGTCCGATTCCTACAGTTCCCGTGAGGTCTTTACCCTTCGCAAAGTTTTCAAGTTCTTGAACCTTGCCTGCTTTTTTATAAATATTTAAGCCCGAATCGTTAATTAAGGCAATGCCTGCGCTGTCGTAGCCGCGGTATTCTAATCTTTTTAGGCCTTTAAGGATTATAGGCCAGGCTTCTCTATGGCCGATGTAACCAACTATTCCACACATATATTAGGTTTATATTAGGTAGTAAAAAACAAATCCCCCAAAAATAATTATTCTTGGGGGATTTGACTGCAAAACCAGATGAATTTAATTTATCTGGGTATAGAAAATATTTAGTTTCAGTCCTGATGCAGGGTTCTTTTTATGTTTATTAATAATAGAACGTGCAGCAGACGTTACCGAAGGGCTTAGGTTAAACTCGGTAAGCGAGCTCGGCGCTAAAAACGTACCATAATCCTGAGTTTTGCCATCCAAAAGATCTTGAATGTACGCAGTGATTGTAAATATGTATCTGTTTCTAACAGAGTCGAAATAACCGCCAAACAAAGCTTCGCCCAATGCGCGAGGATCTCCGGCATATACATTTTGTATGCCATTGTCATTGTCAGGCACGTTTACCCTTTGTCCAGCAATATCAAATCTGTATAAAGCAAGTCGCTGTGCTGCACCAAAAGGAACGACATCTGTAGTGTTGCTATTTAGGTCAATTACCAGTTCGGCTTTGTTCACAATCACTTTAGTATTTGGGCTGCCACCGTTTGCCGGTTTTTTTAAATCGGCAATAAAATTCTTCAAGTAAGGGAAAGATATTTTGTTTTTTAATCCCGCCAGCGCTTGTAAATAGGTTACGTCTGTTGCTGGGGGATTTGTGCCAAGTTGGTCTAGGATAACTTGAGTATAGCCATGATTAACCGTAGCGGTTACAGGACCTAAGCCAGCCCCAATTGGAAAGCTTACTGCTACTGTATCCTTCGCAGTAGGCGTAGTTGCATTTTGTTTTTTGTAATAAATCTCTAGTTTGCCATCAGTTCCCGCAAAATTGAAGAACATGATTCCTCCTTTGTTCGATGCTGTAGCGGAAACCTTCAAACCTTTAAACGATTTGAAAAAATTGTTTGGTTTTGATAAAGTGAGCGAGTCTTTATCCAGGATGTTCGTTTGAATAAAGGCATTAGTCAATTTGATCCTCATCTGAGGGACTACTTTTACTAAAGTATCTGGGCCTCCTTTAACAACAGTGGTAATAGATGTCTTAGTGGTTGGTCTGATTTTGCCGCTGAAAGTTCCAACGGTAGCGTCAACTGGCCAGTTTTTATCACTCTGGTATGTCTTCTCTTTCGATAAATCAAGGCTAAGCTGCTCCACATTTACCGTATACACGGATGTTGTTGTATCCCCATAAACCTGGCTCGTATAAGGTAAAACTAGTACTGCTGAATCTATCACAGGATTAGTGCCAAATTTATACGTGCTATAGTCCGCATTGGGTAAGGCAACAGCCATAGCTATGCTGGCTGAAGATGTACCAAATACACCATCAGTCATAAAGCCAAAAGGATATCTCGCCAATGAAACGCCCGAGGTTACATCGTCTCTTAAAGTTTGCGATGTAACGGTAGTCGTATCCATTAAATCACCTTTAATTTGAGAAGCATCGTCCAGATCCAAACCTATGGTATTGGAGTCTTTACAGGAAGCAAAAAGAAAAAGACCTATCAACATGGTTAATAAGTCTTGTTTTGTAAATTTCATATTTAATTTAATAATACCTGAGTTTATGCTAGTGAAGCCAATTCTTCATTTGAAATCTCCTCATACAAGGAATAGAAGTTTTCAAAATTTTCTGTTAAATTATAAGCTAAAGTTGGCTTATTAGAATCTTTAACAAATTTTAACACATTAACATGGATGTTTTCGTCTGCTAATACCACTGCATCAGAGTAAGTTACAGCCGCCATATGCAATACATCACAATCAGCGTTCTCAAACATCTTCGTATCATCAGCGGTCATCGAATTCATGATCGCTTTTTTATGCATGTCGACATTTAAAGTCTCAGTAAAACAGTTTTCATAAATAGAGTAAACTACTTTAGAGTTTTTAAACGTAGGATCGTTTTTGTAAGTCGTTTTGATATACGCAGGTACCAATGAAGTCATCCAGCCGTGGCAATGAACAATATCAGGAGCCCAGCCTAATTTCTTAACGGTTTCAAGTGCGCCTTTACAAAAGAAGATCGTTCTTTCGTCATTGTCTGCGTAAAACTTGTTCTCTTTATCCCTGAATACATACTTGCGCTGAAAATAGTCTTCATTGTCAAGGAAGTAAACCTGCATACGGGCAGCGGGGATAGAAGCCACCTTAATGATTAAGGGATTGTCATTGTCATCAATAATGATGTTCATTCCTGAAAGACGAATCACCTCGTGCAATCTGTTCCTTCTTTCATTAATATTCCCAAACCTCGGCATCAAAATGCGGATCTCAAATCCTTTATCCTGCATTGCCTGTGGTAATTGACGGGTAATTTCAGAAATCTTTGTGAGTTCAAGGAAAGGCGACATCTCGTGTGTAACAATCAGTAGCTTCGTTTTTGCCATCTCCATATTCTAAATAAAAATTTATGTTAAAGAAAAGATTATCAAGGGGCAAAGGTAAGCAAAATAATAACATTTATCAATAATATACGCAAGATGTTTTGTTGGGAATGGATAAATAACCAACTTTGCCCCTTGAAATTTTACCAGCTAGTTTGAAAGTCATAAATACTATAGCGGCATTAAAGTCGCTGCTTGAGCCAATTAAGTTGGCCAAACAGAAAATTGCATTGGTCCCAACAATGGGCGCATTGCATAAAGGACACGTATCGCTTATAAAAATAGCGCAGCAACAGGCTGATGTCGTGGTTTGCAGTATTTTTGTAAATCCTACTCAGTTTACTGATCCTAAAGACCTGGAAAAATATCCGCGTCCGTTGGAACATGACATGAAAATGCTGCAAGAAGCAGGATGTAATGTTGTGTTTATGCCTTCGGTTACAGAAATGTATCCTAAACCTGAAGAATGGCATATAGACCTTGGGCCAGCAGAGTTTCTTTTAGAGGGCGAATTTAGAAAAGGACATTATCAAGGCGTAACTCAGATTGTTAAGAAGCTGTTTGATGCTGTAAATCCTGATATTGCCTTCTTTGGCCAGAAAGATTTTCAGCAAGTGCTAATGATTAAAAACATGGTTTCCGAATTTAATCTGCCTGTTCAGATTGTTTCATGTCCTATTATCAGGGAGGACGATGGTTTGGCGATGAGTTCAAGAAACATCCATCTTTCGGCTGAAGATCGGGAAAATGCACTTGTGCTTAGCAAAGCGTTGACTTATGTGAAAGATAATTTCTCTACACACAGCATTCCTGTATTGCTGGAAGCGGCAAAAAAGCTGATCAATGGAACACCAGGTGTGGAGCTCGATTATTTTACCATTGCTAATGGAGCTACGCTGCTACCCGAAGAAGATAAAAAACATCATGATATTGTAGCATTGGTTGCTGCTAAGGTAGGACAGACCCGCCTTATTGATAATATGATACTGAATTGAAAATAGAAAAAACCTCCCATCCATAAAATTGGTTAACTTTGCGTTATGATTATCGAGATATTAAAATCGAAAATTCACCGTGTTAGAGTAACACAGGCGGAACTGCACTATGTTGGAAGCATTACCATCGATGAAGATTTGATGGACGCAGCCCACATCATTCCAAATGAAAAAGTACAGATAGTAAATAACAATAATGGCGAGCGCTTTGAAACTTATGTGATTAAAGGCGCACGTGGTAGTGGTACCATTTGCTTAAATGGAGCTACCGCTAGAAAGGTTCAGGTTGGCGACATTCTGATTATTATGTCTTACGGATCTTTGCCAATAGAAGAAGCTAAGAAATACCATCCAATTCTAGTATTCCCCGATGATAACAACCACCTGTTGAAATAGTTCGTATTAATAAAAGTAAAAAAATGTTATGCAGCCATAGTAATATGAGCGAGAATATATAAATTTGCCATAACTTATTATTTTACAATATTATTATGCTATTTCAATTAAGTGAAGAACAATTGATGATCCAGCAGGCTGCAAGAGATTTTGCGCAGACTGAGTTAAAACCTGGAGTTATCGAAAGAGATGAGCATCAGAAATTCCCGGCAGAGCAGGTAAAAAAGCTAGGTGAGCTAGGTTTTCTGGGGATGATGGTATCAGAAAAATATAATGGCAGTGGTCTTGATGCCCTGTCGTATGTTCTGGTTATGGAAGAGCTGTCTAAAATAGACGCTTCTGCCTCAGTGGTTGTTTCTGTCAATAACTCACTGGTATGCTACGGACTGGAATCATACGGATCTGATTTTCAAAAAGAAAAATATTTAAAGCCATTGGCTGCCGGAGAAAAGATTGGGGCTTTCTGTTTATCAGAGCCCGAAGCAGGATCAGACGCTACCTCACAGCAAACTACTGCTGTAGATATGGGTGACTACTACCTGTTAAATGGAACTAAAAACTGGATTACCAATGGTAATACTGCTTCAACTTACCTGGTTATCGCGCAAACCGACAGGTCATTACGACATAAAGGGATCAATGCTTTTATCGTTGAAAAGGGAATGGAAGGCTTTACTGTAGGGCCAAAAGAAAATAAAATGGGTATCCGTGGTTCCGATACACATTCATTGATGTTTAATGATGTTAAGGTTCCTAAAGAAAACAGGATTGGTGAGGATGGCTTTGGCTTTAAGTTCGCTATGAAAACACTTGAAGGTGGCAGAATTGGTATCGCTGCTCAGGCATTAGGAATTGCTGCTGGAGCGTATGAACTTGCATTAGGGTATGCGCAACAGCGTAAATCGTTCGGTAAGCCAATTGCGGAACATCAGGCGATCGCCTTTAAGTTGGCTGATATGGCTACGCAAATAGAAGCGGCGCGTTTGTTAGTTTATAAAGCGGCTTGGTTAAAAGATCAAGGGCAGTCCTATACCTTAGCTGGTTCGATGGCAAAACTATACGCCTCTAAAGTAGCTATGGACGTCACTATTGAAGCTGTACAGATCCATGGCGGATATGGGTTTGTGAAAGAATATCATGTTGAGCGCCTGATGCGAGACGCAAAAATTACCCAGATTTACGAGGGAACTTCAGAAATTCAAAAGATGGTGATTTCAAGAGAGATCATTAGATAAGAGTATATCACAGATTATAGTTGAGATTGTTTAAAAGGCCCCGAGCGGGCCTTTTTTGTTATAGTATAAAGTGACTTTATCTACAATTGAGAAAGTTCAGTCTCCTTAAAGGTAACTGGACTTTAACGGCATATTAACGGACATTGAACGGCTGGAGCCGTTCAGTATCCGTTAATTATTAGTTAATATAGAGCTCTGGTTTGGTGCAATGACAGGTAGCTACCAAAGGTGTGCTATAACTCAATCTGTCTTCTAATGCTCTCTTCTAATGAAATCAGTGTTTCTGTGCGCTGAATCCCTGGTACGGCCTGTATTTCCTCATTTAGTACATGTCTAAGGTGACTGGTGTCCCTACAGATGATCTTGGCAAACATACTATATGCCCCTGTCGTATAATGAAGTTCAACTACTTCTTTGATTTTGCTTAGCTGCTCTACCGCATCCTTATATTGAATCCCTTTTTCTAAGTAAATACCTAAAAAGGCGGTAACGTCATACCCCGCTTTTTGAGGATCAATAATTAAATGTGAGCCTTTTATGATGCCCATTTCCTGTAGTTTTTTCATTCTAACATGTATGGTGCCACCCGAAACGATCAGATCTTTAGCTATTTCTGTGTAAGGCTTAGTAGCGTCTTGCATCAATTGTTTTAAGATGTCAATATCCAGGTTATCAATTTCTAAATTTTGGCTTTCTTTTTTAAGCATGATTTTGATATTTGTTAACGATAATCAAATATAATTATAAATCTGATAAAAATAAAATTAAATGATTAGAATATTTGCAACGTATTAGGGTTGTTGTTACATTTGTATCATGCAAGTAACAAAAAATAATCGTTCTTTAACATTTGCTTATACTCTGTAGGGTGGTGAAATTGGCAGACGCACCTCCTTGTCTCGGTGGTGGAGAATATGGAAAACCCGTAAGGGCTAACTACTCCTTGAAGGTTCGACTCCTTCCCCTACAGCAATTAAGTAGTAAGATTAGAATCAACCTAAACCAAAATCTTACTACTTAATTAATTTTGTACTTTTAAATTATGTTGGGTGGTGAAATTGGCAGACACGCCTTCTTGTCTCGGTGGTGGGGATAAATGGATAAACGCAGTTTATGGGTTGACCACAAATTAATTTTTGAACTGTAGCTAACTACCCCTTGAAGGTTCGACTCCTTCCCCAACAGCCAGTTTTTTTATGAATAATAAGTTAGTTAAAAACGAGTAATCTTGGATGAGATTACTCTTTTTTTTTGCTCTTTTTCGTTTCGGCGAGCTCTAAATTTTCTTTAACTCTAAATCTTGTCATTTCTTTAATCAGTTTTAGTGGCAATGGCCTATTCAGTGGCAGCTGAATCGCTGATGTACTCACTTTATAATCCGATAATTCATCTTTAAATGTATCGTAAACCTTAGATGGGGGAATAGAAATAGAGATGTGATTTTTGTATGCCGAATAAAAGATAAGCATCCCATGGAACTTGAAAGCAGGGATGTTGTAACTGATCACTTCTTCTGCCTTCGGTGCATTTTCCTTAATAGTTTCTCTGATCACCTCTAATAAAAATTGTACATCTTCAGGAACGTATTGATGTACGATTCAACAGTGGTGAATTTTGTTTTTTCTTCAGGCATCTTCTTTTGTTTTTATGTTGAAAAACAAATATCGGTGGCATTAACCAGATCTGATGGGGGCGTTGGCGACAATTTTGGGGTGGTTTACGGCAAAAAGACTTTAATTCATCCCTTCTTTTTTTAATTTGTAATGATTTTAAATACCAATTAGTATATAGCTTTTATACTAATCAGGAAGGAATTGGTTAAGTTTGAAAGAAAAAATATTATGTATCAGATTTTAAAAAGCGCACATTCAGGTTGGCGTTACCTGGTTTTAATTTTATTGGTAGTGGCAATTATTCAGGCATTATCTGGATGGCTTGGCAAAAAACCATATACTGAAGGAAATAGAAAAGTAAACCTTTTCACTTTAATCTCTGCGCACATTCAGCTTTTAATGGGTTTAATCCTCTATTTTATGAATGGATGGTATAAAATTGATAGCTCCGTAGCGATAGGTCGTTATTGGAAAATGGAACACATAGGAATGATGATTTTTGCCATTATTCTAATCACTGTAGGAAATGCGAGATCTAAGAAAGGTACAGATGCAGCGGTGAGACACCGTTCTGTTGCGCTTTATTTTGGCCTTGCACTGGCCCTAATTATTGCTGCAATTGTAGCGATGGTTAATGCCGATCCTAGCCGTTCATTCTTTGGTGTTTCATAAAAATTACAATTTTAATTTTGCATTGTAAGATTTATTTATATTTTTGTGACATATGATTAACAATATACATACTTGGCAATGGCGTAGTACTCTAAAAAAGAGTCTAGTCGTAGCTTTGTGTACCTTATAGTTTATCAACCTAAACCAAACCACATTAAAACCCGACGTAGACCACACGTCGGGTTTTTTGTATTCAAGGTTTTTTGTCCTACGGGGCAGATGCTTGGTTTGCTGATGCAGGTATGCTCCTCGTCATCCTGAATTTATTTCAGGATCTCGGAAGAGAAAGAGGACTTTAAGTGCGGGATCCTGAAATAAATTCAGGATGACGATGGTGCTAATAGAACGTTAAAAGAATATTAAAGAAATAGTTAACATGAAGACTAATTATATAATTAACACAACTTACAAGAAAAGACTTGCAGATACCACTACTCCGGTGAGCATCTATTTGCGGTTAAGGGATGTGTTTCCAAACACCATTTTGTTGGAAAGTTCGGACTATCATAGTCGTTCCAATTCAGTGAGTTACGTGTGTGCCGAGCCGGTAGCCGGTATTTTATTACAGAATGATGTGTTGTCCACTTATTTTCCTGACGGGCGCAAGGAAGAAAAGACGGATTTTGTACTGGCCGAAGAAATTGATGCTTTTAAAGCAGAGTTTGCACCGGGTGTAGTTGATGATACCAGGTACATTTCAAGCGGACTCTTTGGATATTTTACCTGGAATGCCGTACAGCATTTTGAAGACATTAAGTTTAGCGCGACTACGCCGAAAGGTCAGGAGATTCCAGTAATGCAATATCATATTTACAGATATATCATTGCGATTGATCACTTTAAAAATGAGATCACCTTATTTAAGAATACCTTTAATGGAGATGATAATGACGATCTGGAAAAGATTGAATACATTATTCAGAATAAGAATTTCCCGGAGTACAGCTTTAAGATTGATGGCGAGGAGCAGTCCAACATGAGTAACGAGGGCTTTATGGACATTGTGGAGAAAATGAAGAAACACATTTTGCGTGGTGATGTATTCCAGATTGTACCTTCCCGCGCATATAATCAAGGTTTCCTTGGAGACGAATTCAACGTGTACCGTTGTTTAAGATCTATCAATCCATCCCCTTACCTGTTCTATTTTGATTACGGAAGCTTTAAATTGTTTGGTTCTTCGCCTGAAGCGCAAATCACGATAAAGGATAATGTGGCTAATATTTTTCCAATTGCGGGTACTTTTAAACGTACCGGAAATGATGAGGAAGATGCAGAGCTGGCCAAAAAGCTGGAGCAGGATCCGAAAGAAAGCGCAGAGCATGTGATGCTGGTAGATTTGGCAAGAAATGACCTGAGTAGACATTGCAATGGTGTTGAGGTAAAATCGTTTAAAGAAGTGCAGTATTATTCTCACCTGATCCACTTGGTGTCGAAGGTAAGCGGAAATCTTCAATCAGATGTTTCAGCGTTTAAGGTTGTCGCAGATACTTATCCAGCAGGTACGCTAAGCGGTGCACCCAAGTATAGGGCTATGCAACTGATTGATGAATATGAGGGTTTGGGGCGTAATTTTTATGCAGGTGCAATAGGTTATATGGGCTTTAATGACCAGTTTAATCATGCCATCATGATCAGAACCTTTATGAGTAAAAATAACCAGTTGCATTACAGGGCAGGAGCGGGCATTGTTGCCGATTCTGTTGCCGTAAATGAGCTGAATGAAGTAAATAATAAAATTGCCGCCCTGCGAAAAGCAATACAGATGGCTACAGATATTTAAGAAAATGGATAAGAGCATACAAAAAAAGGTATTGGTTATCGACAACTACGACTCCTTTACCTATAATTTAGTCCACTTGGTGAATGAATTGGACAGAGAAGTGGAAGTGTGGAGAAATGATAAATTTGATTTGGCAGATGTAGATCAGTTCGATAAAATTATCCTGTCCCCAGGACCCGGCATACCTGAAGAAGCTGGTTTGCTATTGGATGTCATTAAGACTTACGCTGCAACCAAAAGTATTTTTGGTGTTTGCTTAGGGCAGCAAGCTATTGCACAGGCTTTTGGTGGAACCTTGTTAAATTTAGGAAGGCCAATGCATGGAATTGCAACGCCAATTACAGTGTTGGATAAAACGGAGCTGCTTTTTAAGGACTGCCCGGAGACCATAAATGTAGGTCGGTACCATTCATGGGTAGTGAACAATGAGGGATTGCCTGATTGCCTTACGGTAACTGCAACAGACATAGATGCAGAGATTATGGCTTTGCGTCATAAGGAATTAGATGTGCGTGGCGTTCAATTTCACCCGGAAAGCGTGCTGACAGAGTATGGAAAACAAATGATGAAAAACTGGTTAGAAAGCTAGATATGACTATTTTAGATAAAATTGTATTGCGTAAAAAAGAAGAAGTGGCTGCTGCTAAACAAGCTGTTTCTGTTAAGCAGTTAGAAGCAGGCTTACACTTTAACCGCAATCCGTATGTGTTTAAGGATTTTTTACTGGATAAAAATCGGACAGGTATTATTGCTGAATTTAAGCGTAGATCGCCATCCAAAGGGATCATTAACGACCAGGTAACAGTAGAAGAAGTTACCCATGCTTATGCTGCTGCGGGAGCCTCAGCACTTTCTGTGCTTACGGATGTGGATTTCTTTGGTGGTCATACCAACGACTTACTGGCAGCAAGAGCAGCCAATGAAATCCCTGTTTTGAGAAAGGATTTTATGATCGATGAATACCAGATCCTTGAGGCGAAAGCTTTGGGTGCTGATCTGATTTTATTGATCGCGGCGATTTTGACCCCTGCAGAGATTAAAAATCTATCTGCGTTGGCGAAGAGCCTGGGTCTAAATGTGCTGCTTGAAGTACATAATCTGGAAGAGTTGCAGCGCAGTATTTGTAAAGATTTAGATGCGATTGGGGTAAATAACCGTAACCTGGCCGATTTTACTGTAAATATTCAAACTTCTTTTGATTTGGTAAATCAAATACCTAATGAGTTTATGAAGATCTCAGAAAGTGCCATAAGTGCGCCAGAAACGATTAAAGAACTAAGGGCTGCTGGTTTCCATGGCTTCCTGATTGGAGAGAACTTTATGAAGACAAGTAATCCGGGTTTGGCTATGCAAGACTTCGCACGACAGCTGATCTCGGTATAACTTTTGTATCTTTGCACTTTAAGATGGGAAAACAGAAATATTACGATACGGCACTTAAGCAAGAACGAGCAGTACTTGTAGGAGTGATCAGGCCTGGTGAAAAGCCTGAAGAAACCAGGGAATATCTGGATGAGCTGGCCTTTTTGGTAGATACAGCTGGTGGTGTGGTGGTGCATGAATTTACCCAAAAAATGCTGAAGCCAGACCGCTCAACTTTTGTAGGTACTGGTAAGCTAGAAGAAATAGCGGCTTATGTAAAGTCAGAAGAAATTGATATGGTTGTGTTTGATGACGAACTTTCGCCATCACAACTTAAAAATATAGAAAGGGAACTGCAGGTTAAAGTATTAGACCGAAGCAACCTTATTCTGGATATTTTTGCTGGTAGAGCACAAACTGCTCAGGCAAAAACGCAGGTAGAATTGGCACAATTGCAGTATTTATTACCTCGTTTAACCCGATTATGGACTCACCTTGAGCGCCAAAAGGGTGGTATTGGTATGCGTGGGCCAGGTGAAACACAGATTGAGAGTGATAGAAGGATGATTCTCGAAAAGATCGCCCTTTTGAAAGGTCGCTTAAAGTTGATCGATAAGCAGAACGAAACACAGCGTAAAAACCGTACCGAATTGATTCGTATTGCCCTGGTTGGTTATACCAATGTGGGTAAATCGACCATCATGAATATGCTATCGAAATCGGAAGTGTTTGCAGAGAACAAGCTTTTTGCTACGCTGGATACAACGGTTCGTAAGGTGGTAATCGAAAATGTACCATTCTTATTGTCGGATACGGTTGGTTTTATCAGGAAATTACCACATCATCTTGTGGAGTGTTTTAAATCGACACTAGATGAGGTACGTGAAGCGGATATTTTAATTCATGTGGTGGATGTTTCACATCCCAATTTCGAGGACCAGATCAATGTGGTAAACGAGACATTGAAAGATCTGGGAGCCAGGGATAAGGAAACCATTATGGTGTTTAATAAAATTGACGCCTATGTGAGTCCTCAGCCTGACCATGAAGATGAGGAACAGCTTGTGCTTACGTTAGAAGATTTTAAAAAGAGCTGGATGGGGGCTGAGAATACACCTTCCCTATTTATTTCTGCCCTGCACAAAGAGAATTTAGAGGAATTTAGACAGTTATTGTATGATAAAGTTCGTGTTATACACACAGAGCGCTATCCTTATGATAAGTTGTTATATTAATAGAAGAAAGGAACCATTATGGAAAGTAAACGTCAACAGAAATTTGCCGGGTTATTACAAGAAGAGTTAGCTGCAATTTTTCAGCGTGAAGGAGCGGCATATTTGCCAAATACATTGGTTACCATTACCAAGGTGCGGGTGTCTCCGGATCTTGCTGTTGCAAAGGTTTATTTAAGCTTTTTGAATACTAATAATACCAGTTTGTCGGTTGCTGAAGTCAATTCACATGCGGGAGAAATCAGGTATAAACTAGGGGGAAGGATTCGTCACCAGGCCCGTGTAATTCCAACGCTTACGTTTTTTGTAGATGATACCAATGAGTATGTTGAACACATGGATAAGCTGTTCGATAAAATCTCCAAAGACCGTAAAGAAAGCGGAAGCGAAGAGGAATAATTTTAATCGCTCCGTTTTTAAATTGCTTTGATTTAAAAAGCGTAAATTAGTATATGACAAAGATTCTTTTAGCATTTTTTGTTTTATCAGCATTTACCCTAAAAGCCCAGCCTGTAATGAAAGGTGGGCTTGAAAAGTTTGTTACGGCCAATAACATCTACCCTCGCTATTCCTTACACAATTGTATTCAGGGGACGGTAATCATTAGCTTTAAAGTAAATAAGGGCGGCGAAGTATATGATTCGAAAGTGAGTTCTGGCATAGGCACTGATTTGGATGATGAAGCGCTAAGACTAATCAGAATGAGCAGTGGCAAATGGATTGTGCCCCAAGATCACGATACAACCGTATCTCTTATTGCACCGATAAAATTTAACCTTTCCGGTTACGATTGTGATCAAAAGAACCCTGAAGAGATTAAAAGGGCTATTATTGCGTACAAAACGAGCGAAGACCTTGCAAATAGTATCCAAAATTTTTATAAAAACAAAGAAAAGGGAACTTACAGAAAAGAAGAAGAGCCCAGGTTTGTTGCTTTAAAAGAGGAATTAGGCTATAACGATGAGTACTTTAAGGAACGAATATCGGATGGTCTTAAAAAGATTAAGCAAAAAGATAAACAAGGCGCCTGTGAAGACTTCCTTTTTGTAAAATACATGGGCTCGGATCTGGCAAATGAAATGCTGGAAAAATATTGTAAATAACTTGCAGTTCTTTTTGTTAGTTAATGATGTTGATCGCGTCTTCAATAATATGAGCCTTAATGCCAGTTACTTTTCCAATATATTCCCCGTCTACTTGAAAGTGAACTCTGCGTGTTGTTTTAATGGTAAGGCTTTTGGTCTGAAAGGATTCGATGTTTTTTGGATTGAAAGGTAAGTTAGTAAATCTGAGTTTTAAGATTTCCATTACTGAGTACTTCTTAACTAGGATTATTTCGAAAAGATCATCGTCTAATTTTCCTTCGGGGTTAATTTTAACACCGGTCCCGTACATGGTTGCATTTGCAATTACCACCATTGCCGCTTGTGATCGAATAATCTGATCTTTTATCTTAAACTCCACATGCATTTTGTTGTGGGTCCATAAAGCAGTCAAGGCAGCTTTTGCGTATCCAAGCATGCCCCGGTGTGATATATTGTCGAACTTTTTAACGAGGTATGCATTAAATCCAATATCTGCAAGGTGTATACACAGCTCCCCATTTACCATTGTTGCATGAATCTTTTTGGGTCTGCCGTTTACAGCAACATTTAGGGCCTCATTAATCTCTAATGGTATGCCTAATTCTCTGGCCATGCCGTTGGCTGATCCCGTAGGAATTATCCCAATAGGTGTATCTGTTTGAAGTAAACACTCAGAAACCATTTTCAAGGTCCCATCTCCACCAACAGCAATAACCCGATCGGCTTTTGATTTATGAATAATAGCCTTAATTTTTTCCAGTGCGCAGTTTTTAGGTAGTTCGTATAATTCAAAATGATGGTGACTATCGGTAAAGTATGCAGTTACGAGTTCATTGAAATTTATTTCTCCAACTCCGGAACCGGGATTTACAATAAACAGTAATTTTAGTTTCGAAGTTTCTTTATCCATCAGTTAAATACTTAATATAACAAACAACTACTACCGTAACCTGTTTTAATTAGTAATGAATAAATCTGTTAACGTTATAGTATACCACGGTTATGGGCATACACACAATTTGGTTGTGTACGGACATGTTTTTCGTTTTAAAGCTAAAAACAGGCAAGTTTATAGTGATAACCTATTTACAAACATCATTCATCTGATAAAGCTTTTTATACTTAAACCCTATCCCTTTATAAAAGTTAGGTTACAATTTTACGGCCAAACAGTTTATGGGCATACAGAATATGATGGCTTTTTTAGATTTGAGTGGGAGGCAGATAAAAATGTCATTGCTGGGTGGCATGGTGTTAAGGTGGCAGCCCTAGGTCAAAATGATGTGGTTCTTGCCGAAGATGATGGATTAGTTTATGTTCCTCACATTACTCAATTTGCTTTTGTTTCTGACATTGATGATACGATAATGATTTCTCATTCTGCTACAATTGGCCGTAGGCTTAGAGAATTGTTTATTAAAAACCCCAGAACCCGTAAAACATTTGCAGATACGCGATCACTTTATAATAAACTGGCTTTATCACATACAGATCTGGGACACCCTAATCCTTTTTTTTATGTATCGAGTAGTGAGTGGAACTTGTACAATTATCTCGTAGAGACTTTTAGATTTAACGGGTTGCCCGAAGGCACTTTTTTGCTAAATCAGATTAAACGATGGAGAGATTTGATTAAAACAGGTAAAACCGGACATGATGGGAAGCTGATAAGGGTTATGCGTATTTTGGAGGCGTTCCCCAATCAGAAGTTTGTTTTTTTTGGAGATAACAGCCAACAAGATCCGCTCATCTACACCACTATTGCCCGCAAATACCCTGAAAAAATAGCTGCTATATATATACGCAATATTCGTAAAGAGAAGGAAGTTGAAACTAGAAGGCTTCTCGATGAAATTGAGAAGGCTCAAGGTATTAAAACCTGCTTGTTCGATAAGAGTAGTGATGCCATTGAATATGCCGTCATGACGGGGCTTATTTCGGTTTAGCGATTTAACTAATCGATTTGCCAAAAGGAGTAAAGGCAAGGTTCATCAATTTGAAATGTTGTCTACCAAAAGGTATTCCTATAATTGTAATACAAAAGAGTAATCCGAAAACTAGGTGGGTAAGTGCAATCCAGAAGCCCCCAAAAATTAGCCATATAACATTCATAATTGTAGACAGGCAGCCTGTATTTGAGGAGGTGTCGGTTATTTTAACGCCAAAAGGAGCGAGGCCTACAAATGCAAATTTGAAACATTGTAAGCCAAAAGGGATACCGATAATTGTTAGACAAAGGATTAAGCCACCAATTATGTATTCAAAGAATATAAATATGCCTCCAAAAACTATCCAGATAATATTACCAATTAAGTTCATTTTATTTTTTAAATTAAGATGAAATAGGGAAAGGTTAGTTACAGCGTAGTAATTTTTTTTGACGATTATAAAATGAGGCTATTGACATCATGTTTTTAGTGTGTAATATTGCGTATGGTTTTTAAGTTAGACGATAATGAAATTGTTTTCCCGAGGCCAGAACTGGCCGATCCAGATGGGTTATTGGCAATAGGCGGTGATCTGAGCGCCGAAAGACTTATGCAGGCCTATAAGCATGGGATTTTTCCCTGGTTTAGTGAAGGCGACCCAATATGCTGGTATGCACCAATGGAACGGTGTGTAATTTTTCCTGGAAATGTAGTGATCAGCAAAAGCATGTCTAAGCTGCTTAAATCCGGCGCTTTTAAGGTTACTTACGATCAATCTTTTAAAGAAGTGATAGAAAGTTGTGCCAAGATTGGTAGAAAAGATCAGGACGGCACATGGATAACTCAGCAAATGCAAGAGGCTTATATAGAATTGCACAGGCGTGGGCATGCGCATAGTGTAGAAGTATGGCGGGATGAGGTATTGGTTGGGGGCTTATATGGTGTTCAGATGAATCAGATCTTTTGCGGAGAAAGTATGTTTAGTAAAGTAAGCAATGCCTCTAAATGTGCCCTGATCTGGCTTTGCCAGAACAAGGATTTTGCGATGATAGATTGTCAGCTCCCCAATGATCATTTGATGAGCTTAGGAGCCGAGATGATTAGCAACACCGCATATGCAGATTGCTTAAAAACTATTTAAGCAGCTCGCTAATGTCATCTTTAGTTAATGACTTGAAGAAGCTTTCCTCGGTAGTAATTAAGGAGCTGGCGAGCCTCTTTTTACGGTTCTGAAGGGCTAGGATCTTTTCTTCTACCGTATCTTTTGCAATGAACTTATAAATAAACACTTTTTTGTCCTGTCCAATTCTATGGGTACGGTCAATCGCTTGTTGTTCAACTGCAGGGTTCCACCAAGGGTCAAGGATAAACACATAATCAGCCTGAGTTAAGTTTAATCCAACTCCGCCGGCCTTTATGGAGATTAAGAAAACCTTTAGTTCTGTATTTTGCTGAAATTCGGCTACAATCTCGCCGCGGTTTTTAGTTCCGCCATCAAGGTATGCAAATGGAATTTTTTCATCATCAAGATATTGCTTGAAGATAACGAGATGCTTTACAAACTGAGAGAAAATAAGAACTTTATGTCCGCCTTTAAGCACATTGTCGAGTGTATGTACTACGTTTTCGAACTTGCCAGAGTCGGAAGTATAGTTGTGATCAACCATTACAGGATGATTGGCCAGCTGTCGCAAGGCCGTAAGTCCCTGCAAGAGTTGTACCTGTTTTTTTGCGTACGTTCCATCGTCCATGCTATTCAGCAGATCATTCCTGTAGGCCGATTTGGTTTTCTCATAATACGCAGCCTGATCTTCACTCATGTTACAGTAAAAGATCTGTTCTGTTTTTGATGGAAGCTCGGCAGCCACTTGCTCCTTTGTTCTACGCAGAACAAAAGGTTTAATGATAGCCTGTAATTTCCGGGCCTTATCCTCGTCTTTTCTCTTCTCAATAGCCTGTACATATTCTTCGTTGAAGAAGGCTTGTGTGCCTAGTAATCCTGGATTTAAAAACGTTAGCTGTGTCCAAAGGTCGCTTACAGAATTTTCGACAGGCGTACCGCTGAGGATCAATTTATGCCTTGATTTGAGTGCTCTTACCGCTTTGAAAGATTTAGAAGTGGGGTTTTTAATGTTCTGACTCTCATCGAGTATGATGTAACTGAAGTAGAATTCTTTGAGAACATCTATATCTACCCGCGTAATGCCATAGGTCGTAATGATGATGTCGAAATCGGAAAAACGGCCAACATCTTTATTTCTGGCGGTTCCAATATGCGCGTGAATCTTTAGCTTGGGCGTAAACTTCTTTGCCTCATTAAGCCAGTTGTATATCAGCGATGTTGGCATAACGATTAAGGAAGTGCTGTGTTTGGATTGCTCCTGATCCTCTTCCTTTAGTTTTTGCAACATGGCCAATGTTTGGATGGTTTTACCCAAACCCATATCGTCAGCTAAACAGCCTCCAAAATTATACTCCCTTAAAAAGCTAAACCAGTTGTAACCTGCTTTCTGATAACCTCGTAAATCACCTTTAAAATGAACAGGCATCTGCGTATCAGTTATATTTTCAAAGTCATTCAGTTTTTGAAGCTTCCGACTTAAAGTGATATTCGCTAAACTGTCTTCAGCCAATTCATTGATCAAGCCGATATGGTGTTTTTTGAGCTTAAGCGCCTTTCCACCATCAGATAGGCTAAAGAGGCTTCCATATTGGGTAAACCACTTGTCGGGAATGATGGCGATTGATCCGTCGGGTAATAGGAACTCTCTTTTTTTATGAAGAATATGTTGTTTTAGGGCGATAAATGGAATGGGGTGACTGCCAAAATAAACAATAGCATTGATGTCAAACCAGTCGTTGTCTTCTTTGATGTCAAAGCTGATTTTATTCGTCGCAAATAAAAAGCGTTTAGTGCCTTTATGCTGCTCTATTTCGAAGCCTTCCTGACTAAGCTGCTCCATGTGTTCGTTAACCCAATTGATAACTGCATAGGATGGATCCTCTTCCTGATCTACTGGTGCTTCCAGGTGATGATAAAGTGCGCTTGTTTTCTTAAGTCCAAGGTCAATCAGTAAATTGAATTTTTGCTTCTCCCAGGTCACATCCCTTTTGATGCGGGTGAAAATATAGTTATCGCCATCTTTATCCAGATGAACAGTTACTTTCTTTTCATTTCCCATAGCAAACATATGTTCACCATATTTAAAGTGTAATTGTAGCTGAGAAACTCCTGCATCCACGTAAATTACTTTAATGATGGGGGTTGGCTCGTATTTTTCTGTTTTAATGTCAAAGCCTTCAGCATAAACATGATACTTCTCTATTAATGGTGCTACAAATTTCCCAAAATAGGCGTCTTCAGTAGATTTTGGAATGGTGATGAATCTTTTATTTAGAAAAGGCATTAATTTTTTGCCTTCAATATCCTGCTCAAAAAAATAAAGCATCTCGTTTAGCAATAACCAGGCAGGCTGATTACTAATTACCTGAGCCTCTTTAAACATAAAGTCGATGCGTAGGCCTTGATATTTTATGGTAGGAAAATAACGGGTCTCTGTTTCATTTCTTCTAAAGTGAAATAAGACTGTTGCTGGTTCTGTGGCAATCTCGATTTTCCTTTCTGCAGGCCAGCCATCTTTATCCATCAGATATAAAGAACCTTCTAATTTTATGATCTCCAATACCTCGGACAGTTTTTTTTCAATCTTTGGGCGTACACTCTCGTAAAACTTGTCGTTAAAAAACTTGCTAAAGAACTCTACAGGTCTGATGGCTTTCTTATGAAATTTCTTGATAATGAAGTCTTGTTCGGTTTCATCCAGTATTTTAATCAGCTTAAGATCTGTGTCAGTAAGGTGTTTGATGAATTCCTTCGCTGTATGTGAAAAAACACGCTGATAAGTTAAGGAAAAATCGCCTTGCGGGTTTAATTGGACGATATGAGGTTCAATTAAATAGCCCAAATACGCATGTTTACATATAGAGTATACAATTTTGCAAGGTTTGGAGCTATCTACGCGTAACATTGGCTAAAAATTAAAACAATCAGGAGGTAAGCATTTAAAAATCTTTAAACTTACATCAAATTGAAATGCTATCAAATAAAATGGGCGAATTATTACCTGTTTTTTATTTCAGTTCGTCGAAAAAAAAAGGCTGTTGGTCGGGTATTACATTCATGTTGCCTAAAAGCATAAAAAATGCTGTAACGTTTCGCCGTTTCAGGCGACTTATATGTAAACAATTTGAAAAACTTAAAAACTTAAAAACTAAAAAATATGAAAACTTTAGCAAAAACATTATTCGCCTCAGCTTTAACATTAATCGTTTTAGCCACATCAACTTTCAGTTCATCAGCAACTGAAAAAAGTATTAATCTTGCAACATCGGTAGACTTTAATAAAGTGATCGTTTCAGGGAACGCAAGAGTTGTATTGATCCAGTCTAACAAGCCACATGTAATGATGCCTGAGAACTACAACAAGGAAACTACTACTATCATTCAAAAAGCCGACAAGTTGTATATTACAACAACAGAGAAGGAGATGATCGACATTGTTGTTTATGTGAAAGATTTACAACGGATTGACGCCTGCCAAAAAGCAATCGTAAATACCAGGGGTAAATTTACTTCCAAAGTGCTTCAGGTATTTTTAAAAGATAAAGCCAGCGCTTATGTAAATGGTGATATCGCGAGCTTATATACTGTCGTAAAGGACAACTCTTCACTTCGTTTAAAAGGAACTTCAAAAGATCACACGGTAACTAAAGGAAGCATTGCTAAATTAAAAATGGATAAATTTGCAGCATTAAAAACCACAGTTACTGCAGCCGATGGTCAGGTTTTAGCAACAGAGTATTCAACCGAGATTCCAAGAGATACAGTGCTTGCTGGTAATAAAACGAAATAAGACGGACACAGAAACCATTATACAAGAATGGCCAGAGAACTTATATTCTCTGGCCATTCTTGTATATGCATGCTGGGTTAGCTTTGGTTAGGCTAACGCGATCGTCATGCTGAATTTATTTCAGTATCTCGCACTCGCTGGGCCGCCTTTCTCTTGAGAGATGCTGAAATAAATTCAGCATGACGATCGGCTACAATCGGCTACAGGATGACGACTGGTTGTAAGGTGGCGACTTGATCACTGTACTAAAGATCGAATTTAATCCCCTGAGCCAATGGTAAAGTATTTGAGTAATTGATGGTATTGGTTTGTCGGCGCATATAAGCTTTCCAAGCATCCGAGCCACTTTCCCTACCACCACCAGTTTCTTTCTCACCACCAAATGCACCACCAATTTCGGCTCCTGATGTTCCGATATTTACATTCGCAATTCCGCAATCAGAACCTGCTACAGATAAAAACTGTTCTGCTTCGCGTAGGTTTAAGGTCATGATTGCAGATGATAAGCCTTGAGGAACGCCATTTTGTAAGGAAATGGCCTGATCGAGTGTCTTATATTTGATGAGATAGAGGATAGGCGCAAAGGTTTCTTCCTGAACAATCTCGTAATGGTTTTCTACTTCTGCTACACAAGGTTTTACATAAAAACCCGATTGGTATGGATTGCCGTTCAATACGCCGCCTTCTACTATAAATTTAGCACCTTCTTTTTTACCTTTTTCGATCGCATGCGTATACATATCTACCGCTGCGGTATCAATGAGTGGGCCTACATGATTGTGCTGATCCAGTGGATCGCCAATGCGTAATTGCCCGTATGCTTTAGTCAATTTATTTTTAAAGTCTTCGTAAATATCTTCGTGGATAATCAATCGTCTGGTAGATGTACAACGTTGACCCGCTGTACCCACCGCTCCGAAAACGGCTCCAATGATGGACATATCTATATCCGCATCTTTAGAGATGATAATGGCATTGTTACCGCCCAACTCGAGAATGCTTCTTCCAAATCTGCCCGCTACTGCTGATGAAACCACACGGCCAATACGGGTAGAGCCAGTAAAAGAAACCAAAGGGATACGTTTGTCGTTGTTGATTAGGTCGCCAACCGCATTTCCAATTAGCAAGTTACTGATGCCTTCAGGCATATCGTTGTTTTTAAGTACTGTTGCAATAATATGCTGACAGGCAACCCCACATAATGGCGTTTTTGAAGAAGGTTTCCAGATGCAAACATTACCACATACCCAAGCCAGAGCCGTATTCCAGCTCCATACGGCAACAGGAAAATTAAATGCAGATATGATGCCTACGATTCCCATAGGGTGCCATTGCTCGTACATTCGGTGATTCGGTCGTTCGGAGTGCATCGTTAATCCATAAAGCTGACGCGAAAGACCAACGGCAAAATCGCAGATATCAATCATCTCCTGTACCTCACCAAAGCCTTCCTGCAAACTTTTCCCCATCTCATAAGATACCAATGTGCCAAGATCTTCTTTGTGCAAGCGCAATGCATCACCAAATTGACGCACGATGTCACCCCTTTTTGGAGCCGGTAAGCTACGCCAGAAAATAAATGCTTCTTCAGCCTTTTTTACTACAGCTTCATAATCTTCAGCGGTAGCTAATTGTACACTAGCGATCTTTTTTCCATCAACAGGAGAAAGACTATCTATCGTTTTTGCGTTTGCCGAAGCGCCCCAATTGCTGCCCGTGCTAAAGGCCGGATTTAGATCAAGAACGCCTAAATTTTTTAAAACGGTACTGATATTATTTTGCATGACATAAATGGTTAGGTATACAAATCAACAAAAAAAATAATGGAAGGTTGGTAAGGAGAACCTCTAAATGAGTTTCGTGACTTGAATTTTACCTGATTTCAGATAATGTTGCGTTCTTTTGTAAAATAATACTGATCAGAGACCACTCGCATGATTAATATAATCAGTCAGTTAACTGTTAGGTTGTGTGTATGTTGAAAATTATTTCGCTTATCCCAACTATAATAGTTGTAAACTTATGATGTATTTAACAAAAAGGGATCTGTTCTTTAATTATTCGATACATGGAAGAGGAATTTTACTTTGATTTTAGTGATGATGCCCAACGATCAGTTGAGCGTTACGAGGAGATGATACGCAATCAGGATCAGTATTTTTTTGATGCCCAGGCTTTTGAAAATATTATTGATTACTATATTGAGAAGAGCGATCCAGTAAAGGCGTTGCAGGTGATAGAGTATGCAGTAAATCAACATCCATATGCTGCGGTTTTTTTAGTTAAACAAGCACAGTTGCTGTTTATAACAGATCAAACGGAACGCGCATTTTTATCCTTGCAGAAAGCTGAAATGCTGGAAGCTTCGGAAGCAGAGATCTATATTTTAAGAGGAAACATCTACAACAGCCTCGAAAGATACTCGGAAGCACTGGAGAACTTTCAGATCGCACTAGGCTTTGCAGAATCAACGGATGAAATTCTTTTGCAGATTGCTTATGTCTATCAGAATATGCTGGACTATGAAAGCGCAATTGTATACATTAAACAAAGCTTAGAGCAAAATATGGAAAACAAAGACGGTTTGTACGAACTGGCTTTTTGTTACGATATTTTGGATAAACAGGAAGAGAGTATCAAGTTTTATCAAGAATATATTGATAACGACCCATATTCTTATGCGGCATGGTATAACCTTGCCAACTCTTTTCATAAACTGGATCTGTTTGAGAAAGCCATTGATGCTTACGATTACGCTATCTTAATAAAAGACAACTTTGCTTCTGCCTATTACAACAAGGGCAATGCCCTGGTTCAGTTGGATCGTTATACGGAGGCCATTGAAGTTTATATACAAACTTTTGAATACGAACCACCTAATGCCGATACCTATTGTGCCATTGGGGAGTGCTATGAGAAGTTAGAAAAGATGGACGAAGCCAGGTCATACTATAAGAAATCTGTGAAAATGGATCCTAAGATGGCTGATGCATGGTTTGGAATAGGCGTTACACTTAACTTTGAGGAGCGTTATTTTGAGTCCTTGCATTTTTATAGAAAGGCCCTTGAGCTGGATGGTGAAAACCCAGATTTCTGGTTTGCTATGGCAGATGCGCATTACAAACTCGGACAGATAGATGAATCCGTTGCAGCCTACCATAAAGTACTTGAGTATAATCCGGTAGATGTAGAGGCATGGTTGGATTTTTCGACCGTATTGTATGAGCAAGGTAAGTTGCTGGAAGCATCTGAAACGATTTTAGATGCCATAAAAAACAATCCTGATGCTGCCGAGTTGTATTACCGTATGGTGGCTTATTTGTTTGCCCTTGGGAAAAAGAATGAAGCGCTTGTGTATCTTGAAACGGCCTTGGTTACTGACCCTGAAAAGCACTATATTTTATTTGAGTACTTGCCGCAATTGCAAGATAACAGCTCAATTATCGAAGTTATCAATAGGTATATTAAATAGTACTGTGCCTTTTATTAGATAGTATTGATAAAAACTGTCTATTTTTTTTCACCTTTGTGACCTATATGAATTACCAATTGAATAACATACCCGAGCGTCCTGTTAAACCACGTAATAAAGGAATTACAATGGTTATGGATAAGGGATTAAGCTTAAGACAGACAGAAGATTTTATAGAGGTTGCCGGAACGCATACTGATATTGTGAAGCTTGGATGGGCTACTTCCTTTGTTACCCCTAATTTAAAAGAGAAACTTCAGATCTATAGAGATGCCGGAATCCCAACCTATTTTGGCGGAACACTTTTTGAAGCTTTTGTGATACGCGACCAGTTTGATGACTATCGTCGTGTGTTGGATCAGTTTGGTATGGAGTATGCCGAGGTTTCGGATGGCTCTATTACAATTGAGCATGATTTAAAATGCGAATTTATTCAAAAATTAGCTCAGCAGGTTACCGTAATTTCTGAAGTAGGCTCTAAAGATGCAACCAAAATATTTGCGCCATATAAATGGATTAAATTGATGAATGCAGAGATTGAGGCCGGATCATGGAAGGTTATTGCTGAAGCAAGAGAGGGTGGAAATGTTGGTATTTACAGAGGCTCAGGAGAAGTTCGTGAAGGTTTGGTAGATGAGATTTTAACCCAAATACCTGAAGAAACAATTATCTGGGAAGCTCCGCAAAAGGAACAACAAGTTTGGTTTATCAAATTGCTGGGCGCCAATGTAAATATTGGTAATATTGCACCTGCAGAAGTTATCCCTTTGGAAACTATACGCCTTGGACTGAGAGGTGATACCTTTGATCATTTTTTGAACCTGGGAAAATAGTTCCTTAAACCCGTCTAAAGCTATAAATGAGAAAATTTGGTTTAATAGGTTACCCTTTATCACATTCTTTTTCGAAGAAGTTTTTTGGGGATAAATTTAGGGAAGAACAAATCGCGGATTGCGAATATGAGCTGTACCCTATACCCGAAATTGGACTCTTTTCTAACCTGATTACTGAAGATAGGGCGCTTTGTGGTATCAATGTAACTATTCCTTATAAGGTTCAGGTATTGCCATTTTTAAATGAAATGGATGAAGCATCAACTGAAATAGGAGCTGTAAACTGCATTTCCATAAAAAGAACTGAGGATGGGCAGTGGCTTAAGGGCTACAATACAGATGCCTATGGTTTCGAAGAGTCGCTAAAGCCTTTACTGGAACCTTATCATCAAAAAGCATTGATATTTGGTGATGGGGGAGCTGCAAAAGCTGTAAAGTACGTATTAAATAAATTGAATATTTCCTTTCTGGTTGTCACCAGGAAGCCCGCTGAAGGCTGTATTCTGTATGATGCAGTTGATGAAAAGCTACTTCAGGAACACACTGTACTGATCAATACTACGCCTCTGGGAATGTCGCCCAATGCAAATACTTACCCCGATATTCCTTATGCTTGTTTAACTGAGAAACATGTTGCATACGATTTGGTTTATAATCCTGCAGAGACTATCTTTTTAAAAGAGGTAAGGGAAAGAGGTGGAAAAACAAAAAACGGACTTGAAATGTTGCATCTCCAGGCGATACGTTCCTGGGAGATTTGGAATTTATAAAATGAGAAACTATTCTTTTATCCTCATGTTCGCTTGCTTATTGGCGCTTTCTGCCTGTAACAGCAATAGCTATACCCCTAAGCCAAGAGGATATTTTAAGATAGATTTTCCAGCTAAGGCTTATCAGAACTACGATAAGGATTGTCCCTTTTCATTTGATTATCCAAAATATGCAACGCTGGTTGCCGATAGCAGTACCGACACCCAGCCATGCTGGTACAATGTTAGTTTTCCTCAATTTAATGGTCGGTTGCATTTAACCTATTATGATATCTCTTCAAAAAAGGAGTATGAAAATTTAGTAGAGGATGCCCGCACATTTGCTTTTAAACATACTGTGAAAGCAAATGCCATTGATCAAAAGCTAATTAATTACCCTGAAAAAAAGGTTTATGGTGTTTATTATGCCATTGAAGGAAATACCGCATCTTCGGTGCAGTTCTTTTTAACAGACAGTGTGAAGCATTACTTTAGAGGAGCTTTGTATTTTAATGAGCGACCTCAGTACGATTCGATTCAGCCGGTAGTTAACTTTATTAAAAAAGATATTGATCGTATGATCAGTACATTCAAATGGAAAAATTAATAATAAAATAATGATAAGTATTAAACAATTCACCTTTAACCCTGTAAGGGAAAACACATATGTTCTGTTTGATGAGACCGGCGAATGTGTAATCATAGATCCGGGAATGTACGATGCAGAAGAGCAAAATGCAGTGGTGAACTTTATTAAAGAGCAGAAACTTAAGCCTGTACTTTTACTAAATACGCATTGTCATTATGATCATGTATTTGGTAATAAGTTTGTTTTCGACAATTGGGGATTAAAGCCTCAATTTCATAAAGGCGAGCTATATGTGTTGCAAGCTATTCCAGGTTATGTACCTCAGATGGGCTTACACTATGAACTTTCGCCTGAACCAGAAGTGTTTTTGGAGGAAACAGGGATAGTGAAATTTGGCAATAGCCAATTAGAACTCATCTTTGCACCTGGGCATTCACCGGCGCATTTATGTTTCTATGCTGCGGCGGATAACTTTTTAATTGGTGGTGATGTATTATTTTACTCCAGTATTGGCCGTACAGACCTTCCTGGAGGGAACCATTCACAATTAATCAATAGTATCAAAAATAACTTGTTTATATTGCCAGATGATTGCAAGGTTTACCCAGGACATGGTCAATCTACAACTATAGGTTTTGAAAAATTACACAATCCATTTTTGCAATAAGTATTAGTTCATAAGTATTGAATACACCATTTTACATAGCACGCAGGTATCTTTTTGCAAAAAAATCTACCAATGCCATCAACATCATCTCTGCAATTTCGGCAGCTGGTGTTTTTGTGGGTAGCGCTGCTTTGATCATTATATTGTCCGTGTTTAATGGCTTTGAGCAAGTGGTGTTAAAAATGTTCAATACCATTACGCCAGAGCTTGTTATTTCACCCGTTCGAGGCAAAACGTTCGATCCGAATACGGCATATTTTAATGAACTAAAAAAGAAAAAGGAGATTTATTCTTATACCGAAGTACTGTCAGAAAATGCGCTGTTAAGGTATAATGACAAGCAATCGGTAGGCTTGGTTAAAGGCGTGAGCCCGGATTATTTAAAAAATAAGAGCCTGGATAGCATTGCGGTTGATGGGGTGTTTAAATTAGAAAACAAAAGCTTGAATTATGCGGTTATAGGTTCGGCAATTCAGACTTATCTAATGGTAAATACCACTGATCCATTTAATCCACTTCAGGTGTTTTCTCCCAAAAAGAAAAGCAATCAAAGCGGCTCAATTAACCCTGCTGATGACTTTACCATTCTTTCTATCCCCGTTTCCGGTGTTTTTGAAGTCCAACAAGATTTCGATAATGTGGCTATTGTACCCTTAAGGTTTGCGCGAAAGCTACTCGAAGAACCAGTAAAGATCTCCTCTATTGAAATTAATTTGCAACAAGGAATCGAGCCAGATGAATTTAAAGCCCGCATTGAAGATCAGATTGGAAAAGACTTCGAGGTAAAAAATAGAATACAACAAAATACAGTGCTGTATAATATTTTAGGGAGCGAAAAATGGGCAGTATATATCATCCTGACCTTTATATTAATCATTGCTATATTTAACATCATAGGCTCTTTAACCATGCTTGTCATTGATAAACTAAAGGATATTGCCATTCTTAGTAGTTTAGGGGCGGGAAAGACCTTAATCAAACGTATTTTCCTATTTGAAGGAATGATGATTACCATGGCCGGCTGCATCTCCGGTTTAATTGTAGGCTTAATCTTTTGTCTGTTGCAGCAGAAGTTGGGCCTAGTAAAAATGTCTCAAGACAATTTGATTATTACCAGTGCTTACCCTGTTGCTTTAAAATGGAAAGATTTTTTGCTAGTATTTATAACAGTAACTGTTTTTTCTTTTATGGCATCAGCTTTGTCATCTAACTTGAGTGTCAAGAAGGTAAATCATTTAAATCAAGATCTTTAAAATCATGAATATATTTAAGCGTCCACTATTTTTATTAATAGCAATTGTTGTTGCGATTGCTGCTTGTAATCCTAAGCCTGGCGAGGTTCAAGAGAATGTCACACGTACGATGAAGGGGTTGTATAGTTACGGCCCAGAAATAAAGTCATTCACAGATTGTGAAGACGGGAATGAATACTGGGTTGCCGATAGCGCAAAAACGCTTGAACTGGCTTATAACAACCTTGGTTTCGAAAAACCTTACGAGCCGGTATATGTAGAGGTGGAGTGCCACACCATAAAATCAGACAGCCTGAATATGTCTGCTGATTATGATTCGACATTGGTGGTGACCAAATTGCTTAAGATTACAAAAGAGATACCTGATGGCCCTTGTAACTAAGGGATCAGGTAGATGTTTTGTTTAATGGGGGTAATCAAATCTCTTTCCTGAGCCATTTTAAACAACACATCGATGGCTTTTCGTCCCTCTTCGCCCAGTTCGATGCTATATTTATTGACATAGAGTTCGATGTGTTTGTACATTACTTCTTCACTCATTTCCTGCGCATGTTGCTTGATGAAATCCAGGCCTGATTTTGGGTTGGCGAAGGCAAACTCTACCGATTTTTTAATCAATCTGTTTACCTTTTCTTTGGTTGTCTGATCTAGGGCTCTGTTGATGACAATCCCGCCTAAAGGAATGGCGCATCCTGTGAGTTGCTCCCAGTAATTGCCCAGATCGACGATTTTATGCAGCCCTTTTTCAGTATAGGTAAATCGGTTTTCGTGGATAATTAAGCCCAGATCAATTTTATCTTCCAATAAAGAAGTTTCTATGTCTGAGAAAACCATTTCCTGTTTATTTGTCAAATGGGGGAATGCAATTCCCAACAAGAAATTCGCAGTGGTATATTTACCTGGGATGCCGACTTTATATTTGGGATTTAATTGTTCCCGCTGGGCAACTATGTTTTCATCATGGCAAATGAGTAGTGGACCTACACCAAAACCAAGGGCACTACCTGCATCTAGCAGTGCATATTGCTCATGGACATAAGCGAAAGCGTGAAAACTAAGTTTTGTGATGTCCAACTCCCCCCTCAGTGCTTTTTGATTTAGTGTTTCCACATCGTCAAAAAAAACTTCAAATTCTAAACCTTCAGTATCGATTTTATGATGGATCAGGGCATCGAAAATGAAGGTGTCATTAGGACAGGGAGAAAAGCCAAGACTAAGTTTCATCTTGTAAAGGTAAGGACTATGCGAAAAGCAATGGTTATGTATTTGTCAAAAATCCAATGGCCCATTCGTTAAGGTTCTTTATAGCCAGACCAATCTGCCATTTTTCCTTATTCCGAGGTTCAACATAATTGGATATGCTGCGGATCTGAAGGACGGGTAAAGATTCTTTTTCGCAAGCGTAAATCACAGCAGCACCTTCCATACTTTCCACTGCAGGGTTACTTTGCTTTATTACTTTAAGGATGCTATTCTCCTCTCCGTGGACCTTGTTTACGGTTATGCCATGCGCTTTTTGTAGCTTTTCTACACCATCGTGTAGCAAATTGTTTATGGCGCTATATCTGGCTTTGCCAAAACCCAATTCGTCAATAGTCAAAAAATCAGCTCCATTTTCGGCGCCTAGTTCGGAAAACTCATCTGTGGTTACATTTACCACAGTTCCTAAAGGGATGTTGCGATCAAAAGCGCCGGCAATACCGAGATTTAGAACCAGTTTGTAATGGTTGGATAGGTGCTTGCCCAGGGCAAAAGCCGTAGCAGTCATGCCAACACCTGTAAGCAAAATGTCAAAGTCTTTCGTGCGCACAAAATCCTGATCCGGTAAATGGAAGTGTGTGGCTAATAAAGCGATCTCAGCCCTTGTTGCGGCAACCAAAAGAATCTTCATGCTAGCTAAGTTAGATATTTAACCTTTCTACTTTAAGCTTTCTGCGTATATTTGTCGATAATATAACAGATAATGATTTATATAACCAGAAAAGCATCATTTAACGCAGCGCATAAATTATCCAGACCAGATTGGACTGACGATAAAAATACTGAAGTTTATGGCAAATGTGCCAATCCAAACTGGCATGGTCATAACTACCAATTGTATGTAACCGTTAAAGGAGAAATTAATCCGGAAACAGGTTTTTTGGTAGACCTGAAATGGCTGAAAGATATCACCAACACTTATGTCGTTGATAAAATTGATCATAGAAACTTGAACCTTGACGTTGATTTTATGAAGGGCAAATTGGCTTCAACAGAAAATCTGGCTATTGCCATCTGGGAACAATTGGCCGACCTGATCGCCGAATCGGGCGCGCAGTTACATAGCATAAAAATTTACGAGACTGAAAACAACTTTGTTGAATACTTCGGTCAATAACTGTACATAATGGACAACATACAACGTTTCGAGGAGGAAGAGGATAGCGGGTATATTAAAATTGACCGCTATAACGAAGATAAAATTGCTGCAGTAGCAGATCATTATAAAGATATTTTGGGTCAATTGGGTGAAGATCCAAGCCGCGAAGGTCTAGTGAAAACGCCTGAGCGTGTGGCTAAGGCCTTACAGTTTCTTACCCATGGTTATGACCTTAATCCGGCAGAAATATTGCGCTCAGCAATGTTTAGAGAGGATTATAGTCAAATGGTAGTGGTTAAGGATATAGAGGTTTTCTCTATGTGCGAGCATCACATGCTTCCATTTTTTGGGAAAGCCCATATTGCCTATATTCCAAATGGCCATATCGTTGGTTTAAGCAAAATCCCTCGTATTGTTGATGCGTTTGCAAGGAGGTTACAGGTACAAGAGCGTTTAACAAACGAAATCAGAGACTGTATACAAGATACTTTAATGCCTGCTGGTGTTGCCGTTGTTATTGAATGTAAACACCTATGTATGGCAATGAGAGGGATACAGAAACAAAATTCTGTAACCACCACATCAGCTTTTACGGGCGAATTTGCAAAAGATAAGACAAGAGCCGAGTTTTTAAGATTAATTACAGCTAATCTGCATTAGCAGAGTTTAAAACAAACATAAAACAAATGAAAGCATATATATTTCCAGGCCAGGGCGCTCAGTTTTCGGGCATGGGTAAAGAACTTTACGAAAACGAAGTTGCAAAAGCGTTATTTGAGCAAGCCAATGAAATCATCGGTTTCCGCATTAGCGATATCATGTTCTCTGGTAGTGACGAAGAGTTGAAGCAAACTAAAGTTACTCAACCTGCGATATTCCTTCATTCCGTAATTCTTGCTAAAACCTTAGGTGATGCTTTTAAGCCGGATATGGTAGCTGGACATTCATTAGGCGAGTTCTCGGCCCTTGTTGCAGCTAATGCACTATCTTTCGAAGATGGACTGAGATTGGTAATCACTCGTGCAAATGCGATGCAGAAAGCTTGTGAATTAGAGCCTTCAACAATGGCTGCAATCCTTGGATTAGCAGATGAAATCGTTGAAAACGTATGTAAAGAGATTCCTGAAATAGTTGTAGCGGCTAATTATAACTGCCCGGGACAGATCGTTATTTCCGGAAGTATTGAAGGTGTAGATATTGCCTGTCAAAAATTAACTGAGGCTGGAGCAAAGCGCGCACTGAAACTTAATGTTGGTGGAGCTTTCCATTCGCCATTAATGGAGCCTGCACGTCTGGAACTTCAGGAAGCAATAGAAAAAGTAACTGTACTTCCTCCAGTATGTCCTATTTATCAGAATGTAGATCCGGTTCCAAACGTTGATCCTCAAAAAATAAAAAATAACCTAATTACACAATTAACAGGCGCAGTGAAGTGGACACAGACAGTTGAGCGTATGCTTGCTGATGGTGCTGATGAATTTGTGGAAGTTGGCCCGGGAAATGTATTACAGGGACTAGTTAAAAAAGTAAATAGAGCCGTGCAGACCAGTTCTGCTTCAGCTTAGTGAAAGATGAAGAATCATTAAATAATATAACAAGCGTGAGTATAAGAGGTAAAATTAGATTTCTTTTATTAATACTGGGCGCTTGTTGTATTGTTACAGCTTTATCCTTAAAACACTCGATCACCAAAAGGGATCTGCTCAAGTACGATGCCCATCAGCTTCAGGAAAACCTGAAAGCCAAAGAGCAAACCATTTACAGTTTCCTTTCGGATTCCCTTCAAGTGGAGCGGGCTAAACAGTTTGATCAGAACGAACGTGCCAGCGCAGATTTTATCAAAAGCTATTCCGATAAGGGGCTTAGCTTATTGGTGTATAAAAATCGAGACCTTAAATTCTGGAGTTCATTCAATGTATTTCCTACTGATCCAAAGACGGCTAAAGAGGGTTCTTCTTTTGTTAAACTCCGAAATGGCTTTTATGAGCTGATCAAGAAGACTTCGGGGGATTATATCCTTATTTTTCTAATTGAAGTAAAGAGTCAGTTTGATATTCAAAATAATTTCCTCGAAAATATCATCTCAAAATACCTTTCTCCTTCTAATTCCTTGTTACTGGCAACTTATTCTGATCCAGAAGTATATGGGATAAAAAATCTAAAAGGAGAGCCCTTGTTTGAAGTTAAATTAAAACAAGAGGCATCTAAGAGCATTTACGGAACTATAGAAGTCTGGTTATGGGTGGTAGGGCTTTTCAGCTTTTGTCTGTTTTTAAACTCTTTTTGCGCCTGGTTGGTTAGAAGAGGACATTTACTAAGCGGAACGTTATTGCTGGCGGTCTTTTTTTTGGTAGTTAGGATTACAGACCTTGAATATGGCTGGTTTAATCACCAATTCAACTTGCAGATCTTTAGTCCAGCTATATTTGGTGAGAGTTTTTTCCTTCCCTCTCTAGGTGATTTTTTACTTAATGTAATTGCTATTACCTGGGTAGTCTTGTTCGTTTACACTTATCGGGATAAATATAAAGTTCCGGATTGGCTGGCTACAAGTAAGACAGGAGGTATAATCTTGCATTTGATCCTTTTGGTCGCTTTCTCAGGGCTGGCATTTTTGTTTGATCAGGTGTTTCATGGCTTGATCATGAATTCGAAGATAAATTTCAATATCACCAATATCGTTAACCTGGGCTGGATTAGCTGGATCAGCATTTTCATTCTATGCCTGGTATGGTTTAATGTTTATCTGGTTGGAAACATTGGCATGCAGCAAACATTGCAGCTCAACGTAACCAACAAGGAACGTTTAATTTTATTCCTTGCCGCTTTTTTTGCCTACCTCATCTACAGAATAGAAAATGGATTTAGCATATTTTTTATCGCGTATGCACTATTCATTTTTATTATGGGCTGGAATGTCTATATCAGAAGGGATAAGTTCTCTATAGGGATATTTGCGGCCTTATTTTTCTGTTTAGCTTTCATAACCTCAATTAAATATTTGAGATTTACTGATGAGAAGGATAAAAGTAAGCGCTACAACATCGCTAAAAAATTGGGTTATGCTGATGATCCAAAAATAATCAGTTCTATTGAGAATCTGGAAAAGGCCGTTTCTACAGATGCATTTATTGCCGAGTATTTTAAAAGGCCGATTTTAGATGGGACCTTTGATTTGGAGAAACATGTTAATAAAATATTACTAGGCGGATACCTTACACAGTACGAGTACAATTTGTATGAATATAACCGACAGGATTCTGCGATATCGAATAAAGATGGCGTTCCGCTCAGTTATTATAAAGATTTAGTAAAGTCGGGATCTGTTAAGGTGCCCGAATCGCAGTCCTTCTACAGGTTAAACTATACTTTTGGCTACCAGAATTATTTTGGGATCATACCAATATTTGTCGATAACCACAGGTTGGGGACATTGGTGATAGATCTTAAATCCCCACAGTACAACTATAACAGTCAGCTTCCAGAGATATTGGTAGATGGCAAGGTGAAAGGGGAGGAAGATTATACCAGTTACTCTTTTGCTTTTTACAACTCGGGCAAGCTAATCAACCAGTCAGGTAAATTTACCTATAAACTGTCCAACGCAGGGTTTAAAGGAGAGGTTGGGAAGGGCGAAGTTATTCGCGATACGCTTGGTTATACCCATTTAGTGTATATGCCAGCCAGCTCCAAGATGATTGTGATTAGTAAGGAACGCGTTTCCTATGTCGTAAGGCTAGCTACGCTGTCATTTTTCTTCCTTGTTTTTATTATTTTTTCGGTTACGCTTTATGCTTTGATCTGGCTCATCAAAAACATAGATGAAACCTGGGGTGGTTGGTTTAACATCAACCGGTCGTTAATGATTAATGCCAATAAGATTCTTTACAAAACCCGGATTCAGTTCTCCATTGTACTATCTGTGGTGGCTACTTTATTGATCGTAGGCTGGACGACTTATTTTTATATTCGTGATGAGTACCGCAAACAACAGGAAACGCTAATAAAAGAAAAGATCCGGAAAGTTCAGCTTGCTTACGAAAAAGTGGTTTTTAGTGCTGGTGCCATTCCTGATGCGAACGATCAAACTGAAGCTGACTTTAATCAATTTGCTAACGTTAATGCGGCCTACTTGAATCTTTTTGACATCAATGGGAATGTTCGCTTTACCTCCTTGCCAAAAATATACGACTTCGGGATTATTGGTAAAAAGATGGAGGCTACGGCTTACATCTATCTTAAATTACAGCAAGTATCAGAATATATTAATCCTTCAGAGCAGATTGGTGATTTTAAGTATGCATCAGCATATGCGCCGATAAGAAACGCAGAGAATAAAACGATCGCTTATATTGGATTGCCGTATTATGGGAATGAAGCGGATTATCAAAGTAAAATTGGCCTTTTTATCAATACGCTGATTAATATTTATGCGCTGGTATTTGTGGCCATAGGTATCCTTGCTGTTTTTTTGGCCAACCAAATTACCAGTCCGCTTACATTTATACAGGACAGTATCCGGAAAACCAAGCTGGGGCAAAAGAATCAACCTATTCAATGGTCGCGACATGATGAGATCGGCTCTTTAATAAAAGAGTACAATAAGATGATTGCTGCCCTGGAAGAGAGCGCCGCCAAGCTGGCACGCTCAGAGCGGGAGAGTGCTTGGAGAGAGATGGCTAAACAGGTTGCTCATGAGATTAAAAACCCACTGACCCCCTTGAAATTAGGTGTTCAGTTGCTCGAAAAATCATGGAAAGAGAAAGATCCTAATTTTGAAAAGAAGTTTGAAAGGTTTAATAAATCATTTATTGAGCAAATAGATAGCCTGTCGACCATAGCCTCGGAGTTTTCAAATTTCGCAAAAATGCCTGATACTAAGCTGGAAAAACTGGTGCTATTACCGATCATTGAGCAGGCGAGGAACGTTTTTACAAATACGGAGGATGCCGAGATTTATATCTTTAATCATTCGACTACAGAGCTGGTTGTGTTGGGCGACAAAGACCAATTGCTTCGAACCTTTAATAATCTGCTAAAAAATGGAATTGAGGCTGGTAATGTAAACCATAAATGTGTCATCAAGATTCGTATTGTTCAAGATGAATCGAATGTATTTATAGAAGTAGAGGACAATGGAAAAGGAATAGATACTTATCTGCAGGATAAGATATTTGTGCCGAATTTCACAACTAAATCATCCGGAACCGGATTAGGATTGGCGTTTGTTAAACAAGCTGTAGAAAATGCTGGTGGGACGGTTAGTTTTAAATCTGTAACCGATTTAGGTACTACATTTTACCTTAGCTTTCCCTTATCTTAAGGTAATGGAAGCCTTACCCATGGTAAAGCCATCTGTGTATAAAATGATGGAATAGTCTCCCTTGATAAAGGGATTAGGATTAATCCAGTCCATCACGTAAGCCGTATCATCACCAGAGTAGGCTATGGAAGTAGATGAGGTGTATTGCATTTCCTGCCCATCAGCTTCAAACATGTTGCGCTCATTGGCAATCAGGTTACCCACAGGATCAAAAATGCGAAGGTAAACTGTATGGTTGTTTTTCTCCGCAAGCTGATTAGGAACGATAGTGAATTTTACGCTTAGTTTTTTAGCGGTGCTTGCTCGGGTTACTTCTACGTTTTTACCACTACTTTTAACCTTATAAGCTGTAATCAGAACATTGTTTGCCTTTAAAGCCGCACTTGTTTTGACTTTTGCATTCAGTTCGGCATTCTTTTTCTCCAATTCGTTTGTCTTAAACCTTTCCGTACTAACGGACTGTTTTAAGCTATCTCGCTGTGTTTTTAAGAATAAGTTTTCTTGTTCCAGACGAAGAATCTGTTCGTTGTGGGTGCTCACAAATTGCCTTAGTTCGCGAACTTCTTTTTGGGCTGCGGTTAAATTCGCCTGAGTTAAGGTGCCTTTTTGGAGAGAGAGCTTCAACTCCGCTATCTTTTGCCTGGCTGATTGCTGCTCTTCCTGAAGCTTCCCAGTCAGCACTAAATTGAGCTCGTTCGCTTTATCTAATTCCACTTCAATTTTCTCGACCTCTAGTTGTAGCCGGTCTTTTTCGGTATTAATGGACACAAAACGTCCGTTTTGCTGTTCATCTTTAATATATAGATAAAGGTTAGTGCCAAGTAAAGCCGCAATAACTACAATCAAAAAATAAATTTTGTTGCGGTCACCTCTATTGACAGTATCATTTTGGTTTGACATTTTTTTATTCAAATAAGCTGTTAAAGAGGGAAGGCCATAAAATGCAGGATTAGGTAAAAAAACACTCAATTTGTATGAGAGCTGGAAAAAAATCGTTTAATTGCTAGATTCAGAGCGAATACTGTCTACTGAACACAACAAAATGAAACCAATTTTAATCACCACTAATTACAAAAGATGTTTAAAATACTAATTTATGCACTATTATCAGTTATAATCCCCATTTCCCTAATAGCGCAAACCCCATCAAAAATTGCTCCAAAAAGAGAGTTTAGAGGGGTGTGGGTTGCAACTGTTGCTAATATTGATTGGCCATCTAAGCCTGGACTTAGCGTTGACCAGCAAAAACAGGAGCTAATTGGGCTGTTGGAGCAGCATAAAGCAAATGGTATGAATGCGATTATGTTGCAGGTACGTCCTGCTGCGGATGCATTTTATGCTAAATCAAGAGAGCCCTGGAGTCAATGGCTAATGGGTAAACAGGGCGTAGCACCAGCTCCGGGTTACGACCCATTGGAGTTTGCCATCAAAGAAGCTCATTTTAGGGGAATGGAGCTCCATGCCTGGTTTAATCCTTACCGGGCAACCATGAGTGCCAACACGGTGGTTAGTGCTGATCATATGACACGAAAACGTCCCGATTTGTTTTTCGTGTATGGCGGTAAAAAACAATTCGATCCAGGAATACCCGAAGTAAGGGAATATATTGTTCAAGTGATTTTGGATGTGGTAAAGGGATATGATGTGGATGGGATTCATTTCGACGATTACTTCTATCCATATAAAATAGCTGGTCAAACGATAAATGATGCCACAACTTTTAACAAATACCCGAATGGCTTTACGAATGTGAGCGATTGGCGCCGGAACAATGTTGATTTGCTGATCAAACAGCTCGATGATAGTATCCATCATTATAAAAAGTATGTGAAGTTTGGCGTAAGCCCTTTTGGGATCTGGAAAAATCTTTCTGAGGATAGCCTCGGATCTGCAACCAATGGCCTGTCTAATTATTCTGAACTGTACGCGGATTCCCGCAAATGGATTAAAGAAGGTTGGGTAGACTATATTAATCCACAGGTATATTTTAGTTTTACGCGTAAGGCAGCGCCTTTTGCGACCATTGTAGACTGGTGGACGAATAATACCTATGGCAGGCATTTATACATCGGACAGGGCCCTTATTTGATCCACAACGGAACGACAAAGAAGGAAGCTGCCTGGGCTTTATCTAATCAGATTCCTAACCAAATCAGACATATCCGAAAGAGTAACCTGATACAGGGAAGCGTATTCTTTAGTTCTAAGTCTTTCTCTACTGTTGGACGGGCTTTTGGCGATTCTCTTAAGAATAACTTCTATAAATATCCGGCCCTGCCACCACAAATGCCATGGTTGGATGATGTGGTTCCTAATCAACCGCTCAATCTCATTGCTGAAGCACATGTCGATGGCGTTCACTTAAGCTGGGAAAAACCATTAAAAGCAGCAGATGGCGAAACGGCTTCCGGTTATGTAATCTATCGATTTAATGAAGGAGAAAAGATTGATGTGCTGGATGCAAAGAACATCATCAGGATTAGGTTCGAAGACTTTACTAAGTTTATAGATACCAATGTAGAAAAGGGAAAGCGTTATAATTACCTGGTCACGGCATTGGATCGGTTAAAGAATGAAAGTGAGCCGAGTGGACCCGTAGGAATTCAGACAAAGGAGCTTGCTAGTGCTGAATAAGGCTGCTGCGTGACGACCGTACAAAAATGACTATCATACATAAAAAATGGGGTGTTTAAATTAATAAACACCCCATTTTTTATGCTGATAATTCTTACTTCTGTGGCATCAATACCAAACGGATATAATTATCTTCATTTAAGTATTTCTTCGCAGTCGCTTTTGAAGTTTCAACAGTAACGCTGTTTAACCTTTGTTTAATGTCCAGGATTTGATCCAAATCATCTCCATACTTTAAACGGTTGGTTAGGTAGTTCAACCAAAAACTATTGTCACGTAAGCTTAGCTCAACCTGACGCTGTTCTTCTGATTTAAACTTACTGATGTCATCAACAGTGGCGCCATTGTTTTTAATCTGGTCAACCTCATCTAAAGCAGCAGCAATCAACTTTTCAACATTTGCTGTAGCGCAACTGAATGAAATGGTGAAATAATAATGAGCAGTTGGATACTTGGCTACGCTTAAACCTACACGTGGACTGTAAACACCGCTTTCTTTTTCGCGTAAGCGCTCTAGTATTTTATTTTCTAAAGCGGCCTTTAATGCATTTAACTGGATATTGGTTTGTGCGTCATAATTGTAATCACCATGGATGTACAATTGTACTTCCGCTTTATCTTCAAGACCCTTATATACTGTTTTGCTAACTTTTCCTTTTGGCGAGTTTATACCATTGTCAACAAAGTTTTGTTTTTTGTTTAAAGCAGGTAAGCTTGCAATGTAAGTTTCAAGAAGCGGTTTTATGCTTTCGATATTGAAGTTACCTACAATCACAAAAGTCTGCTCACTGTTGTCAGCAAAACGATCTTTATAAAAATTGTAAGCCTCATCCAATGATATTTTATCCAGGTCTGCTAAGGTTGTGGGCATTGCCCGTTTATGGTAAGATGACAATACTGCCTGTACCGTATCCGAAAAAACGCTTTCCGGGTTCGAATTTTTGTTCTCCAGGCTTACTTTATAATCGCTGATGCTTTTATTAAATAGCTCTACATCTTTACGTGGATTGGTTGCATAAGTATAAACCATCTGAAAAGCTGTTTCAAGGTCTTTTGGAGTCGAACTACCACCATATCCCTGGTATAAGTCACTTACATAACTGCCACCAGTTCCAGTTTTTCCAGCCATCAATTTATTCAATTGTGTTGGGTTGAAGGCGCCAACGCCACTTTGAGGGATTAGACTAACCATTTCGGCCGACTTAAAGTTGGCATCGGTAGCTAATGAAGTACCGCCTTTAGAGAAAGAGGTGAAAACGATCTGATCATTTTTAAAATCAGTAGGCTTAAGTAATACCTTAATACCATTGCTTAACGTAAGCTCAGTTACACCAATTTTATCAAATTTCTTTTCAGCTACCACTTTTCCGGCTACGGGTTTCTTATCCAATAGAGGTTTGTCTACCGTATTATCTACGTAAGCAGTTATATTGTTTCCTGCATTTTTTAACGCAGCAAGCAATTGAGCTTCTGTTGGAAGATTCGCTTTTTCTTTCTCTGGTGCCTGTACAATGATGATTTGGTTTTCTTTAGTGATCAGCGTTTTTGCCAATGCATTAACCTGATCAAGACTAATGTCAGCAAGTGCTTTTTTAGTCAACTCATAAGAAACTTCAGTAGACGGAATGATTGATCCAGTCAGGAAGTTGTTCAAGTATCTCTTTACAAGGGTTGCAGACTGTATTTTGTCCTTTTCCTTCAACCTCACGTCATTACCAGCGGCAATGTTCTTTTTAGCTACATCCAATTCAGATTGCATGAAGCCATACTTGTTCATACGCTCATTCTCGGCAAGGACGGCTGTAAAGGCTTTTTCAAGTGTAGCGCCTGTTTTAGATACAGCTGCCGACTGAAAGGCGTTAATGTTGGGTACTAAGCCGCCTTGGTAAGCACCATATCCGCTTTGACCCTGCAAAAATGGAGCATTTTCTTTTTGCATGATCTCTTGCATCCTTGCGCCAAGCATGCTGTTGATCATATTGTACATGATGCTCTTTTTGTAATCAGCAGCAGTTTTTGTGGTGTTGCCACGTTGTTTGTACATGATCTGTGCTACATTGTATTGTTGCTCAGGGTCAGTAATGATCTTTACAAGTGGTGCCTTGTTGTCAGGGAGATCATAGCTTGGTCGCGGTCTTGGGTTTGCTGGATTAGTTAGACCCGAAAAGTTAGCTTTGATCAATTGTTCAACCTCGTTCACATCAAAATCACCAACAGCAATTACAGCCTGCAAGTTTGGTCTGTACCAATCCTTATAGAAGTTTCTGATCTTATCGTGCGTAAAGGTGTTTAAGATGTCTATTTTACCAATAGGCAAACGATCAGCATAGCGAGAGCCTTTCAATAATAGCGGCAACAATTGCTTGCTCATGCGATCCTGCGCATTCTTACCGCGTTCACGATCTTCTTCTACAATTACACCACGTTCTTTATCTATTTCTACACCTTCCATGATAATTTTACCAGCCCAATTGGCTAATATTTTAAAGCCATTTTTAAATAAGGCGCTGCTATCTGTAGGAATAGGTAATTGATAAACGGTATGGTCAAAGCTGGTATAGGCATTAAGGTCGGCGCCGAAGCGAATCCCTGCTTTTTGTAGGTAATTGATCATTTCATTTTTAGGGAAATCTTTCGTTCCATTAAATGCCATGTGTTCTGTAAAGTGGGCTAATCCTTGTTGGTTGTCGTCTTCCATTAAGGAACCGATACGGGTTGCCAGATACAGCTCAGCTCTTTTTTTAGGCTCAGTATTCTTTTTGATGTAATAAGTAAGGCCATTTGAAAGCTTTCCAATTTTTACATTGGGGTCGTTGGGAATAAGATCTCCATCAACCTTTTTAGCCACAGCAGTTGTCGTTTTTTTAACAACCGTAGTTTTTTTCTGTGCGTACCCAGGCGTGTTTACAGCAAAAATGACTGCAAGTCCCAAGCTAAGGACGCTAAAATTTTTTCTCATGAATAATAAGTTTACCATCAAACCTACTAAGGCCATAGTATAGATGATAAAAATTTAACATAATTTAACAAATGGGCAGCTAGTTTCTGTTGCCTGAAATTAAATTTTGATGATGATTTTTCTATTGTACATCACCCAAAGTATCACTAGCCAGAATAAAATATAAGCAATGGCCCAGGCAAGAGAGGCATTGATGGGAGATAAGCAGCAGGTAAAGCCAGAATATAACCAAGCCTGAAGGTTCATTTCCGTTCCATCGGAAGCCTTTACCGAAAACATTCCCAAAGTTCTTGGGATCAGCCCCGAAAGGAAGAATACCGTGATTGCGTTTACACCATAAACCACGAACGGCTTGGTAAAGCGGTTGTATTGCTGAATGTCGATGATCCAGTAGCAAAAGGATAGGATAAGTGTAGCCAAACCACCGGTGTAGAGTACAAAAGAGCTTGTCCAAAGCGATTTGTTAATTGGAAACTGCAAATCCCATAGTAAGCCTAAGGCTACGGCCGTTATCCCGGTACAGAACAACCAGGCGATCTTCGTTGCGGGATCAATGTCTTTGCGTTTTAAATATACGCCAACCAATACGCCGAAAAGACCACTTGCAATTGCAGGTAGGGTGCTTAAAATTCCTTCGGGATCCCATGTTTTCGCGGCCTTCCATAAATGAGCTTCCGAAAGGATGCTGCGGTCTAGCCAGGCACCCAGGTTGGTCTCTTTCTCCAGGTTGGCATAACCAACACCCGGAACGGGAACAAAGGTCATTAGTGCCCAATAAACAGCCAGTATGGCAATCAGGATTTTGAATATATTCTTTTCTGAGTTTTTAAGAAAAATCACTGCCGAGATGAAAAATACAATAGCTATGCGTTGCAATACCCCCGGGATCCGTACATGTTGAAAAGCCTCAAGGGGTTCGGTGAAAACCTTAGGGTAGAGCGATAAGAACAAGCCCAATCCAAATAAGATAAGCCCTCTTTTTAATGCCTTTAAAATAGTTTTTCCATGAGTAGCGGGATCTGCTTTCTTGCTGCCCATGGCGTAAGCGATCGATACGCCCACAATAAACAGGAAAAACGGGAAAATAAGATCAGTAGGTGTACAGCCATTCCAGCTCGCGTGCTCTAGCGGCGCATAAATATTTCCCCAATCTCCGGGATTATTGACAAGAATCATGGCCGCAACAGTTGCGCCTCTAAAAAAATCAAGTGATAATAATCTGGTAGGAGCGTCTTTTGCAATTTGAGATTGGGCCATATAAAAGATCTTTAAACAAAAAAACCGCTAACAGTTTAACTGTTAGCGGTTATAAATATAATAATTTAACTAGAACTTATAGCGTACAAAAGCTTCCATAGCTTCGTACTCTGCTAAACCTAGGCTGTCATAAGCCTGGGCTGTTTCTCTGTTTCTGTCTTCAGCACGTTGCCAGAATTCTCTAGGGTCGTCACCAGGGAAAACAGCAGTGTCTTTTTGCGACTGGTGTTTGAAAATAGCCATTTTTTTACGCTCAACTTCTTGCGGACTAAGCGGAACTGCCATTTCAATTTCATGGGTCTCAAATTCTTGCCATGCACCACGGTACATCCATAACCAGCAGTCTTTAACCCAATCTTCAGTTTTAGCCAAACGTTTTAGTGCTTCTAAAATAATATTGAAGCAAACGATGTGCGTTCCATGTGGATCTTCGAAGTCGCCTGCTGCAAATACCTGATGCGGTTTTACTTTTTGCAATAGTTCCATTGTTAAAACAACGTCGGCTTCTGTTACCGGGTTTTTCTGGCTCTTACCACTTTCGTAGAAAGGTAATGCCATAAAATGGATATGGTCATCATCTAAACCGCAATATCTTGCTCCGGCAATCGCCTCCCCTTTTCTGATCAGACCTTTTACAGTTTGAATTTCAGGGGTATCAATTTGATTAGGTTTCTTTTTCCCCATGAAAGTACGCATGCTCTGATATAAAGCTTTTAATTCTTTCGTATCAAGGCCCATCTTCTCAGAGAAATCGATGTTAAACTCTACAAAGCGTAAAGCATCATCATCCCAAACAGCAGTGTTGCCTGAAGTTTGGTAAGCTACGTGTACATCTTGTTTCTGATCAGCTAATCTGATAAATGTACCCCCCATAGAGATTACATCATCATCAGGGTGTGGTGAGAAAATGATTGAACGTTTTTTAGCCGGCTCTGCGCGTTCAGGTCTTTGCGAATCATCAGCATTAGGTTTACCACCTGGCCAACCAGTAATGGTGTGTTGTAGTTTATTAAATATATCGATGTTGATGTTGTACACCGGACCTCTTTCAACAGCCAGTTGAGCCATACCGTGGTTGTTGTAATCGTCTTCAGTAAGTTTTAATACTGGTTTTTTAAGGGTATTGGATAGCCAGATTACTGCTTTTCTGGTTATTTTTTCATCCCATACACAGTCTTTAACCAACCATGGTGTGTCAAAACGGGTTAATAAACATGCTGCATCCTGATCTAAAATGAATTCAACATGCTGAGATAACTGTAAATAAGTTGCAGGAACTTCACTTGAAATTTCTCCTTCAACGGTTTTCTTAATGATTGGTGCTTTTTTCTTATTCCAAGCCATTAGGATAATTTCCCTGGCTTTGAAAATGGTACCTACACCCATGGTAATTGCTTTTGTTGGAACAAAAGATTTACCCCCAAAGTCTCTTGCCGCATCTCTTCTGGTCAAATCGTCTAGTGTAACCAGACGTGTTCCAGAGTTTGGTGCAGAACCTGGCTCATTGAAACCGATGTGACCTGTACGTCCGATACCGAGGATTTGTATATCTAATCCTCCCAGGTCCCCAATCTTTTTCTCATAATTCAGGCAAAATGCAGGAATTTCTTCTAAACTTAATGTACCATCAGGGATGTTCACATTGTCCTTATCGATGTCGATATGATCAAATAAGTTTTCATTCATGAAGGTCACATAACTCTGCGCAGCATTTGGCTGCATAGGGTAATATTCATCAAGGTTAAAAGTAACCACATTTTTAAAACTCAAACCTTCCTCTTTATGCATTCTTACCAGTTCGGCATAAACGGCAATTGGTGTAGCTCCAGTAGCTAAACCTAAAACCGCCTGAGCATTGTTTTTTTGTTTTTCCTTAATCAGTTTCCCGATGCGATGAGCAACGCTAAGTGATGCTGCTTTAGGGTTTTCAAAGACAGAAACAGGCAGTTTTTCAAAGCGTGTTTCTTCTAGAAGATTTAATCTAGCCATTTAGTTTGTTCTTAAAATTTGTACGGAGCAGTAAATATAGGCACTCTTGGGACTTTATCAAATTTTTTAATTACAAGATACTCTTTTTAAAAAATGTTTTTTTGAAGCGCTGGCTTCCAAAAGGTTGGTAAAATAACAAATCATCCTGTAAAAAAGTTCTTCAAGGAGGTCTAATTGCGGACCTCTCATTAACTTAATGGTTTAGTGGATGTTGTATTGGTATTTATATTATATTTATAACAAGATAACCGTTTTTAGCCAATGACAGAAAACAAGGGTTTAAAGAAAACGCTCAGTCCTTTTATGCTCTGGGGACTTGGGGTAGGGTACGTGATCTCAGGTATGTACTTTGGTTGGAACCTGGGCCTTGAGAAAGGAGGTACCGGGGGAATGGCCATTGCAACCCTCGTAATCATGGTGATGTACGTCACTTTTACTTTTAGTTATGCTGAGCTGGCTTGCGCCATTCCAAAAGCCGGTGGGGTGTTCGACTATGCGAATAAAGCAATGGGGAAAAACATCGGGTTTATAGCCGGCATTGCCCAGATTGTCGAATTTATCTTAGCTCCACCTGCGATAGCTTTTGCCATTGGCGCTTATTTCAACGCCTTTTTTCCGCAAGTACCCATACTGGCCTCTGCGGTGTCAATCTATTTTGTATTCACCGCCCTAAATGTTTATGGTGTTAAAGCTGCGGCCTCTTTTGAAGTGATCATCACCATCTTTGCAGTTGGCGAGTTGCTGCTTTTTTCGGGAATAGCAGCGCCAAAATTCCAGATGTCTAATCTTACTCATCATGCTTTCCCCAATGGATGGGGAGGTATTTTTGGCGCTATTCCCTTTGCCATTTGGTTTTTTCTGGGGATAGAAGGGATTGCAAATGTGGCCGAGGAGACTAAAAATCCGCAAAGAGATATTAGTAAAGGATTTGGCTGGGCCATATTTACACTTGTTATTCTATGTATATTGATTTTTGTAACAGCCACAGGGATTTCAGGCTGGGAAACGATTGTCTATAAAAATGGCGTTAGTGGAGAAACGTCAGATTCGCCGCTTCCACTTGCCTTGGCAAAAATAACAGGGAGCAATCATTTGATGTATCACTTACTCATCACAGTTGGCTTGTTTGGCTTGGTCGCGTCCTTTCATGGCTTAATCCTTGCGGCTGGTCGATCTACCTATGAGATGGGAAGAGTACACAACATACCTGCTTTTTTAGGTAAAATCTCCCCGCGGTTTCATACCCCGGCCAATGCGCTGATCGGAAATATGATCATTGGTATTTTGGCGCTATTGTCAGGTAAAACATCCGAAATTATTATCATATCGGTTTTTGGTGCGCTCACCTTATACATCATTGCAATGGTCTCCGTTATTATCCTCAGGAAAAAAGAACCGGAATTACACCGACCTTTTCGCCTGCGATTTTATCCTGCTTTCCCTATTATTTCTTTGCTGATCGCCACGGTATCTATTGTCGCCATGTTTATTTTTAACCTTAGCCTGGGGCTTATCTATTTTTCGATCCTGATCATTACTTTTTTACTGTATAAATTTTTTAAACCTGTAGACCGATGACAACAGAAGAGATTTTAACCTATGTAAAAGAACATCCTTTGGGCAAAGTAAAAATTGCCGTATCTGATATTGATGGCGTGTTAAGAGGCAAGTACATTTCGGCAGAGAAGTTTGCTTCGGTTGTAGCGGGACGCTTAGGTTTTTGCGATGTAACCTTTGGATGGGACATGGGCGATGTGGCTTATGACAATGTAAAGTTTACAGGATGGCATACCGGCTATCCCGATGCACAGGTAAAGCTGGATCTTACAACTTTCCGAAAAATCCCATGGGAAAACAATATCCCCTTTTTTTTAGGTGATTTTGTAGATGAAAAGCTTGTTCCTGTATATACCTGTCCAAGGCAATTGCTTCGAAAAGTGTTGGCGGATGCGGAAGCTTCAGGCTTTCAAGCCTACTTTGCACAGGAATTCGAGTGGTTCAACTTCGCGGAAACTCCTGAAACAGCGCATCAAAAGAATTTTAGTGGCCTAACGCCGCTAACTCCAGGTATGTTTGGTTATTCTATTTTGCGTAGTACGTTGAAAAATGAATACATGAGCGACCTGTTTGATCTCTTGAGCATGTTTGATATTCCTATAGAAGGTTTACATACCGAGACCGGGCCGGGGGTATATGAAGCTGCCATAAAGTATGCCTCGGTTTTAGTCGCGGCTGATCAGGCGGTGTTATTTAAAACGGCAGTTAAGGAGATTGCTTATAAGCATGGGGTCATGGCTACTTTTATGGCCAAGATTAGCGAGCACCTTCCGGGATGTAGCGGACATGTGCACCAGAGTTTATGGGATAAGGAATCTAAACAAAACCTGTTTCATGATGAAAAGGACAGGCATCAGATGAGTGAGCTGATGAAAAGTTATATCGCCGGACAGCTGCATTGTCTGCCCCATATTTTACCCATGATTGCACCCACCATTAATAGCTATAAACGATTGGTGGAAGGCGCTTGGGCACCAACCACATTGACTTGGGGCATCGATAACAGGACTGTCGCATTAAGGGCATTGCCTGGTCATACGAAGACCTGTCGATTGGAAACCCGTGTAGTGGGTTCTGATAGTAATCCTTATCTGGCTTTGTCGGCCTGTCTGGCTGCTGGATTGTACGGCATCAAAAATAAGATGAAGCTAGATAAAGAAGCAACCAATGGTAATGGTTACAAGGATCTCTCCAATGGCGTTTTTCCTCAAAATCTATATGAAGCAACACAACGAATGAAGCAGTCGGAGATTGCAAAAGAGCTGTTCGGAGCTGATTTTGTAGCGCATTTTACGCAGACCAGGGAATGGGAGTGGAGGCAATATGCAAAGGCAGTAACCGATTGGGAATTAAAAAGATATTTTGAAATTATTTAACCGCAATTATTCTATTAGCTATGACATTTGATCACATATACCAGTACAATTTTCCAACTACGATCCGGTTTGGGGCTGGAGCGATTAAAGAATTGCCGGCGTACCTCAGGCAAAATGGGTTGAAACGACCATTGATCGTCACAGATTCAACAATTGCTGTTCTTCCTTTTTTTAAGACTATTGTCAGTGATTTGCGCATTCACGGTATTGCGGTAGAGGTGTTTAGTGATATTCATAAAAATCCGGTAAAAAGCGATGTGTACAAAGGTACGGAGGTCTGGGACGATACCGCCAGAGACAGTGTAATTGGAATTGGGGGTGGTGCAGCGCTGGATGTGGCCAGGGCAATTGTGCTGCGGGTAAATCATCGTGAGGATCTGTTTAAGTACGATGACCTGATTGGGGGTGATGTTTATGTGACCAATGAGGTGCCACATTTTATTACAGTACCTACAACTTCAGGTACAGGTAGCGAGGTGGGGCGGAGTGCAATTATTGCCGATGATGAGACTCATCAGAAAAAGATTTTGTTCTCGCCAAAGCTCATGGCTAAGATTGTATTTGCGGATCCTGCCTTAACAATGGATCTGCCATCATTTATTACCGCGGCGACAGGTATGGATGCGTTAACGCACAATATGGAAGCTTTTTTAGCCAAAAATCCACATCCATTATGTGATGGGATCGCCCTTGAAGGTATTTCGCTAATCAAGGACGCACTAGAACCTGCAACAAATCGTCCGGATATCGAAAGTCGAAGCAAAATGTTGATGGCATCTATGATGGGAGCTATTGCTTTTCAAAAGGGGCTTGGTGTGGTACATTCCCTTGCGCATCCACTTTCTTCTTTACTCGATACACATCATGGTCTGGCCAATGCCGTAAATCTTCCTTATGGGATGGAGTTCAATATTGAAGGGTTTGAAGATAAATTCCGTCGCATTGCCCGAACGCTGGAATTGAAGGAGGAAAACGGAAAGGCTGTAGTCGAATATCTATTTAACCTCAATACTAAAATTAATATCCCACATCACTTGGGTGATATAGGTGTGAAATCGGAGCATATAGAAACGCTGGCCGATCTGGCCTTCGCCGATTTTGCCCACCCAAATAATCCAAAACCAGTGAGCAGAGCTGACTTTAAGCATTTGTATTTGACTGCGCTTTAATTAAATTGCAGTTGAAACAAATTTATACTGATGAAAAAGAAGTTAGGGATAAGTTATAGTGAAGCTAATTTTCAGAACTATTGGAACTGGTTTACTGCCGATGAGCTTGGTAATGAAATAGAATTGGTCGAGCTTTCCTTCCGGAAAAACAACAGGAGCGATATAGAGAAATGTGATGGTTTTGTATTGACCGGAGGAATTGATGTACTGCCCGCAATATATGGCGGAGCGGAAGAGTATCCTTATAAACCAGATGTATTTTTACCAGAACGGGATGAGTTTGAGCGATTGATTTACGACTATTCACAAAAAGCCAAATTGCCGGTGTTGGGTATTTGCCGGGGGATGCAATACATCAATATTCTAGAGGGAGGAAAGGTTTTTGAAGATAATGGTGCAGCGGTGAACGAGTTGCATAAGAAAGGTTCTGAAGATAAAGTACATGGGCTAAACATTGTTGAAGATAGCTTGTTATATGCGGTAACCGATAAAACGGTAGGGCATGTAAACAGCGCCCATCATCAGGGAGTTGATCCAGCACATTTGGGCAATAACCTGATGGCGAATGCTTATGCAGATACGCCAGATGCACTTATTGAAGGGTTGGAATTTAAAGATAAAACCGGAAAAGCTTTTATGCTTGGTGTACAATGGCACCCGGAAAGAATGAAAGAAAAAGAACTCAATCCTTTGTCACAAAAAATTAAGGAACAGTTTATAAAGGAAGTCAAAAATCATAAACGATGAATATTGTTAACCCCGCAACAGAAGAAATCATTGCAACAGTAAAGGAAGATGACAGCAAGTCGCTTGCTCATAAGCGCAATCTGCTTAAAATGGGACAAAAGGACTGGGCTTCCAAAACTTTGAAGCAACGTATACTGATTATCGAAAAGTTTTACAATCTGCTAGGTGTAGAAATAGAGCGCCTTGCTGTGGTGTTGACTTCGGAAGTGGGTAAGCCGCTATCGCAATCTCGCAATGAGATTAACGGAGCAAGAGGAAGGGTTCGGTGGATGTTGGATCATGCACTGCAGTATCTTTCTGATGAAATCGTAACGGATACACCAGAATTGAAGGAACAGATTTCCTATGATCCCTTGGGTATTGTATGTAACATATCGGCTTGGAATTATCCTTATCTGGTAGGGGTAAATGTTTTTGTGCCGGCGTTATTAGCAGGCAATGCGGTGATGTACAAGCCTTCGGAGTATGCGACTTTAACCGGACTGGAAATAGAAAAATTATTAAAGCGAGCGGGATTACCTGATGAGGTATTTAAGGTGGCTATTGGTGCAAAAGAAACGGGAGAACATTTGCTGGATATGAATTTTGATGGCTACTTTTTTACCGGATCTTATAAAACAGGCAAGTATATATATGAGCGGGTGGCGCCAAAAATGGTGCTTTGCCAGCTTGAGTTAGGGGGTAAAGATCCACTATATGTTGCTGATGATGTAAAGGATATTGCTGCTGTGGCTGCGGCGACAGCAGATGGCGCCTTTTATAATAATGGCCAGAGCTGCTGCGCAGTGGAGCGGATTTATGTGCACGAAAAAGTTTACGACGATTATATCGCCGCCTTTGTGGCAACGGTGCAATCCTGGGAAATTGGGGCGCCAACAGATGCTGATGTTTACTTGGGGGCACTGACCAGAAAAGAACAAATTGAAGTATTGGAGCAACAGATTAAAGACGCGTTGCAACATGGTGCTTTACTTTTAACCGGAGGCAAAAGAAAAGGACAAAAAGGCAATTATTTTGAACCTACAGTATTGGTTAATGTTACCAATCACATGAAGGTGATGCAGGAGGAGAGCTTTGGTCCTATCATTGGGATTATGAAAGTGAATGATGATACTGAAGCCACCTATTTAATGCAGGATACGGTATATGGTTTAACTGCCGCTGTTTATTCGGAAAGCATGGATAGGGCAAAGCGGATCCTTTCTCAAATGGATTCAGGTACAGGTTACTGGAACTGTTGCGATAGGGTAAGTGCAGGCCTTCCTTGGAGCGGCAGACGTCATTCTGGTATCGGAGCAACGCTTTCTCATCAGGGCTTGCGTGCCTTTACCAAGCCCAAAGCCTGGCATTTTAGAGCTTAATTAAGTTTATTGCTACTTTTGAATTATTCACTTTATTTTTAAGACCACGCTTATGAACTCAAACTGGAAAAGAATCTTCAATATCATTCAAAAGCCTGAACGCTTAATTATAGGATTGATGTCTGGCACCTCTATGGATGGCTTGGATATTGCCCTTTGTGGGGTCACCGGTAGTGGGATTGAAACTCGCGTTAGAGTAATCGAATTTAAAACGAAGGACTATACCAATGAATTTAAAGCGGAGATAAAGTCGATTTTCTCCCGGCGTGATGCTGATTTGCAAATGGTATGTCTGATGAATGAAAAAGTGGCGCTTTTGCATGCCGAAATGATATTGGAAGCAATTGCCGAATGGGGGCGCCAGCCGGAAGATATTGATGTGATTGCCAGTCATGGGCAAACTATTTTTCATGCGCCAAAGTCATTGCATGGCCTTGAAGATTATCCTAATGCGACTTTGCAGATTGGGGATGGCGACCATATTGCTGTTAAAACCGGGATTGTTACCATTGCTGATTTCAGACAAAAGCATATTGCTGCGGGTGGCGAAGGTGCTCCATTGGCTGTTTATGGGGATTATCTGCTTTTCTCAAAAAAGGATGAAGACCGCATCATGTTGAATATTGGTGGAATTGCCAATTTTACCTACCTGCCTGGTAGTAACGATGCAACTAAAGTATTCTCAACTGATGTTGGGCCCGGAAATACCTTGATGGATCAGTTTGTACAAAAACATTATAAAGGGTTGTATTACGATGAAAATGCAAGTATAGCGAGTGCTGGTGTGGTTAACGGTCAGCTTTTAAAAGAGTTGATGGAATCTGATTTTCTGGAGGCCGATTTTCCTAAAACAACGGGGCCGGAACTTTTTAATTTAGCGTATTTAGCAGCAGCACAAAACAACTCAAATACTTCGCAGATCAGCAAGGAAGATGTTATGGCTACGTTATGCAGTTTTTCTGCTCAGGTAATTGTCAATTCCGTTGAAAAATGCTTCGGAAAAGATAAAACTCCATCTATTTATATCAGTGGTGGCGGGATGCACAATCCCTTGCTTTTGCAGCAGCTTAAAACAAAGTTGAGCAATGCAAGCTTTCACTCCACTGATGCCCTCGAAATAAACCCAGATGCAAAAGAAGCGGTTTTATTTGCTATTCTGGCCAATGAGACATTGGTGGGCGATAAAATTGATTTTGGTAATCGTGCTGGAGTGCCATCTGTACAGATGGGAAAGGTCTGTTTGCCTTAGGGTTTACATTATTCTATACACTTTCTTAACAAAAAGGTGCTTTTTGTGGATTGGGAATGAAAAAGGTGTGAATAAGGTGTGAAGTAGTGTGCAATTTTGGGTTAGTGTTTTCTTTGGCGTAAACAATTTTATTCGAAAGAATGTTTTGTTTGAAATAGATAACTCACATGAAAATACTGTACTCACAAGGCTTCTTCAAAATTAAGTTTATTTTCTGGGTGCCAATCCTTCTGTTGCTGCTTGCTCATGTCGCAAACGCACAGACAAAACGATACACTTTAACCGGCAGGGTTACAGACGGTACGTCTGCTGCTGGGATCCCGGGGGTAGTTGTAAAAGTACAAAGCACAAATTTTGCAATGGCAACGAATGAGGATGGCCGGTTCAGTTTAAATGCTGATCTGTCACCAGGGACTTATCAGGTTGTGTTTTCTTCAATTGGTTACAAGTCTCAAACTAAATCTGTAGAACTGGGTGCTGCTACTCAGGTTACAGTCAACGGGGCGCTTACGGCTGATAATATTGGTCTTGATGAGGTCATCGTGACGGGTACCTCCCAAGGTACTACGCGTAAGCAAATGGGTAGTTATGTAAGCTCTGTAAAGGGTGATGATTTAGTAAAGGCGCCAAGCGGAAATGTGCTTTCCTCTTTGCAGGGTAAAGCACCTGGTGCGCAGATTACGCAAAACTCCGGGGATCCGGCGGGTGGAATGTCGGTCAGGTTAAGGGGAGTAAGTTCTCTGAATTCAAGTTCAGAACCTCTTTATATTATTGATGGGGTAATTGTTAATAATTCGACAACACGGGTAACCAATACATCGGCTAACTACGATGGGGGTGGTAGTGGTGTGGGGGGTAATGGCAACTTTGTAGGTGCTATTGGTCAGAATAGAATGAGCGATATCAATCCGAATGATATCGAACGTATAGAGGTTTTAAATGGGGCAGCTGCGGCAGCTATTTATGGATCGAGGGCAAATGCGGGGGTTATTCAGATCTTTACAAAAAGAGGAGTAAGTGGTAAGCCTGTCATTAGTTTGTCTACTAGTTTCACCACTAGCCATCTGCGCAAGGAAATTGAAGTTAACCAGTCGCCTGTTAAATTTGGAGGGTCGGTTGATGAATTGACGCAGGATTTGATATCGCTAGTAGGTACCCCTCCCGCTTTACCTACCACCACTACCCCTGTGACAAGGTATAATTATCAGGACTATATTTTTCAGTCTGCGATTGGAACAGACAATACGGTTTCTGTAGCTGGGGGGAATGATAACACCAAGTTTTATACCTCTTTGGGGTATTTTTCTAATCAGGGAATTATCAAGAATACCAATTATAGAAGGATGAATATGCGGGCAAACCTGGACCAGAAAATTAACGATTGGGCAAAGGTTTCTGCAAATTTTAATTATATACATAGTGATGCAGATGAAAAACCGGATGGGAATTCATTTTTCTCGCCAATGAACTCTGTTACCATTATAGGTAATTTTCATGATATTTTTGCCAGGGATGCTTTGGGTAATTTAAAAGCTGTGGGTGAACGGGGTAGGGTAAATCCTGTATCAGTAATTGAGGATATTAAACAGCGCCAGGCGGTTAACCGGGTTATTGCAAATGCCAAATTGGTTTTAAATCCGACTAAAAAGCTGACCGTAGATTATACTATAGGTGTTGACAATACCATTCAAAATGGAACTACTTTTATTCCTCCATTTGCCTATAATGTTAGCACAGGTTTTTATGGTGGCGGACCAACTTTAGACCCTAGTCTGAATGGTTACGCCAGTTCTGCCAGTTCTACGGCAACCTTATTTAACCATGAGCTCAACTTTACTTATGATACCAAGTTGAGTGATGATTTGTTGTCTACTACGCAGTTGGGGGGCTCTTATCAATATGAAAAATCAAATTATTTATTATTAAATGGTAGGGGGCTTGCACCATTCACGGAAAGTGTAAACGGCGCGAGTACGATTTTGCCAAATAACGACCTTAGGTTGCAAAGCTCTATCAGTGGAGCATATTTGCAACAGAACTTCAAGTATAAGGATCATTTGTTTTTAACAGGTGCTGTCCGTGTGGATCAAGCATCTGTTTTTGGGGAGAAAAATAGGACCAAGGTGTACTTCAAGGGGAATTTAAGTTATGTGCTCTCATCCGCAGATTATTGGAAGGGGCTAGCGGTGTCTGACTGGTGGGATACTTTTAAAGTTAGAGCAGCTTATGGGCAGTCAGGTAACCTAACCGGCATCGGACCTTATGATCGATTTAATGAGTATCTGTCTTCTTCTTACATTAGTAAAACCGCCTTGGTTTCAAAAACCAGTCTGGCTAATGTGGATATAGCTCCGGAAAAGCAAACGGAAATAGAGCTGGGAATGGATCTTTCATTTTTGAAAAACAGATTGGGTCTGGTATTTAACTGGTATGATAAAGAGGTTAGTGGTTTATTGGTGCCGGTTGTAATTGCGCCAACTACGGGTTTTTCTTCCTTATTAGAAAACAAAGGTTCGTTAAAAAATAGAGGGATTGAGGTGATGTTAACCGGAGCACCTGTCGCTGGGGAGGATTTCAAATGGAATGTTTCATTTATTTTTAATCGCAATAGAAATAAAGCAGTAGGTATTGGTGCATTGCAGTTGCTTTCTACCAATGCAGGTGCTCCTGTAGCTATAATTGATGGTCAGCCAATTGGAGTGTTCTATGGTACTTTCTTTGCCCGCAATGATGATGGTAGCTTGTTGACTAGTTCAGTTGGAATTCCGCAGATGGAACGGGGTATTCAAAACTCTTCGTTAACTTATACTCCTCAGCGCGGTCCGAATGGGTTGCCACTCTCTACTGGTACAACCTTGCGTAAAGTAGTTGGGGATCCAAATCCTGATTATACCGCTTCCTTCGTGAATGATTTTTCTTATAAAAAATTTGGTTTACATATACAGTTGGATGCTTCACAAGGAGCGGATGTATGGAATGCAGATTGGCGCACACGCCAGGGTGTGGGTGGTGGAAAGGTTGCTGAACAAGAACAGATGGGGTTATTACCAAGAGGTTATATTAATGGAGTGTATGCTATCGAAGAGTGGAGGATAGATGATGGTTCTTATGTTAAATTAAGAGAGGTATCTATAACTTATAATATTGGTAAGGTTAAGTTTATACAAGACCTGAGCATCAATCTAAGTGGAAGAAATCTGGTTTCATGGGATAATTATAAAGGATACGATCCTGAGCTGAATTCGGGTGGACAATCGACTATTCTAAGAAATATTGATTTTGGGTCGGTGCCTATTCCACGTACGTTTAGTTTAGGTGTGCGGGCTAAGTTTTAATTTAAGCTCATGATAGCTTTATAATCTTTAAAAAATAAACTATATACAGATGAAAACTTATATAAGTAAAATAGCATATATCTTTTTGATCCTGATTATAATATCAGCGTGTAAAAAGGAGTACAGAAATCCTTCGGGTGCAAATGCCAATGATGTGGTGACTACCGCAAAAGGTATGACAGGTATAGTTGTTGGCTTGCAAAAATTATACATATCAGGAAGATTGGGTGTTTATTTTAACTCCGTATCCGTTTCAGGATTTGTAACCAACGAAATTCTATTAAGGAATGCGGGTAATATTCCGGAATTGCAGTTGTTTACCGGGGGTGGTGCCGTTGATGGGACAAATAACATTCTGGCAAATTTGTGGACGACTAGCAATAAGATTATTTACGATGCTGACAATGTGCTCAATAATGCACCTAGTTTGGGTGATAAGGCGTATGCTTCAGGGCTAATCGCTTATGCGAGTATTTTTAAAGCGCTTGCATTAGGGAATCTTTCTCAATGCTGGGAAAGCATACCTGCTGGTACCGGACAAAATGTTAGTTTTATAAGTCGGGTTGATGGTTTTAATAAAGCCATTGGAGTGATTGATAATGCTTTTGCTGTCATGGCAGCAAACCCAATCAGTTCAGGTTTTATAAGTAATATGCCTCCAGGTATTGATATTCCTAATACTTTAAATGCCTTAAAGGCGCGGTATGCGCTTTTTGCAGGAAACTATCCCCTGGCATTGGCTGCTGCTAATAGTGTGGATTTAACGAGGAGATCGACCTTTAACTTTGATGCGCTGACTTTTAATCCAATATTTGAAATTGCTACTTCAACAAATAACGTATTTCAACCAACGGATATTAATCTGGGGTTGACTGGAGCGAATGTGCCTGATCCGGCGGATAGAAGGGTCCCTTTTTATACGGCAGTAGGTGTTAATCCTGTAGTTCGTTTAGCAGGCTTTGGTGTAGGGCTTGCTACTCCGATTCCACTTTATTTGCCTGGTGAGATTATTTTGATTAAAGCTGAGGTTTATGCCCGTCAGGCTGCACCGGATCCTGGGAATGCCTTGACTGAGCTGAACAGGGTAGTTACAAAGTTGCCCACAGTCGATATTTTTGGTGTAGGGGCGGCTTTACCACCAATTACCGGATCTTTAACTCCAGCCCAAATTCTACCGTTGATTTATAAGCATCGTTGTATAGAGCTTTATTTGTCGGGGTTGAAGCTGGAAGATATGAGAAGGTTTGGTTTACCTAATTCTGAGAGAAAGCGGAATTTCTTCCCATATCCATTTACAGAAAGGGATAATAATCCTAATACACCTGCTGATCCGGCGTTTTAGATCCTAATGCGCTTGTTCACCAAAGCAGGTTTCGTCACACATTGTTCACACCTCCTTCACACCAAAGCCACAAAAAGGTACGTTTTTGTGAAGGAAGTGTGTCTAATGTGTGTGTCATGTGAGGACATGACCTAAGGAGTGTATAGCGAATTACTAAAGAATCTGTAAAGATTTTATTCTGTAGGCATTCAATTCCGGCGCCTGTGGATCAAGTTCAGTGATTAAATAATCTATGTTTTCTAGTGGGGCTACTTTTAGCCTCAATGAAATGTCTAATTTTTCTGAAATACAGAGGATTCCTGCTTTTTTTGAAGAATTGAACATTGCTTTTTTTAGTTGATTGATTTCCCAATCGGTATCTGTTAGTCCGTCGTGCGGATGGATGGCGCTGGTTCCAAGTAGACAGAGGTCGGCATTGATCTCCGACAGCTGATTAATGACATGGCCACCGTAAGTTACTTGCGAATTTTTGGAGAATAAACCGCCAATCAGAATAACCTCGACTTTGGCGTATTTGGCAAGCTCTATGGCGACAAAAGGGCTAATCGTAAAAAAAGTGGCATTTAAATTTTCAGGTAGCTGCTTTGCCAACTCAATAATTGAAGTTCCACCACCAGTTAAAATAACCATTCCGTCTTTGATTAAAGAGATGGTTTTTTTAGCGATGCTGATTTTGGCATCCTTGGCATATACTTCACTATCATCGAAAGAAGATTGGTATGACTTTGAGAGTGCACCTCCATGTACTTTGGATAGTTGGCCCTTTTCGGCTAATTCCTGAAGATCACGGCGGATCGTGTCTTCTGAAACACTAAGTAATTGAACCAGATCGGAGGTGAGTACACGATTATGCAGATTGATTTGGCGCATTATAAAGTCGTGCCTTTCTTTTTTAAGCATATTGAAAATTTTAGCTAATGTAAATAAAAAATAAAGAATCCAAAATGCAGGGTTATGCGTGTTTATGCGCTATTTGTCATAAATAAAGTTAAAAATAGCATAATAATTATATTTTAATAGAAAAAGATTCTTTATATTTAATAAAAGATTGCAAATATGCGGGTTAATGCGTGTTTTTGTGATTTTTGAAACGAGCAACCAAACCAACTTAACAACCTAATTTCCTAATCAAAATTGACGTTTTATGAAAAAAAAACTACTCCTTCTTACTTTAGGTGGGTTATTGTTTTTTGTGCATGTCTTTGCCCAACAAAAAACAATAACCGGTAAAGTGAGCTCGTCGGGTGATGGCTTAACCATTCCTGGCGCTTCTGTTAAAATTAAAGGAACAAAGACGGTAACTCAGACAAATGCATTGGGTGTGTATTCGATACAAGCCAAAGTAGGAGACGTATTGATGTTTAGTTACATCGGAATGCAATCTCATGAACAGACTGTTGCTGCGGCTTCCCTAATTAATGTGGTGTTGAAGCCTGATACGAAGTCGTTGAATGAAGTTGTTGTAACGGCTTATGGTATTGAACGGGATGCGAAATCTTTGGGTTATTCTACCCCGAAAGTAAAGGGAGATGAGGTTTCTGATACGCAGCGGGAATCTTTCTTTGCCGGATTGCAAGGTCGGGTTCCTGGATTGACGATCAATCCTAGTAGTGGTGATCCCGGAGCTTCTTCTCAAATTGTTTTAAGAGGCTTTGTCTCTATGAGTGGAAATAACAGTCCGCTAATTGTTGTGGATGGTTTGCCGATCGATAATTCGGTTATTAATCAAACGGATGACTTAGTTGGTGGTGGAGTTAATCGCAACTCTGATTATTCGAATCGGGCGCTTGATCTTAATCCCGCGGATATTGAAAACTATGTGATTATGAAAGGCCCAGAGGCGACGGCACTTTATGGTAACTTGGGCGCAAGTGGTGCTATTCTGATTACTACAAAGAAAGGAAAGGTTGGTAAAGGAACGGTTAATTATAGTAATGCCTTTAATGTCACTACGCAGGTAAATATGCCTGATATCCAGCGGAAGTATAATCAGGGAGAAAGTAACGGTATTTATAGTGGTGGTTCTACTAATTTTTTTGGACCTGTTTATCCTGTAGGGACAAAAATTTACAATAACCTTGATCAGTTTCTTAATAATGCTTTTTCCCAAACTCACAATTTGAATTTTGAGGGTGGATCGGAGAAGTTTACTTACAGATGGTCAAATCAGTTTGCGGAGTTTAATAGTCCTATTCCTAATACTAGGCTCAGTAAGTTCTCGACTAAAATTACGGCGGAAGCAGAAATATCACCGCTGTTGAAGTTAACGACTACCATGAATTACATGAATAATTCCAACCGTAAGCCTGCTCGGGGTATTTCTGGGTATTTATTTTCTTTAATGCGTTTTCCCTCTCAGTATGATATTAACGATTGGCAGGATGAGAAGGGGGACAGGGTGTTGCATGTTGGCTCCATCTTCGGTGAGTACGATAACCCTTTTTGGAGTGTATATAAAAATACAAATGAAGATAAAACGAATCGTTTTATCATGAATAACCATTTTCGTTTTACCCCGAATAAATGGCTGAGTGTTTTAGCTATCCTTGGCGCTGATATTTATACGACAAATGGTATAATGGTTTTTCATGCTCAGTCTTATTCGGGGTCGGGTACTGCGGCTAGTCCTACAGGGGGGAGTGTGAGTACTTATGATAAGCTCAATAGAAATCTGACTGGGTCTATTACGGCTACGGCAAAACAGAAGTATGGAAATTTTTCCGGTACATATGTAGTGGGCGGAAATGTTGCGGATAACTATTACACAATTAATTCGATGCGAGGTGATAGTATGTATGATCCTAATTTTTATAACATCAATAATACGCTTCCTACTACGCAAAGGGCGCGGAATAATATCAATAACTATCGTACTGTCGGCGCCTTTGCTCAGGCGATTATGGGTTATAAATCCATCCTTTATTTAACACTTTCGGGAAGGGTGGATGGGGCCTCTCGCTTGATGCCTAATAACCCTTATTTCGCGTATCCTGCTGCCAGTGTGGCCTTCAATTTTTCTGATCTCGACTACTTTAAAAAGTTTGATTGGCTGAGTGGGGGTAAAATTAGGGGCTCGGCAGGAATGACGGGTAAGGAGCCTTGGAAGGTGTATGGGATTTTGTCTAATTTCACGCCACGGGCATCCAGCGGTGGTGGCTTTGCTTATGATTACTATGGTGGAAATGAATTGTTGAAGCCTGAAACAACAACAAATGTAGAGGCCGGGTTTGAGTTGCAGTTATTCAAAAATCGATTTGGTATTGATTTTAATTACTATTATTTGCTTAGTAAGGATCAGATTATACAGCCGCGCACCAGTTATGCTACGGGCTATGTGCTTCGTTTGATTAATGGCGGGAAGGTAGAGAATAGGGGTGTTGAGATTCAATTGAATGCGAATCCAGTTAGAAGTGAAAAAGTTAATTGGGATCTGACATTGAATTTTGCTAGAAATAGGGGGACTGTAATTTCTATTGCCGACGAATTGCCGGAGTTATATAATTCAGATACCTGGATTAATACAGTGAGAAGTGCTGTTTTTCCAGGTAAAAGTACGGGCTCTATGTCTGGTTTGTCATTAGATAGGAACAATAGAGGTGATGTGTTGATTGATCCGGCTACGGGGCTTCCTTATGCGACCAATGAAAATTATATGATCATTGGAGATCGAACCCCGAATTATACACTTGGTATTGTGAATCGGTTCAGGATTTTTGACTTTTCTTTATCGTTTTTATGGGACTTTAGTATTGGGGGTGATGTATATAATGGTACTGAACACATTAATTATGTGAAGGGGATTAGTCCGAAAACGCTTGACCGGGAACAGCCTCGGGTTGTTAAGGGGATTTTAAAAGATGGTTTGGAGAATACAGACAATCCTACCCCCAATTCTATCGCAATTACGCCTTATTACAACTCTAGATTTTATGGGGAAACTGTTGCTGCACAGATGTTTGTGGAGAAGGATATCAATACCATTCGTCTAAGAGATATTACATTGAGTTATAGATTTAGTAAGAATCTAATGGCGAGAATGCCCTTCTTGAAGAATGTAAGTGTGTATACGACATTGACAGATGTGTTGCTGTTTACGAATTATTCGGGAATGGATCCGGAAAGTAATTCCAATAATGCAGCGCTTGGAGGTGTTGGTGGGTATCGCATGGATTTTGGTAATATGGGACGTCCACTCGCTATTAATTTTGGTTTAAATGTTAAATTATAAAATCGCAACATCATGAATACGATTAAAAAATATATGCTGATGTTATTCCTTTTCATTGGACTATTGGCTATGAGCGGGTGTAAGAAATTTTTGGATATCAATAGAAATCCTTCCAATCCCCAGATTCCAAAAGCAGAGTTTATGATCTCTAGGGCTATTTTTCAGATGGCTAATGGTACCTCTGAGGATTATATGCAGTTGTTTAAGTTGGTTCAATACTGGTCAAGTACTACTCTTGATGATCGGTATGATCGACATGGGATGTCGGCGACGGGCTCTGACGTAACCGGAGTAATCTGGCGGTTGAATTATGTTGACCTTGGTTTGAACATAGAGGAGATGATTAAAGATGGAATTGAAAACAAGAAGTATGAGTATGCTGGAATTGGGTATGCGATTAAAGCATGGTCTTTCCAGATGACAACTGATATGTATGGGGAGATTATTCTTGATGAGGCTTTTACGGACCCTAATAAGCTGACGTTTCGTTATCAGTATCAAAGGGATGTTTATGAAAGGGTGCGGGAATGGAGCCAGCTGTCTATAAAGTATTTAAATATGAAAAGCCCGTCAGATTATAGTGGGGCGCTTGCGGGGCCGTCGGGTGATTATATGTATAGAGGGGATGTAAATAAGTGGAAGAAGTTTGTGTACGCGAATTTGGCGCTTCAATATGGCCATTTGGTGAATAAGTCGAGTTTTGCAACTACCTATGCGGATAGTGTTGTGAAATATGTGGATTTGTCTTTTACGAGTGTTGCTGAGGATGCAACGGTGAAATTTACGGCTTCGAATGAAGATGATTCAAATGTTTTTGGGCCGCTTTTTGGAAGGTTTTTTACGGTCCTTAATACTGCAAACGGACGGATTTCATCGACGATTTTAAATTTATTAGCTGGTGGTGTAAGAGGTGTTCCTGTTGTAGACCCTCTGGTTTCTGTTGATCCCAGGTTGAGTAGAATGTTGTCGCCTACAATTATTGCTGGAAGTCCGCCAACTTGGGGTCCTTATAAAGCGATTACCCCGACAAAGGGTGGTACTGGTGTGCCTCATGTTTTGGGCCCGCCAACAGGTATTGTGACTGCGCCTTATATCGGAAAATATCTTTTTAGTAATGCGAGCGAGTATGTGATTATGAGTTATGCACAATTGCAATTTGCTAAGGCTGAAGCCTTGTTTCTTAAGGGGGATAAGGCGGGTGCTTTTACGGCGTATAAAAACGCGATTCGTGCCCATATGGCTTTTGTTAATCGCTATGGTATGGCTGGTAATGTAACGATTCTTCCGGCTGAAATAGAGTTGTATATGGCTTCTACTGAGGTTGCTCAGACTGAGGCTGAACTGACTATTTCTGATATTATGAATCAGAAATATATTGCACAATGGGGTTGGGCAGGTTTGGAGCAATGGTGTGATCTCAGGAAGTATCATTATGATCCAACTGTGTTTACTCAGTATTATCAATTGTCTGGATCTGAGCTTAATGCAAACAATAAAGGAAAGTATGCTTACCGGTACCGTCCACGTTACAATTCCGAGTATGCCTGGAACAGGACTGAGTTAGACAAATGGGGTGGCCTGGCGTCTGATTACAATACCAAGGAGACTTGGTTTAGTACGACTGAAAATTAGAATTAATGTAAATCTATAATTATATAGTCATGAAAATATTTAAGAGTTTACTGATTGTGCTTTGTGTGGCATTGTTTTTCTCCGGTTGCACAAAGAATGTCCTCGATTATGGGGAGGTTGAGAAGATAACTGATGAGCAGCCGCTTATTAAAGTTAACTATGCCTCTAGTTATCTGGATGATCGGTTTGTGGTGATCCGATTTAATGGTAAAAGGGTTAGCCCCAGGATTCAGGGCCGAACGCCTTTCCCTGGTGGTGGGTACAATACCCGGGGGGATGTGCGGGCTGATTATTTAACCATAGATGTGGGGCAGGTGGAGTTGAGGGTGGCTTTACCTTTTAAAAAAGACAATGGGTTGGATTCTTTAGAGTTGTACAAAACAACGCTGAATATTGAAAGGGGAAAGCGCTATGTGGCTCATATTACAGATACGGCTGCCTTTACAAAAACGGTGTTGACGGAGGAAAATTTCTTGAAGCCCGATTCTGGTTATGCTACCTATCGATTTATTAATTTAATGCCTAACGTGCCGGCAATTGATTTGTATTACGGTATAAGTGCTACTGTGCATACGGCTGACAGGTTGGTGGCGGGGAATATAAAATATTTGGAGATCAGTAATTACTTCATATTGAATAGGTATTCTGCCAGAACATGGAAAATTCGTCCTGCGGGGGCGGCGCTTACTACTGCTACTGTTTTAGCGAGTTACTCCAACGTGGGTAGTTTATTGAATCAGCGAACGTATACGGTTTATGCAATGGGATATAGTGGTTTTACTGCAGGAACTCGACGGCCTTTTGTATCTTTTTTTCACATTAGGTAGGATTAGTTAATTTAAATATGAACCGATAAATTTTGTATAGATATGAATAAGGTATTGAATTTAATCTTAGTGCTGGCCATGGTTTCGGTGCTGTATGGTTGCAAAAAGGACAAGAAATTAGCTTCGGAAATCGAGGTGCCGGAAGAGGAGGTTGTTGACAATACGATTGAGCCGCTTACCAAGAAAATTATGGATAATACGACGGTGATTGGCACTTTTGTTTCGGATGGGACTACTAATGTGATGGCGGGAATAAAGCAAACTCAAATCAGGTTTAAAAGGAAAGACAAGCTTCCTGTGAAGATTTTTATCCTGGAGGCAGATATGAATACGCCAAAGTTGGAGCTTCTTGGTTTGGCGCCCTACAATGATTATATACCGGGCTTGCAGAGGCTTTCGGAGATGTGTAGGGATAATGAGGTAGCAGGTAGCTCCATTGTGGCGGCGATCAATGGGGATACTTATAATACGACCACTGGGCTGCCAACTAGTTTTTTTTATATTAATAATAGAGTTTATGTGAGCACTTTGCCTGCCGGGAGAACTTATATAGCTGCGTTAAATGATGGGACGATTGCGATTGGGGGAAAGGATACTAAGGGGGTTGATCGGCCTATTAATTTGGCCTTGATTAAGAATGCTGTGGGGGGGAGTCAATGGTTGGTAGATAATGGTGTAAAGGCGACTTTAACTGATGTTACCATTTCGGCAAGGACTGCATTTGGCTATACTGCAGGTAAGGTGGTTTATGCGGTGATTGTAGATGGTTCGCAGGCGGAGTATTCAAATGGTTTAAGTTTAGCTGATGTGAGGGATATTATGGCTGCGCTTGGGATAAAAGATGCGATTAATCTGGATGGGGCTTCTTCTTCTACGCTGGTTGTTAAAGATCAAGCGAGGGGTGCCTGGGTAGTTCAAAACAAGCCGCCTTTGGCTAAAAATGTAGAAAGGATGATTGGTAATGGATTGGGATTTGTGGTTAAAAATTAATCATTAGATGCTTTAGTGAATTCTGTTTGGAGGTATAAAAAAGAGGCATCAGCCCAGTCATGGTCGGAAGAAATTCCGACCATTTCTTTTATGTCTTGAAAAACAGTCCAGGATCTCCTCCACATTGTACGACAATTAAAGCCATTGCCAGGTCTCTGACTTCCATAGCTAGTCTTCTTTTAGCCGTTTTATAACTTAGGTCGTTAGCTTTTTTATACATCAGGACCATCATTGCCACAATTAAGGTCATGTATAAGATGATCTGTATTCCATTCTTGTTCAATGAGATAAGGTGACTTAGATTGAGTTCCTGTTTTAAAAAACGAAAGAATACCTCGATATCCCACCGCCG
>NZ_SJSM01000025.1 GCF_004331685.1 Pedobacter hiemivivus | reverse complement strand
TTTAAGAATTGTACGCAAAGAGATCTTGCTTTTACCAGATTAGCCTTATGGTACAATCATGTGGAAGATAGTGGAATTGAAGCTTTTAAAACCGTGGCAAGATCTATTCAAACACATCGCTTCTCCATCGTCAACTTCTTTGTCAACAGGAGTACAAATGCTTCTGCAGAATCGTTCAATGCTAAGGTGAAAGCTTTCAGAGCAACTTCCAGAGGGGTCAGAGATGTTAAATTTTTCCTATTCAGACTATCTAAAATCTATGCTTAAATTTCCTTCCCCCCAAGAATTCCGCTTGATCCCTCAAAAGTAAGACAAAAAGAAATTCTGCAAAGAATTTTTTATAAAATAATCTAAAAAGATAAGCTGCGATATAGGTAAAAAAAAATGGTAAAGCTATGAACTTTACCATTTTTTAACACACAAATGAAACCTGAATTGAGATATAGTTTTAGGTTAGGTAAAAATATCTTTGATCAATCCTATAAGAACGCTTTTTACAAACTTCTGTTTGTTTTAATATATATAACAAGTTTAATGCTAATTTTATAATGATTAATGTAAACTTAGTAAGTGGTATAGATAATTGAGTAAACGGTAAATTAGCTGTTTAATGGGATCAAAATGGATACAAAAGTACCCGAAATACCGTTCTGTTTAATGTCTATCTGTATCGGATTTGGCTCAACTTGATTTAAAAGGTTGATGCGTTCGCGGGTAAGGCTCATACCTTTACTGATATGATGACCTTTTTTACTTTTCAAAGAATTGTCGATACCAACGCCATCGTCAATGATTTCGATGACCAGGTGCTCCTCACCCTTTAGGTCGATGCGTATATCAAGTTTACCACCATCTTCTTTAGGCATTAACCCATGCCATATCGCATTTTCTATATAGGGCTGAAGGATCATCGATGGTATTAAAGTCTCTTCTTTATCAATTATGTTATTTACGTGAATGTGGTATTTAAACTTTTCACCAAACCTTTTTTTCTCCAGACTAAGGTATAATTCAAGGTATTCGAGTTCCTCATCCAGACTGATGAAGCTTTTTGTACAGATCTCCAGGTTCTTTCTAATTAGCTTAGCAAAGCCTGTTAAGATCTTATTTGCCGAATTGGTATCTTTTGTATTGATATAATGCTGAATGGAGTTCATTACATTAAAAACAAAATGGGGATTCATCATCGCCTGTAATGCACGTTGTTCGAGCATTAAGATTTTATTTTTTAAAAGCAATTGTTGCTGTTCCTTGTTCTTCTGAATCTTTGTAACTACTACTGCTACCTTGTAAAAAGCAAAGCCGGCCAATAGAAAAATGCCAACCAAAAATAAATTTGTTTGCCAAAAGTGTTTTTTCAAGGAAAAGTTAACCCTGGTAGGCGTGCTCCAGTTGCTATTGTTTGATTTTGCACTGATCTCAAATGTGTAATCTCCAGGCTCTAATGAGGGGAATTCAAGTCGTCGACTCTTAGTTTCTGTCCAATTGGCCTCTGTTTTTAGTCGATAGCGATAAGTGATGCTTTTATTTTGAAAGTCAATTACGCTGTAGGTAAAGGTGATGCTATTGTTGGATGGGGCTAGGGTATGCATTGCAGTATTAAGTGCTAGCTTAGTTTTATTATTTACTATAGAAGATATTAAAACCTTTGGCGCTTCATGCTGGGCATTTTCCTTATGGTAAGGGAAGTAGATAAGGCCATTGTTGGTTGCGAAATATGCGTAGTGGTCATCAATAAATAAATCATTTATATCATCGGCCAGCAAGGTATTGGTATATTCAAACGATTCTACCGATAGCTGTTTATCGCTTAGAGCAATCCTGTTAATGCCATTATTGGTGATGATCCATATATAATTGTCCTTTACAAATAGGCGTTTGCAGATATTGTTGGCAAGCCCATCTTTTCTGGTAATTACTTTAATAACTTTTTTATTTTTAAGGAATATAATCCCATAACCATCAGTTGCTAAAACAATAGTCCCGTCATCTAATTTCTGAATATCATTAATCCTTTTTGTGAGGAGTAAATTCTCTCCGAAGTAATTATATAAAATGCCTTTTGAGTATTCTGATAGACCGGTGATGTTAGAAAACCATAGGTTCTGCTCCTTGTCATAAAACACACGGTAAGCTCTATTGGTAAAAAAATCTGCGCCCTGTTTAAAATGCGACAATGTAAACTCTAGTTTATTAACCTGGTAAGGTAAAATATATACTCCAGAGGAGAGCGCAATTGCCAACGTCCGGTCATTACCTAAACTCAAGCTTTTAATTACAAACATCCTATTGTTTGTTTCTTTTAGGTAATCGATATTACGGGTGTTATAAATGTTGTTGATTCTTCCAAGACCATAATCCGAGGCGAAGTACATCGTTTGTTTAAGGGTATCATAAACCAAGTGCTTTACAACATTATATCTTTTTTTATCCTTTAACTGGATCTCTGAGGCCTTAAAGGTGTTTAAATCAAGGATGTTGATATTTCCTTCATCCATCCCCAACCATAACCTGTCGTGATTATCTTTAACTATACTTTTTACCAGATCACTACCTAAACCATTTGCTTTATTAATAACATAGAGGCGTTCGGCTTTCTGGGGAAGCATATAGATGCCGCTGGTGGTAGTAAACCACATATTATTTTTTGCGTCTTTGATGATCTGACTAGATGATATGTTTTTTAAATACTGCGTTGTTTTTCCTGAAGGTTCTACATGATAAATACCATTACTATTACTGAGCCATAAATCATCCTTTTTATCTAGAAAAAAATAGCCAGGATCATTATTCAATAGGGCAGTATCAATCTTTAACAAGAGCCGTTGGTTGTCACCATTTCTAATGTTAAGTCCTTTTTTATCAAGATAGCCCAATGTTTTATTGGGCAGGTTTAATATGGTTTTATAAGATAGGGGGAGCGTGCCATGTGATGAAATCTTGAAAGTCTTGTTGTTGAAAATACGGACACATTCGTTGCTAAAAGCCCATATCGTTCCCAATTTATCTTCATGTATAAATGTACTTACGTATGGGTGTTGCAGATCAGCAGAAATAAATTTCATAATTGTTTTTCCGTCCCACATCACCAATATATTTTTATTCGTGCCAAACCATATTCTTCCTTTACTGTCTTCAAAGAAAGAGACAATTACTGCGTTAAATTTTAGCAGTTTAAGTAGTTTTTCATTGGTTTCGTTGTATATTTTACCATTAAAAAAATAGCTTAGCTGTCCATTTAGTGCTAAAAACCAGATTCTGCCGCTTTTGTCTTCTTTTAGTTGCAAGATCTGATTATCGGGTAATCCATCATCAATAGAGAAATTCTCAAATATTTTGCCGTCAAACCTACTTACACCAGCATCTGTAGCTACCCAGATATAGCCTTTAGAATCTTGTAATGTATAATAACAATTGTTGCTTGGTAGTCCGTTTTTGGTGCTAAAGTGTTGTAGATTTGTGGTTTGTGAATAGCTGTTGGGGCTGATGGTCAACAACAGAATTATAAGGAATACAAATCTTCCTGTTAAGTTTAGCTGTTTATTTATCGCTGTCAAAACTAGTATATGATTTAATTTTGTCAAGGAAATCACTTGCGCGTCTTCTTGATACTGCAATTTTTTCTCCATTCTTAAGGATGACTTCAAGCCCATTTTTTGAATTGTATTCTTTTACATAATTCAAATTTACAATACTCGATTTATGGATCCTTATAAATTGGTTGTCAGGTAATATTTCTTCATATTCTTTTAGCACTTTGGAAACAGTGATTTTATCCTTGTTTGATAAGTAAAAAATAGAATAATTACTATCTGCAGCAATATGAATAATATCGTCAATATTTACGAGGCTATAGCCTTGACCATTTGGCAAACTGATTTTACGAATCTCATTTCTTTCTGAAAGGCTTGCGGCAAGATTTTGCATACTCTCTGCACGACTGTTGTCGTTTTTGTTTAAGGCAATAAACTTCGCAGCTTTATCAACAGCAACTTTCAATTCATCGATATCGATAGGTTTTAATAGATAATCGAGCGCATTTGCTTTAATTGCTTTTAAGGCATATTGGTCGTATGCTGTTGTAAAAATAACATGAGCTTTACTTGATTGTGCATAGGGGATTAGTTCGAAACCATTTTCTCCGGGCATCGCGATATCAAGAAAAATCAAATCAATAGTATACTGCGAAAGTAGAAGGCGTGCTTCGGCTACGGACTTAGCAATTCCGGATATGTGGATGCTTTCGCAATTCTCCTGTAAAAGAAAGTATAATGAAGAACGGGCAAATTCCTCATCGTCTACAATAATAGTATTTAGCACGGCTTTAATTTAATAGGGTGAATTTATTAAAAAAATGGCACAACAGGGCGCTTTTAATAAATATAAGCCGGACTGAAAACCGCTAGTCTCCTTCTTTCGTAAGTGAATCTGTAAAACGTCTTACTGAAAACCAATAATTTAACGATTATGAATCATGCGACGGCAAGGTCATAGTTACTGAAAAACTAAAGACTATGAAAAACTTACAGAAAAATGAACAGCTTGATGTGTTGCAAGAAGAAAGCAATATATTTAATGCTCGCTTGCAACGTCGTTCCTTTTTGCAATATGCAGGAGCCGGAGCAGCAGGAATTGCTTTAATTGCAGCTGGCTGCAAAAAAAAGTATCGGGATGATGACATGATGCCTACGGGTGTAACTTTAGATTTTAAGGATGATTTCGGGGTGTTAAACTATGCCTATGCTTTGGAACAATTGGAAGCTGCCTTTTATATCCAGGTAGCCTCCAATCCACCCTCTACATTTAGTCCCGCAGAAAAAAACTATTTCCAGGACATTCAATTTCATGAAATTGCACATAGAGAATTTTTTAAGAAAGCACTAGGTCCTGCAGCTATTGCTGGTTTAGAAGTCGATTTTTCGAGTATAAACTTTATCGATCGCTTGAGCGTTCTGGGGGCCGCCAAAGCTTTTGAAGATTTAGGGGTTGCCGCTTACAATGGTGCTGGTGTGCGACTAAAAAGTGATACCTATTTAACTTTAGCTGGACAGATTGTTTCGGTCGAAGCTCGTCATGCTGCATACATAAGGGATCTAATTTCGAACGGAAGTTTTGCCGATTTAACCAGTCTAACCGCACTTGGTTCAAATGACGCTGGTGGGCTAGACGGAGCTCTAACACCTGATAAAGTGCTTGGAATAGCCGGAAAATACATCAAAACGAAAATTAACGTAATTAATCTTTAACCTTAAAATCAGAAATCATGAATATCGTAAATATATTAGAGGAAATTGAAAAGGTTGATGGAGAGATTTATGAGCGTTTAAATCCAAGAAGGGCTGCCATGAAAGATTTTTTTAACATAGGTAAAAAAATCTCTTTAGCTGCCTTACCGTTGGCAATGGGATCTATGTTTCAGAAAGCTTATGGGCAAACTACCCCAAGCACCGTTACAGATGTTTTGAACTTTGCTTTAGCATTAGAGTATTTGGAGTATCATTATTATAATCATGCGCTGGTTGCCGCTCCAACATTAGTTCCGGCAGGTGCACCAACAGCAGCAATTACTACCATTCGTAACCATGAAGATGCGCATGTAAAGTTACTAAAAGGTGCATTGGGTGCTGGAGCAAGAGCTGAAATCACTTACGCAATGACTGATTTTACTGCTGGAGGGACATTTACTGCTGTATATACAGATTACGTTACCTTTTTAAAAGTAGCATTGGGATTTGAAGATACGGGAGTTAGGGCTTATAAAGGTCAGGCTACCTTCCTGAAAGGGAATGCAGTATTGACAACTGCTTTGCAAATTCACTCTGTAGAAGCGCGCCATGCGTCGCATATTCGTCAAATGCTTGCAGCAAATGGTGCAACAGGTTTAAAACCATGGATTAGTTTAGGGCCTGGCGGTATCTCAAATGATACTGGCGTTACGCAGGTAGATGCTGTTTATGCGCGTGAAAATAGTGATGTACAGGCGGGGATTACCATTACAGGTATTGCAACCGGTGTAACTAAAGCAGCGGCAGTCGAAAGTTTTGATGAAACATTATCAAAAGCTGAAGTTGTTGCGATTGCTAACTTATTCTTGAGAACAGGATTTAAATTATAGTTTGTTTAAGTTTAAGGTGGGGAAGGGGGAAAGACCTCTTCCCTTTTTAATCAGCCTCCCTAAGCAGTCTCTCGAGTATCTCTTGAGTTAATCCATTTCTAGCGGCTTCCTCTTGAAGTTTTGTAATTGACCTCATGATTTCGGGTATTTCAGCAATTGCCCTTTTTGGATGTTCGATCAGCTCTTTTTCACGAGGACTAGTGTATGCTACTTTTGGTTCATTAATCACTAACGAATCATCAAAGTCATTAAAGTAGCTTAAAAATTCTATAGGTGTTAATATTGGAATATTCTCAAAAGGGTTTAAAGCTAATAAATCTTGATCGCCAGTTACAATACAATGTGTATTGTGGTCTGTAGCAAGGTTAAGAAACATATTGTCATTGTTGTCGCGACAAATTTTAAAATCAGATTTAACTTTCTTGAACTGCGCTTCTTGAGAAAATCTGTAAAGTATTTGTGTTCTTTCTAGCTTGGAAACATACTTATCAAATTTAGGTCTTAATAATACGCGTTCAAATTCAAAGAATGTTTCCTCAGAAAATAACAATATGCCATTGTAAATACAATACACTAAAACTTTAGCAGAAATGGAGCTTTTAATAATGAAAGCACTAATTAATATATTAGTATCTAATACAAAACTCTTAGTCCTTACCATTCAATATCTCATTTAGAATTTCCTCGGTAAGCCCTCTTTTTTCTGCTGTATTTTGAACTTCCCTTATGAATTTAAGAAAATCTTCTGCTCTTTTTTGCGCGTAGGTAGACTTTAGTACTTGTCCTTTTCTATCGGCTTCAATTGTTATTCTTTTCATGATATTCGATTTTGTTAAAAATTAAACTAATCAAATATACAGAAGTGTTTTTAAACTATTATTATTTTCATTGAATTTAACTATTAGTTGTTTTTTGGAAAAACAACTAATAGTTAAATAAAATTTGATGGAAGAGTTTTTAATAATTTATTACCTGTTCTTCTAAATGATCCGGTAAATCGCGGTAGTTGTATTGTTGTCCACGTAACTGTGGTTCAAAACCCGCTTCCCTTATCGCATCCTGAATCCCTTTTGCTGTAAAACGATGCGGTGCACCAGCAGCAGAAACTACATTTTCTTCGATCATGATAGAACCAAAATCGTTGGCACCAGCATGTAAACAAAGTTCCGCTACGTTTTTACCAACGGTAAGCCATGAAGCTTGTATATTTTTAATGTTAGGTAGCATAATGCGACTTAAAGCCAACATTCTGATGTATTCATCACCAGAAACATTATTGCTGATACCCCTTAATCTCTTTAATAAAGTACCATCATCCTGAAAAGGCCAAGGTATAAAGGCCAGAAAACCTTTAGCATCAGCAGGTTTTTCACTCTGCACTTCTCTTATCCATACCAGGTGTTCAAAACGCTCATCAATGGTTTCAACATGGCCAAACATCATGGTTGCAGATGTGGTGATATCTAATTGATGAGCAGCTCTCATTACATCAAGCCATTCCTTTCCACCACATTTACCTTTTGATATCAATCGTCTAACCCTGTCATTCAATATCTCGGCACCAGCACCAGGCAACGAATCCATTCCAGCTTCTTTTAAAGCAGATAAGACTTCAGTATGAGAAAGTCCTTCCAATTTAGCTACGTGAGCAATTTCGGGTGGACCTAAAGCGTGAAGTTTTAAATCAGGGTATAGTTCCTTAAGGCGTCTAAATAAATCGGCATAAAACTTTAGGCCTAGATCTGGATGATGACCACCTTGTAACAACAACTGATCGCCACCTAATCTAAATGTTTCTTCTATTTTTTGTTTATAGGTTTCTATATCCGTGATGTAGCTTTCATCATGACCAGGTCTTCTAAAAAAATTACAGAATTTACAGTTGGCGATACATACATTGGTTGTATTTACATTCCTATCTATCTGCCAGGTTACCTTGCCACTTGGCACTTGTTTTTTTCTCAGTTCATTGGCTACATAAGCCAGTTCAGCAGTTGCTGCATGATGATATAAAAATACACCCTCTTCCTTTGTTAAAAAGTCGAAATGCAAGGCCCTGTGTAATAATTCGGCAGTATTCATACCACAAATATACCATAAGTTGTTTTTATCAATATAATTTGTTTGTCCTTTATTAAAAAGGATGATATTTCGGCTGCCCATTATTCCTATATTTGGCCCAATTATTTTCAATATATGGTAGATTTTAACCGTTTTACATTAGCCAATGGCTTGCGTGTTTTAGTGCACGAAGATGATACTACGCCTATGGCGGTGTTAAACATTTTATATGATGTTGGCGCCAGAGACGAAGAGCGAGACAAAACAGGTTTCGCGCACTTATTTGAGCACCTCATGTTTGGCGGATCAGTAAACATTCCAAGTTACGATGAACCTTTGCAAAGGGTAGGGGGCGAAAACAACGCTTTTACCAGCAATGACATTACGAACTATTACATCACTTTACCAGCGGTAAATATAGAAACTGCTTTCTGGTTGGAGAGCGATCGGATGTTGAGCCTAGCTTTTTCCGAAAAGAGCTTGGAGACTCAGCGTAATGTGGTATGCGAAGAGTTTAAACAGCGTTACCTTAACCAACCTTATGGTGATGTATGGTTAAAACTAAGACCCTTAGCTTATTCAACCCATCCTTATCGCTGGGCCACAATAGGTCAGGATTTAAAACAAATTGAAGATGCTAAAATGGAAGATGTTAAGGCATTTTTCCAAAAGCACTACAACCCGAAAAATGCCATAATGGTAGTGGGCGGAAATGTTAAAACTGAAGATGTAAGAGCGCTTGCAGAAAAATGGTTTGCCCCAATTCCTGCCGGAGAAAGATATCTTAGGGATCTGCCTCAAGAACCGGTGCAGACAGCTGAAAGAAGAGAAGTGGTACGTGCAGATGTTCCTTTGAACGCCATTTATATAGCCTTTAAAATGCCTGCAAGAAACGATAATGCATACCAAACATACGATCTGATGTCGGATGTGCTTTCACAAGGGCAATCTTCCAGATTGTATAACAGTCTGTTAAAAGATCAGCAGTTGTTTAGCGATGTTCATGCTTACATCACTAGTAGTATCGATGAAGGGTTATTTGTAATTGAAGGTAAGTTGGTCGAAGGCGTTAGCATAGAAACGGCAGAGGCAGCTATCTGGGCTGAACTCAACAAGCTTGTTGAAGCCGAGGTTACTGATGTGGAGATTACGAAGGTGAAAAACAAGTCAGAATCTATCATGGTATTTGCTGAAATGAGTTTGCTAGATAAAGCGATGAACCTTGCATATTATGAATTATTAGGAGATGCTGATGGTCTGAATACTGAAATCAACAAGTATCTTGCTGTAACACCTGCAGCTATTCAGCAGGCCGCAAAAGCTACCTTCAAGAAAGAACAATGCTCAACTTTACACTATTTAACTGCCCAAGATGCTTAATCGTACACTAGCCCCAGAATCGAAACTGGTTGATGAAATTAGTTTTATTGAACCTTTAAAACAAGTACTGGATAATGGTATACCGGTTTTTACCATCAATGCAGGTAAACAAGAGCTTGTTCGTATAGAATTTATATTTGAAAATGTAAATTGGAATGCCTCAAAACCACTCGAAGCAATTGCAGTCAGCCATTTAATAAACAATGGTACCAGTACGCTTAGCGCTAAGGAAATTGCCGATAAGGTAGATTATTATGGTGCTTTCCTCCAAACAGAGTATGGCGCAGATCAAACTTGTATTAAACTTTATACACTAAATAAACACTTGCAATCGGTGTTGCCAATTCTGCGCTCGATTTTAAATGAAAGTATCTTTCCTGAGCAGGAACTGGCTATTTTTATCCAGAATCAAAAGCAATCCCTACAGGTTAGCTTGCAAAAGAATGATTTCCTGGCAAGGAAAAGTTTTGCTAATGCACTCTTTGGCGAAACACCTTATGGTTCCAATATTCAGCCTTCGCACTATGATGATTTAAAAAGAGAAGATCTTTTAAATTATTTTAAAGCTGCATATAAACCTAAAAACTGTACTGTTTTTGTAGCTGGTAAGTTTGAAGAAGCAGAATTTAATATTCTGAATAGTATTATAGGTAAAGATTGGGATAACGATGCACCATCGATAACCAATAAGTTTAGTTTTACGAGTATTCACCAGGGAGAGATTTTTGTTGAAAAACCAGATGCCATTCAATCGGCAATCAGAATGGGTGCACTAGCCATTACCAGAAATCATCCTGATTTTCCCGGTTTTCAAGTGTTAAACTGTTTGCTAGGTGGTTATTTTGGTTCCAGGTTAATGGCTAATATTCGCGAAGATAAAGGTTATACATACGGTATTGGTTCAGCAGTAGCCTCTTTAAAAGACGCGGGTTATTTCTTTATTGCTACAGAAGTCGGCGTAGATGTATGCAGCAATACCCTTGCAGAAATTGAAAAGGAAATCAGTATCCTTAAGACTGATCTGGTACAAGATGGCGAGCTGGCTTTAGTCAGAAATTATATGTTAGGATCCATGTTAGGCAGCCTTGAAAATGCATTCTCCCATGCAGATAAGTTTAAGAATGTTTATTTCTCTGGACTGGACTACAGTTACTATGAAAACTACATTAAAACAGTAAAGTCAATTACTGCTGGAAATTTAAAAAATCTGGCAAATAAATACCTCAATACCGACAGCTTTACCAAAGTTGTTGTGGGTAAGAAATAAAATATATCCTGGCTAATCTATTTTAGCCAGGATACCTTTTTGTTTATCAGCTTGATATATTTTTTTATAAAAGGCAACAAGATCATTGTATTTTTCTGGCGGATAAATCGCATTTACCATCATATGTGTCCGGGTATATACTAGCGTATTATCCTTTGCAACTACCTTCGCCGTATACTTTCCAAATTCTGATTCAATAGCAATATCTTTAGGCATAAATTCTACTTTATATCCTTTTGGTATGGTGTAAATGATCTCATCCTCATCTTTATAGCCATATTTAATGCTGAAAAAGGTTTTTCGCGCTTCCAAAGCCGTTATCGTATTTTCCTGTCTGTTTAACAGATTTAGCGTTAAAAATAGCTTATCGCCACCTTTGGTCAGCAATTGCGAAGATTTTAACTCGATTTGTTCATGAAGTATAGGGCTGTCTTTATCTGGTTGAGTAATGTTCAATGTTGCAATCTGCACATTTGGGATGCTTAAAGTGTTCATTACCCTTTTTCTCCGGTCCGTAGGTTCCATCAATAGTAGGCCAATATGATCTTCGTACTGTGCATTTTTATATTGAGTTTCAATATTGATATTTGCAGAACCTTCTTCATCTAACATTACTTTTGCATTGCGATGTTGAAGGTTACTAGATGGAGTATATGTAGGCGTTTGAACCAGTTTACCACCCTCTTCTGTAACTAATAAAACAGTCCTGTTCGAATTGTCGTTTCCAATAAAACCCGCAGGTGTGTATGGACTGGTGCATTCCAGCCAGGTAGTGTCTTTTTCAAGAGGAACGCAAAGGATCATGTGGTTAGCCTGATTCATACTGGCATAGTTCTTATTTAAAGAAGGTAAACCATTACCAATAACAACAAGGTTGGATTTTATGCCTGCTTCCTGTAACAAAGCCTTCATGTAGTTAGACAAGCCTTTGCAGTCGCTATAATTCACAGCCGATACTCTCTCAGCTGTAATTGGTTTAAAACCTCCAATGCCCAGTTGTACACCTACATACCTGGTATTCGATTGCAGATAGTTGTACAATATTTTTATTTTTTCTTTGGGCGTTTTTGCATCTTTAACTAAGGATTGGATTTTAGCTTTTGCCACCTCAGGCAACACTTGCCCTCCATTACTCAGGTTGAAAATCCATGAGCCAAGGTTTTTCCAGTTTTCGATGTTGGCTTTCGAGTGGTCAAATTCAAACTCATTAGGGGCCACATTTACCCAAGGCATAATATTTCTTAAGCCAATACTCATGGCTTCAAACTCTGCCGCAGGGATATTTTCGCAGTTCCATTTGTAGTTTATTTTGTCTTTTACCTTTAACGAATCCGTATTTAGTCCTTTACTTTTCATGTATTTAAAAGTGATGGTCTCAGGAATCTTAAAGGTATAATTTGATTTTTCTATAGCAATATCCCATGTGCTTGCCGGATACCATGTAGGATAATTGAGAATCCCATTATAATCCACCGTGTAACTAAACTCTATCGTATATGGAAAGCTGGTATGTAAAAAATCAAGGTACTTGATCCTGTCATCCTGATACAGGGTACCATCAGAAACTGCACTCTTGTCTTTGAAATCCGCATTTTTATAATCTTTTATTTTATTGCCTTTTTCATCATATAGTGAAGCTTTTAAATTGGAAATACTCGAAAATTTATCATAATATTCACTCATTCTTGAGGAGCTCTCACCATTTTTATTTAAAATGGTCATGGCCGTTTTATAAGTTTGTACGGCAGTTCCCTGGTCCTTTACCTCATAAATTAGTTCTTCATTTCTAATAATCACAGATGCATTATGAGTTAAATTTGCTGGAATTTTGCTCACATCATAGATTCCTTGTGCTGTAACCTTTGCAAAAGCAAACAAGGCGGCTATAAAAAGTATAGATCTTCTCATTAGCTTTTCTTAAACACAATTTGTTCGGCCTGTTTTCTAACAATGTTTTTAAAAAGTTCTTTTAAATCATAATACTCTTCAGGAGAGAAAGTCGCTTTTTTAATAGATATTTTGCTGGTGATCATAATTTTGTTTTCCTCAGCCGCAAAGATGAATGTGAAGGATGCAACATCATTAGGTACTATTATTTTTTCATTTTTTGGAGTTTTGTCAAGTTGATAGCCTTTAGGGAAATCAACTGTAATGCGATAGTTCTCTTCAGTAGGAAAGGCAAAATCAACAGGGAACTTTCTTTCCTCCAATTTAAATGGATTCTCTTTAGTTCTTTCGAAAAGTAAGGGGGTGAAATAGGCTAGATTTCCCGCTTCTTCTACATTATCTTCTAGCATAACATCCATGGTCTCAATCAGCGGAGCATTAAGGTTATCAAGATCTTGAACTTTGTAATTTTGTATGCCAAGTCCTGGTTTATCAGTTTTATAACTTTTTAGAAAATCGGTTTCATTAGTTGCCGACCGATATTTGTCTCTACGGTTTAAGGCCTCATAGTGGGTCGATGCTAAATAAAGCTTTCCACTGAGTTTGTTCTCCTTACTTAGCGTAAGCATTAGATTTATGTTTCTTTTACTCAGTCTGTTCTCCTCAGTAGATATCCACGTTGCATTTTCATCTTTTAGATTTACTTTAAGTCCCTGATGGTTCAGGTTATTATATGCGATCAGGTCAGTGGTATGGTCCTTATCTGTAGCATCCAAAAGGATCATTTTATCTCCAATTTCGGCCTGAATAATAACATTGTTAAATTCGGTAAGCATAGGCATTCCAGGATGTGCTCCATTTCCTCGAGTGCTCAATAATACTGGAGAAGCAGTAATATTCGCTTCGGTTAGCAGGTTAAGTAAACAAAGGTTAATATCTGCGGTATTTCCTGTTTTCTTTTCAAATATAGTTTTAGGATTCGTTTCCGAAGTATACATATTATAATCATCATTCCATTTGATGTTATTTTTGACATAGTCAAAAATAAGCTGCATTACAGTATCAGGCTTCGTTTCCCCTTTTAATATGTCTTTTAATATGGTTTTGCTATGGCCTCTTTTATTAATAAAGCTTCCAAAATTCTCCTCATCTTTTAATCCTTTAACAATTTTAGGCCATGACGAGGTAAACTCTCTATATACTTGACCAGGAATGGTAATCGAACTCAACTCAAAACCTACCTTGCTCACATAATCCTCCATGGTAGTGATGTAGTTCTCCTGTTTTAATCCGGGGATATTTTCTGCCTGATAATGAAGATGTACTGATTGTAAGTTTATCGCTTGGCCGTTAATGAAAAACGATTGATTGGTAATGTCTCTTGTGGGATTTAAATATACATACCCAGCTGCGTTTACTTTGTATTTGTAATATTCAGGAATGGTGATGTCATATTCAGAATATAAGGTCGGAATGGCTCTTTGGAAATACCATGACCTTAGTGTGAAAATAAAATCAGAAGATATTCTGTATTTATATTCAACAATCGATCCTTCTTTTACATTTGGGAGTGCAAATTTTTTAAGGGTATAGTTTTTATCCTGTTTTTCCGAAAACTTGGCATCTTTACTTAATTTACTAGGCACTATTTTGCCGCCTTCAAGGTTATAGGTGGCGGCCTCCATATAGTCTAATTTCGTTTCGTCAGTGTTTTGTTTGTAAAACTGAAGCTCCAGATTGGCATAATCATACCCAGTTTTATTAATGATTTTGTAGCGCGTATGTCGTTCAAAAACGTAGACGAAATCACCTGTTTTAGGGCTGAGTTCAAAATAACCTTTACCTACATCAAATAATGCTATAGCGGAAGCTGCAGAATCTACACCACTTACTTTGGTGTCAAATTCTTCAAGGCTTATTTTGCCATACTTAAATGTTTTTGGCTTAGTTGGTTTTTCTTGTGCGAATGAAAATGTACCTATTACAAGTAGGCACAGCATTAGTGCGGTTCTTTTATTCATGAAGGCGATAATTTGTCTATACAATTATACCGTATATCACGAAAAGAAAAGAATTTATTTACTTAATTTTTAGTAGAGTAACTACACCATCCATTGTTGCAACCAAAACTGCATTTTTACTCAATACATTTACGGTATTAACCATTGAGTTATCGATTTTGTGTGCCCATAAAGTTTTACGCAATTCAGGATCAAAAGCATAAACTACACCGTTTCTTGTGCCGAAGAATACCTGCTTATCTTTTGCAATTAGCATAGAAGGAGCATGTTCATAACCAAAGTTCATATTCAATCTCCAGGCTACGCCCGGATCGGTTGTTTGCGTCTTATAAGCTACAATGTCGTTATTCATGGTTTTACCAAAGATCATGGAACCATCTTCAGATATACCTATAGATTCCCTTACAGTAGCGTCTTTGTTTTTCCACAGAGAAGTACCTGTATTGGCATCTATGGCATTCAGCACCCGGTCAGGAGTAGCTACATAAATGATGCCCTTGTGCGCTACAGGTGTACACATTGCTGGCGAAAACATGCGGTTTGCATGACCATTATTCCATTTCCATAACAAAGCTCCGTTGCGTTGATTTAAGGCATATAAATGCCTGCCCCATGACCCAAAGACCACTTTGCCTTCGTATAATAAAGGTTTGCCAACAATGGTTCCCTCAACACCTTTGAAAGCCCATAGTTGTTTCCCTGTCTTGATATTGATGGCCCTGAAGTGGTGGTCGGTTCCTCCAATATAAACTATATCGCGGTCAATTATAGCTGAACCCAAAACGGCAGCTCCCGTCTTCAATTTCCAAATCCGCTGACCAGTATTAACGTTAAGCCCATAAATGTGGCCATCTCCTGATCCAATTACCACGATATCATCAGCTATTGCTGCTGAAGAATAAATAGCCCCATTTGTTTTGAAAGTCCACTTTTTGCTGCCATCTTCTATATTTAAGGCCTCTACTTCGCCAATGCTGTTTCCAAATATGACCAGCTTGCCGTCTGTTGCTGGGGTAAGCACCACATTGGCAGGAGCATGGTAAGTCCAGACTTTTGTAACTTCTGGATAAATGGTATTTAGCAAGTAAGAAGGTCTTTCAACATTAGCTGTGCCTGTTGCCCTAAATTTTCCCAATGCAATTTTTCTCCATGGCTTTTCTATCGTTATTCCAGGTTTTTTAACCGCAAATAATACTGAGTCGTCCCGCATAGTTACAATATTATAGCCGCCTAGTGTATCCTTCGCCCTTAGGTTAGAACGCCCCATGGTTCCTGGTACTCCTTCAAAATTAAGTGCCTGATTAGAATGGCCATGTCCACATATGGCGTATTGAATGTTATAATCTTTTATCCTGTCTATAGCTTCATACCAGTTGTCTAAACTATTGTCAATAGGGTAGTGGTTAATAAAAACCAGAGGCATGGTCGCTGGCGTATTTTTTAGTACTTTATCTAACCAAACAACGGCATCTCTGGGAATGTGACCGTCAGACATTCTTACATATGGTCCGGAGGCGCAGGCAATAAAACGATAGCCATTATGATCAAACGTAAACTTATCATCGCCAAATGATTTAATAAAATCAACACCACCCGATTCCGACCATCCTGTATCATGATTGCCAGGGATCACATGATATGGTTTTTTTAATCCACTTAAAATTCTCTTAGCCAGCTTAATCTCTAATTTAGTTCCCATTTCGGTTACATCACCAGTAACGACTATAAAATCAAGATCAGTTTGTTTGTTGATATCATGTACAGTTCTTCTTAAATCCTCTTCAGCAGTAGCAGTTCCAATGTGGGTGTCAGTAACAAATGCATATTTAAAAGTCTGGGCATTTACACTAAAAAAGAAGGTGATAAAAATGAGGAGAGAGGAAAGCTGCTTCATGTTTCAGTTAGATTTGTATTGGGTCAATTTACATCTTTTTGATAACAATGGGAGTCATTATATACATTGGTTTCTGATAAGGTGTTGCTGGCTCAGAATAGGGAAGACCATTTTATTTGATTAGCGTTTAACTATAATGCTAAAAAATAAAAGGACAGCTCAAAAAAGGTTAACAATCTTTAACATTGGCAGATGGATAGTTAATTTGATTGTAATCTTTTGGTTCAATCAGACTATATTCTAGAAACTGTTGCGTAATCACAACAATAATAGTATCTTTGCCCGGCAAATAGTAACTCTTAAATTATTTGCTATGCAACTCGATCCCAATAAATTTATTGCCGAAGGACTAACGTACGATGACGTATTATTAGTACCAGCTTATTCTGAAGTTTTGCCACGCGATGTGGATACCGGAAGTTTCTTAACCAAAAAAATACGTATTAATGTTCCTATAGTTTCTGCTGCTATGGATACTGTAACCGAAGCTGGTTTGGCTATTGCCATTGCCCAGGCTGGTGGTATCGGTATGCTGCACAAGAATATGAGCATTGAACGTCAGGCAGAGGAGGTAAGAAAAGTAAAGCGCTCAGAAAGTGGAATGATCCAGGATCCGGTTACTTTAAATGCAAATGCTAAAGTTGCTGATGCGTTCCAGATCATGAAAGACTTTAAGATCGGTGGAATTCCTGTTATCGATGCCGATAACAAACTGGTAGGTATCATTACCAATAGAGATCTGCGTTTCCAGAAAGATATGCAGCGCAAAGTTTCTGAAGTGATGACCAAAGAAAATCTGATTACTGCTGCTGAAGGTACAACCCTTTTGCAAGCTGAAGAGATTTTACAGGATTATAAAATTGAAAAACTGCCTGTTATTGATAAAGAAGGTCGTCTTGCCGGATTGATCACTTTTAAAGACATTCAGAAATATAAAAATTACCCTAAAGCTTGTAAAGATGAGCGCGGACGTTTACGCGTTGGTGCTGCTGTAGGTGTTGCCGCAGATAATATTGATCGTGTAGCAGCACTAGTGCAGGCTGGAGTTGACGTAGTAACGGTAGATACCGCCCACGGTCATTCTAAAGGTGTAATTGATATGGTGAAAGCCATTAAAGAAAGATGGCCTGAATTGCAGGTAATTGCAGGTAATATTGCTACAGCTGATGCCGCACTTGCTTTGGCAGCTGCTGGTGCTGATGCCGTTAAAGTTGGTATTGGTCCAGGTTCTATCTGTACTACAAGGATCATAGCAGGGGTAGGTGTACCTCAGTTGTATGCTGTATTTGAATGTGCTAAAGCACTTGAAGGAACAGGGATCCCAGTTATTGCCGATGGTGGTATCAAGCAAACAGGAGATATTGTTAAAGCTTTAGCAGCTGGTGCAAGTGCAATCATGGCAGGTTCATTATTTGCAGGTGTAGAGGAATCACCAGGTGAGACCATCATTTACGAAGGTCGTAAGTTTAAATCTTACCGTGGTATGGGTTCTGTAGAAGCGATGCAACAAGGATCTAAAGATCGTTATTTCCAGGATGAGACTGACGTAGTTACTAAATTGGTACCAGAAGGTATTGTAGGTCGCGTACCTTACAAAGGAACATTAGCCGAAGTAATTTATCAATATGTTGGTGGTTTAAGAGCCGGAATGCACTACTGTGGTGCAGCTACAGTTGAAGATTTACAGAAAGCTAAATTTGTTCGTATCACTGCTGCAGGGATGAGAGAAAGTCATCCACACGATATTTCAATTACTAAAGAAGCACCTAATTACTCACGTTAGTAATTAGTGATAACTAGAAAAGGGCTGTTAAATAATTTTTTTAACAGCCCTTTTTTTTATAAAAATTCGTCCTTTTTAATCTCCCAGGTCCAGGGCTTTTTAAAGCTATTAAAAGTGCGTAACGTTTTTATCGTTAATGGCTGATCAAAAATGTTGTCTTTCAGCGTGCTATCGTTCATCGTTCCAGTTACCACTTTTCGCGTTTTATTTATAAAATCATATCGCTTGTCATTCATTTCTCCCGAACCAGAATGATAGGCAAGATTGTTAGCCTGGACTAACTGCCAGTCTTTATCTAAATATTTAAAGCTATAATTTAATTTCCAGCGCCAGTTTCCGCCACCCTCAAAAGATAATAAAAGTTGGTTAGCCTGAATGTGCATGGGCCGTAAGGGATCGCCCATGGCTCCTCCTTCTTCCGATCTTAGCATGAAATTGTTGTTTTGAGTGGCTAGTCTGTATGCGCCGTTAGTAGATTTTTTAAAGTAAATGGCCAGTATTCTGGGTTTTTGTACCTCTGTTATGAGCTCCGTATCGTTATCCCCATAAGCTCTGCTCTCCTTCACTGGTCTGTAAAATTCAACTACAAAGGCCATGTCTTTTATGTTGTCGTTATTTAGGTCCCCATATACACTGTCTATTACTTTCCAATTGGAAGGGGTAAGAGATGCCAGCGATTTTCCGGAAGCTGGAAGTTCAGGAAATATAAAAGGTTGAGCATATATAGCTGTATGGCAAAGCAAAAAAAAGAGGATTAGTTTGATCTTCATTCGTTGGTATTTGTTTTTTTCGTCACAAACTATAAACGATAATTATGCCACAATAGTGTTTTGGAGATTAGGCAATGGCAGCTCAAAGCAAAATGAAACTAACCTGCCACTTAGCTTTACGCTTAATTCACTTCCATTTCCTTTAATATATTCCCTGCACAAATGGAGTCCCAGACCTATGCCTTTTTCATGACCAGTGCCATAAGTGGCTTCAAAAGCACCAGGATTGGTAATGCTCTCGATATTTAGCGCATTTGTTTTAGAAATGGTGTTGTTTACACAGATTTTTATAGCAGATTCATGAGGGCTTAGGGTAATGTCAATTCCGTGAGAAGAGGGGGTAAACTTTATGGCATTATCGATGAGGTTACGAAGCACCAATTGGATCTGATTCTCATCCGCGAATACCATAGATTGATCGGCTGCATGCAAATTGATGGTGATTCCCTTTGATTGTATAAGTGGTGAATAAACTAGCGCAAGATCTTCAATAAGTTGTTTGATGTTGAAGGCTGTCGGAACGGTTTTAACGCCCTCCATTTGGCTTTGTGCCCAATACAAAAGATTATTGAGTGTGTTGTGTATGGTATCTATATTTTTCCGGTTTTCATTCAATAGTATTTTAAGCTCATCCAGCGAAAGCAGATCCATGTCTTTTAAGGCGAAAATGCTGATTAAGCTACTAAAAGGACTTCTCAAGTCATGGGCAATGATGGAAAACAACTTGTTTTTCACCCCATTCGAAGCCTCCAATTGCGCAATAGTTTCACTAAGCCTCAAGGTTCGCTCTTCTACTAGTTTCTCCAGTCGTTGATTTTGTGTTTGTATTAAAGAAAAATTCTCATCTCTCACCTGTTGTTCGCTCCTTATTATGGTCCGGTAACGATCACCAAGGGCAAAAGCAAGTAGCAGCAGTTCAATAGTAGAACCTATAGGAACAAATTCAAAGGTGTAGTCATGATAAGTGAGTACTCCAGCCAGACTTAATACGACTGCGATAACGGTTACCGTGATAAATGACCAAGCTAAAATGTAATATTTTGCAGGTTTATGCCCCTTTTTATAAGCAATAAGTCCGGAGGTCCATAAAATGACGGCGCCGGCCATAGTAACCACCTGCGCCATATGTGAGGCAATGCTTTTAAATCCGGCAATGCTCGCACATAACATTACAATACTGCATAAAAGGAGGAAATTACAGGCATGAACCAATAATTTAGATACGTTTTTGAGATTTAGGAATTTTTTAGAAAATAGTATGGATGCTATAATGGATATGGCGAGGAAAGAATGAGGGTAGTGGTTAAGTAAAATTCGTGCATCTTGGCCAAATAAATAGCTGTACCCTCTTAAATACATGACCATATAAATGCCCAGCGAAAAAACATATAAACTGTAATATAAGTAGGTGCTGTCTTTTAAACTGAAATAGAGAAAAAAGTTAAATAGCAATAGGGTAAGCAATATGCCCAGGTATATAATTTGGAGGTTGTTCTTTATTGATTTTCCGGGTATAAAATTATCGGAACTAACGATCTTAATAGGGACAATAAGTATGTTGTTGGTCTTTAGCTTAAGCCATAACGTGGTTATTGTATGGCTTTGGGGAGGTAAATCGAAAATGTAATTGTTGGTTGCAATTACTCCAGGTATTGATCGAACAATTGAACCGGCAGTCCTATGTACTATCCCTGTCTCAGTGTTCGTATAAAAATCAATATGGTCAATATTAGGAATGTCCAAGACTAAATAATCTCTGTTGGTGGCACTGCTGATATAATCTATCTTGATCCAGAAAGCAGATTTCGTATTTCCGAAATTTAGGATCTCAGTTTGCCCTTTTTTAAATTGCCCTTTTTTTAATAAAATCTGGATCTGATCAAGCGTAAGCTGGGCACTTTTGTCCTCAAAATAAGAGATGTGCTTGCCTAGGTTACAGTCCCTTAGATTGCTATCTAAATGGATAACTTGTTCTGAACCATAACCGTTAAAGTGCCCGAAAAGAATAAATAATAAGATGAGAAACCGCATAAAACTTAATAAGGATTACTCTAATGTAAACAAATTGCAGTACAAATTAAATTTAAGTAATAGAATTACACTGTATTTCGTATGAGGTAGATTGTCTCATCAAAAAAGCCGTATGAGTGGATAACCACTCGTACGGCTTTGATTTGAATATGTTGCGGCTAAAGGTTAACCGAATTACCACCATTTTAATGGAAGCTCAATTTGATCAACCGAGCTTACTATTAAATCAGGTTTAAAGGCATATTGAGTCAGTTTTTCTTTTTTTGCGATGCCAGAGAGTACCAATATGGTTTTATAACCCATTTGCACACCACCTTGAATATCTGTCTCCATTGTGTCACCAATTACGGTAGTTTCTGCGGTTTCCAAACCTAAATATTTACGAGCTGATCGCATCATCACCGGACTAGGCTTACCAATTACAAAAGCTTTTCGGCCTGTTGCCTCTTCAATCATAGCAGTCGTTGCTGCAATCCCCAGATTACTCCATCCTGGTTTTTTTGGCGAAGGGTCTCTGTTGGTGGTGATGAATTTTGCACCCGCCAGAATCATATCTACCGCACGCTGAACCATTTCTAAAGTAAAGTTTCTGCCTTCTCCCAATACCACAAATTCGGGATCAGTATTGACCAGGTTGATGCCATTTTCATGTAAGCTGGTTAATAAGCCACCTTCACCCAAAACATAGGCTGTACCATTTTTACCTTGATCACCCAAAAACTTACCTGTAGCCATTGCACTGGTGTAAATATGGTTTTCAGTAACTTCAATGCCCAGGAGTTTAAGTTTTCGTACCGAATCGAGTCTTGTACGCTGACTGTTATTCGTCATGAACGTAAAGGGGATATCATTTTTAATCAAGCCATTGATGAACTTATCTGCGCCTTCAATTAAAGTTTCACCGCTATAAATAACTCCATCCATGTCTATCAAAAGTCCGTGTTTCATATGTTTCTTGCTATGCGTTTTAAAAGTAAAAATGATAAAAAAAAATCTCGTTTAGGCACAGCAAATATAGTATTATGAAAGCAAACTCGGATGCGCTACCGACACATTATACAGGTCATACCAGTCTTGATGATCCAAGTCTATTGTAAAGGCATTCGCTGCATTTCTAATCCTTTGCTCATTGGTGGTACCAATAAGTGGCAATGCGCCTAATTTTACCAACCAGGCTACTGCAAGAGATTCAATATTAGCACTGTACTTTACGCTCAGTTCTTCCAGTTTCTCACGAACCTTTACCGCCTGCGGATCAGTGCCAGCAGCAATTCTACCTTCGGCAAGTGGGGCATAAGCCAATGGGCGCATGTAGCGTTGTTTGATGTAATCAAGCTGACCATTGTCCAAAGCCTGGGTGCTCAGTAAATTCAGTTCAATATGATTGGTTACAATTGGTTTGGTTAAATAAGAAGCCAGTAGCTGATGTTGAAAAACAGAGAAATTCGCTACCCCAATACTCTTAATTTTTCCAGAGTCTTTTAGCTTCTCCAAAGTTAAAGCCGTTTCTTCAAGGTTTGAAATCGGGTCAAGCTTATCCAATAAAAAGATATCTAGATAATCCGTTCTCAGTTTCTTTAATGATGATTCTACACTTTTAGTGATGTGTACTGCCGAAGTATCATAATGTTTAACCCGGATATCTGGGTTTTGTGCATCCGGCACCCTTAATCCACATTTACTAAATAGAACCACTTCTTCTCTTTTAAACAAGCCTTCTTTAATCAAGTCGCCAAATAGCGATTCACATTGGTAAGAACCATAGTTGTCACCATGTTCAAAAGTGTTAATCCCTAGTTCTAAGCAAAGCTGCACCGTTTTTTTTAAAACATTAGCCGTATCTTTTACTTCATTCCATCTGTAAAAACCGTAAACCGCAGGAGAAACTTTGGGGCCTGCATCACCCATATATATTTTTTGCATGTGCTGATCTATTTAATTGAGCTCAATGTCGCTTTTTTACCGAACATATCAAATAGAAAATTGGCTTTCTTTTTTTATCTACCAAAGAAATTTATACCTTTGAAATTCATCTGATGATATGATGAATTTAACCTCAGTAATTTGATTAAGAGAAAATCACTTGCAGACGAAGTTGCCTCCAAAATACAGGAGCAAATTTCTTTTGGGAAATATAAGGTAAATGAAAAACTGCCTATAGAACCAGAATTGATGAAAGGCTTCGGTGTGGGCCGATCTACCATTAGGGAGGCCATAAAGATATTGGCCAATTCCGGCTTACTTAGGGTGCAGCAGGGGATAGGCACCTTTGTGGAGCAATCTACCAGCAACCGGGAGCCCATGGAGCAGCGACTAAAGCGCGCCAATGTTCAGGATTTGGATGAAGTGCGGCAACTACTTGAGATGAAAATTGCAGAGAAGGCCGCCATGAATAGAACAGATTCAGATATCATTGCCATCAAAGCACATTTAGAAAACAGGAAGAAATCTGCTGCTGCAGGTTTGATAGAAGATTGTATTGAAGCTGATGTGCAATTTCATATTGCCATAGCCGAGGCTTCTAAAAATGAGATTCTGGCCGATCTTTACCGCTCTACTTCTATACATCTCAAAAATTGGTTTCTGCAGATTTACCCTGATACCGCAGTATTTGAAGAGACTTATGCGCTCCACGAACAATTGTTAAAAAGTATTATCGCAGGTGATGCCAAAAAAGCATGGAGCATCGCAGCAAAAATAATCGGACACGTATCCCAATAAAACATGAAAGAAACAGCTACTACCGCTACTATTGATCCTAAACAACTGGCCCAGCAAACAGTCTTTTCTATATTATTTACCATCAGTTTTTCCCATCTGATCAACGATATGTTACAGGCTGTAATTCCGGCCGTGTACCCAATATTGAAAGATAAATTTAGCCTTAACTTTACTCAAATCGGATTGATTACCTTAACCTATCAGCTTACTGCCTCTATTTTACAACCATTTATTGGCTTTTATACTGATAAAAAGCCAAGACCATATTCTTTGGCTATAGCTATGGCCTTTACCCTTGTTGGTCTGGTTGCCGTATCTTTTGCCTCTAGCTTTATAAATATATTGCTGGCTGTAAGTTTAATCGGTATAGGCTCGTCAATATTCCATCCCGAAGCATCAAGAGTAGCTCATTTGGCTTCTGGCGGCAAAAAAGGATTGGCCCAATCTATTTTTCAGTTGGGTGGAAATGCAGGAAGTGCAATTGGTCCTTTACTTGCCGCAATAATTGTAGTGCCTCATGGACAATTCTATATCATTTGGTTTTCATTGGTCGCCATTATTGGCATGGTAATCCTCTCCAGAATTGCGCAATGGTATCAGCAACAGCTCGCCTTTAAAGCAAAAAATAAAGGCGTCGTTACTGAAGAAATCAAACATACATTTACAAAGAAACGTGTGGCGTTTTCGATGGGGATTTTATTGATGTTGATCTTCTCAAAGTACTTCTATATGGCCAGTATGACCAGTTATTATACTTTTTATCTGATTGATAAGTTCCATGTTTCAGTACAGGAATCGCAGATTTATCTATTCGCATTTTTAGGTGCGGTGGCAGCGGGAACGCTAATCGGTGGACCACTGGGTGATCGTTTTGGAAGGAAATATATCATTTGGATTTCTATACTTGGTGCTGCGCCATTTACTTTGTTATTGCCATTTGTCTCTTTATTCTGGACGGGCGTGCTCTCCGTTATCATTGGTGTAATCATTGCATCGGCCTTTTCGGCCATTCTGGTTTACGCTACAGAGCTAGTTCCTGGAAAAGTAGGAATGATTGCCGGCTTGTTTTTCGGTTTTGCCTTTGGTATGGGGGGGGTAGGTTCAGCCTTTTTGGGCAAACTGGCAGATCAGACCAGTATTACCTACGTGTTTCAAATCTGTGCTTTCCTTCCATTAATAGGTATAATTACAGGCTTCCTACCTAATATTGAAGGTAAGAAGAAACGATAGCTATCGGTAAATCGCAAATAGGTTATTATAAAGGATAAGCGGTGTCACTCTTCGTTTCTGAAAGTACAAAAAAGCTTTGTACCGTACTTACGTTGGGTAGAGTGGCCAGCTTATTCCTCAAAAAAAGATGATAGGCATCCATGTCGCTCGTTGCAATACGCAGGATAAAGTCATACGCACCGGTCATCTGAAAGCATTCCATCACCTCGCTAAACTTAGCCACTTCAGTCTCAAATTCTACTAAAGTCTCCGCAGTATGTGCCTTCAAAAATACGTGCGAAAACGCAATGAGATTCCTGTTGATTTTCTTTCTGTCCAGGATGGCAACAATACGTTGGATGTATCCCTGTTCCTTTAAACGTCTGATCCTTTCGTGCACCGTTGCAATAGATTTGTTGAGCTTAAATGCTAGCTCTTTATTGTTTAATGTGGCATCTTTCTGTAAAAGACGTAGAATTTCTAGATCAATTGGGTCTAAAACGTTTTGCATATTAACTTGCTGAAATGAAAAAAAAACAGTCTGCCTTGGTAAAATTTGGGGTAGACTGAAAGAAATTACTATTAATCGTTATTTTTCTGTAAAATTTCTGGAAATAAAGGTAAGCATTGTTATTATAACTTGTGTTATTGATTTTTACCGAATAATTATTTAATCAAAAACATGTTAGTCGAAACTAAAGAGCAGGCTTGTTTAACTGCTGATCTTACCAATAAATTTGAGCACTTATGGCACCTTGTAGGAAATACACCGATGCTGGAATTGCAATATGTGTACAAAGGAAAGCCGGGAAAAGTTTATGTTAAGTGCGAGCACTATAACCTTACTGGAAGCGTTAAAGATAGAATGGCATTGAACATTATGTTCGAAGCTTATAAATCATGTGCGATTAAGCCAGGCGATACCATTATCGAGGCTACTAGTGGCAACACTGGAATTGCTTTTGCAGCTATAGGTAGAGCTTTAGGACATCCGGTTAAGATCATCATGCCAAACTGGTTAAGTAAAGAGCGTATTGATATCATCAGAAGTATGGGCGCAGAGGTTATCCTGATCAGCAAAGAAGAAGGTGGCTTTTTGGGTAGTATTAAAATGTGCGAGGAACTTGCTAAAGCAGGAAACGTGTTTTTGCCAAGACAATTTGAAAACCGCTACAATGAAGAAGCTCACGAGAAAACTACAGGAATGGAGATCTGGGAGCAATTGAAATTAAATGGTTTAACACCTGATGCTTTTGTAGCTGGAGTTGGAACTGGTGGTACTGTAATGGGTGTTGGTAAAGGATTAAAATCTAAAAATCCAGCGATTAAAATCCATCCATTAGAGCCTGCTGAAAGTCCGACTTTAACAACAGGATATAAAGTGGGTAGTCACCGTATTCAGGGTATCTCTGATGAATTTATTCCGGAAATTGTAAAGCTGGATGAATTGGATGAGGTGATTCAGGCTAATGATGGTGATGCAATTATCATGGCACAAAAACTAGCGAAAGAGCTTGGTTTAGCTGTAGGTATTTCATCAGGTGCAAATGTGATCGGTGCAATTAAGCTGAGAGAAAAAATGGGTGATGCTGCAGTAGTAGTAACCATCTTAAGTGATAGTAATAAGAAATACCTGAGCACTGATTTGGTAAAAGAAGAAACGATTAAAGATTCATTCATCTCTACCGATACCGTGTTTACAGGATATCAGCCAATTTGCCGTTTAAAATAGTATAGTATTCAACTTTAAAATAGTTTTTTAATGCGACTAAACCACAACATATTAATTAGTTTACGTGTACTCATCGTAGGTCTTTTTATATTTTTCGGCACTGCCGGTACTGTGTTTGCACAGGAAGCAGACACTTCGACTGCTGATCTTGAATTTACTGAGATTGCGCCCGAAGAAGCTCCTAAAGTTGATACGGCTATAGTTGCTCCGGCAACAACGGTAAGCGATACCACTAAAACAGCAGCGGCAGCAACTACAAAGACCGATGCAAAAGCTAATAAAGCAGAAAAGGAAAAAACCTTATGGGAAACCTTTATTGCAGGATTAGTAGGTGGGTTTTTAGCATTTTTAATGCCTTGTATCTTTCCAATGGTTCCATTAACCATTAGTTACTTTACAAAAAGAGCCGGAAGTAAAAGCAAGGGCATTGGTCAGGCTTTAATTTATGGACTATCTATTATTGTCATCTACGTAGCTTTTGGCTTGTTGATTACCGTAATATTTGGCTCTGCAGGGTTGAATGCTTTAAGCGCCAGTGGCTTATTTAACTTCTTATTCTTCATCCTACTCGTAGTGTTTGCCATCTCCTTCTTTGGAGCGTTTGAAATCACCCTACCTAGCTCTATTGTAAACAAAATAGACAATAAAGCAGACAACAGTAAAGGCCTTGGCGGTATTTTCTTTATGGCCGCTTCTTTAGCTTTGGTGTCTTTCTCTTGTACAGGACCAATTATCGGTACCTTATTGGTACAGGCAAGTTCTAAAGGTGAATTACTGGCACCAGCAATCGGGATGTTCGGATTTGCGCTTGCTTTAGCTTTACCATTTACTTTATCAGCGATATTCCCTGGCTTTTTAAGCAGTATGCCTAAATCAGGTGGTTGGTTAAACAGCGTAAAGGTATGCCTGGGTTTCCTGGAACTGGCTTTAGCTTTAAAATTCCTTTCCTCAGCTGATTTGGCCTGGCATTGGGAATGGTTTGACAGAGAGATCTTCTTAGTCCTGTGGATCGTGATTTTCACCCTAATGGGAATTTATCTCCTTGGGAAGATCAAGTTTTCACACGATAGCGATGTTCCTTTTGTGTCTGTACCGAGGTTATTCTTTGCCATTCTATCGTTTTCATTCGCGATGTACATGGTTCCCGGTTTATGGGGAGCGCCAGTAAGCGTATTGAGTGGATTGGCTCCGCCGATGAATACACAGGATTTTATTTTAAGTGGAAATGGATCGTCAGGTGGTTCAAGTGCTGCATCAGCTGATTTCCCTGCTAAAGTAAAATATAGCGAATCGTTGAAACCACCTGTAGGCTTTCATCCATTCTTTGATTTAGATGAAGGTTTGGAATATGCAAAGAAGATAGGTAAACCTGTTTTGCTTGACTTTACCGGACATACTTGTGTAAACTGCAGAAGGATGGAAGATCTGGTTTGGGTTGACAAAGAAGTTGCCCGTCTGATCAATGAAGAATATGTATTGATCCAGCTATACGCTGATGATCGTAACATTAAAATGCCAGCAGAGAAAGTTCATTATTCGGACATTTTGAAACGCAAGACGGATGATTTAGGTTATTGGAACCTGGATTTCCAGGCGACAAGATATGGATCAAATGCTCAGCCATTATATGTATTGGCCGGTCATGATTTGAATCCGCTGGTACCTGCTCAAGGCGCCATCTTTGATGCTAAAGAATACGCAACTTATCTTAAAAGTGGCCTTGCTAATTTTAAGAAATAAGTCAACAATACTATCCATAAAAAAACGAAAATAGGTAGTTAATAATTAAGCAAAGGCCGGTGGATACCGGCCTTGTTTATTTTATTTTTTTGCATAATAAAACTTCTTCTTTAATATTTTGTATATTCTTTAGGGCTTGATAATTAATTATTTTCGTCTTTTATCCTTAATAAAACATAGTTAAAGTGCTTAAAATGAACTTGAAAGATATAAGGAGTAAAGTCGTAATAGCTTTAATGCCGAAAAACATCTATTTTTGGCGCAGGAAAGAGTAGTGTCGATTATTAATAATAAGATAAATTGTTCAAAACAACTTTTGTTTTGATATAAAGTAACAAGTAAATATGAAAAGAGTAGTAGTGACAGGTTTAGGTGCTGTAACCCCGGTGGGAAATACAGTAAAAGAATTTTGGGATAACATTGTAGCCGGTAAAAGCGGTGTAGCAGCTATCACAAAATTCGACACTTCAAAATTCAAGACTAATTTTGCTGCCGAAGTTAAAGACTTTGATGCAGAAGCTTATGTCGACAAAAAGGAGCTAAAAAAGTACGATCTATATACTCAGTATGCTATTGCTGCGAGTGATCAGGCCATCAAAGACTCAGGATTGAATTTTGAGACTATGCCTGAAGTGGAAAGATACGAAGTTGGCGTAATCTGGGCTTCTGGTAATGGCGGTATCACCACTTTTGAGCAACAATTGAAAGAATACCATTTAGGCGATGGTACACCAAGGTTCAGCCCTTACTTCATTCCTAAAATGATTGTTGATATTGCTGCGGGAGTAATCTCTATCAGAAATAAACTTCATGGACCAAACTACGCTACGGTATCTGCCTGTGCTTCTTCAAATACAGCCATTATCAGCGCGTTTGATACCATCCGTTTAGGTAAAGCAAACGTTATGGTTGCTGGTGGATCTGAAGCTGCAATTACAGAGTCATCTGTGGGTGGTTTTAATTCAGCTCATGCTTTGTCGAAAAGAAATGAAGATCATGCAACTGCATCCCGTCCTTTTGATGTAGATAGAGACGGTTTTGTTATTGGTGAAGGTGCTGGTGCATTAATTCTGGAAGAGTACGAACATGCGATTGCAAGAGGTGCACACATTTATGCCGAAATGGTAGGTGGTGGTATGGCAGCTGATGCTTATCACTTAACTGGTACGCCACCGGATGGTCTGGGTGCTTCATTAGGTATTTCTAAAGCTTTGGCTGATGCTGGAATCTCTGCTGATAAAATTGACTACATCAATGCACACGCTACCTCAACAGGATTGGGTGATGTTGGTGAGTTAAACGGTATCAAAAAGATCTTTGGTGATTTGCCTGTAGCAATCAGTGCAACAAAGTCTATGACTGGTCACTTGCTTGGTGGAGCTGGTGCAATCGAAAGTATCATCAGTATCATGTCTGTAAAAAATGACATCATTCCTGGAACGATCAATACGAAAGTATTAGATCCGGAGATTCCACAAGGATTAAACATCATTCTTGGCAAATCTATCCATAAGGAGGTTAATTACGTATTAAACAATACTTTTGGCTTTGGCGGCCATACTGCAACTTCAATATTTAAAAAGTATACTGCAGAGTAGTAATTCATAAATCCTGGCCTTCGCCGGGATGACAATTTCGATGGGTTCGGTTGTTTTTAAAAAAATAACCGGGCCCATTCTTGCGTTTAGGGGTTTTGTACCAAAGCCCGAAACGGACTTTTGTTCTCGATAAAAATATAATTTAACTTGGCCCGATGAATATAGAATTCAATAAAAATGAGGATGTGAATAAGCAATCGGTTTTTGAACTAAAAACCAGGCTTAAGAAGATATATAAAGGCGGTGGGGATAAGAGTGCGGCGAAACAAAAAGAGAAAGGGAAGCTGTTGGCTAGAGAGCGTATTGCTTACTTAATTGATAAGGAATCGGACTTTCTGGAGATCGGCGCCTTTGCTGCGGATGATATGTATGCTGAGCAGGGCGGTTGCCCTTCGGCAGGCGTGGTATGCGGCATTGGCTATGTATCGGGTAGACAATGTATGATCGTAGCGAATGATGCTACCGTTAAAGCTGGTGCCTGGTTTCCTATGACCGCTAAAAAGAATTTAAGGGCGCAGGAGATTGCCATGGAAAACAGGCTTCCTGTAATTTATCTGGTAGATAGTGCAGGTGTCTATCTGCCGATGCAGGATGAGATTTTTCCCGACAAAGAACATTTTGGAAGGATGTTTAGAAACAACGCCCTGATGTCCTCTGATGGCATTGTACAGATTGCAGCAATCATGGGTTCTTGCGTAGCAGGTGGTGCTTATTTGCCCATCATGAGTGATGAGGCTATGATTGTTGATGGTACGGGCTCTGTGTTTTTAGCCGGATCGTATTTGGTTAAATCGGCTATAGGTGAGGATGTGGATAATGAGACCCTCGGCGGTGCAACTACGCACTGCGAAATATCAGGCGTAACCGATTATAAGCACCCTAATGATGAAGCTTGTTTAGATAGCATTCGTAACATCATGAATAAGCTGGGTGCCCCACAAGTGGCCGGGTTTGATCGGATTAAGCCGGCACTACCAAAGCTGGACATGGACGAGATTTATGGCATATTGCCCGAAAACAGGGAAAAGCCTTATGATATGCGTGATATTCTTCAGCGATTGCTGGATGATTCTGAATTGGAAGAATACAAGGAATTATACGGACAGAGCATTATATGCGGATTGGGTAGAATTGATGGTTGGGCTGTGGGCATTGTTGCCAATCAGCGTAAGGTTGTTAAATCTAAAAAAGGAGAGATGCAGTTTGGCGGGGTTATTTATTCCGACAGTGCAGATAAGGCTACACGGTTTATCATGAACTGCAATCAGAAAAAGATACCGCTGGTGTTTTTACAGGATGTGACTGGTTTTATGGTGGGTAGCCGATCAGAACAAGGTGGTATCATCAAAGACGGCGCAAAAATGGTAAATGCAGTCGCCAATTCTGTAGTTCCAAAGTTCACCATCGTAATCGGAAATTCTTACGGCGCAGGCAACTATGCGATGTGTGGTAAATCATACGATCCAAGGTTAATCTATGCCTGGCCAAGTGCTAAGATTGCCGTAATGGGTGGTTCGCAGGCAGCTAAGGTATTGTTGCAAATTAAAGAGGCTTCGCTAAAAGCAAAAGGAGAGGAGATTACCCCAGAAAAAGAAGCGGAATTGCTCAAAGAAATTACCGATAGGTACAATAGTCAGACTACCCCTTATTATGCCGCTGCAAGGTTATGGGTAGATGGAATTATTGATCCAAAAGAAACGCGGAAAGTGATCTCTATGGGCATAGAAGCAGCCAATCAATCACCCATTAAAAAGCAGTTTAACGTAGGTATTATCCAAACCTAGGCCGAATTATAATCTATATATCACAATGTTGCATTTGTTACAAAATAGCTATTTGTGTATAGCGGGATAAAGCGTAATTTTGCATTACAATATAAAAATATATGTCACAAGAAGTAGAACACGTTGAATGTTTAATTATAGGTTCAGGACCTGCAGGTTATACTGCTGCAATTTATGCAGCTCGTGCAGATCTTAAACCGGTTATGTATACAGGCATGGAGCCAGGTGGTCAGTTAACACAAACCACTGAGGTAGATAATTTCCCAGGATATCCTAATGGAATAACTGGTCCTGAAATGATGGAAGATTTTCGTAAACAAGCTGAGCGTTTCGGAACAGATGTACGTTTCGGTTATGTAAGTTCTGTTGATTTCTCTTCATTGCCACATAAAGTTGTCGTGGATGATATCAAAACAATTACTGCTGATACAGTAATTATTTCTACAGGCGCTACAGCAAAGTGGTTAGGCCTTCCAAGTGAGCAAAAATACAATGGCTTTGGCGTTTCAGCCTGTGCCGTTTGTGATGGTTTCTTTTTCAAAGGACAAGATGTTGCAATAGTTGGTGCAGGAGATACAGCTGCTGAAGAAGCAACTTACCTGGCTAAACTTTGTAAAAAAGTATATATGCTGGTTCGTAGAGACGAATTCAGAGCTTCAAAAGCAATGGTTCACAGGGTGATGAATACCCCAAATATTGAGGTGATCTACAATACCGAAACTAAAGAGATCCTAGGTAATGGTAAGAATGTTACTGGGGTTAAAGTGGTAAACAATCAAACGGGTGCAGAAACAGATATACCTGTTGAAGGATTCTTTGTTGCAATTGGTCATAAACCAAATACAGATATCTTTAAAGGTTGGTTAGATATGGATGATACTGGTTATTTGAAAACAGTTCCAGGATCTACATTAACCAACGTTGAAGGTGTTTTTGCTAGTGGAGATGTACAGGACAGCTATTACCGTCAGGCAGTGACTGCCGCGGGTTCTGGATGTATGGCCGCATTGGATGCTGAACGTTATTTAGCAGCTAAAGAACATGATGTAAAAGTGGTCTCTTAATTACTAATAAAAAATACAAAGGGGCAGGATCATTTTTATGGTCCTGCCTTTTTTGTGGTTTATAATTAGGATTTTTTTATCTTAGTCATAGAAACAACGTAATTATTAACCCTAATGATGAAAAAACTCCTATCAATTGTATTATTGGCATTCGTTTATGTCAACGGTTTTGCTCAGAACGACATTAATGTAGGGATCATCCCCGCACCCGTATCCGTAAAAAAGAACTCAGGAAGTTTTAAACTGGATAAGACAGTTGTGCTGGTTTCCAGCGATGTAAAAGACACAAAATCGGCCGATTTATTAAATGCCTATATCGTTGCTAAAGGAGGTTTTGCATTAAGGCTAGCTAAAACTGCTGCTGCTAACACGCGCAGTATCATACTTAGCACTTCAGATGCTGATCAATTGCCTGCCGAAGGTTATAAAATTAAGATTACTCCTAAAAATATTACCATTATCGGTAAAGATGCCGGCTTGTTTTATGGTGTACAGTCTTTAATACAAATGATGCCTGAAGTAGCAGGGGATGGGATGACCATAAATGCTGTTGAAATTAATGACTATCCGCGTTTTAAATATAGAGGATTGCATTTGGATGTAGGACGTCATATGTTCCCGGTTTCCTTCCTTAAAAAATACATCGACATGATGGCTCAGTATAAGTTAAACAACTTTCACTGGCATTTAACTGAAGATCAAGGCTGGAGAATTGAAATTAAGAAATATCCAAAATTAACTACTGTTGGCGCCAGCAGAAATGGAACGATTATAGGTCATCACCCGGGAGTAAATACCGATGGTACACCTTATAAAGGCTTTTATACCCAAAATGAAGTGAGGGAAGTAGTCGCTTATGCAGCTGCTAAATTTATCAACGTCATTCCTGAGATTGAATTACCTGGCCATAGCTCTGCCGCAATTGCGGCTTATCCTGAATTAAGCTGTTTCCCAGAACGGGATACTTTTATAAGTGATAAAACGCCATGGACGGGCTCCCGTAAAGGCAAACAAGTACAACAAACCTGGGGCGTATTTGACGATGTATTTGTACCCACAGAGCAGACATTTAAGTTTTTAGAAGATGTGCTCGATGAAGTGATTGCGCTTTTCCCATCTAAATACATCCACATTGGTGGTGATGAAAGTCCTAAAGCCTACTGGAAAGAAAGTGCGTTTTGCCAGCAATTAATCAAAAAACTGAATCTGAAAGATGAACATGAATTGCAAAGTTATTTCATCCAAAGGATTGAGAAATACATCAACAGTAAAGGCCGTAGAATTATAGGCTGGGATGAAATATTAGAAGGTGGATTAGCACCAGATGCTACCGTTATGTCCTGGAGAGGAGTAAAAGGTGGTATCGCAGCTGCTCAACAAAAGCATGATGTGATCATGACCCCTAATGCCGGTGGTCTTTATTTTGATCATAAGCAGTCCGATTCAGCTGATGAACCTACAAACATTGGCGGTTTAGCGCCTTATTCTAAGTCTTATGCCTATAACCCTGTTCCTACAGAACTTACAGCAGATGAACAAAAATATATTATTGGTGTTCAGGCGAACGTTTGGACGGAGTATATTCAAACTTCATCAAAAGTAGAGTACTTCTTGTTGCCAAGGTTATTCTCTCTGTCAGAGATCGCCTGGACTCAGGATTCACGTAAGGATTTTAAGAACTTTTCGGAAGAACGCCTTCCACTGCATCTGGCTAGATTGGATAAAACAAATACAAATTATTGGGTGCCAACCCCATTTGGTCAGGATAAGAAAGTGCTGAATGGCGAGGACTTTAACATAGCATTAAAAGAACCTGTTTTAGGCTCTAAAATCTATTACACGTTTGATCTTACCCGTCCTTCAGAAATTGGTACTTTATATACCACACCTATTAAAATTACCGTTCCTAAAGGTCAGAAGCAAATCCTCAAAACAATTGTGGTTACTGCTGGCGGAAAGAGGAGTGTCGTAACCGAGACGATATTGAACAACGCTGCACCGGATGTTAAAACAAAATAAGCGATAAAACAATTATATAATAATGAAACAAATAACCAATTTATTCCCACACACCCTGTTATTGGCAGGAACACTTTTATTGGCATCATGCGGTCCTCAAACCAATGAAAAAGTAGCACCTGCAAAGGAAGATGCTACTGCAGCCATTACAAAAGCTGCCGGTCAATTCCCGTTTTATAAAGATTTGAATGTAAAACCGGGATTGAATTTTGAAGTGGTAAGCTGGGGTAAGGGGGTAGATAGCATTGGTGGCTTTCTGGTACTGATGTCTGATTCTGTAAAAAACAATTATAAGACTTTATCAGGCGAGCGTAAAGGAGTTATTACCGATGCCTGGAATATGGATATGGATAATGATGGAAATCCTGAGATTTATATCGAACTGCTGAGTAAGAAAAATGTGTTGGATCTCAACGTTTATGAGTACGCAGGTGGTGATTTCAGGAAGATCAGTTTTCCTCCTTTAAGCAGTAATACGAAGAAAAGCTATGCCGGGAACGATAAGTTTATCATTAAGAATGGGGATTTGTTTCGCACTTTCCCGCTCGTAAATCCAAAAGATACCACTATTAAAGCTGGTGAGGTTAAGACGTTAGTATACCGCTTAAGCGGAAATAGTTTCTCTGTAAACGAAGTAAAAGTAGAGTAATTAAAAACAACAGGCTGGTACCTTATACCAGCCTGTTGTTTCTAGCCACTTTTATAGCATCAGCCTTAGAGTTTACGTTCAGTTTAAGGTAGATGTTCTTAATGTGTGTTTTTACGGTTTCAGTTTCAATAAACAACTCCGTAGCAATTTGTGAACGATCCTTTCCTCTTGTAATCAGGTTAAGTATTTGAGTTTCCCTTTTCGTAAGCGGCGAATCTGGATTTTTCTGCAGTGATGTGATCACCTTTTTGGCCACATTCGGACTCATAGGACCACCACCTTGCATCACATCTTTAATGGCCTCGATGATTTTTGAAGAAGGGGTATTTTTGGTAAAATAACCCGAAGCCCCGTTTGCCAACGCTTCTAAAATGATCTTTTCTGTTTCGTGCACGGTCAGCATGATGATATACACATTTGGCAGCAGCTTTTTTAATAAGGGTAGTGCATCTATTCCATTGGTGCCCGGTAGCTGTATATCCAGAATAATCACATCCGGATTGTCTTTTGTGATCTTTAGTTTGGCCTCATCAAAAGATGCATAGGTATTCACCACCTGGTAGGGAGAGGTATTGTTCACCAGATAGGTATAGCCCTCTCTGATGGTCTCATCATCTTCAATGATCACGATTCTTGCTGCTGGCTCATTCATTTTTTTATGCTTTAAAATTTAACCGAGAGCGCTATGGTTGTACCATTATGGTTTGAAGTTATGTTTAAGTTGCCTTTAATTCGGCTGGCCCTTACCTGCATATTGTTCATGCCGTGACCATTTTTTGCTGATTCTAAGTTAAATCCTCTTCCGTTATCAGTAAGCGTGATTTCCAAAAGATTGTCATTCATTTTTGCTGTAAAATTAATGCAATCAGCATTCGAATATTTTAAAGCATTATTGATGGCTTCCTTAAAAATCATCAGGATATTTCTGCTCATTTCCAGCGAGAGCCGCTTGTCACTATCGTTTATCGTGGTTTCCTCTTCAAAATGAATTGGGGTATCATTAAACATTTCATACCCAAATTCTTTAATGTAGTTTAACAATTCTCCGATCGTGTCGTGTTTTGGGTCTAAAGACCAAAGAATATCTTTTGTTCCGGTATACAATTCGTTTACATTGGTTTTTATCTTTTGTATAATGCTTCTTTTTTCCAGATCATTTTCGTCTGTCATACTACTCAGTACCTCAGATAAGACTGATATTCTGGTCAGTTTGTTACCAAGATCGTCATGAAAATCTTCCGCAGTTTGTTTTCTGATTTTAAATTGCTCTTCCAGTTTTATTTTGAGCCTTAACTTACGTTTACGTTCGTTTAGATTAAGGATCACATATACCGAAAATAGGATCAGCAATAGAATAAGGACAATAATAAATACTTTAAAAATGGTGGTTTGATAGTAAGGCGGCGTAATCTCAAAATTAAAAGTCGCTGTATGGAGTGATGATATGCCCGACGAGGTAACCGCCTTCACCTGAAAGCTATATTGGCCAGGGGGGAGGGCAGTGTAATTAACAGAGGTGTTACCGTTAAGTGGACTGTATTTATCATCCAATCCGATCAATCTGTATTTATACAATACAGATTTAGGGTTGGTTAGATAAATCCCCGTAAAATTGATGTTCAGGTGATTGTGTTGGTAAGTTAATTTTACTTTTTGGTTTAATTCATGGCCTTTGTAGGTGACTTGTAGATTGTTTTGTGTTCCTTTTTTGTTTTGCGCCAATATACTGGCCGAATTGATGAAAATGTAAGGCCTGTTTAAAGTAGCCGTTTCTGTATTGTTATCGTATACCACAACGCCTTTGGTGGTGCCGATCCAGATTTTCCCATTACTTTCAAGTATCGCATTTTGATTGCATTCCACTAATGGGACATTTTCATTGGTATTGGTTGTGATACTGAAGTCTTTAGGGTTTAATTTATTGATTCCTCGTCCAGTTCCTATCCATATTACTCCTTTTTTATCCAACAGCAAGCTGTAAACATGGTCAGAAGACAAACCGTCCTTTGTACTCAGTTGCTTAATTTTTCCGGTACTAAAATTCCATATAATGACACCATTATCAGCCGTTCCAAATAACACGTAGCTCCCGTATTTGAGCATAGATAAGATGCTCGATCCAGCAAGTGGTTTAAAATTTAGGGGTTTGATGTCCTTTTTGTTTCGGATCAGGTAGGCTCCATTTTGTGTACCCGTTATGATCAAATTGTTTCCTATTTCCAGTAAACTGGTTTCAAAATTTTTGCTAATCCATTGGATCTTTCCCGCTTTGGGCATCAACATAAAACAGCCTAAATTTGTGGATATCCAGATGTTTTTATACCTGTCCTCCATAATCGCATTCGAAGTAATGGCACTATTTCCGCCATCTACACGTTTAAAAGTTCCCTTACTATAAATCCATAAACCACCGCCAACTGTTCCTATCCAAATGTTATGACTGCTGTCTTTAAACAAAAAGTTAATGCGCTTGGTGTCTTCATTTTCCGAAGGGATGTTTATCCGCTTGATCTGGTTGTTTTTGTGTACAAATAGGCCGTCGTAAGTCCCAAGCCATATTTCATCAGGGCCAGGACCATTAATTATGCTCATTACAATGCTATTCTGTAAACCCTGAGATTCATCAAAAGTCACATAATTTTTGCTGTTGAATTTAAAAATGCCGGAGCCATCAGTCCCCAGCCAGATGTTGTTTTCGGCATCCCTGAATATCTGGCTAACCACATTGTCGGTAAAGCCATTCTGCGCATTGAAATGAATCCGTTGATGTTTAGAAATATACCAGGCACCTCGGTTCGTACCTAGCCATATATTTCCTCTTTCATCCTGATTAATCGCCGTAGCTTTTTTTATGATATCAGCATATGCAGGTTTTACGGTCCCATTTTCGGTTACAAATACGCCCGTTGTGGTCAGAAACCATACTTTATCTTTCTCAAACTGGTCTACCATCATATCGGTGATGATTAAATCACCCAATTCCTCATAACGTAGTTTTTGATGCCATTTTTCGGCCTTGAGGTAGTACAATCCATGGCGAAAAACGGTGGCCCAGATCTGGTGTTTATGATCCGTTTTTAAGGTGGTCACAATTTCTGAAGTATCGCCAGTTATGCTGATGTGTTCGGCCTTTGGACCATTTAGTTTAAAAACGTTTTTACCCGATATGCCATATACTATTCCAGATGGACTGGTGTTTAGCCGGTCTACCCAATCATTTTTCCCTTTAAAGTTGTGAAAACGGCCCTCTTTATAGGTTGATAAACCTCTTTCTGTGCCGATCAAAAGGTTGACTTGCTGATCTAAAGCCAGGGAAAGTATAAAGTTACTATTCAAGCCATTGGTTTTACCCATGTTGATGAACTGGTTCCCGTTAAAGCAGCTTAAGCCCCCAAGTGTAGCAATCCACAATCTCCGCTCTTTATCCTGGGTTATCGCGGTAACCTGCGATTGCACAAGCCCATCCCTGATATCATATTGCTCAAAGTTATAACGTTGTGCAAAACCTTCAATGCCAGAAATTAGCAATAGGAGGGTGATAAATATGGGTTTTAGGTAAAGCACAAATTGTTGTTTTTTGAGTTCGATTGAATATAGCTAAAATCAATAATAACTAAAGGACATGTAAATATAATGTTAAAATAAAAATACCCCTTAAAGGGTTACTATTTTTTTATTGCATTATATTAAATTTGTTTAATCTACAGTTATTAGGGATAACTGTCATGTCACATTAAAAGTATGGACTTTAATCAGGTATATCAGGTTGTTTTTGTGAAATGTGAGGAAAGTTCCTTAAGTTTTTTTTGCAACATACCCGGCTTTACCATCGCAGAAAAAATTGAGATACAAGGTAAAGAATGTCCTATCCTACAATCGGGCAATGGCGATTTGATCATGCTTGTTGAAAAGGCAACTATAGAGGCAGATACGATTGTCTTAAAGACGGATGATTGTGTCAGAGACTACTATTTGTTTAATCAGAAAAATATTCCAGGCTTAACAAAACCAAGATATGTAGCCCATGGCATGGAGCTTTGCTTCTTGGATCCGTCAGGTAATCGTTTTATCCTGACAGAAGAGCGAGATTACTCAGAAGCTTGAAAAGATAAAAACTAAAGAAATGAAGTATAATAGGGTATTGGTGGATAAAAATGAGGTTATAAGTGAAAGCACTTATAGCGCTTATTATCCTAAAAATACCGGTAAATATGCTTTAAATGTAGTGCTCAGTGGTCAAGCCAACTACACCATAGAAAAGCGGGAAATTACCCTTGTACCAGGGAGCTTCATCTTCTTAAACCACGATACCTCTTATAGCAATAGCATCGAATCGAAAGTCGAAGTGAATACTTTTTCCGTATTATTTGATCCTGATTTTGTAGCTGATTTCGAATATTCTAATTTACTACAGGACCATGTCCTATTAGATCAACCCTTAAGATTTAAAGAAAGAGAGCGCCGGTTTGTAGAATCGATTCATCCATTAAAGGGAAATATTAAGTTTAATCTGCAGCACCTTGCCAAACACGTCGAAAATGGGGTGAATGACGAATTGCTTTTAAGTGAATACTTAAACCATTGTCTGGCTAATTATTATAAACTCTACCACTCAGAAATTATTAAAAGAGAAGCTTCTTTGCAATTTTTAAATGGGACTACCAAAGTCGAGATCTTGAAGCGCTTAACTGTGGCAAGAGATTTCATGATCAGCAACCACAATAAACGGATTCGTTTGGAAGAAGTTGCACAGGTAGCCTGTTTGTCTGTAAATCATTTGCTACGAACTTTTAAACAAGCTTATCAGCAATCACCACATCAGTTTTTAACTGGCGTCAGACTTCAGCAAGCCAAGCATTTTTTAAGAAATACCGATTATCCGATCAATGAAATTGTGGATATCGTTGGTTTTGAATGTCCAAGCTCCTTTATTCGATTGTTTAGGAACTCTTTTCAAATCACACCAGGACAGTATAGGTAAGGTTAGTATACAGTTTGGTGAGATTCGCACACTACTAAATGGGTATGTTAAGCTAAATTTGAAGCAGGAAACCCACTATATAGATTTGGATGAATTTAATTTGGGTTAGTTAATAATAGGGCCTGGTCATAGATTATGATCAGGCCCTTTTTTATAACTCCTTAAATTGTTTACCCAGGCGTTCAAATTTCTCTATAAGTAACGCTATTCGCTCTTTTTCCTTTTTTATAACCGCTTTACGTACCAGCGTCGAACAGAATATGATCCATCCGAAAGTCAAGACGACAATCAGGCCTTGTGCCCATAAGTCGAAATAGCTTAGAATCTCGAAGAAGTATAAAACAATACCCAGACTTAAAGCAAAGGCATAAAACCAATACAATTTGCTGTACAGACTAAACCTGCTCAATTGATATTGTTTTAGGTTATTTAAAAACTCATTGGGGTCAGTGGTGAAGTCGTGCTTAGCCAACAGCTGGTGACTTTTATACAGCATAAATGTAGATACCGCAATTGCACTCAGAAAAATCGTCAAGCCTAGCTGGGGTACCCAGGAGTTAAAGTCGTAGAACAACCATAACATAGCCATTGCAACAAAGGAGAGCAGCATTCCAATGATATTAAAAAGAGATTTGTTGCGGATTGCGTTAACTTCTTTTTTTGCTTGCTGCAGCATTTGCTCTGATGAGATTTTAACCTCAACCGAATGCGATTGCCAAAGCGATTGTATATGATCAAATTCTTGCATGCTGATTGTATAATTCGGTAAGTTTTAATTTAATACGGTGTATTTTAACCCTTAGGTTACCTTCACTAATTCCTGATATGTCTGCAATTTCATTGTAAGGCAGTTCATCCAGTACCATGGTGATAATGAGGCGGTCATTTTCTTCTAATTTTGAGATGGACTTATAAAGGAGGGCTACCTGCTCATTCTTTTCAGAAAACTCTTCAGGCTGGTTCTCAATAATGTTGTCCGTCAGCTCATCTTTCGATTGTCTTTTTTCAGATCTTAAATAGGTTAAACAAGTATTTACAGCAATTCTGTAAATCCAGGTTGATATCAGCGATTTGTTTCTGAACTTATCCAGATTCTGCCAAACCTTTAAAAAGGTTTCCTGAAGCAAATCATTCGCAGCATCCTCATCGCCCGTATAACCATAGCATAAATGAAATATCTTTTTAGAATTTGTATCGAAAATCTGCTTAAATAATAGATCCTTTTTTTCCAATTGAACTCGTTTTATTCCCTAATTAGATAGTGTTACACCTATTTTGTTACGCTGTGAAGTTATATAAATAAGTACGTGATGAACAATTTTAGAGAATAATTTAATTATTGTAGTTTTACACCCTTAAAAACCATTAAAATAAGATAGATGTCGAAAAAAAACAGGTTAACCTTTTTTATCTTTCTGGCCCTGGTTCTGGGGATAGCATTAGGATATTATCTAAATGTAAAAACATTTAGTATTTATAATGAGAAAATCGCCCAGGCGGATACCAGGGTAAAAGAGCTGGATGCACAGATTCTAAAAATTCAAGATACCACAGCTGTTTCTTATATAGCGCTAAAAGCAGAAAAGAAAGCAACGGAGAAATCACGTCATGAAACTGAAGTGATCCGCGAAAAAAAGCTAGAACCTTTAACCTTATTGAGTGACATCTTTCTTCGTCTGATTAAAATGATTGTAGCCCCCCTGGTGTTTAGTACGCTTGTAGTTGGTGTGGCAAAAGTGGGCGACGTTAAAGCGGTGGGTAGGATAGGTGGTAAAACCATGCTTTGGTTTTTAAGTGCCTCTCTATTGTCGCTGGTACTAGGTCTCATCATGGTTAATATTTTCAAACCAGGCTTAGCCATGAACTTGCCTTTGCCTCCGAGCAACATTGACACAGGTATCCATAAAGTATCACTTTCTCTTAAGGAGTTCATTTCCCACATTGTGCCAAAAAGTATGGCCGAGGCGATGGCCACCAATGAGATCCTTCAAATTGTTGTTTTCTCCTTGTTTTTCGGTGTAGCTACAGCTGCCATTGGCGAAAAAGGGAAGATCATCATCAGTTTCTTTGATTCAGTGGCTCATGTGATTTTAAAAGTAACCGGATATGTCATGAATTTTGCGCCCTTTGCTGTATTTGGAGCGATGGGTGCCATTGTAGCCAAACAGGGACTGAGTGTATTGTCAACCTATGCTTTATTCATTGGGGAGTTTTATTCTACCATGTTGCTGCTATGGATTATTCTGATTGCTATTGGTTTTATGATTTTGAAATCAAGAGTATTCAACCTGATGAGCAGAATGAAAGAGCCGGTAATTTTGGCTTTTAGTACGGCGAGTAGTGAAGCCGCTTATCCTAAAACTATGTTGCAGCTGGAGCGCTTCGGTTGTAAAGATAAGATCGTTAGTTTTGTACTGCCTTTGGGATATTCCTTTAACCTTGACGGTTCCATGTTGTACATGACCTTCGCCTCTTTGTTTATCGCACAGTCGTATGGCATTCACTTGTCTTTCGAGCAACAGGTTACCATGCTATTGATCCTGATGTTGACCAGTAAAGGGATTGCAGGTGTGCCAAGAGCTTCTCTGGTTGTTATTGCGGGTACTATAGCTACTTTCAATATTCCTGAGGCAGGTTTAGCCTTATTGATTGGTATTGATCCATTATTGGATATGGGTAGATCTGCAACTAACGTAATCGGAAATAGCTTAGCTACGGCAGTGGTGAGTAAATGGGAAGGTGAGCTTACAGGGCCGCAGGATTAAACGCATTTAAGAGAAAAATTTCAAATAAATAATAATAAAATAGAATGAGTGATAAAGGAAAAAAAATATTTTTAGCCTTAACTATCGTGGTTCCTTTTCTGATCTATTGTGTGGTTTATTACACGCCAATGTTCAAGAATGCACCATTTAAGCTAAAAGAATTTGAGTCCATCGATTTAAAGTGGGGTATGGGGAATAATCTGGAGAATTCGTACAACTCGGCTACGGGCGACTATCAGTATGTAAACGGTCAGGATTCTTTGATTAAAACGAATGTGAAATTAAGAAAGGATGATATTCTGTATCTGCATTCAAAAGCGAGCGAATTGGGCTTCTGGAATTTCCCTGATGTGCTGGCCAATCGCGGAACCAACGTAGATTCTTCGAAGGTACTTCGCTATGTGATCCAGTTTAATTACAAAAAGAAGTCTAAAACAGTAATTTACCTAACTGATTACAACGAAATACCAAAGCTTAAAGGGCTTGCAGAGCAGATGAAAACCCTTTTGCAGCAGAGTATTAACGATGCAGAAGAGCGGTATGGAAAACAAGCTGGATCAAAAAACTAAATCATTTGTGTATTTAGAAAATAAAGTTCTATATTTGCACCTCGATAAAAATAAACAATTTAAAAATAATAACTAATTAACAATGTACGCAATAGTAAATATAGCAGGACAGCAATTCAAAGTTGCAAAAGACCAGCACCTTTTTGTACACCGTTTGCAAGGAGATGAAGGCGCTAGTATTGAATTTGACAATGTATTGTTGGTTGAAGATGGTGGTAAAATCTCTGTAGGAGCTCCTACATTGAAAGGTGCATCGGTTTCAGCTAAAATCGTGTCTCATTTAAAAGGTGATAAAGTAATCGTTTTCAAAAAGAAACGTAGAAAAGGATACAAAAAGAAAAACGGACACCGTCAGTATTTCACCAAGATCCAGATCTCTGGTATCAATTTATAATTATTGTTGAACAAAAAATACCGTTCATTTCGGTAGTTAATAAAATATAAAACAAGATGGCACATAAAAAAGGAGCCGGTAGTTCCAGGAACGGACGTGAATCGCATAGTAAACGCCTTGGTATTAAGATCTTTGGTGGACAGGCTGCAATCTCTGGAAACATCATAGTACGCCAACGCGGTACAAAACATCATCCTGATAAAGGAGTAGGTATTGGAAAAGACCATACTTTATTCGCTTTAGTTGATGGTACTGTGGTTTTCAAAAAGAAACAAGATAACAAATCATATGTTTCTATTCTTCCTTTCCCAGTAGTACTTACTGAAGAAGAAGTAGTAGCACCTGCAAAAGCTGTTAAAGCTGATGCTCCAGCTGTAGAAGAAAAAGCACCTGCTAAAAAAGCCCCTGCTAAGAAAGCAGCTAAAGCTGAAACAGCAGAGTAATTAAAATATACGCTATAAAAAAAAGGGCTGATCATTTGATCAGCCCTTTTTTTTATTGGTTTAGTTTAGTGTAATTTCGATTTATGCGTATCGTCATCCTGAATTTATTTCAGGATCTCGCACCTGCTTTGCCGTCTTTCTCTTTCGGGGTCCTGAAATAAATTCAGGATGACGAACGCCTTATGATAAACTCTTTTTTAATGTAATTTCGATTTATATTTCTTAGCCCTAATATGGTTCAACTCATGCTCCAGCTTTTTTAATGAATTTGTAAAGCTCTTAAATGCGTTTTCCAGATCGCTTAAAATTAAGCTAATCTTCGCTGGGGCTTCAGGCGTCTGTTCTGCACTGTCGCCGTGTAACAACCAATCGTAAGTTTTACTGTAGTACCTTGCTATTTCATGCAAGGTATTGAAAGAGGGGTACTGGTTACCAAGTTCTATCTGCGAATAGTTACTCCTCGACAAGCTCAATATATTAGCTATAAATGCCTGTGAGAGGCCGCTATTCACTCGTAATTCTTTTATACGTTCTCCGATCTCTTTCTTGGATAGAATTTCTTGCATAATTAATAATTATTTCGTTGATTTGTCCTCATTGGGATGATTAATTGCTTGAAAAACAAGACAATTTTAGCTCCATAAAATTTAATAGGGTGTCAATTTACTTAAGGGGATGAACAGGGTTGATGCTAAAAACAATGCGATTTAGTCGGGTTAGGATATACCTATGTCGGCCAAATATGCCTTATAGCGCTTAAAACAAGTTAAACAATGCCACATAGAAACAATTGCGAAGGGGCCTCAGGTTCATTTTTTTTGATCAATAAAAAGTATGAGCTCTCATTTTTTAAGATCAATTCATTAAGCGACCTGGGTAGTTTTTTTGAGAAAAATCCCGTAGTTGGGGAGTCAATTGTGGAAATCATTGCACAGAAATATAAAAAAAACTTTGGCCGTTTATTGGCAAGAAGCTTCGATGGCCATTGTTTTAGTATAGAACAACGCCTCTCCGTATTCAAATCCACAGACCTTGTCTTTCATATCGTTTTTACGCCCTTAACGATCAATGGCGTAACAGACGGGGTAGTTTGCAGCATCATGGATGTAAGTAGCGCTAAAGGGCTAGTTAGCATGATTAGGGAGTATTCGCACATGGCCTCTCATCAGTTACGGGCGCCCATTACCAATATCTTAAGTCTTTCTACTATAACTAATTATAGCCAGTTGGAGAGCTACGATGTGCTCAAAATTACACAGCTGCTTGGTGATATCAATACCCAGGCGGTAAAGCTGGATGAGATTATTAAAATGCTAAACGAAGTACTCAATAAGCGCGAGAACGTTGCACTCTTTGATAAATTTGGTGCCAAATCTGCGCATCAGCATATTGTGTTGGTCGATGACGATGTGATCACCAATAAAATGCACAAGATGTTGATCCGAAAGCATCCGAGCGAAAAGAGGATCGTCGTATTTGACAATCCCCAAAAGGCATTGATTTATATTCAAGAGCATGCACCAGATCTTATTTTATTAGATCTGCATATGCCCAATATTGATGGCTGGAGGTTTCTGGAAATGATGGAAGAACTCGATATTTTCATTGATGTGGTTATCGTATCCTCCTCAATTGATCCAAGCGAACATTCTAAAGCGAAATCATTCCTATGTGTGAAGGATTTTTATACCAAACCTTTAACCATAGAGAAAGTGAATCAATTACTCGATTATTAAGCCCTAATACTCCCTGTTCATTAACAGAGCAGCCAATTTAAACAACTCCGTCTTACGCTCCTCATCAACTTTTAAAGAGGTTAACGCGCTAAAAGCATTGTCAGAGTAATTTCTCATCTCCACATTTGCCAGCTCTCTGATGTTGTAATCATCATAAAGCGCAGTCGTGTTTCTAATTTTATCTGTATGATCTTTGTTAATGCTTTGCTGCTCCAACTCCATTAAATCACTTTCATTAGCCAGTTCTTTTAATTTGAGCAGCAATAAGGTCTTTTTATTGGCAATGATATCGCCGCCTACCTGTTTCCCAAACTTCTCCGGGTCGCCGTACACATCTAAAATATCATCCTGCAATTGGAAAGCTATACCCAGGTTTTCGCCAAACTCATACATCTGCTCGGCATCAGTCACACTGGCTCCGGCCACTTGTGCGCCTAGCTTCATGGCACCCCCTAAAAGAACAGCTGTCTTTAGGCGAATCATGTTAATATAGTCGGTAATGCTTACTACTTGTTGCTCTTCAAACTCCATATCCAATTGCTGACCTTCACACACACCTTGAGCAGTAGTGTTAAAAGTGTTCAGCGCGTCTTTTAAAACCGTACTGTTCAGCATAGATAATTGTTTATTGGCTTCTACCATCATCACATCGCCACTTAAAATGGCATTGTTTACACCCCATTTCTCATGCACCGTTTGTTTACCCCGTCTTAGTGGCGCATTGTCCATAATGTCATCATGGATCAAGGTAAAATTATGAAAGGTCTCAATAGCCAATGCGGCAGGCATTGCAGTCTGTATATCCCCATTAAACAAATCTGCAGCCATCAAAGTCAATACAGGTCTTATTCTTTTGCCCCCTAAGCTCATAATGTAACGTATGGGCTCATAAAGTCTTTCAGGATGTGCAGGATAATTAATGTTTCGAACAGCGTTTTCTATAACTTCTTGTAATTGATTAGGAGTATACATTTTTTGCAAAGGAATTTACCGGAATCTTATTTTATTGTTGAATTAATGAGAAATCTATCTGACGTTTAGATAAGTCTACTTTTTTTACTTTTACCATCACCTCATCGCCCAACTGGTATTTTTTATGTTTACGCTGACCAACAATACAATAGTTTTTTTCGTCTAGCACATAAAAATCATCGGTAATGTCACGCAGTCGGATCATGCCCTCACATTTGTTTGCGGTGAGCTCTACATACATTCCCCATTCTGTAACACCCGATATGATGCCAGCAAAGAGATTGCCTACATTTTCTTCCAGGTATTCAGCTTGTTTGTATTTGATGGATGCACGCTCAGCATCAGCCGCACGTTTTTCCATGGCCGATGAATGCGATGCTGCAACTTCATATTCTTCCTCATTAGCCGATTTCTCATTGTTTAAATAAGCAGCAAGCAGTCGGTGTACCATCACATCGGGGTAACGACGGATAGGAGAGGTGAAGTGGGTATAATGGTCAAATGCCAATCCGTAATGACTGGTTTTTTTAGTCGTATAAATGGCTTTTGCCATCGATCTAATGGCCAGCTGTGTCAACACGTTTTGTTCTTTTTTGCCTTCCACATCTTCCATCAGGTAATTTAAAGATTTTGCAATCTCCTTATCCGATTTCGTATTGATTTTATACCCAAAGCGGGCGGCAAATAAAGCAAAAGTGTTCAGGTTTTCCAGGTTTGGCGAATCGTGAGAACGGTATACAAAAGTATATTTCTCTTTGCCTTTTCCTTTTTTAGCGATAAATTCAGCCACCTTCTTATTGGCCAATAGCATAAAGTCTTCTATCAGCTTATGGGCATCCTTACGTTCTTTTACGTAAACCCCAATTGGCTTACCATTTTCATCCAGATGAAACTTTACTTCAGTACTTTCAAAGCTGATGGCACCGTTTTTAAACTTTTTGTCGCGTAATATATAGGCCAGTTCATTTAGCTTGAGGATTTCAGCAGCATAATCACCTGCTTTATTTTCAATTACTTCCTGCGCTTCTTCATAGCTAAAACGTCTGTCCGAGTGGATCACCGTACGTCCAAACCATTCTGTAATGATATCGGCTTTATCGTTCAGTTCAAATACAGCTGCAAAACAAAGTTTATCTTCATTTGGGCGAAGCGAGCAAACACCGTTGCTCAAACGCTCAGGTAACATCGGGATCACGCGATCAACCAGGTATACCGAAGTTGCCCTCGAGTAGGCTTCTTTATCCAGGTAGCTATTGGGTTGTACATAATGCGAAACATCAGCAATGTGTACCCCGATCTCATAATTGCCGTTCTCTAATGTTTTAAAAGAAATAGCGTCATCAAAATCTTTGGCATCAGCAGGATCAATGGTAAACGTAACCGTATCTCTAAAGTCCTTGCGGCCTTTTATTTCAGCGTCAGATACCTGCTCTGGGATGGAATTTGCTTCGTTTTCTACCTCAGCAGGGAAACTTAGCGGAAAGCCATACTGTGCAAGGATGGCGTTCATCTCGGTATTATTCTCACCCTGAGTACCTAAAATGTTGATGATGCGGCCAATTGGGTTTTTAGCTCCTTCAGGCCATTCCGTAATGGTTACCTGTACTTTTTGTCCATTTGTAGCGCCGTTGATGTCGCTCAAAGGAACAAAAATGTCATGCAGCATTTTACGGTCGTCGATATTTACGAAAGCGTAACGGTCAGAAATTCTGATCACACCAATAAAATCGGTCTTCGCACGCGTAATGATTTCTACAACTTCACCTTCATTCTTGCGCCCACTCTTTTTGGCGTATATATATACTTTTACCTTATCGCCATGTAGTGCATTGTGCAGCTTTCTGGCGGATACAAAAATGTCTTTTTCAAACTCATCATCAGGAATCACAAATGCAGAACCATCCGCGGTCATATCGACCTTTCCAGTCAAGAATGTTTTCAGGTCTTTTAACTTGAATTTTCCTTTCTCAGGTTCCAAAAATACGCCCTTTTTTGACTGCTCTTTTAGTACGTCCAGTATGGTGTCCCGGGATGCCGCATCCGTAATATTTAATTTAGCCGAAATCTGCTTATAATTCAGGGCTTCGTTGTTGCTCTTTTCCAGCACATCGCTAATCAATTGGATTAAAACGAGTTCCAGATGAGACGATTTCTTTTTTGCCATAGTCTATGTATGAATCACCCGAAGGTAACAATTTGAACCGAGTATTGTTGGATTTTGTATCTTTGATTACACGCAGATTGCCGAACTTAAAACGATTTAAAATGATTGAAGACAGAGAACGAAAAACAGGGAAAGAGCTTTTTATGCTTGGGATCAAAGCAGTTGTTTGTTTATTTCTGGTCTATTTGTTTGTCAATAAACCCATTTTATTTAGCCAATACCCGCGTATAGAGAAGCTTGCAGGTGCAGTAGTGGTCTTCCTTGGTCCCAGTTTGGTAGTTTCTGTTTTGCGATTGATCATCATTTACTGGTATATCCGTAAACATCGTTTTAAAAGCAATATCAAGGATAACTTCATTCTTGGTATCAACCGGATTACCTCTATTCTCAACGTGGTGTTTTTTGGCCTTGCTGTTGTGTCTTTGTTAGAAGTAAAGCTGGTTGATCTTGTTTTTAGCGTATCCATCGTTGCGGCGGCCGTAGCTTTAACCTTTAAAGACTATGTAACCAATATGATCAACGGTTTAATCATCATGTTCTCAGATCGTTTATCCCTTGGAGATCACATCAAAATGGGGGAGCATGAAGGGAAAATTCTCGACATTACCTTGATCAATATGATCCTGCAAAATGAAGACAGTGATATGGTGATCATTCCCAATTCTGTAGTATTCAGCTCTGTCATCATCAATCAGTCTAAACAGAACATTAAAAAGCTAAGTATTGAGTTCGATATGTCCATTGCCAATGGGTATACCCCAGAGTATATAGAGAACCATCTGAACAAAATTATCGAGCCCTATTCTGAGAATGTGGTAGAGGGTGGGTTGACGGTTAAAACGATCTCCATTAATAAAGATGTGGTGATATTTAAGGCGATGATCTTATTAAAAAGATACGATAAAATTAAAGAAAGAGAGATCAGAAGAGCCGTGAATACTGGTTTAATCCGACTTTCAGCTACGCTTATAAAAGATTAGCCTGGTATTGCTGCAATCAGTTTCTTGGTGTACTCCGCTTGCGGGTTGTTGTAAATATCTTCCGGGAAACCTTGCTCTTCAATTTTACCTTTATTCATCACAATCATGCGGTCCGACAAGTGTTTTACCACTGCCAGATCATGAGAAATGAATATATAAGTTAGTCCAAATTCCTGCTGTAGTTCGCGCAGCAAATTCAATACCTGAGCCTGAACCGATACATCCAGCGCCGATACAGATTCATCACAAATGATGAATTTCGGCTGTAAAGCCAAGGCTCTGGCGATCACAATCCGCTGCCTTTGTCCACCAGAAAACTCGTGCGGATACCTGTTAAAATGCTCAGGTTTTAAATCTACCCGGTTCAATAAATTCATCACATGCGCCTTACGTTGCTCATCATTATCGAACATTTTATGTACTTGCAAAGGCTCCATCAAGGCATTGCCCACTGTTAAACGTGGGTTTAACGAAGAGTAGGGGTCTTGAAAGATAATCTGCACATCCCGTCTCATTTTTCTCAGCTCCGCTGTTTTCAGCGAAGTAATATCGCTTCCATCAAATAGAATGCTACCCGATGTTGGTTCGACTAAGCGAATGATGCTCCGCCCTAAAGTCGTCTTTCCACATCCCGATTCGCCTACCAGCCCCAGCGTTTCGCCCGGAAACACGTCAAAAGTGATATCATCTACCGCTTTAACGTAGTCCTTTGCCTTACCAAACAAACCTTTACTGATGGGATACCAGGTGCATAGCTGTTTTACTTGCAGCAAAGGAGCTGTGCTGTACAGCTTTTCCCTGCGTGCAGCAATTTCCTCAGGGGTATAGCTATTTATCTCCAACAGGTGGGCGATAGCCATATCCTTGTTCTCATTTAAAAAATCAGCCACTACAGGCAGTTTTTTCAATAATCGCTGTGGACTAGGTCTGCAAGCCAGCAAGCCTTTAGTATAAGGATGTTTCGGTGTTTCAAATAAGACTTTTGCCGGGCCTTGTTCTACAATTTCTCCTTTGTACATCACGGCCACTTCATCGGCAATCTCCCTTACTACTGCTAAGTCGTGGGATATAAAAATCATGGCCATGCCACGCTCGGTTTTTAGCTTTAATAACAGCTCCAGTATTGTTTTTTGTACCGTTACATCTAATGCCGTGGTAGGCTCGTCAGCAATCAACAATTCCGGGTTACAGCTCAAAGCCATGGCAATCATTACCCGTTGTTTTTGTCCGCCCGACAACTGGTGTGGGTAACTGTCAAAAATATTCTCGGGACGAGGCAATTGCACTTCCTTAAACAAAGCGATGGTTTGTGCCTTGGCTGTATGTTTATCTACTTTTTGGTGCAGCATAATGGCCTCTTTAACCTGGTAACCACAAGTAAATACCGGGTTAAGCGAAGTCATGGGTTCCTGAAATATCATGGCGATTTTGTGTCCGCGATATTTCCTGATTTCCTCGGACGATAAATTGAGGAGGTTGATTTGTTGAAAATCAATTTCACCACCAATTTTGGTGCTTTGCGGATCGTGCAAGCGCATAATAGAAAACGAAGTCACAGATTTTCCGGAGCCTGATTCACCAACAATGCCCAATACTTTTCCCTTTTCAATACTGAAACTGACATCGTTAACTGCTTTAAGCCAGGTGTTGTCTTCCTTATTGAGGAATTGTATGTCGAGATTTTTAACGTTTAGCATTATTAAGATACGATCTTGATAAGAGAAAATTGAGATCAAGGTAGTTATTTTATCGTCCAAATTCGGCAGTTTGCTTAATTTTGCGCTATGGAAAGAGAAATCCTTGATACTAAGCGTAAAGCTTTAAAGATTAACTTAAACCCTAAAATTTACGGGACTTTCGCTGAGATTGGGGCAGGACAAGAAGTAGCTCGTAACTTTTTTACCGCAGGTGCTGCTTCTGGTACAGTTGCCAAAACCATGTCTGCTTACGACATGACTTTTAGTGATGCAATTTATGGGGTAGAAGAGTCTGGCAGGTACGTAAGTCAGTCGAGGTTATTAAAGATGCTCAACCACGAGTTTAGCTTGTTAACGGAGCGTTTAAGTGGCGAAAAATACGACGACCGTACTTTCTTCGCTTTTGCAGATACGGTTACTACACTAAACTATAATAAGTCTAACGATCCGCATGGCTGGATTGGCATACGTTTTCAGGCCGAACCTGATGGCGAACCTAATGAAATATTCTTTCATGTTCGTTTACTCGATACTGATGCTGCATTACAGCAAAATGTTTTGGGTATCATCGGGGTTAACCTGGTGTATGCTGCATTTTATTACATGAACGACCATAAGGCGATGATTGAATCGCTGGCCGACAATTTAACTGTTGGTTCTGTAGAGATTGATTTGATTTCTGTAAATGGTTCTGCGTTTCAGGGTGTAGACAATATCTTGTTAAATTTATACCTGATTGTAAAAGACTTTTCGGATGCTGCCATCTTTGATGCACAAGGCAGTCCATGTTTACCAAAAGATTTATTGTACAAAAAGGACATCATGATTTTGCGTACTAAGTATGAACAGAAATCTAATCCTAACTTTAGTATGTTAAATAAAGCTGTTGATCAGTTTGTAAGAACAGAACATGTAAAGGAAGAAAACCTGAGTGTATTGATTGAGGTATTGATGTCTAATGTTTTATCAGCAGATGATGTAGCCCCTGAGATCGACCTTATAGCTGTTGCAAAAAGGGCCGAGGAGATGTGTAAAACAGGTAATAGAGTAATTGTATCCAATTTTACACGTCACAATAAATTGGCTAAATATCTGGATCGTTGTCGCCCTAAAAGCGTGGGGATATCCACCAACATCAACAACTTAAAGTTTGTATTCAACTCCACCAACTTCGGCGAAAATTACACCAGTCAGCTGCTCAGTTATGTGAGCGATATGTTTAGTAAAAACGTGAAGCTTTTTGCTTATCCGTACCTCGATAAAAAGACCAATCAAGTGATCACCAGCATCAATATGCCGGTAACGGCTGATGCAAAGCCATTGTTCGATTTCTTAATCATCAACGGTTACATTACGGACATTGAAGAGTACAGTGAGAGCGATGTAAAAACCGTTTAATCCTCGTTTTTATAAGGATTAGAAATTACAATAGCCATCATTCTTTCGGGATGTTCGATGGCTTTAAAACCGAACTGGGCATATAAACCATGTGCGTCTACTGTGCCCAGTACGTATCTTCTTAAACCCTGCAAGTCTTTGTGGAACATCATTAACGATAACAGCTTTTTAGAAAGCCCCTGCCCCCGGTATTTTTCCTCCACATAAACATCCGCCAGGTAACCAAAGGTAGCTTTATCGGTTACCCATCTGGCAAAGCCTACCTGTTGTTTGTCTTTATAGATACCAAAGCATAAGGAATTGTCTATAGATCGCTGTACAACTTCGAACGGAATGTCCTTTGCCCAGTACGATTGTGTACTTAAATAATGGTGAATGGCAACAACATCTATCTTTTGTTTGTCGTCAGAGAAGACAAAACCCTTATCTTCGATTTCCATTAGTTTCGCATGTTGATGAACTGCAAAGGTTGACCAAAATCTTCGCCTCTGCAAAGCGAAATTACCGCCTGTAGGTCATCAATACTTTTGCTTTGTACCCTAACCTGATCGTCCATCATCGACGGTTGTACTTTTAAGCCACTTGCTTTTATTTTAGCTACGATCTTTTTAGCTGTTTCCTTGTCAATACCCTCTTTAATGGATATTTCCTTTCTGATCATGTTGCCAGAAGCATATACTTCCTTACCAAAATCAAGACATTTCGAATCCAGATTCTGCTTCACCATACGTGAAATGATGGCATCTTGAATCGCTTTTAAACGCATATCGTCCTCAGTAACAATCGTAATTACATTGGTTTTTTTATCGTGATCAATGGTGCTTTTAGAAGTACTGAAATCATAACGGTTCAGGATTTCTTTTTTAGCATTGTTCATCGCGTTGTCAAGTGTTTGCGCGTCTACTTTGCTTACTATATCGAAAGTGGGCATGATTATTATGGCTTTAGTATAAAAAATAGATTAGATTTAGTTAATTATTTGGGCGTCAATTCTACACAACAAATATAAAACAATTAAAGTTAATGCATATGAAAACCAGTAAGTCAAAAGTGCAAAAAAAAGTGGCAAAAAAGGATGTTAAAAAACAATTCGAAAAAAGCCTGGCAGAGAAAATTCTTGAATCTGTTAAGCAGCTAGGGCATGATGCAGAGAAGATTGGGGATGACATCGCTTTAGTAAGTAAGTTTGTGGCCAAGAAACTGTCAAAAAGGTTTCAAGATGTTAAATTAGTAGTAGAGCGTAACATTGATGAAGCGAGAAAGGCCAATAAGAAAACGATCAAAAAAGCCAAAAAGAAAGCGGAAGCCATTCAAAAGGAAGTGAAGAAAGAGGTTTCTAAAGACGTTAAAAAAGCTAAAAAGGCAGTTAAAGCAGCGACAGCAGCAGTTAAGCCAGTCGTGCAAAGCGTTAAAGTTGCAGCCATTGCTACCGAAGAAAAAGCAGCAAATGCAATTGCTAAACCTATCGCAAAAGCGGTTGTAGAAGCGGTTAAATCTGCGCCAACACCAGCAGCGAAAGCTCCTGTTAAAAAAGCAAGTCCAGCAGCAAAACCTGCAGCTAAAGCGGCTCCAAAACCTGCGGCAAGTAAAGTAGCTCCAGCAGCAAGCAAAGCGGCGACAGCAAAAGCACCAGTTAAAAAGGCAGCTCCTGCAAGTAAAGCGCCTGCAGCTAAAGCTCCTGAAACCAAAGCAGCCCCAGCAGCAAATAAGCCCGCTGAACCAGCAGCTACAACTACTGCTAATGGTATTGACGCAACACCTTTAAAGACCGATTCAGAAAGCAAATAAGGATGCGTTAAGAAAAAATTGGATAATTGCTTGATAATTAACAATTACTTAACAATAGAATTCGCAGTTTTGAGCATCCCTGTTTTGAACAGGGATTTTTTTGATTTAATACATGACGAAGAAAAAGGCTCCATTTCTAAATAGAGAGATCAGTTGGTTGTACTTTAATGAACGGGTTTTACAGGAAGCCGCCGATGATACTGTTCCTTTAATAGAACGGATAAGGTTCCTATCCATTTTCTCTTCTAATCTGGAGGAGTTTTATCGGGTAAGGGTAGCCACTTTAAGTCGACTGGCCAATCTAAATGAGAAAGCCAAGGCCTTGCTGGGTTTTAACCCTAAAAAGATCTTAAATGAAATCAAAAACACCGTTGTAAAGCAAGAACGTAAGTTCGAGCAATTGTTTAGAGCTACGCTGATCAACGAACTGGCTCAAAACCGGATCTTTATATTAAATGATACCCAGCTAAACGTGGCCCGGGGCGAGTTTGTAAGAAACCATTTCAGAGACAAAATTCTGTCTAACCTGGTACCGATCATGATCGATTTGGACAGGCCTTTTCCGGAACTTAAAAACCGGTACCTATACTTTTTTGTCCGCCTTTCTAAAAATACGGCGGGTAAGAATGAAAAATATGCACTGATCGAGCTGCCGACTGATTTGCCAAGGTTCCTGGTGCTACCCGAAACCAATGGCTTAAAATTCATTATCCTTGCCGAAGACATCATTAAGTATTGCATGGACGATATCTTTTATGTTTTCAATTACGATAACATGGAAGCGTATTCCATCCAGCTGACCAGAGATGCCGAACTGGATATTGATAAAAATGTAAGCGGTAAATTCATTGAAGAACTAAAAACCAGTCTCGATAAGCGCAAAAAAGGTAAACCTATGCGTTTATTATACGATACGGAAATGCCCTTCGAGATGCTGACCGTATTGATCAATAAAATGAAAATTGAGGCCGAAAGTCTTATTCCCGGCAATCAATACCATCGGTTTGGCGATTTTATAGCGTTCCCAAATGTGGGGAGTCCCGATTTGGAATATAAACCCAATGTACCCTTAAAGGTACGTGGTCTACATCGCACCGAAAGCATCTTTAATAAACTTCAGGGTAAGGACTTTTTAATTAACCTCCCTTATCAATCCTACGATTATATCATTCTTTTCCTTCGCGAAGCTGCCATTGATCCAAAGGTTACCGAAATCAACATCACTTTGTACCGATTGGCAGAGAACTCCAGGGTAATCAATGCCCTGATCAATGCTGTTAAAAACGGGAAAAAGGTCAACTGTCTGGTCGAGTTAAAAGCCCGGTTTGATGAAAGGGCAAATATTGCCTGGACCAGCCGATTAGAAGAAGAGGGCGTAAACGTAAATTACGGACTAACCGATTATAAGGTACATTCTAAAATTTGCCTGGTCAAAAGAATGGAAAAGGGCAGAGCGGTTTATTATGCCAACCTGGCCACAGGGAATTTCAACGAAAAGACGGCCAGAATTTATTGCGATCACAGTATTTTTACGGCTAAAAAGGAAATTACTACGGACCTGGTTAAGCTCTTCAAAGCCTTAAACAACAAGACGGTCATGAAGGGATTTAAGCACCTGATTGTGTCGCCACTCGAATCCAGAGATAAGTTTTACCAATTGATAGACCGTGAAATTAAGTTTGCCAAACTCGGTAAGCCAGCCTACCTGATCTTAAAAGTAAACAGTCTGGCGGATGAAGGCATTGTTGAAAAGCTATATGAGGCCAGCAATGCCGGTGTGCTCATTAAACTCATTGTTCGAGGTATTTGCACCCTTGTTCCAGGTATTAAAGATTTTAGTGAAAACATTACGGTCATCAGTATTGTCGATAAGTTTCTGGAGCATGCCCGGGTATTTATTTATGGCAACAATGGCAAAGAGGAAATGTACCTTTCTTCGGGCGATTTAATGAGCCGCAACTTTGAGCATCGGGTAGAAGTCGGCTTTCCAGTGCTGGATAAAGATGCCAAACAAGAAATTCGGGACATCATCGAGTTTCAATTGCAAGACAATGTAAAAGCTCGGGATATTACGCGCTTAAACAACAATAAGTACCATAAAAACAATCTGAAAACAAAAATCAGGGCACAGGTACAAACCTACAATTACTTAAAAAATAAACACCAGTAAATCCAATGTTAAGATACGCTGCCATAGATATCGGTTCCAATGCGGTTAGATTGTTAATTGCTGACATCTCTCAAAATGATACCGGTTTTAGTTTCAAGAAGAACACCTTAGTTCGGGTTCCATTACGATTGGGGGATGATGCATTTTTAGATCGTCGCATTTCCGATCGTAAAGTTGAAGAGCTGTTGAAAACCATGTCGGCATTTAAAAACCTGATGGATGTATACCATGTATCCGCTTATTTAGCTTGTGCCACTTCGGCCATGCGCGAAGCAGAGAATGGTGCAGCCATCATTAAAAAGGTAAAGGAATTAACGGATGTGGATCTGGAGATTATCGAGGGACAAAGGGAGGCGAATATCATTTATGCCAATCACATCGAAGAAAACCTGGACATCAAAAAAAGTTATCTATACATCGATGTGGGTGGGGGGAGTACCGAGCTTTCTGTATTTGTAAATCGAGTGCCTATTGCTTCTAAATCCTTTGACATTGGAACGATTCGGATCCTTGATAACCAGGATAAAGATGAAACCTGGGAAGAGATGAGAAACTGGGTAAAAGAAAATACAAAATCTTTAAAAAACCTTGCCGGTATTGGTACTGGCGGCAATATCAATAAGCTTTTCCGCATGTCGGATGAGAAAGATGGGAATCCTTTAACTTTCTTAAAGCTAAAAGCGCTTTACAACCAGCTCAATTCACATTCATTGAAAGAGCGGATCAGTGTTTTTGGCTTAAATCCAGATCGGGCGGACGTAATTATACCAGCTTGCGAAATTTACATTACGCTATTGAAATGGACGGGTATCAAGCAAATCTATGTGCCTAAAGTAGGTCTTGTTGATGGAATCATCAGTTTGCTGATCGAAGAGAATCTAAGCTAAGGGCATAGATAGCGTGGATTTTGTGAGCTGTAAGTTTCGTACTTACGGAATTTATCAATATTTTAGGCCATGGAACGGCATCAGAAGAAGGTAGAAGAGCTCAACTTCGAAACACTAGAAGTGCTTTTCCGCAAGAACCACAAATTTCTTTGCATGATTGCAGTCAACCATGTAAAAGATCCTTTTATAGCTGAAGATATTGTACAGGAGTTTTTTATTAACTTCTGGGAGCGGCAGGATAAAATTAAACTTCATACCAGTTTTGAAGCCTATGCCTGCAGATCAATTAAGTATAAAAGTATTTCCTGGCTTCGCAGTCAGGAAACGGTTATTAAGCGAATCAGCGAGTACGATTATCCAAGTTACGAAGATCCTATGGAAGCCGCATTCAAGGCTGCCGATGAGGAGGGATTAGAACTTAAAATATTGAAGTTGATTGATGAATTGCCGACCGAGCGTAAGCGAATATTATTGCTGAGCACCACAGGTAATTATACCTACGCCCAAATTGCAGAGATGCTTGGCATTTCTATCAACACCGTAAAAAGCCAAATGGTAAAAGCCTATGCTTCACTTCGTTTAAAAGCTGGGCCAATACTCTTTTCAATGATTTTAAATTACTTATTGTTAGGTGTTTAGTTGATTGTTTTATTTTTTTTGATTTTCCAGTAACCCTATAAGTCATTCCTTGCGACTTATAGTTGAACATGGATAAAAACTATTTTGAAAACCAATCCCAATGGGAAAAGGTTTTGGCTATACTTAATCAGGAACAGGACCAACAGGTTGATCATACCGATCTCAGTCCAGAAGAACGTGATCTGCTTACAGAACTTCGCCAAATTAAGGCCTTAAGCGAAAGCTATACAGAAATTCATGATTTCAATACGGATGCCAAATGGCATGAACTCCGGCTACAGCTCCAACCTTCCAAAACCATTAAAAAACTATGGGATGTTACATGGATTAAATATGCGGCCGCTATTTTAATCTTTCTTAGCGCGTTGATCTATTTAAAAGTACATAGGGACAAGACCGGATTCAATACCTCAACGGCTCAGAAGGACTTTCAGCCTGGTGGAAATAAAGCCATCCTTACATTGGCCAATGGAAAAAAAATCAGTCTCACAGATGCTCAAAATGGTCAGCTGACCAAAGAATCGGATATCATCATCACCAAATCTAAAGACGGACAATTGGTTTATACCATGGCTCCTTCCGTCATTGCTAATAAAACGGCTCAAATCAATTTCAACACTATTGAAACGCCTAAAGGCGGACAATATCAAGTCAACCTGCCCGACGGCACAAAAGTCTGGCTAAATGCATCTTCTTCCTTAAAATTCCCGTCCAGCTTTGCTTCGGCCAAGGAGCGGACAGTAACCCTCAATGGGGAAGCCTACTTTGAAGTTGTACACCTTAACAACAAACCTTTCAAAGTAAAAATGAAAGGTTACGATGTCAAAGTTCTGGGCACTTCATTTAACATCTCCAATTATGAGAACGATGGCTTTATTGCGACCAGCCTCTTAACTGGAAGCGTGATGGTGGATGCTAAAAAGAACGGGGATGTCGTTCTGGTGCCCGGACAGCAGGCTTATCTGGATGCCAAAGGCGGAGGCCTACAAGTCAATACCATTGATGTAAATAACGCGGTCGCCTGGAAAAACGGTGATTTTGTGTTCGAAAAAGCACACCTCTTTTCCATCATGAAAAAGATAGAAAGATGGTATGATATCGACGTCATTTACGAAGGGAGCTTTAAAGGTTTCAATTATTCCGGACAGGTATCCAGGCAGCAAAGTTTAATTACTGTATTAGACATGTTGGCCGCTACCGGTAGGATGAAGTATAAGATCAACGTACAAAGAAAGGAGGTGATCTTGATGGAGAACTAATACAAAAATTGACCATACCTATAGATCTGAACGGTCGGCCAACTAAACCAATTTTGATATTTAACCCACAATGAAATGACTATTAAGAAGGTAATTCTATTGTCCTTAATGGGCCTCATACTAACTTTTAATACCGTAAATGCACATAGTCAATCTATTTCTTTAATAAAAAAAGGCAGCAGCCTTAATGATATTTTAAAGGATCTTAGAGTAACATACGGTTATGATTTCTTTTATCCTGAAGGATTAATTAACAATACCAATAGATTTGATATTTCTATAAAAAACGCCAGTATAAACGAGGTACTGGATAAAGTACTCAAAGCAAACGCGCTTGATTATTCCATCACTAAAAACATCGTAGTGATTAAACCTGGGCCAACTTTTCGTCAGCAAAGCCTGATCCAGGGAAAAGTTATAGATGAAACGGGAAACCCGATAGCCGGAGCAACTGTAACCCATGTCGACAGTAAGTCTACGACCACTACCGATGGTCAGGGATTTTTTAAGCTGGTAAACCTGCCTATAAAAGGAAAAATATTAATCTCCTATCTGGGCTACGAAAAGAGAGAAATATCAGCTGCAGCAAACCTAGGCAATATTGTCCTAAAAGCATCCAGTGCAGAACTCGAAGCCGTAGAAATTAACATCGGTTATGGTCGTAGAAAGGCGATAGATTTAACAGGATCTGTAACGAGGGTCACAGAAGCAGAATTAGAGGGTGCACCACCACATGCGGACATTGCATCGATGATTCAAGGCAAGGCTGCCGGTGTAAATGTGATGATCGCCAATGGCGCACCCGGTGCCGGTGTTTCGGTCATGATCAGGGGCAATACCTCCCTAACGGGAAATAGTCAGCCGCTTTGGGTAATTGATGGTGTACCACAATACAACGTAAACAACAATGATATTGGCCAGCTTCTATACGATTACAACATCAACGATATTGAATCTGTCGACATTCTCAAAGATGCTTCCTCTACTGCAATTTATGGTTCCAGGGCAGCCAATGGGGTGATCATTGTAACCACCAAAAGTGGCAAGAAGTTTAAAAAGCCACAGATTGATGTGTCTTACAACCAGGGGATTCAGGTACAGCGGGATAACTTCAGAACATTGAACAGCGATGAGTTTAAAGTTGTGGTGACTGATGCCGCAAGAAACTTCTTTGCCAGCTCAGGCATAAAAGGAACTGGTGCAATGTTAACCCTCATTGATGAAACGAAAGTTGTGCCAGGTGTAGAAATAGATTATTTTTCTGCTCCGCTTTTAGCTACCGCATTTTTTGACGGACAAACCAATTGGTGGAAGGAAATGACAAGAAATGCAGTAGAAAGAAAATTGGATGTCTCTTTAAGAGGGGGTAGCGACGCCAGCAATTATTACATTTCTGTTGGATTACCCCAACAGGATGGGATCATAAAAGGAAGTAGCAGAAGAGGCTTTTCCGGGAGAATAAATCTGGATTCAAAGATTGCCAACAACTTTTTAGTCGGGCTGATGGTGAATGGTTCAAACTCGGATCTAAACAATAAAGATAATATGATTGATAAAATCTGGAATTTCAGACCTGATTTTCCGATGTATGCTGCCGATGGAAAAATATTTGATCCGGGATATAATGAAGAAAGTCCACTAACAGCACTTAAAAATAGAGATCTGTCGTCCAGAAGAGGGTTAAATGGCTCCTCTTTTATTCAGTTCACACCAAATAAAAATCTGGTGTTTAAATCCAGTGTGTCTATCAATTACAATTTAACGGTTACTGATCGTTTTGCCAGGGAAGGCACTGTTAACTCTACCCATAAAGGGCAGGCCAATATCTCACAAAGTGAATCGAGTAACTGGGCATTTGAAAACACGGTAAAATATAACAGGTTGTTTAATAACATCCATGACCTGGATTTATTAGGTGGTTTTTCCATGGAACGTGGGAACTTTAAAACTTTTGCCACAGGCGTTCAGAACTTTCCTGATCAGGATATCATGACGAATTTAACCAGTGGTACGACTCCATTAAAGCCAACCTCTAATAATTATTCAACAGCGCTGGTATCTGCATTTACCCGATTGAACTATAAGCTATATGATAAATACCTGGCTACTTTTACTTTCAGGGCTGATGGTTCTTCCAGGTTTGGGCCTGACAAACGATGGGGTTTATTCCCTTCGGCTGCAGTAGCCTGGATATTGAGTAAGGAAGGTTTCATGAAAAACCTGAATGCTGATGTGTTTAACCTGCTTAAGTTAAGAGGTTCATATGGTGTATCGGGATCCCAGGTATTGGGAAATAATGATTGGAGAACACTTTATGGTGCTGCACAATTTGAAGAACAACCTGGATTTGCACCTAACCAGCTGGGGAATGCAGACTTAAGATGGGAAGAAACATTGACCAAAGAGATTGCTTTTGATTATGGTTTTTTCAAAAATAAGCTCTCTGGTTCCATTGGCTTTTATGATAAGCTGACCAGCGATATTATTTACAATAAAAGCATTCCTTCCAGTAGTGCATTTATTTCCGTTAAGCAAAATATAGCAACTATACAAAACCGGGGAATGGAGTTTTTTATTGATTACAATGTTTTCAGGAAAAAAGACATGAGCCTCTCTATTAATTTTAATATTGCGCACAATAAATCTACTGTTGAAAAAATCAACGGAGTGGATAAATTCCTCGACCTGTATGCTGGTAATGCGCTGGCAATCAGGATGCAGGAAGGACAGCCAATGGGGCAATGGTATGGGTTTAAATGGACTGGGCGCTATTACCAGTCGATGGAAGAGTATAACCTCTTGTCTTCTATGAATCCAACAACCGGAGCAAAGATATGGTATCAGAATGGACTGGGTAGTATCAGACCTGGCGATTTGAAGTTTGAAGATGTGAATAAAGATGGCATTGTAAACAACGACGATATGGTGCCATTAGGCACATCGCAGCCTAATTATTTTGGTGGTTTTGGTACCAACTTCAGAAAGGGAAATCTGAGTTTAACGTTAAACTTTACTTATAGTACAGGAAGCTTAAGGTACTGGTTTACCAATTCACAGAATTGGTATGGTAATGGATTGTATCTGAGAAACTATCCTGATTATGTGCTGGATAGCTGGTCGCCTGATAACCGCCAGTCTCAATGGCCAAGAATGTCATATGGACAGGGCTCTTCTAATATATTTTCTGACTATTGGCTTTCAAAAGCAGATTACCTGAAACTTTCCCAGATAAGAATCAATTATAGACTGCCTGATAAATGGGCTCAACGGAACCTTAAGGGAGGCCTGGACTTCTCCGGATCTGTATCTAATGTGTTTGTCCTGACCAATTATAACGGTATTGATCCGGAGGGAAATTTTCGTTTAGCGGGTGGTGCAACAGGAATGGGGACCGATTTTGGAACTTACCCTACCATCAGGTCTTTTAATTTAAGTGTTAGGTATTCATTAAAATAAAACAAACCGATGAACATGAAAAGATATTTATACATAGGGATTTTGATGTTTACCCTAAGCGGCTGCGAAAAATTCATTACCCAGGAGCCCCAGTACTTACTTACGCCGGAAGTGGCTGTAACTGACGAGGCTTCGGCAAAAGGTTTACTTAATGGTGCTTATGCTGGCATTAGCACCAACGACTGGACTGCCAGGTTTACAGGAGGATTTAGCTCAATGTTAGGGATCATTAATTATAACAATGGTGCTTATACTTTTAATATGACTTCGACGGGTGATAATGAATCCCTTTGGAAAGCATTTTATATTGCAGCGAATAATGCAAATGCTGCTATTGAAGGAATAGGGAATCTGCCCGTTGAACAATTTAAAAATAGCCATGTAAAACCTGAATTATTGGGTGAAGCGCATGGATTACGTGCATTTACTCATCTCTATACTTTTTGGTTTTTTGGAAGATGGTTTGATCAGCCCGATTCGAAATTTGGCATCATTTATAAAAGCGAGTTGTCGACTTTAAGCAATGTTTACCAGGAGCGTCTGGATGTAAAAACCAGTTATGAAAAGCTGATTGAAGATCTGGATTTTGCGATTGTAAATGCACCCACATTTTATTCCAATAAACGTTTTTCTAAACAGCTGGCGAAAGCATTGAAAGCGAAATTGCTGCTGAACAGGGGCTGGGCCGGTGATTATGCCGCGGCCTTGATATTAGTGAACCAGGCGATTACCGAAAGCGAAGCTGCGGGGGCTAAACTGGAGCCATCACTGACGGCGTTATATACAAATAGCTGGGATTCTAAGGAGTTGTTGTTTTGCCGTTACCGGGAAAAAACAGATGACATTGTAGCCGCTTATAATTTCACTTATGGCTATAATTATGCAACGCTGGGTATTACGCCACAAGGAAATGCGGTGATTGGAACAGATCCCAGACATCCGGAAGGATGGGGAAATGTGAAGTCACCAATAACAGGAAACAACACCCTCAAATGGGCACCTAAAAAACTATGCAGGTTAGGGCGTCAGGTAGGGGGCGATAATGATAAATATACCACCTATCATTTAAGACTTACCGAATTGTATCTGATGAAAGCTGAACTGCTTCAAAAAACTGGTGCTACCCTGGTACAAAGTATGGAACCTATCAATTTCATCAGAGATCGGTCTCATCTGCTGCCACTTTCAGCTATTGATAAAGTAGATTTCGAAAAAAAGCTTTTTACGGAGATGCTCAATGAACTAAACCTGGAGAATGATGCCGATTGGATGTCTTCACTGCGCTTGAAAGATGCAAGCGGAAATCCATTGTTACTGCAATTCAGAAGTACATCTGTAGTTGTCGATATGAACAGAATTATATGGCCAATCCCTTCTTCAGAAATGAAGTTCAATAAATTAATCAGTCAGAATACAGGCTACGAACAACTTATTTATTAAGCTATGAAAAGAATATTATATCTCTATACGCTCCTAATTATGGCGTTTGTTTCCTGCAAAAAGGATGGCAAGTTGATTGATGATGTGATTTTGTTACCAACTGACTTACTTTTTGAAGATTTTAAGATCGGCAGATTTACGCATAAAATCCCTGCTGAAAGTTTTACAAGTGCTATTGCGACCTTCAATGTAAAGCACGAAAATAACGATTGGAGCGGTTTCGCCATATCCAACAGGAACTATAAAAACTTTGTCACTGCAGCTAATCTGGTAGATTCCACGCGGTTTAGTGTTTACACCCTTACACCACACGCGGGCGGGAATTTTTTGGTCGTACGGCCAAAAGGCGATGATGCCTTTGTTGAATTGTCGCGTCCGATACAGATTGATAAGATTTTAGTGGGAAATACGGTACAGGTGTATCAAACAATTATGTATGGACCTGGCAATTCAACTGTCGGTAATACTTTTGCCCCTGGTACTACCATCATGAGCGTAGCGAGAAAAGACAATCTGAAGATTACCATAAAAGGTTTTTTGAACAATGTGGAGACGGGTACGGTAGACTTTCTACTGGCAGACAGAAGCTCTGACGCTTTAAAAAGAAGTTTTACGGTTACCGATTGGATGCCTGTGTCATTGCTATCGCTCGGAAAAGTCAACAAAATCGTGTTCTACCTGGAGTCGACGGATAAAACCGCTGGAGTGATGAATACCCCAAATTATTTTTGCCTGGACGGCATAAGATTTACAGAAAACATAAATTAATACAAAATGAACAATCATTTATTTAGAACGTCACAGCTTATTGGCGTTGTGTTATTTTTAACATGGAGTATGAGCGACATGACTTATGCTCAAAACAGGAGGGTAGATCTCAAAGAAAACCTGGCCTTCGACGATGTACTGAAAATGGCGAAAGAGAAGAATAAACTGATCTTCCTTGATTTTGGTTCTATCACTTGTAAGCCTTGTTTGTATATTAAAAAAGAAGTACTCACACTAGATAGCGTGGCGGATTTCATCAATGAAAGATTTGTGAGCGTGGATTATAATGTGGGCAAGGAAAAAGACCGTTTAAGAAAGTTGTATAAGGTAGAAGGGGAGCCGGTATTGCTAATCATGGATCAAAATGGGGTGTTGATGCACAGAATGGCGGGTAAAGTTGACGGACAGCAATTGATGCAAAGATTTAAACAAGGGCTGGATCCTAAAAACAATTTTGTAGCCTTAAGCAAGTCCTATGCGGAGGGCAACAGAGAAGCTAAGTTTGTACTGAAATATCTGGAGGCCCTACATAATGCCAGTGAAACAGAGAAGATGAACCAGGTCGTATCAAAGTTTTTGGAAGGTCCTGTGGAGCGGATCAAAGATCCTGATGTATGGAAGGTTTTTCATAGGTTTAATCAAGATTTAGCGAGTAGGGAAATGATGTATATGTTCGACAACAGGCTGGAATTCTACAAGTTGTTTGGCCAGAGTATGGTGGATGGAAAGATCAATAAATTATATAGCGAAAAGTCAATTTTCTATTTATATGGCCATAAGCCGCCTATTGATGATCCTAAGTTCTCGATCATATTGAACTATGCGCGCAAAACCGACTACCCTAAGGCCAGTGAATGGTTGTGTTACCTGGTTCCGGCAGAACATAAATATAAAGACTGGACTAAGGTAGGGCAGGAAGTAGATCAGATCTATTCTTTTAACATCCTTAAAGGACGTGCGGGCAGCAGCTTTAAAGACATGATGGTTACGCAGTTTATCATGTATTGTAATGATGGGAAAGCCTTACAATATCCGATCAGGTGGTGTGACGAGCTTATTGCGGAACGTCCTGTGGAATCAGAGCAAAAACGTCTGCGGGAACATAAGAAAAGTCTGCAGGAAAGAGCCCTAAATCCGGAGAAGGATAAGCTGAACTGGACCGATATGAATTAAGCTTAGGCTGGATTGGTGCTACTGAGCATCTAAGCTCCATTCAATGATCAATACTTGGTCATTGAATGGAGCAATTTTTATTTCTTCGATTAGGTATTGAAACTAATTTCTGAATTTATTTGCGCATTGATTTGAAAGCGGCTCTTAGTTCTTTGCTGAAGGTCTCAGGCTGTTCCCAAGCCGCAAAGTGACCTCCTTTTTCTAATTTATTAAAGTAAAGAAGATTAGGGTATGCTTTTTCTGCCCAAGTACGTGGTGTCGAATAGATTTCATCGGGAAAGACGCTCACTGCAACCGGGATTTTAACGTTCTTTGGAGCAAAAAAGGCAAGCTTGTTTTCCCAATACAGACGAGATGAAGATACCGCAGTATTGGTTAGCCAATAAAGTGTGATGTTGTCAAGAATATCGTCTTTTGTCAGCCCTTCATCTTTTCCTGCAAAAACACGTGAGATGAGCTCAAGGCTTCTTGCATCATGATCAAGTATCCATGAGGCTAAACCTATTGGTGAATCTTCAATTGCATATAACGTTTGTGGGCGGTTCCCCATTTCCTGTGCGTATGCCAGACCATGTTTATAGAAGAAAGCAAGCTGACCATAAGCTTTCTTTTCATCGGTTGAAAGGTTAGCTGGTTCGGGAGCACCCGTAAAAGCAGCTGCATCTATTTCAAGGGGTACTGCTCCGGCCATATTAGTGTGTATAGCAATCAGTTCAGGGGCAGCCTGTACCCCCATCATGTCAGTGATAAGGGCACCCCAGTCACCTCCCTGCGCCACAAACTTCTGATAACCAAGACGCTTCATTAAGGTCACCCATGTTTTTCCGATGCGCTCAGGACTCCAACCTAGTTCAGTTGGTTTCTCTGAAAAACCATATCCGGGAATCGAAGGGATAATCACGTCAAAAGCATCTTCGGTTTTTCCACCGTAGGCAGTAGGATCAGTTAGTGGACCAATAATTTTCAGATGCTCAATAACAGAACCTGGCCATCCGTGAGTAATGATGATTGGCAGTGCATTTTTATGTTTAGATTTTATATGAATGAAGTGGATATCCACCCCATCAATAGTAGTGATGAAATTGGGGTAAGAATTGATTTTCTTTTCTATTTTACGCCAATCGTATTCGTTTGCCCAATATTTGGCAAGTGCTTGTATAGTCGCTTGAGGTACTCCTTGTGTATGATCACTAACGAGTTCCTTATCGGGCCATTTTGTGTTTTGGATTCTGTGTTTTAAATCATCAAGCTGCGTTTGATCAGCATGATATTCGAAAGGTCGGATGGAATCTGAGGAATTATTAACTGTTGGTTTAATCTGTGCAAAACCAGCAGCTGTCATCAGAATTAGTGCCGCGGTAGTTAGCATACCTTTAATGCTTCGTTTTTTTTGTTGTCTAATCGCTTCCATTGTATTTTAAATTATATGATTGTTTTAGATTTCTGAGACAAAGGTATGGAGACAGTACAGCCTGTACAATCAGCGTATGGGTTAAGCGGACGAAGAGGGGATTGAATCAGGCAATTTAAAAGCTGAAATGCCTGGTCAGAAAAATTTTAATCAAATTATAAGCGAAGAGAAACGCATCTTCAATTCGCTATCAAATATGACTGGTTCGGCAACGACATTGCCTGCTTCGCCTATTTAATGATGGTACAGTATAAGGTACGCCATTACTTTTGAGTACATAATTTTAAAAACTCAAACTGTAAAACAATGAAAACGAAACTGAATTTTTTTATCATCGCAATGTTTTTCATGACGACCCAATTGGCTTTCGCTCAGGATAATGATGATATCAAAAAGGCTGTAACAATCGATTCTAAGCTAGGGACCCTTAAGCAAATAAATGCAGGGGTATTGAATGTGGGGTATGCCGAGTCCGGCCCAGCTAATGGCCCTGTGATTATCTTGCTACACGGCTGGCCTTATGACATCCACAGTTATGAAGACGTGGCACCCATTCTGGTTAAAGCAGGGTATAGGGTTATTATTCCTTACTTGCGTGGTTTTGGTACTACACGTTTCCTCTCCCCTAAAACGCCGCGTAACGGACAGCAAGCCGCCATCGCTTCGGATATTGTGGCTTTAATGGATGCACTCAAAATTTCAAAGGCAACATTCGGAGGCTTTGACTGGGGGGCGCGTACTGCTGATATTATAGCCGCATTATGGCCTGAGCGATGCAAAGCGCTGGTTGCTGTAAGTGGTTATATCATCACCAACAGAGTGGCCACGCTGCAGCCCTTAGCTCCAAAGGCAGAACTCGGCTGGTGGTATCAATATTACTTCTCAACTGAGCGCGGTAAGGCCGGTTATAACGCAAACACGCACGATTTTAATAAGCTCATCTGGCAAATTGCTTCACCTAAATGGAATTTCGACGATGCAACCTACAACCGCAGTGCCACCGCATTTGATAACCCCGACCATGTGGCAATTGTAATACACAATTATCGCTGGCGCTTAAGTTTGGCTGAAGGTGAAGTAAAATATGATGAACTCGAAAAACGACTTGCTGCAGGCCCGCTGATCAAAGTACCCAGTATTACCATCGGCAGCGATTTCGATGGGGCGGCAGCTAATGGTGCGATGTATGCTAAAAAATTCGTAGGGCCATATAAGCATATCGTACTTGAGGACATTGGGCACAATGTACCGCAGGAGGCACCGAAAGCATTCGCAGATGCGATCATAGAAGTTAATGGGTTAGCGGTTTTCGAGCCAATTCAAAAAGATAGTAGTCTTCTCTTTTCCAATTAATAGTTTATCTGGACTGGGGATGACCAGCTTTACGAAGAGTTTCCTGTCAAAGTAGTGTTCTACCTCTTTAATTGCGCTAAAGTTAACGAGATATTGTCTGTTTAGTCTGAAAAATTGTTTAGTTGATAATATGCTTTGCAATTGATCCAGTGATTGCATCAGGGTATATTCTTGCTCCTGAAAGGTCATGAGTGTCGGAGCCTCATTTCTGATATAGAAAAAGGCTATATCCTCAGTTTTAACAGTGGTGTATTTGTTGTTTTTGAATACTAAAAAGCTTTTTTTCCCTTCATCCTGTCCGATCTTTTTCAGTAATTCTTCCATATCGGGTTGTGTATTTTGCTGGAAAAAGTTTTTGAAGTTGTCTACTTTTTCAAAAGCTTTCTGCAGTTCTTCTTTTGAAAAAGGTTTAAGCAGGTAATCAATTCCATTTGCTTTAATGGCATCCATGGTATATTCTCCGTACGCAGTACAAAATATAACAGGACATTGGATGTTTACTGATTTAAAAATTTCGAAACATAGCCCATCAGAAAGCTGAATATCCATAAAGATAAGATCAGGAGCTTCGTTTTCAGAAAGGTAGTCAATAGCACTTTCTATACTTTGCAGCTGAGCGGTGATTTTTGCCGATGGTTTTATCTTTAGAATGAGGTTTTCAAGTGACTTTGCCGCTTTAAGCTCGTCTTCAATGATTAAGATTTTCATGGATGATCGGGAGTTTGATGGTAAATAATGTTTCAGTGCTGAGGATTTCGATCTGCTTGCCCGAAAGGTGCAGATACCGCTGATTAATGTTTTCCAGCCCCAAGCCTGTAGAAGCTTCTGGAGTTCTTTTTACCTGAAGTTTATTTTCGACAATGATGAAATCCTTTTCTGAATATAGGTTGATGTGTAGCGGACGATCTATGGATACCACATTGTGTTTAATGCAGTTTTCTATCAGCAGTTGCAGTGTAAATGGTGGTATCAGCGATTGATAATGTTGCTGTTCTATATGTATAGAAAGATCAATACCATCTTCAAAGCGCGCTTTTAACAGGAAAACGTAAGCATTAAGTATCTCTAGTTCTTCAGCAAGCTTGATTAGATCCAGCTTGCGGCTTTCGAGTGTGAAACGGTAAAAATCAGATAGTTTTAGAATGAAATCTATGGCATGGGGATCATTGCTTTCCACCATATATTTTAAAGTATTCAAACTGTTAAACAGGAAATGGGGGTTTACCTGCTGTTTAAGTAATTCATATTGTGCACCAAGGTTATCTGCTTTAGTACGCTCCAGTTCTATGCCTACCTGCTGATTCTGATAACTCTGATACAAAAGGTGAAGAAACATATAAAAGGTAATGTTAACAAGAATCCCCCGCACTTCGAACATCAGCACTACAGGTCCAAAATTTAGGTGGGATAACAAATATTGTTGGATAGAAGCCAAAATAAACATAAGGCCAATCCCGAAAAAAAGGCCTTTAAGCAGTCGTTTAACCGAAAAGCCATGGGCAACCTCTCTTGAAGAATAGGCCGGAAGCATTAGGATGTTGTAATACCAGATCAGCACGGCAAATAGAAAGGTGACGGTCGAATCAACCAGCGCTTCGTAGGGGTTAAAATGCTGTTCTGCTATTTTAGGAACGGAGGTAAGTACCCCAAGAAAAAAGGAGCTTAGCCATATTATTTTATTTGAAATCTTAAATGTTTTCTTGTTCATATCCGCAATCAAATATAGTACATTATACAGCTACACTAAGTTAGTATTTAGATAGGAGTAAATCCGGATAAGGATAAGCTGAACTGGACCGATATGAATTAAGCTTACAAGTAAATAAGTGCGAGGTAATTGCCGTGGTGACTTACAGAAGCCGGATTGGTGCTTCTGTAAGCGCTATCGGATTCGTCATAATCGCTTATTTTAAGCTGCAGACTACTCAGTACCTTAGTTTTTTCACTTGCAATGGTATGAATGTAAGCCTCAGATAGTGTGCTTTGCGTATAATACATTTTTCCTTGATAAAACACATTTCCAGTCGCCAATGTTGGATGTACGACTACGTTAGTACAGCAGAGGAGTGTTGGGGCAAAGGTTCTTATTTTTGTTTCCTTTGCGTGTGCTTTATAGGCAGACTCCTTCATGGTCCATAGTAGCCATACCATGACTTCCGGGTCTTTGGCAACGTGAATCAGGAACCTTTCGGCCATAGTAAATAGCTTCTCCAGGTATCCTGTTCTTTTCCAGTTGCTTTCTTTTGCAGCCTGGCTTAAATCAACAATGTCATTTCCTATCAAGTGCTTTTAGTTTATCTTCAATAATTGTGACAGTTTCCCCTACATTTAGCATTCGTGCCATCTCCAGGTTGTCAATTTCAATATCAAATTCTTCTTCTACGTCTAAAATTACATCCACCAGATTGGCCGAATTAATTTTAAGGTCTTTAATGAAATCTGTGGATGGACTAATGGTTGCTAAAGCATCTTTGTCATGGGTGTAAGGAGCAACAATTTCTTTCAATTTTGTTAAGAGTTCTTCTTTATCCATTTTCGTACTTTTTAAAGATAATGCAGGCGTTGACATCACCAAACCCAAAGCTTGCTTTAGCTAATATATTAATGTTTTGATACATTATTTGATTTGTAACCTTATTTTTATTTACCAGTTCTGCGATTTCTGGATTTAGGTCTTCACAGTTGATCGAAGGAAAAATAAAACCCTGTTGCAGCTGCAATACCGAGGCGATACATTCTATGCTTCCTGCAGCACTTAAACAGTGTCCAATCATGGCTTTTAAGCTGTTGATATATGGGAAGTGTTCAGGCGTACGATTCAAAGCAATGGCCCAATTTTGTACTTCCAGGGCATCTTTACTGGTCGCGGTAAGGTGACCGTTTATCGCGTCAACGGCATCGGGCCTGATGTCTGCGTTATGCAAGGCGGTTTGAATACAGCGCTGCACCGCAATCGCATTTGGCGCAGTCATGCTGCCGCTGCCGCGTTGTCCGCCCGAATTGATATTACCCCCCAATATTTCCGCATAGATCTTTGCGCCACGGGCGAGGGCAGAATCCAATGACTCTAAAACCAAGGCTCCGGCGCCGGAGCCAGGTACAAAGCCGCTGGCATTGGCGCTCATTGGTCTCGATCCTTTTTCTGGTTCCTGGTTGTGTTTAAAGGTGCAGACTTTCATGGCGTCAAAGCCGCCCCATATATAAGGCCCACTGTCGCTCGTGCTGCCGGCAAGCATTCTGCTCGCTTGTCCGGTTTTAATGCGCTCATAAGCCATTAAAATGCTTTCTGTGCCCGTTGTGCAGGCTGATGAGTTGCTGCTCACCTGATTGCCCAGTCCAAGCTTGCCCCCAAGGTAAGCGCTAATGCCGCTGGCCATGGTTTGCACTACGACTGTGCTGCCCAGTTTGCGTACCTGCAGGTCATCTACCTTGTAAATGGCTTCTCTAAATTTTTCAATGCCCGATGTGCCGGTGCCAAATATAGTTCCGCTGTCCCAGTCGGGCTCATCGGCATTGGAGATTGGCAGGTTGGCATCCTGCCAAGCGTCCATGCCGGCGATAATCCCGTATAAAATTCCACTGCTGTTAAAATTTCGGCGTTCTAAATCGGTCAGGTATTTGGCAATCAGCTCATCGGACAACTCAGGTTTTCCTGCAATCTGGCAAGAAAACTGAAGTCTTTCTAATTCTGGATCGTGTTTAATACCCGAGATGCCTTGTTTAATAGCATTTGTAAATGCAGTTAAACCAACTCCATTTGGTGCTACAACACCCATCCCGGTTATGACAACACGTTTAGCCATTCATTTTATTGGTTACCATTCCAGCAATTGTTCCCTTGCAAACCACTTCTCCGGCTGCGTTGGTCATTTGTACCGTACAATTTAATTTTTTAAAACGGAAATAGACCTTTTGAGCAGTTACCGTTACTTTCTCACCTGGAAATACAGGTTTCATAAAATCGATCGCAGTTGATGTTAACATCACATGGCCGGGCATGCCGCCTTCGGCGCTGCCAGATAGGTATATACCAAGGCATACCAATCCGATTTGTGCCATGGTTTCGGTTAAGATTACACCAGGAGTTACCGGATTGTCTTTAAAATGGCCTTTATAAAAATCAAGACCAGCATCGAAGGTATAAGAACCTTTAGCTCCATTTTCGTCGATCTCTTCTAGTTCGTCTACAAATAAAAATGGTTTCGAGTAAGGTAAGTGTGCTAAGATCTCTGCTTTGTTCATGTTATGTTTAATTGTTGTTATGTTTAATTCTTGTTTTTATGCACCCCGTCATCCTGAATTTATTTCAGGACCTCGCACCTGCAAGGCTTCCTTTCTCTTGCGAGATCCTGAAATAAATTCAGGATGACGACCGACTCAGTATGACGATCGAACTCGGGTCTGCCCGTTCTGCGTTGCGATCACAGCCTCACCATTTCAATAGCATCCGTTGTGCCGAAAACCCTGGTCCAAAGCTGAGCATTAAGCCCAGTTCTCCGCTGCCCAGCGGCCTTTCCATATACCGGTCCAGTACATACAATACTGTGGCGCTCGACATATTCCCGTATTCTTTTAAAATGTTTTTAGTCTCGTTTATATTTTTGCCTAATTTACCAAATAACGCTTCAACTGTATCAATAATTTTTTTTCCACCGGGATGAAATATCAAATGATCAATGTTTTCAATCCTCAATCCATACTTTTCCAAAAAAGGGTGGATGATGTCTGGAAAATGCTGTTCAATATTTTCGGGCACTGCCACATCCAATACCATTTGTAACCCTTTATTAGTCAAGTTAAATCCCATCATAGGTATGGAATCGTAAAAATGGTACATCTCTTCCCCAATAATTTCCGGTCCTTCATCTTCTTCCTTTGAGGAGAGTAATACACAAGCCGCGCCATCTCCAAAAATCGCTGCACTTACAATATTGACCATCGAAAAATCATCCAACTGAAAAGTAGCCGTAGGCGATTCAATAGCAATCACTGCGGCGCGCTTACCCGGATTGGCTTTTAAAAAGTTCTTCGCATAAATCATTCCCGAAATCCCTGCTGCACAGCCCATCTCAGTTACCGGAAGTCGCACAATATCCTGTCGCAGGTTTAGCGTATTGATCAGGTAAGCATCCAGTGAAGGAATCATAATCCCCGTGCAACTTACCGTAATGATATAATCCAGATCCTGGGGTTGCCATCCGGCTTTTTCTAAAGCTTGTTTTAAACAGCTCGTCGCCAGTTTAATACCTTCTTTGATGTAAATATTGTTCTTTTCTTCAAATGAAGATGGTCTAAACACTTCTTCCGGCGACATGATCGAATACCTTTTGTCGACCGCCGCCTGTTCAAATATCTTTTTTACTTTTTTAATAAACCTAGGCTCCTGGTCTTTCAACCAGACATCCAGATAGGGGAGTATCTCTGCAGTGCTTCTCGAATATTGTGGGGCTAGCTTGGAAACGGTCTTAATTTTTACGCTCATATCGTTCTAATTATCCACTGGTAACGGAATGCCCACTTCCATTTTAAAATGTAATCGTTAAAGCGCAACTGTTCAGACAAATCATGCAACTCCTGTCTTTTAAAACCCCTTAATATAGATACCAGTCCATCATTCTTAGACATGTGATTGAGCCTAAAAACAAAGCAAATGCTTACAAATAAGTAATAAGCCAGCGCATTTCTGTGTAGGTCATTTACCACAATTCCCAATGTCGACTGCTCTTCTAAGCCTTTCATAAGTGTGATGATTTCGTCATCTTTAAAATGATGCAATGTCAATGTACACAGAATAACATCGTAAAGTCTTTCTTGTTTAATTTCTTCAAAAATATCTGCGCATACATAGCTGATATTTGGATGTTTTTTTGATAATTGTTCCGCATGTTTGATGGTGAAATAGTTCGCATCTATTCCAGTCAGTTTTAGTTTTATGCGCTTTTTTTTTGCATACCTGGCTAAGGTCCTGAGCATGTCGCCATTTCCACAACCCACATCCAAAATGCGGAGTTCAGACCTGTATACTGGTTTTGATTTAAGCAAACATTTTACCCCTTGCAAGGTAACTTTATTGCCACCCAGCAACCTGTTTATGCTGGCTATTTTATCTAGCGCATTACTTAAAATATCCCCTTCTAATAAAAAATTATCCATTAATTCAGGGGCATCACTTCTGCGGTTGGTATCTACTAACATAAGATCGGTTTTCCGTGAGTCATTTTAACGATTAAGGGTAAGGCTGAGGGGAAATTAACCAATAGCTGTTGCATTGGCCCAAATAATTTTTCTTTCCTGATCATTTCAGATAGAAACCTACCCATTAGCAATCTTGTTTTAAAATTTTTGTTCCAGGTTTTTACATATTCTTGCTCCAGCAAAACTCGGCTGGGGATCTTGTTATTTAGGTAAGCTATAATGAGTTCCGCACAAATTTTTGCACTATGAATAGCCATTGCCATTCCGTTGCCGCAAAGCGGATGAATTAAACCAGCTGTATCACCAATCATTAAAATGTGATCGTGCAGGGCTTCTTTTTTCTCAAAAGAAATCTGGCTTATAGTTAGGGGATGCTCAAATAGGGCCGTGCTGTTGTCAAATATTTTACGAAGATGGGGATTCTTGCAAAGCACATTTTCCTGAAAATCCCGGATGTTTTTATAGGCTTTAAAGCTATTGTAATCTGCGAGATAACAGATGTTGATGCGGTTGTGCTCTACCTTAGATACGCCACAATAGCCACCTTTGAAATTATGAAGCGCAACCAGATCATCTGGGAAATCACCAGTATAGTGCGCCTTTACAGCCAACCATGGCGATTTTTTCGAAATAAAGGGACGAGATAGTTTTTGGTCTATGGCCGATCTTTTACCATAGGCGCCAATTACGATATGGCTTTTTAGTATGCCGTGTGTATCGGTACTTACTTCAAACTCGTTGTCTTTAAAAGTGATGTCGGTCACCCTATCTGTAATTAAGTTACAGCCATTTTGCAGCGCCTTTTGGTATAGCAAATTGTCCAGTTCATACCTGCTTAATCCGAAACCGCCAAGGGGCAAATCACAGGCAATGGTTTTACCAGTATTTGAGGAGACCACCAGTTTTTTTATGAGGGCTGGCTCCAGCGACAAGGGATCTACATCCAGCCATTGTAAATAGGGCAGGACTTCGTTAGAAATGTATTCGCCACAAACTTTATGGTGCGGGTATTTAGTTTTTTCGATTAAAGTAACCTCAAAACCTGCTTTTCGTAAGTGGAGCGCACATGCCAGTCCAGCCAGGCCGCCACCTACAATTATGATCATATTCTTATGTTCAGCTTTTTGTATCATATCCTTTATGCACTTCGTCATTTAAGCGGTCGTCCTTTAGATTTGACCAATGGTCTTGAACCTAAAAAACAATTGTTATTAAGTGTTATGTTTAATTCTTCAGATATACAGAATTTTGCAGGAAGAATGCCTAACCACGGCAGCGGCGAATTAACCGGTCGTCAAGGTTTTTATACCTATGGCATGATGAAATCCGCTGCCGTGTTTTCCCTTAGTGGCCATATAACAATTAGGGTAATACCCATTATTAAGGACTTGGACCGATGGGGCAAAACTGTTAGGTCTTGCTACAAAATTATAATTTAAAACTATGAATGCGAGCAGT
>NZ_SJSM01000024.1 GCF_004331685.1 Pedobacter hiemivivus | reverse complement strand
GGGATCTTAAAAGCAGAGTTTGACCTGTATGGAGCCCAAACTGGCTTAAGGGAAACGACAAGAAAGATCAGGGACAATATACAAACCTATAATCAGATAAGGCCGCATGCCAGTTGTGATTATCTGACCCCGGAACAAGCGCATCTTAAACATGGTGAACTGAAAAAAAGATGGAAACCAAAAAAATATAAATCAGAGCAAAATTCAACTTGTATAACCGAATCAGGAATTACAAATTTGCATGTATAGTCAATTCAAAATTAATTCAACAACCTGTATAGCTATATACGGATAAGACACAAAGGAGTTTCAAAGGGGCTAGGGTCCTACGAGAGTCCTAGGAGAGTCCTACCAGAGTCCTAGGGGAGTCCTACCAGTCTTAGACTATCCCCGAACGATATAGCAAGGATGTACCCAAGTATGGCTATATATAACAAAAAAGACCGGCATCGCCAGTCTTTAAAATGTTTAATACCTTATATCGGAAAACTATTGTAGTACTGCAGCTTCCCTTTTTCTTTTCATGTGTCTTTGTAATCCCGATCCAGCATAATGCGGATGTTTACGCAATTCGTTGATGTTGATCCTTAATTGCTGTCCTTTACGCCATAAATATCCCCCTGCGGTTAGCGTATGTCCATTAACGGCTAGGTGAATGTTGGTGTTGTCAACTTGTGTTGCTCTTGCTGCGGCAACACAATTCTTAAAGGTTTGGATCCATCGGCCATCCAAATCATATTGGGAAATGCCCGATCTGCTTTCTGTTATTTTTGGGTCGACTGCAATCTTTTTCCTGATCACTTTACTCCATATAAAACCACCATAGGTTAAGCCTCGTCCATTGATTACGTTACGGATACCATTTTTATGGACTCTAACTGCTTTTGCTGCTTCCACGGTATTCACATGCGTATTGACCAGGTTGCCTTCAAGATCGTATTGACCTATAATATGCTGTTGTTTTGCGAGTGGCGAATGTCCGTACCATCTTTCCTTCAGTATTGGCTTTAAATCTAGCTCAGGCTCATTGCCACGACGCCATAGGTATCCACAGGCGGTAACCACTTTCCCTGTGTCCCGGGCTGCGATAGAAATGTACCCTTGAGCGGTATTCATTGCCTCTGCTGCAATTCGGGCGTTGGAATAGGTTTCCAGTAATTGGCCTGATAAGGAATAGCGGCTGACATTATAAGTACCTTTCTCTTTTTTGGTTGCCGTTATTTTGTCACGGCTCTTTTTCTTTACTTCTTCACTAAACTCTGGGAAAAATGATCTCCTTCTACCGGAGGCCATCATTCTTGCCGCTTTATCTTTTGGCGTGCCCAGCAGCAAGTTATCTGCGCTTAAGTTAAGGTTGTCTCCGTCCTTTGGAAATACTAAAAGTTGCTTATCTGAGAGGTCAAATTCGTCTACAAAACAATAATAAACTAATCTGGCAACGCTTAAGTAGTATCTTTTTTTGTTGGCAGATAAAGTGATTCCAGCATATTTTGCGGTGTCACCAGTTTGAGAGTTTTGGCTTTCGGAGATGATTGTTTTGATAATCATACCCGGTTTTTGCCTGGGGATGCCCTTTTTATCGATAGAGTTTTTCTCCAATCTACGTACTCTCCCAAAGTTAGAAACCTCGTATGGCGCATCCAGTTTTGGAATTGGGGACCATAATTCACCTGGGAGCGCTTCAGGTGAAAGGTTTTCGTATGGATAATTCATATTTGGCATATTTTGATGTAAATATATCAGATTAAGTATTTATTTGGTTAATTTTTTTTCGTTTTGTTCTTGGTTGACTTGTTTGGTGGCTTATAAACAATTTAAAATGTTTTTAGTTTACTTTTTCTTGCCTTTTTTGAAAATAAATTCCAAGCGGCAAGTGAGGGCACTGATTTGTGCTTGTTTTATCTTTTTTTGGTTTTAATGCGTGTTTTTTGTTGTGAGATTTGATTGCGTCATTTTTTTAAGTGTTAATTGTTTGTTGGGGTGGGCGTTTTTTGTGTCGAATTGTTTTTTTTTGGATGGAATTGGATGTGAATTGAATGGTATTTAGTTTTTTTTTGTTGTTATTTGCAGAAAAAACCGGTGTTTATTCTTGTTTTTGAATAAATCTGGGAATTTAAACTCTATTGTATGGCCAATAAGAAAGTATTAAAAGTCGGATTGGATTCTGCGGCGCCCTTTCCGATGCATTCCGATTACAACACTGGGAATTTTGAGGGATTTGAGGTTGATTTACTCCGGGCCATTACCAGTCACCTAAATTTAGAAGTTGAGTATGAAGTTTCTTTATGGTCTACCATATTGGAAAAGTTGTTTAAAGGCGAGCTTGATCTCATTTGCTCTGCTGTAACAGTAACTGCCTCTCGCCAGCATATTCTTGAATTTAGTAATCCATATTTATATTTCAGGTTATGTGCAGTAGTGTCAGAGCAGGATACCTTGACTGGTTTGCATCATTTTAAAAATAAGACAATAGGGGTAAGGGAAGCCACAGAGGCCGAAAAATATGTTCGGGAACAGTTTCCTTCAAACAATATCGTATACGCAGTTACCAACAAGGAACTTTATAGAAAGTTACAGGCCGGGAAAATTGACTTGTTGATTGACGATTCGCCGATAGCCGGGGGCTTTTTGCAAAAGAATAAAAAGCTAAAAATAGGAATGTTCCTGCCTAAAACAGATTCATCCTATGCCATAGCTATGAAAAAGGGTGATGTACAACTTAAGGCCCAATTTAATGAGGCAATCAGCCTGCTTAAAGAAAATGGTACTTACCAGAATATCTATAAGAAATGGTTTAGTGAGACACAGTTTTAATCTTCATCTACCACCACGGTAATGTCTTTGTCGAGTTTGATGGTGTGTAGGATTTTTGTTTTTTCGCTGTATACGATTATTTTATTCTCGTCCAGATACTGTATCAATCGATAAGGGCTTGATACCTGAATGTACCTCCATTGGGTATAAAATTGATCCTGAATTGCTTTTTCTTCGGGTAAAAAAGTAATGATTACCTCGATGTCTATCGCTTTGCTAATAAAGAAACGATCACTGATTTGTAGTGATTGTTGCCCTAAATCGGTATGGTTAAGCGATTCGAGCGCAATAGTTCTTAACTCTGCCGCAGGCTGACTTGGGTTCTTGTTGATCAGGTCTACAATGTGGTTGTTTACTTCATCCTTGTTTTTCAGGAGTTTCCCGTTGCCAACTTTTAATATTTTAAAGTAGATTTTTAATGGTCTCATGCGCGGTTGAATTGACAAGCGGATTGTTATGGCCAAATATATAAAATTTGCTTTTAATCGATCAATCCCAAATTCCATTAAAAAATTTCTTTCTAGTTAACTCTATGAAGGTGGCCTGCAACCCCTATTTACCCGGACATTACCCGGACATTACCCGGATACTACTTGGCTGGAGCCGGGTAGTATCCGCTTAACAGCCGCGTAACATCCCTTAATACGTGGTGAATTAAATTACTTCAAAGTACAATCGGTTAAAGCATGCAGTTTGACAATTAGCAGCTTAGATGATAGAAGAAGCATGCCTATGGACTCAGTTTTGGAATCAAAATACTACCTTTAATTTATGAATAAGAATAGGTTGGAAGCTTTTAGTGATGGTGTATTGGCTATTATCATCACAATCATGGTTTTAGAATTAAAAGTACCTCATGGGTCTAGTGTTGCCGCTTTAATTCCGCTGATCCCCGTATTGATGAGTTATTTGCTCAGTTTCATTTATGTAGGTATATATTGGAATAATCATCACCATATGATGATGTTGGTGAAAAAAGTAAATGGAAAAGCGTTATGGGCAAACTTGCATTTGCTTTTCTGGCTTTCTCTGTTCCCTTTTGCAACCGCATGGATGGGTGAAAACCATTATGAATCCTGGCCAGTAATTATTTATGGATTTGTCGCATTGATGGCTTCTATTGCTTATTTTATTTTGGAAAGGATATTAGTGAAACTGCATGGCCCTGATTCTGCAATTGCCCATGCTTATGGTGCCGATATTAAAGGGAAAATTTCGACAGTGATTTATATTTTGGCTATAGCAGGAAGTTTTATCAGTTCATGGATTGGTGTTGCCGGATATATATTGGTAGCTGTGGTTTGGTTTATCCCGGATACAAGGGTGGAGAAAACGCTTCAAAAGCAAGAGCTGGAATAAATGCAATAAAATTTGGATTGCATTTGACATTGCATTTCAATTAGCTTAGCTTTGCACAAAAAAATAAAGATACATGAGTGTTTTAGTAAATAAAGATTCAAAAGTTATTGTTCAGGGTTTTACTGGAAATGAGGGTACTTATCATGCTTCTCAAATGATCGAGTACGGAACTAATGTTGTTGGTGGTGTAACACCAGGCAAAGGCGGACAAACTCATTTAGATAAACCGGTATTTAATACCGTAAAGGATGCGGTTGATCAAGCCGGCGCAAATGTATCTATCATTTTTGTTCCACCTGCATTTGCAGCAGATGCTATTATGGAAGCTGCTGAAGCTGGAATTAAAGTTATTGTTTGTATTACTGAAGGTATCCCTACTAAGGATATGATTCAGGTTAAAGAATATATTTCTGACAAAGATTGCCGTTTAATCGGTCCTAACTGTCCAGGTGTAATTACTGCTGATGAAGCTAAAGTTGGTATCATGCCAGGTTTTATCTTCAAAAAAGGTACTGTAGGTGTTGTATCTAAATCAGGTACTTTAACTTACGAAGCTGTTGATCAGGTAGTGAAAGCTGGATTAGGTATCACTACTGCTATTGGTATTGGTGGTGACCCAATCATTGGAACAACTACTAAAGAAGCGGTTGAATTGTTAATGAACGATCCTGAAACTGAAGGTATCATCATGATTGGTGAAATTGGTGGTGGCATGGAAGCGGAAGCTGCACTTTGGATTAAAGAAAACGGTACTAAACCAGTAGTTGGTTTCATCGCTGGTCAAACTGCTCCTGCTGGACGTAGAATGGGACATGCTGGTGCTATTGTTGGCGGTGCTGATGATACTGCTGCTGCAAAAATGAAAATTATGGCTGAGTGTGGTATCCGTGTTGTGGAAAGTCCTGCAGAGATTGGCGCAGCAATGGCTGAGCTATTAAAAAAATAACTGTTACAAAAAAAACCTTCTTGTATAAATTAAAAAGCTCCGGTGATTTATTTCATCGGAGTTTTTTTATTTGTTACCCATGTAGACCTTAGGATGAGCTATTTAGAACTGACATTCATATTACAACCCCGGGAATGCTTTTTACGTATCTTGTATTAAATAACATACACGCAAATGAAAGCTTTAATCAATAAAACATTTATGTTTGCTGCGCTGTTGGTTTTAGTAAATCTGATAGCCTGTGGTCAGCAGCCGCAAAAAAAGGATACAAAAAAAACAACCAGGAATATGGAGTGGAATAAATTAACTAAGGAAGAAGAGGATATCATTGTTCGTAAAGGGACCGAGTATCCGGGCACTGGAAAGTTGCTGAACAATAAGGAAAGTGGTACTTATGTCTGTAGACGTTGCAATGCTCCTTTGTATCGGTCTGAATCTAAGTTTGAATCGCATTGTGGATGGCCGAGTTTTGATGATGAGATCAAAGGTGCAGTAGAAAGAATTTCTGATGCAGATGGGATGCGTACAGAGATTGTATGTGCAAAATGTAAAGGACATTTGGGGCACGTATTTCTAGGGGAAGGTTTTACTGATAAAAATACGCGTCACTGTGTGAATTCTATTTCTATGGATTTTGTGCTTGATAAGAAATAATATTTTTCTCAACAATATTATTATAGTGCCCGATGATAACTTGTCGGGCATTTCTTGTTTTTAAGTATTTAATTTACTTATGTTTGTCAGCTCACCAACAATAGTAAATATGAAGTATTGTTTATTGTTATGCGGTATGCTAATTTCTTTTCTGGGTTTTTCTCAGGATATTTCAGATCAGCCGGATTCAAAAACGGTTGTTGATTCAGTAGCATCCTCATCCAATCACTCTTCTAAATTAATCTCAAAAACTGTTTACGCAACATATTATCATCGCAAATTTGAAGGACGCAAAACTACAAGTGGCGCACGGTACCGTAGAAGTAAAATGACGGCCGCCCATATGAAGTTGCCTTTTGGAACTATTGTGACAGTAACGAATCCAACAAATGGTGAATCTGTAGATGTTGAAATCAATGACAGGGGGCCACATTCGAGAAAATTCAAAATAGATCTTTCTGAGGCTGCGGCCAAAGCAATTGGTATTTATGGAAAAGGAGTGGCTAAGGTTGAAATTAGTTACCTTCCTGATACAGATTAGCATTTTTAACTTTAACTGCGTTATAGTCAGTTTCTTGAATTTATTAACACCATTTTCAGAGTTTCTCTCCTTACAAAAAGAAATAAATACCAACATTTCAGGGTAATGGGTGTGTCAATTTCTCCTTTTAGTGTTGATAAAAATGCCCGCTTGTTAACAACTATTGTTCTCTTATCAGAGCGGCAGACTTTATATTTGTTTACATAAAGTTCTTTAGTAAACCACTCAAAGATTTTTAGTTAAAGTTGTAATATTTAGTTGCTTAAGGTTGTTGGATAAATTGATGTCTTTTAAACTTTTTATAACTAGGTATGGATTGCTTGGCTGCCGGATTTACTAGCGCTTTATAAAGTCAATATACATTTACCTTATTAAAATAGATGCTTATGCAAGAAGAAGAAGTATTATTAAAAGAAAACAAAGACAGATTTGTTCTTTTGCCGATTAAATATCCTGAAATCTGGGAAATGTATAAGAAGACCGAGGCCAGTTTTTGGACTGCTGAGGAAATTGACCTTTCGGATGACCAAAAGCATTGGGATAATCTGAATGATGGAGAAAGACATTTTATTTCACATATTCTTGCTTTCTTTTCAGCCAGCGATGGTATTGTAAATGAAAACCTTGCAGTAAACTTCATGAGTGAAGTGCAGTTGCCTGAGGCACGTTGCTTTTATGGTTTCCAGATCATGATGGAAAATATCCACGCAGAGACTTATGCCTTGTTGATTGATACTTATATCAAAGATCCGGAAGAAAAGGACAGATTGTTCCACGCTATTGATACTGTTCCTGCAGTAAAGAGAAAAGCGGAATGGGCTTTACGTTGGATTGAGAACGGTACTTTTGCAGAGCGTTTGGTAGCATTTGCTGCAGTAGAAGGAATTTTCTTTAGCGGTAGTTTCTGCTCTATATTCTGGCTAAAGAAACGTGGTTTAATGCCAGGACTTACCTTTAGTAATGAGTTGATATCGAGAGATGAAGGTGCCCATTGTGAGTTTGCTTGTCTGTTGTATAAAATGCTTAAAAACAGATTAAGCGAAGAGCAAGTTCATTCGATCATTAAGGATGCAGTAGAAATTGAGAAAGAATTTATTACGGATGCATTGCCTGTTGCCTTGATCGGAATGAATGCTAAATTAATGTCGCAATACATTGAGTTTGTTGCCGACAGATGGTTGCAAGAATTAGGTTATACCAAAGTATATAATGCAACTAATCCGTTTGATTTTATGGAGATGATTTCTTTACAAGGTAAAACCAACTTCTTTGAAAAAAGAGTAGGTGATTATCAGAAAAGTGGTGTGTTGACTTCAACAGAGGATAAAGCAGCTGCATTCTCATTAGATGATGATTTTTAGTCCTTATCGGGGTTAGACGATAAGAAAATAAATAATAATTGTAATTCGGTGCCTATGTTGAGTTTCTGCTCTAAAACTCAAAAAGCAATTAAATACTTGAAAATATGTTCGTAATAAAAAGAGATGGCCGCAAGGAAGCGGTAAGATTTGATAAAATAACGGCTCGGGTGGAGAAGTTATGCTATGGTTTTAATGCTGAACTTGTAGATCCGATCGATGTTGCCAAGAAGGTGATCGAGGGTTTGTATGACGGTGTTACAACTTCAGAGTTAGATAATCTTGCAGCAGAAACCGCAGCTTCTTTAACTACAAAACATCCTGATTATGCCCTGCTGGCTTCTCGTATAGCAGTGTCTAACCTTCATAAAAACACGACAAAGTCATTCTCCAAAACTATGGAGATGTTATATAATTATATCGACGCTAAAACTGGTAAACCGGCATCGCTAATTGCAGATGATGTTTGGGAAGTGATCGAGAAGAATGCTGACATTTTAGACAGTACAATTATATATGACAGGGATTTTGGTTTTGACTACTTCGGTTTCAAAACTTTAGAAAAATCTTACTTGTTAAAAGTTGAAGGACAGATTGTGGAACGTCCTCAGCATTTGTTTATGCGTGTTGCTGTAGGGATCCATAAAGGTGATATCGATAGCGCGATTCAAACGTATAATTTGATGAGTGAGCGTTGGTTTACACATGCAACACCAACCTTGTTTAATGCGGCTACGCCTAAACCTCAAATGTCTTCTTGCTTTTTACTAACCATGCAGGATGATAGTATTGAAGGAATTTATGATACGTTAAAACAAACGGCTAAAATCTCTCAGAGTGCTGGTGGTATTGGTTTAAGCATTCATAACATTAGAGCTACAGGATCTTATATTGGTGGTACCAATGGTACTAGTAATGGTATTGTGCCAATGTTGAAAGTATTTAACGATACGGCACGTTATGTAGATCAGGGTGGAGGTAAACGTAAAGGTGCCTTTGCAATCTACTTAGAGCCTTGGCATGCTGATGTATTTAGTTTCTTAGACTTACGTAAAAACCATGGTAAAGAAGAATTACGTGCACGTGATTTGTTCTATGCGCTTTGGGTTTGCGATTTGTTTATGAGACGCGTGGAAGAGAATGGCGATTGGAGCTTGTTCTGTCCGCATGAAGCACCTGGTTTAGCAGATTGCTTTGGTGAAGAGTTTGATGCTTTATATGAGCGTTACGAAAAAGAAGGAAGAGCACGTAAAACCATCAAAGCTCAAGAGTTGTGGTTTGCTATTCTGGATTCTCAAATTGAAACCGGTACACCTTATTTATTGTATAAAGATGCTGCCAACAGCAAATCTAACCAGCAAAACCTGGGTACAATTAAAAGCTCTAACCTTTGTACAGAAATTATTGAGTACACATCTAAAGATGAAGTTGCGGTTTGTAACCTGGCCTCACTTGCTTTACCAAGATATGTAATCAACGGTGAATTTGATCACCAAAAATTATATGATGTAACGTATCAGGCTACAGTAAACCTGAACAAAATTATAGATTATAACTACTATCCAGTAGAAGAGGCTAAAAACTCTAATATGCGTCACAGACCAATTGGTTTGGGGGTACAGGGCTTAGCTGATGCCTTTATCTTAATGCGTTTGCCTTTTGAAAGTGAAGGTGCTCGGATCTTAAATAAAGAGATCTTTGAAACGATCTACTTTGCTGCTATGACTGCTTCTAATGACTTGGCTGTTAAGCATGGTCCATATGAGACCTTTGGTGGTTCTCCTTTGTCTAAAGGTAAATTCCAGTTTGATCTTTGGAACGTACAACCAGATAGCGGTCGTTGGGATTGGGAATCTTTACGTGCGAAAGTAGTGAAAGATGGTGCTTACAACTCTTTATTGGTTGCGCCAATGCCTACAGCTTCTACTTCACAGATTTTGGGTAACAACGAATGTTTTGAGCCTTACACTTCTAATATTTATACCAGAAGGGTATTGAGCGGTGAATTTATCGTTGTAAACAAACACTTATTGAAAGATTTAGTAGCATTGGGTTTATGGACTCCAGCTATGAAAGACAGGATTATTTTGGCTAATGGTTCTATTCAGGACATTGCTGAGATCCCTGATTATATCAAAGAATTATACAAAACAGTTTGGGAGATCAAAATGCGTAGCATTATTGATATGGCTGCCGACAGGGGTGCTTACATCTGCCAGTCGCAATCACTAAACTTGTTTATCAACGCTCCAAATACTTCAAAACTAACTTCGATGCACTTCTATGCATGGAAAAAGGGATTGAAAACTGGAATGTACTACCTGCGTACTCAGGCAGCTTCTCAAGCTGTTAAGTTCACAGTAGAAAATCAAGCTGGTAAAAATATGGAACCTGTAATTCCTGAGCACATCGAACAAAGTGCTGAAGAAATTGCAGAAGGTCCTACTTGCTCAATGGAGGAAGGCTGCATCAGCTGTTCAGGTTAATCATTCAGATTGATATATCTACAAAGGAGTAAGGAGCAATTCTTACTCCTTTTTTTTTATGGTATATTTGCATTCTAATCAATGATATTGGCTTCTTAATTCTGATTCCTTTAAATGGCAAAACATGAAATTATACCCTGCGAGCGATGCAATACTCCTATAGAGTGTAAGGCGAACTCGTATACTAAATGCCAGTGTAGTGTGATTCAGCTTGATTTAAACGAGGTGCAATACATTAGTGAGCTATATGATGGCTGCCTTTGCGCTAAGTGTTTGTTTGAACTACAACAGGAATATAGAGCTGATGTAACGTCTTAATACCTAGTTATGTAATTTGTTTTTATTGTATATATTAGAGCAAATATATGCTCTGTATGCAAAAGAATTTTTTTGTTTTCTTTTTATTAGTTGTGGTTACAATGACCACCCGAGGACAGGTTTCTACCATCTCTGATTTAATTAAAAATAGAAATAGTTTACAAGAAAAAGCTCCCAGAGAGAAGTTATATCTTCATCTGGATAAGCAAAATTACCTGGCTACGGATACGATCTGGTATAAGGCTTATTTAACAAAAGCCTTAAATAATAACTATTCCACATTAAGTGGGGTTATGTATCTGGAACTTTTTGATGGGAAAAATGAACTGGTTAAACGTTATACTACGCCTACAAAGTATGGTTTTGCATGGGGGCAAATTGCGCTTGACCCTCAGATGATGCTGTCTGGAACATATGTTTTAAGAGCTTATACGAATTGGATGCGGAATTTTGGGGATAGCCTGCTCTTTGAAAGGGAAATCCGTATCGGCAATTCCGATAATAGTGTAGCTGTTGCTTCAGGTTCTTCAAAATCACAAAGCAAGATCAATTCTCCAGATCTTCAATTCCTTCCTGAAGGTGGTGTTTGGGTAAATGGAATTAAACAACGTTTGGGTTTTAAGGCAATTAATGAACAAGGTAAAGGGATAGATCTAAGTGGAAAGATTTTAAATGATAAAAATGAAGTCGTAGCAACATTTAATCCCATTTATAAAGGAATGGGATTTGTAGATTTTACGCCAAATGCAGGGGAGATTTATTCCGCTGTTTTGCAGAACGGTAGTCGCTATCCATTACCAAAAACGAAGTTGAGCGGAATCATTTTACAAGTTAATAATGTTGAAAAGTCCGATAGTTTGCAACTTACTATAAATGGAACTCAGGATGTATTGACGACTCCTAAAAATTACTTTTTAATCGGTGAGTCTAGAGGTATGATATGTTTTGGCGTAAAGTTGAGACTTAAAGGGCAACCTAGAAAGATCAATATTGCTAAAGACGCATTTCCGACAGGCATTAGTCGTTTAATATTACTAGATGAGCAACTGAAGCCTATAAATGAACGTCTCGCCTTTATCAATCATCATGACCAGTTAAAGATTGCCTTAAATCCCAGTAAGCAGAAGTATAGCATCCGGGATAAGGTTGACCTGAAAATTAATGTGACAGATCAGTTTGGAAAACCGCTAAGAGGAGCTTTTTCTATTGCTGTAACCGATGATCAGCAAGTTTTAAGGGATAGTCTTAACGATGAAAATATAGTTAACTATCAACTTTTAACTTCAGATTTAAGAGGGAATGTAGAAAGCCCAAATTATTATTTTAGTGGACAACATGCAGCTGCGCTCGATGCATTGTTGCTTACCCAGGGCTGGGTAAGTTATGACCTCCCTACCAAAATGAAGTTTAGTGCCGAATCTGATTATCAAGTGTCGGGAAAAGTTACAAATGTATTCAATAAGCCTATGGCGAGAACCAGTGTAATGTTATTTGGCTCGGGAAGACGTCCCATTATTATCGACACTTTAACCGATGAGTCGGGCCGGTTTACATTCAATAAACTGCCTGTATTTGATAGCGATAGCGCTTCTTTTGTAATCAGGGCATTGAACAAAAATAAAAAGACATTTGGTGTGGGCTTGGAAGTCTATGATTATAAAGCATTGGATCGGCCATCCAGAATTTTAAGCAGTAAATCAACTCATTTGGATACTGTATTTGCTGCTTTCACGACGGCTCAGCGTGATAATTATAAACGTGGTGGTGGAAGTCAATTACAGGAAGTTGTCATCAATTCGAAAAAAGCGATTCGTGGCTCAAAAAATTTGAATGGCCCGGGTGAGGCAGATTATATTTTAACCGATTCGGAACTTTCAAAAGAACCTAGAATGTCATTGGAATCATTTCTGATGAGGAATTTGAAGGGATTTAGAGCTGGCTATCCCAAACGGCAGGCTGCTGCTGGGTTATCTGGAAAGGCAGGTCAGGGCATTCAATTTGATCCGAGTAAAGCAAGGGATTATGTTTTAAATAATAAGAAGGTTCGGTTAATTATAGATGGTATTGATGCTGATATGAGTTTCAATATGGAAAGAGAAGCAGGTACAGGGGATCATTATGATTTTTTAAGGGAAATTATGGGTTATTACACTGCCGATGATATTAGGGGAATTGAAGTGATGCAAAGTCCCAGATATAATCAAAATTACATGGCTAATTTTGCACCGGATTTGAGATTCAGGGCCGATCCGGTAAATGATACTGATCTTGCCTTTATTGCCATTACCACAAAAAATGGTGATGGACCGTTTATAAAGAGAAGGCCGGGCATATACATGTATCGCCCATTAAAGGTCAATTATGCCGAGCAGTTTTATAGCCCGCTTTACACAGCAAAAGAAAAACCGGCAAAGCCTACAGATTTTCGGTCGACTATTTACTGGAATCCTAACATCACGACCAATGAAAAGGGGGAAGCGAATGTCTCTTTTTTCTGTTCCGATCAGAAGGGAAAATATACCATTTGGATAGAAGGAACGACAATGTCGGATCAATTTGGGGTTAAAGTTCAAAAAGTTGTGATTGAGTAAAAGAACTGCTTGGTTTTTTATTTTAACTTTGCATATCAAATTTTAAAGAATGGCTAAAGTACAGGTTGGGCTGGTACAGATGAGTTGTACCGGAAATAAACAAGAAAATTTAGATAAGGCAATTGTTAAGATCAGGGAGATTGCAGCAATGGGAGCACAGGTAGTGTGTTTGCAAGAACTATTTACCTCTTTATATTTTTGCGATGAAGAAAACTATGATAATTTTAAACTTGCAGAAGCGATTCCGGGCCCATCAACAGATGTGCTTACGAAGGTTGCTGCAGAGTTGAATGTAGTTATTGTAGCTTCGCTGTTTGAAAAAAGAGCCGAAGGCTTGTATCATAACACCACTGCTGTTTTAGATGCAGATGGTACTTATCTGGGTAAATATCGCAAAATGCATATTCCTGATGATCCAGGTTTTTATGAGAAGTTTTACTTCACTCCGGGTGATTTAGGTTACAAAGTATTTAAAACTAAATATGCTAAAATAGGTGTGTTGATTTGCTGGGATCAATGGTATCCTGAAGCTGCACGTCTTACGGCTTTAATGGGTGCCGATTTTCTGGTATATCCAACTGCTATTGGTTGGGCAACCACACAAGATGAGCAAACTAACACCGAACAGTATAACGCATGGCAAACCATTCAACGTTCGCATGCGATAGCGAATGGTGTTCCAGTAGTAAGTGTTAACCGTGTTGGTGAAGAAGCAGGGGTTGAATTTTGGGGTGGATCTTTTGTATCTAATCCATTTGGAAGTTTATTGTACCAGGCGCCTCATAATGAGGAAACACTAAAAGTTGTAGAACTTGATTTGTCTAAGTCTGACAGTTATAGAACGCATTGGCCGTTTTTACGTGATAGGCGTATTGATAGCTACTCTCAGATTACAAAAAGGTATATTGACGAAGATTAACACTTACAGATGTCAGCATTTAACGACGTAAAATTTTACAACAGCCCTAGAAACAGAAGCTATAGCTTCCCTGCTGAATGGGAACCCCATGAAGCTACCTGGCTTAGCTGGCCTCACAAAGAAGCCTCATGGCCTGGAAAATTAGATAAGATCTATGGTCCCTATTGTCAGTTTATTAAAATAATTGCCGAAGGTGAAAAGGTAAGGATTAACGTGAATGACGAAGAGATGAAGGCTTTTGCTATTTCTGAAATTGAAAAGGCAGGCGTTGATATGAGTCAGGTTGAGTTTTATTTTTTTCCGACCAATGATGCCTGGTGCAGGGATCATGGGCCTGCATTTTTGATGGATGTTTATTTCCATGAGAAAGCGGTTGTAGACTGGGGATATAATGCCTGGGGAAATAAATATCCTCCGTATGACCTGGATGATGACATTCCAACCAAGATCGCAAACCATTTTGAGTTGCCTTTATATTATCCTGAGATTGTAATGGAGGGTGGTTCTGTTGAATTTAATGGGGACGGCACTATTTTAACTACTACTGCTTGTTTGTTAAATAAAAACAGAAATCCGCATTTAACTAAAGAAGAGATCGAGGCTTACTTAATTAATTTTTATGGTGCAGACCAGATTTTATGGTTGGGTGAAGGGATAGTTGGTGATGATACTGATGGCCATATTGATGACATTACGCGTTTTGTGAGCGTAGATACGGTGTTGACTGTGGTAGAAAGTAATCCGCTGGATGAAAACTATCTAATTCTTCAGGAGAATCTGGAGGCATTAAAGGCCATGCGTTTGTATGGTGATAGGCCATTAAATATTGTGGAGCTGCCAATGCCTTCGCCAGTTATTCATGAAGACACACGTTTACCTGCTTCTTATGCTAATTTTTACATTGCTAATGCGGCGGTAATTGTACCAACGTTTAGAGATGTAAACGACGAGATCGCTTTAGAGATTATTCAAAGTGTATTCCCGGATAGAAAAGTGGTTGGCATAGATTCAACAGACATTATATGGGGACTGGGAAGCTTTCACTGTTTAAGTCAGCAAGAGCCGGCAAAACAAGACGGCGGATATAGGTCTCCAGGCGATCCAATTTAAATTATATATATGAAATTATTAGAAGGAAAAACAGCACTTATTACAGGTGCTTCTAAAGGGATAGGCCGCAAAATAGCGGAAGAATTTGCAGCACAGGGTGCTAATGTAGCTTTTACTTATTTATCATCTGTGGAAAAGGGACAAGCTTTAGAACAGGAATTACAAAGTTTTGGAACAAAAGTAAAGGGTTATCGCTCTGATGCTTCTAAATTTGATGAAGCGGATCAATTGATCAACGATATTGTAGCTGATTTTGGCGCCTTGGATATTGTGGTTAACAACGCAGGGATTACCAAAGACGGTTTATTGATGCGTATGAGCGAAGAGAACTGGGATGATGTGATCAATGTTAATTTAAAATCGGTATTTAACGTATGTAAAGCTGCTTCTAAGGTGATGATGAAGGCACGTAAGGGTTCTATCATCAACATGAGTTCTGTAGTAGGTGTTCAAGGAAATGCTGGGCAAGCTAACTATGCGGCCTCAAAAGCGGGTATCATTGGCTTCTCTAAATCATTGGCTAAAGAATTGGGGTCACGTAATATTCGTACCAATGTGGTGGCTCCCGGTTTTATCCGTACCGAAATGACGGATGTATTGGATCCTAAAGTTGTTAAAGGTTGGGAAGAGGGTATTCCATTGAAAAGAGCAGGGGAGCCTGAAGATGTAGCTAATGTATGTGTATTCTTAGCTTCAGATATGAGTTCGTATGTAACCGGACAAGTATTGTCTGTTTGCGGCGGAATGTTATAAGGAAAATTATCATAAGAATGGGCTGTATCATCATCATGGTACAGCCCATTCTTTATTTAAAGAGATATTTATCTTTCTGCATTAGAATGTTTGGTGGCACATTGTGTCGTTCGAAATAAGCATAACCTGGTTGTAGATTTTTCCAGAAAGCTTTTTGTGCTGGAAACTGAACCAGGTATTTGTTGAGGTTTTGCTGGGTCATTTTAAAAGGGAAAACATGCACAGGGATTTGTAACTGTCCAGCATTTTTTGCTTCAACGGCCAATACATAAACTTCCTTTATTTTTTCATCAGTTAAAGGGATGCAACCAACGGTGACGCAATTCCCATGAATATAAATATCGCCACCAGGCTTTTCCTGCCCACTTCTTTGTGTGTCGATCTCATTTGGGTAATCTACGCCAAGAGATAAATGGAATTTGCTTTCGGGATTAAAGACATTGATGCTATAAAAACCTTCAGGTGTTTGAAGATCTCCTTCCTTTATTTTGGGGCCCAGCATACCAGAATGGGCGCAAAAATTATACGTTTTAAATAGTTTATATGTTTTTTCCTTTCCAGATTGTAACCATAACTCTAGTTTCCCTTCACTTTTGTAAGCGGCCAGGTAAAGTTTAAAAGCACCCTTGATTCCTGCCTGTGTCAATTCCTTTTGCAGATTGGTCCATTTCTCAGTGTAGGCAGTCTTTACCCTTTCAAATGATAATTGTTTAGTTTTAAATTCCGATTGAGCAAAGGCCGGTGAGGTGATGCTGAATAATAAAATGAGCTTTAAGTAGGTTTTCATATTTAACAAGCGTTTTGTAAAACAAACTTAGATAAAATGCTTAGCAGTTTATTTTAAAATTTAGCATCTTTATCCAAATACTTATGAGCGATTCTTTTAACCTATATACTTTTTTGTCTCTGTTTCTCTGCCTGCTTATAGGTGTGTTTTTTGCCTGGCTATTGTATGGCAAAACAAAAGATCTGGATAAAAGGTTGCGTTATGGTTTGGCTGCTGCTCGTGCCGTTGTTGTAACAGCAATTGGATTTTTGCTATGTTTTCCATTGATCAGGAGTGTTTCTTATAACCCCGAGAAACCTATCATTGTTATTGGGCAGGACAATTCCCTTTCTGTAGGGAATATTACGCCTGTGGGCTTTAATAAGCCGCTGTACGAACAGCAAATGCAGCGTCTTGCAAAAGAACTGTCTGAACAGTATGAGGTAAGGATTTATAACTTTAGCGATAGTGTTAAAACAGGCTTCGATTTTTCTAATACAGGCAAGTTAAGTAATGCTGCACAGTTGATCACGAAATTGAACGACGAATACCTGAACAGGAATGTTGGTGCAGTTATTTTAGCTTCGGATGGAATTTTTAATCGTGGTGGTAGCCCGCTTTATGAGCTGAATAAATTAAAAGCTCCGGTTTACACGATTGCGCTCGGAGACACAGTTCCCAAAAGGGATCTACTAATCGCCAATATCAATCATAATAGTCTGGTTTATCGGGATAATGATTTTACCATTGAGGTGCAAGCGCAAGCTTTTGAAGCGAAGGGGGCTGAAAGTCAGCTTTCGGTGAGCACTAATGGAAAAAAGGTTTACGAAGAGCGCTTGTCGGTTACCTCAGATGCCTTTGTCAAAAATATTCCTGTAAAACTTAAAGCAATAGGGTTAGGTTTGCAGAAATATACTGTGCAGCTGAGTCCTTTACAGCACGAGATTTCTGAAAAGAACAATATTCAGCATATTTTTATTGATGTTATCGATGCAAAACAAAAGGTGCTTATTGCCGCAGCTGGGCCACATCCTGACATTACAGCATTAAAACAGGCCATTTCACTTCAAAAGAATTTCGAGGTAAAGGTTGCCTTAGCAGAAGAGTTGAATGCTTTTCGGCCTGAGGATTATGGACTGGTTATCTTATATCAGTTACCTTCTATGGTTTACGATGCCTCCGCGTTTATCAATAAATTGGGCGCTGTAAATGTTGCTGTATGGCATATTTTAGGTGCTCAAAGTAATATTAATATATTTAATCAGCTGCAGAAACAAGTTCGGTTTAGCGGAAGTAACAATACTTTGCAGGAGACATTTAGTGATGTGAACGCTGGGTTTACTGCATTTGATCTGGATAAGGCAATGGCTAAACAGATTACAGGTTTTGATCCTTTGCAAGTTCCCTTTGGTAATGTTGTTGTAAATGGAAATAGTGCTGTTGTGCTAAACCAACGGATTGGAAAAATCCATACTGATTATCCGCAGCTGTTTTTTATGGTGGATAATGGCAAGAAAACTGGCTTTTTAATAGGAGAGGGATTGTGGAAATGGAAACTTTCTGAAGCGGGAGAAGCGCAACAAGAGCCAATGGTTTTTAACAGTTTGATTTCTAAAATCGTTCAGTATCTCTCTGTTAAAGATGATAAAAGGAAATTTAAAGTGTATGCTGCCAAAAATACTTTTGATGAGAATGAAAATGTATTGCTCAATGGAGTGTTGTATAATGACAGTTATGTCTCTGTAAACGCTCCTGATGTGAGCATCACCCTAAAAAATGATGCCGGTAAGGCTTTTAAATTTCTTTTCTCCAGGACTGATGCAGCTTATCAGCTTGATGCAGGAACTTTGCCTGCAGGAAATTATACTTATTCGGCAACGACAGTATTGGGAAATAAAAATTATGCTGCACAAGGTGTATTTTATGTGAATGCAATGGTTGCCGAATACCAGCAAACAGTAGCCAACCATCAGCTATTGAACACAATGTCGGCACAAACTGGGGGGAAGATGTATATGCCTCAGGATTTATTGAAGTTGGTTGATGTTATAAAGTCGAACGATCAGATCAAAACTTTAAGTTATGAAGATCGTAAGTACCAAGAATTAATTAACTTTAAGTGGCTGTTTTTGCTGATTATGGCATTGCTAACTATGGAATGGTTCTTCCGTAAAAGAAACGGCGAAATTTAACAAAGAAAGCTATGCAGATCAATACCATGGAAACAATTGAAACACTGGGTACTGTCGCATTTGCGATATCTGGAACCTTTGCTGCTATGCAAAGAAGATTGGACCCATTTGGCGTACTGATCATTGCTTTTGTAACTTCTATTGGTGGTGGTACCGTTAGGGATCTTTTGGTGGGGGATACGCCGGTTGCCTGGATGCGGGACGTGAATTATTGTCTGCTGATTTTATTAACCAGCCTTGCGGCCATCTTCTTTAAAACGCACATTAAAAAGTTTAAAGTAACGTTGTTCCTTTTCGACTCCTTAGGCTTGGGTTTGTTTACCATGTTGGGTATTCAAAAAGGAATTACATTTGGACTAAGTCCGGGTATTTGTGTGGCCCTCGGTACCATTACCGGATGTTTTGGCGGAGTGATCAGAGATACCTTATTAAATACTATTCCGGTTATTTTTCACAAAGAAATATATGCTACGGCCTGTATTTTAGGAGGTGTTCTGTTTTTTCTATTAAAGTATTTTAAGGTTACGGATGGTGCATCTACAATTATTGTAATTGCCTTTATATTTATATTAAGGGTAATTGTAGTTCGCTTTAAGCTTGCCCTGCCTAAGTTTGGATATTAATCCTTAGGTGCTTCTTTAATGATTACAAAGACATCTTCATTGTCTTTTTTCATAAAGTATTTCTCACGCGCAAATTTCTCAGCGGTGTTTAAATTGGTATTTAGTTCGTTTAGGTCTTTTTTTACTTGCGAAATCTCTTTAACATAGAAGTCCTTCTCTTCTTGAAGCTTGTTTACCTCAGATTTGAACTCATATTGAGAGATCATATCATTCCTGTCGAAAAACAACATCCATACTATAAACGCTGCTACAGACAGGAAGTATTTGTTGCGGACTAGTTCTAATATGCGATTCATGATATACAAATGTAAATAAAAATTACAATTCTGCATGAACTGTAATTTCGTTTTAAAGAAAGCTTGAAAATATTTTTTCTAAATCATTGGTAAAAAAGAAAACTATTTGGCACTTGTAGTTATAAACTCAACAAGATTGCTGAATATGGATTACTCATTATATAAAATTGAAGACTTTTTAACAGATGAAAGCTTTATCAAATACTGTTTGCGGGAAGATGCTGAGGTCGTATCGTACTGGGAAGAAGTCATCCATCAACATCCAGAATTGTCGGATACGATAAATAAAGCAGAATCTCTTTTCATGATTTTTGCCTTAAAAATTGATCCAGCGGAAAAGCAAAAAGAGCTGGAAAAACTAAAACTGGTTATTGAAAGTGATGAATACATCGATACTTCAGTGACAGAAATTCCTCAAAGGATTGTTCCTTTTAGAAAGTATGCGTGGCTTTCGGCTGCGGCAGCCATACTAATTTGTATAGGTACGTATTTCCTATTGAACAGAACGGATTACAGTACGCTTGTTCCTACCTATACTCAAACCAGTAAAAATGAAAGCGTAAAAACCAAATTTAATGAGCGTAGAACGATAAATCTACCTGATGGGAGTACTGTGCTCCTGAATGGACTCACTGAGTTGAAGATAGATCAGGATTATAACAAGAATAACCGTGTTTTATGGCTGTCAGGAGAGGCATATTTTACAGTAGCTAAAAATAAAGATAAGCCCTTTATTGTGATCTCTGGTAAAACGGCGACTACCGCTCTTGGCACCTCTTTTAAAATTAACAACTACAACAGAACTGCGGAAACTTCGGTGATGTTGACTACAGGTAAGGTTAACGTAGGAACTGTTAGTGGCGCGCGCGTGATCAATCATTTGCAACTGATACCGGGCGAACAGGTAAATATTGATAATGAAAAGCAGCAATTTAATAAGTCAAAATTTGCAATCAGCGAAGTTGAAGACTGGGCCAACCGAAAGATTGTATTCTCGATGGCCTCACTAAAAGAGATCAGGACAGTCCTGAAGAACATTTATGGAGTAGAGATCAGCACTACAAACCAACCTACGAAACCAATCGCATTTACCGGACAGTTTAGCAATGAAAGCCTTACCGAGATTTTAGATGCCATAGGATTCTCAAACCATTTTACATACAGCATAAAAGACGATATCGTGAAACTTGATTTCGAAAAATAAACTCAACTAAAATTAACCACTAACCAAACAAACTGATATGAAAAGAAGCTTACCAACTTACTATTTCTTTTACGGATTGCTATGCAAAGCATGCTTATGTTTTGGACTGATTATTTCCTTGTCCAGTTTTGCTCAGTCTAAAGAAAAGTTGTATTCTTTTAAATGGAAGAATGCGACCATCTTAAATGCATTTAAGCAAATTGAAAATGAAGCAAAGGTTCATTTTTCATATAATCCGTTAGACTTAAATCTAAATAAGCGGATCGACCTTAATGTTGAAAAGGCGAAAATAGATGAAGTGTTAAATGCCATCTCCAAGCAAGTTAGCATCAGGTACCAGATCAATGGTAATACCATTATGATCCAGTCGTTTACCCCGCCAATTGTTGTGGTTGAATTTACGCTAACAGGTAAAGTTACAGATGAAAAGAAGGCGGGGATTCCAGGAGTAACTGTAATTAATGTCACTAAAAATAAGACAGTCGCCACAAATGCACAGGGCAATTTCTCGATACCAGCAGATAAAGGGGATGTGATCAGGTTTAGAATGATGGGATTTCAGCAAGCAGGTATCGTGGTGAGTGATCAGCAAAAAAATGTAACCATAGTTTTGAAAGAAGAGTCGCTTGATCTTGAGGGAACTGTAGTTACCGCATTGGGTATTAAAAGGGAGCAAAGATCTTTAGGTTATTCTGTATCTGAAGTAGATGGAGAGGGACTAAAAAAAGCAAGAGAAACAAATGTCATAAACTCTTTGGCAGGTAAGGTAGCGGGGCTTATTATCAATAGTACCGCAGGTGGACCGGCGGGTTCTTCAAGAGTAATCATTAGGGGAAATACCACTGTAACAGGAAATAATCAACCTTTATATGTGGTGGATGGTGTTCCGATAGATAACTCTAATTATGGTGGCACTGGGTCTGAAATGTATGCGCAAGGGTATGATTTTGGAGATGCAATTTCTGCCATAAACCCGGATGACATAGATAAGATCAGTGTATTGAAAGGCCCGTCAGCATCAGCTTTGTATGGGGCAAGAGCCGCTAACGGAGTTATACTCATCACTACTAAAAGAGGTAAAGCCAATTCAGATCTGGGAATAGAAGTAAATAGCACTGCATCTTTTGAGAATCAGTTAACCTCTTTTGATGGGTATCAGTATTTATATGGTCAGGGACGTAAGCAGACCATTAATGCTACAGCAGCAGAGGCGAGAACATCAATGTTTAATAACTTTGGTGCCAGGTTAGATCCTGATTTAATGGTGATATCTTATGATGATGTTTATCGACCGTATCAAAAGATTGCGGATAACATTGGTGGTTTTTTTAGAACAGGAACAACATTTACAAATAATGTTTCTTTTAGCAATGCAAATGAAAAATCCTCTATTCGGTTTTCTGCAACGGATCTAAGAAACAATGACATCATTCCTGAAAGTGGCATAAGAAGAAATAGTTTTACTTTTAATGGCACTTCAAAATTTGGGTCTAAGGTAACACTTGAAGCGAGAGCCTTTTATATGGATGAACATGTAGATAATCGCCCGGCACTTGCGGATGATCCTGGAAATATTGGAAATGCATTTATAGGATTAGCAAATAATGTAGATCAGGCATGGTTCGCCAATAAATATAAAAATACTGATGGCTCATATATAGATTGGGGAGGCGGCCAATACCGTTTAAATCCTTATTGGGTTATCAATGAGATGAAGAATACAACGGGTAAAAATCGTTTTTTGGGCGCTGTGCAACTCAATTATAACATTACAAACTGGTTAAGTCTACAGGGTAGAGGATCAACGGATCTTACCTATATAAATTTTGAGAAATTTACGCCTAGAACAACCCCAGGCTTTGTAACTGGAGCATTAGATCAGATCAACAGAAAACACGTTACAACAGAAGCGGATGTGTTGCTTACCGCACAAAAGCAAGTTACCCCTTCGCTCTATCTCGCCGCTCGTATAGGAGGAAGTATGTCTAGAGTACATAACAAGGCAGATTTTATGCTGTTCACTAACCTTAACGTTCCTGATGCAATCACTCCGACAAGCTTTAGCGATAAAAGCATTACTCCTGTACCTTATTCAAAAGAATTAAATTCTGTTTATGGATTGCTTAGCGTAGGCTATAAAGGCTACTTATATTTAGATGCAACAGTTAGAAATGATGCTTACTCAACATTAAACAAAGATTATGTTTATCCATCCTTATCTTCAAGCTTTGTCTTTTCTGATGCCTTTAAATTGAGTAATAAGGTATTAACCATGGGTAAAATAAGGGCTGCGATATCAGAAGTAGCGAGCGATACAGATCCCTATTTACTAGATCTGTACTATTCTGTAAATCCGTTGTCTTTTAATGGATTATCATATGGGGGGTTAAACACATCAAGAATGCCAAATGCAGACCTACTGCCTACACGTACCCGTTCATGGGAGGTCGGTACAGAGCTGAAATTTTTTAAGAATAGAATAGGCCTGGATGTTACTTATTACAACCAAAAGTCAAGAGATCAGATCAATAATGTTCCAAGTCCTTTATCATCGGGTTTCCCTACCCGGATGATCAATGCTGGAGTAGTTTTAAATAGGGGAGTGGAGGTTTTACTTACCGCAAGTCCTGTTGCGAAAAAGGATTTTAGATGGGATGTGAGTTTCAATTTTGCAAGGAATGTAAATAAAGTTGAGTCTCTGGCAGAAGGAGTGCCATTTTTAACTTTATCTGAAGCAAGATGGATGGGCGTTGCTGTAATCGCAAAACCCGGACAAAACTATGGGTCGATCTTGTCATTTGATTACCAAAAGGACCCTGCTGGTAATGTAATACTAGATCCCGTAACCCTTTTGCCATTGCAGAGCGATGAAAGACAGGTGGTTGGTAAAGGGATATACGATTGGACAGGGGGTTTTAGTAATGCTATCTATTTCAAGAACTTTAGTTTTAGTGCACTTATTGATGTGAAGTATGGATCTGATCTGTTTTCAATGACTAATCTTTCTGCCGCCAGTCGTGGTAGTTTAAATACCACGCTAGCTGGTCGTGCAGAGTGGATCGCATCTGAAGAAGACAGACAGGCGCAGGGGTATACTGCTGATCAGTGGAAGGATATGGGGAAAGTTAGGGGCTTGGTTCCTGAGGGTGTTGTGAAAGACGGAGCGGGTAATTTTGTTAAAAACACAAAAGCCGTTGATCCATCTGTTTACTGGCCTCAGATTGTGGCAAGCGGAGGAGTAGCAAGACCATATATTTACGATGGTACTTATGTAAAACTGCGTGAAATCACAATTGGATACACCATTCCTGAGAAAATCTCAGCAAAGTGGGGTGTTAGAAATATACAAATCGCATTGGTGAGTCGTAATCCATTTATTCTTTATAGTGATGTTCCAAATGTGGATCCGGATTCCAATTATAACAATGGAAACGGACAGGGTCTGGAATATGGTTCCTTGCCAACAAGACGCAGCTGGGGCTTTAATTTAAACTTTAAGTTTTAAGAGATTCATTAAGAGAGAAACATGAAAACGAATTTAAAAAAATATGCATTCTTACTTGGTATACTGGTACTAATGCTCAATTCTTGTAAGAAATTTGGGGATGTAAATATTGACCCCACAAGATCAAGTAATCTTGATCCTTCCTTGCAGTTGACAAACGTTCAATTGCGCTTTTCTGGAGATTTGGAGGTAAATGAAAAATTTGGGCTTGTATTTACGATGCCCCTGGTGCAACAAATTGGAGGAATCTGGTTGAATAGAAATGGACAGTTTTATATCTACGATAGAAACTATCTTTCTTCCCTATGGAATAATACTTACGATGATGATATTGTAAATATTGTTGACGCGGTTACCAGAACGAATAATGATCCATTAAAAACGAATTTGAATGCCGTTTGTCGCATCATGAAGGTATATGAATTTGCGAGAATGACGGATGTGTATGGAGATATTCCATATTTTGAAGCGGGAAAAGCATTTACAAACGGGATTATACAACCAAAATTTGATAGGCAGGAAGATATTTACAACGACTTTTTCAAGGAGCTTACAGCAGCTTCGAATCAACTTGATGCGGCTAAAGATGCTGTAAAAGGAGATTTGTTTTATAATGGTGGGATTGTTGCCTGGAAAAAATTTGCGAACTCTTTGCGGTTAAGGTATGCCATGCGCCTGGTAAAGATTAACCCTGTAAAAGCAAAAGCAGAAGCGCTGGCAGCGTATACAGCTGGTGTGTTTACAAGTAATGCGGACATGTGTAAAATCGTTCATCAGGATGTACAAAATGGGTATAACGATATCAGGGGAAATGGGGTGTCGGCTGCCTTTTGCCAGGCCGAAGTGATACCTAGGTTGCAGGATCCTTTTATTAATCAATTGAATGGCACCAACGACCCTCGTCTTAAACATATTGCGAGATACTACATTGACATTATGAACAGGCCTTTTGACCGGATAGACATCACCGACCCCGTAAAGGCGGTGAATGGATATAAAGGAGTTGCTGCAAACGAATATGTCTGGGATGGCTGGATAGATCCAATTACCATAAATATACCAGGAGTAGGGCCAAAAGAGGTTGTTAACAACGATCAAAAAGCACAACTTGCTAATTTTCTTATTCGTAATAATGCCCCTTTTCTACACCAGACTTATGCAGAGGTAGAATTTCTTCTTGCCGAAGCTACGGTGAGATGGGGCGTGCTTTTTGGAGGGGCTGCTGCTGAACATTATGCAAAAGGGATTGAGGGCGCAATGGTTCAATTGAGTCTTTTTCCGGGCGGACCGACTATCAGTTCAACAGAAATCAATGCTTTTATAACCAGTAATAGTCTACTTCCGGGACGGGAAATTGAGCTGATCAATACACAGCTTTGGATAGCATTACTTTTAAACGGCCCAGAAGCTTATGCAAACTGGAGAAGGACAGGTTTCCCCGTTTTAGCTTCATCACTCAATGGTGAGTCATCAGTTTTGATTACGCCAAGAAGGTTTGAATATCCAATTTTTGAATTGGAACAAAATGCAGTAAATGCTGCTGCTGCGATCGCAGCTATTGGTCCCGGTGGTAATACCTGGGCCAATAGAGTTTGGTGGGATAAACCATAATTTTTAAACTAATGAAAAATTCAAAGATATTTATACAGGTCATCTGTTTGGTTATCGCACTTACTTCTTGTGCTAAATCAAAGGCATTAGCGCCAGATATTCCCGACAAAAAGGAGGGTAAGGCTTTTTTTGTTGTTGGTTACCTATTTGGGCATGGTAATCTGGATACAGAATCGGCAAAGCTTGATTTTACTAAGATTACACATCTAAATATTGCGTTCCTAAATCCGGATGCTCAGGGGGTAATTGCCCCCTCAACCGGGCTGGCCGCGGCTATAACCAGGGCTCATGAAAATAAAGTAAAGGTGTTGTTTTCTTTTGGTGGAGGAAATGCTCCGGTACATTTAAAAGAACTGATAAAGCCTGGTAAACGGACAGAGCTGATTAAGGAATTGGTTAAATTGACAAATACCTACAATTTTGATGGGGTAGATGTTGATCTGGAAGGGGATTTTATCGACCTAAATTATGAAGGCTTAATTGTTGAGCTTTCCAATGCCTTGAAGCCACATAAAAAATTGTTAACAGCAGCTGTTGCAACCTGGAACGGGAGTGCGATATCAGATAAAGCATTGGCTTTGTTTGATCTGGTCAACATTATGTCCTATGATCAAACGGGACCATGGGGTAAAGACCGACCAGGGCCACATTCAACTTATGAAGCTGCTGAAACTGATTTTTCATATTGGAATAAATCAAGAGCAGTACCCGCAAATAAACTTATACTGGGGCTTCCTTTTTATGGCTATGGCTTTGGTCCTGCTATTCAGGAAAGTTATACTTACGGTGATATTGTAAAAGGTTTCCCTGGTGCCGAGTTGGTTGATTTTGTTGTGGTGCCAAATCAGGGAACAATCTATTATAATGGATTGCCTACCATAAAGAAAAAGGTCGACTTTGCTTTAAAGAAACAGGCGGGAGGAGTAATGATCTGGCAATTGCTGGGCGATGCAACGGGTGATAAATCACTTTTGACTGCTATAAATACCTCAATCCGTTAAGCATAATTAAGAGAAAACTTAAAGATATTCAAATGAAAAAAATAATATACCTTATATTCCCCTTGCTGGTATTTATGCTTGGGTGTAAAAAAGATAAAGTTGAATCTGCAGGAGATTTTCATCCCCGGATTTTTGACGGAGGGCTTGTGTTTCAATCACCTTCAAGAATTATAAAGGAAGGTGAGTCTGCAGTCTATAACAGATTGCAGTATTCGCCAGCACCGGGAGCTAAAATGAAAGTAAGCTGGAAAGTAGATGGAAAAGAGGTGTCTACAGATACTGCTTTCACCTTTACGCCAACTGCAGGTGGAGAGTATGTAATTAAACTGGAAGCCACATTTAATGGACAAACTGCAACGCGCTTATCTAAAGTTTTGGTGTCTCCCACAACGTATACGCCAAAACCTAGTCCTTTTGTGAATATGTCTTACCTCTCAGACGGCGGGGTTGCAGCAAATGTGAATTGGGTAAATGTTACTCATGTAGCTTTTAATGGTGCAAGAGTACTCCCAGAAGGGGGTGTTGATTTCTCCAAAGGGAATCAAAATCAGAATTTGGATGAAATTGTAGCTAGAGGGCACATTGCTGGTGTACCTGTTTTATTGGGCGTTTCGGGAAGATTATCCGGCGTAGATGGATGGTCATTATATGCGAGCTCCGATTTTGGCTCGGTGATTACTGATGTTGCCAAAAGAGCTCAGTTGGTTCAAACATTGGTAACGTATGTTGCAGATAGAAGATTAGATGGTATAGATGTCATGATGACAGATTTAGGTGGTGGGGATGTCTCTGCAAGTCTTGCAGCAGTTGGTCCATTTGTTTCTGAATTAAAAGCTGCATTGCCAGCGGGCAAGCTTGTTACTGCTACTGTAACGGTGAATTACTTACATTGGGACTATACCGATCTTTCGAAAGTGGACTGGGTCAATGTCCATGCTTTTGAAGATGGTAATCACGTGGGCCCAGGTGCTACCCTAGGGCAGCAATCTTCTCTTAATTGGATGATTTCTGGAGCAGGGATATGGCGTAATAAAGGTTTTGCGGCAAACAAAATTGTTCTAGGTATGCCGGCCTTTGGTTTAAGGTATCTTGAATTGGATGGAAATGGTAATAATCTTAGTTGGGGATCTTATAACTACTTGCCATTTAAGGATATCTTAAAGGCTGATCCTACTGCTGTCCAAAAGGAATTTACGGGAGCAATAGCAAAGGGGGTGTATTTTAATGGGATTCCGTTGGTTACACAAAAGGCCAATTACATCAAACAAAATGGCTTTAAAGGAGCATACCTTTGGGCAGGTGATTATGATGGAGAGGGTGACAATTCATTAATGAAAGCCATAAGCCAGATTCTTAAATGACAGTGGCCGCAGTTATTACATTGCCTAGGTTAGTCTCCATAGATGCGTTTAGGGCGGTGATTATGATCTTAATGATCTTTGTGAATGACCTTTGGACATTGATTGATATTCCAAAATGGCTGGACCATGTTTCCGCAGATGCGGATGGTATGGGACTGGCGGATATCGTATTTCCGGCATTTTTGTTTATCGTAGGCCTTTCAGTGCCCTATGCCATTCAAAATCGAAGAAAAAAAGGTGATACAACGTCAAAAATCTTTTTTCATATCTTATCAAGGTCCGTAGCATTATTGGTTATGGGGCTGTTTTTGGTCAATGCTGAGAATTATGCTGAAAGTGCCATCTTGCCCAAAGGGATCTGGACAATACTATTAATTGGTGCTTTCTTTCTGATATGGATGGCCTATAAAAATCCAGAATCACAAATGGTAAAACTATTAAAGATAATAGGGATCTTACTGCTGGTTATATTGGCGATGCTCTATAAAACAAATAGGGGCAGTGGGTTGGCCGCGATGGGTATCCACTGGTGGGGTATTCTTGGCTTGATTGGTTGGGCCTATTTGATAGCTTCCTGTGTTTATCTTTTCTCGGGAGGAAAACCGATAATTCAGGTTGCAGCATTCCTATTCTTTATGCTTTTTAGCTGTGGCTACTTTTTAGGATGGCTTGCTCCGATTGAGAAGATAAAGGATTATGTATGGATTGTTGGCGATGGGGCTATGCCCGCATTGAGTATGGCTGGCATCATAGCTTCAATTACTTACAAAAAACTTACTTCGGCAAATAAAAAGTTCTGGTTGATCATGGTCTTGTTTGCTGTTGGCCTTATGGTATTTGGTCTGGTTACCCGTCCCATTTGGGGGATTTCTAAAATTAAGGCAACTCCATCGTGGACAGCAATTTGTTCCGGTATAAGTGTCATTGGATTTTTAATGTTTGTATACATTACTGATTTAAAGAAGATGGTAACCTGGTATAAGTATATTAAACCTGCTGGAACAAGTACATTAACCTGTTATTTGTTGCCATATATTCATTATGCATTGATTGGTTTATTGGGCCTTGCACAGTTGCCTGAAATCATGAGAACTGGTGTGCCCGGTCTATTCAAATCACTTATTTATGCATTGATTATTGTCAGTATTACAGGACTACTGGAGAAAAGAAATATTCGATTGAAAATTTAGTCCAAATTGATCATTATCCAAATAAAAAGAAGTGTTTCGCGCAAAACGTTAACTGCATTATGAAGGGTGTTATAAACCGTTCTTTCTGTTAATGATGTTTTGTGCGAAATCTCTTTAAAAGACAGACACTCAAAGTATCGCATTTGAATGATTTCCTTCTGCCGGGGACTTAGGCTGGCCATTGCAAATTGAAGCCGTTTTTTTAAATGTTGATCTTCCTGACTCGCAATAAGTATGGCTTCATAAGAGTGAACAGAAATATGTTCCTCATTGATCTCCTCCAAAGGCACTTGATTACTGTTGTCTTTACCAGTTTCTTTTTGATGAGTTTTATAAATAATCCGTTTATAAATGGTAAAAACATATTGCTGGATGTTTTCTACCTCGGCAAGTTTGTCTCTGATTTTCCATAACTCAATAAAAAGGTTTTGGATACTTTCTTTAATCAGTTCATGATTTCTGTATAAAGACATTCCAAACCTATACAAATCGTCGTAGAAGAGAGAAAAACAAGCATATAGGCCTTGTTTTTCGCCTTCTATCAGGAGTTTCCAATTTTTTATGATACCCTGATGGTTATAGTTCATATGCCATGACTTGAGAGAGAGTACATTGAACTAAAGTAGGAAAAAATATTAAATAAATACTGGACATAAAAAAAGTGCCTGATCATAATTTATGATGCAGGCACTTTTTTGAAATATTTGTCTTTAAACTACTTTATTGCGTATTTAAAGTCTTTGCCAATAAATCTGGCAGCAGAACCCAATTCTTCTTCAATACGTAACAACTGATTGTATTTTGCAATCCTGTCAGAACGTGAAGCTGAACCTGTTTTAATTTGACCACAGTTTAATGCTACGGCTAAATCAGCGATGGTAACATCTTCAGTTTCACCCGAACGGTGAGACATTACAGAAGTATAACCATTGGTTTGTGCTAAAGAAACTGCATTGATTGTCTCTGTTAAAGAACCGATTTGGTTTACTTTTACAAGGATAGAGTTTGCAGTGTCGGTATCGATACCAGTTTGTAATCTTTTAACATTCGTTACAAATAAATCATCACCTACTAACTGAACGCGGTCACCGATTTTCTCAGTTAACAATTTCCAGCCAGCCCAGTCATCTTCGCCCATTCCATCCTCAATAGAGATGATAGGATATTTTTCAGTTAAAGATGCAAGGTATTCAGCTTGTTCAGCACTTGTGCGAATCGCTCCTTTATCGCCTTCAAATTTAGTGTAATCGTATTTTCCGTCTTTGTAAAATTCAGAAGCAGCACAGTCAAATGCTAAGGCAATTTGTTTACCTGGCGTATAACCTGCTTTTTCAATCGCTTGCATAATGGTTTCTACAGCATCTTCAGTACCTTCAAAAGTTGGCGCAAAACCACCTTCATCACCTACCGCAGTAGAAAGACCTCTACTGTGTAAAATTGCTTTTAAGTTATGGAATACTTCAGTTCCCCATCTCAGTGCTTCAGAGAAAGAAGAAGCACCAACAGGCATGATCATGAATTCCTGGAAAGCAATAGGAGCATCAGAGTGAGAACCACCGTTTACGATGTTCATCATTGGAATAGGTAAGGTGTTTGCATTAACACCACCAATGTAACGGTATAAAGGCTGACGGCTTTCTTGTGCAGCTGCTTTAGCCACAGCTAAAGAAACACCCAGAATAGCATTTGCACCTAATTTACCTTTGTTTTCAGTTCCGTCTAATTTGATCAGTAAGTTATCGATTGCAACTTGCTCAAATACATCCACACCCCTTAATTCAGCAGCAATCGTGTCATTTACATTGGCTACAGCTTTTAATACGCCTTTACCCATATATACAGCCTTGTCATTGTCGCGAAGCTCAACAGCTTCGTGAATGCCTGTTGAGGCTCCTGATGGTACTGCCGCACGACCAAGAACACCATTTTCTGTCATTACGTCTACTTCAATTGTAGGATTGCCACGGGAGTCAAGTATTTGCCGTGCATGAACATCGATTATTAAACTCATTTTTTTGGTTTTTTATTAGTAAATCTGCCTTAGTGTAAAAAGTACAATTACTAAGACAATATCCAAAGTTATAATAATTTTTAAATTATAGGGATTGTGATCACTTTTTTTTAACGATGACGAATTCACATGAATACAAAAGAGGCGTGTTACGTAAAATGTAGCAGGCCTCTTAATACTGTTTTAATGTTTTTATGAAGTTTTATCTGCCTTCTGGCGGAGAAGCAAAGCAGGTTTTATAAACGATACCAGCTAGAATTGCACCTGCAATTGGGGCAAGCCAGAATAACCAAAGCTGTCCTAAGGCGTCGCTACCAGCAAATAATGCTTGACTGGTACTTCTGGCAGGATTTACTGAAGTATTGGTTACTGGGATACTAATCAAGTGGATTAAGGTTAAGCATAAGCCTATTGCTAATCCTGCAAAGCCGTTTGGTGCTTTGCTATCGGTAGCGCCAAGTATAACCAGTAAAAAGATAAAGGTCATTACGATTTCGCAAACCATGGCTGCCCCCAGACTGTATTTGCCTGGCGAAAGATCACCATAACCATTGCTGGCAAAGCTGCCAATTGAGCTTCCATTGCCGGTCGCAATGAGGTACAGAACACCTGCGGCGGCTATACCCCCAAAAACCTGTGCTACGATATAGCTAACAAGGTCTTTGCCATCTAAACGGCCGGCAACCCAACAACCAACAGACACGGCGGGGTTTAAATGTGCACCAGAAATGTGTCCTATCGCATAAGCCATAGTGACTACAGTTAGTCCAAATGCAAGAGCAACGCCTAAAAAGCCGATGCCGGCACCTGGATAATTACAGGCTAAAACGGCGCTTCCGCAACCGCCTAATACCAACCAAAATGTTCCAATAAATTCTGCAGCAAATTTTTTCATATGTAGGTTGTTTTCAAGGTGTTTGTTTACAATGAAATTAACTACAAATATTTAATATTCCAATAGGGAAATTATAGGCTCAGGCAGGGTTTACTCCCACTTAAACGTTTTGACCGCAACGGCATATATGCCAATTCCCCAAATCACCATGATCAAAATTTGCTGTTTTACATCCCATAATCCAGCACCTTCAAATGCCACCTTTCTCATGGCGTCATTTAGATAGGTTAGGGGTAAAGCACGACTGATTGGTTGAAGCCAGGTAGGGAATACATCAATAGAAAAAAAGGTTCCCGATAATAAGAATTGAGGGAGCGTAATGATGTTTGAAATTGGGGGGATGGTGCTTTCACTTTTAGCGATGCCTGATACGACAAAGCCGAAACCCATAAAGACAATGAGCCCTATGATAGAAAGCAAAAGCATATTTAAGACTGTAATTGCACCATGTATCAAGGTAAAATGAAAAAAGAAATGGCCGATTACAATGATGAAAATTGCCCCCAATAAGGCAAAGCCTATTCTGGCCAAACACTCTCCAAAAACAATGCTTGATCTTTTAACAGGCGTGGCGAAAAAGCGTTTGATCACCAGGTTTTGACGTAAGCTGAAAAACACGAATGCAGTACCAAATACACCAGTACTGAGTAGCGAAAAGCCCAATTGTCCCGGTAAGATAAAATCTATTCTGCGATAAACCCTGCCTTGTACTGTACTTTCGTAAAGTTCGGCAACAGTAGGTTTTACATCTTTAGCATTAAGCGTACTTAGCAAATTGTTTAGGACAGATTTAAGTATGCTGCCTTTATCCATAGATGCTGATGTATATTGAACGTTTGCGAGATAAGCAGGTGTGCCTGCTTCATTCTTTTTAACATTAATGAGGGCATCAATATTCCCCTTTTCCAGCCCGTTTCTGATGTCAGCAGTATCTGTATCTTTAACCAGGCTAACCATTGAATGGTGTTCCAATGCCTGGATCACTGGATTTTGCAGATCAGAACCCGGAGCCACAGCTAGTTTTACTTTGATCTCACTACTTCCTATAAAGCCAAAAACAAGGATAAATATTAAAGGAAAGGCAAGTGTAAAAACAACTGCAGAAGGACTGCGCATGATGGAACGGAAACTTGCTTTGGCAAGTGCGAGGGTAGCTTTGGTATTATTGTAGGGTTTGCCCATGTTTATTTTAATTGTCCTCCCGCCATTCCTTACCGGTCAGGTTAATGAAGACGTCTTCGAGGTTGGCCTTTTTAACTTCTTTTTTTCTTTCGAATCCACTGTTCACCAGGTTATCTATTAGATTATCTGGGGTATCAAGTGCAATGATTTCTCCTCGTTCTACAAAAGCAACGCGGTCGCACAATTGCTCCGCTTCGTCCATATAATGGGTAGTGATCACTACAGTTGTTCCATTATTTCTAATGCTGATGATCAAGTCCCATAAATTGCGACGAGCCTGTGGGTCTAAGCCCGTAGTTGGTTCATCAAGGAAGATTATTTTTGGCGCATTGATTAAGGTCGTTGCAATAGAAAAGCGTTGCTTCTGTCCACCAGAAAGCGCTTTGTATTTTGCTTTGGCCTTATCCTGAAGGTTTACTTTTTCAAGCATCTCCATTGGCTTAATGTCTACTCCATATAAACCTGAGAAAAGCTCCATCAGCTCAACCAAGTTCAAGTTTGGATAATAGCCGGCAGCTTGTAATTGAACGCCAATAATTCTTTTGATCTTATTGGCGTCTTTTTCTACCGAATAGCCATCTACCAGGATTTCTCCTGAAGTTTTCTCACGAAGTGTTTCAATGATCTCTAAGGTGGTGGTTTTTCCAGCACCATTAGGTCCTAAAAGTCCGAAGATTTCGTTTTCATACACTTCAAAGCTAATGCCTTGAACGGCTGTGAGATCATCATATTTTTTTACCAGGTTTTTTACACTGATAATGGCATTTTTAGTTGACATTACCAGGCCAGTTCACCTTTAATCATTTCGATGAAATCATCGAATAAGTAACGTGAATCATGAGGGCCTGGAGAAGATTCTGGGTGATATTGTACCGAGAATGCTTTCTTTCCTTTTACGCGGATCCCTTCAATAGACTGGTCGTTTAAGTTGAGATGCGTGATTTCAACCTTATCAGAGCTTTTTACTTCTTCAGGAATCACACCAAAACCGTGATTCTGAGAAGTTACTTCACAGTGGTTTTTAATGATATTTTTAACCGGGTGATTTAATCCCCTGTGTCCGTTAAACATTTTCATGGTACCGATACCATTGGCTTCTGCCAGTAGCTGATGACCAAGGCAAATACCAAACATAGGTTTGTCTGCTGCTAAAACTTTTTTGACGGTTTCAATAGCATAAGGCATGGCCGAAGGATCGCCGGGACCGTTAGAGATGAAATAACCATCAGCACCCCATTTATCCATTTCTTCGAAAGTGGTTTTTGCAGGGAATACTTGTACATAAGCATCTCTGTGTTCAAAATTGCGAAGGATGTTCTTTTTAATTCCAAGATCTAAAGCGGCTATTTTATAAGTAGCATCCGGAGAACCGTAGAAATATGGTGTTTTAGTCGAAACTTGAGAAGAAAGCTCAAGGCCATCCATAGAAGGTACTTCAGCTAATTTCTTTTTCAATTCTTCTAAATCCGTAATCTCAGAAGAAATAATAGCATTCATGGCACCTTTGTTTCTGATGTGACGTACAAGTGCACGAGTATCAATATCTGAAATACCTACAATGTTCTCATTCTGGAAATAATCCTGAATAGATTCCGAAGCTTCTTTACGACTAAAGCCGATGTTGTAGTTTTTACAAACCAGTCCAGCAATTTTAATGCTTTCAGATTCGATCTCTTCTTTATGAATTCCGTAATTTCCAATGTGCGCATTGGTGGTTACCATGATCTGACCGAAATAAGAAGGATCTGTAAAAATCTCTTGGTATCCTGTCATTCCGGTGTTAAAACAAATCTCGCCAGTGGTAGTGCCTATTTTTCCGGCAGCTTTGCCATAGTATACGGTTCCATCAGCCAATAACAAGATAGCAGGTAACTTGGTGTAGTTAGTCATGGTAATTATAATGAGAAATTATGGGTGTAAAAAAAAGGAAAAATGAGGTCTTCGCTTCGGTTTTTACACCGATTATGTCTTTAACAAATGTGCTGTTAATTAAGCCCTGCATTTCGGGGTACAAAGATAGGGTTTTGCAGGTTTTATTCAAGATTTTTTTTAACATTTCCTAAATCTATCTGTATACTGGCCGGGAATAGCCTTTCGGGATATATTTTTTTCTCGCATTCGTCAAATCTTTTTTTGTTTTCGACCTGAAGAGTGGGGGGATGGGTTTGAGTTTTCATTAATTTAATTCAGTTTTTTGCTACCAAATTAAAGGCAGAATGTCAGAAAAACAATAAATTCCCTTTATTACGAATGTAAAACCTAATTTTGCGCTAACAAAACTATAAAGCATGTCGGTAAATAAAGAAGTAAAAAGAATAACTACTCATATATTACAGGAAATGAAACAACGTGGTGAGAAGATCTCCATGTTAACTGCTTACGATTATTCAATGGCAACCATCCTCGATGATGCGGGGCTAGACGTATTGTTAGTCGGCGATTCGGCTTCCAATGTTATGGCTGGTCACGAAACCACACTTCCTATTACATTAGATCAAATGATCTATCATGCACAATCAGTCGTTAGAGGTGCTGCCCGTGCTTTTGTAGTGGTCGATTTGCCTTTTGGTTCTTACCAAGGTAATTCAAAAGAAGCCTTAAACTCTGCTATCCGCATCATGAAAGAATCAGGCGCACATGGCGTGAAGCTTGAGGGTGGAACTGAAGTTGTAGACTCTATACAGCGTATCATTACAGCCGGTATTCCTGTAATGGGCCATTTGGGACTTACTCCTCAATCTATATATAAATTCGGTACTTACACGGTAAGAGCAAAAGATGAGGCAGAGGCTGAGAAATTAAGAATTGATTCCCTGGCTTTGCAGGAAGCTGGATGTTTTGCTATAGTATTAGAGAAAATTCCAGCCAAATTAGGTAAGGAAGTTTCACAGAACTTACATATACCAACTATTGGTATTGGTGCTGGTGGTGACTGTGACGGACAGGTTTTGGTAGTGAATGACATGATCGGTTTGACGAAAGGTTTCAAACCACGCTTCCTACGTCAATACCTGGATTTATATGAAGGCATTAAAGAAGCTGCTCAATCCTATATCAGAGATGTTAAAGGGAACGATTTTCCAAACGAAAAGGAACAATATTAATGCCTGTAACTGATAAAGACATACTTTACGAAGACAATCACCTTATTGCCGTAATGAAACGTGCAGGGGATATTGTACAAGTTGATGATACCGGCGATGAGCCATTAGACGAACAGGTTAAAAAATACCTGGCAGCAAAGTATAATAAGCCCAATAGTGCATTTTTAGGTGTAGTACACCGTTTGGATAGACCCGTAAGTGGCGTAATCCTTTTTGCTAAAACAAGCAAGGCGTTGGAACGGATCAATGCAATGTTTAAAAACCGGGAGGTTAAAAAGACTTACTGGGCTGTTGTGCGCAATAAACCTGCAAAGCCATCTGGTACGCTGGTTCATTGGCTGATTAAGAATCCACAAAAAAACGTAGTTACCCCTTATAATACGGAAGTGCCGGGTAGCCAACGTTCTGAATTAAGCTATAAGCTTATTGGAGAACTAAATGGTTATTATTTAATTGAAGTAGATCCATTAACGGGGCGTTCGCACCAAATCAGGGTACAGCTGTCTACATTAGGCTGTCCGATTGTGGGCGACAATAAATATGGCTACCCACGTGGTAGTCGCAAAGGCAGTATCTGTCTACATGCGCGCAGACTCCAATTTATTCATCCGGTTAAAAAGGAACCGGTCAATATTTTTGCAAAACTGCCTGTAGATGGCTTCTGGGAAAAATTTGAGGGATTCTAAAGAATCCCTTTTTTTATGCGGTTCGTCATGACGATCGTACTAATCAATGTCAAGATGATTGACAATTAAGCGTATAAAGTACAATTATTTCCTTAGGCGATTACCTAATTTTAGTTTCATTAACACAAGTGTAAATGAAACTAACTTCTGCCAAACAAATGTTATCAGTAGCAGTACTTTTTATGAGCTGCTATTGTCCTTCCGTAATTGCTCAGGAAGTAAGTCCTACCGTTACTTTAACACCTAAGGCTAAGCCAGAACCTCGAATAAATGGACCTAAAGTATTTGGCGTCCGTCCGGGGCATCCTATTTTATTTACCATCCCAGCTTCGGGCAACAGACCAATGATTTTTTCTGCCAGTCAATTACCTAAAGGAGTTAAAGTTGATCCTAAGACAGGGCGGATTTCCGGATCAATAGCTAAAGCTGGTAAATATGTCATCAAGGTTGAGGCTTCCAACGCTCTAGGCAAATCTAATAAGGATTTTAAAATAATCGTTGGAGAAGAAATCGCATTGACTCCACCAATGGGATGGAATCATTATAATATCTATGGTACCCGAATTACACAGGCGCAAGTGTTAACACAAGCGAAAGCGATGGCAGAGACTGGTTTAATTAACTATGGCTGGTCTTATATGAATATTGATGATGGCTGGCAGGGAAAAAGGGGAGGAAAGCACTTTGCTATTCTTCCGGATAGCAGTCGTTTTCCTGATATCCAGAAATTGGTCGATCAGGTACACGGGCTCGGACTTAAAATAGGTACTTACTCAACACCATGGATCGAGTCGTATGGACATCGTATTGGTGGCTCTGCTTTGAATCCTGAAGGAACATTTGAGCGTACAAAGGAAAATGTAGCGCGTAATAAAAAATTATTGCCTTATGCCATAGGAACACACCATTTTTGGGATAATGATGCTAAGCAATTTGCCGATTGGGGCTTTGATTATTTAAAGTACGATTGGAATCCGATAGAACTAACCGAGACAAAGGCGATGTATGACGCCCTCAGAAACAGCGGGCGTGATGTTGTATATAGTTTATCCAACAGCACCCCGTTTGCAACCATTGCCGACTTGTCTAAAGTTTCCAATGCATGGCGCACCGGTGGCGATATTAAGGACAATTGGAAGAGTTTAAAGAGCAGAATCTTTACCCAGGATAAATGGGCGAAATACGCGCGTCCTGGTCATTGGAATGATCCTGATATGATGATTGTGGGGGTTGTAGGTTGGAATGCGCCGGAAAAATGGCCTTCAAAATTAACTCCTGACGAGCAATACACACACATGACCGCCTGGTGTTTAATGTCTGTGCCGCTATTGTTGGGCAATGATATATCGAAATTGGATGATTTTACACTGGGCCTACTCACCAATGATGAAGTAAATGCTGTAAATCAGGACCCGTTGGGTAAACAAGCAACTGTAATTATAAACGAAGGAGATATTGGTGTAATGGCAAAGGATATGGAAGATGGTAGTAAAGCTGCAGGCTTGTTTAATCTTGCAGACAATGGTGTGCAAAAGATGGTGTTAAAGTGGTCAGATCTGGGCATTAAAGGGAAGTATGTGGTGCGCGACTTATGGCGCCAGAAGGATCTTGGGACTTTTGATCAGGAATTTTCTACTGATGTCGCTCAACATGGTGTGGTGATGGTTCAATTATTCCCAGCTAAATAAGCATGAAGATTAGGTTGTTGTTTATCGCATTTATGGCAATAGTTGCTATTGGGTGCAAAAAAGATGGCTCGCAGGTGGCTAAAATCAACGATGACCTGATAGGGAAGTGGTCGGTTCAATCAAATCATATGATTTATTTTGATCAGTCGGGACAAAAAGAATATGAAGAAGTATTGGTTGCTAACAGTCAGGCTACAAATGTCAGTTTTGTAAAGGGTGCAAAGGCTAAAATCGAAACTCAGGATTCCACAGTTGTGAATACGCCATACAATGTGGCAGAAGAGCGGAACTTAATTTACATGAAATTGAACGATGCTGAAATATTTAATGCTAGTCTATGGACTTTGACTGATATAACGGAAAAGGAGATGACCTGGCAAGCGAATTTTACCAATATTAAATATGAAGATAAAGATACCGGAGAAATTTTGGAAGCTCCAAAAGCAGAATTAACCCTTAAATTCTATAAAGAATGATAAATAAAGACGCTTCAGAGCAATTATCCCGCCGTGCCTGGTTGGGTAAAGTTTCCGTTCCTGCCTTAACAGTAGCGGGGGCCGCAATGATTAGTGCCAAAATACCTGGTGTTGAGCCGGGTAAATCCAATGTTTATAATGTAATGGATTATGGCGCAAAGGGCGATGGAAAAACCTTGGACACGCTAGCTATTCAAGCCGCAATTGATGCTTGTAATGTAGCTAAAGGAGGAACAGTATTGCTTCCTACCGGAGTTTTTTTGTCGGGTACACTGCAACTTAAGTCAGATGTAACCTTTCATTTGTCGGCAGGAGGCAGGTTGTTGGGCAGTCCGAAAAGAGAAGATTACACTGCCGGGAAAGGTGTCCCTTCGGGCAACGGCAATATCGTCTTTCTATATGCGGTAAATGCAGAAAGATTAAGTATTGAAGGAAAAGGGACTGTAGATGGCAATGGTTTGGCCTTTTATACTGGTAAAGGAGACAATACCGGGCCCGGACAAAATGGTGTTGGTGGCAATTTCGACCGTCCACATCTTTTCATTTTCCATCAATGTACTGAACTTCGGTTGCATGATGTTTTTTTACAAGCTAGCGCCTATCATTGCATCCGCTTATTGCAGTGTAAACAAGTTTATATTGATGGGGTAAGGATTTATAATCGCGTAAATAAAAATAATGATGGTTTTCATTTTTCTAGTTGTCAGTATGTGCACATTACCAATTGCGATGTGCAGTGTCAGGATGATGCCTGTTCATTGTTTGGGAGCAACCGATTTGTAACCATTACCAATTGTAGCTTTAGCACACGTTGGTCTATATTTCGTTTTGGTGGGGGTGATTCTCAAAATATAGCTATTTCCAATTGCCTGATTTATGATACCTATGGCTGTCCGATAAAGATTAGTTCTGGAAGGGCAAACATAGAGAACTTCTCCTTCTCGAATATCATCATGAAGAATGTGACAGGGCCTATTGGTATTGGTTTTAGTGGGGTAAGTAATAATAAAAATCCAGACAATAATCAACCCACAACCAAATCCTATATCCGAAATATTTCATTTAATGGCATCCGGGCTTCGGTTATTGCTTTGCCAGTTCCGCATCCAGATATTCATTTTGATCTGCATACCTGGGAAGGCGAAAAAAACTCCTGCATTACTTTAAATGCAATGGGTGATCATTATCTTGAAAATATATCTTTTACTGATGTTCATGTGAAATATGCGGGCGGTGGTACTGTTGCGCAAGCGGGTAAAAGGGATGTGCCGAAAGTAGCTGCTGAGTATTTTGGGGTATGGGACACTGCTCCAGGTGGTCCGCCTGCTTATGGACTATATGCAAGAAATGTAAAAGGCTTAACGCTTCAAAATGTACGTTTTGAATTTGCTGCTGAAGATGCCCGTCCTGCCGTAGTTTTGGACAATGTACAAGATGCTGCCATCAACGGTTTAAGTGTACAGGGGAGTATGAGCGCAGAATCATTGTTAAGAGTTGTGAACTCAAAGGATCTGTTGTTTACCGCTGTCCGTGTTTTAACACCTTGTCAGGCATTGTTAAGTCTTGAGGGAACCTCAAACGAAGGTATTACCATTGACGGTGGGGATTTAAGAAAAGCAAAAAAACAAGCGATTTATAGGGCAGGAGCTAATCTGAAGTCGCTCAAAGTAAGAGCGTAGACTTATTTGCAGTCTGTTTTGGTGAATACCATTGAATCATCAAATTTTAAGGCAGAGTGGTTTTTAAAAACCATTTTGCCGTTCTTTTCCATGACTTCTCCGAAGCCTTCATATAGATTACCATCTGCTTTTTTCAGAAAAGCAACTTCTCTTACCGATTTTACGCCTTCAGAGATGAAGGTATATTCAGCAATGATGGTATCGCCTTTTATTTGACCGGCAATTTTACCTTTGTTGCTATCTTTTTCAAATAATTTATAGTCTAGATCTCCAATCAGGTTATTGCCTTCAATATTTATTTTAAGGGTAGCCGTATCCCTGTTTTTGAAGTGGGCATAGCAGTCGTTACTATTTATTTTTGGTTCTGTACCAGTGTCTTTCGCGGTTATTTTCGCTTGGTTGGCGTCATGCTTCTCTTTATTCTCATTGTTGCAGGACACCATGATTAATGAAAAGGCTGCCAGTATTAGGATTGTTGATTTCATGCTAAAATAATTATGAGGTTATAACAAGTCGATGAGGTAGTTGTTTCTTAAATACGCTTTTTTGTAGATAAATGGTGCCAAAAATGCTCGTTATTGTACTTAATCCAGAAATTATATATAATATTGGTAGCATGATCCATTATTTTTTCGGATCTTAACTAAGCTTATCATTAATTATAAAAATGCGAACACAGCAATCAGAAAATGAGAATAAAGAGCAGTTAAAGGCCGACAATGATGGCAAGACTGCTCCGATTCCTTTCTATAAGCAAAGAGCCTTTATTTATCTTTCTATCGCTTGCATTGCTTTAATTGTAACTGGAATAGCCGCAATGTTCCATAAGAATTATCCGAATGTCAATTTTAAGAATCTGGCTGCCGAATTTGTTTCCCATGATATTCCCCCTGGTGGTAATAGAGCAACTTTAACATTAGCCAATGGGAAAACCATTACACTCAATGAGGCTGCTGATGGCGAGTTAGCAAAAGATGCGGGTACTATAGTTCGTAAAACTGGAAATGGACAATTGGTATATGAAGTTGTTGGTGGTGATACTGAAAATAAGGGATATACTTACAACACGATTTCAACGCCTAAAGGTGGAACTTATCAGGTTATATTGCCAGACGGCACTAAAGTATGGCTAAATGCCGCTTCAACCCTTAGATTCCCAACGAGTTTTGTTTCTCTGAGCGAAAGAAAGATTGAATTGAGCGGAGAGGCCTATTTTGAAGTAACGAAGAATGCAAAACATCCTTTTAAAGTAGTGGCTAAAAAACAAGAAGTACAAGTTTTGGGTACACATTTCAATATCAGTAGCTATGCTGATGATTCATTCGTGAAAACTACACTTTTTGAAGGCGCTGTTAAAGTGAATAATCTACAAGCTACAAACGGGAATAAGGTAATCCTTAAGCCTGGCCAGCAATCTGTTATAAATCATCGTGTCATTACCGTAATTAAGGCTGATCTTCAGGAGGTTTTGGCATGGAAGAATGGCCTGTTTATATTCGATGGCGAACCTTTGGAAAGCATCATGAAAAAGGTATCCCGATGGTATGATGTAGATGTTGTATACGAGGGCGTAGATAAAAAGAAGCTATTTGACGGAAGTGTTTCGCGTTTTTCTCATGTTTCCAAGGTGTTAAGTCAGCTTGAATTAACAGGCGATGTACACTTTAAAGTTGAAGAGGGGAGGATCATTGTAATGAAATAATTCGACTTTCTAAAACCAAATGAGCAAGAGTTTATATTACCCTAATAGGTATGTAGAAGTTTATGTGTGTTCCGTGATCGCAAACGATTTCCATTTTTCCGCCGATTTTTTCCATTCGATTTGTCATGCTTTTGATACCAGAACTTTCAACACTACTCTTTTTTACAAAGCCGATACCATTATCCTTCACTACAATGATTAATTGATTTTTTTCAGTATGTATAGTTAAATTCACAAGTGTTGCCGATGAATGTTTGATGATATTCTGGAATGATTCCTTAATAGCAAGATAAATGTGCCTGCGTTTTTCACCACCTATAGTATGCTCGGGAATGAACACAGGTAAATCTACTTTTATAGTGATTCCTGATGTTTGGAAAAAGGAAATTGATTGCTGATGAATATAATAGATAAGGTTTTCGATCGAATCATGGTCGGTGTTTAGTGCCCATATAACTTCCCTCAGCTGAGAAGATAGCTCTTTGATTCCTGAGTTAATCTTTATAATGTCTTGCTGTACAGGTTCTGAGCTAGCTTTTATTTCTGTCAGACTAGTATGTAGACGTAAAGCAGACAGGCCTGCACTAATATCATCATGAATTTCATTGCCTATTCTCTGTCTTTCAATTTCTACTGCAAGCTTCTTTTCATATAATATGCGCTCTTGTTTTAAGCGATTCCGGAAATAGGCCCATACAACAGTAAAAATAATTCCCAATACAAATAGTGAGCTCAGCAAAATAAACCAAGGCTGGATCCACCAGGGTTTGTTAATGATAAAATCAAATTTAATAGGTTTTGAAGCCACTTCGCCGCTGGCCGCAGTCGCCCTTGCTTCAAATGTATAACGGCCAGGAGCAAGTGAAGGGTAATTGATTTTTCTTTCAGCCGGATTTGTTACTAACCACTCCTGATTAGATCCATTAAGCAAACGATATTTAAAATGTATACCCTGAGGGTTACTAAACCATGGTGCAGCTATTTCAAAAAGGATATTGTTTTTATGATATGGAAACTCCTTGTATGCAGAAAAAACAGTGTCTATATTGTTCACCAAAGTATACAGTAGGCTATTGTTTAAAGTTTTTGGCTCTTTTTTCGTTTTAAGGGGGACTTCATAAATACCTTCTGAAGTACATATGTAAGCATTGTTTTTAAATTCATGTACATCATATACAATTCCCTGCTCTAGAGTAGGGAATTGCAAATCGTTTACGATTCTTCTATTTCTGGTGTTAAATAGCTGAATTCCTTTCTTTCCAATTAGCCAAAGGTGATTGTCAAATAATTTAACTTTTAACAGGGTATTTGATAAAAGACCGTCGGCCACGGAAAAGTTTTGAATACTATCGCCCTTAAAAATTATAAGGCCTCTATTAAAATCACCAATAAAAAGACCATCCTTACTATATGCCATTGAGGATGTATTAATGGCTCTATTTTTATAATAAATGGCTTTAATCCCACTTTTATTAATAACATGTAGCCCATTTATAAGTGCAACATACAGGTTCTTTGATAAAGAATCATATTTCAAGGCCCTGCAACGTACATCTTTATATAAAAAAGAGCCCCATTCATCATTTCCTATAGCCATTGAAGGGAAAAGTAATGATCTTGCATTTGTAGCTGTATAATCTCCATCAATAGCTGGTTTGATGATAATACTTTTTGAGGTGGCATTAAAAAATAGATTTTTATGATAGTCTGTGTCTTTGGATATAGTATGATCAATTAATGTCAGTTTTTTTGTCTTTACATCTAAAACAAAATTATCGACTGAAGCCGAAAGCAAGAAGTTGCCATTAAAATATCTGCTTATCCGCTCAATTGACCCAGATTTTTCAGGAATTTCTAGACGATAAAGTTCTTGCTTTTTAATGGCGTTATACATGATCAATTGACCATTTTGGGTTCCCGCTGCAATAATGTTTTCTTGCATGGCCATTGATCTAATAAAATCGCCTTTATTTGGAATCATAAAATTATTCAGCGCAAAGCCCGCCTTACCATACTTTACCATTATTCCATTCTTAAGGCTGCTATACCAGGTATTTCCTTCGTCATCTGTAACCATATCGGTTAAATTCAGTCCGTTAATGCGTAGGTTTCCAGTGGTCGAATAACTATCGGATTTGGTGTTTATCCATAATTTTTGCTGATGGAGAACTACGGTGTTTATAAAATCTCCTTTTTTCTCCGATTTCACTAATTTGATCGAATCCCCACTTAGCATTATTTTTTTTATTTCACCTGAAGACGAGGAGGTGATTAGCATTGTATCCTTATACAGAACCGGATGAAGATAAAAATCCTGTGTATTTATTAATTTGAAATCTGCTTTAAGTGGCTTTAGTCCATTATTTCTGGAATAACAATACCATTGTCCGTTGCCATAGGCAATTACCTGGCGGTTAAAACTAATTAATGAAGTAGTAGCGCTATTTTTCCCTTTCAGGGAAAGGTATTTTGAACTTAGTGTCTTTAAGTCACAAATAAATAGCCCCTTGTTGGTTGTTGCAATTAGCTCATCATCTGTTAACGCTAGTCTCGGAAATCTCAACTCAGACTTGTTATTATAAGCATTTAATAGCTGAAGCCTTTCATTTTTAGTATAAAAGATCTGATTACTAAAATTATGACTCCAGACACGTCCGTATTTATCTTCTGCAAGATCTGTTATGCTGAGCGACATTTGACTGGGGTTCGAAAAATTGGTGATGGAGATTCCATCATATCTGGATAGACCAAGGTCATGACCCACCCATAGAAAACCCTTATTATCAACAAGCAGATCATAAACCTCATTTGTTGGAAATCCTTTGATCGAGCTGAAAGCTGACGCCTGTGCAAACACTTTCGCTGCAAGCAGAATAACAATTGATGTAATTAGTAATATTTTTTTCAGATACTTATGATTAGAATAGAAAATTGGTTATTTTTCGTACTACTTAACCTTTCATTATAAAATTGCAAATAATATTTGGTACATGACAAATGTTTCTATTGTAGAAGATCATATTGAGTTCGGATTGGTATTGAGAGATATTATAAATGCAATTGATGGATTTAATGTTCGTGGTATATACAACTCAGCAGAAGATATGCTTAGTAAAATATATGTTCAGCCGGCTGATATTATGCTAATTGATCTGCGTTTGCCTGGTATGTCGGGTATTGAACTCATTATGAAGCTAAAGGTGATTCTTCCAGATGCCAAACTAATGGTCTGCAGTACCCACAACGATAATGACAGCATTTTTGAGGCGCTAAGAGCAGGCGCATTGGGTTACCTGCTTAAAGATTCTACTACAGTACAGGTTCAGATGGCTATTAAGGAACTTCGTGATGGCGGATCCCCAATGAGTCCCTTTATAGCGAGGAAAGTAGTATGTGCTTTTCATGAATCTGTATTGAAAATTGATAACGGTCTGAGCTTTCGAGAACAGGAAATTATAGCGCTGTTAGCTCAGGGTACTTCCAATAAAGAGATTGCAGATCTGCTTTTTATCAGTACAGGGACAGTTAAAACTCATGTTAGAAATATTTATAAAAAACTTCATGTAACTAACCGGATCTCGGCCATCAACAAAATAAAAAAGAACTAATTACAGCCACTGGCTAATCTATCATTTACCCTATAAAAAGAAAGCGGGAAAGATCCTACCGACCCTTCCCGCTCATCTAAATTAACGCTCTCACATATATAGACGCTTTACAATAGAGAATATTGTGTGGGACATCATATTTTTTAAAAAGCTATTATTTATCATCATAACTCCTGAAATATCCACATTCTTTTATGGCTTCGTCATAGAATTTAGTATCCTCATATTGGGTCTTTAAAACGGAGAAATATTTCCCAAAGAAAACCGGCTCTATATTCACATCCCAATAACCGGAGTTTGCATTCTCTGGTTTATTATAAGACCGATTGTAACTCTCGTTGCGCTCACATTTGCTCGCCATAAAGATACACCTGGCCTTTTGTTCCTTGGTTTTAGCGACATTGGCTGCCATCAGGTAATATTTTTCGGCAATCTTATTGGATAGTAGCATTGTTCTGAATGTGCTAGGGATTTCAAAAGGAGTATTCCCTTCAACCTGCATCACTTTTCCTTGATAAAACGTCCTCGAATTACCGTAAAACGTGATGTTGTAAAAAACATTGGCGAGTAAATACGCATTTTTGTAAACGTTTTTGCCCTGCTTTATTTCAGCTTTTATGCTTTGTATGGTTTTTAAAACGTCGATAGCGTATAAGTCCTTAGCAGGTTTGCGCTCATGATCACAATCATGGCAATCATTTACTCTGATGTTAAAAGGATTGGCCGGCATAATAAAACCGGTGCTTTCGCTTTTATTCATCATTACAATTGCTTCATCAATTTTATCTTGATAGGTAAGCACTTGCGATTGATGATAATAGAGGTCGTGCATATCGAATGGATAATAACGGAGCATAATCTGTTCAAAAGCTGATTTATGCTGTTTTTGTAGCAAAGCTTTCATCTGTTCTATTTTATTGTTATCCGCATAAAATTCGTAGTAACTTTTAAAAGCATTAGCCTTAACTACATCTCCTTGTTTCTTATAGAGCTCTGCCAGGTTACTGATACTTTCATCCAATGCCTTATAAAACCTTAATGAAGGGATAGTATCTTTTCTATCTTTGAGATTCGCAAACCACGTTAAAGGTTCTATCATTTGGGCCTCGACCTTTGCATCAATATTTTTCAATTCCTTGACGTATAAAGTCCAATCTAGTATTTTGTATTGGGCCATAACGAGTTTGTCGTCTTTTGGAAGTTGTTGTTTTGCTGTATTATAGAAAGATCTGGCGGCGGTATAATCCTTGCTCATGAAATTTAAGTAACCAGCTGCCAGGTTCCAGAAATAAGGTTTAGCCGTATTGTTTTTTAAAGCTATGCTGCTGATCAGGGCGGTGTTTTGCTTTAAGGTTTGTAGGGAAGCCGAGTCGGGCGAAGATTGATAAAAGTTGCCAAGGCTGTGTTCTGTAATGTTTACAATTCTGGCCAACAAAAGGTCCAGTTTCTCCGACTTCGAATCTAACTTGATAATCTCCTGAATTGCCCTTTGGGTATCATAATGAATGCCGAGTAAATGCCATAACGTAGCCTTTTCTGCAGTAGTTTTTGCCATTTGTAGTGTCCTGATCCAGTCGGCCTCCTCCTGCGGATGGAAACTCCATTCTGCAGGAATCTTTGCTTCCATGGAATAATTGTAGCATAAGCTATTGAAGTAATTGGACCTGGCATAGTCCTTATTTTTATAATACCAGCCTGCCACATAACCTAAGGTACGATGGTACATCATGTTTTGCGGGAATGCATTTTTATAAATGTTAAATGTATTTAGGGTTTTAGAAGCATCTGCTGATATGGTCTCGTCTCCGCGTTCTATAAAATAATAATAGCGGACCAATTGAAACCATAGTCTTTGCTTTATAAAGGGATCTTTTGCCTTTTTAAAATGCTTTAGTATCTGTTCTTCCAGTTTAGCGGGTACAGTTATTTGTGGCTGCGGTTCCCATGAATGGGTGACATCAGTAGCTGCAAAAAGCTCTGTTGATTTTGCTAGCCGAAGATAATCGAAAAAAGCATTTACTTTCTTTTTGTCAAGCTTTAAAGACTTTAATTGCGGCATCTCATTGGGCAGTACAGCTATTTTGCCCTTCATGTGCTCATATACCGAATCGACGCCTTTAGCCGTGGCTGCTGTTAGCAAATATTGGAGGGACTTTTTATCGAGTTTACCGTCAAAATAACTCTGCCATTCGTTTACAATCACATCGTTGTAACGGGAGGTACTGTTTTCAGAATAGTAGTAATCCCCATAGTAAGAAATGTATTCCGTATAAAAGAAGGGGGTGTATTCTTTGCTTACGAAGGCTTCGGGACTGAAGCTTGAATACTCATAATCAAATCCGTAGTCTGAGCAGGCCCACACTATGCCACCGGCAGAAAGTCCGAAAAGACTAAAAATAAGTAGAAATTTCTTCGAAATCTTTTGCTTTAAATGCTGATAAATTGAGATTGCCCAGTTCATAGTAGATGATTGTTCTTTTTTCGTTTTTCTTTAAATGCGCTGCTAATTGTACTGCAGCCTGTTTTAATAATGCTTTGTCTATTTCTTCGAGTTTAAACAGGTCGCCCGTTTTTATGTAGATGCCACCTGTAAAGAAATTACGTACCGCTCTATATATGTCTTTTTGTGCAGTGGGACTAAAATTTTGGGCATTGCTCAGTTCAGTTCTTCCTATTTTTCCATATACCTGTATCACTTTGTTTGCTCTGATTTGTAAAGCCCAGGAAAATACAGGTAATGCAATATCCAAAGGTAAAAGGTAATTGTTTAAGCTGCCCACATATTTTTCTGCTGTCTGGGTATTATAGATAGAATTGGGCTCTTTTAGATCAGCGGATAACTTGCCTATATTGTAAAACATCAGCACTCCACGATCTACAGGAGGAATACCAGTTTTAAATTGATACTTAACCTGGTGTAACCTGATGGTCACCTCCAGTGTCTTTTTGCTAAGGGCCCTTAATGAGTGTAAAAAATTAAAGTATTTATCCTTTGTACCAACTGTCCAATCACAATCTATCTGGATAGTCTTGCAATTGATTTTTTGTCTAACCGAAAGATTTTTTAGCAGTTCATTACACTTTATAGCCAGGCTGTCTACACCTTGTTGGTCCAGTTTTTCAAAGGTTTGGTTGGTAATGAATACTACAGGAATAATGTCCAGAGATGGCGATTGTTGCCGAAAGTTTATGATGGCTTCTGGGTAAGGTTTTTGAGCTTTCGTATTCCATTTAATATCAAAAAAACGAATGTAAAGCTTCTTGCTATTAGTCTCCGTTAAAATATCAGTCTGTCCTTTGCTTAGCTGAAAGTTTTGTTTCCAGTAATAAAAGGATATTGATGTTTTATGCTCTTTTTTACAGGAGGCACAAAAAAGTGTCAATAAAATCAGACAAGTAGAAGATGGGAAGCGTAAAATAGCACTGGTATTAACCATGGGCAAGCATACTCAATAACTTCGCCAAGATTGATCCCATAGGTAAGAAAATAATGACTAGTAGATGACTAGATATTGTGTTATTTTTGCGGCGAATATAGAAAAGCGATGCCCAGAAGAATTATTAGAAAACAATACCGCAAAGCGCGATACATCCTGTATCGTGAAACACTTATCGATGCCAAGGAACACGTACTCACCTTTATAGGGTCTTTTGTTGGTATAGGTTTAATAGGGTTGTTAAATAGTCAATATTTGGTAGCAAGTGATAATTTATTCCTTATTGGTTCGTTTGGAGCGTCTTCTGTGCTGGTTTACGGCATCATTAATAGCCCACTAGCTCAGCCGCGTAACCTTATTGGTGGCCACGTGATCTGCGCAATTATTGGGGTGACTGTCTTTAAACTCTTTGCCGGCGAGCTATGGTTTGCCTGTGCTTTGGCGGTTTCCCTATCCATAGTAGCTATGCAAATTACCAAAACCTTGCATCCTCCGGGTGGAGCAACAGCGCTAATTGCGGTTACTGGTGGTAAAAAGATAGAGGAGTTGGGTTATTTGTATGTATTATCGCCAGTATTGTCCGGAGTACTGATCCTCTTTGCTGTTGCATTGATATTTAACAATTTAAGGCATCGGAAATATCCTTCAACACCAATATTGAAGCGCGGGCGCCCTGTAAAGGTTAATAATCAAGTATAAGAAAAAGGCTATTGCTCCATTTTCTTTATCCCCATTGCATATTGGATGCCCCCTAGAATGTGTTTTAAAAATAGAGGGTCTGTATAAGATGCTTCTGTATGACCAAGTGCAGTATAAAATGACCTTCCTCCATCAAAATTATGGTACCAGGCAACAGGGTGGTTATCGCCATTCTTACCGCCGGTATAGCTGCCTTCGTCAATCTTTATCAATACATTCAAGTCTGGGCCAATTTCTTTGAAATTATACCATTCATCCTTTCTTTTCCATATTTCAGGTAAATGTTTGGTAGCAATAGTACTTCTGGTGAGTACAATTAAATCTGCCATTTGTTGGGCGGGGTGACTTGTAAAATAAGCACCAGAAAGTTTGCCATACCATGGCCAGCTATATTCTGTATCTGTAGCGGCGTGTATGCCCGCATAGCCACCACCATTTTTAATATATTGCTCAAAAGCGGCTTGTTGCTGCTCATTAAGAACATCCCCTGTTGTGTTTAAAAAAACGACAGCTTCATATTTTTTAAGGTTTTTATAGGTGAATTTTGTGGCATCAATAGTGGTATCTACCTGAAATTTATTTTCCAATCCTAATTTTTGAATTGCAGCGACTCCTACTTTTATAGAGCTGTGATGAAAGCCTGCTGTTTTAGAAAATACGAGGATTTTTTTCTTTGCCGCTACAGGGTTTACAAAAAACAGTACCAGTAGGCTGGTTGCTATAAAGGAGGTGAAAATCTTAGACATAGTTCATTAGTTTGCACCTAAGGTAGTAAATATTTTATTTTAGGACTTCCTTGACCAATAAATATTCGTCGTTGAGTAGCCGTATGTAACCATATTCATAGCAGAAGGTACATATCTTGTTACCCTTATAGTTATCGTAGCTATGTGTATGGTAATTAAAATTGAATCCAGAGGCCATTAACTTGCTTCCACTAACCTTTGTTTCTTTTGCAGGATTCAGTTTTTCCAGTATGTCGCGGTTTCTTTTTAAAATGAGGTTAACCGATTTGATCATACCATTGTTTTCTGCCTTTATCTTATTGTTATAGCTACTTCTACACTGATCATCACAGAACTTCTTATCAATCCGCCCGTGTAGGGGGCTGCCGCAATCCAAACATAAACGTGTTATAGGTGGGGTCATAGCTTTAATTTACAGGGGGCTATACAATAGGTTAATATTTTTTCAGATTAATTATTGTAAATATACAGAGTTGTATTTCAATTATCTTAATTATACGGATGTAACCGGATATACCCGTGTAATGTCATGTTTATTGTATCCATTCTATACACATTTGCTTAATTGGCGATCGCACTAACAGCTGTGAATGAAGTCAATACTAACTAAATATCTAGAAAAATGGAAAAAGTAAGAAACAGTGTGCGGTTAACCGGGTTTGCAGGAACTGATCCGGTTATCATCAATTTTGCAAATGAAAAACGAATGGCGCGGCTAAGTATTGCGGTGAATGAAGTTTATAAAAATAGCCAGGGAGTTTCGGTAAACCAAACACAATGGTTTAGTTTAATTTTCTGGAACAAAAGAGTAGAGTTGGTGGAAAGAGCGGTTAGGAAGGGAACACGATTTAGTATCGAAGGAAAACTAAATATGCAAAGTTATAAAGACAAGGCCGGGGATCTTCGCTATTCTACTGAGGTTGTCGTAACTGCGATTGAATTGGACGTTCTGGAGATTAAAAGGAAGAAGGAAGACAAGATGGAGGAGGATAAGGAAAGGGAGTCTAAAGTGGAAATAGAAAAAAAAGTGGAGGCTTAAGGTTTATTAAACCTTACCGCTAAGCCCCCATAAAAATTACGTTTAGCAGCAGCATTAAAGTAACGACCTCCTAAAGCATTGAGGTCGTTACCCAGGCTGTAGTTTTCGTTTAATAGATTATCAGCCCCTGCAAAAATCTCTACGGGAACACGACCAATGCGCAAGTTTCTATACCCAATTTTGGCCTGCAGGAGATGGTATTTTTTTGCATAAGCTGTATTGGCATCATTTAGTGGAATTCGAGAAGTAAAGTTGTGTTGGAAAAAAGCGTAACAACCTTTAGGCAACTGTACATCAACACTGCTAACTACCGTCGTTTTTGGAACACCTGTAAGGTTATTGCCTGAAAAATCAGCAGTTTTATCCTGGTACTTGTCAAATTTAAAGTGACTTAAGGTATAAGCATTTCGAAACTGCAAGCTTTGTACAAAATTTGACGCATTAGTTGGAATCACCCAAAAAACAAGTGTACTTTCCAATCCCCATTGCTTGGTACCACCGGCATTGATAAAATATTCAGCATTATTTTCGTCTAAACGTCTCACTATTGCACTTTTTAGATTGTAGTAGAAGCCGGCTACATCAATAAACAATCTATTGTTTAATGTTTGATATTTTAACCCGGTTTCGTAATTCCAACCATATTCCGGTTGCAAGTCAATATTGATCACATTGTTCGAGGCTCTGATTTCTGCCAGCGTAGGAGGGGAGTAACCTTTACTCGCTGAGGCTCTTAAAGATAAACGTTGGTCTACAAGGTAAGATAGTGCGGCTCTTGGCATCACCTGAATGTCAAAGCTATTTGTGTTTTTTGCAATAGCTATAGGAGCGATGCTTTCATAACCATATTTATACAAATTGGCACTGGCAGAAAGCTCAAATAGCCATTTATCAAATAGATCAACGGTGAGATGAGCAAAAGCAAAATTAGCTGCGGCCTTTAATTTATCTGAAGCTTGTAATGCAGCTGGAACACCTAGATTGTTTACGTAATTGTCTACATCGGTTGAGGTTTGCATACTTTCCACGCCCAAATCGAATTTCCAGTTCAAATCAGTCTGTTTCCGTTCATATTCAAGATATGACCTCAAGCCAAGTGTAAGTTCTTTTCGTTTCTCATAATTGGTAATAAACGGGTTTTTAAAGTCCGTATAGGAAGCAAAAACAGCTACTACATGCTTTAGCTGCTCATTGATTTGCCAGTTGTTGGCAATCCCTCCGTATAATGTATTGCTATAGATCCCTGCATTTTGTTGTATCGCACTTTTTAAGGCACCCGCTGCAGGTCTTGATGATTTTGGATTTTGCAAATACTGTGCTTCGGTTAACCCACCGGGTGTATTGTAATGGAGATCTGAATAAAATATAAATGCTTTTAGTGTGGCATTCTTTGCATAATCCCATTTGTGGAAAGTCTGGAAGTATTTACGATCCATTCCACTGTGGTCACGGTAGCCATCACTACGTTGATAGGATTGCGTAAGGTTAAAGCTGTATTTGTTAAACTGCTGGTTTAAAATTAAATTTTCCCGGAAGAGACCATAAGAACCGCCTTCAAGTTTCAAACCTAACGTTGTACTATCTGAAACGGTGCCCTGTGGTTGGATTAGTATTACGCCACCAGAGTTTGCGCCAAAGATATTGCCATGTGGTCCTTTTAAAATCTGTAAACTCTGTGCAGCGGATACATCCAGCGCATTGAAATAGGTGTTCCCACCTGCATCTGTTAAGGGGAAGTCATCAAAGTATATTTTAATATTTCTTACTCCGAAGGGCGATCTCAGTAAGCTCCCACGAATAGAAAGGCGGTAACTACCCGGTGAGCGTTCTTCCATGCGGACACCCGGTATGGTATTTATTGTAGAAACAAATGAAGCCGAGGGTTGCTTATCCATGACCGCCTGATCTATTAAACCGATTGAACCTGTTGATCTTAATAGCGGTTGCGCCGAGAAATAAGGGTGAATAACGACCTCATTTAGTTTTTTCGTGGTGTCTTGTTTTGTTTGTGCAATGCTAAAAAAACCAAGCACAATCAAACAGCTTGTAAAAATTGCTTTCATCTAAAGCAAAGCTAAAATTTAGTACGAATAATTCTAACTCACATTTTGGCTATTTACGCTCTTATATGTGCTATTTAAATTTTACACGCTTGTCGCTCATATTTCATCAGTTTATTCTATCTTTAGGCGATTTAATCAAAAGCATGTTTATCATAAACAATCAGCTTTATTTTTCATTCATATAATCGTATTTATAACAATATGTCAAACACATCAAAAATTATCTATACCAAGACAGATGAAGCGCCAATGTTGGCAACCTATTCATTATTACCAATTGTACAAGCTTTTACAGCCTCAGCTGGTATTGACGTAGAAAGCAGGGATATTTCTTTAGCCGGAAGGATTTTAGCGAATTTTCCAGAGTTTTTAAAGGAAGACCAAAAAATTGGAGATGCATTGACGGAACTTGGCCAATTGGCAACTACGCCAGAGGCTAATATTATCAAATTACCTAATATTTCTGCTTCTATTCCACAGTTGGTTGGTGCAATTACTGAATTACAATCACAAGGTTTTGCACTTCCTAATTATCCAGATAATGCACAAACTGAAGAAGAAAAAGCAATCAAAGCAAAATATGCAAAGATTCTAGGTTCTGCTGTTAACCCTGTTTTACGTGAAGGTAATTCAGATCGTAGAGCGCCTAAAGCAGTTAAGAATTATGCAAAAGCAAATCCACATTCGATGGGGGCTTGGTCTGCAGATTCTAAAACTAAAGTAGAAAGCATGACTGAAGGTGATTTCTACGGATCAGAAAAATCTGTTACTGTTGCAGAACCTACTCAGTTTAAAATCGAATTTGTAGATGCAAACGGTGCTGTTGTTGAACTAAAAGGATTATCGCCATTAAAAGCTGGTGAAGTAATTGATAGTTCAGTAATGAATCTTTCTGCATTGAAATCTTTTGTAGCAAAAGCTATTGAAGAAGCAAAAGCAGCTGGTGTTTTACTTTCAGTGCATTTAAAAGCAACCATGATGAAGGTTTCTGACCCAATCATTTTTGGTGCTATTGTAGAAGTTTACTTCGCTGATGTTTTTATTAAATATGCTGATCTGTTCAAAGAATTAAACATTGATACCCGTAATGGTTTAGGCGATGTTTACGCTAAAATTGCTGGAAATGCAAAAGAAGCAGAAGTAAAAGCGGCTATTGATGCTGCAATTGCAAATGGCCCGGCATTGGCCATGGTAAACTCAGATAAAGGAATTACCAACCTGCATGTGCCTTCTGATGTAATTGTGGATGCTTCAATGCCAGCAATGATTCGTACATCAGGTCAGATGTGGAATAAAGACAATAAACAACAAGATACTATTGCTATAATTCCTGATCGTTGCTATGCAGGTGTTTATACTGCTACAATTGAGGATTGTAAAGCTCATGGCGCTTTTGACGTAACCACGATGGGTTCTGTACCAAACGTAGGTTTAATGGCGCAAAAAGCTGAGGAGTATGGCTCTCATGATAAAACTTTCCAAGCTACTGCAGATGGTGCCATCCGTGTAACTGATGCAAACGGTAATGTCTTCTTCGATCAAAAGGTTGAAAAAGGTGACATCTTCCGTATGTGCCAAACCAAGGATGCTCCAATTCAGGATTGGGTTAAATTGACCGTAAATAGAGCTCGCTTATCAGCTACACCAGCAGTTTTCTGGTTAGATGAAAACAGAGCGCATGATAGAGAAATTATTGCGAAAGTGAAAAAATACCTGGCTGATCATGATACTTCAGGTTTAGACATCCGTATTTTATCACCAGTTGAAGCGACTAAATTTACTCTAGACAGAATCCGTAAAGGTGAAGACACGATTTCAGTAACAGGTAACGTACTACGTGATTATTTAACCGATTTGTTCCCAATTTTAGAACTAGGTACATCTGCAAAAATGTTATCTATAGTACCGTTGATGAACGGTGGTGGTTTGTTTGAGACTGGAGCTGGTGGTTCTGCACCTAAACATATTGAACAATTCTTGCATGAAGGTTACTTACGTTGGGATTCCTTAGGTGAGTTTTTGGCTTTAGCTGTTTCTTTAGAGCATTTAGGTCAAACTCAAAACAATGCAAAAGCTTTAGTATTGGCTGAAACATTAGATTTAGCAACAGAGATGTTCTTAGCTAATGATAAATCTCCAGCTCGTAAAGTTGGTCAGATTGACAATAGAGGTTCACATTACTATTTGGCAATGTATTGGGCTCAAGGTTTAGCTGAACAAACTAAGGATGCAGAATTGCAGGCGAAGTTTGCACAACTAGCTAAAGCTTTAACTGAAAATGAAGCTAAGATTGTGGAAGAGTTAATCGGAGCACAAGGTAAGCCACAAAATATTGGTGGTTATTATCATCCAAATGATGATTTAGCTTTTGCAGCAATGCGTCCTAGTAAAACATTAAACACTGCTTTAGAAAGTTTATAAGCTAAGCTAGTGTTTCCCTAAAGGGGTCTGTATCATCATCATGGTACAGACCCCTTTTTTATGTGTTTTTTTATACGATATGTATCAATAATTTATACGATAAGTGTGAATAATTAAAAACATTTAGTTCTTTTTCTACGTTATATCGGTATAAAACCTAACCAATATGATGACGGGCGATAATGATCAGCAAGGAGGTGCTAAACGCGCAAAGGACAAGCTTCATCCAACAGATTTGGGTGAAACCAAGGATTTTAATAATTTATCTTTTGATAAAGAGCGGAATAGTTTCGAGTTTGATGTGAAAGGGAAGGATACGGACTACGACCATCCACTTCCTTATGATACTTCGGCGCCTAATGGCGAGGATAGTATTTCTACTTACGATGAATCGAACCCTTATATTGGATTGGAGTATGACAAGGATGGCGAGTTGAAAGAAAGGTTAGATGGTGCTGGAATGCGTATAGATGATGGTGAAAGTGTAGTGGTGAGTCCTGAGGATGAAATACTGGCCCGTACGCCTGAGGATGACCGGGATGATCTGGATGAAGAGGGTTATCCGATTAATGATATGCCAGGTAAGTGAGGGTTAAGGATTGACGTCGAGATTAAACCTACGACGCATCTCATCCAGCTTGGGGTTTTTCTCAACCAGATACTGATATTTTTCAACACTGGTGTACAGACGGTTCACTACCTCTTTTACGACTTGCTTAGTCTTTATGATAATACTAAAGTTTTTAAGTCTTGGCCTTAAAAAATTAAGTAGATCTATCATTTCCTCCTGAAGTATGCCTTCTTGTAGCTTATGCTCAATATGTACCAAAATTTCTTCCTGACTTACCAATATCGGTGCTGAAGTACTCATTAAGGTATACACATTGATTCTGTTAGCCACTTTTACGATGTTTACATACTCTTCCCAGTAAAATAGAAGCTGCTCATGTGTAAAGGGCTCACGGTCACTACCAGAAATATATTGTGGTTCGTCATCAACAGCACCTTCTCCTTTTTTTTCTATGCCGTTTAAAGATGGAATTAGCATTGCCGCGTTATTTTGCTGGGTAGGAGAAGATGGCTTAAGTACAATTTTTGCAGATGGTGCAGGTGCTTTTTTAGGAAGCGGAATGCTTGCAGACGGTGTAGTCACAGGTTTTGCCTCCATAACTGGTATAGCCGGCGTAGCGTTTGCAGCTGGATTTAGCGGAGCTATAGGAATTGCAGTTGTAGGCGCTGTATTAACTACTTGATTTGTCGCCGGCGCAGGTGCTGCAACAGGACTTACATTAGTTTTTTTTTTAATCTGATCGTTGTCAGTTGCGTTGGTAAGCGGTTGGCTGGCTAGTTGAAGTACCGATGGTATGTGGCACATTTTTATTAAAGCCATCTCCACTTGTAGCCGCTGATTTTTACTGTTTTTGTAATTCAGATCGCACTGGTTGGCCAGATTTAAAGCAGTAAGGATAAATGATACCGGTGTTTGCTGACTCTGACTGATGTATTTTTGTTTGATGTTTTCGCTAACCTCTAAAAGTTTAGTGGTTTGCGGATCTTTGGCTACCAATAGATTGCGCAGGTGACTGGCCAATCCGTTGATGAAGTTGTTACCATCAAAACCATTGTTTAATATTTCATCAAACAAGATTAGGGTATTACTTACATCGGTAGCAGTAAGGTATTGGGTAAGTTTAAAGTAGTAGTCGTAATCAAGTATGTTAAGATTGTCGATTACCGATTTATAAGTTAGATTTTTGTTGGTATAACTTACAATCTGATCAAACATAGATAGTGCATCCCTTAGTCCGCCATCCGCTTTTTGAGCAATGATGTGTAGACCGTCGGCTTCTACGGCTATGTTTTCACGTTCTGCGATTTTATTTAAATGACTTGAAATATCATCTACCTGGATCCTGTTGAAATCAAAGATCTGGCATCGTGACAATATCGTAGGCAGTATTTTATGTTTTTCTGTGGTGGCTAATATAAAAATAGCATAAGAAGGTGGCTCTTCAAGTGTTTTTAGGAACGCATTGAAGGCATTTGCGGAAAGCATGTGCACCTCATCAATGATATAGATTTTATATTTTCCGGCTTGTGGCGGTATGCGTACTTGCTCAATCAAACTTCTGATGTCATCAACAGAGTTGTTCGATGCAGCATCAAGCTCATGGAAGTTGAAAGAATGACCGGTTTGAAAAGAAACACAAGAATCACAGGTGCCACAGGCTTCTTGTTCTGGAGTTAGATTGGTACAGTTAATTGTTTTTGCAAGGATACGTGCGCAAGTGGTTTTACCTACACCCCTTGGCCCACAAAATAGAAAAGCCTGTGCCAGTTGGTTGTTTTTTATAGCATTTTTTAGCGTACCTGTAATGTGCTGCTGTCCAACAACCGTTTCAAACGTTGCCGGGCGGTATTTACGGGCTGATACTATAAAATTCTCCATTCGTCCACGAAAATAGGCATTTTTAATTTATTTAAAAACAGCCGTTAATTCTTTTCTGTATTGTGAGGCGCTTTTTCCAGTAAATTCTTTAAATACCTTATTAAAGTGACTGAAATTATTAAAGCCGCTTTCATAGCTAATATTTGCAACGCTGGTTTGTTTTTCTGCCAAAAGTTTAGAGGCGTGTACAATTCGATATTCGTTTACGAATTGAGTAAATGTTTTTTTTGTGATTTTCTTAAAATATCGGCAGAAGGAGGGGACGGTCATGCTAGACATTTCTGCAATAGCGATTAAATTAATCTCTTCCTGGAAATGATCTTTAACATAGTTAAATACCATATTAATTCTGTCATTGTCCTGGATTTGCATTTCCATTGAAAATCCAGCTGCATTTAAAATTTTATAATCACTGGCGTGTTCCAGTTCTTTTAATACACTTAATAAGGTTAATAATCTTTCAAAAGGCTCTTGCTCATCCATGAGCTCAATTTTATGGCCTACGGCGTCTTTTGTTCTTTGTCCAAAAGCAATACCGCCTTTTGCTTTATTAAATAGGTCAGATATGGATTTTGTTTCCTGGAGACCTAAAAAGTCTTTTCCAAGAAAATCATCTTTCATTTGAATAACAGTCTCATTTTTATTCCCAGTATTGGTGTCGGTGAAGCCGCAATGGGGTAAATTACTACCAATCAAGATTAAATCACCTTCGGTATAATAAGATATATGACTTCCGATTTGTCGTTTCCCCGATCCTCCGTTTACAAAAACCATTTCAATTTCGGGGTGGTAATGCCAAACGTGTGCTTTGTTGTTGTGGTTCTCTATATATTTTGAATAATAAAAAGAACTTCCAAAAGTGGGTTCAATAACTTCAAAGCCGGGCTTAATATTCTTCTTGTTTTGCACGATCAAAAATACTTAAAAAATCATATTTATTGTTTTTTGTCCTAAAGATACTGATGTGCGGGTAATTTAGCATAGATATCAGTGAATATGCAATAAATTTTCCATCAAAATGAGTAGTAATTTTGGAGTATAAAATAATTGTTAACCTTTTAAACAATTTTATCATGAAAAATTTATTAAAAATCAGTCTAATAGCAGTTTCCCTATTCTTTTCTGCTAGCTTATATGCAAGTGAAGGCTCATTTGTGTTGAAAGTTAAAGGGATAAATGAAAAATCAGTTACTTTTTATATTGATGAGGCTCAAATTGTTGATGTTTCTATTTATGGAACAGAAAATGAGCTCTTATATGAGAAAAGAATAAAGGCAAAACGTGGATCTTCTAAAACTTATGACTTGAGTTCTTTCCCGGATGGAAGTTATACATTTAAAATAACAACAGAATCGAAATCAACGGAGTACCAACTTTCGATTGTGAATGGTAAAACGATTGTGTCTAATCCATTGATTACCGAAACGATTAAGCCGGTTTTGACTAAGGAAGATGAAATGATCACATTGAATCTTGAAAATGCGTCTAAAGGACCAGTAGAGGTTAGAATTATAAACGAATATAATGATGAATTATATAAAGAAGTTTTTGAAGGTGAGTTAGCCCTTACCAAAAAGTTTAATGTATCCAGGGTAGGTTTAGGTGAGCTGACTTTTTTGATCAAGTCTGAAAATCAGGAATTTACCAAAGTGGTTCAAATGCGTTAATAGATTAGTTTTTTATGTTTAGAAGAGGTTGTCCCGTAAGGATAGTCTCTTTTTTTTGTATAAGGAATTCGGGTTGGACTGGGGGATTGCAGGGTGTCAATATTTCTCAATAAACCCTTTGTTTTTAAGATATTAATCAGTACTTTTGCATCCCGCATTAAGAGCGGATTAATTAAAAAATAAACAAAATAACAATGAATCAGTACGAAACTGTTATCGTTCTAACCCCGTTGTTGTCAGAAGAAGTTGCGAAAGAGGCATTAGCCAAATTCAGCAAAATCATCACTGATAGCGGAGCCGAAATTGTTCAAGAGGACAATTGGGGTTTGAGAAAATTAGCGTATCCGATTGAGAAAAAAGCAAGCGGATTCTTCCACCTTACAGAGTACAAATCTTCTGGTGAATTAATTAGTAAATTGGAATTGGAGCTTAAGCGTGATGAGCGTGTGCTACGTTTCCTTACCATTAGATTAGACCGTCATGCGGTTGCTTATAATGATAAGAAACGCAGTGGAGCTTTTAACAAAAAACCAAAACAGGAGGTTGCAGGATAATGGCTAAAGATCAAATACAATATGTTACTGCTCCAAAAGTGGACGATAACAGAAAAAAATATTGCCGTTTCAGAAAGAACGGTATTAAATATATTGATTACAAAGACGCAAACTTCTTGTTAAAATTCATCAATGATCAAGGTAAATTATTACCTCGCCGTTTAACTGGTACTTCATTGAAATTTCAACGTAAAGTGGCTCAAGCGGTAAAACGTGCACGTCACATTGGTTTGTTACCTTTTGTTGCTGACCAATTAAAATAGGAGCTGAGAGATGGAAATCATTTTAAAACAAGATATCAAATCCCTAGGGGAAAAAGATGATATCGTTAATGTAAAGCCAGGATATGGTCGTAACTACTTAATCCCTCAAGGATTTGGTGCTTTGGCTACTCCTTCAGCTAAAAAAGTATTAGCGGAAAACTTAAAGCAAGCTGCTTTTAAACAAGATAAAATTAAGAAAGATGCTGAAGGTATCGCAGAACGTTTAACTGATGTTAAATTGTCTATCGGTGCTAAAGCTGGTGAGACAGGTAAGATTTTTGGTGCTGTAAATACCATTATGATTGCTGAAGCATTAAAACAAAAAGGTTTTGATGTTGATCGTCGCCGCATCACTTTCGAAACTGAGCCTAAATTTGTAGGTGAATATGTTGCAAACTTAAACTTACACAAAGAAGTGAAAGTTAAAGTTGCTTTCGAAGTTGTAGCTGAGTAATCTTAATATTAGATACAAAAAAAGCTTCCTGATTTTCAGGAAGCTTTTTTTATGCCTTATAATTTTAGAGATACGTTATTCTGAGTTTATCCCAAGATCTCGCTCTTATTAGCTTTTTCTTCTCTTGTTCTTAGCTTCTTCAATGATCTGACGGATCTGTTTGATGTCGCTCTTAGAAAAGCCGCTGATTTCAACTTTATTTCCGGTTAAAAATAACCTTAACGTAGAGAAGCCAATCATCGGAGAGTCTACCTCAATCGACGTAATGTCTTCGTAGTTCAGATATTTCGAATCTCCGCTGAATAAACCCGGTGATTTGATTTCTATGCTGTTTTCTTCCAGGTGAATTTCCGTAGGGAAAACCTTGTTTCCTTCTGATAGTCGGGATGCTGTAAATTTCATGTTGAGGTAAATTTAAGTAATTTATTTAATTCTTTCATTTGGCAGCTTTGCTTATGAGTTGAAATTAATGTTTTTATTACCTTTGGGCGATGGCACAAAAAAAACGTTCGAACAGTAAATCAAAACAATCCTTTACTAAAAAAGCAACCTCAATACTTACCCGACTTTTTGTCTGGTTTTTACTGGTCAGTGTGCTGTGGGTATTGATTTACCGCTTCCTTAACCCACCTATCACCCTATTGATGGTATTGCGGAATATAGAACGCAAGAGCGAAGGAAAGGTGTTAAAAATGGAAAAGGAATGGGTAGATTTTAAGGATATATCTGACAACATGAAGCGTGCTGCTGTTTCGGCGGAGGATCAGTTGTTTTTAAAGCATATTGGTTTTGATGTTAATGCTATAGAAAAGGCCTTTAAGACGAACAAGAAGGGCGAAAAAGTTAAAGGGGGCAGTACCATTTCTCAACAAACTGCAAAGAATGTGTTTTTATGGCCTGGGCGTTCATGGATTAGAAAAGGTTTTGAGGCTTATTTCACGCTCCTGATAGAAATGCTATGGAGTAAGGAGCGGATACTGGAGGTTTACCTGAATGTGATTGAAATGGGGGATGGTATTTATGGTGCAGAAGCAGCGGCACAAGCCTATTTTGGTAAATCTTCTACTAAGTTAACCCGTTCTCAGGCTGCATTGATTGCCGCTTGTTTCCCTAATCCAAGAAGGTGGACACCAAAGAAACCAACGCGCTATATCAAACACCGCCAATATCTGATCATGAAAAACATGAGAAGGCTGGGCCCTTTAGATTTCTAATATAATAAATAGGTTCGTAGTTTAAGGCCAGCTTACAGCAAGTGTGCAAACACTTTGCTGTGCCAGCTTTGCTCGAAAGGAGTTTCCCATTTAGTCTCAAACTCTTCTAAATTTTGTACAAGGTTGTTGAAGACGATAGTTTTTGGTCCAACAGTTTTGATGTTTACCAAGGTTTCAAAATCTTCTTTATTGGTTACAATCACCTTGCCATCTATTTTATAGGCAATGTTAAACCTATCAAATAGGTCAACATTGTAAGTTTGCTCAATATCTTTGATGATTCGTACGGAGGCGTCTATTGAACATCCGGTAACACCTGCTGAAGCCTCGTCAACAATAAAGACAATAAAAAACTGATGCCGTATTTGTGCAGTTGCTTTTAATTGATGCCCATGGGCTTTCCATTGCGAAGTAAAGTCATCCAGTTTTTGCTGTATAGCGGATACCTCGTCATTAGTAAATGCACGGTTACTTTGGTAGATCCAAACTTTAGATTGTGGAGAAAAACTCATAGTTCAAATTTAATAAATTATTTAATTTGTTGGAGCTAAAATATTAACGTGATGAATAAGTTTACATTGAGCTTAAGAATGTCCCTCTTTTTGTCGCTGAGCCTAATATTAATGGCTTTTACTGCACATTCCCTTCTGGATGAGCAGCTTGTCTATATTCAGAAAAAGCTCTCAGAACATCACGATAATGAACATAGTGGCGAGCAAATTAAGCGTTATGAATTAAATGTTACCAACAATGGGTTTTGTAGATACAAGCGTTATTATTTAAGTGGTAAAATTGAATATTTCTCTTTTAACCTGGTTAAATTTAAGGACCTGGACTATTATGGGACCGATAAGAATGGACAACTTTATTTGCGTACCAAGGGTGAAGATGTAATTGTGCAAACTTACAACGATAAAAAGGGAGGGGATGTGGATAGTATGGCAACCTATATGGCTATTCCGTTGAAAAATATTGAACCTCAAGATCTTTCGGACCTTTTGGATCGTCTCGTTAAAACAAATGCGCAGCTGCTAGCTCAAAAATAGTCATCTTAGTTCAGGTATAATTTCTCTATGAAAAATTACTATATTGAGATCATGGAATTAAGTTGCTACGATCAATTGCCTAATGGAAGACACGCTTACTGAACCTGAGCTTTTAGGTAAAATTGCTGCCGGTGACCGGATTGCCTTTTCTACTTTATATCAACTGCATCTCTCCGAGATCTATCATTATCTCTATCTATTTACGAAATCGACTGATGCCGCGGAAGAAATTGTGCAGGATGTTTTTGTGAAAATTTGGGAAAAAAGAGAAAACCTGATTCATATTAAAGCCTTTAAACCTTATTTGTACAAATGTGCTAAGAATATGCTGTTGGATGAGTTCAGAAGAAATGCAGTAAAGAGCAAGGTATATAATGCCCTAAAGCCAGATACAGAAGAGAGTCATGGTAAAACGGATGACCGAATCATATATAATGAATACCATAAAATTGCGGAAATGGCCATTGATCTGCTCCCTGAAAAGCGGAAGGCTATATTTCTGATGCGTACGCGGGAAGAATTATCTCTCGATGAAATTGCAGAAAGATTGGGCATTTCAAAATCTGTAGTTAAAAAGCAACTGTATGCCGGAATTGGCTTTGTACGTCAGTATTTGCATAATCATGATGCCTATTTTATGCTAATCGCCATCAATTTATATTTAAATACTTTATAGAGGGGGTCTTTCGACCTACTCATTCGTCTACTCTATTATGGAAGAAAAAGAACTTTCGGAATTTCTGAAAAAGTTTTCAAGAAATCAGTACACGGCACAAGAGCATGATGCATTCATGAACTGGTTCCAGCGTTTAAGTAGAGATAAGATGGGGCAGGTGATGGATATGTACCAGGAGATGATTGATGAACGGGATGAAAGGACTTATCCTGAGCTTACAGAAAAGATTGAAGCGAGGTTAAATGCATTGGATGTTCATAAGGAGGCTCGTATAGTTACCCTATGGCCTAAACTTAAATATATTGCTGTTGCATGTGCGGCTTTCCTGTGTATAGGAGTTGGGCTTTATTATTTTAATACTGGTCGAAAAAATAGTGCTCTTGTTGAAAATAAGGTATTTGAAAATAAAATTTTACAAGGGAGTAATAAAGCTGTATTAAAGCTGGCAGATGGATCAGAAATTATTCTGGATGCTGCAAAAGTTGGCAAACTTGCCGAACAGCAGCAGACCTCTATTTATAAGGAAAAAGACGGACAGCTTGTTTTTGATGCCTCAGCATTAAACGGCAAGGACCAGAGTGGGGTAATAGCGTATAACTCGTTAGCTACTCCTCGGGGCGGACAGTATATGCTCAAATTACCAGACGGAACTAGGGTGTGGTTAAATTCTGCTTCCTCTTTGAGATTTCCAACCACATTTTCCGGCAAAGAACGTATGGTGGAGTTGACTGGAGAAGGATACTTTGAAGTAGTTAAAGATAAAACAAAACCTTTCAAGGTAAAAACGACTAACCAAACTGTAGAAGTATTGGGTACACATTTTAATATTAATGCCTATGCGGAAGAGCCTGCGGTGGTAACAACGCTTCTGGAAGGAAGTGTAAAACTTGCCAAATCAGGTACGGATAAAGTACAACTGCTAAAACCCGGTCAGCAAGCTAAACTAACCAATGTTTTTACCGTTTACGAGGTAGATCCTGATGCATTTGTGGATTGGAAGGATGGTTATTTTAAGTTTTCAAGAGAAGATATTCAGTCAATTATGCGCAAGGTGTCTAGATGGTACGATGTGGATGTAGTTTATGAAGGCACACTTACTAAGGAGGGCTTTGTTGGAACTGTTCCCCGTTCAAAAAATATCAAAGAGCTTCTTGATGCTTTGAAATTAACGGGACTGATGAACTATAGAATTGAAGGAGACCGGGTAGTCATCACACCATAAATAAATATTCATATATTTTTTTTGAAGGAGGGGGCTTTTACTTCAAGTAATGCGTCTTCTTTATAACAACCAAATATTTACTTAAGAAAGGAGGGATACTGATGCCTTAGAATTCTACATTGTAAGCGCTTAAAACAAAAAACCAGAAGTGCTTCGAACACCTCTGGCAAATATGAGTTTCTAGCAAGCTTAATATTGACTTATCAACCAAAATAAACCATTTAAAACCCAAATATTTCCAAATATAATGAAATTTTACACTCAATCGGGATGTAGACTTCCAGTCTGCATTCATAAAATTACGCGGGTTATGAAACTTACATTGGGTCTGCTCTTGACTGCCTTTCTCCAGGTCTCCCTGGCAGGTTATGCTCAAAAGATTACCTTTTCTAAAAAAAATGTACCTCTAGAACAAGTGTTCAGTGAGATTCGTAATCAAACCGGCTATACTTTCCTGTATACTGATAAAATGTTGGAGGGAACGAAACTGTTAGATCTCAATGTTACTGATGCTACTTTGATAGATGTGTTAAATGCAGCTTTTAAAGAGCAGCCTTTAACCTATACTATCAACAATAAAATCATCGTGGTTAAACGAAAGTCAGCCACTTATAATATCTATAAAGCCGTAATACCAATCAAAGGAAAAGTGACTGATGAAAAAAATCAGCCTTTACCTGGGGTAAGTGTCCGGTTAATGGGGACAAATAAAGGAACCATTACTGATTTAAACGGCTATTATACCATTGAAGTGCCCGATGCAAACGCTACACTTTCTTTTTCTATTGTAGGCTTTGCTACAAAGGATGTCAAAGTCGGTACTAAAGGAACGCTGGATGTTACCCTAACAGTAAAGGCTACTGGCTTGGATGAGATTGTGGTGATTGGTTATGGTACTCAAAGACGGGAAGATATCAATGGTGCCATTTCTTCCGTAAAAGCAGCTGATATAGCGGCTATTCCACAGGCAAGTGTAGATCAATTGCTGCAGGGTAAGGCAGCAGGGATTACCGTGACCCAAAATACAGGTGCGCCAGGTAGCCAGACTTCAGTTCATATCCGTGGGATCGCAAGCTTTGGCTCTGCAGAGCCGTTATACGTTATTGATGGGGTTGAGGTTGCTGGCGCCGCAAATGCAAATGGAAATCTCTCCTTCAGTGCCAATACCGGAGCATATTCGCCAAGTCCATTGGCGTTGTTGAATCCCAACGACGTAGAAAGTATTGATATCTTGAAAGATGCTTCAGCTGCTGCGATCTATGGTAACAGGGCGGCAAATGGTGTGATCATCATTACCACAAAAAAAGGTAAAATGGGAAGTGCGCGGATCAATTACGATGGATATGCGGGTTTACAACAGGCGCAAAAATTCCTCGATATGATGAACCTGAAGCAATACGCAAAAATGGAGAATTACCTGGCAGATTCGTATGGGATGATCAGGAGGGAAGAGCTGGCCAACATTGATCTGCTTGGCGAAGGGACTGACTGGCAGCGAGCGATCTTTCGTACTGCACCTATGCAAAGTCATCAATTGTCGATCTCCGGTGGTAAGGATGGTTTATCCTATTACATTTCTGGTGGTTATTTTGATCAGGATGGTATTGCTATTGGCTCAGCCTTTAAACGATATTCTTTCCGCTCTAACCTGGAAGCTCAGGTAAAACCATGGGCAAAAGTTGGTTTAATTGTGTCTGGTAGCCGGACAGCAGAAAATATTGTATACTCGGACCAGGGCGGTATTATTTATAATGCGCTCTTACAGGCACCTGAGATTCCGATCTATAATTCTGATGGTACTTATGCGGGACCGCCAGATACACCGGATGCTATTTCGGGGATCATAAATCCAGTACAACAGGCGCTGAGTATTTATAACAGGTTAAACAGAAATAATTTAAATGTCAACCTGTTTAATGAAATCAAATTCTTTAAAGATCTGACGTTAAGGTCAGAAGTTGGAGGAGATTTTGGCTTCTCGGACAGTAAGGTTTTTAATCCTAGTTATTCCTATGGACGTTTTCGGAATCCAATTGCCGTTTTACGAGAACAAAGTGGAAAAAGTAATTACCTGAACTGGAAAGAATACCTGACTTACAGACATGTTTTTGCTAAAAAACACGACTTAACGGCCTTGCTGGGATACCAGGTGAGTTCGAATAATTACAACAATGTCCAAACGACAATTTCAGACTTTCTTGTCAACGAATTAGGAGAAGAGGTGCCAACGTTAAACCTTGGAAATGCAGCCACAGCAATTGTAAATGAGCAAAAAACAGCGCCGCATAATATGGAGTCTATGTTTGCGCGCGCTATTTACACTTACAATAGAAAGTATAGTGTTACGGCAACACTCCGTAGTGATGTATCTTCAAACTTTGCAAAAGGAAACCGAAGAGGCTATTTCCCTTCATTTGCAGCTTCATGGAAAGTGTCGGAAGAATCCTTTATGGAGCACATTAAACACATAGCGAATGATGTGAAGTTCAGGGTAGGTTTCGGACATGTGGGAAATGAAGCAATCCCGGCTTATGCTTTTGGTTCAAAATTGAATTCAAGCGTGACAGGTTTGGGGACAGGATTCCTGTTAGACCGTATTGCAAATCCAGATCTGGAATGGGAGCACCATGAAGAATACAACGTAGGTATTGATTTCGGATTGTTTAAAGACCGATTTAGGGCAACATTTGATTATTTTGAACGCAAATCCAATAAGTTTCTTTTCCAGTTGCCTTTACCTGCTTATGTTGTGGGGGCACAAGGATACCTCGGTGGAATTAACCCACCTTTTGTAAATGCAGGGGGGATTACGAATAACGGGTTTGACTTTACGTTAACTTCCAGGAACATTGCCACTGCTGATTTTAAGTGGAACAGTACTTTAGTGTTTTCCAAGTATAATAACAAAGTTACCTCTCTGGCCAATGGCTTGCCTTACATATTGCAAACGTATGGCTCTACCGCTATCCCAATCAGTCGTACTGTAGTAGGTGGCCCGCTGGGAGAGTTTTATGGTTACCGGGTAAAAGGTATTTTTAAAACTGATGAACAGTTAAGAACCGCACCGATACAATTTGGTAACCCTATATCTAATGATCCTAATAAGGGCGCTAAACGTACCTGGTTGGGCGATATTCAATATGTTGATCTGAATGGTGACAATATTATTGATGCCGCTGACCAGGAGAGTCTGGGAAGTCCACAACCCGATTTTACTTTTGGCTTTACCAATAACTTTAGCTACAAGGCATTCGACCTGAGTATTTTTCTGCAAGGTTCTTATGGTGGCCGTATTTTAAGTATGGCAGATAGGATATTAACTGCAATGACCTCTATTTATCAGAACCAACTTGCTTCCCAGGCTGATTTCTGGACAATGCAGAATCCCGGATCCAATATTCCTGCACCAAGGGCGGGTTCTGATAACAGCAATATCCTTATTTCAGATAGGTATATTTTTGATGGCTCGTATGTCAGAATCCAGAACATCAATCTTGGTTATACCTTCTCATCTGGTATTATTAAAAAGATGAAGCTGAATAAGTTAAAAGTATATACGAGTATCCAGAATTTATATACGTTCACAAAATACGAAGGATACGATCCTGAAATTGGGTTGCAAAATCAAAATCCATTGTACTCTGGTGTAGATATAGGTCGATATCCCTCTGCAAGGGTATTTACTTTCGGGATTAACGCAGAATTTTAACATAAAAAGTCATGATACACTATAAAAAATATCTTATGTTATTCGGATTGGTAAGTTGCCTGGCCATATCCGCTTGTAAGGACTCATTTTTTGATCAGGCCCCGCAAGATGCCATTACGGTTGATAATTATTATACAACTGCCGATCAGGTAAAAGCAAGTACAAATGTGCTATACAATAAAGTTTGGTTCCTCTGGAACAATAAGGCTGCATATTGTATCGGCGAGGTGGCCAGTGGCAATGGTCGCAGTTATGCCGCTGATGTGGTAAACTTTGTGACTATCTCTGCGACAGCCAATAATACTGAAGTTATTAATGCCTGGACGGGGATGTATACTGTTGTTGCACAAGCAAATGCCTTAATCAATACACTTCCTTTAAAAGTGCCGGCATCAGTGCCATCGGCAGTACTCAACAACGCTTTGGGAGAAGCCCATTTTATGCGTGGATTGGCCTATTTTTACCTGGTACGGATGTTTGGTAATGTGCCTATCGTCGAGAATAGCCTTGATCTGGCTACAAACTTTAAGGTAAATACCAATCCGGTTCCAGATGTATACAGGTTCATCATTAACGATCTGAAATTTGCTGAAGAAAATTGTACAAAAATGGTAAGAGGAGCACCTTCAACCGCACAGGGGCGCGTTTCGAGTGGTTCGGCTGCAGCAATGCTGGCGAAAGTATACCTGAATATGGAGGATTATCCGAATGCACGTTTGTATGCCGAAAAAGTGATCAACAGTGGAGAGTTTAAACTTTATGGAATAGATCTTCCGGATAAAACTTACCATGATCTTTTTTTAACCGCAAATAATAACAATGAAGAGTCTGTTGCAGCTTTGCAATGGGTAGCTGGTGGTCCGTACGCAACGGGCAATAGTTTACAAGCCTCATTGGCAACAAACTCTATTATAACCGGTACTGGTGATGGATGGAGCGTGGTAAGCGGAACTTACAGTTTATTGGAGACTTACGAAGCGGGTGATAAACGCAAACGAAGTACAGTTATGATGAAAGGAGATGTTTATCCTGAGATCAACCAAGTTACCGGAGGCTTAACCATTCCCACAAACTGGCCTTTTGGAAATACTGGGATAGGTGTTAAGAAATATGTGGTAGGTACCCCTGCCGATAATGGTGGAAAAGGCGCAACACAATCCACAGGAAATAATACTTACCTGATGCGTTATGCGGAAGTTTTATTGATTGAAGCAGAGGCTGTTCTTGGCTCGGCATCTGTCACTAGCGATGCAGCAGCATTAGGACCGTTCAATAAAATCAGGTCAAGAGCGGGTTTGGGGCTGAAAACGGAAATTACTAAAATCGACATTTTTAAGGAAAGAAGAATCGAATTTGCTATTGAGTTTGATTACTGGTTTGACCTCTGCCGTATGGATGGTTTTAATGTAAAATCCCATCCAATTGCCAAGGCTATTGTTAATGCACAGAATAGAGGGGTTGCTGGAACGCCAATGTATTTAAATGTGACAGACGACCAGTTTTTGTTTGCCTATCCGGAGATAGAAGTTTCCGCCAATCCAAAGCTAAAAGAAGCACCCGTGCCTTATGTATTTAAATAAAAACGCAATGAAGAATTTGATTAACAATCGGCTTTCACGTACAATAGTTATACTTGTTGCCTTCATTTTAGTGTGCTCCTCATGCAAAAAGAATAATGAGGAAGGTGTTAAAGCCGCTCCACAAATAGAACGGGTTAGGACGCTAACTAAAAACGATACCACCTATACAGAAACACGTGTTAACCTTGACTCTAATAAATTCGGGAACGTGATCACCAAGGTTCCATATGATGCCAATGTGCCTGCAGCAAGATGGAACGGACAGTATATTCTAATGGGACAAAATTTACGAACCACAATTTCGATTAAAATAAACGGTGTGGCTGTATTTTTTAATCCGGTCTTTGTGACCGAAAATAGCCTGATCTTTGTCGTGGGAACTGATGTTCCATATGGACCAACTCAAAGTAATAAACTTACGTTAACCACTAAATACGGTACTGTAGAATATGATTTTGGACTGTTACAACCTTATCCTGTAATTACGAAAGTTGCTCCACTGTTGGGTGAAGTTGGGGGAGTAATAACCGTTACAGGGACTTATTTTGAGAACCTGACCAGCGTTAAATTTGGAACGGTAGACGCCGAAATTGTTGGTGTACCCACAAAAACAGAGATAAAAGTTAAAATACCAGCAGGTGTTTCTCAGGCCAGTATTACTGTAACTACTGCAGGTGGATCAGCCGTATCGACAAATTCTTTTTTTGCATTTAAAAAGCTTTTATATGACGATGCCTGGACAACGGGTATGACATCATATGGAGGTTGGGGTGGTACTGGTGATATTGCCAATGCCACCGGTGGAGTAAGGGGTACTAAATCGATTAAATTCAATTATACAGGATACGATTGTCCCTTACAATTTGCCTATACCGGGCCAACGTTAAGTCTGAGTAATTATACCGCATTAAAACTTTCTATTTATGGTGGGACAGGCTCTGCGGGGAAAACGGTTAAAGTGGAACTTAACGGTGTAGCTACCGTTTGGGCGATACTCACATTGACAGAAGGCACCTTTACAGATTATGTCATCCCACTCAGCACTTTCCCTGCCGCGGTTAACTTCACTAAAATATGGGTTGTAGAGAACAGCAATAGTAAAGCGCCAATCTATATTGATGAAATAGGTTTTTTATAAGTATCAGTTAATTCGCAGATATGAAATGTATTTTAAAGTCAAGCTCCTTATTGTGGAGCTTGCTCCTGTGCCTGTTTTGCTTATATGCCGAAATGATTTCAGCCCAACCACCCAGAACGCTAATTACGGTCGTGGTGGCACCAGATCATGCCGATTGGACCTATAAGACAGGAGAGAAGGCCATGTTTTCTATTACCGTGCTTAAAGACGGTAATACACTTAAAAACTGTAAGGTTGATGTCCAGGTAGGCCCTGAGAAAATGGATGCCACATGGACTGAAAAGTTAAGCATGGCTGATGGAAAAGCAACTATAGATGGGGGTACAATGAAAAGCCCGGGGTTTTTACGCTGCATCGCTACCATTAATTTCGAAGGTAAATTATACCGTGGTTTGGCAACCGTAGGATTTGATCCTTACCAGATTAAACCTACAACGGATATGCCATCGGATTTTACGGCTTTCTGGGATAAAGCAAAAAGCGAGCTTTCGAAGCTACCGCTAGAAACTAAGTTAACCCTGATGCCCGAAAGATGTACCGAAAAAGTCAACACCTACCAGTTTAGTGTACAGAATTTTAGGCCTGGATCAAGATTGTATGGTATGATCTGTATTCCGAAAAGGCCTGGGAAATATCCTGCTGAGCTCATTGTTCCTGGAGCAGGTATCAGGCCACTAAATGGGTATGTTACGCTGGCTGAAAAGGGTATAATTACAGTGGAAATGGCGATTCATGGTATCCCTGTAACGATGGACCCAATGGTCTATAATAATCTTTACGATGGTGCACTTAATGAGTATTATTCCGCTAACCTAGACAATAAAGATCACTATTATTACAAGAGGGTGTACATGGGCTGTGTTAGGGCGGTAGACCTGATTTGTAGTTTGCCTGAATTTGATGGTGAAAATATTGGCGTTTTTGGTGGCAGTCAGGGCGGTGCACTTTCTGTCGTTACAGCAGCGTTGGATAGTCGGGTGAAATACCTGGTATGCCTTTTTCCTGCTTTGTCCGATTTAACGGGATACCTGCACAATAGGGCAGGTGGCTGGCCACATCTATTTAATAAAGAAAATGGGGTCTTTAACAATACCGAAGCGCGGATTCAAACCTCAAAATATTATGATGTCGTGAATTTCGCTAAACTATTAAAGGTTCCTGGGATATACTCCTGGGGTTTTAATGATGAAACCTGTCCGCCAACGACCACTTACGCCGTCTACAATGCCGTTACTGCCAAAAAGGAGTTATTACTTGCCAGAGATAGTGGGCATTTTGGATATCCCGAACAATGGGATGTGCTGAACAAATGGATGATAGAAAAATTATTGCCGAACTCAATTAAAAAATAAAATTATGACACCATATATTTTAAAAAAAGGAATGATACAATTTGTTATTGTCCTGGTCGTAACCGTTTTACCGGTATTTATGGCTTGTAAAAAAAATACGATTACGACTGCTGAAGAAGTAGTTGTTACACCACCCGTACCAGAAGTTAAATACGTACTAGACTGGGCTGATGAATTTGAGGGGACGACCTTAAATGCCGCAAACTGGACACCGGAAATCGGTTATAACATAGGGGGGAATGCGGAGCAAGAAAATTACCAGGCCGCCAATATTGCTGTCGCAGATGGACACCTTCAGATTACAGCAAAAAAGCAACAGATCGGTGTCAGCGGTTATACTTCGGGAAGAATCAATTCTTTAAATAAGAAGGATTTCACTTATGGAAAAATAGAAGCTAGGATGAAACTTCCACGTGGACAAGGTTTATGGCCTGCATTTTGGATGCTGGGCTCAAATATGAGGGCCAGAGGAGGCGAACCAGGAGTCGGCTGGCCGGCATGTGGAGAAATCGATATCCTGGAAGCGATTAACACCGAAATTTGGGCCTCAGCAGCTGCACACTGGGCAAAACCAGATGGGACCCACATTTCCTCAGGAAATAAAATTAATACCACACCGGGTGAGTACCATGTTTACAGTGTGATTTGGACGAAAGAGACCATTAAATGGTATATCGACGATAAATTTTACAATGGCCTCTGGATTAAAGATGGAAAAGGTAGTACAAGTGAATTTCATCTGCCTTTTAATATCATTTTCAATCTTGCTGTTGGTGGCACTTGGCCGGGGCAGGTTATCGATGATACCAAACTACCTGCAGTAATGCTGGTAGATTACGTACGTGTGTATAAAGAGGTTAAATAGGATTTTTTAAGCGCGTAAAAAACCGGCAATGTTCAAATTGAATTTGCCGGTTTTTTATGTGTAATGTACAGTGGCTGGTTCGAAAATAGTATAAACCTTTGTTTCCTCATACCTGGAGGCTACGATGATCTCCGTGCCATCTGCATGTTGCGTAAATAAGTCGGCAACGAGTTCTGGGCAGTTGTTGTCCTTAGACAGGTGAGATAACAAGAGGTGAGTCATGAAGGCGGGTTTATGGGCTGTAAAGAGCTCCAGCGCCTGTTTGTTAGATAAGTGACCTCTTCCTCCGCTGATGCGTTTTTTTAAAAAGTAAGGGTATGCACTTTTCTGAAGTAGCTCATCGTCATAATTGGCTTCCAGAAATGCGGCATGGCATTGTTGGAAGTGGAAGGTAAGCTGTTCGCATGCAGCGCCTAAATCTGTAAATACGCCAACTTTAGTCTCTCCACAAGAAACCACAAAACTATAAGGTTCAGAAGCATCATGTATTTTTGGGAAGCCAGTAATCAAAAGGTTACCTACTTGTACCTGGGTGTCATAATGCAAAGGTCTGATGAGGTCCTCCCTTAAGTTAAATCTACAGCCTGCTAGGGTACCTGGGTTGATATAGGTTGGTAAATTGTATTTAGCAGCGAGGGTTTGCAAGCCTTTAATGTGGTCTGTATGTTCGTGAGAAATAAATATGGCCTTTACTTTTTGCATGGAAAGGCCAAGTCTCAGCATTCTTTTCTCAGTCTCCCTACATGATATCCCGGCATCAACAAGTATGGCTTCTTCGCTGTTGCCAACGTAGTAGCAGTTTCCGTTGCTGCCGGAGTTTAAGGAGGCTATGAAAAGATGATTACAATCCATTGGCTCTGACTGTGATTTCAGCAATATCTAAAACCTTTACGTTCTGATCCTGATCTTTCATTTTCACCCCATCGCTTAGCATAGTCATACAAAAAGGGCATGATGCTGCGATGATTTGTGGTTGAGTTTCTAAGGCTTCTTCGATTCTTTCGATGTTGATGTCTTTATTCCCTTTTTCAGGTTCTTTAAACATCTGAGCGCCACCTGCACCACAGCATAGGCCATTGGTTTTACAGCGTTTCATTTCAACAAGTTGGGCATCTAGTGCTTCTAAAGCTTTTCTCGGGGCTTCATATACATCATTTCCACGGCCTAAATAACATGGATCATGGTAGGTAATCTTTTTACCTTTAAAACTCTCACCCCCTTCAGCTTTAAGCTTGCCTTCGTCAATGAGTTGTTGTATCAGTTGGGTGTGGTGTATCACTTCGTAATTGCCACCTAGTCCTGGATATTCGTTTTTTATGGTGTTGAAGCAGTGTGGACAACCGGTAACAATCTTTTTAATATTATACCCGTTTAGGACTTCTATGTTGGTCATGGCTTGCATTTGAAACAGGAATTCATTTCCTGCACGCTTAGCCGGATCACCAGTACAACTTTCTTCGGTACCAAGTACTGCATATTTTAAACCAACATGATGCAATATTTTGCAGATGTCGCGAGTCGTTTTTTGTGCTCTTTCATCATAACTTCCGGCGCAGCCTACCCAAAATAGAATTTCAGGTTCTTCGCCTTTGGCTATCATTTCTGCCATTGTTGGCACTTCAAAATTTAGTTGTGCGCTCATATATTGATGTTTAAGCTATTTCTTTAAATCTTTAATCTTTGCTCCTTGATCTTTAATCTCGGTTCTTTATTCCTTAATCTTCCTTAGCCCAGTTAAATCTGTCGGCCGGAGAATATTTCCATGGTGCTCCGTTGTTTTCAATGTTACCCAACATGGTACCGATACTTGCAGGAGATTGTGATTCTTCCATTACCGCGTATCTTCTCAGGTCGGTAATGATCGCTAAAGGATCTATGTTGATTGGACAAGCTTGTGTGCAGGCATTACAGCTGGTACAAGCCCATATCTCTTCTCTGCTGATGTAGTCGTCAATTAAAGATTTGCCATCGTCAAATCCTTTGCCTGCTTTATCCAGGCTTCGACCTACTTCTTCCATTCTGTCACGGGTATCCATCATGATTTTACGCGGCGACAATAGTTTCCCGGTAATATTGGCTGGACAAACAGATGTACACCTTCCGCACTCAGTGCAGGTATAGGCATTCATTAGATTAACCCAGGTCAAGTCGTTTACATCTTTTGCTCCAAAACGACCTGCTGCGGCTTCTGGTGGTGTAAATGAAGGATCAAGCATGGCTTTTACCTCATTGGTTACACTTTGCATATTTGTAAACTCACCTTTAGGCTCCAGGTTAGAGAAGTAAGTATTTGGGAAAGCGAATATGATGTGGAAGTGCTTAGAATAGGGTAGGTAGTTTAAGAAAGCAAAAATGCCTATAATATGAAACCACCAGCAACCTCTTTCTATCGCAATAAGGCCAGCTTCTGTATTTGGTAAAAGATTATGCAAGAATTGGCTTATCGGAAAAGCTCCTGCAGTGGTGTAATGACCTACGCCCATAGCCTGCAATTTGGAGTCTGCCGCATTTAAAAGCAAAAAGGCAGTCATTAACAGGATCTCTGTGATCAGGATGTAATTGGCATCTGATCGTGGCCAGCTTTTCATTTCAACGCCACTAAATCTCTTTAGTTTGAGGATGTTTCTTCTGATTAGGAAGATGACACAGGCTAGCCATACGCCCAGGGCAAGGAATTCAAATGAGCCTATCAAGACATCATAAAAAATACCTAAGCCTCCAAATACACGGTGTGTACCAAAGATGCCATCGATCATGATCTCCAATACTTCAATATTGATGATTACGAAGCCTGCATACACGATGAGGTGTAGGAGGGCTGGAATCGGTCTGAAAAACATTTTCGTTTGTCCGAATGCAACTTTGAGCATGGTCATCAGCCTTTTATGAGGCTGGTCTGACCGGTCTACAGCTCTTCCGAAGCGAATATTGCGGATTACTTTCTTTACGTTATAGCTAAATAGGGCTATTGCGGCTAGCGTGATGGCTATGAATAGGATTTGTGACACCATTTGAAATATCTCTTATCGTAAGGCGAAGTTAAAGTATTTCGTTTAAAACCGATTATTATGCATGCATAAAATTGAAAATTTAGAGCCGATTTAAATAAAATCACATTATTTTCAAAAAAGATTTTGCTTTTCAAAAAAAGACACTACATTTGCACTCCCAACCGAGGGGGACATGATTACGAAATCATGTTTAAATAAGATGGTACGGTAGCTCAGTCGGTAGAGCAATGGACTGAAAATCCATGTGTCGCCGGTTCGATCCCGGCCCATACCACTGCAAGAAGCTTCAGAGAAATCTGGAGCTTTTCTGTTTTAAAGCGGAATTTATAAATCTTATCTGGCTTGTAGCTTCCTTTGGATCAATCCCAAAAGTTGTGGAGCAATCGATAAAATTATAGATTTGTATTTCTATACCGTTTTATATTTATGCCATCAGCTACTGCATCCTTGCTCAGATTATTTCTGCCAGATTTTATACTAGAGAATTTTGAATTCAAAGGGGTTATTGAGGATAGTGAAACCTTCCATATCGAACTCGAAGAATTGAATAATCCCCCCTCAGAATGGGATGGGATCAAAGTTTTGTCCAAAGGCTTTTTCCCTCAGATTGTAATTCAAGACTTTCCTATCCGTGGTCATAAAGTGTTTTTTCATA
>NZ_SJSM01000023.1 GCF_004331685.1 Pedobacter hiemivivus | reverse complement strand
GCTACTTTCTGGCCACGAATAGGAAAGTCTTGGATACCAACCTCTGGAAAGAATCCTTTGGATTCAAGATCCTTTTTATCATAACCCTCGGGGGCTATATTCTTCTCTTCAAGGTAGATGTTCAGCATCTTTTCTGCTTTATCTACTTGGGTTAACTCAAAATAATCCAGGATACCTTCCGGTAATAATAAACTGATCAGGGTTTGCTCGGCTTGACTCAAAATAAAAATTGTCGTTTGGTTTACAAATGCAAAAGAAAGAAATTATTTCCTTCCCCCCAAGAATTCCGCTTGATCCATAAGATACAGAACCCATTTTTTTTAAAAAGACGTATGCATAAAAAGAGCCTGATCACGAGTGATGATACAGGTCCTTTTTTTGGCTTTTAAAAGCCAATGACAATATGATTTAACAGATAGGTAATTTAAGTTATAAAAGCAGCTGAAATATTTTAAATATTTGAGATAACAAAACGCTAAACTCAATTAATCGCCTCATTATGAAAAACTTCAAACAACAACGCTCAGCCCCCTCACCTGCCTAATTAACCCAATTTATACACCTTAAACAATTCAATTATGAAATTTAAATTGTTATTAGCTGCCGGATTAATGTTTATGACGTTCCTAACCAGCTTTACACCTGATGATCCAGATTACAGCTGGTATTGTGCATACATAACAAGTGGTGGGCATTCTGGAGGCGAACTAACTTCCTGCGATGAGCAGTTTGAAGCCAGGGATTTACATACCGACGATACAATTAAATGGTACGTAAACAATGTCTACATAGGTTCAACACGAAATGTTTCAACTTATGTGAACGAGGGTGATGAGATCAAAATCGTAATCAATGGTCATGACTCGAATTACACATACGAGTATTACGACACAATCGTTGCCTGCGAGAATTAAAAACTAAAAGGAGGATGTATGATCATCCTCCTTTTTATTTTATGATAGATCTTGCTTTAAGTGGCTTGCGCTTACCCTAAACAAACAATTAACAGCCAGCATTGTTCTTATTCTAATTAGTATCCTAAAAAAACGCTATGAGAATAAGCTTCTATCTACCGCTTATCGTTGCCATTTTCCTTTTTGGCTGTCAAAACAAAACAAAGAAAGACAAGGCTGATGCCATATATTTTGGGGGAACAATTATAACCATGGAAGATGCTAGTCCTACTGTGGAAGCTGTTGCTGTGAAAGACGGAAAAATCATATTTACTGGAAAAAAATCCGAAGCCGACGAATATCAGGGGGATTCAACAAAAACATACGACCTTAAAGGCGAAACACTTTTACCCGGTTTTATAGATGCTCATGGTCACATTACTTCCCGTGCAGGAATGATTCAGGCTATCGACTTATCTCCAACCCCATATGGCACTGTAAACTCTATTCCTGATTTACAAAACACGATAAAGAAGTATACCAAAGACCATAAAATCCCAGCAGGAATACCCCTTATTGGCAATGGCTATGATGATGCAATTATGGTAGAGCACAGACATCCAACGCGCCAGGAACTGGATGCCATTAGCGAAACCAACCCAATCATTGCAATACATGCATCAGGGCATGCAGCCGTTGCAAATTCAGCCATGCTTAAGTTCGTTGGCATTGATGAAAATCCTAAAGATCCCGCTGGTGGACATTACGGCCGCGACCAGAAAACAGGAAAATTAAATGGAAAATTAGAGGAGAATGCATGTTTTACAGCGTTGCTTACACTAACTAAAAAAATGAGTAAAGACCAAGGGAATAATCTAACTCAATCCATGAAAAACCTGATGATAGCCCAGGACGAATGGCTAAGCTATGGCCAAACTACCATGTGTGACGGCAGAACAATGGGCGAAAGTGTTGCGCTTTTAAAAGAAGCGGCAGACAGAAAATTGTTAAAAGCTGATCTTGTTTATTTTCCTGATTTTGAATATTTCAAGAAAGAATTTGACAAATTTAAACCGGAATATATGAAGTATAATAACCGTTTAAAACTAGGTGGTTTCAAGTTCTCTGACGATGGATCACCTCAGGGCAAAACAGCATGGTTAACTATACCATACCTTGTTCCGCCTGCAGGCCAGGGACCGGATTACAAAGGATTCCCAATATTTGCGGATTCGGTTTTATATAATGACTTAAAAATACTTTTTTCAAACGGCATAACCGCACAACTCCATGTGAATGGCGATGCAGCTATAGATCAGGCAATTAGAGTAATTAAGAAATTAAAAAATGAAGGCATCTATAAACCTGAACTGCGAGCAACATTAATTCACGTTCAGAATAGTCGACCAGACCATATCCAAAAAATAAAAGACATTGGTGTGATTCCTTCGTATTTCTCAACGCATGTTTATTTATGGGGAGACTGGCATTATTCGAGCGTATTTGGTCCCGAAAGAGCAGCTTTTATTAGTCCTGCAAATTCTGCACTAAAAGCGGGTATACTTTTCACCATGCATCATGACTCACCAGTTACCCCTCCCGATCTCCTCACAGCTGTATATTCGGCCGTAAACAGAAAAACACGTTCAGGAAGAATACTTGGTCCAAATGAAAGAATTAAGCCGATAGAAGCGCTTAAAGCGATAACCATCAACGCAGCGTATCAATATCATGAAGAAGACTCTAAAGGATCACTAAAAGTTGGCAAGCTTGCCGACATGGTAATTCTGGATCAAGATCCATTAACTATAAATCCCGAAAAAATAAGAGAGATTAAGGTAATGGAAACCATAAAAGAAGGGAAATCCGTTTACAAAAGGGGCTTAAATAAAACAACCAGCGGTTGAGCGTGCATAAAGTCAATACCTTCATAGAATTTCATTGAGGGCATAAACTTATGGGTCATTAAAGTGATCGTACCTAAACCATTTTCCAGCGCATACTGCTCCGCATACCTCATCAAAGTTCTGCCGTATCCTTTCTTTTGCGAATCCGGGGCAATAAACAACTCATCAATATAAAGTTGTACGCCCGTCCACCATGTTTTCGTATGGGCAAACATCGCACCTGCAAAAACATCATTATCATATAAAAGAAAGCCCTTAAATTGAGGCGAAGAATAGTATTCAGCTAAATACTTTAAAGCATCCTTAAATTCCCAATGATAATTCCAGGGCGCCTCATTATAGGTCTGAACAAATACCTTTGCGCAATTTTCAATATCTTTTTCTGTTACTGCCTGGATAGTCATCGCCTCAGTTTAAGGTAATCAATTAACAATTATTTAAAGCCTCCTGTAGTTTTTCCCCAAATTCACGCACATTAGGCTGGTGTAGCATTGTGGCATGATCTCCTGGGACATCAAAAACTTTCACTCCATTTTTTGCATACTTATTCCAACCTAGGTATTTAAAATCATCTACAAAATAGACCCGTTTTTCAGCTTTAAAAAGGTAGATCTTATTGTTAAATGACTCCATATTATAGGCCTTAAAAGCCTCCTGATGTTTTTGGTTAATCGCATTGATATGGCTGTAAACGCCTTCGTTTTTTGGATCCTTTTCTAAACCCAACTTATAAAAAAGCTCATGCATCCTTTTTACGAACAAATTATACTGGTAACTTAAGGTGTTGAAAGGTTCTTTAATAAACGATTTTAAAATCCAGAGCAACTTAGGGACTTGACGTTTAATTTTCCTTGCGAGCTTTACGCGCCATGACTTATTGTAAAAGACATTTTCTGCATCCGTATCAAAAATCCCAAGCATCTTTACTTCTTTTCCGAGGGCGGCCAACTGCCTGGCCATTTCGATCGCCACATAGCCCCCAAAAGAATAACCAGCTATGGCATAAGGGCCATTCGGATTGTGATCTATAATTTCATCCACGTAATGGCCCGCGATATCAGCCATGGTTTTAATATTTTGATTCACACCATTCAAGTCTGCAGGCTGTAGGCCATACAATGGCTGCTCATCATCTACATATTTTGCCAGATCTTTAAAACTCAATACATAGAGGCCATCTCCATGTATGATATATAAAGGCATCTTACTTCCTGTAGGTTTGATAGGAATAAGTGATTCAGATTTCTTCACCTCATCCGCATCACTTATAGAGGCCAGTAAAGATAAAATAGTTGGGTATTTAAATAACCTGACCGCAGGGAGTTTTAGCCCTGTATCCCTTTCAAAATGAGACATAATCTGAAGCGCCATAAGGGAGTGGCCGCCAAGTTCAAAGAAATTATCTTCAACACCAATATTTTCTATGTCAAATACCTCTTCCCAAATGCAAGCCATTGTTTTTTCTAGTGGGGTAACAGCCTTGGTATGTAATCGAGAAACATCGGCTGGAATTTCCATATCCAATAAAGCTTTCCTATCAATTTTACCATTAATATTGAGGGGGAATTTTTGCACAGCTATCCATATCGCAGGAATCATATAATCTGGCAAACTGAGTTTTAAATCAGCTATGACCGCTTCTTTATCGAATTTATCAATAGGAACTATAAAACCAATCAAATCCTTCTGGCCATTATTATTCTTTTTTGCCAATACTACAGCACTTTTTACATACGCATATTGATTCAATAAATACTCAATTTCGCCAAGCTCCACTCTAAATCCGTGGATTTTAACCTGATCATCTTTTCTACCGATAAACTCCATGTTCATTCCTGGCAACATCAGCCCCTGGTCCCCTGTCCGATACATCCTACCACCATCGTTCTTATTAAAGGGATCGGCCAAGAAAGCGGCTGCAGTTTTTTCAGCATTATTTGCATAGCCACGGGCTACACCTACGCCACCAATGAATAATTCGCCTACCTCACCACTAGGCACAGGTTGCAACTGGTCATTCAAGATATAAAAGAAGTTATTCGCAATAGGCTTACCATAGGGAATACTTTTCCAATTGGCTTCTACTTTTTCGACTGGGAAATAATTTGACCATACGGTAGCTTCTGTAGCACCACCCAAACTAATTACATTAGCTGAAGGAAAAAATTGTTTAATTCTATCAGGCAAGCTCAAGGGTATCCAGTCGCCGCTTAAAAACACCAACCTTAAATGATGCTGTCTATACTCAGTGTTCGTTGACTCCAATTCTCTAACCAGATAATCAAGTGTAGAAGGTACAGAGTCCCAAAAGGTAATCTGGTAATGTTGCAGCATGTGCAGTAATTCATTCAAATCATTTACCTGTGCCTGCGCTGCAATCACCAATGACCCACCGGCAGCTAAAATTCCAAATACATCATAAACAGAAAGATCAAAACACATAGAGGTGATGAAAAGCAGACGATCATCCGATCCAATGTTAAAACGATTGTTTACCCATAGAACCAGGTTTACGGCTGAATGATGCTCAATCATTACCCCCTTAGGTTTACCCGTTGAACCCGAGGTATAAATCGTATAAGCCAGTTGTCGACTATCAATGGATAAATTTAGATTGCTCGCGCTGTATTTCTCAAATGCTACTGTGCTGACAGCTAAAGATCTCAAGTCGGGCATCAACGCATTTATCGGATAGGTAGTGTCTGTGACCAATAAGCCTACCGCAGCATCCGAAAGGATGTATTGTTGCCTTTCGATGGGGTATTCAGGATCAACAGGTACATAGGCTCCCCCAGCTTTAAGTATCGCATACATACCTATAATCATTTCAAAGTTCCGTGCAGTCAGTAAGCCTATGTTATCACCAGGTTTTACACCTAATTCAACAATGTGTCTTGCCAGTTGATTAGACTTATCATTTAGCTCTTTATAGGTCAACAATTTACTCCCCAACTGCAAGGCTACATGATCCGGAGTTTTCAACGCTTGTTCTTCAAAAATGATATTTAGGGTTTTATACCTAGGATAGGGAGTTACTGTATCATTAAATACTGCCAGTTCCTGCAATTCTTCATCCGTAAGCATGGGAAGCGCGTGAGACGATTTATCAGACATTTGTTCAATAGTTAGAGATGACTAAAACCTAAATAATTGACAAGTTTTATATTATAACATATTAATGTAGATACTGTTTTCTTTAAATAATATTTTTTTCAGCTTTTACCGAACTCGAAATTGAGTTGGTATGCAAGTGCTTCTATGGCTTTACTTGACTATTACTTGGAGGCTACTCTGGATTGCAATTTACCGAACAAGGTCCGAACCAGGTCCGTACGAGAGTCGGCTTGGGTACGACATTATTAAGAGCGGGACCACCAGTCTAATTAACACTCGAAAAAGATTTGAATTTTGAAATGGAGATGCGCAAGTTACGGGGATCTCCTGACATGAACTCTTATGGTAAGATACGATTATTCTTAATATAAAAGCGACTGATTATTTAAAATAATCAGTCGCTTTTTTGTTTACACTATGGCAAAACAACGTAAAAGTAAATTAATTCCAACCACCTCCCAGTGCACGGTAAATATTTACAACAGCATTTAGCTGCTGTTTTTTGGTTTCAATCAATTCTAACCTGGATTGAAGCGCATCACGTTGTGTCATCAACACTTCAAAATAGTCGGCCCTTGCCGATTTAAACAGATCGTTAGAAATTTCGATAGATTGGGTAAGCGCCTGAACCTGTTTAGCTTTTAGCTCATAGCTTTTCTGCAAATTACTGATCCCGGATAACTGGTTAGCGACCTCCAGATAACCAGTTAAAATGCTGCGTTCATAATTATAAACAGCCTGCAGCTGCCTGGCATTGGCGTTTAGATACTCAGCCTTGATTCCATTCCTGTTGATGAGTGGTCCTACCAGATCGCCTGCCAGTGAATATGCTAAGGATTCTGGTATTCTAATCAGGTAAGCAGGATTAAAAGCCTGAAAACCGAGATTAGCTGAGATACCTAGTGAAGGATAGAATTGTGCTTTGGCAATTTTAACATCAAGCTTAGCAGCCGTCAATTCAAACTCGGCCTTTTTAATATCCGGGCGGTTAGACAACAACTGAGCCGGAATTCCAGCCTGAACTACAGGAGGAACCAAGTCTGCAAATTTACCTTTATCCCTTGCAATCTCCTGTGGATAGCGCCCAAGTAATAAATTGATTCGATTCTCTGTTTCAGTTACCTTTTGCTGAATCTCAAATTCTAGACTTTTGGAGTTCAAAACTTCAGCTTCAAATTTCCGTACAGCCAATTCAGTCACCCGAGTAGCTTGCTTTTGCACCTTCATCAATTCCAAGGCATTGTTTTGCAAATCGATATTTTTTCTTACAATTTCCAACTCATTGTCCTGAGCCAACAACTCATAATAAGAATTAGCAATTTCGGCAATCAGGTTGCTGATCACAAAATGCTTACCTTCTACAGTAGACAAATAACGGTTTACAGCCGCCTGTTTACCATTACGTAGTTTGTGCCAGATGTCAGCTTCCCAACTGGCTTGTAAGCCAAAATTGTAGTCAGCCAGTGGATCTGGCACTTCCCTGCCTGGTGTAATATCTGTTGAAGCATCGCCGGCACCAGAACTTGTATAACGGCCAACTTTTTCAATTCCTGCACCAAGCTTATAGTTTACACCAGGTAAGAGCTCCCCCTTTTTTATCCTGATTTCATTTCTGGCAATTTCAATTTCCTGAAGAGTAATATTCAATTCTTGATTGTTCTTTAGGGCAGTATCAATCAAATTCACTAAATATTGATCCTTAAAAAATTCGGACCATTTAACATGGGAACTGTTTAATGTATCTACAGATCCGGCAAAATTTAAAGGAACCTGTTTATTTTCCGAACGCTGAGCTACCTCTGGCAATTTACAGGCCGTGTAAGCAGCGCAGATCAAGACAAAGCCAATACTTTTATATATACTATTTTTTAACATTGTGTTCAATTTCTTCAGTTAACGGACGTTCTTCTTCAATTTTTATGAGCTTATGTTTTTCTGCTATTTTGCCAAAAACAAAATATAAACCAGGTATAATTACCACTCCGAAAATGGTTCCAAATAGCATCCCCCCTGCTGCTGCTGAGCCAATTGTTCTATTGCCAATTTTCCCTGGTCCCGTAGCGATCATCAATGGAATTAGGCCGGCAATAAATGCAAATGAGGTCATCAGAATCGGACGAAAACGGACTTTGGCGCCTTCAAGGGCAGCCTCTAATACCGATACACCCTGACTATGGCGCTGTGCTGCAAATTCGACAATAAGCACCGCATTTTTTCCAAGCAGTCCAATCAGCATAACCATCGCAACCTGGGCATAAATGTTATTCTCCAAGCCAAGAACTTGAAGGAAGAGGAATGCACCGAAAAGTCCAGCTGGCAAAGATAGAATTACCGAAAGTGGCAGTATAAAACTCTCATACTGTGCAGCAAGCACAAGGTAAACGAAACCCAAACAGATGATAAAAATATAAATGGCTTCATTACCTCTCGATACTTCATCCTTAGAAATCCCAGCCCAATCAATACCAAATCCTCTAGGTAATTTTTCTTTTGCAACTTCAGTGATCGCCTTAATTGCCTCACCAGAACTATACCCTGGTGCTGCCTGTCCACTAATTTCGGCAGCATTGTACATATTGTGTCGAGTAATTTCCGACAAACCATAAACCTTTTCCATTCGCATAAAAGCAGAAAATGGAACCATTTCATCACGACTATTTTTAACAGACAGCTTCAAAATATCTTTAGGCAAGGCACGATACTGCGGCAATGCCTGCACCATTACTTTGTACTGCCTGTCATATTTGATAAAACTGGTTTCGTAATTACTACCAACAAAGGTTGAGAGTGTGCTCATCGCATTATCTATCGTTACCCCTTTTTGCTGGGCAATATCATTGTCTATACGCAACATATATTGCGGAAAACTAGCACTGTAAAAGGTAAATACCGAGGCCAGTTCAGGCCGTTTATTCAATTCTTTTACGAAATCCCTACTTACTGTTTCCATCTTTTTATAGTCGCCACTACCCGCTTTATCCAAAAGGCACAGCTCAAAACCTCCTGCAGCTCCATATCCGGGCACCGCTGGCGGAGTAAAAAATTCAATAGTGGCGCCTGGAATTGATTTGGCCTCTTTCTCCAATTCCTCTATCACATCCTGAGCAGAGTTTTTACGCTCAGACCATTCTTTAAGGTTGATCAAACAGGTTCCTGAATTTGCACCTGTACCTTCTGTAAGAATTTCATATCCGGCCAAAGAAGAGACCGATTTTATACCTTCAATATGTTTCGAAACTTCTTGCAGCTTTTCTGCAATCTCATTTGACCGCTCCAACGTAGAACCCGGAGGAGTCTGAATAATAGCGTAAACCATCCCCTGGTCTTCATTTGGAATAAAACCAGTTGGCGCGCTTCCGCTTAAAATCCAGATACCAAAACAGAAGGCTATCAAAACGCCAAATGTAAGTATACGGCGACTAACAACCTTACTCAGCAGGTTACTGTATTGTCCAGTCAGCCTACCAAACCAACGGTTAAAACCACCCAGAAATTTATCTACCCCCGTTTCCTTTTTCTTTTTACCGTGATTGTTTTTTAACATGATAGCACACAATGCCGGTGTAAGTGTAAGCGCCACTACACCAGAAAGGATAATTGCCGTAGCCATGGTTATAGAAAACTGTCTGTAAAAAATACCCACAGGTCCAGACATGAAAGTAACTGGAATAAAAACGGAGGCCATTAAAAAGGTAATCGCAATAATGGCACCGCTAATCTCTTTCATGGCTTGTTGCGTAGCCTTTAATGGCGACAACTTCGGCTTACTATCCATTTTCGCGTGTACGGCCTCAATCACTACAATCGCGTCATCTACCACAACTCCAATGGCCAAAACCAAGGCAAATAAGGTAATCAGGTTAAGTGTTATGCCAAAAAACTGCATAAATACAAATGTTCCTATAAGAGATACCGGAACTGCAATAGCCGGAATTACAGTCGAGCGCCAATCGCCAAGGAACAGAAATACCACCAATCCTACCAGAATAAAGGCTTCTATTAATGTATGTATTACCTTTTCAATCGAAGCATCAAGAAACTTAGACACATCATAACTGATTTCATAATCCAGTCCTTTTGGAAAAGAACTTTCTTTAATTTCAGCCATTTTTGCTTTAACATCTTTAATAACCTGACTTGCATTACTACCGTACGATTGTTTTAATACAATTGCAGCAGAAGATTTTCCATTTAAATTTGAGTACAGGTCATACATCGAACTGCCAAATTCAATATCCGCAACATCTTTCAACCGCAGCAATTCACCTTTGGGATTTGCCCGTAGTACGATATTTTCATATCCATCTTTGGTACTAAACCTCCCCGGATATTTTAACACATATTCAAATGATTGTGAACGTTTACCAGAACTTTCACCGGTTTTTCCCGGCGACGCTTCCAAGCTCTGCTCATCAAGGGACTTCATCACTTCATCAGCAGAAATGTTATAAGCTTGCATACGATCTGGCTTTAACCAAATACGCATGGCATATTCACGGTTACCTAAAATATCAGCAAAACCAACCCCATCTACCCTTTTCAATTCCGAAAGTAAATTGATGTCGGCAAAGTTGTACAGGAAGTTTTCATTCATCTTAGGATCCTTGCTATACAAATTAATGTACATCAACATATTCGATTCTTCACGACTGATCTTAACGCCCTCTCGAACCACCAGAGGTGGCAGCTTATTCGTTACGGCAGCTACCCGGTTTTGTACGTTGAGTGAAGCCTGATTCGGATCCGTTCCAAGGTTAAATACCACTTGAATGGTTGCCTCGCCATCATTACCGGCATCAGAAGCGATGTATTTCATTCCCGGTACGCCATTAAGTGCGCGCTCAAGCGGAATTACAACCGACTTAATCAGCAACTCATTGTTTGCGCCCGGATATTCTGCGGTAATGTTTACTTTAGGCGGAGAAATTGAAGGAAACTGGGTTACAGGAAGGTAAGTGATGGCCAATCCACCCAGAAACAAAATTATAAGCGATATCACTATAGAAAGGACGGGCCTTTGTATAAATTTGCCAAACATAAAAAATATATAGGAGGTTGGTTATTCTGTTTTCAATCTTAATTGTTTGATTACATCCTGCGGCTGCTGGAACTTATAGGTAATCTTGTCATCGTCCTTTACTTTCTGTACACCCTCAAGCAAAATTTTATCGCCAGTAGCGATACCATCGGAAAGTACATACAAATCTGACAGCGCAGTTGCTATGGTTACAGGACGAGCATGAACAACACTGTTTTTATCTACTACAAAGACGTAACTTTTATCCTGAATGTCATAAGTTGCTTTTTGCGGAATGATCAAAGCATTTTTTAAGGGTACAACCATCTGGATTTTACCAGTCTGCCCATTTCTAAGCAAGTTATCTCCATTGTCAAACCTAGCTCTAAAAGCAATATTTCCGGTCTCGTTATTAAATTCACTTTCAATAACTTCCACCTTACCTTTTGCTTTAAGCAATTCGTTATTTGCCAGCAATAAACCGGCCTGTTGCTGCTTACTGGCTTTTACCGATGTTTGATAATCCAGATACTCAGGCTCAGAAACATTAAAGTAAGCAAAAACCTGGGCGTTATCCGACAAGCTACTAAGCAATGCACCTTCATCCACCAGACTGCCGACTTTTAGTGGAATACGATCAATCACACCACTAAAGGGAGCCCTGATTTCAGTAAATGAAAGATGAAGTTTAGCTAAAGCAGTCTCTGCGTTGGCCTGTTGCAACTTTGCCTTAGCCATTGCGAGTTCATTTTTAGAAACTACATTTTTATCCGTTAGTAATTTTGTATTCTGAAGCTCTATTTCTGCTGCTTTCGTTTCTGCTTGAGCTTTTAATAATTCAGCCTCAAACATCTTTGGCATAATCCTGAATAAAAGTTGACCCGCCTGCACATGCTGGCCTTCATCAACATAAATATTCTGCAAATAACCTTTCTCCTGAGCCCTGAGCTCAATATTTCTAACCGATTTGATCTGTGAAACGTACTCTTTAGTCACAGAGGTATCCATTCTGATTGGACTGGTAACAGCATAAGTGACCTCTTCCTGTTTCTCTTCTTTTTTTTGTGTACAAGCTGCTGCGCAAAACAAAACGCACCAGCTAAAGCATACAACATTCCTGTTCATGTTTTCGATGTATTTAACTAGATTCTATCCTTTAATGAACTTATATCGTCCATTAATTCAATTTTGAACGCGAAATAAGGAGAGAATTATGAAGTTATGATGAAGATTTGGGTGTACTCCAAATACCCAGTAAACGACGAATAACTACGATTTCAGCAATATGGTAGGCAGCATGATCTGCAATTTGAAGCGACTCCCTGAGGAGACTTTGTCCATCACCCTGAGGAATAGGTGCATATAGATCTTTGGTCTGAATCAGTTCAATGAATGCCTTTAAATCATCATCAACCTGTTTCAAGGTTTTATCCCACATATTTTTATCTTCCGGAGCAGTTTCTTCTGGCCAATATTGATCAGGCCATTTGGGTGATTTATGACTTGCGTCTATGCTAAACTCCAGCATATCCCATTGGGCTATTCGGATGTGTTCAACAAGCTGCCAGATACTATATGGCAAGCCATGTGGTCTTTCACCAAGCAGGTCAAAAGGAATATCTGCCGTGGCTTCTTTTAATCCCACATGAGCAGTCCCTCCGGTTAATAGTTTTTCAAGTTCTACGATTAAGGTTTTCATTTTATCCCTCCATTTTGTTTAATGGTAAGTACAACAAGAGAAGGACATAATAGTTATTAAAAATTGTAATCATAAGATCTAGTTAAAATCCAGCTGCCGCTGGGCGCTTATCTTTTACATTGATAATCGTTCTACTAATCACAGGCTGCAATGCAATCAGTACCATAGTAACCAGACAAAGCAACGCAATCAACTCATAGTAGTTGACACAAAATTGCAGGAAAGCCTGTTTTTGTACCGATTTACTCAAAAGACCAGTCGCTACTTTTGCAGCTTCATCCTTCAACATGCCCCTACCGGCTAATGCTGACTGGTACATCCTCAAACGTTCTGGTAGTTCAATGTCCAGTAAAGACAAGCTTCTGCCCATAATATTGGTATGCACACCTCTAAAATACAGCTGAAAGAAATTGACCAGGGCAATACTCAGACAGAAGGCCGAAAAGCGGACAAAAACGCCAACAGAAGCTGCAGATTGTCCCATAGATAAGGGAACCGAGGAAACAATAAACATAACAATTGGAGACATCACCATTCCTGCACCTAATCCTTGCAGAAATAGCGGAGCGATAAATGTTTCCGCATCTGCTTCTGAGGTAAAAAGAAAACACATCATCAGGAAAAACACCATCAATAAAGCAAATCCGGAAATCCACAATACCCGCAGTAACTTTTGCTTTATCAAAAAGCGAATCGCGACAAAAGAACCTACTATAATGCCTACAATATTATAAATCATCAGCTCATTGGCATGCAATGTATCCATCCCCAACACCGTAATAAAATAAGTAGTGGTTAAACCAAATGCACCACGAATCAAGTATAGGATCACTAAAAAAAAAATGCCAATACTGAAATTACGGTATTTAAAAACCTCAAGATTTACCGTTGGGCGCTTCATAGAACGTTGCCTTAGTATGGAAGCAATAAATAAAAGCAGGATACCTAAAATGCTGTAAACAATGATAGGCTCCTCCAGCCAATCCATTTGCTGACCATACACCAACACATAAGCAATCAGCAATAACATGAGCACAAAAAGAAAGAAGCTAGCCCAGTCCAGTTGATACAGCGGTTTATTCTTAAGGACCCTAACCCTATTTAAAATCAGAAATAACAGAGCCGCACTTGGCAAGAAACAAAAAATAATAGCCTTATACAGTGTATTATATTCAAAATTCTCTACCAATGGGGCTGCAAAAAGTGCAGTTACAGGCGATACACATAAAATCATTCCATAAAATATGGTGTAGCCTATCTCTCGGGAATCTTCAGATTTCAGTCTCCCGAACAGTAGATTCAGACAAATACTACTGATCCCACAATTAACGAGTCCCTGCAGAAACCTAAAGGTAAACACTAACCAAATTTCTCGTGTATGGTAGCAAGCATAGGCAATCAATATTTCCAGTAAAATACAAATCAGCAAGTAATCCTTGGTCACAATCCGCTCAAAGAAACGCCTTTCTACCCCCGCAAAACTAGCAATTGCCGCATAAAATATCAGTAAGGAAAACTGAACATCAGCAGGTGCCATGCCATAATAGCCAGCCGCAGCACTGCCATCGGCGGTAGACAAAGCAAACAGCAACACCGAAGCCAGTAAGAGGAACAGGATACTCAGCCGAATCAGCCATTCAGGAACCCATGTTTTAAATATGGGCGTTGAATTATTCATGTGCCTTATTCTTTTTAATCCGTACAGTAGCACTCATTCCAGCTCTAAGGTTTTCTAGCTCTTCTGCAGGCCCCTCTAAATGAATCCGAACAGGAATTCGCTGGGCAATCTTCACGAAGTTACCTGTTGCATTATCAGGAGGTAAAAGAGAAAACCTTGACCCTGTAGCTCCAGAGAAGGATTCAACCTTTCCCGAAAACGCTTTCTCCGGAAAAGCATCTACCTCCACCTCAACAGATTCCCCAACCTGCATTTTTCCTATCTGCGTTTCTTTGAAATTAGCAGTCACCCATTTTCCCGCATCACGATCTACAATATAGGCGATCGTTTGTCCATTTTGAACCAATTGTCCCGGCTGGATTGTCCTTCTCCCCATCTTTCCATTATATGGGGCAACAATCACCGTATAAGAAGTGTTCAAATTGTTTCTTTTCAAAACAGCCTCCCTCCTCTGAATCTCAGATTTCAAAACTCCAGACTGCGCTTTAACATCATTCGTTTTAGACAGTGCAGCAGCATGATCTTCCTGGGCGGCTTTATATTCTGCCTGCGCCACTTCCAGCATACTTTGCATGGTTTCCAATTGCTGGCGTGTGGCCGACTCTGCATCAAACAATTTTTTATAACGATCATAATCCGCCTGCTGTTTCCATAATTTTGCTTTAGCAGCTGCAATCTTCGCTTTACTGGCCTCGGCAGCAGTCTCCGATGTTTGGATTGTACTTTCCATTACTGCTATCTGTGCTTTTGCATTACTGAGTGAAGCCGATGCTTCATCCTGCTGAGTAAGGTAATCACTGTCGTCTATCACGACTAACGTGTCTCCCTTCTTTACCTCCTGATTTTCTACATAACGGACCGACTTTATGTAGCCGTTCACCCTGGCTGTTACCGGGTTAATATACTCGTCGATCTGCGCATCATTGGTATCTTCATATCTTAAATAACTGAACACCGTCCTGATGCCCCATACCAATAATATCACGAATACAACCGCAGCTATGATGGTCGTGACGCGTGTAATGATCTGATCCGTTTTACTTTGTTTTTGAGTGCTCATTTTATAGATTTCCGACTGCTTTTTGTAATTGATAATATTGGATTCTGGCATTAACTTTCGCCGTCGTCAGTTCAAACTTTGACTGTAACAACTGTGTTTCTACATCTAGCAGATCTGTTAATAGGGCCAGCTGATTGAAATAAGTATTTTGTACAATCCTGTAGCTTTCTGCAGCTTGTTGAATATTTTCGGTAGCTACATCGATACGTTTCAAAGATTCCGTATAGCGGATGTAAGCTTCCTGAACCTCCTGACGGATATTCTCTTTCACATCCTCATCTTCCACTTCTTGACGGTGCAGCTGAATTTCAGCAACCTTCACTTTATTTTTATTTTGGTAAAATGAAGAGATCGGAATCTTTAACTTTAATCCAACCATCCCATTGCTATATAGAGAAAGTGCATATGGATAAAACTGGATCTGCGGATAGGTATAAGCGTACTCACCGAACAATCCCAGAGAAGGCAAAATATTCGACTTCACCTGCTTCAGTTTCAACTCGCCTAACTCCTGTTCTTTCTTAGAAATCTCTAGCTTAAAGGACTTCGATGCGGCCTCATTCATATAATCTGCTATCCCCTTCAAAAATATAGGGTCTGCTGCAGATTCAGGGACAATTGGATTCAGCATGGCATTATCTAGCCTACCGATTAAAAGGTTTAGCTTTTGAGCAGCGATCTTGATGCTATTTTCAATCTCCGTAAGCAGCATCCTTTGTTTAGACAACCTAAGTTCTGCCCTAAGGACATCACTTTTTAAGACCGTCCCATTTTTATAAAGAGCATTGATCTCGCTCAATTGTTTTTCGCGGTCTTTAATGTCCTGCTCCAGTAATTCTTTGTAAGATTTATTTCGGTATACGTCATAAAAATATACGGCAGCTGTAAAGTGGATTTCTTGTCTGCTCAATTGCTTTTTCGCCAAGGCAATCTCCCGCTCCGTTTTCGATGCAGCAATCTCTCTGTTGGTTTTTCCACCGTTATATAGATTCATGTAGGCATCTGCCGATACTTTGTAGTATTTAGGCTCTACCGGAAACTGGCTAGGCGTATGAAAAAGGCCATTCTCATATATGGGCATAGGAAATATATGTGCCAATACACCATCCATAGCCACATCAGGCAAGCGCTCTGAGCGTGCAACTTTAATATTCCCTTCAGCAGCCTGTACCCCCAGCTGCGTCATTTGAATCTTTCTACTATTACTATCTGTTAATTGCCATACCTGGGTAATGGTTAATGGACTTTCAGGGGTAATTCCTGTTTGTGCATGAGCTAAAAGAGAAGGTAAAAGAAAGAACATACCTATCCAAAATGCTCTTTTATGCGAGCTAAAATTCATTTTCATAATTATTACTGCAAATTTCGGATAAGAATTACTTCTTTATTTTATCTAAACTGACATATATTTGTTCAAAACGGCCATATGAAAAAAGCTACTGATGAAACTATTTTGTTTGAACTTGACGAGAAACCGGAAACAACTTTTGTATGGCACAGTAAGTTTGAAGACAAGTTTAGGCACCATAAGCATACAAAGGGCCAGCTCACCTATGTAGAAGGCGGTGTTATCTTTCTATATACCAACGACAAGTCTTATTTCTTACCTGCACGCCATTATCTATGGATTCCTGCCGGTATTGAACACCACCTGGAACATCGTTATAAATCTACTGTTATCCGTAATATTTACTTTAATACCACCGATATAGAAAACCACCCATTTTTTGACCATATCGGCATTTATCCCGTCAACAATCTATTACTGGAAATGATTAAATTTTCGGAGAACTGGAATGGGAATATCAGCCCCGGAACCCATGAGTATGGTTTCTTAAATGCCATAAAAAACATTTTGCCGGTCATCAGTAAACACCCTTTACCTATTGTGGTTCCTACCACAGACAATGCGCGACTGAGACCGGCGTTAATATATATCCATACACATCTGGCGGATGAGCTCACACTTTCCATAATCGCTTCCGCCACTGGCTTTAGTGAACGTACCTTATCGAGAACCTTTCAGGCTTCGCTCAAAATTTCCTTTTTCCAATACCTAAAGCTGGTAAGAATCACCAAAGCAATGGAGAAATTGCTGGAAACTGACCTGACCATTAGTGAAATTGCTTATGAAGTTGGCTATGACAGCATCTCCTCCTTCAGTAATACCTTTTACAAGATGACTGGGCAAAGACCTTCCACCTTTAAAGAGCTAAAGATTGCGACACTGGAACCGATGATTCCTGGTACCAATTAAAGATGCTATGCTTCATTTTGCACCTATATTGATTAATCCCTGGTAAATATCTTGTAATACCTGGCTTCTGGTCAATTTAGCGTCAGCCTTCATTTCAATACCGGATATCGCCTGCCAGAGTTTACTCGTATGAACATCCATGGCTTCTGACAACCGGGCTTCCCAATCAGGCAAGTAACCGCGTAACCCCATATATTGCACCATTTTAAAATCCTGATCATCAGGCGCCACATCTTTATAATAAATTAATGTTGCTTTTTGATCGATCAATTTATCCTGCAATATACTTAGATCCAAGTTCTTCAATTTAAGCTTCGAATCAATCGCCAGTGAAGCGGCAATACCTGCAGCCTGACCAATTGCCATCCAGCAAGGTTCCATTCTCAGCGTTGAGAAACCAATATGACTTCCCGAAACCGGAACGGGAAACAACAGGTTATCAAGTTCTTTAGGTAGCATTACTCCGAAAGGAACCGTGTAAACATCTGAAAGATAACTGATAAAACCATCCAGATGTATTTTTCCCGACTCACGTTTACGAACCGCATGAGAGTCAAGCGCGTAATGGCTTGCCGTTATACTGCTGGAATGTAAAGGAGGTCTTGCCCCTGGAGTTACAGCAATAGCATCTTGAGCAGTGAAAAAATAGGCCCCTTCCATGCGTCGCCCTTCCCGTACATAAACCTGCCTTGGGAAATTTTCATTGTCCATATATTCATCTTTAGCCAGACCCCATTTGCCTGAAGACTTTTTAAAGCTGACAGGAAGTTCCGGATCATTTTGAGCAAAATAGATCAAACCAAGCGTATAGCTTTTAAGCCGTTCCGCAAACTGATCGCGCCAGTCCCAGCCTGATGTAGGCCATGGCCAATTTTCTTCTGGAAGATCAGTCGATATTAAGGCTAAATGCTGGTTATTAGCATCTGTTTTCCGGTTTGGTAAAAATACCCTGTTGGTTATTTTGGCAATGCCCCATTTGTCGCCTGGTATTCCTGTGCTATCACCCCTTGCAATATTTTTACGATTGGCAGCCATCATTTCCGCCGATACATTTAACATTTCAACACCCGTATGATGCCCATCCCATACATCATTAACAAGTGATTTAAATTCATCTCTATCATATTTCTGCGGCTTTTTAACAGTTAACCTGTTACTTGCATTATCCGTAAGGCACAATCGATAATTATAAGCCTGAACAGCATTATCAGCCTGATAAGTAGTGCCCTCACCTACCGGTCCATCCCAATATTTGTAAGCCCTGCCAGCACCATCCTCAGCAAACTCATCTTTACCCTCACGACCGGTACGGAAAGGAACTTTAGCCGCGGCAGCCAAATCACCTTCATAAGTTCCGTCAATAAAAACATCCCCTTGATATTCTTCGGTTTGTTTGGTTAAACGGTTGAGAACCTTAATTTTAGTTATCTTGTTATTTTGTGTACTTACATTTTTCTCCTCAGCATCAAACTGGCGCATTTTATAAACTTTTATTTTGTCGCTATGTTCCGCAAGCATTTGTTCGAATATCATTTCAGCAACGGAAGGCTCAAAGTGATAACCATCACTGCACATTTTCACCTGTTCAGAGTTCTCCCCATATTTTTTAATATAGTATTTTTTAATACGCCCGGTAAAATCCGTAAACAAGCCCGTTGTGGCACCCCTTGTAGCAATATCTGTAGCACCTAGCCCGTTAGCCGGCAAGCCGCCTATATGGCCGGTACGCTCCAGAATAACTGAAGTTTTGCCCAGCTTAGCGGCAGAAATGGCACACATAATACCCCCGGGATTACCCCCGACAATAACAAGATTATACTGAGAAAACGCTGCTGATGCAGGAAAAAGGAATGCGATAAAAAGGCACTTAAATATCTTCATATTTCTTTACTTATTAAATTTAAAACGATTGTAAAAACCCATTGGCATTTAACCAATTTGTAGCATGATCAAACCATTGATCTTTCGTTGCTTTGTTATAAAGGCCAAAACCGTGTCCGCCAGTTGCGTACAACACCATTTCGGCCTTTACTTTGGCTTCTGTTAAAGCACTATAAAACAAAAGGCTATTTTGAACGGGTACAGTCTTATCATCCTGCGACTGTACAATGAAGGTAATCGGCGTATTGCTGCCAACTTGTTTTTCATTCGAATACAGATCGACTAATTTCTGATCAGGATCCGCTCCAAGCAGATTGTGCTTGGAGCCCTGATGTCCTACTGCTCCAAAACTGATCACAGGATAGATCAGCATCATAAAATCGGGTCGGAGATTGACATTTAGTCTATTTTCAATAACAGAATGATCAAAATGAGTTCCCGCAGTTGAGGCCAGATGTCCACCTGCCGAAAACCCGACAATCCCAATCTTAGCCGGATTGATACCCCATTCTGCTGATCGCAATCGAACCAGTTGTATAGCCCGTTGAGCATCCTGTAACGGTCCAATAGTTTTATCGGCCATTACCTCATCACTTGGCAGGCGATACTTCAGCACAAATGCGGCAACACCTATTTCATTAAATTTCCGTGCGATATCATAACCTTCATTGTCGATCATTAAACGAGCATAACCACCTCCCGGACAAATGATAACCGCGGCGCCAGTAGCGTTGGCCTTTTCAGGAAAAAAGGGTGTTAGGGTTGGAATACTTACAAAGCCTACCTTATTGTTTTCATTGATCTCAACGTAGGCAGATGGTGTTTTTTTTGAATTTGGTACGCCATCAGGATATAGTAAAACAGGCTTTTGCGCAAATCCACATTCAAAGCAGGTGATGAATAGTAAAATATTTATAATACAAATCTTCATGTCTATGAATTAATTAAAAATTATTGTTTAAACACCGCAGATACAGACCTACCTTTCAAGCCCTTAACATTTACAGAAAACTGAAGTACGGGCTTTAACTGCTTTATGGTTATTTCGGGAGCAGAAGTCGCAAGGCCCGAAACCGGTCTGTTGATCTGTATATGAATAAGCCCTTCGTTAAGCATAGTAGGATCTGATAACGAAATATTTATACCCTCTTGATTTTCCATAACCATTACCGCTGCTTTTTTATCGCAGGTTAAATAGATTTTATGGTCCACCACGACGGAGCTTAAAGTATCTTTCCAAAAGTTAGCCGCAGTTAGTCCCAGCTTAATGTCCTTTACAGCTTGAACCCTTGCCGTATTTTCTAATATCTGTATGGATGGAGATTTGGCGTACTGTTTTACTTTCTCAGCGCTATAGCCAGGCAACAACAGGTAAGCATATTTGAGATCAGCACCATTATCATCAATAGGATGATTACCGTGTCCCTTCCATAAAGTTAGGTAATGCCGTGTTTTTAGAGTGCTGTCAGTCCCGGTTCGGAGTTCACTCCACTTGCCGCTTTGAGGCATGCGTTTCATGCTTAGTTTTATCCCCTCCGGAAAGTAATAACCAATATCTGACCCCTTTACACTCCCTGATAGATGTGCCCAGTTTACGTTAGAGCGGTCGCTAACATCGAAGTCACCTGGTATAATTTTGCCATCCACGGTAAATATATTACTGTTTTCCAAACTGAGCTTACGCTGTTCAATTGTAGTAAATACATTTTTGTTATCCTGATTGGTAATACCCGCACCCAAACAAACAATACCATCAGCTAACATAAACCACGATTTTTTTGCCGAAAGTGTGGTTCCGAAGGGAGATAAGTCCATTCCACTTACTCCATATTTATCTAATATAGCGGTACCGCCCACCCAACTTTTAGTACTGATTTTATTAGTCAAAGCCGATAAGTCCTCCTCGGTAGTGGTTCCAGGCAAATGCTGATAATTTACAGTGCTCCAAAAATTATCTTCAAACTGCTTTTGATCCGCGTTGTATAGATAGGTCATACCATCCGAAAGGTGCCAGCCCTTTAAGTTTTCCTGATTAATGGATTCAAAATTGTAAATGCGGGAGGAATGCATACTTAACATAAAGGCATAATGGTCTGCTTGTTGGACTGCCCTATCCATGTTAGCCAGTTGCCGATAAGTAATATAGGTTGTTCGAGGTACGATAGTTTTATCACTCATAATCTCGCTTGCCATCTGCGTAAGCATAATGGACGAAAAACCATTCTTATTCCCATCTTCCTGTATATAGCTTTTCACGATAGACCTTAATCGCTGACCCTCTTTTTCAGGCGCCTGATGAGCAAGGAGTATTAAAGCTTCAGTTAATGCTCTGCCTTTGCTGTGTTCGCTGATATTATTACGGGCAATTTCGCGCCCCATAACTGAGCTCATTATTCCGCCACGATATACTATCGGTTGAAAAGAATCATAAACCCAACTATAGATGTTAGTCGCATTAGGTATCATATGCGGTATTTCAGGAAACAGATATATCAATTCTGCGACTGAAGATAAAAGGTTAACCCCATAACCACCCGAATAAGGGTGCTTATTATGTTGAAGGAATGATCCGTCAGTATAAAAACCATCACCCTGTGTAACATAATTAAATACCGGGCTTAAAGCATTAACAGCATAAGATACTTTTGACGGATTCTGAGCTATAATCGAGGAGATTGCGATTACCCGGCTGATCCAGACCAAATTTGCACCTGTATACCCGTCGACAGCCGGGGCGGCATGTTGTATTGCACGTACGTATGCTGCCCGCCACTCGGGGCTGATCTGATCATAAAGTAATACGATAATGTTGTTTAGCTTTTCCGAACTACCAATACGGTAGTCCCACCAATTATTATTTCCTCCAGTTTTGGGGATAAGTGTTCTTTCGTTATATTTCTTGGTATAGAGCCATTCCAATGCAGATAAGATGTCACTTCTCAATTGCTCATTATGATAACCATCAGTTCCAGCTGAGCAATAAGCAATTGCCATACTATATAGCCTGGTATAGCTTGTAGTAATATCCGCGGATTTATTATACTTCAGATCCAGCCATAAAGTTTTTCGGTTAACCGTATCATTAACAAAGCCATTTTTCCAGAAAGAAAGTGAATTCCTATTGATAATTGAAAGTTTATTTTTGATCAGCGGATCGTTTGGATTATACTTTCCGCCGGTTAAAAAATCGCACCATTTTATCCGTAAAGAATCACAATTAAATTGCTTACTGGCGAAAGAATCCTGTGCGAATACCTTAAAAGGTAGACAACAGGAAACTAATAAATATAAAAACACACTGATTGTTCTCATTGCCATATGAATTTATAAGACCCCTTTTAAATTTTTATAATGCTGATATCGGTATAGTGCTTCCAAAAAATAGTAGTCAGCATAAATAAGCGGGGCATCTATCTCATCCTGATGCGGGCGATGCCCTGTACTATGTTTTAGCAAAAAATACTGATTCGTTCCAGGCTTGGCCAGATATTCATCTGTACATAAAGCACTCAGTATAGCCTGAGCTCTTTCATAATATTTTTTCTTTGCGCCGACATAAGTACTTAATTCAAGTAAGCCAGATGCCGCTACAGCTGCTGCCGAAGCATCTTTTGACACATTCGGAATTTCTGGATCATTAAAATCCCAAAAAGGAATTGGGTCATCAGAAAGATCGGTTTGTGACAAAAAATAATCCGCCGCGTTTTCAGCTTGCACTAAATATTTAGGGTCTTTCGTTTCCCTATATAAAAAAGTGTACGCATAAATTGCCCAGGCTTGTCCACGGGCCCAACATGAACTGTCTGCATAGCCCTGGAAAGTTTGCTTTTTAATCAGCTCACCATTTGCGGGATTAAAATCAAGTACGTGGTAAGTACTATGATCCGTTCTAAAACGATACTTTAAGTCAACATCAGCATGCGAGACTGCAATATGATAAAAAGACGAATCGCCACTTATTTTAGATGCCCATAACAACATTTCCAGGTTCATCAGATTGTCCACTATTACCGGATATTTGAAAGGCTTAAAATCCCATGACCTGATCGCAGCAACCTTTGGATTATACCTGGAAGACAATGATCTTGAAGCTTCTAACAAAACCTCCTTATAGCTATTCTTGTGTGTGATATGGTAAGCTTTATAAAAGGTATTGTATAGGACAAAACCAAGATCGTGAGTCGTTTTGTTATATTTTTCGTTTTCTAAGGTTTCCGTATACCTGATCGCTTCGTTTTTCCATTTGCCGTTTCGGGTTAGATAAAACATATACCATAAGTTACCGCCAAAAAAACCACTTGTCCAGTCTTTCGACTTGACTAACCTAATAGAGCCGTCTTTATTTACACTACGTGGATACAACGCATTGTTGGGATATAACTTCAAATAGCTTTTGTATTGTTGTTCGGCCACATCAAGCACTTTATTAATATTTGGTTTTGTAACCTGTGCTTTTACACCAACTGATACGCAGAATAGCAGCATACACAGGTATCCTACTGTCCATTTTAATTTCTTTAGATTCATTAATTCAATTCTATAAGTACTGCCCTGGCGGGATTAATTGTTAAGGTGATTTCTGAAGTACCTGTACCGGCAACGGTGGTAGTAGTCGTGCCATTCCAGGTTCCATTTGTAGCATTTACGGCTGCCCCATCCAGGGTAATACCAGTTGTCGCTGATAAAGGTGTTGCAGCGCTGGTAACCAGTTCATGCAATTTGGCGGATGTAATGGTTGACGCACTGGTTATTGTTAACAAGGCTGTATTAGCTGCATCCTTGTTAACGACTAACGCGCAGGTTTTACCGACCGAATTTTTAAAAGCATATGCGGTGATGTTTAATCCATTGTTGTTTAACAATTGATTTAAAGACTGCTTCATATCTGCCAACGTAAACATCATCAGGCCATAATAAAGAGGCTTTACACTAAATGTATTATTCGTATTGTAATAAATCGGGGAATAATAAGACCTACGTCCGCCATGAAAATCTACGCCCATTGCTCCCTTACGTGCCAGGTAAAACATCATATCTACGCCCCATAATGCGGAAGCAAATACATTACTCACTCCATCTTTGCCGCCATTGTTAACAGAATTACACTCCGCATAGCGGTAAGGCAAGCCACTACTTGCAGATGCCGCCGCGATTATTCCAGAACGGGAAACTAAAGTAGAGTCGTATTGCATCAATTGGGGTATCGTTCCTGCCGAACCCATTTTATAATAATGAGTAGTTAAAAAATTGATTCGGCTGGCCTCATCAGTAGCGAATGTTTGGATCCAGGCAGTTTTAGAGGACACCGTAGGTCCGGAAAAAGGAGCTGTTGGAACCGCTGCATGTAAAATATTATAGCTGGCCTCAAACTCCGGTTTGTAATGAACAATACCATAACCTGTTGCCCTATAACCATTCTGAGGGTACAAATCTGGCTCATTACCGATTTCGAAGCTTAAAACTTTTGTTCCAAACTGAGTCTGTACAAAATTAACCTCAGATGTATGTACCGTGTCATTGGCTAGATTTAATCCATAAATCAGCTTCCAATCCGATCCCAGCTGATCCATAAATAATTTGAGTTTAGTCACATCATCCCTGTAAACATTGGTAATTGAAGTAGATGTACCCCTTAGCGAATCTTGCCAGAAGATTTTATCAGATGAATTACCTCCCAGGCGCAACACTCCAGTTTTCAGGTTCTTAATTAACTGCAGGAACACGGCTTGGTTTTCATTAAAATAAGGCCAGGTTGGATTAATGAGATCAGATTTCTCATAACTCAGACCAACAAAATTAGTGGGTACATTTGCACCGATAGTTGAGGAGGCAATATCCAGAGAAACATTAACCATTGCCAGCGGCACAACCGATAAACTAGATTGTTTTAAAACCACTGCCTTCTCCTCCTCGCCTTGGGAAATTACCTCATTTTTTTTGCAAGAACAAATGATCAACAGCGCTGCCATCAGGGTACACTTTACCCCTAACACATATAAATTATGTTTCATTTTTGTCGTATTTATAATTTTATACAATTGGACCAAATCGTTAATTTTTAACGATTTCTACCAGTTAGGATTTTGTTTGATGGCTTTATTAAGTGATAATTCTAAACTTGGTATTGGTAAATACAAATGTCTTTCGGCGATGTTGTTACCCGCTAATGCCAGGAACCTCAAGTTTGCCGGATAGCTGGCGGTAATGTTCTTTGACAAATCTTTCATTGTACTGATAAATATGCCCCAACGTTTCAGGTCATGATCACGCAAAGCTTCAAAAGCAAGCTCCCGCGCCCGTTCATCCTGAATAACCTGTCTGAAAATAATTTTATCTGTAATAATGGTTGCACCTTTAAACTCAGAAGCATGCGCTCTTGCCCTTACCTCATTCAAAGCATCATGTGCTTTTTGTGTCGGGCCATTCAATTCATTTTCCGCCTCGGCCAGCATTAAAAGTACATCCGCATACCTCAAAACAGGAAAATTTGTAGACGAAACATTTTTACTTTTTGGTGTTACCACCTCATACTCGCGACGCCATTTACCAGGATAGCGGTTATACAACTGTGTTGCTGTAAAATTGGTAGGCTTAGTCGTGGTAAAATAATAAGGTGATATATTCCAGTCGCGCCTCACATCAGCCGCATCTGTATATAGATTATATAATTTGTTAGTCGCATACAATGCGCCATAACCGTAACCCGGTGTTTGCAGATCAGGCCCCGATGCCAATATTCCACCCCAAACTCCTACCCAGGAGGTTTCATTGTAACTCCCTATACCGTTACCATAAAACTCAATTTCCCACATACTTTCCTTAACGTCATAGAGATCTTTAGATTGGTTAATAAATATTTGTTTATAATCAGGATTTAAACTGTGTTCTTTTGACTGCTGGACTTTCTCAGCCCACTTCAATGCATCATTAAGCTTGCTGGGATCATTTACCTGGCTTCCTGCCATCGTTAGACAAACGCGGGCCATTATCCCCTCAATTGTTGTTTTAGATACCCTTCCGCTAAACTTCAATTCCGTCGAGGTACTAACCAATGGTTCGGCAGTCTCCATATCTTTCAGTATTTGATCAAAGACTTCCTTTTTAGGGTTGCTTTTGATATTTACATCACTGGCTGAAACTGTCGGGCTTAGCTTTAAGGGTACATCACCCCAATTGTCGGCTAGTAAAAAATAATAGTACGCTCTTAAAAACAGTGCCTCCCCCCTTATCCGCTTTCGTTTCGTGTCGTCCATTTTCGGCTTATCTATATTAGCCAATAGATCATTGGCACGGTCAATGCCCTGGTAACAGGATGTCCATAAATTCCCAACAATGCCATCTGAAGGTGTATAATTAAATACTTCTAAACCCGTAGTGGTTGCCGAAGCCGATCTTAATCCCTCGTCATTACCATACGCCAACGTAGTAAACAAATATCGCCCATACATCGCCTCTCTTCCCAGTGGATCATAAACCCCTGTTAGTGCATTTTCGACTTCCGTTTCTGTACTATAATAGTTAATCGGACTTAAAAAATCGGTTGGTGCCACATCCAGGAACTTCTTACAAGAAGCTAATGGAAAAATAGCTGTGATAATTAATATGTAAATAATTTTTTTCATGATTTACGTTATTAAAATGTTGTGTTTAAACCAAATGTTACTGTACTGGCTCGAGGATAAGCTGAATAGTCAAATCCAGGCGTTAATGCGGAGTTCCTGGCAGACACCTCTGGATCCGGACCTGAATAATTAGTCCATGTTATTATATTTTGTGCGGCGGTATATACCCTTAAAGTCTTTAATTTAATTTTTTTAACAAAAGGAGCAGGTAAGTTGTACCCTAGCGCAACGGTTTTCAGACGTAAAAACGAGCCATCTTCTATCACCCTGGATGAATAGGCATAAGGTCCCTGGCCACCAACCCTGAACATATTATTATTCTGATTATCTGGTGTCCACCTGTTTGTAAAACTGGCATATTGGTTTTGATCAAGCCGGGTACTGCCCTCAAAAACCAGGCGGTTGGCATTAAACAAATCATTACCCGAAGACCATTGAAAAAACACATTCAAATCAAAACCTTTGTATTTGAATGTATTAGACAGCCCTCCAGTATATAAGGGGTAAGGTTTACCAATTACGGTCCTATCGTCAGCGTTAACCACCCCGTCGCCATTTATATCTACGTACTTAATATCGCCCGGTTGAATGCTACCCCGTGTATTGCCATTGGTGGGCACATCAGCTTTTAAGGTATAAACTCCTGCTGTCGACTTATCAAAATCACTGTATTGATATACACCATCCCATTTATATCCGTAGAACTGAGCAATAGGCTCACCAATTTTACCCGTATAAAGCGGTGTATTTACATAATTAGCATCCCAGGCAAGATTGGTTAAAATGTTCTCCTGATTTTCTGTTAGCGCCAATATCTTGTTGCGGTTAAAGGCAATATTGAAATTTGTGGTCCAGGAGAAATTTGTATTGCTGATGTTAGTGGTATTGAGTGTAAATTCGAATCCATCATTTCTAACCTTTCCAATGTTCTTAAAAGCATTTGGTAAACCTGCGGTTGGCGGCAGATTGGCATTTAGCAATAAATCATAGGTAGTTTTTCGATAATAATCTGCCGTAAATGACACCCTGTCTTTCAGCAACGAAACATCCATACCCAAATCCAATTGTGAGGTGTTTTCCCATTTCAGGTTCTGATTTCCTAAAGCTGTTTTAATCGCTCCTTTGTTAATCCCGTTATTGAAAGGATAAACTGCAGAGTTTGGTAAAACTAAGGTTGCCAAATAAGCAAAATCACTTACCCGATTGTTTCCGGTTAATCCATAACTTGCCCGTAATTTAGCATCCGTAATTACAGGTACTTTTTTCATAAAATCTTCTCTTGTAAGTCGCCACGCGACAGAGCCGGAAGGAAAATAACTCCATTTATTACCAGGTGCAAATTTAGATGAACCATCAGATCTGAAGGATGCCGTAACCAAATATTTATCCTTAAAACTATAGTTAACTCTACTTAAAAAAGAAACCAACCTGTTTAATGAGGTAACTGAAGTAATTGTTGAGGAAGTTCCCTCATCCAATCCGCCTATCCCTAACGTCTCATTGGGAACCTGTAATGCAATTGCTCCAAAATTATTAAAGTTAGTTTGTTGCACAGTAAAGCCTCCCAATACATTCAGTTTATGGTATTTCCCGATTACACCATTATAAGTAAGGGTGTTTTCATTTAATAAATCATTGATTCTATTATTGGTAACAGAGCCATTAGGACCACCTTTACCCTGCGGGCTTAAGGGATTGCCTAGCGGTGTCTGCGAATTATTAAAGATATTTACCACCTGATCAGAACGATTAGCACCTCCGGTAACCCTCAGCTTTAAGCTTTTGGTAAAATTATATTCAGCATAAGCGTTAATGACTAAAGAATTAACAATCCGCTTATTGTAAGTATTTTGCGCAGTGATTACCGGGTTCGATCGCAGATCATTACTCACATCAATAGCCGGATCATAAAGCTCATCAATCAGATCATCACTGCTACCAGTTCCGTTTACGGGTCTATAAGCCCAAACACTATACATTAAGCTTAATGTACTTAAGCTACCATAACTGTTAGACACGACACTACCCGAACTACTGGTATTTGAATAATTTATGTTGGCACCTATTTTGAACCTATCATTAACCTTTTGATCCAAAATTAAACGTCCCTGATAACGGTTAAATCCGGTGTTGAGGATAATCCCATCCTGGTTTGTAATCGAACCGGAAAGAGAATATTTGGTGTTGGCATTCCCCCCGTTAACAGCCATATAATGATTTTGCATAGGTGCCGTTCTAAATAAACGGTCCTGCCAGTCTACCCCCTGTTCCGTCCGGTAACTATCCAAAGTAAGGCCATTGGTAAAATATCGTTTGTCTGCGTTTACCGCATTAAGATCCTGCTGTAACTTCACAAACTCATAAGGATCCATTAAGGCCACTTCATTCCTATTTTGCTGAAGCCCGAAATAACCGTTGTAGGTAACAACAGGTTCTCCAGTCTTCCCTCTTTTTGTAGTGACCATGATCACTCCATTTGCACCTCTCGCACCGTAGATAGCTGTCGCAGAAGCATCTTTTAAGATTTCTATAGACTCTATTTCAGCCGGATTAATGGCATTGTTATCCGCATTTTCTAGCGGGAAGCCATCTATAACATACAAAGGTGAGTTATTCTGGGTGATAGAATTGTTCCCTCGAATAGTAATCGTACTGGAAGATCCAGGCTGTCCATCGCCACTAGCTACAGCCACGCCGGCCACCCTGCCCGCCAATGCTTCTTCAAAAGAACGAACAGGTGCTTTCTGCATTTCATCCATTTTCACACTGCCCACCGAACCAGTCAGATCTTTTTTCAAAACGGTACCATAACCAACCACAACAACTTCATTTAATTTGCTGTTCTCTTCTGTCATTTGGATATTGATCACCCTCGTCTTAGCCACAACCCGCCGCTCCGTAAGATAACCGACTGATGAAAACACCAGCACTGCTTTTTCATCGGGTACATTTATCGTATAAAAACCATTCTCATTGGTAGAAACGGCCGTCGGACTATTTTCAACCTTAACGGTAACACCAGGCAAGGGCATTTTCTTTTCATCTATAATGCTTCCAGAGATACTTAGCCATTTCTTAACGGTGGAATTCGCCAGCGGTCTTGGCGTAATTACAATGGTATTTTTATTGATTACATAAGACAAGGGCTGATCAATAAAACATTGCTTTAATGCCTCATCTAAGGAAACGTTTTTAATATGAAGATTAATCCGCTGTGCTTCGTTCAAAAGTTCGACATCACAAATTATGCTATACCCGCTTTGCTTACGGATATCATTAAGTGTTTCACGAAGTGTTGCGTTATTCTTTTCTAAACTTATTTTTTGTGCTATAGAGGCGGCGCTGACGTGCAAAAATGCGATAAGACAAATAAAAAAGGACAGTTTCATAATTCGCCATAATTTAGGGTGGACACAAGAGGACATCCCGTATCTGAGTACAGTTAAAATTTTATACATTTGGAAATTAGGTTAATAAAAAATTGGTTGTGTAAAATGTGACCGTTAAGATTTTCCTGATAGCAGTTCTCAAGCTGTGCAATTTCCAGGAGCGGCTTCAACGCTCCTGGAATTTTTTTTTATCAGGTGATATTTGATCTGGTATAGATTAGTTCATCAAAATCACCCTCCTTCCATCAATTTTGTAACGCAATGAACTGGTAATAGCGATGTTCTCCAGCAATTCGGTAATATTTTTATACCTTGACATTGTACCCCATAATTTTTTATTTGAGACATTCCCCTGATATTCGACGTCAACGTCATACCATCTGGATGCTTTTTTCATCACATCCTTAAGGTTCACATCATTTAAAACAAACAAGCCGTTTTTCCATGCCATTACCTCTTCTACATCAGCCTGTTTAATTGTTAAATTTCTTTTAAGATCATTAACCGCAACTTGGCCCGGTTTCAATTTGACCTGTTTATTTTGAGCCATAAGCTTAACCGATCCCTCTAAAAGTGTGGTCTTAATTTCATGATCTTCAGGGTAAGCCTCTACGTTAAAATGAGTACCCAGCACTTCAATTTGTTGTTTTCCGATCACATCTACTTTAAATGGTTTCTCCGGATTTTTAGCGATCTCAAAATATGCTTCCCCTGTTAACTGAACCCGTCGGTCCTTTCCTGAAAAGTTTGATGGATAGGTTATGCTGGATATCGCATTTAACCATACATGAGATCCGTCAGGCAGCACAACTTGAAATTGGCCACCTTTAGGCGTGCTAACCGTGTTAAAGACAACGGCCATACCAGAAGTACCAGAACTATGCGCTGCTGAGGGTTGATAAATAATTTTACCATCGGCTGTTTTTGTAATCTGGGTATTGCCTTGCTTTACTAATTCACCATTACTTACATCGGTTAAAATAATTTGCTTACCGCCGGATAGTGTAAGGATTGCCTTATTACTACCTGCAACAATTTTGTCAGCAATCTGTGTCTGTTGTTTTGTGCGATCAGGTGATGTATTAAAATAGAGGTAAATACCTGCACCTACCGTCATCAATGTAATGGCAGCAGCAAGTGGTAGTTTATACCACTGCAATTTTTTAGGTCGCTGATGTTTTATACTTTTTTGGAGCTTTCTATATATACTGCTTGTTATTTGGTGTTCGTCGCCCAAACGGTCTTCATCCCAGTATATGTTATCTAAAGAAAAATCGTCCTGATATTCATCAAGCTTCTTTTTATCCTCATCAGTGCATTTGCCCTGTATGCACTTTTCATACAACAGGATATATTCTTCCCTCGTCATAATTTATAATTGGTTATATGTATAGTACCTATTAATACGTACCACACACATACTTTTAAAAATATTTTTTATTTATATTTCATCCTAAAAAATGTAATTTCGTTTTATGCCAAATAGAATTACACAGATTCCCTCCGATGCTGATCTTTGGGAATCCATCAAATTAGATGATGAACGTGCTTTTTCTACTTTATTTCATCGCTACTCTTCTCGGATTTACAGTAATTCTTATGCTTACGTGAGGGATAGAGAGGTGTGTGAACAAATTGTGCATGATATTTTTTTAACGCTCTGGAGCAACCGAAAGACTTTAAAAATTGACTCCTTCAAAAATTACCTTACTTCCGCAGGCCGCTATAGGGTTTACAAAAGCATCCATGCCAGCAAAATTATTCCTATCGATTACAAAGAAGATCTGGAAGTTTTTTCGAATAGTTCGGTTGAAAATAACGGTTTTGACCGAATCGCGTATAATGACCTGGAAGCGGAATTGGAATCTTACCTTAAAAACCTACCAAAAAGATGTCAGGAGATTTTCCTCATGAGCAGGCGCCAATTGATGAGCAACGATGAGATTGCGGACAAACTTGGTATCTCGAAGCGGTCGGTTGAAAACCAGATTACCCATGCCCTTAAACATTTGCGTATATCATTAAAGGATGTTACGGTAATGTTGATTATAGCTGGTGGCATCAGCGATTTTGTAAATTAAAATTTAGCGCATAAAAAAAGGGAGCTACGCTCCCCCTTTAAAAGCGCCTGTTATGACTATTGAGTAACTTCCTTTACTTTATTATAAAGTGTTTCAGCTCTTAAGTTGGTTGCTATTACTTTACCCTGACTGTTAACCAATACATTCTGTGGAATGGCACGTACGTTGTAAAGTGCGGCGGCAGGTTCTTTCCAGCCTTTTAAGCTTGAAACATGGTACCAAGGCATTCCGTCGGCTTCAATAGCAGCCTTCCATTTGGTAGCATCCTCATCCAGGGAGACACTTAATACAGTAAATCCTTTTCCTTTGAATTCGTTGAAGGTTTTTACCACGTAAGGATTTTCCTTTCTGCAGGGGCCGCACCAGCTCGCCCAGAAATCAACCAATGTGTATTTATTTTTACTGATTACTTCTTTTAAGCTAAGTTGAGTACCTTCCGGAGTAGTTGAAACAAAATCAATAAAATTCTCTCCCACCAACTTGCCCTTTACGGAAAGAAGTCTCTCCTCAAGTTCTTTTCCCAGCTTTGTAGCCTTTATTTCAGGACTCAATTTAGAAAAAGTAGGATATGTCGTTTCATAATTAGCCAATCTTCCTTGTGCAGTCTGGTCTAAATAATAAAGGGAAACATAAGATGAAGGATATTCATTTACAAAGGAATGAATAGTTTCTTTTCTGAAACGGGTATATTCATCCAATCCAGCTAGAAATTTAGTCACAGCAGCCTTCTTCTCCGGACCTTCAGGCAGATTCCTAAATTGGTTGATTAAACCATTAAGTTTGTCCTCAGCGGGTCTTAGTTTCTTTGCCAATAGCTCATGTGCTTCGGCCAGCTTTGTACCTTTTATATTGGCATAATGAATGGAATCCTTAGCAGATAGTTGAATTGTTCCTGTAGATAGCAACAAATCTATTTTATCGCCAGTCTGTTCATTACCAAAACCAAGTTTACCCACTGTAGCTGAACTGATATTGCCTGTAAACTTAAATGCACCATTTTGCACCAATACACTGTCGGCTTTTTTGATTTGCGCATCTTCGTATGCTAACTTTATAAATCTACCATCGTGTTTGCGATTTACCTTACCATTGATGGTGAAATTTTCGGACTGTGAAAAACCTGCTAAAGGAATAATTGACAAGCCCAGTACGAGTACATGTTTTAATTTCATCTGTTTCATTTATAATTAGAATTTATTTAGTTGACAGCGCGCCAATTGATGTTTTTAACTTTAACGAGGTCGGTCCAGGTACTATTTACCTGTGGTAACAATTCAACCACGTTTGGGTTAGTACCTACTCTAAAGCGACGTAACGTACCTTTGGTATTGCTGTTATAAGTAGCAATATATAAGCTGTTTGTTACGTGATCGATTTGTGTATCGAACTTGAGCATAGTAATCTGATCTCCTCCTGTTTCAGCGTATTGATAGAACCGCTCATTATTAGGATTATAATCATAGGCGTATAGTTTGTTGCCTACTGAATAGAAAATTACCGTTCTATTAGAAGAAAAAGCATAAAAATCAGCTTTATCAAAATCTACAGCGATGGGACTGATTTTATAAGCAGCGCGTCTGGCCGGGGCACCTCCGCTGGCATAGAATTTATAAACATAATGAGCATTGTCCGCATCCTTCATGATGGCGAAAGAATTTCCATTTGTAGATCCCAGGTCAGTATTCCGAGTGTTCTCGGCATATACCAGCGTCCTTCCGAGTGCCGCATTGTTCCAAGGGAAAATGGGTTCGTTACCGTCCTTATCTTTATCATCCGTCAAAACAACAGATGCAGTACCACTTCCAAAGCTTGAATAATTCATGAAACGTTGGTTGATGGTATCATACCACATCACAGAAGCCATATTTCCAATAGAATAAATTAAATAGGGTGCTGCCGGAATCCGGACTTGTTGTGCCGTACTCACCCGATTGATAGGATTATTGTATAAATCACCACCATTAATTAACAGGAAGGATACAAAAACATCCCCCCCCTTCGTTATTAGTGCCCGATACAACGGATTTGTAGGTGCTCCGGCGGCAGTAATTACCTGTGGGGCAAACGAAATCGGATGCAAGGTTTCGGGATTGATTACCTCCGAAACATACAATAGCCTGCTAAAGTTATTTGCTGGTGTCCCCGTCAATTCACCACGATCAAGGAAATAAGACCCTGTTTTCGTAAATACCCATAGCTTAATATCTGCATTGGAACTGCCGTTTCCGGTATGAACAAAGCTGACAGGCTCGCGTAAGCGCGGAAGCCCACTTTTTGACAAAATTTGTCTGATATGCAAGGTGTCGTTTAACATAGCTAGCATTTCAGCTTCGGCATACCCCTGTTCGTCTTCTCCCATGATCAGTAAACCCCGCGCAACGGGTGTGCTGACATTCAGTGTTGAATTCGCGCGCCAAACCACACCGGTCTTTTTGTCGACTACTTTGTAAAACAGGGGATAGTTGGCAGGATCCAGCAATACAGGGTAATTTAATTGTTTCTTTCTGCTTATGGTGTCTGTTAATCTAACACCTTTAGACAAAATCCAGTAATAATCGTACCTGGAAGTATCCCCTTCATCCATTGTAGCGTTAATTTTGGGATTGATGCGCAGGGTATCATACCCTTTGCGCATATTGTAAGTGCTGTTTACACCAGCGATGGACAGCTCATTGATATCCTTGTATTCGTAATTGCCCAGGTCCTTACTGCAGGAACCGGCGACTAAAAGCGCTAAAAGAATAATTGTATAATGAAATATTTTCATGTGAATTTGCTTTTAAATTGACTACTTGACATAAGGCACACCGAGGGTAGATGTCCAGGGAACAATTCCAATATACATCAGACGGCCATCCTCTTCCAGAATAGGATTACCTTCATTAAAACGTCGGATTAAAATTGCTGAAGCATCTTGCATAATCAGACTAATACGGGCCATAGGCATAGTTACAGTACTAGCAAAATCCTCATATTTCAGCCCAAAGTTTTCGGTCAGGAAACCCATCTTTTTCTTCGTAAAAAAACCCATCGTTCCCGTTTCCCGATTTGTTCCGGTAGCCAAGCCACCCGGCCAGACTACTGGTTTCACCATAATATCGCTGATGCGCAACGTATGCAGGCCTGCATCAAACTCCGGCACTATAACACCTTGCTTTAGGGAAGGAATTGCATCCCACTCCGGGAAAGAGAGCGAAAAATCCTTTGTGGCCACCAGTCTTAAGCCTAATGTCTTCTCTTCCTTTTCCAAATCAGGCGTACGCTTCAAACGAACCTCTATATTTATGAAAACAGCATGGGCTGGAATGGTCCATTGCTCCTTTAGGGCTTCATAGTGCACACCCAAAACCGCTGTTGTAGAATCCGGGTTTACTTCGACACGGAAGGTTCGATCGTAATCTTTTACTGGTCCGGTAATCATTACCTTGACCCTAAAGTTCACTGCATCCTGATTAATTCTAATAAATTGAACAGGGCTGTAAGGTTGGTATGGCCAGTTACTTTCACTGAAGGCTTCTGAGCCATGTTGCACAGCAAAATACACACCTTCTCGACCTTCATATTTCATGATTTCCTTTTCACAGCTACATAAAAAAACAAGCAGTGACAGACATCCTATCAGTATTTTTCTTTTCATTGTGTTTTTTTTAATTGTTTCTTTGTGAGGTTTCGCTTTCTGGCAATGGAACTACATAATTATTTAAAACCATAGCTTTGGTTCCGGTTACGGCAGCATTGTTAGGAACGGTTAGCGTGGAATTTCTTTTGTAATAAAAAAACTGCTGCCCCTCCCCAAGCATTTCCCTTCTGTATTCATTAGAGATCTCTATTTTCAGGGCAGCGTCACTCGCGGGCGTTTTACTCAGCGCATTGCGGGCCGTTCTTACCTTATTAAAATAGCCAATACCCACAGAAAGATCAGGACTACATTCGGCTGCTATAAGGAGCACTTCACTAAGGCGGATCAGCGGAATCATATAACGACCTGGTCCATCTGGTATATCCTGATACTTCAGATTTGTTAGCGCAGTAATTGTTCCTGAAGACAAAATTTGCCAGCTCCGTCGCCTATAATCATTGGCATCATCGTACAAATTTGTAACTCGTCCTTCATTGCTGTCTCCACCATTGAATGACAGCTTTGCATTTGCCAGCAGATTCACATCAAAAAGTCGTTTATATAATTCATCACGATTGATATCATAGAGTGAGAACATCACCTCTGTAGAGAAAACCCTGTCAGGTTTAAGCGCACTCGTTGCATTTGCATTCGTAACATACGGAAAGACATTTTTAGCAGGCAATTGTACTTCATTAAGTAATCCCACGGCTTCAGAAAAAGCCTCGGCCTTTTTAGACTGCCACAGATACGCACGCGCAAGTAGCGCCCTTACCGCATAATAATTTAATCGATACTGACGATAATAGAGATCGTTGTTACCGGATGGATTACCGGCATTACGCACTCCCGCAGTACGTATAGGATCAGTAGTTTCCATTAGTAAAATGGCAGCTTTAAGATCATCTGTCACATTTGACATAAACTGTTCAGAACTGATCAAGAGGGCAACACTGAATGTATTTTTAGAAATGTAGGGAAGTACTGCTTTGGTTTTGCTGCTTTCTGTATAAATAGGGCCAAATAGTCGAAGCATGTCAAGGTGTAAAAATGCGCGAAGTGCAAGCGTTTCTCCTTTAATAATACCAAAATAGGGCTCTGGTAAAGTTTCACTTGCGTTATCTCCACATTTTTCCAGAATTACATTACAGTTGGCAATTAATTCATAGGCTTTACGCCAGGCGCCATCAAAGGTAGCTTTGGGTCTGTCAGCCGTATATACAAAAGTTGTATATTCATAATAACGGTGAGTAGAGGAATTTATAAAATAGTACTGCGCCAGCACATCCAATGCACCGCTTGTCATCTCCTGTCCATAAAGTGCCTGATTGGTCATTTCTACATACACACCATTCAATGCTTTTAGATATCCCTCTTTATTTGCGAATAGCACATTCTCCGACAGCCGGTCGGTAGGCTTAACGTCGATCCACTTGTTACAGGAAAGCGAAAACGAGCTTAATAACAGGCAGATACTTAGTTTATATAATATTTTCATTTTATTATAGTTAATACATTAAAATCGAACCGAAGCTGAAAAAGAAACTGATCTTGCAAATGGGTAGTCAATACCCCTTTCATTCTTTATTGTTGAAATATTGAAAATGTCGTTCATGTAAGCCCGTAGTGTTATGGAGGAAGCACGCACAGTTTTTAGCCAGGCTGCGGTCGTGTTTTCATACCCCAGGGAAAAAGCTTCGCCTATCAGCACATTATTATTTGCGACAAAGCGCGAAGACATTGGTGTAGTCTCAGTTGTTGATATGGCTTTAAAACTGGCGTTATCTCCCGGACGTTTCCAGCGATCATACAGTGCCCGGCGATCCTGGTTTAACGTAACCTCTTGTGTGGTTATATTTTCAACTTTCTCATAAAGGGTTTGCATAAATGCCTGTCCACCTAAACGGTATCTAAGATTAGCTGAGACCATGAATCCCTTGTAAGAAAAACTAGAGCCAATTACACCTTCCAGCTTTGGCTCACTGTTACCCACCACTACTTCATCCTGGAAATTATGCACAAAGGTTTGTTCATTGTTTTTGTTCAGGAATATCTCACGTCCAGTTGCCGGATCGATACCAACTGATCGAACTGCCCAGAGGTCAGAAGGACTTCCGCCATCATAGTACCGGGTTAGATTTCGACTTTTATTATTTTCATTGGAATTCTCCAGCTGATTCCCCATTTTACCGTATTTGGCTGTCAACTGTCTCATATTGAGGTTTACGCGCCAGTTTAGCTGTCTCTTTCTAATCAGTGTATAGTCCGTTGTTAAAGTAAATCCATGTGTAATCTGTTCGCCCAGGTTCTGTGCAACTTTTGCCACTCCTGTAGAGGAAGGGAGTGTTACAAATACCAGCAAGGGATCAGTCGTTTTAACAAAATAATCGAGGTTAAAACGCAACCGGTTATCGACTGTAGTCAGGTCAAGGCCAATATTACGGTCCAACGTGGTTTGCCATTTCAGATTTTTGTTCCCCATATTGGAGATAATAGTGCTGGCACCAAATGGGTTACGGTTTTCATTATTGTAACGATAGATTCGCATTGAAATGTAATCATCAAAATTCTGGTTCCCTGGAGTCCCAATCGATCCACGTAACCGGAGTTGACTAATCCATTTCCAATCCTGAAGAAATGTTTCATTGTGTATATTCCAGGCCAAACCAACCGACCAGTTATTAGAGAACCGTCTGTCAGAGCCATACACAGATGATCCGTCGAGCCTAAGCGTAGCATCTACCAGATATTTTTGATCGTATGAATAACCTGTGTTAAAATAAAAACTTGCACCGCGTCTTTTGGATTCCTGGTAATCGGCACGTTTCCCCTCAGGATATCCCAATGCAAAATTAGGATTGGCGAATTCATCATCCACAAATCCCCTCACCTGATAAGCGCTTTGCTGAGTTGTCGCTTGCTCCATTCTCATACCTCCCACAGCATTCAACATATGCTTTTCAGCAAATAGTTTTCCGTAGGTTAGACTAAATTCACCATCATAATTTAGCTTCCTTCCGTTTGTTTCCGTGTAGCGGCCTTTTTCAAGGATATCTGTGCTTTCGAATTCAATATTAAAAGGAGAACGGAATATATGATCTTGTGTTCCATAATTGCGAATCCCCAGGCGACCACGTGCACGTAAAGCCTCAGTCAATCGCAACTCCATTTCCAGGTTATTTGTAAATCCCTGTGATTCCTGCTGATTGACATTCAGGTTGCTCTGATCATACAATGGACTGTAAACTGGAAGCAGCGCTGGATTACCGTAGGTTTTAAAATCTTCCAGAACTTTTCGTACATTCCCGTTCTCGTCATATTTCCTAAAAAAAGGATTGGCCCGCGAAAAATCGGCGAATGCTGAGGTTTCCCTGTTGGCCCGAACATTATCAATGCTTAAAGAGTTGTTTACTGAAAAGTTACCTTTTCTATAGAGCAGTCTTATGTTCCCGCTAGTCGTCTGTCTATCTGACCCCTTCATCACACCATTTATAAGTCCGTAGTTAAATGAAGCGCTATACCGCAGGTTAGCGTCACCACCCTCGGCAAACAAAGTGTGTCGCTGGTTAATCGCCGTACGCAGCGGTTCGTTCGCCCAATAGGTGTTTACACCTCTCCGAACTTCCTGTAGGCGCTTGTAATACAGCGTCTGGGAATCCTGATTTCCAGGGATAACAAAATTGCCTTGATCAGTTAACAGACTGTAAAACCCGGATAGATACTCAAACTGTAGTTTTTCTTCGGCATTCATCAGGTTATAATCCGTGAGATCTGCAAAACCGATAGTTGAATTCAGGCTATAATTTATACGTAATGAACCAGGCGTTGGCTGCTTGGTTTCCACTACCACTACACCGTTTGCAGCTTTAGAGCCGTAGATGGCAGAGGCCGCCGCATCCTTCAACAAGGTAATGCTCTGTACACGGTCCATACTCAGGTCGCTAATGATCGCTAAAGTACTTTCGAAACCATCCAATATAAATAAAGGTTGGTTGGGATTCGTAGCAAATTCATCAGTAAGCCCGATCACACTACTTTTTCCTCTTATTTCTATATCGGGTAAGCGATTCGGATCCGATCCAAATAAGTTATTATCAATAATTGCAAATGATGGATCCAGTGTCTTTAAACTTTGCAAAACATTCTGGTTACCCACAATCTGCAAATCTTTAGCAGAATACCTGGCAGAGGAACCCGTAAAAGCATTACGGTCCCGTTGATAGATTCCAGTAACTACAACCTCATTCATAGACTCTTCATCCGGCTGCAAGTCTACATTCAGCTTTTCTTGCTTATGATAAGTGATTTCCTGAGTTTTCATCCCGACATAAGTAAACACCAATGTTTGTTTCTTATCTGAGGCGGGAATGTTGATGCGGTACTCCCCCTTCGCATTGGTACCTGTACTGATAGTACTGCCTTTAAGCCTGATGGTCGCCTGTTCTAGTGGTTGCCTGGTCTCTGCATGACGGACCACACCTATAAGCATACTTTGCTGAAGGGAAACAGGGCTGCTTGTCCCCGTATTCGGCTTCGCATGCGGACTGGAAAATGATATGGTCTTATCTTCTATGGCATATTCCAGTGGCTGACCTTCAGTTACCTTTTCCAGAAATTGTTGCAAAGGCATGTTCTTTACATCAATTGTGATAGGCCTGGTAGATTCAAGCAGTTTTTTAGTTCCAAAAACGGTATACCCGCTTTGTTTCCTAATGGCGTCGATCACAGACGAGAAGGGAATGTTTTTCCCTTTGAGTGTAATCTGCTGTGAATAGCTGGCGGCACTTACTGTCGTAAATCCAGCTATAAGTAATAACATGATGATTTTCATCACTCGCGATAAGTAATATTTATTCATTAAATTTGCGTTGATATGGGTGGTGCAGTATCTGCTTATTCGTTTTAGGTCGATTGCACTAATCATTCGTTAAAGGGAAGGATGGCGGTCCTTTCCTTTTTTTGATTTTAGGAGCTTTGGTGGTTAGTTTAGTTAGGTTTTCATCATGTGGTTTTTGGTTTAGGTTTTACATTCTACTTTTTTCCTTTAATAATTAATTTTCGACGACTAACGTCGAGTTTATAGTCAATTTCGGCTACGTCCAATAAACGCAATACAAGGCTGATGTTTTGGTTGCGAAAAGCATCCCCCATGAGTTCTTCTTTTGGTATCCCGTTTTCATAAATAATGTCCAAATCATACCAACGTCCAATTTCGTTCATGGTCTCTTCAAACGTTTTACTGTCAAAGCCAAATTTGCCATCGCGCCAGGCGATGTAATCGTTAACATTAACCTGTTTCACCTTTATCTTTCCCGCAGAAACGATAGCCTGTTGATTGGGTGATAGCGTAATGAGGTCTTGCTTATCGCTAACCGCTACCTTTCCTTCAACAAGCGTCGTTTTAATAGCTAACTGCTCCCGGTACGCATTTATATTAAATTGGGTACCGAGCACTTCCACTTCCTGATGCTTGCTGATCACCTTAAATGGTATTTTCTCTCCGTTTTTCCGATAGGCTGTTTTCACCTGAAAGTAGGCTTCACCCTCAAGTTCTACAATACGTTCATCCGAAGCGAAACGCGAGGGATACTTTATCGTAGAAGCAGCGTTGAGCCAAATTTGCGTACCGTCCTCCAATGTGATTTTATAGGTACCTCCGCGTGGAGTTTGTAGGACTAATAAGCGTGGGTTATTGTAGGTTTGGTCCAAATCGACATTTTCAACTGGAACACCATTTGTATAGGTGATTTCCTTTCCTGTTACAATACCTGTCTGAGTGTTACTCAACTTTACGGTCCTACCGTCGGCAAGGGTCAGCGTAGCCTTGTTCCCACCGGGTTCAATGTTCACACTTACCGCTTCCGAAACTTTAACTGGTTCTTTATATTCGATTGTCGTCCATGTACCGAGCGCAACAACAAATATTGCTGCTGCCGCAGCTATCCATCGAATCATGGGATAACGCTTGATAGTTTTAGGCTGCTCATCAGCCACTTTAGCTAATAAATTCGCTAGCATACGCGATTTAACCTCTTCCTGAGATTCATTTCGCCTTGAGGGAATAACTACTTGCTGGTCGTCATGGCTATTATACCAATCCGTTAAAACTTGCAATTCCTCTTTACTGATATTGCCAGTATTAAATTTAAAAACTAAATGTTCTATGTATTCGGTATTTATGGGCATTCTGTTTGCTTTTCTATATTTATAGACAGAATAATATTAGCTAGGGGTGAGTGCGATTAATTAATTATTTAATAATATTTATTTAATATCGTTTTTAGGGCGTTATCGCTGCAAAAACATATGAATAGATATTAGTACCATCAGCAATCCTATATTGCCTTGGATATCTTTGTTTGCCTTTTTAAGGTGTGATTTGATTGTGTTTTCTGAGAGATTTAACTTTTCAGCAATCTCTTTATTCGAAAGGCCATCCTGGCGGCTAAGCCTAAAGACAAGCTGACATTGAGGCGGTAATGCGTTTATTGAATTGTCTATCTGCTGCTTTAGCTCACGTATCATCAACTCATGCTCGGGCGAGAACGAGTTGATATCCTCTGGGGGAGCATAACTTTCGAATTTTATGCGTTCCCTGTAACGTCGATCCAGCATATTAAACGACTGGTTGCGTATCGCACGGGCTAAATAATTGGAAAGCATAATTTTTGCGAGTGAAAAATCATGGCGCAGCTTCCATAGTTTATGTAATACGTCTTGAACGCATTCTTCAGCTTCTTCCTGATTGCCTAAGCGATTAAAGGCAACTGCCAACATTTTATCCCAGTAACGATCATAAATCTCCACTAATACGCGTTCGTCACTATTTTGCATAAGCTGAACAAGCTCCTGATCTCCATATAGTTTATATTGCGTCATTAATAGATGTCCCCCGCTTGCAAATATATAATTTTCAGCGTTTTGTGGATGGTTTCTTTTTTCGATTATAGCATAAAAAAGAACATCATCTGTTAAATTCATCCCCAGAAAAATGAAGTTCATCAGAAAAACGGGAGATTTTTAATAAATCTTATGTGGAAATTTTACTTTTGAATAATGGCTCAAATAAAAAAAATAAACATAAAAAGGCTGTTTATCTTTTTCTTCTCCACACTGATATATGCTTTGTGTCAAATGCTTTTCAGCATTATTTTAATGAAAGAAGATTTATGGAATAATTTCCATATACAGTTATCAGCCCATTATATCGTAATCTTTACCATGTGCATAGCTGACTACGGATTATTGCGATTTTTGAATAAATATTTGCCATATTCCAAAAATATATTTTACCGTATTTTGGCAGACATTGCAGGCATAACCATAATAAGCTTGATTCTGTTATGGCTATTTAATTTTCTGATATACGACGTGTTTCTTATTCCAAATGAGGGAATGCCACCTTTCCTTGTCAAATTTGCATTTGGAATGTCAACCAATATCCCTATTCTACTGGTATTCGAGTTAATCCATTATTTCCAGTCTGAACAAAAAGCCATAGCCGATTCCGAAAAAGCGAAACGGAAAGTTCTATTATTCCAACACGAAACGCTAAGGTCACAGATAAACCCGCATTTCCTTTTTAATTCACTGAATGTACTGTCTTCATTGATATATATAAATCCGGATAACGCCAATAAGTTTACAAAAGCCCTTTCAAAGACCTATCGGTATGTGCTTTCCCTAACCCGGCAGCCAGTAGTTTCTGTTGCGGAAGAATTGGATGCGTTGGATTCGTATCTTTTCCTTATGAGCATGAGGTTTGAAGATTCCTTTACTTTCACAGTAAACAAAATAGCTGACTGTGATAGTAATGAGATTATTCCTCTTACCCTACAATTACTTATAGAAAATGCATTTAAACACAATATCGCAACCGAAGAATCACTGTTGGATATAAAAATTACAATCGATAGTGATTATATTACCGTTGAAAACAATATACAACCATCGAACGATGCGGATAAAGGTGGAATCGGACTGAAATACATCACCAAGCAATATAAATTGTATGCAAAAGACGTTATCGTTGAACATACCGAACAGATGTTTATTGTAAAAATCCCTTACATTCAGTCATGAAGTACCTAATCGTAGAAGATGAACGGTTCGCATACGAAGAACTTAAGCGTATGATGACGAAATTGCGTCCCGGTTATCTGTTGGAGAAGCAGACTAAAACAGTCATAGATACCATCGGGTTCCTAAAAGAATCTTCTGTTGATTTAATTCTTATGGATATCCGTCTGGCAGACGGTAACTGTTTCGAGATATTTAATCATGTAGAGGTTGCCACGCCTGTTATATTTACGACCGCTTACGATGAACATGCTATCAAAGCGTTTAAGCTAAACAGTATCGATTACCTGTTAAAACCTTTTGATGAGAATGAATTAGAGGTAGCATTAACAAAATATGAAAATATATTTCATAACCATCCTTATCAAACCAGTCCTAAGAATTTCGAGCAGATATTATCGCTCAAAACCAAAAACCGTTTCCTAATATCGAAGGGGGAAAACTTTCATTATATAGAAACCATGGATATTGCCCATTTTTATAGCGAAGAGGGAGTTGTCTTTCTCCATACATTCAGCGATAAGCGATATATCATTAATTATACCTTAGACCAGTTAGAACAACAGCTTGATGGCCGTCTGTTTTTCCGTGTATCACGTAATTGCATCGGGAACGTAAAAGCCATTGAAAATGTTGCCAAATACTTTAACAGTCGTCTGAAACTTTCCTTTTTACCAGAATGCCCACATGAAGTTTTGATCAGCCGTGTACGTGTTCCGGACTTTCTGAAATGGATGGACGGGATTGTGGCCCTCTAAGAATTCATTTCATTCTCTTCATTCTACATTTCAACCTGTCGGTTCTGAAGTCTACAGTTTATAGCTTTCTATTTTGCTTCATTCGTCTTTTTTTTGCTCAAAATATAACGAATAAGTACAAATACAAATTTAAAATCATGAAGTTAATATCATTATTCTTAGCAACGTTGGTATCGCTGTTATGTCTGAAAAGTAAAGCACAGCAAATCTCTTTCAAGACAGAGTACCTTGGAAATTCTGGTTACTACTATCTGCCACCGGGTGAGAAACCAAAAGAAAAAATCGGTGATGGTAATGGCTCCGCCATGGTTTACCAGGGAGCGGTCAGTATTCCGCTATCTGTGAAAATGAATGGGAACAATCGTCCGACTGCTTGGGGCGTTGGTCTTGGCGGGGCATACGTTTCGTTGAAAAACAAAGACTTCAGGGACGACATGGTTTCAGAAATCATGAATTTACAATTGGGCGTTTATCATCTACGTCCGTTGAACGACAGATGGTCTATGCGGGCAAGTGTAGGAATGGGGATATTTACTCCCTCTACTGACTTTTCCAAAATCAGTTTCAAAAACGTGCTCGTAAGCGGAGGCGTTATTTTTATCCACCATCTGAACCCTAATCTGGATATTGGCGGAGGTGTGGCTATAAATAGCTCTTTAGGTTATCCGATGGTATTTCCTGCCGTTTACGTTAAGTGGAAGACCAATGGAAAATTTGACGTAAATGTTGAATTGGTCGATGGTTTGGAAGTGTCGGCAGGTTATGATTTCAATGACAAATTCAAACTATCATATGCCCTTGAGATGAACGGACAGGTCGCACTGTTGAAAAAGGATGGAAAAGATGTAATATTCTCACACCAGTATATTGTCACGGGGTTCCGTCCCGAAATAAAGCTTGGTAAAAAAGGATTGTCGATGACTGGTATGGCAGGGTTAAACTTATACCGTCCTGCATCTTACAGCGATAGGACTTTGAAAGGGGTGTTTGCAGGTGATAATGATTATTATTTTTCTGTTTCCCCGTATGCGTCTGTTGGTTTAAAAATGAAATTTTAATCTATGAAAATGAAGCAAGTCTTACAAACTGTTGCATACAGAAGTGTCTATACTGTTGCCTATGCCCTGAGCCTGCTACCTATGGCGTTTCTGTATGCGATGGCTTCTTTTACTTTTTTCCTTGCTTATTACATTATTGGATACAGGAAAACAGTAGTCATTCAAAATATTGCACGTTCCTTTCCTGATCACCAATATGGCGAAATTCACGCCATTGTAAAAAAGTTCTACGTTTGCTTTGCTTCCTATTTTGCTGAAATTATAAAAAATATCTCTACTCCGGCGGAAGCTCTTGATAAGAAAATAATATTTGAGAATTTAGAGTTAATAGACCAATATATAAACTCAGGGCGAAATGTTATTGCCTGTTTGGGACACTGTGGCAATTGGGAAATGCTGAATTTTATACCATATAAAATGCGCCACGAAACCTATGCAGTGTACAAGCCGCTCAAGTCTGAAGTGATGAACAGACTGATGATTAAGCTCCGGTCACGTTTTGGTATGAAATTAATACCTGATAGGGCAGTTATACGCCATATTTTATCTAAAAATTCAGGCCCTGCCGTCTATCTTTTTCTCTCAGACCAATGTCCACGCATAAAGGAGGAAAAATACAGATTTACTTTATTGAATCAGGAAACATATGTTTTTTCAGGTATGGAGAAATTGGCTCGCGTGGGTCGAACGGCAGTTATCTATCTGCATATTACACAGCTCTCAAGAGGCAATTACAAAATAATCTGTATACCTATATGCTCCGTAGCTGAATCTGTGAATGAAGGGGAAATAACAAAAAAGTATGTCGATTTATTGGCAGAAAATATCAAAGAAGAACCCTACGGCTGGCTATGGACACATAAACGATGGAAAAGATAAAATTATGAAATATATAGTAGTAGAAAACAAAGGACAAAAAGAGGAGGAATTACATTACGATATTGCAGATTTCTTATGGAACAGTGGTAACGAGGTATATATTAGAGATAATAATGCAACAGATTTTCAAAATATTTCAGACAAACAACGGATTAACTCTCTCAAAGTCAATTTGTCCAGTTTTTGATCTCGCCACTCTCCTCAATCCAAATTTCTAAATAAACATCCTCCGATATAGGTTTCCCTTTGTTTTTAATAATATCAAATCTGAGGCTTTTTAATGCTTTGAGCATGGTACTGGTACAATAATCGTATTCTTTTCTTTCCTGCCGGTCAATTTTTTCCTCTAACTCATACCTAAGCATATTAATTTTCGAAATCTTACCATACTCGTCGATTGTTATCAAATACTTTTCAGAGCAATCACAGTCATCTGAAGCCTTCCATTTAATCCTTTTGAGTTTTTCAAACAAGATGTCAGGGATTTTAACTTTATACTCTCGATTGATGGCTTTAGGGTCGTCAACATAATTATTTATATTCTCAATATTTGATACATTCCCGTTAGAAATATGTAGTATTTTCTCCTTCTCATAAATAGTACTAAAAACGCCATCCCATCTTACTATTTTATTTGTTAACGGAAAATTTAGATCGCCAGAAAACCAACTAATGAATACTTTGCCATTCGTAAGCCTATCTCTAAAAATTGCCTGCATCTTTTTAATTGAAGTACTTTTATCTAATAACGTCTTTCGAAGGCTGCCACAATCGATAATATCCGCAAGAAAAAGACTATCATTCTCTATTTTATAAATAGCTTGGTAACCTCTCCAGCAATTAAACGATCCTCCATCACGGAAACTCAAACCAAATAATTGTTCCCGATCAACATGCTCGTACTTTTGCAGATATTGTTCAACCAGCAAATTATAGGTCGCAATAGTATCATTTTTATAAATGATATAATCCGGTAATTGTGGACTGGCCAAAATACTTAAAGAAGAATGCATTAAAATAACAAGCGCTATACATCTTACTTTGGTTTGAATAGAACGTTGCATATAAAGTCAGATTAGCAATTCAAAAATTGTCTTTACAATATAGTGACCTTTTTAAAATTCTCAGTAAAAATAAAAGCTTCAGGTTAATAGGTTTGAGTCTTTACAATCGTAATTGACGGATTTATTTTCTAAACAGAACATTTGTACAGGGGCTTGTAGCCTGTAGGAAAATAATGATGCGATTATTTGTACTTTTTTATTAACCCAAATATAAAACGTACTGAACAATTAAGGCACAGGTTTTGAATAACTTAGGGCACAACTAATTAAAATCGTATGACAACACAAGAAGTTGCTGACAAATTGGTACAGCTATGCCGTGAAGGTAAAAATGATCAGGCCATTGAAGAGCTTTATGCAGAAAATGTGATCAGTAAAGAGCCCAAAGGGTCAGACATGGAACTGACCGAAGGTAAAGAAGCCGTTAAAAACAAAACCCTTAAGTGGGAAGAAAGCGTAGAAGAAATTCACAGCGCCTCCTGCTCAGACCCTATTGTTGTGGACAGCCATTTTGCAATCGTTATGAATATTGATGCCACTTATAAAGCGCATGGAAGAATGGCGATGAGCGAGATCTGTGTCTATGAAGTAAAAGACGGAAAAATCGCCTCAGACGAATTCTTTTACAGAATGGGTTAAAAAAGAGAAGGGTTCCGGTAACCAGCCAGAACCCTTTATTATCAACTAAACCTAAACTTATAAATACTAACCAAATATTTATATGACAAATTTAAAGATGCTTTATTAAACCCGTGTTAAATCATCGTGAACTGTTAAGGATAATCAAACCATAACATAGAGCTACCAGTAAGTTAAAACAGTATGATTTATTTTGCATCAAATTGCAAGACTATATTAACATGGAAAAAACACAATTAAAGGTCAGCACAGATCTGCAAAAATTCATTGAAAAATTCGAGCCAAGCAAATTTAAAATGATGACAAAAGGCATTGAGATCAGGGGAATCAACGACATGCACCGAAACATTACCCAAGCTAAAGATCTGATCGAAAGGTTAGATTTGAAGCTCTTCGTTTCGCACAATGCAGAAATGCTGAGTTATGGCGCCTTTGAGGTAAACTTCATATAAAAGTATAAATCCCGCTCTACTTTCGTAAAGCGGGATTTTATTTTAATGAATCTTTATACTTTTAATTGCTTTGTCAAAAGCGTAATCTTTAATTCCCGGCACTTTTAGTCCCTCAGCACGAAATACCGTAAGATCTGTCATACCTAAAAACCCAAGAAAAGCTTTTAAATAAGGTGCAACAAAGTCGTTGGCTTTCCCGGGTCCTTCTGAATAAACTCCTCCGGATGACATGGCTACATAAACTTTTTTTCCGGTAACCTTTCCTATAGGGCCGTTTTCACCATACCCAAAAGTTATTCCTGCCCTCGTAATATGATCAATCCATGCCTTTAGTGCCGAATGAATAGTAAAGTTAATCAGTGGTGCCCCAATTACGATGATGTCTGCAGCGAATAATTGTTTAACTAAACGATCAGAAAGTCGGATAGATTCCCTTTCCGCTTCAGTCAGCTGATCGCTGGGAATATAAGAATGCATGAAGGACTTCAGGTTTAAGATGTGGTATTTCAATATCGACCAGATTTAATTCCTCAACTGTGCTACCTGGATACTTTTCCTGAATTTCCCCGATGATGGCATGACCTAGTTTAATGCTGTACGATGTTGCACCTTGTATACTTGATTTTAAATGAAGGATATGTTTCATAAATTTATTGATTAGTTATCAAGAGCAAAACTAGGGCTACCAGGTGATAAAAAGTTAGTCGTTACCCAAAGGTAAGCGCTTACATCGGGGTAAGTGACTATCTTTGCTGTTATGAAAATCATTAAAAATCAGCCATTACCATGCAAGGCAGAATGCGAAGGATCGCTTAAAAACATTCTTGATGCATTATACGTGCTTAATGGGAAATGGAAGTTGGCTTTGATCCTTTCCCTTGTACAATCGTCCCAGCGTTTCAATGAGATTCAGAATGAAGTCACTGGGATATCCTCCAAGGTCTTAGCTAAAGAATTAAAAGATTTAGAATTGAATGACTTTATCAAACGTAACGTGTATCCTACCCAACCGGTAAGTATTGTTTACGAAGCAACCAGTTATAGCCTGACTTAAAAAAATGTGTTGACTGAACTTAGTGCCTGGGGTGAACAACACAGGGAAAAAATTAAACAAAGCATGCGGAAGCAGTCTTGAATAGGAAAATTTGTTAATTTATTTTTCATATACTTTCAGATCATTACATAAATGGGTATTATTAATACAATAACTAATAATTGATTGCACTTATCAAAATTTTATTTAGGTGTATCACTTCGTGTCGCCTTGTCGTCGGCCAGCAAGACTGTCCTAATCCTTTCAATGTGCACTTGCATCAGGGTGGTCCGTTCCTTTGACATCTTTGCAGGTGCCCCTGTCTGGCTTTTAGCCATCGTAGTCAGCAGGTTCCTTTTTTCCTCAAACATGCGCAAAGCGGTCCACATGGTTTCCTCAATCTTACTGGTTTGTTCTGCAAGCAGCGAAGCCGCTGTATACGCATGGCCAACATGGCAACGGAACCTTAGTTTTGAGCCTTTTGTTTCTATTTGCCACAAAACACCACCACAGCCAGGACAGTTAAACGGTACCTGGTCACCTAAAGTATTTACGGCGTTCAGGTCACTGACCACCCTTTCCGCAATTTTTCCCTCGATAAGCAGGTCTTGGGGAACGGGGAAATTTCCACCGGTCTTTGTTGAGGCTAGACGTACGAGTATGCTTCCTATTTCGGCCAATGGAATGCAATAATCTACCTTCATCTGATTCAGGGCATTCTCAGGCATATCGGGATACTCTGCATCCTTAGGGTCCTGTACTATTGTTATCCCACCGCATCTTTGTACAGCACTCAGACCTGATGTACCATCATCAAGATAGCCGGTAAGGATAATTCCGATTGTTTTGTTCCTGTAATGGATTGCGGCCGAACGGAAAAGCGGATCAATGCCTGGCCGGGAACGGTTTTCGGCGGCACCCTTTGTTATTAACAAACGGTCGCCTTTATCGACCAACATATGATGGTCAGAAGGAGCAAGGTAAATATTGCCCGGTTTGATGCTGTCACCGCTTCGTGCATGCTGGCACGGAAGTCTTCCATGCTGCTTCAACGAATTCAAAAGTACGTCACCGCTGGCGTCAGCGGAAATATGCTGTACGATCAACAATGGTGCAGGGAAATCCAGCGGTAGCTGACTGACTAACCCGGACAAGGCTTTCAGCCCGCCGGCAGAAGCACCAATAACAACGATATGTTTGATCTTTGATTTTTTCCCGGAAGTTTTTTCGCCAGACATAAGACAAATTTACGATAATAAAACTCTACTATCTATATTATTCGTCGTTGGCTAGTTTGCGAGGCATAGTTGATGGAGAGCCTAAGAAGCCATCCGTATTCGATACATAGGGAAAATCGGTTGCTAAGCCAACACAAAACCCATCATAAAGATGGGTTTTAATTGTTTAGACAGCTATATTTTTAGCATTTATTATTGTAGCCCGCAGGGGAATCGAACCCCTATTTCCAGAATGAAAATCTGGCGTCCTAACCGGTAGACGAGCGGGCCATTTTCTGCCTTTCAGCGCTGCAAAGGTAGTATTCTCAGCTAATCATCCAAACTTTTTTTGAAAGTTTTTCCCTAAAATCTTACCACCTTCTCCGATCATTCTGATCATCTTGCACTTAGGCTAAAGATGAGCCTTAGCTCATCTTTAGTTTCTTTTCAATATCGTTTACGTAAGCCCTAAATTTCTTGTCTGTCTGGATTAAATCCTCTACAGTCTGGCAAGCATAAATTACAGTCGAGTGATCTCTTCCTCCAAAAAATGCACCGATAGTTTTTAGTGAACTTTTAGTCATTCCTTTAGCAAGGTACATGGAGATCTGACGAGCCTGTACAACCTCACGTTTACGAGTAGGCGCTTTAAGCAAGTGGACAGGTACTTCAAAGTAGTCACAAACCAATTTCTGGATGTAATCCATAGAAACCTCTTTAGTCGTGTTCTTGATGAAGTTTTTAAGCATAGATTTAGCCAATTGCAAATCTATCTCTTTCTTGTTCATGGTCGATTGTGCCAATAAAGATACCATCGCTCCTTCTAGCTCACGTACGTTGTTGTCAATGTTATGTGCAACGTATTCTACAACCTCATCTGGTAAATCAATACCATCAGCATACATTTTCTTTCTCAGAATAGCGATCCTTGTCTCTAATTCTGGTACCTGTAGATCAGCTGAAAGGCCCCATTTGAAACGACTTAAAAGACGTTCTTCCAATCCTGATAAATCTTTAGGTGCTTTATCAGAAGTAATGATGATCTGCTTTCCTGACTGGTGTAAATGGTTAAAAATGTGGAAGAAGATATCTTGTGTCTTTTCTTTTCCTGCAAAGTTGTGTACATCATCCATGATGATTACATCCATTGCCTGGTAGAAGTTCACAAAATCATTGATCGTGTTGTTTTTCAATGATTCTACAAACTGCTGGCAGAACTTCTCACAAGACACATAAATTACCAACTTGTCTGGTAAGCTTCTTCTGATCTCATTACCGATGGCCTGAACCAAGTGAGTTTTACCTAAACCTGATGCTCCGTAGATCATCAGCGGGTTAAATGATGTAGCACCTGGCTTTGCTGCTACAGCGTGTCCGGCCGAACGTGCCAGACGATTACAGTCTCCCTCTACATAGGCCTCAAAAGTATAACTTGCGTTCAACTGAGGGTCTACATTCATCTTCTTCAATCCCGGAATTACAAAAGGATTTTTGATGTCCCTATTGATGTTTACAGGAACCGGCATTGACTGCTTCCTGTTGGTAGATCCGTTACCATTTGACGGCATGTTGGTTGTGTAGGGCAAAGCACCATTTGTTGTCGACTTATCTACAACGATATTATACTCTAACCTACCTTCATCGCCGAGTTGTTGTTTTACAGTTTTTCGCAGCAAGCCTACATAATGCTCTTCTAACCATTCGTAGAAGAACAAACTAGGTACCTGTACAGTTAAAACCCTATCTTCCAGCTTAAGGGCTGATATCGGTTCGAACCAGGTTTTGAAGCTCTGGGCCGGGATATTATCCTTTATAATTTGAAGACAGTTATTCCATACTTGTGTACAAGTGTATTGCATATTTTTCTTTAATATTTTGTGGTTTATAATAATAAAACGATGGAAAGACCAGTCGTTTTGGGAGTGCGAAGATGATAAATTTTACTAACATTAAGTTATAAAATCTGACCTTTTTTATAACTCGCTCTACTGCAAAAGAATAGAAATCACTCCCAACAAACCTCCTGTTGATAACTCCGAAGAGTGTGCAAAACTTTCACCATTTCATCAGCTCCATCATCCTTAAAAACTCGGATTGAACCGGAGCTTTCAAATCAATTTGCAGTCCGCTTACCGGATGTTTAAAGCTCAACTCAGAAGCATGGAGTAACATGGTGGTCATCTCCCATTGCTCTTTAAAAAACTTATTCTGTTTATTACAACCATGCTTCCTATCTCCTATAATAGGGTAAAAGATATGCGCAAAATGTTTACGCAACTGGTGCATACGACCTGTAGTAGGTGTTGCCTCTACCAGAGAATAGCGGGAAGTTGGGTGTTTTCCCAAGGCCACATCAATTTCGGCACGTTTTAAAGTAACAAATGAGGTAAAGGCTTCCTGGATTGCGCCGTTCTCTTTAACAAGCGGATAATCGATATCTAATTGATCTGGGGCATAGCCACGGAGTATGGCCAGGTACTTCTTGATCACCTCCCCATTTTTAAATTGTTGATGCATGGCGATCTCTACATCTTTATCGAAGGCAAACAAAAGTAAGCCTCCTGTTTTTCTATCTAGTCTATGTACCGGGCTAACGTGTCGGCCAACCTGGTCTCTTAATAGCTGTAAGGCAAATTCTTTGGCATCACTGGCAATTGATGACCGGTGTACAAGCAATCCATGAGGTTTATTGATCGCAATTAAATGGTCGTCCTGGTATACAATTTCAAGCATTTATTTTTTTGCCACGAAGGTAAGGCTTTTCCTCCTATTTTGCGATCCAGGCTTCAGGATTCAATTTCGTTTGGCCCCTCATAATTTCAAAATGCAATATTGGCCCATCTTCCTTCGAAGCAACAATCCCTAATGTTTGTTTCGTTTCCACTTTATTACCTTTAGCAACATTAACAGTTTTTAAGTTTTGATAGATGGTAAAATAATCACCATGACGTATGGCCACGATATAAGTGCCATACAGCTCCCTTACAAACAATACATCCCCCTCAAATACAGCTTTAACGGCTGCTCCTTGCTCTGTAAGAATATTAATCCCATCATTGGTGTAATGTGCTTGTCCTTCCGTATGGTTACCAAAACGCTCTACAATCGAATACTGACCCACAGGCCAAGGTAAACGACCCCTATTATTTTCGAAGCCCGCAGAGAGCTTGGCCGACTCTGGCGAAGCCGTTAAATAATTACTAGTAGTTTTTTCTTTGGTCACCGGTACAGGTCTGCCTTCTGCAATCGCCTTCTGCGCAGCCAAACGCTCTTCCTCTTCTGCTTTTTTACGAGCCAATTCTATCTCACGTTGAATCGCATTTCTAATTGCGCGGTCAATTTCTGCCTGCTTGCGTTTCTGCACAGCAATATCTTGTCTAAACTGCTTTTCCTGTCTACTGAATTGATTCAGCATCTGGGCTTGTTCAGTTTTATTCTTGCCGAGCTTTACTTTTTCATGTTCTTGCTCTGTCAGCAAATTACTCTTCGCTTTTAGATTCTTATCCAATACCACAATCTTATACTCAATTTTCTTCTGAGTTCCCTGTATGTAGTCGGCTTGTTTTTTACGGTATTGACCAAATTGCTGGAAATACTTAATCCGCTTATAAGCTTGATTAAAGCTCTCAGAAGCGAAAATAAACATCATTTTATCGTATGCATTCTTGTTTCTCTGCGCAAAACGTACCATTCCGGCGTATTCATTCTTTAACTGCCCCAGTTGGCTTTTTAAAGTATGTACCTCATTAGTGTTTTCGTGGATTTGATTGTCCAGATTCTTCACTTCAGAGTTGATAACAGCAATTTTATTCTGCATCAGCCTAATCTTGCTGTTGATGGCCCTGATCTGCCCCATAGTCAACCGCTTGCTACTCGAAGTCTGATTAAGATTTCGCTGTAGCAAATCAATTTCACGCTGGATAGCCTCCTTGTTCCGCTTCAGTTCAGAACTGGTTTGGGCAAAACTGGCAGTGGCAACGGATATAAAAAGGAATAATAAAAATAATCTCTGTAGCTTCATTGTGTAATCAAAAATAGCACATTCAGGCTATCCAAACAAATTGCTGCTCAAATATCTGTCGCCTCTATCACATGCAATGAACACAATCAGACCAGATTCCAGCTCTTCACAAAGTTCTAAAGCACAGGCTAAAGCCCCGCCACTGCTCATTCCAGCAAATATACCTTCCACTTTTGCCAACTCACGAGCTTTCTCCGTTGCCACCTGTTGCGAAACATCCATAACACGATCTACTCTGCTTGCATCATATATTTTAGGTAAGTACGCAGCTGGCCAACGACGGATACCAGGAATTGAAGATTCTTCTGTAGGCTGGCAACCCACGATCTGTATCGTAGGATTTTGTTCTTTTAAAAACATAGAGTTACCCATGATGCTACCAGTAGTCCCCATAGAGCTCACAAAATGAGTGATCTGCTGTTGTGTATCCCGCCATATTTCTGGACCTGTAGTTTTATAATGCGCCAGGTAATTATCTGGATTTGCAAATTGATCTAGTAAAAAATACCCATGGTTATCCCGCTGTTCTTCAGCGTAATCACGACAAACTTCTATAGATTCTAATAAGGTAACTTTGGCACCGAAAGCTTCCATTGTTAAAGTCCGTTCTCTGGTAGAACTTGCAGGCATTACCAATTCAATCTCGAGACCATAAATACCGGCGATCATCGCCAATGCAATACCAGTATTTCCACTGGTTGCTTCGATTAATCGGGTTCCCTTTTTAATTTCTCCACGCTCCATCGCGCTTCTGATCATATTTAAAGCAGCTCTATCTTTTACACTTCCACCCGGATTGTTGCCTTCCAGCTTTGCATATAGCTTCACATTTGGGTTCGGATTTAACTTAGTGATCTCTACCAAAGGGGTATTCCCTATAAATTCTACAATGTTTCCCATTTTTATTTGGTGTCTTTTGTTTCTATAACTTTTATGGACGATTGGTTGTATACTGTTGATCCGGCAGGAACACTTTTAGTTAGCCATACGTTTCCGCCAATAATAGAGTTGGCCCCTACTACAGTTTCTCCACCTAATATTGTCGCCCCCGAATAAATAATCACATGATCTTGAATTGTAGGGTGTCTTTTGGTGTCGGCCATATATTTTTCAACGCTCAAAGCCCCTAAAGTTACTCCTTGATACAATTTAACATGGTTACCTATCACAGTTGTTTCACCAATTACCAATCCCGTTCCATGATCAATATATAGATACTCACCTATCAAAGCTCCGGGATGGATATCTATCCCGGTAAGAGAATGACCATATTCTGTTAATATTCTTGGTACCAGTGGCACATGCGCATTTAACAAAACATGTGCAATTCTATATAGTGCTATGGCCAGAAAGCCTGGATAGCTACGTATGATCTCAAATTCGTTCTTTGCGGCCGGATCCCCACTTAAAATAGCCGCGATATCCGTATTCATCTTTCTATACAACTCCGGAAGCCCCTCAAAAAAGGCGGTAACGATTCCTTCATTGTTAAAGTCCTCGCATGCTTTAGTCGCATTTAACAGCCTGACTAACTCCTTTTCTTGTTTTAAAAACAAGCGTTTGATTTCGTTAATTGAATAATCGGGCGTGGTTAAACGCTCCGGATATAACAAATTCATCAGGTTTATAGCCCAGTCTGCAATCTCCTGATTAGAAGGCACTGGCTCAATCCTGTTCTGTTTATTAAAAATGTGAAGGTAAAATTCCTCGTTCATTGTATGGTGGTTAAAGCGTTAATTTAATCTTACAAAGAAATGAAATTAATAGTTATTTAACGAGCCGGTATTTCTTCCAGTACATCTAAAAGAAAGTGCCAGAACTTATTAACCGATGAGATCTGTACCCGCTCATCTGGAGAATGCGCTCCATGTATGGTTGGCCCAAAAGAAATCATATCCATGCCTGGCAAATGTGCACCCAATATACCACACTCTAAACCAGCGTGACAAGCATTTACATTCGGTTCGGCATTAAAACTCACTTTATAAAGCTTAGTCATTAACGACAAAATCTCCGAATCCGCATCAGGTTTCCAGCCTGGATAATCTCCGCTAGTGGTTACTGTACTGCCCATATTCTCCAATGCTGCACCTACCGCTATCGTTACATCTTCTTTAGTGCTTTCTACACTGCTGCGCTGCAAGGATTGGGTAATAAACTCACCGTCTTTAATGATAATTTTGGCCAGATTAGAAGAGGCTTCTACCAGATCAGGAATATCAGGACTCATCCTAAAAACTCCGTTTGGCACTGCATACAAAGCATTGATGATCTTATGGTAATCTTGCTTATCTAAAACGTCTACTGGAACTTCAGTTTCTGCGGCACTGATGTTTAAAGCTGGCTCGATAGATTGATATTCGGCCTTTATAAGTTCAGAGAAATCAGCAATAAAAGAAAGAAATGCCGCTTTCTGATTGCTTGCAACAGCTACAACAGCATTGGCTTCACGTGGTATCGCATTTCTTAAACTACCACCTACAAAAGTGCTCAGTTGCAGATCTAATACCTTGTTGCCATTATATAGCAAGCGATTCATTAGCTTATTGGCATTTGCTCTTCCTTTGTGAATATCCATACCCGAATGTCCCCCCAGTAATCCTTTAATCGAAACTTTAAAAGCGATACTATCCTGAGCAACAGAACGGTGTTTATATCTATATACCGTTGTCGTATCTATTCCACCGGCACAACCAATGGTTAACTCATCGTCTTCTTCTGTATCCAGATTTAATAAGATAGTCCCAGATAAATTGGTCGGATCAAGCTGTTTGGCACCAGTCATACCTGTTTCTTCATCAATAGTAAACAAGGCCTCCAAAGCGGGGTGAACAAGATCATCCGCAGCCAAAATAGCCATAATGGTGGCTACACCTATCCCATTATCAGCACCCAAAGTAGTTCCTCTTGCTTTTACCCAGTCCTCATCTACATACATATCGATGCCCTGTGTTTCAAAATCAAAGTCGCTATCGCTATTTTTCTGGTGAACCATATCCAAATGCGATTGAAGAATCACAGTTTGTTTGCCCTCCATATCTGCGGTTGCCGGTTTTTTAATCACCACATTGCCTACATGATCTCTATAGGTTTCCAAGCCCAGCTGATTACCAAAAGATACCATAAATTCTATGACACGCTCCTCTGCTTTTGAAGCCCGGGGAATGGCATTCAATGCTACAAAATTACTCCAAAGTGCCTGTGGTTCTAAATTTCCTACTTTCATCGCTCTAATTATACCTGTATTTAAACAAAGCTAGAAAGTTAAATGAATTTAAGATTTAATCACAACTAAACATGTTATTTATATGGCAAAAAAGAACAGTGTGTTAACTCATCGATGGAAATGATATCCCCTTAATCTTTCTAAATAACTCTACTGCGTAAATATCAGTCATACCAGATACGAAATCCAACACGCTTTGAATTTTAGTATAAGGATCTGTCTGCTGCGTTAAAAACTGTTTAGGGATCAGTTCAACTAATTTCTTATGATATTTTGATTCGTTTAAAAGGTAGGCCGGAATAAACTCTTCTAATAAACCACCCATCACCTGATAGCCCGCCACCTCAATTTGCACTACAGATGAATAGTTGTAAATCTTTTTAATTGAGACTTTTTCGATCTCTTTCATTACAGAAAGAAATGGCTCTTCAATGGCATCCATCAAACTTTGGTTAAAGTCACCATCCAAAATAGTTTGCTGCTGATTAAAGAATACTTCAGAACATAAACCGATCAATGTGCTAATAGATTTTGCCCGCATCAAGGTGATTTTAGCATCGTCGTCTTCCATTTCTGCCAATCGGGCAGGCATCTTTTCGTCTCTACACAAAGGCAACAATAACGTTTCCACCTCTTTGTACGAAAGGATTTTTAAACGATGTGCATCCTCAAGGTCGATGATGTTGTAACAAATATCATCTGCAGCCTCTACCAAATATACCAAAGGGTGTCTTTTATAGATTAAAGGAGATTCCTGTACTTTTATCAAATCCATTTCGACAGCGATTTTCTCAAAACCGCTTTGCTCTGATTGGAAGAAACCATACTTTTTAGTAAAAATATGCTGTTTATCGTGTCCAGCTACCGACGCGCAAGGATATTTCGCAATGGAAGCCAATGTTGCATAGGTAAGTGCAAAGCCGCCTGTGCCCTTTCCCGCAAAGGGATGGGTTAAAATGCGCAAAGCATTTGCGTTACCTTCAAAATGAATCAGGTCTTCCCACTGCTCAGCTGACACCTGATCTTTGTAAATCTTACCATCACCGTCGGTAAAGTAATGAGAAATGGCTGCTTCACCAGAATGCCCGAAGGCTGGATTACCCAAATCATGTGCTAAACAAGCTGATGCAATGATGTTACCCACCTCACAAAGCAAAGGACAGGTATCATCAATTAAAGGCTCCTGATCTTTCATCTTATTATAAAAGATGGTGCCCAGCGAGCGGCCTACACTGGCGACTTCTAAACTATGCGTTAATCTATTGTGTACAAAAACACTACCTGGTAAAGGAAAAACCTGCGTTTTATTCTGCAGTCTTCTAAAGGGTGAAGAAAAGATAATTCTGTCGTAATCGCGTTGAAATTCTGACCTTGATTCTTTCTGGTTGCCAATAAATCGATCTTCATTTCCCCAGCGTTTAGACGACAATAACTTTTCCCAAACCATATATTTAATTTCCTTTTAATGCTTTATTGTTAAATAAACGCGAAGGTAAGTATTTAATGCTACCTTACCCGCTTAAATATTCCATTGGAAAAGATCTTTGACCAGCTTATTGACAGCTTTATAGAAAACAAAGTAGGTATTGCAGAAAACTTTTTAAGTACAGATTTGTCAAAGCACCTGATCAACAACCTTAAAAGCTTGTTTAATGACAAAATGATGCTTTCTGCAGGTACCGGCAATGACACTGTTGTGGTGCACGATAAAATGTACCGCAGCGATAAGATATATTGGCTGGATCGCGAGCACAACAATATTCATGAGAATAGCTTTTTTAATTTGATGGATACTTTTATAAGCCATCTAAACCGTACCTGTTACACTGGGATTACAGGTTATGAATTTCATTATACCTTATACGAAAAGGGCGCTTTTTATAAAAAACATGTAGATCAATTTCGCAATAACGAGGTAAGGCAGTATTCTATGATCATGTATTTGAATGAGGACTGGATAGAAGAAGATGGCGGAGAACTCTGTATCCACCATCTTAATCATTTGCAAAATATCTCACCAGTGAGCGGGAAAAGCGTTTTCTTTAAAAGCAGCGAACTGGAACATGAGGTATTGATGACCAATAAGTCAAGAATGAGCATTACCGGCTGGTTAAAAATCAATTAGTTTAGAGATGCCATATCAATTACGAAGCGGTAATGTACATCCCCGGCTAACGTGCGCTCATAAGCTTCGTTGATCTGGTCGATATTGATCAGCTCAATATCCGAAGTAATGTTATGTTCGGCACAGTAATCCAGCATTTCCTGAGTTTCTTTAATGCCACCAACAAGAGAACCAACCAGGCTACGACGACCACCAATCAATTGAAATGCAGAAACCTCAGATGGTTTTGGTGGCGCTCCCAATAACACCATTACCCCATTCGTTTTTAATAAAGCCAGGTATTGATTGTAATCATGTTCTGCAGAAACAGTGTCAATAATAAAATTGAAGCTGCTACCCATTCTTTTCATATTGTCTGGATCTGTGGTCAGCTCAAAATGATGCGCACCTAATTTCGCTGCATCCTTCTCTTTGTCCTTAGAACGACTCAATACAGTTACATCTGCCCCCATTGATGCTGCAATCTTCACAGCCATGTGGCCCAATCCGCCCAAACCAACTACGGCAACCTTATCTCCTGCTTTTACATTCCAATGTTTTAGAGGAGAGTAAGTGGTAATTCCTGCACATAACAATGGGGCTACTTTTTCTAATGGCAATTTATCAGAAATGTTTAAAACGAATTTCTGGGTGACTACGATATGTGTTGAATAGCCGCCATAAGTGATGGTTTTCTTATCTTGTAAAAGGGAGTTATAAGTTTGAGAAACCCCATTCTCACAATATTGCTCATTGTGTTCCTTGCAATTGCCACAATGACCGCATGAATCTACAAAGCAGCCAACACCTACGGTATCACCAACTTTAAACCGGCTTACATCTGACCCGACACGGGTTACCTTACCTACAATTTCATGTCCAGGAACAATTGGATACGTCGTTCCAGCCCATTCATTACGTGCGGTGTGAATATCAGAGTGGCATACTCCGCAATACAATATCTTAATTTCTACATCATCTGCTAGAGGTTCGCGACGATCAATCTGGAAAGGCTCTAGTGGTTTTTCTGCGCTTTTAGCGGCATAAGATTTTACTGAATTCATGTTTTTTATGATTACGAGAAATGATAACAAAATAAGGCGATAATTGTTGTAGCTTTTTAACAGATTATTCTCCGCGTAATGACCGCAACGAGAAAGCTGAGCCAGCACCAAGTACTGCACCTGCCGCCACATCTGTAGGATAATGTACCCCTAAATACAAGCGGGAAAAGCCGACAGAGCTTGCCCATAAAAAAGATGGCGCTATGACATACCATTTGGGGTAAGCCTGAGAAAGTGCCGTTGCTGTGGTAAAAGCCGTAGAAGTATGTCCTGATGGAAATGAATATTGTCCAGGCTGATACACCGCTTTAATCTTCACATTGGCTAAAAATGGTCTTGGCCGCTTTACGACCTTCTTAATCAGCAGGGTAAAGAGCGCATTTACAGCCGAACTACTGGCCACATACAATGCATTTTGCCGCATGGATTTATTGTCATTGATTACCCCTGCTGCAAGTAGGCCCACAGGCACACCAACATTTACCCAATCGTTGTGATCAGATATAAAAAGGAAAACGCCCGTTTTTTCAGGAGTTCTTGTTTCCGACAGGTTGATCAATACTTGATCATCGAATTGCTGTAATTTACTTTGCGCCTGCAGTTGGAGCGGTAGTATTACCGGGAAGACAAATACGAACAGTAGTAAATTTCTAAAGTAAAGGCTTTTCATAGTTAAAAACGCTTAGCGGCAAAATACTAAGATTTAATAACAAATATACATTTAGATGAATAAAGGACGGGACGGGTGGGAGCCGCCCCTATCCAAACCTAACGCATTATTTCTTCAATCCCTCTCTAAGTGCTTCCCAGAGTGGTTGTTTTAATCGATTATACTGTGGCGCATATACATGTACTACATCAAACAGCATCACCCCACCTGATGCATTCGCCCTAATGTATTTAATGGTATTGCTAATCGCCTGTTGGTTAGGCCAGTCAACATTCCCCATATCTATACTTCCATATAGCGGCATTTTATTACGGGTAATGTATTTACCGCCTTTTAAAGAGCCTTCCACACTCCACCAATGATAGGCTAAGCCTGCCGTTGCCGGGTTATCAGCCAACATCAACTGGGTAAAATAATTACCTGTCATAATCAAATCCAATTGCTCTCCATATCCGGTTTTATTGTAATCCGGATAAGACCAATCAAAACGCAACTCATTGTCATTAAAAGGATCGTAGTCCTGACTTGCCCAGTTTACCCCTACCGAGTAATACGTAGTGTACCATGCGCCTACATAAACACCAAACTTCATATTCGGCTTCACACTCTTAACTGCGGCTTTAGCCTTTACAAAAAAGTCATGAATTACCGTAGCACGATATAACAACCAACGCTTATAGTACTTCCCGGTCACATTTGGTGTCACTACCCCGCTTACAATTTTCCAGCTTTTAACAATATCTAATGGAAAATCCATACGCTTTGCCTGACTATCATCGTATTTCGTTTCCAGAAATTTGATGAAATCATTTTTGCTGTAGTCAGAAAAATCGGCATTGATATCTGTATAACGTGCATAATCAAGCAGTAAACCATCAATATCATATTTAGCCACGATTTCCTTCACGATGTTAAGGGCGCGCTCCTGCACTGCCGGGATTGCCGGGTTTACAAACCCGTTTTTACCTGTGGATACGATAGGCACCCGTTTTCCGGTTTCATCGCATACGATAGACTGGTACTGGTCTCTCCATACCGCATCTTCATATACTTTACCTTTACCTGCAGATCCCTCTACAAAGGTTACAATCGAAGCATAGATCTTAAATTTTCTTTTCTTTGCTTCGGCAATCATAAAACCAACATAATCCACCCCCGGAGTAAAAGTTTTACCATCCATACTGGTGAGTTGGGGAGCATAATTACTTGGATACATGGTATATCCGTTTGATCCTTTTACATCTAGTACCAAACCAGTTACGCCAACGTCCTTAAGGGTATCCAGCGTTCTACGAATCTTTGCGGTATCACTAAATCTACCATAAGTACCAAAAACATTAGAACGCGCATCTACCCATGCAATGGCCTCATTGCGGCGCATAGTATCGGGTCTGATCTGCTCCGTTTCATCCGGCAGCGTATTTTTTGCCACATTTGATTTTTTACAGGCGGTAAAACCAACCATCAAAACTGCAGACCATGCGAATATTTTATAAACAATCTTCTTCATCAGATTTATTTTTTAGGTTCATCATAATTAGCAGCTTACCGACTAACCAAAAGCGATAAGCTGCAGGGTATTAATTGAGATATTAAGGAGCGTATTTTGTAAACTCATGTGCGATTATACCACCATTGGTAAGCAGCATATACAATTGCAAGCGTTCTTTATCAGCCGAAAGTCCAAAACACACATCACCGGTCCCGTTGCTATTTACGGTAGCCCCTAAAAACTCTTCAGAATTGTAGATGTTAAAACTGCGGTACCTTGGATCAGCAGCAGATAGATTGATCTTTGAGCTCTCCGTTACATCATACAAGCCAAGTATGGCATTGTTGTAACTGGTTGTTTTTACAAACTTCTGAACAGCAAGATATTTGGCGTTATTAAATATGATGTAATCCGTAGCAAAATGGAATATACCAAATACAGCCACCTCATTGGCAAAACCTACACTTCGCTCATGTGTAACCCCATTTACCAAACCGATCTCAAATTGATAATTGATAAAATAGTCTGTATTTGCATCTGTAGAAACTGGTTGTGCATCGGCCTGATAGCCCATAAAACTGGCCGCCCCACCTGTAACTGATTTATAAGTAATCACATCAGGTGTATTGTTAACAAGTACCCCGTTTACAATTCTCCATTTGTAAATGATCGAAGACTGTCCGCCAGTACTCATAATCACCGCATTGGTTTCTACATTTCCATAGATATTCAGTCGTCGTCCTACTCCACCATCGCCAGTTATTCCAGCAGGGTTATTGTTGGTCCAATCTATGATTTTTACAGGAGTAGCATCAACATTAGCCCATTTGTAAACAACAAACTTGGCATTTTTACCTGCAAAGGTGGTACCTATTAAATTGCCTTCCGAGTCATTTACAATTTGCATGGCCAATGCACTAAATGGCAATGCCATATTTTTAATGTACACACCGGTATGCCTGTTAAACACCCTGTAAGTCGCTGGATTTGTCCGAACAACTGTAACCAGATAATCACCCGACACTGCCATTGCCGACTCATTGTTAGTTGTAAACCCTAGTTCGGCAGCCGTTTTACTCCATAACCTTCTATTGATACCTACACCATAATCCAATTTAACTGGTTCCGCAGCTTTTAGGGTATAAGTCTTTTTCTTGCCGTCAACACCAGTAATGGTTAAAGGCAAATTCTGCGACAAATTGATACTAGCTCCACTTGCGATAGAACTTGTAGAGTGACTATTGATCTCCAGATTTAACGTGGCAGCAGATAGATCTACCCCAGGCAAGATATAAAATAACACATCGTCGCCTTTAATTACCGCCTCTATTTCTTGTGTTGAAGAACCAGTCTGATACAGCACTTTTGCTTTGGTGATGGATACATCTCCTACCTTTTTACCTACCACTACAAATGACCTGACTTCACCCGATCCTGAAGTAATGTTTATTTTAAAGGGTTTCGATACATCCTGAATAACACCCAATGCAGGTGTTACCATTGCATCTGAGGGTACATTAGACCTCAGGATTATTTTGCTAAGGTCTACCTCATTATCCGAATTAACAGGATAATAATATGGCATCTCAAAATAGATGCTATCCTTATTGGCACTATAAATGGGTTCAAACAAACGGCTACTCCCCATTCCTTCAATAGTACCGTAAATATCGATCAGGTCGTTCTTGGTATTAGGAACCACCTTTTCTGCCTTTTTACAGGAGTTAAGCACGAGGCCTGCCAGTGCTGTAACTATAAAAACCAATGATAATCTCTTCATCATTAAAAGTTTAATATTATAAAAAATACTACCATCCCTTAATCTGGGTAATTGCATTGTTCCTTAAAATCTCGTCTAGCGGAATTGGAATGTAATATAGCGCTGGCGTAAATTGACGATCTGTGTTGTCTACAGAAACCGTAGTATAGGTAAATGATGCTCCGTTTGGTGCGCCCTTATGGCCAGTAAACTTTACATTGTTTAACACGATGTGTGCTTTCCGCCATCTTCTAAGATCCCAATAACGGTGCCCCTCAAATGCCAGCTCCACTTTACGCTCATGCTCTACAGCCCGCATTAACTCTGCAGGGGTTTGAGAAGGTGTATTTGGCAAACCTCTTTTGTTTCTCAGGGTATTTAATGATGTTTTTGCACCAGTGATGTCATTGATCTTAGATTTGGCTTCCGCATCAATCAACAACACTTCTGCATAGCGCAGTTCCATCCAGCTTTGATCACTTTTATTCACTACGATCTCGGTATTCAATGGATCCAGAAACTTCTTGGCATAATAACCGCTCACTGTCTTTTTAGGATCGGTGGATGCACCATATTCTGTAATCCCTTCAACAGCATCGGCCGGCGTTGTATTTATCGTACGCCCTTTCCAGCTAGACCCGTTAAACAGTATAGTCGCATTAAATCGTTGTTCCCTATTTACATAAGGATTGGCAGCCATTGTAGGGTTCGACCAGGAAAAGGTTGAACCGTCACTCATTTCAAATTCGTTTACCAATTCTGCAGTGGGCACACCATAAACCAACACTTGCCCAGGTGCATCCTTTGGCGGAGCAAAACCCAGATCATATTGATGGGTAAATTGTGGGCGAATAAAATCGATTTTAAAGATAGCTTCCTTGGTGTTTTTATTAGTAAAAATAGAAGCGAAATTTGCTTCAAGGTCGTATAAACCTTCCCCAGCCAGTTTCTTCACTTCGTCCGCCGCTTTAGATGCATTGGTATAATAAGGAATGGCTTTTGCAGTCGGCACACCAGTTAATGGATCACTGTTAAACTGCTTTTGGTCGTACTCGGCAATAGATGCTGCATACAACCATGTTCTGGCCAACATTCCATAAGCTGCACCCTTTGTCACCCGGCCCGTATTTGCACTATCCCATGTTTTAGGAAGGTATTCTGCTGCAAAGGCGAAATCTGCGGCTATAAAATTCCAGCAATCATCTTCACTAGAACGCTGCTTGTCTTTTTCACTGGTCAATTTATCCAGCAATATCACACTGCCATGCAATTTCACCAACCAGAAATAAACATAGCCCCTGATAAAACGTGCTTCGGCCTGAAACTTCAGCTTAGTGGCTTCATCAAGCCCCTGTGCTTTGGTATCCAATCCTTCCAGAAACTCATTTAAACGACGGATTCTAATATACCCGTTCGTCCAATAATTTAACATCGGCCCGGCTGCACTCACTCTCGAAGCATCTGAAGCCAGGATATTAACCGTTCCATTACCAGAAACACCCGATGAATATTTCATGATATCCGTTAATGCATCAGTGGCATTGTCGTAACCGATAGGAAAAGTACCGAATTTAAAGGTTCCAAACTCAGCATACATCCCTATAATGTAAAGACGGATGTTTACAGGATTCTGGTAAACAGCTACATCGGTATATTTATCTAATGGATCAATATCTATTTTACACCCGCTCATGGCAAGAATTGCACCTGCGATGAGGAATGATTTTTTTAATGTTTTTAAATATGCTTTCATAGCTCTAATTAAAATATTAGGTTAACTCCGCCGGAAATCATCTTCTGCTGAGGATAAAATCCATTATTTACGTTAGGCATCTCTGGGTCCAGATATTTCAGTTTATCCCATGTAAACAGGTTAAATCCGGAAACATAAAAGCGCATTTTCTCTATTTTAGATTTAAACAAGCGCTTAGGTAGCGTGTAACCAATCTGAATAGATTTCAACCTGATGTAATCATTGTTTTTTATAAAACCAGAATTGGCGTTTGCATTGTGCGGTGAAAGTGCGACACCACCAGAGGTTAACCTTGGATAACTGGCATTCTGATTATCTGGTCTCCAGGCCTGTTCCACTAAATAATATGGAGAGTTACCATACCCATAAAAGGTTTTGGTAAAAGGAGTATTGTCTTCCACACCCGAAGTACCTGATGATCCTTCATATACACCGGCTAAGGCAATACTGGATAAGGCTGCCCCCTGAAATAACATAGAGAAATCAAAACCAGCATAAGCGGCATCAATGTTTAAACCGTACATAATTTCTGGCATATTACTTCGGCCCACAAAGGTCATATCCGCATCGCGGGTAACCCTTCCATCGCCATTTAAATCCTTAAACTTGAAATATCCCGGGGCGATGATCCCACTGCTCGGCGAAGAACCGTTTCTGGCTTCCTCCCAATTGTTGTAAAATCCATCAACCACAAAACCCAGTTTTTCACCTATTGGTCTGCCGGTTCTTTTTTGCCATGATGGCAAACTTTGAACTTCGTTTATTAAAATAACTTTATTCCTTGCCCAGTTAAAATTACCGGTAACGCCGTAGCTAAATTTACCAATCTTATTGCGGTGCCTGATTTGTAGATCAAAACCCCTGTTGTCAGTAATTCCATCATTAAATGTTGAAGGAAAATTACCCGCTACTGAGGCTGGATAAAGTCCAGACCGGGTGGTTAAAATATCAGTTACCACTTTATAGAAATAATCAAAATCTACACCTAATTTGCCATTCCACAATTCAGCTTCAAAACCCACATTGGTTACCCGATGTTTTTCCCAGGTAAGGTCCTTATTTGGTGGTGCCCCGGTATATAAAGCAGAAACACTTGCTCCGCCAATAACCGCTACTGGATTATCTGTAAAACTAAAAGTAGGCAAATAAGCAAAAGTACTTAGGGTCTCTTCTTTACCCAAAATCCCCATCGAAGCCTTGATTTTAAAGAAATTAACGGTGCCTTTTAAGGGTTCAAAGAATTTTTCCTCACTGGCTATCCAGCCTACGCCCGCTCCCGGGAAATATCCCCAACGTCCTTCTTCAGGAAAGTTAATAGAAGCATCGGCACGAAGGGCTGCTTCAAACAAGTATTTGTTTTTATAGGAATAATTTACCCTTCCTACATAGCCATGTCTTGCTGTTGCGCCACTAGAACCTGTTGGACTAATCACATCAGCAGCTGCCGTACTCCCAAAATCAATATCTTGTAACTCGCTTAATGCAAAGTTTCTGGCGGCAGCAGAAAACAGGTTGTTGTTATACTTAGACCATTCATAAAGCGCCAAAACATTAATGGTGTGATCGCCAAATGTTTTAGCGTAATTTAAGCTGGGTTGAAAAGTCAGTCTGTTATTTTGAACATAGCTCTGACGAAGTGTATTAACGGTGATTCCAGGAGGATTGGCAATCAGTGTATAATCGCCGGTAGTTTGCGTTCTACCCTTGCCCATTAACTTGTATGGTGTAGTCCAACCTTTGTTCTCCGTTGCACTCTTATCAAATGAGGTTTGCACTTTACCCGTCAGGCCATTTACCCAGGGAACCTTTACATTAAAAATTAAAGTACTTTGAAATACGTTCGTTTCCGCACGTTGATAACCCGACTGCAATACCGATGCTATCGGATTTACATAACCAGCATTACTGTTGTAAGCGGTTGGCAATCCATTAGGCGCAAACATTGGCATATTTGGCAATGTCCTTACGGCCTGATAAAATGGATTCATGTAAGATGCATTGTCTGGAGATATTCCAGGTGTATTTGTCTTTTGCATCCTGGCATTGATATCAAATGAAACAGATAGGATCTCATTCAACTTGGCATCTAAATTGGTCCGCAGGTTAAAGCGCTTAAAACCCGTATTTGCCACTACTCCATCTTGATCCAGGTAACCTATATTAGAGAAGTATTTGATTCTGTCTGTTCCACCCCTAACCGTTACCCCATGGCTTTGAGAAGTACTGGATTTGCCCAAAAATTCACCTATCCAATCTGTATTCCCTAGCAATGGATTGGTATTTGTCCCATTCCTGAGGGCATTAATTTGTGTTTTATTATAGGTTAAAGGGTTAGGGTCCTGATCTGTACTGATCCGGTACTCATTGTCCATTTCTTCCGCTTTAGAAAACCATTCCATATAATCCGGGCCATCTAAAAACTTAGGGAAACGTGTGTTCGAGTTTACCATCACCGCACCATCATAGCTGATGCTTGGCTGTTGTGCCTTACCTCTTTTGGTAGTCACCAATATAATCCCGTTTGCGGCCTGTAAACCGTAAACAGATAGTGCTACCGCATCTTTAAGTATCGAGATACTTTCAATTTCATTTGGATCTAACTGGGCAAACGGACGTTCAACCCCATCAACGATGGCAATTGGTCCCTGACTGCCCTGATAAGATGAAGTTCCCCTGATCCTAAGCGTAGCATCATCTGCACCCGGACGTCCAGATTGTTGTAAGGTAGTAATCCCTGGCAACCTACCCGATAGCATATTGGTAATGTTCATGGTCGGCATCTGCTTCAAATCTTCACTGTTGATCTGCGCTACAGCGCCAATCACATTTCTCTTTTTTTGCGTACCAAATCCTACTACAATCACCTCATCTAAGCCTTTCTTGGCCTCTAATAGCGTAACATTGATGACCGGACTGTTATTTACAGCGACTTCTTTGCTTTGATAACCGATATAGCTAAACACCAACGTTTCATCGCCTTTGGGAAGTTTAAGACTAAATTCGCCATTGGCATTGGTACTCACCCCTAAAGCACTTCCTTTCACTTTTACGCTGACACCGATCAATGGCAATCCTTGCTCATCCAATACCCGCCCACGTACATCAGCGACTGAAAAGTAGCCCAGCACCTTGTCCACGATGGAGATCTCTTTCTCTTTTACAATAACGGTTTTATTTTCTATCCTGTAACTCAAGGGCTGATCCTTAAAGCAAATCATTAATGCTTTGTCCAGACTTACATTGCTCAGGTTTAAATTAACCGGCTTTGCATCGCTCATTAGCTTGTCGCTATAAAAGAAATCATAGCCAGTTTGCATCCTGATCTCTTTAAATACATTTACCAAGGTAGCATTGCTATACCTCAACGTTACACTTTGACTATAAGTGCTGGCACTCAGGTGTAAAATTGTGGTGGTTAGCAGGACTACAATTAGTTTAACCCTCATAATAATCTGTCTTTTAATTGTTGGATCGATCCGCTGTAGCGGCTTCATCATCCACAAAAAGGTGGCTGCACATGCCGGCGGCCGACATAGGCTTTTAATGTAAAATTTCATACATTTGGTTCTGTTTAAGTATATGCAGTGCTTACTTTACAAGGGGAAACACTTCATATCATTCATTAAATAATTGGTTACACAATGCCCAAATCTTTGGGGTTTAATGGATCAGCATTAAAAATTACCGGGGGTGTTTCAGCACTTCCGGTAATTTTAATTTGACCATGATGACGGTTTAAGTACTGTTTTTGTAGTTTTTTTTCATCTTGTTTGGTTAAGTTTTAATCTTGTTTATTTGGTTACCACAACCTTTTTTCCCAGTATATCGAACTTGAGCTGACCGGCTGATTGCATAATCTTTAGTACTTCAGAAATATTCTTAGATCTGGAAACCGAACCACTAAAAGTCTGATTCAGATCTATTTCTTTATCGTATTCAACCGTTACATCATACCAACGAGATACCCTTCTCATGATCCCTGCAAGGCTTTCTTTCTTAAATATAAAATCACCATTTTTCCAGTCCATCACCAAGTCCAAATCAGCAACTTCCACCTTGATATCATGGTGTACCGAGCTTGCCTGTTGACCAGGGCTAATGACTCTTGAAAGGCTGTGGAGCACCAGGTCTGCTTTCCCTTTTTCAATCCCCACAGGTGCAACTTTAACAGAGCCTTCCAATAGGGTGGTTACCGATTTGTGTTCATCAGCATAGCTATTGATGTTAAAATGTGTACCCAGTACTTCAATCTCCTGCTTATCCGTCCTTACAATAAATGGGTGTTTTTTATCTTTAGCCACCTCAAAATAAGCTTCACCTTCAAGTTCAACCCGACGTTCTGGAACATTTGTAAATCTTTCTGAGAATTTAATCGAGGATAATGCATTTAACCAAACTTTGGTTCCATCAGGCAATACAACCTCATAATGTCCACCTCTTGGTGTTTCGATGGTATTGTACCGCTTCGCATTGCCTCCCGAAGCAGCCGTTTTGTCGGTCACCTTATAAACCAGCTGTCCGTTCGAAGTTTTAGAGATGACAATTCCAGATTCTTTTGCCAATTCACCATTCAGGGCATCAGTAATTGAGATCTTAGCACCATTAGCCAGTGTTAAAATGGCTTTATTCTTTCCGCCGGCAATATCTTTATCCGCAGCAATTAGGGGTGTATCATTGTTCTTTTTAAGCTTAGGATAAAAGTAAAAGCCAATACTTAAAGCCAATAGTATGGTAGCAGCCACAGCAATACGCGGCCATAAGCTGATCCGCTTTACTGTGTGGACATGAGCTAGCCTGCCTTGCAAGTCTTGTAAATCAGCTTCGAGTTCCCTTTCTGTTAAATCAAATTTCCTCGCCTCACCAAAGGTAAGCCAGTTCTCTACAATCGCTTGCTCTTCCGGACTACACAATCCAGATTGATATTTTTTAATTAAACTTTCTGCGTCCTTATGCTGCATCATTTCATGCTATTTTAATACATAACGATTTACCTAAACACAGGGGTTAAATAAAAAATGAAAAAACTATAAAACCAGTATCACCATTGGTCCCAACTTAGTTTTTAATATTTTAAGCGCATGGTGCATATGACTTTTAACGGTTTGTTCAGATAGGTTAAGCTCGGTGGCAATTTCCTTACGAGAAAGGTTGGTTTTTCGACTCAGCTCGAATACTTCACGCATTTTATACGGTAAGCTGGCTATTTCTTTTTCAATAAGGCAGGACAATTCATTATGACGTACCAAATAATCGGTCGCATTCTGTTCTGTATCCAGATACGTTTGAAAGGTTTCAAGATAGCGTTGGGATACTTTTTTGTGTTTATACAAATCAAATACCCGGTTTTTAAGGACGGTAAACAGATAAGCAGGCAAGCTACAAGAAATGTTTAATAGTTCGCGTTTCTCCCAAAAGGTTAAGAAAAGTTCATGAATCAGATCCTTGGCCTCTTCCCTATCACCGATCTTCTTATAGGCAAAAATATAAAGTAAGGACTGATATCGATTAAAGATTTCAGTAAACGCAGCTCTGTTTCCAGACTTCAATAAGTCTACTAATTCGGTATCAGAAAGTTCTATATACAGCACCATAAACTAAGCAACCCAGATGTCATTTGGTTAAAATTTCTCTCTTAATCTAAACTTAAAACCAAGTTTTAAATATATTTTATTAAGATTAAGCCAATATTAAATAATTATTTTCAAATAACTATTACATTGAACCAATGATTCTAAGGGTTTCTTTATTTAAGCGGTATTTTTACTCCTGTATATAGAAATCTTAAACGAAATAACTAGCCTTTAAACACTTCTGCTAAAAGCTCGTATGACTTTAACCTTGCCTGATGATCAAAAATATGTGAGGTAACCATCAACTCATCAACGCCCGTTTGGTCTAAAAACTGTTGAAGATCTGTCTTAAGTGTTTCCTTACTTCCAACAAATGTACAGGCTAGCATTTGATTGGCCTGCTCTTCTTCATACACATCCCACACGTCATTCATATCATCTACGGGTGGTTGTAATAGTTTGCGCTTTCCGGTAACTATTCCCAGAAATAGCTGATAAAGCGAAGTAACCAGTCGGTTCGCTTCTGCATCAGTATCTGCTGCAACTACGTTTACACAAGCCAACACATAGGGCTCACTAAGGTGCGCTGATGGTTTAAAATTTTGTCTGTATATATTTATGGCGGCCATAAATTGTGCCGGGGCAAAGTGGCTGGCAAAGGCATATGGTAAGCCCATGGCAGCTGCCAAACGTGCGCTATCGGTACTCGAACCTAAAATCCATATTGGAATATCCAGCCCTTCGCCAGGGATTGCCCTTACGTGACTAGTGCTGTTCTCGGCAGATAAATAGGTTTGTAGCTTGATGACTTCTCTTGGGAAATCCTGCGCGGCCTGAAAACGCAAGTCGCCTCTTATCGCTGCTGCAGTAACCTGATCGGTACCTGGTGCCCTCCCTAATCCCAAATCAATACGTCCCGGATACAAAGATGCCAATGTTCCAAATTGCTCGGCAATGATTAAGGGTGAGTGATTTGGCAACATGATCCCGCCAGAGCCTACTCTGATGGATTTTGTTCCGCCAGCAATGTGTCCGATCACTACAGCTGTAGCAGAACTGGCTACACTGATCATATTGTGATGCTCGGCTAGCCAGTAACGGTTATAGCCCCAACCTTCCACATGTTGTGCCAGGTCTAAACTGTTTCTAAAAGTATCGGCAGGTGTTTTTCCTTCTATAACTGTTGCAAGATCAAGCACAGAATATGGTATGTTTTTGAGCAGTGTTTTCATCGTAATGCAAAACTACATTCCAGGGATATTATTTTTCCTATGTCTGAACCGATATGACTTTAAACCTACATCATTATGAAATTCAAATGAAATACCCGAAATTGAGCATAAATTGCCAAGCCATGGAATCCAATGATGTAAGAATTTCGCGTAAGAAGCCCATATTCCCGGTATCCCCGGCCTTGCAGAAATACCTTAAAATCTATCAGCGGGAGTCTAAACTGCCTATCACTTATGATGATCTGAGGATGTTTACAGAGGCTTTTCCCATCATGGATAAGAATGGAAAGGATTCACTTTGGGAATCGCCTATCTATGCGAACGACAGGATTGAAGAGCTACACAACGGTTTAAAAATAGTGTATGCCAATTTAAAGGCTTCAGGTAATTTGCGGATTGTACAGCATAAATACATCGATAAGATTGAATACTGCACTTTTGGCAATACACATCCTTTTAGAGTACGAATTGTGAACAGGTTAAATGATGTTTACGATTACTTCTATGTTAAAAAGGCTGATGCCTCAAGAATATATGGCTTAGAATTGGAACACATCTTATCTCCCAATCAAGTCAATTACCTGGTAGATCGTGAAACCTTGATTGAAGAACATATTGCCGGAATCCCGGGGGATGTGTTTGCAAAGAGCTACCTGCAAAACTCAGAATACAACCCAACCCGTATTGCAAAGGAATTTGTGAAGTTTAATGAGCGCTGTTTGGTGATGCTTTTGGGTGACATGAGGGCTTACAACTTCGTGGTTCAGATTACTCCTGATTTTGACGATATACAGTTTAGAATTAGGGCTATTGATTTTGACCAGCAGTTTTATGAAGGAAATATAAAAGTATACCTCCCACAATTTTTTAAGGAGAACTTCCCTTATGTAAAATTGGGTATGGATCACTTGACCGAAAAAACCTATTTACAATACCAGCAGGAAGAAAAGTCGTCTTTGCTGCATCGGGTCCGCAGTGAACGACATCGGCTAACAGATTTGCGGGATGTATCCAATACGGAAGTACTCACCACCGTTGAAAACATAAATACTTTAAAATTAGCTATGTCGAATTACCTCGAAGATCCACAGTATCTGGAATGTAGAAGCATGACTGATATTATTGAATTAAATCTCAAAAACATCATCCGCCAGGTTAAACTGTAATCTGAAAAAGAGTTTGGATTTGGTCCTCCCGACACAGGGGCAAAAAAAAAGCGGAAGCAGGTCTTAAAGACGATGCCCCCGCAAATTAACGCTCTCGAGTGTAAAATTAAAAAAAAAATATTGATTGTCAAGAGAATAGGAATATTTTTTTTCAAACGCCCCTCTGCTTTGTCTAAAATTTTGGTTAAAACTCCAAAATTTTTATGGTTAATCAAACAAGTTATTTAACCATCTTCACAATATTTTTATGCGATTTTATCAAAAAATATACACTCTTTAACACAATATTCTTATTTTGCAATAAAAAAAAGAAAGCTGATGTCTTTAAAAGCAATAATTGACGGAATCATAAGAGATAAACACAGATCACTTAGCTGGCTGGCCATTAGTATGGGTAAAACCTTTGATGGTTTAAGACTTGGCCTGATCAATGAATCTATTAAGTACAAAGATATCTTGCTGATGGCGGAAATACTTGAAGTATCACCGTGCTGCTTTTTCAATACTGAAGGTTTAGACGCTGACCAGAATATGGTATCGGAACCAGCTGTTGAGTACGGGGATTTAAAATCAACACTTAAAAGCTGTAAGGAAATGGTTGCAACTTTAAAGGATCAGATCAATGATAAAGAGCGTATCATTACTTTGTTAAGCAAAGCGCAGCCTGATAAACTTTAATTCACCAAGCTGCTCTTTATATTTTAATTAACCGTTTTTTAGTTACCTATGCCAATTACTTTATAAGTAACCTTGTCACCATCTATTACCTTTTCGTAATAAACACCCTCCTGAGAAACATAGTACAACACCCCTTTTATCACTACGTCTCTGGTGTCAGCAGGAAGTTCATCTACCACATCACCAATTTTAGGCAATGGACCGACATCATCTAATGGACCAGCATCTGTCTTACCATCGGTTTCTAAAACGCCGTCCTTACCTGCAACTACATAAACGGTTTTTCCATTCGCATCAACGGTACTGTTGTAATAAACACCTTTGTATTCGTAATAATTCTGACCATTAATAGAGATAGCTTTCGCTTCTGATGGTATGCTAGGTACCTGTGCTCCTACCGGAGGTACAACCACTTTGTATCCATTATCAGCTTGCTGATAAAAAAAGCCGCCTGCATAATAAAACTGGTTAGGGCCGTAATAGAATGGATAATATCCAAAAGGCAATACGCTTAAACTAATACCTAAAAAAGGTCTATAATAGCTATAAAAACCATAATAAGGTCTGTGATAAGAAACCCCAGGTCTATGGTAATGATAGTTTGGTCTATACTGTGGCGGTCTATTTGGTCTATAGCTAGGAGGTCTAACGCCTACACTTGGAGGTCTTCCACCACTTGGCGGCCTACTTACGCTCGGCGGTCTTCCCCCACTAGGCGGTCGCGTACCAACACTTGGAGGTCTTGTTCCGCCCGAAGGACGTGAAGGCCTTGGCGTACCACTACCACCACGTTGTGCCAAAGCATCATTGGTAGTAAAGCCAGTCACCAATACGATAGATCCTACTGTAAATAACCATTTTAATCTTGCCATTTTCATAACGCTCTCAATTTTAGTATTATGACCTATAATACCTAAAAAGGATTATTTCTGTTTTATTTATCTTTCCAAACCTTACAAATGGATGATAAATAGGCTATATTAGACCTTCATATCATTAGCTTGCTATTATGAAGTTTAATATGGACAGTCAGACCTATACAGATCTGAACGTATTCTCATCCTCTTCAGATACGGATGCATTATTTAATATCTTTAAGCTGACCAGTACTATTGGTGGGCGGGAAAAAATTCATGAAATGATGTATAATCCTGTAGCCGACATCAATGTTTTAAACGCCAGAAAAGAGGCTATAAAATATTATTATGATCATGAAATTTCACTAAAACTTAGCCGGGAGCAACTGGATTTAGCTGATCATTACCTAAACCACAATAAAAGGTTTTTAAAGCGGAACATGATTGATTCATTTTATGATTTTGCAAGTCATAAATTGAACCCCAGCAATGATTATTATATCATCTCCGTAGGCATTTCCTCCATTATTAAAGTGATTAGGAAAGTTTGTGATTTTTTAGAAACGATACCTACAGATGCTCCAAAACATTTGCAAAATATGTTGGCCAGGATAATGGCTTTGCTGGCATCACCTCCTTTAAAAGAATCCGTTTTAGTTAATCCTAATAAATTAAGCTTTTACCAGATCAGTAAACTCGACAGTGTGTTTAGAGGACCCGGCAAACAGCACATCTGTGAGATTCTACAATGTATTTACGAATTGGATGCATTTGAGACACTAGCCTATGTGGCAAGGAGAAGAGGGTTCAGCTTTCCGGATTATGTAGCTACTGCCGACGTTAAGCTGGAACTTAAAGGGCTGTTTCATCCCTCTCTTGAAAATCCAATCAGCAACGATGTCACAGTAAACAATCAAAACAACATGTTTTTCCTTACCGGATCGAACATGGCAGGAAAATCCTCGCTGTTAAAGTCGATAGGCATATCGATTTATCTCGCACACATTGGCTTTCCAGTACCCTGTGCATATATGAAGACTACCATTTTTAATGGATTGATGACGACTATAAACTTGCCCGACAACATCAATCAAGGCTTAAGTCATTATTATAGCGAAGTAAAGCGCGTTAAACAGGCCGCGTCCTTGTTAAATAACCACAACAACATGTTCATCATATTCGACGAGCTGTTTAGAGGAACGAATGTAAAAGATGCTTATGATGGATCACTGCTGATCATTTCGGCACTAACCGCAATTCGCAATTCGGCCTTCTTTATATCTACACATATTGTAGAACTTGCCGAAGAGCTAAAGAAGTTCGAAAACATTGCTTTCAAATATTTAGACGTTTATTTTGAAGATAAAAAGCCTGTATTTACCTACTTATTAAAAGAAGGGATATCCACTGAGCGACTGGGTATGTATATAGTTCAGAATGAAGGTATAATTGAATTGATAAAAAGTGCTTCAAAAGCTATTTAATTTTCTCTTCACAAATTGTCTTAACGATCTCCTGCATATTGGTAACCTTATCAATCAGTCCTTTTAATTCTTCATCCGTAATGTCGTAATCTAATTTATAGCGGGCATCTACATAACCACGTTTAAGCAGATCAAAGAGGTGAAATTCGTGCTCATTTAGTATAGGCATACGAAACAGGATATACAGATCTATCGATACATGTTTTACATAGTTCCTTAATTTTGCGAGATTATGGGTTTTGGGCTTGTAGCCAGTAAATACCAATAGGGCCGCGCTGTAGAAACATTCTGTTGCCTGATGCAAGTAAAATACGCTATTTCTTCGGCCGTCTTTTCCGCGCTCGGCAGCATTTTTAGCATCGATTAAAAATTGCGAAGCTTGTGGATACCACATGTTGAAATAGCTTTGGGCCCGCTCCTTCTCTTCTTTAGGAGTCAGTTCTTTTGCCTTTTCGAACTGAAAAATTCCCGTATCATGTATCAATATGCCTTCGGAAATAATATCGGAAAAGAAATACTGACCTACGCGCAAGCCTTCATTAACGTACTCAATGTCATGAATAATTGGGCTGATCACATTTTTGAAACTATTGCATCGATTTTCTATGCTGCTGATGATCTCCTGTTCCTTTGTCCCGTTCTTTTTAATGATGACCAGGAAATCGTAATCACTGATATAGCTAAAGCGAACACCATCTTCGATATACTCATCTTCGACCCAGTTACCTCTGGCATGGCTACCGAATAGGATTACTTTTTCAGGATTAGCTTCTTCTCTAATAATCTTTAGTATATGGGCAATTTCCCTTTGTTTAGTTTCTGGTAAATGAGCTATTGATGTTTTCATCAGAATCAGGTTTTATTTTTCTAAGGTTCGTATACGTAAATATAACGAATAAGAAAGAAGTAAACCGTATAAAAGAAATAACCCGCCCCCATACCGGGAAGCGAGTTATTAAATTAACGCTCTCAGCACAAATGTAATAAATAATTCTGTAGAAAATCTGTAGTTTTTATTTATTATATTCATCAATGGCATCTTCCAGATACGGGTTGCCAGTCAAGGATATACTATACCCTCCTACAAAGCCTCCACTTCCATTACAGATAATCCTGTCCCCTTAGCGATATCAGTTGTGGCTACACCTATGCTTTTAAAATTACGAGCAATCTCGATTTGCTCTTCAATTTTTCCTTTTTTATGCCCTCTACGAAATAATGGGTCTTCCTCTTCTTTAAAAAAATCAGCAACATTTATCATAACTTCTTCTAATTTATCTCCTAAATTCCTTAATTTAACTAATACGTGTAATTGCTGTAAATAACGATCTGTTGATAAGCCAGAGGCAACATTATATTTAATAGCCTTGACAATCTCTTCCAATACAAACACCGAGTCTTGAGGATCTATATTACCAAGAACAGCTAACATTTTCTCCTCTATAGCATCTGATTTTAAAAACAATCTATAATCAACGGCAGATAAGCTTGTCATCGTATATCTAAACTTATGATCTTTTGTATCAATAACCGTTGGCATATTAGCCTTTCCAGGGCCAATATAAATTACAAATTGTTTAACGGGCAACTTATATTTCCTTTGCAACATGATGCTATAATCGGCCATGCGATAGTGCATGTTGCGATAATTATTGGTCTGGTACTCGACATGAAGTAGGTATGTATTACCGTTCTTGTCAATTACTTTGGTTAATAGATCTGTTTTTCTCTTCTTGGTATATTGTACATCTTCATTTAATACTTCTATTGTGATTACATCTAAGCTTAATACATGCTTAACAATTCCAGAAAGGTTTTGCTGAATATTCTCTTTAAAGAGCTTATCGTATATGTTCCCCTGCAAATGGTTATCATTTCTATTTGCCATAGATCAAATTATCTAAGCAAACCTACATATCTAATTTTACTTTACAAAAGTTTTATTAACTTATCTTACAGTTGATGAATAAATTATAAACAATAAAATTTCTCATTAATTAATATAAATAAGTGAATATGGGGGTAATGGACTATTCAGCAGCATTAAAAGAATTGAAATATTATGTATTATTCTTAATGATATATTTGAGGGAATTTAAAATTGAATTATGGTGGAAGCTCTATCCTCTGACCTTATTTTGGCCCAGCAGCTTGTATATATTCCCTGCGGTTATAGTTTTACAGCGGCTAGTATAGAAATTGAAAGCTCCGACTATAATGCTTGTGAATTTAAGCTTGATGGGCTCGCTATAAGGTTTCGAGTGGCTAAGATTACACCTACAAAAATTGGGCAGTTTGTAACGATATGGAAAAGAAGTGATAATGGCCCAATCGAACCTTATTCTATTTCCGATAAGATCGACTTTCTAATTGTCAGCACTCGCAAGGCTGATCTTTTAGGACAATTCATATTTCCTAAAACGGTTCTCCTAAAAAAGGGCGTACTTTCAACTCCTGAACGAGAAGGAAAACGCGCTATAAGAGTATATCCTCCCTGGGATGAACCTACCAGTAAACAAGCAAGGCAAACACAACAATGGCAATTAGATTATTTTTTAGCTATACCAATCGACCAGTCCAATATTGATCTAGAACGTGCAAAAATGCTACTCAAATAAAAACAACCTCTTTTTATCTATTTAGTCTAATGGTCATATCGTGCCACCATAAACTAGCTACACTGGCCCCAACACCAGCAAGAAGGTATGCAGCAACAAATCTAGTCTTACCTAAATAAGGCTCTAATATTACTCCAATAAAGACCAAAGCATACATGTTCATCAACAGGTGCAGAATTCCTATGTGCAAAAAACAATTGGTAAGCAACCGCCAAGGCTCACCAGCAGTTGTTACCGGTTTAAAATTAGCCCCCCATCTAATCAAACTTTCACCATCAGGGTTAAAAGGATTTACCCCCAGCAATACCATTAGGATGAAAATAAGTAAATTTAAATTGAGTAGAATGGGCGTAATGAAGTATCCATTTCTTGGGACGAAAATTGAAAGAAAGCCTTTAAAATTTTCAGTCGCTGTTGCTGGTTCTAATGTAAGATCATCTTCTTCATCAGCAACCAATGTTAATGCTTCATATTTCAATTCCAATTCTTCAATATTGAAATCCGGTTTTAATTCCTCTATGGCAGAAATTAGTTTGTTAACATTCTTCTTATTTTTACCAAAATCGACCATTTCGGTACCTAGAGATAAACTTTCAATGCCTACATTATCGGCTACAATTGTAAATTTTATAAGCTGATTTTTAGAAAGGAAGGAATTTTTGTTTGTATACGCTTTAAACCCTACACTGCTTGCGTAAAATACATCCCAACCAAGAGACTTTGCAGCTTCGATAGCGAGTGCAATATATTGTTGTTGTGTTAAATCAGTTAAAGGAAACGCATCATTGTACTTAGGGGGTAAAGCCTATTGCCATAATTTGAAAGCTATTAATATTCTATAAAAATAATGAAGTTTTCTAAAATAGCAAGGCATCTTAATGCTAACTTAGATGAAATCATGGCTAAACGAATTTATTTAATCAGCGGTTTGGGTGCGGATAGACGCGCCTTTAAAAAGCTTGTATTTCCTGCAGATTTCGAACTGGTATATCTTAACTGGATTACTCCTGAGCTTGGTGAATCTTTGGAAGCCTACGCAGCACGGCTAGCCCTTAAAATCGATACCTCTACCCCATTCTTTTTAATTGGATTATCATTTGGCGGTATGTTAGCTACTGAAATAGCAAAGAAGCTAAATCCAGTTCATACCTTCCTCATATCTAGTACACCTGTTTTTTCCGGATTACCATGGTATTATAAAAGAGCCGGGAATATAAGGTTACAAAAAATGATTCCTATTGCCTTATTCAAGCGCATTAATAATATAGGACTGAATTTTATGGGTGCCAAAACTCAAGATGAACGGGAATTATTAAAACAACTTATCATTGACAGCGACCCAAGTTTCATAAAATGGGCATTAACATGTATCTTAAAGTGGAGGAATAAGGAACGTCCGTCAAATCTAACCCATATACATGGGACCGCTGATATTATTTTACCGATTAGGTACCATAAGCCTGACATTACCATTAAGGGTGGCGGGCACTTTATGGTTTATTCCAATGCTAAGGAAGTAAGGGATTGTATTATAAGAGAGATTAATAAGTACTAGATCTGACTCTAGTCTAAGGAAATTTAATTCGCTACATATTAACGGATATTAGCCATATACGGATAAGACAGCGATCGGCCTGGTCAGTATAATACTCCAAGTATAGTCCAAGTATACTCCAACTATACTCCAACTTTTTCAATAAAAAACATAGAGTTTGATTACTGTTTGATTTTTTTTAACTTGAAATTTTGTAGTATGCTATCCAAACCTTATCTTAGATCAGTTGTTTATTTATAAAAAACATATAGATCATGGCAAAATTTGACGGAAAATTCCTGACAGGTGTAATAGGACCTGCTGTTTTTAAGAAGTATCGCAATATGCAATTGGTTACAGGCAAATCCAGGTTGACAAAGGAGAAGCAAACTGAAAACACACACAAAGCAGCAACTCAATTTGGGATCGCCA
>NZ_SJSM01000022.1 GCF_004331685.1 Pedobacter hiemivivus | reverse complement strand
TATGAAAAAACACTTTATGACCACGGATAGGAAAGTCTTGAATTACAATCTGAGGGAAAAAGCCTTTGGACAAAACTTTGATCCCATCCCATTCTGAGGGGGGATTATTCAATTCTTCGAGTTCGATATGGAAGGTTTCACTATCCTCAATAACCCCTTTGAATTCAAAATTCTCTAGTATAAAATCTGGCAGAAATAATCTGAGCAAGGATGCAGTAGCTGATGGCATAAATATAAAACGGTATAGAAATACAAATCTATAATTTTATCGATTGCTCCACAACTTTTGGGATTGATCCGCTCTTATCTATCACATTAACAGAAGATTAAGGCATAAAAAAACCGGAGTAAAAACTTCTGAAAATTTTCACTCCGGTGATGTACCCTGGAAGGGACTCGAACCCCTGACCCTCGGTTTAGAAAACCGACGCTCTATCCAGCTGAGCTACCAAGGCATCTCCCCGTTAGGGAACGCAAAGATAGAATTTTGGATGTAAACACACAAATCTATTTGCAATTTTTATTAGAATAAATGCACATTTTAGATAACTACCTTTCTCTGTGGGAATTGCTGAACATGACTAATAATCAAATTTAGAATATAATCATCAGAAGGATAAGGTTGCAACACCGACTTCAGCATTTCTGCCCCCTCAACATCAGTATGCGGAGAAATATATCCCATACCATAAAACTTTCCCTGTTCAACCAAAAGACAGCTTTTTTCGTCTTCATTTCGCCCCTCACCCATCACCGCAAAGGTCGGAAGTATGGTTTTTAAATACTCAATCGCGTACTTCACCCTCACATTGTAAGCGGCGGCAGACTCTTTGCCTACACAAGCCCCACTACACTTCCCTTCCTCATGACCGGTACAGGCAATCCGGTTCTTCTGAATAAAACACAACTTCTCGCAAAGCAAATGCTCCTTGATCAAAAGCCTTAGTAAATCATAGCCCTCCAATTGCGTATTGAAACTATACAATGCAGGCGACTGCTTTTTATATTTATCCACCATGAGTCGCATATAGCCCTTTTGATCTTCAAAAACGTACAAACCATATTTCTGCTCATGACGCTTTAATGCACGGTTATTTTCAGGCCATAAACGCTTAATCTCTGTAGCTTCCAAAATAAAGGCCATCAATTCGGTTCCACAAACCTCAAAATCTACCGTATAAATGTGCTGAAGAAAATCCTGACGTTGTTTGCTGATATTATTCCCTGTAAAATGAGTACACACCCGCTTTTTAATGTTCTTGGCTTTACCAATATAGATCACCTTGCCTTTCTGGTCTTTAAAATAATAAACCCCTGGTACAGAAGGTAAGCGGTCTATCTGGCTTTTCGGCAAATTAGGCGGCAGCGCTTGCTCTTTCGAAAACTTATGAAGTGTTTGCGCAATGATATTTTCAGCATCCTCAGTAATCAACCTCGTTAACAATATCGCTGTAGCTGCTGCATCTCCACCGGCACGGTGCCTATTGCTCACAGAAATATTCAAAGCAGCACAAAGTTTACCAAGGCTATAAGATTTGTGTCCAGGCAATATTTTTCTACTTAACCGAACTGTACACAGCTTCCTGCTATTCAATTCATAACCACTCTGCATCAGTTGGTGCCTGATGAAAGAAAAATCGAAATTCACATTATGTGCGACAAAGATCTTATCATGTAGCAATTCATAGATCTGAGCAGCCACATCCTTAAATACAGGAGCCGTCATCACCATATCGTTGCTAATTCCGGTAAGTGACTCTATATAGGGTGGAATATCTTGCTCAGGATTAATCAATGTTTCAAAAACATTAACAACCTCTTGACCATCATGCACCAAAATAGAAATCTCTGTAATTCCATTTCCCGATGCAAACCCACCAGTAGTCTCAATATCTACAACAGCATATAACATTAAACTTTCATTAAACGATTAATAACGCAAATATGCTAATAATTTTAGCATTCAAAATGTAAATATTTCAATTGTCATCAGTTTTTATTTCCCAAATTTCATATATGGCATTAAAATAGTATACCATTAAATAACAAATGGGATACAGTAATGTCTAAAAAAATATTAGCAGTTGATGATGATACGGAGATCGTTGAGGTCATCAAGATCATATTAGAAGATGAAGGTTATGAAGTTTCCACGCTTACAAATGGAAAAAATGTATTAAATGTAATATCATCGCTCAGGCCCGACCTTATTCTGTTAGACGTGATGCTAGGGGGAATGGATGGCAGGGAAATATGTAAATCCATAAAATCCCACGCCATATTTAAATATATTCCTATCGTTATGATATCTGCAAGCCACAATTTACAAAATCTGTTAAAACTACCAGGCTCTCCAAACGACTTCCTCTCCAAGCCATTCGACATAGATCATCTTGTAAGCATGGTTAGAGCTCAGCTTCCTACCTGAGCTAAAAGTGTACTAATTATAGAATTTATAGTACTAAATTGTATATGATCGTTTAAAACCAGCTTAACTGGTTTCAATTTTTATAGGATTACTTAGTATTTTATGTATGGGACATTTATCCGCGATCACCAATAAACGTTGACGTTCGTCCTCAGTTAAATTCCCAGAAAACTCAATCTTCCTCGTTATCCTGGTTTCCTTATTCATTTCTTCTTCTTTACAAATAGCTAGTTCTATTTTGATCGCATCCAGATTATAGTTTTTTCGGTCTGCATACATCCTTATGGTGATGGCGGTACAACTACCTAAACTAGCCAACAATAATGCACCAGGAGGCATCCCTTCGTCTGTACCACCAATTTCTTCTGGTTCATCAGCATATATAAAATGTCCACCAGCGTACACTTTGGTTTTGTAATGAGATTTATCTAACTCCGTAATTGCTGTAATTTGATTGCTTGCCATAATTAAAAGTATAAAATCCAAAATACAACAAAGGCCGGAAAAATCCAGCCTTTGTTGTTTTATTTTAAAAAAGAAATCATTCAACTTCTCTTTTCACATACGTTTTATTACCATTTTTATTAATGTAGTATTTTCCACCACGCGGACCAGTTAAGATCTCCTCACCGTTCGGGCCTTTTAAACTCCTATCAATAGTTGGCACATATTCTTTAGCAGTTGAACTCGCAGTTGTGGTTACTTTTCTCGCAGTAGTTGTTGTTTTAGTGGTGGCTTTTGTAGCGGCTGCAGGTGCCGTTGCGGCCTCCTTAGCTCCTTTGTAACGTTTATCAGGCGTACCATCTTTTTTCATTCCAGGTACCGTTGCTGTTGCAGCAGCTCCTTCAGCGGCAGCTTTTTTGCTTGCAGCTGTTGCCTTTTTAGTTTCAGCTTTTGTTGCTTCTTTTGCTGCTGCTGCTTTAGCCCCTGCAGAGCGCATGTCAGGTGTACCGTCTTTTTTAAGCTTTACAGCAGCGGCAGCTGGTTTCTCTGCAGCAGCTTTTGTGGATGCTTTAACTTTTGCCGATTCTTTTTTAGCATCAGCTTTAGCCTTAGCTGCTTCTTTTTTAGCGGCAGCTTTGGTTTTAGCTGTCTGCTGTTGCGCTGTAGATCCTGCAGCTGTTTGCGCCATGCTTAAGTTTACACATAAACCCAACATAGCAATCAAGGAAAATAACTTTTTCATAGTGTTTAAATAATCTGATTTCTAAAAAACGACTTGTTACCTTGTCAGGTAACCTTATACAATTTAGGGTATTTTGTCGAATTTATAAAAAAAATGTATTATTTAACACTAACTTAATTTCATTAAACTACATTCTAAATCTCAGAGATACAGACCTTCCCAGCGCTTGGGCAAGCTCTGGCTCAACTTTAAACTCTCCACCATTCTGAACCCACACATTTTTCTCATCCTTCACCAGAACAATATCCTGTCCATCAAAATTGATGTGAAGCTCGGTTGTCTCCTTATTGATAGCAGAACTATTTAATATCTCATAAATATAGTCTGTATCCTTATATGTAATACGCATTGGCAGCCCCATAATCTTATCTCTAGGTTACAAAGGTAAGTTAAAATAAATTATAAGCTCAGGGAAACAACCGCGGTTGGTAAATATCTCTCTCATTTCCTGACGAATTTTCAAAATTCGAGATAGAAATACCAAGCAATCTCACCCGCCTATCTGTAAAATCTATAGCCGCCAATAAGCTCTTCGAAATATCAAAAATCGACTCAAAAGTCGTCACTCCTTCTGCAAAGGATTTACTTCGTGTGATTTGCTTAAAATCACTAAACTTAACTTTCACTGTTACCGTCCGGCCAGACAAATGATATAGTTTAATTCGGTTGAATACCAATTGGCTAATCTTTTCCAATTCGCCGTTCATTTCGGCCAATTCAGTTAAATCATAGGAAAAGGTATCTTCGGCACCAACCGATTTAGTTTCCTGATTAGGCTCAACAGGCCTGTTATCGATTCCCCTTACAATCTTGTAAAAGAACAGTCCACTTTTCCCAAACAGATTGGCCAATTCCGTTTCGGATAACCTTTTTAAATCCGCACCATAATGCAATCCCCTCAATTTCATTTTTGCCGCTGTCACCTTCCCTACTCCATAAAATTTTTCGACAGGCAACTGCTCAATAAATTTTTCAACTTTCGACGGCCCAATAAAGGTTAAGCCATCAGGTTTGTTCATATCAGAAGCTATTTTCGCGACAAACTTATTTACCGAGACGCCTGCCGAGGCAGTTAGCTGAAGTTCTTCCTTGATAGCTTGTTTAATTTCTTTGGCAATATCAATTGCAGAGCCTATGCCGAGCTTATCGTCTGTAACATCCAGATAAGCCTCATCTAATGATAAAGGTTGTATCAAGTCAGTATAACGATGAAAAATTTCACGGATATGTCTGGATACTTCTTTATAAGCTGCAAATCTGGGGTAAACAAAGATAAGATGTGGACATAATTTTAGCGCTTGTTTAGATGACATGGCCGAGTGCACGCCATACTTCCGGGCTTCGTAGCTTGCTGTCGCCACCACGCCACCTCTTCCTTCAGGAGAGCCACCCACAGCAATAGCCTTCCCCAGCAGCTCAGGGTTGTCCCTTTGCTCTACAGAAGCATAAAATGAATCCATATCAATATGAATTATTTTACGGTATTGCCTTTTCTCTATATGATCATCCATAAGCTAAAAACAAGAAAGGCCCACAATCTGCGGGCCTTTCTTGTAATAATTCAAAGAATATTATTTTACATTCTTTTTTTCAGTTACTTCAGTACGAATTTCTTGTGCTAAGCCTTTTAAATCTTGCATTGCTTTACGTACTCTGGTACCAGCAGCACCGTTACCTGAATTATAAAATTTGTCCGCATCAGCCTCTACGCCAGCGATTAATTCTTTAAGTTTTGAAAATTTTTCCATGTTTTTCTTTCGTTTAAGATTTTAAAATATATGATATAACGCTCTAAAGTATATAATTATTGGATTTTCACCAAATGATTTTTTATCAAAAAGGTCATTTTTCACCTAATTGAAGTAATCTGACAGGGTATTACAGCATTTTAAGCTAAGTGTTTTATGCGCTTTATCTCTCAACTTTCGGATCCGATCCCGCCCCAAATTAAAGATTGGCTCCATGTCATCCAGACTCGTTTTCGGGTAACCATTGATGCCATAAAACAACATCAATATCTTTTGTTCCCTTTTGGGCAAAATACTCAAGGACCTATTCAGATCCACCAGCAAAGAGGTGTTAAAGGTAAGGTGGTCACTCCCTGGGATGCTTTTGTCGCCAATGATATCTAACAAAGTAAAGCCATTCTTTTCATCAGCAATGTGGTCTAATGAATAAGGCCTTACTGTACTATTTAAATAACAAGCAATCTTATCCGTACTCAGCGTAGTATGTGCTACCAGTTCTTCAACTGTTGGCGTCCTTTCCAGCTTTTGCTCCAATTCGATAATTGCCCTATTAATCGTTTCAATAGCCAGCACCTGGTTAATCGGCAAACGCACCAGACGCTTCTGCTCTGCAATAGCCAGCAAAATAGACTGCCGAATCCACCACACTGCAAAAGAGATAAATTTAAATCCTTTGGTATCGTCAAAACGGCTTGCTGCTTTGATCAGACCAATATTGCCCTCACTGATTAAATCACTCAGCTTCAATCCCCGCTCCTGATATTTCTTTGCCACCGAGACCACAAAACGCAAATTACCTTTAACCAACTGCTGTAATGCGCCAATATCTCCATTGCGTATCCTGGCCGCCAAACTAATTTCATCCTCAACACTAAGCAGATCTATTTTACCTATATCATTTAAATACCGCTCTACCGAATCAGAATCCCTTCGGGTAATAGATCGTATTACTCTAAACTGTTTCATGCCTAATTTCAATAAAGTTTAACAACATTTCAGCAAAGCTCAAAAGCTAAAATGGAATTATCTTTACCTCAACCCAAATACAGCGGTTTCAACCGTGTTATGAGCAAATCACCGTACAATATTAGGTTTAAGAGATTTCCAGTCTTCTCAAATAAAATATAATTGCGTGGCACAAATACAAAAGACAGCCATTTAGGGCTGTCTTTTGGTAATAACGGTTTTGTTTAATCAATTAAGGCTTAAACCCAAGTACAGCAACAACAGGTAAATGATCAGAAGCCTCAGGAGCCGAAATCACCTGATGCGCCTGAACCGTCATTGGTTTCTTTGTCGTATAACCTACAAAATCAATACATTTAGTGGGTTTATTGGCAGGTATCGTCGGTCCGCAAGTGAAGCAAGTCCTTGTGAAAACCTCATCCATAGCCACAATCACCTCGCTGCCCGGCACCGCATTAAAATCTCCTGTAATAATAAATGGAGTACGTTCCTTTAATGCAATTGCATTGATCTCCTTAATTTGCAGACTCCTATTTGTAGGATTACTTGTTGCATCCAAATGTGTATTTGCAAAACGAATCACCTTACCTGAGGGTAAAACTACCTTGGCCGTAACCAATACACGCGGCTCCGCATTTGTTGAGGGATCAGAACTTAAAGGATAAACCTGAGCCTCACTAAGCTCATACTTACTTAAAATCGCAACACCATATCCTCCACCCTGGTAATCAATCGCTTTAGCGAAGTAATAATGCATATTGGTTTTTGCCGCAAGTTCCTTTGCCTGGTTAATCTCTTTGCCGGAGCGTATAGTATTCACATCGATCTCTTGTAACCCAACCAAATCTGGCTTTGCCGCATTAATTACCGCAGCAATTGCATTTAAGTCTATCACTTCAGGCTTTGCCGGGGGATTACAGTGGTGAACATTGTAGGACATGACTTTAATTGTTTCCTGATCTTTATCTCCAGGTTTAGCCAAATGCTTTTTTTCCGAACAAGATGATAACAGAAAACAAGTACCGGCAATAAAACAGATAAATAGATGCTTCATATTTTAATAATTAGGATTTTGAGTAATACCTGGATTCGCTTGTATTTCTAATTGTGGGATTGGCCATAAGAAATCTCTGTTTGCCTTGGCCGATTGCGTTTCTACTGGCACTGCGATACCTGTCAGCGGGTCAATAGCTCCGGTAACGGCTCCATTCATCACCTCTTCAAATATCCCCCAACGCCTGATATCATAATACCTTACACCTTCAAATGCAAGTTCCACCCTACGCTCACGTCTAACCAGCTCCCGTAATTTGTCCTTCGTGTTATACACCGCCACATTTACATTTGGCATGCCGGCGCGGTTTCTAATTTCGTTTAAATATTTAACCACATCAGGATTAGCAAAGTCATCCGTCTCAATAAGCGCTTCAACATAAGTCAGTAAAACCTCGGCATATCTGATGATCATAAAGTCAAGGGTTTTCGTCCCTGTTTTATCTTTTGGATCAAGATACTTGTTCTGCCAGTATCCAGTCGCAGTAGAATTCTGCGCACCAATTTTATCATTATTAGCAGGATTCAGGTCAAAAGGCTTCAATACCAACGCAGCATAAGTCTGGTCAGGAAACAATACTGAAGCTGCCAGCCTCGGATCCCTATTGTTCTTGTATTTCGGTTCTTTTAAATAAATAGCCAACGAATCAGGCCCCAGCTCGTAAATCGTTTTCCCCTGTTTGGTTTCATAACTATTGATCATATCTGAAGTTGGCGACAATACCGTTTTACCACCTACACCCTGAGGCGCAAAAGTTGACCAAGCCCCCGAGCATCCATTTTCCCTAAAAAAGATCCTTTCCTTATTTAACTCCCCTGTATAAAGAAATAAATCTGCATAGCTATTCTTTACATTTGCACTTTTGTATAAAGCATAAACATCCAATTTAATAACCTCCTTTGCCGCATTTTTAGCGACTTCATAGTGCTTATAAAAAGTGGCCAATCTGGTAATCAGTGCCCAGCATACCCCAGAAGTAATGCGTTTAATCTCTGCATTGGTGTATTCCTTAGGCAATTGACCGGCGCATTCCGTTAACTCAGCCAGTACAAAATCATAAACTTCCTTTTCGGTATTCCTTTTCAGGTAACTCGCATCCGGAACCACAGAATTGGTCATCAATGGAACCCCACCAAAAAACAACAATAGCTCCATATGATAATACGCCCTTAATGCTCTGGCTTCATACTTATACCTGGTTTTCAACTCTTCGTCCATATAGCAATTGTCTACATTTTCTAAAAAGCGGTTCGCACGTCTAATCGTCTTATAATCATCTCTCCATATACCTAATCCTACCCCCCAAGTACCATTCTGCAATCCTTTTACATAAGACTCGTAATCGCCTCTTGCAGCACCCTGACGTGAAACATTCTCATCCGCCATGGCAGACAAAAACAGTATTTGTCTACCCGAAGCTCCATCCGGTATACCAACATATGCTGTGTTTAGCGCATTTGTCGCATCAGTTTGTGTTTTCCAAAATTCTTCATCCGAAATACTCTGTGGATGATCATGTGTCAGAAACTTTTCGCAGGATGTGAATGTGATCAACATCATGCCTATGATAAAATAAAATCCCTTTTTCATCTGTAGCCTATTAAAATTGAACGTTTAAACCAAATGTGTATGTTTTCATAATCCCGTATGTCCATTCATCCCCCCGACTTTCCGGATCAGTTATTTTTAAGGAGGAGAACGTTACTGGATTTTGGGCATTCACATAAAAACGGATAGCGCTGATGCCCATCTGCTTCACAAATGAATTATCCAGATCATAACCTAACTGAATAAACTTAACCCTTAAATAAGCCGCGTTCTGAAACCAGAAATCAGATGACAACCTGTTATTAGATGGCGCAGTTGAGATCCGTGGATAACGGGCATCGGTACGTTGCGGTGTCCAGTAATTATTGGCATAATATACTGTGGGCACCCCACCATTCCCACTCATATCCAATGGAAATGCAAATTCATTTAACAAGGGGGCATCACTCTTCCCTGTACCCTGCAGTAAAAACTCCAGATTTATCTTTTTATAAGCAATCCTAAAATTTGCGAAATAATCCAATTCAGGGGTTGGATTACCAATATTTGTTTGGTCATCAGCATCAATAATACCATTCCTATTCAAATCAAGATACTTAATATCCCCAGGCTTTGCATCTTTAAGCATGGGCACCAATGGCGTACCATTGTTATCATAATCACTGCTTTGCAACAATCCATTTGTGCGGTAACCATAAAAACTACCGATACTTCCGCTCTCCTCATTAATAGTAGTCGTAGTTAGATAAGGTCCGCCCTTTAATGATAAAATAGTGTTTTTATTATAAGTAACTCCCGGAGAGAATGAAAAATCTACATGTTGTCCAAAACGCTCATTATAATTAAAAGACAGCTCAAGACCCCTGTTTTTAACCTTTCCAGCGTTAATCGGCACCACACCTTCAAAACCGCCAATCAAGGGCAATTGTGGGTTCAAAATGATCCCATCAGTAACTTTGTCGTAATAATCGAAGGTCAACCCGAGTTTGTTATTTTTAAAGAGCGATAAATCCATACCAATATCCAACATGTTCACCGTTTCCCAGGATACATCTGCGTTCCCATAGGTTGCTTCCTGCCCGTTGCTACTACTAATTAAGGTCTGATATTTATACAAGCCTATATTTTCATTACCCAACTGCCCATAAGAAGCCCTTAATTTCAAATTATTAATAGCCTTCATCCCTTTCATAAATCCCTCATTGTGAACATTCCAGCCCACAGCGCCGGATGGAAAGAAACCAAACTTATTTCCCGGACCAAAGCGGGAAGAACCATCGGTACGAACAGTACCTTCCAACAGATACTTATCCCTATAGGAATAGTTTAATTTAGCATAACCGGATACCATCGAATATATATCCCACTCTCCACTATTCGTTTCCTCCTGAGAATAACCCGCCATCGCAAACAAATAATGATCTTTAACCTTCAATGTATAATCTACATTACCGCCGATATAATAATAGGTTGTTCTGGCCATGCCAGCATCTCTTTGGGCAGTCCAGGATTGTAAGAGCTGACCATTATAATAATCGAAGAAATTATAAGCATCTCTTACGTCCCGCGTAGCATCACTGTTTAACCTAAAACTGAACTGACCTTTAACGTTAAAATTCTTAAACACTTCCCATTTAGGTTGCAAATTGATGCTGGTCTGCCCACTTTCAAAATTTCTAACACCTCCTCTTTCGGCATAGGCCAGTGGGTTTACAATATCCACGTACCTTCCATAAATGGTAGGCACACCGTCCTTTTCTGGATATTTAGGTAAAACAGTTGGCGGCGTACGGTAAATATCCTGCAACAACCTATTTCCATTACTCCCACTTGGTCTGTTTGGCTGTGTGGTATTTCTTTTTATGGCCAGCATATCCAGGTTTACCAGGAAATTCTTACTCAATGAAGTAGAAGTATTTGCCCTGATGGTGATGCGATTGGCATCATTTACTGGCAACATTCCCTTTTGATAAAGGTAATTGCCACTAAGGGCAAACCTACTCGTATTGTTACCACCACTTACAGAAACAGAATGACTGGTAATTTCGGCCGACCTGTCGATGATCAGATCCCCCCAATTTGTATTTGGGTATTTAACAGGATCCACATTATTGATGGTATTCTGAATATCTTCCTCCGAATAAAACAAAGGCTTACCCGCATTTAACTGCCCTTCATTATACATATTCATATATGTAGGTGCATCAACTGTATTTGGTAAATAAGAAGGCGAAGCCAGGCCAAAATAACTATCATAGGCCACTCTAACCTTACCCGGCACGCCTCGTTTAGTCGTTACCAGAATCACCCCATTTGCGGCCCTTGCGCCATAAATCGCAGCAGCTGCAGCGTCCTTCAATACGGTAACACTTTCTACCGTAACCGGATCAATATAGTTCATATCCATAGGAATCCCATCCACCAAAACCAGCGGATTAGAGTTCCCCAACGTACTAATCCCCCTTATTTTTATCGTTGCTGCATCACCACCGGGCAAACCAGAGTTCTGTGTCACATTGATTCCCGTTACCCCACCCTGAAGGGCTTGTGATAACGAAGTAATCGGTTTCCCTACAATCTGCGAGTTCACATCCAGCGAAGCGATAGAACTGGCAATGTGTTTCTTCTGCTGCTCAGATAAGCCAACTACGACGATCTCATTCAAGGCAGAAATGTTCTCTTTCAGAGAAACATTCAAACTTTTATCGGCTCTCAAAACCGTATACTCAAAGCTTAGGTAACTGATCATGGAGAAAACCAAAACATCATTCTTTCTGGCTTTAATCGTAAAATAACCATCCCCATCTGTCGTAGTTCCGGTTGTCGAACCTTTTATTCTGATACTAACGCCGGGCAATACACTAGGCGGTTCGTGTGTATCATATACCCGTCCACGAAGTGTTACCAAACTATCTTGCACAACACCCCGCGCTCTTTCTTTGGATAAGATGACAATCTGTCTACCCGAAATCGTGTAAGTAAGTCCGCTATCTTTTAGCGCTTTATCCAGAATCTCTTTAACTGTTTTATTGTTCAGTTTCAGGTTTAGCTCTTCGTACTTATTTAATTTAATAAAATCGTCTTTATAAAGGATCTGGTAATCACTTTGCTTTTGAATTTGCTGAAATAATTCTGGTAAATTACCTCTTACAAGGTCTATGTTCATCTTAAGCTGAGCAGATGTATTGGCATAAGTGGTCATCATCCCCATCCATAATAAAACCATTGTTACTTTCATAGTTCTTATTATTCTAGTTTTGAGCCTTAAATAAAATGCATGAGGTTCACATACATGAAGTTTTTTCATATTTTTGTTAATGAGTTAAATAGTAGCTTGAATTAGTTATTGTTGGAAGGAGGTGTTAGCGCACCTCCTTTTTTTTTATTCAATAGTTAGCGTTTTCTCAGTTCCAGCCTCCTTTCTACACCATTGTAAACGTATGGTGTTCCTGCGCATAAAATATTCAATACGTCATCGGCGCTACGCTGAAAATCCAGCCTACCCGAGAATTTTTCATTAGACAGATCCAACTGCTGTGTGCTGATCTCTATGTTATAATATTTAGCAATCCGCTGTATAATGAGATCCAAGGACTCACTGTTCACATCAACAAACCCCTCCTTCCAGGACTGAAATTCGGCTGTTTTAACCTCCGATATCAAAAGTTTGTTCTCTTTCAGGTCGTAATTGATCCGCTGCCCCGGTACCAGTTGGCGTTCTATTTTATTTAACCAGCTACCCGTTGAGAAGGCAATACTCCCCGCAACCAAAACCGCATAATTACGATCACTATTTGCGCTAGAACTCACATAAAACTCTGTACCTAACACTTTAATATCCATTTTATTGGCATGCACATAAAATGGATGTTTTTTATCATGACTGACATCAAAGTAGGCTTCTCCCTCTAAATAAACTTCCCTCGTATCTCCTGAAAATGCAACCGGATAAATTAACCTTGAATCAGAATTTAACCAAACTTTAGTACCATCAGGAAGTTTGATAACCGAACGCTGTCCATTACCTACAACCAGTGTATTAAAATCATTTGTAGTCGTAATATTTTCCGCCTCATGATCTGAGGATGCTGAAGCATCAGTGTTTGGCTTTAAGGTCTGATGCTGATCGGTACCGCTCTTTTTACCTACTTGCGTAGCTGCAAAATCCAGTAGCTTATGAGTAGGTGTATTTTGCTGATACAGCCAAATCCCAATACCTGATACGATGAATAGTATTGCAGCAACCTGCAAATACAGCTTCCAGCTAGATAAAAAAGGTTTATTGACGGACCGGAGCGCAATCTTTTCCCATAACTCATCCTTTACTAACGGGGATAACTTCTCATTCCCTACATGATTTAAAACCTGCTTGATCTCGCCAGCAAATTCACGTTCGCTATGCTCGCTATTGTTCTTTGAATCCATTTGTACTTTTACTAGTACTTACCAGAGTAAAGAACTTGTACTTTATAGACTCCCCTTACGCTAATATTTTGTAAGCATAATTGGCTAGCATTTGTTCTTTCAACTGCTTCACTCCACGATATACCAAAGTACGACAGGTTGCTAAAGAAACATCCATAATCTCAGAGATCTGCTCATATTCAAGTTCGGAGTTGTAGCGCAAATACAAAGCTTCCTTTTGCCTGGCTGGCAATAAGGCTAACTCCGTATTCAATTTCTGTAAGAGTTCCGCTTCATACTCATCATTGGTAATCTGCTCTTCAATACTGGGCGACAATAAAAAAGGGAGTTCAAAGCTATGTTTTACAGTTGCTGCGTTCTTTTTTAGTACGAGGCAAATCTTACGCTTTAAGGAGGTAAATAGATATGATTTTACATTAACTTCAGTCGCCAATTTCTTTCGATACTTATAAAGATCAACAAACAAGTCTTGAATGCCATCCTTAACCATATCAGTGTCATCTGTAAACCTTAATCCAAAGGCATACAGTAGGTCCACAAATTGCTCATACAGCAATTTTAAAGCATTGTCATCTCCATTAATGAATGAAGCCCATAAATCTTTATCTGTGTTTTTAAACATCATTCATCCAGTTCAAGTAAACCAGCCGCTACTACTAAATAACGAATTTCAATCCTACAAACCTAATCTTAGCATATAATATATAGTGCAACTCCCTGTTATGAATACATTAATTCGACCGTCATGACGAATACCAACGACAGATTGTCTTTCTATTGCGAGATCCTGAGATAAACTCAGGATGACGCCCGCTTAAAAACAATTTTATTTCAGGATGACGAAGCGCATAAAGAATAGCATAAATCAATCAGGAAAGCTGAACAATCTGCCCGGTTTTAACCGATTCATCACATGCAAAAGCAATTCTCAAACTGTTTATGGCATCATCAGTAGGATTCGTTAAATCAATATCCTCCAAAATGGCCTTTAAAAAATGACGTTGTTCGCGATTACAAAGTTCCTGATGATCCGGTTCATCCTTAAGGTCAATCCAGGTATCCGGCCTTGAGAATTTATCATTTCCATCCAGATCAGCATAATGTACCTTGATCGACTCGGTTTTAGTATGCGCGTCTACCTCATCAGATTTGCCAGCAGCACTGGCTGCTTTGGCCACTATAGATACCGAGCCTTTTGGACCGATCACATCTTTCACAAAGAAAGCCGTTTCACTCATCATTGGTCCCCAGCCCGCTTCATACCAACCCACAGAACCGTCTTCAAAACGAATTTGAAGCTGTCCGTAGTTATAGTTCCCCACAGGTACGTCATCGCTCAGTCTTGCGCCAATGGCGCTTACCTGTAAAGGTTTCGAACGCGTCATCTGGCACATCACATCAATATAATGAACCCCACAATCTACAATTGGGCTCAGACTTTTCATCAGGTTGCGGTGTACGGTCCATTTTGCACCCTGACTCTGCTGGTTCAGGTTCATTCGCATCACCAATGGTCTGCCCATATCTGATGATAATTCGATAAAACGTTCCCAGGATGGGTGATAGCGTAAAATATAACCGACCAACAATTTCTTACCATACCGCCTGGCTGCATCCGCAACACGTTCTGCCCCTTCAACAGAATCCGCCAATGGCTTTTCTATAAACACATGGGCTCCGCTTTCCATTGCTTTGATGGCAAAAGCCTCATGCGTATCCGGGTAAGTCGAAATGCAGACGGCATCGGGTTTGGTCTGTTCCAATGCTTCGTAATAATCATTAAACAAGGCATAACCACCCCCCAGCTTTTCATTCAACACGACCTTACTGTTACCAGTGGAGACGAGACCAGATATTTCAAAACCATCCAGGGTATGGTAAGCGGTAGCATGAGCCGAACCCATATTACCGCAACCAACCACCAGTACCCTAAGATTTTTTGTTCCTAACGACATGTTTTCTGATTAAAATTATACGCCTAAGCTCCAACCTTTACGGTATTCGCGTTTCACAAACTGATTCACATCATCAAAGTTTGTCACCCTTAGATTTTCCTTATCCCAAAGTAATTTGATATCTCTTCCCGGATAAGTAAAGCCTTTACCATTTTCCTTTGCCTTCTGCACATCTGTACCACGGATGGCCAGATTAGCAATTAAAAGTGTCTCGGTTAATGGCCCTGCAATTTCGAATGGTGAGCTTAGTTTTACTTTGCCATAACCCGCAATAGCAGCCTCTGCCCATTGCCAATAATGACCATCGACTCCACCTGGCACACGCTCCACACGTTTTTTAGTACGGTCTTCCGCATTTTTAGTCAGGGGTAATAAACGAGGGTTAGCCCCATAGGTATCACACATCATTTTCCCTCTTGTCCCTTCAAAAAGCACGCCGTTAGCACCAAAAGGTTCATTAGGCAATAACTCTTCCGGACGGGCAGGTTTTATACCACCATCCATCCAGTGAATCTGTAAATTGCCTTTGGTCTTTTTAGTTTTCTCAAAGGTCATGATTACATGGCTCGAAGGCGGACAACTATCAGGGAAATATCCTCTTTTAAATTCATCCACATAAATACTACCTACGCTACATTGCACATCAATTGGTGTATCCAAACCTAATACTCTAAAAGGAGGTTCAACCAAATGACAGCCCATATCGCCTATTGCACCGGTACCATAATCCCACCAGCCTCTCCAGTTAAAAGGAACCAGTTTCTCGATATAAGGCTTGTAAGGCGCACTACCCAACCATAAGTCCCAATCCAGCTCTTTAGGGATTTCGCCATTTGTTGATGGCCATAAAATCCCCTGAGGCCAGGATGGACGATCTGTCCAGCAATACACATTCTCCACTTTACCAATTACACCTGCATCAATCCAATCTTGTAACTGACGCACACCATCACCAGAGGAGCCCTGGTTACCCATTTGCGTAACCACCTGATAACGATTGGCAGCTTCTGTTAATTTACGGGCCTCATAAATATCATGGGTTAATGGTTTTTCTACATATACATGTTTACCCAACTGCATCGCAGCCATTGTAATCATCGCATGGTTATGATCCGGAGTAGAAATCACTACCGCATCAAAGTTTTTACCATCCTTATCCAGCATTTCACGGTAATCTCTGTAGTATTTTGCTTTCGGAAAGCTTTTTACAGAATTTGCGGCTCTCCTATCATCTACATCACATAAAAATGCAATTTCAGATTTACCACCTTTATAAATATTGGCAATATTACTTTGTCCTTTTCCACCTGCACCTACGGCAGCCACCATCAAACGATCACTTGGTGCTAAAAAGCCCCTACCGCCCAATACATGGCGGGGCACGATCATAAATCCTGCGGCCGCCAGTGCTGTGTTTTTAATAAAATTTCTTCTTGAATTATCCGTTCCTGAAGCTTTCTTCTCTTCCGTCATTTCTGATCCCTTTATCATTTTTATTTCGTTTTACTCAAGTCTTTAATTCTGATATTTTTAAATTGAACCGGAGAACCATGACCAAGGAAACCAACATGGCCGCTTTCACGCAATAATCCAGGATGCGGTTTACCATCAGCAGCACCATTCTTTCTAGCCTCAGTAATGTCGGCATCAAGAATCTCCGTACCATTTAAGATCACTTTAATTTTAGGACCTTTAACAATCACCTCCTGGTAATTCCATTCGCCTACAGGTTTTAAGAAACCTCTTTTTGCTGGAATCGTACCGTAAACTGAACCATGGTACTGATAAACATGAAGTTTACTATAAATTGGGGCTTCATTATCGATAATTTGTAATTCCATTCCCTGATAAGCAGCATCACCGGTTAAAGGCGCTCTGATGCCCAAACCATTGTTTGCACCGGGAGTTAACTGAAATTCAAAACGGAATACAAAATCACTATATTCTTCTTTGCTGAATAAATTACCACCAGAACCTTTTCCAGGTTTCGGGCGAATCGCAATGTTGCCATCTTCAATGATATAATCAGTCGTATTTCCTGTCCAGTTGTGCATATTCGTACCATCAAACAATACCTTATAGCCTTCTTTCTTTTCGGCCGCACTTAGTTCAAAAGGTTTTACACGAGGAATTTCTCTGATGTACAAGTCACGGTAAGCAACTGGCGATCCATGTGCCTGTAACTCAATCTGCTCTTCTGCAAAAATTGGCAAGGTCCTGTCCCAGAAGTTTTCAAGGATTACATTGTCAGTTACCAGTACACCATTTAAGTAAACCGTAACACGATCCCCCTTCATCAAAATGCGGAAGGTATTCCATTCATCTAACTTATTGTCGGCAACTGTAAGTGGTTTACTTGGATTTGATTTATTGTTGTACAAACCACCAGAACCTACCTGAGCGCCTACTTTTACACGGGCATTGTCCCAGATCTGTACTTGCGGTGTACCACGTAGATAGATACCAGCATCACCCTCACCTTTTTTATCATCAATAATTTTCCAGTCAACCAACATTTCAAAATCACCATATTTTTTTACGGTAGCCAGGTTGTTTCCATGGCTCATAAACTGAAGTTCGCCATTTACTGGCTTCCAGCTATCAATGGCCTCAGCATCCGCTTTTTCCTGAGCAGCAGCCAAAGTTTTGGCATCCATCTTCGCTCTTTTTAGTGGATCGCCAACCAAACCCTTCCAACCAGTAAGGTCGATACCATTAAACATAGATACGAAACCGTCACCCTTCGGCATTTCAGCAAGATATTTACGCATTGCTTCTTGTTGATACTCGCTATCAGCACCTTTAATTGCGCTAATTGTTTTATTTAACAAGCCTTTTACTAAATCACCATTGTACGATTTGTCTGCCAATGCGATGTTCATAACCGCCATAGCCGCAGCTTGCTGTGTTGATGCCTGATCAAGATATCTACCAGCAAACAATAAAGAGTTTAAGCATTTTGCCTGCTCCAGGTCTTTAAGAATTTGTTGTTGCTGAGCCGCTTTTTTGGATACCCCCATAGCCTCACGCAGCAACAACAACCTTTGTTCAGCCGGATATTTGGCCGCTCTCACCAAACGTAAATAACCATCAACAGCCTGGTTAACATAGGCCGCATTAGCTGGCTGACGAGCAATTTTGATCAATTCTCCTACAGCACCAGCATCAGCCCAAGATGATAAAGCCGACACAGTCGCTTTTTTAGTAGCTGCATCACCTGTATTAAAGGCATCTGAAACAGCTTTTAATGATTTGTCCCCACCTAAACTGGCCAGCATTTTATAAAAAAGCACTTTTTTATCTTCCGATGCAGCTGCCATTTGTTGCAACACCATATCCACCTGCTGATCTTTATTATCGCTACCTTTTATGGCAGCAATAATCGCATCCTGCACGTTTGTTAATTCAGAAGGATCCGAACTTTCTTTTAGCAACTTAAACAATTGCGGAAGGTTCTCACTGGTTACAGTTTGCTTAAGCGCAGCAAATGCCGCATTTTTAACCGCTGTATTTTTATTCTTCAGCTGACTATATATCGTATTTAACTGCGAATTTGCAGCTCTAGCAGCCAACACGTTAATTAAAGCAACCTGAACTTCTGGTTTGGCTTTAGGAATAAAAGCAGCAACCTTAGCTACAACTCCATCACCTTTCATTCTTAAGATCGCATTAGAAACCGTTACTACATCCGTAGAATCACCTTTACCAGCTATTTTAAGCAAGCCCGCCAATGCTTCCTCTGCGCCAATTTTACCAGCTGCAGCTATAGCGGCAGACCTTACGTTCTGATCTTTACTTTTATATAAAGCCGAAACAGCAGGAAGGATTGACTTAACTTTACTATCTCCAAGCATGTCCACAATAGCTACTTGCGTAACAGGATCAGCATTTTTAATCTTTTTAATCCAAAGGTTAGCAGTTACAGGCGTAATAGTTGGCAAGGCTAATTTCAATGCCGCAGCACGGTATTTAAATTGCGTATCACTCATTGCAGCTAATAAATACTCATCACTTTGTGCTTTACTAAAATCAGAAACCAATTTAAGGGCCGCAATACGGATGTGTACCTGATCGTCTGCCACTGCTTTTCCAAGTATTTTCTTAGCGATATTGTTTGCTTCTACCTTATTTCCATTGCTCATTAACCTTTCGGCATATAGCAAATAGGAAGCAACAGCATTGGTATTTTCGTATTTAAAACCTGCTTTTTCAGCAGTAGCAGCCAAAACAGCTTCAGAAGAAGGATCAGCTATGTTTGCCAAAGCATACAATGACATTTTAGCCAGGCGCTCATCTCCAGTAGTCAATTCAGCAATTGCTTTCGCAGCTTCTTTGGTACGACTGTCGCCCAAAGTTTCCACAACAGAAAGCTTTGCAGCACCCTTCGCTTTAGCCAATCCAGTCAATAAAGCTGCTTTTGAAGCCTGAGAGTTAATTTTCACCAATGCTCTTGCGGCTGGATCTGCCAGTTGTGCATCCGTTAAATAAGCACCTAAACTAGCTATAGCATCATCTTTACCAACCAACTCCAGTTGACTGATGACAAATGATTTATTTTGTTTATCAGACAACTTATCTAAAGCTTTAACATAGGCGTTTACACTCATTTTTCTCCAGCTTTCCTGCCCAGGCTGACTTACATAAGCAGAAAATCCGCCAATGGCATATTCCAGCAAAGCATTGTTGCCTTTTCCCGGAGCAGTTAATCCAGTAATTAGGGTCAGATAACCATCCTCTCCTAACTGTGCAATTTCCTGCATGTTTCCTTTTAGTTGTTTAGCATCCTTCGCAGGCAATTGTGCCAACAAATCTGCGATACGCGTAGTGATTGTACGCTCGTCTTTATTCCCCTGTGCTTGTGCAAAAACATTGCTCTGTAATAGGACAACCGCTAGCAGGATAAAACATATCTTTTTTATCATTATAGTATGAGTAAAATGTTCGTTTAAATTATTTTAAGGATGAAAATGATTAGATGGTAAATGGTGCACGCATTACTGGGTTGATCAACCTGTTTGCTCCTTCATCATCCACAAATCCCTGCTTAACCGGATCAAATTTCAAGTTCCTTCCTAAACGCAATGCAGCCAATCCAATGTTAATGATGTTACATGAACGATGTCCGTTTTGCTCATTTAAAGCAAATTGTTGCCTGGTCCTAACGGCTTCAGAGAAATCCGTCATTTGTGGAGCAGGATCAGGGAAAGCGGCTAGTTTACGATCCAAATCAGGAATATCTGATTTAAAACCTGGGTATAGCTTTCCTTTTGGTCCTTCAATATAAGGCACATTGGCATCTTTAGCCTCGCCATCTAAAATAATCTGACAACCGTCAGCATAAGTATATGTTATTCTTCTCCAAATCCCTACTGCATCAGTATGTTGCTGAGGAGCATCGATTTCAACAGAAATCGGATTGGTATCATCTTTACCTAAAAAGTATTGTATCGGATCCAGGTAATGTTGGCCCATATCACTCAAACCACCACCATCATAATCCCAATAGCCACGGAAAGTGGAATGAACACGATGTGTACTATATGGTTTGTAAGGTGCCGGACCTAACCACGAATCATAATCCAACTCAGCCGGAACCGGCTCAGGTGGCAAATTGTCTTTACCTACCCAGAAAAACTTCCAGTCATAGCCTGTATGTCTGCTTACGGTTACCTTTAGAGGCCAGCCCAGCAAACCGCTATCCACTAGTTTTTTAACCGGTTTAACCGTAGTCCCTAAACCGTAAAAATTATCTTTAAAGCGGAACCAGGTATTTAACCTAAAGATGCTGCCATTTTGTTTTACAGCTTCCATCACCCTTTTTCCTTCACCTATGGTATGGGTCATTGGTTTTTCACACCAAATATCCTTCCCCGCATTGGCTGCATCTACAGCCATAATGCCGTGCCAGTGTGGCGGCGTGGCAATGTGTACAATATCCACTTCTGGTAGCTTAATCAATTCCCTGTAGTCGCTAAAGGTTTTAACCCCTTTATCCAGCATGGGTAATGCTTTGGCAATGTGTCTTTTATCGACATCACAGATGGCAACTACCTGAGTTCCATCATATGGAAAATGGTTCCTGCCCATCCCACCAACACCTATAACGGCTTTGGTTAATTTATCACTTGGAGCAATAAATCCTTGTCCACCCAAAACATATCGGGGCACAATGGTAAATGCGGCTACTCCTACCGCAGCTTTTTTAATAAAATCTCTTCTTGTGTTTGGTTGTTGTGGTTCTTCCGGTTTCATATCAATGTGTGTTGAATTCATCTTCATGCCATCCCCAACGTTCATTACATCAGACAATTGCATGGTTAATATTAGGGAGAAATTGTCGAAAACACAAAACATATGTTAATTATTTATATAATAAAAATACTTTTATTATTTTTTAATATAAGTTTCCTACATTTAGCAAAGCAGAGCAATCAAACTAATGAATCTTCGTCTATTAAATAACATAACAGGACCAACGCATGATAAACAGCTGACCCATAAATACCAGCTTGTAAAACATCTTTTTAATTCAGGTCCATGTTCAGTTTCTACTTTATGTCATACTATGAACATGAGTTCACCTAGTATTTTAAAACTGATTAACAGTTTAATTGACGAAGACTGGGTCGAAAAGAAAGGCTATGGCGTGTCTATTGGTGGCAGAAAACCCGATCTGTATAGCTTAAAGGATAAAAAAATTCTGATCCTCTGTATTGATATCGCATTGTTCCACACCAAAATAGCCATAGTAGACAATAATTACAATTACATTGTCGAAGCTCAAACCATTGCCTTGCCGATCTCAAAAAGCACAGGATCCGATTTCTTCCATATTTTAAGCAGCCATATCCAGAACATTTTAAAAGATTGTGGCATCACCAGCGACCAGTTAATCGGTTGTAGCGTAGGCATGCCGGGCCTGATTGATTCCGAAAAAGGCAAAAGCTACAGTTATTTTCTTAGCGATATAGCAGACACTTCCCTAACAGCTGAATTTGAAAAAATGCTGAAACTCCCTGTTGTGATCCAAAATGATGTAAACGGATCATCCATGGCAGAATTTACACATGGGATGGCAAAAGGCAAGCAAAACGTCCTGATCCTCTTGATGGATCTGGGTGTTGGACTAGGAATTATTATGGATGGAAAATTAAGAAAAGGTGCCTGTGGTTTTTCGGGGGAACTCGGACACATCCCCTTTGTAGAGAACGGAGCCTTGTGTTATTGCGGAAAACACGGCTGCCTGGAAACCATCGCTTCAGGCAATGCTTTATCAGAAATGGCAAAAGAAGGTATTCTCTCTGGCAAAAATTCGATGCTGAACAAACTCAGCAAAGAGGAACTGCAAAGAATTGAACCCGCTGTCATCATCGAAGCAGCAAATAAAGGCGATCAATATGCCATTCAGCTGCTCTCCAATATTGGCACGCATATGGGAAAAGGAATCGCTATGCTGATCCAGCTCTTCAACCCCGAACTGATCATTTTAAGCGGAAAAATTGCCGAAGCGAAGCAATACATTACCCTGCCGATGCAACAAGCCATCAATACCTATTGCATGACCCAGATCAGGGAGCGAACAACAATTGTCTCTTCCGAGCTTGGTGAAAATTCAAGACTTTTGGGCTATGCCACAACAGGCATCGATCATTTTCTGGACACCTACATTAAGAAAATCGGAAAGTCAAAGCCAAAACCTCAGATGTCGTAATGATTATTAGCTTATTATTAGTATAAGCAATCATTTTATATTTTACTTTGTTATTAAATTGTAATAGCAAAGACATACATGGCATTCATCGATTATTATAAAATTCTTGGCGTTAACAAAACTGCCTCTCCAGAGGACATTAAAAAAGCCTATAGAAAACTCGCCAGGAAATATCATCCTGATCTAAATCCAAATGATAAAGAGGCGAATAAACTATTTCAACAGATCAATGAGGCGAATGAAGCTCTAAGTGATCCCGAAAAGCGTAAAAAATATGACGAATATGGGGAGCATTGGAAAAATGCTGACCAATTTGAGCAGGCTAAGCAATCGCGAGGAAGACAACAAGCCTATCAAGGCTCTGGAAATCCTTATGGGAGATCTTCTGCTGGCGGCTATACTGCTGAAGATTTTGGTAGTGGCGATTTCTCTGATTTTTTCGAATCCATGTTTGGTGGCGCAACTGGCAGGCAAGGCCGCAGTCAGGTAAAGTACAAAGGACATGACTATCAGGCCGAGTTAAAACTCAATTTATTGGATGCCTACAAAACCCATAAACAAACCATAACGGTAAATGATAAAACCCTACGCATCACCATCCCTGCGGGTATTGCAGATGGACAAGTCATCAAATTAAAAGGTCAGGGCGGTCCTGGTACCAATGGCGGTCCAAATGGCGATCTATACATTACGATTAACGTAACCGAGCACCCGGTTTTTAAAAGATTAAACGACGATATTTATATCAATAAAGAAATTGACCTGTATACGGCGGTCCTAGGTGGCGAGGTAATGGTCGACACCCTTGATGGTAAAGTAAAACTAAAAGTTGCAGCGGGTACCCAAAATGGCACTAAAGTAAGGCTAAAAAACAAGGGTTTCCCCCTTTACAAAAAGGAGGGCAATTTTGGCAACCTGTTTGTCAGCTACATTGTAAAAATACCTACAGCACTTACCGATAGACAAAAAGAGTTATTTGAGGAGTTACAAAACCTTGCTTAAAATCTGGAACCATGGAAAAAGAACTAATTGCCATCACCGAATACTGTATTAAATACGATATCGAGCCTTCTTTTATCAGTTCACTCGAAGAATCGGGAATCATTATACTAACCAACATTGGCGAAGAAAAGTATATCAGTACCGCTCAACTTACAGAAATAGACCGATACATCCACTTCCACTATGATCTGCTGATCAATATAGAAGGCATTGATGCCATCAGGCATTTACTCGAAAAGGTTAGCCTGATGCAACATGAAATCCACGAGTTAAAAAAACAATTACAGCTCCATCAACCCTAAATGTTTCTTTTTAAACCGATTAAAAAAAAAGAAACGCAAAATATTATAAATATTCTATATTTTAGTTTTAAATTAACCATTCTTACTCGCTAAATCTCTGAACATGTTAACTTTAAGACAGGCTTTCAAATAATCAAAACAGGCAGTGGAAATTAACGAATATATAGAAAGTGGAGCCCTGGAGGCCTATTTATTGGGTTCGGCCTCCGAAAAGGAAATCAGTGAATTGTTGATGTTAAAAGACAGACATCCACAACTACAGGATGCTTTGACGCAACTAGAAGAAGATCTGGAGCGGATTGCACAACATGGAGCGATCACTCCACCACCGGAAACCTGGAGCAAAATAGAAACTGAGATTAATGAAATTACCAGGAGGCAAAATTTTACTGGTTTAAAAATAACCAAGGCACCTTCAATTAATGGCAATGATAAAAAAGAAAATGCCGGAGAATTTGTTGAAGTGCAGGGCCCATCTAGCCACATGCGCGTTCATAAATTGTGGCGCTGGGTACTCGGGGCAATTTTTGTACTAGGGAAAATATTCCTGGCCTTTGCCATTTACTATTACCTGGAAACCAGGCAAGTGAAACAGGAAATCCAAGAGTTAAAACAAGAACTGAAAAACATTCAGAAAAAGTAAAAGAAAAAAAAGGTGTATCATTATGATACACCTTTTTTGTACGCTATCGTCAAAAAAAATACTATTCAGGCCTCATCGTTACCGTAACCACATTATTAGGCTCCAATATCTCTGTTAAAATCGCCTTCACTTCCTTCGCATCTATTTCATTCAATACCTTCTCCGCGTCCTTGTCATTATTTACACCGTTCTTGGTCGCATAAGTGTACAAAATATGGTGCCAGTAGCCATTATTTGTTGCCCGCTGTATCCGGCTTTTATTCATAAACTCACGACCTTTGGCAAGATCTGCAGCATCTACGCCTTCAACCGATAACCTTTTCAACTCCTGATGAACCACTTTAGTCAGCTCATCCATTAACTTAGGATCTGTCTCAAAAGATACAATCAGCTGCAATTTGGAAAGTGGGTCCTGCACTATAGAAGCTTCAGACATCGTCGAATAAACTCCAGAACGTTCATCCCTAAGCAATTTGTTAAAACGGATATCTATAATACCCTGCAAAAGCTGCATCGTTATTGCGCGCCTAAAAGAATATGGAGCCTCACGCGTATACTCAATAAAGGTGGTCGACTTTGGCGTTTCCATTTTCTGCTTAATTTCAATGCTCACAGGTCCTTTAGGACTCCTTTTACCTACATCACGCCATTCATCTTTACGATGTGTGGCACTAAGACCGCCAACATACTCCTCAATCATAGGTTTTACCTTAACCAGGTCAATTGCTCCAGTGAAAACGAAAACAAAATCTGCAGGATTACCAAAGGCTTGCTTATGAATGTCTTTCATCTTGCTAAAATCTACTTTATCAATATCATTGGCATCCAAAATCAAATTGCTCGACCTATAATGATGATTGCTTCTAATGTAAGTCACACTATCCTGCAAAGCAGAAAACGGATTCTTTTTACGGGAGACAAGGTTCTCTTTCGTCTTTTTCATATCCATTTTAAACGCAGCTTCATCAAAGCGCGGCTCTGTAAAATACATATAAACCAATTTCAACATCGTTTCTGCATCCGACGGCGTAGTTGAACAATCAATGCTCTCCGACAACTCCGATAAAAAAGGAGTTACATATACAATTTTACCAGCTAAAGCATTGCTCAGCTCTGTCGAACTCAAATTACCTACTCCCGAAGTCAGCATGGCCGAAGTCAGCAACCTTGCCGAGAAGTAGTCTTTATCATTCATTACAGAATGGCCACCTTTACTATAGGCCGTCATCATCAACTCATCCTTTTTATGTGGCGTTGGCAACAAGTATACTTTTGCACCGTTAGCTAAAGTCCATAAAGTAGCGCCAAAGTCAACCTTTTGCTCGCTGATGACTTTACCCGGTTTTGGGGCCGTTTTCGGCTCTAACTTAACCAGCGCTTTATCTTTATAAATTTCAACAGGCAAGGCCGACATACCAGCAAGCTTTTTAACAACCAGCTCGCGCGAAGGAATACCTGCCGCATCTTCAGTCGAAGTCACTACAGTTGCAATCACATTCTGCGCTGTAAAGAGGCCCTTCAACATCGCATTAGCCTGTGCCAGGGTAAAATTATCCAACACCTGGGTAAATAACTTATAGGACACCTCAGCACTGATCATCGGCGTATTCTCCAAAAAGTTATTCATATAACTTTCTATAAAGTTGTTGTTCGGTTTCTTATCTCTTTCCAAATACGAGCGTTCTAGTCTGCGTTTAAAATTGGCCTTCACCAAGTCCAATTCCCCTTTTGTAAAGCCATATCTTTTAAATCGTTCCGTTTCCGATAGCATCATGTCAAATGCAGGCATAATGTTGGCTACCCCCGGTTTAACATCTGCAGACACGCTAAAAACATCCTTATCCGCTACAAAAGAGCCAAAACCATACTGCAACCCTTTAATTGCAAAATCCTTTTTATGGGATAGTTCTTCCCAGCGACTGTTCATCATTGAGGTAATGATGGCATACTGGTACCCCAATGTGTAAGTACTTGGTTTTTGTCTGTCCGCCCATTTTTGCTGTGGATGTTTAACCATTAAGCTTATGGATGATGACGAGGCCTCTTTATCGCTGTATGTTCCGTAAATCAATTCCTTGTTATCAGGCAATGGATAAGCAGTTTTCGCTGTAGGGTTTACTGCTTTTGGCAATTTCGAGAACAGCTTTTTAACAGCAGCCTCCATGGCGTCCACATCAAAATCACCTACAATGGCTACTGCCTGCAAATCTGGTCTGTACCATTTGTGGTAAAAGTCCAACAGCTCCTGTTGTTTAAAGCTTTCAATGATCTTCATGTCACCAATTACATTTCTGATCGCATACTTTGAACCTTTAAAAAAGTAGGGAGAAAGGCCCTGATTGATGCGGTAATCTACCCCACCACGCATCCGCCATTCTTCCTTAATTACACCACGTTCAGAATCTACGGCTTCCTTATTGGCGGTAATAGAACCCGACCAGTCAGACAAGACCAGCAAACAAGTATCAATAATTCCTTGTCGGCTAATCGGCACCTGGTTAATCATATAGCGAGTATAATCAGTGGTCGTAGCAGCATTCAGGTTTTCTCCAAACTTCACCCCTATTTTCTCCATGTAGTTGGTCATGGATTTACCGGGAAAATGTGCCAATCCTTTAAAAGCCTGATGCTCTAAAAAGTGAGCCAGTCCATTCTGATTGTCTTCTTCCTGCATGGCCCCAACAGCATGGAAGATTTGAAAGTCAGCAAGTCCCTTAGGAAAATTATTATGACGGATGTAATACGTTAAGCCATTTGGCAACTTTCCAACCCTAAGTTTCGGGTCTGTAGGCAGTGCTGCGTCAGGTTTAATTTGAGCATAAGTGCCCAGGCCACTCATGGTGATGAGTAGCAGTGCTAAAATTGATTTCATTTTTTTAGTGTTTTTTAAATTGAATTTTTAGGTTAGAAAGCGCCTGCATCAACATCTTAGGGGAATTTAAAAGATTACACGATGACACAGGCGCTATATCATTAATTAAGTACCCAATCTGGGTTAAACTTAGCAGCATCAGGATAAATCTGACGCAAATAATCATCAGTATTTGGTTGTAAAACGTATTCCTTCCCTTCTGCAGTATGTCTGATCACCTTAGCGAACTTTGGATCTTTGTTTAACCGTTTTAAATCGGCTACCCTTGTCCCCATAAAAGCCAGTTCCCTACGTCTTTCGTCCAACACAAACCGCAATACCTTTTCCTGATCATTGTTAAAATCAGCCAACGTAAAGTCCCTGTAAGCTGCAGGTACAATCCTATTCTTTCTTAGCTTATTTACATCATCCAATGCGCCCTGCTTGTCATTTGCCCTGGCTTTACATTCGGCACGGGTAAGGTAAACCTCTGGCGTGCCCAAAGCATTGTTATAGTAATCACCACGTAAGTAAATTCTTACCTTATAGCGGGTCCAGTAATCTACAGGCGGCGGTAATGGTGGCCAGGCATTGGCATAATATAGTGTCCATCGCTGATCATTGTTATCAAATAAGGCCGACAGCTCTGGCGATGCACAAGCCACATTTCCTAAACCAAAAGGGCGCAAAAAATGGCGGGCAACAATAGCTTCAGGATGTTTTTTTCCATCTGGAATATCTGTCCAGCCTACCGGAGAACCGGGAACATTAGGAAAGGGCCCCGGAGTAACTATTTTAAAAGTATTCATATCCACCAATGTACTGTACAAGGCCAGGGTCTGATTGGCATAATCAAGCGCTTTGGCATAATCACCCATGTACAAATACACACGACTTAACAAGGCATAGCCGGCCGCTTTATTGGTTCTAAATTTGGTAATCTTGCTGTTTGCCGGCAGTGATTTAACGGCTTCTTCCAGATCCAGAATAATCTGGTCGTATACCTCTTTTACGGTATTCCGGCGGTGCTTTGCACTAATATCGGCAACCAACACCAATGGCACACCAGGATCAGTAGCTGCAGTTGCAGGATCATAATGCCTAGCATATACATTTACCAGCAGTAAATGTTCCAAAGCCCTTCCGAATAGCGCCTCTGCTCTTACACTTTTTTTATTGCTTTCAGTTCCATCAACCGCCTTCATAATGTCATTAGCTACACTATTAAAATAGAAGATACGTTTATAAGTTTCGGTCCATAAAAAGTCATTGGATCCCGGGTCAAAAACTTGCTTTTTAAAAGTATATATCCTTCTGGCGTGCAAGGGCTGTCTGCTGAAAAGCGCTCCAGGATTCTCTTCAGGAAAAAAAACATCATCAGTCAGCAAGTCATTAAAATAATCGCCATAACTAACAACGGTCATATCGTTTAGCATGTTTTCATAATCCTCTACCGTGGTAGGAATCAGTTTTCCTTTTGGCACAATGTCCAGATAATCCTTACATCCACTAAATGAGATCAGGATCAATAGGATTAATAAATATTTAGATTTCATGTTCTGTAGGGTTAAAAGTTAACACTGGCACCAAGGCTATAAACAGGCGTAACGGGCATGGTTCTTTCGGCATAAATGCTCGATTGCGCATAGGCTTCCGGATCAAGGCCTTTATCATTTCTAAACCATTTGTAAGGATCCCGCACCTGAAAAGTTAACAACGCATTTACATCCTTCCTTTTTTTGAAAAGTGCAGTTGTTAAATCATAAGTAAAGTTGATGCTTCTAATCTTAATATAATCTGCTTTTAGGGTATTGATGTTTGCGGCATACCATAAAGAAGCGAAATAAGAATTACCGGTATTGTTCAGATCGGGTGCCGGCATTACTCCAGGTATTTTTTCATCACCCGCCTTTCTCCAGAAGTTCATCACACGGCGATCTACATTCTGCGAAAGATTATTCTTCGACAAGATGGATGGCGTAGCATCACGCATCACATTTCCACCGTTGGCAATCAACTGTATGGCCACACTAAATTGCTTATACCTAAATGAATTGTTAAAACCGATGGTATAAGTAGGGCGCAAAGTACCTGCATATTCCAAGCCATTAACATCAGTCATATTTGCAACATAGCCACCTTGAGCATCATAATTCTTAACCACATTTCCGTCCTTATCATACACCATCACGGTGCCGTTGGTAGGATCTAAACCTGCCCACTTAAAGTTAAACAAGCTACTCATCGGATAACCCACCTTTTCTATTCCGCCACCATCCGTATAACCATACACCGTCTCGTGTCTGGTACTAATCTCGGTCATTCTGTTTTTGTTGAAACTCAAACTTACATTGGTATTCCAGCTAAAATTATCACTCTTAATGATTGTTGAGTTTAATCCCAATTCAATTCCACGATTGTATAGACTCCCGTAATTGACCAATGCAGTTCCAAAAGCATTGGTTGGATCGGTCTCTCTTTCGCCCAATAAATCGGTACTCTTTCTACCATACAAATCAATTGATCCAGATATGCGATCGTTAAGAATCGAGAAATCAAGCCCAATATTGGTTACTGCTGTACTTTCCCACCTTAAAGATTTATTCGGCGGATTTGTAATTAGCGTGGCCATGGCTTCGGCTTCCATATTATAAATCGTTGTGGCCTGTAAATAAGGACCAACACCTTGGGCCACATTACCATTTAAACCATAAGTAGCACGCAAACTCAGATTATTCAGCCAACGTATATTTTTCATAAACGACTCTTTGCTCAATTGCCAGCTTGCACCTACACTCCATAGAGGTTGGTGACGATATTTTGGGTCTGCGCCAAATAAGTTCGAATCATCAATACGTACACTACCAGTGATGTTGTATCTATCGTTATAAGTATGCCCTACATTGGCATATACAGATACAAATCGATCTTCATAAGCACCAAAATTATTGTTTTGAGTTTCATCGTAACTAAATTCGTCATTTACCGACTCTGTACCCGGTATTTTGGCCAGATCCACTGCATTTACAGGAACATACCTCAGGTTATTGTCATCATAACCCATCCGATGGGTATTAGTTGAGGAGCCCATTACACTTCTCTGCTCCATACCAATTAATGATGTAGTATGGTGCTTAGCTGCGATCTGACGATCAAAGTTTAGCTGAGCACGCGCAGTATAACTACGGGAATCTCCCCTACCTTCATAAATCTGTCCACCATTAGGCACGTTCAATTCTGCTACTCCATTTTCCATCTTTGTCGCATCATTGACCATGTTCTTTACCGTATATGCTGTTTTCTTGTAATAGCTTTTGCTATAATTGCCCCCTTTTTCGATCTGATATTTTAAATCCAAAGAGAGCCCCTTTATAATTTTAGCGTTAACATTTCCATTCAGTCTTACGTAGTTAGACTTCCCCAAACCATCAAATTTATCCAGCTCATTTAAGGGGTTAAAAGACTCATCATGCAAGCCCAATCCTATTAAGCGTTCAATCTCATAAGATGACTTGCGGTAATTCCAACGTAAATTCTCTCCATTTTCATCCTGCAGCATTTCATAAGGCATTGCCGATCTGTAATACCCTAAAGCATTAATCGGCGAAAATTTATTGTCACTAAAATAAGTCGTCATATTTACACCCGCAGTTAACCATTTTGAAATTCTAACGTTCTCATTTAGGTTCAAATTGATCTCATTGCTATTGCTGCCAATATTATATCCGCTATTGCGGGTATAATTCGCAGAAAGTCTAAACTCATGCACTTCATTCCCTCCCGAAACGGAGAAATTATGTTGTTGTTTGAATTGCTTCTGCATCAATAAGCCTTCTAACTGCGATCTATTGTCCAAACCTCTTAATTTGTTCAATGTTGCATTTAACTGATCATCGGATAAGCCCTCATATTTATTTAGGTATAAGGCTTCAATGGCTTTAGGCTGAGCGGTACGCTTGATGTAATCCGAGTAATCGTGGTGTGTCAGATTAAACAATTCTTGCTGCAAATCCACCGTTTCCTTCGCATTCATAAAATTGAAGTAGGATACATCAGGAAGTGGTGTAATGAAAAAGCTGTTGCTGTAACTGATCCTCGTCTTTCCCGGTGATCCTTTTTTGGTGGTAATCACGATTACCCCGTTTGCAGCGCGACTACCATATATAGAAGCTGCCGCTGCATCTTTTAGCACATAAATATCTGCTATATCATCATTAATTAAATAATTGGTACTTCCTTCGTAAGGAAATCCGTCAACCACATAAAGCGGAGTGCGATTGCCATACAAGGTAGATACCCCGCGAATGTTAATGTCGCCGTTTTTCATAAAGAGGCCTGGTACCGAACCTTCAATCCTATCCAGCAAATTGGTTTCCATTCTTCTCTTTAAAGTTTCTCTGGGCACCACGCTAAATGATCCTGTTGCGCGTTCCTTTGGCAAGGTTTGATAACCTGTGCTCACCATTACTTCTTCCAGTTTACTACTGGTAAGAATTAGCTTAATGTTGGTCAAATCACTATCCGCTCGTAGCTCTTTCGGTTCATAGCCTATAAAGGAGATCACAATAATGGCTTTTTCATCTACCCCCCTCAGCTCAAACAGGCCTTCGCCGTTGGTCATCACCACTCTATTGCTGCCTTTAATTTTTACGGACGCACCAGCCAAGGGCTGACCGCCCTCATCCAATACTCGCCCCCGGATATTGATGGCTCTAAAATAGTCCCGCAGCACATCCATCAACACCCTTTCCTTACGCTGTATCACTACTGTACGGTCAATAATCGCATACGTAAACAACTGTCCGTCCAGCAAAGCCTTAAGGGCTTGATCTAAACTTGCATTTTTAAGGTTCACATTCACGGGGGCTGCATCCCGCAGCATAGGCGTATTGTAAAAGATGTAATAACCGCTTTGTGCTTCTATGACGCGAAGGGCATCAGTAAGTGCAGCATTCTTTTGCTTAAGCGTAATCTTTTGTGCAAAACTGGAAGCCGAAACCTGGAAACAGGCCAAGGCAATGAAAAAAGCGATTAGGTTAATTCGCATAATTATCTTCCTGGTGCATTTTATCCAAGGCTCCGATTTCTTATCGTAGCACAAGGAGGTTTGAATATAAAAATTCATACTTTTGTTTGGTCTGGTTGATCAATCGATTTATTAGTTCAAGCTATAATTTGAGTAAAGCCAGATATAGATCAGGTTCCGATTCGCCGTCGGTTCCTGATTATTTTTGTTCTGCTTCACCGCTCTGTTTGTAAAGATTATGGCATAGCGATGATCCTCCTTCCTTCTATTTTAAATTGAATAGCCCCTGTTAATTGTAAAATCTGAAGTACTTCCGAAACATTACCATAACGCGAAACTTTCCCGTTAAAAATCTTATCCGTCATTTTCCCTTTATACTGTATATCTACATCGTACCACCGCGATACTTTCTTTAAAATCGTTGCAATATCCTCATCATTAAATTTGAAATAGCCGTTCTTCCAGGCTACGGCCTCTTCGGTATCAGCCGTTTTAACGGTTAAGCCTGCAGCTGAAAATTGTGATTGCTGACCAGGTTTAAGGATCAGATCTTTTCCCGATAACGAGCCTTCAGCCCCAGTAACTTGCACCGATCCTTCCAATAAGGTAGTTTTAACCTGACTGTCATCGGCATAGGCACTAACATTAAAATGTGTACCCAAAACCATTAAGTCCTGCTTGCCCGAGCGCAACTTAAATGGCCTGTGTTTATCCTTCGCTACTTCAAAATAAGCCTCCCCTTTTAATTCTACAGTACGAGTAGTTCCAGTAAATACCGCTGGATATTTTAAAGATGAAGATGCGTTGAGCCATACCTGCGTACCGTCAGGAAGTTTAATCTGATATTGTCCGCCTCTGGGTGTTTCGATGGTATTAAATCCCGCATTCCTATCTACAGCCCCATCCTGTTGTGCCAGGGTATAAATCAGCTGCCCATCTTTAGTTTTAGTAATGCTAACCCCTGCTTGTTCAGCAACCGCTCCATCAAGGGCATCGGTAAGGGATATCTTTGAACCATCAGCCAATGTTAAAAACGCTTTATTTCCTCCCGGCTTGATGTCGTTTGCGAATTGCAATTGTTTGCCGGCACCGGCTTTATCCATATAAAAATAAAGTCCAATACTTAAACAGAGGATCACAGCCGCTGCCGAAGCCACGAATGTCCAACGATAGGTCTTAACTGGTTTAGTAAGGGTGTGAAAAGGGAATGCCTCATCCAGTTCATTTAAGGCCCCAGCAAAATCATGGTGATCCTTTAAGGATGGATTTTGTACTGCCTGTTGGTTATACCAGGTTTCGAGTTCAGCCCGTTCCTGCGGACTAACCTTACCTTTTTTATATTGTGCTAAAAGTGCTTTTGCTTTATTGTTCTTCATACGGTTAAAAGAAAATTAATCCCTTTATACACGTAAGACGGACAAGTATACTACTGGTAGTACTGTAACTTAAAAAAAAGTTAACAATAAATTTATTTTCAGGCGAAGGAGCTTAATTGCTTTACTCACCTGCTTTTTCACGGTCTTATCGGAAATATTCAATTGAGCAGCAATTTGTTTATGAGATAGGTCCTGCTGCCGGCTCAGCTCAAACACTTCCCGCATTTTCGGGGGCATCAAACTGATTTCCGTTTCAATGATCGCCGTCAACTCCTTTTCCCTGATTTGATCATCTGTAACAGATTCTCCAGCTTCTAAAAAGCTTTGCAAGGTATCTGTGTATTTTAAAACAATCTTTTGATGGGCAATCACATCGAGAATGCGATTTCTGATCGCGCCATAGAGGTAGGCAGATAAGGTGGTTTTAATGATCAACTTTTCATGATTTGCCCAGATGGCAGCAAAAAGTTCCTGAACAACATCCTTTGCTTCTTCCCTATTCTGAATCATTCGATAGGCATGCAAGTACAGCACTGCCTTGTACCTGTTATAAATCTCAGCAAATACAGTTGGGTTGCCCGACTTTAACAAGCCCGACAGCTCTTGATCTGTAAGATTGCTGTATAATCCCATAATTCAAAATTCAAGGGGTCTAGGGATTCGTCATTTTGTTTAAATCGGTCGTCATCCTTTTTATGACGACCGATTTATCAAACGCCCTTTTTGTGCTGTCGTTTTCGTTATGACGATAGCCTTATTTCTTTGCAGGTGCTAAAGACAAAATATATTTTACCATCTTTTTTGCATCAGCCTGACTCACATTAGGATGGCCAGCCATAGGGATTGCACCCCAAACGCCGCTACCACCTTTAAGTACTTTTGCCGATAATTTGGTAACATTAGCTTCTGTAGGCGTATATTTTTTAGCAATATCTGCATAAGATGGTCCTACCAACTTGCCTTCTGGTTTATGACAAGCAAAGCAATCTGATTTTGAAATCAATAATTTACCTGCTTCTACGTCTTTCGGCGCTTGACTCTTCGCTAATTCACTGCTTAACAAGCCGATAGCAAGGCAGCTTGAAAAAATTAAGGTTCTTTTCATTTCTTGTGTAATAATTAGAGGTTGTGTGTTGCTGCTAAAAGTAAAATATTCCCCTAATTAAAGCAATTTATTTTTTCAGAAAATCTGAACCGAAAATTTTATCCCATAAAGCAGACGTCACCCCATACCCTCTTGTAGAGTCATCATAATGATGTAGCATATGGTGATGCTTAATTTTTTTCCATACCCCATTTTTAAAGTTAGCGTGGTGCAACATATAATGGGTAATGTCATAAAAAAGGTAGCCAAATAGGAAACCGGCAAAGAGACCGTCTAACATATCAATCGGCAATAACCACCTGAAAAGGAAATAAAATGCAGTTGCCAAAGGGATACTTGCCGAAGGTGGCAGTACTAATCTTTGTGCATCATTTGGGTAATCGTGGTGTACACCATGAAATATAAAATGAATGCGCTTGCCCCATTTAGACGAAGGGTAAAAATGGAAAACAAAGCGGTGCATGATATACTCAACAAGCGTCCAAACAATTAAGCCCAGAAAAAAATTCAGCAAAAGCGCCAATACCCCAGTGGTAGCAATTGCCGACCAAAGGAAATATCCAATAATAGGTATAAAAACTATTAGAGGTACATAATAAGGTACTTTAGACAATGCTTCGAACAAAGGGTTCTTAAACATCCTTATCGACTCCCGCGAATTGGATATAAAGTTTTTTTTCATGATTAACGAATCCTGCTATCTGATAAAATGAGGCGCTAAATTACAGCTTTTCTTTCATTCTAAAAATGGCAATTATTAATTATAAGTCATAATTTAATATCTGAACCTCAGGGACACATACGGGTACCAACCTTCGTTAGAATGGCCCATCACAAAACGAAACACGCCTAATGATGCTGGCGCAAAATAAAGGCCTCCACCATAGCCCTGATGCCATACATCCGACTTTTCGCCTTTTAACCAAACCCTACCCACATCATGAAAAGCCATCAATCCAAATTGCCCCGGCAGTATATAGTTTATAAAATCAGCAACCTTAACCCGCAGCTCCAAATTATTATAAAGGCTATGCTGTCCACCAAACCTAAATTCCCTATATCCCAACAAATTGCCTTGTCCACCTATAAACTGAGATTGGTAAAAAGCCTGCTGACCAATGGTAAGACCAGCACCAATGCGATCAGTAAGTACTACTTTTCGCCCTTTGCTTAGGTCTTTGTAAATGGAAAAAGCCGCTGTAAGTTGACCAATAGAGTTAGAAAAGTTATTTAAACCTTTATATGCAGCCATACGTGCTTCTAAATAAGTGCCGGCAGAAGGTAAAATATCGCTATTTCGGGTATTGTTAACGTAATTAACAACCAAGCCAGCATAAAGTTTATCTTTTGTTATTGTTGCACTATCTGGCGAGTTCAATTCCTGAACCTGGGTAATAAACCTTCCTTCATTGTCTTTCTTGTCGTAACTATAATATTGAAAAGAAGGACCAACACTTAATGAAGAATTAGACCATGACCACCTCAATGCCGGATCCAGCTGGTATATGCTAAACCTTGCCCGGTAATAGCGCACAAAATCTCCTGTGTTGTTAAAAGTACTTTCATTGCCCAAGCCATAAAAGTTCTGGGAATTTTCTGGAGCTAAAACATCAGCCTGCAAAACAATATCGGCCTTACCTAAGACTTTAAACAACTCAGCCTTGTAATTAAACCTAAAGCCCGAAGTCGCGAAAGAATGTAAAAAAGAAAAGGAATGTGTACTTCCATAGGGCAGCTTACGGAAGCCTGGCTGCACAATTTTATAAGAAAGACCCAACAATACCCGATCGTCGATGTTGTAACCAGCATTTAAAAGCAAGGTAGTTCGGGTATACAAATCTGTTGGGACAAAATGGGTATTCGAGGTATCATTATCTAGTTTTTTATACGCCCTGCCTGTATTTCCGCTAAACGTAACATTGTCAGCCTTACCATAAACCTGAACTTTTCTATAGGCGTTTTCTATCTGATATACCTTTTGCCCCTCTGCTCCGATGATCCTCAATTTTATCGTTGAGCTGTTGTTATTCAAGATTAAGCTGTCATTACCATCCTTCACATACAGCCTGATTTCTTTGGTCACCGCCGGATCAAATGTCCGGTTAAAAATAATATCCTTAACCCCACCATCCTTTGCAATTTTATGAATAGTAACAGTAAGCGCCTTACCAGGTGCATCTGTAATCTTAACCAATTCATTTTTATTGGTCGCCTGTACATCCACAATGCGGTTTATAAAATGATAATATTCATTCATCATTTTCGGCAATCTTGCCCTTCGTTCTTTCATCTGCGCCAGCAGCTGATCATGCCTTAATGAATATCCAGGTTCCGGCAATTTCTTTAAGGCCTTTTCCATCACCTCATCGGTTACCGCGTTACAAAAGTCATTTACAATCTTTGTCCATTCTTCCTCGGTTAACTGGGCAAACCACTTGCTATAGATCTCCCTACCCTCCCAAAAAAACCAATTGATGTTGTGCAGGTTTCTTTCATAGCCCTGAATCATCGGCAAGAGCCAGGAAGCCTGTGCATATCTTGGGATGATGCCCTCTGTCAAGTAAAAAACCTGGTCCCGATCACGGGGAATCGCCTGATATTCCGTCGTTCCATCCGCACGTTTTACCGGTTTCCAGCGCCACTGATCCTCATGCCTGTCCCAGTCCCCCAACAAAGCATCCAAAGCTTTTGCCCTTAACAACAAAGGGGCATCGTAACCATTGTCATTGTTGTCATTTAGCTTGCGCATCATTTTTAAGGAGTTATCGGTATCTCCGGCAGGCTCTCTTTCTTCGAGCAAACACAAGGTATTGGCAAATACTTTAGTATATTCTCCTAATTTTTCATCGGGTACTACCCAACCAATCATGGGATCACTGTGTGGTACATTTACAGCTTTCGCAATATCAGGCACCACCAAGGCCGAGAAAGGGTTCTGGGCCGACATATTGTCTTTCACCACTACACCGGCAAATGTTTTTCGCAATATCGGTGGTAAAAGTATCTCCGGAAACTTCTCTACACTTCTTAACACCCATTCTTTTCCCTGTTTATCCACCAATCTTAAGGAATGCGACTGGTTGCCGCCACCCCGTTGTGTTGGCGTAAGACCGCCTTTAATCACTGAAATTCGAATAATTGGCACCTTTACCGGCAGCGCATATTCTTTTCTGTAATTTTCTCCAAACAAAAAGCGGTGAAATTTACTTACTCTATCGTATTTGGGATATATGCTTACACTAACGGAGTCCTGTGCTTTGACAGCATAGCAACCTGCAAACAATAAAATGGCAGAGAGGAGAAGTTTAGTCATTTCTTAATCTATGGTAAGATTTGTAAAACATTGAAAAGGTAATTTTGTGTTGTAATTTAAATAAAGCAAAATGAAGAACGAAATTTTAGGAATACATCACATTACTGCAATAGCTGGCAATGCAAAAAAGAACTATGATTTTTACACAAAAATACTAGGATTAAGGTTGATAAAAAAGACTGTAAACTTTGATGATCCCCATACCTACCACTTCTATTATGGAGATGAAAAAGGAACACCAGGAAGCATTTTAACATTCTTCCCATGGGAAGGCATACAAGCTGGCAGAAGAGGCACAAAGCAGGTGACCGAAATCGGCTATAGCGTTCCTGCTGGAAGTTTAGACTTTTGGCAAAACCGCTTTGAGCTACACAACGTCATTTACAACAAACCTGCTGTGAAGTTTGGCGAGCGTTACCTTACTTTTTTGGATCCCGATGGATTGAAATTTGAGTTGACGGAAGCTAAGGTAAAAGATAGCCGCCCACAATGGGAAACGAAAGAAGTGAGCAAAGAAAATGCGGTTCATGGTTTTCACCACATTACCATTACCACCAATAAAATGGAGGCTACGGCTGCCGTCTTAACGCATATCTTTGGTTATAAATTAGCTGAAACAGAAGTTAACCGTTCAAGGTTTGTGACTGATACTGTTGAGCAGGCGAATATTGTCGACCTGGTTGAAGCTCCGGGTGAAGCTATCGGTCATGTTGCCGGCGGATCTGTACACCATGTGGCCTTCAGGGTAAAAGATGAAGCTACATTGATGTACTTCAGGGATAAAATAGTGGAAATGGGATTAAACATCACGGAAAAGATAGATCGTAATTACTTCTATTCTTTGTATTTCCGCGAACCAGGAGGCGTGCTTTTCGAATTGGCGACGGATAATCCAGGCTTCACCATTGATGAACCATTAGAAGAACTAGGTCAGAACTTAAAATTACCTGCCCAATACGAAAGTATCAGGGAAGAAATAGAAGATATTTTACCAAAATTAACTTAACATGTACACACATCAAAAAGATATCATGACTGCCGGCGTCCCAATAGCGGACGCCAAAAAGGCCGTTATCTTTATTCATGGAAGAGGAGCGTCTGCAGCAGACATCCTCTCCCTTAATGATCACCTACAAATAGATGATGCGGCGCTCTTCGCTCCTCAGGCTACCCACCATAGTTGGTACCCGTATAGCTTTCTCGCACCTGTTATGGAAAACCAACCGGCATTAGATTCCGCGTTAGCCCTCCTAAAAATTCTGGTAGCTGAGCTTAAAAACGCAGGTATCCCGCAGGAGAAGATCTATTTTGTCGGTTTCTCCCAAGGGGCTTGTTTAGTTTTGGAATACATCACTAGAAATGCGGGTAAATATGGAGGCGCAGTAGCTTTTACTGGCGGATTGATCGGCAAAGAGCTGAACATGCAAAATTACAAAGGCGACTTTAAAAAAACGCCGGTACTGATCACCACGGGCGACCCAGATCCCCATGTACCGGTTTCAAGAGTTGAGGTGAGCGAAGGCATTATGAAAAAGATGAATGCAAATGTGACGGTAAAAATATATCCGGGCAGACTGCATACCATTTCAAAAACAGAAATAGAGTTAGCAAAAAAGTTAGTATTTTAGGCCAGTGCCAAAGCTTAGTCCGGCATCAAAGCGCCTAAAATAACTACTCATTTATGAAAATAGCATTTTTCTCTACGAAGCCATACGACAAGACCTTTTTCAACAAGTATAATGAAACATATGGCTTCGAATTGGAGTTCTGGGAAACACACCTTGGGCCACATATCGTAAATGCAATTACTGAAGGTACCGAAGTCGTATGCGTATTTGTAAATGATAAGCTTACCGAAGAGGTTATCGACATCATGGCCGCCAAAGGTGTTAAAGTGATCGCCTTGCGCTGTGCAGGCTTCAACAATGTGCAGCTTGAAACCGCAAAAAAACATGGCATCAGGATTTGCAGGGTCCCAGCGTACTCTCCCGAAGCGGTTGCAGAACATGCGGTAGCCATGTTGCTTACCTTAAACAGAAAAACCCACAAAGCTTACAACCGTGTACGTGAGCAGAATTTCTCCTTAAATGGGCTTTTAGGCTTTAACCTTCATGGTCGTACGGTAGGGATCATAGGAACAGGAAAAATAGGTAAGGCTTTTATCAAAATCATGCTTGGCTTTGGCTGCAAAATACTAGCCTATGATATTTTTGAGGATGATAGCTTAACAGCAATAGGCGTTCAATATTTACCTTTTGACGAGGTATTGGCACATTCGGATATCCTTTCTCTCCATTGCCCGCTTACTATCGAAAACCATTACCTGATCAATGAAAGCACCATTGCCAATATGAAAAAAGGGGTAACACTGATCAACACCAGTCGCGGCGGATTAATCAAGACACACGATGTGATCCAAGCTTTAAAATCCGGACATATCGCTTATTTGGGAATTGATGTGTACGAGCAGGAAGAAAAACTGTTCTTCAAAGACCTTTCCGGATCCATCATCGAGAATGACGAAATCCAACGTTTAATGAGTTTCTCAAATGTGTTGGTAACAGGTCATCAGGCTTTTTTCACTGAAGAAGCCCTCTCGCAAATCGCATCGATTACCTTAAACAGTGTCGATCACCTTATTAGAGGTACCGTACCAGAAGATCAATCGGTATTGCTTGCTTAAGGCAATATCGTTACCAAATCCTGAAACGCTTTTACAAAAGCGTCCAGCTGCTGTTCTGTTTTCTGGTCTGTTATATTTCCAGCTGCATCAAACTTGCCTTTAATCCCCTGGATCAGCAACAGGGTACGTTCATTGTAGGTTGTTTCCAGTGTGCTCATGATCAGCTGAAGCTCCTCATGCCCCTTTACGCCGCTGGCAGAAGCAGTGATTATACCGAGCGGCTTACCCGAGAAAACAGTGGTAGCCACACACCATTCAATGGCATTTTTTAACCCACTCGGGATACTAAAGATATACTCCGGTGTACAGATCAATATCCCATCAGCCTTTAAAACAGCTTCCCTGAAATTTAAAACTTCCTGTGGCGTATTTTCAAGAGACAATTCTGGATTGAAATGAGGCAGCTCAGCTAAACGATCGAAAATGATGAAATTAAAATCATCATCAGCCAATGCTGCAATTTTCTCTACCAACCTCAAGTTTGAGGATTGCTTACTCGCACTTCCAATAATTGCAAAAATGTTCTTCTTCATTGATTATACACTCTTTTTTGTACGGTCGCCATTACGTCAGTTTTTGAACGGTCTACTAAAGCGTTCGTCATAATACAGACTAAAACGGTCGTCATTCTGAATTTTTCAGTAGTATTCATTGATTATTGTCTTCAAGAATGCTTCGCCGTTTATTTCAGCATCTCGCAATGCTAAGCTACCTTTCTCTTGAGAGATTCTGAAATAAATTCAGAATGACGAACGACTAAAGAAACAACTTAATTTCCGTTCGCCTGTTTAATTGCCGCCCTTCCGGATTATCCTTGCCGTTTAAGCTATTTGGAGCAACCGGTCTGCTTTCACCAAAACCATCTGCTTCCATACGCGATCGCTCGATTCCCTTTTCGGTTAAATATTTAACCGCAGCTGCAGCACGTTGTCTAGACAAGCGTAAGTTATAAGCGGTTGTTCCCTTACTATCGGTATGCGATGAAAGCACCAAATTCGAACTCGGATTCTGCAGCATCAAGTCGTACACCTTGTTCAATACCACAGAGGCATCCCGACGAATATTCGCCTTATCAAAATTATAGTAAATGTTCTCCACATAAATAGAATCCCTTTTCTTTACAGCCACAACTGCCAGCACAGGAGCAATTGGCGTTACCAAAACCACCTCAGCAGGTTTTTCCGGTAAAAGCGTAAAAGCATAAATGTCATCACTGCCAGCTCCATTCATACGGTTAGATGAAATAAAACCCGATGATGCTCCAGTCAAACTAGTTGCAAAATCATCCTGAGCCGAATTCATTGGATAGCCCACATTAACCGCCTTTCCATTTTGGACATTACTTAATGCGATCTTAAAGATATCCAATCCCCCCATTCCTATAAGTCCATCAGAAGAAAAATAAAGCAGATCATTGTAAACCGCGGGAGAACGTTCATTCCCAGTCGTATTCACCGCAGGGCCAAGATTAACAGCATCAGACCAGGTACCATCAGTCTTCCTGCTTGATTTATAAATGTCCGTCCCCCCCTGTCCACCTGGCATGTCCGACACAAAGTATAAGGTTTGGCCATCAGCAGCAATACATGGATCACCAACAGACCATTTCGTCATATCCGTATAGCGAAAAGCCTTAGGCGCTGTCCATTTCCCATCCTCATACCTACTGCTGTACAAGCCAATATAAATGGTGTTCAAAGTCTTGTCAAGCTTCTTTTTGTCCTTTACATTGGTCATGGTAAAATAAGCTTCCTTCCCATCCGCAGTAAAAGAAACCGCAGCCGTATGATAGTCATTTCCGACAGCCAAAGGGAAAAGACTAATTTGATCGCCTTTGCTGTAATACAAATGTTCATAAGGACTCCCAGTCCACCGGTAAATCTGTTTATCTGGCAGCCTAGTCCCATCAAACTTTAAGAAAGGTCTGCCTTTTGCAGCCTCAGCAATTAAAGCAGAGGAACGGTCGGATGTAAAAACAACACCATCCGCATATTTAACAGCGCCCCAGTCTGAGCCTCCACTATTCAACTTTGCTTCGTTTTCAATTTTAAAGGGCTTCGGGGCAGCGATCCAAGCCATAGCCGAATCACAGGCGCTTATCCAGGTTTGTATTTGAGCCGGCGTTGCTGTTCCCCCTGTATATTGCTGATACGCTGTTTTAGCCGCCGTATACATGCCCAGACTTTTTAAAGCTTCAGCCTGCCACAGCCGGCTATCCGGATTACTCCCAGCCATGCCTGACAAGCGGCCATACCATTGTTCCGCAGACTGGTAATCATTCATTCTCCGGTAACTTTCCCCAATTCGCTCCGCAGTATAAGGCTTTTCCTTCTTCTTCCAGGCCTTTAAATAAAGTTTTACGGCCTCACTGTAGTTGTAAAGTTCATACTGTTGATCGGCTGCTTTAATCACATATTGTGAATGGGCATCGAAGCTGAATATGCTCAGCAGAATCACTAACATCCATGTCAATGATTTTTTATGTTTTAATATGCTTGATTTCATGTTGACTTGCTTAGGCTAAAAATATCTTGGACTTAACATTCTGGAACTTTTACGCTTAAAGAAAAAGCCTATTGAGATCTCGTGGGATCCATTGTTAAAGTTGCCGGCTTTATTCAGGTTATGGTCATAAGCATAACCAATCCTTAATCGGTCGGTAGCAAACAATTCAACCAATCCTACCAATGCATTTTCCTTCGGTAAATTCGCTTGCAAATAATCCTTACTATACAAACTCACACCAGTACGGTAAGATGCGCCAATCCAGATGCGGTTCCCCAAAAGCACAAAGGAATTAATGTCCAGGCTTGTCGGGCCGCCCCTATCATCCTTTAACAAAAAAGAGGGTTTTAAAAGTATATCTTCCGACAAAGGAAACAGCATACCCGCAGTCAGGTAATAATGCATTTTTGGCCTCCGTATTCCCTTTTCTCTAAAATCATCGCTTGAAGCGTATTGTGCAATCAGGTTGTCCACAGAAAAACCTGCATAAAACCGGTCATCCGAGTAATATACACCAGCACGCGCATCAGGTGTTAAAACACTTTCTGTACCAACAGGAATTCCGGGATCATTGCCATCGTAAGGGTTTAACTTAGCACCGTCAATACCATGCTGGATAATTCCAGCAGCTACTCCAAAGGCTAAGCGCGAAGATTCGGACTGCCCAATACGTAGGCGATAGGCATAATTGGCATAGGCCGAAAGCGTATTTTGAGCACCAACTACATCACTGGCTACCTGCAAAGCCAAACCAACATTGCCATCATTGGCAATCGCATCTACAGCAAAGCTGAAGGTTTTAGGCGCTCCTCTTACACCTGTCCATTGGTTTCTGTAAAAACTATGCAGATTAAGCTGCTCTTTATAACCGGCATAAGCTGGGTTAATATAAATTCCATTAAACATATATTGACTAAACTGCGCGTCCTGCTGTGCCACAGACAACAAGGATGCAGTGCATATTCCGATAGTGATCATTAATTTTTTCACGGCGATTCTTTTTATGTAATACATCTGTTATCTGTTGCGAAGTAGGGTGATATAACCTTTAAATATTTGCCATTGGCCCGATGTGGTTTGAACCCTTAAGGAGTAAAAATAAGTCCCATCGTTTAAGCCTTCTCCTGTCCAGTCGTTCTTATACCCCGTACTTCGATACACGCTATTGCCCCATCGGTTCAAAATATTCAACTCATTGGCTGCATACATTTCAATACCTCTGATTTTAAACTGGTCATTTTTACCATCGCCATTTGCCGTAATTACATCAGGGATGAAAAGCCCTGTAATCTCCTGCTCGGTATTCGATATATTATTACCAGGAACAACATCCTGTTCTTTTGAGGATATTTCGGCAACAACCGCATATTTCCCAGGTCCAACAGCTTTAACACTCAATATTAGGGTTTCCGTTTTCCCGGCTGCCAATGCACCAATATTCCAGGAAAGGGTGCCTGTACTTTGGTTATAATTTGCCGTTCCAACCGCAGTTTGAAAGCTAACAAAATTTAATCCTGCCGGAAGTTTTACCGACACCAAGGCTTCTGTAGCATTTTGTACGCTTTTATTTGATGCAGCGATGGTGTAATTGAAAACCTCGCCCGCCCCAATAGGCCTGGATTCAGCTGCAATGGTAACGCCAAGATCTACTTTTGGCGCTTCAACTACTTTGATGGTAAACGACAGCGTAGCAGTACAATTACCAGGTCCGGTATAGCTATAGGTAAGCGTATGCGTGCCAATACCCGCTGTTATCGGATTAAATGATGCTGTTCCGCCATTCAACACCACGCCCGTACCAGTAAATGTACCTCCAGCGGGAGTTGCAGTTAATACTCTGGCAGCATCTTCATTGGTCAGATCAGCAACGCTGCTTGTGATGTTGAGCACTGGTTTAGCGTTAATCGTTACTGTAAGTCCTATCCGTGCACTCTCACAACCGCTTGCATTGGTTTGACTGGCCCACCAGGTTGTTACTCCAGCCACTGTTGTTGCTGGAATGGGTGCTGCAGGCAAGGGAATCCCCCCAGTTTGTCCTGTATACCATTTAATCTGTTGCCCGGTTGCTACCAAAGCAATAGCAGGATCGCCCTGGCAGTAAGCTATATTTTGAACAATCGGTACACCAGGTGTAGCAGGCTGTGGAATAATCACTACTGATAATGCTGTAGAAACACAGCCAGCAGCATTCTTAACCGTCAGCGGATAAGTTGTTCCTGCGGCTAAGTTGTTAAAATTAACACCAGCTTGATAATTAGTTCCATCAATAGAATAAGTTAGACCGAGTCCCAATGGCGCAGTAACCGTGATGCTTCCAGTAGCCACTCCACAAGTAGGCTGAACTGTTGTTGCTGTAGCAATTGGGGGTGTAGCAGGTTGAGGATTGATCACTACCGATAACGCAGTAGAAACGCAACCTGCTCCATTCATTACCGTCAGCGGGTAAGTTCCGGCAGGAAGTGCTGAAAAATCAACTTCAGACTGATAATTACTTCCATCAATAGCATAAGTTAAACCAACACCTAAAGGCGCAGTTACCGTAAAACTCCCTGTAGCTACTGCACAAGTTGGCTGAACAATCGTTACACTAGCCACAGTAGGTGTGGCAGGCTGAGGAATGATTACGACTTGTAATGGAGCAGAAACACAACCAGCAGCATTCTTAACTGTAACTTGATATGTAGCTGCAGCTAATCCTGTAAAATTAACTCCCGACTGATAGGTAGCACCATTCACAGAATAGGTTAAACCAATACCCAATGGCGCGGTAACTGTTATACTTCCTGTTGCGACAGCGCAAGTAGGTTCAACGGTTGTTACTGTTGCAATAGCGGGTGCCGCAGGTGGCGTATTGATCACTACGGCTGCCGGACTAGAAACACATCCTGCACTATTCTTAACCGTCAGTTGATAAGTTCCCGCAGCCAGTCCTGTAAAATTAAGACCAGCCTGATAAGTCGTACCATTTACAGAATAGGTAAAATCAGGATCCAATGGAGCAGTAACTGTAATACTTCCCGTCGCCACAGCACAGGTAGGTTGAACGGCTGTTGCTACAGCAATAACAGGCGTGGCAGGTTGCGGATTGATCACAATCGACAATGGATCAGAAATACAACCACTGGCATTCTTAACCGTCAGCAGATAGGTTCCGGCAATTAAACCATTAAAGCCAACACCTACCTGATCAGCGCCCCCATTAATGGCGTAAGTTAAGCCGACACCTAGTGGTGCAGTAACGGTAATCGTTCCAGTCGCCAAAGCACAAGTAGGCTGAACTGTTATGGCTCTTGCAATTACAGGTTTCAGCGGCTGAGGATTAATCGTAATAGATACGCTAGTAGAAACACATCCCGCATTATTCTTAACCGTCAAGTTGTAAACACCTGGAACCACAGCCGCAAATGTTGGACTTGACTGGTAATCTATCCCATTAATCGAATAGGATAATCCGACACCCAATGGAGCATTAACTATAATACTTCCTGTAGCAGTAGTACAATTTGGATTCAGTACACTAAATGTAGCTGCTGTCGGTGTAGCCGGTTGAGGGTTGATCACGACCGTTATTATCCCCGACAAACAATTGTTACCATTCTCTTTTACAACAATCTGGTAAGTCGCCGGGCTTAAACCCGAAAACAAATTCCCAGCCTGATAAGTCCCACCCCCGTTAATAGAAAAGGTATATCCAGCCCCAAATAATGGATTGATTATTTTGATACTTCCTGTACCCGTACCACACGTTGTTTGAATAACTTCAACTACAGGGTCCTCAATTGGAAAAGCAATTTTTGCAATGTAAGGTTCCGAAACACAGCCCCCCACACTCCTTATCGTTATGGAATGTGTCCCCGGGGCAACACCTGTAAAAACCGCCCCTGGCTGATAAACACCATCCAAGCCATACTCCTCACCAACAGCTCCTGTAGGCGTAATCGTAATTGTACCGGTCGGTAAGGCGCAACTCGCATCAACCTGAGAAATGACAGGTGCAGGTTCTGGAAAGTCTACCTTTATACTAAGCGGAGCTGAAACACATCCAGATGCATTCTTAACCGTTAAATTATAAGTACCGGGAGCAACTCCTGAAAACACAAGCCCAGCCTGATAGCTTAGTCCATCGATGGAATAACTTACCCCTACTCCCAGTGGTCCGGTCACGGTAATCGTACCTGTCGGAGTAGCGCATGTTGCCGCGGTAGCGGTTGCGCTTGCCGTAGCAGGTAAAATCGGTGCCGCATTTATCGTGATTGGAGTTGCTGCAGAAACACAGCCAGCAGCATTTTTCACGGTCAGTTGATAATTACCTGCCGCTAAACCACTAAAAGTCGTCGATGGCTGGTAGCTAATTCCATTAATCGAGTACGTCAAACCCGCCCCTAAGGGTGCAGTCACCATAATACTACCCGTAGTAACAGCACAGCCAGGCTGAACAGCAGTGGCCGCAGCAGCCACAGGCGTTACAGGTTGGTTGTTAATGGTTACATTGGCAATGGGCGACAAACATCCACCTGCATTTTTAACCTGCAACACATAATCTCCAGGAGTAAGCGAAGTAAATGATGTGCTTGCCTGAAACGTAATCCCATCAACAGAATAAGTTAAAGCAGCCCCCAAAGGCGCAGTAACCGTAATACTTCCGGTTGCAACCGCGCAAGTAGGTTGTACTACAGTACTTACCGGTGCTGTAACCAATGCCGGATTTACCGTAACCTGAATATTTTTTATGTTATTGCAACCTACACCTGATGGTGCCGAATTACACTCTGCATCCGGGTCTGTAGGGACCGCAATATCAGGATTAGTTGCATCAGGGTCGGTTACATCCGCAGGGCGAAGTATACTTGCCTTAAAAGCTAAAAAACCTGCAGGAGGTACAGCAGGAACAGTACCACTAATGGTAAATGTCATAACCGCTGCATTGTTCATATTCAAAACCGCATCGTAAGAACCTGCGAGTAGATTTGAAGATACTGTCGTTGCCGTGCCCGAGCTAACTGCAGGAACAACCGTTGTACCGCTTAATCCGGCTGGCAAATCGATATGAAACTTAGTCCCGCTTACATTGTCTGGCCCATTGTTTCTTACCGTCACTACAAAACTTGCGGCAGCACCCTGACAAATAGAGGCTGGACTTGTAATCGAAACCACTTCTAGATTGGCTTCAGCAAGTCTAAAAGCAACCGGATTAAGTAATGGCGTACTTGGTATATAGCCCCAACTGTCCATCCCATTATTGTCACCAAAATTATCAGTCCATTTATGCCCATTCGTCTGACTACTAATACCCGCCAGGTTTCTTTTTGGGTTAGAGGGTGTCCCGGAATCAGGAATATCCGAATCATCCCAATATAGTTTATCATCGGGCGAATTTCCGTTTAAGCGAGTCACAATAATACCCCCCGGATTCTTTTCTACATCCAATAAGGGAAAATGGACTTCACCACTTAACAGCTCAACCCTTACTGTTCCCGGCGGGAAAATTGTATTCCCCAAAACTTTAACACCTTGTCCATCCAAACCATCCCAATTCACAACAATATCGGTATTGATCGTTGTTGCGTATCCGGTCAACATGCGATCAATTACATCTGTAAAGACCCCATTTTTGTTGATATCCAAGGCGATCTGATAAGCTCCGGCGACAGTGGTTCGAAAGGTAAAATTACCCCCTAGTGGATTTGTTCCCGAAAGGTTTGCTGTCCCCTCAACTCCTTTAAAAGAAAGGTTGCTTAAGGTTGGCGTAACTATGGTATTCAGTAGCCACACAGAACCTGATGCCGATGGAGCAGCGGAAGGAAGATCTGATGCAGGCGCATTAAAAAAGAGTTTATGGGTTACATTGGTTGCATCGTCGGCCGCAGTAGGATTTTGTACAGGAATAGTCGCTGCAGAAGTCCCAACATTGACCACACTTTTATACATTGCATTCCCAGTCAAGTCTCTGAACCCTTTGTTATTGACAAAAAACTGAAATGCAGCGCCCTGCATTCCATTTGCATTCACTGTATACTTATACCCATCCCTGGTGAGCACATTAAATATCCCGTTAAATGAGCCATAGGTATTGGCTACATTGGAAGTATTACCAGAAAACACATTCATAAAAGCACGTCCAGGTACGATAGCATTCGTGGTACTTTTCACCGAGACATCAAAAGCCTCAATATAAAAGCCATTTGGATTTTGTGCCAGCTCATCCCCAACGGGAACAATTGGCGCATTTCCGCCGGCAGCGGTCAGACTGGTAGAGATAAAAGTAATTTCCCATACCCCTTCCTGCCCTGGCCCAACCACTAGGGTATAAGGCGTGTAGCCGCCGTCTCCAACTGTTAATGATGGACCAAAGACTTCCTGTGCTCTTGTTTTAATTAAACCAACTGTTGTGCTCGTTCCACTATTTCCCTGAACACCATTTGGCGCAGACCATCTCATGGTCCCCGTTGTAGAACCGACTATACCCTGGGCACTGGAGCCCAAATAGATGGTTTCACCAACTTTGGCGTAAACTTTAATAATGCCTAATGAAGGAAAAGGGAATTGCGTACTTGACACCGTACTACTTCGCCAATGGGCGCGACTGCCACCATTAGCTGCTAATTGTTTACTGCCTTCTGCCACAACTTTAAATGTGGCAAAGACCAGCAAGAGCATGAGTATGCCCTTAAGACGAGATGTTTTCATAGATGTAGGAGGATGATTGTTTTAGGTATTTTTTTTATGTTTTTACATGCTTTCGTGCTTAGTGTTAGATAATTAGTACTAAACTAAATTTAACAAGTTTTAAGCAAAAAGCAATAAAAAATATTTTTTTCATACCTTTATATCTAAATGAATACTAAGGCAATCCAATATCAAAACCCCTTTTCAAAATACCTGTTCGCAGTTATTTTGCTCCTTAGTATCTTCAATTTCTCTGGCTTTTCCATTGCTCCCGTTCAAGTTAAAACCGATAGCCAACAAACCGGCCGATTAGGAAATACCCAACGTAAACCAATAAAAAGCCTCAGTTATAAAAGTGCGCTTAACCAGCTTAACCACCTAAAGTATCAAAGTTCCTTTCTCGCAACTGATCCAAACTACTTAGCTGCATACCACACCCTACTTTTTAACCTGGTATTTACAGCGCACAATAAACCAAACCTCTCCACCCAACAAAATATCCTCTCTTATCAAACAACAATCACCGTTTCCAAAAATGATGATGATGACGACCTTAAATGCTAATCACATAAGCATCTAAACAATCATTTCATTTTAAAAACAGCCCATGAAACAGCTCAAAAAGCTGATGCGGTTCTGTACATTATTTCTTTTTATGGTATTGGCTTTGGTAGGAATAGGTATCACCGGCGTTCCACCAACACTATCCCGTGACAGGAAATTATTTGCAGACACCGAATCAGTTGCAGAAATAACCTCAAATAAAATAGAAAAAAACAAGCAGTTACCCCCAGAAAAAGAATAGCAATTGCGAGATCCTGATACCGGCCTGCGCCGGCATGACGAAATTCAGGATGACGACCGACCTTACAGTAAAACCGACTCCAACTATGCTAACACCCCTGTGAGGAGAAAATTTGCCTTCTCAGAAAGAGCCTAGCTTTCTTCGCTTTTTCAGCGAAGCAATGCAGATCTTGAGGAGAATGGCTAATTTTCATCCTTAGCATACAAGATTATTGCGCTTTATTTTGTTATTTTGAAGAACAATAAAGAACAGGCCATTTTTTATCAAAAATCAAAACATGCCAGTTACAGAGAAAAAAGAGAACAACCATAATATTTTATCGATTGATATTGGTGGCACTAGCATTAAGGCCTGCATTTTAAACGCTAAAGGTGATCTTATTTCCGAGTTCAAAAAGGTACCTACACCAAATAAGGCCACTCCGCATGACGTATTAAGTTGCATCCAGGAGCTGGCCAATACTTTAAGCAAAGATTTCGACAAGATCTCTATAGGCTTTCCCGGGTATGTAAAATGTGGTAGAGTGCAGACGGCGGTAAACCTGGCTGCAGACAAATGGATAGATATAGACCTTGCCCAACAGGTAAGCGATATCTTTGGCCGACAAGTGCGCTTAGTCAACGATGCCGACCAACAAGCCTTAGGCATTGTATCTGGCAAAGGATTTGAAATTGTATTTACGGTCGGTACTGGCTTCGGTACAGCGCTGGTATTTGATGGCGACCTGCTTCCACACCTGGAACTGGCACACTTGCCTATTAACAAAACCAAAGACTACGATGATTATATCGGCGACAAGGCCTTCCAAAAAATCGGTAAGGAGAAATGGAATGAGCGCTTGCAACGCATTATCGAAATCTACAAAACAGTATTCAATTACGATACCCTTTATATAGGAGGGGGGAACTCCAAAGAAATTACTTTAACGCTCGATCACAACATCAAACTCGTTTCCAATAAAGACGGAATTAAGGGCGGTGCGAAACTTTGGGATCTGGAAGAAAAATATCATGTATTTACCAACCACCCTAATAAAAATTAGACAATGAACAACAAATATACTTTAGGAATGATCGGCCTTGGCACCATGGGCCGCAATTTATTGCTCAACATGGCCGATAATGGGTTTGCCGTAACAGGTTACGACAAAAGCGTCAAGATGCTGCAAAAATTGAAGGAAGATGGTAGAGCCCATAATTTACAAGGTTTTGCTATTTTATCAGATTTTGTCCAGTCATTAGAATTGCCAAGAAGAGTCATGTTATTGGTTCCTGCAGGGCAAATTGTAGACAGTGTAATTCAGGAGCTTATTCCTTTATTGGATAAGGGCGACATGATCATCGACAGTGGAAACTCACACTTTACCGATACCGACAGAAGAGCTACTCAGCTTGCTAAAGAAGGTATTCACTTTTTCGGAATGGGAATCTCTGGTGGTGAAGAAGGTGCACGTTTCGGTCCTAGCATGATGCCTGGTGGTGACAAAGCGGCTTATACCGCAGTAAAACCTATCCTCGAAGCTGTATCTGCTAAAGTAAAAGGCGACCCTTGTGTGGCCTATATCGGTCCGGGCGCTTCTGGTCACTTCGTAAAAATGGTGCACAATGGTATCGAATATGCCATGATGCAGATCCTTGCCGAAACTTATTACTTGCTTAAAAACGGTATGGGTTACGATAACGAGCAAATCTACAACACCTTTAAAAAGTGGAACGAAGGCAGGTTACAATGTTTCCTGATGGAAGTAACCAGAGATATTTTTAAAGTTAAAGACGAAAAGTCTGGCGGTTATTTAATCGATGTGATTAAAGATGAAGCCAGATCTAAAGGAACCGGTAAATGGACTTCTCAGGTTTCTATGGACCTGCAATTGCCTATCCCGACCATCAATGAGTCGGTAAGCTGCAGAGACCTTTCTAAATTTAAACAATTGCGCGTAGCACTAGCTGCTGCCCTACCGCATGCTGCCGAGAAAATAGAAAACGTTGCCGAGTTTGAAGTTCAACTGGAGCAGTCACTTTACTTCTCTATGATCACTTGTTATGCCCAAGGTTTACACCTGCTTACACAAGCATCTGCAGAGTTTAAGTACGAACTGAACCTGCAAGAGATCTCTCAGATCTGGCGTGGTGGATGTATCATCAGAGCGACCTTGCTAGAAAACATATACCAGGCCTATAAAAAACAACCTGATCTGGCACACCTTTATGCGGATGCAGGCATTCAGGAATTGCTAAAAGAGATCATTCCGGGAACTAGAAAAGTAATCGGTTCGGCCATTCAAAATGGCTTGGCTGTACCTGCTTTTGCTTCGGCATTGACTTATTATGACTCATTAAGAACGGATAAGTCTCCACTTAATTTAACCCAGGCACAGAGAGATTTCTTTGGCGCCCATACTTTCGAACGTACGGATGAAGACGGTATTTTCCATGCCGACTGGAATTCTAATAATTTGTAAAAACCCCATATAATGAAGACAAGTATCAACCTTAGCCCAACCATTATCGTAATTTTTGGTGGTACCGGTGATTTAAATCTGCGCAAATTGGCGCCTGCTCTTTACAACCTTTATGCTGAGGGCTATATGCCCGAAAAATTTGCCATTATTGGTACGGCAAGAAAGCCACTTAACGACGAACAGTTCAGAGGGACACTGATGGCGGGCGTAAACAGCTTCTCACGTACGGGTAAAGTAGATAAGGATAAATGGGGAACTTTTTCAGAGAATGTTCATTATAACTCGGTGGATGTTAAAGATTCAGCATCTTTTGACAACCTTAAAGTTACCATAGATAAATTTAAAGATGAATTCGGTGCAGGCACACAAATCGTGTTTTACCTGGCTGTATCACCTGATCTTTTCCCATCAATAGCCAAACGCCTGGCTAAATTTAAGATGGCAGAAAATGAAGACAACTGCCGTATTGTAGTCGAAAAACCATTCGGTAAAGATCTGGACACTGCCCGTGAATTAAATGAGCTATTGAAATGTCGCTTTACGGAAAAACAGATCTATAGAATTGACCACTACCTTGGTAAGGAAACTGTTCAGAACATTATGGCTTTCCGTTTTGCCAATTCATTTCTTGAACCGCTTTGGAATAGAAATTATATCGACCACATCCAGATTTCGGTAACAGAACAATTGGGTGTAGGTGATCGTGGTGGTTATTATGATGGATCGGGTGCTTTACGCGACATGATTCAGAACCATTTGCTACAATTGCTGTGCATCATTGGTATGGAAACTCCAATTAATTTAGATGCGGATGAAATCAGGGATAAAAAAGTAGATGTATTGAAAGCAATGCGTACTTTCTCTGCCGAAGATATCCGTTTCAATACGGTACGCGGACAATATACCAAAGGCTGGATTAAAGGCGATGAGGTGGTAGGTTACCGTTCGGAAAAAGATGTTGCCGAAGATTCTAATACAGAAACCTTTGCAGCTGTCAAATTCTTTGTTGATAACTGGCGTTGGAAAGGCGTACCGTTTTATGTACGTACCGGAAAACACTTAGCGCAAACTTCTTCTTTGATCACCATCCAATTTAGGGATGTTCCACATCACGTATTCCCGGGAGGGGCGGCGGAGCATTGGCAGCAAAACAGGTTGATCATCAGTATACAACCAGAAATGAGTATCCGTTTGCAGGTTCAGGGCAAGAGACCTGGACTGGACATGATATTGAACCCGGTTGATATGGTATTTGATTACAAAGGCACTTACACAACTGAATCTCCAGAAGCATACGAAACGTTGTTACTAGATGTAATGACTGGTGATCAAACGCAGTTTATGCGTGCTGACCAGGTTGAAATTGCATGGGAGTTGTTGATGCCTGTAGTCAATGCATGGGAAACTAAAAAATCGTTGAGCTTCCCTAACTATACTGCTGGTTCATGGGGACCAGAAGATGCCGAAGCATTGATTGCCAGAGATGGTTTTCACTGGTTCACTTTACCTTTGAGCAAAGACTAATGAATTTATTGATCTATAAAACACAAAACGAATTATTAGAAGATCTTGCAGCCTATATCATCAAAATAGCCAATAAGGCAATTGATGAGCAGGGTCGCTTTAATTTCGTACTGACTGGTGGCAATTCGCCCAAGGCTTTGTACGAAATGTTGGCTACTACCTATAAGGACAAAATAGACTGGACCAAAGTGTTTTTCTTTTTTGGCGATGAGCGCAATGTGATGCCTACGCATGAAAGCTATAATGGCCTGATGGCAAAAAATGCGATATTGGATCCCTTGAATATTCCTGCAGCGCAGATCTTTTATGTAGATACTACCCTGGCACCAGAAAAAGCAGCGATAGAATACAACAAAGCTATTGTAAAGCACTTTGACGGTGCTGATCTGATCTTCGATCTGATTTTATTGGGTATGGGTGATGATGCACATACGGCATCGTTGTTCCCAGGAACCAGCATCTTAAAAAATGAGAATGTGGAGATTGATTCTGTGTATGTAGATAAGTTATCTACTTACCGTATTACTTTTACCGCACCATTAATCAATAAGGCAAAGAATATAGCCTTCCTTGTTTTTGGCGAGAATAAAGCGAAAGCAGTAAAACATGTGATTGAAGACGAGCACAAGAATACGAGCTTGTACCCTACTCAATTGATCCAACCAATTGATGGCAGCGTAACGTGGTTTTTAGACCAAGCCGCAGCAAGTTTACTAGAAAACTAAAAAAGGGGGCCTCTGGCCCCCTTTTTCTTTTAAATATCCAGCAATCTCCGATGATAATTGATTTGCCCAAGGTGATAAGCCAGGTGCGTGCTCAAGTGAATCAGCATAAAACCTACAGAACTCCCTCCTGCTACAATCTTAACCAACGGATAATCTACCATCAGGTCCCCCTCAGATAATCCATCCAGCGTCGTATTTACCGCCTTAATCGTATCCTCAACTTTCACCAGCAACTCAGCTCTAGGAACATCCTTTAAAGAGAACTCCAGTTCTCTGTTTCTAACATATCCTGTTTTCCCAAGCTCGGCACCAATAAACGTATTCAAATTTCCAACCAGGTGCAAACATAAGTTACCCGCAGAATTGGATATCCCCTTGTCTACAATCCATAAATTCTCCTCTTTCTGGTATTGTTCAATTTCAGACTTTAGTTTATTCAGATCTCGCGTAAAAAGTGATTTTAAAGATTCTTTTAGCATAATAAAATAGTTATCGACTAAAAGTAAACAGAAAAATCAATATTACTATTTCTTGGGACCGAACAATCTATCAGCTTCAGCTTTCAACTTATCCAGCTTTACATTTACCTGATTAAACTTCTCTTCAATCAACGTCCTTTTGTCGATGATGCCTTTAAATACATCTACTTCTGTTTGAATCCTTTCTAGAAGATTCTTTTGGTTTAGTACTTTTTTTTCCATATACTTTAAATTAGTTATAGTAAAAATGGCGAAAGCGTCAAACACACCAAACATTCATATTGTTCATTAATTTACAACAATATTTATCAACTTTCCAAATATATTAAACAATTAATTTTCATTGGTGTTACGCTTAAAAAATGAACACAATGAATAAAAAGCAAAAGTTACGATTCCTATAGTTTTACCACCATACAAAACGGTTTAGTATTTAATCCTAAGCATAAATATGAGCGATTATACAAAATATCCGGATGTAGAGCTGGTCAGGCTTTTAAAAACCTCCGACCATGCAGCTTTCACCGAAATTTACAACAGGTATTTTTATCTACTATATGTACACGCAGTTAAAAAGCTTCGGGATGAGGACCTGGCTAAAGATCTCCTTCACGAGCTTTTTACCAAACTTTGGGTCAGGCGCGAATGGCCGCTAACCGCCGAAAACCTGACCGGCTACTTGTTCACTTTAACCAGAAACCGTATACTCGATCATTTCTCTCATCAAAAGGTGAAAGCAAGGTATATGGACTCCTTAAAAAACTACATGACTACATGGAGTAGCAGTCGCACCGACGCCTTGGTGAGGGAGAATGACCTCAATGCCCTGATCAATAAAGAAATCGATGCCATGCCAAAAAAAATGCGGGCCATATTTGTATTGAGCAGAAGAGAACAACTCACCTATACAGAAATCGCAGAGAAGCTAAACACCAACGAAAACAACGTTTCGAAGCAGGTAAACAACGGAATTAGGTTACTTAAAAAAAAATTAAGCATTTTTTTTCATTTCCTCTTCCTATTTTAATACCCCTCCTCGTTTTAACCACAATCAATAAGACAACAACAATAAAAAATGGACGACAAAGACCCCAAAGACTTACTCCTCAAGTACACTTCAGGCACTTGTAATGAGGAGGAGAAGCGCCTAGTCGACGATTGGTATGCTAGCTACAATATAGATGTAGCCGATATTTCATTTGAAGAAGTTGAAGCAGCAAGGCTGGAAGTTCTTAGCCTATTGCCGCAACCTAAAAAGTCAGTTAAGAAAGTATTAATGCCTTGGCTTAAACCGCTTACAGGTGTTGCTGCAGCTTGTACACTTATATATGGTATTCATTACTTCTTAAAAGAAGAAATTCTTCCAAAAGCAGAGACAAAAACAGAAGCGCTTGTCAACGATATAAAACCTGGCTCCAATAAAGCTACCCTTACCTTGCCAAATGGTAAAACCATTGATTTAGCCGATGCCAAAGAGGGTGAAATAGCCAGCGAGCAGAATGTAAAAATTATAAAAAAGGCGGATGGGCAACTCCTTTACCTATTTAATCCAGATCCGGTTTTAGCAACAGGCAAAATGGACTCCCTACCCTCAAAGATTACAGGCAAAATAAGTTATGCAAAAGACCACCCAGGTTTAAATGTCATCATGACTCCATCTGGGGGACAATACAACATCGTTTTACCCGATGGTACCCAGGTTTGGGTAAATGCCGGGTCAACACTTAAGTTCCCTTCTACATTCGAGGATATGCCAGAGCGCCGGGTTTATTTATCAGGTGAGGCTTACTTTGAAGTTAGGCAGATCCAATCTGTTTTAAATATGAAACGCAGAGCGCGAAAAGTACCTTTCATCGTACAAACCAATACACAAGAAATAACGGTATTGGGCACGCGCTTCAACATCAACAGTTACGATGAGGACGGGTTGATCAAAACAACTTTAGCCCAGGGGCTGGTCAAGGTTTCTACGCCCACAGAAAATGTTACTATTAAACCAGGACAAGCAGCCTACAGTTCAGGTACTGTTATCAGGGTAGAAAAGACTGATGTAGCAGCAGATTTAGCCTGGAAAAACGGCGAGTTTAACTTCGACAGTGATAATTTACGTGAGGTTATGAAAAAAATAGCAAGATGGTACGACGTAAAAGTAGTGTATACTGATCCAAATCTCGGCAGTAAGCCTTTTAGCGGTATCATCACAAAATACGCGAATATATCTGAAGTATTGAATTTACTGCAGCTAACAGGTGCAATAAAATTTAAGGTTCATGGAAAAACGGTTACGGTTATGAAATGAGTTATAATTGAAAAATGGGAAAGTTGATACGGCCTTGGATGGAGATCCAGGGCTTTATTTTCTCAAGAACTCCTCTTTCTCCTTTAGCAATCTGATGACTTCATCTTGCTGCTTCAGCAGCTCAGTGCTGTGCATCAATTCAGCGGTCAATTTATCCAGTGCTGCCTGATGCGCTAATGCCTCTGCCTGGCGAAAGCTGGCAATTGGCTCCGCATCATTATAATAGGAAAAAAGGTTATAGTCCAGCACTCTGCTCAATATCAACATCAGCTCAGAGTCTATGCTTCTACGTTTATAAATATCCGAAACGTTCTGTTTGGTGCAATTAATCAATTCACTAAGGTCAGAAGGCCTAAGGTTCTTTCTTTCGGCAATCTCTCTTACGAATTCTCCAAATAATTTAAATTTATTCTTCATAAAACAAATATTTGTATAAAAAACAACATATGCGCTTATTACAAAGTAATTATTTTTATTTTTTATGAAGTTATTTTTGCCAATGTAAGATTAAATGTTTACATTTGTTCTATGTCAACATGTACCTCTAAGCTGTTCATAGCTTCCCCAGAGGTACAACTGTTCTTCATTATTGCATCTAATGAGCGACAGTTTTGTAGAAGAAAATCTACCCAAAAAACCCATGAAAACTGCCCAAGAACCGCTTTTTCCCCATCTAAAAAGAAATAGACGCTTCAACCACTCTTTAATCAATCTAAATAGTGATAAGCCATTTATTGAACAATATAGCAGTAGCTAAGCACTGTTCAAGCACAAAAAAACCGATCATTTAAAGGGCCAAACAAAGCGCAAAACACTTAGGAACAAAACTGCCTTAACAGCACCTCAAGAGGCTTTTAAAGCCGTTATGAAGTTAGAAATCAGCACGATAATAACACCAGAATAGCTAAGCTTTATTTCTTTATATTGAACAATGTTTCAGCCTAAACAAAATGAACAAAATGAACAAGATCCAATGGTTCTATTATTCGGTTTATTGATATAGAATATCAACATAGGGATATTATTTCTAGTATTATAAACATTTTAAGACTCAAAGACATGGGCCAGGCGATAGACTATAAGCAACTTTCAGACGCTGATCTCGTTCTACAATTAAGACATTCGGACGACGCCGCGTTCATCGAGATTTTCGAGCGGTACTATATTTTACTATTTTCATTTACCTGTAGACGTTTAAATGATAAAGAGATCTCAAAAGATTTGATCCATGATGCATTTGCTGATATATGGGAGAAACGCACCACAGTTAATATTCCTGGCGAATTAATCGCGTTTCTCTTCACCGTAGTTAAGAACCGGATTTTAGATCACTATAAGCACAAAAAAATCACACAAAAATATGCTGAAAATTTCCAGCCCTATCTTGATCAGGTGCAAAACTCTACCGACCATTTGGTCCGTCAGCATGACCTACAGTCATTAATTGAAAAGGAAATTGCTGCCCTGCCCGAAAAAATGCGGACTGTTTTCGAACTTAGCAGAAAGAATGCTATGAATCGTCAAGAAATTTCGCAACATCTGGGAATGCCAGAAAATACGGTAAAAACAAATCTTCAGCGTTCACTTAAAATTCTTAGGGGCAAACTACGACCAGAATAAAAGTTCAAATAAATTAACATTAATTGAATACTAATTTAACCTACGATCGTAAGAATATTAAAAATAAGAAACAAAATGGCAAATTTCAACGCTTACGACTTTTTAAAAAAATATGAGGCTGATGAATGTACCCCAGAGGAACAGGCTATTATAGAAGAAACTTATATTGACGCTCAAGTAACGCCTCAGGATTTACTTGAAATGGAACCAGACTTAAATGATTTAAGGTTAAGGCTTTCGAAAATCCCGAATAAACCTAGAAGAATAAACTGGCCGCTAAATATTCTCCTTACTGCAGCAGCAATAGCAATTATTGGTACCGCTACTACACTCCTCTTTAAAAAAGCTGCGCCTGCGCCTATACAATTTGCTACCGATATTTACCCAGGTGGCAACAGGGCAACTTTAACCTTGCAAAACGGTAAAACGATTCAACTCAGCGATACAAAAAGCGGTATTATCATCGATGCCTCAAAATTAACCTACAATGATGGGACATTCATTAACAACGAGCAGGCTCAAGCCTTTACCGTCTCCACTCCTCGCGGCGGCACCTATCAAGTGCAGCTTCCAGATGGTTCAAGTGTATGGCTTAATGCGTCATCCAGTATAACTTATAACCCCGCTTTAAAAGGACAAGAACAATACCGAAGTGTTAAGCTATCCGGCGAAGCATATTTCGAGGTAGCTAAAGATAAAAATCATCCTTTCGTCGTTACCACAGATAAACAAAGGGTTGAGGTACTGGGTACCCACTTTAACGTATCTGCCTACAACGATGATCTCTCAGTAAGCACAACCCTGTTGGAGGGCAGCGTTAAGGTTGCCCCTCTTACTACAACTGGTGTAAGTAAAGAAATAATACTAAAGCCTAATCAACAATCTGAGTTTGATGCAAATGGCATTACTGTGCATGCGGTTTATGCGGATGATGTTATTGACTGGAAAAATGGATCGTTCAGCTTTGCAAGCGAAAGCCTGGAAAGTATCATGAAGAAAATCTCACGCTGGTATGATGTTGAGGTAGTATATACCGATAAACAAGTTGGAGATAAGCCCTTCAGTGGGGCTATATCTAAATACGAAAAAGTCTCCCAGGTATTATGCCTTTTAGAGGCAACCGGAGAGGTGAAATTTAAAATTAATGGGAGGAAAATCACTGTTATGAAGTAAAAAAACAACCATTCAGCACGCGTACGCGCGCGCGGATAAGGCAAAAAAAAGTCGCTTATGTCTACGAAACACAAACGACGATGGCCTGTATTCAATCAAAAGTATCGAACTATCAACTAAACAGACAAACGAATTTAGCGAATTTTATTTAATCATCAAAATTAAATTTAAATCATCGTAAGCTACGTTTGTCATAAAACCGATGAAATGTATAAGATCAATTTCATGAACAGGGATGCTCTCATGAACGGCATCCACAAAACATTCTTCATAATGCGGTTAATCATTATTATAATTTTAATAGCAGTAATCCAATTGAGTGCAAAAGACTCGAATGGACAAAAGCTAACTTATAATAAAAATAACGCCACCATTAGAGAAATCTTTAAAGAAATCAAACGCCAAACCGGATACAACGTGATTTGGTACGAAGGTAAACTTAATTCCCACATGCCTATTGATGTAAATTTTTACAATACGCCACTTAATCAAGTGTTGGATAATGTTTTAGATGGCCGCTCAGTAACTTACCAAATTATCGGAAAAGCCATTGTTGTTAAAGCAGGTGAGCCTGCCTTTCGTGATAATGTTATTAGTACTCTGGCTACTATTGATGTGCGTGGCCGTGTGCTTGATGAAAATAACGATCCACTGGTGGGCGCGGTTGTAAAAGTAAAAGGCGGCTCGGCCTCTACCTCTACCAATTTGGCTGGAGAGTTTCTATTGAGGAATGTAGACGAAAAGGCCATTTTGGTAATCTCATTTGTCGGTTATGTGACTAAGGAGGCAAAAGCAGCTAAAAGAATAGAATTCATAAAATTAACACCAAGCAATGATAAATTAGAAGAGGTCGAGATCAATGCGGGGTATTATAAAGTTACAGAAAGAGAAAGAACAGGCTCTATTTCCAGAATTACTTCAAAAGATATTGAAAAGCAGCCAGTAAATAATGTACTGGCTGCTATGCAAGCTAACATTCCGGGAATACAAATAGTTCAAACAACGGGCGTGCCTGGCGGTGGATTTACAGTGCAAATTAGGGGTCGAAATAGTATTGCCCAAGGTAGTAATCCCTTTTATATGGTTGATGGAATTCCTTTTAATGCGACAAGTTTGGCTGGAGCCGCTGGAATTACAGCCAACGCAAATCCTATTGCAAATATTAATCCAAATGATATTGAAAGCATCGAGGTTTTAAAAGATGCTGATGCCACAGCAATTTATGGTTCAAGAGGCGCCAATGGTGTCATACTTATAACAACAAAAAAAGGTAAAAGCGGTAAAACAATTACATCAATTTCTATGAACCAGGGAATTTCACGTGTAGGTAAAATGATGGATTTCATGAATACTCAGCAATATCTGGAAATGAGAAATGAAGCATATTTTATAAATGACAAATTAACTAACAGTTCACCAATTTATGCCTCTCAATATGATATTAACGGAACATGGGATCAGAATAAATATACCAATTGGCAAAAGGAACTTATAGGGTCGTCTGCACCTTTAACTAATATTCAGGCGACATCATCTGGTGGCACAAACAATATTACTTATTTAATGGGGGCTAATTATTTCCGAGAAGGAACCGTTTTTTCTAAGGACCAAAGTTACAAGAGAGCATCCTCAAATCTTAATTTGCAGTATACATCGGATAATAAAAAGTTGAACATCTCTTTAGGTGCAAACTATAGCCAAATTAACAGTAATTTACTCTTAAACGATTTAACATCATTTATAACACTTCCTCCGAATTACCCAAATTTATTAACCAATGATGGATTATTAAACTGGGGAAATAATACCATGAATGTTAACCCAATGGCTCAGCTACAAAAGCAATTTGAGGCTAAAACAAATAATCTCATAGGTCATGCACAAATCAGCTATAAAATAATTTCTGATCTAAGAATCCAATCTACGATAGGCTATAACCTCACCACCAGAAAAGAATTTGATAGTCAACCCTTAGCGACATATAACCCTGCAAATAATCCCGGTCCGGCACAAAGAGTATCGGTATTTCGCGACAATTCAGCGGATAACTGGAACATAGAAGCGCAGGCCGACTATAATAAAAAAATTGGGCTGAGTACCTTTAGCGCTCTGGCTGGCTTAACTTTTCAAGAAGGAATGAGAGATCAGCAGGCCGTCACTGGTTCTGGATATGCGAGTGATGCATTAATGAGAAATATCGCCTCGGCTTCCGTATTTAGTACTTCTGCATCATTTGCTCAATATAGATATACTGCCGTGTTCGGGCGTTTAAACTATAATTATAATAGCAAGTATCTAATTAATGCTACCGCTAGAAGAGACGGAAGTAGTCGTTTTGGCCCTGAAAATCGTTTTGCAAATTTTGGAGCTTTAGGTGCAGCATGGCTGATCAGCGAAGAAAGCTTGATAAAGAAATACTTGTCATTTATCAGCTTTTTAAAATTAAGGGGAAGTTATGGCATTACTGGTAATGACCAAATTAATGACTACGGTTATCTAGAATTATGGCGGCCAACAGTGGGATCTTATCAAAATCAAGCAACTATATCCCCTTCTTCTATTTCCAATCCCACATATGCATGGGAGTTAAACAAAAAGGCAGAATTAGGATTAGAAACAGGATTTTTTAATAATCGCCTAGAGTTATCAATTAACTATTATTCAAATAGATCATCTAATCTATTAGTTTCCACATCCTTACCTCGAACTACCGGTTTTAGTGGAATCACCGATAATTTACCAGCAAAAGTTAGCAATGAAGGATGGGAATATGATTTTTCGTCTCAAAACATTAATAATGCTGTATTCAAATGGAATACTTCGTTTAATCTAACTATTCCAAAAAACAAGCTTATTTCATTTCCAAATATAGCCGCAACTAGTTACAACAGCCAGTATGCCGTTGGCGAACCTTTGTCAATTCTAAAATTGTATGATACTTTTGTTGATCCAATAACTGGATTATACCAGGTTGACGATTTCAATGAAGATGGAATTGTGGATAATAAAGACAAACATATAAATGTCTTCGTTGGTCGACGATATTATGGCGGCATCCAAAACTCATTCTCATATAAGGGATTCTCTTTTGATTTTCTATTTCAATTCGTAAAGCAAACAGGAAAAAGTTTACTGTCGGGTCTAAGAAACACAGGAAGTTTTAGTGTTGGTATCCCAGGCCGCAATCAGCCATCATTTTTAGTAGATAGATGGACGTTCAATCAAAACACCTCAATATATCAAAAGTATAGCACGTTATCGTCGGCAGATGTCAGCAATCTTAATGCAACAAGTTTTGGAAGCTATGGGACAGAGGATGCATCGTTTATTCGACTTAAAAATGTTTCCTTGTCCTACACCGTACCAGAAAAGATCTCTCAAAGATTGAAAATTGGAAGCACAAAATTCTTTTTGCAAGGACAAAATTTACTGACTATTACAAAATACAAAGGTCTTGATCCCGAGACTTTATCAATCGCCAATCTTCCTACCTTACAAATTTTTATAATAGGGATTCAAATCACTCTTTAATTAAATCATCATGAAGGTATTAAAATTAAATCTTATACTGATTGGGTTAATAACATTATCCGTCAATTTCTCCTGCAAAAAGTTTCTTGAAATTGACCCCCCAAAAGACTCGGCTACACCGAAGGAAGTATTTTCTAACGACGTGATAGCTACATCGGCTGTAACAGGAATTTATAGTCGAATGGCGACTTCGGGAGCTTTTTCAGGTGATGAAAATTCAATTTCAGTTTTTGCCGGGCTTTCGGCAGATGAGTTACTGAGTTACAGCACGGTATTAAATGTATTTTATGTCAATGATATTCCTACAACCAATACTGTAGTTGCAGGATTTTGGTTAGAGGCATATAATAATATCTATATTTCAAATGCAATTTTACAAGGCTTAGCTTCTTCGAATGGAGTATCCGAACCTGCAAAAAAACAACTTCAGGGTGAAGTAAAATTCATTAGGGCATTTTGTTATTTTTACTTGGTTAATATATTCGGGGAGGTTCCATTAGTTTTGCAAACCGACTATAGATTAAATCAAAGTCTCGGAAAATCAAGTACACAAAGCGTATATAGTCAGATTGTAAGCGATTTAAAGGATGCGGAGTCTTTGCTGTCTCCATCTTATATAACGACAGAGCGAATTAGGCCAAACAAATGGGCTGCTGCTGCTCTCTTAGCCAGGGTGTATTTGTATAATAGTCAGTGGTCAGATGCATTGATTAAGTCTAACGAAGTAATTAATGAAAAGCTCACTTATGAGTTATTGGATGACTTGGATAAAATATTCTTAAAGAACAGTAAAGAGGCAATCTGGCAACTGATGCCAGTTGCAGGGAGTAATACTAGAGAAGGAGCACTATTCATTCTTACTGCCACTCCACGATTTGTTTCTTTATCCAAAGCTTTCGTGCTGGAATTTGAATCCAATGATAATAGAAAATTAAAATGGACTAACCAGTTTACGACCAATTACTATTATCCGTGGAAATATAAGATTAGTACAACTACAAACGGAAGCATTAATGAATATTCTATGGTGATAAGGTTAGCCGAGATTTATCTCATCAGGGCTGAGGCCAAAATAAACCAAGGGGACATACCTGGAGGTGTGGCTGATCTTAATTTAGTAAGACAAAGACCTAGAGCAAATGGAACATTTTCCAATGGGATTTCAGCTCTTCCTACGACACTTAGTAAAAATAATGCCTTGTTGGCTGTAGAAAAAGAAAGACGATTTGAGTTTTTCTGTGAGTGGGGACATAGGTGGTTGGATTTAAAAAGAACCGGAAGAGCAACTTCAGTCCTTTCACCTATAAAGGGAAGTTCCTGGAAAGACACCGATGTTCTTTATCCGATTCCCAATGAGGAAATAACTAGAAATCCCAATTTAACCCCAAACAATGGCTATTAACAGTTCATTTGTAATGACTTCAAAGTCGCGAACGGTAATATTTAATTAGTAACACATTAATAATAAAATCATGAAAAAGCAATTTACATTTCTGTTATTTATACTATTTATTGCAAATACAACTATTTTTGCACAAAAAAACGAGTCCAGAAGACCCACATTTACATTTAAGCCTGCTTCTAATTTAGATATTCCCGATACCATTAAAGTGTTTATTAAGAAAGGTCCAGTGAATCTTCTTAAAGAAGGTGAAAGACTTAAAATAGTTCCAAATCCTGACGGAAGTTTTAATTTCTCTCCTTCATTCGACCAGCCTATCTATTGGATGCAAATAGGTTTTCAGTTTCAAAAAAAGAGACAACGTCCCAAAGTCCTAATTTATTACGCTGAACCAGGCGATAACTTAAATATTGTTTACAAAAAAGATACTACAACAGCTATTGGGCCTATTCCAAGAATGACTCTTTCGTTTTCGGGCATAGGGTCAGCAAAGTACAGGGTAGTTGAGAGTTTGGAAAAGGTAAATTTGGAACTAAAAAAAGAACTATCCGCAGATTTGAGGGGAGAATTTGGCAAAACGAACAAATCATTTGTTGCAAAAGCTGAGTCGGTAAATTATGCAAAATCCTCAGAATTTTCTCGTTATCTTGAATCAATAACAAGAAATATTCAAATATCACAACAGCGAAGAAAGGATACATTATCTAAATATCAAAGTCACCTTACTCCTAAAGTTTTTGATTTTTTCAAATATGAATTAGCTAGTCCAGGATACGAACCGATTTTTGCCTCAACTATCAATTACCTATTCAAAGTCAGTAAATCGAACTATTTCCATAAAATATTGACCGATTTTTATTTTGCAAATAAAGATTATTCTGTTCCTGAAGTAAATGATTCGCTATTCCAATATGCTGCAAGTTACAAAACAAGTAAATTAGCTGAGATCATGTTTGAAGGGACTTTCAAATCACAGGGAAAGGGGCTGTTATTTAGAGACCAGTATGAAACAATAAAAAAAATCAAAAATTCAGATCTTAGGCAAAACCTTTTGGCACATTATATCTATCAGCCATGGTTTCAGCAGAATGTCACGGATAAGGAGACGCAGGATTCCTGTATTCGAGATGCGATAAAATATATACAGTCGCCAATATTGCAAGCTCCCGTTAAGGAACAGTTAGTATTCTTTAAAGGTGCCGCAGTTCCAGATTTTTCATTTACCGACGTTAATGGAAATAAAACGACCTTGGCGGACCTAAAAGGCAAAGTATGGATGATTGACTTTTATTTTTATGGTTGTAAGGGATGTATTTCATTTGCGGAGCGATTTAAAAAAGAGGTCTATCCTCAATTTTCAAACAATCCAGATTTTAAAGTACTGAGCGTGAGTGTTGATGCAAAAAGGGAGCATTGGATAGCTGCCCTGAATACTAACTCATATAATGAAAAAGAATACTTGAACCTAAGTGCCGGTAGTATGGCATGGAGACACCCATTCTTACAACACTATAATAGAACCAGTTTTCCTTTTGTACTTCTTGTAGATAGGAACGGCAAGCTGCTTGAAAGAATGGAAGATTTCTCCCCAGCAGTTATTATCGACGAAATAAATAAAGCGTTGATACTAATTAAAAGCAAATAAATTAATATGAAATGTGCAATTATATAATAAATACTGATAAGCATTGAAATTACTCTTTATTCACAGATTAAGATTGGTTTTTCTTTTTTATCATAGTTTCAATATTACTATTTTTCATCAGAATTGATTCCTAAGTCAATCCTGATGAAAAATAGTTTTATGATTAAATTTCATCATAAAAAAGATCTGGTAAAGGGTAAACATAGATTCCAGAAGGATATTCATAAGCTCCACCAGATATTTCACGACACGTAGGTAATTCCTCTAAAGAACAGATGAAACGGAAACCCGAGCCATCAGCATTTTGAGTATACATCTGTTGAGCATAACCACCCCCTATCGCAACTGTTGCGAGGATGGCAGAAAAAAGTAATTTTTTCATTGTTTTGAGTTTTTGATTATTTACCTACTCTTTTACAGGTTTTCGGCTAACCCTGATTTTCAAATTGCGCAAAGAATATTTTACAGATTTAAAAAAATAGCAACGAAGGCCATAATAATAAAGATGATCTTAAAAATCAAATGACTCATTTCAAGTCAATTCAGAGATAACACCACCACGGGACTCTTGTACTCGGGATGCGACAAAATATATGAAGTCATCAATATTGAGAGCTCCAGTTGAGAAGCGGTTAGTGTTCTTTAGGAGCAGTTCCAAATTTTTCATTTGCCAACGTTAGTGGGAATAATACGGCCTTAACGACACATGAAAGGACTCATTCCTAAAGCATTATAATATAACGGGTTTTCTTTCTGCACTTTTTATTGATAAGAACGATAGCTTACTTGAAAGAATTAAAGATTCTTTCCAAAAGCGATTCGCCCAAATAAATAAAGTATTAAAAGTAATTAAAGGAAATAAATTAGTAGGAAATATGCGATTATATAATATGCTAATGAGTATTGAAATTGCCCATGATTCACAGATTAAGAGTTATTTTTTCTGGAAAATGCCTATATAAAAGTAAATGCGAATTTAAATGGTTTTTAATTATTTTACCAAAAAATTTGTATGTTGATCAAAAGATGACATATGTCTCAAGCCAATGTTAATAACAAATAGAACGTAAAGCCATAAACTGATTCTCTGTAACATATGGGCATCATTGATCGAAGGAGGTAGCTGGAGTATGAGCTTTGCCTAATATTTGAAATAATTGTGAAAATAAACCGTTTTAATAGGATCTTAGAACATATTTATAGGTTCGGAATTGTAAATACTGCCAAGGTATTTCGATACAATGCAATGATTTGTTTTTTGTAAACTTTAAATTCGGTTAATTTTTGTCTATCAATCCTTGGCAGATAAAAACTAACAGAATATTTGCCATCCTTTAGATCATAAATATCAATAACCTCTTGGAAGTTAAAATCTGATTCTTTCTCATTGTCAGCTTTTAATGCGGACTGAATATATACTTTACCATCTGCAATTGACATTTTTTTATTAACTAGATTGGGTGGGGTTGTATGGGTTTTCATTCCATTTTTAACCAAAAAATGGATTTTTGATTTTTTTACTGTGTCAATAGTTTTCGCTTGGTACTGCATTTTTAAGTTTGTGTCTAAGCAAACAAAATTACCTCTATAATAAAAAAGATAAACAAATAGTTTTGAGTCAGGATCATACCTTAATCTACCGTCATTGCAAAAATACCCATCAATTTGCATTTCAGGAAGATACATATTTAATTCCTGCCCTTGCCAACTTACTTTTTTTATTGCTCTTCTACTTATTTTTTCAACCTTTTTCTTACTCATATACACGAAAGAGTTGGGACTTATAACTTCAGCATGGTTAAAAGGTATACTATCTAATTTGCTGCTTATTACTTTATTTTTATCAAAGCCTATTCTATAGGCTTTAGATGCACCACCAGACATAATGAAAGTATAGTTATTCCTTTCTGCAACTGAGATCAACCCAGTAAATGATACATTCTTTAGAATGGCAACTTCGTTAGTAGCTCTGCTTTGAAGAGCTAAATTGATAGCTAACATTTCATAAGGTTTGTTTTTCTTGTAAAGAGTAATTCGATCTGATTTTACCTCTAGAATAGAGTACTTTTCTTTTTCCAATATCGTCTTACTTTTTAGTAAGGGCATTCGCTTAGAAAAGGTGCGATTAAATCCAGTCTTTAAATTGGAATTTCGATTAGAATAGATGTAAAAAGCAGTAAATATAGATAGGCTAATCAATAGCGCTAACATTGTTTTTTTTACCATAATTTTCGTTATTATTATAATTTATCAGGATTGATTACTAAGAACCAATCCTGATTGAAAATGCTTAATAATTAAATTTCGTCATAAAAAAGATCCGGTAAAGTCGAAACAGGAGTTAATGAAGGATATTCAAATGCCCCGTTAGGAAATATTTCACGACATGTAGGTTGATCTTCTTCAACGCAGATGAACTTTGTACCAGACCCATCTGAATTAGGAGCATACTGTTGTTGAGCATACGCGCTACCTATCGCAACTGTTGCGAGCAAAGCAGCAAAAAATAATTTTTTCATAATTTTATTTTTGTGATTTAACGCCTACTATTTCGGTTGCAGGGTTTCGGCTTTCCCTGATTCAAATTGCGCAAAGAATATTTTATTCGTTTATTACGAGGATTAATGTTTTATAGATTTTAAAGAAATAGCAATGAAGGCTAGGATAATAAATATGATGTTAAAAATCAAATGCTCATTCCAGTTCAATGCAGAGATTACGCCACCGCAACTGCAAGGAATATGGCTGCTCAAGTTTAATATAGCAATGATGTATGCTGTAAAAATTATCATCAGCATAAATGAGACATATAACCCGATGAAATTAGTTTTTGTCCAAATTAACAAAAGGGAGATGATAATTTCAATAGTTGGAACCAGCCAAACAAGTATGTAAGCAAACTCTGTAATAATTGGGGACTTTGACATCTGTAGTTCTGAATTTTCATAGTCCATCAACTTACTCGCAGCAGTATACAAAAACAGGAGTACATACAAATAAGTTATAATGTCAACAATGATTCTTTTTATTTTATCCGAAAGCCAACTTTTTGACTGCTTATTCATTGTTGTTTCCATTTTTAGAATCTTAGTCATTTGTTAATTTTAATTTATTCAAACGCTTCATCATCCATCCTCACCTAATTTTCAATTCAGCATCGAAGAAAAGACCGGGACTAATAGTCCATCAGATTAGCCCACGGCCTTTCTTAGAGTAAAAACTGTATATAATTTGGTTTTATTTGTATTATCTACTTTTTCTATTGAACCGCGATTGCTGTAACTTATGTCTTTCCCAGGCTAGACCCCACTCCCCTTTTGCAATCGCCTCATTCCTTATTTTAATCGCTCTTTTCAACGCCTGTGCTTCCGTATCTGCAAATACCTTCGAAATAAACAAACCATGATAACTCTCTGCTCCACCATAAAAGCAGATGTTGTGTTCTTCATTTTTAATATCTTCTTCATCATTGTCGTATTCGCACATAAAAATATCTTTCGGCGTAGTACTGTTTTGTTCAAGTGTAATGTAATAAGAACTCTGTTGCTCATCCATCACATCACAACTTTCTTCCTTCTGGAAATGGATTGTTTGATCAGCGTTCATAGTTTTGAGTATTAGCGTTTTGTTATACCAAATGTAAGGGGCTTTTAAAGGATAGCTTGTCCAATTTTGGACAAATGCATGTCCAAAATTGGACATTTAAATCATTTGGCGAATGACTTATCACTACCTTGCTTATATTGTGCATAAGCATCACTAAAACCACTTCTGGAAACTCCCAAAAGTGTAGCAATATAATCCTTGTTAATCCTATTACTTAGAGTAGGATTGTCATTCAGATACAGACGAACCCTATCTTCGACACTTAATTTTAACAAGCGCTGATAGAACATAAAATACCTCTCCCGTTCCGCCTGAAGACAGAGCACACAGGAAATCATTTTCGGAAAATTATTCAATAAGTTTTTTAAGCTGTAATAATCTATAGTCAACAACTCCCCTTCCTCCAGCATTTGAACAGTCTCCACACGATCTTCTTCATTCTGAAAACTATTGACATCAAATATCACATCGTGTTTTTTCCAGATTCTGGAAATGATCGGTTTATCACTAGAAGTATCATAATAAAATGTGCGGGCAATTCCGCTGGTAATGTAGAACAGTTTCCCATCTTCGAAAGACCTGCTTTCTTCGAGGTAGTGATCTTTAGCAAAGTTTTTTAACTTACTGCTTTGCAGCAGCAAATCGACAAATTCTGAGAGTTGAGCGCCAACAATTGATTCTAATTTAGGTAGAATTTCATTCCTGATGATCCGTTCTAATCTGTCTTTGTTTGATTCATTTTGAAATGGTATCATATATTCCTGATTAAAAAGATTTCAATAAACTACTGGTAACCAAAATATCGTAATAACTCAAAATTCGTGACTATTCTTTTAAGTTCATCTGGATTTTTCTGGCAAAATGCAGCAATTTTTAGCTACCCCTCATGCAAGAAAAATGCTACTCCTCCCAGAGCTATATCACACAAATTCTGACTTCATTTGGCGTAATGCCAAAGCGCTTTTTAAATGCACGGCTAAAATAATTAGCGTCTTCGTAACCAACGCTTACAGCGATCTCTTGTACGGTATGTTGAGTGGCTAAAAGCATTTTCAACCCATGGTGGGCACGCAGCTCTATCACCTGCTGATGTAATGGTCTACCGAAATAAAGTTTGGCCAGCCTGACCAACATCGTTGTAGAGATCATAAAGTGGCTGGCCAGAGCGGGCTCATCGCCAACAATTTTATTGGCAAAATTCGCAGTTACAAATTCACCAATTTCCCTGGCCTTCAGCTCCTGGCTTTTTGCCTGGCGAATGCTATCATGTAATTTGACCAGATATCTGCTGATGCAGTCATTTACAAAAGTATGCATGTCATTATCTAAATCCCTTAGCCCAATTCCTTTATTCAATGTCCTGAGGCCAGTATATACCTGATGTCCGATACTAAAAGCCGGTAAGCTATAGCATTCCAATTCTCCCTCGTTATAACTGGAAATAAGCTCGCGCAACTCTTCGAGTGCACCATATTTCTTAATTAGCCATTCTGGCCAGATGTTTAAAACCTGAACCTGGTGCTCGCCACACATGATACTGCATTTATATTTGCCTGCTTTGAGGTAAACCAATCTGCAGGAGTTACCAAAAACTTCTGAGATCACTTCGTCGGCCTCGTTGTAAAGTATAGAACAGCCATCCAGCGAAGCCACCATGAAAAAAGAAGCGGCAGTAACCTCTACATCTACCAATGCATGTTTTTCTATTTTATATTCATACAAGTGAATATGAACCAGGTAATGATCCATAGATTGAATGAGCAAGGTGCCCTCATCCAAGGTTGAATAACTAGCGTCGCCCAGCTTTAATGGGAAAGCGCTTAATTTTTGTAGCCCATCTGAAGATAATTCAATTGTGATAATGGGTTGTAAATCGAGTTTGACGTGAGAGTGCATAGGTATTAGGTTTATTAAAAGAGAGAGCAGCTGCAGAAATCAATATACAGACTGTATTAAACAATAACTGGTTTACCCAGCTCATAGTAAGAAATGAATGTCCACAAGCACAAGGGATATAGGTGCTGGCATTTAATAAAAACATAATGTAAAAAGAAAAAAACACAAACCAAAAGCTCGTGATATAAAGTCCGAGCAGCCTTGTTTTTCGCTTGAACAACAATATAGCAATGGCAATTTCAATTATAGGAATAAGCCAGGATAATGGTAAAGAAAAAGAAGACAAAATGGGAAACTCAGCAAGCTGAGCCTCGAATTTATCCATATACATAAACTGGATCTCTGCTATTAGCATAAAGAGCAATCCAAAAAGATAGGCAACCAATTGGGTAGTCTTGTTATAGTGATTCATAATGTCTGGAAATTTAAAAACCATATAAAGATCAGGAGTGAAAATTAAATTATATGAACTCACTTATACGAATTTTACTGAACTCACTTTTGTTCTTCTTTTTTATAATCTTTTAGTTTACATTTGTTTAACAACCAAATACGCTCTTAAAAACGCTTTCAAACCATGAAAAATAAATATTCCATTGATTGGCTCATTCCGGGTTTAGATAAGACCAAATGTACTAGCCAAATTATAGATTTCATTATTCAGGCCGTTACCTCAGGGGATCTGATGGCAGGGGATTTTATTCCCTCCTACCGGGCTCTGGCCAAGCTAAACAAGGTTGGCGAAAGCTCCGTGAGAAGAGCCTATACCAAGCTTGTAGATACCTATTGGCTAACCAGCAATCCTGGTTCGGCAACTTCCATTTCAAAGCACAATCCTACCGAAAATCTTATCCACGAAGAATCTGGTTTCACAGAACGTTTTTCGGCGGGTATGCCTGTTAAAAATAAAAATGCGGAGCCGAAAAAAATCGCGGAGCCCTTTAGTGGAGTCGGCTCTGACTTTCCAAGTCCAGCCTCCTTCCCTGATGAAAAATTATTATCCTATTATGTCCCTTTGCTGGTAGAAAGCAAAGGTTTAACTCAGGCAGAATTTTTTGCGGCTTTTGACAGCAAAGAATTAAGAGCAGCGGTGATAGACAATTTAAACCGTAAGCGAGGCTTTGGTTTAAACCAAGACATGCTTACGGTTATTCATGGCAGAAAAAGCAGTCTGGACCGCGTATTCAAATGCCTCATTACCCCCGGAGATGTGGTGGTAAACACTGCTCCTTTCGATTTAAAACTCGCGATAGCCCTGGAGAAATGCGGCGCAAAGGTTCAGATCATAGATCGTAAGCATGACGACTTTTTAGAAAGGCTGGAACAATTGCTACAAAACACCAAAGTAAGGGCGATACACATTCGTCCACAATGCAGCTATCCAGAAAGCTATTCATTAAGCGAATCAGCTTGTAATAGGTTAATTGAATTGGCAAAGAAATACAAAATATGCCTTATCGAAGAGGAAGACGATCATGAGTTTTGGTACGGCAAGTATCCTTTTAGAGCATTGGCAAGTCGCCGCCATGGTGGTTTTGTAATTTATATGGGCGCCTTAAGTAAAGCCAGTCCGGAAACAAGTGCGCTTAGGTTGGTTGTAGCGCCTACTCAATTTATCGCTGACATGCAATTGCTACCCAAGCAATCTATCGAGCATAGGGATGTGATTAGAGAGCGGGCGATCGCCAAAATGATCGCCAATGGAGATATGTTAGAGTACGCTCGTGACATCAGACTAAAATCGAGGGTTTATCGGGATCAGTTACACAAGATCCTTAAGGACCATTTGGAAAAATATATCAAGTACCAGGTTCCTCAAAATGGCTTAACCTTTTGGCTGAAGTTTGATGAGGTAATTGACCTGAATATGGTGCTTGATAAACTAGAGGAAATGGGTGTTCCTGTCCCTTACCATCCAAACCATCAGAAAACCAAAGAGAAATTAAATCATATGATGTTGGGCTTTGGCGCTTTCGACATCGATGAGGCCTTAGGCGGGGCAACCTTGCTTGGGCAGATCATTTCGGGTTTACACCCGAAATAACCGATTTTGTTTAGGCGTTCGTCATCATATTTTTTTCTTAAGAGAGCCTAGTCAGGCTCTTTTTTTATGCGCTTCGTCATCCTGAATTTTTCAGTAGTATTTATTGATTCTTGTCTTAAAGAATGCTACGCAGTTTATTTCAGGACCTCGCACCAGCTATTCAAAAAAAACATGCACAAGAGTGATCCTGAAATGAATTCAGGATGACGAAGCGCATAATCTTTCGTGCCCGCAGGATTTAGACTGGCAATGCTAAAGTTTTCTTTTCAGTTAACTACATAAAAGCAGTTTGCTACCTCCATATACCCGGACATTACCCGGACGTTACTCGGACATTACTCGGACACTACTCGGGTGGAGCCGCGTAGTGTCCGGGTAACGTCCGGTTAACAGCTGTTAATTAGAGGTGAAATAGATTACCTTTGACTAGAATCGGAGCTTCAGCTAAAGACTGAACAAGATGAACGGACTGAAAGGGTTCTGATCAGCCTAGCTTTAACGTTATGTCCAGGCTCTCGTTCAGACTCAACCAAATATCCGCCAGCTGCGCGATGCTACTATTGATCGTGATAGTAATGGTTGCCGGTATGGGACAGGTTAAGGGGCAGTATGCTAAAGTTAGAGCGGAATATGTTGGCCCATATCCGGCCAACACAGGTGGTACTAATGGAGCTGCTGGTACAGCTGGCATTGGAGGCGGTCAAGGAGCCCTGGGAACCCATAGCACATCCACTCCGGCTGACCTTAACGATACAAATTACGCTACGAATTTTGCTGCTGTTAAGGCTGCAAGTGGTACCAACGGAACAGGGATTGGTGGGGGAGCTGGTAAATCAAGTACTGCTTACTTAACCTTAAATTTTACAGGAACAATTTCCCCTAAAATAGGTGATCAGGTCTTTTTAAAAATCAGCCCTTCAAACTCTGTAGTCTTAGTAGGAGCCGACCCTAAATCACAGGTAACCATACAAGGTTTTAATGGGGCCACATCTGCGGGTTCCGCATTCGCATTGTCAACATTAGCAACTAATGCTGATGGCTACTATGTATTTCCTGTTACAGCTGATTTTACATCCATAAAAATTCTGGTAACAACAGGTGATACCGGTTTAGCCACGGGAAATCCTGCAAGTACACAAGCAGACGTATACGATGTTTATATGTTTGATCCAACATGTAATCCGGCCAAATCAACCGCAATAAACTTTACTGGGGTATCATTACTGAGTTCTATCAATAATCCAGATAATGCCATTGATGGAAACCTATCCACATATTCAAGCTTTAATGCAGGAATTGGCCTCGGGGCAACACTAATAGAGTCCATCAATCTATATCATCTTTCGAAAGTTGGAGAAGCTGCCACAGTTACCTTATCCGTACCACAGGCTTTAGTCGCTGTCGGCCTATTAGGAAACCTTCAGATAGAGGCTTTTAACGGAGCTACTTCAGTTGGTGCAATTAGTGTAAGTGCCTTACTTCAAGGTACAGATCTCCTCGGCCTACTGCAATCCGGAAAAATATCTACGCTAACCTTTCTGCCACCCGGAGGACAGTTTGACCGTATTAACGTATCAATGGGCTCACTCTTAAATGTTTCTGGATCACTAAATCTCTATGAGGTTCAGATCACTCCTGCTAAACCTACCTTCACAGCCCCTTCCCTCCAAAATATCACCATTTGCTCCGGCAACACAGCAACCTTCACGCCTAATGCCCCAGCCTCAGGAAATGAACTTAGGTGGTACAAAAATGCTACCGGTGGAACCTGGGTACCAGGAAATTCTTACACCACAGTCAATCTAACTGCTCCAGATACGATTTATGTAGCCCAGGCTATAATTGGCTGCGCTGGAGAATCAGAAAGAGTGCCCGCTACAGTTGTTGTCAATACCATAACTCCAGGAAGCATTGCTACCGGACAAACCATCTGTTCTGGAACTCAACCCGCGGCTTTTACCGGTGCGGTTGCTACCTCTACCGCTATAGGAGCAGTCATTACGTATCAGTGGCAAAAATCATCCAATGACAATACCCATTACGCCAATATCAGCGGAGCAACAGCCGCCACTTTTACCGAAAGTGCAAACCTTAGCCAAAATACTTATTACAAACGAATAGCAACAACTACCCTTAATGGAGTAAGCTGCACAGCAAATAGCAATGAAATTCTGATCAGCCTCCATCCCAAACCTCCAACTCCTTTTGTATCCATAAACTAATTAAATAAAACTCTTAAACCTTAAATTATGAAAACGAAAATTACCACTTTCAGACTGTTAACCATCGCATTCGTATTGTTTGCATTACCTATCGGCGCATTGGCACAAACTTTCCCGCTTTATCTCTGCGGGGATGGAACAGCCATCTTAAAACCTGATGCAACAACTACAGGAACATTAAAAGCCGGAGACAAGGTTGTTTGGCAAGAATTTTCAACAGCAGATGCGCCAATGAATACGGCAACAGAACTTACGGTCATAACAGATGGTGTTGCACCTGATTTTCAAGTAGGCGGATCAGGTTTAAGTGATGGTGAACATCGTTATAAAGTTTTTATAAAAACAGCAACTGCAAGCTGTTCTGGAGATGTATCGCCAGCACTTGCCCTCTATAATTTACCAGATGCATCAGTAACATTGGGAAGTCCTTCGCAAAGTACCTTCTGCGAAGGCGGCTCACATCCAACGATCCAGGCTTCGACACTAACGGCAACTGCAACGACCATTAATGCTTTACTGACTGACGTTAGCTATGTGTACAGCTGGACAGCTACAAAAAATACGGTTGCGGTAGCGGATATCACAACTATCGGGACTCAAACTGCAAATACGTTTACCCTAAACAACCTTGCTACAGCAGGATCGTATGTATTAACAGCTTCCATTAAATACGCTGTTGCTGCCGGGCAATTAAAATCCGGAGACGCGCTAGGTTGTGTAAAATCATCAGGAGCGTCGTCGGCGATTACTGTTTCACCTAAACCGGCTACACCGACCATCACATTTAACTAAAAAGATTAAAACGTATTCATGTTTAACAGAAAACAAGGTTTCGTAACCAGTCTGCTGTTGCTTAGCGCAACGGCAGGCTTTGCGCAATCCAATGGTTCGGGCCAAACAGTAAACCTCCCGCGAGGAGCTTCACTTAAAGCTAAAGCCAATTCTGTGAATGCGGTTTCCTATCAATGGTTAAAAGATGATGTTGCCATTACTGGCGCTACTTCTGCCGATTATACGATACTACTTGCAGGAACTTACAAAGTAGTGTCCTTTAATGCTGCCGGCTGCGCGTCGGACATCTCCGATCCCGTAATCGTAAACATCTCCCCCACATCCTTGCTGACCGCTGATCTGATGATCAATAAAAACTCGGAATCGAGATCTATAACCATCAACCAAACTTTTGAATACCTGATACAGGTGAAAAATAATGGAGTTGGCGATGCTACACTTTTAAAAGTACAGGATGTTTTACCTGAGGAACTCATTTTCGAGGAGATGATGAATCCGGTATTGGGATTGGCAAGATACAACCTGGGTACGAAGACCATTTTATGGGAAATCGACCAGCTAAACAATGGGCAAATGGCCGACCTGAAGATCAAGGTTAAAGCCATAAAATCTGGCGTCATCAGAAATACGGCTACGGTAACCGCACAAGAAACTGATCCTAACCTGCAAAACAACACTTCTACCGACAGCAAATCAATTGTAGGTATCATCGTACCCAATGTTTTTACGCCTAACGGAGATGGCTTAAATGACACCTTCGTCATACCGGGACTAGAGTTTTATGAAGCCAACGAGTTGACTATAGTGAATCGCTGGGGTGGTACGGTTTACGAAAAGAAAGGTTACCAGGGCGATTGGGCAGCCACAGGACTTACCGAGGGCACCTATTTCTACTTGCTAAAAGTAAAAACTGCAGGCAACAAATGGGAAGTGTATAAAGGATTTGTCACCATGCTTAGAAGCAAATAATATGAAGAAAATTATACTCCTGCTTTTTATTTCCAGCTTACTATTTACGGCAAGGGCACAACAGGACAGCCAGTTTACACAGTACCTGTTTAACGGCCTACACATTAACCCTGCTTATGCGGGTTATAAGGATGATATTTACATCCAGTCTTTTTACCGATCTCAATGGGATGGCGTTAATGGTGCACCCAAAAGTTTTTCGGTTGCTGCTGATGGCGCTTTTAATGATGGCAGAGTAGGTCTAGGCCTGATCCTCGCTAATGATCAGCTGGGTGCTCAAAGTTACCTCACAGCTTATGCAAACTATGCCTACCGCATTAGACTGGGCGACAATGAAGCTTCGCAACTTGCTTTCGGAATAGCAGCGGGATTACTGCAACTTGGATTGGATGGCAATAAGCTGGGCGGTTATCAACCAGGTGATGAACTGATCCCTGTAGGTTCGCAAACCAATACGGTACCTGATGCACGTTTTGGAATTTATTATGCCAATAAAACCTTTTTCGCTGGTTTATCGGCTACCAATGTGTTGGCAAAATATATGGCAAAAACGAATACGCAGAATATGATGGTGCCGATTCCGCAGCCACACCTCTACTTCACCGCAGGAGCCATGTTTCCTTTAACCGAAGATGTACAAATTAAACCGGTACTATTGGTTAAAGATGACACCAATGGTCCTTCGTCTGTAGATTTGAATGCTTTTGTATTGCTCAAACAAAGGATCTGGATTGGTGGCTTTTACAGAACTTCCTTTGACTTTTACAAAAAAGACTACTTACAAACTGGCTTGACGAAGCAAAATGCAATTGGCGCAATTCTGGAGGTTTACACCAGTCAAAATATACGAATCGGGTACTCCTACGATTACTCGCTTAACAAGTTACGCGATTATAATTCCGGTAGCCATGAAATATCCGCTGGATTTTACATCAACCGTAAAGACTCGAGAAGAAACAGGGAGTTAAGGTGCTATGATTTTTAGATTCTCCATCATACGAACTATTTACAAATGTGCTTTTAACATTCAACTTCCACAGTCATAAGATCATTTACAGCTGTTAGTGAAGTTACCTTTTCAACTATAGGATACAATGGCAATGAGCCAGTATAAATAAATCTTACCTTATCCAGTACATGCTTGTGATGACGCAATACTCTATTTTTCTGGATAAATTGCTCAGCGGGTCGAGCACCTTCCTTATTCAGAATATTCTGAATTGTTTGAGGAAATTCATCTATCAATATCACTAGATTTCCTGACTCCTTTTTTATACTGGAAAATAATTCGGTAAGCATTTCATAATAGTCAGTTTCATATCCATCCCCTAAAATACTACCTATCACATTTTTAACAGAGGCAGACACCTTGGCAAGACGATTTATCGCCTTACTTTTTATTAATTGTTCAAAAATGACTTTAAAAAAGTCGTTGTGCGATTCAACAGCTTCAGTTAGGACATATATGCAATGGAAATTTTCCTCAGGAAACTCCTCTATATACCTAAGTATTGAAGTTCTAGCTACCCTACTAGGAGCGGATAGGTAAATACTGGTTCCAGCATTCAATACACTATAAATCTTACTAATTTCTTTATCACGAGGATAAAAAGCTTCACCTCTGGCGGGACTCCCTAAACTATTCTTCATTTGACAATAAATTTATTACTGTGTCATCTCCTCTTGCATCCAGGTGCTCCAATCTTTCTTCGATCAAATCTAGCCTTTCGTCTATCCGAGTAAGCCGCCCTTCGATCCTTTTGAGTGTTTCTAGTATTTCTTTCATAATTATCTTATCGATAAACAAAAATCACTATTTATTTTTTATAAATAACTATATGTAACAATATTTAATAAATAATTATTATTATATTAGCTTATAAATTATAATAAACTTACAGAAATGACTTTTATTGCTAGCATAATAGCCAAAGAGGGAATAGCCATTGTAGCTGATTCATTTGGGACTACCATGGAACATTCCATAAAAGAGAATAAGTTTTTAGATCATATAAAAGAAAATGGGAACAAAGAAAATATTGCAGTTGCCGATTTGGTTGGTCTTTTTGAAGAACGTCCATCACATACTAGAAATTATATAGATAAGCTTTTTAAATTTGATAAATATTCAGCAGTAACGTTTACAGGAGCTGTTTATATTAACGGAAAAGAAATAAAGGAAATTATTAAAATAATTGCTACTGAACTTCAAGAAGACACAGCAGCTTACAATGCGAAAGACATTTCTGATATTTTAAAAGAATTCTGTGAGAAATTAAAATTAGAAATCATCCAACATTGCCAAACTAACGATTTTCCTCAAACCGATTTTATCTTTTCTCATTTTAATACTGGTAAGAACAAGTCTCAGATTTTTCTTATTAAAATTAAAGGAATTGAAATGGATTATTTTGATCCAGACGACCCAAATTTAATTGAAGTTAATGATCAATCGCATTTAGGGATCGTAACTGACGGACAAAACAACTTCGTTGAACGGCTAATATTTGGGTCTTTAGTTTCTACAGTTGATACTGTCAAGTCAGTATTAATTAAAGATGTGGTAGAAATATTGGGTCTGAAAGATGAACAAATAGAAAAGCTAAGTAATCATATAAACAGCTTCGAGTGCTTAATGCAGACTGTCTTAGATGACATGCTTTCAATTAATTTTAGACAACTTAGCTTGCAGGAGGCCCTAGACTTGGCAGCATTATTAATAAAGATTGTCGTAGACATTCAAATTTATACAGAAAAGATTCCCACAGTTGGTGGATTAATACGACTAGCAGTTATTCACGAGGAAAGAGGGTTCGAATGGATATCTGGAAATAATTTAATACCTTCTAATATTATTTAATAATTTAAACATTTGCAAATGGAACAGCTAAAAAACGACACCTACAAAAATGAATTATGGCAACAGGTTCTGGTAAAAATTAGAAATGCCGCAAATGATAAGCGTGCTAAAGATCAATACATAATGAATAAAGTTCGATCTATAATTGAAAAAGAAAAAGCAACGAGAAATTTAACTCAAAAATAGATTTCAATCTGTATGCAGGTGCGAGGTCCTGAAATGAATTCAGGATGACGATCGCTTTACATGACGATCGCTTAAAAAACAATCTGTCCTGATACCGGCCTGCGTCGGCATGATTGTTATGATTCATACAAGTATTTTTTATTTTTTTTTTATAAAATATTATGCAGCAATTAATTGATTATTTACATAAGGTTTCTGGTGGTTCACCACAGCGACTACTCTTAGTGCGATTTTATTTCTTATCGCATTTAAGATACTCATTGGGTGCTTGCCTTCTTCCTTTTTACGGTTATAATACGTCCTGAACTCAGGGTAGTATTGTATGACCGTTAAAGCACTTAGATGGAATAGTTTTTTGAGTTCTTTATTAGCCATATGATGCACGCGGTTACGCCCTTTAATGC
>NZ_SJSM01000021.1 GCF_004331685.1 Pedobacter hiemivivus | reverse complement strand
TATGAAAAAACACTTTATGACCACGGATAGGAAAGTCTTGAATTACAATCTGAGGGAAAAAGCCTTTGGACAAAACTTTGATCCCATCCCATTCTGAGGGGGGATTATTCAATTCTTCGAGTTCGATATGGAAGGTTTCACTATCCTCAATAACCCCTTTGAATTCAAAATTCTCTAGTATAAAATCTGGCAGAAATAATCTGAGCAAGGATGCAGTAGCTGATGGCATAAATATAAAACGGTATAGAAATACAAATCTATAATTTTATCGATTGCTCCACAACTTTTGGGATTGATCCTTTTCAAATAAACAGGATTTTGAGGTCAAAATAAATTTGAAATAAAACCAAAAAAGCCTCTCAGTTTTCACTGAAAGGCTTTGTATTTGGCTCCCTCTGCTGGGCTCGAACCAGCGACCCTCTGATTAACAGTCAGATGCTCTAACCAGCTGAGCTAAGAAGGAGTGCTGGTTGCCAAAACGACGTTTTCGATCTCTTAAAGAGGCTAAACGTTTGTTCGTTTTGGGAATGCAATATTAGGGGTTTTAATTTATTTATGCAATATTTGCAGTGAAAAATTTTAAAATAATATTCAATTAATTTATATGAGCCTGATAATCATAGGAACTGTAGCCTTCGATGCTATAGAAACTCCCTTCGGAAAAACGGATAAAATAGTAGGTGGAGCTGCAACATACGCTAGTTTAGCTGCTTCTTACTTCTATAATAAAGTTAAAATTGTAGGAGTTGTGGGTGATGACTTTGAAAAAAAGGACATCGATACCTTTACTGAACATGGGATTGATACTGAAGGATTGCAGATCAAAGAAGGTGAGAAATCATTCTTTTGGTCGGGTAAATACCACAATGACATGAACAGTAGAGATACTTTAGTTACTGAACTAAATGTATTGGCTGATTTTGATCCGATTATTCCGGAGAGCTATCAGGACTGTGAGTTTTTGATGCTTGGTAATCTAACTCCAATTGTACAACAAACAGTAATCAATCGTCTTGAAAATAAGCCTAAGCTGATTGTTTTGGATACAATGAACTTCTGGATGGACATTATGATGGCAGATTTGTTGGAAACGATTAAAATGGTAGATGTATTGACTATTAATGATGCCGAAGCGCGTCAGTTATCTGGAGAATATTCTTTAGTGAAAGCTGCCAAGAAAATCCTGACGATGGGACCAAAGTATTTGATCATTAAAAAAGGTGAACACGGTGCTTTGTTGTTCCATGAAGATAAAATCTTCTCGGCTCCAGCACTTCCATTAGCAGAAGTTTTTGATCCGACAGGTGCAGGTGATACTTTCGCCGGTGGTTTTATTGGTTATATGGCTAAAGTAGGTACAGTTAACTTCAATAACATGAAGAATGCAATTATTTTCGGTTCAGCTTTGGCTTCTTTCTGTGTAGAGAAGTTTGGAATTGAGAAAATTGTGAACCTTACGGATGAAGAAGTTGCTGCACGTGTTCAGGAATTTGTAAGCTTAAGCTCTTTTACGATCGAAGCATAATAAGAATCTGATCATAGATCTTTTCTAAAATGGCTATTCAGATAATGAATAGCCATTTTTTATACATTTAGTTTACCGATCACAGTAAATTTTTCAAATACGGTTTCCGTATGGGGGGCATCAGATAATTCTTCAGTTAAATCCTGTCCGGCCCAATGTTCGTAATGTTTGCCATTGCGCCACAGCCGACTTTCTGTAACGTCGTAGATCAAACCTTTGTAAGCCACCCATATTTGTGGCTTGTCTTGCCCATTGCGCAGAGCCAGCTGTTGTTTGGTGTACAGCTGTAAATTATCCATCAACTTTGACCATTTTGCTTTTAAAAAGCTCAAATAAGTACACTGCCATCAAAAGCATTCCCAGAAAGTAGAAATAAGCCTCGATTGGTAGGTAAGCGAGGTGTAATTTTAAGGATGCATTTTCATTAAATATAAGAAGGGATTGTTTTTTAATGACCATACAGCCTAGATAAAACGGAATTAACAAAACCAAATAGGTTCTGTAAAAGCGGTACATAAATCTCAGTTTATTTTTATATTCTATGTAAAGTAACAGTGCTAAGACAACAATAAAGGTAGTTGCAGTGTATAATTTTAGGTAGCCAAAAAACAAAAAGGCAATACATATACCCAGCATTAAGTTGCTAACTGAGAGACTAAACTTTTCGAGATTATTGTTTGGAAACCTGGTGTTTAAAAAACGGTAGGTGAGTAATCCAAAGGCAGGAATAACAAAGGAAAGAAGGATAATTTGAATAGGCAAGCCAGCTATAACTACTCCGGTTAAAAGGTTGGCATTAAAAGATAGGATGCCCAATGCGCTGAACAGCATTGCAAATAAGGAAAATAGGAGGGCTGTTAAACAAATTGATAATAAAATTGTTTTCGTATAACTATTATTCATGTATTAATGATAAATTCAATCTCAAAAGTATGATTTTGACATCGTTTAACAACTATCTAATCTCAGCAGTATGAAAAAAGCGCTACTATCACTTTTCCTTGTGACTTTTTGTTTATTCGGTTACAGTCAGGATGTACCAAAAATTGATACCACTAAAAACTGGACTATTCATGGTGAGAATACATTTCTGGTCAACCAGAGCTCTTTCTCTAACTGGTCGGCGGGTGGTGTAAATTCCATTGCCGTCAACCTGGTTCTTAATTATGATTTCAATTACAAAAAGGACAAGTGGAGTTGGGATAATAAAGCGATTGTAGGTTATGGGCTTAGTAAACAGGATGGTATTGGAATGCGTAAAAATGATGATAGGGTTATCTTAAATAGTTTACTTGGTTATAAAGCTGCTCAATATTGGTTATACACTTTTTATGCAAATTTTCAAACGCAGTTTACGAAAGGTTATACTTATGACGGTGATACAAGAACCAAAATATCCAATGCTTTCGCTCCAGCTTATCTAACGTTTGGACCCGGGATCGCCTATAAAAGATCGGATAATTTTAGGGTCAATTTTTCGCCTGTAGCTTCAAGGATCGTAATGGTATTTGATGATGATCTGAATGCAACAGCACCTGCTTTTGGTGTTGATCCTGGAAAGAATATCCGTTTTGAGTTTGGTGCATCATTGGATGCTTACTATAAAGTGAATCTGATGGAAAACATTAGTTTTGAGAATATACTAAAACTATATTCCAACTATCTGGATAAGCCACAAAATATTTATACTGATTATACTGCCAACCTGTTTATGAAGGTAAATAAATTTGTAACCGTTAATGCCGGCGTGCAAATGATTTATGATGACAATACTAGGATTACGAAAATAGTAAACGGCGTTAAAGAGGATTGGCATAAAGACTTGCAGGTAAAACAGATCTTCGGCGCAGGTTTAACCTATAAATTCTAAGAGCAAGGCAGGTGTTTATTTTGTATAGGGTAAAATGATATCTTTGCTTCTACCTATAAAAACATCAAATAATGCTTTTGAAGTATAAATACCTGCTTTCCGTTTTCATTTTACTCTGTTTTTCTTCCTGTTTTCAGATTATTGAAGAAATTAATCTCACTTCTGCAGGTTCCGGCACGGTTAATCTGACGCTAAACCTTAGTGCCAGCAAGACAAAAGTAGCCTCGGTTATGCTGATGGATAGCGTCCAGGGATATAAAGTGCCCTCAAAACAAACGATTCAAAAAGAATTGGATGAGGTTGTGGCTTATTTAAAGAAATCCCCCGGAATAAGCAATGTTCAAAAGAAAGTAGATTTTGAAAATTATATTGTGAGTGTATCTTTTGCATTTAAAGATATTACGAATATTGATCATGTAAATCAAAATGTGCTCAAAAAATTAAAGATCAAAGGGCTCAACAACTCTTCTTATACCTACAATCCTAAAAGCCAGGTTTTTCAACGCAGTTATCAGCATACCAAAGAAGCTGTGGCAGAGTATAATAAGTTAAAGCCTGAAGTTAAAAAAGTATTTAAAGATGCTACTTATGTAAGTATTTATAGGTTTGAACAGCCCGTAGTATTATGTACAAATCCTTTGGCAAAAATATCAAAATCAAAAAAAGCGGTTATGTTTAATACCGGTGTTCTCGGCTTAATAAACGGAAAAACCGATATATCTAACCGCATCACAATAGCAAAATAACGTTTCTATTTAATTTACCCTAACTATGAATTCTTTTTACAGATGCTTAACAGCATTACTTTTAATCAGTCTTACGTTTACATCTAATGCACAGGATCTTGTGCATAAAATCCCTGCTAATGCGCTTGCCGTAGCAACCATCCAAGGTAAAAACTTAATGGACTTAATGTCTTTAACTGAATTTAACAATTCGTTTCTTGGAAAAGAATTATTGGCAAAACACGCTAAAAAATCAGGTAAGCCTTTTACTACATTTATGGATCTTGGTTTTAACCTTGCTTCCCCATTTTATTATTATAACCAGAGCAACGATAGTGTAACTTATAATTGTTTCCTGGCTCCTGTTAAAGATGCAGCTCAAGTAGAGAAGCTGTATGCACAAGCTGATCAAAAGATTAGTTTAAAAGGTAATGTGAGGTATTATTATAATAGCGATTCAACCGAAGTAGCGCGCTGGAATGGCGAAATGTTTCTGTTTGTAATAGCCAGAGGTAAAAAAGAATACTTTTCGAAGCCTGAAGTGATGGAACGTTTTGGATTAACTAACCCATATCCAATAGCTGATACTGTCGCAATTGATAGTGCAGCAGCCGCAGTTGATAGTTTAGCAGCTGACACTATCGCTGTTGATTATTCGGAGCCGGCAACTGTGGAAATAGGTCCGGCAGACTCAGTTGTGGTTGATACTGCAGAAGCATATTCACCTGATCCTTTTTTTAAAAATGAAGACCAAAAGAAATCAATTGTTGCGAGTTGGACACAGCGCATGATGGATGATTTTTTTGCTGGTACCAATAAAACATCCATATTAAACAATATCGATTTTGTAAAAAATGTAGATGCTAAGGCTGAAGCTACTATCTGGGTTTCGGGTGTGGATAAGCTTTTCGATACTTATGTGCCTACAAGTTATTTAAAAGGCTTTAGTTTTTTAAGTGGCTATGGGAGTGGAAACGTAAAGCTTTACCTCGAAGACAAATCCATTCGTATTACCAGTAGCATGACTTTTAGTGATGACATTGCCGCTGTTTTTAAAAGGGTACACAAAAGAAAACTAAACAAGCGCTTTTTGAAGTACGTGAATGAAGATCGTATGATTGGCTATTTGGGCTATGCCGTCGATACTAAAGCATATCTTGAAGAATACCCGAGGTTGATGTCGAAAATTTATGGCTCCGTATATGCTGATGAAATAGGTATGGCTGCCGATCTATTCTCTCTTTTATTGGATGAAGAAGCAATCGGAAAGGTATTTAAAGGCGATGCACTGTTTGTTTTTAATGGTCTTTCACAAAAGGAAGTAAGCTATAAGTCGTATGAGTACAACGAGGAGAACTTTGAGAGTAAAGAAGTGATGAAGACTAAAAAGGAGACTTTGCCAGATTTTTTAATGATGTTCTCTTCTGAAGATACACGATTGATGGATAAATTGATTGCTTATGGTGTGAAAAAAGAGCTGGTGAAAAGAGGATCAGGATATTATGAATTGAGCATCCCTAAAAGTCCTTTGGCACTTTACTTTACTATCAAAGACAATATTGTTTTCTTAGGTACCAATAAAATGGAAATGGATGACATTGCTTCGAACAGGTCTGTCGCAAAGATTTCTGCCAAGCAGAAGAAAATGTTATTGAATAGCAATTATGCGGCATATTTTAGTGCTAAAAAGCTTTCTGGAAAGATCCCTTCTGAAGAATTGGGTGGTGCTGAGAAGCTAGAAAAGACTAACCGTGTGTTAAATTCATTGGGCGATATTTATCTGAATTCGAACCCAGCAAAAGGGAATGTGTTGTCCGGACAAATGAGTATGGATATTCCCGCTAATCAACCAAATGCTTTAAAATATCTTTTATCAATTATTGAAGACGCAAAGAAATAGGTTTAAGCTTATAGCAACAATTCTGTCAGCGGTAGTTTTGCTACTGCTGACTGTTTATGGTTATCTGTCGCTAAGGAAATATTATGCCTATAAGGACACTATACATGCAGATGCGGAATTTATAGTTAAGGTTGATGCAGATCAGCTATACTATAGTCTTGCTAAGGACTACCTGAGCAATCTATCTTATTATCGAAGTAAAAAGGGGAGTTCAATTGAAAGTGGCTTAAGCATACCTGCGCAGATTTTTATTTATACCGTTAAATCCAAGTCTACCCAAACTTACTTTTGTGCTATGCCGGTAGCAGACACGCTATTACTGAGGTCGTTTATCAAACAAAAGCTGGGTATAACCACGTTGAAACAGATGGGGCAGTATGTAACTGGAAGATCGGCGGACGGTCGACTTACTATTGCCTTTAATGGGGATACGTTTGCGGTAGGGTATTCGTTTAATGCTGAAAATGTAAATGATGTCATTGCAGATTTGTTAAACAAGAAAAATCTGTTGTCTGATAAAGACGAAAAGATCGCAAAGCTGAAAGCATTAAAATCACATTTAGCTTATGTTTTTGAAGAATATACTGGGGTAGGTGATTTTAAAGATGGACAACTTCATATGGAGGGCGACTTTAATTTTAAAGATTTTGCAGTGAAAGGAAAGCGTTTTAGCCACCGTGTTTTTGATAAAGATGCCATCGTAAAAATCTGGCTGAATGCTAAGCCATCCTTGAATAAAAGCTTTAGGGCAATTAAGGTTAAAGATTATGAAATATATCCTGATAGCTTATTGAAGTATTATAATGGATATTTTGATGTGGAAATGGGAAAGCCGGTAAGTCAGGCAGATACCGTAATCACTTATGAGTATAACGATGATTTTGAGAAGGAAGAAACCATTACTCCCCGCATTGTAAAAGTGCCGGGTATAAACAGTGTTGTTGCAGGTAATGCTACAGAATTATTGAACTATCTGAGCAAGGCAAACATCATTAGTAATAGTCGTGTTAATAAGGAGTTGTTTCCTTTGTATAACCTTTATACTAGACATAACCGAGCAGAGATGGTATTGAGTACTGATCAGCATGCGGTTACATCGAAATTAACGGAAAGCACACCTTATTTTTTTTATCTGTATGCTGATTTTGATCAATTGAAATCGCAGGGACAATTCCCCCTTTTTGAAAGATATATCAAACAGTTGAAGAGACTGGTTGTTAATGCCAAACCTGAAGCCGATGAACGTCTTGAAAACAATGAGGATACTGGAAGAAATCACTTCGAAATTGACTTGTATTTCAAAAGAAAAGATGTAAATGCATTGGGACAATTGCGTTAAAATTCTGGCATTTGTGGTATATTAGGGTTTAGATCATTTTTTATGTCAAACATCAATCTGATTATTGAAGAACGCCCGGCAAGTATAGGAAGCTTTATGGTAGGCCGTCTTTTGCCTTTTAAGGATAAACGTATGGTTGGGCCTTTTGCTTTTATTGATCATATGGGGCCGATATGTCTGAGTGATACCGAAAATTTGGATGTTCCACCACACCCGCATATCGGTTTATCCACGCTAACCTACCTTTTTGAAGGAAGCATTATGCATCGCGACAGTATCGGCAATGAAATAGAAATAAAGCCTGGGCAAGTGAATTGGATGACTGCGGGCAAGGGGATTGTACACTCAGAAAGAACTCCAACATATCTTCGTAATTCTGATAAAATGATGCATGGCCTGCAGATCTGGGTTGCTTTACCTAAGGAGTTAGAGGGGATGGAGCCGGAGTTCTTTCATGTGGAAGAGAAAGGGCTTCCGGAGTGGATCGAGGGTGGTGTTCATTTTAAGCTGATTGCTGGTGAGGCTTTTGGAAGGAAATCTGAGGTGCCAGTTTATAGTCCGCTTTATTTTATAGAAGTGAAAAGTACGAGTAGGCAAACTCTTAAAATAGGTATGGAGCTGTTTGGCGAAAGTGCTTTATACATTTTGGAGGGAGCCATAGAGAGCGAGGGCAATACCTTTGGGCCTAAACAAATTTTGGTGGCGAAAGACAGTAAGCTTTGTGAGTTTGATATGCAGGAAAACTCAACGATCTATATTTTTGGAGGTGAACCTTTTGCCGAATCTAGAATCATTTATTGGAACTTCGTAGCCTCTTCGGAAGAAACGATTGAGAAAGCGAAAGCCATGTGGTTGGAGCAATCGTTTCCACCGGTGCCAGGCGAAACGGAATTTGTGCCGCTGCCTTTGCAAAGTAAAAATGTAAAACCACGTTTGTAATATTTGTACTTTTAAAAAATGAAAGCAGCATATCTAGAAGGGAATAACCAACCATATATTGTAAAAGAAGTATCAACACCAGTTCCTACTGGTCAGGAAGTTTTAATTAAGCTTGAGTTTTCTTCTTTTAATCAACGAGACATCAGAGTACAAAAAGGGATTTATGCTGTGGCTCCGTTGCCTGAGGGCGGATTGGCCATTGGATCTGATGGTTATGGTAAAGTGGTAAAAGTTGCTGAGAATGCTGATCCAATGTGGATGGGGAGAGAAGTCGTGATTAACCCCGGGCGCAATTGGGGTGATAACCCTGATGCGTTTGGGCCAGATTTTAAAATAATGGGTTGCCCTGATCAGGGGACCTTTGCTGAATATATAGCGGTTGATCAGAAATACATCAGACCTAAACCTTTGTATTTAACCGATGAGGAAGCTGCTGCTTTGCCATTGGCAGGCCTTACGACTTATCGGGCCGTATTTACCAAAGGAAGAGTGAAGGCGGGGGAGAAGGTACTGATAACAGGGATAGGGGCCGGTACGGCCTTATTGGCCCTACAGTATGCACTTGCTGCGGGTGCTGAGGTGTATGTGACTTCGGGCACGGAACGCAAGTTGGAAAGAGCAATTGAAATGGGCGCAAAGGCCGGTTTTAATTATAAGGCAGAAGATTGGGCCGCACAGGCAAATGCACTGACAAATGGTTTTGATGTAGTTTTAGACAGTGCTTCGGGTAAAGGATTTGCCAAACTGATAGAAGTATTAAAGCCAGGAGGTAGATTGGTGTTTTGGGGTGGTACGGATGGGCCTATCGAAAGTATAGTTCCGGCACATATTTACTGGAAAAACCTGTCTATCTTGGGAACCACACTTGGTAGTAATCAAGAGTTTGCCGATATGCTGTCTTATTCGGAAAAACACAATATTAAACCAGTGATTGATAAAGTTTTCCCATCACTAGCCCATGCACAGGAAGCTGCTGAATATTTAGCTTCAGGTGCTCAGTTCGGTAAAATTGTGATGGCGAATAAGGTTTAGCCTTGCTTTAGCAATTGGCGTTGTTGTACTCTTGCTGTGTGCGTACTGCCGTCATGACTCCATCCGGGAGGATAAAGGAAATACCTGATCTTATCCAGGAGTCTTGGCGCTTTTTTTACATCAGCCATTAAAGCGCTAAATTCGTGGAAAATGATGTTTATTGCACCGGTATCTTCAGGCTGCTTGGTTAATCCATAAACTATTTTTTCTTCATCAAGCTCTTTTTGAAAGGTGCCAAAAAGGCGATCCCAGATGATGAGGATCATGCCCATGTTTTTATCCAGGTAGCGTATGTTACTCGCATGATGCACACGGTGGTGGGATGGGCTTACGAAAATGTACTCAAATAGGGGATGAAGCTTACCAATGGTTTGGGTATGCACCAGGTTGCCATAAATTTGGGTAACGAGGTAAGCAAACAGGATGTCGAGCGCATTAAAGCCCATTAACGCCAAAGGAAGATAGAAAAATGCCCGGTACAAAGGCTCAAAAACGGTAGATCTAAAACCTGTGGTTAGGTTAAAATATTGAGATGAATGATGCGTAACATGCATGGCCCAAAAGAACCTTACATAGTGGCCTGTATAATGTAAAACCCAATACAGGAAATCCTGAACAAGGATTAATACAATCCAGTAAAGGTAGACGTTGGTGATTTGGAATAACCGATGATGTCGGTATACATAGTCCAATAGCATAAATGTACCTGCCTTTGTAGCTAGATTGACAATAAACGCCGCAAACATGAGGTACACATTGGTTAAGGTATCACGCCCATGATAGCGTTTACTATCATGAGCGTAACTAAAATACATTTCAATTAAACTGAGTAAAGTAACAAAGCCGAATAAAGTAACTACGGTTATATTTCGATCTAGCTCAGTCATCTTTATTGCATTATGGTATGATTAATGTTTTTTCTTGTACGGTATGCGCACTAAAAAAGCCAAGTGCACCACCACTTATATTGGTTAAAGGATTGCTTGGTGCTGCGCCATTGTCTGATCCATTTGCACCAAACAAGCTAAATAGATAAGTATATACAGCTGGATCAACACAATGCATTATTGCGGTTAGCTTATCTCCCTTTTTAAAGTTTAAGGCCTTGTTTTTTGTGTCGTTTTCAAAAACAAGATAATCGTTAACCTCTTGTCCGGGGGTGAACTCATCATTCATTACCTCATAGTGTTTCTGGATCTTGTCGTTAACAAGCTGTTGAAACCAGTAGTAGTTTTTAGTTTCCAAAGGATCTTTGAATTTTACCATAGGCGTAACTCTAGTTGTATCGAAATCTTTTGGTTTAAGGGTGAAATCCATAAAAGGAACCACTTGTGGCATGGTGCTGCTGGCTTTAAATAACTCGCCGTTAATATTAACCGTTAAGTTATAGGTTTCGCCAGGTGTGCCATTAATTGCTGCAGTCTCGTAAATACCCTTTCCTGCTTCTGTTAACACAATTGTATTGCCTTTGGTTTCAATTTTAACACTAGCGCCACTAATTCCATTAAAAACGTTGTCATCGCCAAACGCTTTGGTCTCACTGATGTATACTTTACAGGTGCCGGGCTCGTTCGTAATGATGCCCTCGATTACATATTTAAGTTCGTTGTTTTTGAATTTTAAGTCTATAGCCTTTTCGCAAGACCATTGAACGGATACCATTAATAAAAGTATAAAGCGAAGTATTGTTTTCATATTCTAGAATTTAAAATTATACGAAATTGAAGGAACGAATCTAAATAGGGTTGTTCTGACTGCTTCCGTTCTGTTTGGATCTGTTTCTTTGTCTCTGAAAGTAATGCGATATGCATTTTCTCTGCCATAAGCATTGTAAAGGCTAAAACTAAGTTCAGAAGAGTATTTTTTGGTTTGTTTTAGTAGTCGTGTTGCGCCCAAATCCAGGCGGTGATAGCTTGGCATCCGGTCGGCATTGCGATCTGAAAAGTAGAAGTAGCTATGTCCAAGCAATTTGTATTTGCCATTTGGAAAGGTAACTGCATTTCCGGTGGAGAATACCCAGTTTGCAGATAAGGACCATTTTTTACTCAGTTGATACATAGTTACCAATGAAATGTCATGCGTCCGATCTTGACGGGCATTGTACCAATTATTGCTGTTGATGCCATCAATTTTTCTTTCTGTTTTAGAGATGGTATAAGCAATCCAGCCGGTTAGTTTTCCATTTTTCTTTTTCAATAGAAACTCTGCACCATAAGCCCTTCCTTTTCCATAAAGCAATTGGGTTTCGATAGGTTGATTGGTGTAGATATTAGCCCCGTTTCTATAGTCGATCTGGTTTTGCAGCGTTTTGTAATAGGTTTCAACGGTTAGCTCATAATTGTCATTACCCAGGTTTTTATAATAACCAAGTGATACCTGATCGCTCAATTCTGGTTTAATGACATTGGTGCTGGCCACCCATCTGTCTGTAGGAGAAGATGAATTTGAGTTGGAAATTAAATGCAGGTTTTGTGCATTTCTAACATAAGATGCTTTTATGGAAGTAGAGTTGTTTAGCTGTATAGCTGCAGCTATTCTTGGTTCAAGGTTTACGTATGTTTTAACAATTTCGCCGCTTTCATAGCTGGTGGTTCCAGTTACATTACCTTCCGGGTCAAACGTATAGTAGTCACCTTTGCCAAGGATACTGAAGGCAGAAACGCGTAATCCATAGGTGAAGCTTAAAGTGTTACTGGCCTTCCAGGTGTTGCTGGCGTAAACGGCATTCTCAAGTGAATATCGGTTTTGAAGTTCTTGTGATAATAGACCTGAATTTCCGGTTGCCTGAACTTCGCCTGGTTTAATGGTATGGTATATTGAATTTAGGCCAAAGCTAAGTGTGTTTTTATCATTGGCGTACCACTGCATATCTTGCTTAAAATTCCAGTCTCTAATTTGTGAGAAAAGGCTTAATGAGCTTTCATCATCAATAGATTTGATTTTATAATTGTAATTGCTGAATATAGCTGAGGTATTTGAAAATAGTTTGCTGCTAAAAACGTGGTTCCAGCGTAGGGTAGCAGTGGCATTGCCCCAATTTATACCCGCTACATTGTCTGCTCCTAATACATCTTTGCCAAAATAGCCGGATATAAATAACCTGTCTTTATTGCCTAAGATGTAATTGGCTTTTAGATTGACATCATAGAAATACAGCTCTGAATTTTTGACATTTGAATCGCTGGAAAGCTTCAGAAACAAGTCGGCATAAGTTCTGCGTGCCGAAATCAAGAAAGAAGATTTTTCTTTTTGTATGGGTCCTTCTACGTTGATTCTTGCGGCGATAAGTCCTACACCACCACTTACGCCGAACTTCTGATTATTTCCGTCGTTCATTTTAACATCCAAGACTGAGGATAAGCCACCGCCGTATTGCGCGGGCATCCCGCTCTTATAAAGCGTTACGTTTTTTATGGCATCGGAATTAAAGGTGGAGAAAAAGCCAAGTAGGTGTGAAGCGTTGTATACTGGCGCTTCGTCTAAAAGGATCATATTCTGATCGGCGCTGCCACCACGTACAAAGAAGCCACCGCTGCCTTCGCCCGAAGTTTTAACACCTGGCAAAAGCTGCAATGTTTTTATCAAATCACGTTCTCCAAGTAACACTGGTACGTTTTTAGTCTCGCTGATGCTTAGTCGTTCCATTCCCATTTGAGGATTGTCTACGCGCCTTCGATCATTGTTTCCGGTAATGGTTACGGTTTCAAGCTCATTTAAATCATCATGCAGCGCAATGTTTAAACTGGTGTTTTTGTTTAAGTCTATTGTAGTCTTATAGCTTTTTGTTCCAACAGCATTTACACTGATGCTATAAGTACCCACAGGTAAGGTAATAGAATAAAAACCATATTCATTGCTTGAAGTCGCATAGTTGGTTCCTGCTACACGCAAGGTTGCAGCTATAATCGTTTCGCCTGTACTGGCATATTTAATAGTACCACTTAAAGTTCTTTTTCCTTGACTTGCCGCCGGATTCGCCGCCGGTTCGGCCTCCGGCTTTTTTTCTTTAGCGGGGTCAAAACGTATAAATATTTCTGCGCCTAGAGGGCTAAACTGTAGTGGCTGTCCGGTAAATGCATCATTTAGCACTGTGGAAAGAGGGCTGTCTTTAGCACTTACGCGAAGTTTTACAGTGCTGCTGGCCACCTGTTCATTGTACGTGAATTTAATCCCGCTTATGTTGGTGATCTTATCCAACGCTGTTTTTAAGGGCTCGTTTTTAAGGGTAATTGTAATGCGTTTTGCAAGCGGGTCTTGTGCCCATGCATGGGTTTGTACGATCAATAATAGCAGCAATACTATGGCAATGCATGTCAGAAATCTGACTTGTCCATTTCGTTTCATATAGATTTTGTGTGTTTAAAGATTATGGCCTTTTAAAGGCGTTTATTTTATGATTGTATAGCGTTCTCCTTCTTTTTTCCATTTCGCTTCCATCACTATACATAATTTATTTAGGGTTTCATTTAATGGACTAGTCATGTTCAGGTTACCATAGAATGCTTTCGAAGACAGTTCCTGATCCAATTGAATTTTTATGTTGTACTGGTTTTCTAAGTCGCTGCCAACTTCCTCAAGTGTTGCTCCTTTGTATTCATATAAGCCTAATCGCTTGCTCAGGAAGGTTGAGGCATCAGGATAGTTCAGCTTTGTGATTTTTGATGTCATCTTATCAACGGTAATTCTTTGATTGGCCGTTATTGTATCTCGCTGGGTATTGTTTTCGGTATTTAGGGCTACAGCTACTCTTCCTGTAACCAGTGTTACATCGATAGTATGTTGTCGAGCGTATGCGCTAACATTAAAACTGGTACCCAGTACAGTTGTACTTACCTCTCCACTTTTTATGATGAATGGATGTTTGGTGTCATGGCTTACTTCAAAGAAAGCTTCACCATCAAGTGATACCAATCTTTCGGCTCCTTCAAATTTATCAGGATAGCTTAATTTACTGTTTGGGCTAAGCCATACTTTGGTGCCATCGGCGAGTTGTAATTGTTTACGTTGGTTTGAAGCTGCGGCTAACTGATATTTTGGGGCCGTGTTAAATATTTGGGTAATGGCTGACCGGTAAAAATATGCGCCTGTAAATAGTAGGAGCAATGCTGCAACACCAATCCATTTTTGTAAACCAAGGTAGGGCTTCCTGGTAGGGTGTAATTTTACTTGTTGAGCTTCTGTTTTTAGGAATGGAGGAATTAAACCTTCTTCCGGCAAAGCATTCGTTTGATCCCAGGTGTTGGACATTAAAGCCAGTAGTTCCAGATCTGTATTGCTTTTATTTAGCAAGTCAAAGAATTGTTTAAGTTCTGTGGCGTTACACTGGTTGTTCAGGTATAGGCTGTATAAGTATTTTAATTGCTCTTTTTCTTCCACGGTTTAATAATTTAGCGAGCCCTTTTACGAAGCTCGTTTATTACAATACAATTGAAAAAGGGGAGGGGACTAGTGCGGGCGAAAATAATTTGATGAAGCAATGATAAAGCAAACAATGCTTCCATGTTTATTTACATAACTGCGGATGAATTTTGTGGCTTCTACCATATGGTTTTTTACCGTATTTTTTGAAATGTTCAATTTTTCAGCGATTTCATCATGACTCATCTCTTCATTACGGCTCATCTGGTAGATGATTTTTTTTTGAGGAGGCAGGTTCTCGATGGCTTCATCGTAGGTTTTTAGCAGTTCTTTTTCCAGTAGATTGTCTTCTGTCGTATTACGGATGGTTTCAATGTAATGGAATATTTCATCTTGCAGACTTTTTTCGCGCGCTACCTTTTTAAGATGATTGAGGACGTGATTTAGGGTGATTTTTTTGAGGTAGGCACTAAAGTTTAAATCGGTATTGATCTGTTCTTTCTTTTGCCATAACCTGATAAAAACTTCCTGAACAATCTCTTCTGCAGTTTCAGACGACTTACACAGATTGTAGGCATAAAGGTACATTTTGCTCCTGTACTGGTTGTAGATTTGTGCAAATGCCAATTCATCGCCATTTCTGAGCTTAGTCAGCAGCGTATGATTTTCAGGAATATCTGATTGGTCTGTAAACATGGAGCTCTATTGCGCTCAATGTTAAATAAATTTTTCTATACAAAAAAATGAGAGCGTAATAGATGACTGACATAGGGTTGTCACAGCCCGATCTATATTTGCTCCATAAATCATCGAAAAATGGAAAAGCAAACACTCAGATCATTTCCTGTTATAGGAATTACAGTACGAACTAGCAATGCTGAAGGGCATGCGGCAAAAGATATCCCTGAATTGTGGGCAAGGTTTTGGGCAACTGATATTTCTGCAAAAATACCTGGAAGGATAGGTGACGATATTTACAGCGTGTACACTGCCTATGAGGGTGATTATACACAACCCTATACTACGTTGATTGGTTACAAGGTAGAAAACCTGGATCATATCCCCGAAGGCTTTTCAGGGTTGTTAATTGAAGAAGGACCATATATGAAATGTACTGCTAAAGGAAATTTATTGCAAGGTGCGGTATTCGATGCATGGCTGGAAATCTGGAATGCTGAGATTCCAAGAGCGTATACGGCTGATTTTGAGGTGTACGGAGAGCGTTCCCGAAATCCGGAAGATGCAGAAGTTGATATTTATCTGGCAGTTAAGTAATCAGAGCTTTAAATTTTTACTAAGTTTGAATATACTAACTCATAACTTATGGTAAAAATAAACAGATCAATAGGGATTCCGGCACTCGCTGGAACAATCTTATTCCTGGCTGCCTGCAGTAATTCCGACGTTAAAACGGGCGAACTTCAGTCTGGGATTATCCTTAAAAACATGGATACCACTGCGGTGCCAGGCAATAACTTTACAGAATATGTTAATGGCACCTGGATGAAAAGCACTAAAATTCCTTCGGATAAGGCGTCTTTTGGTGCAATGGCTATTTTAGCGGATAAAACACAGGATGATGTAAAAGCTATTATTGAAACAGCTGCAAAAAGTAACTCGAAAGATGGTTCGGAAGAACAGAAGATCGGTGACTTTTTTGATTCCTATATGAATATGAAAGTGCGCGATTCGATTGGTTTGGCACCTTTAGCTCCAGAATTCAAGAAAATTGATGCACTTACATCCAATAAAGATCTTGCCGCTTATTTTGCTTATGCGAATAAGATTGGCTTTAAAATTCCTTTCGGTCTTGGGGTGATGGAAGATTTCAAAGATCCCAAAAAATATATGTTGTATAGCTGGCAGGGTGGTTTAGGCTTGCCTGACAGGGATTATTACTTGCTTACTGATGCAAAATCAAAGGAGATCCGCGACAAGTATGTTTTGCATATCGAAAATATGTTGAAGATTGCTGGAATACCTGATGCTGCTAAGAAAGCAAAAGAAATCATGGCTTTGGAAACCTTACTTGCTGCTAAGCATATGAAAAAGGAAGATACCAGAGATATGGCAGCTTTATACAACAAGTATGCGGTTAAGGATCTGAATAAGCTACTTGCTGATTTCGATTGGAATACTTTGCTTGCTGATGGTGGTATTAAAGGTGTAGATAGCTTAGTGGTAACGCAGGTGGCTTACACTAAAGACCTGACTGCAATTTTGAAAAACACGCCAATTGACACCTGGAAAAACTATTTGAAATGGGGCGTGATTCATGGCGCTGCGACTTCCTTAAATACGGCATTGGATAAAGAAAACTTTAACTTTTATGCAACAACGCTTAAAGGGGTTAAAGAAATGAAGCCACAATGGCGCAGAGCGGTAGATGTGGTAAATGACAATCTTGGCGAAATGGTGGGTAAGTTATATGTAGAGAAACATTTCCCATCGGTAGCTAAAGAGCGCATGTTGAAATTGGTGGAGAATCTTTTAAAAGCTTATGAATCTAGCATTAAAGAGCTTGACTGGATGAGTCCGGAGACTAAAAAGCAGGCTTTGGTGAAGATTAGTAAGTTTACGCCTAAAATCGGTTATCCTGATAAATGGAGAGATTACAGCACTTTGAAAGTGGTTAAGGGTGACCTTTATGGAAATCAGTTACGTGCAACCGAATTTGAATACAACAGAACCATCAATAAATTGGGTAAACCTGTTGATCGATCTGAGTGGGGCATGACTCCGCAGACGGTAAATGCATATTATAATCCGCCAATGAATGAAATTGTATTCCCAGCGGCAATTTTACAACCACCATTCTTTGATATGAATGCTGATGATGCTGTAAATTATGGCGGTATTGGTGCGGTAATTGGACATGAGGTTGGCCATGGTTTTGATGATCAGGGTAGTACTTTTGATGGTGATGGTGTGATGCGCAATTGGTGGACTAAGAAAGACACTGAAGAGTTTAAGAAAAGAACCAGCGCATTGGTGGCCCAATACAATGGCTTTAAAGTTTTTCCTGATTTGAGCGTAAATGGAGCGTTTACACTAGGCGAAAACATTGGTGACCTTGGTGGTTTAAGCATTGCATTAAGAGCTTATAACGCGAGTTTGAATGGTAAACCAGCTCCGGTTATGGATGGGTTTACTGGCATACAAAGAGTGTTTATTGGCTGGGGACAGGCCTGGTTGAATAAATCTACTGAGGAGAACTTGAGAAATCAGGTTGGTACCGATCCGCATTCGCCTGCTAAATTTAGAGTGAATGGTGTGGTAAGGAATATACCTGAATTTTATACTGCATTTAATGTGAAACCTACGGATTCATTATATCTTGCCCCTGATAAAAGGGTTAAAATCTGGTAAGGGATTTAATAGTCCAGTAAAAAGGGTCTGTATCATTTTGCGTGACACAGACCCTTTTTTGTATAGTCGTCGTGTTTAACTGGTGATATAGCTTTCCAATTGAGAAATGGTTTGTTTCTGATCTTCGATAATGAATTTCACCAAATCTCCGATAGATACCATCCCATGTAGTTGATCGTTCTCCATTACTGGTAAATGCCTGATGTGTTTATCAGTCATGATACCCATACAAAACTCAATGGTATCTGAAGTTGATACTGTAATTGGGTTTGCTGTCATGACTTCTTGTACAGAAGTTTCGGCAGAAGATTTACCATGTAGGATAATCTTTCGGGCATAATCTCTTTCCGTAAAAATACCTTTTAGACTTCCTTCGTCCATCACAAGTAGGGAACTAATGTTCTTTTCCATCATTACCTTCAGGGCGTCTAACACAGAAGATTGTTCGGTTATTGAGAAGATTTGAACCGATTTGGTGTTGAGTAGTTGTTTTACAGTCTTCATAAGAGATTCATATTTAGCTAATTAAATTTAACTAAAAAAATACAGAATCACAACATCACTTATAAAAACAATAAAAATAGTAGTTTGGCTAAAGTATCGATAAGATATCGTCTACATACTTTCTGTCATTGGCCAGTCGCGGTACTTTATGTTGCCCACCTAGCTTTCCTTTCGATTTTAGCCAGTTGTAAAATGTATTTGCAGGTGCATTATGGACTTTGGGTCTGCGCAGCGCAAGATCTTTAAATCGCTTTGCATCGTAGTCAGAATTCACGTCCCTTAGCGTTTGATCCAGCACATCTACAAACTTTTCAAAATCATTTGGCTGTTGGTCAAATTCTATGATCCATTCGTGGCCGCCTACTTCTTCTCCTTTAAAATAGATCGGGCAGGCGGTATAATCTTTAAAAACCGCATTTGTTTCGGTACAAGCTTTGCAAATGGCTTGCTCTGCATTGTCAATAATAACCTCTTCTCCAAAAGCATTGATAAAATGCTTGGTTCGACCGGTAATTTTAATGCGGTAAGGAGAAAGGTTGGTAAACTGTACAGTATCTCCAATCATGTAGCGCCATAAGCCACCATTGGTAGAAATGATGATCGCATAATTCTTATTCAACTCCACTTCAGCAAGTGATAGTGTCCGAGGATGCTCGTCCTCAAGTTGCTCTAAAGGCAAGAATTCGTAATAAATTCCATAATCCAGCATCAATAGCATTTCATCAGAATTTACTTCGTCCTGTATGCCAAAAAAGCCTTCCGAGGCATTATACGTTTCCAGGTAATACATGTCATTACATGGAATCAGTTCTTTAAATTGTTCTCTGTAAGGTTTAAAGTTAACGGCACCATGTATGTAAAGTTCAAGATTTGGCCATACTTCCAATAAATGTTTTTTGCCAGTTATTTCTAAAACTTTTTTGGCTAGAACGATGGTCCAGGTAGGTACTCCGGCAATATTGGTTACATTCTCTTTTATCGTTGCCTCTGCCATCTTTTCCATCTTTTCTTCATAATTGTCCATCAGGGCAATAGAAATGTTTGGCGTGCGGTAGTATTCGGCCCATACCGGCAGATTTTTGATGAGTACAGCTGAAAGATCACCGTAAAAAGAATCTTCATTCAGCTGATTAATCTGGTGACTTCCACCCAATACCAAGCCTTTTCCTGTAAGAATCTGGTTGTGGGGCCTGTTGTTGCAAAAGATGGATAACATGTCCTTTCCGCCTTTAAAATGGCATTCCTGCAAAGATTCTTCAGATACTGGGATAAATTTACTTCTGTCGCTGGTTGTGCCTGATGATTTGGCAAACCATTTAATCTCCGAAGGCCAGAGAATATTTTGTTCCCCCTTAAGCATACGTTCAATGTAAGGCTTTAGGGTATCATAGTTTTGTATGGGTACTCTTTCTTTAAATTGCTGCGGGCTAAGGATTGACTGGTAATCGTATTTTAATCCCCATTCTGTATATTCCGCGCTGGAAATCAGTTTATGAAACCATTCTTCCTGTACATCATGTGGGTACTTCATAAAAAGCTCGATCTGATGAACTCGCTTTTTCATATACCAGGTGAAAATTGAATTTACAATTGCCATGCGTTGGATTTTGAATAAGGATTAAAGGTTTTTTTTACGAAGCACGAAATTAGAACCCAGGTACACCCTTCTTACCATTTCATTGGCAGCAAGGACTTCTGGCGTGCCTGATTCGAGGATTTTACCTTCAAAAAGTAAGTAAGCCCTATCGGTAATAGACAGAGTTTCCTGAACATTATGGTCTGTAATCAATATTCCTATATTTTTTTGTTTGAGTTTAGCTACAATCGTCTGGATCTCCTCAACTGCAATGGGATCGACACCGGCAAAAGGCTCATCTAAGAGGATAAAGTTGGGGTTTGCAGCAAGTGCCCTTGCGATTTCTGTTCTCCTTCTTTCTCCGCCCGAAAGTAGATCGCCTCTATTTTTACGCACCTTATGTAAGCTAAACTCACTGATTAGCTCTTCTAGTCGCTCATGACGTTCTTCCTTATTCAATTGGGTCATCTCTAAAATGGCCATGATGTTATCTTCTACAGATAATTTCCTGAATACGGAGGCTTCCTGAGCCAAATAACCAATTCCCTTTTGCGCCCTGCGATACATTGGGTCGGTAGTAATGTCTTCGTCATCTAAAAAAATCGTGCCTTCATTAGGCTTAATCAAGCCAACAATCATATAAAATGATGTTGTTTTCCCTGCTCCATTTGGTCCTAGCAGACCAACAATTTCTCCCTGGCTCACACTAAACGAAACGTCGTTAACAACGGTACGCTGCTTATATTTTTTTATTAGATGCTCAGCTCTTAATATCATTTATATATATTAATTATTGATTTTTATTCCTTTAATATTTAACTGTAAGCGTTTTTGGTCCTTCCAAACATTCTCTTCAATTGTATAACAAACGGAAAATGGTTGGTTTGGTTGTAGCAAAGGTTCAAATTCTTCTGCCATCCCAAATCCGATACATTCAAAAATAGGGGAATTTTGTTGTTTTATGGTTAATTTTAAATGTTTTGTGCCTACCACAAATGGGCGTCCTACAAAAGTTACGTCATTTGTCACAAATATAGGCGCCGGATTATGCGGGCCAAATGGGGCCATTTGCGCAATAATACGCTGAAACTTTCCATCTATTTGCGAAAGCCGAATTTCATTGTCAATCTTTATTTCAGGACAAAGCAGGTCATCTGTAATTGTAGCTTTTACAATCTCTTCAAAGCGGTCTGCAAAAGTCTCAATATGCTCTGGCTTCATGGTTAAGCCAGCGGCAAATTTATGCCCCCCAAATTGCACCAGCAGATCCACACAGCCCAATAAGGCCTCATATAAATCAAATCCTGCTACAGAACGGGCAGAGCCGGTTAATAAGCCATTTGATTTTGTGAGCACAACAGTAGGGCGATAATAGGTTTCTGTTAGTCTCGAAGCAACGATCCCAATTACTCCTTTATTCCAGCTTTCGTGATATACAACAGTTGTTTTTTTACCCACCAGGATCTCACATTCACCAATTAAAGCCAAAGCTTCAGCGGTAATGCTCTGATCTGATGTTTTACGATCTGTATTTTGTAAATTGATAAGTAAGCTTTGTTCTAGGGCCAGATTGTCTTCGGTACACAACAACATTTTAACGGCTTGATTTGCATGGTCCATTCTTCCGGCAGCGTTGATGCGGGGAGCAAGGGTAAACACCACATCAGTAAGTGTATAATCCTTGTTCTTGCCTGATATGTCCATCAATGCCTTTAAGCCCATACATGGGGCTGTATTTAGCTTAATCAATCCATGGTAGGCCAATATCCGGTTTTCGTCTTCTACAGGAACAATATCAGCGGCAATACTCACCATCACCAGGTCAATATATCTTTCGTATTGCGTTGCTGGTAATTGATGTGTGATGCAATAAGCCTGTGCCAATTTAAAGCCAATACCGCAACCGGCTAGTTCTTTAAAAGGGTAGGGGCAATCTTTACGCTTAGGGTCCAGAATGGCTATAGCTTCAGGTAGTTCATCACCAGGTAAATGGTGGTCGCAAATGATAAAATCTATACCTAAGGTATTTGCATAAGCGATTTTATCTGTCGATTTTATCCCACAGTCAAGAGCAATAATTAAACTAAATCCTTCGGTTTTTGCATAATCTATACCTGTAGTAGAAATTCCATAGCCTTCTTTATGTCGGTCGGGGATGTAATAAGCGATGCGATCTGTAAACTGGTTAAAAAAACTAAATGCCAGGGCTACAGAAGTTGTTCCATCAACATCATAATCACCATAAATCAGTATTTTCTCGTCTTTGTTTAGCGCGGTATCTATCCGCTCAATAGCCTTGTCCATATCCTTCATTAAAAAAGGATCGTGCAGTTTGGCTAGCTCAGGTCTGAAGTATTCGCGGGCATCATCGAAGGATGAGATGCCTCTTTGTACCAAAATTTGTGCTAAGCTCTTATCTATATTTAATTTTTGTGCAAGCAAGTCTGTTGTTTCAGGATTTCCTTGGACAGCCTGCACCCATCTTTTCTTCATTGTTATCTGTTTGTTTATCAATCGTTATGAATTTTGCATGACCGTATAGTTGTTATTTATGAACCGGAAGTTCATGCAGGTTCCATATCTTTGCAATGATTCGTAAATATATCATTTAATTTCTGCTTAAAATAACTACGCCATTGCAAGTTTTCACTTTATACGAAGGTTCTTATTCTGTTGCTGCGGATAAGAAGTTTGTCCCTTTTAATCCGGAGACAGATGATCCTAAAAGTCGTCCCGCATCTTTGTTTATTCATGTGCAGCCCTTTTTGGTAAAATTAAATAATTCATTGATCCTATTTGATACCGGGCTTGGGTATAGTAATGATAAGGGACAATTGATTTTGCATGAGAACATTAAAAAAGCAGGGTTTGATCCCGAGGATGTGGATATGGTACTGATGTCTCATTTACATTTTGACCATTCTGGAGGCATGATTCATCACCTTGGAGGTAAGATAGAGTTGAGCTTTCCGCATGCCAATTATGTCATTCAACGTGGCGAATGGGAGAGCGCCTTTACCAATAAGTCTTCCTCTTACAAGACAGAGATATTCGAATTTCTTCAACGTAATGCGCAGCTTACTTTTATCGAAGGTTCTGGACAGTTAACGGATGAGATTAGTTACGAATTGACTGGAGCTCATACTCCTTTTCATCAGGTTTACTTACTGGATGATGGAGTTGATAAGGTGTTTTTTGGCGGGGATGTATTGCCTGAACCTGAAGAACTGTTAAGGAAATTTATAGCTAAGTACGACTTTGACGGACGGAAAGCGATGGAATTAAGGGAAGAGTTTGGAATAAGGGCTGCTGCCGAAAACTGGAATTGCCTGTTCTATCATGGAAAAAGCAGAGCCACAGGTTATGTTAGCCTAACAGACGGACAGTTTAAGATTTCGTAGTCTTGGCTAAGCCAGTAACTTAAAAAGTTCAATTAATCTTTCTATAGATAAGGGTTTAGAAATAAACCCTTTCACCTTTGCATAGGTTTTTGCTTTCTCTATATCATTCTCGTATACCGAAGAAGAAAGCATATACATATCTACTTTTTTGGTCACGTTTAGGGCTTCATAGGCGTCCAGAAACTCCCAACCATTCAATACCGGCATGTTAATGTCAATAAGAATAAGTTGCGGAAAGTCGGTATGACCAAATGTAGCTTTTAAATGTTCAATAGCTAAGAGGCCATTTGCTTTGGCTACCATATTGACATTATAGCCCGTCTTTTCAACTATCTTTTTGATGATAAAGATGTTAATGTCATCGTCATCAATAACGAGAAGGTTAATTTTATTATCCATCATAAAGTTGATTGGCCCCTTGCCACAAAGTTGGTGTTCCTATAAAGTTATGAAATATGTATGTAAATTGTTTATGTAGCAAACATTTATTTTATCATAAAAAAAAGCCATTACTAATAATGGCTTTTTTATTTCGCTAGAGAACTTATTTCGTGGCTATTAGTTTTATGGAAAGATCAAAATCATCATAGATCATTTTGTCACCTATATCAGGAAACATACCTTTAGACCTAAATTTAATGCCATATTTTGTACGGTCAATCGTAATCTTATCCGCAGTAGCGCTTACTGAACCATCAGCATTCCAGGCGATAAGAGCAGGGAAAGTAATTGAATTTGTAACATCTTTAATTGTTAAATCTCCGGTTACGTTTACAATATTTCCAGTTCCTGCAGTAATTTTTTTAATCACAAAAGTAGTGGTAGGGAATTTATCTACACCAAAAAAATCATCGGCTTTTAAGTGTTTTTCCAGATTGGCACTTTTATCAGCATCTTTTATGGTAGTCATATTGATCACGAAATTTCCGCCTGCTAGTTTTTTGCCGTCAAATTGAAGGCTTCCTGACAGAAGATCGATTGTTCCATTATGACTGCCAGTTAATTTTTTACCTGTCCAGGTTAGTGAAGATTTCTCTACATCAACTTTATAAGTAACAGGTTTTAATACAGGGGCTATAAAAGCCGATGAAATGATTACTAATACAAGTAATGCTACCGAGCTGAGTTTTATTTTCATTGTTTTACGTTTTTAAACCTTTTGATATAGTTAGAAAGTAAATATATCAAAAGGTTTAGCCGATGAAAAACTAATTATACTTGTTCTTCCATATAGCTTTCAATTGGCGGACATGCACAAACCAGTGATCTGTCTCCAAATGAATCGTTAACTCTACCCACAGATGGCCAGAATTTGTAAGCTGCTACATAAGGCAACGGAAATGCTGCTGTTTGTCTGCTATAATCATGGTTCCACTCATCACCTGTAACTACAGCTGCTGTATGTGGTGCATTTTTTAAAGGATTGTCTACTTTGTTCAGGTCACCTTGCTCAACCGATGAAATTTCTTTTCTGATGGCAATTAAAGCATCACAGAAACGATCAAGCTCATGCTTAGGCTCGCTCTCTGTTGGCTCAATCATTAAGGTTCCAGCCACAGGGAAAGATACAGTTGGCGCATGGAAACCATAATCCATTAAGCGTTTAGCAATGTCAACCACTTCAATTCCGTAGTTTTTAAAGCCCCTGCAATCCAGGATCATTTCGTGCGCACAACGTCCATTAGCTCCAGAATATAATACTGGGTAATGTTGCTCTAAACGCGCTTTCATATAGTTCGCATTTAATATGGCATATCTGGTAGCATTGGCTAAGCCATCTGCACCCATCATAGCAATATAAGCATGAGAAATGATTAAGATAGACGCTGAACCCCATGGTGCAGAGGATACAGCATGAATAGATTTTCCATTGTCAATGTTTACCACAGCATGTCCTGGTAAATAAGGAACAAGGTGTTTTGCTACACCAATCGGGCCCATACCTGGACCGCCACCACCGTGAGGGATACAGAATGTTTTATGTAAGTTTAAGTGACAAACATCAGCGCCAATGTTACCTGGGCTAGTTAAACCAACCTGAGCGTTCATATTTGCACCATCCATATAAACCTGTCCACCATTCTCATGGATGATGTTACAGATGTCTATAATGCTTTCCTCAAATACACCATGTGTAGAAGGGTAAGTTACCATTAAACAAGAAAGGTTTGCTGCATGTTCTTCAGCTTTAGCTTTTAAATCAGCAACATCAATGTTTCCGTTTTCTAATGATTTAACAATGATAATCTTCATTCCTGCCATAGCAGCAGAAGCTGGATTAGTACCATGCGCCGATGAAGGAATTAAGGCAATGTTACGGTGTGCATCACCACGATCATTGTGGTAAGCTCTGATCACCATTAAACCTGCATATTCACCTTGTGCTCCTGAATTTGGTTGTAAACTCATTGCGGCAAAACCGGTAATTTCGCTTAACCATTTATCCAATTCATTAAAGACCGTATAATAACCTAAAACCTGATCTGCTGGTGCAAACGGGTGTATTTTACCAAACTCTGGCCAGGTAACTGGGATCATTTCTGTAGTTGCATTTAGTTTCATGGTACATGAACCCAAAGCAATCATGGAATGGCAAAGTGAAAGATCTTTTGCTTCTAAAGATTTGATGTAACGCAACATTTCATGTTCTGAACGATGCGTGTTGAATATTGGGTGCGATAAGTAATCAGATGTACGTTGTAAGGCCGCAGGAATTACAGTCTCCACGTTTTGATCATCCATTTCTACTGCATCAGCAGCAACGCCTTTTACTTTTGCAAATATTTTGGTTAACAATTGAATGTCTTCAGCCGAAGTAGTTTCATCCAAAGCTATGGTAACAATACTGCCATTGTAATGCAGGTTGATTTCATTGTTTAAGCATTCGCTGTGGATAGAGCCAGCAAGATCACCCAGATCTAATTGGATTGTATCGAAATATGCTTTGTTAAGTTGTTTATATCCTAATTTTTCTAGTGATTTAGCTAGGGTAACAGCCAGTCCATGTGTACGCTCAGCAATTAGTTTTAAGCCTTTAGGACCGTGGTAAACAGCATAAAAGCCAGCCATAATCGCTAATAAAGCTTGTGCAGTACAGATGTTAGAGGTTGCTTTATCTCTGCGGATATGCTGCTCTCTAGTTTGTAAAGCCATACGCAAAGCGTAATTGTTGTTGCTATCTATCGTTACACCAATAATACGGCCTGGGATAGAACGTTTGTACTCGTCTTTAGTCGCAAAGAAGGCTGCATGTGGACCACCAAAGCCCATCGGTACACCAAAACGTTGTGAAGTACCCACTACAACATCAGCACCCCATTCTCCCGGAGGAGTTAACAAAGTAAGACTTAATAGATCAGCTACAACAGTAACTTTAACGTTTTTATCATGTGCTTTTTGTGCAAAGCCGGTATAATCAAATACCTCACCATTACCAGCAGGATATTGGATGATGGCACCAAAGAACTCATCGCTAAGTTCAAATGATTGGTGATCACCGATTACCAACTCGATGCCATAAGGATTAGCACGGGTTTTTAGAATATCTATAGTTTGAGGGAACAACAATTCAGAAACAAAGAATTTTGTAGCCCCTTGATTTTTACGCAGACTGTATTGCATAAACATAGCTTCAGCAGCAGCAGTACCTTCATCTAAAAGAGATGCGTTTGCAATTTCCATTCCGGTAAGGTCGATCACCGTAGTCTGGAAGTTTAACAAGGCCTGTAAACGGCCTTGTGCAATCTCAGCCTGGTATGGCGTATACTGTGTATACCATCCTGGATTTTCCATTACATTACGCAAAATGACACCTGGAGTGATGGTGTCATAGTAACCCTGGCCGATATAAGATTTGAAAACTTTATTTAAAGAAGCTGTTTGTTTTAGTGCTACAAGGTAATCTTTTTCAGATTTAGCCTTAGGCAAATTCAACGGTTGCTTTAACCTGATTGTTTGTGGTACAGTTTGTGCAATCAGTTCGTCAATAGAACCTACCCCAATGGTATTTAACATTTCATTGGCATCCTGTGTATTAGGTGCAATGTGACGGTCTTTAAAGTCCTCTTTGTAATGAATATTTAAGCTCATGAAGTCTATGAATAAAAAGTTGCGCAAAGGTAATAAAAAATACCCTTAGCTTCAGTCAAAAAGACTTCATAAAACTTTTATGTATTAATGCTTCAATTGTTGCAGGTACATTTGTATGGTGTTTTCAAGGCCTAAGTAAAGTGCATCGCTGATTAATGCATGACCAATGCTGACCTCAAGTAAGCCGGGAATACTTTGAGCAAAATACTTCAGATTGTGCAGATCAAGGTCGTGCCCTGCATTAATGCCCAAGCCAAGTTCATTGGCTTTATGTGCCGCTGCAACATAAGGTAAAACTGCTTTTTCTCTGTTGTCGTAATAATTATGTGCATAAGCTTCGGTGTATAGCTCAATCCTATCTGTCCCGGTTAAAGCAGCAGCTTCAATCATTTCTACAACCGGATCTACAAAAATAGAGACCCTTATGCCTGCCGATTTGAATAAGCTAACCATTTCTTTTAAATAGGCTGCATGTTTTATGGTGTCCCATCCGTGATTAGAGGTAAGTTGTCCATCTGCATCTGGCACTAAGGTTACTTGAGCAGGCTTGTTTGCCAAAACAAGATCTACAAATTTTTCCTCTCTGCAGTTGCCTTCAATATTAAACTCTGTAGCAATTACGGCTTTTAAATCGAAAACATCTTGATAGCGAATATGCCTTTCATCAGGTCGTGGGTGTACCGTTATTCCTTCAGCGCCAAAACGCTCACAATCTAAAGCTACTTTTACAAGGTCCGGATTATTGCCACCTCGGCTATTGCGAAGCGTAGCTATTTTGTTGATATTTACTGATAGATGTGCCATGCACAAATATAAAAGAAATAACTATGTCCATACGATCTCTATTTGTTTTTATTGCCTTTATCAGTGTTTACAACATCAGCTACGCTCAAGAAACCAAAAGTATTTTTAAAGGGTATCCTGTTATTGCTCATTCAGATACGCTGTTTTTTGTTAAAAATAAATTAGGCTCTTTGTCTGCCGTCGAAAGGGCCGAAAGAACCTCTGCGAAAGTAGTCGCGCTGTCCGAAGACCTGCTTTTTGTGTCAGATTCATTAATCACAGTGAAAGACTCGGCGCTGATCGATATTGCTTACAAGGGTGATGTGCTGTTAAGTTTATCGAAGACAGATGCCGACTCGGTAAGAATGGATCAAGAGGTGATGGCTAAGGCTTATCGAGATATTGTTGCTGAGAACATAAGTACATATAAAAAGGATACAGATGTCACAGAGTTATTAAAGCGAGGAGCATTAGGATTGTTCATCATTGCCATTATGGTGATGTGTATCTATTTTTTAAATAAGTATTCAAACCGGTTTAATGCCTGGTTGCGTGTTAAGCTTCATGCCAGAATTTCTGGCTTTAAGATTAAAAATTATGAGCTGATTAACTCTAAAAATGAGCTCTTCCTGATCAAAAAGGTATTGAACCTGATTAAGATTGTCGTCATATTTATCCTGGTTTACCTTACCCTTCCTATTGTATTCCGGCTCTTTCCATGGACCAAGCCCTGGAGTGATAGTTTGATCGGATTTGTACTTAATCCTTTAAAAAATATATTTAGCGCAATAATCGACTTCATCCCCAATTTAATTACCATAGCAGTGATAGTTGTCGTTTTTCACTATATAAAAAAAGTGATTCGGTTTTTCTCTAATGAGATTGCCGCCGAGCGATTAAAGATCAATGGGTTTTACCCAGATTGGGCGAAGCCAACGTATAACATTGTGAAGATCGTACTAAATGCATTTATGATTGTGGTGATTTGGCCTTTTATTCCAGGCTCAAATTCTGAGATATTTAAAGGTGTTTCTGTGTTTTTAGGAGTACTGATCTCATTTGGGTCTTCATCAGCGATTAGTAATGGTGTTGCCGGGATGGTTATCACCTATATGAGGCCATTTAGGATTGGCGATGTGGTTAAGATTGGCGAAACCACTGGGGCTGTTCAAGAGAAGTCCCTGTTGGTAACGCGTGTCTTAACCTTTAAAAATGAGGTGATCACCATTCCCAATAGTGCGATACTAAATGGGAATACTGTAAATTATAGTAGTCTGGCTGCACAGGATGGCCTAATTGTTCATACTACAGTTACGTTGGGCTATGATATTCCCTGGGCTACAGCGCATGAATTGCTGATCAATGCAGCTTTGGCTTCGGAAGGGGTAGTTAAAGAAAAACAACCTTTTGTGTTGCAGACAAGTTTGGAAGATTGGTACGTGTCGTACCAATTGAATGCTTATATCAGTAATCCTAAACGGATGCCGGCTATTTATTCCGAAATTCATAAAAACATTCATACTGCATTTGATACAGCGGGTGTGGAGATTATGTCTCCTCATTATCAGGCGATCAGAGATGGGAATGCCAGTACTGTTGTGAGTCCGGAGAAAGCATAAATAATTTTAATGAAAAAGGGATGCAATTTTATAATTGCATCCCTTTTCTATTTTTAACAGATTTAGTATCCGTTGTTACGGTTAGTATCTGTAAGCTTCAGGTTTAAACGGACCTTCAACTGGAACACCGATATAATCAGCTTGGTGTTGATCTAAAACATCAAGTTCTACACCAATTTTAGCTAAATGTAAACGTGCTACTTTCTCATCTAAATATTTAGGAAGAACATATACTTTGTTCTCATATTTATCTGTGTTAGTCCAAAGCTCTAATTGGGCTAAAGTTTGGTTTGTAAATGAGTTAGACATTACAAAACTAGGGTGACCAGTTGCGCAACCTAAGTTTACCAAACGACCTTCAGCTAATAAAATGATGTCTTTACCATCAATAGTATACAAATCTACTTGAGGTTTGATTTCTATTTTAGTATTGCCGTAGTTTTTGTTTAACCAAGCAACGTCAATCTCATTGTCGAAGTGACCAATGTTACAAACGATCGCTTTGTCTTTCATGGTTTTGAAGTGCTCAGCACGAACAATATCACAGTTACCAGTAGTGGTTACAATGATATCAGCTTCTTTAACAGCTGTAGCGAATTTTTTAACTTCATAACCTTCCATTGCAGCTTGTAGTGCACAGATCGGATCAATTTCTGAAACGATTACACGTACACCTTGTGAGCTTAAAGATTCTGCAGAACCTTTACCTACATCACCATAACCTACTACAACAGCAACTTTACCAGCCATCATTACGTCAGTAGCACGACGGATCGCATCAACTAACGACTCACGGCAGCCGTATTTATTGTCAAATTTAGATTTAGTAACTGAATCGTTTACATTGATTGCAGGTAAATGCAAAGTGCCATTTTTCATGCGCTCATATAAACGGTGTACGCCTGTAGTGGTTTCTTCAGATAAACCTTTGATTGCAGCAATCAGTTCAGGGAATCTATCGAATACCATGTTAGTCAAATCACCACCATCATCTAAGATCATGTTTAATGGCTGGCGCTCAGGACCGAAATGTAAAGTTTGCTCGATACACCAGTCAAAGCTCTCTTCATCTAAACCTTTCCAGGCGTAAACCTGAATACCTGCAGCAGCAATAGCAGCAGCAGCATGGTCTTGTGTAGAGAAAATGTTGCAAGATGACCAAGTCACTTCAGCACCAAGTTCTACTAATGTTTCAATTAAAACCGCAGTCTGGATGGTCATGTGTAAGCATCCTGCAATGCGGGCACCTTTTAAAGGTTTTGATGGTCCGAATTCTTCACGTAATGACATTAAGCCCGGCATTTCTGCCTCTGCCAATCCGATTTCTTTGCGGCCCCATTCTGCCAGTGAAATGTCCTTAACTTTGTAAGGAACGTAAGTTGTCTCTACTGATGACATATTTTTTTTTGTTTAAATGAAGTGCAAATTTACGGCATTCCTTTGCCAATTACAAAAAAGCATTTTTGGAATTAATAACTTCCCTCTATTGAAATCAAATGAGCGTCAATATCTTCCGCTAGTTTTTCATAAAAATTATTAGCTTCAAAATCCTTAAGAGGAACTATTTCGTCAAGATATTTGCCATAAAAGCTTTTTATCAAATACTTAACCTGGTCTGGACGATCATCGTGGTGTCCTGCAGCTTTTGTTGAATACACATTCAAATGGCATACATATAGATAATGATTTCCATTGTATTCAAAGCTTTTAATTTTTGAGTCCAATTTATTAGGATCCATTTCTAGGCGGAACAGGGGCTGGGTTTTAGTATTCATCATCTCTGTAGTTTAATTTATGCTTTTCAGAATGAATTTTAAAGGTATACTTTCTCCTCCAAATAGCAATGGTGCAGCAGGTCGTTAACTAACCGTTCAAAGTAATTTAATGGTAAAAACTATCTCCATAACCCGCTAGACCTTTGATGCTAACTACAAGTGCTGTACATTTGTATATTCAAATAGGAATTATAAAAGTACTTAAAGCATATGTATCCAGAATATTTAGTAGAACCAATGCGTGCAGAACTTACTAAAGTAGGTTTTGAAGAATTAAAAACGGCAGAAGATGTTGATAACGCTATCAGTGGCGAAGGAACTGTATTTGTTGTTGTAAACTCTGTATGCGGTTGTGCCGCTGCAAACGCGCGCCCGGCAGCAAGACTGGCAGCAGCTAATGAAAAACATCCTGATAAACTGGTTACAGTTTTTGCAGGTATGGAAAAAGAAGCAGTAGATAGAGCAAGAGGTTATATGATGCCTTTTCCTCCTTCATCACCAGCAATGGCTTTATTTAAAGATGGTAAGTTGGTTCATATGATCGAGCGTCATCAGATTGAAGGTCGCCCGGCACAAATGATTGCAGATAGTTTGATCGGTGCATTCGATCAGTATTGCTAATCGTTTAAACGAAAGATTTATGAAAAGGGCTATCTGAAAAGATTGCCCTTTTTTTATTTAGTAAGAAAGATGGTGTAAAACTTTCCTGTACAATTCATCAGGTAAAAACGGTTTGATCACGATGTCATCAATCCCAGCCTCCGCTACCCTTAATTCTATTTCCTCAGGCAAGTTGGCCGTAAGTGCAATAATAGGGGTAATAACCCCATTTTGACGCATTTTGGTGCTAGCTTCATAACCATCCATTACTGGCATATGTAAATCCATCAATATCAATTGATGCTTGTTTACATCGAGTTTGTCTAATGCTTCCTGACCATTTAATGCAACATCTATAGTTGCACCCCAGCGCTCTAGATATCTTTGCGCCACAAGCACATTCATTAGGTTATCTTCAACCAGTAAGATATGGATACCAGTAAGTAGCTGGTCACTTTCATTTGGTAATTGTTCCAGTTTATTAAGCTCTAGCGTTTTTAGGCTCTTATCAAAGGTCTGTACAAAATAAAATGTAGATCCTTTTCCTACGTAACTAACCAGGTTTAGGGATGAGTTTTGAAGCTCTAGTATGCGTTTGCAAATAGATAAGCCCAGACCAGTTCCACCGAACCCTCTGGAGGTAGAAGAGTCGGCTTGTGTAAACCTTTCAAAAATAACACGCTGTTTATCCTTTGATATGCCAATACCCGTATCTGTAACTTCAATGTTTAGCGTTATAGTATCATCCGTTTGCGCAATCACTTTTACGCCTACCTGTACAAAGCCATGGTTTGTAAATTTTATAGCATTGTGTACCAAGTTGGTAATCACCTGAGATAGGCGGGTAGGGTCGCCCAGTAGTCTGTTTTTTAGGTCCGTGTCGACATTTAGTGTCAAGCCAATACCCTTATCATTTGCTGCCCCCTGTAGTCCTGAAACAATATTCCCAGCAATGGAAGCTACATCCATCTCAATGCGCTCAAAGGAGACTTTTCCTGCTTCAATTTTATTGAGGTCTAAAATGTCATTTACTATCGATAGCAGATTGTTTGCAGAGAAAAGCATTACATCCAATTGCTCTTTTTGATCATCCCTGGGGGTATTTTTTAAGAGCAGGTGACTCATGCCAATAACTGCATTTAACGGAGTTCTGATCTCATGACTCATGGTGCTTAAAAACTCACTTTTTGCTTTTAATCCTTGTTCTGCCTCAACTCTCGCCTTTTTCAATTTAAATGAAACCCGATGTGAAAGTATAAGTGATTGAAGAAAGAAAAAGCTAATGTAGAAAAGGAAGCTAAGTAATTGGAATTGAGGGATTATTGACCAGTAGTGAAACAGCGATATAGCGAAAACCGGCATCAGTGCAAATGAACTCATCAAAGTATAAATGGCTCCGGGCCTTTTCCTGATGTAGGCCAACATATATACATAAGGCACATAGACCAGGCAGAATATCATCACTGCAAGAAAGGGATTCATTAATTGAGTAAAATAGATCGGGGCTAAGAAAAGTGCCGCTAAAGAAAAACCAAAACAGAGTAAGCAAAAGGCTCTTATAATATCAATATTCACTTCGGCCGGGTAAAGGTAGCGCGTGTACAAGGCAAATAATCCTATGCCTAAAAACAGCGTTAAATACTCAAGGCGTACTGTTAAGTACCAATTGACATGGGGTAAAACCGTATGGAGTTCATAGTTGTCTATTCCGACAATTCTGTAGCTATAAACTATCGAGAATAAGGCGAATAATAAAATGGCTTTATCTCTGTTGCCCATTAAATAAAGGCCTAAAAAGAAAAATCCACCCATGATCAGGCAACCAGTTAGCAATAAATCAATAGCTTCTGATTGTTTCCTTTTTAGAATAATATCTTCTTTATCTCCTATCCACATCGCTTTTTTAATGCCGCCCTTGCTATGTGTAAAGTTTGCGATCTGTAGCAATAGGGTTAAGGTATCTGCGTTACGTGGTAACTCTACTGTTTTATATTCCCAGTAGGGGACAAAATCTTTAGCAGTTGTGCTCACATGCCCATTGGATGCCATTTTATGTCCATTAACAAACAAACGGTAGGCGCTGTAAACTTCGGGCATCGCAATTCTTAAAGGGTTGTCGCTTTTAGGGAGCAAAATGGTCAGCTTGTAAGTTGCAAAACCTTTAGAGGGAAAGCTTTTACCATTTATTTCGTCTGTCCACATAAAAGGAAAATTGACCAGCTTTCCTGGGCTTAGCTCAGGTTTATCAGGCATTAAAAATTCATTCCAATAGAATAACCACTCGCCATTAAGTGCAATTTTATGGTCTAACAATTGATCTCGTAGGTCTATTACACCATTTTTTGCAAGGGGAGCTGTTGCTTGAGATTTTGCAAAAATGGAACTTGAGAAGCAGTAAAGTACCAGTAGTGTGCTATATATATACTTTTTTATCTTCAAAAGAATTATTGAAATACTTAGTTAATGATATTGAATTAATTGATTAATGATTTTGACGCCAATGTATGGTGATTAAGAAGTTTATAGCAAGGAAATTAGAAATCCTTATTCAGTAATTTTTCAAGCTCTCCAAATGAGACATTCATTCGTACTCTTCCTTGTTTGGCATAGGCAATTTCACCCGTCTCTTCTGATATGATAACGGCAACTGCGTCCGTGGTTTCCGACACGCCGATGCCGGCGCGATGGCGCAGACCAAATTGTGGCGGTAGCTTATCATTATCGGTTAGGGGAAGGATACAGCTCGCGCTTTTAATTTTATTTTCAGCAATAACAACGGCGCCATCATGAAGGGGGCTATATTTCTGGAAAATACTTTCTAGTAAGCGCTTTGATATTTTAGAGTCGATGAGCTCGCAGCTATTGGCAAAAAGTTGGTCGTCGTAAAATTTGACAAATACAATTAAGGCACCTGTCCTCGACTTTTTCATGCTTTTGCAGGCATCAATAATGGGCTTAATTCTAATCAGGTTGTTTTGTTCGATGTTTTTGCTGCCAAACAAATATCCCCACCATGCCTTGTTTTGCTGTAAAAAGGTATTCTTTCCAATGAGTAATAGAAACCGACGTATTTCGGGTTGAAAGATCACGATCAACGCGATAATTCCCACACTCATAAATTGATTGAGAATACCGGAAAGTAGGCTCATGTGCAGCGCATCTACTATCCAATGTATCGCCAGTATAATCACCATACCCAGTAAAAGATTTACGGCAAGGGTATTTTTGATGAGGTTATAAATGTAATATATGATAAGCGCAACAAGAATTATGTCTACTGCATCTGTAACGGTAATCTTTAAGAAATCGAATTCAAGTGTTTTCAATGTGTCTAATTGTTGTTTTGCAAAAATGCATCAGCTTAACTACTGCCAAGTTAGGAATTTTTTAGCCATATTGTTGCTCTTGTGTCTTTCCAACCAAGGCTATGCACTCGGCTGCTGCTTTTACATCATGAACACGCAAAATGTTAGCGCCCTTTAATAAGGCGATGGTATTGAGGGCTGTAGTGCCATTTAATGCTTGTTCAGGGCCGCCACCTAAAAATTTATAGATCATAGACTTTCTCGAAAGGCCGGCAAGAACAGGAAGTTCAAAAATGTTGAGGTCTTCCATATGCTGCAATAACTCATAATTTTGGTCAAGCGTTTTAGAAAAACCAAAGCCAGGATCGAGAATGATGTCTTTTACGCCTAATTTTTTAAGCCTATCTACCTTCTCAGAGAAATAGCAGGTCATTTCCAACATCATATGATGGTAGTTGGTATGCTGCTGCATGGTTTTAGGCGTTCCCTTCATGTGCATAATGATGTAAGGAACATTTAAGTCCGCCACAGTTTCAAACATGTCCTCATCCATATTGCCAGCGGCGATATCGTTTATGATATGTGCCCCGGCTTCAACTGCTGCCCGGGCAACCTTGGCACGAAAAGTATCAATCGACAGAAATACATCTGGAAAAGCCTCGCTAATGGCTGCTACAGCTGTAACAATTTTGTCTACTTCCTCTGCTTCACTAACTTCATCCGCCCCAGGTCTGGAGGAGTAAGCTCCAATATCAATAAACAGGCCACCTTCATTTATGATGCTTTGGGCACGCTGTAGCGCCAGTTCAACGGAGCTGATGCGGCTTTCACTATAAAACGAATCAGTGGTAAGGTTTAAGATTCCCATTACAGCGGGAGTGCTTAAATCAACCAGCTTACCTTTTAGGTTTAGTGTGGTCTTTCGGTTTAAAAATGTATCTTTAGCCATTGTTTCGAGTACAAACTTAGATAAAAAAGGGGTTGTATTGAAACGGGTTTTGAACTTATTATTTTAATTGTTTTGGCAACAAATACATCTCAGGAATTCGACGCTGTTATCGCAGTTTGCAAATCGCTTTTTTTAAAGAAAACAAAAGACTACGGAACCGCGTGGCGAATATTAAGACCGGCCTCTATAACCGATCAGATTTTCATCAAGGCGCAACGCATTCGCACATTAGAAGAGAAAAAAGTATCTAAAGTAGGGGAAGACATCACTTCCGAATACATTGGCATCATTAATTATTGTGTAATTGCCATGATGCAATTGGATTTGAGCGAGCATGATCCTTTGGAAATGGAATTGAAAGCCGTTGAGGCCGCTTACGATACAAAAGTAAATGAAACCAAGGAATTGATGTTCAATAAAAACCACGATTATGGTGAAGCCTGGAGGGATATGCGCATTAGCTCGTTAACGGATCTGATTTTAATGAAAATCTTTAGAGTAAAACAGATAGAAGATAATTTAGGACAAACATTAGCATCAGAAGGTGTGAGCGCCAATTACCAGGATATGTTAAATTATGCGGTTTTTGCATTGATTAAATTGGGCGTTCAGTAATGAGAAAGATTACATTAAACTTTTCGAGGATATTTGTTGGTGTCCTTTTTATTTTTTCTGGATTAATTAAAGCCAATGATCCACTTGGATTTGGCTATAAATTGCAAGAGTATTTCGATGTATTCCATATGTCTTTTTTGGGTGGTATGGCTACAGAAATTGCCATACTGCTTTGTGTATTTGAAATTGTATTGGGTGCATTGTTGCTATTTGGATTTTGGAGCAAAAAAGTAACTGGCGGATTACTGGCAGTGATTGTCTTTTTCACCTTCCTAACTTTTGTATCTGCCGCTTTTAAAGTGGTTACATCGTGTGGCTGTTTTGGGGATGCCATTCCTTTAACCCCATGGCAATCCTTCTCTAAAGACCTTGTGCTATTGGTATTGATCGTTTATTTGTTCATCAATCACGACTTGATCAAACCTGTTACTACAAATTTGAAAGTGCAGCAGGGGTTATTTGCTTTTGTAACACTGGCTTCTACCTTATTTGGCGTGTTTACTTACAGCGCATTGCCTGTTTTAGATTTCTTACCGTATAAAATAGGTGCAAACCTACCTCAGTTGATGAAAATCCCTGAAGGAGAAAAAGGTGATGAGTACGCCATTATGTACAAAATGCAGAACAAGAAGACGGGTGAAAAGAAGGTGATGAGTGATAAAGATTACCTGAAAACGGAGATATGGAAGGACGAGAACTGGGAAATCGTAGGTGACCCAGATAAGGTTTTGGTAAAAAAAGGATATGAACCTAAGATCAAAGATTTGTTGATTTCTGATGCTTCAGGTACCGATTATACCAAAGAACTCATAGAGAATCCTTATTATAATCTGGTTATTGTAGCCTACAATTTAAAAGAAACCAATGAGAATGCCATAGCTCAGCTTAATGCCCTGGCATTAAATGCTGCTGAGCAGTTTAATATCAGAACGGTTTTGTTAACTTCAAACTCCGCCAGTGATGCAGATGTATTTAGCAAACGTATGAAGTTGTTTGCTGAAGTGTTTTATGGCGATGCTGTACCTTTAAAAAGTATGGTTAGGTCAAACCCTGGCGTAATGTTACTTAAAAATGGGGTGGTGATCAACAAATGGCATTACAATACGGTGCCTTCTTTTGATAAACTTGCAGATATGTATTTTAGTAAATAACTATGTTTCAATACGCCGTCAAAAAAATCTTATATGGATTTGCCGTAATGGCGGGCGTTATTGTAGTGGTGTTTATTTTGTTTAATATATTACCAGGTGATCCGGCAAGGATGACTATGGGACAGCGGGCTGATGTATCTTCTATCGAGGCAGTGCGTAAGGAATTTGGGCTGGATAAGTCTAAACCAGCACAGTTCTTTCTTTACCTGAATGATCTTTCACCGCTCGGTATCCACGAAAATACAGCAGAAAGCAAAGAGAAATATCATTACGTAAAATTGATTTCATTTGGCGACGAGGTATTGGCAATTAAATGGCCTTACCTGCGGCGCTCTTATCAAACCAAACGTGATGTAACCACGATATTGTCCGAAACTGTACCCAATACCTTTATATTGGCCCTTACGGCCATGATATTTGCAACGCTGATTGGGGTATTTCTAGGCGTGCTTTCGGCAGTTCATAAAGATACCTGGATAGATAAAGCGGCCAACTCCTTCGCTATTCTAGGTATTTCGGCACCCTCTTTTTTTGCCGGGATCATCATCGCCTGGCTGTTTGGCTTTGTACTGAGTGATTATACCGGACTCAATATGTCGGGTAGTTTATATAGCTACGATCCTTTTAAAGGGGAAATCATGACCTGGAAAAATCTATGGTTGCCCATGGTTACTTTAGGATTGAGACCATTGTCCATTATTGTCCAGTTAACCCGAAGCGCGATGCTTGATGTACTGGCACAGGATTATATCCGTACTGCGCGCGCAAAAGGGCTAAGTCGTAATGTGATTATTTATAAGCATGCTTTAAAAAATGCACTAAACCCTGTGATTACGGCGATATCGGGCTGGTTTGCCTCTTTATTGGCAGGATCTTTCTTTGTAGAATATATATTTGGGTACAATGGCCTGGGCCGAGCAACGGTAAATGCGCTGGAAATGTCTGATTTCCCAGTCGTAATGGGCTCCATTCTTTTTATAGCATTCGTATTCGTAATAATTAATATTTTGGTAGATGTATTATATGCCTTTGTAGATCCAAGGGTAAAATTGGCGTAAATGATGAAGATTTTTTTAATAGGTTTTATGGGCTGCGGTAAAAGCACAATGGGAAAAAAGCTAGCCGTAAAATTGGGATACGAATTTATTGACCTTGATCATCAGATTGAGAAAAGTCTGGATACAACTATAGCTGCCTATTTTTCAACGCATGGTGAAGCCGCTTTTAGAAAGCTGGAAAGCGAAACATTAAAGAACTTTGATTATCCTGCAAATGCCGTTGTGGCAACCGGCGGCGGCGCACCATGTTTTTTTGATAACATGGAATGGATGAATGCAAATGGTCTATCTGTATACATTGAAATGTCTGCTGCCGCATTGGCCAAACGACTGGAAGGCGGTAAGGAAAAAAGACCCTTGTTAAGGGATCTTAATGAAGCACAAATGATCGAATTTATCGAAAGTAAACTCCTTGAGCGGGATGTATTTTACAAACGCGCCCTCGTAACGGTAAATGGAATTAGCCTCACCGCAGATGCGATGAGGGCAATGATATTGAGCAGGCAATAGATCGTATTCCTGCTATATGCTATTTTCTGAAAATGTCAGGTTTTTTCTTCATGGCCTGATCTACAGAGAATGGTCCTGAGCCCACAATCCAAAACAATACCAGTAACAGCAATACAATGATGGATAACCATAACTCATTGTTAAGGGCTGAAAATCCGCGAGACAGGTTGACAAAGAACACTGCACATAGTAATATTGGAATCTGAATTACCGCCGAAAAGCGGGTGAGCAGTCCAAGGGTAATAAAAAGACCACCTACAAGATGCACAAAACCAACAATATGTAATCCAAAGCTCGACATGAAGCCCGAGAAACCATAAGTGTCATTTTGCAAAATCATGTCTTGAAGTGCAGCCGTATTGCTGACTATCGCAATACCTTTACTAAAGATGAGCAGGCCTAATACAATTCGGATAACATCCAGCCATTTGGCATGATGGACATCGCCCCAGTGCTCAATTTTTTGAATAACTGTCATACAGAATGCCTTCTTTTTAATGAAGTCCTCAATTAAAGTTAGCAAAATCTAGGCCGAGAAACAATAGTAAAATATTAACAATAAATGGTTTATACCTGTTTCCAGCAGAGGTCGGCCTGCATTTGTAGCACAGATGAGAACTGTTGCCTCGGTGGCAGATTCAAATAAGGATAAGTAACTTTAGATAAATAAAGCCCCTCGGGGTGTGCAGGCGTGATTAAGTCAGGCGTTTTATTATTGATTAGATAACTTTCAAACTCCTCTACACTCAATACTCCTTTGCCAATTTTTAACAATTGTCCCATAATGATCCTGATCATTTTACTCAGAAAACGATTGGAAGAAATCTGGAAACGAAGGTGGTCACCATTTTCGTCGACTGATAAACTAGCCGATTTGACATAGCATAAGGTGTGTTCGTATTTATCCGGACTGGTGCAAAAGGCTCTATAGTCTTTATAATTTGGCAATATGGCTGCAGCCTGCTGCATCTTGTCGAAATCTAGTTTGTCCAGTAAATAAAACGAACTCAGGCCGTTTAAAAAAGGATTCTTATAAGTATGTATGAAATAGTCGTACGATCGTTGTACGGCATCAAAACGGGCATGTTGCAAACCATCCATAGGGATAATGTCAAAAATAGCAATGTTGCCTGGCAATACCTTATTCATCCTGAACATCAGGTCGAAATCCCAGGGTTGCTCTACATCCATATGAAAGAAAAACTGACTAGCATGTACCCGTGCATCGGTACGGCCACAGCCATTAATAAATATGGGTGTCTTTAATACCTGGCTAAGCGCTTGCTCTATAACGCCTTGTACATTCATTACGCCCGGCTGTTTTTGCCAGCCATTGTACTTTAATCCGTTATAGCCTATGTGAACAAAATATCTCAATCTCTTTCTTTTAATGTTATTTTTTTCCTGCGCGTTTATTTAGTTCTTCAATTGGCATGTTCATCATCCTACCTATAGGCGTTTTGCCTTTGTATGTAATTACCTTCAGCATGGTTGCATCCTTCGGAGGTGTTAATTTCTCCGTATACTTCGGATAAAAACGGTCAGGGAAGGAGTTGTCAAAACTGTAATAAATATCTAATCCTGGGGCCTCTGTACCCAATTCTATCTGTAGCTGTCTATCAGCTGATCTGCTTACTTTAAAAATAGGATCATACACACTTGGCGCATACTTAGTCTCCGCCATGTCTAATCGCTTAAAATGCTGCTCTACTCTGCCAAAAAAGTTTGGCCAGTTTTTCTTGGCTGCCGGTGACCAAACCGATTCTGCAATCGCCATTCCCCTTGGCCAGGTCATATACTCAGCCTGGCGGATGTTGTATACCTGCTCTGCCCATAAATTGGCTTGGCCCCCTTTGATGTATTTCGGATCGACACCTGTCGGAACAGGTTCAAATTCGTAGGATTTGCTTAAACGGAGCGAAGCATATACTCTTGGTTCCGTTATCGCATCGGCCTGCATATAATCCAGGTAAGCATAAGTGCTAGGGCTCATGACTACTTCATGTTGTTTTTTGGCCGCCTCAATGCCATATTTCATTCCACGCCAAGCCATGACAGCAGCGCTGGGCGACATATCGCCGTTCAATATTTCATCCCAACCCATAAACTTCTTACCCTTCGATTCTACTATTTTCTGTACTCGCTTTTCAAAATAGCCTTGTACCTGGTGCATATCTTTTAATCCTTCTTTTTGCATTAACGCTTTGATGGCATCGTTTTTCTCCCAGAAATTGAAAGGAGCCTCATCGCCACCCATGTGGATGTATTCAAAAGGGAAAAGTGCAGCTACCTGCGTAATGACCGTATCCAGAAACGTATATACTTTTTCATTGGCGGGACAAAGCGTATTGTCAACCAAAGCAGTTGGAGGGGCACCTCTAGACCAGTCCATAATGCGTTCCCCAGAACGTACTTTGTAGTTTTCTGCACCCGGTGTGCAAGATAGCTCCGGATAAGATGCGATTGCAGCCAAACTGTGGCCAGGTACATCAATTTCGGGCAGGATATTTACAAACCTCTCCTTTGCATATTGTACCAGTTCCTTAATATCTTCCTGTGTATAAAAACCACCATAATTGCGGGGCTCATCAGCAGTAGGAGGGATGAAATTCCCAAACTCACCTACTTTTCGTACACTCCATGCACCTACCTCGGTTAACTTTGGTAAGCCTTTTATTTCTATTCTCCAGCCTTCATCATCCGTAAGGTGTAAATGAAGAATGTTGTATTTATAGCGCACCATCGCATTGATGTATTGTTTGATCTCATCCTTTGTGAAATAATGACGGGCAACATCAAACATTAAACCTCTCCAACCTAAGCGGGGGTAATCTGTAACCTCAACGCATGGCGCTTTCCATTCAATTCCTTCTACAAGTTCTTTACTTTCAATAGCAGCAGGGAACAACTGAAGCAAACTTTGCACGCCATAAAATAAGCCAGCAGCATGATTTGCCTTTATGCTGATGTGTTTTGGTGTTACTGATAGCTGATATCCTTCAGTTCCAAGTATCGGATCTGCTTTATCATTTAGAGACAGTTTGATGTTTGCTATTCCCGATTTGTTGCTTACTGTTGATACATAGCTGCCCGTAGGTACGGATAATCTCTCCTGTAAAAAAACAAGGAGCTGATGTGTTTCTGGTACGGCAGGACATTGTATCGTTACATTGGCAGGCAAAGTAAAGTGGCCTTCATGCTTCACAACAGTTACTGGTTCTGGTATAATGGCGATATCCTGAGGTAAATTAACGGGATCTGGTATTGCTAAAGACATGGTATTTTGTGCAACAGAAGTTTGCGCGATAGCTGAATAACTGAGTAAGAAAAAGCACAAAAGGGAGAAGATATTTTTCATTAATGAATTTTAGCGGATTATAAATTCTGGAAACGGACGCAATTTACCAATTACTTTAACGCATCCAATACGGTAAATAGTTTCTTGTTGATGCCTGAACCTGAATAATTGTTGATATTAATAACGATGATATACTTATTGCCGGCAGCACTAGTATGGTAACCTGCAAAAGCAGATACATTATTTATGGTGCCACTCTTTATTTTCATGTTATTATATTCTGGGAAGGCTTGATAATAGTCGCCAAACCAGGCTTCTTTCTGTGCTTGAAACAAAACATTAGCTATGGCCATTGTTGTAACACGGTTTGCCGGAGATAGACCACTTCCGTCAATAATATTTAGAGCATTTTTATCAATGCCTTTATCAGCCCAAAAGTTAATTTCTGCGGTTGCTCCGTCATCAGTTGTAGCATCCTTGCCAGACTTTATGGCAACAGCCTTCAGGAAGGTCTCCCCATATAAATTGATGCTCTTCTTTAAAAACCAATAAGTCATTTCTGACAGTGTAGGCGAAGTTATGGTGTTGATTTTTTGCGTAATCTTTGGGACGGTTCGCTCGTTTAAAGCCATGATACGGGTTGTGGTAGCCGGTTGCGTAGCCGTGATACCCAATAGCTTTAACGTGTCTTGTAACCGGTAAGCACAATCAAATGCGGGGTCGGGGAGCGCCGCCGAAATGTTTGATTTGCCAATGCCCAAGCCCCATGTACCTCTTATATAAGCGGTAGGCGCATATGGTGGTAAAAAAACATAGGCTTGATCTCCGCTGCCCTGAGCACCAGTTTTAAGTTCATTAATAATTTTTAAGTAAGGGACTTCCGGGACTGTTTTTAATAGCTTAGCCGGTTCATCTACTTTCGCTCCTGGTTTTAAATGGAGGTCAAACTGGTTCTCGCGCCATGATAATCCAGATGTACCGGCACCATAATAATTTCCCATATCCTGCCATGTCCAACCTTCGGGAGTAGTTTGTGTACCAAATATACGGTCATCACCAATAATAGCTCCTTCAATCTTTTTTATGCCCGCTTTTTTGATCGCTGCAATCCATTCTTTGAGTACCGCGTTTTCTTTGTTTTGGTATCGATCAGAACCCAAAGTAGGGTCGCCACTTCCAATAATGATTAAATCCCCTTTTAAAACGCCCTCAGTAGTAATGTTTCCGGTGTAAGCCAAAGTTGTTTGAAATTGAAAATCTTTTCCAAGTACGCTAAATGCCGTGGCAGCAGTGATGACTTTTAAGGTAGAGGCAGTGGCCAGACCTACCTGTTCGTTATGTGTAAACAGTGGTTTGCCGGTATTGGCATCCAAAACACAAAGTGAAGTGCTGGCATATTTAGTCTGTGGGTCTGACTGAAAAGCATTGTATGCTTTCTCCAGCTTCTGTATCGGGCTTTGTGCAAAAGAGATACTACAGATGAAGAGTAGTACTAAAAAAGGTAATCTTGATCTTTTAGACATATGCTTTAAAAAAAAAGTGATGTATGTATAACTGGTAAAAGCTATTCATACATCACTCTAACGTTTATAATTTATAAAATTATACCAGTTGGTTCTTTACAAGGTATTCAGCAATCTGAACCGCGTTTGTTGCAGCACCTTTACGTAGGTTGTCCGCTACAATCCACATATTCAATGTGTTTGGCAATGATTCATCACGTCTGATTCTTCCTACAAATACCTCATCTTTCTCATGCGCATCTTTAGGCATAGGATATTTAAGGTTTGCCGGATCGTCAACTAAAATGATACCTTCAGTATTCGCCAATAGGTTTTTCACTTCAGTTACATCAAAGTCGTTCTCAAACTCAACGTTTACCGACTCAGAGTGACCGCCCATTACCGGAATACGTACTGTTGTAGCTGTAACTTTAATGCTGTTGTCGCCCATAATCTTTTGGGTTTCCAAAATCATTTTCATCTCTTCTTTGGTGTATCCATTATCCTGGAAAACATCAATCTGAGGGATTACGTTTAAATCGATAGGATAAGCATAAGCCATAGGGCCATCAGTTATTCCTTTACGCTCGTTCATCAATTGTTCAACAGCTTTTACACCAGTTCCGGTTACAGACTGATAAGTTGATACAACTACACGTTTGATCTTATATTTATCATGAAGTGGTTTTAAAGCCACTACCATTTGGATAGTTGAACAGTTCGGATTTGCAATGATCTTATCATCAGCTGATAATTCAGTTGCATTTACTTCAGGTACAACCAGCTTTTTCGACGGATCCATGCGCCATGCAGATGAATTGTCGATTACTGTAGTACCTACTGCAGCAAAACGAGGGGCTTCAGCTAATGAAGTGCTGCCACCTGCAGAAAACAACGCAATATCAGGTCTCATCGAAATCGCAGTCTCCATGTTTACAACAGCGTACTTCTTACCCTTAAATGTGATTTCCTTACCAACACTCTTCTCAGAGGCTACAGGGATCAATTCGGTTAACGGGAAGTTACGCTCTTCTAATACTTTTAACATTACGGTGCCTACCAGACCGGTGGCTCCAACTACTGCAATTTTCATCTTTTAATTTGTTGTTTTACTTGTTTTTAATTATTTAATCAATTGTATTTATGGTGAAATAATAAGTTTCCAAATATGGGCATTTTTTCAATCATAAAAAAGGGGAGTGGCTTTTGACAACCACTCCCCAATATTTTGTTAAGAATATCTCTTACTTAATCAGTTCACGGTTTACATAATCGAAGCTTTGCTTAATGCTTACAAAAGGATCCTTCGAAAAGTTCTCTTGCTCTACAATTAAGTGCTCAAGACCAGCTTGCTTGGCATGTTTATATATGTTCTTGAAATCTATGGTACCCGAACCAACCTCAGTATTTATACCGTGGTTAGCCTTATCCATATCCTTTACATGCCACATCGGGAAACGACCTGGGTTTTTGTTGAACATCGCAACTGGATCATTTCCTGAGCGTACTACCCAATACAAATCCATTTCAAATCTAATCAGGTTTTTATCTGTTTCATTCAACAAAATGTCATAGCCTGTAGTTCCGCCTTCATACTTTTTAAATTCAAAATCATGGTTATGGTAGGCCAATTTTAAACCCGATTGTTTCACCAGTTCAGCTGCTTCATTTAAACGGCCTGCGATCTTTTTGTAATCTTCAAGCGACGTTCTGAGTGGCTCCCCTAAGTAAGCGATGGTAAAATATTTATTGTTAACCGCTACCGCTCCTTCTATATATGGTTTTAACAAATCCTTGTTGCCGCTTTTGATGAAATCATCAAGACCAAAATGCCCACTCGGGGTAGTTAAGCCGTTCGCGGTAAGTAAGCTTTTAAATGACTTAGCGTCCAGACCCCAGTAGCCACCAGTTGGTGAAAAACCATAAGTCTCTACCTCTTTGTATCCTGCTTTTGCAATTTTTTCTATTACGCCTTTTACATCAGTAGGAAGTTCTTTCCTTAATGAATACAACTGTATGCCAACTTTTCTTTTCGATCCTCCAACAAAGGCAAAAGATGGTAATAAAAGTGCCCCTGCCGCGGCAAGTCCTGTTTGTTTTAGAAAACTTCTTCTTGAGTTCATATTTATGAATTTAAACGTCGCAAATATTTACGGCATCTCTTAATGATTTTATTTTGTCTGCGTACTTTGGAATAAATTCCTGTGCCACATAGCCTTTAAATCCAGTTGCAAGGATTGCTTTCATAATCGCAGGATAAAATAATTCCTGTGTATCATCAATCTCATTTCTGCCCGGTACACCCGCAGTATGATAATGAGAAATGTATGGATGAAAAGTCTGGATATTACGGATCACATCACCCTCATCAATCTGCATATGATAAATGTCATATAGCAATTTGAAGTTCTCAGATCCCAACCTCTTCGCCAATTCTGCACCCCAGGCCGTATGGTCACATTGATAATCCTTATGGTTTATTTTGCTGTTCAATAGCTCCATAACTAATACCACACCATGCTTTTCGGCAAGTGGTAATACCTGTTTCAAGCCCTCAACACAGTTTTTAAGCCCGGTTTCATCGTCTTTACCACGTCTGTTGCCACTAAAGCAGATCAGTTGTGTGTAGCCAGCCTCAGCAACTTTAGGAATCATTTCCGAATAGTTTTTAATCAGCGTAGCATGAAATTGTGGATCATTCCAGCCATCCACTAGATTGATCTCTGCACCATTACACATAGAGGAGTATAACCCATGTTTTTTTAGTGTAGGCCAATCTTTAGGACCTACCAGATCAATGGCCTTAATACCAATTTTCTTTGCCTCAATGCACAAATCATCCAACTCCATTTTTCCAAAGCACCAGCGGCATACCGAGTGGTTTATATTTCCTTTTAGCATGGTGGATTTAGTCTGTTCCAGAGCAAAAGCGGGTATAGCCGCCGAAACACCTAAAGCGGCAGTTCCGGCAACAATATTTTTCAATGCAGTTCTTCTGCTTAAATTTTCACTCATTGGTTATTTAATAATTAAGCTTCAACCTTCTTTTTATCAGTAAAAAAGAGTGTAAACAATAGGAATACTACAAATGCAATGCCCGAAGGAATGATCCAGATCATTTTCCAATCGAAGGCTCCCTCGCTAGTTTTGTAAGTGTCGGTGATTAGGCCGGCAACTTCAAAGCCGATAAGCATACCAACGCCATAAGTTGCAAGGGTAATTAAGCCTTGCGCAGAACTTTTATATTTTTCACCAGCAGCAGCATTGGTATAAATCTGTCCAGATACGAAGAAGAAATCGTAGCAAATACCATGTAGTGCAATACCAATGATCAGCATAAAGCTTAAATCGCTCGCATTTCCATAAGCAAATAGGGCATAACGTACACCCCATGCTAGCATACCCACTAAAATGGTCTTTTTAAAGCCAAATTTGCTGAAGAATACAGGCAATAATAATAAGAACAATACCTCTGATACCTGTCCGATAGTCATTTTACCTGTAGGATTTTCAAGGCCTACATTAGAAAGAAACGAATGTGCATTCTGATAATAAAACGCTAGTGGAATACAGATAAGTATAGAAGAGATAAAGAATATTGCAAAGTTTTTATCCTTTAATAGCTTCAAAGCATCAAGACCAAGTATTTCAGATATTTTTACTTTTTCTCCTGATGCGACTTTAGGCGGAGTTTTAGGTAAGGTGAAACTAAATAGACCTAAGATCAGAGACACAACTGCGCCCATCATAAAGGTGTTTTTTAGTAAACCATCTTTTACGCCCTGGTCAGTATCCCAATGAAATACATAGCTGATCAACAATCCGGCAGCGATCCAGCCTATAGTTCCCCAAACTCTAATCGTAGAAAATTCTTTTTCAGGATCTTTCATTTGGTTAAAAGACACAGAATTGACTAGCGCTAGCGTTGGCATAAACAAAATCATGTAAGCCAGTACATATGGATAAAATGCGGTCATGTCAGTAGCATTATACATCTGGTACATTAAAACGGCGCCAACTAAATGTAATATGCCCAGGATTTTCTCAGCATTAAAATATCTGTCTGCAATTAACCCAATAATGAAAGGAGCGATAATTGCACCCCAGGATTGGGTTGAAAAAACGGCGGCTGATTGACCACCTGTGGCACTAAGATTGTGCCCAAGAAAAGTACCAAGTGTTACAAACCATGCACCCCAGATAAAAAACTCCAGGAACATCATGGTCGATAATTTGATGCGGTTATTTAAGTTCATGTTTGGTTATTTAATTCTTTTTTTGATGTATTATAGCTGTTTGATCATGATGTTGCGGTACCAAACTTCATCTCCATGATCTTGAAGCGCTATTTTTCCAGACTTATAGGTTCCCCAATCCGCCCAGCTTCCAAATTTACTTCCGGCAACAAGTGATTTCCAGTTGTCATCCCAAAGTGTAGTCGATACTACTTTTACACCATTTAGGTAATGCTCTAATTTGCCATCTTTGCAAATGATTTCAGCTGTATTCCATTCGCCAAGAGGTTTTACCGGCTCAGAACTGCTTTTAATCAAATCATACAAATCTGCAGAACGGTGCTTAGGGATTTTGCCATCCTTATGGCCATCATTATCAAGTACCTGCATTTCTAAACCAGTACTGTAAGTTTGATGATATTTTGCAGGGTCTTCTTTTACATAGTAAATGATTCCACTGTTGCCTTTAGGCGCTATTTTCCAGTCTATTTTTAAATGAAAGTTGCTGTACTCATTGTCGGTTACTAAATCTCCACCACCATTACTATCGCCCTTTGGGTCAAAATGCAAGGCGCCCTCTTCAATTTTCCATTTAGCACCGGCAGTAGTTTTACCATATGTATGCCAGCCTTTTGTTGTTTTACCATCAAATAGTTTAGTAAAACCTTTTTTGCCCGATTGAGCTTGAGCAGCGCTTCCACCAAATAGTGCGGTTAACACAATGGCTGATAAGATATATTTTTTCATGTTCTTTGTCTTTTATCCTTGTTCCTTAATCTTTGTTCTTTAATTCTGGTTAAACACCAAGTGACCATCCTTTACGGTATTCGCGTTTTACAAATTGATTCACGTCATCAAAATTGGTGATCTTCATGTTGGCATTGTCCCAAAGTAATTTGATGTTTCTGCCCGGATACTTAATCTTTCCTTCTGCATTTTTGCGTTGGATATCAGTACCCCTGATGGCCAAATTCGCCATTAACAACGATTCAGTAAGTGGTCCTGCAATAGAGAATGGAGAACTTAGTTCTTTTTTCCCATAACCCGCAATACAAGCATCAACCCATTGTCCGTAATGGCCATTAGCACCATCTGGAACGCGTGCAAATTTTTGTGCTACTTTGATATTCTCATTTCTGCTTAAAGGAAGTAATCGTGGATTTGCACCATAAGTACTAGCCATCATTTTGCCTTTTGTACCAACAAACAAGGTGCCGTTTCCACCGTCGCCAAATGTATCGTTTGCACCCAATTCTTCAGGTCTTTCAGGTTGTATCCCACCGTCCATCCAATGTACAGTAACGTCCCCTTTTGTTTTATTAGTTTTAGGGAATTTTAAGGTTACATGACTTGATGGTGGACAGCTATCAGGGAAATAACCCCTTTTAAACTCATCTACATATACAGAACCAACGCTAGCCTGAACTTCAGTCGCATATTTTAAATTTAAAACGCTGAAAGGAGCTTCTAATAAATGGCAGCCCATATCTCCCAATGCTCCAGTTCCATAATCCCACCAGCCGCGCCAGTTAAATGGAACAAGTTTATCTACATAATCTTTATAAGGAGCCGTACCTAACCACAAATCCCAATCAAGATCAGCAGGTATTGGTGCTTTGTTTGCCGACCACGGAATACCCTGCGGCCATACCGGTCTGTCCGTCCATGCATAAATGGTATGGACATCGCCAATTAAACCTGCATCATACCATTCCCTCATTAACCTTGGACCATCATTAGAGGCGCCCTGATTACCCATTTGCGTAACCACCTTATACTTTTCAGCAGCAGCAGTTAAAGCACGTGCTTCATAAATATCATGGGTTAAAGGTTTCTGAACGTACACGTGTTTACCTAACTGCATGGCGGCGATGGCTTGTATAGCATGACTATGATCAGGCGTAGAGATAGAAACCGCATCAAAGTTTTTAGCTTCCTTATCCAGCATTTCACGGTAGTCCCGGTAATACTTTGCCTTAGGGAAAGCTTTTACACTTTCTGCGGCTCTGCTATCGTGTACATCGCAAAGGAATCCAATGTCAGCCTTACCGCTTTTGTAGAAGCTGGCAATATCCGATTTACCTTTGCCCCCAGCACCTATGCTGGCAATAATAAGCCTATCGCTAGGCGCTAAAAAACCTCTTCCACCCAAAACGTGGCGCGGTACGATCATAAATGCCGATGCAGCAATAGCTGTGGTTTTTAGAAAGTTCCGCCTGGATGAAGATTCCTGATCTTTTTTTGTGTGGTCCATTTTCGTGTGGTTCTAGTGGTGTGTGGTTCTTTGATGTGATCTTATTTTTTTAGCGATAAAATGTAGCTAACCATCTGTTTCGCATCATCTTTACTTAAAGCAGCGTGTGGCGTCATAGGAATCTCTCCCCATACACCTTTACCTCCTGCAATGATCTTATCCGCAAGGTGGTTTACATTCTCATCATTTAAAGGATATTTAGCCGCAATATCTACATACGCAGGCCCGATCACCTTTTGTACTTTATTGTGGCAACCAATACAGTCAGATTTTGCAATTAACTTTTCTCCTTCGCCCTTAACAGCAGGAGCAGTAGCAGCTGGAGTTTCTGTAGTTGTTGCTGAAGTTTCAGTTGTGGTAGTAGTGCTTGTAGACGAAGCGCGTTCTTCTGGACTTGAACATGAGGCCATTGCCAATACAAAGCAGCCCAGTACTAATAGTGTTTTTTTCATTTTATTGTGTTATTGATTCAGACCTAAAATCTTATTGTTGAAATCATCATTTCCACCGGAAGATGCAAAATCATCAAAAGCCCTGTCTGTTACTTTAATAATATTCTTTTTAATAAACTCAGCACCTTCTTTGGCGCCAACCTGAGCGTCTTTTATGCAGCATTCCCATTCCATTACCGCCCAACCCGTATAATCGTATTGTGCCAGTTTACTGAAAATGGTTTTAAAATCTACCTGCCCATCTCCAGGAGAACGGTACCTGCCAGCACGGTTTGCCCAACTTTGATAGCCACCAAAAGTACCTTGTTTACCTGTAGGATTAAACTCCGAGTCTTTAACATGGAACGCTTTAATGCGCTCATGGTAAAAGTCGATGTATTGGATATAATCCAGTTGTTGCAATACAAAATGTGAAGGATCATATAGCAGACAGGCGCGAGGATGGTTGTTTACCTTTTCAAGGAACATCTCGTAAGTGATGCCATCAAACAAATCTTCTCCCGGGTGTATTTCATAACAAACATCTACACCACAATTGTCAAATTCATTAAGAATAGGCATCCATCTTTTTGCCAGTTCCGTAAAACCTGCATCTACCAAACCTTCAGGGCGCTGTGGCCATGGGTGGAACATGTGCCATAATAAGGAACCACTAAAAGTCGCATGTGCATTTAAGCCTAGATTTTGCGAGGCTTTTGCGGCATACTTCATTTGTTGTACAGCCCACTCCGTTCTGGCTTTTGGATTGTTTTTATACGCATCAGGTGCAAAAGCATCAAAAGCAAGGTCATAAGCAGGATTTACTGCTACCAGCTGACCCTGTAAATGCGTTGATAATTCAGTAATCTCTAATCCGTACGACTGAACTTTTCCTTTCAATTCATCGGCATAAGTTTTACTTTCTGCTGCTTTCTGTAAGTCTATGAAACGTGCATCGAGCGTAGGCATTTGGATTCCTTTAAATCCAAGGCCTGCTGCCCATTCGCAAATGGCATCCAAAGAATTGAATGGGGCTTCGTCTCCAATAAACTGGGCTAAAAAAACTCCTGGTCCTTTAATCGTTGTCATTGTCTGTTATATTTTAAAATCAAACCATTTCTGATCCGATTGGCTCGAGGCCACTGTGTTTTCAATAAAAGCCATTCCTCTGATACCATCTTCTACATTCGGGAAGTCGAGCATTGCTGCTGTCGGCGTTCCACCCTCTAGTTTTGTTCTCAAAGTCAGTACAAAGTTTCTGTAAATGTTTGCAAAAGCTTCAAGGTAACCTTCTGGGTGACCACCCGGTACACGGGTATTGTGTTTTGCAGCATCAGATAAATAAGCCTGTCCAGCACGGTATATTTGTGCAGGCTGATCTAACCATTTAACGATTAAAGTGTTCGGTTCCATTTGGTGCCATTCCAGACCACCTTTTTCTCCGTACATCTTAATTTTTAAGGCGTTTTCTTCACCAGCAGCAATTTGCGAAGCTACCAAAACCCCATTTGCTCCATTGTCAAATTTAAGCAGCACATTCCCATCATCATCTAAGCCTCTGCCCGGTACCACAATGTTAAGGTCGGCACAAAGTTTAGTAATTTTCAATCCAGAAATGTACTCAGCCAACTGTGCAGCATGAGTGCCTATATCACCCATACAACCACTTTTTCCACTTTTGGCAGGGTCAGTACGCCATGCGGCACCAGCATTGCCCTCACGCTCAGTAAGTGTACTCAACCATCCTTGAGGATACTCGACCATGATCTTTCTGATGGCACCCAATTGGCCTTCAGCAACCATATGTCTGGCTTGCTTTACCATTGGATAGCCTGAGTAAGTATGCGTTAAGCATAAAATCAATCCTGTTTCCTTAACCTTTTGTTGCAATTGTTTAGCCTCATCCAGCGATAAAGCGATTGGTTTTTCAATCACCACATTAAAGCCATGATCAAGCGCCATCATTGCAGGCGCAAAGTGCGCGAAGTTAGGCGTTACAATTGTTACAAAATCGATACGTTTATCCGCAGGTAATTTGCTCTCCTGCGTAATCATTTCTTCATAATTTAAGTAAGTCCTGTCCTCAGGAAGGAACAGGATTTTACCCGATTCCATGGCTACTTCAGGGTTTATACTCAATGCACCACAGCAGAATTCAACCTGCCCGTCGATATTTGCAGCTATACGATGAACGGCGCCGATGAAAGCATCTTTACCGCCACCAATCATGCCCATTCTAATTTTTCTATTTTCCATTAAAGGTTACCTTTTTTTAATTCACTAACAGCAAAGTCACACGCTCTGGCCGTTAATGCCATATAAGTTAATGACGGGTTCTGACATGCGGCCGAGCCCATGCATGATCCATCGGTTACAAAAACATTTTTTACTTCGTGCATCTGGTTCCATTTGTTCAAAACCGATGTTTTAGGATCGTGGCCCATACGTGCTGTTCCCATTTCATGAATAGCCATACCTGGAGCAGAACCATTGTCAAACGTGGTAATGTCTTTAGCGCCAGATGCCTCCAGCATTTCTGCTGCATCATTCATCATGTCAACACGCATTTTGCGTTCATTATCTTTAAACTCGCAGTCAATAGCCAAAACAGGTTGTCCCCATTTGTCTTTCTTGCTTTTATCGATAAATACTTTGTTCTCAAAATAAGGAAGTGATTCACCGAATCCGCCTAAGCCCATATTCCAAGAACCAGGAACGGTCATTTGATCTTTAAAATCACCACCAAACGCCAATTCAGCAACATCGGCATGCCAGTTGCCACGACTTCCGCCACCTTGGTAACCAAAACCTCTTAAATAATCACGTTTATCACCACCCATGTTCTGGTACCTCGGAATGTAAATCCCATTGGCCCTTTTTCCGTAGGTGTATTTATCTTCAAAGCCTTCTATTCTGCCATTTGCACCTGCACGGAAATGGTGATCCATTAAATTATGTCCAAGTTGTCCACTGCCATTACCTAAACCGTTAGGATGCTCATCAGAAGTTGAGTTTAATAAAACGAAAGTTGTACCCAATGTTGATCCATTTACGAATACAATTTTTGCGAAGTATTCTGTAGTCTCCATTGTTTCCGAATCGATAACCACTACGCCTTTTGCTTTTTGGGTTTCTTTATCATAAATGATAGAGTTTACCAATGAGAACGGACGTAATGTTAAGTTCCCAGTGGCTACTGCTGCTGGTAGGGTAGACGATTGCGTGCTAAAATAAGCACCAAAAGGACATCCTCTGCTGCAAAGGTTACGGTACTGACATTTACCACGTCCACCATGCTCGACCGTTAAGTTGGCTGTGCGACCAATGGTCATGATCCTTGATTTGTTCCATTTGGCTTCAATACGTTTCTTAACTTCCTTTTCCACGCAATTCATTTCCATTGGAGGGAGGAACTGTCCGTCTGGCAATGCTGGCCAGTTTTCAGCCTTTCCACTGATACCTGCAAATTTCTCTACATAATCGTACCAAGGAGCAATGTCTTTATATCGGATAGGCCAATCTACGCCATGTCCATCCTTTAAGTTATCCTCAAAATTCAAATCACTGAAACGGTAGCTTTGTCTACCCCACATTAATGATTTACCACCAACATGGAAGCCGCGGTACCAATCAAAACGCTTAACCTCAGTATAAGGACATTCTTCGTCATTTACCCAGAAGCTCTCATTAAATTCTGTATATGGATAATCTCTTTTTTGTACTGGATGGGTTTCTTTTTGTGCTTCGGTCAATTTACCTCTATGCTCAAATTCCCAAGGCTTTTTCATGGCCGTGGTATAGTCTTTTATATGTTCAATGTTCCTGCCTCTTTCCAGCAATAAAACTTTTAAACCTTTTTCAGTTAATTCTTTTGCTGCCCAGCCGCCACTAATTCCAGATCCTACAACAATTGCATCATAAGTGTTTTGTGCAGTTGCTTTAACATTTAAATTGCTCATTATTTAATTATATAAAAAGGTTTACGACCAAACTTTCTGACCAGGTTTTAAATCTACGCAACCATCGTAGCGGCCCGGAATTTCAACAAATGCATAGGCCTGTGTGGCTCCAACTTCTGATGTGAAATAACCCAGTAGGGTAAGGTCTCTGATGATGGAGAAGAAACGTGGTTCCATTTTAGGTTTATCCTTAGGAAGGATAGAAATCGTGCCGGTGTTTTCCGTTTGAGATTTTGCTTTTTCAGGATCTGTTTTTTGTTTGTCCAGCTCTTCAAGCTTTTCCTTCTCTACTTTGGTAGCGGCAACGGTCGCATCCCTAAGTTTACCTAGCAATTCCTGACGTTGGGCTACTGTTAATTCCAGAAAGGATTTTTTATACTCATCCTTCGCTTGCTTTTCAAGATCTTCTAAACCTTTAACAAAAGCTTGTTGTGCCTCATCTGGGTAGCAATCCTTTATCATCATCGTAATGAATGGTCCAACACCCGCCGCTTTTGCGCCCGGAGAACTCGTTGTAGGAATGATAATGTCTGCGACTTCAGTAATCAGTTTCTGCTGATCTTCTGTAAATAAACTGCCTTTTGCCTTAGTGGTTGGTGAATTGCAACCTTCCAGAAATACGCCAATTGTAGTTGCCGATAACGCGCCCCCCATTAAAAAGGCAACGTTTCTCACTGCTTCTCTTCTGTTCATATTTGGTTGTTATTGTGTGTTTAAACTGCGTTTTGTTTTGTAATATTAAGCAAAATAAAATAGTTAGTGTCATAAATACACCATAAAGTAAATATATAATGTTTTTGTTACTAAATCAACTTTTTAACAATTAGTTGTATGGAGGGATCTAAAAATAACCCAGCAATACCTTGTAAATAATCAACTATAAATTTTGGTTGCTACGAACATTTTTGAATAGGTTTGTTCATTTATTTACCTTTGCCAAAATCCATAAATTATTTATGAGTGAAAAAATATTAGTATTAGGTTCTAATGGCCAGATCGGCACTGAACTAGTTACTGCCCTACGTAAAACCTATAGTGAAGATAATGTAATTGCCTGTGATATCCGCAGACCTGATTACGACATCAAAAATTCAGGACCTTTTGAGTTTGTAAACGTACTTGAAAAGGATACCTTAAACAACATCTTTCAAAAATATAAGCCAACACAGGTATACCTGCTGGCTGCGTTATTGTCGGCCACAGGCGAGCAAAATCCAAAGCTAGCCTGGGACTTAAACATGAACGGTCTATTAAATATTCTAGACCTGGCCATTACTTATAAAACAGCAAAGGTTTACTGGCCTAGCTCTATTGCGGTATTTGGACCAAATTCGCCTAAAGATCTTACTCCGCAGTTTTGTGTGATGGATCCAAATACTGTATATGGAGTAAGTAAACTTGCCGGTGAGCGCTGGTGCGAATACTACTTTAATAAGTATGGATTGGATGTACGGAGTATCCGTTACCCTGGACTGATTAGCTGGAAAGCTGCCCCAGGTGGAGGTACAACTGATTACGCGATTCACATATTCCATGATGCATTGATGAAAGGTACCTATGCTTCTTTTTTAAATGCAGCAACAGAGTTGCCAATGATGTATATGGATGATGCGATAAGGGGAACGATTGAGTTAATGGACGCAGAGGCGAGTAAAATCTCTATCCGTTCTAGTTATAATTTTACAGGCGTAAGCTTTACACCTGAGATCCTTGCTGCTGAAATCAGAAAGCATATTCCAGAATTTACCTTAACTTACACCGATAATGATCCACGTCAGCAAATTGCAAATAGCTGGCCACGATCTATAGATGATAGTTATGCGGCTAAAGATTGGGGCTGGAAACCAGAATTTGATTTAGCAAAGCTGACAACGGATATGTTAAAGAATTTAAAGAAATAAAATTCGTCCCGCACAGGACACATCTCGTCTTACCTGAGCGGCAATTGTCCTGAATAGGCAGTTGTTCTGAATAGGCAGTTCGTCATCCTGAATTTATTTCAGGATCTCGCAAGAGAAAGATAGCTTTGCAGGTGAGGGATCCTGAAATAAATTCAGGATGACGGGCAGGTAAAGATAAGGTGCGGAAAAAGCAATGGTGACGACCAAAATAAACTAAAACAAGAAAATGGGAAGAGCATTTGAATTTAGAAAAGAAAGAAAATTTAAGCGTTGGGCCAAAATGGCCGTGCAGTTTACCAGGATAGGTAAAGAGATTGTAATGGCAGTAAAGGACGGAGGTCCGAGCCCTGATACCAACTCGCGTTTACGTACTGCAATCCAGAATTCTAAGGCAGTAAATATGCCTAAAGATAGAGTAGACGCGGCAATTAAACGTGCTTCTAATAAGGATGAGAATGGATACGAAGAGTATGTATACGAAGGTTATGGACAGCATGGCGTAGCTGTACTTATTGAAACTGCAACAGACAATACCAATAGAACTGTAGCTAACGTACGTAGTTACTTCAATAAAACTGGTGGTACTTTGGGTAAAACAGGATCATTGGATTTCATATTTAATCGCAAATCTATCTTCAGGTTTTTACCGGGAGAAAGAGATTTGGAAGAATTAGAGTTTGAATTGATCGATGCTGGTTTGGAAGATTTGTACTTAGAGGCTGATGAAGAAGGAAATGATATTGCAGTAGTACAAACTGCATTTGAGGACTTCGGAAAAATGCAAAAAGCATTAGAAGATCTTGGTGTAGAAATGAAAAGTGCTAAACTGGAACGCATCGCTTTATCACATACTGCTGTAACTGAAGAGCAAGCAGCTGATGTGTTTAAATTAATTGATAAACTGGAAGAGGACGATGATGTTCAGGCCGTTTATCACAATATGGCAGAATAGTTTTACTAAAACTATTTACGCTTAGAAAATAACCACGGCAATAATTCGGGCTCTGCAAAAGCAGAGTCCCAGCTGTTGTGGTCCACATAAGGGTATAGCGTTAACTTCATCGGGCTTCCTAACTCTCTTAATCGGTCGGCTATTCTTGTCGATAATACAACTGGAACCGTATGGTCTTGTTCTCCGTGGAAAATCCACAGTGGTGTATTTTTATACTTTTGGACATTAGCCACATTGTCACCACCACAGATCGTAAATGCTGCAGCAAATAATTGAGGTTTGCGTCTCAGCAATTCGTATGTACCCATACCACCCATTGATAATCCTCCCGCATAGACTTGATTTTTATTTACATAAGGTTTATTAACGAAATTATCTATCAATCCTAATAATGCCTGCATAGCTTTACTAGGTTGGCCCGCTTCCTGAAATAAGAATTCTCTATTACCTGCAGCATCTTGTTTAAAATCAACATTGGACCAAAAGCTATCAGAGCTGCATTGTGGGAATACAATAATCGCAGGAAACTGTTTTCTTACCTCTTCCTTTAAGAATAAGCTCCCCCCGTGTGTTAATTGATTCTGGTTGTCATTACCTCTTTCTCCACTTCCATGTAACACAAATAGGATAGGATACTTTTTTGTGCGTTCAAAATTTTCCGGAAATAACACTCTGTAGCCAATACTGTCCTTTCCTTTTATAAAAGTACCTTTCTCGTATTTTGCTAAATCTTGCGCTTTACTGTTTAAGCCGGCAGAGAGTAGGATTATCGAGAAGGTCAATTGGAGCTTGTTCATTTAACTAAATTATTGATTTATACAGTATAAAAGAAATTTTATTCTGTTAACGATCAATAAAACTGAGGATTACAACTTATGGCCATGTTGCTTTAGTGCGTGGGAGAAAAAAGCCTTTTATACAGTTTGAGTTTCTAATACAAATTTGAATGTGACTTTTATTATATATACCAGCACCAGGAAATGCAGGCCCACCCTCAGTAAACACTCCTTTTACGGAATCAAATAGTTGAAATTCACTATAACCTTTTGATTTGATATCGAAATTATATTGAGTCAGAATTTCATTATGCATAAATTCGATGGTAGTACAGTCCAATTCCCGTTTTAACTGATCCTTATGAATATCGTGTTTTACATCTTTATTAACAGGTAAAGGTACACCTGCTTTATCATGTTTGTCAGCCAATAATTTGTAATAAGCTTTTATTACTTCAATATATTTTGTATCGGTAAAATCACAACAATGTCCTGGTTGAATCACAGCTCCTATTACAGCTGGATCTTTTAATGTGCCTCTTTTCTTCTTGTCTTTCGCCCACATTAAAGCCCTGTCATAATTATTTTCCCAGAAATACATACCATGCCCTAACCAATCGAAGACTTCTTTGCTGGTTTTAATTTTACTGGGACTATTTAATAGAGAATGACAGACAGATTCGTCGCATCCATGAAAACCTAGAATAAAGTTCGGTCTTTCATTATACATTATGTTCCTCAGCTAATCTGGCCAGATTTGGATAATGTTTAGTATACTTTCCATTTTTATCCAAAATACCCGCACGTACTAAAGATTGCAACGCCTCCTCTTTGGTGGTTTCTTTCTTTAGCCCGTCTTTAGCCAGATCAATAAGTCTTTTAATGTCTTTATCGCTCATAATAATAATTAAAGCTGTTGATACAAAAATACTAAATATTACTCATAACAACCACACTGTTAACCAAATTACCTTATCCATAATTTATAGTATCTTTTAACCTGGTTACTTAAAGCTCGTATATTTCAAGAACTCTTTTGTTCATTTCTAAAAGAATTTCAGGAAGAAGAGGAAAAAGTTTAGCATAAAAAGTTAGAAATGGTTCTTGTTTTTTGATTCATGGCATTTGTCTTAAATGGTTGTCGAAATATTGTAGTTTATTGCAATATTTTACATAATTAAATCTGCAGTTAATTTTTTGGATAATTTTTTTTATTTAAAGTTTTCTAGTAATCTTTGAATTGAGGTTATAACCCAGTATATAAACCAAAATATCACGCCAATGAACTAAAGAAATATAAACAACATATCAATTACTTCTTAAATGAGGTATTAATTCAAAGAGTCTCACCTGCAGAATTCTCACAAGTACAGGACAGGGACAATAGATTAATGCCCATAACAAATATTATTGTACTTTTGAAGGTGCACTATAGCGTTATGGGCTCTATTGTAAATCCGTGTCCAAGGCCGTGAGAAGCCATGCAGGGCGGTATTTAGAGTTCGCTATAGTTGCATCTTCGTTTTTAAGCCTATCGTTGGTTAAAACAGATCTCATGGCCTCCTGCTAAAATCCCGTCCGGGACTTCTATTATTAACTGTTTAATCAACAATAATATGGAACTCAACCACGACGAAAACAACGGATGTCTTTATTTTATCCTGGAGCCAAATGCAGAAACGAACATCCCTGTCCATGTAGTTTTTGATGATGCATTTGCTGCTAAAGCCTATTTCAACAGGTTTAGAACATTTAGTGATGCTCAGATTTTGGAATGCCGCCTTAATCCCGGTTTTTACACCGATATCACCAGAGACTGCTATTTTATCCAGCTAGAGAGAAATTCTGATGTATATGTGATTTCACTAGCTAATGATTTGCAACGATCTGAATTGGCAATCAAGGAACATTATTTTTTTGAAGGAGACAAAATTTGCATTTACCTGATGGCTCCCTGTGAAGAGGATGCTGTAATAGCGGCTCACAAGATACGGGATAAGGCTATTGCAAACAGTGAATTTGTAAACAAGCCGAGCTTAGGACAAATTTTAGGAAGAGTGTAAGATGAACTTTGTCAAGGATTACTATGACTAGCTAATGAGAAGGGGATGAGTAGGGAATGAGTAGCTGGTTGCTTTACCCCTGCGTTACCCTTCCTTTACCGTTGCTATACCCTTGCTTTACCCCTAGGGTATAGCAACCCTAACCCAACCCTAAATCAAAGGTACAGCAACCAGCTACTCATTCCCTACTCATCCCCTAGTTACTCCCTATTCATAGTAATGCCTGACAGATGTTTCTATACTGATTATTCGATTCCTAATTAAGACAATATTAAATTTTTTAATCCTTTCTAGGGTTGGCCATATCTTCTACTTTATTCTGAATATGTTCGATATTTCGGGTGTTTCCATCAAATTTCAACCGACTTAGATTTCGTGTTTATGATCGTAGTACTTTTGTTGAGAGAACTTAACCAACCACAAATGTCAGAAGAAGAAAGCGTTGCGATGCGAGCATCCCAAAAAAAAGCTAAACTCAAAGCCAAAGCAACAACCTTTATTGATCCATTCGTGGATTTCTCTTTCAAAAGGCTCTTTGCTTCGGATGAAAGTAAACCCATTCTGATTGGCCTTTTAAACCATTTGTTTGTGGGCCGGAAACTCATTAAGTCTATCGAATACGGGAGAAATGAATATCCTGGAGAAAACGCTGAGGAAGGGGGAGCTGTTATTGATGTAATCTGCACCGATGCCGATGGTAGTAAATTTATATTAGAAGTTCAACGTGGCTACCAGAAATACTTCAAAGAGCGCGCTTTATTTTATGCTTCCAGAGTGATAAGTGAACAAGCTCCAAAAGGTGGTCGGAAAGATTGGGCTTATGAGCTGACAGAAGTTTATCTGCTCGCTTTTTTGGAGGATTTTAATTTACCGGATTGCTCTAGAACGGAGTATGTGCAAGATATTTGCTTGACTAACAGGTATACAGGTAAAATATTCTATGATAAATTGGGCTTTATATTCATCGAGATGCTTAATTTTGTGAAGAAGCCCGACGAACTGGAGACAAATCTGGACAAGTGGTTATATGCATTAAAGCATTTAACAGAATTTAAAAAACGGCCTCAATATTTATCAGGACCGGAATTTGATCAATTGTTTAATCTGGCTAGTTATGCCAACCTAACTAAGAAGGAGAAAGAAATGTATAATACAAGTTTAAAATACAAATGGGATAATAAGAATGTATTGGATTATGCCATTGGGGAGGCTGAAACTAAAGGCAAAGCTAAAGGCATTGCAGAAGGTATTGCAGAAGGTAAGGCTAAAGGTGAGTATGCAAAAGCAATTGAAATAGCACTAAAATTAAAAGCTAAAAATACCCATCTTGATGAAATTGCCGAATTAACAGATCTTTCAATAGAAGAAATTGAGGCATTGGTATGACCTGAAAGGTTACTCCTAAGAGTAACCTGGAATCATAAAGGTGCCAAAACAAATTTCGCTTCTATAACATCTCTGGAATTGCCCCCGACATAGATCTTGAAATCCCCAGGCTCAGCAATAAACTTTAAAGCCGTATTGTAGAATTTCAAATCTTCTTCAGTGATTTTAAAACTTACTGTTTTACTTTCTCCCGGTTTTAAACTGATTTTTTGAAACCCTTTCAACTCCTTCACTGGGCGGGTAGAGCTGCCTACAAGGTCCTGAATATATAATTGTACGACCTCTTTGCCTTCGACAGTTCCGGTGTTTTTTACCTCGATACTGGCCGTAATCGATTCGCCAGCTTTAAAGCTGTTTTTGCTTAGTTTTAAATTGCTGTAAGCAAAAGTAGTGTAACTCAACCCATATCCGAAAGGATAAAGTGGATCATTGCTTACATCGAGGTAATTGGAACGGAATTTACTAAACCATTTGCCTTCTGCTAATGGCCTACCTGTATTTTTGTGTGCATAATATAGCGGAACCTGACCTACATTTTGAGGAAAGGTTGCCGTCAGTTTTCCAGAGGGATTTACTGCACCAAACAAAACATCAGGAATCGCATTCGCCGCTTCAGTCCCGCCAAACCAAACATTTAAAATGGCTGGTACATTTTCATTTTCCCATTTCAAAGCCAATGGTCTACCCGTAAATAAAACCAAGACTACCGGTTTACCAGTTTTAAGTAAAGCCTGCAACAAACGTTTTTGTACCTCAGGGATTTCTATATCCGTTCTGCTCGAGGCTTCGCCACTCATCTCAGAACTTTCGCCTAATGCTGCCACCACTACATCGGCTTGTTGAGCTAGCTTTACAGCTTCAGCGATAACTTCTGCTTCGGGACGGTTATCGCGTGGAATATCACGGCCAAACATAGTTCCTCTTTCTTGGTATTGAGCATCGGCAAGTAAATTAGAACCAAGACTGTGCAAGATTTTAACTTCAGTACCTGCTGCGGTCTGCATTCCTTGTAAAAGAGATTTGGTGTTGGCCAAATCGCTGTTTACACTCCAGGTACCGGGCATATTGGCACCAGTATTTGCTAGAGGTCCTATTAAAGCAATGGTTCCTGTTTTTTTCAAAGGCAAGATGTGCTGATCATTTTTTAAGAGTACAAAAGATTCGCTAGCAGCTTTGCGGGCAAAAGCGAGATGTTCTGGTTTTAGTATTTCCGTTTTTGCTCGCTCTTCATTACAATAACGGAAAGGATCGTCAAACAAACCAAGTTTGTATTTGGCTTCCAGTACAAGACGACAAGCAGCATCAATCCTTTGTTGTTTTACCTTGCCTTGTTGAACTGATTTTTTTAGCGTCGTTAAAAAGCCTTCACCAACCATATCCATATCTACACCTGCGTTTAAAGATAATGCGGAAACAGTTTGAAGATCACCCAAACCATGGTCTATCAATTCGTTTACGGCCGTGTAATCGGTAACAACCATACCTTTAAAACCCCACTGCCTGCGCAATAGATCTGTCATTAGCCATTTGTTAGCAGTTGCCGGAACACCGTTGATGTCATTAAAAGAAGTCATGATGCTGCCTGCACCTGCATCAAGGGCAGCTTTGTAAGGCGGTAAATACTCATTGTACATTCTATCCAGACTCATGTCTGTGGTATTGTAATCCCTTCCAGCCTCTGCAGCGCCATACAAAGCAAAGTGTTTTACACAAGCCATCATGGTATTATATTTCGACAGGTCGTCGCCCTGGTAACCTCTAACCATTGCTTTTGCAATTTCTGAACCCAAAAAAGTATCTTCTCCCGAACCCTCAGAGATACGGCCCCAACGGGGATCTCTGGAAATATCTACCATAGGAGAGAAGGTCCAGTTTAAACCATCGGCAGTGGCTTCAATAGCTGCAATACGGGCTGTTTTTTCTATCAAGGTCATATCCCAACTGCAAGATAGCGCAAGTGGAATAGGGAAGGTAGTTTTATAACCATGAATTACATCCTGACCAAATATAATGGGTATTTTAAGACGAGTCTGCTGAACAGCAATTTCTTGTGCCTTACGGATGCGGGCAGGAGTAGTTAAGCTAAAAATGCCACCTACCTGTCCATTTTTTATCTTGCTTTCCACATCTGTACTTACAACCGATCCTGTGGTTGCCTCACCGCCTGTTAGTAAATTCAGTTGTCCTATTTTTTCATCTAATGTCATTTTAGACATCAGGTTGTTGATGAAGGTATCCATTTTTTTGTTGGCCGAAGGAGCTGCTTTTTTCTGTTGCCCAAAACTGGTATTAACGACCAGGAGCAAGGATAAGGAAAGTAAGGATAGGAATTTCATTGTGTGTATTTGTTTGTGTTGTTGTATTGTTTTACTGAGGGGCTAAGGCCGGACTTGTAAAACCCAGTTTGTTTAAGCCTTTTTGTATTTCCGGACTGCTCATAAAGAGTTTCCACAGCAGACCACTGCGATAGTTTTCGATCATCACAATAATAGGTCCCTGATCTATGGCCAGATGTGATTTTGCATACCAGTTGTGTTGTTCGCTAAAGGCATCAACAAAGCCATATTCACTCCATATCTTGCCACCCAGGTCTTCATAAAAATGCCTCAACGCCTGCATTGAATATTCGGGGGTATAAGGGAAGGCAGATAGCGCTGCGGTAGGCGTAATTACGCCCAGGTCTTCATTGGGCGAGTGGGCTGCGTAACCCTGCCAGCTATCGCTAGCTGTTAGTCCCCAGCTGTTTGTTCCGTAGCCTTTGTATTGTTTAGGGTTCGCAAGGCAGTAAGCCCTGTTTACCAACGTATGATTCTTGTTTTGTTCCCAGTAATCTGCATATCTGTCTTTTAAGCCCCTTGGGTCTAATCCTAAAAAGGAATAATGGGAAAAGAATAGCGGACCGCCATTGTCAAAGCCGAGTGGGAGCTTATGCCCATAAAATTCTTTACCATTCAAAAAGAAATTGCTTTGTGCCCAGCCCCTGTGATAAACAGCAGCCGATACCGGATATCTTGTTGCAGAAGCTGCGAGTACGTAAGTAATGAGACATTCATTGTATCCCCTCAGTGGAAAATTCATTGCCCAGCCATTGTTGGGACTCCAGTGCCAGTAAAGTACTTCTTCTCCTCCTTTCGTAAACCAATCCCATTCTACTTCATCCCAAAGCCAGGTTATACGGTTCCTCAACTCACTTTCTACCGGGTTATCTGCATTAAAATATTGTTTGGCAGTTAGTAAACCCTGGAATAGAAAGGAGGACTCGACCAGGTCGGCTCCATCGTCTTTGCGGCTAAATGGAATGGTTTTACCTGTTGTACCATTAAGCCAATGTGGGAACACACCATGATAAGCATCGGCTTTAGCTAAAAACTTAACCATTTTTAACAGATAAGCAGATGCGCTATCGCGATTGATCCATTTTCGATCGGTAGCCACGATAGTTGCCATAATTCCAAACCCTGTGCCGCCTGTGGTTACCACTTCATCTCCATAGCCAAAAGCAACATTACTACGTTCACGGGCCATGCCACTAACCGGATGACCAAAGTTCCAGAAATACCTAAAGGTTTGTTTTTGCACAAGATCCAATAGCTGTTCATCACTTAAGCCCTTCTGGATTTTTAATTGTGAAGGAATGTTTTTTGTATTCTTTTTTTGTGCCTCCACAGGATGGGGAGCTATTGTTGAACAGGAGGTCAGTACCAAAAAAAGTACCTTAAAAAGTCTGCCTTTTACCATAATTATTATTGCTAAAAAAGGCTGCTGACCAAAATCAGCAGCCTACAATTCATTTGTTTCTTAGAATCCTGGGTTTTGAGTAAGGACCCCGCCACTAAGGTCAATTTCAGTCTGTGGAATTGGCCATACCTCATTACGACCTGCTTTCCATCCTTTAGGACCAAAAACTTCAGTTCCACGTCCTTGACGAATTACGTCGAAATAGCGATCAAACTCCATTGCAAATTCAACACGTCTTTCTCTGTAAATTGCTTTTCTCAGTTCAACCTGATCGGTTGTAGTTACCTTAGGTAGGATGGCAGTATTGCCTTCACGTGCCCTTAGTCTAACCTGTTCCAAAGAAGAGATCGCCTGACCACTATTGTTCAGTTCATTGGCGGCCTCAGCATTCATCAGCAATACATCAGAATAGCGAAGCATACGTACATTTTGTTGTGCACCTTCGTTAAAGTTTGGTACAAACAAGGAGAAAGGGACATATGATTTCTGGTTGTACATTGGGTTATCTCCTGTTGCTGGGATAAAGTCGCCAGACGGAGTAGTTTCGCCTCTGAAAATGATGGTCGCATCCCTTCTTGGGTCTCCGGTCTCATAAGCTGCTGCAAGATTGGCCGAAGGAACGTTAAAGCCCCATCCACCACCAGTAATGCCGCGTACACCTTGTACCTGAGAATATTGGGAGTTAGATGCATCTTTATTATTTGGCAATAATCCACACTGGATTTCAAAAATAGATTCTACGCTATTTTCATTTTCTATCCTAAACACCTTTTCGTAATTGGGAAGTAAGGAATAACCCATACCCATTACCGTATTGGTGTAAGTCATTACATCGGTCCATTTTTTAAGGTACATGGCAACTTTGGCGTGCAAGGTTAATGCTGCGCCTTTTGTTGCACGGCCGATATCTGTTGTTGCAGTATAAGATGCTGGCAATACAACTGCCGCCTCATTCAGGTCTTTCTCAATCTGTGCATATACCTCAGCAACAGAGGCTCTAGGAAGGTTATAGTCTGTATTTGCATCTTTAGGAACATGTAGGCGAAGCGGAACTCCGCCAAAAGCGCGTACAAGTCTGAAATAAGAAAAGGCGCGTACAAATTTAGCTTCGGCCAAATACCTTGCTTTCAGATTCTCATCCATGGTTATGCCTGGAATATTATCCAGTACCTGGTTGGTATAATTGATATTCCGGTATTGTCCGTTCCAGAAGCCTGAGATATTTCCTTGATCTGGATCGATCGTAAACTGATCAAATTGTAAAAAGAAACTGGCATCAGATGCTGTACTTCCTTTGTCTGCATCATCAGATCCTGTACTTTCGATAGCGATGGCTGGAAATGCAGTGTTTTCCCAGGAACGTAGGTTCCCATAAATAGCGTTTACTCCAGCTGTGGCATCATCCGCCGTTTTCCAGAAGATCGTACTTTGTTGCTTGCCTTGTTCAGGAACATCCAGGAAACCTTTGTTGCAGGAAGGCAGGATGCCAATGCTAAGGGCTAAACCAATACCCAAAGCTGCTGTTTTATATAGATTATTATATTGTTTCATGATATTGCAGATTAAAAAGTAAGGTTAATACCGAAATTGTAGGTAGCAAATAAAGGATAAACATTAGCATCCAATCCTGCATTTAGGGTGGTGTTTGTTAAGGTTGCTTTAATCTTTTCTGCATTGTCAGTTGGTATCGGGCCTACTTCAGGACTGAATCCTTTGTAACCAAAAATGTTAATTGCATTTTGAGCATTGGCATAGATCCTTACCTTTTTGATCTTCCATTTATTTAAAATACCTGCAGGCAGGGTATAACCTAACTGCGCATTTCTAACTCTGAAGTATGATCCGCTGGAAACATAGAATGAGTTGGGTGCTGCATTGGCTGATGCACCGATGTTTGCCGAAGGGTAGGTATTTGAGGTACCCTCTCCATGCCATCTGTTATCAAAAAGGTCTTTGCTGATGTTCTCATTTCCAAAGCGATTGGCCAGGTTGGCATTGTATATGTCTACGCCTGCCACACCTTGGAAATCCAAAGCAAGGTCAAAACTTTTGTAAGCAAAGCTGGTGTTAACCCCATATGTGTATTTAGGATTAGGGTCACCAATTACCGTTCTGTCGGCAGATGTGATCTTTCCATCACCATTCAGGTCTTGGTATTTAAAGCCTCCTGGGGCAGCACTCGCCTGTGTAGGTGAATTGGCTACATCTGTTGCATTCTGAAAAATGCCTGCAACTTTGTACCCATAAAATACGCCTATAGGGTCTCCAACGATGGTTCTTGTCGCAAATGCCCCATTGGTAATACCTGTGCTTCCAGAGAAAATAGGTGTCTCGCCTGAAAGTACATTTAATACTTTATTGGCATTGTAACTGATGTTACCGCCTACTGAGTAAGTTAAACCTCCTTCAGTTGTATTTGTCCATGCTGCAGATAACTCCACACCTCTGTTCTGAATGTCGGCCTGGTTTCCTAACAATTGATTGTCTACGGTACCCAACGATCCCAATACAGGAATCTTGAAAATTGCCCTTGAAGTTTTTCTGTTATAAAAATCTGCCTCAACGGTTAACCTATTGGTCAGGAAGGCAGCCTCAATGCCAATATCTGTACCAATTCCCTTTTCCCAAACGATGGCAGGCGGAATAAGCGTATTCACGCTTTTACCTGTAAAGGCAGTGTTGTTAAATATCGCAACTAGATTGCCTGTTTGGTCTATTAACTGTTGTGAAGGATTAATCGGTACGCTTGCATTTCCAATCATACCCCAGCTTCCTCTTAACTTCAAGGAACTGAACACAGTTTGATCTTTCATGAAATCCTCATTAGTCATTACCCAACCAGCACCAACTGAAGGGAAATATCCCCAGGTTTCGTTGCTGCCAAAAAATTGGGAAGCACCATCGGCCCGAATAGAGGCATTCAGCAAGTATTTGTTTTTGAACGAATAATTTGCCCTTGCAAAATAAGAAGCAAATTTGATGAGTGAACCCTGATCTGCTGCGGTTCGGGTAGCTGCATCGCCCAAACTCAGATATAGATCTGCATCGCTATTAAAAGGCACATTTTGTGCGGAAGCATTTAAAGTGTAAGCTTTGTTACTTTGGGCAGACTGACCAAGTAATACAGTGAGGTTATGATTTTTATTGAATGTATTCTCATAAGTCAACGTATTTTCAATGATCCAATTTCTGGTTTCAACACGTTTTAGATCGAGGATACTTGCATCACTTTTCTGTGCATAAGTGGCATAATATTTCGGACTATATTTTCTGTTTTCTAATTGACCGAACTCCCCACCAAAGCTGGTTTTAAAAGTAAAGTGTTCGGCAAATTTCAATTCTGCGAAAACATTACCTGTAACACTATATTGTTTGGTTTGTTGATTGAAGAAGTCAAGACTGGCTTGAGGATTAAAATTGGCTCCGTCTCCAAGACCTTGGCTAGTAGGATCTCCATATGAACCATCTGCATTAAATACAGGTATAGAAGGTGAAGCAGAATATATTTGATGATAGATCGTTGTTGGAACATCTTTGGATTTACTGGAAACCCCGGTAATGTTGTAACCTACCTTAAAGTTTTTTGACAGCTGTACATCATTGGATACGCGGGCTGTATATCTCTTGTAATTGTTGGTTTTGATAATTCCATCTTGATCAAGATAACCTAATGAGATGTTGTAAGTAGATTTTTCTGTTCCTCCAGCTATCGAAACGTTGTGGTTTGTTACAAACGCATTGCGAAGTGTCTGGTTATACCAATCCGTTCCTGCACCCAAATTATCGGTATTACTGAACACCGGGCTTCCGCCATTTAATCCGGCCAGTTCGTTTGTAAAGGTGGCGTATTCTTGAGCATTCGCCATTTTAACCTTATTGGTTACTTTTTGAAAACCGGCATAGGCATCATAGTTGACTGTTGTTGGAGTGCCCAATTTTCCTTTTTTTGTCGAAATTAATACCACTCCATTTGCAGCACGGATACCATAAATAGACTGTGCAGAAGCATCCTTTAAAATGCTCATGTTCTCAATGTCATTGGGATTTAAAAAGTTAATATCGTTATACCATACACCATCCACTACATATAAAGGAGCCTGGTTTCCGAATATTGTTCCCAGACCGCGGATACGAATCTGAGGTGAAGCTCCAGGCGTACCTGTACTGGTTATGGATACCCCGGCAATTTTACCTTGCAATGCCCCTATAGGATTTGTAGATGCCTGTTTTGATATTTCTGATCCTTTTAAACTGGCTACTGCACCCGTTACGTCTAATTTACGCTGGGTTCCATAACCAACTACTACAACCTGCTCCAGTTGTTGTGAGGAAGGAGTTAATACTACATTGATTGTTTGTTGTCCGTTAATTGGGACTTCCTGGGTTACATAACCAATGTAGGTAAATACCAGGGTACTATTGGCCGATGTGTTAATGGAATATCTTCCATTAACATCTGTTTGCATTCCTTTAGTTGTGCCTTTTACGGTAACGCTTACTGATGGTATAGTTGTCTTGTCCAGACCATCTGTAACAGTGCCTTTAACAGTGATGTCCTGTGCATAGGCTACGTTGATAAAAAACAAACAAAGAATACTTAAAACAGAAAATTTGGTAAAGAATCTTTTCATACTCGTTTAAGTTTTTGGTTAATATTTGATGGTTAAAACTCCATTAGATTATTGGTTATAACAAGTTTTACAACCTCAACATTAATACATCATTTATTGAAAAAGGACTATCTCACAGGGGTTGAGAATCATTGCTTTTGACTCCAAAAACCACGTTTTTGTAGATTAAACCCCATTGAGCTATATACTACAACGGCAGAATTAAAAGGTTTGATTTTAGTGTGTTTTTTTGAGTTATGAGAGGTAATGTAGTAGTGCTTATAACTCCATAAGGAACTCTACAAGGTTTTTATCGTGTGGTACATTCAGCTTTTTTCTTAGCCTATACCTTCTAATCTCTACTCCTCGAAGGGTAATGTTTAACAAGGAGGCGAGTTCTTTGCTACTCATGTTCATATGTAAATAGGCGCAAAGTTTTAGGTCATTAGGCACCAGATCTGGGTGGTTGGCTTTAAGTTTTTTGAAGAAACTTTCATGCGCTTCATTAAAACTATTTTCAAATAAATTCCAGTCCCGATCGTCATTCATGCCCTCATCAATTACTTTCTGAATTCTGCGTAACTGATCCTCTGAAAGTTTTTTTCCGTGCTCATCTTTAAGCTTTATAATTTCTTCGCTGATCTTTTTGAGTAGTTCATTTTTGTAAACCAGGCTCATGGCAGAATTTGCTAATTCCCTACTTTTTCCGGCAAGTTCAGCATGCAGTTTTTCTGTCTGTAGTTTGACGATTTGTTTTTCAGTGGTTTCTGCTTCTTTCTTTAGGAATATTTCTTTTTCAGCTTGAATTTTTGCTGTAATTGCCAGTTGATCTCTAAGTAATTTTTTCTCGTATAATTTCTTGCCGATATATAACAAGATAATCAGCAAAATCAGGTAAAAACCAAATGCCCACTTGCTGGCATAAAAGGGAGGGAGCACGGTAAACTCAAAAGCGGTCGTTTCACTAAGGGTCTGATCGTCTATTTTCGCACGAACTAGAAACTTATAATTCCCACCTTCTAAGTTGGTGAAATCTTTTTGGGAAGCAGTACTCCAATCTGACCATTGTTTAGAATAACCTTCGAGGAAATATTGGAATTTGATTTTGGCCTGTCTATAATAGGGTAGGGTATAAGAGACCCGTATGTTATTTCGACCGAAAGGTATTTCTATTGCAGATTCGGTGTTGCCTACTTCACTTATAGTAGCGTAGGTGTCTGTAATATCTTCTATCTTTCTGATCAGTACCGATGGTAGACTGATCTTTTTGTTGGTTTTCGGTTCATTTGCATTGTATATGACAAAACCATCATCCACACTGATCAGATAAATCTGGTCACTGATTTTGCTGATATTCTCGTAATACTGAACCATTCGTCCATCCAGTACACTAAAGCGGTTGGAGTCTATATCAATCTTACCAGGTTGTGCAAAATTGACGAGTGCCATTTTGCCGTGGTTAATGAACCAATACTTTTTGTTGCCAGCATTAATGACCTTATTGGAATTTGCAAAGGAACCAATAAACTTATTCAGAATCTCGTAGGGGGTAAAGCGATTGCTGATCTCGTCAAAAGTTAAAAATCCTTTATCAGAAGAATAAAGTAGCTTGTTCTCCAGCGTAAACAGATTAACATTGTAACTACTTGGGAGTCCGTTACGCTCATCGTAATATTTAACGTTGATTACTTTTTTAAAATCAGGACTAAGCGTAAGTTTATAGAGACCTCTATAAGCATGACTTACCCAAATGTCTCCTTTGGAATCCTGTTCTATATATCTGGACGGTTCTTTGAAGTTTTCAATTTTATAGAAGTACTTCCATCGCCCAGCGTCTTTTTTATAAAGGACAAGGCCTGTATATGTGCCCTGAATCAGGTAATCATCATTTAGTTTTTTTATTGTCCAGCCTCCACTTATACTGGATACCTTTTCTATAGTGTTGTCATTTACGCTGAAGGTGCCATCATTATGGCCACATAACAATTGTCCATCAATTAAGCTTAAATCCCATACTTGCCCCTGCGAATGAGGAATAAGCTTAAAATTAAAGGGTTTAAAATGTTGTCCCTTTCCATCTACCCATGGACTTGAAAATAGGCCCTGATTGGTGCCAAGGTATATTTTGTTATTGTAAATCAGGCTGGAATAAACTGTGCCGAACATACCCGTTTTATCAAAATAGAAATAAAGGGGAGAATTGAGCTCTATCCTGTCGATCCCATTATCCAGTCCGGTCCATAAATTCTGCTCATTATCTGCATAAATGCTTAATACCGTGTTGTTTTGAAGGCCACTGGATTTATTTATCTGTTGCACAATATTACCATCCTGATCAATAATGATAAGGCCATTTAAAATGGTACCATAGGCGTAATATTTGCTGAATACTTGAACTCCATTGTTGAGCTGGTAGGTTTGTAAGAAAGTATTGGCTGGGGTTTTGAAAGGAGTGTATCGCTGACCATCATATAAAAAAAGACCGGCTTTACTGGTTCCTATCAATAGTTGGCCATTTTTGTATGGGAGTATAGATAATATACTTTCCGGTAAAGGCTGACCTATATTATTTAAAGGAGCTAATTTGTAGTCTTTTAATTCAAACAGCCCTTTGCCGAGCTCTTCGACAATGAAACGCTGATCAACTTTGTGCAAAAACAAAAAAGAACCAGTGCTTTTAATTACACTTATCTTTTTATGCTCATATATGTATATAGTAGTGAACGATTGGAAGATGACTCTTTTACCATCAACATAGATCTTCCAAATCTCATCGGTCATCTTATGTTGCTTAGGGATAAGGTTGATCAGGGAAAAGTATTTTAAACGTTTATCAACTACCTTCCAATAGCCAAACTCACCAAAACTACCCACATAAATTACACCATCGTTACCTGTTGCTACCGAACGTACAATTTGCTGGTTTGGCATCTTGTATTGTTGCCAGTATTTACCATCGTAACTGAGCAGGCCTTGTGCATTTCCAAAATACATAATACCCTGTTTGTCTTTTGCGATAGACCAATTTTGGTTACCCGATAAGTAGACAGATTTGCGGTAATTTTGCACATAAGGAACCCCAATACTTTTTACATTATCTGCGGCCACATAAAGAGGCAGGAATATAACAAGATAAAGTAAAAAGTATTTTAGGCAACTTCGTTTCATGAAGCGCTAAGATAGTTGTTTGGCGGATACGTTTACCGGTTGTGGTACTTTTACATAATATCCTGTTCCATCGTATTTACGCTTGCGCGGGTTGGTGGTGCAGGGTACCGAACAACAGCCTTGTAGTCCATCTCCGCATTCATCGCATTGCGTAACATGCTCATTGCACTCTGGATTGGCACAATTGATCATTTTAGGCGTTATCTTGCCACAATTATAGCATGTTGATACTACGGTTGGGTTTACAGAGTTTACATCAACAGCGATGCGGCTATCAAATACATAGCATTTGCCTTCAAAGTCTTCGCCACCGGCTTCTTTTCCGTATTTAATGATCCCGCCATGAAGTTGGTATACATCACTAAATCCATGGTGCAATAGTAAGGCAGATGCTTTTTCGCATTTGATGCCACCAGTGCAATAGGTTAGTACTTTTTTGTCTTTGTATTGAGCAAGCTCATTTATCTTTTCTGGGAAATCCCTGAAGTTTTCGATGTCGAGGGTGATGGCGTTTTTAAATCGGCCAAGGTTATGCTCGTAATTTGAACGCACATCAAGGATGATTACATCTTCCTGATCAATCATCTTCTGAAATTCTACAGGCTCCAGGTGTTTCCCGGTCTGCTTATTCGGATCGATGATGTTCGGGTCCCTTAAGCCGGAGTGAACAATTTCTGATTTATATCGGCAATGCATTTTAATGAAAGAAGGTTCTTCCACATCGTCGATTTTAAATTCAGTTTTTGCAAAACGTTCATCGGCGTTGATAGCGGCCATATAGGCTTCACAAGCTTCTTTTGTTCCTGAAACGGTACCGTTTAAACCTTCATCGGCTACGATGATTCGGCCAACAAGACCAATTGATTTACAAAATTTAAGGTGGTCGTCCGCAAATTGTTCTGCGTTTGCTATGTGACTATAGCAATAGTAAAGTAATGTCTGGAATTTATTCATAATTCATTGATACCGGTGCAAATGGCGTTTAATGCATTGCAAAAATGCAAAAAAAACCATTCTCCTCCAAGTCTGGCATCTTTAAGGCTCCTGAAGGGGAGCTTAAAGCGCCTGAGGCCTTGTCGGAGAAGGTGTTTTTTGTTTCAAGCAGGGTGTAAATTGTAGGGCCTGAATAGTAGGGGGCAGACAAGCTTGTCAAAAAAAAAGCGATTAGGAAATCTCCTAACCGCTTTTTTTCATCATCATATATATATTACCAACCAAAGTTTTGTTTAAACTTCGTTAAATCCATTTCCCGTTGAGGAATTGGAAATAGATCGTGCTTGTCTTTTGTGGTGTAACCCGGTGTTGCAACTGCATAATTAGGAGAACCTGCAGTGATCCACCATGTTCCTAGTTTTAAAGAAGTACTCTTAACCGTTTCGTAGTAAACGCCCCAACGTATCAAGTCTAACTTTCTGTCACCTTCAAAAGCCAATTCGAAAGCGCGTTCTTTGTGAACAGCATCACGAAAACCTAGCACATCCAAGCCTGGCGTTACATCGGCTAAAGTACTGGTTGTGCCCACAGGTAAGCCATAACCACGTCTCCTTACCATGTTAACGGCAGTATAAGCATCAGTGGTTGGTCCCTGTTTCCATTCGTTCAATGCTTCTGCATATATCAATAGTACATCTGCATAACGTAAAACATACCAATTGACGTTAGATCTATCATTATTGATCAGCTTATTGCTTTGAGGAACATATTTTTCAGTATCCCATTTGCCTGGCGTATAGTTTTGTTTTTCTTTCTGCTTTTTAGTCGGGTCTGCATCATTGGCTAAGCCTACCTGTTCGGTTTCACTAGCAGCCTTTGCCCATAGTGTTTTAGACGGATTATATTGATAGTTAGCTACAGAAATATCTCTTCTTAAGTCCTCGGGATAGTTACGCCAATCCAATACAAAAGTATGTACAACTTTCACATTACCCGCATTGCTTCCTCGCTCTGAGGTACTCGTGGCTTTAACACCGTTCCATTTACCAATACGACCTATTGGATCAGATCCAAGAGTTGCTGTTGGAGAATAGAAAGAAACTTCAATTAAACTTTCTGTTGGATTCCAGGTGCCAGCACCAGCGTTTTTCCAAAGCTGTTCGTAATTTTCAAGTAAACCATGTTTGTTTGACTGGATTAATATCTGTGCAGTTTTTGCAGCCATTTCCCATTTAGAAACATCTTTAACAGGATTTCCGGCCCATGTTGCATATACTTTAGCTAATAAACCTAAAGCCGAACCTTTTGAAAGGCGGAAGCTTTTGTTGCCTCTGAACGTATCATCTACAGCGTAAGGAAGATTTTCTACGGAATATTGTAAATCCTGCTCTATAAACTGATAAACTTTTGCTGGATCTTCCTGCACAAATGTAGACGGTGCTTGATTAGACATTGCTGTATTGGTGATTAAAGCGATATGTCCATAATGGCGTAACAACTCAAAGTAATATAATGCACGCAAACCTTTCGCTTCAGCCAGGTAAATTGTCGCCAATTGTTTATCCGCATTCGAATAATTTGCCATTTTCTGCTCAAGGCCTTCGATGAAATCATTGGCATTGTAAACAGAATTATACAATTTAGCATAGCTCTTCTGTATTTCTGACTGATTCGCTGTAAATGAATTGGTAGGGATAATACGGAAATTTTCGTTGGTGCTACCTTCTACCTGAGCAATATCTGTACCCATAGTAAACAGGATAGATAGATTGAAACCATACATATCATCGGTTACCATATTACGATAAACACCTAATAATACATTTTCAGCTTCCGCCGCATTGGTCATATACTTACTTTTGTCAATATCTGTCTTTGACTCTTCAGTCAAATAATCCTTGCACGATGTGTTCATCATTAACACAAGTGCAGCTAGTATATAATATATTTTTGTTTTCATGTCTTCTTTGTTTTTGATTAAAACTGAACTTCTAATCCGAATGTAAACACCTTACTTCTAGGATAACCTCCCCAGTCCAATCCAGGTGTCATTGGGTTGTTTCCAGATGTGCTCACTTCTGGATCATAACCACTGTATCCTGAGAAGGTGAGTAGATTTTGTGCCGAGGTATATACTCTTGCTCGCGACATATAAGCTTTTTTAGACCATGCAGTAGGTAAGGTATAGCCTAATGAAACGCTTTTCAATCTTATAAAAGAACCATCCTCGACAAAGCGTGAATAAACATCGTTGGTAATATATCCATTAGTAGACGGGACTTTGTTAGAAGCATGTGTAGGAGTCCATCTATCTGCAACTTCTGCCAGCATATTTCTACGTCCAGAACGAGATTGTGTAGCATATAAACGAGTTGCATTGTAGATGTCATTGCCATAGTTGAATTGTACCATCACACCCAGATCAATATTTTTAAAATTGAATGTGTTGTTAACACCGCCATAAAATTTCGGAATAGCATGACCTATTACCGTACGGTCCTTAGTAGTGATGATACCATCTCGATCCTGATCTTCATATTTCACCATTCCCGGAGCTACGTTGGTAAGACGTTTGTTATTAGTAACTCCATCTTTTAAGATCAGGCTTCCATCAGGTGTAGTGTTGAAATCGCTGTACTGATAGATACCATCGAACTTGTAGCCATATATAAGACCTAAAGATTGACCCACAATAGCTGCGTAATCATTTTCTGTAAAATTACTATCAAAACCAGAGCGTGTGTACATCGCATTCGCACCAGATTGCAGTGCAACCAATTCATTCTTGATGAAGGAAATGTTAAAATTCGTCTCCCAAGAGAAGTTTTTCTGCAAAATCGGTTTGCCAGTTATACCCAATTCAAAACCTTTGTTTCTGATTTTTCCGATATTTTGATATTGAGACGAAAAGCCTGTTAGCTCTGCAAGAGATTGGGCTAACAAAAGATCTTTGGTATCCTTGATAAAGAAATCCGTTACCATAGTCACGCGATTTTTTAAGAATCCCCAATCAATTCCCATATTAATGGTAGATGATCCTTCCCATTTCAGATTTGTGTTTTTAAGCTGTTTTGGTAACAATACTGTACGTGTAGTACTGCCAGTGCCATATTTACTCGTTTCGTAAAGATCTAATGAAAGGAAATTTGAGATTCTATCGTTACCAACTACACCCCAGCCTACACGAAGTTTAAGATCAGATATAGCAGGGATACTTTTCATGAAATCTTCCTGCGAAATACGCCATGCCGCAGAAAAGGATGGGAAGTATCCCCATTTGTTTTTCTCAGAAAACACAGTTGATCCATCGGCCCTGATGGTCGCAGTTAACAAATACTTATTGTCAAAATTATAATTGGCTCTGGCGAAAAAAGACAAAAGCTTTTTATCCGAATAGCCTGTATTTACACGGCTTGGGGTAGCGCCAACGCCTAAGTTGTCATTGCCCAGATTATCGAATGGGAAATCCATTGACTCGCCTAACAGGAATTCAGAACTATTGAAAGACAACTCTTGCCCAACCATTACATCGTATGAGTTTTTATTGTCAATTTTCTTTTTCCAGGTTAGGTTGTTATAGTTAGTCCAGCGAACATTTTTACCCATTTGGGTTTGCCCATAAGATTTTTGTCCATTACGAAAAGCCTCTTTTGAACCATTTTTATAAAATAGGTCGTAACGTGAGTTATTTGTATTAAAGGTTCCTGCCGAGCGGAAAGTCAATCCTTTCAAAATTTCCCAATTCACCGATAAATTGGATGACCATAACTCTTCTGCTCTTTTATTGATCACAGATTCAGTTTGTACGATAGGATTTACCTGAGCCAAACTTGTACCATCTTCCAACATTTCTGGGTCGATAGCCGCTGACAAAAGTGTTTCATTGTCTACTTTCAATCCTCCGGTAGGCCTGGCACTAAAAATCTGTCCCAGCATATTAAATCGTCCGTTGTCTGCCGTGGTTCCAACTCCAGCTCTATTGGTTTTACCATAGTTGATCGTAGCATCTACAGTGATGTTACTGGTTAATTTTTGGCTTATTCTCATCTTGGCTGCTGTTCTGCCAAAATCACTATTGTTGAATATACCGTTTTCATTATACCTGTTTAGTGAGAAATTGTACTTAGTTGTTTCGATACCACCACTTACTGAAAAATTCTGATCATTGGACCAGGTGGGTCTAAATGTTTCATCTTGCCAATTGACACCTTGTACACCGATATAATCCTCGGCCGACTGGTATTTGTAAGGTATGCCATTCTCATCATTGCCTGGTTTATAATAAGTACCGGTATAGGCACTGTTTACATCTCCCTGTAGTTTTACAAACTCATATGGGCTAAGTAAATCCAATGTCTTATTGATGGTACGATAAGTACTGGCATTACTATAATTTAACACTGGTTTCCCTACTTTTCCAGATTTGGTGGTTACCAAAACTACTCCGTTTGCTGCTCTGGCTCCATATATAGCAGAAGCAGATGCATCTTTCAGCACCTCGATAGATTCTATATCTGTATTTGGTAGAAAATCAAGGTTGTTTACTTCAAACCCATCTACAATGTAAAGAGGAGAGGAGTTGCCTGTTAAAGTTCCAATTCCACGAATGTTGACATTAAATCCAGCACCTGGCTCTCCATCAAGTGAGGTAATTTGTACCCCAGCTACCTGACCACCTAAAGCGCCTAAGACTGAACTTGACTTAAAACCTTCTACATCTTTACCTTTAACAGTAGCAACGGATCCGGTAAGGTCTCCACGTTTTACAGTACTATAACCTACTACAACAAGCTCGTCCAATAATGCACTTTCTGGTTTTAATCTTATAACCACATTGAGCTGGTCGCCGATTCGAAGGGACTGTTCTTTGTAACCTACATATCTAACCAATAAGGTCTCCCCTTTTTGAGCAGCTATTGAAAAAGTACCCTCTCCATTAGTTATTGCCTTATTTGGTTTTCCTACTATGGATATGGTTGCTCCTAATAAAGGAGCATTTGTTTCGTCTAACACTTTTCCTTTTAAGGTAAGCTTCTGTGCAGACACATTTACAGACCACAATAATGCCACTATGGCCATGATGATCCCCTTATTTACACTTATCTTTATCATTATGTTTATCTGTTCTTTTTAAAATTTCGTATCAAACCATAAAATAATTGGGAGTATCGCCGTTCCAGTGCCTGGGTCAGTTCCATCAGTTTTATAGGTCATTTGGCCAACCATTGCGCCATTGGCGGCTTCTCCATTGTGAGTCCATTTATTCGGATTAACAACTAACTCAAAAGTAATTGGATCTACATAAGCCAGTGGCAGGGTAAGGGTAGTCTTGTTATCCCAATAGGCGAGTGGAGCTCTTGCACCATAATTTGGGCTTGCGTTCTTGCTCTCTGCATATTTGTCATAAAGACTAGTCATAAATGTGGTTGGGTTCCCTATGGCCGGTATACCACTTATTTGAGTCCCAAAGAAATTATAGTAATTGAAAGTTCTTCTATAATCTAGTGTGAACTTGCTCTTATCTCCTGTAACTTGAGGTGTCGTAGAGCGACCTCCAGAATTTGGATTTACCTGGAAAACGAAAGGTGAATATTCAACGAATGCATTTGAATTTTGGATAAAAACTGGAGTTTGGATAGCATATTCTTCAGGTGTTCCTTTCCCTGCTGTAGCAGTTACCATGAAAACACCAGATTGTATCCCAGTAATACCGGCGAATGTTATTTGTCCCGTACCTGGGTCTATTGATGTTCCTGTTGGTAATGTTACCGGATGAACAGGTTTTATCTCATAGGTCAAGGTTACGCTAGGATTTGCATCTGTTGTTGGCGTGGGCTTTATGCCGGCAATAGGATTGCTTGCATTTATACGGTATTGGTTTGCATAGTTTGCTGCAGGTGTTAAACCAAGATTATTTCCATATCTCACATAACTGAAGTAATTTGGATTTGCGCCAACTGTTAGCGTAAATGAAGTTGTAGACTCATTTTTCGGGTTTGTAGCTTTTACTTTGATTGTATAGGTTCCCAAGGCAATCGTGTTGCCCTTAACAGCACTAACCTTTCCTTGTGCATCTAAAGTAACTTTACCTTGTAATGCAGGAGGTAACTCTACAAATTCAAAACGAACTTCATCTCCTTTGAAACCTGCATTGGGAGTTACAGCAAAAGCAACTGCCTGTATCGCATTCTTATTTGGATAAGTAAATGACTCTATAGCCTGTATGAAGCCAACAACATCCAGTACAAAAACATCATTAAAATCTACACCAACCTGGTCGTAAACATTTTTTGCATTTACAGTAACTTTATACTGTTGTCCGGCAGTAAGTCCGTGATTTTCTGCAACCGAAATAACTCCAGTTTGTGCATTAATCGTTATTTTATTTGTAGCTGGGCTTACACTTTTGATAGCGTATACCAATCCGTCTAATGAACCTTTAAGTGCAGGAACAGCACTTGTGAAAGTGGTTTTACCGCTTAAGGCAGATTCTTCTTCTATCTTTCCAGAAGAAGGGGTGTAGGTTAGTCCCAAAGGCTTAGAAATAACGTTTATTTCTATCGCATCTTGAAATATTCCTTCATCTTGTCCCGATGCACCAGTTGTTAGCTTAAGGGAAAGCACATATTTTCCTGGCAATAAATTAGCATCACCTCTTAAAATAGATATAACTCCAGTAGAGGATATGGTAAAGTATTTAGAAAAATCACTTTTTGCTATTTCATACTTTTTGATAGAAACGTGATTTTTATCTGTGGTTACCTGAGCTGTAGGCAACTCTACAGTGCTCTGTGGATCTATAATATCTGCATAATTAACTGTCAGTTTGTTTGGTGCTACTGAAATGCCATCTGGGACAGGTTTCATCATATTGATTGCGATAGCATCTTTAAACTCATATCTTTTGCCATTAGATTGGCAGCTGATTGTAAGTTTGTATAGTCCAACAGGTATACCGGCTGTTTCCTTTATACTGACACTTCCATTATCCTTATTGATTTCAAAGCTATTGCCTGAATAAGCGGTGCCATCTAATGTGATACTCACAATTTCAAAAGAATTTGGTTGAGCACCAATATAGGATGGAGAGGCAATAACTCCTGTCATGGATGGTCCTATGTCAGTCATACCAGTATAATGTATGGTGAAAGTCGTACTATCAATTACTTCTTCCTTTTTGCATCCCGCTGTAATGAGTAGCAGTGCAAATATCCATGAGAGGTATCGTTTTAATTTGAATTGAGTATTTATTGGCTTCATAATATATTGATATATGAGTTTAAAGATTACAATTAAGATTATATGTTTTTCCGTCGATGTTAACGTCTAAAGCAACACCAGTTTCTTGAAAAGGCTGTGTAAATGTGGCATTGATTAGCGCTGTACTAGCTTGGGCACGAGGATACAATACGGTAATGTAGCGAGCAGTTTGCCCGGCAGTTTTTGTCATGTTAACAGTATAGGCTTTACGATTAAATTCAATACCTGGAGCGTAGGAAACCTTTCCGGAGAATGGAAGGGTAGTCAGGTTTTCGCTTCCAAACGTTCTCATGATCATGTTATTGCCGTCTGCGAAATTGGTATGAGCACCGTTTTTATCCGTGGTTACAACAACTTCATTCTCTCCTTCGCATAGATTGAAGTTAAGGTTTACCGTTCCACTTGCAGCGCCTATCCCTTCATCTACTAATACAAAAAATGTTTTGTTGACAAAAAATACATATCGACGGTGTTTAAGATAGGGATAGCCTTGGTTTTCTGTCGCTACTATATCGGCTTGGCCGTTTGAGACTACTGCTAAGGATTTTCCTTTAGCATTTGTGATATTCTTATAATCTAATGTCATTGTATTGTGTACCCTAGTTTGGCGGTACCACTCCCTCTCACTGTTACTTCCATCACTTGTATAGGCGTATACTCCCGCATCCGGGAAAAAATTACGTCCTTTATGATAAAGTTCAAAGGTACAATTATCTGGTTGTTTATGACTCCATATTTGCATGGCATCATTTGAGTAATTGTTGCTGAGGATTAACATCGTAGATTGTCTGTCCCAACCATTACGCAAGATATAAGTTCCAGAAATGGTGAATGCTTTAGGCCTGGTAGGTCCTGTTCCTTTTTTTCCATAAGTGGCCATGTAAAGAAACTCATTGTCATCTGGGAACATTTCATTGTACTTTATGAAATTCTTATTGAGTACAGATCTTGACCATGAGCTTTGTCTGGTATCATTAAAACCTGGGACACACTGACTATTTGAAGCCGCATTGCTGAAGTAGTTGGGGTAGGTGAAATTCATCACTACTTGCGCTGCCTTGCGTAAATAGACCTTAAAATTTGAGGCTACATTTCCCACAATAGATTTATTGGCATCCGCTAGTTTCATCACTTCGTAGAAATCACCTATAGCGCTGATATGGTAACTAAAATCTAGCTCAAAGTGCATACCATCGTCCAAAAACTGCGTTTTAACTTCGGTATCTAATATGCTATAGCCGGTATTCATCCATTCAGAAGCTTTTTTGAACTCTGGAAATAATACACCTGCAAAAGCAAGTGCGCTACCTTGAGATATAAGAATGTTGCCATCTGGATAAGGATATTTTACCAGAAAATCAGAATGTTCGGCAAAACGAACCATAAATTCAGAGAACCATTCTGGGGTAAAGCTTGTAGAGTTTTTGTAGTACTCAAATAGTTGAGTTTGGCCCATCACACGCTCGGCAACCTGAAGTTGCCACCAGGTGGTTGTATTGGTACCTGTTTCGGGCATAGGGTTTTTCACTAACCAGTCCTTATATACGTTAATCCATGATTGGATATATTTCTCGTTTTGAGTGGTTCGGTAAACTTTCGCTTGCGGAACAAACCACTGATGTCTGTGTAATTGCTTTTGATATTCGTTATCAGCTCCGACTGGCTGAAATAACCAATTTATGGCGCCGCTGCTCATCAGCGAATGTGGCATCTTTTTAACAGCATCTTCATAATAGTTGTTTACGAAAAATCGGTTTTCTAATGCAAAATCGGCCTTAAGTTTGTCATCATCCGAAGCGGTTACATTAATTAACGATATGCTGGGGTTAACAACATTTGTGCGTAGCCTGTAATATTCAAGGATAGCTTTAGCTGCTTCATATTGTTTGTTGGCTTCATATAGCGTTTTAGCTTTTTCTAACCCGGGATAATTTAGATTGATGAGGTCAAAAATCTTGGGGTTAATAACGTTGTTTGATTTCGTGGTTTCAGTATTTCCCGAATTAACAGCATTTTTTCTAATGGACTCTTTAGTACAAGAAAAGAGTACAGCAGTCATGAAAATGAAAATGAAATACTTCATGTTTATAATTTGGTTAGTTTTTTTATTCCCCTTTTGCAGAGTGGTTTAAGTTGCTGTTTCCCTGCGATCTAATTTCTTATCAAAGATTGTCTATAAATATTTTTCGGCATTCCAATTTTGATTAATATCGTTTAGGTATTGGTTAAAATGGTTTAAATATTGGTTAGGGTTGGGGCTTTAAGGGCTCATCAATAGTTAAAACAAGATGTCCTAATGCGAAGGGGAAAGCTACCTTTGTAACAAATTAAGTGCAGCCATGCTGTATACCACTTAATTTGTGTGGGATAATTACTAAGTTTGCGTTTGTAATCAATTAGAACGTATACTAACTAACTTTTAAACATAAAATGACTAAATTTTCAATGAAACCATTGTGGTTGTCAGCTGGGCTTTTGCTTGGTACTACCGTTGGTTTTGCACAAGACAATCTTGTTAATTCACTAAAAAATAACCAAAGCGCTAATAGTGCAAACAGTTTTACTTTTACTCCAGTAGTAAACGCTGAAGCTACTTCAGTAAAGAACCAAAAATCATCAGGTACTTGCTGGAGCTATAGCACCAACTCATTCCTTGAATCAGAAATGATCCGCATGGGTAAAAAACCAGTTGATTTAGCTGATTTATTTACTGCACGGAATGCTTACATCGAAAAAGGGATCAACTATGTACGTATGCATGGTGCTTTAACTTTAGGTGATGGCGGTGCTTGTCATGATGTAACCAACATGCTTGCTAAGTATGGTGCTTTACCTCAGGAAGCTTATAGTGGTAATGATTATGGAAGCCCAGGTTCTTCAGACAGAATGAACAAGCTTACAGAAGCAATTTTAAAGAAAGCTGTTGCCGGTAAATTTGATCCAAGTTGGAAAGCAAAATACATCGCAACTATCGATTCTTGTATGGGTGCTGTTCCTGAGAAATTTACTTACGAAGGAAAAGAGTATACTCCTAAAACTTTTGCTAAAGAGGTTGTTGGTATAAATGCAGCTGATTATGTAGAACTTTCTTCATTCACTACCAGCCCTTATTATGAAAAATCGGTATTAATGGTGCCTGATAACTGGTCATTTGATCAGGTTTATAATGTGCCAATGAATGACATCACTACTATTATTGACAACGCTTTGAAAAAAGGATTTACTGTTGCTTGGGCTACAGATGTAAGTGAAAAAGGCTTTAGTTGGAAAAATGGTGTGGCTTATGTGCCTGCAAAAGATTTCGAAAGCATGAGCGCTGACGAGAAAAAAGCCATGTTTAACGGTCCAAAACCAGAGAAAGAAATTTCTGTAGAATTACGTCAGGCTGCTTTTGATGATTATGAAACTACTGATGATCACGGTATGCAGATCACTGGTATCGCTAAAGATCAGTCAGGTAAAGAGTATTACATCGTTAAAAACTCATGGGGTGCAACTAACGATTACAAAGGATATTTATATGTAACTAAAAGCTTTGTACAATACAAAACAACTGCTTTCTTGTTAAACAAGAATGGAATTCCATCTGATTTACGCAAAAAAATGGCGATTAAATAAGAGGTAGTTTAAAGTTAAAAAGGGGATGTGTCATGCGATGAGGGCACTGAAAAAGTCCTTTTAAATATTTGGAGTCCAAAAAGAGCAGAAGAACTATGGTTATCTGCTCTTTTTTTGTACCTTAAAAGTAGGTTTTAAAAGGTGCCCAATGTTAGCTCATCAACAAAAGATTCAATTCAGTGCCTACTCAGGATTGTATGATTTGATCATTCCCAAAGACAATTTACTTCGAAAGATCAACGATCTAATAGACTTCAGTTTCATTTATGATGAACTGCTCGAGAAGTACTGCCACACCAATGGACGTACTGCGGAGAGTCCCATCCGTATGTTTAAGT
>NZ_SJSM01000020.1 GCF_004331685.1 Pedobacter hiemivivus | reverse complement strand
CAGATAAAGTCTTCGCCTTGGCGAGATTGGCCAAATGGCATGAAAAAGTACGGCAAACGGGATTCAAGTCTTTTAATACAATTGCCAGGTCCATACAGAACCATTATCAGACTATATTGAACTACTTTGATAACAGATCTACTAATGCTTCCGCGGAATCTTTTAATGCAAAAATAAAGGCTTTTAGAAATCTGTTTAGAGGTGTGAAAAACATAGAATTCTTCCTGTATAGACTAACTCAATTGTATGCTTAAAATCCAAAAATTCACGCCTGCTCCACAACTTTTGGGATTGATCCGTTTCTAGCTTCCCTTTAGCAGCAACACTCTTTAGGTACCCGCCAGCGATCAATCCCAAGCCTAAGGCCCCTAAACTGACTCCCGTTGTAAACCTACTCGTTGAATAGGCGCTTTCACCTCCTCCCATAGAAGTTAGCCCCGCAGCCAAAATAGACGCAGCCCCAGCTATGTAAAGAAATTTAGTTGTATTCATACTTCTTCTGTAAGCATAAAGCATATCCATACTCTGAGGATTGTCGGCCATGTCCTTCTTCAGATTAACGTAATTTAACATCTTCAAATCAGCATAGCCGGTATTATAATACAGGTTGGCACTTACTGATGGTGCAGCTCCGGATGGATAATGCATCTCATTTGTATGGTGTGCATCATAGACAAAAGGGGCATATGATAATGTTCTCTCCTGAAAAACATTAATCCGCCCTTCAATAATTCGCTCTGCGAAGCCCGCAGTACGTATAATCCCAATTTTTCTGGTATTGGCAAAAAAACCATCCTTACTATTTAGAAATTTGACTTGTGCTATCGGAACATTTCTCGAGTCGACTCTAACTCGTAGATTCCCTGAAAAATCTGGCCGGATTTTAATATCTCTTGCATAGATAATAGAATCAGAGTAGAGGTACAAAAAGTTCCTGGATTCGCGCAGCTGGGCACGAGCGCTAAAGCCATAGCAAGCCATTGCGATAATAAATAATTTTTTCATATCGGTTATATTTGTGTGTACCTAATGCTACACAAAACCCGACCCAAAAATGGAATTGTAAACAACAAAATACATTAGCTACTTAACGCACTAAGTTAAAAAAATAACAAAAAAATCAAGCATACAATACGTTCATCACATAGGTTTTGGATCCTACAAGTTCTTCTCTCAAAGCTTTATTAGCCAACCTGAGATGTGTTTTAACGGAGTTTATGGTAATTCCCATTTCTACAGCCGCATCCTTATATTTCTTTTTCTCCAGATAAACCAATTTACATACATTTAACCGCTGTACAGAGAGATTCCTGAGTAACTGATATACAGAACGCTCCGATTCGCGGTGCTCAAGCTGGTCATTGTAAACCAGATCATCGCAGCCTAACTTATACTGCTCTATCTGATACTGCCTTCTCTTCTTCCTATTTAATACCACAAGGCATTTATGATATAGGCAGGTTTTGAGATAAGCGCCTAAATTCGAATTGATTTTATCAGCCAATTTTTTATCCATTATTTCTATAAATAAATCTTGAACCTGGTCTTCGGCTTCCATACTATCTTTAAGAAGCATACAGGCCTGAGACCTGAGTGTATGATAATACTTTTGAAACAAATGCTCGTATGCATTTTTATTACCGTCTTTTAGCAGCAATAAGATTAAGTCGTCATTTATTCTCATATCATTTGGCTTATCACATAAACTTTACCGCCGGATTTTATACACTCAAAGCTTTAATATCAACAGCACTTTAACATTTTTTAATCAACTTAACGCACTAAGATGATTTTGACATTAAAAAAGACCGTACATTTTGGTGTATGATCCTGTTGCATACTATATTAAGCGCTATAAAAAACTACCCTAGCGACATCGTTTACGGGGTTTACATTTGGTTACAATTACAATACTATAATACAATTTTTATTTTTAAGTGCATAATTTTTCAATCAAATTATGCACTATAAGTTCTTTCTCAAAAATCCCTAATAACCGTAGTCCTGGCGTAACTTAGGATTGGCATCAATTACCGCTCTCGGCAAAGGTAAAAGTTCAGCATGATTAGGCCGGTAAAGTTCCGCAACATTCGTAACATACAAGGCCGACAAGGCTGCGATCCAGCTCACAGAAGTATAGCCGCTTAAAGCCGCCGCCGGAGCGGGCTCGTACATGGAGTTTTGCCAGATTAATGTTGCTGAGGTGTTTTTGTAAAACCTAACCTGTGGCAGATTTTGATACGGCGCTTGTTTATTTAGCATTTTTGTCAGATTTGCTCTGGTTTCCGTGATTTTCTGGCCCAAAAGGTTCCATCTGATCAGATCATACTTGCGGATCCCCTCTCCCCCGAACTCAAACCACCTTTCATTTACTATTGCTCCAAAAAAGGCATCCTTATCAGCAGTCTGTTGTGGCGTTAGATTAGCTTCAGCTTTATTGGTTAAAATTGTAGCGGTAGCCGTGGCTCCGGTTCCGTTTCCTCCTGTAAAAGAAATAACCGGAGCTGCTGTATAATTGTCGCCAACACTTATAATGGTTATTTTCACCACCTTTCCACCAGAAACACTGGCTACAGCAGCAGCCCCAGTTCCTGTCCCGGTAATCGTTACCGCCGGGATAGCTGTGTAGCCTGTCCCGCCATTTACTACATTTATAGTTTTGATCCCCCTAGCCCAGGCTCTCTGACGAACACTATTCACCGCGCTAATGGCATCCGTCCCTGGCCCTGAATTAATTTCATTATCTGCCTCAGCAAACATTAGCAATACATCAGCGTAACGGATTATGGGCCAGTTTACTCCATAATAAGAAGCTGTAGACTTCAAATCCACTACAGGATTCGAAATCCAGTCTCTTCTGAATTTACCAGAAGCCGCAGCCGGCAATACCGCCCCAAGTTTATTGTTACTTGGGTTAATGGTATAATCGGCGATGGTTACGGGCATTCTTGAGTCCAGCACATCAAAGGAGTAATAGTAAGTTGGCAAAACCCTTACCCCGCCCCCGCCTGCATTGGCACCAACGTTAGGCCCGTCAGAATTACCTAACCTTCCATCTGTTGTGTTCAAGCCTCCCGCCAGTGCAACTTCAAAAATTACTTCTCCGTTAGTTTCTATTTTATGCGCATCTATATTGTCTTTAAAAACAGCTTCGAAACTCGGGTTCAATGCATGTTGTTTGGAATCGATGATGTCCTTACATTCGTCTCTCGCTATTTTATAATATTCCAGGTAATCGGCCCTCCGTTCCATTACACCTGAATTCCTTCTTAGCGAATAGCCTCCACAAAATAGTGCAATCTTCGCACGGATAGCCTTTACCGCTCCTTTAGTGATCCGCTCATCTATAGCAATCCCCGATTCCTTTCTCCATGGGACCAGCTCTTCTGCAATTTTAAGATCGTCTAGTATCCGGTTATAGATACTGTCACGATCTGTCTTTGTTTTAAACAGGTCTGTCTGATCTGCCGAAGGTTCAAATTGTGCTGGAACATCTCCCCAAACCCTGACCAGTTCAAAATAAAACTGGGCTCTTAAAGTCAGGACTTCACCGTGTAATCGCTTTAATGATCTGATATCAGCGGCTGTACCATTGGTATACAGGTCCATTTTCGGAATATTCTTAATGCAGATATTAGCGCTCTCAATACCGCTAAACAGCTGGTTAAATGGTCTTTCCAACTGAATATTTTCTGGTGCTGCATTATACCTGGCAATTGCTTTAGCACCGTTATCTCCACCGCCTGATGAAGTATTCCCGAAGGCAAGGAAATCATCAGCATCAACAGGATAAATTAAGGATAATCGGGAGCCATAGGCAGATTCTCCGGTAAGTCTTCCATAAACGCCCATTACTGCGCTGGTAGCTGTAGTAACCGTACTAAAGGTGTAGGCTTCATCAAAAAATGATTGTGGTTCAATATCCAGATAGCGCTTACATGATGGTAGAATCAATACAGATGCAACCATTAGCATAAGCACAATTGAACGGGTGTAGTATTGTAATTTCATAATGCTATGAATTTGATTAAAGTGTAAGGTTAAGTCCGAATATGTAAGCTTTGCTTCTAGGATAAGCTGAGTAATCTACCCCCCTTGTAACTGGCGAATTTCTTATCGCATTGACTTCAGGATCGTACCCGCTATAATTCGTAATGACCGCAATATTGTTTACCGTACCGTATAGTCTTAAAGATTTTACTTTTATTTTAGCCAGTAAGCCTGGTGAAAAAGTATAACCTAAAGTGATGTTATTGATGCGTAAAAATGATCCATCTTCTACAGCCCTGGAATGTAAAGTATAAGCTCCCGTGCCCTTTAAAGGTTGCCAGATATTAGCCCCTTTATTAATATCATTCAATATTTCAGGAGCTTCACCTATAGCGACCTGTTTTCCACCTACAGTCGCTGTTGTTTGAACAAGGTTACCAAGGTTATCAATGGTTTTCCAGCGGTTACCCATAATGGACAGCATATTGTTGTCAGTTACAAATCCATTGGTAAATTCAATCTTATTGGCATTCATAATGTCATTTCCGATCACAAAATTCGCGAATATGCTCAGATCAAATTGCTTATACCTGAACTGCTGGTTCATCCCCCCAGAAAATTTAGGATTGGCATTGCCTATGATCTTCCTGTCATTCTGGTTTACAACCCCATCGCCATTGATGTCTTTAAATTTGATACTGCCGGGTTGAGAGACACCTGCTGCATCCAAACCATCCGGGATACCACTTTTAAGCGAATAGATTTTAGTTGCCGGATCATAGTTAAAATCCTCGGTTTTATAATAACCATCGGTAACGAAGCCGTACATGGCACCCACCGCCTGGCCAACACTAACCGCATAATCGGGCTGACCAGAAATCCCCCAACCCGAACCTTGCAAATATTCTTTTTGATAGGTAGAAAGTGAAAGAATCTTGTTCTCGTTATAAGAGATGTTAAAATTGGTTTTCCAGGTAAAATCTTTCTTACTGAGAATAGCAGCATCCAGTTGAAACTCAAATCCCTTATTTCTTGTTGAACCTACGTTTTGCAGTTGCGCGGCATAACCGGAAGTTGAAGGGATCGGAACAGGGATTAGCAGGTCTTTAACGTCATTTTGGTAAGCATTAAAAGTAAACAACAGTTTATTCTTTAATATTCCTAGATCCAGACCTATGTTTCTTGAAATTGTTTTTTCCCATTTTAAATTGGGGTTGGCCAGTTTAGTAACGGTATAACTCGGTTGCATCACCTCATTCAAGCCATAGGGGAATAGATTGGTTTGAAATGCGGATAAATAAAGATAATCATCGATCCGATTATTCCCGGCCTGCCCCCAGCTCAGCCTGAGTTTCATGTCTGATATAAAACTAATTGGCTTCATAAATTTTTCCTGCGAGATTCTCCAGGCCAATGATGCTGCAGGAAAATAGCCCCAGCGTTTATCAGGAGCAAATTTTGTAGAGCCATCTGTTCTAAGAGAAAACGCAGCCAGGTATTTACCCTTGTGGGAATAAGTGGCTCTTGAAAAGAATGACAAAATTTTACTTTCTAAAATCAAAGAGGTTGGAAAACTGGTACGCATGGTACCTAAATTCAATTGACCAAGTGCCTTATCAGCAGTAATTCCAGCGGGAAACCCGTTTAACTGTGAATTGTTCTGACGAATATCTGTCTCATAAATCTCCTGTCCCAGTAAAAAAGTGAAGACATTATTTCTGCTAAATAAAGTATTGAATGTCGAATTTGAGAAGTTCAGCACATTTGAAACATTCAATACGCTTTTCTGTGTATTAATCACTCCTGCTACTGGAAGTCCTAAACCATAAAATATAGATCCCGGAGTATTGATATCGTCAAATGAATCCACCTGGGCACTACTATAATCATAACCTGCAGTTGTTCGGAAAGATAAATACCTTGTAAAATTATAATTTACATAGCCAGCAAGATTTATTCCCTTACTTCCATTACTCCGATACTCTGCCTTATTCAAGGCAATAGGATTAATGATAAACACACCATTTCCTACTGCATTTGTTTCGTTGTAATAAGCCTGATCAAAGTCTTCAATTCCAAGATTCACATTGGTGATAAAAGGTTTGTATTTGATAGTCTGCCTTAGTCTTGAGGTTTGTGTTTGTCCGGCCGCACTGGTACCAGCTCCCATAACCTCTTGCGAAATAAACCTTACGGTAGCGCCAGTTTTGAATTTATTACTTGCAACATGGTCAAATTTTAAGTTGGCTATATTCCGGTCAAAATCAGAGTTTAACATAATACCGTCCTGTATATTTTTGGTAAGGCTTATGTTAAAAGTCGTTGACTTGCTGCCACCTGAGATGCCAAAATTATGAGTTTGTATTAAGGCATTTCTACCAAACATTTCCTGTTCCCAATCTATCGCAGGTGTATTTTTGTAAACCGCAAGTGTATCGAAATAAGATCCATATTTCCTGGCAAAGCTAGTTTCTGCATTCACATTTCCTCTGCTTCGCTCGTACTGGTATTCTACAAAATCATATGGGCTCATAACCCCTAATTTATTCGACAACTTATTTATACCCATAAAGCTGTTCACACTAACCACGGTCTTACCCTCCTTTCCACCCTTGGTGGTTACAACAATTACTCCGTTTGCCCCTCTGGCGCCATAAATGGCTGTCGCTGCAGCATCTTTCAAAACATCAACAGATGCAATATCCTGAGGAGAAATCCCTGTCAAACCACTTTCTACCTGCATGCCATCAATAACATATAAAGGTGCATTATCCTGTGTGATGGACCCTCCGCCACGGATAACAATATTGGTTTCTGATCCTGGTGCACCTTCTGATGAGGTAACCTGTACCCCGGCCAAGCGACCAGCAAGCGCATCTGCTGCAGAAGAAATTGGAATATCTTTCAAATCGTTTGCACTGATGGAAGCAACAGCTCCAGTAAGATCCCTACGTGTGACGGTTCCATAACCTACCACTACAATTTCATCCAGGACACTCGTTGATGCTTTCATTTGTATCTTCAATTCTCTCGGGGTTGTCACAGACACTTCCTGAGTCTGAAAGCCCACATAAGAAAACACAAGAATGATGGGATTGCGATCTGCAATCTGCAAAGAGAAATTTCCATTCCCATCAGTTTGGGTTCTTTTCTGAGTACCCTTCACAACAACACCGACGCCAGGCATCGGGCCCCCTTTATCATCTGTCACTTTCCCTTTGATTATTTCCTGTTGCATAAAACTTGCCCGAACAGGCAGGTTAGTCAGCAAAACAAGAACAATAAGCGAAAGCGAATACCAGCTACATTTTTTTTGATTCATACGAAATTAGATATTTGGTTGTCTTCACATATATAGATGTCGTTTCGCAGGAAAAAGGGTGAAGCAAAAAAAAATAAGCTGACGCTTATTTTTTTAAATTAAAAGTAGGACTTACATCGTACTCCGGACTCGCTACAATGGCGAATTTGTATTTATCACCACGATAAAAAGATCTTTCAATTTCAACGACTTTTTCAGCATCACAAAGCACGACGCTGTCCAGTATAAAAACTGGGATTTGCTTGTCTACCTCAAAATTATTCTGTGCAGATGAGGCTTCGAGAATATCTACACCCAGTGTTTGTTTAATATCAGATATCTTTAGGTTATACTCCTCCTCATATGTCTTGAAATAAGAAATCTCTGTAGAGAGTCGATCTATTCTTGGACATAATTTCAATGAAACATATCTGGTTTCGTCTTTCATCAGAATATCGTCTGCATAACGTAATTGACGAATTTTTAAGACAGGTCCATCAATAATATAGTGCTTACCGACAATCTCAGAAGAGATCCCTTCGTTTAAGACTGTTTTTTCAATGATGATATTTTTAGGTGTAAACCCTTCGGCTTTTATTCCCTCGTTAAAACCACGTCTTGTGGAGTTGATAGAACCTAAAGTACGTACCAGCTGATGTTCGACAGTTCGGTTTAGCACAAATGTACCCTTCCCTTTTATCCGCCTCGCATATCCTTTAGACTCTATCTCCAGCAAACATTTTCTGGCTGTAGTATTACTTATTTTATAATCATTGATCAATTCGTTTTCAGAAGGCACCTTATCTCCGGGCAGCAATTCTCCATCTTTAATTTTCTCAATAATCTCTTCACTAATGGTGATAAACTTAGGTTTCATAAGGTAAAATTTCTTAAAATTAGTGATTTTTCGTTAGTATGTGTTACCTGAACCATTTCATCAGTTCCCCGCTGATCAGTTGATGGCCTTTCAGATTGGGGTGGTTTACTTGCGACATATATTCGGCTAGGTTTCCTTTTTTTTGTATGGCTTGAAACAAGCTAAAAGGATCTGCCAAACCTACATGGTATTTTTGGGCCAATGCCCTAATTTGATCGGCATGTGCGGATAGGCTTTTGCCATCCTTCGCGAAAATATCAACTCTTGTATCGGGCGAAGGAGTTAAAAGGATCACTTTTACATTCGCTTCCAGGGCTTTTTGAATCATTTTCTCCCAGGCTTCCTTCGTTTTTTCAAGTCCCGCAGCCCTGTCATTCAGTGCGTAATCAATAAACAGGACATCTGGCTTATGTGGCAGCACATCCTGAGTAAAGCGGCTCTCACCTTTTATTGCATTTTCTCCACCAATTGAAGTGGTAATCACATTGATCACTGCATAAGGATACAATGTTTTCAATTGTTGTAAAAGCAGGTAAGGATAAGATGATAATGTATGTACTTCATGATTGGACCAATAACCTGAGGGTACCGAATGACCATGAAAGACGAGGTTAATAGTTCTGTTTTTTGGCCATTGTTTATTTAATTCAGTTTTTATACCACTAAGGTAAACTGAGGAATCGGCAAGTTGGCCGATACAGATCTGAACTGCCGAAATCAGGATTAATATGGATATACTTATTTTTTTCATATGATTTTTCAGATTTTACCAGGCGAGCACCAGTGTACCAGTCACATTTTTTAACAGATAACTGTTTCCAAATTCTTTTTCAGCTTGCTCAACAACTATTTTCTCGCCTCTCCATGGATAGGCTGCACCAGCGGAAGCTTTTAATTTATCTTTGGTGATGTCTTCATCAGGGAACACCCTGATCACAGCATTTTTTAATCCTTTGATCTCTATTCTCCGGCTTACAGTGGCATCGCCAGGGTAAGTTTCTTTTACAGATACAATCCCTTGCTCTTGTTCTACAAACACCCGGCATTCTTTATGCCATGCGGTTGGTAAATTATAGGTACTAAAGCCTTTTTCGAGCTTCGTTTCAAAGCCTGTAAGTAAGGGAGCACCTTGTGGAAATTTGAATAACTGTTTAGCAGTTGTGCCCGGCACATATCCGGAAAAGTAAAAGCCATTATTACTTCTTGAAAGCGTAAGTACTGGACTTTTTATGGCAGGACTTTCCTTTTCCAAAAGGAAATGATAACCGAACTCCTGTAGGGCATATCGAAGATATAAAGGGCCTGTGCCCCATAAGGACGGGTTATCAGGTGTAAGTAGTTTTTCGTTTTTAGCACTGCTGGAACTTGTACCACGCACATAAACCAGCTTTCCGCCATTCCATTCGGGCTTAGCTCTACTCCACAAAACCGCTCTCTGCTCCTCCCCTTGTTTCGCAGTCATCAACACATGTGTAGTTTTTTCACTTTTATCTTTTACCTGGGTACGTATACCACCGGCAGAAAATAGGGCTTGATGAAGCATTTTTTTCGGGTATGGCTTTTCCAGTTTATCACCCTCCAAATCTGTTTCTATTTGAAACTCTCCCTCTAGCGGCGATATATTTTTAAGATTAAGCAACTCCAGGAACTTCTCGCCAGCATGATCTGCGGGACCGTATATCATTACCTTACCGCCGTTCTCGATAAATCCGATCAGCTCTTTTTCCAATACAGAACCCGCATCCGGGACAATGGTAAGCAGTACAGACTCCTTAAAATAACCAGGTCTGCTTTTGATTAAACGGTTAAAGGATCCCGTCGAAATTACTGTATTCAAAGGAAATCCGTTATTAATAGCCTGGCGGATAAACCAGTCCCCGAAATACACCTCTTTTAACCTGTCTTTTTGCGCATACGTCCAATCGTGGTACTCATCAAAGGGATATACCCATACAAATGGTCCGGCTGTAGTAGGCGCATCATACCGGGCTTTAAGAATATGTGGAATTACCTCATCCGGTACCTGTGCGGGCATGTTACCGAAAGAATTATCTATGGAAAGGAAATTAAGTTGTGTAGGTAAAGTTACTCCGCCATTTGAATCAATCCGGCTAACGGCCATAGGCATATAAATGTCATGGGGTTCGCCACCATACCTGTCAAACCAGGGACTATTTACCCACCAAGGATCATGGGTATAATACCGGAACAAATACCTGTTATCAGGTAATTCAGAAATTCTCGACATATACCCTACCAGTTCCATACCAAAATCACCATCTAATGCTGCCCATGGAGAGTTAGGTGGCGGCAGCAGGTTAAAGCCACCCTTATAAATCCCCCTGAGGTCAACCCCATCCCTAGCCAGGTCTGTACCTGTTGAAAGGTTTGTCCCCCTGGTCTGCACTTGAAATCTTGGACATTCCATACGGAAGATCTTCCAGAATTCCAGGTTTTTAGCCTGTACTTCAGCCAGTTTCCCAGCATCAAATTCTTTCCCGTCAAATATTGCTCCTTTAGATGACCAGGCCTCCATTCCAAAGCCAAAGCCATTGCTTAGCCACAGATAATCAAAACCCATATCCTTTAAAAAATGGTAGCTCTGGCGGCCGAAAAACCTACCGAAAGGTGTATTTGCGGGAATACCTTTAGGAAAGCCCGCGTAGGAGTCTTTATCCGCATTTAACACGGAATAACAATTGACAAAAGATTTAGTGCCCATCGCATTGCCAAGCAATATTTCTGGATGTTTTTTGTATTTAAAATCCGAGCGGGCAAATTCAGGCCCAGGATCAAAAGTAGACCCCACCTTAATTGGCTTACCTGTTACCTGAGCACCCACTTCTTTTAATGTGCTGATGATTAATCTAAGGTTATTATAAGTAAAGTCGGGTGGGTTCTCCATATAAAGATAAGCCCGCTCATGTAGAGAAAGCTCCTTAGGACCAGAACCCACCGCATGTTTTGTATTCGGATTACCAATGTACTTAGCCCATTCTAAGGGTTGATTTTGTTTTCCCTTGTAGTTTAGTATTTCGGAACCGTCGGAAGTCCAGAGCATAATACAGACTGTATCTGCATGCCTCAATAAAGACGACCATTGTGTGAACATTTCCCTGGCTACGCTTTTGATATAAGCCTTATCATTCTTCTTAAATGGCTTTAAAGATGTTTCAAGCGTAATATTATTGAACGACTTGCCCTTTAAGGTATTGGCAGGAATAGGCGAAGCCTTATGTTTTACGCTGTAACAGCTATACATAAGGCTGCCTGTTATGACCAGGATAAAATAGCTGATTAATCTATTCATTAAACAATTACTGATTCTATATTTAAATATTCACCAATCTTCTTAATCGTTTCTGCATGATGGCCAACTCCCAATGCAAAATGATGAGTGGGTCCTTCCTTTACCCATTTCTTAAGGAAGGTACGTACATCTGGTTTAAAAAAGCCCCTTGTATTTGTATTTCCTGTAGGTGGAATAGGTCCTTCAACCGATTCTCCCTCAGCAATTACAAATTTAAACTTCCCTTCGTAAGTCGACGTAATGGAAAGCATGGTAATTGGGCCTTCTTTAATTTTAAATTCAACACCAGCACCAAAACCGGGTTTACCATGATACTTTTTTAAGCTACGTAACACTGGTTTTCCTTGCGCAATGGTAATGTTATGTGGCCCATCGTGTCCAACTAGAATAAAGTTCTCACTAAAATCTACCGGATGGAACTCAGCAAAGCTGCCTCCTATCCCCAAGCGGTCCATGATGAACATGGCAATGCAACATTTAAGATCTGATTCTCCGCACATCGGAAATCCCGCGCCAGTTAGCAATGAATTACCCACAATTAAATTGGTCATCACCTGTCTGGTTGTACTGTTATCCTCGCCTTCGTAATAATAAGCCAGTCCATCCAGTTTTTTGGTCTCCACAAATTTCTCCAGTGCTACTGATACACGAGCGGCCACCTCCAGGTCTGCGTCTTTTAATTTCTCCGAAATAGGATCCGATACCGGATCAGGCGTATCAAAAAAGTCAAGTATCCGCTTTTTCTCCAGTTCTACGTCGGCCACAGCTGTTTCTTCATACTTACTTACAATTTCATTGGCTTCACATTGTACAATGTGCAAACCAAAATGGGCAGTAAGCATTGTTGCATCGGAGTGCATGTCAAGCATCGCCTCTATAGGGTGACCTATGTGACCAATTCGGGCTGTTTTCAAATCATGCAATACCCTTGCAATATTGCAATATTTAGCAATTTCTAGTTCTGATTCTGGATCATTATGCAGTGTACCAATAATCATATCCGGCACCTTTTTCCCCATCCTTACGGCTACACCTGCAAATTCCGGCAATGCACATATATCATCATTATATAGCTGCAAATGTGTAGAAGCGTTGTTATAATCTAGTGCACTGTCTGGTTGTAGGGCTACCAGCACCACCGGTACATCTATGTTCTTAATGATTACACCAAAGGTACTTGAAGTGGCATAGGTAAGCATATCGCAAAAGATCAGATCTAAATTGGCCGCTTTTAGTTTGGGTAAAAGTTCATAAGCACCACTTACTTCATCTACCATACCAAAGTCAATCACTTCTACTTTATTCTTCTGCACTTTTTCTATCAGCACCTCCTGTTTTGCCATGATTTGCTCATAAAGCCCCTCAAACTGGCTCCAGTATTTCACATAACCAACTCCAAAAACACCGATTTTGGGTACGGTCTCTACCCGGCGTTTCATAACAGGAAGCATCTGGTTCTTTTTATCCGGCTCTGCAAGCAGGGTTTCATTTAATTCACTCATAGGTTTAAGTTTAAATATCTTGTTTAATAATTTTTAATGGCTTATAACCAGCTCTTGTTTAAGCGGACTTATTTTAGGTATAAATTTTAAAAGGATTAAAAACGCCAGGGGGTACATCAGGCCACAGATGATCCATAAAGGATCGTAGGAATAATGTTGCACAACTAAACCGATCAGGGGATTGATCAATAAACCTGAAATTGCTCCCGCTGTGCCTGATAACCCCACCACCGTTGATGTTCCATTGTTACCAAATACATCCGATATAGCAGTTATATAATTAGTGATCCAGAAACCATGTGCGAACATTAGTAAGCTCATTAAAGTAATAGCCAGTGCAACAGAAGATACACTTTGAACCATAATAGCTGAAAGCGTTAATGCCGCCGCAATCCCCATCACTATTTTACGTGCCCGGTTAATCGAGATGCCGTTTTTAGTAAGCCTGTCGGATATCCAACCACCTAATATATTGGATATGCCGAGGGCTAAGAATGGAATCCATAACAACTTTCCAATCTCATCAAAGGAAACATTTCGTTGCTCATTGAGATATTTTGGAATCCAGAACATGATGAAATAAAAAACTGGATCGAGTAAAAATCGGATGAGTAAAAACACCAACGCTGTTTTATTACTTAGTATTTTCAGGAAGGAAATGGTCTTTTGTTTCTTAACTGGAGTAACTTCTGGCGTTCTGCTGTTTTTCCATGGGATAACTACCCAGCAGATTACCCATAAGATACCCACTGCTCCTGGTATGATAAAGCTCCATCGCCAGCCAAAAGAATTGGAGATGAGAATGGTTAACGGAGGGGCCAGCACCGCACCTATTGCTGACCCGCCTATGGCTATACCGTTAGCAAACGCGCGCTCCTTCTTTTCAAACAATTCACTTACTGTTTTAGCTGCTGCCGGGAAGCAGCCACCTTCGCCTACCCCCAGCAGAAATCTAAAGATCAGTAACTGGTAAAAACTATCAATTACGCCATGAAGTGCACTGGCTATCGACCAGATCAATACGGAGAAACCAAGCCCTATTTTACCACCAAACAATTCCGTTAACCTGCCACCTATGGTAAACATAAGTGCATAGCTGATCAGAAAGCTGGTATTGATCATTCCGTATTGAACATCATCCAGGTTAAATTCTTTTTGAATTTTTATGATCGTAATGGAAAGCACCTGCCTATCCAGAAAGTTTAAACCGGTGGCAACAAACACCATTATTAAGATTAACCAGCGGAGATTATTTTTCATGAAGTTGTGGTTTATTGGTCATAGCAAACACTAACTCCCCGCCTTCAGCAAGTTCCTGATGACTGATAAAAGGAGTAGCTAATAGTTTTCCATTAAATGTAACAGATTGTACGTATTTATTTTCTTCGGAAAGGTGATTTGCCTTAATTTCCAGTTTACGCAATCTGTTGTCGATATTAAAAGTCATCGTTAATGCAGGAAACTGGGGAGCCCCGAGTGCATACATCCCAGATCCGGGAGTAACCGGATAAAAGCCCATTACACTAAAAATATACCAGGCCGACATCTGTCCGCAGTCATCGTTACCATTTATGCCCTCCGGCTGATTCAAATAATTTTCACGGGTATGTTTTCTTACCAGTTCCTCTGTTTTCCAGGGCTGTCCGCAATAATTATACAGATAAGCATAATGGTGCCCTGGTTCATTGTTATGCGCGTAATGTCCGCCTTCAAAGTTTTGGTCGAGTTTGGCAGCGAACTTCTCCTTCCCACCCATCATATTGATCATTCCCGGAATATCCTGCATTACACAGAAAAGATAGGTCCAGGGACTTCCTTCCGTAAAGCTAAGCTTTGTATCCCCGCCCCAATTACCATTGTATTTTTTCGGCTCCATAAAGCCAGTCTTTTCATTGTACAGGTTTTTATAATTTTCGGACCATTTCATCAGTTTCTTATAATCATCAGTTTTATTCAGTCCTTTTGCAACCTGGGCAATACAATAATCATCTAGTGCATACTCCAGTGTCCTTGAAACAGACTCTGCCGTCTTATCTGAGGGCACATAACCTAGAGAATGATAGTAACTCAACCCTGTCCGCCCCTCAAAGCCAGTCCATTCTTGTCGGTCGTAGCCCCAACTTTTTGTATCATGATCTGGCGGCACCAAGGCATTCTTTCTCATGGCTTCATAGGCCAGGTTCAGATCATAGCCTCTAAAACCTTTTACATAAGCATCAGCAATGACTGCATCAGCGTGTGTACCTATCATGATATTGGTTTCGGCGGGGTTAGGCCACATTGGCAGCCATCCCCCTTCCTTGTACATTTGCAGCATCGAGCTGATCATGTCATTTACTCGTTCGGGTTGCGTAAAAATAAATAAAGGATGTAATGCCCTGAAGGTATCCCATAGGGAATAGTCATTGTACGAAATTCCTTTATGCACCTGATCATCAAAAGCGCTATAATATCTACCATATTCTGAAAATTCTCTTGGAAATAACATGGTATGGTACATTGCCGTATAAAAAATACTGCGTTGATCTGTTGTGACTCCATCTATTTTAATTCGCTCTAGATTTTTCTGCCATTTGTTACGTGTGGTCTGAACGACATCATCGAAATTCCAATCCGGAATTTCCCTACTCAGATTCTCTCTGGCCTGCTCAAGACTGATAAATGAAGTAGCAATTTTCACTGTTAATACTTCGTTCTTTTTAGTAGGAAAACTAATGTAGGCCCCTATTCTTTTACCATAAATTTCGGTCTCATTTTTAACAATGGCTTCAGGGGTCCAAACTCCATAATTCTTAATTTTCCTATTGAATTTCAAAACGAAGTATCCCTTAAAGTTGGGCAGCTCCGGGCCAAGGTTATAGGCTGTCCGGTCTGGGTTATAACCGCTGATCTCCTGGTTTAGTGTATCAATATAGATGTATCCTTTGAGTTTAGACCGCTTATTAGATTTATTATGAAAGTCATCTTCTGCCATATTTACATTAATTCCCTGTATAATTAAGTGGCTTTCTTTACTAGCCGGATATGTAAATCTCATCATTCCGCATCTTTCTGCAGCAGCCATTTCAGCATTAACTGAGCCGCCCTGTTTATCATGCATTTTTACTGCATAATAATAAGCTTTAGCGGTTTCCTCTTTGTGTGAAAATTTCATTTTACGCTGCTCTGGGAGCACAGCAAGTTTTCCTGCTTGTGGCATTACAGAAACATAGCCATAATCACCCATCCAAACCGTGGGTTGATGCGTTCCTATAAACCCATGAATGGTGGAGTCTTCATAAATATATGGCATCGCCTTCATCTTATTCTCACGTGTTTGTGCAGTAAAATTGGTCATTGCGAATGGTGGCCCAACACTTGGCATGGTTCCCCCCTTGCCTTTAGCAGGGGTTCCGATCAATGGATTTACTGCATCAACCTCAGCAACTGCCTTATTTTTTTTCTGAGCCAGTGCACAATTAAAAAGTAAAATAAAAATGAGTAAAGAATTTCTTGTTATGATCATCTTATGATACAGAGGGTATTTAAAAAGTAAAAGGGTGAAGCTGTGTTAAAAATAATTCCTACCTGATGAATTTTAACCTGGCCGCATTAGTATTAGTAGTCAGTATTGCGATATGAATTCCCGGTTTTATAGTGCTTACAGGGAGGGTAAACTTGTTATTCCCCTTCTCCAACCTGACTTTTGTTTTTATCAAAGCTTTACCGTTAAAGTTGTAAATACTCAACTCGGCCTGTTCCGCCTTATCCGAATTGACAGAAACATCAACCAGCAATTGATCGGAAGGCGCATAAACAGACAGTTTAAGAAGATCCTTTTTTTTGGCAACTTCGTCGGTAGTGGCAACAGTAGTTATAACAGATTTAGACACTGGTGGTACCAATAAAGAAAGCGCTCCTGTTATTACGGGACTTGTGATCAAAATGTTATCCAGATCTATAATCCCTGTTCCTGATATAAAAGCAAATTTTAAATCGCTCAATGTTACATCTGCTGCGCCGTTGCTCAACTTTTCATCGAATATTTTTACGTTACCAACCCATAAATCCCACCTGTCCGCCGCCAGTAATTCATCCGACCCGTCGGGAGCAACGTAACTTACTGTTTTCGAAGAATTGTTGATCACCCAGGTAAAGGCTTGGGTACCGCTAAATACAGCTGAACTTAATGCTCCGCTAATGTCTCTGAAACTAAACTGTCCTGCTGTAGGCGCAAAATTTATACCCAGTCTGGAATGTAGCAAGGCGTTATTTTCTAGCGGGGTTCCGGTTAATGCATTGTTGCCATCCACAAAACCTTTACCGACCTGAAATACTGCGACCTGATTTTGAGTAACCCCTGCTGTATTTCCGGATACCGTTACCTCTGCTTTGTATTGAATAACTTCGGGTACAGGCGAGAAGTCTGCTGTTCGGGCAAAGTAACCGTAATCAGCTGCCGCCGAACGGTTAAACCTGAGCTTATTGCTGTTAATGGATACAATGGTTCCTGTACCAGTAGAATTTACGGATGTAAATTGTCCATTATCCGGAGTCGAGCTGATATAAGTCGACAAACTTGAAGAAGAATTAAAGTTCTGGTTAAATATTTCTGAGGACAAATCTGCGTATTCAAAAAAAATCAATGGATCGGCATAATTCCCTCGTTTAAAATAACCACTGTCGGTATGATTTGCCTGGTTTATCAACGTTCCGTTGATATAAAAGTTATTAAACCTGAGGTTTGACTCCTTATTTGTGGCGTCATAGCCATTAAAGTAACTACTAAAACTAGGATGTGCGGAAGGGATTTTAGCATGAATATTTTTAAACAAAAAATTCCTGATGTTAATCGGATATTTGATGCCACGATCGATGCGCAAATCAATGAGTTTTAGTACTTCGGTATCAAAATAAATATCCTGAATCACAAAATTCTCTATCGATGCATTTGAATTTCCAGAGACATTCCCCATGTAATTGATAAAACCCGAGTTCTGAGTTTGCGGCAATACCCATTCCGCATGGATCACATCGCAGTTTTCGATCAGGTTTGTTCCATTGATGTTATGTGGGCGCCAGCCCAATTGTATGATACTGCCACCTCTTAAATGCCAAAATACACATTTGTCTATTTTAAAATTTTTGCTCCCATTGGTCAGAATACCATCGTCGCCAACCCGTACAAAACAATCCGTAACAGTAGCATCAGAGCCAGCCAGCGTAATTCCATCATTGTTATACCTGAATCCATGGATCTTTAAATTTTTGGCCAGGGAACTATCACAAGAGAGCACCACATTAAAAGCTGTGCCGTCTACCAGCGTGATTCCTTCTACACTGTGTTTTTTTCCACCACTGATGACAATTGATTTGTACCAGTCGGTAGAAACAGGATCATATGGAGGGGTGACTTTAGGATAATGGAAGTTCCACTGGTCGTTTGAAATAATACCACGACCATTAATTTTCAAGGATAACGTTGTTGTTGCCCGGTTGGCTCCTATATATCCCCTTACATAAGCTCCACCACTAATATAAACCTGGCTAACAGTGGCCGGAATCCTCCAGTAGTGGATGTTGTAAACACCCGGACCAAAATACACAATGGTCTTTCCGGCAGGTACAATTAAGGTATCTACAGTACTCACCTTGTATACATTAGCCGCAGTTGAATCGGGTATATCTGAAGCCTCTTCAAGAGGATCAGCAAAGATCATCAGGGCGTGCTGGTTCCCTGCATCATCATCAAATTCCACAGAAATCTTCCTGGATTGACTGAGGGTAAAAGTAACCTGTTTACCTCCAGTAACTGATGTGGTTGGAACAGTTCCCAACCCCACTCTGTCGGGCCGAAGTGTCGCTGATCCTGCAGTAGAACCTAGCTTGGTAACCGTTATTGTTGCGGTCCCCGAGGACGAAAACGTGGTAAAATGAAAGGTTTTACCTTCCTGTCCCTGCCATTCCCACAACGGTGCTCCAGTACTGGCCCTGCTCACATACACATAGCTGTCTTTTGTCTCGCTACCGGAAGTTACCGAAACCAGGTACAAATCAGATTTCTTCTCAAAAGCAGCCACAGGCTCTGGGTAGGTAATCAAAGTTTGACCATAGCTAACATCACCTATTAGGATAAAGCAAAACGTTAAGCAAACGGTCAGCTTCGTTAAAACAAATAAGGATTTCATAACGTTAATTTGAAAGGTCTGTAAGCTCAATATTATCAAGATCTATAATTCCAGCCCCTTTTGTAAAAGAAAACTTAAAATTCTTTAACAATTGATATGGACTAACAGCTCCCTTTTTACCGAGTACTAATGTGTTGTTTATCCAAACATCAAATCGATCTGCTGCAAGATTCTGAACCTGACCATTAGGATCGGTATAATACATTGGTGCAGTCGAATTGTTAATCACCCAGGTAATGGTTTTTGTTCCGTTTACAACAACAGACTCCTGCTTTGCCCCTATATGTCTGATAGAGAAATCACCTTCTTTTGCACCGAAACTAATTCCAATTACGGAATGGACAGCTGCCTGGTTCTCGTATGGAGTTCCCGAAAGAGAATTATTCTCATTCACAAAACCACTCCCAAACTGTAGGGCTGCAGCGGCTTCCATCGCCGTATTTTTTGAAACGCTAATGTCAAATTTCAGTGCTAATTTTTGTGGAATTGGAGAAAGTTCAACTGTTCTGGCCATAGAACCGAAATCCGCATTCCCTGTACGATCGAACCGAAGTTTACCCTGCTCAATGTTAATCTTAACCCCTGGGCCAGAACTAGTAATCGCAGTAAATTGCCCTTTATCAGGTTTGTTTTTAACATAATCCTTGATTTTTGTAGAGGCATCAAAATTTTGAGATAACTGTTGCGCAAGGGCTGTGTGACTGAACAGTATTACAGCACATACAAAAAGTAAGTTTTTCATCATCATATTTAGGTTTAAATTTGGTTTGTATATAAGATGAATTTCAAATTGAAATCGGGTGAAGTATAAAAATTTATTTAATCTTCAAAGTGTCCGTTCTGAACGGAACTGCCGGAAGCCCATCTTTGTTGTAGAAATTTATCTTACCCGGATTGTCTTCAAATGCATACCTAACATACAATGGCGCTTTCACCTGATCAGAAAACACAATGACCCGGTCTCCATCAATACTTGCATTTGCGCGGTAAAACTTACTGTCTTTACCTGCTAAACAAAATGCTTTTAAAGTGGATGTTCCATCTTTATTTACCAAGCCAGCACCAACGTTGTTATAACTAATGATCAAACGATCATCTATACGTTCTGCGCTTTTAAATTCCGGTCCCGAAGCGGTAATGTTATTTTCTCCGTAGGCGATCTTTCTGGCCAAGAGGGCTAATCTTTTACCAACATCCTGTTTATTTTTAGGATGGATATCAATTACGTCACCAATATCATTGATAACTACTGTTCCTGCATTTTTCAATCCTTGCCCCACTTTTGCCTGGGCCTCTTGCACAATTGTCCATGCCGAAGGTTCGGGATTACTTTTCACCGGATTAAAGTTTGCGAGTTGAACAATCAGGAAGGGTAGTTTGGGAGCATTGAATGAAGTCCGCCAGTCCGAAATAAGATTACTCAGCATTTTTTCGTAGTCATAGCACACAGAATTTTTGGCATTATCCTCTCCCTGGTACCAAAGCACTCCTTTTACTCCGTAATTAAAAAAGGGAGCGATAACAGCATTGTAAACCAAGGTAGGATACTGGTGTTCAAAATACTCCAATGGCATTAACGGACCTAAAACTCCAGGAGTTTCATAGGTTTTGCCTTGTTTAAAAAGCCATGTGCCTTCTAAAGAAATATTTTGCTGAGGTGCTGTGTTAATGACCAGCTTCGGTTTATACACAGGCTGAAAGCCAGTGCTTCCATTTTCATTGTAAGAGCATACCAGTATTTCGTTGCCGCCTTTTTTTAGCATTGCTTTTGGTATTTTATAATTTGCATTGTACCAAATGGAAAACTGCCGGCCAACAAACTGTCCGTTTATAAAGACCACACATGACATTTTAATTCGCCCTAGGTCGACATTAACGTCCTGTTCAGGTAATTCATCCAGCACAAACTCCTTTTTATACCAACTGACACCATTTTTTACTTTTAGCCCTTGCTGTTCCAGGTATCCGGGAACACGTACATTGAGCCAATCACTCGTATCAAAAAATGCAGGATCTCTGGATAGCTTCAGATCTTGTGAGATATAATCCGTAAGTGCGTAAAATTTCAATGCCCATTTATGGTTCTCTAATTTATATTTCTGCTTCAAATCATTTATAAAGGTTGGAGTAATCGCATCAATACGCTCTTTATATTCAGGAAAATCCTTTAATGCTGCCGGGCTCATAAATGTTTGTATAGGCGAGCCACCCCAGGAAGCATTAATTATCCCAATCGGAACCTTGTTTTTTACATATAGCTCTTTGGCAAAGCAAAATGCGACTGCAGAGAATGCCTGAATAGTAGCGGGACTGCATGACACCCAAGTACTTTTTGCGACATTCTTTTGCGGAACTTCCGCACCCAGCCTATTTGCATCCAATTGTCTGATCCAAGGATAATCAGCATCCTCTTTTTCTTTAGCAAAATTATTTATGGCACTCATTCTAAAATTCATATTGCTCTGCCCGCTACAAAACCATACGTCCCCAAATAACACATCTTTTAAAATAATGCTGCTTTGTGCCGATACAATTTTAATATCGTAAGGCCCGCCTGCTTTTGTAACAGGAAGGTTTACCGACCAGGTACCATCGTCCTTTACTGTGGCGGTATAAGTCACACTGTTAAAAGTCACGTTAGCCGTAGATCCTGCATTTGCCCAGCCCCATATTTTAACCGGCTGCGCCCTTTGCAGAACCATATGATCAGAAAAATATCCTGGAATCCTAAGTTGAGCATGTAAAGACCCGGAAAATAACAACAGCCAAAAAAAGACCGCTAGTTTTATGAAGAACCTCATATATGTATGGTGCAAGGACATTATTTTTGTATGTTTTCAGAATTGGTAATCTTATAAACCGGAGCTTTATGGTCTACAGTAAGCACATTTTCAAATTTAATGTCCTTACAGTAGTTCAATGCTACCGCAGCATTTAACGGGAGTACCACATTTTTGAAGGTTACGTTGCTGGTGTAATGCTTTATATCCGCAAAACCATCTACAGATATCGGGGTACCGTTCGCTTTGGCTTTTGACATATTCATATTACTGAACACCAGGTTTCTGAAATGTGGCAGAGCTGGTGCAGCATCTCCGTCGCTGTTATAGGCGACTGTGGTTTCGATTTTTATCCGCAAGAGGTCGCAATCACTCACGTAAACATTCTCTACATAGCCACCGCGGTCTTTTCTAGATTTGATTTGTATTCCTTCTTTCAGGTTGCCGACCTCACAATCCCGGATGGAAACATTTTTAACACCGCCAGACATCTCGCTTCCTATGGCGAGACCAAATCCCTTAACAAACTTACAATCGGAAATATGGACATTGACCGTAGGTCTAGCAACGATATTTCCTTCCGGATTTTTACCGGACTTGATGGCGATACAATCATCTGCTGTAGAAAAGGTACTGTTAAAAATATAACTATCTGTAGATGAATCAGGATCTATACCATCACCATTACGCGCAGTGCTTTTGATATCCAGGTCGTGGCAGGTCACATTGTTGGAATAGATGTAATGCAGTGTCCAGCAATGCGAATCCTGGAGGGTAAGTCCCTGAACGTTCACATTTTTAGCGTTCATAATGCAAATTAACCTCCCCCGGCTTCTTATTCCTTTTGCCTCAATCATGGCATCGCCCAATTTGGAACTTCCCCCTGTAATTTTACCTTCACCGCGGATAGCAATATTTTCAATGTTATAAACCGGGTTTCTATCCAATTTACCGGCGTTGATCAGACTGGCGTAAGTATCCAGTTCCCAGCCTTCAAACCTATTTTTAACCATTGGCAAATAATCATTAAGGGCCGTACTAGCTTTAAGTTCCCCTCCTTTATCAATTAAAAGGGTCATATTACTCTTTAAAAAGATGGCGCCAATTACATATTTTCCTTTGGGTACCAATACCGTACCTCCGACATTACAGGCATCAATCGCCTTTTGAACGGCTTTTGTATCCAGATCTGTATCATCTGCCCTGGCGCCATAATCCAGTATATTATAAACCTTACTTATCTGTCTGGTATTGATCGTAAGCTCGTTGGTAGTTTTAGAGCTGGTTCCATTTTCATCAACTGAGCTAATAGAAAACCTATATTTTGTATTGGGTTTTAGTCCTCTCGCCGTATAATTTGTTTTAAGGGACTGCGCTATTTTTTTACCATTGAGGTATACCTCATACTTTTGTATGCGATTATAATTTAAAGGTTTATCCCATAACAATGTAACCGATGTTGGGGTGCTGGAATTTGGTGGAGAAATCAGGTTTCTCGGACTTTCAACGGGCACAGCAGCCCGAATAGAAATGTTGTAAACCAGAAGCGTTATTAATATTAAAAATGATCGTTTATTAAATTTCATAAAAGGTTATTTAAAATTAAAATTCAAGGGAAGTGTATTATTTTTCACGCAGATCCAGGAGGTAGGGAAACCATACCATATACCCGGAGTCCGGATTCCAGGTATTTCCAGAAGAAGCATAATCGGTTAAATTGAGCTCGGTAGGCTTACCTGCAACACGAAAGGAAAGTTTGGCTAAAAAATAGATGTCCGGGTCTGTACTTTCAACCAACCTGCACTTGATCTGTTGTGATTTATCAGTGACAGGTTCATAATACTGATAATTTTGCCCTGCATTCAATCGCTGATCTACGGCCAAAACTAAAGGGCCATATTGAATGGCAAAATGTCTTTTATTTTCATCAGTTCGTATTCTTCCTTTTAAATCCAGTTTAATTACCACCTTATCGCCCTTACTCCATTTCCGCTTTATTTCAGCGTATGAACCTGACTTAACGTTATTTAAGGTATCGCCATTTACGGTTATGCTGGTTTGGTCGGACCATGCAGGAATTCTGATCTTCAAATTAAAAACGGCTTTTTTAGAGGGATCCACATAAATGGCGACTTCATCCGACTTAGGAAAAAGAGATTCCTGAGTAATTGAAACGTCCAAATTTTCCAATTTTAGCTTTGCTTTAATGTTACCGAAAAGGTTAACAACAGGGCCATATTTATCCATCATAATGGCTATTTTTGGTATCACCATCATTCCCCTTGGACCACTGGCTATGCAACAATTTAAAGGCATACCACATTGCATTTCGCCCAAGTGCCGATGCCCATTGAGCTCGCTGTATTTACTCCATGATTTCCCATCAGGAGTCATTGAACCTAACAAAGCGTTGTAAAAAGCTTTCTCAATTTCATCTGCATATTCAGGTTTTCCGGTTAATTGTAACATGCGGTTACAAAGCTTAACCCAGGTTGCGGTTACACAGGTTTCCATCATGTTTTTAGCGGGTATACATTGTTTATCTTTTCCGCCATACCAACACTCCAAACTACTCCCCGATCCGGTGATCATAATTTCGGTATCTGTGATATCCTTTACGGCGTTTTCAACTGCAGCTTTATATTCTTCCTTCTTTGTTACTTTATAAAGTTCAATGAGACCTTCGTAACAAGACATCATCTCATAAGCTTTCTGGCCATTTTCTGGGCTAAACCAATTCTTTGGCTTAGGGAAACGTTCTGCAACATGAATTCCATTGATGCTTTTAGAGATCAGTTTAGCTCCATCTGCTTGCTCCCAATCTGCTACTATGGCTTCTGCGAATTTCAAATAACCAGGATCCTTTGTATAATTATACAACAATACCATTGGTTCCAACACCGAGGAGGCAGCCATTCCTCTAAAATTTCCAAACTTGCTGATGTTGCGATTTCCAATTTCTTTAATCAGGTGATCGGCCAGCATCTTTGCACTGCCCAATACTTTTTTATCTTTTGAAATCTCATAATAAGAAAGCAATCCCAATAGACAATATTTTCGTCCCCAAATGTCCCATTCTTTCAAATGAGCCTCCTCTTTATAATTACCAATGTACCCATCCTTTGTTTGGGTGGCCACCAGACCATCTACTGCCTGTTTTAATTTTGCCAATATCAGCGGGTCATTAGTATACCGATAGGCATCGCAAGCAGCAGTAAACCATTTCCCCCAGAATTCCGACTGCCAATACCTCGTTTCAGTTCGGGTTTTAAAAGGTGCAACCAACATAAGCACATCCATTGTTTTTATACTGTTAGCTATACAAACAGCAATTTTTTTGCCCATATAGCCCCCTATCTTTACCTCGCCTGGCTCCAAAGGCTGAAACGGGTTTACACCAGAAACTCTTAAAGAATCATTGGAATAAACAGGGAATAGGAAAAGTAAAAAGACACTGGTAAACAGAAAAAACTTCATATAAGAATAGGTATTAAAATGTCCGTACAATTAAACATAGATCGATCCTAAAGCGAAAAAGGGTGAAGAAGTTGGCAGTTTTGTAATATCACCCTTCAGGGCAATTATACCGCCAAAGTTGAAGGCATAAGTTGCCATTCGCCAGTAATTGAATCATCCTGTTTTATGGCGGCAACTGCCCCGCTTGCCAGATTTGGTAACGATACTGTAAATCCTGTCTTTGCCGCGGGATATGTTGTGTTTAGCAGTGATTTTGAAACTGCTCCTGTAACCACAACATTTACGACCACAGTATTATAACTACTCCTGCTTATTTCTATCCAGGCAGTACCGTTCCACACCAGTGTTAAAATTGAATTCGTGGTGCTGATATACGTCGGAGTAATAATGCCGATATTCCCTACCAAGCGGTTCACAATACAATTAGGGATGGTGAACACAATATTGATTATCCTTCCGTAATATACCCCTGTCACTGTATTGATACGGTTAATGGTAACCGCTGCTCCGGCAACTTTAAAAAAGTCACCATTAGCCGGTAATTTGGCTTCATTAGAAGCATTCACTGTAACCATATCTGCTACTATAGCCAGACCGTTTATATAAATATTGTTGAGCCCATTATCCACAATTTTACCATTTTCGCCGGCAATAGTATTGGTCGCCGCACTATTCGTAATCAACACACCCTGAGCAGGCTGTGTACCCTTAAACAAATTATCTTCAATCCTGTTCCTCACTGTTAATGCATTTACCAGTACAATACCCGCATCTAGCGCTGTACCATCATTATTCACTGTATTGTTCACAACTACACAATCCTGAGCATTCTCTAAAAGAATACTTTTGGTAACAGTGCTTGTCCCTTGGGGTATGTAGGATGAATTTGAAATAACATTCTCAGCTATAATTACATTTTTTGATGGAGAAGAAGGTGTATCACGGGAACCCACGATCATAATTGCGGGGATCGTAATCCTATTCAGGCTGTTGCCAGTAACGGTACAATTGTGCATGTAACCATATATTCCATAATAACAATCTGAAATGGTGTTACCGATATAACTCGAGCTTTTAGCTGTCGGCACCGGTTGTCCGGTTAAATGTGTTGAGCCTATTCCAAACCTAGTATTGCTTACGGTGTTTCCCTGAATGGTACAATCGGATCCGTACCTTAACAATATGCCCCATCCTGTTTTATTATGGATAGCATTGTTCACAATCGTGACATTTGTAGAATATTCAGCCAGGTTATCTGTTATATAGCCCCACACCACAATCCCGTCGGATGTTCCATTCTCGATGCGGTTAGATGAAATCACCGTATTTTCGCAATCCGTCCATAAAGTGAATGCAGAATCCGTGTCGTAGATATAGTTATTAGTAAAAATTAAACCTGGGGAGCTATGGGTACTAACGGCCAAATAGGCATTATTTTGAAAGTTAACAGAAGAGACTTCGCATTGCGTTGAACTAAAAAAACGCAATAAGGCAACCCCATATTCCGGGGCGCCCGGAACAACTCCCTTATTACCATCCAGTGTAATATCTCTGATGGTAACATTAGTACAATCTGTAAATGCTAAAAGTGTATCCGGGACTACAGCTGTAGCGTCAGACTTTAAAGTTCCCGGCCCCGAAATTGTCAGATTAGATATTCCCGTCAAGTTCTTCGCGTAGTAAACACCTTCAGGGACCCATAGCGTTTTGTATGCACAAACATTAATCGCCGTTTGAATGATGATGCTTTCATTCCCTGATCCGGTAGCACCAAACCATTTCAGGTCTATAATACCCTCATCAATTCTTTTGTAAACATTTCCGGAAGTATCTTTTAAAATAGTCCCGGTATTATCGGCGGAAGTGGTATCCAGCGGATCGAAAAGCCAGAACCCCTCCTTTTCAATATCAGAAACATAATACCTGTCAGTAGCCGGCGGACTTGTCATGCTTCTGATACCCGCAATTGTAGTTTGAATTATTGCCATTGATTCTATTTTAAGTTATTCAATAACAACAAGATAAAAATCAGGAGAAAAAAGGGTGAAAGGAAATATCTTATCTTTAGCTATTATGAGGATAACCAGTTATAAAAACTACTTACCCTTTCTATATTTTTCCCTTTTGGCATTTTTGCCTCGAAAATCGATGGCACAAACTTTTCGTTATCCAGGGATATTTGATTTTTGGGATGGCGCAGGCAAACTGCATCCACAAATGTTAAAGAAAAAGGGTTTTTCGGAAGTGTATGGCGGTCCTAAAAAGCAAGGTGGTTTTATCTATTTATACCATAATAAAAACGTGCAAGAATACCTGTTTATACATTATACAGATTCCGGTAAAACGTCCACCATTACCTATTATGTGCCAACGAAAACAAAATATTTAAACCTACAGGTTGATAAGAAAACGCTGAATGTAGGTGAAGAGATAACTCCCCATGGAACCACCACCTATAATGACGGTAAAAAATATTATCAAATTAGTTTTATAAAATAGGACTCACAGTTGTTGTCGGTAAATAACAAAACTCTATTAACTCTTTAAATTCTTTGATCACTTTAGTATTTCCATTATCCATCAAAATGACAGTTGATGAAATATCTAGTACATTTTCGTAATCATGATCAGTAATTATAAACCCTTTGTCTTTTGAATGCTTTTTAATAAGGTCTTTTAGAATTTCGACACATAATGGAGAAACACCATTAAAAGGTTCATCATAAAAAAAACATAAAACATATAGTATACTCATCCGATTAATCTAGTATCATGACAATATAAATATTTGAAGTTTATAATTTTATCCAATAAATCTACTTGCGGTATAGACTATTACTATTTTTATTGTACATTTAAATATCACATTTATGATACAATAGAAAAAAAACACAAAACAATCCCATAACAATGTTGTTATGGTAATCATAATTACAAATTTAAACTAAACAAAATGCCTCAAGGAACAGTAAAATTTTTCAATGAATCAAAAGGTTTTGGCTTTATCGTACCAGATAATGGTGAACCTGAAATCTTCGTACACGTAACAGGAATTGTCGATCAAATTAGAGAAAACGATAAAGTTAGCTATGAAGTAGAAAATGGTAAAAAAGGATTGAACGCAACGCAGGTTAAAAGAGCCTAAGTTAATACCAGCCTTTATTCAAAAAAGCTCCGTAAATCAAGTATTTACGGAGCTTTTTTTTACAATTCACAGCACCATCCTTGCAGATGGTAACTACATAGCTCTAATCACACTACGTGTTTTATACGTGTATGCTACCTGTTTAATACGAATTATACTCAGCTTAATATACAGCTTTGATTAACCGCCCCAACCGTTTTAAGTCAGCCTCTACCTGAGCGTTCCATTCCAATCCATAGTTTAACCGCATACAATTGTTGTATTGATTGTATTGAGTGAACATCCTACCAGGTGCAAAACTTATTTTCTGCTTGATGGCTATGTCAAATAATTCGGCAGTATCCACCTTTTTATCCAACTCCAACCATAACATAAAACCGCCCTGAGGCTGTGATATTTTAGTATTAGAAGGAAAATACTCTTCAATTGCCCTTTGAAATTTGAGGCAACTTGTATAGAGCTTACTTCTCAGCATACGCAAATGATGGTCATACCTACCATGTTCCAGAAAATCGGCAATCACTTCCTGGTACAAAGAAGGTGTTGAAATGGTCTGTAATAGCTTCTGCCTTATAATTTTCTCTTTATACTTTCCAGGAGCTACCCAACCAACCCGGTACCCAGGCGCCAAAGTTTTAGATACTGACCCGCACCACAACACAATACCCGATTCGTCAAAAGCCTTACAAGGCTTGGGTCTTGTAGGACCAAAGAAAAGATTACCGTAAAGGTCATCTTCGATCAGGGGAATATCGTATGTAGTCAACATCCTAACCAGTTCGATCTTGTGCTCGTCTGGCATCAGGCATCCTAATGGGTTGCTAAAATTACTAATGAAGCAACACGCATTTAATTGCGGTAGCACTTTTTTAATGGCTTCTAAATCTACACCAGTTATGGGATGTGTAGGGATTTCTATAGCCTTTAATCCCAAAGATTTAATGATCTGCACGATACCAAAATAAACTGGGCTCTCAATAGCAACAGTATCTCCGGGTTTAGTTACAGCCATCAGACAGTTAAAAATGGCATTCATCGCACCAGAAGTGATCACAAGATCATCTTCAGTAATCTTTCCTTCGAGCACCAAGGACCACTTGGCAATACCTCTTCTAAGGTTAACGCTGCCTTGTACCGGTTCATAACTTGCCCAATCATCATTAAGTCTACGTACAACATTGATCACCCCTTTGTTCAGTTTTGCAATGGGGAGCATGCTTTTATCTGGAACACCCAAAGAAAAATGGCTAATCGTTTTATCTTCAAATGTATTAAAAACCTTACTGATTAAATCCTCAGGCTGCTTCTCCTGAGCCGAAGCCTTAAATTTGCCTATTGATGGAAGCGGAAATTTCCTCATGGATGCTTTGCTCACAAAATATCCAGATTTTGCTCTCGGTTCGATAAGCGATTTACTTTCTAACTCCAGGTAGGCCTGCTTAGCCGTGTTTATGCTGACATTGTAGAGCTTCTGTACGGAACGAATAGAAGGAAGCTTATCACCGAGTTTTAAAGTTTCGGTCGAGATCTGCTCCTCCATTACTTTTGCAATCTTAAGGTACAAGGATTCCTTTTTCATTTTAATAACAGTTATTTAACCAGTCTACTAATCTCAGAACAGAGCTCTTAAACTTGGCATTGTCTTCCCCGACATTTTCAAATGTTGAATGTAGCGTTTTTTTAGCTTGCTCTTCTAGTGTGTATCCGATGGACAAGTCCTCAACTACTTTACAGTGGGAATTTAACGTAACTTCTCCCAATTGGTTGATGGCTGCAAAACCATAACCTATGATTTCATTACCATTAATGGCGATACTTAGTGGGAGACCAAAATCTGCCGTCAACTTAGTAATACTTCCCTGTGATAATTGATGTAACCTCATTACTGCGCTCAGGTCAGAAAGGTATACCTTCCTAAATTCGACACCTCTGGTTTTATGACTTTGTTCATTCATAACTTATCGTTTGATTACAAAATTAAACATCAAATAGAAGCAGATACAGACACAGAAAAGCGATAATTTTAGGTTACAGAATTACGACTGGTATGATAAACTAAACTTCTTTACTTTTGTAACCATCATCAAAAATGAGCATTAATGAAAAAAGAACTAGCAATAGACCAGTGGAAGAGAAAAGAGCATTTTGAGTTTTTCAGAAAATTTGAAGAACCATTTTTTGGGATCACTACAAAAATAGATTGTACGAAAGCGTACCGCAATGCAAAGGAGAGCGGACAATCTTTCTTTTTATATTATTTATATCAATCTTTGATAGCTGCAAATTCGATTGAAGAGTTTAAGTATAGAATTGAAGACGAAAAGGTGGTAATTTACGATCAGATCAACGCTTCGGCAACCATTAACCGTCCGAATGATACTTTTGGCTTCTCTTACATCTATTTCAATGAAGATCCAGCACTATTTTATGAGCTTGCAAAAGAAGAAATGGATAGAGTTTCGAAAAGTACCCAGCTTTTCCCCTTGGTATCGGGTGATGATGTGATCCACTATTCGGCCATACCTTGGATAGACTTTACATCCTTATCTCATGCAAGGTGTTATTCGTTTAATGATAGTGTGCCTAAAATTTCATTCGCTAAGCTTACTGAAACTAATGGAAAGAGAGAAATGAGTATTTCTGTCCATGTACATCATGCCTTGATGGATGGTTATCATGTAGGCAAATTTATCGAGACATTCCAAGAGTTGATGAATAATCAATCTAATACCTTAAAATAATGACATAAAAAAACCGGCAAAATTGCCGGTTTTTTTATGTCATTATTTTAATCTGGATACCTCTTCAATGCGAAATTTCTTCAGGCCTTCAGGCATTTCCCAACTCAACTCTGCTCCCTGGTTATAACCTACTATAGCTACACCAATCGGTGATAAAATAGAAATCGTATTGTTTTTGTTTTTAGCCTTTGCTGGTGGAACAATGATATAAGTAAACTCTAAGCCAGTTTCCAATTCTTTTACACGGACTTTAGTATTTACAGTAACCACGTCTGCAGGAATATCTTTGTTTAAGATCTGCCTTGCATTTCGAAGTTCCTGTACCAGTTTTTCCTGATTGTAATTACTTAATTTCCTTCTTCTGATGTGATCCTTTAAAAGATCAAATATTCCTGTTGATAATATGATTGATGTAGTCATAACTATAAATTCAAAATGATTAAAAATTGAGACAATAGATTAGCTTGTCCGTCAGACCTGAGGACATGATAATCGAAATAAAAGAAATAATTCCCCAGACCTATTAAAAAGGTTGGGGCTTAATGAATGAAGTCTTTGCTACTTTTAAGAAAGGAATCGCCTAAGACAGATTGATGAACTAAAAAACGGTTAAACATAGCTTTAGCAGTCCGAAATTGTCTTGCAAACTGTTTATCAGACATCATATTTAACTGTTTAAATGGGTTCATTGATATAAATGTACCCTATTCCAATTGATATAAAAACTATAGCTAATGTATATCCAGCATTATTACAGTATTATGCCATTCAATACACAATTAACTATTGAGCGCTACTTAGATTAAAGCAAAGTGAGACTTTATCGGGATGGAGACCTATCTTAAGCTCTCCGCCGTTTTGAATAATATATTCCCGGCACAAATGTAAACCAAGCCCCACTCCTTTTTCATTAGCAGTCCCATAAGCAGGGGTTTGGATTTTACCGGCATTAAAGGAAGTTACATTTAACCTATCACTGCCAGCCACCTCATTTATGACGCAAATATGAACGTTTGATTCATCCTTTTTCAGATTAATGGTAATGCATTGGCCAAATGGTGTAAACTTAATCGCATTATCAATCAGGTTACGCATAATCAATTGAACCTGATTTTCATCAGCATGCACCATCAGGTCTGAATCAGCTTTTAACAGGATATTGATTGATTTTCGTTCAATTAATGGCTGATACACCAGAATCAGGTCATTTACCAATGTGAGCAAATCAAATCTTGTAGGAAATACCATTGCCCCATCCATCTGGCTTTTTGCCCAATACAGCAGGTTATTTAACGTATTGTGTATCGTATCTATGCTTCTTCTACTTTCATTAAGCAACATTTTAAGATCTTCAAAAGTCAACAGATCCATATCCTTTAATGAAAAAATGCTCAGCAAGCTGTTAAAGGGGCTTCGTAAATCATGAGCTATGATAGAAAACAGTTTATTCTTAATCGCATTTGTTTCTTCAAGTGTCTCAATGGTTTCATTAAGTTTCAGCGTTTTCTCCTTTAGCATCTTTACACTATCATGGAGCTTTAGTGTTCTGCCATGTACCAGCTTCTCCAGTCTTTCCTTTTGTGTGGTAACCAACAGCATATTGTACTTTCTAATTGTATTAAAACGATCACCTAATGCAAATGATAGCAATAATAATTCAATCGTAGTACCTACTGGAACGACATAAAAGGTGTAATCACCGTAGGCAAAAACATTGGATAAGCTCAGTGTAATGAATAAAATAGGCACACATACAAAAGCCCAGGCCATTATATAATACAATGCTGGCTTATGTCCTTTTAAATAAGACCAAAAAGCAACAGCCCATAAAAATAGTCCAGATAGCATCAATAGATAATTGACGAGCGCGGATATCATATTTTTATAACCCAATGCACTCATCACAAGTATAAGCAGCCAACAAACAATTAAAATATTGTAAATGAACAAGGCTTTTGGCAATCGTTTTTTCAATTCCAAAAAGCTAATAGAAAAGTAAGCTGAAGCCAAACAGGATATGCTTAAAAAAACATGCGGATAGAGATTAATAAATGAACGAAAATCTTGTCCAAAAACGTATCCATATCCCCTGATAAAAAACACCAGGTAAATAAATAGCATCCCCACATAAATGCTATATATAAAATAAATATGGTCCTTAAAGCTCAGATAAAGAAACAGATTGAAGAAAAATAGGATAATAATTGCCCCAATATACATGGCCTCAAATCGTACTTTACCTGTACCATTTTCAATCAAACTTTCAGAGCTTGCCAGCTTAATGGGGAGCAGTAAAACATTGTTCGTTTTGACTCTTAAATAAATAGATTGAGGTTTAGGATCTATCGTCGAAGCTAGCAGATTAAACACGAAATTATTGGAAACGACTACTCCTTTTGTCGCAGCTGAAAGGCTCCCAGCTTGTAAGTGTAATAACTTCCCCCCCTGCAATTCCTCATACAAATCAATATGTTCAATATTGGGCACATCTATCACCAGAAAAGCTTTGCCTTTGCTTTTATTGATATAATCGATTTTCAGCCAAAATGCAGATGTGGTATTGCCTAAATTAAGAATCTCTTTGTCCGACGGTCTAAACTTCCCTGCCTGATGCATTGCTCTAGCTTCATTGAGCGTTAATTTACCCGCTTTATCCTCCAGATAACTAATTGATTTCCCTATATTTTGATAGGGGAAACCATCATCCAAATGCAGTAACGGCTGGCTATACAATTTACAAATTGAAGCCAGGCAGATCAGCAGAAAAAGAGAGTAGCGCATAAGCATGTGAATTCCCAAAGTTAATATTAACCATGGGAATTGTAGTACATTATAAAAACATTTTCAGCTTTAAATTGTAGTTTAAAAAACCTAACACTTAATAGCTTACCTTATGAAAACAAAAATAATATTAGCTGTAGTGATCCTCAATTTTTTAGTACTACAAGCTTGCCAAAGCCCGGAAAAAAGAGTAAAAACCGAACAGTCAGAAACCAGAGCACCTGCACCTGATGAGGCCATTATACCGGATACTTTAGGACTAAACAGGGGAGCTAACTTAACCATTTTTATGAATGAAGCCGCCTTGGATGGTATGTTGGAAATAGAATTAGGAAAAGTAGCAGCGCAAAAAGCTACAGACATACACATTAAGAGATATGCAAGACGAATGATAAAAGACCACACGAAAATTGCTGAACGACTGAAAGTATTGGCTGACAGTAAAAAAATACCTTTACCAACCGTACTCCCCAAAGAGGATCTGGACCATATTGCCGAGCTACAAAAGATGCCAGTAAATGAATTCGAAAAACACTACATGGAAATGATGGTAAAAGGCCATGTTAAGGCACTTGAACTTTTTAAATCTGCAACAACTTCAGGAGATAGCCCGCTACAAAATTTCGCTATCCCTGCATTACGCAAAATTGAACAACATTATACGCTGGCTATGGATATAAGTAAACATTTAAAATAACTTTAAAGCTTTTTTTAAATCATTTTTAGCCAGCTTCAGGTCTTTCCATATATCTCCTGTATCTTTTAATCGATCGGGCATATTAAAAATATGAAAATCCTGAATCTTTAAACCTATTTTAACTTCTTCCCATTTAAGTGGGGCAGATACTGTAGCTCCTGGTTTCGGTCTAACTGAATAAGGTGCAGCGATAGTCTGCCCCCTACTATTTTGAAGAAAATCAAGGTAGATACGGCCTTTACGTTTTGACGGACTACGCTCCAGACTTGTTGTATTTGGATGTATTTCGAAAATAAGCTGTCCCAAATAACGAGTAAAATCCCGTGTAATGTCATAATTGTAGTTTCCAGTAAGGGGAATAAATATATGCAAGCCCTTGGAACCCGAGGTTTTAATAAATGAACTGATTTTACGCTGATCCAGCAACATTTTAGCGGTTAAGGCAACAGCGATCACTTCATTAAAATCGATATCATGAGGATCAAGATCAAGTACGGCAAATAATGGCGCTTCAGGTTTTTTATAAGTACTTAACCAAGGATTGATCTCGATACAGCCCAAATTTACCATCCACAATAAAGTAGCTTCGTCATTACAGATCAGGTAGTCAATATCCTTGTTGTTACTATCCGAATGCATCGGGGCAGATTTAATCCAGGATGGTATTTTATCGGTATCCAGATCTTTCTGAAAAAAACCAGGCTTTGTAATGCCATTAGGATGTCTGTTAAGCGATAAAGGTTTATCTTTTAAATGTGGTAAAATGTAGGCTGCAACTTCTTTATAATAATTAATCAGTTCGCCTTTACTAATTTTTTCTACTGGCCAGTACAACTTATTTAGGTTAGTTAATTTTACTTTTTTACTACCAAACTGTTCTTCTTTTTCATCAACCATTTCATTTTTCTGTTTATCAGGTTTCAAGTCTTCCTCCACTTCCTCATGTACAACATCCTTGGCTGCTTTATCTAAACGTAGACCTTTAAAAACAGGATGACGCAGATGCCGGTCTGCAGTCCATTCAGCGTAAGCTACCTCACATACCAATCCTGGCCTAATCCAGGTAAAACTTTTTTCTTTATGTACCGCTTGTTCAACTGGTTTTTGAGTGGTGATTAAGGACTGCATTTGTTCATATATGGTCTTTAAGCTTTTATCATTATATCCTGAACCGCAATTACCAATATAGGTAAGCGTGCTTCCCTCATAAATCGCTAATGCTAATGCACCAAAATATCCCCTTTCCCCCTCCGGTTTAGAGTAACCAATAATGATGGCCTCCTGGGTAAGTTGAAATTTAAACTTTAGCCAGGAATCCGTTCTTTTATTGCTTAAATATTGGCTCAGACTATTTTTTCCAATAACCCCTTCCCAACCCAGCTTTTGTGCTTCTTTAAAAAGCGCTTTCCCCTCAGCTAGGCGATGTTCATTATAGACGATTACTGAGTCAGCCAATCCTTGAATGACTTTACTTAAGAGCTCCTTTCGCTTTACCAGCTCCATACTTCTGATATCATGGCCATTTAGGGATAACAGATCAAATACATAGAACCTTAGCTGTACATCCTTTTTTTTATAATCGTAGTCTTGTAATAGCTGAAAACTGGTTTTACCGGCTTTGTCCAAAACCACCAATTCACCATCTATTACAGCCTCAAGCCCCAAAGCTTTTAGGGCATTTACAATTGAAGGGTAAGTAGTGCTAAAATCAATTCCATTTCTTGAGATGAGCTTAGCCTCATCTTTTTCAGTCACATAAGCCAGTGCCCGATATCCATCCAACTTACGTTCGTAAATCCAATCAGGATCATCAAATATATGGGCAGATAATCTTGCCAACATCGGTTGAAAGACCTCATCACTTTGCTTTTCTGAAATTTTGGTAGGATCATTACGATTTGTCGGCTTGCCCTTTTTTTCTGTTTTACTCCTTTTCTTAAAATCAACCCCGAGTTTTTTTATAGCCGCGGGCACCAAATCTTCGCTATTGAACTTTCCTTTAACTGCATATTTATCATTGTGCTTGATCAACAACCATGCATTTTGCTCGGAATTTTTAAAGCGTACCAGCACAAATTCTCCCTTTAAAATTTTGCCATTCAGTTTAAACTTAAGGTCACCCTGATTTAACCCTTTCTTCAAGTCTTTTTCTGTCCCCTTATCAAGGGCAGAATAAGTGCCTTTATCAAAAATCGTGACTACACCGCCCCCATAATTTCCTGCAGGTATTTCACCCTCAAAATCTTTATAATCAAAAGGGTGATCTTCTACCATCATAGCCAATCGTTTATCTCCAGGATTTAATGAAGGTCCTTTAGGCACCGCCCAGCTTTTCAATACACCATCCATCTCCAATCGAAAGTCATAGTGCAAACTAGAAGCATGATGGCGCTGCACTACGAAGCTCAGCTTCTTCCCTGTTGCCTTACCTGCGGCAGGTTCTTTAGTCTGACTAAAATCTCTTTTCTGTTTATATTTTTCTAAAGACATCATTAAAAATATTAAAGTGCCAATCAGGCTCTTTTATTTAAGCTTTCCATTAATTGATCATATAAATCTTCGCTAACTGCCTTTTTAGGCTTAATCTTTTTAACTGTTGCCCGTTTACCTTTCGCCTTCGCATTAATGATCTTTAGCAGCTCGTTTGAATAATCATTTTTAAAAGAATCAATATTAAAAGCAGAAGTGTATTGTTTAATTAAGGCCAAACCGACTTCTAACTCTTTGGGGTTAATGGTAACCGCTTCTTTTAGCTCGACTTCTTTTGTATCACGGATTTCTTCCTGAAATCGAATCTTTGTAATCACGATAATCCCATTCATGGGATGTATGACACATAGATTTTCGCTATTTCTTAATACAAAACGGGCAACTCCGGCCATTTTAGACTTCATAAGAGCCTTAAGTAACAAAACATAAGCTCTTTTACCCTGAGTATCCGGTTGTGTATAATACGAGGTTTCGTAATAAATAGGGCTAATTTCTGCGATATTCACAAAATTCTCAATCTCTATGAGCTTCGTCTTTTCGGGCTTTACTTCTTCAAAATCATGCTCATCCAGTACGATGTAACGATCTTTTAAAAAATATCCTTTTACAATATGCTCATATGCTACCTCCTTATGGGTTTTCTCGTTCACCCTCTTGAATCTTATATTGGCATGATCTCGCTCATCCAACATATCTAAATCAAGGCTGCTACTGTGTACTCCTGAATATAGCTTAACAGGAATATTAACCAGGCCAAAGCCTATCGAACCGTTCCATATTGATCTCATTTTTATAGGATTAAAAACAACATTCAAAAAACCAAGGTTAATTTAAGAACAAACAGCTGGTAAAAAGGTTCCAAAAAAATATTTACCTCTCGTTGTAGCAAATCTACCGCGATTAACGTCTATGTATAAATTACCCAATTATATGTCAGAAGAATTACAGCGGGAAATTCTAAAAGTTCCGGCAAGCCCAGATATGGATGCTGAGTTAATTTCAGCACTAACAACACTCTGTTTTCAGGAAGAAAGTTTAGTTGCATCTGACCTTCTTTTTGTATTCGGTTCGAATGTTCAGCATCGCGAAATTGCTGATATTATTACATACATGCTAAATGCAGGGTTCGTAAATCAAGTCTTAATTACAGGTGGAATTGCCAACTACAGCGGCTCCTTTTATAAAAAAGAAGCAGAATCTGAGCAAATCAAATCGCATATTCCAGTTGAAAAATATGCAGATAAAAAGATTTACACAGAAAACAAATCAAAGAATATCATTGAGAATATAGTTGAAGCGCAGAAAATAGTTTCTTTTGCAAACATTAGAAGCATTACCTTTTTGTCGCATTCCTACGCCTCTACAAGGGCCGCTTTATCTTTAAAAAGATTTTTTCCTACCGTAGAACTGCATTGTATTCCTTTGCCTTTAACTACTGATATCGCAAAATATCCAATCAGCAGACAGATGTGGTCTAAAACAGTATATGGACGAGATTTGGTTTGGGGAGAATATTTAAGGTTGCTAACTTATGGCGAAAGAGGTGACTTCCCTATTGATGGAATCCGCAATGAGTTGGATCATGTTAAACAACTGTCTGAGAAAAAATCATTATCAGTAGCCTAACCATTTTTGAGCTGTTAGGCTACTGACAATAGATTAATTAGTTGTACCAGAGATTTTATTATCTTTTATACTAATTGCCTTGCTGTTTCCTTCAACAAGTACAAATTTCTTTGCGGTAACTTTGCCTGTCACATCTTTAACCTGGGCATTTTGTACATTTTCGAATCTGATGATCGACTCTGCACCTGTGGTCTCTGGTAACTTCCAATTAGATACTTCAACACCTATACCATCTTCACATACCAATGCTGGTCTTAAATCATTACTGGCTAAATTGAATTTTACGTTTTTAAGCTTCAATCCTTTTACATGCCTTGCCCAAATCCCGTAAGCCGGTACACGAGGACCAAAAGTTTTTACCTCTGGATATTGATCTATAGCCTCTGGTACAGCCTGACGAGCATGTTCTGCCAATCCACCACCTGCCAAACTAATCTCAATATTCTCCAGGGTTAAACCAGTAATATAATGGCCCGGCACTCCTGTTATTAATATCCCTGTTGGTGGCATCAGCTGTGAATTTGCTGAAGCGTTTGCTTTAACATTTCTAATCACTACGTTTTCAAATGTACCTGTCGGTTGCTGAGTCTCACTGTTTTTACGAAATACGCTCAACCTCGAGCCTAGGCGGAAAAGCATGGGCGTTCTTACATCCTCCATAGTGATGTCTGAAATCTCTACATTCCGTAAATTTGCCCCATCAACTGTAAGCAATTTTATCCCACCATTTCTGGTTTCATAAATATGGCAATTTGAAATTTTGATGTTTTCGAAAGCTGCCATAGATTCGGTACCCATTTTAATTCCAGCCTGACTGCTTTTAAGGCGCAATCCGCTCACAACTATGTTTCGGCAAGCCATCTTACTAGATGTAGTTTTAAACACCAAAGCGTCATCCCCACTCACTACATCACAATTTTTAATGATTACATCCTGGCAGCCATCAATACCTATTCCATCATTATGTGCTACACCAACACTCTGGATCTTCACATCCTCTATGCGAAGATTTTTACTTTGAAAGTAATGTGAGGTCCATGCTCCAGCGTACTTTAAGGTCACATCCTTTACCGTTACCCCATCACAACGAACAATACGCACCAAAAATGGTCTCATGCCCCAACGCTGCCCTTCAGGACGCGTATCTGTTAAGATGTGTTTGGCTTTTATAGCCGAACCTTGACCGTCAATAGTCCCAGCACCTTCCAGTCCAATATTTTTTGCATCGACAGCCACTAAAAGCGCCCATCCTACATCAATACCTAAGCCTTCTGTAAAAGGGTCTAAGTTTTTGTAGTCTTTCAGATCCACGCTACCCAATAGGACCGCATTTTTCTCAAAATGGATGGTACAATTGTCTTTCAATACAATTGTGCCAGAAAGAAATTTCCCTTCAGGGAAGATCACCTTCCCCCCACCTGATTGATGACATTCATCAATTGCTTTTTGTATGGCTGCAGTGTTTAAGGTAACACCATCTCCAACTGCTCCATATTTAAGAATGTTGAAATCAGCAGCTTTTACACAAGTGGTAAAAGCTGCAAGCATGAATAAACTAACCAGTAATTTCATTTTAATTGTTCGGATCATTATCTATTTAAAGTATTTAAATTACGTTTTTATTTAAAACCTTAAAACCAACCCGGGTTTTGCGGGTACTTAGGGCCTACATTAACCGCATCTATCTGGTTTTGAGGAATAGGTCTTAGCACGTGAAAAGGTTTAATATTTGCTCCTGCTTCAGTGTTATACAATTTCACCCTTTCTTCAAGCTTCCCTGTTCTTACCAAATCTAACCACCTTACCTGTTCTCCGCATAGCTCTCTGGATCGTTCATCTAAAATAAAATCTATAGACGGGATACTGCCTACGTTCATTACAGCAGGGTTAGCACTTGGGAAGGCCGCTCTTCTACGTACCGTATTAATTAATGTCAGCGCATCTCCAGCAGGTCCACCACCCATATAAGCAGCTTCAGAAGCAATTAGATAAGTTTCAGCGAGACGATATACAATTACTGGTCTTATTGAAGGGTAATTTAAATCCGCACGCTTTGTATCATTATACTTCTTCATGTAAGGTGATAAACTGGTGGTATACTTACGTGTAGGGATCAGTAGATAAGGTGCCGCTGCAATCTGTGCATCGGTAGCGTCATTAGTGCCGGGCATCAGAATTGCGATGTCACCTAAAGCAAACTTAGGTTTTCCCGGAGCTGCACCAGCGGGTGCCCCAGCAGGAAGTGGATTTGGCCACACTGGTATGGAAGCCGCATTATTACAATTCCATACTGTTTGAAATGTTTTGTTATACCTGGTATCGTTTACACGTTCCTGAAAGGCCGTATTTGTTAACCATGGGGTTGGTACACAACGGATATAAGGTCTACCGTAAAATACGTCGCGCTTCATACCAGGTTGCAACTCATATTGCGGCACCCACATATGATTTAGCACATTATCAGCTCCTCCACTATTGTTGGGGCCGTTATAAGCTAAATTTGGCGTATGCTGCACGTTCCATATCACCTCTTGACTATTTTCATTACCCTCTGCATATACATCTCCAAAATCAGGCAATAGTGATAATCCACTCGTATTGATGACCGCCATAGCTGTATTATAGGCATCGGTATAGTCTGTTGCTTTTTTAGCAGATGAACCTGCCCTTGTTAAGTATACTTTTGCCAGTACATGTTGTGCTGCTGCTTTAGTAATCTGCCCTGGACGAACACCAGCAGTTTTAGGACTAGCAAAAAGACTTGGTGTGGCGATTGCATCTTTAAGATCTTGAACAATTAAATCGTAAACACTAGCCATTGGGGCGCGATCAGCAGTATTGTTTGCTGAGGTCTGAAACGTTTTGCTTAAAGTTACATCGCCCCAAAACTGAACCAGTATAAAATAGAAATTGGCTCTCAGGAATTTTGCTTCTGCAACCATTCTACTTTTAGTAACCTCATCAATATCAGGTACGGTTGCTGCATTTTCTAGCAGACCATTACAAGTATTGATATGAATGTAGCACTCTCTCCAAATAGACGTTACAGTGCCATTGGAAGTATTGTAATTGCTATTGTATTTATTGATGTCATTATTTCCATCTTTACCCGTGTAAAATTCATCTGTGCCTATTACCGTCATGGTAAATAAATTCTGAGTACCCCATAACATTCTTGTACCTGCATAAGCAGCATCAAGTCCTTTCTTAAAACCCTGCGTAGTCTTAAAAAAATCAGGTGTCAGTATAGAATGTGGCTCTTCATTTAGTGCTTTATTACAAGCCGATATCGTTACAATCGATATGAAGGCTAGTAGGCATGTATATATCTTTTTCATGATTCCTTTTGATTGATTTTATAAAATTACAAAGTCAGACTAACCCCAAATATCAACGAATAGGTAGCAGGAGTATCTACATTCACTTCTCCACGGTTATTGCCTGCATTTATAGCTTCAGGATCTATACCACTATACTTATTACGATATTTTGAAAAAAGAATAAAAGCATCATTTGCAGTTGCATAAACTCTTAATGATTTACCACCTATTTTACCCACCACTGATGAAGGTAGGTTATACCCCAAAGTTAAACTCCTTATTTTCACGAAAGTTCCATCAAAATAACCCAATGTTGAGTTGTTTGGAGTATTGGTTGATGCAGCATTCGGCTTAGGCCAGAAATTCTCACCATTGGTTGGCGTCCAGTAATGCACATTCAGATTGTTATAATTTCCCTGAAAAGTATTGGCAAATCCGCTATTATGTACCCTACTGATAATTGTACTTCCAAATCTTCCAAATGCGACTACCGTAAAATCAAAGTTTTTATAGCCAAAGCGATTGGTTAAACCACCAGACCAATCAGGTTGACTTGAACCCAATATCACCCTATCATCAGCAGTGATCCTTTGATCGCCGTTGGCATTTGGTGTAGTATTTGCATTTTCTACTTTAATATTTCCTATTACCGATCCAGAACCAGTTACAGTGAGCCCCAAACTTTTTGCCAATGCAATATCTTCCGGAGTGTTTTGCCAAATACCTATTTTCCTATAATCGAAAATTGTACCTATGGGCTCCCCTACAAACCGGCTATTGGTAATATCATTAATAGCTCCCTGATCTAATGCGGTTATTTTTCCGCGATTCAGAAAAACATTGGCATCTGTGGTCCACGAAAATTCCTTTTTGCCATCTCCTTTAAAGTTAACTGTACTCAACTGAAATTCAAGGCCATTATTTTCCGTTTTACCTACATTGGATACAGGAGAGTTTGGAATCCCTTGTGTAAGCGGTAATGCTTTAGTAAGCAACAACTTATCCGTTAACTGCCTATAAACCTCAACTGTACCTACTAACCTATTATTAAAAAATCCAAAATCTACTCCTATGTCGGTAGTAGTGGTATGCTCCCAGCGAAGATCTTTATTAACCACACTAACCAGATAAGCTCCTGTAGTCGTTTGATCACCAAAATTATAAGGAACGGCTCCCAAAGCACCCAACGTTTGATAAGGATCTATTGCTGTGTTCCCTGTTCTACCATAACTAGCTCTAATTTTTAAACTTGATACCGCTTTAACATCACGCAGGAAACTTTCATTTTGCATATTCCAAGCCACTGCTACAGAAGGGAAACTCTGATATTTTTTACCCGGACTCAAACGTGAAGACCCATCCGATCGCATGGTCAATGTCAATAAGTATTTATCCTTAAAGCCATAATTTAACCTGCCCATATAAGATACAATACCCCATTTTTCATAGTCCCCAGTCCCTACTAAGTTGGAGCCAAAAGCTGGGTTGTAATATACGAGCTCCGCTGGAGTATCATTATTACTAAACGAATTTGACTGTCCATAAGCCTCCTGATAACTGAACAATCCAGTAAAATTGATCTTATGGTTCTGGGCAATAACTTTGTCATAGGTCAAAATATTCTCCAAAGTAAAATTGCTTCTAAAAGCACTTCTATTGTTAGAAGTAGATAAACCACCTAAATTATTAGAAGTAGCGCTACCATAAAAGTTACCATAGTTATCAGATTTCAGTTCTACCCCACCATTAAATTTATACTTTAAACCATCAGCTATACTCAGCTCTCCATATAGTGTTGTAAAAGTTCCAAACCTTTTTCTGTTCTCCACCTTTGCGCCATCTACAAAATCGGCTAAAGGATTCCAAACCTGATTAGCACTACCCGGAACAAAACCTAGTAATTTACCATCTTTATCATAAGGACTAGCCAATGGACTCGCTCTTAACACCTGTCCCATAGGATTGGCATTTTCTCCCTCTGTATCATTATATGTATTCAACGAGCTTAAGCCTATTTTCACACGTTTCCCCAATTGTTGATCGAAACCAGCTTTAACAGTATAGCGCGCAAATGCCTGTCCAGGGTAAATCCCGGTTTCATTATGGTAACCAGCAGACACAGCATATTGGGTTTTTTCTGATCCACCAGAAACACTAACCTGATGATTGGTATTTAGTCCTGATTTATAAATTAAGTCTTGCCAATCGGTACTTCGCCCTGTGTTAATACCTTCTATCTCTTCGGCAGCAAAAATCCCATCAGTTAAAATTCTTGGGTCATCAATTCCTGTATATTTGGGTGTAGTTCCAACAAAGTTTCCGTTTACTACAGCCCACTTTTTAAGGTTCATATACTCTTCACCATTCATCACATTGATTTTGCCCAGGTTCTTTGTCACCCCAGCATAGCCACTATAGGAAACAACTGGTTCACCCACTTTTCCACGTTTTGAAGTGACCAGGATTACGCCATTTGCCCCTCTTGCTCCATAAATAGCCGTCGCTGATGCATCTTTAAGTACCTCAATAGAAGCCACATCATCTGGATTGAAATCGTTTATATTTCCATTATAAGGAATTCCATCCACCACAAACAAAGGTCCATTCTCTGCACTAATAGACCTTACTCCTCTGATACGAATTACAGGGGCCGAACCCGGTTTACTGTTACCGCCCCCTTTTTGTACGTCAATACCGGCAGCTTTACCTTGCAATGCCTGAGATAAATTCGCAACGGGAACTTCTTTAAGTGATTTCTCATTGATAGAAACAATAGAACCAGTAATGTCAGATTTCCTTTGCGTACCATAACCCACTACGATGATCTCTGATAATGTTTTGTTTTCAGCAACAAGCGTTACATTTATAACAGATCTATTTTCAACAGCAATTTCCTGAGAAATATACCCAATAGAAGAAAATACCAATGTTCCAGTACCATCGGGGATTGTTAAACTGTAATTACCGTTCCCTTCAGTTGAAGTAGAATTAGTACTTCCTTTCAACTTTACAATGACGCCAGGCAAAGCACCATTTGCGTCAGAAACTTTACCTTTTACGGTTAGCTGGTTTTTAAAATGATTTACCTTATTGATTGAATTACCTTTACCTAAAGCATCTACCACACTACAACACAATAAAAAAATCATGATACACCAATAGGATGATGTTGTTCGATTAATCATAATTAATTGGTTATTTGGTTAAAAATTGATTAACCTAAATTACCAACACCTCCAGTTGTATTTATCTCTTACATTAGCATTGTAATCACCGGAATTGTCATTTCAATCCCCAGTAATTTTTACCATCCGGTTTCACAGCATCAAGCGTAAAACTAAGCGGCTTCTCTCCTGTATACAAAACCACCTCTTCACCGCCTTTTAAATCAATTTTAACTACTCGATTACCCTGTGGTGTAATCTTGAACTGACGCTTCCCTATGGCTTTAACAACACCCTTAAAATCTGTTTTAACTAAACAAGGGGAACCTGCTAGACTTTTAACTTTTATAAATTCAGTTGTTCCATCTCTACGGCTTCCACTTACTAAAAAAGCTCCTTTTGCACTCAAGTCATTAAATGTAGCATCCTTCCAACTATCCGGAACAGCAGGAAATGGCCTTATTATCCCATTCCAGCTTTGTAAAAGTATCTCATTCATGGTTGTTACTGCCGAAAGCGGTGTTTCTATCACCGGCCCAGCCTCCAGGTACATCGTATTTGGCTTAATACTATATTTTCCCTTCATCATTTCATTCAATAGCTGATGGGTTTTATTTCCATTGCCCATCATCGCATAAATAGAGCCCGAACCTGTATAAGAATACCCTCTCCAGGAAGCTGAATTATTTTCCCACTGGCTTAATGATCTTTTAATCAGGTCGCGGTTTTCCAGCTGATCCCAGTTGGCATCATAGATGGGGTAAACCTGCAACAAGTGCGAATAATGACGATGAGAAATAGAAAAATCAGCATCACGACCTATACGGTAGCCCAATTTATCCTGCGGATATGGGGTTAAATTATTCAGTACCTCCTGCCACTTAACAGCAAGGGGATCATTTAATCCAAGTTCTTTATTGATGTATAACAAGGTTTTTAAGCCCCAATGAAACACAGACAAATCGTAATTTGCATCTCTGGTAACTCCTTTAGGATACTCCGGAGAATAAGTATAAGGAAGATGGTATTTACCATCGCTTTCCTTATCCATAATATTCAAATAATAATTAACAGATCTGGTTAATACCGGATAAAGGTTTTTAATGATCTTTTTATCCATGGTATGCTCGTAAGCCTGGTAATAGACGTGTAAAAGCCAGGTAAGATTACCCAACTCCTTGGATGCATCACTGCTTTCAGTACCATTATTACCCTTTAAAACTTTAATACCCGAAGTCATAGTATATGGCCCAGACCTTCCCAAGGCCGCAGAATTATGCTGGTAAGGCTCAGGTGCATTTTTAGATAAATTGTCAATATTATCATTGATCATCTTCATTAATGGTGCAACTAATTCCACATGATTAGAGCTGAAAAATGGATAATAAGTCAACTGAATATTTAAATTCCACCAGTACTTAGGCCATGGCGTCATCTTGTACCATGGTCCCATTAAATCGATTGGATAGGCACCCACCCTGGTTGCCGAAGCCATTTTATATTGCTGAATCCACCAGAAACTTTCCAAACGGCTATCCGGAACAGAAATAAAACTCTTCTGATAAAAATTACGCCAATGCGTACGGTGTGCCGCAATAATTTGAGGCACATTTGTAGGGCTTATCGAACTTAAAACTTGCTTTGCAATTTCCTTCGAACCATCTTTAGGATAAGTGCTTGCGATAGTGATCAACAAGGAATTGGTGTTCCCACTTCCAATACTTTTCCATGCAGTTGTATAGCTGCCTCCACTCGCCAAAACCTGATAATTGTAATTTACCTCGTTTTCCTTAGAAATATGATAAGGCGGATTAGCTGTGTATTTTGAAGCCGTATCTTTTCCTAAAGCCAAAAATGGACTTAAAGCCTGTTCCGGCTTCCAGGTCCAGCTTAACTTTTCATCTTTTTCTGTGCGCGTATTTAAAATAATGACATCTTTAGTTGCTGCTACAAGTCCACTGAAATGAACCAGCCCCTTATCAGTAGCGATTGTCCCCGACAATTCTGCCTTAAGCAAATCCAAACGTAACTTTATACTTTTAATCGACCCCCTCACTCCCATCACAAATCTCCCAATAGGTAACCTGCACCTTCCAATAGAGGCGTTAATACCTTCCTCATGCGCAACCACATCCGTTCTACCCAAATCAAATCTTAAGGTATTTGCATCCTCACGGTACACCATCACCCCCAGTAAACCGTTACCTAAAAAAGCACCCTCCTCCCATTTGGTGGATAAGGAATCAAACACCATGTCATTGCGGGACATGAAAGTATCCCAGTTTATTTTATTCCGGATTTGCGCAAAAGTCTGCTGAAAAATCCCCGCTAGCAAGAATAAGATTACGATTCGTTTGTTCATAGTTATTTTTCTGCAACAAGTTCAAATACAGTACTGGTTAAAGGGGCTATCTTACCAGCCGAAAGGTTCAACCCTACTTTCATCAGATAATCACCACTATAAATTTTTCCATCCTCAGGCTGAGTAGATTTGGTATCGGGCAGGAGATTAATCTCTTGTATTTTGTACCTTTTCATTGGATCAAGACCTTGCAAAAGCACTTTACCCATAAATTCTTTACGTCTAAAATTGAGCAAATAGTTAAATAGCACTGCCCTATTTTTACTTTGATCTGCATACATCAAAACGGCCCTGTTCTCTTCATAAGGGGAAATCAGACGATATAAATCACCAAACCAGATCACATCACTGATTCCTTTATACGTTTTTACGGCCTGATTACTGAACTTGATCTCTTGTTCAGTCAAATTTTTAACTCGTATATCGTAGCCCATTTTACCCATCATCGCAACATCGGTACGGAACTTTAAAGATTGCTTACCCATTGAAGTCACATGACTAGATACAGTTAATGCTGGGAAAAAGTTAAGGTATCCCCATTGGATAAACACACGCTCCAGACCATCGGTATTGTCACTAGGCCAGAACTCGGTAAAGTATTTCAAACCTCCATAGTCAACTCTTCCACCGCCACCTGCACAAAGCATAATAGGCAAGTGGGGATGCTTTACCCTCAGGCGTTTAAGGATGTCAAATAAGGCCCTGTTATAGTCGATAAACAAATTGCCCTGGTTTTCCTTTAAAAATGGAGAATATGTGTTGGTCAGCATTCGGTTACAATCCCATTTGATAAAAGCAATGCCCGGATTCTTGGTCACCAGATCATTTACCATATCATATATAAAATCCTGAACTTTAGGATTTACCAAATCAAGCACTAATTGATTACGCGAATAGGCTTCCTCTCGGTTTGGTAATTTCAATATCCATTCCGGATGTTTTTCATAAAGCTCACTTTTAGGACTTACCATTTCTGGCTCTAACCAAATTCCAAACTGCAAATGTTTTTTATTGGCTTCACTAACCAGGTAACCAATCCCACTCGGTAGTTTTTTCTTGTCTACCTGCCAATCCCCCAGCGCGGTTTTATCCGCATCTCTCGGGTACTTATTACCGAACCAGCCATCATCTAATAAAAATAGATCAACCCCCAATTGATTTGCGCCATCAAACAATTCGACTAATACATCCTGGTTAAAATCCATGTGCGTAGCTTCCCAGTTATTTAAAAGTGTTAGTCGTGGCTTATTACCATCCAATACGCCATAATTTCTGGCCCAGCGATGCAGGTTTCTGGTCGCCTCACCTTTACCATTTTTAGTGTAGGTAAATATAAATGCAGGAGTTTCAAAGGTTTTTCCAGGCTGTAGTTTATATTCAGAAGCATAAGGATTCATACCAGTAATCATCCGCAACGAGTTTTGCTGATCAATTTCAAAAGAACATTGAAAATTACCCGACCACGCTAATGTACCTGCAATCAATTCACCGGTAGTTTCGTCAGAAGGCTTATTCAAAGAAAGGAAAAAACAAGGTGAGCGATACATTTGTGCTCTGGTGCCAAGCTTACTATCCAGTATTTTTATGCCCGGCGTAAGTGGACTTTCCTTCATGCGCATTTCAGTCATGTAATCTCCATCAAATTGACTCAACCAATATTTCGAAGCATCAAAATGCAACATGGAAGAAGCATAATTGGTCAATGTAACCGGCTTCTTCTCGTTATGCTTTATTTCTGTCCATTCTTTAATAATGTCCTCGTTGTAATAAGCTGAAAAATGCAAGACCACCTCTACAGGATATTGTGAATCTTTTAGCGTGATAGAAGTCGTGGTTACATTGTCTTCCTCTTTGCTGGTCTTCTGCGCTGCATACTTTAAATCCAGTGAAGGGTTACCATCACTGTGTACCATACGGATCGCAGGTTCAAAAAGATCTGCCATACCTGCTCCAATATAAGCTTCCCTGCGAGTAGATTGCAGTAGACTCTGGTCTGCAGGATTGAGAAGCCTTTGCCCCAGGTAACTTTGATATAATTTTTGGGCAGAGGATATGGTAAAAATAAGTGAGGTATTTTTAGTTTCAACAATAATCTGCTTTTCTTTTTGCCCATTGGCATCACTACCAAGCGCTAAAAACAAAAGAAAACAGGCAATGTATTTAGTCATGTTTAATTGGTTTGTATTAGAGTTTAATTAATTGAGTTGCACCCTCTTTAATTTGATATTTATAATCTTTCCCAGCCTTTTTAATGGTTACCAGTAATTTATCCTTGCCAGCACGCGCTACTTCCAGATCAAATACGTTTCCAAAAGAATGGATATTCCTTAAAGCCATATTGTTCCAGTCTTTAGGTAATCTTGGCGCACATTCAAAGCTGCTAAACCCAACCGGGCGCATGCCAAACAAGCCTTCAGTGAATATACGGCAGTATAAACCGCTTTCGGCAGATAAATGACGTTGATTCCCCTCTGGATAAGCTTCTACTGCATAGGGAACATGATCCCCTAACAACCTACGGCGCGAGTAATATTTGATGAAATCCATTGCTTTTTCAGTCTCTCCGGCTTGCAATACTCCTCTTAATGCATAAAGTGTTGACCTGTCCCAGAAAGTTTCCTTCCCTGCCTGCGTAGCTAGTCCATCTGCTGTCCATAGTCTTGGCGAAAACAATGCATCAATGGTACCTTGTTTTCTATCAAAAATTCCCATAGTTAAAGGCAGACAAATCCATGCACGCAGAATATCATTACCTTCGTAATATTTATAGGTTTCAAAACCTTCTACATTGCCACCAAAATATTTTTCTATGTTCGCTTTTAGTGCATCGGCTTCCTTACGGTAAACATCAGTCTGACTTGTAGGTTTATTTAATGCCTGCCCCAATAACACCGACGAACGTAATGCATCGTAGTATAAGGTATTGGTAGATAAGTTGGCTTTACCTGCCGGAAAACGGCCTTCCAGTTCATCTTTATCAGAGGTAGCTACCCCTTCCGCATTTAATTTACGTTTGCTGTATTCCAAACACCATTCAATTAGAGGCCACAGCTTACGGGCCGAATCTATATTGCCATTGGCTAATGCATAACGTGATGCACCATAAGCGATCATAGCCTGATCCCCTCGGTCTCCCGCACCTTTCCAAACTGCATCGCCTTCAGCCACAATAGAACTTGGAATGGCTTTATAATCGGGGTTCATATACTTTGCAAACCAGCTGTAAGCATTCATTGCTGAAAGATTACCTATCCTATCACCAGAGAAAGCAAAATATGGATTGATATATTCTGCCTGGTCATTGGCCCAAATAGCGGCATAATAAGCTAAACCACCAGGTCCATGCATATAGCCGCCCTTTGTTTTATAAATACTTTCTGTAGCCCTCAGTTTAGCGAAGTCGAAAGTTGTATTCAATACCTTATCAGGAGTTTCTAATTTTAAAGGAGCTTCAATCTCCGCAATTCTCGCCACTCTTTTTCCTTCTTCTGCATCAGGGTTAATTGTTGGCAGCTGATCAGGATGATCTGTAGCCAGGTAATAAACAGCAAAAGTAACTGACTTACCAGGTTTCAAAACCCGACTTCCATCACCTACTGTCCCCATAATTACACTATGTGATTGCACTTTACTTCTAGAGGGATCGGTTCTTACCTCACGTTTCAAATATTCCATTGCAATCGGAAGATCTGCATCAGATACATTGGTAAAGACAAATTTCTCAATGGCCATAGGCTGATCTACGGAAGGGTAGATACTCCGTTCCATTGTACACAAAACTGGTTCTCCGATTTCTGCGTTTACACGCATGATGCCTTTATGGTTGATATTTTTAATATCGTAACCTACACTCCCTTTTTTCTTACTTTTAGCGCTTGCAAAATCAAATAGCTTATTATTGATGTAGAACCGAGGAAGTTCAATATCCTGAAATGAATAAGTGATATGTGTTCTGGTTCCATCAGGTAACATTCGAAAAGTTGGGAATACAAGCGTTCTGCTAATTTTAGATCTTTTAAGACTATCCAATCCATATTCAACCCATATAGCTACCTTTTCACCCGCCATTTCAATATGGTCGGTATGTGGTACTGTATTGTTAATGTTCCATGTAATACTACCATTGGGTTGTATGGCCCATCTATCGATCTGCTTTGGCAAAGTAACACGCTGCTGTCCGTAGCATAAAGCCTGACTAAGACAAAAAGCTGCTGCAATAATGTTTGTTCTTGTAAAAAAAAATCTCATACTGTTAATTATGTTCAAATTGGCTATTGCAATTTGAAGATTTTTAACAGCTTTTTCAGACATTCAATTGGCTAGTTAATCAACAATCTTAGCATAGATATCCAATCAACACTATTTCATCTGCTTTTGATTTCGATTGAACTTGCTACACAAATGTGTTAAATCAATCGCTTGGCCTCCTCCCATTTCATTGAGTACAAAAAATGTTCTGAGTTCACTCACATTTTCAATGTTAGCGAATGTATTGACCAAGCAATTGCGATAATCCTGCATATCGGTGGCAACCATATGCAAAAAAAAGTCGAACATTCCATTTACATGATAGCAATTGGTAACCTCAGGAACATACTTTACAAACTCCATAAAAGATTCCAGATTTGAACTGCTATTGTGAATTAAACGCACTCCGGTAAAGGCCATCAGCTTTCTATTTAGCATGCTGTTATTCAAAACCGTCACATATTGTTTAATATACCCTCGTTGTTCTAACCGCTTTATTCTTGAGCTTACTGAGTTAGGAGATAAATGAATCTTCCTCGAAATATCCTTGGCACTAATCCTTGCATTTTCCTGTAAATGAAATAATAATTTGAGATCTAGTTCGTCTAAGTTGAAAGGCATACATTTTTTTTAGTTGAGCGCAAATTAGATCAAGTCAACAATTAAAAAAACTGTCTGTAGATACTTTTTTATTTAGTTTGCCTTTTAAAATTCTCTCCACGCAATCTGCTCAGAAATGAAGGTTGCATTGCTAAAAAGCTGGCTATGTGCTTTACTGCAAAGTATTGTTCAATCTCAACCCCAAAAAAACTTAGGAATTCCTGGTATCTTTCTCTTGGTTTCATCTTCCCTATTTTCATTTTCTCTAAAAAACCCTGTTTCTCCAAGTCAAAAATTTTCTTCCCTAACTCTTCCACTTCAGGAGCATTCAACTTCAAACACTCAAAATATTCTTTTGGTAAGAGGATAATTATTGCACCACGAGCCAGTTGCAAATTAAGATCACTGTTTACAGGAATCATCTCTACTTTACCCGGTTTACAAAAATCCGCAGTTTCCTCATATGGTAAACCTTCTTTGTCTACCTTATTGGTATAATAACGTCCATAGCCCGACTGCAACCAAAAACCCTCAGCACATATGCTGCCTTCGGCATCCACCATTGTCATTTTTTTCAAAGTCTCAACCTCGAGCATCGGCAATACCATACTATAAAACGCATCTGAGAGATCCAGAAAACTGCGTAGGTAGTTAAAAAAATCATTGATGATTATCAACTCTCCTTCTGACCTATGCGAAATACTTAAGCCCCTGCTACTGAACTCATCTTCAATTGATTTTCTTACCGACATTTTACAAAATGAATAATCTTTAGGCTCTTTCATACACTTACTTTCTTTCATGTGTTAATTTTCTTAATAAATTACACATAGTTCGACGAATGGTCCACATTAGAAAGAAAATTTATTTTGTAACGATAATGGGACAAACTATTAAAAAAACAAAACCCGCCTTATAAATAAATTATAAGGCGGGTTAGGTAAAATTAATTTATAGTTTAAGCAACCAGCTTACCCAGATTTCGTATCCAGTCTGCAAACATATCTTGTTCTATTTTTATAACCAATTCTGCATGTTTTTCCCAATCCGGCGAGAAGGTTTTAAGTTGATTCAACATCTCTTCCAAATGTCCTTCTTCCTCCAAAATGATAGATTTCACATTCACCTTACTCCCCGCTCTGGTTAAAACATCCTGATAAATAGGATACAATTCATCCGCTCGCACTTCGATTGCATAAGTAACAAACAAATAAGCTGCAAATTTCAACTCATAGCCAGTCAAATTAAAATGCTGCTTTAAATACCTACACACAGCAACATCCAATGCATTTAAATAAAACTTAGTATGATTGGGGCTTAAAAGCTCCTCATTGGTATATGTTTTACACAAATTCCCATCCAACTTATCCAATTGCTTCTTCAAGTAATATGCATGACGATGTTCTTCTGCCGCATGTTTAAGGATAATCAAATTTACCTGTTCCTTATGCTCTGATGCTGAAATCTTTTTTGCACCGGCATTCTCCATGTACGACAACGTATTTAGCCATTTAGCGTGCAGCACGTTGTCATTAACTATATTCTCCAAAATTGCCTGGATCTGCATATTATATATCTTTTAGTGCCTGTAAAATAGTTTGGTAAATATACGCCAGATCTTCATTACTGATTACATAAGGTGGCAAAATATATAACACATTGCCCAATGGCCGTAATACGATCCCACGTTCTAAAAAGAATAGGTACAATTCATCCCTTAATCCGCTCAAATAAGAGGTGTCATTACCAGTTTCCCACTCCATAACTAATATAGTTCCGGCTTGCCTAATGTCTTTCAACTTAGCGTTTCCCTTAATCCTTTCTGCAAATCCCCTATGTTGCGCTTCCACTCGTTGAATATTTTGCAGAGTTTCAGGGTTCAATAAAATATCAAGACTAGCCAATGAAGCAGCGCAGGCAACAGGATTTGCCGTAAATGAATGCCCATGGTATAAAGTTTTAAGTTTATCATTACTTAAAAAAGCATCAAATACAGTTGCATTACAGGTGGTAATCCCAAGCGGCATCGTTCCCCCCGTTAGTCCTTTAGAAAGACAAAATATATCAGGCTTCCTGGTCAATGCTTCACAGGAAAAATATTTACCCGTACGACCAAAACCGGTCATTACCTCATCGGCAATGGTTAAAATCCCATGTTTCTGGCAGCTTTCCAAAAGCTCATCAAGATATTTAGCTTCATACATCAGCATTCCACTTGCACCAAGAACCATTGGCTCGAAGATAAAACAAGCAACCTCATTAGAAAGGTAGTTGATCCTCGATTTTAGCTGCTCTATGTTTTGAGCATTGGGCAGTTCTATAAACTCTACATCAAACAATAGCTGATTAAATGGATCTGTAAATATGCTGCGTCCACTAACAGACATGGCACCAAAAGTATCACCATGATAGGCTTCTTTAAATGCAATGATCTTTTTCCGAGCCTGTTTGCCCGTATTTACCCAATACTGTAAACACATCTTAAGCGCAACCTCTACCGCGGTAGAGCCATTGTCGCTGTAAAACACTTTCGATTGCTTTCCCGGTAACAGGGGCAATAAACGTTCGGCAAGCTGCACTGCAGGTTCGTGTGTAAAACCTGCAAATATCACATGTTCAAGCGTATTTAACTGTTCGGCAACCTTAGCGGCAATATAAGGATGCGCATGCCCATGGATATTTACCCACCAGCTAGAAACAGCATCAATATACTTCCTGCCCGTTTCATCAAATAAATACACACCTTCTCCCCGCACAATAGGAATGTGAGGCAAAGGATTCTTCATTTGCGTATATGGATGCCAAATTACTTGCGCATCACGTGCTGCTAAACTCATAAATCGTATTGTTTCAGTAATAGATCAACTGCCGTTTTATCAGTTTTAAAGGTCACATCATCTTCCTTTAGTTTATCCAACGCAATCCATCTAAACGACTGCAAAGAACCCTCATCAAAGTCAAACGCCTCAGTTTTAAAACTAAGTTCCAATGGATGCACTGCCTTAACCATATAATAAATGCTCAAAATCTGACTGTCGTTAAATGAAGACTGCTCATAAAAATCAGTCGTATAAAGATGACCCAACACCTCTATTTCGGCATTACATTCTTCCATAAACTCCCTTTTAAGTGCATCAGCGAGGCCCTCGCCAAGCTCAAGACCACCACCGGGAAATTTACTAAAAATACGTCCTCCAGACTGCTCATCACTAATCAATACCTCGCTGTTGGTGTTGATCAATAATCCGTATACTCTAACGTTAAAATAGCTCATTATTATTGGTCAAAATGTTTTAAATTCTTCGTTGCATTTTCTATAGTCCACTTAATTTCAGCTCTGAAATCCTCCTGCCTAACCGGGCATTCTTTCATGTGACAGTAATTACAGCAAGCCGGCAAACATGGATCAGTATGAATAAAAAGCTCCGTCTTACGATCCGCATTACCGTTTATTGTTTTATCTATTTCAGATATTTCCTGATGGACCCTATTCAAATCGAAATAATATGGCAAGGTAATGTGACAATCGATGTGTAGATCGGCACCGTATTGCTGCGCCCTTAAATTATGTACATCTATCCAAGGATCTTTCCTGTTTTTTTGAAGTATATCTATAATATTCTCTACCAGATCAACATTACTTTCGTCCATTAAGCCACCTACTGAGCGTCTGGTTAACTTATAACCGCTAAATAATATATACAAGCCCAAAAGAATTGAAATCACACTATCCAACCAAAAAATCTCCGTTAGCTTAATCAAAATAATCCCTACAACCAATCCCCCACTGGTAATCGCATCAGTTAACAGGTGCCTCCCATCCGCCTCAAGTGTAATTGATTTATGGTTCTTTCCTGTATTAATTAAGTAATATCCTACAATAAGATTAACTACCCCCGTGACTCCAATAATGCTTGCTCCTTCAAAAAGCTGTACAATTGGCCTAGGATAAATCAGATCGTACCCTGACTTCAAAATAATAATAACCCCTGCAATGGCAATTAGGACACCTTCGATAAACGCAGAAAAGAACTCCACTTTACCATGCCCATAAGGGTGATTCTCATCCTTTGGCAAAGTAGCGAGGTAAATACTATAAAATGCAAAGCTACTGGCCAATACATTTACAATACTTTCTGCAGCATCCGTAAGTATAGCATTTGAATGTGTGATAAAATAGGCGGCAAATTTAGCCAGCATTAACACTACGCTTACACATAATGCGATTAATATGGCTTTCTTTTGAGGTTGCAAATTGCTGAGTTTAGCAGCCAAAAATACAGTTTACCCATGAAATTATGATAAAAAGTATTTTTTTTAGTTTATAATACCGTTAGGTTTCTATATTTGCTACTTCACAAAATAATATTTGCTTGCGCATTAATCATTATGACATTTTTATCAAAAAGAATCAACAACCTATCTGAGTCACAAACCATTAAAATGGCGAAGTTAGGAAGAGAACTATCTGCAAAAGGGATAGACATTATCAATTTAAGCTTTGGTGAGCCTGACTTTTTTACACCTGATGATGTGAAGGCGGCTGCCAAGAAGGCTATTGACGAAAATTACTCTTACTATACCCCGGTTTCAGGTTACCCTGAATTACGTAAGGCTGTTGTTGACAAGCTTTTAAAGGAAAATGGCTTAACTTATACGTTCGACCAAATTGTACTTTCTACTGGCGCTAAACAATCTCTAGCCAATGCAGTAATGTGTCTGGTTGATCCAGGGGATGAAGTTATCGTACCTACTCCTTACTGGGTATCTTATTCAGAAATGATTAAACTTGGTGAAGGTGAAACTGTTTTTATCAATGCATCTGCTCAGAATAACTTTAAAATAACTGGTGCACAGTTAGAAGCTGCAATTACGCCTAAAACCAAATTGTTCATGTTCTCTTCGCCATGTAACCCTACGGGATCGGTTTACAGTAAAGCCGAACTTGCTGATTTGGTTGCGGTATTTGAAAAACATCCAAACATCTATATCATCTCTGATGAGATTTATGAGCACATCAACTTTGTTGGAAAACATGCTTCAATCGCAGAATTTGATTCTATAAAAGACAGAGTAATCTTAATCAATGGTTTCTCTAAATCTTATGCAATGACTGGCTGGAGAGTTGGTTATATGGCTGCAAACAAAGAGATTGCTAATGCCTGCGATAAACTACAAGGACAAATCACCTCTGGAACCTCTTCAATTGCACAACGTGCAGCTTTAGGTGCATATATGGGTGGTTTAGAATCCGTACACTTAATGGTTGATGAGTTCAGAAAACGTAGAGATATCGTTTACGCATTATTAAAAGAAATCCCTGGGATCAAAGTAAACCTTCCAGATGGAGCCTTTTATTTCTTCCCTGAAGTAAAATCTTATTTCGGTAAAAAGAATGGCGAAAATGTAATCAAAACTGCAGAAGATCTTTCTCTATACCTTTTAAATGAGGCACACGTATCTACCGTTACTGGTGAGGCTTTCGGAAACGAAGACTGTATCCGTATCTCTTACGCTGCTTCAGAAGAGCAATTAAGAAAAGCTGTTAGCCAAATTAAAGATGCCTTAGCTAAATTAAGCTAAGCACACATAACACTGTTACTAGTAAAAAAGCAGATCATGATTTATGATCTGCTTTTTTTATGCTCCCTACTTTTTTTATATACCCAACAATGAGAATAGCGAGTTTATGCTGAAGTGCCATGTTTAAAAAATGAGCGTTCGAAGAAAAGGCCTAGGAATTTTTGCGCTTCTTCAGCGCCAAAGGTTCCAGCCTTTGAATTGTAATGCTCATTTTTTAAGAGAAGAACAGCCATATTACGAGCGGATCGCTTCGACAGGATCCAACCGAGATGCCGAATAAGCCGGCCAGAACCCCGATATCGTTCCAATCGCAAACGACACCCCTACTCCTAACAAAATATTATTCAAGAACAGGATCATTGTAAATCCCATAGCTCCGGTGATTAACGTGACGATATACACCAATAAGATCCCCAGTCCACCACCCAGCAAACAAAGTGCAACAGCCTCAAACAAAAACTGTAGCAATATGAAATAATTCTTAGCTCCCAACGATTTCTGAATACCAATAATATTGGTACGTTCTTTTACAGACACAAACATAATATTGGCAATTCCAAAGCCCCCTACAAGAATGGAGAAGCCACCAATTACCCAACCTGCAATATTTACGATACCAAACATCTGATCTAGCTGATTAGATGCAATGGTGCTCTTATTCAAGGCAAAATCATCCTCAGCTCCAGGTCTTATTTTATGTATCGCTCGCATGGCGCCCTTTATTTCACTCTCAATCTCCTCGACAGCAATATGTTCCTTTCCTCTTACCGTAATCGTAGGATCATATCTTCCACTTTGCACGTCAAACAATCCTTTGGCAAAATTCAAAGGAATCAAGATGTTCTTATCCTGCGACATACCTAACATATCTTCCCCCTCTTTTTTAAATACCCCAACTACAGTCAGTCGGCGTCCCATTACCAATATTTTCTTACCTACAGCAGTTTCACCGTTAAATAAACCATCGGCAATATCGGCACCCAGGATGATCACAGGCGAACCTGATTTCCCCTCATTTTCGGTAAAATACCGACCTTCCTGAAAGTCGATGGTCCATGTTTTGTTAAAATCCTGTGAAGCGGCCTTTAACCCGGCACCTTCAACTGAATTACTCCGATACTTCACGGTTCTACTATCCGCATAAATCTCATAAGAAACGCCTTCTGCATGCTCCAGTCTATCTTTTAGCGCGGTATAATCCCTCAAAGAAGGCTCAGGTCTATTTACATACTTCCACCAGGGGTAATCTCCAAAACCACCCCAAGGCCATTTTTGCACAAAAATAGTTTTAGAACCTAATTTGTCAATGCTCTCCTGGAGTTTACTTCTAAAAGTATCGGTTGCAGTAAAAACGAAGATGATGGCGAAAATACCAATGGTAATTCCCAGCAAGGAAAGCATGGTCCTCAGTTTGTTTTGGCGCAATGCATCAGCTGCGAACCTAAAACTTTCTCCTATTAGTCTGAAAATAATCATAATTGTAGTTTAGATCAAAACTACCCAAAAAGGTTACAGTAATTCCTCCAAAAATAAAAAATATAAAGCGAACAAAATAAATTCAGATTTCGTCACCAAAATACCTTTTTAATAACAAATCAATAGAAAACAATAAAATATTGGCATTAACAGGCTCCATCAAAAAGAATTATACATTAATCAGGATATTATTTTGTAAATTTGCGCCCTTAAATATCACATTAAAACACTATGAAGTTATCTCAATTTAAGTTTAATTTACCCGAATCATTGGTTGCCAACAACCCTTCTGAACATAGAGATGAAGCCCGTTTAATGGTTTTACATAGGGATAGCGGTAAAATTGAACATAAAATATTTAAAGATGTTTTAGATTATTTCGATGATCAGGATGTTATGATTCTGAACAATACTAAAGTTTTTCCTGCCCGTTTATACGGAAACAAAGAGAAAACCGGTGCAACAATTGAGGTTTTTCTGTTAAGAGAACTGAACAAAGAGCTTCGTTTATGGGATGTTTTAGTTGACCCTGCACGTAAAATCCGTGTTGGAAATAAATTATATTTCGGTGATGATGATCTATTAGTTGCTGAGGTAGTTGACAACACAACTTCTCGCGGCCGTACCATCCGTTTCTTATTTGATGGTACTGACGAAGAGTTCAGAAAAAACATCGAAATCTTAGGTGAAACACCATTACCTAAATACATCAAACGTAAAGCTACTGCTCAGGATAAAGAACGTTACCAAACTATTTTCGCTAAACATGAAGGCGCTGTTGCAGCTCCTACTGCTGGTTTGCACTTTAGCAGAGAACTAATGAAACGTTTGGAACTGAAAGGTATCAACTTTGCAGAAGTTACCTTACACGTTGGATTAGGTACATTCAGATCAGTTGAAGTAGAAGATCTGACCAAACATAAAATGGACTCGGAGCAATTCATCATTGAGCAGAAAGATGCAGATATTGTAAACCAGGCATTAGAACGCAAGAAAAGAGTATGTGCTGTTGGTACAACCTCAATGCGTGCTATAGAATCAGCTGTTTCTTCAGGAAGAACACTTAAGGCTGCGAACGACTGGACTAGTAAGTTCATCTTCCCTCCTTATGAATTCAGTATTGCAAATTCAATGATCACCAACTTCCACACTCCAGAATCTACTTTATTGATGATGGTAAGTGCTTTTGGTGGTTATGATTACGTTAGACACGCTTATGAAGTAGCTTTAAAAGAAAAGTACCGTTTCTATAGCTATGGCGATGCGATGTTAATCATCTAAAGATTAATCTATTCAATTTAAAGAATATAGACATAGGAGATTTGAAAACGTAAGTTTTAAATCTCCTATTTTTATTTAAATGCAATACAACATGAAATATTATGCAATAATAGTAGCTGGCGGATCAGGCAACAGAATGCAAAGCGCTGTCCCGAAACAGTTTTTGTTATTAGATAAGCAACCTGTGCTTATGCATACAATAACAGCATTTCATTCATGTGCATTAAATCCTCACATCTTACTGGTGCTCAATATAGACCAGCACAAATATTGGGAAGAACTTTGCTTGAAGTATAATTTTACGATCCCCCATCAGGTTGTTAATGGTGGAGCACAGCGATATCACTCCGTAAAAAATGGCTTAAAAGCCATTAAAGGAAAAGGCATTGTTGCTGTTCACGATGCAGTAAGACCATTAATTTCAGTTCAGCTAATTACCAAATCCTACCAGGTTACTGAAGAAACAGGCAATTGCATTATTGGCATTACGCCTACTGATTCTGTTAGAAGAGTATTGGAAAATGGCAAAAGCGAAGCGCTCAGCAGAGATGAGCTGGTGCTAATACAAACGCCACAAACGTTTGAGATAGACCTACTCAGAAAAGCATATCAGGCTCCTTTTAGAAACGAGTTCACTGATGATGCTTCTGTAGCGGAATATGCTGGATTTAAAATTAACCTGATAGCGGGTGAAAGAGAAAACATCAAAATCACCCACCCTGAGGATCTGGAGATTGCCTCCATTTTAAAAAGGATGATCAAGAGAACACCTTAGTTATGCGGCCCTATTTATTACTTTCAGTAGAATAGCAACTACAGCAATAACCAACAAAATGTGAATCAAACCACCCACATTAGGTCCAAACCCGTGAAAAACGAATCCAATAATCCATAATATAACCAGCACTACTGCTATAAGATAAAGTAAATTTCCCATAATATTTATTTTTAATAAGGGAACACTTAAATCTGCAAATTGTTTAAAATAAAAAAGGCTCCCTTGTCGGGAGCCTCTACTATTTCGTTACAGGTTAATACTCGTCCTCGTTAAAGAAGAAATCATCTTTTGTAGGATAATCTGGCCAAATTTCCTCTATGGTTTCATAAGGCTCACCATCATCTTCCAAAGCTTGTAAATTTTCAATCACCTCTACTGGGGCACCTGATCTGATACCGTAATCAATCAATTCATCTTTTGTTGCAGGCCATGGAGCGTCTTCCAAATGCGATGCGAGTTCTAATGTCCAATACATATTTCTTATACTATTAAGTTATTCAAATTTATTTCGCAAAAGTATATTAAAAAACCTGAGCAAAACAAATTTTTTTTCCACTATTTTCAATCCCATCGTTTTTCAGTACAATGGTCTTGAAATTTCATTAATTACAATCGCGGAATCCAGATGTTTTCTTCTGTTTTAGCATCTGAATTCAGCTTTCGTGCCAAAACAAACAAATAATCGCTTAAACGATTCAAATAAATCGTCATTTTTTCGTCAACAAAGCTTTCCGAAGCTAAATGAACGGTTAAACGCTCTGCGCGACGGCAGATACATCTTGCTACATGACAATAAGATACAACTGTATTTCCACCAGGTAACACAAAATGTTTCAATTCCGGCAGCACTTCATTCATATCATCCATTTCCTTCTCCAATAAACTGATATCACTATCATAGAGGTCAGGGATCTTCATCCTTGATTTTTCAGGATCTGCAGCCAAAGCGGCTCCAACAGTAAAAAGACGGTCCTGTATTTCCTTTAACATTTTTTGATGATGTGCATCAATATCCTGACACATGATCAGTCCGATGTAAGAATTCAGTTCATCCACTGTACCATAACATTCGATTCTCAAATGAAACTTAGGTACACGGGTGCCTCCTATTAAAGAAGTCAAGCCCTTATCACCGGTTTTGGTGTATATCTTCATATTTAATTTATGGTTTCAAAATCGGCACCCTTCTCTTTCAGATGTGTCAATCTTGGCGACACCGTTTTAATGTCTGTATTTAGATAGTCTTTTTCAATCAAGCCATCACGCATACGAACAATACGATGTGCATGTTGAGCGATATCCTCCTCATGTGTAACCAGAATAATCGTATTCCCTTTACTATGGATCTCTTCCAGCAGCGCCATGATCTCTATAGAAGTCTTCGTATCCAGGTTTCCGGTAGGCTCATCGGCCAATATGATAGATGGATTATTAATCAATGCCCTTGCAACAGCCACACGCTGTCGCTGTCCGCCTGAAAGCTCATTGGGCTTATGAGTTACCCTATTTCCTAAACCAACGTTCTCTAGCGCCTTATGCGCACGTTCCTCGCGTTCTTTTTTATTAGCCCCTGCATAAATTAAAGGCAAAGCCACATTATCCAGAGAGGTAGAACGTGGCAACAAGTTAAAAGTCTGAAAAACAAAACCAATCTCACTGTTCCTAACTTCCGCAAGTTCGTTATCCGACATGTGACTCACGTTAGTCCCATTTAAAATGTAATCGCCTTTACTTGGCGTATCTAAACAACCTAAAATATTCATCAGGGTAGATTTCCCAGAACCAGAAGGCCCCATCAATGCTACAAATTCTCCCTTATGGATATCGAGTGTAACTGATTTCAAGGCATGAATCACCTCAGAACCAATGACATATTTACGAGCAATATTTTTAATGTGTATTAATGCTTTATCTGACGCTGTCGACGTGCTAGAGGCTTTCTCCATTGCTTTTCTTTTGAGGTTAGACGGCACCGAACATGCTAATGTTACAGCAGTCCTTATTTTTCTATGATCTTTGGAACGAGAAAAAATGCTTCATTATGTAGCGCTGAGTTTTTTAAACCGTCTGCTACACTGATCTCCTGTTTTACTTCATCTTCACGCCAAACATTCTCTTCCGTATTCATGTACACCAAAGGTTCCACGCCTTTAGTATCCAGCTCATTTAACTTCTCCATAAAAGTAAGAATCTTGTTCATATCCGGTATTAAGGCATCAATTTCTTCCTCTTTAACCGCGATCCTTGCTAAATCTGCTACTTTATGTATGGTTTGCTTATCTATAATCATTTATCAACAAGTTTACTATTTATCAAGTCAAAAATACGGTCTTTTAACTCATCTGAGTCATTTATTGTCAAATTGGTCGTCAAAACCGGCTTATGGACATAAATATCACCAATTCCCGGTGCAGAACCGTACTTTACCCCATCATCCCACATCGTTTTCCATACATTCGTTAAGCTTACCGCAACGATGGGCACCCCCTTCTCTATCGCCAATCTAAATGGTCCATTTTTAAAAGGCATCAATTTTGGTGGATAGTGTTCATCCGCAATCTTCCCTTCCGGAAAAATAATCAGGCTCATTCCGTTTTCAAGGTTAGTCCCTGCCCGTTTAAACGCCCTAAAGGCCGACATTTTACTATCTCTATCTACCGGAATATCGATAGTTTTAAAAAAAATCCTCAACAAGGGGTTCTTTAATAACTCCGCCTTTCCCATAAAATGAAATCTACCTTGTGCTAATATGCAAAGGATCATGATATCATGATTAGAAGTATGATTACAGCAGTAGATATAATTTTGACCTGACCGTAATGGCTCCTCGAAAGTAAAGCGAGGAACAAAGCCAATAAAGAATGCGCAGAGTCTACTTTTTAACTTACGCAAGCCATTTAACAGGCCGTAAGTTTTCGGATTTTGAGCGGCCAGATAATAAAACGGATAAAAAAATATCGAAAATATAGCAATTATAAATACAGAATAGACCCGATGTATTTGTTTGAGGTTGCTGATCATTGAATTCAAAATTACTAAAAATAGCCCATATGCTCAAAAACTGCCATTAACGTGTAAACATTTAGCATGTAGATAAAAAATGAAATTATAAGCGGGCTGAATTAGGGTTTTTTATTAATTTCGGCCTCTTGAATCTTACCTTCAGCTTAGGCTCAAAATCTAAAGCAAGGATTTTTCATCAAATTAACAATTAATAATCAAATGAGAGAAACGGTAGTTAGTGGTATTCGTCCAACAGGAAAATTACATTTAGGAAATTATTTTGGTGCAGTAACCAACTTTGTAAAAATGCAATATGATTATAATTGCTATTTTTTCATTGCCGATCTACATTCATTAACTACTCATCCTACTCCACAAGATCTACATGGTTATGTAAAACATGTTCTGGTAGAATATCTTGCTTGTGGAATAGATCCTGAAGAAACAACAATTTACATTCAATCTGATGTTCCAGAAGTTGCAGAATTGTATTTATACCTGAATATGAATGCATACATGGGCGAATTGGAAAGAAGCACATCTTTTAAAGATAAAGTTAGAACTCAGCCCGACAATGTTAATGCAGGACTATTAACATACCCTACATTAATGGCAGCAGACATTCTTATCCATAAAGCTACAAAAGTACCTGTAGGTAAAGATCAGGAACAGCATCTTGAATTTACAAGAACCTTCGGAAACCGTTTTAACAGGCTGTATAATACAGAATGCTTCCCTGAGGCATTTGCATTTAACTACTCACAAAATCTCGTTAAGATCCCGGGTTTAGATGGAAATGGTAAAATGAGCAAATCAAGCGGAGAGGGTAACTGTATATACTTATCAGACAGCCCTGAAATTATCCGTAAAAAAGTATCTCGTGCGGTAACCGACAGTGGTCCTACAGAAGAAAACCAGCCAAAGCCAGAAGCGATTCAGAACTTATTTGATTTGATGAAAATTGTTTCTACCCCTGACACCATTGAACATTTTGACGGACTATACAATAAAATGGGAATTCGCTATGGTGACTTCAAGAAACAACTTGCTGAAGATATGATTGTATTCAATACGCCTATCCGCGAAAAGATTGAAGAAATGTCTAAGGACACTTCATATTTGCGTCAGGTAGCCAAACACGGTGCCTTAAAAGCAAGAGAAAGTGCACAAAAAACCATCAAAGAAGTTAGAGAGATTATTGGATTCAAATCATTTTAACATTTAGTGTAAAATAAGTACCTTACTCCTCTTCAAAAATAAGATATGCACATAGCGATAGTTGGAAATATTGGCGCCGGTAAAACGACTTTAACAGGTCTACTCGCGAAAAATTATGGCTGGGAAGCCTTGTATGAAGCTGTAGATAATAATCCTTACCTGGAAGATTTCTATAGTGACATGAAGCGTTGGAGCTTTAACCTGCAAATCTATTTCCTTAATAGCCGTTTTCAGCAAATTGTAGACATCCAGAATTTTAATAGGAATGTAATTCAGGATAGAACGATCTATGAGGATGCCTACATATTTGCCGATAATCTGCATGAAATGGGATTAATGACCACCAGAGATCATCAAAACTATAAAGCTATATTTGAGAACGTTACTTCTTTCATTAAACCACCAGACTTACTGGTATACCTACGTGCTTCAGTACCTACTTTGGTAAACAATATTCAACGCCGTGGCCGCGAATACGAAACCAGTATCCGTATTGATTATTTATCTAAGCTTAATGAGAAATATGAAGCCTGGATTAAAGGCTATAGTCTTGGTAAATTACTAATATTGGACAAAGATAAATTGGATTTCAGCAATAACCCAGAAGATCTGGGCACCATTATTCAATCTATAGACGCGGAGATTAACGGATTATTTTAAGATGAAAGTATTAGGCATTATTCCTGCTCGTTATGCCTCTACCCGTTTTCCGGGCAAGCCTTTAATTGATATTCAGGGTAAAAGCATGATCCAACGGGTTTATGAACAAGCCTTAAAAGCTACGAGCTTAAACAAAGTGGTTGTAGCTACAGATGATGAACGCATTGCTGAAGCAGTAAAAAACTTTGGTGGAGAATTTGTAATGACCGGAAGTACACACCAAAGTGGTACAGACCGTTGTGCTGAAGTATCACAACATTTCCCAGATTTCGATACAGTAATTAATATACAGGGCGATGAACCATTCATCAACCCAAAGCAAATCGACCTACTTGTTTCTTGTTTTGAGGAGGAAGATGTACAACTGGCGACCCTAATTAAAAAAATCCACACCGAAGAAGAACTGTTTAACAACAACATTCCAAAAGTGGTGATCAACAGCAGACAAGAAGCTGTTTATTTTAGCAGGCATACCATACCCTACATCAGAAGTGCAGAAAAAGACCAATGGCTAAATGCACACCAGTTTTATAAGCACATTGGCATTTATGGATATACCACCACTACCCTACACGAAATCACCAAGCTTCTGCCTTCTTCGCTCGAAGTAGCCGAAAGTCTGGAGCAATTGCGTTGGGTAGAAAATGGCTATACTATTCAAACCCGCATCACAGCCATTGAAACCATTGCCATAGATACGCCCGAAGATTTGAATAAGATCATTAGGTAAGCAATTCAATTATTACTTATATTGGTTATAGTTATGAAAAATTATCTTATCCCAATTTTACTGGTATTCGGCATTTTAAGTGCTTGTACTTCGGGCCACGAAACTAAGGGCAGCGCTGAAAATCATATTGTATTAAAACCATTTAGCGATTCCGTTAAGATAGACACTTTTAAAGTTGCGCTTAACGGAAATGATTTGAAAGACATGACCATTCGGTTTAGCATAACCGCCCACGACGGGAAACTCATCTACAACAAAGATTTTAAAGCCGTGGATTTGATAGACAATTACAAATCCAGCGTCGATTTGAAAAAAGAGCGCAGTCAGAAGGCCTTTATTATGAATGAATATAAGCTATTTCTAGATGACGAGAACTTTCTAGAACCCGCAGTTACAGAAAGTGAGAGCCCAGATCAGTATACTCCTGATAAAACTTTTTACAACGAACTAAAACAGTCTACATTAAACGGTTTCAAATACCGTACTGGAAAAGAGACAAGTGTATATATTGCCTGGTCTGAAAAAGAAAAAAAAGTTAAGCCGTATTACAATTGTTGTAAATAATTTCATTTTAATTTTATTGCCAAAAAACGCTTCAATTGAAGGCCAGAAGCATGTGCTAACGTAAAATGGCCATACTTTGTATACCTCAACGAGAAAAAAATAAAAATAATATTATGATACTTATAAATTTTATATTATGTTTATATAATCAAAGAGCAAATAAGTAGTTTGCTTTTCAACAATCAGCATATTCTAACCAAATATACTTTTACAAAAGAGCCCGGAAATTTTCGGGCTTTTTTCATTTAACGCCTTTTCAATCTATTTTCAACTCATAAAAAGAATATTATTTCGAATAGTTAATGCGATAAAAAAAATAGTTCTTAGATTTAAGAACTGTGCCTCTTCGCTACAAAGTAATTTATGCTCAAAAAGATTTCCATTAGTATTCTATTTCTATTTCCAATTATTACCGCCTTAGCGCAAAAGGCAAAAATAAAAGGTATAATCATAGATCCTATCGAAAATAGAAAGCTGGAGCATAGCGCCATCCTACTTATCGGCGCCGCAGATTCTATGCTGGTAAAAACAACCAGAGCTAATCAGCTAGGATATTTTGAGTTCGGAAATTTAAAAAAAGGCGACTATAAAATTCTAATTACCTACCCAAAAATGGCCGATTATATTCGGAACCTAAGGGTGTCCGACACTTCAAATCTAAATTTAGGTATCATCGGCATGGAACTGAAATCCAAGATATTACACGAAGTAGTGATACAAGCCACAAAAAGTGCTGCAAGGATGAAAGGCGACACGCTTGTCTTCCAAGCAGATAGTTTTGCCGTACGTACCAATGCCAATGTACAGGAGCTATTAAAAAGATTACCAGGAATAGAGGTAGATAAAAATGGGACTATAAAGGCACAAGGCAAAGAGGTAAAAACAGTATTGGTTGATGGGGATGAGTTTTTTGGCGATGACCCATTGCTGGCCACAAAATATCTAAAGGCAAATGCAGTTGAAGAAATTCAAGTATACGACAGAAAAAGCAAAAACGCCGACCTCACCGGTATAGATGACGGCATAAAGAATAAGACCATCAACATTAAATTAAAAGAAAATGCCAAAAACGGGTACCTATCAACAATTGACCTGAATACCAGTACTAATAAGCTGGGAGATTACGGAGGTATGGTTGGTGTATTCCAAAATAAACTCAAAGCGGCTGTTTATGGCACCTATTCCCGCTTAAATAATGAATCCAAGATAAACAACTCGTTGCGAAAACTGAAGGGCGAAGAATACGACCTGATCGAAGTTGGGGATGATGGCAGCTCCATTATGTATGTATCCGACAGTGAAGATGATGACTACACCACATCTTCGGGAGGATTACCTAATAATTTAAGTTTAGGAGCTTATTATGCCGATAAATTTAAGGACAATAAAATGGGTTTAAAACTCAACTTTAAAATCTTTAATAACAATAATGTCAACCATACAACTGCCAATACAGAAGAATTACTTCCAGATCAGCCAAAATTTTACAGTTCAGAAAGTACAGATAACAATACCGAAGTAGGAGGCGAATCTTTAAAGGGAACTTATTCCTACAATATAGACCCACTTTCTGTCTTAAAAGTATCTTTTGGATTGAGTAAACGTAGAAACGAACACAATTCAAGGAGTGCTAACTCTACGCGTGGAGATAATGGATTCCCTATCAGTGAGAATAAGCAAAAGAATGCTGGGATAGGTACAACTGAAATCTATAATGGAAACATTAACTGGTCCAGAAGGTTCAAGAAAAAAGGACGTACGCTATCCATAGATTTGCAGCCAGAAAGCCAAAGTAGCAACAGCAATGAGTACAGTTTAAACAGAACCAATTACTTTAAAACCAATGGCTTTCTAGATAGAGTTGAAAATACCGACCTTAGGAAAAGCAATTCAGGATCTCAAAACTCATTAGGTACCAGGATCAATTACACTAATCCAATTTCTAAAAAATGGATACTCGAAGCAGGGTATAGTTTCAAAACTATAGCTTCAAGTAGTAATAGAATGGTCTTCGACAATATTAAAGATGATTCAAAAAAGATAGACTCCTTAAGTAACAACTTTAAGTTTGTCAATTTTTCCAACGTAGGTAAAATAATCCTACAATATAGTAACCAAAAAATTTCGGTATCGACTGGGCTCGAAGCTACTCAAAGTAACTTTGAGTTAAAGGACCTGGATAAAAGCACAGATTTCAGAAGAAACTACTTAAATCTATCACCCAGAACCAACCTATTTTATAAGATCAGCAACAGTACCGGCATGTCTGTCAATTACAATGGAAATATGCAGCAACCCAGTATTGAGCAGCTACAACCAGTCCGACAAATCAATACCCCATTGTTTCAAGTTATCGGAAATTCGGCATTAAGGCCTTCTTTCAGTAACAATTTCGGCATTTCCTATAACAGTTTCCAGTTTAAATCAGATCAATACATCTCTGCCAATTTCAACTATAGCTTTACCAGTAATGCCATTGTAAACACTGAATTGGTAGATGAGTTCAACAAGAGAATATCTAGCTTTATCAATGCCGATGGCAATAATTCCATAAATGGTAACCTAAGTTATTCTAAGGGTTTTTCTAAGGTGCATATGCGTTTTGGTGCTGACCTGGGCTTCAGCAGATCGAACACTATAGCTATCATTAATGCTACCCAAAATAAAGCGGCAAATATGCAATATAACTTAAGGGCATCCTTTAATTATTATACCCCTAAAATAGAATTCAATTACGTACCATCAGCCACTTTAATGACTGGTAAATCATCTATTGGTGAAATTAACGATGGTAAAAGTGTTACCCACAATCATGAAATCTCAGGCACCATTCAATTGCCCTTTAAATCCGAATTTCGCACTTCTTTTTCTTTATCCTTCCGTCCTGCCAATTCCTCGTTTGTACAAGATGTGAATACCGCAATCTGGGATAGTTACATATCTACAAAACTACTAAAAAGCGAAACGCTTGAAATTAAGCTATCTGTTACCGACATCCTAAACCAAAAAATAGGATACAATAGATTTGTAGGTGGTAACATGATAAGCGAAAACACATTTAGCTATATCCCGCGTTATGTATTAATTGGGATAAACTGGAATTTAAGTGGTAATTTTATGAAGAATACAGCAGCCAAATAAATTGATCTGATGAAGCAAAAGGTTATTGTTTTATTTTGTGTGTGTAATTGTTTTCTAAGTTTAAAAGCTCAGGAAGCCTTTATCCCCTATGGTAAAATTACATTCGAAAAAAAAATAAACCTGATCAGAAGCCTAGAAAACTCTGGTCTCCCGGAAGAAGCCAAAGAGAAAATGCAAAAATACTCCAGCAGCAATTGGGAATTTCTTTTCAATCTCGAAAAATCAGTCTACAAACCCATCAAAAAGGAAGCTGAAAATAACCAGGCGGGATTCTTTTCTTTTTCCTTGAACCAACAGAATAATGAAATCTATACCGATTACAGCAAAAACCGTAGGGTACTAAGACGAACGGTAATGGACGACACCTATCTGCTTACTGACACCATTCCGCGGGTAAATTGGAAGATTATGCACGATGTAAGAAATATTGCAGGATACGAGTGCAGAAAGGCCATAGGCGTAATTTACGATACCGTATATGTAGTTGCCTTTTATTCAGACGAAATTTTACTACGTGGAGGACCCGAAGGATTTGGCGGTTTACCCGGTACCATATTGGGTCTGGCTATCCCCCGCTACAACACCACCTGGTTTGCAACAAAGGTGGAAGGGTTTGCTAATCAGCAGGCTGAAATTGTCCCCCCAACTAAAGGAAAAAAAATAGAAACTGATAAGGATTTAAAGAAACTCATCGAATTATTTACCCGTTACGATCAGCATAAAAAAGAAAAAGAAGAACAAGCGAAGAAAACGCTGTACGGTTTCACCCTGTAACTTTTTAGGAGCTAAGATTTTATCACTTCTTTCACATATATGTGTTTTTTTACAAAAAGAGCGGCTCAGCTTTGGTTTTATTTGCTAACTTTGTATCCCGTACAAAAACAATAAAACAGTGATATAATTACTGCTTTATTTCAGAAAATCAAAAACATGACTAAGTATATTTTTGTTACGGGCGGTGTTACTTCCTCATTAGGTAAGGGCATCATCTCCGCTTCATTAGCCAAATTACTACAAGCACGCGGCTATAGTGTTACCATCCAAAAGTTCGACCCTTATATCAATATTGATCCGGGAACATTAAATCCTTACGAACATGGTGAATGCTATGTTACCGAAGATGGTGCAGAAACAGATCTTGATCTTGGTCACTATGAACGTTTCTTAAACGTTCCCACTTCACAGGCAAATAACGTAACCACTGGTCGCATTTACCAAAATGTAATCAACAAGGAAAGACAGGGCGAGTATCTAGGAAAAACCGTACAGGTAGTTCCTCACATTACTGATGAGATTAAAAGAAACATGCGTTTGTTGGGCGAAACCGGACAATACGACATCATAATCACCGAGCTTGGTGGAACTGTAGGTGACATCGAATCTTTACCATTTATAGAGGCTGTACGCCAGTTTAAGTGGGAAGAAGGCGCACATAATGCGATCGTGATCCACTTAACCCTGATCCCTTATCTTGCTGCTGCTGGTGAGTTAAAAACAAAACCTACTCAACACTCTGTAAAAACGTTGCTAGAATATGGTATTCAACCAGATATCCTGGTTTGTCGTTCAGAGCGTTCTATTTCTTTAGATATCCGTAAAAAAATTGCGTTGTTCTGCAACGTAAATGTAAATGCAGTAATCGAATCACTTGATGCTTCTACCATTTACGATGTTCCTTTGCTAATGATGAAGGAGCAATTGGATAAAACGGTACTGAGCAAACTTAAGTTGCCGCAGAAAAACGAGCCCGATATGGAAAAATGGAAAGAATTCCTTGGCCGTTTAAAGAACCCAACATCTGAAGTTAAAATTGGTTTAGTAGGTAAATATGTAGAATTACCTGATGCTTACAAATCAATTATTGAATCATTTATTCACGCTGGTTCAAGAAATGAATGTAAAGTAAAAGTTGAGTATATCCACTCTGAAGGAATATATCCAGACAATGCAAAGGAAAAACTTAGCCATTTAGATGGTATTTTGGTTGCTCCAGGTTTTGGAAGTCGTGGTATTGAAGGAAAAATTGACACCATTAAATACGTAAGGGAAAACAATGTACCATTCTTTGGTATATGCCTGGGTATGCAATGTGCCGTAATTGAATTTGGTCGTAATGTGTTAGGACTGCAAGGTGCAAATACTACTGAAATTGATGAAGAAAGTGTACACCCAGTAATCAATATGATGGAAGACCAAAAAAGCATAACTGCTAAAGGTGGTACTATGCGTTTAGGTTCTTACCCTTGTGATCTGAAAAAAGGTACAAAAGCCTTTGCAGCTTACGGAAAACAACACATTACTGAGCGTCACAGACACCGTTATGAATTTAACAGTGCTTACCTGAGCCAGTATGAAGAAGCTGGAATGATTGCTTCAGGTATTAACCCCGAAAGCAGTCTGGTTGAAATTGTTGAGCTTAAAAACCATCCTTTCTTTGTTGGTGGACAGTTTCACCCTGAATTAAAATCAACAGTTGCTAATCCTCACCCACTTTTTGTTAAATTTGTCGCCGCTGCGATGGAGTTTGCGAAGAAAAAAACAAAATAATACGCGTTTAATTAACAATAATGGATAGAAATACGTTTACAGGATTATTCCTGATCATGATCGTTTTAGCAGGTTCCTTCTATTTCTTTAAGCCTAGCGAGGCCGAAATGAAATCAATTCAGGAAAAACATAAGACTGATTCACTTGAAAAAGCTGGAGTTGCACCTGCTCCTACCGCAGTAGCTCCAATAGCAGCATTGCCTGTGTTAGACTCTGCAGCGTTAACGGGACCTTTCGGTGGCAACATCGCAGGAACTGTACAAACCAGTGTTCTTGAAAATGAAAATTTAAAATTAACCTTCAGCAATAAGGGTGGTAAAATATTATCGGTACAAGTTAAAGGTGAGAAAACCTATAATGGAAAACCGGTTATTTTATTTGATGGTGATCAGAACAAGTTTGGCTTGAACCTGAACATCGGTGGTAAAATCGTAAGTACAAACGACCTATATTTTACAGCTACACAAAATGCAGGAAGCATCAACATGCGTGCTAACTATTCGGCTGATAAATATATTGAATATGTGTACAACTTGAAGCCGAACAGCAGTCAAGTAGGTTTTAACATTAATTTAAATGGTTTAAACCAGGTTATTCAAAATAACACTATCGCTTTAAACTGGGAAACTACCTTACTTGAGCAAGAAAAATCAGCTAAGAAAGAGCAGGAACACTCGGCTCCATATTATAAGTATGTAGATAAAAACCCTGACCACCTGGGTGTTGCCAAAGATGTTAAAGAAGACCTTAAGGAAGGTAAAATTCAATGGTTCTCCTTTAAACAACAGTTCTTCAGTGCTGCTTTAATCCCTAAAGATGCGTTTGAAAAAGGAGATCTTGAAGTTAAAGTAAGCATTGAGCCTGGTAAAATTAAATGGTATGGCGCAAACATGATCATGCCTTTTAACCAACTAGCTGCACAAAGCTATAGCATGGATTTCTATTTCGGAACCAACAAGTTCTCTACTTTAAAAGCTCAAGGTCACGAGCTTGAAAAGCAAATAGACATGGGCTATTGGCCGCTTAAATACATCAACAGATTCATTGTTTTACCTGTATTTAAGTTTTTAGAAAGCTTTGGTTGGAACTACGGACTGATTATTCTGCTTTTAACTATTTTGCTAAAAGTGGCGATGTCACCTTTAACCTACAAGTCTTACCTTTCAATGGCCAAAATGAGAATTTTGAAACCAGAAATGGATGTGATCAAAGCTAAGGTTGGTGAAGATAATCCTACTTTATTACAACAAGAATATTTGAAACTTTACAAACAAGTGGGTGTAAATCCATTGGGTGGTTGTTTGCCGATGTTGCTACAATTGCCTTTTGTAATGGCTTTCTTCTTCTTTTTCCCTAACCTTTTCGAATTAAGGGGCGAATCATTCTTGTGGATGAAAGATTTATCAACTTATGACGACTTCATTAAATTCGGCTTCACTATTCCTTTTATTGGTGACCACTTAAGTTTAATGTGCGTATTGATGACGATTTCTACGTTGATTTATACTTATTTCAACAACCAGATTTCTGGTGCTTCAGGTCAAATGAAATACATTGGTTACATCATGCCAATCATTTTCTTAGGTGTACTGAACAGCTATCCATCAGGATTAAACTATTACTACTTCCTTGCGAACATGTTGACTTTTGCGCAGCAGTTCTTAATTAAGACAATGGTTGATGATGAAAAGATCCACAGAACATTACAAGAGAACAAAGCTAAACCTGCGGAAAAGAAAAAGAAATCAGGATTTAGTGCTAAATTAGAAGATTACATGCGTCAACAGCAACAAGCTGCTGCACAGCAAAAAAAGAAATAAGTAATCACCTTATTTTCTTACAAAAATGCCCGGATCATTAATTATGATCCGGGCATTTTTTTGTCAAAAAATCTGCCATATCCCCCTATTTCCCCTACTCGTTTTCAGCTGATCTGCTACCTGATTCTCTACGGGTTCCCTACGGCTAAACCCTTATAGAACCCGTTGCAAACCTGTAGAGGAAACGTATGGAGTCAAGACTCAAATACCCAACAAATCAACCACATCCCTTCATTGTAAAATTTGGCGTACAAATGAGGATATCTGTATAAAAATTATAACATTTAAGGGTTGAAGCCAAAAGGCGATTAATTCTACTAAGTATGTTAAAAAAACTAATTCCACTTTTCCTGTTATTCCTTTCAAGCGTAAGTTTTGCGCAAAAGAAACCCTTGGACCATACGGTCTACAACAATTGGGAAGCAGTTGGCACAAAACAGTTGTCAAATAATGGATTGTGGGCTGCGTACGTCATAAATAAACAAGAAGGAGATGCTGTCTTATACCTGAACAACTTAATGTCCAACATAAAGCGAAATATAGCGAGAGGAGCTAATTTACAATTTAGTAAAGACTCAAAATATGCTGCCTTTACGATCAAGCCTTTGTACAAGGATACTCGCGAAGCAAAAATTAAAAAGAAGAAACCTGATGAAATGACTAAAGACTCATTAGGTATCGCTAACCTTGACAATTTTGATATCCTTAAAATACCAAGGGTAAAATCCTATAAAATGCCAGAGGATGGTGCAATTGTGATCGCCTATTTACTAGATAAACCGCTGGATACGGTAAAAAAAACAAAACCGACAGGTACAAGTCCATCAACAGAGAAAAAAGAAGATAGCGCCATTGCTTTTGCTGATGAACCAGACACTAAAGGCAAACAGGAAGGTACGGATCTGATCTTTAAAAATTTAACTACCGGAACCTTGCGTATTTTCAAATATGTAACCGACTACAGTTTTAATAAAAATGGCAAGCAATTGGTTTTTGCATGCTCAGGTTCCAAAAAAGACAAGTCGGCTCCTACTGGTGTATTTCTTTTCAATACAGAAAAAGGAACACTAAAAACACTGGTAAAAGGAAAAGGTAATTTTAAGAGTTTCACTTTCAATGAGGAAGGAGAATACCTGGTGTTTTTAGGTGAAAACAGTCCTGAGAAAAAGGAAATCAAAGATTTCGAGATTTACTATAACGCTCCTACTCTTGATACGGCCCAAATTTTGGTTGACAAAGCCATTCCTGGAATGCCTGAAAAATGGGCTATAAGTGGAGATGGTAATCTAAAATTCAGCAAAGATAGTCGCAAGTTATACCTTGGCATTGCACCCATAAAAACACCAAAAGATACAACTTTAGTTGATTTTGAGAATGCAAAACTGGATATATGGAGTTATAAAGATGACTACCTCCAACCTATGCAGTTGAAAAATCTTGAAAAGGACTTAAAGAAATCATACTTATCTTCTTTTGAGGTATTTAGCAGCGAGCCTAAAATCGTTCCATTAACAGACGTAAAACTGCCAGATGCAATCCCAGTAACCGAAGGGAACGCCAATTTTGTATTGGCATGGACTGATTACGACAATAGAATACAGGCACAATGGACCGGCAGTACGCCAAGGGATTATTACCTTGTGGATACAAAAACCGGGGCAAAAAAGAAAATCATTGAAGGATTAAATGGATCAGCTACGGCCTCTCCTGCTGGTAAATACATCCTGTACTTCGATAAAAAAACATCCAACTGGTACACTTACAATGTGCTTACGGCAAAAATTACTTATTTAAACAATGGCTTAAATGTAAAATTTGTTGATGAGGATAATGATGTACCGGAAGATCCAGCTTCTTATGGAATAGCCGCCTGGACTGAAGAAGACAAAACTGTGCTGATTTACGACAAATATGACATTTGGGAGTTTAGTCCAGATGGTAAAAACGCTCCGCAAAATATCACTAATGGATTTGGCAGACAAAACAAACTGACCTTTCGTTATGAAAAACTAAATCCTGAAAGCAAGTTTTTAGATAAAAAGGCGACCATCTGGCTCAATACCTTTAACAATACCACTAAAGAACACGGTTGGTATAAAAAGGCTATTGGCAACCGCAACAATCCCGAGCTGGTAGTGATGGAGAAAATGGTCTACACTGATCTTGTTAAAGCTAAAGATGCCGAACGTTTCATTTTTGATAAAGGCAATTATGAAAACTCACCTAATGTTTACGTATCAACCGATATGAAGGCACAGGTAAAACTAAGTAATACAAACCCACAACAAAAGGAGTACAACTGGGGAACTGCAGACCTGGTAAAATGGACGACACCTAAAGGTTTCAATTCGGAAGGGATACTGTATAAACCAGAAAATTTTGATCCGGCTAAAAAATACCCGATGATTGTATATTTCTATGAAAAGCTATCTGATGGCCTTTACAGCTATCAAGCTCCTGCACCTACTCCATCCAGGTTAAATATCCCATATTTTGTAAGTAATGGATATCTGGTATTTGCACCTGATATTAGTTATGAGACAGGTTACCCAGGCAGATCTGCCGAAGAATTTATCAATTCGGGTGTTGAATCTTTAAAGAAAAATGCATGGGTAGACGGCAGTAAAATAGGTATCCAGGGACAAAGCTGGGGCGGTTACCAAGTAGCTCACCTTATTACAAGAACCGACATGTACGCTGCTGCATGGGCAGGTGCACCAGTAGTAAACATGACCTCAGCATACGGTGGGATGCGCTGGGAAAGCGGTATGAACCGCCAATTTCAATATGAAAGAACTCAAAGTCGCATTGGCGCTACATTGTGGGAAAAACCAGAACTATACGTCGAAAACTCTCCATTATTTAAATTACCCAACGTAAAAACCCCGGTAGTAATTATGTCTAATGATGCTGATGGAGCTGTGCCTTGGTACCAGGGGATTGAAATGTTTACAGGCTTAAGAAGGTTGGGCAAACCAGTATGGTTACTAAATTATAATAATGAGGCGCATAATTTAATGCAACGCCAAAACAGAAAAGATATCCAAATCAGAGAGCAGCAGTTTTTTGACTATTACCTAAAAGGTGCAAAAGCTCCGGCATGGATGGTAAATGGCATACCTGCAACGGAGAAAGGCAAAAGCTGGGGATTTGAGCTGACCAATGAAAAACCTTAAATTTAAATCAGAGATATTAGAATCAAAACTTTAAATTTAAGCCCTAAACTAAATCATCTTTAATGGCATTAAGTAGAATCTGGTCTGCTTTTATAATCGTTGCAATTGTTGTAGCAAGTATAAAATGTTTCTTTTTTGGACAAACTGATATTTTTAACTGGATGGTTATTGGCAAAGCCGATGACGCTGCCAATCCATTAAAACTTGACGGTATCATTCAAACCTGCTGGGTTGCGGTAGAACTTTGTCTTAAACTGATCGGAATTTTAGCCTTCTTTATGGGCTTGATGAGTATTGCTGAAAGAGCGGGAGGTATACGTTTATTATCGAGAATCGTAGGCCCCTTCTTTTCAAAATTATTTCCTGACATTCCCAAAGGACATCCATCTATGGGGCATATGATTATGAATTTTTCTGCTAATTTACTAGGATTGGATAATGCCGCAACACCCTTCGGACTAAAAGCAATGGAAAGTTTGCAAGAGTTGAATCCAAGTAAAGATGTGGCATCTAATGCCCAGATTATGTTTTTATGCCTTCATGCAGCTGGATTAAACCTAATTCCTGTAAGTGTGATCGCCATTCGTGCATCACAGAATGCTTCAAATCCAACAGACATATTTATACCTTGTTTGATTGTAACCTTTGTGGGCACCATAACAGCAATGATGATTGTTTCCTTCAAGCAAAAAATCAACCTTTTACAACCAGTGGTAATTGGATGGATTTTAAGCATTTCGTTTGTCATTGCTTTATTAGTTTTGTACATCACCACCCTTAATGCAGATGGCATTAAATCATTTTCAGGAGTGTTGAGTAATGGGCTGATCTTATTCGTTATTTTGGTGATTATATTAGGTGGACTCTACAAAAAAATTGATGTATTTGATGCTTTCATTGATGGCGCAAAAAATGGATTTGATACCGCGATTAGAATTATTCCTTATTTAGTTGGAATGCTGGTAGCCATAAGTTTATTACGTACAAGCGGTACTTTTGATGTAGTAATTGGTGGCATAAAAACCCTATTCGCTTCGTTAGGAGCTGATACAAGGTTTGTTGAGGGCCTACCAACGGCCTTGATAAGACCGCTAAGTGGCGGCGCAGCCAGAGGAATGATGGTCAGTACTATGGAAACATATGGTCCTGATTCTTTTCCTAGCCGACTTTCAGGAATATTCCAGGGTGCATCAGATACTACATTTTATGTGGTTGCCGTTTATTTTGGCGCTGTAAACATAAAAAATACGCGTTATGCAATTGGTGCGATGCTATTGGCTGACTTAGTTGGTGTTTGCACTGCAATAGGACTTTGCTACTTATTTTTCGGTTAGTGAGTAAAAACAATCATTAAACCATTTCTTTCAAAAATATCTCTTTGATGGTTTTGATCTGCTCCTCGTAAATTGTTTTTTTGCGGGTACCGAAGTATAAGGTGTTTTCGATAGGGTCATTACCCTCCCAAAGAACCTTAATACTTCCCTGATCAAGTTCTCGTTTAGACAAGAAATCAGGCATTACTGCAATACCATTACCTGCACTTAAACACCTAAGAATGGAACATAAATTAGGAACAATATAGTTAGGTTTAAAATCAGGCCGTTTACCAAAGTTATTGTGCCAAAACCTACGCTGGTGTTCCATATCTCCAGTAGTACCATACCAGGTTTGCTGTTTTAGCCAGTCCAACTGGCCATTTGTATCTTTTGCTTTGGTTAAACTTTCGAACGCTTCTGTAGCCGTTTTTGCCCCGCAAACCAGTACAATTTTTTCTTTAAAAAAAGGCTCATAAAATAAACCCTTATAATCTCCTTTTTGAGGAGTTATGATAAGGTCAAGGATGCCACTATCCAAATCATTCAACATTTGGGGATACTCTCCAAACTTGATGATCACATTGAAAGGCAGCGTTGGTAAATAAGATTCCAGTGTAAACTGAAAAGTTTCAAAACACATCCCGATGCTTATAGTTGGAATGTCCTTCTCTACACTTTTATGAAAATGCCTTTCAGCCTCTTCCAGTTTTGTTAAAGATTCGAGGATATAATTGTAAAGCACCTTACCCCTTTCTGTTGAGATCATTCTCCTCGACGTTCTGTCGAAAAGTTTATAACCAACATAGGCCTCCAGCGAGCTTAGGTGTAAACTTACTCCCGGTTGCGAGATATACAATGCTTCAGCAGCACCTGTAAGCGTCCCGGTTTCATAAATAGCTTTAAATGTTCTGAACCATTCTAAATTAACCATACTATCATAATTATGATACAAATGTATAAATTAAACTATTATAATTATACATATATCGGCTTTACCTTTGTAGTGTTATTAAAAGATAAAACTATGAAAAGAATATTTGTAATTAACGGCGGACAGGTTTTTGGACATTCTGGCGGTAAATTCAACAAGACAATAACAGATAAAACAATAAGCTTTTTTGAAAATAATGACGGCTTTGAAGTACGATCAACCGACATCAATCAACCATACGATATCAAACAAGAAGTAGAAAATTATAAATGGGCTGATGTAGTGATTTACCATACTCCGGTATGGTGGTTCCAGCTGCCTAATGAATTTAAGAAATATATAGATCTAGTGTTTACAGAAGGTCACAACAATGGGATTTACCATAGTGATGGCAGATCTTCGGCCAATCCAACCATCAACTACGGAACAGGTGGATTGATGCATGGCAAAAAGTATATGCTCAGCACTTCATGGAATGCACCTAAAGAAGCATTTACCTTACCTGGAGAATTTTTTAATGAAAAAAGCGTGGATGAAGGACCTATGTTTGGCTTCCACCGCATGAATGCTTTTACTGGTATGGAGCCATTGGAAAGCATCCATTTTCATGATATAGAGAAAAATGCGGATGTACCAAATGACCTGCAACGTTATGAAGCGCATCTAAATAAAATATTCATTAACGAATATAAAATGGAATTATCAGCATAAAAAAGGGCCGCTTTAAAGCGGCCCTTTTTTATGCTGATAATTACTGAGGCATAGCAAAGTTAATCGGGATGTTATACTTTACGCGGACGAACTTTCCATTCTGTACTCCAGCTACCCATTTTGGGCTAGCGGCCAACACTCGAACAGCTTCTTCATCGATTCCATAGCCCACCTTTTTTTCAACTTTAATATCGGTTAGCGTGCCGTTCTTTTCGATAATGAAAGATAAGTACACTTTACCTTGAATATTATTTTCTTGAGCCATGGCCGGATACCTTATACTTTTTGAAAGATATTTATAAAACTTATCCATCCCACCAGGGAATGTAGGTTGTACTTCTAACGCTATAAATATCTCGTACACGGTATTATCCTCAGTTGCACCAGCACCTACCGGTCCCTTACCTTGCGGTCCATCAATTACAATGTTACCATCAGGTACACCAAGGGCATCTTTCTGTGCTGTATTTGCATCCACAAGATCTTTAATCTGTACTGGATCAGTATCAATCACCTTATTATCTTCCACAACAATTGGGGGAGGAAACTTGATTTGATTTTGTCTTGCCGGAGGTGGCTCAATGGCTGCTGGCGGTGGAGTTTCTGGATTTACAGGTGGTGGCGACTGCACAGTCACCGTTGTTACCTTATCAGGAATATCCTCAATGGTATCATTTCCCTTGATCAGGCTAATGATCTTTGGAGATAAAAACAGCAGGATAAACAATGTTCCCGCTATAAAAAGTGCCCTTAAAGTATTCGAAGAACTTTCTCTGCGCAGTGCATAAGCACCATAGCTTTTGTTTTTCTGATCAAATACTACATCAAGCCATTCATTGCCAAATAAGTCGATTTTTGAACCCAACATTGCTTTAGAATTTAGATTAAACATTATACCATTGATTTATAGTATTGATGCTAACATCATCAGCATTCCATAAGCCAGAGAAAGAAATATTTAAATTAAAAAAACTTGGACAAATAAATGATCTTCGCTAAAAATAGCAGGTATCATTGGGGTCTCTTCCTTTAATAGAGAAACTGAATTTAAGCATAATTTCGTGAGACCCTGATTGGCGCTTTGCCAATTCTGTATTCGAAAAATCATAAGAGTAGCCAAGTTGAATTTGAGGCGTAATATATACAGAAGCGATTGCGTCGAAAGAATCTGCAGAACGGTAAGAAGCTCCCACCCATATGGTTTCTTTTATCAATAAATTAGCGTTTAAATCAAATTGAATGGGAGAGCCATTCACGTATTTAATTAAGAAATTCGGTTTTACTTTAAAATCATCGCCAAGCGGCAGGAGTACCCCTGCCTGGAATAAATAATACGGCTTATTCTTAGCATGTGGAGATTCCTTATTGTAAGATGAAAAATCCCGCTGGTAAAAATAAGGAGAGGAAAAGCCCAGATAATAATTCTTGGAAAAAAGCATCACCCCGAACCCGAAATTTCCTCTTATGCTATTGGCATCGACAAAGACAGGATCATTAACAGATTCGGGGCTATAAGGATAATTTTCTGAATAAGTTGATCTGAAACTGCTAGCTCCCCCAGTTATCCCTACAGATAGAAAGGACTCCTGGCCAACAGCCACTCTTTGGGAGACGCTTAAATACCCCCCGGTTTCTTTTAAAACCTCTCCTATCTGATCATTAATTAAAAGCGCACCGACAAAGGTATTTGACGTCTTAATTGGAGTGTGTACAGATAAAGTTTGTGTTCTAGGAGCCCCTTTAAAACCAACCCATTGAAGACGTGAAAGTGCTGTGATGGATAATTGTTCATCCATGCTTGAATAAGCCGGATTTATGGCCAGACCATTAAACATGTACTGCGTGTACATGGCCTGTTGTTGACTGTATCCAAAAAATGAACTATACAAACAAATAAAAAATAAAACTACCTTTCTCATGTGCTACTCAATCAATTTAATTATTCTATAATCCCAAATGTGTTCCAAAACCATACTAACGCTTAATAATAACACTGCCTTTATTGACTCTTAAAGCGCCCGAACTGTCTTTCGTATGAATGATATAAAAGTAAACTCCATCTGCCAGAACAGCACTTTTATTCACCAAAAGACCCGTATTTGCCACACCTCCAAACGCCTTGTCGCGGTTATTGTATCCTTTAACCTGAAAAACTTTATTACCCCATCTGTTGAAGATCAGCACTTCATTATCTGGATACCGTTCTATATTATGAATGATAAAGTTCTCATTCCCTAAACCGTCCCCGTTAGGCGATGATAATGGATCTGGATTGATGTCCCCATTTGCATTTTCATCAGTCCCCTTATCCTCAGGATAGAAATCTTTAATAAGAATATCAGCACCCAACCCTTTATCTACAAAGTCAGACGGAGTGGCACTCAGTACGCGTACCTGTATAGCTTCCTCACCTTCCTTCAGAAAATCCTTTATACTGCTAATTGTGAATTTTTGCTTAGTGACCAACTTCCCTGCCGGAATAACCATACTGATATAGTCACCTTCCAGGATATAATCCTTCTCCAGCAATGCTGAACCTGTATAATTCAGGGTAATTTCTACATCCTGAAATAATCGTTCACCAATCTCAGCTGTAATGCTAATTAAATCACCCTCTGTAATGGTTGCCACAGATGGAGTAAGTTTAACCGCAACCTTTGGCTGAACATACAGTGTAACCTGAGCAGTACTACATAAACCAGGTGCATCACAAGCCCTATAACTAAAATGATCTATGCCCACAAAACCGTTATCAGGAACATAAACAAACGATCCATCGGCAGGATTAAATGAAGTAATCTTTCCGTTTGTTGGTGAAGTTAACACAGTAAAATTCAATCGATCTCCATCAAAATCAGTATCATTCGCTTTTACTGTTGCATTAAGACTACCATCTTTTCTGACATAAAATATATCGTCGCGCGCCACAGGTGCATCATTTACGGCATTAATTACAATGCTTACCTTAGCCACATTCGATTCAATACCAGTATTGTCGTTCACTGTGTAAGTGAATTCGTCTTTTCCGTTGTAATTATCCTTCGGAGTATAGGTAAATGTCCCGTCAGGGTTGAACAACAATGTTCCATGAACAGTGCTGGTAACAACTTTTATACTACCAGGGTTTACTGCTCCATCGACATCAGCATCATTACCGGTAACACTAAATGTTACCGGTGTATCCTCATCTGTCATAATGATATCGTCTGAAGCCACCGGCTGTATATCATCATTCAGGATCGTTCCAACACCCGGCCATTCACTGATCTTTAACGCGCCGCCAAATGTATTAGACAAACCACTTAATACTACTCGGAAGTTTTCATCATCTTCAATATTGATGTCTCCGTTAATCCAAACCGAAATGGTTTTAGTCTCCCCTTCAGCCGTTCCACTGAAAACCAAGGTTCCCTTAACGAAATTATAATCATTATCATTCAAGGTAGCTGTTCCATCTTCTGTGACATAATCAACCATAAAGCCAGCACCAGTTGCACCATTTAATTTCACCTCAAACGTTAACAACGTTCCGCCACTGTTTCCTTCTTTTATCGTCGGACTGCTAATTGTCAGCTGACTATAGTCATTATCAAGAATATTTAATACCGGTACAGGTGTATTAACCGTAATGCCATTGTAACGACTGTTGACTACTCCTGCAGTGATCATCTGCAAGGTCTCAGCACCTTCCATAATGTCATCGTCGATAACTGGAACAGGCAGCTTAAGGCTGTTTACTCCTGCTGGTATGACTATCGGACTTGAGAACATGGCTATATAATCCTGATTTTTGAAGGCTGTACCTCCCAGTATAAAAGGTATAGTTGTCGGCGAGTCAAATGTTATGCCCGTAGGGAAACTAAAAGTATAACTTCCGTTATAGATTCCTTCCATCCCATCCGTTGTAGTGATTGTGATCTTTTTATTCGCAGGGATGTTATCATCATCAAGGATCTTTCCTACGGCAGGCGATCCGATGAGGTTTAAACGTCCTCCAAATGTATCTGAAAGATTTAAAATCATGTTGAAAGTTTCATCACGTTCAATTTTCTGATCACCTTTAACCGTTACACTAATAGCATGAGTTTCTCCTGCTGTTCCGTTAAAGTTCAATGTTCCGTTAACGGCAGTATAATCGTTATCCGCAACAGTTGCTGTTCCATCCGTTGTATTGTATGAAACCGTAAAACCATTAGGAGTACCTGTACTCAGGATCACATTAAACGTAGCCGTAACTGTTCCGTTGTTTCCTTCTGTTACTACAGGATTGCTCACCGTTAGCGCTACCTGATCATTATCCTTTATGCTTGCACTTATCGGAGTAGTCTGAACAGGCAAAGTAAAACTGACGCTGCTAGCAGCTGTTAAACTCAGTATTACAGTTTCGGTTGGTTCAATCAACTGATCATCGATCACCTCCACATCAATAAAAGCCTCGTTCGATCCGGCCGGAATGATCACCTTTCCATTTAGTGCAATATAATCAACTCCATTAATGGCGGTTCCGGCAATGGTATAGGAAACTAGTGTTGCCTCCGAACTGGTAACACTAGTGTTTATGATACTCACTTTAAAGCGGGCATTTGTTAAGGGCTCTTCGCCATCAGCTACCTTGCTTAAAATTATCTGCGTACGATCATCATCTATAATGGTACCCCTTGCTTCCGGCGATGGGATGCTAAAAATATCATTAAGATTAGACAGCGTTCCAAGCGTTACTGTAAAAGTCTCATCCTGCTCAATCCTCTGATCCCCTTTCACCTGGATGGTGATCGTTTGAATTTCATTCGCTGTACCATTAAAGTTCAGAACACCTGTTCTTCCAACATAATCTTCTCCATCCGTAGCTGTTCCATCAGCAGTAGCATACGTTACGGCAAACGGTACTCCCGTCGCTTTATCCAGTTTCACGTTAAAGGTAATGTCTTGCGTTCCACTGTCACCTTCTGTTACTGTTCCATTGCTGATGGTCAACTTAGCACCATCGTTATCAGCTATATTCAAGCTTTGCGGTGAATTGCTCACTGTAATTCCATAAGGAAGTCCACCTGTGTTTGTGGTAAGGATTACTGTTTCAGTCCCTTCTACAATCTGGTCATCATTTACATCCAGGTTCAGCTTTACACTTTTCGCATTGGCAGGAAGTGTGATAGTACCTGTCGCCGGACTAGCAGTATAATCATAGTTGATTCCAGTACTCAATGCGGTTCCACTCAGACCGTAATTGATCGTTACGGGAACGTCAGTAGTCACATCAGGATCGCTGAACCGGAAGGTAAAGCTGGCAGGACGAATGCCGGGTGTACCATCTTCTGATCCGTCTGCAGGAACAATTACTATCGTCCCCGAATCATCGTTCTCTATCGTTACCGTGGTGCTGGTTACAGGAATCGTTAAACGGTTGTTAAACGTCTGGCTCAAATCACTCAAAACTAAACTGAATATTTCATCAGGCTCAATCTTCTTATCCCCATTTATCTGTATTGTAATGGGATAAGACTCTCCGGCATTACCGGCAAAATGCAGGATTCCTGGATTTGAAATATAATCGTTAGTGACTGCTTTTGCGGTACCATCCAGGGTAGCATATTTAAGATCAAAGCTACCAGTTGTCCTTTTGTCCAATGTTACTGTAAAAGTAGCTGTAGTAGTACCAGCATTGGTTTCCAGCAAAGTTACCGGTCCGCTTAAAGCTAGTTTGGCTACATCATTGTCTTTAATCGTTACCACCGGACGGGACGCATTCAGGGTAATCCCGCCATTAATACTGCTCACACTAGCATCAATAGTTACCATCTCATCATCCTCTACAATCTCATCATCATTTACCGGAAGGTTCAGTATTACGCGCTCATCTCCTGCGGCAATCGTTACTGTTCCTGTTAATGTACCGGTGTAATCAGGATCCGGCGCTGTATGCTTAGCACTGCCACCCAAGGTATAATTTATTACTATCGGTTGGCCCGAGGTTACACCAGAAGGAAGACTAAAGATAAAGCTGCCCGGTAAGGTCTCCTGCTCATCGCCGTTGACTTTAGAAATCGTAATCTCTCCCGAATCATCGTTTACTATGGTTCCGGTAGCCGTTCCTTGCGTACTATTCACCGTTAAGCGACCGTCAAAGGTTTCAGAAATCGCACCTAAGATGACCTTAAAGATCTCATCTGCCTCGATCTTCTTATTTCCATAGATCTTTACCTTAAGCATTTGAGTTTCATTTGCTAAACCACTGTAATTCAATGCAGCACCAGTTAGCACGGGCTCATAATCATTATCTGCAGTTGTTGCTGTGCCATCTGCCGTAGTATACCCGACCTTGAAAGGCTTTGATGTCGCATTATTTAGCTTCACTGTAAAACTCATATCGGTTGTCCCCCCATCGCCTTCGACCATCGTTGCATCAGTGATGCTTAATTCCGCCACATCATTATCTACAATGCTGGTGGTAGCGCTGGCGGTACCAATCGTGGTAAGACCGGTAATACCCGTTAAAGTGGCACTAAATGTTTCGCCTGTTTCTACAAGGTTGTCGTTCTGAATCAGTACCGTGAAAGTCCTGGTCGCCCCGCTTGGTGAACCTGCCGGGAAGATGACCGATCCTGTAGCATTTGCGTAATCACCAGGTGCAATGGCTTGCCCATCTGAACTGGCATAGTTTACCGTAAAGGCATCCTGGACATTGCCGGTTAAAGTCACCGTAAAGGTAGCTGTACCCGC
>NZ_SJSM01000002.1 GCF_004331685.1 Pedobacter hiemivivus | reverse complement strand
ACTTAAACATACGGATCGGACTCTCCGCAGTACGTCCATTGGTGTGGCAGTACTTCTCGAGCAGTTCATCATAAATGAAACTGAAGTCTATTAGATCGTTGATCTTTCGAAGTAAATTGTCTTTGGGAATGATCAAATCATACAATCCTGAGTAGGCACTGAATTGAATCTTTTGTTGATGAGCTAACATTGGGCACCTTTTAAAACCTACTTTTAAGGTACAAAAAAAGAGCAGATAACCATAGTTCTTCTGCTCTTTTTGGACTCCAAATATTTAAAAGGACTTTTTCAGTGCCCTCCTCTCACCGCCTCTGGTTTTTTTGTTCTTCTTTTTTGGCGCTCGCCGATTCAGGTAAATTTTACATCACTATAATCCGCCTCCCTTCAACTTTAAATTTCACCAATTTTGTTGATTCCAGCATTTCGAGTACATCAGCTACGTTTTTATACCGACTAATGGTGCCCCCAAAACGGTCTTTACTGATTTCTCCTTTATACACCACTTCCACATCATACCATCGCGACAACTTGCGCATAATAGAGGAAAGGGATTCACTATTAAATTTAAAATACCCATTCTTCCAAGCCACAGCCTCTTCTGTATCTGCCTGATTAATCTTTATAGGTCCATCGGCTAAAACAGCTTGCTGACCAGGTTTTAAGATGACAAAAGCATTAGTTACATGAACCGCATTGCTATTACCGTCAAGACTAACACGTACACTACCTTCCAATAGCGTCGTTTTAGTTAACTCTTCGTCACTATAAGCATTAACATTAAAGTGTGTACCCAGTACTTCAACTTCTTGTTTATCTGTTTGGACTATAAATGGATGTGACTTATCTTTTGCTACTTCAAAATATGCTTCGCCAATTAACTGAACCTTACGTTGATTAAGGCCAACAAAATCAGACGGAAATTTGATACTTGAAGCAGCATTTAACCATACCTTACTTCCGTCTGGCAATACCACTTGATATTGTCCACCTTTTGGTGTGCTGATCTTATTTAAACGATTTTCATCCCCCCGCCCTGCTGCACCTTTCACTTCGTAAACCAATTGCCCGTCCGAAGTTTTGTTAATACTAATCCCCGATTCATCTGCCAACTTACCATTTACAGCATCCGACAAATTAATCTGTTTACCATTGGCCAAAGTTAAGATTGCAGTATTTTTACCTATAGCGATGTGCTTAGCATCAGCAAGATCATCCTTAAAAAGACTACCTGCATTATATAAATACGCTGGAGTCCCAATAATCAAAAGAATTGCAGCAGCAGCTACCGTGCGATACCATAACCTAGTGCCTATAGAACGCTCATATATTGGTTGATCTCCAGTATTAATTTTAGACTGTATCCGGTCAAACAACCTCGACTTCACATCCTCAGCATTTTCGGGCTTTGACGTAAATACAACTTCAGGTTCATCATCAGCATTTAATGCAGACCAACTATGCAACTTGCTCTTGTCTTCGGTAGTTGCTTTTCCTGCTAAAAACTTTTTTGCTAAACCTTTTACTTCCTCATTGTTCATAACCTAAAATTGGGCGTTTGAATGTATAGAGTATACACCAGACAATTTACCCTTAGTCCAAAATGAAAATATTTTTAAAATACTTTAAAAAAGCAAATGCATGGAATTGCCTACATTGCTCCTAATGACTTTTAGTGCCTTCGTTAAATGCGCTTCAGCTGTTTTCTGTGAAATATCTAACTCTTCGGCAACATCCGACAGTGCTCTGTCCTGCAGTTTTACATATTGAAATACCAGGCGGCATTTCTCGGGAAGCTGATTAGAAAGCGTTTCGACAATCTCAAGTAACAGCTTATTTTCCAAATCAGTATCAAAAGACGCATAATCCGTCAACGTTGTCTGATAAGCCTCTTCATTCAGCCTATCTTTCTTATCTCTGGCCACATAACGATAAACCTCATACCTAACCATTGCAGCCAGATAAACCGGCAAAGACTGAATAACAAGTGTCAAACGCTTTTTCCAAAGCAGCACAAAAACATCCTGCACTACCTCTTCCGTAGCCTCTTGAGATTTTAGTATCCTATGTGCAATGTAATATAGTTTGTCCCAATACCTGTTATAAATCTCCTTATACACGCCATCATCTCCATCTCTTAACATGGCAGCCAATTCACTATCTTTTAGCTCTGTATAGGCAATCATAAATCTTCCGGCCTAAAATTAATCAATTAGCCTAGTAATCATCAAGATTTATTTTTTTAACTCAGCACTCCGCTCCGTTCTCTGCTCCCTACCTGTGCTCCCTACTTATACTCGCTGCTAAAATATACTCCTGCTTATACTCCCTGCTAAAATAAAAATCAGTTTCTCAGAGGAGACCTCAGGCGCTTTTGCTTTTTCAGCAAAAGATGCCAGGCTCCGAAGAGAATACTTATTTTTATCCTTATTTTTGCATCTGAATGAAAGTAACTTACACCAGGACGCTCGCCCGAAAAACGTTGTTAACATTTCTTGTATTTGTTATTATTCTTGCTATAGCAGCCCTTTTTGTGCGTAATGCTATTACTAAAAAACTAGAGGATATCTCTAAATTGGCCAGTAATATTGAGCATCGACTTAAACCAGAGCAGGCTCTTTTATTACTCCATCAGGCAGAAGATGACTTTCAAGAATCGCTATTGGACATTAACGGGCCCAAAAGCAATGACTATAAAGTTAAGCTAACATTGGCTTTCAACAAAATAGACACCTTATTAAATACCCAAACAGATACGACTCAACTAACGGCTGCACAAGGCAACCAGGTAAAGGTATGGTACAATAAAAAACTGGAACTTTCGAACAGACTTTTTGGACTTAAACACAATTTCGACTCCCTGCTAACCGTTTATGCTCAATTTAACGGTCAGACTAACTTAACTGAAATCAGCACGAACTTAAAAACGCACAAAAAGAAATTCAACAGCAAAACAGATACAATAAGAAAAGCTGGATCTGTAGAGAAAAAAGGACTTTTTGGAAGGTTAAAAGATGCGATTTCTAATAAACAAGGTGCCGCTGGTGGTGTGGTAGAAATTAATCACAACACAAACACCGCGGAGCTAGCCACACAAAAAATTATTGCCCGCGACAGGACTAACAATGCAAAAAAGCTTCAGGAACTGCAGCAACATAATGTTAAAATGCTAAGTATGCAAAGGGAACTCATCTCCCTCAATACGAATATCACCAATGAGCTGGAACGTATTGTAAATGATTTAAAAGACATTAACTACAAAATGGCGGATGAGTTGAAAGGCATGGCTTTTAAAAACTACCAGGAAACGACATCATTACTCAATAAATTTTACCTCGCTGCCTTATTCCTCGTACTGCTGTTTGCTACGTTACTGATCATTTTTATCTTTCAACTGAACAAATCGGAACTACAGCTGCTAAAGGAAAACGAAAGATCAGTAAATATTGCTCGACAAAAAATGGAACTGCTCACCCACATGACACATGAGATCAGAAACCCATTGACGACTATAAAGGGCTTCCTTTATATCTTCGCAAAAACTACGCTTACACAACGTCAGACGGATATGCTTGAATCTATAAAGGGCTCTTCAGATATGTTGCTGCGTACTTTAAACGACACCCTGGATGCCGCTAAAATGGAAACCAGTGAATTAAAAATAGAAAGCGATCCTTTCAATCCTTATTCGACCATAAATCAGGTAGTCGAAAACATGAGCTATAGCGCTACCAAAAAGAAACTGGAACTCAGTTATAACTTTAAAGGTGATATGGAAGCCCAGGTGTTAGGTGATGCTTTTAGATTAAAACAAATCATGGTTAACCTTTTAAGCAATGCGATAAAATACACAAACGAGGGAAAGGTGACCATCAATGCAGAATTGTTAACAGAGGATACTCGACTACAAGTAGACATCATAGATACAGGAATGGGTATTAGTGCCGACCAACAAGCCAACCTTTTTTCACAGTATTATCAAACTAATTCTGCAAAGGGACAGGTAGGTACTGGACTGGGCTTATACATCTGTAAACAGTTGGTAGAAATGCAGAAAGGAAAGATCAGTGTTAAAAGTGAGTTGGGAGTTGGCACCACGTTCAGTTTCTTTATTCCATATTCAAAGGCTTAACAAAAAAGTGCGCAGTGATAAAGCGGTCGTCATCCTGAATTTATTTCAGGATCTCGAATATCATATTCAAAACCTGCTTAAACGAGATCCTGAAATAAATTCAGGATGACGATGCGCATAAAAAGAGCCTGAATCATAATGACAAAGGCTCTTTTTGTATGTCAAAGATCCTGAAATAAATTCAGGATGACGACAGGATTATCCTTCGAAATGCAATGGTACTTCTTTTTTAATGACCGCAGCTCCTATTAAACTAGTAACTAAGCCTAGCAATGTATAGGTAATCGCTGCACCAAAACCAATAAAAAATACCATATAAGATTTCATCATTTCTACACCTTTCAGTTGAGTAGCATCACCAGCAGCAGCTTCACGCGCAGCATCGATCAACCGTTCAAAAGCAGTAGGATCTAAAACCTTATAATAAACCATCAACACGATTGCAATAAACAACCCAGCGTAAGCTGCAACCTTAAAACCAGCTGAAAAAGCAGTTTTAAAGGAAATAAAATCGTTTAGAGCCTTCTTGTAATTGGTTTGAACATATACAATAGCCAAAATAAAAGGAAGGTAAGATGCCAGAGAACCGACTAATTTCTCAGCCATCGAACTGTTAGGGTCATTCTGATCAATACCTGCAAATTTAAAAACATAGATCAAGGCCAAAAAGTAGATTGCATAAACAAGCGCACTTTTAAAAGCCATTGCATTTGGTGTTTTTACAGCTTCAACAGTTTTTTCTTCCATTTCAAAAATAATTAGTCGTTAAATGCAGCAATCAGTGAATAAACTGCGATATCAAATTCCTTATTCGCACTATACGTTTCCAGTTCTTTAATTACCTCTTCGTTCGCTTTTGGCTGGTGGAAGAAAACCATAAATGGAACAAAAAGTTCTTCCATTTCCTCGCCCAGCTCAATCATACCAGCATGACTGCAAATATCTTCTACACTGCTTTCTACCAATTGCTGATTGGTAATCAGGTCTTCATAAATATGAAACTCGTCCTGGAACTCATCCTCTTCTACCAGTAAAAACTCTTTAAGGAAATCATCCAGTTCAGGCTTAATCTTTTCGTCATGACACTCATTGATGTACAACAATAGGTTTAACAATTCAGTCCCCCTATCAATTGTATCTTCTTCAATATCTGCCCATTCTTCCGAATCCAAATAATCTTCTTCCAGTTTCTTCACATCATTCGCGAAGAAATTAATCATCAACAAATCAAAGAAAACTTCTCTCAATTCATCAAAAGCAGGATGCTCATCAAAAGCTGCATCAAACTCCCCTACCTTCTCCAAAAACCCAAGATCCTTGCTAAACACTTCAATTAAATCCTCTTTAAGTTTAACCGAATCTTTTCCTGAGGCTGACGAAAACTTTTCCAGTGATGCGATCAGCGCTGCTTTTACATAATTATCCATTTCAAATGTTTAATATTTATTTTTACAAACCACCTTAAAACACATTTAAAAGCAGCTTTTGTTAGTTAAAAAATCTCAAAAAATTATTTTTTTTCCCTTTTTTTTCCCTTTTGTATTTAAGGAAACAGGTAAATATTCAATTTTTATTGAGCAAAACTAGGTAAATTATCCTATTTAATTGTAACATCTACTCCCTATCTTTCTTACTCTATATTTAAAGATTAAAGTCTATCCATTGGTTGTAGTACTGGACTCTCATTTTTCTGAGTGTGTAATACTAAAACTTTTATTTTTTAATGTGGCTGGATTAGTGAGCCTACCTGAGTTAAATAATCTAGTACGCAATGCTCCTAGGGACCTTTCAGCCAACAACAGATAGGATGCTATTTCCGCATCTCTCATAATAGCACCTGGTTCAAGGAGTTCAGGATAAGTTGTGTAGAATTCAAATACGCGTTCAATACCTCTTTTTGCCAGCATCAGTTTTACTTGCTGTCCCTTTTCCTCCCAATTAGCCATGATTTTCTTGGTCAAATCATGGGCTTTAGGAAATTGACGGTAGACTTCCTCCATTTCTGAATGGTTCAGGTAAATTGCATATGAACCAGCAATTACATTGAGGTCATGAACGGATGGACTTTGTTTAGTAAAACTTGGCGTCGAAACGATCTCCCCTGCTCTGACTATCTCCGTAATCTGTTTATCGCATTTTGAATTATAAACTGAGAAAGTAAAAAAGCCTGACGACAAAAAAAAGGTATAATCTATTATATCTCCCTTCTCAAAAAGGATCTCATCATTGGGATAATATTTACCTCTCATGAAAGTGGTGAGCAGATCATACATTTTGGGTTCCTGCCAGCCATTCGCCGTCAGGTACTCAAATAACCTCTTTAGGATTTCTGAGATGTCGTTGTTCATAGGTAGGATTAGATTTGTTGAGCGTTTACACCAACAATATCTAGTACACTTTTATTGTCTTTAAAGGCTCGCGTTAATATTTCAACAATACGCCCTTTATGTTCAATTTGGGCTTCAATCATATTTTAATTTTTTATTAAATAAATATTAAACAACTGTTAACACAAAAATAATCAGATAGATAATATAACGATTTAGCAAAACCCAATTCAAACAGGGTAAAATCTTAGGTTTGTCCTTATATGGGATAATAAGATTCTTGCTTAAAAAAACCGGTAAAACTGGCCCAATCGAATACCGGGTAATTCGCTCTTCACCAGATTAAGTCCTTCTCGGTCTATCAATTTAATCTAAAAACAGAAGTTGTGAATCATCAATTAAGTTGAACAAAAGTCTATGCCAACCAAAATAAGGGTCTAGTATCTCTATCTTTGTCAAGCTTATTATTGGATTTTACTTGAATAAAAAATTTAATTCATTCTGTGGCTATCGAACCGTAGCAATCTCAAAGGTAAACCCCTTAAGTTTTTCCTCTATTACCGTTCAAGTTCCTGCCCTTGAATTTTTCAAGGAGATGTGCTGGGTCAAGGGAGGCGCTAATAGATTTATATTTTTCGCAAATTACAAAAATAACTAAGGTTTATATTCAATTATCCTTGGAAGCTCATAAATACAATATCCCCACAACAGCTAACTTGGATGAACAATAAATAACAACCTGGTTTCGCTATTGAGCAGATATAATGTCTTATGTAAACGTTCTAAACTAAAAAAACGTAGTACACTATAAGTGCGCTACGTTTTTTATTGAAAAAGTGTTCTAGTTGTTGACCTCGATCTTTTTTAAACAAGCCATATGAGATGGTCAGCTCTTTAATTCCAGATCTAATAGAATTTCCATTAAGCTAAAACCCAAACACTTAATAGATTGCCACAGGATTGATATTGACCTGGGTGGAACCTTTATATAATGGTTGGCCCAAAACGAATAAAAATTCCCAGACTTTATCCCTGACCAGGGCCCGGCTATCAATCAGCTCTAGGTTATAAATCCCCTTTTTAGCAAGCATAAACTGGTTGACAGGGAATTCCTCATCAGTTTTTGGATTTGGGTATATTTCTGATGCCCATGTATCACCACCAAAGGCAACAATCCCCTGATCGGCCAGCCACTGTGCAGCTTCCATACCAATTCCCGGTTCTACCTCAAGGAATTGTTTGTTGTCCTTCCCGATCAACTCCAGCCATCCAGTATTAAATAATATCACATCACCTTTACGAATAGTTAGCCCATGTTTTTTAAGGACGGCCTTGATATCCGCAACAGTAAACTCCGTATTGCTTGGTACAATATCCTTACCATAATAGGCGGTCATATCCAATACAATGCCACGGGTAATAATAGGGGGTACTTTTTCAACACCAAGCTTTTTCACCCCTTCTACAGTTACAAAATCAGTGGCCTTATTGCCATTGTAATAAACATTGTTTATACCAATATGGCCAATACCGTTAAGCTGAGTCCCCACACCAGTCCACGCGCTGACATATTCATCATTCAGGCTAAACTTATTTGGTCCCAAAGTCTTACCGCCTTGCTGGCCTGGCTGGATATTATACAGATAGAAACTACGGTGACGATAGGCAGGCAAGTACTTATCCACAGGTACGGCCAGAGGATAGCTCTTACCTTTTTTCACCAATTTCACCGCCTGCATAACCACTTCTGGGGTTAACAGATTTGCAGCACCGATCTCATCACCAGCTCCGTAAGGAGACTGGTACCAACTGGTATCTGCCGGATTGATATACTGACTTTGTGCATGTAGTGGCAGCCCGCTAACCAGTAACAGTCCAGCCAATTTTAAATAATCTTTGATTCTCATTGCTTAAAATTTTGAAAGTTCATTATTGATGATTTCCAACTCTTCATCCGAAATATTTATGTTCACTGCCTTTGCATTCTCAATCGCCTGCTGAGCATTTCTTGCTCCTGCAAGGACAATACTGATAGCCGGCTGCAGTGTCGTCCATTTCAGCACCAATTGAGAAAGCGTTGCCCCCTTTCTTTGAGCAATAGGTTCAATAACCTGTAAAAATGTTTTTACTTTGTCCAGGTCAAATTGAGCGAAATAACCATTGCGATGGTCATTCTCACTCAACTTACTTTCATTAAAGTATTTTCCAGTTAACAAACCACGTTCCATCGGGCTGTACACAATTATTCCGGTATTAGTTGCTAACGCATAAGGAACATGATTGTTTTCAATAGAACGATTAAGCATGCTATAAGACACCTGATTACTGGCTAATTCTAAGGTCTGTGAAGCCTCTTTTAACTGATCAACATCGTAATTACTCACTCCGGCAGTACGAATTTTCCCTTGTTGTATCAGCAATTCCAGCGCTTCCATCGTTTCAGCTATCGGGGTAGTATTGTCTGGCCAGTGTAGCTGCAACAAGTCAATATAGTCAGTTCCCAATCTTTTCAGGCTTTCTTCAACTTCCTTAATCACGTTCGCTTTAGCAGTGTATTTAAACACCGGAATTTGCTTACCACTATCTTCCGCATTAAAGAAAAATTCCCCTTTTCCGTTATTGCTGCCATCCCAAACCAAACCGAATTTGGTAAGTAATTGGATCTTGCTACGGTCTTTTCCTTTAATAGCTTCACCGATCATTTCCTCGCTTAACCCAAAACCATAAAATGGAGCGGTGTCAATAGTTGTCACGCCATAATCAAGCGATGCATGAATTGAGTCAATTGAGTCTTTTTTTTCATTACCGCCCCACATATTTCCACCAATGGCAAAAGCTCCATGTGTAATTACTGATAAGGCTAAATCTGTATTTCCTAATTTTCTGTATTCCATTTTTATTATATTTAAATTAAACTTGTCAATAAAATAGTTGGCTTTTCCTGTAGTTTTTCATCTACCAACTGGCCAAATACTTTGATATACGGTTGCTGGTTATGTTCATCTAGCCCCTGTTTACTTTTCCATATTTCGTAGAATGTGAAAAGGTTTTTGTCTTCAATACCCTGATGTAAAGTGTACAGCTCACAAGCCTCCTCTTTACGGGTTTGTTTAACCATTTCCTGAAGCACCGAAAGCACTTCTTCCCGATACTGCTCTTTTGCCTTAATAATGGCTATTAAATATATTATCATACTACTGTTTCTTTTAATTGACCCTCAAATACCGCCTGGAGGTGATTATGGTAATTTTCCATATCACGGATTACATTCGCATTTTTTTCAATGTCGTGGAAATGAAAGCTCTTCATTGGCTCCATACCCGCAAAGGCATTCATACGGTGAAAACCAAATAACGGCCCTTCATCCACACTATGCTGATTAAAAAATTCCCCGGGTAGTGTAAAGGCGGTTTCAGGGGCATTCCAGCTCGTTGTAAGCATATAACACCGTCCATGAAGCATACCGCCCGTTCCATAATTGATCTTCGGGTTGTCTGAACAACGGCCATCGCTGCGATAGATACCTTTTTGATGCCCAGCTGTAAAAACCTCATCAATGTATTTTTTAAATCCATGCGGCAACTGAAACCACCATATCGGCGTATGATAAATGATTACATCGGCCCACACAAATTTTTTCACCTCTTCAACTGGATTGTATCCTTGGGAAATGACTGTCTGTTTAACTTCTATATTGTCCTGATCCCCGAAAAAAGCAAGTGTTTTCTCCGTTACAGTATTGTTGAATCTTCCACCAGAGTGTCCAAAGTTTTGTCCTGCATTTATAATTAGTATCTTCTTCATTCTTTTCTTGATTAAATGACAATGCAAAAATAACTCACTAATTCATATCATTAAAATAAGATGATTTATACCTTTGTATCATAAATATGATATTTTGTTATGGTTAATCTTGAATGGTACCGCACCTTTAAAGCCATCTATCAAACAGGCACGCTAACCGGAGCGGCGGAATCCCTGTTTATTTCCCAACCTGGCGTAAGCCTGCACCTGAGCTCCCTGGAGAGCTACGTGGGCTATAAACTGTTTGAGCGTTCAGGCAGAAAAATGGCACCTACCGAAAGAGGCAAGATTTTGTACAACGCCATTGCTGAAAGCATGACTGCGCTTGAAGAAACGGAAAAAAATTTCCAGCGAAGTATGGAAAAGCATACGCCCACGATTAGTATAGGAATGTGTTTTGAGACATTCCAGATCACGCTCGAACAATACATCTCCACACTTCCATTTAACGTCATTATTCGTTTCGGTGATTACCGTGAGATGCTTGACAACCTGGATAAGGGTATCCTGGATCTAATCATTACACCCCACAAAGGGACATCCATTAATATAGAAAATCAGGCATTCTCTTCTGAAACCATCGTACTGGTTGCAGGAAAGGATTTGAATACTGAGCCCTTTCAAAAATTGGCAAAGCAGAAAAAATATACAGAAGCCGAGCAATGGCTAAAACAGGAAAAATGGTACGGCACTACCGGAGATATGGAACATCTGTTCCGCTTCTGGCAGTTCAACTTTGGTCATACACCCGACTTTCGCCCAAATTACATTGTACCAAACCTGAATTCCATTGTAAGGTGCCTGAGCAGCGGTAAGGGACTAGCGGTCATACCCGACTTTTTGTGCAGTAAAGAAATTGACAGCGGACTGGTAAAATTAGTCTGGAAAGGACACAAACAACTTAAAAACACACTGTATTTTGCCAACAGAAAAAACACCACTTATGCTGAGGAAATAGAGCTGATAAAAAGCCTTTTCCGAAAAGTAATGGGATAGATTTTGAAACTACACTATTCTTTAATGTACTCCGAAGGATATTCTTTAGTATCTACTTGAAAAGTGATAGAGCTTCCAACAGGGATCGGATTAGAATTTTGCAGTTCTAAGGCTTGATCACTTAGGTTAAGATATTCGATACTCAAATTTTTGACTTGAAATGGTTTGTCAATATCTCCAGTATAAGCTTTTGATCACTTATATTCATGGTATTTACCAACTGTAACTTAATAAAAGCGACAGGAGCGCGAAATAAGTTAACGCTGAAGGTTTGCTTGTAAGATTCATCTTAAATTTAGATAACTAAATATAGTTTTTTTGATAGTAAAACCAATTGTTAAAATCAAAGAATAAATCACTTATAGCAAAGCGAATTAGCTAGAAAGCGCGAGATTCTTTAACCATTTTTGAAGGAGATAAAACTTAAGCACTGGTAAATCAGAAATAGTAGAGAGCTTCTTGGGTAAATAAAAATCATAATTACATATAACATTATATATACGTACTTAGTCTTGGCTCTGCAGATGCGGATAGAGTTCTTTCATCAAAGTAGAAAAATGATATTGATCGACATTCAAATAACTAGCTATATCTTTATACTGCATAGGTGCTTGCCTGGCAGGCTTAAGTAACATTGGATACAAATCAAAAAAGCGTTTAACCTTTTCCTTTCCCAATAAACGATGAAGCTCATCCTTAGCCCGAATATGTTTAAACATCGCTGCAAGAGTCTTTATGGTCAATATCTTCGCCTCATCAAATCCCTCAAACAAATCTTCCATATCCTTCGCCGTTACATAAAGAATATTGGTTTGCTTAATAAACTCCAATCCGGTATCAGCCGGAGTACCATTAAAAAAACTATCGGGGTTCAAAGCGATCTCACCAGGCCCAAAGACATCTATAACAACCTTGCCTCGCACAGGGTGCATGTAATGCGCAAATCCCAGTCCACGAGATACAAAGGCCGCTACATTAGCATCCGTATTTTCTGCATAAAACGCATTGCCATATTTAAAATACAGCCCCTTTAACAACCTTGTTAAACCAGATTGAAAATAGTTCTGATCTTTCATCACCAAAATTGAATTCAGGTAAATAAAAAGGCGCCTATAGGCCATTGGATGGATAATGCACGGTATGGGATCCCGATTCTTTTTTTTGCTATTCGCCATGATGAGATTGTTAATCAAGAAGAGCAAACCGGGGATTAATCCGATTTGCCCTACTTTTCACTAAAAAATATTAACTTTAAGAAGTGCAGCGCTCATCCGAGCCAAGACTACACTTCTAACCTAAATTTCCGTTTCATGAGCGAAACGACACACATAGAGAAACCAACTCTATCCGCATTATTAACTAAGTATTGCAGCTTTAACTGCGATTATAAGAGAGGTGGTTTTTCGATTCATAGCTGATTATTAATCAGTTTTCATGTTTTCAGGCATCAGAACAAGCCTGACATAGTTCTCTCCACTCAGGTATTTCTGTGCGGCTATTTTAAGGGTTGCAGGATTCAGTTTGTTTAGCAAACCATTGTAGCTATCCAACAACCTAAAATCTTCGCCATTTTGTAAACGAGTGTTCAGATAATTCAACCAGTATCCATTTGTCTTTACAACTGTTTCCCGCTGTTTACGTTGTTCAGCAACGAATTTATCGATATTCACTTTTGGTGGACCGACAGTTTTCAGTTTGTTGATCTCATCCAATACCGACGCGATCAGCTTCTCAACATTTTGCGGAGAACATCCGAAAGAAATACCAAGACTATAACGTGACTCCGGAAATTTAGTGCTTGAAGCTTGTGCAGAGGGTGTATAAACCCCGCCTTCTTCTTCCCTTAATCTTTCCACTAGTCTTATTTCCAAAGTCTCTTTTAATGCATCCAACTCAATATTGTTCCCCAGCGTATAATCGAATTTACCAGAGAAAATAAGCTGCACAGTGGCTTTTGGTTCAACCCCTTTGTATACTGTTTTTGAAATCTTACCATCTGGAATCTGAATACCAAGATTTTTTGGCAGTGTTATCTTTTTATTAGTGGGTAAGGCCGCCAGATACTGCTCCAATAGCGGTTTGATACTATCTACAGAGAAGCTACCTACAAAAATAAATATAAATCCTGCAGCATTTCCGAAGCGTTCTTTATAAATATCATAAACACGATCCAGTTTAATTTGATCAAGTTTGCCAATGGTGGGTCCTGTGCGACGCACATTGTAATCACTTAAAACTGCTGCGGCTGTATCCTGGAATATACTGGAAGGATCATCACTTCGGTTGGCTAGGGAGGCTTTAGATCGGCTAATGATACTTTCAAATTGTTCCCGGTCTTTTCTCGGTTCAGTAGCATAACCATAAAGTAGTTCTAATGCCAATGGTAGATCTTTTAGAGTCGCACTGCCGCTAAAGCTTTGTGAGCGATCTCCCAGACCAGGTTGTATACTGAGCTGTTTACCAGTTAAAAATCTACCAAGTTCTGTCAATGAATAATTTCCAACTCCAAAAGAGCTGACGATGGCAGCTGAATTAGCGGCAGACTGGTAATCGGCATCACTATATAAAGAAGTTCCTCCTGGCGCAAAACCAGTAAAAATCACCTCGTTGTTCTTATATTTTGTCGGTTTCAAAACCACTTTAATACCATTGCTTAGCATTAGTGTGGTGATGTTTAATTTAGCATCCTTTTTTTCTGAGATAATTTTTCCTTTTACAGGCATTTTGGTTAGCAACGGTTTCGTATTTGGGACTTCAGTATAAGCCTTAAGCTCCTCAGTCTCTACGGAGGCAAGCCAGGATTTTATGGTTTCTTCATTTGGCAAATCTGCTTTATCATTATCTGGGGCCATCACTAAAATATCCCTGTCGGTATCTTTGATATAGGTTTGGGCAAGCTGGTTCACTTCCTCCAGAGAGATCCCAGGCATCTCACTTTGAACCAATTTATATTCAACCTCAATACCTGGCGCAGCATTGCCTTGTAAAAAGTACTGTAGATATTCCTTTACATAACTTTCAGAACTTCTTTTATCTTTTTCCTTATAGGCTGCCTCCATTGTACTGATGTAGTTCGTTTTTGCTCGCACAAGCTCAGCTGATGTAAATCCAAATTTCTTCACTCTTACGGTCTCACGCCATAAGGATTTAAAAGCTTTTTCCAATTCTCCTTTACCTGGTTTTGCAGCGACAACAGCAGTATAAGCATACAGTCCACCTAAAAAGTTACCGATATCGGCACCACCTTGTAAAAAATCAGGGTTTGGTTTTTGTAAAAGTTCCCCATAACGCACTGCAAGCATTTGATTGAACAATGCCCGTAAAAATGCATTGCGGAAATCTGTAGCAGTTTTAAACTCTGGTGCCTGGCTCTTAATCATCACCTGGGCAATCGTACTGGTCATCTCTTTATCCGTCACAGCCATATACTGGTTTTTACCCGTAAGTGGTATCATATATTTTGTCCGTGCCCTTTCGTTAGCTGGATTTTTCAGATCAGAGAACTTCGCTATAATATTGCGTTCCATCTCCTCCACGCTAATATCTCCAACTACAATTAGAGCCTGAAGATTTGGTCTATACCAGTCGTTATAAAAAGCACGAATAGTTTCCGGCTTAAAACTGGTTAGCACCTCATCTAAGCCGATTGGCAATCTTTTTGCATATTTTGAACCATTCAACATCATTGGCCAAAATTGGTGCTTCATGCGTTCATTTGCGCCCTTGCCCAAACGCTTTTCTTCCAAAATTACACCTCGCTCCTTATCAATCTCGGATTTTTCTAAAAGTGCTCCATGTGCCCAGTCTCGCATAATCTGCAAGCCATTTTTAAGCACATCAGGTTTATCCGTCGGTAAGGGAAGCTGATAAACAGTTTCATCAAAACTGGTATAGGCATTGATGTCTGCGCCAAATCTTACTCCAGCTTTCTGCAGATAATCGATTAGTTCGTTTTTTGGGAAATGTGTCGTTCCATTAAAGGCCATATGTTCCATAAAATGGGCTAAGCCTTGCTGCTCATCGGTTTCCAGAATAGAGCCGACTTTATTGGCCAGGTAAAATACTACACGGTTTTTAGGCTCTATGTTATGTCTAATGTAATAGGTGAATCCATTAGGCAGCTTACCAACTCTAACATTAGGATCCAAAGGCAAAACTTGCCCACTGGCTGGTAAATTTAAAACTGCCGAAGCTGTTAAAAATATAAATAATGATATGACATAATTTATATAGGTTGATAGTTTTTTCATATGTTAGTTTTCATGCGGTTAAATATTTATTTCAGCATCTCCAGAATACCTTCTTTTTGGATGAGCACCATACCATGGCGGTCATCTGTTACGCCTTCTTTTAACTTATAGGTGTAAACTGGTTTTTTCTCATGCATCTCAGTCGGCAAGTAGAAGAATTGAATATTTTCTTTACATGCGCCAAGTTCCTTTGTTACCTCAATGATGTGTGTAGATATGATAAAACCACATCGCTTATACTGTGCAAAAGCCTGAGTAACTACCAATGTAGCATCATAGGCATCTTTAACATTGGTACCTTTAAAGAGTTCGTCAAATATGACAAATACCTTTTTAGAAGAAGAAACCGCTTCTGCGACATCCTTTACCCGTTTAACCTCAGCATAGAAATGACTGTATCCCTGTTCAAGATTATCGGAAATGTTAATAGAGGTGTATAATCCTTCCATCACAGAAAATGTCATTTGACCCACTGGTACGGGAAATCCCATGTGTGCCAGATAAAGAGCAATACCGACAGACTTCATGAACGTTGATTTACCGGCCATATTAGCTCCGGTTAAAAAGATTACATTCTTATTTTCTGTAATCTCAATAGTATTCCCCTTTGCGAACTTTACTAAGGGATTCCGGCAATCAGTCATGGATAAAACGTTGCTATTACCTGGGAGCGCTATTGCGTAAGAAAATTCGTTTTTACGCGATAGCGAGGAAACAGTAACATACAGATCCAAATGATGAATTAGATCAATAATGCCTAATAGTTGCTTATTGACCTGGATTCGAAATTTTCGATCATAGCTAGTCAGATTTGAGATCGAAAGTTCTTGTACATCACTTGGTATTTTTGTGTGTATTTCCTTATTGAGAAAATCCTGCGCGGCAAGCAATTCGCTAGCTAAGGGATTGTCGCCATCTACCGCCAAAATCTCTGAAATAAAGTTTTTAAATTGATAACAAATTTTAGAAACAGCGCAAATTTGCTTGATTCGTAGCTCATATTCTTCAGAAACGCCTAAAATCTTTAACGCAGCAATCCTTATGTTCCCGATAAAACTCATCATGGTACTAATTCCGCCACTTTCTAGATAGGATTCGACGACTAAAAACTCATCATTATCGATAGGGAATTCAATGTCAACGGTGGCGAAAAACTTAAAAATAGAACTCCTCAAGTTTATCCTTTCATGGTCGATGAGCGGGTTATTAAACATCTTTTCCAAAAGTCTCGCCCCCCCTGAGGTTCTAACATGGTTAAAGATCGCATAGACCGATTTATTACTATACCTATCAAGTAGATTGAGGTCTTGCCGTGTTTGAATATCGGTGAAAAAGGTCATATTTTACGGTGATTGTTGTTAAGTAATTCAAGTATTCCTTCGTTCTCAACGATTAACATTCCGTGGCGATCACTGGAAATCCCCTTTAGGAGGCGGTAAGTATAAACTGGCCTACCTTCTTTCATTATTGTTGGGAGGAACACAAAGGATATTGTTGGATGAGATTCGCCAAGCACCTTCCCAGCTTCGATGATGTGCGTTGAAATCATAAAAACTGAAGTGTCTTTTTTAGAAAATGCAGAGGCTATGGCAACCGTTGCATCAAATGCATCTTTAACATTTGTACCACGGAATAGCTCATCCACAATGATCACCATCTTTTTTCCTTTCTGTATAAATTCTGCCATTTTACGTACCCGGACAACTTCCGCATAAAAATGGCTGTGACCGACACTTAAATTGTCAGATAAATTAATCGTGGTGAGCAGCCCATCAAAAACGCTAAATGTCATTCTTGAAGCAGGAACAGGAAAGCCCAAATGAGCAAGGAATACCGCAATGCCAAAGGACTTCATAAAAGTAGATTTTCCCGCCATATTTACCCCAGTCAGAAAAATCAGGTTTTCATCACATCCGGCAATAATGTCGTTTGTTATAGCCCCTTTGAGATGAGGATGTCTTAACCCCTGGATTTCCAAAACCGAACCAGATTGATCTGATACTGTTGGAAAGACAAATTTTTGAATTTTAGCCACCCTTGGGACAGTCATATTTACATCAAGGGAATAGATCAAAGTCAATAGACGCAGTAAATGTTCTCTTTTTTCGAACCTAAAATACCGGTCAAATTCTGTTAGCTGCTTCCACTTAGGGTTTTCACAAACAGGGATGATGTCCCGAAGTGATTCCAATTCAAGAAAAGTTTCCCCAAAAACACTGGTTAAGGCCCTTTTTTCTATTTTTTTCAGAAAAACATCAAGTTCCTTTCCGATAATGAGAATAGCTTTGATTGCCAATATCAATAACTGATTTTGTGAATTGGGCTGTATTAAATCTTTAATACCTTGTAAAAATGAATCCTTTTCCCTGTTCAATAACGTCCTTTCATCTGTATTTAACAGATATTGTTCAGCCAAATCCAGATTTACTACATTTATTGGAAACTGTTCATCCAGTTCACTAAAGAACTTAAAGCTATCCAATCTTTTTTTAATTGCTATGGCTGAATCCAAGGGATATTGGAATAATTCGGTTATCTGTTCAGCCCCACCCTTTGTTTTGGTTTCGTTAAATAACGACTGAACCGATCGTTTACCTTTTTTTCCAGGTATTTCCAGATCATTTAATGTTTGCTTATCAATTATAAAACTCATACCTCTATCTACTCCTTCTACGTATATAAATGATCAATGCAATAACGATCAGGATCAAGGGATATACCCAGCGCATTACCAAAGAGGAAATGTCCCAAAACTTGTCGTCAATTTTTATGCGGTTGTCGATTCCTTCAGGGCGATGGACGTCTACAGGTGATGTCCCATTAGAAAGCCAGGAGAAAGCCGCAGATATAAATCCGTAGTTACCAGGGCTATTATTTTGATAATTCTGATTTAAAACTGCAGTGCTTAGAAAATCTGCGTCACCTGTTACTATAATTTTCTGAGTTTTCCCATTAACCTGTTTTGAAAGCGCAACTACTGTAGGATATGGCTTACTTATCTTTTCACCTTCATTCCAACTGCTGGTACCTGACTCGAACAATACCTGAGTTTGATAACCACTATGACCTGAAATAGCTATACCAGCTGCAGACGGCATCACTAGTACCTGCTTTCGAAGCGAAATATCGCGGAAATAAGGAGAAAATTGTACGGCTCTCTCTGAAGGTTTCAGAGCCATCAAATCGGGCTCAGATTTCTGGGTGGTATCTAAAAGTTTACCTGGGAGCAATTGGAGTCCGAAATCATTTATCACAGGATTCAGATACTCCTGTCTCCCTGGTTCTCCCAAAATCATCATATTTCTACCAGAGGCGATATACTGTTGAATATTTTGTTTTTGTGGTACAGTTAAAGCACTTTTTGGATCTGCCAGTAACAATATACTGATGTCCGTATCAATAGGTTTATCCAATGAAACCTCTCTGAGATCAAAGCCTTGATTAATCAAAGAACTCCGATAACGTTTTGCTGTAGTAAATTGTTCGTAGTCACTGTTGTATTTACCCGAGATAGATCTTTCATCATGACCTATCACCATTCCCACCACTGGTAACTTCTGATTTAACCTTTTAAATGCTGCAGAAATCTCGCTTTCAAATGGTACAACAAGGGCATCGTCAAAAAACCGCAACCATGAAGATTTATTATTACTTCCTTGAATTAATGAAACCTGTTGAAAATCTTCTGAGGCAAGATCAACTTTTGGCTTTATATCAGCATAAGGAACGACATCAAATTTCCACCGGAATAAACTCATGACAGAATCAAGCATCTCCTTTTCTGATTTTTTACTTGTTCTTTCATAGACTGGATTTTCGTTTTGTACTTTATGGTAATAGTAAACATACTCCAGTTTCAGTCTGGGCTTGAAACGAATGAACTGCTCATATCTGCCTTGTTCGTTTTTGAACCTGTCCGGTGCCAGAAATACTGAGTTCCTTGCCAGAACGTTTACATAAGTTGTAATCGTAATATCCTTTGGAAGATTTGATACAATTTCCTGGCTGTTTTTAGTCAATGTATTTAACTTGTCCCTGGTTACATCTGAGTAGCCTTTTAAATCTGGCATTGAGCTCAAATATCCAATCAACATGGTAACCAAAACCGCTCCCCCATATACACTTAATCTTTTAATAAAAGTACTTGGTTGCCGTTTAAACTTCAGGTAAGAAATTGTCAAGAATAAGAACATCCCAGATATGATGATAAAATAAATTAAATCTTCGGAGGTAATCATCCCTCTGATAAAAGTACCAGCCCTGGAATTTATAGATAACCAATAGGTAATATCTCTCAAGTAGGCAACATCCTGCCAAAGTCCTCCTACAAAGGATAGTATTGACAAAATCCCGAACGTCCCTAATGCAGCGACAACAATGTGAGAGGATATAGAAGACATAAAAAGTCCAATGGCCTGGTAGGTAGCAACTAGCAAAAATAATCCAAACAACCCGCAAAGCACAAGCGGGATTTCCACATGTTCAATTGAAAATAAGCAATAGATGCTAAATACGGATAGCACTGCGAGCAAGCTAAGGTTAAAGAAAAGTAATGCAAGATATTTTCCGATTACAATTTGGGTATTTGTCACCGGGGATGAATAAAGGAGTTTAACTGAGCCCGTTATAAATTCCGAGGTCATGATACCCATTGTGATCAGTGGGATATATAGGTAAATGTAGCTTTGAGCATTGGCATATAAACCTCCACTTGCGCCAAAACTCTTAAATGTATAATAGTCTGTTTCAATATTTCCTCTCTTCCAGAATAAAAAACCATCGAAGAGATTTGTAAACACCATACTGCATTGTATACAAAAGATGATTAGTACCAGCCATGCCACTGGAGAATAGAAAAGCTTTCGAAGTTCGTTTTTAGCGATATTAAGTATCATGTTCATATTTTCTTTTTGTTGGACAATTCAGTAAAAATGGTTTCAAGGGAATTTCGCTCCTGTATGATCTCGGTAAGCCTCCATCCTCTTGCTACGCTCATTTCTACGATTCTCTCTGTAGCTTCTTGTGCGTTCTCAAATTTTATTTTATAGCGGTAATTACTCAGCTCTGTTGCTTCCACAACCCCAGGTATATTTATAAGTTCATCGGTTGAAGGTGCACCGATCATGGTCACCAGCAAAGATTCAGGAATGATATAATTATCGAAGTCTCGAATGCTACCGGAGAACACAAGATCTCCATGGTTGATCATCCAAATATGATCGCAAAGCGCCTGCACCTCTTGCAATATATGAGTAGATAAAATCACGGTGTGTTCCTGAGCAATTTCCCTGATCAGATTACGCACTTCCAGTATTTGGTTTGGATCAAGCCCGTTGGTTGGTTCATCCAACACAATAAAATCAGGTTTATGGATAATTGCCTGTGCGATTCCAACACGCTGCTGATAACCTCCGGAAAGACTCCCAATCAAACGTTTACGAAAATGTCCTATCCCAACTCTTTCCATTGCCTCAGTCACGGCCTTCCCTACATTTTTTTTGTCCATCAATCGCAAGTTAGCCGCATAGCCGAGAAACTCTTCCACTGTGAGTTCATTTGAAACTGGTGGTTTCTGAGGTAGGAAACCCAGGTGCTTTTTTGCTTCAATCGGATTATTCAGCATATTGATCCCCCTGATAAACACATCTCCACTTGTTTGCCTTAACACACCACACATGATATTCATAATGGTCGATTTCCCAGCTCCATTTGCACCTAGTAAACCATAGATGCCATTTTTTTTGATATCTAAATTAATATCCTTAACAGACCATTGAACCGAGTAACGGTGTGATAGATTTTTTATGCTAACAATAAATTCGTTCATTGTATTTTTAAAATTCAGAAATAGGTAACCCGGCCGGAAAGCAAAAAGTCCCCAGCCAGGTAGTGTAATTTTTCAATTTAATATCCAGGGTTTTGAGCCCAACCAGGATTTGAGGTTACTTGAACATAAGGTACAGGATACAGCGCCTGATGTCCGTCTGTCGGCCATATACCTGGTTTCTCAGCTGCCATTGTGCTATTCACAAGTCCATGACGCTTTAAATCAAGCCAGCGATGTGCCCATTCGCAAAAAAACTCAGTACGACGCTCCTTTAAAACAGCCGCCAGCAATTGATCCTTTGTAGCTGCAGTTGTTGGAAGAAGACCAGCGCGCTCACGTACCTTGTCAATATCAGCTTTGCCACCACCAAGATCACCCTGGTTAATTCTGGCTTCTGCCCTGATCAAGTATTGCTCTGAAAGTCTGAATACTACTTCGGCCTCTGTGGCGCCGTTTGGCCGCGAACTATAAGTATTTTTGTACTTAAAAGCGTAATAATAAGGAATACCCGAAACTGTACTAGTACCTATCCAGCGTGATCTCCTAAGATCTGTCGGCTCGAACGCGTCTACAAGTGATTTACGGAGTGGGTAGGTAGGTATACTTGTATTATTAAACGGTACAAACATAGGACCTTCCTGGGTAATCCAACTATAAAAAGCTGTTGACAGACCTTGCCATATCACCTCTTCATTACCAAGTAGGAAAACATTATCAATGTTTTCTAAACGATAGATACCCGCATTGATCACGGCAGTTGCAGCGCTATCGGCTTTAACCCATTGCTGTCGATACAACTGTACCCTACTCAACAGCGCAAGTGCGGTATATTTATTTGGTCTTGCCCTTCCTGCAGATGGGTATTTATCCTTTAACCTTCTTGAAGCATCAGAAAGATCACTAATTATAAGTTTATATACATCCTCAGTGGAACTCCTTGGTAATTTACTGTTAACTGTGTAGTCACTTGTCTGCGCTAGTGGTACAGCACCAAACAAATTAGTAAGATAAAAATAAGACAGTGATCTTACAACTTCACATTCCCCAATCAATTGACTCCTGAGTGTTTCAGTTATCCCCTTACTGGCATTCAGCCCCTCTATTGCAGCATTGGCATGGTATATCATCGTATTTCCATAAAACCCACTCCAGATTGGCGCTGTACCTTCATTTTGATTACCTTCATTTCCTGGAGTCAGCTTATTATTGAATATAGGGGAATATGCATCACTTGAGGAGATCATATCATCAGAGGACATTGAAGGAAAAATAGATAAATATCCCGCTAAAGGACCATAAGTTGAAAATGCCTTACTATAGATTCCGACAACACCATTCACAGAACCGATACTGTCTGTAAATACCTTTTCCGTTACTAGTTGTCCTGGCAGATTTGACGGAGTCTCTATAAGTTTTTCACATGAGGTAGCCGAGAGCCCAATGACTACTACAACCACTATATTTCTAATGTTAAATTTCTTTTTCATTTTACGCTAATTTTAAGTTATTACAAGCTGGCGTTAATACCCAATACAACTGTTTTTTGAGGAGGAATGGCAAACAAGCTCCTCGTCTCAGGATCGCCTAGTTCATAACCAGTAATAGTGAACAGATTTTGTGCATTTACATAGAATGAGCAATTTTTAAGAAATACTTTCTTTGCCCAATTTTGGGGCAGGATGTAAGAAAGGGACGCCGTTTTCAAACGGATATAGGAAGCATCTGAGTACGCACCGTTTGAATTGGCGAATGAGCTCGCCGGCCCTATTGCCATATAGCCATCACTTCCATTAAAACCGCTCACAAACCGTTGGAGAGTGGCTTCATCGCCAGGTTTTTGCCATTGCTTACCCAAAATAGCAGCTGGCATATTCACTAAAGGTCTTCCGGGCAAAAATGTCACGCCACTGGCATAGATATTATACAAATAGTTATTCCCCTTTTGTATACTCCCCTGGAAAAACAGATGAAGGCTCAGGTTTTTATAACTGAATGTATTTCCTATACCACCTTGTAATGTAGGATTAAGATCAAGAAGCACTGTTCTGTCACCTCCAACATTATTAAACCCACTTGAATTACTTGGGAAGCTGGTAATTGTTCCATCGGCTTTTCGGAATTCAAAGAAACCAGTTTGAGAGTTTACCCCTTCGAAAGGCATTAGCTGAAGGATATTTACCGGCTTTCCAACTATGTAGAAATTGGCATAAGCTGAAGAAGCTATGTCATCAAATTTAGCGAGCTTGTTGCTATTATGCGACATATTAATGTTGGTTGTCCAGCGAAAGTCCTTAGAATTAACATTTGTTGAAGCGATTGACAATTCCCAGCCCGAATTATTGACTGTATACGGGGCATTCGCAGTAATATTAGGAAACCCAGTCTGAATAGGCTGGAGATACCCAACCAATTGATTTTTAGAATTGTTCTGATACATTGCGAAATTAACAAGTAACCTATCCTTAAAAAAACCAAGATCTATCTGCTCATTAAATTTCCTGTTTGATGCCCATGCAAATACCGGATTCTGCGGGTTTTTTGGGGTATATCCTGGGAAAGTTTGGTATGGGCTAGATCCAGCTACCGCCCAGTTTGGCTGATACTGATAAGGTCCTACACCATCCGACCCGGACGTGCCAATGTTAGCTGAAAATTTCACAAAACTTAAGAACGATAGTTTGTCCTTCAGCCAATTTTCTTCAGAGACGATCCAGGCGGCACCAGCTGAAGCGAAGTTTGCAAAGCGTTTCCGGGGACCAAAATTACTAGAGCCGTCCCTGTTGGCAGTTATGTTCAAAATATACTTATCAGCCCATCTGTAATTAATCCGGCTAAACAGGTCTATGTATTTATAGTAAGAAGCATTGTTGGAGCTTGACGTGGATTGGGCAGCCCCAATATAATCCAGCATCGCATCAGAAGTGTAGCCAAATGCATTTGTAGAAAGACCTTTTGAATAATTTCTTTTATAGGTTCCTCCAACCAGTACAGTCAATAACCCGTTGCCAATCGCCTTGGTAAAGTTTAGCTGAGGGTTAACATTGATCATATCTGTGTTTCTGGAACTTAGGTTGGTATTTCCTTGTGCGAAAGTCGGATTCTGACTAGCGATGGGGTTAATACTGTTAAAATTTTCGTCTGTTCTTGCGTATCCTGCAGTAATGCCCAGCGTCAAACTAGGTAATATATCGTAGCTAAGGTTAACATGTGAATTAAGAGAATGCGTAGCATTGATAGCACTTTTGAAAAGGTAAGCCAAAGGATTCCCTTGGCCACTATTGCCTAAATTTATGCCGTTATAGATCCAAACAGGTTTTCCAGAAGCGTCTATCAAATCAGGGTAGTTAGGCGCGAGCGTAAATGCAAGCAAACCGTTAGGTTCACCGGAATTATTATTGACATTATAAGCATAATCAGTTCCGAATTGCAGTTTAAACCTTTGGTCAATGGATTTATGAGTGTACGAGGTATGCAAATTATACCTTTTGTCAGCCATATCACCCGGGTAATTATAAGTTGTCCTGTTATAGCCTCCGTTTACCAGGTAACTATCAGAACCCGAACCGCCACCAAGACTGAAATGAAGATCTGTACGATGTGCTGTGCCACCATAAAATTCCTTCATCCAATCGGTATTCTTATTTTGATCAAACAAAACAAGGTCCGGATCGTTGGTTGGATTTGCTGTTATTTTACTGTTTACCAAAGCCTCTCGCCGCATTGCTAAATACTGCTCAGTATTCATCATTGGTACTGTTCCAGAGGCATTTGTAAAGCCTTGGTTCAACGACACTGATAAAGCGTCTCTGCCGGCCTTCGCCTTTTTTGTAGTGATCAATATTACACCATTGCTCCCCTGAGAACCATAAATTGAAGTTGCATCAGCATCCTTAAGAATCGAAACGCTTTCAATATCTAAGGGATTGATGCCGTTCATCGAGCTTAATCCTGTTTGATTTTTCCAAAAATCATTTCCTCCGCCAGTCGCAAAACTACTCCCAATGAGTGCTTTGTTCTGCAACGGCATATGTATTCCATCAACGATTATCAATGGTTGATCATAATTACTTAGAATTGCATTGGCTTGGGGGTTACTCGACAAATTGTTCTGCCCGCGTATTTGAGAAAGTGTCCTTGAGCCAGGTACTCCACCTGTGGTAGTGATACTTAAGCCAGCAACCTGACCTTGAAGCGCGTCCAATAAATTACTAACCGGCTGCCTTTCAATATCTTTTGCCGTTACCGTTGATACAGAACCAACGCTCAAGCGCCTGGTCTGTTGTCCATAAGCAATTACCTGTACCTCATCTAGTTTTGAATCGCTAGGTTTCAGGATTATAGTGCCCATATTTTGCTGGGCCTTTACCTGTTTGGTCTCATAACCGATATAAGAAATTTCTAATATTGTATTCGGATCTACATTCTTCAGGATAAATTCACCCCTTAAGTCAGTACGGGTCATTTTGTCCTTATACTTTACAGTAGCTCCTGGAAGTAATGTTCCTTTTTCATCCGTGACCCTTCCCCAGATGGTAATTTCCTGAAATCGCTCTACGAGCGTCTGTACGAAAGATTTTTCCTTGGGTTTAAGTGTTACTGTTTTGCCATCAATAATATAAGTGATAGGTTGGTTTTCAAAAATTTGCCCCAACACCGTTAGAAACTCTGCGTCCTTTACATTAATTGTAACATTACTTGCAGTTTTCAACAAAGCATCCGTTGCAACAAAATCGTACCCGGTTTGTCTGCCCAGGTCCCTCACAATTTCTCTTAAAGAAGAGTTTACTTTGGTCAAGTTAATTTTCTGCGCCAAGCCAGTGGCACTAACTTGCATCATAGTAGCTATTAATATAACGGTGGTTAGTCGCATAATGAGCCAGATTTTATGGGCACACCCCTCGAGCACACCCAGATAAGTGGTATTTTTTTTATACATTTGGTTAGCTGGTTTGTTAGCAGGGAGCCTTTGGCCTCGAAAACTTCGGGCATCTGCAGTTAAAAGTCAGTTGTTAATAATTGACGAAGCGAGCTAAAACCATGTCCCGACTCTAATCGGGATGTGGTTGTTATTAAGCCAACTTCATAGTTGTTGTGGTTAGATTCTCGGTCGTAATGTTTTTCCCATCTAGTTTTGTTTGGTTAAATAATCTGTTAATTACTCATAGGAATGAATATATTTAGCGAGAAACGTAAACCTTTCTACCTTCAATTTTAAAATGAACATTGCCTGTAGATTCCAATGCGCCTAGTACCTTTGAAATGTTATCATAACGTGATACTGAACCCCAAAAAGTATCGGATGGCATCTCGCCTGTATAAATCACTTCTACATTGTACCAGCGTTCAATCATCGGCATAATATCTTCTATTTGTTGGCTGTCAAAAATGAATTTGTTATTTTTCCATGCTACTGCCCATTCTGTATCGGCTTTCCCAACCCGAATTTCACCAGATGTGTTAATGGCTTCAAATCCTGGCGAAAGTACTTTCGTTTTTCCATCCCCTGTTACTTTTACGCTACCTTCCAGTAGGGTTGTTCTAAAGACCTTTTCGCCTTTGTATGCACGTACATTAAAGTGTGTTCCCAAAACTTCCACCTGCTGATCCCCACTTTCCACAATAAAAGGATGTGCTTTATCCTTTGCAATCTGAAAATAAGCTTCCCCTTCCAATTTTACCCTGCGAACCCCACGTTCCAAGAGGGCGACAGAATAGGTTAAACTGGAAGCCGCGTTCATCCATACTGTGGATTTATCAGGCAAGGTTAAAATATAGGTCTCGCCTTTTGCAGTTGTGAGCGTATTAATTTTATTAGAGGCACTATTATTAGCTTTAACTTCATACACTACCTGTCCTTCAGCAGTCTTGGAAATACTGATTCCTGATTCATTTGCCAATTCTCCTTTGCTGGCATCCGTCAGACTAATTTTTTTACCGTTAGCCAGGGTCAAGGTCGCTCCAACTTTACCTGGAGTAATGTCAGTTTTATTGGCTGTTTGGAAATTTTGATCGGTTAATTTGCTTTGGTTGTAGTAAAAGAGTCCTGCACCAATAGCAATAGTCGCTACTACTGCTGCAATGGCAGTAATACGCGGCCAAAGCTTAAGCTTTTTTACTTTAGGAAATCTTACCGCTTCAATCGCTTCCAACATACTTGTCTGAGCAGAAAAAAGGTCTTCATCGGATAAGCCGGTACTGCCTTCCATATTATACTGGTGCAGCCAACCTTTCAAGATCTGTTCTTCTTCCGCAGAGCATTCCCCTGCATTGAACTTATCTACCAGCTGGTCAATATTTACGGTTTTCATGGTTGGTCTCTATAGGTTGTTGATCCCTTCAGCAAGCTGAATTATACAACATAGACAATCCAGCAAAAGCAATTGGCTAGTCGGATCTTAAATAAATATCCAGCAATGCTCAAAAACCAAGACAACAACTTAAATATCAAGTAGATATATTTAATTATCTTTATTTATTAAGAATATAGAGGACAAAAATCAAAATACCTAGTTTGTCTTTTAGGTGTGCAGAGGCAGCTTTGAGATGGTTGGACACAGTGTTTTCAGAGATTCCCAATTGTGTTGCAATCACTTTGGTACTCAAGTATTGTTTGTATTTGAGCTCGTAGACTTCACGCATTCTTGGTGGCATAGCTGCTATTTCTCTTTCAATCATTGCGGTGATGTCTTTCTCGCGAATCAGGAAGTCAGTTTCTATTGTGTCCACGTCAATGTTTAGGTTGTGCAGCTGGGCATGTTCACGGACGATCTTATTGTGTTTCCATATGTTCAAGACTTTGTTGAGTATGGATTTATAGAGAAAGCCAGACAGGTATGTTTTCAGGATGAAGCTGTCACGCTTTTCCCAAAGGGTGATGAAGACCTCCTGGACGATATCCTGGGCTTCTTGTTTGTCCTGGAGTTTGCGGAAGGCGTAGTTGAGGAGCAGAATGTTATAACGGTCGTAGATTTCTAAAAATGCAGCATTATCACCTTTGCGTAATAGTGCGGCAAGTTCAGTATCGCTGTGTTTTTTATAATCATTCATTTCGCCGTTCCCCTATAAATTTACTAAAAGAAAGGCCAATAATAAAAAAATAATTTGGCAATATCCAAGGTGTAGAATCCGCACGATTGATCCCCATGTGTCAAGCACCTCCTCGTGAACCTAATAATAGTCCCTTGTTATCCGATAAAAGAAAACGGGAATAATCCGAAGACTACTCCCGTTTAAATTAACGCTCTCAACACAAATGTAACTATGTAGCCCATAATTACAAAACAAATAAATCATTTCTTTGCAAATCTCGTATTTGCTGATTATAATCTTTGCTAATACTCCACTATCATTTATGAATCCATCACAGGATTGCCCTGTATTTCCAGTTTGGCAAATTTAACCACCTCGATACTGGGAAAACCAAAATCCTCCACCACCTTACCCAAGATCAAATAACAGCCCGTACCCCTGAACGGGTAGACAGGCGTACTGTTTGGAAAGTGGGTAGTATCAAAGAAATTTCCGTCAGCATCTAAAAACGTCCCGAACCACATTTTCTTATTGTTCTTGGTATGCACCGTCTTCTCGCAGACATACAATCCTACCATACGCACCATCTGCCCCACATATCGGCCAAGTTCTTTGGTACGGATATCTCCGCGGTAAGCCGTCTTCAGTAAATCAAACATCGAGAGCGTTAAGGGAAAACCGAGCAATTCAAGCTCATGATAGGAATCCTCTAACCTGGTATTCACCAGGTCCGGCATTTCATAATGTTTAGCTTTTATATGGAACAACTCCGCATGGTTATTGGGCTTGGCTTTCTGCCCCAACATCGCGTGCACATCCCAAAGCAAAGTCTTTTTACTTTTACCAGTAAACCGCAGTGCACCGCAGCGGATCAAAATCACGACCTGCTCCAGACCTATTTCTGTTCGCCGGAGAAAATCCTCCAAATCCAGGTAATCACCATTCAACCGTCTTTCCTCAGGGATTAGCTCCATGAACTTCCCTTCAAGCCCTTGGATGCCTACAAAACCCAGGTAGGCATCCGTTCCTTTAATAGAAACTACCGAGCTACTATGATTTACGCAAGGCAAATGAACTGTTGCACCAGCCCGCCTAAGCTCATGCACATACAACCAGCGGGTATAAAATCCACCATAATTGTTCAGCACCCCAACCATAAATTCAATGGGATAATAGGTCTTTAAATACAAACTCTGGTAACTCTCCACTGCAAAACTTGCCGAATGCGCCTTAGAAAAACTATAACCTGCAAATGAAGAAACCTGCCTCCAGACCTCATTTGTAACCTGCTCAGGCCTACCCAAAACCTTCGATCCTTCGTGAAACTTCTCCACCAGACGGTCAAACTCCACCCGGGAACGGTATTTCCCGCTCATTCCCCTGCGCAGTATATCCGCATCTGTTCCATCCATCCCACCGTAATGAATACAAACCTTGATCACGTCCTCCTGGTAAACCATCACCCCGAAAGTTTCCTTCAACTGCTGCTCCATGACGGGATGCAGGTAAGTTACCTGATCCGGCGCATGAAAATTCTGGATATAGGTCTTCATCATCCCGGATTGCGCCACCCCCGGCCTGATAATCGAGCTGGCAGCCACTAATGTCAGGTAATTATCGCAAACCAGCTTGGTCAATAATTGCCGCATAGCGGGCGATTCAATATAAAAGCAGCCAATGGTATTCCCTGTTTTCAGGCGTTCATTCAAGTTCGGATCACGCATAAAATCCTTCACCTGGTGAATGTCAATGGTCTTACCCTGGTTCTGCTCCACCAGCTTTACTGCTTCTTTGATGTGCCCGATCCCCCTCTGGGATAGAATATCATATTTGTCATAACCAATATCCTCGGCCTCGTACATATCCCACTGAACTGTTGGCATTCCTTTAGGTGGCAGATCCAGTGCAGTATAATACGTGATCGGCTCTTCGGAGATCAATACGCCTCCGGCGTGGATACTCCGCTGGTTGGGCATTTTACCCATGAGCTCGAAAATGGTCATGATCTTTTTAAAGGTATCGTTGGCTCGGTTTTCTGTCGCTTTACTGAGATCAGTAAAACCATCGATCTCGGATTTAGGTAAGCCCATAACTTTACCGATCTCCCGGATCACCGAACGGTCTTTAAAGGTGGACATCGTGCCCAATAGCGCGGTATGTTCCCTACCGTAACGCTTAAAAATATAATCCTGCACATCCTCGCGTTCATCCCAGCTGTAATCAATATCAAAATCCGGTGGCGAAGTACGTTCCGCATTTAAGAACCTTTCGAAATATAGATCCAGTTCTATCGGATCCACATCGGTGATCCGCAGACAATAGGCTACAATGCTATTGGCACCAGATCCCCTGCCTACATGATAATAGCCTCTGCGCATGGAATACTGGATGATGTCGTTGGTGATCAGAAAGTAAGCGCAGAAATTCAGGTCCACAATCACCTTGAGTTCCTTTTTCAATCTTTTAATTGCCTCCCTGTTTTTAGGCCCATACCTATACAGCATTCCTTCCATCGCCAGCTTTTCCAGTAAAGCTTTATCGTCCTTCGTATTTCCGGTAAAAGTTTTACGGTTCAGTTTCATCTTACCTTCGGGATAATCCATCACGCAGCTATCCATCAGCCTCCGCGTATTATCCAGAATAAAAGCATACTTTACAAACTTGGTTTCCAGCTCCCCTGGTTTTAAGAACAAATCGGTTTCCCTGCATTTATCTTCCGCCTCCACCATCGTAATTAACGTATTCAGGTCAATTCCCCTGAGGTATTCATGCAAACGGTAGCCGACTTTGCTGGACATAAACACTGGCTGGAGCACTACAAGTTTATTGGGATGCTTAGACTCCCTGTTATAAAACTGGTGTAGCTCATCAAACCTTACACCCATATATTCATTGGCCACGAACGAAGTCATATCCGTTTTTTGATCAAAAGGATAGATCACATAAGCATTCTCAAACGCCCAGGGCTTATCCGGCAACTCCTTTTGCTCCAGATTATGGTAACTCAGAAAATCGTTCAACTCCTTCATCCCTTCCCGGTTCCTAGCGATTCCGATATACAGCAGTTTTTTGTCCCTTCGGAATTCCATCCCGCCAATGGGCTTGATATTTTCCTTACGGCATTCCCGCATGAATTCCATCACCCCGGTAGAATTGTTGATGTCAGTGATCACCATTTGAGTGATCCCTCGCGCTTTGGCTTCTTCCACCAATGTTTTTACAGACATGGTGCCATAACGCAGGCTATAATGAGAATGGACATTCAGGTACATGGTGCTACAGTTTAATATCCATCACCGCAGCTCTGGTCACTGCATCCGTCCCAAACCTTCTTCTGATCTTATCCAGGGCCTGCACCAAGCTGTACTGCTCATGAGATTCACTGTACAGATCAATCTGCTCAAAACCCGAAACAAGGTTACTCAGGCGAACTCCAACCAGCCTAAGCAGCATCCTGCGATTATACATTTTTTTAAACAGCTCTTTTGCCGTATCGATCAGCACACTATCCAGGGAGGTATAGCCTATGGCCATTTGCTTAGTCTCTGTTTCAAAATTGGCGTAGCGGATCGTTACTGTTACACAGGCCGTCAGTTTCTTTTTCTCCCTGAGTTGAAAAGCCACGTCCATTACCTGGGCCACCAATAAATTGTTGATCATTTCAATATCAATAGAATCGGCATGAAAGGTACACTGGGTGCCGATGGACTTCTGCTCTGAATATGGGATAACAGGGCTGTTATCTATCCCCTGTGCTTTTTGTAAAAGTGAAAGCCCTGATTTACCCAGCAAAAAATTCATTTGCTCGGGATGGATTTTGGAAAGCGTATAGATCTTTTTGATGCCCATATCGCTGAGCTTAATAAAAGTTTTTTCTCCAAGTCCGGGGATCTTGCGAATGGACAATGGATTTAAAAAAGGTTGTACTTCTTTTTGCAATACATTCAGTTCCCCATCAGGTTTGCATTCATTGGTCGCCATTTTAGAAACGGTCTTATTAACCGAAAGACCAAAGGATATAGGCAATCCCATTTCCCGGATCACAGTCTGCTTCAGCTCGTGGGCGTACTGCAGGGTGCTGTAAAAGCGGTCCATACCGGTCATGTCAATGTAGTGTTCGTCTATGCTGGCCTTTTCAATCAACGGCACGCGTTCCTTAAGAATCTCTGTGATCTCATTGGAGGCCTTGGAATATTCATCCATATTACCTTTTAAAAAAACGGCATGCGGGCAAAGCATCTTGGCCATCCGCGAGGACATGGCCGAATGCACGCCAAATTTTCTGGCTTCGTAGCTGCAGGAAGCGACTACGCCACGATCTGAACTTCCGCCAATAATGACAGGCTTACCGATCAGTGATGAATTTTTCTTGACTTCCACGGACACAAAAAAGGAATCCTGATCCATGTGTATGATCTGCTTTTCTGTTGACATGACTTTGAATTTAGGCAAGACAAAGCTATGCTAATATTTTTGGTAAAAAAGAATAAAAACTAATTATATTAGTTTTTAACTTTAGCCAGCATAACATTTCCAAAAATATTAGCAATTACACTACTGGCTATTAAAATAATTAAACAGTAGTTCAACTTATTATCCAAGCCATTTCCCGCAAAACTTTTTCCTCAATTATTACTATTTTAGCAGTGGACAGAAATTTGCCCTTTATACTAAACGTTACTCATGCTAGACAAGATTACACAATTAATAGAATACAATTCAGAGGGCGTCAATCTTGACTATAAACAGACACAGTACCCTTTGGGAAGTGCACCTAAAAAGGCTGAAATACTTAAAGATATCTCTGCGATGGCCAACCATCCATCAAACGAAGATAAGTTTATCATTATCGGAGTGATTGAGAAAGATGGTGTAGCAGACAGTTTCAAAAACGTGACAGATCTTGAGGATGAAGCAAATTACCAGCAATATTTAAGGGCCAATATTGAACCATCAATTCAGTTTGAATATAAGGCAATAACGTATAACGGAAAAACTCTTGCTTATTTCAGGATATTCGGAAATATGGACAGGCCATATCTGTTTAAAACACAAATTAAAGACACTTTAAATCAAAAGGCAGTGGATTACCGGATTGGTGACGGCTATATAAAAACCGGCAGCAGTACTAAAAAGATTGATCGTAAAGATCTGGATCTAATATATAAGCAAAAGTACGAAAGTAAGGACCGCAAACTGGAAGTATCGGTAATTCCCTCTATAGGAACCTTTACCAAAGGAGAATTAAGAGGACTGAATTATATCGATGTTAAGGTGGTCAATTCCTCCAATGAAGCGATACATTTTGAAATCGAACTTAAAATTGATGCAGCAACAGCCAGCATGGGTTTATCAGAAGATGTCCGACAACAACTGTATACTGAAGAATCCAAAAGACTGAAGAAAAAGGATCCCTATGGAATGGCACTTCGGGCGCCAAATATATACATCCCCAACCGGGACTTCACCCTCTCAGCAGACAACCAGAGTTTTACAGCAAAAAGATTAAACAAAGGGCTTTCCTCATCCTCGGTTACAATTGCCCAGCAGGATGAAGAAGCGGAAATATTCAACCATGATCTGATCATTATCCCATACAACGGAAATAAAATAAAAGGAGTAGTTACCCTAAGGAGCAATGATTTCTCCACTGGACCGCTAATCATAGATTTTGAGCTCGATGTCTGAGATTTCTTTTTGCTAAATCAACTTATGCTTAAATTTCCGGCTCTTCAATAGATACATATCCAGTGGCTCAACAGTAAGGTTAGCATCCAGCAACTCAGCTATTTTGAATTCTTTTTTAAACTTGTTTTTCAATGCCGTAATTTCCGCAATAGCCTTCGCCGGAAGTTTCGGAAAGAGTTTATCAAAATTCTGAAGGAAATGATAACAATCAGTGATCACTTTGAGGTCTTCGGATAACATGATTCCGAAGTCTTCCAGTACTGAATTTATCTCTTTCAAGTTATCCATAATTTCTACCGGCGTCAGGCTAAAAAAGTCGTCTTTTGTCGTTTTTAGTTTAAAATATTGTACAATAAACCGTTCTTGAAAGACTGTAACAGATTCTGCTATATCCTGTTCAAGGTTCGTTAAAAACTTAGTCAGGTCTATGTGGGAAACCAGTTTCCCATATACAAAATCATCCAGTTCAGTTTCTAAGGGGCTTAGTTTCTTCTTCTTTTTAAGGTCCCGGATCAGTTTAACGAAATCTGCAAGGTCACCGATATCATGAAACCTTGTCGCTCCTTCGAGGATTATTTTAGATATTTTCGCCAGTGGGGTATCCAGTTCCAGGGCCACATCAAACAGATATTGCAGATCCAGCAGCAAATGGTAACTTTTATCTTTGGGGTTTTCAACCATTCCGGTATGCGAAAAATGGTTCCGCTCCGTTGGCAGTGCATATTCAAAATAATCAAAGCTGAAATCACTTCTTGAGTAGTGCGGCCTCATCAGTTTAACCTTATCAGGAAGCGCACCTTTTGTTTTCTTCAGGTCTGTTATCTGCATCATTTCTGTAAATATCCCTTCTACCTGCGGCAGGGCAAGGGCATAAAACCCGTACCATTTTTTTGCCAGAAACAACGCCCGCAGCTCTAGAAATATATCCATCCTCCCCTTGATGATCGGTAATGATTTAAGTGAATCAAGAAGATGTTCAAAAAAAGGCCTGGGCTTTACTTTGCGCTGTATCTCCTTGTTAAAAGCTTTATCATAAGTATAACGCCCGTTGAAAGCAGCATTTGACCACTGAATTTTTGTCCACAGCAGGTTGATCATTCTGTAATCCAGCCGGTTCATGTTGATAGCATAGCGGATTGACTTAACCTGGAACATCATTTCCATGTAAGGGTAATCTGCATGATACTCCAGCTGCAACTCAAGCTCCTTGGTCGATTCAGAACGGAACGGTTCATAGGAGCTGCCCGATTTTACAATCGCGCGCTTTCCCATACCACTGGTCAGGTAGTCAACAATTTCATCCCGTTTCCCCAATGTCCGCTGATAGAATACCAGTTGCGCCTTCTCTTCCTGGCTGCGTGGTTTGATTGCTTCAGCGTTGAATTCCTTTATGAAATCCAGCCCTTCATAAAACTTAAGCAGATCGTTAACCTGCTTAAGATCCGACTTTACATTTCTTTCGAGTTTATTTTTTTCAATCGCAGGAAGCTTTGTGACGTCCAGATAGACCTGAAGAAATGACTTTACCGGATTACGGGCCCCTTTCAAAGAAGGTTCGGTATTCAAAACCTTCGCAGCATGTTTCGCAATTGACTGAGGTGTATTTTTTAAATTCCTGAAATTGATCTGTCGAAGCCCAAGGTAAGCCAGTTCCTCCAGTGTATTTGTAAAATAATCATCTTCAGGGATATTGTGCAGAATCAGACTGACGAATTCCTTTATCGTTATCTTTCCTGATGAGTAGTCGTTAAAATCTATCATAATTGCGATGGCAGTTTACCTGTTAGTCTATCCGAAAGCTGTCAGCTGAGAACATATTATCAATCTCCCCTTCTGACTGAAGATTCTCATAACGTTCTTCGTTTCGGTGATGCTTCAATTCATCATAATCACGGTCATCACGTTTAGTTTCTTCTCCCTGTAAAAAGCGCATCTTTGAATTAAATTCTTCCTCATAAGGAACAGGAACATCCCAAAATTCGGCTACTTCTTTTACTAAATAAAAATACGATTCAAGTTCCCTGGAAATATTCATTTTACTAAATTCAGTCTTGTAATCATCATAGGCCACAAACTCAAATCTAAGCTGCTCCAGTTCCTCCGGGGCAAATGCCGTTTGAAAAGTCTGAACCATATCCTTCACATCAGTAAATGCGCGAATGCTGGGTGTGTTGTGGCTTTCTTCAACAATAGCAACTTTAATATTATTCCAGATTACATTGTATTGTTCGGCATCGAATATCTTATTTTCAGAAATATGTGCAAGAAAAATAATCAGTTCTCTGAAGTCTGTGACATGCTCATGCAGTTTAGAACTTACCGCAAGAATAAGACTCTTAACCCTTTCTTGTTTTGTAGCAAGATACACCGAGGCCAAATGCAGTAGCCGCTGATCAAAACTTGACCAGAATGTGATGTTACCCTCTCTTTTTACAAATAATGCCAGCCGCTCCAGTGCATCAATAAAATTAGCCGGATTGAATAAAATAGCTTTACGGATGTATCCGGCCTCCATAAAATGATTTCCCCATAACCGTATCAATTGCTGAAAAGACTGTGCGCCCATTAAAAGGTCATCCAGAAATTCGTGCGTTTCATGAATATGACCGTTCAAAAAATCAACGATTGAGGGGTTGTGAAATCTGATGATAAGCTCATCAGGCAACCTGTGATCCCTGATTGTTTTAATAAACCCTCCATCAAGTTCTTTAATGGCGTTTCTGAAATCACGGACATTGAACTTACTTGAAGATAAAAATAATTCCTGTAATTCATTCAATAGTATATTTTCCCTTGCAGTAAGCAATAGCGCCAACAAATATCTTGAAGGCGTCAGAATTTGATTATTGAAAGCATAATGCCAGATTTCATAAGGATGATCAAGATTTTTTATAAATGCCGCTGGATAATTTTGAGCACTGAGATCAGATAGATTAACCGAGTTAACCATTGATTCAATGATCCTGGGATTAAAATTAGCATGCTCAATAATCGTTTTATAGGTTTTCCCTTTGATCAATTCAAGCTTGAATGACTCGGGTATATCAGAGAAATACAAATGATTATATAAAATTTTCGCTTTGATCACCTTTGTATAATGACCTAGTTCAACTATACAGGTGGCAATGTTCAGTGATTTGTCCGCAAGTCTTTGATATTGCATACGGGCCTGCTGCAATAAATGCTCCCTGGTCGTTAAAATAAAGCGTTTATTCTTTAACTGCGAAATCTCATTGATAAAAGTAAGGATCGATTTGTCTTCATTTTTTCCAAGTTTATCTGCTATACTTGTCTTTCCGAGAAAGTCATCGTAATAAAACACTTGGCTGACATCAGGTTTGAATAAAGTCCAGGCCTCTTCGATATTTTCTGATATTTCAACGAATTCAAATCCTGCCTGCAAATGCTGATAAACAAGGATTTCGGCGAGTGTACTTTTGCCGATCCCCGCAATCCCGGACAGGATCAGATAGTGGTTCTTGTCCAGAATTTCCGAAGCTTTATAATAGTTCTCGTTGGTTACATAATATTTGATCTTTTCGTTAATTGCCCTGATCCTAGCGTTTGACCTGTTATGGATTGCACTATGAAGGATTGTTTCAAGGATATTGATACTGGAAAGCCACAGCTTAAAATGCCTTCTCTCAATATCTGGGTACTTGTTCAATAGATTATTGACACCGTTGCTGTCAATAATCCTTTCAGTGGTAGAAAATTCCGCAGGTGCCAACTTAAAGATTTTTTCTTTATCCAGCGGATTTAAAGGCAAAGAAGTCACTAGGTAATACTGTGACGGTTTGAGTTGCGCAATATTGCCGACTTCATCATCTTTCATCACCTTGTAGAGACTGGAAAATTTGGAATTCACATAGTGCTTGCATTGAACTATAATGGATTTCTTATGGTCGGTATAACCTTTAATATCCACCCCTCCGTCCCGGCCGGGCTTGAATGTCTGCAAAGAAATATTAAGTTCAGCCTGAAGCAGATCTCTTACCAGTAACTCAAAATCGTAAGAGGATAAACTTCTGAAATCGTAACCGGACATATTTGGTGGTTTGGTTTAAAAGGCTAATATAATCAGAATTGATCTATTAAACACCTTCCCACCATACCAGTGCCACTTAAATTGTTGTTTAATCGTACCAATATAAAAAACTCAAAATGGCGAATAAATATTCGCCCGTGTTAAGAAATTGTTAAACACTTTAGTGGGATTTAAAATGAAGAAGATATGACGGATTAAACTAACCCAATATAAATAAACTGAAATCTATCCCACTATGAACTCAACATTATTAAATCTCCATGCATTCATCTCACAACTGACTCCCCGGACACTAACGCTCAAAGAACTTCAAAAAACAGACTTTGACAAATGGAAATCCTTCCTTGAGCAGGAATCCGGCCAGTTAAAATCCGAAATGATCTTTAACCTCCTAGGCGCTGCATCATTGCAGGAAAAACAGGCATGGCTTGCCGCCCTACAGGATCAGCTAGTGCTGTTCAGCAACCAGTTCAACCAATACCTTTTCAGGGATCGGCGAAAATGGGAATCTCATCCTGACTCAGTATTAATCCGCATAAATTACCTGAATTCACTTTCCTGCATGGAAAACCTGCTGGACTTTATTAATTCTGAATTTGCACGGTATCAGAACAGCCAGTCAAGGGTATCTGATTTCCGACTGCACAAGGTAATTCCTGAACTGAGACAGCAAGTCAGGGAGTTAAAAACCGACCTTTCGGTCTCAGCCGTCTCACAAACTCTTGCCAGAATGGTCATTACAGGTCTCTCAAATCTCCTGAAAAAGGATCTTTCGTCTTATGGCATCAGTTACATCTCTGGCTTTTGCTCACAATGCCACAAAATAACCAGTATGAACGACGACCAGTTATGTACTCTGATGATCAGTATGGATTTCAATCAGCCGGATTTCTACCTGGCTAAGATCGAACAGACTGATCGGCACTTGTACGAGATCAACGGTCTGCATGAACAGGTAGAGTTCATTCTTAACCAAAAAGAAAAGCTGCTGCGCAAACAGATCATTTCCAAATATCGGCTCCACCCCAATCTGCCATCCATATGGGATGACCTCCGCCAGTATTACAACGAGAAAGAACAGGCACTCGAAGCAATGCTTGCTCTGCGCCGGGCGGCACTGAAAGATCAGCGCTCTTCAGAAGAATCTTTCAGGGTGCTGTCACTGCTGACCGTACCCCAGCTTGCACTGTTTTTTCGCATACAACTCGAAAAAGGCATCCTAATCAAGGAGCATATTCATGATGTCTTTAATTTTGTAGCCATGCATTTTTATACAGAAAAAACATTGTTTATCTCTTCAGGGAGCCTCCAGCGTAAATCCACAGATGTAGATTTCCCCACTGCACTCAAACTCTGGGATACACTTTCAGGTATGATGGAATGGCTCGATGAGCATTTCAGCGTACGGAATTATCAACGTTCTCTTTAGTTAGTCCTTCCATATTTACTATCCCATGGACATTAACCAACTACTGGATGCTTTAGGCTCCATGTTTCCGCTTTCAACCGGATTTTCAATTACCTTACCGCCACTGATGCATCCGCAAAGCGGCAGCCACAAACAGGAACTATTGATCCCCCCCAACCGTGCAACCCTCGCCTGGTCCATACTTGAGGGAATAGTCATCGCTGTGGAACCAGATCAGAATGGCATCGAACAGGTCATCCGCATATATCTGCCCGGCAGTATATTTACGGACTTCAGAAGTTTTCTCAATGACAAACGCTCCACCATACGACTAATGGTGATCGGGAATACCAACCTGATGTTTATCAGCCGCGAGGATTTCAAAAACCATATGGAACCTTTTCCTGAGACCCACAAACTCGTGGAGCACATCTTATTCTTGGAACAGGAGCTCGAAGCGGTCAGGACACGACTGATGGCACTTACTGAACGGGAAAGAATCAAGGAATTTGCCCGGATTTACCCGATGAACAAAATTCCAAATGTATCAGCGGCTTCTTTTCTGCAGATGTCGGAGGCGAATTACTGCAGGGAAAAAGCACGCTACAACAGTACAAATCGAGATTATTAGAAATCCAGCGAAAAATGTAAAGAAAATTTTCATAAATAATATTGTTAGTCAACAATTTTTCAGGAAAAATTTTCAGTCAAATTTGAATCAACAAACTTATTCTCATGAAAGATTATATTTTGAAAGAATTCCCTGAAGGAAAAGCAGCTGGTCAGAAAACATCGATCTCGGAGTTTATTGTTTTTCTATGCATCCTGCTGTTTTCCTATGCGGCCTTTAGCAAGCTGATGGACTTCGCAAATTTTCGCCTGCAGCTCGGAAGTTCACCATACATCTCAAACTTTGCTGCTGTGCTGGTTTGGCTGATCCCTGGAACAGAAATTCTTTCTGCAGGTATGATGGTATTCAGCCGCAGCAGAAAAGCTGGGCTCTACATCTTCACTACTTTAATGGCTGCGTTTACCATCTACATTGCTTTCATGTTATCGTTCAGTGAACATACACCTTGCATCTGCGGCGGGATTATCTCCAGTCTCGGTTGGTTTTACCACATGATCTTTAATTTGGGATTCTTACTGCTGGGCATCGAGGCTATAAGAAACTACCGCATAAACAATCATCATCTCAATTGATTTTAAAATATTCATTTGCGCGAATCGGATCAGGAAATTGCTGAACACCTGTAAAAAAGTAGGCACTAACTCTAAAAATAATAAATATGAAAACCCAATTGTTTGGCATAGCTGCCATTGTTCTGGCTTTTGCTGGAAGCGCATTTACTTCTGCTAAACCTGCAGAAAACAATGCAAAACGTGTAGATCCCTATTACTGGTACTACAATAATCCAACGACAGATACTTATGAGCTGTTAAGTTCAACCCCCTCTGAAAATCCCCCAGGAGGTGTTTCATGCCCTGCTGTGATTACACTACCTGAAAACTGCCTTAAAGGATTTTTCGTTGATCCAGGAGCGACCAATGCAGCGACCAATCCAGGTGACGAGAACATCCCTCGTCAGATTACGACCCCATAAGGGCTAAATCTCTGGAGTAATGAGGGCAGGCATTTATCATACCTGCCCTTTTTTATTATTTTTTTAGATCCTATTGCCCTGCTCTTGGATTCTGCGGCATGTCCGGATTGAATCCGGTGACTTGCAGCGGGATTGGATAGGTATAATTCATATCATTTGGCTTCAGCTCATAGGTCGTGCCACTGATGGTACGCCGGATGCTGATATTACGCCCTTCCAGGTTTAATCTTCGGATATCTGTCCACCTCAATCCCCTGAAGACCAACTCCTTTCTTCTCTCTTTTAAAACGAAGTTTAAAGTTTCCTCAGCGTCCAGGGAGGAAAATACCGGGTAAACCTTGCCTTTTTTCCACCGTTTGACCAGTAACCTGTTGATGTCATCTTTTGCGATCTGAACCCGGTTTGTTCTTGCGGCGGCCTCTGCGCGGATCAGCAGTACCTCATCGGTCGTAATCCCTGCGAAAAGATTATCCATTCCAAGATAGCTGCCTTTAAAGCGGTTACCGGAGGGAAACCCTGGTGCAAAAAAGATCACTTTGCGCAGGTCATCGTCTGCATAACTGGCGTAAAGATCGGGGTCAGCTTTCGCTTGAAAGATATTAACAGGAATCTGCAGATCAGGCCCAATCATAATGCTTGAAAAAATGACTTCCTGCGCCTTTACATCGCTGCCTGCAAAAGAGTAAAAAGCATCCGGATTTAAATTGTTATAATCTGACAGGCTGCTTTTCAGTTGCAGGCAGGAATCAGCATACAGGTATGCCTTTTCATACTGCATCATCGCGAGACAGGTTCTGGACAACAAGCCAAAAGCCGCCTGCTTTGAGGGACGCTCTTTGATTATATTATCTATGGTCAGGAGCCCTTTTGCGGTCTGCAGATCAGCCAATATACGAGTATAGGTTTCAAGGAGTGTTGCCCGGCTGAGCTTCTCCCCTACATCTGCAGTGGAACGGAGCGGAATGCCCCACATGGCTGAAGCTGTACTTTCATTGTATGGCGGAGCAAATACCTGTGCCAGCTGATAAAAGGCATGCGCCCGGTAGAACAGGGCGCTTCCTTTTACTTTTCTGAAAGCTTCGGTATCTTGTTCTCCGGCTGTCAGGGTTTTCAGTCCGTCCAGTACCACATTGGTATAAAAAATAGACAAATAGGGCCTGTTCCAGTCCGGCACTGGGTTACTGGTGTTCACATCCTTTGCCCAGAGGTAATAGTTGCGGTAAAGCGGGTTACTGATGGCGTTAAAGGTTGCATCAAGCAGGAAATAGTTATCTGCACCAGTTTCGCCAAGATGAGGAACAAGCCCTTGTCCGCCAGGGATTCCGTTGATTTCCCTGTCATTGTCAAGAATGGCCTGGAAGTCCTTCAGCGTTTTAGGTACTACCAGTTTAATATCCGGTTTTTCATCCAGAAAATCTGATTTTTTGCAGGCAGCAGTGGCCATCACCAATGCGGCTAAAACGATAAGTATCTTATTCATCATTGTTGATTTAAAAGGTTAGGTTGGTACCTATGGCAAACTTCATGCGCTCGGCAGGTACATTATTATAATATGGGTCTATCTCGATGTGATTGGCTTTCCACAGCATTCCAAAGTTAGAAGCATACACAAACAGGCTAACCGATTTAAAGGGAAGTTTTCGGGTCATATTTTTATTCAAAGCATAGGAAAGGTTCAGGTCTTCCAGCCGGATCACGTCTGATTTTTGAACAAGCACATCGGAATTCCTGTAAAACATATCCCGGTTATCATTATTAACAGCCACATAGGACGGAACATGGGTCCTGTTTTCATCACCCGGCTGCTGCCAGCGCAGGGCATAATCTCCATGCCCGCCCTTTCCATAATTGACTCCCAAATAGGTCACTGAAGTTGTCCTGAAATAACCACCGAACTTATAGCTGATGTTGAACGAAAGTGTAAAATTGCGGTAACTCAGCGTGTTTCTCAGCGCCCCGAAAACCACCGGTTGTACCGGGCCATTATGGATCAGGCTGTCCAGCGGTGAGGTGTTGTAGATCTTGTTATAGTCCTTGCTCTGCTTGCCCTCAAAAAAGCCGAGCGGATCGCCGTTGAGCGGATCAAGCCCACCCCAGCGGTAGCTAAAAACGTTGTAAAGCGGTTTGCCAACAATGGGGCTGATTCCACCGCCCAGGTAAGGTACCGGGGATTTGCTGACAGGCATCAGGTAAGTGGTCACTCTTTGTTTTGCACTGCTGAATATCAGGTTGCTGTTCCATTTCAGCGCTCCGTTCAGGTTCCTGCTGTTCAGCTGAATATCCCATCCGTTTCCTTTCATATCGGCCACATTTCCGTAAAAATTACTGAAGCCATAAGTCGGATCGGTTGGCGCCTGAGCGAGCAGATCGGTTCCGTTCTTTACGTAATATTCTACAGACCCGGAGATTACTTCGTTTTTCAGCGCGAAATCAATCCCGGTGTTAAAGGACTTTACCCTTTCCCATCTGAGGTTTTCATTCGGAGGGGACATCAGTGTCGCCGATACCAGGTTCGTGGTGGCAGAACCGCCATACCTTGCTATGGTATATGCACTGGCCAGCCTTGAAACGTTTCCGTTTATCCCATAGGTTACCCTGAGTTTCAGCAGGCTGAAAGGTAGGTTCTCCAGGAACACTTCGTTATGCAACAGCCATGCTGCACCCGCAGACCATAAAGGAGTTCCTTTCTGGTTTGCTTTTACACCGAAAAGGTTTGCTTCGTCTTTTCGGATGCTACCGGATAATGTATATTTATTGTTGTAGGTATAGGCGACATTACCGAACCAGGAGAGGAAATTATCGGTCAGTTTACCGATATCCTGACGGGGCTCAATATTTACTGTTCCCTCGGTGGAATACAGCTTGTACTTTGTAGTGTAATTAACAGTAGCAGCAACGGTTCCTAGGTCGGGCTGATAACCGTAGAAGCGGCTACTCCGCCTGTCGGTGACCTGATTCCTGATTTCGTAACCCCCGATGGCGTTTACGCTATGTCTGCTGCTCCAGTTCTTTGCAAAACTTAGCTGCGCCCTTCCCTGGTGGGAAATGAGTTCGGAGTTCACTGCGTCAAACATTCCCCCTTCCGGTATGGGGAAGTCAAATTGTTTTCCGGCTTTGGGCTGGGCAAAACGGTTAGACAGGTCACGGACATAATAGGATTCTGCCCTGAACAGATCAGATTGATCGGTCAGCTGGTTCATGTACTGGTATTTCAGATCAAAGGAGAAACCAAAGGGCAGTTTCAGGCTGGCCCCGGTATTGACCACAAGGTTACCGGTTATAACTTTATGCTCCTCCCTGCCGATCTCATCGAGCGGCCGGTAAGTCCAGTCCTTCAAAAGGCCGTGTCCTGCGGTGTCAATATAAGGTTTTCGGTAGTCAAAGTACAACGGAAGCGAATTTCCGTTATCATCGGCCAGTCTTGCATATGGATAATAGCCTCTGCCGGAACTGTAACCCGAATTACTGCCTTTGCTGTCCCTATCCCTGCTATAGGTGATTGCTGCCGAAAGCTGGAGGATTGAATTTACTTTAAAGGTACTGGCTGATCTCAGCGTCACGCGCTTATTGTCCTGACCACTGAGGTTTCCGGTATTTTGGTCATATCCGCCGGAAAAATAATAACTTATCTTTTCTTGGGATCCGCTGATGTTGATGCTATGCTGCTGGTTGACAGTTGTCTGGTAAAGATATTTACTTACATCATCACGCACATCATATTGCTTCAATTCCTCGATCTGCTGATCCATATCAGCGGGTTTTGCCACCAGTAATTCTACGACCGGGGTGAGGGGCTGATTGTAATAGAGACCTTTTAGGGCGCCAGCGAATTTTCCTAGTCCATATAGTTTTCTTTCCAAGTCAATGGCGTCTGATGCACTCATCTGGCTCACATTAAAGAGGTCTGGTCTGCCCTGGAAGCTGACGTTGCTGCTGATGTTGATTTCAGGCATGCCTGTTCTCCCTCTTTTGGTGGTGATGACAATTACGCCGTTTCCTGCCCTTGCGCCCCAGATTGATGCTGCCGCAGCATCTTTAAGAATGGTGACATTCTCAATATCGTTGGGATTGATGTTGCCGATATCTCCTTCATAAGGAAAGTCATCCAATACGATCAGCGGCTTTGCATCAGCACTAATAGTACTTCGTCCCCTGATCAGAAAGGCATCTGTCGACTGTGCATCTCCCCTGTTGAACAGCAGTCCGGGTGTGACGTTTTCCAGCCTGTCCAGGATGTTCGTGGAGACCGTCCGGTTTAGCACTTCTTTACTGACGAACCCGAAGGATCCGGTCGCCCTTTCCAGCGGAATTTTCTGGTACCCGGTATTGACGACCTCTAACTCTTTGAGTTCATTGATCATTGGTGACATTTTGATTTGGATCAGCCCGGCTGATTTTCCGTAAACGGTTTGGGTCTGATAGCCAACAGCAGTGATTACAATTGAGTCTGCAGCTGTTCGAGAGATGCTGAAACTGCCGTCATCGGCCGTAGAAGTAATAATCTTTGTTCCTTTCCATTGAACCGTTGCATGGGAAACCGGGTTACTGTTTTCCATGCTGGTTACTTTACCCCGTACATGGTCCTGTTGGGCGGTTGCCTTGCAGAAACTGAATACCAGAAGGCATATGAAGAATATTAAATGTTTTTTCATCTTATTTGCTTAATGATTATTCGGCATCTGTTAATACATACATTTCCAGTTCTCTTGTTACTTTTTCAAGTTTCAGACCCACTGCCGATAGGGTCTTTTCCAGAACCGGAATGTTTTTTTTCAGATTATTAAGAGGCTTGTCAAACGTGATGTCACCATTAAATCCGGATTCATTCAGAAATATGGGCTGATCAGCTGACCAGATTTGGCTCATGTTAAGCAGTTTCAAAAAAACGGGCATTTTTATAACCTGTTTATTTCCGCTTATTGTTGTTACTGCCTGGGTTTTGTGCTCCCCTTTTTTAATGACATAGCAGTCTACTTTTCTTTTACAAAGTAATCCTTTGAGATGAAAGCTCCAGTCCAGAGTCTTCAAAATTTGATTTGTCATGTTCTGTTTACTATCCTGTTGGATAAGCAGCTGGAAGTTAAATTGCCTATTTTCCGGTTCAATGTTCAGATCGGTGTATTGCTGTGCGTTTTTCATGGCGAGGATGATCCTGTTAAAATTCATATCCAGCGCATCAGCGTACATAGAAATCACAGGGTGGTTGTAATAATACACTGTGTGGGTAGAGTCCAGGGAGTATCTGCCGCTGTTTGATCCAAGACCTTCGATGTAAGGACTGACCGTAAGCTGGGTATTCACTTTAACACCTTTCTGATGGGCATACACGGTAAGTGGAGTGATACGGCTGTAATTGGCAATATCTTCCTTAGTTTTGATCTTAATCGGTTCACCTGCTATTGCTGCCCTGATATTTGCTTCATTGGTAGCATAATGCGCGGTTATACCTTTAACCCTGCCGTCCTTTATCCATACCTGATGGGGAACAAAACGGTGAGGGAAGTATTGTTTCATAAACTCATTACTTTTTCCCATTACCGAAGACATTGTTATCCCGTTCTTTAAAAGAGATTTGGAAGCTGTATCTGCTCCTTGGTAAGTGGAGGGCATAATGAGCAGTTCTTCTTTAAATTGTTTGTGTAACACCTCAAGTTTCTTTAGTGATTCCAGGCAGGGTCCACACCATGACGCCCAGAAATCCAGAATTATTAGTTTATCGTTTGCATCGGCAAGTTTTATTTCATTTCTTTTGCCCTTGTGGTCTACAAGATCTAATGTTTTATTCAGTAGTTCTGCAGGTATAAGCTCACCCACCTTGAGTGGATTGGGAGAAGTGCGTTTATCCTGACCGTAAGTGCCAAAACTCAGGCACAGCACGGCCATCACGATAGTAGGTATCGTTTTTTTCATTTGATTATGGTTTTAAGTTAGTTGATTGTTGGTCTAAGAGAATGCCACAGGAAGACAAAGCGAGGCGACAAAAGCACACTATCCCTAAGTGCCAGAGCCGCCCGCTTTGATGAAGGTTATCTAATCCGGTGGACAGATAATTAGAGTAAAGAGGAATACTTTGATTTTAATCATAACTCAAACGCTTCGGCGCTAAGAGTCTTGATCTATTTGAGTGAAACAGCTGAAGGCAAAAATGATGGGCCCCACTCAATGTACGCTTTGAGGCCTGTAGGAAGGCTTGACGCATACAAGAGCGAGCCCATCATTACCGGCAAAGATAATGAATGGGCATCTATCTCCTGCATCTTGCGTCTTTAAAAATTCCTACATTCTCAAAGCAAGATTCAAAATTCAAATGCCATTTAATTAACTAAACAATTATCGCATTAAGGTGTTTTCACACTGTCATCATAATTTTACACTCAAATATAACTAATTATAACACTAATATCAAATATTATAACACTAATTCAATGTTATTTAATTGGGTTAAATTGTTATTTATTGCATGTGTAGGGGTACATGCGGATTTTAGTTAGAAAATATCCCATGACAGACAAAAAGAGAGTTAATCCCAAAACACTTAAAAATGCTTTAAAAAACATCAAGTCTCGTTTTGAAACAGGTACAGTTACAAAAATGGATGATGTCGGTAGTATGTATAAAACTGGTTTAATTTCAGCTATGGGTATAGGACATGATGGATATGTTACGAAGTTTAGCGCACCGGAGAATTTTACGGTTAACGACCTACTGAAGCTTGCCGACATTACTGATACTGATGTAGAACTAATCTGGGAAGTTGTTAAGCGCCAAGCAAAAAAGAGTTATAAAAAGCGAGACATTAGCCACCTCCTAAAAGAAGAAGATTCTGAATAAAATAATCTCCTCAATAAAAAAAAGTCGCTGTAGCAAACACTATAATAATAAGAGAATAGAAGGCAGCTATAGCCGCCTTTTATTCAAGGATCCATTATTTTCATCCTTTTGCTTTATCATTATTTTTCAAACTTTCAATAGTCGCATTTACCAAATCAATAGGGATGTCGAGAAATGAGCTTTCTTGCTGCAATTCAACAATATCAAGATTGAACACAGCATTTAGCTTATGTCTCTGATTGTGCTTAAGTGTCAGTTTAACCTGCTGACTGCGTTCCAGGAATTCTTCAATTACATTCATAGCAAGATGGTGGATGTTGACATTAAAGAGTGTAAAGCTGTCATTAATTTCTCCCTGGCTTGTAACGATAATTTCCCAGTTATTAGTGACGTCTGTAGCCTGAAGCCTGACCTGTGCTGCGTTACCCTCCAGAAGACGGTCTAACTCTTCTGCTGTTTGCTTAAGGTGCTCATCCTTGTGAGTATTATACGCAATAATCAGTTCAACATCATCATTAGTGCCTTTATTTTCAGAAAGGTAAGCTTCATAAGGGTTGGCAAGTGCCGTAAAAAATGGTAAAAGTTCTTTCATGCTATTATAATTTATGTTTCTATAAATTTCGACACTTAAAAGAGGACTAAAAAATTTATTATTTTATTTATTGGAGATACCTTTCCAACTTAAATCACCTTTTTTCTTTTGGAAAGCAAGACCAATGCTACCTATTACAACAGACCTGCTTTCTGTTCAAGCCATGCTGGCTTTCCCTACCAATCACGTTTAGGAACTTGTTCTTTTGCTAGCTTACGAAGATCTATTTTTGTATTTCGGCAAATTGGTCACTCCGTTTGGGCAAACTGGCCACCCCAACTTTTCAATTGACTTGTAGGATGTTTTACGAATCTTCAAATATGGATAACCCCAAATACTGAAGCCTTCCCAATCTCCACCATATATTTTTCAAGTATGAGATCCGAACATCACTCTAATAGCGCGTACAGCATGAACCCCAGTTCAAACTGTACGCGTAATCCGATGACAAATTTCTGAATAATCCCCCATTCCTAATAAATAGCCATTTATTTAAGTTGGATAACCTAATTGTCCGTTTCAACGGCAAGTTCCATAACATGATGAACCAAGAATGCATCAATCAAAGAAAGCGCATAATCTCTATCGATTGGCAACATATCTGGTCTCAACAGACTTTCATCGATATATTTCTCTGCATCCCATAATTTACGAACCGAGTCAGGGTTTTCTGGCTCAAGTCTTTCTAAGACGTCCTCAAATACTTCATTGGCCGTATTAACAAATTCTATTCTATCTTCTCCCACCAATGGTAGGGCAGTAATTTTAACGGTAATTTTATTTTCCATTTCGTTTTTTTTTGGTTTAACATTTTGACTTTCATTCATTGGCATTTCTGTTTCTCGCTGTAAGCGGTAGTCTGTGCCGTCACTTTGATGGCCATCTACTTCGTCAAAGACCGCTTTGAAAATATCCAGTTTAAATTCGTCATCAAAACGAAAACCTTTGTCACGTTCTTCACTAGAAATATAAATGTCCCATTCAATAACACTCACTTTGTGCATGTTGTCAAAGAGTAGTTTTGATAATTCTAATGTTGAGGTGGATGCTTTCAGCATATCAGTCCATTTTCGAAATCCCGCCAAACGTGCAATATAGTGCTGAGCGTTCATTAAGGTAAAATTGTGCTCATCGATATCGAAATCGAGAGCCAGTGCATCTACATCGAAAAACTTTGGTGCATACTCGTAAACGTCGTGCCCATAAGTGGGATCGAAATAAGAATTTTGGGTTTTAAAATCTTTGTGCAGATTTTTTGCTTGGAGTTTGAAGTACTCAACTGTTTTCATAATAAAACATTCCTTTAATACCGACTAATCATCCAGGTTTATTGCGTTCGTAATCTTGTTTGGATAATAAGCAGGTAGGTTTGCTTTATTAAACAATATAATTGGCTGATGAAATCTTTGCACGAACGGGCAAGCTTGCCAACAAGCATTCACAATTATATAAATAAAAATTCTTATTTCCAATACCTAAACACAGTTACAAAAGTGTTTAACTATTTTTTACCTACGAGATCCGCACCTCATCCCAATTTGTGCAACCAGAGTATTCCATCCTAAAACGCTACGCACACATCAGAGTTAAACTTTAAATGCTGCATTAGCCCGGGACTGAGAGGAAATTAACGAGGACCTTTTGTCACGGCCCCAACTCAAGCTTAATCGTAAAATCGCTGTTCGGCTTGGAGCGCTAATCGTGGCCGTGATGAGCGTATTACCCACTTTATTTCCTTAACTGCCGGAAGCAGGCTTGGATTCAAGATCATTTCCTTCCAAAAAGGTCAGAATGCCTCTTTTTTTCAGCTCTTCTTTTGCAAGGATTGGATCATGGTTTTCGAATATATTTTTATTAAGATCGGTGACATCGATGTTCTTATCTGCTGAAATAAGCTTTTCCCTTACCATCAGGTCTGAAAGATAATTGATCACCTCCTGATAAGAATCATAAGCTTCATACGCTTCGTTGCCAAAGAATACCATCCTGCCTGTATGTATGATCTCATTTCTCAATTTATACAAACAAAGATTCCATTTTGAAATATGCGTATTTGTTTTGAAATCCAGATTTTCCTTAAGTGCTTTTGCTAAATGTTGTTCAATTGTATTTTTTAAAGGAAAAAGCAGGTGTTTCTCTATTTCAGCCTCAGGCAGATTCTGCTTTTGAAGAATAAGGTGCTGGCACATCCGGATATATGCTTCAAATGATGTCTGTAATTCTATAATGGCAAACATAAATTCTTCCGTGTAAAGGTGATAAATCGCCTTACTTCTGAATTTATCTATTACTCCAAAGCGTCTATATGCATCCCATACAATTATTTTTTCGGTAGCCAGTTTTGTCATGTCCTTGCTCGGAGTACTGATCCCGGCTACTTTTGTCAAATGAGGTAATGTATATCCAATTGTATCATCACCAATAATCATTATGATATACGGGGGCAGATCGGGGATTGTAAAATTACTTATAAACTCGATATTGTTTGCAAGTCTGTAAGCATCCAGGTATTGGTTAATAAATAGCAGACATGCAATGAACGCCTCCTTGGCATGCTTTTCCATGTCCCAGCTACTAACCTCTATTTCCGGAATGAATTCAATAATAATCGTGGTTGTTGAAAATTCAGCTATTACCGGGTCGTCAGAAATATGGGCTATCCTAACAAACCTATATTTAAAAGTGGCAAAATCAGCATAACTATGGACGAAAGTAATGTCATCAACAATTGGGATATAGTATTTAAGTTCAAAGGAAAGTTTGACAACCATTTCGCTTGGATTATTTCAATTCAAATTTCGATTAATGTAGTCAATTTTGAACAACAAGTTTCCACAAATGATCAGCCCTTTTGCCTGATGGTGATCTGAAAGCCTGCCATGCAATATTTTTAAATGTATCTTGGTGGATCAAGAGCTAATCTTTACATTATATAAATCATGAGTATAGTTTTCGCAATTCTAGAGTTACCAAAAGACATTGTACTGTTTGCAGACAGAAAAAGAACTTACCGCGATAAGAATGATATGATCGTTCGTTCCGATGAGATGAAAAAGATTTTTAAAATTAACGACCACCTCGCTTGCGGTATCACAGGCGACGCAGTTTGGGGGTCAACCCTTGCAGCTCACCTGCAGAAAGTCAGTGTTTTATATCCGTCGGAATTAATCAGCTTTATAAAGGCATACCCTGTTGCAGAAGGAAGCACGATTACACTCATTGGTCTGTATGATGATCATAAACCTTTTATTTTTGGATACGCGACAGAAGGGGTTGAAAAATTATATTTCCAGAATTGCCAGTCTGTTGCCACTTCACCGATTGAATATGTAAATCAATGCAATAAATATTTAAGTGGACGTTTGGATTCTCAGGATGGTTTTAAACTGATCATCCAGGACACAATCAGATTTGCTTCCGAATTAAATCCCTCAGAAATCTCAGATACCTTCAATTCCATCCATTTTCATTTGGAAGATGATGTATGGACAATAATTGAACATTGATGATTGCCTTGTTAAGTATTGACATCTACTGAGGCCTTTTCATTTCAACAAGCCCTTCGGGAGCCTGCATCCCGCCCCATTTAATTTTCTTTAATCATGTTGGTTGTAACTTTTGAGGTTGCTTTTGTTTGGTGTATATTTGAATATGATCAAAGAATTAACAGCAATCGTTCAGGACCTAAAACAAGTCCTGGAAAACAAAATAAAGGAATTGACCAGTGATGAAATGCCATTAACTACTACTGCTTCATCGCTATTAAAGCATCGTGAGAATGACCTTAAGACTTTTGAGCAATATGCACATGAAGTAACAAACGATCCATACCAGATCCCGGCGATTGTTTCTAAGTTTCAACTTGAAGCAGACAGGATCAAAAAAGACATAACAGCTATAAACAATGGGTAGTTATGCGCAGATCATTGTAGACAGAAGATCAAAGACAGCTGAAGTTATCTCGTCTACCTCTGATGATACAAAAATGACCAACAATACGGCAGAAATGATACGGGCAGGAATAGACGTCTCCTGTACCAGGGAAGATCGGGAATATACTAAATATGATACCTCATATGGCCCATATAAATTTGAGAAGGGACTATATGACAGGCTCTTTGAAGAATACCATACATTAACAGGAAAGTCCCTAAAGCGCTGGTAATTTGAAGTTTATTTGTCTATTGTTTCTAAATCGACCATAGCTCTATACTGCTAATCTATAAAAAAAATTTTCACAGATAAATCTTTCCCAAGGTAACCGAAACATAAGAACTACATCCATTCCCGGCATGCACGCCATTATTCTGTCCCTTGCTGCTTAAATAGCGGGTTTTCAAAAATCCCGGTAAAAGAAATTCAATTGTATTAGTGATATTAGCTGAACAAAACCTAACAAATAATGCCTCACAACCAAAGAAACCTCTTCGCAAAAGTTTATGTCTTTCGAATAGATCTTATATTGCTATAATTAAGAACTATGAGAAATGCGCTAATAGGATATACATACCAGCATCAGGTAGCAACAATGTTGCTCGCTTATATGGACGTGGAAAGGGATTTTGACAGTATTGAACTGGAAGCTGTCGTAGGACATAAATTTGATGATATAAAACTAACTTCAGGTGGTAATACCTATTTTTTCCAGATTAAAGATATCGACAATCTTTCATTCGATTCTTTAATCGTTAAAGATGGAAAAATTACCATTTCCGGAAAAGAGCACCTACTGTCATCCTCTACAAATGTGTTGTTTTTTAAAGACATTAATTTCGTCCCGGACTGCCACATTCTTGGCTTCCCTACTAAAAAAATAGCGGACGTTTACATAGTTTCTCTCAGCCGTACTGAAATTGAGACTATAGTGGACGAACTTTATAAAACTGATTACTTGCGTAAATCCTTAATCGATCAATTCCTGAGCAACTGCCTGGACAACCGCATTTTTAAGATGTCCAAAATAGACTTGCCACCTATTAATATTTTTCAAACACATCTTGTCGAACCCACAGTTGAAATTGCAGTTAAAATTTTGGAGGGTGAAAACATTTTGGTTCTGGAAGGAAAACCCGGAGTTGGGAAGAGCCATCTGGTCAGCTTTTTGGAAAAGAAGTTCAAATATAAAAGCATACTCTATCGTTTCTGGGTCTCCAACCAGGACAAGGATTATGAGGACAGGCTGAAATTCAGGAATTTTCTAAAAGATTTCTCTAAAAAATTATTTAGCGACTACCGTGAGCATACTATTGACGAGATCATTGAAAAAATATCAGAAAGAGATGTAACGGTTATAATAGACGGTCTTGACCACGTTGAAAATTACAATCCTGATGATCTGGAGGAGTATGTTCAATTTATTGACAAACTTCAGAAAAACACGAAGACAATTATTCTCAGCAGGCCCTTACTCAGAACTCTTACCTGGAACAAGCAGGTACTATCCAACTGGAACAGAGAGCAGACTAAAAAAGTTCTGAACGAACTTTACCACTTTGACGAATATGATCTGATCCAAAAAATCTATACACTCACAGACGGTTACCCGATACTGGTGAAGTATATAGCAGAACAATATAAGAAGGACGGCAATATTCCGGATTTTGAAAGATTTGAATCCCTTGACAAGTATTATGACAAGATTATAAAAAATGAGAAGGGAAAACAGGCCCTGGCACTATTTCTATGTTCACGGGGCTTTATCATGCAGTCTGAGATCAGTCTTTTTCTTGAAAGCGATAGTAGCCTGTACGTTAACGAGTTTGTGATTGAACATCCCTATTTATTTGAACGCCGCCTTAACCGGATCTCGCTTTTCCACGACAGTTTGATTACCTATTTAAGGAAAAGCAAGGTTAACTATTCAGGCACTCTAAATAAGGTGAATTCTGTTGTTTATCAATCCTTGTTATCTGGAAATAAAAGGTTCCAGTCACGTTATGTTCATTTCGACCTGGGTAAGGAGGAAAAAAAAGCCATTGTGAAATGGTACTCCTCAATAAATAATTTTAAGGAATTAATGCGGGAAGTTGTCGATTTTGAGGCTATTCAGGATTTCTATAAACAACTAAGGGAAACGCTCCCGGAATTATCAGCTGATGATCTTGATATTACAGCTTATTATGATTTATCATTGATCATCAACATTGTGAGTCGTGACCATATGTCAACGCTCAATGAATTTTATTATACTTATATATTAGCCCTGCAGGAGCATGGTTTTACTGAGGAAGATGTTACAAGCAGTCGTTATTTGTTTGGTATGTGGTATTATCTGCGTACTAATGATGGATCATTACTGCTAAATACAACAAGTGACGAGCATTATGACACCAAACATTTTTATAGGGAGCTGAGAAATGATCTTGAACAAGAGGCCACATTCTTCGAGGAACATGAAGAACCACTGTCTGAGGAAAGAATAAATCAGTTGCTAAATGACACTAAAAGTTTTCATCACCGTGAAGCTGTTGCCTACATTTTAGAAGATCTGTATATTTTTAAAGACCAGAGACCAAATTTCAAAGGATTAACACTTGCCGTTCAGCAATATATAGATGGGGACGAACAGAAAGCAATTTATATTTTGTCTGATATTCTTGAAAAGCTAAAAATTGAGGGGTTCCGGTCAAACTGGGTCTTAAATGATGTTAAAAAGAAACTATTGGCACTTGGCAAGTTGCCTAACCAAAATGATTATCTCAATTTATCACTAAAGGATTTCTTAGCCAAATATAAGGAAAAGGGTAGTTTTGATATGTGGGTTGATATTTTGACTTACTTGCGGCTTGCGTTACATCAGGATCGAAAGATCGACCTGCTATCTATTTCGGTTTTCTGGACTAAGTATTATCAGCGGAAGGACTATTCCTTTTTTAGCTTCGATAAGGCGCTCTCCATTTTCGAAGACAAAGGTATAATTAAATGGCAGCAGTCAGTTACATTGATAGACCAAATACAGGAAATATCAGAGAAAGGTTACCGCACCCTATTGGCCGATTATATCCGGCAGCATGAGCCTGGATTTGTTCTGACTATGTTAAAGCATTATTCTTTCAAGGATCTTGTCATTTCCTGGTTTGATTTGCCTCCAGATTACATCAATGTATTACCTGAAAATATTTATCATTTTGCAATTTCCAAAATACTGCAATACCATAGAAGCAACGGGGAAATTAGGTTTGAAGAAGTAAAGAACGTGCTCAGATCAAATAAAGCAAACCTGCTCAAAGACGATTTGAAGTTCTCCAGGTTCAAAATCGGTATTAGTAAAGATGACCCCGCTATCAAAGAATTACAAAATGAGAAAATCACCTATATTGAAATCCCCCATGATAAACGCTACACAGGATCCAGTCAGGAAGAAAGGTTTGATCAGGGTATTCTCGATCAAAAAAATGATAATTTAATTATTAAAAAAGAACTTGAGCCCTGGGAAGTTGCTACATTCTCTGATGGGTATTATTCTGCATTGGCAGAACCTGAACTATTTCGCCAGTTTGAGAAAGAAAAGATCCGGTTGAATATAAATCTGATTCTTTATTATGCCTTGATTGGCAAAACAAAAAGTATCAATACCCTTAATAGTGTATGGTATTTCCCTGGCAATATCTTAAAAATTCTTAACGATAACGAGGTGCCGGTGGATTATAATGTATTATTCCAAAGTTTCATCACGTTTTTAGATCTATCGATGTTTGACCTCCCTGCCTCACCTAAAGTTAACCCCGATACTAATTAACCGGAATCGAAATTAGCCTTAGTTTCGATTAATCATAAAATTGCTTATTCTTCTCGCCAGAAAAGACCAACAGCGCTGTGCGCTGCCCTTCGGGTGCCTGCGTCCCGACCCATTCGTCGGGAATGGCATTTGTCATTTCTGCCTTCACAATATTTCTGTACTGTTTTTCTTTAGCGGTATCTGCGATGTAGTATGCCGATGGTTACTTTTGGTCTTTGCTGAGGCAAATTTACCCCTCATCGTCAGCCAAGGCCGGTGCCCTTCGGGTTTGGACAAATAATCTCCAGCCCTTCGGGTAGTATTTTTTGCCTCAAAGCCTTGTCTTCCTGCCCCCCGCGCAAGTGTGTTGCCTCTATCAAAGACCAAAATGGTTTTTGACCAGATTTTTTAACACTTAAAAACTATTAATTATGGAAATCACAGGAAGATTGACAGCAGATGCAGTGGTTCGTACCACTAAAACAGACAAAAAGGTTGTAGGGTTTAACCTTGCCCACAACGAGACCTACAAAAGTAAAGGGGAGAAAAAACAGGTGACCACTTTCTTTGAGTGTTCCTACTGGCTGAACGAAGGTATTGCCATGTACCTTAAAAAAGGGGTGATCGTGGAACTGGCAGGTATGGCCGGGGTAAGAGCCTATGTTGTTGAGGGCGAACCAAGAGCGAGCCTGACGTTCCGTGTAGACAAGATCACTTTGTACAGCAATGGTGCTGCTGTCCCTCAGCAGGTTTTACCTGCAGAGGTAACTGCTCCGGTAAGTTCAGGCGCAGGGCTTCAGCCTTTAGAGCAATTTGATACTGTTCCCATTCCGGAGGGCGATCTGCCATTCTAACAAACTGATGCGGACAGCGTCAGGACTGTCCGCTTTTTCTTCAATTTTTAGCGACAAGCATTATGAAAACCAACTTTTTCCGCATCATAGAACACCTTCAGTGCAAGGGTTCATGGACTATACATATCGCACCACAGGCAGATCAGGGAATGATCGTTTCTGTATTGATGAGTGACCCTAAATCTGAAAAGGACGGGATCACTTTTACCCCGATGATCTTCAACGAACTTCCGCAGGTCTTGGACGATACTTTCTTTACCCGCATTACTGCCCCACTTAAGGAGATCAGTGAAGTGTTCAGCAATTACTCCGAAGTGCAGAAAAGCATCGAACAGGCTAAAAAACTGCTTAAGGAAAAAAGCAAGCCCACCACAACAAGCCCAAGTCCCAAAGCTGATGACAGCGCAGTATTGAAACAGCAGTATGAGGAAGCCATTAAAAAGATTGAGGAACTCAACGGCCTATGTAAATATACTGAAGCCCTTGCCTTGCTCCCGGATGAAAAAACCTACCCCGAAAAACGGGTTGAACTGGCCAGACTCCGCAAGGAACTGGATGACAAAAGCAAACAATTGTCCTTACTATAAACCTTAATCCCAACATTATGATCGTTACAGCAAAACTTGAAAGGGTGTTTCTATTAAAACACAATCAGCAGGAACGCACACTCTCTGATCCCTCGTCAAACTTCAGCCCTCAGGAGGTAATGAATTTCTATGCAGGAACCTACCCTATTCTTACAACCTCCAAGATCGAAGGCCCCGAGATCAAAGATGATAGGTTAGAGTACCGGTTCACCACAACACTAGGCACAAAAGGATAACCATGAAAAACACGAAAAAAAATTACAAAGAACAAGAAAAACAAGAACTACAGGTATGGAAACTTTATCAGCAAATAGGAGAATTCGCAACAGGTCTAAGCAAAGTGCAGGACTTGGGACAGATCAGAAAAGACAGGCGCAACGTCGCACCACTCAGTTTTGTGGAAGTGATTTTCTGAGGGCACATTTTCCAAGGCTAAACTCGGCAGTATATCCGGGTCTGCAGAACACCAGTTTGGTAGAGCGTGAGTTTTTTAACTCACTCTCTAACCTTGAAAAACTATATGGATTCCTCGCAGACAGGGATGAGGGACTTTCCTATCCTCAAAATATGACCAGCACTTTTCAATCAGCAACCGGGCAAATGGCAAAGATCAGCAATCTTAAACTGGCCATTATGCGTGGTGAAGGCCATACCGCAACCGTAGCTACAGTTAAAGATTTTGATACCCGAACTACCCTGTACTATATCCCTGTGGAACCGCTTTTTGACATGCTGAATGACAACAGCAAGGTCGAACCTGCAGAATTACTACTTTCCATTTTTGCCTACCTCTATCAGGTACATCATGTGGCCTACTATGCTGAAAAAGGAAATTACATGCATTACATATATAAAACACTTGAAGATTGGATTCTCGCTGATTTTGAAGAGGACAGCGAACAGGCTGATGCCCACCTTGAACATTTCGCCTACCTGAATCACTCAGGAAATGAATTACTGGAGAAGATCAGCGATCCCGCCCAACTGAAACTGTTTTCCTCAAGACTCTCCGCATTTAAACCGCAAACAAAAGCGGAAAACGAACTATTGGAAACAGCTAAACAGGCTTTCGATCTCTTTAGCAAATACCCTTCCCGGTCTGTTTTGGAAGCTGTGCGTTACGACATCCTGCCCCGGGAAGCTTATGAGGATAACCAGTGCATCTCCCCCGATCAATACATTTCCTTTTACTGGAGCAATGAAGATTCTCTATACGATGAACTGTGGCAGACCATAAATGAACAACTGGCCGAATACTGTATGATTGCCGAACCTTCAGCCTTGCAATATTTTGATAAGCCCCAAAAGAAAGAACATCACAACCATGATTTCGAGATCCGTTTTTTTGACCTCCTGAACAGATTAGCCGACACCTTAACTGATTTAAACCATGAATAACATCGCACACCTGCTTGACAATACCTTTCGTCCTGTGAAAGCTATTGTCGTTTTTAATGCTCCACGAACCGAGCAGTATTATATTGAAAGCTATGATATGGATGCAAACGGTCAGCCGATCAATGCACATCCCCTTTCTGTAAACGAAGGAAATGCTTTATCCGCTGTTCTGTGTTCAGAACATGTCCAACATTTTCTCAGCAGTAAGGGTTTAATACCTGAAAATGTACTTTTTATTGACCCCGGTGCCTCGGGCTGTGCCATTTGGCATACCCCGGAAATGGAACATGAGGTCTTATTTGGTGCCGATCTGCCTATCGAAGATGGGAAAGCATACCTCCCTCAGATGATATGGAAAGCATCCAAGAATAAACTGGAAGTCCATGCCATTTCGGCTAAAGGCAGACCTGCCCTTGACACCACCCTTTACTATGCCCCCTTTTTTAATATGGAACCCGATGGCAAAGTATGTATGGGAAATGTGAGCATCGAAATTGAACCCGGATGCTCACTGGAAGAATTTATTGGCAAATGGCAGAATTACTTCTTCCACAGCACCTTCAGCCACCTACTAACAGGAATTTCTCCGGTAAAGATCAATGTCGTTGAACTTTGGCAAAACCTTGTTGGCAAAAACAAACGCTTTCCGGTAGGCACCCTTAAAAAGAATGGTAAAACCCTTAAAGACCTGATATCATGAGCAAATCAATTCAAAAAACTAAAGTTCATTTCATTCAGCAGAACCTGCTGAACCCGACAAACCCGATCTCCATGATCGTAGTAGGCTGTGGAGGTACAGGCAGTCATTTCCTGCATGCCATAGCAAGGGCTGACCTTGCCCTGACCGCAATGGATCACCCCGGATTCAGCGTAACAGTATTTGATCCTGACAAAGTTGAATTGCCTAACATGGGCAGGTCAGAATTCAACCGCAATTATGTAGAGGTCAACAAGGCCGTCGCATTGGTTTCTCACATCAACCGATCCTATGGCACCAACTGGAAAGCAGTTCCCCATGCCTATGAGCCTCTAAAAGGATCACGTCTTTCTGAGGACAAGCTCGCCAATCTGATCGTTTCCTGCGTAGACACCGTCAGCACAAGATTCAGTATTGCCAAAATGCTTTCCGGCATCAAAGGCTCCTACCAGTTCCACAGGGACAGACCCGCATACTGGCTTGATTTCGGAAACTCAAAATACACAGGTCAGGCCATACTGTCAACTACTGGAACAGTAGCTCAACCGAAATCAAAGAAGTTCATACCTGTTGGAAATTTACCTTCAGTAACAGAAGAATTCGGGGAACTTCTGAAAAGTTCAGAAAAGGCTGATCCATCCCCAAGTTGTTCTATGTTACAATCATTAAACGAGCAGAGCCTTTACATTAATTCTGCGCTGGCAAATTACGGGGCTTCCCTGCTGCAACAACTTTTAGAAAAGGGCTACACGCCTTACCGGGGCTTTTTTATGAACTTGGAGAATTTCAGAACAGAGCCAATCCCCGTTTAGGCGGGGATTTCCTCAACACTTATATCTGGAATTTTTGCCGGCGGTCAGGCACAGCCTGACCGGGAAGCCTTGCATTTGTGCCAAATACGCGGCTGTTTTTTAAATCACCTTCAGAAATTTAGTTAATGAAGGAATAAATGGTGAAATTTCATACATATAATCTCTACAAAGATCTATGAAGTCCTTGTATTTCTGATTATAATCATTACTGTCTTTCAGTTCTTCCAATTCACTGATATGCTTCAGAATTACTGACTCATTATTTCTGCCTGAAAAAATTGCTTTAAGCTCTTCGAATTTAATATCCCCCGATAGTTTGACAGTGTTATTTGAAAAATCTAAAGAGTTATTATATACCCGTGAATTATCGCCGTTTATGTGGTAAATTGTTTCAGATTTTTTAATCGGCAGCTCCGCAGTTAACTTTCTTACCCGACATTCAAAATGATCCTGATCACATCCGGTACCCGATTTAAATCCAGTGTCAAGAATGATGTGCCGCTCAACATTACCATTGGGAAGTACCCTATCAATAAAATCTCCATCCGAAATATCCACTTTGGCATCATTGATATAAACGATATTTTTCATAAAACAGACCGATAGAATCTGATCATTACTATCACCTGATTGCTTCACTATCTTAATTCGATCCTTGAAACCAAACATATTTTTATATCACTTTAATAAGAGAACTCAGGCCAGGAATAAATGGATGAAGTTCTGTAAGATGTGTTGCTGATTCCTCTATAAACTTCACATAGCTTTTTAGATACTTATCAGTACCACTTTCCTTTTCCATTGCCTCAGCTAACACCAGAAGGATGTAATTATCAGGCACCTTGGTGCTGATCACATTTTTAAGTTCCTTGAACAGATCGGTTGGACTAACATTCACAACATTTGAAGAATTATCGCTGGAATTATTATATACCCTGGCATTATTTCCATTAAGTATATATACGATATTCCCCGCTACAGGACGCGGTATTGCTGTTGTTTTAGCTACTTTTAACTCATAGGTCGGAGGTTTAATCCTCCCCTGTTCGGTATAGTGAACGCCAAAAATGTCGTAAAGTTCCGTATTACCATTAGAAAGCTGCCGTTCAACCTGATCGCCCTCCTTTACGACTATGTCTGTTTCATAGGTCACTACCGTTTCAGGGGTAACTTTTGCTTTGATATTCCTGGAGGGAGCGCTTCCATCCTTACTCAGTATACGTACCGTATCATTGTGAGATATTCCAAAATTATTCATATTATGATCTATAAAGCTTGTCCGGGAATTAACAATGCGGTAAGAGGTGGGATAAACGGAGCAAGAAGGGTCATGTGATTTGCTGCAGACTGAATAAATGCATTGTATTTTGCAGCAAAACCGCTGGTACCTCTCGCCTGTTCCATTTCGTTTACCAATGGGATCAATCCCGTATCCGGCAACTGCGCTTCAATGAGGGCGCGAAGTTCCTCAAACATTTTATCATTACTGATATTCACCACATTGCTGGAATGATCCACAGAATTATTTAATACCCTGGCATTATTACCACTTACATGATAAACATTGGTTGAAGCAACAGAACTGGCAGTAGGGATGGATTTGATGTTACTGACCTTAAACTTATAGAACGGTGGAATTGCCGGCGGCATACCTTCACTATACTGACTCTCTGATACCAGATACTTTTCAGCTTTACCGTTAGACAATAAACGTTCGATGAAGTCGCCTTCCTCTACATCTATACTTACGTCAAAAGTTTGAATATCATTTCTATTGACCACAGCTTTATACTCTTTTGGAAGCTGCTGTCCATCTGCTTTAATGACCCGGATCGTATCGTTCTCTAAATCGGAAAATATATGCATAATTCTATATGATTAACGCCAGCTTTAATCGCTGACTACCTGAAATCAAATATAATGAATTTGGCCGCTTCACTCATTGCTTTTTATATGCTAAAATAGAAAGACCGGATCATCCGATAAAGGCTATATGAATGGCTGCGCCAGCCTTGACCTGCTGCTGCTCTTTCCCTGGCTTGCATAAAAAAGCAAATCATGGAAAATCCTCCTAATTCTGAAGTCCGCTCAGCAATCCAAACTGAAAATCAGCATGAATCTCTCCTATCCTATCCGGCTGAAACGCTGATCCAGCTGTTTACAGCAACACTGGAGAAATTCAGTTACCCCGAACTTTTTGCAGTTCTTGTCAGCCCAGAAACTCCGCTGATATCCACCATTATTCGAACTGCAATTAAATCTAAGCAGAATGCGGAACCATTCCGGCTTAGCCTGGAACAGGCAGAACGAAGGACAGTGATCTTACTGAATAACCGCAGGAAAAAGTTTGCCCGCAGAACTTGGAAAACCCAGCCTTTGTTTGCACTGGAAGTTATCCGGCAAAAATATCCCCACTATACCGAAGAAATACTGACCGCTGACCTCATCCTGGTAAAACCTAGAAAAAGGCGTGAAAAGTTTGTCAAGCGCACATCTGAATTTGGGCTGAGGATCTGCCAGATCCGTAAACTGAGCGGCATCATGAAACTATCTGATCCGGAAAGTCCGAAATATTATAAATGCTGTAACCAGATCGCAGGTTATATGCAAGGCCTGAAAAACAGGTCTCCCATCTCACTGCAGGTAAATTATAGCGGAGAATCCTTTCAATATGATTTTCCCTGGAATTCCCGTGAGAGCGATATTAAAGCTTTCATTGCCATAACCAAAAAGGTAGGCTCCTTTAAAGAACTCGACGAGCAGTGGAGCAGCTATCATTCCAGCGGGAAATAATTTTCAGAAAATCTCCTGACCCTTCAATGGGTGATTTCCGGGGGAGGGATGACATCAATTTATGTCACTAAGGTAGCTGTAAAAACTGAAACGGCACCCATTTTCCTGTCCAACGCACAAGGTAGTATACACAAATTAGGTATCCCTCCCAGCCATAAAAAAGCTTCCGGGAGCCTCCGCAATTTCTGTATCTCCACCTTGCCTGATTCATTTTTTACAGCTGGAACTGCTCAATAAATTGATTTATTCACTTAACTATTGAGAAGATGGCAAACAAATGCTACAATCTGGTAAGCTTTTTCGGTTCAGAAGCCGCCATGAAAGAAATCCATCAGCTGTTTGAGCAGCTGAAACAGGCGGATATTGCCAAAGATGCATCCCTTGTGCCGAACATGTCTCTGGATCCACTTGAGTACTGGATGTTCGATATCAATGTATGTTCCAGGGAGTTTTACACCCTTATTACCTATGACACCAACTGGCACCCCAACATGCGGGATATTACCCGGCTGGCAGTAAGGCTGGACATTACTGTAATGCACGACTATGAAGACCCTGAAGTAAGCCTGTACGGTAAATATATTTTTACCCCAGGGAGATTTGTCCAGTCTGTAAGGTTGGATTATCCTGATCTGGGACTGATCTCCTATGATGAGGATACCGATGAATACTGCTATAAAGACTACAGCAGCCAATGTCTGGGAGATATGGCAGATATCATCCTGATGGAAAAGATCAGCAGGATCCCCTTAAGCAGTCCCTAAGATTGCTGTATATAATTGCCCAGGTTCTAACTTGAGTTGGTTTGTACTGATGACCCATTTTTACGGATTCGAAAAATACGGGTAATGATACCAGCTGCACAAACCGGATTAGCTCCGGTTTTTTTATGCCCAGTCAGATCAATTCCAAACACCTAATTATCCCGCAAGTTAGGACTTGCTGATGATACGGGAGCCATTCACCATTGGCCGCACACCAAGGAATTCCTCGCAAATTGGGTATCCCGCAGGCCTGCAGCCTTTCTGCGGGAGCCTCCGCAATTTCCTGCGGTGCTCCTTGCCCTTATTCATCACCAAGTCCTGGTCACCCGAAATAATTAAATGTTTCACCTAACCTTTTAAATCATGAGAAACCAGGATCAGAAAACCAGAAACTACAGCGATCAGGCCAGCTGCGCCCATGCATGGGCACACCAGTTAACACCCTGTGGAAAAGCCAGTAACTTTTTCTTTGATGGTGCCAGCATCTACAGCTACGGCAGGCACTTCCCGATTGCTACCCTTGACGGAAACCGTGCATTTTTCACGACCCGGAACTACAGCGTTTCGACCTCTGCCCATAAGAGCCTAGTGCGTTCAGCAATTTCAGACAAAGAGATCATCTATGTGCAGTTCCTACCTGTAAGCGACGAGAAAATCACGTCCGAAAGTCCGTTTATCAAAAAGAACGTCGACTTCTGGATCGAAAGTATTACTTCAGAAGTCAGGAATTTCCTGGAAAAACCGAAAAAGACCCTGCTGCTAAAAAGTATCGATGAGCAGATTTACCTCCTTCAATCCTTGGTCAGGGCTTTTTCCGGAGATGCATCACAGGACCTCATTACCTTACTGGAAAGTCCTGTCCTGAAACAGGCAGCGGAACTGATCACATCCCGGCATGCACTTAAAGAGATCCGCGACAGGAAACGTAATGCGTCCAGACTGGTAACCTTTGAAAAGTCAGTTCTGGAATGGGAAAACGGGATCATTGGCACATTGAAAACCACTCATCCAATAGACCCTAACCTGTCTTACCTGAGGCTGGGAAGCGCTAAAGATCATATAGAAACTTCCAAAGGCATTAAAGTCCCGCTACAGGAAGCCAGGTATTTCTGGATGTACATCTGCCAGATGATGGGGATTACCGGCATGAAGCATACTTTCCGTATCCTTAACTTCCAGGTACAGGAGATCAACCCGGAATTCATCAGGGTCGGGTGCCATACCATTCCGGTACTGCAGATCAACAAAATTGCCCGTCAGTTGGAATGGATCTCAACGCAGGTCTGATCCTGCATTTATTTACTGTTAACGCTCTTTTACCGGAAATTTAATATGTTTGCCCCTGCCTTTCTATCTGGCAAGGCATTAACTAACATTTGGTACGAGTCCTGTAGGCAGTACGGCTAAATTTTAAAACATGGAAAAATTCACAAAAGTTAAAGAAGTTCTGGCTTCGGTAGAGGCTGATGCAGAGAAATTTTATAATGCAGGTAATGCTGCTGCAGGTACGCGTGTACGCAAGGCGATGCAGGATCTGAAGAACCTGGCACAGGAAATCCGTGCTGAGGTGACAGAAAAAAAGAATTCAGCAAAGTAAACAGCAAGCTGTTTTGGGAAACGAGGCCTGCATTTTTGCAGGTCTTTTTTTGTTTACAACCCTTTTTGTTTTCCTTTAAACACTATTATTTCATCCGGTCTCCAGGCTGTATTTATGCAGCTCCCCAACCGGGCTCAATTACCCGTTCTCCTTTTCTTTCGTTCGTTCCTTCAAGATCAATCCTGCCTTTTATTCCCGGGAACTGGTCATACCTGAACCTGCTCACCTTCAGATACCGACTTTTCAATTCCAGATCGTTTTTCCTGTTTTTAGTATGCAAAGCTATAAGGCTGAATCCTGTGCTGTCAAGGTTATATGAATGGCTGCGCCAACCTTGACAGCACAGGATTCAGCCTTTTAAAAATACCTGCATTAAAAACTTAAAAAAAACAATCATGGAAAATTCAAAAAACGAAGTAACCTTAGAAGGCTACGCAGGCTCAGATCCGGTAATTACCAAATTCTCAGAAACAAAATCTATGGCACGTTTGAGTATCGCCAGGAACGAATTTTACAAAAATGCAAATGGCGATCCGGTAAACGAGACCCACTGGTTCAACCTGGTTTTCTGGAACAAGAAAGTCAGCCTGATTGATGGCCTGATTAAAAAAGGAACCAAATTCTGCATTACCGGCAAACTGTCCACAAATACCTATACGGACAAAAAGAATGAAAAAAGAACCTCCACTGAGATCATCGTCAATACCGTTGAGATCAGGTCTGATGAGCCTGAGCCAACTACCTGAAATTCTTTACTCCCCGGCAAATGCCGGGTTTTTTTTTAAAATTTACTTCTATTGCCCGAAATAACCTGATGTATAGCTTTAGCTTTTCAGGCATTTTATTTCAAACAGGATGATCTTAGTTATAACCTGGCCTGAAATTCGTCCAGCAGGTTTTCTGCCTTTAATACCTTCAGCAGCTCTGTGTACCACAACATGGTAAACTCCGGGTGCTTACGGAGCTGGGGGATATCGGCGTATAAAAAATCTCTTAAACTGGTGATTCCCATCCGCTCAGACTGATCCTTATATTCAGGGGTTAAGTCGGTTTCCTGAATGCTTTTTATAGTATTCCGTTGTGGCTGCATTAATGTGCACAATTGGTTAAAGCGGAAATTTAGGAATAATAAATGGCGCAGCAAACAATATTATGACATTAATTATGAAGTATACTTCATACCAATTTCTATCCATTTATCGCATTTTTAGACGTGATCAAAGTACGTAACCAGCAGTTAATTAATACACTAGGAATCAGGGTAAAAGCCTTGAGAATACAACGCGGACTTTCCATGGAAAAACTGGCCGAGCTCTCCGAGATCGACTATCGCCAGATCTTCAACATCGAACACGGCAGAACCAATGCCACCATTTCCACGCTCGGTGCACTATGCAAAGGCCTGGACATTTCCCTTTCTGAATTATTTGACAGCAGCATCTTAAAATAAAATTTCTTTTTTTTCGCCCTTAAATCGCCTCTGGAACAATTCCCAGGCTAGGGTGTGCCGTTTTCAAAATTTCCATACACTGTTTTCACCCTCCGGTTTCAGATTGCTTTGTCCCCATGAAACTGAAGGATATGAACCCTGAATTTCCCGGATGCCGTTACCTGCAGGGCTGTAAAGCCCCGCCGATCCTCTGCGCCGGAAAGACAGAATCTCCAGTCCAATGCCATCCGGTTTTTAGCCGGATAAACGCAGACAGGCGGCTAAGTCCTACCTGCCCGCCCGAGGCAAAGTTTCAAAAATGTATCGACAGGGTAATACCGAAGGCAATAGACGCTTCCGGTTACCGCAGTACTTGCCTGCCAATGGCAGACCAAGTCTTGCAGAATCCCTGAACGCCTCTGGCGTTTACGGCGCAGTGATGCGACCTGAAATGATCTTTGACATTAGGGGATGAAGCATTATCCTGTGAAAGCAGGAAATTCTGCATAATGGCGATAGCATCAAAATGAGTGCATTGGCAGGCGCAAGCTCTTTCTGTACAGAAAGACGTGGGTAGTCCCGAAAATTATAACTGAAAGGATATTTTTATCCGTTCAACAGGGGCACTAGCCCCTTTTTTGTTTGGCAGCTTTTTAAGCTTCATACCGGATCAGCATACATTTCAATTCACCCAAAATGTATACAAGCATGCAAGTTGGCCGGAGAGGCCCACATTCTGCTTTGATTCCTCACTCCTTAAACATTTAAATTCTTATGGAAAATTTTATCGGTGCCAGCCAGCTCAAAGACCAGGTCTCACTGGTCAGCCTGCTATCCAGGCTTGGCCATGAACCTCTGCGCAAGTCAGGCGGAGAACTTTTTTACCTCAGCATGTTGCGCAGCAACGATACTGAACCTTCTTTTTGTGTCAATGAAACGCTGGGCGTCTGGTACGACCATGGCAACGGACAGGGCGGTGACCTCATTGATTTCGCCAGGGCATACTGGAAAGAACTGGATTTCCCGCAGCTGCTGCAAAAGATATCCGAGGTCTGCAACATCACCATCGACTATCAACACCCCCAGCAATCTGAAAGAAAATCCCGCCCAAGGTTAAAGGCAATCAAACTCCCCAATTATAAAATTGAAGAGATCAAGCCCCTGGGCAACAACCAGGTGCTGACAAATTACCTGATGTCAAGAGGTGTCTGGGGTGTAGCCAATGACCAGCTCAAAGAGATCTACTATTACGTTGAGGATGAGAAACAGCTGCGCAAGCATTATTTTGCTATCGGCTGGCTCAACCAGTTCAAAGGCTGGGAACTCCGTAATAAGTATTTTAAGGGCTGCCTGGGAAAAAAAACACTGACCATCATCCTAGGCGATCCGCTGAAGCTGGCCGTATTTGAGGGATATATGAATTACCTGAGCTGGAAACGTTACCATCAGGAAGCAGCACATACCGTTATATGCCTGAATTCACTGGTCAACCTGCCTCAGGCCATCTCAGCTTCCGGAACATACCCGGAAATTTCACTTTATCTGGATCATGACCAGGCTGGTCGGGAAGCAACGGCTGCATTTCTGAATAGACTCCCTTATGCCACAGATGCCTCTTCGATATACGAAGGCTTTAACGATTACAACGACAAGCTGAAATGCGACCTGAAATCAACCGGGAAACTCCGGCATGAAACATCCCCTGCCGCTTCCACCGGAATGCACAAAGGCAGCAATAGCTGATGGCTTTTGCTGCCTTTGTACCCCCAAATCCATATCAAACCACGGAACCCTTGTTTGTTAAGTTTGGGGCAAGATGTCTTTTCGTCAGACAAAAACCCCTTTGCAGGGCTTTTCATCTTTCCGAAAAGTCTCTTGCCTTAAGCTTTCCATCTTCGTGCCTCAGCGGAAGCATAAGGGGAAAAGGTCAGCTCGCAACTCGCTGCCCTAACAAAGCTTCGCTTATGAAATCAAGGACAAAACAAAACGGAAGACCACTGCTCCTTAAAAACAGGCGCAGTAAAAAGATCGATGTCCGGTTTACCGAAGAAGAATACGCGCTCATTACCCGTCTGGAACAGCAGCTCGGCATGAGCAAGACAGACCTGGTCCGGATCCGTGTACTGGAGAACTCTGCCAACCTTTTGATCAATGCTTCAGAAATGATCCGGCAGCTTGACTCGATCGGATCGGAAATGAACCGCACGGGCAACAACATCAACCAGCTTGCCCGCCATGCCAACACCCTGAAAAAGCAGCACCGCCTCTCCCCGGAGATCATCGAAGAAAACAACTCCCTTTTGCGGCAATGGACAGATATCCAGCTGCTGCTGGAGGTCACCCTGAGAAAGCTTATCCGGATGATGGGCAGGTAAATCCATTAAATACACTTATTAACCAAAACCAATATTATGGACAATCCATTTGCATACTTTTCAAAATTCTAGGCCATTGCGGCATTTATCCTGATCACTTTTGCCGCTTCCGTTCTTGTGGCCACTAGGAAAAAGAACAAACCTCATAAGTTCAGGCCAGACCAGGTCTGTATCCTTAGGTTTACCGGGCAAAAAGTACTCATTCTTGGTACGGTATATCATGCCATGCGAAATAAATGGGCCTATGCCGTGATGTACCGGGATCAGCTGGGCCAATTCCATCAGGCTGAAATTCCAGAGGCCCAGCTTTCTTACCCAGAAAAATGAACCCGGTGTAAAGGGATATAAGTTATCCAATATCCCGTAGCCACATACCGGGATATGGGATAACCAGATACGAGTTATAAAATAACAGGTTACATCCTGTCCGGTTACAGTTTAACAGCTATCGGGATATCATATATCCCGTTACAAAATAAATGTGAACCGGATATCCTGTAACCGGATCACAACTATCCGGATATACCACATCCAGCTATTCCCTATCCTGTATGGTCATAAAAATCCTGAAAGCTGCAGGTGTCTACGAAGGCATCCGCTACAACACACGCAAAATTGAGAATGATAAGGCAGAACTCATGAAAACGGAGAACTTCGGGGCGCTGAATGCTTTAGGGGCGCTGCGCCCTGAAGATTACATCCGGTACCTGGAACTGATCTCTGCACAAAATACCCGGATCAGGCTCCCCCAGTTCCATGCAGTGCTGTCAGCAAAAGGCAGATCGTTCAGTAAAACACAGCTTACCAAAGTTGCCGGAGAATGGATGAAATCAATGGGATATGGGGAACAGCCCTACCTGATCATATACCATAAGGACACGCAAAACAACCACGTACACATTGTCAGCACCAGGATCAATAAAGAAGGTAAAAAGATCTGCAGTGTCTATGAAAAGATCCGGGCGGTAAGGGAACTCAATAAGCTGATCGGGCTGAATGAAAAACTCAAAGCTAAAACAGACCTGGAGAAGGCGTTAGGTTATAATTTCTCCACGACCTCACAGTTCATGATGCTGCTTGAGGCGCAAGGATATGTTCTTCAGGAAACACCAGAAGTTCTGTACCTGGTCAAATATGGTAAACGGCTCTGCAGTTTAAAATCTGCCCAGATCCAGACAAGGATCAAAGAGCGGCAGGTTGACCAGAAAAGAATTGCACAGCTCCGTCTGGTCTTCGAAAAATACCGCCACCAGTACTCCAGTAAGCTTGTGCCGCTGACTGCTCCGCTTCCCGGCGGCAGGACTATTGAAGTCCCAGGAAAGTACACTTCCGATCTTGCCATATTCCTCAGGGAAAAATTCGGGGTCGAACTCTTTTTTCATTCTAGTGAGGGCAAACCGGTTTATGGCTACTCCATCATAGACCATAGTGAAAAACAGGTACTGAAGGGCAGTGAGGTCATGCGCCGGGACGTGCTGCTGGAACCTGTCCCACTCCTTTCTGAAAAACTGCAAACAGAGTACCTGAACAATTCAGAAACGCTGGCCTCCCCTGATGTTACAGATACACCGGAGGACTTCTACGAACATGAGGACAGCGGCAATGACTTTGAAGAAATCTCTGAGGAATTACGCGAATACATACCTCACACACCAGATGTCAACGTATCCATCTCAGATGACATCGACGATGAGGCCATCAATGGCCGTAACCGGCGCAAAAAGAAAAAAGCCCGCACCAATACCAGATAACCCTTAACAATCAACTATGGTCATAATTATCGGAAACCAGAAAGGCGGTGCCGGAAAGAGCACCTTAACCATGCTCCTGGCCAATTTCCTTACCGGGCAGAAGACCTGTAAGGTCATCGTGATCGACATGGATTACCAGCAGTCCATCGCGCAGAAATACCAGCGGGCAAAGATGCTGGATAACATCCCTCCTTATGAGGTCATAGCGGCCAGCCTGGAACATTTCCCTATGATGTATCCTGTACTAGCGCAGAACAAACAGCAGGTCATTATCATTGACCTTCCAGGAAAGCTTGATGATGACGGTCTGATCGCTGTATTTAAAGCAGCTGACCTGGTGCTTTGCCCCTTCTCCTATGATGAGCTCAGTTTTGATTCCACTGTTCTTTTTTCTTTTGTGCTCCAAAAGATCAACCCAAAGGTCAACATCACTTTCATTCCCAGCAGGATCAAAGCCAATGTCCGCTATGAAACCAAACAGCAGGTGGACAAGCAACTGCTCAGTCTCGGCCGGATGACAGAGGCAATTCCGGACAGGATAGATTTTCAGCGGAGCAATACCCTTCGCACGCCGGAAAGCGTACTGCCGGTTGTAAAACCTGTCTTTGAGCAGCTCTGGCAGCAATACATTGCCCCGCAGACCGGACAGAACGAAACCATTAGCAGCCCTGAAGCCTATGAATGACATTAAAAGCCTGGCTGACCAGCTCCGCAGCAGTATAATCTCCCCGCCTGCCGGTCCAGAATCTAAAACTTCTGCGGAAGGCAAACCAAAAAAACAAAGCAAAGCAGTTTCTGCTCCTGCTATTCTGGAGGAGATACGGGACTACGACAACGCCGATCATAAAAACATGGTGCATGTTCGTTTTGATAAAAAAACAGCACAGCTGCTGAGTCATTTTAAAATGGCTACCGGGATAGACCTGACCAAACTGATCGCCTTTTCAGTCAGACGGCTCCTGACTCAGCACCCCGAAATCAAATCAATTGTCCAACAATACATCCAAAACCTAGAATTATGAGTTATCTGCAATTCGCCCTCTGGCTCACCGGAGGTTATTCCGGTTACTATCTGCTGAACATTCTCTACGACAGCACAAGAAAAGACCGGCAAACCCGGGATGAGTCTGCACCTGTTCTGAGCTTTGCTCCAGACCTGTCGCCACAAAAAGTCCAACCAAAGCAGCTGCCCGAAGCCCCGGAACCCGAACCGGCATCTGTTGCTTCCGGTGCGGTATCGCTTCAGGGGCTCTTTGCCCTGGCCCGCAAAGAAACCATCGAGCTAACCAGACAGGTGAGCTTTTGATATGCCAGGCCGAAAATTTCTTTTACTCCTGACCCTGCTGGTCATGGGCTTCTATTCTGTCTCCGGACAACCCGGGATTGCCGAAATGCAGCAGGTACGGCAAGACCTTAAAAATTCATTTTTTTCCACCTGGGATGCCTGCCTGGTACTCGCCGCAATACTGGGGATCATCGGCGGCCTCAGGATCTATCACAATCTGCAAATGGGCAGAGACCGCTTTACTGCCGAGGTAACCGGATGGTTCTTCGCCGCAATCTTCATGGTCCTGATCGGACCCTTTCTTCAAAAACTGATGGGCATTTAGCCCTTTTTCCCCTCCCTCAAATCCAGCCGCTTCCAACCAGAACCGGCTTTTTTTCTACCAAAATTTCTTAAGACAAATGAACAAAAAACAATGCTTCCTCCTGGCAGTAATTCTGCTGATCACCCGTATTTCCGCTTTCGCTCAAAATGGTGTGACCGGGCTAAACACCGCAACAACAACGCTGAAGACCTATGTTGCCCCGGTAACCAACATCGCCTTGGTCATTGGCGGTATCGTCGGGCTGATCGGAGCGGTCCGGGTGTATTCCAAATGGAATGCCGGAGACAATGACATCAACAAAGAACTGATGGGCTGGGGAGGTTCCTGCGTCTTCCTCGTGGTCTCCTCACTGGTAATTAAAGCCTTTTTCAGTCTTTAAGGATGCGAATTTTTTCAGTTTACCGGGGCTTGCAAAAGCCCCTGGTATTTAAAGGCTTCAAAGGAAAATTCATTTTCTGGGGTGTTGGCTGGCTGCTCTGCGGCCTGGTACTGGGTGCCCTGTGCATGGTTTTAGTCAACATGTATTTCGGCGTGCTCGTCCTCGCTACTGCAATAGGTGGAGGACTCTGGTACACGGCCGAAACCCAGAAGAAAGGACTGCACAGTAAAAGACGCAGCAACGGCCTCTACCTCCATCAATCCACTTTTAATTTCCGGAAAAATGTCAAAAAAGAACGTTTTTAAAATACCCTATATCGGTATCGATTCCCACCAGGATTATGATCTGTTGTATGGCCCTAATGGGGAGTATTCCGTAGTGATCAATCTGAATAACCCGGTACAGCAATATTCCGGGGCATCTGAAGCTTACGATGAATTCCACAGCATTTACAGCAATATTATAAAGATCCTGGGTGGCGGGTACCTGATCCAGAAGCAGGACATCATCAGTAAGTCTGCTTATCCCTACATTCCGGCAGAAGAATACCTGCAGGATAAATATAACCGGCATTTTGCAGGCAGGAAAGCCTTAAAGATCCGTACCTGTCTTTCCCTGACAAGACTGGTCAAAAACAGTTCCCTTTATGTCCATGATGCCGGGCAGCTCAGGGATTTCATGCAGAAAGTTGACAAGGTACTGGAGGTGCTCAGGTCCGCAGGAACCAGTCCGAAAGTACTGCCGGAAAAAGAGATCAATCACCTAATCAAGCAGATCCTGTCAATGGATTTTTCTGAAGGCCCGGTAGTACTCAACAACTATATGCCGACAGATACCCAGGTGAACATGGGCAGTGTTTCCATCCGAAGTCTCAACCTGATAGACATAGACAGTATTGACCTGCCCCAGAATTTGTCAACCCACCGGGAACTCAGCGACAACGAATCGGTTAAAGGATTCCCGATTGACCTGTTTTCCTTCTTGCTTAAAGTTCCTGAATTCCAGAGTATCCTGTTTAACCAGGTGATCGAGATTCCCAATCAGGCATATACATTAAGGAAGCTCGCGCTGAAAAGAAAGCGGCACTCGGGAATCCCCGATCCGGCCAATGACCTTTGTGTGGAGGACATCGACCTGCTGCTCAAAGATGTTGCACGCAACAACCAGGTGTTGGTCAATGCCCATTACAACATCATTATTGCGGCGGAAAAAGAGCAGCTCCAAAAATCCTGCAATTTTGTGGAAAGCGCATTGTTCCATCTTGGAATTACCCCCTGCAAAAGTGCTTACAACCAATTAGAACTGTTCAGGACAGCACTTCCCGGCAATGGGATAGAGCTTCAGGATTACGACTGGTTCCTGACCACATCTGACGCAGCGATCTGTCTGATGTTCAAAGAATCGCTCCCGGTAGATGATCCATCCGATTTCCTGATCCGCTTTACCGACCGGCAGGGCATTCCTCTTGGGATTGACCTGTCCGATTTGCCGCTGGCACAAAACCGCATGAGTAACCGTTCACGCTTTGTACTTGGAGGCTCAGGAACAGGAAAATCGTTCTTCATGAATTCGGTCATCGAGCAATACATGCTGTACAACATGGATGTTGTGATCATTGATACCGGGCACAGCTATTCAGGGCTTTGCAGTTATTACAATGGCAAATACATCACCTATTCGGAGAAGGAACCGATCACGATGAACCCTTTTGCCATTACGCCCGAAGAATACAACATCGAGAAGAAGGATTTCCTGGTTACACTCATCACCCTGCTCTGGAAGGGAACCGGGGGATCGGTCAGCCAGATTGAATCTGATGTCATCACACAACTGATTTCCACCTACTACACGCAGTATTTTTACGGAAGACCGCTGTTCGATGGCCATTCCGCAAAAGCAATCCCTGAACTCAGCTTCAACTCATTTTATGAGTATGCCCTGGCCACCATTCCGCTGATCAAAGAGGCCGAACAGATCCCTTTCAATCTGGAGGAATTCCGCTATGTACTGAAGAAATTTTATAAGGGCGGTGAATATGACCGGATGCTCAATCAAAACGTGGATCAATCGCTTTTCGACGAACCCTTTATTGTATTTGAAATTGACAACATCAAGGAGTCAAACCTGTTTCCCATCGTTACGCTGATCATTATGGACGTTTTCCTGCAGAAAATGCGGCACCGTTCAGACCGCAGAAAAGCCTTGATCTGTGAGGAAGCCTGGAAGGCTATCGCCAGCCCGATCATGGCCTCATACCTTCTTTATTTATATAAAACCGTTAGAAAGTTCTGGGGCGAGGCAATTGTGGTTACGCAGGAACTGGCTGACATCCTGGGCAATCCGATTGTAAAAGACAGCATCATCGGCAATTCCGGAACCATCTGCCTGCTGGATCAGAGCAACTTTAAGGACAACTATGATGAGATCGCCAAGCTGCTCTCTATAAGTGATACAGAGAGGAAAAAGATCTTTACGGTCAACCAGCTGGACAACAAGGAAGGCAGGTCCCGCTTCAAGGAAGTCTATATCCGCCGGGGCATGACCGGTGAAGTCTATGGCGTAGAAGTTTCCGCTGCGCAATACCTTACCTATACCACAGAAAAACCGGAAAAATCTGCCGTGGAACGGTACACCAGGCATTTTGGGACTTACCCGGCCGGTGTTGACGCATTTCTATCAGACCTGGACAAAAGCGGGCTCAGTCTTGGCCGTTTCGTCACACAGGTCAACAGTAAAGAAATATTCAATCTACAAAATTCTTAAACATGCTTAGAAAAACAATGTTTGTGATGCTGTTCCCGTGGTTCAGCAGCGCATACTCCCAGACTTTATACGTTGACCCCGTCACCTCGGCGGCAATGTACAGTTCGAGATCGGCACTGGACGGACAGCTGAACCGGACCAACAATAACCTGAGTTTGATCCAGCGCGGACAGCTTGCAGTCACAGGACAGCTGGTCATTGTAAACGATCTGCAGGACAGGATCTACAAGGGATTAAGTGAGGTATCGGGTGTGATCCATAGTTTAACTACCATCAAAGAGATCGCTGATGTCGGAACCGACATTATAGGTGATGTACAGGAAACGATCAGAATCGCCACTTCAAGCCCGGTACTGCTTCTTTTCGCTGAAGAAGGTGCCCGGGAATTCAAAACAAGGGCGACCAGTCTGGCGGTTGAGGTTGGCGCATTTGTACTTAAGGCCGGAAAAGACAACCTGATGGATTCGGGAGAAAGGGCAAAACTGCTGAACCATATCGCCAGCGAAATGCGCATCCTCAGGGGAATCGCCTACGGGATGCACAGGGCCATGTACTGGGCGAGAATGAACGGGATATGGAGCTCCCTGAATCCCTGGGACAGCTGGATCAGCATGGATGAAAAGATCGCAAATGATGTGCTCACCCAGGCTAAATACCTGAAGAAATGAAGCCGCTGATCATCACTTCCTTCCTCTGGCTGATGGCTCTCGCAGGGTTCAGTCAGCAGAAAGCGCTCAATATCCCCGGGATCCACCAGCTGGTTGCTGATTCCAAATCAGAAAATGAACTGCAAAAGTCAGCACGGGACAAACAGGCGGTCACCACTGCAAATGAACAGGCCAACCGGACCATGCTGGCCAGGCTGAAAGTCAAATACCGGCAGCTTCAGGATCGCTTTCACACCATCGGACTTATCATTGACGCCGCAAATATAGGCATACAGGCCAGTCCTATGGTTGACAGGATCATTCAGAACCAGGCCGGGATCTACAGGATAGCTGCAGAGCAGCCTTTATTCATCGGCATTGCCTACCAGACCGAACTCGAATTCGTATCAAAGTCCCGGGCACTGGTCAATTACCTGATCGGTCTTAGCGCAAGTATCGGGGCTGTGAACCAGATGAAAGCCTCGGACCGGAAGATTCTGTTTGATTATGTCCTTTTCCAGCTGAGTACCATTCAGGAACTTTCAACGGGTCTGTTCAATTCCATGCAATACAGCCAGGCAATCGGCTTGAAAAGATCATTGAATCCCTTCCAGGATTATATCGATCAGGATCAAGCCATCATCGGGGACATCTTCCAGAACGCTAAATATTAAAAACAATGAAATTTATGCAAACCTCTCTATATGTGCTGCTCATGGGTGCAGGCTTAATGAATGCAGCTGATGCCCAGCGGATCGTTCACGACCGCAAGCACCTGCAGGCCGTAGCGGAAAATGCCGTTGTCCGGCAGGCAGCAGAATTCAGCCATACCCAATACCTGGAGAAGATCGATCAGAACCTTCAAAACATCAACCTCAATATCGGCTCAGTGGTTATTGCCCAGAACATGATCTACAACGGGCTGGCCAATGTCAATTCAGCTTTAAAAAACGGGATTGCCGTCAGGGATATGGGACTGATCATCTCAGACCTGATCAGCTATAGCCGTCAGATGCTGGAAATGGCAAAAGGAGAACCTTACCTGCTGCTGTTCGCTGAAGATTTCGGTCAGCAGATGAAAGCCCGTTCTGCAAGGCTGGTTACAGATGTCTCTGCCTCCATCCTTAAAGAAGGGAACAATATGCTGGCAGATTACAACAGCCGTGACCAGCTGCTACGGACGGTGACCCAGGAACTCCAGCTGCTGTCATCACTGATTTACGGTGCATGGAAAGCAATGTTCTGGGCAAAGCAGCGCGGCATTTTCAGAAGTATCAACCCATTTGAGGCCTGGATCAGTAATGACCGCATCTATGTGGAAGACATCATCAGAAACGCAAAATATCTCAAATTATGAAAAAATTACTCATCGCATTTACCATGTGCTGCCTTATACAGGCAGCCTACGCCCAGAAACTTATTGTGGATGAAAGCATCCGTTACCAGCAGGAACGGATGGTCTTTAAGCAATGGGACAAAAACAAGTTTACCCCTACCAGTGGATTTTTGGGACTCAATCCCTATTACTGGCTGACCTGGGGGCTTCATCCCAATTATAAGAAAACAGACATCAGGCCGCTTTCCCCAGCAGGACCACAAACCCAGCGCTTAGCCCTGACGGCTGCAATGACAGCTGCTAGTAATGCCTACAGCCTGGAATCTGATACCCTGCGCAATACGTCCCTGCTTGAAATCGCAAACCAGAGCGGGGCCTTGTCGGCTGCTGACCCGCTCTGGCTACTGTATTATAAAAAAGAACTCAGTCCGGTATTGGAGTATTCAGATAATTCTATCCTGGCACCGCTTCCCCAAGCGGTTCGCAGCAAAGTAATATCGGAGGGATTGCTCAGCTGGTATAAAAATGAACTGTCCATGCTGAAAGAACGCATCGAAGGTGCGCGGAACGCAGATATGGACAGGGGCTCAAGAATTCTTACCTACCACAGGATGTTGCTGGAGTACCGGGCACTAGAAGCGACATGGGAGACCCGGACTGCTACAGCCAAGAAGAATATCAATAATTCCGGTGCACAGGAGAAAATAAAGTCCGATCCTGCCATGAGTAAAACCTGGACACCGGAAACAGATGAACAGATCGCCCGGGAAATTCTAAAAAACAGAAAATACTAACCTTATGAAAAAGAAAAATCTGATACTGCTGATCCTGGTATTTTGCAGTATCTCTGTATTTGCCCAGGCTCCGCCTATTAACCCCGATTACAAGAATTCCTTAGAATTCCTGCAAGGGAATGGCGTTTATGAATCGGGTATGATGGTATTCCTGAAAGGCCTGAAAGATTCCGTCTGGACACATTTCGCGATGTTCATCACTGATGCCAAGGCCCTGGCCGCAATTTTTATGATTATATTTTTTGCCATTAAATCTTATGAGATGATGGCCGGTGACAAGAAACTGGAGGTAATGCCTTTACTCAGACCCTTCGGACTAGTCATGGTCATTTTATGGTGGGGAGTATTTGTGAAGGTCATTGCCTTTCCGACTGATCTTGTTACTGTCAGAACCGAGGAGATGTTCAAAAGCGAGCAGACCAACGTCAATAACCTGCGTTACACCAGGGCAAATCTGATGATCCAGGTGGCCAATAGCCTTTACTCCCTGCAGGCTGAGACGGAGGTCGCACAAAAAGAATCCGAAACATGGTACGATCGTGCCTGGGATGCGATCCCCAGTTCAGTAAAAGAAGGGTTTACAACTGTAATTTCGCCCATTCTTGAATTAAAGAACAGGCTTTCCATTCAGCTGCAGCTGATGATGACACAGCTTCTGGAGCTCCTGGCCCTATGGTTACTGCGGATTGCCGTTTACGTCATATTTATCATCCAGATCATTTACTCCACCATCCTGATCATTCTTGGTCCCTTTGCGGTAGCGGCAAGTATCCTGCCCGCGTTCCGGGACAGCTTCAGTACATGGATCGCCCGGTTTGTAGCAGTTAACCTTTATACAGGCATTGCTTATCTGATCATGTATATCATGGCACTGATGCAAAAGTATGCCATGACCTCTGAGATCAGTAAGTACAAGGAACTTGTAGGTGCGGAAGGTGTTGCGCCCAATATGACGAAGTTTTTGCTGCTCAGCGGAAATGGAGTAATCTCCTTCGGAACGGTAATCATTGTATTTGTAATCGGTGCAGTATGCATGTTCACTGTTCCAAGTATTTCCACCTGGATCGTCTCAACATCCGGTATCAGTTCTGCTACTTCAAGCTTCGGCCGGGGTTCAGTCACCATGATGAACGCCGCAAGGAAGGTCTCGGGCAAATTATTCTAACCAATTACCCCAAATTTATGATTATCAAAAGTATTGAAGGAAAGATCCGGCTGGCTACTGTTGTAGCCATCGGAAGCCTGATCTGCTCCTTACTGATCTCTGCTGTGGTCAGCTTTTTCGCTTGGAAGCAGGTTGTGAATGCCCGGCAGAGCGTATACATCCTGGCTGGTAACATCCCGATCCTGGCCCGGCAGACTGATGTCCAGATGAACCGGCCAGCAGAATATAAGGCGCACATTGACCTGTTCCATTCTATTTTTTTCTCTGTTACCCCTGATGATAAATACATAGAATACCAGATGAAAAAGGCTATGTATCTGGTTGATGAATCGGGTATGCAGCAACTGAACAACCTCAAGGAGCGCGGCTATTTTACCTCCATCTTATCTTCCAGTTCAGTACTCACCCTTCAGACGGATTCCATTTTCATCGATCCGGAAAGACAGTACTTCAGGTATTACGGCAAGCTCAAGATAGACCGCAGGAGCAGTACAATTATGCGCTCGCTGATCACAGAAGGATACCTCAAAGATATACCCAGAAGTGAGAATAACCCACATGGCCTGCTCATCACGGGCTGGAAAACATTAGAAAATAAAGACCTCGAAAATGTTCAGAAAAATACATTCTAACAGGGATCCTTCGGTGACCCTGTTTGGCGAACTGCGAAAAGAATTCGCCATCTATTACAACAAAGGAATGGAAAAATTCCAATCGCTGTTAAAGGCGTATCCTTACCATTGCTATGTAGTTATGCTCATCCTCATCCCTTTGTCCTGTGTTTACGTCTTTATCCTGACTCCACAACCGCGTTCTGCCCATCCCCCTCGGCAAACGGTAAAAACCCAGCCGGTCTCAGACAGCTTCAGCGGGATGATGCGTGCGGGAAGTTCCCTTGCCAGGACAATTTCACTGAAAAAAGAAATTGAAGCTATAGTGGCCAAGGATTCCCTCACAGCCAAAGACGGGCTCAGGCTTGAATCTGCGTTGGCTGAACTTGAACAGATTGATCAATCCTTAAAACAAAAGCCATGAACATCAATTTCAAACAACCAAAATACGTAATCCCCTTACTCATCCTGCCCTTTCTGTTTCTTTTTTTTATGGTGTACAAGTCCAGCACAGAAGACAATCCCAAGGAAGTCAAGTCAGCAGCCGGAATGCAGGGAAACATTGGTGAAGCTTCTGCCGAAGTCCAAAAGGGCCATCTATCGAATAAACTCGATGCCTACCGCAACCAGTATAAAGAAGGTGACGGCAATACAGCCATCAACCCGATTGCTGAAGAACGCGGACTGGACTCCATAGATCAGGCGATGAGAAAACGCTTCCTCTCCGGCAATCCCGGAATGCCGGGATCAACAGTACCTCTAGTTTCCGGAGGAATGCCCTATGCCGACCAGGGAGTGCAAAAGACCGTCATGACCGATCAGGACAGGGCATTGGCTACTGCACTATCTAACCTGAACGGTTACCAGCAATCTACTTCTGTCAGGAATCCTGTTGTACAGCCGAAGGAAAAAGATCCTATGGAGATTTTTAAGGCTCAGATGTCTTACATGGACAGCATCAGTAAAGCTGCTGATCCCGAATACCAGCAGCAGAAGAAACAGACAGAAGAACTCCAGAAGTTAGAAATGCTTAAAAAGCAGCAGAAAAAACTAGAAGTTACCAAGGCTGATGATCCCTCCCTGATTTTCAATACAGTAATGCCACAGCGAAGGGAGAATTTTATAACTGCGATCATTGATGAGAACCTGACCGGATATGCCGGATCAAGAATTCGCTTACGTTTGCTCGAGGATATCAAAGCCGGAAACTTTCTGGTAAAAAAAGGCACTTACCTGTATGCAGAGATCAATGGCTTTGGTGGTCAACGGGTTACTTTAAGCATACAGTCTATCCTGTTCGGGGGTAAAATCCTGCCTGTTAACCTGGACCTGTACGATATGGACGGACTTAAAGGGCTTTATGTCCCTGAATCCGCATTCCGGGATTTCACTAAGGACCTGGGCGGCAATTCCATGCAGGGGGTCAATCTGCAGGGCTCCTCCCAGAATCAGAGCCAGTTCCTGATGAGCACGATTGACAAAATGTTCCAAAGCACCTCCTCTGCAATTGCCAGCCTGATCCGCAAAAACAAGGCAAAACTCAAATACAGCTCCTACCTGTACCTGATCGATTCCCAGGCATTGCAGGCGCAACAGCAAAATTATTAATCCTAACCCAATCCTCATGAGAACCTTCATCATTTCCATTGCCATACTACTCCTAAAGGCATTGACTGTCTCAGCGCAGCTCCCAATAGTTTACCTTCCTCCAAATGCCTCTGTCCATTTCAGGTCACCTGAACCTGTGCAATACGTAGACATCTCCTCCTGCAGCATTGCTGGTGACATCCCGTTAAAGAATGTTGTCAGGCTCAAATACATTCCGGACTCATTAAGCAAAGACAAAGCGGGTTTTCCAAAAAATGCAGTGGTGACCATTGCTGGCGAAAGTTTCCTGGCTCAGTACCTGATCGTATATATGCCAAATCCAGAAACACAAACACAAACCAATATTGAGATCCTTCCAGAACATACCACTCCCGTTGACATCGGTGGCATATCACTTTCTCAGCATAAATTAAAGGATTATGCCCTGCAGTTCATTGGTGATAAACCTAAGGGGCATTTTGCAAAAAGTAAAGCTTTTGGCCTGGAAGGCAGGGTCAGCCAGATAGCAACACTTGGGGATTATATCTTTCTCGACGTTTCATGGGCAAACCGCACCAATTTAAAATACGACATCGATGAGATCCGATTTAAGATCAGGGACAAAAAGGTAAACAAGGCCAGTAATGTTCAGGAAGTAGAGATCAGGCCAGAATTCTCTTTATATAAGTCCCCTGGCTTTCAAAAACACTATCGAAACGTCTTTGTCTTTAAGAAGTTTAGCTTTCCGGGTAACAAAATGCTGGATATAGAAATGACCGAGAAACAGATCTCTGGTAGGTACATCACACTTTCGCTCAAATACGCAGCAATCCTGAATGCGGATACCATGTGAGAATACATTGAATAATTAGCTGTATTTTTGTACAAACAATGCTGAAATATGGTTAACGACCTCAATATCAAAGAAATTCACGAAGTTTTGAATGAACTTAGGAATCTGGACCTAAAAAATATAAAAGCTGAATGGATAAAGGAATTGCTTGGAAAATTATACAAGCATATTGGCGTCCAGCATAAAGTCGAAAAGGGACGTTTTGTTCAGAGAACAGTATTGTTGGATGGTGAACAAGAAGATTTTTTCCCAAAAGATATACAGCGTATTTCTTATAATCCTAATGGCTCAGCAATGGGTCGCTGTAATTTTGACGGTGAATCGATCTTCTATGGTTGTATAGCGTCAGAAATAATTGAAGCCTATAATTGTTCTGGCATGGAAACCCTACCCCTGGGACTTGGAGGATTGCGTCAGCACCGTTTCGTTACTGGCAATTGGTTGCTTGCAGAGGATACAGAATTTCTATTTCTGGGAGGAGCCAAAAATCTGACATACCTTAGTAATGCAGGCAAAGACCGCCATAATACCTTCCACCGAATCCTTGGCAGTTATAAAGAGTATATTTTACCATTGTATGCAATTGACAATTTTATCTGCGAACAATTTAGTAAGGAGGTCCATGTTGATGAACCATGGCAGTACAATATATCTGCCGCTTATGTTCAGCTTTTAAAAGAATCCGGTGCTAAGGGCCTGATCTATCCTAGCGTGAAGTCCGGTGGAGCAGGGACAAATTTGATTCTTTTTAAGGATCAGGTGGATAATGGTTTGATTACTTTCGACAGTTGTGTTTATGGAATTTATTATATGAGAGATGACGAAACCGTAAATGAATATTTAATGAATGCAACAGAAATCGATGGAAAACTGGTTTGGAAAGATGTTTACATTGGCAGAATACCCAGAGTTGTTCGCGATTATTATCTTGGTCGGACTGATACCAACCCTTTAGCTGGAAGAGTGCCTATTATCGATTTCGGAAGTCCAAAAGTTTAAGCTACAATTGCAAAATCAATATCTTTAAATCATGAAAGCTAAGAACAATATTAAAGCCAAAACGTTTCCCGATGTAATGATGAAACGCTGGGAAAATTCCGATGGAATTGATTTTGCAATCGCCTTGGCGCGATTAACTGGCTGGATGTTACAAGTGGATTGGTTAACTACAGAACAACATGCTGATGTGGAGAATATGACACCTGTTCGGGTTTATGTTGAAACAAACAGGGATGTTGTATTTGATTTTACCGGCAAAAAAGGCATTATGGCTTTTAATAAGTATGTAATTCAGCCCATTGCTGGAAAACGTACAAGAACCCCTACAGCGTATATTGACACGCGTTGTTATAGCGAACAAGCTCTAAGAGAATTGCCATTGAGAGTTAAAGCAAACGATACTGAAATCGAAAAGGCTACCTCAGCGATATCGGCACATCCAACTTTTTTGGATACTATTCCAAAAAGGCAAAATCCAGAAATTCCGGCATATTTAGCCTCTAAGTTTTCTCACGGAAATTGTGTGCCGTTTGCCGATGCATTGATGAATCTTACAGGATTACCAGCAGCAGGTATTGATGTGATGAAGTATGCGGATGAATGTGGCAGTCGCTTAGGTTTTTGCCACGCAATAATCATTCATCCTGATGGCCAGGTCGAAGATGCATGGGGCAAGCAGCCGCTTTCTGAAGTCCTTGAACGATTTTACATAAAAGAATATACAATGTCTGCTACCATCTTCGAAGAACGTAAGGCAATTCAGTCCCGCGAATATCCTGACAGGTATCAGGACGCTTATAAATTGGCAATTTCATTTCTGAAAGATCATAGCTTGGTTTTAACAAATAAATAAATCCGCAATAGTGTTATATATAACAAAAGGCGTCACTCTGAACGCCTTTTGTTGTTTCAGCTTAAAAGAAGCCGCTGGAATTATTTTGTTCTTCGTCATAATTTAAATCATCAACAGGATAAATCTGCTCATATTCATGGTGTTGAACGCAGACCATGCGATACAAATCATTATCATTTGGGATAACATAGCCCATTTCCCATGTGGCTCTCACAACTACAAAATTTAACATTTGGAATTTTATCCAGATCGATCTTAATCTTCTACGATTTGCAGCGACTGCTACAACATAAATATAAGGAAGATCTGAATGCAAAGCAAATCACTGATCTTCTTAGCATTAAGAGCCAAAAACTACACAACAAGCTTTTATAGAATAACAATGCTTATGGATGAAACCAGGGAAATGCAAAAGCTGCACGGCTTTTTGCGCTGTACAATATATGGAATGGTCGCCTTAGAGGCGGCCATTTTTATTTACCGTGACCTTCCAATGTGGGGAATCTTTCATCCCGTAATTTATAAGCTCAGCACAATAGCTGTCTACAAAACTTTACTGAACAGCAAGCTGGCTACCCTAATCCTGATCTGCCTGGTGAGTATCGGGACGCTTGCCAGAAAGAAGACAAACCTTGATCCAAAAAAGCATATTATTTACCCGCTCAGCGCTGGATTACTCCTTTTCTTTGGAAGCATATTCCTGTTTGGCCGCCCATCCGGCTATGCATTCGCCAACACCACCTGGTTTAATTTCGGCTATATGTTCTGCTCCTTCCTCGGCACACTGACCATCAGTTTATCCCTGGACAATGTTTCCAAAATGATCCGTTCAGGACTGGGTAAAGACAAATGGAATACTGAAGGTGAAAGCTTCATGCAATCCCTTCAAAAGTTAACCGGAGATGGGGTAATTAATATCCCGATGCAGTTCTACTACAAAGCTAAGGTATGGAACGGATGGCTCAATCTGCCCAATTTAGCCAGATCATGCCTGATAGTCGGTGTACCCGGATCAGGTAAGACATTCGGGTTATTCAATCCCATCCTGAAGCAACTAATTGCCTTTGAACAAAGTCTTGCCGTATACGACCTGAAGCACCCGAATCTGGGTAAACTGGTGTACTTTCATTATCTTCTAGCCCGGCAGAATGGCAAGTACAAAAAACATAAGTTCCATGTACTGAACCTTGTAGAACCAGAAAAAAGCAGGAGGATCAATCCATTCCGGCCTGATTACCTGCGCACGCTTGCTGATGCCAGTGAAACCGCGGAAGCACTAGTAGAAGCGATGAAAAAAGGTGATCGCAGTGGCGGTAGTGACCAGTTTTTTACCCAATCCTCTATCAACTTCCTCGCTGCCTGTATCTATTTCTTCAGCAAGTTCCAGAAAGGCCGATATTCTACCCTGCCCCATGTACTGGCTTTTCTTAACTGTAGCTATGCGGAGATATTCAGGGCACTTTTCTCTGAACCCGAACTGGTTTCTCTGCTCGCCCCCTTCAAAAGTGCTTACCAGTTAAAAGCATTTGATCAGCTGGAGGGACAGATCGGTACATTGCGGGTCTATATAGGCAGACTAGCGACGAAGGAAACTTTCTGGGTCTTTTCAGGTGATGATTTTAACCTTAAGCTTTCAGACCCAAAAGATCCCGGGGTGCTTGTACTTGCAAATGACCCCTCCACACAGAACATTAATTCTGCCTGTTATGCCGTGGTACTTAACCGGATGACACGGCTGATGAACAGCATGGGCAACCTACCCAGTGCGCTGGTCGTAGATGAAGCTTCATCGGTTTACTTGCACAGGATTGAGTCTACGATCCAGAGTGCCCGTGAAATGAAATTTTCAGTAATTCTAGGATTGCAGGAAATCCCTATCCTCAAACAGCAGTATGGCAAGGATGCTGCCGCTGTGATCACCTCGATTGTTGGAAACGTACTTTCCGGCGCAGTCCGCAATAAGGAGACACTGGAATGGCTGGAACGTCTGTTCGGGAAGGTGAAGCAGATGAACGAAAGTCTTTCTATTGACAGGAACAAGACTTCGACCTCGCTTAGCGAGAAACTGGAACCTTTAATCCCGGCAGGCAAGATCGCCTCCCTAAAAGCAGGGGAAATTGTCGGCCTAGTGGCAGCGGAAACACGCCCCCAGTACACCGGGACTTATGAGACCACTGCTGTGAACTGCCGGATCAATTTAGACCTTAAAGCGATTAAAAAGGAGGAAGCACAATACCGGGACATGCCGCTATACTATGACTTTGAGGGCAAATCAGAAGAAGTGCTCCGCAACAACTTCCTCAGTATTATTAACGATGTACAGGAAATCGTAAACGAATTCAAAAACCAAATCCATACACCATGAACAGAAAACTTTTTAAGGCTGAAGCTTTACCATTACCCCTGCTGGAAAAAATAGGACTGGCATCCGACGGCAGGATACTATTAATTAAGGAAGACTTCCTGGCACTGCTCAGCGGCGTCAGAACGCAGGTGGTCAAGCTCCATGGGATCAGTGACGGGGGCCAGACCCTGGATGAAGTCCATGCTAAAATCTCCCTGCAAAAGACCAACGAGGGAGAACTGGACGTCATGTTCCATCCCATTTATAAACAGTCTGAGGATGTCCGTCCTCAATACGTTTCCAAAGAAGAGGCTGCACAGCTTCAAGATGGAACGGTCAATGTGATCTGGAAACAGGTAAATGATCCCATCATCGGAAAAAAGGAAGTAGTTATTGAATTTGATCAGGAAACCCATGAGTTTGTCACCACAGACACCAAGAAAATACTCGTTCCTGACCTGGTCAACAATGAAGAACTCACTCCTGCCCAAAAGGAAGCATACCGGAAAGGCAAGGAAGTTGAGCTTTCTGATGGCACAGTGTTCCGGTATACCGGGACTCAGCGCGAAGGAATATTATCCAACAGGGTAGCTATTATTGCTTCTATAATTCTCGATGGAGGAATAAGCTACTTGCTGTTCGAAGGGCTTAAATCTTTGTCCGGCAAGTTGCACACTTATAATGCTGAAAACAGAAAATTCAGCGAAGGTTATGACAACGCTTTGCAAGAACTAAAGGAACAGTACTCCAAACAGAATTTAGATGCCTCGCTGGATGACTCGATTGAACACCTGCAGAGGAAGAATAAAACTGGGTTGTCCAGGTAATGAATGATCAATTAATCAGGATCGGTATCAGACCTGAAGTGGTTTCATTCTTTGAGAATACATTTTCGGTAGATCAGCAAGGGAACCTGGTGTTTTCTTATGGAACCGATCAGGAATGTTTTGGTGACGATTTTCACATTACCCCCGTTAGTAAATCAATTTGGAGGGCAGGACAGGAAAATCCTGCCCTTATCAGGAAATTATTTGTTTGCCAGTCCGCAATGGAAGCCATATGCTTTCTTCATCTGAACTACACTGCTTTCCCTGAGCCGAATCTTTTACTCTTTCTTGCCATCGGCCACATACCCCATGACAGCCATATTGAAGTACTACGAGGGCTATCTAAGAGCAAGAAAATTGGCCTGTTAATGGGTTCAGGGATATTCGGCCACCTGGCAGACTTGAAAATGGCGACAGGAATTAAAGGCAGAACTTGTAACATCCAGTACATTGAACCGGAAACAATTCGTGTAAGCTACAGGGATAAAGTATATGAATTCCTCGGGACTAAAATCTCATTAAATGCTTTTGAAATAGCTTCCGGATTACGTTCAGGAATGCGTACTTATAAACCAAAATTATACGAAAGTTATACAGCCCAGATTTTGCAGGAGTGCAAATACTGAATTATCTGCGGTTATTGTATTGATTGCTGCGCATGTGTTGTTCGAACATTCTTTCGCGAAATTTCCGTTCAGCCATTTTTTTTGAATGCCTAGAGTAAGACCAGAAGAAAAGCACCCATACACCAAAAGCGACAACAAATCCCATCCATGGGCCGTCCTTTGCGTTCATTGCAGCAAACAAAGCTCCAGTGGAGATGATCATAGTAACAAGAAATCTTAATACAATTTTCATACCCTAAAAATACTAATAAAATTAGCCTAGAACAAAAAGATTATGGGGAAAAATTTAAAAAACAACCTTAAATTACGAAGGCAGGGGCAATCATTTAAAAATTACGTCGCACAAATCAAAGCCAAAAGAATGGCTGACAAAATGTATATCGATAATTTGATAATGCAACTAGCCCATGCTAAGGCAGTCTCTTTGCCACCATCTAATGATCTAATAGAGATTAAGGAAATGATGAAAACATTAACAGTGGATCTAAAACCCACGATCAAATTCTTTGCACAACCAGCTATCGAACCAAAACAGCGTATCAGTAAAAAGGAAAGGGAACGGTTAGATTTTGAGGCTTACGAAAAACGATTAGAGCTGAAGGCCCTTACTTATATAAAAAATGGGGGTAAATAACCCCCACTGTATTTAGAAGTTTGCCTTCTCTCGCTTCTCTTTGAATAATAAATTATGATTTCTTAAATAATTTTCTGTTTCGCTGAATGAACTGTGTCTAGCCTGTGCTTGCATTTTTAAGATAACTTCAGCAGGGGTTAAATCCTTTCTTTTAATTAGGGCATGAAAATATGCAGATAGTCCATTATGTTTAAGAGCATATATATTTTTCATGAACAAACCTTCATATTCTCTTCGTAGGTTACCCCTAAATGTATTCCAATGTGTATTAAAAGTATAATAATCAGTTGGTAGCCATGTTTTCAATTTGTGGGGAAATAGAAAACTTTCACCATTATAGCCATCAGGATAACGAGCATTAACCCATTTTTTTAATGAAGGTAGCAAAGAATCTGGCATATCAATATTTATCAATTCATTAGCATTTTTATATTTTCTAGCTGATTTGGTAAATTTTGCTGGGATTGAAAAGCATTCATTTTCAAAATCTACCATATTCATAGTTACCCTAAATAATTCAGATTTACGAATGGCACTGTAGTAGATACATTTACCAATGTTTGAAAAATACAAACGGTTTATATCATCTGAATCTGAAAAGAAAATATCCATTTCCTCTTGTGTCCAAAGTTCAAACACATCTTTTACTTCATCATCTTCATCTAAGATATTTTTTTCCGAATCGCTTTTAACTTTTACACCAAAACATGGGTTGACAGCTATAATATCTTTATCAACCAGAACACTAAACATAGATGACACACTAGCTTTTCCGCTTAAGCAAGATTTTGAAGACCATTCACCAAACATTGGTTTACCATCTTTGCGCACGTGCTCACCAGTGTAATTAAAATGTATATCAATCCAATATTTTATATCAGATTTTGTTACTGCTCTAATGTCTTTTTCTTTTCCGATTAATTGTAAGAAACGTCTGAAATTGTTTTTATATAAACTTAAATAGTGCGTGGCGGTTATCTCCTTCCCCTTTGCTATCCTTATCCCGCTATAACCTTTAGACTCTTTCAACAATTTTATCGCATCATCTAAACTAACTTTAGATTCTTCGACTTTCTTTGCTTCTTCAATTTTTGCTTTTTCTGCTGCAACGGTATGAGCGAATTTATATTTTGGGTCTATGCCTTCAGCTAAATCCTTATTGATTTTTTTTAAAAGGAGCTGTTCATTTCTTCGTTGATCATCTTCATCACCGCGGACCAAGGAAATATCATAGTTTTTTAAACCATTCTCCTTTCGATAGTGGCTTAACTTTCCTTCAAAAGGTTCATCAAAAGAGATTGCGTAATAAACATATTTTTTAATACCAATCTCTTTCTTGTCCTTATCTCTTACAATTTCTGTCTTAATTGATGGTTCTGTAATGACTTTGAATGTGGCCATGATATTTTCCCTTTTTTTTCCCTTTATTTCATAATACAGGTCTAATATAGGTTAAATCAAGAACATTACATAGTTATCCATAAGATTGTAATTGTTTGTTATTGTATACCAGCTTTACTTTACCGGTTAATTTTTTATTTAGTAGTGGCGAATTTGCCGACTTAGAAAAGTTGTTCTCTGAGTTATACAACCACTCCTCAGTGGCATTATAAAGGGTAAAATTAGCTTCTGCATCTTTTTCAATCACCGGAACAGCTAAACCTAGCAGGGTGCGCGGGTTTACTGAAAGTTTCTCGGCAATCTGCCCTGCATCCAGTCCTGCTTTAAGCAATAACGGCAATACAGTCTGCAAAGCAATAATGCCATAAGCAGCGATTTCAAACTCTACATCTTTAAACTCAATTTCATGTGGACGATGTTGTGAGCTTACCGCATCAATTGTTCCGTCTTTTAAACCACTTATTAAAGCTTTAATATCAGTTTTACCACGCAAAGGAGGTTTCACCTTATAATTGCTATCAAAATCGTTTAAGAGCTCTTCTGTAAACACCAGCTGATGTGCTGCCACATCGCAAGTGATTTTAACCCCGTCTTTTTTAGCTTTTTTAATTAGTGCAACAGAACCCGCAGTAGAAATATTGCTGATGTGTACTGGCGCATCGTGATAAGTTGCTAAAAATATATCTCTGCTGATGTGCATTTCTTCTGCCAAAGCAGGCAGACCTTTCATACCCAACAGCACACTGTTCTTACTTTCGTTGATTTGTGATTTACCAGCTATGGATTTGTTTTCAGGATATACCATCAGCAAACCATTTAGCCCTTTTGCATATTGCAGCGCACGACTCATAAAGCCATCATCGCTGATTGCTTTTGTACCATCAGAAAATGCAACTGCACCGGCCAGTTTCATGTCGTACATCTCGGCAAGTTCTTTGCCTTCCAAATCCTGACTCACCGCCCCCACCGGTAATACATCTACTAAATTACCTTTCGCCTTATTAATGATATAAGCAATTTCACCCTTAGATTGAACCACCGGTTTGGTATGTGGCAAAACAGCCAATCCAGTAAACCCTCCAGCAGCCGCAGCTGCTGTTGCGGTATAGATGTCTTCTTTAGTTTCAATTCCGGGGTCACCGATAGCACAGTTCAAATCAAAGAAACCCGGTGAAAGTACCGAGCCCGAACCATCAAAAATGGTTTCACCTTTCGTCGCTGTCAAGGTGCCCAATTTGCTTTCTACAGCAGTAATTTTGCCATGCTCTATACGTACATCACATTTCTGCTGGTTAAATTGACTGTTGGGATCGGCAATGGTTACGCCTGTGATGAGAAGATTCATGTTGTTTGTATATTTTTTGTAGGATTAAAAAATCTGATCAATAGGATTTCAATGGCTAAGAAAACAACAGCCAAAATTAGACAAAGTTTCCATAACTCGCTGCTGTTATTTTTCATCTCTATATTCATAGATAATGCGTCTTTCTTAGAATTATAAAACATTATATTTTGCTTGTTAAACAAGGCTTTAATTTCATTTTTGTCAGCATAATGCATATCGGACTCTGTCCTATCATCATTAAATGCCACAACAGATAATACAGAATCTGCCTTCTTCAACTCATAAAAGCCCGATTTCTTCACCTGGTCTGCCACATATAAAAGCGTTTTCCCCGGTGTTTGTCTAACCTCAGGGATCACCTCAAAGCCAGACGAAACCAGTTTTAAAGATTGGTTGCCAGTTAAATTGATCTTTGCGCTTTCCAGCACATTGCTTTTTCCAGTTACATAGTAAAATGGCTGCTCCCTGCTACTGGCAAAAGCTATTTTAAACATTAGTGGAACAAAAACGGGGTGTCTGGCCATGTTGCCATCCTTCGCATCTAGAGAACTTGCAGACAAATACACTTTGCCAGCCCCCAGATTATACCTTGCAAAAAGAAATTTATTAAGAGGCAGTTTAAGGATGTTCTCCTTGTTGCTGGTATTTTGCTCTGCGTAACTAAAATACCTGTTCACAACCGGCAAATCAATATTTTCTGGAACCTGCTCAAATACATCTTTAAATACAGAATTCTTAAGATCGATGGTACTGGCTATTGCCGGACCAACATTTAACTGCTGCACAGCGGGTAGTGACAAGCCAGTTAAAAATGGAGTATATATTGCAGCATTGGCGTCCAAATCAGGAAATACAATAACTGAACCACCATTTTCTATATACAGCTTTAGCTGCTGGGCCAATCCTGATGAAGGCTCTTTCAATCCATCCAATACAATCAGGCTATACTCAGGGAAAGCCGAATATCTGATATTAGACTCTGGCATTTCTGTAAGCTTAAAATAAGCATCGGCCGAAAAAAGCGAACGGATATATTTATCTGCGGGGTTACCACTAATGCTCAACACCTTCAAATCCTCCGCTACCTTGAAAGTAAAATTCAATTCATCATCAAAGGTCAACGGAAAATCCTTGATACTTAATGTGCCTTTTTGCCATCCGCCCTTAAGGCCGCTAAAAGATAGTGTGTCTTTTAAAGATTTCCCGGCTGGAATATTCACATTGCCAATCGCCTTTTGCTGCTTATTGATGCTTAACTTTAAAGGTACATCTACAGCATCCTCATCACCATAATTTTGAAGTTGCACCACAAATTGTTCTATTTGGTTGGGCAAATGAACTGGCGAGATGCTCCAAATGCTATCTGCTGATATGTTGGGCAGACTATTTGCATTTAACTTTATAAATGAATAGCTGATATCCTTATTCGTTTTAAGGGGCTGCGTACCCACAAAGTTTTTCTGAAAATCGGAAAGCAAATAAGCCTGCTCGTTTTTATTTGCAGCTTGATCAGTCTCCAAACGATTGATCACCTGTAGTAAAGATCTGCTGGTTGCCGAAATTTTTATGCCATCCAGCAAACTCATAAATTCTTCTTTATTTACTGCCCGCTGGTGCTTACCCTCAAAATCATTCGTTACCAGTTTAAACTGATCCGTCATCGCGTAAGCCCTTGCAATTTCCTTCGCTTTACGCTTGGCTTCTTCCAGTAGATTTCCTTCCTTATTCAGGCTTTCCATACTGTAAGAATTATCAATATAAATGCTGATCAGATTACCCGCCGCATTTATATTATTTAGATTTGATGAAGGGATAAAAGGTCTGGCAAAAGCCAACACCAGGAAAATAATGGCCAATACCCTGCATAGCAGAACCAGTAAATTCTTCAGCTTTTCTTTAGATGAATTTTGCTCCTGAACAGCCGTAAGAAACTGTACATTACTGAAATAGATCTTTTTAAATTTCCGGAAATTGAATAAATGAATTACAATAGGGATGGCTATTGCCAGTAGTGCTAAAAGAAAACCTGGGTATAGGAAATTCATTAAAAACCAAAGTTAATACTTTTACATGAATTTCTTCATAGCTGCATATAAAGTTTCGTCTAATCCGTAAACATCTTCCCTAAATTGTATGACTCCGTTTTGTGGCCATGCAGTAATGTAATTGATGATCAATGGTATCGGCTTTTTGGTTCCAAACCATTTAGGTTTTAACTTGAATATATTTAATGTATCAGCCTTCTTTGCCATTTTTTTATGGAACACCTCCATTTTTGTGGTATCAATTGGCGGCAAGTTTACTTCCATCCGCAGCTGATCGTACTGATATTTATCTTTAACCATCATTTCGGCAAACTCTAAAGGTTTTTCTACCCGCACACAACCATGACTAATAGCTCTATTGCCCCGAGAAAATCCACTTTTATTATTGGTGTCATGTAGGTAAATGCTCGACCCATTGTCGAATATAAATTTGAATTTACCTAAGGCATTCCCCTCACCTGATCCTTGTTTAAACTGATATGGCAACTTTTCTCTTGGGTACCTGCTCCATTGTATAGTATCCGGATCATTAACCTGCTTTCCTTTGTAATAAACCTTAATGTTGTTATTAGAAAGATAATACGGGTCTTTAACCGCTTGCCAGTAAATTTCATTCCTGGCAATACTTACCGGAATATTCCATATTGGGTTTACCTGAATAGAGTTTAGCTTACTGTACAATATTGGCGTTTCATGATTTTTTGGCTTATCATCCAGATTGCCAGATTTAGTATATAACTTTATTTTTTCAGCGTAGTCCTTTTCACGTGCTTCGCCCACACATACTTTCATGTGGCTTAACGTATCTTCCTTGCTAAACCAGGTCAAAGAAAAATCAGGAATATTCACTTCAACATACTCTTCCCCAAGATCGGGCAATTTCCACCTCAATCTTTCCATATTCACTTGTATGGTTTTTAAAGTCTGATTATCTTTATTCCCTTTTTTCTCCAGCTTTAACATTGCTTGCTGCAATTCGCGATACTTCTCCGAACTCGGCTGAATGGAAATAAGTAATTTTTGCAGGTCATCAGTACCCAGCACAGCCGTCATACTTGCACTATCAGGTCTTTTTACTGGCACATAATAGCGCGAAAGTAATTTACGTGGGTTTACACTGCCATAGTAAACAAAATTATTGTACTTAATCAGACTCTCTGCCGCGTTCAATTCTAAATCTGCAACGACAGGGTAAACCTCTGCAATGGAGTTAAACTTATTATCGGCCAACATTTCTAGTAGTGCTTTTAATTTCTTATATCCAAATACTTCTGGATTAAAACCGTGTTCTTCGCTTCTGCTGATATAATTTTGAAGGGAGTCTAATGCGCCACTCACAAAATACTTAGTAACCAGGCGTGGCTCACTATTATTACGGATGTAATACGTTTTAAGCGTATTCGGATTAGAAAAATTGCCCTGCAAAGAATCAAAATGTCTTTTAAAAACGACGTTATATTCAGCAGTATCAAATTTTTTATAGAGCTTATTGTCAAAATGCTTAGCCAGAACCAAACCGACTTCCGGTGTATCCTTAAACCAGTTACAGGCATTTAGTAATAAACAAATTGGGATTAGTAAAAATAGGGTTTTCTTCAAAATGGTGATATTGACTGCAAAAATAATGTTTATTTGCAATTACAATGCCATTAATCAAATTAAGCTACTTAATACCCTGCTTTTTCAGTTCCTTTTTAGTCAGTTCCTTTTTTAGTACTTCAACTGGCAGAGCAGCAATATATGTCTTTCTAGCTTCCAGAATAACATTTGGATCTTCCTGGGTAGAAAAGCGTGGCGTGATGAAGCCATATAGACTTTTGGAGTTTTGAAGGGTTCTTGTCCGATCAATTTCTTTTGATTTCAGATAGCTCAGCATAAGTGAAATATGGAAATCACTCTTTGGATTAGTTTTAGCATTCAGCCCAAGCACGGTGCCTGGAAAAACAGTCTGACCAACTTCGACCACAAAACTACCTTTTTTAAATCCTTTGTAGGTAGCAAGTGTACCATCAGCATGCTCTATAATCATACTGTTACTTTTACTACTGTAAACCAAATTACCAGAATTTTCACTTTCATGCAGATCCTTGATATCTACGACAACCCCTTTTCTTACCGCTGTCACGGTATCCTGAACCTTACTGTAAAAATTATAAACCTTCCAATCTGCAGGTGTCGTATTTCCAAAATATTTAGCACCTACAAACTCCGCCTCAGCAATCCTAATCTTAGTCCCCGATTTATAAGGCAAGACGTAAATAAAATTCACATCATATTTTGGCTCGAACTTGCCTCTGATGTAAGTCGAAGTATAAGAATATCCAATGCCTTGCTCTGCGTTTCGAGGTTTCAGGGTAAGTAAATTTCCGGAATACCCCTTGATGGTAACATCCTGCTCGTTTGAGCCATCAGCATTGGTCAGATCCCCAAAATTAACAAGAACGGTATAGGTACCAGGATCTTGTTTTTCAAAGGATATATCGACACTTCTATCCGTATTTATTTTAGATGAAATCTTAATGGGACTATCCTGTGCACTTACTTTTAATACACCAAGAGAGAAAGAAAAAACTAGAGCTGCTAATTTTATTTTACTGATCATTTGAAAGGGATAAATTCAATGCAAAGTACAAAAATTCCAACAAGTTACGTAAAAAATATATTGAATAAAGATAACTATTGAGAAAGCGGACAGATTAGCGTCCTAAAATTTTCCTTACAGTTAACTCTAAGCAACCGATCTGCGAGCGCTATATACCCGGACGTTACCCGGACATTACTCGGACATTACTCGGACACTACTTGGCTGGAGTCGAGTAGTGTCCGGTTAATGTCCGTTAATTAAGCGGGAAATAAGTTGCCATTAAGTAAACTCATCATGAATTCTTAGGCCATTCAGGAATAAACTCCGTAAAACTAAAAATCGATAGAGACCTTTAGAAATAGTGTTTTTATAATTTAATCTGGGGAAGTTCGCTGCAAGCAAGCAAAACACCAATGAAAGAAGGCAAGAGAAACACCGAAATAAAAAAAGGATTGCTTAGCGGCATACTTAAACAATCAGATATTAAAACAGATAAAAGATGAAGAAGCCAAAAGTAACGATGACAGTTATTAAAGAGGAAACTGGATTTAGTGCTAGTATCAACTTAAACAACTCCTTCATCGGAACACAAGCAGAAGATATAGAAGAATTAAAGGCTAATATTCTCGATGCACTTAATTTAACATTTACTGAGGAGGACTTCTCCTTTGAAATGGATGATATTATACTAAAGCCTGATCTGGCAAGTTTCTTTGAATTTTATAAGGTAATTAATGCTAAAGCATTAAGTGAACGCATCGGAATGAGCCAAAGCCTATTGTCTCAATATATTAATGGAATTAAAAAGCCATCAGAAAATCAAACCAAACGGATATTAAAAGGCGTGCAGAGATTAGGCAAAGAGCTAACCGCAATACAGTTTTTATTATAGCCCGCCCCTATTTCACTTTTTAACTACTAAAATTGTATAATTAATTTGGTATTGCCATTTCAATCCATATATTTGCAGCTCCTCATAATGCTAGTCATTGTTGATAAGGAACTTAAGATATTATATGAAACACCTTTTGAACCATCATTTACATTTGCACCATCGCCAATTGGCGATGTATATGTAATGTTTTGTACTTCAAAACTTGTTTCCGAAAATATTTTCTTGTTCAATCAATAATTCTAAAAGCATACAGTGAAAACACTTAAAATAGCTATCCAGAAATCGGGTAGATTAAACGAAAAATCAGTAGAGATCCTTAAAAATTGTGGTTTATCCTTCGAGAACTACAAAAGTTCACTAATATCAACTGTTACGAACTTCCCTTTAGAAATCCTTTTCCTAAGAGATGATGACATTCCTGAATATGTACAAGATGGAATTGCAGACCTGGGCATTGTTGGCGAAAACGTAATTGTTGAAGCTGGTGCCGAAGTTACCTACCTACAAAAACTAGGTTTTGGTAAATGTACTTTAAAAATTGCCATTCCTAACGAAAGTCAAATTACCGAGATTGCGCAATTAAGTGGTAAAGCCATCGCAACATCTTACCCGGTTATCCTTGAAAAATACCTAAAAGAAAATCATGTAAATGCAGAAGTTCGGACGATTTCCGGATCAGTTGAAATCGGTCCAGGACTTGGATTGAGTGATGCCATTTGCGACATCGTTTCTACAGGCGGAACTTTAAAAAGCAACGGACTAAAACCTTTCTCGGAAGTGATGAAATCTGAAGCGATTCTGATTGGAAAAGCAGGATCAGATTTACTACCTGAAGTTCAAGAATTGCTACAAAGAATCCGGTCGGTACTGCGTGCAAAAGAGACCAAATATGTGGTGCTTAACGTAGCAAAAACTAACCTTAAAAAAGTCGTGGATTTATTACCAGGTGTAAAAAGTCCGACCGTTGTTCCCTTGTTTGATGATGAATGGGTTGCTGTGCATTCGGTAATTGCTGAACACGATTTCTGGGAAAAGATCAATAGCCTGAAAGCCGCCGGTGCCCAAGGAATTGTAGTGATGCCTATTGAGAAAATCATTGCTTAAATGATAGCCTAAGGGCTAAAACAAGCATTAACTAATAGTTAAACCAAAAACATAAAACATTGAAAATCTATAGTTATAAAGATTTAACTAAACAGGAAGTTGAATCCATCTGTTTGCGACAGCTGGAAGATGATGTTACCATTCTTGAAAGGGTTGAAAGCATTGTTGACCGGGTTAAAACAGAAGGAGATCAAGCCTTGTTTGATTATGCACTGGCTTTCGACAAGGTGCAGCTTCAGCAGCTTTTTATAGAAAAAGAAGAGATCAACAGCATTGCCGCTACCATACCAACTGAGGCTAAAGCAGCAATAGACACGGCTTACAGAAACATCAAAGCCTTTCACGCTTCGCAGTCGTACAGGGAGGATAAAATAGAGACCATGCCAGGTGTTACCTGCTGGCGCGAAACCAGAGCAATAGAACGTGTGGGACTTTATATCCCTGGAGGAACAGCAGTTTTACCAAGCACTTTTTTAATGCTTGGGATACCTGCAATCCTTGCTGGCTGTAAAGAAATAGTGGTTTGTTCTCCGCCTCAAAAAGATGGTAAAACCAATTGTTATCTGGCTTATGTAGCCGTATTGCTGGGCATCGAAAAGATATACCTTGTAGGCGGAGCGCAAGCAGTTGCAGCTATGGCTTATGGAACAGAAAGCGTACCGAAGGTTTACAAGATCTTTGGACCGGGCAACCGCTATGTAACTCAAGCTAAGCAATTGGTACAATCTGCGGCTGGCACAGCTATCGATATGCCAGCGGGCCCCTCAGAGGTTTTAGTACTCGCGGATGAGACTGCCAATTCGTCATACATCGCTTCAGACCTACTTGCCCAAGCTGAGCATGGGGTTGATAGTCAGACCATTCTAGTAGCTACGTCAAGTAAAATCATAACCGATACATTAGCACAGATTGAATTGCAATTAAAGGAACTACCAAGGCAAGATATAGCTGCTCAGGCCATCGAAAATTCGTATGCAGTGCTGGTTGACAACCTTGAAGAAGGTCTGGCATTTAGCAATATCTACGCCCCTGAACACTTAATCCTTTCTACAGATAAGTTTGAACAACTTATTCCACTCATCAGCAATGCAGGCTCCGTTTTCCTCGGAAATTTAACCCCTGAAAGCGCTGGCGATTATGCCTCTGGAACGAATCACACCTTGCCTACGAGTGGCTTCGCAAAAGCTTATTCAGGCGTATCATTAGATTCCTTTGTGAAGAAAATCACCTTCCAGCACATTACGCCAAGGGGATTAAGGAACATCGGAAACACTGTGGAAGTTCTTGCTGAAGCAGAAGGACTAATTGCACACAAGAATGCCGTAAGCATTCGTTTAAAATCGCTTTAAAATGGATATCAATAAATTACAAAGAGAAAACATAAAAAACCTTCGCCCCTACTCTACCGCGAGGGACGAATATAAAGGTCAAGCCAACATATTTCTGGATGCTAACGAGAACAGTTATGGTTCGCCACTTTCAGAAAATTACAACCGTTACCCAGATCCGCTACAGCTGGATTTGAAAGATGCGATTAGCAAAATAAAGGGAGTACCGATTGAAAACACTTTTCTGGGAAATGGAAGCGATGAAGCCATCGATCTTTTGTTCAGAGCCTTTTGTGAACCCAAACAAGACAATGTGGTTATCCTGCCTCCTACCTATGGCATGTACGAGGTTTCAGCAGGTATCAACAACGTAGAAATACGCAAGGTAAACCTGCTTCCAAACTTTCAGTTAGACCTGGATGGCATTGCTGAAGCTGTTGACGAGAACACGAAACTCATCTTCATTTGCTCGCCAAATAACCCTACTGGAAATTCAATTGTACGCACTGATATTGAAACCGTATTGGCCAATTTTAAAGGCTTGGTGGTGATTGACGAGGCTTACATCAATTACGCCAAACAACGGACTTTTATTAAGGAACTAACAGAATATCCTAATCTGGTTGTGTTACAAACTTTTTCGAAAGCATGGGGACTAGCTGCACTTCGCTTAGGAATGGCCTTTGCTGCCCGCCCGGTAATTGATGTATTGAACAAAGTAAAACCACCTTACAACATCAACCAGGCTACACAAGACCTAGCGTTAAAAGCTTTGGAAAACATTGAGCAGGTAAACGAATGGATCAAAATTACTGTTGCAGAAAGAGAAAGCTTGAGTAAAGATCTAGCCGCACTTGCTATGGTTAAAAAGGTGTATCCTTCGGATGCTAATTTTATACTAATTGAAGTGGAGAATGCGTTAAATACGTACAACGCATTGGTAACTGAAGGCATCATCATCAGAGACCGCTCTAAAGTGACGCTGTGCGAAGGATGTCTGCGCATCACGATCGGAACACAGGAAGAAAACAAAACGCTCTTAGAAGCGCTTAAAAACATCAACTAAATCAACCAACCTAAACCATGAAGAAAGTATTATTTATAGATAGAGACGGAACCCTGATTACTGAACCTGAGGATGAGCAGATAGATTCCTTTGCCAAACTGGAGTTTTACCCTAAAGCCATTCAATACCTTGCGAAAATTGCAAAGGAATTGGATTATGATTTGGTGATGGTGACCAATCAGGATGGCTTAGGAACAAATTCACATCCTGAAGAAAACTTCTGGCCTGTCCATAACTTCATTTTAAAAACTCTTGCCAGTGAAGGTGTTGAATTTAGTGAGGTAATTATTGACAAGACTTTTGCCCATGAAAATGCCCCTACCCGTAAACCAAACACAGGTTTACTACAACATTTTTTAGCCGAAGGTTACGACCTTAAAAACTCTTTTGTAATTGGCGACCGCATCAATGACGTGATTCTGGCTAAGAACTTAGGTGCTAAAGCCATCTGGATCCGCAACAACGATCTATTGGGCGCCAATGAAGTATTAGACAAAGCGGATACCCTAGGTGATGTGATTGCATTGCAAACACAGGACTGGGTAGATATTTATACTTTTTTACGAGCCGGAAGTCGTGTAGTAGCACACGAGCGTAACACCAATGAAACCAAGATCAGCATCAATATTGATCTGGATGGAACTGGCAAGGCCGATATTCATACGGGATTAAACTTCTTTGACCATATGCTGGATCAGATTGCGCGTCATGGTAGTATTGATTTAAAAATCAAAACAGTAGGCGATTTGCATATCGATGAACATCATACCATTGAAGATACCGGAATCGCTTTAGGTGAGGCTTTTGCCAAGGCTATTGGCAACAAACTGGGCTTGGAACGTTATGGTTTTTGCTTACCGATGGACGATTGTCTGGCACAGGCAGCCATCGATTTTGGCGGTCGCGCCTGGATCGTTTGGGATGCTGAATTTAAACGTGAAAAAGTAGGTGATATGCCAACAGAAATGTTCTATCACTTTTTCAAATCGTTTAGCGATGCAGCCAAATGCAACTTGAACATTAAAGCCGAAGGTGATAACGAACATCATAAAATTGAAGCTATATTTAAAGCTTTTGCAAAAGCAATAAAGGTGGCGATTAAACGCGACCCGGATAAGTTAGTCTTACCAAGCACCAAAGGGATATTATAATGATTGGAATTGTAAATTATGGGGCTGGAAATATCTTTTCGCTGACATCAGCATTGGAAAGATTGAGCATTCCTTTTGGAATGGTGAATACAGAAGCTGATTTGGATCTGTACACACACATCATCATTCCCGGTGTAGGACATGCCGGCGCGGCCATGAAAAAGCTGGAACAAACCGGATTAGTTGCCCCCATTAAAGCACTAAAAAAACCAGTACTAGGCATCTGTGTTGGTATGCAACTCTTAACCGAACATTCGGAAGAGGGAAATGCCGACTTAATGGGCATCGTACCTATACAAACAAGGTTATTCGATAAGCATCAAGGGATTAAAATCCCACATATGGGCTGGAATAATATCAGCCATCAAAACAATTTACTATTTGAAGGTGTTGAAAGTGACACACAATTTTATTTCGTGCATTCGTACTTTATTGAATATAACGCTACTTTTGACATCGCAACTGCTGACTATGGGATGCCATTTTCGGCAGCAATACAAAAAAATAATTTCTACGGTGTTCAGTTCCACCCAGAGAAATCTGGTATCGCCGGAGAGCGTTTATTAATGAATTTTTCAAACTTAAAACAATAAAATGTACATTATTCCTGCAATTGATATTTTAGATGGAAAGGTTGTCCGACTAACAGAAGGCGACTACAATCAGAAAACAGTTTACGATGTTTCCATCGCTGAAATGATAGAGACCTACCGGTCTAATGGTACAGAATTTATACATATCATTGACTTAAATGGCGCTAAAGGTGACTTTAGTAACCAGGCTGCCTTATTTGAAGTGATTCAAAAAACTGATATGCGCGTGCAATATGGTGGCGGTATCCGTACCATTAAGCAAGTAACCGATTTATTGGACGCTGGTATTCACCGTGTAATTGTAGGTACTCAGGCCATTACCAATCCTGACTTTTTACAAGAACTAAGTACTGAAGTTGGCAAGAAATACGATTATGCAAACCGTATTGTTATTGCGATTGACGTACTTGATGAGGTGATCAAATATTCGGGATGGATGGAAAGCTCCCCTATAAAACTAATGGACTACGTTGATAAATGTCTGCAATTAGGCTTTTTCCGCTTCTTGTGTACCGACATCAATAAAGATGGCAAATTAGGTGGCGCAGCAATGGATTTATACAGAAAACTGTTGGATCATTCTCCATTCATTAAACTAATTGCCTCTGGTGGTGTAAGCTCTATGGCTGACATTGAAGAATTGGCAACCCTTGACATTCGCTCTGTAGTAGTTGGTAAAGCCATCTATGAAAACAGAATTTCCATTGATGAGATTAAACAGTGGAATTTAAAGCAAATGACTTCTTTATAACCCGATGCTGAGTAAACGTATTATTCCGTGTCTGGATGTAAAAGACGGGCGAACGGTTAAAGGAGTAAATTTTGTGGACCTAAAAGATGCTGGGGATCCAGTAGAACTGGCTTGGCAATATGCACAGCAAGGTGCCGACGAGCTGGTCTTTCTAGACATTACAGCTACCCACGAACGCAGAGGTACAACCATTGAAATGGTGAAATCTGTGGCCAGACAATTGAACATCCCTTTTACCATTGGAGGGGGGATTACCTCGGTTGCCGATGCCGAAGCGCTTTTAAACTCTGGTGCTGATAAAATCAGCATCAACTCGGCTGCAGTTAGAAATCCTCAATTAATTGAGGACTTAGCAAAAGCCTTTGGAGTGCAGTTTGTGGTGCTTGCAGTCGACACTAAGTTGGTTGATGGTCGTAACATGGTTCATCTAAATGGTGGCCGCTTAATTACCGAACTGGAAACGGAAGACTGGATCCTTAAAGCTGAAAGTCTGGGCGCTGGAGAGATATTATTAACTTCAATGGATCACGATGGGACAAAGAATGGCTTTGATTGTCTCCTGCTGGATAAAGTAGCCCGCGCTATCAACATTCCTGTTATCGCCTCTGGCGGTGCCGGAAAAGTTGAGCATTTTACAGAGGTATTTTTACAAACCGGCGTAGATGCTGCACTGGCGGCCTCAGTTTTTCACTTCGGTGAAATTCCTATCCCATTTTTAAAAGAAGAATTAAAAAAACACAACATACCGGTAAGGTTATGAAAATAGATTTCGAAAAAACACAGGGTTTGGTACCTGTAATTATACAGGACGAGCAAACACTGGAGGTTTTAATGCTAGGTTATATGAACCAGGAAGCTTGGGATAAAACCCAGGCCGAGGGTAAGGTGACCTTCTTTTCTCGCACTAAAAACCGACTGTGGACTAAAGGTGAAGAAAGTGGCAACTTCCTTTTTGTAAAGGAAACACATATTGATTGCGATAATGATACGATATTGATTAAAGCTACACCTGTTGGACCTACTTGTCATACTGGCTCCCGCAGCTGCTTTAAAACTAACTATAACCAGAACTTCATTTTTGAGCTCGAGCAGATCATTAAAGACAGGTACGAAAACCCTTCTGATGAATCTTATGTCAATACACTACGCAAAAAAGGGCTAAACAAAATAGCACAAAAAGTTGGCGAAGAAGGTGTAGAAACTGTTATTGCTGCACTAAATGAAACTGATGTTGATTTTGTAAATGAAAGCTCTGACCTGATTTTCCACCTCTTGGTATTGTTAAGGGAAAAAGGAAAAACCCTTGCAGATATTGGTTTAAATCTAGAAGGCAGACACAAGAAATAGTACCAATGATTACACACCTCCACACCCTTAGCGGACACCAGAACCCAATTTATGCCTTGGCCAACTCTAATCAGAAAGATACTTTCTTTAGTGCGGGTAATGATAAGGGAGTAGTGGAATGGTCGTTGAATACCATGTCCTTTGTAAAAGTAATCTTGCCGGTACAAAGCTCAGTATACGCTTTACATACCTATCAAGACTTACTGTTTGTTGCACAAAGAAGTGGGCTAATCCTGGTATTCGACCTGTTGGAGCAAAAAGTAATAGCCACATTAAGCCATCACCAAAAAGGTGTGTTTGATGTAAAAACCATTGCCCATAAAAACGAAATTATAAGTACCGGAGAAGATGGCACCGTGGCGGTATGGTCTTTAAAAGACTTTACGTTGCTGTACAATTTTCCGGTACTACAAAATACCGTGCGGACAATTGCCTTGAGCAATGATGCAAAAGAAGTAGCCTTGGGTTGTAAGGATGGCATCATCAGAATATATAACTCTGATGATTACACGCTTATTAAAGAGCTTGAAGGGCACAAATTTGCAGTAACCGCTTTACAGTACGCACCAAATGGCACTTACTTGATTTCGGGCAGCAGAGATGCTCAGCTGAAGATATGGAGCCTGCCTGACTATACACTCAGCAATAGTGTTCCGGCACATATGTTTAGCGTTTACTCCATCGTTTTCCACCCTACTCTACCCTATTTTGCTACCTGTAGTCAGGACAAGAGCATTAAACTATGGGACAGCGAGACTTTTAAACTCTATAAAATACTCAGTTTAGAGAAAAACACTCCAGGCCACTTTCACTCTATTAATAAAATGATCTGGAGTACTGATGGCAAATATCTGATTTCGACAGGTGATGACAGGCAAGTCATGATTTGGGAGTTTACTTTATAGTCACTCTTTTCATCCCTTCTCTTCCATAAAACACAGGAAAGTACATCATTTCGGCTTTAGCTGGATTTAGGATATAATTACCTGAATACCTTGGCATCAACTGTACGGTAAAAGTATAAGTACCTTTTTTCAATTTGGTACAGAAAATTGAGGTCTTGTGTTTAAAGTATTCTCTGTGTGTTTCTACTCCCCAAAAGCTTTGCACTTTATTCTCGTAAGAACAGCCAGCGGGGATAGGAATTTCAATCATGACATAATCTGCATCAGCACGCACATCCACATTAACTTTTAAAGTGGTTAAAGCACCTGCCTTTAGCTTTTGAACGGATTCTCCATTTTGCTCAAAATATGTTTTTACGGCAAAGTCTTTACTTACTTTTTCTGGTTTAGGATTATTGAATTGTTGATAAGCCGTGAAATAAACCGGAGCATCTCCTTTTTTACTCAATTTTAATGTCGCTGGATCAATCACCTTATGGAATGGAAAAACATTAACCTGCTCTGTTTGGTTCAAAACAATACTGGCTGGTTGAAACTTTTTGCCCGAAACATTAATCAACTCTGGCAATATGGTTTCTAATATTAAAGAGGACTCAAAAGTATTACGCCACTGCCCTGTTTTTCTCTGCTCCAGGAAATACCGGGTAATCCGATCTATCTCATCTCTGTAACTACCATTCGTTTTTAAAATCTGGTAGGCTAACAAAGTATTCTGAATGCTATTGTCCCAGAAATAACGCCCCTCTTCACCCCAATAGCAATTCCCAAACATCGTTTCCTTTTTCAAGCCCAACAGCCATTTCATATCAATAGGCATTCCAGTCTTTTGTTTCAATTGCATCAATTGAAGTTTTTCGTATAATGGTTGTTCAGCTAATTTTGGAACATCTGAATTTGCTTTTCTTTCCCGAACATTCTTTTCTTCCAGTTCAGCCCTCTGTTTTTCCATCGCTATGATCCAGTCATTGCTATAATACTTTTCATTCAACAAACTCAATAAGCGTATCCCGTAAATCTGATCAAAATAGTTCTCGTTAGCCATTTTATTAGTCAGGTAGTTGTATAATTTATCCTTATCCAATACCACAGGATAACCTTGCTTTTGGGCTTCCAATAAGGCTTCAACAACATGTAAGCTAATCCACAGTTCCTCACTACTGTTTTGCCACCATCCCCAGGTGCCTTCCGGGCGCTTGTTGTTTTGTAGTTTTTTAAGAATTTCTTTGATATTTTTTTCTTCCTTAAATGGTTCACTAAGGTACTTCCTAACAGTTTTTTCTAACAGTAAGGCCTTTAGCTTAGAAGCCAGCTGTTCATTGCACAAGTATTCATAACTGCGCAGTTTATCTATTTCATCTAATAGCGTAGGAAATAAAGAAGCTTCGGCCCTAAGTGTAACCTTACCTAAGGTCGCATCGAAGTTATAGTTAACCGTAGTATCGCGTGTAAATGCATTAAAATAGCCTTTAGTTTCCGTCACACCAGCTTGTAGCAATGGAATTTTACGAACCTCGCCATCAAAATAGCCATTGTCCTGCTTCATGGAGTATTCAAACCTCAAACTATCTACCACATTCACATGATCTGCATGAACTTTAAAGCCCCCACCTTTAGCAACGATACTCAGGGTATCAATCTTTGCATTTTTAAATGTTACTGCGCTGTTTAACACCTCAGCACCATTATAACTGAACTTTCTAGTTACGATTTCATCGGCATTGCTGTAATTCATCAATTTCCCGATTACCTTAATGCTATCACCTGCCAACGCAAATGAAGGAGATACAAAATTGGCGCTTAATGTTTTAAATGACTTGATATTTGTCTCGGCAATACCACTTTGTTTACGACCATTCATGGCGATTAACCTGGTTGTCCAATTGGTAATGTCATCCGGAAATTTAACGGTAAAGCTCGCTTTCCCTTCCTCATCCGTAACCAATTTTGGCTGCCAGATGGCATAATCAGAAAAATTAGTACGCATGGTTTGTTCCTGTTGCACCAATTCGCCCGCTGCATTGACAGCCGTATTCCCACCCTTTGTTTTGACAATAATTACTCCTCCGGCTGCTCTGGCACCATAAATTGCGGTTGCATCAGCATCTTTCAAAATATCTATAGATATAATTTCACTTGCATTCACAGTACTTAGCTCGCCGCTATAGGGTATACCATCTACAATAATTAATGGCTTTTGCTCGTCAAAATTGCCCAGTTGACCTATCCCTCTGATTGCGATCATCAATTCCTCCTTCGAAAACTTTTCACCAGGTTTTGTCCTAATATCCCTTAGAACTACACGATCATTACTACCAAAATTATAGACGCTAGCATCTCCAACAACAGAACTAATTGCCCCCGTCATATTTTGTTTTTTCTGTACACCATAGCCAACTACAACCACTTCACTTAAAGAGTTTAGACTTTCATCAAGTGTAATATCACCTGCATTTCCACTTTTTACTGGAACTTCTTGAGACTCATACCCAAGGGCAACTACAATGATTTTTCCACGTTCAGGCACTTTAATCTCAAAGCTCCCATCTGCTCTGGTAGTGGTTGTCGCATAATTTGAACCTTTTACCCTAATACTGACTCCTGGAATTGCTGCTTTAGTTGCAGCATCAATTACCCTTCCCAGCATTTTCCCAGTAAATATGGCTGGATCTAAATACTTATCATTGATTAGTCTAAGGATATTTTGTTGCACTTCTGATGTATTCCATCCTTTTTTACCAATGCCAACAGATTTAATTTGCAGATCTATTTGCGAGCTCAATTTATCCTCAGGCATCATTTTCACACCTTTCCACAAATAGTAGTTTATACCTCTTGCTTCAACCCTTACGTCCTTGGCAACGAAATAACGATTGTCTTTAAACAAATAAGTAACACGATACACTCCACTTTCGAGTGAAATAAGATCTCTTGCATTGCCGGGGTAAACCATTAAAAAATCTGGCTCATCATATTTACAAATGATGATACTCTTTAAATAAGGCATCCCCTTCATCACACTCGAATCAACCTTCATCAACAACCGACCATAATTTTTTCCGTAGTAATACCTGTTTCCAAACAATGTCATTGTGCTACTTCTTAAATCAAGATAATCACTCCAGATGCTATCCACTTCGCCCTTTTTAACAGGATATTGTTTATAATCTTCAGCACCATTAACCGAGGATAAAAGTCTATTTAAGCCATTAGGAGTTTCATATGATTTCTGCTTAAGTAACCCTGGTAGAAAAGTATAAGTGTAACCGGGTTCTTTAACAAACGTTTCGTAAAGTCCTCCCGATCTAAAATGTAAGTAATTTTGAGTGAAAGGACCTACCAGCAGGCTAGCTTTTTCAGCATTCCTTCCTCTCAACAACGAACTATATACATCGGTTGGAGTTGGATTAGAGTTGGAAAAATTCAATAAATATGGAATACTGTCCGTTGCAATTGTACTTTTCTCGCCTTCAAAATTATCCACTATCCGGATCATATACTGACTTATTTGAGTTGCTTCACCATCAGTAAGCTCCTTTGTAACCGCCGTAACTCCAGCCTTAATATTGTGTTCATCTGCAGCCACACTCAAAATTGTTTTTTTACCCTTTACAAATTCATAATCATTCAGTGAAACCACATGGCTTGCTGTACGCATACGAATGTTATGCTTACCTGGTTTAACAGAAAACGCATAACGCTTAAGCTGATTAGCCTGACTAAAATAAACAGGAACATCATCAATAAAAACAATATGTACAGGTTCAATAGCTCCATTTTTAACGACAAAAGGGGCTACTACAGCCATCAGCGAATCAACACCTTCTTCTGCTATAGCATATAGATCCTTAGTCTGACTAAATTTATAATATTCAATGGTATCCAAGTTCAACTCTTTACGCCATTTATCCCATGTAAGTCGCATTTGGCCTGTTAAACTCAATTCAGTCCCTATAAATTGGGAGTTTAATTTGCGCGCATGGAACACTTTCCCAAAACTCGGCAAAGCGACCCGATACCCATTCTTAAATTTAGAAGTATAAGCATAAGCTGTAACATCTGTAGCTGCAACTGGCCGATCGTTAAAATCGGTAACCTTAACTTGCATATTTACCGTTTGTCCCGGATAAACCAAAGCAGGCGATAAAAGCTTTACATTTAATCCATTTGGATTATAGAAAGTACTCGTTTCTGTACTCAACTCCCTGCCACCCCATAAATAGTTTAATTTTATATGAGCGGCTTTTGCACCGGAATGCCTTATAATGGTATCCAAATGAGTCGTAAATCCTTTTGAAAGAACTTTATCCTCAGAAAAAACAGTGTACCAAAACGGTATTTTATGAGGGTTATTCACAAAAACACGAACCGAATCCTTACCTTGATTAGCATTTGTACCGATTCCAGCGTTTAAACTCTGCAAATTGATATTATCATTAAATCCATTAGCGGTTTTCAATCGATACTCAGTCACCCGATAGTCCATTTTAATCGCTCCAGGAAGATTCACTTGAATAGAATCTCGCACATCAGTGTAAGGATACCAAAGGTAAACGGTTGCCTTTTGCGGAGTTGATTTCCCCTGCACAAGGTAGTCAAGATGCAAACTATCATTTTTCAAATCAAACTTTACATCTGAGCTATTTATGGTATATTTTAGATCCTTACGAGCAGTTCTGCGCTCATTATTGCTATTTAAGAAGCTGAATGACATGGAAAAATTAAAATCTGCTCGCGGGAAAATACTATCTGGCAATACCATTTTAGTTTCTCCAACCGGATCAAGTACTATATTCGTTTTCCATAAGGAATCTTTTAGAAAAACTCGGTCATCATAATAGTTAGTTGCATAGCTGCTCAACACAGCAACCTCCACTCTACCGTCAGGCACAGCCAGGTCATTTTCATCAACAGCTTTCAAAAATACGGTAACAGGGTTGCCGGGGCTGTATTCATTCTTATCCGATCTCACAGAAAAGTTAACAGATTTCAACTCATAATCTTCATAACGGAAATTACTTTGAAAAACTTCTATCCAGCCTTCTTTGGTCTCCTCCTTTAACACAATCTTATAATTCCTGTCCAACTTTAACTGCAGACTATCAGCCAATACAAAACTATACTCATAGCCACCTTCCCGATAAGGATTTAGTGTAGTAAGCACTGTTCCAGGCCCCTCCCATTCCTTATAAAGCTCGACTCTTAAAGGTTTATCTTTTAATGCTATCCCCTTGGCAGTTACCAGATACGCCTTAAATTTGACGGTATCCAGAGGTTTATACATGGGCTTATTAAACACCATATAACCGGTATATTTCGGTTTCTTTAGCTCAACTGTTCCATGTATTCCATTAACCGCATTATACAATCGCTTCTCCTTTGCTTGTTTTTGTGGCGAAATACGCGGCTTATAATTCCCTTCTTCCTTGTATGTAAAATAATTACTTATCCCATCATGGCGGACTGTAATTACAGGTAGCTTCTCTGCCTTACTGATATATAATCCCGCTTTATCATTATATTTTATCGTTTTACGTTTACCTACTTTTACCTGAGCATCCTTAATCACATTCCCCTTCAAATCGGTAATGACAAATTGGAAGTCCTTTCTATTGTTTATAAACTGGAGATTCACATTATTCTCTGGCATCAGCTTATAAAGCAATTCATTTTTCACGGGGTTAACCTGTACATAATTGCCATAAGGAAGCTTTTTCAGATAATTACTGTTTTTAACATTATAAAATGAATCGACGAGGGTATGTAAAAAGCCATCATTAAGCGCCTGATTGGTTACCGAGGCAAGGGAAAAGGCTTCCTTATCTGTTAATTTGTAGATGTAGGTGTAAGCCCCAGCAGTGCGGCTATTGGTTAATTTCTTCTGAGCGAAAAGAGATGTTGTAGCACAGATGATCAGGAAGGTAGAGCGTAAAAGATGCTTCATAATATAGTATTTGTAATATGGATGCAACAAATCGTTAATTCCATAAAACTAGTACAATTAAATTAGCAACACTATGTCACGAAAGTTAAACTAAGTTAAAAACAGCTTAAATAAAGCGCTTTACGATTCTTAGATTATGGGTATATCTGCCCAATTCGGCATTGTAAATTCCCTGATTGTCCATCGGATCTATCCGCACTTTTCCGGAAGCATGGATGATTTCGCCTGAATTTAGCATCATCCCGACATGAGTAATGCGTCCCTCGGCATTGTCAAAAAAAGCCAAATCTCCGGTCTTTACTTCCGGCAAAAAATCTACCACGGTGCCTTGTTCTGCTTGTTGCCATGCATCGCGGAATAACTTGATACCATTTAGTTTAAATACATTTTGGACAAAACCAGAGCAATCTACCCCAAATACGGTTCGGCCGCCCCATAAATAAGGTGCATTCTGAAAGAACAGGGCCGTATCGACAAGTTCATCAACAGAAGTATTGGATTTGATCAGCTTAGGCGAAAAGGAAATTTCGAATTTCTCATCTCCAAGATAGCAACATCCACCCGCATAAGCTGGTAAATTACTACCTGCCGCAAGGAAATACTTACTACCATCGGCTGCAACAACGGCATTAGCAAGCTGTGCAGGTGCCAGGTGATCACAGTCTTGATTTTTAACAAACTGCTCATGGTTAAGGCTACCGAGTTGTTTATAATCCATCCAACCTTCATAGCCATCGTAGCCATTGCGTACCAGCCACCACTTATCGGTTTTTTCAAGTATTTCGACATGGTCGCCAAACAATAGCTGAGATGCAATCTCGGCTTTATCCGAAGTCCCGGCTCTTAAAGGTGCTACAGCTACTCTGCAAATCCCAAACTCTTGTTCCATAATGATAAAATCAATGGCATAAATTTAAACTTTTATGGGGTTAATTTGTTATTTTCATACACATCATTTATTTTTTGTTGAAATGATTGATTCAAATGATGAGCTAATATTAACCTTTTAAGATAAACACCATGAACCTCAAAAAGATTTTAATTGCCGTAGATAATAGTACCTGCTCAGAAAAAGCAGCCAAGACGGGTTATGAGTTGGCAAAAACCTTTGGTGCAGAGGTTGCATTGGTCAACATCATAGAACCTATACCGGCAAACATTAATCCAGATTTAACGTTGGCTCCTGTATTTTTAGAAACCTACGACAACAGCGAAGAGAATAGCCATCTATTATTAAAAGAAATAGAAAACAAATTTAGTCATGGCGTATCAACCACGTATTTTAGTGTAATTGATAATGCTGCGCATGGGATTATTAAGCAGTCTGACGACTGGGGATCTGATCTAATTGTGATTGGAACTTACGGACGTACAGGCATCTATCATTTTTTAATGGGGAGCGTTGCGGAGCACGTAGCCAGAAAATCGGCCTGCCCAGTTTTGATCATTCCGAATAAATACGAAGAGAAGGACTAAGAGACAACCAGTCTATAATTCCGCGGGCCTTTCCGGGGCATTGCTGGGGTGTTGGTGGGGCCTTGCTGGGGCCATAGTCGCAGCAAAGCCCTAAGAACGATATAGCAACACATGCAAAGGGCCAACTCTTTATAGGAGTTGGCCCTTTTTATTAGCTTGTAGGCTTAGTTTTCCTGATGTAACCAGGCTTTTTTGGCCAAAAGTTCTTCTTCAGTTTCACGTACATCTTCATCATCAACACAACAGTCTACAGGGCATACCGCTGCGCACTGAGGCTCGTCATGAAAGCCTTTGCATTCTGTACATTTATCGGAAACGATATAATAAACTTCGTCAGATACTGCTTCTTGAGCACTCTCTGCGTCCATTTCTTTGCCTCCAAAATCAATAATACCATTTAAATTGGTACCATCTGAAAATCTCCAGGCTGTGCCTGCATCGTAAATTGCATTATTTGGGCATTCAGGCTCACATGCTCCGCAGTTAATGCATTCGTCTGTTATTTTAATAGCCATGTCTTCGTCTATATCTATTGCTAAGTTTACCTTTGCAACAGCAAATATAACACATAAACTTTAAAATCATTGGAATTATGCCAATCCTTAATAGCGAAAAATTAATTATTGCATTTAAAAAACTAAGTAACTTCATTGCTGAACCCAGCGAAGATTTCAAAAACCTGATCTTTTCGGCATCTAATCACAATGCGTGGTTTACTGAGGCGGAGGTACAAAGGGCTTTAAATTCATTACATCAGATGCTAAATCAGCAGGATTTGGAGACCTGGTTTAAGGACATTCGGGTAAGTGATACACCAAAAAAAGTTGGTTTAATTTTAGCTGGTAATATACCGATGGTGGGCTTTCAAGACGTGATTTCGGTGCTTGCTACAGGAAATATAGCCTTAATAAAACTCTCATCAGCTGATGATAAATTGCTACCTGCCTTACTTGCTCAACTGGTTAAGATCGAACCTTTACTTGCAGATCGGATTGTTTATGTAGATCGCTTGAAGGATTTTGATGCTGTAATTGCGACTGGTAGTAACAATACATCAAGATATTTTGAGTTTTATTTTGGCAAAGGACCAAACATCATCAGAAAAAATAGAAATAGTGCCGCCGTAATCACCGGGAATGAAAGCGCAGCGGAATTAGCGCTTCTGGGACATGATATATTCGATTATTTTGGCTTAGGATGCCGCAACGTGTCTAAACTGTATATTCCTGAAGGCTATGACATCAAAAACTTTTTTGAGCCTATCGAAGGATTTAAAGACATTATCAATCATTTTAAATACAACAACAACTATGATTATAACAAGTCTATTTACCTGGTGAACCTAAAACATCATTATGATAACGGCTTTTTATTGTTAACTGAAGGCGAAAGTCTTTCATCACCCTTGGCTGTTTTATATTATGAAACTTATACCAATGTTGAACAGCTGGAAGAACTGTTAAGCAGTAAAGCTGAGGATATTCAATGTGTAGTAAGTAATGCCGCATTAAAATTGGATACAGCAGTTTTGGGCTTTGGACAAAGTCAGACGCCTAAACTTTGGGATTATGCTGATAATGTAAATACGATAGAATTTTTAAACACAATTAATTAAATAGCATTATCTTTAGTTTTAAATAAAAAAGGTGATCTCTAAAACTAACGTTTTCTTGTTATTCCTACTTATTCTAACAATAGGTAATGCCAAATCTCAAACTTGTGCCGGTTCTATAGGAGATCCGGTAAGGAAGTATGACTTTGGTAGAGGCACCATTGATCGTGGACCTGCCATTCCGGATAAAACAAATTACGAGTACGACGACGTGGATTTCCCCGATGATGGACAGTATACAATTGTAAAGACAACGGCCGGTATGAGCCAGGTTTCACAAAGAAATTGGCTAGAAGTTAACAATCATACCCCCAACGACCCAGATGGGTATATGATGCTCATCAATGCCGATCAGCATCAAGCTGGAATATTTTACCAGGCGACTATACCAGATCTTTGTCCAGGTACAACCTATGATTTTGGAGCATGGATAATTAACGTTATGGCTAGACAGGGAATCCGGCCAAACCTTAAGTTCATTATTGAGACCACATCCGGAGTACTCATTAAGCAATTTGACACAGATCCAATTCCGGAAGGCAGCAGTACCGACTGGAAACGATATTCTACAACGTTTAAGACAGATGCAAGTGTTACCGAAGTAGTGGTAAAAATAATGAACAATGGCTTAGGCGGCGGTGGAAATGATTTCGCTCTAGACGACATCACCTTTAGTGTCTGCGGACCAGTAATTATCCCTTCCATTGACGGAGTAATTACACCAAATAAAAGCCTGTGCATTGGTGAAACCAAAAACTTTGACTTATCAGCAGAGCCAACCCCAGGAGTTTATACAAACCCGCAATACCTGTGGCAGGAAATGGATGCGAGCGGCGTATGGCAAGATATGCCTACACAAACCACAAACAAGTACACTAAGCCCTTTGTAAACGCACAAGTTGGCAGTTACAAATACAGACTTTTAGTAGCCGAAAATGGCAATATCAACTCGCCTAACTGTCGGGCAAACTCACCCACATTTGAGTTAAATGTAAGCCCCCCACCCGCCATCCCCATAGCTAATGACCCCATAACTGTTTGCGTTGGTGATCCTATTCAATTATCTGTAAGCAACGCCAGTTCTTACAAATGGACCTTCCCTGATGGCAGTAGCTCTAATCAACAATCTCCCATAATTAACAATGCTACAGCTAATATGGCAGGCACCTATACGGTTACGGTGACCAATGGCGCTGGATGCGAAGCCAGTACTTCGACTACTGTAACTTTATTACCAGAACCTATAGTTACAATAGATCTGGTTGCCCCGATTTGTAAAGGTTCATCCGTAAAGTTAAACGCTAATGGCGGCAGCACCTACCGCTGGGTACCGGCCACAGGTTTATCGGCAACTAACATTCCAGATCCGATGGCAAATCCAGCAAGAACCACTACTTATACAGTTTATGCTTCTAATGGTTTATGTGGATCAAGCGCTCAAATTACAGTCGAGGTTTATAAAGATCTAATCGCTGCAGCTGGCCCTGATCTAAAAATCCTTAAAGGAAACAAAACAGTTATTAATGGATCAGTATCAGGAGATAACGTAGGTCAGGTATTTTGGACTCCGACAGATTACCTGGATGATCCATTTAAATTAACCCCAACAGCAAAACCACCTGTTAGCACCACTTACACCTTAAATGTACTTTCGAGTACTGGCTGTACAAGTATTACCAGCGACGTTTTTATTGAAGTATATGAAAAACTGATTGTCCCAAATTCCTTTAGTCCTAATGGGGATGGAATCAATGACATCTGGAATATTATCGCCATTGACACCTATGCCAATCCGAGCGTAAAAATCATGAACCGTTATGGACAAATGATGTTTCAAAGTGATGGCTATGCAAAACCATGGGATGGGAAACACAGAAATGAAGACGTTCCGGCGGGTGTATATTATTATATGATCTATTTAGAACCAGGACTAAAACCACTCAGCGGATCATTGATGGTCATTAGATAAATTCATGATTTTGTATTCATTTCAATTGTAGTCTGAAAAATCATGATGGTTTCATTTTGAAATACTATTTTTGAGCGATGTATGTTATTAAAGTAAAAGGCATTGCCAAGATTCCGGATTATGTGCAATTAAGGGACGATAAATTCACCTTATTAGCTTATTTTAGAGTCGACAGGCCGGATAAATCACTAGAAAAACTTGGTTTAGGTGATAAACTACCATACATTATGAATTTTGTAAATGATTTGCCTTTCGGACAAATTGCTAAATTAGATATCTAAACATGACAGAGAACACAGTTATAAATTTAAAAAATGTAGATGTTTTTCAGCAAAAGCATCTGGTTTTGTCGAACGTAAACTTAAATATCGACAAGGGTGAATTCGTTTTTTTAATTGGTCAGACAGGTTCTGGAAAGAGTAGTTTGCTAAAGATCATTTATGGCGACCTTCACATTGGTAATGGAGATGGACAAATAGCCGGTTTCGATTTAAAAAAACTGGGTAATAAGGAAGTACCCTTTTTACGTAGAAAATTAGGTATTGTATTTCAGGATTTCCAATTATTGACCGACAGAACTGTTGAGAAGAACCTTGATTTTGTTCTTAAAGCTACTGGTTGGACAGATCAAAATCTGATTAGTGAGCGCATTAAAGATGTACTGGAAAAAGTTGGCTTGCGTTCTAAAATTAAAAAAATGCCGCATGAACTTTCAGGTGGTGAGCAGCAACGCGTAGTTATTGCACGTGCATTGTTAAACAATCCGGAAATTATTCTAGCCGATGAACCTACAGGAAATTTAGATCCGGATACTTCTGAAGAAATTGTGATGCTTTTGAAGCAGATCAGTCAGAGTGGAACTGCTGTTTTAATGGCTACACATGATTACCACATCATCAGAACATTCCCTTCAAGGATTATAAAATGTGAGAGTGGTGTTATTCATGAAGACGCCCAGATTGTTTAATACAATTTTCTGACAAAATTTTATTATTCGGACATTCTGTTCTAAGTTTTACAATTAAAACTGACAGCATGACGGATATTTCCCATTGGCAAACCTTTTGAGTTTATCTCCAAAAATTCTACTATACTATGTTTAGCAAGAAGAAAAAACACGATAATAAAGATACAACTATGCAAAATCAAGACCCTGCAGCAGAAACTCATGCTGAAGATCAATTGATAAATGATATTAAAGATGCGAATACTGTGACTACTGAAGAACAAGAAGTAGCTGAAGAAATCGTTCCTGAACTGACTGCTGAAGAAAAACTGCAACAAGAGAATGCTGCTTTAAACGACAAATATCTACGTTTATTTGCAGAGTTTGACAACTATAAACGCCGTACACAAAAAGAACGTGTAGAGCTGTTACAAACAGCAGGTAAAGATGTGATTATTTCCTTATTGCCTTTGCTGGATGATTTTGACAGGGCGAACAAAGCAATGGAAAATGCTACTGACATCAATGCCATCCGTGAAGGTGTAGATCTTGTGCATACCAAGTTAAAAAATACATTGGCCCAAAAAGGTCTTAAAGAAATGGAGAGTATGAATACTCCATTTAATACGGATCACCATGAAGCCATCACTAAAATCCCTGCACCAAATGAAGAGATGAAGGGAAAAGTAATGGATGAACTGGAAAAAGGATATACCTTAAATGACAAAGTTATTCGCTTTGCAAAAGTTGTAGTAGGTAGTTAATATTTTATGAGCAAGAGAGATTATTATGATGTGCTTGGCGTATCCAGAAACACATCAGCTGAAGAAATTAAAAAGGCTTACCGTAAACTAGCCATTAAGTTTCACCCGGACAAAAACCCGGATGATAAATCTGCCGAAGATAAATTTAAAGAAGCGGCTGAGGCTTATGAGATTTTAAGTAACCCTGAGAAAAAACAGCGTTATGACCATTATGGTCATGCCGGTGTTGGTGGTGCTTCAGGTGGCGGCGGATATGGCGGCGGCGGAATGAACATGGAAGATATCTTCAGCCAGTTTGGCGATATATTCGGTTCAGGTGCTGGCGGTGGTAGTCCTTTTGAAAGCTTCTTTGGTGGTGGCCAACAGTCACGCAGTGGCCGACGTGTATCAAAAGGTACCAACCTACGTATCAAAGTAAAACTTACGCTCGAAGAGATTGCCAATGGCACCGAGAAAAAGATAAAAGTAAACAAACAGATTGTCTGCAAAACCTGTGATGGTAGTGGTGCTAAAGACCGTTCGTCGGTAAGTACTTGTAATACCTGTGGTGGTAGCGGTGCTGTACGCAGAGTAACCAATACCATTTTGGGACAAATGCAAACTACTTCTACCTGCCCTACTTGTAATGGTAGTGGATCTCAAATTACTGCAAAATGCGGTTCTTGTCATGGTGAAGGTATTGTAAGGGGTGAAGAAACCATCAACATTAACATCCCTGCTGGAGTAAGTGATGGTATGCAATTGAGCATGAGTGGAAAAGGAAATGCGGCCCCTAATGGCGGTATTCCTGGAGATTTGATCATCCTGATTGAAGAAATCCCTCACGAAAGTCTAAAACGCGAAGGAAACAATGTGGTTTACGATTTACATGTTTCTATTGTTGATGCAGCTTTAGGCTACAGTGCCGAAGTACCGACTATTGATGGTAAAGCCAAAATCAAAATTGAACCAGGTACCCAAAGTGGAAAGCTATTGCGCTTAAAAGGAAAAGGTATTCCTGAAATCAACTCCTATCACCGTGGTGATGAAATCATCCACGTAAATATTTGGACACCTAAAATTTTAAGTGCCGAAGAAAGGAACATTTTAGAAAAGCTAAGAGACTCTCCAAACTTCAAACCTCAACCAGGTAAGAACGACAAGAGCTTCTTTGAGAAAATGAAAGAATATTTTGAATAATGAAAGGCCGCTTTAAGCGGCCTTTTTTACAACCTAAAATTTTATATGATTGCAGCTGTTATTGATCTTGGCACCAATACCTTTCACCTTATTATAGCCGAAATATCGGCTACTGAAGTAAAAGTGCTTCTTAAAACAAACGAACCGGTTAGGTTGGGTCAAGGACGTATTAATGAAAACATCATTATCCCCGAAGCTTTCGAAAGAGGTATTGCTACACTTAAGTTTTTTAAACAGGAAATCATAAAACACCAGGTTGATGTGGTTAAAGCTACTGCAACTTCGGCTGTACGTAGTGCGGACAATGGGGGCGACTTTGTTAACGCAGCTAAAACGGATGCCGGAATTGACATCGAAGTGATCAGTGGAGATCAGGAGGCAGCCTATATCTTTAAGGGTGTTAAAGCTACTGGAGCCATCCAGGCAACCTCATTGATTATGGATATCGGTGGTGGAAGTACGGAGTTTATTATAGCGGATGCTGATGGGATACTTTGGAAAGCAAGCTATAATATTGGCGCCGCCCGTTTAACCCAGGCTTATTTCCACTCTGATCCAATTATTCAGACAGACCAATTGGCTATTCTGGATCATTTAAAAGATACATTGCAGGAATTAGAAGCAGCCTGCGCCTTATATAAACCACAACACCTTGTAGGCTCTGCGGGCGCCTTCGAAAGCTTTACTGGGATGATTGACCCCAGTATTGATTTAAACAGTGTTAAATCAGCTCCTATCGACCTGAATGATTACCACAAGCTTGCAGCTTCATTAATTGCTTCTACGCACGCAGAGCGCGAAATTATGCCCAATCTAATTGCATTACGAGTTGACATGATCGTTATCGCAGCTTTAATCAGTAATTATGTAATCGCCAATTGCGGGATCAAAAGCATAAGCCTTTCTACTTACGATTTAAAGATGGGCGTTTTATACGGACTAGCTTCAGCTAAGCTAGAAGGATAAACAAACAATAAAAGCGACTCGATGGTCGCTTTTATTATTTTACATAACAGGAGGTGTAGTAACTGGTGGCGGAGTAACTGGCCTTTTTTCTTTCATGCCTTTTTTCATTTTCATGTGTTTTTTATTCTCCATTTTCCAAGCTTCGTATTTCTGTTTTTGAGGTTCGGTTAACTCCGCAGCAATCTTCGTGTCTGCTTCATTATGAATTCTCATCTTTTCCGCTTTTTTCGCTTCTTTATCTCCCGTTCCTTCTTTATCCGCTGTAGCCATCGCCATCGACTCTTCTAAATAGATATCCTCTATTTTCTTTTTCTGATCTGGATTCAAATCAAGTTTTTTGGCTAACCTTTCGGCACTCATTTTAGCCTTTTCTTCGGGGGTTGCCATTTTTTTCTGGCCTGTGCTTTGCGCCTGTGCGATTGTTATTATACTAAACAACAATCCGCAAACAATTAACAATTTTTTCATCTGATTTTAATTAGTTTTTGAAATCCATAGTATACTATATAACTATTTCAGGTTTCAAAACAGAGCAGCTTTTGTTTTGTTCTTTTTTTATTAAAAGAATCCTATCAAAAATTAATCAATCAGTTAAAGCGCAGATAAGGCTTTGTATAGTTTTTCTGTAGGCAGTCCCATTACATTGGTATAAGAACCAATGATCTTTTCAACAGCAACCAATCCAATCCATTCCTGAATACCGTAAGAACCCGCCTTATCATAAGGATTGTGGTTACTTACGTAATGTTCAATCTGGTCGGCAGATAGCGTATTGAAGACTACCTCTGTTAAATCATAAAAGGAATGCATTTTACCTGCATAGCTTAAACTCACCCCCGTATATACCTGATGTACGGAGCCGGAAAGTTTGTTCAGTACAGCAATTGCTTCAGCTTTGTCGGCCGGTTTACCTAAAATCTCCCCACCGTAAGCCACAATCGTATCCGCAGTAATCACAATGCTATCCGCACTGATATCTGTAAAAGCAGCGGCTTTCTTTTCGGCTATATAAACTGCAATTTCTGCTGGGCTCAAACTTTCAGGATAGCTTTCATCCACATCTTTCAATACCACTTTAAAGTCTAATCCCATTGCCTTAAGCAATTCTTGTCGACGGGGTGATTTTGAGGCTAGAATGATAGGAAGTTTTTGCTGAAACATAATGCGTATTTTTTTATCAGGTAATGGTAAGGTCCATTACAACTGGGCGAAAATAATAAAAGCGACCTTAAGTCGCCTTCATTATTTATAATATTTTAAAGATTACTGACCACCAGCACCGCCGCCGCCACCTTGACCTTTACCACCACCTTTCATCCGATTCATTCTTTCTTCTTTATAGGTAACGTAAGCTTTTTTCTGATCATCGTTTAATAAAGCATTGATTTTGGCATCATTTTCTTCCATGATAGTTTTCATTTTAGCCATCATTCCCGCACGATCACCTTTACTTTCTTCGCGCATTTTAACCGTAGCTTTTGCTTGATCTAAAAGGATAGCTTTCACTTTTGTTGTTTGATCTTCGGTAAGGGTTAACTTTTTCGTTAATTGAGCAGCACCTTTTTCCGCTCTTTCTTCAGGAGTTGGCATCTTACGATCGCCATCTTGTGCTTTTGCAAATGTCATTACACTGAATAACAATCCGCAGATAATCAATACTTTTTTCATCAGTTTATATTTTGTTTAATGGGTTATAAGCTATTGCAAGCTCAGTTGTTAGAGACAACAAAGGCCCAATAGGTTTAACCCACCTACGTAACATAATTGTTGCAATACAAAATACTGATTATTTGCCAGAATCGGCAGCAGATGGGTTCTCATCGAACCAATTTTTTTGTACCCTAAGTACTTTTTCTATGATGTCCCTTACGGCAGTTTTACCGCCTGTATAAGGAGAAATATATTGTGAGATTGCTTTAATCTCAGGGACAGCATCAGCCGGACAGGTTGCGATACCAACCAGCTGCATAATTTTAAGATCAGGGATATCATCTCCCATATAGAGTACTTCGGCAGCATTAAGGTTGTAGGAGGCGCAGAGACTATTGTAAACTGCAACCTTATCAGAAACACCTAAAAAGATATTGTTTATGCCAAGACCTTCAAATCGTTTCCGCATGGCCTCACCTTTGCCACCAGATATAATGCAAACGTGATAACCTCTTTTCACTGCAAGCTGAAGCGCATAACCATCTTTGATATTAAATGTGCGTAAAAACTCGCCAGAATCTGACGCGATGATATCACCGTTCGTTAATACACCATCAATATCAAAGATGAGTGTTGTAATGTGCTTTAGTTGCTCAAGAAACATCTGTTTATTTCTGGTTATCTCTCCATTCGTAAACCCAGGCCGACTGGATTTGCTCCAGATGTCCTTCATTACTTTCTTCTTTTGTACCTTTAAAATTAGGCAACGACAATATCCATTCTAATAACTCTGTAAAACGGATACGGTATATTTTGGCTTCATTAAAATCATCACCAAATTTCTCATATAATTCCTGAGCAATATCCTCATGGTCGTTCCAGTATATTGGGAGTGCAAACTTATCCTGCATGTTTATCTATTTAATTTTATAATTAATGGCCTAAAAACTCAGACTGATCTGGGATGGTCACTTCGATATCACCATCGATCACTACACACTGGCAGCCTAATCGGGAAGTGATTCTAGGACGAACTGCTCTGTCAATAAAATCTTCTTCTTTATCTGAAATTTCCTGGATATTATCCATTCCTTTATTCACATAAACATGGCAAGTACTGCAACCGCATACTCCGCCACAGTTATGTTGTAAATCTATTCCATGGTCATGGCAGACATCCAGAACAGACTCTCCGCCGGCAATAGGTAGTTCAACTGCTTCTTTCCCCTGTTCTTCAAAATTTATCTTTAACTTAAAAATACTCATAATCTGGTTCAAAAATAAGCACCAAAAACCGCAATTACGTTATCATTTCGATTTTTTAATGCTATTGCTTAAATTTTTATAGATCTCCTGCAAGTGTGGCGTTCTTTTCAGGAGTTCTTCGTGTTTTAATATTGTCTTTTTATCATTGCGAACTGCTGGTCCTGTCTGCACATCCTCTGGGAGTGCGTCCTGAACTTTCACTGCAGTTTCCATAATCAATGGCCTCAATAGTTCAAAATCAAGGTCATTCTTTTTAAGAATCTGGTGGCTCAACTGGTAAAGGTGATTTACAAAGTTATTGGCAAAAACACCTGCAACATGCAATACTTCCCTTTTTTTGGTCTCTACTTCGTAGATTAAAGGAGTAAGTTTCATCGCCATTAGCTGTAAAGCGCTCATGTTCTCTTCCGTATTCGCTTCCAAACATAAAGGAACATGAATAAAATCTATCGGTTGCTGCTTAGAGAAAGTTTGCAATGGATAAAAAACACCATAATTCTTAAATCCAGCTAACACTTCCATATCAGTTGCACCCGATGTATGAACCACTATACCATTTATTTCTTTTAGCTCTTTAGCCACCTTGGCAATAGCGTCGTCTTTTACAGCGATAAGGTATAAATCAGCATACTTATCTACTAGCTTCAAATCAGAAATAGCCTGGGCACCGATTTCATTGGCTAATGCTTGCGCATTTACCAGTTCCCGGCTCCATACCTGAACAATATCGGCGCCATTTTCTTCAAAGGCCTTAGCCATGTGAGTAGCTACATTACCAGAACCAATACAAACAATCTTCATAGGGACATCATTAATCGTTAACGGTTATAAAGCAAGCCTTAGCCTAGTAATTCTAAGTATATCATAGTTTTACTAAACGGTTTTTGCTTCTTTTTGTCTTCTAAATATAGAAATAAGAAAACCAATAACCATTACAATAGTACCTACCCAATAAAGATTAATGTAAGGGAACTCGATTGATTTAAATACAACCCAGTCTTTCGCCTGTTGCGGTTTTTCATAAACCTGTAGTTCAACTTTCTTTTGCTCAGGCAATACTTTGGTAAAGCGAACTCTTAAGCCCAGATCATCAATGTTACGTGCAAAATCGAAAGTATTATTTCCCTTGATCATGAATATAGGTTCAGCCTTGTAAATCTTACCATTCAAGTCAATTTCCAGCGGCAAACCTACAGCAAGATCGCCCGGGGCTAGCACTAAACTCTTTGCCTTAGGCTGGTTGTTTAAAGCTTTAACCGTTATGATACCGCTGCTTGTATGTAAAGTATCACCTTCAGCCACATTTACGATTCTTGGTGCTTTATAGTTCTCCTCCTCAGAATGTCCTTCATGATTGTGATCATGATCTTCTTTTTTCTCAGGAGCACTGGTGATGTGCGTATAAATATCATACGTAAGGTAATGCTTGGTATCAGGAGAAGCAATTAAGCCCATCTTTTCGTTCACCTGTACATGCGGATTCAACTCGAAATCCTCTTTTACCTCGCCTGTTTTCTCATCAATAACTTTAAAATTCAGCTTGTAAAAAGTATTAGGAGCAACTGTAGTATCACTGGTATAAGTTACCGTATACTTACCCATCTTTTTAGGCTCATTTTTATACAACACGATATTCTGACCTGGCTTTTCAACCTTCTCAAAATCTTTTACCGGAATAAAGTTAGATACGTTAAGTGAGATCGGTTTGTTTGTAGCCGCAGCCACTAGCGCTCCTAAAAGTAATAAAGCAAAACCGATATGTGCTACTGCAGCACCTACTAATTTACGTTTTCCGCCCAAGGCTTGTCCTAATATCCTTGCGTTCGATAAAATAGCGAAGATGCAGCTAAAGGTCAACAGAATGTACATCAGGTTATGGTAAACATCAGTGATGAATACAAACCCCGTTGTGATGACAATAGAAAATACCAAAGCGGAAATCAGGCTGCTGTAAAACTTACGCGGATCCGTTCTTTTGTATTTCATGAACTGTGCGAAGCCGGATATAATGGTAACCAAAATAGCAAAAGGAGCCTGCCATTGGTTATAATATTTTATGGCATCAATTGGTGGTGCAAACTTGGTTCCAAAAGCCTGGTTAAATACCGGAACAGAAGTAGAAAATATAACCTGGATACAAGCTACTGTAATTACCAATGCGCCAATAAACATCCAAAATTCTCTTGAATAAGTTTCTTCGTCTTTATTGGTAATTGGCAATTCTTTCCATCTGCAAATCAACAATCCAGTAGGAATGGCCAAGAATACCACATTATATAAGATAAGGTGCCAGAACATACCCAAGTCTGTAAATGAATGCACAGATGTTTCACCCAATACACCACTTCTGGTTAAGAAAGATGCGTAAAGCACCAATACAAAACTAATGAAGATCAATACAATTGCGGTAAAGAAGGCATGACCTGTATTCTTAAATGCAATCATTACGTGTACACCAGCAATTAAGGTTAACCATGGAATGATAGAAGCATTTTCTACTGGATCCCAAGCCCAGAAACCACCAAAGTTTAAGGCTTCATATGCCCAGAAAGAGCCCATGATAATCCCTGTTCCCAATATCATCACGGCAAATAGCGCCCAAGGCATAGCAGGTTTAACCCATTCTTTATATCGTTTTTGCCATAATCCTGTAATTGCATAAGCAAAAGGGACAATCATACTGGCAAAACCAAGGAACAAGGTTGGTGGATGTATCACCATCCAGTAATTCTGAAGAAGCGGATTTAATCCTTTTCCATCAGTAATAAATTTAAGGTAGTTTTTATAGTTTTCAGGGTCGGAGAATATCGGCACCATTGCTTTTAGGTCCATTGCATCTCTAAGCAGAATAAATGGAGAGCTACCAATACGCTCGCCGAAAATCTGTACGCCTAAGAGCATCGAAGTTAAAAACACTTGTGAGAAAGCTACGACCGTCATCACCCCATTTTCCCAGGATTTAGCTTTCCAGATCAGTACTCCGCCAAGCAAAGCTTGCCAGAATGCCCATAGCCAGAAACTACCCTCCTGCCCTTCCCAAAAAGCAGATACTATATAATATACCGGAAGTTCTTTAGAGGAGTGATTGTAAACGTAATAATACTCGTTATAGTGATTTAATATAAGGAAAAACAAGGTTGCGCCGATACCTATGATACTGGCCCAGTTGATGAAGAATGATATACGACCTAAACGTGTCCATGAATGATCTCCGATCTCTTTATTTCGTGTAGCAAAGAAATAAGCTATAGTTGAGAGTAAAGAAGCGGCAAATGCCAAAACAATAAAAAATTGGCCGATCTTACCGGGAAGGAGGTTCTCTCCAATAAATTGTATATCCATTAAAATTAATTGTATTTTTCTACTTTACCGTCCTGCTTTATTTCAGTACCATCCTGATTTTGTACCGTACCATCTTGCTTAACCTCTACAAGGTCGTTGTTGTATTTAGATGGGCATTTCATCAGTATCTTAGAGGCGTAAAAAGTATCGTCATTCATTTTTCCGATCAGTACTAATTTTTCTGAGCGTTCAAAATCCTGAGGTTTCGTTCCTGCGTATACTACTTTATTCACTTTACCTTTTTCGTCTTTCATGAAAAATTCAAAGCGATTTGCATCCTTCAGTGCATCATAGTGCATGCCTTTTTCTTTCTCCCAATAGCCCATTACATGGAATTCTTTTGGATCTTTTGCAGCTTCACTAAAGGTAGAATAGGTGTTTGTATCCGCATTAAGGCTTACTAAAAAACCTACACATAATGCTATCGTTATTAAACCAATAATTGCACTTTTTCTCATGGATGTAACAAATTTTTAAAGGAAACTTCACAAAGATAAAAAATATAAGTACCCAAAGACCGCTGTGGGTATTCAAAACGCTTTGATGACTGTTTATTGATAGTTCTCTGACAAATGCGCAAAAAAAATCCGCGACACGTTAAATTGTCGCGGATCAAATCAATTATAAATCAACCTTATGGCCAAACACCAAGGTTCATATAAGAAACAGCAATCTTATCGATTGAGCCCACAAAAGCAGCAGTTCTCAATGTTTTAATCGCTGGTTTGTGCATTAAAGTTTCTCTGATTTCATGGTACGAATGAATCATGGTATCTTCCAAACCAGAGTTAACCAATTCCAATTCAGAAGCACCTTTAACGATCATTAAACGGTTTTCTGCAGGAATTTTTTTACCAGTAAGGCTTTCCAAAGTATTGATCAGGTTAGCATTAGAGTTTTCAGCATAACGATTTTCCATACGACCAAAGGCTACGTGAGAAAGGTTTTTCAACCACTCAAAATAAGAAACTGTAACACCACCAGCGTTACAATACATATCAGGGATGATGATACCGCCCATTTCAGTAAAGATTTCTTCAGCTTCTGGTGTACATGGACCGTTAGCACCTTCAGCAATAATTTTTGCTTTGATGTTTCTGATGTTCTCTACTGTGATTTGGTTTTCAAGTGCAGCTGGAACTAGAATATCGCATGGTTGCTCTAAACCTTCCATAGAGTTTTTAAACTCAGTTGCTCCAGGGAAACCTAAAATAGATCCTGTTAACTTACGGTGAGCAAATACCTCATCGATATTTAAACCATTTGCATTGTAAATCGCACCTTCAAACTCGCAAAGACCTACGATAGTTGCACCAAACTCTGCCAAGAACTTAGCAGCATGGTAGCCCACATTACCTAAACCTTGTACAATTACGCGCTTGTCGCCCAAACCAGCCTTAAGACCAATTTTCGCCATATCTTCAGCTACAGTTACGCATTCTCTAACTGCATAAGCCACACCACGACCGGTAGCTTCCTTACGTCCGCGTATACCGTGTAATGCGATTGGCTTACCAGTAACACAACCCAAAGCATCCAACTGACCTGGATTCATGGTCATATAAGTATCGGCAATCCAGCTCATCTCACGTTCACCAGTTCCATAATCAGGAGCAGGAACATCGATACCAGGACCAATGAAATTCTTTTTAATTAATTCTGTAGTATAACGGCGGGTAATATTCTCCAACTCACCGATCGTATAATTCTTAGGATTTATACAGATTCCCCCCTTTGCACCCCCAAATGGTACATTTACAATCGCACACTTGTAAGTCATTAGTGCTGCAAGTGCCATTACCTCATCCTCATTTACCATATCGCTGTAACGGATACCGCCCTTTGTTGGGTTCATATGCTGGGAGTGCTCTACACGCCAGGCATCAATAACCTCGAAACCATTACCTCTACGAATAGGGAACTGGAAACGGTACACACTGTTACAAGCTTTAATTTGAGTTAATAAACCTTCCGGATGGGCGGTAAATTGCGCGGCACTGTCAAAATTCTTGCAGACATCTGCAAAGAAATTTGTCTCATTTGCTGTATTAGCCATTATTTGTTTTTTATGAATTTGAAATAAGTTCTCAGTTAGTAATGCAAAATTGCACTAAAAAAAGCGATTAATACAAATGAATAATAACTTAGTGTATGGGACACACCACGTCAAATTATAGGCAAAAACAGCGTTTAAACGATTTAAAATTAGTTTTTGGAAGAAGATTTTTGTTCTAATTTTTTTAATCTTTTTTCGATCGTGAATAGAAAAAAAAGTAAGCCGAACAAAATTAAGAGCACACAAGCAACAACAACATATATTTTACCTGAAGCATATACGCTTTCAGTAATTGATGAATCTCCATTTTGTGCAAATAATTGCATTGCAAACATCAACATTAAAAAGGTAACTGAAATTTTCTTCATGACTATAGGGTGTTGTTTTTTTCTAATGAGCGAACTCTGTATAAAATGGTATAGATCCAATATCCGATCAATATCCAACCCAGACAGGCAGGATAAAATACGGCGCGCATACGGCTATCTAAATCGTAAGAATTGAAACCTGGATTGCCTCCATTTCCAGGATGTAAAGAATCTGATAAACGTGGCAGCACAAAAAGTAAGACCACCATCATTGGAAAGGCAAATATGTTATAAATAGCAGATATTTTAGCTCGCTTTTGTTCTTCATCAATTGCGTTGCGCAATACCAGATAAGCGAAGTACAAGAGCAGGGCTATTGCCGCAAAGTTTTGTTTCACATCAAAGCTCCAGGCTTGTCCCCAGGTAAACTTGGCCCATATAGCACCAGTTATAATCCCAAGGATACCGTAAATTACACCAACATTAATGCTTTCGACAGCTTTAAGGTCATGATCCTGGTTGTTAGTGCTTAAATATTTAATGCTATGGTAAACAGATACACTAAATAATACGATCATTCCAAACCACATTGGTACGTGGAAATAAAGGTTTCTTATACTTTCATACAAAATAGGCAGCTCGGGTACGCTAGATAAAAATCCCGCGATTGTTGAGTAAGTCACCAACAATGCGCCTAATATTTTCCACCAATTCTTATACATTATATACGTTTAGTTCGGACAAAGGTAATAAAGCCGCCCTGTATTTTTATCATAAACTTGTAAATCAGATCCGGCAGCTAATTTCTCCATTATTTTGGCTCAGTACCGTCCTTAATTTCTTCAGATGCCGACTTTACCAATACAGATTTCGCTGTTAAAGGACCAAGTATTTCAATTTTATCCTTAAACTCTCTTCCTTTCTGCACTTTTGTTCTTACTGTCCTGTTATTTTCTACAGCAATCACAAAAACGCCTTCGCTTGAAGTCACCACCGCCGACTTAGGCACCACATAAGTACTATCTTTCGCATGAAGTGGCAATACGACTTCAGCAACCATGCCTGACAATAATTCGTTACCTGTATTGATCACATCCATCTCCACCCTTTCTGAACGGAGTTTAGTATCTAATGCGCCTGATTTACGGGCGATTTTGGCACTAAAGGTTTGTCCTAATGCAGACTTCACCGTAAAATGCATTTCATCACCCACATTCAAATATCCTGCATATTGTTCAGGCACAGACACAGATAAACGCAATTTCCGCTGTTCCTGAATGGTAAACAACGGAAGTTCCGAACCTTTTCCTGAAGGCCCTACATAAGCCCCGAGATTAACATTTCTCGCCGCAACTACTCCATCAAAAGGCGCACGGATCTGAAGATATCCAAGCATGGTCTGAACTTCCCTGTAACTTGCTTTCGCGGCCTGCAACTGTGCAAAATCCGCATTCTTTCTTGCCTCTGCCTGCTCCAGGTCATTCGTTGAAACCGTCCCCTCTACTTTACTGGTTTCCAGCAATCTCTTATAAGTGCTGTTACTTGCCGTATATACGGATTGCTGGGAATGCAGACGGGACTCGGCAGCACTCAGCTGTGAACTGGTTTCCGGTGCATCAAGGACAACGAGTAACTGCCCTTTCTTAACCTGCGCACCGATATCGACCTTTAACTCTTTCACAAAGCTGGCCACCTTTGCATATAAGTCTACCTGTTGGAATCCTACCAATTCAGCAGGCATGGTCAGCTCCGTAGATAGTTTTTCTTTTTTCACTTCAAAAGTCTCCATTTTCGGAGTTTCTTCAACAGGTGCACTTTCTTTTGGCTTCTCGGCACAACTCGATAAAAAAAGAACTGTGCTTAAAATAGTTGTGGTTATATATATAGGTTTCATTTATTGAATGTGTTTATGAACAAGTGTTTTTATGAATGTGGTAAAGTGGATATATAGTGTTTGCTTTCTTCGTCCTCCGGGTCAAGAGATACCGATTCCGTGGTTGATTTGCCCATTACCCAGGCGAAAATCATCGGCAGTATAATCAATACCGTAAATGTAGAAAATAACAAACCGCCAATTACGGCTCTTCCTAACGGAGAAACCTGCTCTCCACCCTCACCATGGCCAATTGCCATTGGCAACATACCGGCAATCATTGCAATACTGGTCATGATGATCGGACGTAGCCTCAAAGAAACTGCTTCCCTGGCAGATAATACGGCATCACCATTGTGTTTCCTCAACTGTTCTGCATTGGTAATCAAGAGTACCGCATTGGCAATCGATACCCCGACTGACATGATGATCCCCATATAAGATTGTAAATTGAGGGTTGAACCTGTCAGCAACAATAGAATTAACGAGCCCAGCACAACCGCAGGTACCGTAGTAAGGATGACAAAAGAGATTTTGAACGACTGGAAATTGGCAGCCAGCATCAGGAAGATCACCACTACAGCAACCAGTAGTCCAGATTCAAGGCTCGTCATTGTTTCTGTTAATACTGTACTCAATCCGATAGGCTCAATAAACAATCCCCTTGGTAAGGTCCCCAGCCCTTCAATAGTCTTACCTACCTGTTTTGCGGCAGTTCCCAGATCAGTATGGTCAATATTGGCAGTTACAGAAAGGTATGGCATTGCACCAATATTGTCGTTTTCCCCATAAGTAACAGAAGGAATAATTTCCGCCACATCACTCAATACAGGTCTGGAATTGTTTTTCAATAAGGGTATCGCCCCCATATCATTTTCCGTCATCATTTTTTCCAGTGGAACCTGCACCTGCACATTATAAGACAAGCCTGCTTTTTCATCTATCCATGTATTCTTTTCCGTATACCTTGACGATGACGTGGAAGCAATCAGCGATCGGGAGATATCAGTCATATCGACACCCAACTGGGCAGCACGTACTCTATCAATATTGATATCTAGCGAGGGATAATGAATAGGTTGCGCAATCTGAACATCCCTGAAATAATCAACCTTGTTTAATTTCGCAATGATCTTATTTGCATATTCCTCGTTTAGTTTCTTATTCTTTCCGGCAATCCTGATTTCAATAGGTGTTGGTGAACCCTGGCTTAACACTTTATCAGTCAACTCAATTGGCTCGAATGACACCTTGGTATCAGGCAATAGCTTCTTGATCCGCTTTCTCAGCTCATCCTTAAAAGTATCCATATCGGTATGGAAATCTTTCAGCGCAATTTGAAAAACAGCTTCATGTGGGCCAGCAGTAAACAGGTAGATCGGAGATACAGAAAACTGTGCCGGATGCTGTCCGATATAGACTGAAGAAATGGCTACATGTTCTTTTCCGACCATCTTTTCCAGATCGTGAAGCACTAGCTTTGCCTGATCTTCTGTTCTCTCCAACCTTGTACCATCTACAGCCCTTAATCTCATCTGAAACTGACTGGAATTTACCTTTGGAAAAACATCCTGTCCGATAACATTTAGCAGAACGATCGCTATAGCCGAAATTCCAAGGAGATAAAACAGTGTAACAGGCTTTTTGAAATTAAATAGCCTATCGATCATGGCCACAAACTTCATTCTGAACCTTTCAAAAGCACCAATCTTCCCATTATTATTCAGATCCTCACGCACCAGTATTTCCTTTTGTACAATGATATCTTTTTCAGATTCAGGCGTCAGCCCTGAAGCATTGAATTCTGCTTCATCATCAGTAATCCCAACAGGATGTTTTACTTTCGTGTGTGCCTTCATCAGCCAGTTGGCCATAATGGGTACAAAAGTCTGAGACAATAAGAAGGAGACGAGCATCGCACAGCCAATAGCCAGCGCTAAAGGTAAAAACAATGCTCCCGGAATACCCGTCATGACAAATGCCGGAGCAAAAACAGCAAGTATACACAACAGGATCAATAATTTCGGCAACGCAATTTCTTTACAGGCATCCCAAATCGCCAGGGCCTTGGGTTTCCCCATATCCAGGTGCTGGTGTATATTTTCTATGGTTACTGTACTTTCATCCACGAGGATTCCAATAGCCAGCGCAAGACCGCTTAAGGTCATCAGGTTAATCGTCTGACCAAACAACTTTAACAGCAGTACTGAGGAAATTACAGAGATCGGAATGGTCAGGATTACAATTAATGCAGCCCTTCTATCACCGAGGAACAGCAATACCATCAATCCGGTCAGGACTGCGCCTATCGCGCCTTCAGTAACCAGGCTTTTTACTGAATTGATCACATACACCGACTGATCAAATTCGTACGAAAGCTGTACATCATCAGGCAAGGTACTTTGTATAACGGGGAGTTTTTTCTTCAGTTGTTGTACAACCTCCCAGGTAGAAGCATCACCAGCCTTGGCAATACTCACATAAACAGAGCGTTTTCCATTTACCAACGCATAACCGGCCGTCACATCAGCCCCATCTTTTACAGTCGCCACATCCCCGAGGTAAAGGTTTTGCACGCCTCCTTTAAACAAAGGGATCTTTTCAAAATCTTTTACCTGCTTAATTGTATTGTTGGTTGGCGTAATGTAGTTTTTATCGCCAATTCTAACATTTCCGGAAGGTGCCGTCTGGTTATTGATCCTTATCGCTTCAACAATCTGATCGGGCGTTAAATTATGCGTGCGTAGCGTTACAGGATCAACATTGATTTCTATTGTTCTAGGACTTCCTCCAAAAGGTGGTGGAGAAAGTAAACCTGGCACAGAAGTAAAGGAAGCCCTCACATACACATTTGCCAGATCCTGCAGTTCATTGTTACTCTTTGTTTTACTACTCAGCACCAACTGTCCGACCGGAAGTGAGGAGGCGTCGAAACGAATGATAAAAGGCGGCTGCGAGCCCGGAGGAAATGCCGCCTGCATCCGATTTGCCAGGGCACTAAGTTCCGCTGCAGCCTGAGCCATATTGGTATCCTCATAATAGCTGATCTTCATCAACGTCAAGCCCTGGATATTCTTTGATTCAATGGATTTTACACCATTGGCGAAAAGGAGAATGTTTACATAGTTTTTTGCGAAGTACGATTCCATTTGGTTAGGCGTATATCCACCAAAAGGATGCGCCAGGTAAATCACCGGCAGGTTCATTTTAGGCAGAATATCGACTTTTATAGTCCTAATGGCGCCGATTCCGAAAAAGAAAAGCCCGGCGACCAGTACAAGGATAGAAATGGGTTTGCGAAGGGCAAAACGGATTAAATTCATGAAGCTACAGCATTAAAATTCATTAATAAAAAGGTCGAAATCTCCGGAGGCAGCTGCTTTCATCAGCAAAGACTGCCATACATTGGTATAAATGATATCGCTATCAATTTCCGCACGATTCAGTGCATACAGGGCTTGGGTAACGTCAACCAGGTTCGTTAATCCATTTTTATATAAAGTTGTTTTCTGAAGATAAGCCTGACGAGCAGCACGTACCTGTTTAGGAGCTTCATTGTAATTGTTCAGTGCAAATTTGATTTTAGCTTCCGCTGCGTCCAATTGTGTTTTCAGTTGCTGATCAATGACATCATATTCATCCTGCAAGCCCGACACGGTATACTGCTGGGCAGTTACCTTCTTTCCTGTTCTGGCGATGGAGGTTAAATTCCATGTCAGACCGATACCAAAGAGATAATTTTGTCTGTCGGGACTAATGCCATCCAGGTAATTCTGTGAAAAAGCGTGTTGATTGCTTGCGTATTCCGGACTAAAACCAGAACCGCGTGTCTGGTAAATCCCGATCAGGTTCACTGTTGGGTAATATTCTTTTTTATATAGTTTAAGTGATTGTTTCCCTGCATCCACACGGCTTTTATAATATTGAAGCACCGGGTTCAGGGTAACCGCATTGGATAAGATGGCCTTTGGTACACGCCTTACAAAGCTACTGTCCAGCACAAAATCTTCAATACCTACCCCCATCAATGCAACGAGTTTGTTGTTTTCTTCTTTTGCACGGTCCTTTAACTGGTTCAATGCGATAACGGCTCTTGAAACCTCAGCATAAGCCAGGGTAGAATCTACGCCGGCCAGCAATCCATTCTTCACCCTTGCGGCTGCAGTGTTATGAAATACAGTTGCCCGCTCCAGATTTTTCTGCTGCGAGACAATCAATCGCTGACTAGCTAATAGGTTTAGGTAAGCTGCCGCAATTTTTATCTTTTGCTGAAAGGTCTCCTGATCCAGATCTTTGGCTGAACGTTCCGACTCCACTTTTGAAAGATTAATTCGCTCTCTGATCCTGCCAAACGAAAATACTTCCCAGTTCACATTCACCAGGTATAAAGCGCCGAAAGCAGCATTCCAATTTTGTTGTGGCAGCGGTAATCCTGACGAAGCCACTCCATACCCACCGAAGCCATACAACGGACCATTTTGTCCATTTACAGTTCCATAGTCCTGCTGGGCAGAAAGCGTTACATTAGGAAGGTAATCTGTTTTCGTCTGTTTAATTGTTTCTTTTGATGCTGCAAGATATTTGCTTTTAGCTTTAATGGTACCGTAATTGAAAACGCCTCGCTCAATAGCATCTTTTAAAGTAAGTGTTTGCGAATAACTGTGAAATGAAAATAACAAAAGGAGAAAAATAGGCCACTTTTTAAACATCTGATTCTTTAATTTGAACCAAAACTAAGTGGAAAGCAGAGGATAAAAGCGCTTTAAATGATGAATGAACCTTATAAATGACCAATTGAATTCGTCATTTATATAATTATGTTACATAATTATATCCTTACTTTGTATTCTTTAACAAATGTGATGGGGGCAAAATATATATTGGAGAGCAAATGGTTACAGGAAATTTCTATACTGATTTTCTCCTTCCTGCTGTTTACTGTTAACGATTGGATTTTCATCACAGGCTGGAGAAGCTTTTTCACAGGCACTGTATACTTTTTTATTCTGTATAGTCATGCACAGTTCAATCGTTTTTTTATATTGCCCATCCTACTGAAGGAACATAAGCCTTACCTCTATTTCCTGTTGACAACGACATTTCTTTTTGTATTTTCCATTCTGTTATTCGAGGTATCTACCGAGTTGCTGTACAAGAATTGTTTCCTATATAAATCTTCCTATCAAAAAACCTATCACTTTCAGCTAGGCACGCTAGCGGGAACGCTGATCTGTATCCTCGGCTCCATCCAGATCCTTGAGCATTACCGGGAGCAGAAAATGAAAACCAGCAAAGAGCTGTTACACAACCAGGCGCAGCTCAATGTTTTAAGAGCACAGCTCAACCCCCATTTCCTGTTCAATACCTTCAATACACTTTATGGGGTCAGCTTACAATATCCCGAACGATCATCTGAGCTGATTATGCAGGTTTCTAAGCTCATGCGCTACCAGGTAGAAAACAGCACAAAAGAATTCATTTCTGTAGAAGATGAAATTGATTTCATCTCGAGCTATGTGGAACTGGAGAAAGAGCGGGTCGGTTACCGGTCCGAAATTAATTACACGCATCATACTGACAACGGTAATTATAGAATAGCACCTATGCTCCTGATCACCTTCATTGAAAATGCGTTTAAACACGGCGCATGTTCAATTGAAAAATGTTTCGTTGATATTGATATCAATGTAGTGCAAGGGACGTTGCATATGCATATCCGCAATTCTATACCTACAAAAAAGAAAAAGGTCATCTCTACGAAAATCGGATTAAAAAATACCATTGAAAGTTTAAAAATTATCTATCCCCATAAACATCAGCTGGAAAGCTTTGCGAATGGAGAAGAATATGTTGTAAACCTAAAAATTGACCTGAGCTCATGAGTATACCAAAGAAATGTATCATTGTAGATGATGAACCTGCGGCCCATTATGTGCTGGTTAATTACATTAGTCAAAACCCACTCCTGGAACTTACACATCAGTGTTACAATGCTATTGAGGCACTAAATATACTACGTAGCAATACAATAGACCTCATGTTTCTGGATATTGATATGCCGGAAATATCAGGGCTGGAATTATTGCAGACTTTAAAAAATATCCCCCGGACAATCCTTACAACTGCTTATTCTGAATTCGCACTGGAGAGCTATGAGTATGGAGTTATAGATTACTTGCTAAAACCAATATATTACCCAAGATTCGTCAAATCAATAGAACGTTTTTTGGCTATGGATGCCGTTGAAAAGCCAGAGACAACTGCCGGGAAGAGTATTGCTGTAAAGGTAGACAGTGTAGTTATCGAACTTCCTGTAAATGATATTTTATATGCTCAGAGTTACGGGAATTACGTAAAGATATTTACCCCGGATAAATCCCATCTTGCGTCCATCACAACTAATCAACTGGAGAGCATGTTACCACAAGATCATTTTGTCAGGGTTCATAAATCATATATTGTAGCAGTTGGAAAAATAGAGCAGGTAGAGCGGGATAACATCATCTTGAACAACGAGAAAATCCCGGTCGGCATTACCTACAGAAGAAACCTGAGCCGTTTTTTAGGGTAGAAAACCGATGATCATTTACATTATTGGGATGGAGTTTTACTAAACAGAAATGGTGCATTATCTCATACTTATGAAAATGCTATCGTCCATTATACTCGCGGAGTTCCTGACGAAATAAAAACCAATTACATCAACAGAATACAGTTTGATTACTACGCAGAGATATTCTACTAACATTTCTCCACGATCAAAGATACTATCGGACAAATTTTGAATGTATACTATGAATTTGATATCGATTCAGAAAAGCTTTATTTTAATGATGTCTTAGCCAAGATTCCCGATAAATCTGTTACTGAGGCAATCACTTCTTTTGTTAAGGAAACCAAACTTGCCGCAACCTTAATTGCCGAAAATGCTGCATTATTATTTACCGATTACAGCATTCCGATCATTTTAGAAGGGTTAGCCAGTTTGCGTGTCAAAAATTAAAAAATAAAGCCCCTTTTATTCAAAGGGGCAGTCAAATTCTTTCCATAATTTTTAGCAATAGGGATTTGCAACTTTTACTTGGTGTGACATAACGGGCAGCAGCTTGCACATCCGTCAGAATTACTATAATGATATGCTTTAGCTCTTGCAATAGCTGATCCGCAAGATGCATAGGAACCCAAGTATGACTTGCTCCTTACCTGGCTTAGCCAATAACACCCATCTTTGTGTACTTCATGCTCACCCGTTGATTGCGCATTGTCGTTTACATAATAATTGTCCATTACCTACTTCTCCTTTGTCACTCCCTTAAATGGAGTTCCATCTTTTTTAACATCCATAAATCTACCTGTATCGGCATCCCTTTTTACCCATTGGTCTGTTTTCGGGTTGTGTGTTTGAGAACGATCCCTGATCGCTCCATTTCTGTGACCGTCGCCTTTAGGCGGATTTGTTGCCATATTTTAAATGATTAAATGATTAATTATTACAAATCTAGAGTGGCAGAACGCAATCTATTTGCGGAGTGATTTTTTTTATATAACTTTCTTTCAAATTTAAATTAAATGCCTCAAACCAGACAACCAACCGCTAGATATAAAATAATTAATGAATGTCTCTCAAGACCAGGTAGCTATTGGACAAAACAGCAGCTACTTGATAAAATTTCCGAAATAGATATAGATATAAAAGGTAGGTCGATAGACGGCGATTTGCATCTTATGCGTCATTGTCCACAACTTAAATACTATGCGCCTATTGTATATTGTAAAAATAGAAAGGGCTATCACTATACCGACCCTGACTATTCAATCGACAAATTGCCGTTAAATCATGCCGACATACTTGCTTTAGAACTTGCAGCAACTACGCTTAAGCAATACCAGTACATTCCAATCATGAAAGAATTTACAACTATAATAGACAAAATTATTCGGGTTGTAAATCGGGCGAAGCAAGCTGATCATGAAAGTATTTTGGATTTCATAGAATTTGAAAAGACACCTGTAGCACTTGGTATTGAGCACATGGACATCATTATAGAAGCCATTCAAAAAAAGCTGCCGTTAAATTTGTCTTATCAAAAATTTGGAGCCGACATTTCCACAACACAACTAGTTCATCCTTATTTTTTAAAAGAGTATAGAAACAGGTGGTACGTGATAGGTCTCAATGAATCAAAAAATGAAATTCGTACATATGGTTTTGATAGGATCAAATCAGTTGAATACTCTGGTACCCCCCACATTCCTAATACCCTAATAGATACAAAAGAATATCTAGGGAATTGCGTTGGTATTGATTTAAAGGACAATGTAGTTGAACTTGTCCAATTACTTTTTACACCCAATCAGTCACATTATCTAAAGTCACAAGCGCTACATAAATCCCAGACAATTCTTGAAGACTCTCCGGAAAAGGGGCTATTACTTGAATATCGCTTGGTCGTAAACTATGAATTAATTGGCATACTATTAAGTTACGGTGCTGATGTCAAAGTTTTGACACCACAATCACTCGGGAATACAATCGTTGAAATTTTGGATCGCACAAAAAATCGTTACATATAGCTACTAATGCTGATCATCGTATCAAGGAATGTATGCTTAAAATCGCCTGTTGTCTACGCTACCACTCATCGTCACCCCCTTCATTTATCTCTATCTTTGTCGAAAGATCATAATATAGTTTAAATATATCTAAGCTGGGTTTTACGTTTTGATATTCTTCATGATCCGATAGTTCTTCCTCTCTAATATCGAAGATTTTATAGTTACCGATCACAATGCATTTCTTAATCGCCCTCGTGATCGCTACGTTTAATCTATTAGGACTATAAAAGAAGTCTAAACGAGTCTTTGATTCCAATGGGTACGAGTTTGATAAACTATAGATTATAAAATCACGCTCCTGGCCTTGGATACTATCTACGGTGTCTATAAATAAGAGATCGAAAGTGCCAGAAGTAAACGATGACAGTTTCTTTTTTACTTCTTTCTTTATTTCTCTTACCTGGGCCCTGTAAGGGGAAATAATTCCAATATCTTTAAGATGGATTCCGTTTTGAACCAAATCATAGACTAGCTCAGAGACAAATTTTGCCTCGTAAGGTGAACGGCCCTGAGCGTCAAATACATTATGAAGCACCAAGTTGTGTGCAACACCATTCAGAAGTGACGGATGATAAGTGCAATGGTATTCTTCCTTATCCTCCTTTGTTGTTGAATCGGAGTATAGCAACTCATTATAAAATAATCTATTGGGTATTTTAATTAAGGATTGATTTAATCTGTATGAAGTATTCAACAGATTAATATCATCAGGATACACTTTCGCTAGCCGAGTGAATATTGAACCAGCAAACATCTCATTTTTTGTATCTTTTGGTATTATCGGATCTAGTTGCTTATGATCACCGACAAATATATACTTTCTTGCTCTTGAAATTGCTGAGACGGCAAGTGGAATGCTCAATTGAGAAGCTTCATCAATAATTGCAACATCGAATTCCCAACCATCTAATTTCTTTGATGCAGGGTAACATAAAGCATGTGGCGTAGCTCCAATGGCAATCCCATTTTTGTTACAATCGACACTCGTGACATAGTTGTTGTAAGTCAACCTAGTTTTCTTCAATATATTTTCTTTGATCTCCTTACTCTGTGCCTTCTCGCCAATCTTAACAACTTTGCTGGCATCTCCAATTTTTTTAGAAATAGCATTCATACAATTGTTAATTGCTGTATGGGTGGGAGCTGTTACAAAAATCTTTAAACCCGCTTCAACAAGCTGCTTCGCAATATTTGAAATTGTTTCTGTCTTTCCCGTACCGGGAGGTCCCTGAATTATACAGAAACTATTCGAATTGATAGCCTGTAAATAGGCATTATTTTGCGAGTCATTTAAATGAGCAACCTTTTGTGAATGATTATGATATGTATTTTTTATATGGCCGTTAAGAAATCTCTCAACCCTATTAAGTCTATCGCTTTCGCTATTAAGCAATTGCGCCGTAGTCAATAAGAGTTTTGTCGTAATATCAGAATGAATAGTGTTTATTTCCCAGTTATTCTGCGGGTAGTTTTTACCGTTTATGCGACAATGCTTTACGTTGAAGTCGTTAGGTTTGAGAATAAAATTATCCGGACTATCTTCTTCAATCTCCATCTCAAAATTGTACGCGCCATTTGTTAGACGAACCGAATTACCTTCCTTAAATTTTGAGATATTGTTTTCGCAATAAACCTTTGCGTAGGCAATATATTTATCCGAGTCTGATAGAAAAGAGCACCATTTATTAGGCAAACCTGCATAAAATTCAAACTCCACCCTCAACTTCGACATAGTCACTCCCTTTGCCACCCGCTCATCTAAAGGTTGACTCATTTGCACTTCAAAATCACCAAGATTCTTAAGACGTTCGATTTCAATTGCTTCGACCAATTCATTTAGTACATCCATATTAAATCTTGTGTTTGAGTGAGTTTAAAATTATTTTAGTCTCTTTAGGCATGTTAGGTACGTTTACGACATAGTATGTCGAATATTCGTCATGCAGTACAACTAACTTCATTGATGAGATCTTAATCCCATATTCATTTTCAGCTATGTATTTATAGATATTTTGCTGCAAACAGTATTTGTTATAGCTCGAATTATCAAAATGGTTCAATTCAGAAAGAGCGTAGCCATACCCAAACAGTCGGGGTCTACCATCTATTATCAGTTTTTTACTTCTCTTCCAATCCAGCATAACAAATTCTTCCTTGTCGCTTTTTTTAAATAGACAATCGATAGTTCCAGCTACATTGTATCTTTTTGAGACAATCCTTTTCTCAGCATCGTAAAATTGAAGATTTCTTGCTTTGATTTCATTATTGAAAAAGCTGAGGAATAAATCAAATTCCGTAAAGTCCGGAATGAATTCTCTTTCCTTGAGGTAATTTTCTATTTGGTTATGTAAATAGGTACCTCGTTCTGCCGCTTCATCCCTAATCATTAAAAACTCAATCAAGACTTCTTCTTCTGCTCGGTTTTCGTCAAAAGCTTTCTTTTCTATGTATCTCTTTAAGTCAAATGGAAAAAAACGTTCAATTAGCGCCGTGACAGAAATATATTCTGCATTGCCGGTTCTGTCTTTAGAGTGAAAAAAAATTGGTGTTTTTTTATCAAATAAGTTAGAACCATCGGCAGCTAAAAAATCATACTTTTTAGTTCTTTTAATTATTTCTTCGATGTCTTCATTTTCACTTGTATCTATCTCTATTTCCCTACCATTATAATTTTTATGGAAGTTAACAATACCCAGATATTTCTCTCTATAATTTATTTTTTGCCATTGGATACATTGATTCTGATCCCATTGGAATTCAGTTTCACATTTTACACTATTATTGAAAGCTACAAGACGTAGAGAATTGATAACGTTTTTTATATGGTCAATACACTCTAAAGCTTGCAAATGCACCTGCCTTTCAGTAAACCTAATTACAACCCATCCACTTTCCGTAAAAAATAGATCTCTTATATCATCTTGCTTGATCGGCTTATCTAACATGATGCAGTGTGTTGGGTATCTGTAATAGCCATCGTAGGGCTCATCAATCTCAATGTCTATATAAAGATTTAGCTTTTTGTCAAATAGCACTATATCCGGCTCATATGGTCTACTGAAATTAGGTATTACCATATGGACGTTTTCAGCAATCTGTAAATCTGAGACGTGAAGTTTGAGCCGATCCGAAAATTCTTTTTCTTTATAACCTCTATTACTTGTGCGCCCCAATCTTGGCAATTTTAAGCTTGCATTGTCTTTAGGCATTTTTACCACCGGATAGCAATATTTCGAAAGTTGCTCAAAGTAGCTATTGGGGCTATACATAATTTTTAAATTGTTCGTCTGATCCTCATTTGGTAATGATAATATTTTCTGCCTTTTAGGCTCTAGCGAAAACGAATTTGGATTCAGCGGAATGGATTCCGGTGGCAATTCTGTTACAATATCAATAATTATTTGTTTTGAATCATTCTGGTGTACACTATATCCTTGTCGTACTAAAATAGCATTTTCCTTGTTGGCAAGTTTAATTTTTGACCAATCTCGTTTGATACTAGCAAAAAACTTACTTTTCTGTTTCTTTGTTAATTCGGACGGTGAAATCACCTCATACGATTTTAGCTTTTCAAGAAAAAAACTCTGGTATTCCTTTTGCAAATTTGATAGTTCTCGTTCAGTCACTTTATGAATCCTCTGGAATGTTAGTTAAATCACTTTCAATATGTTCTACTTTGCACTGTTGAAATTTTTACCAAGAAAGGAATAGATATCAAAACATGTCTTACTATTAACCAAGTATAAGCCTCTTTAGATTAACAGACATAAAAATTATGAGCGGCCCATACATAAGCAAATGGTATTTGAAATAAACAATACAATAGTATTTTAGATCTATCCAGAGGCGCTTACGAAGATTTAACTTGAAGTATCCAGGTTTAATAAGTTGGAATCTTTCATAATCAATTGGCTTATGGTTTTCATAGCGCTTGAGTATCTTATCATACTTTTCACTTATTTCTTGTAGTATCTTCCCCTTATCCGCATTTTCGCTTTCGTAAGTCTTCGTGTACCTGAGTGCATTGTAAAGTTCTGCTATGTCTAGCGAACAATCATGATAGCGATGTGACTTAAGAACGAAGTTTTCCGCGGTTTCAAGTTGACTAAATAGAAGAATCAATACTGAAAGAGATACGGAAGCAAAGTTGACCTCGTCATTAGAAAGCGTAATCTTCCAAAAATTAAGCTCGTAAACATTTACTAAACCGACTATAATCAAGTATGCAGAAAGATACCCAACGCATTGACTGGATAATCGCTGAAGTGTGCCTGTACGATGGCTAGCGGAAAAACGAGCACCTTTAGTACTCCATAGTTTGTAATTTAATTCAGTTTCAAATTCTTTGAGCAAGTATGGTGGTATAGACTTTCTCGCACGTGAAATGCGCCTAGCGCGTTTAACTTTCTTCCAGTAATTAAAAAGTTCTTTTAACATATTTTAAACAATATTTACTCCTTTGCAAATTCTCGAGTCGGCAACATTTTTTTTATACATGATGAATTTAAAACTATTTATCGGGGAATAATGGTCATTCCCATAATATCGCACTACTGCATTTTTCACATTTGAAATTGTCAATAGCCTTAAAAATCATAGAAATGACTAAAACGACAAAAAAATAGATGCTATTACCCAGCCCACACTCTAAGCCTGCAGATACAACCATCAAAACAAAATGGATTTTTGAACATACGTTAATTTAGATTTGGTTGTTGTTTGGTTAAAAGCGGCCATGAATTGAGTAGCATTAGTTTCATCTGCACCCTATGATACAGATGTTTACAATGGTTATTATTTCAAATTTTAGGAATTTAACTTAGAATAGCAAAAATATTTACATTTATTTTTATATTTTTCACAATCAGCACAAGCATTTCAAATAAATTATTTTTTTAAATGAGTTTACCGGCCATTTGGTAAATTCATCATTTCATGCATAACTACGATTGCCAGGCATCATATCATCGTACTGGAAATATTCAAGGCTACTCTGATCTTTGTCTAATACGGTATTCATTGGGCCAGCCATTATGCCATGATGTTAATGTATGAAATTCTGTTTTCATAGGTATGATTTTGTAATATGCTGAAAAGCCATACCAATGGCATACACATATTTTTCGTTAAAATTTATGTTGACTAGCGTTAGTCCTGCCCAGCTGAAAGCCGGGGGTCAGCTCCCTCTATAGGACCGGGAGCGTTACAGTGGGTTGGGTTATGAGCCCGTAAATATAACTGTAAGACCAAGTTAATAAAAATATTAATTAACCAAACAGGGCAGCTTTGCATTTTTTATGCTCAAAGTATGCAGATATAGAAGGACTTCTGGTTAGCTGTATAATAGAAGAGGGCATCTTTTTTTAGACGCCCCCTCCATTTACAGTAATGTAAAAACTATTGAATTTTAGTGCCATAAAATGGCCTGAATTCGTCATTAGATTTGTAAGTGTAATAAGTTGCTGGTGCGGTGTATGGATTGTTATAATGGAAGATGGCACGGTTTGCATTCAATTCCGCCTGATTCCAACCTGGAGTCCAGCCTGCAAATACCCCATCCATATTGATACAATACTGGTAACGCTCGTTGTTATTTCCCAGGTATGCACGATGAATACCTACTTCCAAACGCTTAGCATCAAAATAGTTAACGCCTTCTCCCCAAAACTCAACACCTTTCTGAAACACATATTCATCAAGAAAAGCAGCTTTAGTAGATGCGGTGCAGGTATAGGTGCTGTTACGTGTTTTTACAATACTTTCCAATGCAGTAGCTGCTGCAGCTACCCCCGAGGTGTGCAGTGCGGCTTCTGCTTTCAGGAAATGCATCTCCTCTACGCGCATGGCAGGATAATCCGTGGCACCGCCAACTTCGAAAAGTCTGTACTCCCCTCCTGCAGGGCGAAACTTAATGTTTACGTAAAGCCATGGCCAGGATTGAAAGCCGTTTCCTTTATTGATACGCGAACGGATCCAGGAAGGATTGCTGTTCAGCTTATATTGTTCCTTATCGGCATTAAAACCTGAGTAATCATTTTTCCAGTCTTCCTCTTGCGTGCTCTGATCATTATTACCATTTAACCATTTATTGTTAATTAGGGCACCTTTGGAATCTCTTTCAACCAGATAAGGCGCTCCTGCCTGTTGGTTGGTTGACTCATAAAAGAAATTTGGAGCTAACCAGGACTTCTTACGAAAATCCTTGTCGGAAAGGCGTTCATACCATTTACGATCTAATGAACGACCTACTCGCCAGCCATAAACTGAAAAATCTGCTTCTGTTCCGAAGATCATAGAAAAAACAAAAGATCCCGTAGATGCTGCTTTGATATTACCTGCTGAAATAGAAGTGGCCAACATCCATGAATTCTGAGAATTGCGGTTATTAAAACCGTTTGAAGGATCTGTCCATTCTGACTCTGACAACGGTGCCGCTCCGGAGCTGGAAATTGCTTTGTCTGCATACTCAGCAACTTTTTGCCAGTAAGTAGCCTCATCTTTATAGGTAGCCGAAGTATTTACACGAGAAGCAAGGTTCGAATATGCGCGTGCATACAGCCCATATACTACAGAAAGATTGGGTTGTACCTTATCTGTACGCACATAACCATTCAGATACAGTTCTGCCGCTTTCAGATCGTTTAAAATCAGGTTATACACCTCATCAACAGTAGCTCTGGGATTGTTTGAGGCCTGTTCAGATGTTGTTTTTTCAGTAACAATGGGTACGCCTAAGTTTACTAGATTATTTTCAGACGGTACAAATTGGTATTTGGTATCCGTAGGTTTTTTGTATTCCATTATCTGCACCAATTCCATATAATACAATGCACGATAAGCATAACTAATCCCCAGATAAGCTTTTTTCTCCTCGTCCAGGTTATTGGCATCGATCAGTTTGATGACATCGTTTACGCTTTTGATGTACGCATAATACACATAAGATGGGTATAGCCCACGGTTAGATCCCGTAGCGCTAACGGAGCCATTTGCATAGGCACCCATGGTGTTAAAGCCGTTTGCTCCAGAACATACCAGTTGCGTAGTTCCATGCTCCAGCATTCCGCGCATACTGCTGTATGAAATCATTTCGATTCCACCATCGGTATTCTCATACCCCGCCATCGAGGTATAAATAGAATTGACCAATCCTTTTAAAGCTGTAGGAGAATTCTGGATTTGCTTATCCAGGACAAACTCTGTAGGTAATGTTTCTTTTATACAGCCACTCAGCCCCAGCAGAGCGGTAGCAATGAAAAGTATATGATTTTTTTTCATGATGTTTTCCTTAATTATATTTAGAATGTCAATGAAAGACCTCCTGAAAATGTACGCATTGGAGAATAAAGTTCGGAATTGGTATATCCTTGTAATGAATAGCGGGGATCAAATCCCTGACGGGCCGATATATAGAATGGATTTTCGACAGCCATATATACCCGCAGTCTCTGAACATTAAATTTTCCAACCAACTTAGCAGGCAGTGTATAACCCAGATTGATATTCTGAATATTTAAATAGCTTGCACTGGTAATAAAACGATCTGAACGTGCATTTTGCGAATTAATTTCAGAAAATAAAAGACGTGGTACAGCTGAGTTTTTATTCTCGGGACTCCATGCGTTCAACATGTCAACATGCCAGTTTGTAGCTGTGGTTCCACCAGTATGCATTAAAGTCTGATAGTTATAATCGTATGCTTTACCTCCGATTTGATAGTTCAGGTTCACAGAAAGGTCTATTCCATGGTAGTTAACCGTTGTTCCAAAACCTCCGTAAAAATCAGGAAGTGCATCACCGATCAGGTAATCCGTTGCCTGACTTGGATCTTTCGTAGTGGTTTGTCCCGTTACCTCTCCATTTTTCAACTCATCCTTATAATAAAGTGATTCACCTGTTTCCTGATCTAGCCCCGCAAATTTAGGCAAGTACCAGGTATAAAGCGGCAGCCCCTCTGCTACGAAATATTTATATTTAGACACAAAAGACTTATCCAGGTTCACGTAACCGACATTCCCTTCAACTTTTGTTTTCTTGATATCATCCGGCAAACTCAGCACTTTATTTTTTACGTGGGAAATGTTAAAATTAACATCCCATGTAAAAGCTTTCTTATTGATCAGGTTTGCATTTAAAACCAGTTCAAAGCCTTTATTCTGCATATCGCCCAGGTTTACATAATAGCTGGTGTAACCAACAGACGGTGGCGTATTCAATGAAAACAACATATCACTGGTTTTGCGGTAAAAATACTCTGCGCTACCACTCAGTCGTCCATTAAACAAATTGAATTCAGTACCTAAGTTCCAGTTGGTATTGGTTTCCCAGGTAATGTCATTAGATCCCTTTTGGCGCCATTGATACGCCACTTCATTGTTGTTGTTAACAACAGTATAGGAATCTGCAAACAGGTAATTACCAATATTGTCGTTCCCCTGAGAACCTACAGATGCTTTGATTTTTAATGAATTAATCCAGGGTGCTTTAAAGAAGTTTTCTTTTGAAATCAACCATGCAGCACCAACTGACCAGAAATTACCCCAACGGTTTTCTGTTGCAAAACGCGAAGAAGCATCGCGGCGATAAGAGAACGAAGCGAAGTATTTGGTATCATAATCATACATTCCCCTAAAAAAATAACCTTCATTGTTATAGTCATTGGCATAGGAATTAGGATTGCCATTCAAAGTCAATACCGTAGCAAGCTCAGTCGTGTTATCAATACCGAAATTCTTCCCTGAAGCATCCAGGTATTCAAATCTATAATTGTAATATTCATGTCCTAACAAGGCACTCACATTATGTTTGCCAAATCCTTTTGTATAATTCAGCAATTGCTGGCTGTTGTAGGTAAAGGTCCTCGAAGCACTTTTTGATAAGTAGCCGTTATCAGATGAGTTTGTATAATTATCAACAAAGGGGCTATTGACATAAGTAAACCTACGATCATAATCGTAGGCATTCCCGTTAACCGTCAATTTCAGATCTTTAGTCAGGTCAAAATCAGCATAACCACTCATGATGAATGAATTACCAGTTGTAGTAGCACTTCTGTATTTGTTAGAAAAAATCGCATTGCCACCAAGGCCACCTGCGCGGCTTAAATCATAATTATTGGCAAAATCATACATTTGTTCACCCCATTTATCGATCATGATATTCTTGCTGGCATCACGGTAATAAACCGGATAGATAGGTGCCTGCGACTTTATGGTACTCCAGATAGTTCCCGTTCCGATGGTCCCCTCCTCTGTTTGCATATAATTGTATTTGCTATAATTTGCATTTCCGCCAACCTTTAGCCATTTTTTCGCCTGATAATCCAGTTTAAGACGCGCAGTTAGCCGATCCTGAGCAGATCCAACCTGAATACCTTCCTGATCCAGATAGCCCAATGAGGTATAGTAATTTATTTTATCGGATGCTCCGGAGATTGAGGTGTTATACTCCTGTCGTAAGCCCGTTTGCAAGCCTTCTTTTTCCCAATCGTCAGCTTGCAGCCAATATTGATTATTGTTGTAGGTATAAAGCGTACCCATAGTTGCTTTTGGATTCATTTTACCACCACTCTGGATAAATTCCTGTCCTGCAGGAACAGTATAAATCATATATCCAGGACCAACACCACTCGTTGTGCTGGTCAGGTGTTGATTGGCCAGCGTATGGGCGGCGCCTGGCGTCATAGCCCCTCCCCTGTCAGTTACGTAAAAATTAGCCAGCATCTTATAATAAGTCTCATAGAACTGCTGAGCATTCATGACCTTATAGTTTTCCAATCCATTAGAATTGGCACCCAATTTGGCATCAACATTAATCTGTGCTTCACCACTTTTCCCTCTTTTGGTGGTGATCATGATTACGCCATTTGCACCACGGGCACCGTACAAAGCATTAGATGCAGCATCCTTTAAGACCGTCATAGACTCAATATCTGCAGAGTTAATCAGGTTCAGATCACCTTCAAAGGGCATACCGTCTAAAACGATCAATGGTTCAGTATCCGACGAAATGGAGCCCAAACCCCTGATGGTAATGGAGGGTGAACTACCCGGCTGCGCAGAAGCACTGCTCAGCTGCACACCGGCCACACGTCCTGCTAAAGCACCAAGCGGGTTCGTGCCCTGCGTTTTTTGCAAATCTTCTGATTTTAAAACACCAGCCGAGCCGGTAAAAGCTTCTTTAGTCGTTTTACCGAAAGCTACAACCAAAACTTCATCCAGGCCCGCGGTTAAGGGTTCCAGTTTAATAATGCCCATATTCCGAGCTGCTTTTACCTCCATCATTTTGTAGCCCACGTATGATATTTGCAGTGTAGCGTTTTCATCTACTCCTGCCAGGGTAAATACACCGTTTTTGTCGGTCATCACATATTTATCTGAACCTTTTATACGAACACTTGCGCCCGGTAGTGGCTGTCCGTTCTCATCTTCCACTGTTCCCCGAACATCAAATTTTAAAAAGGAGCTGATAATATTTTCTATCAGGGAGTTTCTCTTTTCGTTGATGATCACTGTTTTAGTGTCCAGGATATACGTTAAGGGCTGATTTTTAAAGATCTGTTTGAGCACCTCTTCAATTGCCATATTGTTCGCATCTATGGTCACAGATTTTGCCTTCGCCAGCTGGTCGTCTGTATACACAAAATCGTAACCACTCTGGATTCTCAATTCCCGGATGACCGTTTTTAATGAAACATTCGACTTGGTCAAATTGATCTTTTGTGCAAATCCGACAGCACTGACCTGCATACAGGTTGCTATCAAAATTACGGTGGTTAATCGCATAATCAGCAGTATTTTCGAGACGCGCCTATTGGGCACGATAAGTTTATTCGTATATTTTTTATACATTTACTTGTTTGGTTTAGGGCAAGGAACCTTATGTTTTGCAGACGGTTAGGTTTTTGCATGTTAGTTGTTTATTTCAATTTCATAAGCCAAATATTTCCGGCTCCGGATGTGTCACAGGGTGCAATCTGTGATACACGGGGTTTGGATAATTATTTTGTCACGTAAATCCTCCTTTCTTCGATTCTAAAGTTGACTTTTTTAGTGGAGGCCAAAATCTGCAACACTTTTGAAACGTTATCAAAGCGGGACACTGAGCCTCCGAATTTATTTTCAGGAATTTCCCCTTCGTAAATTACTTCTACATTATACCAGCGCTCTATCATTCGCATTACCTCCTGTATAGATGCACTCTCAAACATAAACTTATTATTTTTCCATGCGATAGAAAACCGGCTGTCAACCGCTTCAATACTTAGTTTTCCGCTTGTAATTACGCCCTGTTCCCCCGGATTCAGGATTTCATTAACACCACTTTTTGTTGAGATCTTCACACTTCCTTCCAACAGCGTTGTATTTGACGAGCGCTCATTTAAATAGCTATTGATATTGAAATGTGTACCCAGCACCTCTACCGTCTGGTTGTTGGTTTCTACTATAAACGGAGCTAATTTATCTTTTGCGACTTCAAAATAGGCTTCTCCGTCTAAATAAACTTTTCTCTTGCCTGCTTGCTTCAAGTTTGCTGTATAGGTCAAACTTGAAGCTGCATTTAACCAGATTTGCGAACCATCGGGCAACCGCACCTGATAAGTCTCACCACGAGAAGTAGACAATGTATTCATTTTATTTGCTGAATGCTGATTCTCATTGACCTCATAGATCAGCTCTCCCGCCTTAGTTTTAGAAATTTTCACCCCTGCATCTTCAGCAAGGTTACCATTTTCAGCATTATCCAACTTAATTTGTCTTCCATCTGCCAAAGTAAGCGTCGCACCAATTTTTCCGGCATGGATATCTGTTTTAAATGCAACCGCCGATTGTAGTTTTTTAGTAGAAATAAACCAGAAGACTGCAGCAGTCGCTAAAAGCAAAATTGCTGCAGCACCTGAAATTCTTAACCACAATTTTCTATGCATCTTCCTCAACTGTGGCTCTTTAACAATTCTATTAAGCAATTCATCTGAACGCACCGGCTCCAGATCATCCAGCAGATCGACCGGGATCTTTTTCCATGAATCCTCTATCAGCAAAAGTATTTGTTCCTCAGAATCAGGATCGTTGACGAATTGCTGCCATTCGACACTTTCCCCGGCATTTAATTTGCCAGCAATGTATCGGTCGTGCAGATGATTTATTCGATTTTGATTCATTCCCTATATATTTATTTAGCCTTCTGTTATAAAAATAACCGGCCTCTAATAATAAAGACACTTGAAATGTGTAAAGCGGGCAATGAAAAACTAAATTATTTTAAATAAAATAAGTAAAATGGTCAAATCCGTATGCATGCTGATATGTGCGCGCAAAGATTTCAGTGCTAATTTTAGGTGAGAGCGCACGGTTTCGGGTGATATATTTAGCTTTTCTCCCACTTTTTCATATTTAAGGTCCTGCATGCGGCAAAGTTGATAAACAAGTTTTTGTTTAGGGGGCAGCATGGCAATACCCTCATTTACAATTTTTCTGGTATCATTTAATAAAATCTGGTCTTCTGTATCAGAATCAGCATATTCAAATCCTTCATGCAATGGTTCAATATGTAAATTCTCCAAATTCTGTCGGCGCATCATATTCAAACATTTGTATTTGGTAAGCTGAAGAAGATAGGCTTCCAGATTCCTTATATTTGTTAGATTGTCCTCTAAACGCCATAGCTTCAGGAAAATTTCCTGTACTGCATCTTCAGCCTGCATCTCAGCATGAAGATACTGCAGTGCAATTGTATATATTCGTTTTCTATAGGCGTTATAAATAATGGAGAAGGCATGAGTATCCCCACTTGCAACTTTGGCAAGTAATTCATTTTCATTTTCGGGTAACTTATGCAACATTAATTATGATCAGAAAGTAACATCAATATTACATATTTAAATCAGCATTTCTAAAATTTCAAATCTTTTAGAGGTGATTTTTTTTTAGCGTATTACAAGAAGTTATCTAGATAAAATTAGGATGCAATATAAATCCAGGCTTCTTTCCCAGATTCGAACTGCAGTTTGACTCTTTGATAAGCATCAGTCTCGTAGCCATCCGCTGCCAGCAGTTCTTTATCTGTAATTTCGAAAATCACACCATCAATACGATCATTTGGTATTTCAGATGGTATCGCCAGAAGATGAATTTCCTGGCCACTTGTAGCAAGCACATCTTCGTCCACGATTACAATAGTCGAAAGCTTATAACCATTTAAAGTATCTTTCGAACCTTTCAATAACCGACCAAAGGTCTCCAGTTGGACTTTATCTTTTTGTAGCGTACCGTAAGAGAAAAGATATTCGTTCATTTAATCCCTCCACAAATAAGGGAAAAGTAATAAAGACACGGCCATCACCAATACGTTGATCACCAGGAGTATCCCTACCTCGTCCCAACTTACGCTTCGATCTAGCCCGTCAATTGCATTTTTTGTAAGCTTAATTAACACGACCAGCACAGGAATTATGATGGGAAAGCCAAGGATAGCCATCAACATTCCACCGTTACCAGCTTTAGATGCAATGGCAGAGATCATAGTAAAGATGGTTGAAAAACTCAGACTACCTAAAACCGTAGCCAAAAAGTACATGGGTAGATCCTGAGGTGTACGACCAAATACCATCATGTGAAAGATTAGCGCAATAACTGTAAGCACGACCATCAGTAATACATTATAAAGCGTTTTACTGATAATCAATGCAATCGGACTTGCGATGGTATAAATATATAATTGCCGGCCTTTACTTTCCTGCAAAAAACTCTTTGAAACTGCGTTTATGGATGCAAAAAGCATAATAATCCAAAACAAGGCATTCCAGGTAATGATATCAACACTTACAAAGGACAAGAAACATACAAAAACTGTAGAAACGACATACAAAAGCACGCCGTTTAAGGCATATTTCGAGCGCCACTCCAGCAGCAATTCCTTTTTAACTAAGTGTTTTACCTGGCTTCCTAAATTCATTCAGCCGCAAAGATACTATTTCGCTTTATATCCAACTAACTCCGGTGTCAAAATCCTAGCAACAACAGGAGCTTTAGAAATCTGGTCAGCACCAACCTGTAGCGGCTGTTTACGAACTTGCCCATCCATATCAACAGTAATTAATGGATAATCACCAACAACATTTAAAGCTGGATTAGCTCCTTGAAGATGGAATGTTCCCGTAGCATTGCGAACCAATTTAGGGTCCAGAATTTTATAAGCACCTTCGGGTATACTTCCCGGACCTTTAACCTTATAAATAACGTTACCTTCCCATTTTGGATTAGCAAATGGACCATTTATAGAAACAGCATCCTCACCACCCTGAATTAAATTATTAGCAATAGTTACCGATGTTGCACCCAAACCAATTGGTGTTCTAGGCGTTAAACTGATATTATTTTTATTGTTTACCAATGTATTAAAGGCAATTAAAATCCTATCAGGGCGATCATGAGAAGTAAGTGGAGCACCATCAGCCACTTCAGCACCACCATTACCAATGTTAATTGCCACATTACAATCCTCAAAATAATTACTATAAATAATATGGTCATCCCCAAAAATCCGTAATCCAGGTGTTTTGGTGAAATAGTTACCATACACTTTATCAAAATTACCATGTCTTAAGGTCATTTGAGCTTTGCAATCACGGACAGTATTATACCGAATTGTTACCGCAGACGATTTAACCGAAAGCAACTCATTTTCCCCCTCGCAGTTCTCAAACAAGTTATATTCAAAAACACTGTTGCTCGAGGAAAGACTAAAACCACTTAAACCAAACTGTACAGCCTCTGCCCCATTTCCAGTTTGTTTAGAAAAATTGTGGAAATAATTGTGGTGAATCCACAATCGCTCCGCTATCTGTTTACCTACTCCCCTAACGCCAATAAACTTACCCAAAGCATTTTTATTCTGAAAAGTATTGTAGTCAACCTGATGGTCATTTCCAATAATGGATAAGTAATTACCTTCACCCACCGTTTCAAAAATATTCCTTGTCCATTGGCAAAAACTGCTTCCGGCTGCTATTTCATTTTTACCAGATGCATTTGTAAACTTAAACCCACGTATAATTACATAAGTTGCTGGGTTTTGAATACTCAAGCCACCCGTTCCATTTATTTCTGCTCCAGCAATCGTTTCAGCAGCAATCGTAATCGGTTTAGCCGCGGTTCCTTTACTTTTCACGACAATATTATCCGTAGTGGTATAAACACCGTTCTTCAGCAAGATTACATCTCCGGCAACAGCATTATCAATCGCCTTTTGTAACTCAGCTAACGAAGCAACGGTAATTGTCTTCGCAAAACTGGCCGCAGGATTGCTTAACATTAAAATTAGAAGAAGGCTACAAGCGCCAAAAAGCTGCTTTTTCAAATGGTTTGTAATGGTCAATATCATAATTTGGTGGTTCCAATAAGTTGATCAAGTTAGCTTTTCTTAATTTACATATTGTCAGCTAAATATTCATATCATTGTATTATAATGGCAAATCAATATTGTACAATCGTAGATAGCCCGATAGGTGAGCTAAGCATTTTTGCAGATGATGACTTTGTAAACAAGATCACCTTTAAGAAGACAGACGCCTCAGGTTTAACGGAAAACAAAGTTACAAAGCTTGCCGGCTTGCAATTGGCCGAATATTTCGAAGGAAAACGTCAATCCTTCAACCTACCAATTAGCCAAAGCGGAACAGATTTTCAACAAATAGTATGGCAGGAACTCACTACGATTAAATACGGAACAACGATTTCCTATCTGCAGTTCTCTACCCAATTAAATAATGTACTTGCCATACGGGCTATCGCGGCTGCAAATGGAAAAAATGATCTGGCAATCATCATTCCCTGCCACCGCGTAATTGGTAGCAATGGTAAACTTGTTGGTTATGCTGGCGAATTATGGCGCAAACAATGGCTGCTGGATCATGAACGGGAGATTAGCCAACAAGGCCAAATGACTTTAAGATTTTAATGGCTAAATTTTAGACAAATGAACGAATATCTCGACATTGTATTAAGAAGTCTGGCAGTATACGCCTTCATGCTTGTAGCGATCCGCTTGACCGGCAAAAAAGAACTTTCGCAGTTAAACACTACCGATGTAGTTTTAATCCTACTCATCAGTAATGCGGTACAGAATGCTATGGTAGGCAGCAACACCAGCCTTTTGGGTGGACTGGTTGCTGCTGCAGTATTATTTGCGCTAAATTATCTGCTAAAAAAGCTGATGTTTAAGAACGAAAAATTCAGAAACCTGATCTCAGAAAAGCCTGAAATTCTAATTCACAATGGCAACCTAGACTTTGCAAAACTCAGCAAACTTGGCATCACCAATGAAGAACTCCAGGAAGCCATCAGGGAGCATGGTATAGAAAAATATAAGGATGTAAAGCTTGCCATTATGGAAGCCGATGGAAACATCAGCATCATTAGCGGAGACGATAGCTTAAAACAAACTCAATACAAACGAAAAAGAAAACACAAATCGCTTAGCGATTTAAACTAACCAATTTCGGTCTTCTAACCGTAATCATAACCGTTGCTCCGGCCAATATCACAAACCATCCCCATTTAAACTTCACTAAACCAGAGGCAAAGCTAACCAGCTTTTTAAAATGAAGGAAGCCAAATGATTCCATTGTTTTAAACTGAATACCAGCAAGAGAAAGTACCACCAAAGCAATAACTGCCCATCCTGCAAATTTCACTAAACCCGCTTTTTCTTTAAATGCGCCAATCAAACCAATTACAACCAGTATATAAAAAGTAATTGCCAACGTTTGATCTACCTGAAAATAATTCCAGTTTCCTAAAATAGGTACACGCACCAGTGGACACATGCCACCAATAGCCATAATGATGGCACCTACAATCCCCTGAATTTTTATCATTACCCCTGTGTATTGATACCCATTTTATCGGCAAAATGCGCACAATAATCACGCAAATCTTCTACGATTAGGTTCTCGCCAGTAGCCTTTAAGAAGCTATCACCCATAGTTTGCAAGGTCTCATAGAAAAAACGCTTCATCTCATCAACAGGCATATCTTTAGTCCACAAATCAATACGCATTGAGTTTTTATAGTTATGATCCCAAAGTGCTAACATCATAGATTTTACAGGTACTTGTTCTTTAGTTTCGGCATCTGTAGATTCCCAAAGGATATTGTCTGGCACATTATTGTCATCCAGTTGAACTGTGATTTTGATTTCTGCTTGTTTCATTATATTATACTAACTTTTATTATAAATATTAAAATGACGATGAAGACGATTAAGACGCCTTCAATTACCCATAGTTTTTTAAGGCTTGGAATAAACTTTCTAAAGATCTGATCAGATATAAAAGCAATGATAGCTGTCAAAAAGCAAAACCCAGAAAGCAGCCAGGTAACATCTACATGTTGAGGTCCGCTATCTTTTTTATTAAGCAATACCATCACAGCAATAACCAGGGCCAAAGCCGAAACGATATTAAGCGGGGTAAGTTTTACTTTCAATCTTCTTTACTTCTTACTTTTAAACTTCTTTTTCTTCCAGTTCGGCTGCTTATTGGTTTTATTCCTTGCTGCATTAGCTATAGCTGCAGCATGTTTTTTCTCGTGGAAAGCCCCTTTAAATTCAGGATCCTCTCTACGCTTCTGATCATCAATAGCACGCGCAATAGCCTGTTTCTCTTCGTAAGGAGTTTCCTCCACAAAAACTTCGGCAGGCAAAGGTACAACAGGAATCTCTTGTCTAATCAATTTCTGTATTTTCTCAATGTAATATTTCTCAGCAGGGCTACAGAAAGTTAAGGCATCACCTTTAGCGTAAGCCCTTCCCGTTCTGCCAATCCTATGTACATAATCTTCAATAATGATAGGCACATCAAAGTTGATCACATGACTAACCTCAGTTACATCAATACCTCTCGAAGCCACATCTGTAGCAACCAACACCCTTACATTACCTTCTTTAAAAGCATTAATGGAATTGATTCTGGTATTTTGCCCCTTGTTAGCATGAATAACCCTTACTACCTCTTCACCAAAACGACGGGTAATAAAGCTATATATATTATCCGCAACTGTTTTAGTCTTACAGAAAATGATCAGTCGTTTAACCTCCTCATCATTTTTCAATAAGTGTTGCAATAAATTGATCTTTGTTTTAAAATTAGGCACCTCGTACAATACCTGTGTAACTGTTGCAGCAGGTGTAGCCTGTGCGCCAACCTCAATAATGGTTGGATTCTTCAAGAAATCACCAGCTATTTTCTGTACCAGATCACTCATCGTAGCAGAGAACAATAGGTTCTGTCTGCGACGCGGAACAATTTCCAAAATCCTATGTATAGAACCAATAAAGCCCATATCCATCATTTTATCCGCTTCATCTAATACCAAAAACTTTAAGTATTGGGTATTGATGTGTCCAGCTAAATAGATATCAAGGAATCTACCTGGTGTAGCGATGATAATATCCACTCCAGCTTTGATTTGCTCAATTTGAGTTTTAGGGCCGATACCGCCAAATACCACAACAGAACGTAAATCTGTATAAGTAGAAAACATCTTTGCGTGTTCTGCGATTTGCATAGCCAGTTCCCTGGTTGGTGCTAAAATCAATGCACGTGCCGCATCCCCTTGGGCATACTTCAACTGCATTAAAATAGGTAACAAATAAGCAGCAGTTTTTCCGGTTCCTGTTTCAGCAATTCCAAAAATATCCTGTCCGGATAACACTGGTGCAATTGCTTTTTCCTGTATTGGGGTAGCAGTAGTAAACCCTGCATCCGCTACAGCGTTTAGTATTTGCCTGTTGAGGTTAAATTCCTCGAATTTCTTGGCCATTTTGCAAAAATAGACAAAATTTATTTACTAGCTCCTTGTATTTAGCCACCACGTCATCCTGAATTTTTCAGTAGTACTTATTTTACCTATTGTCATCAAGAGCGTTGCGCGGTTTATTTCAGGACCACGAAAGAGAAAGATAAAGAATATTTTATTTAAGTTTGAACCATGAACACCATTCTGATAAAAGCAGCTTCAATTGTAAATGAAGGGCAAATTATTGTTGCCGACCTACTCATCAAAAACGGACTTATAGAAAAGATCGCTCCAAACATCGATACTCCTGCTGATCAGGAGATCAATGCAGAAGGCTTACACCTTTTCCCTGGAATGATTGATGACCAGGTACACTTCAGAGAACCGGGTTTAACACATAAGGCCGATATCTTTACGGAAAGCATGGCTGCAGTAGCCGGTGGGATCACCTCTTTTATGGAGATGCCCAACACTGTACCCAATACGCTAACCCAAGAATTATTAGCAGATAAATATGCCATCGCATCAGAAATGTCCCTGGCGAACTACTCCTTTTTTATGGGAGCTTCCAACAATAACCTGGAAGAAGTACTGAAAACAGATCCTAAAAATGTTTGCGGGATTAAGGTATTCATGGGCTCATCTACCGGAAATATGCTGGTTGACAATGAGAAAGTATTAGAAAACATCTTTAAAGAAGCGCCAATGTTGGTTGCTACACATTGCGAAGATGAGCAGACCATACAACGTAACCTTGCCGAATACAAAGAAAAATACGGCGAGAACATTACAATTGATATGCACCCGCTCATCCGTAGTGCCGAAGCATGCTATAAATCTTCTTCAATGGCAGTAGAACTAGCAAAAAGATACCAGACACGTCTGCACATTTTACATATTTCCACAGCAAAAGAGGTTTCACTTTTTGACAATAAAACACCGCTTGCGGATAAAAGAATAACTGCTGAAGCCTGCGTACACCATTTGTGGTTTGACGATCAGGATTATGCAACAAAAGGCAACTGGATAAAATGGAACCCAGCTGTTAAAACTGCAACAGATAAAGCCGGCATTCTAAAAGGTGTGCTAGATGGCTATATCGACATTATCGCTACTGACCACGCCCCGCATACTATAGCAGAAAAGGAACAACCTTATTTACAGGCTCCATCAGGCGGACCATTAGTACAACATGCCCTACCAGCACTTTTCGAAATGTACCACCAAAATAAAATATCCTTAACGCAAATAGCCGAAAAAACCGCTCACAACGTTGCTACCTGCTTTAACATAGATAAAAGAGGCTTTATTAGAGAAGGCTACTGGGCTGATTTGGTTCTAGTAAATCTTAATGATCCTTTTAAAGTAACCAGAGCAAATGTGCTTTACAAATGTGGCTGGTCGCCTTTTGAAGGTCAAACTTTCCAGGCTGAAGTTACACACACTTTTGTATCAGGAAACCTGGCTTACCAAAAAGGCCGATTCACAACCCAAGAAACGGGAAAACGTCTGTCCTTTAATCGCTAATGAATACTAGCTACCCGCCAAAATTAAAGCAGTTTACCTTACTGTTCATCCTTTCGGCGATGGTATATGCTTTTGGATTCAACGAACAATGGGTAGAGCATTTGTATGTTCGGGGGACTTATCCAATCACATCGGTCGTACAACGTTACATCAGTAGTTTCCTTCCTTTCGCGCTGGGCGATTTCCTTTACCTCCTGCTGATCCTTTATGTCATCAGGAGTTTATATCTTTTCTATAAAAAACTAGTACAAAAAAGAATAAAGCGGAGCGACCTGCTCAATATTACATTGCAGGTCCTTAGCTTTTTTTTGGTCCTTTATCTGGCTTTCAAATTACTTTGGGGACTTAATTATTCGCGTTTCCCCATTGCGAAACAACTAGCGATCAGCGATGAAAAATACACTACCCCACAATTGATTTCGCTGGGTGAGTATTTCATTGGTCGACTAAACAGCCTTCAACACGTAAAAAAGCAAACGTACACCGTGCCTCAATTGCAAGCAAAAGCCAAACTAGCTTATGATGTTATGCAGCAGAAAAACAGCTTGTTTATTTACCATACTCCGGCAGTAAAGCCCGTATTAAACAGCTGGATAATTACCAAAATAGGTATTGAGGGATATTATAGTCCGCTATCGGGCGAAGCCAATGTAAACATGCGCCTACCACTTACCTCTCTCCCATTTGTAACCTGCCACGAAATTGCTCATCAGTTAGGCGTAGCAAGAGAGGATGAGGCTAATCTTGTTGGTTACCTCGTAGCCAGTAGCAGCAGCGATCCATATTTCCAGTATTCAGCAGTCTATGAAGTATTTAAAAATATACTATTCGAGATCAGACTAAAATCACCAGATGATTACGAACGTCTTTACAAAACCATAAACGCAGTAACCATAAGTGATTTAAAAGCCGATAGAGACTTCTGGCAAAAGTATAATAGCAATATGTTTGCTTATATGGACGTCGCTTTCGACAGATTTTTAAAGCTAAATAGTCAACCAAAAGGAACCGACAGCTACCAAGATATTGTATTGTGGCTGTATAATATCCACAAAAAAGACGTCAATAATTAATACAATTAGGCTATAGTGATTTTATCTCCTCTAAAGAGAGACCAGTGGCTTCAGCGATAATGTTAAGATCGATTGCTTTATTCTTGAAGTTGCGGGCTATTGTCCTCTTTTCCTCTACAGCTTTAGCTCGCTCTAATTGGCGGCCTTCCTTGAAACGTCTGTCTAGTAATATCTCTTTGACTCCCATAGGTGTAGTCCTTCCTGTTAGTTTTTGAACTTCTTCTTCAAATTTAATCATCATTTCCGGGTTTTCAAAATTCACATAATACACAAGAAAAGCCATAATCCTTTCATGCTTTACTTTATCTAGCTTTCTTTTAATTAATTCACTTGTCAAATCCATTTTGATGGATTTTAAACCTTCGTCATCAATTTTCTTGTTTTTCAAAGCCATTAAAACTGTAAGCGCGACCACAGCAAACGGATTAGGATTTGCGCGTAACGTTTCTTCATCTTGGTCTAAAAGCTTATAAGTATTAAACTCATAACTCAACCTCGTACCCAAATACTCTTCCTTGTATATTTTTGGATGGTAACTTTTTACATCATCTATTAAAATAGCAAAGGCAGTGATGGAGACATTATGTTTGTCCTTGGCTCGGTAAAAGTATCGAAACATCCTAGAGCCTAGCTCTTCGTGCCCTTTACTGCCTTGTATTTCCACATGCATCAATATGAATTTAGAACCTCCGGCTTTTAAATGAACTTTTACCAGTTTATCTACAAATCTTACCCCAGCGGCATTCTCTTCTGGTGGAAATAGTCTGTTAAACTCCTTGTCAAGAAAAACGAATTTCTTTTTAAAATCAAACAAGTTATCAGCATCCGGAAAAAAAAACCGCAGAAAATCTTCAAAAACATCCGCTAAAATTCCCTTCCAAAGTTCATCATCCCTCCTTGGGGATTTTCGTTTGGGCTTTTGTTTTGATATTGGTTGCGCAATCACACTTATTTCTTCCCGCATCTATTCCTAATAAAATCCTTAGCAAAAATACCGAGATCACCCTTTATAAACTTTACTCGAATAAAATCCCGCGTAATCCGCAGTCAAAATCAACACTTGCAAAATAAAAGACGTTTCCCCTACCTACAACCACCACGACACAAAACAAAATACCGAAGTCATTTAAAGGTATAGGCCTTACCAGAACAGCTAGAAATTAAAAACAACCGCAAAACATTACAACCTTAAAACAAAATAAACCCGAAACATTCCTAAATTTGCCAGACTATGGCAAAGATATCCATTAACCTGGCAACAGGTTCACTACAAAAAGAAGAAATCATCGTTGGAATTGATTTAGGTACAACCAATAGTTTAGTAGCCTTCATCAATCCCGATAAAAACCCACAAGTAATTAATGATACTGGAAAAGGCCTGTTAGTGCCTTCAATCGTGCATTTTAACAAAACGGGCGATACACTTGTAGGTAATGAAGCCAAAGAATTTCTGACAACAGATCCAGAAAACACCATATTTTCTGTAAAACGATTACTGGGTCGCTCTTATAAAGATGTAGCTGGCCATCAGGATACATTCTCCTACAAAATCATCGACGATGAAAACGATTCGCTGGTAAAAATCAAAGCCGCAGATAAATTCTATACCCCAATAGAATTGTCTGCAGAGATTTTAAAAGAATTAAAAGCGCGCGCAGAACATGCCTTAAAAACACCAGTAAATCGTGCAGTAATTACGGTTCCAGCCTATTTTAACGACAGTCAGCGTCAAGCCACCCGTGATGCGGGTCGCTTAGCCGGATTAGATGTTTTAAGGATCGTTAACGAACCTACTGCTGCCAGTTTAGCTTATGGCATAGGTCTCGATCCTACCCAGCAAAAAACCATAGCAGTATACGATTTGGGTGGTGGAACATTTGATGTATCCATCCTATCTATCCAAAATGGCATATTCGAAGTCCTATCCACCAATGGAAACACCTTTTTAGGTGGTGATGATTTTGACCGCGCGATTGTACATTACTGGATAGAAAAAAACAAAATAGACACAGCTCAACTGGCCCAAAACCCTGCTTTAATGCAAACATTAAGGCTAAAAGCCGAAGCTGCAAAAAAAGCGCTAAGTACCCAAAACCTGTTTAATGAACAAATGGGCGACATCTGGTGTACCATTGATAGACAAACATTTGAGCAATTAATTACACCTAAGGTTGCTGAAACCATCAACTCCTGCAAACAAGCATTGAGCGATGCCAAATTAACGATAGCAGAAATTGACGAAGTAGTGTTAGTTGGCGGATCTACCCGCACCCCATACGTTAAAAAACAAGTAGAAGATTTCTTTGGCCGTCAGCCACATGATCAAATCAATCCTGATGAAGTTGTAGCCCTTGGTGCAGCTATACAAGCTGATATCCTTGCAGGAAACCGTTCAGACATCTTATTGTTAGATGTAACACCACTTTCGCTAGGTATCGAGACCATGGGCGGATTAATGGATGTTATCATTCCAAGAAATGCAAAAGTTCCAACCAAAGCAGGTCGTCAGTATACCACTTCTATCGATGGACAAGTAAACATGAAGATCTCTGTTTTTCAGGGAGAGCGCGATTTGGTACAAGAAAACAGAAAACTGGCAGAGTTTGATCTAAAAGGAATCCCTGCTATGCCTGCTGGCTTACCAAAGGTCGATATCAACTTTATCCTAAATGCAGATGGCATACTTACCGTTCAAGCCATCGAACTGCGCTCTGGTGTAAAACAAGAAATAGACATCAAGCCAAGTTATGGCTTAACCGATGATACAGTTGAAAAAATGTTGGTAGACAGCATTACCCATGCTAAAAGCGATGTTGAGCAACGAATGCTTATTGAAGCCCGTAGTGAAGGTGAGCAACTGGTTTATACAGCAGAACGTTTCATTGAAAAACACGCCGTATACCTTACCGAAGCTGAGATCAGCGAAACAAAAACATATATTGAAGCCCTAAGAGCCGCCTTAACCAAACCAGAGAAAGACGAGATTCTTAAAAAGGCTGACGAATTAAATGAATTTACCCGTCCTTTTGCCGAAAGAGTAATGGATGTAGCTGTTTCTTCGGCTATGAAGGGAAAAAGTATCGAATAAATAACCAGGCAATACGCTTGTTGATATAGGTTTACAGTAATGAAACGAACATTTCTTACTGTAAGCCTTTTTTTTGTCCTTATCCTGTGCAGTTCATGGGGCTTCTACGCCCATATGCAAATCAATCGATTGGCTGTTTTTACGCTCCCTGCAGCTATCAATCCATTTTACAAGCAACATATCAAATATATCACAGATCATGCTGTAGATCCGGATAAACGAAGGTATGCAGATACTTTAGAGGCGGCAAGACATTATCTGGATGTAGAATTGTACGAAGCACATATCGATAGCATCCCTTACAAATGGGAAGATGCCGTAAAAAAGTACGGATTGGTTAAATTAAACCAAAATGGCATTCTCCCCTGGCAAATCCAAAAAACATACTATCAACTGGTAAATGCTTTTAAGGACAAAGATTCGCGTAAAATACTGATATATTCGGCCTATATAGGACATTATATTGCCGATGCCCATGTACCACTTCATACTACACAAAACCACAACGGACAATTGACCAATCAACTGGGCATCCATGCTTTTTGGGAAAGCAGATTACCAGAGTTATTTGCGAAACGCTACAACTATGTAGTAGGTACTGCGAAATACATCGAAAGCCCTTTAAAGGAAGCGTGGAAAATTGTAAAAAACACGCATACCATGGTAGATACCGTTCTTAGTTTCGAAGCAAAGTTAAGCGCGCGATTCCCAGCACATAGAAAATATAGCTTTTCGGAGCGGAAGAGTCAGGTTACTAAGCAGTATTCCGAAGCTTATTCAAAGGCATATCATGATGGAATGGAAAATATGGTAGAGCGTCAAATGCGCTCTGCCATATTATATATAGGATCTTTCTGGTACTCTGCCTGGATTGATGCCGGACAGCCAGCATTAAATTTCTAAAACGGCGAGCTTAGCTTACCTTTTCTCGTCCTCGTCTGTAAGAACTTCATCAACCACTACAACTACACTCTTCTTTTGAAATTTAGACTTTAAAGCTGCAAATACTGCAGGGAAGAAAGTAACAACAGCGATCACAATGATGACAAGATCAAAGTTCCTTTTAACGACAGGAATTTGTCCCAAGAGATATCCGGCTAGCAACAAACTACCTATCCAAGCTACCCCACCAATAATGTTAAAGAAGGTAAATCTGCCAAAAGGCATCTTTGCCACACCAGCTACAAAGGGAGCAATGGTTCTAAAAATAGGTAAGAACCTACTAAAGATGATTGCTTTACCGCCATGTTTCTCAAAAAACTCATGCGACTGATTATAGTATTCTAGTTTGAGAATCTTGTTTCCGGGCTTAAATACCTTAATACCGAAAAAGCTTCCCAATTTATAATTTAAAGAATTACCTGCGATTGCCGCCACAATCAACAACAACATCATTAACCAAATACTTAAGCCAGTGTTTCCACCTGCAATAAGGGCTCCCATCGCAAATAACAGCGAATCGCCTGGTAAAAATGGGGTAACCACGAAACCTGTTTCAGCAAAAATGATTAGAAAGAGGATAGCGTAAGTCCAGGTACTGTAATCTCTGATGATCTCTTCCAGGTGCTTATCGATGTGCAGGAGGAAGTCTATTAAAAAGCTGAAAAATTCCAAATCTTGTAAATTAAGCCCAAAAATAAAAATATCATGGCAATAACCATGATATTTTTAAGAATAGAAATGTCATAATTGAATTATAGCGAATAAACTAGTTCTGCTCAAAGATATGGCCGATTAACTGTTTATTGGCGGGATCAGTGTTTCCATCAATCCAAATCGTATAGCTTTTACCAGCAACAACAGCACCATCATAATCAACAGCAGTAAGCCAGCCAGTCGCAGAAAAAGAAAACTTTGCAGCTGCATCAACTGGAAAAAAGTCTGAGACACCAAAATATGCTAAGGAAGGAACCAAATTAGTACCAGCGCTAGAAATTGTCATGTTACCATTTAAAGTACTGTTAAAATTAACAAACCTCACATTTGCTTTACCCGCAGGAAGTGTACTCTTGCCATCGCCTAAAAATGCTAAAGCTTTTTTGCCGTCCGTAGTTAAATAATAAAAAATCGAATACTTATCACCGATAGCAATATCTACCTGAGCCCCTGTATTCGCAGTTGTAGTACCTGCATCATTTACATTAAAAGCATTTGCCCCTGAAATAATCGTAAAATATTCAGATGTATTGCCATAAACAAGTGGAGTTGTGCTTTTCTTGGTTCCGTTCACATAAAAATCTTGCGCTAAGGCTCCGTAAAATGCGTTTATGTACCTTACTTTCGCCTCTCCAACAGGTAATGGTTCAATATCATTTTTCTTGCTACATGAAGCGAGCAGCATAATGCTCGAACAAGCAATCATAAAAGCCATCCTGGTCTTTGATGATAATAAAAAAAGTTTTTTCATTGTGCTTAAAAATTAGTTATAATTATTTAACATAACCGGCATCACCAACATCAACACATCCTCGTTCTCATTGTTTGTTTGAGGAATCAACAATCCGGCTCTATTTGGCGTAGAAAGCTCCAATGTCACTTCTTCACCACTTAAGTTATTTAACATCTCAATCAAAAACCGTGCATTAAAACCAATCTCCAGGTCTTCACCTTCATATTGGCAGCTTAAACGCTCATGTGCTTCATTTGCAAAATCAAGATCTTCAGAAGAAATGTTTAGCTCACTTCCGTTGATTTTTAATCTTACCTGATGCGTAGTTTTATTCGCAAAAATAACCACCCTACGTAATGTATTTAAAAACAAAGCTCTGTCGATAACCAGTTTATTAGGATTATTAGCAGGAATAACCGCTTCGTAATCAGGATAACGCTCGTCAATTAAACGACAAACCAGGTTGATGTTTTCGAATTTAAAAAAGGCACTAGTTGCATTATAATCAACTGATACATTGATTTCTGTAGATGGTAAAGCCGCTTTTAATAAAGTCAATGCTTTTTTAGGCAAAATAAAAGAAGAACTCTTATCCGCTTTGCTATCCATACGTCTGTATCTTACCAATTTATGCGCATCAGTAGCTACAAAAGTGATGTGCTGATCAGAAAGCTGACAATAAACACCCGTCATAGCCGGACGAAGCTCATCATTACTTACCGCAAAAATAGTTTTGGTAATTGCTTCAGTTAAAACAGAAGCTGGTAAATTTACAGAAGAAGCGTTTTCTACAACAGGTATTTTCGGAAAATCGTCGCCGTTTTCACCACTTAATTTATACTTACCGTCACCTGCACTAATCTCAATAGAGAAAGTACTATCATCAATATTGAAAGAGATAGGTTGATCTGGTAATGTTTTTAAAGTGTCTAATAGTATTCTTGCCGGCACAGCAACTTTCCCACCCTCTTTTGATTCTACAGGTAAAGAAGTCGTCATGCTGGTTTGCAAGTCCGTAGCAGATATTGTCAAATTTCCGTCCTTAATCTCAAACAGGAAATTTTCCAATATAGGCAACACAGTGCTGCTGCTCGATGCACCATTAACTGTTTGCAAATGTTTTAAAAGCGTTGATGTGGATACAATAAATCTCATAGTTATGATCTAGTCAGTTCTCAAAAATATAAAAATTACCTCGCATACTTGTGTTTGCGGCAATAATGTTGAAAAATTGCAAATGATATTAACAAAAATAAAGGCACAAGCACATTGATCAGCTGCCATTGCAACTTTTCGACACGTAACTTTGCCTTATCTAATAACCTTATTTTAACCTCCTTATTGCGCAGGGCGATTAAATTATCATCATTAGCTAAGTAATCGGCGATATTTAATAGCAAGGCCTTGTTTCCAAAATTCCGTTGCGTATATCTGTCAAATCCCAATGGAAAAGTAGAACCATCTTTGCTACTCACCTGATTTTTAAAAATATCTCCGTCGCCAATCACAATCATTTTAGTCGGCTTGCTCAATGCTGGCACTCCATACTCCTCTTCAATCCCGTGGGGAACAGCTCTATTCAAAAACACTGAAGAGAAAGTACCTTCAAGCAATACCCCTACCGACTGCGGTACACTGGCATATTCCCTTGGATTAGGCTGCTCGGCTACCATCTGTAAAGAAAGCATCTTAGGTGCATTAAAAACCTTGTTAAAGGCCGAGGTATGCAGAATAACCTTCTTGCTTACACCCTTTACGCCGATGGTATCAACCGTACTTATAAACTCACTTTTAATGTTGTCAATATTTTTCACCAGAGAATTGGCCGTATCCGGCATCAAAAGCGGATAATACACCCATGGAGCCATTTGAATCTGTCCTTGTGGACCGCCCATTGCTAAAGGTATTTCGGCACAATTGGCATCAGCAACCAGGTTGTAATTTACCCGGGCGCCATACAGAAACAACATATCGTCCAGATTTAACTTACGGTTAAAAGCCAGTTGCTCCGGCCTCCCCTTTAAGCTATCCAAATCGGCACTTACCTGATCAATGCTCCAAAGTACCCTACCACCATTCATTACAAAATAGTTGATTTTGTATTTCTCAGCCTCGGTAAATTCCTTTTGCGGCTTGGCCACAACCAATAGCTTCAGTTTATCCAATCCTTTTTTATCAATCAAGTTAAGATCAACCCGCCCAACTTCATAGCTTTCAGAAAGGCTCTTAATCGCATCGCTTAAATACAGATCAGACAACTCCCCATTTCCCTCTGTAAAACCGATACGTGAATGTTCTCCTGTCAGCACCTTTTGAATCCCAGAAGTAAACACATATTCCAGATTTTGGATGGAGTTGTTGATATTTTCCTCGTAGTTACCGGTTACATCCAGATTTTGCAACAGCTTAACAGGATACCTTTTGCCATCAGCTACAATCATAGCCATCGGGAAAATAGTTTTTTGCGCAAAACCATTGTCATTTTTAATGTTCAAAGTAGTAGCTTCAATACCTGCCTGATATAAGTTATTAATAGCTGTATCTTGCTCTGCTGCAGACAATCCAGCAATCGGATCGGCAAATATCACTTTAATATCAGTCCCCGAATAAGCCTTATAATCCGTTAACAAATCACTTGTAGCGTTTCTAAGTCTTTTAAATGCAGCGGGCAAATCTCCGTCTAAAAAAACGGTAACGCTGATCGGTTGCTTTGCGGCCTTTAAAATCTCTTTAGACTTATCATTCAAGGTAAAACGCTTCTCCTTTGTAAAATCGATCCTCGTATACAGATATTGAGCAACAATATTTAGCAATACAATTGCCAACACAAAAATAGCAGCTTTAAAATATTTGTTCTTTACCATTTCCTACCTCCAATCACAAATCTGGTAAGGCCCAAAAACAGCGCTACAAAACTGATAAAATAAACAAGATCCCGAGTATCCAATACCCCACGACTAATAGACTGATAGTGTTCATTTACACTCAAACCGATAAGCAACGATTCTAAATATTGCAAAGCAAATATCTGACTCATGGCGTCAAAGCCCGTATAAACGATAAAGCAAATAAACACCGAAATGGCAAACGCAATAACCTGATTTTTAGTAACGGAGGAAGCAAAAACACCTACAGCTGTAAATGCTGAACCCAATAACAATAAACCGATGTAAGAACCGATTACAGCTCCGGTGTCTATATTGCCCTTAGGCAAACCCAATTCCGAAATAGAATAATAATAGATCAATGTTGGGATTAGCGAAAAAAGCACCAGTACTAAACAAGCCAGATATTTGGCCAATATAATTTGCCAATCGGTAAGCGGCCTTGTGGCCAACAAAATATAAGTACCTTCCCTCCGCTCTTCGGCAAAAGAACGCATGGTAATCGCGGGAATTAAAAACATGAATAAAAAAGGCGCTAAACTAAAAAAGCCTGTTAGCTCAGCATAGCCATAGTCTAATATAGAGGTATCAGGAAAAAACCACAGCAATAGGCCCAAGGCCAATAGAAAAACGCCGATGGTGATGTAAGCCATCAGTGAATTTAACAAACTAAATAATTCCCGTTTAAAAACTGCGTACATGCATTCAGATTAATGACGCCGAAGTTAGAAAAATATCCGCTAAAAGTTGTACCCAGCCCGCAATCCAACAAATGAAAGTGTTGCACCACTTCTCGACCAGCCTTCATACCTTACACCTATATCTACAGTACCACTATTAGATACCGAAAATTCTGTTCCGAAACTCGGTGCATAAGTAAATGCAGTTCCTGCGCCTCTCCCATAAGCGGTAGAAAAGGCAACACCTAACTCGCCAGCACCATAAAGATATGGGGCAATAAAATATCTGGCACCTGCTTTTATCGGCACAAATCCTTCCTTGTAATTAATATTTTCTAAAATTTTCGGACCATGAAACCTTAAGTAACCGACATTTCCGATAATACTTAGGTTTTCAGAAACTGGCTTCTGATAAAGCAAGGAAACGCCTACGCCATAATCGGCTGTATTTTTATAATCTCCAATAGGAAAACCAAAATCAACGCCCAAACCAATTTTAGATTCATATTTATTTGTTTGAGCGTTGATGTGATTGAGCATTAAAAAACTTGCAACGGCAATTAATATTATTTTTTTCACGTAGTTCTTTTTTTAAGAGCCGCAATATTATAAAATATAGCCGTTCTCTAATAGCTTTATTTTTTCAAAAGTTCAAATAGTTCAGTATTGATATACAATGTCTCGCACTCGAGCCTCTTTAAATATTACTGCGTTTAAAAGTATCTACCGATTAGGTAGTGTATAAGCTAATCCTTTTAATTCAGCAAGGGCAATTGAAGATTGCACAATCTTGTCTCAATATAGTTATTGTCTCTATTTCGGTATGATCAGGAGGTAATAGAGACAATTCATTAAAGAGGACATCACTCATCATGTGAAGATAATCCCACATTCTTTACATGATGAGTGTCTCATGTAAAGAATGTTTACATAAGTTTTGTTTTATGCCAACTATATCCAAACCTACATAGAAAAGATGTAACGAAGGAGTTGAACAAAATCCAACTGTCGCAAAATTTGAGACAGTTCAAACCAAAGGGAATAGACATTAAACCGCTGTTATCTCACCTAAATACTCATTAGTAGAGGCTAGTTTTCTATTTTCAGAATAAAAACTAATGTAACAATGTAGCGTATCTCCAGCGAAATCTTCAGGAAGAAGTAACCTTGAGGCCTTATCTTCTCTTAACCCCGCATTTTCTAATATGCAAAACACTTTCTTTACCGGATTATAAACAACCAAAGTCACCTGATCATCAGCAGCACACAGCGGTGTGAAGTTTCCATTTTTCCAACTAAAGTCAACTGAATTACTTTTTATTGAAACCACCTTTGGCGACCAAGTCCCCAATAGATCTCCTTTACTAAAAATCAGCTGTTTAAAATTCACGCTTTGCTCGGGGTGAATCCCTTCAATAGTATTCAGCATATTATATGACAAAGCATCATTCATCGGAGTATACTTCGAAATATTTTGAAAACGAAGTTCAATAACGTCACGTAGCCCAAGTAAAAACCCTCTCAATAATGCCATTTTATTTCGCTGAGCCAGTTGCTTCATTGTGGAAGGCTTGTTACTTGGCCTTGGTAGCCCCCGCATATAGTCTACAGTTTTCCAACTCGCACCTACAACAGTGCCTACTTTTCCTGAGAATCCACCTAGGATCCCTTTTTTAATTCTTGCCATTTTATTTAATTTAGATTACTAATTATTTAATTAAAAGCAATATAAGCACGAAAACACGTTTCGCTACCTCCGGACTCTAAAAACAATAAAACAGGATATACTATTAAGCAAAGTCAAAATCATTAATCCTACACTATTAGTTAATTTAATAGAAATTATATTTATTAAAAATATTATATTTATCTTTAAACAATGTGATAGCGCTGTAAATATGGCGCTAGAAATTAAGAACAATTAAAAAACGGCCAATGAAATAAAGAAACAGCACAACATATCATTACTTCTTAAATGAGGTATTAATTAGAGTCTCACTCATCAAAAATCTGACAACTGTGAACCGAGACAATAGATTAATGCCCGTAACAAATATTGTTGTACTTTTGAGGTGCACTATAGCGTTATGGGCTCTATTGTAATCCGTAGGTTCAAGGCGGTCAGATGCCCGATGTGTTGCGGTTTTACATAGAGCTTGCTATAGTTCACCTTCGTTTCATTTAAAAACGAAAACCTACACTAGCAGCTCCTAAATCGCCAGAGACTCAATTTTTTTAACTTTAAAAATGAGCATATGAACCACGAACAGTATCTTCACAAAAGACCATCCGGCACCAAAGCCGAGCAACAAGAAGTTGCCAATGAAGTCTTAAAATCTTTTTTTTCTGTTTATTCACTCGACGACAGCCTTGATTACCTTCGTCAAATGATCAAACAAAGCTTTTACACCAAAAAAGAATTTTTAAATAACGTAGAACGAACTAATTTGATCGCATTCTATGAATACCTTCACCCTATGATTATGGCCACCAGTATCCTCTATGAGGATAAATACCCCCTACATCAACCTAAACCAGAAACTAGTCACGCTTAAGGAGTAGTCCTCACATAGTCCACACATTCCACACACTTTCTTCACAAAAAGGTACCTTTTTGTGGGTTTGGTGTGAAGGATGTGTGAATAAGGTGTGAAGAAACGTGCTTGTTGTGAAGAACTAACCTACAGGCCTAACTAGTTAAAAACGGGGCAAAAGTTATGTAATTTCAAAATAGATCTTATGTAATTTCAAAACAGAAGCTATGTAATTTCAAAATAAAAGCTATGTAATTTCAAAATAGCGTTACATTTGTATTCATGAATGGTTTTATACACAGGCAAATAGCAGAAAAAATAACTCAACAAAAAAGTAAATTTCCGATTATTGCTTTGACAGGCCCAAGGCAATCAGGAAAAACCACTTTGTTAAAGCAAATTTTTGCGGGCTATAGATATGTATCGCTAGAAAATCCTGATGTAAGGTCTTTCGCTACTGAAGATCCTGTAGGTTTTTTAAAGCTATACGATGAAAATGTGATTTTTGATGAAGTGCAACGCGTTCCATCACTTTTTTCCTACATCCAGGGTATTGTTGATGAAAGTGGAAAAATGGGACAATTCATATTATCTGGTTCGCAAAATTTCCATCTGTTAAATAATATCACACAAACACTTGCCGGCAGAGTAGCTTTATTCAAACTTCTACCATTCGACTTCACAGAACTTAAAAGTGTAAATCTTCTCAATGAGAGCTATGCAGAAACAGCAGTAAAAGGATTTTATCCGGCAATTTACGCCAGGGAAATAGACCCAGTTGTTTTTTACGCCAACTATATCCAAACCTACATAGAAAAGGATGTAACTGAGCTGTTAAACATTAGAGACATTAGTTTGTTCCGAACATTTATAGGTCTTTGTGCAGCCAGAGCAGGACAACTACTCAACATTAATGCACTTGCAAATGAATGCAATATTTCTCAACCGACAGCAAAAGCATGGTTATCAATATTAGAAAGTAGTTATATTATATTTCAAATGCAGCCCTACCATCAGAACTTTAATAAACGCCTGGTAAAAACACCCAAAATTTATTTTTACGACACAGGTCTGCTTAATCACTTACTCGGCATCAGAAAAGCGGAAGACATGGAACAGAACAGGCTAAAAGGGAACATCTTCGAAAACATGATTATTACCGAATATATTAAGAAGAATAACCATCTATATCTTCACCAGGAGTATAACTTTTGGCAAGATAGTAATGGCCGCGAGGTGGATATGTTAATCAAAACCCATAACGGTTTTGATATTTACGAGGTTAAGGCAACCCAAACCATTTCAGCATCTTTATTTAAGGAAATGGATTATTTTGAAGAACTAACCCCAAACACTCCGATAAAGAAAACACTAATCTACGGCGGTACAGATGATCAACAAAGAACAAAGTACACCATTACAAGCTGGAAGAATATATAAGGATCTGCATTAGCAATGTACAAAAAATGCACATTGCTAATGCAGATAAATAAGTAGCCTTCTTATTGAGCCTATTGTAAAGAATTAAAGTTCGATTTCTTTTAAGTTGTCCATTTTCTTGTAAGCCAAGAACCCTTTAATATCCTCAAAGTGCTCGCGTACACGCTTATTACCAAACTCGAATACTTTTTCTGCCAGCCCATCCAAGAAATCCCGATCATGGGATACCAGAATCAAAGTGCCATCAAAATCCTTAAGGGCGTCCTTGATAATATCTTTAGTCTTCATGTCCAAATGATTGGTTGGCTCATCCAGTATTAACACATTTACAGGTTCTAATAGCAACTTGATCATGGCTAAACGAGTCTTCTCTCCTCCAGAAAGCACCTTAACTTTTTTCGTGGTATCATCACCACTAAACATAAAGGCACCCAAAAGGTCTTTAATTTTTATAGAACCATCGCTTAATGGAATCTGGTTAATGGTTTCGAATACCGTTATATTTTCATCAAGCAATGCAGCTTGGTTTTGGGCAAAGTATCCAATCTTTGCATTGTGACCTACTTTTAATTCACCTTCAAAATCGATCTCGCCCATGATAGCTTTGATCATGGTCGACTTACCTTCACCATTTTTACCCACAAACGCTACTTTTTCTCCCTGCCTGATCACCATCGATGCTTTCTGAAACACCACATGATCGCCATAGGTTTTAGTGAGTTCTTCTACGATAACCGGATATTGACCCGAACGCGGCGATGGTGGAAATTTCAGGCGCAATGCTGAAGTATCCACTTCATCGATCTCAATAACTTCGAGCTTTTCGAGCATCTTTACACGCGACTGCACCGACAAGGTTTTCGAGTACACCCCTCTAAAACGGTCTATAAATTCTTGGTTATCGGCAATAAAACGTTGTTGTTCCTCATAAGCTTTCAATTGGTGGACACGGCGGTCGGCACGCAACTGAAGATAATGGCTATACTTAGCTTTATAATCATATATTCTACCCATAGTAACCTCGATGGTACGATTGGTAATGTTATCTACAAAAGTACGATCGTGCGAGATCACTATAACCGCCTTTGCTGAGTTGATCAAGAAATCTTCCAACCATTGTATACTTTCGATATCCATGTGGTTAGTCGGTTCATCCAGTAAGATAAGATCTGGTTTCTTTAACAGAATTTTGGCCAACTCGATACGCATACGCCATCCACCCGAAAACTCAGAGGTTTGGCGGGTAAAATCCTTGCGCTCAAAACCTAAGCCTTTTAACACCTTTTCTACTTCTGCATCATAATTGATCTCTTCGATCGAATAAAACTTCTCACTCAATTCCGACACGCGTTCGATCAGCTTCATATAGTCATCACTTTCGTAATCGGTACGAATAGTAAGCTGCTCATTCAATTCATCAAGCTCTTTTTGCATCTGGTTTACCTCTTCAAAAGCTTTCATCGTTTCTTCAAAAACGGTAACCTTATCCTGACTCAGCAAATGCTGTGGCAAATACGCTATTACCGCGTCCTTTGGACCGGTTACGTTACCAGAAGTAGGTTTAGCAGCATTGGCAATGATCTTTAAGATGGTCGACTTGCCTGCACCATTCTTCCCCATCAGGGCTATCTTATCGTTCTCGTTTATCGAAAAGGTTACATCGCTAAATAGCGTGGTTCCGCCAAATGAAACGGAGATGTTATTTACATTAATCACAGTATAGAAATATTGAATTTTGGCAAAGATAAGGGAAAGACATCGTATTATGGAAAGTCAAATCTAAACCATATAGCAATCCCAAAATAGGACACAAAAAAAGGGCTGTTTGATCATCTCAAACAGCCCAATTTTATTAAAAAAATTGCCTTTCGACTATAAACCGAAGTTATAAGCTAATCTTAATCCAAGGAAACCGCTTGTATTAGAGTTAGCCGACCAACCTTCGTAACGCGCGCCTAATTCAACTGAACCTTTATCAGATACAGGAAAATCAACACCAACACCTGGAGAGTAAATAAATGCAGTTGACCCACCTTCTTCAGTTGAGAAACCAGCACCTAATTCAGCACCAGCAAAAAAAGTTTCACCGAAATAATATCTAGCACCCGCTTTTACAGGAATAGTACCAAAAGAAGGAGCTTTGAAAGTTGTACCAAAAACCGTCACATCTTTCCCAGTAAACGTAGTGTAACCTGCACTACCTGTTACCAATAAATTAGCTGCTACTGGGTGTTGGTACTGCAATGAACCACCATAACCTAAGTTATAACTATCTCCAAAAGTTCCCATTGGAAATCCAAACTCAGCACCAATACTTAATTTTGGCGTTTTAGTCTGTGCATTAACACTAGTAAATGCGAATAAACCTGCAACTGCTGTTAGTAGTAATAATTTTTTCATTTTTTACTTGTTTAAAATTAATTTAATTTGATTTATACCTTTGATACAAAAACTTTGCCATAGTTACAGTAAAGTAAATAAATTCAAATTACTAAAAACAAAAAAGCGCCTACCAAAACCGGCAGGCGCTTTTTTGTTGTATTTTTTTATTGGTTAGAAAGAAAAACCTACACCAACAGAAAGCACATTGTTTTTAACTTTTAGATCACCTGAATTCTTAGCGATATTACTTAATCCTAATCCGTAACCGGCATGAATATTAAAACCATTACTCAATTGGTAACCACCTAAAAAGTTTACACCAAAATCACTACGTTTAGTATCTCCATCTTTACCAAAATCAGCATCATTAGACTCCTCATCGGATACTGTAACACCATCAACAGTCATCTTAGATTCCATTTTACTTTTTCCTGAAATAGCCATTCCATAATACGGTCCTGCTCCAACAAATACTTTACCTTCTCCTACAGGGAAACTCACAACTGCATTTACAGGTATCTCAATATACATCAAACTTGTACTTGACTTAGCAGAAAAACTATCACCTCCTTCAGATACTGAGGCTTCCTGTTTATCACCTTTTCCTGAAAAAGTTAATCCCGGTTGGATTGTAAACATACCACCTACTGGAATATCTACAGTACCACCTACATAAAATGAAGTATTTGCTTTGTTTTTCATACCCTCTTCAAGGTCTGAAGAATAGGAAAGTGTAGGAAAAGTTACACCGGCTTTAACACCAAATTTAATACCTGTTTCTTGAGCCTTAACTGCTAAACCAGCGCTAGCAATCATTAATGATAATAAAATTTTTTTCATTTGTTTTTTACGTTAACTTATTTGGTTAAATCATTCATGAACTACTAATTAGTAGTAGTTCATTTTTCGGCAAATGTAAAGCTATTTTCAACGACAACAAAAACAATCTCAATTATTTTAAATAAATACCGATACAATGTATAAAAACAAAGTTTTACCAGACTAACTAACACATTAAAAATCAACAATTAGCGTATAACGAAAAGAAAAAAGACAATAAAACAAGATTAAAACAGCATTACTTGGTCAACTTCTTAAATATTTCTTCCAAAGAAATGCCATGTTGCTTTTTCAGGTCTACTATTGGAGCATTTGCCACGATATTCCCCATATTGATGATAATTACGTCATCACAAATAGCTTCCACCTCTTGCATAATGTGTGTAGAAAGAATAACAGTCTTATCTTTCCCCAATCCTTTTATAAGGTCTCGAATCTCAGAAAGCTGGTTTGGATCGAGCCCTGAGGTTGGTTCATCCAGGATCAATACTTCAGGGTTATGAATAATGGCCTGCGCCAGTCCTACCCTTTGTTTGTATCCTTTTGATAGCATTGCTATCTTTTTATGCTGCTCGACAGTTAAACCTACCTTTTTAATGACCTCTTCTACCCGCAACACCGCATCCTTCAATTGATAAGTATTAGCCACAAACAACAAAAACTCCTTCACATACATATCCATATATAATGGTGTATTTTCAGGAAGGTAGCCCATGATCTTTCTCATTTCGAGATTTTGAGTCTGACTATCATAACCACATAAACTGGCCGTTCCAGAAGTAGGTTTCAAATAACCGGTGAGCATACGCATGGTGGTTGATTTCCCCGCGCCATTTGGCCCTAAAAAACCTAATATTCTGCCCGGCTTAGCTTCAAAACTAATTCCATCTACTGCTTTCTGTTTATCGAAATGCTTGGATAGCGCGGTTACCTTAATACTCAATTTGTTTTATTTTTAGATTTTTACCTCAAACTTCTGATCAACTTCAAAAGTAGGAAAAAGTTATTGCCCAAATCTTATATATTTGTATCATTATGGCAAAGAATACTAACGACGAACAATTTAAAAATGTAATATCACACGCAAAAGAATACGGTTTTGTATTTCAAAGCAGCGAAATTTATGATGGGCTAAGTGCCGTATATGATTATGGGCAACTGGGTGCCGAATTAAAAAATAACATCAAAACTTATTGGTGGAAAGCAATGGTGCAAATGCATGAAAATATCGTAGGGATAGACTCTGCCATATTTATGCATCCTAAAGTGTGGAAAGCAAGTGGACACGTGGATGGCTTTAATGATCCTATGATTGACAATAAGGATTCAAAAAAACGTTACCGTGCCGATCAGCTCTTAGAAGATAAAATCACCCGTTATGAAAAAGACGGAAAAACAGATAAAGCAGCTAAGTTACAAGCTGATATGGATGAAGCTTTAAAAAGCGAAAACCTACAAGAATTAAAAACATTAATTGAACAACATGAAATCGCCTGTCCTGTAAGTGGTACAAAAAACTGGACAGATGTTCGTCAGTTCAATTTGATGTTCAGTACGCAGTTTGGTGCAATGGCAGAGGGTTCTGAAGAGGTTTACCTTCGTCCGGAAACTGCTCAAGGTATCTTTGTAAATTTCCTGAATGTACAAAAATCAGGACGCATGAAGATTCCTTTTGGAATTGCACAAATCGGTAAAGCATTTAGAAATGAGGTGATTGCCCGCCAGTTCATCATGCGTATGCGTGAATTTGAACAAATGGAAATGCAATTCTTCGTTCGCCCAGGTGAAGACGAGAAATGGTTTACTTACTGGAAAGAAGCTAGATTAAGATGGCATGCTGCATTAGGTACTCCTGCTGAGAAATATCGTTTCCACGACCATGTTAAGTTAGCGCATTATGCCAATGCAGCTACTGATATCGAGTTTGAATTCCCATTTGGCTTTAAAGAAGTTGAAGGTATCCATAGCCGTACAGATTTCGATTTAACACAGCATCAAGAGTTCTCTGGCAAGAAAATGCAGTACTTTGATAATGATTTAAACGAAGAAGGCAAGCCTTATGGAAACTATGTTCCTTATGTAATTGAGACTTCAATTGGTTTGGATCGTATGTTCCTTTTAACCATGATCAATGCTTTTGAAGAGCAAGACTTAAGCAATGAAGATAAACAAGACAGCAGAACGTTATTGCGTTTACACCCTTGTTTAGCGCCATACAAAGTAGCCATCTTCCCTTTAACTAAGAAAGATGGTCTTCCTGAAAAAGCAAAAGAGATCATGAACAACTTAAAGCTTGATTTCAATTGTATTTACGAAGAGAAAGATGCGATAGGAAAGCGTTACCGTCGTCAGGATGCCATTGGTACTCCTTTCTGTGTAACAATTGATCACCAGACATTAGAAGACGATACAGTTACTATTCGTCACCGTGATACAATGGAGCAGCAGCGAATTGAGATTAAACACCTTGATGAGATCATTGCAAGTAAAACAAGCTGGAAAACATTGTTACGCAAAGACTAATAAAAAGGACCTGCATAATACTTCGGGTCGTCATTAGCACTAATTCAGGAGGACGACCGAACAAAATAAAAAGTCGCTTTATCATAATGATAAAGCGACTTTTTATTACCTTATTTAATCACACCCAACATTACATTTGGCGTCCGGATTCCCGGTTTCACCCCACCATTTGAAAGTACAATATTTCCGTTCCACATAGTCGCGGTTGTGGTAACCTGCGCTGGAAAAGGCAAATCTGCAATCTTACTCCACTCGTTGGTCATGGTATTATACAACAACATCCCTCTATAAAAACCTCTATGATGGATGCTTATTTCATTTTTTTCTTTAATGAGTCTGGCCTTAAGCTCAACATCATCCGTTTGAGCTATTTGGGCCAGGTAGTTTTCAATTTTATGGAAGGTTTTTCCATTATCTCCGCCCGTAATCAATATCCAGCGATCACCAATACCTACCCCTGCTCCCGCAGAAAAATTGGTTACATTTTTTCCATCGCTGATCGGCGCAAGTTCTTGCCAATTCTGTCTGCTAACATTATACACGTAAGTTGTAGCATGTAGATCGCTTATTCCTGAAGCAGTTTTTGTCCTCCCTCCTATGACAAAAATATTTGTGCCCAGTCTGTCTTTTTGCACCACAACTACGGCATTACCCAATCCAATGGGCAGATTAGGCAACACTTTCCATTCGGGGTTCTGTTGGTTCAGATCCAAGCTAAAAAAAGCATTGGATGATTTCTTTTGCAAATCGCCCCCGACGGCATAAACCACATCACCAATGCTTGTCAAAGCCATATTGGTGACAGCAATAGGCAAATTGGGTAATTGAACTACTGTTACCTTATTTCTATGGTTATCCCAGTTTAATTTATAAGCCTTATTGGATAAGACTTTATCATTTTCGCCACCGGCATACACTACCCCCGCAGGAGTTGAGGTATTGCCACAATAAGCAATTGGCTCTGGAAGTACCTCTGTCACTTGTTTGTTCCAATGAAATCCATTTATAGATTTTTGCAACACATGAATTTCACTGGAATAATATTTCCTACCCCCATCCCAGGGCATTTTGTCTGGAAAATTTGCTCCACCAGCTACAATTAGTACATTATTATGAACAGCATTAATGGCACCCGCAAAACCCAAAGAGATGTTCCCTTCAACATTTTGCAGGCTTGCTGCTACGATCCATTCCACACTGGGGTCTTTAATTTCTTGAGAAAAAACAGGTGCTGTGATTAACATGATATAAAAGAATAAGAAGAAATACTTATAAATTTTTTATTAGGTATTAACGCCGACACCTACTGATTTGAAATTATGAAAGCCGACTGTTTCTACGTCTTTCTTAAACAATTCAAATCGGGATCCGTTCATATTTTTTACAGGTAATCTAAATTCACCACAATTGCGATGCGCAATCACCTGGAAAATCAATTGTAAGGCTATTCGAATAACGGTTATTTAGTAACACTGCTAAGCGCATATTCCCAGTTCATCCTTGCAATATTTAGCACCGAAATACTTTGAGGGCATTCTACTTCGCAGGCTTCTGTATTGGTACAATGCCCAAATTGTTCTTCATCCATCTGCTGAACCATAGCAAGTACCCGCTTCCTGGATTCAATTTCCCCCTGTGGTAATTTTGCCAGGTGCGCCACCTTAGCGGAAGTAAACAATGCCGCACTTGAATTTTTGCAAGTAGCCACACAAGCACCGCAGCCTATACATGCTGCAGAATCAAAGGCCGACTCGGCATCTTCATGACTAATCGGAATGCCATTCGCCTCTGGAGCCTGACCAGTATTTACAGCTATAAAACCTCCAGCCATAATGATCCTATCGAACGCCGACCGATCTACTCTCAAATCACGTTTTATCGGAAAGCCTTTGCCTCTAAAAGGTTCGATATAAATGGTATCTCCATCTTTAAACTCACGCATATGCAGCTGGCAAGTGGTTAAATGAGCAACAGGTCCGTGTGCACGGCCGTTAATCATCATCCCGCATTGTCCGCAAATCCCTTCCCTACAATCATGATCAAACTCTACCGGCCGATCACCAGCAAGAATCAATTGCTCATTTAAGGTATCCATCATCTCTAAAAAAGACATGTGAGGGATAACATTATCTAACGTATAATCAACCATTTTACCAGGAGTACCGGCATCATTTTGTCTCCAAATTTTCAGATAAATCTTCATAGGCCAACTTCTTATTTATAACTTCTTACTGCCAACTCCACATTTTCAAACGTTAAAGGTTCAGGAATTAGGATTTCTTCCTTGTCCTCGCCCTGATATTGCCATGCTGATACAAAACAAAATTGTTCATCGTTTCTTAGGGCCTCTCCTTCCGGAGTTTGATATTCTTCCCTGAAATGTGCCCCGCAGGACTCTTCCCGGGTCAGCGCATCCTGACACATCAACTCGGCCACTTCCAGATAATCACTCACGCGACCAGCTTTTTCCAATTCTCCATTCATCTCATCTTCATCGCCACTCACCTTAAGGTTTTCATAAAAATCCTTACGCAGTTCTCTGATCTCCCCAATGGCTTTTAATAATCCAGCTTTACTTCTCGACAAGCCACAATAATCATACAGCAACTTACCCAGTGTTTTATGGTACTGATCAGCCGTTTTACTCCCATTAATAGAAAGCAATTTAGAAAGATGTGCCCTAACAGCCACCTCGGCATCAACAAATTCCTGTCGATCAATCTCCAATCGAGGTTCTTTAATTTCTCCTGAAAGATAATTTGACACCGTATAGGGGGCCACGAAATAACCATCCACACAGGCTTGCAGCAATGAGTTGGCCCCTAAGCGATTTGCCCCATGATCTGCAAAATTAGCTTCACCGAGTGCAAACAAGCCAGGAATAGTGGTCATCAATTCATAATCTACCCATAGACCGCCCATTGAAAAATGTGCAGCTGGCGAGATCATCATGGGTTCTGCATAAGCATCAGTTGCTGTAATTTTATGGTACATATCAAACAGGTTACCATACTTTTCTTTAATCTTTGGCTTGCCTTGCTCCTTAATCGCTTTCGAGAAGTCGAGGTACACAGCGTTTTGCTGTGGCCCAACGCCAAATCCGGCATCTATACGTTCTTTAGCTGCACGGGAAGAAATATCCCGAGGCGCAAGATTCCCAAAAGCAGGGTAACGTCTTTCCAAATAGTAATCACGTTCTTCTTCCGGAATATCATTCGGCTTTCTGCTTTCATTTGGTTTTAGAGGTACCCAAATCCGTCCATCATTCCTTAGTGATTCGGACATCAGCGTAAGCTTGCTCTGGTAACTACCAGATTGTGGCAAAGATGTTGGATGCACCTGTGTCCAACTTGGACAGGCCATAAATGCACCCTTTTTATGGGCGCGCCAAATAGCCGATGCATTACAGCCCATGGCCAGGGTTGACAAATAGTAAATCTTCCCAAAGCCCCCAGAAGCCAGAATCACCGCATGCGCAGTATGACGTTCTATCTCTCCAGTATCCAAATTTCGGACAATCACCCCCCGAGCCTTTCCATCAACCAATACTACATCCAGCATTTCGTGACGTGTAAAAAGCGATACGGTTTTGGCCGCCACCTGCCGCATTAAAGATTGATAGGCACCCAATAGCAATTGTTGTCCCGTTTGTCCGCGTGCATAAAAAGTCCGGCTAACTTGCACTCCACCAAAAGAGCGATTATTTAAATAACCACCATATTCTCTTCCAAAAGGCACCCCTTGGGCAACAGCCTGATCTATCAACTGAGCAGAACATTCGGCCAATCGATACACATTCGCTTCCCGCGAACGGAAATCGCCACCTTTAATCGTATCATAAAACATTCGATAGGTGCTATCACCATCGTTTTTGTAGTTCTTAGCTGCATTTACACCACCCTGAGCGGCTACCGAATGTGCACGCCGTGCAGAATCCTGAAAACAAAATGAAGTCACATGGTAGCCCATTTCTGCCAGAGATGAAGCAATTGAACTTCCTGCCAGTCCTGTTCCTACAACAATTACATCCAGCTTTTTGCGATTGGCTGGATTAACCAATTTTGCATGATCCTTATAGTAGGTCCATTTATCCTTTAATGGTCCCGGTGGTATTTTAGCATTCAGTTCCATAAAACATGTTGAGTTAAGTAAATGTAAACCGGTATTACTGCAAAACCGATAGTAATGACATAGCTATACCAGGCACCAAAAACCCTTATCCATGCCACATATTTTGGGTGGTATACACCTAAACTTCTAGCAGCACTAAAAAAACCATGCAACAAATGGAAACCAAGTGCAAACATACAGACTACGTAAAATAGCACATACCATAAGTCTCCGTAAACACCGACTACGATGGTATAAAGATCTTTGTGTCCGGCTCCATCTACCGGCAAACTGCCAAACTTATATTGATACCAGAAGTCTTTAAAGTGAAACACCAGAAAAATAAGGATAATGGTGCCTAATATTCCCATACTTCTGGAATACCATTTACTAGATGCCCCTCTTTGATCATATACATACTTACCCGAGGTTTTCTTATTTTTAAGGGTGATGATCAGCGCATCCAGACTATGTATAATGATAGATGCATACAGCACATAAGAAATAATTTTGATAAAAATATTTCCTGAAAGCAGTTGCGAATAGCTATTAAAGCTTTCCCTGGCTTGATCTGTCGGCAGTAAAAGTTGTAGATTACCCAACAAGTGAATAACAAGAAAAAAACAAAGAAACAATCCTGTCAGTGCCATGAGTGTTTTTCGCATCAAGGTTGATGTAGTATTGTTATGATCCATAATGCTCGATTAATAAATTCCAATTACTTTCCACCATATACCTCCTATGCCCATCCATATCACCAGGAAAACTATACTTAATATAAATCCGCGCGACCACCACTCTTTCACTTCTACATAGGTACTTCCAAAAAATACCGGTGCCGGACCATGCCCATAATGAGTAAGTGTTCCATAAATACCGCCACAAAAACCTAGCGAAAGCGCAAGTAACATTGGCGGGATCCCCACAGAAATCCCTACACCTAGTAAAGCGGCATACATAGAAGCCACATGGGCAGTAGCACTGGCAAACATGTAATGACTGTAAAAATAAACGAGAATGATGATCGGGAAGGCCATAGTCCAGTCTAAACCTCCAATTTTACCTTTTACCAGTTCACTAAACCAGGGAATTAATCCCAGTTGATTTAGTTGGCTCCCCATCATTACCAATGCCGAAAACCAAACAATAGTGTCCCAGGCTCCTTTTTCACTTTTAACATCCTCCCAGGTAAGTACCCGCGACAATAATAAAAACACCAAGCCTATAAATGCGGTCGTTGTTGCATCAATTTTAAAGATATCGCCCGTTATCCATAGAAACAACAGTACAAAAAAGGCGGCTAGCATTAACCATTCATTGAGTGTTACCGCTCCCATCTCTTTCAACTTCTCTGAGGCCATTTTTGTAGCGCCATCCGTCTTTTTAAGTTCAGGGGGATAAATCTTATATAAAATATAGGGTACAGCAATCAACGAAATAATTCCCGGTATCAACGCAGCCCACATCCATGACATCCATGTTATGTCTATCCCTAGATCAGCAGCAAACTTCTGACACATCGGATTACTCGCTGTACCTGTCAAAAACATGGAAGAGGTAATCAGGTTAACATTATAACAATTTAAACTTAGGTAAGCACCCAGTTTACGATGCGTTTCCGGCTTTTCGGGCACAGAACCAAAATTGAGGGCCATTGATTTCATGATCGGGTAAATTATACCACCACCCCGAGCTGTATTGCTGGGAATGGCCGGTGCCAATACCAGATCGGCTAAACCAAGCCCGTAGCCCAATCCCAAAGAACTTCGACCAAAAACCCTAATAAAGAGATAGGCTATTCTGCTACCCAAACCGGTTTTTATAAAGCCCCGGGCAATGAAAAAAGAAATCCCAATCAACCATATCACCTTATCACCAAAACTGCTTAAGGCCAATGAAATTGACTTCCCCGGATTACCGGGCGCCAGCACTCCGGTTAGCGCCACCAATGCAATGGCAATCATCGACATGGTACCCATTGAGGCGGCCTTAAGGATAATCCCTAAAATGGTTGCTAAAAAAATAGCTAGTAAATGCCATGCTTCGGGTTTCACCCCATCTGGAACTGGTAAAAACCAAATCAGCAAGCCAAAAGCAAGCGTAACCAGAATCATTTTGTAATTAATTTCCTGCATAATGTTATGGATTAAAACCGGGCCTGAACTTGGCAAATGATCCGATTGGCATCATATTGCGTGGTATTTGGAATATTGCGTTCATATCTGTCCATCATAAAGCCTAATTGTACCCTAACAGCATATGCCTCTGCAAATGATGCACTCACCATTGGTATATAGCTTTGTCTTGAATTTCCTGCCAGCTTAAAATCAGCGTCCAAATACTCGTAACGAACAGCAAACTCTAGATTTTTAAGCCTCACATTCTTAAAACTATAACCAACATTCGGCTGTACATAAACTCCTCGCATGACATACCTGCTTATTGGAATAACCGGATCTGTTTGCTCAAAATAAGCTACACTGTTCACCCCCTGTTTAAACTCAGAAACAAACTCTACATTCCATTTTTCATTCAACTGCTTCTTGTAATCAACATCAGCACCATAAGCCCATATCTTTTGCCCCATATTTCTTCCAGCTCCACCACTCAAACCCAAAAGGGTACCTTTCCCTAATCCAAAAACAAGCCTGGCGGGAACAATCTTACCATCATCATTATCCGTTATCTGATTGCGGTTATTGCCATTAAAAATACCGATAGAATATTTTATTGGAACAGTGCTATTCTTGATTTCACCAAAATAACTCGCCCCGATCTGGAAGCTTTGCCAACTGTTAGCACCAAAAAGATAATATTGGTTGGAATAGTCGATAGAGCGAACAAAATCCACTGGGTAATTATCTTCCTGACCAAATTGCGGTCTGAACTGACCAAATTGAAAATTTACATAATCATTAATACTGTATTTGATATAGGCATTTTCCAGTACCTTATTTTGTGGATTACCTGTAAAATCACCAAAATTAACCAGCATAACCGCATTTATCCGATCCGTAATGGCCGCATTAATTTGTATCCTGGCTCGTTTGACGGAAAAAGAATTATGGGAAAACCGTTCGGTTCCGGTATGGTGTCTACCAGTAATATCGATATCATCATCAAGGGAATAATTGAACTGAGTTTGCAACATTCCCGAAAAGTTGATCTTACTTTTCGCCGTTACAGGTACATCAATACCTTGAGCATTTAAAAAAAAAGGGAAGCAGAGCAACAAGAGCTGAGCGTAGAGTTTGTTCATCACAATAAAAACAAAGTTTTACCCGCTTTGTTTACAAAAGTTTACAATTTTCTCCCCACCATATACAGCTTATTCACACGAGAACGTACAAAATAGCCTGTCTTTTGCGTTATCACAACTATGAAACCTTTATTCATCCTTTTAATATGGCTTATTCCGGCTTTAAACACACCTGTACCCCTTAAAACTCAGAACGACAGGTTATGGTCTGAAGAAGAGTTAAGAATGGCGAATACTGCCAAAAATGCCAAATACCTTAACGCTCAGGAGAAAGACCTTGTAATGTATATGAACCTGGCACGCATAGATGGCGAGAAGTTCTTCAATACCTACTTTCAGGAATTTTTAGAGGAACATAACAAGCAAATGGTGCAATACAGCAATTACCGTCAGCTAAGAATAGATAAAACCGACCGCTATTACAAAAGCCTGAAAAAAGACTTAAAAAGCATAAAAGATTTGCCCGTACTCTATCCTGACGAGTCTTTAAGCTGGGTAGCACAACAACATGCTCAAGACATGAACAAGTATGATTATGCATCTCATAAATCAAAAGATGGCCGTTCTGTCAAAGACAGGATCAGCAGCATGTACCCTAAAAGAGCTTTAGGAGAAAATTTAGCCTTCGGCTTTTCGACTGGCCTTGGTAATGTTTGTATGCTTTTATTAGACAAAGGCGTTCCAGATCTTGGCCATAGAAAACTGATTCTCAACACCTCCTTAAAATTAAACTATGTTGGAGTAAGTATAGAGCCGCATAAAGGTTACAAATATTGCTCAGTAACGGATTTCGTTGGATTACCGCCCCAGTAGCCCCCCTTCTAACCGCCCAGTTAAGAGAAAAAATTCCTTCTCAGAAAGAGCCTAGCTTTCTTCGCTTTTTCAGCGAAGCAATGCAGCTCTAGAAGAGAACGGTATTTTTTAAACTTCAATGACGATACCCCCCTCCTCTACACCCAACTCTTCCAAATACCCAACCATTGCCGCCGTAAACGGGTCAGGGCCACATACGTAATAATAAGTTTCCTTCTTACCAAGATATGTTTTTAGCAAGTCCCGATCTATGATTCTCCCCTTCACAGATTCATCAAGAGGAGCTTTCAAAATATCGATATCATTTTCGCCAAGCATATACTTCAGTTCCGTTTTTAGTATGATATCTGTTTCATTGTAATTGGCAAACAACAAAGTATTCCCAGCCAATAAACCATCATGTCTCAGCTGTCTGAAGATGGCAATAAAAGGCGTTATACCTGCACCACCAGCAATAAACACACCCGGTCCCTTATAGTGAATAGTCCCAAACACATCATGAATAACCAATTCATCCCCAGTCTTTAATTGGGCAAGCTTTTCCGTTATTCCATCATGATCTTTGTAAATTTTAATGTTAAACTCCAGGTAGTCCCACTCATTGAGCGAAGTAAAGTTAAATGGCCTTAGCTCGTCTCGTAGTCCAGGACGATTAATCGATACATCAGTAGCCTGTCCCGGAATGTAAGTCAATCCGGGAGGCTTTTCGATCACAAAACGTTTTACGTTGTGCGTTGCATCTTCGACATTTAGTATTTTAACGACATGCATTTTCATCGGGATAGAATTTATTTTTCATTGGTGATGAAGCGTCAACTAAGATTTAGCAATGATCAATCCAGAAATTTTGACAAGTATGAATTTAATCTTATCCGCAGTGACGCTGTAGTAAGCTATGTAATGACAGCGATAAAGTAATTTATAAAGCAAAATTCTTAAATTGGCGGCCTCAACTACGATCGTTTGAAAAGAAAGAATCCTATTGCAGTAAATCTGTACCTGGCCCTGGCCTACCGCTTCCTGATCATCATGGAGCTATATACCTTATGCCGAATCGCATTTTACGCTTTTAACCACACACTATTTCAGCACATTACGCTATCCAAATATCTGTACATCTTATGGGGCGGACTAAAGTTCGATGTATCAGCACTGATCTATATCAATGCTATATTTATCTTTTTACACCTCCTTCCTATTCCCTTCAAGTATAATAATGGCTACCAACGCTTTTGCAAATGGCTTTTCATTATTAGCAACAGCATTGGTATTTTGGCCAACTTTGCGGACTTTGCTTATTATAAATATACACTTAAAAGAACCACAGCCACTGTTTTTAGCCAGTTTAGCGATGAACAAAATAAGTTTAAACTGCTGGTAGATTTTTTAAGCGATTACTGGTACCTCATTATACTTTATGCTGCTTTTATCTGGTTTTTCATCAGACTATACGATAAGATTAGCGTTAAAAAAGAAAAGAGTTTTAAATGGCCAAAATATCTGCTGCAAACCGTGATTATGGCTGTTGTTGCAGTACTATGTATAGTAGGCATACGTGGTGGAATAGGTTCTGAAACCAGGCCTATTACCTTAAGTAATGCCGGCGAATTTGTAGATACACCCGATCAAATGAGCTTAGTGCTAAACACGCCCTTTTGTATATTTAGAACACTGAAATCATCAAAGCTGAAGCCGGTAAACTACTACGACGAGCAAACCTTAAATTCCATTTACAACCCAATCCATCAACCTGCAGATACCGCTACATTTAAAAAGCTGAATGTCGTTTTTCTGATCATCGAAAGTTTAGGGAAAGAGCATGTTGGTGGTTTAAACAAAGATTTGATGGATGGAAAATATAAAGGCTATACCCCTTTTATAGATTCTCTGATCCCCCAGAGCTATACTTTTACCCATACTTATGCCAACGGACGAAAATCTATTGATGCATTACCATCCATAATTTCAGGAATACCTTCTATCCGGGAACCCTTTATCCTTTCGGTATACTCAGGGAATAAAACAACTAGTATTGCCAAGATCTTAGGTGATGAAGGATATGAAACTGCATTTTTCCATGGTGCGCCAAATGGCTCAATGGGCTTTTCGTCTTACACGAACTTAGCAGGAATTAAGCATTACTACGGACTAAATGAATACAACAAACCTGAGGACTTTGATGGTACCTGGGGGATTTGGGACGATCCGTTTATGCAATACATGGCCCAAACCATGAACACACTAAAACAACCATTCTTCTCGGCCTTTTTCTCTGTATCCTCCCACCATCCTTTCAAAATACCAGAAAAATATGTTGGCAAGTTCCCTAAAGGTCCACTTCCGGTACAAGAATTATTCGGGTATACAGATATGGCCTTACGCAACTTCTTTAAAACGGCGTCGACCATGCCCTGGTATAAAAACACCTTATTTGTATTGTGTGCCGACCATGCTACCCTATCTTACTTTCCGGAGTACCAAACTACGCCTGGCTATTTTTCTATTCCCATCCTCTTATATTATCCGGGCGGAAATTTAAAAGGAAAAACGGATAAAATAATGCAACAAATAGACATTATGCCTACCGTTTTAAATTATCTGAATTACGATAAACCTTACTTTGCACTAGGCTTTGATGCTTTTAATAAAAATCAAGATAACTTTGCGGTAAACAATAACGATGGTACTTTTAGTTTTTATCAGGGAGATTATCTCCTGATCAATGATGGAAAAGTAAGCCTTTCGTTGTATAATTTAAAAACCGACAGGCTTACGAAGAACAACATACTGGATAAAGAACCGTTAGTAGCCCAGAAGATGGAAAAATACCTAAAAGCTTTTGTTCAGCAATACAACAACAGGATGATTGAAAATAAACTAACAGTAAAATAATTACATGCGTAAATTCCTGTTAAAAATAATAGACTTTTTTTACCCGCCCTTCTCTAACTGGCTACCTCTACATACTTTCAGATATCTTGTATCAGGCGGTACTACAGCAGCCTGCGGAATTGTGAGCTATTATATTGCCTACAACTGGATTTTGCACCAGGAAAATATTCACGTTGATTTCCCTTTTCTACCAAAACTGATCACGGCACACTCTGCAGCCTTAATTATCAGCACTTTCATTAGCTTTTCGATTGGCTTTACCCTAAATAAGTACCTGGTTTTTACCAAATCAAACTTAAAAGGAAGGATACAAATGTTCAGATATGCTGCCGTTTTAGCGATCAACTTCGGACTTAACCTGGCCATGCTGAAATACATGGTAGAGGGATTACATTTTTATCCATCTGTGTCGCAAGCCTTCATCACCCTTACCCTCTCTCTATGTAGTTATTTTCTACAAAAGCATTTCACTTTCAGAGTTAAAAAACACCCCTAACGAAATCTCATTTCAAGGTCAGCACATCGTTTTTTTTGGTGGATAGCTTAAGTATTGAGTATATTTGCCTCTTAAAAAACAAAGGTTAAAATGAGTGATTTTAATGACTTTAATAATCCGCAGGTAGCTAAGCTACCGAAGCATTTAAGGCAATTTATTGTTGATCAACACTATGAAAAATATACGCCTATAGATCAGGCGGTTTGGCGTTATGTAATGCGTCAGAATTATAGTTATTTAAAGCACGTAGCATTTTATCCCTATATCAAAGGTCTTCAACGGGCAGGCTTAAGCATTGAGCATATTCCTGATCTGCAAACCATGAACGATAACCTTGGCAAAATAGGCTGGGGAGCCGTTACTGTAGATGGTTTTATCCCTCCTTCTGCATTTATGGAATACCAGGCTTATCATGTGTTGGTGATTGCTGCTGACATCCGTCAGATCAATCATATTGAATACACGCCAGCACCAGATATTATCCATGAATCAGCTGGTCATGCACCCATCATTGCTGATGCGGATTACAATAGCTATTTAAGCTATTTTGGTTCTATCGGAGCTAAGGCCATGTTCTCTTCAAAAGATTTTGAATTGTACGAGTCCATCCGCAGCCTTTCTATTTTAAAAGAAGCTGTTGACGCGCCTGCCGAAGATATTGCAAGAGCAGAAAAGCAATTGCAGCAGATTAGTGAAAATATGGGCGAACCATCCGAAATGGCTTTACTGAGTAGATTGCATTGGTGGACTGTAGAATATGGTTTAATAGGTACACTGGAAGACCCTAAAATTTACGGCGCAGGCTTACTTTCTTCTATTGGCGAAAGCTCTAGTTGCATGAGCGATAAAGTAGAAAAACTGTGGTACAACATAGATACACTGAATTACAGCTACGACATTACTAAGCCGCAGCCACAACTATTTGTAACGGAGAACTTCCAAAACCTAATTGATGTTTTAGAGACATTTGCCGACACCATGGCCTTTAGAAAAGGTGGAACAGAAAGTATTGTAAAAGCAATTGAATGTAAAAATCCAGCAACAGCGGTATACAGCTCAGGCCTACAGGTAACCGGAATATTTACAGACATGGGTATTGATGGTAACGACGCACTTACTTTTATAAAAACAACAGGCCCATCGGCCATTGCTATAGCGAACAAACAACTTGAAGGACATGGCAAGTTTTACCATAAAGATGGTTTCTCCTCACCGGTAGGAAGATTGAAAAATCAGACTACTGCTTTTGAAGATTTAAGTCTGGAACAACTAAAAGAACTAGGAATTGCTATCGATAAACGTGCAGACCTAACTTTTGAAAGTGGTATTCACGTAACTGGATTGGTTAAAGAAATCCTGCAACATGAAAACAAGACCATTTTGATCTCTTTTGAAGATTGTACCGTTAAGGAAAGTAATGGAAATGTGCTTTTCCAACCAGAATGGGGAATGTATGATATGGCTGTAGGTGAATCTATCGTTTCTGTATTTAACGGAGCGGCAGATAAAGATGCTTACGAAGAGATTACCCACATTAGCGATAAGCAAACACATAAAGTAGTTTACGACGAGAAAACGCAGCAGCTACACGCCATCTATAGAGCCGTGCGTGAAATCAGGGAAAACGGAACGAATCAAGAACAATTACCTATTTTGTTTGAGCGCCTGAAATCGGAATACCGACATGACTGGCTTTCGGCTATGGAAATTTTGGAGATTTTATACCACAAGCAGCTTTACCCTGAACTGGAAAAAGAAGTCCGTAATTACCTGGAACTTAAATCAGCAAATGAAGCCGATCATACCAAGTTAATTAACGATGGCTTACATGTCATCGAAAATCCAGTAACACAATTGATCAACAACGAAGATTAACATCTTACGTCGCTTCGTCATCCTGAATTTATTTCAGGATCTCGGACTTGCAGGGCAGCCTTTCTCTTGCGAGATCCTGAAATAAATTCAGGATGACGAAGCGTTTATTTAAGAATTAAAAGAATACCAATGAATATTGTATTAACAGGTGCCAGCAGTGGAATTGGCTTTGAAGCAGCCCTAGAATTTACCCTTAATAAGGCGAATAAAGTAGTTTGTATCGCCAGATCAGCAGATAAACTGCGGAAATTACTTGAAATCGCTAAAGGTATTACTCCAGATTGTACACTACTTCCGGTAGAATTTGATATTGTAAATGATGATTATGCCGCATTGGTACCTTTTCTTAAACAAAAGCTGGGCAACATAGACATCCTAATCAACAATGCAGGTTCATTGATCAACAAGCCGTTTTCGGAAACCAGTACTGCGGATATGGCGAATATGTTTGAAAGCAATGTTCTCGGACATTTCAACATGATCCAACACTTACTACCATTAATGGGCAATGACAGTCACATTGTAAACATCGGTAGTATGGGTGGCTTTCAGGGTAGTGTAAAATTCCCTGGACTTTCAGCCTATTCTGCCAGTAAAGCTGCTTTGCATGCCTTAACAGAATGCCTTGCTTTTGAACTCCTGGAAACAGGCATTAAGGTCAATTGTCTGGCCCTTGGTTCGGCGCAAACAGAAATGCTAGAACAAGCATTTCCGGGCTATCAATCTCCTGTTCTGGCCTTCGAGATGGGCAAGTATGTTGCCGATTTTGCACGTACTGGACATAAGTTTTTCAACGGAAAAATCATCCCAGTAGCAGTAACAACACCATAACCAACAAGTTATCAACAACATTTGGGCTAAAGTATAATTTTAATATCTTTATGCCTATTGATATGAAGAGACTCCCTATTCTATTCTATTTTCTATTTCTTAGTGTATTTGCGGCCAAATCGCAGACAACAGTTCCTGTTCAATATCAGCAGTTGGTTAGCAAACTTGCAGACCCAAACCCTGTAAATCAGATCAAAAACACGGGATCACCTAACCGATTACTGGACTTTGCAAAGTCCATGCTCGGTATCCGTTATCGATCGGCCTCAAGTAGCCCTAACAGAGGTTTTGATTGCTCTGGTTTTGTAAACTATGTATTTAGTAATTTCGGATTTAAGGTACCCCGCTCGTCAAGAGAATTTGCAACAAGCGGGGAAGCCAAAAAGTTGGAAGACGCAAAAATCGGAGACGTGATCTTGTTCACTGGAACAAACAGCAGATCCCGGACTCCCGGTCATGTTGGTATTATTTATTCTATAAATGGCGACGAGGTTAAATTCATCCACTCCTCTTCAGGAAATGCCAAAGGAGTAACCATCTCCAGTTTAGACGAAGGATTTTACAAAAAGCGTTTTCTGAAGGTGGTTAGTATTTTATAACAGCACCACCTTTAAAGCATCATTTACATTCCCTTTGCTTAACCATTGCTTAGCCAGTTCATGCAGCTCGCGCTCACGGTTATTGGCATCACCTATGGTAGCATCGAATATTTCCTTTACTTCGTCATTGCCTTTAATGGCATCAATATCCTCATCAGCAGGCAAATGCTCTATATTACCAAGCATACCGAGGTCATTCCCTGTCAGTACTTTTGAATTTCGCACCCCTTTAGGCAAAGCATCTACACCTATCCCTAAAGTGGTTAATGGCTTAGCTACTTTAAACAAACTCTCCGGTGTAACCCGACAGTACCAGTCGCCCCCTAAACGAGCCACAAGGTCTATTTTAGCTTGATCAATTTTGCCATCCTCATCTAAAATATCTTCATTGATGTGAATAACCTTAACTTCCGCCAGGATTAGGTTACCTGCACCTGGATTCTCTCCCAAATGAATCACCTCACGTACTACACATTCCATCTGCACAGGCGCTTCAGCTACCCGAGGTGGTTTAACCAACTGCGAAGGCAACATCGTAAAACCAGCCTTTTCAAACTCGTTTACTCCTTTTCCATATTCGGTACTGGCCAAACTTGTTTGCTGTACCATCGCATAATTGACAATGTTAATCACACATTCCTTAACCTCCAATACATTCTCTAAAGTATGTTTGGTGGTATTGTCGCGCACCCTCCTTGCCGGCGAAAAAATACACAGCGGCGGATTGGTACTAAACATGTTAAAAAAGCTGAAAGGGCTAAGATTGATATTCCCAGCCTGATCTATCGTAGTGGCAAAACAAATTGGCCTCGGCGCAATTGCATACTGCATATAGTTTTGCAATTGCGCCGGAGTCAAATCTGACGTATTTATCGTTAACATTCTCTATTTTTTAAAAGCCAGAATAGAAAAGTCAGTATCTACTTTACGAATGGTATTACTTAAATGACCAAGACCAGTGATCTCCATTTCTACCACATCACCATCTTGTAACCATTGTGGTTTAAAAGCTGGATCGTTTAATAGTCCAGTACCATTTAACTCAAGGAAACAACCTGTACCTACTGTACCAGAACCGATTACATCGCCAGGTAAAATATCAACACCATAAGCGCAACGCTCAATGATTTCGGCAAATGTCCAGTCCATATCAGCTGTACTACCTGCAGATACCTGAACTCCATTAACGATACAAGTCATCTTTAAATCGTAAACATCTCCAGTATGCCCTGGTTTAGCAGTAGTCTTATAAGCTTCCAACTCATCTGGAGTAACCAACCATGGTCCAATTACAGTAGAAAAATCTTTTCCTTTGGCAGGGCCTAAATTTAAAAGCATTTCTTCCATTTGAAGTGTTCTGGCACTCATGTCATTCATCACCATATAACCTGCAATGTAACCATCAGCTTCCGCAGCAGTAATGTTGCGGCCTTTTTTACCGATTACTACGGCTACTTCCAGCTCGAAATCAAGCTTTTGAAAATGATCAGGCATACATTGAATTTCACCAGGTCCTTGAATAGCATTGTGGTTGGTAAAATAGAAAATAGGATACTGATCAAACTCAGCAATCATATCTACTTTACGGTTTCTACGTGCAGCCGCTACGTGTTGACGAAATGCATAACCATCTCTGCAAGATGTTGGATGCGGAACAGGTGCTAATAATTCGAAAAAAGCTTCCTCCTTAGGCTCCATTTCCCCGGCTTTGATTTGCGCGTCTACTTTCTTAGCGCGATCCATCAATTCCTCACCACCTTGCAAAAAGGCGTTCATTTCATCAGGAATTAGCTTATCGCATGAATTTAAGTTATAAATGTGTCCCTCTACAAAAACACCAAGGTGTTCTCTGTCTTCTGTTTTATAGGATACCAGCTTCATATGTCAGTATTATTTATTTTTAAGTAGTTGCCCAAAGCTATATAAAATTAAACAAATGCCCGACAATATCAACGAAGTTAAAGCACAATGGCAGCGATCAAAAAGCCGACAGCAATCGTTACCGTTACTGTGGTTAAACCGGAAGGCATAAAAGAGTGATTGACTAAAAACCGACCTATTCTAGTGGTACCGGTTCTGTCAAATCCCATCGCAGCCACCAATGTTGGATAGCTTGGAATCACAAAATCACCGTTAACAGCAGGGAACATCGCGATGAGTGCTGGAGCTGGAATACCCAATGCAATACCTAGTGGCATTAATGCACGTACCGTAGCGGCCTGACTAAACAAAAGAATAGACATCACAAATAAGGCGATCGCAAAAGTCCATGGATGTTCGGTCACAAATGCGCTTAAATGTGTTTCAAAGAAAGGCATATGCGCTTGTAAATAAGTATCGCTCATCCAGGCCACCCCAAATATGCAGACTACAGCTTCACCTCCAGATCTAAAAATACTAGATTGAGAGACCTTTGTAGCTGGAATCTTTGAGACAAAAACAATGGCTGCAGCAGCTGCAAGCATCAACAATTCGATCATTTCGACCATACGCATGGCTTGCATTTTGCCATCCGTAAGAAACGAAGGACGAAGAGCAGGCATTGCAGCAAATACGACTACGCTAAATACAGCAAGAAGAAATACATATACTGATCTTTTAGATTCGGTACTGAAAATTTTTTCTGCTTTTTGATCTGCCGGATCACCATCCAGCAACTTCACAAACTCAGGATCTTTTAATCGCTCCAAAAATTCAGGATCTTTCATCAGGTCTTTTCCTTGTCTGTTCGCCACAAGTGCCCCAGCAAGCACACCGATAATGGTTGCCGGAATAGCAACGATAAGTATATGCGTTAATTCGTATCCTTTTGGAGCCAATAAAGCAGTGAGGGCCACCGTAGCCGCAGAAATAGGACTTGCTGTAATGGCCATGTGAGCCGCAATTACAGAAATACTAAGCGGGCGTTCTGGCCTTACTCTTTTTTTAGTAGCTACCTCTGCAATAATAGGCAGCAATGAGTAAATAATATGTGCTGTTCCTGCTACAAGGGTAAAGGTATAAGTAACCAACGGACCAAGCCAGGTAATGTGATTTGGATTTTTACGTAGTATTTTTTCAGCTATGCTTACCATATAATCCATTCCGCCGGCAGCTTGCAAAGCAGCCGCAGCGGTAACTACAGACAGGATGATCAACATTACATCTATTGGTGGCGTGGTTGGTTTTAAGCCAAAACCTAATGAAAATATCAGTAAACCAACAGCACCCATTACCCCTAGTCCCACTCCTTTCATTCGCGCACCTACCAATATCAGCAGAATTAAAACTGCTAGCTGTATCCAAATCATTGTATAAATTATTTATATTTTAATTATTCTTATTATGAAAGCCTAAATATATAATTAATTTTAATACACAACCTTCTACCAGCAATTAATATTAGCTAAGCAACCCATGTAACATTTGTAGCGAAATAACATTCCTTAAAATAATATCTGTCTTATTATTTTGGTTATTACTGGATTAAATACTTAATTTAGCAGACGCAATAGAAAATGATAAAAAGCTGTTTCACATACCAAAATCAAGTAGCCACGCAAGCCCTGGCCGCATTCAGGTATGCCATGCTTTCTAAAATCATTTTCGCTCAATATTCCATATAGCATTTCCTCTTTTAATGCCATTTGATAAAACGTTTTCGTCGTTTTATCGTTATTACCATATTATTCTAACCAATTAACTGAATGTTGCAATGCCAATTTATCATACATTAGGATCTATTCCTCCTAAACGCCATACGGTTTTTCGGAAACCAGATGGAAAACTCTACGCTGAAGAACTGGTTTCGACAGAGGGTTTTTCAAGTTTGTATTCCCTTGTTTACCACTGTCACCCACCAACCATCGTAAAAGCATTGGGCGAACCTTATTCTGTTGAGCCTAAAATAGCGAGAGAAAAGCATTTAAAACATACCAGTCTGATCGGCTTTAACATTAAGCCCGAAGATGACTATTTAAAAAGTCGTAAGCCAGTACTGGTAAACAGCGACCTCCACATTTCGTTGGCTGCACCAAGAAAATCTATGACTGATTATTTCTATAAAAACAGTCAGGCTGATGAGGTGATCTTTATCCATGAAGGTACTGGAACGCTAAAAACAGGATTTGGAAAAATACCTTTTAAATACGGTGATTACCTGGTGATCCCAAGAGGAACCATTTACCAGATGGAATTTGACGACGAGAAAAACAGGTTATTCATTGTAGAAAGCTTTAGCCCAATACGTACACCTAAACGTTATAGAAATGCTTTTGGACAACTAGAAGAGCATTCTCCTTTTTGCGAAAGAGACATTAGACGTCCGCAGGATTTGGAAACAATTGATGAATACGGTGATTTTAAAGTGCTCATCAAAAAACAAGGTATCATGTATCCTTATACTTATGGCACCCACCCTTTTGATTTTGTAGGATGGGATGGCTTTCACTATCCATGGGCCTTTTCTATCCATGATTTTGAGCCTATTACTGGTAGACTACATCAGCCACCTCCAGTTCATCAAACTTTTGAGGGACACAACTTTGTGATCTGTTCATTTGTTCCACGTAAATATGATTATCATCCACTGTCTATCCCTGCTCCTTACAACCATAGCAATGTAGATAGTGATGAGGTATTGTATTATGTTGATGGTGATTTTATGAGCAGGAAAAGTGTCGTAAAAGGACAGATCACCTTACATCCAGGGGGTATACCTCATGGTCCGCACCCGGGTACTGTTGAGAAATCAATTGGGAAAGAAAGTACAGAGGAACTGGCTGTAATGATTGATCCTTTCCGCCCTTTAATGTTAACGGAAGATGCGGTAAATATTGAAGATGAAAGCTATCATCGGAGCTGGCAAGAAAACATTGAATAGCAGCGCGATTAAGAGCTGAGGCAAAAAAGAACTAACTAACTTATTATTATAAAGAACTAAAATGTCAACACAAACATTTGCAGAAAAGATTGCCAAAGCGCAGGATTTTCTTCCAATAAATGGAACGGATTATATAGAGTTTTATGTGGGTAATGCTAAACAAGCAGCTCATTATTACAAAACGGCCTTTGGTTTCCAATCGCTAGCATATGCTGGTCCGGAAACAGGGGTGCGCGACCGTGCTTCTTATGTATTGAAGCAAGGAAAAATTAGATTGGTATTAACTACCGCTTTAAAATCAGAAAGCCCGATTGCTGAGCATGTAAAATTGCATGGTGATGGTGTTAAGATTTTGGCACTTTGGGTAGACGATGCTTATAGCGCATTTGAGGAAACTACTAAACGTGGTGGAAAACCTTATATGGAACCTGTTACGCTTACTGATGAGCATGGTGAAGTTCGTATGTCGGGGATTTATACCTATGGCGAAACTGTACATATGTTTATTGAACGCAAAAATTATACAGGTACTTTTTTACCGGGTTATAGAGATTGGAACAGTGATTACAATCCCTCTGATGCAGGATTATTGTACATAGATCATTGCGTGGGTAATGTAGGCTGGAACAGGATGAACGAAACTGTGAAATGGTACGAGGATGTAATGGGTTTTGTGAATATCCTTTCATTTGATGACAAGCAAATCAATACCGAATACTCGGCATTGATGAGTAAAGTAATGAGTAATGGAAATGGATTCTCCAAATTCCCGATCAATGAGCCAGCCGAAGGCAAAAAGAAATCACAGATTGAAGAGTATTTAGAATTTTACGAAGGCGAAGGGGTGCAACACATTGCAGTAGCTACAAAAGATATTTTGACTACAGTAAAGGAATTAAAAGCTCGAGGGGTTGAGTTTTTAAGTGCACCCCCTGAAGCCTATTACAATATGATGCCAGAAAGAGTTGGCGAAATCGATGAGGAAATTGCTCAACTTAAGGAGCTAGGGATATTGGTAGATTGTGACGAGGAAGGTTATTTGTTGCAGATTTTCACAAAACCTGTAGAAGATCGTCCAACCTTATTTTTTGAAATTATTCAGCGTAAAGGTGCCCAATCATTTGGTGCCGGCAATTTTAAAGCCTTATTTGAGTCTTTAGAACGCGAACAGGAACTAAGAGGGAACTTATAAAAACCTCTTATTCATTTAAAAACGGGACGGGCAACCTTTTATAAGGTTGTCCGTTTTTTTATTGGCTCCGGTATCCCCGATTTAAAAAAAATAGCTATTTTCGAAGTCTAAGGCAATACGCGGGGAATGGAAATCAACATACTTTACAGATCAAGGCTTTTTTTTACCAGATTTGGTGCTGCGTTTAAGCTGTTCCAAAAAAATGACCCCTTACGCTTAGCGGGTGCTACAGCCTTCTTTACAAATTTCGCGCTTCCTCCAATTCTATTAATCCTCATTCGGTTATTCGGCTTTTTTATAGATAGAAAAGAACTGGCAAGGCGTCTCTTTGAGAGATTAGCCAACATTTTAGATGATAGAAGTACCTTACAAATCAGACAAACACTAAGAAATATAAGGGGTATAGATCAACATTGGTATGCGACCCTTTTTAGTTTTGTTTTTTTTCTTTTTGTGGCCACCACCTTATTTAATGTTATTAAAAACTCCATGGACCAAATCTGGTCTATTGGCATCAAAGAGCATTCGAGTTTTATGTTTAAAATGAAATTACGTGGCCGCTCCATGATTATTATATTACTAGCGGGTATCTTGTTCTTTGTCGGCCTACTTACAGACAGTGTACAAAGCTTTATTGGCGACTATGTAAATACAGCGGCTCCTACTTTTGGAAAGATATTCTTATCCGTACTTAATCAGCTTTTGTTTATAGCGATCGTTACCACTTGGTTTTCGATCCTTTTCAAATTCTTAACCAATGGAAGACCTACCTGGGATGCTGCGATCAGGGGTGGACTACTAACAGGAATATTATTTACGATAGGTAAATACCTATTGCGCATACTACTTCCATTAAGTGGGATAGGCAATATCTACGGCACTTCGGGATCTATTGTGTTGATTATGCTGTTTGTATTTTATTCTTCTTTTATATTTTATTTCGGCGCCTGCTATGTCAAAATACTAAGTGACGACAAAGAAACGCCGATACAACCTATTAAAGGTACGTTTAACTACGAGATAAAAGAAGTAATAAAAGATGCTTAAAGCACATGACTACCTGATGGCAACCTGCTCAAATCCCTGCATTTCAAACACAGCCAATTTATTAAGTAAGTTGTAATGCAAGGTTCCAAAAAAGTTAACTATTCCGTCCTTATTCTTTCCTTCAATACAAATACTTTCTTTTACAATTTCCTTGTGTCTTAAATACTGTTCAGAAAGAATTAACTCTTCATCCTGAATTGTGACGTCTGCAGCATCAATTGAAAACTGTTTCAGAAGCTCCGAAAAGCTCTTTCCATTTAAAAGCAACTCTTTAATTTTCATAGCAGTATATAATTAAGTTAGGGAGAGATACAAGAACAATTATAACGCCAAAAAGAAAGGGTAAATTACTAGAACTTACCCTTTTACACAAAATGTGGAAAACTTTCTGTTTTTAGAACAACCTGTAAGCCAACCCTAAAGTAAACAAACTCAATTTTGTATCGTCATAGCCATTTTTTCCAATTTTAGAAAGTCCGGTTTCGTACCTCAAATCGACACCTAAATTCCCCACATCCAGGCCGGCACCGAATTGCCATGCAAAGTTCTGACCTTTAAAATCACCCTTAAATGCACTTCCTGCAGCATCCTTTAAAGATTGATCATCACTTAATACAAACGATACTACAGGGCCTGTATTTAAACGTAAGCCAATTCCGGCAGCACCAAACTTAGTACCAACAAGAATTGGTACATCCATACTGGTAAATTTCACTTTATTTTCCTGGCCTGATGCATCCTTTAATGTTGAGTTTTTACCACTCAGATACAACTCCGGCTGCAGATGAATACCTGCCGCACCGATACGTGTCCATAGACCAACATAATAACCAGCTCTATTGTCGCTGCTGAAAGTATTTTCTGTACTTAATTTAGAAAGATTTGCTCCACCTTTAAGGCCCAATTGAAAACTAGGCAAAACCTGACTAAATGCAACCAGATTTAAAGAGACAAGCAATGCGGATAAAATTATTTTTTTCATAGGATGGATAAGTTTATGATTAAATTATCTATGTAAAACTAAGAATTTTTTTCAATTGAAAAGTAATTTACGTAGTTTTATATCTACACCTATAACAATGCTTCAAACACTTTCAGCGCGGTTAATCATCTTTATCTATTCGAATGAATTTCACCTTTAATTCGTACGCCATTACGCTAATTTTCTGTGGCATTGTTACTCTTTTTTTTTCGTACCGATTATTTCAGAAAAAAGGGGAAGCTGTCCGATTTTTTGGGTTCATGCTATTGTCTAATGCCATTTGGTCATTAGGTTATGGCTTTGAACTCGCCAGTGATTCACTGAGTCAGATCCGTTTTTTCATCAACATTGAATACTTAGGCATAACAACGCTACCTATAAATTGGTTTTTATTTTGTTTACATCTAGCCGGCAAAGATTCATGGTACAAGAAACCGCTAAACCTCAGCGTTTTACTAAGTGTATCCCTGATCACCATATTATTAGTGTGGACAAATGATTACCATCATTTACAATACAAAAGCCTTAGTCTCGACCATTCGGGCCCGTTCCCAACACTTGTTATAGAACCGGGTATATGGTACAGGTGTTTCACTATTTATTTCTATCTACTTATGGGGATAGGAAGTTATCTCATCCTTTCTACCTTCCGCAAAGCCGACGCCATCTACAGAAGACAAAATTACACCATATTTGTTGCCGCATTAATCCCCTGGATGGTTAACCTTGCTTACTTACTCGGTGTACGTCCATTCGACAATCTCGATCTTACCCCCTTTGCATTTATTGTAGCCATTGCTTTGATTTCAATGGCTATTTATCGATTTAAATTATTTGACATTCTTCCCGTTGCCAGAGAAAAGGTACTGGACCTTATTCAAGATGGTTATCTCGTTTTAGATGGTAAAAACAGGGTAATTGATTGTAATCTTGCTTTCAAAAAATATCTTCAAGAAGATAAAAAAAACAAAATTATTGGGGAACAGATTGAATTCTTATTTCCACAGCAAAACGAACTGCTCGATTTTCTGAAAAATCACAATTCAGGGAAGATTGAAATGAAAGTTCAAATTCACCAATCTACATTTGATCTGGAAGCAGACGTTATGTACCTAAACGACAATCAACTAAACAATGAAGCTACAGTTATAAAACTTCAGGATTTAACTGCTGTAAAGGCTGATGCTTTAAAATCCAAACAACAAACCGAAGAACTTAAAAAGTTAAACCAATTAAAGGATAGGATATTTTCTATTATCGCACATGACCTTAGAGGGCCTTTGGTAAATTTATCAGAAGTCCTAAAAATGGTCAATACAGATATGATTACTGTCGAGGAGTTCAAAACCCTGGCTCCAAAACTCAGCAGAGATATTCTTTATACCACTGATCTTTTAGAAAACATTTTACATTGGTCGAGAAGCCAGCTAAAAGGCTATGGCATCAACAAAACGCATTTCGAATTGAGGAACATGATCATCAACGAAGTGAACTATCACCTTCCCTCGGCAGCGATAAAGCGTATTCACATCATACATGATGTATTTCCGGGCATGATTGTTTATGCCGATATGCTCATGATCCAAATTGTAGTCAGAAATATTTTAAACAATTCCATTAAGTTTTGCAATGAGGAATGCGAGATCAATATTACGGCTGTTTATAACGAACACTATCAAATGATTCTATCTATTGAAGACAATGGCATGGGCATGTCAAAGGAAGCCCTAAAAATGCTGATCAATGGTTCGAGTGTTTCCACAAGAGGCACCATGAATGAAAAAGGTACAGGTCTGGGTTTGGTAATCTGCAAAGATTTTATGGAAAGGAACAGTGGAAAAATGGAAGTCACCAGTGAAGTTGACAAAGGCACCAAATTCCAGCTGTTCTTGCCAATTAGTGAGCTATAAAATCTAATACACCAATTTATTGTCCGGTTGCGCCATTAATGGCTTGCTGCTCTTTTAGTGCATCAACATTATTTTTATCTCCGAAATTATTGGTTTTATCCTCAAAATACGTCAAAATCGCCACAATGGTATCCAGGTTATCTGCTACCCGTTGATGCATATCGGAAAGATCTTTATCTAATCTTTTATCCCCAAGCTCAATATTGTCAACTTCAATTTTCCCTATTTTTTGGATAATTGCCTGCTGTGAGTTCTGCAAATCACCCAACTCTCTTACAATCTTCTCCATTAATTCAAACTTTTTTAAAGTATCCATATCTCAATTTTTAAAAGATTAACGTTCTATTTACTAGTTAATGAACCAATTATCTGGCCAATATGTTTTAATTTTTGGTAGTAACTGTTGTTTTTGCTAATTTTCCGACCTATGAAGAAGCCTTTTCTTTTATTTTTTTTGTGTATCATTTATCAATTGACGCAGGCACAGACTGCCGAGAATTTAGACCGTGAAAAACTACTAAATTACTATCAGGCACAACAATATACCGAAGCGGCACAATATCTTCAAAGCATTTACAGCGACAGTACTGATATAAATAAAATAAAGCAACTGGCTTATGCTAATCTAATGGCCGGTAAATTACCAGAAGCTACAGGGTTTTACCTGAAGGTGCTAAAAATAGACAGCAACAATTTCAATGCTTATAAACAATTGGCAAAATTGGATACTGATCTTCAAAGTCCTTTAAGAAAAGCCTACCTACTAAAGGCAAACCAATTAAATAATCAGGATGCTGAAGTAGCAACAGGGCTAGCGGATTTATATTTCAAAAACATTCAATTTAATAAAGCCGAAGAGATCCTGGATTCGGCTTTAGCGGCAGACAGTACTAACCTCCTATTATTGAATGCAAAAATGCCAGTAAGCATGGCTTTAAAAAAGTACCCTGAAGCTATAAAAGCAGGAAAAATGCTATTCGGATCTACCTACATTTCGGCTGAAAACCTATTTTTCCAAATGGCATTATCTTACCGTGCTATTAGAGATTACAAAACTGCAACCAGCTATTTACAGAAGGCCATAAAAGAAGGGATTTCGCAAAAAACAGCCTCTTATTATGGGCTATTAGGAGATTCGTACGAGAGTTTGAACCAAAATAAGGAAGCGCTTGAAGTTTACAAAAGAGGTCTGCTGTTCGAAAACAATGGCAGTTTATACTACAATATCGCCTTGCTTTACGAAGACAAGCTGAACGATAAAAAGAATGCAATCAGCTATTATTCGCAATACTTAAACAATATAAAAGACCCTCAGAAACAAAAGCGCCACATCGCCTTTATCAAAAATAAGATTGAGGAATTAAAAAGATAGCTAGCGGTTTACCAGTCGGGCAACATACTTACCAATAATATCAAACTCAATGTTCACGGTATCCCCTACATTTACCTCATGTAAATTGGTATGCTCAAAAGTATAAGGAATAATAAAGACAGAAAACTCATCCTTTTCAGAGCCTACAACGGTTAAACTGATTCCATTGATGCATACCGAGCCCTTTTCTACCGTAACATTACCATTGGTAGCATCATACTTAAAACGATATTCCCAACTACCATCTAACTCAGCCCTTTTAACACAAACGGCAGTCTGGTCTACATGACCCTGAACGATATGCCCATCTAACCTGCCATTCATTTGCATACAACGTTCCAGATTAACTTTGTTACCGACTTTCAGATATTGCATGTTACTCTTTTCCAACGTCTCCTGAATCGCAGTCACCGTATGTGTATCTTCAGTTAAAGCAACAACTGTTAAACAAACCCCATTGTGTGCTACACTCTGGTCTATTTTAAGTTCGTTACTAATTGTCGATTGAATCGTAAAATGCAGATTTGTACCCTCTGCAGTTATGTTTTTAACTTCTCCAAGTGTTTCTATTATCCCTGTAAACATATCAATTTCACTATTTATTTAACCTGTTTTTCCTCCAGTTGCTTGTGCTTTCCTGCAAAGTTTGTTCCTGCTTAGCTACCCCCTGTTTTTTAAAAGACATTGCGGCAAACAAGGCTGCCATCAAGGCTTCCTCATCATTTTCAATTTTCAGACTATCGGCGTTAAAGTATTTGCTCACAAAATGCGTATCAAATTTACCGGATCTAAAAGCATCGTGTTGCATTACAAATTTACCGAAGCTCAGGGTGGTTTGTATACCAGTGATCTGGTATTCATCAATCGCTCTCAGCATCCGTTCAATCGCTTCTTCCCTATCCTTACCATAGGTGATCAACTTGGCAATCATCGGATCATAATAGATTGGAATTTCCATCCCTTGTTCAAAACCATCATCAACCCTTACACCATTGCCTTTAGGCGTTTTATAAGTCTGTAAAGTACCAATATCTGGCAGGAAGTTATTTTCAGGATCTTCTGCGTAAACTCTTAACTCCATCGCATGCCCGTTAATTTCCAGATCTTCTTGTTGATAAGAAAGCTTTTCGCCACGTGCAATTTTAATCTGTTCTTTTACCAGGTCCAAACCGGTAATCATCTCCGTTACTGGATGTTCTACCTGCAAACGGGTATTCATCTCTAAAAAGAAAAAATCAAGGTTTTCATCCAGAATAAACTCTACCGTACCAGCACCAACATAATTTACAGACCTTGCCACATCCACTGCGCATTTGCCCATTTTGTTTCGGATTTCATCCGTTAAGATGCTGGATGGAGCCTCTTCAATTACCTTCTGGTGTCTGCGCTGAATGGAACATTCCCTTTCAAAAAGGTGAACAATATTTCCGTGGGTATCTCCAAGCACCTGTATTTCTATATGTCGTGGTGAAGAAACATAGCGTTCGATAAATACGGAGCCATCACCAAAAGCCGATTGCGCTTCACTTACCGCTAGTTGCATTTGCTCTTCAAAATCGGATACCTGCTCTACTACACGCATTCCTTTACCACCCCCACCAGCTGCTGCTTTAATTAAAATTGGAAATCCGACTTCCACAGCTCTTAGCTTTGCTTCTTCAATATCTGTAATGGCTTCTTCTGTACCTGGAACCATGGGTATTTTGTACTTCAATGCTGCAGCTTTGGCCGACAGCTTATTGCCCATTATTTCCATCGCCTCAGGTGTAGGGCCGATCAGGATCAGTCCAGATGCTTTTACCAATCTTGCAAAACCTGCGTTTTCAGATAAAAACCCATAACCAGGATGAATGGCCTCTGCTCCTGTAGTTTTACAAGCTTCAATGATCTTCTCTCCTATAAGATAAGATTGATTAGAAGGCGCGGGCCCTATACAGACAGCCTCATCGGCATACAATACGTGTAATGATTGGCGATCTGCCTCTGAATAAACGGCAACGGTTTTTATCCCCATTTCTCTGGCTGAACGCATGATACGCAATGCGATTTCGCCGCGGTTGGCTATAAGAATTTTCTTCATTAATGGATGAAAGTTATTTATGAGCTGATAAGTGCAAATGTATTATGTTTTCGATTGCCCTATCTATCATTTCTTCAGAAATATTTAAATGTGTCACCATTCTTACCGTTTTTGGTCCGGTAGCATTACAAAGGACTCCGCTTTCGGCCAAATGGTGTACCACAGTTTCAGGTCGTATACCATTAGCAAGTTCAAACACAACAATATTAGTTTCGACAGGGAGCACTGAGCAAACATAACTCACCTTACTCAATGCATCGCCCAATGCCTTAGCATGTTTATGATCCTGGGCTAGTTTCGGAATGTTATGATCTAAAGCATAAATACCAGCAGCGGCTAAAAAGCCTGCCTGACGCATACCGCCACCAAAGGCTTTCCTAATTTTAATGGCTTCCCTAATGGTTTCCTTTGAGCCCAATAAAACCGAACCCACCGGAGCACCCAGCCCTTTAGACAAACAAACTGATATCCCATCGAAATACTGTCCGTAAGCCAATGCATGGTCTCCTGTTGCGGTTAGCGCATTAAATATACGGGCACCATCCAAATGCAATTTTATTTCTTTGATATTACATAGCGTATGAATAGGTTCTATCTGAGCTAGGTTGTAACAGGCACCACCGCCCTTATTCACTGTATTTTCCAATACCACTAAACTGGAGTTTGGATAATGAATATTTTCTTCATTTATTTCAGGTTCAATCAGCTCTGGCGTAAGGATACCTCTTATCCCATTCACTAACCTAACCGACGCCATAGAATGATAAGCAATGCCCCCCCTTTCATAACGATATACATGGGAACCCTGGTCACAAATCACCTCATCCATTGGCTTTGTGAAACATTTAATGGCAATCTGATTGGTCATTGTTCCCGATGGACAAAACAAGCCGGCCTCCATATTAAAGAGTGCAGCAAGTTTATGCTCCAGCGCATGTACGGTTTCATCTTCACCAAATACGTCATCTCCGACTTTGGCAGTCATCATTGCCTCTAGCATACCACTATCTGGCACCGTTACGGTATCGCTTCTCAGATCTATTTTCATGGACATAAATTTTCTATACAATATTACTGAAGCGCTTTCAAATTACCACCAATATAAGCATAAAACTTACAGGATATCCTCGTAGTTTTACCCCCACTTTTTGGGCTGGAATTTTAAATTTGGATTTTAAAATAACAAGTGTAATTTAGCTTAGTGTTTATTTAACAATATCTTAACCTAAAAAAAACAAAAAAACACACTTCATCAGTATTTAAAGGGCGAAAAATAATTAAACAACCAAAACCAAAAAAATAAATTTATGAGCAAAACGTGTACAAAAACAGTAGGATTATTTACTTTTACCCCGAAAAAAACGAACTAAGATGATAGTTATTGCAGATGGTGGTTCAACCAAAACGAATTGGTGTTTAATTAACGAAGCTGGAAGAAAAATTCTTTTCAATACAGAAGGCTATAATCCATATTTTTCCAAAACTGATTACATTGTTGAGTCTTTAAGAAAGTCTCTTCCAGATCATTTAGAAACTGAAAAATTAACCGAGGTAAACTACTACGGAGCGGGTTGTTCAACAGAAACAAACAGAAAAATTGTAGCAGATGCTATGCAACAGGTTTTCCCTAATGCAAAGATTAACATCGGGCACGACCTATTGGCTTCGTGCAGGGCTTTACTGGGAGATGAGCCAGGTTTCGCGGCAATTCTGGGTACAGGTACAAACTCTTGCCTTTACAATGGTAAAGACATTACGTTGAATATAGATTCATTAGGTTACTTTTTAGGTGATGAAGGCAGCGGATGTTTCATCGGAAAAAAGATCCTGAGCGATTACATGAAAGGTTATATGCCTAAAGGTCTTAGAGAAAGTTTCTATGACAACTACGCCTTAACCAATGAGGATATTTTTGATCATATCTATAACAAACCTCTTCCTAATCGTTTTTGCGCAGGATTCAGTAAGTTTGTTTACGATTATAAGGACAGTTACGAAGACTATACTTTCAATACAATAGACTATGCGTTTACCGCATTTTTTGATAACCTGGTTACGCATTACCCGAACTATAAGGATTATAAATTAAACTGCGTTGGTTCTGTAGGCTATAGCTTCAGAGATATATTAAGTGTAGTGGCTGATAGGTATGAAATGGGCATCGGAAAAATCATCCGTTCTCCTATAGATGACCTTGTTGATTACCATGTAAACATCGTAAACAAATAGTAGTCATATTAAATAATATAATAAAGGCCCGTATCACGAAGATGATACGGGCCTTTTGTTTTTAGGCAAGTTGTCTGAGCGCTTTGGTAATTCTTCGGGGAGCCTGGCTCAGGGCTAGGACCGAACAAGGGGTGTCCTAGGACCCTCCTAGGAGTCTGGTAGGACTAATAGTCCTATAAAAGCCCTATGAGATGCCTCTAAAGCTCCTTCCAAGGTGCAACCCTATTCGAAGCGTTACCGAAGGCCTATACAAGCCTCTAAAATGAAATCTCTTTACTAAATAATTTGGCGTATTTCCTTTTGTCAAACTTATACAAGGTTGCTGCTCTAAATGAAACTCCATACTGTTTCTCATTTAGATCTCTTAGCACGCCGAAACTCAACATCTTTTTCCTGAAATTTCTTTTGTCCAGTTTTTTATTCAAAATCACTTCATAAACATTTTGAAGCTGGGTTAAGGTAAATTTCTCTGGCAATAGTTCAAATGCAATAGGTTGATGCTTAATCCTCCGTTTGATCTTCTCCATTCCTTTTTCAAAGATTTCCTGATGATCAAAAGCCAGCTTAGGCAGGTCTTTAACATTTCTCCAATAAGCCTGCTTAGCATAATTACTAATTGGTTTTACAACTTTATCCCCTCCTAATCTTAAAAGGGCGTAATAGGCTATACTGACTACTCTACCTTGTGGGTGCCTGTTTACATCACCAAAGGTATAATACTGCTCCATATAGATATCACTTAAGCCTGTAAGCTCATGTAAAATTCTGGTAGCCGATTGGTCTAAACTCTCATCCTCTTCAACCAGGTTACCTGGTAAGGCCCACCAGTCCTTAAAGGGTTCTTCGTTCCTTTCAATTAGAAGAATTTTCAATTCTCCTTCATCAAATCCGAAAAGCACACAATCAATCGAGAAAGTGGAATTAAATTTTGGCAAAATTTCTTTCAAAACATTAATTGTTAGATATTATATATTCCCTGATCTTTTTGAAATTTTCCGGGTTTTCACACGTTATATTCCAGTAGAATCATTTTGACACCAAAATGCAAATAACTTTTGATACTGCAAAAAACAAAATCAATCCCATCAAAAGATATCAGCATTACGCATTATCTTTTTTTTACAAAAAAAGATAAATAAATACACTTGTTTCGTATTAACTTAGGAAAATTAAAAATAAATTACTTAGTGTAAAAAATACACGCTATATTCGTATCTATAAATTATGAGACCAAATATTAAAAATATCGCTGTATTAACATCTGGAGGAGATGCTCCCGGAATGAACGCTTGCATCAGAGCAGTGATTAGAACCGGAATATACAATGGTATCAATATGTTTGGTGTCATGCAAGGATACCAGGGATTAATCAATAACAACATTATTCCCATGGATGCAAGATCCGTGAGTAACATCATTCATCTTGGGGGTACCATTCTAAAAACAGCACGCTGTTTAGAATTTAAAACTGAGGAAGGACTGGAATTGGCTTACAAAAATCTTCAAGCTCATGATATAGATGGACTTGTGGTTATTGGTGGTGACGGAACTTTTACCGGAGCCAAGCGTTTCGGAGAAAAATTCGGCATCCGGGTGATCGGTGTTCCAGGAACTATTGACAATGACCTTTACGGCTCTGACTTTACCCTAGGATATGACACAGCCATTAATACTGTTATTGAAGCTATAGATAAAATCAGAGATACTGCAGATTCTCACGACCGCTTGTTCTTTATTGAAGTAATGGGCCGTGATTCGGGCTGTATCGCCTTAAGAAGTGCCATTTCTAGTGGTGCCGAAGCAGTGCTACTACCAGAAAGAGAGACTAGTTTAAATGAATTGATCGCTCAACTGGAAACCGGTGCATCTACCAAAAAGACTTCGAGTATTGTAATTGTATCCGAAGGACATAAAGATGGTGGAGCCTACGATGTAGCAAAAAAGGTTAAGGAACGATTTAATCATTATGATACCAAAGTTACGATCTTAGGCCATCTTCAGCGTGGAGGTAGTCCAAGTAGCTTTGATAGAATCCTGGGCAGCAGACTTGGTTTTGCCGCAGTTAACGAATTGCTAAGGGGAAATACCATGCAAATGGTTGGTTTGAGAGGCAATGAAGTTAAAACAACAAGTATAGAAGAAGCACTAACCAGACATACTTTTAAGCTGGAAAGTGATTTATTGGAAATGACTAAAGTTTTATCCATCTAACATGATAGCAATAGTATATAGCGGATCAAAAACAGCGTTCTGGAAAATTGCCAAAGATGGCAAGGCTATTGCCGAATGCAGTATGCCTGGAATTAACCCTTGTTTTAATGACCAAAAAACTATTCTTCAGTATTTAAATAAAAAAGCTACGCTGATCAATCATGCCGAAAGCATAAAAAAGATTTATGTTTTTGCTGCTGGTGCTTCGTCTGACGAAAGAAAAGAAGAGCTTGCCCATACATTAGGCCTATTTTTTAAACACAGTAAAATAACTGTTAAGGATGATCTTTATGGCGCGGCTATATCGGCATGCTTTAACAACAGCGGTATCGTAGGTATTTTAGGTAGCGGAGCCAACTGCGCCTATTTTGACGGTAAAAAACCGGAGAAAAATAATTTTGGACTGGGTTATGTTTTTGGAGATGAGGGCTCGGCCAATTATCTTGGAAAAACAATTTTAAAGCGTTTTCTTCAGAACAAACTTCCTGCTGATTTGCAGAAGCAGTTTGAGTTGAAATACAATCTAGACAGACCGCAGATACTGGAAAGGGTGTATAAAAAACCTATGGCCCAGCTATTTTTAAGTTCTTTCTTTGATTTTTTCCTTGAAAACAGAGACAATAAATATATACTGGAGATTATAGACAATGCTTTTGAACTCTATTTTCAAACGTATTTATTGCCAACAGTTAAACTTCACCCTGGAAAAGAAATACATTTTGTAGGTATTGTTGCTGGAAGCTTTCAGGATCAATTACGTGCAATTGCAAAAAAACATGGGCTCTCCATTACAACTATTACTAAGGAACCTATATATAATTTATTAAACTACTATTCAAATTAATAAGATGAGCAAAATTGGAATTAACGGCTTCGGCCGTATCGGCAGACTGGTTTTTAGAGCTGCTTTAAAAAGAGGATTAGATATCGTTGCGATTAATGACCTTGTTGAGCCGGATTACATGGCTTATATGTTAAAATACGACACTACACATGGTCGTTTTGATGGCACCATTGCTGTAGAAAATGGTAACCTTGTAGTAAACGGAAAAACAATCCGTATTACAGCTGAAAGAGATCCAGCTAATTTGAAATGGGATGAAGTAGGTGTTGAAGTTGTTATCGAATCAACTGGTTTATTCTTAACAAGAGCTGACGCTGAAAAACACATTGCAGCAGGTGCTAAAAAAGTGGTATTCTCTGCTCCGGCAAAAGATAGCGACATCCCTACTTATGTAATGGGTGTTAACCATGATAAATTAACTGCAGATCAAACTATCGTTTCTAACGCATCTTGTACTACAAACTGCCTTGCACCAATCGCAAAGGTATTAAATGATAACTTTGGTATCGTTGAAGGTTTGATGAGTACAATTCACGCAGTTACTGCAACTCAGAAAACTGTTGATAGCCCGTCTGCTAAAGACTGGAGAGGTGGTCGTGGTGGTTTCTCTAACATCATCCCTTCTTCTACTGGTGCTGCTAAAGCAGTAGGTATGGTATTACCAGAATTGAAAGGTAAATTAACTGGTATGTCTTTCCGCGTACCGGTTGCTGACGTTTCTGTTGTTGATTTAACTGTACGTTTAGAAAAAGCTGCAACTTACGAAGACATTAAAAAAGCCATGAAAGCTGCCTCTGAAGGTGAGTTGAAAGGCGTATTAGCATACACAGAAGATGATGTAGTTTCTTCTGACTTTATCGGAGATGACCACGCTTCAATTTTTGATGCAAAAGCTGGTATTTCATTGAATGACAACTTCGTAAAAGTAGTTTCTTGGTATGATAACGAATGGGGCTATTCTTCTGCATTAGCTAAATTCGTAGAGTACTACGCAAACTTAAAGTAAAACCCGTTCATACAGGTTTATATTTGGTTAGAAAAGGGATGTGCGTGGATGCGACATCCCTTTCTTTGTTTAAATCAACTCCTACTTATTAGAAGTAGGATCGTAAGTTCCCGACCAAGGCGTTAAGCCCCACTGTGGATTTAAAAGAATCACATTATTAGAAATCCGCATTGAAAAATTAGCGTTGTTAACTAGGCCAGTATAAGTTTTCGTACCAATGCTGTGCGTAATGCTAGTCTTGCTCCAAGGCTTACCGGCATCAAAAACATAACGTTTAATATCAAATACACGTTGAAAAGTACCAATCGGCATTTCTCTACGACGCTCTTTTAAAATCTCAAAAAGCAAGTTATCCTGACTCAATGCAGCACCATTTACCAAATCTGTATTAGCCCCTGAATAACGATATTTACGCAGCAGATTCAAATCTGTAAGTGCAGCACCCAAATCATTTAAACGGGCACTCGCTTCTGCTTTCATCAACAACAATTCAGGATAGGTAATTCCCTCACTGCCTAACATTTTCGAATCGCGATAATACTTAGTTACTACACCATCATCATACTTCACACCCCCTACAGTTGTAGCATAACCTAAAGCCTTCAATGCGAACAACTTGTATCTTCTATCCGTTATTTTGTCGAACAAATCCAAGAACTCCGGTGAAGGATAGTGACCTGTTCCTGATGGAGATAGTCTAAAAAACAAGTTCTCCCTGTTGTCACTCTGATTCAACAATAAATCCGGTCCTTGTAACTCCAACGCCACCTCCACATCCGTTCCTGGGGAAGGCGAAGCATTTGGATTGGGTTTATAAGAGAATACATTATAGTTATAAATCATGTTGTCCACTCCCCCTTTAATTACTACCGAGCGATTCCAGGCTTCCTTAGCATGCTCCAACATCTTTGGCCAATCCCTTTTATACATATAGAATTGAGTCAACAGCGCATGAACAGCTGAAACATTGGCACGACTGGGGTTAGCCACATTATTCGGAGCAGCCAACGCATCCTTTAAATCCTGTTCAATCAGCGCAAACGCTCCTGCGGTGGTTGACAATTCAGGATTAGGTGTATTAGGATTTGCCGAAATACGATAAGGAAGCACCTTTGTATCATTTGCACCGTTAGGATCATACATAGGGCCATAACCAAGTGTACCGACCATTATCGACCAGGCACGACCAGCCTTAGCTTGCGCGGTGATCGTTTTCCCCAATTCAGATCCCGAAGCATTAGGCAATTCCTTTACCCCTTCAATTACATTGTTAAACAATCCAAGTGCACGATAAATACCCCAATCCCAGGTATACTGAGGATTTCTGGGATTTTCATAAGGTAAATAGAAAGTATAAGCAGCATAACGATCAATATTTGGATGTGTGCTTACGTACAAGTACTTTGCCTGATTTTCACTAAGTTGAAAATTATCCCCTAAAAGCGCATAATAACTCCCTCTGTTGTTATCAATAAAGTGATAATCCAATGTACTGCTGTTATTTAAAAGATTCTCCAATTCTTCCGCTTTGGCGGGAATCAACTTCCCTACCGGTTTAACATCGAGATACTTTTTGCATGATGATACCAGCAATACCAAGACTGCCAAAAGTACCGTATTTAAATATTTTGTTTGCATAATTTAATTTTTAAAACGAGAAAGTCACACCAAAAAAGAGTTCACGAGGTAAAGGCAAAGAGGTAAAACCTTGCTCTGTTGCAGCCCCTGTACCACCCGAAGTATTTACTTCAGCAGTCTCAGGGTCGATATCTACTCCTTTAGCTGTAATTCTAAACAAATTGCGGCCCTGAACAAATACCTTCGCATTGCTCATTTTAAGCTTCTTCGCAAGTTTGTCGAAGTTGTACGACAAAGTCAGGTCTCTGAGTTTTACATAACTGGCATTACCAATCACTACATCCGTATATGGGAAATAGAACATGTCCATGTTCCATGCCTGCAATACCGGATAAATGGTATGGTTCTCATCCCCTGGTTTCTGCCAGCGCTCCGACACGTGTCTGTTTAAATAATTAGATCCGCTGAAGTTATCCTTACGAAACTTATGACCTAATTTCGAAATAAACAACATTGTTAAGTCCCAACTTTTATAAGTAAAAGTATTGATCAGAGAAAGGTCATACTTTGGACGTAATGTTCCTAAATAAGCCACGTCGGAGGTAACTGCATCGCCTGGTTTAATCACTGCATTCGCTGCATTGTAAACCTGAGTCTCACCCAAATTGCTCAATCCTGCAAAACGATATCCCCAAAGGCCATCGGCTGGGTAATTCTTTACTAAAATACCTCCAGCAGTTGCATAACTGCTGGCATAATTCCGAACAACGTTATAAGACTTTACCTTGTTGTAATTATAAGAAATGTTAGTTCCCATGTTCCAGCGGAAGTTGTTACTTCTGATCAGGTCCATGTTCAATGCCAACTCCACACCACTATTCGACATTTCACCTGCATTCTTAGTAACCGTAGCAAAACCCGAAGTCGGGTCTGCTGCCTCAGCAGCCAATAGATCAGTACTATTTTTAGTATAATAATCTAAGCTGGCATTAAACCTGTGATTCCAGGCAGCAAAATCAATCCCAAAATTAACAATGTTGGTTCTTTCCCAACGCAATTGATTGTTAGGAGGAGAAGCCACTCCATAAGAAACCCCACCAGTATAATTGTTAAACGATCCTGTTGATAAGATAAGAAAAGGGCCCTGGTTTAGAGAAATATTTCCACTCACACCATAAGAGGCTCTAAGGTTTAACCTATTTATCCAATCGTTTTTAATAAATTCTTCTTCAGCCAATTTATAAGTACCCCCCACAGACCATAATGGACGGTATCTGTACTTAGGATCTGTTCCAAAGAAATTGGTCAAATCTAAACGAATACTACCACTCAAAATAAAACGGTTGTCGTACTCATAAGATCCATTTCCATACCAGGAAACAAAACGATTATCGCGGTATTCATATTTCCCCGGATCTAACAAAATTTGCCTGCCCATCAACATATCAGAAGTATATACTGTTGAATTATAATCCTTTAAATTCATCGGAACAAAAGAACCGGCAGTCGAATTATAACCCACACGTGTTTCTATACGGTTATTATCGAAAGTAAGCTTACGTATTTCATTTCCAACCAGGGCAGTAACACGATGTTTGTTGTTATCAAAGCCGCGATTATAATTAAGCTGGGATCTTACCGTCCAGTTTTCACTGATATTCCTGCTTTCATCAACAAGACTACCGTCCGGCAAATAATGATTCGCTGTATTTTTCAGTGAAGTTGCATCGTTATAGGCAATTCTTACCGCGTATGAATCCACATCACGGAACTCTTTCATCTGTGTACTGCCACGCTGCCAGCTACCACCAAACTCAGCAGTAAGCCCTTCCACTAATCGCGCTCTTACAAAACCACCAAGACGGGTTTGAAAATCGACATTCCTTCTGGTCATCTTTGAAAGATCATTTAAAGGAATATTCGTCCAGTCTTTCATCCCTGGAGTTTTCTTGTACGTGTCCATTTTATACTGACTCAAGCCCCATACTGCTGCAGAATTTCCATTCCCATCTACAAGATCTGTATAAGGCTGCAAAATAGACGCTGCATTATAATTGATCATCTTGGTATAATCGTCATACGGTGTTAAACGATTGTTGTAAACGATGTTCACAGTTGCACCAGCAGTTAAGAATTTAAAAGGCCTCCACTCATTTTTAACATCAAGAATAAGACGGTTACTATTACTCTGGATAAAATTCTCCCTTGTATTTAATAAGTTAAGCGCTACGTTATAGCTATTTTTTTCAGTTGCGCCGGAAATATTAAAGTTATGCTGATTGCTAATTTCAGGACGAAAGTATTGATCTTCAAACTGCTTCAACCCATCAACATTACGTAACCGGTTAATTTCTGCCATCGCCTCAGCCTCAGAAATCTTATTTTCTCTTACCTGCATCATCAGGTAAGTTACCCGGCTCATGTTCCCCTTAGCAACTGTTGAAGCCGCATTTGGATCTTGCTTAAACAAATCTAACTCAGCATCAATATAATCTGAAGATGATGAACGGTTCAAATCGTTTAAATTAGGTTTTGAAACATAATTCACCAATCCATTATAGGTCAGCCTTGGTCCTCCATTTGCTCCTCCCTTCGTGGTAATAACTATTACCCCATTTGCTGCACGTGATCCATAAATAGAGGCCGCGACACCATCTTTAAGTACCGTTACACTACTGATATTGAGCGGATTTACGTTATCAATTCCACCTTCAATAGGATATCCATCTACAACAACAAGTGGATTCTTCTCAGCACCAAAGGTCGATACCCCTCTGATTTCTATATTACCCTTCTTATCCAGCACGACTCCAGCCAATTGTCCCTCTAAGGCTGACTTCAAATCTATCGCCAATCTCGCTTCCAATCTCCGACCTGTTACTACTCCAAATGATCCCGTTACACGCTCAGGCGATATAACCTGGTAACCTGTATTAATCACCACACCTACCTCCAACAGTTCAGACATGGACATCAATAGCGTAATCGCTCCTAAATCTGCACTCCGCATTCCTGCTTTTATTTCTTTAGAAACATACCCCACATAAGAAATAACCAGGGTTGCATTTTCCGGCACATCAGTTAAGCTGAATTCACCTTTCCTATCAGTTAGGGAGGTAATTTTGTGACCTTTAACATGGACACTTGCACCTACTAAAGGCTCGCCATCCTGTCCCAATATTTTTCCTTTAATATTGATAGGCTGTAAAAAATATTCCCTAATCCTTTCTGTCATGGTCTTCTCCAGCTCTTTAACCACGATGGTCCTGTTCTCCAGTGAATAAGTGAAGGACTGATCTTGAAACAGCTGAATCAGCACATCTCTGAGTTCTTCATTCCTTGCCTGAATAGTGACTAGTTTAGAATTTTTAACTAAGTTTTTTGGATAAATGAAATCATAGCCACTCTGTTTGCGGATATCTGTAAAAACAGTTTCAATAGATACATTTTTATGCGAAAGACTAATCTTTTGAGCTCTTGTAGCTAAGGCTGATTGCATAAAGCCAAAAAATAACAAAATACAGGTAAAATTAATCCGCATAAGCCATTTTTTAAATTCGGTTCGTTGTAGTAAACTTGGCTGTTCTTGTCTTTTTAAAACACAAGTATTGAGCACAGTACGGTTTCCTACCTTATTGTTGTAGTAAAGTTTATACATTTGCAATTCTGGTTTAAGTTGATAAATATGTTTCTAGCATGTTTCAAGGAAACCTGATTATTGATCGGAGGCGGACCAACGCCTTCGATCTTTTTATTATCAAGTTCCCTATTATTTGAATAGGCTTTAAATCAAGCCTTAAAATGACCTCCTTTCAATTATTTAAGCTTCGTTATCCACTAATTTCCCACCTGTTTTATAAATTTTCATGGTTTCCTGTGCCGCATCTTTTACTTGTTGTTTTTGTTCTACCAGGGAAGTATCGTTCAAAATGTCGATTACCCTTTGCTGGGTTTCAATTGCTTTTTTAGTATCTCCGGCTCTGTAATAAGCTTTGCCCAGGTTGGTTACAGCATAAGGATCTTCACTGTCAGATTTAGCTGCTGCCTTTTCCATTAACTTTAGCGCCAGTTTATAATCACTAACATCTGCAGCTAAAGACTGAAGGGTTAATGGATCGTTTTCATAAGTTTTCAACGCTTCCAATCCATAAGCATTTGCTTTCTTCGCATCAATTTCCGCTAAAAACTTATACTTCTTCCCTGCCAAACTGCCTACACCAAAAGGAGACATTGGTATTAACTGATCCACTATTTGCAGCGCCTTTTTATAATCCTTTGCATCTTCGGCCACTTTAAGGTCTGCTTTCAAAGCCTTAGACTGTGCATCGTGTTCCTTTACTTTTTGGGCCAGTTTCGCTTTTCCTTCCTCATTGTAAGTACCAGCGATAACCATCTCCAATGGACCTTCCACTGAAGCAGGATGTCCGATCCAGGCAATTTTGCCAGCCTGATCTATAATGTATGCAACAGGAATTCCAAATTTTCCCGAAGCTACCAACCAGGTATTCCACATCACATCTTCACGTACATCGGCCGCTACAATATAGTCCATTCCATCTCCTAAGCGACTTACAAAGCGTTCAACTTTAGCAATATAATCACCGTTCTTATTTTTACCAGCAATCAATTCCTTTACATTAAAGCTGATTACATCTGCATCCTTTTTGTATTTACGTGCAACTTCAGATAGATGCGGCATGCTCGCTCTGCATGGCCCACACCAGGTGGCCCAAAACTCCATTACATACACCCTCCCCTTTTCAAATTTGGTAATGGGCTTTCCTTTAATCCACTTCTCGGCCACTATTGAGGGCGCTGCATCACCAACTTTTAAGGTAATCGCTGGCCTTTCAACGCTCTTGGCTACAGGAGCATTTTGCGCATAAGCATTTGATAAACTGAGCGCCGCTACTGTTAAGAGCGCCGCAGTTCTTGATTTAAAAAAATGGTTCATTGTTTCGGTTTTAGGTTTTATATAATTGATAATTTTTTATTCCATTTTCAACTAAGGCATCACGATCACCCGTTTTTCTACCCCGGGAGATACGGTATCCTCAAGCTTAAAGTGGACTTTATTAGTTTCCTGCAATACTTTTAAAACTTCTGTTAAATGTTTAGACCTTGATATCCTTCCAACCAGTTCCTCCTCAGTAATGTTCCCTTGATAAACGATTTCAACGTTGTACCAGCGGGAAATCTGACGCATAATCGTTTTAACATCCGTATCAAATATGAAGTCACCATTTTTCCAATCGATGACAGCGGTTGGATCCACCTTGATGATTTTAATGAATTCACTGTCTTTTGCAATGATACTTTGCTGGTTAGGTTTTAAAAGCTGATGCTCCGTAATTGCCGAGGCTGCTGAAACGCGCACCGAACCTTCAAGTAAAGTAGTTTTTGCGAAGCTTTCATCAGGGTAGTTATTGATATTGAAATGCGTTCCCAACACCTCTACCTGCTGCGTTTCCGTTTTTACGATAAACGACATTCTTCTACCTGAAGAGGCATGTACTTTAGCCACTTCAAAATAAGCTTCACCGCTAAGCTGTACAACTCGCTCACTACCTTCAAACTCAGCAGGGTACTTCAATGTTGATGCGGCATTTAACCAAATCTTCGTTCCATCAGAAAGTATAATCTGGTATTGTCCACCTTTTGGCGTAGTTAATACCGCATATTGATTCCTGCTCTTTCCTTCGCTTATAATTTTGGTACCATCGTTATAAGTTAACTCATCAGCTTTTATGATCACACTCTGCTTATCGCCGCTTAATTCGACAGTTCTGCCATCCGCAAGCGTTAATGTTGCCTTGTTACTTCCCGGAGCAACGTCTTTAGCTACCGCTAAACCATCCATCATGATATGTTCGCGATTTATGGAAGTATAAAAATAACCTCCTATAGAAACCAGGATTAAAATTGCCGCGGCTGCAGCCATCCATGAATAGCGCTTTCTCTTTTCAACAAACTGATCTTCTTTTGCGATTCTTGTCTTTAGGTTTTCAAAAGATTCATTTACAGCATACGCATTCATGATATCTAAGGCTTTCTCTTTTTGATCAGCACTGTTTAGCTCATTAAACAAGTCCTGATTTCCCAGGCTTAAATTCAACCAGGCGTCCAATTCCGCACTTTCCGATTCAGAGATCGACCCTTTTCTATACCCCGTTACCAAATAGATGACGCGTTGTGCCTTTTGAATTTCAGATTGATTCATAAATCCTATAATGTGATCTTCTTTATTTTACAGACAGTACGACATCGATCAGAAAAAGTACCGAAATTATTTTTTATTTTTTTTAGGCTAGCATTAAAGCTTACATATACATGCAAAGCAATAAAAATCCACTTTTGGAGAGCTTTTGCTTCAGAAGTTTTAGGCCTATACTTTTTTGATTTTTAACTGTCTGAATAGAGATGTCAAGTTCTTTGGCTATCTGATCATTTTTTAAGCCTTCTACAAAACTCAAACTAATGACTTTTGAACATTGAACTGGCAGGTTATGGATTTCACGATAAATCTCACCCCATACTTCTGATTGGATCATTTCTTCGATGAAGTTCTTATCCTGTGCAACGTCCTTCGTTACGAAAATGTGTCGATCTTCTGCGCGTTTAGCAATTTTTAAAAAATCCAGGCAAGAATTTCGAGTCGCTACATATAAAGTGGATTGCGCATGCTGAAAGTTCTCAAAGAACTCCTTTTGACGCCAAAGTTTAAGAAATAAATTATTTACAACATCCTCTGCATCTTCCCGGTCAATATACTTTTGAGCAAAATAACATAAAGGTGCAAAGTAATTTCGGTACATTTCTTCAAATGTAACCTCATTACCCATACTAATAGCTGATCCGTTTGTTATTGAAGCTGTTTCCATTTTTCACAGCAAGGTTTAATTATAGCTGAGCGAATATACATTTTAAAATTAAAACAACTAAAAACTGTTGTGGGCTGCTCTATTAACAAAAAAAGCTACATTTCTGTAGCTTTAATTTTTTTCATTAAGGATATCAAATCTAAACCGATTCATACGGGTTTAGATTATACTCATTATTATTTACAAGTATATTTAGAAACCATTGTGTAGCTATCACCATCATTTGATAATGCACTAACCTTGGTAATGTTTCCATTGGCATCTTTTTCATAAGTATATGTTTCTTCAAATGGGTTCCCAGAGCCAGAGGTTTCAACAAGCTTTGATACTAAGTTCTTAGAAGTCTTACCAAAAAACTTCCTTAATACATTATCAAATGGAAATTCCTCTTCATTAACGAAATTATCATTAGCAAGCTCTGCACCATAAATGTAATTAATTGTATATGAATTACCACTATCTATTGATGTTAGATTACCATTTGTATAACTGTATTTACTGTTGTATGCAGCAGTAGCATCCGCGTTATAACCTTGAATTTCAACTAGGTACCCTTCAGCATTATAAATATATGTATCAACATATCCTTGCTCATTAGTCTGATGTACAATCCTACCTTGACCATCAAGGGTATAAGTTATTGTAAATGACTGCCCATGCTGTGTTTGAACCTCAATGATTTTCGAATTTGAGTAGGTATAAGTTACTTCTAGATCATCATTAGGGCCACCTTCACCACCCTTTACTTTGATTACTTTCCCTTCTGTATTATAAGTAAAAATAGAGTTTCTAGTGTGCCCATCTTCACCCGTGTAGGTGCTTTCGGTTAATAGACAATCAGCAACCTTATCATCTGTCTTGTCTTTCTTACATGAAGCTACGATCAGCATACATAGTGCTGAGAGCATTAAAATTGATTTTTTCATTTGTGTTTAATTGTAAAAGGAATATGAACGACTACGCCATCCCATCATTTTATATGTTATTAATTTATTTGGCGAAGATATCAATTAACATTAACAATCATTTCTTTTATTTTCTTTTATGGTAAACTAAAATAATTTCAAGCAATCTATCCCGCTTGAATAACGCAACAAAACCTATTCATTTAAGCATCAAGTGTAAAACAATTGTTATACAAGAAACAAACACCCCATACAACCGCCTCAGCTATTGGATATTCCTTTTCAAAGGTTAATTTTGCACGAAAAAAATCTAACCAACATTATGAAAAACATATTCTACGCGCTCGGCTTGTCCCTTCTTTTATTTAGTTGCAAACAACAGGAAACTACCGCAACCTATACTCCAAGGGTATTGACTGCCAATGAAAAATTTAATGAATCCTATGATGGAAAGGATAGCATATTTACCATCCTTTTGAAAAAAGACGAGAATACCAGTGAAATCAAAGAAGAGTTTAATGTAAAATTTAAAGACACACTTGTCAAAATTCAAATCAATAAGGCTGATCCAAATTCAATAACTGATAAATTTGCATCTACCCAATTTATAAACACCCAAAAAACTGCACTTCTTGTTCAGTTGGCCGACAATTCAGGTCTGGCTGCTCCATCCTATGTCATCGCCTTAAAAAATGGCAAACTTAATGTAGTGAGCCTTTACAGGCCCTCAACAGGAAAAGAGGATCCAAAGTATACTACGGGTATAAACAAACTGGGAAGAGCAGGATATTTGGTTAACAATGATTTTTTCATCACCAATGTGAATGCAAATGTTCATTTGATCAAAAGACAAAATCCTGAGGAAAGAATACAAGGTGAGTTTATTTTAAATTCGCCAGATAAGTCGACTTTAGTGTTCCTTACCCCTTCGTCCTTATACCAGGTCCATTACTCAAGCGATGAGATTTTTAATGAGAAACTAGCTAAACCCGCACCTCAGACGGACCTTGAACTAACGGATTGGGTTAAGAATAATTACAGCTGGGCAAAGAATAAAAAAGGCATTACCTTTTTGAAATTCAGCGATAGCAACAGAATAGTTGACATTAAAGAATTTCAATAACACATTGAATTAGGAGCTGTTTTCTTATGAACTAATCGGCACAAATTTTTGTACATTAGTTCATAAGAAAACCAATATCCTAATGAAAACATCTTTAAAGTTACCACTAGTAGCCATGCTGGCTATTTTTGCATCATGTGAAAACAGCAGCAAGAAATCAGCATCGGATAATTCAAATCTTTCTACATCAAACCCTTTCCTCAAAGAAAGCACCTTACCTTATCAGGTGCCTGACTTTAATCACATAAAGGATAGTGATTTTAAACCTGCTATTGAGGAAGGCATGAAGATCCATTTAAATGAGATCAACACAATTGCAGATAACACTGAAAGCCCCACATTTGAGAATACACTGGTAGCAATGGAGAAAAGCGGGCAAATGTTGACCCGTGTAAATAATGTCTTTGGTCTACTGACAGGTGCAAATACCAATGATGATCTCCAAAAAATAAAAGAAGAAATAGCGCCTAAACAAGCCGCACATCAGGATGCCATATATCTGAATGCGAAACTATTTAAACGCATCGAATCTATATACAATACGAGAGCATCGCTTAATCTAGATCCTGAATCCAACAAATTAGTTGAATATACTTATCAGAAATTTGTATTAGCTGGAGCCAAACTTTCTGAAGATTCAAAAACTAACCTTAAAAAGCTGAATGAGCAGGAAGCTTCGCTAAGTGCAAAGTTTTCTAACCAATTACTTGCGGCAGCAAAAGCCGGCGCTTTGGTTACCGATAACGTATCAGATCTGGAAGGTTTATCCTCGGGTGAAATTAATGCCGCAGCCCAAGCTGCAAAAACCGCTAAGATGGACGGAAAATGGTTGCTATCCCTTCAAAATACAACACAGCAACCACCTTTACAATCGCTATCTAACCGCGCTACCCGTCAGAAATTATTTGAGGCTTCATGGAATCGTGCAGAGAAAAGCGATAGCAATGATACCCGAAAAACGATAGTTGAAATTGCCAAAATACGGGCTGAGAAAGCAAAATTAATGGGATTCCCTAATTATGCTACCTGGAAATTACAAGATCAAATGGCTAAAACCCCAGCTGCCGTTGAAGCATTTTTCGCTAAACTGGTCCCCTCAGCAACAGCAAAGGCCCATGCAGAGGCTGCAGAAATTCAATCGCTAATAGATACACAAAAAGGTGATTTTAAACTGGAACCTTACGATTGGGATTATTATGCGGAACAAGTACGGAAGGCTAAATACGATCTAAATGAAACTGAGGTTAAGCCCTACTTTGAATTGAATAATGTACTTAAAAACGGAGTTTTCTACGCTGCCACTCAACTGTACGGCATTACTTTTAAAGAGCGTACTGACCTGCCGGTTTATCACAAAGACGTTAAGGTGTTTGAATTGCTTGATAAAGACAGCAGTACAATTGGTTTGTTCTACTGCGATTACTTTAAACGCGACAACAAATCTGGTGGTGCATGGATGGACAACATGGTTGGCCAGTCGAAATTAATGGGCACTAAACCCGTTATTTTTAACGTATGCAATTTTACTAAACCCGCTGGCGGACAACCTGCGTTAATCAGCTTTGATGATGTAACCACAATGTTCCATGAGTTTGGACATGCTTTGCATGGTTTTTTTGCCAATCAAGAATACCCTACTCTTTCGGGTACCAACGTAGCCAGAGACTTTGTTGAGTTCCCATCTCAGTTTAATGAGCATTGGGCCGTAAATCCGCAAGTCTTTAAAAACTATGCGATTCATTACAGTACCGGACAGCCAATGCCACAAATATTGGTTGATAAAATAAATAAAGCCGCTAAATTTAACCAGGGTTATGCCCTAACAGAGGTATTAGCTGCCGCTGCATTAGATATGCAATGGCATAAACTTTCGGCAACTGAACCTTTGCAGGATGCTGATAAATTTGAAACCGCAGCACTTCAAAAAACAGGATTAAGCTTATCGTATGTTCCACCACGCTATCGTTCCAGCTATTTTTTACACATCTGGGGTAATGGCTATGCGGCAGGTTATTATGCTTACCTGTGGACAGAAATGCTGGATCACGATGCATTCTCTTGGTTTGAAGAGAATGGTGGCTTAACCCTTGCCAATGGTCAGCGCTTCCGCGACATGATCCTTTCTCGTGGCAATACAGAAGATTATGGAAAAATGTTCCGCGATTTCCGTGGTCATGATCCGAATATTAAAGCCATGCAGAAATATAGAGGCTTGCCAGAAAAGTAGGCTTAGAAACAATTAAAAGAGCCTGACAGGCTCTTTTTTTGTGCGTTCGTCATCCTGAATTTATTTCAGGATCCCTCTTGAGCATGTTTTTCGAATAGTTCGTGCGAGGTCCCTGAAATAAATTCAGGATGACGAATGCTTTATGATACGGTCTCTTTTAGTTTAAATGCTTATTCTTTTTCTGATGGTTTGCAATTAATTTCCCAATCCAAACCAATCCCAGCGATAATACCAGAAATACAATTAAGAGGTAAAAGCTATTTAGCAACACCTTATTGTATCCCAATGCAGCCACATCAATAAATGGATAAGGGTAAAATCCAGAAACTTCAGCCCTTACCATTATGAATATTACATAAACAAAAGGATAGATCAACCAGGCAAAAGCATCAGTCCATTTCAATGTGCTTTTCGGCGCAAAAATCAACCAGTATACCATAAAAAGAACTGGCAGACCTGCATGCAACAATTCATCTACAATAAGCTGCAGGCCTTTTGGCTGCCATGTAAACCGCAATATTAAATTGTAAACAATCCCAACTACACTGATATAAACCGTAACTGCTGCCAAAACCTTTGGCTTTGAAAAAAAGCTTTCCTCGTTCTTACTGAAATTAAACAACAATAACGTAAAACACAATACCACCATAATATTGGTGAGAATGGTGAAGTAACTGAAATACCTGGTTACAGACTCCATTACAGGAATATCATTATTTACTATCGTCAGATACAATTGTGCGATTAACGCAAACCAGCCTACAATAAAACCGATCATCAAAAACACTTTATTGGCTTTAGCGTACTTTTTATCCATACTGCATTTTATAATTAGCAATTGAATATAGCTATTTGTATGGAAATATTAAGCTATAGTAGCCGTCAATGTTGTCCCACTTACAGCTGTACTGTAAATTTTTAGTGTCCTGGTATTACCCGTTGAATTTTGTGGCCCCTGAAGGATTGCCCCATTGGTACCATATTCTGAAAAATGCAACTGGCACTGTATCTTACTTAGCGCTTGTTTCCATACAAGGCTACCTCCTTGATGTGGACAAACTGATTCTGTGGCGACAAAGGATGCCGGAACATTTCCTGCTGCAACTCTAAAAAACAGTACACCATTTACTGTTGCCTGATCACCAATCGCCATAATTTGGCTAGCCAGATCAACACTAGCTGTACTCCCACCGCCACCTCCAACTGGGGGTTTTGTCTCTGGATCAGGCGTTCCTGTTCCACCTTTTCCACAACCGGACATACAAGATCCAGTGCATAGCAATGCCAGGCCAAGTCCTAAGGACTTGATAAATTCTTCACGTTCCATAATTTTAAATTTTAGTTTTAGTAAATTTTAGATGTTTTATCGGGGTCTTTATTTTTTGATTTAAAGAGGGTAAAGTTTCTAGAAATAGTAAAGCCAAATCGTACGCCTCCATCCTGCCAGGACTTCTTTGTGCCTGGGATAAAGTTGTTTTCCAGAATATATTCAGAATTCATAAAGTTTAATGAGAAAATATGCCCGCCTGTTTCAATTTCGAGGCCAACACCCAAAGGGTTAAAATAGGCCTGACTCAGATCTGTTGGTCTAGACAATCCATTTACCAATGTATAATCGGCAACAAAGGATAACCGTTTACTGAGTTTCATCCGCCCTGCAAAGCCTATAGAAAAAAGATTTTCAGGATCCCTGCTTTCTGTAGTATTTTTCCTCATCAACAAAGCAGGCAATACCTCCAACGACAATCTTGAAGAGAATTTCCTGGAAAATATGGGTTGAATAAAATAAGAGAACCGATTGGCGTAGCTAGAAAATTCACTTTCGGAAAAAGGAGACCTTGCTATCCAGCCCATCTGGGCAAACAAGGTTAGGTTGACAGGCATACCACCATCGCTTTTTTGTTTTAACAGCTTATATTTTCCAGAAAAATTAAAAAGCTCATCCTGCTTACTTCTTCCAATTCCAACAGTAAAATCATCGGTAATGCCGTAATCAAAACCTATAAACAAATCAGAGGCCACATCAAGTCCATACAGCGTATGTGAACTTCCAAATCGGCCCCCAATATCTCCAAAGTGATGACGAATACGTAAATCCAAATCATGCTTCTTCTGTGTTTCGGTAGACTGAGATAAAACCACCCTTGTGGACTTAAACACAGCTTCCACTTCAGTACTACCATTATTGCTATCCAGCGTTTTCAATAAGGAATCTGCTTTCTGAGCTTGGGCATTCATTAAAAAGCAAGAAAGGACAATTGCCAATAAACCGGTCTTTTTCATATTTAGCATTATTTTGCGAGATTTAGTTTACCATCAACCTTTATACTGATTACCTCAGCAACCTTAGTTATGATTAGGATTGGTATTTTTATCTTATGATCGGCACAAGGCACCTTAAATTCTGTCAGAATCTGTATTGCTCCATCCTTTACAATCACCTTCCCCTGTATGCTTCTCATTTTATCTACACCATGTACATTAAGCTTCCCGCTGGCAGTAATATCATACTCCCCATTTTTGGTAAAATCAATGACCTGGTCTATCATTCCTTTAAATTTTGCCATGGGATACTTGTCACTCTCCATGTAATTTTCATTAAAATGCTCTTGCATCAGTTTCCGATCAAACTCAAACCCTTTAATTGGGGCCTGAACCACAATCTCTCTGGTATTACCAACCAATACAGCCGTACCTTTCACATTAACAGCTCTGATATCTTCGACCGGTGTAGAAGAAAACAAAGAAAGCTTTACACCTTTTCCTACATAACTTTGTGCATTTGCACTTAGTTGTAGCAATGTAAATGATACTCCTAAAAGGATACTAGTAGTTCTTTTTCCCCAGATCATAACGTACTTTTAATGAAACTCCACTTGATTTTAGATTTACCCGCCCCTCGCCAACACCTACTAAAGGTATTTTTACAAAAGGCTCAAGCCCTAATCTGAATTTTTCCTTTTTAAGTTTTACATAGTAAGTTGCAGAAAGATCGACCACCCCAAAATAGTGTTGGTTCTTACCATTGATTTGTTGAAAGCGATCTTGGTAACCCGATGCAGCTGTGTAACTGTAAGTATAATTCTCTTTAAGCATAAAATAGCTTGACATACCGGCATTAAGGTCGATGCTTCTATTCACATCATCTAAAACATTCAACGAAGCCAGTAAAGGGATTTCAAGGACAGCACAAGAAGCATCTACCCCCGAAATGATCGATTTCATCTGCTGGTTTTTAAATTTATATTCATAGTTATCTGCGCCATAATACTTAGCACTGTAATTTAACCCGGTTTGCAGCTTAAGTCGCTTTGCAACACCTATACTAAAGCCAACACCCGCGCTAAAACCTGTTCTGCCCCCAATAACCAAACCAGATGAATTAAACTCTGGCCCGGCACTCAAGGTCAAACTCATTGGCCATGTCCTAGTCCTTGCCTTTTTTTGCTTTTTAATAACTGAAGCTAGCGAAGCAGGGAGCAAATCTGTATCAGATGCCGCAACAGCACTTGAATCCACTTGTATAGGTTCTGATTGAGCCAATACAGGTATTAAAATCGAGCTGTTTAAGGTATCAGTTAAAGGAGTAGAACTAAGAGCAGGAACAGTAGCAGGAACCAGAACCTGAATTGGAGCAGAAACCGGAGTCGCAGTTGTAATTTGTACAACAAAGCTTGGCTTAACCTTTTTAGTAGGATACGAAATAACATCATCCTTACGATCCATTTGCTGAATTGAACCTACTGGTTTAGTGCGCTGTTTTTTTGCCACCATAGCTCCTGTAGATTTCGTCGATTGGTTACCTATAGTTATATACGCACCAAAACCAATTAAAAGCAATAACAACAACGCTGCAGATTTTCTATAAAATATAACCCGATCCCGTTTCTTCAATTTTTGTTCCATCTTATCCCAGGCCGCTTCCTCAAACTGAGGCTCAACATCGAATACCTTTTGTCTAAAGGTGGCATCAAACTCTTTATCGTTTAATTCCATAATGGTTTTATATCTATCAATAATCCAATCACGACGTAGTTTTTAGCATTTTTTTCAGTTGCTCTCTGGCTTTAAATAGGTTAGACTTAGATGTACCCACTGAGATGCAAAGCATTGACGAAATCTCTTCATGCGTATAACCATCAATTGCAAATAGGTTAAACACCGTTCTATAGGCAACAGATAGCTTTTGAACCAGATTAATCAAATCCTCATAATGAATATGAGAAAGAATACTCTCCCTATCCTCTATATCATACCTCGCATTTAGCTCTTCCATTTCAATACGTTTTATTTGTTTTCTGTAATGATCTATCGAAGTGTTGATCATAATGGTACTTAACCATGATTTAAACGGTCTTGTATCTTCATACCGGTTAATATTGATAAATACCCTCATGAATCCATCATTAACCAATTCTATGGCCTCTTCTTTATCATTCGCATAACGAATACACATCCGCATAGCATAGCTGTAAAAGATCTGGTAAAGTCCTTTCTGACATTTCCTGTCTTTTTTCTTACAACCGGCTATTAATTCCTGAATGATTAATTCGTTCACTTGAAAATTTTAATTCATTTATACTTACAGGTACGCAGATTAGCGGGCATAGGTTGCCTGTAATATGAAATTAATAATAAAAAAAGTAAAAAAACTAATGTAGCTTTTTGCTAAGCTCCTGAGCTTTATCATAATTAGCTGTTCCTTGAGGAATTTTGGCAAGCCATTCTAAAGCTTGCTGATTATCCTTCTGTTTCAAGAAACTCAAGCCAATGTAATAAGCAGCATCATATTTAAATACAGATTCCCCTTCATACAGTTTTGTAAGGATGCTCCTCGCATCATTTTCTTTTCCTGTTTCAATAAGGGTAATTCCGTAATAATAAGCCACCAATGTGTTTTCTGGTGAAAGTGTATATTCCTGTGCTAAAACTGCGCTCGCAGCACTAAAATCATGTGCGTTATAAAGATCCGCGGCCTTTTCAAGGTTATTTTTAGTATCCGCACCGCGCTCTACCACAGACATTTCTTTACTGATGCTGTATTTTTCATAAAGATTGACAGACCATGGAGCCCATACAAACAACCCAATAACTAAAATTGCAGCAACGCTGATCCACCTTAGGTATGGTCGCAAAGTAACCACTCGTGCTGAGGAATGTTCCTGATCTTTAAAATACTGTTTACCGAATGCGGCTAATGTTGCTTCAACTTCTTTATCGTCCTCAGAAGGGGCAATCTTCATCTTTAAGGTTTGATGAACATTCTTATATTCGGCCAACAGCGATTTTAACTCTTCATCTACCTGAAGCAAAGTTTCAAACTCCTGTTTTTCCTGAAGCTCCATATCACCTTCAAGGTAACGGGCAACAGTTAATAATTTCTCCTCGTTCATCATTATTCTTCCGTTTTATCAGATTGAACCATTTTTATCAGAGATGCCATGCATTCAGATTTCTTTTTTCTCAGGTAACCATAAGTAACACCAAGCGTTTCGGCCACTTTTTCTTGTGCCTCCCCCTTCATGCTCCATGAAATGATCTCTCTACAGCGTTCGCCTAATTTTTCAAACGCTTTGAAAAACAACTTCGACTGCGCCTCCTGATTTTCCAGATAATCTGCATTAGCAAAAGTATCTTCTCCGATATGTAATAAATCCTCTTCGCTATTTGTTACCGGTAGAATTGATCTTTTTTTGATTTCATTTAACCATTTCCGTTTACATATCAATAATATATAAGGCTCGAAAGGGCAGGTAAGTTCTAGTGACTTATATTTTGCCTGCTTATATATATCCATTAAGGACTCTTGAAATATGTCCGCAGCATCATCATCACTCCCATTATTAAATACGATCCATGATTTGACTTTAGCGGCACAACGCTTATAAATCTCATTAATGATTGCTGTATCATTATTTACCAGTCCCACAATATAACGCTGGTCTGAATGTATGTTTTTAGCCATTGGTGGATTTATAATCAAGCATATCGCTACTAATTTAAAACTTCTTTTGGTAGCGCAATAAAAAAAATTAAAACAGGGGGGTAACATTTTTTGACTGCCGTTGATATCTATACGAATCACCCAATGGCGAACGCTGAAAAGCCTTAATAGAGTAAGCAATTTTTTAAAACTATGAACATGAAAACTTTAAACTTAACATCAGCATTATTCATCGTATTGATCGCCTTAGGCGTAGCGTGTAAAAAAGAAAACTCGAACGACGGTGACACGAACACTGCAAAGACAGCCAAAGAGTTTACCGCTAAATTTGGCGCTCAAAAACAAACTAAAGAGATCAATGCCTCCGCCCTTCCTCAAACTGTATCCTTATTGGATGGCACAAAAATCACATTCCCTATTGGCTCACTAACTAAAGGTGGCGTACCAGTAACAGGCAACGTTACGATTGAAGCTTATGAGGTATTGAAAAGAAGTGCAGTTATATTTACTGGTGGAAACACCAACCACTCATCAGGAGCACCACTGGCATCAGATGGTTTTATCTTTATCGATGTAAAATCTGGTGGTGTTAGCGTAGATCAAAACCTTGCTGTACCGATTAAAATCGCTATTCCCGCTAAAAGAGATGGTGCTACTCAACTTTGGGTAGGTGTAGATCAGGGTGGAGAGAAACCACTTGTGGCCGGACCAGCTAACCAAATGGCATGGGCAGCGCCAAGAAACGCTAATGGTGTGGGCATGAAAGAAGTAGGTGCTTCACAATCCGCCTTTACGTTTGATTTCGGAAGTCTTGGATGGGTTAACTGCGACATATTTTATAATAACGCTAGTCCTAAAACAACAGTAAGAGTAGAGGTACTTAACAACCCAGGTTCAATGGCCAGTTTCCATGCTTATGGTGGTGAAACCTTTGTATACTTCTGCGCAAGAGGAGCTAATGTTGTTGCTCAGTTGTACACTGCTGATGGCCCGAACAAAGTAAAAAGCTACGACAACAGTATGCCAATTGGTTCAGAAGGTAAGATGCTTTCATTCTGTGTTAAAGATGGTAGATTTTACTACGCGGTTCAGGACATCACGATCAGCGCAAACCAAAACTTGACACTTACCCTAACAGAAACTACTGAAGCTACCATACAAGGTGTAATCAGCAGTCTGGATAATTATTAAAATCCCTATTAAACACACAATTGAAGGTTGCATCATATTTATGATGCAGCCTTTTTCCCGTTTTAATGGCAAACAGGCATTGATTTACAATTATATTGCTAAATTCATTTTTAATATGAAAAGACCGCTACAATTACGCTTATTATTTTCTGCCACTATTTTAGCACAATTATTTGTCGTAACCGGAGGTTTTGCACAAACAAAACATCCAGTAGTCAATAAACCGGTCCCGGCTTTAATAGTGCCAATGGATACTGTTCCAGCTATCATTAACCATACGGTAGAAAATGGAGTGGTCAAGTTCAGCTCCGTTTTACGTCCACTTCGTCAGATTGCTGGTGCACCAGAACCCTTCTATAGCTATTTCTGGGAGTTTGGTGACGGACAATTCTCCTTCGAAAAAGAACCGCAACACATTTACCTGGATACCTTAAAACACGACGTACGCTTATTTGCTACCAATAGTTATGATGATGGTAAACGTCCGCCAACAAGACCGAAACCTTTAAAACCAGGCAGCAGTCGCCCCATACTTGCAGCAAATAAATTAACCCCAGAACAACAGTTTTTTAAATCAGGTGGATCTGTTGAAATGAAAACCAACTGTATGCCCAAACCCGGCGATGATATGATGTTGCTATTGGGTTACCGCAACAAGCCTGAAAATGGAGTGGCAAGCCTTAATGGCACCCTCTCCCTTTTATATAATGATAAAGAGTTTAATAAAGACAACTTTGAACTTGCGGAGGCCCGGACTTACCATAATGAGAAGAAGGCTTCGCTAGATAAATACGGGACAATAGCTGCATTGAAACTCAGCAACAATCAGCCCTTTTATGCAGCAATAAATGGCCCAAATACTCCAGAAGCTGACAATGTAGTATTTGACGCTGAGGGCACAGCCCTGATTAAAGAAAAGATGCTGGCTTATCGAAAAAATGAAAGCTGGAAATTTGAGAACTTAAAATCAGGTGAAGAGAAGTTTATTTTCCTAAATCTAAAAACTACTCCGGAGATGATTAAAGATACCAATGCAGTGGTAAAACTGACCGGTATGTTTATTCCAGATAACCCATTGGCGGTAACAGAATTTTTCACGATTGAGCTTCAGATTGTAGCCTCCCATGACCCCAACAAAATGATGTTAAAAAACAGTAGAATGAACTTTCGTTTTACTGGAAAAAACAAAAAACTCACTTATAAGGTAAGGTTTCAAAATACAGGCAAAGGCCCGGCAAAAAAGGTGGATGTTGGCGTTGCTATTGCCGAAATACTGGATAAAGGATCTATAGAAATATTGGATTCAAAACCGAAACTGATTTTAAGTAAAGACGCTTATGCAAACCAAAGCTGTTTGGATACAGTTAGCGTGGCCGACAGCATGCATTTTGTATTTAAAAATATTTACTTACCCGGTATGCAGCAAAAAGGTGTAAAAGATGCCGACTCTACCATGGGTTTTATCGAGTATAAAATTGGCTTTAAAGCAAAGCCTAAAAAGCTACCCTTTAAAAGTGGGGCCGCGATTGTTTTCGATAAAAATGAACCCATATATACCAATAGGGCCACAGGAAGATATAAAATGGGATTATCGCCCGGGATTATTGCCGGTTATGGTTTCCCTTTCAAAAATGGCAACACACCGTTTTCAGGTCAAAAGAACATCACCTTTGGTGTTAGCTTAGCTCCCTACGCACCACACAGATATTACTGGCAAGTTGAACTATATGCGAGTTCTTTTGCAGAAAAAGAATATCTAGTTAATCGAATGCCTGGCAATGACAGAATTGTCCCTATCGTGGTTGATGGTAGGCAGCAAGAGGCCAGACTTAAATATGCGGATAGCCTGGTGCGTGTAAAAGTGATTACCATCAATATCGTCCCAATCCAAATGCGTTATAATTTAAACAAATACGTTGGGGCAGGTATTGGCACCTTGGTCTCCTTTAATATTGATGAGCAGTCTACCCCTTCTAAACAGGGACAATTTGAACTTTTAAAAGCTACTGGCACTGCTGAGCCTGTTACGCTTAAAAAATCATTCGACAAAATCAGCAAGAGTTTTAACGATTTCCAGAATACGCTATTTACAGATGTACAGGTAGGAAAAGTACATGTGGGGCCTTCTATTGGTTTTAGGTATTTATATACCCTACAAGGATCTAACAACAGGTTAATTACATATTTAACATGGAAGTTTTAGCGAGAATCCTTCTTGTTTATCTTTCATTTTTTGGACTTGCTACTGCTACTGCCCAAACCTCAGTAAATGTTCCGCAGTCTATGACTAAAACATTAGACTCCTTAAAGAAACAGGATAACCTTTCTGATTGGCTATACACGAGGATTGATTACAGCTATGTCAATCCAAGGCAAAGCCTTTCTTTTTTGATGAATACGGAACAGGAGAGATGGCGTAAGCCTAAATCGACATCTGAAAAAGAAGCCTGGCTCATGCTACTGAGTAATCAGGGCTACAACCAGATGTATACCGGCAACATCCTAAACTCCATCAATTGCTACGAAGAAGCTTATAATTATGTTGTTGAACATAAACTGAATGTAGAGGGGATTGCTGAATATGTTTTAAAGCCATGGGCAAACAACTATACCCGTTTGGGCGATTATGAAAAGGCACTTTTTATTCAGCAAAAAACGCTGGATCATGCCCTAAAAGAGCGCAATGATCCTTTAGCGATCTCGGTTTACAACAATATGGCCATATCTTACCGCTCTTTAGGTGATTTTAAAAAAGCGGAAGAATGCATCCATCTAGGCACAAAAAAAACTACGCCTACATCTGCTGCACTTGTACTACTTGACAATACTTTGGCCGACATTTATAATGATAAAGATGAGCTTAGCCTCGCTGAAAAGATCATATCAAGGAACATTGTCCGTCAAAAACAACTTAAACCAAACTTCGAATCTGCTTACTGGCTTTTAAGCAGTTACATCACTGCAGGCAATATCCAAAGTAAGAAACTAAACTTTGCTGTTGCACAAAACAACTACCTACAAGCCCTTGCGATTAACGATAAGTACTACAATGGGAATCGGTTACGCGAAAAGGCCTATATCTATATCCAATTGGGCAAAATTAAGCTTGCTCAAAAACAGCCAAATCAGGCTATAACATATTTCAACCAGGTATTGAACACATTTGGTCTAGCGGCCTCAAAAATCAATGTAGAAAGGGTGTTTGGCGACAACCGTCTGGTTGACTTATTTTACCAAAAGTCTTTAGCCTATGGCCAGCTAGGTAAAGACAAAGAGGCGCTTGAAAACATTCAACTTTCGCTGCTCGCTGCAGATAAGATTCGCTTTGAGCTTGCGGATGTAAAGACAAAACAACGTTTCCAGTCAGAAACCAAACAAATGGCAGAAAATGCGATTGGCATTGCTTTTAAATTACTTGCAAAAACTAAAGATCATCTTTTTGCAGAAATTATCGTAGATATCATTGAACAGACCAGAGCACGTACCTTACTGGATGATATCCGTAGAAATCAACAACAATTAACACTTTCCACAAAAGACCCATTATTTCAGGAAAAAGCAAAGCTTGAACAAGCGATAGCCTACAATGAAAAAGAATTGCTGCAAGGTGGAGAAAGCCCGAAAGAGATAGAAAAACGGAATAGCGAGCTTAAATTTAAACTGGAAGCGCTGGAGAAAAACATAACTCAACGCTACCCTTCATTGGCCCTAAGTAAAGACATTAAGACCGCTAATAGTTTGCTCAAACAATTGCCCCGCAGCGTCCACTTTATTGAGTTTTTCGCTGGCAACTCCCATCTATATGCAGCTGAAATATACAACAGACAAGTTAAACACATCAAACGGGTTTCTAATGCACAACAGGTAAAAAAGGACATATCTGATTTTGTAAATACCTATTACCACAATGGCCCTACCGCCATGATAAACCAGCCTAAATCATTTTTCACTACCTCTAACCAAATTTACAAAACCTTGCTTGGTGGTTTTAATTTATCCAAAAATGAAAAGCTAATCATCATTCCCGATGAAGTGATCGGCTATCTTTCTTTTGACGGGATGATTACGAATGACAATTATCAACCCGATATAGCCAGCTGGCCATACCTTATCAAAGAGCTCTCCCTCTCATACGCCTTTTCCATTCAAACCTGGATAAACCAATCGACCAAAAAGCTCAACCCTGGGCGCTTTGCGGGCTTATTTGTTACGCATCAAAATAAAAACAAACAATTTATCCCTGCAGTGACAAAAGAAGCCGAATCGATAGCGAAAATTGTAGACGGCAAGTTTATGATGGATGAGGATGCCCGGGTAAAAGACTTTTTTAATGCCTTTGACAAGGCCAATGTATTGCATATCAGCACCCATTCATATTTATCAGGACTACAAAAAGAACCGACCTTATCGTTTGATGATGAACCAGTATTCTTATTCGAATTATCGGCTAGAAAAACCGCACCGGATTTAGTGGTATTAAGTGCTTGTAGAACAGCTGATGGCATGATGAACACTGGTGAGGGTATCATAAGCTTAAGCAGAGGATTTGCCGCAATAGGAACGGGTGGAACAATTGCAGGCTTATGGAATGTAAATGATCAGGCTGCATCAGAAATTACGGCCAGCTGCTACCACAATATGTTGCAGGGACAAGCAATAAGCCTCGCATTACACCATGCAAAGTTAGACTGGTTACAAAACAAACAAAGACCGGCACAGGAATATTTACCCTATTACTGGGACGCATTGGTTTATATGGGCTACGATAAAAAAGTAGCACTAAAACCTGCCGGTAATTCGCTGGCCGACTATGGTAAACTTAGCGCCCTGGTCCTAACTGCCTTTTTTGGCATTTACTACCTGATAAAAGTAAAAAAGAAGGCTATTTCTCCTGTTTCAAAATCGTAACCGCCAATGGAGGAACATTTAACAGAATGGAATATTCCCGGTTATGGCAACCTACTTTTTCTGGTTGAATTGATTTAGTGTTCAACTTCCCACTTCCAAAAAACTCCTTCGCATCGGTATTAAATATCTCAGTCCATTTAGCTTTAAATGGTAGTCCTACCCTATAATTCTCTCTGTAAACAGGTGTCAGGTTTAAGATTACAATCAATGTATCTTTTGCTTTTTTCCCTTTTCTGATGTAGATATAGATAGAATGTCTGGCATCATCAGCATTGATCCACTCAAAGCCTTCAGCAGAAAAGCTATGTTCGTATAAAGCAGGTTCGGAGGTATACAGTTTATTGATCGCTCTAACGGCCTTCTGCATGCCCAAATGAGGCGCGTGTTCCAGTAAATGCCAGTCTAGCGAGCTTTTAAAATCCCATTCATGAGTTTGTGCAAACTCATTGCCCATAAACAACAGCTTAGTTCCCGGATGCGTATACATATAAGCATACAGCACCCTTAGATTTGCAAACTTCTGCCATTCATCGCCCGGCATTTTGTAAATCATAGATGATTTACCGTGCACGACTTCATCATGTGAAAAGGGAAGCATAAAATTCTCACTAAAAGCATAGCTACTACTAAAAGTAAGCTGATAATGATGATATCTTCTGTTTATAGGATCATTTTTAAAATACTTTAGTGTATCATTCATCCAGCCCATCATCCACTTCATCCCAAAGCCCAGTCCGCCGCTATGTACCGGATGGGTAACCAAGGGATAGGTACTGCTTTCTTCGGCAATGGTATGCACCCCTTCATAATTACCATAAACGGCAATATTCAGGTCTTTCAGAAACTGGATGGCTCCTAAATTTTCGCTTCCACCAAATTCGTTAGTAGCAGCATCTCCTGCCTTACGCGAAAAGTCAAAATAAAGCATAGAAGCCACAGCATCTACCCGTAAGCCATCAATATGAAACTTATCCAACCAATACAGTGCATTGCTGATTAAAAAGGAACGGACTTCGTTTCTATCGTAGTTAAAGATATAAGACTTCCAATCCGGATGAAAGCCCTTTCGCATGTCCGCATGTTCGTATAAATGCGTGCCATCAAAATGATAGAGTCCATGCGCATCACCTGGAAAATGTGAAGGCACCCAGTCTAAAATAACGGCTATATCATTTTTATGTAGTTCATTAATCAAATACATAAGCTCCTGTGGAGTTCCGTGTCTGGAACTTGCAGCAAAATAGCCTGTGATCTGATAACCCCAGGATGGAAAATAAGGGTATTCCATTATAGGCATCAACTCCACATGGGTAAAACCCATATCGAGCAAGTAAGGCACCAAACTATTGGCGATTTCCACATAGGTCAATACGCGATCAGGCTCACCAGGATCCCGTTGCCAGGAACCGAGGTGTACCTCATAAACCGACATTGGTTTATTTAAGGCATTCAATTTAGGTCGCTTGCTTAACCAAGCTTTATCTTTCCATTTGTAATCGTTATCCCAAACAATAGAGGCTGTTTTAGGTGGATGTTCCCATCTTTTTGCATAAGGATCGCCCTTTTCAACTTCTTCTCCTCCAAATCCCTTAACCAGAAACTTATAGATTTCACCTTTCCCAACACCAGGAATAAAACCTTCCCAGATCCCAGAAACATCCAAACGTTTATTTAAGGGATGGCTAGACCTATTCCAGTCATTAAAATTTGCTATGACATGAACGGCCTGAGCATTTGGCGCCCAAACCGAAAAATAGGTCCCTGCTACATCGTCAACACTAATGAGGTGGGCTCCAAACTTTTCGTAGAGCCGAAAGTGCTTGCCGGATATAAATAATGAAATGTCAAAGTCACTGAATAAGCTGTGGGCAAGCATTTCCTGCATTAGTTATATATTTTTATAGTAGTGAAATTCTTATTTGATTTGAAACGTAGGCAATTGTTTTCGTCGGTGCGATAATCTACAACATCCTTCTCATCAACCGTAATCTTATTTACATTAAATGGCAAGCCAACAACTTTATAATCATAGAGCTCGTAATTAGGTGTATATAAACCATCAACACTTTGCTCAATCGTAAGCAGGTATTGGGTTCCATTCACACTAAACTTTTTCTCAGAATAGATATCCTGCTCGTAAGCAAAAGTATCTCCATGATCTTCAAACAAGAAAGAGTTTACTTCATAATCGGTGTAATATACATTTAATAATACCTCATCGATATTTTTTTCGCCTACATATTGCATCACCGGATATTCTGGAATTACTGATCCCGCCCTTACAAACAATGGCATATTCTCTAAAGGAGCTTGTACATTATGTTCACTTTCGCCTGTTAACACCTCGTGTGTCCAGAAATTGTACCACTTCCCTTTAGGTAGATAAACCGTGCGTGAAGTAGCTCCTTGCTCCAATACCGGGCATACCAATATTTTATCACCAAAGGTAAATTCATCCTGACGGAAGCTGGTACTTGCATTTTCTTGCTCCAACATTACCAGTGGTCTAAGGATTGGGAATCCATAACGATGATGCTCCCAAAATACTGAATACAGGTAAGGCATTAACCGGTACCTTAACTCAATATAAGTCCTATTGATGCTGGTATAAGGCTCTCCAAAGCTCCATGGTTCGCGTTCGGCAGTATCTCCAGCCGAGTGGGCACGCATAAATGGAGAGAAGGTACCCAGCTGAATCCAGCGGGTAAACAATTCGCCATCAGGCTCTCCACTAAAACCGCCAATATCTGTTCCGCAAAAAGGTACTCCGGAAATAGACATACGCTGGCATTGGATGTTACCAATTTTTAAATGTTCCCATGTGGCTACGTTATCGCCTGTCCACACACAACCATAACGCTGCATACCTGAGTATCCCGCACGGGTTATGGTAAACGGACGTTTGTTACGCATTAATTTTTTGAGCCCATCATAAGTAGAGCGCACCATTTGCATACCATACACATTATGGGCTTTGCGATGCGAACCTCTATACCCCTCGTAATTGTGCCTTACATCGTTTGGAAAAGTACCTGAGCCAAATACGGCAGGCTCATTCATATCATTCCATACGCCGGCAACGCCCATATCAACCAGTCCTTTATACAATTTACCCCACCATTCTCTAACTGCAGGATTGGTAAAATCAGGAAACTGACATCGGCCAGGCCATACATGCCCCTCCATAAAGTAATCGTCACTACGACGGCAGAAATAGTTATTCTCTTTACCTTCTTTAAAAACCCAGTAATTATCATCCACTTTAATCCCCGGATCGATCATCACCACCGTTTTAAAACCATCATTGGCCAATTCCTTAATCATCCGTTTAGGATCTGGGAAATGGCTTTTATTCCAGGTAAAGCAACGGTAGCCATCCATATAATCTATATCCAGGTAAATGGCGTCACAAGGAATATTTCTCGACCTGAAACCATCGGCTATTTCTTTTACCTTCTTTTCTGGATAATAGCTCCACCTACACTGATGATAACCTAATGCCCATTTTGGTGGCATTGGGTGAGTACCAGTCAGGCTTTGGTATCTTTTTACCACATCCATTAAATGTGGACCGTGAATGTAATAATATTGAAGTTCTCCGCCGTCTGCCCAAAAACTGGTTTTTGATTGGTCTTCTTTACCAAAATCAAAATACGAGCGGAAAGTGTTGTCAAAAAATATCCCGTATGCAGCTTGATGATGCACACCGGTATAAAAAGGAATGGTACGATACAATGGATCCTGATCCCAACCAAAAGAATAGGCATCCGTATTCCAGTTTTGGAAATGTCGCCCTCTTAAATTCATATTTCCTGACTTATCACCAAGCCCAAAGAAATTCTCATCAGGAAGGCATTTTTTTGTCGCATACACGTAATAGCCACCAAATTCCACGTTCTCCTCCCAATGCATCGGCGAATCATCCTCACTCATCACCATTTGGCTTGCATTCTCGGTAAAGGATACATGGAAATCACTTTTCCTGATCTTACAGGTAATGGTATTGGTTGCGACAGTATAGCAGTCCTCCCGATCTTCCATTTTAAAAGTAGTCACCTTTTGGTCTACAACAGGCACTGCGTAAGAAAAATCGTCAAGAAAAACACCATGAGGTGCCAGTCGGACTCTAATGATCTCATCACTAACCACCCTAATTTCGACACGGGCATCACCATCTGAAAAATAAAACCTATTCCCTTCTGCTAGTACTTGCTGTACCGCACTCAGGTATTTTTTTACAATTGGCTTAGGTCCTGAAACTGGATTATTTAAGTGTTGTACAGTTTCATCAACTTCCTGCCCAATATTTATATTTTCGTTTACTTCTTGCTGTTGTTTATTTAGCTCTTCCATGAAAACCCCCTTGATTAAAAAAAAAGAACGAATTTACTTCGTGTACTTTGTACAACTAAGGTGTTAAAATTTCTATTAAAACCAAAGGATTATTATGAGATAAAATTAGGGCAACAAAAAGGCCCTGACGTGAGCATCAGGGCCTTAAACCTTAGAAAAAGAATATTTTACGGATTAAATGTGTAAGATATATAGTAAAGCGCGCCTACCGCGGGGTTACCATATGAGGTGATATAATATTTATTTAAAATATTTGAACCACCTACTTTAACCATTGAGTTTACTGAAGGAATTTTTAAATTAACCTGTGCATCAATAGTAGTGAATGCAGGAACGGTACCCGAAGCAAATGATGAATTCCAGAAAAATTCATCCTGCCAGCGGAAATTTACATTAAATCCAAAGTTCTTAATGATCTCTTTATTTCCAAGTCCTAGATTATAACGGACTTTAGGCGTATTGAAATCATTGAGGTAATCAGCAGGAAGATCGCCAATCTCATTATAAGAAACGTTTCCGCTTAAATTATAATTTTTACCCAGCAAATAATCAATTCCTAAAGCAGCACCGTAAGAGGTTACCTTTCCGGTAGCATTTACCGGAACCCCAAATTTAGGGAAAGGGTAAGTGCTACCCTGTTGCTGGTAAACTTCTACAGCAGTAATAAAATCTTTATACTTATTGTAATAAGCATAGGCGTCGATTAAAAATTTAGGACCTAACAAGCCTTTATAACCAACTTCATAAGATTGGACACTTTCTGGACGAATACCTCTTGGGTCAAACTCATAAGTTTTTAACAATGCTGGATTTGGAGCTCCTACGGCCAATGACGCATCATATGCACGATAACTAACATCTGTATAAGGTTTCATTGTAGTAAGCATCTTGTATTTATCCAACATTTCAGGCAAACCTCCGATCAATCGTTGACGACCACCTGCTACAGATAAATCTATATATTGATTTTGAGTAGTCGGGTTGCGGTAACCTGTTTGATAAGAAAGGCGAATGTTATTGTTTGGCGCTACCGTGTAGACACCTGAAATTCTTGGCGTAAAACGCCCTTCAAAATTGGTACTTTTGTCATACCGTCCTGATAGAGACAATTTAAACTTCTCATTAAAAAGTTTTTTTGCTACTTGTGCAAAAGCGCCATACTCATTGATATCTATCTTATCATTAAGATCGTCAAAAATAGTTCCACCTGAACGCAATTGATAAATCCGATAAGAACCACCAACCTGCACTTCAACAACATTGTTTAATGCGTTTGAAAAATTATACAATCCCTCATAATGGTAAAGATTGGTTTTATCATCGAATTTCGCACCTAACCCTGATGAAATGGTATTGTTAATAATACCACTTTTAGCTGTCTCAAATTGAGGTGTGCCTGGCATAAAACGTCCTTGATCAGCCACCCCTCTTGCAGCTGCATGAGCTGCATCATTGTTAGCTCCACCACCAAGGGCATTTCCATATGCCAATGCATACTGTGCAAACCAACCTGAGGTCGGATCAGAAGCTGGACCACTACTGGGACGATAGGCTTCATTAATAAATGAACCAAGTATAGAAGATATATATGAATCTCCCGAACGTTCCTGGGTTGTGTAACCTCTTACAAAGAAATCCTCTCCTTTTAGCTCTAATTTGAACTGACCAATGCTAAAATTACGTAAAGAATAACGATCAGAACCCGTATAAACAGAGGTACCTGTACCCCAGGCTGCATGTGCAATAGCTTCTATCGTTGGTGTAAGCTTGTAATGAAGAGATCCTGACGCCTTTAACGACTGAGTATCATAGTCTACCAGGTTAGCTTCGTTATAGCCTGTTCTGGAAACACTTTGACTGGCTATTGTACCTTTATTTAAACCGTACAATACGCCCAAAAACGGAAGTGCCGGACTGCCAGCAAGGTTTGTTTTGATGGTATTAAAAGGTACATTCGCATTAATTAAGTTATTGATTAGTGCATATCCTGCCGGAGATTGAGCGGCAAATCCTCCAGCCAGACTCCTGGCAGCTAAAAGTAAATTTGCATTAACCTCGTCACCGTATACGTTTATACCGTCATAGTTTGGATCAGAAGCCCGGTCGCCCGATTTAAATGTACGTGCTGCACGATCAAAATTACTGTCGTTATCAGCCTGCCAGTCTTTAGCCTGCAAGAATGAAAAAGTCGCTTTTACGGCGAACTTATTGTTCCATGCTTTAGCCATACGTACATCCAGTTGATTAAACTGCTGGTTACCCGTATTGTCGTCATTTAAGTGATTGACACCTGTTTTAAAAGAAAAACTAGGGCCCTGATAGTTAAATGGACTTTTTGATGTCATTAACATAGTTCCATTTATACCACCTGCACCATACAATGCTGAAGATGCCCCAGGCAATAGTTCCACATTATCTACATCAAGATCTGAAAGTCCTATGATATTACCCACCGAAAAATTCAATCCCGGAGCCTGGTTATCCATTCCATCCACGAACTGATTGAAACGGTTATTACCATTCGAGTTAAAACCCCTGGTATTAATAGATTTAAAGGTTAAACTCTGCGTACTGATTTCTACTCCTTTCATGTTCGTTAGCGCATCATAAAAAGAAGGGGCAGAAAGCTCTTTAACTGCGCTTTGCCCCATGCGTTCGACTGATACCGGAGATTCAAGAATCCGCTCCGGTGTTCTGGATGCCGAAATAACAACCTCCTGTCCAAGAATAGCCACCTGCTCCAGCTCTGTCATTATCCCGGAAGTATTTCCTGTAATCTCCCTTTCAACTGAAGCATACCCGAGAAAAGAAATAACCAGGCTAAATGGAGCTTTTCGAGTTGTACTAAATGAATACCTGCCATTCGCATCTGTTGCCGTTCCGCTTGTAGTGCCTTTTACTGTGATACCAACACCTAGTATTGGTTCTCTGGTCAGTTTATCGATAACTGAACCACTAATTAAAACACTTTGTGCAGACACCGTTAGCCCGGTAATGCAGAATAAAAGTGTAAAAATCGCGTTAGTAAACATTTTACTCATACTTTATTTTCGTTAGTTAAATCTTAACATAAACTTAATTAAATTTTTGACATTACCAAATATTTTTCAATTAAATATTTTGAGGACAAAATCTGGTTATTCGTTGGATTTCAATTAAGTTTTATGTTAAATTGCCATAGCAAAACATCCGGTTTATGAAGAATAGAGTAAGAGCTTCCATTTGCATTATCATCCCTTTATTACTAACATATACTTTTAATACAAAATTTGGCAATGTGCCACCGGTTCTAAAATTCTTGAACCCATTTACTGGCTTCTGGCAAAATGCCGAATCAACAACTGTAAAAGCAAATCGAAAGATTATTTTAAAGGGTGCACATCAAAATGTAGATATCGCATTTGACGACCGCATGATTCCCCATATTTTCGCAAAAAATGATCATGATATATATTATGCTCAGGGATATGTGACGGCAATGCATCGCTTATGGCAAATGGACTTTCAAACCCGATTTGCAGCCGGCAGAATATCAGAAGTAGTTGGCAAAAAAGCTATCGAACTGGATAAATATCAGCGTAGAATGGGCATGGTTTTCGGTGCAGAACGATCATTAGAAGGAATGATGAGCGATCCTAAATCCAAAGAAATGATACTCGCCTATACCGCGGGCATCAATGCATATATACATTCCTTATCAAAAGCACAATTGCCAATTGAATATAAAATTCTGGATTTTAAACCTGAGGACTGGAGCCCACTAAAATGTGCATTATTACTGAAACAGATGTCGGCCGTTTTAGCCATGGGCTCCGACGAGTTTTATATGACCAATATCAGAAACAAATTTGGCACTGATGTAGTAAAAGACCTTTTCCCAGATTATCCTTTTAAAGAAGATCCAATTATTCCTGTTGGCACAAAATGGAGTTTCGATCCAGTTCCAACACCCCAGGTTCCTGCATCTTTTAATGAAGCGGTTACTGGAACAATAAAAACAAAACAAAAAGTAGAGGGAATTGGCAGCAACAACTGGGCGCTATCTGGTTCAAAAACAGCTTCAGGGCTACCTATACTGGCAAACGATCCACATCTAGATTTATCACTTCCTTCTATTTGGTACCAGATCCAGTTACATGCACCTGGTCTAAATGCCTATGGGGTATCTCTACCAGGAGCCCCAGGTATTATTATAGGTTTTAACAAAAACATTGCTTGGGGTGTAACTAATGTAGCAGCTGATGTGCTTGATTTTTACCAAATAAAATTCAAAGACAACACCCATAAAAGTTATTGGTACAACAATCAATGGAAAAATACCAGCATCCGATTGGAAACCATTGTCATTAAAAATGACAAGAACATCATAGACACTGTATTTTACACCCACCACGGCCCGGTAGTATACTTACAGGAAGCAAAGGATTTCTCTAAAGCAAAAAATATCCCCATAGGGAATGCCTTACGGTGGATTGCACATGAAAGATCTAATGAACTCAAAACCTTTTACCTTTTAAACAGGGGAAAAAACTACAATGATTACCGCAATGCGCTAACCTATTACACTGCCCCAGCTCAGAACTTTGTTTTTGCATCAGCAGAAAATGATATTGCCATCACTGCAAACGGAAAATTCCCACTTAAATGGAAAGATCAAGGCAAATTTATCCTGGATGGAACCGATCCTAAGTATGACTGGCAGGGATGGATTCCTACGTCGCAAAATCCTACAGTTAAAAATCCAGCTAGAGGGTTTGTAAGCTCTGCAAACCAGTCTTCGACTGACAAAACCTATCCTTATTATATTAACTGGGAGTTTAGTCCATACGAACGCGGCAAGCGTATAAATGACAAGCTAACGGCAATGAATAAAGCTACAGCGGACAGTATGATTAATATGCAAACTGATAGCTATAGCATTCATGCACAGAATATCCTTCCTTCGATTCTGTCAATGGTAGACAAAAGCAAACTCAATGCAACTCAAAAAGAAGCACTCCGGTTTGTGTCCACATGGAATAAATATTATGAAGCAAATTCAATATCAGCAAGCATATTTGATTTCTGGACTAAACGGCTTCAGTTTGATGTATGGGACGATGAATTTAATGTCGCCAATATCCCGATGCGCTATCCATCGAGAGACCGAACGGTGCAACTTATCTTAAATGAGCCTAACTCCAAATGGATAGACAATGTAAATACCCCTAAAAAAGAAACACTTTCGGATTTAGTAAACGAAGCCTTTAAATATAGTTGTGATAGTCTCGAAAGAAAGTACGGTCCGATAGGAAAATCATGGGAATGGGCCAATGTAAAACACACCAACATCCCGCATCTCGCAAAAATACCTGGATTTGGGTCCAAAGTGCTCCTAACAGGGGGTGGTAAAATGACCATCAATGCATTAAATGAAGGCAATGGTCCTTCCTGGCGGATGGTAGTAGAATTAGGCAAAATGCCGAAAGGTCATGGGGTGTATCCTGGTGGGCAATCGGGCAATCCTGGCAGTCCTTTTTACGACAATATGATCGATAAATGGGCAAGTGGCAAGCTATATGACTTGTTTTTCATGCAATCGGCTACCGATACTACCGCCAAAATAATTTCTCAATTAAAAATATCCAAAAAATAGCAATATGGTATTTATAGTGATCCTTATTCTTTCCTTTTTACTCCAGATGGTATTGCCATGGTGGATCATTGTCATCATTTCTTTTGTGACCTGTGGCTTAATTGGCAAAACAAGCAAAATAGCCTTATGGGCACCTTTTTTCGCTATTTTGTTATTGTGGACAGCAGTAGCCCTTTTTAAAAGTCTGCCGAATGACAATGTACTGGCCATGAGGGTTGCCCAAATGTTCGGTGTACAAGCTTGGTGGCTCATTTTAGTCCTTACGGCTTTGCTTGGTGCTTTTACCGCTGGCATTAGCGGCTTTTGTGGATACCATTTCAGAAAAGCCGTACTTGTAACTAAAACGAATCCTTAATTAAAAATTGTTACGTATTTTTGCCTCGTGACTGATCTGACAAAGCAAATCTTTTCTATCAGCAATGTGCGTGAGTTTGAACAAACCAGCCTTGCTATATTTAAACACCAGGCCAAAAATTGCCAGGTTTACAAAGCATACATTTCAAATCTGAGGATAAATCCAGAGGATATAACTAGCTCATCACAGATCCCATTTCTGCCCATCAGTTTTTTTAAAACACATGAGGTGCTCAGCGCTACTGATACTACTGAGATTGTATTTAGCAGTTCGGGCACCACAGGAATGGTACAAAGCCGACACTTGGTTACCGATGTTAAAGTATACGAACAAAGTTTTAATACGGCCTTTGAGCAGTTTTATGGAAAGATAGAAAACACTTGTTTACTTGCCCTACTGCCTTCTTACCTCGAAAGAGACGGTTCATCACTGATATACATGGTTGACGCCTTGTTAAAGCAAAGTAAACATCCCGACAGCGGTTATTTCCTTCATAATCATGATGATCTATACAAAAGACTTCAAAAGCTACAGGAAGCCAATCAAAAAACCATATTAATAGGTGTTACTTATGCTTTATTGGACTTTATCGAACAGCATAAACTGCATTTTCCCAATCTGATCGTCATGGAAACCGGGGGGATGAAAGGCAAAAGAAAAGAAATGGTCCGTGAAGAACTCCATCAGCTTTTGCAGGGGGGATTTGGAGTAAACACCATTCACAGTGAATATGGTATGACTGAATTGCTATCACAAGCTTACTCTTCTGGGATTGGCATTTTCAACTGTCCGCCTTGGATGAAAATCTACCTTCGTGATACCAATGACCCTTTGAGTTTGGCCCCCAATAACAGAACAGGTGGAATTAATGTTATAGATCTGGCCAATATCAACTCCTGCTCTTTTATTGCAACACAAGATTTGGGAAGGTTATTTCCAGATGGTTCATTTGAAGTCTTAGGCCGTTTTGACAATGCCGATATTAGAGGCTGCAACCTGCTAGTTGGCTAAATATAATCGCTTATCAAATAAAAACGGTTTGCTATCTACAATCTTCACCTTAGCTAAAAGAGGGTGATTTACATTTAAAACGTAGTTATATTCATCTTCAACAATTGCCGATGGGACTTTTAGCAACAAAGCACTATTGCTTTTTGCAAAGACATCTCCCTTTTTCTTTAACAAAGATGGAGAAGGGAAACTGTTCCAATTTTTGGGTAAAAGATGCCTTTCTAATTCTTCAATGCTGTCCTCAGGAACTTCAAAAACAGTCATACAAAAACTCTCAGGATCTTGTATAGTTGTTAAATGCGCCAATACTTCAAGGGCTGCCAATGCTCTGCTACTGGCCAAATACAACATAGGTACGCCTACACTGTTCCAGCGTCCACCAAACAATCTGGCACCTTCACCACTCATATCCCTGGCTCTTTTACAAAGCGAAATTCGGTATAGCAACATTAGCTAAAAACGCCGTATTCTATGCGACCAAGTGTTTGTAAGATCAACTCAAAGCCTATAGAGGTATCCAAAAGATTTAAAGGTGTTTCTCCGTTTAAGGTATAATTTGGCGTTTTCATCCAGTCATTAAAATTATCCAGCGTACCAAAAACCTCTGTACCGCGTTGATACAACCGGGCCAGTTCTATGGCCTTTTCGGCGTGTTCGGTTTTAATGAGTGTAGAAGGGGTATAACGCTGTAGCGTACGCTCTGAGATATGCATAATATTGGCCACCTCCTGAATGGTAAGGGAAATTTGTTTGACAAGGCTTACCAATGCCTTTTTAGAAACTCCCTTACGAGCAAGATTTAACAGATCGAAATCTGTTGATACCGAATAATTACTACCTAACAGCCCTATTAATGAGGTTTGATTTAGCGCCCCATAAGCTACGGCTGGTTCTGATACGGTGTTGGTTTGTGCTTTCTTTTTCATATATATCAGACATTACACACAAATATACGTATTTTTGTCCGATAAACCAACACCTCAGCCAAATATAAATACCCTAATCTTAGCTAATTCACATAATTATGAATTAGCGATCAGCAAATAGTAGTTCTTTTTACCTTTTTGAACGATGATAAATTTATCATTCAAAAGGTCATTTGTACTCAGTTTATCTGCCGGATCTTTCAATTTTTCTTTATTTACAGACACGCCACCACCTTGTATCAATTTCTTCGCTTCGCCTTTTGAGGCAAAAACGCTTGATTTTTCAGCCAATAAGGTCGCTGCATCCATGCCGTCTGCTAATTCTGTTTTTGAAATTGAAAATTGAGGAATGCCTTCAAATATTTCTAGAACCTGAGCCTCAGACAACGTTTTGAAAAATTCCAATGAACCATTTCCAAACAAGAATTCAGAAGTTTTTATTGCAGTTTCTAACGCTTCTTCAGAATGGGTTCTGATGGTAATATCTTCTGCCAAAGCTTTCTGCAAAATACGAAGATGAGGGGCCGCATTATGCTCAACCTCAAGCGCTTCAATTTCTTCTTGTGTTTTTAAAGTAAAGATCCTAATCCACTTTTTGGTATCCTCATCAGAAGCATTTAACCAAAATTGGTAGAATTTATATGGAGACGTTTTTTTAGGATCTAGCCATACTGCACCACTTTCAGTTTTACCGAACTTGGTACCATCTGCCTTTTTAATCAATTGAGTAGTGATTGCAAAAGCCGTTCCAGCATCCTTACGTCTGATCAACTCTGTTCCGGTAACGATATTACCCCATTGATCCGAACCACCCATCTGAATAAGACAGTTCATATTTTTCCATAAATAGTAGAAATCATACCCTTGGATCAATTGGTAGCAGAATTCTGTAAAAGAAAGTCCTGAATCCCCCTCAAGACGTCTTTTCACACTATCCTTAGCCATCATATAGTTGACGGTAATGTGCTTACCAACATCCCTGATAAAGGTAAATAGGTTCATATCTTTAAACCAATCGGCATTGTTTACCATCACGGCACCATTACCACCCTCTGCAAAGTTTAGGAATTTAGAAAGCTGTGCCTTCATTCCTGCAAGATATAAATCAATGATTTCTTCGGTTTGAAGATTTCGTTCGTCAGATTTCCCAGAAGGATCACCAACCATTCCGGTAGCCCCACCTACCAAAGCATAAGGTTTATGTCCGGCGCGCTGGAAATGAATAAGCGTCATGATCTGTGTAAGGTGTCCTATATGCAGAGAGTCTGCAGTCGGATCAAAACCTATATAGCCAGAAGTCATTCCTTCACTTAACTTTTCTTCAGTGCCAGGCATCATATCCTGTAACATGCCTCTCCAGCGTAACTCTTCAACGAAATTGGTCATTATATTCTACTTTTGTTCGCAAATATAGGAAAAGCTAGGTTATCTAAAATTTGATAGCCGCTTAAAATGGCTTATTGAACAATAATCGCTATTTTTAGCTCCATGAACTTCTTGTCCCATTTTTATTTTGAAAGAAATAATCCAGATGAAAATATGGTATTGGGAGTTGTATTGCCAGATTTCATTAAAAATGCGCATAAGGATTACAACCTATACCCACTCAAAATCAGGCATCTTTTTGAAAAAGAACCACATCAGGCTTCCATATTAAACGGTTGGAAGAAACATATAGATGTAGATCAGATTTTTCACTCTTCTCCATTCTTTCAGCAACATACCAATGAATTGAAACAGTTAATACTTCCATGTTGCGAAAACAGTCCGGTTAAACCGTTTTTTTTAGCACACATTGGATTAGAGCTGGTTTTGGATCATTTACTAACTGTAGATGGATTGGTCAACATCAATACCTTTTACGATCAACTGAGTAGGGCAAATAAAACAGCATTAAACGACTTCCTACAAACCTCTTCTTTAGAAGATACGGAAGTATTTTTTAAATTCCTCAACAGTTTCATTTCCAGCAGGTATCTCCTCAGTTATCAAAAAATAGAAAACATAGCTTATGCGCTTAACCAAATCTGTAAGCGCTTATGGAACAATCCATTTACAGATACTCAGCTATCCGAATTGACAGTACAGCTTGATCAATTTAAAGACACCCTTAGAAATGACTATTTATCCATTTTTAAGGATATTGAAGAGCAGTTAAAGACGAAGTAAAAAAATCCGCAAATCTAAATCAGCTAAATAGCTAATTTGTATCTTCGCAAACTATGTCACAATTAGAGGTAAAAGACAAAATGGAAGCGTTGGTTAAGGAGCTTAATCAACACAGTTACAATTATTATGTGTTGGCTATGCCCACCATTGCTGATTATACTTTCGATCAAAAACTGGAAGAGCTCCATCAACTTGAACTGGCACATCCTGAATTTGCCGACCCCAACTCCCCTACGCAAAAAGTAGGTGGAGAAATCACGAAGACCTTTACTACGGTAAAGCACAAATGGCCTATGTTGTCATTGGGTAATACCTATAACGAACAGGATTTAAGGGATTTTGATGAACGGATAAAAAAAGCTATTGGTGAAAACTTTGAATATGTATGTGAACTAAAGTTTGATGGACTATCTATTAGTTTAACTTACGACGGTTCGAAATTGGTAAGAGCAGTAACGCGCGGCGATGGTACCAAGGGTGATGATGTAACTACCAATGTTAAAACGATCCATACCATTCCTCATCAATTAAAAGCAGATGCTGCTCCACCCTTGTTTGAAATTAGGGGTGAGATTTTTATGCACCGTGCGGCTTTTGAACGATTGAATAGAGAACGTGAAGAGTTAGGAGAAGTACAATATGCCAATCCTAGAAATTTTGCTGCCGGCACCGTTAAAATGCAAGACTCAAAAGAAGTCGCTAAACGTCCATTGGATTGCTTTTTATATTCATTAAACACAGATAAAGACTACTTTAAAACGCATTGGGAAAGTTTACAAACTTTAAAAAAATGGGGTTTTAATGTATGTGAACATACCAAACTAACCAATAACATTGATTCCGTACTAGAATTTATCCAACATTGGGAAAATGAACGTTTCAAGTTATCGTACGACATCGATGGAATCGTGATTAAAGTAAATAGCTATGCACAACAACAAGAATTAGGCTTTACAGCCAAATCTCCACGTTGGGCTATTTCCTACAAATACAAAGCGCAAGAAGTGGAAACAATTCTGGAAAAGGTGACCTATCAGGTAGGCCGAACTGGAGCTGTAACCCCAGTAGCCAACCTAAAACCAGTACAACTTGCCGGAACAACGGTAAAGCGGGCTACCCTGCACAATGCAAATGAGATAGATCGGTTAGATTTGCACGAAGGCGACAGTGTGTTTGTTGAAAAAGGTGGAGAAATTATTCCCAAAATCATTCAGGTAAACCTGGATAAACGCGAGCCAAATGCAAAAAGAATTATATATCCTACAGTTTGCCCTGAATGCGGCTCAGAACTCATTAGAAAAGAAGGTGAAGTCGCCTTTTATTGTCCAAATGACGAAGCCTGTCCCCCACAAATAGTCGGAAAAATCCAACATTTCATCGGCAGAAAAGCAATGAACATTGATGGATTAGGCGATGAGACGATTGAAACATTTTATCAGCGCGGCCTGGTTAACCACATCAGCGATCTGTATACCTTACATGAAAAAGCAGAAGATCTAAAAACATTGGAGCGCTTTGGCGAGAAATCTATTGAGAACATGCTAAAAGGCATCGAACTATCTAAACTAATGCCTTTCGAGAAAGTGTTATTCGGACTTGGTATCAGATATGTAGGTGAAACTGTTGCAAAAAAACTAGCCTTTGGCACAAAAAATATCGACAACCTGGCAACAGCTACCTTAGAAGACTTGGTGAGCATTGACGAAATAGGTCAACGCATCGCTGAGAGCATCATTGAGTATTTTGGGAAACCCGAACATATACAGCAAATAACGCTTTTAAAATCGTATGGTTTGCAGTTTGAAGCCGTAGAAAATGAAATTACATTACAAAGTGATAAGTTAACTGGAAAAACATTCGTAATTTCAGGCGTTTTTGAAAACTATAGCAGAGAAGAGCTCAAAAACATGATTGAAAGTAATGGTGGTAAGATATTAAGTGGCATCTCTGCGAAACTTAATTATCTTGTTGCCGGAGATAATATGGGACCATCTAAACTGGAAAAAGCAAAAAAATTGAATGTACCGCTTATTTCAGAAGATGATTTATTAGAGCTATTGAAGTAAAGAATAAAAAATGAACAAATTTCACGGAACAGGGGTAGCAATAGTTACACCTTTTAATGCAGATGGAACGGTAGATTATGATGGGCTAAGAAGACTCATCAACCATTTAATTGAAGGAAAGGTTGAATATCTGGTATCATTAGGTACTACAGGAGAAGCCTCAACACTAAATAAAGAAGATAAGCAGAAGATCTGGGAATTTACTGCTGAAGTTAATAATGGCCGCTTGCCATTGGTTGCTGGTATTGGCGGCAATGACACTGCTGAAGTAGCGAACAGCATTAAAACTTTTGAAGTAAATGGTTACGACGCCATATTATCTGCGAGCCCATATTACAATAAACCAACACAGGAAGGAATATATCAACATTATAAAGCCATCAGCGAAAGTAGTGCATTACCTATTTTCTTATACAATGTACCTGGACGTACAGCAAGCAATGTAAGTCCGGAAACAACATGTAGATTAGCTAGCGACTTCAAAAATATCATTGGCACAAAAGAGGCCTCTGGTAATTTTGATCAGTTTAACCAGATCATGCGGGATAAACCTGCTGATTTCCTATTGATCTCTGGAGATGACCCTGTTGCAATGCCTATGATCTCATTAGGTGCTGTTGGGGTGATTTCTGTTATTGGAAATGCTTTCCCTAAACAATTGTCTGACATGATCAGATTAGCACTTAAAGGCGATTATGCTGCTGCTCAGCCAAAGCATTTGAGTTTAATTGAAATTACAAGAATGATGTTTGCAGAAGGAAATCCTGCTGGCGTGAAGGCAGTATTGAAACATTTGGGCGTATGTGATGACCATGTTCGTTTGCCGTTGGTTAAGGTCTCAGATGAGCTTAGAAAAGCAATCATAGCTGAAACCAATAAGATCACCTCTTAAAAAAAGATAACCGCATAAAAAAAGCGTCTCGAAATCTCGAGACGCTTTTTTTTCGGTACAATAAAGCTAATTAGCCTTTGTTTTTAGTGTCCTGAACTTCTAAACGGATAGCCTGAGCCAGGTTTTTAAGATCTTGCATACCTTTACGTACACGAGTTCCAGCAGCACTGTTTGCTTTGTTGTAGAATTTGTCTGCATCAGCCTCTAAGGTTGCAACAAGTTCTTTTACTTCATTAAATTTTTTCATCGTTAATTCGCTTCTTTTAGTTTATTAAGGTTTTGATTAATACTCTGTTACTAAAGTAAGATGTTTATTTTAATAAAAGAATTTTTCCAATAACAAATAAATAAGCGAAAACCCTCTTTTTTTCCACATTAGGCAGGTTTATAAACAATTACCACAACATTAAATAAATCAAAACACTGATTAACAAGCAAATACAAAACAAACTAAACAAAAAACCTCCTTTATGAATACATAAAGGCGGTTTTTTGTTTTTATTAAATATTAGGCTATAGAAAACTGATTTTCTTTATAATACCCACTTTTCAATTTATCAGAGACCTCACTAAAAGCATCTAGCGTACGCTGTACATCTTCCATTGTGTGCATTGCAGTAGGAATCAACCTTAGCTCAATTAATCCCTTAGGGATAACCGGATACACTACAATTGAACAGAATATACCATAGTTCTCGCGAAGGTCCATCGTTAGTGCTGTAGCTTCCAACAACTCACCTTTTAAGAAAACAGGTGTAACCATCGTATTGGTAACTCCCAAATCAAAACCACGATCTCTTAGCCCCTTTTGAAGAGTTAAAGCCACATTCCATAATTTATCTCTTAATTCAGAGTTGTTTTTAAGCAATTCCAGACGCTTTAACAATCCAATAACCATAGGCATTGGCAATGCCTTAGCAAAGGTCTGAGAACGCATGTTATATCTGAAAAAATTAGTCATTTGTTCACTTGAAGCAACAAAGGCACCTATTCCGGCCATCGACTTAGCGAAAGTACCAAAATAAACATCTACCCCATCAATACAATCCTGTGCCTCATGTGTACCGGCACCTGTAGGGCCCATTGTACCAAAGCCATGCGCATCATCAATTAATAAACGGAAATTGAACTCTTTTTTTAAATCAACAAGTTCTTTCAATTTACCTTGAGCACCCGACATTCCAAAAACGCCTTCAGTGATCAACAATATACCCCCGCCACTCTGTTCTACTAACTTAGTAGCTCTCTCCAGCTGTTTACGGGCACTATCAATATCGTTGTGTTTATATACAAAACGTTTACCCATATGTAGGCGTAAACCATCTACAATACAAGCGTGCGACTCTGCATCATAGACAATTACATCATTTCTATCCACCAAACTATCGATAATAGAAACCATGCCCTGATAGCCAAAGTTCAAAAGAAACGCATCCGGTTTACCTACAAATGCTGCAAGCTCCTGCTCTAATTGCTCATGATATTTAGAGTTACCAGACATCATTCTGGCACCCATAGGATAAGCCATACCAAAATCTGCCGCTCCCTGTGCATCAGCTTTTCGTACTTCTGGGTGATTGGCTAACCCCAAATAATTATTCAAACTCCAAACCAAATGCTCTTTACCACGAAAATTCATGTGGGGAGCTATATCGCCTTCTAATTTAGGAAATGAGAAATATCCATGAGACCATTTGTGATGTTGACCAAGAGGTCCCATGTGTTTCGCTATCTTTTCAAAAATATCCAATGTTATATGTATTTTAAGTTATTATTTTTTTACAAAGTTATGTTTAATATACCTGATACAAAATAATTGACGTTCTATGACGCATTACTTACACAAGCATAATATATAGATACCAAAAAGCCTTAACAATAATTGCTAAGGCTTTTTAGTATTCCGATTAGGTTAAATTAATCAACATTATCGTGAAGGAAAGAGTTATTTGGTCTGATCTCAGTAGATCCGTCTTCATCGTTACTTAAAGTAAATCTCGAAACTTGAGATTCCGAAGAATGCTGAACCTGCTGCAATTGCATTTGCTTACGTTTATATGCAGGTTCGTTTTCTAGTTCCTGCAAACCATTACTGGTACGAAGCTTCATGCTCAAATCTTTCAATCTAAGAATTCTCTCTTTAGATTTCTTTAATTGATCTTCAATCGACTCATCATTTTTATCGTCATCAGCACCTGATTCAATAATTTCTTCCCTTTGAGGAACGATGTCATTATTGAACACTGTAGTGGGTGTTTCAAATACAAAATCAGTTTCTGCAACTTTAATCTCAAATTCAAATCCTGAATCCTGCGGAGTAGACTCAACAAATGGAGTTTCCTCTTCAAGCAAAGTATGTCTAACAATAGAATTTGCTGGTTCTTCAGCATTTCTGTTTTTGTTAGGATTAAACAAATCAGCAAAAAGATCTGATTGTTTAATTTCTTCTTTGGCTTTCATTACCGGCTCATTCGTATAAACCGGAGCTTTAGTCTCTATAAATGAATTTACAGGTTCTACCGGTCTAACCAACGGCGCCTCTTCAGGTGTAAGCAAAGAAATCTTTTTTACATTCTTTTTCTCTTCGTCACGTTGCTCAGTAGTTTGGAAACCAGTAGCAATAATAGTAACAGACAACTTATCTTCCAGGTTCTCATCAATACAGTTACCCCAGATTAAATCAGCAGATAAACCTGCTTTTTCCTGAATGTAATCCGTGATAATAGTCACCTCGTCCATGGTTACTTCACGTAAACCAGAACTTATATTTAACAAGATATATCTTGCACCTTCTATCTCGTTGTCTTTTAATAATGGCGAAGCTAAAGCTCCCTCAACTGCATTCAATGCTCTGTTCTCACCATCACATGCAAAACTACCCATGATAGATACACCGCTATCTTTCATAACAGTACGCACATCTTTAAAATCCACGTTGATGTATCCAGGAACAGTAATGATCTCTGCAATGCCTTTTGCAGCAGTTGTTAAAATATCATCAGCCTGAGAGAATGCAGAACCTAAGGTAAGGTTACCGAAGATTTCGCGCAACCTGTCATTAGATATAACCAAATAAGAATCGACATACTTTTTCAGTTCATCCAAACCATCATTTGCTTGCATCTTACGTCTCTTACCTTCAAAGGCAAAAGGTGTAGTTACAATGGCAACAGTTAAAATGTCAAGTTCTTTCGCTGCTTTGGCAATAATAGGACTGGCACCCGTTCCGGTACCACCACCCATACCAGCAGTTATGAACAACATTTTTGTTGTGCTACCAAGCATCTGCTTGATGTCGTCTATATTCTCTATAGCCGAATTTTTTCCAACTTCGGGAATCGAGCCTGCACCCATACCTTCGGTAAGACTAGCACCCAACTGAACCTTATTAGGAATAGGACTAAACTCCAAAGCCTGGGCATCTGTATTACAAATAATAAAGTCTACACCAGTAATTCCTTGACGGTACATATGGTTTACCGCATTACCACCACCGCCACCAACACCAATTACCTTGATGATTGATGACTTATCTTTTAACATTTCGAACTGCATATCTTTATGAATCAGTTATTTAAAAATTCGTTTTACCTGTTCATCTCTCTATGTAATATTAACACTTTTTTAACAGGCGTTTTCCACAAATGTTGATAATGTGGAAAAGTTAGCTATTGTGGATAAATATTACGGTTTTATATAATCTTCGTCACTCACATTCATATCGTCTTTGATAAAATCCTTTGTCTTAGCAAGGAGCTTATCAAACAATCCACCGCCAGAACGCTTAGCTTTTTCCTTAACTTCCTTCGCTTTCTCAACAAAAACACCAGGTTGTTTCATTTCCTCTAATAGCTCTTCTGCCTTTTGGATACCCTTGATCAACAAACCAACACTGGTTGCATACATTGGGCTTTTCAAATCATCATAAATGGTTTTCTGCATGTCTTCGTATTTAGACAAATGCTCATTTGGATAACCAACGCGGCAATCTAAACCAGTTACATATTCTACCAATTGAGATAGGTGTTTTAATAAAGCACCACCACCAGTAATCACCACTCCACCAATCAGTTTTTTCTCGTAACCTGATGATTTGATTTCGTAATACACATGCTCAATGATTTCTTCCATACGGGCCTGGATTACATAAGCAAGGTTTTTCACTGAAATCTCTTTAGGCTCCCTTCCTCTTAATCCAGGAACACAAATAATTTCATTTTCTTTATTTTCTTCTGCCAGGGCCGATCCAAAACGGGTCTTTAATAGCTCAGCCTGGTTTCTCATTACAGAGCAGCCTTCACGGATATCTTCTGTAACACTATTACCACCAAACGGAATAACTGCCGTATGACGGATGATACCTTCATGGAAAATAGCAATATCAGTGGTACCACCACCAATATCAACCAGGGCAATACCAGCTTCTTTTTCTTCGTCGCTCAACACCGATTCTGAAGAAGCCAGGGGCTCTAATATTAGTTCCTGAGTTTGTAACCCGGCATTGGTTACGCACCTCATGATATTTTTCACAGCAGTCACCTGACCAGAAATGATATGGAAGTTAGCTTCAAGGCGTACACCAGCCATGCCAATCGGATCCTTTACACCCGGCTCATTGTCGATCGTAAATTCCTGAGGTAAAACATGGATGATTTCTTCTCCTGGGGGCATAACCAGTTTAAACATATCATCAATTAATTTATCGATATCCTTTTTCCCAATCTCCGTATTCAACTCACGACGGGTTAAAATACCTCTATGTTGCAAACTCTTGATATGCTGCCCGGCAATACCTACATTCACAACTCGGATCTCAACATTTGATTGACCACTTGCCAATTCAACCGCCTGCGATATCCCTTGTACTGTTTTCTGAATATTAGAAACCACACCACGAGTAACTCCCGCAGATTCTGCTTTTCCTATCCCTAAAACTTCTATTTTTCCATGCTGTGTCCTACGACCAACGATCACACAGATTTTAGTAGTACCGATGTCTAATCCGACTACTATTGGAGATTGAATGGTAGATTTTTCTTTGCCCATAACTATATCGATTTGTTGAGTTTATTAATTTTTATTCCTGGTATCTTTTTTAACTTTTTCCTTCTTACTATTCCCTTCACCCTGTATATCCGTCACAATTTGCACTCGGACAACAGAATCAACGACTTTTCTGCTCTGTCTTGCAGTATCTGTTACACGATCCTTAATCACCTCCCCGGTTAAAGAATCAATCTTATTTTTTTCACAAACAACCTGATTGATGTATTTTATGTTAATCGTTTTATAACGATTCCATCCCACCTTGGGGATTGCTTTCTTATAAAACGCCAATAGGTTTCTCATCTTGGTTTCCAGCGAATCCGCTGTACCCAAAACAATACGGTGATTACCTACCCTAGGAATCAACTCTATATCTCTAGCATTATTTACATACAATTGCTCAATCTGAGCATCCCATAACGTATCCCTTTTAACGTATGCAGCCACCTTATACAAATCTACAGCCAACTTTGTGATCAGCGTATCTACTTTACCACTAAAGTGCTCCATAATATCACCGTTTGCAGCCAGTACATTTGCTGTAAAATTAGGTGAAACAGGCATTTTCAATCCGTTACTATCTATATAATAATCCTGCCCAGCTGAGTTAATCACCCTCAAAATAGGCTGTCTTTGTTTAATTTCTATCTGTATTACACCATTCATATCGGCATACACTGTAGCATAAGCAATGTATGGATTGGCGATAATGTTTTTCTCAATACGTTGCAGGTTAATACCGGCCAGGTTCTGACCAATCAATGAACCCTGACTCTGCTTCAAAATTGCATCAACCTCTTCCCGCTCAATAAAATTATCCGCTCCCGGAATCAGGATCTTAACATTGGTACAAACCAGCTTTTTCTTTTTGCCGTCAACGAAACTCATCAGCACGACCAAACCGGCCAGACAAATCATCCAGGCAAAACATTTAAAAATTGGTCTCCAATTAATCCTTTTAAGCATGGGTCAAAATGGCTTTAAGTGGTTGTATCAATGTATCTATATCTCCAGCCCCTACTGTTAAAAGTAACTCAGGCTTATTGTTTTCTATGTACGCAGTTATTAAATCTTTACCACATATCTCTTTGTCTTTCAATGACATTTTATCAAGCAACAATTGCGAATTCACACCAGGAATCGGCAATTCACGTGCAGGATAAATCTCCAGCAACAGCAAATGATCAACTGTACTTAAGACTTTTGCAAAATCATCTGCAAAATCACGCGTACGTGTAAACAGATGTGGCTGAAAGATTACCGTTAACTTTTTATCCGGGTACAACTGTCTAACCGCATCAAAACAAGCACGAAGCTCCTCAGGATGATGCGCATAGTCATCAATATAAATATGCTCCGGTGTATTTACTACATATTCAAATCTTCTTTTAACTCCTTTAAAAGAACCAATCGCCGCTGCAATTTTTTGCGGATCTATTCCAAGTTTAAGCGCAACCGCAATTGCAGCTACCGCATTTTCTACATTATGTTTACCAGGCAACATCAGCTGGATATCAGCAATAGTTACATCAGCATCCACATAATCAAATACAAACCTGGAACCTTCAACTCTGATATTTTGCCCTTTGATTTGCGAAGGCAAACCAACACTATAGCTTATGCCATTTGCTAAAGGAAGCCCGTTTTTAACAAACAATGTTCCACCAGGCTTCAACTGACCAGCAAACATCCTGAACGACTCCTCTAAATGACTTGCATCACCATAAATATCCAAATGATCAGCATCCATTGAAGTAACCACAGCAATATCTGGATGAAGCGTTAAGAAAGAACGATCATATTCATCAGCCTCAACCACTACCACATTGTTATCCCCAATGATGAAATTGCTATTGTAATTCGAAGCTATCCCACCTAAAAAAGCAGTACAACCATAACCACTTGCAATTAAAACATGCGCTACAATTGACGAGGTAGTTGTTTTACCATGTGTACCCGCAACAGCAATACAAAACTGTCCTTTACTAATGATGCCAAGGACCTCCGAACGTTTCTTTAAAATAAAACCATTGTCCTTAAAATAATTTAAGATCTCCGAATTTTTAGGAATCGCAGGCGTATACACGATCAGCGTATCATTATTTTTTTCATGAAATGTAACCGGTAAAACCGCGTCATCATCCATGTAGGAAACAAGAATACCTTCCTGTTCTAAAGCGACAGTTAGGTTAGTCCGTGTTTTATCATAGCCACAAACTACACATCCACGTTTAGCAAAATAACGAGCAATTGCACTCATGCCAATGCCACCAATGCCAACAAAATAAACGCGTTTTATGTTATCCAGTTCCATTAGCTATTACCCCCCCTTTCTGCCAACAACATTACCTCTTTTGCAATCACTTGATCAGCATCAGGCAAAGCCATCTTACCTATATTTTCAGTGTAGATTGAACTTCTATCTTTATCATTCAATAAACTTAAAGCCTCTTTTACAAGGATATCCTCTGCCGATTGATCCACAATCATCAAAGCCGCATTGTTTTTTACCAATGCCAATGCATTCTTTGTCTGATGATCTTCAGCCACATTTGGCGAAGGAACCAGTATAACCGGCTTTTTAATCATACACAATTCAGCAATCGTTCCTGCACCCGCACGTGAAATAATCACATCAGCAGCAGCATAAGCCAAATCCATTTTATTCAAAAACTCCAGAATCCGAACATTAGGATTAAAATCAAGACCCAAACGCTCAATAATTCCATTGTAATAGTACTTACCTGTTTGCCAGATCAGTTGTACATCAGCATCTATAAACTCAAGAATATGTTTTTCGATACTCTTATTTAATGTACCAGCACCCAAACTTCCACCTGTAACCAATATCGTTTTCTTTAATGGGTCAAGTTTCAACAGTTCTGCACCTGCATAATGCTTATTTAAAACATCCACTACATCCTTTCTTACCGGATTACCTGTTTTAAGCAACCTATCAGCAGGAAAAAACTGCTCCATTCCATCAAATGCAACACAAACCTTAGCTGCTTTTTTACCCAGCCATTTATTGGTCATACCTGCATAAGAATTTTGCTCTTGTATCAGGTAAGGAATATTTTTTAATGATGCAGCAAATAAAATTGGTCCGGACGCATAGCCACCGACACCCACAACCACATCAGGTTTAAAATCAGCAATGATTCGCAAGGCTTTACGCACACTTCCAAACAATTTAAACGGCAGCTCTAAGTTTTTCACAATAGAACCTCTTTGTATACCGCTAATATTTAAACCAATAATTTTATAACCAGCAGCTGGAACTTTATCCATTTCCATCCGACCGGCTGCACCAACAAATAAAATTTCACAGCCCGGCTCCATACGCTTTAGCGCATTAGCTATGGATATGGCTGGAAATATATGTCCGCCAGTACCGCCTCCTGAAATTATTATCCTCGTTGGTCTCATCTTTTAATCTTTATGCCATTGCTGGTATTTCACCAACAATTACTTTTTTAGTGCCCTGTTCTTCCACATCTCTGCTTACGCTCAATATAATCCCAAAGGCTATACTTGTAAATATCATCGAAGTACCACCCATACTCACCAGTGGTAGCGGAACTCCTGTAACCGGACCTAAACCTACAGCTACCGCCATATTGGCAAAAGCCTGTATGGTTAAACTAAAGCTTAGCCCTGCAGCCAGCAAAGCCCCAAAAGCCTTTGGGCTTTGGGTTACGATCCGTACACAACGGTAAAGCAACACGAGATACAATAGCATCACCGTCATCGCCCCCATCAACCCATATTCTTCTACTATAATTGCAAAAATAAAATCCGAATATGGGTGCGGTAAAAAGTTACGCTGGGTACTGTTCCCAGGACCTTTACCAAATACCCCACCAGTCGCCAATGCAATTTTTGATTGATCAGCCTGGTAAGTTTTATCCGAATGTTGCAGCTCAGGATGTAAAAATGAATTTACCCTGGATTTATAAGTAGCGGCCCTCGGCCCTAAAAACACAATAAACAACAACAGTACAGCTCCACCTGCGCATACCATACTAATCTGCTTAATACTGATCCTTCCAATAATCAGCAGCAAAATACTTACCCCAAACAGCATAATAGCTGTAGATAAATTGGCCCAGGCAATCAACACAAATACCGCACACACAGATCCCATGATCGGTATAAATGCTTTTCTAACATCCTTAATATTCTCCTGCTTCTTAGTCAGCATTCTAGCCAAGAATGTAATCAAGGCAATCTTCGCTAAATCTGAAGTCTGAAAGGTTAAACCAATTAAAGGAATCTTTACCCAACGGGATGCATCATTAATGTTAGCACCAAAAATAGCGGTATAAAACAAGAGCGGAATCGTAATGATCATTAAGACCTTCGAGATCCCAGCATAATATTTATAGTCCAATAAATGCGCAATATAGATCATACCAATCCCCATTACCACAAAGATCAAGTGCTTAGTTAGCAAAATCTTCTCTACAGTTTTCCCCGTCTTATAAGCATAAGTCCCGGTTGCACTGTAAACGGTAAGTATAGAAATTAGCGACAAAAGGATAATGATCAGCCAAATCCAGCGATCTCCCTTTGTTTTATCTAAAAGCCTATTTATTGTAGTCATAATTACAATTCTTTAACAGCTGCCTTAAATTGGTTACCGCGGTCCTCATAGTTCTTAAACAAATCAAAACTGGCACAAGCTGGAGACAACAATACGGTGTTCCCCTTTTTTGCCAAATGATAAGCTACCTGAACAGCCTCATGCGCAGAAAATGTATTTACAATAATCTCCACGTCATCTTCAAAAGCTTCATGAATCCGCTTATTGTCTTTACCTAAACATACAATCGCCTTAACCTTTTGGCGTACCATATCCTTTAGCATGTCATAATCATTACCTTTATCAACACCACCCATAATTAAAATCACACCTTCACCAACACTTTCCAGTGCGTACCAGGTAGAGTTCACATTGGTCGCTTTAGAATCATTGATGTAATCAACTCCAGAGATTTTTGCGACATGCTCTAACCTATGTTCAATATTTCTAAAATCACCCATACTTTCACGTATAGAGCTATTTCTAATATCTAATACTTTAGCCACTATGCCAGATGCCATAGAGTTATAAATATTGTGCTTTCCCTGTAGGGCTAATTCTGTAATAGACATGATTAATGGATCGTTTAGGTTTATATTGATGTGTATGTTGTTGTCTTCAAGGTATGCACCCGCTTCAATTTTCTTCCGGATTGAAAAAGGGTATTTTTTCGAATTTACTTTAGTGCTTTTCAACGCTTTTAAAGTTTCCTCGTCATCAGCACAGTAGATAAAAATATCATCACTGGTCTGATTTTGAACAATACGCATTTTTGATGCAGCGTAATTGTCCAGCTTATAGTCATAGCGGTCTAAATGATCAGGTGTTATATTTAATAAAACAGCGATATCAGCCTTAAAATCATACATATCATCCAACATAAAGCTGGAAATCTCCAATACATACCAATCAAAATCCGATGTCGCCACCTGCGCTGCAAAACTATGCCCTATGTTACCCGCAAGTCCAATGTTTAATCCTGCATTCTTCAAAAGATGGTAAGTCAACATGGTTGTTGTTGTCTTGCCATTAGAGCCAGTGATACAAATCGTTTTTGCATTGGTATAACGCTTGGCAAATTCAATTTCAGACACTACTGGAATCTGCTTCGCTTTAATCTCCTTGATGATCCCCGCAGTATCAGGTATACCCGGACTCTTAATTACCTCAACAGCTTTTAATATTTCAGCTTGACTATGCTTATTCTCTTCAAAAGGGATATTTAGCTCTTGTAATTTCTCTTTGTATTGCATCGGAATAGCGCCAAAATCAGACAAAAACACATCAAAACCTTGCTTCTGCGCTAGCATTGCCGCACCTACACCACTTTCTCCCCCACCTAAAATTGCGATTCTCTGCTTTTCCATTATCTTAATTTTAAAGTGATGATGGTAATGATCGCAAGCAATATGCTAATGATCCAGAATCTAGTTACAATCTTAGCTTCATGATATCCTTTCTTCTGGTAATGGTGATGTAAAGGAGACATTAAGAAAATCCTTCTGCCCTCGCCAAACCGTTTCTTGGTATACTTAAAATAAGACACCTGAAGCATCACAGATAAGATCTCAATTAAGAAAACACCACATAAAACAGGAATTAGCAATTCCTTTCTAATCATAATGGCAAATGCCGCAATGATCCCACCAATAGCCAAACTTCCTGTATCCCCCATAAACACCTGGGCCGGATAAGAATTGTACCATAAGAATCCTACGCAAGCCCCAACAAAGGCACCCGCAAAAATCATCAACTCACCCGAATTTGGGATATACATAATATTGAGGTAGTCGGCAATTACCGTGTTACCAGACACATAAGCCAACAAGCCGAGTGTAATTCCTATAATCGCAGACGTTCCCGTTGCCAAGCCATCGATTCCGTCAGTAATATTCGCCCCATTAGATACCCCCGCAATAATTATGACAGTGATAAAAATGAAAACCAAGGCTGCATACTTCTCATAACCATCGCCTAAAAACTTAAGCACTTTGGCATAATCAAATTCATTATTTTTATAAAAAGGAACGTTAGTCAAAGTAGATTTCACATCCTGAGTGTAATAAAAGCTCTCCCCCTTTTGTCTCAAAACCATAGGAGCTGTAGCCGCTTTAGCCACACTTACTTCTTCCACTGTTTGTCTAACTACAATATTTGGATGGTAATACATGGTACAACCAATAATTAACCCAAGTCCAACCTGTCCAACAATTTTAAACCTACCGGCTAACCCTTCTTTATTCTTCTTAAATACTTTGATATAATCATCCAAAAATCCGACAGCACCCATCCACACAGTAGTGATGAGCATCAAAATCACATAGATATTGGTTAAGTTGGCCAGCAATAATGTTGGTACCAAAATACCGAGCAAAATGATGATACCACCCATCGTTGGTGTACCTTGCTTCTGCATCTGGCCTTCCAATCCAAGATTCCTTACCGTCTCTCCAACCTGCATTTTATGCAGATAATTGATCAACCTTCTACCATAAACAGTAGTGATAATCAGCGAAAGAATCACCGCCAAAGAAGTACGGAAAGTGATGTATTGAAACAATCTCAATCCCGGGAAATCGTAATGCTGGTTCAGGTATTCAAATAAATAATATAACATTAGCTGATCAAGTTTAATTGTTCCATTAACACTTCCTTATCATCAAAATGATACCTCACCCCATTTATCTCCTGGTACTTTTCATGCCCTTTACCTGCAAGCACAATAATATCTCCGGGCTTAGCCAAATGGCAAGCCGTTTTAATCGCTTCTCTTCTATCTACTATACTCAATGTTTTACGCCTATTTGTTGGAGAAACCCCCTTTTCCATTTCCTCTACTATCGTCTGCGGGTTTTCAGTCCTTGGGTTATCCGAAGTCAGGATCACCTTATCGCTCCAATCACAAGCCACCTGAGCCATAATCGGACGCTTAGTTTTATCCCTATCCCCACCACAACCAATAATGGTAATCACTTGCTCTGTTCCCTTTCTAATGTCATGTATTGTACTCAACACATTCTGAACAGCATCAGGTGTATGCGCATAATCCACAATACCAATAATACCGTTGGCCATCATGTAATCAAACCTACCCTCAGCGCCAGTCAGACTAGTCAAAGTAGTCAATACCGTCAATTGATCCTGATCAAGCAACATCGCAGTGCCATAAACTGCCAATAAATTATAAGCATTAAATGAGCCTACAAGCTTAAAGAAAACATCAGCATGATCAATATTCAGATGCAGACCATTAAAACTGTTTTCAATAATATTGGCTTTAAAATCAGCAAGCTGTTTTAAGGCATATGTCTTTTTTACTGCCTTCGTATTCTGCAGCATAACCATTCCATTTTTATCATCAAGATTGGTTAAGGCAAAAGCCGAAGATGGCAACACGTCAAAAAATGCTTTCTTCGCTTTGATATAATTATCAAACGTTACGTGAAAATCCAGGTGGTCATGCGTAATGTTAGAAAACACACCACCAGCGAAACTCAATCCTTCAATTCTATGCTGAACAACAGCATGAGAACTCACTTCCATAAAGCAATAATCACAACCCGAATCAACCATATCCTGCAAAAGCATATTCAATGCTATTGGATTTGGGGTAGTATGCGTCGCCACAATCACGCGATCATTAATGTGATTATCAACAGTCGAAATCAGACCAACTTTATAACCCAGCTCACGAAACAATTTAAACAATAAAGTGGCAATGGTCGTCTTGCCATTGGTGCCAGTAATACCAATCAACTGCAATTTAGCAGAAGGATTACCATAAAAATTAGCAGCCATTTTACCAAGCGCAACCGAACTATCAGCCACCTGAATATAAGTTACACCAGCAACAGTTTCCTCAGGAATCTGTTCACAAACCACGACAGAAACACCCGCACTTACAACACTACCGATGTAAGCATGACCATCAGACAAAGTACCTTTTATCGCAAAAAACACATCATCCTGAGTCACCTGACGAGAATCAAATACCAAAGCACTCACCTCCTTGTTGGTATTCCCAACCAGGTTAGTTATTGCTATTCCATATAAAATTTCCTGCAGCTGCATCTTATTGTAAATCTATTTGTACTGATAAACCTTTTCCTATTTTATTTCCGGCTGCGATGGATTGACTCACAACCTTTCCGCTACCTTTCACTCTGGTCTTTAAACCAGCATTACCCAAAAGATACAAAGCATCTTTTAAGCCCATCCCATTCACATCAGGCATCACTCCTTTTATCAAGTTAAATTCTTCGTAAACTATACCATTACTGGTATCCACACTATTAAAGTAATCCGATTTAGCCGCATATAAAGCTTTAACACCTAAAGCATTGTACACCCTTTTAACCGCCTTACTATGACCAGCTTTAGCTTCCGGATTAATCGTATTACCAACATAATGCTCCGAAATGTTGTTATACATTTCCATGTCACTTGCATAAATACGATCCGCTATTTCTTTAAATACCGGACCAGCAACCGTTGCTCCGTAATAACCATTTTTAGGCCCATTGATAGACACTATAATTGAATACTTCGGTTTCTCTGCAGGAAAATATCCGCAAAACGAAGCTTGATAGCTTGGCTTACCCTTATAACCTTTACGCCCATCAGCAACCTGAGCTGTACCTGTTTTTCCTGCAACCCTATATAATGGAGAACCCATCAGTTTACCGGTCCCCTTGGTCACAACCGATTCTAACATCGCCTGTAACTTTTTAATCGTTTTTTCAGAACAGATACGATCAGAAATTACTCTTGCCTGATACTGCTCTATCGGATTACCCAAACGTCTGATCTCTTTCACAAAAAGCGGCGCAATGTATTTCCCATCGTTAGCAACCGCATTATAAAATGTCAACATTTGCAATGGCGTAATCAGCATTTCGTAACCATAAGCCATTTGCGGCAAGGTCAAATTCTTGTTCCAACTTTTAAACTTCGGATTCTTAATCACCGGTTTTGTTTCACCCGGAATCTGCAATCCCAAGCGCTCATTCATATGAATATCATAAAAGTGATCTGTAAACTGAGATGGATCATCCTGATAATGCATATTTACCAACTTAGCAACCGCCGTATTTGCCGATTGCTCAAAAGCTTTCATCACTGTAACTGTACCTATTCCACCATGAGAATCCTTAATCGTATGCCCCTTAACCCTGTAAGTACCATCACCCGTAGACACCAGTGTGTTTGTATCTACTTTTTTGTCTTCCAACAAGGCCATATAAGAAGCCAACTTAAAGGTTGAACCTGGATCCTGACTACCACCTATAGCGTAATTAAACTGCTCCTCATAAACCCCCTCACTTACCCGGGTATAATTAGCCACAGCCCTAACTTCTCCGGTAGCAACCTCCATCAAAATAACCGTACCATAATCAGCATCGCTAATTTTCAATTGCTTTTCCAGCGCTGTTTGCACAAGGTCCTGCATATTGATATCAATCGTAGATATAATATCAGCTCCTTCTTTAGGCGCTACCTCAGCCTCATCATTAACAGGCATCCAAACACCACCCGAAATACGCTGAACCAATCGTTTACCACTTTCGCCGTTAATATATTCTCCAAAAGCACCTTCCAAACCAACGCCATTCGGAACATTCTCGTTCTTATAACCAATGGTTCTAGCCGCTAAAAACTTAAACGGTCTGATTCTTTTATTTTGCTGAACAGCAATCAAACCCCCAGTATATTTTCCGATATTAAACAAAGGGAAAGTTCTGATGGTCTTCAATTCCTGATAACCAACTTTACGCTTAATCAACAAGTAACGAACACTATCCCTACGTGCAGCACGCAGGTAACGCGAATACTCTTTAGGTGATTTATCTTTAAAAAACTGAGACAAGCTAAATGCTAATGAATCTACTTTTTCATTAAAAACATCCTTATCCTGTATTCCACCAGCAAACAAATCCATCCTCAATTCATACTCAGGAATAGAGGTTGCCAGCAGACTACCATCTACTGAATAAATATTACCCCTTGCAGCTTCAATATTGATATACTTTGTAGAGAGACTATCGGCCATGGCACGCCATTTATGTCCCTCCACAAACTGTACATCGCACAGTCTGACCAATACCGCCACGGCAAGCAGTACAATCAGCCCGAAGGACAGATAAACACGCAATAAGATGTTATCTCTAATATTCATTAGTGTTTATTACAATTTTTTTAGGTGGCTCAGTCAGTTCTTTTATCCCTAAAGTGTCTACTTTTTTTGCTACTTCCGTCAGTTTACTCTTAAACATCAGGTCGGCCTTTAGCGACTTATATTCCCAACTCAGCTCTTTTACTTCTTTATTTAACTTATCAATACTCCTGATATTCTTAACAGCCATATGGCTATTGGCTATGTATAGCATACATAAAACCGAAAGAAATATCAAAAACGGCAACATCTCCGTTGCAGCCTCTTTACTTACTACCCCCTCAGTAAACAGCTTTTTAAAAAAAGCATTACTACTTTCAGGCTCTTTTTGTTTCGGTTTAGGTTTAACCTTAACATCGATCTCCTCTTCTAATTCCGGTTCTTCATCTAGATGTTCCCTAAACCTGTTGTTCATAACCGCTCTCCCACTCTTAACTTAGCACTCCGCGACCGACTATTACGTTCCAACTCAGCCTCATCAGCCACAATAGCTTTCCTCGTAATCGCTTTAAACGGTTTTTGCTCGTTACCAAAAAAATCTTTATCTACTTCACCTCTAAACTTTCCTTTTGCAAGGAAATTCTTAACCGGCCTATCTTCTAATGAATGATATGACATCACCACCAAACGACCTCCTGGTTTTAAAACATCAGCAGTTTGCAACAGAAAATCTTCCAACACTTTCATCTCGGCGTTCACCTCAATGCGTAAAGCTTGAAAAACCTGCGCCATATATTTATGCTCTTTACCTTTAGGAATGTGCGCTGCAGCAACCACCTTAAAGTCAGCCAAGGTTAAAACCGGACGATCAACACGACCAGTAACAATAACCCTAGCTAAAGATTTTGCATTTTTAACCTCACCATAAATACCAAAAATTTTATGTAACTGATCTTCAGTATACGTATTCAAAACATCGGCAGCTGTCAACTTACCTTGTTTATCCATACGCATATCTAAGGCAGCATCAAACCTGGTAGAGAAACCTCTTTCTGGCTCGTTAAACTGATGAGAAGAAACTCCCAAATCAGCCAAAATACCATCTACAGTTTTATAACCCAACAAACGCAGGTTATTTTTAAGAAAAGCAAAATTCTGATCTACAAAATGAAAACGGGGATCATCGATCTTATTTCTTTGCGCATCAGGATCCTGATCAAACGCAATTAAAACTCCGTCTTTACCTAATTTTTTAAGGATCTCACGAGAGTGTCCACCACCACCAAAAGTCACATCCACATACACTCCATCCGGCTTAATATCCAAGCCTTCCATACACTCCTTCAACAAAACAGGAACATGATAACTATTTTCCATCTTCCCCCCTGTTTTTATTTCCCATTACTTCCTGAGCAAGAAAAGCAAAGTTCTCAGGCTCCTCATCAAACAAAGCTTCATAAGCCTTTTTCGACCAAACTTCCACCTTATCAAACTGACAAGCTAAAACAAGATCTTCACTAATTTCAATACCCACAGATTCCAATAAAGACTTCGGTAAATTCACTCTTCCGGCAGCATCCAACGTCAAAGACGTCGCGCCGCGAGTGAAATAACGAATAAACGCTCTTGTTTTTGGTTCGTACTGGTTCAACTTACTCATCTCCTCCACCATGCTTTCCCAAACTTTTTTGGGATAAATAACCAAATGCTTCTCAAAGCCCCGGTTAATCACAAGTCCCTCATCCTCAACATTAGGCAATTGTTTTTTTAGACTCGAAGGGACCATCAAGCGGCCTTTCGCATCTAATTTACAATCAAACTCTCCTAATAGCTGTACCATTTCTCTATGTGCACTTTTTATGTAGTGTAAAAATAGATATTTCTACCACTTTTTACCACATTCTACCACAAAAAATTATCAACATATTTCATACCAATATTTTTCTGCCTTTAAACCATCAAAAACGCAGAAAATATGGTGGTAAACAAAAACAGGCGTTTCGTAAAAACGAAACGCCTGTCCTAAAAAATATCCTTAGCGTTAGTCATTAATTGCCTTAACACCAGGCAACTCCTTACCTTCCATATATTCCAGCAATGCACCACCACCAGTAGACACATAACTAACCTTATCTTCTAAATTGAATTTAGCAATCGCCGCAGCCGAATCACCACCGCCAATTAAAGAGAAAGCACCGTTTTTCTGTGTTGCAGCAACAACAGCATCCGCAACCGCACGTGTACCTTGCTCAAAATTTGCCATTTCAAATACACCCATTGGGCCATTCCACAACAAAGTCTTAGAGTTAGCGATCACTTCAGAAAACAAAGCGACTGTTTTTGGACCAATATCTAAGCCCATCCAATCTGCAGGAATCTGTCCTGTATCCACCGTACCCTTACTTGCCTCATTATCAAACTTATCAGCAATAACCGTATCTAAAGGCAAATATAAATTAACACCCTTAGCTTTAGCCTGCTCTAACAATTCTAAACACAAAGCCATTCTATCTGCTTCTAGTAAAGATGTTCCGATTTCACCACCTTGTGCTTTTGCAAAAGTATAAGCCATACCGCCACCAATAATTAAGTTATCTACTTTATCTAGCAAACTCTCAATCAGTAAAATTTTATCCGACACTTTCGCGCCACCCATAATTGCAGTAAAAGGCTTAGCAGCACCTACATTTACCTTTTCAGCATTTTTCAATTCTTCAGCCATTAAATAACCGAAGTATTTTTCAGTAGGAAAAAACTCAGCAACAATAGCTGTCGATGCATGCGCACGGTGCGCTGTTCCGAAAGCATCATTTACATATACATCACCTAACTTCGCTAATTTTCCAGCAAAGTCACGATCACCTTTTTCTTCTTCTTTATGAAAACGTAAATTCTCCAAAAGCAAAACCTGACCAGGTTCTAAGTTCTTTGCTTTTTCTACAGCATCAGCACCAATACAATCATCAGCAAACTTCACCTGCAAATCAAGCATCCTCGAAAGATCACCTAAAATATGCTTTAAAGAGTTTTTATCATCTGGTCCACCTTTAGGTCTACCTAAATGCGACATCAAAATTACAGCACCACCATCATTCAGTATTTTTTGAATAGTTGGCAATGCAGCACGCATCCTTTTATCATCAGTAATATTAAAATCACTATCAAAAGGAACGTTAAAATCTACTCTAACTAAAGCCTTCTTGTCTTTAAAATTGCATTGATCTATTGTTTTCATTTTAAATATTTTGTTTTCGATTAAGGTTGGTTTGCGTGTATTTTATGAGATAATTTTAATCATATTAAAATGAGGACCTATCTCTGGCACCTCATATTCTTCCGAAATTACCTCAAAGCCCAGTTTTTCATAAAAACCGACAGCAGAACTACGCGCATGACACCAAATATAAGAAGCATTAGCAGATCTCAGCTCATTAATTGCAAATTTTATAAGATCCGAGCCACAACCTTTACCTGAAAAAGCAGGATCTGTAGCCATACCTCGCAATCTAAAGCCTCCAGCACCTCTACCCTCACAATCTTCTGGAAAAAAAGTAGCTATTGAGGCCAATCTATCTTCCACAAAACATCCCAAATGAAAATTACCCTCAGTTTCGTCAGTCGGAAAAATGCATTTATCCAGCCCAGCATTGTTCCGCAAGACAAGATTTCTTAATCCAAGCGTTTCTGTCGTTGTAATGTATTTAATCATGATGCTTTTCTATTTTCTGAACTAAATCAGCCAATCTGGAAGAATAACCAGATTCATTGTCATACCAGCCTACAACTTTTACCAGATCGCCAACAATAGAAGTCAACTGTGCATCAAAAATGCAAGAATGCGGATTATCCAAAATATCCACCGAAACAATCGGATCTTCGGTATACTCCACAATAGCACTCAATTCATTCTCAGAAGCCTTTTTAAAGGCAGCATTAATATCTTCTTTGGTAGTAGGACTTTTTAAAATACAAGTAAAATCGGTCAATGATCCATTCAATACAGGCACCCTTATCCCAGCACCACCTAGCTTACCTTCCAAATGCGGAAAAATATTAGTGATGGCTTTAGCTGCTCCTGTACTTGTAGGAATAATAGAAGCAGAAGCCGCGCGAGCTCTTCTTAAATCTTTATGAGGCGAATCATGTAGATTCTGATCACCCGTCATAGAATGTATCGTAGTAATATAACCATCTAGTATCCCCCAATTGTCGTCCAATATCTTTACCATTGGTGCAACATTGTTAGTTGTACAAGATGCGTTTGACAGGATAGGCGAACTCAAATCTATTTCTGCATCGTTCACCCCCAACACCACCATCGGCACTTCTTTATCAGGTGATGGTGCAGATATCAATACCTGTTTCGCACCAGCTTTCAAATGAAGTTCAGCGCCGGCCTTTGTGGTAAACTTACCGGTCGACTCCAAAACAAGGTCAATCCCTAAAGTAGCCCAAGGCAAATCTTCAGGTTTCTTTATATTATATACTAGAATTTTCTTTCCATTGATGACCAAGCCATCATCCTCATAACTCACCTTTCCTTTAAATCCCCTATGAACGGTATCGTACTTAAAAAGGTGAGCTAAAGTAGCTGGATCGCCAAGATCATTTATGGCAACAACATTGATGTTTCTTTCTATTGCACTGCGTAAAAAAATACGTCCAATTCTTCCAAAACCATTAATCGCTAATTTCATTTGCTCGTATAAATATGGGCGCAAAAGTACCTATATTCTTTAACGTAGTGGTAGTTTTATTGTTTATTTACTATTCACTAACACTGTCATGAAGCCAACTAACATCAACTACCCGGTCTATAGGTCAGCATCGATGTTAAATTATTTTTTAATCTCCGTAAGTCTCTTTTTCTGACTTTTTAGCCTACTCTCAATTCTCTTCTGTTTTTCTTCATCCAAGCCTGTCCCTGCCTGCTGATCACTATTAATCCAGGCTTCATATTGTTTAGCCTGATAATCAGCATCAAACACCTTATTATGCACTTCATAACGAGTAATCAAGGTAGCTAAAGGCTCCAACACTGTATCAACAGGTGTTTTCCAGTCTTCCCAAACATGGGCAATTAACACTGATTTCCCGTTGGGGATTTGCTTTGATACCACATCAAGATAGTCAGACCGATCTTCCGCCCTCAAAGTCTCCCCTGCAGAGCCCGCAATCATCCCCCCAGCTACACCAATAATAAATCCCAGAGGCCCAGCTAAAAGTCCAACCAATCCACCAACTAAGGCTCCTCCCGCCACTCCAGAACCCGCAGCCTTATCAGTTGCTGATTTAATTGAGGTTTCACCTGTCTTACTCTTAGTTAGCAAGTACGACTCTCCTAAAGATAAATCATGGATCAAATCCAATTCCTGTAATGCCTTTAAACCGGTAAATGCATCCGCCTCATTGTCAAATACTGCTTGAATTATCTTTTCCATACGCTTTGTCTATCTATGATTATATAAGACAAATGGAAAGGAGCTTTGTTTTAGGTAAACAAAGCCATAGCTTTTTTTAATTCACCTAAAAAAATAAACTTTACTAAAAAATATATGCTGGGTGGAGTCCGATTTTCAATAAATTTCCTGATACTCTTTGTTACCTTTTATGGCTTTAACATAGGGTATATTGGGATCACAAGCCCTGGAGGACTATACTTCCCATTTTTAGATGATCATTTGAATTATATAGAACTGTGGCGTAACCTATATATTGCTGCCGCAGCAAAAATACTAGAACTCATGGGTTATGTGGTTTACACAACCAACATCAGTTTAAAAGTTGAAAGCCATTCAGGATTCAGACTCGTCTACTCCTGCCTTGGCTATGGAATCATGAGCTGTTTCTCGGCCTTTGTCCTTGCCTTCCCAAAACCACTTCGCTCACGCCTTACCTTTATTTGCGTCGGACTAAGTCTAATTTTAAGCATGAATCTATGCCGCTTGATACTGATCTCTTTATTTTACAATCCAAAAATAACCATGCTTTCTGTCAATCACCACGACATTTTCAATGCGGTTTTGTATATTGCAATTCTATTCATAAGCTATATATGGGTTAATTCCTGAGACAACCTTAGTACCAGGACAACAGCTATCAATTCCTAAAAAAATCGTAATCGAGTTCAAAAAACAACCTATAATTGCGGGGACGTTGTTGGGGCCTTACCGGGGTGTTGACGAGGCATTGCTGGGGCCAGCGGCCTGCTCAACACCCCTCCAAATATTGGCTAATATACCTTGAAGGTACCAGATGCTATTGAAACTTTCCTTCTTTCTTCAGCAATTCGAAATACTTATCTAAATTGATGCCGAGCGATTGCTCAAATGCAGCCTTTAAATCTTCTGGTTGTGGGTGTTTTCCTTTCCACAAGTTAAAATAAAGCTTAAAAGCATTATCCATCTTTTCACGCCCTACTCCATCTTCCAGAATATACAACCACAAAGCCGTTTTTAAGTACGAAGCTTCGCTATACTGATCAGACGAAGGAAACTTGTCCGAAGGGATATCAATAGCTGAGGTCATAGGCGCTCCACTCAAAGCACCATAAATCGAGGCCAAAAATTCTTTAACCGGCAAAGCCTGAACTTCAACAGGGATGCCATCGCCAAATATAGAATTGGACCGGTACTTTTCGGCTTCATATCTGAACTGGAAATAAGTATTCAATCCTTCATCCTGCCAGGCATGTTGTCTTTCATTACTCCCCAACATACTCATAAACCAATTGTGTCCAACCTCATGTGCAATCACTGCATCTAATGATTCTTTTTTAGCATCGGGACTGGTGATTAGCGTAATTGTTGGATATTCCATCCCACCACTGGAATTATTTTTAGGCCCTTCTACTACCTGCACTACAGGATATTCATATTCCCCAATCCATTTACTATAACGCTTAGTCGCGTCCTTTGCATAGTCAATGCTATAATTCCACAAAGTGCTGTCCTTATTGTGATAATAGGTAAAAGCATCAACTATTTTACCCGACTCTAGTTTTAAAGTATCGTATTGAATCACAAAGTCCTTATCTGCAAACCAGGCAAAATCAGGTACATTATTGATCTTATAATTCAATTTTTTAACGCCGTTTTTATTTTTTGCAACATAAAGCGCAGGCTTGGCATTGCGATCAGCAACATTCTTAGCACCTACCTTTTTATAGGTAGCCAGCTCGTCCACGTTTTGTAGCATACCTGTTGCCCCAACTACATAATCAGCAGGCACCGTAATATTTACATTAAAAGAAGCATAGTCACTATAATACTCTCCCATATCCAGATAAGGAAACTCATGCCAGCCATTCTTATCAAATACCGCCGGTTTTGGGTACCACTGACAAACCATAAATTCACCATCTGCAAAGCCAGATCTAGAGAAATACGAAGGCAACTTCACTTTAAAATCAGTAGTAATACTTACAGAATCGCCAGGCTTTAACGGCTTCGGCAATTTCAGTTTAATCACATCAATATATTGTGGATTTGGATGCGCTTCGGTAGTCGCAACTTTGCCATCGACTTTAAAATTCAAGCCCTCTATACTCCCATGAGTATATTTCTCCAGCTTTGCAGCTCTGGCGGTATCATTTTTCAATTGCTGAAACAAGGCCGTATTTTCATTTTTATAGGCATTAGGCCAGATATGAAACCAGATAAAGTTAAGCGTAGAAGGCGAATTGTTTTTATACACAATTGTTTCAAAGCCTTTCAATGACTTTTCCTGGTCGTTTAATGCGACATCTATTTTGTAACTTACATGCTGCTGCCAATATTTTTCTTGTGCAAAAACTATTGAGCTAAAAAAAATAAGAACAATGGTAATGTATTTTTTCATCGGTAAATGTTGTTTTTCGTACGAAAGATAATAATTTTTATGATGGATTAATCAAAACCTATTCCGGCCTGACGCTGTTTATTAAGATGAACCAAAAAACATACAGCAATGAAAACCCCTAAAAAACAAAACGCCAACCTCATTAAAAAACACAACCATCCAGATGGATTGGATAAATGGAATGACCGTTTAGACCGCAACCTGGAAAGCGAAAGAGAAGGCAATTCATTAGCAGATGAAAACGCCAGAGATTATTCAGAAAAATATGGAAGTGGAGACCAATCGGATGAAGATTCCGACTAAGCTAATCCACATCAGCAAACTCCCATGCACTCTGATAAGCATCCATCTGCTCCGCATAATTGATAAAATCGGCATAAAAAGGTAATCTCGATAAGGTTGCACTATCTCCAATTACAACGAGCTTTTTCCTTGCCCTGGTCATAGCCACATTCATCCGGCGAATATCCGATAAAAAGCCTATCGCTCCTTCATCATTACTTCTGGTCATGCCGATATAAACAATATCCCTTTCCTGCCCCTGAAAACTATCAATGGTATTCACTGAAATCTTACTGGCATATTCCTGCAAAGTAGGATGATTGATCAACAAGTCTTTTAACACATGAATCTGCTGCTTATAGGGTGAGATCACAGCTACAGTAGGAAAATTTTCAACGGTATAAACGGCACTTAGCTGGGTAAATAACTGCGTCATATGCTTCAATAAAAACACAGCCTCTTCTGGATTATAGGTACTGGTGCCTTCCGTTTTCTCCTCAAATCCACAACCAGCAGTATCAATAAAAGCCAATGGCGCATCCCCTTCAAATAACAAATGACTAGCTACAGAGCCATTCGCCTTTAGCTTCCCTTCATAAAACACCGAAGAAGAATAATTCATGATCTTCTCATTCATCCGATATTGTTCTTCCAGCAAAACAACAGCCTCTGGGTGCAATGCCACACATTTTTCCAGTAAAGTCATACTTAGACCGGCCTTAGCAGCTGCATTAGATTTTATAGTAGGTGATAACTGGCAGTGATCTCCCGCCAATACAAGTTTTTGTGCTTTCAAAATTGGAATCCAGCAAGCAGGCTCCAAAGCCTGCCCAGCCTCGTCAATTACAACCGTATCAAACATACGGTCTCTAACGGTATAATGGCTGGCACCAACCAATGTTGCTGTAATCACCTGAGCCTTATCTAACAGATCGTCCATGATATATTGCTCGGTATTGGCAACGGCTTTCATGATTTTATGCGCCTCATCAAAAAGGGCCTTACGTTGCTCCTTTTCAGCTCTACCAAAATTCCTTTTGTATTTATGAGCCATATTTTTATACTCCGCAGCCTGCTTTTTCAAGTCTTTAACCTCTTTTATAGTGCCATGGTTAGCCATTTTACCATCTAAAGTTAAAGAAAACAGTTTTTCCGAGACCCTTGCAGGATTCCCAATGCGAAGTACATTCAAGCCCTCGTAAGACAGCTTTTCAGTCAACAAATCTACAGCAGTATTACTGGGGGCTACCACTAAAATCTGTCTGCCTTTATCTTTAATTAATGCCTTAATCGCCTGTACAAGCGTAGTAGTCTTACCAGTACCTGGCGGGCCATGCACAATCGCCAATTGCTCTGCGGCAACAATACGGTTTACAGCCAATTGCTGTACCTCATTTAACTTAGCAATTGGATAATGAAAAATATCAGTCGCAAAAGAAGGGGTATCTGCTCCCGTTAACACTTTTATCAACTGATGATCATCACCCTGCTCATTCCGTAAGGAAGCCCGTTTAAGCGCTCCCTGCATTTCATCATAAGTGTGATCATCAAAAAGCACATCAATTCCCAATTTACCATCTCTGGCCCAATCAGGTAATTCATCTGTACGTAAAGTAATTTTTAAGCGACTACCGCCCTGGTAAGCAATTACGCCCTCAACCCGGTCGTTTTTCGGGTCATGATTCGAAAACAATACCGCAGGCATACCAAACCTTAACTGATGTGGCAAATCCTGATGTGTTGTCCGCTCTACTTCAACAGTCAGATAGTCTCCCCTACTCATTTCCGATCCACGGATGGCAATAGGATACCAGGTTAACCCGTTCGCTCTACGTTCTGCAACTGAAAGCGTTTCTTTCTGTTTGATATAGCTTTGTAAATCTTCCTCACGTTCCGTTTTTAGAAGATCAAGCAGTTTTTTAAAATATGGCATTCGCGCAAAGATAAGTATAAAGCTGTAACATAATGCCCCAGGCCTATATAGAGGCGACACAACGGAGACCAAATTTATTTTAATTCAACTATTTAGAATGAATATAAATAATAGACACTATATTTATAGCCAAATCAGGAAGTATTGATTTAAACACAAAATAATTCAATTCAGGGGGCAAAATCTCGCGACAATCATCTAATGACTAAAAATTAATTGCGATGTGTATTAACAAAATATTAAGTCAAAAAGGACAAACGATAATTAGTAGCTGTATAGGTTGCAAAAGATTTTACATCTGGCACGACAACCTGATGTTGAGTTTTACAGAGGAGGCATTTATATCTTTTAAAGAAGTGCTCCATAGCCTTTCTTTCGAAGACAGGTGCCTCCCCTTTCCCGGCGGAGAAGAAAGGATAATTCTACATACGCCACACGATGACATTAGTTTTGCTTTTGCTGAAGAAGAATTTGAGTTGTGCAAAGCAGCAATTGATGAAGCTATTTTTATGAAAGAAGTATACAAATTGATGCAATAAGAAAGGTTCTTTTAGAGATTACATTCATCTCAGATTATCCGTATGTGGAATAGAATTATAATGGCTATTTTACAAACACTCGTCAACCAGATACAGAATTGACTCATAATTTTTACTTACCGCATCAGACATCGCCATTTCGCAAGTCTTAGCAGTAGAATAATACCCTGAGTATTCAGCACTTTTCACCTCATTAGCCTCTGGGGCAGTAGCCGCAGCAGTAAGCTCAGGGAAAAGAAACCCCCTATCCCCTGCCATTCCGCAACAACCAGCCATCAAAGGTACTTCTACTTCATGCGCAAACCGGTCTGCAATTTGAAACAACTTGCCTTCCAGTCCCATTTTCTTTAACGTACAAACAGGATGTAAAACGATACTATCTTTTTTATGTACCACATTCAACTTAGGCAACACAAGATCATGTAAATAATCTATACTGTCGATGATGCTCATTTGATCAAAATAAGCTTTATTTTCATCAGAAAGAACTGTGCGACAATGCTGTAAAGTATGCGTACAAGAACTAACATCAAGCACTATAGGTAATTTACCACCTTCAGTCCATTTCCAAAGCTTCCTAACCGTTTCGTTTGAAGTATAAACATAAGCATCCTGATAACCTTTAGAGGAGAATAACTGTCCACAGCAAGTACTGTTAATGTCATCAGGAACAACAATTTCGATTCCAGCCTTAGCAGAAACACTCATAAAGGTTTGTGGCACACTCTTCTTGTTGTCCTTAGCTCCCCCCATCATCCGGTTGATACAGGTAGGAAAATAGACTACAGATCCATTGCGACTTCCTTCGATTTTACCTTTTGTAGGCTGCAACTGATTACTCCACAAAGGCATAGCAGGGATCATCTTTTTCAAACCACCTGTAATGTTTCTCATGGTGGATTCACCAAAAAGTCTGTTCATACCATCACCAGCTTTCACCGCCAAGCCTACTGTAAAGGCCGTGGCACCAAAGTTCTTTGCAACCGTCAAAGCCAGGCCATTAGCAGTTTTGCTATGGCTCTCTCTTCTTAAACGTTTCACCAAATCACCAGTATTGATATCAACAGGACAAGCTGTAGCGCATAAACCATCAACCGCGCAGGTATCCAATCCATCGTATTGGTATTCGCCAACCAACTGATCAAAATCCCGCTTATTGCCCTTTGCCTTTAATATGGCCAGTTCCCGTCGAATCACAATCCTTTGACGCGGTGTAGTGGTAATGTTTCGGCTTGGGCATTTATGCTCGCAATAGCCACATTCAATGCACTTATCTACCTCATGTTCTACTGAAGGCAAAGGCTTTAAATTGGTAATGTGTGCTTTTTTATTTTCGTTAATGATGACTCCGGGGTTGAGCAAATTCTGCGGATCAATGACAGACTTCAACTGCTTCATGATCTGATAAGCCTCTCCTCCCCATTCCGTTTCAATAAAAGGGGCCATATTACGACCAGTACCGTGCTCTGCTTTTAAAGTCCCATCATAGGTCTCAACCACCAACGTTACTACCTCTTGCAAAAACAAATCGTAACGCTCAATTTCCGCGGCGGTATGAAAAGCCTGTGTCACCACAAAGTGGATATTACCATCCTTGGCATGACCAAAGATGATGGCTTCATGGTATTTGTATTTTTTAAACAATTGTTGAAGATCAAGAATAGCATCCCCAAGTTTTGCGACAGGGAAAGCAATATCTTCCAGAATAACGGTAGTCCCGCTAGCCCGTACTGCACCAACAGCAGGGAACATCCCTTTCCTTAGTTTCCAGAAAAAAGCTTGTTCTTTTACATCTTCAGTAAACAAAGGCGCTTCAAGCATAGATAAGAAAGAAGCAGAAGCGAGAAATACATTTTTCTTAGCATGCAACTCTTCTAAGGTATTGGCTTGAAATTCGACCAACAAAGCGGCAGCCGTTTCCGGCAAAGTTTTTAATCTTAATGGCACTCCTTTCAAACTATCGATAGACCTTAAAGAAGCTCTATCCATCAATTCAACAGCCTCGGCACCCGAAACTGTTAAAGGAATGATGGCCTGACAGGCCGCATATATATCAGGGAAATATAAAAAGGCCGTGGTTTTATAAGGATAATCGGGAACAGTTGCCATTACTGCCTCAGCAATAAAGCCTAGCGTTCCTTCGGCACCTATTAAAAGATGTGCCAACACATCCAGCGGATGCTGATGATCAATAAAGGCATTTAAGGAATAGCCTACCGTATTTTTAGTCTCGTATTTTCTGCGGACAAGATCATAAAGTGCAGTATTGTCTCTAAGCTGATCCTGCATCCCCCTTATCGCCTCATAAATATGGCCGCATTCCTTTTCAAACCGCTCGTAATCAGCCACCTTTTCTGTGGTAAAAGTTTTACCATCAGGCAAAATGAAACGGATGTGTTTGGTGGTATGGTAAGAGTTTAACTTCACCCCACAGCACATGCCACTCGAGTTGTTCGATAGAATTCCGCCCATCATCGCAGCATCTATACTGGATGGATCAGGTCCAATCTTTCTTTTATATCGTTTTAAATGGCCATTTACCACGCTTCCTGTAATTCCAGGCTGCACCCTTACCAGATCTCCATTCTCTTCAATCGCTACCTTATTCCAGTATTGACTTAAATCTACAAGAATTCCATCCGTTATCGCCTGACCTGAAAGACTAGTCCCCCCCGTTCTAAAAGTTAAAGGCACCTGATGCTGATGTGAAAAGCGGAATAGTGCTATAATCTCCGATTCAGCAATTGGCCGCACTACAGCTTTAGGCCGTAAATAGTAAAATCCAGCATCCGATGCATAAGCAACAAGATCTATCAATCGTACCTTAATGCGTTCTTTCGGTAAAATATCTTCTAAAAGTTTCCCTATTTCCATTTAAAAAAATGCTTATCCAGGCAAACGAATCCATTACGAATACCTGCTATTAAGCAAAGAAACCATTAAAAAACCATAAATTCCAGTATTTTCTTATTGATTTTAATAGGACGCAACCAAGTTCATCAGCTCAATATTTGGTTCGACTTCCAGTCCACTGGCATCCCTTTGTTCCTGAAAAGCCTTAAACGAATCCATTTCGAGAAAAGTTTGTTGTGCTATTTCATCCTTATATAAGGATAGGTGTGTAAATGTCTTTCCATCTTCCCCCAGGTAAATACTATAACGAATGCCATCGTTATTCATTTTTTGCAAGTCATTTATAAATATGCTAATGTTCTCTTTGTTTTTAGCCACAAATGATGCTTTTACGGTATAAGTTACTTTAACGCTCTTCATAATTCTTTTTTTAATGATTTATCTGAACACAAGACAATCTTCAATTGACAATTGTGACAAAACAGGACAAAATCAATACCGATGTTCAGTAATCCGCTAAGCACTAACGAATTGAACAAACTGAATAAACCACCGAACAGCCAGCTTTATTACTTTCGTTTGTAATGTTGGCCAACATAGGCGTATCCTGAAAAGCCTTATACGAGTAAGGAAGAAATAAAAACATAGAATTACATCATTCCTAAAAACAAATTTTAAAACCATGAAAAAACTAGATTTAAACAATCTTGGTGTTCAAGAACTGAACACTGTTGAAATGACAACAGTAGAAGGTGGTGGTCTGCTAAGCGGACTTGGCTTTCTTAATGGATTAGGCTTAGGCAATTTAGGGGGCGCAACAGCTCCAGTAACAGGGGCTGTAAAAAGTATATTCACCGACACTTTTTCGTTTACTACCAAACAACTGCAGACTGTTTTAGGAGCCCTAGGCGGCTTGTAAAAAACAAATAAACTAATAAATAGCTGTTAACTAATCCTCCCAGTTAACGGCTATTTCAATATCACCGCTCACATGTCGCTATCCACTTATTCTTCAGCAGCCATTTCCAATACTTCCCTTGTTTATCGCTCCAAAATCAACAGGTCTACCCAAATTATTTACCTGGTAACCGTACTCACTATCCTGCTTACAATTGCAGCCCTACCCTTTATCAAAATACCCATCAGTGTAAAGAGCAATGGATTATTGCAATCTTCTATTGAAAAAACAGAACTTACCGTGCCTGTAAATGGCCGTTTGATAAAAATGCAATTAACGGACAACAAAAAGGTTAAGCAGGGAGAAACCTTATTAATTATAGATGCTACATTAGCCAAACAACAAGGCAGCATCGTACAAAACCGACAAGGTCAAACCGCAGCCTTTTTACAAGATATCCGCATCTTGATGGTATATATCAACCGTCATGGTTTCAGCTATCCCCCATTACAAACCGGACAATATACCGCTTCCTGGCAGCAATTTGCTCAGGAACTGGAAAATGCGCGTATCGCTAAAAATCAAGCCGAAAATACTTACGACCGCTACAATAAATTATACCAGAATAAGGCAATTACCGAATCAGAATATGAACGCTACAAATTCGAATTTGCACAATCGCAATCGGCTTATAAAATGATCATCAACCGCTATAAAACGCAATGGCAAACCGAAGCGAACAACCTTCGCACCGAACTACAACAGTTAAGTGGGCAACAGGTTGAATTGAATGAGCAAAAAAAGCAATATACCTTAAAAGCGCCAATTGATGGTTCGATACAAAACCTAACCGGACTACAAGTGGGTGCATACGTATTTGCAAGTCAAAAGATAGGCGAAATATCACCAAACGCGGCTATAACTGCATTTTGCTATGTTAAACCAGCTGATATAGGATTGATCAAAAAAGGACAGGATGTCCGTTTTCAGGTCGACGCTTTTAACTATAATCAATGGGGACTGGCAACTGGCAAGGTCCTCGACATTTCGGATGACATCATTGTCATCGATAATCAACCCGTATTTAAAGTCAGGTGCGATTTTACAAAAGGCTATCTGGAATTAAAAAACGGCTACAAAGGCTACTTAAAAAAAGGCATGAGCTTTACAGCTCGTTTTACCGTTGCCGAACGCAGTTTATACCAGTTGCTGTACGACAAAGTAGATGACTGGGTGAATCCAAACGTAAGCGGAAAGATATAAAAAAGGCTATGAGCATTAAAGTAAAACAACGTGACATTACTGATTGCGGAGCAGCTTGTCTCGCTTCTGTAGCTACACACTATAAATTAAATTTACCAGTTGCCCGAATCAGACAACTCGCAGGCACCGATAAAAAAGGCACCACCATATTAGGCCTTGTAGAGGCTGCACAAAAATTAGGTTTTGAAGCAAAAGGCGTTAAAAGCCCTTTCGAAAGTCTTTTTAAAATACCTACCCCTGCTATAGCCCATGTACTTGTAGACCAGGTTTTACAGCATTATGTAGTCATTTACAAAGTCAGTAGCAAGTTTATCCAGGTTATGGATCCCATTGATGGGCAAATGCAGCGCAAAACCCATGATGAGTTTGAAAAAGAATGGACCGGCACCTTAGTCCTCTTATTACCTGCGGAAACATTTGAACCCGCAGATGCAAAAACCTCCTTGCATGGGCGTTTCTGGAATCTGATAAAACCTCATAAGAGCATTTTAATACAAGCCTTATTTGGAGCCATTGTCTATACTATTTTGGGGCTATCCACTTCCATTTTTGTACAAAAACTAGTCGATTTTGTATTGGTAGATGGCAACAGGAATCTACTCAATCTTATGAGTATGGCCATGGTGGTGATCTTGACCGTGCAGCTTTTTATAGGCACAGCAAAAACCATTTTCACGTTAAAAACAGGGCAAATGATAGATACCCAACTCATATTGGGTTATTACAAACACCTGCTCAAACTACCACAACAGTTTTTCGACACCATGCGTGTCGGTGAAATTATTTCAAGGATCAATGACGCGGTAAAGATCCGAACATTCTTAAACGATGTCAGCATTAACTTTCTGGTCAACATTTTCATTGTCTTCTTTTCTTTTATCGTCATGTTTACCTATTACTGGAAACTGGCCCTATTGATGCTTGCCGTTATCCCGATATACCTTCTGATTTACATCGTAACCAATAAACTAAATAAAAAAGCACAACGTAAGCTGATGGAAAACTCTGCCGAACTGGAATCTCAACTGGTGGAGAGTTTAAATTCCATAGGTACCATCAAGCGCTTCGGGTTAGAGAACCATGCCAACGAAAAAACTGAAACCAGATTTGTAAAGCTGTTACAAACCGGTTTTACCTCTAACATGAACTCCCTATTCTCAGCAACATCCGCTGAGTTAATTTCACGATTGCTCAGTATTGTTTTACTTTGGGTTGGCGCTGGTTTTGTGCTCGACAATAACATTACTCCAGGTGAACTGCTCTCATTTTATACCCTTATCGGTTATTTTACCGGGCCAGTTTCCTCCTTGATCGGCATGAACAAGACTGTACAGGATGCTGTTATTGCTGCCGACAGGCTCTTCGAGATCATGGATCTTGAACGGGAGAACGATGAAAACCAGATTGAACTTACCGCAGATAAAATTGGCGATATACACTTTGAACATGTTTACTTCCGCTATGGAACAAGGGCTCCTGTGTTTGAAGATTTAAGTCTAACCATCCCTCAAGGAAAATTCACGGCAATTGTTGGCGAAAGTGGATCAGGAAAGTCCACACTCATGTCCATACTCCAAAGTATTTACCCCATACAAAAGGGCAATGTGAGCATCGGGAAATACGATCTAAAATACATACGGATGAACTCCCTCCGCCGCGCAGTATCTGTTGTACCTCAAAAAATTGACTTATTTGCCGGCAATGTGATCGACAATATCGCCATTGGCGATGATGAACCAGATATGCAGCGAATATTAGATATTTCAGAGCAACTTGGGATCATCGATTTTATAGAAACCTTATCCAAGGGATTTCAAACTTATCTAGGTGAGAATGGCACTACACTTTCAGGCGGACAAAGACAGCGCATTGCCATTGCCAGAGCGCTATACCGCAAGCCAGAAATTCTAATTTTGGATGAGGCTACCTCTTCATTGGATTCTGCCTCCGAACAATACGTCCAAAAGACAATTGATCTTTTAAAAGCGAATCACAAAACGGTGATTGTAATTGCGCACCGACTAAGCACCTTAAACCAAGCCGATAAGATCATTGTATTGGATAAGGGGGCTGTTGTAGAGCAAGGCACACACAATGAACTATTGTTCAACGCAAATTCGGCTTATGCCAATTTATGGAAAATGCAAATGCCCGAATTGTTAACCAGAACATAAAATAATGGCTTTATGATAATATTAAAAACTGTTTGCCCCTTCTGATAGTTTTAGAATAAGTAAACCGTTTTCTGTAAAATAAATAATAGCCAATGAAAACAGATCCATTTGTAATAGAAAGAACCTTTAGCGCAGCCCCAGCTAAAGTATGGGAAGCTATAACTGATACAAAAAAAATGAAGCAATGGTATTTTAACCTTGAAGCATTTAAACCGGAAGTAGGCTTTAAATTTCAATTTCTAGCAGGTAGTGACACCAAAAAGTACCTCCATATCTGTAAGGTTACTGAGGTAGAAGAAGGTAAAAAATTAACGTATTCCTGGTGTTATGACAATTACCCGGGGCAATCATGGGTTAAATTCGAACTTTTTGAAGCGGGTACAGATACCAGGGTAAAATTAACACATAGTGGCTTGGAGAGCTTCCCAAGCAAAGATGACCCTAATTTTGCCAAGGAAAGCTTTGCTGCCGGATGGACAGAAATCATAGGTAAGAACCTTAAGAATTTCGTAGAGCAGTAGAAACTTCGTAGCGTAATAAAATTGAAATGGGCTGTATCATTTTACATGATACAGCCCATTTCAGTTTTATTTTATCACTGTCGTTATCCTGAAGCGGTCGTCATCCTGAATTATTAATGACGATCGACTTATTTAGCATTAATAGCTTCCCAGATCATATCTTTCAACTGTACCAATCCCTTTTGGGCTACAGATGAGATAAATATGGATGGAATATTTTTAGGAAGTTCCTTTTTCATTTCCGCCATCAACTCATCGTCCAGCATATCTGATTTAGTAATCGCCAACAAATGTGGCTTTTGCATCAGTTCAGAATTGTAATCCTTAAGTTCAGATTTTAATATCTCGTATTCCTCTGTTATGCTTCTGTGCGTATCCGCCGGAACCATAAACAACAATACTGAATTACGTTCTATGTGACGTAGAAAACGATAACCTAAACCTTTACCTTTAGAAGCGCCCTCTATAATACCCGGAATATCGGCCATTACAAACGACTTGCTATCACGGTAAGATACGATACCCAGGTTTGGCACCAAGGTAGTAAAAGGATAATCAGCAATTTCTGGCTTAGCTGCCGAAACCACAGATAGCAAAGTTGATTTACCTGCATTAGGGAAGCCTACTAATCCCACGTCGGCAAGCACCTTAAGCTCCAGTACAATCCACTCTTCTCTTCCTGCCTCACCTGGCTGCGCAAAACGAGGTGTTTGTAGCGTAGGCGTTTTAAAATGCCAGTTACCCAATCCACCACGGCCACCGGCCGTTAGAATTTTAGTTTCTCCTTCTTCCGTAATTTCAAATAGCACTTCTCCTGTCTCCGCATCTTTAGCGATCGTACCCAGGGGCACGTCAAGAATTTCATCTTTACCAGACTTACCAGTAGATGTTCCGCTTGAACCAGATAAACCATCAGGAGCAATAATGTGTTTACGATATTTTAAGTGAAGTAGTGTCCAGAACTGAGTGTTACCTCTAAGGATGATGTGACCACCGCGACCACCATCACCACCATCTGGACCTCCTGTAGCTGTTCTTATATCACGGTGCAAATGTGCAGAACCTGCCCCTCCTTTACCAGAACGGCAGCATATTTTAACATAATCTACAAAATTGGAACCTTGCGACATAATTTCTGTTTTTTTTATAAATAACAATAGCGGGCAGCATTAAGTTCTGTCCCGCTATCAATAATGTTTTTGTACTAGTATTTGTCTATTACTGCGCTTAAATCAGCAAAGATGTTATCGATTTTACCGATACCATTTACTTTGCTCAATTTATTTTGTGCTTCGTAATAAGGCAAAACGTGGATCGTTTTGCTAAAATATTCTTCAATACGTTTTTGCAGCTTATCTGCCTGATCATCAACACGACCGGTTTCAATCTGGCGTTGTGCAATACGTTTAGTCAGTTCATCCTGATCTACATCAAGTGCAATTACACCCGCAATGCTACTGCCTTTGCTCACTAAAAACTCATCTAGTGCTTGTGCTTGAGGCACTGTGCGAGGAAAACCATCAAATATAAATCCTTTGGCCTGTGGGTTTTTATCCACTTCCTCTTCCAACATAGCGATGGTAATTTCATCAGGAACCAATTGACCTTCAGCAATTAAAGCACTCACTTGTTGTCCAAGTGGTGATTGATTTTTAATGTGTGCCCTGAAAAGATCACCTGTTGAGATGTGGATCAATTGATATTTTTCGATCAATTTTTCAGATTGGGTGCCTTTGCCTGCACCCGGTGGGCCAAAGAGAACAAAATTCAGCATTTGGGTTGTCTTTAAAGTTAAAAAGCCTTCTGCCAGCGTGGCATAAGGCTTTTGGTTGTTATTTAAGCTTTCAAAGTGGACAAGATGCAACTCAAGGAAGATTTAATAATACCTATTGTTACAAACTTTGACTTCACCATTGAAAATATTTTAATTTTACCTATTCAATCCAATCATTATAACACATCCATTTTCAATCCATTAAATCGCTGAATTCGAAAAATAAGGTGGTTAGTTTTGAGGCTGCAAATATATAATTATTAATTTACTATATTTATTTTTTTGCAAAATACTGAAGTCGATTCTGGGTATTAATCAAGTATCTCATCTAACATTCATTATGAAAGGAGCTTTATATTTCAAGTCATCAAAGCCTCATTTTAATACATATATTTCAAATTAAAACAAAAATATCTACCTTCGCCATAGATAATATATACAAATATGTCAACATACAGTAAGTTAAGTGATTACGAACTAACCACCCTATTAAAGGATGGTGATCGTATGGCCTTTACTGAAATATACGACAGGTATTTCTGGCAACTCCATGCCCACGCTTATAAATGGATGCGCAACCGGGAAGAAACCAAAGACATTATCCACGAGCTTTTTTTGGCCCTTTGGGAAAAACGGGAAACTTTATCTTTTGAGCCTAGCCTGCTCAGCTACCTCTCGGCAGCTGTAAGGAACCGTATATTTAATCTACTATCTCATAAACGTATTGAGTCAGCCTACTTAACCACACTGGAAACCTTTTCAAATGAAGACAACTGTGTTACAGACCACTTGGTTAGAGAAAAACAAATGACTGCACTCATTGAAAATGAAATTGCAGGTATGCCGGGAAAAATGCGTGAGGTTTTTCAATTAAGCAGAAAAGAGAACCTAAGCCATAAAGCCATTGCTGGTCAGCTTAACATCTCCGAATTAACCGTAAGGAAGCACGTTCAACATGCCTTAAAAATCTTACGCTTCAAAATCGGAATCTACCTGATTCTATCCCTGCTGATCGGTATTTAATTTTTTTCATTTTTATTTACCCCCTCCACAGTGTTCAACTGTATCTCTTTATAAGGCATTAAATGTCTGGTCGAATATGGAAGAAAAAAAGGCACAAGCACTGTTTCAAAAATATATAGCAGGTAATTGTACTGAAGCAGAAAAAGCGCTTCTTGAATCATGGTACCTCCAACATACCCCGGATATTTATCCGGATATGAATGTTGAAGAGCGCTTAGAAGACAAGCAGCAAATACTTGCAGCACTTGAACAAAGTATTGCACCTGTAAAACAAATTGTCTTTTGGCCAAAAATAGCGGCTGTAGCAGCTGTGGTATTCGCATTCGTCAGCTTTGGACTATATACTTATCTGGACAAAAATAAACCTGGACAGCACCATACAGCAGTGGCAAAAACGGATGTCCAACCCGGAAGAAATAAAGCAGTACTTAGGCTGGCAAATGGTCAAACTATTAATTTAAGCGGCGATAAAAAAGGAATTATCATTAAAGCCGATGAACTAGTCTACAATGATGGCACCCAAATTAGCACCAATGCGCTTAATGCTAAAGCTGCAGCACACAACATCATCAGTACCCCGGTAGGCGGACAATATCAGATCATTTTGCAAGATGGGACTAAAGTTTGGCTTAATTCGGCTTCATCATTAAGCTACCCGACCAGCTTTATGGGTAAAGAACGGAAAGTAGAAATTGCGGGCGAAGCTTATTTTGAAGTTGCACAAAATAAAGCTATGCCTTTTAAAGTGATGACTAAAGGTCAAACTGTAGAAGTATTGGGCACTCATTTTAATGTAATGGCTTACGAAAATGAACAGGCCATAAAAACAACACTACTCGAAGGATCAGTAAAAGTAAGCAACCAATCAGCCGCTAAATACCTCGTTCCAGGACAACAGGCTCAGGTAGCTGGACAGCACATTACAATTGCCAATCATGTCGATTTAGAGGAAGTCGTTTCCTGGAAAAATGGGTATTTCAAGTTTAATGAAGACATTAAAAGCATCATGAATAAAATTGCCAGATGGTACGATATAGACGTAGTATACAAGCCTGGAGTAGATTTAAACCAAACCTTTTCAGGTGAAGTCTCTAAAACCAGAAATGTGTCTGCCCTACTAAAGGTGATGGAACTAACCGGAAATGTAAACTTTAAAATTGAAGGAAGGAGGATCATCGTTATGCCATAAAACTACACATAAAGATGACCTTAAAAAGAAACCGGGAATGATTGGACTCATCCCCGGCAGAATTGTAAGGGCTCTAAAAACCGCGGCTTAAGCGGGATTATTATTGAATTGACAATTATCTAAACCCTAACTATCAAATGTATGATTTTTTACCTAAACGTTAAACGTGGTGGAAGCCACAGTATTATACGAAAACTCATCATGCGGATCAACTTATCCATATTTTTCATCTTACTAGCCATGATCCAAGTATCGGCCAGGGATGCATTCGCACAAAAAATTACGCTGGATAAAACCAATACCAGCCTTAACAAAATTATAAAAGAGATTCGCGCACAAAGTGGATACGACTTCTTTTATAACAATGCGCTAATTGTAAAAGCAAGACCGGTATCTATTCATGTTAGAAATGTATCGCTCGATGAAGCGCTACAAAAATGCTTTGCGAATCAAACATTTACTTACCGTATTACCGACAAAATGGTAATCATTATGGAAAAAGAAGAAGCTGCACCTACGCATACAACACTTGTACAAGAATCCATTACTGGAAAGGTAGTTGATACCACCGGGCTGCCTTTACCGGGTGCCACAGTAAGGGTAAAAGGTAGTACTAAAGTGACCATAACTGATGCTAGTGGCACATTTATTTTAAAGGATGTGAAAGAAAATTCGATCCTGGAAATTTCTTATTTAGGTTTTATAACCCGGGAAATAAAAGCCACAGCCAACATCGGTAAGATTATTTTACAGGTTGCACAATCAGGATTAAATGAAGTTGTAGTCACCGCAATGGGCATATCCAGAGAGAAAAAAGCACTAGGCTATGCGGTACAAGAAGTAAAGGCGGAAGAGCTGACCACTCGTCCAACTAATGCTTTGAGTGCCATTTCCGGTAAGGTATCTGGCCTGCAAGTCATTTCCTCTGGAGGTAATATGGGTGGTTCAACACGTGTCTTACTCCGCGGTATCAATTCTATAACTGGCAGTAACCAACCTTTATATGTAATTGATGGCACACCGATAGACAACTCAGACCTGAACACCTCTTCCACCGTAAATGGAAGTGCTGGTAAAGATGTAGGGAACATGATACAGGATCTGAATCCTGATGACATAGAAAACATTTCAGTCCTAAAAGGACCTTCTGCTGCCGCACTATATGGCTCGAGAGCTGCCAACGGAGTAATTTTAATTACGACTAAAAAAGGAAGTAAGAACGAAAAATTCGAGATTACCCTAAATACCGGAATTGATTTAGAGAACATTATCCGACTACCTACAAGACAGCATCTATACGGACAAGGCTATGCCAATACCTTTGCTAAGGCCACAATTAACGGAAAGGAATATAATATCGTAGATTATGCTGCTGATGAAAGCTGGGGGCCAAAATTGGATGGAACGCCTGTATTACATTGGTATAACCTGGATCCAGAATATCCTGCCGATTATCTAAATCCACAGCCATGGGTTTATCCTAAGAATGATGTCAACTACTTTTTCCGCACCGGTATTGCCAATACCAATAACATTGCGGTTAGTGGATCTAGCGGCCAAACCAATTACCGTTTATCCTATACCAATAAAAATGTACGTGGTACAATTCCAAATTCCAGTTTAGGACGTAATGCCGTAAACTTTTCAGGTTCTACACAACTAGGCATTGTAAATGTATTCAGCAACCTGAACTATGTCAAAAACAACACGCTGGGCAGACCCTGGACTGGGGCATCCAACCGGAACATCATGCTCGAAGCCTTCCAATGGGGCGGAGTACAGGTGGATTACAAAAAACTAAGCGAATACAAAAGAGCCGATGGTACTGCGCGCCCATGGAACAGAACAGGATATCAGAATACAGCTACTGACGAAGCAACCCGATTTATTGACAACCCATACTGGTCTGCCTACGAAAGTTACATGGAAGAAAATCGCGATAGAATTTATGGAAATATGGGCTTCACAGTGGATGCCAATAGCTGGCTTAAACTAACTGGAAAAGTACATGCCGACATCTACACTTCTGAGTACCAAGACCGCATAGCGGTATATTCACGTTCTCAATCACAATATCAGGAGTATACCAATCATTTTAACGAATTCAATTACGAGTTCCTGGCTTCAGCAAAGAAAAGCTGGGCAGATTTTTCCCTATCGGGTAATATTGGGGGAAACATCAGAGATCAAAAACGCCGTATTAGTGATGGATTAACTCAAGGGGGTCTCATTATCCCGCAATACTACAACCTTAAAAATGCACCTATCGTGCTAAACAACAATAACTTTTTCCACAAAAAAGTCTATTCTTTATACGGCAGTTTCTCGGCCGGATGGAAAGGAATGCTTTACCTCGATGGAACTTTGCGTAACGACTGGTCTTCGACCCTTCCTGTAGACAACAATTCATTCATTTACCCATCACTTACCGGAAGTTTTGTATTTAGTGAACTTGCAGGTTTAAAAAAACAAGAATGGCTTGATTTTGCCAAAGTACGTTTAGGCTGGGCACAGGTTGGTAATGATACGGACCCATATCAACTACTCCCCGTTTTTGAAGCGCAACAACCATTTAATGGAACTGCGAATTATCGTTTGCCAGTTACACTAAATAATCCGTTGTTAAAACCTGAGATTACCAGTTCTGTAGAAACAGGGATAAATGTACAGATGTTTAAGAATCGTTTAGGGCTTGATGTAACGTATTACAACAACAACAGTCGCAACCAAATTCTTCCTGTACCGATGTCTGCCGCCTTTGGATATGACAACAAAATACTAAACGCGGGAAAAATAAACAATAAAGGTATAGAGGTGACCTTAAATGGCACACCGATAAAAAGTAGCAACTTTGAATGGAACAGTACACTGAATTGGTCTAGAAACCGGAACAAAGTGGTTTCCTTAGACAAAGGTGTAAACACTCTTGAACTCAGCAACCTGCTGGTAACTTTGGTAGCACAGGAAGGCAAACCTTACGGACAGATAATGGGGAATGACTTTGTGTATGCGCCAGATGGACAACGCGTGGTACAGGCAGACGGCACTTACCTTAAAACCTCACAACAAGTAGCATTAGGAAGTGTGCTACCCGATTATTTGTTTGGTTTTCAAAATACTTTCACTTATAAAAAAATGCGCCTCAGCTTCCTCATAGATGGGAGAATGGGAGGAAGTTTCTTCTCCCAGACCTATAAAGTAGGCATGTATGCGGGCGTATTGGATAAAACTGCAGCAAATGGCATCAGGGAAACTGGCATTGTTGTAGATGGCGTAAAAGCCGATGTAGCTTTCCATCCTGATGGTTCGTATACAGTGACCAATACCCGTAAAAACGACACTAATATATCGGCACTGGCCTGGGCAAGGAATGAGTACAATGGACCAACTACTTTTAGTGTGTTTGATGCTTCATATATTAAGCTAAGAGAGCTTACCCTGGGCTATACTTTCGACCTGAAAAAGAACAGCGCAATTCGCTCCCTTGGTCTTACTGCCTACGGAAGAAACCTTTGGAACATCTATACCAAAAGTAAATACATTGATCCAGAATTCACCAATAGTGGCGGAAATGTACAGGGCATAGAGGGCGGTAATATTCCAGTCCCTATTACCTATGGTTTAAATGTAAGTGTTAAGTTTTAACCCTAAAAATTACTGAGATGAACTTTTATAACAAAATATCAGCCATTGCACTCTTGTCTCTTACTGCATTTATTTCATGCAAGGATGAGAACCTGGCCGAAATCAATATAGATCCCAACAGACCGGGCAATGTGACTACTCCTACCTTAATTTTATCTGCTGAAAAACAAGTCATGGACAATGTAAGGAATCTGGATTTCTCCTTGAATGGCACCATGCTGTTTGCACAGTACTACAGCCAGAATATTTATACAGATCAAAGTCGTTACGATCTTCCAAAGAGCACTTCGGATCGCTATTGGGCTGATGGGTTTAAAGCTTTAAACAACTTAAATGAGATCATTAAGCTCAACACCAATCCAGCCACTAAAGCCATTGCCGCTGCTGGCACTGTTGCGGGTACAAATGCCAATCAGATTGCGATTTGTCGTGTGCTAAAGGCCTTTACCTTCCATTCCCTAAGTGATGCTTTTGGCGATATACCTTACCAATCGTTCGGTAACGCAGATCCTTCATTTGAAGCTTTGCAGCAAAACCCTGACAATTATACCCCGAAGTATGCTACTCAGGAAAAAATTTATACGGACCTGCTGAACGAACTGAAACAGGCGGCGGATACCTTATGGAAATATTCGACAGCCAATACTTTTGGCGCTTCGGATATTATATACAAAGGCAAGAATGAAAACTGGGCAAGATTTGCCAACTCATTACGTCTACGCCTGGCTACCAGAATCCGTACTAAATTACCTACGCTTTCGCAGCAACATTTTGCAGAAGCATTAGCACAAGGTGTATTTACATCCAATATACATACTGCTGCTTTTAAATACAGTACATCGGCGCCAAACGAAGCTCCGCTTTATAAAGCAACGATTACCGCCAACCGTCAGGATTTTGCGGTATCACACATCCTCATCAATTCCTTAAAAGGAGAATTGGGCCCTTTTAACACTTTAGATCCTCGTTTACCGATCTATGCAAGGCCTAATAAAAACAATGAGTATGTAGGTCAGCCTTATGGTTTACCATTAGAAGCTGCCGGGATTAATAAACCTGCCGACATCAGTTTACCAGGTACGTTGGTTAATGCGGCTGATTTTAGTGAAGTACTTCAGGAGTATGCAGAGGTAGCATTTCTAATCTCTGAATATCAAAACTGGAGCGATAGCGAATACAAAAAAGGGGTCGTAGCTTCCCTAACCCGCTGGGGCATTGCAGAACCAACCGCACAGACTTATGCAAACAATCTACCTGCAGCAACTAAAGAGAGGGTGTTAACACAAAAATACTTTGCCCTTTATACCCAAGGACTTGAATCCTGGTCGGAAATTCGCCGCACTGGCTTCCCTAACTTTTTGGTTAAACCAAACGATGTGGTATGGACAAGGGTTACCCCTACAGAAACCTTTAATTACGTTTTCAAACCAGTGTTTGGAAATGGCATACCTAAACGCATCTATTATCCAATAAAAGAACAAAGTGTTAACAAAAACAACTACCAGCAGGCGCTTGCTGCCCAAGGAGATGATGTGATTACGACTCCCATCTGGTGGAATAAATAAATACAGCTATGAAAACACTATTAGTTTACCTAATCTGCTTATTCCCTGCCATTTTAATGGCTCAGGATAGCAATCCTGATGATAGAGGGTACAAAGTAAAGCTGGGTGATCAGGCCCCCAATGATTTTAAACTGGTTTTATCCAACGGGGAAACCACTAGCCTATCCAAATTGAAAGGAAAAGTAGTTGTTCTACAGTTTACGGCTAGCTGGTGCGAAGTATGTCGCGAAGAAATGCCACATCTGGAAAAAGATGTTTGGCAAGCGTATAAGGATAAAGGACTAATGCTAATTGGTGTAGATCGTGATGAACCCCTAAAGGTTGTGCAAAAATTTGCAAAGGACATGAAAATCACTTACCCATTGGCACTTGATCCTGCTGCAGATATTTTTGGTCGCTTTGCAGATAAAAAAAGCGGCGTGACCAGAAATGTAGTAATCGATCAGCAGGGCAAAATTGCCTACCTGACACGGTTATACAATGAAGAGGAATTTAAAGGTATGCTTGCCGCAATTGAGAAATTGCTGAAATAGTAAAGTAACACAACTGAAAACGGCTAAGAACGGATGTTCTTAGCCGTTTCTTTTTCTAGTATTTCAATTGCCGCCTAAGTTTTGCCGCTTCTGCTTTAGAAAGCACTACCGGGTTAAAAACAATGGCACTAAGCGGTACATCATTTTTATCTGTGGCCATCTGATTAATCGCATCTGCTACTTCCATTCCGCCTACTATTTCTCCAAAAATGGTATAATCCTGATCCAGATTTGGTGTGCCTCCTATTGTTTTATAAACTGTTCTTTGCGCTTCCGGGATCTTTCTGTTTTTCTTCTGCTCAATGGCATCCAATTGTGCATCATTTTGTTTTTTGCCTACTACCAGATAAATCTGTGTAAAGTATGATGCTTTATCAGAATTGTCATCTCTTCCAGCCCCCAAAGCTCCCTTTTTATGAAATAGCATAGGTTTAATCTCCGCCGGGAACCGCTTTGTACCTAGCTCAGGATGTTGTTTCTCTCTATTCAAAATGGTATCATCCAATTCGCCACCTTGACTTACAAAGGATTTTATAACCCGATTAAATTCGGCGTCTTTATACAATCCTATTTTAATGCCGTTTAAAAACATATCACGATGCTTTGGCGTTTCATCGTACAGCATAATCGTGATGTCACCTTTATTGGTTACAAAACGTACAAATGTAGATTGCGCTTTTGTTAACGTAACAAGCAGAATAAGGGAAAGGGAGAGTAATAGTTTTTTCATTGGTATGTAGATGTGTATTTTTTCCGTTCTAATTTTTTATTGTAAAGTAAATATAGTATTCTTTGGATGATTGTCTAATTTGCAAGATGAAGTTCATTAGAATCGCCCCACATCCCAATCTAACACAGCTCATTGAATGTTATTGGATGATGCAAAGCGATGATCCAACTCCCAGGATAGAAAAGATCATTCCAGATGGCTTTACCGAGCTGATCTTCAATTATGGAAGTGTCTATAAAGCAAAAACAGATAAAGAGTGGCATGTACAAAGCCCAAACTTATTAGCCGGGCAGATCAGCAGCTATTTTTACCTCGAAAACACCGGACCTACAGGATCTTTTGCTATCAAACTGAAACCGGCTGCATTAACTCAGCTATTTAACCTAAACATGCAGCAGTATCTGGATAAAATAGTTGATCTAGATACTTTCCCCAATCAACAGCTCTCTACCTTAAAAGACAAAGTGCTTCCATTCGAAAATGAGGACCAGCTTAAACTTGTTTTAGATAATTACTTTATTGAACTCAATAAAAACGTACCCGAAAATCCGCTAAAAGATACACTAGACCTCATATTTAATTCAAATGGAATGATCTCTGTAGCTGAGATGACTGCAGTTGCAAGGTTTGGTGAACGCCAATTGGAACGCTTGTTTAAAAAACACATCGGACTTTCGCCGAAATATTATGCCCGCATCATTCGGTTCAATTACATTTTTCAATTGATCAAATTAAAAAATAGCAGCTGGGCGGAAATTGTTTACCAATCTGGTTATTACGACCAATCACACTTTATCCGCAACTTCAAAGCTTTTACAGGTGAAGACCCTTCCTCCTATTTCTTTGAAGAGAAAAACATGGCTAATTTTTTCTTAAACAAGTAAATGAACCGAGTCGGTTTTGTACAATACTACTGAATTGACCATACTTATATTTGGTTAAAAAAACATTATGAGAACAAAAAAGCTACTTATTATCATCGCAATCTTACTAATGATGTCCGCTGCTTATGCACAGGAAACCAACAAACAGAAATTCAAAAAATTGGAATGGCTGGTGGGCAAATGGATTAGAACCAATCCCGAAGCTGGACAAGCCGGTTATGAAACCTGGAATAAAGTAACAGATTTAAAACTTAGTGGGAAGGGCGTAACACTAAAAGGAAAGGAAACCATTTTCTTAGAGCACCTTGAGTTTATCGTAAAGGGGAAAGATATTTTTTATTCAGTGCTAGTTACAGGTGAAAAGCTGCCAACTTATTTTAAACTGACAGCTTTAAGTGCTAATGGCTTTACCTGCGAAAATCCAAAGCATGACTTCCCTAAAAAAATAACTTACCAGCGCAACGGGAAGAAGGTAAAGGCAACCATTTCAGGTAATGGCCAAAGTATGGATTATAATTTTGTGGCGGAAGATTAGCTCCGCCTCAAATATTTAATTACGGCCATCAAATCTTCCTCTCCAAGTCCATCTGCCGCCGCAGCTTCAAATGTATTTAATAGTGGAGCAGAAAGCGGTGAGTTTAACCCGGCCTCTTTTGCCAGTTTTAGATCTTTAACAATGTATTTTAAAGCAAATGCTGATGGAAAACTATCAGCCAATACAGATGGGGTTTTCAATTTAATGATTCCATTTCCGCAAGCACCTTCATTGATAATGGTTAACATATTTTCTTTACTAATGCCATTTTGCTCGGCAAAAAGAACAGTTTCAGCCAATGCCTGAATGTTGATACCCAACAAGTAATTAATGGCCAACTTTGCCGAACTCCCTGCACCCTCAGAACCTAAATACAAAGCAAGTTTCCCCAATACATCTAAAACCGGCTTAGCCTTTTCGAAATCTTGCGCTTCACCGCCGACCAGAATGATCAATTTACCCTCTCTTGCAGGTTGCACACTACCGGAGACCGGAGCATCCAAAAACGACACTTGTTTAGTTCTGCAAAGTGCAGAAAGATAGCGAGAGGTCTCTGGTGCAACCGTACTCATGTCTATGAATAGCTTTCCTGGCTCTGATCCTCCAGAAAGCAAGCCATCAGTCTCATTGTAAACAGATTTCACGGCTACATCATCCGAAAGCATTGTAAAGACTACATCGCAATGCGATGCTAAGTCCTGAAGAGTTTTTGCTGACCTCGCTCCTGCGGCAATTAATTCCTGTTCTTTATCCTTACTGCGGTTAAAAACCGTCAGCTCATATCCAGAGTTGAGGATGTTAAAAGCCATTGGCGTACCCATATTGCCTAGTCCGGCCCAACCTATCTTTAATTTTTTCATATTTTATATCCACCTAAGGAGAGCTACCAAATTTAGCGAACGAAAATTAAAAAAACAGCCTGCCTTTCAATAATTACAGATCACCCGCAGCCGTCCATGATGGATCCGATTTGTAAAAATATTATCAAAATACTTAAATACCATCCAAAAACGCTGACCTAACTCCAGAAAGTTACCTTAAAGGTAACTTTTATTGAACGGCATTTAAGCGGACAATGAACGGACATTGATCGGACACTGAACGGGCTGAGCCGCTCAGTGTCCGATTAATATTCCTTAAGTAGTGGTAAAGTAAATTACTTTTTACTATAGCCAGAGTGAACCCACATAGTAACGGGGGCTGCAGTTAATATTTCCAGAATACCCCTTGTATATATTAAATTTGTAATCCATAATTTCTATTCAATGGTTTCAGAATCGATCACAAGAAAAGCATTCATTCGCAGTTCATCTATTGCAATAGCGGGTGTAATGGCCGGTAGTCAGGATTTAAGTGCAAAACCTGTGTCAGCGCAAGACAGCTTCGACAACCTTTAAAGGAAAATCCTTTGTTCTGAAAAATGTCCGAAATTTGGCAACCGGAAGAAACTTGATAAGTAAATGCAAAAAGCCTTAGATTTCTCTAAGGCTTTTTGCATTTACTCCCCTATAGAACTAAATTTAGCGATTATTCTTATCTTAAAATAGTGATAAATCCTTTTAATTTTGGACTGCCATTACCAAAATCAATGACATAGAAATAGGTTCCTTCCTCCAGGACGGCGCCATTTAACATACCATCCCAGCTGTTGTCGTAGCTTTTCTTACTATAAATTTGTCTTCCGGATCGATCAAAGATTTTCACCTCATTATTTGGATAATAATCAAGGTTATCGATCAACCATTTGTCATTATAACCATCACCGTTTGGTGAAAGGATATTGAGTGCTTTAACCTTAGCATAATCATCCAGAATGGTAATGGTAAACTGCTGAACCTGCGTACAACCACTTACATTGCTTACCGTCAGGGTGTACGTCGTGGTTTGTGAAGGTCTGACCGTAAGGACCGCAGTGTTGTGCCCGCTAATAATTCCTGAGGCATTTGCCCATACATAGCTACTTCCTCCTGTCGCACTCAACACAGCGACTTCTCCCTTGCTCATCTGTGTCCCTTTATCACTGCTGATGGATGCAACCGGAAGAGGGTTGACGGTGATGACAAATGACCTGCTAAAGGTATCTGTTCCACCATTAGCCGTCCCACCACTGTCTTTTACCGTTACGGTTATGGTTGCCGTTCCGGACCCTACCCCCTCCTTAATGCGGTAGGTTAGGTTTCCTGTAGCTCCGTTACCGCTTACATTCAGATTTTCAAATAGCGAAGAATTACTGCTGACGCTTAAAGTCGTACTTTGATTGGTCTCAGGACCAGCAGAAATGCCGGTCAGTGGCAAGACTTGTGTAGTTGTGGCATAGCAAATCGCCTGACTGGCAATGGCAGCCAGCGTTGGTACTTCATTGACATCATTTAGGGTAATGCTAAGTTCCTTTTCCAACCATAATCCATAGACGGAGTTTGATCTTACCCTGATGTTGTAGTTGGATTTATTCTCGAAATCAAGACTGGCAACTGTGCTGATCTTGTTTCCGCTGATTGCAAACAAGCCATTGTCTGTATCACCAGTTCCAGCAACCAGGCTGAAGGTAAAGGTATCCATTGGATCTTCGGAAACACTACTAAAAGTACCTGCATCCGCTCCCGCAGACTGGTTTTCAAATAAAGGTATCGCAGCTAATGTAATCACATTTGGCGCAGCCGGTTTGATTTTCAGTACCCCAGGAGCATAAGTAATGCTATAGTTGGCAGCAGCAGCCCCTGAGACCGTAATGGCATAATCGCCAATTGGACTATTGGTTGTTGCGGTGGTACTTAACACTGGCTGAACCGAAAGTGACGAATTGTCCTCACCATTGGCAAACCCGGTATATCTGGCTGTTAAGATCGGATTGTCCCTCCCTGAAAATTTCGCTTTGTCTTCTGCTATAACGACAAGTGCCTTTTTTCCAATGCTAAGCACACCGTTGGTATAGGTGATGGCATAATTATCGAGGCCTATTCCGGTAGCTGCAGCGGGAGTAATGGAATATGCGGCTCCTGTTACACTCGCTGTAGCCGCTGCACCACCACTAGTTAAGGTAACTCCCGTAACGGTATTTCCGTTAACTAATCCTACCGGGATAAATTCAGTTCCTGTAAAGGTTACAGCATCACCATAAGTTTTACTTTGGTTATTTGCAATAATGGTCAGCACTTTTTGAGCTATAGTAAGGAGCCCATCTGCATTGGTTAAGGTATAATTGGCGAGTTTACTGTCCGGATCCGTCAGTGTGGCGACAATCGGATAGTTGGTTCCTGCAGTAGCATTAGCCGTAGCGCCTGTACTATTACGGGTTAAGCTGATATTGTCATTGTTCACTTGTCCGGTAATTGAACCGATAAAGTCAAGATTGGTCAGCACCTCACCATAGGCTTTTGAGCGATTGGTATTGACAACGCTGAGGGCTTTTTTATCCACATTTAGCACACCATTTACATAGGTAATGGCATAGTTTTCCAATCCCGTTCCTGTTGCGGCAGCCGGAACAATAGGATATGGGCCGGCGATCACAGTTGCGGTTGTGATGGCACCTGTACTGGTCAAGTTGACACCTGTAACGGTATTTCCGTTGATGAGTCCTGTGGTGGTAAATTCCGTAACTGTAAAGGTTACTGCATCACCATAAGTTTTACTTTGGTTAGTTGCAATAATGGTCAGCACTTTTTGATCTACAGTAAGGAGCCCGTCTGCATTGGTTAAGGTATAATTGGCGAGTTTACTGTCTGGATCTGTCATTGTGGCGACAATCGGATAGTTGGCTCCTGCAGTAGCATTGGCCATAGCGCCAGTACTATTACGGGTTGAGCTGATATTGTCATTGTTCACTAGTCCGGTGATTGAACCGATAAAGTCAGGATTGGTCAGCACCTCACCATAGGCTTTTGAGCGATTGGTATTGACAACGCTGAGGGCTTTTTTATCCACACTTAGCACACCATTTACATAAGTAATGACATAGTTTTCCAATCCCGTTCCTGTCGCGGCAGCCGGAACAATAGGATATGGGCCGACGGTCACAGTTGCAGTTGTGATGGCACCTGTACTGGTTAAGTTGACACCAGTAACGGCATTTCCATTGATGAGTCCTATGGTGGTAAATTCAGTTCCTGTAAAGGTTACTGCATCACCATAAGTTTTACTTTGGTTATTTGCAATAATGGTCAGCACTTTTTGAGCTACAGTAAGGAGCCCGTCTGCATTGGTTAAGGTATAATTGGCGAGTTTACTGTCCGGATCCGTCAGTGTGGCGACAATCGGATAGTTGGTTCCTGCAGTAGCATTGGCCGTAGCACCTGTACTATTACGGGTTAAGCTGATATTGTCATTGTTCACTAGTCCGGTGATTGAACCGATAAAGTCAAGATTGGTTAGCACCTCACCATAGGCTTTTGAGCGATTGGTATTGACAACGCTGAGGGCTTTTTTATCCACGCTTAGCGCACCATTTACATAGGTAATGGCATAGTTTTCCAATCCCGTTCCTGTTCCGGCAGCCGGAACAATAGGATATGGGTCGGCGGTCACAGTTGCGGTTGCGATGGCACCTGTACTGGTTAAGTTGACACCCGTAACGGTATTTCCGTTGATGAGCCCTATGGTGGTAAATTCCGTAACTGTAAAGGTTAGGGCATCACCGTAAGTTTTGCTGCGGTTATTTGCAACAATGGTCAGCGCTTTTGGGGTGATAGCAAGGTTTACAGCCTCATATGTTAACGCGTAGTTACTGCTCAAGGCCACTGTACCCTGTGTAATTGCATAGGTGTTGATGGTCTCGCCCGGGGTACGGGTCAGTGCACCCGTGAAGGCATCAGAACCAACTAATGAACCGATAGTAACCGCATAAGTCAATGCTGGGTCAGCATCACCATAGATCTTACTTTTCGCATCTGCTGTTATAGTAACGGGTTTTTTGCTGACAATAAGATTCTGTTCCACCAGACTGGCGGCATCATAATCAGCATCGCCAGCTTGACTAGCTGTTATTTTTGCTGTGCCTGCACTTTTTATCGTTACGGTATTTCCGCTTATGGTAGCAACTAATGTATTGTCAGATATATAGCTGATGGTTAGTCCGGAACTTGCAGTCGCAGGCAAAGTTATGTCAGCATCACCATATATAGTTGCCGAAGGTGCATTAAAGGTAATCGTTTGAGCAGCTAAACGAATTATCGATACCGTATAGGTTTTCGTCGTTGTACCGTCCTGGGCAGTGACCAACGTGGTCAGTGTATTACTGCCCACATTCAGCGCGATAGCACCCGATGCGCTGCCGCTTGTTGCCGCAGCCCCGTTCACCATAATGGTTGCATTAGCTTCCTCAAGAGCCGCGGTCACCGTAACCAAGGTTATACTATTGCCAACCGTAGCTGAATAGCTGGTGGTCCCGGAAACAAAAACCGGCGACAAAGTACCTTCGCTGAGCGACAGTGCAGATAGGTTGGCATTGGTAGAGGGCGCTGCCTTAGTTGTAAAGCTTAATACCAAGCCAGAGTTGTCTCCAACACTATTGGATCCATTAACTTTATAGTAATAAGTAGTAGATGCACTTAAGCCTGTTAAAGCCGCGGATACAATTGTATTACTTATTCCTGAAGCCGTACCAGGTGTAGCAGCTATAATTGTTCCTCCCCCGGCGGAAACCACAGATTCATCCGTACCATAGGCAAATGTTATGGTGGTATTCGCAGAATTAGCATTTACTGTTCCATTTAATGTTGCCTCTGTAATGGTAATCACAGTAGCAGCAGCAGTTGTAGTTATTGGTGCCGAAGCAGGAGGTACAAAAATTACCGGATCGGCTGCAGACAATGTAGAAAAAGTGGTACTGGTAAAGGTGTTTTCCAGATACTTATCAACAGTATTTATTGAAGTCCCCGTTGTAACGGTATAAGTAACGTCGGCTTCAGCGGATTTATAGAAAAGTTGCAGCAGGCTTTCAGTGTTGCTATTAAGTTCTGCTGTAAAATAACTAAAGCCCAGGCTTCCCGTAAAGGTTAGCGGGACACTAAATTTATAGCCCCTGTTTATTCCTGATCCCGCATCACCCGTAACAGGTGTGGCTGATTTCTCTAAACTCAGATCAATTAATGTAAGATCAGCTGAAGGCTTTAATCCCAAACCATCTGATGAGAACATCGATCCCGTTTTTATATATATGCCCTCTGTTCCTGCTTTTAACTGTGCTCGTGCGCCTGTTATAAAGGAGTGACTTAAGAGGACTAAAGCTATTATTTTATAATACTTTTTCATTCCCATATCATTACATAGTGATCAATTACTCATCTCAAATGAGCCATAGTATATATGGATTTTCAATAAGAGAGTTTGCTTTAAGTATTACCTCGCGGTAGCTATCATGACTTGCTCCAATGCGTCGAGACGCTGCTTGATCTTTCTTAATTCTGCAGCTTCGGCAGTTAACTGTGTAATTTTTTGAGATTGCTGATCAATTACTATGGTTTGATTTTGGATGATCTCTTTGAGTGCTTTTGGGTCGGCGCCTTTGGCAACCTTCTCCTGCAGTATTGAATTTTCCAGTTTCAGCCCGGCCATTTCTGAGGTCAATTGCCTGGTAAGCGTCAATTGTTCTGCAGAACGTTTCTCTAAGCCTTGCAGCATGATCATCATGATACCGTCCATATCGGCTGTATTCAAAGTCGTATCTGCTCCTATTGTACCTAACTTGTCTTTTCCGAACGCTGAGAAAATTTCCTGTGCCATCGGACCATAATGGCGTATGCTTTTATCCTGAACTTTATAGTTCCATGAACCGATGCGCAATTTGCCTAGCTTTGCTAAAAAATATTCATGATCTGGTTTACTGTAATTTTCCTTCCTGGTAGAATCTGAGACTGAAGCCCATGCATTTCCATTAGCCGCCAAACTAACGCCTATGGTTTTCGTGGTGTTTGTAAATAATCTATATCCGTTTGCGTATCTGGCGCTGAATTGATTATTAAGTGTAGATAACAAACTGTCTGTATTGGATGCATCATTCATTATCATACATCCGGTTCTTCCACCATTAGAAGCCCGATGTCCGAGCGCCACAGAATAATCCGCGTTTGCCGTACACCTGTAACCTATTGCTACAGCAGAAGTACCATGGGAAATACTGGTATAACCCATTGCAATGCCATAAGCACTCATCGCACTACATTGATAACCAAGGGCTACGGTATAGTTGCCAGCGGCTTTTGTATTATAGCCGGTAGCTAAGGAGTAAAAACCGTTATAAGTCTCATCCCAGCTATCACTGCCCACTCCCACACCACCTGCCCTGAAAGAACCTTTATATGCATGGAACATCATGCGTTCACCAGATCCGCTTGCTGGTATAGTACCAGTACCAAGAACCCCTTTAACTACGAAGCCCCCCGACTTATCCAGCTGAAGGTTTAAATCTGGAGTAGTAGAAATTGAAGAATTTCTTACACCATATACAGCCACTCCTCCTTCAGACAGGAGTTTCATCCCATTAGCTGTACCATCAAATGATAGCGTCTGAGTATTGGTATTCAAATTGGATGTAAGCGTACTCATACTGCTTATATTTACCCATGCAGTACCGTTGTAGTAATAAAAACCGGGAGTACTATCAGTTTGATAGATCATGAGGCCGGTTGCCGGAGCAGCTGGCCTGCTGGCTAGCGCAATCCTGGGAATTAACAGGCCTTTATTGGTCGAAACAATCTCAAGCTGTGCGCTTGCATGAGGCGTAAGCGTGCCAATGCCCGCCTGCCCTTTAACTAAGCATGTGTTTAAAGTAAATAAAATTGCGAAAACGAAGTAGAGTTTTATCATGATGATTTAATTAATAATTAACAAATAGGGTTAGATTTTTTAAATCCAAATAAAAAATTGGATTTACACAAAATAGCGAAATAATAGTTAAATTCTACACATAAATAGTTAAACTATCAATTTATTATTCGATAAAAAATTTAATCACACATCTATCTAACCCAATCTAAAAATTTTCAGGAGTCAAATATTATTAATAACAAAAAATCATTGATAATTAAGAAGTTAAACCAAAACAAACAAGAAATATCAGTCACAAAAAATAGGGTTTATTTTTATTTAACACCTAAAACAGCAATGAAACGCAACATAAAACAAGACCCATTATTATCTTTAAAAGAAACAACAATTACCCACATAGATACATTATACTCTTTAAAGATTAAAATACCCACATCCCAGCTGTTCACCACTGGCTCGCCCCTGAAACGTTTGTGGAAAAAATCGTGCTTTCCATCTTTATAGCACTCATTAGGACACAATTTACTATCTTGTAAAAAAAGCAGCAAGAATTTAAACTTATAGTGAACTTTACAGCCTTTGTCACCTTTATAATTGTAACCCTTTTGGTTGCACTGATTTCCTGGTTTAAAACCCGCAGACATAAAATAACCACGTCTGCAGGACTGTTTTTGGCTAACCGCAACCTGAGCTTCACCGCAGTCGGCAGCGCCCTATTTTTCACAAATATCAGTGCGGCGGAATTTGTAGGCAGCAGCGAATCTGTATACCTCAATAACATGACCGTAATGGCCTGGGGAGTAAGTTCTGTATTTGCCATGCTTGTAGTGTCTGAATTTGTAATCCCTGTTTATTTGAAGGGGGCCATGTCTACCACACCTGATTTTTTGGAAAGCAGGTACGATCCACAAACAAAAAAACTGGTATCTCTTCTTTTCCTGATCGGTTATATGGTCAACCTCTTGCCAATTGTATTATACACCGGTGCAATCGCATTAAACGGTCTGTTTCATTTTTCAGACATCTGGAACATCAGTTATGGTAGCAGCATCTGGATCCTGGTTTGGTGTATTGGACTTGTCGGCAGTTTATACTCCATACTTGGCGGACTGAAAGCCATAGTGATTTCAGACCTCGTATTAGGGATCTGCATGTTTACCGGTGCGTTGTTACTGGCCTACTTCGGAATAAGACACGTCGGAAACGGCGATTTTCAAAATGGCATACATACCATTCTTAACTCAAAAACGGAACATTTCAATTCCATAGGAACGGCCAATGATGCTGTTCCCTTTTCGACCATTTTTACGGGTATGATCCTAATGAATCTTTTCTACTGGGGTACAGAACAGGTCATTGTGCAGCAGGCACTGGCCTCGTCCAATCTTGAGACCAGTCAGAAAGGCATTGCGCTCGCCTGCGCAGGAAAACTACTTGGCCCATTGCTTTTTATTTTACCTGGGATTCTCGCCGTTCACATGTACAGCAATATGCAAAATACTACTGAAGTATTTTCGAGGGTAGTGAGCGATGTTTCCCCTCCTGTGCTCAGCGGCTTTATTGCTGCTGTTATCTTCGGTGCGGCAATCACCTCTTTCTCTCCCGGACTTAACAGCGCAAGCACACTGTTCATCTTAAATCTTTACCAGCCGTTTAAAGAAAAAAAGGGTGTACAGCTTACCGAAGGAAATTTGCTCAAAAGCTCCAAACGATTTGAAATGTTCGCCTCCTTACTGGCCATGTTTATCGCTCCGTTATTCATTTTTTCTACTGATAGCTTTTACACCTTTATGCAAAAGATAAATGCTGCATTCAGTATCCCCATCTTTACCATCATGTTTATTGGATTTGTAACCAAAAAAGTTCCACCTATTGCAGCAAAAGTGGGCCTGTCATTTTGTTTTGTCGGATATATACTCACACAAATTGTTTTTGATACCGGCATCCACTTCCTGCACGTACTGGCTATTCTTTTTGTAGTCACTTCAGCCCTTATGCTGATCATTGGAAAACTATACCCGCTGGAAATGCCTTATGTAGCGCAGAACAAATCGGTTGTTGATCTAAAACCCTGGAAAAATCGCCATTGGGTAAACGGCCTCCTCTTACTCATCATGATCCTTTTGTTCCTGCTGTTCTCTCCAATTTATCTTTCATCAACAACCTAATAGCGGCAAGATCGGGAAGGGCAATTTTATTTGGTTTTGCTTAAACGGAACAGTTTGGTTTCGTGTGCATCCACACTGCCCCGCCATTTTTTACCTTTTCCGATGACCTTATGTTGCCATAAGTCCCGGATCTGATAATGGTCATTCAATCCAAATCCAGAAAAATCATAATCGGCAATTTGAGTGGTCCCTGCCCGGTTCAATATGGCCAGTGCATAATCCCCATTTTCTAATGGTTTCAGCAATACAGTCCAGGTATCATTATCAACTTTACGGATAGCTTGCTTACCCAAAGGATCCTGATTAATGGCAATCACCTCCTTATTTAATAAAATACGTTTGGTTTCAGCATTCATATTTCTTAAATCATTAGTAGCAGCCAAAGGCGACACCATAATGCTCCATAAGCTCATCTGACTTTGATATTCTGTATTTGTACATCCGCTTCCACCCAGATCACCTGAAGGTCCCTTTTTTCCATTTAAGCCAACCACAAGCATATCCATATCGTTCCAATGTCCCGGGCCTGCGTATTGATCAAGCGATGCATTTAAATCCATGATGTTTAATATTCCCTCTCCACCTTCTTCAACACTTCTTCTTTTCCATTTGTCCCTTACATCATTGGTCGTACGCCACAATTGTCCACCAGCCTGGGCGGCCCATAACCAGGGTTTACGTCCACCCCATTCACATATCCCAAAAGCGATGTCCCGACCGCTGTTCCTTAATGCATCAGCCATCGTTTTATACCGCTGTTTAGCAATTTCCACATCATCTGGAGCACCACAGTAATCATATTTCAGGTAATCTATCCCCCAGTTAGCAAATGCTTTCGCATCCTGCTCTTCAAAACCCAGACTGGCGGTATAGCCTGCGCAGGTAAGCAAGGCAGCATCAGAATAGATACCCAATTTTAGTCCTTTACTGTGCACATAATCAGCAAGGGCTTTAATCCCAGAAGGAAATTTTTGAGGATCGGCAATGATATTGTTCCTGTTGTCCCTTCCCCCCTGCCACCCATCGTCTATAAAAACATAATTATAACCTGCACTTAGCATACCAGTACTTACCATGGCATCCGCCATCTCCTTGATATCCTTCTCATTGATGTTATCCGCGAAATAGTTCCAGGTCATCCAGCCCATCGGAGGTGTCAGGGCTAAAATGGTCCCGTCCTTAGATTTCACCTGGGCACAAATTTTAATACTGAACAGGCAGCATAGTATCAATATATAGTATAATCTTCTTTTCATCTGTGTTATTTATTTTGAAGGGGAGGTACTATCTTCCCATTTATCTGTACGAAAAGGTGATGCAGGCAGACCCGCTCCATTTACCAGGTTACAAACCGGGTTATTGGCCCAGGCATACCTTACCGCAACGGGGTTAAGAACCTCAGTGCTACTTACCACTACCTGGTTTCCTTTTATTTCTGCCTTGGCCCAGTGAAATTTCTGATCAGCACCGGCAATAGCGAAACCTTTCAATTCTGCGCCATTACTGGTTTTTAAGCCTTGAGTGGCATAAAAGTTCAACTTAATGACATTACCCTCTGTTTTAGCAGATTGGTAAACAGGGCCAGTGTAAAGCGTTTTAACACCATAGTTTTTTGCTAGTGCGATTAAAGCCAGTCTTTTACCTACATCTTGTTTGTTTTTCGGATGAATGTCTGTCGCATCACCAATATCAATAGCCACTGCCATTCCTGTATTTGGTAATGAAAGCGCCCCAGATTGTGCATCTCTTAATTCTGCCCATGCAGAAGCCCCAGGTTCTGCATCTGCCTTCATAAAGTTAGCCAGCTGTACAAAATAGAAGGGAAAATCTCCAACTCCCCATTGCTTTCTCCAATCAGTGATCATTGCAGGAAAAAGTGTACGGTATTGATGTGCCCTTCCTGCATTGCTCTCGCCCTGATACCATATAGCCCCTTTGATTGGAAATTGCAAGTATGGATGGATCATTGCATTGTATAATACTGTAGGTCTGTTAGGGCCATTATCTGACATCGGCATAGGTGCAATATCTTTCAGGTTCATGCCTGTTTTATATTGCCAATCTCCGTTCAGGGAAAGACGCGTTCCGTCCGGAGCGACAAGGGCCATTGTATTCTTATCGCCATATATCCCGCCACCACCGCCACTATCAAATACCCTCACAACCAGTGCAAACGTACCTGCTTTTACCTTAGTTGCGGGAATAGTATAATTACGTGGCACGTTGTAACCCTCTGTTTGTCCTATTATTTCACCATCAAAAAAAGCAATGTCATTATCATCAATAGGACCTAGGTTAAATTTTAAGGCTTTACCAGCCCAGGCTTGCGGAATGGTAATATTTTTTCGAAACCAAACCACCCCATCAAACTCTGGCATCCCTGCTTGTTCCCACACCGTTGGCAACGACATGACTTTCCATGAAGAAGCATCCAGTGAATTTGCATTCCATGCCGGTTTACCCTGTACCATACCTGCATCTTTTTTGATTACTAACTTTTGCCACGAAGCTAATTGCTCCTCAAAGCTGGAGCCGGTTTTATCCTTGTCAGCATTTTCAATTTTATTTACGGCCTCTACAAAATCAGGTATTGTTTTAAGGGTGGGCGCACTAGTCCATGCTTCAGCTACAGTGCCACCCCATGAAGTATGGATTAATCCAATCGGCACTTTAGTCTTATTATAAATTTCTCTGGCAAAAAAATAAGCCACAGATGAAAACTCGGCAACATATTGTGGAATGCAGGGTTTCCAGCCATTGTTCGTTACTTTAACGTCTTCCAAAGCCGAATTGCTGGTGACATGTTCAACTTGCAAAAGCCTAATGTCTGGATATTTTGCATCAGCAACCTCTTTTTCATAATTGTTGATCTTTCCCCATCCGGCCAAAGGCATCTCCATATTAGATTGTCCTGAACAGACCCAAACTTCACCAATCAGGACATTCATTAAGATGAATGGTTCTCCGTCAGAAATCGTCATCGCATATGGTCCGCCGTAAGATGGCGTAGCCACCATGATCTTCCAGTTACCAAATTCATTGGCTTTTGATGTATAACGTGCCCGGCTCCAGGTTGTGCTGATGGTTATCGTTTTGCCAGGATCAGCTTTACCCCAAACAGCAGCCTTGGTTTTTTGCTGAAAAACCATGTTATCACTAAATACAGATGGCAACTTTACTTTGCCTAGCACATCACAGCTTATACAAAGCATTACGGCAAATGCTATAACTGATAAAAGTTCTTTTTTGATTTTAAGATTAAACATCATGTTCATTACAGGAATTTGGAATATTGTTTAATTTACGACATCAATTTTTAAAATCACACTTGTTCTCAATGAATTTACATCAGGATTGAATCCTATTTTCATTAAGAAATCGCCAGTATAACTTGCTTCCTCTTTAATGCTGGATTTTGTACCAGGATAAAGGTTTATTTCCTGGATCTTGTATCTTTTTGCCGGATCAAGCCCCTTTAAAAGAATAGGAAAACTGCTGTTCGCACCATACCTGTAATTGACAAGGTAGTTGAAGATTACGCCGGATGATTTATTTTCATCAAGATAAAGCATCGAAGCAACATTGGATTCTTTTGGATTGGATAAGCGGTATTGATCTCCCTGCCAAATGACATCCTTGAGTTTATTGTAATTCTTTATCGCCTCCTGGCAATATTTAAGATCAGCAGCACTTAGTTTGCTCACCACAATATCAAAACCCAGTTTGCCCATCATAGCTACATCTGTCCTGAATTTTATAGGTTGTTTGCCCCAGTCGGTCACGTGGTTTGACGTAGCTATGGCCGGATAAAAATAAGAATATTCCCATTGCATAAAAATGCGCTCCAGTGGATCTGTGTTGTCACTTGGCCAGAATTCTGTAAAATACTGCAATGCGGCATAGTCAACCCTGCCACCACCACCTGAGCAAAGCATCATCGGTACCTTAGGGTACTTTGCCCTGATCCGTTCTAATACTTTATACAAACCCCTCACATATTCAATGTAAAAATGGGATTGGTCTTTAATTGTCGCAGAATGGGCATTAAAAATTACAGCATTACAATCCCATTTGATGTAGGCCAGATCGGGGTTCTTTGAAAAAAGTCCATCCACCACTCCATACACAAAATCTTGCACTTCCGGATTGGTCAGATCAAGTACCAGCTGGTTCCTGAAATAATGCTCAGCTCTGTTGGACTGTTTAACTACCCAGTCGGGATGCTTTTCGTACAATTCACTTTTGGGGTTAACCATTTCAGGCTCTATCCAGATACCAAATTTAACCTGGTTATTTTGAGCCTCTTTTACCAAGGAGGCGATACCATTTGGCAATTTCTTTTTATTTTCCTGCCAGTCGCCTAATCCCGCGACATCACCGTTACGAGGGTATTTGTTGGCAAACCAGCCATCGTCCAGTAAAAAAAGATCTACCCCCAGTTTCTTTGTGTCTTTTAAAAGACCTGCGAGCTTATTTTCATTAAAATCGAAATAAGTAGCTTCCCAATTGTTTAAAAGGGTTAAACGTGTACCCTTTCCGTCTAATAATTTGTAGTTTCTGGCCCATTGCTGCAGATTCCTGCTGGCCACTCCTTTACCATCCGTAGATAACGTATATAGGAATACCGGAGTTACAAAAGCCTCATTTGGTTTTAATGTATAGGTTGAAGCATAATTATTTATCCCCGAAACGATCCTTAAGTTTTCCTGGTAATCAACTTCCAGATCGGTACGAAAATTACCGCTCCATTCCAATGAACCAAATAAAACAGTCCCCTCGTCTTCTGTTGCAGGTTTACCTAGTGACACCATAAACACTGGGGGCTGGAACAAATTAGCCCTTGTGCCCAATTTGCTGTCCAACGTTTTAATGCCATGTGTGAGTTTCGATTCTTCAGCTTGCATCTCTTTAGCCCAATCACCATGATATTGGTTTAACCAATAACCCGAACTTTTTACATACAGGTTTGCTGAAGCAAATTTATGTAAGGTAACATTGCCATTTTCCTGATGTTGAATGGATGACCATTGTTCTACCACGTCTTCTTTAAAATAAGTTTTATAGTAGAGTGTTACAGAGAAATCGTACACAGGATCTTTTAAAACAATGCTAAGCAGGGAAACATTATCGTCAATTTGTTTTAAAGTATGACTTACATATTTCAGATCCAGCGAATTGTTACCATCAGCATGGGTCAGACTGAGCGCAGGTTCGACCAAATTTCTGGAACCAGATGGGGTATAGGCAGAATTGAGTATCCCCGTATAATCTGAAGTTTGCTTATACAAGGCCGGAACCTGCGAGTATTCGCTGTTGTTTGTTAATTTTTTACCAAAATAAATAGTCCCCAGATCCTTATTGACATCGACTTGCAGTACAAGTGCATTACGCTGTGTTTCTATAGGGATAACAACAGATTGTGCCGCTGACCTGAAAGAAATGGCAACAGAGAAAAGCAACAGTAAACAGAAAGGGATAAGGGTAGTATGTAATCGGACTTTAAACATTATAAAATGGTTTTATAGCTTATATAATTTATTTCGTTATTTTAATCAGTGTCGCGTCACCGGCTGCCAGTACAAATTCGGCGGCGCTAACAGGAGCGCTTGATTTATGTGTAAAAAGATCTTCCAATTGATACCCGATAAAAGATTTTAACCCGATGGCAGTTGCGTTGACCACAAACTTTTTTTCTTTATCCCCATAATTGAAAATAGCCAGGTAATGCGTATTACCTGATTGTTTAACAAACATTTCTGACGCCTCTTTATTTGCTTCAATTGGCATAAAGGACTTTCCATCTCTGATTACAGCTAACAAAGCCTTATTTTGGAACAGCTCTGCTGCACGTTCTGTCCAAGCCCCTTTCGCTGAAAAATCATCGCCAACTATAAAAGTACCGGTAACAATTGCAGAAAGTGTCCTAGCTCTATTGGCACCTATGCTTTCGGCACCAAGCACCACATGATCTGCATCCATATAATCATACAAATGGGTTTGCCACCAGCCATAGGTAAGGCTGTTGAGTGTATACTTTGTATCTTTTATAGATTTAAAGGCATCACACGCGATCCTTCTCATATGGATGTACCTGCCTGAGGCCATGGTTGGAGAAATAGCCGCATAGACCAGCATTTTATCATCAAGCTGTTTGAGCAGAAAGGACATCCCCACTTCATAAGCCTGCATTCCCGTACTGATTTTCGGATCATAAAAATGATCTGATTCTATGGCAGCATGCCCCAGAAAATCGATTTTGATCATTTCATATCCGCATTCTTTTAGCTTTCCAATAACCAATGCGATCCTTTGTTGTGTACCCGGATGCGTTGGATCAAGTGCCCTCGCCCCATCAAGATCATGGTAACCCGCCCCGACTTTAGTCCAGAGTTGAGAAAATTTGTAATTCCCGCCTTCTGCTCTTCTATCTCCACCCGACTTAAAGCCCCAATCGGTAAAAGGGGCCCAGTAGATGCCAGGTTTTAATCCCCGCTTTTTAACATAATCCGCAAATTCTTTTAGCTTTGAATAATCACCTTCCAATCCGCCTTTCAGCATATTGTCCCAATAAGAATCTAAATCTATATAAATGGTACCCTCACTTCTGAAAGCTTTCAGGCTGTCAGCAAAAAAATCGGTGACCTTTACAATTTTATCAAAGGAAATTTTTTCCTGCATAGCGCCCCAACTGTTCCATCCCAAAGGGGTTGGATGCTTCCACTTAAAAACAATCGGTGGTTCTGCAATTCTGTTTGCTTTTGCATAAGCGTTCATCCCTATTCTCCAATCCTCAAATAAGCCATAAAAAATCATAGGTGACTTCACAATATGACCTTTTAAAGCCCCATGAGGGATGACATCCCTTGTAATATCTTTTTCCGTGAAGCCGGCTTGTACTTTGATAAAAGTGTTACCCCCGGTATCAATCCCGGTAGTGACGCCAGTTTTCCATACGCGATGATTTACTGAGCCAGAAATTACGCCTTTGAATGAAGTGTTGTCATAGATTACACCAACCTCTGCGCTGAGCTGCTGCTCATTTTTTGACAATTGTTTCGAGTTATAGCTGATAAAGGTATCGTTATCGAAAGGAACAAATACACTTCGGATCTCTTTGATCCCATTCAAAATAGGAAGCCCGCCCTGAACAGGGATCATTTCATTGCTGCTGACACTAGCACCTGCAATCTCAATTTCACATAAAAAATAAGGTAACTGATCATAGGCATAAAATATCTGCTTCATATCAGGTCTTCCAGCTCCCTTAAGTTCAATAGTGTGCTTTACACCTTTTCCGAATTGATCCGAAATCTTAGTACTGGAATAATTCCGCTGTAAATAATCCTTTGAGCTGTAGAGTTTGTTATTTTCTTTAAAGGTTGAAAATCCGTCTTTTAAAAACTCGTCGGAATTCAGATAGGCACTAAAAGTTCCGGACTTCAGGTCGTAAATAATTTTTCCAGACCTGCCAAACTTAAAAGTAATGGCATTGGCATGGCTCAGAAAAAAGACCAGGAAGAACAGACATGAAAGTAATTTAATTTTTATCATTTTATGGTTTCATTTGTGTGTGTTTTTGCAGGCTGCTTATCAATTATAGACGCTGAGCCAGTATTTCTTTTAGTTCGCCATTTACTTTTATTTTTACTTTTTGTGGCTTTGGCGAAGCGATACGGTAGTTCACAATTTTGCCATCCTTCCAAGTCATGTCTACTGTAAAATTACCCCTGGCTTTGAGGCCTTTTATATTTCCATAGCTTTTCCACGCATCAGGTAGTGCCGGCAACAGCTCGATAAAGCTGTCATGGCTTTGCAAAAGCATTTCGGCAATACCAGCAGTAGCACCAAAATTACCGTCAATCTGGAAAGGCGGACCTGCCGACAACATGTTGGGATACACCCCACCGCCTGCGCCGTAATTGATATCCGTCCTTAATGTTGGTTTCAAAATCTCTTTCAACAATTTAAAGGCACGGTTCCCATCCTGCAGTCTTGCCCAGAACAATAGCTTGTAGGCTATTGTCCAGCTTGGTCCGTCATCGCCCCTAACCTCCAACGTTCTCTTCGCGGCTGTAGCCAGTTCTGGTGTAGCAGTTGGTGTGATCTGCGAGGCGGGATACAAACCATATAAATGAGAAATATGTCTGTGTTGGAGATCAGTTTCTTTGTAATCTTCCAGCCATTCCTGAATGCGTCCGTCTTTACTGATGATCCCAGCAGGTGGTACTGATTTTAATTTCTCCTGGAGTTCTGCTCTAAATGCAGCATCGGTATTTAACAGTTTTGATGCTTTGATCACGTTTCCGAATAGTTCCCTTACTATCTGGTTGTCAATAGTTGGTCCCATAGAAATACTCGCGGTTTTTCCATTGGGAAGATAAAACGAATTCTCGGGCGACACCGACGGTGAGGTAACCAGCCATCCCGATTTCGGATCTTTGATCTGGGCGCTTTTGTAAAATTCCGCAGAGCCCTTCAATATCGGATAGATACTTTTAAGGTATTTTAAATCCTGACTAAACTCATAATGTTCCCATAGGTTATTACACAACCATCCCGATCCGGCATTGGAAGCTCCCCAGGAAGCACTTTCTCCTGGCTCTGTAAAACCCCAAACATTGGTGATCACATGCGCAATCCAGCCATCTGCATTGTAATAGGCTTTCGCTGTCCTTTCACCTGGTTTCACCAACCCCCTTACTAGTTCTGCCAAAGGCAGGTTCAGTTCAGAAAGATTGGCCACTTCAATTGGCCAGTGGTTCATCTGTACATTTACGTCCAAATGGTAGTCCCCGTTCCAAGGCGTATTTATTTCTTTGGCCCATAACCCTTGCAGATTTGGGGGCAGCAACCCTATCCTGGTACTACTGATGCTTAAATACCTACCGAACTGAAAAAACAGTGGAACAAGAGATGGGTCTCTATCAAAACTTTTATAAAAACCTTCCAGCCTTATATTGGTAGGAAGATTTGCAGATGCTCCTTCGCCGAGGTTGATGCTAACCCGTTTAAACAGCTTGCCATAGTTTGCAATGTGTTTACTTTTCTGTAACTCATATGGTTTTTTAATGGCTGCAGCCAACACCTGTTTTGTTTCCTCTTTAAAGGGGCGATTTTTGAAATCTGTTGCCGCGGAAACATAAATAATAATTTCAGTAGCATTTTTAACAACCAGCGCATTGTTTTCAGTGCTCAGTGTTCCACCTTTTAGTTTGGCATTAACTCTGGCCAGGTACTGCATCCCTTTACCATCTGTCCCATTATCCAGCTGCCCTGACATCTGTAATTCATTGCCTTCTGTTTTTACCACATATCTTTCAGGTCTGTTCAGCATAATTCTGCAATTCAGCTGGCCCGGCCGATCGGCAGTTAACCGGATCACACTTACATCATCGTCAAAACTGGTAAAGTATTCCCTTTTATAGTTTACTCCATTTACATTGAAGCTGCAAACGGCGATAGCTTGTTCCAATGACAATTCCCGGTGATATTGTTTTGCTTCAGGTTGGTTTGAACCGATACCATTATAATTGAATTCAAGTTCCAAAGCCCCCAGGGTTTGGTATTTACCCCATTGCGCCCCCCCTGAACCAGGGCCTTTACAAACAAAATCCCTGTTTACCAAATCCTGCGCCTCCTCATTTTTTCCCTCAAGAATGAGCTGTCTTATTTTAGGCAAACTTTTATAAGCTTCATAATTGTTGGCATCCTGTGGCCCACCGGACCACAGGGTAATGTCATTCAGCACTATTTTCTCTTTTGATACACCTCCATCAGGGGTCATCCCCAAACTTCCATTCCCTAACGGAAGTGTCTCCTCCCACATTTTTGCGGGTTCATTATACCATAATCTTAGTTTCTGTTGTGCAAACATATGGTTTGCATAAAGCATTAAAATCAGCGTAAAAATATTTTTCAAGAGTTTAATAGTCATTATTATTTTTTCTTTACGATCACGTCTTTAAAAGAACCATTTACTTTTATTTTCATTGTTGAAGCTTTTGGGCCGCTTAAATTATAGCTGGTAACCTTACCGTTCTCCCACTTAAAGCTTACAGTAATGTTTCCCCTGGCTTTTAAACCTTTAATCTCCCCATAACTCTTCCATTGATCAGGAATCGCGGGCAAAAATTCTATAAAACCTTCATGACTTTGTAAAAGCATCTCAGCAACTCCGGCAGTATAACCAAAGTTACCGTCGATTTGAAAAGGTGGGTGGGCGCAAAGTAGGTTTGCATAAATACCACCGCCCTGATTGTAATCAATTCCATCGCCACCAACAAGGGTGATAAAGTTTTTTAAGATTTTATAAGCATGGTTTCCATCGTGCAGCCTAGCCCAAAAATTCATCTTCCAGGCCATGGACCAACCCGTGGATTCATCGCCCCTGGCAGTTAAACTTACTTCTGCCGCCCGCGCTAGTTCCGGTGTTTTGCTTAGGCTAATTTGCCTGCCTGGATGCAATGCAAATAAATGCGAGGCATGCCTGTGTTTATCATTCTGATCGTCCTTGTCTTCCTCCCACTCTTGTAATTGCCCCCATTTACCAATCTTAGGTTTTAAAAGATGATCCTTAAGGGCTGCGATGTGATTGCGATAGTCAGTATCTATTTTTAAAGAATCCGCAGCCTCAATGTAATTGGTAAACAAGTCGTACACAATTTGCTGATCGTAACTTACACCATCTTCTTTTGGCCCATGCTCCGGCGACCAGCCATTTGGCGCTACAATTACACCATCAGCCCTGCGCTTTAAATGGTCGTCCCAAAACTCAGAAATCTCTTTTAAAATAGGATAAGCAAATTCCTTCAAGTACGTCTTATCTTGGTTAAAAGCATAATGATCCCAAAGGGCTTGTCCATACCAGGCACTACCGGGTGTATTCCATAAAAAGCTCTCCCCGCCAAAAATATTATTTTCAGTTTTCACCGTCCATCCACGTACCCCGGGATACTCCTTTTGCGTGTTTTCCTTTTTAACCTCACGCATGCTATTGATATAATCTAAATACGGGATATTACTCTCGGCTAAATTAGCAGGCTCTGCCGGCCAGTAATTCATCTGAATATTAATATTTGAATGGTAATCTGAACGCCATGGCGGATTGTTACTATTGTTCCATAAGCCTTGTAAATTAGCGGGCAGTCCTCCTTTTCTCGAAGAACTGATGAGCAAATATCTGCCGTACTGAAACAAGGTATTTTCTAAACCGGTATCTTCGTCTTTCTTATAGTTAAGAATCCGCCGAACCGTGGGAACTTCCGTTTTTGAATTGTTCTTTCCAATTTGTAAAGCAACCCGGTTAAACAAATTCTGATAATCCTTAACATGGTTATTTTTTAAAACATCATATTTTTTAGCCGTTGCGTTTACTAAATTTCTGTCTACAATTTGTTCGGGATTTTCTCCCTTCCAATGTTTCGCCCGTTGATTGATATAATCAGTTGCAGCAGCTAAAAACAGCGTAAAAGCATTCGCATTTTCCAAGTGTATCTGGCTATTTCCATCGGCATCTTTATCAATCGTTAAGGTGCCCCCATCATGTTTTATTTGTAAGGTTGATGCGTATTTAAGCCCATTTTCCAAAACGCCACTTACGGTCAGCCGGTTTGCATTTCCTTGTGTTTTACTGGCATGAGCATCTTTAAGCTTTATTGTGATCGAATACGCATTTTTTGCTTTTGAAGTATAATTAAAAACAAGAAGCTGATCTGGATAGCTTGAGAAATATTCCCTACTATAAAGTAGATTATCATATTGATAATCTACTTTATGAAGCGCATTACTTAAATCTAAAACCCGCTTGTATTGTGTTGCTTTACTTGGGTCAATATTTTTAAATTTAATAAAAAGATCACCAAAGGCCTGGTAAGCACCGGTTTCATGTTCATCACCAGTCCACAAACTGCTTTCGTTAAACTGAATGTGTTCTTCATCTACTCCAGCAAAAACCATTGCTCCCAGCTTACCATTACCAATCGGATAGGCCTGGGTCATCCAATCTTTAGCTGGCTTGTCGTCCCAAATTCTTAAGTTATTATTTATCTGAGCTTGTGAGAAACTATATGTTAACAACAGAACAAAAAATAGTTTTAGGGTCTTTCTTTTAAAATTCATCATCAAGTAGTTAATTATACACTTGCTTATTCCAGAAAGTAATTTCAGACATGTTACTATAGTTACCATCATTCGTTGTTACATGCTTAATTCTAATTCTAATATACCTAACTGGAGGAGGGTTACTAACTAAGTTAGTTTTGTAGGCATTTTTGCCATCGTCAGTTCTGGTTACTTCTTTTAATAAAGTCCAGCCTTTTGCAATTGACTCATCTTTCCATCCTCCATTATTTGCCGGTAACGTGGTAGCTGCGTTTGTAATGTCAGCTATTCCCCATATCTCAAAACTATCCGGATTATTGCAGCAATCCCTACCTGTTTCTTCTACTTGAGCAAGATTGGGATACACTTTTCCCAAGTCAAACGTAAGTGTATGTGGCATACCACCGCTTCCATTACTATGGAAAATATTTGGATAACCTTGTGGTCCAACGCTTCTATCCCAAAGCTTACTTACACTTGTACCAGATTCATATGTACCCACATCATTAGGCAGCGGATGTTCACGGAATAATGATTTATCACATGGAAATAATAACATCTGTGGAAAAACGGAATAATCTGATGTTGTAAAAACATCAAGAGCTCCACTTGTGGGCTTATAGGAAGACCTATAGGTCACTTCTGTTCCAGGTTTATAGTCCGTCAATTTTAAAATGTTGTCGGCTGGAGCGAGATCAACCTCTTTAATAATGTTTGCAGTATTCGTATACTTTACCTTAGTAGTTACATTTACAGTGTCCGGTTTGTTAAAATTCAACTCAACATTTCCATTTTCCATGGTCACATACGGTACATCTGCATTATATGCTCTGTTTAATAAGCCTGCTTTATATATTGGACCATAAATTTTCACACCATTTACGACTTTAGGAACAGATTTATTACCTTTTGCATCATAAGAATAAATGGTAAAAGAGTACACAAATTCCTGAAGGTTCGGGATGGTCACAAAAACGCTATCGGTTTTACCATTAATAGCTACAACCTGAGAATCTACTTTATTATTCCAATAAATAACATACTTTATGATACTTGGATCAGCGCTCGATTTCCACTTTAACTGTGTCCTTAAATTTCCAGCCCTGCTGAGTACTTCACCTGCACTACCTGTATAGGTAACTTCATGGCCATCAAGAAAGTCACGGAAATCGGTTTGTTGCTTTTCACAGCCCGCCGCGATAACGAGCAGAAAAAGACCAATAAAAATTATAAGATTTTTCATCTTTATATAATTTGATATTTAGTTCAATTGATATTTTTATTCAGGGATTCCATATGGAGTAACCTCTATAAGATGGGCAGCAGCCTCATTTCCCCATATAGTTGCTACGGCTATTCTTAAATACTTAACCGAAGGCGCAGTAAAAGGAACTTTAAAACTCACTCCTTTTTTCACGAAATCCTCGTCTGCGGAGTTACTTGCACTAGGAAGATTACCTGATGGTGGATCAGGAAAGCGGAAGTTCCCTAAATTTACCCAGTTTCCTATCACAGCACCTTCATCAGCCCTTACGGGCAGCCTAATATTATCCGGAGTGGATGAGTTTGTGCCCCATAAAGAAAATTCCTTTGGATTTCCAAATTTATAAGTGTAACGATCTCCGATTCTTTCGTATACAACAAATCTACTCAGTTTATACGTTTTGCCAATACCAAAACTGCAGGAATATGGTAGGGGTACTCCAGATGCAGTATGCCAGCCGTCCCCATCTAATTTTCCATCCCATAGATAACGTGTAAACCAATCATAAGCTATTTGACTATCCGTACTAAGATTTAGTAGATTGAACTTAGTTTTATCCATTGTTTCTTCATACAAAGGAATAATTGGCTTTTGCAGTGTATCTGAAATGTTGCCCCATTTATCGGTAATATATACACCAAACTGACGTTCAACAGAAGCAAAACCCGTAACTGAATAATTAATCTTAGCATCCTTAGTAAAATGCTGATCCTCAATCTCCATGGACTGGGTATTCTTATTGTAACTCATCACTACGATGCCAATTTGCTTCTTCAACGGATTATCTGCGATTACACTTACCCCACCAAAATCAGGAGACAAACTTATTGATGGTCTTACCGCAAGATAAACTGGTGTTAAAGGATTAACCGTTACCGTTACAGGATCAGACATTACATTTGCCCTTGAAACCGTATATAAGGTTACTTCATAAGGCTTTTCTTTTGCAAATCCTTCAACCACAACTGTATCCTGATAATAAGAGGATTTAGTTTCTCTTGCTGTATTGTCATTGATTTTATATTTAGCCAATACGTATAAAATATTTGGAGAATTAGGAAGGTCATAAGTAATATTCGCTCCGCCATTAAAATTATCTATTTTGATATTGCTAATGGCTAACGGTTTGGTTTTATCTTCGGAAATAATGGCATTGAAACCATTATTTTTCTTGCATGCTGTGATACCGGCTATCAGCACAATCAGACAAGGCAAGATATATTTTTTTATGTTCATGATCATATTGTCGTTATATAGGACTACCAAAAAGGATTTTGAACTAAATTCGGGTTTACTGCCAGATTATCAGCCTTAATAGGCCATAGATAGTCTTTTGTATTAAATACAGGAACGAATAAATTACGTGGACGGTAATAATTCAGCGCCTGATCATCATAGATGCTCCATCCTTGCATCGGCTTAGTCATTACTGTCTGTAATTCCTTCCAGCGACGCAAGTCCCATCCAGGTATACATTCAAAAGCAAGTTCAATTCTTCTTTCCTGATGAATGATTTGACGAAGACCAACCTGATTCGCATATTTTGAAGGAGTTGTAGAAAGCTGAGCGGTCCATGCTTCAGTTACAGTTGGAATTTTGGCTCTTTTTCTTACTTCATCAATATACGGCAATATCTCTCCATAACTTTTCCCTTGTTCATTCAATGCTTCTGCATATAACAAATAGAGATCAGAAAGCCTCATTAAAGGAAAATGAAAATTTTCGTAGGTCAATCGGTCATTATAAACAGTTAAATAATTCACTAGTTTCTTTGGCCAGTATCCTGAAATATTGGTATGACTTTGATCTTTAGGTCCGGCATAACTTGTAGTACCTCTTGCTTGTATATAATTTGCATTCGCTGGATCTGATAACTGACCATTTCCATACCAAACACCTCCGTCAAATGCAATAGAAGCATAAAATCTTGGTTCACGTTTAAAATGTGCTTTGACTGTTTCATAACCATTGTGCACGTGATACTGATCTTCAGAAGTTCCGGTTTTTAAGGTATATCTATTTCTATAATCCCAGGTTTTATCTTCATCAATCGGAAGTCCGTTATTTGTATAAAACAGCTCCTGTTCGGCAATTGGTACAGCAAAAAAACCTTGAGCACTACCTATATTTAACGCCGATGCTGCCGTTAAACGTGGTATAAATCTTTCTTGCCTTCCAAATCCAAAATTAGGTGCCATTCCCCATATCAATTCTGTATTTAATTCCCACTTTTCAGTAATAGCTGTTTGAAACGTTAAAACATTTACTAATTCCTGTGGAAGATTTGCAGGCATATTTGCTGTAGGCGTAAAGGTGTGCAGCTTTAAACCACTAGCCAAGCAAGCGTTTAAGGCTACAGAACAGGCTTCTGCTGCACGATCCCATTTCTTAGGATCTTTTTCCTGACTAAATAATACCTGTCCATCTTTATTAGTAAATCCAGTATAATCAGAATTCCCATTAAATAGCGGGCTTGCTGCTGTTACCAGGATTTGAGCTTTTACAGAACGCGCAATGAGCCCCGTTATTCTTCCCAGTTCCTGCGCCTGATTTTGAATTTGATTAGGCAAATTCGGAGTAGCTTCATCAATCAAACGGACCATGTAATTAACTACTGAATCTACAGGATTTCTTTTAACTCGAGTTTCCTCAATTGAACTGTTAATGGGCAGATTGACATTAGTAATCGGTATAGGACCGTACATCCTGAACAAATAAAAATGGTAGTAAGCCTTTAAAAACTTAACTTCCGCAATCCACCTCTTCTTTTCCGATTCTCCAAGATCAATAGGTTTATCAATATTTTCAAGCATGGTATTACAACGCCTTATGGCTTGAAACAGAGCCTGTCCTCCTTCATTGCCATCCCAATAATTTAATCCTGGCGTGCCGCTAGTTTGCGTACCTCTCATCATATTGAAGCCCACAGCATTGATACTCTGTGTATCATCTATTTCTTTTGGTCCCGGGAATACCAACTCTCCAGATGTAGCGAATCCTGCATCCATCCATGGCTCCTGCATCTTCTGTAAGGTAGAATAACAACTAAACAAGTAATTTTCAGCCTCATTACGATTTCTAAAAGCATAATCTATGGTACCTACGTTATCTGGTGTAACGTTCAGATACTTTTTACACGATGTTAAGGACAATCCCAGAATCACTGTGTATAAAAATTTTGAATATAATGACTTCATGTCTTTATTCTTTATATTAACTATAAACTAATATTTATTCCAACATTATATACCTTTTGCAAAGGATAAGAGAATCCATTCCCACCTATTTCAGGATCCCACATGGTGAAAGGACTCCAGGTAATCAGATTAAGTCCACTGAAATAAACCCTTAGGTTTTTGACCTTAATCTTGCTTAGCAAAGTACGTGGAAGCGTATAACCTATTTCCATGGACTTCATCCTCAGAAAACTGCCGTCACGCAACCACCATGAGCTATTTTGCCGGTTGTTTTCTATCACCGCACCATTTATTCCAAGCCTTGGATACAAGGCATATAAATTTTGATTATCCTCCGACCAATGGTCATCTGCAAATTGTTGAATTACTTGCGTATTGCCCGGTAGCCAGGAGTCAGGGCTTTTAATAAACGGACTTGTCCTCCCTGGATCAATTACAAAAGAAACCCCAGTTTGTCCCTGAAAGAACACATTAAAATCAAAGTTCTTGTATCCAGTAGACATCCCAAATCCATAAACTATCTCAGGTACTGATGGATTGCCAAACCAGGTCTGATCTTTACCATCTATTATGCCATCGCCATTTAAATCACGATATTTAATATCTCCGCCCATTGGCGCGATACCATTGTTACTAAATATTTGTTTCGGTGAATTTCTAGCTTCATTATCGTCAACAAATAACCGTTCAGCTATATAGCCATAGTTTCTGTTAAGCGACACCCCATTATGAAGACGATATTTTTCATCAAAGTCAGGTTCTTCATATTGAGTATATTTATTTTTGGCGAAAGTAAAATTAGCCATTGAAGCTATCCAAAAATCTTTACTAAAGTTTTGCTTTCCATCCAGCGAGAACTCTATCCCCTGTGACTCTACTTTTCCGATATTTGCAGATATACCTGATTCTAAGCCCATTGAAGTAGGGATATCCTTTCTCTCTTGCAAAATATCAGATTTATAATTCTTATAAACCTCTGTGGTGAATCTTATATTTTTAAGCAGGGTAAGTTCCAATCCCAAATTAATTTGCTTAGATACCTCCCAGGTAACATCTCTATTTTCATAATTATTAATCTTCACACCATTGTGTGAATAGTCAAGATTTGTTCCAAATGAAGCAGAATTCCCCCCATTTAAATTAACATCTGACAAATAGAAAAACCTCCTGTCACTAATGGCATCGTTACCAACAAGACCATAACTGGCCCTTAGTTTCATTCGATCAATCACATTGGCTAGGTTTCCATAGAATTTCTCACCAGATACAATCCATGAAGCGCCAATGGTTGGAAAGAACCCAAATCTATGGTTTTCAGAGAATCGCTCAGATCCATTGTAACCAAAGTTGAACTCAAGGAAATAACGACTTTTATAGGCGTAAGTAGCACGTCCAGACAAACCTAAATTCCTAAATGGTAATGAATTGAATAAATTATCTGCATTTGCGTTTAACTGCTGTTGCTGCGTTCCAATTAAAGCTGCACTTACATTATGATTCTCGTTAAGGTCAGCAGAATAATCTAGCACGCCTTGCAGATAAAGAAAGGTGTTTAGTGTACTTTTGCCCGCATAATAATTTAAATATTCCCTTGCCTGATCCGGTTTATTATTAATCCAGTTTAAAGTGTATTGATTTGAAGCTTTATCATACGACTGGACATTATAAAAATAAGGCGCATAAGCCAATTGAGATTCAAACCGTGCGTACCTGTTCGTACTGAATATCCCTTTAAAATTTAACCCTTTAGTCAGGAAATCTAATTTTTGGTTCACCTCCAACTGAGCAAGCATTCTTGATTCAGAAAACCTTCTATTTCCTCTAAGTAAGGCAGCATAAGGATTGATGTTTTTCACATCAGTTGAAGAACTAGGCGGCGTAGTCCCATCAGGCAGAACAGTAGCACTTGTATTGTTACCAAAAAGGATATGCTGTACACCTGCATTAGCAGCATCTGGCTCATAATAAGCTGGAAAATCAACCGGACTGGTATGCGTCGCGATGTTATAAAGATCTGTCGCAAAAGAAGGGTCATTGGTCATAGGCCCTGTATATTCATTAAAATTACCAGACAAACGAACTACCAGTTCAGTACTGCTCGTAAGGTCGATATTAATGTTTGACCGAAGTTGATAATTTTTAAAACTTACATTATTATTGTTGTTGTTCCTAATGTCTGTTCTTAGTATCCCATTATCATTTGAATAGGAACCAGCAATATAATAACGAGCAACTCCCCCACCACCTGAAACATTCAAGTTAGCCCTTTCTGTACTTGTACGCTTTTTAAACAGCATATCCATCCAGTTAACAGCAGGATAAACATAAGGATTACTACCTGGTGCGCCGTTTATGGATGCCTGAGTATTCATTATTTTATTCGGCGTATAAAGTGCTCCCGGTGAATTTCTGGTTGTCAAGGCTTCATTATAAAGCTTCATGTAAGTAATTGGATCTGCAATTTCCAGGGATTTAACCGCCTCAGAAGCTGAGCCTTCCAGTCTGAAATTAATTTGAACTTTTCCTGGTTTTCCTTCTTTGGTTTTAACGAGGATCACCCCATTTCCACCCCTAGCCCCATATAAAGCCGTTGCACTTGCATCTTTTAGAATAGAAAAGCTTTCAATATCATCAACCTGTAAACGTGCCAGATCAGAAGAAGTCATCTCCACATTATCAATCAAGATCAAAGGATCCCTTCTATAACCGAATGTGGTCACGCCTCTGATAAAGAAATTTGAATTGTCCTGTCCAGGCTGTCCGCTTGGCTGAAAAGCAATAACGCCAGAGATTTTACCAGCCATTGCTCCGGTTAGATTACTGGAAGGAACCTTCAGGTCTCCGGGACGCACGGTTGATACTGCTCCAACAATTGCTTCCTTGCGTTGTTTCTGCCCCATTGCCGTAATGACAACCTCATCAGCTTGAATACTATTTTCAAGTAACTTGATATCGATCACATTGGTATTAGCCCCAACGGTTACTCTTTGTTCAATATAACCGACGTAGGAGAAACGCAGTATTATACCTGGGTCTACATCAATTATAAACCTTCCGTTATTGTCGGTTTGCGTACCATGTTTTGGTCCACTTATGGTAGCAACAACAACACCCGGAAGTGGTAATCCGGTCGCATCAGTAACTTTACCAGTAATTGTTTTTTTACTACCCGTTTGAGCGAAAGCTTCAGACGTATTGAATATGGTCAAGAAAATTATTAAACAGCTAAGTATATGCAGGCAACTTAACTTTTTAGGTACCAGAAAGCACCTATAAAACCAGTAAAAATGTTTCATCAATTATTAAGTTTTTAAAGTAAATGAGTTCTGTACAGATTAAACTCTAAATGTGATAATTTAAACAAATGCGTCAATTGCATTATTGACAATAAATTTGTCAGGAAGAATTACACTTAAATAACAGTTGATAGTTGATTTGCGGTGTGGGGCCATTAGATCCCATAGATGCGAACACATTCATAATCTATATTTGGTTTGGTTGTTTCGAAATAGTTTGTATAATCACCTGTACTATACTACACTATCCTACTATCAAAAGTAGGAAAATATTTTATATTCCAAAATTTATTTTTTCAGAATTATTTTTCATAGCGAATTAACACCCCTAATTGACGCATCTATATAAACAGATGGAAATCAATGCTATAAAAAAAACCAGAAATTGATAGCGCTTAGTTTTATAAAGAATTTCTTCTGATCAGCTTATTCTTCATGATGTGTTTTATGGGTTTTCTTGACAATACAAATTCTGCAGCCATTTCACCCATTTTTTCAAAGTCAATAGAAAAAGTAGTTATTCCATCAAAAATTATTTCCTTAACATTATCATCATTATGGGAAAGTATACCCAAATCTTTCCCAGGTTTCAATCCTTTAAGTTTGGAATCCTTAAGAATTTCCCATAATTCCAGGTTATGAATTGTAAAGTATACCTTATTTGATTCTATACTACCAGATTCATATTTGTTCTTTATGATGCCGTTAACCTTATAATCCTTAATAAAACGTTGAAACGAATCCAGTACATCGTTTGGTTCTGCTGATTGTTGTTTAAAAAAGAAAACAAATTGGTCAAACTCTTTAATACGGTCTGCAAGCTCCACAAAGGCGTTATAGGATGATTGTTTAAATTCCTGTACAATATAGGAATGCTCTTCATTTAGGTCTAATTTCCGATCAACAATCAACAGTTTATTCATAGGAAATTGTTCTACCAAAGGTATTGCTTCAGGAACATCAATCGGAGCGATAACATACATACCGTATTTACCTTTAATGTTATTTATAGTACTCTCAAATACCGAAAAATTATTATGGTGAAAAAAAATATCCAGCTGAATGTTTTCCCCTATTTTGTTTCTGAAACTCTGATAAAATGTCTCCTGAAAGGTATCAAATGCATATAACAACAGGCATACCCTTAAATGCTGTTCGGTATCCTCTGTAGCTACAAAATATCCCTTTCTATTTTTAGATTCGATGATACCCCTGTTTACAAGTTCCTTATAAGCCCTTGAGATTGTTTCACGCGCAAAACCAATTTCTTTTATCATCTGGTTTACAGATGGCAATATGTCACCCCTCACTAGTATCTTTTGATTCAACGCATTGATGATCCCTTGAACCAGTTGTTCATGTTTCGAAAATGTAGATACATCTTCTAAAACCTTAATTTCATTAAATAATTGAGATAGCTTCATGGAGAAAATGAGATAAACAGCAAAGATGAATGTTGGCCGTTAATAATTATTCTGCGGTGAATATATAAAAGTTTTTACATTTTTAAGGTTTCACTAATTTCTTTACCGCTATTTTGGACCAGGAAATTGAAGACTAAAAGTTGTGGATGCTAAAAATTGTGGATATAAAATTTTGAATAGCTATTATACGCACAGACCTAGACTAAGTGTGATCTGATTTTTTTAATGCACTCATCTTTTCAACCAACAATTCCTGTACAGGCTCGCTGGCAATCACATTAAAACTCCAGATATCATCGGTTATAAAAATATAATTACCCTCAAAACTGTAAATATAATCCCCTCCTTCCATTCCAATAAACCAGTCTTCTTTCTTTAGATCAGGAAATGTTCGCAATACTCCAGCAGTATTCCCTGATTTCATCCTCATCTTTAAAATCATCCAGCAAGGGCAAAATGCTCGTTTCTTTGCTTAGCTTGTACTTTGATAGCATTTCATCAATCTCATTTGCCATAGTATGCTAATATAATTGATTTGGACAATAAAAACGCCAATACGCCAGACACCGTCCAAATCGACCCGCTACATTGTCTATTTCAACCTCTCCTAGAAGCATAATTTCTCTGTAAATTTGTCTAAACATAAACCAGACATGAAGGTTTAAAACCATAGAAAAACGTTAAATTTATTATACTAACCTTAAAATCTAAAAACATGAAACTTAAAAGTTTAGCACTTGTACTATGTTTAATCATAGGTGGTCAATTGGCAAAGGCACAAGAAAAAGTAGCAGATATCGTAAAGGAATGGGAAAGAGCGAAGGCTTATACTAAAGAATACTTAGAGACAATGCCCGAAAGTGGTTATGCTTTAAAGCCTACTCCAGAAATGCGATCTTTCGCGGAACAACTATTGCACCTGGCAGATGCCAACTACGGTTTCGCTTCGGCAGCTATAGGTACGAAAAGTCCATATGGTCAGGGTGAACTGGAGAAAACTGGCGATAAATCAAAATCTAATGTGAGTACATTAGTGCTGGCTAGCTATGATTTTGTGATCGATAATATAAAAAAGATGACAGAGGCACAACTGACTGAACCCATCAAATTGTTTGGACGTTTCGATATGACTAAAGGAATGGCTTTAGAAAAAGACTTTGAACACCAAACACATCACAGGGGCCAAACAACAGTATATCTTCGATTGGCCGGAGTTAAGCCTCCGCAGGAAAAACTGTTTTAATATCAAATAATTATAGATATCCATATTATAAACATAACTAGGAAAAACTTTTACTGATCGCTTCCAGGTAAGTTTGATTATTGGATCGCTTGAAGATAATATCCTGGCATTGGTTGAATTGGACAAATGCTTTTAAGGCTTGAATAAACTTTTCAATAATGATTTCCTCAAGATCGATGGGTTCAAAATGAATGTTATGGACGATCAGTACTTTTTGTTTACGGTCGGCTTTGGCATCCATCCTTGCGATAAAAGTTTCTCCTGCGAGTACAGGTAGTGAAAAATAACCATACAGGCGTTTGGGAGCGGGCACGAAGCATTCGATCTGGTAATCAAAATTGAAAAAATCCTTTAAGCGCTGACGGAAGACGTTGAGGATATCGAAGGGCGAAAGGATGAAGACTTCATTCGATAGTTTAATGTTAATTTCCTGATTGTGGAGCATATAGAACGGACCTTTCAGGCCATCGACAACTACAATTTTTACTTTGCCGCTCTGAGCCATTTTTTCCAGCTCCTTTTTGACGAGGTTACTTTTCACACGACGGGCGCGCCAGGCCATTTCCTTAACGGAAGCAATGCCCAATGCACCTAAGGTACGGCAGATGACAAAATTGGCGTATTCTTCATCGGTGGGTATGGTTAAGTCTGTTTCCTGCGGCACTAAGTTGAGCGGCACATCGTAGACTTTCTGGAAAGCTTTGGTGCGGGTAATCATCAGCGTCCCATCAAGGTAAAGCCTTTCGAGCGCAACCTTGGCTGGTCGCCAATCCCACCAGCCCGAACTGGCTTCCAATCGGTCGTTCTCAAAATCCCCAACCATTAATGGCCCTTCACGTTCCACCCGATCCAGGATCTCCTTCATTAAATTCATTTCCGATTTGCTAAGCGGTTTCCCTTGCGTTTCAAAAGCCTTTTTTACAGGCAGTGAAAAGCGAAAATCGCGCATGGGAAGATAACCTGCATCCGAACTGAAGTACTCATAAATACGACCATCTTCGCAAAGCTCGGCCAGCCATTCCGTTTGATAGTCCGGTACACGCGCGGCCATGACATGGTGATGGGCACGTTCCACGACGTAATTCGTATCCAGCTGCAGAAAACCCAAATGGTCAATCACTCGGTAAACAGCCTCAATTCCCGTCCCGAACTGTACTTTCCGGGCGAGTCCGGCGGCTTCAAGGATAATCTTCCGTGCTTGCTGTTTCGTAAGACTTTCCCACGCTATGGCCTTGCCTTGAATTAAATCTTCTTTGTTAAATGGTTGCGACATTAAAACAAAAATACCCAGAATTAAGCATTAACCAAAGGTCCCCCTTGACTAAACCCAGAGGGTATTCTTACAAACGCTTTTCCAGTGAAATATTCCGCAAGTGCGGGTTTAAAACCTTCAGTTTCTATTTCTAATTTTTTCTCCATGTCTTTTTATTTGCCAACCCTCTTTTGCAAATGCTCAGGATAACGACCACCTTGTATCTGTATTTCCGTAGCAGCGGCTTCTATTTGATTCAAATCGGTTTCACTAAGCTGCAAGTCTACCGCGCCAATATTTTCTTCCAGGCGATGTAATTTAGTGGTGCAGGGAATCGGTGTGATCCATGACTTTTGCGCTATACTAAGATCAGGTATGAACTAGAACGCGGTATCGACAAGCCCGATCAGTTAAATTTATCGCCGAATTATTTCGGCGATCTCATCAAGAAAGAAACCGGTAAATCCGCGCAGGAATACATCCAATTGAAAACGATGGATATTGCGAAAGAAAAGATTTTTGATGTTTCTAAGTCTGTAAGCGAAATCGCTTATGAGTTAGGTTTTAAATATCCGCAACATTTCAGCCGATCATTTAAACAACATGTGGGATATACTCCGAATGAGTATAGAAACCTGAATTAGATTTAATTCCCTATCTTTCTCCTACCTATGTTATATATTTTAATCGCCCTAATTTGCTTGCTGATAGTTGGCAGCATATTTTATTACAACACACTTGTGAACAAAAAAAACAGGATGAAAGAAGCCTGGAGCGGAATCGATGTGTATTTGAAGAAACGGTATGAATTGATTCCTAACCTCATTGAAACGGTTAAGGGTTATGCCAGTCATGAACAAAAACTAATGCAAGATCTGGTTCGGCTGCGTAATCAAGCGATTCAGGCTCAACAAAATCAGGAGAAAATTAACACCGAAAACCATCTTTCAGAAAACATCAGCAGATTGATGCTTATTGCTGAAAATTATCCTGATTTGAAAGCAAATACCAATTTCCAACAGCTCCAAACTCAACTGGAAACTATAGAAACTGAAATTGAACTCTCCCGAAGGTATTACAACGGCACAGTGAGGGAGAATAACATTCAGGTTCAATCCTTCCCTTCCAACCTTATCGCATCCATCTTTGGGTTCGAAAACGGCATTTTCTTCGAAATAAACAATTCTGCAGAACGCGAACCGCTAAAGCTTTCTTTTTAAATCACCTTATGAAACTTAAACATCTATTTTCGCTGCTCAGGCTGTCACTGATCGTATTGCTCATTCCAGCTTTGTTCACAAAAACATTAGCGCAGGAACCACTTACAGAAGCAACTGAGCAGAATAACCAATCTGAAAGAATCATTTCTTTTCACACCGACATCAGGATTGATACCTCCGGCATGATGTATCTGTCTGAAAAAATCAAGGTTTATGCATCTGGCGATCAGATTAAACGCGGTATTGTTAGGAGCATCCCAGTATATCGTAAAGATATATTTGGCGACAGAAAATCTGCAGACTTTAAAATAACAAGCATTTTAAAGAATGGAAAGAAGGAAAACTACAAGACCAAAAGCGATGGTAGCATTCGCAGTATATACATGGGAAACGAAGATATTATGCTTAAGCCAGGTATCTACACGTATGAAATCAATTATCAAACTAAAGGGCAGGTTGGTTTCTTTAAAACCTATGATGAAATTTATTGGAATGTTACCGGTAGTGAGTGGGATTTCGAAATAGAAAAAGCCTCTGCTACCATTGTACTTCCTAATGGCGCACTAGCTGGCAATACGGCTTGTTATACTGGTCCTCGTGGTTCAACCAGTAAAAACTGTAGCATCAACATCAATCCCGACCAGTCTGTAAGCTTTCAAACTACTGAAAGTCTGCCATCAGGAAGTGGATTTACCGTCGCCTCAGCTTTTACCAAAGGGATTATACACAGGCCATCTAATTTCGAACTTTTTTACCAGGATTATCTGAAAATAACCTTGACTCTTCTGTTGCTCATCGGTCTCGGAACTTATTATTACATCAGCTGGTCGCGTTATGGACGGGATCCGGAAGAACCAGTCATCATCCCCAGTTTTAACATTCCAAATAACTGGTCCCCAGCCCTACTCCGCTATTTTTATATCAAAAAAATAGATGATAAGTCTTTTGCCATCTCGATCATCAATATGGCGGTTAAAAAAGTCATAAAAATCAGCAAAGGAGCAGGCCTCAAAAAAGAAGATTACGCTGTTGAAAAATCAACGGGTTTAACAAATGTGCTGTCGAAAGAAGAAGATGCCATTTACGTCCGTTTCTTCAACAAAAGAAATAGAATATACATCAATAAATCAAATGGTTCGACCATAAATGCAGCAAAAAATGCACATCAGGATAGATTGAAACCACAGCTAGACTTAAAAGGTTTTTTCATTAGTCACAAAAAATCTTTAATCAAATCAACCCTAATTACGCTGGCTGTATTTGTTGTATTCATGGTTTTTGTGGAAACTGGCACTCCTTTGATGCTCCTTTTTCTCAGCCCCTTTGTCGTGATCGGAGGATTTTGCTTCTTTGCAGGATTCAAAATGATAGGCGAATCTTTGCCCGTAGGAATTTTTCTGATCATTTGGGGAGCTGGCTTCGGTGGGGTTCCGCTGTATATGCTCCTTTCTAACCTAAGCAAATTACCTATAATTTCGCTTATATTCATCGTAGCCAGCACCATCATGTATGCACTATATGTCTACCTGATTAGGGCACCTACAGTAGCAGGAACTGATGTTATAAGTAAGATCAAAGGATTTAAAATGTATTTGGAAACGGCAGAGGAGCATCGCTTAAATATGTTGAACCCGCCGGAACACAGCCCAGAATTGTTTGAGAAATTTTTGCCTTATGCGCTTGCCCTTGATGTAGAAAATGCCTGGGGAGCCAAATTTGAAGAGCTGCTCAATGAGGCAGATTACAGTCCTGATTGGTATGAAGGCGACAAGTTTTATTATCCTCGTATTGCCAAAGGTTTTATCGTACCATTTAGTAGCGCGGTCAGCGATAGTAAACCAGATACAGGCTCTTCCTCTGGCTCATCAGGAAGTTCAAGCTGGAGCTCTGGAAGTAGCAGTAGTGGTTCTTCTGGTGGAGGAGGTGGCGGCGGCGGTGGTGGTGGCTGGTAAGGCTCTTAATTGTTCACAACAAATACTTTTTCTAGCCTGATATCTTCTGAAGAACTCCCGATCATCACCTTAAATTTCCCCGGCTCTACTGTCCAGTTCATATTTTTATCCAACAATGCCAGATCATCTGGCTTAAGCACAAAATTTACAGTTTGCTTTTCACCAGGGTTCAACCTGATACGTTCAAAACCACGAAGATCAAAATCGTAAGTAGTCACACTGCTTACAAAATCCTTTACATAGAGTTGAACCACTTCATCACCCATTAGTTTACCCCTATTGGTAATATCTACAGAAACATGAATATCAGCACCGGCATAAATAGAATCTTTATCCAACCTTAAATTACTATATTCAAATTTGGTATAACTTAGGCCATATCCAAAAGGATATAAAGCCCCATTAACACTCGTCTTACCATAACCATTCGGACCACTGGAAGGCTGTCCGGCTTGAGAAGCGGGTTTAAAAGGAAAATTATATTCAATTTGCCCTACAGATTTAGGAAAAGTAACAGACAGTTTTCCTCCCGGATTGTTATCGCCAAAAAGCGTTTCGGCAATAACCTTACCACTTTGTGGGCCGGGAAACCAGGCTTGCAAAATAGCAGGTAAATATCTATTTTCCCAATTGATGGTTAATGGCTGCCCATTTATGCCAACCATAACCACTGGTTTACCTGTTGCATACAGCGCCTGTAAAAGCTGCAATTGCCGCCCCGGCAATCCCAAGCCGGTTCTCGACAAGCTTTCACCAACACGCTTTTCATCCTCACCCACTACAGCAATAATGACATCGGCCAATATTGCCTTTGATACCGCTTTCTCTATTCCGGCTTGTTCTTCAGCGGTTAAAGGACTGGCAATGATTTCGCTTTCCGGCCAATTGGCATCCGCGATATCGCAGCCTTTTTCATAGGCTACCGAAGCATGGCCCTTTAGGTACTGTTTTATACCTTCAAACACAGAGGTCACGGGATTATTTGAAGGCCCATAACGGCTTGTTGCATAATTTTCTTCCGTTGCCAGAGGGCCTGTAACCAATACATTTTTCAGTTTATGTTTGTCAAGTGGTAATAAGTCACCTGTATTTTTCAGCAAAACCATCGCCTGCCTGTTTATCTCCATGGCAAACTCTTCATCCTTTTGGGTGTGCACAACTTTGTCCGCAGCCTTAGGATCCTGAACATAAGGTTGATCAAAAAGTCCAAGTCTAAATTTGACCCTAAGTACACTTGCTACCCTTTCGTCCAGTGTTTTCATTGATACCTGGCCTTCCTTCACCAAGGCCCTTAACGGTAAAATATAATCGTCAGGATTTGTAAAATTAGTCCTTACATCAAGACCAGCTTCGACGGCCTGTTTAACAGCCCCTTTATAGTCAGACACCACATTGTGCTTGGTGAAAATATATTCAACGGCTTCACTATCCGAAACCACATAACCATTGAAGCCGAATTTCTGACGCAGTAACTCTGTCAAAAAAAAATGGCTCCCGGTTATCGGTACTCCATCCCAATCGTTATAACTGCTCATTACCCCCATCGGCGCGGCTTCTTTAATCACCTTCATAAACGGATACAAATAAAGCTGGTACATTTCACGTGGTGCCACGTGCGGATCAGTACGGGCATCTCCATCACGCCCGCCTTTAGGAACGCTATAAACTGCATAGTGTTTCAGTGTGGAAGCCACACCCTGATCCTGTATGCCCAAGACCATCTCCTTACCCAGTGCCGCAATGTGAAATGGGTTTTCTCCATAACATTCCACTACCCGTCCCCACCTGGGGTCACGGGCCGGATCTAAAATCGGCGCATACACATTTGTATAACCTAGTGCTTTCGCCTCGCGCCCTGCAATTGCCCCTGCCTGATAAACCAATGCTTTGTTCCAGGTACTTCCAATCGCAATAGGCGATGGCAAAGGGGTCGCCCGGTCGTGGTTCAGCCCATGAATCCCCTCATTCGTAAAATCAACGGGGATACCCAGACGAGTTTCCTCAATAAACCACTTTTGAACCTGGTTAATCGCTTCAGCATGTTTACTAAATGGATAAGAATAGGCGGTCTTGGATTTCGGGTGATAAGCCAGACCATTCAAATGCTCATCTATATTCGCGATCCCATCTTTCCATATTTTATGCTTCCATTCCGGTGTTGGAAGCTCATCCTTTAAAACCCTTCCGTAACCATATAAAGTGGCCGTCTGGCAGGTTTTTTCTTCCAAACTCATCAACGACAACAACTGCTGCACACGCTTTTCCACAGGTTGCAGAGGATCTTCAAATACATCCTTTCTGCCATTTTTATCAAAATCAATCCAGCCTTTGTGATAAATAGAGGTATTTGTTTTTTGAGCAAAAGCTGAGATGCTACATACGAAAAAGGGGAATACCAGATAATAAAAAATGAGCTTAAGGTTCATGTAAAGTATAATTGTAATTGTTAATATGAGGATGGTATATCCAGGTACAAGCCATCGTAAAAAGTAAAAAAAGCCGGCTTTTTAGCATAATTCAAATCAAATAAACAAGCCGCATCCACCTGCGTACTACCATTGTAAGTTAACCAGGAATCCTCATCCCCGACATTCCAAAATGTAATGCCCCAACGCTGGTTTGCAGGTACATATTTGCGGTATAACATGGCAACATCTTTATATTTCTGCTTTTGAATATCCAGTACAGCAGCAGAAAAAGGCAATCCTGGTTTATTCAAACCCAGATCCAGTTCAGACATGTGTACCAACAGACCTGTAGATTTCATTTTTATAAGCGCCATTTTAACATTTGTCATGGAGGTATTTACATTGATGTGGAACTGCATGCCTATACCATCAATAATAGGTTTTCCATTTACCTTAATTTCTTTTAGCGCCATAACCAGCTTATAAATAGAATCCAGCTTTTTTGCGGAGTAATCATGTCCGTAATCATTGTAAAAAAGCTTCAATTCTGTATCTCCCCTGGCTTCCGCAACCTGACGGGCATAAGTAAATGCTTTTTCTACATAGGATTTACCAATCGTTCTATACCAGATGCTACCCTTGTCCTCGCCATTAACAATATCTTTTGCAGCACGGTAATTGCCATTGTCATCAAGTGCTTCATTTACTACATCCCATGATTTCATGAGTGGTTTTCCCCCATTATCTTTATAGATAGATGAAGGGTTATCGTAATTAGCGACCACATTTCTAATATGCCTGCTCATAATAGAATCCATCTTTTGGGATCTTGTAGTCCCAGCGGGCAGACTTGCCGTTTCCCAGTTTTTTACCCACTGGGGCAAACCGCGGTGCCACAAAAGCGTATGTCCATGAATACGTTTTTTTCCGAAATTAAGCGCCAGGTTTTCAATGGTTTTGTCCGAAAAGTTAAAGTTCCCTTCCTGAGGTTGTAAGCTTGTCATTTTCATGGCATTTTCTGCCGTCAGACTATTGTAATGCTTTTTCACCAAATCACAATAGCTCCCTCCCTGGGCCAATAAATTGATGTTCACCCCGGCGCCGATCATCACGTTTGGATTGGCAGACTGCAAAACTTTTCCCGTGTCGGCCAATGTTCCAGTCTGCGAGGCTTCATATTCTGGATTATGATCAATAGCATGAACCTTAAAAGGTTCTTTAGCGCAGTTTAAATAAAGTACTCCCGGTAATAACAGAGAAAGTATATAATTTTTCATCAATGTATTTATTGTTCAATTGTCCTCAATCTGCTAAATTCAAATTGAGGACAATGAGGTGTGCATTTCCCGATTAAGGGTTTGGAATTATTTTAGGATTTAACTGGATCTCTTTAAGTGGTATCGGAAAAAGCTTATTATTGGCGCCAATGCTGATTACCGTCGTTCCAATCTTAATTTGATCTGCTATAAAATGTGCGTTCATTACTTGCACAGCACGATCTGTCCTTACCAGGTCGAACCAGCGGTGGCCCTCCATATTTAATTCCAGTTTACGCTCTGTTTCAATCGCTGTTCTTAAGCTGGCAGGGTTTAATATTTGTGCAGCTGTCAGGTCACCCGTGGTGTTACCATAAGCACGGCGACGTACTAAATTCACGTAATCTTTTGCAATTGCAGGACCGTTGATTTCATTTTCAGCTTCAGCATACATCAATAGCACATCGGCATAACGGATCACGATCCAGTCATTGTCGGCATCTAAACCTATCGACATCTGATCATCTACATACTTTTTAGAATAATAAGTGGTTACCGCATTTTCATTGGTAACCGCAAGTGGAAATCGTCCAAAGGAGGCATCCCTGCGTTTATCCAATGATGTTGTTAAAGCAGTTGCGGGATTTGATGGCAACACTTTTGGATACTCGTTAAACAAACTTTTACGCGGGGTATTAAAGCCATTTGAACCGCCTACTTTCGCTATTGCCGATCCACTTTCAGTAGGTGCAAACCAGTTGAAAAATGCACTTCCGGTGCCCAGCCCGGTTTTACTATAGCGTACTGAAAATATAATTTCCTTGTTCAGTTCATTAGAGATGCTAAATACATCAGCAAAGTTGGGCAGCAGATCGTATCCATATGGATTGGATCCTACAGGAAGCAACTCTGCTAGTTTTGCTTTACACAGGTCAAACTTCCTTTGGTTAAGATATACTTTACCCAACAATGCCTTTGCCGCGCCACGCGTAGCTCTTCCAAGTCCGGAGGTTGGTGTTGTTGCCGCAGGATAGGAAATTGGAAGTCCAGTAGTTGCACTTTCCGCATCTTTAAGATCCTGTTCTATCAATGCATACACATTAGCCTCAGTTTCCCTTCCATACGCCAAAGCCTCGTTTACTGTTTTCAGTTCTTTTGTGATTAATGGAACACCGCCCCAAATCCGAACGGCATTGAAATAAGTTAAGGCACGTATAAATTTAACTTCAGCCTTATACCTGTCTTTCAAAGCCTGGTCCATTGTTACTGCATCTATCCTGTCAAGGATGGTATTACAACGGGCAATGCACTTGTACATTGACCTCCACATGGACAGTAGGTTTACGTTTTCAGGTGCAGTGATAAAGAATTCAAAATCACCTATCCCCGCTCCTGTTGATACTGAAGTACTGTTATCAGAAGCTACATCGCCAAAAATATACAATCCGGTTCCTCCGGTAGCACTTCTGCCATATATATCCTGCAGCGAAGCATATGCACCGTTTACAGCCAGGTTAATGCCATTCGCATCTTTATATAAATCCTCCGAAAATACGCGTGTAGGATCATTCAAGTCCAAAAAACCTTTATTACATGAGCTCACAGCAATCAGTAATAAAATTGATAATGCCAGATATTTTTTCATAAAAAACTCCTTTTCTTTTATACGTTAAAAACCTACGTTTAATCCCAATGAGAATGTTCTAGCTACAGGATAAGTCCCCTGATCTACTCCAAATCTTGGCTGACTGGCGCCATACCAAACGTTCACTTCCGGATTGTACCCGAAATAATCTGTGAAGGTATATAGGTTTTCGCCGGTCAAATACACCCTGGCATTGCTCAGTTTAATATTTTTAAGAAATGCTGTAGGTATGGAATAAGCCAGGGTTACATTTCTTACCCGTAAGAATGAGCCATCAAAAATATTACGGGAAGAAGCTACCTGAACCGAGGAAAGAATGGTTGTATTTGCCCGCGGCGTCATTCCATCACCCGGCTCTTCAGGAGAACGCCATCGGTTTACAGCATTGGAGCGTACGTTAAATGATCCATTATAAGTGTTGACATACCGATCAGACGCATTAAATATTTTATTACCGGATACACCTTGCAGCAAAAAGCTCAGTTCAAACTGCTTATAGTTAAACCTATTGGTTATACCATAGGTAAATTTAGGCAGTGGGCTTCCGATATTGGTGATATCACTTGCATCGATCTTACCATCGCCGTTAACATCGTCGTACTTGATATCACCTGGATTTGAGCCCCCTGATACCCATTTCGGACTGGCGGCCACATCAGCTGCATCTTTATAAACCCCAATCTGTCGATAACCGTAAAAACTGCTCATTGATTCACCAGGAACCAAACGGATTGCATTGTCATATCCAAAAGCAGCCTGGTAGCCCAAAAATGCACCATCATCAGATAAGGACAATACTTTGTTCCTGGCAAACGCAATGTTCAGATCAGTAGTCCATTTCAATTTGCCAGTCAGGTTACTCGTTTTCAAAGCCAGCTCCAGCCCGTTATTCCTCACTTCACCTACATTGCTTAAAATTGAAGTAGCAAAACCCATGGTTAAGGGAACATCTTTAGCAAAAAGTAAATCGCTGGTAATACGGCGGTATACATCCGCAGTTAAATAAACACGATCTTTAAAAAGGCCGATTTCTACCCCAAAGTCAACCTGTTTGTTGGTTTCCCAGGTAAGGTCCTTATTTTCAAAGGCACTTGGAGAAAAACCAAATGTTTGCGTTCCTGCATTTGAACCAAAGATATAGTTAACCTGCTGAGCATAACTTTGCCAGGAATAATCTCCAATATTATTGTTCCCTGTTACACCATAACTCGCCCTAACCTTTAATTCACTGATATAAGGATGATCTTTTAAAAACGGTTCCTCACCTACTCTCCAGGCGGCCGAAAAAGCAGGAAACACCGCATATTTATTATTTGAGCCAAAACGGGATGAACCATCTGAACGTATAGAGGCAGAGAACAAATACCGGTCTTTATAGCTATAATTCGCCCTTCCAAATGCGGAGACCAGGGAATTATCACTATAAGAGACGGTACCTAATATCACACCTGAAGCATTCGGATACTCTACAATGGAATTGGTTATGGTACCATTCTGGCCAAACTGACTCCCTTCATTGTACGTATTTTTCTGCAGGGAATATCCTGCGAGTAACGACAGATTATGGTCTTTACCAATAATCTTGTTATAAGACAAGGTATTTTCTGATACCCAATTGTAATTGGTTCCGGTGGTAATCCTCGACCTGATATTTCCGATTAAAGGATTAGATAAATTTGCCAAGGGTGCATTATCAGACATTAGTGTAGCTGGCACATACCATTTACGGTTGGTCTGCAGCGCTTCGAACCCAAAGCTTGTTTTAAACTTCAAGCCTTTTATAATTTCATAGGTTAACCCGAGGCTAGATAAAATACGACCTACAGAAGTCCTGTCTTTATATAGATCAAGAACAGCAAGCGGATTAAAAGGGTTCCCGTTAAAAACCTGTGTAGCTGCTGACTGGATAGCCTGAATATTTGAATAGTCGCCATTTGCAAACCTGACAGGCAATGTTGGAGGCTGCAACAGCGCACTTAACACAGTACCACCAACTCCTGATGGATTGGTTCCAATCCCATTGATTGTAGCATTATTTAAACCACCGCCTGTTGCCGTCTGATCGTTTATGGTATACGAAGGAGCAACATTAAAGCTGAGTGACAGCTTTTTGCTCAATTCGGCATCAATATTTGCCCTTAAGGTATACCTGTTAAAATTTGTGGCTTTAATAATCCCTTCCTGAGTATAGTAAGAACCCGTAATGTTGAATTTAAATTTATCGCTTCCTCCTGAGGCAGAGAGTGCATAGTTCCCTTGCATACCTGTTCTGAATATCTGGTCCTGCCAGTTGGTATTTGCGTTGGTATTTTGATTATTAGGGTCGCTATAGGTAGTGGGTATTGTTTTCCCGCCATTCTTAAATGCATCTGTCAGGTAATCGATATACTCGTCTCTGGATAAAACATCTGTTTGTTTGGCTACATTTTGAAAACCTGTACTGGAAGTAAAATTGAACTTGGTAAGTCCAGAAACTCCCTTTTTGGTGGTTACAATAATGATCCCGTTTCCTCCTCTGGATCCATAAATTGCTGCCGCCGCCGCATCCTTCAACACATCAATAGATTGAATGTCCGCCGGATTGATCTGGTTAAAGTTATCCGCATTGTTTAAGGGGTATCCGTCCACTACAAATAAAGGACTGTTACCGGCACTGATAGAACCGATCCCTCTTACCTGTATGATGGGTGCAGATCCAGGATCACCCGATACCTGTGCAATATTCACACCTGCAACCTGGCCAGCCAGAGCTTCCGCTGGTGTGGCAACCAGTCTGTCTTCGATCTGCTTTGCAGTTACCGAACTGATAGCGGTTGACAACAACTTCTTTTTCTGTTCGCCGTAACCAACGATAACCACATCACTTAAGGTTGTGATGTCATCTTTTAAAGTAACATTTATTATACTGCTTGTGGCCGCCCGTTCTTCAGTCACAAAACTAACGTAGCTAAAAACAAGTACAGCCTGCTTATTGGGTGCCGTGATGGTATAGGCACCAGATGTATTGGTGACGGTTCCCGTTTTTGAATCTTTTACCTTTACTGCTACCCCCACCAGAGGGCTGCCTTTCAAATCGGTAACAATACCTTTTACTGTTATATTCTGTGCGTAGGCACCAGTAAAAAGCATAAATAATAAAATGAGTAACAGGTACAATTTTTTCATACGCTTGAAATTTATAAATGGTTTAGACAAATCTGCGCATCAACACTTCAAAAGCCGGTGAAAAATGGTTTTTTTAAGGGGTAAAAAATGACTTATTTACTTTTAAGGGCAGATTTTCATTTAACCTCCAAGTTTGAAGGCGAAACACCATGTTGCTTTTTAAACTCTCTGCTAAAGTATTTCCGGTCATTAAAACCAACCAATGAAGCGACTTCATTTACACTCAGTACATTTTGTTGTAGTAAAAAGGCTGCCTTTTTCAGACGCATAGATTTGATAAAATCAGATGGAGACAGATCAGTAACGGCACAGATTTTTTTATACAAAACCGTTTTGCTCATCCCCATTTCATTTCCTAAAGCAATAACCCCGAACTCCGGATTTTCCATATGGTCTTCAATAACCTGCATCAGTTTTTTAATGAACCTTTCATCAGGGGAGCTGATGGGCAAATTTTGCGGCTGTAAGGTGATTTGCTGGGCAAACTTTTTTCGCATCAATTCTCTTGATGCGAGTAAATTGTGCACATTCAATTCCAGAATTTTAGTACTAAAAGGCTTGGTCAGGTAGGTATCGGCCCCTGTCTGGAAACCATTTACCTGGTGGATATCTGCTGCTAGTGCAGTTAACAGGATCACAGGAATATGACTCGTCCTTTCATCCGTTTTTATTTTCCGACAAAACTCAAGACCATCCATAACCGGCATCATAATGTCACTGATGATCAGATCAGGGATCGTCGTGATGGCTTTCTCAAATGCCTCCGCACCGTTAACACAGGAGATGATCCGGTAACCGGGCAAAGATTCAGCAATAAAGTTCCTCAGCTCATCATTGTCTTCTGCCAACAGTATGGTATAAGCTTTATTTTGCCCTTCAAAAACGCTATAGGTAAGTACATCCATTTCTGACTGAAGCTGAAATGAGGTTACATTTTCATTATCGACCCCATTCTGTACAATGTGCACACTTTCTGATGCCTTAAGGCTGAAGGGCAATTTTACCGTAAAGCTGGTGCAACCTGCTTTGTCAGTTGTAGCAGGCCTGCTATCCACAGAGATAGAACCATTATGCAGTGCTACGATGTTTTTGGAAAGAGCCAAGCCCACCCCCGTACCGGGTTGCGATTTGTTTGGTTGTACCTGGTAAAAATTGGTAAACAGCTTATCCTGGTAGGCTAAGGGGATGCCCTTCCCATTGTCTGTGATCTTTACCGTTAAGTAAGCATCATCTTCTGTAAATATTTCCAGTTTGATGTTCCCACCCTCAGCGCTAAACTTAAAGGCATTGGAAAGGAGATTGAAAAAAACCTTCTCTAGTTGGTTCCTGTCAGCATACAGCATAATTTCTGTTTCGGCCGAAATGAACTCGTATTTGATTTCCCTGCTTTCGGCAAGCGATTGGAAAGACAGGTAAATTTCCTTTATGAACGGTACGATATTACTTTTTTGAAGATAAAGCACCATATTTCCGGTCTCTGCTTTCCTGAAATCCATCAATTCTGTAATCAGGCGCATCAATCGTTCCGCGTTATTTTTGATCTGTAAAACCTGCCCCTTCAGCATCACATCAGCTTCTGTTCGTTTATAAAGGTTTTCCAGTGGGCCCAGAATTAAAGTAAGGGGGGTACGGATTTCATGAGAAATATTGGTAAAGAAATCCAGCTTCATCTTATAAAACTCTTCCTGTCTTTCATTTTGCAGGTGTTCGTTATACAGATCCCTTTCTAACCTGGCCCTTATTTTAAAAAACTGAATAACCTTATAGGAAATAGTGCCAATGATGACCGCATACAGCAAATAGGCCCACCAGGTTTGCCACAGTGGCGGTAAGATTACAATTTCAATACTTCTTACTGCATCATTCCAGACACCATCATTGTTGGCTGCCTTTACGCTAAAAGTGTAGGAACCAGGTTCAAGATTGGTAAACCCCACCTCTTTCTTGTTACCTATAACGAACCAGTCGTCGTCCTTTTGGAGCCCAGCCATTTTATAAGCATAGGTATTCTTTCCAGGGTTGATAAAATTTAAAGCAGAGAATCTGATGGCAATGTTATTATCCGCATAAGAAAGGGTAATCTCATTTGTTTCATTTAAAGGAAGTTTTAAGGCAGAATGCGCTCCAAAATCAAGTGGTTTGTTATTTACTAAAAGCCCCCTTAGCAGTATATCAGGCTTATAACTGTTTTTAACAATCCTTTCTGGGTAAAAAGCGGTAACCCCATTCATTCCACCAAACAGAATTTCACCCGAACGGGTTTTGGTACCAGCATTAATTAAAAACTGGTTGCCCGACAACCCATTTGCTGCCGTGTAATTAGCTATCTTATAATCCGATGGTTTTAAGGGAAAATCAAAGCTGTTAAAACTGATTTGAGATAGGCCATTGCTTGTACTAACCCATAATTTACCCGAATTGTCTTCCACAATTGAGTTGATCACTTCATCAACAAGTCCGTCAACCTTTCTAATGATATAAATTTTATCTGTTTTAGTATCCAGACAGTTTAGTCCTCCGCCATCTGTTCCTATCCATAACCTTTGTCGCGAATCCTTAAAAAGGCAAAGCACATTATTGTTACCAAGGCCAACCTGGTTTTTCCTTTTAAAAAGGGTAAAAGCACCATCAGTTTTATTGTACCTGTTTAAACCATTCTGTGTGGCAATCCAAAGGTTATCCCCGTCATTCAACAAGGCATTAATATAATTATCGCCCAAACTATTTTGCGCGTTTGGGGTATTCATAAATGACTTCAGCTCCTGCCCATTGTAACCTACAAAGCGTAATCCACCTCCATTTGTTCCAACCCATAAGCCAGTCTGATCAGGAACAATTGTATTGATCAGCTTAGCACCTGTTTTGTTGTTTAAAATTTCAAGATCAAAATATTTAATTGCCTGGTTAGTGGTATTAAAAGTGCAGAGACCATCCAACGTTCCAATCCATAGGTTTCCGGGGCGATCATTGACAATGGCTTTAACCTCATTACTTAATTTCCCGTTTTTTACATCTACAACTGAATAATATTTTGCAATGCCTTTGTTCCTGTTGATGTAATTTAATCCACCCCCAAAAGTTCCAATCCACAATCCCCCTTCCTTATCTTCAACTATAGCATTGGCCAAAGGTTTATTTAAACCTACATTGTTGCCAATACGTTCTCCTATATTAGAGAAATTACCATTACCAGGGTAATATATATTTATCCCCCCTGCGTAGGTCCCAATCCAGATGTTTCCCGCCTTATCCTTCGTTAAGCTCCACACAGAATCGTCACTGATGCTACCGGGTGCTGCACTGTCGTGATTATAGTTCGAAAATGTATTTTGCTTAGCGCTGAAAATCGCCAGCCCATTCCTTGTAGCCACCCATATTTCCTTATCCTTTATTAAAATATCGTTTATCCAGTTTGAGGGTAAGCTGTTTTGATCATTTGCCTGGTGTACATACCGGGTACATTCGTTTTTCTTTGCACTATACCTAAACAACCCGCTTTCTTCTGTTCCAAACCAGATGTTTCCCTGCCCGTCCTGGTTAATCGCCACAATTTTGGAAGCAACCAGCTCTTTATTTTTAAGCAAGACTTCCGGTAAGGGAATTACTTTTTTTGTCTTGGGATCAAATCGTTTCAGACCATGTTTAATTCCGACCCAAATGGTGTTTTGATCGTCCTGAAATAAGGAAAAGGAAACACCCTGATATAAATCTTCTTCCCCTGTTTTTTGCCATAAAGAGACGTTTTCAAGGGTATGTTTTGCTTTATTAACAAACTTTAGCCCTTTAAAGGTCGACACCCAAAGTCCCCCCTGGCGATCCTCTTCAATGGCTGCAATAAAATTTTCGCCTCCTTTTCCGGTTGACATGCCAACATGAAGAAATGTCTCGGTCTCTTTATTATACAGATTAAGGCCGCCTCCTGTACCCACCCACAGTTTCCCATCACGGTCTTCATAGAGCTTGTTAATCCTGTTGTGGCTAATATTTTTATCAGTAGCATCACTTTGCCGAAAATTCCTGAATTCCACCCCATCATATCTTGATAAACCATTCCAGCTTCCGAGCCATACATAACCACTTTTATCCTGTAAAACAGATACCAGTGGACTTTGAAATAGTCCGTCTTTATAGGAAATGTGCTTAAATCTGATCGCAGTCCTTTGTGCAAAAGCAGCAGAAATGCCGTTCAGTATGATGCTGACACTGATAATTATTAAAATAACCCTAATCTTCATTATTCTATTAAGATAACCGAATATTTTCTATTTGTATAATAATATAAAAGTTCAGCGCTTTCGCGCTGAACTTTACCTGCTAATCGCTACCACGAAGGAACAGTGTAGAAAGCGATAGCATTCTTAAAAGCAGGCCCGGCGGATGCCGGCCCTGACCCCATTAAAACAATTTTTCCAGTTGCTTTTCTAATTTATCTCCTCTAAGATTTTTCGCAACGATTTTACCCTGCGGATCAATTAAGAAATTAGCAGGTATACCCCTTACCCCGTATGACTTGGCTACTTCATTTGCTGCTGCCTTGAGATCGCCAACCTGTGGCCACAATAAGTTATCGTGTTTAACGGCGCTGAGCCAGGCTTTTCGGTCACCATCCAAAGAAACAGACAATATGGTAAATCCCTTATCCTTAAACCTGGCATATGCTTTTAGTAAATAAGGGTTTTCGGCTCTGCAAGGCGTACACCAGCTTGCCCAAAAATCAAGTAGTACATATTTGCCTTTCATTGAAGAAAGAGAAATGAGCTTACCTGCGGTATCAGGTTGCAGGAAGTCGGGAGCCTTAGACCCGATTGTCTGACTCAATGTAATGTTAAGTTGTTTTCTGAGCTCTTTTGTCTGCGTATAACGCCCCGCAGTAGTTTGTTCGACCACTTTCAACAAGCTGTCTGCGGTATGATTTTCCTGGAAAGTGGCCACGAAACCTATCAGATCCACCGACATCACAGAATTGGGGTATTTATCAACGATGGTTTTGATCTTCTTAATCAAATTTTCTGTATATCTCATCCCCAGCTTTTCTTTCTCCAGCTTCATAGCAGCGCTATCCTTTCGCTCAACAGCTGTATCATAGTCTCTGCTAATCTCATCTGCCCATTTTTTTTGTGCTACAGGATCATTTAATTTCATCCATTCCTGTCTGATCGCTTCTTCTTTAGCCCCTTTAACCCGTACATTTGTTAATGAGTCTGCATTCCCCTCTATTAGAATATTAGCATTTTCCATGTAAATGATAGCGCCTCTTTTTGCATTTTTAACCTGCAAAAGAAACTGACGAGGCTCGGCAATAATACCTTTGAAAGTAAACCTGCCCATAGCATCCGTAAGCGTTGAGTCCATGTAAAACACTTTTTCGGCAGTATTTCTTCCATCAGAAAAGTAAACCATTTTACTAGCTGCGTTGGCTAAATGACCGTTAAGTGTAAAGCCTTTGGGTTTCTTTACCTGGGCTGCTAAGGTGCCCGTTAAAAGTAATAAGGATAATATCGTTGTCGTTCTCATCTGTTTAATTATTTTAATAAAGCTTGTTTTTTGTTTAAAGACCATATCCAGGGTTTTGATCCAGGTTAGAATTCTTTCTGATATCGGCAACTGGAATAGGGAACAAGGTTTTGTAAGCGCTCCAGGTACCTCCTTTCTCTGACATCACCGTTGGCATCACTTCATCAGCACGGTTAACCCCGGGATTGGCAAAACCTTTCCAGCGCCTGATATCCATCATGCGGTTTCCCCATTCAGTAAATAACTCTGTCTTACGCTCATATTCAATGGCAACCATCATCTCGGTCAAAGTGGTAGCATTGGTTACTTTTAGTGCAGGTGTATCAAAAGCTCTATTCCGTATCGTATTGACATCTTGTGCTGCACTGTTAGCTCCTGTCAGTTTCCCCTGCATCGCCCTGGCCTCGGCCCGGATCAGGTATTGCTCGGCCAATCTGAATGCCATCAGGAATTCAGGAGTTGCCGTATTGCCAGGATTCGATTTATACTTGCTTGCAAATCTAAAAGTGCCTGCAGGTACGGTAAGCGTTCCTATCCAATTGGCCCTTCGCTTATCTGTAAGCTCAAACGCATTGTAAAGTGACTGTGTAAGCACAGAATTGTTTGTAAAACCGAAACTTGCGCTTGCAGGATTTGCAGTGACAAGTAGCGCCGCCCCGTCCTGAGTATACATAGGTGTAACGGCAGGCTGCAGATGCCAAATGGCCTCTCTGCTGCTGGCCTTAAACACATTAAGCAGATCTGGTTCAAGCACGTAAGTGCTGTTTCCAATAAGGACTGATGCCTGCGCCTCTGCATTTGTCCAATCCTGCATATATAAATAAACCTTAGCCAGCATGGCCGTTGCAGCCGCTTTATTTGGTCTGATACGCAGTGTAGTAACGGTATTTGTTCCGCTTAAATACTGATCTGACAACAGTGACTGGGCATCTTTTAAATCAGCAACAATCGTACTGTAGACTTCCGTTAGTGGTTTCCGTTCCAGTCGGGTATTGATGTTATAATCCGTAGTCATTGCCAGCGGAATTTTACCAAACAGTCCTGAGAGATAAAAATGCAGGAAGGCGCGCATAAACTTGGACTCTCCAATTAATTGGTTTTTAACCGCATCTGAAAGTGCGGGCGACTTTGCAATATTTTCTATTACAGAATTTGCCCGATAAATATTGGTGTAGGCATTGCTCCACATTTCATAAAGACTTATATTATCCGGCAATATCGCATTGGTATTGATCTGTGTATAGTCCACTTGTGAAGAATAGGTCTTCAATTCATCTGCTGCCAGTCCCCCTACCATACTGATGCCCCTATAGCCCTGTGCAAACGCATCTGTAGCCACCATATCGTAGTAAATATAGCTTACTGCTGCCGTTGCCTTTTCGTTGCTGGAATAGACCTCGCTTTGAGTGATAGAAGTCTGCGGACCATCCACCTCGATGAATTTCTTGCAGGATATGCCTACTATAAGGCATCCAATTGCAATGATATTTATATTTCTGATTTTCATGACTTAAATATTAAAAGGTGAGCTGTAAACCTGCTGTTAGTATTTTCAACGGAGGCAAACCTCCCGACTGGTTTTCAGGATCCATTCCCGGATAGTTCGTAAAAGTCAACAGGTTTTGACCCTGAATAAATATCCGTGCATTCTGCAACCTTAGTTTTTTCTGAAAACTTGAGGGCAGTGTATAGGAAAGCGATACGTTCTTTAAGCGTAAATAGGAGATATCCAAGTAGTATGCGGGATCTAATGACGGTTGAAGTTGCGCTGCTATAGCTGCTGGTTGCGCAAAAGTAAGATCCTGCGTTAACCGCTGAAACATTGCTCCTGTCTGCCCGGGTGTGGTCCACCTGTTTGCATACTTGTCCGACGCCATATTTCCGATAAAACCAGGTAAACTGAACTGATTAGATCTGAATGCTGTACTGGTGGTGTAGTTGCCCCTCTGCTTTGAGAACTGTAAGAAAACATCCAGGGAAAATCCTTTATAACTGAAACTATTATTCAATCCACCGTAATAGTCCTTAAAAAGATCAACAATGTTAACCACATCCTTAAGTGTCAATTCATAAGGCGAGATGACCATGCCTTGAGCATTTTTAAATTCTCTAACCCCGGTTTGTGGATTTACATCGTAAGGCAACACAGTTTTGACCATACTCAGCGGATGCCCAACCACATACGTATCCTTATAGCTGGAATTCTCGATTCCGTCAAACCTCACTAATTTATTCTTAGGCAAGGTTAAATTAAAGGAACTGGACCAGGTAAAATTTTTACTTTTTAGGTTTACCGTATTCAATTCAAATTCCCATCCGGAGTTTTGTATCAGCGCAGGCAGATTACTTATAATTCCGGTAAACCCGGTAGTCGCTGCCAAGGGATAATCTACCAGCATATTAGAGGAACGGTTATGGTAATAGTTTGTGCTGAATAAAATCCTGTCCTTAAAAAATCCAAGCTCCAGGGCTGCTTCTGCCTTCTTGTTGGTTTCCCAGCCAAACTTGTCATTTTCCAGTTTGTCTGGGGTTAATACCCCGTCACCACCATAGCCAGCAGGTCCATATCTTAAATTGGTGCTGTTATAGAGCTGAAAGTAAGCGTAATCCCCAATCATATCGTTACCCGTAATGCCATAGCTTCCCCGTAGCTTTCCATAACTCAGGAATGGTAAGGAGTTTTTGATCCAGGATTCTTCTGCGAAGAGCCATGCAGCACCAACAGCACCGAAATTACCAAACTGCTTGCCGCGGGCAAACCTGCTTGAACCATCTCTTCTACCTGTGAAGTTTAAAATGTATCTGTTAGCGATGTTGTAACCAATCCGGCTAAATATTGCATTATAATTGTATTCGCTTAATGTCCTGCTACCAGTAATCCTTGATGCGGCCGACAAGTTACTTAGAAGGTCATCGTCCTTATATCCATAGCCAGTATTTGTCAAAGCATTTGTTCTTGTTCGCTGAAAAGTTGCCCCTGCAAGCACATTGATTATTCCAGGCCCAACTTTAGTCGTATAGGTAAGCTGGGGTTCGATATTCCAGGTACTGGTATTGGTTATTGTATTATTAGATTTGCGGTAGAATTCAGCCAGACTGGCAGCCTGTGATGGATTGAACACTGTAGATGGCTGAAGATCGAGGGCATTGTTGTTATTATTGTTAAAGCCGAATAACGTTTTCAATGCAATTCCTTTTGGCAGCTCATAGCTTACTGTCGCATTAGAAGTGAAGGTGTTGGTTTTGCTGTGAGTAGTCTGCTGGAGTTTTGCCATGGGGTTCTCCCAAAGCAAGCGGCTATTGTCCCAGTTCAGCTTACCTTGAGCGTCATACAGATCCGGAGCATTCGGCGAAAGCGTAAGCGCAGCCGAAACAAGATCAACTGCTGGCAGCCTGTTGTCTTCAGAACCATACGTGGCTAAAAATTGTACTTTAAACTTCTGGTTCGTTGCCGTATGGTTAATGGCCAGACGTCCATTATATTTTTGATCTGCATATTTGATCGGGTAAACGCTGGTTTGACGGAGATACCCCGCACCAAAATTATAATTGGTTCGTTCATCGCCTCCGGTCATGGAAACCTGCATATTAGAAAAACGCGCCGTCCCACCAAGCAGCTTGTCCTGCCAATCGGTATTCCTGGTAGTATCCCAATCATTAAGATCCCAGGCATAAGCAGATTTTTCGAAATCGGCACCATCGTTTCTGAATGTTTCATAACGCATATCCAGGTATTCCCGGAGATTGAGCACATTTGCCTTTCTGGCGATCTTGCCGGCACCAGAGGAGATATTAAAATTTACCGCAGTTTTGCCCGCTTTACCCTTTTTGGTGGTAATCAGGATAACCCCATTAGCTCCCCGGCTGCCATATATGGCAGTTGCATCTGCATCTTTAAGCACATCAATGCTTTCGATGTCAGCGGCGTTCAAACTGCTTAATGGACTCATTTCCTTGACTGTTGCTATGCTCGCCGGGGTCAACAACGATGTTGTTTGGAAAGGAATGCCGTCAATCAGCACTAATGGTTCATTGGCGTTTTGTCGTAAACTGTTCAATCCGCGTATGCGAATGGTAAACGCCGTTCCCGCCATTCCGCTTTGCTGTGTTACTTCCAGGCCCGTAATTCTGCCAATAAGAGCTTCGATGGGATTGTTAACCACCTGTTTTTCAATATCAGCCGCTTTAATTCCGGCCTGAGAACCTGTATTAGCACGCTTGGTGGAAGTACCATAGGCAATTACCTGAACCTGGTCCAACTGGGAGGTACTGACCATAAGTGTGATGTTCCCCATATCCCGTTTTGCTGGGAGGCTTACACTATTATAACCGATGTAATTGATGACCAGAATGGCACCTTCACTTACATTATTTATTCTAAACTCGCCATTTATATTTGCAAGCGCGATGATATTCGTCCCTTTAATTTTCACGGTAGCCCCCGGAAGCGGCGTTCCTTTATCATCCAAAATACGGCCACGCAAATCAATAACCGTAAAACTATTGATAATCTTGTCCAGAAAGGAAGGCGTTTTCTCCTTCACAATAACCGTATTACTCTCTATTGAATAACTCAGTTGCTGGTGCGCAAACAATTGCTCCAAAACATCTTTAAGCTCCGCATTTTGAACACTTATGGTTACAGGAGAGGCTTTTAGCATACTGTTACGGTCAAAAAAGAAATCATAACCAGTTTGCTTGCGCAATTCCTTAAATACGCTTTCAAGCGAAGCTGATTTTTTTTCGAGGGTTACTTTCTGTGCATAGGAAGCTGCGCTTACCTGTACTACTGCTGCGATTAAAATGATAGTGGTTAGTTTCATCACAAGCAAGAATTTATGGAAACAGAATATGCCTATACCCGGTTTCCTGATATAAATTTTATACATTTGTTTTGTTGGTTAAGTTGATATGATCTTCAGAAATTTTATTAACGTAATGCCAGCTATTGGCCAGAAGTGTTCAAGCACTTTTGGCCTTTTTTGTTAAGCATTTTGATGTGTAACTATCGCGTCACAGTGATCCTCCTTCCTTCTAATTTAAAGTGAACTTTTCCAGTTGCTTCCATAATTTTCAATACAGCAGAGATGTTTTTTGATCGGGAAACCCAGCCACCAGGTGCCAATATAGCAGGGGCAGAGGCATCATAAATGATTTCGACATCATACCACCTGGCTATTTTACGCATGGTTGCTCTTAGGTCATCTTCTTTAAAAATGAACTCCCCGTTTTTCCAGGCAATTTCATTTTCGGTATCTACCTGTCGAACTTTGATGTCATTTCCGGTTAGCAGTGATTGCTCATTGGGTTTTAATATGATGTCGTTTATTTTTACGCTACCTTCTAATAAGGTGGTTTTAATCACCGCCTCATCATCATAAGCGTTGATATTAAAATGCGTCCCCAATACTTCGACATGCTGTCCCCTGCTTTCAACCACAAAAGGATGTCTCTTATCTTTTGCTACCTCAAAGTAAGCTTCTCCATTAAGCTTCACCCTCCGCTCTCCTTTCTCATTTAAACCCGCAGCATAAGTTAAACTGGAAGCTGCATTAAGCCATACCTTTGTTCCGTCAGATAAAGTGATTTGATAGGTGCCCGCTCTGGGAGTGCTGATGGTTTGAACACCAAAGGAGTTCTGAACAAGACTGCCATCATTGTAAACTATTTTGCTGCGATCTACAACAACGCCGCTCTTGCTGCCACTCAAGTTAATTGTTTTGCCATTGGCCAACGTTATGGTCGCCTTATTTGAACCTGGGGCTACATCATTACGTACAACAACACTCTTTACTTCGGGATGGCGGACAGATTTAAAGAAATAAACACCAACAAAAATCAACGTCATTGCTGCGGCAACCATTGCAATACGTGGCCACAAGCGAACTGTCCTGCCTTGATCTTTTGCTGTAATAAATCTTTCCATTAAATCAGCTTTATCTGCAGGCATATCTTTAAGATCGGCAGGCATAATCCCTTGCCATGTTGCCGTCATTAACAATTTCAGCGGCTCTTCCTGTTCCGGATCATTCAATAGCTGTTCCCACTCCTTAGCCTCTGCCTCACTAAGCGCATCATTAAGGTATTGTTGGTGCAAATATTTTATGTTATTCTGATCCATATAGTAGTCCCTTTTATATATGGACGCGCGAGATGGAAAAGAGGGGCAATGGAAAACGAAAAAAATGATTTTATTTACAATAATTTCAAAATAACCAGCATGGCGGCTACATCGGTATGTTTACTCAGGTAATCCCGCAGGAAATGCAGTGCCAGTTTCATATGTCGCTGCACCGTTTGCGGAGAAAGTTTTAGCTTGGCTGCAACCTCATCATATTTCAATCCCTCCTGATGGCAAAGCTGGTAAACCTGTTTTTGTTGTGGCGGTAATAATGCAATGCCATCGTTCAGTACCTTCCGGGTATCATTAAGCAAAACTTCTTCCTCAGTATCATTGGTAAGCCTGTCCCAATCTCCAAGCGGTTCCATGCTCCTGGCCTCCAATTTCATTCGTCGAAGCATATCGAAGGACTTGTTTCTGGACAAAGTGAGGAGGTAATTTTCCAGGTCTTTTATAGTAGTTAGGCGGTCTTCCAATTTCCATAGTTTAAGGAAAACTTCCTGCACAACTTCCTCGGCCTGTAATTCAGATTTCAGGTACTTCAAAGAAAACGTATAAATCTGTGGTCTGTAATGGTCGAATACTAATTTAAACGCGCGCTGGTCTCCAATCGCTATTTGTTTAAGCAATTCACTTTCGTTGACAAAAGATTTAACAGCCATAAAGAAATTACCCCCGCATTAAAGTTACAAAAAAACGCAACCAAATGTTAACAAATAATTTTGACGATTATATAGAAAGGCCTTGCAGGGCTATCATTTGATGATCTAGTAAAAGTCTGGGGTTGGATTCAGGCTTTTGTTTTGCCACTGATGCCAATAAGGATAAATTGGCGGAACAGTACTCGCTTCGTCCAATTTTTTAACCTGCGCGACAGTAAGATTCCAACCCACCGCACCCAAATTCTCCTTCAGTTGCGTTTCGTTCCTTGCTCCGATAATGATACTTGAAACCGTCGGCCTTTGAAGTAGCCAGTTCAGGGCCACTTGCGCCACACTTTTGCCGGTTTCTTCCGCCACTTCGCTCAGAGCATCTATTGTATTGTAAAATATTTCTTCATTTACCACCATTTCTGGCACGGGGCTACCACCCTGAGCTACACGACTTTCTGCTGGAATAGGCTTATTACGACCGTATTTACCGCCCAGTCTTCCGGCCGAAAGTGGCGACCAGATGATGGCACCTACTTTCTGATCGAGTCCTAAAGGCATAAGCTCCCATTCATACTCACGGTTAGCCAGTGAATAATACACCTGGTGAGCAATGTAACGGTTCCATCCATATTTTTCTGATACCCCTAGCGATTTCATCAAATGCCATCCGGAAAAATTAGAGGCCGCAATGTAGCGTACTTTCCCACTTTGTATCAGGTCATCAAGGGTACGCAGGGTCTCTTCGACTGGTGTATTGCCATCAAAACCGTGCATATGGTAAATATCGATATAGTCCGTTCCGAGGCGCTTGAGGCTACCCTCTATTTGCTTTAAAATATGAAAACGGGATGAGCCCTGATTGTTAACCCCTTCACCAAAGGTGAAAGTGGTTTTTGTGGATAGCAAGAGTTTGTCTCTTTGTATACCAGCGATTGCCCTACCCAATACTTCTTCAGCCATACCATCTGAATAAATATCTGCGGTATCAAAAAAGTTTACTCCAGCATCGAGGCAAATCTCAATAAGCCTTTTGGCTTCTTCAGTCTGTGTGCTCCCCCATGCTTTAAAAAATTCATTACCACCACCAAAAGTGGCTGTTCCAAAACTGAGCACCGGTACCTGTAATCCCGATGCGCCTAATTGTCTGTATTCCATTTTTTTTTTGTTTTAGTAATTCCTCGCAGGCCATTCCATTATCCGGAGTTTTACATAAAGATAAACATTATGGTATCCACATATTTCCGCTACCAAAAGCAGAGGGTACTGAACCCGCTTCGATTTCAAGTATTCCTCCCTGTTGAATTTCGTCATGACGGATCCATAAACGATCCAATTTATTTCCATTTAACGTTACCCCCTTGATATACCGATTTTTATCCCCAAAATTTGAAACCTTAATTACAAAAGGTACTTTTCCACCATTCAGTGTAACCGTAGAAAATAATGGAACATTAAGATAATAAACGGGCTCCCCTACAAGCGGTTGCTGTAAACCAATCGCAGTCATTACAAACCATCCAGACATCGCACCCGCATCGTCGTCCATTGTCCTCACAAATGCTTTCGGCTCATTCTTATAAATTCTATCTATATGTGCACCGATCCCCCGACTATTGTCATTGAAATAATACTGAATAACGGTATCCAACGCAATGCTCTGTACCAATTCCTGGTACTTCCAAGGCTTTGTACTGGCATAGTATAACGTCGGTGATTGTAAGTCAGGTTCATTAGCCCTATTAAAATAATAATTGTCGAAAAAATCATCTAATTGCTTTGTAAATTCTTGCTTCCCACCAGATAAATCAATTAGCCCCTGAACATTAAAAGGCACCGACCATCTATACTGACGGATTGTTCCCTGATACATATTACGGACCGACATCCGATCGACATCCTTTTTAGTTAAATCTTTAAACTCACGGTTCCAGACGGTCTTATACGTTTGTGCTCGCTCAAAAAAATGTTTGCTCAGTTCTTTTTCACCATAATTATCAAACAACTTACCTGTGGCCCACATATCATAACATGCCTCCAGGTACTTATCGGGTTTAGTAAAATCGAATCTGGCGGTATCAGCTAATAAAGAATCTTTTAGTCCTTTGAAATCAACTTTATAACCTTTTTTTAAGGCATCAAGTAACACAACTACACTATGTTCCGTCCGAACTGAATTTGCCGGTTCCTGTGGTCCGGCAAAATCGTATTTCCCATATCTATATAAATCACCTATAGAATGAATCATATCCTGATACTTATCCGGGAATAAGATAGACAATAAAGGAAGTTGGGTTTTATAATTGTCCCAGATTGCCCAACCATGATACTGATTAGATTTTGTAAGATGTAGCTTTCCGTCGGTTCCTTTAAAGGTTTTATCAGATTCTGAAATAAGATAAGGAGACTGCATAGTTCTGTAAAGCAGCGAATAAAAAAGCTTTACACGTTCTTTATCACCTTCTACTTTCACTGATGAAAGATGGTTATTCCAACGCTGGGCAGACTGCTCTCTTAGTGTCGCTATATCTACTTCTTTGTTTTTATTTAACATTTTTATAGCGTGTGCTTCATCTACAGCAGAAAAAGCAACCCTGACATCCACATTTTTTTGCTTAGGGTCCAGATTTACCACCAGGCCATGCTTTCCATTTTCTTGCCATTTTTGTATGTGATCAATCTGGATCGCATAGTATATGGTATAAATACCAACTTTACATGTTGTTTTAGCCTTAACCCATCCGGAGATCACATCACCATTTTTTGTGTGTTTTTCTCCAACAAAAGCTTGATTAAAAACATGAGAAAAGTCAATCGAAAATCCCTTGTCTATTGTTGGAAAGCTAAAGTTGTACATACCATAATTTTGGTCAACAGCGATATTGGTTTCAATTCCTTCCTTGAAAGATATGGTATAACTTCCCGGGCTCGCGGAATCAGCTATTTTTGTTAAAGGTTGTCCTTCATCTTCTTTCCCTAAAAATGGCTTTATTAGTATTACGCCCCCACTTCCCTGGCAACCAACACCTTCGAGTCTGTTATGGGTAAAGCCTAAAACATTTTTTGCCAGATATTCATACCCAGTATGCAAGGTGGGATTGGTTTGAGGCAAAATACTCAACTGGCTAAAAGGCGATGAGGCCGCAGGCGATAGCTGTCCATGGTCTCCTGAGGACCCTAGAAAAACATTTACAAGTTGATCTGGACTTTGTGCAAAGGAAACTGTTCCTGACAATAAAAAGATAAGGCAATATATTAATCTCAGCATATTTTTTTTTTCCAATTAACACCTTGATAACATGTCAATTTACCGATATATTATCTATTAAGGAATGCGCAATATTACTACAAATAATTTTGTTTAAGCAATTCGCTTTCATTAACAAAAGGTTAAATAACCATAAAATAAAAAAGAAGCGAGCATCATCAGGAAGATGATACTCGCTTCTTTAAATTAACGCTCCCAGTTCAATTTATTTGCCCAATTCCGTTTCTTTAGATTTAGTCAATTTCCCATCGACACCCGTTAATTCCAGGTGGAAACGAACCGCTTTATCTATATCAACCGGCACTGTAAATTCAAAAGGGTATTCATTTTTATCAATGATCTTTTCCTTGCTTCCCTTGATCTTGTAGACCAACCTGGCCTTCTTCCATTTTGTATCATCTTCCTGAAGAAATACAAAAAGCTTTTGCGCATAAGCACCAAGCTTAAACAATAATGCCTTTGTATCTCCTTCTGGGATATTTATATCATCACTTCTTTGATCTTTTTTCACATTCAGGATCTGGTCCTGAAAACCACTCCTTATTTTTACGCCCGGGATAGCCAAGGCAGTTAGGCCACCGGCAGGGACATTGATCTCGAAAGAACCGTCTTTTAAATCCGAAAGTTGTGCTGATGGATATAAAGTATGGGCCCCGGTACTGCCAGAAAAATCTACCCTCGAAGCATCTACAGAAACACGAGTAGTGATGTCCGCTCCGGATTGGTTCATAAAAGCAAGTAGAAGTGTATCTCCTTTTTTTGCACTGACATAGTTTAAAGCAATGTTAGCTGTATTCAACAGGCGGGAAGGCATCCAGAGTTGTACATTTTCGAACTGAAAGAACCGACCTTTCTTAGCCCCGTAAAACTTATTCTGCAGATATGCATATCCTTCTATATAATCACTTGGAAAGTCAATTTTGCCGTTACTTTTTACATAAGCATCTGAAACCAGATAATCAACAAACATAGAAGCCATTGGCAGGATATGATTGTAATGAAAGGAGTTTACGCTCTGATCCTTATGCTCATGGAGCGGAAAATCGGCCTTTTCATAGGCTGTAGTTCTTTCCGTATTGATATGATATCCCGGAAAACTTTCAGAACGGCCAACAATCGAAGCTTTAGCCACATTCATTAAAAATGGATCTTTTGTATGATAGCCTATCCTTAACAACCAGGGGGCATAGGTAGACATAAAAATCGCCCTGTGTCCGGTGGACGTTCCTGATGATTCAGGTGTAAGTCCCATTTCAGAAAGTCTCCACGCAGGAACTTTTTCTTCAGGATAATACATTTGATGATGCCCCTTTGATTTGAGGTACCAATACATAGGCGCTTTTCCCCCTTTATTTACAGTAACCAAATCATTCGGTATTGCAGGGGTCATCCAAGTAAACAAGGTATAATGCCTGGCTCCATCCTGTGCTGCTTCCAAATACCGGCGTTCAGCAGTAAGTTCATATAACTCTAAAAGAGCTGACCAGTTATTGGTAAAGGTTGGCCAGAAAAAGTTGGAACTAAACAAGGGATCACCAAACTGCTTTAACCGTGTATCTACTCTTTCTTTCAGATATTTATCCGCTAAAGTCTTGCTTAAACGTAAATAAGCCGAATCGGATGTTAGCTTAAACATAAACATGGCATTGACCCAGTTACGGCCTTTCTGCTCTTCATCAAGATTTCTGACACGCGCGGTTCCAAACTCCTTTTTTGCCATCGTAGCATAAAAAGAGTTATTCTTGCCAAAAACATCCGACAACACCTGTAATTCTGATAATGGAGCAATGGGGCCTCTCAATTTCCTGGAAGGGGATTGAATTTTCTGATTGCTGTCAATCGCAAAAAGGAACTTTTCGCGCGATAACATAAATTCCATTAAAGGGTATGCCCTTTTATCAAACATTTCTTTATCATCCCTAACAATAGCCAATTCAAGCGGGTTCAGACTCGAAACATTTTTTACTGCGCCAGGCACATCTGTAGAATAAGCAAAGCCTTTCAAGCTATCAATAAACCAGGCATAACGTGTCTTGGAATAATCAATCAGGTTATCGAGGGTTGTATTCATTGAAACGGAAGCATTGCTACGGTAATCCTTAAATCCAAACACAGTTGTTGCGATCTGCTCATATGTTTTAGTGATGCTCGAGGGCTCAACAATAAGGTTCATCGAAAACTCAAAAGCATGTCCCGCTGTCATCTGAGAATTGAAACCACCCGGCATAGGGGCGAAAATCTGGGGCTGTAATTCTGATTTGTTATTTAAGAGTGCGATCCCGAACTGGCTGTTGGTTAACAATGGCAAAGGTTGAAAGGGCAAATATCTGGAACCAGCCAGTACGCCTATTGAATTGTATCCGTCATTCACCAATGTAGTGGGTATGGTCGCCATATACGAGGGCGTAAGATAGGGCTGCAATGGAGCCCGTTTTTCCGTCCATATCAGCGGTTGCCATAGTTCATCGACATTGTCGCTTTTAAAAGATGGTGCCCCGATATAGCCAACGCTATAAAAACCGTTCTTTTTAGGTGTAAACAGAAATTCTATTTTGGGATAAGGCAAACTGCTTTTAATTAACCAGGCTTTTAGTGTAAACAAGGCCTGTTCCGGAAAAATAAAATAAATGGAATCTCCGGCATTGACTGTTTTGATGGCACTAAGAAAATATGTTTTTCCTGCGTGATAGATATTGGCTGTTCTATCTTGCTTTGCACTTCTTAATATTTTATCGTCAAATCCATCTCCGGCAACGCTGGCGTTAACAATTTGTTGATGATAATCAGCCAGACTACTGTCATCAGTTTTCCAGGTGGGAATATTGTAAGCTACTTTTTTTAATCCTGAAGGTTTTAAGGCAAGTTCAGGATCCTTTTCGTTACAGATAACCACAAAATCGGGCTTAAACAGATAAGTTTTGTCCTTTGAGATAATTTTAACCCCTTTGCTATCTGTTACAATTTGCGCATTCGACTTCATGCACAAGCCAAAGGCAACTGAAAAGCAAATGAATTTAATATACTTTTTTAATTTAAGAATCTGTTTCATTTCAATAATGTTCCTCTTAATAAAATTCGACCTAAATAGATCACTGTCTGATCATATTTTTCAGGATGTTGAACGATATCCGCTCTCTTGTCTTCTGGCAGTATCATGAGTTTATCAGCTTTCTGGCCAGACAGGGTTACCTTTACCAAATGATCCCCATGAGGCACTTTAATTACATCAAACTGTCCACGGTAACGGTTATAGCAATAGTTGTTGAACCTATTCAATACATCAGCAGCAGTTGTATCTTTTGCCTGGTAATAAATAAAATTCCCCTCCTTTTGTCTGCTTAGTTTTACCGGTTTTCCATCTATGATCCACTCCAGTTGTCCAACCTCTGGTCCGCCAATATCAAATACGCCCAGCATATCTCCCTTAAATCGAAAACTAAATGTGGCCCCGGGCTTATTTGCAGAAAGCACATTAGAGAACCAGGAACTGAATTTTTTAAGGTTTGGATCGGTGTCTGTTGGTATCAGCCGCCAGCCCTTATCAAGAACTGGCAAAGTTGATGGATCTACCATCGTTGCCTCGTCCCATGCAGCAGTAATTAATGGTTTTGGCAACTCCTTCTTTTTTAAAGGCTTTACTACCTCAATTTTTTTAAAGGCACGGGCAATGGCTGCTGCATAGAGATTTCCCCCTGCTGTAGTCGGATGTATTCCATCCTCAGAAAATAAAATTTTCTCCTGATCAGCTGGGCTCCCTTTCCAGATCAGCTTTCCCGTTGCTTCCAGGCTTGCTGGCTCCATACCTAAATTCACAGAAGGCAGGTCGTAGTATGCCGCAATCTGCTCCAACCCTTTAATATTTGGTGGCAACTCATTTTTTTGATAAAAGGCAGTTTGTCCAGTTAAAATGGTATACAGCAAGCAAATAGCGGTATTGGGGTTCTTCTTGATCGTTTGACGGATCATCCCTTCCATCCCGGCAGCATAAGCGCCGTTAACAGCAAATTCTATAAAAATAAGATCTGGCTGGTGGTTGAGTACCTGTTCATTCATCCTGAATGCACCCAGCTCCGTTCCCGTGCCAGATACACCTGCGTTGATCCATTGAAAGCTTGCCTGGGGATATGTCTGCTCCAGGTGCCGAGCCGTTTGAAGTCGATACCCAAAATTCGCCTGGGTGATGCTCCCGCCGATAAAGGCGACCAGCACCTTTTTACCCGCATTTACTTTTTCAAAGAAGCCCGGAAGGCCTGCCCTGACATTGCATTCCAGCTCATTGTTGAAATTACTGGCTTCAATTACAGGAATATTGGATGCAGAAACATCAAAATAAAGAGGGGAAGCCCCCGCCTGGGAGGCCGCAATCTTATCACTATCAGGCCTGGTTTGGGAAAATGCAGTAGCAGACATCAATAAACAACCAAGCAATGCAGTTTTCACACCTTTTTTATTCATTACCATTGAGTACAATTTTTTTTGATTTTGATTTCCCATCATTACTCTTAAAAATGAGTTCCAGGTTTGCGCTCTGGCCCATCGCCAGTTTATTAAAACTCCATTCGTAAGGGTAATGCTTTATTTCCTGCGTCTGATTGTTACAATTAACGGTTACGGAATATCCATTTAAAGGAGCTGTTTCTGCAAATCCATAACAGGTATCCCAACCAAAGGGAGAGCGGATACGGAACAAGAATACACGCCCCCAGGGAGCCCCCAGATCAATCACCTTCATTCCATCTTTTACCGGCTGATATTTCTTGGCTACCCGGTTCGCCTTTAACGGAATAGAAATTGCCTTAAATCCTTTTGCAGGGACAACAACATCGATCTTGGCCGCTTTAAAATCCAGGGAAACTGACTGATCGCTTTGCGCATAAACCAGGGCTTTCCCATCCTTTAGCGCAGCTGTAGCATCAGTCCATTGTACACTTACCTTTTGCTCGGACTCCGCTTCCGAGGAAAGCAGGATCCAGAAGTTCTTATCCGAAATTGCAGTAACATAATTGATTCCTGGATTCTGAATATTTACCAGGCCCTTATGCATCCACAGTGTTGCCTCCTGATCTCCAAAAATCTTTCCTTTCCCGCCTCCGTATACCCGATTGTTAAACCAGACAAATCCTTCCTGTTTACTATAAGGAAACACTACATTTCCATTCGAACGCTGTATGGTTTCTGAGATTAGGTAATCGAGGCTAAAAGCGATGTGCGGTGGGATATGATGATAATAAATGGAACTCACATCCGGCCCTTTATAAGGAAAATCAGCTGACATAGGTACATCCGTAAAACCTGTACTGTAATACCCCGGATAGTTTGTATAACGACCGATCACTGCATTACGTGCATAGGTTTCATAGATAGGTTTGTTCTCGTATTGGAACAACCGCAACAAATGCGGTGCCCAGCTGCTCATCAGTACCGGATGGACTGTCTGACCTTTCACCCGGGTAAAATAAGTACTAGGCTGCTCCAGGCCCAGGCCTACTGGTGATACCAGCCATTCAGGCACTTTCTTTTCCTGTACATCGCCACTTTTCCTGGGAAAGCCTAAACGATAAGGTTGATTGCCTTTCCACCAGATACGTGTAACGCCATCATATTGATTATTCTTGTGAATTGTTTGCAGGCTGTCTTCCACTTTCGGATAGCTGCGTATTCCCGCAATGGTAAAATGGGCCCCATATTCTGCGGCTTTCAGATATTTTTTATCTTTTGTTGTTTCATAGAGATCCAGCAAGTCCCACCAGGGCGTATAAAAAGTGGCATTGTAAAAAGGTGTATGACTGAGTAATTTATTGGTATTGTTATATATTTTTTGCTGAATAAAAACATCGGCATCTTTTTTTGCCTGTTGCAACCATTTCGCCTGCCCTGTAAGCTGGTATGCCCAAAGCGCCTGGTTCCATGAATGGAAATCTGTTGAGTAGCCTTTTGCTATCCTCAGACTATCTCCTGGTAGTGCTATATTTTTCAGCCAGGGATTCAATCCTCCCAATAAGCGATCCAATCCTACGTAATAAGATGTGGTGAACTGAGAGGTAAGCGGATTAAATTCCAGTGTTTTTCGTGTAGCATTATACGCTGTCGGAACAATGTTGGTCGCCCATCGGTAGCCACTTCTGGAAAGCGTAAATTCTATAGTCGGCAGCGACCGGCTGATGTAAAATTCTTCATCATTCTGCAATACAGAGAGTGCGATGTTGGCCAATGGAGTGGCATTTACAACTGTAGGTGCTGTTTCAGGGTCGCCCTCAATATCATAAAATCCCTTTAGTTTGGTAGCCCATCCCGCAGCATTGTCATTTTTCACCAGTTCAATCATGTTGAATACCGCATCAGTAAGCGAAGCTTTTTCTTGTTTCCGGTAGTCCTTAACTTCAAACACTTCCTTCGATACATAATCCATGGCCGAATCCCAATTGCCCGACTTTACCCCAATAATAAATCGTCTGTCAATCAACTCCCCTGCACGGTATTTAGAGTCATTCATTCCCAAAACCGGAGAAAACATAACCGGCTGTATCTGGTTATTGTGGTTCTTCAGTGTAAAACCTGCAGGCGCATAGTCTACCGAACCCCAATCCTTTTTAAACAATTCAGGGCTTGTTGCGACATAACTAGAAACAACACCTTGTCCTGTTTTCGAAGAAACAATAGCCAAAGGCTGCTGCATCATAGAAGTAACCATCATTTGCGGACCTTCAGAAAGCCGCTTATACTGAAACATAGGTGCCATAAGTACGCTTTCCAGCTCCTGATCGGAAACAGGTTGAAAGGCTTCGATCCCCATACTGTAATATCCCGACTTGGCAACCTTGCAGATCAGCCGCAGATCAATATGTTGCTGACCCGGATGTAATGTCCACAAACCAGTTATGGTCGAACCGTTCCTGGTCACATATTGAACTTTTATGATTTGTTTATCTACAGCTTCTACAGCTATAGGAATGGCTTCGCTGAGGTTGCCTGCCTCAAAGGGATTGAGATCAGCTCCCGGCTTTTGAACCGCATATTTATGACCATTAAAAACAAAATATGCTGTTGGTTTTTGTTTGTCCCAACTTGGATAATATTTATTAAACTGGATGTTGGTAGCCTCAGTACTGATCAAGAAAATCCTATGGTCTTCCATGTTTGCAGTACTCACTTGTTGCCAAGCTCCTTCTTTTTTTATTTCTGTTTTACAAGCGATGGCCTTATGGTCAGCTCCCGTTCGTACAAACTGCACACGTACAGCCTCGTTTTCAATTCCTGCAATTACCTTATCCGTCTTGCTCAGTTGAAGTAAGGGGCTTGTGTTTTTCTTTTCCTCCGTAAGCGCGTCCTGCATAACAGGAAGCTTTTTCCAGGATAAAAGGGTTTTCTTATCTATGTCATTTGGATTGATGGTGCTGTCCTGCACAAAAAGAATAGCATCGCAGCGGCCAAAATTAAAATTATGGAGGCGCAACAGCACATCACTCTCTTTCAGGTCAGCACTTCCGAGACGCTCCCAGGCATACCCTGGTTTTCCATGTCCGCCTGCTTTTTTTAACCTGGCATTTCCAACCGAAAGCTGGAACAAGCGAGTGCGAGGACGTGTATCAAAATCGGGGGTCCTTATCCAGATGGCATAGCGACCTGCTTTTCCGATATTCATCACTGTTAATGCATCGGATGTACTGTCTTGCTCTCCTTCTAAAAACCTTAATATGCTACCACCGATGCCGTCTTTATTTACTTCATTAAACCATTTGCCTTTAAACTGAAAGTCAGTCCCCAGCAGCAGGCGTTTTTCTTGCTGGGCATTAGCTGTTCCGGTTTTAAAAAACAAGAATGCTGTTAGCAATAAACATAGGCTGGTTTTCTGGTACATATCTTAATTTATTTGTAGGTAAATGAATAAACCTGGAGGCCGTAAGGCGCTATTTTAATAGGATCACCGGCAGAAAAAGGAATTTTTAAACCTGATGCAGAAAAGCATTTGGCAGTTTTCATATCCAGGCTATGTCCCGGAATAAAATGGGATAGGTCTAGCTTAAGGGCACTTGCCTGTATTTCATCATCGTTGTTTAATACAAACAGGTAAAACACTTTATCCTGCTTATTCAGGGCGCATACATAGTCCATATTGGGATTGTTCAATGAAACCAGTTTTTCCATCAATATCAGGTCTCCCTGTTTATCAAATATTTTTCCCTGTCTGAACCCAAACGTTTTGTGAGGACCAACCTTAGGCGTAAGAAATCCTGAAGGAAAATCAATCCGCCCTTGTGAACGCAAGGAAAGTTCTGCCATCAGATAATCGGTGATCCAACCCACCTGCCACCAGGCGTGATGAGGAAAAGGTCCTGCCCCCTTGTTCATGGCGCTCCAATAATAGGAGGCAACTCCTGTGGCCGGGTCTACAAAAGCATCTTTACTTAAAGCTGCAGTCCTTGCCATTTTGAGGTATAGAGAATCTTTTGTCAGTTGAAATAGCCTTACAAACATGCCAGCATGACTTGCGAGCATGATGGGGCCGCTGTTATTTGCGGAACCTAAAATCCCCCCATGTTCAAAACTTAGCCCCACCTGACTTATTTGCCAGTCTTCCAATTGTCTCGACCCAACTTTTTTGCTTTCTTTATTCGGAATCGGGTGAGAATAGATGGAGGTGGTATAGAATTGTGCCGTTTTGATAGCAGCCTGTTTAAATCTTACATCCTTTGTAATTTCATACAGATCGAGCAAAGCCTGAGCACTTTGTCCCGTGGCAAAATCAGGTGCAAACCTGGCATCTCCGCAAACACCTAAAAAATATCCTTTATCTACCGCATTTTTGATGTACCAGTCTGCAGCTTTTACAGCCGCCTCCAGATATTTTTTATCCCGAAGCGTCTGGTATGCAACCAACAGTCCGTAAAAAGTAGGCCTGTAATCTTTCAGGTCTTCAAACATCGGCTTTTGCGTGTCATTATGATAAGCTACTTCCCAATAACCTTCTGGTTTCATTTTAGCCAAAAGCCAATCGGCCGCCATACGTATGCCCGATTTAAGCTGCTGATTATCCGGCTCAAACAAGGACACATTCCCCATATCCAGCAAAACATAGTAAGTAGTTGCGATCGGCTCCGTATAAGGCCCCCACTCTTCGGCAAACCGTTTTGACTTGTAGAGGTAATATTGACCTGCTGCAGCCCCGTTAAAGAACCCACCAGCCGTATTTTGCTGCGCCAATTTAAAGTTCAATGCATCTTTGAGACGTTTCTGGACAAGGATTGGGTCCTTTGTTATATTCGCCAACATCCACATGGCCCCGTAATCGGCATTTTTTACGGCGTCTTTTTCCGAGCCATGCACCCCACCCAAATATTCCTGGGCGCCGATGGTCCGACCGTTATAATCGAAAGTCCGCCAGCGGGAAGTACTGTCCTTTTTCACATAGTCTAAAAGCTGTTCCATACGATCAGATAAAGACAGGCTGGTTTGCTTTAAATGCAGTAATTCATCAAAGCGGTAAACATCATTCACCACATGCTGATATACGGGATACCAGTTTGAAGTATTGATGGTGTACCTGAAATCAAAGGAGATACTTTCCCCTTTTTTTAAATATGACTTTTGCTGCCCCAGTACGGGATGATATAAGGTCGGGCTGAGTTGTTCCTGCCTGTTGATCAGTGACAGACCAAGCAGCCAGTTCGATTGGGTAGATTTATCAGATTCCCATGGGTCTCTGCCTGTTCCCGGCTCAGCTGTAACTGCGAGTGTAATTCCCTCTTTATTTGTGAGCATAGCAGTCAACGCAGCCGCTGTTCTTTCTCTTACTACAACTGGTCTATCCGGAATCCCATGCCCATAAGCATAAGCATCTGTAAAATCACTGTTGATGGTACTGCCTTGGAACACTCCGGGGATGCAGCCCCATTCAAAGCTCTTTTTGTCGTTTGTATTCAATGCCGGACTTGCAATGGAATAATATCCATCCTTATCGGCTGTTAACTTGATGGAAACGCGTAGATCATTTTTGTAAACAGGATCTAATTTCCAGGTTGCCTCTACAGTAGAGACCTCTGTTTTTTGCTGAAATACGAGTGTATTGCCGACCTGTTTGTACTGCTGCGGATAAAATGAAATGGCACGCCCTTCCTTATTTAAGGAAACCGCAGAGGTATTGGCCTTCCAGGTAGGGATGATATAGCGGTATTCCGGCTCAGGAAACTGGATTTCTTTCCCGTTTTTGTCTTTAGCCTCCGACTCCATCCTGGGCTGATCTGCACTGTAAAGCAGGGTATATTGCCCCAATGTGCCAGACAAGGAGTGCCATCCCTTTTGTCCTTTTACCGACAGCTGTTTTATTTTATATCCCTTACCGCTATCTTCCCAGTTCAAGCGAAGCATATCATTTGTCAATCGGGCTGGGGGAGCTAGCTGGGCATAACTGCTGTTTGCAAAAGCAAGCAGCAGCACGATTACACGGTTAAATCTCATTGGGTAATGGTTAATTCTAATTCTTTTACAACAGTTACTGATTCCTTTAAATTGGCGTTGGTTGCTACAAATGAAACTTTATATACCCCTGCTTTGGTGTAAACCCTCGTATAATCTGTTAGATTCTGAGAAATATTCTTAATCGGTTCCCCTACATCAGGTAAAATACTATTAGGGTTGAACTGTTTGGTGACTACCCAGTCATCATCAAGATCAGTACTGTTTCTTACGGTAAGTAATTGTGCTGAAGTAATACTCCAATTGGTTGCAGGACCACTAAAATTAAAAGCAGTCCAGCCTGCGGTAGCCATAGTGGCCAGTACAGTTTCTTCTCCCGCCTGGTTGGTACTCTTAAGATCGAAAGAACGGATTACCCAACGGTTTTGCTGTGTTTCTGGTTTGATAACAGTAGTCTTATATACCAAAGCCAAGGCCATGTTTTTGTTACGCTCTGCAAAGCTATTCAGGCTGATATTTCCAGAGGGCGTCTGGTCCACACCAGAAGATAAAACGGCTTTATCTGTAATCTCTTCCCAATTAGCAGCCCTTACATTTGCAGCATCATATATTCCGCTGAAATTGGTGGATACATACAGTTTGATCACCGATTGATCAACAGGCGTTAAGAACTGTGCAAAAGTTTTAAAATTGAGGGAAATAGCATTTCCTTCTACGACCGTTCTTTTTCTGAACTCATATTTGCGTCCTGCTTCTCCCGACCAGAATACAATGTTCTCTGTTTTACCATTAACAATAAACTTAACGGGCTCTCCAACTTTATAACTGGTTTTTTCCAACTCAATAGAAAAATCATCCTGAGGAGCCAGCTCATAGGTCTTCTGGCAGGAAGCCAGGGAAAATAATATAACAGATGCAATTAATAGCTTATTCATCTTATACAATTTTGTAGTTACCATCCTGTATTTTGTTTGATATTAGGGTTAACGGCCAGTTCACTATTAGGGATCGGGAATAAAACAGCACGATCGGTTACCCGCTGTGCCTGTGCAATAGCCGCGTCTTTTAAAGCTGTCGGCATGCTGGTCTGGTATTCCCTTGCCTGTGTCTGCATAACGGATGAGTAAATACCCCATCGTACAAGATCGTGTTTCCTAAGGCCCTCGAAAGCAAGCTCACGTAGCCGTTCATTCCTGATCAGGTCCAGAAAGTCCTGCTGAGACAAATTAGCAGCAGCGTCTGCCTGTACATCGGGTATCAGCACATCTTTTCCGTAGCCCCTTCGCCTCACCATATTAATCGCTTTATAGGCATCTACAGAGGGCCCATTATTGGTATAATTATCAGCTTCTGCAAACATCAGCAATACATCGGCATATCTCAACAACGGCCAGTTCGTACCGGTATAGTTTTGATTTCTTGGTAGAGGTTCATACTCGCGCCTCCATTTCCCGTTGCTGCGGTCGTATATCTGATCTGCCGCCCAATTGGTCTTTACAGCCGTTAGTCCGCTTGTCACATACCGGTAAGGAGCAACTGTCCAATCCCTTCTCTGGTCGCCATTAGCATAGGCATTGTAAAGTTTCGCAGTAGCGTGAACATAATCATAGCCATATCCTATATCAATAATTCCACAGGTAATGCCGTTATAACTGCCAATCATGCCCCCCTCTTGTATTTCGCCCTGGTTGGTTCCTTTAAATTCGACTTCCCACAAACCTTCCTTTGTATCGAAGTCCTCCTTAACATGGTTGATATAGATTTGTTTGAAATCGGGATTAAGGCCGTGCAATCCTGAGTTCATTACTTTTTCTGCGTAAGTTCTGGCATCAGCATATTTTGCAACATCCTTTAGCGGAGCGCCTGCCATGGTCAGATAAACCCTCGCCAGTATACCCTGTACTGTAGTTTTTGTAATACGAGTATTATAGCCATAGTCAGAAATGGACTTCACCATATCTTCTGCTTTTTTCATATCAGTCACGATACGCTCGTAAATGTCCTTTATTGGAGTACCAGGGAGCGGCGCTTCGTCAGGTGATTTGCTAGATTGGAGCTTTAAAGGCACACCTCCAAACTCATCTACTAGCATAAAGTAATAGTAAGCCCTTAAAAATAGTGCTTGCCCTCTTATTTCGTTACGTTTTTCCAAAGGTACGCCAACGGCATTATCTATATTTTCGAGCAACATGTTCGCTCTCTCAATGCCAGTGTAAAGCGATTCCCAGTGTCTGTTTAGTTCCAGGGTCGATGCATCTACAATATTGGCATTCATTCCCGTTGTCTGGTTTTTCATGAAAAACTCGTCACTAAAAACCATATAGCAAGACATACCCTGTGAATAAACCCTGTTATCACCCAAACGGTCGTATACTCCGGCCAATGCAGATTGCAGTTCACTTTCTGTTTTGTAATAATTTACTGGCGATATAAAATCCTGTGGGGTTGTGTCCAGGATCTTTGAACATGAGCTAACAACCAGTGCCAGCATCATCGCGATATAAAATAAAGTTGTTTTCATTTGTAAAAACATTTATCGTTAAAAAGTTAGGTTCATACCAAAGGTAATGGTGCGGGCCCTTGGGTAGGGGCTCCAGTCGAAACCCGGTGTGAGTGCAGAATTTCGTACCGAAACTTCAGGATCCAGACCAGAATAGTTGGTCCAGGTTACCAGGTTTTGTGCCGAAACATTAAAGCGGGCTGACTGTATTTTCAGCTTTTTCGTCAAGACAGAAGAAAGGTTATAGCCCAATGAAGCTGTCTTTAACCGAAGGAACGAACCATCTTCGATATTCCTGTCAGAGTATACATTAGGACCGTAACCACCGGCAACAGGCAAATCGCTATTCTGATTTTCCAGAGACCACCTGTTCTCATAGGTTTTAAACATATTCAAGCTTTGTCTGGCTTCCGCACCTTCAAATACAATCCGGTTTGCATTTAAAATGTCATTTCCGTAAGACCATTGAAAGAAAACATTGAGGTCAAACTGTCCATATCGGAAATTATTGGAAAAGCCCCCAATGTGTTTGGGATTAGGATTACCAACAATCGTCTGGTCATTTGCATCTACTACCCCATCTCCGTTAATGTCTTTGTATTTGATGAAGCCCGGCTTAATTAACGAGCGGGGTCCCCCATTGTTCGGTACGTCAGTTCTTAGCTCATAGCTACCGTTAGACAATACATTGAAATCACTTAAAGGATATACGCCGTCAAAAACATAGCCGTAAAACAAGGCCACAGGGCGTCCTGGTAAGGCAATATAAGGTAAAGAGTTATTAAAATTGGCGTTCCAATTCGAAACGCGCGTAATCAAGCTAGGCTGATCACCATTCAACTCTTCTATCTTGTTATTGTTAAAGGCGATGTTGAAATTAGATGTCCAGGTAAACTTCTTTGTACTCAGGTTAACTGTATTCAAAGTGAACTCCAAGCCCCTATTTACCACAACACCTATATTTTTAAATGCAGTAAGGTACCCCGTTGAAGTGGCCAATGAAGCATTCAGCAATAAATCTGTGGTTCTTTTATAATAATAGTCGGTAGTTAAACTGATGCGTTGATTAAAGAAACTTAAGTCTAATCCAAGGTCAAGGTTTGCAGTTCGCTCCCATTTAAGGTTCTCATTTCCCAGCCCAACAGGTACAGTTCCTCTAATATATTGCCCGTTAAAATAATAGCCGCTTTTGGTATTTCCAGTGTTGGCCCCTACTTCCTGATCCAAAACACTCAGGTACGCAAAATCTGACACCCGATTGTTTCCGGTAATTCCATAAGAAGTCCTTAGTTTTGCGGAAGAAATAGCTTTAACAGATTTCAGGAATTTTTCTTCCCCGATATTCCAGGCAAAAGCGCCGGAAGGGAAATAACCCACTCTGTTATCCGGGGCAAACTTTGAAGATCCATCACTGCGGACAGAGGCGGTGAAGATGTAGCGAGAGTTAAAAGTATAGTTAACACGTCCGAGGAAGGATACCATCGTTGAGTAAGTCCCTGAAGTTGTTTTTGCCTGGATAAACCCCTGGTCAAGCCCCTTAATGCCCAATGACTCATTTGGCAATAAAATAGATGTAAATCCATCCCCATCCACGCTATTTCTCTGCATGGTAAAACCAGCCACTGCATCTAAACGGTGCTTCTTGTTAAATGTTCTGTTAAATGAGAGCACGTTCTCGTTCAGTAAACTGCGTATATTTTGATTGTCGATGTAACCATTGATGCCGTAGTTTTGCCCATAAACGGTCCGCGGATTTCCAGCTGCCGTATTAGAGTTGTTAAAGCGCTCAAAAGTCAGACGGGTATCAACCATCCCGCCACTTAGCTTGAACTTAAAATAGTTCAGAAAAGAATATTCCGCAAAAGCATTGGCACTAAGCGATTTGTTAAAGGCATACTGATACATATTGTTGGAGTTTACCACCGGGTTTATCCTTAAATCTGTAGTACCTGCCACATCGTCGTCAAAGGGCTCATCAAAGAAATTTTCATCATTCGCTCTGCCAGTAACAGGCCTATATCCCCAGGTGCTGTACATCAAATATGAGCTGGCATTTCCGGCCGAGCTGCTGTTTAGGTTATCACTGGTTAAATTGGCAATCTGACCTTTTTTGATTGCGTATGTATAATTGGTATTAAGGCCAATTCTCAAATTTTTTCCTACACGCTGATCTATCTGAAACCGTCCCTGGTATCTTTTAAATCCACCATTAATAACAATTCCATCCTGATTTAAATAAGAGCTGCTTACCGAATACTTTGTAGACGCAGTCCCGCCCCTCATAGAGAAGCTATGGTTTTGCATAAATGCATCCTGCAATACATAGTCCTGCCAGTTTATTCCCTGCTCATTCCGATAGGCATCCAAAGTTTTGCCGTCCTTAAGATACAAAGCGGTAGCTGAAGTCTTGTTCAACTCCAGCTGGTACTTCACAAACTCATAAGGGCTCATTACCTCCATCTGCTTTGCAGGGTACTGATAGCCCAGCCAATTGTTATAGGTAACCACTGGCGCGCCTACCTTACCTTCCTTGGTTTTGATCATGATTACCCCATTGGCACCTCTTGCTCCGTAAATTGCCGTAGAAGATGCATCTTTCAATATATCTATTGACTCGATATCATCCGGATTAATGGTATTGTTGTCGGGATTTTCCGAAGGAAAGCCATCAATCACATAAAGTGGTGAGTTTGACTGGGTAATGGAATTCCCTCCGCGAATGGTGATGTTGCTAATACTGCCTGGCTGTCCATCACTAGAACCGACCTGCACCCCTGCCACCCTTCCGGCTAAAGCATCTTCAAAGGAAACCACCGGTGCCTTTTCCATATCTTTCATGACTACAGAACCGACCGAACCCGTAAGGTCCTTTCGTTTTACCTGGCCATAACCCACAACGACTACGTCATCTAAGGCCGTGTTGCTGGGTTCCAGCTGTACTTTATATTGATTCTGGCTGGTTACAACTATCGTTTTGCTGACATAGCCGATCATCGAGAGCACAAGCAGATCGCTTTCTTTTGCATTGGAAAGACGAAAGTTGCCCTGACCGTCCGTTACACCGGAAGCAGTTTTCCCACGGACGGTCACTACTACGCCCGGCAGCGGTTTTCCGTTTTCATCTATTACGGTTCCGGTAATGGTTTTTACCGCCTGGGCCAGACCAGTCAGCTGAATACCCAGGACCAATAACATAGTTAAGAGTAAGTTTGGTTTCATATTCATTATTTATATTTGGTTGTATTGTTACGGCAGGCATTTATATACCTGTCGTACATTTTAAATGACTTGGTTAAAGCATTTCAAACCTCATCCAGATTACACACCTCTCATCAACAGCAATTAAAGCAAAATAACATCTTTGCGTATGCAAATCAACTGCGACATCACTAGTCTGGTCTGGACTGGTTTACTAAACAAATATAATATAATTTATTTCGATTAAACAAATAAAAAAACAAAAAAACCTTCGATGGAGAATTGGGGAGTAGCATTAAATAAATTGTTAGATAGACTGGTTTGGTTTGTATGGTCTATTAATTACATTTGCTTAAATCAAATATCTATGACAATCCAAAATACGCCTCAGAATGGCAATCAAGGTAAAATGAAATACAAACAGCTTGCCGATCACATTATGTCATTGATTGAAATTGATCAGCTCCACATCGGAGATCAGCTGCCATCTCTCAAGCAACTGCAACTACAATTAAAGATGAGTAAAGAAACTTTACTCAAAGGCCTGAATGAACTTGTTGAAAAAGGTATTGTAGAATCTGTTTATAGGAAAGGGTATTACGTACGAAAAACTACTATTGATCGCTCCTTCCGTGTTTTTTTGCTGCTCGATAAAATGAACATTCTGCGTGAACAGTTTTATCGGACCCTTTTTAATCAACTTGAAGCCCGGGCGGATATAGACATTTACTTTCACCACCACAATTACCAGGTATTCGAAAAACTGATCAAAGAAAATCTGGGAGCATATACACATTATGTTATTGCAACCTTTTTAAAAGAAGATGTTGCTCCACTCCTGAACTTAATTCCGGATAAAAAAAGAATAATTATCGATTTAAACGAGCAGGGTTTATCAGGCAACTACAGTAGTATATACCAGGATTATGGTTATGATATTTATAATAGCCTTCATAAGTTAAAGGATGAGTTAAAAAAATACGATCGCCTGATACTAGTAGCCCATCCCGAAGCCATACATGCCAGGCTTGTAATTGAAGGTTTCTTACATTATTGTACCGAAGTTGAGCATCCCTACCTGATACAATCTGACATCGATGAAAAGACTTTCCAAAAAGGTAATGCATACGTAACCTTTAGCAGATATGATACCGACGATGTGATGTTAATTAAGCTTGCCCGTAAAAAGAAACTTAAATTAGGCAAAGACGTAGGCCTCATTTCTTATAATGATACACTCGTGAAAGAAGTCCTTGAAAATGGAATTACTGTTATTTCAACTGATTTTGAGGCCATGGGAAAAACAGTTGCAGAAGCCATTCTGGAAGAAAAAATCATTATCAAGAGGAATCCTACCAACGTCATCAAAAGACATTCGCTCTAGTGTTGGTAAATTAAGAGAATATATACGACATAAAAAAAACCGGAGAAAAATTCTTGAAAGAATCTTACTCCGGTCTTGTTCTTACTGAACAACAGGTAACCATAGACTCTTTTTGATTTACGGACTTTCACCCTCAGGTTTTTTTAAGTTTTTAATCAAATCAACTTCATCCTGACGATATGGAGTTCCATCCTTCTTAAAAATATCATGAAACCACTCTGCAGGCTGATTGCCCTGAGGCAATGGAGTATCCCAGGCATAAATCGTATTTGATTTTCCGGCAACTAAGCCCCAACTGATTGCGCCAATATTTTCCTTTTTAAGCAGGGGTAAAATATTCGAGAACCGGCTGTTTCGGGTTCTTGCCATATATTCCGTACAGATCAAGGGGCGCCCATGAGTTTTTAGCATCTGTATTACTCTGAGATGCCATTCAGGCTCTTCGTAGTCGTGATAGGTAATTATATCGGAGTTTTGTATCTGAAAGGCATTTAGCTCTTCTAGGTCCCATTTCCAAATCCCGGAAGTGATTGGCTGTTCCGGAGCTGCTGCTCTGGCCCAGGAAAATACTTTCCGTAAAAGAGGAAGCGACTCATTTCCTTTATCAGAGTTACCCGGTTCATTATAAAGATCCCATAGTAAAATGCGTTTATCTTTGCCAAAACGATCAAGCACGTCCTTCACATACTTTTCAAGACCTGGAAAAAGTTTGGGATCGGCAGACATAGGTTGCCCCGGATCCTGTACCCAACCTGAGTTATGGATACCTGGTTTAGATGCAGGTTGTTTACCCGGTTTTGCTTCCTTATTCCAGCAATCATCAAAAAACACAAATACTGTTTTTATATGATGTTTGTCCGCAATACCCAGATACTGGTCTATACGCTTTTTAAAGCCCTCAGGATCTTGCTTCCATGCAATACTATGAAGATAGACCCTCAAGGTATTTAAACCAATTTTTGCAGCCCACCCCAACTCTCTGTCAATAGTCAGAGGATCAAATGAATCCGCCTGCCACATTTCTAACTGATTAATGGCGGTACTGGGAAGAAAATTAGCCCCTACCAGCCATCGGTGCTGTGCATACCAGGTATTGGCTTGTTCTATTGTCCATTTTCCAGCTGGCATGTCCTCTCTTTTGGATTGCTGCGCATTGCTCTTTGCAACCCCTGTAATAAGGATCAAAAGGAATACTAAAATCTTTTTGATGTTCATTTTTTTATAGGTTATAGTTACTAAAATTACTTTTATTACTCTCCTGAAGGAACTGGAAGTGAAACACCAGCCGGAATCGGGATGCCAAAATCAGGGTTTCCATCTGTTCTCCAGGTAAACTTTTGCAAACGTAAATCTCTTGCCCAACCCGGAGTGCTGCTTTTCTTGGTATGATAAAATACCCACCACTCCTTACCGTCAGGCGATTGGGTAAAACTTGCATGACCGGTACCGAGTACCTTTGCCGTGCCTTGAAACACTGGTCCACGCTTCTCCCAGTTGGCTGCATCGAGTGGGCTTTTGGAAGGATCCTTTAGTTTTAGCTGTGCCAGGCGATATTCCGGTGTCCAGGATTCTCTTGTCGAATAAATAATGAAGACCTGATCATTTCTCATTAAAAACTGGGGTCCCTCATTTAAATCCAGTGGCCCGCCTGTTTCCCAGGGCTGATCCGGGCTCGATATTTTTACCCGGGCTGAACTGATCGTCCATGGATTACTCATTTCAGCTATATAGAGATGCTGAGATGTTTTATCGGTTGTCGCATTCTGCTCCCAGCCCGACCATACGGCATAAAGCTTTCCAGCAATATGACCAACATTCACATCGATTGCCCAGATCATCCCAGTCTCATTTCCTGCGTCGACGCCTGTATTTAAAATCCCTTTGTCGACATATTCCCCTTGTGGATCATCGGTAACAGATTCGAGAACACCAGACCGCTGGTGAATATAAGGGGGGCCGGCTTTACCGGCCGCATAATAGATGTACCATTTTTTATTAAAATAATGCAATTCAGGTGCCCAGACCTGACTGCTGTTCCAACCCGCTGCAGGAGTATTCCAAACTGTCACCGGTTTGCCCAACTGGCTCAATTTATTGGATTTACTTACAGAAATTCCCTTGCTATTGATATCACCATTGCTTTGGCAGACGTAATAATAACCATTGTGCTTGATTACCCATGGATCGGCACCATTTCCAATGGGATTTTTAAACTTCAGCTGATTCTGATTCAATTGCGCATTACCATCGTTTAGACCATAAAGTGAAAAGAACAGCAGACACCACAGTATAGGTGTGCGGAAACTATTTTTTTTGTTATTCATCATTTTCTACTTAACGTTTTTACCAACTGCTTTTATTGCTGATGCGTATTTCTGGTACATCATTTTAGAAACTACTACCGGATCTCCCTGCGGGGTTTCACTGTACAACTCCCTTCCATTAACCCATTTCCATTCCCATGATTTAATTTTTTCATCAAAAGCTTCCTGGTTGAATTTCTGGTTACTGTTCATTTTTGTTGCCACTTCTTTAAAAAACTGCTGCCACCTTGGTAAGTAGAAGCCGGTTAACAGACCCGACCATTGTTTATTGGCATACTCATGCAGAGATGCATCCTTATCTCCCCAAAGCGTTATCAGATTTCTGGCATTCTTTTCATAAAGGGCTTTCTCCGCATCATTTGTACCCCATTTTTTTGCATCATTTAACCATTTACCTAATAAAAAATCCTTTCTGGTAGCAAGAAGCATATCCATGTCTTTAATCAATTCCAGAAACCTGCCGCTACTTAATTGAAATAATTTATGATTCTTATTTTTATGCGCAAGAGCGATCTCCTGTTGTAAAACACTGGCATAATCCGCCATAATCTGTCTGCTTAAATCAACCAGGTCATACTGAAATCCATCAACATTTTTAAAGTTAGCTGAGGCCTTGATCATATGATCCCAGGCAGGAATCAAATCGACTAACTTATAAGGCATTTCAGTATCTGTCCAGTCTGTACTCTTTTTAAATGTTGGCCTGCCAGTAACGATACTTTCATGTCCGCCATCAACATTATACACTGTATAATGGAGTATGTTCCAGGCCTTTTCTATGTCGACATTTTTTTGTCCGTATCTGCGGTGTGCGTAATCTTTAACCCAGTCATCAGCATCAATTACTTTATCTCTCCACACATTGTCCAGCATCAGTGCATATATGGCTGGATTCTGTTCGATTCCTTCCGGAACTACCCCTATGCCGATCATGTTGCCAGCCTTCGGATTATGAAAAGTTTCTGAAGGTTCGATTGAAATCTTATCCATGTGACCAAACATGTTGATTTTACCACCGAAATTATGAAGCATACACCATATCCATTGTTTACCATAATAAGCATCGGTCTTATCCCAGATTGGCTGCACCTCACTCCATAAATCGAGCACAATCAACTTATCTGTTGGTACTGCATTCAAATAGGATTTCAGTTGCTCTGGTTTCCAGAAATCTCTTTTATCCCAGAAAGTCCAGCCCTGCATAATCCAAACAGCCTGCGGATCTGATGCCGCCATCGATTTATACACTGCGTTACTAGACTCAGCCAGATAAGACGGATCGCTACTTGGTGGGTACATTTCATTAAAGGTATCGGCACCATATAGATGGTCTGTCCCAAAAGTTTTTGTTTGTTCTTCAATAAATTTGCGGCCAATAACCTGGAACATCGGATCTTTTGGATCAAGAATATAGGTATCAGCAAATCTCCCTTCCCAGTTGGTTTTTTGCAGTTTAGCTTGCGGGAAACGATCTTTAAATGCAGGAGGGACATGGCCCGTAAAAGCCGGTAGAATTGGCGTCATCCCCAATTCACGTTCACGTGCGAGAATCTTTTTCTGGAGTTCCTCATGGCTTTTCATCCAGGACTGTGGCAGCGGTCCGCCCCAACCATCAAGATTCCCAGCCCAAAACCACATGAAATAAGCTGGTCCCGAGAAAAAGACGTCCATATCCTGGTCGGTAAAGCCCAGGCTTTTATAAACTCTGTACCAAAGCGCATTCTGACCGGTCATAGCCAGCGGCATATTGATGCCGTTTAAAGCCATAAAGTCAATCTCCTGCTGCCAGCGCTCCCAGTCCCACCAGGCAGCGGTATAATTGAAGGTGCAGTAATTAAAATAATGCCTGTATTGATAAGGTGTAGTCTGATGTACTTTTGTCGGAACTGCAGGCAATTCTTTTAGCAAATTCAGGTTATTTCCGTTCCAGCTGATGTCGCAGTGTGCATAATTTTTCAGGTAGAAATTCAATGCGCTTGCCACTGAAATACCATGATTTCCTCTCAATACGATCTTACCGCCCTTGCTTTCTAATTCAAAAACATCTTTATCATTTTCCTTCTCCAAGAATTCAATCTGAAAATGATCGTGGAATTTCGGCAGGATACGTTTGATTAAAGCATAGCTGTCCTCTTTATTTAAAGTTTGGGTTCCATTTCTGTTCCCCTGCTTTGCAATTGAGGAACTTGCAGTAAATAGCAATACGATCCCCAAACCATAACTCAGTAGTTTTTGTGTGTATTTCATATGTTTTATTTTCTTCAAAAGCTGTTAAGCTTCTTGTCTGTGTGTGTGTTTACGTTTAAATATTTTAGGCAACCGCATGAAAGCTGACAAGTTCAGCGATCAGGGAAGGTAAAATCCGGCCCGGTTCCATTTGAAAGTCATTTAAAACCTCCTCCAGAATAGCTGCAAAATGATAACTTACTGAGCCGATACAATTAAAAGTATACTTATTATAGTCAGGATAACAGGAAACGAGATTATGGAAAAACTCAGTGAAGGACGATTTTACCAGCTGGTGGCCATAGTTCGGGTCAACCTCAGGATGCTTTAAAAACCGGGTAAAGCTTGCACAAAATCTGTTGGCCAATGGCTCTCCATAAATCTTGTGGATGATATCCGCAGGTTTTAGTTCATACGTGTTATAAAATGCACGCTTTACAGATTCAGGCATTTTATTACGTAAATAGTCCCTAAGTATCCTTTTTCCAATTGCCGCCCCACTCCCTTCGTCGCCTAAGATAAATCCCAAAGAATCCACATTGTTAATGATTCTGTTTCCATCATAAATACAAGTGTTGGTTCCGGTCCCCAGTATAGCAGCAAAACCAGGTTTATTTCCTAACAGCCCTCTTGCAGCTGCCAGAAGATCTACCTCGGCAGTTATTTGTTCGCAGTTAGAAAATACGGAGCGCAGTATTCCCTCCATGACCACAACTTTATCGTCCTGACAACCGGCGCCATAAAAATGCACGGCTGTAATCCCTAACCGATCTATTTCGCCAGGAAGATTTGCTTTAATGGAATTAATGATATATTGTTCATCACAAAAATAAGGGTTATAGCCCTCAGTTATAAAATAACGCCCTTTCCTGGCGGAATCAAGAAGACACCAATCTGTTTTGGTGGAACCACTATCTGCGATTAAGATCATTAGTCAGTTATTTAATTAATTTCTATTTTTTCCGATTTTATGCCCGGAAACAGCATAATATCCTATAACAATATAGCAGGGTATCACAATCCAGTAAGCCTGTTGCGGGTTCGTATGATCCGTAACGTAACCGTATAGCAATGGCAGCAACGCTGCACCAGAAATAGCCATAACCAGTAATGAGGATCCTACTTTTGTAAATCGTCCCAATCCCGCAATTGCCAAAGGCCATATAGAGGGCCACATTAATGAATTAGCCAGGCCAAGTAAGGCTACAAAAACCACGGAAATTAAGCCGTTGCTAAAAATGGCTATAGTTGCAAACAAAACACCGATAAGCGCAGAGCTTTTAAGTGCAGTTTCCTGACTAAAGAACCTGGGTATACAAACTATTCCGATCAGATAACCAGCCAGCATGCTAATCAGGGTGAACGAAGTGAAAAACTTGGCAACTGACAATGGGATTCCCTGAAATGCACCATAACCAATGATGCTGTTTCCAGCAATCACCTCAACTCCTGTATATAAGAACAATACGAGGACACCAAGCAATAGGTGAGGAAACTCTAAAATGGAAGTTTTAACATTATGTCCAGCAGATTCCCCTTCTTCATCCAACTCTTCCTCATCAACATCCGGTAGCGCAGAAAAACGAATCACTATAGCCAAAACAATCAATATCCCAGTAATGATGAGGTAAGGTATAATTACCTTGGCTGCCAGGGCATTCAATTCTTCAATCTTTTGCGAAGGATTTAAAAGGCTCAATTTATTCTTCAATGCATCTGCATCATTTAAGATAACAGCGCCCAGAATAACTGGTGCCAAAGCTCCTGCAATGCCATTACAGATGCCCATAAAACTGATCCTCCGGGCAGCACTTTCCTTAGGTCCCAGAATGGCAACATAAGGGTTCGAGGCCGTTTGCAGCACTGTTAGACCTGCACCCTGCACGAATAAACCAACTAAGAAGAGCGGGTAAAATCTGCTGATTGCTGCCGGAATAAACAATAAAGAGCCAGCCGCCACCAGGATAAGACCTATAGACAATCCGTTCTTAAACCCTGTTACCTTTAACAACCAACCGGAGGGAATTCCCATCAGGAAATAAGAGATATAAAAGGCAAATGCTACCAGATAAGATTGAAAATTGTTCAGTTCACAAGCAAGTTGTAAGTAAGGAATCAATACAGCGCTCAACCAGGTAACAAAACCAAAAACAAAAAACAACATCCCTATAATAATCAGGGGGTTCAATACTGCTCTATTCGTCATATCATTTAATAATTTTGAGTCTTTATTTTATCTATGATCGTTTCATAGACATTCAGAGGAAATACCGAGGGTTGTCCATACCAAAAAAATGAGCCTAGTCCCTCGTAACTACCCGCCTTTATATGTCTGCTAGTAGGCAAATAGCTAGATACATCATTACAGTATCCCGCAACACTTACCAATTTCCCAGGCCATAATTTTTTAACTCCAATACTGTAATCCGTTACGGCCTCCCGGGAAAGGCCTACAAGTTTCCAGTTGCCGATGTTGATGGTCTGGATATAAACCGGCATGCTGGCCGGTATCTTATTACTTTTATCCAGCTTAAACATCAAATCTGCCCAACGCACGTTTTTTTCGGCATTTACATCTGCCTTACCATTATCATTTTCCTTCCTGAATGTAGCAATACGTTCATTACTCCATCTGTCTACTGGGAAGTTTACAGAATCAAGGTAAAAGGTAACCTTACCAGACAATTTCTGCAAGGGGCTGTTTAAGATCCTTTTTACATCAGCAGCAAGATCGTTCCCGGTTTTAACGTGATCGTTACTTAAAGGATTAATATCCCCTCCGCAGCCCTGAATGAATAAAGCATCTGTTACCCCCGTTTCTTTCTCTAGGAGGGCCCTTGTTACCCCCGGATAATTGGGACTTACCGTAAAACCTTCAATTCCTTCATTTTTAAATACCGGGTGACATCCGGTTAAAAAGACCAGGGTTTTATGGTGATCTTTTACGCGCTCAATGCTCAGCACATCTACATCATTATCATAAGGTACTTCTGCTCCTTCCAGACTTCGGTTGGCCCCAATCGTAGTTTTTCCTCTTCCAAAAGACAACACAGAAGGTTTCATGCTTTTAATTGCACTTTCAATGACAGCGATCATTGCCGGTTTAACCACATCATTTAAGTAAACAGAATCGGGCAACTGATGTCCGCCCCAGGTTGTCCAGTCTTGCGTTGAAGGTGCAAAATGAGTGTGTGAGGCATTTATCAATACTGCCGATGGCGGTATTTTGTGCTTTCTAAAAACCTGCTGTTTTATTGAAGAGATGAAATCATGATTAAATCCGCAAACATCTGTGCCTACAATCAAAACTGTTTGTTTTTCTGCTGCTACGGCTACAGCGCTTACAGACAGGTTACCATCTGTTCTGTGCCTGCCCTCGAAAATGTTATTATTTTTATCCAATCCGTACAGTTTACCATTGTTGATAGCAATAGATTTCAGATGTACGTCGTATGATAGTCCATTAAATTTCGCAATTTTAACCCAGTCTGCATTTTTATTTTTTAGCTCAAACCGCATCAGTTCATCATTTGCTGTAAGCGCAAACAATCGGCCTTTATAACTCGCCAGACTAATTATTCCTTCCAGCTCCGTAAGTTTTCGCCAGTTCGCGTTTTTACGCTTTATCGGCGCATAAGTAACTGCTCCGTTTTTATCCGCGGCATACATCACTTTGTCCAATACGGTAAATGTTGTTGAGTGACCTGCCAGTTTTCCCCACCTTACATTATCCATTTTTATCCATTCCAGGCTAAAGCGTCCTCCCCTTGGATAACCATAACCTGCAAGGGCAACTGAAAATGGATAGGTCCTGGGCTCAATACTTGACCTCGCTGTTCCGGAAAGATAAGTTTGCTGTGCCTTAACCGGAATAACAAAGAGGCCAGCTATAGCTAACCCTATAAAAATGATCTGATATTGAATTTTCATGTTACTGTACCAATTTTAAGGATTGATAAATAAAGTACTTGTATTTGCGCTACGTTTTCCTGAGGGCGTAATAACGATGGCTTTCAACTGTCTTTTTTCTCCTTTACGAAGGATAATATCTATGGGCTTTTCATAGAGATAATCCGTTTCTCTTGCGTCCTGACCTTCGAAATTATAATAGATCTTAGCCCCCTCAACAGGAACCTTCAGTGAAATTTTAAATACTGAACCAATTAGTGTTGTATCAGTAATCCCGATTGGGCCTGGTACTCTGTAAATTTTATCAGTTTTATCCAATTCAAGCAGATGTTTAGGCAAACGATGTTCAAAAAAACTAACAGAGTCTTTTTTTTCAGGGAATGTCCAGGCAACCTCAGCAAGCGCCATTAATCTTGGATAAAGCATGTATTCTACCTTGCGGTGCGTATCCATATGTTCTGTCCAGATTGCTGCTTCAACACCTATTATATGTTTTTTCTGATCATCTGTTAACACCTTTGGAGTAGGATCATAAGCATACACCCTTGATAAGGTATTGTATCCCCAACCAATTGCTAAGGGTTCCAACTCTCTTTTTCCCTGAATGAAATCGAAATAAACATGTGACGTTGGAGACATCACCACATCATGATTTTGCTGAGCGGCTTTTATGCCTTCATCGATGTTGCGCCAGGCCATTACAGTCGCATTCGGTGCTAGCCCCCCTTCAAGGATCTCATCCCAGCCAATAATTTTTCTTCCTTTTGAATTGACAAACCTTTCTATTCTTTTTACAAAATAACTCTGGAGCTCAAACTCATTTTTAAGGTGTTCGTCTTTAATCCTTTTCTGACAATACTTACAGGCCTCCCAACGTTTTTTAGGGCATTCATCCCCTCCGATATGGATATATGGCGAGGGGAACAAGGCCATCACTTCTGTAAGCACATCCTCCAAAAACTTAAAAGTGTTTTCTTTGCCTGCACAATAGACATCATCATATATACCCCAGCTCTCAGCTACTTTAAAAGGTCCGGGATGATCTCCGCAAGCCAATTCAGGATATGCAGCCAATGCTGCAAGGGAGTGCCCGGGCAACTCAATTTCAGGGATTACCGTTACTTGTCTTTGTGCAGCAAAATCAACCACCTCTTTAATCTCCTCCTGAGTATAAAAGCCGCCATAAGGGAGATGATCCTGACCATTTAAAGAATCTGTATAATGACTGATCTGGGTACTTGCCCTATACGCCCCTACTGAAGTAAGCTTTGGATATTTCTTGATTTCAATTCGCCATCCATGGTCTTCTGTAAGGTGCCAGTGATAAACATTCATTTTATACCTGGCCAGCATCTCTATCTGACTTTTAATAAAAGATACGGGGTAAATATGATAACCAACATCCTGCATAATACCACGATAAGGATATCTTGGCTTATCGTTGATTTCCACACAAGGCAGGTACAATTTTGAGCCCTCCATTTTGATCACCTGCATTAACGTTTGCAATCCATAAAACAAGCCGGCTTCGTCTCCTGATATATTTAAAAGAGTAGAACCAGCTGTCAAGCGATAGGCCTCCTTCGCTAATTTATCCTGATAGGTAAAAACAATAGCCGGAGTTGACTTATTTGTAGTTTCAGCAAGTAAAGGCAGTTTTAATCCGTATCTTTTCTGAAGGTAATCTTTCAAAACAATTGCGATTTTCTTTGACTTACTGTCTGAGTACAAAATTTGAGTTTTAGCTCCTATAGTAAAATTACCCTTCTTTAAAATTACACTGGTAGGTGCCGGTATTACTCCCAGATCAGCGGGTGCATCTTGAGCATAAGCTGCAACAGTACAAAACAATAACCAAATGAATATATATTTCAAGATTGCTGATTTAAGTTAAAAAATTATTAGTTATGCTTTTTCACTAACTCTTCCATGGCACCTTTAACAGTTCCATGTGCAAGAAGAATTGATTTTGCTTCATCGTAATTTTCAATCTCTGCTTTTTGCATAAGCATTTTCACACCTCGATCTACGATTTTATCATTGATAAGCTTAACATTTACCATATTATTTCCTTCAATTCGTCCAAGCTTAGTCATTACTGTGGTTGAGATCATATCAAACAGCATTTTCTGAGCAGTTCCGCACTTCATTCTTGTACTTCCAGTAATAAACTCCGGTCCTGTTAGCACTTCTACCGGGTAATCTGATTGTGCCGAAATAGGTGTTGAAGGGTTACTTACGATACAACCGGTTGTAATATTTAACTCCCTGCATTTTTTTAAGGCTTCCAAAACAAAAGGGGTAGTTCCGCTTGCTGAGATCCCTACTACAATATCATTCGGATTAATTTCAACATTTAACAAGGCATTCCAGCCCTCATTCACATCATCTTCTTTTTCTTCAAGTGCATCAGCTAACCGATCAATTCCTCCGGCGAGGATAGCGTTGAAAATACCTTTAGGTATACCGTAAGTGGTAGGAAGCTCAATAACATCTAATACAGATAACCGGCCACCGCTTCCAGCGCCAATGTAGAACATCCGGCCATCGGCTTTCAATTTACTAACTATTGCGTTAATCAGATTATTTACGCTTGGAAGCACTCCTTCTATAACTTTCGCTACTTTGGTGTCTTCCTGATTAATGTATCTTGTTAATTCTTCAACTGACTTATTTTCTAATTGATCGTACAAGGATGATTGTTCTGTAATTGGTATCATGTGTTTATTTTTTTATTTGTATGTGTTTTTTTGTTAATTCTTTTCCTAAAATTCTGGTCCTTTTCTGATGGTGTTGCCAGGCACCGAATTTTCAATAACCGGCCAATCATCAATCCAATTGATTTTATCGAGCATAAGCATGCGCCTACTGGCCCCGCTGGGAACGAGTGGATTGGTTTTATCAATCGCGTGGTACAAAAGCCAATCGGCACCACTTTTATCTGTTATGATTCTCGAGTTATGCCCTGGCCCAGCATACTTATCACTACCAGAGATAAGCAGTGTTCCATTTCCTCTTTCCGTTATATTCTTCCCATCTTTATCCAGATACGGACCTAACAAATTAGCTGATCTTGCAACTCTTACGTTATAAGTACTTCCTGCACCATTGCAACAACCGCCCTTAGATCCGAAGAAATAGTAATAATCTTTTCTTTTATGAATCATTACAGCTTCGAAATCCCCGGCTGCAATTTTTACTTTTTCAGTTAGATCTTTCATTGAAAAACCATCGTCAGTTAATTCCATAGCATAAGTCCCCTGACTTAACGATGAACTGTAGCTACCAAAAAAGAGATACTTTTTATTGTTCTCCGCAAAGTAAAAAGGATCGATTGTATTGGGCACTCCAATGTCATTACTGAGAAAAAGTTTACCCTTATCAACAAATGGTCCCGCAGGACTACTTGCTATGGCCAGACCTATTCCAGGGTTTGGATCAGCCCAGGCAGAATAGGAATAATACATATGGTATTTTTTATTTACAACAACTACATCCGGAGCCCAGATTCCTCCCTCTGATTTCCATTGTGGTTTTACCGTAAATGCATTGCCAATAGCAGTCCATTTAATTAAGTCCAGAGATCTGATAACCGGCACCAATCTGTTGCCATTTCCATCCCCCCAATCGTCCTCTGTTCCATAACCATAAAACCATCCATCTTCTCCCTTTACAATAGAAGGATCAGCTAATATGGGTTCAAAAACAGGGTTAATGAATTCTACGGTCTTTGCGGGTAGAGGTGGTTCTTCCTCCTTCTCCCTATCAGCAGGACCAGATTTACCACATCCTATAAAGAAAAAGGGGATAACCAAATAAAGAAGCGTACTCTTGCGCATAAAATCTATTAAAGTGTCAGGTCCGTTGGTAGGCATACTATTTTTTTAATGGCCAAAAACCAATTGGATTGAATTTATACCTCCACAAGTCACCCGCACCATCTAATGCAAGCAAATCTTTGCCGGCTGAAAACACTAAGGAATACATATCCCAGCCACTGCCAACCTTACTTTTTGCACCGAATATGCCGTCATCAGATAGCGGAAATTGATACATATCGCCAGTGGCGTCAATTGTAAGTAAAGAGTTTTCGTAAGGAATGATTTGAGTAAATCCTCCCCAACCACTTCCTATAGTTTTTATTCTACCGAAATCAAAATTACCAGCGGCATCTAAAGGATACATATTCATGCTTCCAGCACCATCTATTCCTAACAACAAGCCTTTGAATGGTATGATTTTAGCAAAAATACCCCAACCGAATCCTACGGTCTTGCTTGCCCCAAAATTTCCATTCTTATCGATTATATATTGAGCAACATCTCCGCCACCAGCTGCAAACCTTCCTATTATGCGGTTACCACCATAGTAAAAAACGGTGTTAAAGATATTCCAGCCAGCACCAATCTGCCGCGGACTGCTGAATGTTCCATTTGTACCTGCAGGATAAAGCAATAAATTACCGTTGGGACTTTTACCAATCATATCTCCATTAAAATCGAAGAACATCACACCAGCATTAGCACCCAGCGCATATGCTTTCTCACGCGGAACCTCTCCCGGGGCGTACGATCCGGTTATTAAAAAATAAGTGGTCTGCAGTGCTGGATTAATTTTGGCGTTTGCTTCAGTAATACTTACAGGAAGCAAATAGGATTGAAATGGCAGGATAAAGCCCTGGGTTTTAATACTCAGATTTAAAACCCCTGTATTTTTACTGCCCGCATTTATCTGTGCTTCGGGATTGTCCAAGGTATAACTACCCTCGGGCATTGGCTTATAATCAGTACCGTTCTTCAGGTTAAAATCATCAACGCTTGCTGAAGATGTCCCAAACTTTACATTTATGGTACTGTTGTTATCCAGACTTCCACCCATGTAAGCGCTATAATTAAATTTAGATACCGAAGGTGTTATGCTTAGGCTTTTGATTACCGGGCTGACATTCGCCTGGGGCATATAGAGCATTGAATAGGTCTCGGCATCTTTAACATTTAAATCAATATCAACCTCTTTGCTGCAGCCTGCCGCCAGGATACAGAAAATAAGCAATGAAATCTGTAATATTTTTTTCATGATCTGTTTTCTTAATGTGATAATTCAGTTACCAACCCGGATTTTGTGCTATACTTGGATTTTTGTCAATTTCATCCTGAGGAATAGGAAATAAATAATGCTTCGGCGTTTGAAACACCCTGGTTTCTATCAAAGTTCGTTTATAAAAATCATCATCCTTAAGACTAGTTCCGGCAGCTACATTCATTCCATAAACACGTGCTTTGTCCGTTTGCTCAGCGATCTTCCATCTGTGGCAATCAAAATAGCGGTGTGTTTCAAATGCCAGCTCAACCCGGCGTTCATTCCTGATCCGCGTACGCATTTCTTCTTTGGTTAATGAAACCGGTAAAAATGGCATCCCGGCACGGTCCCGAATGGCATTTACGGCTTTATATACATCACTCGTCGCACCATCAGCTTCATTCAGCGCTTCGGCGTAATTCAAATACATTTCACCCAAACGAAAGAATATCCAGGTTTTAAGTGAATACCGTTGCTCTGTAAGACTTACACCGGGATCAATGAATTTTTTAAGCAAATAACCCGTAGTATTATAATCACGGCCATCGCCACCCATTCCATCAGCTCCGGACTTCCAGAACTGTACCCTTCTGTCTACAAAATAAGCACCGTTAAAGTTAATCGTCGCATAAAACCTGGGGTCACGGCGCAGGTACATATTCCGGGTACCATCCAGCCATTTGCCTGTCGGCTCATTTCCTGCAGCATAACCTGTTTCCACATAACCGGAAGCAGCATTAATGATGGGAGATCCATCTGTACTGTAACCAGTTATCGGCGCCATACCGTTATCCATTTCATAGGCATCTATCTGTCCCTGTGTAGGATTCCAGCCGTCCCATCCGCCTAAACTTCCGGGGAATGCACATTTTTCCATCCAGCCATCTCTACCAGAATTTCTGGCGAATAAAACTTCAGGATTATTATTTTCAATAAACAACTGTTGATAGTTTTTAACAGGATCAGCGTAATTCTTAAATAAATGATACCCTGCAGACTCACACTTTGTTATGCAATCCTTTGCTGCTGCTGCTGCTAAATCCCATTTATTCTCATCATACTGCTGAGGAAATAATTTAGTACCCTCATTGTCTGCAAATGACCTGTAATCAGGATTTCCATTCCATAAAGGACTGGCATTATACAGGAGTACCCTGGCTTTAAGCGCCAGTGTTGCCGCTGCAGTCGGCCGGCCAATATCACGGGTCTGTACCACATTCATTGGCAACAGGGTAATTGCTTTATCACATTCATCGACCACAAATTTTACGCACTGGTCTAAGGGTTTACGGCGGATCTTCGTAAAATCATCTGCAACACCAGCACTATAATCCATGATTGGTACCGGTCCATATATCCTCATTACCTGAAAATGATAGAATGCACGAAGAAAGGTAGCTTCACCAATCCAGCGGTCTTTTGTGGTCTGTGTAAATTCTGCAGACAAGGGTGTAATATGGATATGTTCTAAAAAAATATTTGCTTTTCTAATTCCTTCGTACATATTTTTGTAGATCTGTCCTGCTACATTAAAAGAGTTCCAGGCCCCCTTGTTCATCAGCTTAGGAAATTTCTCGGGCCATGGAATGTTCATTTCATCTGAAGCGACTATAAAAGGGTTTACATCAACCATATCCGTAAAATAGATCTCATTAGGAAGCCCTGCATAAATATCCACCAAAAATGCCTCGGCGTACTTACGCTGTTTAAATGCTTCTTCTATGGTGATGTCTTCATCCGGACTTTTATCCAGGAAATCTTTTCGGCATGCAGAAATAAGAAATAACTGCATGATCAATATGCTGCAGATGATATATTGTAATTTTTTCATGTTCAGTATTATTTAAAATCTATCTGTAAACCTACGTTCAGTGAGCGCTGTAAAGGATAACCGCCTGTACCGTCATTAGATTCAGGATCTATGATTTTGATGTAGTCCCAGGTAATAAGATTCACGCCGTTTACGAAAACCCGGAGATTATCAATACCTATTCTGTTAGTCAATTTTTTTGGCAGGGTATATCCGATTTCGGCATTTCTTAACCTCAAATAATCTCCTTTCCGCATCCATAGTGTCGAATTCACGTAATTATTAGGATTGTTACCTACGTCTATAGCCGGGTATCGTGCATTTGGGTTCGATGGTGTCCACCTGTTATCATAATATTCTGTCAGCACATTGTTAACTCCCTTACCTTCGTAAAACGGCCACATTGAAAAACCTGTTAAGAAAACACTGGTACGGGCAGCCCCGGTAAAGTAGACACTTGCATCGAAACCTTTAAAGGATACGGTCCCGCCAAAGCCGAATGACATTTCGGGCAAGCGAGGAAAACCTACGGGGATCTGATCAGAAGAATCAATCACGCCGTCCCCATTTATATCTTTATACCTTACATCGCCAACACGTACCTCAGAAAAAGTATGTTCCGGACTGGTTTCTATTTCAGCTTGGCTTTGAAAGAACCCATCAGCGATAAATGCGAAGGACTGACCAAGGCGTAACCCCTTTCCAGTCAGATAAGGGAATCGCTTGGCGGGTTCGTCATTTTCTATGACTGTATTTTTCGCGAAAGTAAAATTGCCCCGTAAGGCGTAAAACAAGCCGCCCGAAGTGGTATGCTTGACTTCCAGCAAAGCGTCAATCCCTTTATTATTTACTTTACCAAGATTGCCAAAAGGGATAGACCATGGGAAAAACCCGGCTACTGAAGGAACAGTTTTTCTTTGCAACAAGATATCTTTACGTTTTTCGCTGAACACGTCCACCTGGAGCGTCAACTGATCCTTGAACAAGCCTAAATCCATTCCTATGTTCGTTTTCTGTGCCGTTTCCCAGGTTACATTCTCATTGCCAATTGCATTTTCCTCCATACCGGATAATACTTCTTGTCCGGGGCCAAAACCGTAAGACTGACCCTGTGTTTTAATGGTACTCAGAAATAAAAACCGCTGTCCGATCTGGTCATTACCTACTCTTCCGTGAGATCCCCTGAATTTTAAAGTTGAAATTGCGGGTACTTTCCAGAAATGTTCATTAGACACCACCCAGCCTGCAGAAAAGGAAGGGAAGAAACCATATCTTTTTCCCGCCGGAAAATTCTCAGAACCGTTGTAGCCAAAATTAATTTCAGCAAAGTAGCGATTGTCAAAGCCATAAGTAGTACGTCCGGCCAATCCCTGCCTACGGTAGGGAATATTCAGGATAGAGGAGCTTGCTGTAAGGCTTACGTAGTCGCGCTGGTTAAATAATAACATGGAAGTAACATCATGCCGTCCAAAACTTCGGTTGTAATTCAATTGCAGTTCATTGTATATCGCCCGGTCGGCCGCATTTGAAAATGAATAAGCCAGAGGTTTTTCCTCTCTATAATTAGCGCTGTATATATCCTCACCCGTTATTGGGTCTTTTCCCAGATACCTTTTAACTGCAAATTCTTTAGCCCTTCCATTATCAGTTTGTGCTACACGGTCATACGAGAACAAGCCTCTTAGTGACAATCCCTTGGTGGTGAAAGAAGACATGTCCCAGTTGACACCGAATGTACCTTGCAAGGTACTTCTGTCCTGGGTTAAATATCCTGATTGGGTTGACCTTCCCCATGGGTTCCATCCAAGATAGGTCCGGTCGCCACCGGGAGTTCCATCCGGATTGGTTACCGGAAAAGCAATTGGTGAAATCACTTTTAATGACTGAAATATATCTCCCGCACGAAAACCCGGATAATTGCCGTTCTGAATAATTCCACCCAGGCTCAGCTGCATGGTCAAACTTTTAGACAGATTAAGATCTACGTTGCTTCTGAAATTGTAACGTTTGATATTCGCATTGGTGTTAAATTTATTTGTAGGATCCTGTTTATACAGCCCATCCTGTAGGGTAAAACCTACGTTTGTATAATATTTAATGATTTCCGTACCACCGGTTACGCTAAGATTATTAATGGTCTGCCAGGTATTTTGCTTTAAAACAGCATTGGTCCAGTCAGAATTTGGGTATAGATATGGATCAGAACCGTCATAGAATTTTTTTATTTCTTCCTCACTCCACACTGGCGACTGATTTGCATATAATAATGCTTCATTCATTAAGGATGCATATTGTCCGCCGTTGATATATTCAGGAAGACGCAGCGCTTTCAAAGTAGCTGCTTCGGATCTATAGGTAACGGTCGGTTTTCCAAGCTCACCCCGTTTAGTATTTATAAGTATGACACCATTGGCCCCACGTACGCCATAGATTGCTGTTGCAGAAGCATCCTTTAAAATGGTGAAGCTTTCAATTTCCTGTGCGTTGATCACATTCATATCCCGCTCAACCCCATCAATAAGCACCAAAGGGCCATTACTTCCAAAAGTAGACAAGCCTCTTATATATACTTGCGCGGCATCTCCACCGGGCTCTCCACTTGCCTGCCTGGTAATAATTCCAGGTAGCTTACCTGCAATAGCATTGGTTAAAGAAGGCGTGGAAACCCGCTCTAGTTCCTTAACTGAAATTGTAGACAGCGAAGCTGTAACTGAAACCTTCTTTTGCGTACCATAACCAATAACAGCTACCTCGTCTAAATCTTTATTACCATCAGGAAGAAGTCGAATTGTTATGTTTTTTTTAACATTAGCACTAATGGTCTGTGACCTGTAGCCAATAAAGGAAAACTGAATAGAATCCTTTTCAGTCCTGATTTGCAAAGAAAATCCGCCATTCGCGCCAGTAACCACAACTATATTAGTCCCCTTAATCTTTACCGAAACACCAGGCATGGGAATATTCTCTTCATCCACTACCTTGCCTTTTACAACCCCCTGATCTACCTCCTGAAAAAAAACAACTTCAGACGTGTACTCTTTTGCTGACCCTTTCTCTACATCCGAGTAAATAAAAAGATCCTTGGCTTTCGCTTCTGTTATAAATAACAGCAAAAACATAAATTGTAGAATTTTATACATATGGTTTGGTTGATTAGTTTAGCAAACAAAAACGCAAATAAGCAGCAAAACAACCTCTCAAACCCAATCTTCACTGCAAAAACACCTATTTGCGCTTTTTATGCGTTTTATAATACAAATATAACCGCAATATAATAGCATGCAAATTTTTTTTAAAAAAAATGTATTTATCTAAAAATACAGCCTATTGAAGCTTTGAAACAAGGAATTCCTGGCAAACCGGCATTAAAACTGCCTACAAAAGCACAGACCACAAAACCGCATAAAAAATGCACCTTTATAACTTTATTTAATTAAATAGTATGAAATATGCGGAAACAAGCTAAATTTACTGCATTTAGTCATTCAAAATAAATCATCAAACCGCAAAAAAATCTCAACTTTGAGAGATTTACTATTTTTACATAACGACTCAAAAGCATGCGTAAAGAAGAAAGACACAAACTGATAATGAGAGAAATAAACCTTCATAACAAGGTTTTATCAGCTGATTTAAGTACCTTATTAAACATTTCTGATGATACGGTAAGACGCGATTTAAAAGAACTTGCTGAAACAGGTAAGCTTTTAAAAGTACATGGAGGGGCAGCAAGCAAATCATTTGTTTCGCCTTTCAACACACAGAATGAAGTCTATGCTTTAAATGAGAAGAAGAAGATTGCAGAAAAGACGCTTAAGCTTATAAAAAATGAAATGGTTATTCTTACAGAAGGTGGAACAACCATATTAGAATTGGCAAAAATGATTCCTGAAAACCTTAAGGTTACATTTTTCACGATAAGTCCGCAAGTAGCAATTACTTTGTCTGACCATAGTAATCTGGAAGTGATTACTATTGGAGGCAAACTCAACAAAAATGCGAACCTGCATGTTGGCGCAAGTGTGATCAATCAGTTGGTGGACATTAAAGTAGATCTGTGTCTTTTAGGCGCAAATGCCTTTTCTTCTGAAGAAGGTCTTACGGATATGGATTGGGATATCGTCCAGGTGAAAAAAGCAATCATTCGATCTTCGAAAAAAACTGCAGTACTGAGTATTTCTGAGAAATTGAATACCGCGCAAAGGATAAGAATCTGCGATCCCAACCACATCAATTATCTGATTACTGAATTGTCTCCCGACAGCCCTTTACTAGCCAATTACAGGAATGATAACTTAAAACTGCTTTAGCTACCAATTTCTGCGATCTTTTTTTTATCACCTTCAAAAGTTAAGACTCCCAACGACACATCCATTCAATTTCCTCTATCCATTCTGCTTTTCCAATTTCCCTGAGATAGTTATTTGCCTGCACAATAGATGGGTCTAAATAATCGATGGTCCGATCCGTCCAAATTCCAATGTCATGGTATACAGCTGCAATGCGCTTCGAACTCCCTTCGATGGAGGTTTTAATGTTTTTTCTGCTATTTCCTGTTGTTAAAAGGGTATTTCCACCTGTCGAAAATTTAGAGGATAGTACCAGATCCTTCTTTTCCCCTTGACTTATGGGGGCACCTATTAATACCAGAAACAACAATATTCTCGAAGGTTGGCATCGCAAAGTTTATGAGCAGGCGGGAAAGTTTTATATTCAAATACTGCATAAAACAACACATCTACTATTTCAAACACGGCCCTTCCTGTTTTATGGTTTTAGTTTCGCTATTATTGCTACAAGTTTGATGAAAATTAAACTTAGCATTATGAAAAAAATCATCTTTATATTTCTCAGCTTCTTTATTGCGCTATCTACAGTAAATGCACAAAAAGGCATCAACTTTTCTCGTACATATCCTGGTGGAGGAAAACTCCTTATGTGTGTAGATAGTTCAGCCAAAAATGTCTTTTATGCAAATATGTTCCCCAATCAGCCCCGCACATCTTTTAGTTATTTACCTGAAGTCAACAATGTAAGTATCCAAATTTATTTTAGAAAGGATATAAATATACAGCACTATCGGTATACAATTTTGGCTGATAATAAACCAATAGTAGTAAACAAATCGATTAACATAGCGCAACTGAAGGATGTCGACAGGGGGGATGAAGAAATATTCCGCTCTACCACACTTGGTATTTTCCCTATAAAAGGCAAGACGATTACCACATTAATCTACAGCATCGAAAAACCTCTTGATATTGACAAAGCCGTTTTCTACGGCAAGCCTATTCCAAGAGCAAAGATCAAAGGTTTTTCAAAGCGTTTCGCAACTGACAAAGGCGTTGACTACAATTGGATCACCGACCCAAAAGAAAGAACAAACCTTACTTTCACTAAAAAAGACGAAGAACTAACCATTGTAAAAGACAGATCAGATATTGATTATCTCTACCACACCTCAATAAAAGACAAGCAAACAAATAAAATAATTTTCGAATCAACTGCCTGGGAATACGGTGGCTTAATTGAAGAGCATGAGTTTTTACCTTATGTGAAAATCGACAAAAACGTTTTCAAAAAATCGGGGAGTTATGAAATTATGATACAGCCTTTGATTAAATGGACTGGATGCATGGATTGCGATATCTCAGCAAAAGATATAGAAAAATATATCACCAGACATACGCTTTCTATAACTGTAGATGAAGAAAACTACACCAAAAAAGAACTTTTTATATATGCGTTTATTGTAGCATTTGCTATTGGATTGGCCTTTCTTGTTATCCTTTACTTCACAAAAAAAAGAAACAAAAAAAAGCTGGCAGAAAAAGAGCAGCAAAAAAACATGGCGAAGCTTCAACTTAACTCAATTCGTTCCCAATTAAACCCTCATTTTCTGTTTAATGCACTCTCTGGCATTCAAAATTTAATGAACAAAAACGAGATAGACAATGCCAATAAATACCTTTCCAAATTTGCTCGATTAACTCGTAACGTACTTGATGATAAAGAACTGATTAGTTTGTCACAAGAAAAAACTTTATTAGACGATTACCTACAAATGGAGCAATTACGGTTCGGCTTTAAGTACGAAATTAATCACTCCGAAAACTTAGGCTTAGATAACATAGAAATACCAAGTATGCTGCTACAACCTTTTGTAGAAAATGCGGTGAAGCATGGCATATCGCAAAAGGGTACCGATGGAAAAATTATGATTACATTTATTAAGCATGCCAATGATTTGGTGTTAACTGTTGCCGATAATGGAAATGGATTTGACACAGAAAAAACCAATAATGGTTTAGGTCTTCTATTAAGTAACAATAGAATAGCGCTGTTAAATAGTATTTATAAAGAAAACCGCTTTACTTTAGCTATACAATCCACCACTAAGGGCACTAAAATAAGCTTAACATTAACTGATTGGCTATAATACAATGAGGGCAATTTTAATAGATGACGAAATTTCCAACTTAGAAAACCTACGGACTTTGCTAGAAAAGCACTGTCCGCAGGTAACTATAATGGCAACAGCACAAAATGTAAGTGACGCGGTTGATGCTATTGAAAAATATTTACCTCATTTAGTGTTTCTGGATATTCAAATGGGCAAGCAAACAGGTTTTGATGTGCTAAAATTGCTTCCAACGCGCAGTTTCGAAGTTATTTTTGCTACCGCTTACGATCAATATGGGATACAAGCTGTAAAATCTGCCGCCTTAGATTATCTCTTAAAACCCATTGATATTGAAGAATTGATCAACTCGGTAAATAAGGCCGAACATAAATTAGCAACACAAATACAAACATCGCAGCTCGATTTTTTACTGCAACAACTAAAAAAGCCAGAAACGAACGTCAGCAAAATTGCCCTACAGATGCAAAGCGAAATAAGGTACGTTACTTTATCAGAAATTATACGTTGCGAGGCAGACAATACTTATACCCACTTCTTCCTTTCGAGCAATGAAAAAATATTGGTTTCTAAATCACTTAAAGAATATGCAGATTTACTGCGCCCCAACGGATTTTTAAGAACTCATCAAAGCCATTTAGTAAATCCAAAATATGTAAAAAGCTGGTTAAAAGAAGACGGCGGTATTCTTCTTTTAATGTCTGGAGAAAAAATACCCATTTCTAAGCCCAACAAGGACACTGTAAAACAAGCCCTGCAACAGCTCTAAGTAATAAATCCCAAAAGTCGTGGATTTTATACCAGGTTTACTATTTCTTGAACATAGGAAAAGGATTCAGCGGATGATTAACCGCATTTTTCAAGACCTCCTTTATGAGAAACAAATGAAAACCCAGATTCGGAAACTCATGTCTAATTTCTGCGATCTTTTTTTTATCACCTTCAAAAGTTAAGACTCCCAACGACACATCCATCCAGTCTGCTTTGCAAAAAATCACCACAGTTTCCTTATACGCTCCTTTATATCCTGTTATTTTATGGTGCCAATATATCATTAAATCAATTTCCTCTATCCATTCCGTTTTTCCAATTTCCTTGAGATAGTTATTTGCCTGCACAATAGATGGGTTTAAATAATCGATGGTCCGATCCGTCCAAATTCCAATGTCATGGTATACAGCTGCAATGGCATATTTTTTTTCATTACGCTTATCTTTATCAAGTAAAATACAATGCAGGAAGACACGACAAACGTGGTTCCGATATTTCCCATAATCGATACCAATGACCGATTTAAATCGGGACATTAAATCATCAATGATTTTGTATGAATACCCCATATTGACCTAAAATTCTTTTATGTTGCCCTTTCTTTTTTAAAGCTGGTGAAATTCACCCCGGAATTATTCTTGAAAAATTTGCTAAAATGGGCATAGTCCTTAAAACCTAAGAAATAGGCAATTTCCTTCATAGTTGAACCCGTATAAATTGCTTGCCGTTTTGCCTCCACAACAATCGCTTGATGGATATGGTACCTTGCTGCAAAACCGGAAATCTTCTTCACTGAACGGTTGAGATAGTTTGGAGAAACATATAAAATGCTGGCATATTCGGACACCATCTTTTTCGTCCTATAGTGGTTGTTAAGCAAATCAAAGAACTCTTCGGCCAATTCGCTCCCTCTGTCAGACCTTTCTTTCAGCTGTATCAATTCAGACCCGTTGGAAAGATAAATGATGAAAATATTAAAAAGCCCTATTAAAATCTCTAATTTAGAGGGGGTAAAAAGGCTAAATTCCTTCAACATTTTTGCCATTATATCTTCAAGGTCCTTTTGTAGGTCTAAATCCGGTTGTATAGACCTTACCGTAAATGAATTATATTTTGGAGCGAAAAAAGAGGATATCGACCGCCTATCTAAAAGATGGATAAATTCCGGCGAAAGGTAGATGTAATACCCATCAAGTTTCCCTTCGGCGCCAAATACGCATATTTGACCAGGGCAAAGGAAGTAGACTACATTTTCTTTAATCATGAGACTTTGCAGATCTATCTTGAATATACCATCTCCCTTCTGCACCCAGATTATCCGATAGCCATTATCCTGGTCAGCCTGTCTGGTCGAGAGCTCATTACAGGTACACTGGTCTAAAGTTCTAATTTCGAATTGCATATTATCATCTTTAAGATTCAAGCCTCAATGATATGACAACAACCGATCCACTACATAACAAACTGACAATCTTACACTTAAAACAAAACCCCACTTAAAAAGCTATCTAAATATCGCTAATTATTTAAAGCATTGGCGATATTTAGACATATAATTACTATCTTGAAATATGTCCAAATCAAAGAAAATAAAAAAACCTATGGTTCCAGCCGACATACACGAAACTGGACAAACCGGCAACAATATTGAATCTTTAGAAATGGATATTTTACTTTCTTTAAGTAAGGATATTGCTTCGGTTCGAAGTAAAGAGGATCTTTTTCGAACTATATACCCAAAGCTGAAGCAACTTTTTGCAACAGATGATATATTTATCTGCAAACTGGATAAAGCAAACAAAACCTTAAACCCCATTCTTAGGGTTAGTGACCAAAGGCGTGATGAACATACTGCTTATCGAAGTATAGTCAACACAGACCTCCCCATTCATGACGGCTTTATTGATACAATTCTGAATGCAAAAGCACCCTTGATCTTTGATATTGAGGAGGTAAATAAATGGCTTTCCCCACCTTCATATATGCCAATTGTAAAAGCGGCTGGGCTGGTAGAAAGTTTATCAATAGCTTTATGCCATGGGGATGATCCTATTGGGATTTTGACACTTTGGTCAGAAAAAAAATATTCATTTACACCCCATCATCTTCAACTGATAGGAAAAATTGCGCCCCAGATTTCTTTTGTCATTACCAATATTTTAGCAGAAGAGGCTGCAAGGGAAAGAGAGCAGGAAAATGAAGCGCTCCTTCTGATCAGTAATGAAATTGCTTCCATAAGGAACAAGGGGGACCTTGCAAAAATTTTCAGTACTACGTTGAAAAAATATATCCATTTTAACGATGTAGTTGTTATGATCTATAACAAAGATCGAAATGTTTACCAGGTATATATTTGTGAGGTCGAAGAAAAAAGATTGAGAAATCCTGATTTTCAGGCGGCAATGTCTGCGGAGTATCCGCTTCTGGATAGCGATCTCTCCAATGCCCACATGCCAACAATCATTGACGTCGAGTTCCTGGTAAAGTATATAAATAGTCCCGCAACGTTTATCCATAAGGCAGGAATCAAGGAAATTTCGGCCATTAAATTGATTGATGGTGACCGGCTGATCGGGCTTTTTGTTCTTTTATCAGAACAACTCCTTTCTTTTCCCAAAAGCGCGTTGTATATTATGCAAAGGATCTCTTATCAGATATCCATAGCCGTTGCCAAATTACTCGCCAACGATGAAATTGAGCGAAGGGAAGCTGAGAAAACCTTATTACTTTCGTTAAGTAATGAGATGTCACTGGTGAGAAGTAAGGAAGATCTGGCAAGGATCATCAACCAGAAGCTAAAAAAGTTATTCTCTATTCTGGATTATACGATCGTGGTTCTTCAGGGCGCTGAAATGACTTATGGCCCATACCTGTTCGACCCTGAGGATACCCCTTTCGACAAAAAGACTGAGCTTATCGATACACTGTTCAATAATTATAAGTTTGAAGAGGGATTTTATGATGTGGTATTACAGACTGATGAACCTGTGATTTTTGATATTGATGCGATAATGGCCGCCGATGAGGTTCCTGGACATATCAGCTTCTTTCACTCCCTTGGAATTAAAGTTATTGTTGGTGCTGCTTTACGTATCGGAGAGCGGGACCTGGGGATATTATGGATACAACCATCGCAGGTAAAGTGCTCAGATATCATCATGACCAATGTTTTTAAAGGAGTGTGTTCCCAGATATCAATTGCCCTGGCTAATATCATTGCTAACGAAGACATCCTTAAAAGACAGCAGGAAAAAGAGATTATGCTTTCTTTGGGCAATGACATCGCTTCTATCAGAAACAGGACAGATTTACTAAGCATCTTTACCCATCAGTTTAAAAAACTCTTCCATTATAATGATGCATCAATTATTATTTTGAATAAAGAAAACAACACTTATAGTGCCTTTGTGCTGGATATGGAAGAGAAGCGAACAAATCATATTGATTGCCTTCCCAATTCAATTGGAGTTTATCCAATTGCTGATGGGATCTGCGATGTTATTTTAGCTGCTGATGGCCCTATTATTTTGAATTACCGGCAGGTTTTAGAAAAGAAAACTGCTCCAAGCTGGGCAGTTTTCTTACACGAAAATGGTATAAATGAAATGGTATGTGTTGCTTTGCGCGAAGGCAAGGAAAATATGGGTGCCTTTTTCCTTCATTCTGAAGAGAAAAATTATTTCAACAAACACCAGTTTAATCTTATCCAGGGAATTGCTTATCAATTGTCTGTAGCCTTAGCAAATGTTTTGGCAAACGAAAAAATAACAAAACAGCTGGATGAAATCAATACCTACAAACAACAGCTCGAAGTAGAAAACCTATACCTCCAGAAAGAAATATCAACGGATGGGAACTATAGTGAAATTATTGGTACAGGTACTGAAATGCAAAAAGTATTTCATTTGTTGTCACAAGTCTCTTTTGCCAATAGTACGGTATTGATTTTAGGTGAAACCGGTACTGGAAAAGAACTAATTGCCCGGGCGCTCCACAACATTTCGCCGCGCAAAGATAAAATGATGGTAAAGGTAAATTGCGCTTCTATACCTGCTAATTTAATTGAAAGCGAACTTTTTGGTCATGAGCGGGGAAGTTTTACTGGTGCAACAGACAGAAGGATTGGCAAGTTTGAACTGGCTAATCATGGAACTCTATTTCTGGATGAAATTGGCGAAATTCCCTTTGAACTTCAGTCAAAACTCTTAAGAGCCTTACAAGAAAGGGAAATAGAAAGGATTGGTGGCAGGAATGCCATTAAAATAGATGTAAGGATAATTGTTGCCACAAACAGAGATCTTGAAAAAGAGGTTAATGAAGGACGCTTTCGCCAGGACCTTTTTTATCGGCTCAATGTTTTTCCAATAAACCTACCTCCTTTGAGGGATCGTAAAGAAGACATCCCTGTACTGGCTGCGCATTTTATCTCCAAATATTCGAGAAATGCCGGCAGGGCGATAAAGAACATTTCAAGTAAGGTTTTACAGGATCTGATGGCCTATGACTGGCCGGGAAATGTAAGGGAGATGGAGCACCTCATAGAGAGGAGTGTCTTGCTTAGCAATGGTGACACGATAAAAAACATTCATTTGCCGGTACTGAAACGCATGGAAACAGGATCTTCAATTGCTGAACTCTATATTAAAACTATTGATGAAAATGAGCGCGACCATATATTGTCAGTCTTGAAAAAATGCAAGGGAAAAGTATATGGCAAGGGTGGAGCTGCTGAAATATTAGGCGTTCCGGTGTCAACGTTGAACTCTAAAATTAAAAAATTTGGGATTAAAAAAGAACAATCCTTTCAATAGAAAGGACTGTTCTTTTTACTTAGATTAATAAAATCAGTAATGTATTTTGCGGAGAGTTCCGGATATTGATGTTGAGGCCCATGCCCCGACTGCATGAACGTAATCATCTGCGCGTTTTTAAGCTGTCTTGTAAACGGATACCAATTTTCAACAGCAAAGCTTATATCATGATCTCCACATATAATCAGCATTGGAGTTTTGGTGGTTTTCAGTTGCTCCCTGAAATTTGATTTGTCTTCACGAAATCCGTCGCCACCTTTAAAATAAAGATTAAAAACTTCCATTGTTGAAGGTATTTTTGAGATGTCAATTCTTTTTGCAATGCGATCATGTGAGGCTTTTGCCGCTGCAACGCTGGCCTCGGATTTTGGTTCAAAAAAGAGTACAACCTCATCGTCAAAATTGTTAATTGGTTTTAAAGCGACATCTAGAAAAGCTTTTTCTAATGGAACTTCATTTTTTCCAGGAGGGCCGGTACCAATAAAAATAGAATGGGTAATCAAATCCGGGTACATCAGGGTGGCAGCCTGTGCTACCAATCCTCCGTATGACCATCCCAAAACAATGAATTTTTTAAGGTTTAAAGCCTGGGATAAATCTTTGATATCTTTGGCTACAATTGCAATATCTGTTGGTAATGTACCTGTAGAGGAGCCAATTCCTGTATATTCAAAAGTGATCACATTGAAATTCTCTGCCATTTTATCCAGAAATAGAGGATCCCAGGTATCCAGCGTTCCTCTGAACCGGTTGACAAAAATAATAGGAGTACCTTTCCCTATGGATCGATAAGCTAGTTTTCTGCCTTCAACTTCTACAAGTTTGGTTTCGGATGCTATTGCTTTTTGCCCGTAACTCTCCAGGCTCGCGACTACGAGTATTACAAAAAGAAATGACTGTCTGATAAATGGATTTTTCATTTTGCGGGTTTCATTAACTTTCAAGGGAACTTTCAACTGTAATCTCTGCGTTTAGTACTCTGCTGACAGGACAATTAAGTTCAGCATCCCTGACACTTGTATCAAAAAGGGCCTGATCAATTCCTTTTACCTTAGCTTTTACTACCAGATGTGAGGCCGTTATAGAACCATTTTCAAAATTGATATAAGCGGTAGTTTCCAGGCTGTCGGGCACAAAGCCGGCATCCCCCAGTACAAAACTCAGTTTCATGGTAAAACAACCGGCATGTGCTGCTGCAAGCAACTCTTCGGGATTGGTCCCTTTCCCTTCTGCAAACCGACTATTAAATGAGTATTGTGATTTGTCCAATATAGTGCTTTGAGTGGTCAGATGGCCATTGCCATCTTTTCCAGAACCATTCCAGACTGCTGTTGCTGTACGTTTCATATTTTAAGTATTAGGTTTAAACTCAAAATCCCAGGATACCCTGAGGTTATTTTTCTTAAGCGAGGAATTTCATCTAAATGCCTCTACTCCTGACTTTCAATTCAAAATTATCGAATGGCGAAGCGTACAACAATTGACAAACAACGCCAATCCTTGTACGTTTTATCCCAATATTAATACGCCTGTTGTTTCAGCTGCATTAGCGAAGAACCCGCTCCAAAAATACGCTCCTGTGTTGCGGCTATGATTTCATGGGGAAAGCCCAGTGCAATTGAACTCATCTCATTCAGGCGATACATCTGTTCTGCTGTCAGGTTCGCTTCAAGTGAACTCAGGTTATCGGCCAACTGTTGTTCAGTTCTCGGACCTAGAATTGTAATGGTAGATAAAGATGTTTGAGCATGTTTTTGACGTAACCAGGCCAATGCTACATCAAGGGTTTTCACCTCATTTTCTTCTGCAATTGCTTCTAGTGTATCTATAATTGCCGTTTCTCTGGCACTACGCTCTGCCTTCACTAGTGTTCCCCCCCAGGCTTTTTGTCTTGAAACACTGTCCTGTACCGAAGCCCGGTATTTTCCCGTAAGCGTACCCCCAGCTAAGGGCGACCAAAATGCGACACCAAGTCCTAACGCTTCAGCCATAGGCAGTAGCTCTCTATCCGCTGATCGCTCAATCAGGTTATATTCGATCTGAATGCCGGTTAACGGAGCCCAATTGTTCAAATCAGCTAGAGTTGCGGCGCTTGCAATTTGCCATGCCGGGAAATTCGAGAAACCCGCATAAAGAATTTTCCCCTCACGTGTCAAGTCATCCAGGGTCTTCATTACTTCTATAACCGGGGTTTGACCATCGGAAATATGTGCCCAGTAAATATCTAAATAATCGGTTTTAAGGCGCGTCAAACTCGCTTCAATAGAGGTTCTGATGTTTTTTCTGCTATTCCCTGTTGTTAGAAGGGTATTTCCACCTGTCGAAAATTTAGAGGATATTACCAGATCCTGTCTTTTCCCCTTGATCAACCCGGACAATATTTTTTCAGACTCACCACCCTGATACCCGTCAGCAGTATCTATGAAGTTCCCGCCAGCCTCTATATATCTGTTGAATATTTTTTCTGAGGTCGCCTCATCAGCACCATGCCCCCATTGTGTGCCGAAGTTTCCTGTGCCAAGTGCTACTTCAGAAACCCTTAACCCCGTTTTTTTTCCAAAAATTTTGTAGTTCATAACGTTTTTAATTAAATATGTTTAAACAATGGTGTGCGGTTTGGTTGCTACTCCTGATTTTCAATTCAAAATTATCCAACGGTGAAGCGGCCAACAATTGACAAACAACGCCAATTCTTGTACGTTTTATCCCAATGTACTTATGGGTGCATCTATTAATGCCAGAAATTCTTAAGATTGCATCACATTTAGTTATTATAATTTTCAAACATTGAATATCATGGAAAGATCAAAAACTATCGTACTCATTCACGGAAATTTTGTGAATAACAACTGTTGGGCAGATTGGAAGCACTATTATGAACAAAAAGGCTATAAAGTTTATACTCCTGCGAATCCCGGACACGAAGGAAATCCTGCGGAGTTGAGAGCAAAAGTCCATCCTGCCCTTGTTAAAACAGGATTTATAGACATTGTAAACAACATTGCTAAATTAATAGATAGCCTGCCTGAAAAGCCATTAATTATTGGCCATTCGATGGCAGGAATGGTTGTATTGAAATTGATAGAAATGGGAAAAGCAGTGGCCGGAGTAAGTATTGACGGGGCGCCGCCGAAAAATGTTTTCCCACCGTTTCAAACGCTTAAGACCGTATTACCGGCATTTGGTTTTTTTTCTTTCAGTAAATATTTTATGGGTAGTCGTAAATGGTACAATAATGCATTTTTTAATACCATACCTGATACGGAGAAAGAAAGGGCCTTTGAAAAATTTGCCGTACCTGAAAGTTATAAGGTTAGTCGTGAATTAGTTTTAAATTCCTTTTCAAATATAGATTTTAAGAAAGCCCACGCGCCAATTTTATTTGTTGGCGGCGGTAGTGATCATATCTTTCCACCCAATCTTACACAAACAATCGCCAGAAGATATAAGCATACAAATAGCCGGGTTGATGTGAAAATATTTGAAGGCAAAAGTCATTTCATTTGCGGAGAGCCAGGCTGGGAAAAAGTAGCAGATCATATTCTGGAATGGTATGAATCTCAATAATATATAGAAAGAACCTATTATTGATGATTTAAGTACTGCACAAAACTACAGTACTTAAATCACTAAATAAAATTATGATATCGCTTAACTATCGTTGATTCTGCGGTATCGTTGATTTCATGACCACTTCCTGTGGGATCAGTAAGGTATACCGAAGGTCATTTGCAGGCAGTGTATGTGTCATTCCCTGGACTGTCCTGCTCAGGGTTGTGGCAAACCTGGGCTCCTTGTTTAACCTGCGCAAATCCGTCCAACGCTGACCACGCATTAGCAATTCCTTGCGTCGTTCAGTCAGAATGATCGATAGGGCATTATCGGCACTAGTGGCCTCCAGGTCTGTAAAAGTACCTTCGGTCCATCTGCTGCGAAGCAATGTATTGAGGTCGCCCATCGCTAAGCCCGTATTTCCTGCCCTTGCATAACATTCTGCCCTGATGAGGTACAGTTCATCCACCGCAAGGCCGTTAAAAAGTTTTGCCGAACCTACAGCTCCCTCATAATTCCCGGTAAACCTATAGGTTACTGATGGTACAGGGACATCTGTATTTTCCTTAACCAGGATGGTCTTCCTAAGGTCGTCAGTGGTATAGGAGGCGATCAGTACCGGATTGATGATGGCCAGGTCCTCATAGCCATAACCTGGCTCCAGTGAGCCGTTTTTACTGTACAAGGTGGAGTGAAAAATGACCTCTTCATTGAACCTTCTGAAAGGTGAGAATGATTCCTTGTCCAGCGTATTGAAATTGATCAGCGTATTCCGCAAAGTCAATGCAGCATTTGCACTGCTTAAAGCATTGGGATAGTCCCTCATTGAGAGGTAAACCCTCGCCAGCATGGCCTGTGCCGCCGCTTTGTTAGGGCGTGAGGCCACAGAAGAAACCGGGTTCATCAAACCTCCGGCCTCAGTCAGGTCCTGAACAATACGGTTATAAGTTTCCTGAACTGTACCTCTGCCAGGGACATTATTGATGTCTGAGCTAAGGTCGATAGGGATTCCGGGATCGCTCTGAGCGGTAGCAGCATCATAGGTTTTTGTATATAACTGCGCGAGATTCCAAAATGCATAGGCCCTTAGAAACAAGGCGCTGCCTCTTAAATTGTTCAGTACGGCAGGTTGTTCTTTGCCATTTAGTTCCTGTACCGCTTCCAGCACAAGGTTCGCATGATAGACCTTATTATAAATGTCTACCCATTGCTGTGCGGCAGTTCTGATGGCTCCGGATTGCCAGGTATAAATCGTCCGGTCTTCAATACTGATCTGGTCCGAACCAAACCTGGCATCGTTCATATAGTAATCATCTGCGGAAACCTCTCCGTCTATCGGATATCCGGTATTGAACAATTCATAATTGTCCATCAGCAACTGGCAATCGTTCGCTGACTCTATAAACGATTGTGCTCCACTTTTCTTAATGTCTACATATTTTTGACAAGAAGATACCAGGATACCAAGCGCAGAGAGCAAAAATATAAGTCTGTTTATTTTCATGATATTCAACAGTTAAAAGTTAGCAGAAAAACCAAAGCTGTAAGATCTTGGACTGGGATAATCGAATACTTCAGGATCTATGCCCTGATCGTTTGCTTTCCAAATGATTCCAAGATTGTTGACGTTCGCAGAAATCCGGGGATTTTTAATAAACCAGCTTTTCCCCGGCTTAATGGTGTAAGAAAAGTTAAGTTCCTGCAAGCGGATATGGTCTCCTTTAAGCACATTAATCTCCGCATACCTGTAGAAATTATCGCGGTTCTGGTTGCTGGAGGTAAAAATAGCGGAAGGCACATTGGTATGCAGTTCATCACCGGGCTTTTGCCACCTGTCCTGATACTCGATACCCTGAATCAGCGGAATATTGCTGTTTAGCTGGCTATAGTTTACCATTTGCGAAGTAGGTCTCCGGAAGTAATAGCCCAATTTGTACATCAGATTTGCGGAAACCGAAAAGTTCCCATAGCTGAAGGTATTGCGAATGGCGCCATAATATACCGGTACTGCCGAACCGAAGTACTTCACCGAGGTAAGCGGTCCGTTTTGAATGCCCTGGTAAGCTGCATTTCCTTCCGCATTGTCTGCGATGGTCACTATTGCACCGTCAAGATAGCCTCTCGGATCGCCGGTTTTAGGGTCTAATCCTGACCATTTGTAACCAAATACGCGCGACAGATCATAGCCTTCATTATAGGACCCACTGCTGTTAGAGACCACGCTTCCTGCTAGACTTGCTGTAGCCGCATAAAGTTTGGTCACCTTCACTTTATTGTAGCTGAATAACACATTACTGTTCCATTTGAAAAGTCCGCTTTGCACATTCAGGGAATTCAGGCTCAGGTCTATTCCATAACCCCGCAGATTCCCGGTATTATACGTGATGTTGGTATAGCCGGTACTTGGATCCAGTTCGCCATTGGCCAGCAGGTCAGTTGTCTTTTTGTTATAGTATTGCAAACTTCCCGACAATCTGTTTCCTTTCAATCCGAAATCCAACCCAACGTTCCAGATTCCTGTTTTCTCTGGTCTAAGTTTGCTGTTGGAGATTCCTGTTCCATAACTGGTAAAGGCATAAGGCAGGTCATTGTCGCCATTCACATCAGAATAAGTGATCAGTGGGCGGGCCAGTATAGATGGGTTTACGTTTCCGTTATAACCAAATGTAGAGCGGAAAGTCAGGACCGGAAAAAGCTCCGAATGGTAAAAAGGTTCTGCAGCAATGTTCCAGCTTCCACCAATAGAGTAGTAAGGCGTTCCTTTTTGGTTGGTCCCCCTGCCAAATTCGCTGGAAAGGTCTTTTCTGACACTCGCTGAAAAAGTATACCTCCTGTTGAAGGTATAAGCAGCATTGGCGTACCAGCTGAAAGTGCGGACCTTGTTATCCAGAAAACCCCTGGACAAGTTTGCAATGTACTCCCCGTTATACCCGCTAAAATCTTCCGCGAAAACAATAGGGATCATTGTTTTGTAATCCAGCTTGTTATCGCTTCTCAGTGTACTTTCATTGTAGCCATAGTAGCCGTCCGTTTTGAGGATGCTGTAGTTTTGTGCCAGATCTATACCGGCAATGGCCGAAATTTCATGCTTTTCGTTCCAGCTTTTGTTCAGGTTTAGTTGTCCCCTTAGCGTTTGGTTGTTCGATTTGGTAAGACCAGTCGTGTATTGTCCACCCAGAGGGATCTGACGCACATACGGCGTTACCGGGTTGCCCGTTCTAGGATCTGTGGAAGCCAGTGAAGTGGTAAAATAATTGATCAGGTTTCGCATATAGAATGAATTCTGCCGATACAGGGAATTGTCCTCATTTCTACCTGTATTGTAGTTATAAGTGGCCTGCAAGGACAATCCATCCAATAGCTGATAGGTACTGCTAAAATTCAAGTTCAGGTTCTGTGATTTGAGTTTATTGTAACCTTCGTTAATGTCTTCCAGTGGTTTATACCTCCAGCTTAAAAACTGACCTCCGGTGTAAGTACTTTCGAAAAGGTCTATGAAACCAGGCCGGTAAGTCTTGGTCAGCTCAAGTGGCTTGCCCTGTTCATCTGCCAAGCGGGAATAAGGGAAAAATGTGCTGTTCGCTACGCCACTGATCCGGTTTTCCTCTGCTTGTTCTTCGTTGTTTTGTTCATTGTAACTGATATTGCCCTGAAATTCCAGTTTTTTGATCGGTCGGGCTGAGGCACTGTAAGTCAGCACGATCCGGTCCAGTCCGGAATTTCGGGTGTTGTTGATGGACTTGTCGTAGCCGCCTGATATGCGGTAATTAAATTTTTCCGAGCCGCCATCGACGGCAAGCGCATGACTCTGCGTCATCGCATTGCGCAAAAAGTATTTCGTGTAGTCGCGTCTGATGTCATTGTTTTTAAGTGCTTCGAGCTGCGCCATTGCTTCCTGCTCCGTACTCAGTCCTTTAAATTTCCAGGCATCCAGGATCTCCGCCACCGGCGAAACCGTTTCCTGTCCGTACAGACTGCTGATGCTGACCGCCGGAAGTGCTTTATTCGCATTGAGGAACTGTAATTTCTGCGCCTCTACAAAATCCCCGATCCGCATCGTTTTATTGTAAAACAGGTCGATCTTTTCCGTGACGTTCAGGTTACTGCTCAGCGATACCCTCAATTTGCTGTTGTATCCTCCTTTTTTTGTCTTGATGACAATCACCCCATTGGCGGCGCGGGATCCCCAGATCGAAGCAGCAGCGGCATCTTTAAGGATCGTAACGCTTTCCACATCATTGGGGTTTACCTTGTCGATAGAATATGGGCTGGCAATCCCATCGATCACCACCAATACCTGGCCGCTGAAGTTCCCGTTGAGGTCTGCATTTTCATTTTCGTTGAGGGTATTCTTTCCCCTGATGGTGAGGTTTACCAAAGGTGAGCGTTGTGCATTGGGATTACTGGAATTTATGGGTCTGAGGTCATTTCTGAAATCCATAGACGTCGTGATTCCCTCCAGTCTGCGGATCAGGTTTGGATCGGTACTGTGTAGTAACTGAACTTTACTGATCGACTCAAATGAGCCTGTTGCACGTTCCCTGGGTAAATCCTGGTAACCTGTAGACACAATACGAACTTCCTGAATCTGGTTGAGCTGAGGGTCCATTTTCACATTGATCCTCGTTTTTCCGGCAATTGCAATGGTGTCTGTCCGATAACCTACATAGGATATGATCAGCCTTCCCTGGGGATCGACATCTTTCAGAAAGAACCTGCCTTCCACATCCGTGCTTGTTGCTTTTTTGGTACCCTCTACCCGAACGATGGCCCCAAGCATGGGGTATCCCAATTCGTTGTGTACCTGCCCGCTCAGGTCGATTGCCCGCAGGTATTCACTGATTTTGTCCATCAGCGATTGCTTCCTTGCACTGACCACCACGGTTTTTTCATCCACCGTATAGGTAAGTGGCTGATCGCGAAAGATCAGGTCCAGAACCTCTTTAAGTTCCATGTTATTGACCTTAATATCAATTGGCTTTGTACTGGCCAGCAGTGCATCGGTATACAGGAAATTATATTGGCTTTGTCTGCGAATCTCTTTAAAAAGGGATTTCAGGTTGGCCTTCTTTTCAGACAATGTGATCTTCTGGGCAAAGCCCGCAGCACTGACTTGCATTATGGTTGCTATTAAAATGACGGTGGTGAGTCGCATCATGAACAATAGTTTATAAGTATAGGTTTTATACATTTCATCTGGTTTGTGACAAAAAACTTAGTAGCTGATGAAGGGCCATCCATATTGCTTTATCGGGCAATAATGGCTAAGTTTGTTTGTCTGGTTTATGGAATAGAATCGCAAATTGTATGTAAATGATCCAGTCATTTGGCCAGTTGTGTTACAAGCACTTCTGGCCTTTTTTTATGGATCATCGTGAGATTTGTTATTTCGTAACGATAATCCTCCTTCCTTCTATTTTAAAGTGAACCTTATCGGTCAGTTCTAATTTTTTAAGGACCTGAGATACTTTGGCAAAGCGGTCAATTGTACCGCCGAAGGTATCCTGAGGAACTTCTCCTTCATAAACGACCTCGACGTTATACCATCTGGATATCTTTCTCATGACCGCATGAATGTCCTCGCTTTCAAACATGAAATAACCATTCTTCCAGGCGATAACTTCATCCGTAGAAACTTTAGAAACCGCGATCTTTCCGGCGGTCAGACTGGCCTGTTCTCCTGGTTTCAGCACACTGGAACCGCTGGCTTCAGCACTAATCCTGACCGCACCTTCCAGTAAGGTTGTTTTAGCGGAGGGTTCATCCGGATAAACATTGATGTTAAAATGTGTACCCAATACCTCGACCCGCTGCCCTTTACTTTTTACAATAAATGGCCGGGTTCGGTCATGGACAACTTCAAAATACACTTCACCGCTGACCGAAACTTCACGCCTGGTTGAAAATGCATCAGGAAAGGTAATCGAGGAAGCTGCATTCAGCCATACATGAGAACCATCCGGAAGAATCAGCTGATGTTGTTCCCCTTTAAAGGTTTCGAGTGTATTCCATGCTACGCTGGCTACCTTTTTCCCTGTTGGCTTTGCAGTATAGATCAGTTCTCCCGATTTGGTATGACTGATGCTGAGCCCCGGTTCCCTGAGAATCTCACCGGCTGCAGTCTCCGCCAAAATGATTTTCCTGCCGGAAGCGAGCGTAAGTGTCGCCCTGTTCTGTCCCGGTTCAATATCATTAGCGGCACTCAGCTCAAATGCTGTCGGTTCCTGGTTGTGCATGATAAACCAGGCACCAAAAGACAAAATTAAAAGAACCGCAGCAGCGATGCTCAGTTTTGCAAATAGGGAGAGTTGCTTCGCCACTACCGGCACCGGATTTACGCTTGCCCATACCCTATCCACCGCCTCCAGCAGCTCTGGCATTTGAGCCTGTTCCGAATGGTCGCCATTGTAATTCAGGTACCAGCTTTCGAGCAATGCTTTTTCCTGTTCGGTTGCCTTGCCCTCACTGTACCTTTTTAGTATTTGCTGTAATTCTTCCGCTGTCATGTTGGTGGTTGGAAAAGCTTGTTAAATAGTTAGACAATATAGTGGCTATCAAAGTGGTACATGGGAATGAAATTTATTTTCTTTTCCTGCTGATGATGATGTAGGCCCCCAGAAGTCCGATTAATAAAGGAATTAAACCAGTAAACACCAATTTTAAAGTTGAAATCTGTCTTTTTTTAAGCAGAATTTCATTGTCTTTAGGTTCGGGCCGCCGCGTATCTATCGGAAACTCCCCATTGGCGAACCATTTGAACAGCTTAGTGCTAAATCTTTGATTCATTCCTTTTGGCTGGCTCAGCTCTTTGTTAGAGATAAAGTCGGCATCTCCTGACACGAAGATCTTTTGCACTTTACCTCTGACCGTCCGGTGGAGCGCTATAGCTGTAGGATAGCTTCCTTTGACATCGCCCAGATCCGGATGGTAGGAAATATCAGTCGAGCCCTTGGCCAACTCCCCTTGTTTGTTCCAGCCATTGGCAGCACTCATCAGTAAGGTATCGGCAATGAAAACTCCATTGTTGTAATATTGCAACGCGGATACGCCCGGCATCGCCACCGGCATTCCTTCCTTAAAGGTTGTTGTGATCACCTGATCCGGCAGATTGTCGTTACTCGGCATCACCAATGCGCCTTCCTTTAACTGGATATCAACCCATTTTAAGATTGGGTTGATCAGTTGTTGCAGTCCGGGTTCTGTAGTGATCATCAGGTTGCCTCCATTGTCAATATACGATTTTAATCCGGTGAGTTCAGCAGGCTTTAGTGCCGTTGCAGGGTCTGCCAGGATCAGCAGGCTCAGGCGATCTGGTACCGGGTTTGAATCCAAGGTTATCGTAGAAACATCAAAACCCTGATTGATCAGCGAGCGCCTTACTTTTTTTGCGTTGAGGAAGGATTCGTAATTGCGTTCTCCGGTTTTCAAAATACTACGTTCATTGTGCCCTGTTATGACTGCAATCTGCGCTGCCGGGACAATCAGGCGTTTTATCGCCGCAGTGATCTCTGTTTCTGAAGGAAATGCATCCATTTCGTCGTACAGCCTCAACTTGCTCGTCCTTCCTTTGTATTCCAGAACGCGAATAAAATTATTGTCCTCAATGCTCAGGTCGATGCGCTTACGGATGTCGGCGGGAGACATGAAGTCATTGACATCCAGTCCCATATTATCGGCCACTTTTTCCGCCACCTGTTTTACGGTAAAACCCGTCAGGTCCCCCTGATAGACCATATTTCTATTGTTTTTAAGATCCGTGATGTCGTAATAATACACGTACTTCATCTTCAGGCCGGGAATATACCTGCGGAAAGCATCGAACCTGGACATATCCAGATTTCTGGAGACCGGCAGGCCGGCATAAACGTTTTGATCCAGGAGATTCACATAAGTGGTGATGACAAGATCACCTTTAATCTGCTTTGCAACTGCCTGACTATTGGGCGTCAGTGTGCGGACTTTATTTGCGGTCAGGTCTTTGTACCAAATGAACTGTGGCCTCGAGCTGAGATAAATCATCAAAAGTACGGCAACGATGATGCCCGTATATTTCATTAACAACATCCCGGCAGACTGAGGGGATCTGGCCGCCTTCAGACGCAGGATAGATAGGGAAATAAATAAACCAATGATCAGGAGAAAATAGATGACATCCCTGCTGCTGATCAGTCCTTTCAAGAGGTCGTCAGTTCTGCCCGAAATAGAAAGAAAATAAGTGAAATCCCTTACAAAATCAATCCCCTGACCAACACTTCCTACATATTGTAATGCTGCAAATACAGCCAGCGTACTGATCGCTGCAACCACCTGGTAACCGGTAAGACTGGACATAAAAAGTCCGATTGCCGCATAGGTACAGATGAGGAGGAGCAAAGCCAGAAGGCCCGATGCGATCAATCCATAATCTGCATTTCGGATCAAGACCGCACCTGTGACCGCATATACCACCAATATCATGACCAATAAGAAACCATATAGGGTTATGGCAAGGTATTTTCCAAAAATGATCTCTTTAACGGTAACGGGTGAAGAAAGCAATAATTTAATGGAACCGCTGCTTATTTCCCGGCTCATCAGCCCCATGCTGAGTAAAGGGATGTAAAAGTAGATGTTCTGCAAGGTTTGTTCGAAAAGGCCGCCTGTACCCGGGAACATAGCGAAAGTCAGGTCGCTGACCTGATTGCCCATGGCTATGGCCTCCTGGTAACTGCCAAACAGGCCGAGAAAGCGGTTGCCACTCTGCAGGAAAAAGATGACCAGCACCAGCCAGGCTACAGGTGCAAAGAATAAGACGCTGAGTTCTAGTTTTGCGATTTTTAATATTTTCTTCATGCGCTTATGCTGGCTTTTTATGGTTGGAAAGTTGGGCGAATATCTCATCAAGGGAGCTTTTCTCGAGCATGATCTCGCTGAGCTGCCAGCCGTTGCTGATACTGGCTTCAATGATCATTCCCGAAATGTTCTTTTGTGAGCCCTTAAAATGGAGTCTTAGCCCCCCGTCGCTCAGCGGCTCGGCACTGGTAATGTCCGGAAGGCGACTGAGGGTCTCAATGGATGGAGGATTGTTCAGGTAGATCAGCACAGAATTTGGCATGATGTAGTTGTTAAAGGCTTCCATGGTATCTGCAAAGACCATTCGTCCTCCTTCTATCATTCTGATTTCTTTACAGGTGGCCTGCACTTCGGAAAGAATATGCGTGGAAAATAGCACGGAGCGTTCTTCAGAGATTTCTTTGATCAGTTTCCTCACTTCCAGAATCTGATTGGGGTCGAGCCCATTGGTAGGTTCATCCAGTACCACCAGGAGCGGGTGATGAATGATCGCCTGCGCGATACCGACGCGTTGCTTGTACCCTCCGGAAAGGTTACTGAGCAGGCGTTTACTGAAATGGCTGATGCCGCATTTGTTTTTTACTTCCGCTACTGCCATTCGCACCTTCTTTGCCGGAACATCCCGGATATGGGCACAGTAAGTCAGGTATTCGTCGACATTCAAGTCGAGGTGTAAGGGAGCATGCTGAGGCAGAAATCCAAGCTTCCGTTTCGCCTGTTCGGGATGGAGCCTGGTATCGATTCCGTCAATGAACACGTTTCCTTCAGTTTGGTTGAGTACCCCGCAAAGAATATTCATCGTAGTCGATTTTCCTGCTCCATTAGAGCCCAGCAGTCCGAGGACTCCTCTGGGACTGATTTCAAAGTTAATATCCCGTATGGCCCAGTCAAGACTGTAACGGTGGGAAAGGTTTTCGATTTTTACAATACTGGTTGTCATCATTTAGTTTAGTCTAGCAGTTAGACAAACTAAGGACGGCCGAGGTGGTACAAGGAAAAAAAATAAATGTGTTATCGGTAAAACAACAGCATGAGGAGGAAAACGGGAAGGCCTAACTTTAGGCGTAGTGATTTTAAAGCTCTTGACATTTGCTTTTTGACAGTTTCTTCACTCGTACCCATGATTTCAGCGATCTGTTTATGACTCAGGTGTTGTTTCCTGCTCAATTCAAATACCTGGCGCATGCGTGGGGACAGTGCAGCAATCTCTCTTTCGATCAAAGCTTTCAATTGATTTTCCCGTACCAGGTGATCGGTAAGCACCGGCCCTGTTTCCGCAAATTCCAATATGGAAGAGGTGTATTTATTGTGGGTGTTCTTACGGACAATGACGTTAAGGATGTGATTTCGAACACAGGTATAGAGGTAACCAGAAAGATTATTGCCAATAGTAATCGTGGCTCTTTTAGACCAGATCATCGCAAAAACCTCCTGTAAAGTATCCTGTGCCTCCTGTTTATCCCGGGTTTTATTCCAGGCATGGTTGTAAAGGATAAATTTGTAGCGACTATAGATTTCCGCAAAGGCAGTCTGATCCCCTAATGCAAGCATTTTGGCCAGCTCCTGGTCAGTTATTACGGTATAATCTATCATGTTCCCCAACTTTACCCAAAATTATTAAAAAATGCTTGAATTAACAATCCTGGCAGTATGGGAAGGCGATTAATGAATCAGGTTCATAAAAATATATTAGTTCTTTTTACCTTTTCCTTTAGATGGGGCCGCTACGCCCTGCTCACTGATGCTTTTTCCAGGGGCCTCAGGAGTAGTTATCTGTAATTTATATTCACCCGCTTCCTGCACGGCAAAGGTAAATTCACCATTTTCATTTGTGATCAAATTTATTGAATTTCCCCCAGGATTTTTTCCGCCTTTTACGATTACACCTTTAATGGGCTGACCAGGACGGGCCATCATATTTTCGGCTGAAACTTCATTTTTACGTCCTCCAGAATATGTTCTGACCTCTCTTTTATTGTTTTCGGATGGGATTCTTTTTACCCCTTTACTACTGATACTTTTTCCAGAAGCCTCGGGTATCGTTAATTGCAATGTATATTCACCGGTTTCGGTCACCGAAAATACGATTTCACCATTTTCATTGGTAACTGCAATCCTATCCCGGGGACCAGGATTTTTACCACCCTTTACGATGATACCACCAATAGGGTTACCCGGTTTTGCCAAAGCGGATGGATTTTGCATCGGATTCACCAGATTGACACCATTGCCCCCTGGCTTTGTTACTTTCCCCTTTAAACGTCTGCGGCTGATCGCATTACCCAGTGGGATACTGAGACCAAAATTTACCCCAAAACTATTGTACTTCGCATTTTGATCTTTCGGCTTGCTACTCCCCATGCTCATCTGATCCTGGCTGTAGAACCCAGCATCGTTAACTTTGCCCTGAGGCTTAAATAACTCAGACTGACTTTTAACATCCGGACCACTGGTATAAGCGCCTTCCAGGTAAAAGCCTAGCTTTCCAGGAAAGAAAGCGATACGCAGTTTAGGAATAAAGGCAATCCCTGTAGTTTTAGCAACTTGTTGCGCATAGATTTCTTTACTATAGCTTACACCGTTCACCGTACCATCTTGCACCACACTAATCGCATTTTGCTTTAAACTCATATAAGCTGCGTTTAAAACAGGTGACAGCGTAACCTTCCCAAACGAAAAATTAGCCTGTACACCTGCCTCAGCTTTAAAGCCATTTTGTTTATTTCCATCATTGTTTCCCCTTACATTAGGTCCTGCAGACTGCCCTGAAATATCGTAAGACGGTAGTTCAGCCAGGTTATAATTTCCGGTACCGGCAAAATACTCGCCCCCGGCATTAAGACCAATAGTAAAGAAGTGTGCAGTATGGCCAGCCAAATTTCCATTTCCTTCTTTGGCAAACAAGGGTACATATACATTTGCACCTAAAGCATAGCCATTAACAAGGTTTGCTTTTGTTTTGATTGAACTGCCCGGGTTATTTATTCCACCACTTACAGACAATTGTGTATTCCCGCCTGGATTTTTACCGCCTTTTACTATTATACCTTTAATCGGCTGACCAGGTGTTTGTGCGGTAGCGCAAAAACAGATAGTGGAAAAGAAGAGTGTGAATAACTTTTTCATGTTGAATGTTGTTTAGTTTAATAGTATATCAACCTCACAATAAAAATGTTACCCCAACGATCACCTTTTATCCAGTATCGCCTCAAGCGCCTTCATACTTAAATCCCTTCCAATAATTTTTCCATTAGGATCAACCAACACAGTGGTCGGATATTTTGCAACAGCAAACTGATTAAGAGATACACTTTTATTACCCTGCATATCAATTACCTGTAACCAGGGTAACTTTTCTTTTTCAAGATCCTTAATCCAGGCTTCCTTACTATTTTCTGTAGCAATACCTAAAATTTCAAACTCCTTATCGCGATACTTGGCATACAACAATCTCAAATCCTTAAACGCAATGTGACAAGGACCACACCAGCTACCCCAGAAATCAATCAGTACATATTTTTTCCTTAATGAAGAAAATTTCAGCGGTTGATCTTTGGGATCATTTAAAGTAAAATCTTCCACAAAATTACCAACTGCAGATTGCTTACGTCCATTTAACTGGCTTAGTAAATTACGACCAAAAAAATTATCCATTACCGCCGGAGAAACCTTCTTACACAATCTTTCCAATACTTCCAGATCCAGATTATCCGCATAATTCTGAAGGATCAATGCGGACGCAAAAGAGTTCGGATGCTCATTTACGGTCTTAATGGCTTGTTCTTTCAATAACAAATTATAAGCAGCTTTTCCCTTATTGTATTCAGAGATCATATCTTTAAACTTTTGCTGCGTAGTATCGCGCTTCATGTCATACAGATAAGCTTTTCCGTATTTAGCAGACAGGTCATTTATCAACTTTTCGTAAACTGGGTCAGTAGCCTTTACAACAGCATCAAAAATAAAAAAGTCTTTACTCCCTTTAACGGCTGAATTGTCGAAACGCTCTATATTGCCCTTGATCTCCATCTTCGAAGGACGATCAAAAGGAACCGTTAGCACGCTATAGTCTCCCTTTGTCTTTTTTTCATATCCACTGTAAAAACTATAAATACCGGGTTCCTTAAAAATACGTGAAAAAGTAAAAGTTCCATTCACAATTTTGGCACTGTCCCGAACTGTCGTTGGCGCATTGGAAAATAGATAAACATACTGACCATTGTATCTGGTTGCAGCTGTTCCTTTAAAAACAACCTTTTTTTCTAGCGCAGTATTTTGTGCAACAGCGCCTAAAGCTGTTGCACAAATAAAAAGTAACATATAAATTGATTTACTCATAATATTCATATTGATCATAAAAAATAAATTAATCCACAGGATTTGGTTCAATTAAACCGTTCGCATTAATTTCAACTATAGGAATAGGAAGCGTCAGCGAATAAACAGACTTGACACTAGGTCTTAATGTTTTTAAGGTAGCAAGAGGAAGCCTGCGCAAGGCAAACCAGTCCAAGCCACTTTCTTGCAGGAAATTTTTGCACACTTCCTGCACTACTAATAATTGCATAGCCTCTGGTGTAGTTACCCCATCCATAACAGTAAAATCAGTGATTCCTGCACACGTTAACACTTTCTTTAAACGCGACTTAGCTAAGCTAAGGTCGGCACCTGATAAAGCAATAGCCTCGGCCTGTGTTAAGTAAGCTTCAGTTAACCGGAAAGCATAGCTGTTACATACCAAGGGCGTTTTTACGGGCTTAATTGCCGGTCCAGAATAATACTTAGTTACAGCAGGTAATATCCCATTTATGTTTGCAGCGTCTTTATACATCCAGGCCTTTCTTGGGTCATTAGCCAACAAATCTTTTAAAGCAGGAGTAACATAATAATCTACACTTGTATTATTCAGGTAAAATTTCCAACTGTCATTGGGGAAAGGCTGTACTGACAACATAACTTCTGCACTTGTAAAGCCTTTTACTTGAAATAAGTCTTTTAAATTCGCTTCAAGCTTAAAAGAACTATTATTAATGATGTCTTCGGTTAAATTAATGACCTGATTGTAATCCCCTGGCGCCCCTCTGTTAATCAGTACCCTGGCCTTAAGCATTTTTGCTACCCAAACATTAGCATAATGGATCTGAGTATTTAAAGGTGGCAAAGCAGCAATAGCCTCGTCCAAATCTTTAAGTATTGAACTATATGTAGCCGCAACGGTACTTCTAGGTAACTTTACATTATCGGCAGAAACAAACTCATCTCTCAATATAATTCCATACTTGCTATTTACATCATAATAATGACCAAAATAAAGGAGCAGATCAGCATTGGCAAAAGCACGCAAAAACTTAGCTTCAGCAATCATTTGTTCTTTCCGCGCTGAAGGGATATTGCTTACTGGGCCTACATTCTTTAGAAAACCATTGGCCGCATTCACAATATTGTAACCATACTTCCATTTACTTACAAGTATCGGACTGGAATTACGATAAGCCATATTCATGAATCCATCCTGACCATAGGAATAAGCCAAAGTACCAGAAAGTTCTGAAGGCAAAATTTCATTTACTGAAATCCATTTAACAGACTCTAAGCTAGCGTAATCCAAGCCTACATTTGCAAAAGCATAATACACGCCATTTAATACCGTCTCAGCACTTTTAAGGTCAATGATCACATTGCCATCTACTAACTTATTTGTAGGAAAAACATTCAATTGTTTTTCACATGAAAAAAATGTACATGTTAACAATAACAGTAGTAATAATTTGAATTGTATATATTTCATCTCAATATCTTATGTTAAAAACCAAGTTTAAATCCTAGTGAAAATGTGCGTACCACCGGATAATTGCTTACATCAAAATATCCCCCGCCTACACTAAATGTATCATTAGTTGTCTCCGGGTCATTTCCAGGATATTTAGTGATGGTAAACAGGTTAGTTGCAGAAAGAAAAACCGAAGTATTCTGCAATCCTGCACGTTGCATCCACTTTGTCTGGTTAAGCCTATAATTCATATTTAAAGTCCTTAATTTTATATAAGAAGAACTGAAAACATCAATAGATGATGGCATGGGCATGTTACCATCCAACACCAATCGTTCACGGTTAGTCTCCGTATTTCCTGGATGGTATCTGTCTAACATCAGCGCATGCGAATTTGAAGTTCCATTAAATTGTCTGCTACTGATATGATCACCCCATAACAATTTGCCCCCTTGAGAAAATGTGAAGAACAATTGAAGATCCAGATTTTTGTAACTAAAACCTTGTGTAAAGCCACCATAATATTTAGGTGCAGCATTTGCAATAATAGTTTTTGCATCAGCAATTGCAGATTTACTTGATTTGAAGTATTCATAGTCCAACTTGTACATTGGATCACCAATACCTAAAAACGGATAAAATACTGTATTACCCGGACCTAGTTCTTTTTTATAAGCATCCAGTTGTTCCTGAGTTTTAATGATCCCGGTGTAGGTATAGCCAAGAATCATCCCTAAAGGCATTCCTTCTGCAATCCGGGTATTCTGCCATTCCAGGCCAGTCATACTTCCGGACTGCCCCAAATTAGCTTTTGGATCCAGCCTGGTAACTATGGTCTTGTTCCAGGTTACGTTAAATGAAGCATTCCACTTAAAATCTTTACTTTTTATAATGTCACCCTGCAAAGAAAACTCGAAACCTTGGTTTTTAAGATCTGCAGCATTGCTGAGTAAGAAAGCGTAAGAACTACTTGATGGAACTGGTAAATATAACAAGGCGCCATTGGTTCTCTTATCGTAATAATCAGCCGTAAGTTGTAGCCTATTGTTAAACAATGAAACATCTAATCCCAGGTCTATAGACTTTGTACTTTCCCACTTAATATTTTCATTACCAAGCTGAGTTGGGATTAAAGCATTTGCCCCAGCATATGCCTTAGGGCTATACAAAGTACGGTACATCTGGTCGCCAATATTCTGGCTTCCTGTAAGTCCATAACTCCCCCTTATTTTAAGGTCATCTAACCATTTTACCTCTTTCAGGAAATTCTCTTTGGATATTCTCCATCCCAAAGCTGCCGAAGGGAAGTATCCAAATTTATTGTTAGGGCCAAACTTTGAAGAACCATCTGTCCTACCTGTGAAAGTAAACAGATATTTATCCATTAGGGTATAATTTGCGCGCAAATAAAACGACAATAAATAACTCTGTGGCCCGGTAGGCTCATCGCCACGAGTAAACAAAGGTGTTATAGCAGAAGAAAGGTTGTTTAGCGAATGATCATTAGGATATCCTGAAGCTGTAGCACTGAAGAAGCTATTTTTTCTGGTTTCGTAAGATGTACCTGCCAAAATATTGATATCGTGAATGTCTGCTATACTTTTAGTATAGGTAAGTGTATTTTCCAAAAACCAATTGGTCATTCTGCTATTTGAGTTGCTCCCAATCCCTGACATTTCTGTAGGTGTACCAAAATAGCTACCTGTCTGGATAAAACTAGGCATATAAATACGCTGGTTATAAGTCTGCATATTCATGGAGACCGTACTTTTAAACTGTAAGTCTTTTGTAATATCGTATAGTGCTGATAGTGACCCCAACATACTAAAAGTCTTGGCATTGTTCGTTGCCTGTAACAATCCTACAGGGTTTTGAAAACCCTGGTAGTCCTCACCACCCCGCCCAACAAAACTGGTAGGCATACCATTTTCGTCATAGGGTGCCAAATCCGGACGTGCCCTTAACGCTTGTCCATAAGCACCATCGCCAATATTCTGGTCGGTATAGCCTAAATTCAAATTGGTGATAAATCGGAACCTACTCCCAATCTCATTCTCTAAATTCAACTTCCCAGCAATACGCTGATAGTTTGTTGATTTTACGACACCAGGTGTTTGATTATACGAAATAGAACTGAAATACTTGGAAGCTGCACCACCACCCTGTACAGAAAGGTCGGCATTGTGAGAAACCGTATTGCGCGTAACCTCCTTCAACCAGTCTGTATTCGCTTTACCAAAGAAGGTATTTGAATGATTTAAAATAGCGTCAATATTTTCAGGGATATAGTCTTCATCCGGATCTGCTTCCATCATTAAATTTTGCGCAGATTCTGTAAGCAGCATTTTGTATTGATCAGCATTTAATAATTTAGGTAATTTGGGTGTAGTAACAGTGGAATAATAATTTGCCGTAATCTGAGGTTTCATATCTTTTTTTCCTCTTTTTGTAGTAATCATAACCACACCATTAGCTGCTTTTGAACCATAGATTGCAGTAGAAGATGCATCCTTAAGAATACTGATCGATTCGATGTCTTCGACATTTAATCCGCCCAAACTATTTAGTCCATTAGCAAATGCAGTTGATAAACCTGCATTCATACTTCCCATCCCATTGATCTCATTACCAATAGGACTGCCAACATCAAATCCGGGATTGATAAAGCTGTTCGATACCTGAACCGGTACGCCGTCAATAATGTATAAAGGGTCATTTCCACCAAGCAAAGAACTGGAACCTCGTATCCTGATGCGCACAGCTCCACCTGGCGAACCATCAGCTTTAGTTACCTGAACCCCAGCAGCTTTTCCAGCCAGCGCATTATCAATAGTTGCAAAAGGGGCATTTTTTAAATCAGCAGCATTAACAATAGATACAGATCCTGTTAGATCCTTTTTCTTAGTGCTACCATACCCCACAACTACCACCTGATCCAGGCTTGAGGTTTCAGGTTCCAGAGAAACATTAACCGTTGTTTGCTCTGTAACATAGATTTTTTTCTGTTGGTATCCGATATAAGTAAATACCAGTAGATCGCCTTTGTCAGCGTCTATACTGTAAGCCCCAGAACCCTCAGAAATTGTCCCCCTGCCGGTTGTTTTATTTAAAATGGTGACCCCAGGAACAGCCCTACCTGTTTCATCAGTAACCTTGCCTTTAACAGGATTTTTCTGATTAAACAGTTGCAACACCTTATCAGTTAGCGATTCTGACTTCTTTTTTACAACAATATTGTTGCCGTTGACAATATTGAATGTTAATGGTAGTGCTTTAAAATGACTGCTCAGTACCTCTTCAATACTCACATTTTTCACATTGATACTCATCCGCTGCTTATAAATCCCATTTTCATAAAGGAATACATAACCAGTTTGCTTTTCAATTTCCTTAAAGACATTTTCGATAGGCACATTCCGTTCCGATAAGGAAACCTTCTGACTATACCCTGCAGCACTTGCCTGCATCAATGCTATAACTAACATCAAGGTGGTAAGTTTCATAACTCTTAATAGTTTTTCCGGGAACCATGCATCAGGCATAGCTCCGCTTATAAAGTTTAATTTCATTACTTTTGTAATGTTTGGGTGAATAAAGAATGGTTTAGTTGAATTGTTTTTATACCCTTTAATTGGGCGGCCCAGATTTTATGCGGAGGTGCTAGTAACACCTCCGTAATTTTTCCGTTTCCCTTCGATAAAATTTCAGGTTAATTTTTAATCATATTCGTTGGTTTGTTTAAGGTTTAATAATGATCTTTTGTGGTATTTGTTGATTCTTTTTTTCCAAAACGAACTCCAATCCTAATAACTTTAGGACTTCCAATGCTTGATAAGCATTCACATTTCTATACAACTTTCCTGAAAATTTCTGGTTACTAACTGAGCCAGTATACACTATATCAATGTCATACCAACGCGAAAATGTGCGTAAAATAGTCTTTAAATCAGCATCTTTAAAATAAAACAGGCCATTTTTCCATGCCGTAGCTTGTTCTACATCAGCTGCTGTTATCTTTAATTCAGAATTCTTGTTTAAGACCGCCTCCTGTCCCGGACGTAGGATAACGCTGCCTGTTTCTCCAGCTTTCCCGGAAGATGAAAGTAAAGATACTTTCACACTACCTTCAAGCAAGGTAGTCTTCACAACACCCTCATCTTTATAGCTATTAAGATTAAAATGAGTACCTAAAACAGAAATTTCCTGTTGATCAGTAACCACTACAAATGGCATTCTGCTATCTTTAATCATTACTTTAGCTACTTCAAAATAAGCTTCTCCTATTAACTGAACCTTTCGTTGTGAAGTACTAAACTTAGAGGGAAAGATCAACTTACTATTTGCATTTAACCATACCCGAGTACCATCTGATAAAGTAATTTGGTAAGTACCCCCACGCGGTGTTGATGCCGTTAATAATTGGTTTTCCGCTTTAACATCTATATAGCTACCATCATTATAGGTTAAATCAGTCAATCCAACTACAAGTCCTGTTTTAGTATCACTAAGCGCAATTGCCTTGCCATTAGCAAGGGTTAATGTTGCTTTATTACGTCCAGGAGCATTGTCATTAATAGTCAATACAATCTGCTGATCTGAACCAAAATAATTTAGGCCATTAATGAAAAAATATCCTCCTACACTCAATGCAATTATAATGGAGACTGCTATACTTATCCTCTTCCAAAGTTTGACTGTCTGATTTTTTGCGGTAAAAATATTCCGATGATCCCGATGATCCTCTTGAATATTTAAAGTTACAAGGCCTTGCAATGTTTTGCCCCATATTATTTCTGAATTGCCTTCATTAAAACTGATCAGTTTCTTTTTCAATTCTTCTCTATGCATTAGACTATCAAACAGTTCTCTGTTACCTTGGCTTGCATTAAGCCAGGCATTGAGTTGTTTCTGTCCTTGAGCATCCAGTTCCCCTTTAACATGAGCGGAGAAAAGTAAGGCCATATCAAATTCATGTTCAAACATTCCAGTATGTTTCATAATTATCGCTACGGATTCGAACTTAAATACTCATCATTTAAGCGCTTACAAAACATAAAAACGACATTTCTTCCAAACGCCTAGTCGAAAATCATTTTTTTGGTAAATAAAAAAACAGAACATAAATAAACAGCTGATTTTCAGAAAAATAAAATCCAATTTATTTACTATTAAGGAATAAGATAACGGCAAACATCATCGCATCAGATAATCCTTTCTCAACAAATGCATACCGCAACTGCTTTACTGCTCTAGCTTTATGATTGCGAACCGTTTTAACAGAAATATTTAACTGATTGGCAATTTCATCTGTTGTTTTATGCTCAAAATAAAGCAATTTAAATACCTCAGCACATTTTTCGGGTAGTTCTTCTATTTCCCTATTAATGATATCCAGGTAAGCAGATTCTGCCGCTCTTTGAAGTATCCTTTCATCATCACCTTCAAGCTGCCTTAAATACTCATCCTGCCAGCCTTTACGTCTCTTATTTTTCTTTAGGTAATCCAAACAGGTATTTCGGCAACTGATATAAAGAAAGGCTTTAATTTTAGTTGGATCTGAGTATTGCTCCCTAAATTGCCATAATTTCACAAAGCAGGAAGCTACAATATCTTCTGCTTCAGCCTCATTACTTACCAATCCTTTAGCAAAATAACGTAAAGATTTATGGTGTAAATCAAAAAAATACCGCAAAAGGTTTTCATCGTCTTTGTGAAAAGCCTCCTTTCTCCCATGCTCTATTTCGGTATTGATTTTACTACTCATATATCACATGTTACTATAGCTCATGCAGGACAAATATAATAACAATCTACGGCTCCTACTTCAATAATATGGGTAGAGAACAGCGAGTCAACCAATCAAAAAAGTTAACATTTGTTAAAAAAAACAGACTTTTTGTTTCACAACAAGAATGTTACAACTAAGGATTTCAGCTCAAAAGTTTCTTTTCAGTTAACCCTGTAAACCCGGCCTATACCCGGCATTTACCCGGACATTACTCGGACACTGCCCGGCTGGAGCCGAGTAGCATCCGCTTAACATCCGTTAACATACTGTGAATTAAATTGCCTTAAAGTGCAAGCCGTCAAAAGCATGCGAGTTGACAATCAACAGCTTAGTGCATACTTTTAGAAAAAAACAAAAAACTATGGCAAGAATTGAGAATGGTATTTTGGGTGGCTTTAATGGTAATCTCGGTCCAGTAGAGGGTTATGTAAGATATGGAATAGCTTATGTTAGGACAAAGAAAAGAAAGCGTACCACTCCCCCAACCCCAAAAGAGAAAATCCAAAGAAAGAGAATGGAAGTAGTCAATAATTTCGTCAACAGTATGACGGATTATGTTCGAATAGGCTTTGAAGAAGCTGCCCAAGGCAAACCCATTTCGCCCAACAATGCAGCTAAATCCTACCAACTATTACATGCAGTTCAAGGCGAATATCCCGAAATCAGCATGAACTACGCTGCGGCCCGTTTAACTCAGGGAACCATTGAGCTGCCATTAAACCCAATTGTAACAGCCGAAGGCAATGGTGTTCGCTTTAACTGGACTTACGACACCTCATTAAACTGGAGCGACAGAAGTGCACGCGCAATGCTGTTGGTTTATGCAGAAGAAACAGGAAAATCATATTATCTGTTTTCTGGCGCGCGCATGACAGAAGAGACAGATTTTTTAGAATTGCCTGCAGAAGTAAAAGGCATGAAACTTCATGTCTATCTGTCTTTTATTGCAGATGATAGAAGAAGTTTAAGCAACAGTATTTACCTTGGCAACCTGGTTATTGAAATATCAGATTTAAACACAATGGGCATATCAACAGAACAGGATTCTTGTGCTATTTTACCAAGCAAAAGAAAAGAATATGCCAAAAAAACAGCGTCATTACTCCATGAAAACGGAAAAATAACCGGGTTACTTTTTGATAAAATAATTGACCGAGAAGGATGGCATCCCAAAAGGCCGGACACCATCCATTTTATTACTTTGTATTGCTTTCCAATAATGCAATTTTATAGCTGCTTTTTTGAGTAAAAGTCCTTCCGAAAATATCAATTGCTTTTACTTCAATTACATGGTCTCCAACGGGCAGATTTGGCTGAACCGGTGTACTCCACAGGTGACGACAAAGTGCGGGAAGTCCTGGCCTTCTTCCACTTAGTAATACCTCGCTATGGTCCCATTTATGTATAAGATCTAAAAATGTCGGGTCATTTTGTAGCACATAGTTCATAGCGGTCCATTTTCCACTATCTATGCGACACATTACTGTGTCGCCAGGACTTCCCATGAAGAAATTGGCATAAATTACGGCTGCCGTTCCTTTATTTTTTTCAAGAATTTTTGGAGCAGTAATCGCAATCTGATAGTCTGCCGGCATGTCCACCACTTTATAATCGATCGTGTAGGCATTCTGTTTAAAATTAATGAAGGCATATCCTTTAGGTGTCCCGTCACTCATGGTAGCCACAGGTACACCTTTTGCATTCAGTTCCCCCGAGTACCAGTTGCCTGAAGTTGTGCCTACATTGTAATGATGATGTGGTTTCTCTTGCTTCCAACCCTGCTCTTTAGTAAAAAAGTCCTGTTTCTGGCCGTGTGTATGCGCAGAAAGTGAAAGGGTATGCGGAAACCGGGCTAATATATCAAATAACCGCTGTCTGTCTTCATCCCTGAAAGGATCCCCACCTTCCTTAGGCTCACTTATGGGAATGTGAAAAGCAAGTACGATTAAATAATCTTCAGGAACATACTTTAACTCATTTTCTACAAAATCCAGTTGCTCCTTGCGGAAACCTCCCCAGTAACCTTTTCCATCCCTTGGATCAGGATATAAGATGTCATCAAGCACAATAAAATGCACTTTTGCATAATTAAACGCATAATTCGCGGGACCAAAGTGTGCTTCATAAGTTTCGTCGGCAAGGGAATCTGCTTTACCGTCAAAATCCAGATCATGATTTCCCAATAGATTATACCATGGAATACCCACGTCTTTTACCGCCTTAATATAGGGTGTAAACAGTTCCAATTTGTTCTGTACGAGATCACCCATACTTAAACCAAACTCAACTCCTTTGATCCCTTTAACTTCGGAGATCACTCCTTTATAAAAATAGTCCACATCCTTAAGTGTGATAGGTTGTGGATCACCAAATACCAGTATTTTAAAATTCTCGTTTTCTTTTACCTTTGTCAAAGGAAAATCGACTGATGCAGGTAATACTCCTGTGGGTAAAACGCCTTTATACTTTAAAACAGGAGAGCCGCCTGGCTTATGGTTATAAAAGAACTGGGGAAGCTGGTCTGCATTAACACCCGTTTTATAACCAGAAGGTTTGATCACTGAAACAATATTATCTTTTCCTATTGGTAATGTGTACAAACCACTTTTATCAGTTAGTACCACCTGTACACCATTAGTAACCGCTACATCAGCTACCCCCAGATCTTTATGATCACGTTTACCATTATGATTAAGATCCTGATAAACAAAACCTTTCACAGTACTTTGAGCCTGGAGTTGAAAACTCGCCAGAAGTACCAATGCTGTAAAACATACTCTTTTCATATTTTGATTTTTTAATAATTACAATTGATTACCAGCCTTTATTCTGGACGATTACCCCATTTGATTTCGTAATTTCTGACTGTGGGATCGGATAGTAATAGAGTTTATTGTTCCAGGTACGGTTTTCTACTACAGTTGGTGTATAGCTAAAGGTCCCATTAGTATTTTTAACCACATTAACCCCCCTTAGGGCACCACCAATTGCCTGATCGGCAATCATCCAGCGCCTTACATCCCAAAAACGGTGACCTTCAAATGCCAGTTCTACACGTCTTTCTCTTCTGATCAGTGCTTTCATAGCCTGTTGATCGGAACCTGCAGGTATAGCCTTAAGGGCAACCGCTGCTCTGGTGCGTACGGAATTTAACGCTGTCCTCGCACTAACTGTTAATGTCCCTGGCCCCATACCTTCCGGGCCATAAGCTTCATTCATCGCTTCGGCATAGTTTAAATAAATTTCCGACAGACGGATATACATCCATTGCTTGGGAGCAGTTTCGCCTATCTGCAGATCCAAAGTTTCGTTTATATACTTTCTTAGATAGTACCCTGTTTTAGAGGCCCTGTCTCTTGGTTTCCCATTAATTCCGCCGCTAAACACTTCAACAGGAGCCGGAACTTTGCCAAATGGGGCGCCATTAAAGGCGACTATTTTCGACAGTCGCGTATCACGTCTGTTATAAGGATTTGCAGCATGAGATGGCTTATTCCAATCGAAATCACCGTCATCAAGGTGCTCATAAGCATCAACAAGATTCCCTGATGGGCACGTTCCTGTTAATCCGAAGGGAAAGCCTACAGCAGTATTTTGCTTTTCGAAAGTATTGCTGGCGGCATACCTTCTTTCAAAAATAACCTCTGTGCTTTTGGTTGCAGCCAATACGCTTAATGTTTCATATTTCGGCTGAAATGCATAAGCAGGAATAAGGGTAATTACTGCTCTATTCGCTTCAGCAGCTTTAATCCAGCGTGCTATTCGGTCGCCTCCGACATACCCCAGTAAAGCATCACCATTTGAAGGCTGATTATAAAGATCACTTGCCGCGTACAGTAGCGTGCGCGCCTTCAGTGCCATAGCAGCCCCTTTTGTTGCTCTTCCATAGTTCCCTACATCATATGTTGCTGGGAGATCAGCAGCAGCCGCATCACAGTTAGCGACAATAAAATCAACGCAATCTGAAAATGACTTTCTCGGAAAACGGGAGATCCAGTCTGTATTTTTATCAATCACCTCATCTACAATCGGAACGCCGCCATAACGTTTAATCAGTTCAAAATAAAAGAATGCAGTAAGGAACTTTGCTTCCGCCTTATATTGTTTAGTCAAACCGACTCTAAGGTTGTACTCTGTAGGATTTGAATATTGCCAGATCTTCCAGGTAATGGTGTCTGTAGACTGAATAAATATTTTAGCATTCCTTATAGATGCATAAGATTTATTCCAAATGTCATCAGGGTTGGAATATGGCGTGATATTTCCGGTATTAAAATTCTGAATCGTTTCCACGTTGTTCACTTCCTCGGCTTCATCGCAGGCAGCTGCGAGCCAGGAGGTACCGATATCCGCAAAGCCATCTGGAAGACCGCTATATACATTACTCAAGATGTTCCGGATTTGTGTGATGTTGTTATAGATGTTTTTATCATCTACAAAGGTCAGGTCATCCGGGTCAGTTACCTTGCAGGAAACAATACTAACTGCCCCGATAAAAATTAATATGCCTTTTTTAAAGTTATTCATATCCTTCTGTTAAAATTGTAAACTGATACCTGCGTTATATGATTTCATGACAGGATATCCTGCTAAAACCTCCGGGTCCGTATATTTCAGATGATCAAATGTGAACAGGTTCATTCCCCTCAAAAATATCCTCGCATTCCTTAGCCTTGCACGCTTACTAAGGCCTTGTGGTAAGGTATAACCTAGTTCAAGGCTACGTAGACGAAGAAAATCACCATTTACATACCAAAAGGAAGATTCCCGGTAATTGTTCTTATTTTCAAGTGTGGTAAGCCGCGGATAATCTGCTGTATTTTGTGTTTGTTCCGTCCAGAACTGATTCGCATAGGTATTGATTCGACCACCATTGTTATTTAATGGCCAAAACAGGAAGGGGGCATTTCCCAGATAAATGCTCCTGCCTACTTGTCCCTGAAAGAATGCACTAACGTCAAATCCCTTAAAATTAAAACCAACATCAAATCCCATATCCCAATTTGGCAAATTGGGTTTTTCCAGAGGCACTTCGTCAAAAGCATCTATGATCTTGTCACCATTCTGGTCCTTATATTTAATATCGCCTGGCTTAACGGTACCGAATGTTTGAACCGGACTATTCTGAATATCTGCATCAGAGTTAAAAAACCCAATAGCTTCGAGCATAAACGGCTGCTTAATAGGATTACCTTTTTGATATAAATAACTATAAGGCTGGATGGTTTCTGGCAGGTAAGTTATTTTATTTGTGGCATAACTCACATTTACACCGGCGTGGTATCCCCAATCCTTTTTCTGTTTAGCAAAGGAAAGACTACCTTCAAGCCCCTTATTGGCCGTAATACCGGCATTGATATTTGGTAAATCCTGCCCTAGCAGACCAGGGATAAGTGCATCCTCCGAAACTAATATGTTTTTCCTTTTTTCATAAAATACGGTTAAGGAAAGATCTAGAATTTTAAATAATTGGGCGTCAATTCCAGCATCATATTTATAAGCCGTTTCCCAGGTGAGATTGGAATTAGGGGCGACACCAGGGTACAGACCTGCTTGTGCAGCATTGGCACTACCGAAATTATAGCCTGTTGCAGCAGTATATTGCCTTAAATCGCTAAACCGCTGGCCAACTTCGGCGTTACCCACTGCACCTGCAGAAACTCGGAGTTTCAAAAAGTTCAGGTAGTTATTGTGCTTTAAGAAGTTCTCTTCAGAAATTACCCAGCCAGCAGATACCGCCGGAAAAAAGCCAAATCTGTGTTCTTTAGGAAAGGCCTCAGTACCGCTGTAGGATGCACCAATCTCTGCATAGTATCTGTTTAAATATCCATAATTTACACGGCCACTTAAAAACTGGTAATTATATGGGCTTTCACTACCAATAATCAGCCGATCCTGGTGATAAATTAGCTGGGTATTAAGCGTATGGTTAATGCCCAGCTGTGGCGTATACTGGATGTTTCCTTCCAGGGTATTGCGCTTATTCTGGACATCATTTACAGGGTAACCACCAGTACTTATTGTTTTAAGGTCCCCGTTGACGCCAATCAAAGCGCTAAGTACAGGCTCCCCTGATGGATTTTGTCCTAACAATTCCCTAACACCGAAGGTTTTGCTGTAGCCTTCCTGATTGCTATAAAAATTATCAGTTGAGAACCTTAGGCCGGCAGTAAGCCCCTTAAGGAGATCATTAAAATCATATTTTGTAGAAAGGGTAGTGAGAATAGCCCTGTTGTTTGTTACCCGATATCCGGATGAATTGATATAGCCTATTGGATTATTTGGATAAACTGTTGTACCTCCATATACACCATTTTGAACATAAGCAGGGAAAAGGTGAGCAGGATATTTATAAAGCATATCCCAGGTAGTTGGGGCATTCGTAAAAGGAGCATTTTTCTGATAGACCCTTCCATTAAGGTCCAATCCAAAAGTCCAGTTCTTATTTACATTTAAATCAAGGTTCGACCTAAAGGAAACATTGTCCAGATAGATACCTGTAGAATATCCATCATTCCTATCCGAGTTTTTATAAAGTCCTCCCTGATGAAAATAGCCAAGGGCAACATAATATCTTGCGATCTTATCCCCTCCAGAAACATCAAAATTTGCCTTGGTTCCCAAAGCATTATTATTAGTCACCTCTTTTCTCCAGTCGACGTCTGGATAATAATAAGAATCCCCATTTTCATATCCTGCAATCTGTGCAGGCGTATAAGCTGGTGCCAATCCATCATTGCTGAGCGCCTGATTGTATAATTTTACAAAGTCTCCAGAGCTGACAAATCCGGGATTGCGGGTAGGTGACAGGAGTCCCTGTTCAACTTTACCATTCATGATCAGTTTGCCCACAGCTCCCCTTTTGGTGGTTACTAGTATAACCCCATTTGCTGCCCGGATTCCGTAGATTATAGTTGAAGCAGCATCTTTAAGCACAGTGATACTTTCTATATCCTCAAGCTGCACGTCATTCATATCCCTTTCTATACCATCAACCATAATCAGAGGTTGATTTGTCGCCATGGTACTTCTTCCGCGCAGAAAAAATATCGGCGCATCGTTTCCCGGTTCCCCGCTGCTTTGCTGCAGGGTTAAACCCGGTAATTTTCCAAACAAACTATTGCCCGATAGATAAACGGAATTACCAATGATGTCTTTACTGCTGACTGTACTGACAGAATAGGTCAGCGCCTTTTTTGTGATCTGCCCGTAAGCTATATTGACCCTATCTTTGTTCGAGAGCGTATCGGTTTCCGGTCCTTCTTGTTTTTGCTGTCTCCCATAGCTAGTGTAACTCAGCAGAGAAAGCAAAATAAAGGCACACAAACATTTATACATAAAAAATTTCATATGATCTATCTAATTAATTACCATCCAGGATTTTGGACCAGTCCGTATTGTAAACTCACCTCTGTAGGCGGGAAAGGATGCAAATAATACCAGTCATAAAACTGCCTGTCTTCAAACTTGTATTTTGTATACGTATAGGTATTATTATTCATTTTTTTTACGGCCATATCGTAAACCGGCCCTTTAAATACATTGCCCATTTTCCAGCGTTTCAAATCCCAGAAACGATATTCTTCAAATGCAAATTCAATAGCCCATTCGTTCTGTATTTTTGTACGCATTTCATCCTTTAATAATCCTGTAGGGATATTTGGCATACCAGAACGGTTTCTGATCAGGTTAATCTTATCGTAGACCCGACTATCAGGAACAGAAAGTGTTTCGTTAAGTGCTTCAGCATACATCATATACAGATCTGTGAGGCGCATTTGTGAACATATAGGCGACCATGTTTTTTGTGTTGACACTCTGTCTTCATATCCGTATACATGTTTTCTAACCTGATGCGACCATTGTGTCTGGGCCTTTGAAGGACTATTATTACCTGCCAGCGTAGGGGTTTCATGCTCATAATATTGTATCTGAGTAGTACCGTACAAGGTTTGCATATTATACATCACTGTCTGGTTAAACCTCGGGTCCAGGTTTTTATACGGAGCTGTAGGGTCATTTGGTGGTGTAGTGACCACCCCATTCCAGTTCACATAGGAGCCATCTTTATTCTGGTATTTCTCTACCATATTCATACTCACCAGATTGGAAGAAAACCCTCCAGAAAATGGTGTCCCACGAGGAATCCAATAGGCCATTGATGGGTTGGTCACCAGCTGGGTGGCCCAGATCATTTCGGTATTTCCCTGATTAGGTTTGTACTGATAAGAAATGGTGTAGTTCAAGTTAACATTTGGCGTGTTAACCATGACATAGGAGTTTGATTCACAATATTTAATCGCATCATCGGCAAATTTGACCGCAGTTTCCCAGCGCACAGGATCATAATTTGTTAAGCAAATCAAATTATTATGGCTACCAAAATTCATGTATGGAGTTGCCGTATTAAATAAGGGACTTGCAATATATAAGGCAGCTTTAGCTTTTAAGCTATAAGCAAACGTTTTATTTAAGTGCCCAAAATCCAATCCATCATACCGGGCTGCAAAATCAGGATTTGCAATTGCGGCGTCAAGCATCTGGATGATATAATTATAGACGTCAATTAAGGGCGACCGAGGAAGATTTACATCATCTGTTTGCACATTTAACCGTTTAGTAACCAATGGTACGCCACCATAGCGCTTCATCAATTCAAAATACTGGAAAGCGATCATCGTCTGCGCCTCGGCTTTGATCCTCGCCTTTTGTGCCTCAGAGGCATCGGGGACTTCCTCAACCCGTTCCAATAAGGTAAAAGCCTTGCGAATGGTTTTATAGTGGTTTGAATAGATGTCTTCCCCTGTTTTACTATTGCTGAGCCATTCGGCATCCACCGTACCAAAATTAAATTTATGTGCGCCATAGTTCGCATTGGCTCTGAAGCTTCCGCCAAAATCAGTGGCAGCTTCCAGCATTGACCCACCCAGACGTGTTGTACTGGTTACCCCAACTGCCAACTGAAGGTAATACGGGCCCAGATTATACATGTCGTTAACCAGTTTTACTGTATTTTCGTATTTAACGAATATGGAGTCCTCATTAAAGGTTACTGAAAAAGGTTTTTCTAAAAAATCCTTATTACATGAGCTGGTCATCATTGATCCCAGCAGCAATAGAAAAGCAGCTACTATTGGGATTATCATTTTTTTCATGATTATATTATTTAAATGACATAGATTTAAAATTGAACACTTAACCCTGCATTAAATACCTGTAACTGAGGATACCCCATACTGTCGCTGGCATTTTGTTCTGGATCAACCAGTTTTAGTTTGTCCCAGGTCAGCAGATTCTGTCCACTAACATATACCCTGGCACTGCTTACACCTACCTTTTTAAAAAAGTCATTGCTGCTAAACCTGTATCCCAATTCTATATTTTTCAGGCGCAGATAAGATGCATCTCTTATCCATAAGGTAGAATTCTGGTAATTGGTTCCATTTGCATAGGTGGCACTTAATTTGGGCAATTTCGCATTAGCGGCATTTTCCGGTGTCCAGCGCTGCTCCATGACATTGGCAAGGATACCCCCGAATTGATTCCCCGGTTTTTGCATATAGCCGCTAACCAATCGACTTACCCGCCCTGCGCCCTGAAAAAGTACACTAAAATCAAAGCCTTTGTACGACAAGTCTAACGTTGCCCCATAAATTTTTTCCGGATAGGTTGGTGAACCAATAGGAACAAAATCATCCTTATCAACCTTACCGTCCTTGTTTGAATCCAGGTACTTCACATCACCAGGGGTAGGCTTTGCTGAATATTGCAATGGCGCGGCATCAGCCTCAGCCTGCGTATTAAAGAAGCCCAGAGCGATCAGACCATAGGTCTGGCTGATGGAATGACCGAATTGGTTTTGAGCAGTTTCCGGCATTCCGTTCTCTAAAAGCTTATTATGGGCATAAGTGAAATTACCACTAAGGGAATATTTTAATCCTCCGATCTTACTGTTCCATCCAACCTGGAGTTCATACCCTTGATTTCTCACCTTAGCGAGGTTATATACGTCCTGAATGGCTGCGGCAACATGCCCTATAACAGGCTTGGTTGCAAGAATATTATTCCGGTAGTCGATAAAATAGTCAGCATTGAAGCTTAATTTATCATTAAAGAAAGTAGTTTCAATCCCATAATTTTGTTTAACTGCTTTTTCCCAGGTGATATTCGGGTTACCCGTCTGCCCCTCAACAACCCCTTCTACCCCTCTAATGTCTTCACCAAAACGGGCCCTGTTGGCTAATATTTCATAAACGGTTGGGAGGTACATAAACCGATAATACTCAGGTTTACCAGTAAGGGGATTAATAGCAATCAATTTATCATTACCAGTTTCACCGTAAGAAGCTCTGAATTTTAGCAGGCTAAGTACACTGTGATCTCCCAATAGTTTTTTTACCAGCGGTTCCCTGGTTACGTTCCATCCTGCAGAGATCGCAGGAAATGTACCATACCGCTTCTCTGCAGGAAAATTTTCAGAACCATTTCTGCCTATAGATCCTTCCAGCATATAACGGTAATCATAATTATAAGTTATCCGTCCAACAATACCAAGGTATCCGATAGCAACCTCAGGATATTGCGTCGCATAACTTGCACTGAAAGGCCAAAATTGTTTATTCTGATTATACAGTACCAGTCCCGTAACATTGTGCTTTCCAAAGCTCTTATCGTACTGCAGTGCTGCTTCTAAATAGATTCTTTTGGAACGACTGCTAAAACTTTGAGCCGTCACTCCTCCTACCAACTCATCGGTGCTTGGCAGATAAACAACAGTTTCTTTACCATCCACCACAGTCTCAAGTATTTCATAAGTTGGCCTCGTTACGTTCTTGCCCATGGAAGTGGTATAATCAGAATCATATCCAAGTTTTGCACGGAAAGACAATCCTTTTGTGACCATATCCAGTTTCTGGTTTAGATCAGCCGTAATATTGAACTGGTTGATAAACCTTTCATCATAGCCCCCTGAAATTCCGGTAATAGGATTGATATAGGACTGAATAATCTTATCACCTATTACTCCTGGCGAGGCACCTGCCCCAGCACGTAGCATGGTACTGAAAGGTGATCCCGCAGTATGGTATTTATCCGCATAACCGCCGAGTGAAAGCTTGAAGATGGTCGTTTTTGTCAGGTTAAAATCTACATTCGAGCGAAAATTATAACGGTTATAGGTGGTGTTGTTACTATATCCATAATTCTTATTGAACTCCTTTAGCAGCCCACTTTGATTCACATAACCAAGCGACACAAAATATTTGGCGAAGGTGCCTCCTCCATTTATGGTTAGTGTATTTTTTGTCTGCGGAGCCGTTTTGTGCAGCATATAATCAAACCAGTTAATGTTCGGGTGCAATAGCGGGTCACTTCCATCTTTAAATTTCTGCAAGTCTGCCGGTTTATAATATAGATTGTCTGGAGTTGCGGTTGGCGTATCGTTCTTCATACCTTCATTGTACAAGAACGCATAATCATAGGAATTTGAAAATTCCGGCAAACGGGTTGGTGTTTGCAAAGCAAAATTACTGGTAAAGCCAATTTTAGGTTTCCCGGTAGTACCCCGTTTTGTGCTAACCAGGATCACCCCATTCGCACCTCTTATCCCATATACAGCAGTTGTTGAGGCGTCCTTCAGTACCGTAATGTTTTCAACTTCTTCGGCATTGATACTGTTAAAAGGACGTTCAATACCGTCAACCAATACCAGCGGTTCACTGTTTAAAGCATTGGTACTTGATCCCCTGATACGAATTTTGATGGGTTCATTACCGGGTGCACCGGTTGTTTGTTCTACAAAAACCCCTGAAGTACGGCCAACAAGGCTTTGGGCTAAATTAAGGGTGGGCGATTTGGCCAATTCCTCTCCTTTTACCGTCGTTAGTGCCCCGGTTACGCTTATCTTTTTTTGCGTACCAAATGCCACAACAACAACCTCACTGAGTGTAGAATTTTCTTCTCTCAATACAACGTTTACAATTTTATTCCCTTGATATGCAATCTGCTGCGCTTTAAATCCGATCATAGAAAATAGCAACACCTGTTTGTTGTCGGATAGCGTTATACTGTATTTCCCTTCTTTGTCCGTTACTGTAGCGAGGATAGTCCCCACTATCTCAACACCGACACCTGGTATGGGGCCACCGATGGAGTCTGTAACTACCCCACGCACCACGATATCTACTGTTTTTTTTGCAACCCGAGCTTCCTTCAGCACAAGAAATTTTCCATTTACCTCCACCTCAAAACCAAGTTTTTCCAGAACTACCGTTATTTTTGTTTTGCTAAACGACATAGCAGGAAGATTTCTATTCTCATTTACAGTTACCGGATCATACAGGAATTCAAAACCAGAAATTTTCTGCATCTGGTTAAAGACGTCCTTCACTGAACTGTTCCTTTTAATAGCAATTGTAATTTCTCCGTTGGTAAATTGTTGTTCCCGTATTGTTGAAGCATGTAAAAAACTGACAAAAAATAATACAGGCCCCATAAGTATCAAGCCATATTTCCCTGATAGATATAGAATGGACCGACAATATTTTAAAAGTTTATTCATAATTTTATAATGTTTTTAACCTTACGTTATGTGTTGAAAATCCAGGGATACAAATTTGCATGATGTGCCCTGTCCTTATTATTCCAGCATTGATCTGATCAATGCTGGTTTAGTGCGATTACTTGTACTACATTTCTATTTAAATATTTTAAAGGTTTTCTTGTCTGCGGATACATGAAATTGAAAACGATGGATCCGGGACAGCAGCCATAAGATTTTCTCAGGTTGCTGATCTGTGGTAAATGTTCCTGTAAACCGTAATTTTTCCAGTCCTATTCGCGGCTGTAAACTTATTTTTATCGCGAAGGTATTTTCGAGTTCTTTAATAACGTCCAGCATAGAAGAGCCCGAAAACCTAATTTTCGGGATGGGTTTCAGCACCTGCGTTATTGTAGTCAAATGGCTATTCTTATGGTAGGCGAACTGTTCTCCTTTAACCAGCATACCTAAGACCTCCACCTTATTACCGATCGCTACCTTTCCCGAATGTACCACGACCTCAATTTTTTCAGAATGATGAAATGCACTGATTGTGAAAGAGGTACCTAAAACATGTGTATATAACCCCTCAGGCAGTGCGACCCTAAAAGGACGCCTCTGCTCATGATGAATGTTGAAGAAGGCCTGACCTTCCAAAAGTTCTACTTCTCTTTTATCAGCATGGAAGTGGAGCGGATACCTCACTTTACTTAATGGCCAGAGTTGAATTACAGAGCCATCTGTCAGGGTTATTTTTTTTGTCTGTCCAGATTGCGTTGATGCTATCGCAAATTCATTCAATCTACTGTTATTCCATACCCAAGCAGCCATACCTAAAGCAGATACAAACAGCACAACAGCAGCATATTTTAAATATTGAAGAATTCCAGGAAAGAGATATTTTTTCGGAGTATAAATGTGTGCGGCTATTTCTATAAAAATTTCCGCTTCTAATTCATCCCTTTCTATTTTACTACGAGATATTTTTTTCTGAAAAGAGCTGTACCAGCTGTCCAAAAGCACACGTTCAGCAGCATTTACCTCATCTCGCAAGAACCTATCCAACAGATCTTTTGCTTTTTCTTTGTTTGTCATCACCTCTATGTCACGCCTAGACACAGATCGTACCGTTCAAAAAAGTTAAGGATTCATGAAGATTATGTTAACAAAACAGAAGCAAAACCAAAAATAAGATATAGGAGAATCTTTTTTTAAGCACTTTTACCCCTATAGAGAGTTGATTCTTTATAGTTTGTTTATGAAGACCAAGTTCCAGGGATATTTCATCAATTGATTTTTGTTCCATCCGACTCAGCATAAATATAAGACGCATTTTTGCGGGCATCTCATCGATGGCTTGGTTTAGTGCTTGCTGTAGCTCTTTAGTCAATAGTTGCTGATCGGAAGAAACTTCAACATCCTGGCTAAACAGCATTTCCTCATGATAATTATCAGCTGTCAGTTCATTCCTAAAAAAATTAATTACCTTATATTTGACGGCCTGGCGAAGATACCCTGAGATTGATTCTTTTACATTCAAATTTTCACGCTTTTCCCAAATAGAAATAAAGATTTCCTGAACAATATCCTTTGCTACATCTTCATTTTGGGTACGGATGAGTGCATCATTATAAAGTATTTCCCAGTATTCTTTATATAACAGCTCTAATGCTTTTGTATGTCCTTTTTTGAGAGCGCTCAAAAAATCATAATTACTCACAGCGAAAGGTTGAAATTATTTTGTCCAAAACTACCTCTCCAGTGTTCAGTTACTATTAATAAATAATGACTTTAAACCTAATGCCGAAAATATCCTCTTTGCAAACAATCTCGGAAGGCATCTACTAATCAGGACTGTTTGTAAACGACCATGGAAAACTAGCCATCGTAAATCCGAACGTTGTCTTCTGTTTAGCTTATTGCAACGCTGCAATAAACCAACATAATTATAAAAATATATAAGTCTGACACCAGGGCAATTGCCTCATTCCGACTTTCTGGTTTTTTAATCAGATGCATCATTCCCGCAAGCCCAAAGTATAGGCCACCTGCAATAGCCGCAGGCATTCGCCATTCCGGACGAAATACCGAAAGCATGGCTATTATTCCTATACATATATTAGCAAATCCTAGTTCTCTGATTATTGGAAAACTGTCGTTACCAGTTATACGGAATATCTGATGTGCGGTAAATGAAGGTTTTGTAATCTGCCGAATACCAGCGATCAATAGTCTAACCCCAATTGCCCAAAAAATCAGCCATTTGCCAACTAGTAAGACACTGAAATCTACATCGGCTGAGAACACCTCTACAACAATAGAGACAATCGGTAAAATGAGCATAAACAAGAGTACACTGATCAAATAAAGATTAATTTTATTCTCTTTCATATATCTAAAATAAACAAATCTTAGAAAATAAAACACTATAATACGTGTGCAGCACCATCCATACTGTCTACTCAATTTATATCGATAAGGCATTGTTTTTATTCAGGGAAAAGCCTTTACAAAAAAACCATACCAAAAACAACCTTGACATTGGGTTTCAATTGCCTATTGATTAAACCGGAGACATACTATGCCTCCGGTCTATACCTTACTTATTATAAAATCAGACAGCGTTAATATCTTCCCTATTCACTCATAATTTCCTTAAGTTTTACCTCAAGCGGATCAGGGGCATTTTTACTATTCCCTCCTATATATCTTCCAATTACCTTTCCATCTAAACCGATCAGGATCTTTGTCGGAAATGCGTTCACGCCATATAATTCGGTTACATTAAATTGCTCAATACCTTCCTCATTAAGGATCTGTATCCAAGGCAGGTTGTCTTCCTTCACTGCCTCCTTCCATATTTTCATGTTTTCCGCTAGTGATCCTTTTTTCTCATTAGCGATACCGATTATGTTGACACCTTTGTCCTTGTATTTTTCATACAGGTCTTTCATATGCGGATTGTTTTGACGACAGGGTCCGCACCAGGAACCCCAGAAATCAAGAATTACATACTTACCTTTGAAGTCTGACAAGCTCACCGTTTTCCCGTTTAGGTCTTTCTTAGTAAACGGTATAGCGACTGCTCCTTCTCCGAACTTTTTAGTTTCAGCAAATCTTTCCTGTATCATTCGTCCATACTGGCTGTTCTTTACTGCGGGAGTAAGTTTTTGGTACAGCGCTGCAAGCTCTTCATCTGTCATTGTATTCTGTACGTCGAGTGCGAGAGTCAATGCACTTGCAAGGAATTCCGGATGATTTTTGATAAAGGCAATCCGATTTTCAAGCAGGAGTTTTTGGGCAGCAGTTATTCCAGGCGGCGTTTCTGTAGATTGTTCCCCGCTTTCTGCCATTTTCTTAAACTCATTCATCAGGTACCGTTGCTCCGGCCTTTCCATTGCCTTTAATTGATTGAGCTCATCGTTGTATTTACTTCCCGTACATAGTGCCATATCCATTTCGGAAGCTACTCCCTTCACGGTAAGACGATCACCATTCTGTACAAAAAATCTAAGGGGGCTGGCGGGCATTCCATTTTCCTTTTTTTGAATGACGAAAATAACGGGTTCATTATTTTCTACCTTGCCACTGATCTCAAACACGCCGCTGGTTATTTCCACACTATCAGGAACAAGTACCTTGCTATCCATCGGATTACGATGCATGAGCATCAGTTTCCCATCGGGCAGATTTTCTATATAGCCTTTTATGGTGTAGGTACCTGACTGGGCTGAAACGGAATAAGCGCTCAGTATCGACCAGCATATTAACATTAATTTTTTCATTAACTGTAATTTTTTCTAGTGTTTTATTTCCCAAATATCTCTTTAAGCAATTTATCCAGACGTGCCTCTGGTGTGTTCCCCAGAAGACGCTTGGGTACTGTCTTGGCAGCTGAACTAGCAGTTGAGTTGGCAGCAGAGCTAGCAGTTGAGCTAGCAGCTGAGTTAGCACCGTCTGCACCGCCGGGATTTCCAACACCAGCTGCCATACTCGAACCACTTGAACGCCAGATAATTTTACCTTCTTTATCTAGAAGTATTTTTGTTGGGAATGCCTTGATACCATAAAGCGTAACCACATCAGACTTCTCCTTTCCTTCTTCATTCATTATCTGTGTCCATGGAAGGCCATCATCCTTAATGGCTTTTAACCATGCAGCCTTGTTTGTTGTTCTTTCTTCCGCTACTCCAATGACCACAAGACCATCCTCCTTATATTGCTCATACATTTCTTTTAAATGTGGGTGACTTGCCCTGCACGGACCGCACCATGACCCCCAAAAATCCAGCAGCACATATTTACCCTTATAATCGGAAAGCCTGATGGTTTTGCCGTTCATATCTTTTTTTACAAAATCAGGAGCAACCAGGCCGGCCTCGGTCAATCCCTCCTGCTGTTTACCCGTTATCTGCTCTTCTATACTTTTTGCTATGGGGAAACTTTTTATTTTGCCGTCCAGTTTACCATAAAGCTGCTTAAGTTCGTCCATCTTCATAGAAGAAGAAAGGTCTGAAAGCAGGTAAGCACTGATCAGATAATCCGGATGCTGTTCAATAAACTGTTTTGTGATGTTGCGCTTCTGGGTATTCAATTGATCTGTTTCGTTATACACCCTTTTCGCATTTGGCGAATCCTCCGCTTCTTTGGCAAGCATCACTTTCCGAATATCATCCGAGTTGGCCCTGAGTTGCATCTGAACGTCTTTTACTTTTGCAGTGTACTCCATGGCCTGCTCATTATATTTATTGCCGCTAACCTGTGCAACTTCAAACCCTTTTTGGGTTCCGCTAACATTTATAACGTCACCATTCATCCCAAAAATGCGGAGGCGCACTCCCATAGTGGCCCCACCTTTAAAAAAACTGGCCTGGGACACATCCATCAGCATTCCAACCTCCACATCATTTCCTTTTGCGGTATCCCTGAATTCAAATGCACCATTCGCATCGGTTTGAACAAGTTTATTTTTCATATCGTCACCTTCACCAGTGGAATAGTAGAGTTTCCCGGTTGGGATACCCTCGATCTTGCCTTTCACCGTATAGCCCGCACCTTTTTTCTGTGAACATGCGATATTCGTTATAAGAACGCAGGACAGCATAAATAAGAATCTTTTCATTTTTTGTTTTTTTTGTTTAATAATATATGTTTCGAATTATGGATTATCAGTAATGGCCGGGTTAGTTTGTGAAACAAATTTTGGTATACGCAAGACCAGTCGGTCTGGCGTTAACGTATAAGTTTCCGTCCCGTTTTTATGTGTGTAAGTTTTCCCGCTAAATAAAGGGTCGTTGGAAAGTCTTCTTAAATCGAACCAGCGTTTGCCTGTGCATGCATATTCACGCAACCTTTCCTCAACAATAAATTTTATTAGTTCATTCTGATCGGTAAATGTTACCTCAGCGACATCCGAAGGCATTCTTTTGTTTCGGAATTCCTCGAGATCTGTTATCGCCCCGCCTGTATTGCCCGTTCTGGCCTTACATTCAGCAATCATCAGGTAGAGGTCAGGAATAGAGGGACCGTAATTTATTGCGATCGGACTCCTGCGAGCCTTATAAGGAATGGCCACACCTTGCGTATTTTTATCCCTGAACATCTTCAATCGCTGATCCTGAGGATCATAAATTGATTCATAACCGGGATCCAGGAAAACGCTGTTAGTATAGGCAAAGCCGAACATATTGACCCTTTTCTGGAATATTTCCTCCTGGTTATCGGGAGCAATTGGCATAATCCCCGGCGAATTGGTAGCAGCAGGTGCCCATATATCCATCATCACGTTATAGTCATACAGGGCCATCGGAACGTCGCTGTTAGACAGTAAACTTTTCGCACTATTTAATTCAACAAGCGCTTTTGAATATTCACCCATCATAAAATATACCTGTCCAAGCATATACCTGCCTGCAGTTTTTGAGATCCTGAACCTGCTCACAGTTCTCTCATTTAAATCAGGAATAGCTTGTGTGAGGTCGTTGATAATAAAATCGTAAACTTCCCGGACGGTCTTTCTTGCACCGGCCATTGCGCTCGCCTCGGGGATTTCAATAATGGGAACACCCGGGTCCGTCGATGCAGTAGCAGCATTATATGGCTTTGCAAATAAATTCAGTACCATAAAGTGCATTAATGCACGGTTTGCCTTGGCCTCAGCAAGTAACGCACGTTTTTGTTGATCTGTGCCTCCTTCAGCGGATAACACACCGCGAATAATTAAATTGAAAGTATAATTCTGCAGATAAAATGCGGCCCACTCGGCCGGTTGCTCGGTAAGCTGATATATATCGGGAAGCCATTTAAATGCATTTAGCTCCCTTGGCGCCAGCGTAGCGGAATATTGCGGATCCAGCCTCACTTCGTCCGACATCACCACCGGCAGCGTTACACCAGCCCCAGCCGACGCCCCATTCTCTACAGGCATGAAAATAGCATAGCTTAACAGGTTGGGATTATTGAACAGTCCATTGAAATGTTCATAAGTCTGCGGAACTTCAAGTCCTTTAGGTTTAACATCAAGGTATTTCTTACAACCTGATATCATAAGCAGCATAGAAGCTGCGATGTATATATAGCGTGTCATGTGTTTCATTTGGTTTATTTAAAACTTACGTTCAGCCCAATGGTGTAAAATGCCTTCATACGATTCGGTCGCATGCTGGCTAATTGAAGTCCCTGGCTAGAGCTTCCGCTTCCTACCTGTAAACCCATCTGTCCCATATTATAATATTCAGGGTCGATATCGTTATTATTGGCGGTCCAGAGCAGCACATTATTCACCTGGCCATATATTTTCAGCTCGCGAAGAAAACCTGTCGGCACACGGTAGGATAAGGTGAGGTCTCTTAAGCGCGCATAACTGGCACTTACAATATTAATGTCTGCCGCCTCATACAGGTCGAGGCTTCTCGATGATCCGCTTACAGATCCGTCTGCTATATATGCTGGTATATCAGTACGGTTTTCATCACCCGGCTGCTTCCACCTGTTTTCAAAATATTCAGCAATATTCTGTCTCAGGCGTCCCGAATAAAAACCATTAACATCCTTCCGCATTTTATGTCCCAGATTGTAGATCACAAGAAAGGAAAGCTCGAACCTTTTATACTGGAAATTATTAGTGATACCACCGTAATACAAGGGCTGTGCGGTGCCTGCATAACTCACATCGTCCATACTAAGGTCCCCTGAAAATTTTACTTTCTCACCTTTGTTATTGTAAACCTGGGGAGCGCCGGTATTGTCAAGCCCCGCCCATCTTAAGGAGAACAAGCTATATGCAGAATAACCCTCTATGAAAGCTCGCCCTCCCGCAGATAACAATGATTGCGGCGAGGTGGGGGCTACACCGCCAAGACGTGTGATTTTATTCTTGTTGCTGCCGAAAGTGACTGTAGTACTCCAGTTAAAATTCCTGGAAACGATATTCCTCGAAAGCGAGCTTAGCTCTATACCTTTATTGTTAAGATCACCAAAATTTGTGTATCCGTTAAACCATCCATTCGTTACATCGAAAGGTTGGTAAGAAAGCAGATCGGAAGTTTTCTTATCATACACATCAATTGTTAGTTCTATCCTGTTATTAAATAAACTCGCATCAAGACCAGCATTCAGCGTGGCGGTCTTTTCCCAGATCAGTTTATCGTTAGCCGGCCGCAATACCTGATAGCCCGGGCCAACCGTTGTGTACCATGGATGAGGAAAAGGAGACAGGATATCGTATGGACCGCCGGAGCCCGGATTCGGTGAATTTCCACCGATACCATAAGTAAGCCGGAGTTTTAAACTATTCACCTGCGGAACATGAAAAAATGATTCATTGCTGACAAGCCAGCTTGCGCCCATTGACCAGATCGGTTTATATTGCTGGCTCACATCAGTACCAAAAAGGTTCGACTGATCCATGCGGATACTTGCATTCAAATTATATTTTCTGTTGAATGTGTAACCCATGTTTCCGTAAAACGAAACAAAACGGGTTTCGGCTTCCCTGGATGTCATTGAATTCCCAAACAACAAACTCATGCCGTAATAGTTACCGATAACGGGATTCATAATCGGGTTCGACTTTAGTGTTCTTTCATCGTAAGGCTCATAAGCCAGCGTTTGAGGGTTGTAACCGCGTGTATAGGTGCTGATCCCAGTCTGCTTGTCTTTTCGTGTTTCTGTTCCCGCTAAAATGGTGAGCCTATGCTTTTCATTATTCCAGCTGCCGTCATAGGTTAATTGATTTCTTATCGCCCATGCAGTGGAACGCGCATTTCCTGTCTGGTAATGCCCGCCTGTAGCTGGCAGATAGTAAACCGGCAAAGGATCGGCGACAGTGAAATTTACAACTTCATTTCTTACAAAATAGTTATTCTGATCTGTGAAAGTATAATTAGTGTTGCTGCCCGTTTGATATTGGTAGCGGCCTTCAAAATTTAATCCTTTCAACAGATTAATGGTCAACCCGGCATTTACCCTGGCCATTGTTGTGCTGCTGTTATTATTCTTTGCATACCTGGTTTCATCCAGGGGATTGTAATTCAGGTTGATGCGGCTCAACTGTTCTGCAGGGAGCCGGAGGCCGTCATACATTTTCAGATCTGCCTGGGAAAGGCCGTTTCCATTTCCGTCGGCAAACATGGCGTAAGGCAGGTAAGAATTAAGCGGAAGCATACCCTGCATATTGAACTTGCGCGTATCCTCTTGCGAGAGACTGGTGATCAGGTCGAGCTTGATTTTAGGAGTAATTGTGAAATTCTGCCTCAGGTTAATATTGTAACGGCTGGCATTTGATTTGTCGGTTTCCCGCTCGTTGGTATACCCCACAGAACCGTAGTAATTATGAAAACTACCGCCGCCTGAAACTGTTACATTATGATTAGTGAGTAACGCAGGTTGCTGGAAATACTTTTCGATTTGTGACCTGTTGTTCAGCGATGCCAGGGAGTCGAGACGATGATTGGCTATTGACTCATCGATAAGACCCAGGTACTGGTCATATAATATGCGTTCGTGTGGATACACTATTGGTGCCTGGAACTGTTCATCGAATCCGGTAACAGTGGTCCAGGGGTAGGCCGTGGGATCGAAGACTTCTCTTGCAGCGCTTATAAATTGTTCCGACTCATCATTTTTTGATAGCTGTAGTCCGGCATTCCCTTAAAGGATACAAAGCCATCGTAATTCACTTTTATTTTACCAGAATTTTTACCTTTTTTAGTAGTGATTACAATTACCCCGTTAGCCGCCTGTGCACCCCAGATGGATGCTGCTGTTGCGTCCTTTAAAATGGTCACATCCTCTACATCATTTGGATTTACTACCCGTGGAAGGTCTTCATAGGATACTGGTGTACCATCCAGCACATACAATGGTCTTCTTGAGGCATCGACAGAAGTCACCCCTCTTACCAAAAATTTATCGGCTCCTTCTCCGTAATTAACAGCAAGGCCTGGAACGAGCCCTTCCAGGCGGTCAACCACATTCATACTGACCGATTTCTGCTGTATCGCTTCCCCCGCCACTTTTGAAAAGGAGCCTGCACTCCTTTCTTTTGAAATCATCTGGTAGCCGGTGCTCACTGTAACTTCTTCCAGCTGTACACGTCTTGTTGTTACATTCACATTCAGTTCATTCTTGCCATTCACCCTCACTTCGTAAGTTTCAATGCTCACCCCGCTAAATATCAGGGTTGCATTTTCACTTATCCCTTTCAGGAAAAACACGCCATTCGCATTCGTTTTTGTTCCTTTATTTGTCCCTTTAACGTTTACACTTATTCCTTCAAGGGCTTCGCCTTTTTCATTGCGTACCAGGCCGCGGATGTCAATGCTAGCCCAGCTATCAGCCAGACGATCCAGAAAGGAAGGCTCTTTAGGTTTTACAGTAATGTTTCTGGCATCTATGGTATAGATCAGGTCCTGTTTATCGGACAGTTCATCCAACACCTGCTTTAAATCAGCATTCATAAAATGAACATCGACTTTTTGTTGTTTGTTTAACTTTTCATTTGAATAAAATACATTAAACCCTGTCTGAGATTTAATCGCGGAAAAAAGCTCGGCAAGGGTAGCCCCTTTCTTACTGTAGGTAAGTTTTTGCGCGAAACTTGCAGCAGACACCTGCATTAAACAGGTAGTAAGTATAATTATGACCATTTTCATAATTAAGAGTATTTTAGACGGAAGGCCAAAATAGCGCAGCGCGTCAGGTTTCAAAGGATAATTTTTCATATCTTTGATAAGGTTTGAGTTGATAGTAAAACGGTTCTACAAAATTGTTTTGTCCCATGGGACAGGTTGACTCAAACTATTGCCGGATAGTGTTCGAAGCATTATTCGGCTTTGTTTTATAATCACCCTCTGAGGATTGTTATTCCTTTTGCTGTAAGTTTTTTTTCATTTCGTCAGTTTAGTTTTTTCGGTTAGCTTTTATTGAGTTTTTATCCTCAAGCTGGCTTCGCCGGTTGATTGTTTACATTCTGTTAATTAGCCGAAAGCATCTTTTACATTCAAGAGCGTTAACAGGTATGAAGTGAGGTTGGTTAGTCCTCAATGATTATCTATTTACTTACAAACACTTTTCTGCCTTGTAGTTTAAATTTCACTGTCCCTGCAAATTCTATTGTCTTCAATATTCTAGACACATTGTCATACCGTGAAAACGACCCGTCAAACGTTCTGTTCTTCAAATCCTCGGTAGCATATACTACTTCTATATCGTACCATCTTTCAACCTTACGCATGATAGAAGACAAAGGTTCGTTGGAACAAATAAATTCGCCATTTTTCCAGTCTACTGAAGAATTTGCATCTACCTCTTTAACATTTACGCCCGAACTACCTCTAAGAATTGCTTGCTGGTTAGGCTTAAGAATTACATCATTAACCTTTACACTTCCTTCGAGCAGGGTAGTTTTAATACCCCCTTCATCCTTATACGCATTTACATTAAAATGTGTACCCAGCACTTCTACTTTTTGTCCCTGGCTTTCTACAATAAACGGATGAACTTTATCTTTTGCCACCTCGAAATAAGCTTCGCCGGTAAGCTTTACAACTCTTTGAGCTTTGTTCCTATAATCCGATAAAAATTCCAATTTACTATCTGCATTTAACCAAACCTCGGTACCATCCTGCAAAATAAATTGATAGGTTCCTCCACGTGGGGTTGTAGCGATTACCATAGTGACTTTTCCATTGCGAGATCCTGAACCAGATTCAGGATGATGATTATCTACTACACTACCGTCACTATAGGTAAGTTTATCGTTATTAATAATTACCCCGCTCTTGGCAGCACTTAGGGTTATCATCTTACCCTGGTTATTAATTGTCAATGTTGCAGCGTTTTTTCCCGGGGCGATGTCGTTTTTAAACGCCACATCATCCTGAACTTGTTTCAAGATCTCATTGTTGCCATTATTATAAAAATATATTCCTGCACTGATAACAATTGCTGCTACCGCAGCAGCTATGCCAATGCCAGACCATAAACGACGCAGTTTCGGTGAGGCGTTAACATCAATGCTCCTAACCTGTTCTTCTAATTTCGCATAAACAGCATCAAGTGTTTCTTTATCGGCACCATCATAATTGAAATCCATTTTTTCCAGTTCAAACCCTTTCATCATGTAGTTCAATAACTCCTGCTCCGACTCCGTATTGAAATAGCTCATTAACATGCGCACTTCCTCAGGCGAACATTCGTTCCTGTAGTACTTTTCTAAAATATTGTAAACTTGACGATCCACTATTATCCTGTTTTAGGGGTATGACGCTTCCCAAACAAAAATCATCTGCTCTGCTTTAAAATTATTTTAACAAAAACTCAGATACCAACTCAATATACTGATTTACAGAACATTAAATATTCATCAAGATCAATGATGCAGCGATACTGATCATCGCATTGTGGCCAGTTCCGCCCATAGCCATACGAATGGCCTTTGTAGCTTTTACAATATGGTCGTTAATGGTGGAATTAGAAATACCTAGCAATTGGCTTACCTCGTCGTAGCTTTTACCTTCTATTTTACAAAGCGTAAATATTCTTTTTCGCTGAGGGGGAAGTTCATCTATTGCCTTTTGAAACAGACTTTGATTTTCCTTAGATATGTATAAGTCTTCAACCGTGTTGTACATTTCAGACGCAGCATTTATCAGGTGTTCCATAAGTTTTTTATCCCTTGATGCCTTTCTGAAGAAATCTCTAACCATATTTTCAGAGATCTTATACAAATAAGCCTGAAATGAAATCTCAACATTTAACGCTTCCCGCTTTTCCCAAACTTTAAAGAATACTTCCTGGAGTAATTCCTTTGCTAGCTCATCATCCTTTGTCAGACGTTTCAAATTGCTATAAATTCTGGTGCTGTAAATTTTGTATAGTTCAGAAAACGAACGTTCATCGCTGTTCTTTAATAAGGCAGTCAGTTCCAAAATAGATAATGTACTGTAAGCAGCCATGATTATATTCCTCTAATAAATTTACTCATTTTTTTGTAAACTTCGACAAGACCAAACAAAAACCTCTGGTCGAAATATTGAAAATCAAACATTTAGACACAATAAATGAACATACGTTTGTTTTACCATTCAAATTCGCTGAAAATCAATGTTAATATTATTTAAAGTGATATTGTTAAAGTCATAAATTAATAAGCTTAAAAAAGAAAACGGAGATGACCTAGATCAACCCCGCTTAAATTAACGCTCTCGAGGGCTAAGTTATATTTATTTTATACAAGCCACCAATAATTGGGATGAATTTATTTTCCTGCATACAAATGACACCTATTCCGAATCACCAAATTCCAGATACAACTGCTTGTGTTTTTTAAATACAACCAGCTCATCAGTTCCCAAAATCAGCGCTTTCGAAGTAATTCTTTAAGAGATTTTTCAAATCCAATATTGTGCTCATTTTTCAAAATCCATTTAATTATTGAATACCAATTCTCTCTTCCAGTATAATTAAGACCAAGCCACGTAAGGGCTGAAGCGAAATTAAAGCAATTAAATAACCGGGACACAGAAGATCTGGATATTGAAAGTCTGGCAGATTTAGCCACTAAAAACCTGCAAAAACTATCTCAATTTTATTCAGATGCCGATTCTGATATTAAAAAACTAATTACAAGAATCAAACTAGGATCAATCCAAAAAGTTGTAATAACCTGAATATCAGAAATATGAATAAAAAAAAGAGGGAATCTCATTGCTGAAATTCCCTCATTCTGTGGTGCTCCCCTTCGAACTGAACTCAAAAAAATTTATTGATGATTTAAGAAAAATTGCAAGGATTAGCGAGTTGGTTACCCAGGAACCCCTTAGTAGAGACTTTTCGTTAAAATACAAGCGAACCTGGAAAAAGAAAAAAGGATAAAAATAGGCTCTCAAGTGAAATTTGGCCGATAATGGTTTCATACAAGCACTAAACAACTCAATTCAAATGGTGCATTGCAGTCTCTAGTAGGGTGTTTTTTATGTGTACAAAAATCACATTTATCTCTACTAGAGATATGCAAAAAAATGAGTTTATCTCTAGTAGAGTAATTTGAAGTTTAAAACGCTTCAAATTTAAACCAGAAATACATATCTACTCTATGATTTCGTCAGCTAGGCTGAAATACCAATATCATTTTTGTCAAATTGGGTAATGTGCTGCTTCTTGGACAGTTTATTTGAAAGTGTATCCAAAAATTTATCCATTGCTCTACCTGGGAGGATTTGCTCCGGAATGACCCCTAAGTTATTTGGAATTTCAAAATCCAGTAAAATCACCTCTCTTAAATATAATCCTGGTAAATTAATAGCATATTGATTAGTGGAACAAACTACACACTTTTGTTGGACCGGTCGCTGGGGTTTCAGGTATTTCAAAATATCCTGTCTTTCCTCGTGCCGCTCCATCTCATATTTAATGTAGCTAAGCACATAGATTACAGATTTACCACCATTGGATCCAATAAACTGGTAACTGGAAAGGCCATCTAATTGCTGAAATTTATGCGTAGCGAAAAACAAAGCTACATCCAGCGATTCAGTCAAATCCAGTACCGGAGAGAGTAAACCATAATGTTGTAGTAAAGTGGTCATGGTGGTAGCTAAATTATAATTTAATCCCATCGCCAAATCCATTCTGAACTTACCAAATTCCCTCAGTAACTCGTCTGAAGATTCTGCCATCTCAGACATCGTGTAAATACTTTCCCCGGCATCAAGCTGTGCCTGATGCCGGGCTTCTATTTCAGCTAAATCAAAGGCCCCATACATAATATTCGACCATTCCATTAACGTCAATGTTTGAAATCCTTCCAGCGACTGTGGATTCTGCTCGAACATCCTTCGCCACAATGAAGGTAAAAGTGACACTTCTCCGTAGCCCGGAATGGTTAAAAATGGATTATTAATTTCCCTTGAAATGAAGTGATTTTGATTTTGCCCACGAAAAACCAACTCTTTTGTTCCTTTTAAATCCTCGATTGAAGCGTATAATTCTTTCAGAGATTTCACTTTTCTCACTTTCACACTGGAGCTCGCCTCAGTCTCGAAGATCTTACTTGCATAGTTTACAGGAAATCTAGTTTGTAAGTCGAAAGAATTGATTGCTCCTCCATAAAACCGATCTATGAGCACCTCGGATCCAAGTAAGCATATGTATCCAGACTTAATCAACTTCCATGCGTTCTCGATCGAAATGCCATTTTTTAATAATAGATCAAGGGTATGCGCGAAATCCGAAGAATCGTAATTATCCCACTTATAATCTGGCTCATAATACTTCCAATATTCCATAAAATGCTAATCAAAGTGTTTATTAACTTGAGGCAAGATAAATATTAAACGGAAAAAACAAGAAGCTTTTAAATTATAGAAATCTCCGTTTTAGCCTCTTTAACAGCTCTCCAAGATTCACTGAAATCCCATTACTCTCAAACTTGCCCACAGTAACTATTCCTGGAATAACATCTTCTTCCTTATCCTTCTGTTCAAGAATTTGTTTATACTGGTAATTCGATAATTGCAAAGTTTCAATCGTAGCATCCTTCATCTGCATACTGGATTTAGCTAGCATTAGCTGCGACTGCAAATGCATTACGTTGGATTGAAGCTGCATAACCGCAATATCCCTGGTGCCAGACTCCATATCAGAAAAATCCTCTGAAGCTGCATTTAAATACGCCTCCAGCGCCTCTTTAACCAGTTGCAAAGAAGTTTCTCTATCTTCTGGCACCACCTTAAAAAGTACCGCCCCAGCATGATTGCCCGTAACCTCAACTCCTGCTGATATTCCCAAATCTGCCAAAAACTGGGCAAAGTAAATTAAATACTGTGTACATGCCACTTTAACCTTATCCGGAAAACGAAAATAACTCCATAGTGAATGTGCGTCTAATTTCAGAAGGTTGTAATGCGTCGCCTTCAATATTTCGGTAAACTCAGCAACCAGATCATCATAAATCCCATCTAGCCTTTCTCCCGGATCAAAACTCCAGACCACACCACAACCATTGCTGACGAAATTATCATCTTGCTGATATTTCGTCTTATCGGAAGCCTTCAGTTCCAGTACCGCTGCTAGCGCCTTCGCAAATTCATTTATGGTAAACGGTCGTTTCCAGTCTTCGGATTCCAATCCAATCTTAATGTAAACAGAACCGGCAGCCATCCCAATGAAAGAACGACAAACAAAATCTACATCGCAGGGATACTCCCAGTCTGTCACCCTAAAAATAAATGAGTCAAGGAATTCGCCCAGTTCCGCAAAAGAATGTTTAAGCAGAGAATCAAAAACCTCAGTCGGCACAACATTCAGTGTATATTTTCCTGAGTATTTATTCAAATAACAGGAAGAAAGAACATCCTTAATCCCGTTTATCACAACACAATCAAAGGATTTGTCGGAATTTGGTATTTCTAAAGAACCAGGTTCGAAAGTAAACATAAGCGTTTTTTATTTTCGCTAAGAAAGACAAATCAGACCGAACAACCAAACGATTCGTCAGGCAAAGGCGTGACCTGAAAACAAGGGCTGAATGCGGCATATTCAAATGTATCAGCAATTATCCAATAAGCAAAATATCAGGAAACGTCTATAATTTCTGTTTAATAAATTTCAGTCACTATCTAGTAAGTGCAGGGCCCTAATGCCCCCAAATATTCAGCGTCTTTGCATTATAAATATTGACTTTACATTTAAATCTTGATCTTATATTTTCAATGTGGTGCAAACCGTCATCTGAATAAACACCGATATATATACTAAATAGTTTTCCCCCACTCTTCTTACCATAATGAGCAGCCTTATTGATTGCATCTATCAAATGTGTATCATACTCACCAAAGTTGAAACCAAAGGTTACCAATGATCCTTCAATACAAGTCAATTTATCATAGCAATGGGACAGATATTTATTATGCATGATATGAGTTAACTTTTGTCTTCCATCACCTGCAGTCACAAATATTGGATACTCTTTTTTTTCCATACGAGCTTTGATGTTATCAAGAAGATAATGTTGCGTGGTATAAGTTTCTTTAATCACATCTACACCATTATCGAAAAATGGAAGTGCCCCATGCAGGTAATATACAGTTTGCGAGTCTTTATATTTACCCCACCGGAGTTCCGAATACTCCCTGGATTCGTCAGGTATAAATTCATCACCATCGTTTTCTAAATCTCTTCCAAATCCATCTATTGCTACAGCTGATTTATTCCTGAGTAATACCCAATAAGGCAACAAGTCATAATTTGTAGAAAATACAAACCCACCGTTTTCTAGGTAGCTTTGAAGGAAGGAGAAACAGTGCTTACATTTTTCCTCAGGAATAGTAAATACGTGTTCTGGATGGAGTGCTTTAACTGCATCGATCAGACTCGTTTTCAGTTTATCACTGGCACCTTCGATCTTCGAGACCAGGTCTGGGTCCGAGCTAAATATTTTTGCGATCTCGGCAAAACTATCCAGCTGTTGCATTATTAGCTCAAAATTTTTGGTATTCAGACTTGCAAATAGCTGATTAAGAAGTTCATCATCAATTTTTTCGATAAAATCACTTAGCGCATTGTATGAAAAAATTCCGGAATTGTATGACATGCTAAATCCATTACCAAATAGTAGGTGCTTAGTTCTGTTTTTACCATGTAAGTAGGTTACCACATCTTGGTAACTCATTAAATCATTTATACTCATACTTTTTGAAACAATGGGCAAAAGCTTTCACCTTTGCCCTAATTGAACTAGATTATTTACGAGTAGACAACAAAATATCAGAAATAATGACTCTTAGCTTTTCTTTAAGGTCATAATCGATATCCAATTCTTCAGCTTTTCCACACATATCAAGAAGCTTAGCAAAGCTTTCGATTTCATTTGCAATTGCTAATCTGAAAATATCCCTCAACTGATGGGCATCTTTAAATGCACTTCTAGGATTCGATAATTTTAACAGTATACGCTGACGCAATTCCTCTGCCGACTTCATTTTCTTCACTTCCTGCAAGTCCTTGATGAACTCATCTGTATTGTTCAACAGTGCATTGAATTCTCTCAACTTTGCCAAAACTGTGAGTGGTGTTGAAGAATGGGACAAGACAAGTTTTGTTTTTTGAACCTCATCGCTTGGCGGGAAAATGTATACACCATTAAATAACGAGCCACCAACTTTTATCACTTTACTATAGTTGAGAGATCCTTGCCCGAGATCATTGGTCGTAATGACCATTGCAGAACTAACCTTTCCAAATTCACCTGCATCCTTAAGATTTTTATCAGCAACAATGATTTCAAGTTTAGATTCTGAAATTGCAGCGCTTGAAATAACATAAGCATTCCCTTCATTGGCGATCATATCCTTATGAAAGGATAGCATGGACACCACAAAAGTAAAATCAATCCCATACTCAAAATACCGATCTACCGAAGTAATTCCCCTTAAAAAGAGTTCCTCTTTATTTTGCACCAGGCGGTAACTCTTGTATTTCTTGAATTTCTTATTCGTTTCAGCTAAATCCTTAAAGTAATTAATGTTATAATCCGCTAATTCACCAAGGTTATCTTTGTACAACCTGTTTGCAAACTTTGCCATATCATATTCATCAAAAAATGTATTCTTTGAGTCATAGATAGCTATGCAATCCAGATTTCCCTTAACTTCATCAATCTCAACATATTCATTCAGATTGAAAATCAAGGCTTTTTCACCTACGTCTTCTATGTATGTTTTACTCTCAGCAATACTAATGTCCTTGTTGTAGGCGAAGACGGAAAAACGCCTGAAGTGTTCGTTCAAAAATTTTATCCTTTTGTAGATCACATCAATGTGATCGATTACAATAACATCATCTTTGATCTGGTCAAGTTGATACTGTTTCCAGACCTCTTCCCTATAAGGATGATCATTTAGTAATTCAAATAATTTAGAAACTTTTAATTTTCCTGTGCTTACCTCATCGTGTAAGCTGATTCTTTTTTGTATAAATCTATCTGCCATTTTATGGTATTCCGATTTTCCGAACTGCAAAGGCAATCCAGTTGAACACCAATCTTCTGTTTTTGATTGGTGTTGCATGTGACATTTGACAGCTCTCACGGGCTGCCGTTAATTCTACCGGCATTGATTATCCGGCTTTTAGGGCACATAACAACGGAACAATGAAATTTTACTTGCATAAAGTATAACTTTTTATACTTTTGTGCGTTATAAACGAGAATTGAGAATCTCAAATCCATTCGTTCTGTTGTCAACTGTGCGAATGACATAGTATTGCGGCTCAGGAGCTACCACACACCTGAGCCCTTTAACTATTTCATTTTATCTTGCATTCTAAACTAAATTTTCTTTTATTATTACCACATCTTATTCAAAATGTGGTTACTGGATACCTCCTTCCTTTTTTTATTTTTTTAAAAATTATGACTTCATGAATTAATCTAATCTATAAGACGCCACCATCGTTTCTACCCTTGCCAAAATATCCTTAACGGGTTCTTCCAATTCTTTACCCATTTTAATGATCTCATTGGGGTATTCTTTTTTTAGAACCGTCATTAAAGCATAATAGGTCGGTTTAAGAATCTCTTGAAGATTGCGATATCCATGAAAAATATTTAGTACCGTTTGATATTGTTTTCTTGACAACAGCAGAAGTAACACATCGTTTAAAACACTTCGCTCCCTTTCACTGTCCTTGAGTTGCTCTTTACTTAGCACATTTAACAGATCCACCTCTACAGCACCATATTTACCATCCCAAACATTTAAAAAGACTTGAACGATATCCCAAATAAAACGCTGTTCAAATAGTCTAGCATCGTTTAAAAGTTTCAATACTTTCTTTCTATCCCTGAGCACATCTTTATAATAAATCAAGCAAACAGTTAAAGTCAAATCCACATATATTGGCTCATAGTTCTGAACGTCATTTCGAAAATATTCTACTCTAGCTTTATGAAAGAAAGTTCCATGGTTTTTTTCCTTAATTCCACTCGATTTTTCATTGTGCAGTTGAATAATACCTTCATAAAAATATAAATCGGGATCGTTAGAAATCACCTCTTTTGCTTTTATCAATATATCATTTGCTTCAACTAGATACATTTTATCCTCATCTTTCACAAATAAGTAGAAGTCGATCAATTTTTTATACAGAAACAATTCAGGCCGTTTATTTATACCTTCTACCAAACATTGTTCAGCTTCATCTAACCTATCTAAATAAATTAAAAACTCAGAATAATTGAGATATGCATTTGGTGCATCCTCAGCGAAATTCAGAATAGCTAGCTTATAGTATTTTTCAGCATTTATGGCATCTTTAAGCCCGTTATATGCATCGGCTTTAAGCATGAAGATTCTCCCCTCTTCAGTAATTTCATGATCGAGCAACAACTTCAAACTTTTAGCAGGTTCGTCAAGAATCATGTAAATAATAGCTAAAGTAACAACGTCCTCATGTTCTTCAGGTGCAAGGCTCTCTATGATACTTAAAACAGGAGGGTAATCCTTAAGCAAAACAAAACACCAAGCATATATCAAACTCTCATGAACAGATCTGTCAGTGATTTCCCCAAGTAAACGAACTGCATCTTCATATTCCTTTTTTGAATAATGGTGAAAGGCGAGATTGGACTTTCTTTTACGCGGGTTTTGTAAAACATCTTGATTTTTATCAGCAAGAATCGCCGTGGTTTCATCATAAATCATCTTTTGTTTTTCTAAATTCAGTTTATCTGAGTTAATCAAAGCTTCCGCAATAAGTAAAGCAGATCTTTCATGATACTTCCCAGAACGAATTTTTTTAAGATGTATATGAAGAAATGCTGTCAGTTCATCTTCGTCTTCGTACCATAATTCTAAAAATTTAGTTAACCACACTACACGTACCCGATCTTTACGATCTCCATTTCGCATCAGGTACCAAATGTTAAAAAAACGTTCCTTTAACTGATAAAGATGATTCTTTGTCCCCGTCTTCTTCTTCTCAATCACATTGTTTTTTTCAAGTTGCTGCAATTGAGCAGAAACCAATTTTGTAGCTAAGGGTTTACCATCATCACGAATGTTGTCTGCGATTTCCTTCGCACTTACAGCATCCCATCTCTTCGCAATTACATCAACGATCCTTCTTTGTTGCACTGGTAGATCTTCAATACGGTGCTTGTAAAGTGGGGTGACACGATCTAGAATAATTTCCAAATCTTTCAATGCTGTTCCGTTTTGGTCATCTAAAAGAACCTGATAAAGCATCATCAATGTACGGATTACACCTCCGGTTAAAATCGCTAATGTTTCAATTTTAGCTTTATTCTTACTCAAGTCGACTTTATGCTCACAATTTTCTTGTAACTGTGAAATCAATTCAAAGGTCTCTTCTTTATTTAGCCCCTGGAGATAAATAACTTTAAACGAGTTGTAAAATGGCTCGGCATAATTATTTGAATCGTTCAAAATGATAGCTGAAGCGCCTATAATACTTAAATCACCGTAATGTTCTAAGATGTATTTCAATTTGTTTTTCTCAGCATCTCTGAGGTTATCCAAAAAAAGCTGTCCAAAATTATCAAAGAATAAAATTATCTTTTGTCCACGAGAACGCAAAATGCCAATTAAATATTCAAAGCATTTATCCTCATAGTCATCATACTCCATAAAGGACTCCGTATGCTCATAGTGTATATTATCTGTTTCCCAAACTTCATCTAAATGCTCTAATAATTTTTCCCACAATCTTGAAAGAGTTGTCAGGTCATACATTTCCTCATTGAAGAATATAGGGATAAGCCATTTATTTAGCCTATCTGTATTTTCTACCTCATACTTCAATCGAAGCAATAAAGTTGTCTTACCCATCCCTCTTTGCCCCTGTATAAGGTAGTGATTACATGGTGTATCAATAGTACGTGAGGATATATCATCAAAAATAGTCTCAAATACTTTAGTCCTAACAACAAAACTTGATATCAGATCAACCTTATTAAGGCTACCTGGATTGTACAATGTCTGAATACTCATATTCCATTTTAGTTATCTATCGCCTCCCTATATTTGACAATAGATTTTTTGTCAAAAATATAACAAAATTCTTATTGTCACAAGTTAACAGTAAAAATTTTGTTAAAGTCCAAAAAAATGCAGCTGACTCCAATCTATTGGTCTATCCACATCCTGGCATTATAGACAGGAATCTTCGTTTAATTCTAGTTATATGACGGAGCTTTGCAAAAACGGCTTATCTTTCATTCCACTAACTGGATCGAGTGTCAATGAAAAAATATGAAATGATCTAGAAAAATGAGTAGCGGATCAAAAGCGATCTTAAATTTAATCAAATTGATATTGTCCCAAAGGATCATAATATGTATCATTCTTTTGCCTAAGCTTGCATTGCCATGCAAGCTTAGGCAAAAGAATAACAAATTAGATTCCAAAAGCATTCTCTATTTTTCAATGCTTTTAACCCCACAATTATAGCTAGATTGTAATATTAGCGTAATTAAAACCACACTTTGATACTTGGAACATAAAGAATTGTGTTAAAACTTTATCATGCATACCGCAACGTTATACATTCGTGTAAGTACTGATGAGCAGGCACAAAAAGGATACTCACAGCAAAGCCAAAGAGAACGTTTAGAAAAGTTCTGCTTCACTAATAAAATTCAAATCCTACAGGTCGTATATGAAGATCATTCAGCAAAAACCTTCAATAGACCTGAGTGGTCAAAATTATTCTTGAGCTTAAACCGTAGTAGGGCAAACAGACCAGATTTTATTTTATTTTCCAGATGGGATAGATTCAGTAGGAATGCTGCTGATGCATATTCCATGATTGAAAGGCTAAAAAAGATGAACATTGAAACGAAAGCCATTGATCAACCTCTTAACCTGGCTATTCCAGAAAATAAAATAATGCTCGCTATTTACCTGGCAACATCCGAAGTAGAAAATGACAGGCGAAGTTTGAATGTCAGGCAAGGTATGCATAAAGCAAAGCAAGAGGGACGATATATGTGTCATGCACCGATAGGATATATAAATATCACCTTAATCGATGGAAAAAAATGTATAATACCCAAAGAGCCAGAGGCGACCTTTATCAAGAACATTTTTATCGAATTGGCCAACGGATATCATTCCACACGTTTTATTTATAACGAAGCAATAGAAAACGGATTTAAATGTAGCTTAAATAATTTCTGGCTGATGATTCGAAATCCTATTTATTATGGTAAGATCGTAGTTCCAGCATACGAACAAGAAAATCGGTATTTAGTTAATGGCTTACATGAAAAATTAATATCCGAAGATGTCTTTAAACAAGTTCAACAGGTATTAAATAACAATGCAAAACCACAACGCAGAACTAAAACTAATAATCAACTACAATTACGAGGTCTATTAACATGCCCGCTATGTTTTAAGAACCTAACAGGCAGTGCCTCGAAGGGTAGAAATACGTACTACCATTACTACCACTGTACAAATGGTTGCAAATTCCGGGTTAGAGCCGATTCTATGGATGAATTGGTACTAAAAGAGTTAAAACAGTTAATTCCTGGAGAATTCTATTTATCTCTTTTTCATATGGTCTTACAACGTGTTTATAACAAACATTTCGGCGAAGCTTCAAATACACAATCTCAAATCTTTAAAAGTATAGAAAGGACATTTGAAAGGCTAAATAAGGCTAAAGAACTTTTGCTAACAGGTGAAATAGACAATGACGACTACTTCGCAATAAAAGCCGATTGTGAGTACAAAATCAATTGTATAGGAACTAGTTTGAACAACGCAGCGTTTATGATTTCAAAAGCTGAAAAAATAATAGCTGAAGCTATGCACAAATTCTCAAATATCTCTTTAACCTACCAACAATTTGAAACTACATACAAAAGAAAAATAATCGACCTCTTAACCGACAAACGGATACTTTGCGATGATAAGAACTTTCATATCCTTTTCACAGATGCAGTCAAATTCATTTACAATTTAGAGCATGAAAATTCGGATACTATTACTGAAATCCAAGCAATTTCCGATTCAAATTCAGTAGAAGAATTTATTTATTCGAAAGAATCTGAGGAAATAATAAAGTTTGAAAGCAATAATAACCGAAGTATTGAGTCTAGAAATGCACAAAATATTATATTTTTCCTAGAGAGCTTTGTAGAACTGGTCATTCATAGCTAAAAAATGAATTACTTTACTGGGGATAAAAATTTCTAAAATCAGTGTCTAATCGCCCGCTATTAACTGTTTTTTATTAAACCGACAATTTTACTCTACTAGGGATATCTTGCTTTGGTTCGACTCTCTTTAACTCACCCTTCCGGATATCGAACCCTTTTGTAGAATTTTGATTAAAAAAAATAAATCAAACAGCTATATATCAGCACATTAAACAAAACAACACTTAAAAATATATAAAAATACTAAGATTTTAAATGTCAAAAATCAGCCAATCCAAAAAAAATGTAATAATCTGAATACCAGATATATGAATAAAAAAAAGAGGGAATTTCATTGCTGAAATTCCCTCTTTCCGTGGTGCCCTTTACTGGACTATTCTCGAACCAGTTTTTGGATGATTTGAAGAAAATTGCAAACTTGGACACCCTATTTCATAGTGAGCCCCTTAGTAGAGATTTCAAACTTAGGTACAAACGATGTTACACCAGTCAGGAAAGAAGAGATAAGCCTTTAACGCAAGTATGGGCAGAAAATGGTTTTACAAAATACAAAACTGATTAATCTGCTATATTTCATTTTTGTCAAAATGGGATGATTTTGCTAGTGATGAAACTTCAAAATCATCCCTACTAGAGATGGGCAGTTTTTGAGTCTTCACTACTAGGGATGATTCTACCCCATAGTAGTGATAATTTTACAGGAAATATTTAGTGCGACCTACCAATTGAAGACCGACATAAATGATTTATTCTAGTGTAACAGCTTCTAAAGATGATTTTTTTATATCTCGTAATGACTTCCCTTTGGAATTATAAAATATCCTCCCGCAATAAATAAGCATTTTCAGATCCTTTATTGATCAAAAAAGCAAGAACAACTAATACCTTTTTACGCACAGAAGGATTTAATTTAAGTGTGGTTCGGTTCAGATATACAAATTTCCGTACCATAATTTCTAGATAATATGTCGTATTAGTCACAAGTTGATCGGTGGAAAGATTATGATTGGATTCAATCAGGTTGCTGGCCCAAACAACTGCATCATCAATAAAATCCCCAGCAATTTCATTTACCAGTTTTGCAATACTGTAAAGTACGGCAGGGTGATGGCCCATGTCCTTGACCGCCTTTAAATAAAATCGTCGCTCCCTATCCTTTAAACTAAACCAAGATTTTGCAGTCTCCTTCCACCATGGCCAAGCTAATAAATAGGTACTGATCACCGCGTCACTTTTAAAAACCCTTCCTCGGGAAGAAGCACTAACTATCTCCTCGTAAAAGCAATCCCAGACCTTCCAAAACGGATCATACGTCCTTAAAATATCTTCCGCCCCGATAAACTCCTGTAAAAATTTATCAGACTCCTCACTCACCACGAAATTGTCCACAAATGGATGAACATACTGGGGAATCTCCTCTATTTTTCGGTGCAGCACGAAATAAGCTAACTTTTTAAATAAACGTAGCCTGATCATGTAATCCTTCGGTTCCTCCGTGCCGGAAAACCTGTCGTCAACAAGCATTGTACTGAAAAGAGGAAGACATTTTTTGGTAAACTCCAGATAGCTTGGTTCTAGAGTATCGTTAGGCACCAGATGAAAGGCTGTCTCCAGGAGATTAATATCTGTGTACTCCTTTAATTCCGGAAAATTATACTGGTCATTAAAGAATGCTTGAACATCAAGATTATGTTTATCTAGGAAATAATCGAGAATTTGTGAGCGGGAAATTCCATATCCATAGCTTTGGCGGTTCTTTTCTCGCATCTCTTCCAAACACAAATTGTATTTGTTGCCAAAAGCAAGATAAGCTCGAAATATTCTGAGCGCATTTTCAGGTGAAGTCGACGATAGTTTCCCGTTAATCGCCTCAATTGCATAGTCACAGATACGTTTATAATTTCCAATAGAATTGGTATCGAATAAAAGACACAGCAAAGTGAGGTCAAAATTGCTTTGTTCAGCTGGAAAGAGTCCATAAAGGTATGGAAGCGTACCAACCGAGGCTTCTACACCATCAGAAATCTGGTATCGATAGTCTTCATTGAGCGGTGCGTAAGCAAATTCCAAGATTATTTTTTTACAATATTGTAAATCCTCGATAGCTATATGCTCCACGTATTCCCGAACTAAAACACAACACACAAATGCCGGTATTGTATGGTTCATCAGCCAAAACTGTTCATTTGAGTCTTCAAGATCATTTACCAAATTTTTTACCTGCTGGAGCGCTTCGGCAGGATTCCCCTCATACTGAGGATACTGTGTATCGTGAATATAGGTTTCCAATTTATTACTAGCCCAAAGCTTCAGAGAAGCGTAACTAAACAAATTGTCACTGTCTTCCGCAATTGTATTTTGATATTCGATTAGCTCTGGCTCGATTTTAGGATTAAATTTGACTATCAATTTATCACCGGCATCTTCTACTGATGGATTCATATTTCTGCGATCTATACTAGCCAGAAAAAGCTTCACTGATTCCTCATCATAATTATCTAGCTCTTTATTTTTCAATCGCTGGTAGTACTCATCAATAGTTGACCAGATTTGTTGCTGACGTTGATCAAACACTTCATCAGAGACACCTTCGTTACGGAAAAATTGGTAATTTAAGATCAAATCATCGAGTGAACGTCTCCTATGTGCATCTTCACAGGTACTGATCCGCTCATCTTCGTATATCTTGCTTTTCGGATTCATCCCTCTGCCTATGCTATAAATACGTTTTGCCTGGTGCTCCTCCCCCTTACGCCACCTGTCGTGAATGATGAAATCATAGTTTCTGAACATTGCCAGCGCAATTTCGAAATAGTCATCTGGATGCGCAAGCACTACACTACATACAATCGCGCTGATTGAAGCAGAACTGCTGTTTTTAAGCAGGTACCACAGCCATCCACTTAGCACCTGCGGGTCTTGTGATTTCGCAAGCTCCAGAAGACGCTTTTCCAATGCCATGTGGTAGGATTGCATCATACAAGGAGCAACTGGCGAGCCACTACCACGATACATGTTCCAAAGACAATTGCTAATATATTGCTTATAGACCTTGTCTCCTTCCAATAAAACGGTGATTTCCTTTAAAGATTCATCTTCAAACTCAGAGGCACTATAAGCTTCTACAGCGCGCTTTGTAAAATCAAGAATAAACCTCACCCCAGCCATCAAATCTGACTTCAGGATCCAATAAACCGGAGTTTGAAATGCACTTGCGGGAGAATATTCATGATGCCATCGACTGGGAATTAGGTAATATTGCTCAGTCCCATATCCCCCATGATCGAAGGGGTGTCGTTCTGAAACCGGTTGGTACCAATACTTATTTGTAAGTTGAACAACGCTTTCAGGCATTGAATTCACCATATGTACACCACCATCCTGAGCTGTCAAGATTTTATCCAATATATCCTGATAACGGTCATGACGGTTATTCAAAGAAGAACTCAACAATCCATTTACAATTATCTGCAACTGTTGTTTTATCTCCGCACTGCCAAAAAGAATGATACGGATCAAATGTTTCAGTGTCTGATCATTTTTCCTTGCATAGGATTCTTCGTCGTGGTACTTTTCATAAAAATACAGTCCAAACTGAGCTGCTTTTTTAGTTGATAAACCAGTCCGATGGTCGGTGACCCAATCCCACAGTAGCGGTAATATAACAGGTAACTCTGATAGGTTAAACTTTGCTACATTGTTGAATAAAAAATCTATTGCATGTTCCCAGCCTTTCCCTTTAGGGGTTGTGATCAGATAAGTACCTGCTCCAGAAGAATTTTGCTGTAGATTTAAGAGCGTGGTGTAAGCAGGATCAATTGCCTTGCAAGCTGTTCGCAGTAAAAATATTAATCTAATTAGGCTTGACTTATTGTCCTTCAGTAATTCCTCTGAGAAAAAATCAAAAAACTCACCCGAATATTCAGATAGCATAGTGCTGATCAAAACTTCATCTTTCCAAAAGCCGACTATTGTCTCATCTTGGAAAATTGAAGTGACAAACGATTTGATTTGAGCTACGTCGGACTGTAGTTTACTCGATATCCAATTACGGAATGCCCTGCGAATAGCTAATGATTGGCCGATCTTATCAAAAAAAATCTGATGCGCATCCCGATCAAGATAAGCCTGTTCTATGATTCTCTCCAGCGCCCATTCCTCATAAATGTCGTGGGCGATGAAGAAGGCATTTTGCATATTGTCATAATAGATGATCTCATCGTTAGCCAGGTGAGAAAGCGCTGTTTGGTTCAGATCTTTTCCTGAAATGTAAAAGCGACCAGTTTCGCATCGTAACTTTGCAAGTTTGAGGAAGGTTTCTTCCCGTTGCAGGTGAATCTGATCTTTACGAAAACTGGAATGCTGGATTTTTTTTTGCCAGAGCGTCTGTTTAAACCTAGTCAGGTCAGAAATTTCACCCTCCACCATTGCAATTGAAAGATATTCATTAAGATAGAACAGATTCCTAATTAACGTCCTTAGTTTCGAATCAGAGGGTAATGTGAAGCCGTTCTCCTCCGCAATTTTCACCAACTCCTCCGGGTCCAATTCATTAATTACTGTAACCGAAAAGGGTAACCTATAAACTTCAACAAATTGAAACTTCAGGTCTTCAAGGTAACTGTAACGGGTGGTAAAAATGATTCTCCATTTGCTGCTAATGAGGGACGAAAGAATTTCCAAAAAAGCAGTCTGGTCATCGAGGTCGGAAAGTTTCTCTGCAGAGTCTATTACCATAACCTTTGTCTGCTCGGTCTCATGAATCTCAATGAAATCCTTTAGATTGAAATTACCGAATTTCCTGAATAGTAGAGACGCACAATTGATGTTAAACTCAGCAGCTTTGAAAAGGTAAACTGGCGAAGTTGCATTTTTAAAAAAGTCCTTAATTACCGCAGTTTTACCTGACCCACCGGTACCTGCCAGAATTTGTATGCTGGCATCGGATTGTTCGATTTGTTTGACCGTATCGATCCGCTCTATCTTTATTTGTTTCTGACCGTATGAAATACTTGATTGAATGGGCAAAAGTATATTTTCAGCATGTTGGCGCAAGTCTTCTGTAAATTCTACAATACTTTGATCCAAGCTAAAGAAATGCTGAGCGATCTGCTGGTTATCTACAAGAGAGAGTTGCTGGGTAAAGTGCGAGGGCAGTCTCCATTCCAAATTTACTCCCACGGTGTCTGCAATTTCAGCGATTTCCGACAAATACTTTGGTAGCTTAACTCCTTTTTTGTTTGATTCGCTTGGTGTTTGATTGGTATAAAGAAAAATTGTATCTAATAATGGATTTTCGCGCTTAGCTTTTTTAAGGGAATCAATGATATCAATTTTGTGATTGGCAAGCGAGCTATCATAATATTTCGACTGAAAGCCAATATATTTCTCATTATGTAGAACAGGTTCCGTTTCAATACCTATTTGATTTTTAAAGCCAAATAAGCCTTTTTTGATTCCATGCTCAGAACAGAACAATAAGTATGACAATCTTTCAAAGGCGCTCTGCTCTTTTTCATTAAATTTGATTTTGAATATGTTCCAATTTATCTCAGTCATTTTTGAAAATTATTGATTTAACCCTAATTCCAAAAAGAATTTGAGAGCTTGAGACTAATATAATTAAATGAACTTGAAGACAGGCAATAACACTTCAATACTTTGATGTTTTCAACCAAAATGTTCAGACCTATACGAACCTGCTTTTTTATCAAATGAAAATATGCTAGTTTTATATTTATAATTAACGGCATGAGTAGCAATCATATTTTTTTCCTACAAGAGGTTATTAACGACCTAATCAAAACTGACGGCTCCATAGAACCTGCACTATTCAAATTGAATTATTTCGCCCGATTAATCAAAAATCAAGAGCTACTTGATTATACCGATGCAGAAATAAACGGATATAAAGGAAAAGAACCTCCTGGATATCGCAAAGCAATTGCAACATTAACAGTAACCCTACAATCGGGTGCGTATTCACAGATAAAGGAAGTGCCAATTTCAATGCTTGAAGAGCCCTTTAATACCCATTTTTTATATCAGGGAGTGTATGAGGGTATTAAAGTAATAGAAAGCATGGGTTTAAAATCACACAAAAATGATTCTCCTTTAATTAGGGTTGACTTACCTTTAGAAATGATTCCATACATACAACCTGCAGCATTAAAACTATATCGTTCAAATATATCAATTCAAGTTGTTGGCGCTATGATTACAGCGAACGCAAACATTATCATTCAAATACCTAGTACAGTTAAATCGAAGTTACTTGCTTTCTGCATGGAACTTGCTGATCACTTCGGATATGATATAGAGATCAAATCATTTAACGAAAAGCAAACAGTAAACAATCATTTTGTAACTAATTACATCAAAAATGAAATTACCAATAATGGAGATGGAAATGTCAATAATACAGGAAATGATTCCAATCTTGAAGCAACCATTGCGGTCAAAGCACCAGATTAAAAAGATAATTTATAATCCGTAATATTTTTTAATCGCTTCGGCCAATAATGTACCTCCGGCGCCAATCCCCACCTGCCAACTTCCGTCCAAGGACTTAGCGAGCATTTTGTGCATCCAAACATTGACTTTTTTACCAAAGCCCATTTCAGTTGGCTGCTCTTCATCGATTACTGTTAATAACTCGGTAATATCTGATTGGTCGACATGATTTTCCTTCAAAATACTCTCAAGCTGTTCCTTGTTTTGCTTTGTAATATTAATGGAGGCTGAGACATTTGCATTATTACCTGTGTTTATTACATTCCCGTCACCGTTTGCATTTATAGTATTATTCATAATATTGTTAATTACTGCTGTATTACTTTTTAATTCTTGTATTTCCGTTTCCTGTCCAAATTCATTTTCAATTTCCAACATGAAGTCTAATAATTTTGATCGAACATTTGACAATATATCTGTCAGGAATGTTGCTGGTATCTGTAAATGAACATTCAGAATTTGAAAATACGGATTACCGAGATCTTGTATGGTTTGCTCTAAGTATAGCTTTGTTTGAGCATTAACACTCATTTTTAAGCCTTTTTTTCCTATGAGATTTTCAATTGAGCTTATACTGTCTCTCATCACAATTTTAGTAAGACCTTTTGCTACATCCTCTTTTAAATGTGCTATAGGAATAGATGAATTAGAATATTGCATATGACCATTTACATAATTCCCTTGCGGATCACCTTTTGACTCACGGTAGTCGGGAAGTTGGGCATCTTCTGCGTAACCACTTAATTCTCCATCAACCCATGCCATCAGATTATTATTTCCAATTCTAGAAGCCAAAACTTTGGTTTTAAGTAATGGGCCTGAAATCGCCTTTTCATAATCCATTAACTCATTGATAATATCGCTGATTAGTTTCATCTTGAGAGTTTAAAAAATAGATTGCCTAAATTAACAAAAAATAACTCCCCGTCTTCATAAAACTGTTTATGCCCGTTAGGGCCGCCCGCATTTTTTCGGGCAGCCATACATGCAAAATAACAGCATTACAGGCAGATTAAAATAAAACCGTTTACTTATTCTTCTTCGTTATTAGGGTTCAAATTAATGCCAATAACCAGAAGATTCCGGTCATCAATCACGCGCCCGCAATATTCGCACCTGTAAAAATATTCCCATTCGTTTCCCGGTTCGATCAGGTCACCATCTTCATCACAGGCATAAAAACCATTATAACTGGGCATATTACCACATATACAAACCCATGCGTCTCTGTCCTGTTCCTCATGAGTAATATATTCGCCATTTACGGGTTTTAAAATAGAGGGAAAAACGCCATTTTTTCCCTCTACTCCTTTTAACAATTCCAACAGGTCAATTAAGCCAAAAAAGTCAATTTCCAAATCTGAAATACTACTCCGTAAGAATTTGTCAGTTGTATCAGCAAATGACGTGTCCAAAATGATCTCCACATTTTCATCCAATCGGATGGCATCCATATAGATACTTACTTCACCTGAAAAAGGGTTGAATTTAAGTTCGGCAATTTCTACCCTCCGACTAATACGCTGCAATTCACAGGTTAAGCTGTAAATGATTTCTTTGGCAAAGTCCAAAAGCCCAGCTTTCAGCACATTGATTCCTTTAATCCTTCTCATTACCAGCTTAAATTTCAATAAACAGCTTTACCGATTGTGCAAACTTATGCGAGCAGTTTTCAGTTTCTGCGTAACGTAATAAAGTATGAACGGTAAACAGGCATACACTTCCTTTGAATAGCTGCTTCGTAAATAACTTTCGGCAATAAAAGAAACTCTCCCCGTATTGTTTGATACGGTCAAAGGTTTTCATCGCCAGTAAAACCCAATAGTCCTGCTGAACGACATTTTTACCCCATGCTTCGGCTGCTTCTTCTCTTTCGTCTATAGTTTCAATTGCACAGGCTTTTAAATAATCGGTGAATTCAACAATAGAGGCAGGATATAACTTATAAAGGATGTTGATTTTTTGATGTAGTTTTAATTTATGTATAGGTTTCATGTTCATAGAATTAAAGAGCAAAAATTGCCCTTGATTAACATTTAAGAATTAAAAACATTTAAGAAAAACATCGGAAGGGCCAGTTTAAACCTTTGGTTATAACATTCCGTCTCGGCGTATTGGTTAACTGGTTTAGGGTTATGGTCGCATAATCCAGGAAAAACAAGTGGTTTGCAAATGCTTCTGCACTGGATTCCAGTTTTGAACGTTTGCTTTCCAAAAGTTGCAGGATATAACCCGAAGTCACCCGCCATCTTTCAAAATGCATTAACCGGGGATTCCATAATTTTTCATAACCTTCCTGCCGTTCGTGTAAGTGCGTACAGAATTTTTGCAGATAGTTTAAAAACACCGGTATTTCATTAGGAAAAAGCGCATGTAACAATTTGGCCTTTTCTTTAGTATTGAGTTTTATAATTGGCTTCATCAATTTTAGAATTAAGGGGCGGAAACCCGCCCATGACTAGATAAACTAATTAATAGCTGTAGCTTTATCAGCATCCTGTTTGAGTATCACCAGTTTGCTATAAATATCTTTCCAGTAGCTTAAACGTTTCTTATGAAATGCTTCCTCCTCCTTAGTAGGATTCTTGATTTCGTAAGTGAGGTACATGGCCACCTGAAATATTGCCGCCTTTAAATCTGTTACTTCCAACAGATTCCCCTCATTATCGACTATATATCGTTTCATGATTCGAAATTTAGGGGGAATACTCCCCCATTAGATAATCAGTTAATTCAAGGCGCTTGCCCCTGTTTTGGTAAAGTCCATGCACAAATCAAATGCGGTTTGCGTACGGGTTAGTGCAGTACCTGACATAATGGATTTAAACTTGCTTTCATCATCCTTGTAATTGCGCACATTCTGAAAATACCCTGTTACCGAATTATAAGCCCCAAACAGTGTACCCCTTGTGGTATCCATTTGCTGGGTAGGACTTGCCATTGCATACTCGTACACATTCTCTACGATATTGTTAAACTGTGTGGAAAGTTCATCCTCCTGAAAATTGCGCAGTTTTTCCAGCGTTTCACGGTTGGGCACCATAGCCAGTTGAATAAGGCGTTTTAATTCCGGATCACTGATACGCACATGAGACCAGCGGTTATAAATAGCCTCCATTTCAATAGAAAGGCTGTTTGATATACCTAACATCATTTGCGCCTGTTTCAGTTTATCCGCAGCACTTGCCGTATGACGGATTTTAATACAACCCGAATTGTGTTTCAAAGCAGCATTAAGCGTATTCGCACAGCAAATGCGCACAGGCGTAAAAGCTATGCTGATACTGCCTGAACCATCATGCGAAGAAGTTAAAAAAAGATATTGCTCAATTAAATCCTCACGCCCAACCCGAATAAAATCCGGTAGTTTGGCCGTGATAAAAATAACCTGACCACGTCCGAGACATCCGGCCGTTTCATACTTAATACCAGTCCCCCCGCCCACTATGCTATCAAAGAAACCAAAAGCCTCTGTATTTTGAACCACTTGGTAATCCTTCCCCACTAAGCCCAATACTTCATCGGTATCAGTTCTCATTGTAGAAAAGAAATCCGGAACTATAATATTCGGCTCAAAGCTGTTCATATATTCGTCCGTTTCCACATCGTTAAAAACTGCAAAGTTTTCTGAATCACAGGTAAAAAGCGGTCGTTTCTCCACTTCAAAATTCAATCCTGCGTAAACTATAGCCTCACTACTGGTCGGGTAATGCTCAATGATTTTCCCCAGATTGTGCCATGCTTTTTCTTTCACACTGAAAAAACTATGCGCTTTCGTATTGCTGTTATAATTAAGGTTATGTGACATGATTGTAAAAATTAAGGGTAATTAAATCCAGTTGCTAAAAGTTCAGTTTCCAGTACCTTCACGTTTTCGGTACTCTCAAAACTGTAATTGGTTTCCCCTTCAATTTCGGCTACCGTTTCCATCAGGCAATCGGTCTTGCTTTCGACCTCTACCCGAACGATGATATATAAAATTTGACTTTTCATATTTAGGAATTTTAGGCAGCTGGCTAAATCTCTCCAACTGCTGATAAAATGCCGATGGGTTATTTTCCTTGAACTCCAAGCCATACCCCGGCTCATACACATGGTCTAGGAATTCAATAAATGCCTTTTCCATACTTAAATATTTAGGTGAATATTGACGCCCCCGCCTAAACAGGGGCGCAACATATTTAAGCAGGAATAAGGTTAACGATGTCGGTTTCGACCTCTTCGAGTTTTTCGCTGCACAGGCTATTCACCTGCTCGGCCACCCCTTTAATAATCGTAGGGTTTTTAGTAGTAAAGGTTTTACCGTTGTCATCTTTGATCGTAAGCATACAACCCTGATAATAATTCCCGTCTGTTTCGTCCGCATTGTCTTTTAAAACCAATTCGAATTCTTCCAGCGTGGTAATGATATTTTTTAAATTGTCCCTGTGCCTGATCTTACGCGCCAAATCATCCCCGAGTTTAATGTGGCGTTCCAGTATCGCCCTTTGTTCAGCAATCTTTTCCGCAATACTGGCTTTGATTTCCATTTTTGAAGGTTCGGCCTTCGGCTTTTCAGCCACCTGACCAGCATCTACAAAACCACTTTTTACACTTTCAACTTTTGGTTCTTTGTCCGTGTCCCCCTTTTGCGATACCGCATTTACCGGGTTACCCGCTACAAACTGAGGGGCTTTTTTGTCTGCTAGTGCGTTAGTTCCTTTAACCTCTGCACCTGTTTTTACTTTAGTTTCCATTTTTATGGGTTTTAGATTTTCCAACCTGCCTACTACCCTTCGGCAGGAGCCTATCCTGGCTTTTTGTTAAGCACCCTCACCTGATTTAGAAGGGATTACAGGCAAGGCTTTTGGAAAAAAAATACTACCCAAGCGAAGCGCAGGTGTGGAGATTATTTTTTCAAAACCAGCGGAGCAAAGCGGAGCCGCCTTGACTAGGTAAGCCCTGCGGATCAGAAATTTCGACACAAACAGCCTAATACTTACCGACTAAATAATCTTAAAAAACCTTCGAAAAATGATGTAAAAAAGTAACAGACTAGCTATACTCAAAAAAATCGCCCGGCTCCTGCCCAGGTGGACGGTAGATGTATACAGGTTTATAGCTGGGCGCAGATTCCGGGGATAGACGTGCTGCCAACTCCAATGCAGCCAGCACATTGCAGGATTTGGCAATCCCCATACCCTTGAACCTGCAAAGCTGCTCCAGCGTCATGCCTTTCAAACCAGCCAGGTCTGCACCCTGCCCAGCCAGTATACGCTGGGCAAGTACAATTGAAGATTCATTTGGGGTACCCGAACCGATCAGTATCGCCAGTAGTTCTGCATCCTCAAGTTGTGCAGCTCCCAATGCCATCAGCCTTTCCCTCGGCCGATCTTCGGGTGCCATCCCCTTGATACCCTTTGCCGCTTTGGCCTCGGCATGAATCTCTTTCATCCCTTTATAATCTGCACCATACCATGCAGCACTCTGGAACAGCGAAGAAAAAGCCTGAATAAATTCAGCAAACTGATTTTCAAAAACAATCACCTCCCAGCGCTTATAACTACCATCAGTTTGCTGCTCACTCCGAGTGATCTGTATATAATTACTATTGTTCTCTGCACGCTTGAAATCCAGGAAATAATGCCTGTTTTTAAGCGAAAATGATTCCGAGGCTAAAACTTGTCTTTTCATAACTTTAAGAATTGGTTGAAACAAAATTCAAGCGATCCGAAAGAAAAAAAGGCAGAAAAAATGATCTTATCTGATAGAGAGAACGACTAACCGTTCCAAATTAAATTAACAGTTTCCAAAAACATTTATCGGATAACAAATGTTTATAACGAATAACCAAACACCGTATGGAACCAACATCAGCACAAAAACAGGAAAAACCAACCTGCAATTATTGCGGCAAACAGGTTTATGGAAGAGAAGGAAAAAAATATTGCAATGTCGATTGCAAAAATAATTTCAACAGCAGAATCCGCTCTGAATTACGATCAAAAGAAAACGAATTCTTTCCAAAAGCGTTCAGCCAGATCAAATTAAATTATCGGATTTTACACACCTACAAAGAGCAACTGGAACAAGGTAATGGATTGTATATGGAAATAAAAGAGTTAGAGGACCTTGGTTTTGATCCTGATTTCTGCACAAATGCATATATAGATTACAGAGAAAAGCTCTGGAAATCCTGCAATAATTACTACTGGCAGGATCAGGGAGGTACAATTCGGATCAAATACATTCAGGGGCGCTTTGATCGACATCAGTGATAATCCTATAGGACAATATATCTAAGCGGGTAAACTGGGTAACTCAACAAAAGTGTGGCCGTTCGTTTCGGATTTGAGCGTTTTTCTGATTTTAAGACTTGAAAATTATACGATCTGACTAATCCTGCTTAACTCTCGCCCCCTTCCAAATTCAATTGCTTAGACAACTCCTTAGTAATTAACTTCACATTACAACCCAGCTGCTCATAACTGCAGTGTCTTAACCCAAGTGGAAAAGGCACACCATTTTCCCTTTTTATCAAATCAATTGTAATCACAGCACTCGGAAATACCAAATCCTCTCCCTGCATCAACCCAAAGACAGACCTGGCAAACCTCTCATCCTTCCCAAGCCAAAAACATCCGTAAGTCTCCATCCCTTTCAGCGTTCTGATATTCAGCGAAATCTCATACCTTGTTTCCATCCTCTATCACATAAAAGAGCCGCTCCCCAAAGAGCGGCCCGGTTAACCTAAATTTAAAACCATTAATTACTTAATCTCAATCTGGCGGGATTGTACTTTCGCCTCTTCCCGTTTAGGGATATCAATACACAGCACCCCATCATTGTATTTAGCCTCAATTCCATTCTGATCAGCCGTTTCAGGTAAAGTAAAAGAACGTACAAACGAACTATAGCTGTATTCCCTTTTCGCATAGTTGCGCTCTTGTTTCTGATCCTCATGTACCTGCTCAACCGAAATACTCAGCACATCCCTTTCCAGCTTCAACTTAAAATCCTCTTTTTTCAGGCCAGGGGCAGCTAGCTCCACATGAAAATGATCTGCACTTTCCGAAATGTTCGCAGCAGGCACCTTAGTCATCATGCGGTCCGAGAAAAAAGTATCATTGAAAACAGAATCGAAAACATCATTAAAGCCTGGCATTAATGAGTTGTTAGTTTTTGGATTAAATTTAACCAGTGTCATAGGTTTTTCCTCCTTAATTTGATTTAATGATTAAAACTTACAATTAATTAAACTCTTGAACTTGCGTTCAATTACCTTATTACAAGCCAAATGCCAATGCCAAAAACACCCCCTCAGACTGAATTTTTTTCAGAAAAAATGAAAAAATTTCAGTTTCCGAATGTCAAAAATTCACGCTCAACCCAACTGAAACCTTTAGCACCGAAACTATATTTGTCTGCAATTGTTACCCTAGTCAAGTAACGAATCTTTTAACAGGAGCATATACCCCTTCAGATGAAATCAATATCGAATATGAACAATACCGGAAAAAACATATTATACCTCAGCTTAGCACTCGGTGCCTTTGCCATACTCTTCAATGCCTGCAAAGTCAGCATACCAAAGGGAGCCAAAGCAGTAAAACCATTTGACAGCAAACGTTACCTGGGCAAATGGTATGAAATTGCCCGCCTTGATTTTAAATATGAAAAGAACCTCAATAATGTAACTGCAACCTATACTGAAAAAGATAAGAGTCAAATCCAGGTAGACAACCGGGGCTACGACACCGTAAAAAAACAATGGAAACAAAGCATAGGCAAAGCCAAACTGGTAAAACGACCAGATGAGGCGAGATTAAAAGTTTCCTTTTTCGGCCCATTTTATGCAGGTTATAACGTTTACGGCGATGATCGCCGTAAACTCAGAAAATATATAAATAAAGATATCAGGCTAATTAGTTTAATTACTTTCAAAGAATGTATACCCTGGATTATTTCCCTTTGTAAACATCATTTGGAATTAACCCCTTCCCTTCCACAAACTTATCAACGGTATGAAAATAGTCCAGGTTATTGTCTTTCCAATAACTCTCAGGGGCATGTTCCACCAAAAGGATTTGAAAAGAGCTCTTTTTTGTTTCAACAATATGTGCGACAAATGAGTTAATCAATGAAAAAGCATCCAACAACTTCGTTTTGTCTTCATTGTCCATATTGTCACCATCTGTATAATAAGGTATACTTGGTTGATCAATGAAAAGAAACTGAGGAACATGGACTTGACCAACTGAGATCATATGTTCATGCAGTCCTAAGTAAAAACACAGATGCATCATCATATAATTTGATTTACTACCTACATTATCCAGAGGAAACATTTGACCTGCCGGAAAAAGCTGCAAAACCATCTCTGAAGTATTAAAATATGTCCTAGCAGTACCATAAGCAGGCAAAGAACTGAGAAGGTTAAAATTACGTTGAATACTACTGTTCAACAGCTCTTTCATACTGAATTTAATTTCTTGATTATCTTTGGGAATCTTCTCCAGATTAGCCCGCTCATCATTCAGCTCATTTAGCTTTACAGTGTCAATCAATTCAATATGCTGCCCGCTTAAAAGCTGTTCGTACGCAAATTTGATTTCCCCAAGATTAACAAATCGTTGAGCTTCGGCAACGAACTCTTTTTGAACACTCCTCAATTGACTAATTCTAGTTTCTACTATCTTCAGTTCTTCCTGTAAAACTTTAGTATCACCAGAAACCTTTTTAGGCTCAGCTACATTCTTTGATAAATTGTTCCTTATATTTCTTAGCGAAGCTTCAAGAGAATCCACAAAAAGCTTAGTTTCATAGGATTCCACCAACTGATTAGATAAGTTTTGATTCAGATACTCTATCGGCTGTAGACTATCCGCACATTTATTCAATGTCCTATTATATTGTTCAAACTCAGTTTTATAACGTGTAATAGCATTTAACTGAACTTTAATATGTGACCGTTGTTGATTAAGCTGATCTAATTCAGAAAAGAGCTGTGCGTTTTCTGTTACTTTTTTCGTTCCGGAAACGACTGACTCCAAAATCTCTAGACCTTCTAGCAAAGATTCTGGTTGTTCATTATAGTCTACGAATCCAAACTCCTTGGATCGGGCTAAAAGAACTCTGGTATTAAACTCGAAATCCTTTTGTTTCTTTTGATTACTTTTTTGTTGATTCTGAATTTTTCTGATCTCAGCATTGACCTTTGAAAGCCTTTCATTGGCTTTAAGATTCTGCATACCGTTAACCCCGATCACCAGGTCAAAAATATGGGCAAGTGCATTTTCATATTCATCCTTACCAAAAAAAGTCGTATCAAAGTATGTTTTTGAGGTTCCGATAATATCTTCTGACAAAAGATTAAACAGTAAGAAATACCGGAATGAAAGATTAAAATGAGTACCCCCTTTTGCTTTACCATGTGGGAATCTCAAATCATCAGATATACCAAATTCCAAATCTAAAATAGACTTAACCTGTGAGATTTCCTTGTTAGCAACTAAATCAATTGGGAAACCTCCTTCATTATAACACACGGCTAAAATAGGATTACCAGAAGTGGGCGATGCCCTGACAATTGAAATCTTCTTACTGTTAATCGTAAAATTGATACCGTACCAAGAAACCGAATCACTTATAGGTTCAGCGATACTAACTTTATCAGATAAGAGGCAATAATCTATAATGCTCCAAAAACTAGTTTTACCTGTTGTGGCACCGCCAGTGACTACATTTATCTTGTTAGGTTCAAAGAAATAACTTTTAGGCGTTGACCCCTCATCTTTAAACCACAGTTTAATTTCGTGCAAAATAAATATCATAGTTGTACTTTTAATAGCTTATAAAGCGTAACGGTATTAATACTCGCTGTTAACGACATAAATTTCGGGATAGCCATTCGAATGTTCTCAAATCTATTACCTAAAGCGATGTTCCCAACATCTTCTGAAGATTTGTAGGTGATCTCTTTTCCGATTTCTATGAGTTCGCCTTTGTTTAACAACATGAGTGAATTAATAGAAACAGGCAGTAATGCCAGATAACGTTTATTAAAGGATATAAATAATTTTCTTTGTTCACTTACTAATTGTTGTAGTCCACCCTCAACGATATCATTCCTAAGCAAGTAATTAACAGTGCTGTCATCTAACAAAAATGGCAGAATCAGACAAGCTCTAGCAATATCCATTGACGGTACACTTTTAAGGATAGAAAGAAAAACGCAACTTCCAATCGCCTCGTTGTTATATGTATAATAAATTTCCTTCATGCTCAAGAATATTTGTTTTCCCAGTCCATATGCCAGCCGATACGTAACTGATCAGAAAGCGCATAAAAATGTCCGTTACTAAGCTCAATACCTAACTTTTCTTCCAATATTGAGAGATCTTGTTCACGTAAATATTCAATAATTTCAATCGCTAAATTTTGAATATCTTCATTTAGATCAGCTACAGCAATACCTGCATCAATTTGCCGTTGTATACCGCGATATTGTGCTTTAAATTTATTCTTCCAAATCAGAACAGCATTCCTGTCACATTCTTCAATCTCTAAGGGTAGTAAAAGATTTTCTTGCCCCCACCACGCAAACTGGTTAATGACCTTCAACATCTGTCTGGTATACTCTGTAATTTCTTGGGATCCAGACTTCAATTCTCCAATATCGATAAGCTGCTTAACAAATGTCTGTGTTTCTAAATCTTCCGGAAGAAGTATCGGGAACTCTCTTCTGGGAAGGCTTTTTTCCTTATAAGCAGGAAGGAAGCATCTGTTAAATCGTTTATTAAAATCCTGGAATGTTAGTTCGAATTTGTTTCCTTCTTTAATATCCAAATATTTGGCTACTTGCATGTTGGTATATAAACTTTCAAAAATAGCTTCAACTATTGCGGGATTTCTTGCTGTTTCCAATATCCTATTCTTAATCTTATCGATTAGGTTATCTTCACTTGTCTCAATGGTGAGTTTATTCAGAAACAGTTTTAATTCTTTTACTTTAAGCCCGATGACATTCTTCAGATACGCTTTTATGGCTTTATCACTTGTCCCTTTTTGAAGTTTTTTCAGGACATCAATGACCAAGCTTGAATTCTGGTCGTGCTTGTAAGTATTTAAAGCACTCACAAATTCATTAAAATTTTCATTTTTATTGGTAAACAGAACAAACGAATGCTGTTTGAGAAACTCAGACTGGCTGCTTTCCGCCTGAACCATATCAACCCAGTTGCTAATCGTTTTCCATAAATCACTGTCCAGCGCAGTTAGATTTTTAATTTCTCCACTAGCATTTTTTTGAATAGAATGTTTCCCCTGAAACAATACAACGGTTCCGTCACTTTGTTCAATGTGAACATCATCCCTTACTTCAAACCCAATTATATCACCATGTTTGAGGTTGAGCGCCAGATACATAAAATAAAGAAATTGATAATCGAACCCTATTGCTTGCGGACCAGCTGTATATTGCTCTTGAACCGATCTATTTTCCGCCATATGAGTGTTAATTTAGAGTTTATAGACGTGATAGCAAATATATAATAAAAAAATATCTTAGGAATGATTAATGAGTTTATTGATAGCGTAAATTCGAATTATTGACAATAAAATTGATTTGATTACAGAAAACTCTTTCCAATGCGAGAAAAGTTCCTTTAAATCCCTAAGATCCCGTCAGAATGTTAAAAAAACAACTATTTTCCAAAATATTGAAGAAAGAGATCTTGTTACGGCTGAACATTATAGCATAATACAAATTTAATTGAGGCAGAAATGAATTCTATTTGCTTTTAAATTACTTTATACATACTTATCTCGGTAGGGAAACCACAAATTGCTATAATTCATAATAAAATACTACTTTCCATTTTTAACGATCTCTGTCTATAAATTTAAAGGCCAAAATCTCCTCCACAACAGCCACCTGTATTTAATGACTATTTGCTATTATTGACATATCTTTATGATTTAGATTTAATGTTCCTAACAAAGCAAAAGTGGTTCAGGAGAGCGAACTCTTTAGTTGAATTGAAAAAGGATATTGAAATAGTAATTTTTAATTGAAAAATATTTATACTTGAAGAAATTATGCTGAATGTTGAACATATTTGATAAACGTTTGTTTAACTAAGCATTAGAAAAACAAATATGGCTAAATTTTTTATCCCTGAAACGCTTTCAAAGGGATTCTTAAAATTAATTAATACTGCGGACAGGGAATTGCAGCTTATAGCTGAAGCTATGCTAGAGTTTGACGTGTCTGCTAAACCCAGGGACTTTTTCCACCTATTGGAGAAAACTAACATTTCTGACATCGAAGATATTTCTCAAACCATTTTTGGAATGGGCTTTTTATTGATAGAAAATTCTGATCATGAAGATCTTGCTAAGTCTTTATTAAGCTCCTATTCTGTCAATAATGTAGATATCGACCCTGAAAATCCAGAGTTCGTCAGAAAGTTAAAATATATTTTTGATCATTCAGCGAAAGTCATGATCAATCATAAGGCCATTGGCCTGTATACAAGTTCCAAATACATTTATAGAAGTAGTAATTTAATTACCGATATACGTCCAGTATTTAACGGTAACGTTGCTGAAGGGGGCCGATATGCGATGATCACTCAGCAGTTGAAGATTGTTTATTCTGATAATGGTGATGATCAGACTACTTTTATCAGCATGGATCTTACAGACTTAAATGCTTTGCGATCACAGATTGACAGGGCAATCGAAAAACAGGAAACGCTGATGACTGATTGTGGAGAGTTGTTTAAGTTTATTGAATTTGGGAACTAATGATTATTTCAGAAGACAGTAAACTGCCTGAATGGCTTCCTACAACTGTGGAGGACTCGATATTTCCTGAACAAAATGCTAAAGTCACTCGATCCAAATATGGTCGTGTGGGAGCGTGTTTGACACAAGGCAGCCATTTTAATTTGCCTAAGATGGATAGATATAGCGGATTCATTATTGAACCAACTAGTCTCACAGGCTTTATGGACCAAACCGACATTTATAGCGTTGCCGCCAGTATAAATGTCAAAAATGGTTTTCAGTCAATTTTTGATGATTATCTGCTCAAACCGATTAACCGTGTTGGTTTCACGAAGTATCACGAGAATTTCGCTCAATTAGTTGTTTCTCAAATAGAAGCTCTTACAAATAGAAGTTTTCAAGATGCTGTGGAGAAATCCCAATGCATAATAGATCTTGAAGAAGGTTGGGATGATGAAGAGGCTAAACCTATTGATGAAAAACTATTCAATGAAAGCACAAATCGGATAAGATCTTATTTACTGGAAGTGAGCAGAGAGACGGGAAACTTTATCTCTAGCCCCAAAATCAATCCCGTAGTAGATGGTTCTATTGATTTTGAGTGGTCTTTGAAAAATGTTCGTTTGTTAATCAATGTACGACAAACGGAAAAACGCCCAATTGCGTACTATTTTGGTGACCTTAATAATAAAGAGCTCTCGATCAAAGGAAATGTTCCTCTCGATTGCAATTATGAGCATCTTTCAAAATGGATGAAATTTCTAGCAAGAGGATAGAATGAAGAAAGATTTTGGCGAATTCAGTGATGACTGCTTAATATATAGGAAAGCTCATGTAAATCAATTCAAGGCAAATTCGGAACCAAGTGCAAATATGTTTGGACCGGATATGTCAGGATGGTCTGTGGACTGGAACAAATTCACTACGCCTGAAGAATGCCTGATCCGAAGTGGTTTAACATATAAGTTCAATAAGAATGAATTCAGGAATCAGAACGATTATCGAATTTTCGAACTTAACGTCGGTCAAGTTAAAAAGATAGAAGAGATAACAAGACTAGAGCATACACCAACGAATAGAACACCTGAAAAAATTGGACAACCTAATAATCCCAGTCACTCTTCTCTGTATTACATGGATGTTGAGGTAAGAATGGAATTGCTAGGCATCATCAAAGAGATTTTGAAAGTTGACAGGGATGCAGTAGATGCTGCCATTGGAGAGGCGAAGAAAGGTATTCAAGAACCGTCAACCCTGCCTGTTTCTGATTCTGCTTAGTGTTTATTTCCTAAAATACCTTGTCCTTCATAAGGATAATAAATCCTACAGCCTTAATACATACGACAAAAAATACAAAAGGGCTGACAGATCAAACCGCCAGCCCTTTCCCAAAACAGTTATACTGCTATTTACTCTCTTTGTTTTTCAGTTCAGTAACTTCGTTACGTCCTTCCTGAGCCAAAACTTTAATATCCTGGAAGGCTTTACGCAAACGAGTTCCCGCTGCTTTATTTCCTTTAGTGTAAAAAGCTGTTGCATCTGCTTCAGTAGCAGCTACCAATTCTTTCAATTTTTCAAATGCTGACATAATAAATATAGTTTAAGGGGGTGAATTTATAAATTAATTGTTTAAAACGCCAAATGCGCTACATCGTCATTTCCTGGCTTTGGGAGGCCCCCTTCTCCTTTCCAGCAGAAATATCCTTTCCTTGCTTCACCACTTTCTGAAACTGCTCCCTATTGACAGGCCTATAGTCCATGCTAAAGAAGTTCAGGTTACCAAAACGTGGAGCGGCTTCCATCTGTAACTTCTTTTGTTCCCCCGTCTCCGTTAATGCAGTAACAACCGGGCGTTCCCCGTCTTTCATAGCGACCACAATAGCATTGAATTTCTCCGGACTGTCCAACTCCTTAATCCTATAGTTAGATAACTCTATTTCCAGGTTAAAAGGATAGCCCTCACCATACTGCTTGACCAATAGATTCCCATACTTATCACGGGGTTCATCAAACTTATAGACATTCCAGGCCTGGTACTGTTCCCCCGCACGACTAACCAGATCATCCCGGTGGGCCGCCCCCCCCTGTAGCATATTACTGCTTTGAGTCATATTGAATCCAACACCCTTATTTACATACACTGTATTTTTTACCACAGTATTGCGATAAGCCCCCTGAAAATCACGGGTAACATAATCTACCTTGCCATCGTTCATCGTTGCCAGCGACTGACCTCCGGTCAATTTTCCATTTTCTGATACTTTGCCCGTAAACAATTCACTATTGCCTTTCTGCTTGTTAAAAAAGTCTATCGCAGCGATAGGGCTGTCAAACCTGCGAAGCAATGGTTTTTCCAATACCACACCATCTTTGACATCAGTTCTCACCGCATACTGATAATCATTCCCCAAAGGCTTTACCTTATTATTATAAGCCAGATCATACTTATTGAAAAAATAATACTCCGAATCTCCGGCACCTCTTTTCAAGTGAGCAGTAACTTCCAAATGCCCTTTGTGTGAAGGCAATTTTGCAGTTACTGCAATAGTCTCCAGGTTTTTCTCCATTTGTTTTTCGATCGCCTGCTGCATTCCGGCAGGCATTTTCAGGGCAGCCGCCTGCTCCCTAAAATCTTCCAATGAATTTCTGTTCATCTTAAATATTTTTAATTAACTAAATGTGCAGGGATTGATCCTGCTGTTGTTTCTTGTTGCGCTGTATTTTCTTTACCCGGGTTTTAACCTGCTGAGGCTTCACCTTTAAAGCAGCTTCCTTTTGCTTTTTCAACTGTTCCAGCGTAATTGGCTGTTGTTTTTCATTGAGAATCAGCACCTGTTTATTCAAAGGATTGGCTTCCAAATAGGTGGTTTTACCATTTGCCTGCTTTAAAGCAATCTGGTTACCTTGTTCCATTCCATTAAGTGCTCGTACACTAGCCAGTTCCGGTTTATTCAATACCTCAGCAATCCGGCTCACTTCCTGCCTCAAATTGAAATCATGATCAGCCGGGGTCTCTTTTAAAAGCGGAATGCCATCAGCAGTCAGGTTCTCGAAATCCAGCTGCATCCATTTGGAAGCCATCCGGTCTCCACCGATTGAATAATATTGCAGCACGGCTCTTCCTTGTAAAAGGTTCGCAGCTTCCCTGGCATTGATACCCAAACCCACATCAAAAGTATAAGAGCGGTTCTGCCCAGGGTTCAGCGGATCTTTCAGCATCCCCGTATAGCTGGACATCTGGTATTTACCGGAAAGGTCTTTTTCAAAATTCACCTTCACCTGATAATTACTACTACCCCAGGGAGAAATCAGTTCAATCGAAGTCTTTGCCCGTTCAAAATCAAGTTTTCTATCCAGCTGAAGCAGGTCAGGATTTAGCCCCATTGCTCCAACTGCACTGCTAAGGGTTGCAAGGTTCTCGTTTCGTAACTTCTTAAACTTAGCCGCCTGTAAAGGCCGGTCAAACATCACCGCCTTAAGCCTCCGCAGAACACGGATCACCGGGTTCGGATACAATTGTTTTTCCAGCTTATTCACTGTTTTTTTCACCATATCCAGCACCAGCTTTTCATCCGGACTCGCGCCTTTAGCAATACGCCCCACCCCTGAACTTAAAAAATCATACTTCTGCCTGGTGATGTCTTTTTCAATATCCCGACCAAACACCTCTTCCAGCATGATCATTTTATCCTGCCAGTTTTCGCAAAGTACAATTGCCCGGTTAACTTGGCTGCTCATGCTATTTCAGCTTTTTGGTATTGTCCCGAAGCAGTAAAGGATAATCTGCTTTCAATTTCTGCTTAACCCTTTTTACTTTTTTATTAAACAAAGATTTCGCTGCATCCAGTCCCGCCCCGGCTATCTGCGTACTCAGGCTCTGATCAAAACCCATCAAGCCAATACTGCTGACCGCATCTACACTCCCCCTGTTTACCGCATCTGTTAACAATGCCTCCGGTGCGTTAATCCCGGGCATAGCATCGCGTTTGTCAAACACCGTAAGGTTGACCGGGATGACGGAAGTACCCAGCCGGATGTTGCGGATCTGCAAATTCAGGCGCTGGTTACTGAACTCTGCAAGGCCAAATACCAGGTGCCCCTTGGGGATGAGCTGCCCGTTTAACCGGACAGTATCCAGCAACCGGAGTTCTACCACTGAACCCTGCACGGCCTTTTGGTTACCCGAAATGACCGCAGGAATGGCTTTAAACAGGCTATCCACATCAGCGGCAACAGGCTTCAAATTTTGTCTGGCCAGTTCAGGGTTCTGCACCGCCATGATTTTATCCATGAGCGAATGCAGTTGTGCCATTTCGGGGTCTTCCTCGGCAGGTGACTGCATGTTTTTCATCAGGCTTTCCAGCCTGGCTACATCTTTACCCATTGGCGCATCGGCTGAAAAAGCCGTTCTTCTTGTTAGCTCCTCATAACTTTTAGCTGGCGCAACCGGGCTATTGATTTCCCTATTGATGGCTGCCAGTTTTTCATTGATCTGCCTGGTTTGCGGGTCTTCCACTGGTGCAAACCCAAACCGTCCGGCTACTGCTTCCATACCATTACTGGTATCCGCACCACTTTCGGTCAGCTTATAAATGCCCATTTTATCTTTTGGTTCCTGTGTTTTAAACTGCGCATCCGGCAGATTGGCATTAATTCCTTTGGGCTGTGTCTCAGCATCAGTTTTTTCAGGGTTTCCCCAACCCATGGCATAAAAGGCCAGTGCTGAAAACAGCAGTACCAGTACAGGCAGGATCAATAAAATCCTGCGCTTGTCTACTCGTTGTTTGTTCATATCAAATAATTTTAATGGTGAATGATTAAAGGATTTGCAGCATTAAGCTCAGGCAGTAAGTCCCAAAACCAGCACAAAAAAGCACCAGCAGGATCAGCCAGCCTTTACTGGAAACACCTTCGGTTTTACCATTCAGGTAATCCGCTACACGCTGCTGATAACCCAGTATGGCCAAGGCAATTCTTCCGGCAGTCTGCTCCTGCTTGCTGCTTAAAGGCCGCTTTTTTCTTTTATTAAATAGCCTCATAACCCCGGTTTTTTACCCGCTGCATCTGCATTGAATAATGTTTCCCAGTTTTGTATTAAAAAGCCATGCGGGTTATTGTCCGTCTGGATTTTCAAGTCCCTTACCGTTCCCTGAGTAACCAGCTTACGAAATACCGTACTACTGGATCGCGACAATTTCTGAGTCGCATAACAGGTAAAAGCATAGGGATAAACATTGATATCCAGCCTGGTACTGTCCACTGTAATCTCCTGGGAGATATTGGCTGAGATCAGGTTATTATAATAACCCTGCTCGCGCAGATTATCATAGGCTTTCTTGGCACTTTGATCCGCCAGGTACAGCGCTTTAACCATACTACCCTGAATCGCCTTATCATCGGGACTCAGGTTAAAGAAATACTGGTGAAAAGTCTTGATGTGATCGCGTAGCTCTACCTCCAGGTTACTTTTACGGTCTGCAGCAAAAGCCTGCAAAAGCTTCCCGTTGTACAATACATGAACCGTTTGCCTTTCTGCCCGGATGACCTCGCAGAATTTATAAATCCCAAAACAAAGTGTCACCACATTGGCCAGCAGGAAAAACAGGCTGAACTTTTTAATGTGCTGAAAAGCACTGTCTATATTTTTAAGTTGTTTGAACATAGTTGAAAAGTTTTACTTACCAGATACTTTGTCTTTGAAATAGTCGCTACCTCCAGAGGATGTAAAAGAGCCGGACATCTTCCTGGCCATATCGCCGAAAGCATCCTGCTGCATATTGTTGCCCTTGTGTACCTGTTCACCAGCCACCTGACTTCCGCTGACTACCAGGCTATTGATTTTGGATAGCATGGCATTCCCTCCTCCCGCATTGACAATGTAATTCGCTACCCCTGGCACAGTGAAATAGCCGAATATGCCAATGATGAGGAACACTAAATATGCGGTATCGGCAGGACTGAAAAAGGTATCTCCCTCCAAACCAATCTGCGAAATATCAATTTTTAACATGTTTTGCTGGATTTGTCCCAGGATCGTCCCAAAGATGTTCGCCACCGGCAACCACATAAAAATGTTGATGTACCTCGCCAGCCAGATCGTGAGTGTATGCTGGAATCCATCAAAGACCGCAAAGCCGAAGACCAGTGGTCCCAAAATCGCCAGCACAATCAAATGAAAGGTCCGGACAGTATTTATACAAAGCGCGGCTGCTGCAAACAAGACCTGCAATACCTCACTCATCCATTGCTTGATGCTGTTTCGGAAATTGTAATAACTCTTGTCCATCCAGAACTTAATGTCATTTCCTACCCCTTCAAAAATCCCTTCTTTTGTTCTATCTGGATCTTTAGGATGTGTAAACCGGTACCACTTTTCACTATCTCCCTGCCCGGATTCCCCGACATACATCTGCCATTGCCTGCTCTTCTTTACCGCAGCTTCCTTTTGTTTGAGCAAGGTTGAAATCGCTTTATCGGACTCCTTCACCATACTCCCGGTAGCCGAGACCACGGGCTGTAATACCCCGTTCATTACGGAAATGACCATAGGAAATAAAATGATGGCCATCCCCAGGGCAAAGGGTCGCAACAATGGATAAAAATCCACCGCTTCTGCAGCAGCAATTTGCCGCCAGACACGGGAAGCGATGTACCATAAGGCACCAAAACCCGCCAATCCTCGCGCCACTCCGATCAGTTTACTACATAACGGCAGCATATCCCGGTACACATTATCCAGTACCGGCTGCATCCCGCCAATATATCCTGCCCAATCTACACCACCACTCTGCCCAAAGGACAGCATGGGCAAAAGCGTGGCCAGTACCGCAAAAAATGCGGTGATTAAAAATGTCTTGATCATAAATTATCGAATTAAATTATTGAACCTGATAATACTTTTTCAATGCCTCGATTTCCGCTTTTTCCCGCTGTCTCTGTATGTTCAGCGAACCGGTCTGCCGGTTAAAACTGCGCAGGAACATCAGCTTATCCTGGGTATCTGCAAAGATCCGGTCAATGGCCTGCAAACGTTCATCATCACTCATGCGCAATTTCCCCGCAGTAATCACCATCGCAAGCTGATCCAGGTTGTCCAGGCTCTTGCTGAACAATTCCCCGTATACTTTACTAAGGTATTCCAGTTCAGCAACCGTAAAATTACCTCCAGCGCTGAACCGCTTAAAAGCAGATTTGTATTCTGAAACAATATCCGACTGATCGGAAACGATGTCTGCGATCCTGCGGTATTTCCTCACTTCAGGACTCACCAGCATCATCCCATCCAGGAAAACCTCGTGCAAAGAAAAATTACCTTCGGCAATATTCTTCACCGATTTATATCCCTTAGACAGTACATCGTAACCTTTTTTCATCGAGGTAAGAATTCCTTTGAGCTGGCTGAGCTTTTCCACGTTCAGCAACAATTGCTGCGCTTCCTGAGATTGCGCTAAAGTTCCAAAAGAACAACAGCACCCCAGCAATAACATTAAAAACAAATTCTTCATCGCTATTCTTTAAAATGAAACATCCTGTTCATATCCTCCAGTTCCAATACTTCAGACTGCCTGTGCCGGATCAACTGCCTGGTATTGCCAATAAAATCCTGGCTAAAAGCAGATTTCTCCAGCATACTTTCATACACCTTATCCAGCCTGGACAACCGTTCATCATCCTTCATTTCCAGCCTGCCCGCAGTAATCACCAGCAGCAGTTCCTCCAGGTCATCATAACAGGACGCAATCAGCTGATCCGCCACCACCGCGATGTAATCCAGGTTTTTCGCCGATAAAAGGGCATTCCCTTTGATACCGCCGAAGGCCTTCATGATCGAAACCTGCAAAGCAATGATTTCCGCAATCCGCGCATCCTTGCGAATAGCCGGACTGACCTGCTTCAAAGAACTGATAAACGCATTGTGCAGGTTAAACTCCCCATGGGTAATGTCCCTGATCGTCGATAGCCCCCCATCTACAATTTTGTAACCTTTTTTCAGATAACCCGCGTATACTTCTAAGGCGACGATCTGTTGCAGGAGATATTTTTTCTGCGTTTTCTTTTGCTTAAACCACTCCGACCAGGTCTGCGCCTGGCTCAGTTGAGCAAAACCAATGCAAAACACAACTACCAGGCAAGCTATTTTCCTAATCCAGTTCATACATCTGCTTTAAGGTTTTCACTTCAAATTCTGATTTCGCCCGCTGGATCGACAAAGTGATGTTCTGGTTATTGAACTGCTTCAGATCTGAATAATTCTGTTCCATCTGCTCAGCAGCCGAACTGATAAGTTCCAGCCTTTTCGCATCAGACATCTGCGTTTTAAAGGAATTCACTACCACAAACACCTGATCCAGGTTTTTAATACTCGCATCCAGAATCCCCCGATAGACTTCTTCCATATGCAGCAACTCATCTACGCTGAAATGCTTGTCTTTATTAAACAGATCGATGGCCCATTTGTATTCCTTGACAATAGCGGCCTGCACTTCTGCCAGGTCTTTGATCCGCTTATAAGTAGCAATCAAAGCTTTCACTTCCCAGAGCTTCTGGTAGTAATCCGCATACAAGACACGCTGCCTTTCTGTCCAGTCTGAAATCTCCGTCAGCTTCAACTTAGACAACTGGTTTTCAATGACCTTCTGCGCATTTTGCAGCCAGATCGTTTCATTTTGCAGCCGTTGCACCTTCAGGTCAACCGCCTTAATGACTTTTTTCACCCCTGCCTTAATCACCTCCACAATCGCCAGCTGCGCATTCGCCCCGGTGGGCAAAGCGACCAGCAAAGTCATGGCACTAAGCGGCAGGACAACCATATAGGTTCTCATATAACGCTTTAATATTTTCATAATTTTTGTTAATTGATGCGCTGATACCTGCTGTTTTCCAGGATCAGCAGCCCTTGTTTAAATTCAAATGAAATGACTCTTCCCTTGCGGTTCTCGGTCATGCTTTGAGAACCTTCATCATAAACCGCTTTCCAAGCTTCCCGCTCTATCTGCAAATCTCCAACCCTGCCCTTTTCATCGATCAGCTGAAACCCCGTCTTGCGGTGAATCAGGTAATTCAAATCCTTGTCGTGTTCTACCACCAGGGTATCATAAGCGATACTGAATTCAGAAGAAGCCTTATTCACATAGGTGCCGGGAATGTTCTGTTCAAGACCAGCACTACAACCAGCGATAAATAATACCACTAACAAAACCAACAGAAATTGAAATTTGAAATTTTTCATAACTAAAATTTTAAAGGTTATAAACTGATTTTACCACTGCGGATATCATTAGCAAGGGCAACAACGCCTTTATGGATATCACCATATCGTGCAGCATATTCCTCCACTTTCATCTTCTCCGTTTCCTCGGTGGTATACACTAAATACTCCTCCAGACAGAGCTCGTTCCGGTAGACATTCATCTGCTGTCCGCCCTGATCTACAAAGATTTCCCGGTACTGCTTACCTTCTTCATTGGCCTTATTCAGCGAAAGCAGCATGGTTTTCGCCTTATCCGACAAGCCCAACACCTCCTGCAACTTGTCAAACTTGTTCATGAACTTGCGCATGTCCAGAAAAAGCTTGGTATCAGAAAGGTTGATTACCGTTTCTTTAATGATTGGTGAGGAAATCAGATCATCCACTTCCTGGGTAATCAGTGCAGCAATCCCGTTAAACTTCCGTACCGTTTTGTATAAATATTTTATAAATCCAGCCATACCCGTCTTTGCAATGGCTATCCATGCTTCATCTATTGCCAGGATTTTCCTTTTACCTTTCAGCTTGCGCATTTTAGAAATGAACATTTCCATAATGATGATCGTAACCACCGGAAACAAAATCTCATGCGACTTGATTTTGTCCAGCTCAAAGACAATGAAACGCTCATTCAGCAGGTCCAGGTTCTCGGTTGCATTCAATAAATAATCAAACTCACCGCCCTTGTAATAAGGATTCAAGACATACACAAAATTCGACAAATCAAAATCCTTCTCCTTTACATCCCCGGTACGAAGCACCACCATATACTCCTGTAACAGAAACTCATAAAAGGTATCAAAACAAGGAAAAACCTCCGGATGAGCTGCCAAATGCACATAATACAAAGTAATCGCCCCTGAAATCGCTACATATTCCGAGCGGTTGTAATCCTCGCTGTCCTTCTTCCAGAGCGCAATCAGCAAAGTCTTCAGACTCTCCTTTTTCTCTACATCCAGTACATCGTCCTTACCAATATAAAATGGATTAAAGCGGATCGGGTTTTCCTCGGTATAAGTAAAGTAGTAACCCTTAACTGCATCACATAAACCTTTATAACTACCACCAATATCAATGGTCACACAATGCGCCCCCTCATCATACAGCGAACGCAACAAATGACACATCGCTAGCGATTTACCTGCACCCGAAGAGCCGCAACAAAACAGGTTCCTGTTGGTGATTAGTCCCGATTTCATCGGCGCATTGAACAAATCCAGGTAAACCGGCCGGCCGTACAAACGATCCCCCAAACGCACGCCCGTAGCATCAGAGCGGCAAGAAGACTCCAGGTTCAGGAAACAGGCCGCCTGCTCGGCGAACGTGTCAAAAGTATCATTCATCGGAAAGTCCGCCTCATTTCCCGGCATCCCCGCAAACCAGATCTGCGCAGCGCCGTCAGTTTCCTCTTTCACCACCGCATCCATTACCGCCATAGCTGAACCCACCTTATTTCTCAGCTCCGAAAGTTCCGATACCTGATCTGACCAGCAAAGCACATTAAAATGCGCCTTTACCGGCAGTTTCTGCGTAGCTACCGCCTCGTTTAAAAAATCGTTACAGGCATCCCTGCCAATCGCATTCTCCCGGGAATAAGCCGATAAAGACTGTAAACGCAGTTTCTTCGCCTCTAGTCCCTTGATCGTTTTCTGCGCATCCCCGATAAACACAAACTGGTTATACACATGGTTACAATCCAGCAGCTGCCCCAAGGGTGTTGCAAAACCAATGCTAAAGCGCGTCTTATCTGTAGAATACTTATCATAATTGATCCTGGAACCACAAATTGCAGGTAAATCCACCGCATCAGAAAGCGTATACAACTGGCAATGCTGATCACCAATCCGGATTTCATCCTTAATATGAATGTCCCTGATCACCGGTTGCTGTCCGCGTCGTAAAAGGAAACAATACTTTTCAATCACCCCGGGCTTACTCGCTGTCCCCGAAAGCTCCGCATCTACAAGCCGGCGCAAGCCCAGCTCCCCAGTATCCAGCAAAATCCTTTCAAACTGTCCGCAGGCAGATAAAAACCCTGCAAATAACTTTTCATCTTGCATCCGCACCGGAGCAATCGACTTCCGCAGGATATTGGAATAACTCGAAGAAGACAATTTTCGCCCCAAAGGTTTATGCGTTAAAAAGACAAAACACTGGTGATCCAGGAAGCTACGGTCCTTAAAGAACTCCGCGGCAGCACCAGATAAAACATTATCCAAACTACCCGATATCCCGACTTTCGCCCGCTGAAACCAATCCGCTTTATGAAACACTGTTCCCGGGTTCAAAACCCTGATCGCCTTTACAAAAGCCTGGTGCAGCGCCTCAAAATCCCCTACCGACTGCGTCCCGATCACCGGCAAGCTCAGCTCATAGGCAATGGTCACATCCCCAAACATCGAGATCATCGCCCCGGATTCCACCTTCCAGACCGGCATTATTTTTTCAATCCCGATCATACCCTTTGCCTTTCCGCATTACTTTGTGCTACCTGCAAACCGGTAAACACCCGCCTGGAAGAAAACTTCAGGTAAGCAGGCAATCCACGTTTAGCAAAGTATTTACTCAATCCATGTACCCCAAAGCGTTTAGACAGCCTACTCACCACTAAAAACAAAGCAGCGCCCAAAAGCACAATCACCGGCACCACCACGACCAACGGAACGCCCAGAATGTACATCAGCGTAAAACTGAGCAACAGCAAAACCAGTCCTACCGCTAAATACGCAATGTACTGACCATACAAACCCCGAAACTCTATGGGCTTATTAATGCCCTTATTGATTTGATAAATTGAACTCATCATCTTAAAAATTTAATTCTACAGCGGACGAGGCTATGCGCCATCTTATCCTAAGCTAACCCCGCCCGCTGTGAATAGATTAACCCTAAACCCCGAAGAAAGACTTCAGCACCGTGGCCACAATCACCAGGAAAATACAGGAACCAAACCATGCCGCAGCTACTTTATTGGTATCCGGCTCACCCGCATTCCACTTATTGAAAACTTTCACCGCCCCTATCAAGCCCACTACTGCACCGATCGCATACACCAGATCACATCCCGTATCAAAATAACCCGACACCTGATCTGCCGCAGCCCTGATCCCAGCCTCTCCATCCTGCGCCCTAGCGATCACCGCATTTAACACCCCATAAACCGACAGACACATCGCCAGCAAAACATACCGGCATGATAATTTTTTCTTCATACATCTTATTTAAAATTCCCTGATCTGCAGCCTCAATGCCGCCATTACTTATTTGGCAGGGAACTCAAAAAAGAAAGTCAAAAAAACTACCCTAATCCAAAAGACCAGCCAGCTCGTCCTCGGAAAGCTCAAAAGGCAAATGCTCCACTATAAATTCCGCCAGTTCAGTCCTTAGCCCCGTAGCAAACACCTTGGGGTATTTTTCACGAATCAGCGCAAAAAGCGCAAAGAAATCCGCCTTAGTACCATCTTCCATTTCCAAAACCGAACAAATGCTCTTGATCTCTTCCTGGACATCCGCCAAATCCCCCAAAGGATCTAAAGCCCTATCCACCGATTCCCGGGGCACAAAACTGAACTCATCCGCCTCCAGAACACTCACCCCAGACTCCCCCGCCGCAGCACCAACCAAATCTACCTCCAGCTCATCCACCTGATCCTCCCAGCCATGCGCCAAAGGTTCCGCAGTCCTTCCCCTCCCCGATAAAAACCCCGAAATCTCCGACCGGTAAAACAGCAGGCCAACCCCCGCATACCAAAGGACACTCAAGACCAGCGCAGCAATCAAAAATTCCTGCCACGTAAACGCTTGTAACATCATCATATCTTTAATTTTATTCCGCAGCGACATTGCAACGGATTCACAACACAAAATTTCAAAAGCCAAAAAACAGTTGGTCACTAGTAGAGATCAATAAATTTCAAAACCAATGAAAAACCCATCGAAAAGCCCAAAAAACAGCACTAATCATCGAGGTCATTATCCATGTATTTCAACAAATTCTCCCGAAGCAAATCAGTAAAATGCGTGCGGCTAATTCTTTTTCTACGCTTAATCTCCCTGAACCGGTTCGCAGGAATCCCAACCTCCACCCTGAAACTCTCCTCCAGCCAACGAAAAATCTCCGCAAGTGAAACCTTACCGTCCCCAATTTGCCTGGACGTATATAGCGCATAACCCAACTCCACCAAATTCACCACCTCGCCCGTCCAGTCAGCCCACTTCTTATCCCCGCCCACAGGTGCAACCACAGCAGCAGCCCTCAGCTCCAAAACCCGAAGCTCCCCCAGAATAAAATCCCGAAGCCTCTCATAAGCAATAAACTTAGAAAACAAATAATCCCCAGGCGTAGAAAACTCCGGGTCCAACTCCCAAAACTCAGGCAAAAGCACATCAGGCGCCATCCCCTCCCGCAAAAACAACAATTCATCCATCTGCGTAAAGCCCGATCGGTAATACTCATACAAGAAAGCATACTGCTTAAAGAACCTGGAAATAAAAGTCAGCTCCTCCAGATAATAATCCCGCAACATCTCATCAGTACCAACTGGACGCTGGTTCAAAATCCCAAACAAAGAAACCTCATAAATCTTCAGCGCATAATACTCCGGCTTTTCGAACTTAAAAAAATAGACCTCCTCCAACTGATCCTTAAAAGCCACCGTCGTGACCCGCTCACGAACCGCAGAAAGAAAAACATTAATCAGCGAAATCGACTCATTGAACCGACCCAATAAAGAAAAATCATCACGAGCCGCAATCGCTTTCAGCCTCAGCCGAAGATCCCGGAATTCCTGTTTAGCATTGTTGTTTTTACGCATAGGTTTATAGATTTAGATGTACCCCGCCGACACCCGTTAACTGGTCTTGATTATCACACATCAGCAGGAAAAAAGTAAACATTTCATCATAGGCAAAAAAAGCTTTAAGCCCGAATGTAAACTGCCAGAAAAAAGAAAAATGTAAGGGAAAAGACGTAAAATAAATTATACGGGATTACCCGTACAAACACGGAATAAAAAGCAGGAAATTCCTAATCAATTCCCTGAATCCAGGTATAATTTCAGGTTTACAAATAGAAAAATGAGTAATTTACAGCGCGCACCAAATCGCTAAAATTGGCGAAGGATTTAAAAGATCTCATTTATAGATGTTTTTTACTTTTTTTCTGAACATTAGAAATTCGATAACAGCACCTACTAAATAAATTATGGAGAAGCACAACAGTGTTTTTACTGGAGCAGGCGTAAGGTTATATTGGTAAATATCCATCGAAACATTTACAACTAAAAAAACAACGCAAACCAGCGGAACTCCTGAAAACGTCAAAAAAGACAAAAAATAACTATGCTTAATCTTTTCAAATAGATTTAGAAAAACAGAGAAAGAACCAGCAACCATCACCACAAGATAGATCAGTGAAAAACCAAGGTTCAACAATATATCCAGCATATTAAAAAACCTTTCTAAAAAACTGGTACCAGCAGGCTGTAATCCAGCAATAACAATTCTGTACAGCATAAACAGCACAACACTTAGTAGTAGGTTAACCAGCCAAAACCTAAATACAATTTTCCTCATACCTAATTCATAACACACTGAATATAAAACCTAAAAGAGAGACTTTCAACAAAGTTCCATTTTCTTTTTCCGGATTGTCTTCGCAACCTTCAATTCAATGTAAACAAGTCCGCAAATCAATACAATTTCTACCAAGAAATAAGCTATCCCTGCAATGCTAATTATAGGAAAGTGTATAATTAAAATTCCAAAAGTCAAAACACAATAAAGTAAATTAGCCATGCCAATTCCGATTATAAAAGGGGTCCAATGTTGCTTTAAGAAGAAAAAACAGGCTGCTGAATAAACGCAAAAGCAAACCGCTATTAAGGAAAGAGAGTTCAATATCCATATTGGCATTCCAACGTAATCATTGAAATTCCGTAATACTACAAATAAGAAAAACGCAGTTAGTAACGCACCTAATCCATCAATTAAGAAAAGCACTCTTGGCTTATCTGTTAATTGATTTATGATCCTTCTTACTATTTTATTCACTTTAAAATATAAAATTGATTCCTCTTTTTGTTATCCATTTAAATCGAATCAGGAAATTACAGACCTTAATTTACTCACTATTTGAAAGTAAACCAGTTAAAAGGAAATCACTTCAAAAAAAGTTACCTATTTAATTACCTTTTTGTCTATTGGTTCAATACTAACAACTTCAGTCATTTTCTTTGTGGAAGTAGATCCATCCTTATTAGTCTTGTTTGTTCTTCTCAAAGTCAATCTAATCTGGTCGTATTTAGGAGTCTGCTTAGGAAGAACATCTTTAATATCACACTCAAGCGCTATCGCTAAAAGAGGCAAATGCCGAATACTGTACTTAGCCCTTTCTACGAATGTCTCAACTTTAGAGACGAAACCATCGGCCAATTTCATCCTTTGAGACAATTGCAATTGAGTTACCCCTTTCTGTATACGAAGGGCTCGTACAAAACAAATTAAAAGATAATCCATCTCGGATATCTCAACATAAATAATTTCTTCTGTTTTGCTTACCATTTTGATTGGCAATTGACATAAATAATAAACCTGCATCAACTCCACTTGTGGATTTAAAATATTTTCATTATCTTAGCTTATATCAAGCATTTAATTATAACTATTGTAAAAAGACATATATAAAAATATCATCCAGTTAACTGGAATGAGTTATTTACCGAAAGAACTTGTGACGAAAAGTAGGACGTTTGAACACAAGAGGTAGGTTAAAACTCATTTCCTATGTTATCTTTGCGTAACATAAGGATTTGGGTCGCCTGCTTATCTGTGTTCAGCCGCTGAAAAGCGGTGGCGGTCCTACGCCTTCGTCTCAGAATAAGCATTAAGGCGGCCCTTTCTTATTTTTCTGAATTTCAAATCTTTCGGCATCAATTCAAACATAGAACATGATACCGAACCTTTCCATATTTAATCTTTCAAATAGAAACTACAAAAGATTTTTACCATTTAATAGGTCTTATTTAGGGGTAGGTAAAACTATGACTTCTAACCTTGATCTATTCCTGAAAAATTTATTTAAGAACATAATAAAAGGGCCAGATTGATGGCCATCTTATCAAAGCAGGCAGTTCATAAGCATTAGGGAGCCGACTGCTCTACCTCGCTTTGTCATACATCCCTCTCGAAAAAACTAACTACAAACCATTCATAAAAACTAAATGAAAAAATCGATACTAACCATCGTAATGGCCACGCTTTGCCTTTTTTACAATGCAAAAGCACAGCAACAACAAATAATCCTAAACGGCAAAATAACCGATCGAAAAGGCATCCCCATTCCGGGGAGTACCATCAAAATCAAAGACGAAAAGGTTACTGCCCTAACGAATACAAAAGGTGAATTCAATATCGTCTCCACAAACCAAACAGGTACTTTACAAATCAGCTACCTAGGTTATAAATTCATAGAGATTCCATTCAACCCAGGAAAAACAGGCCCTTTTATCGTCACCCTGACAGAAGGCCAAAGTGAACTAAAAGAAGTTGAAATACTCAGTACCGGCTATCAAACCTTATCCAGAGAAAAGACAACCGGAAGCTTTGTACAGCTAGACAACAAACTGTTAAACCGAAGCACTTCCACCAATATCCTTGACCGTATAAAAGATGTTGCAGAAGGCGTTTATTTTGAAAACCGTGATCCAGAACAGAGCACCATACCCCGAACTCCAAATAATAAAAGTCTGGGCATAACAGTCCGGGGACAAAGCACCTTCAGCGCATCCAAGCAACCACTGATCATATTGGACAATTTCCCTTATGAAGGAGAGATTAAAAACATCAACCCCAATGACATAGAAAACATCACCATCTTAAAAGATGCTTCAGCAGCATCCATTTGGGGAGCAAGATCAGCAAACGGCGTAATTGTGATCACCACAAAAAAAGGAAAATTAAACCAGAAAATGAGTATCAACCTTAGCAGTAACGCCACCATCATCCATAAGCCAGACCTGTTTTATTCTCGTAATTTTCTCGACTCCAAAAGCTATATAGAAGTTGAAAAATATTTGTACGACAAAAGCTACTTTAACGCACAACTGAATGACCTAACCTCATTCCCTACCGTTTCACCTGTGGTAGAACTCATGAAACGTTACGATCAGGCAAGCAGCGAGGTGCAACGCGCAGCAATAGAAAGTCAGCTGGATGCCTTAAAACTTCATGATGTCCGTAACGATTTCAGCAAATACGTTTATCAAAAAGCGATCAATCAGCAATATGCCCTAAGCCTAAGAGGTGGCACCAGCAATATGACCTACAGCTTATCCGTGGGACGTGATGACAACCGCAACAATTTAGTCAGAAACGGCTATCAAAGAACTTCCATCAATTCGCTTAATACCTACAAACCCCTAAAAAATCTGGAAATTACAGCAGGGATTAACTACAGCCAGAATACCACCTCACAAAACAATAAATTCGCATTTGGTTATTATAACCTTACGGGAACTCCTTACAGCAGTATTTTCCCCTATGCAGAACTGGCCGATGAAACTGGAAATGCAATGCCCCTGCTTCAGGCCAGGCGGGCAAGCTACCTGGAAAGCACAAAAGAAAAAGGATTTCTGGACTGGAATTACAGACCCCTTGACGAAATCAATCTGGGCGATGACCAAACCAATATTACCGATTTACTACTCAGGTTCTCTGCTAAATATCAGCTCATTCCGCAATTGAGCCTCCAGGTCAATTACCAGAATGAAAGGCAGCTCATCACGGAAAGAAACCATCAGCGCGTAGATACCTATTATGCACGCAACCTGATCAACAGATTCAGTACAGTTAACCCTGCTACAGGAGTATTTACCTATAATTTCCCAAAAGGAGGCATACTGGATTTATACAATGGAAACTGGCGCCAAAACAATTTAAGAGGCCAGCTGAATTACGAACAATCATTTGGCAAACACGAACTCAGCGCCTTAAGTGGCATTGAATTCCTTGAACTAAAAAACGAAGGATTCAGCAGAACATCATATGGTTACAATGACCAGTTCGGTACCTCAACAGCAAACCTCAATTATGGCACATCCTATCCCACTAACCCCTCCGGCTCAGCCTTCATTCCAGCACCAAGCGGTATCATTTCTGGTAATTTAAACAGGAATATTTCTTACTACGCGATTGGCGGCTACAGCTATGACCACAAATATACACTTAACCTAAGCGCCCGTAAAGATGGAGCCAACCTATTTGGTGCCGATGCAAATGACAAATTCACGCCACTTTGGTCTGCCGGATTGGGCTGGAACCTAAGCAAGGAACCATTTTACAAACTCAACTGGCTTTCCGAATTAAGAATCAGAGCTACCTACGGTTATCAGGGTAATACCAGTTTAAACGGATCAGCCTACCTGACCGGAAGCTATAATGTAGATTCCAGTACAGGAGCCTCCTACATTTCGGTGATCACCGCACCCAACCCACAGCTTCAGTGGGAAAGCATCAGAAACATCAATCTGGCTATGGATTTTTCAATCAAAAATGACATCCTTAAAGGAACCATCGAATTCTATCAGAAAAACGGAAAAAACCTAATCCAACCCAGCCCCCTGGCACCACAAACCGGCTTTACAACCTACCAGGCAAATACAGCCAGTACATTAACAAAAGGGATCGACATCAGCCTGCAAAGCCAAAACCTCAGCGGTAAATTCAAATGGAGTACCAGCATATTGTTCAGCGCTATAAAGGATAAAATTGTCAAATATGATGTTCCCCGAACTGCCTCATCAATTTTAAGTCCGGGATTTGCAGTCGGCAAACCGTTAAATGCACTCTTTAGTTATAAATGGGCTGGTCTAAACCCTGTAAACGGTAATCCCAGAGGGTATCTGAAAGGACAAATCAGTGAAGACTACGCTGCCATAAGGAACAATTTCAACCCTGACAGTCTGGTCTACAACGGTTCAAGGATTCCTACGGTGTACGGAGCATTGCGCAACGACCTTTCTTATAAGGGATTTAATCTATCTGTAAACATCAGTTACCGACTTGGATATGTGTTCAGAAGAACATCTACCAGTTTAAACTATACAGACATCATCAACAAAGACCAGCATTCGGATTATAATCTAAGATGGCAAAAGCCCGGCGATGAAAACATGACCAGCATCCCTTCATTGGTATACCCTGCAAACAGTAACAGGAATACTTTTTACCGAATTTCAGAAGCCACTGTAGCATCCGGAGATCACATCCGGCTTCAGGATATCAGATTCGGTTATGAATTCCCATTGATTAAGCTCAAGTCCTTAAACATCAGTAACCTCAATTTATTTACCTACGCCAACAACATAGGGATCATCTGGCGAAGGAACAAACTCGGAATCGATCCCTCAGAGGTAAGCAGTGGGTCAATTACTTACCCACTTCCTTTTTCAATTTCTTTTGGTATAACCGCTAATTTTTAATGTCATGAACAAGTACAAAATTAATTCACACTACGTGTTGATCATCCTAATAATGGTCAGCATGAGTATACTCAGTTGCGATAAACAAAATGAATGGCTCGATGTAAAATCCAATAAAGGCTCAGTGGTTCCTGAAACATTGAGTGACTACCAGGCCATATTGGATAATAGTGCAGTCATGAATGATGCCTACTCCAATGCCGGACTGATCGGTAGCGATAACCTACTTTTAAATCAAACTGCCTTCAACGCAGCAGGACAGGACACCAGAAACCTCTATAACTGGGACAAAGACCTCTGGGTTACCGGAGTATCCTATCACTGGAACAATTATTACAAGATCATCGGACAGGCTAACATCGTTCTGGACGGAATTCAAAAGATCGCCAGTACCGAAAATGATTACAGCAATGTAAAGGGACAAGCCCTATTTCACAGGGCCATGATTTACTATGAACTGGCACAATTATTTTGCTCAGCATACCACACTACGATGGGTTCTGATTTAGGTCTACCACTTAGAAATCATGCAGACGTAAACCTAGTTGTCCAGCGATCCAGCCTCCTGGCTACCTATCAGCAGATCATCAATGATGCCCTTGAAGCAAGTAATTTACTCTCAGATCATCAGCCTTATCTACAAAGACCTGTAAAAGCCGCAGCCTATGCGCTGCTTGCCAAAGCATATCTGAATATGGGAGATTACCAAAACGCATCAACATTTGCAGATAAGTGTCTATCTACCAGACCTCAATTATTAGATTACAATAGCAGTCTTGTAGTTCCATCTTCCACCTACCGCTTCCCCTTTTTCGCAAAAAACAATCCTGAAGTACTCTTCTATGCCCAAGGCAGTATGTTTGCAGAACTCATGCCTTTTACCTCTTCCAGAGGCCAAGTTTCAGTTGAACTTTACCAATCTTACGCAGAAAAAGACCTTCGCAAAACTTTACTTTTTGTTGCAACAGACGCATCAACAGTAAAATTCAGAGGTGCTTACACGGGTAAAGAGCAAAACTTCTGTGGACTGGCAACCAATGAAATCTACTTAATCCGTGCGGAGTGTAACGCAAGGCAAGAAAAGACCGAAGCAGCAATGGCTGACCTCAACAAGCTGCTGATTAACCGTTATGTAACTGGAGAATTTTCTGAACTCAGCGCTTCAGATTCAGAACAGGCATTGGCCTTGATTCTGCAGGAACGAAGAAAGGAACTCCCTTTTACGGGAAATATCAGATGGGAAGACCTTAAAAGGCTGAACAAAGAAACCCGATTCCAGACCACTCTCAGCCGAACCATCAATGGAGTAACCTACACTTTAGCTCCAAATGACAAACGCTATGTATTGTCCATCCCACAAAATGAAATCGAACTAACCGGAATTCTGCAAAATGAAAGATAAACTTAAACAAATAACCTGCAAACTGATTCTGCTTGGAGCCTATGGGCTGCTTTGCTTTGTTTCAATCTCATCAGCAAAAGCAATACAAACCTTTCAAAATGAAAGGAAAAAAGCTATTTATATCAATGTCCGCTATAAAGAAGCCATATCTACTGATACCCTGATTATTTCCATCAACGGACTTTTCTTGACCGAACCCTGGGTAGCAGAACATGGTTGCAAAGCCACAGCTGACCCTGATGGATTTTTCAGGTTTGAAATACCGACGGAAACATCCTGCGGATATTTTACACTTTCTAAACCTGCCAGGGGCGATCGGAAAGGCCACCTGGTATATATGCTCAAAAATCAGCTATACGAATCCGGGGACAGTCTTGATCTGGAGATCAGCTTTACTGAAAATGCAATTGGACAACAATCTAACTCTTATAACTACCATGGTAAAGGAGCCCAGAAATACAATCTGGTTAATATGCTTATTAGCGGAAATTTCAAACCTGACCCTCAAATTCCTATTACCATTACGGGAAACTATCCCCAAGATTGGGATGGTAACATTCTTTCTTTTCCCAATTTCGATGCCGTACCAACCTTAGTTCAGCAGAAAGTAGATTTCTTAGACAGGCATAAATACCTGCTTAGTCCGCTGAGTTATCAGGTAATCAGAGCTGACCTGCTCTATAGCAGCAGGGGTTCTGTTTTTGAAAAAATAAATGCGTTTGTAAAAAACGGTAAAATGCAAAGACAGGATGAATTACAGAGAAGAAAGATTAGAAGCAGGTTTGCCAGTTCTTTCGATTATCTCAATACTTTTGAAATAAGCCCAGAGGCACTTGCTATTTCCGTTAATTACACCTCCTTTCTGGCTGGACGATTTGGAAAACTCAGGGCACAATCCTCTGTAGATACAGGTTTCTATTCTTTGGAATACGTCTATAAACTGGCCAAAAACTATTCCTCAAATCCGGCGCTTAACGAAAAGCTAGTCATGCTAAGTTTTACAACTCCGGAAAAGACACCCCAAAATATAGATTCACTATATGCAGATGCGGAAAAATATTTAAAAATTCCAGATCATTTAGCACTACTAAAATCATTTCGCAACCGTACATCAGCGAACTCATTTAGTACTTACGCTTTAACAGATACCGGCGGGAAACACGTTAAAACAACTGATTTCAAAGATAAGATCGTACTCATCGATCTTTGGTTTACCGGATGCAGTGGTTGCGCTGCCTATTACCAGCAAACTTTATCAAAAGTAAAAGTCTTTTTTAAGGATAATCCTTCTGTTGTATTTTTATCGGTATGTTCCGATCTTAGCCAAGAAACATGGAAGAAGAGTATTCTCACAAATCGATATACGTCATCAGATGCGGTAAACCTTTACACCAACGGATTGGGCTTAAAGCATCCCTTTCTTACCAGCTACAATATCGTAAGTGCTCCGACGGTTATCCTATTGGATCAGACTGGAAAAATCAAATATTTTAATACCAGTAATTTATATAAGGAAGAACTACTGAAGAAAACCATAACAGAGCTGTTATAAAGAACGGCTGTCTGGAATAATTTACCAGACAGCCATTTTTACTTAAAATGTCTGGTTGTTTGTCCAGGTCAGGTTAGCAGGATCTAAATCTGCTGCAGGAATGATACCATTGGCGGGTAACTCATAATCACCAACAGTTGTAAATGAACATGGGTCACCACTACCCGAGCAGGTAAACGAACCCAGAATATAAGGATAATCTCCTGCCAGATTTCTTTCAATGATAAATCCATCTACAAGTCTAGCATCTGCTTTTTCTGTAAAAGCGCTTGTGCCCATTGCAGTCGCTGCTACAACAAGGCCGATAAATAATCTTTTCATAATTTTAAGATTATAGTAATTGATTTTTCTACCACATTTCTTTATTCAGGCCGTGGTATTTACCCTGATTTGACAAGTGAAATATACTATTTCCGATAAACCCTTAATGACCATATAGCAAGCCCTGTCATCAGCAAATTAAAAACCACATGATGCCACCAGCTAAGCTTGGAAACGAGCCCCCCGCAGCTACAGGGTAGGTTGCTCCCAGAAATAAACATATACAGGATATATATCGTAAAGCAAATCATCAGCAGTAAAGCAGCAATCATTCCTGTTCTCTTATACTTTTCAATGATCAGTGCAAACGCAATAAGCAACTCAACTGCTGGCACCAAATAGGATATCAAAACATTGTATTTCCCCAGCAGCGGGTACTTGATCAGCACCAACTGAAAATTCTCTAAGGACTGAAGCTTGCTGGCAGCAGTATAAACAAACAACAGTACAAACAAATAGGAAACCAGGTCAAAAAACAGCTTCTTATTCCTTTCCTCCTTAAAAAGGGAATATAAACTCAATTTAAATAAACCATAAGGCTGATTGTCCTGTGGAATTCTTTTTGTGTTCATCTCTGTAACATTTGGTTAAGCCTAAATTCCGAAATGAAAGACCAGAAAGACACGATCCAGATCACAAAAAAACACGATCCAGATCGTATTTAAGAATCATTACTGCTAAGCAAAACCACTTAAAAAACAGAAAACCAACACCTTAACCCATTCTATCATAATACCTCGTTCGCAAACGACCAAGCGTAGCAGGCGCCATCCCCATAAAATCTGCAATATAATTCAGTTGTGTCCTAAGAAACAAATAGTCCAGCGTAGCTTCCAAATCCAGGTAACGCTCATCCACACTCAGCAATTTCATATCTTCCATATGTTCAATACGAATTTTACTATAGTCAGCTCTGATCCGCTCAGTAATCAGCTCTACTTCAGTAAAAGCAGCTTTCAAATTCATCCAATCCTGATAACTGATCAATACCAAAACACAATCCACCTCCGCCTGGATAGCCCTTAAAGAAGGTTGCTGACTAAAATACCCCGGATCGGTATACACAAAACTATCCTGCAGCCAATACCAGCTTGTTTTCTCCTTTAGGGCAACCTTATTTATCCTGATCTCCCTGAGCAATCCCGATAACATAAACCAAACCACCTGCTGAGTCCCACCAAAATTCAAAATACGGGCATCTTTTTCATAACTGGTTTCGTACAAAACCTTTCGTAATTCCAGCTTAAACTTAAAACTCAGTACCATCACTGTCTCCAACACCTTGAGCAAATGCTCAAAAGCGCCATGCGAAATCGGTTTAATCAACTCACTCATAACAAAAGCATTAATTTGAAAAGCCCAGCACCTGCTGCAGCTCAATTTTATTTTTCACCTCCAATTTGTAATAAATCCGATGGGCATGTGTATCCACTGTCCTGGCAGAAATGTGCAGATGCGCAGCAATCACCTTATATTCCATACCCTGGCAAAGCATCAGTGCCACTTCTACTTCACGCAAACTCAATCCCATATCCAAACAGGTCTGGTTAAAATCCGCCTGCTGTTTCTCCTCCAATGCATCACGCTGCTGCCTGCGTTTTCTCTCATTACGTTCATACTTACCAGACTGGTATAAAAACAATCCTGCAATGATTACAAAACCCGAATTAGTAAACAGTACCTCTACCCATTGCGGCATTTGTAGATAGGCAAACAAACACATAAAAACCCAGGGAGAAACCGCCCAATACACTGCCTGTATCTCCAGGCGAGTAAACTTGTCGTGATCAAGTTCAGTGCCTGAAAATCTTTTTCGAATCGAACGGAAAATTGCCACCAACAGCACAGGCGAATACAAGCCCGGGATTATCATTCCGTAATTAATCGCAAAGCTCAGATCCCCTTGAAGCGGGTACAATAGCACAAAAAAGACAAGATAAGGGAAGAGCAAAAAAAAAGGCGCCCCGTATAAGGCATGAAAGCGAAGTGAGGAAAGACTAAAAGAACTATAAAAATAATAAGGAAAGTAAGCCGCCATCAAAAAACCCGAACCATAAGCGATAATGTTTTGTACAGGTACAGAAACCCAGCCTATATCCTGATCCGGGAAAATGCCCCCTGTTAAATTGTAACAGATCAGCAATACCAACAGGATCAAATAGGTTAACCTACTGCGATGGTAAGGCCAGATCAGATAAAAGTACAACTGTACACTCAGCATCATCAGCTCCAGTAAGATAAAAACAGCGGTGAGGCCGTGCATCTCTCCAAAATCAAACATATAACGGGTATATAGTGTAAGAGAAAACAACATATGCTAAAAATAATCTCTCCAAAGTAAAACACCAGAGAACTCCTGCAAACGAGCAAACCGGTTCAGTTTCTGGTTAAAATTCATGTGGTCAATTTCTCCTGCAAACCCGCTTGCCATAATCATTGCAGTATCTCCTTCAGCGATCTTATTTTCGTTATAAGGCAGCATTCTCCTGATGCTTTTTCCTGTACTTATTTTTGCAACCATCGTTCCGTGAGTTTTGAAATAATCGTATATAATTGTTTCTACCTTTTCATCCACTTTTATAGCATTAAGAGGCTTTCAGTATAGAGAAATCCCGATGAACAGCATTATCCCGATTCAAATTCCTAATGACCAGCGTACTTTTGACCCGATTTATCCCAGTTTCTGCCTGTCTTTGTAGGTGTTTCAAAATCTGCTCGATTTTAAGGCAGATAACGAAGTTTATCGACCCGTGCAAAAGCTTTGTAAAAATTGAAGAGTCTTTACACTAAGAATAGCAAAAACAGTTTATTACTAGTAGAGATAAACAATATTTAAAAAACAAATAATCACGTAATATAGAGGAACTAATAAATTACCATTATTAGAGTAAATGAAACAAGTACTAGGAAATCGAAAACGAGATCTCTTGGTAATGTGTAAAAATGAAAGTTGTTAACATGAGAAGTTTTTACCCTACCCTTTTTATTAGTAACCAATTAACTAAGTAGAGTTATTCTCAGTCATGAGTTAAATTTCCAACTTACTAACACTAGATCCTTTACTTTTTGTTAAATCTGATATACTGAAACAATTGAGGTGGAACCAACCCCACCCCAATTATTTATCTATTATAACATAATCCTCCTTGGCTAAGAACCACTTTCACTCCAAAAACACTTTAAAGAGCAGATTTCAACCGTTCCAGTGTAACAGGATTACTCGGCCTGGGTGCATTATTATCCAGAAGCTTTCCGTCTTTACCAATAATCATGTATCTAGGCACCCCAGAAAAATTAAACAATTGGCAAACTGTACTTTTAAAACCTCCTTTAGATAAAAGGTGAATCCCTTCAATTTTATCTTCGGCTATCGCCTTTTTCCATTTAGCTTCATCGTCATCAATGCTAACAAACAAGAAAACCACATTATTATCTTTTAACTTTTCATGTAGTTGCGGCGCATATTTCATTTCCAACCTACATGGCCCACACCAACTAGCCCAAAAATCTAGGTAAATCACCTTTCCTTTAAATTCTTTCAATGTTACTTTTTCTCCAGTTATACTGGTAAGTTCAAAAGAAGGAGGCACTTGTCCTATTGCTGTTTTAAAATAAGCACTATATTCATTTAACAGCGCCGCCTTTGCTTCATTGCTGTGACAGTATTTGCTAAAGTAGTCTTCCAATTCTGGCTTCATTACCGATACATCTTCCGCATAATGAAAAAATGATAAAAACAGAGTTGGCAATACAGTGGAACGAATCAAACCTGTATAATTATTAACGCTGAACAGGTAATTCTGTTTAAAATTACTTCTATCATTTTTAGAATCTCTGATGTCATTCTTAAGTAAGCTATAACCAATAAAATTATAAATCGCACTTCTATATTGACTACTGAATAGCAACTTTTCATTTTTTTCCATCTCATTACCAAATAAAGAGAATGAACTAGGTATACATGAAGCAATCGGTTTCCTAGATAAAGTCGCCAATCGTTGTGGCAATCTGAACAAATTCGCCAGGTAACCATACTTCAGTTCAGTTTGTTCATAACTAAAAAATACTGGAGTAACAAAATCCTTCTTATCAATAAGTATTCTACTTTGTTCACGGTATACTTTATCATAAAATGATTTTAATGAATCTGGAGTAATTTTCGTATAATCGATATTGGTTTCTGATTTGATTCTAATATCTTGATTTTTCTTAAAAACTTCATTATTCTGAGCTCCGTTTCCCGAAAAAGAGGAAATTAACGCAGGTCCATTCATTTTACAATTTACCACTAAGCTATCCCCTGGTTGAATAAAAACTTGAAGAGCAGGCCTAGAAACCCATATTTCAACTTTCAGAGGCTTTTTTAAATCAAACTCATGGATAACTTTTCCTGACCTTTGTATTTCCTTTTGAATTGAAAGATTTTTTTCGGGATACCCCTCACCTATGTTAGCGATTAATAGTAATGAATCGCCTTTATAGCCCTCTACATTTACAGTCAATATTGACTTTTTTTGTGCAACTGCCATTGTTCCCAAAAGGGAATAAAAGAATATAAAAAATATTTTTCTCATTTTTTTGATTTAATTTTAACAGTACTGATCCGATATTAATAATTTCAAAAAACCCTTAAAGTTTAATTAAGTGGAATACCCGGATTAAATTGCTGAACTATCAATGGGATTTGAAAAGTGTAATTCTCACTCTTGGGTTCCAAAGATGTTAATACAGTTACGCCATCAGCTGCGAACCGTTTAACACTTGACATCCGCCCTTCAGCATCCAATCTTTTCATATCTCCCCATCTTACTCCTCTAAACATTAATTCTATTCTTCTTTCATTTAGAACGGCAGTAATTGCTTCATCAGAACTATTTGCCGTTAGCGGGTGATAATTCAATGGGTCAAATCTTTTCTTTCTGATAGTTTCGTTAACAATTGTTAAAGCACCAGATATATCCCCGCTTCTTGCCAAGCATTCTGCTTTATTAAGAAAAACCTCGGCCCAACTAATCCCAAGATTTGGCCTGTACTTACTCGTGTTAAAACGTGGCGCTGTGGGATTATTCACCAAAATTCTCCATCTTAAATCAGAAGGAATTAATCTAGCGTTCAAGTCTTTCGATAAAGTAAACGTACCGGCACCTGAAAAGCGGTTAAGTAATTCTTCAGGGCTAACATTTGTCGCTGGTAATGTTAAATTGGAAAGATACTGGTTGTAATCGACAATACTCGCCTTTGGAGAAGTTAGGGCTAGATTAGCATATTTCAGTGCGTTGACATAGTCATGCATGTATAAATAAAATCTAGATAACATAGCGTATCCCCCATACTTATCAATTCTTGTCTTAAAAGTTTGCTCATTTGGTAAATTTGGGATCGCGTTCAACAAATCTCCAGTTATCTGTTCCAAACAAGCTTTCAAAGTAGGCCTTAAAGGAATTGCAGTACCTTGATCTACAGTAACGACATAAGGAACACCATACTTATTGGAAGCTGTTGCAGGCATGTAAGCTGGAGAGAAGAAAATAAGTAAATTATAATAACAAAATGACTTAGCAGCCAATGCTTCTGCAAAATATTGGCGTTTCTTTTCCTCCGTTCCACCAGTTGCACTCATTACTCCCTCCGTAACGACATTAAGATTAGCAATACAGCGATACATTTCAGACCACATAGTAGTATTGATGCTGTTTAAGTCAGTAATATAGGACTTCCAAAAATATACGTTTGAAGAAGGATCATCATTTCGGACCAATGAATAACTTGTACTCGTTAAATCATCGCTAGGATTAATCAAAACAGGCAAAGTTCCAAAAGGATTGGCAACAGTATTACTGTTTAACAAGCCCTCATAGTCGGTGATAGTTTGTGCAATAATTATACCTTTTGGCTTAATATCGAGATATTTTTTACACGAACTTTGACTTACCATTATACAACCAATCGCAAGTAATAGGTTAAATATTTTCATAGCTTATAAATTAAAAATTTGTAGAGAACGAAATAGAATAAGAAGGCAAAACCGACACTCCTCTATTACCATTATAAAAATTTAAAGTTTCGGGATCAATATCGTTGCCACTGAAAACATATTTAAATGGATTACTAATTTGTAGCATAACTTTAGCGTCTCGTAGCCCAATCTTGTTTGCGATATTGGAATTAAGCTGATAACTCAATGTAGCTGTTCTTAAGGCAATAAAATCTAATTTCCTAACGAATTTCGTACCATATCTGTATCCTTCTGTTCTAAGATTGAATGGAAGAAACCCTGGTACATCTGTATTTTTCTCATCCCCTGGCTTCTTCCAATAATTCTGAGTGCCTTCAATTGGCCTACCCTCGCCTCCCACCGTTGGAGGTGCAACGATTGATGAATGGCCACCATAATACATCAATAAAGCGGATAAACCGAATTGACCAAAGGTAAAATGGTTATTGAAACCAATTGTATATTTCGGCATATTAACACCAGAAAAATGTAAAGCATCTAAAGGCACATCAACAACAGGAAAAACATTAATAACTATTGGCTCACCATTTTCTCCTTTCACCATTGGATGTCCTTGATCATTTAACCCTATATAATCCATTGTAAACAAGGAATACATAGGGTAACCCACCGCATTTTGTGGTGTCAGTACACGTAAAAAATTATTCGTACTGTTAAATTGGATGCTTAGTTTTTTCACTTCGTTTTTATTAAACGAAGCTGTAAGTTGCGTTTGCCACTTAAACTGATCAACTTCGATGTTTCTGCTCACCAAGCTAATATCAAGTCCACGGTTTTGAACTGAAGCATTATTAGTAACTAAACTATTAAAACCTCCTGTTGGATCTCTAGTAATACTTGCAAAAAGATCTTTACCATTTTTAATATAATAATCAATACTTCCCGAGACCCTTCTGTTTAAGATTTCAAAATCAATACCACCATTTAGATTAAGTGTTTTCTCCCAACGTAATGAACTATTAGGGGGTGAGCTCACTGAGTAACCAATTACTGAATTAGGTGTATAATTGTTTACACTTGTAGATAAAATACTATAATTACTGCCAGTATTTCGAATATTTCCATTATATCCACCAGCAAAGCGAACTTTAAGCATATTTATCCATTCCGAATCTTTGAGAAACTGCTCTTCACTTAACATCCAAGACACCCCAGTCGACCATAAAGGAGTATACCGAAATTTAGGATCCTTTCCAAAGAGATTGGATTGATCTACACGCAAACTCCCGGTAACAGAGATTCGGTTGTCAAAAGTATAATCACCATTTGCATAAACAGACACAAAGCGATCACTATTATAAGTCTCGCCAAAATAATTATAGAAATAAGTTTGATCTCTTAATGACCCATCAAGAGGAACCAACTCATCAATAAAACCAGGACTATATTGCAAACGGTTTCCAATAAAATTAAGATTGACAGGCTGTGTGGTTAGTGTTTGCTCATTATATCCAAAGGCAGTGCTCAATCTGCTGCTGCTAGATAACTCTCTTTGTTCAGCCCCAAGAAGAAACGAGAATGAATGTACATTCTCATTAAAGCTTTTGTTATAATTTAATTGAGCTCTAAGGGTATGTGTGTTAATAATCTGATTTGTATTCTTTTTAACACCACCTTTTGGAAACTGAAAAACAGGCTGGCCTGAAACTGGATCCTTAATGGCATAGTAATTTAATAATAAACGGGTTTCCCATGAATTTTCTGATGCGAAATTTGTTATTTCTCCGATCTGTCTTTCAAAAACACCTCCTATTTCAAAGTTAAGCCCATTGAAAATACGAGTGGTTAATTTGGCCTGTGCATGAAAAATATTAGAACTTGTCGTATTGTTCGATTCAAACATATCCTGATAAGGATAATAATTTACATCATACAAGCCCATATCCATATTTTTCTGATTACGGTCTGTATTGATAGATCCGTCTGGTCCAAACCCATAAAAATTGTAATTGTATGGTTGAAGAAAAGTAGGCAATGCTTTCCCCTGGTCATCTACAAATTTTTGATACGGTTCAAAAGAAAGGTAATCTGGTATATTAGAACTGTTGTCCTTCAAATTTGAATAAACACTCTGTACTTCTAAATTAAACCGTTTAAAAAATTGAAAAGTTCCATTATATTTCAAATTCATTCTTTTGTGACTTGAAAACCTTTCCGACCCCTTGTTATCTTGGTGGTTAATTCCAAAATAATGAGACGAATTTTCCGTTCCTCCACTAATGTTCAAATCATAACTTTGCAAGAAAGAATTTTGTAAAAATAATCGTTTATAATCTTCCATATTGTCATAAGTCGACAATTCGGTCATGCGCTTATCTGCCTCAATTTGTGTAATTCTTCCTTTGTCTAAATCATCGCTTATTTTAAATAAAGGAAGGTAGGCCTGATTGTTAGAATCATAAAAATCAGTTGAAATACCATCCTGTTCAATATTGTATAAATTAACGGCATGAGCATAGTCAATATACCCCTTACCAGAAAGTAGCTTTAACTTTTCATAATTAGTTTTTGGCTTAATCGTTAAGGAGCTCGTAAAAGAAATGATTGGTTTACCAATTTTACCTTTTTTTGTAACAATAACAATTACCCCATTGGTAGCCCTAACTCCGTATATAGCTGCAGCTGCAGCATCTTTAAGCACAGTAATTGACTCTATATCATATGGATTCAATGAAGACACATCAATTTCTGTCGGATAGCCATCCATAACAATTAGCGGCTTTTTTATTGCCTGAAAAGTAGAAATACCTCGAATCGTAAACTGCCCTTGATTGGTGAACTCACCTCTTGAATCATTGATGTTAAGAACCAAACCGGCTAAACGGCCTTCCATATTTTCCGCAATATTCCCAGTCGTTGGTATAGCCTGTAAATAAGTTTCTCTATTTATAGATGTATACGCTCCTGTTAATTGAGTTTTCTTCAACGTTTGGTAACCGGTTTGTATCACCTGTACCTCTTCAAGTTTTGAGGTAGAAGCAATCATACGCACTAATAATGATCTATTTTGTGGAATAGCCACTTCTTGACTTTCAAATCCAATATAAGAAACATTAAAACTACTTCCAGAATCAACATTTTTAAAGAAAAACTCCCCATTCTTGTCGGTGTGTACAGAACGACTGCTACCTTTAAGATTAATATTTGCACCCATTAATGGTTGCCCATTTCGAGCATCGATAACCTTTCCCCTTACATCTATAAAAAAGAATTCATTAACAATTCTCTCATAGAAAGATTCAATTTTTGGTCTAATTACGATAGACTTATTTTTAATTGTATAGGTAAGTTTACGACCTCTAAAAATATCGACTAACACATCTTCAAGCTTCGCATCTTCTATATTAATATATACCTTTTTCTCATTAAGTAAGAATTTTGTATCAAAAACAAAATCATAACCGACCTGAGTTCTTATGTTTTGTAATACAACACTAAGCGGTGTTCCATTCTCTTTTAAGGTAATTCTCTGGGCGAATCCTGTTGCGCTAACCTTGGTAAGAAAGATCGTCATTAATATGATGACTAATTTCATAATCATTAAAATTTTAGGGGGTATCCACGATGGGGATTCTCCTATGTTAAAAGCATATTTTTTCATACTTTTGAATTGGTTTGAGTTGAGATTAATTGTACAGAATAATTTGTTTTTCCGATGCAGTGCACCGGAGAGGTCATCTCAGACTTACCGGGGAGTGTGTCAGCACTTCCCGGATTATATATAGATTACCTTCTATTGAACTACGATTGCTTGAGTATTTTTTTTTTCATAATTGATTTTGGGTTTAGTTGTTTATTTTCGATTATTTGTATACTTCGATTTTCCTATGCTCGATATTAAATTTGAGACTACCCGTAGACTCTAGCAATTCAAGTACAGCATCAATATTTCTCGATCTTGAAATTATTCCCTCTAGACGAATCTGTTTTAAGTCTTCGGATTTATAAGTGATTTCTACATTATACCATCTACTTACTTCTCGCATAATATTTTCCAAATTCTCCCCCCTAAAAATAAAGTCTCCATTTTTCCACGCTACCTGGCTTTCCACATCAGCATCCCTCACAGAGATGTTTTTACTATTGCTGATAGCTTGTTGCCCAGGGTTGAGTATAACATTTTCGTTCACTTTGACGCTACCTTCAAGAAGTGTTGTTATAGTATTCGGTTCATCCTTATAACATTTTACATTAAAGTGAGTTCCCAGTACCGTCACTTTCTGTGCCACTGACTGTACAATAAACGGACGTGATCTATCTTTTGCTACCTCAAAATAAGCTTCCCCTTCAAGAATTACTTTTCGTTGTTTCTGTCTATTTAAGAAAACAGAATAAGTTAAACTTGATGCCGAATTCAGCCAGACTGTTGTACCATCTGGTAAGTGCAACTCATATACTTCCCCCATTCCAGTTGAGAGGGTATTAATTTGATCTTTATGCGTTACCTCTTGAGCAGTAAACTCATAAACTAATTTACCTTCCTTAGTTCTCGTAATTTTCACACCAGATTCATTTGCTAACTCCCCCCGTATCGGATCTGAAAGCGAAATTCTCTTTCCACTTGCTAATGTTAACGTACCTGCATTTTTACCTGGTGCAATTACCTCACTTTTATAGTCTAGCAAACTATTTGTTTGTCTTAACTTCTGTAGAAATAACACTGAAAAACTTAAAATAAGTAGAACAGAAGCTATTTTTAAAATTAATGAATAGGACCATAATTTTATGGTCTGCTCAGGCGCAGTAATTATTTTTGTAAAAATTTCAGCCGCCTTTTTAGAAGGCAGGTCTTTACGGTCTTGATCAGTTATTTTATACCAACTATCATTCATGAACTCTTTAAATATTAACTCATTTTCATCATCAGCAAGTGCCAGACTTAACTCCTGCAACTCACTGTCATTCAGCTGCCCTTTCAAATACATGCTGTGCAAATAATTCAATCTTTCTTTCTGCATTTCTGGTGATTGTGGAAATAAATTTTAGCACATCAATATTACGTGCTTATCTATATGGACGCATGAAAACTGTGATCGGGGGAAGGACAAAAAAAATATTTAATGCAGTCTAAAAAGAATTAGCAAAATTGCCATATCAGTATTTTTAGACAGATAGTGTCGCAAAAACCTCAATGCTAATTTCATATGTGTCTTTATCGTTTCTGGTGAAACATTGAGAATCTTGGCAGCCTGATCGTATTTCAACCCCTCCTGATGACACAGCTCGTAAACCAATTTCTGCTTGGGAGGCAATAATAAAATCCCCTTATTAAGTAATTGTCGCGCATCATTAAGTAGAATTTCCTCCTCAGTATCATTTATCGGAAAATCTTGGTAATCAGCAAGCGGTTCTATATTTTTAGCCTCAAGCTTCATTCTACGTAACATGGAGAAAGATTTGTTACGACTCAAAGTGAGAATATAGTTTTCAAGGTCATTAATTTCCAGCAACCTCTTTTCTAATTTCCATAATTTAAGAAAAACCTCCTGTACTAACTCTTCTGCCTGTAGTGTTGATCTGAGATATTTTAAAGCAAAGGTAAATACTTGAGCCCGATACAGTTCATATATTACTTTAAATGCAGATTCATCCCTATTGGAAATTCTAGCAAGTAATTCGGTTTCATTATTTAAAGCGGAGATTGGCATCTAGAATTAAGTCTACCTGTTAAAGCTATACAAAAAAATTGCAAACGTAAAATTATTCCATTTTTGTTAAAATAATCTTTCAATAGCAACCAAAGCATAAATACCCTTTGAAAAAATTGACAAGAAAAGAAAAAGGAACCTAATACATATCCTCATTGCCACTTTTGTTAAGACTCACAACCTAAATAAAACTATGCGATAGGAGTTTACCCCGTCTGTCTAACTATGTACAAAACAGTCAGGCATTTCTACTTTCAATGCAAAGAAGAAATCCAGTTCTGTAATCAAAAATGTAATAAGGATGACCACACATTGAATATGTGCAATCATCCTTTCAAATATGAGCGTGAATTGTTTTAAGGGTTCAATTAACAAATTGCGATGCCATCACTCCCTATAAGTCTGAAACATGTAATACAAGACGCTTATGGAATAGTAATCAACCTATCCCGCAAAAACCTCTCTAATTCCTCTCCTCTGAGATTTTTTGCAATAATTATTCCGTTGGGATCAATCAAATAATTTGATGGGACACTAAGAACATTGTACAAAACAGCAGCTTCATTATTCCAATATTTGAAATCAGAAACCTGTGTCCACGGTAATTCATCCTGCGCTATAGCTTTCTTCCAAGCAATCCTTCCTGATTCACCATTTTCAAGGGCTACACCCAATATGTCAAAGTTATAATTCCTGTATTTATGGTAGGCTTTTACAACGTTAGGATTCTCTTGTCTGCAAGGAACGCACCAAGATGCCCAGAAATCTAGTAGAACATATTTACCTTTTCTAAATTGCTCAAAATTAACGGGATTACCATTTAAATCGTTTTGGGTAAAATCTAAAGCCTTTTTACCATAAGTAGTTTTGTGTTTTATCTGAAGAGTGCTAAAAAAATACCTCCCCATTTCCGATTTCTGTACACTTGGAGACATCGCATTGTATAGGCTATCAAAAAGCACAAGATTTTCGCTACGCATTAACATTTCGGGAATCATCGCTTGCGATAAAACTGAATTTGGAACTTTTTTAATATAATCATATTTTATGGAAAGTTCTTTCGTACGAATCTTATCTGTATTGTTGTTATAGGCCTCGGTAATCTGTTCTTTTTCAGATTTAGATTTTCCATCAATGTCTTTATAAAACTGATATTGTAAGGCTTCGCGCTTTTTCACTAATGATAACATCATATCATCATATAGCTGAATGTCTCTATTGGCTTTAGTTCCATTAATGACACTATACTTCAACCCAGAAAGACTGCTGAGGTTAATTACCCCACTTCCTAGATAAATCCTTTTATAATCCGAAGTGGGCTTATGGGTTGAGCCGGGATAAAATCCGTTAAAAATATAGGCTAAGGAAGGTTTGTCGACCCTACCCTTGATGGAGAATAATCCATTTTTTACGTACACAGAGTCAACTTTCTCAGTTTTATTTGAGTTATATACAATAAAAAGTTTGGTGTTATCCTTTAAACTTTTTACAACTCCACGAATCTCAAATTCAGAAGCTTCCATTACATTCGGATTATTTGTTTGAGCCACTCCCAAAAAAGGGAAAATTAATGCGATTATTATAGATATTGATTTCATAAATATTTAATTAAGCATAAGCCAAATTGTCAATTTATAATAATTAACAATTTGGCCCTTTGATTTAAATGTTAGGATTACGATAATTAATCTGAACGATATCACCAAAACCGCCTATCTTTTTGCTATAGGTATTGTTAGTCACATCTCCAGTTGGACTAAGATCAAGATAGTAAACTTCACCCTCTACTCCGTTATAAGTTGCAACCACAAGTCTTTTGTCAAAACTGGCATCAACAACTTTACTCCAGGCTTTGTTTTTTAACATCTCCAAATCCTTAATTTTGGTGTTTTCAGGGAACTGATAAACCAATCTGGAGGCATTTGCCAGAATATCATAAACATATACCTTATTAGCTGCTCCATAATAAATTTGCTTAACTACGCTAGAAGAAGAAAAGGAAGTCGCCAACTCGATATCTGGGCTATTTTTGATAGGCTGCATTGATTCTGCTGGGGATGCTTTCGCAGGCATAATAGAGTAAAAGTAATAGCCATTATTATCTTTCATGATTGCATAATATTCACTTCCCGCTCCTTTGTCACCAGCAATCATAGTTTTACCGACATTATTAAGATCGTAAGCAGCTCCAACAGTTGTTCCGAAGGTATTCAAGGTACGATCATTATAGCTCGTTTGTAAAAATCTCTTGTTAAGGTTATCATAAAAAACGGTATAGAATTTCGAACCTGAAATCAGATAAGGAAAAGCATTATAACCGTTTGAAGGGCCACTAAATTTTTCAGAATATTTACCTACATCGCCGAAATTTGGTGTTAGGGTAGCGTAAACCTCACCATCATTCACAATAAATTGATCTGTATTGATAGAGTTAAGCGTGTAATATGGTTCTCGCCAAACATGGTTAGCTAAAAACAAATCACCTGTATTCCCATTTAACTTCAAATCATCAGCATTGAAACGATATACTCCCTGATCTGTGAAAACATTAATCTGCGTCATCTTACTAATAACTGCAGAATAGACAGAGAGGCCTTTTCCTTGCAAAACAGCTCCATTCAGTTCACGAATAGGATCTACAAAAACCTCATCATCTTTTCTAATGAAAGAAACCATCGCTTTTCCAGCTTTATTGCTCATTACAAACCACCCTTCATAAAAGGTTCCATTGACTGTTAGACTAAATCTTTTAAAAGTTTTTATTCCGGTTCTTGTATCGGTTATAGTATACTGTAAATAATAGCTATCAGGCGATAAATCAATGATTTTATCAAGATTTTTTTCTTTCGATAGCGTTATTGATTTACTGGGCAAATTATTGACTTGATAATTTTTGGTACTATAAACTGACCATTCATAAGTATAAGGACCACTACCTGGGACAGATTCTTCCAATTGAGGAGTGATCTTCAATTTATCTAATTGTTTGATTGTAAATACGGAATCAGAAGTCTTTACCAAAATCTGATTTACTTTTTGATAGGTAAAATTTTTATCTTCCTTTTTACAGGCTTGCAAAATTATGGTCAAAGCCATAATACAAAATACTTGATATAGATATTTCATCATTATATTTTTAAAAGGTTTATTATGGAAAAGATACTTCTTTGACATTCTCATCCATTAAAGGACCATAAATAGCTTTATATTTTTCCAATTCATTTTTTAAGGCAACATTATAATTGAGAAAATCAGAATATATAATTGTTCCGCCGATGTGAGTAGGCCTCAAGTCTGTAAAACCTAAGTATTCTATGATAAATCTGAATTTCACGTTACTGTAATCTCCAAAATAATTTTGCACATAAATCCAATAATCTGGTTTAATCAATTGATTGTTGAAATTGATTTTATAGTAAGGGATATTACGGGTTTCCACATTGGAAATACCAACCGCTCCTTGAACAAAATCCTTATTTTCTTGCACTTTTAAAACCAGTTTATAAGTATTAGTAGTAAGATCCATTGCATTCAATAATATAACCGGATAACTTATTGTTAAAGAATCCGAAGGCAGTAAAATCTTTGGCAAAATAAAATGAACCCCTTCTTTTGCTGTGGTTCCTTCGCCAGTACTAATACTAATTTCTCTTGCCCTTGAAACTGGTTTCCCAGTTAAACGTAGTTTCAAAAAAATGGTATCTCTCGATTTTATCGTCAATTGACTAGCAAAAGAGTAATTCATGCTATCTCTTTCACTTGCGGATACTATATAAAAAGCTAACCCCGACCCTGCTTCATAAGCAGTTAATTCTGATTTTTTACAGGATACTATAAAAAACAGCAGCAATATTAATACGATATTTTTCATTTTATAATGATAGTTAATTATAATTTGGATTAAATTCAAGTTCATTATCTGGAATTGGCACTATATAATTAGACTCGGTTAAAGACCTGGTACTGAACAACATTTTTACAGTTGCATTGCGTTTATAGTAATAAAACAATTGCCCTTCTGCATAAAATTCTTTTTGGTACTCCTTGGCAATCTCATCCTTTAATTTTTGAGCGGTAATTGTAGCTACTGGAAGCTCTGCAATCCCTCGGTTTTTTCTAACTGTATTTAAAAAAACGAGTCCCTCCTGAGGAGTTCCGGCTGCCTCCGCTAAAATATAATACATTTCAGATAATCTCAACAATGGTACGGTTTGATCAAGGCGGTTTTTTTCGGAACCACCACTTGGTTGCACCCAGGTTTGCCAATATTTAGAAGGAAATTTTAAAGATCCATCACTTTCGAACAAATAAGCAATTCTATAGTCAGTGGTTCCTCCAGTACTAGTTTCATATAACTTTCCAAAATCCGCTTCGGTTCTTGTTAAATTATCTCTATCGTCACCAGAAGATTTAAAATACCCAGGTAGTGTCTCTGCCCAGTCCTTCATTTTTTTAACTCTTAAAGCAAAAACAAGCTCGTTAGAGAACAATCTATCGCGGCTAGCTGCACCTGCACCAATTTCTGCAGCAGTTACAAATCTAAATTGATTAGATTTCAAAACTATGTCGGCAGAAACCGCTGCTTTTGGCAAATCTCCTTTATACAAAAATACTCTCGCTTCTAAAGCTTTAATGGCAACGTAATTCATTCTAAACCTTCTGTTTTTTTCACCGGTCATGACACCATCTTTATTCTCCATTAAAGTTTCTGCTTCTTTTAAATCTTTTAAAACGGCTATTACAACTTCTTCGACGGTACCAGGAAATTTTGAAGAAGAATTTAATTCGGTACGATAAGGAATAGCTTTTTTAGTATAAGAACTACTATAAATACCTCCATATAGTCTTAACAAATCGAAATGAAGATAGGCTCTTAATCCCAACGTCTCACCTTTAATAAGGTGATAATTATTACTCGTAAATTTTTCCTTTTTAGCATCTATTTTTGCTAAAATATTGTTTAGCCCTGCTATTGCATTAAAGGTAGATGACCAAACCGTTTGTGCTAAACGCGTCACTTCAACATCTTTATAATTTAAAGCCGTTGTTTGCTTATATCTAAAAAAAGCATTTGAGGGGTTGTAATTTTGGGCCAATGCACTAACAAAGCCCATTGACAAATTATCTCCATACATCGATTGTGAGGCCGCCTGTGCGTAAATTCCGTTTAATGCCTGTTCGAATCCGCTTTCTGAAGAAAAAAGTTGATCTTCAGATATTGTTGATTTAGGATCAACCATTAAAAATTTTTTACACGCGACTAAGTTTAAAACTATCAGAAAAACTGATAAAACCAATATCTTTTTTTTCATAACATTTAAATTAAAATCCTACCCTTAGTGATAATGAATAGGTACGGGCAAATGGATTAGATGTTCCCCTTTCTATTTGTATCGAACTTAGGTTAAACAAATCATTGGTAATTGCAGTAAGCTGCAAACTATTTAAGCCCATTCGTTTTATAAACTTAGACTTATAAAAATTATAACTAACTGATGCAGAACTCAAAGAAAGATTATTATAATCTTGCACAAACCTTGAAGTCACTTTTGCGAAAGACCTGGTTGTTCCCAATTTTGTAAAAAAGGACTCGTCTCCTGGACCTTTCCATCCTAAATCGTAAGCTCTTCTATCTACGTTAAAATTTGGATCGACAGATTGTACTTTATCTACCAATGTTTGGTTGTAAATTTGCCCTCCGAACCTGTAACTAAAGATTACGCCTGCTTCCCACCCTTTGTAATTGAAATTTGAACCAAATGTTCCATTCCATTTTGGATCGGTAACACCATATGGGATCTTGTCTGCAGCACTCCAATCAAACGTTTTTGTCCCATCTATTTTCTGATAGACTTCAGCGCCAGTAGTAGGATCTACACCCAATGATTTTACTACAAAAATCGTATTGATTGCCTGCCCCTCTTTTAGCTGTATATTAGGAACAGATTGTTGGGTCGCCACATTGTTAGCGGTATTTATTTTATCATTAGTTGCTTTTAATTTATTAGAAAGCTCTTTTAGAATATTCTTATTAGTTACTGCATTAAAATTAACAGACCACAAAATCCCCTTTTCCTTAAAATTTAATATTTTATACCTTGTAGATATTTCAAAACCGGTATTTTGGATTTTCCCTAGATTTTCAGAATAATTATTAAATCCTGTAGAAGGTGCTAGTGTCACATCAGTAATAGTATTATGAGTAATTCCTTTGTAGAAATCAAACCGTATATCTAATTTGTCTTTAAACAATATAACGTCCATTCCAAGATCTAAGGTGCGTACATCCTGCCAAGACAACTGAGAATTGCCAAGCCCCATAATAATGGCACCCAATTGTCCATCATAAATATTACTTACTCCAAAATCATAACGTGTTTGCGCACGATAGGATGGTATATTTAAAGAACCTGAAGAGCCATAACTTCCACGTAGCTTAAGTCTATTCACAACATTATTATGAGCTAAAAAAGATTCGTTATGCACATTCCACCCTAATCCAGTAGACCAAAAAAGACCATATCGCTTATCTGTTCCAAATTGCGAAGATCCATCTCTCCTCACGGATAAGTCAGCAAGATAGCGGTTATCATAACTATAATTAGCGTTAAATAAGTACCCCAATCTCCGCACAGTTGCCTCATCTCCACGAGGTCTGCTGTTTGGCTCGTACTGAGTTGCAAAAAGTAAATTATCCAATCGATCAAATGGGAAACCAACCGTATTGATGGAATAAAAATCATTCCTATTACTCGCAATATTAAAGCCAGCTGTAGAATAAATAAGGTGCTTTTTATATAATTTAGAGAAATTGGCAGTCGTTAAACTTTCGAAACCCAAGGCATTATTATTGCTTACAGTGTAGGAACCTCTAATATCGGCATCAGAAACCCTTGCAAATTTTGAATGCTGAGCAGAAAAAAACTGATCTGTTGACCCATTTTGTTTGTTTAAGCTAAAATTTGATTCTATGAACAAACTTGGCAACAAATTATAACGCATTTGAAAATTATTAGAAATTCCGAAATACTGATTCTTATTTATCGTATTTAATGTTGAATTAAATAGCGGGTTGGCAAAAGTTCCAAAAGCATTACTTTCTAGTATTTTATTTACGTTCCCATTTTCATCGAAAGGTTTCCAGTAGGGGTTTTGCTTAATATAATCAGAAAAAGAGCCGTATGGAGACTCATTAGCCGTATTCTGAAAAATTCTTATAGAGTTTTGAAACCGAAACTTACGTACATTATAGGTTAAGTCAAATTGACCTGAATAATTATTGCGGTTCTGGCCTTTCATTACCCCAGATTGAAAATCTGTAGATAGTTGTAATCCGTAACGGATATATTCATCTCCACCTTGTAAGTAAAGAGAACCTCTATTGCTAGCACCTACCTGTGTAGGCATAGATAACCAGTTTGTATTAACACCACTTGTTACTGCTTTAAGTCTGTTATTATAGATCTCATTAAGACCGAATTGTGTGTTAGGAATCTCAGATATATACATTTCTACTCTTTTTTCGAAATCAAGTTTCTCAATAGCATTCAACACGTGATATACTGACAGGTCTGGAGTAGTTAATCTAAAATCATTATTATAAGTTACCTGAATCTTGCCCGATTTAGGGGTAATAGAGGTAATAACGAGTACCCCATTTGCACCCCGAGATCCATAAATTGAAGTAGCAGAAGCATCTTTTAATATGGTGATTGACTTTATAAGGTTCATATCAAGATCTACCACACGCTGCAAGTTGACCTCAAAACCATCTAATATAAATAAGGGAGCGTTCGGATTTGCTGAAAGCTCGCCACTTAAATTAGGAAAGGAATTAGCTCCCCTCAATTGGATTTCTGGCAATTGATTAATATTTCCACCTGTAACATTATTAGGTATTATTTTTAATGATGGATCTAGAGCCGTTATCGCCGCAAATATATTATTAGAGCTAACCCTTTTAAGCTCTTCTCCGTTAATACTTTTTGCAGCTCCAGTAAAATTACCTTCAGGACGTTCAAAAAGTCCCGTTACAACTACATCATCCAATGACTGCAAATCTTCTTCCATCTTAATTGTAAAGGAAACAACATCAGCAATTGGGATTTCCTGAGCTTTATAACCTACAAAACGAATTAAAAGCAATTCGCTTCCATCAGGAACATTTAAAGAAAAACGTCCATCTTTATCAGTCTGGGTACCAACTTTAGTCCCCTTAATCAGGACAGTGACTCCAGGAAGGGGTTTTCCATCCTTTTTATCTGTTATAACACCGCGTATCTTTTTGTCTAGTATTAACTGGTCCAAATTCAAAGCTCTGATTATAATAGTTTTGTTATTAATTTCGAAAGTAAACGGCTGGTTGGCAAAACATTTATCCAGCACTTCAGTTAGTGATGAATTTCTTGCGTAAACATCCACGTTTCGAGCCAGCTTTATTTGCGAGCTATCATAAACGAAATCATAGCCAGTTTGCTTACGAATTTCATCGAACATCTCTGGTAAGCTGATGTTGCTTTTGGTTAAATTTATTTTTTGCCCATAACTCTTTGCGTTTACCTGTAATAAACAACTGATGAGAACTATGAGGGTAAAGTTGATTCGCATAATCAGTTTTCTTTTATCTTTACTAACGAAACAGAATGCTTGATTTAGAATATGTTGGACGTGTTTGACTATACGACAATACGTACGTTTCATTAACGCATAAAAATTCATACATTTGAGTTTAAACCTTTAGTTTCTAAAGGTGGTGTTTGGTTTTATGTTGATTATTAATGTCTCTTTACATTAGTCTGCAAATCAAACTCTTTGGTCAGGGGTGCATGAGACCCATCCCTGACTTTTTGAATTTACAAACCGAAAGGTTTAAAGTAACTATCACTTCATAACTATAATCCTCCTTCCATCAATCTTAAAATGAATTGAACCTGTTGTTTCCAAGACTTTTAAAACTTCATATAAATTTTTTGCTTTTGAAATTTTACCACCAAAGTTTACCTCTGGTATTTTGCCTTTATATACTACCTCCACATCGTACCACCTAGCTATTTTACGCATGATTAATTGAATATTTTCATCAGCAAGATAAAAGTATCCGGCTTTCCAGTCAACTGCGGTTTCAGTATTTACATCATAAACTTTTATATCTGTTGATACAGCAGACTGTTGTCCAGGTTTAAGTGTCTTTGTAATGCCTCCCACTTTAACTAAAACACTCCCTTCTAGTAAGGTAGTTTTAATGGCATCTTCATTTTCATAACCATTAATATTAAAATGTGTGCCCAAGACTTTAATTTCCTGATATTTATCAGAAAGTTTTGATAAAACAATAAAAGGCTTGGCTTCATCTTTATGGACTTCAAAATAAGCTTCTCCAACAAGCTCAATTTTTCTAGAACCAAGCTTACTGAATGAGGTCGGAAATTTAATAGACGAGGCAGCGTTCAGCCAAACATTGGTTCCGTCAGGTAATACAATCTGGTATTCTTGACCCTGACCTGTAGAAATCATGTTGTAAGAATTAACGTTAGATTGTTCCTCTGAAGTCACTGTGTACAAAACTTTACCATCAGCTGTTTTAGAAACATTAACCCCCGACTCTTCCGCAAGTTTGCCATTTATCACGTCAGAAAGATTTATTTTGTTACCGTTAGCAAGCGTTAATGTAGCAGCCTTTTTTCCCGGGTAAAAGTTGTTTACGAATGCAACATTTTTTTCACCTCTTTTTTTAGAGTTGGATAAACTAAAGTATAGAGCAACACTTATAGTAATTAAAATTAATGCAGCAGCTATGAATTTATAATTAGGGAACATCTTAAACTGAAGTCGCTTACGACGTTCCTGCTGCATTTTAAACAATGCTTTATTCCATATTGCAGTTTCATCTTGAGAATTAAACTCCTTAAGATCTTTACTCACTTTTTGTGCATCTAAAATCTCATTAAACAAAAGCTTATTACTTTCTGTCGCTGAGATCCATTTCTCCAACTCATCTTGCTCTTCAGGAGCAAGTCTTGATTGAAGATGCTTTACGATAAGATTTGATATATGAAATTCCTCTTCAAGCATATTGAGCTAATATTTATAATTATTTAATGTCATCTTAATATAAAAACAGATGACAACTCAAAACAACCCAAAAAATATAATTTTATTTTTTAACTCTCGAATATCGCAAATAATGTAGCGACTAATGTAACAGAAATAGACTTTTTGAGCATTGCTGTTTTTAGAAGTTCTATTGCTCTCGCCTTATAATTTCTGACTGTTTGAACAGAAAGAGAAAGATCCAAAGCAATTTCATCCGTTTTCTTTCCATCCAAATAAAGCAGCTTAAATACAATACGATAATTTTCTGGCAATAGTTCAATTTCTAAGTTGAGCGCCTGAATTACTTCTGATTTTATAATTTTGTTCAAAACTGAGTCATCGGTATAATCAAGATATCTGTAATAGTCTTCTTGAAAAGCGGTTTTGACCTTCTGATGATTAAGATAATTCAAGCATGCATTTCTGCAACTGATATATAAAAACGCTTTGATGTTTTCTGCCGTTTCAAAGTTCTTTCGACGCTGCCATAACTTAAAAAAGCAGTCAGCAACAATATCTTCTACATCTAAACGATTGTGAATCATATTCAATGCAAAATAACATAAAGATTTATTGTGCAATTTAAAAAAGTAAGAAAGTGCTATATCTTCCCCATTTCTAAGTGCCTGATTCCAATAAATGTCATTATGTTCGCCTTCTGGCTTCATATATATTCAGATTATTATCTACTATAAATAAAGCTCAATTATAAATATATTTTTTGCAATTAGTCGCCATTTATTTTAATAATTTTTCGCACTAGAACAGATATAATATCTGTCACAAATCAAAATAATAGAATATGTACTTCGTTAAACTACTGACCTTGCTATAATTCTAAGAAGCCACACAAGTTAGATCCCCATTCATTTTTTAAATAATTTTGGATGTTTCCTGCCTATTAGTTTCACCGAAAGAAATTGGAGTGGGACAATGCTGCTCAAAATGAATGATTGAACTGGATAAACAGCATCAAAATTTTCTTTCACTCCATCGTCAAAAAATGTTTTTTATTATCTCCTGCTTTATCCTGGCCTGTTCCTCAGATACTTCTTGAAATTGAACAGTAACTGTATACAACTTTTCCGATTTCTTATCAGCGACAGCCGTCTTATATCGAATTGTTTTCACATCCCTCTTTTTATGATCTTCCATAAGTCTTATCATCTACCGAAGCCAGAAAATTGTTGGAGTGCTCAACGATCAATGCTCTATTTTCAGGATTAGCTTTCGCCGGTATTATATGGACGATACTTCTCCAACGAAATGCACTTAGACTACAACGGGAAGATCCAAAACTACCTAGGGATAAAGCTGTTGATCAGAACAAAACCTTAAAGTTACAGCGTTTTGAAAACACCTTTTTTAATATTCTTAATGTGCGGAATGAAATTATTAGAAATCTTAAACATAGAAACTTTGAAGGACGAGAAGTTATGGACGAAGAACAAAAAGATCTATTTGGCTTTTTAAGCGTGGAAAATTACGCAAAGCTCCATTCGACTCCATTACAACCTCAACGAAATGTTTTAAATAAAATTCCACAATCGGATCTTGAATCAAAAGAGTTGTTAAATGATTTCTATCGAATTTATTATTATAATCGTTTTGCAAGCAATTTCAATCATTATTAGAGACATCTTTACCATATTTTTATATTCATTTACTTTTCAAATCTTGATTCAAAAGAAAAGAATTTTTATGCTACGCTTGTTCGTGCCCAACTTTCACAACGCGAATTGTACCTTATCGCATTCAACAACGTTATTAAAGGCTTCGGTAATCCAAATTTCCTTTATTTAACCAAAGAGTATTATATACTTCAGAATATGGATTGATCATTTGTAACCCCATCAGCATTTAAGACATTGATAGAAAATGAAATCAGAGATGTCACTTATTCATTTGCATTGGATAAACCGACGCACACCAACTACTAAACAGCAAATCACAAGGACATAGTCTGCTGCTGCCCTTTACTCGTTTTCCCTTTAACAGCAGGAACAGACTTCCTGATCGGCCGCTTCCTCGCCCTAGTTTTCTTCTCTAGAACCGGCTGCTCTTTCTCCTCCACTTTCAATTCAGTCCTGACAACCTCCTGAATATCATTCTTGATCCTGATGTAATTCTCCTGCAAATCATCATAACTCACCTTCCTGATCAAAGGAATAGGCACATAAGCAGCCTCTTCTCTGGCAATCCCCTCATGATCATTCTGCAAACCTGCATGGAACATCTTTAAATCGATCTTTTCACCAGGACTATCCGCCACAATCCCCACAAATTCACCAGACGATAAAGTCGCAATTTTAGAAGCCGGAATCGCATAATCCAGCTGCGTAGATTTAGAAACAGAAGTTTCCGAGCTATTGATGCTCACACTTTCCCTATCCTGCATGATCTTACCAAAAGTCTCAGAAAGCTTCCTGGCACTATCCCCCGTCACCTGGCCACTGATGATATTACCCGAAATGCCCGCAATAATTTCCGCAAATTCAGTACCATACTCCTTCTTCAGCTGCTCAATAGACTGAATCCCCAATGTACAACTGATCAGATTCGATCTGCCGGTACTGATTGTACTCACGATGCCCGTTGCCACCAAAGTCGGAAACTCATCAAAGATCAGGCTCGACTTTAACTTCCCTTTCTTATTCACCAGCTTCAGTAACCTGCTCACATATAAAGACAATACCGCCCCATAGGTATCAATCTTCTGCGGGTTATTCCCCATACACACAATCTTAGGTGCATCAGGATTATTGATGTCCAGCGTAAAATCATTACCCGAAAGCACATAATACAGCTGAGGAGAAGACAATCTCGCCAGCCCAATCTTGGCAGAAGCAATTTGTCCCTCCAGTTGCGCCATAGCATTGTTCCGGTAAGCCGAAATAAAAGGATTGATCAAAGCCTTAATTTCTTCCTGTTGTTGTAACAACGCAAACAACGGATCATAATCAATCATCATCAGCTCTATCACATGCGGCAAAGTACAATACTTCCCATTCTGATATTTACGCAAATACCAGATGATCGCTGTTAAAAAGTTAATCGGGCTTTCCACAAAAAAATCCCCCGTCTTCTTCAGCCATTCCTTATTTAGTCCAAGCATAATTGTCCTACTCGATTCCGTAGCATCCGTAATATCCTCCATACTATCCGGATCAAGCGGGTTACACCTATGCTTAGGATTCTCCAGATCAATCACATAGAATTCAGGCTTGACTTTATAATGCCTATGATATTTCAGCAGCTTGTTATAAGCCATCCTGCTCAAATCATCAAATTTGAAATCATACAAAAACATCGCAAATCCCTTTTTCAAATGCTGGTCGATGATGTGCCGGATCACAAAATAAGTCTTCCCCGCACCCGCAGAACCCGACACTAAAATGCTTCTAAAAGGATTCACTACATTGACCCAACCATTTCTGACCACTCCCTTCAACCTGTATTTGGTAGGCAGGTTCACCGAATACTCATTTTCTAGCAGCCGTTCTTCCTGCGGAAAGGTTTCATTTTCGGAGTTGAATACATCTTTGCTCAAATTGAGTTTGATCAACCTCGATAGCCAGCTGCCCCCAGTAAGGATCAGTAAATACCCAATACCAGTTAAACCCATATACAAGCCAGCAATGAGGGATATGCTCCCTGGCAGGTAAAACACCAGCAGGCTTAAGAAATAAACCAGCAGCCCACATAACAGGTAGGCGACTATGCTGTTCCTTTGGATCTTCTCATCCTTTTTACCTTTTACGCCCAACAAGGATATGCACAAAAACAGTAATGCAGCCAGTTTGGCTTTGAGCAGGCCAATAAACAATCCTGTCTGTGCGACATTTTCCGCCATACGGTCTGTAATTTCTGCCGTTAATCCCCATAGCTGAAAAGCCCGGTGACAAACGATATAAAAATGAATGATCAATATGGCGATGCTGATTAACCTCGTCAGGTCAATGATCTTGCGCAAGCCTTGAATATCTTCTCCTGTATTCATATAAAATAATTATAAAGTCAACTCCTGATTCATTTGCGGACGACGTTTTTTCCGCTTCTTTCTTCTGCGCGGCATACCTATACCATATTCAGGCTGCGTTTTGGCCAATAATGCCTCTAAAAAATTTGTATTTACCTCGGTGTTCATATATTCTTTAGGCCATTGCTGAATTTGAGTGCGTGGTTGTTCTTTAGTCTTTACTGATGGTTTATTTTCCAAAGCAGTCCTTTGAATCGCAGCTATAAACCGATCCGTTAGTGCCTTCGCGCTATAGCTCTTACCCAGATCACTTCCATTAAACACAGTCTGGCTGTGGTGATCCACATAAGTAACCCCAAAAATAAAACCTTGTGCATTTTGACGAAAAGCCACCTCAATCCCCTGCTTTTTCAATTCCAGCTCAAACTGAGATCTGGACATTTTACCCTTTGCGCTCAACACCTGGTCGATCCGCTGTTTCAGACCAGCTTTATACTGTTTTCTTTTTTCTATATTTCTGACAAATAGCTTCTCCAGGTTTTTCAGTGTTGGCCTGGCATAAAAAGCACTCGCCTTTACCGGAACTCCTATAGGCTTACCTTTTTCATCCAGCATGGAAAACATCAATCCTTTATGCTTATACATCGGTGTATCTTCTCCCCCACGTAAAGCCACCACATTGAAGCACTTTAGAATGGCGTTAAATTCGGCCAGAGAAGTAAACTTGTAATCCCGCGTCACGCCCGTCAGGATATTGCTGATGGCTCTTTTGGTCGGAATCTTACCATATTTGACTTTTCCAGCTTCCACCTTTTTGATCCCAGGTTCCTTTTGGATGTTCTTTGATTCAGCCTTCACCAGGTTAAACTCCGTTTCAATTTCTTTTCTGGCCTCTTCTGATTGAAAGGCATTGTTGTGCAACTCTATCCTTTTCCCCTTCGCGGTGATATTGGTGGTCACGATATGTACATGCATGTGCGCAGCATCATCATGACGGTAAACCAGAAAAGGCTGATCCCCGTAACCGATCTTTTCCATGTAACGGTTAGCGATCTGCTGTAGCGTGAAATTATCCAACTGCTCAGTGGAATGGAAGTTAAGCGAAATGTGCAAAGTGTTGGTCCTCACCTCAGGCCTTAATTCCAACAGGTGTTTAAAACGGTTCAGTTTCTGGTTAAAATTCATCTGCTGGATTTCCCCTGCAAAACCACTGGCCATAATCAAACTCGCCTCCCCATGGTCCACCTTATTCTCATTGTAATGCAGTGCCCCCCTAATGGTCTTACCCGGTATTATCCTTGCAACCATTTGTCCGCGAGTTTGGAAATGATGATTAAGAGTTCATCCACCTTGACATCAATCTTTTGATATTGGTCAGCTGCTTTTATTGCATAAAAAGTGCGCTTGGCTTCAGACTTGTCCTGGTTGAAACTACGAGTGATCTGGTTGATGTTGACACCAATCGCCCTTAATTCCTTACGAATCAGTGCCAGTTCTTCCATAGTTGCATTCATTGTAATGTCCTTATAAAAGAGGGTGATCTTCTCCTGGCTCAGGATCTTTCTGGCAACCCCGCCCACAGAATGACAATCGCTATTCCGGCTGATCTTATCTAACCTGAGGTAGACTTTTTCAGTTACCCTGGTTCTGACAAAATGTGTTAATACTGATTCAGGATTGGTTGATTTCTTTCTGGGCATAATCGGTTTATATTGAAATAAAAAGAGGCAAGTTCCGCAGCCTGTAAAAGGTTTTCGTGGACGAAAATATATCTTTGCTTAGACCACTCGGGCTACATAAAGCTACTTATAACAGTGCTTTTAAACGCTTGTTAGTGATTGAACTAGGATGTATGGATTGGCTATTATTTACCGGACGGTTTGTTCAGAACTTCGAGGTGGCTTGAATTGTTCAAGGGGAACAAAAGTCCTTAGGAGTTGCCGGATTTTGACACGTGGATCGGCCTTGACTTTCTTTAGTTTCAGATAAGGACTTCCTTTATATTTTCTGCCCTTCAGATTCGGGTCTTTGGTTTTCCTTGACGGCAATCTTGTTTCCTCTAGTTGCGCTTTCAGTTTTATTGTTTTGTTCATGACTATGTGATTTGATAGCCAAAGGTGGAAAGGGAGAAAATGGGTTGGTCACTAGTGGTGATAAATAATTATATTTAAAATATGGAAAAGGAAAAACCAGCATTCAGATTAAAGTATAATGGAGTAGTTGTTATACAATCGCTTCCAGACAATGAACCTCAGACAGGTAAACAGTTGTATGACGATACTATAGCCAGATGGTGTGATAAATATGAGCATGGAAAATACTTTTATAACCCTAGCTCAAAAAAGGAATTACTTGATGTTCTGAACGAAGTATGTAATAATGTTTTGAAGGATGATTTAATGCCAATTTTGCATTTTGAATTGCATGGCTTTAAAAAGGGGCTGGAACTTAAAAATAAGGAACAAATTCTTTGGCATGAGTTTATGGATCACTGCCGTTTAATTAATATCAGAACAAACAATCAATTGATCATAACTTTAGCCTCATGTTGGGGTAGTGAAATTTGGCGAATGATAGATATAACCAAACCTTCACCTTATTGGGGTTACATTGGTCCGAAAGAGGAGATTAGCTCTGGAGACCTAATGGAAGATTTTAGTGATTTTTATGATAGCTTATTAACAGAACAGAATTTGGATAATGCACTTAAAAAGTTAGCATTTAATGATCGAAGACACAAATACATTTACTTACATGCTAAAGGCATATTTGAACATCACATAGAAAAGAATTACAAAGGAACAACCATCAACAAAAACGAAACTTTCAAGCGCTTAGCTAAGCAGGCGAAGGAACATTACCCGAACCTAAACCGTGCTGAAAGAAGAAATCGCGTCAAAACCAATGTAAACACATTTAACAGAACAAGCTTTATTTATAAGATGAAAAAAGCATTTCTAATGACCTGAGGAGTTCTGAGCAAAATCAGACACCTGAACTTACTGTAGCCGTAAAATAATCTAACTCCGAAGGCAAATTGAGCAGTAATATTTACCTCTAGTGGTGACCAGCTTATTTTCTCCTCATAAAAATCGAGTTTTATTCATCACTACTAGAGACAATACTAATTCATTCTCTTCCATGTTTGCATTTTAACTATGCAACATGAAGAATTTCAGACCTACTGGTAAACGTACCATCACCCCTCAAAAAGCCATCAAAATCCTCCAGCAAAATGGCACCATCATAACTGAAACCGAAGCAGAACTTATTTTGGATTTCATGTATAAATTCGCTAAATTATCGGTCAAACAGATGATTAACAAGGCTTCAGGTGAAAAATCACCAGAAGTAAAAACACCAAGAAAACTGTTTAAATAATCGATTTATTTATTCACCAACTACATGAAATGAAAGGAGAAATTTAATGAAAAGAGCATGTTTATACATCAGGGTAAGCACTGATGAACAGGCCGACAAAGGCTTTTCCCAAAGGGATCAGGCTGAACGCTTACAAACCCATTGCTTAAAGAACGATATCCTGGTCACCAGGATCATTTTTGAAGATTATTCTGCAAAGACCTTTAATCGCCCGGAATGGACGAAATTATTGGCAGATATGAAGAAATCAAGAGGAGAAGACTTTGATTACGTCATGTTCACCAAATGGGATCGATTCAGCAGAAATACAGCAGATGCCTACCAGATGATCCGGATCCTCACTGTTGATTACCAGACCCAACCGATTGCCATCGAACAGCCTTTAGACTTATCTGTACCTGAAAGCAAGACCATATTGGCCGTTTACCTATCCATGCCCGAAGTAGAAAATGACAGAAGAGCTTTGAATGTCACCTATGGCATGAGAAGGGCAAAAAAAGAAGGTCGCTGGATGGGACTGGCACCAATAGGTTATAAAAACAGGATTACACAAGACGGCAGGAAGTATATTGCCATCCATGAACCAGAAGCCAGTTATATGAAATGGGCATTTGAACAACTTGCTGAAGGTACACTGGCAACCGAACATGTGTGGATGAAGGCAAGGGAAAAGGGCTTGAAATGTAGCCGGAGTAGTTTCTGGGACTATATCCGTAACCCCGGCTATTGTGGTAAAATAAGAGTTCCACAATTTAAGGATGAAGAGGCACAATTGGTCGATGGACAACACGAGCCTTTGATTTCCGAAAGGCTGTTTTACCAGGTTCAGGATATGCTGGAAGACCGGAAGCGCCAGTTCAAAAACAAGAAAGGGACAAAAGCGGTTTCCCCACGCTCCCTTGCTTTAAGAGGTTTCTTAATCTGCCCAAAATGCAATAACCTGTTAAGCGGAAGTGCATCAAGAGGTCGCAAGCATTACTATCATTATTACCACTGTAGTTGTGGGACCAGGTTTAAAGCAGAACCAACCAATATTTTGTTTGAACGTATGTTAAAACAATTCGTTCCTAAGCGTGGAATGGCTGAATTGTTTAAAGCTGTAGTTTGTGACGCATTTTACGATTCCAAAACAAGGAGACCGGACTATAATCGAACCGTCGAATTCATCACCCTACAGAACAACAGAATTACTAAAGCCAGAGAATTATTACTGACTGATATCATCAGTGGTAAAGAATACCAGGAAATCAAAAAAGAATGCGATGATAAGATCGTAAGGGCTGAAGCAGAATTAAAGCAATTTAATAACCGGGACACAGAAGATCTCGATATTGAAGGCCTGGCAGATTTAGCTACCAAAAACCTGCAAAAACTATCTCAATTTTATTCAGATGCTGATTCTGATATTAAAAGACTAATTATAGGTTCCGTTTACCCTGAAAAATGGGTGTTTGACGGAGAGTCTCATCGAACCACCAAAATCAATCAAGCTGCCGAGCTTATCTACCAGATAAACAACAAGTTAAGATATAAAAAAACCGGAATAAAATTTCTTGAAAAATTTCATTCCGGTGAAGTGCACTTGTAGGGATTCGAACCCCAAACCTTCTCATCCGTAGTGAGATGCTCTATCCAATTGAGCTACAAATGCGTTTCTGTTTCGTTAACAGGATGCAAAAGTAATGCTTGAAATTGATTTTACCAACTTTTTTTTGAAAATAATCTCAAGCATTACCCTTAAAAATTGAGCTTAAGCTTCTACTACTTTCTTAATCGCATCAAAATCAGGCATGTTACCGGCATCCTCTAAAACCTCAGAATGGATAATTTTTCCTTCTTCATCAATTACAAAAGCTGCTCTTTTTGCTACTCCCTTTAAATTAAGAACAAAATCTTCATAAAATGAACCGTATGCTTGTGATGTTTCTTTGTTGAAATCTGACAATAAAGGAAACTGATAAGCTTGTTCTTCTTTAAACTTAGCCAATGTAAAAGGAGAATCAACTGAAATACCTACAACATCAGCATTCATTCCCTGGTAAAAACCAAAGCTATCTCTCATTGTACATAACTGTGCAGTGCAAACACCTGTAAACGCCAAAGGGAAAAAATGTACAACCAATTTCTTTCCTTTATAATCTGAAAGTGATACATCTTTCAAATCAGTACTTAATAATTTAAAATCCGGGGCGTTATCGCCAACTTGTAATGCCATATTAGTTTATTTTTTATTAATGATATATTCTTTTTATGTACGCTGACTTAACTGCTGATCAACTATTGCCAGTCCTTCTTCAAAACTTCTAGGGTTATAACCCAGTTCAGAAATGGTCTTATCTAAGATGAAACCTGTTCTTGCTGGTCTTTTTGCCGTTTGATTTAAAGTTTCGGCACTAATCTCGTTAATCAGGCTTTTATCTAAATGCCAATAGTCCGCTACACGGGCTACCAATTCAGAAATACTCATCATATCTTTTCCCGAAGCATTATACACGCCTCTTGCGTCTTTCTCTACAGCCAGTAAACAGCAATCTGCTAAATCTTCAGCTAAGGTTGGCATCCGCCACTGATCATTCACTACATTAATAGGATTACCTTTTTCAAGTGCACCTTTTGCCCAAAGCACGATATTACTCCTACTCATATCACTTACAATACCATATACTATAATGGTACGAAGGATTGCCCAGCGGCAGGTAGAATTTTTAATCACCTCTTCGGCTTCCAATTTAGTAATCCCATAATAACTTAAAGGATTGGGAGCAGCCATTTCATCGTAAGGACCGTGCGCGCCATCAAATATAAAATCTGTTGATAAATGGACCAACTGAATATTGTGTTCTTCACAAAGCGATACCAGCGTTTTCACCGCTTCAACATTGAGTTGGTGTGCCAACCCTTTTTCTGATTCACAGGTATCCACATTGGTCATTGCCGCGGTATGAATAATCGCATCTGGCTGATACTTTTCCACAACTTCCCTAACATTTATAGGATCAAGAATATCCATTTCAACATAAGTGTAACCTGCTTTAATAGGAAAGCGATTAGCCCCTTTAGAAGTTGCGATGAGATTAAACTGATTCGTTTCCAGCAATCGTTCTGTTAATTTCTGGCCTAAAAGGCCATTACTACCTGTTACCAGTATTGTCTTCATGAGCTTATAATTTCTTAATTAACAGTCATACAAGGACCTAAACCCTAGATTTTATGCTGCTTAACTACTCGCTAAAATACCATTTTAAAAACTGTTGAAAAACTTTTTATTTATATATGCAATTCTTGTATAAAAATTTTAACTTTGCAAACCAAATTGTAGGCTTATAAAAGAGCCTTTAACAAATTGATATTTATAATTTTACCCAAAACAATATATGCCTAACATTGGAAAAATAGCGCAGATTATAGGACCGGTAGTTGACGTGAGTTTTGCTGACGATGCTCATTTACCTCAAATTTTCTCTGCATTAGAGATTGAAAAAGAAAACGGACAGAAGGTCGTTTTAGAAGTTCAACAACATCTTGGTGAAGACCGCATACGTGCAATTGCAATGGACTCGACCGACGGTTTAGTTCGCGGAATGAAAGTACTAGATACTGGATCTCCTATCACAATGCCTGTTGGTGACCAAATTAAAGGTCGTTTATTCAATGTTGTTGGTGAAGCTATTGATGGTATTAGTGCCGTTGATAAAGCCGATGGCAGACCAATTCACAATGCCCCTCCTAGATTTGAAGATTTATCAACTGAAACTGAAGTACTTTTTACAGGTATTAAAGTAATCGATTTATTAGAGCCTTATGCTAAAGGTGGTAAAATCGGTTTGTTCGGTGGTGCGGGTGTTGGTAAAACCGTATTAATTATGGAGCTGGTAAACAACATTGCGAAAGCATATGCTGGTTTATCTGTATTTGCTGGTGTAGGTGAGCGTACTCGTGAAGGTAATGACCTTTTACGTGAGTTTATCGAATCTGGTGTAATCAACTATGGTGATGACTTTTTGCATTCAATGGAAAAAGGCGGATGGGATTTGAGTAAAGTTGATACTGAAAAATTAAAAGAGTCTAAAGCAACATTGGTGTTCGGTCAAATGAACGAGCCTCCTGGAGCACGTGCTCGTGTAGCTTTATCTGGATTAACAGTTGCTGAATATTTCCGTGATGGTGATGGCGAAGGCGCTGGAAAAGATATCCTTTTCTTCGTTGACAATATCTTCCGTTTCACTCAGGCTGGTTCTGAGGTATCTGCCCTATTAGGTCGTATGCCTTCGGCGGTAGGTTACCAACCAACACTAGCTACTGAGATGGGTTTGATGCAAGAGCGTATTACTTCAACTAAACGCGGTTCAATTACATCTGTACAAGCTGTATATGTACCTGCGGATGATTTAACTGACCCTGCTCCGGCGACAACATTTGCCCACTTAGATGCAACAACTGTATTGTCTCGTAAAATTGCTGAGTTAGGTATCTATCCTGCGGTGGATCCATTGGATTCTACTTCACGTATCCTTTCTCCTGCTGTTTTAGGTGACGAACACTACAATACTGCTCAACGCGTAAAAGAAACTTTACAACGTTATAAAGAACTTCAGGATATCATCGCCATCTTAGGTATGGATGAGTTATCTGAGGAAGATAAATTGATCGTATCTCGCGCTCGTCGTGTGCAACGTTTCTTATCTCAACCTTTCCACGTTGCTGAGCAATTTACAGGATTAAAAGGTGTATTGGTTGACATTAAAGATACCATCAAAGGATTTAACATGATCATGGATGGTGAAGTTGATGAATATCCAGAAGCAGCATTTAACCTTGTAGGTAGCATTGAAGAAGCTATTGAAAAAGGTAAAAAACTATTAGCGGAAGCAAATAACTAATATTGATAAATAGCGGCGAGATTTGAGTCATTGGCTCAAACCTCGCCGCTCCTATCTAAAAGCAAATGACACTAGAAATATTAACACCAGACAAGAAAATTTTTGAAGGCGAGGTAACAGCTGTTACCGTACCGGGAACAATGGGTTCGTTCCAGATTTTGCACGACCATGCTCCGATTATTTCTACTCTGGAGGATGGCCCCGTAATTATTAAAAGCAAAACCGGCGATAATACCTTTATTATTAAAGGTGGTGTGGTTGAGGTCTTAAAAAACAAAATTATTGTTTTGGCCGAAGGGGTTGCTTAATATTTTATCATACAATATTGAGAAGCCCTTTGAAATTTCAAAGGGCTTTTTTTGTACCTAAAAAATAAAGCATTACGTCATCCTGAATTTATTTCAGGATCTCACAAGAAAAAGGCAACCATGCAGGTGCGAGATGCTGAAATAAATTCAGCATGACGAAGAGCATAAGCATCAAATTATTCAATTTTTTTCCTGAGATACCAAGTTTTAGGAAGAAAATCACAAAAAATACAATGCTGGCATAATACCCATACCGAATACCGAAATCATATTCGGTATAACATCATCCAATTAACATACCAAAAACAACAAAAACAACAAACTATAATCTGAAAGAGATAAAAAACACAGAATTATATTTTTTTTCAATTATTTTCGCCCAGCTATTGATAGTTTAAACAGCAACGACTAAATTGGATTTATAAAGCAATAACAAATAAACGATACAATGAACCTTTCAATTACAGCATTATATAATGTCATTATTAACCTAATTATTCTTCTGATTCTTCAGAAGGACAAGGCGCTGTAAATGAATATTTAATAAAAAATATACGCAAGCGCCCCCAAAAGTGGCGCTTTTTTAATGAAACAATACCTTAAAAAAACAGAACCTATAACCAAATGCAATATTTCAACTCAAATACAGTGCTTTACTTAAACGGCCAGTTTCAAAAAGCAACTGACACGACTGCAGATATTTATGGGCAGTCATTACACTATGGCTATGCTGTATTTGAAGGAATAAGAGCATACCATACCCATAATGGAACGCGGGTTTTTAAAGCCAGAGAACATTATGAACGCTTAAAACGCTCTGCGGAATTGGTTCATATCCCCTTTCCCTGGGATGTAAATGACCTGATTAAACAGACATACAAATTATTAGAAATCAATAATTTGAAAAATGCATATATCCGCCCGCTAATTTATTGCGCACCTAATATGTCATTAATAGGCGGTACAAAACCCTCCATTATGATATGTGCATGGGAATGGGGCGCTTACCTTGGACACGAACAATTAAAAGTTTGTATTTCGAGTTATGAAAGACCCAATCCTAAATCAACGCAAATAGAAGCTAAAGTAAGTGGCAATTATGTAAATTCTATATTGGCCACAACAGAAGCGAAAAGCAAAGGTTTTGATGAGGCATTGTTGCTAGACATGAATCAAAATGTTGCTGAAGCTCCGGGTGCAAACGTCTTTATTGAAAAGAATGGCAAATTGTTTACGCCACCGCTTGGCAACATTTTACCAGGTATCACTCGCGCAACAGTTATAGAACTATGCCATATCCTTGAGATAGAAGTTATAGAAAAACATTTAACGGTAGCAGATTTGAAACATGCAGACAGTGCTTTTTTCTGCGGCACAGCTTCAGAAATTGCCGGTATAGCCTGCATTGATGAATATCAATTCCCATCAAGATGGATTGATAGTATCGGCGCAACGATACAACGTACCTACAAATGTTTGGTATTAGAAAAACAGAACTACGAAGTAATAATATAATAAAACACATTAAAAAAAACGACCTAACCATATATTATGTCACAAACACCAGAAATTAACCGTTACAGTAAAACTTTTACACAAGACCCAACACAACCAGCTGCACAGGCGATGTTGTACGGAATTGGATTGACCAAAGCAGATATGGATAAAGCACAGGTCGGTATTGCCAGCATGGGATATGATGGAAATACCTGCAATATGCACTTAAACGATCTGGCTCAAATTGTAAAAAAAGGTGTCTGGAACAATGATATGGTGGGTTTAACCTTCGGCACGATTGGCGTAAGTGATGGGATGTCTAACGGTACTGATGGTATGCGTTACTCTTTGGTATCTAGAGATGTAATTGCAGATTCTATCGAAACCATTTGTGGTGGACAATATTATGATGGACTGATCACCATCCCTGGTTGCGATAAAAACATGCCAGGTTCGATCATGGCAATGGGTCGCTTAAACCGTCCATCTATTATGGTATACGGTGGAAGTATCCACTCCGGAAAATATAAAGGTGCCTCATTAAATATCGTATCTGCGTTTGAAGCTTTAGGGCAAAAATTAGCAGGTAATCTGGAAGAAGAAGATTTTCAGGGCGTAATCAAAAACGCTTGTCCGGGTGCAGGTGCATGTGGTGGCATGTATACCGCAAACACCATGGCTTCAGCTATCGAAGCTTTGGGCATGAGTTTGCCTTACAGCTCATCCTACCCTGCTACAAGTGAGGAGAAAAAGAAAGAATGTATAGATGCTGGACAATATATCCGCACCCTTTTAGAGCGGAATATTCTTCCTTCTGACATCATGACTGACAAAGCATTTCACAATGCAATTGTAACTGTTATGGTATTGGGTGGTTCTACCAATGCGGTATTGCACTTAATTGCAATGGCTAAATCTGTTGGCTTGAACTTAAAACTAGAAGATTTCCAAAGAGTTAGTGACAGCACCCCGGTATTGGGCGACTTAAAACCAAGTGGAGCTTACTTAATGGAAGATTTACACGAGATCGGTGGTGTTCCAGCTGTATTAAAATATCTATTAAAAGTAGGATTGGTACATGGCGACTGCTTAACCGTTACCGGTAAAACTTTAGCTGAGAATGTTGCTGATGCTGCTGATCTTGATTTTGAGACGCAGAAGATCATCTTCCCGATAGAAAATCCGATCAAAGAAACTGGTCACTTGCAAATGCTTTATGGAAACCTTGCAACCAAAGGTTCTGTAGCTAAAATCAGTGGTAAAGAAGGCGAGAAATTTACAGGTCCTGCGCGCGTTTTCGATGGAGAGAAATCGCTTATGGCTGGTATTCAAAGTGGAAGAGTGAAAAGTGGAGATGTAGTGGTGATCAGACAAGTTGGTCCTAAAGGTGCACCTGGTATGCCGGAAATGCTAAAACCTACTTCATTAATTATCGGTGCAGGTTTAGGTAAATCGGTTGCTTTGATTACTGACGGACGTTTCTCTGGAGGAACACATGGTTTCGTAGTAGGCCACATCACTCCTGAAGCATGGGACGGTGGAAACATTGCCTTGGTACACGATGATGATGTCATCACCATTGATGCGGTAAACAACTCTATTGATGTTCACCTGACTGATGAACAACTGGCTACCCGTCGCGCGGTTTGGACACAGTTACCTCCACCCGTCACCAAAGGAGTGCTCTACAAATACATTAAACAAGTAAGCGACGCCAGTGAAGGCTGCGTTACTGATGCCTACAACGGTTAAACAAATTTAAAAACCTCATTACCTAAAAATAAAACAATGAATACAGCACAAGAGGAAGCAACCACCTTAGCAGAACCAAAGAAGACGATAAACGTTTCTGGTTCGGTAGCTTTATTGGAAGGATTAATTGCCGAAGGTACGGATACCATTTTTGGCTATCCTGGTGGTGCAATCATGCCAATTTATGATGCATTATACGATTATAAAGATAAATTAAAACATATTCTGGTACGCCATGAACAAGGCGGTACACATGCCGGTCAAGGTTATGCACGTACCTCTGGAAAAGTTGGTGTAGTATTCGGCACCAGCGGTCCGGGTGCAACCAACCTGGTTACAGGTTTGGCAGATGCTCAGATAGACAGTACACCTATGGTTTGCATTACTGGTCAGGTTTATGCACACTTGTTAGGTACTGATGCTTTCCAGGAAACCGACGTGATCAACATCACGACTCCGGTAACCAAATGGAACTACCAGATCACTGATGCCACAGAGATTCCAAGTGTATTGGCTAAAGCGTTCTACATTGCGCGCAGCGGCAGACCGGGACCGGTATTGATTGACATTACTAAAAATGCCCAGTTGCAAATGTTCGATTACGAGGGCTATACGCCTTGCGATCACATCCGTAGCTATCGCCCAAAACCTTTGATCAGAAAAGAATATGTACAGCAAGCTGCTGAACTTATCAATTCGGCAAAGAAACCATTTATATTATTTGGACAAGGCGTTTCATTGGGTAATGCTGAGCAGGAATTTAAAGCTTTTGTTGAAAAAACTGGTATTCCGGCAGCATGGACAATTTTAGGTGCTGGCGCAATTGCAACTGACCACCCTTTAAATGTGGGTATGTTGGGTATGCATGGTAACTATGGCCCTAACGTACAAACCAATGCTTGTGATGTACTGATTGCTATAGGTATGCGTTTTGATGACCGCGTAACTGGTCGTTTAGATAAATATGCCAAACAAGCTAAAGTAATCCATTTAGATATTGATCCTGCAGAGATTGATAAAAACGTTAAAGCCGATGTTCCTGTTTGGGGTGATTGTAAAGAAACGTTACCGCTTTTAACTGCATTGGTAGAAGAAAAACAACACACAGAATGGTTAGCTGAATTCAGGGCTTTCGATAAAACAGAACAGGAAGTTGTCATTCAAAATGAATTACATCCAGCAAGTGGTGAATTGACCATGGGTGAGGTAATTAACCAATTGAATGAAATCACTAAAGGTGAAGCTGTAGTTGTAACTGACGTAGGTCAACACCAAATGGTAACTTGTCGTTATGCTAAGTTTAACCACACCAGAAGCAATATTACCAGTGGTGGCTTAGGAACTATGGGCTTTGGCTTACCTGCAGCTATTGGTGCTAAATTTGGTGCGCCAGACCGTACCGTTGTGGCGGTAATCGGTGATGGTGGTTTCCAAATGACTTTACAAGAATTAGGTACCATTATGCAAAGTGGTGTGGATGTGAAAATCATGATCCTAAACAACAGGTTCCTGGGTATGGTTCGTCAGTGGCAGCAATTGTTCCACGACAAGCGTTACTCCTTTGTGGACATCGCCAGTCCGGATTTTGTTAAACTGGCCGATTCTTATTACATCGCCGGCAGAAAAATCTCTGAGCGTGAGGACTTAGTTGGCGCTTTAACAGATATGTTGAACCATAAAGGCTCATACCTCTTAGAAGTAATGGTAGCCCAGGAACACAACGTATTCCCGATGGTTCCCCAAGGTAGCAGTGTTAGTGAAATCAGACTTAAATAATTAAAGACCATGAGCAATTCGCAGGATACAGAATTAAATGGAAAACAGGAATTTACGATTACTGCATACACCGAAAATCAGATCGGTATATTGAATCGTATTGCCATTATATTTTCAAGAAGAAAAATCAATATAGAAAGCTTAAATACCTCTCCTTCTGAGATTGAGCATATCCACCGCTTCAATATCGTGATTCACGAAACAGAAGAAGTTGTACGTAAGCTTTGCCGTCAGATTGAAAAACAAGTAGAGGTATTGAAGGTATATTACAATACCAATGGCGATATCATTTGGCAGGAGCTTGCGCTTTACAAAGTGCCTACAGACATCGTTGCAGAACGTGCTCCGGTAGAACGATTGCTTCGTGAGTATGGTGCCCGTGCGGTAGTGATCCGTAAAGATTATACCGTGTTTGAAGCGACTGGACACAGAGAAGAAACCGATAAACTGATTGAAGTTTTACAACCTTATGGGCTGATAGAATTTGTAAGAAGTGCAAGGGTAGCGATCATCAAAGACAGCGAAGGCTTTAATGCTAAACTGAGAGAATTTGAACGTAGAGAACCAGGACAGGATGTTATTGAAAACGAATTCCTGGATAAAGAAAAGAATGTATTTAGCATGTAACGCTTAGCAAGATGGAATACCTTTTAAATATTACAAGACAAACGCGCGAGAACTTCATCAAGTTGATCGAAACATCAACTGTTGAAGAACTGAACGAAATTCCGGCAGGTTTTAACAACAACATCATTTGGAATTTCGGACACATCGTTGCTAGTCAGCAAGGTTTATGCTACCGACTGGCCAATGTTGAGCCTGTAATTGAAAAGCAGTACATACTGCCTTATACAAAAGGGACGAAACCTGAAAAGTTTATCGATGCCGAAGAAATCAATAGCCTAAAAGAAATGATGCGTAATACCATCAATCAGTTAGAAGAAGACCTGAACGGCAATAAATTCATGACCTACAATTCGTTTAAGACCGCTTATGGTGTAGAAATAAAAAGTAGTACTGAAGCTGTTCAATTCTTTGTAGTACATGATGCGCTGCATTATGGAATTGCTTCGGCGATTAAAAAAGTGATCAATACCAATAAATAAAAATAAAACGAACCTTAAAAAAATCTAAAACAATAAAAAAGATGTCAAATTACTTTAACACATTACCTCTTAGAGAACAACTGAACCAATTGGGCGTTTGCGATTTCATGGACAGCGCTGAATTTCTAGATGGTGTAAATGTATTGAAAGGAAAAAAACTGGTAATTGTAGGCTGTGGTGCACAAGGCTTAAACCAGGGTTTAAATTTAAGAGATAGTGGTTTAGATGTTTCTTATACTTTGCGTAAGGAAGCTATCGAAGGCAAAAGAGATTCATGGAAAAATGCTACAGAGAACAACTTTACTGTAGGCACTTACGAAGAATTGATCCCAACTGCTGATGTTGTAATTAACCTTACTCCTGATAAGCAACATACTGCAGTAGTAACTGCAATTATGCCTTTGATGAAAAAAGGTGCTACTTTATTGTACTCTCATGGTTTCAACATTGTTGAAGAAGGCATGCAAATCCGTAAAGACATTACGGTGATCATGGTTGCTCCAAAATGTCCAGGAAGTGAAGTTAGAGCTGAATATGTAAGAGGATTTGGTGTACCTACTTTAATTGCTGTACACCCTGAGAATGATCCGGAAGGAAAAGGTTTGGCACAAGCAAAAGCTTACTGTGTTGGAACTGGTGGTCATAGAGCTGGTGTTTTAAAATCATCTTTTGTGGCTGAAGTAAAATCTGACTTAATGGGCGAGCAAACTATCCTTTGCGGATTGTTGCAAACAGGCTCGATCCTTTCTTTCGATAAAATGGTTGAAAAAGGTATTGATGCTGGTTACGCTTCGAAATTGGTTCAATATGGTGTTGAGGTAATTACTGAAGCCCTTAAACATGGCGGTGTAACCGGTATGATGGACAGATTAAGCAACCCTGCTAAAGTTAAAGCTTTCGAAATTTCGGAAGAATTGAAAAACATCATGCGTCCATTGTTCCAGAAACATCAGGATGATATCATGAGTGGAGAGTTTAGCAGCACAATGATGGCTGACTGGGCTGCTGGTGATAAAAACTTATTGGCATGGCGTGCTGCAACTGGCGAAACTGCTTTTGAAAAAACTCCTGCTGGTGATGTTAAAATTGCCGAGCAAGAATATTTTGACAACTATACTTTAATGGTAGCTTTTGTTAGAGCTGGTGTGGAATTGGCTTTCGAAACCATGGTTCAAGCTGGTATCAAACCTGAGTCGGCTTACTATGAGTCGTTGCACGAAACTCCACTTATTGCCAATACCATTGCACGTAAGAAATTATTTGAAATGAACCGCGTAATTTCTGATACTGCTGAGTATGGTTGCTATTTATTTGACCAGGCTTGTAAACCATTGTTAGCTGATTTTATGACTAAGGTTGATACTGACCTTGTTGGTAAAAACTTTAATGAAGGTAAAGATGGTGGTGTAGATAACAGAACACTAATTGCCATAAACGAAGCATTGCGTACACACGAAGTTGAGGTAATCGGTACCAAACTGAGAAAAGCAATGACTGCAATGAAATCTATTAAAACAGCATAAACATAAAATAATTAGCTGCATCTTTTTTTAGGTGCAGCTAATTACAAAACAACAAAATGTCACAACCCGTCGTCCATATCGCCAATCTTAACTTAAAGTACCAGTCCAAACCTGTGTTACAGGATTTGAATTGGACTATAAATAGGTATGAGAATTGGTTATTATGTGGAACAAGCGGAAGTGGCAAAACTTCATTGGCAAAAGCTATTGCTGGTGTAGCGCACAGTTACGGGAACATTAAAATTGAGTTTAATGCGCAAAGTAATTTGCCTGCAACTGTATATTATGTAGCGAACTGGTTTCAGTTTAAAGATTTAGAAGGTCAGTCTAACTTCTATTATCAACAGCGTTACAACAAGCAGTCGACAGAAACTACGGCGACTGTAAAAGCGGAGTTAGAAAGCTTTGGCAAAAAACACGCGCTTCAGTTTAATGAACTGGACAGCATTTTAGCTGCATTAGGCTTTTCGGAATTGAAACACTCTACCCTTATCCAATTATCCAGCGGAGAGCATAAAAAATTGCAATTGGTTAAAGCCATATGGTTAAAACCACAGGTATTGATCTTAGACCTCCCCTACAATGGCTTGGATACGCTTTCTCGTCAAAACTTAAATGCTTTATTGGAAGAAATTTCTGAAGCCGGAACGCAGTTGATTTTAATTAGCAACGACGATGAATTGCCTTCATGCATAAATCGCTTCGCGGTGATTAAGGAAGGTCAGTTGGTTGAAATTTCGGCGGATGAACGTACTGGCAATGAGTTCGACACATTGGATCAACCTGTTCCAGCATTTTTGGCTGAAACAATGGTTACTTCTTCTTCGGCAGAGATCATTAAAATGATTGATGTAAACATCAGTTATGGTGAAAAAAGGGTGCTTAAAAACATCAACTGGGAAGTTAAAGCTGGCGAAAAATGGGTATTGCAGGGCCATAATGGTTCGGGTAAATCAACTTTATTAAGTTTAATTTGTGGCGATCATCCACAGGCCTATGCCAATAATTTCCATCTATTTGGAAATAAAAGAGGTAGTGGCGAAAGCATCTGGGAGATTAAAAAACGTATTGGTTTAATATCTCCGGAATTACATTGGTATTTTGATCCTTCGGCAACAGTTTTCCAAAGCATCGTTTCAGGATTTTATGATAGCTCGGGCTTATTTTGTGATCCCGGATATTCTAAAAAAGTGCAAACGGATGAATTGATTAGCTATTTCGGTCTGGATGAATTTAAAAATACCTTGATGAATGAACTCCCTCTGGGCAAGCAACGACTGGCTTTGCTGGCCAGAACGATTGTAAAAAACCCGGAGCTATTGATCCTGGATGAACCTTGTCAGGGTTTAGACCAGCAGCAAACTAAACATTTTAACAGACTGGTAGATGGATTGTGTAAAAATGGAACAACACTAATTTATGTTGGCCACTTTGAATCACAATTGCCAGACTGCATTGAAAAAAGAATCTTATTAGAAAACGGAGCAGTAAAATCCGTAGAAAACATATTAGAAAGCGTTGAGATCGCAGAAAGCGTTGAGAACGTCGAAAATTTTGAATACTAATTAAACACTAAGAATTATGTTACACGATCCGAATAGAGTTTATGTATTTGACACCACCTTGCGTGATGGTGAACAAGTGCCGGGTTGCCAATTGACGACCCCAGAGAAAATAGAAATTGCTAAGGAACTTGAAGCGCTGGGCGTAGATGTTATTGAAGCAGGATTTCCTATTTCGAGTCCAGGCGATTTCCAAAGTGTTGTAGAGCTTTCAAAAGCTGTATCTGAACCAATCATCTGTGCATTAACCCGTGCAAATAAAGGTGATATTGATTCGGCAGTTGCTGCATTACAATATGCCAAACGTCCGCGTATCCATACAGGTATCGGTTCGTCTGACATGCACATTAAACATAAATTTAACAGTACAAGAGAAGAAATACTTGAACGTGCCGTTGAAGCCGTTAAATATGCCAAGAAATCTGTAGAGGATATTGAGTTTTATGCAGAAGATGCTGGCCGTGCTGATGTTCGCTTCCTTGCCCAAATGGTAGAGGCAGTTATCGCAGCGGGTGCTACTGTTGTAAATATACCAGATACAAACGGTTATTGCTTGCCAGATCAATATGGCAGCAAGATCAAGTTTTTGAAAGAGAATGTAAAGAACATTGATCAGGCGATCATATCTGTGCATTGCCACAATGATTTAGGTTTAGCTACCGCCAATTCAATTGCTGGTTTGCAAAATGGTGCACGTCAAATTGAAGGTACCATTAACGGTATCGGTGAGCGTGCAGGTAACACTTCTATCGAAGAAGTGGTTATGATTTTAAAAACGCACGAGATTTTAGGTTTGCACACGAACATCAACACTAAAAACTTTTACGAATTAAGCCGTATGGTGAGCTCGCAAATGCGTATGCCTGTACAGCCGAATAAAGCGATTGTGGGTAGCAATGCCTTTGCACACAGCTCTGGTATCCACCAGGATGGTTTCTTAAAGAACCGTGAGAACTACGAAATTATCCGTCCTGAAGATGTTGGTTTCCCTGATGCAAGTATTGTACTGACTGCACGTAGCGGCAGACATGCTTTAAAATTCCACTTAGAGCGCTTAGGTTTTAGTTTGAGCAAAGAGGAATTGAGCGAAGTATACCACCGTTTCCTTACGGTAGCGGATAGTAAATTAGATATTAATGACCAAGATCTTTTGTTGATGATGGGCAAGCAGCAATTAGCTTAGCCATCATTTTACAATAATGAATTTATAATAAAAAAGAAAAAAATGAGCAAGACATTATTTGATAAGGTGTGGGACACTCACGTTGTACGTAAAATAGAAGGTGGCCCTGATGTGCTTTTTATTGATCGCCATCTTATTCACGAAGTAACCAGCCCTGTTGCCTTTTTAGGTTTAAAAAGCAGGGGGATTAAAGTATTGTATCCTGAGCGTACGTTTGCTACGGCAGATCACAACACGCCTACAATTAACCAACATTTACCAGTTGAGGATCCACTTTCGGCTAATCAATTAAAAGCATTAGAATCAAACTCTAATGAATATGGTATCAGTCACTGGGGCTTAGGTCACCAAAAAAATGGTATTGTTCACGTTGTAGGTCCAGAGTATGGTATTACCCAGCCGGGTGCGACTATTGTTTGCGGTGATTCACATACTTCTACACATGGTGCTTTTGGTGCTATTGCTTTTGGTATTGGTACTTCTGAAGTAGAAATGGTGCTTTCTACACAATGTATCATGCAGCCAAAACCTAAAAAAATGCGTATCAATGTGAATGGCAAATTAGGTTTAGGTGTTACGCCTAAAGATGTTGCTTTATTCATTATTTCTCAGTTAAGTACTTCTGGTGCTACTGGATATTTTGTTGAATATGCAGGTGATGTTTTCGAAAACATGACTATGGAAGGCCGTATGACGGTTTGTAACTTGAGTATTGAAATGGGTGCTCGTGGTGGTATGATTGCTCCTGATGAAACGACTATCGAGTATGTAAAAGGTCGTGAGTTTAGCCCTAAAGGCGAAGCATGGGATAAAGCATTGGCTTATTACAAAACCTTAAAAACTGATGCTGATGCAGTTTTTGATAAAGAATTAACTTTCGATGGTTCTTCGATAGAGCCAATGATCACTTATGGTACTAACCCAGGAATGGGAATGGGTATCTCTCAGGAAATTCCTGATGCTGCTCATGCTGAAGGTGGTGCTGCAACCTATGCTAAATCATTAGGTTACATGGGCTTCTCTGAAGGTGATTCTATGATCGGCAAGAAAGTAGATTTCGTTTTTGTGGGTAGCTGTACAAATGGTCGTATTGAAGATTTCAGAGCATTTACTTCTATCGTTAAAGGCAAGCACAAAGCTGATGATGTGACTGTTTGGTTAGTTCCAGGCTCGCATATTGTTGAGGCACAAATTAAAGAAGAAGGTTTATTGGATATTTTAACAGAGGCTGGCTTTACTTTACGTCAACCAGGTTGTTCTGCTTGTTTAGCCATGAACGACGATAAAATACCTGCCGGAAAATATGCGGTAAGTACTTCTAACAGAAACTTTGAAGGAAGACAAGGTCCTGGTTCCAGAACAATGCTGGCTAGTCCCCTAGTTGCTGCTGCTGCTGCTGTTACAGGCGTGGTTACAGATCCTAGAACACTAATTGAGAACGTTGAAGAACTTGTCTAACACAAAAAAAGATTAAAATGGCTTACGATAAATTTAATATACTTACAAGCACTGCGGTTCCACTTGCAATAGAAAACGTGGATACCGACCAATTGATTCCTGCACGCTTTTTAAAAGCTACAGAACGCGTTGGATTTGGTGACAACCTATTCCGCGATTGGAGATACAATCCGGACAATACTCCTAAAAAAGATTTCGTATTAAATAACCCTATCTACAGTGGTAAAATACTAGTGGGTGGCAAAAACTTCGGTTCTGGTTCATCAAGAGAGCACGCTGCATGGGCTGTTTATGATTACGGATTCAGATGTGTGGTATCTAGCTTCTTTGCTGATATTTTTAGAAACAACTGCTTAAACATTGGCGTATTGCCAGTACAGGTTAGTCCTGAGTTTGCTGAAAAGATCTTTGAAGCAATTGCAGCTGATCCTAATACTGAACTGGAAGTTAACTTACCTGAGCAAACAATTACACTTTTAGCATCAGGAGAAAAAGAGACTTTTGAAATCAGTCCTTACAAAAAAGACAACATGTTGAATGGCTTTGATGACATCGATTATCTGCAGAGTATAAAACCAGAAATTGAGGAGTTCGCTTTACATCTTCCTCTTTAACCAACCAAACAACCAACCCCCTGAACATGGAAAGAAGGAAAATAGAGATAATGGACACTACATTGCGCGATGGAGAACAAACATCGGGCGTGTCTTTCTCCATTTCAGAAAAACTAACGATCACCCAGTTATTATTGGAAGAACTCCATGTTGACAGGGTGGAGATTGCTTCTGCACGTGTATCTGATGGAGAATTCCAGGCTGTAAAATCCATTTTAAACTGGGCTGAAACGAATGGCTATGCAGATCGTATAGAGGTATTGTCTTTTGTTGACAATGGTGTTTCTATAGACTGGATGTTAAATGCTGGTGTTAAAGTTCAAAACCTATTAACCAAAGGTTCATTAAACCACTTGACGCATCAGCTTAAAAAAACACCGGAACAGCATTTTGCAGAGATTAAGCATGTTGTTGATCTGGCTGGCGCTCATAACATCGCCACTAATGTTTATTTAGAAGATTGGAGCAATGGAATGCGTAATTCACCTGAGTATGTTTTTCAAATGCTGGACTTTCTAGCTACTCAGCCTATAAAGCGAGTTTTACTACCGGATACCCTGGGCATTTTAACGCCTTGTGAAACCTTTAAGTTTATTAAAGATCTGCAATCGAAATATCCAGATACTCATTTTGATTTTCATGCACATAATGATTACGACCTGGGTACTGCAAATGTATTGGAAGCCATTAAAGCTGGGATAAGTGGCTTACACTTAACCGTAAATGGAATGGGTGAAAGAGCTGGAAATGCTGCAATGGCTAGTGCTATTGCTGTAATTAAAGATTTTGCACCGGAGGTTGAAGTACAGTTAAAGGAATCTTCTATTTATAAGGTAAGTAAGCTGGTAGAGACGTTTTCGGGTGTTAGAATCCCTTCGAACAAGCCGATTGTTGGTGATCATGTATTTACCCAAACTGCTGGTATCCATGCTGATGGAGACAATAAAAACAATCTTTATTTTAATGATCTGTTGCCGGAACGTTTTGGCAGAAAAAGGAGTTATGCTTTAGGCAAAACATCTGGTAAAGCCAACATCGAAAAAAACTTGCAGGAGCTAGGACTGAAACTAAATGATGCCGATCTGAAAAAAGTTACGCAACGAGTAATTGAATTGGGTGACAAGAAAGAAACGGTAACGAAAGAGGATTTACCTTATATCATTTCTGACGTATTGGATAGTAATCTTTATGAAGAAAAGGTTATTGTTGAATCGTACGTATTGATGAATTCTATGGGTTTACGCCCATCTGCAACAATTTCGGTGATCATTGACGGAGAGAAATTTGAAGAGAATGCACAAGGTGACGGCCAGTTTAATGCTTTTATGAACGCCCTTACCAACGTTTATGCTCAGAAAAAAAGATCTTTACCTAAGCTGATTGATTACGCGGTGCGAATAGCTCCGGGAAGTAATTCTGATGCTTTGTGTGAAACCATCATTACCTGGGAAACGGATCAAAAAATATTTATTACCAGGGGTCTGGATTCAGACCAAACCGTTTGTGCAATTAAAGCTACCCAGAAAATGTTAAACATCATTTAAGGGTTAACAAAAAGAATATTATCAATAGAATTAAAAACTATAACAAAAAATATGAAACTTAATATTGCTCTTTTAGCAGGAGATGGAATTGGGCCAGAGGTTATTGACCAGGCTGTTAAAGTATCAAATGCGGTAGCAAAAAAATTCAATCACGAAATTACCTGGACAGCTGGTATCACTGGTGCTGCTGCAATCGATGAGGTTGGCGAACCTTACCCGGATTCGACACACGAAATATGTATGGCTGCTGATGCTGTTCTTTTTGGTGCTATCGGTCACCCACGTTTTGACAATGATCCAAAAGCAACTGTTCGTCCTGAGCAAGGCCTTTTGAAAATGCGTCAGAAATTAGGCTTATTTGCAAACGTTCGTCCTACTTTTACTTTCCCATCTTTAATTGACAATTCTCCTTTAAAAAGAGAGCGCATTGAAGGTACTGACTTGATTATTCTTCGTGAATTAACTGGTGGTATCTATTTTGGTGAGAGAGGTAGAAAAGACGATGGCAACACTGCTTTTGATACTTGTACTTACACCAGAGCTGAAGTTCAGCGCTTAGCTAAATTAGGCTTTGAAATGGCGATGACACGTAGCAAAAGACTTTGCTGTGTAGATAAAGCCAATGTATTGGAAACTTCACGTTTGTGGAGAGAGACTGTACAGGATATGGAGAAAGATTTCCCTGAAGTAACGGTTAGCTATGAGTTTGTGGATGCAGTTGCGATGCGTTTGGTTCAATGGCCAAATTCTTATGATGTATTGATTACTGAAAATCTATTTGGTGATATTTTAACTGATGAGGCCTCTGTAATTTCAGGTTCTATGGGCCTGATGCCATCTGCTTCTATTGGTGTTCATACTTCATTGTTTGAGCCGATTCATGGTTCTTATCCACAAGCAGCAGGTAAAGACATTGCTAATCCTTTAGCTACTGTTTTGTCTGCAGCGATGATGTTTGAAGATGCTTTCGGATTAAAAGAGGAAGCTGAATTGATCAGAGAGGTTGTGAACAAATCTCTTGCAGAAGGCATTGTAACAGAAGATTTAGCTGGTAAAAACAAAGCTTACAAAACAAGTGAAGTAGGCGATTGGTTGGCTAAAAACATATAAAACTTCTGATTTATCCTATATTTGGGTAACCTAACTAAAGCCGCCATCTGCGAAAACAGGTGGCGGTATTATTTTTTCAGAAAAAATGACAAAGATTAATCTAAAATTAGATTCCGAAGCCGCATCGAAGCGATTGGAAAATGTTGTAAAACATACTCCACTTATTTACAATCCCAAATTATCTGAAAAATACGATTGCGAAATATACTTGAAACGTGAGGATCTACAGGTGGTACGCTCTTACAAATTGCGTGGTGCTTATAATATGATCAGCCAATTAACGCCTGATGAATTAAGTCGCGGAATTGTTTGTGCAAGCGCGGGTAACCATGCACAGGGTGTTGCTTTTTCATGCGATAAACTAGGCACCAAAGGTGTCATATTTATGCCGGAAATTACGCCTAAGCAAAAGGTGAAACAAACAGAAATGTTTGGCAATGGCAGTGTAGAATTGGTGTTGGTTGGTGATACTTTTGACGATTGTTTAAAAGAAGCTTTGGCTTACACGCAACAACATAACATGACCTTTATCCCTCCTTTTGATAATTACAGCATTATTGAAGGTCAGGGCACTGTTGGTGTAGAGATCTTAGAAGACTTACCTGGTGTTGAAGTGGTGATTATGCCTATTGGGGGTGGCGGTCTTTCTGCCGGTGTAGGTAATTATTTAAAAGGTAAAAACCCGAATATACTTTTAGCAGGTGTTGAACCTGAAGGTGCTCCATCTATGTTAAAAGCATTTGAACATGGTGGCCCCATTACTTTACCTGAAATCAACCGTTTTGTTGATGGTGCTTCTGTAAAGTGTGTGGGTAAGCTAACTTATGAAATCTGTACAGAGGTGTTAGACGATGTATTGTTGGTTCCCGAAGGTAAGGTTTGCACCACTATATTAAAGTTATACAATGAAGATGCTATTGTTGTTGAACCGGCAGGTGCTTTATCGGTGACTGTCCTTGATGCTTATAGAGATAAAATTAAAGGCAAAAAGGTAGTTTGTGTCATCAGTGGTGGTAACAACGATATTGAACGTATGCAGGAGATCAAGGAGAAATCCTTGTTGTATGAAGGATTGAAACATTACTTCATCGTTCGTTTTCCACAAAGACCGGGGGCATTGAAATTATTTGTAAACAATGTTTTGGGTCCGCATGATGACATTACACGGTTTGAATTCATTAAAAAAACAAATAAAGAAAACGGTCCTGCTCTGGTAGGTATTGAATTGGCCAACAGTGCCGATTATGATGCTTTAGTTAAGAGAATGAAAGAGTTTAAGTTTGAAATTATTGAATTGAATAATGATCAAACGTTGTTTGAATATTTGGTTTAGCTTCATTTTGGATAACGAAATTCTGGATAACATTTTAATTACAAAATAAGTAAAGGAATACAACGTTATATTGTGGCAATAAATTTGCTATAACAATACAAACACACAAACACATGAAAAAATTTATATTATTATTACTATGCACGGCCACGCTTGGTCTGGCATCGTGCAAGAAGGACACGATAATTCAGGATACTCCAAATAGAACTTATAATTTCACAATACAGCCTAATCAGTGGGTATTGAGTCAAGACGGTCTGACTTATACCTATGAATGGAGACACGGTGCCATTGATCAGGTTACTGTTGATGATGAAGGGGTTTTAGTGTATCTATCTCATCCTATAAATTCAAACAGCTACATTCAACTACCATACACATTTAATGTTGATGCATATAGTTATGAACTATTTAATGGTGGTATAGCGATTGACATTCAGAGTTCTGATAATCAAGACGTACAACCAATCAGACCAACGAGAGCAATTGTGGCTAAGGTTGTTGTTATACCGTCCCTGTACTCCAACTAGATATAAAGATTTTCGAAATTTAAAGAGGCGATGTTCATTAGAACATCGCCTCTTTTTTGTACGTTCGTCATTCTGAATTTATTTCAGAATCACTCCTGAGCATATTTTTTGAATAATCAGTGCGAGATTCCGAAATAAATTCAGAATGACGAACGCCTTCATACTCCCTCTTTTTTTTATTTCCCTACTAGGTTTTTCTTAATTTTCTCCGCTGTCGTTAGCAGGTCATCTACAATCTTTTGCTCTTCAGCTAAATGGAAACGATATTCAGGCATATATAAACATAAACTAGCTAAAACACGCTCATCTGAATATACTGGCACTGCAAACCCAACAATATTTCCTGCAGTTACCTGCTTCACATATCCTTTTTCTTTAATCAAGCTAAGACTTTCACGAAGTGATTTTTCATTCTTCACTTCAGCCCATTCCTCTTTTTTAGGTAAACCATATTTTGTGATAAAAACGGTAAGTTCAGCTTCCGGCAGCATTGCGATCAACAACCTCCCCGAAGCCGTATCATAAACACGTTTTTCCTTAGAAGTGACCACTTGTATATTATTAGTTCCAGTTACCCTTACTATTGCTACGCGGACATCCTTTACCAATATAGATAGCAAAGAGTTTTCGTCATAAATACTCGTTAATGCTTCCATTTCCTTTTGGGCAGCTTTTACTAAATCCTTATGATACCCTTCATTCCCGGTTAAAACATAGGCCTGTGATCCCAGGCAATATCCTTTTTTTTCAACCTTTTCGATATATTTTCTGGTTACTAATGTTTTAATAATATTGGCACATGTACCCGCATTTAAGTTAAAATGTGATGCAATTACGCTTAAAGGCTTGGGTTGGTCCGGTTCGATGGAAATATATTCTAGGACATCCAAAGCCCTGTTTATTACCTGAATCATATCGTATATTATGGTGTTATAAAGATACAGTTATTCTTTAAATTAAAAATTAGCTCCATTTATCAATAGCAGCATACAAACAGCTACCAGCCCTCATTCTGTTTAAGAGCCTTGTTCAAACCTAATTCCCTAGGAGAAATCGGCCAAAGCTGATCTCTGCTCGTCAAGTTACTAAAAGATACAATACCGTAGGCCATTGAGCTGGAAGCTGCCGGAATTATTGCGGCAGGGTTTGATGCATCGCCACTAACAAAATCCTTAGCTACAAGCTCCATTCTGGTTAGGTAGATATTCCAGCGCACAAGATCTCTTTTTCTTAAACTCTCAAAAGTCAACTCTCTTGATCGCTCTTCTTGTATGGCTTCCAAAAAGCTATCATGATTACTGGTTTGCGATGATGTTAAGTCAGCATCAAAAGGCGAGCTTATTGTTGTCGATGCAGTCGCCCCAGTTCCAGCTCCGCCAGAAAAACTTACCGTTGGAGCAGATGTATACTTAGTCCCTTCATTAACGATTGCTATTCCAGTTACTTTTCCGCCTGCTACAATTGCAGTTGCAGTTGCCCCCGAACCGCCACCACCTGATAGCGTTACAGTTGGAGCAGTAGTGTAACCCGAGCCAACATTACCTAGCGCGATTGTTTTTACCACATCCCCCTTATCATATTTACCATAAGCCCTTCGTCTAACCTGATTTACGGCATCAATAGCTTCTTGAGTAGGGCCATTTATTTCATTTTCAGCCTCTGCAAACATCAGTAACACATCCGAATACCTTAACAAAGGAAAGTTGATGCCACCACCCTCTTTCGCTAAAGGTTTAGTGATTTCATACTCTCTTCTCCACTTAGCACTTGTACGTTCGTAAACCTGACTTCCGCCTAGCATTGACTTTGTTGCCGGATTTCCTACAAGTCTATAAGTTGCAATAGACCAATCCCTACGCCTGTCTGGTGAATACTCCTTTTTAATTAATGTTTTTGCAGGCGTAATTGAATCCCGTTGTAGACTTTCATAACGTTTAAACAACCTACCAGTTATACATGTAAAACCGTAACTATAACCATAATTAGGATCACCAGGGGTAACCACATATTGTATACCATTGTTGCTCCCATTCCTTCCGATCTCTTTATGAACACCTGTTGCATTTCCCCAAAACTCTACTTCCCAGATGCTTTCTTTTATATCGTATTTATCCTGACACATATTGATAAAAACGTTTGAATAAGAAGGATTTAAAGCATGTTGAAAACCGCCCGAAGCACTCATAACCTTTTGAGCCCATTTCTTTGCTTCTGCATACTGCGAGCGATCATTAATCGGATTTCCGGCCATATATAAACATACGCGAGCCAATATTCCCCTTACGGCTGACTGGCTCACTCTTCCAGCGTATCCCAAAGCGTCAATTGAATTCACTAATCCTTCGGCCTGAGTCATATCAGCAATAATCTGCTGGTAAACTTCCTTGGCAGGTGTACGTGGTATATAGATCTGAGAAGTGCTATAAACAGTCTTTGTCATTAGCGGGATATCTCCCCAGTTGCTCACCAACATAAAATGATAATAAGCGCGTAAAAACAAAGCCTCTCCCCTAATTGCATCTCTAGCAGCCTTATCCATAACAGGTTTATTAATGTTGTCCAAGAGCATATTGGCCCTATTGATACCATCATAGAAAGTTCTCCAGGTATCGGCACAAAAAGGATCACCAGCAGAGACCTGGTTAACCCGCACGTTATCAGTAATGGTATTTCTTGCAAAAAAACCTTCATCACCATCCAATCCCATTCCCCCAAGCAATTGATCGCCGTAAGTTTTGGTACTGCCCATCACATCATAAACACCGGCTAAAGCAGAATTTAACTGCGCCTCGGTATCGTAATAGTTTTCTGGCGATAAGGTATCAACCGGCACTGTATTTAAAAGCTTTTTACATGAAGTAATTATTGTAAAAAACGATATGGCAAAGATTAAAATAATGCGTTTCATAATCTTAAATGTTAAAAGTTTGAGGTGATACCTAGAACAATTGTTCTGGCTTGCGGATAGGCAGAATAGTCAAAGCCTGGTGTGAGTACAGAATTTCTTACAGAAACCTCAGGGTCCATGCCTGAATACTTTGTAAAAGTGTATAAGTTCTGAGCTGTTACAGAGAAACTTAAAGTGCTAAAATTAATCCGTTTCAGATATTTGGCAGGAATGCTATAGCCTAGTGAAACTGTTTTTAAGCGTAGATAAGAACCATCTTCAATTACACGGGATGAATATCGACCAGAAGGACCACCGCCTCCGGTTCTGTAATACATATTGTTGGGATTGTCTATTGTCCAGCGATTTTCATACGTCTTATATTGATTTAAGTTTACATAACTAGTCCCTTCAAAGATTAATCGGTTTGCATTAAACACATCATTTCCATAAGACCACTGCAGAAATACATTTAGATTAAAACCCTTGTAAGAGAAGTTATTCGTAAATCCACCTGTATGCTTTGGCAGGCCGCTACCGAACACTGTTTGATCATCCAAGGTCACATTACCATCCCCATTAATGTCTTTGTATTTAATGTCACCTGGCTTTATGCTCGCTCGGCTATTTCCATTTGCCGGAACATCCGCTTTTAAGGTATAAGCGCCCGCTTGCGAAACATCAAAATCATCAAGCTGATAATTTCCATCCCATAAAAAACCATAAAAGTTTCCTGCAGGCTTTCCTACTTCAGTTTTATAAAGATTTGAACTGGCATAAGGTCCTTCCCAAACAATAGTACTATACATCGGCTGATTGGCCCTTGTTAAAGCCAGTACCTTGTTTCTGTTAAAACTGATATTGAAGTTACTTTCCCATTTGAATTTTCCGCTATTAATATTTACGGAATTTATGGTGATCTCAAGTCCCTGATTCTGCAATTTTCCTACATTTTCATAGACGGTACTATAGCCCGAATAATAAGGCATATCAGCATTAAGTAATAAATCTCTTGTTGTTTTACGGTACACATCTGCCGTTAAAGTCAACCTGCCTTTAAAAAGCGATAAATCATAACCAATATCTGCCTGTGCGGTGGTTTCCCATTTTAAATCAGCATTTCCCAAACCCGATATAACTACTCCTTGTGTTGGAGTCCCATCCTTAAATGAGTAAGCAGCATTATTTGTTGGCGTAAGGAAAGGAAGATAAGCAAAATCAGGAATACGGTTGTTACCGGTTTCCCCGTAACTTATCCGAAGTTTTGCATCGGATACGAATTTTAGGTTTTTCATAAAGGGCTCACTACTCATGCGCCATGCAATTGCACCAGAAGGAAAATATCCCCATCTATTTTTGGGACTGAACTTTGAAGATCCATCGGATCTATAAGCTGCAGTGAAAAGGTATTTTGATTTGTAGCTGTAATTTGTTCTGAACAAAAATGAAGCAATTGCAGAAGAAGAAGCCGGAGAGGTCACAATCTGAGGGGTACCCTGACTTAATCCATTTATGCCCAATTCCTCATTTGGTACTTTAATAGAAGTAAACCCTCCGCCTGTTAAGGAAGTCCCCTGCATACTAAAACCGCCAACAAAATCAATTTTATGGTTCTTTTCGATTGTTGCTTCGTAGGTTAATGTATTTTCATTAGACCATATATTAAGATCCGAATAATTCTTACTACCAAACTGGCCTCTTACGTTGCCCGGGTTAGAATTATTTCCCAGAATAGTTTTAGAATTAGAAAAGGCTTCAGATTTTACGTTAGTATTATTTAATCCTCCGGTAACCTTTAGTGTCAGGTTCTTAACGATCTCGTAAGTAGCATACACATTGGTAAGTACATTGGTATTGAACCCCTTGGTGTATTGATTGGTTGCAGATACCACTGGATTCACCCTAAAATCTGCAGCAGGATTCACATCAGTATCTACAGTCCCGTTCTGCAAGTCATCCAAAGTATAATTAGGATCGCCCGTTAATGGTCTGTATCCCCATGCAGAAAACAACAGATAAGCCGTTGCTGCACTACCCCCAGCTGTAGCCACTGGCATACCATTCCTGCTGTTATGACTATAGTTGATACTTACACCTAGATTGATTTTTTTATTCACTTCCTGAATCAGGGATATGCTTCCCTGGTAACGTTTATTACCCGAATTGAGCACTACAGCCTTTCCATCAAACAAGGAAGCAGAAACTGAGTATCTGGTTTGTTTAGAGCCGCCCCTTATGGCCAGACTTTGAATATTGGTGGTACCCGTTCTAAAGACCTTATCCTGCCAATTAATTATTGGTGCATTTGAATAAGAGTCTAATGTTCGACCGTTTGTCAAGTAATCGACACCATTGCCTCTTTCTATTTGATACTTAACAAACTCATATCCGTTCATTACATCAACTGTTTTAGGGATTTTTTGAAAACCATATGATCCGTTATAACTGATCACCGGTTTTCCTATTTTCCCTTTTTTGGTTTCGATTACCACTACACCGTTGGCGCCCCTAGATCCATAAATTGAAGTCGAGGATGCATCTTTAAGTACATTGATGGATTCAATATCATTGATATTGAGTGATCCAGCGTTAAAATTTTCAATTGGGAATCCATCTACCACATATAGCGGTGATGCACTTTGCGTTAGCGATCCACTTCCCCGAATGACAATATTGATTCCTTCTGCACCGGGTTGACCATCATTTGAAGAGACTTGTACCCCAGCTAACCTTCCAGCTAATGCCTGGTCAAAAGAAGCTACCGGTGCCTTTTCCAGATCTTTCATATTTACTTGTCCAACAGCACCAGTTAAATCTTTTTGCTTAACTGATCCATAACCGATCACCACCACTTCATTCAAATTGCCTAATTCTTCTTTAAGCTTGACATCAATCTCTTTGCGGTTTCCAACTAATGTTTCCTGGGTAAAAAAACCAACAAAGGAGAATACCAAAGTTGAAGATACAGCAGGTACAGTAATTTTATATACCCCGGCATTATTTGTTAAAACCACTGTTTTGGTTCCCTTTACTTTAACACTAACACCCGAAATTGGGACTCCCATTTCGTCGGTTACTTTTCCTGTAATGCTTATGTTCTGTCGAATATTGTTTTGTCCAGCGTTTTGCCAATTGGTAGCAGCTGAAGCTTCCATCAATAATGGCAGTAATAAAAGACAGAATATTGGGATATACCGCGTGGTTTTATACATTTTAAGGTTTATTTTTGGTTTATACTTGGTTGATAAGAACTAGTTGAGCATTAATTCTGTCAATAAGATATAGTTGGTGTCTCGGTTTTTTGGGGATTAAATAATTGAGGCATCCATACTTTATAAAAGGACGCTACCGGCCCATTCCCTGCCGATGCATAATCACATAATGCGACAGTCACAGTGCCCTGAGGCTTCTCTGTATAGGATTCCGGAATAAAGCGCGCCTTAAAACTCATTAGATATTCTTCTGGTTTAGCAGGCAATCTGGTCAGTTCAATATACCCCTTAGCATCAGTTACAGGTTTTAAAACAGCCTCCAAACCGGCACCTTCAAATCTTGAATCTCTGGCCAATACAATTGGCCCCCGCATAATGGCCATACTTTTAACGATACTGCCGGTTTCTACGACCCTACCACGCATGTCTAATTCCAAAGAAATTTGATCTCCCAATTTCCAGACACGATTGATCCGAGCCGCCTGACCTGGTATCAGGTCTGTCAGCTCTTCACCATTTACGCTTAGTTTCGTTAACTTACTCCATGCAGGAATACGCAAGTGAACATCAAAGGCTTCCGGCTTGGCGATATTCAATCCTATTTTAATAGCGCCAGACAGCGGATAATCTGTACTTTGAACAACTAAAATCCGTTGATTTTTAGGACTTTTTACGATGTAATTGCCCTCTGCAAAATAATTAATCTGCAATCCTTCATTTCGTTCCATAACCATATATGATGGTAAATTAAACAGCCCTCTAGGCCCACTCGCATCGCAACAGTTTAAGCCCATTCCGCATTGTTCGTTTCCGCTAAGTCGCTGGCCATTCAAAGGCGTATACTTGGCCCAAACAGCCCCCTTTGAACTCATTGCCCCCAATAAGGCATTGTAATAGGCTGTTTCAACTGCATCGGCGTACTTGGTTTCGCCGGTAAGCCTTAGTAACTGATTGGATAATTTTAGCCAGGTTACCGCAACACAGGTTTCCTGGTAATGATGAACAGGTGTATTTTGGTATTCCTTACCTTTAAACCACATCTCTGTAGAAGCACCAGATCCCGCGATATTAATTTCTGTGTTTCGGATATTTTCCCAGGTGTTTTCCACAGCTTGTTTATAAACTGCTTTTCCTGTTAAGCGGTAAAGCTCCAATAAACCTTCATAGCAGGACATCATCTCATAAGCTTTTTGTCCCTGCTCGGCACTATACCAGCTTTTGGGTTTAGGAAAGCGTTCGCTTACATTTATTTTAGACTTACTTAATAATTGAGGACCTTCTGGTGTTTCCCATTGTCTCACGATCTCTTCTGCAAAATCAAGGTATTTTTTGTTGTTGGTATATTGATACAATAAGCAGATAGGCTCGAGCACAGAGGATGCTGCCATCCCTCTGTAACTACCTTTAGTCACGATAATCCCGTCTTGTTTTTTAAGATCACTTATCAGATTATCTGCTGCACGTACCGCAGCTGATAACATTTTTTTGTTTTTAGTAAGGTCATAATAAGCAAGCAAGCCCAGCATACAATACTTTCTTCCCCAAATATCCCAGCGTTGTAAACGGTTAGTTTCAGCATAATTACCTATATACCCATCTGGAGTCTGCGTGGCCATTAAACCGTTAACCGCATCATCAAGTACTTTCTTCAAACGAGGATCTGGATGGTATTTATAGGCCAACACTGCTGATGTAAACCATTTCCCCCAAAACTCACTCTGCCAGTAAAGGGTTTCTGTCCGGTTTTCCAATTTAAAAGGCTCTATAAGTCGCTGGACATCTTGCGCCAAAATGCGATTGTTTAATGAGCCATCCAGTTGATCCGCCAGATAGCCTTTCAAATGAACTTCCGATGAAGGACGTAAGCCATCATTTATCGCCATCTTAGCAGAAGATTGGGCAAATAACTGTCCATTCGAAATCATCAATGGAACAAATATGATATACCACATTTTTTTTGTAATCCTATCCATGAGCCAATAGATTAGCATTTATTTTAAGCCGTTTTTAATACCGATTAACAAAGAGTCTTTTAATACTTTTGAAGGTGTTAACCAAGCCCCTTCGCCATATTCATTCCATGCATAGATCAACGCAATTCGCTCTTTAGTGATATCTGCAGGATTGTCATCCATAAATTTCCTTACCGCTTTAACCGAAGACTCAACAGTCTTTTGTGAGTATCCGGTGTAACCTGGAGAATGTTTATACTGAATTGGCCAAGCTCTGGGGTCCCAATTCGAAGTTATCGTAGGGATCAATGGCAATGGTGATTTTTTAAGGGCATTCCAGGTTCGTACACTTCCAACTTCTAAGCTATCAATGGATACACTAGTTTTATTTTTTTGGTAACCAGTTTCGTGGTAGTTATATCCCGTGGCTACATCAAAGCCACATTCTGCCACCAATTGACTTATTTTGGCATCTGGATATTGGCAAATAGCCACAGTAACGCCTGTTAAGCCATTTTCTTTGGCCATTGCCCTAAACTCTTTCAGCGCTGCATTTACTTTGGCGCTTGATCCAAAGCTTTTAATCAGACTATTGGTGCTGATAAAAGTCAGCATAGGGGATCCATTAACCTTTAAATAAAGTGGATTTTTGAATAGCTCGATCCAGTACTTACATAGATAATTCCAATTTTGAGGACCAACAATGTAATTGTCGTGATTTGCCACCAACAAATTATACTTTAGCTTTCCTTTGTTTTTTGCCTTTAAATAAAAAGCAAGGGCACGATTTCTTGGATTTCCCTGAAACTCATCAATGGTGGTAAAGTACCAGCAAAAACTAAAAAAGGATATCCCTGATTTAACGGCCAGATCCATCTGTTGTTCTACCACTTTTTGCTTACTGGTAAGCCATCCCCAGATTGGCTTACGCTCTGGAAAATCATGCTCCAATTCTGGTGTCAGATGACTGGTTAGTCCAGCCCAACCATCAAAATAATAAGCCCCCAAAGAAATAGATGCGCTTGATGTAGGGCCATATATTTCGCCCCATATTTTATCTGCTATAGCTTTCATCCCTTTATCAGAAGGGTGAGCACCTACGCCCCTATCCTTAAACAGATGGTATGCCATATTGGTAGAGTCCTTTGACAATTCACTTAGATTCACAAACTGATCGCCTCTGGCCGTACTTACCGCTTGAATATCCTGTGCTACAAGCTCTTTTTTCCAGAAAGATGAAGCATGAAGAATTTTAGCCTTCGGGTTATTGGAAGTTAAATAATTGATCAGTCCATCATAGTGCTTTTTAAAGTCCTGTGTTTTTAATGTTTTTGGTTCTATATTCTCACCCAGCCTAAGGATAATCAGCTCTGCCTTTAGTTGTCTTAAAGCGTCTAATTGTGACAAATTATAGTTCCAGAATGCCCGCTCATAATCTGCGATATTTTTAAACTGAACAGAAATATTAGGATTAATAGCTTTGAACTTTGTAATCAGCAAGTGCACATAGTCACTATCTTTTGCCGAAGCTGCCATTCCCCAATCGCCATTCCAACCGATTTGGGGCTTAGGACCGTGCCTGGTAATGCTATTGCCTAGAATTAATACGTTTTTATATTTTTCTATCGCATTCTTTTGCGCAAACACAGCGTTTGCGCAAAAGAAAACGCCGTACATCAGCAGGAGCGAAAAGATTCGTTTCGTTAATATCGTTTTCATATAAAACCTGCTATTTAGCATTTACAGGTATGTTATCTTTTTCTAACCAGGCAAAGGCGCACCACAACACTGGAGCCTGACCATGCAAATCACCCGTATTTCTTTTTCTGTCTAAGTAGTACTGTTTATCATTTTTCTTATTTGTTCCTTCACAAACATTCATTACATCTCCTTTGGCATCAATCTGATCAACCAAAGCTGTCCAGCCATTTTTTGCCGATAACAAATATTTAGGATCTTTTAACCAGCCATTTTTCACACCTGTAATCATTGCATAAGCAAACATTCCGGTTGAAGAAGACTCTGCCCATGAATTGGAGTCATCAATCAATTGTCCCCACATACCATTTGCAGACTGGTATTTAAGTAAAGATTTCATCATTGTTTGATATCCCTTAAGAATTGCAGGTCTTTCTGGATTACTTAAAGGCAGTGATTTCAATAATTCTGTCATACCAGCAGCCATCCAACCATTACCTCTACCCCAATAAAATGGCACGTCTGGTGCATGATAAAACAATCCATTCTTTTGCTGAAGCTCATCTAAATAAAACACCATTTCCTTTGCCGCACGGTTGATGTATACCGGATTTCCGGTAGCTCTGTAGGCTTGAACCTGCAACATGGTAATCATATACATATCGTCTATCCAAAGGCGTGTTTGCCAAGAGTGCCCTAGTTTTACGTAATTACTAACCGTATCTGTTAGCTTCATACCCGCAGGTACAGCCCATTGATTGTATGCAAAAACCTTCCCTTTGTTCAGGTACTTCTCTTCTTTGGTTTGCATATATAGCTCTAGTATCAAAGCACCAAATACAGAATGATCTACGTTATCATATAAAGGGATCAGCTTTTTATCTTCAGCATAAAAGGGTTGATATTTTGCAACCAGTTTATCTTTCATGGCTGTATTTCCACTTAGTTCGGCAAACTTAAGCGCACCATACCAAGTACACACTTCCGAATAGGCAATGGATTTACCATACAACACATGGGCAGATTCGACAAATCTGTTGCCCACCTTATTACCAACATTAGTCGGATCGTACTTAGCAGGAAATTTTTCAGTTGTTTGTGCCATTACACTATTTTGCATCAAGGCAAAAATGATGAGCAGGCCGTAAAAATTTAGAAATCTTTTCATAATTTATATTTTAATTTTTAACCATTAATTCTTTTCAGGAATCCACTGTAACACAGATAAATTTTGCGGCGCCACTGATACCCGCCCATCATTATCCTTTTGCTGAACCTGCTGTAACAGCAGGTTTAATACTTCCTTACTTTCCCACAAAGTGGTGTCATAAGTTGGCTCCCAGGAGCCTAAACTTGAAGAATGGAGGTCCTTGCATACCCATATAGGCTTGTCTATATTCTTACACACTGCAATAGAAGCTTTACTTCCTCTTTCTTCATCTCTAAACACAATCCCCACTGAAACCTGCTTGTCCTTTTTCCAGGCGATCACCTGGGGTCTCGATATGGGAATGCCTTTGGTTCCACCACCACTTAACAAAAAGTTACTTTTCCTAAAGCCAAGGTTTAAATTTGTCCAGTGCTTATTTTTTAAATAAAGCAGGTGATACTGAGGTGCAGTATCGCTCTTCTCTTTCCAATAGGTTGAAATGTAAGGGTTCCCATCCTGATCAATCGTCATAGAGGTTTGATTAATCAGCTCACTATTTTGAGGAATCTTGATTACATATTCAGCGGTTGACTCTTTAATAGGTAGTACATATTTTTCTCCATTTGATTTTGTCCAGGTTAATCCGCCATCCAAAGATTTTGCATAACAGATATCATGGTTCGATGCCGCATCTGGACTTTCACGCCAGGTCCAGGATAAATGAATCACCCCTTTCTTGTCTACCACAATTTGCCAGTAAGGGTTTCTTAAATTCTCGCCATCAATAAAGGAATTTTGAACCTGAGTCCATTTTTTTGTTTTTAAAGCGTAACGGTTCAGTATAATGTTTCCATTCCCAGACTCTCCATCACGAAAGAAAAACAGCAGATCACCATCAGGGAGTTTATAGAACTCCGGATAAGTAACCTTATCCTCATGTATCCCGGTCATCTTGATCTTATCAGATAGTTGTAGAGATCCGGGTGCTACACTCTGACAATAATTTAGTGCAGTAAGATGCTTCCCATAACTATGATGATCCCAGGCAACATGTAGATAGCCTTTTCCATCAACCATAATGCTGATGGAATTGTGCGCGTCAAAAACATCCCCCTTATACTGAGTTCTTGATATTTCCCATTTCGTACTGTTCAACTTTCGTCGGCCCAGCACAACGCAATGAGCGCTATCGTAGTAAGCGGTATACTGCATCCCCTGATGAGTTACCAGTGAATTCTTCCTAAATGAGACCACATTAATTGAATTATTTGCCCAACCTTCGCCTATAACAGAGATCTTAACAGGGGTTTTAAGCTGTGCAAATCCAACTGTTGCCATTAAAAGGAATACGGGGATGATTTTATAGACTCTCATGTTAAAAATACCCGCCCTTTTCGCTGATTTCCTGAATCGTTTGTCCTTCTTTTACCCAGCCAAATATTTTCTTTTCATTTTCTATGATTTCCTCAGCCCGTAGCAAAACGTCATAAGCAATGTCTCTTGGAACGACTAATACGCCATCAATATCACCCATTACTACATCACCCGGTTTAATGGTTACCGAACCAATCTGAAGCGTTACCTGATAATGCGTAATTAAACACCTGCCTAAACTACCGTTAGAGATTCGGTATTTATAAAACACAGGGAAATCAGCTTCCAGAATCTGGTGGGTATCACGGATCCCACCGTCAATACAAGCGGCCTTTACTTTCTTACCTTTTGCGGTGGCTGTCATTACCCCACCCCATAAGGTAGCATTTTCATCTTTAGTGGTATCCCAAACCACAAAAGCATCCTCATGCATCTCGTCCAACATCTGCACCCTAAACTCCATTTCTCCTTTTATCATAGCATTAGGGGCACTTTTTACGGTAAAGGCAATACCAGCTATAGTCCGGTATTCTCGTAGTGGAACTAAATGCCCTGGTAAAGCCTGATTAATCAGACAAAATTCCCGCATAACGTCATTGATTGCACCGGTATATAATTGCTCATAGCGGTGCAACAATTCCTTTTCTGGAATTGGGAAACTTGCCTCTGATTTACCTTCTCTGGTTTCGATCAATTTTTCTAAATTCATCATACCAATTTCTTTCTTATACTGATCTGTACTCATATTACGTTAATTATTATTACTGTTATCTTGTTAATTATCAACTATTTTCTTTCAAAGCTCACATGAAGCAAGAGCCCTTTTTCCGCTTCAGTGACGATCAAATCATACCTTCCAAATGGATCAAATGCACAATTGGTAGGATTTTGACCAGGTAGGGCGATCGCGTCGATTACCGCTCCATCTGCATTTGCTATTCTTATTTCAGCAGTACCATATACTGCTGTATAAAGATTCCCTTGCTGATCAAAAGCCATCCCATCAGGACCACCAGGACCTGCGGGGCCACCGACATTACACCAAACCTGGCCATTAAGCCATTCACAATTTTGAGAGTCCCAGTCCCCTTTCCACAATTGATGTGCATAAGTTTCGGCAAAGACGAGACTTTTACCATCGTTTGTAAAGGCCAGACCATTTGGGAAGTACTTATTTTCAATAATCTTTTTTACGGAGTTATCCGGCCTCAATACACAGATATAGCCTGTTGGCTCCGTCCTTGAATTACCCGGGCAGGTAAATAATAGATTACCATTTTGATCAAATGCCAAGTCATTTGGCTGCGCCAATACTTCTCCATCGACACGATTAGCAAGCACTTCTGTTTTCAGCTGATAAGGATCAAACTTTCTGATTGCATTCTCAGCGGCATCACAAAACCAGATCATTCCTTGCTTATCAATGGCAATACCATTAGGTTTTCCTCCTACCTGAAAGCGTTCCAGTTTTCCATCCAGGTACCGCAGCAGGCTTTCCCCCTTTAATTCCACAGCCCATAAACTTCCATCAGGTGCAAATGCTGGGCCTTCCGGAAAGTTCAATCCATCAGCTATAATCTCTATTTTAACTTTCATAAGCCATTGCATTTTGTCTGTCTGTTTTAAAGAAAAACAGAACAGCAGTTAATAGAAAAGCCGCGCCTAAAAAGTAACTTACCCATAACCATGATAAACCTGTGGACAAGCCTAATGTGGGTTTCAGTACGCCTAAAATCAATGGAGCAAAAGCACCTACTAAAAACGCGCACATGAGCATAAAACCTGATGAAGATGACCTGATGGCTGGTTTAACAACTTCATATAATGAAGCGAAAATATTTGAGTCATATATCCCTCTAAAAATGCCGAAAAAGAAAAGTGCCAGGTAGGTAGCAAATGGTGTAGTTCCCATGCCTATCCAATAGATAAAAGGTACCGCGCCTAGCATCGCAACAGCCTGTACGACCAGGCGATTGCCTGGATTTATTCTGGAAACTTTGTCGGACACCAAGCCGCCTATCAGCACACCTATAAAAGCACCAATATGATGGTAAAACATAGAAGAGAAACCAGCGGCGACAAGTGACAGGTTAAACTTTTCGACCAGTAAGGAGGGCATCCAGGTCAGATAGGCTACGTTTACAAAAACCATACAAGCAAATGCGGCTGTAAGTAGCACTACAGTAGGATTTTTGGCCATTATTTTTGCAGATTCAACTACGTTAACCTTTTCTTGTGCCTGGGCTGGTACATCTTTTCTTAATTTAAAGAAAGACACAATAGCCACTAAAATTCCGAAACCACCAAATAAATAAAATGCATTGCGCCAGCCATAATGCTGGCCAATATATCCGGCAATAACGCCGCTCAAAATAATACCAAAGTAAACTGCACTTTGATGAATAGAGAGCGCCAATGACCTTCTTTTTTGATGCTCTTCACCAATAAGCGCATTGGCAGCTGGCGCATAAAAAGCTTCACCCCCACCTGTTGCAATGCCTCGGAATAAGACAAACTGAGCAACAGTAGTACTGATGCCGGTAAGCAATGTGGAAACACTCCAAAACAAAAGACTAAATACAATGATGTTCTTCCGAACCAATCTATCGCCCACAATGCCCGCTATCGGAACAAATAAACCATAAGTCCAAACCAGCGAAGATGCAATCAGTCCAAGCTCGGCATCGCTTAAATTCAAATCCGCTTTAATTAAGGGCAGCACCACACTAAATATCTGTCTATCGGCAGAATTAAGGAAAAATGCAGTCCATAGTAAAGCCAGCATTAGCCACTTGTAATTTTTAGAGGTACTTAAGGGATCGGCTATTTGGTTATTCATATTTTATACTTAAGCTCAGTTATTAAAGTTTTACAGCTACTACTTTTGCATTCCAGGCCTGCACCGTAACGGTTGCATTGTTCTTCTGCTCACGCCAATTTACATTCATCGTTATTGCTATGGTTTTACCTGGTTCTATCCACATATAGTTATCACTGGCATAAAAAGCTCTTTTTACTCCTGAGATATCAACTTTTGTCATAAAAGCAGGAATAGATCCTTCATTTTTAACCGTTAACGTAATCTCACTTTCATCAGCAGAGATGACTTTATTCGATTTTACTTTTAGTGATAAGCTAGTATTTGTTTTAGCAACAGATGGTTTTAACCAAGGTCCTTTATCCAGGGTTATCCATGGAATCGGTTCATTCACATACTGATCATGAAAAGCTTTGTCCTCCATTTTCACCAAACAACGTGGATAGTAATAAGCACTGGAAACAACTTTACCATTCTTATCAGTTAACTCTGTTAAAAGGAACAGGTATTTATCTTTGTAGTTAGCAGGAATATCGAACTTGCCAAATGAAGCGTTGTTTACTGAAGGACCAGTAGCGATGTTTATAGGTAGTGTTTTTTTAGATAACTGCTTAAAACTGTCATCATACACTGTAACCGTTGCTTTATAGCCCTGATTTGTAGTAAACAGTGAATTTGTAACCTGCACATCCAAAGGAATGCTTTCTCCAGGAGCCCAAAGTAAACGCTCAATATCTAAAGCAATATGTGTTGGTTCATAAGTCCTTTTCAGAAAATAATAAGGAGCATTCGCCTGTCCAAACCAGTCCATCATTTGAATGGCAATTGCCGTCCAATGTCTTTTAAAAACCCATGGCATTAAGCCTGTTGTTACTGGATAGCTACCTTGCACCTTTTCTGAAAGTACCTGATAAAATTCTCCTGCACCAATCTGTGTAGCCTCTGATATGGACTCTAGTGTAGGGTCATTCATGTTGTCAATGTGCGATGCGCGACTTAACATACGTGGTACACGACTGGGTTTATATTCCGTAAAATGATGTATAAATTCAGTATGCCCCGGTCTAAACGATTTTTCCCACATCGTGCCCAGGTTAACAAATTCCTTCTCGTTTACTACTTCTCTAAACAAACTTGCTTCGGGCATACTGTGCATTCCGGTTTCAGAAATCCAGGCTTCTTTACCATAGCTACGTCTGTACCAGGATGGGTCCATATCCGGATAAGTGTGAATACTACCCCCATCAGGAGTAGTACGCACAAACATACGACTGCTATCGAAGGTCTTAATATTTCGCTCCCAAATACCCATGGTAGTGGCATTGCCTAAAGAGTAAGGATTAAACTCATTTCCACCACACCAGATCACCAATGAAGGGTTATTGCGCAGTCTACAGATGTTCTGCACTACTTGTGCCTCCCAGATGTCTTGTGGGTAATCAGGGGTATCCTGGTTTCCGATAGGAAAATCCTGCCAAACCATAATCCCCATTTCATTGCATAATTTATAAAACGTATCTGTTTCAATCAGACCTCCACCCCATATTCTGATGAGTTGTACGCCCATTTTCTTGGCTGCAGACAATGTCCAGCGGTAACGTTTCTCTGAAGCATCCAGCAAAATATCCTGAGGCGTAAAATTCATGCCTTTCACAAATATTTTCTTCCCATTTACCACAAATTGCCAGTTTTCAAAACGATCTCCCGTTCTTGGCCCTGCACTTGCTACCCGTTCAATAACACGTATTCCATAATCAAAAGAAGTTTTGTCAACCACTTTTCCACTTCTGATCAATGAGATTTTCACCTGGTATAAGTTTGGATCTCCTAAACCTGTAGGATTCCAAAGTTTTGGATTTGGCAAATCAATATCATCCTCAACCCAATTTCGACCTTCATAGGTTTGAACAGAAATGAGCTTACTAAACACTTTATTGCTGCCTGAATAAAACGCGACATTAACCTTAAGTTCTTCTTTTGATGGAACAAAAGGCATTCCTTTTTCATAGGGATGACGGAGTTGTGCATTCTTCCATGGGTGCAGACTTTGCTTCATGGAATTGCTGTTGATAAACAATTCTGTTGATAAGTGCAGCTTTGCAACATTACCAGTAATCGCTTTTGTGACCAGGTATGGTCTTTCGATATGAACCTTAGGTACAACCTCCAATCTCACGCCCTGCCAGAGTCCCATCGCAAAAAAGGTTTCACCACCCAATCCACCGGATATTGTCCAGGGTTTAATGATGCGTCCGCTGTTCCATGGATCATAGCCTTTCCGCTTGCTCATGTCTTTAGCGTTATTGCTATCGAGCGGTATGATATCAAAGTCGGTGGCTTTGTTTCCCCAGTTCCCGGCACGTAGTTCAACTATAATTTCATTGTTACCCCCATAATTTAAGTAATCACTGATCTCCGCATTTGGTCCGCCAAACATACCTTCATGTACACCGACCAATTTTTGGTTAACCCAGACTTTTGTAAAGTAATCTGCCCCATCAAAGCAAAGGAAACTGTAATTGCCTTTTGCTGTTTGTGGCAAATCAAAGCTCTTTTTATAGTACCATACCTTCTCATCAACGAATTTATAGTAGTCAGAGTTCTTGTTGTAGTATGGATGAGGGAACTTCCCTGCTTTATATAATGACCATTGAACGGAATTAGGGACCGTTGTTTCAAAAGGATCTTTTTTATTAACCAATTCTTTAAGATCGACTACTGGTTTATCCATATGAGACAACTCCCATTTACCCGTTAAATCAATATGTTGGGCATCCGCTCTTGGCTGAATGTACCAAGGCTGTCCAAGGTTTTGAGCCTTCACCAATCCGGTACACATTGCCAGCTGGATAAACAGGATCCACATGTATGTTGGGATTTTCAACACATCCATAATTCCTTTGATATAGCCAATCCCAAATAAGCTTCCATTTACGGTATAGCCATGTTGCGTATTGTCATCTCCGGCCATAGATGGCACATGATCTGACCGCAACGGGCCAGTAAATCCAATATCTCTATAGGCCTTAAACATTTCAGGCATATCTGTTGGACCATCGTCATGAAAGGTTTCCTTAAAGTTTTCGCTATTCCCTTCAACATCACGGATGTGGACAAAGAATATTTTCTGACGCTGGCCAAACTCAGCGATCAGGGCTTTCACATCTTCGCCCATTGTGGTATAGGTACCTTGGCAAAAAGTAAGACCATGGGCATCACTATCAGACAAAGACAATGCTTTACGGATCCCATCTGCGTTCTTAAAAACACGACTGATGCCTCTTAATGGTGAAACCGGTGGATCATCAGGATGCAATGCCATTTTTACCCCAGCCTTTTCGGCAGCGGGTAAAACCCTTTCCAAAAACCATGCATAGTTTGCCCAAATTTCGCTTTCACTAATCGGACCAATATCAGTTAAAGGCAATTGCTGCGCAGTTTCCATATCGAACCCATTTACTAGGGCGCCACCTCTCGCTTCAATAGTCGTATGGGTTCTGAACCAGCCAATTCCCGCCATAAAATTATAGCAAAGCAAAGGGATGTTAAGTCTACCCATATTTTCAAGCATCTGGCAATAAAGTTGGATATCCTCTTCTCTACCAGGTAATCCAAGTTTAATACGGTCCATGTTAAACTGATCTCCCTCCATCCCAATCAGCTCAAAACCATTATCCTTAAAAATCTGTTTTGATGCAGCCAATGATTCGTAATCCCATGGTGGCAAACTGCCGGTTAGCTCGGGAGCCAACTTGGCTATGGCGTATTTAACGCCCATTTGCCTGCTTAACGCCCACTTCTGATCAGGCTTATTTCCGAAAAACAAAAAAGACAATTGCATGCTTTATATTTTAATACTGTAGTACTTTAATTATTGTAGGACTGTGATTTTAAAAAACCTTGCTGAAGTTGCCAGCCCCCATCTATTTTAATGGTGGCCCCCGTCATATAACTTCCCGAGGCCAGGAGATCGGCAACCATGCTCGCGATCTCCTGAGGGCGACCTAACCTGCCCAACGGGATATGATCATTTACCAATTTTAGTTTTTCTGGATCCTGCCATACCGGAGCGTTCATATCTGTTTCGATGGCACCAACAGCAATGGTATTTACTTTGATTTGATGTGGAGCTAATTCTAAAGCAACGCCTTTCATTAAAGTCTCTAAAGCGCCTTTAGTAGCGCCGTATACACTTAAACCAAGTCCCGGCTGAATTGCATTAATAGAGGTAATGGTATAAATACTTCCCTCAGTTTGGTTCAACACCATTTGTTTTGCCACTGTTTGAGTTAAAAAAAGGGTTCCTTTAAAATTGATATTGGTGAAATGATCTACATCTGCCATAGTGGTATCCAAAAAGTGTTTTTTATAGGATACCCCTGCATTGTTTACCAAAAAATCAATACCATCCATTACTTCCCAGGCATCCATTCCTAGCTTAATTGCCTGCTCTGCATGATTTAGATCAGCTTGTAACACGTGTGCCAGTCCACCATTTTTTAAAATGACATCAGCCACTTCAGAGGCTTCTGTCGGGTTCTGATTATAATGGATCACCACCTCAGCACCTTCCTGAGCCAGTTGCAATGCTATCGCCTTCCCTATGCCTCTCGATGAGCCGGTAACCAATGCCTTTTTTCCTTGCAGTCTTTTCATCATCGTAATTTTATCTATCTTCTTAATTACCAATTAAGATATATTAATAACCCGGGTTCTGATCCTTAACCGGATCTAAAGCTTTGTTAAATCCTAGTTCAGAAACAGGTATTGGCCACCAATAATGCTTAGCTGCGATCACCTTTCCTTTTGTTGCCAATATGATTTCGGCAGCTTTCCCTGTGCGTTTAAGCTCCAACCAGCGCTTACCTTCATACTGAAATTCGTAGCCACGCTCCTTTATGATGAGATCAAGAAATGTAGTCGCATTATAATCGGCTACCTTAAAGTCAACCGTAGAAGGCAATAGGGGATTTTTTCCGTATGCCCTACGATGAACTTTGTTTAGCGCTTCCATCGATGCAGCAGATGGTCCATTCTCGGCACGACTAGCGGCTTCGGCATAAATTAACAATAGATCTGCATAACGATACCAAGGCATATCATTTCCATGGCCGCTTTGTGAGGTAGCTAAGGGGTCTATAAATTTCTTATTGAGCAATGAATTTCCATCCAAACCAATATTGTAAGGATACCAAAGTCCTTTACGGAAATCGTTATTGTCCCAGTTTTTGTAAACAGGATTAACAGTTTCACTATGGAGACCATAAAAGCCACCTGCACCACTGAACTTAGTACCTGGATGGTTCAAAAACATCACGAAGTAATTACCGAACAGATTTTGTCTGGTAAATTTTATATAGAATATTTCCTCTGAAGTGGTTACGACTGTTGGGCCGAATATATTTTGCAAGTCATCAGTAGAGCTAATCGGAACTAAAGCGAATTTATCACTTAATATCACCTCGTTAGCCTTATCTCTAGCCTCAGGGTATTTCCCTAATTGTAAATAAACATCGGCAAGCAAAGTCTTGGCAGACCACTTGGTTGGGCGACCAACCTGAGGTTGGGTTATTGGCAAATTGGCTTCTGCATCCAGCAAATCGGCAACGATGAGCTTGTAAACGTCATCCGCTGTATTTCGTTTAACATCAACAACGGTCATATTTGCTTCTGTACGAATAGGTACACCGCCCCAGTTTCTTACCAGGAAGAAATAGTTGAAGGCCCGTAAAAACTTAGCCTCGCCAACATTGGTATTGATATCAGCCTGACTGATCTCCTTACCATTAGGTGCATTTTTAATTACAAAATTGGCATTTCTGATACTCAGGTAAAACAAGTCCCACATTGAACCTACACGCGTAATATTGGTTGAGTTTAATCCCTGAAAATCATTTAAAGAAGCATAGCTTCCACGGCCCAATCCATAATCTACATAGCAATCTACTTGAGCGATGTAGGTAACCAGTCCATTGATATCTCTAAATGGGGTATAAATAGCATTTACAGCGCCCTGCACCTCGGCTGCCGTGTTGTAAAATTTCTCTGCCGCCAGGGATTTAGGATCTTCCAACAGCTGTTTTTGGCAAGAAGAAAAAAGAAGCAGAAGAATTAAATATTTGAGATTTTTCATGTCTTTATAATTAAGATTATATGTCCTTATGTGATTAAAATCCAGCTCTAATGCCTACGTTATAAGTTTTTGCATTTGGATAACTGTAATAGTCAAATCCTTGAGCTGTGGAGTTAGCACCCCCTCTGGAGTTAATCTCTGGATCCCAACCTGAATATTTGGTAAAGGTTAATATGTTCTGTGCGCTTACATAGAGCTGTAATCTTTTGGCCCAACTGATGTTAAGATTTTGAACCGGTAGATTATAGGCCAACTGAATATTTTTTAGACGCAAATAAGCACCGTTTTCCACAAAGCGATTGGATGCTGTAGCTGAGGTACTGTTGCTGATCACCGGATATTTCGCGTCCGTTTTTGTCGGGGTCCAGTGATTTAAATAAACATCTCTTAGCATGTTTAAACCATAGCCATAATCAACTGTATTGTTGATTGCGCTGATGTTGAAGATATCGTTACCCTGAGATCCTTGTAAAAAGAAGGTAAACTCAAAGTTTTTGTAACTCATGGTAGAGTTAAAGCCGTAGGTAAAATCTGGATTAGGATTACCGATATATGTCTTATCGGCTGTGGATATTACACCATCATTGTTTAAATCCTTGTATTTGATTTTGCCTTTATCATCATATCCGTTTTCTACGTAACCATAAAAAATACCGATAGGCTGTCCTTCACGTAGGATATTGGCATAATCATTAACTGCTGACACATTAAATGCGCCTCCTAATATATCCTGTCCACCATAAAGCTTAACTACTTTATTCCTGTTAAAGGAAATATTGGTATTGATATCCCAACTAAAATTGCCGGAGAAAGGTTTAGCATTTAAGGCCAGCTCCAATCCTTTATTACTTACTTCACCAACATTTTGTATGGTGGTGGTAAAGCCCATCGATGATGGTAACTGTACCGTATTTAATAAATCACGCGTATTTTTGATATAGTAGTCGGCGGTTAGATAAATTTTATTGGTCAATATCCCCACATCTATACCTATATTTTTTTGCTCTGTAGTTTCCCATTTCAAATTACCCGGCAAAACTGTTCCTGGCGCATACGAGGTAAATAAAGCATCCCCAAAAACAGTTTTATTAGATAGTAACTGATTTAATGTAGCATAAGGATTGATGGCCTGACTACCTGTATAGCCCCATCCAAGTCTTAATTTCATATCGGATATAATGGTCGATTCCTTCAGAAAATCTTCGTTAGAAATGCGCCATGCCAAGGCGGCAGAAGGAAAATACCCCCATTTATTACCTTCACTATATTTTGAGGATCCATCGGCACGGAAACTTACTGTAGCTAAATATTTGCTGTCATAAGCATAATTTAAACGCCCCAAATAGGACAATAACGACGATTTAACGTACGATGTACCGGGTATTCCAGGGGTGGTTGCCGAGCCCAGGTCAAAAGTTTCACTGATATCGCTAATATATCCATTACCACTACCAGATAAAGAGGTATTTAAAAAGTCCTGATAGGTGAAGCCTGCAACTGCCGATACACTGTGTTTTTGATTGAATGTTTTATTGTAGCTGATCGTATTTTCGCTCAACAAACTAGTAGACTGAGTAGCTGAAACATTAGCACTCCCTTTCGAATTGATAAATTTAAGTGTGGTATACGCATCGTTACGGTCATCTGCATTTTCTACTCCTCCAGAAATCTTAATACTCAACTCAGGAATCGGTTTATATACGATAGCTCCATTCGACAAAATCCGATTGGAAGTAGTTGAATTACTTTGTTCATTGATATAATTAAGCGGATTTGATAAAACATAAGGGAAACTTGTTGAAATTCCTCTGTAGCTGCCGTCATCATTATATGGATTAAGCGTTGGCGGCGCAGAAATAATAGCAGAAATCAACGACCCGCCCCTATTTCCACCACTACTATTTTGAGCTTCGGATTTGATGCGCGTTATTGTGGTAGAAAGGTTAACACTAAACTTTTTACTGATTTCGTGATTTACATTTGAATTGATAGAGTAACGATCATAGCTACTGCCTTTAATAATTCCGTCTTGTCCAAAAATACTTCCAGCGATGGCGAACTGGGTTTTATCACTCCCGCCACTCAGGCCAAAAGAAATGGTTTTTAAAGGTGCTTTTCTAAAAGCAAGATCCTGAATATCAAAACCCTTCCCCATACCAGCAATCTGATCTGCAGTAAAATAAGGTGCTAGTTTATCATTTGCTGCCTGCTCATTGTAAAAAGTGGCATATTCCTGTGCATTCATCAGATCCATTTTTTTACGGAGTGTCTGAATACCATAGGTTGTTTCAAAACTAACTTGATTTTGACCTGCCTTTCCCTTTTTTGTTGTAATCAGCACAACACCATTTGCACCTCTTGAGCCATAAATAGCTGTAGCACTCGCATCTTTTAAGATCTCCATACTTTCGATATCTGAGTTATTGATCACTGATGGATTACTGCCGGCTATTGGAAAACCATCTATCACATATAAAGGCTCGTTGCTACCTTGAATAGAGTTGGTACCACGTATTCTCACACTTACACCTGCACCTGGAGCGCCTGTATTTTGTAAAACCTGCACGCCTGCCGCGCGACCAGCTAAGGCTTGCAATGCATTTGTTGCAGGATATGAATTAATGTCTTTTGCTTTTACTTGCGACAATGAACCAGTGAGGTCACTTTTCTTTTGAGTACCATAGCCTATTACAACGACTTCGTCTAATTTATTGTCCTTTGATTGCATCTTCACATTAATTTCCCTGCGGCCATTAACAGGTACTGATACAGAGTCGTACCCTATATAATTAAATGTCAATACACCATTTGCCGGAGCTGCTATCTGATATTTTCCGTTAACATCGGTCCTGGTAATAACTGAAGTACCTTTTAATTTAATGACAACGCCTGGGAATCCAGACTTTTCATCCGCAGAAGTCACTTGCCCCTTAATGGATGTATTGTTCTGAGCATACGAGCTTTGTGCCATAAAGACACAAAATAGCATACCCAGTAAGTATAGTAATTTCGATTGCATAATATATTTGGTTAAATAAAATCACTCTATTGTTTTATATTATAAAACAATGTTTTACAATACGCCATAAATATAGTTATGATTATTACATTTCCAAATATTTTTTTATTTTTTATCTACCGATTACCATCTTGATAATCAACGAAGAAACAGACCAAAAACGCCAGATTATGCCATAAAAAACTTGATTGAATTGCCTTCACAACGAAAAAGAGGCGATGTTCTATTCGAACACCGCCTCCTTATTTATTCAGCAAGCTGAGATAATAAGGATAATTCATCATCTAATTGTTTAAGATTAATAAAGCAGGTAGGGCTTTATTTCCTCAGCCCATGCACCAGCATTACAAACTTCAATCATCGTGGTTTTAAATTTCGCCATAGGCAGTTCAAAAAATGCTTCACTTTGGGGAAATCCTAACAATTTATCTAAATGATTAGTCCCATCTGGATTTACGTTTGTAGGATAAGTTGCCCATTTAAAATATGCTGGATAATGATCCTTAATCAACTTAATCAGTAGCAATCCATGATATACCGATTTGAAATGATCATATGCTTTGAGCTTAAAGCGTAGCCCAAAACAATCCTGCCCTGAATACTTTCCTTCATTTGGCCTAACGATTATACTTTCTACACTGATACCATCCGTCTTAGCAATTGATAGAAAATCAAAATGATTCATCCAAGGCGATGCAAGGATTTCAAAGGGCAAAGCTGTACCTCTTCCTTCGCTGATATTAGTTGCTTCCAATAGACCTAAACCAGGGTAAAGCATAGCTGCGTTAATGTTTCTTATAGCTGGAGAGGTAGGTAAGAATTTGATCCCCCATTCTGGTTGAAATTTATTTCTATCCCAATTTTCACAAGGTATAACCGTTAAATCGGCATTGATATTTTTCGTTGTATTAAAGAAAAGGGCAAGTTCAGCTAAAGTACAACTATGTCTTAGCGGTATATTCCATCTGCCAATAAAAGATGAGCAGTATTGCTCATTTAACATAGGGCCTTCGCACAGCTGCCAATTTCCAGAAATTGGATTGGGTCTGTCCAAAATTATTACCGGTTTATTATAATTCGCACTCGCTTGCAAAACATAAGTTAATGTCCATAAATAAGTATAAAACCTGACACCCACATCCGGGATATCAAATATGATCTTATCTACATCTTGCAAATCTGTCTCTGCTGGCGACAAATGATCTCCATATAAACTTATAACAGGCAATTGGGTAACCTGGTCAACCCCATTTTGCATTTTAGCTCCATCGGCACCTTTAGCATCAAATCCATGCTCAGGAGAAAATAACTTAACCAGATTAAAACCCGCTTTTAATAACGCCAGACTAATTGGCTCATATTGATTTGTTGTTGCTGCTGTGTTGGTTACTAAAGCTATCCGCTGGTTCTTAAAGTCAGGATTTTGAGCGATCAAAACATCCACACCAAATCTGATCATCCTGGAATATTAAAAAGGCTTTGCACTCTCATCTAAAATTCGTTCCCATTCGGGATGCCTCTTCAGATAAGCCGCTACAAAGGGACACAAAGGGATAAGTCGATAACCATTATCTTCAATATACGACAAGGTTTTCTCTATTACAGCTGTTGCAGCACCTTTCCCTTTCAATTCTTCAGGAGCTTCGGTATGGATCAGCCAGATCTTTTTACCATGCTCTTTAAAGACTATAAAAGTCATGTATTCACCAATTTTTAGTTCAAAACGCATGTCTACCGAGTTTTTAACCAATGGTAGTACCAGATATTCCTCATTCATAGCTGCTAATTTTTAATTCGACATCCTAATTTACCTCAATAAAAGAATAAAAGAAAGAAAATATCAAGACATTTAAAAAGCAACTTAATTGCATTTACTATTGCATATCACAAATTATAAATGCAACTTTGATGCAGTTATGAAATCAAGTGCCAAACTTTTATGGACAAAATCACAGCAGACTGCTTCCTTTCTGTTAATGGTGCTATTTTTGTTCATATCTACTGCGCAACTTTTTCATATACATGCTGACAAGCATTCAGACCAGGATGTGCAATTCGAAGATAAAGATCAGATTCAGTCTTTAGACAAATGTTCCATTTGCGATTATTATCACTACGCTCAAGGCCAACAAATATTGTTGTACTATCCGACAGTACTAACCATCGTAAATCCTGAAGCCATCACACTGAATACGTGTGTGCTAACAGGAAACTATGATTTTACTCCGAAAATCATCGCCAACAAAGGGCCGCCGTATTTCGCTTAACCAGCCTCCCTTTTCTCCTTACACCTTAATTTAAGCCTGCTTTAAGCAGACAGGTATCCTTTTGTCTATTTTTTTCTATAACTGAACTCCAAAAATTCAATGAAGAGTTTCTATGTACTATTATTTCCCTTGTTGCTCATTTTTCAAACCGGCTTTGGACAGGCTAAAAATAGTCTGCCCGATTCTACTTTAAAAACCACGCCTCCCCCTTCTACACATCAGTTGAAAGAGGTAGTGATTAAAGACAAGCGGTTGCAACTACGCCAAAAAGAAGAATCATTAAATGTAATTACTATTGGCAGCGATTTTATACAACGGAACCTTAGTGGAAGTTTAATGAAAACACTAGAGCGTTTACCTGGTATTAAGACCATTGGTATTGGATCAGGGCAATCAAAACCACTGATCCGCGGACTTGGTTTTAACAGAGTAGTGGTTATCGATAAAGGAGTAAAACATGAAGGACAGCAATGGGGAGCTGATCATGGCTTAGAAATAGACCAGTTTGCTGCCGCAGAGGTCGAATTGATAAAAGGCGCTGCTTCCTTTATATATGGATCGGATGCTATAGGCGGAGTCATCGATGTAAAACCAGCTAATGCACCACAGAAAAACACACTAGGTGGTTCGATTGATCTGATTGGCAAAAGTAACAACAACCTGTATGGGAGCTCTGTTAATGTGTTTGGCCGAAAGGAAGATTGGTTCTTTGATTCCCGTATCACCTATCAGAATTACGGAGATTACAGTGTACCCACAGACACGGTATTTGTGTATGACTATGCGGTTAGGTTGCACAACCGAAATCTGCGCAATACTGCCGGCCAGGAAACAGGATTACACCTAAATACGGGTTATGTAAAGGAAGGTTTCAGATCCGTTTTTTACCTCAGTAACATTTACAGCAAAAGCGGGTTCTTCGCCAATGCGCACGGCCTGGAGCCGAGAAGAGTAAATACAGAAATGCACGATGCATCCGCAAGGGACGTCCAGATGCCCAACCAGCAGGTAAACCATTTTAAGCTGATCAATCGCAGCAACTATCAGGCAAAAGGCCATAAGCTGGAGATGGAACTGGGGTATCAACGAAATTTCAGGCAGGAATTCAGTCAATATGTAAATCATGGCTATATGCCACCTGTTTATCCCGATTATCTCTCTATTTCTCCTGAACTGGAAAGGGAATTTGATAAGCGTGTATATAGCATGAATCTTAGAGATATGATCAATGTTGGAAATCATCAACTAACCACAGGCTTCAATTCAGAATATCAGGACAATGCGATTAACGGTTGGACATTCTTGGTGCCCTCCTTTAAACAGGCTTCCGCAGGGGTATTTGTATACGATAAATACAAAATAAACGAACAGGTTTTACTGCATGGCGCATTGCGCTACGATTATGGGCAGATCAGGATGTTTAAATATACTGACTGGTTTGATTCTGAGCTTACAGCAGGGGAGACAATAATATCAGAAAAGCTAATCAGGGCTAATGATTTAAATCGCAGTTTCAACAGCCTGGTTTGGTCGGCCGGCATAAATTATAATGTTCACAATTTTCTGTTGAAGGCCAATATTGGTAAAAGCTTCAGAATGCCGATAGCAAAGGAACTGGGGGCCAATGGGGTAAATTATCATTATTTCAGTTATGAAAAAGGAGATGCGACACTTTCGCCCGAGCAGTCGTACCAATTGGATCTGAGTTTGGGATGGAACGAAGATCGCTGGTCTGTGCTAATTAGTCCTTTCTACAATTATTTCCCCAATTACATCTACCTGAACCCTACCGCAAACCATGATTTTTACTATGGTGCAGGCAACCAGATTTTCCAGTATGCCCAAAGCAAAGTGCTTAGATATGGGGGCGAATTCCAGCTGAAATATAAAGTCACGGAAAATCTGAGTACTGAGTTATTGGGCGAATACTTATTTGCGAAGCAGGTATCGGGAGACAAAAAGGGCTATACACTTCCCTTCTCTCCACCAGCCTCAGCTTTGGCTAACCTAACCTGGTCGCCTGAATCGGAATCATTTTTTAAACATTCCTATTTTTCAATAGACTACCGAATCACCGCAAAACAAAATAACATTGTGCCACCTGAAAAGAAAACGCCGGGCTATGGGTTAATTAATATTCAGGCAGGGATAAAATTTGGCCTTTGCAGACAGCAGCTGACGCTCAGTTTACAGGCTCAAAATCTGCTAAATACCAAATACTTGAACCATACCAGCTTTTACCGGCTTATTGAACTTCCTGAAGCAGGAAGAAATATAATTATGTCGTTAAAAGTCCCTTTTAACATCCCTTTAAATAAACAAAAAAAAGAAATCAATAATGAATTATCAAATAAATACAATTAAAATTTCAAACAAAAACACATTATCAACTATGAACACAAAGAAAATTATAGCGGCTTTACTACTTTTTGTTACAGCTTTCCAGGCCTGTAAAAAAGATAAAGAAGTTGAACCTGAAAAGGCAATTCCCACTGCAACAAATGTAGAAATCGGATCGGGAAACAAGCAAGCATTGAGGGGAAGGGATTTCCATTTCAATGCGGATGTGATAGCTGCCGATAAGATAAAAGATGTTCGGGTAAAGATATTACAGAAAAGCGGCGAAAAGTATACTGCTACCTGGAAATTTGAATTGACCTGGGCAGAATACAAGGGTGCTAAAAACACCAATGTACACAAGCACTTTACCATTCCAGCCGAGGCACCCGAAGGCAAATATGATTTCTACTTTGTAGTGCTGGATGAAAATGGGACGAAACTTGAAATTAAGGAAGACCTAACCATCATTGACCCTGCAAATATCCCTGTTGATCCAAAAATTGGCCGCGACTTTGTCTCGCGTAATGACATCATGATTTATTCCATGGGTACCTATATGGAAACTGAACTGATTGTTAAAAAGGGTGATGAGCTGAAACTTCATGCACAAGTGAATGACATTAAAGGTGATGGCATTCTATACTCTGTACTCATAAAAAGGAAAGCCAATTATTACCCAGAAAGCATCGATAAGCTTGACCTTAGCAAAGCGATTGTTGTCTCTAAAATAGAACACAAAGCGCTTGCTGCCGCTTCAAAAATCACTACGCTAAAACAGATAAATGGCGTATATGGTGGTGAATCCATTGTAATTGGCGCCGAAAAAGACAACAATGAGCCGGCAGCTAACCCAATTAATGGAGAGAAAATATGGGAATCAGAAAAATACAATTGGGTTATCCTATACAAAAACACCACGCACAACATCAGCACTTATAAAGTAATACCTATCACAATAGACTATAAATAAAATGAAAAAACTAAGTTTATTGAGCCTCTGCCTGGCATTGATGCTCGTGCTGAGCAATTGTAGTAAAGATAATACCGAACCAATTGACACAATTTATCCAGAGATCAATACGGCTACAAGTGACGCATTTCCAAAACAATGCAGTGTAGTTAAACGTGGGGAGAAATTTATATTCAAGGCATTGCTTAGCGATAATGTCCAGTTGGGATCACTAAATCTGGACATCCATCATAATTTTGATCACCATACGCATAGTACCGAACTGGAAGAATGCAATCTGGCTCAGGTTAAACAGCCTGTAAAACCATTCTTACTGATTAAGAACATTACTATTCCTTCAGGGCAAAAAACCTATCAGGCAAGTGCAGAAATTCAAATACCGGCGGATATTGATCCTGGTGACTATCATTTTATGATCAGATTGACAGACAAAGAAGGCTGGCAAACCATAAAAGGGTTAAGTATAAAAATTGAGTAAAAATGTAGCGTTTTAGTGAGTTATTACGTTTATCACTAAAACCGATAAATTATGAAAAAAATAGTACTTGCACTCTTACTGGTCAGCGCCTTGCTGTCTTGTAAAGAAAAGACAACTGACACGGGATGCGAAGACAGAATCTGTACTGAGGAATTTCGCTCTTTGGTTATAAAATTCGTAGACAACAAAGCAGTGGGTGCCGAGGTTAAAGACTTTAGTGTGGTAAACCAAAGAACCGGAGAAAAAGTGTATGCAAATTCTGCTGCAGCATCCAATCTAATAAAAGGTTCTTTTATAATAGTGGATGACGGGAATACCAAAAGTCTGTCTGAAGCTGGAGATGATTTAAAAATCACTGGTACATCTGTGGAGACTAATCAGACAAAATCTGCTATTATTAAAGTAAAAGGTGGTAAATGCGCCTGTCATATCGAAAAAGTATCCGGACCAGAACAGATTGCTTTCGATTAATCATAAAAAAAGCAGGGTGACTAAACTTTATGCTTAGTCACCCTGCTTTCTATTTTGACTAAAAATCAAATTTTACCCTGGCACGGAATCCCCAGCTCGAAACACCTGGATTATCCAGGTAATTGAAACGCTTTACAGCGTCAACCCTTAGTACTTTAAAGATGTTCCCAATACCAACACTTCCTTCGATATAAGGCTCGCTACTTAAGCCGTGAGTAATTGGCAAGCCGTCCTGATTACGCACAAACTGCATCGCATTAGGATTTTTATCTGGATTGTTCTCATCACGTAAACCACCATATAAAGCTTTAAACGACATTACCTCCCTTAATTTTAATTTTTGAAGCAATGGGATCTTGTTAAAAAAGAATCCATTAAAATTCTGGTCGATATTAATGCTGGCATAATGATCACTCACAAATTCAAGGAAGTTCATCAAATTATACGATTGCAATTGATAAGCATAAGTTTGATTGGCTCGATGAATAGACAATAGTGGAAAAGGCAACTTACCCACATTATAACCGCCTTCTAAAGTCACATCAGTATAGCCCAATTGCGACAAATAAAAACGCTTTTCAGCACTAGCCATAAAGTTATGGTAATTGTATTCACCTCCTAAAACACCTTTCAAACCCGCCGTATAGCGTAGGTTAAATATTGGATATTTATCAACGAAAGGTGTACGATATAATTTACCCTGATAAAATTTCTCATGCGGTGCATACCTTAGTCCTACAGTAATCTCTGAAGTATTGATTTGATTGGTCCTTGAAAAAAGAGTTTGTCCCGAGTTGTTAAAATATAAACCTCCACCTGGAGTCTGACTCCATTTACGCAAACCTAAACTATAAGAGAAGTGATTTTCATATTCATGAACATAATCCAACCTATAAATATCATTATACGTCATCATGCTGTTGTCCCCCCTTTTAAATGATAAAAGAAAATTGTCTTCCTGAACAAACTCTAACTCCTGGCCTGGAATCTTAGTATCCCGCTGAAAACTTGCCCTTAAGTAATTTTGCGGAAAAGAATAAATTGACTTGTTGTTTAATGAATAAGTACTACTTAGGAAATATTTCCATTTTTGGTCATCAAAGCCATAAGCAGCATAGGTCTCAAAATAATATCTTTTACTTAACGCAGTTGTTGATCTACCCCCTAAACGTAAACGAAAACCTTCTACACTGTTAAAGCTGTAAAAAGTATTTACAGGTCCCATTTCAAAGGGGCCAAAATCCTTGTAGCCCGCAAAAAATAGCGTTACAATATCCATGGTTCGCTTAAAAGATGGAATAGTTTGTAACGTATCTAAATTCCGATATATTTTGGAGCTGTTAAGATTCAAGGCTTCAGGCCTGTTATCTATCCAAAACTGATCAGACTTCTTAGTTGCATCCGGTGCAACAGCCAATGCAGCTGAGCCTTTATAAACGTCTTCTGCTGGTGGCTGGTTAATTTCGTAGTCCTTATAAGTAACCGTACGTTCACCCGTAAATCCAGTACCATTTTTTTTAGTGATTCCAAAATCTACAATCAAGTTACTTTTACTCAGATGATATCGCTTATCAGGGTTCTGATCAAACTCAAGTTTCACTTCAAGTCCTCTAACAAAATTCAGGTTAATATCTTTATTAACGGTAAGATATGCGTTTTGAACAGCATAATTTCCATCCATAGTAACATACAACTTACCTTCAAACAACATATCCATTTTACCTCGTGGTGTAAAAGAAAGCTCTATCAATTGAGGTTGCTGGGTTTTGATCGTATCTGTAATAAAAAACTTATAGAAAGTTGGAGCACCCTCGGCTATCGGACTTAACAACAGGTTACTAATGATAGAAATATTATTATCGTAAATATCAATATCCTGATACATCCTATCGAAATAAGCAGTAAGACCTTGATTATCAACAAAAAGCGGATCAAAATTCACTTGCTTATCAGCAACTACTACAGTTTTCATCTTTTCGGGGCTTTTACGGAAATAATTCTCCGAAAGCTTTTCCTGCTGAAAAACCGGCAATAGATTTTTACCCCCAATTTTATTAGAATCCTGTTCCTGAAACAAGAACTGATAATTGCGGAATATCTTTTTATTTTTAAACTTATCAGAAAGATTGCTCATAGAAAACAGCATCCTTTCATATTTTTTATAATTCACATAGTCGTAACTTTCCATACGGTTCTTCGACTTATTGGCGATTACCTTACGAATCAGTTCTACAGCGGGGTTCTCTTTGTTGCGATACTTTGGCTTTTTACCGCCCTTGATCACCACTTCATTCATCTGCATCGCCTCGCTTTGCAATTGAATATTAATTGTCTGGATAGTCCCCGGCTTAATAGTCCTTACCTGTGACTTATAACCCACATAACTAAATTTAAGCTGGGTATAATTACCATCTATGGTGATGTTATATCGACCATCGGCATCCGTACGCCCGCCTTTACCGCTACCTACAACGATATAAGAAGCATAAGGGATAGTTTCTTTAGTACCTACATCGGTAACAATTCCCTTTACAGCTGTTTCTTGTGCAAAAGACGACAAGCTGCACAAGATTATGGTGAACAAAAAAATGATTCTTACTATTATGGATTGAGGTTGTCCCTTCTGCATCTGCTTTTATACTTTAAGATGTATCGCTTAAACTGATTAAGCGCTGCAAAGTTAACACTCAACTCCTGAATATTTTAGTAAAAAAGTCAGGATGACTCCACAAACAGATGTTATGACACGAAAATGAAAAATGAAATTTTAGCAGATTGATTTTTATGGCTTTACAAAGTCAAAAAACGAGTGATGTTGGCCTGAACATGATCGTTCTTTTTATGTTCGCCCCGGTTTAGCTGGATAGCTCTGATCACTACTCCGTTCCGCTCCAGCAACAACTCTTCATAAAAACCTTTATAGTACACATCTTTCACTTCAAAGCGTTTGCTGTTCCAGGAGTTCTTTAACTCTACCCATTCCGGATAAAAAACAGCTTGCCCTGTTTTTATTTCTAAACCTAGCTTTGCTGCATCTTCCGCATTTAAAACAACGGCATTACCTAGTAGCTGTGCAGTATAAATGTGATCAGGATGATTATATACATAAGCAGGATTGCCCAGTTGCAATAACTTTCCATCCTTAAGGATAAGTAATTCATCAGCAAGAAATAAGCCGTCAGCGGGATCATGGGACACCATAACTACCGTAACACCAGTTTCAGCAGCTACTCTTTTAATATCAGCGCGCAACTGGTTTTTCAATAAGGCATCAACCTGACTAAAAGGCTCGTCCAATAACAATACAGCGGTATCGCTTACCATTGCCTTTGCTATAGCTACACGTTGCTGCTCTCCCCCACTTAATTGCGTAATTTTCTTGTCTTTAAGATGCTCGATGTGCAGGTGTTGCATCATCTCCATGGTCTTTTCTTGCTTTGCTTGTATATTGGTATTGGAAAGCATGGATGCTATATTATCATATACCTTAGCGTATATGTTTAAAGAAAAGTCCTGCGTAACCATTTTCATTTCCTTATGACCAGGGATAAGCTGCTCATCAGGTCCAAAAATACGTTTACCTTTAAAAGACACCTCGCCACTATCTACCTTCAGCAAACCGTAAATACATTTCAGTAATGTCGATTTGCCACTCCCACTTTCACCTAGAATAGCGATAATATTTCCTTTTTTGATGTCGAAACTGACATCACTAACACCAGATGATTGTCCAGCTTGATGCTGCTTTGTTAAGTTTTTAACGGTAATGATAGGTTCTTCCACAGCTACAAAGATAAAAGCAATTTTAGCAATCGTGCTTTTTCCGATAGTGTTTATACCATTTTACAGCCATCATAATTACAACAGCAAAAACGATTAAACCAATAAGCCCATAAACCCAGTCTACAGCGCTTTTTAAAACTACGGTAAATACAATGGCAACCAACAAAATAGTGGCTACCTCATTCCACAAACGAAGCTTAAAAGAGCTATGCTTAAATTTACCAAGCTTTAGCTGTTTCATGATGTTCTGGCAAATAAAATGATAAACCAGTAATGCCGCTACAAAGCCTAGCTTTACATGAAACCAAGGCGTAGTTAACAGATATGGTCGTATGCAAACCATGCCTACACCAGCAAGTACCGTAAGGGCCATAGCAGGTGTAGTAATGATGTGCCAGAGCTTATGCTCTATTTTTTCGTATTCTTTTTGGAGGATATTGCGTTCAACTTCAGGCCGATCATTAGCTTCAGTATGATAGATGAATAAACGCACACTATAAAACAATCCAGCCATCCAACTAACCACAAAGATGATGTGAACGGACATGATGTAGTAATAGTATTTCTCCATTTTTAACCTAGTATTTGAACTCCTTAATAACCTCTATCGCATATTTTACATTGTCAAAAGGAATATCAGGCATAATACCATGACCAAGGTTACATATAAAGCCCTTCTCCCCACGCATACGCTCAAACAATCTAAGGATCTCTCTTTTGATCACAGGTTTGTTTGCATATAAAATATGCGGATCAAGATTTCCCTGAACTGCAATACCTGCAGGTAGGCTATTTTTAATGTTTAAAAGATCCGCATTCCAGTCTACAGAAATTACATCTGGTTTAGCAGTTGCCATAATTGGAGCAAACACAGAACTTCCTTTACAGAAAGAAATTACTGGAATATCCTTTCTATTTAAATTGGCAATAATTTCCTGAATATAACGGTGAGAGAATTCCTGATAGTCGTTCCAAGATAAAGCTAAAGCCCAGCTGTCAAAAATTTGTACAGCATTAACACCAGCAGCAATTTGCAAGTTCAGATAATCAGCAGTAACCTTTGCGATTTTAGCCAATAATTTATGTGCAACCTCTGGCTCATTATGCATCAACAATTTAGTTAATTTAAAATCTTTTGATGAACCACCTTCTACTAAGTAACTCATCACTGTAAAAGGCGCACCTGCAAAACCAATCAGTGGAATACTACCATTTAAGCGTTGTTGTATCACTTTAATTGCATCGGCAACATACTGTAACCTATCCAATACATCTACTTCCAAAGCATCCACATCTTTCAATGTACGTACTGGATTCGCAAACCTTGGTCCAACACCTTGTGTAAAACTCAGGTCCCCCCCCATAGCCTCTCCGGTAACCAGGATATCAGAAAATAAAATAGCAGCATCAATACCCAGCAAATCAACTGGCAACATCGTTACATCAGCAGCAATTTCTGGTGTTTTGCACATTTCAAGAAAGGAGTACTTGTTTTTAATCTCCCAATACTCTGGCATAAAACGACCTGCCTGGCGCATCATCCATACCGGTGGACGTTCTGTTTGCTTTGAAAATGCTGCATCTAAAAATAACGTGTTCATTTGTTCTTAATTTATCCTCTATTTCTTTTATAAACTGTTTACTTCTTTCTCTATTTTACTAATTATGTCAAGTGCTTTTGGCGTTACCGCCAGCTCTTTTGCTTTTTCAAGGTAAGCACTACTGCGTACTTTATCCTTCTTCCTTAAGGCTAGATTGGCCAAATGGATCATCACAAAAGCCTTGTCATTCTTTCCTCCTAATGGAAAACGGCTGGCGATCTGAAAATGATGCTCTGCAGCCTCATAATCTTCCTTTTTTAAGGCAATATTAGCTCGCATAAACTCATAGTACCCACGTCTGTTTCGGGCTAACCGATCAGCATTAGGTACCTCATTCAGTAATTTCTCAGCACGTGTATGGTCGCCATTTTTAAAATGCTTTGAAGCCAGCAATATAGAACTGTGCTTAAAGTGGCTCCACAAAACAAAGGCAAACAAAAAGCCGGCAATTGCTGCCAGCTGATATTGATCATAAAAAAGGCATACCAAACTAGCGATAGCAAAAACTGCCATCAGGGCATACCTGCCTTTTGAATTATACATTAATGAATATCAGTGAATTTATAACCTACACCTCTGATGGAATGAAAATAAACCGGATTCTTTTGGTCTGGCTCAAAATACTTACGGAAAGTTAAAATGAAGTTATCTATCGTTCTTGTAGACGGATAAACGTCATAATTCCAAACCGTTTCCAAAATCTGCTCGCGGGATACAGCTTCATTCTTACGCTCTATCAGCAATTTCAAAAGCATGGTTTCCTTTTTGGTTAAAGGAACAATAACACCATCATCTTGTTTCAATTCAAATGAATTAAAATAGATAGTTTTATCACCAATTTTATAAGAATTTATTTCTTTTAAATCGTCAGCTTTCATGCTGCGTTTCACCAGGATGCCTACTCTTAAGATTAGCTCTTCCAGGTTAAAAGGTTTTACCAAATAATCATCGGCTCCTTTTTTAAGTCCCATTACTCTGTCTTCACTGGTGTTTTTAGCAGTTAAGAAAAGAATAGGCACTTCAGTATTTTCTAATCTAATGGTTTCACATACCTGGAATCCATCCATTTCTGGAAGCATTACATCTAGAATGATTAGGTTAAAACGTTCTTCCTTAAAAACCTTCAAGGCCGTTTTACCGTCTTTTACGGCATGTACTTTATAACCTTCAAGCTCAAGGTTTAATTTTATCGCATCTAATAAATGGTCTTCATCTTCAACCAGCAGTATTCTTAATTTCTGTTGCATAATCAACTAAATGTTATTTCAAAAATAGCACCTTGCGGTACGTTATCTCTAACGCTGATATCAGCGTCGTGGCTTTGTAATACTTCCTTAACAATAAACAGGCCTAAACCTGTTCCTTTTGATTTTCTGACATTCTCATCACCAACACGGTAAAATTTATCGAAAATAAGCATCTTTTCTGCATCAGGAATACCTGGCCCTTTGTCAGACACTCTTAAAAACGCATGACCATCTTTCTCCGTCAATTCGACCGATACATCCGCACAAGGCCCCGAATACTTCACCGCATTTTCAACAAGGTTAGTGACTACCGAAGAAAGTGCAAACTGATCCCCCATTACTTTAATGCCGGGTTTAATTACAGGTGTAATCAATTGCTCACATCCACAGGAATGCACCTGCAGCCTGTCAGTAATCTTAGTTACCAGTTCAGAAAAGTCAAATTCCTCCTTTGGGAAGGAATAGGAGCGGTTTTCAATCTTAGTAGCCAACAACATATTCTCCACAAGATCATCCAAACGCTCAATATCCTTTAGGGAATTATTCAACAATGAAGTCTGCCTTGCTTTATCCAGATCGCGCTTCACGATCGTTTGTATAGACAACTTTATAGCTGCCAATGGCGATTTTAACTCATGCGTTACAGACAATAAAAAGTTCTGTTGTTGCTCACGTAAGCGTTCTTCTTTTTTAATAGACTGGTGTAAAAAATAGGCACCTATACACAGTAAAAATAAAAACACCGATCCTTCTCCCATGACCATTGCCATTCTGGCAGGTTCCAACCTTACCACCAATGAGCCCCATGAAATCAGTTGCACCATTGCGTAAAGCAACATGAAATAAAATATAATGATCGATTTTTTCAAGATTACCAGCGTTTTACTTTATAAATATACTATTTAATTACTTGTTCCTGAAAACAACATCAAGACTATCAAAGATGGCCCTTTTAGCTTTTTCAAGTTCTATTTTTGAATGCGCAGCAGAAACAAAACCTACCTCATATCCTGAAGGACCTAAATAAATTCCTCTATTCAGTAATTCTCTGTGCATTATTTTGAATTTCTCCATGCTATTGTGGTCAATATCTTCTGCAGACTGAATCTTGTCCTTATCTGTAAAAGCAATCCAGAAGATAGAGCCCACATAAAATACTTTTACCTTATAATTTCTGGCAGTTGCAAAACGCTGTATGCTCTCTGCAAACTCGCTTGTTTTATTGTTCAGGTCTTTATAAAACCCAGAACGCAGCAATTCTGTCAGTTGAGCTATTCCAGCAGCCATAGCTACAGGATTACCAGAAAGTGTTCCTGCCTGGTAAACGCCTCCATCAGGAGAAATGTGTCCCATAATTTCAGCAGAAGCGCCATACATACCCACAGGTAAACCACCACCTATAATTTTACCATAAGTAACAATATCAGGTTTCACGCCATAGTAAGCAGCAGCACCTTCAAAGCCTATCCTAAAACCAGTAATTACCTCATCAAATATCAATAAAGCATTATTTTCCTCACAAATGCCCTGCAAAAACTCGATGTAAGCGGCATCCTGCATCAACAAACCGTTATTTGCCGGAATGCCTTCAATAATTACCGCAGCCACCTCATCTTTAAACTGATCAAAAGCCTGTTTCAAAGCTTCTGTATCATTTAAAGGCACTACGATAGTTTCTTGTGCAAAAGCTTTAGGTACACCCGCAGATGAAGTTTCGCCGAAAGTAACCAAACCAGAACCAGCTTTCACCAATAAAGAATCACTGTGACCGTGGTAACAACCTTCAAACTTGATGATCTTATCTTTACCTGTATATCCACGAGCCAACCTAATGGCCGACATCACTGCCTCTGTGCCAGAGCTCGTAAAACGTATTTTTTCAACAAATTTATTGTTCTTAATGATCAGCTCTGCCAATTCGTTTTCCAAAGCAGTTGGTGCACCGAAGCTCATGCCACTTTGCATCACCTCAGTCACTTTCTCCCTCACCTTAGCATTGTTATGCCCAAGAATTAATGGCCCCCAGCTAGCACAAAAATCTATAAATTGATTACCATCTGCATCCCATACAAAACAGCCATCCCCTTTTTGAATAAAAAGTGGAGTACCATAAACCGACTTAAAAGCCCTAACTGGAGAGTTTACACCACCCGGGAAATAGTTTTTCGCCTTTTCGTATAACTCTGCAGATTTTTCTCTGGAAATATCCGGTTTGCTCCCTGTATTTACAGGTACTTCGCCTTCATTTCCTGAAAACATTTTTTTTAAAGATTCTAACATATGCTTATTTCAATTCTGTGTGTCCTATTGTTTCCAGCAAACCACAACTTACATCCAATTATTCTCTACAATATCCCTAATGTGGTAAGTTGTAATAATGCTTGCCCCAGCACGCGCAAAAGCATGCATGGTTTCCATTACCACTTTTTGTTCGTCTATCCAGCCCCTTTGTGCTGCTGCTTTAACCATCGAGTACTCACCTGATACATTATAGCAAGCAATCGGTAAATCAGTATGCTGTTTTAAGTTATGCATAATATCAAGGTAAGCCAACGCGGGTTTTACCATTAACACATCTGCACCTTCACTTTCATCCAGCAAAGCCTCTCTTAAAGCTTCGTTAGGGTTTCTGAAATCCATTTGGTAAGCTTTCCTGTCACCTTTACTCGGCGCACAATCTGCCGCTTCCCTAAACGGACCGTAATAGGCGGATGCAAATTTGGTTGCGTGCGACATAATAGCTGCGTTCACATAACCAGCTCCATCTAACACACTCCTCATTGCAGCTACACGTCCATCCATCATATCAGATGGAGCCAACATATCTGCGCCAGCCTGTACATGTGTAAGTGCCATTTTTGCGATAACCTCAACGGTTTCATCATTTTGTACGTAATCGTTCTTTAATATACCACAATGCCCATGCGATGTATAAGAACACACACAAACATCAGTAACAATATAAAGGTCGTCACCAAAGTTTTTCTTCAATAAACGTACTGCCGAAGGAACTAAAGAATGATCATGATAAGCAGATGCAGCATTGTCACTTTTCTCATCGCCCACGCCGAAAAGCATAATCTTGTTTACGCCAAGTTTTAATCCCTTCTCTACATCCTTGATCAGCGTATCCTCTGAAAAATGACTGATGCCCGGCATTGCATCCAGGGGATGAACAACATTATTTCCAGGAACAACAAAGTACGGATAAATGAACATGTCTTTAGATAACCGAGTTTCGGCTATCATCTCTCTCACAACAGGATTTTTCCTTAATCTACGTGGACGTTGTAACATAGTAACCTTTTTTTATATATCAATTCCGAAAACGGCTTCAGCTAAACCGATTTCATCAGGAGAATAAGGTAAAATCACCTTCACTCCCATTTCTTCAAACTTTTTAGCGGTAGAGTTGCCTATAGCAATTACCTTTTGTCCCGGATCCAATAGGTTATCCACAAAATACGCATCCACATTTGATGGACTTGTAAATATGAGTACCTCAGCATAAGTCTGATCTATATTTTCTTCAATAACCGTTTCGTAAATCGGCAGATCAACTACTTTTGTATCGGACTTTAATGCCTTTTGAATGCTCAACAATGAATCCTGCGCCCTTGGAAACAATACAGTTTTTCCAGCAACAGCCTCAGCAAACAATTCAGCAACCTCTTCTATATCTCCACCTTCACCAACATAATCAGCCACATGGCCCATTCGTCTCAATGAATCCTCAGACCCACGACCTGCTACACCAAACTTTACATGTTTAGGCAACATCGGTTTCAGGTTAAAGAAATAATCCACACTATTCCTACTGCTAAAGAAAATCCATTCTATATGCTTTAGATAAAACGGATCCAATACAGTTACAATCGGAAAAGTACGGATCAATGATCTGGCATCTATTTCAATATTGTGTTTTTCAAGCGCTTTTCTAAAGTAATTGTGCTCGCCAACTTCTCTCGAAATGAATACCTTGGCGGGGAATTTTCTTTCCCCACTAAACTTAGCAACAATTTTTTCGGCCAGTCCATCCAGGTTTTCCACACGGTAGAACAAACGGTCAGGAAAGTCTTCATCAGTTTCAGCCTTTGAAGTCCATACCTCATATTGCTCCTCTTCCTTTTTGCAATAACAGCCTAAAGGCATATGGCAGCCACCTTCGAAAAGGTTTAAGACCTTACGTTCCACAGCAATCTCATCTGCAGTTTCCTTGTGATGTATTTGCTGAAGCGTATCAAACAATTCGCTATCATTTTCCCTGATCTGAATAGCAAGAGCACCTTGCGCAGGAGCAGGAACTATATCCGTAGGATCTATCACCTCGACATGAAATTCAGAAAGATCTATATTTAGACGATTCACTCCAGCCTTAGCGATCATGATGGCATCATAATCCTCGTCCCTTAACTTTTGGATACGAGTAGGTACGTTACCTCTTAAATCTTCTATATTTAAATCCGGGCGAAGCGCAAGCAATTGAGCTTTACGTCTGTTTGATGAAGTTCCAACCATTGCTCCCGTTTTTAGAGAGAGCTTATGAGTGATGTTTACACAATCCTTAAGGATTAGCAACAACTCCGATGGATCTTCGCGCTCGGTTACCGCAGCAATAGTTAATCCATCAGGATGTACAGTTGGTAAATCTTTATGCGAGTGTACGGCAATGTCAATAGTGCCACCTAAAAGTTCCTCTTCCAGTTCTTTGGTAAAAAAGCCTTTCCCCTCCAGTTTATCCAATCTAAGATTTAAAATCTTGTCACCCTGAGTTTTAATAATTTTCAGTTCAGCTTCAACACCGATAGCTGCTAATTTATCTTTAATGAAATTGGCTTGCCATAAAGCCAGGTCGCTACCTCTTGTACCTATAATAAGTCTTTTCACGTTGATTGCTAATTTTTTGGCAAATTTAGCTATTCTTTACCAATATCTCCTTTGCCATTACCATTGGAACGCTGATGTATTTTTTTTCCATATAATTCATCACCTTTTCCAATACTAATCTTGAATTCTCATCCAGATTACTGATCTCTTCGGCAAAGATCCCATTGATAGCAGTATGCTTAATTTCCTTAATTTTCTCGGGAACGCAGCTCATAGCGATTTCAATTTTGCGTTGGCGTAATACCAATCCAAAATCTTTGATGTTTTCATCGATAATGTGCTCGGCATTTACCAGCTCATCATAGCGCTCCTGAATATTTTTACGGGCAGTCTCTTTTAAAGACTCAACCTCGATATAGTGCATTGGGAAGTCCCTAACCACTTCTGGCGCGACATCGTTAGGAATAGCCAAATCAACGATTACCTTTTTACTGGTATCGCCATTCAGCAATTTTTTATAAATCTCTTCTGTAATGATTGGCTCAGTGGCTCCGGTACAAGTAATAATCACATCAAATCCCTGATTGTAATTTTCAAGTTCTGTAAGCGGGTAAGCAGTACCATTCAAATCTTTAGCTAATACTTCTGCATTTGCAAGTGTTCTGTTGAAAATAGAGAAGTTCGAGTATTTATGTTTTTTAAGATATTGAGCTAAGTTTTTATTCGTTTCGCCCGCACCAATAATCAGCAGCCTTGAGTTGGCACACATCTTAAGGTCGCGCAGCTTACGGTAGGCCAAAGAAACAACAGAAACAGGGTTTTTAGAAATATTGGTATGTGTATAAACTTCCTTAGCAGTTTTCACTACCCTGTTCATAATCATCCGCATATAATCTCCGGTAAATCCGGCAACGCGACAAGCTTCATAAGCCTTACGAATCTGTGCAAGAATTTCTTTTTCCCCGACCACCAAGCTTTCCAATGAGCAAGAAGTACGTAACAGATGATTAAAAGCTTCCAGCTGTTCGTATACAGAAACGTTTTCAATAAACTGCTCCATATACTCCGGCGGCAATCCCATATCCAGGACAGTTAAAAAGCGAAGAATAAAATCTCTATCTAAATTCCCTGAGGCGGTGAATACAAATTCTACCCTATTGCAGGTTCCTACATAGAATATTTCCTTAACACCTAACTCTGATTGAATGTTTCTCAACCTATCGTCCAATGTCTGCTCACATATTACCAATTTACCTAAGGACTTTAGGTCAATCTGTTTATGCGTGAAAGCAATGATCTTTAAATATTCCAAAATTATAGTATCCTGTTTGTTTTTAGCGTAACAAAAGTAATAACACAAGGCTGTTCCACTGTCATTATGCTGTAATTAAGAGCTATTTAGAAAGATTTTAAATAACCAACATCACCGAAACAACCCGATTTTAATTTTGTTATATTGCTTAAACACCATACAGGTAGCTATATATGATCAAAAAGGAACACTTTACATTAAGCGGAGCCGCAGGAAAAATGATTCTTGGCGATTGGACTTATGACGATAAAAACACAAATCCTGACACTATAATTTTCATCCATGGCTTTAAAGGCTTTAAAGATTGGGGAGCTCACAACTTAACCGCGGCATTTTTCGCTTCAAACGGTTACAGATATCTAAAATTTAACCTGTCCCACAGTGGAGTTACCATCCAAAATCAAAATGACGTAACGGATATGGAGGCCTTTGCGGCCAATACCATAAGTATAGAACTATCAGATGTGAATACAGTAATTGATTATGTCAGCATTACGTTTCCATCTACCTCCATTTATCTGGTAGGCCATAGCAGAGGTGGCGGTTTAGCAATTATTCAGGCCGCAAGAGATAAGCGAATCAGTAAACTCATTACCTGGTCTGCCATTGCAGATTTCTCCAGCCTTTGGAAAAAGGAGCAGGAAAAAGAATGGATCCTCACAGGGAGAATCTTTGTAGAGAATGCACGTACTAAAGAAAAAATGCCTTTAAATAGTACATTATTGGATGACTTCAATAAACACAAAGCTCATTTCAATATCCTAAATGCTGCAAAACAAGTCCAAATCCCTTGGTTAATTTTGCATGGAGATGATGACGTTAATGTCAAATTTAGTGTTGCTCAAGAGTTAGCACAAAACCAATTAAACGCCGAAATTCAAAAAATTGAGGGGGCCAATCATGTGTATGGTGCTTCGCATCCATATACATCAGATCAATTACCCCCACATTTATATCAAGTTGCTGAAAAAAGCTTAGTATTTCTACAATCTACATCGGCAATAAACCATCTTTTGCCATCTGGTTAATCAAAATTTTAGGGTAGCTATTTACAAAAGCATCAATTGATCCAGGATTAACAGTTTCTGTCTGTGCTGACCAAACCAACTTACTATTGGCCATATCATACAAATTCGTTTCCATGAAATAGGTTTTGTCAGTTACATAATATCCCGGCTCATAAAACATAGGACGCCAGTAATTATAGTAGCTATAAAATCCACCATACCATCCATAATAAGGGTAAGGTGCATAGCCGGCCGATCCCGGAACATACCTGGTTTCACTCTGCTTGTTAATCAATGAAATAGTAAGGATATAATTGGCACCTGAATTCTGAATTTTCGACATCAATGTGGTCTCTGTTGGCGATTTTTGATAAAAATCCGGACTAAAAAAATCCGTACTCTTCACTACCTTAACGTTTTTTAACGCAGCTTCTGACGCAAGCGCATTTTCCAGTTTGGTCCTGACTTCCATATTTCTAGTCAGTGAGGCGATAAAGACAGTCTTTCCGCTTAACATTGTTCCTCTTGCAGAAGAGTTAACCCAAGATCCCGTTACTCTTGTCGTTGGGCTGCAAGACCAAAGTACTCCACTTATCAGTAGAATAGCAAAGAATTTTACTTGTTTCATAATCTAGATTTTTAAACTTACAACATTTGAAAACAAAAAATGTTTCTAACTTATTAAGCTTACACCCTGATTATTTAGCCTTTACTAACTCACTGACCCTATAAACGAAAAATATACAAATCACAATCATTACCGAAACTACTATCCCCAAAATGTCATAATTCTCTAGCGGACTCGTTTTCGTTTCCTGGGTCACAATTAAACCGGCGCTTAATGCAGCTATCCCTCCTGCCATTTGTTGTAATGAAGCATTCACGCTCATAAATGCACCCCGGTCCTTCACATCAGGAACACTCATGGTAAGTGTCGTAGCCGGTATCATCCGGCTCATGATCCCCATAAACAATACCATATTAACCACCACCACTTGCCATAACGGAATCGGGCCAAGGTTTGTATAGATCAAAATAAGTATGATGGCCAAAACTGAGCCGCCTGTAAACAACATAAACTTATCTACTTTATCACTTAATTTCCCAACTAAAGGCATAATAACAATAGAGGCCAAACCAGTAAACATAAATACCAACGGCAGTTCTTGCTGTGTGATGTTAATGTTATTGATCAGGTATGCGCTTCCAAAAGGCATCAACATAAAACCACCTACGCTCATTGTAGCAGTTGCAATAAAGCCCATTTGATAAGAACGATTAGATAGTGCATGCCATAGATGTAAAAACGGGCTCTTGTCTGATTGCAAGGCAAGATGTTTGTCAATAGGCTTCATCATAAACAAAATCGTTAGCCCAATCATAATAGCCAAGATAACGATCATTAAAAATGACGAATGCCAACCCCAGATATTGGCTAGATAAAGACCTATTGGAATACCCAAAACCTGACTTGCAGCAAAGCCCATTTGCACAACGCCCATCACACGGCCACGCTGATGAACAGCAAAAATATCAGTAACAATTGTCATGGATATCGCACCAATTACTCCACCAAATAATCCAGTTACAATCCTTGCTCCTAAAAGCATCTCGTAATTAGTAGAAAGTGCGCAACATAATGTGCCGACAATAAATCCCGCGTAAAAAAATAAAAGCAGCTTTTTACGATCAAACTTATCAGCAAAACCAGCTGCCAAAATACCGGAAGCTCCGGCACTAAAAGCATAGGAAGAAACCACAAGTCCAAACCCTTTAGGCGTCATGGACAAAGATTTCATTAAAAAATCGCCAAGTGGCGCAAGTACCATAAAATCCAGTACTATAGTAAACTGTAATAAAGCCAATAAAGCAATTACCAGAATCTGATAAGAACTAAAAGGTTCGGCTATAGGCTTTGTAGATTGTTCCATTATTAAATATGTAATTAGATCTTATTCATTTTTAAGTTAACACCTCGCAGGTGTAACCATTTTTCATCACCAAGGTAATGACGTCTTGGTGCTTAAGCACAGGTGATACAATGCGTAATACACAATCTACATCATGCAAATCTACCGTCCACTGCCCAATTTTATGCTCCTCCATAATTTTACCAATATGCTTTTTATCATCTTCGGTTCGTATATTGGTTTTAAAAAGCAGGATCTCGTTAATATTAATTTCCATTTCTTAATTTTTAGTTTTTATGAGTCCACCAATAGACTCTTTTTATTTTTTAAATCCCTTTAATACCAAATCAAAAGCGCTCCAAAGTACCTCATCTGTTAAAACAAACGGTTTTCCACTTAAGCTTTTTCCCTCGTTATGAAAACGCAATAGACTATACAAAGGCCCAAAAGCCACACTCCAGTAAGTCTCCAAGGGCATAGCAGCGATTTCGCCTCTTTCAATCGCATTGTGCATAAACTTTCCAAGTGGCTCCTTAAAAATCTCCCCGAAAGTTTCAAAAATCTTCTCCTGATAAGTAGAACTACGCAACTGCTCTATCATCTGTGCAGTTAAGGGATTTTCGAGGATACATTTTGCACGGTTTTTCCACTGTTGTCTCAACCCCTCTGCAAAAGAACTTTCAGGATCAAAATCTTCCAACATAATTGCACTCATCCGATGCACCTCTTCCGTACCAATATTAAGAATCAAATCGTCCTTATCCTTGTAATAAATGTAAAGGGTAGCTACGGATATCCTACAAGCCTTAGCCAGCTTATTCATCGTAAAGCCTTCAAATCCAACCTCGACTAGCAACTCAATAGCCTTTTGTTTTACCAGCTCTACTTTATTTATATCCCTTGCACGCATAAGATCTTTAATTATCCGTCAAATATAAATGAATATTCATTCACTAATAGAATTAATTTGAAAAAATAGTTTTTAGCATCAAACGCAGTCGATTGCTATCTGTAAAACACATTTAATAAAATGGTAAGAAATTAGTAAAACTATTTCCACAAGCGTTGGTTATAGCCTCAGTTTTGAACACTATGGTTTATGAAAAAGCTATTGTACATACTCCTCCTGCTTGGGTTCAAGACATTCAATAGCTCCTTGGCCCAACAAGAAACTCCCAGTCGGCTGTTACAAGCTTATTTCGACGACGATTATATAAATTTTTACGGAAATGGCACTGATAAGGCTTACACCAATGGTACACGTTATACCTTATTTTACACCAAAAAGAAGCCTTCCCAGTTTCTAATCGACCGCCTTCTTCCCAAAGCAGGAAGCAACAGTCGAAATGTATTTGGCATTGGGCTGGCACAAATGATTTTCACGCCCAACAATATCTCTAACCCAAACTTCCAGCCAAATGATTATCCCTGGTCTGGAACCTTGTACCTTACACATAGCCTTTATTCTTATAATGAAGAGCAGAAATATGATTTCCAAACAGAATTAAATCTTGGTGTCAGCGGCCCTGCTGCTTTGGCCCGACAAGTACAGCAAACAGCCCATCGTATTGTTCGTTATCAACAACCAGAGGGATGGAGCAATCAATTCGGAAATAGCTTAATCATAAACCTCAATTTTACTGCAGAGAAACAACTGCTTCATTCTGGCAAATCCCTGGAAATGATTGGTGGCGGACAGGCACAAGTTGGAACAGAAATAAATGCCATGTCGGCATATTCCATGATCCGAATTGGAAAAATGAATCCTTATTTTCAAGGGTTAATGACACAATTCAATCGTTCGGAAACAGGAAGCAAAATACAGTTTTATTTCGTTTTCAAATTTAGGGTACAATGGATGTTGAGTAATGCGATATTACAAGGCGGAATTAACGCTTCCCGCCCAGCCCCAATCCTCGTCCCCGGAAAAAATGGCGCTACTCCCAATCTGGAATATTATCACCCGATCAATAATCTTATAGCCAGCTATGCTTATGGACCTGTCTTTGTCATTAACCGATTCAGCGTCTCCTCAATTCAGACCACCACAACTCCATGGATGAAAGACCTATATGGTCATACCTGGGGAAACTTTACGTTTACCTATAAATTTTAAAATCTATCACACCAATAAACATCAAAAAAAATTGGCGGCAAAGAAATTAAAACTCAGATAATGAGAAATATACCCATTTATAGGTATTGAATATTAAAACAACAGCAAATACATTTGCTTACTGTAAAAGTATATTATTCGAAAGACATATTGGATTTCGACAGGAATTACATTATTCACAATTAAATTAAAAAACAAACTTTAACCAAAAAATGAAAATCATTAAATCCTTGATTATTGGAATGTGTCTTATTACAGGTATTAACTTGAAAGCACAAGACGTAATTGTCAAAACAAACAAAGAAGAAGTCAAAGCGAAAGTTTTGGACGTGGAAGAATCAGTAATTAAATACAAAAAAATTGACTTTCAAGACGGTCCAACCTATAGTATTAAAAAATCAGATGTCTTTATGATCATCTATAAAAATGGGAAACGCGAAACATTTGAAGCTGAGGCACCAACTAAACCGCAACAAAAAAACGGTTTACAAAAAGTCCTGGCAAGCAATACTACAGCTGCCGCTAATGAGGACCTCGCATTTCACAAAGGCTCAAAATTTCTTCAAATAGGATTCGGTCTTGGTGGTGGTTATTATGCCTCTGGACTTAAAACATCGATACCCGCAATACAAGCTAGATATGAATTTTCTGTAACGGATAAAATTTCAGCAGGTGTTGTTTTAGGCTATTCATCAGCTAAATACGATTACCCGGGCATAGAATACGATGATGAGATGATCGGTTCATCAAGCTTGAGCTATAATTACTTGCTTGCCGGCGTAAGAGGTAATTATCATTTCAGCACGAGCGAAAAATTTGACCCTTACGTTGGAGCAACTCTTGGATACAACGCCGTTAGCGTAAGCGAGGATGACGACGACGAAATAAGTGGCGCGGATGGAAAAGTACTATTTGGAGCTCAAGTAGGTGCAAACTATTACTTCAGCAAAAAAATTGGGGCATGGGCCGATGTAGGCTATGGTTTAGGATATATTAACCTTGGTATCGTATTTAAATTTTAAAATAATTTAATGCTCTTAAAAACCAATAACAGCTTTAGAACCATAATCAAATACATATGAGAAAATCAACTACTATCCTTTTCATGCTTCTGCTAGGTATCATGACTTTTGTTTCCTGTAAAAAAGATGAAAAATCAAATGAATGTGATCTTACCGCCGAAACTGAAATGTATCAAAAGAAGCTAAACGCATTTATAGAGAATTCTACAGTAGCGAATTGCAACGCACTTAGACAGTATGGTCTCGAGGTAACAAAAAAAGCAGAAAAATGTACCGGCCATAGTAAAGATGCATTTCTTAAGGTTTATGAAATCTATGAAGAAATGGACTGTAGTCCATTTAAATAAAATTAATTAATAAGGGGGCGCTATATACTTTATGAATGCCCCCTTATTCACGAATTGTTTAAATTTTAATTTGTACCCGTATTAAAAATACATCTTTTGGCGTATTTTTTCATCAAATCCAGACCATTACATTTGCTTTCAATTAGTGCTTTCTGCGCCTAACGGTATTATATACCCAACTGCAGAGGCTCATCATAAACATTGTAATTAAGGTAAAATGGGATGCGTTGAATACAATAAGGCCATAGAAATATGGCACAAAATAGCAAAATACAATAAAAGTGAGAAGCCCTCATTTGAGATAGAATTGTATAAAAAAATGCTAAACATCTTCCATGTAGGCGATTTTTACTATTTCATTTTCAACTGCCCAACTGCCCAGATAGAATGGGCAAGTAATTCAATTACAAAGATACTGGGATTAGTTTGCCCTAAGGATTTTACCATTGAGTTTATCCTTAACCATATACATCCAGATGATCTACCTTATTTCATTGACTTTGAAAATAAGGTGACCACCTTTTTCAACCAATTGCCACCGGAAAAAGTATTAAAATATAAAGTAAGCTATGATTATCGGATAAGGCGCCTCGATGGAAAATATATACGCATTTTACAACAAGCCATAACCATACAAACAAATGAAAACGGTGCCGTTTTAAGGGTTATAGATGTGCATACAGACATTAGCCACTTGAAAAAAGAGAATGGCTCTACGCTATCTTTTATTGGTTTGGATGGTGAACCTTCCTACCATAATTTCGCTACCAGCAACGAACCATCAGTCCCAAAAGACAAATTAACCAACAAGGAGAAAGAAATATTAAATTTACTATCAGCAGGGAAAACCAGCATTGAAGTTGCCGATACTTTATTCATAAGTAAACACACCGTAGACACCCACCGCAAGAATATGCTTAAAAAAACAAAATCCAGATCAATGATTGAGTTGATGATGAACCGTATGGGAGATAATTATTAAGCAGTCACTTCAACCCAATTGCCATCTTCCTTAATCAGGTCAATCAGATCATCCAACGCCCGTGCAGCGTTCACATTTTTCTTTACCACCTCTTTACCACGGTATAAAGTAATTTTATCGGGTCCAGTGCCAACATAACCATAATCGGCATCAGCCATTTCACCGGGACCGTTTACAATACAACCCATAATACCTATTTTAATACCTTTCAAGTGATCAGTACGAGAGCGGATCAATTGCGTAGTTTCCTGCAAATCAAACAGCGTACGGCCACAACTGGGGCAAGAGATATATTCCGTTTTAGAAATGCGAGTTCGTGTAGCTTGTAGAATTCCAAAACTAGTTGCATTCATTAAAGGCAAGCCGACAGAAGCATCAGCATCCATCCATATACCATCCCCCAATCCATCTGTAAATAATGCCCCTATATCGGTTGCAGCATACAACATCAGGTCATCGGCTTTTACACCAGGATATGTCCTTTTGATGATCACAGGTACCTGAATATTTAATTTCATCAATGAAATAAAAAAGCTCCTTTGTTCAGCCATTCCATGTATAGCCGAGGTTTCCACAACCAACACCACATTATCTTTTAAAATAGAAAAATCTTGTTCCGTCAATCCGGCAGCATCTACTTTAACCAGATTCAGCAGCTCGTCTTTAAGTGTCGCAGTCTTATACTCCTCAAATGATAAAAGTGGGTGACAATTATTCTTATCCTTCAATAAAAGCCAGGTATTGTAATTATATACTTGTTTTAAATTCCCCGGAAAAGAGAAAGAAGGTAGCTGGTCTCCCAGATAAACCATATCGCAAGCCTGATCGGCAAGGTTATATTTATCCAATCCAGCACTATATTTATACCCAACAGCAGTTAAAAAGTAAGGATCTTTTAAGTTCTCCGCACTTACATCCAACATCACTATAGGGTGGTGGTGTCCACCAATATGTTGCACTGCAGTAGTGTGTCTTCTATTGTATTCGTAAAGACTATAAGGTAATTCTTTGGAGCTGATTTTCTTCTCTGGATTAAGACGCTCATTTTGCACAGTTGCAATAACCCTTTTCTCATACCGCAAAGCCATAGCCTTTGCAACAGGAGCTTCAAACTCAGGATCCTCCGTTAAAGACACTCTAATGGTATCACCAAGACCATCTTCCAATAAAGTCCCTATACCAACAGCAGATTTAATACGGCCGTCTTCGCCATCACCAGCCTCAGTTACGCCCAAATGCAAAGGATAATTCATCCCTTCTTTCACCATGGTTTCAACAAGTAAGCGATAAGCCTGCACCATCACCTGTGTATTGCTGGCCTTCATAGAGATCACCAGGTTATAGTAATTCAAATCTTCGCACATACGGATAAACTCCATTGCCGATTCGACCATCCCACGTGGGGTATCACCATAATGACTCATGATGCGATCTGACAAAGAACCATGGTTGGTGCCAATACGCATGGCCGTACCATACTCTTTACAGATTTTTACAAGAGGAGTAAATTTCTTGTATATACGTTCCAGTTCGGCCTGATAAGCCTGCTGCGTATATTCAATGTTTTCAAAACGTTTTTTATCGGCATAGTTACCTGGATTTACCCTTACCTTTTCAACAATTCGGGCTGCCGCCTCTGCTGCATTTGGCGTAAAATGAATATCAGCGACCAAGGGAACGGTATAACCACGTAACCTAAGCTCCTTTTTAATATTAGCCAGGTTCTCTGCTTCCTTCATACTCGGTGCAGTAATGCGCACATATTCGCAACCAGAATTTACCATCCTGATGGTTTGCTCAACAGTCCCCAATGTATCCATGGTATCTGTAGTCGTCATAGATTGAATACGTATTGGATTCAAGCCACCCATGGGAACATCACCAATGGCAACCTCCCGGGTCAAAAATCTTGAGTATTGTGTTAAACTATTGCAATACCCACCATCTAAAGTGCTCAATAACGTATGTTGACCTAATACTTCTTCCATCATTTATAAATCTGACACAAAGATAAAGATTAAGTTTATAACTGTAATGTCAGATCAGCCGCTCTTTTATTACCAGCGTATTTGCAATCAAGTCGTGCAGGCATTGTTGCTTTTTATTTAGAAACGAAGCCAAATAACCTGTGAATAAAGGAATGATAGATATAACCTTCGCAGCATTACGCGCAAATGACTTCTCCATACTCAACCTCTGCCCTTCCATATCCGTTACTTTGATCTTCAATAGCCTTTTCCCAATAGTACCTTGTTTCTCTCCGGCCTCTGCAATACTGCCATAAATAAACTTGGCAACAACAATCAATGGCATCGCCGAAAAAATGAGCATAATCCGTTGCTCTTTTTCTCTTACAAAGACAAAGCTAAGCAATACCAAAACAACAAAAACAAGGGTTAAAAAGAAATAATCGATAACCGATGCCAGCAGGCGCTGATCAAAAGAAGCAAAATATTGCGGCGCAGTAATCTGTTTACCAAAACCAAAAAGCTCACGGAGTTCTGGTAACTCGTGAGCTTCTTTATAATCGTCCATCCCTGGCTTTCTTACAAAAGTTTCAGGATGTATATATTTTGTTTTTAATTCTTCAAGCAGATATGGCCCTTCAGGTTTTCCGTTAATAACTATAATATATTCAACATTTCCATTAGGCATCCTTCAATCATTTATATTCTTCATAAATAAACATTAGGACAAACCTAATATCTGTTTACCTCAAAGCTACTCAATCCACCATCAAAATTGATAAATATTTTATTCGTTGAAGTTTTAAAATTCGGTGTTTCATAAATGTTATCATCCAATTTGGTAAAACCAGTAAATTCTTTAGAAGAAAGACCTGTTTTAGCTTTAATTCTACATCCAGAAGCCGTAGGAATTTTTATCTCCACATCTGCCATTCCTGTTTTAACATTTACATCAGTAATCGGCAACAAAGCGCCCAATTTAACATCCAGTGCAGCAGCGCCACCATCGAAATTAAACTCCCTAACTTTATAGTCAGATAGATCAAAGTTGGCTTCTCCAGCCCCCATATTCATCTGAACTTCCCATATAGGATTGGTATTTAACATAAGATCTACGTTATTACTACCTGTATTCCAGTTCCCTTTGCCCCTCATTTTTAAATCCAAAGTAGTAACACTATCCTTACTTACATTTTTCACTAATATGAAAGCATTCCTTCTGGTATTTACATCTGCCGAAATCAAACTGTCTGTATGTCCCTTCAGCTCAAACGTCGTCCCGCCTCCAGAGATTTTCAGAACTGTCCTTTTCGTCATCGAATCCGCTTCATACGGTAAAAATAAGTGCTGATTATTAGCCTGATCCTCAGTCAAATCACCATCTGAAGTACGACCCTCCAATTCGTCGATAATCGTTATTCTCCGATCAGGCTGTTCCTGTCCTTTAAAAAACAACAAAATCAAAGTAACAATCAAAATAGCAATAGACACCATTCCACCTAACTGCGATTTGTTCTTATTAAAAAGGATATTAACCCCGGCGATGATTAAAAATATTGGCCAAAAACGCCATATACTACGCCAGTAAAAATCTATTACATTAAAATTTTCTAAAAGAAGTACGCCACCAACAAAGAGCAGCACAATACCCCACATTATTCTATCCAGCCTCATAACTATATATCTTTTTTGGTAAATCGATCATTAGTTTCAGTATCTGTATCCGGGTTTTGTCCCGGGGTAGCATCAGGCGTAATTGGGTCTACCGTAGTAATTGGCTCTTGAGGGCTAACCGGCGGTTGCTCCGGACTCATCGGATCCTGATTCTGATTTTTCCAACTTTCCCAGGCATTATGGTTTTTTGCTTTAATAATAAAACTTGCACCTATGGCTACAAAAACCAACGGCCATAACTTAGTCAGCCTAAACCCATAAGGAATCAAGTCAAACTCGTCCATCAAAAAATACATACCAATTACAAGCAAGAATAACCCCGCAACAGTACGCCCAGTTTCATTATTTTTTTTGTAGGGTTTAAATTCAGTCGTTTTCTTCCACGCTTCAAAACTATCATCTTTTACTGTTGAGGATGTCCAATTTTGAAATGGATCGCTACTTTCCGCACTACTTTTTGAACCACCAAACGGATTTGGAGATTGAAATGCATTATTTTGATCTTTAAAATAATCGTTAAATTTTGAAAACCGTGCTTTAGGATCCGTGTTAACGGGTACAACTATCCACATAATGATATAAACCAATATCCCTGTCCCCACTAAAAAGATGGTTGAAAGCACAAAAAGCAATCTGATTATCGTTACATCTACCTCCATATATTCAGCAACTCCAGACGAGACGCCTGCCACTACCTTATCGTGCTCATTTCTAAATAATCTCTTTTCCATGATAATTTCCTTCTTCTAATTTTAAAATTGCAGCGGCTTTAAAACTACCTCGTCAACGTTTACACCTTTACTTAAATTTAAAATGGTGTACAAAGTTTTAGCGATATCTTCTGGCTGTACAAAACGTTCAGGTGGAATTTGAGTTCCCTCCCATGATGAAGTTAATGTAGATCCCGGCAATATCGCGGTTACCTTTACATTGTGTATCGATAGTTCCTGCCTCAATACATCATTAAGACTAAGCAAGGCTGATTTAGTTACAGAATAACTGCCTCCATTTTCTACAACCTGTTTGGCGGCTATGGAGCAAATGTTAAAAACATGGCCTGATTGCTGTTCACGCATCATTTTCCCTATATATTTCGACATATAATAGGCAGCATTAAGGTTTAAATTCAGCTGTTTTTCCAAAATATCATCCCCCTCATCCAACAAACTACCCGGCAGATAGGTCCCTGCATTGTTTACTAAAACATCTACCTTTCCCATTTTTTCTTTAACAGCATCACAAAAGGCATACACCTCATCTTTGATGCTGCAATCGGCCTGATAAATAAATACATCTGCCCCGGTATACTTCAGCTCTTCAGCAAAGTTTTCCAGTTCTTTGGTATTCCTGGCACAAATAGCCAAATTATATCCATGTTCTGCCAGGTTAATTGCTATGGCTTTTCCAATACCTTTGGTACCTCCGGTTATGACTGCATTCATTGTTTTACCTATTAATAAGCCGCAATATTATAAAAAAGGGCTGTCCAGCAAAACTTTGGGCAAAAGATTTGTCAAAAAGCCGTTTAAGCCGGTTTGTAAAAGCAATCTCATGGGGTTTCAACTTTTTATTGTTTCTTTGTACTAATATTGCGTAAATACTATAGCTAATTTTTCATTGCATGAATTTCACCAATTTTGGCAGATATCTCCTTTTGTTAAAGGCAGTATTTAGAAGACCTGAAAAATTTAAAATATACCTGCAAGCCATCTTTAAACAAATGGATTTCATCGGCGTTGGCTCATTAGGGCTAATCGCTATCATATCTACGTTTATTGGTGCAGTAATGACTTTGCAGATCGCTTTCCAATTGGTTAGCGACTTTATTCCGAAAACGATTATAGGTTCAGTAAACCGAGATTCTACTATATTAGAGCTAAGTCCAACCATCAGTGCCATTGTATTAGCCGGTAAAATTGGTTCTGCTATATCATCAGAAATTGGTACCATGCGCGTAAGTGAGCAAATTGATGCTTTAGAAATTATGGGCATCAACTCCCCCGGGTATCTGATTCTTCCTAAAATTATTGCCGGCATTACTATGGTTCCTCTACTCGTGATCGTATCTATGTTTTTAAGCATTACCGGTGGTTATCTAGGTGGTACTTTATCTGGTGCCATTACTCCCGCAGACTATATGCAAGGGATTACAACAGATTTTAACCCTTATACCATTACTGTATCTTTGGTTAAAGCATTTGTATTTGGCTTTATCATTACCTCTGTACCTGCTTATGAAGGCTTTTATGTAAAGGGCGGTGCCTTAGAAGTTGCGCAAGCCAGTACAAGAGCAGTTGTAGTAAGCTGTATATCTATTTTGGCATGTGATTACATTGTAACCCAGTTATTGCTATGATCGAAATCAAAGACATCTATAAATCATTTGGCGATAATGAAGTCCTAAAAGGCATATCTGGTAAATTTAAACCAGGGGTAACCAACTTAATCATTGGTGGTTCCGGTTCGGGAAAAACAACCCTGTTAAAATGTATGATTGGCTTACACCAGCCTGAAAAAGGTACTGTAGAATACGACGACAGGGAGTTCACAACCATGAACTTTGAAGAAAGGATACAGATCAGAAAAGAGATCGGAATGCTGTTTCAAGGATCTGCCTTGTTTGATTCCATGACGGTTGAGGAGAACATCATGTTTCCTTTAAATATGTTTACTGAGCAGAGTCGCAAAGAAAAACTCGAAAGAGTTAACTTTTGTCTGGAACGCGTAAACCTGGAAGGCAAGAACAAGCTTTTCCCTGCCGAACTTTCTGGAGGGATGAAAAAACGCGTAGGTATTGCCAGGGCCATTGCCATGAACCCGAAATATTTATTCGTTGATGAGCCCAATTCGGGACTTGATCCTAAAACATCAATTGTAATTGATGAGTTGATCAAGGAACTAACTGAAGAATATAATACAACAACCATTGTAGTTACCCACGATATGAACTCAGTAATGGGTATTGGCGACTATATAATTTTCCTTCATGAAGGAAAAAAATTCTGGGAAGGTTCTAATAAAGAAATTGCCCACACAGATGTTCAAGAACTAAATGACTTTGTTTTTGCCAGCCGCTTTATGAAGGCAGCAAAAGGAAAATTTTAATATATCCATTTTATGATAAGCCTGTTAACCCCCACTCACTGGAAAGATTATGAGTTAATTGATTGTGGTGATTTTGAAAAATTAGAACGTTTTGGCAATTTGATATTGTCCAGACCAGAGCCTCAGGCTGTATGGAAAAAAACAATATCAGATCAGGAATGGAAAAAGCTTACCCACATCAGATTTAAAGGCCGTTCGGCTACTTCTGGCGAATGGGTAAAAAGCTCTGTACAGCTGCCGGACAGATGGAATGTTGAATATACCAACAATGATGTAACCATCAATCTGCGTCTTGGATTAACCTCTTTTAAGCATGTTGGGGTATTTCCCGAGCAAGCGGTAAACTGGGATTACATTTCTTCTTCCATCAAAAAGTTCAAAACTCCCGTTCCGAAAGTATTAAATTTATTTGCCTATACCGGTGCTGCGTCTTTAATCGCTAAAGCTGCCGGAGCAGATACAACTCACGTAGATTCAATAAAGCAAGTTGTAAACTGGGCCAATGAAAATCAAGAACTTTCAAAGTTGAAAGATGTACGATGGGTAGTTGAAGATGCCTTAAAGTTTGTAAAAAGAGAATTGAAACGCGGCAAAAAATACAACGGAATCATCTTAGACCCACCGGCATTTGGACATGGTCCTAATGGCGAAAAATGGAAACTAGAAGATCATATTCAAGAAATGATGATGGAAGTGGTACAACTGTTAGATGAGCAGGAACATTTTTTAATCCTAAACACTTACTCATTAGGATTTTCATCAGTAATTGTAGAGAATTTAATTAAAACTTCATTTCCGCAAGTCAAAAACCTGGAAACTGGAGAGCTTTACCTTCAAGCCAGTTCTGGTATTAAATTACCATTAGGTGTTTTCGGTAAATTCAACTCGTTTAAATAAAATTAATAGCTAAAACATTATATCTATGAAAATACCTCATCTGGCGGCAATTCTTTTAATCAGCACAGCAACAATGGCTTTATTAACCAGCTGCGCTTCTGATGCAAAAAAAGCAAAAGGACAAATCAAAATAACCGCTACCGGCGATACTGTAACGACCGACTCTGTGGAAACCGAAGAAGTGGATACCCGTAAACCGGTTGACACGGCGAAGTATAACGCCCTATTAACGAAACTAGCTAATGGCGACACAACTGGAAAATGGCCGGTAAAAAATCAGCCTTATCCATTAGCAGGTGCAATTCTACCATTTAAACGTATTGTTGTTTATTACGGAAATTTACATTCAAAAAAAATGGGTGCACTGGGCGAATATGCTCCTAAAGAAATGTGGAAAAGGCTAAATACTGAAATTAAACATTGGGAGAAGGTAGATCCATCTACCCCAGTACAAGCAGGTCTCCATTATATTGCTGCTGTAGCAAGTGGCACCCCAGGCAGAGATGGCAAATACATCAACAGGATGGCCAATAGCCAGATTGATTCTGTACTAGCCATTGCTAAAATGCGTCCTAACACGATTGTATTCTTGGATCTACAAGTCGCACTTAGTAACATTAAAGCAGAACTTCCGCACATAGAAAAATACTTACAATTGCCTTATGTACATTTAGGCATTGATCCGGAATTCTCTATGAAAGATGGCACTTTACCAGGCAAGAAAATCGGTACCTATGACGCTGCAGACATCAACTTTGTTTCCCAGCATTTGGCTGATATCGTAAAAAAATACAATCTGCCTCCTAAAGTATTTGTAATCCACCGTTTCACCAAAAAAATGGTTACCAATTACCAGAGCATTAAACTTCGTCCAGAAGTTCAAATTGTAATGCATATGGATGGTTGGGGTGAACCTGAACTTAAAAAAGGTACTTATCGCCACTTTATCTATTCTGAACCCGTTCAGTTTACAGGGTTTAAACTGTTCTATAAAAATGATTTGAAAAAGGCCCCAAACAGGTTAATGACACCTGAGGATTTAATGAAATTAAAACCAGTACCGATTTATATTCAGTACCAATAATTGCAAAAAATCAGCTACAAAAAAGCGGCTTTCCTTAACTAGGAAGCCGCTTTTTTGTAGCCTATAATTTCCGGGGCCTTGCTGGGGCATTACTGGGGTGTTGCCGGGCCTTGCTGGGGCCATAGCCTAACCAACACCCCGGCAAGGCTCCAGTAATTAACGCTTAATTATTCCCGCTATGTTTTAAAAATGGCATTTCTATACTATTATAAGAAAATCAATAGGTAAAATCAGCTTCGCTTTTTGGATTATCTAATTTGGTACTTTTTCGCTTTCCATCTACGACTACATGAATCATATTACTTTGTGAGCTGTGCTGCTCAAATAGAATGTCATTTTTAATGTGAAGTTGCTTTATGCTTCCAACTTGTGACGTTTCGAAATAACACCAGGCAGCATCCTCCTCTATTTCGTAACCCTGGAATTTTAAATCCAGACTTTTATCATTAGCATTAATTTTTAAATGATCTTTTATATAAGCCGCAATCATAGCATTAACCTGTTTTCTATCCGTCGGCTTTAAAATATTCAATTGAGTTTTACTTCTTTTTTCTAATGCTTTTTCAAAATCATCAAAGAAAATTCTCACACTCACTTGTACGGTTCCAGAATTTTTATTGTACACGATTTCAGTTACACTAACATAAAATGGGTGGAATACATTTAACCAAAAAAGCAGTAACAATTGCCACATAGTTGTTTTTCTTAATCTAAATAAGGATATTGCTATAATTAATTAGCTAATTTACGATTTTATTCGATGCAGGACTTCTCCCTTTACTTTCAATTAGGCTGGCAACATATTTTAGACTGGCAGGGATATGATCACATTTTATTTGTAATCGCACTCTGTGGGGCTTATACATTCACCGATTGGAAAAAAGTATTAATCCTTGTTACTGCATTTACGTTAGGTCATAGTCTCACACTAGCTTTAAGTATATTTAAAGTGATTAGTGTAAATACACCTTTAATCGAATTCCTTATTCCTGTTACCATCCTGGTCACAGCGATATCAAACATTTTGAGTAAACGTCAAAAGCCCAAAGGCCAGCGCTTTAAATACACAATAGCGTTGTTTTTTGGCTTGATTCATGGATTAGGCTTTTCAAATTACCTAAGAAGCTTATTGGGCAAAAGCAGCAGTGTAACAGCCGAATTGTTTGCCTTTAATGTCGGATTAGAATTTGGTCAGCTGATCATCGTTGCTGGAGTTTTAATATTATCATTTATCCTGATCTGGATTGTAAAAATAAAGCGATGGGATTATAATTTCTTTGTTTCATCGGCTATATTTGGAATATCGTTTGTAATGGCGGCAGAAAGGCTTCCAGCATTACTTCCGTAAAAACCCAAGACCAAACTCCCCATGAATAAGAACTTCTTGTTTTTTGTTGCGCTTATATTCAGTACAAATGCTTTCAGTCAGTATATAAATAACCCAGGTTCCAATCATGGAAGCAAGTTTGAACAATTGGGCACCATTATTTCTGATCCAAACCTATACCGTTCTGCATCTGGAGCACCAGGCCCGGCATACTGGCAACAACGTGCAGACTATGAAATCAATGCAGAGCTTGATGAGAAAAATCTTCGATTAAATGGTGCTGAGACGATTACCTATTACAATAACTCTCCCGACCCTTTAAGTTATTTATGGGTGCAACTAGATGAAAACCAACATAAATCAACCAGCGACAATAAACTCACTGAGGGTAGCAGAATGGCAGAGCAGGTGGGCTACAAAAGATTGTCTGACATCATCAATCCGCCGAACGATCTTGGCGTAAACATATTAAAGGTTACCGACGAGAAAGGAACAGCTATAACTTATACCATCAATAATACGATGATGCGTATAGATCTTCCTTTTGTTTTACAACCTAAACAAAAATATAAACTTAAAATAACCTGGAATTATAAGATTGCTGACCGAATGTCTGATGGTGGCAGAGGTGGTTATGAGTATTTTGCCGAGGACGACAATTACCTGTTTACCATTACACAATGGTTTCCGCGTATGGCTGTTTATTCTGATTTCCAGGGATGGCAAAACAAACAATTTGAAGGCCGCGGCGAATTTGCCCTTGCCTTTGGCAACTATAAAGTAAACATGACAGTTCCTGCAGATCACGTTGTGGGTGCCACGGGTGAGTGTCAGAATTATGCACAAGTATTAAATGCAGGTAGTTTAAAAAGATGGAATACTGCACAAACTGCAAAGACACCAATAGAGATTGTAAACCTGGCTGAAGTAAAATCGGCAATAGGCAAGAAATCATCTGCTAAAAAAACATGGACTTATACTGCCGAGAATGTAAGAGATTTTGCCTGGGTATCATCCCGCAGATTAGTTTGGGATGCCATGGCAACACATATCAATGGAAAGAAAATCATGTCAATGTCTTACTATGGACCTGAAGCATATCCACTTTACAACAAATACTCTACGAAAGTAATTGACCATACCTTAAGAGAATATTCAAAACACACCATTCCTTACCCCTACCCTGTAGCTATTTCTGTAGAGGCGGCCAACGGAATGGAATACCCAATGATATGCTTCAATTACGGCCGTGCAGAAAAGGACGGCACTTATACCGAAGCGATTAAATACGGCATGATTGGTGTAATCATCCATGAAGTAGGACACAACTTTTTCCCTATGATTGTGAATTCAGATGAGCGTCAATGGTCCTGGATGGATGAAGGATTGAACACTTTCTGTCAATATATGGCTGAACAGGCCTGGGATAATAACTACCCTTCACAACGTGGCCCAGCACATAAAATCGTTGATTATATGAAGATGCCGAAGGATCAGCTGGAGCCCATCATGACCAATTCTGAAAACATCATTAACTTTGGGCCAAATGCTTATGCTAAACCAGCAACGGCTTTAAACATTTTAAGGGAAACCGTTATGGGCAGGGAGCTTTTTGATTATGCCTTTAAGGAATATGCAAAACGTTGGGCCTTTAAACACCCTACTCCTGCTGATTTGTTCAGAACCTTAGAAGATGCCTCAGCAGTTGACCTTGACTGGTTCTGGAGAGGCTGGTTCTTTGGGACTGATCCGGTAGACATTTCTCTTAATGACGTTCGCTATTACCGCTTAGACAGCAAGAACCAAACGCTTGAAAACAACGAAGCCAAAAAAGCATATGACAAGGACCTATATAATATTGGAAGGGAACGTAATCGTAAAGAAGGCATTAAATTCGCAGTAGAACAAGATACTAGCTTACTAGATTTTTATAACAAATTTAACCGTTTTGAAGTCAGCAAAACTGCTGATCAGGAGTTTCAAAATTACATGAGTAGCCTAACTGCCGATGAGCGAAAACTCTATGAAAGCAAAAAGAACTTTTATGAGTTGGACTTCTCTAATGAAGGTGGATTGGTGATGCCTATTATTATTGAATGGACTTTTAAAGATGGCACTAAAGAGGTAGACCGTATCCCAGCGTATATCTGGAGAAAAGACGAAAATAAGGTAACTAAGGTTTTTGCTAAAGATAAGGAAGTAGTATCGGTACAGCTTGATCCTTATCGTGAAACTGCGGATATCGATGAGCAAAATAACTCATGGCCAAGAAAAAGCCAGCCTTCGCGCTTTGAATTGTTTAAACAACAACAAGCGCCGCGTGGATCATCTACAGGATCAAACCCTATGCAACAATCCAGGCAGCGCTAGTTTATCTAAAAGAAGCCTAATTGACCTTTATCATCAATCTTGATATCCTCAGGATTGGTGATTTCGAAATCTATTTTCTTTACAGGTTTTTCTTCCTTTTTAGGTTCCTCTGCTGGCTTGGCCGCAGGCTCCTCTTTTACTTTTATATCTTCTTCCGATTTCTCTTCAGCAGGCTTTACAGTTTCAGTTTCTTTAACCTCTTCAGGCTTAGTTGCTTCTTCAGATTTAGTTAACGCTGCAGGTTTTGCAACAGGACTACCCCATGCCTTTTTCGGTTTCTCAGGAGCAGGAGCTTTTTCCTCTTCCACAATAACCTCCTTTTCAACTATCGGTTGTTTAGGTTCTTCTATATCTGCTTCTGGCACTCCAGGTGTTTCAACAGGAGCTTTAACTGCCGACTTACTTTCAAAAACTTTCTTAGGTTTTGGTGCAGGCGCTTCATTAACAGGCGTAGGTTCTTCTTCCGTTGCTTCATCTGCGACTTCCTCGTCAGCCTCAGGCAATGGAACCTCTTCTTCATCCGCATCTTTACTCATTGCCGGATCAACAAGTTCTTCCTCATTAGTATCCTGAACTACGTCTCCAACAGGCACTCCTGACTCATCCATTGGATCTTCTGCAGTTTCAGCAACTGCCTTAACTTCTTCTTCCAGTTCTATCTCTTTATGATTAGAAATGGTAATGTTTTTAACATCATGGGCAGTCAGTCTGTTTCCATTTGCCTTAATCCCTTTCACATCAATAAACTCAGACAGTACAATCTCAAGTGTCTCCGGAGTTTGAGTTTTACCTTTCAATACATCTACCGTTAGCACAGCAGCCGAGTTACTCGTTAAGTATAAGAATTTAGAACCAGTCTCTTCACTAATCAGGCTTTGTTTTTTACCAACTCCAATCAGTTCAAAAACAAACCTTTTTATAAAGTAGTTTTTCGCCTTACCTTCATACTGTACTACAGCAAAAGGCTTTTCAGGATCAAACTTTTGAATCAATATCAAATCGGCATCAAAGTGGTTGCTGAGTTCGAAAGTACTGAGTTCGTACCAACCATCTTTGTGTACCTGCAAGATCTTATCATCCCCATCAAATTCACCAAGATACTTACCCCTGCCGTCAACATTAAGTCTTCTCAACAAATCATCGTACCAAATTTTTAGCCCAGATAAAGTAGATACACCTTTGCTCTTCAGCAGAATCTTTTTAACCGGATATTTGGATACGATATTTCCCTGTGAACCACGTCCCTTAATTGCAATTTCGGCAAAGTCCAGATCAAATTGTAATTTCTTTAATTTGGTATGAGGCTTAAGCTGTACGGTTATAATTTCTGCCTCTCCATTTGGATTAGCTGTAAAATACAACACTTTAGAACCCTTACTGCCCTTCGTTAAATCGTACTCTTTATCGCGCGTAACTCCTACTACAGCAAAACGCTTGATGTAAGAAACCCCACTTGCACCATCCTTATAGATCATGTTATAAACAGTACGTTCATCCCCTTTTTTAAATACCTGGGCATGTAATATTCCTTTACCAACAAAGGTTTTATCGGCTACTTTGGTAATGATGCATTTTCCATCTTCCCTAAATACAATTACCTCATCAATGTCGGAACAATCTGCAACAAACTCATCCTTACGCAAACCTGTACCAATAAAACCGTCTTCACGATTCAGGTATAATTTCACATTGGCCAAGGCCACTTTAGAAGCTTCAACACGGTCAAACAAACGAATTTCCGTTTTACGTTCTCTTCCCTTGCTATACTTGTCTTTCAGTTTTTGAAACCAGGCAATCGCATATTCAGTAAGATGACGCAGGTGATTTTTAACCACCTTAATCTCATCCGACAGCGCTTTCATCTGATCATCCGCCTTTTTAACGTCAAAGCGGGTAATGCTGCTCATTGGTTTATCAATCAGCTTTTTAAAATCCTCAGGTTGTATTTCTCTATACAAATCTGGTTTAAATGGCTCAAACAACGAGTTTAAAACCTCAACAACGATGTCAAAATTACCTGAATTTTCGTATTCAGCATTTTTGTACATCCCTTCCTGAATGAAGATCTTTAACAAAGAGCTAAAGAATATTTTTTCCTGCAGTTCATGCAGTTTAATTTCCAATTCCTTCTTCAGTAAAGCCTTGGTGTGCATCGTATTCTGCGTTAGAATATCATTTACACTTAAAAACTGAGGCTTTTCATCTTTAATGATACAGGTATTTGGAGAGATAGAAACTTCGCATGAAGTAAAAGCATACAAAGCATCAATAGTCACATCCGGAGAAATGCCGGGAGCAAGCTGAATAACAATTTCTACATGAGCAGCAGTGTTATCTTCTATCTTCTTGATTTTAATTTTACCCTTATCATTAGCAGATAAGATACTATCGATAACCGAACCCGTAGTTGTACTGTAAGGAATTTCGGTAATTACCAGTGTCTTTTTATCCTTCTCGGTAATCTTTGCCCTTACCCTAATCCGACCTCCACGCATACCTTCGTTATAGGCAGAAAAATCGGCCATACCACCGGTAAAGAAATCGGGTAAAATATTAGGTCGCTGCCCTTGTAAAGCTTCTATAGAAGCATCCAGCAATTCGATAAAATTGTGGGGCATTACCTTTGTCGCCAAACCTACAGCAATACCTTCGGCACCCTGTGCCAGCAGTAAAGGAAACTTAACAGGTAAGGTTACAGGTTCATTATTACGTCCATCATAACTCAATTGCCAAATGGTTGTATCGCCATTAAATACCACTTCGTTGGCAAATTTAGATAGTCTGGCTTCAATATAACGGGGAGCAGCAGCATTGTCCCCAGTAATTGGGTCTCCCCAGTTACCCTGACAATCGATCAATAAGTCTTTCTGACCAATTTGTACCATTGCATCACCAATAGAGGCATCACCATGCGGGTGATACTTCATGGTATTTCCGATCACATTGGCAGCCTTATTAAAACGTCCGTCATCCATCTCTTTCAAAGAGTGCATAATGCGTCGCTGTACCGGCTTCAAGCCGTCATTGATGTGTGGTACTGCGCGATCCAGAATTACATATGAAGCATAATCGAGGAACCAGTTTTCGTAGAGTCCATTGATAGGAATTACGGTATGTTTGTTTTCTTCGTTTATGTTGTTTTCTATTTCTTCGCTCATCAAAAAAGGATTGTTATGCTGTAAATATAAGGGTTGAAAACGGAATTCTAAGAACTGAGTTTTTAACAGTTCTATGTTGATATATTATTTTTGCTCAAAGAAGAATAATTACCTGCTTTCGGCTGCAAAGTTACAAAACATACAAATTGTTTATACTTTTGAACAATTAATTCGATAGATTGTAATATAATAAACAACACCAAACTCCCCCCGGTGGCATGATTTTGGTGAAGTTGACCATACATAAACTTTCAATACTGCTCAATTGAATAAATATATACGAATAAGTCTTAAAGTTTTACTCTGGATTGTAGCAAGCGTTATTTTGTTGCTCGTACTGGTTATGCTTTCCTTAAAAATTCCTATTGTACAAAATTTCGTTAAAGATATTGCCGTTAACTACCTTAAAGGCAAGACAAAGACTGAAATTAGGTTAGAAAGCATCGGACTAGATTTACCCAATGACATTGTCCTTAACAAATTCTACATTGAAGATAAAAAAGGCGACACTCTAGTTTATGCACAAAAACTAGCTGTTAACATTAGCTTGTACGAGTTACTAAACAACAAAATTGAAGTAAACTACATCGGTTTACAAAAAATACGGGCAAATGTGACGCGTATTCATCCTGATACAACATTTAATTTTTCCTTTTTAGTAGACGCTTTCTTATCCGAACAGACAAAACCGGAAACCGAAGTTCAGAAAGATACCACTTCCACTTTAAAATTTTCGATCAGTAAAATTAATCTGGAAGATATTGGTATTGTTTATCGGGATGATGTTGCCGGTAATGACATGAAGCTGAACCTTGGGGAATTTAAAGCAAACATTAAAGATTTCGATCTGGATAATCAGCATTATGTAATCCAAAAACTGTCCTTAAACAACACTTCTGTTAAATATCTGCAGCAAAAACCCTTAACACAGTTGCAGACGCAAATCGCAAATAGCATTGATACTGCAAAAACCGAATCAGGCAAATTGCCACTTGTTGAAATACAAGACTTTGCATTCAATAAGGTTAATATAGGTTTTGACGACAGGCTTTCGAAAACTAGCGCCGACCTTGATTTAAATAACCTAACATTAACTAAACTGTTTATCGATCTTACCAACAATCAATATAAGATTGAAGATGCAAAAATCAATGACAGTAAAGTTGATTTTAAAACTTCAACCTCGGATATGCGTGCACAGGTTAACCTTAAGGAATTCTCCTTAACCAAACTGATTGCTGATGTAAACCACAACAAATACCAGTTGGATGAAGCAAAACTAAACCAATCGGATGTAGCATTTGCATTTAAACCAGCTACCCCCACTAAAATACCTCAAAAAACAACATCAGCTCCTACAGCTCCCGGAATTGCCTTTCTGGCAAAAAAACTAAGTCTGGCAGACAACAATATAAAGTTTGATAACCTGGCTGAGAAACCAGCCAAAGGAATGGACTTTAACCACCTGAATATAAAAAAACTTGGCTTACAAGCCGAAAAACTGTCCTATAGTGACGCCGGCATCCTCGTTAATGTAAAATCAGGTAGCTTTAAAGAAAAAAGTGGTTTCGAGTTGTCGAAATTACAAGGAGATGTGGCTTATACTCAAAAGCAGACAAAGGTAAACAACCTGGTGTTGAAGACTCCAAATACCAGCATTGAAAACAATACCCAGCTGGACTATACGGCTATGGAAGACCTGACCAAACATCCTGAAAGGGTGAAAATCTATATGCAGGTAAAAAATACCACCATAGGTTTAAAGGACGCGGGCTATTTTAGCGATGCCATCCCCGAAAACTATCGAAATGAGAAGCTAAAAGTGACTGCACAGGCTCGTGGATATATGAATAACCTTGTGATTCCAAAATTGCAGGTTGACGGCTTAAAAAGCACACACATTGATGTCAATGGAACGATAAAAGGCTTGCCGGATGTAAATAAAACTATACTTGATCTAAACATCAAACGCTTCTCTTTAACTAAAAATGACCTGCTCGTTGTAATTCCTAAAAAAACACTACCGGCCAACATCACCCTACCAAATGCGATTAATGCAACCGGTAAGTTTACAGGATCCATGACCAATTTCAACACTGGTTTCAACATCAATACCGACATGGGATCAGCCAAACTATTGGCCAATATGAAAGGTCCCAAAGGAAGAGAAAGCTATACCGCCAACATTGATCTAAATAATTTTAATGTGGGCCGCCTATTAAAAATGGAACCTCAACTAGGTAAAATCACTGTAAAAGCAAATGTTAAAGGAACAGGCCTCGATCCTAAAAAAGCTTCAGCCATAATAAATGGACAAGTGGTCAATGCTTATTATAACAAATACAACTACCGGAACTTAAACCTAAGCGGCACTTACAAACAACAAAAGCTGGATTTAAAAAGCAATATGGCAGATAGCAACGCCAATTTCGAATTGACTGCGCATGTAGATCTATCACGTAAATACCCAGCAGTAAAGACCAATGCCAATCTAAAACAAATAGACCTACAAAAACTTAACTTTAGTACTACAGAATTTAAGCTTGCAGGTTTAATTAAAGCCGATATACAAACTGCCGACCCGGATTACCTAAATGGCGACATTACAGTAAACAGCTTGCAATTGGTTAAAGAAGGTCAACGTTTTAATGTAGACACGATCATTGTACATTCAGAGGCTTCTGCCGACCACAACCTCCTTACCTTAAAATCTGAGTTTTTAAGAGCAAAGATTGATGGTAAATACCAGATCACCAATTTGGCAAGCGCGGTGATCAATCAGATTAATAAATATTATCAGTTTGGTACGGTCACTAAAATCCCTGATCAAAGATTTAGATTTTATGTAAACTTCTACAACCCGAAGATCTTAAAAAATCTTGTGCCAGAATTGAGCACCTTCGCCCCTTCCAGGATGAATGGTCTACTGGACACAAAAAAAGATAGTTTGGTAATGAACGCTGTATTTCCACAGGCGGTTTATGGTAGCTATCGCGTAGATAGTACCCGATTAAACATCAACAATACGGATCAGAAACTAAATTATAAGCTAACTATTAAAAGTTTTCAAAGCCCATCGTTATCCTTCTTTAACAATGAAATTAGCGGCACTGCCGTTAACAACGATCTGGATTTGAATATCTACTTGCGCGATAGTAAACGGAAGGACAAGTATGTATTAGGGGGTATATTCAAATCTATTGATAAGGATTTTAGATTTAGCTTCGATCCTCAAAAGGTACGATTGAACTATGAAAAATGGACTGTATCGCCTCAGAACTACCTACAATTTGGGGCATCGGGTATACTTGCCAATCAATTTAACCTAAGTAACGGTGGACAACTACTCAGCATCAACAGCGAAAGCAATACACCAAATGCTCCGCTTAAAGTTGAATTTAAAGATTTCAGGATAGAAACATTAACCAGGTTTGCAGAAGCCGACAGTGCTTTGGCCGGTGGAGCCATTAATGGAACAGTAAATGTAAAAGACCTTACCGGGACACCTAAATTTGAGGCCAACCTAACCGTGGACCAGCTTCGTTACCAAAAGGATATGCTTGGAACTTTGCGCATTGCGGTAAACAACAACACCGAAAATGCTTATGAAACCAACATTGCCTTATCAGGGACACATGAGTTAAGGGCTAGTGGCTTCTATTACACGGCTCCCCAGAGTGCGCTCGATATGACTTTAAATATCGACAAGATAGACCTGAAAGCCGTTCAGAGCCTATCAATGGGACAAATTAAAAATGGAACCGGAACCGTAAGCGGAGAGCTTTCTATTAAAGGCGCTCTTGATGCACCTAAAATACTTGGAGATGTAAAATTTAACCAAGCCGGTTTTAACGTTGCTTATGTAAATTCTTACTTCCGCATGCCTAATGAAACCATTAAATTTACCGATACAGGCATTGATTTCAATAGGTTTACGATCCTTGATTCCTTGAACCAAAAAGCTGTAATTACAGGCGGCATTTTAACCACCAATTACCGCGACTTTAAGTTTAATATGGACATTAGGACCAACAACTTCAGGGCCCTAAATTCTACTGCTCAAGATAATGAAATGATCTATGGAACCGTTTATTTAACCAGCAACATTAAGGTGCGTGGTGATTTAAACCAACCGGATGTAAACATGACAGTTAAGGTGGAAGATAAGACAAAGTTCTTCTTCGCCATGCCTCCTGATGACCCCACAATTATAGACCAGGAAGGAATTGTTCAATTCGTTGATTTTAATGCTCCCCCTGCCAATGGCAAAAAAGCACTTTCCGTAGCCGATTCAATTAGTAAAGCGCCAATCAAAGGAATTAACCTGAGTGCCACAATTACTATAGATCCTGGTGCAGAATTAAATATTGTGGTAGATCCGGCAAATGGGGATAACCTAAACGTTAAAGGAGAGGCGACGCTTGCTGCCACAATGGACCCAAGTGGAAAAACCAGCTTAACGGGCAAATACAATGTATTAAGTGGAAGCTATAACTTATCTGTAGGCCCGGTTAAAAAAGAATTTAAATTTCAGCAAGGTAGTAGCATTATATGGACAGGAGAACCAACCAGCGCCAATGTTGATTTAACAGCCTTAATTGAGGTAAATGCGGCTCCCATGGACTTACTCAATACTCCGGATGACCCTACGTCTAAAACAAAGCTTCCTTTCCAGGTATATCTGATGATGACCGGTGAATTGCTAAAACCAATTATTAAATTTAAAATCGATTTACCTGAAAATGAAAGAGGAGCATTGGGTGGATCTGTATATGGAAAGCTTCAACAAGTAAATAATGATGAAGGCGAGCTAAATAAGCAAGTATTTGCTTTATTAGTTTTAGAACGTTTTATAACTGAGAATCCTTTCCAAAGTCTGGCAGGGGGAGGCAATGGGCTTATTACTAACTACGCACGATCGAGTGTAAGTAATTTGCTTTCCGATCAATTGAACAAATTGGCTTCTGACTTGATAAAAGGAGTAGATATTAACTTCGGAATTAATTCATCCGAGGATTACTCTAGCGGTCAGCTTCAAAACAAAACAGATCTGGAAATAGGCTTATCTAAAAAACTGCTAAGTGACAGGTTGATTGTAACCGTAGGCAGTTCATTTGGTTTAGAAGGACAAAACGCAGGAAAAAACTCCGCTAATATTGCAGGTAATGTAAACATAGAATATCTGCTATCTAAGGATGGAAAATACAGATTGAGAGCCTACAGGCGCAACCAGAATGAAGGTGTAATTGAAGGCGAAATTATAGAAACCGGTGTAGGTTTTGCACTGGTGGTAGATTACAATAAATTTAGAGAGGTATTTAGAAGTTTCTCTAAAAAGCAAAGAGCAAGACAAGAGGAACAGCGATTAAGACAAGAAGAACAGCCTAAAAATGACAAGACTAATTAAATCCAACTTACTTATACTTGCCTGTTTAATTTGGGCTTCCTGCAGCACAACAAAAAGTTTGAAGCCGGGGCAATATCTATATACGGGTGCAGAAATAAATATCAATCCCGATTCGGCAGTAAAAATTACGGATCAAAAAGAAGTAAAAGAAATACTTCTGGATAAAACCAGACCCCAACCCAACAAGTCTTTTTTGGGAATTAAATACAAATTGGGTTTTTATAATCTTGCAGGAGAAACGACAAAGAAAAAAGGTTTTAAACATTGGTTGCGCACCAAAATGGGCGAGCCACCCGTATTATTAAGCGAAGTAAAAATCCCTTACAACAATGCGGTATTAAAAAGCTATCTAATTAGTCAGGGTTATTTGCAATCGGATGTTGTGGGCGATACCGTCATTAAAGGAAAAAAAGGCAAAGCTGTTTATACCGCGGAAACCGGTCCACGCTACAAAATCAACAGTGTTTTATTCCCTAATGACAGCTCGGGTATTGCAACAATTATCAATAACAACAAAGCCAACAGTTTATTAAAAGTCGGCGACAACTACGACTTAGACGTTTTTAAAAACGAACGAGACCGCATAGACAACGACCTAAAAGAACAGGGCTACTTCTACTTTAGCCCCGATTATCTGATTTTACAGGTAGACAGTACCATTGGCAAGAATAGTGTAGATATCCGTTTAAAAGTTAAAGATATAGCCCCCGACGCAAGCTTAAAACCTTATACGATTAATCATATCAACATCTTTCCAAACTATAGCTTAAGGAGAGACAGTGCCTTAAGAACAGCAAGCCCTGAGATTTATAATGACTTTAGAATCTATGATCCCAGGAAGACTTTTAAAGCTCCACTATTTAATCGTCTCGTTTTCTTTAAAAAAGATGAGTTGTACAATAGAAGAGATCATAATCAATCGTTAAACCGAATGGTTAATATTGGTGCATTCCAGGCTGTAAAGGCCGAGTTTATACCACTCGACAGCTTTAAAAACAATCAACTGGATTTAAATATTTACCTGACACCTTTAAAGAAAAACTCCCTTTCTTTTTCTGTTACCGGAACCAGTAAATCAAACAACTTTGTCGGCTCAGAATTGAAACTGACCCAAACTACACGTAATGTATTCAAGGGAGCAGAACAACTGGATGTAAGTGCAAGTGGGGGCTTTGAAAGTCAGGTAGGCGGACAATCTAAAGCTTTAAACTCTTACTCACTTACACTGGAGAGTAAACTCACTTTCCCAAGGTTTATCACTCCGTTTAAAGGGATCAATACCACCAATGCTTTTATTCCTAAAACAATAGCTTCACTTTCTTACCAACTACTGCACAGAGGTTCTTTGTATGACATCAACTCCTTCAAAACTCAATTTGGTTACAAGTGGAACGAAAACAAATACAAAGAACATTCATTTAACCCAATATCTGTAAACTATGTTACCTCTTCACTGTTAACCTCAGTACAAACAGAAATAGATAGTATATTAAAGGTAACCCCGGGCTTAAAAAATGTACTGGAAAAACAGTTCATTATTGGAAGTACTTATGGCTTCACCTACACCAATCAATTTGAAGACTTCAGAAGAAATAACATCTATTTCAATGGTACCCTGGAAACTGGTGGAAATGTATGGGGTTTGTTTGCAGGCAAAAATGATAGAGGAGCCAAAGTTATTGCCGGTCTGGAGCTGAACCAATTTATTCGTTTAGAGGCCGATTTCAGAAATTATTATAAAATCACAAAGAATGTAATCTGGGCTAATCGTATAGATCTAGGCTATGGTTATGCCTACGGCGGTCAGACGACACTACCTTTTGTACGTCAATTCTTTGCCGGCGGAACCAACGATATCAGGGCTTGGGCAGCAAGATCCATTGGCCCCGGAACCTACTACTATAAAAATGATCCATTGGTTGCTAACGGCAACTATATTGATCAAAGCGGAGACATTAAAGCCTTAATCAGTTCGGAACTACGATTTAAACTATATGGTCGTTTATATGGTGCTACCTTTGTCGATGCAGGTAATATATGGCTCAGAAAGGAAGATAAAGGGAGTCCAGCTATTGGTAATCTTCCTGCAACTGTCGGACGCGTCGGATCAGGTTTTGAATTAAAAAACGCATTAAAGGAGCTTGCTGTAGGTACAGGAGTTGGACTTCGTATTGATGCAACAATCTTCGTCATTCGTCTAGATGTAGCCTTCCCTATCCGCAAACCGTACAATGAAGAAGGTAAACGTTGGGTATTTGACCAAATTGATTTTGGCAACAACACCTGGCGTAAAGAAAATTTAGTTTATAACATTGGAATAGGATATCCTTTTTAATATGACATTTTTAAAAAAAGTTAAACACTTTATTAAAGCAACTGCACATTTATTTATCGCTGCCGGAAAGGGCTTTATAGAAGACCGCGTAATGAAATTGAGTGCAGCCCTCGCTTATTATACCATTTTCTCCCTTACACCACTTATCATCATCGTCATTTCTGCTGCCAGTTTATTCTTGGGCGATGTCCCAGATTCTGACAGCACAAAACTGAACCCTAAAAAAGAACTCTTCTCAGAAATCACTGAACTCGTTGGTCCAGAAGCCACAGCCCAGATCCAAACGTTTGTAACCAATGCCAATACCACTGGAAAAAGTACCCTCGGACTAATCATCGGTATCGTTACGTTAGTAGTTGGTGCTACCGCTATTTTTATTGAAATTCAAGATAGCATCAACCTGATTTGGAAGGTAAAGGCGGTCCCGAAAAAAGGATGGAAAAAGTTGCTCATCAACAGGCTCCTATCTTTCTCTTTAATTGTTTCTTTGGGTTTCCTACTACTGGTTTCTCTGGTTATCAACAGTATCGTAGTTGCCATTGGTGATAAACTAGGCTACCTCATCTCCTCCAGCAAAATTGCCAAATACCTACCTGCTGTAGATGACACAACCACCTTGTTAATCAACATATTAAACAACGCGATAACGCTAGCTGCAGTAACAGCTGTTTTTACCATTATTTTCAAGGTATTGCCCGATGTAAAACTAAAATGGAAACCTGCAATTATAGGCGCCTTATTTACGGCATTACTGTTTGGTTTAGGTAAGTATCTAATAGGGATCTATATCGTAGAGGGTAACCCGGGTTCTGCATTTGGGGCAGCAAGTTCATTAATTGTAATCTTGCTTTGGGTTTATTATACAGCCATCATTCTTTACTTCGGTGCCGAATTTACACAAGCTTATGCCGAACGTTATGCAAAAGGGATTACACCGAGTAAATATGCGGTACATACTAAGATTGTCGTGGTTGAAAAAGATGTCGACACCTTACCTCCACAACATCCGGAAGACACTAAAATATAAGGTTATATATATTTACTGATCTTATCGATGAGTTCCTGTTCAAGAAATGGTTTTAAGACCAGATCATTCATTCCAGCTTTTAAATAGGCATCTCTATCTTCCTGTAGTACATGGGCCGTTATCCCCAAAATTGGAATTCTAGATTTGCCGAAGTCGCCATTGTATCTCACCTCATGGGTAAGCTCTACGCCCCCCATTATTGGCATTTGAATATCAGTAAGAATGAGGTCGTAATTGTTCTTTTTAAACAACTCCAATGCTTCTTTACCGTCATAAGCGCAATCAAAGCCCATCTCCCATTTTTTCAGCACAGTTTGGGCAAGCAACACATTCATCTTATTATCGTCTACCAATAAAATATTCTTGCCTGTCAACTTTTTGCTAATCGGCACCTCTTCAGCCTTTACAACCTTTACTTCCTTCACCTTAGTGATCTCGTAAGGAATTTCAAAACTGAATATAGAGCCTTTGCCAAGAACGCTACTTACGTCAATTTTACCCCCTTGCAGCTCTACTATTTTTTTACAAATAGCAAGGCCTAAGCCCGTTCCCTGCTTAGTGGTAGAGTATACTTGTGCAAATTCATCAAAAATAAACTCCAAATCCTCCGCCGCAATCCCAATCCCTGTATCCTCAACATGGACTTTTAATACCCCATGTTTTTTGCCATGCATAACTAAATTAACTTTTAGGGTTACCTTACCACTTGCCGTAAACTTAATGGCATTAGTTAGCAGATTCATCACCAACTGCTTTAACCGCAAACGATCACCCAACAAGCAAACATCTTTTTCGATAGACACTTTATCCTCCAATAGAAGATTCTTATTGACAGCAAGCACATTCATACCGTTAAACACTTCCATGATCTCATTTTCCGGATGGAAAGGCTCATTTTCAAGATTTATCTTTCCAACTTCATATTTAGAAAAGTCAAGAATCTCATTTACAAGTGCCAGCAACATCTCCGATGAATTACGGATGGCATCAACCTGATCGATTTGCTCGTTGGTAAGCTCACTTTTACTTAGCTGTTCTGAGAAACCAACTACCGAATTGAGCGGAGTTCGTATTTCGTGACTCATATTGGCTAGAAAACGACTTTTTGAATGGGAATCTTGTGAGGCACGTTTGCCTAACATAATGAGCACCTTTTCGTTTTTATAAAGTTTAATAATGTTATATAGAATGATGATCACCAAACTAACCAATAACAATACATTGATCATCGATATCCAATCCAGCTCCTTAATTTCTTCGAGAAGCTCCTCACTAAGCAAATTCCTGGTATCCATAATATAACCAATTTCTTCCTTTTTGAAGGTCTGCAAAATAGAAATGATCTCCGATACCAGTTTACTATTTAACATCAGGATCGCCTTTTCATCACTCTTTAACTTGTTGGCATTGGCATACAATTTCTTATAATAGTCTTCTATCCTTTTAAGCTGCTCCTTATTAAAACTTCTTACATCTTGATTTACGACTGTATTTTTCTCCGTTTTAATAATGGTAAGAGAAGTGTCCTTTTTCTTATTCTTCCCAGCAAAGGCCGCTGCAAGTCGTCCAAAGAATTTTTTTTCAGGAAGGGGCTGATGTCTAATCGTATCAAAGCTAGTGACTGTTTTAAACTGCTTCTTTGCTGCCGGAAGTTCAATTTTATCGGCGACCTCCCTTTCAACAAGGCCTAACTGCGAAAACCCAATTACCAAACTGTCTGTAAGTTTTCTCAGTTTTAAATAGCTTTCAGTCTTTAACTTCTTCTGTTTAATCAGTCGGTTAAAATCAGGAGTTAACACATTATCATCAACATTGATATTGAGTTCCGTCAAAAAGGTAGATACTTTTTGAATCTGCAAAGAGAATTTCTTAATGTACTCCCTATCGGCTGTTACCGCATACAAACGTGAGTTATTCTCGGCTTGGTACAATGTATAAATACAACTGTCTACTTTCGAATAATCTTCCTTAATCTTTACCAGTTCAGCAATATTGCGCTTCAGCGCATTCATTTTGCTGAATCTCAGAAATAAAAAAAATGCAAAAAGGAATAAAATCAGTATTAAAAATACAGTTAGATAATAGCGTATTGGCGATCTTTTTGTGGCACTAAGAGGCATAAAGTTTTTAATTTACCACAGCCAAGCTGCAGAACTAGTAAACTATTCTATCAAAGGGGATCGATCAGAATACAAGTATAAATCAAAAAATTTACAATTCGCCTATTAGGACCTTAAAAATTAAGCCAGCTCTGCTGCGTCTTCAATCCCGTCTGTATCAACAGGATCAGCTATTATTGCCATATCATCTACCTCATCTTTCTCTATTCTTAGATTTCTGATGATATGCTGTTGTCTATCGGGTGTATTTTTACCCATATAGTACTCCAACAAACTTTTTATGGTTTGATCTTTAAGAATCACTGGGTCCAGCCTAATATCTTTACCGATAAACAATCCAAACTCATCTGGAGAGATCTCGCCCAAACCTTTAAATCGTGTGATTTCTGGCTTATTACCTAGTTTCAATATGGCTTTTTTGCGCTCGTCATCACTGTAACAGTAAATGGTTTCTTTTTTGTTACGCACTCTAAATAAAGGCGTTTGCAAAATATACACATGTCCTGAACGAACCAAATCCGGGAAAAACTGCAAAAAGAAGGTCATCATTAGCAACCTGATGTGCATACCATCCACATCGGCATCGGTAGCAATTACAATATTGTTATAATGCAAACCATCCAGTCCATCTTCAATATTTAAAGCATGTTGCAAAAGGTTAAATTCTTCGTTTTCGTAAACTACCTTTTTGGTCAGCTCATAGCAGTTTAAAGGCTTTCCTTTTAGACTGAAAACCGCCTGACAATCTACATCCCTTGATTTAGTGATAGAGCCCGAAGCCGAATCTCCCTCCGTAATAAACAAGGTCGTTTCATAGCGTTTATCATGGGTACTGTTAAAGTGAACCTTACAATCTCTTAGTTTTTTATTATGTAACGAAGCTTTCTTCGCCCTGTCGTTTGCCAGTTTTTTTATACCAGCAATATCCTTACGCTCGCGTTCAGATTGTAGGATTCTTTTCAACAAAGCGTCAGCTACATCAGAATGTTTATGCAGATAATCATCCAGTTCTTTCTTAACAAAATCGTTGATAAAAGTTCTTACCGATGGCCCATCTGGCCCCATATTTTGTGAACCCAGTTTGGTTTTAGTTTGCGATTCGAATACAGGCTCCTGCACGCGCACCGAAATCGCGGCAATGATAGATGACCTGATATCTGAAGCATCATACTCTTTTTTATAAAACTCACGAATAGTTTTTACCACAGCCTCTCTAAAAGCAGCCTGGTGTGTACCACCCTGTGTGGTATGCTGACCATTTACGAAAGAGTGGTAATCTTCACCATATTGCTGACCGTGAGTCATCGCAATCTCAATATCATTCCCTATAAGGTGAATAATTGGGTAACGTATACTTTCTACATCTGCATGTTTATGCAACAGATCGTAAAGCCCTCTTTCAGAAAAATACTTTTGCCCATTAAAGTTAATGGTTAAACCAGCATTTAGGAACACATAATTCCAGATCATGCTTTCTACAAAATCTGTAATGTAATGGTAGTTTCTAAAAATGGTTTCATCAGGGTAAAAAGTAATGGCAGTACCGTTACGCTGTGTAGTATCTATGATGTCATTTTCTAAGACAATCTCGCCTTTAGAAAATTCTACTTTTTTTGTTTTGTTATCACGGTAAGATTGCACCATAAAGTTTGTAGACAATGCGTTTACTGCCTTGGTACCTACTCCATTCAATCCTACTGATTTTTGAAAGGCCTTACTATCATACTTACCACCGGTATTAATTTTAGAGACACAATCAATTACTTTACCCAATGGAATACCTCGTCCATAATCGCGAACATTTACCTTCTGGTCGGAAACAGTAATTTCTATAGTACGGCCAGATCCCATTACAAATTCATCAATAGAATTGTCGACAATCTCTTTCAGCAATACATAAATGCCATCGTCCTGAGCTGATCCATCGCCTAGTTTTCCAATGTACATACCGGGACGTAATCTAATGTGTTCCTTCCAGTCGAGGGAGCGTATACTATCTTCGTTATAATTCGGTTCTGCCATGATGTAATTGAGTAGTTTACAAATTTAAGCGAATATGCATGTGAATCAACCATAAAATTTCAACAAATGCACATTTATCGTGTAAAAGTACCCCATAAGTAAAAGCCGAAAGTTATGTGTACCTTTGCAGCGAAACAAGAATCTTTTGTTTCTATATATTTTACATTAAAATAAAAAAACATTGTTATTCAACGAATTAAATCTGATTGAGCCTATTTTAAATGCGCTGCAAACAGAAGGTTATACACAACCTACCCCAATACAAGAACAATCCATTCCATCTATATTACAAGGCAGAGATTTATTAGGCTGCGCGCAAACAGGAACAGGTAAAACTGCTGCTTTTGCTATACCTATGCTGCAATTGTTAAGTAAACCACACACCAACACGAAGGTTCATAAAGCCATCAAGGCTTTGATATTAACACCAACTCGTGAGCTTGCCATTCAAATTGAAGAGAGTTTTAAAGCCTATGGCAGAAACCTTCCGTTAAAACATTTGGTAATCTTTGGTGGTGTTGGACAAAAAGCACAAACTGATGCACTGCACAGAGGTGTAGACATTTTGGTGGCTACCCCAGGGAGATTATTAGATCTAATGAACCAGGGCTTTGTAAATTTACGTGACATAGAAATCTTTGTATTAGATGAAGCAGATAGAATGCTCGACATGGGCTTTATCCATGACGTGAAGAAAGTAATTGCCAAATTGCCAGCTAAGAGACAAACACTATTTTTCTCGGCTACTATGCCTAAAGAAATACAGACGTTGGCAAATACCATTCTTACTGATCCAATTAAAGTAGAAGTAACGCCAGTATCCTCTACTGCCGAAAAGATTCAACAACAAATTTTCTTTGTAGAGAAGAATGATAAAAAAGGCTTGTTACTGCATATCCTAAAAGATAAAACTATAGAAACAGCTTTGGTATTTGCTCGTACTAAACATGGATCAGACCGTATTGTTAAGGATCTGATTAAGGTTGGTATAAAAGCAGAAGCCATACATGGAAATAAATCACAAAATGCCAGACAACGGGCATTGACTAATTTCAAAGCGAAAACTACGAGAATTTTAGTAGCTACAGACATCGCTGCCCGTGGTATTGATGTGGATGAGCTGGCCCACGTAATCAATTACGAATTGCCTAACATTCCAGAAACTTATGTACACCGTATTGGCCGTACTGGCCGTGCAGGATTAAGCGGTACTGCTTTTTCATTCTGTGATCCAGAAGAAAAGGAATTCTTAGATGATATTGAGAAATTGATTGGTTTAAAGATTCCGGTATCGGAAGACCATCCTTATGCGATGAGTTGGCAAAGCCTAATGTCGGGTGCCGCAGCAGCAAAGTCGAAAGGAAAAGTAAAACCTTCAAGAGGCGCACGCCCTGAAAGAGGTGCTCGTCCGGAAAGAACCGAACGTCAACCTAACTTAAGTGGTGCCAAGAAAACTCCTAATGGTGGCGGAAACAGACGCTGGTCAAAATAATTAGCATCTAATCTTCTAAAGAGAAACAAAAAACCGCACATGAAAATGTGCGGTTTTTATTTATGTACGCCTTTTGCATTAATCTCATCAAGATAACCATGAAAGCGTTCCTTCTATAACAACTATAAATTCATATAGTTTCATTAAAATAGTCTGTCATATTGTTGAGCTTACAAATTGCTTTTAACGATTCGATCCCTTTGTACCTCAACTGCCTCACCCGCTCAGAAGTTAAACCTATTTTAAAACCAATATCTTCATGAGCCAATTCGGGAAAATTATCAAGACCATAACAATACTTTAAAACCAGCTTCTGTTTTTCAGGTAAGGCATCTATAGCTCTGATCAGATCTTTTGTCAAAGAATCTTTAAACAATTGTGCGCTGGGACAGGTAGAATTTTGATTGATCAAAGTATCCAGAAGTGTCGATTCAGTATGTGGACCTGTTTGCATATCAACGGATACCGATATCCCACCATGATATAAAACATCTGCAATTTTTTCTTCAGTTGACTTAAGAGCATCTGCAAGTTCTGTTAGTGTCGGCTCCCGTTCTAACATTTGCTCCAGTTTAATTGAAGCTTTCGAAACCCTACTCATATCATAAATCTGATTACCGGACAACCTTACAGTCCGCTTTTGCTCTGTTATTGCCTGAAGAATACATTGCCTAATCCAATACACTGCAAAAGAGATAAATTTAAACCCTTTGGTATGATCAAACCGTTTCGCAGCTCTTATTAAACCTATGTTTCCTTCACTAATCAAATCAGCAAGATTTAATCCATTATTTTGATATTGTTTTGCTACTGAAACCACAAAACGAAGATTTGTTTTGATCAGTTTTTCCAAGGCAATCTGGTCTCCGTTTTTAACCTTTATTGCCAAATTCACCTCTTCAGCCTTTTCAAGCAGGTCAATCTGAGCGATTTCCATAAGATACCTGGAAACACTATCGTCATTACGATTTGTTATACTTTGCGCTATTTTTAATGGTCTCATATCAAATCTGCCCGCTTTTATTTACCCTTAATCATAGCAAATCTATAAAGCGACTTCAACAATAACCCGACCTCAGCAATATTCGGTTGACAACGCATTTTTGACAATAAAAACCAATACAATATTTTGTAGAGGAACTCAAAAACGTGTTCAACAAAATATAATTTTAAGCCATCATTCCTTCAATTCGATTCAAGCACCTCATTCCAGATAAAATATTACTTAATTATCATTAGTAAAAACAAAATCACTCCTAAAACTATTATGAACTTATATGGAGTGTTCCGTCTAAACCTGAAGAGCTTCTGAACCACTAAAAACAAATTAATTTAACTATGAAAAACACGATGAACAAAATGATTGCTGCCTTAATGGTACTCTGTGTACTGACGGCCGCCTTAACTGGTTGCAAAAGCAAACCAAAAGATGCAGATCTAAAAGCCGCCATTGAAACCGCAATACAAGCAAATACAATGGCCTCCGGTGTTACAGTATCAGTTGAAAAAGGAGTTGCCACACTTAGTGGACAAGTTACTGATGAAACAAGCAAACAAACATTAGACAAAACAACTGCCAGTGTTATGGGGGTAAAATCTGTTGTAAACAACATTACAGTTGCCGCTCCTCCAGCAGGTCCTGTTGTGGTTGCTGCAGATGATGCCTTGACCACAGCGGTTAAAGATGCGACCAAAGACTTCCCTACTGTAGTTGCAACCGTTTCTGATGGAGTAGTTACCTTAAAAGGTGAAATTCAAAAAGCGAATCTTCAAAAGCTGATGATGACATTACAGGCTTTAAAACCTAAAAAAGTAGACAACAGTCAATTGGTAATCAAATAAATAAAAAGGAATAAAATGGCCTTACAAGAAAAATATAAAGAACTAATAGACACTGCAAATACTGCTGGTGTAAGTGGCTTAAATGTACGCGAGCAAGATGGCGTATTGTATATCGATGGTTCGACCAACGGCACGGTAAAACAACAGCTGTGGGATACCTATGAACGACTTGATCCAAATTATGCATCAGGAGACCTCGTCATGAACATCAACAGCGTAGCGGGTGTTACAGAAGGCACTAAGCTTAAAGTAACCACCAATAGCTCTAACCTCAACATCCGTAAAGGACCAAGTACCAATGATGACATCGTGGGAAAAGCTGCCAGAAATGAAGTAATAACATTGGTCAGCAAAGCCAACGATCAATGGTGGCAAGTTAAAACAGATCAAGGAGAAGAAGGATACGCTTACACTCAGTATCTAACTCCCCTGGCCTAGTACAAAACTTAGATACCAAAAAACAGTATCCACACAAAAAATAACGCATAAAATATTGTGCATAAAAAAACGAGGGTTGCATAACAGAACCCTCGTTTTTTTTCCAACAAATTCAGTGTCTGGAAGAGGACCTAGGAACAATTGCCTTCTTCAGGCATTTGTTCCAGTCCGAAAACAGATCACTTAATTTGTCTTTCTTATTTTGATAATCCGCATCCAGTGCATCACTTTCATCAACGGATAAGTCGGATCAAACTCAAACCATCGCGAAGCAAAGTTTGGGCTATTCGGTTTTTTATGATGGTTATTCTGAAATAGCTCCCCTAGCATTAAAAAATCAAGTGGCAAAGAGTTTTTACTATGGTCATTGTTATCATGATTAGCATAACCATACTTATGACCGCACCAGTTTACAATTGCACCGTGAAGTGGACCCATTAAAAAGTGGATTGGCAACAATAAAAACATCCACCATGCAGTAGCAAAAGTTACATAGAACCACACATAAAAACCAATAAAAACAAAACGTGTAATCCAGGAATCACCAATTTTATCAATAATTGGCCAAGATGGGTAATTGTCTCTAAACTGCTCTTCAGGTTCAACGTTATATTTCGCGTAATTCAAATAAATATTCTTGGTCTGGATCATCATCCCCCACACATCTTTTACAAAATGCGGAGAGTGCGGGTCTTTTTCTGTATCACTGAAAGCATGGTGCATCCGGTGTAATATCGCGTAAGCGCGAGGATTTAAAAAAGATGAGCCTTGTGATAAAAACGTAATCAGATAAAAAAACTTCTCCCAAAAAGGATTCATTTTAAACATTTTATGCGAAGCGTAGCGATGTAAAAAGAACGTTTGAGAAAAAAGGGAAAGAAACCAGTGTAAAAGGAAAAAAGATAAAATAATCATATATAGTGTTAACGGGTATTATGCGTATTTAGATGTGTTGCAAATAGAAATGACGTTGAGATGTCTTAACGTCCAAAATCATCCTGAACCCTAACAATATCATTCTCATCCGAAGGATTTGTAAGATCTGTATGTTGCCAAATTTCAGAAACAATCCCCCAGTCGTCCAAACCAATTAAACGGTGACGTTCACCTTGTTTTAATTTAATCGTTTGTCCAGGTGTTAACGATTTTACCTCGCCTTGTTCGTCTGTATCACTGGTGATTACACCAACCGTGCCGTTTACCACTCTCCAGATTTCTGCACGGCGATGATGATATTGCCATGAAAGCCTGGTATTTGGGGCAACTATTAATATTTTTGGGCTAAGTTTACCTGATATTTTTAAATCATCAACATTTAATTTATCAAAATATACATTAGCAAACTGCTGTGCTTGTTCTTCATCAATTACAAAAAAACCACCCCAAGGACGGGTCTCATCACGATTAACAACATTAAAGCCTTCAATTTTTAAACGCTGTGCTACACTGTCGAATATTTCTTTTTTCTGATCTGACATATATCTCTGTTATTTATAATCACCAAAGATAATAATATCAATTAAATCGAAGGCCTATTAAGACAATCGGTCAATATCCAGTAAGTCAAGGTTTAAATCCACAATAAGGTCGTACAGCAAAGCTACATTCTTATCATCATCATCATAAAGTTTATGATCTAGTATATCTGAATATTGATTCAAAAACTCATCACTATCATAAAACTCATCTGGTAATTCTATTACGTTGCGTTTTAACTGAGCAGCACAATGGTGCAACAATCTGGCAATGGTAAAATAAACAGCATTCAGATTGACCAATAAATCGTTATAGGACTTATGTTCCCAATCCATGATATAAATGTAATAATTATCAGAAGCCAACTGATTATACTCCTCATTTTCCATCACCTCAAACTCATCCAGGTTATTGATCATGAAAAAGGTTTTAGAACACTCCACAACTTTATCTATGGATCGGAGTAGCAGTTGCACCACCTCATCATCTACAGCCTCCAGCAATTCAAAATCTTCTGCCGCAATCGAATCTGGTTCAATGAGACCTTTCAAATCCGATAAATCCTTCTCATAGGCAATTAAAAAGCCGTACTTACAAAACTCACTAACAATGAAACTTAACACATGAGGCACGAGCCCCTTTATTTCATCTTCCAAATTCTTCCTTCCATTGACATATTAGATTTGAAGGTAATTACATCGGATGACTTTACAAAATCGAATAGCAGGCTTCATTTAATTACTTGACCGAATTTATTTTGATCAGGCAAAACAGAATGCTTCTTCTTTTTACAAAGCCTAAGCGCTCGTAAAGTTGAACTGCTCTTAAATTAGTGCTTAATACATGTAAAAAGGGAGTATTGCCCTGTGCGATCATATTTTTGCATACGACCGAAACCAAGTGGGCTGCAAAGCCTTTTCCAATATGATCGGGCTGGGTACAAACTGCGCTCACCTCGCTCAGACCTGTCATTTTAAGTCTCTCACCAGCCATAGCCACCAACTTCCCTTCTATTCTGATCCCGTAATAGCTTCCAAGGTTTGCTGTATAATCCTTATAAAAACCGGGCTGAATACTGTTGATCAGTTCAAACATCGCTGGACCATCCTCCTCTCCCAGCTTCAAAACTTCAATGCTGTCATCTTGTTTCAGGGATATCAATTCGGAACAAACCATTTGGTCACATTCCAATTTTTTAAATACAGTCCATGTAGAAGGAATCTCAGGAAGATCTCCAATGATACAAACACCTTCGTTGGTTACTATATCACCCAACGTATCCAATGGCTCAGTCGCATTGGGATCAAAAGCTACAAAAGGTAAAACATTCGCCGGATACCTTTTAGCGGTATTTGAGCCCAACGCAAAGTGTTTGTGTGTGCTGGTTAAAGCACTCCAGGTAGGATTATCTAGCTGTATCATTTTGAAATCTTTTATAATAGGACCTTTCTTCCAATGTCTTTTCTATCGCTTCAAGCGTTTGCAACAACTGGTGCTGCTGCACAAAAAGCTGTTCATTTAAAGTGTTAATCTTCTCCCATACCTTTTTAAAAGCGGGAAGACTTTTTTTCCCTTTAGCAGAAAGCTGCAGCATTCTTTTTCTGCTATCGCCAGGAGCACTCGCAGATTCGATGTATCCCTTTTTTTCCAACTCTTTGGCTAAATGGATAATCGCTGGATGTGTAAGGCTCAACTCTTCAGCAATATCCATTATCCCAATCTGTTTTCTTTTACTAATGATATAGAAAAGTGTGAAATATTTGATCTCAAATTGCAATTCATGATCTTCATAAACCCTTGCTGCATCTTTAGACAAAGCGTCATAAAGCCGCCTCATTCTAGAACCAATAGCTAAAGCACCCAATTCATTGATAATATTCTGCGCCATATAGGTAAATACTTACGTAAATATTTACCAAATGTAAGAGATAAAGATTTAGCTTCCAAAAGAAAAATAAAAACGGCTAGATGGATAGGTCAAAAGCCCTATCTATCTAGCCGTTTTATTGATCAGATCTAAAAAGATCCAGGATAAACTTATTTTAAAGGTGCCATTCCAAACATTAACACCAGCTTATTACCCTGATAAAGATTAAGCGTTTGGTCTGCAACATCGTATCTAAAGGTTTTATCTCCTATCAATGTTAAAAACTCATGCTCTAGCTTATTCAATTCCGGACCACAAGCCATCATCGTACCAGCCATCTGATTAAAAGTTAACGTGTCATCACTTTTCTTAAAGCCTCCAAAGAAAGAATTACAACCCGATTTTCCGCCAACACGTTTTTTCTCTCCATCAAATGTCATGTATACCGGAGATTCGCTCTGCGTCACACCATTCATCTGAATCAGCTTCCATTTGTGTTTCAATACAAAATCCCATGCAGTTGTAGTATTCTGTTTCATTCTCACTTTCTTTACCACCCTTTTTAGCTTATACTCATAAGCCGAAGCATCTGCAGGAACATTGGTTCTTTTGGTACGATTTACCAGAAGTACATAACGATAACCCGGCTTATATTTAAACCCAGAAATCTGGCTATAAAACAGCTCCCAGTTCTTACTGGTCTTATATTTTACCTGCATACAGGTCATAGGTGCAACACCGGTACAACTGGCAAGATCTTCTTTAACTACTAACCTAATCTCATCAGCCTTGCTGATCATATTGATCCCTATGATTAAAACAAGGGTTAAAACCAATTTTACTGCGATACTCTTGATCATGTTTCTTTTCATTTTATTTGTGTTACAACAGCAGGATGCAACAATTGTTCCGTTTCCATAACGACCAAAAAACAACAGATCTTTAAAGGAATGTCCTTAACTTTATAAAAAGAAAAAAATCATGGGAAAATATCAACAGGAATGGAAGCAAATGCTACAAAAAGATGAAACATTTGAAGACTGGAAAGTAAGGAGTAGCGGTGGTGATCTTTTGATCCGCGTTCCAGAAGAAACCGATATGGACATGTTAAAGGTGCAATTTTCGGATCTAATCTCTCCAATTGCACCTTTAATAAAATCGCCTAAAACCACCCTTAAATTTTATGTAGGGAATTCGGATGAGGCAGACTTCATTTTCACCTTAAACTAAGGCCTTATAGCGAACGGCCGCAAGCAGATAAGGGAATATTCCCTAAAATTTAGTCTGAGGCTTGATCGATTTTATAGCCTCTGCAACCTCTATTGGCAAATCAGATTCCAAAATATCTGCTCCTTGCACAAAAGTCTCTCTATAATTTTTTGCGCGTTCAGCAGCATCAGCTAGTTTATCATAAGTTGGTGCAGCCGAAATCATACACATTACTCCTTTAGCATGCAGCATATCAAACAATTCCTTATTCTCGGGCTTATTTTCCGGACCGATATAAGCAATAATATTTGACCATGGAATCCCGGCGCCTTCATATTCCTTAAACGCCTTTTTAGTTTTCACAAAAGCAGAAAGCATCCACTTAGGATTATAATCATAATAAAACTTGGCCTGTTCCGCGTTGTGTACCGTAAGCATGATGATGTCATTTTTACATTCCGTCAAAATCTTTGCTGTCACCTCCAAAGGCAAATCCTTTTTATCCAGGTTCACTATCGTTTTACCTTTGCTCCAAAGAATCACCTCTTTCAGCGTCGGAATTTTAGCCTCAGTCACATGGCCTTCAGGATCTTTTAACCTAAATTTCTGTAGTTCTGCATAAGTATAATCAGAAACTTTACCCGTACCATTAGTGGTTCTGTCCAATGTAGCATCGTGCATCAACACAGCCACACCATCCTTTGTTAAACGCGGATCTATCTCATAAAAAGCAGGCGTAAAACGTAAGGTGTTTTCAAAAGTCTCAATACTATTTTCAGGAAAGCCTTTGATCATGCCTCCTCTATGACCGCTAATAACAGGTATATTTTTGCCTTTGTACCTAAAAAATTCTTTCAGTTGCTTGGTGTTTTTAACATTTAGCGTGTGGAGTTTCTGAGCCGAAGCCATACAACTTACACCTAGAAGGCATAAGGTCAGCATCAATACAAGACCGTTATTTTTCAAAATTTTCATCATCATTTCTGGGGTACGGCTTTTTCATAAAAAAGGCTAATCACAAATATACATGATCAGCCCTTTTTATAAATTGAGATTAATCTATTTTACTAACAATTTGTTAATTCGATTAACAATATGATCAATGTCAAAAGGCTTACTGATATAATCATCAGCCCCAGCTCCTAGACTTTTATCTTTATTTTTGTCATCTGCAGACATTACTATAATGGGGATCTGTTTTGTAAAAATATCATTTTTCAGGTCCGCACAAATATCTGTACCATTACCATCAGGAATCATTACATCTAAAATAAACAAATCAGGAACAGAATCTTTCAGTTTGCTTTTTAGGTCACTAAATGACGATGAAAGCTGAAGTTCATATCCCTCATCCTTCAATAAAACTCCAATAATATATCTGATATCTTCGTCATCTTCAAGTACGTGCACCCTTTTAATCATAATTAACTTTGCTTTACGTTTAAATTCAATTTAATACATGCAACAATTTTGCCATAAATTAAATAAAGCTAAACTATCAGACAATATCATAATTTAACATAGCCAATTATATCATTACTTAGCTTTAATCCAATTGACGAGATCAGTAATCAGCTCTTCTGATACGCTTGAAGGGACACTATATTGATTCATCGATCCCTTTTCTGTCTGCCAACTCATTAAGTGATTAAGACTAGGGTACAGTTTCAACTCCACATTTTTCTTTTTACCAAGCGCAGCATTCCACAAATCATAATCGGTTGTCGATACCTGAAAATCATGACCTCCTTGAGCTATAAAAATGCGCTGTTTCAATTTCTTTGCGACTTCAACCTGATTATAATTATTAATATCAACCAAATAAGATGCTGGCAGAACTAAAACATTAGAATCCGGCTTCATTGCACCCAATTGAGTAATTCTGGTTTTATCAAGCATTTTAATCACACTATCGAGCTGTAATTTACCCGCCTGAGTGGTATCCTTAGAAAGTGCAAAGCCGTACTTATTTTGTTCCACCATTAAATCGGTCAATGATCTTGCAGGTGCAGCAAGTAACAAAACCCCATTTAAATCAGGTGCTAACATTGCCAACCTTGGAGCCAACATTCCACCCAAACTATGCCCTAATAAGTAAATTTGCTTTTTATCTACCTCCGGAATTGTTCTCGCCAAGGCAACCGCAGCCAATGCATCATCTAAAACCTCTTCCTTAACAGTGAAAGCACCACCAAAATCATTTGGATAAACCATTGTTCTTTTCACATAGCGGATGCTAGCAATGCCTTTGGCAGCCAAACCCGCTGCCAGGTCTTTAAATGGCTTATTTGGACCAATAGTTTCATCCATATCACTTGGACCAGAGCCATGCACCAACACCACAACCGGATAATTGGTCGCATTTTTAGGAACAGTTAGTAATCCAACAAGATTATGATCTGCCGACTTGACATAGACCTCTTTCTCTTTATATAAAGTTGTATCAGCATAAGCAGGAGCTACGTAAGCAGCTGCTGTTGACTTAGGCTGAAGGAAAAAGCCTACTATCTTTTCAGTTTTATTATAAGCAATCATAAAATTCTGCGTATCGTTAGTAAACTTCCCTTCTACTATAACTGTGTAAAAGTCACCTTCAGTTTTACTATTTATGACCGATACAGCATCTAGCTTACCAAATCGTTCGCCTATTTTACCCCATAGCGACTTTAAATCATCCTGGGTCACCTTAGCTTGAAAGGTAGCATCAAAATTAGCATAAGCTTCAGTAAATTTATCTTCGGAGAACTGATTAAACAAATTTTGTGATTTGCCTATAAGGCTTAAAATACCTTGCGAAAATGATGCACTTGAAATTAAAAGGGCAAAAAACAAAAGAAATACTTTCTTCATATCAATGGTTTAAAGGTTTTTAGGTATAATTTTAAGGATGAACAATCGCCCAGCCTTGTTGCTGTCTGATGATGATCTCTCCATTGCCGCTAGGCACAAAGTTTATAAAATCGTATAGGGTATTTTTATCGATATTTCGTTCCTTAGGGGTATTTTCGCACTGCGCAAGTAACACTCCTCTTGCCTTTAGGTCTTTTAGCTTTTCTTGATACGGGCTATTTTTGTCATAAATGGTTACCCCATCTCCAAAAACAACAAATTCTAATTCTAATTTTCCTTTAAGTCGTGGATCTTCCAGTGCATTTTTAATATTGCGGAGGGTGCCATTGATCTTTTTTTCATCACCACTATTTAGCACATACAATGCCTTATAGTGCTTCAACGTAGCTTTTGCCCCAGTAAAAACTGGCTGTACTTGAGATTGAGCAGAAAAAGAGATGCCCAATAGCAAAAGGAAAGAAAAAATTATGGTGTATTGTCTCATGTATATTAAAAATTATAATGGCACAATATACCCGATTTTTTTATTTAAACACATCAAAACTATGCTGTGCATCGTTCCAAAATTCGTCCAATGCAATCATTCTTGGTTTAAAAAATGAGATCAATGCTGGCCAGTCTTCTTTTTTAAAGATGCTAACCCCTGGCAAGACTGTATAAATGCGGCTAATCTTTTTACCATACTCATCAACTGCCCCAAGTTCCCATTCCCACTCTTCCTGCACCTGAGCTTCAAACAACTTTTTAAACTCTTTAAATTGCTCGAATACCAATTCCTGCATACCTGCATCTGGGTGCGTGATCTCTATCCCTATTGTAGCCTGACGTTTATCAGCTTGCATTTTAAAGAACAGGTGTTTTATTCCTGTTTTATAGTTAATCCAATTGATTCTTAACCCTTCAGCTGATAGTTGCGGTGCAATATACTGTCCAAATGCGGTCCAGAATTCCTGTTTTAATTGTGATACTTGATCTTTTGAGTACAATTTGAATCGTATTGAAAATAGTTAAACTTCCCCAAACGTAGGTAATGGGGTATAAAGCCACAAAACTACGACTAGTTTAGAACTATTTTTTATAACTTTAAGATAACTTAAACCCAAACTATGCATTTATTTCAATTAATGGCTCTACTTCCCATCGTGTTTACACTGGTGGCAACCATTCTATTTTTCTTAATTCTAAACAGCTTTCGTAACACAGCAAAGGAAAAAAACCAAATTCTTAGAGAGATCCTCTCTGAATTAAAGTCACGCAAGGAATAAATCAAAACGATAATCCACTGACAACGTGGCCATATGATTCTATTACAGATTCCCAGAGCAGTTATTTCAATATTTAATTTGTAGGGTTTCTAAATTTAATTACTTTTGCCCCACGCTGGTAATTGATTATCGGCAGTTTTAAGGGGGATTAGCTCATTTGGCTAGAGCGCTTCGCTGGCAGTGAAGAGGTGATCGGTTCGAATCCGATATTCTCCACCAATAAAGCTTCAGAGCAATCTGAAGCTTTATTATTTAGAACGATATAAATGGGGGGATACCAGAGTGGCCAAATGGGACAGACTGTAACTCTGTTGTCGCAAGACTTCGAAGGTTCGAATCCTTCTCCCCCCACTTCTAAAGCTTTTCCACATAAAAGCCAAGTACCAACAGCTACACCTTTACGCTTTCAATTTTAGTCAACCTCCGATCACCTAATAAGAACACGCAATCAAAGCTATAGGAAGTCATACCTTCATTTTTTAGAAATGTAACAATCCTTGGTTTAAAAGCAATAAATAAGGATGTGCAGTAAAGTTCAAAATTATTAAGAATGAATTTTCGCTGATACTCTTCAGTAAAACCATTGAAATCAAAGATGAGCCTATTGCTTTCTGTCAGGACAATCAATTTATTATAACGACTTATTGCCTTACTCATATATTTATTGGCGGTTACAAAGGCAGCTGCAAACCGGTTAAATGACATTACTTGCTCTTCATTTAAAATCATAATACTAACAAATTTAGCGAAACAATTTATAATAGCTGAAATTGATGTAACAACCAATTCTGCATAAGATCCGTTGAAAAACATTTACCTGGCATTAATGCAGAAGCGTTATCGGATAATTTAAGTCCATAGGATTGTGGTACCAATTGTAAGCTGCATTAGTTTTTGGCAAAAGAGATTGAAGCTTATAAAGCTTAAGGCAGAAAAAAGCCCTAAAAAAGAACACCCAGAAGCGCTAATAGCACTTCTGGGTGTAGTATGGCCTCAATATGTAATGTATCGAAATTAATCAGCAAGTGTCCAATGATTTGAAGCTTAAACACCTACTTAACCAAACTGTCGCAAAGATACACTTTTTACACAAAAAAACAGCATCCTCGCTAAAAGTATATTTACAAATACACTTAAAACTCTATCCTATAATTAATTGTGGGAATAATTCCACTCCATTTTTGTGGTTCTATAACCCGTTTACTCGAATTATAGAACATCCCAACCGTATTTTCACGGTTCAAAAGATTCTGAATATCAATAATAATCAAATGACTTACGCTCTTACTATTGATACGATAGCTGGCAGAAAAATCAACCCTTACATAAGGATCAGCAGTTAAAGTATTAATTTTGTTCTGATCTATGACTTCTTCATCCAACCTAAAAGACTCTTCAACCAGAATTGGAGAATACCTTCTGCCACCGGCATAAATCAATTTTGCATTCAACCCGAAAATATTGTTCTTTTTTTTGCCTGCTATCCATTCTTTTCCTGCCAAAAGATTACCTACGTATCGAGTATTGAAGGACGTATTAAATTCCTTACCACTCAAAGCTTTAAATTTCGAATCGAATAATGAAGTTGTGGCAATGAAATAATAACCTTTACTCAGGGATTTTTCAAGTGAAAACTCGACACCATAGTTTTTACCAGTCCCCTTATTAACAAGCTGACGGTAAGCGGAAGAACTGATGGCGGAATTATCTGAGACATTGAGCAATGAAAAATTCACAGTTGGATCTACAGACACCGGCACATCATACAAATGCTGATAATACACTTCTGTTTTAAATTTCAGGTTTCCACCAAATAGCTTTTCGTATCCCAATACAGCTTGCGCAGACTTTGTAGGCGTAAGCGGTTTAACAGGCTCAGCTCTTCCAGATGATGCTCCACTTTTAGCAAAATAGTAGGAAAGCGGTTCAAGACGGCTATACAAACCTGTTCCGAAAGATAGCAGCTGATCCGGAGACAGTTGATATTTTAAGCCTAATCTGGGCTCAAAACTCCAACTCTTGCTTAAGTTAAAATAATTGATATGCAGTCCCGTGTTTAAGGTTAGTTTACTGTTTAATTCGGCTTTATGTTGCACAAATCCATCGTAACTACTGGTATTACCTTGTTGATTAATCAACTCTTTTAATGCATTAAGTTGTGTATCATGAGTTAATGCATACAAGTCATATTTTAAAAAACTAGCATTTACACCTGCCCTGATCGTATTTGAGCCGTTGATCTTATAATTTAGGCTTCCCGCATACCGAATCGCCGTATTGGTATACTGATCTTTATAATCGAGACTAGGCTGATAGTTTTTAGTGAGCGTGTCGGTAGTATTAGCGCTTCGACTAACAGAAACAGAAACGATATTATTAAAATAAAGTTTGCTGTTGGCAATATAAAGGTGCTTCAAGCCTGCACTTCCAGCATTAAAACTCAAATTTTGATTCGAGCCGTCATACCGTTCTTCCCATTTTGTATAATCGTGGTCTGCCACTTTATTGATCTTACCCAAGCCACCAATTCCAAACAAGGAAAAAGTACCTCCCTTTTTTGTAGGGAATACAAAATTGAAAGACAAATCCTGATATTTTGGCGTACCCGCATCCGAAACTTCAACTCCCACCTTTTCCAGTAAACTCAAGGAAGAATAACGGTAACTAACCAAATATGAGGCAGCCCCACCCTTTTTAAATGGACCTTCCAAAGTAGCCCCAGCTCCTAATACTCCAATATTAAAGGCATATTCTCTCTTGTCTGTATTTCCCTTTCTGAACTTTAAGTCAAAAACACCAGAAATCGCATTACCATATTCTGCCGCTAAACCTCCTGTATAAAAGTCAGAGGTACTTAAAACGGTGGTATTGATCATACTCACCCCACCTCCAGAGGCCCCTTCACTACCAAAATGATTCGGATTTACAATTTCTATTCCTTCTAATCGCCATTGTAAACTTTTTGGAGAATTCCCTCTTACGATGATTTCGTTATCATCGCCGCCGGCAACAACGCCTGGAAAGCTTTGAGCCATTCTTGCTGGGTCAAAAAATGCACCAGCATAACGATTCGTTTCCTCAGGAGAAAAGGAACGTCCACTAACCAGTGCCATTTGGTTTAATGGCTTTTTACCTGAATTCGCATTTACGACGACTTCGTTCAGGTTATTGCTTTGCGGCTCCATCTCCAGATTCAATATATTTTCTTTGCCACTGGTAATCAATAGTTCGGCAAGAACTACGTGTTGGTAACCGGTTATACTGGCCTGTAATACCTGACGACCTAAAGGCACACCAATTAAACGGAATACACCATTCTGATCTGTACTAGACACCTTAACAGATGGATTTGAGGTTAACCTTATCGTAACACCAGCTAATGGTAACCTGCTGCCCTTGTCTAACACGGTACCTTTGATGGTTTCGGTTAATATTTTACTATTTAAAGTTGTTGAATCTTTGTGCTGAGCCACAACATGTAAACTTTGCATCAGAAAAGCAACGAAGAGAATGGGGGAAAATTTCATATTCATTATGAGTTGGTTTCCCCTTATGACACCGAGTTTAAAGTTTACCCCTATGTCGACCAAAAATTTAATCAACAACTCTTCACCCAACGTAATAAGCTTTAGGTATAGATTAGCATCATTAATAAAAATAGGGGCAAAACCACAAGTAACTATTTTTTAGTTACAAAACTAATTGTATATTTGTATGAGCAAAATAGAGAAGCTATTAGCACGATTATATTCGAAACCAAAAGACTTTACCTGGCAAGAGGCCACCAAAATATTAACCCATTATGGCTTTCAAGAAATAAACAAAGGTAAAACTGGCGGATCCAGAAGAAAATTTGCAAATCAATATAAGGATGTTATAAGTATACATGAACCACATCCCAGCAATATTTTAAAGGGTTACCAAATTGATTTAATTAAACAACAACTTAATCAGCACTATGAAAAACTATTTTGAATACGAAGGATATATAGGCTCTGTAGAGTTTAGCGCAGAAGACCGTGTTTTTTTTGGCAAAATACACGGAATAAATGATTTAGTAACTTTTGAAGGGGCTTCTGTGAATGAGTTAGAGTCAGCTTTTAAAGACGCTATAATCGATTACTTGAAAACCTGCAAAGAATTAGGAAAAAAACCCAACAAAACATACAAGGGTTCTTTTAATGTAAGAGTTTCTGAAAAGCTTCATCAAGATTCTGCACTGCTAGCTAAAAAGAAAGGCGTTAACCTTAATGAACTTGTAAAAGCTTCTTTAAGCTACATGGTGCAACATGAAGAATTACTAGATAAGGAAACCCTGTATGCATAAACACAGCCTTACCCCCTTAAAAAAAGCGTAAAAAGAAAGTTCAATTGCTTATTTTTAAAAAATGATACATGCGAACCTCCTTTTAATTCTTGCATTGTTTTTTGCTATGGCTCTTCTTTTCTTGTTGAGTCAGCACTGGAAAATCTCCTATCCCATTTTTCTTGTCATTGGTGGTCTGGGAATTAGCTTTATCCCTGGCATTCCCTCGATAAACATCAATCCTGATATTGTATTCCTTATTTTCTTACCGCCCTTGTTATTTGAAGCGGCATGGTATACTTCATGGAATGAGTTCTGGAAATGGAGAAGATCCATCTTCTCTCTTGGATTTGCTTTAGTTTTAATCACCTCCCTTGCCATTGCCTATTTCTCGGTCAGCATTATACCGGGCTTTACATTAGCATTTGGCTTTTTACTAGGCGGTATCATCTCTCCTCCAGATGCCGTTGCTGCGACTTCGGTTTTAAAAGGCCTTAAAATGCCTAAACGAGGACTAACAATACTGGAGGGCGAAAGTCTCGTTAATGATGCAGCTTCTTTAACCGTATTTAGATTTGCTTTAGCGTCTATATTAACGGGACAATTTGTGCTCCAAAAAGCAGCTACCGACTTCTTTATTTTAGCTGTAATGGGTATAATAGTAGGATTAGCTATTGCCCACTTGCTTTATATTGTATTAAGGTACTGGGCAAAATCATCAAGCATTACCACTCCGATTACCCTAATTGCCCCTTACCTGATGTATATAGTAGCAGAGGAGTTCCATTGGTCGGGTGTACTGGCTGTGGTTAGCGGTGGACTATTTTTATCATTCCGATCTGGTGATTTTCTAAACTACCATACCCGTATACAGGGAAAAGAAGTTTGGGCTACAGTAGGTTTTCTTTTAAATGGTTTTGTATTTATCCTCATTGGATTAGAGCTGCCTGTAATTGTGAATGGATTGGAAGGTTATTCTATGGGGGAAGCGATTAAATATGCCCTAATCATAAGCTTAATTGTGATCATTGTCCGAATCGTTTTGGTCTATGCTTCCGCCTTTATTCCAAGATTTTTAAGTCCCCGAATCAGAAAAAAAGAAACTAGCCCAGGTTTTAAGCTTCCGTTCATCATAGGTTGGGCAGGTATGAGAGGTGTAGTTTCCTTGGCCTCCGCATTAGCAATTCCCCTCACCTTAAATACAGGCGAGCCTTTTCCACATCGCAATATGATTTTATTTATCACTTTTGTGGTGATACTGATAACACTTGTATTTCAAGGATTAACACTGCCTATTTTTCTTAGACTCTTAAAAATCGAAGAAGTAGACGAGCATATCCCTGAAGATGAGCAGATGGAATCGATCCGTTTACAACTGGCTAAGGATTGTGTAAGTTTCCTGAACGACAAATACAGCTCAGAAATGAGTCAATTTGAAACTATTTCCCGAATTAAAGAGCAGCTTGAGAGAAGTATAAATGCTACGGAGCGCACCTTGCTTGAGCAAACTCAGAAAGAAGAGGTTACATCGGTAAGAAAACTATACAGAAAAATTATGCTGGAATTGGTTGCTTTAAGAAGAAAAGGGCTGAAGAAAATGAAAGCTACAAAGAAATATGACCACGAAGTACTGAGAGATATGGAAGAGAATCTTGACCTTGAAGAGGCAAGATTAAACAAACACTAATAGCAATTTAACTAGCAAAACTAAATGGAAAATTATAAACCAGTACTTTTTTCGGAAACCGTACTTACAGAATTGATGATTCCCGCTTATGCCAACTTTGGCGGAAAGATACATGGGGGCACTTTACTTTCCTTGATGGATAAGGTTGCTTATGTCTGTGCAGCAAAACATGCTGGCAATTACTGCGTAACCGCCTCTATTGATACCGTTAATTTTTTAGCGCCTGTTGAAGTTGGAGAATTGGTATCCTTAATGGCTTCTATAAACTATGTAGGAAACACATCGGTGGTAGTGGGGATACGAGTAATTTCTGAAAACGTTAAAACTAACGCGGTTAAGCATACCAACACCTGCTATTTTACCATGGTGGCCAAAGATGACAATAATCAACCCGTGCAGGTACCGGGCCTGATATTGGAAAACAGGGAGCAGGTAAGACGGTTTATCGAAGCTAAAAGTAGAATCGACATTAGGCGACAATACCGAAAGGACTTGAACGATGTAAATATTCCGGAAAAAGACGAACAATGTAGGCTGTTACTTGTTGGAGAGCGTTGCCAAATAGTTGAGAATGAGTTTAGCAGTACGTCCTGATGCTCCAGCTGTACCCATTTTTGCAGAGAGCTCATTATAATCACTAAGCATCTGAGCTCTTTCGGCCCCATTTAGAATCCCCTTAAGCACACGGGTAATATTGGTCGTATTACAATCATTCTGGATCAACTCCGTAACTACAGCCCTATCCATGATTAAATTAACGAGGGATATAAACCTGATTTTGACCAATGCCCGCGCTATCGCGACAGAGATAGCACCGCCACGGTAAACTACAACTTGGGGCACATGAAACAAAGCAGTTTCAAGTGTAGCTGTACCTGATGCAACAATTGCCGCTTTGGCTACATGAAGCAGGTTATAAGTTTGTGCAAAAACCAGTGTCACATTATCAGTTTTAATAAACTGTCGGTAATAAGTCTCGTCAAAACTCGGTGCCGCAGCAACCACAAAATGACAATCAGGGAAACTTTGTGTAACACTAAGCATATCCGGGAGTAATCGCTCTATTTCCTGTTTACGGCTACCTGGCAACAAGGCAATAACATCCTTTTCAAGCTGGTATTTTTTGCGGAACTCAGAGTCCGGGGTAAACTGGGCAATTTCATCCAGCAATGGATTACCTACGTAATCTACCTCCATCCCCCAGCTCTTATAGAAATCAACTTCAAAAGGCAAAATACAGAACAGCTTATCAACTATTCGTTTTATTTTAAGTACGCGTTTCTGGTTCCAAGCCCAAACCTTTGGTGAAATATAGTAGCAAACCTTAATGTCATTCGCCTTAGCAAACTCCGCAATCTTTAAATTAAAACCCGGAAAATCAATAAGAATTAACACATCTGGTTTATAAGCCAGTATAGCAGCCTTACAGGCCTTTAGGTTTTTAAAAATGGTGCGTAGATTTAAAAGCACTTCGGTGAAACCCATAAAGGCCATTTCCGCATAATGCTTATCCAATACTCCACCTTCGGCCAGCATTTTATTGCCCCCATAATACCTAAATTCAGCATTTGAATCTTCCGCCTTTAGCGCTTTCATTAAATTAGCACCGTGCAAATCACCTGAAGCTTCTCCTGCTACTATATAATACCTCATTATTGGGTTATTTTATAAAAAAAGAATGCAAAGGCCCAAAGAAAAGTAGCACTGATAATGCCACGGCCAATATTGTCCTTATTTAATTTAAAAAAGTAATGCATTAGTCCCGCATTTACAGCAATACATCCGATCAATAATAAATCGGCCTTTGCCAAAAAAGCAAACTTATGCATCAGGTACCAAACTATAGCAAGTAAGACTCCGGGTATCAGTAATCCGATACCCAAGCCTGTAAATACAGAATCTTTAATTTGCGCTAACCGATTTCCTAATGTCATAATTATCCAAGTGAAGGCCCATCGGGTGCAGCTACAACAGCAGGTGGAACATCGAAAGTCCAGCTGTTCAATACCGGAATAGCGTGATGTGCAGTAAGATCAAACTGTACCGGAACTACCGATACATATCCATTATCCAATGCCCATACGTCTGTATCCTCACCCTTATCATTGTTTTGGAATACACCAGTAAGCCAATAATAGGAGCGATTGTGCGGATCTTTACGTTCATCAAATTCTTCAGCCCATTTGGCATTCGCCTGTCTGCAAATTTTAATACCTTTCAAGTCGGCCCCATTAGGGAAATTCACATTTAACAATGTAGCCTGTGGCAATCCATGTTCCAGTACCTGTAAGGCAATAGTTTTGATAAATCTTTTACAGTGACTAAAGTCTGCTTGCTCAGAAAAATCATCTAATGAAAAACCTACTGATGGAATATTTTCGATTGCACCTTCTACGGCAGCCGACATTGTTCCAGAATATATTACGTTGATAGAATTATTTAAACCATGGTTGATACCAGATACACAAAGATCAGGCTTTTTACCTTTAAATATTTTATTTACAGCCAGTTTTACACAATCCACCGGCGTACCCGAGCATTTGTACATTTCTACACCTGGGTACAGATCAACCCGGTCAAAACGCAATGGTTTTCCTATAGTAATGGCATGTCCCATACCCGACTGCGGCCCATCAGGTGCCACAACCACCACATTTCCCAACTCCATCATTACCTCAATCAGGTTTTTAATTCCTGGTGCTGTAATACCATCATCATTCACTACTAAAATATTGGGTCTTGAATTTTCTTTCTTCATGTGTGTATATTAATATGCCATATTCACCATTCTTGATGAAATACTTAACAAACTACTTTTGTAGCCGTAAAAGTACAAGAATTCGAACAAAAAGTTTAGCATTCAACTTATATTTGAAATGAGTTACGAAAACTATAGTAGCTTAAAAAACTAACAAATAACTTATTCTAATGAAAAAAAAATTACTGTTGCTTGTCTGTTTGCTGATAACAGGTTCGAGCTTAATGGCGCAATCCGCCTACCAATGGAAAACGGCATCATCAGGAGGCTACACCTATAAGTACGTAACTAATGACCCTACAAAAGCCCGTTTCTACACCTTAAAGAATGGACTAACAGTAGTACTTTCGCAAAACACCAAGGAACCAATCATTGAATTTCGTCTTGCGGTAAGAGCGGGTAGCAACAACGATCCCCATACGGCAACAGGTCTAGCCCATTATCTGGAGCATCTATTATTTAAAGGAACGGATAAGTTTGGCACCATGGACTTTGCTAAAGAAAAACCATTACTAGATAAGATTTCGGCACTTTATGAGCAGTATCATGATACTACTGATCCTGCAAAACGCAAAGCGATTTATGCTGAGATTGACAAAACATCAGGCCTGGCCTCTAATTACTCTATTGCCAATGAGTATGATAAAATGATGAAAGCAATTGGCGGTCAGTCTACCAATGCCCATACCTGGTACGAAGAAACAGTTTACAATGAGGATTTTCCTGCCAATGCTACAGATCAGTTTCTTGCGCTTCAGGCCGAACGTTTCCGCAATCCAATCTTCCGTATCTTCCACACTGAGCTGGAAGCCGTATACGAAGAAAAGAACCGTGGACTAGATGACGATTCCTGGAAGATAAATGAGCAAACTGGAGCATTGTTGTTCCCTACTCACAATTATGGACAACAAACCACGATTGGGACTATTGAGCATTTAAAAAACCCATCGCTGGTAGAGATCGGAAAATACTATAACAAGTATTATGTACCCAACAATATGATCATCGCTTTATCTGGTGATTTTAATCCAGATGAGATGATTAAAAAGGTAGACAAATCGTTTGCCTATATGAAACCAAAGCCGCTTTCGCTTTACAATCCAGCTCCTGAAAAACCGCTTACAAAGGTACAGAAGGTAGACATCTATGGCCCTAGTGCAGAAAGTGTAAGACTATCCTATAGAGGTTTTGCACAAAACACCACACAGAGCATGTTACTGGATTTGATTTCCAGCATTCTATCTAATGGAAAAGCTGGTTTATTGGATATCAACTTAAATAAACAACAAAAAGTTTTAGGTGCGGGAGCCGGGTATCAACAGATGAAGGATTATGGCATTTTTACGCTCTCGGCGCAACCTAAACAAGGACAAAGTCTAGAACAGGCACAACAATTATTACTGGATCAGATTAACATCCTTAAAAAAGGAAACTTTGATGAAAGTCTGATTAAAGCGACTGTGGCAAATAGTAAGCTCGGACTTTTGCAAGCTTTCGACAAAAACGACTTCCGCGTTGAAAGTATCACCAATGAGTTTATTCTTAACCGTGGAGTAAATTGGGACAAATCATTAGGCAGCCCTGATGCTATGGCCAAAGTGACTAAGAAACAAATCACAGACTTTGCCAATCAGTTTTTTAAAGACAATTATGTTGTTGTCTACAAACACAAAGGTGAAGACAAAAACATTGTTAAGGTTGAAAAACCAGTTATCACTCCGGTAAACACAAATGCTGCTGAGACATCAGACTTTGCAAAAAACTTACAATCAATGCCGGTTAATCCTATTTCCCCTAAATTTTTGGATTACAAAAAAGATTTAGATTTTGGAAAATCAGGCATTGCTGAGGTTATTGCTGTTCAAAATAAAGACAATAGCATCTTTAACCTAACCTACCGTTTCGACATGGGTGCATGGAACAATAAGTTACAGCCTTATGCTGCCCAATACTTAACTTTTTTGAGCACAGATAAATACACAGCAGAGCAGATTAGCAAAGAGTTTTACAACATTGCTTGTAACTATAGCTTTAACGTAGGTAATGAAACTACTTCTATTACCATAACTGGACTGCAGGAAAACTTTGACAAGGCGGTGAGTTTGGTTGAGCATATTTTTGCCAATTGTAAGCCTAATGAGCAAGCGCTTGTAGAACTTAAAAGTCGCCTCTTAAAATCAAGAGAGAACAATAAGCTCAACAAAACGGCAATCCTTAATGGGTTAACAAGTTATGCACAATATGGCGCAAGTAATCCTTTTAACCATACAATGAGCAACGAAGAGGTGAAAAACATGACTTCAACTCAATTGCTGGACATTTTACATAACATTAACAACTACAAGCACACCATTACCTATTATGGTCCGCAACACCTAAACACATTTACTACAACTATTGGTAAATTACATAATCTACCTAAGGAATTCAGTCCTGAGGCTCCTGCTAGTAAATTCTCTTATGCCAACAACACGGAAAATCAGGTTTATTTTGCTGATTACGACATGGTACAGTCAGAGATCCGTTGGGTACGTAATGGCGGTTTATACACGCCTACCTGGACACCTAAGGTAACTTTATTTAACAGTTATTTTGGCGGCGGTATGGGCTCTGTAGTTTTCCAAACCATAAGGGAGTCGAAAGCACTGGCTTATTCCACTTTCGCGGTATTCTCTGCTCCAGACAAAAAGGAAAAGCAATATGCGATGGTAGCTTATGTGGGCTGTCAGGCTGATAAGATGAATGACGCTGTTAAAGGGATGAACGAATTGCTGAACGTTCTACCTCAGACTGATAAAGCTTTTGAGGCTTCGAAATACAATGCATTAAATGCGATTGAAACGAGTAGAATTACCAAGGATGATATTATTGGTGCTTATTTTACCGATAAAAAAATAGGCTTCGACCACGATTCTAGAATCGATGCATATGCTGGCTTAAAGCCATTGACGTTTGGTGATATTAAATCATTTCATGAAAAGAATGTAGCCAACAAGCCTTATACTTATTGCATTGTTGCTTCAGAGAAAAATGCAAAACCTGAGGACATGCAGAAGTTTGGACCTGTTACCAAATTATCACTTACACAGATTTTTGGTTACTAATCCTAAATAAAAACAAAAGAAGCCGTATTAAAGCAATTTAATACGGCTTCTTTTGTACAATCGGATTCCTTATCCTAACTTTAGTCAATGCGCTACTGGTTAAACCTCATTTTAGGGCTCTTAATATTTTCCGGTCATGTTGCTTTTGCGCAGCAAGAACAGCCGTTATTGGTCGACCCGCTGGCCAAACAGCTTTACCTGTATAAATTAGCCAATCCCTCCCCCCGCCTCTTTGTTCACTTTGACAAGAACATATATACCAACAATGAAACAGTATGGTTTACTGGTTACCTTTTAACAGAACGAGAAGCTAATATTAGTAAACACAACATCATGTCTGTTGCGTTGATAAGAAATTCGGACAGTTTAGTTGTTAAACACCAAAAGTTTCTAATGGCTACGAGCCTATCTTTTGGAAGCATGGTACTCCCCGACTCCATGTTAGCCGGTGATTATCATCTTTTAGCGAGTACTAACAGAGTTTCAAATGGCGTTCCAGAGGCTATCTTTATACAACCCATAACGATAAAGACGAATATCAATCCCAGTTTTAATGCCGGCTTAAAAATACTGGAGCAAGGGATTATGGGCGTAAAACCAAATCAGGTTTTACTATCCGCAACCACCAGGGATGCTCGATTTTTGTCACAGCCAGTTGAGGTCAGTTACCACTATGGTCATCTCTCTAAAAAAACTAAAACCAATTCTTCAGGCGAGGTAATTTTAAAATTAGATGAACAAGAAGACATTCCCGATCCTAATGTTTATGTAAAACTGAAATACGGTAGTGACAGTAGCTTTTTAAACCTTAGTCTGCCTGTTACAAAACGCAGGGCCAAAGTTGGCTTTTATCCTGAAGGTGGGAACTTAATTAATGGGATTCTGGGCCGTGTTGGTGTCGAGGTCAAAGATCAACAACTTGCAGTTGTTTCTCTAAAGGCCCAACTTTACAAGAATGATACAGTAATTGATACTATTGAAACGGATAGTTACGGGATTGGGAGCTTTTTATTAAAGCCAGAAAAGGGAAGTAGTTACAGAATAAAGCTTTTACACTCAGGTTTTACGGATACTAGTTACTTGCTGCCGCCTATTTTAGATAAGGGGATTGGTATTTACATTTCCGAAGCAGCAGTAAGAGACACGCTCATTGCAAAGCTCAGAACATCCCAAAAGGAAAACCTGTTTATTAGGGTTCATAATTTTAAAGAGACGTTTATTTACAACCATCTAGATGCACAAAATCCTCAAATGACCTTAATCATCCCACTGGAAACAGTCCCCCTGGGTCTCAACACATTGACCATTTCCGATAGCTTGGGCAGACCTCTTGCCGAGCGTATGTTCTTTGCACATTACAATCCTACACCAAAACTCACAATTTCATCAGACCAAAAGGTTTATGAGCAACGGAAAAAAGTAACACTGAAACTACGGCTAGGTGATTCGGATAGTCTGGCAATCGTATCTGTTGCCTGTGTACAAGAAAGGCGCATATCGTCAAAGCTTAACGTCGACATAGAAAGTTATTCCTATTTAGCAAGTTCACTGACTGCTTTACCTCCTTATAATACCACGAGAGGTTACGAAGACCCGAAGTATATGGACAATATTTTATTAGTAAAAGGTTGGCGCAGATATACCTGGCAGGATGCCATGAAGACAAAACCATCAGACACTATAAAAAGCTACGACAATACGAAGCTGTCTCTTCAAATCACGGGCAAAAAACAACCAGTAAATGAACCCCTTCAGATTGGTATTTTAAGTTCTTCGGGAATGAAACTCTACAATACTGATAACCGAGGCTATTTTGAATTTAATGCATCTAACCTTGCGGTAGAAAAAGAAAAGCCGGTTTATATATTCCTGGGAGAACAAAATAAGAACCGATACTTGCTATCCGTAAATGATCCTTATGCAAAGCTGAACAAAAGCTATTTAAACCTATTTGGGCCAGAGTATAGGGCTGTTCCATCATCAGTTCAAAATAACAATGTGTTATCCCTTAAGGGCAATGAAACTGCGATAAGGTTGAAAGAAGTACAAATCACTTCTGGGAACAGCAACAACGCTCACTCCCCCAAAGGTCCAAATAATTGTGGCGATTATGTGTGCAGTTATAATATATTAAACTGTTTCAACCATGTAGGCGATCCAAACAACAGACCTCCTGTAGCTGGGAAAAGTTACCATATGAGCGGGGGTGGATCAATAATATATCAAGCCTGTGAAACCGTCACGGTTAATCCTGGAATGGTACTTATGGACGGTGTTTATTCAAAAAAAGAATTTTACGTGAACGATTATGCCGAGCCTTTAGAACCAGCATTTGCATCGACCATCTACTGGAGTAATGGATTATTACTAAACAAGGAAGAGCGGGAAATTACGTTTTACACCAGCGATATTACCGGTAAGTTCAAGGTAATCGTACAGGGATTGAGCAGCAAAAACGTACTGTATGGAGATTATATTTTTGAAGTAAAAGGGAAATAGTGATTAGCCATTTCCCTTTTGCTTCATTTTATTTTAATTGCCCTGCTTTTTCAACAATTTCAGTTACTACCGTCGGATCTAGCAGCGTACTTACATCACCTAGATTACTGGTATCACCTTCGGCAATCTTCCTTAAAATACGACGCATAATTTTACCAGAACGAGTTTTTGGCAAGCCTGATACAAATAATATTTTATCCGGTTTGGCAATTGCACCAATAACTCGGGTTACGGTTTGTAAGATATCTTTTTTAGTCAGGTCCTCATCGTTGTGTACATTAGGATTGATCACAAAAGCATAAATCCCTTGTCCTTTAACATCATGTGGATAACCAACTACAGCACTTTCAACCACACCAGCATGCATATTAATTGCATTTTCAACTTCTGCAGTACCAATTCTGTGTCCCGATACATTGATCACATCATCTACCCTACCTGTAATTCTGTAATATCCGTCCTCATCCCTTAAGCAGCCATCACCAGTAAAGTAAAGATCTTTATAAGTAGAGAAATAGGTGAGTTTACAACGCTCATGATCACCATAAGTGGTACGTAACATTCCAGGCCATGGGAATTTAATACACAGGTTACCATTTACACCATTACCTTCGATCTCATTACCTTGTTCATCAACCAAAATTGGTTGTATTCCTGGCAGTGGCAAAGTAGCAAAACTTGGTTTTGTAGGGGTAACGAAAGCAATTGGAGAGATCATAATCCCGCCAGTTTCCGTTTGCCACCAGGTATCTACGATTGGGCATTTACTTTTTCCAATGTTCTCATCAAACCAGTGCCATGCTTCTTCGTTAATAGGCTCACCTACTGATCCTAGAACTCGTAACGAGCTTAAGTCAACGCCGTTAAGCGGTTCCTCTCCAAAGCTCATTAGTGAGCGAATGGCCGTAGGTGCAGTATAAAGAATATTTACTTTGTGTTTCTCTACAACCTGCCACATTCTTGACGCGTCAGGATAAGTTGGAATTCCTTCGAACATCAAGGTCGTAGCACCTTGCGAAAGTGGACCGTAAACGATATAAGAGTGTCCCGTGATCCAACCGATATCAGCCGTACAGAAGAATACTTCATCTGGCTGGTAATTGAATACATTAGAGAAGGTATATCCGGCATAAACCATATAACCACCAATGGTATGTACTACACCTTTAGGTTTTCCTGTTGAGCCCGATGTATATAGAATAAACAACAGATCTTCTGCATCCATTTCTTCAGCCGGGCAATTGGTATCAACCAATTTAATTTCATCTTCCCACCAAACATCTCTGCCTTTCAGCATCGATACAGCCATACGGGTGTGGGTTAAAACGATTACCCTTTCTACTGTTGGACAGCCAATCAGGGCATCATCAATCACCTCTTTTAATTGAATTTGTTTGCTTCCTCTAAACGCGCCATCAGCGGTAATCACCACTTTACATTCGGCATCGTTAATACGATCAGCAATAGATTTGGCAGAAAAACCGCCAAATACTACAGAGTGGACAGCACCGATACGTGCACAAGCCAATACTGCAACTGCGAGTTCAGGAACCATTGGCATATAGATACATACTCTATCGCCCTTTTTTACGCCGTTCTTTTTTAAAACATTACCAAAACGACAAACTTGTTCATGTAAGATCTTATAACTTAAGGTGACGCTCTCTTTTTGTGGATCGTTTGGCTCCCAGATAATGGCCGGTTTATCTCCATTTTCTGCTAAATGTCGGTCCAAACAATTCTCAGTGATATTTAGCTTCGCACCTTCAAACCATTTAATATTAGGTTCAGAAAAATTCCAGGACAAGACTTTATTCCATTTTTTTTTCCACTGAAAATTATTGGCAATCCCTTCCCAAAACTGTTCTGGGTAATCTACACTATACTGATATGTTTTTTGATACTCTTCAAATGATTTAATTTGCATGGTTTAATTGGTTTCGGTACTAAAGTTCAAATATAACTTTATTAAAAAGCTAACAAAACTTTTATAGAATCTTTTACATAGTGTAAATAGTGTAAAAAATAGTAATTATCGTTGCTTTGTCGGACTTTCCTTTACTTTATAGGACATCTTTACCTAGTTTCTAAAAGGGTAGACAATGCAATCACACATCAAACTTCATTTAGCAGGTGGTAGATCGGTAGCTCTAACGCCTGATGCACTTACTCAACTTAGTGCTATGCCTTTACGAATGGCAAAAGCTGAAAAAATCAAAATTAACGAGGGAGATATTATTATTCAATCTCTTAGTCATTACCTGGCCTATGTCGAATTGTTCGAGTATACGCTTACACAAGAGTTCAAAATTGATTTTTCGGTTAATAAACCTGCATTTTTCATGTACGTTAATCTGAGACAAAACTCCTGTTATTTATGTTATCGATCTGAAGGAAAATACAAAGAAACACTCCCTGCGGGAGTTCATCAAATGTTATTGATCACCTTTAGTCCGGAATGGTTAGTCTATAAAAGTGAAAAGCTACCAGAATTAAAATCTTTGATAACATTCTTCAGTAATTCGCAAAGGCAAAACATCACCCTTCCTTCCTTCGGTATCGCTAAAAGTCTATTTAATTTACTAAAAACTACAGACCTGAAAGCTAACCAAGTAAACATGGACACCAACACTTATGTTTTCATCGATAATTGTGTGACCAAATATTACAACAAACTTATCGGTCGAAATACCACCAGTCAATACCACCAGCATAAGGCTGCTGCCATTGCCAACTTTATACAGGAGAACTTTACATCTGAAAAAGCAAGCAGTGCTCCTGAACTTGCAGACCGATTTATGGTATCGGAAAGAAGCCTTGCGCGACTGGCAAAAATAGCTTTCGGAATCCCGCTTCGCGAGCAGGTTATCAAATTGCGAATTGATTTGGCGTTAGAATTGCTTTCAACAACCAATAAACCTATAGGTGAAATAGCCAGATTAAGTGGCTACAAAGAACCACATTATTTTAGTAAGGCCTTTAAAAAACACGTGGATAGCTCTCCAAAGTTCATTAAAAGGCCATACAAAAATATGGCCATGCTGGAAATGCAGGGGTAGATTTTTGCCATCAATTCTCGATTTTTTTTTGGCAAAAATCTCCATTTTTTATAAAAAAAATGTGCTGCACCTTTGGATTATCAACCAATAACAATAATCGATATGCAAATTACATTAAACAAACAACCTGGCTTGCACATATCTGCTAAAACCAGAGAAATCATCGTAGACATTACGGTTTATTTGTTCATTATACTTTTCATGTATACTGCAGCAAGTAAAATACTAACGGTAAAAGCCTTTGCATCCACACTGGCAAAGTCACCTTTAATTGGTAGCTATAATATGATTGTGGCCTATGCGGTTCCAATCATAGAAATTATCATCAGCATCGTCCTGATCTTTCCCTTGGTAAGAAAAGTAGGATTATATGCTTCCCTTTTATTGATGACGGCATTTACAGCTTACCTGTCTTATATGGTTTTATCAGGGAGCAAATTGCCTTGTCATTGCGGAGGAGTAATCAGCACCATGACCTGGCAGCAACATATTTGGTTCAATCTAGGGTTTGTTGCACTGGCAATTATTGGTTTAACCATAAGCAGAAAAAAGAAATAAAGAATTTACGCGCGTGATTCAGGTAAATAAGGTAGCCTGTTAAAATAAATACTTTGGGGACTTACTAAAACAAAAAAAGATGAACAAGATTAAAAAAGCAGCATTTGGTGTTCTTATAGCTGGACTCGCATTTGGATTCAGCGCATTCACCACAATAAAAAAACGTTCCGTTTATTACTACTATCAGATAAACAATCCTTATGGAGCACCTAACAGTCCTAGCGGTTATGCTTATTATTCAGGTGACAGGTGTGAACCAGGAGGTAACCTTTGTTCTTCACAATGGGATATTGGCACCAATACACCTCCCGCTACTGATGGACAATCTCTGCCTTCGACAGGAGTAACCTTTCAAAGTGGTTCAGTCATCAATGGTCATTTTGAGTAAAAATATTAAAGGAGATTGATTGTTCAATCTCCTTTAATATTTTTAACGTTCGTTTTGCTGTATCCCGCCCAACTGGATCTCTTCTTCATCAATCGGAAAAACATATCTTTTATCATTTGGCTGTAGATTATAAGAAATCCCATTCAATACTCTGGTTAAAGTAACCGCAAATCTGGGATCTCGGTTTAGTCTTCGTAAATCGGACCAACGAATTCCTCGGAACACCAACTCTTTTCTCCGTTCTTTTAGGATATACTCCAATACTGTATTAGGGTTTGTACTGATCAAATCCAGATAAATACCGTTCCATCGGCTTCTCCGTAAATGATTCAAGTCCTCTAATGCTAAGCCGGGTTTTCCGTTTCTTGCATTACACTCCGAACGGATTAGATACATTTCATCAGTAGCCAAACCTCCGAAAAGTAGTTTATCCCCATTGTAACTCCCTTTAAAAGTCATCCCATTCGCATTCGTAGTGAAAAAGACAGACCTACGACAATCCCCAATAGCATAGTCATTGTATAATTCTGGTACCACAGTTAGCCTTGTGGTATTAAATATCCCATACGTAAATGTGCTGTGGAAAATCACTTCAGCGTTAAATCTTGCAATTGGAAATAATGCAGCACTATTCAACTTTGTGTAATCCATCAAATCAGATTGAATCTGCAAAGCCAGATCAGCGTATACTCCGGCTTGTTCATAGTTTTCCATAGCCAGATAAGTCCTTGCGAGTAAAGCGTACGCAGCTTCTTTAGAGGGCCGAGTTTTGTACTGAGGCCTAATTCCTAGCAGATTAGCCGCTTCTTTTAAATCAGCAATGATCCGATCATAAGTTTGTTGAAGATTGCTCCGTTTCACTTTTATATTTACATCATACTCCAGCCTTAAAGGCAACCCTAGATCCGCATTTGCAGTACTAGAATTATATACTACACAGTATTCCTGAGCCAAATTAAAGAAATCAAAAGCACGAAAAAACAGTGCTCCTCCCTTTACATTGTTCCAATCCTGCTGCTCAGTCATTCCTGGCCTTACTTTTTCAATTCCTTCTAGAATTACATTCGTATTTAAAACCCGTTGATAAGCAGATGACCAGTCTAAGCTTTGTTCTCCATTATAAAATCCTGCTGTTGGAGCCCAGATATAAGCTGATTTTTCCTGTACATTAAAAAGAGACTGCCACCCCAAAAAAGAAATATAGAAATCACCCGCGCCTATTTCGCTTAAACCACTCGCTTGATTGATATTAAAAACTTGAGAGGTATTATCAAGTAAAGCCTGAAAATCTTTTATACTATTTGGAACGACTAATGATTTGTCTGGTTTGGCTTCCAACCAGGTCTTACCACAGGATTGAAAGAGTAGTACTAGCACTATTGAAAATATATAATTCAAATTCTCTTTTCTCATCATAATCTCCCTTTAAAAACTGACTTTAATCCCTAGTGAAAAATTCATAGGCACAGGATGTGCTAAACGGTCATTTGTCCCCGGAACAAGATCTGGATCCAAGCCAAAATCATTTGCCTTCCAAATGACCCCCATGTTATTCGCATACAAATAAAGTTGCATTTGTTTTACCGGAATACTTTTCCAATTCGAATCATCCAGATCAAAACTTAGGCTGATATCTTGCAAACGGACATGGTCACCCTTGGCAATAGTTGAAGAAGAATTCAGATAAAATATGTCCCTAAAGCTGCCTTCCGTGTAATTCGCTTGGGATGGCACATTCGTAAACAGTTCATCACCAGACTTTTGCCAGCGCCTTTCAAAATCCTTTTTCAAGCCCTTGTCTAATCCTAAATGATACATACTGTAATAATTTACAGAGGGCTTTCTAAAATAATAGCCTAGCTTATAACTGATACTAAAAGCAAACGTAAATTTACGAAAGGAGATTGTATTATTCAACCCTCCAAATACAGTAGGACGGGCAGCTCCATTATACTCGAGGTCATCCACTGTAGTTTCGGTCAATATCCGATTATAATCCTTACTAATCTGATCTTTTAAATAGCCACGTGGATCACCATTCAAAGGGTCCAATCCTGCAGATCTGTAACTGTAAATACCATAAACAGGTTTCCCAAGTAATGGTTTTGCGAGATTATTATCAAAATAAGAGGCCCCGGTAGTCTCAATCACATCATACAAAGTTACCCAATCATGCACTGTTGAAAACAATGCATTCGTTTGCCATTTAACAATACCATTTAAATTCTGAGAAGTCAATAAAATATCTATACCTCTAGCCTTCATTTCAGAATAATTCCCGCGTAGCACCTTTATCCCTGTACTAGCAGAAAAAGCCTTGTCACCAAGCATATCAGTCCCCCTCTTAAAAAAATAATCTACCTTACCCGAAACAACATTATCCTTAAACCCAAAATCAAGCCCAAGGTTCGCTATACCTATTTTTTCCCAGCGAAGCTCAGGGTTGCCTATGTTTACTATGCTAGCAAATGGCAAATTCGTATATACTGCATTTGCAATGTTATTTCTAATAGTAGTTATCCCTGTATTGCTCTTATCGAGATTTCCATTAATACCATAAGAGGCTCTTAATTTTAATACGGGTAACCAATTCATCTTGTAAAAAGCTTCCCTATCCAAATGCCATAAAGCACCTGCAGACCACAATGGTACGTTCTTCTGATTGGTTTTGACTCCAAAATAATTTGACCCGTCCATTCTCATACTAGCCGATACCACATACTTTTGGTCATAAATATAGACGGCATTGGCAAATAACGATCGAATTCGATCCAATCTCCCGAAAAGATCGCCGCCAGTATTTATTTTACCATTTCCTGAAGGGTTTAGATTAAAAACAGTCACCGCATCAATTGGAACAGAACTTCCTGTGCGCTTATCATAACCATAGTTAATAGATGTGTTTGCTTGTGTATCAAATTCAGAAAGTTCATACCCAGCAATTGCATAAATGGCATGTTTTTGCCAATCTTTTTCATAATTTAATTGAGCCCTGAAATTTTTTGACACGGCTTTCCGCATTGTTTGATACTGAATTGCACCTAGAGGTATGTTATAGCCACTGACCTGCCCGGCTTGCAAAATCGCATATTGATTGATCGAGCTTCTTGTTAAGTGCCTTTCCAGCCCACTTGTAAGTTGTGAATTATTTTTTATATGCTGGTAAAGATACTTAACCTCAGCTTTTAACCCCGGAAGAAATGTATAATTTAAACCGCCATTTAAGCGCAAATCATTACCCAACACAGTTGTCGAAGGTAATCCTAATTCATCCAGAGGAACATAAGACCAATCCAAAAAACCTTTAGCCATAGCTTGTGCATTGAAACCCCCACTATATGCACTTTCAAATACTGTGGCATTACCATTGCCGTCCTTGAATTGATAATAAGGTGTAAAGTTTGGACTTGAAGTCCCCGCAATTGTACTATCCATTTTCCCACTAGTTCTTACATAATACAATCCTGCATTCAACTCCAAGTTTTTCAACAGCTTTACAGAATGTTGGGTATTTACTGTAATCCTATTGTTTTCATTATTCACAAGACTAGCAAGTGACCTATCATAACCTGCAGAAAGATAATGACTGGATACGTCAGTCCCTTTACTCATATTCAGATAATATTGCTGTGAAATAGGGTTTCGGTAGAAATATTTAAGCTCCTCATTCCGAATGTCATTTCCTCGCAAGGCATCAAGTTGTTGCTCGGTTACCGTTGCAGATTGCCCTTTCTTTTGTCTATCTAAAATCTTCACAACAGGAGAAACAACGGGAAAATTAACCTGATCTAGCAATGCGGCATCATATTTCCCATTGTTAAACAAGAAGGTTTCTACATCAATAAAATCTTTAGAAGACAAGTAATTTGGATTGTAAAAAACATCCGGCTTACCAGAAACCGTCAAATTAGAATTAAAAGAGAGCTTCAAAGGTTGCTTGTATTTTCCGCTTTTCGTGGTAATCACAATCACTCCATTACCAGCCCGAACTCCCCATATAGAAGCCGATGCCGCATCTTTTAATACTGAAATGTTAGCTACATCATTTGGATTGATGGAATTAAAATCGCCGTTAAAAGGGAAATTATCTAAAATAATTAATGGTTGATCATTCGCATAAATTGTACTTCTACCCCGAATAGAGATATCCAAATTCCCAGAAGTACTATTTAAAGTATTTTTATTAAACAACAGTCCACTGGTAATCCCTTCCAATCTGCTAAAAATATCAGGACTAACTCTGCGATTTAGCTGAGCGCTATCTACCATCGCAAAACTCCCGGTAACACGTTCTTTTGGTATCCGCTGATAACCGGTGCTTATAATTTCCACCCCAGGCAAATTAAACTCCTTTTTCTCCTCAGTAGCTACAGGTTTATTATCGATCTTCGGTTTTACCGTTTCAATAGGGTTGGCAACAACCAATTGATCCTTTACGACAATCATTTTATCAACCATGGAATAGGTAAAGTGCAACTTGGCAGCGATCTGATCGATTGCTGTTTTAAGCTCCACATTCCTAAAATCAGCATCTATCTGTTGATTTACATTGAATCCTTTTTCATTCCAGACTACACTAGCCCCCGTTTGTTTTCTTATTTCCTTAAAAAAACGCGACAAGGATACATTTTTCTGCACATAATTTAACTTTTGCGCACGTACAGCTATCCCTAGTAGCATCAATATGAAAACAATTACTCCCTTTTTTAAAAGCATTATTCTAATACAGTAACTCTTCTGCCTTCAACTTTAAATCTTACATTTCCGGTCATCTCCAGCATTTGTAATACCTGAGCTAATTTATAAGACCTTACTATGGTACCCCCAATAAGCTCTGCACCGACCTCTTTGTTCTGGAAAATAACTTCTACATCATACCAGCGGGTAACCATTCGCATAATACTCTCCAGCGATGTATTCCTAAATATAAATTCGCCATTTTTCCATGCGATCGCCTCTTCAGCATCTACATGTCTAACACTTATTTTATCGTTTGTCAAAGTCGCTTGCTCATTAGGTCTAAGTAACACAGATTCTCCCAAATCTAATTCACCTTTTACACCACCCATAAAGTCGAGTGTTGAAGGATCCAGACTTGCTGCCAACATATTGTCTGTCGATGATTTCCTAATGCGTACACTTCCTTCAAGCAAAGTGGTCTGCACCGTTTTTTCGTTACTATAAGCATTTACATTAAAGTGCGTCCCCAAAACTTCTATTTCCTGACCATTGCTTACCACTATAAATGGAACCCGGATAGCGGATTGCTTATTACCCGATGGACGTGTAACCTTAGAAATTTCAAAATAAGCCTCTCCATTTAACTCCACTTTGCGCTGAGTCGCGCCTGCAAAAGTTGAAGGAAACTTTAAACTACTGGCGGCATTAAGCCATACTTTACTCCCATCAGGCAATATCATCTGATAATTACCTCCCCTTGGAATATTCAGTATCATCTGTTGGCTTTTACTAACCAAACCTGCTGATCCGGCAACTTTACCTCCATCAATATACTGTAACTCATTACCTATTACAGCAACTCCAGTTTCAGTGTCATTTAAGGTAATGTTATCCCCATTTAACAAAGTCAACAGTATTTTTTTTGTACCAGGGATTGCCGCATTATTTTCAACAGGAGGAATTGAATTAACCGGTGTAAAAAACAACCTGTTTAGGCCTAGTAAAACGAATACAACTGCAGCTACCGAACTTAATCCTATCATAAATTGTTTAACTCCTGTACTCCGCAAGGGTCTTTGCTCATTTTCACTACGTAATCTCTTTATGGTAACCAGTGCAGTTCCAAGTTCAAAACTCATCTTATGGGCATCAATATTCCCCATTTTTCCGTTATACCTTAAAAAAGCGCGTAGTTCCTTGTATGTAATCCTCCCTATAAAATTGCCATTATCATACACTGGAAGGTTATCAACCTTCCCATTTTGCATGATGGATAATGCTTCGGCAACCAATTGCCTGGTATATAATTTGATCTGATCCAAGTTTAGAATACGTTAAATTAAAATCCTTCCTCCCACCTAACTCCAAAAGTACCGAATTTTACGATTTAATCATAAATTACTAGCTATAATATTATTACAATTCAATTTGATTATCAAGGTTTTAAAAGAGCAACTTCAAGAAGACCATAAAAAGGAAGAAAAACAAATAAAAAAATAGAGCCATTTCAGGGCTCCCTCTAAGATAAATTTGGCACTATGAAAACCCAGGCCACCCTTTCAACCATCTTAAAAGCTAAAAGAATGCTGCTTTAGAAGAAAATGATGATTTTATCTCCCAACCCCTTGGAAATAAATTAAAAATATTTCGGACTCCTCTTGACGAATACAAATATTTTATTGATATTTGCACACTCTTAAAAAAATTAAGAAAATATATTTAACACTATAAATAAAGGCATGTCTAGAGTTTGTGATTTAACCGGAAAAATGGCAATGACAGGTTTTAATGTTTCTCACTCAAACGTTAAAACTAAGCGTAAGTTTTATCCCAACTTACAACTTCAGAAATTTTATATTCCTGAAGAAGATCGTTGGATAACACTGAAAGTATCTACTTCAGCAATCAAAACCATCAACAAAATTGGTATTACTGAAGCGATCAGTCGTTTCGTGAAAAAAGGGTATTTGTAAATAACATTGGTTGATGTGAATCAACCTTAATAGTATATAAAATGGCAAAAAAAGGTAACAGAGTACAAGTTATTCTAGAGTGTACAGAGCATAAGACTAGCGGCATGCCTGGTATGTCTAGATATATCTCTACTAAAAACCGTAAAAACACTACTGAGCGTTTAGAATTGAAAAAATTCAACCCGGTATTGAGAAAAGTAACGGTTCACAAAGAAATTAAGTAATATCAATTTAGTTTATTAACTAGATACAATCCATTAAATCATGGCAAAAAAGGTAGTTGCTACCCTTAAAACGGGTAAAGGAAAAGAATATTCGAAAGTTATTACAATGACTAAATCTGACAAAGGATCTTATTCTTTCAAAGAAGTTATTGTTCACAACGATCACGTTCAAGATGCTATTGCATCTAAAAAATAATTTTAATATTTTATAATATTAGAGCCGTCCCTTTTTACCGGGAGGGCTTTTTTTGTTTTATTATACATTCGTATGGGGTTATTTGATTTTTTCAAGAAAAAGGAAACTGAACCTGAAGCCCAAGTGGCTCTGGATAAGGGATTAGAAAAAACTAAAGAAGGCTTTTTTAGTAAAATCACTAAAGCTGTTGCTGGTAAATCTACCATAGATGATGATGTGCTCGACAACCTGGAGGAAGTATTGGTTACTTCTGATGTTGGGGTAAATACAACATTAAAAATCATCGACCGTATACAGCAACGTGTAACTAAAGACAAATACTTATCTACTACTGAACTGAATCACCTATTGCGTGACGAGATTCAGTTACTATTGGCAGAAAACAACAGCAACGACTTTAGACAGTTTGAATATGGCCAGCACAAGCCTTACGTAATTATGGTTGTAGGCGTAAATGGTGTAGGAAAAACTACTACTATTGGAAAACTGGCACATAAACTAAAAGCCGAAAACCTTAAGGTTGTTTTAGGTGCAGCTGATACTTTTAGAGCTGCTGCTGTAGAGCAAATTAAACTTTGGGGTGAACGCGTTGGTGTACGCGTAGTTGCGCAGGCAATGGGTTCAGACCCTGCGTCTGTTGCTTATGATACGCTACAATCAGCCGTAGCTAACGGAGAAGATGTAGTTATTATTGATACTGCCGGCCGACTACACAACAAAATCGGTTTGATGAACGAGTTGGGCAAAATTAAAAGTGTGATGGAAAAAGTAATCCCTTCTGCCCCACACGAAATATTGCTGGTACTAGATGGCTCTACAGGACAAAATGCCTTTGAGCAATGCAAACAGTTTACTGAAGCTACGGACGTAAATGCATTGGCCATCACTAAACTTGATGGTACGGCAAAAGGCGGTGTGGTAATTGGCATTTCAGACCAGTTTAAAATCCCCGTAAAATATATAGGCGTAGGCGAAAGCATGAACGACCTTCAATTATTTGATAAAAAAGCATTTGTTGACAGCTTATTTAAATAAAAAGCGACAACATTAAAATTACAAGAATACCCAATATTACAACATGAATACAAAAAACACTTCCAAAATAATCCCCGTTAAAAAACCAAAAATCAATGTCATCACTTTAGGCTGTTCTAAAAACACCTACGACTCTGAAGTTTTAATGGGACAACTGCGCGGCAATAGCATGGATGTGGTTCATGAAGCTAATAAAATGGGTAAAGACGATATTGTTGTCATCAATACTTGTGGCTTTATCGACAATGCAAAACAAGAATCCATCGATACCATCTTGCAATACAGTCAGCTAAAAGAGGAAGGTAAAGTAGGAAAGGTCTTTGTAACTGGATGCTTGTCGGAACGTTACAAACCAGAATTAGAATCCGAGATTACCAATGTAGACGCCTTCTTTGGAACCAATGATCTAAATAATTTATTGCACTCTCTAGGGGCAAACTATAAACACGAACTGATTGGAGAGCGTTTATTGACTACCCCTTCTCATTTCGCCTACTTTAAAATCGCAGAAGGCTGTAACCGTCCCTGCTCTTTTTGTGCCATTCCATTAATGCGCGGAAAACATGTTTCCCGCGATATGCAGGAACTGGTAAATGAGGCTAAAATATTAGCAGCAGGCGGAACTAAAGAATTAATACTGATTGCACAGGATCTGACCTATTATGGTTTAGATATTTATGGCAAACGTAATCTAGATGAATTACTGCGTAGACTATCAGATGTAAACGGTATTGAATGGATCAGACTTCAATACGCCTACCCTTCTGGTTTCCCAATGGAAATTTTAGATGCCATGAATGAACGCGAGAACATTTGCAAATACCTGGATATGCCTTTACAGCACATCACAGACAATATGCTAAAATCAATGCGTCGTGGTATCACCAAACAAAAAACCATTGATATTGTAAACCAGATCAGAGATAAAGTACCGGGTATCGCTATGCGTACTACTTTAATCTGCGGTTATCCAGGTGAAACTGAACAGGATTTCGAAGAGATGATGAACTGGGTTGAAGAAACTCGTTTCGACAGACTAGGCTGCTTTACTTACTCGCACGAAGAGAAAACCCATGCACATGATCTTGTAGATGATGTACCTGCTGAAGTAAAACAAGAACGTGTAGATGCTATTATGGAATTGCAACAGGGAATATCTTTTGACATTAACCAAGAGAAAATTGGCAAAACCTATAAAGTTTTGGTAGACAGAAAAGAAGGAGACTTCTTCATTGGTCGTACCGAATTTGACTCACCAGAAGTTGACAATGAGGTCCTAATTGATGCCAGTACAGGTTATGCCGCAAATGGTAGCTTTGTACAGGTAAAAATAGACCGCGCTGAAGACTTTGATCTATATGGACAGATTGTAAAATAAAAGCCGCAAATTAAGAATTATGGTTTATTAACTTAAATTCGTAGCAATGCAGGCTAAATACATACCATACCAGGAAACGAATGCTTTCTCTGCAATTGTACTGGATTACATCAGCGGAAAAGATCAGTTAAAGTCTTTCTATAAATATACCCCGGATTTTAATGGCTTCGCTGAAGCCATTAAAAATCGTAATTATAATGCGGATAGATCCGTATTGGTGGATACGCTGAAAAAGCAATACGCGTCTGTTAAAACAACGCCAATGGTCACTGAGCATATCAAACGATTGGGAGATAGCCGCACCTTTACCATCACTACTGGCCATCAGCTGAATATTTTTACCGGTCCACTTTATTTTATTTATAAAATAGTGACCGCTATAAATCTGGCCAGAGAATTAAAGCAAGAATTTCCAGACTATAATTTTGTCCCTGTCTATTGGATGGCTACAGAAGATCATGATTTTGAGGAAATCAATCATGTGAAAATTGAGGACAAAATGCTGACCTGGAATAAGCAGGCTGCCGGAGCTACCGGTAGGCTAAATACTAAAGATATTATTGAAACCCTTACTGCTTATAAAGGTTATTTAGGCATTGGCACAAAAGGACTCATGTTATCCCGATTGGTCGAAGCTGCTTACACCAATAATGCAAAACTAAGTGATGCCACACGCGAATTAGTAGATGCCCTATTTGGTGAGTATGGATTGGTTTGCGTTGATGCAGATGATCCTCAACTAAAAAAACAATTCGCTGCAATTATATACCAGGACATTACTGAACAAAATAGCTTCAAGTTTATTTCCGACAGCAATTCAAAACTGGAAGAACTTGGTCATAAGCCACAGGTAAACCCTAGAGAGATCAACTTCTTCTACATGACAGATCAATTACGGGAACGTATTGTGGAAGAAGATGGCCGCTACAATGTAATGCATACTGATATCAGCTTTAATAAAGAAGAGCTTGAAACTGAAATCAGTAATTTCCCTGAAAGATTTAGCCCGAATGTGGTTATGCGCCCGGTATACCAGGAGGTGATTTTACCCAATCTAGCTTATATAGGCGGAGGTGCTGAGCTGACTTACTGGCTACAGTTAAAGTCGAACTTTGAGCATTATAAAGTTGATTTCCCGATCGTATTATTACGCAATTCGGCAATGGTAATTGATAGCAGAAGTGAAGAAAGAATGCAGATCCTTGGTATCAGTTATAAAAACCTGTTTGCCAAAACTGAAAGTATAAAAAATGAATGGGTACGCTCGCATGTCAACCTGCAGCTCTCTTTAAATGATGAAGAACGTGCAATCAGCGCCGTTTTTGATCAGATTAAGCTAAATGCTTATAAGATTGACAAAACGCTTTCTCAATCGGCTGATGCAGCAAAAACAAGAGCACTTAAACTCATTTCAAGTTTAGAGAAAAAAATGCTAAGAGCCGAAAAGCGTAAGCATAAAACCTCCCTTGCTCAAATCGAGAGCTTAAAGGACAAACTTTTCCCAACAGGAGTACTACAAGAAAGGGTGTTAAATATTGCACCAATGTATGTAATATATGGTGACGAGTTTATTGATTCTTTGGTTGCCTATTTTAAACCGTTAGACCACCAGTTTACCGTATTATTTGCCTAATTACCATGAAATTTTACACTTTTACCGAAAATAACCTGCGTCGTTTTACCGAAAATGTCTTTTTAACTATGGGATGTCCGGAAGTCGATGCAAAGCTTGCCGCAGATGTTTTATTACGCTCAGATTTAAGAGGTATTGACTCTCATGGAGTAGCTCGTTTAAGCGGCTATGTGAGACTCTGGGAGAAGAAACGAATCAATGCTACTCCTATGGTAAAGGTAGTCCACGAAACCGCTACGACAGCTACTGTAGACGGTGACGGAGGACTAGGTTTAGTGGTCGCTCCTTTTGCCATGAAAATTGCAATAGAGAAGGCAAAAACCTATGGTAGTGGCTGGGTTGCAGTAAAAAACTCCAATCATTTTGGAATAGCAGGTTACCATGCACTAATGGCCGTTGAGCAAGATATGATAGGAATCAGCATGACCAATGCAAGTCCATTGGTAGCACCTACGTATGCCAATGAAAGGTTATTAGGCACCAATCCGATGTGTTATGCTTTCCCTGCTGGCAAATATCCACCGGTAGTGGTAGATATGGCAACCGCTGCCGCAGCAAACGGTAAGTTGGAAATTGCGCAAAGAGCTAATCAGCCTATCCCTGAAGGATGGGTACAAGATAAGGAAGGACAAACATCTATAAACCCACATCAGCTAAAAGAAGGCGGTTCATTATTGCCCTTGGGAAGCGATAAAGACCACGGGAGCCACAAAGGTTATGGATTAGGTGCTACAGTTGACATTCTATCAGCTGTGCTCTCTGGTGCTAATTACGGACCATGGGTCCCTCCTTTTGTTGCTTTCCTGGAGCCACCAACAGATCCTGTAGGCGAAGGTATCGGTCATTTCTTTGGTGCAATGCGCGTTGACGGTTTCCGTCCGGCACAAGACTTTAAAGACCATCTTGACAACTGGATCACACGTTTTAAAAGTGCTAAAACCATCGATCCTGAAAAGAAAGTAATCATTCCCGGAGAACCCGAGTATGCCTTTGAAAATGAGCGCAAAAAAAACGGCATCCCTTTAATAGATGCCGTTGTGAATGATTTGAATGAGCTAGCCCTTAAATTAGGAATAGCTGGTTTATCTTAATGAATGCCTCTTAACAATCTACTCCATCTGATTTTGCTGAAGAACGAACCATTGGTATCGTAACTCATCCATATAAACAATGCTTTTCCTACGATATGATCCTCAGGAACAAAACCCCAATAACGAGAATCTGCAGATCTGTGTCTGTTATCACCCATCATCCAGTAGTAATTCATTTTAAAGGTATAGCTATCTGCAGCTTTACCATTTATCAGCCAACCAGTAGCTGATTTTTCCAGCTTATTGCCTTCATAAATACGAATGCTTCTTTCATAAAGTGGCATAGTAACACTGTCTAATTTAACCGTCCATCCTTTTTTAGGAATAATGATAGGCCCAAAGTTATCTACATTCCAATCTCTATTACGGTCAAACGGGAAAATATCACCTTCACGCTCATGAGGAGGGGCAGTAAATACTTTTACAGATTGCACGAAGTCCAATTTTTTCACATCGGCCATCATCTCCGCAGTTCCATTAAATGTATATACATTAGGCGTCATGGTGCTTCTGATATCATCCGAAATGTTAAATCCTAAATCTTCAAAAACTGAAGGATTCACATCTGGAGTTTTAAATACCACCTCATAGCTAATCTCACCAGTATTTTTTAATGGTTCAGCTTTTCCATTAACACTTACCAACCCATTGGCCATGCTTATGGTATCACCTGCTATAGCAATACAACGTTTGATATAATTTTCTCTTTTATCAACAGGTCTGCTTACAATGGTATAGCGACTATTAATTGCTGCCCATCCTTCAGATCTTACCATCTGGTAATAATCAACATCCTGCTGCTCCAGCGCTACAGTATCACCTTGTGGATAGTTAAAAACCACAACATCATTTCTTTTAATATCTGATAAACCTGGTAATCTGTGAAACTTCCATTGTACACCATCCCAATAAGCTTTAGTACCAGTTATTGGCATTGTATGGTGGGCAAAAGGGAATGCAATTGGAGTCATAGGTACCCTTGCTCCATAATTAACTTTACTAACAAATAAAAAGTCGCCAACCAGCAAAGACCTTTCCATAGAGGCAGTCGGTATCGTATAAGCCTCGATAAAGAACACCCTGATGATAGTCGCAGCAACCACCGCAAAAACGATAGCATCTACCCATTCACGGGTTTTTGTTTTTTTCTTCTTTGGCTTATCGTCTTTACTTTTTTGCCAGAATTTCCAACTCATATATTGTTATTTAAAATTAAATATATCGGCTATATTATAAAAGCCCTGTTTATTTTGTAACCACTCTGCCGCCACTACTGCTCCAAGCGCAAAGCCGGAACGGTTATGGGCAGTATGTTTTAATTCAATTTCATCTACTTCCGAACTGTACAGCACAGTATGGGTACCCGGCACATTTTCAATTCTGTGGGATTCAATCAACAGCTGATTTTTCTTAACCACATCATCAAATGGAGTACCTACCTCTTCATTTACCCACTCAGATTTGCGGTCCATCTGCTCAATGATATCTTCAGCAAGTGTCATTGCTGTACCACTTGGAGAATCTAATTTCTGTGTATGATGAATTTCCTCTACCTGAACTTCGTAAGCAGGATAATCATTCATCAGCTTTGCCATCACTTTACTGATATGAAAAAACAAATTCACCCCTATACTAAAGTTTGACCCGTAAAGTAAGGTATTGTTACGACTCAAACATTCATTTTTCACTTCCTGCAATTCACCATACCATCCTGTAGTACCAACCACTACTGGTAAATTGGCATCAAAACAAGCATGAATGTTGCTGAGTGCAGCAGCAGGAGCACTAAAGTCTATAGCTACATCAGCCTTTGACAAGTTAGCAGTAGTTAAATCTTCCGTGTTGTCAATACTGATCTTCAGGACAATCTCATGGCCTCTTTCTAAAGCAAACCTTTCAATGATTTGCCCCATTTTTCCGTAACCAAGTAAAGCTATTTTCATTTAGTTTATATTTCTTTTTTATTCTACTTAAAAGGTAATTGCGATTTTCATTCCCGGCGCAAAGCTATTGAAGCCATACATCTGATTTGAGTTCATCAAATCGGGCCTAATTTTTATACGCGCTACATCGCCTACGTCAAAATTAGCCAAACGTGCATCAATGTAAGCTTCTACAATATTCAATAAGTATAAGCCTACATAAGAGAAAATGATCACTTGCTTGTTTCTTCGATAAGTGTCCTTTGCTAAAATTAAGCGATCGGTTGGAGAATTTGCATAAGGACTTCCTTCTGGAGATTTATCTCCATGTGTAGCCCGATACTCCAATTCATCAGCAAATATGTTGTATTGCTTAGTATTATCCATATAGGAAATCGTAAGCAAAGTTGCACCGGTATAAATACCTGCAACTTTTAGACCTCTGTAAATGTTAAGTCCGTTTCGGATTTGCCCCAAACCTGGCAACATAGCCGATCGGATAGCGGCTCTTCGTCCGGCAATTTTACCCACATTTACATAAGGTTTTACGGTATCAGTTGTTGTAACTTCCAACGTGGCGCTATCCTTCTTACTGGTCAGTTTTTGTTGGGCTCTTGCAGCAAAAGCAGCAAAAAACAAGAAGACCGATAACAGCAAAATTTTATGCATTACCAATCTAATAACTCTAGGATCCTGTTTAAATCGTCATCAGACATGAATGGAATCTCAATAGCGCCTTTACCATTATCCCCTACTTTAAGCTTCACTTTGGTCGCAAATTTAGAGGCCAGGTCCTTCTGTAATTTTTGATATTCAAAAGGCACTGCTTTGGATTTCAGCTGAAACTTAGGTTTCACCTCAACACTGTTGATGCTTCTAACCAATTCTTCCACTTTCCTAACAGAAAGGCCTTTATCAATAATTTCCTGATGGATAAAAAGTTGTTTTTCTTCAGAATCTACATTGATCAGCGCACGCGCATGACCCATAGATATTTTCTGATCACGAATAGAAATCTGAATAACCGGAGGTAATTTCAGCAAACGCAGATAATTGGTTACCGTAGTCCGGTTTTTACCTACACGCTCACCAAGCTGCTCCTGTTTTAAGTTACATTCATCCAGCATACGCTGAAAACTAAGTGCTACCTCAATAGCATTCAGGTTTTCACGTTGTATGTTTTCAATAAGCGCCATTTCCAGCATCTGCTGATCATTGGCACTACGCACGTAAGCAGGAATCTGGGTAAGTCCAGCAAGCTTACAAGCTCTTAACCTACGTTCTCCAGATATAAGTTGATATTGATTTTCGCCTTGTTTTCTAACCGTAATCGGCTGAATAAGCCCCTGCACCCGAATAGATTCGGCCAACTCGTTTAAAGCCACCTGATCAAATTCGGTACGCGGCTGGTACGGATTGGTCTCTATAGCACTGATATTGATCAGTCCGATACTATTGTTGTTTTGGTGGCTTTCCTGCCTGGTTTCACTAACCGGGTTAACCTCGCTTTTAGGCGGATTAACGGAATCGCTATCATCCAAAAGCGCACTTAATCCTCTGCCTAAACCTGTTTTTCGCTGAAAAGATGTCATTAAAAAATAATTATATAGTTGCCGTATTTACATCCTGCACTTCCTTAACCAATCCGTTTTTACGGACGATCTCACGTGCCAGGTTCAGATAATTGATAGCTCCTTTACAGTTTGCATCGTGCATAATTACAGATACACCATAACTTGGGGCCTCACTTAAGCGGGTATTTCTTTGAATGATCGTTTCAAAAACAAGCTCTTGAAAGTGCGTTTTTACTTCTTCAACCACCTGGTTCGATAAACGCAAACGCACATCATACATTGTCAACAAAATACCTTCAATTTCCAATTCAGGATTTAAACGATTTTGTACAATTTTAATTGTGTTTAGCAATTTACCTAAACCTTCCAATGCAAAATATTCACATTGAACAGGGATAATTACAGAATCCGCTGCTGTAAGTGCATTGATGGTAATTAAACCTAGCGAGGGAGAACAATCAACGATAATAAAATCGTACTGATCTCTGATCTTCTCCATAACAGCTTTCATTTTATACTCCCTGTTATTGAGGTTGATCATCTCGATCTCGGCACCAACCAGGTCGATATGCGCTGGCAACAGATCCAAATTTGGCGTTTCTGTTTTTTGTATCGCATCCATCGGTTCTATATCATTGATGATACATTCGTAGATGCTATTTTTGATATTTCTTGGATCAAAACCAATACCGGAGGTAGAGTTGGCCTGAGGGTCTGCGTCGACCAATAAAGTCCTGTATTCCAGTACGGCTAAACTTGCTGCTAAGTTTATAGATGAAGTCGTTTTACCTACACCACCTTTTTGATTTGCCAATGCAATAATTTTACTCATTTATCTTTTTAATAATTACCAATTATTTACTTAAGGCTTAATTTACATTGAAGTAAATCTATAAAAAATGCTATTTTTGTATTGTTTTAGGCATATTTTAACGATTAGCTAAGATACAAACTAAATGGCAAAACTAGCATTAATGCAGCAAGTGTTTTACACATCTTATTAACAATTTTCGCATGATAACCATCATATCAGGAACAAACAGACCTGCAAGTAATACACTAAAAATCGCAAAATATTACCAGAAAACATTAGCAGAAAAAGGATTACAAACTAACCTGTTTAACCTGGAGGATCTTCCCGAAACACTCATAGCCTCTGACCTTTACGGAAAAAGGAGTCCAGAATTTGAGCCCATTCAACAAATGATTGCCGCAACCAGTAAGTTTCTTTTTATCATCCCCGAATACAATGGCAGCTTCCCTGGCGTACTAAAAGCATTTATTGATGCCTGCAATTTCCCTGAAAGTTTTTACGATAAAAAAGCCGCTCTGGTAGGCGTATCTTCAGGAAAATACGGAAACATTAGAGGAATAGATCACTTTGGAGGAGTTTGTAGCTACCTACACCTTCATGTGCTCCCATTAAGGATCCACATTTCTGCGATTAAGATCGAACTAGACGAAAATGGCGATCTGTTTAAAGAAGATACCTTAAAATTTACAGGTCAGCAAATGGATAAATTTATTGCGTTTTAAAGCTCAACCAATCAATCCCTTCATTTCCAAAAACAAAGAATCCAGGATAAAGCATTTCGGCGATATCCTCAAGAGCAGTAACCAGATCTTCAGCATCATCCATCTCTAAATCCTGTCCATTCATTAAATAGACTCGATTGTATTCAACAGCAGGCCAGCTATTATCCAATAATGGCGGAACAAGGCCCATCAGCTCCAGCATAGTGGTCCCTTTTTCCATATAAATAACCACTTTAGCTGTGTTGATGAAATCCTGATACATACCACCCGCAGCTAAAATCACTTCCTCTAAACCATAATTTAACTGGTTATTTGTATCCAGACAAGCAACCGGAACCTTATCCATAAACTTTATTTTATGCTGGATTAAATCTACGCGTTCCTGAAGCTGCTCGCGCAAGGCTTCATCTTTAACCTTATTTATAACCGCATTTAAAAAAGACATATCGATATATTTATTACTTTGTGCAAAATTACTATTCCTGAACCGATGTGCCGTATGATAAACAATATTTTTTATACCTTGCTGATTTTAACACTGCTGTCCTGTAAGCAAAAATCAGCCGATACGGATAAAAAGGTGTTTAATATGAACCTTGACCAAAATGTCACGTCGCTCGACCCCGCGTTTGCCCGCAATCAAAACGCCACCTGGATGATCAATCAAATCTTTAATGGATTGGTACAGGTAGACAGCACATTAACTCCACTACCTTGCATTGCAAAAACCTGGAAAATTTCCGAAGATCACTTAACCTACACCTTCAACCTACGCAATGATGTTTACTTCCACGACGACCCTATTTTCCTTAATGGAAAAGGCCGGAAGGTAATAGCCACAGATTTTATATACAGTTTTTACCGACTTATAGATCCGAAGGTAGCCTCATCTGGAGGATGGATTTTTAGCGATAAAGTAAAAGACCAAAATAGCTTCATCGCACTAAATGACAGCACTTTTCAGGTAAAGCTCGTCAAGCCCTTTCCTGCTTTCATCAATCTGTTAACCACACAGTATTGCGCTGTTGTACCCTGGGAAATTGTAGAACATTACGGCAAAGATTTCAGAAGCCACCCAATAGGCACAGGTCCTTTTAAATTTAAATACTGGAAAGAAGACGAAATACTAGTCATGTTAAAAAATGAACGCTATTGGGAAAAAGAAGGCAACCAACAACTTCCCTATCTCGATGCTGTAAAAGTTACCTTTATTAGCGATAAGCAAAGTGCTTTCATGAATTTCATAAAAAAAGAGCTTGACTTTTTTGACAAGGTAGATGGCAGCTACCGCGATGATATCCTGACTAAAAGCGGCAAAATGACGAGCAAATATAAAGGCAAATTTCAATTAAGAAAAGGACCTTACTTATGTACAGAATATGTAGGTATTTTGGTAGATACCTCAAAAGCAATTGCAAAAAACTCCCCTCTAAAATTTAAAAAAGTAAGGCAGGCGATCAATTATGCAATTGACAAACCTAAGCTGATTAAATATTTAAGAAATAGCATTGGTATGCCCGCTACATCTGGTTTTATCCCACATGGAATGCCCGGTTTCGACAGCACAGCCGTTAAAGGCTATCATTATAATCCGCAGCGAGCAGCAGAATTACTTGCAGAAGCAGGCTTCCCTGATGGAAAAGGTATGCCCCAAATTACCTTAAGCACTTCTACAACTTACAAAGACCTAATTGAGTTTATTCAAGGCGAATTGGGCGCCATTGGCATTCGTGTAAAAGTAGACGTGAGTCCTAGCGCCAGCTTAAGAGACCTCATCTCTAAAAATGAAGTCAACTTTTTCAGAGGATCATGGATAGCCGATTACCCGGACGGAGAGAATTATCTGGCGATGTTTTATTCCAAAAACAAAGTACCCAATGGCCCCAACTACACGGGGTATTTTAACGATGATTTTGACCGACTGTTTGAAGAAAGCTATTATGTAAGTAATAACGAAAAGCGATACTTGTTATACCAGAAAATGGATAGGATGATTGTCGAATATGCAAACATAGTCCCTATTCTTTATGATCAGTCATTAGTCATGACACAGAATAACATCAGCGGATATTCGCTTAATGCAATAAACCTGATGATATTGAAAACGGTAAAAAAACAATAACCGGTTAAAGCCCCAATTGGGGGCTTTAACCGGTTATTTTCAATAGAATATTCAACTAGATTGCTCATTAATTTAATAAACTGCAAATCCCACCTTATCAACTTTTCCTCCAACAATTAGATAATATTTACCCAAAGCATAATTGTCGATAAAGTAATATGCGTCAATCAATACATTTTGAAACTGTGCATCAGAATAATATTTTCCATCAGAAGTATTATAAAAAATAGGTGTATCCAACGGTTCATTTTCTGGGTTATACTGTGTTAAACTAGTCAGGTAATAGGCATAAAAAGGCAATGGTGTTGGGAGTAACAGAGAGATATTAGTCCCAGCACCACTGCCCTGATCTTCAATAAAAGTAAACGGCTCTATATCAATATTAGTACTTACATCTGGAACACATCCAGACAAGCAAAACGATGCTGGCTGGCATTTTCTACAAATCACATCGTGGATATAACATAATGCATTCCAGTAATAACATGGCCCATTATAATTACCACAGCAACCATGCGAACTTCCACGTGGCCACCAGCTAAAACTAGAAGTAGGATGTTCATTTCTATAATCATCTAATTCTGCCAAAAGATCTCTAAGTGTAAATATTGATCCGTTCATATTCTCTAATACCTCTTGAAAAACATAGAGTCCTTTATCATCAATAGTCATTGAAATAAGATCTTGCGAAATCACGGCTTCCAATTGGGCCTTGTTTACAATAATGTCTTCATTAAGTACAAATGAAGACATTCCGAGATTATATCCCTCATAAACATCTTGATTAAATGGTGGATAAGTAGGAATATCAGGTTCATCATCTACGTTACTCACCCTTTCACGCGATCGAAATCCCTTCTGTTTCAAATTTTGGGATAATCCTAGTTTACTACTAAGTATTCTTCTCACAAAAGATAATCCAATAGATAAACCCTCAATTCTTGGGTCGCTCATTTCCTTTGGCGTCAGAGATTTTGCATTTTCATAAATCATTGACCTTAAAGATTTACAAATTGTTCTTACTTCAGACACAGGCAGGTTGTTATATTCAGGGTTTTGTGATCTATTGGAAAGAATTTCATAAATGTCCTTTTCAAAAATTGCTTTGCGTAAATCAATTTCAAAAGATTCATCTATTTCTTTTACATTATTAGAGATTTTATAAATCTGAATATTAAAATTCAATATACTATCCCCCACACTCGAACTGTAATTAATTTTGTGATTATCGGTGGTATATGTTTTTTTAGAAGAGGTATCTAAAAAATTATTGGTTTGGTTTTTTTTGCACGCATACATGCTAATCATTGTAATAAATACAAGAGAAATTGCAAAAAAGAAACTTTTGCTTTTAAGGCCTGAGACATCAACTTTTTTCATTAGTAATTTATTAAGATATAATTTTTGTTTAACAATCATTTTTAAAGAGTAAAAACAATATGACTTTTTAAAATCTTTAATTATTGAATCATCACTCCATAAAAGAAGGATGAAGGTGTAGTTTGATTTAGGAATCCACCAACAGTTGCTCCTGAAGGGGCTCCGGCAACTATGTAGACGATTTTAAAATTAGAACCGTCAAAATAATCTGTTAATGCCACCACATAAGACCTAATAACATTGGCATTTCCAACAGGTGCCATAGCGAGCGTAAACTTCGCAATTCCCGCGGCATCCAGTACCATATTATAAGTAAAATCAGCAGTGAGGAAACTAGTTTGATTATTTGGATTTCTATACCTGACTTGGAATGTCATTGTACCATTAGCATTAATTAACAAGGTAATGTACTCGATATAACGTCCAGCATTTTGATAGGTACCTATTATCAACAGAATTATGATATATAAATGTATCGCGAGGTTCCAATGTAATATCATACTCGGACAAGTCAATTATATATATATATAGGGCGGGAGAATTGGAAAAGGCGAAGTACCAGTGCCTCCTGGATTATCTCCTATATTTCCTCCTGGATCTAGGTCATCAATACTTGCCCTATAGCCAGGGGGCTTTTTTAACAGAAGCGACTCTGAAGGATTTTCAACTAAGATAGAATCTTTTTTACATCCATTAACAAAAAGCATTGTAAAAAAAAGCGTCAAATAGATTAATTTTTTCATAAAAAAGGATTAAAGATGAGAATTAACCATGATATTAAAACAACGAGACTTACATAAAATTCAAAAGAAAATTATCATAACCTTTTAGGCAAAATAAAACCGTTATTTTCAAAATTAGAAGAAACGAGGCGACTGATTTTTTGAGGCATTATCATTTGAGCGTTAATAAGATATTCTTAATTAAGATTAACCCAAATTACAAATAAAAAATAATAATTCAAAGTATAAACTTTTCTTACAATTTTATTTGACAGCACATTTTAAAAACCTTTTGTTTTTGCTCAGATAACATAGACAGTGCCTGATAGATTAAGGCCTGACTTTCTTTTAATGTAAGGCCTCTCCTGTAGGATTAACTTCTTCCTGCATATTCGCCCAAACAACTTTGATCATCTTTTCATCTCTGGCAACATTACTCAGATAACGCAAAGTTCTATTCCGAACTACAGTATAAATATAAATACGAGGATGCTCAACAGCCGTCAGGCTATTCCTGTTTTGCCATAAGCCCAAAAAGTATCTTGTACAATTTCCTCGGCATCAGCTTTAGAATGGATAAAATTTACAACGAAGGTAAAGGTTCGCGCTTTATAGTTATCAAAAATCGACTTAAAAGCAGCCTCATCTCCCATCGTAATCCGCTGGAGCAATAGCTTTTCACCTACCACATCATATATACCCCCCTGAGCTGCCATATTTGCTCTTATCCGTAAAATAAGATAAGAATGCAATATTAACAATATTTTAAAAAAATAGAATAATTGGCTAATCCCCCTGCAATCCACCAACTCCCCCATCGCCATTTCTTATTCTTCTTTCTTTACTTCATCATTATTTACCTTCTTCTTTTTAATGTCAAAATTTATCTTACCAAACTTATATCTTATACGAACGAGGAGAGTATGCCTCAAAGTAAAATCTGAAATTATAAACCAGAATTTAATTTGGATATTTACTCTAATTTTTGAACAACAAAAAAAACGGCAATTTTCAAGGTGAAAATTGCCGTTTTTTAGTTTATAAATCAGCTATATTAAATTTTAATTTCGTGTTATTTTGTTAAAAATGACTTTTGAGACAGCCTTCTATTTATTGTTCATGGTGTCCACTGATAAATAGCAATAACTTTACTATTTACAATATAATTATTATTATTATTATGGATGTCAAATTTATAATAACCATCAGATACTAAATCAGTAAAACTACTGCTAGTATAGAACTTCTGGTTATTTAAAAAAATTGGCACTTGTGAATCGATAATTCCATACTTAATTTCTAATATTGTGGCACAATATATCATTATATCTGTATCAAGGTCTTCTACATCTTCTTCAGTTGAGAAAGTATGGACAAGAGTAACATCTCCAAGGGACTCATTTTCGGTATTATCTTCAATAAAAGTAAATGGACTACCATTAGATTCATAATCAGGATCTGATATACACCCAGGTAGACAGAACCATTTTGGCTTACATTTGGTACATATTTTATCGTGTATATAACAGGAAGAGCGCCAAAACCAACAGCAACCACTATAATTACCGCAACATCCATGGCTACTTCCTGACGGCCACCATCCACCAAGACAACTTGAACCTGAGCTATCTATGTTTTCAGGGTGTGATGCCACATAGTTGTCAATTTCAACTAGCAAATCTTTTAAGCTTAAACTATTTGTTGTTGTATTATTTAAAACATATTGAAAAACATATAATCCCTGATCGTCTACAGCTAGATTATTTGCGTCAGCATTTACAACGTTAAGAAATTCTTGCTTATTAACAATTATGTCTTCATTAAATACAAACGACGATAATCCCAACTCATAACCCTCATAGACATCTTGTGCATAAATAGGTTGTTCAAAGTTTTGACTCATGTTTCTGTATGTTGTTGAAGATAAAGAACTTTTCCTAGCAGAAATCGAAATTCTAGGATTTGATTTCGCTAACTTATTTTGCAATATCCTTCTTGCAAAGGCAAGACTCATATACATTCCTTGTATTTCAGGATTTTTTATTTGTTCAGGTGTTAAAGGCTTTATCGTTTCGTCAATTAAAGCTCTTATGGAGAGACAAAGATCTTTGATTTGTTGTATAGTTAAGTCGTCGTATTTACTACTCACAGATTTTTCCTGTAATGTTTGATAAATAGAATTAATGTATTTTTTCCCTTTTAAATCTATTTCTATCCCTTCATCTATAATGCTTGTTGATGTTCCTACTTTTGATACTTCTAGGTCAAAACTTAATAGGCTATCTCTGATTGAATTCTGCCACGTCAATGACTATAACTTCCCAAGTATTACCCGCTAATAATTGTTTTTTGCCTGGAAGATGGAAAAGTTTGCTCTTAAACGAAGTTAGTTGCTGTTGAACATCTTTGTGATATTTCTCATAAACCTTTGCAATAAAGAACTTTCTTCGGTAATGATCTCCGCATCAGCCAGCATTCCGTTCTTCAGTACAATCTTGTGTGCCGTGTCTTTATTTTCAAAACGTTCAAATCCAATTTTGGAAATAAACACACTGTCCTTAAAAGCTACATCTGAAATATAATTTACTCTACCTCTGATCAGCCCATATTGCTCAAAAGGAAAACTTCTCATTTTTACCAGAACCTGCTGTCCGGTTCTGACTTTTCCCAGGTTGTATTGAGGAATATAAACTTCACCAAAGAAATCCGTGTTATTAGGATTGATCATAAATACCTCCTGCCCTACATTCAGTGTTTGGTTTTCCTGTACAATCCCTGCATAACTTACTCTTCCATCAACAGGGGCCTTTAAAACGTACTGATTGATCCAGGCATTCGTTTCCGTAACCATATTGCTCAGCGATTGTACAAACTTAGCCCGTTCATCTTGTATCGTATGTTCCAAATCCAGTATTTCTTTTTGTTTCCCCGTATAGCTAGTATTATTGTTTAGTAATGCTGTTAAACTTTGCTGCAGAGGATATTTCCCTGCAAAATACTTGTTTTCCTGTTGTTTGTATTCGCTGGTAGAAACCATGCTTTTCTGATACAGTTTCTTATAAGCCTCAAATTCATGCTCCACATTGGCGAACTCTTTTTCCTGTATTTTCTGTTGTTCGATAATCTGGGCTTTTAACTTTTCAATCTCTTTTAGATCCTGGTCTAGGTATTTCTTTTTGTTAAGATAATAGCCCCCGTTCTGTGCAGAAACGTACTGGAGACACTGTTGGTAAAAGCTTTGATATGCTCCTTGCAGTTCGCCCAGATTTAAACCTTTTAGGAGTAAAGCAGGTGCAATTCCATTAGCACTCAACTCTTTGGTGATTTGCATCAATACATCATGCAACTTCAATACATCACGATGATTAGCTGTACTTTCCATAAAAGCCAGGGGTTGGTGCTGTTTAACCATTACACCTTCAGCAGCAAGCAGGCTGAGTAATTTTCCCGTTTGTTTTACATAAACAGCTTTCGGGGCGTTGAGGGAATTGACCTTCAAGTTGGTTTTGACTACGTCGGGGTATTGAATAAAAGCAGACACCAACCCAATGGCCAGCAATATACTAAAGACCAGCGTAATACCTCTACGTAGTATCCATGAGGGCACAGCAGTAATGATTTCCTGAACTTCCTCACTGTTTACCTCTAGGCCGTTGATTCGGGAATCGGTTTGTTTAATATCTTCTGTTGTTGTTTTCACGTTGTTATACTCCAAGTTCCAACTGATTTTTTACCAGCTTATAATATTCACCATTTGCAGTCACCAGCTCCTGATGTGTACCCTGTTCTATAATTACACCCTTCTCCAGCACAATGATATTGTCAGCATATTTCACTGTGCTTAATCTGTGGGCCACCACTACCACCGTACGGCCTTTAAAAAAGGTTCCCAGATTTTCCATAATGACTTTTTCATTATTGGCATCTAATGCATTGGTAGCCTCATCAAAAAAGATGTATTCCGGATCTTTATATACTGCCCTTGCAATCAGTATCCGCTGACGTTGTCCCTGACTAATACCATTTCCCGCAGCACCGATTTTGGTGTTCAGACCAAGGGGTAGTTCCTCTATAAATTCGCGAATATTGGCCACATTTATGGCATTTAGTAATTTTTGCATATCGAGATACTCATCGCCTACGGCAATGTTTCGTGCAATGGTATCCGAAAAAATAAAGCCATCCTGCATTACGATTCCGCATTTACCACGCCAGTAACGATAACCGATTTGCTGCAAATGAGTACTACCCACCCTGATCTCCCCTTTTTCGGGTTCATAGAATCTGAGCAAAAGCTTTAAAATGGTCGTCTTACCACTACCACTCATCCCTACAATTGCAGTAGTCTTCCCTTCTGGGATATTTAAGCTGATATTTTGCACAACAGGATCGTTACCCGCGCCTGGGTAAGTAAAAACGATGTTTTGCAGACTTATGCTTTTGTTTAAAGGCAATTCTCTTAAAAACTGTTTTTCAACAGGCTCTTCATCTTCCAATTCATGGATCTCATTTAAGCGTTCCAGACTGATCTTGGCATCCTGAAAAGATTGCAGAAAACCCAACAAATGCTCTATTGGACTATTGAGCTGCCCAACAATATATTGGATGGCCATCATAGCTCCTAAAGTCAACTGTCCATCAATCACTGATTTGGCCACCACAAAGGTAATCAGGATATTTTTACCTTCATTGATAAAAAAGGCCCCCAATTGCTGGTATTGCCCTAAAGCCAGACTCTTCATGCTAAATTTAAACAAACGGGCTTGAATCCTTTCCCATTCCCAGCGTTTTTGTTGTTCGCAATTATTCAGCTTGATTTCCTGCATCCCGCTGATAAGTTGTACAATGTTACTTTGGTTCTCGGAAGAAATGTCAAAACGTTTGAAATCCAGCTCACGCCGCTTTTTAAGGAAAAAGATCACCCATAAACTGTAGAGTACACTACTGACAAGGAAAATGATAAAAATATTGACATTATAATAGGCCAGAACAAAAGCAAATACAATAAGATTGAATAGTGAAAATATGGTGCTTAAGGAAGAGCCAGTTAAAAAGCTCTGTATCCTTCCCTGGTCACTCATCCGCTGCATGATGTCGCCAGTCATTTTGGTCTCAAAGAAGCTCATCGGGAGCTTCATCAACTTGATCAGGAAATCCGTTAAAATGGAGATATTGATCCTAGTGGTAATGTGCAGTAAAATCCAGGAACGGATAAAGTCAACACTCATTCTGCCCAAAAACAACATGGTTTGCGCAATTAGTACAATGTATACAAAGTTCAGGTTCCGGGTATTAATTCCAATATCGACTACAGACTGGGTTAAAAAAGGAAAGATCAATTGCAATAAACTGCCTACACCAAGCCCCACAAACAGTTGTACAATAAGTTGTTTGTATTTGTATAGGTACCTAAGCATATAGCTCAGATCTAATCCTTTAGAAGGATCTCCCCCCTGAGCATAGAATTCGGGCGCAGCAGACAGCAACAACACAATACCTTCAGAATGGCCATTGTTTTGTGTACTAAACCAGCACCTCAAAAACTCGGCTTCTTTGTATTCGATCAGCCCCCTGGCCGGATCAGAAATATGATAAACCCTTTTTGGGGATGACTTGGAACTGATTTTGTACAAGACCACAAAATGTTTCTGCTGCCAGTGAAGGACGCATGGCAGATCAATCTCCAACAACTTGACCAAGCTCAATCTTGCCCCTGTAGTGCGAAAGCCAATCTTCTCCGCAGCTTCACTGATCCCTAATAAAGAAACCCCTTCCCGGTTAATACCGCAAATTTCACGCAGGCGTTGCAAGCTATAATTACGTCCATAATATTTGGCAATGATCCTCAAACAAGTAGGGCCACAATCCATCTGATCTTGTTGTTTATAATGGGGGAATTTTTTCATTCAAGCTATAGCTTTATTCAGAACGATTAACCCAATAAATATTTAATATCAGCTAATCTATATGGATCAGGCAATTTATAGCCATTAACCAAAATAGCGGGTGTAAAAGTCACCTCTATCAACTCGCACCATTCTTTTTGTCTTTGTATAATCACTTCCACATCACCATTAACGTGCATAGGATATTTTTTTGCCCAAGCATCGTAATCTTTTTTTGTGCTATCATACCAATCGTTTAAAGCCAGCTCGACTTCACTTTTATCTTCCCGTAAACTTAGTGCTGTTAAATGTCTGGCAACTTTTGTTTTAGGATCATCATCATGATTCGCCGTGGTGAAAACTATTTTTACTTGAATGTCATTCCTTGTATTTAGCCATTCATCTAGTATTTTGTGTGTAGTAGCACATGGCCTACAAAAAGGATTGCTGACCATCGTGATGATCGTTTCGGCTTCAGCATTGCCCAAGACAATAGGCATAATATCATTTGGCACTGAGAACCGTGATTGGTTGGTTAAAACCTGATTAAACAAATTGGAGTTATATTTAAATTTCTTCAGTTGTTGTTTTAAAGATTTCAGTTGCTCTGCCTTCACCATAAATGGCTTAACAAATGCCCATATTACAATTGGGATTGAAAAGCTAATCACAAGAGCAATTGCTGTTGTTACTTCCAGAGCGGGCACAGTATAACCTACGCCGACAGCAAAGACTACGAACTGCAACCATAATAAGGCCTGAATACTACAACATAATACACACCAGTTTTTGGATCTATATTGATACCATATCGACCAAAATGTGTAAGGCAAACAACATAGATTTAAAATCGCCAAAATCGGAACTGCATTCTTTACAAACAAAAGGCCAATCAATGAACCTGAAAAATAAAAAAAACCAACTTCACTCCAGCTCAACCAGTCTGCGATTTTCGCTTCCTTGGATTTTAAAATTGTATTGCAATCGTTTTTATTACCCAAGCTACAGAGGTTTTGTACAAAAGGGTTATCGTTATTAATACTATATATTAGCAAAAATACATTAACTACTAAAGCTGTTAAGGTTAGTATACTTAAAGCTGTAAAAACCCAGGTTATCTCGACCTGAAAAAAGACATACACAATACCAAAAAAAAAGGCTGTAACCAATGCAGGAATACGTAATTCGTTTAATATATCTTTAAACCTCTTCAGCTTATAACCTTTCTCTCCACTTTCTGGCGTTGCTTCAGCGTATAAAACAATACCATCCCACAGTAGTAGAAACTCGTCTTCTGGCATGGAAATCTTATGTTTTTTTTCATCTGTATAATTTACTATACCATTGCTAATGTCATTAACCAGAATAAACCGCCCACTCTTTTTAAGATGTGCGATCAAAGGAAATGAGAACTCTCCTTTATCGTATTCGTTTTTATCAATCTGGTATGCACTATTGGGTATCTTCCATTCCGTCAGGCAATCGCTAAGCGCAAGGAGGCTCGGATAGTCGGGATGATCATTTAAACAGTTATCTATAGTACCAGAACTAACCCAAACACTTATTTTTTTAAGGAAGGCAATAAGAACAGCTACAGTATTTTCTTTATTCGATCGAGACGTTATCCACATACAAGACACTTGGTTGTTTTAAACAGGAGACAATATAGATTATTATTATCGATATATAGTTGTAGTTGCCTCAAATTAACGAAACTAATCTCAGGCAATCAATGACAGCACCTTCCAGATAAGACTCGTGAAGCCCTTTCAAGTGTTAATAAATATAACCACACAATATTGGTCGGTAGCACCCCTGGAAATTGTAGAACATTATAGCAAGCCATCCAATAGATACCGGTCCTTTTAAATTTAAATACTGGAAAGAAGACGAAATATTAGTCATGCTAAAAAATGAGCGTTACTGGGAACAAGCCGGCAATCAGCAACTCCCCTATCTGGATGCAGTAAAAGTTACTTTTATTAGCGATAAGCAAAATGCTTTCATGAATTTCATCAAAAAAGACCTCAACTTTTTTGACAAAGTAGATGGCAGTTACCACGTAGGTATTTTGGTGGACACCTCAAAAAAAATCGTCCAAAACTCTCCTTTAAGGTTTAGACCTTAAGACAAAAAATCAATTATGCAATCGACAAACCTAAGCTGATTAAATATTTTAGAAACAGCATTGGCATGCCTGCCACTTCGGATTTTATTCCTCGTGGAATACCCGTGTTCGACAGCGTTGCTGTTAAAGGTTATCATTTACAATCCACAAAGAGCCTCAGAATTACTTGCAGAGGCAGGCTTCCCTGACTGAAAAGGCATACCTCAATTAACCTTGGGCACCTCTAGCACTTACAAAGACCTGATTGAATTTATCCATGCCGAACTCGGTGCCCTTGGCATCCGGGTGAAGGTAGATGTAAGTCCCGGTGCAAGCTTAAAAGATCTCATCTCTAAAAACAAGGTGAATTTTTTCAGGGGGTCATGGGTAGCCGATTACCCAGATGGAGAGAATTACCTCGCCATGTTTTATTCCAAAAACAAAAGTCTCCAACGATCCCAATTATACCGGCTATTTTAATGATGAATTCGACCGCCAGTTTAAAAAGAGTTATTATGAAAATGATAACAAAAAACGATACTTAATGTACCAGAAAATGATTAGGATGATTGTAGAATATGCGAATACAGTTCCCATCCTTCATGATCAGTCATTAATCATGACACAGAATAACATCAGTTGCTTTTCGCTTAATCTTTAAACTGGATGATATTGAAGTAGATAAAAAAAACAATAAGCTCCTGTTTGGCAACTCTATTTGCTTTTTTTAACAAAATGGTTAACAAGCAGGCCCCTACTTCTCGCTCTTAATACATTACTGATCCTGCAGGAATCTTATTCACACTTGGTCTTGATGTATTAGCATCAAGAACCTTTACGTCTTTACCAGAATTCTATCACACGGGACAACTGAAATGTAAAAATATTTTTTTTTGAACTTTTTAAACATTAGATTTAAGTAAATAACTTAAAACAAAACCTGTATGAAAACAGATTTAGCAGTAAAGTCACTTTCAAGAAGCGAAATGAAAAAGATTTTAGGAGGATCCGATGTAGAAGATCCTGGTGACGACACATTAGCACCATGCCTGGAATGCGATAAGCCACCCACAGAATCAGGGGGAGTCGGCATAGGGGGACCTGGATCGGATAATACACCGTGTAGACCGTGGCCATGCGACAATCAAGAACCGATAGATGAACCGTGAACATCAGTAAAAGAGAAACATACAGAGATGATCAAGATCATTTTCTTTAGGGACGCCTCATAAACAAATAGATTATGGGGCGTTTATTTGTAATCTTCGGAGTATGTTCTGCTGGTTCAGTTCTGATATTGATTTACGTCTGCTTTCCCAGAGTAGAGTTCTAATTTACTCTATCAACTCTTATTTATAAACTTTGAACCAATAATTTGAACAAATTATCTTGCGCTGTTTTTAATAACACTATCATTTCTTGCAAAAAGAAGACCTTAACACTTTTAAATTCAAGCGTTCACAATTCGAAACTTAAAGAGCGTGCGAAGAATATTGGTATTATTACTAGATTAGCCTCTCGTATTTACCTATTCAGAAACGAATGATCACAAATAAAAAAATCTTAATGCAAAGAGTTTAAATATCAAAGACCATTTTTTTCAATACAATTGTATGTGATTAGCAATTGCTCTTTACTAACCACATACAAATTGACTACATCTGATCTAAACAAGATGAACATACATCCGCCTCACCTCAATCTCCACTTTACTCCTCAGTCCCAATTCTAGTAATTGCAATTCCTGACATCACAATTTTACCTAGCACGACTTTATAATATTTACCTGAAGAAAAATCAGTAAAGGGCATGTAATAGGCATCCATTGCTAAATTTAGAAATTGTGCATCTGAATAATATTTACCATCAGCAGAATTGTAATAAATACTTGTTTCACGAGGTTCTAATTCGATATCATACTCGGCCAAGTCAGTTAAATAATATAGATAGGATGGTAAAATCATGCCAGTTAATTGGGCGAATACCGGATGTCCGGAAAATGTTGCACGTTTAAACATACTTTTAGGTGTGGTAACTTAAAAGTATAAAAAAACGGGTTGGCTCGGGCTATCCCATTACTTTTATCGGAAACAATGGAATGAATATAACAATATTTTAAAAAAATAAACTAATTGGCTAATTCCCCTGTAATCCACCAACTCCGCCACCACCACCGTTACCGCCGCCCTGTTGTTGTTCTTCTTTCTTTACATCATCATTATTAACCTTCTTCTTTTTAGCATCAAAGTTCATCTTACCAAACTTATAGCTAAAGTTTATCCCAAAAGAACGCAAAGGGTAATGAATATCGCTACGCTGAAACGAATTGGCCGTAGTGTTTGTAGTTTTAATGTTCAAATCCCGGTTAAAAGGATTCAAAACATTTACACCAATGGTTGCTTTTTTCTTTAAAATCTCCTTTTTCACCGCAGCACCATAAAAATACATCATATCAGTCTTCCCCTGAAAGGTACGTTTTGGTGCATTAATCACACCCCAAAGCTCAGTAGTCCAACCCTTAGGCAAAGCATAGGCCGAACGCGCAAAAGCAGTATAATTCAAAAATGTGCCTGTACTTACATCTTTGTCACGACTATTAACCTCATAAGTATTTAAGCCCAGATTGGCCATTAAAGTCCATTTAGGTTTTGGATTATAAGAACCAAAAACATTAAAACCGTAGGACTGGCTAGTTCCCACATTGATATAGGTAGTCAGGTTTTTCCCCACACCATTATCAACTATTGGCCGTATAAAACTCTCAATCACATCCTGAGTATTTTTGTAAAACACCGAGGCTGTAATTACCGATCCCTTAATAAAGGTAGAATAGCCTAGTTCTATATTATCCGTCAACTCTGGAGCTAACTTTGGGTTACCCTCCATTGGATTAAACACATCACTCTCATTTCTGAAAGGATTTAAATAGAATAAGCTTGGGCGTTGTACTCTGCGGTTATAACTCAGCTTAAGGGTAGTCATTCCTTTTAAAGTCTTCGAAATCACCATGCTCGGAAACAGGTTAAAATAATCGTTATCAAAATCTAAAGTATGACCAGCCAAGCCATCTATTTTAGTATACTCGGCCCTTAAGCCAGCCTTAACTGTTATCTTTTTAGTCAATTTAAAACCGATCACACCATAGGCTGCCGCTACATTTTGGTCATAATCAAAATCCTGTTGCGCCTGATCATAATCACTTATAATATTCCTGAAGATTCCCTTTACACCAGTTTCAAAAACTGTTGTTTTACTGAATGGATATACATAATCACTTTGTACCGTGTACTCATTATTTTTACCTGTATTATGTCCTAAAACGATCAGATCAGGGATACCCGCACTAATAAATCTATTACTAAAATCGCTACCATTACGTCCGGCAGATAATTGCGCAGAAACACTAAATTCCTCACCATCCCGTTTCGTGGTTTTTCTATAATCCACATTCCAATCCAGGTTATTAAAACTCATGTCCATATCCCTGATATTGGTAGAGACCATATCGTTCCTGGTGATTACTGAACTGCCTGGCCCACCATTAGAAAAGCGATTCATTTTGGCAGTTGTACTGATGTTATTGTACCCATTGAAATCGTAATCCAGTCCCAAACTTCCGTTATACCCTACCCTAGACCATTTAGAATAACCATCTTGCAATGTCGTATTTGTGACGCCCTCAACTGTTGCGCTGTTAAAAATAACGACTTTGGAATTTTGCGGATAAGCTTGATTTAGGCCTAAACTTCCGTTTACCGCTAAGCGACCCGTTTTAACATTTAAGTTAAAAGAACCATTATTTGAGCGCGTACCGGCTGTTGCACTTACATTCCCACTCGTCCCCTCAGCCGTTTTCTTCTTGGTAATGATGTTTATAATCCCACCAGATCCCTCAGCATCATATTTGGCAGAAGGACTAGTGATTACTTCAACACTTTTAATCTGCTCTGCCGGAATCATTTTCAAAGCATCGGCAACACTATTTGCCATTGTTCCAGATGGCTTTCCATTAATCAAAACCCTAACCGAGCTACCGCGTAACTGAACATTCCCATTGATATCTACCGAAAGCATCGGCACCTTACGCATCACATCAGTAGCATCACCACCAGCATTTGTAATGTCCTGTTCTGCATTGTAAACCAGTTTATCAATCTTATTCTCGATCAGCGCTGCTTGCCCCGTAATTTCTACCTCCTTTAAATTACCTGCTGTAGGGCTAATGTAAATTACACCCACATTTTGATCCGGTTTCCCAGCGGTAGTTTTAACCAATATGGTTTTAGTCTTATACCCCATAAAACCAATAGTTAGCTTATAATCATCTGGGGCTACATTTTGTAGTACTACTTTCCCCTTATCATCCGTTAAACCTCCATTAACCGATTTATTGTCCTTTGCATTAAACAGGGAAATACTCGCATAATCGATAGGCTTTTTAGTAAGGGAATCGAGGATTACCGCAGTAACCCGACCTGTTACCGTTGGCTTAGTTGCCCCACCAAAAGAAAACTGGGCATTTGCGCTAAAAATTGGTACAGCTACGACAAACAAAAAGGCGAGATATTTTAGATAAGATTTCATACCTCAATTAGTAGCAATAGGATTGAAATTGTTACATAATCCTATAAAATATATCCACAATGTTTTGACCTATGTTATAATTATTTAACACAGCCCTTATAAGGTAAAAAGTCCAGGCTTTTACATAGCATTTTAAATCGCCAGTAGCCCTTTACACGCAAGCGCCCTTTATCTGTAAAAAAAGCACAGGAGCTCCATTCCTTACCACTCAGCGAATCATAGATGACCCCCTGCTCCCAACTATTTGATTCCTCTATAAACTTAAGTTGCTTTAATACTTCCATTCCCAGAAGCTTCCGGCTTCTCAATGTAGGGTTAGGATTTCTAAAATCCGTCCTACTATCAATAGGTTCAGTCAAATTATCTTCATCACTAAACCATAACACTTTTGCTTTAAATTCAACTCCGGACTTATAAATTTCGACGATGAGATTTTTCTTTTCGGTGATCCATTTACCAATAATCCTATCTGGAAGATAATTAACCGAAGACTCTTTGAATACGGCCTGACTAGCATAGCCACTAGCGGTACTTTTTTGTGCGTAAATTGGGTTGACAGCTAACATAACCAACAAGGTTATTGATACCTGCCGAAGCAGTAAGGAGCCGTACATAGTTAATAATATTGGTGCTACTCTAAATCTATGCAGAAATTTCGGTTTCTTTCTGTATTACCCAATGATTTTTTATTTTAATAAGTCTGCTCTCTTTAGGATGTCTTAATATCCTTCGGGAAGCCTTGCTTAGGGCTAGGACCGACTAAGGGGTACCTTAGGCACCTCATAGGAGTATCGTAGGACTAATAGTCCTATAAAAGCCCTATGAGACGCCTTTAAAGCTCCTTCTATGGTGCAACCCTATCCGAAGCGTTATCGAAGCCTATATAAAGCGCTACCAAAAAAGCCTTGATTCATCAACCAAAATATTGTATTTTATCGCAATAATTTTCTACAAAAACATTACAATAATCTTACAGAAGAATGTAGTTCTCTAAACTTACATTGATTAAATTACAGTAGATTTTAAACTAACCAGTACCACCTAAAATAGATAGCCAATGAAATAAAGAAACAACAATAACAGATCATACTTCTTAAATGAGGTATTAATTAAGAGTCTCGACTTAAAAAATCTCACAATATTGCCGACGAGACAATAGATTAATGCCCATGACAAATATTGTTGTACTTTTGAAAGTGCACTATAGCGTTATGGGCTCTATTGTAAATCCGTTTGGCTAGGTCGTGAGAAACCTTTAAGTGCGGTATATAGAGCTCGCTATAGTTACTGTTGCACAACTCATAGTCTTCCAACCAAAATTCAATGATGTCTAACTACTACGTTTTGATTGCGAAAATCATTCCTAAGTATTTTCATAAATAATTGTAAATGAATATATTAATTGTTATTTTTATAACATGCAAGGCAAAAAAGACTATCAGGAAAAACTGTTTATCCGATTTCAACTTTCGGATTATGTTCCACAGGATAATTTTTACAGACAGCTTAAGGGATTATTAGACTTTAGTTATTTATATCAGTCTACAGTCAAATATTATGGCAAAGAAGGTCAGAAG
>NZ_SJSM01000019.1 GCF_004331685.1 Pedobacter hiemivivus | reverse complement strand
CGTGCGACTTCCTATGGAATACAGAATATGGAAATGCAGGGGGCTATGGCAATTTTTACCGTAAACTTAAAAAGAATCCTAAAACTGATCTAATATTCAATAAATCTGAGTTAAATCCAGTCAATTGCAACCAAAATGCTTATTTATCCTTCGAAAAAGACAGGTATATATTGATCAAAAAATCAGTATAACGAAATCTCAACTTTGTTCAATAAAAAAAACGATCAAGTAAAAAACATGTTCTACTTGATCGTTCCTTAAGCTGGCTCATAAATGAGGAACTTTTTCAGTGCCCTCGATTTATTCAGCAGGGCTTTTTTAATAGGTTTATATTTTAGAATGAGAAATCGTCGTTTTGACTTTTGCTGCCCACTCCTTCATGATTTTCAGAATATTCATAACGCTTTTCAACTACATCCTGATGGTTCTTGATGTACTCAACAGTTTCGGTTAATCCTTCTGTAAACTTCTCAAAATCTTCTTTGTATAAAAAGATCTTATGTTTTACAAAAACTCCGTCTTCCAGTCTTTTCTTACTTTCTGTTAACGTTAGGTAATAATCACCTGATCTAGTAGCTTTAACGTCGAAAAAATAAGTTCTTTTACCTGCCCTTACTTTCTTCGAAAAAACCTCTTCTCTCTCTTTGTTGTCAAATTCTCCCATGTTTGGTATTGATCTTGGTTTTGGTTCGGGTAAATATAAACTAATAATTATTAAAGTTCAAAATGAAATTAAATAGTTTGACGCTCTTCCTCTAGTAATTGGTTCCTGTACATTTCTGCATAAGCACCATCATGGCGTAATAACTGCGTATGGCTACCTTGTTCAATGATTTTGCCATGATCCAATACGATGATTTTATCCGCATTTTTTATTGTCGAGATCCTATGGGCTATCAAAATACTAGTTTTACCCTTCATAATTCTGCCTAGATTGCCTAAAATTTGTTCTTCCGTTCGGGTGTCAACGGCAGAAAGACAATCGTCGAAAATAAGTAAACGAGGTTCTTTAATTAAAGCCCTTGCAATAGAAACCCGCTGTTTCTGCCCGCCAGAAAGCGTAATGCCTCGTTCACCAAGCATCGTCTCAAACTTCTGATCAAAATCAATAATGTTATGATATACAGCCGCATTTTTCGCTGCGGTATCAATTTCTTCATCGGTAACCTGGTCTAAGCCGAAAGCAATATTGTTTTTAATGGTATCCGAGAACAGAAAAACCTCTTGTGGTACGAAGCCGATCTGCTTGCGGTAATTGTTTAAGTTAAGGCTGTCTATTTTCGTTCCATCTACACTGATTTGTCCATCATTTATATCGTACATGCGCATAATTAAATTGGCCAGCGTAGATTTTCCAGAGCCCGTACGACCAATAATCGCGACAAATTGTCCCTGTTCAATTTCAAAACTTACATCCTTTAAAGCTTGTATCCCAGTGTCAGGATAGGTGAAGTTGACGTTCTCAAACTTAATGTTACCATTAAGTATTGGAGTGGCAGGATTTGTTGAAGTAATATCTGGCTTTAACTGCAGAAACTCATTGATACGTTTTTGAGAGGCGGAAGCACGTTGAATTAAGGTGGTTACCCAACCCAACATAGAAACCGGGAAGGTCAACTGGTTTACATACACGATAAACTCTGCGATGTTGCCTGGTGTAATAGATCCATCGATGACCTGTATGCCGCCTATATAAATGGTAAGGATGGTACTTAAACCAACCAACAAAAGCATCGTGGGATAAAAGAGTGCCTGCACCTTAACCAAACCCATGGCATTGTCTTTATAGCCTTGACTTTCGGCGGCGAAAACTTTTTGAGTATAATCCTCTCTCACATAAGATTTGATCACCCTGATGCCGGAGAACCTTTCCTGTACAAAGCTGGATAGTTTAGACAGCTGCTCCTGTATCTGTTCGCTCTTTTGATTGATGAGTGTATTTACAAAATAAATGATCACCACAAGGATAGGCAAGGGGAGTAAACACCAGATGGCTAGCGTTGCATTTACCGAGAACATCGCGGAAATAACCAGCAAAAATAACACGACTGTATTAATCGTATACATAATGGCTGGGCCAACGTACATTCTTACCCGGTTAACATCTTCCGTAGCCCGGTTCATCAAATCGCCAGTGTTGTTGCGTCTGTAAAAACCAAGGCTGAGTTTTTGGTAATGCGCATAAATCTCATTCTTCATGTCGAACTCAATATGTCTCGACATTAAAATGATGGTCTGTCGCATAAAAAACAAGAATAATCCCCGTAATAAGTACAGTACCAGTACCAATACCCCAAAATAGAAAAGACTGGTACTAAAGATATCATATATAACCGCTGCACGGTCAAAGCCATCAAACAAACGGTAGATCTGTATGTTTTCGGTAATGAGATTAAAGGCATGGCCGATAACCTGTGCAGGAATCACACCAAAAATATTGGAGATGACCACAAAGAAAATCCCTGGGATAATCCACCATTTATATTTATAGAAGTATTTGTTTAAAAAACGCAGGTGTTTCATTATGGTGTAAAGTTATCCAAATGAACCTGTTTTTTTTAAACTCTTTGGTTAAAACAATGTAAATAATGTTTTTTTATGCTAGTTTTGCGACATATCTGATAAACGAAATTATATGTCTGGTAATAGTTCTATTGTGAATTCAGTTTTAGATCAGTTAAGTGCATCGGGGCACAAGAAGGTCATATATTGCAACGATCCCGATACCGGATTAAAAGCAATTATTGCCATTCACGATACAACTTTAGGCCCTGCATTAGGCGGAACTCGTATGTGGAGTTACGCTACCGAAGCCGAAGCATTGCAAGATGTTTTGAGGTTATCGAGTGCAATGACCTATAAAGCTTCTATTACAGGTTTAAATTTAGGTGGTGGTAAAGCTGTAATTATCGGCGATTCCTACAAAGGAAAATCTGAAGCTTTGATGCGTAGCTATGGTCGGTTTATTAAAAACCTAAATGGCGAATTTATTACCGCAGAAGACTTAGGAACTACCACCAAGGATATGGAGTATATTCGCATGGAAACCAGCCATGTAACAGGTGTACCCGAATCATTAGGCGGAACAGGTAATCCGGCACCAACCACAGCAAAAGGCGTTTATCTAGGTATTAAAGCTTGCGTTAAAGAGGTGTTTGGAACGGATATGCTTGCCGGGCGCTCTGTAGTGGTACAGGGGATCGGTAATGTAGGTGAGCATTTGGTAGCTTTATTGAGAGCTGAAAATGTTGAAGTTTACATCAGCGATATCAACGAAGAACGTTTACAACATGTAGCACGTACTTATAAAGCAAAACCGATCAGTGCTGATAAGATCTTCGGACTGGATGCTGATATCTATGCACCATGTGCATTAGGGGCTACAGTTAATGATACAACGATCAATAAAATGAAGTTTGCCATCATTGCAGGATCTGCTAATAACCAGCTTGCGGATGAAAACGTACATGGAAAACTATTGCTAGATAAAGGCATATTATTTGCACCGGATTACTTAATCAATGCCGGAGGTTTGATCAGCTGTTATTCTGAACTGACTGGCTTTGGTAAAAAACGTACGATGCAGCTAACAGAGAACATTTACAATGCTACCAGAGACGTTATTAAAATGTCGAAGGCAGATAATATACCCACAATATGGGCAGCTAACCGTATTGCAGAAAAAAGGATAGTCGATATCAAAAAAATAAAATCATCATTTTAATCACCAGGTAATTTACCACTCGTTCTTACATTCATGTTAAACAGAAGGCACTTAAGAATTAAAGCTCTGCAAAATATTTTTGCATGGCAAATGTCAGACAAAAAAGATCTGGCATCCTCAAAGAAGGCATTAATGCAAAGTATTGATGACGTATACGAAATGTACGTTGGCATGCTGTCGTTGTTAGTAGAAACTACGGAGTATACAGGAGTAGACGCTATTGAGCGCTCTAACAAACACCTGCCTACAGCGGATGACCTTAACCCGAATTTAAAGTTGTTAAACAACACATTTGCGGTTACCCTAAAACAAAATCCAGATTATTTAGCAGCAATCCACAAGTACAGGATTAACTGGATGTCTGATCCGGAATTTGTAAAAGCTATTTTTAATACTTTAAAAGTTACTCCTGAGTACGCCGCATACCTGGCTGACGGGGATAATAGCTTAGAGGGATCAAAAACAATCATCAAATTCATCTTCAGGAAAATTATCCTTAAAAGCCACAACATCATTCAGGCATTTGAAGATAAATTTATCAATTGGTCTGTTGATAAAGAGGTAATGCAAGGAATGGTTGCTAAAACAATCAAAAACTTTACTTCGGAAGATCCGTTTAAAAACAAACTGACGCCAATTAGTCAGGATTGGGAAGAGGATAGTAAATTTGTACAGGATCTATTTGTATATACCCTTAAAAACAACAAGGAATACCAGGAGCTGATTGCCGAAAGAACTAAAAACTGGGAGTCAGAGCGTATCGCATTAATGGATACTATCCTAATGAAAATGGCAATTTGTGAGCTGTTAAATTTCCCTTCAATACCTGTTAAAGTAACTATAAACGAGTACCTTGATCTATCAAAAGATTACAGTACGCCGAAAAGTAATTCATTTATTAACGGTATATTGGACAAAATTTTAGGCGATCTGAAAAGAACAGATAGCATACATAAAATTGGTCGTGGACTAATAGAAGAATAAAGGAATATGAAAAAAATCTTTGTACTGGCATTGGCGGTTATATCATTCGCATCATGCCAAAATGCAGCAAAAACCAATGAAGCAACAGGTACTGGTATCGAATCTGCTGCAGTCACTGGAGCAACTACCGATACAGTCGTTCCGGAAGGAGAAGCTGCTGTAATGGACTTTGAAAAAGGGAATTACGATTTCGGTAAAATTACTCAAGGCGAAAAAGTTTCTTACAGTTACAAATTTAAAAATTCAGGTAAAAGCCCTTTAATTATTCTGAATGCTACCGCTACATGTGGTTGTACTGTACCAGTAGTGCCTAAAGATCCGATTAAACCAGGTGAAGAGGGCGAAATCAAAGTAGTATTTGATAGCAATGGTAAATCAGGTATGCAGGATAAAGTAATTACAGTTACTTCTAATGCTCAGCCTCACATTGCCAGTTTGCATTTGACAGGCGAAGTTAAAGAACAATCTAATTAACATACATTTATACAATAGAATATGATATCAACAGTAATTTTGCAAGCCCAGGGTGGTGGCATGTTAAGCACATTAATTCCTATGGTTTTAATCATGGTTGTTTTTTACTTCTTCATGATCAGACCTCAGGTTAAAAAAGCAAAAGACCTTAAGAAAATGGTTGCAGCTTTAAAAAAGGGAGATAAAATAGTTACTACAGCTGGTATTCATGGCCGTATAGCTGATATGAACGAGACAACTTTCTTAATCGAAGTAGAAGGTGGTACGAAAATTCGTTTTGATAAATCTGCAGTATCTTTAGATGCAACTAATGCTGTTGCCCCTAAAACAGAGGAAACAAAAGCGTAATTTTCTTTAAATTTATTTGTAAAGGCCTGTATCATTTCTATGGTACAGGCTTTTGCTTTTATGCATTTCACCAGAGTAGCATATTATTTGTATTTTTACAGCAATGCCGTTTATAAAACTGACTAAAATAGAACGAAAACGAATCCTCGTTTTACTCACCTGCCTGCTTCTCGCAATTGCAGCCTGGCTATTTATGGCTTTAAATAATAAATATCCTTACACGGTTAAAACGGTTTTAAAGTACAATAGTATCCCTCAAAAGAAAGCTTTTCATCCTTTACAATCTGATACCGTTGATCTGGAAGTTGAAGGAACCGGCTGGCAGTTGCTCTTTTCTCGCTTGCGGATCCAGCCCCAAGCCATTGCCATTAGTCTGGAAAAACTAAATAACAGAAATTTTATACTTTTTTCAGAACAATTAATCAATGTAAATAACCAGCTGGAAACTTCTCAGAGAATTATTTCTGTGAAACCAGATACACTGTACTTTGATTTTTCACAAAAAACAGTAAAAAGAGTCCCTGTTAAACTAGTATCTGATATTCGCTTTGCAAGGCAATATGGCGTATCGAATCCTATTGAGATTAACCCCAACTACGTGACTATTTCCGGGCCTGAGCAGGAATTAGAAAAGATCAAGGAATGGAAAACAGATTCGCTAAAGTTTGAAGATCTTCAGTCTACCGTTAAAAGTGTGGTAGCGATGAACCAAAGTAAAATGAAAAACGTTAGTATTTTCCCCTCAAGTGTAGAAGTTAAGGTACCTGTGGATGAGTTTACGGAAAAAGTATTGGAAATTCCTTTAAAGATTGTTAATAATAGAGAGTACTATAACGTTAAACTCTACCCAAAGAAGGTGAAAATTACTTTTTTAGTCGCCCTCTCAAAATACCATCAGGTGGATGAAGAGTTTATGGAGGCAGTGGTAGATATGAATGAATGGAAAGATCGTAAGCACAATAAGCTAAGAGTTAAGATAGTGCGTTTCCCTGATTTTTGTAAAATACTTCATGTTGTACCGGGAAAAGTTGACTTTATTATTGAAAAGTAATGTTGAAAATAGGGATTACAGGTGGAATAGGTAGTGGTAAGACCACAATCTGTAAAGTATTTGAAACACTGGGCATAGCCGTGTTTTATGCAGATACTGTAGCCAAACAGATTATGGTGAGTGATGAAATCCTGGTAAAAGGGGTAAAGGCCGCTTTTGGCGAAGAAAGCTACACCATTGATGGCGTATTAAACAATAAACACATTGCAGGTATTGTTTTTAACAATGCTGCTGAGCTGGCTAAATTAAACGAATTGGTGCATCCGGCAGTATTTAGAGCATTTGACAATTGGGTAAAGGATATCCCAGCATCAACACCTTATATCCTCAAAGAAGCTGCTTTACTTTTTGAAAGTGAATCGTACAAAATGTGCGATCAAAATATTCTGGTTATCGCCCCCGAGGAAATCAGGTTGCAGCGTGTAATGCAACGCGATAGGGTAACGGCAGCACAGGTTAAGGCGCGTATGGATAAACAATTGTCCGACCAAGAAAAGGCCAAACTGTCCGACTATATTATTAATAACAACGAAACAGAATCATTGATCATTCAAGTTACTCACTTACATCAACTGTTTTTAAATATTCCTGAATGATACTTGATGATTTTATTGTACTGACCAAAACTGGCTTGTTTTGTAGTTATGGGGATTTCTATTTAGACCCCAAAGAAATAGTGAAAAATGCGGTCATCTCTCATGCGCATGGCGATCATGCTATTGGAGGTAACCTAAATGTATATTGTACCGAAGCTACTGCGCTGTTTATGAAACATCGTTATAGAAAGTTTGCAGGTGGAGAATTTCATCTAAAAGCTTACTACCAGGAATTTGACCTCAATGGCGTCAGGATTAGCTTTATACCTGCGGGACACATCTTAGGGTCTGCACAAGTTTTAATGGAGTACAAAGGCGTAAAATACCTTTATACGGGTGATTATAAGCTGCAACCTGATAAGACGTGTGAGCCTATTGAATTTGTAACTGCTGATGTACTGATTACTGAAACTACTTTTGCTGATCCGGGTACCCAACATCCGGTGGCGGAAGGGGAGATATTGAAGTTGAATAGTACTCAGAGCAACATCATGTTGGGCGCTTACGCTTTAGGTAAATGCCAGCGATTGATTAGTTTAATGAATGATCATTGTTCTGAAAAAAGGATATTGGTGCATCACAGTATGTTGCCTTTTGTAAAGATCTACGAACAAATGGGCGTAAACCTTGGTAAATACGAACCTTACGATCGTAAGGTGATGAAAAATAACCTAACCAATATGGTGTATTTGGTGCCACCAATGGTGTTTAAGAGTTATTTTAAGGCTATTAATGTGATTAGGGTATTTGCTTCAGGTTGGAAACATTTACAAAACAGCCACGAAATTCAGTTGTTCATCTCTGATCATGTGGATTGGAACGATATTTTACAGACGATAGAGGAGGTAAAGCCGACGCAAATCTGGACAAATCATGGAAGCGGTACAAAATTAAAGGATCATTTTGCGACCAGTTTAGTTGTTAAATCATTGGACTAATGAAAGAAGGGGAGGACTATTATTTTAACGATGATGGTTTAATGGTGTTTACAGCAGCATACCACCTTAAACGTGGCTATTGTTGTAAAAATAAATGTAAACACTGTCCCTGGGGTTTCGGTAAGAAAAGAGCTAAAAAAACAGAGCGGGACACCTAATGGGTATCCTGCTTGATAAAAGGTCAATAATTGATGGGTTTAGTGTACGTGACCGTGCCCACCACCTGAAGTGTAAAAACCTATCAGGGCTATTCCTACACCGCATAATACAGCGATCATTTTACGTTTACTTACCTTATGGTCAACGCTTGATTCGAATAGGATAGTTGTAGAGATATGTAAAAATATACCAATTACTATACCCATAATTTTATTGAAATAGTCCTCGATACCACCAATACTACCAGTGCTCAGTCCATAACTTACATAAAAACCAAGTGGGGCCATGATGGCAAAGATGCTGATGTAAATGATTATACTCTTTCTGTTGAAATGACTCTGTAGAAGGATACTGGCCAATGCAAAAGCCGCAGGAATATGATGTAGGGCAATGCCATAAATCAGTGCATTGTGCTGATCTTTAGCCACAGGCATTCCTTCAAGGAAAGCATGTAGACATAAGCTGATCATAATGCCATAAGGGAATACCTTATTCTCATTGTGCTTGTGAATGTGACCATGCTCAACACCTTCCGAAAATTGTTCCAGCACGATCTGCAATAAAAAGCCTATTAAGATAAATATGCCTATGTCTGCATGATCCGGACCGCTATAAGCGTCTGGTATTAAATGTAAAACGGTGATAGCAAATAGATATGCACCACTAAAGGAGAGAATTAATTTTAGCAGTTGAGATTTGTCGCTTTTTACTAAAAAGATGGCTGTGCCTCCTAAAAAAGCACTGAAAAATAAAACGACTAGCTTCCAGATTTCCATTATGATTTTGGTTGTATTTTTCTATAAATTGTTGCGGTAAATATGCCGATTGTAGTGCCCAGGACAGCTCCCACCATGGTGTCGATGGGATAATGTACGCCTACATAGATTTGGGAAAAAGAAATGATAAAGGCCCAAAACAAACCTATTGGCAGAATAGGTCTCCATTTGTCGTAAAACACAAAAATAAGAAAGACGGCGATGGCAAAATGATTGGTAGCATGAGCGGATGGAAAACTATATCCACTTCCACAACCTACCCTGTGGATAATTTCGTCGGCAAGACTAGGTTCGTTGCATGGTCTGAGTCGTGCAACAAAGGGTTTAATTAGTCGCGAGGCAACCAAATCGCCAAGGGCAAAAGTAGCCAGTAGCATCCCAACAATATAAGCCCCTTTTTTTTTGTATTCAATAAAACAAAAAATCAGGATAAATAAGTAAAGTGGAGCCCAGAAATACCTGTTGCGCATCAAAGGCAGTAACCAATCAAAGAATGGATTGGCCATTCCTCTATGGATCTTTAAAAATAGCTCAACATCAAATTGTTGTAAGCTTTCTATCATGCCTTTTTGCAGATTAATATCAAACGATCTGATTTGTTTTCATCAAATGCTTCCAGGCCATAGCTGCCAAACTTAGCCGCGATCTGTAAACCGCTCTTCTCAAACATTCTTTCAAAATCTGCTAATTCAAAAGCCTGTACACGTTCTTCAAAAGCATAAGGCTTATCGCGGTGCTCGAAATTGATGTGCTTAATGATCTTACCGTTGGCAACAAACTTATTGAGATGAAATTCAATCCCGTCGACGGTCTTGGTTTCCTGCTGTGTAAGGTTTTTAATAATCTTTAAAGTATTAAAATAATCTATCACCAATGTCCCATCAGCCTTTAATCCTTTTCTGAAAGATTTTAAAGCATTTACATGGTCTTTTTCAGTATCAAAATACCCAAAGCTGGTAAAAAGGTTCATCGCAATGTCGAAGTAATTGATGAAACACAACTTCCGCATGTCATGAACATAAAAATGAAGGCGTTTTTGTTCAAACTGCTGCGCATATTTTATGCTTTGTTCCGAAAGATCTATACCAGTTACATCATAGCCTTTTTTGTTCAGATAAATGGAATGGCGACCGCGACCACAGGCAATATCCAGGATTCTGGAGTCCGCTGCAGGTTTTAAATAAGCCGATAAATTATCAATCAGAAATTCAGCCTCAGCATCATTCCGTTGACTGTAAAGAATGTGATAATAAGGAGAGTTGAACCAATATTGAAACCATTTACGCTGCATATAGCTTTGCTTTTTGATGTTTAGAAAAAGACAAATATAGTGTTTTGCTCTGCAACCGATAGGATTTTTTGTGTAGTAAATGCAATTTAACTGCATTTAGCATAATAATGACCAAAGTTAGATAAGTGGTTACCTGATTTTTTCTTATTTTTGAAGAAAACTGAACAGAATTGACACTAATAAAATCTATCTCCGGCATAAGGGGCACAATTGGCGGCGTGGCCGGCAATGGTTTGACCCCCATTGATATTGTAAAATTTACTGCAGCTTATGGCTCGTGGGTAATTAACAAAACCAACATTAAAAGGATTGTTCTTGGTCGTGATGCCAGGATATCAGGCGAAATGGTCAATAACCTTGTTATAGGAACCTTGCAAGGATTGGGTATTGAAGTCATAGATCTTGGTTTATCAACAACACCCACAGTAGAAATTGCCGTTCCTATGGAAAAGGCAGGTGGTGGGATCATTTTGACCGCAAGTCATAACCCTAAACAATGGAATGCCCTTAAATTGTTAAACGAAAAAGGCGAGTTTATTAGTGATGCAGATGGGAAAGAAGTGTTGGATATCGCTGAAAAATCCGAATTTGAATTCGCTGACGTAGATAGCCTTGGTCAGGTAATTGCCAATGATACTTATTTGCAAAAACATATAGACATTATCCTGGCTTTGCCATTGGTTGATGTTGCCGCGATCAAGAAAGCTAATTTTAAAATAGCTATTGATTGTGTGAATTCTACGGGGGGGATATTTGTTCCAGCCTTATTAAGAGCTTTAGGTGTAGAGACCATTTACGAGTTATATTGTGAACCAAATGGTCATTTCCCACATAATCCTGAGCCATTGCCGGAGAATTTGACTGAAATTGCTAAGGTTGTACAGAGCAAACAGGCTGATTTAGGTATTGTAGTAGATCCGGATGTAGATCGTTTGTGCTTTGTTTGTGAAGATGGAGAGATGTTTGGCGAAGAATATACACTGGTAGCAGTGGCCGATTATATTCTTCAAAATACACCAGGCAATGCAGTCTCTAACCTGTCCTCGACCAGGGCATTACGTGATGTTGCTGAAAAGGCAGGTGGCGAATACCATGCATCAGCAGTAGGTGAGGTGAATGTTGTGAATCAAATGAAAGCAACAAATGCAGTGATTGGTGGTGAGGGTAATGGTGGTATCATTTATCCGGAATTGCATTATGGTCGCGACGCTTTAGTGGGCATTGCATTGTTCTTAACACACCTTGCAAAATTTGGAAAGTCTATTTCCCTAATGCGTAAAAGCTATCCTGAATACTATATTTCTAAAAATAAGATCACTTTAACTCCAGAGATGGATATTGATGCCTTATTGGTAAAAGTACAGGAGAAATATAAAAATCAGCCAAATTCAACGATCGATGGATTGAAGATTGAATTTGATAAGGAATGGGTACACTTGCGTCGCTCTAACACAGAACCAATTATCCGAATTTATAGCGAAGCTGGAACGGAAACTGTAGCGGAAAACCTGGCCACAAAGATCATATCCGATATCAAAGAAATATTAAAACTGAACTAAGGGGAAATGGAAAGGATTTATTTAGATAATGCAGCAACCACTCCTTTAGATAAAGAAGTGATGGCCGAAATGCTGAATGTAATGAGCAATTATTACGGTAACCCTTCTTCTATCCATGCTCAGGGCCGCGAAGTACGTACCTTGATTGAAAAAGCAAGGAAAACGGTGTCTGGATTGTTAAATGCAACACCTGCCGAGGTATTTTTTACTTCGGGTGGTACAGAAGCTGATAATACGGCCATTCGCTGTGGTATAGCTGCTTTTAATATTAAGCATGCTATTACGACTAAAATAGAACATCATGCGGTTGAGCATACCTTAGAAAGCCTTTTAAAGCAAGGGGTGATTGATAAGTTGAGTTTTGTAGATATTGATGAAAAAGGCAATGTAGACTATAATCATCTGGAAGAGTTACTTAAAAACAACGAACGTTCTTTCGTTTCCTTAATGCATGCCAATAATGAATTAGGGACTTTAACGGATATAGAAAAGGTAGGAGACCTTTGCGAAACTTACAATGCCATTTATCATTGCGATACGGTACAAACCATGGGACATTATGTTCATGATGTGAGAAAGCTGAAAGCGCATTTTATTGTTTGTGCAGCTCATAAATTGCATGGACCTAAAGGTGTAGGTTTCTTGTTTGTAAACCATAATGTTAAAATTAGTCCGATGATTTTTGGTGGTGCACAAGAGCGTAACATGCGTGGTGGTACCGAAAACGTATATGGAATTGTTGGATTGGCCAAAGCATTGGAAATTGCCTATGCAGAAATGGAACAACACCAAAACCACATTCAGGAGCTGAAAAGCTATATGAAAGATAAATTGCTTGCAGAAATACCAGGTATTGCCTTTAATGGGGAAACTGATCCTGACAAGAGTTTGTATACCGTATTAAATGTTTCTTTCCCGGAAATGGATATGGCTGATATGTTGTTGTTTAACCTGGATATTAATGGCGTTTCCGCTTCAGGTGGCAGTGCATGTTCATCAGGGTCAAACATTGGCTCTCATGTGCTTACAGGCATTCATGCTGATCCGAACAGACCGTCAGTGCGGTTCTCCTTCAGTAAATACAATACCAAAGCAGAGCTCGATTTTGTAGTAGAGAAAGTTAAGGAGATTGTGGATAAAAACATTACTGTTTAATTAAAACAGAAGAAGCGTCAGAATTGTTTATGGCATAGGAAACAGGATTTTCTTATCATAAATACTTTTGCATATGAAAACTACAAAAAAAGGTGAGGACGAAAAAGTAGTGCCAGAAGAGGATACGCATACAAAACATGCGCATAGAAAAACTGTTTATAAAGAGACAGGAGATCCGATCACTGAGCGGGAGGCAACGAGTGGAGAAACCTCTTCTATAGCGGGAAGGGCCGATTTCATCATAAGACCAAAAAGAAAGACTAGACCACTTGGACCTGGGCATGAACCTGGAACTACACCAGGAAGAGATATATAATCAGATTAAAAAAGAAGGGTTTGTGTGCATACACAAACCCTTCTTTTTTATATGAATTAAAACCCTTAGTGCTTCATCATTTTAAGGAATGTCGCCAGCTTTGCTTTCATTTCCCTACGATCAACGATAAAATCTAAAAAGCCATGTTCCAAAACAAACTCAGCAGTTTGGAAACCCTTAGGCAAATCTTTTTTAATCGTTTCTTTAATTACCCTTGGACCGGCAAAACCGATCAATGAGCCTGGTTCAGCAATATTAATATCGCCAAGCATAGCATATGATGCAGTAACACCACCTGTAGTTGGGTCGGTTAATAAAGAGATGTATGGAACTTTAGCCTGACTTAATAAAGCCAGTTTAGCTGAAGTCTTAGCCATTTGCATTAATGAAAATGCAGCTTCCATCATCCTTGCACCACCTGATTTTGAAATCATCAGGAAAGGGATTTTGTGTTTAATGCTGTAATCAATAGAACGGGCAATCTTTTCGCCGACTACCGATCCCATAGATCCACCAATGAAATTAAAGTCCATACAGGCAACCATCAGGTCTTCACCTTCGACTTTACCGTGAGCAGCCCTAATCGCGTCTTTTAAGCCGGTTTTAGCCATGCTTTCTACCAAACGATCTTTATATGGTTTACTGTCCGTGAACTCCAATGGATCCCCTGATGTCAGGTCTGCAAATAGTTCTGTAAATTGATTATTATCAAATAATACTTCAAAATATTCTTTAGAACCAACCCGCAAATGATAGCTGCAGTATTGGCAAACATATTTATTTTCTACAAGGTCTGCACTGTGTAACGCTTTCTTGCAATTTGGGCACTTGTTCCATAAACCATCTGGTGCCTCTTTCTTTTCTTCCGTTAATGTACTGATACCTTTTTTTTCTCTCTTAAACCAAGCCATGTTATTTGTTGAAAAATGCGAGTACAAAGAAACAAAAAAAAATTAGAACAGTTTAAGGTAGTTTTCATAAGAAGAATTTGTGATTGGTGGTGTAGTATGGTTTAGTTAAAAAATAATAAGGATAAACTTGGCCTCTTTGATATTTTTCATAACTTCGGCATATCTAAAATTAAAAATAATGAGTTTAAAAGGCTATAAAGGCGTAATTTACGGAGATGCTGTTCAGGAATTATTTGAGCAGGCTAAGAAACATCAGTTTGCTTTACCGGCAGTTAACGTGACAGGAACCAACACCATTAATGCGGTAATGGAAACAGCGAAAGCAGTTAATTCACCTGTTATGATCCAGTTGTCTAATGGTGGAGCGCAGTTTTATGCAGGAAAAACATTAAATAATGACAATTTGAACGCATGTGTATTAGGTGCAGTATCTGCAGCTAAGCATGTTCATTTATTGGCAGAACATTATGGAGTAGCAGTAGTATTACATACAGATCATGCTGCTAAGAAGTTATTACCATGGATTGATGGATTGTTAGACCACGGCGAGAAATTCTTCGCTGAGCATGGTAAACCACTATTCTCATCACATATGTTAGATCTTTCGGAGGAATCAATCGAAGAAAACATGGAGATCTCTGCTAAATATTTAGCGCGTATGGCTAAAATGGGCATGACCATCGAAATCGAACTAGGAGTTACTGGTGGCGAGGAAGACGGTGTAGACAACAGTGATGTAGATAGTTCTAAATTATATACACAACCTTCTGAAGTAGCTTATGCTTACGAAGAGTTGAGTAAAGTAAGTGACAAATTTACGGTTGCAGCAGCATTTGGTAATGTTCACGGTGTGTACAAACCAGGTAATGTTAAGTTACAACCAGTAATTCTTAAAAATTCTCAAGATTTCATCAAAGAGAAATTCAATCTTACTGCTGAAAAACCAATCAACTTTGTATTCCATGGTGGATCAGGTTCTTCACAAGAAGAAATTAGAGAAGCAATTTCTTATGGAGCCATTAAAATGAATATCGATACTGATATGCAATGGGCAATGTGGGAAGGTATTTTGGACTATTATAAAGCTAATGAGGCTTATCTTCAAGCACAAATCGGTAACCCGGATGGCGAAGATAAACCAAATAAGAAATATTATGATCCACGTGTTTGGTTGCGTAAAGGCGAAGAGCAATTTGTTAAACGCTTAACACAGGCATTCGAAGATTTAAACTGCAGAAACGCTAGCGATAAATTATAATATCACCATATAAAATATAAAAGCGCTGCAAGATCAATCTTGTGGCGCTTTTTTTGTGTTAGTATATTTGGTTAATAGGATTAATCTAATCGTATTTATTCTCTTAGATGAAAAAAAGTAACAATAGCTTGTTCGAGCGTTTTGCGAATGCTGCAACTAACTTTACAGGTAGTTCAGCTGCTTTTATTTCCGCTACCGCTATAGTGGTGATATGGGCACTAACCGGACCTGTATTTAATTATTCAGAAACCTGGCAGTTGGTCATCAATACAGGAACGACCATTATTACCTTTCTGATGGTTTTTTTAATTCAAAAAGCGCAGAATAAGGATGGAAAGGCGATTCAGCTAAAATTGAATGAATTAATCGCCGCTCATGAACGTGCTAGCAACAGGATGGTTGATATTGAAGACCTGACAGAACGAGAGTTGGATCAGTTGCATAAATTTTATGTAACCTTGGCGGAACTGGCTAAAGAGGAAAGTGATATCCATAGCTCACACTCCATAGATGCGGCAGAAGAACTCCACGAAATAAAAAGTGAAATAATAAAGATATCAAGAAAACGCCATGGAAGCACTGCTCGTAAACAAGATAAAAAATAAGGAAGAATTAGAAAAGGCTTTTGCCATTAGGAAAAAAGTATTTGTTGAAGAACAGAACTGTCCGCCTGAATTGGAATGGGAAAATGAGGATGTGTCAACCCATTTTCTTGCCGAGATAAACGGTATACCCTGTGGTGCCTGTCGCTGGCGTAAAACCGATGCCGGTTATAAATTGGAACGGTTTGCTGTGCTTAAAGAATTTAGAGGTAAAAGGATAGGACAGGCCTTGGTTGCAGCAGCACTTGCTGATTTGCCAGAAAGTGCCCGGTACATTTACCTGAATGCCCAGCTGGATGCCGTGCGTTTATACTCCCGTTTTGGTTTTGTGGCCGAAGGTGAACAGTTTGAAGAAGCCGGAATCCAGCACTTTAAAATGGTAAAGAAAGTGCTATAAAAATACCTTGCCAGAGAAGCGCAAAGCTTCCTGCCATTTATCCATATTCAAGTTTAATAGCTCCCCTTTACTGTTTAGGTAACTGATCAGATCTTCTGTAGCCATATTGCCAGTTAAATCGTCTGTAGCCATTGGACAGCCGCCAAAACCTTTTAAAGCGCTGTCAAAACGCTTACAGCCACTTTCATAAGCAGCCTGTATTTTTTCAAAGCGGGTATAAGGGGTACTGTGTAAATGGAGGCCTATTTCAATATTTTTAGCTGGGTCAGTATGCTCAAAACGCTTAACCAATGAAGGGAGGATTTCTTTTATCTTTTCAGGAGTTGATACTCCGGTGGTATCAGATAAGGCCAGTATCTTTGCTCCATTTTGCACCAGTTCATCCGCCCATCTTTCTACAATTTCCACATTCCATTCATCCCCATAAGGATTTCCAAAGCCCATAGACAAATAGATCACAGCTGTTTTATCACGTTTGCTGCACAATTCTAACAGCTGCTTTACCGTTTCCAGCGATTGAGCAATGCTGGAATTCGTATTGCGTTGTTGGAACGTTTCAGAGATCGAAAAAGGAAAACCGAGGTAGCTGATCTCCGGATGTGCAGCAGCCTCTTCAGCGCCTCTTAAATTAGCTATAATGGCCAGTAGCTTTGATGAAGTGTTTCCTAAATCCAGTTTCGACAGTACTTCAGCAGTATCCCGCAACTGTGGAATGGCCTTTGGCGAAACAAAACTCCCAAAATCTATGGTGTCAAATCCTACCTGTAGCAGTAAATTAATATAAGCAGCTTTTAGATCGGTATCTATAAAATCGTGAATGCCCTGCATCGCATCACGCGGACATTCAATTAGTTTAATGGTTTGTTGTTGAGTCATGAGGGGTAGATATTTCTTCTAAGTCTTTGGGGCGGATAAATGGGCGAATAATCAATCTTGTACCTCTGTCGTAGCTAAAATAGCTCCATACCCAGTTTACAAATACCACCAGTTTATTTCTAAACCCTACTAACGTCATCAAATGTACGAACATCCAGGTAAACCAGGCAAATACCCCCTGGAATCTGATTTTATGTAGGTCCACCACTGCTCTGTTCCTTCCAACAGTGGCCATTGTGCCTTTGTCGATATATTCAAAAGGCTCTAGCGGTCTTTTCTGAATGATGTTTAATAGGTTTTTAGCCAGTAATTTGCCTTGTTGTATGGCAGCAGGGGCTACACCGGGGTGGCCATTTGGAAATTCTTCAGTGATCATAGCAGCAACGTCACCAATGGCATAAATGTTTCTATAACCATCAACCAGGTTTACTTCATTTACCTTCAATCGGTTTCCTCTGACTATGATTTCGGGGTTCAGTCCGTCAAGCACTACACCTTTTACGCCGGCCGACCAGATTACTGTTGAGGAGGGGATATGTTGACCGTCAAGCAAGCTTAAGACCTTACCATCATAAGCTTGAACTCTGGAATTGTTCATGATGATTACACCCAGCTCCGCTAAAAATTCAGCAGATTTTTGCTGAGATTGAACAGACATGTTGCCTAACAATTCTGGCGATCCCTCAATCAAATATATATTTACATCGTTAATGTTCAGATCAGGATAATCACTTCTTAGTACGTGTTTCTTCAACTCGGCCAATGCCCCAGCAGTCTCCACGCCGGTAGGTCCACCGCCAACGACTACAAAGTTCATCAACTGTTTCTTTAATTCTGGATTTCCAGGAATTTGGGCAGCTTCCAGATTTTGCAAAATTAAGCTTCTCAGGTTTAAGGCTTCGGGAATAGATTTCATGGGCATGGCATTGCGCTCAATCTCGTCTTGCCCAAAAAAGTTGCTTGTAGATCCGGTAGCCAATACGAGGTAATCATATTCAATTGCACCAATAGTTGTCTCAATGGTGTTTTTGCCGGCATCTACCTTTTTTACTTCAGTTACTCTAAAGGACAAGTTTTTATGCCCCTTAAAGATCTTTCTTAATGGAAAAGCGATAGAATCAGCCTCTAGACCTCCGGTAGCCACCTGGTAAAGCAAAGGCTGAAAAGTATGGTAATTGTGTTTGTCAAGCATGATCACTTCGACCGGTTTACTACACAGTTTTTTGGCTAATTCGATGCCGCCAAATCCGCCTCCTATAATAACAATTCTTGGTTTGCTGCCTTTTGGGAAATGTTGCTCCATAGTCTTGGGTTTCAGTAAATATACATAACAACAATTAGACCTAAAATCACAAAAGGCATCCTTTTGGGGATGCCTTTTGTGATGATAAGCAGATTAACTACTTAATCTTATTTTTTACCTTTTACTTTGGCTTCACCTAAGTCTAATACAATCGGAGTAGAGATACACAATGATGAGTAGGTACCAATGATACGACCAATTAACAAGGCAAATATAAATCCGCGAATACTTGCTCCACCGAAGATAAAGATTACTAACAATACAAAGAATACAGTTAATGAAGTCAAGATAGTACGACTTAATGTACTGTTTAATGCGAAGTTGATTAATGTTTCTCTTTCTTTTCCATGAAGATCTTCTTTACCTTGTTCTGCTAATTTCTCACGGATCCTGTCAAATACAACAACCGTTTCAGTCATGGTATAACCCATTACCGTTAGAATAGCAGCGATGAAATCCTGACCAATCTCTAAAGAGAATGGAAGCACACCATCTAATATCGTATAGAAAGATAGTACCAATAACACGTCGTGGAACAAAGCGATAACCGCACCTAAACCATAGTTTAGTTTCTTAAACCTTACCACGATGTAGATAAACATCACTAAGCAAGAGAATAAGATGGCACCGTAAGCACTGTAAAGAATGTCGTTTGCAATGATCGGACCCACTTTCTCGTTACTTACAATGTTATATTTCACATCTGTTTTAGCTAAACCTGCTCTTAATGCAGTTTCAACAGTTTTATCAGCGTTAATATCAGAGTCAGTGATGTGGTAAGTAGTGGTGATTTTTAACTCATTATCCGCACCAGCAGTTTTTACGATAGTTTCTGATTCAGGGAAAACATCAGCTAACTTAGCTTTTACATCTTCAGTGTGCATTCCTTTATCGAAATGTACGATGTAAGTTCTACCACCTTTAAAGTCAATACCAAGGTTTAAACCACCATTTTTGAACCAGAAGATAACACCTAAAAGGATGATGATTCCAGAGATAGAATAATAAAGCTTTCTGTGTCCAACGAAGTTGAAAGCAATGTTTTTAAATGCGTGGATGGTGAATTTGTTACCGAAAGTAATGTCTACTTTTTTGTCTAACAAAGTTTCGAATACCAAACGAGAGATCAATACCGCACAGAATAGTGAAGATAAGATACCGATACATAAGGTAGTTGCAAAACCTTGAACAGGACCGCTACCAAATACATAAAGGATAATACCCAACACCAATACAGTAACGTTTGAATCGATGATAGAAGACATCGCATGCTTGAAACCTTCTTTTATTGCTACTGGAGTAGATTTACCTAAAGTAAGCTCTTCCCTTACACGTTCAAAGATCAGGATGTTCGCATCAACCGATAAACCGATTACCAATACGATACCAGCAATACCAGGTAAAGTAAGTACAGCACCTAGTGATACCAATATACCCATGATGAAGAATAAGTTGATCACCAATGCAAGGTTAGCAACCCATCCAGCTTTATTGTAATACATGGCCATGAAGATCAAGATCACAATAAACGCAAGCACAAATGATAATAAACCATTGTGAATAGCCGCCTCACCTAAAGATGGACCAACTACGAACTCACCAACGATTCTTGCAGGAGCAGGTAATTTACCAGCCTTTAAGATGTTCGCTAAATCTTGTGTATCGTTTACTGTGAAGTTACCAGTGATTTGTGAAATACCGTTAGGGATTTCGCCTTGTACTGTAGGAGCAGAGTAAACTGTGTTATCTAAAACAATCGCAATTGCTTTTTTATTGTTTGCATCAGCAGAAGCTTCAGCTGTAATTTTTTTCCATTTAGCAGCACCATCGCCAGTCATATACATGGTAACCTCAGGTTTGCCATGTTGATCGTAATCATGACGGGCATCGCTGATCGCTTCACCACCTAAATCTGGTTTGCCATCTAAAGAAGTAACTTTGATTGCATACAATTCAAAAATCTTACTTGGAGTTTGTGCACCTAAATCAGCAGGCTTAAGTCCCCACATGAATTTGTAAGTCTGAGGAATGATAGACGCGATCTCTGGTCTTTTAAAGAAAGCATTTACTTTAGCAGTATCTTTTTGAGCAACCCAACCAACAACTGGTCCTGGACGTAATGAAGGCTGACCGTTTTCACCTTGATAAGTAGGGATGTTTAATACTGCGAATAATGGATTAGATTTTGCAGCCTCGTTATTTTTTAAACTTGTTGAATCTTTAGCATCTGTCTTTTTAGCTAATCCTGCCAATTTACTTCCGCCTTTAGCAGTAGTATCTTTTACAGCACTAGTAGATGTAGTATCTTTTAAAGTTAAAGCAAGTGTTTTGTTGATGTTTTCCAAAACAGGATATACTTCCTCATTTTGGTATACTTGCCAGAATTGCAATTCAGCAGAACCTTGTAATAATTTATGAACACGCTCTTTGTCTTGCACACCCGGCATCTCAATTAGGATACGGTTAGTACCTTCTTGTTTTTGCATATTCGGGCTCACTACACCGAAACCATCAATACGGCTTCTGATGATAATGAATGAACGATCAATAGCGCTAGTTGCTTCTTTTGATAAAAAGGCTTTAACTTCAGAATTGCTAGCATCTGGTTTTAGCAATTTTGCATTGTCCTGAGTAGAGAAAAAATCTACAAGCTTTTTGTTTGGTTCTAATTTTTCAAATTCGTTAACAAACAAATTGATGTAATCTTTACCACCTGCGTTTAACTGTTGTTGCGCAGTAGCCAATGCTTTGTTAAAATTAGGATCATCGGTGTTTCCAGCTAAAGACTTAACTAGTTCAGATAACGAAATTTCCATCGTTACGTTCATACCACCTTTAAGGTCTAACCCAAGGTTGATTTCTTTTCCTTTACAGAACTGATAATTAAAACCGAAAAGCGGATAAACCGGCACGGTGGCCATTGAGTCTAAATAAGCCTTTTCTTTTTCGACGTCTCCTTTAGCATAAGCTTTTGCGTCTTTTTCAACCTTAGAGGTAACAAAGTTGAATGAGAGAGAATACACACAGACAATACCTAATAGTATTGCCATAAATTTAATAAAACCTTTACCCTGCATTTGTTTGTAATTATTAGTCTATATATGCTATATATTTTTTTAACAAGTCGGCAAATCTAATTATTTTTTTAATTAATAGGCCACCTTATTGATTTTTTATTAAAGAGGCTCAACTATTTGCGTAGAAGTGTTGAAAAAGTGTAAGCTACAGGATTTTTTTCATCTGGGAGATGTTTTTCTACACTTGTTTCTTCCCACACGTTGAAATCAATTTCAGGGAAAAAGGCATCGGCCTCGTAGCTTTGATGAACTCTGGTTAGATAGATGCGATCAGTGATCGGCATGGTCACTTTATAGATTTCGGCACCCCCAACGATAAATACTTCCTCCTCTGTTGTACAAAGGGCAATTGCATCTTCAATATTGCTGGTCACCTCGGCACCTGGTATTTGCAAACCAGTCTTTCTGGTCACTACAATATTGCGTCTGTTTGGCAATGGTTTTCCAATAGAATCAAAGGTTTTACGCCCCATTATAATGGTATGACCGGAAGTGATTTCTTTAAAATGCTTTAAATCGGCTGGCAAGCGCCAAAGCAACTGATTGTCTTTTCCTATGGCATTGTTTTCGGCAATGGCTACAACTGCAGATATGATCATATGGCTACTGCTCCTTTAATATGTGGGTGGGCATCATAATCCGTCAACGTAAAATCTTCATATTTAAAATTGAAAATATCTTTTACTTCAGGATTGATGTGCATTACCGGTAATTTTTTAGCATCACGGCTCAATTGTAGTTTAGCCTGTTCAATGTGGTTGTTGTACAAATGCGCATCGCCAAGGGTATGTATAAAGTCTCCGTATTGTAAGCCACATACCTGAGCAACCATCATGGTAAGCAAAGCATAGGATGCAATATTGAATGGAACACCTAAAAATATATCTGCACTGCGCTGATATAGCTGACAACTTAATTTTCCATCGGCTACATAAAATTGGAAGAAAGCATGACAGGGTGGAAGCGCCATGTTTTCAACTTCAGCTACATTCCATGCGGAAACAATAATCCTTCTTGAATCAGGGTTGTTTTTAATGGTGTTTATGATCTGCGCAATCTGATCAATGTGGCCACCATCAGGTTTAGGCCAGGAGCGCCATTGCGAGCCATAAACAGGACCTAGGTCGCCATTTTCATCTGCCCACTCGTCCCATATCTTTACACCATTGTCTTTTAAATATTTGATGTTGGTGTCGCCGCTCAAAAACCAGATCAGCTCATGTATGATGGATTTTAGATGCAGTTTTTTTGTAGTCACCATAGGGAAACCGTCCTGCAGGTTAAACCGCATTTGATAGCCAAATACGCTAATTGTTCCGGTTCCAGTACGGTCATGTTTTTGCGTGCCATGATCTAGCACATGCTGCATTAAATCTAAATATTGCTTCATAATTGTTTAAAATGGGCGTAAAACCCAGACAAAAGTACATAATATATGGAATGTTTTGAAGTGTCATCTTGATTCGTGTCTTATACCATGATTTTTAGCTTAAAATTAACTATTGGTTATTTTTATAAATCTTAATTGAATATTTTTATTATTAAATTAAGGTTTGTATTTTTGTTTTAGGTTATATTTTTATGAATAGTGATAAAATAGGTGATTTGGATGAGGTTAAAAAGAAGGTGTACCCAATACGGGAGCCGATTGTAAGTAAGGTTAGTGATATTGATTTTTCAGGTAATTATTCTTATGCGAACTATTTGCGCTGGCAGTTTGAAGAGCGGCTGGAACTTATCAAGGGGAAGGTGTTTGAGATGTCTGCACCAGCTCCTTTTCATCAATTGGTTTCATGGAGAATTTCAGGTGAGCTGCATGCTTATTTAAAAAAGAAGCCATGTCGGGCTTATCCTGCGCCTTTTGATGTGCGTTTTCCTGATGCTTCTAAGCGGAATAAGGATGTTTACACGGTTTTACAGCCCGATATTTCTATAGTTTGTGATATGACCAAAATAGATAAAAGGGGATGTGTGGGGCCGCCAGATATCGTTGTCGAGATTTTGTCCCCAAGCAATAATAAAAAAGATTTGGAATATAAGTTTGCCATTTATGAAGAGTATGGCGTGCGTGAGTATTGGATCGTGTTTCCAGATGGGCGGTATTTTTTGAAATATGTACGGAATGCGGATGGGGTTTTTATTGGTGACAAGCCTTATAATGGGGATGTAGATTTTGTCTCAGCTCTTTTGCCTGGCTTTCGGTTAAATATGAATGAGGTGTTTGAAGATTAATAACTTGTTTTGATGGACTTTTAATGATTTAATTATGAACGATGATAAAGTGAAAGGTGCGAAGCGCGCTAAAAAAACAAAGTCTTATATCCAAAAAGAACCTGTAGTACGCAAGGTTAGTGATATTGATATTTCTGGTACTTATTCCTACGCGAATTATCTGAAATGGGAGATTGCCGAGCGGTTGGAGTTGATTAAAGGGAAGATATTTGAAATGTCTGCGCCATCGGTAAACCATCAGCGGTTGTTGGGTGAGATATATACAGATTTGCATACGTTTTTAAAAAGTAAGTCTTGTGAGGCGTTTGTTGCACCGTTTGATGTACGTTTTCCAGATCAATCTAAAAAGGATAAAGATGTGTATACTGTTTTGCAGCCTGATATTTGCGTGATTTGTGATGAGACTAAGTTAGATAAACGAGGCTGTATTGGTGCGCCGGATATTGTAGTCGAAGTATTGTCGCCAAGTAACAATAGAACGGAGTTAAAGAATAAATACGATATTTACGAAGCGTACGGAGTGCGGGAGTATTGGGTTATCCACCCTAAAAAACGGACTTTCTTAAAGTATGTGTTAAATAGTGAAGGGGTATTTGTGGTTGGTGAATTGTATGAAGGAGGGAGTGACTTTGTTTCTGATATTTTGCCGGGCTTTCGATTAAATATTGATGAGGTGTTTGGTTTGATGAAGTAAGTTGAGTTTTTTGTAAGTTTGCCTCTCTAATATTAAACGCAACATACATGCTTGCTTTTGCAAATGCTAAAATAAATCTTGGCTTAAACGTCACTCAAAAAAGAGCTGATGGTTATCATAACATCGAAACGGTTTTTTACCCTGTAAAGTTATATGATGTTATTGAACTTACGGATGCGGACGAGACGACTTGCATAGTTAAGGGAATTGACGTGCCGGGTAATGCGGAAGATAATCTCTGTCTGAAAGCATTCGAAGTATTGAAGAGAGATTTCGATTTGCCTGCTCAACAAATTACGTTACTTAAAAATATTCCGATTGGTGCGGGCTTAGGTGGTGGATCTTCGGATGCTGCTCATCTGATTAAACTCGTGAATGATAAATTCAAGTTGGAACTGTCTGTTGAGGTGATGCAGGATTATGTGCGACCTTTAGGTGCTGATTGTGCTTTTTTTATAGATAACCAACCTGCTTATGCTTTTGGTAAAGGTGATGAGTTCAGCTCAATAGCAATAGATTTGTCAAAATATTACCTCGTTCTGGTAAAACCGCCCATTCATGTAGCTACAGCAGATGCTTATGCCGGAATAAAGCCTATAATTCCTAGTAGATCGGTAAAAGATTTAATACATTTGCCTATAGCAGAATGGAAGTCTAATTTGAAAAATGATTTTGAGCCTTCTGTGTTTTCAAAATATCCGGAGATTGAACAGATCAAAACAAGTTTATACCAATCTGGTGCGTTATTCTCACTCATGAGTGGCAGCGGTTCTTGTGTTTATGCAATTTTTGATCGCCAGGTCAGTTTGCCGGAACTTGAAAGAGAGAACAGGGTGTTTTATAATGTTTGATACTTAAAATGGAGATTAATTTAGTACGTAAAAGCGGTAGGTTTAATTTTGAAGCAGAAAATTCTGCAGGATTTAAAGTGGAGCTGGATGCTAAACCCGCAATTGGGGGTGAAGGCAAAGGTTTCAGACCAATGGAGATGCTTTTGGTTGGTTTAGGCGGATGCAGTGGTATTGATGTAGTGAATGTGCTGACCAAACAAAAGGAGCCTTTGGAAGATATAAAAATTGCGATTAAGGCAACTAGAAAAGACGAAGAAATGCCGCCAATATTTGATGTGATTAATATTCATTTTGATCTTTACGGCGCATTAGGCGTACAAAAAGTGGAACGTGCTTTAGCGATGACCTTCGATAAATATTGTTCTGTATCAAATATTTTAGGTCGCTCTGCTACTATTAATTTTACCTATACCATTCATCAATAAATAAAATGCAAGAAGAGAATTTCGAAACCATTGCTATACGCTTACAGGCAGAAAGAACACAGTTTAAAGAACACTCAGTGCCGTTGTACTTAACTTCAAGTTATAAGTTTGACGATGCAGAAGATATGCGTGCGCTTTTTGCTAACGAAAAAGAAGGGAATGTTTACAGTCGTTATGCTAACCCAAATACGACAGAGTTAATTGATAAAATGGTTGCGCTTGAAGGTTCGGAAGCTGGTTGGGCTACTGCTTCGGGGATGGCTGCAATATTTACCACTTTTGCTGCTTTTCTAAAATCGGGTGATCATGTGTTGTCTAGTCGCTCAGTGTTTGGTTCAACGCATCAGTTGTTGAGTAATGTTTTTTCGAAATGGGGTATTACCTACACTTACGCAGATCTGGATAAAACAGAGCAATGGGAGAATGGCATACAGCCGAATACAAAAATGATTTTTGTAGAGACGCCTTCTAATCCTGGAATTGATATTATCGATTTGGAATGGTTGGGTAAGTTAGCCAAAAAACACAATGTATTGTTGGTAGTGGACAATTGTTTTGCTACGCCATATTTGCAGCAGCCTATAAAATTAGGTGCTGATATTTCTATTCATTCGGCAACTAAATTTATCGATGGACAAGGTCGTACTTTAGGTGGGATCATTTTGGGATCGGCTGCGTTGATTAAAGAAATTGAAGGTTTCGCGAGGCATAGTGGGCCGTCGATGTCACCATTTAATGCATGGTTGTTGTCTAAAAGTTTAGAGACACTTGCGGTGCGCATGGACAGACATTGTGAAAATGCGTTAAAAGTTGCTGAGTTTTTGGAAAGTCATGCAAGCATTAAACGGGTGATGTATCCTTTCTTGCCTTCACATCCGCAATATGAAATTGCTAAAAAGCAAATGAAACAGGGTGGAGGTATTGTAACATTGGTAATTGATGGCGGTGTTGAAGCCGCAAGTCGTTTTATGAACAAATTGAAAATGTTCTCTATTTCTGCTAATCTGGGTGATACCCGGTCTATTGCTACCCATCCAGCAACCAGTACGCATTCAAAACTAACTGAGGAGGAGCGTTTGCAGGTTGGAATTGAGCAAGGGACAATTCGCTTGTCAATCGGCTTAGAGCATATCAACGATATTCTTGGAGATATCAAACAAGCCTTGGCTTAAGTTATCTCTATAAAAAAAAAGCGTGGTGCTGTTTCTAAATTGAAACGATACCACGCTTTTTTTTATGCAATGTTTTTTAGGTAATCTTATTTCGTTCTCCGAATGTTTATCTGGACTAATTGATGTAATCGCGATCCTCGTCGCTCAGGGTGCTTTTGTTAACAGTGTTGCTGTGCTGTTCAATCTCTTTGTCGTATGAGGTTACCGTTGTTTTAGGTCGACCTACCCAAAAACCAAGTACAAAACCTATAAAAGTACAAACGCCTACCACCACAAGCTTCGATATGTCTTTTTTCATGAATATGAAATCAAATTGTACAGCATCGGTATTGATCATTAAAAAAATGGTAAAGAGAGCTGTGAGAATGATAATTAAGATGGTTTTTGTACGCATGATCTAAAAGCTGTAGTTTAAAATTAATTCTAATATAGGATTTTGGTTGTAAATTTTGTTTACGAAGACAAATCTTGTGCCCAAATCAATAACGGGTTGGTAGCGCAGTAAATTCATGCTGCTGCGCAATTCAAAGCCATAAGTTTTGGGTTCTCCGATATTTGTGTCCACCCCCAGGTTTTCATAATGGCAAAATAAACCACCGCGCACATTTCTGATGTAAGCAAGTGGGCCTAGTTCAGCATCAGGAAAAGCAAATGGGAATCTGTAATTGAGCAATAGTGTGTTTCTTAGGAGGCTTATGGCTCTGATGTTGTTGTAGCCGTAAACTCCGCTTATTTCGTTGTCGAATCTTCTTACTCCACTGGCGTTTTGGTAGTTGAAGCTAGCCATGAAGGAATGGTTTTTTAACAATCCTGGGAAATAGAAAGAGGTGCCTAAGGCAAAGAGGTGACCGTCGAGTTTTTTGTCGAATGGCTGGTGAAGGTAAGTTAAGCTGAAGGTTTGTGCCCATTTTGGTGCAATGTCGCGGTCGGCCTGACGCATGGAGTGTACAAAGGAGAAGCCGTATTCCATTGGGAAGTTAAGGGTAGTGATGTAATTCAGTGGCATATTTTCACCCATGTAGCGTTTGGTGTAGCTGGTTGCTGTTCTTAACGAAAAGCTGTAGGTATCTCCGAGCGTGTTTAAGCTAATCGGGATCATGGCTTGGACTTGGATATTGTTCTCTCTCCAATCGCCTTGCATAACGCCTTGATTGCTGTTATAGAAAGTTCTTCTGGGTCTGTTCCGGTAAGTGGCACTAATCACCGGGTAAAAACTTTTAAGCACAATGCCTGCGTTGTATTCAAACCGGTTCAGGTCTCTGTAGTATTCGGCGCCTGCAAAAGCGTTGAGTGTATTGAGTAGGTTGTCTGAATCGAATTGTAATCCGCCGCGGTATTCATCTTCAATTACAGGACTGATGCTATGTATGTTGATCATATCTCCAAATGTGCGGTACGGTTTGGAGATGTAGGTGCTGTCGGGGATTTTGGAAAATACATTTCCGGTGTGTTCCTGTTTTTCCGCTGCAGCACCAAAGTAGACAAAATTGTTTTTGCCGGGCTCCTCTGGATTTATCGGAGTTTCGGTAATGTCGTACCCTGTTTGTTTGAAATTGTTGAAAAGAAGAGTATTGCTTCCTTTAGGAAAAGATGCATTGAAAGCGCCGTATTTTGCTTCGCTCAGAGCGCTTATTTTTTTCGTTTTGATATCTATGTTGTAAATGTTGTCAAGTCCGCTGTAGTGCGCGTTAAATGCGATCTGTTGATTAATGAATATCGGTCTTGATATTTGCTGTTGCGTAGGAGCGATGAGTTCTTCGGTTTGTCCGGTTCTGTTAGTTATGTTTAGCGTTTTTCCTTTTTCACTAACGGCGATGTAGGCTACTGTATTTCCGCTGGCATCAAAAGATGGTGTTTGCAGAATTAGGTTTTGCGGGTTAGGGTAAGTGAAAAGGACATCCCCGTTTTGGGCATTTAGCTCAACCAGGTTGCATCGATTACTCAAATCGAACTTTACTACTATAATTTTTTTTCCGTCAGCCGAAAGTGATGGTGCAAAGAGTTTGCTTTTTGAACTGAGCTTTTTTACTTTTTTAGTTTCCAGGTTGTAGCTGCAAATTACGTTATAGCTGCGCTGACGATAGCGTGGGTCGTATCTAACCTCGTCCCAAACGATAAGTCCGTTGGCGTAACTGAACCATGGTTGTTCCTGATAGCCGATGTCGAGTAGGTGAGTTTCCTTGCGATTGCTATCGATCAAAGTGAGGTGTGGGACTTCGGCTTTACTTTGCTTTAAAGTTAATATGCTGTTGTCGCTTAATTTGACCGGTAAAAAATAGTTGGTGGCATAATTGGCAGGTTTGGTTAATGAGTTGTAATTTCTACTCGGTGTTGCCGATGCTTGCGCGGTCCAATTTTTTTTGAGCGTCGTTGTGGTTTGTTCAAACCATTTGTGACTTCCCTTGTTGCTGAATTTTTTTAGTGAGTTCGAAAAAGGGTAGAGGCGGACCGGGCGTTTGCGTATGTCTGTCAGTACTTCGTCGAAGATGTCTTTTCCTTCTTCGGTTCTGATGATGGATGACATCAGGTAGCCGAGCTGATAGTAGCCGGGAGTGATGTCTTTGTTTGAGCCAAAACTGGCTTTGCTATAGGACATGTTTTTCCCTTCGAGTAGGCTTGTTCGGTAAGGCATGATCCATGAAGGTTGTCTTCCGCGACCGGCTTTGGTTAGGGCAGTTTCTGTAGTTACTGCATCGCCTTCAAAAAACCAGATCGGTAAGCTTACACCGAACCAGCCGAAGTAGATTAATTCTGGAAAAGGCTTGGCCTTGCCACCGGTCAGTTTGTCGAACTGAGCGACGTGTCTAAGTTCATGAACGGCGAGGTTGTTCAGCCAATCCTGACTGTCAAATTGCTGAGGTGGGGTAGTGTAGAATTCTGACTTTTTTGGACCGAGCTGAACGAAGCCATTTGCAGTCACACCTTGGTTTTGAAGTAGCACTGGGATGCTCGTTTTTTTTACGCCTAAACTGCCGCCTACATAAGGGTAAATGTAAGGCAGTGTGTTGGCTATCCTTTGTGCTTCTTTTTCCATCTCCGTAGGGTAGATGACTTTAAAGCCGGAAGCATTTATTTGACGCCATTTTACACTAAGTGGGTTCTGTTCTTCGCTGAATATTTGTGAAAAAACTGAATGTGAAATTAAACTTAATATTGCTGTTGTTTTAATTTTGATTATCAGTGATTTATATAGTTTGTTTTGCGTCATATTTTGCTATTGCTAAAATAATTAGTATTTTAAAATTTTTAAGCTTGATTTTATGTTATGTTTTATTTTAAATGATTTGGTTTTGTTTGTTGGTAATCAGGTTTTTAATTTGTTTCGTTATTTTGTCTTGTTGACTGGTTTTGTTGGTTATTTTTGTTGTTTTTAAAGGTTTTGTAGTGTTTTCGCTATTGCATTTATATGATGCAAAAACCTGAGGTTAAGGTACACTATTTAGCCGGTAAATAAAATTAAATTTACGCAGCATGTTTTGATTATGTATACAAGAGTCGCGTTTTTTTGGCTTATAATAACTGGGAAAATGAGACCTATTTCTGCCTTAAAACCGATCGGTTTATGGACTGTGATAGCTGCTTTTCTGAGGTGTTGTTGATTCGTTTTATAGGAGTCGGAATGCTGTCTTTTGAGGGCGGTATTTCTCCCCTACCCTATGGGGCAAGGCGGAAGGATTTAGTGTTGATTTTTGTATTTTCTGTAAACCGGGTACAAGAATACTGCCCCTAAAATAATGATGGCGCCAAGGTAAAATCCGATCGACATGGTCTCTTTTGTACCAAAGAAAAGGAAGGCTAAAAGGATGCCATATACGGGCTCAAGATTGGTGATGAGTGCGACATTGAAAGCGGATATAGTTCGCATCACAGAGACCCCTGCAACGTATGCAAGCGCTGTGCAAATGGTGCCCAATAAGCTGAGGTAAATCCAATCGTTGACACTTAAATCGAACTGCTCTGTGAAGAGGCTTTGGTCGAATACACGGTACAAACTGATCCAGAAAAACGCCCCGATGATCTCATAAAAACTGATGACAAGTGGATTGCTTTTTTGTACTAGCGTAGAGTTTATAGTGCCAAAAAGGCTAGAGGCCAGGGCTGCAGAAAGGCCGAAAATGATCCCTTCTGTATACTTGGATTCGAATTTAAAGATGAGATAAATGCCCAGGATGATGATTAATCCGATGATGATATCGGCTACCTGCATCCTTTGTTTCTTGATCAGTGGCTCTAATATGGCCGTAAAAAGGGTAAAGGAAGAGAGGCATACAAGGGTAACGGAAACGGTTGAAACCTTAATGGCATGGAAGAAAAGAATCCAGTGGAGAGCAACGATACTTCCTGTGAAAAAGAACTGTAAAAACTGCTTTTTCGTAACTATAAGGCTTGTTTTGCTCAGTTTGAAGTAAATGAAAAGAGAGATGCTGGCAATCAAAACCCTATACCATACCATTTGTACAGCATTAACGGAGATTAATGCGCCGAGGATGCCTGTAAAGCCCCATATAAATACTGTGAAGTGTAAAATCAGCAGGTTTTTGTTGGGCGTTACAGGTAGCTTTGTCATTATTTTGGTGCTTTTCGAAGTAGATAATAGCCCAATAAACCGAAGCATATGGTGGGCATTAATACTGCCAGGAGCGGCGGAACGCCTCCTTTTAGTGAAAACATTTTTGCGAATTGGTTAAATACAATATAGCCAAAGCTTAGTATTATTCCTATTCCGAGTGGTAGTCCAACGCCCCCACGTACCTTTCTAGAGGATAATGCAACACCAATAAGGGTCAAAACAAAGGCTGATAGGGGGTGTAGATAGCGTTTATATTGCTCAAATAACAGGTCGTTCCATATCCCTGATCCTCTGATTTTCTCTTTTCTAATCTTCTCTGAAAGCTCTTTGTTGGTGAGGTTTTCAAAGATGTTATCATAAGCTGAGAAGTCGTCAGGACGCATATCTAGTACTGTGTCTTTAGTTAGAGATGCGCCGCTCACAAACGTTTCTTTTAGCCCATTGATGTATCGTATAGAGTAGTTAGTTAGCTTCCAGGAGCGTTTTAAAGAGTCCCATTTGATTTCGTCAGCAATCAGCTTCTTAGTTAACACGTCTCCTTTAAAGTTATCCAGAGAGAAGCGAGTGCCTGTTTTACTCTTGCTATCGAAATTGTCCATGAAGATGTAGGTGTTGTTATCCAGTTTCATGTGGATATTACTCTTACTGGATGGATCGTTTTTCTTTACGTAAGTGTTTTCAAAGCTGTTTTTAAGCTGATTGGTATAAGGTAGGATGTATAAATTGGAAGCTAGATTGAATGCAAAGATGATGAATGCCGATACGAAATAGGGCATTAGGAAGCGATTAAAGCTCACTCCTCCGCTTAAAATGGGTACAATCTCGGTCTGGTCAGCCATCTTTGCTGTGAAAAATATTACAGCGATGAAGTTGATCAGTGGTGAGAGCATATTGACATAATATGGGATAGAACCCGCATAATACAGCGATATGACCTGCCAGAAGCTAAGATTGGAGCTTAAAAAGTCGTCCAGTTTCTCAGATAAATCAAAAATAACGATGATCACAACAAATAAGGTTAGGGTATATAGAAATGTACCCAGGTATTTGCTGATGATGTACCAGTCAAGAATTTTGATTCTGTCTTTGATGAAGTTCATTTATAATTTATTACCTAAGATAGTAACCATTTTGTTTTTCCATGCGTAAAATTCGCCGCTTATGATCTTCTCACGGGCTGTTTTAACCAGCCATAGGTAAAAATGCAGGTTGTGTAAGGTAGCTATTTGAGCACCAAGCATCTCTTTTGAGTGCATTAAGTGCCTTAAATAGGCTTTAGAATATACTTTATCGGCAATTAGGTCACTATCAGCTTCAATTGGAGAGAAGTCATCAGCCCACTTTTTATTACCGATATTGATGATACCATTTTTTGTAAATAGCATCCCATTTCTGGCATTTCTGGTTGGCATTACACAATCAAACATGTCTACACCTAATGCAATGTTCTCTAGTATGTTAATTGGTGTACCAACGCCCATTAAATAACGTGGTTTTTCTTCTGGAAGTATATTACATACTACCTCAGTCATACCGTACATCTCTTCTGCAGGTTCACCTACTGATAGTCCGCCAATGGCATTACCTTCGCGGTCCATTGAAGCGATAAACTCTGCAGATTTCATCCTTAAGTCTTTATATACAGAACCTTGTACGATAGGGAACAGGGTTTGATTGAAGCCGTATTTTGGTTCGGTAGTATCAAAACGGTTGCAGCAGCGCTTTAACCAGCGGTGCGTCATGTTGATAGAATTTGCTGCGTATTTATAATCACATGGATATGGCGTACATTCATCAAAGGCCATAATGATGTCGGCCCCAATAGTACGTTGAATATCCATTGCGTATTCTGGTGTAAAAAGGTGTTTTGATCCGTCAATATGGGAGCGAAACGTTACACCTTCCTCTTTAATTTTACGAACTTTACTTAAAGAATACACTTGATAGCCACCACTATCGGTAAGAATTGGTCTTTCCCAGCCAATAAATTTATGTAAACCACCGCCTTTTTCAATGATGTCAAGTCCCGGTCTTAAATATAAATGGTAGGTATTGCCTAAGATGATTTGCGCATTGATGTCATTCTCTAGCTGCTGCTGATTAATTGATTTAACCGTTCCAGCAGTACCCACAGGCATAAAAATAGGCGTTTGTATGTCGCCGTGGTCTGTAGTAACTGTTCCTGCTCTTGCCTTCGAATGTATATCTTTCGCTTCTAAATTAAATTTCATCTTTATGTGTTTATTGTTTTTTTGAGCCTCACCCGTAATAAATGATGATTTTAATGCATTCAAAAAATCTGCGCAAAAATAGCAAAAAACAAGCTATTTATGGGTTAAATTTTTTATCAACATAAAGGAACATTACAGATTAAAAATCAGAAATTTGGCTGCATCAAAATTACGTCGTGGAATTAACCTTTATAGAGGGCGCTTTAGCTGAGCGCTTAGCATATTGCCTGCTCGGCATCTTAGTTTTTTGTTTTCTGATACAGCTGTATTTTAGCTTGTTTGTGCACCTTAAGTTGGCGCGTTTAAAAGTTGCACCTATTCCTGAAACCGGTAAAAAACCTTTAAGTGTGGTGATCTGCGCCCGCAATGAGGCAGAGAATCTGGTTAAATATTTACCTACAGTGCTTGAACAGGATTATCCTGATTTCGAGGTTATTGTGGTGAATGACAGGTCTTGGGATGGGACAAAGGATATCCTTGAAGCCTTTGCAAAGGAATACAAGCACCTTAAAGTTGTAACAGTTAATGATGGTAGTAAGTTTATTGCTGGTAAGAAGTTTGCCGTAACAATGGGCATAAAAGCTGCTGCTCATGAATGGCTGGTTTTTACGGATGCAGACTGTATGCCTGCTTCTTCGAAATGGTTATATGGTATGCAGCAACCCGATCAGGATGATGTAGAAATTGTCCTGGGCTATTCTCCTTATATAAAGAAAAGAGGGATTTTAAATGCCCTGATTCGTTTTGAAACCTTCTTTACAGCTGTAAATTACCTATCGTATGCTATAAAAGGTATGCCTTATATGGGAGTAGGACGGAATATGGCTTACAAAAAATCACTGTTTTTTAACAATAAAGGTTTTGCAGCGCATATGCACATTCCATCGGGTGATGATGATCTTTTTGTAAATGCGCATGCTCATGATGGCAATACAGCTATATGTATACATAAGGATGCACAGGTTTGGTCTGAGCCAAATATCAGCTTTGGGGCTTATTTGAAGCAAAAGAAACGTCATTTTGGTGCAGGTAAATTGTATAAGCCAAAGCATAAGTTCATTTTGTCAGCACAGATTATCATACAATTCTTATTTTATGTTACCTTAGTGTTATCGATGTGTTTTAAAGCAACGCTTTATCCGGCCTTAGGGGTGCTGGGACTGAGTATTATCATCAGATGTTTTGTTTATCCACGAATTTTAAAGCGACTAAATTATGCCGATTTAAGGTGGTGGTTCCCGATTTTAGACATGCTATTATTCATTTTTTTAGTCTTTAATGGCATTCTATCTATATTTGTTAAAAAAGTTCAGTGGAAATGAAATCAACGCTAATACAGAAATACTTTAAAGACTTAACTGATCAACAGATTGCTCAGTTTGATCAGTTGTATGATTTATACAGCTTTTGGAATGCACAAATCAATGTGATTTCGAGGAAGGATATTGATGAACTTTACGAACGCCATATTTTACATTCATTAGGAATTGCTAAATTCTGTACTTTTAAACCCGGGGAAACGGTTTTAGATGTGGGTACAGGTGGTGGTTTTCCTGGAATTCCATTGGCTATTTTGTTCCCGGAAACGGAGTTTCACCTGGTTGATTCTATTGGAAAGAAGATTAAGGTTGTTGCTGAGGTAGCTTGGTCTTTAGGTTTAAAGAATGTTACAGCGAGCCATTTAAGGGCTGAGCAGGTGGTGGATAAGTACGACTTTGTGGTTTCAAGAGCCGTAACGAGACTTATTGATTTCTATCCATGGATACAAGGTAAATTTAATAAGGAGTCTAAAAATTCCATTCAAAATGGGATTCTTTACCTAAAGGGAGGTGATTTAGCTGAGGAAATTGCTGAATCAAAATTAAAAGCTGAACTATATCCACTTTCGGCTTATTTTGAGGAAGAGTTTTTTGAAACTAAATATGTGGTTTATATCCCTCAGTAAGCGCTTTTTTCTGATATCATTGATGAATTTATACCTGTTTTAAAAATAAACAGGATCTAAATTGTGGATGCTTTAGGGCTAATTGCATAAGTTAGCCCATGAGTCTAATCCATAAAATTGCCCTCACGCTAATTAAAAGTGTAGGGCATATACACGCTAAGAAATTACTTGATCATTTTGGTACTGCCGAGGCTGTCTTTAAAGCCAGTAAGGAGCAATTGATAGAAATTAATGGTATAGGTGAGGTTATTGCAAACCTAATCTTGCAAAGCGATGCGCTATCTGAAGCTGAAAGGGAAATTGCTTTCATTAAAAAACATCGTATAAAAGTACTTTTTTACGCAGACGATGATTATCCTCAGCGATTAAAAAACTGCCATGATGCACCTATTTTGCTGTATTATAAAGGTAGTGCGGATTTAAATCACCCTCGAATTATTAGTGTTGTCGGTACAAGAAAGGCAACCGCGTATGGAAGGCAGCTGTGTCAGCAGCTAGCAGAAACACTGGCGCCCTATAACGTGATTATCGTGAGTGGACTGGCTTATGGAATAGATGTGGCCTCGCATAAGGAAAGCTTAGTGCATAACATTCCTACAGTAGGTGTAATGGCACATGGTTTAGATCGTATTTATCCTGCTTTGCATAAGCAGCTAGCTCGAAAAATGGTCCTAAATGGTGGTTTGTTGACGGAGTTTTTGCCAAATACCAATCCAGATAAGGAGAATTTCCCCAAGAGAAACCGCATCATTGCAGGGCTTTCCGATGCTACGATTGTGGTAGAAGCTACCGGAAAGGGTGGGGCCTTGATTACAGCAGATATTGCTAATTCTTATAACAGAGATGTATATGCCTTTCCGGGCCGAACAACCGATCCATTTTCCGAAGGCTGTAACTTCCTAATAAAAACCAATAGGGCAGCCTTAATCAATCACGCAAAGGACTTGGTTTATTACCTGGGTTGGGATGATGTATTGCCAGAAAAGGAAGGGATACAGGTGCAATTACCTATAAAACTCTCTAAAGACGAGCAGAAGGTCGTCTTGCTTTTGAAAGATGCATCCTTGCGGATTGATGAATTGGCTATCTGTCTAAATGTGAATCAGAGTAAGCTGGCGATGCTCTTATTGAACCTCGAAATGCAGGGGATTTTGATTTCTTTACCAGGTAAAGTATATAAACTGAATTAACATATTTTTTGTTCTGCATTATTAACGTTGGTTTGTAAGTCTATTGGAATACTAGATTAAAATGTTATTTTGTTTATTTTAATAATGTAATATTATATATTGAATGTTTGTTTATATGTAAAATTCTAATCTTCAATACGTATTTTTGCATCATGTGGTACAATAATATTTTAGAAACCATTGGCAATACGCCACTGGTAAAATTGAATAACATTACTAAAGAGATTTCCGCTACAGTACTTGCTAAAATCGAAACAACCAACCCTGGAAATTCTATAAAAGACAGGATGGCTTTGAAGATGATAGAAGAGGCTGAGAAGAATGGAAAGCTTAAACCTGGTGGTACAATTATAGAAGGAACATCTGGAAATACAGGTATGGGACTAGCTATGGTGGCCATAATTAAGGGCTACAAATGTATTTTTACAACTACGGATAAGCAATCCAAAGAGAAAGTAGATGCATTGCGTGCTTTTGGTGCTGAAGTAATTGTGTGTCCTACTAACGTAGAGCCAGAAGATCCACGGTCTTATTACTCGGTATCTTCGCGTTTGGAGCGTGAAGTTCCAAACTCATGGAAACCTAATCAGTATGATAATCTAGACAATTCATTGGCGCATTACGAGCAGACAGGACCGGAGATTTGGAAACAAACTGAAGGAAAAATCACACATCTTGTTGTTGGTGTAGGTACTGGTGGTACTATTTCTGGAACAGGAAAATATTTGAAGGAGCAGAATCCGAATATAAAAGTTTGGGGTATTGATACTTACGGATCAGTTTTTAAGAAATATAAGGAGACTGGTATTATGGATAAAAACGAGATTTATCCATACATCACTGAGGGCATTGGTGAGGATTTCCTTCCTAAAAACGTTGATTTCGATATTATAGACCTGTTTGAAAAGGTTACGGATAAGGATGCGGCTTTGATGACTCGTGATATTGCGCGTAAGGAGGGGATCTTTGTAGGTAACTCCGCAGGTTCTGCTATTGCCGGATTGTTGCAGTTGAAAGATAAGTTAAAACCTGAAGATGTGGTTGTTGTGATATTTCATGATCATGGAAGTCGCTACATGGGTAAAATGTACAACGAAGACTGGTTAAGAGAACGCGGTTTCCTTAAAGATGAGAAGCTTACAGCTCGTTCTATTATTGCAAAGAAGGAAGATACGGAGATCGTTACAATTGATTGTGAGAAATCGATTCACGATGCATTTAACAGCATGAGTACGTTGAAGATCTCACAAATACCTGTTACCCAAAAGGGCATGGTGATAGGGAAATTGGCTGAAAGTGACATATTGAAAGCCTTGTTGGAAAATCCGTCCTTAAGATCTGCCCCTGTTCAGCAAATCATGTCGGCCGGATTTCCATTTGTAGACCTGAATACTTCGATAGATAGGATTTCTTCTTTGATAAATAAAGAGAATAGCGCGGTTTTGGTTGAAGATGAGCAAGGAAAAATTGAAATTATCACCCAGTACGATATTATTAACGCGATTTCTGGCTAAAGTATTGAATGCAAGCTGAGAGATGCTGAAATAAATTCAGCATGACGATAGCATATAAAAAAAGCCCCAATTGGGGCTTTTTTTATATGCTAAATTAAGAGCAGTAGCTTTTGCTAACAATGTATTTTTCTTATTAATGCGTTGGAGCTGATGCTTCTACACGCTTAATGTCTGCGCCAAGGGCACGTAATCGAGTGTCAATATCCTGATAACCACGCTCAATCTGTTCGATGTTGAAAATGGTTGATTTCCCTTCAGCAGATAATGCTGCAATAAGCAAGGAAACTCCTGCACGGATATCTGGAGAGGTCATACTGATACCTCTTAGTTTATATTTCTTATCAATACCATTCACAGACGCGCGGTGCGGATCGCAAAGAATGATCTGTGCGCCCATATCGATCAGCTTATCCACAAAGAATAACCTGCTTTCGAACATTTTCTGGTGGATCAATACATTTCCTCTAGCTTGAGTAGCTACGACAAGAACAATACTCAAAAGATCTGGAGTAAAGCCCGGCCAAGGTGAATCGGCAATGGTAAGCATTGAACCATCTATAAATGATTCAATTACGTAGTGCTTTTGAGAAGGGATGAAGATGTCATCACCTCTTAATTCAAACTTGATACCTAGTTTTTTAAATACATCAGGAATTACACCAAGCTCTGCATAACAAACATTTTTAATGGTGATTTCAGACTCTGTCATAGCCGCTAAGCCAATAAATGAGCCAATTTCGATCATGTCTGGAAGCATTCTGTGCTCAGTTCCACCTAGTTTTTTAACACCTTCAATGGTTAGTAAGTTAGAGCCAACACCAGATATTTTAGCCCCCATGCGGTTCAGCATCTTACATAATTGTTGCAGATAAGGCTCGCAGGCAGCATTATAGATGGTTGTAGTTCCTTTGGCTAGTACAGCGGCCATTACAATGTTAGCTGTACCGGTTACTGAAGCCTCATCCAATAGGATATATGCACCAGTTAAGTTCGTTGCATCTACATTAAAGAACTCTTTTTTACTGTCGTATACAAATTTGGCACCCAGTTTTTCAAAGCCGATGAAGTGCGTATCTAATCTTCTACGACCAATTTTATCACCACCTGGTTTAGGGATGGCGGCCTTTCCAAAACGTCCTAATAGTGGGCCAACGATCATAATTGATCCTCTTAAACCACCACCTTTAGCCTTAAATATATCCGATTGGAAAAAATCAAGGTTGATGTTTTTAGCTTCAAAAGTATATGTGTCTTTGTTCAGGCGCTCAATGGTAACGCCCATATCTCCCAGTAGTTCAATAAGTTTGTTTACATCCTTAATGTCTGGGATGTTGCTGATGGTAATCTTCTGATCGGTTAATAAAACAGCAGCTATGATTTGTAATGCTTCATTCTTTGCCCCTTGAGGTTGAATTTCGCCTTTTAATTTCTTACCGCCAATTATTTCAAATGCGTTCATGTTATTCGTAAGATGTATGGATAAAAACTGGTAAGATTAGTGTCGTTGTTTAGGATTGTTATTGTTGCGGGCAGGACGATTGTTGTTGTTATTTTGTCTGCCTTTATTATTGTTGTTTTGTCTACCGCGATTGTTGTTATTTGAAGGTCTTACCACTGGCGGTTTAAACTCAACTTTATTTAAATTGACATTCTCATCTAGCTCCAATTGGCCACCAGATAGTTCGCGAAGGTTTTTTAAAATAGTTTCATCCGCTACACTGTCTTTGTTCCAGGTTACATAGGCCATTTTCATGAAATTGGCTATCCCCTGTACCATTGCAGCTCTACGCTCCGGTTCATCAACAGCTTTGGCTTTTTCTATCATCATTTCAACCGTTTTACCATAGTGTTTATAGGTAATTCTTTGTTGAGGATAGCCAATATGCTGAGGTTTTACCAATGCATCTTCAGGAGTAGGCTTAGGATAAGGGCAGTCTACATCAATTTTATAACCCGAAATGATGTGTAAGTGATCCCAAAGTTTATGTTTGAAATCTGCTACATCACGTAAATGTGGGTTTAAAAAGCCCATTAGGTCGATTACTGCCTGGGCGTATCTATTACGTTCTTCAAGATCGGGAAGTTCGATAATGTACTTTACCATGTTTTGTACATTACGGCCATATTCGGCTAAAATCAACTCGTTTCTTGTGGTGTTATATTCGAAATTCATTTATATGTTTTCGTTAATATTTTAATTTCTATAATAGTTCTGATTCATCGGGAGTGCTTAGTATGCGTCTCTATTTTATGTTTCAGACGCATTTATAACCGACAAGTTATTTAAAGAAATAACGGCAAAAGGCCGGTTTTTATATATTATAATCAGTTTTTTATTTATTACGGAGCCCATAAGGCTCCGTAAGTCCTGTAAATATAAGGGTTATTTAACAATTCGCAACTTAGCAAATTTTAATAACAATTGCTTGTTACCCAGACCTTGGAAAAATACGGTCGCTTTTACATCTGGTAAAGTGCCTTCCAGGCTGATGATTTTCCCAAAACCAAACTTCTCATGTTCTACCTCCATGCCATTTTGGAAAGCATTTGCTGCATCAGGCGCAAAGCCTGGTGTAGGTACGTGTGCCTTTGGTAGCATTGAGGTTGTTTTTGGACGCTGAGCTGGTGTAGTTGCTGTTCCAGAGGGGGATGACATACTTGGTTTTGGTTTAGTGAAAGTATCACGTTGTTGTGTCCAGGTGCGTCTTTCTTCGTTAAATGAACCTTCGCCCAGTGTACTTTTGGCAGGTTTTACAACTTCAATTTCAAGGAAACGTGCATCGATTTCGTCAATAAAACGACTAGGCTCACAGTTGGTAAGCGTACCCCATCTATAACGTGAAGTAGAGTAGGTGAGGGTAAGTTTCTTTTCTGCACGGGTCACTGCTACATAAAACAGCCTGCGTTCTTCTTCCAGATCGGTTCTTGAATTGAGCGACATTTGTGACGGGAAAAGGTTTTCTTCCAATCCTACTACATAAACATTCTTGAATTCCAGACCTTTAGAGGAGTGTATTGTCATTAATGAAACTGTATCCTTCTCCTTATCGTCTTTTTTATCGTCATTGGTTAATAAGGCAATATCTTGCATGAAAACAGCTAGACTACGGTCTTCAATGTCCTCACGTTCACCAAATTCCTTAATACCATTTAATAACTCTTGTATGTTTTCGTGTCTACCACGACCTTCTTCAGATTGATCGGCGTGTAATTCCTTTAAAATACCAGAATGTTGTGCAATATATAAGGCTGTTTCATAGGCATCCTGTTTTTTTGATTCTGCTGCAAAGCTCTGAATCATTACCGCAAAGTCATTCAATTGGTTGGCAATTCTACCCGGTATATATTGCTGTGGATTACAGATTACCTGCCACATAGTGATGTTGTGCTGGTCGGCTGCTACACTGATTTTCTCAACTGTAGTATCACCAAGTCCTCTTTTTGGGTAATTGATGACCCTTTTGATGGCCTCCTCATCTGCAGGATTAAAGGTTAACCTGAAATAGGCAATTAAGTCTTTTATCTCTTTACGTTGGTAGAAGGATAATCCACCATATATCTTATAAGGAACATTCAGTTTCCTTAAAGCCTCCTCCATAGCCCTTGATTGGGCGTTTGTTCTGTAAAGGATGGCAAAATCATTGTAGTTATAACCTTTGGTGGTACGGTCTTGAACAATAGAATCAGCTACAATCTTACCTTCTTCGTTGTCGGTAAAGGCACGCTGAACCTTGATCCTGTCGCCAGACTCGTTATCGGAGAATACGTTCTTTTCTAATTGGTTTTTGTTGTTGGCAATAATACTATTGGCCACCTTAACTATGTTTTGCGTTGAACGGTAATTCTGCTCCAGTTTGTATACTTTCAAATCTGGATAATCGCGTTCAAAGTTTAATATATTCTGGATGTTTGCACCCCTAAAGGCATAGATACTTTGTGCATCATCACCCACTACACAGATGTTCTGATAAGCGGCAGCGAGTTTTTTTACAATCGTATACTGTGAAAAGTTAGTATCCTGGTACTCATCCACCATCAGGTATTTAAATTTCTGCTGGTATTTATTTAGTACATCGGGATGCGTTTTTAGCAAGATATTCGTTTTAAACAACAAATCATCAAAGTCCATAGCACCAGCTTTGAAGCAGCGTTTGGCATATGTTTCGTAGATCACACCAATTAAAGGTCTTTTATTACTGATATCCTCGGCCTGAATTTCAGCATTTTCCATATATTCTGTATAGGAAACAAGGTTGTTCTTTGCTGATGAAATCCGGTTGTAGACGAAGTTTGCATTGTACAGTTTATCATCCAGCTGCAGTTCGCGTAGGATGGTTCTAATCAGGCTTTTACTATCGTCTGTATCGTATATAGTAAAATTAGAAGGATAACCGATTTTTTCAGCCTCAACTCTTAATATTTTAGAAAATACAGAGTGAAATGTACCCATCCAGATGTTTTTAGCTTCAGCTCCCACCACTTTCATGATACGCTCACGCATATCTTTCGAAGCTTTGTTGGTAAAGGTAAGTACAAGGATATTGAAAGGATCTACTCCTTTTTCAATCAAATATGCCACCCTATAGGTGATTACTCTTGTTTTTCCCGAGCCTGCACCTGCAACGATCATTGCTGGGCCTTGTGTGTTTTCTACTGCTGCGCGTTGTTGGGGGTTTAAACCTGCTAAATAATCCAAAATCCGTTCCTGATATTTAAAGTATGCTGTTTATAGATACATTCTTATACAATTGCAAATTTAAGAAATTATGTGCGTTTAATAGAATGTGTTGGTAAATTAGAAAGAAACTGTTCATCTAAAGTGTTGAAATCGCTAAGGTAGCTTATAAAGATAATTTATTTTACTCATAATTAATGGATGTTAAGCGGACATTGGACGGGCCAGTCCGTTCAGTGTCCGTTCAATATCCGTTCAATGTCCGTTCAAATGCCGTTCAATGTAAGTTGCCTATAAGGAAACTTATAGGTAATAAACGCTTCTTTTTTATGATAGAGAAAAAATGAAATAGTAGAAAGAAATCTCATTGGGGTGTTTTCATTCTGCCCCTTATATTCCAAATGGTTAACTTAGAGTTATGAAACATCTCTTTTTTATTTGCCTATCCTTTTTATATTTAACTGTTAAGGCACAAGACGCAAGCATAGCCTTGCAAAGAAAGCCCTTATTAAACGCACAAATTATCGATAGTGAATGGCGCAAAGTACCCAATGGATTAAATGTCAGTTTTGCATCCAGCAATACGCGCTTTGCAAGAGAATTACCGCCCAAAGTGAATTTAGAAAAGGTGTGGGAAGCAAAAGCCTGGAAAGGCGAAAAAATACATACACAACTGCTGATCTGGGCCAACAGGAGTTTAAATAGTATCAGTTTACAGGTCTACGATCTGCAAGCTGAACAAGGTCAGTTGATTAAAAAAGAGAATATTACGATTGGTTTTTTAAAATATGTAATTACCGATGAATTTAGAGATGGTTGTGGCAACCGAAAAGCAAAGGATTTTGATTCTTCGTATGTGGCAGATATCATTGATACAAAAACTAAATCTGTATCAGTAAGAAAGAATAGTACGCAACCCATCTGGCTAAGTATCAAGGTGCCAGCTAATGCAAACGCAGGAAGTTATAAAGGCATAATTAAAATAAAAGGAGATAAGGATTATACCTTACCTATAACTATACAAGTATTAGATAAAACACTGCCTAGTCCTCAAAAATGGCAATACGATTTAGATTTATGGCAACATCCGGCGGCTGTATCTCGGCTGCACAATGTACCGATGTGGGGGGCGGAACATTTTTTATTGATGAGAAAGTACTACGAGATGCTGGCAAATGCAGGTCAGAAAACCATTACCGCAAGCATAGTTAATGAGCCTTGGGGGCATCAAACTTATGACGATTATCCGAGTTTGATTAAATGGACCAGGAAAAAGGATAGAAGCTGGACATACGATTACAGTTTATTTGATAAATATATAGCCTTTGTAATGGATTGTGGTATTACCGAGCGCATCAACTGTTACAGTATGGTGCCTTGGAAAATCGCTTTTACTTATTATGACGAAAATTCACGAAAAGAAGCCGTTTTTAAAGACGCTATTGGTACGCCAGCTTATAACGCTTTCTGGAAAACCATGCTTGTCGACTTTACTCAGCATCTGAAGCAAAAAGGATGGTTTAGTAAAACTTATATTGCAATGGACGAAAGGCCAATGGAGGCCATGAAAGCGGTTATTAAATTGTTGAAAGAGACGGATAAAGACTGGAAAATAGCATTAGCTGGCGAATATCATTCAGAAATAGAACAAGATATAGATACCTACTGCATCGCTTCTAAATGGGATTTTCCAGCGGCTACTTTGCAAAAACGTCAGCAAGAAGGTAAAATTAGTACCTGGTATACCTGCTGTGTCGAGCCTTATCCTAATGCGTTTACTTTTTCATCTCCAGCAGAGGGAGTATGGATAGGCTGGTACACGGCAAGTAAAAATATGGACGGTTATTTACGGTGGGCTTATAATAGCTGGACAAAAACGCCATTAGCAGATAGTCGTTTTACCTCATGGCCAGCTGGCGATACTTATCTCGTTTACCCTGGTCCGCTTAGTTCTATCAGGTTTGAAAAATTAATTGAAGGCGCCCAGGATTTTGAAAAAATCAAGCAATTAAGAGCGTTTTACTCAAAAAACAGGCAGATTAAGGAGTTAAATGAGTTAAATCAGGCTTTGCAAATTTTCGACATAAAATCATTGGCTAGTACCACAGCTGATGAAATGCTAAAAGGAGTAAAACCCCTTCTTAATCGATAAATAAATTATATTTGCCCAAACTAATTTGTTATGCAAGAAATTAAAAAATATGTTGAAGAAAACAAGCAGCGCTTTTTAGATGAGCTGTTTGAATTGTTGCGCTTTCCGTCGGTTAGTGCAGACCCAAAATATAAAGCAGATGTACTTAAAACTGCTGACTTTGTAGCTCAAAAACTGAAAGATGCTGGTGCTGATAATGTAGAGATCTGCGAAACTGCAGGTTATCCTATTGTCTATGGCGAAAAAATCATTGATGCGAGTTTACCAACCGTTTTAATTTACGGACACTATGATGTACAGCCTGCTGATCCATTGGAGTTATGGAAAACACCTCCATTTGAGCCAACTGTGCGTGATGGAAAGATTTATGCACGTGGTGCATGCGACGATAAAGGGCAATTTTACATGCATGTAAAAGCTTTTGAGTTGATGATGAAGACCAATACACTTGCTTGTAACGTGAAATTTATGATCGAAGGTGAAGAGGAAGTTGGTTCTGCAAATCTTGGCATTTTTGTGAATGCAAATGTTGATCGTTTGAAAGCTGATGTAGTTTTAATCTCTGATACTTCAATGATCAGCATGGAAAATCCGTCTATTGAGACTGGTTTACGTGGATTAGCTTATATGGAAGTCGAGGTTGTTGGCCCGAACCGCGATTTACACTCAGGTGTATATGGTGGTGCTGTAGCTAACCCTGCAACTATCTTATGTAAAATGATTGCTTCGTTACATGACGAGAACAATCACATCACCATTCCTGCTTTTTATGATAAGGTTGTCGAATTGACTGATGCAGAGAAAAAGGCTTTAAATTCTGCTCCATTTGATTTAAACGAGTATAAAGAAGATTTGGATATCAATGCGGAGTGGGGAGAAAAAGGCTATTCAACATTAGAACGTACAGGAACCAGACCTACATTAGAGGTTAACGGTATCTGGAGTGGTTATATTGGTGAAGGTGCTAAGACTGTCCTTCCTTCTAAAGCTAATGCTAAGATTTCTATGCGTTTGGTACCTAACCAGACTTCTTATGAGATTTCTGAGATCTTTACCAAGCATTTCGAGCGTATTGCTCCTGATTATGTAAAGGTTAAAGTCACTGCTCATCATGGTGGTGAGCCAGTAGTGACACCTACAGATAGTATTGCTTATCGTGCTGCCGAAAAAGCTATTGTTGATTCGTTTGGTAAATCGCCAATTCCTACACGTGGCGGAGGAAGTATTCCTATTGTTGCTTTATTTGAAAGCGCATTGGGTATTAAATCAGTGCTTTTTGGCTTTGGCCTGGATAGTGATGCTTTACATTCGCCAAATGAGAAATACGATATTTTTAACTATTATAAAGGAATAGAGACTTTGCCTTTGTTCCACAAGTATTTTGCTGAATTGAGTAAGTAATTGCTTTGGTATTGTGCGTTTTGCATGATGCTTAATTTTTTTGTAAAAACACCAATATTCCTGCTCTCCTCGCAGTCCTGAAGAAGTACTGCGCATGTCGATCAGGAACATTGGTGTTTTTATTTTGGATGCCTCCTTGAAAGGTGTATTTTTGCGACATCATGCCGCCAGCACCTAAGAAAACACCCACTCCCAGAAAACCTACTTTCCGCCAAACTTACGAATCAGATGCATCTGGTCGTCCACGCAGAAAAGCTACTCCACGAAAGAAAGTTGTAAAGAAAAAGCCATGGCCATTAGCCCTTAAGTTTTTAATTGCTGCTGTAGTGTTGGTGCTACTTTCTCCATTTTATTACGGCTACGTCATTAAGGGCTTCAGTTCAACCTGGAGCTGGATTAGGGATATTGGTGAAGACCCAAATTACCGCACTTATAGTAGCTTTAATATCCGCATCCCTAAAGGATATAATATTCATGGTATTGATGTTTCTTATTATCAGGGTAAGATAGACTGGAAGAAAGTGAAGTCTATGCAGGAAGATGATGTAAGAATAGATTTCGCTTTTATAAAGGCTACAGAGGGGTTATTTCTGGTAGATCCGTATTTTCAACGGAACTGGCGTGAAGCTCCAAAAGCCGGTGTGATTTGTGGCGCCTACCATTTCTTTCGTCCCCAAAAACCGGGAGAATGGCAAGCTAAGTTCTTTCTGCAGACCGTTAGTTTTGAAACAGGGGATTTACCGCCTGTTGTCGATATAGAGGAATTGAACGATGTCCCGGCCTCAAAAATGCGTATAGAGCTTGCAGCATTTGTAAAGTATATAGAAAAGAAGACGGGAGTGAAGCCTATTATATATACTGGTCTTTCTTTTTATAAGGACTATTTGCGGGGGCATTTTGATGAATATCCATTATGGATTGCCCATTATCATCAGCCTAAGTTAAAAGTAAATAAGGCTACGAATTGGCATTTCTGGCAACACTCTGATAAAGCTAAAATATCGGGTATCAATCATGTCGTAGATTTTAATGCTTTTAATGGCGATAGTCTTGCTTTTGATCGGTTGTTGATTAAGTAAATGGTTTGTGCTTTTACCTACGTTTTTATTAAAGTAAAGGGGATAGTAACCTTGCTGCTTTTTCAAGTAATTGCTTGTATAAAGGACGATCAGCCCATTGTTCGGGATCAATTCTTACGGCGTTTTTAACATCGTTATAAAAATTAGCACTCAATTCAGTGGCAATTTGAGCGTCGTAAATAATTGCATTTACCTCAAAGTTTAGATCGAAGCTTCTGAAATCCATATTTGCAGTGCCCACCATCGCTACTTTTTTATCCGTTACCATTGTTTTTGCATGTATAAAGCCTTTTTGGTATTGATAAATTTGAACCCCAGCTTTTAGGAGATCATTGTAATATGACCTGGCCGCAGAGTTTACTAAAATAGAATCTGATTTGCCAGGTACGAGCAGTTTTACTGAAATTCCGCTCAGTGATGATATGATGAGTGCATCAAGCAAACTTTCACCAGGAATGAAATAGGGGCTGGTAATCAGGATTTCATTGGTAGCCAGGTTAATGGCTTGCAGGATGGAAAATAAAATAGTTGGGGACTCTGAATCGGGCCCACTGGCAGCAATTTGTACTATTTTGTTTTCTTCAGCGATTTTTGGAATTTTAGTAGGGAAAAAGTTGGTGTTTGGTTCCAGTATGGTCTCAGCGCAGAAGTTCCAATCGCACAGAAAAAGATATTGAAGGTATTGTGTACCGGGGCCATCAATGCGTAAATGGGTATCACGCCAGTACAATTGCTTAGCATTGCCATTGTTAATGTACCTGTCACTCACATTAATTCCGCCTACAAAAGAGATGTAGCCATCAATTACAATTATTTTGCGGTGATTTCGATAATTGAGGCGATTGGCTAGTAAAATGAAGTGGACTTTTAGGAAAGGGTAGGCCTCTACTCCGTTTTCGATAAGCCATGGTACTATTTTTTTACGAATGTCTCTACTGCCAAAATCATCGTAAATAAAGCGGACTTTAACACCTTCTTTGGCTTTTGCGATCATAGCTTCAGCAAGTGCCTGGCCAATTTCATCATCCTCAAATATGTAATATTCTATATGGATATGGTATTTGGCTTCCTGAATTGCTGTTAATACTTCTGGGAACTTTTGTTCTCCATTTATTAATAGTTTTACTGCATTTTTAGCCGTTAATGGACTCATTGAGTCATTTAAAAGCATAAAGGCCAGCTCTTTATTACTAAGGACTTCGGCATTGCTTTCTTTAAAGGTTTTTGCCGATGAATGAAGGAGGTCGCGTTTAAATTTTGCCGCGAGATCGTCGTTTTCAAATAGTTTCTTGGTATACATTTTTCGGTGCCGATAATTGATTCCAAAAAAGAAATAAAAGATCATTCCAAAAAAAGGGACAAATATTGCGAAAAGTAGGTAAGCAAGGGTTTTTGTCGTGCTCCGGGTATCGTAAATGATGCGCAGGCAAACTAAAATTAAGATGAGCACGTAGGCGATTTCAGCAATCAGCAGCCAGTTCATATTTCTAAGGTTACACGAGTAGATGTGCTGTAAGTTAAGAAATTCAGCTTAATGTTTCCAAATAGAAAAGAGATGAATTAATTATACGAAGGTTATTCGTAAAAATGGCCAATAATACTATATTTGCGGCATTAAAGGATATTCTGAACTTTATTAATGCCCGGATGGCGAAATTGGTAAACGTTGCGGTCTCAGAAGCCGTTGGAGTACAATCCTTGAGAGTTCGAGTCTCTCTTCGGGCACTAAGAGAGACAAATCTATTTTTTTAGAATTTGTCTCTCTTTTTCTTTGATCTAACTCTTTTGTTAATCTGAACCCTTTCCTAGGTGCCTGCGGACTGGTCACCTTTAGCCGACTCAATAATTAAAGATATTAATCTAAATTGTACAGTCACATAAACTTAACCTTAACGTAATATTAGCTGCCTTACTTTGCCATGAGAATTCGTTCAAATGACATTTAAAGAGCTACCCGATCATATACTGACGAAACAATGCAAAGAAGGCAATGAAACGGCCTTCAATGTATTATTTCGTCGTCATTTTGATGACCTGCTCCAATACGCGGGAAGGCAGCTTAAGGATCGTGAGTTGGCTGAAGAGCTGGTGATGGATCTGATGTTAAAACTCTGGCGGCAGACAGAATTTGCAGAAATACAGCATTTGAATCAATACCTCTACAGATCGTTAAAAAATGCGATCATCAGTCATTGGCGTAAAAAAGCATTGTCATTTGTACCTCTTGAAAACATGTCGGCTTCCAATGAACCCTTAAGCCGTTCGGCAGATTACGCTATAATTGATGCTGAAGTGCAGACGTTGTATCAGGATAAACTGGCGGAACTTAGTCCTCAGCGTCGTTTGGTTTATACGATGAGCAGGGAGCTCGAAATGTCTCATGCTGAAATCGCAGCGGAAACAAACCTCTCGGTTAATACAGTGAAAAATCATATAAAAGCTGCACTCAATTATTTCAGAGAAGATCTGAAAGCCTATACCGAAGCAACTTTAATCCTTCTTTTATTATTTCTTTTTTAATTTATTCTGATTGTATATCAGTTGTTTACGTGTTTTGTTGAAGAAATAACATTTCCAATTAGCCCTTGTCATCACTTTCTGCGTGTGTATGTATGAAGGGCAATAATAAATGGAACAGGAAACAGATAAAATACTGATCAGGAAATTCATAGCAGGCAACTGCACACCGCGGGAGCAGGAGTATATAAAAAGACTGATGCTACAAACCGGTGGTCAGGAACTTTTTGAGCAGGTGATGGACGAAGACTGGCAGGAGTTTAAAAATGAAACACCAGCAACAGATCAGTACATTCAAGACTTTCAGCATAGGTTAAACAGTCGGCTGGATGATGTAAAACCAGATTTGGTAATCAAAAGGAACCATTTTTATAAATACGCAGCAATATGGACAGTATTGATTCTTGGGATAGCAACTTATGGTGCATTACAGCTCAATAGCACACAGACGGTTGCCAGCATAGCCATGCTTTCGAGCCATAATCCAAACGGACAGCGTTCAAAAATTACTTTATCCGATGGTTCGGTAGTTACCCTGGGCGCAGGTAGTCACTTAACTTATCCTGAACATTTTGGCAACAGTACCCGTGAAATTTCATTGGAAGGAGAAGCCTTTTTTGAGATCACTAAAAATCCTGAGAAACCCTTTATTATCCATACCGGAGAGGTGCAAACACAAGTATTAGGTACCTCCTTTAAGGTCGATGCTTTTAAGGGAGAAGATGTGCAAGTCGCAGTAGCTACAGGGAAAGTAAGGGTAGACCGTAAGACCGAAAATACGGGCAAGCTGGAATCAATTGCGGTATTGTTGCCCGGAGATGCGGTAGACTGGAACCCCGCCACAGGCACAGCAATTAAAACGAAGCAGGCAATAGAAGAGCTGACCGGCTGGCAAAAAGGAAAACTCAGCTTTACCGGCATGCCTTTAAAAAATGTTGTCAATGTCCTTGAACGCTGGTACAATGTAACCATCGAAATCCGCAATAAAGAAGCCGGCGAGTATAAAATGAACATCATACTGGATGGTACACAGCCGCTAAAACAATTGATGGAGGTACTAAAGGTGACGACCAAAACACACTATAAGATGAACGGTAAAACGATAACCATTTGGTAGAAATTAACAATCACACAAAGAACAGGAACCCATAAAAACAGGAGGAACATGATATAAGCCACTAACTTATAAAAAAACCGCTCCCGAACCGGGAACGGCCTTACAGTTTTACTAAGCCATTGGTTTGACCGCCTGGCGGCTTAGCAGAATAACAGTACAGCAATAAAGCCGTACTGATTAACAGATCTTTCGTAAGAAATAACCCGATAACGCACAAAATTATGCAAAATGTAGTAATAAGCTACGATGACACACTAAATAAACTGATATTCCTGATGAAGCTATCTTTTATCATTCTCGCGCTACAACTCACCTTTGCCGGGATGCTGGTAGCGGCACCGGCCAGTAGTCAGGATTTAAGCAAAGTAAAGGTAAACCTGGAGCTGAAAAATGCAGGAATAGCGGAAAGCCTGCTGATCCTGCAAAAGAAAAGTGGCATTAAATTTTCCTTTTATGAGCAACTGCTGGATAAGGAGACAAAAAAAGTAACCCTTCATTCCGCTGATATTTCGGTAAGTGAGGCACTGAAAAGTATATTGAACAATACCAATCTCCGCTACAAGCCATTTAATGATTTCGTAGTCATTGAAGCCAAACCTGTTCCTCAGCAGCCGGGACGGATCTCCGGTAAGATTGTTGACGATAAAGGCGAAAACCTGCCCGGAGCTTCTGTTAAGGTGCTCGAGACCGGCCAGTCTGTACAGAGTACCGTAGATGGTGGCTACAACATCAGTTTAAAGCCAGGAAATTATACCCTGGAAATCAGCTATATCTCCTTTCAAACCCAGCGCATTACCGGTGTAACGGTTACTGCAGGTAAAAATACCGCATTAAACGTGGCGATGAAAATAGATGCCAAAGGGCTGAAAGAGGTAACCGTTACCTCGGGCTATAAAAAAGCCTCTGCTGCAGGACTACTGACCAGGCAGAAGAATGCTTCGGAGATGACCAACGGGATTAGTGCGGAACAGATTGGGCGCACGCCTGATAAAAATATTGGAGAGAGCTTAAAACGCATCAGCGGCGTAAGTACTATGGATAACAAGTTTGTTGTGGTCCGCGGTATTTCAGACCGTTATAATGCTGCTGTTCTGGATGGTACAGCCCTGCCCAGTACTGAGGCACAAGGCCGCAACTTCTCCTTCGACATGATTCCCTCAAATCTGGTGGACAATGTTGTGGTGAGTAAAACCGTAACTCCGGATATGAACACCAGCTTTGGTGGTGGCCTGATCCAGATCAATACGAGGGATATGCCTACCGAAAATTTTATGAGTTTTTCTGTCGGCACATCTTATAATGACCAGACTACCGGCAAGCCCTTTTTTACGCACAAACGTGGTAAATATGATTATCTGGGTTTTGACGACGGTGGAAGGAGTGCTCCGGATAACCTATTGGTTACTAATCCCGCTGTTTCCGGTCCGGGAACGATCAAAGGAAATGAAACTTTATCCGCTACAGAATTTCAGGATCGCATAGATGCGCAAAGCCGACGTTTTAAGAACGATCATTTTACACTTTACAAGGTTCCGGCTGCCGCTGGCCAGAATTACCAGTTTAGTTTAGGAAGACTGTTAAATCTAGACACTGCCAAAGCTAACAACATGGGCTTCACAGCAGCCTTAAGTTACCGGAATACACAAAATAATACCATTTTTAAAGATTATCACCGGGGTAAATGGGCCAATGAATACAACAATAATGGTAATTCCTATAGTTTTAATACCACCTGGGGTGCCATATTAAATGTGGGCGTGAAACTGGGGAAACACCGATTTAGTTCGCGTAATACGTATACCCGGATGTTTGATAATGACCTGGTAAGAACAAAAGGTTTCACGAGTGATTTTACCGATGAGATTGCCGTTCGTCCGCCAAATATACGGGAGAACGACAATCCCATATTCACAAGTTTGATGCAAAACAAGCTAATTGGCCAGCACCAATTGGGTAAAGTAAAATTGGAATGGGATGCCGCAAGAACAGGGATCAACCGTGAAGAAAAGGCGATAAGCACGGCTGAACAGGGGCCGGAGTTAATAGATGGGCAATTTGTATACCTCTACGCTCCAGGTAGATATTCTGAACCCAGAGTAGCCCCGATGTCTAACCAATATTATGAAAATGATGAGCGTCATTATAGCTGGGGTATGGCAGGGACTTTACCTTTTAATATTGCTGGTTTACGCAATACGCTTAAAATGGGCTTCTATGGTAACCGTAAAAAAGGAGGGTTTAGCTGGCAAATTGTACCTTTTGTTCAGAGCTCGAATGCAATTAATCCCGACATCAGATATATTCCAGTAAGAGAGATGCAGAAGCCAGAAAATCTGCGCCTGGATGGTTATGGATATCAGATGTGGTTTAATGACCGTTATGCTGGCAAAAGCCGGAATGATGCAGCTTATTTAATGCTCGATAACCGTCTGGGTGAAAAATTACGTATGGTATGGGGAGTACGTGCAGATTATTATAAGTATACTGAAATCAGTAATCCAAAACTTGGAGGTTCAATGACGACTTTTGTTCCAAAGCCGGATCCTGCATGGCGATGGTTGCCATCGGCCAATTTAACGTATAGCATTACACCTGAGATCAATTTCAGGACTTCATGGTCTATTTCCGTGGTTCGCCCGGAGTTGAATGACAACAGTAGCTTTTACCGATATAGTCCATATCTGGATGGCATGATTGAAAATGCCGGATTAACCAGTGTAAAGATTAACAATTATGATGTTCGTGCCGAATGGTTTCCTTCACTAGGAGAAACATTTTCGATAACCGGATTTTATAAACATTTCGATAGACCTATAGAATTAACTCAGTATGCGAATGCAAATACGTTTTACCTGATCTCGAACTCAGAATGGGCGAAAGTATATGGTCTGGAATTTGAACTCCGCAAGAGCTTAAATTTTATTGCGCAAAAGGAATGGTTAAACAATTTAACCTTGTTTGGAAATGCGACTTTACAAAAGTCGGAAGTAGAAGCTAAGTATAGGCCACTGGATCAGGCTGCCGAAGAGATTATTTCGAGAATAAAAAGGCCTATGACTGGTCAAGCTCCATATTTAATAAATGTAGGTCTGCAATACCAGGCATCACGTTTCGGTTTTAACGTGGTTTATAACAAAGCCGGAAGAAAAACTTACATCGTGGCACCTGAAGCAAGATTAATTGACTATGAAATGCCCCGGAGCCAGACCGATCTTCAATTGAGCTATAAATGGTTAAAAAACAAGATGCTGGTTAAATTAAATGCGGGGAATATTTTTAATAAGGCCGCGGCGTTTTATAAAAATTCTCCTGATCCATTGGAATTTAAAAAAGAAGGCTATAAAGAAGGTACTTCTGATAAGTACGAAGCAGGAGAGCAAAAAACTTTTACCCGTAATTATGGACGAACTTTTAGTCTGCAGTTAAACTATAATTTTTAATTCAAAACACATGAAACTCAATATAAAATTCATCTTTTATTCATGCCTGGGGCTGCTTTGGCTATCGATATTTAGTTGTAAAAAGTTAGAATTGGCAGAGTCAGATCCTCCCAATGTAATTGATTTGTTTGTGAAGGGAACCACTTTAACAGATACGCTGGAATTCCTGAAAGATGGAAAAGTAATCGGGCAAACCTATTCAGAACATGGAGAATTTAATGTTAAAGTGGTAATGGAAGATGTAAGTGCAGAATTAAAAATACGCCGTAAAGGACAACAGGAAATTTTGAGTAAAAGAACAATTTCAGCCGAACAAAAGCAGCAAAATATAATCTATTATTTTGATGGTGAGAAAATGTATGCGGACTTCGTCACGGTAAATGTGAAGGGCTTTGCGCAAGGAGAAGTGGAGTTTACTGTTGATGATAAGGTAGTAGGTTCCGGTAGCGGCAAAGATTTCCCGGTCATCAATATAGGTGTTGACGCTGGTCAGACCCGGCTGCTGCAGGTTCGTAAAAAGGGAACGACGGAATCCTTAATGAACAAAGAAGTTAAAGCCGGGTCCTCTGCAATACCTTGGGTATTCTATTTCGACGGGGAAAAAATTTTTGATAAAATAGATGCGGGCCTTCCCGCAAATCCCGTGAATATGTTGCTGACCGCTTCGTTTACATCTAAGCTAAATATATTCCGTGGCCCGGCAGATCTGGTAATTTATGAAGGGAGACGATCGGGGCTGCCTTATCAATCAACAGCAACCACCTTCAGAATTGAATTACCTGAAGATGGTACATTCAGTAAAAGTATAGAGATTCCTCCGTTCCCGGAAGGTGCGTTTAAAGCCTATGTTTTTAGGATCGTTAAAAGAGGGACCCTGACTGAACTGCCCTATGATGTGACAAACGAGATTCTACCTATGCTGCCGTCAACTGGTTTTTCTGGAGGTAGCTTATCATTTACACCCGGAGGGGCCGCTATTTTAACGATTAGTGACGTCAAAGAATATGATGATTGGGACGGCGGTACTTGGATATACTTCAGACATATCGACATTGCATCTTACTTTAAATAATCTAGATAAGGGGGCTGTCCAAAAAGGTATTTAGACAGCATACAAAAAAGGGCAGGCATTTTAATAATGCCCGCCCTTTTTAATGAATTACTGTATGTATATTATTTCAATTCTCCTGACAAGTAATAATTTGGATCATCAACGCTGGTAATACTACCTACCTGACCTTGAACCGGATCTAATTTATAATCCAATGTGAATTTATGATCATTAAAGATCTTTGTTAGCGGCAAAACTGCATTCAATATCACAGCAGTCCTTTCTTCGGTATTCACAAATTCAAAATCATAAGTTCCATCTACAGTCTTAGTGTAGTTGTAAACAAATTCCGAAACTGTAGGAAGGATACTTCTGAAAGTAGTAACCGTTATCTTCATCTGTTTAATTTCGTCATTGAAAATGAAATTAATATTTCCCAGTCTTCTCGTGTTAAGTGTTAATGATGTAGACATGGTAGCACGCATGGCTGTAAAGCTTGTCGACCAAGTCTGGAATGGGGTAGAGAACACTGTAATAGTTTTAAATCGATCAGTTCCCATTAAAATATGCAATGGAATGATTGGAAGATCGCCTCTTAAAATATCAATTTGCTTACCAGTGGTCGTTGTTGCGGTAAGCAGGTTCTTACTTTTATCCCATGTGATTGTTTTAAACGCAATGTTGTTAAAAACAAGTGGTTTATTGAAGAACATACCATTGGTGGTATAGGCAAAAGGCGCTTCTGCAGTTTTTACCACGCCATTTTCTACCCAGGTGAAAAAGGCTTTTTTCACATTTAGCGCCATATTCACAGAAAACTGAACTTTGCTTACCTCAGCGTTACCTGTGATGTAAAGGTTTTTGTTGGCATTGAAATAGGTTGTTAGATCAGATACTAACGTTTTAAGTCCACCTTTTAAGTAAAAATCTTGCTGTTCTGCATTCAGTTTCACTAGAAATAAATCGCTCCTTCTCTTTTTTCCGACAAGTTTAACTGTGTCTCCCTTTAGGCTAGAAAATTCGAATTCAAAATCAGATTTAAAACCTACGCCCGCAGTTCCACCAACAACATCCGAATTTGGATCTGCAAGTAAATGCAGGTAGTTATAAGTGTCGAATATTAATGACGGTCCCATAACTGCCTTAAGTCTATAAGTGCTTTCCATGATGTCTGTGGCCGTGCCAGCATCAATTTCAGCAAGCATGTTTACGCGATCCTGGTCATTAAAGTCCATATAAAAGCCGTAGCCGCCACCACCTTCAGTAAATAGGTAGCCTGCCCAGCCGTTTGAGGCAGAAGTAAGTGCCTTGCCGTAGGTTTCTAAACTTTCTTGTGATCTTAATTCTGGCAGTTTTCCGTCGATCATTAAATCTTCTGATCCTTTTTTACAGCTGCTTAGTGCCAGTGCTAAACAGAATATGCTTAATATTTTGATTTTCATAGTAATTATCTGATTAGTGATCCGTAAAAATAGTTTGCAGTATTAACCTCACCTTTAAATCCACCCTTTGTTAGATTTTCTGGGGATAAAAATGATGCTATTGAAGCTTGTTCAATGATATCCAGCAATGGTTTTAATTGAGGTCTATATTTGGTTCCTTTATCTGTTTCTACTCCGGTAATCGTATTATCCGGTACAAAAGTCACTTTATCACCTACAACAGTTACTTTATAATTGAAAAACCATTCTTCATTTGTACTGCCATTTTTAACCGTCATAACCAGGGTTGCAATCGGTTTTCCAACCAACATACCAAACCTCAACTCAAACTGATCTGCTACAGTAAGCGCGGCGCTTGCTGCTTTTACCGCTACAGCTGCAGCAGTATACGCGGTAGTAAATGTAGCGGATTGACTTATATCGCTTTTTGCTACGGTCATCTTACTATAAGTATTTCTGGCTAAGTTAGAAGCAAACGTTGTGGTACGACCAGTCTCTCTATCAAAAGAAGCCTTAACTTCGGCTTGTAGCTTTCTGAAATTGATGTTGTAAGCCATTTTAAAGTAGTTTACAATCATTTGTTCCTTTTGTCTTAATCTAGGTTTTCCTAAGTCACCTGCGGTATTTACATAAGCATCAAACCAATCCTGACCTTCTACCAACAGAAATGCAATCATTTCTACAAAATCCTCGTTGTCATTGCTTCTTGAGTATCTGGAAACAAAACCAAGTCTTTTCGCTTCATTGGCAGTATTTACGTTAGCGGTCCAGTTTGCTGCATATTCCGGAGATATTCTTGGGAAATCTTCAGGTATAGGTGAGTTTTGGTGAAGTATATGGCCAAACTCATGATGAATCGTATGCATCATTTGTTCTACATTGGCTGTATTTGACTTCTGAAAACTATTAATGATAAATAGATTAATTCTTCTACCTGCATCAGCAGTTCCAAGTGTAATGGTACCATCGTTATTGTATTCGGCGCTTCCAATTAAAACAATTTGTTTAGGTACATAAGGCTTAATAAATTCTTTGCCGGCAACGGTTAAATAGGGGCTAAGCCAGATGGATTTTACGGTTTCCATAGCAGGGATAACTTTGCTCTCCAGCGGTGGTACTAAGTCCTTAGCCAGAGACACCTGATAGCGGTCCCAGCGATATAAAACTTCAATATTGAATGGATCAAGATATTCCCTTTTCAACCAGTCATCGGTTGGTCCACTTTTAAAAGAATCTATGTTAAAGTTGTCCATATTGGCGTTAAGTGGGCCATCTTTTTTACAAGATGCCAGCGCCAGACACAGAATAGCTATATAGTTTATTAATCTTTTCATTTGAAAATATATTTTTTTAATGTTTATTTTAGGTCTGCCTGGTTTAACGTGGATTTTGTGTTACTCCCGAAAGGACAACTTCTTTAGGTAACTGGAACAGTCTACGAGGATCAGTAGGAGTCAGCTCAACAGTTTTCTCTTTTCCGTTAATATCCAATATGTTGTGTTTCACCGTCATTTTATGTCTTAAAATGTCAAACCAACGCATACCTTCGGTAATGAATTCCATTTTCTTAAAATCAAGAATCCCTTTGATCAATACCTCTTTTTCATTGGTACTTCTGTAAAAACCTTTAAGTTTATCCAACGTTAAAGCATCAGTTGCAGGATTAAAATTCACAATTCTGGTACTGATAAAACTGTTAAGGTCTTTTAAAGCCAGTTCTGTACTTCCTAGCTCCACATAAGCTTCAGCTCTGTTTAATAAAGCCTCATCAGTAGTAAAGGCGGGTAGAATGGTATAACCAATACCCGAGCTTGAATTTACACTCGTAAGCGAGAAGTGTTCTTTCCATTTAGCCATGGTATAATGTGGTGCACCACCAAACGAGTATAGCTTATGTGCCCATACTCTGCCGGTAGCATTACTGCGGTTAAAGATCTCATCCGCCAATTTCTGACCGAAACCAAATCTTTGTGAGCCTCTTCTTGCCCACCATGAAACTGTTTCTATTAGCAATAGGTTAGATTTTTCGGTAGTTTGTGAAAACCTGGCGCGCAAATCCTGTGGGGTTAATGCAAAATATTCTGTACTCCATGGGCGTAAGCTTGTCTCTACAGTTTCACCGGTAAAAACATTACCAGCATGGTCTATTACTTTGTTGTAATCGCCCTTGAAAAGATAGAAACGGGTAGCGAATGCATTTGCTGCAGCAATGTTAAAGTGGTATTTCTGCACTTTGTAAGCTGTGTTTTTGATCAATGGCAAGCCTTCTTCTAAATCACGTTGTATTTGCTCATAAACAGATTTTACCGTTCCTCTGTCGTATTTCTGAAAAACCACGGTTTCTGGAGCAGTAACATAAGGTACACCTGGTGCATCGTTTGCGCCATTGATATCATATGCTGTTGCATATAGGGTTACCAACATAAAATGTGCATAAGCGCGGGCAACTAAAGCTTCTCCTCTATAAGGACGAATCTTAGGATCGTTCATGTTTTTGTCGACATAACTTAATGCCTCATTTGCTGCTGCAATAGCCGTATAGCATGCATTCCAGTAAAAGTCTGTAGAACCCTGCGCTCGGTCTCTTACTTCCTGCCACATATAAGGATCTGTATTGGTCGGGTCTTCTGTACCTTCACTCGGACCTTTGTCTTCTGCTGCATCAGAAGCTGGTTCTGTAAAACTGATGTATTCTGCTTTAGGGTAGGCAGAGGTTAATAGTTCGGCTACTTTTTCAACGGAGTTCAATTCCGAACGCATATCAGGAACTGTGTCCAGGTATTTCTCGCAACCTGTGGTAGAAAGCGCAAGTGTTGCAAGCAGTATATATTTTAAGTTTTTGTTTAAATTCATGTTAATCTGTGTTTAGAAACCTAATTTTAATGAAACCGTAAATTGACGTGGAACAGGAAGCGATACTCCACCTGAAGTATAGAACTCAGGATCTTGTCCATTTAAGCGTTTATCAGCATATAATAAGGCGATGTTGTTTCCTACAACACTAACTGAAGCGTTGTTTGCGCCAATTTTTCCAGAGATAAGCTTTGGTAGATTGTAGCTAAGCATAATTTGCTTAAGGCGGATAAAACCTCCATCAGCTACTCTTACATCAGTGTAATTGTATACATTATAAGGATAATCAGACCCCAGATTACTGTTTACAAATTTATCCGCAATACTTGGGATGTTGGTTTTAAGCTCATCTCCCGGTTGCATCCATCTGCCAACAAAATCGTTAGACATAGAAGAAAGGTCGTTATAGCCTGCAGAGAAGGCGGGGTTTAACCTGATTTTATTTCCTGCACTAAAGGTTAATAAAGCGCTTAAAGAGAAACTCTTGTAAGAAAAAGTGTTGAAAAAACCACCATTCATCAGGGGATCTGTTGGGCCTTCATATTTCAGGTGAGAAATATTATCATCCTGCAAATAAACATTGCTTACATGACGTTCGCCATTTACACCAACAAATGTAGGGGTACCTGTTTGTGGATTTAATCCATCAAATTGAACAGAGAACAATCCTCTTTGTGGATAACCTTCCAATGCATCACCACCTGCAGCGATGAGGTTCCAAACCAATGGAACACTTTCCAGTTTGGTTATTTTACCTTTATGATAACCGAAATTCAATTGAGAACGCCATTTTAATCCGGTTCCGTTCAAAATCTGACCTGCTGTTGTTACCTCAATACCTCTAGATTTCATGTCGGCATAGTTGGCATATTTTATAAACTGACCACCGATACCTGATGTTCTTACTGCACCAATCAGATCGTAACCATTTCTTTTGTAAAGGTCTACCGTAAGACTTAAACGGTCTTTCAAAAAGCCCATATCAAATCCGATATTGGTTTCTAATTGTTTTTCCCAGGTAAGCTCTGAATTTTTAAGTCCTCCAATAACCAATGCAGTTTCAATATCACTTAAAAACGGTCTTTTTGTGCTTTGGTTATTCAGGATTAAACTTGCATTTGTTGCAGGGCCCATGCTGGCTGTTAAACCGTAAGTTCCCCTTATTGTAGCTCTACTCAGTACATCTTGTTTTTCAAAGAAACTTTCCTGATCCATGTTCCATGCACCACTGATGTTCCATGTTGGTAACCATCTGGCTGTAGTTGTACCACCCAGTAAGTTCGAGCCATCATACCTCATGGTAGCGTTGATGCTATACTTGCCTTTATAAGAGTAAGCCACTCTACCCAGATAAGAAAGGTATCTTTCTTTCATCGTATTCATGTTGTAATAGAAAAAGTTACTTTCTACACTTTTCTTAAAATAGTCTGGGTCGATAAACGGTACACCACCACGATCGTATTGATAACCTACTCCATCAAATGCGCGACGTTGTCTGTCTGTAAAGCGCATTTCTGTGGATAAGAATGCATTTAGCAAATGGTCACCATTGTATTCTTTATTCCATTCCAAAGAGTTTCTCATGTAATAGTTTTCCATATTGTCGCTGTTTACATTGTAAAAGCCACCTGCAGGTAATATTACTCTTGGCAAAGCATTTGGATTATCCGGATCCTTATAAAGGAATTTATTGTTATTGATTACGTAAGAATCACCAGCCGCTCTATAGGCCATTGGCATATTAGAATTGTCATTAATTCGGTGCTCATTATCGCTTTTTACATAGCGGTAAGCTGCATCAAATGAATACTTTAAGCCATTGATAATTTTGTACTTTAAACCACCCTGAATTTTAAAATCTATCATTTTAAGCTGCATGGTGTTGTTTTCAAGCTCATGCAAGATATTGAAAGGAGCAAAGTTTTGTACAAAGAACTCTTTATTCCCCTGTTCGTCGAAAGCAGCAAGCGTACGACTGGTATTTAGGGCATACGTGAATGGATTGATGTCAAATTCTCTGGTAAACTGACCGCTAACGGCACTGCTTCTTCTTCCCAGTGAACCCGGTGTAAATTGGTTACGGATTGATCCTTGGGTAATTAACTCAATGCTTAGTTTATTAGATAAGTCAAAGTTACCCCTTACATTTCCTGTAAATCTTTCTACGCTGTTTCCAATGGTCCAGCCATTATCACCTAGGTAACTGGTAGATATATAGAATTTCGATTTATCCGTTCCACTGGTTACGCTTAGTGCATGTTCCTGCATAAATGAATTTTTAAACAACAGGTCAAACCAATCTGTATTACCGTTGGCATATCTCGTTAAAAACTCTTTTCTGCTAGGCGCATCATTTCTTAAATTGAACTGATCAGTCGCCCCATCATACTGGTACATTTCATTGTACATTTTGTAAAATACACCACCACTTGCACCTCTCGAAACCTCTGAGTGGTTTAACCAGCCTTTGTTCATCATTTCTGCAAACACCGACATCTGATCAGCTGAGTTCATGATGTCATACTCATTATAAGAAGGCTTTAAGTAGGTCGTAAAGTTTCCTGTATAAGAAAGCACAGGCTTACCATCTGTCTTTTTACCTTTTTTAGTCGTCACAACAATTACCCCATTCATTGCACGGGCACCATACATTGCTGTCGCCGAGGCATCTTTTAATATTTCAAAGCTTTCGATGTCATCGGGATTTAGTCCGGCTACAGAAGATCCGACTAATGTACTTGGATCACCGGTAGAAAGTTGTTCATTGGAAATGTTCACCACGTCTTCTAATATGATACCATCTACCACCCATAATGGTTTATTTTCTCCATTGATGGAAGTTGCACCTCTTACCCTGATTTTTGGTGCGGCTCCGAAAGTACCAGAAACATTTTGTACAGAAACACCAGCAACACGCCCCTCCAACATCCTACTTACATCGGGAACACCGGCACGCTCAGCCTCTGATGCTTTAATTTTTGCAGATGCTCCTGTAAAAAGTCTTTTATTCAGGTCCTGGTATCCTGTCATTACAATGTTCACCTCGTTCAGACTGCTGGTTTGTAAAGTCAATCGAATGACTTTCAAATCCCTTGCAGCCTTGATTTCCTGATTTTCAAAACCGATATAAGAGACTACTAAAGTAGCGTTCTCATCTACACTGGCTAATACGAAATCACCGTTGGCATTTGTTTTTGTTACTTGAGACGAACCTTTTACGGCAATTGTAGCGCCGGGTAAACCTTCATTATTTTCATTTACTACTTTTCCTTTTACATCAATTGTAGCGAAACGATTAATCACGCGATCAATAAAAGAGCTCTCCTTCTCTTTTATGACCACTGTTTTTTTCTCTATCGTGTAGTTTAGGTTTTTTCCTTTCAACAATTCATCCATTACTTTTTCAAGCGGGGTATTGTTGAATTTTACATCTATACGCTCTGTGCTTTTGATCTTTTTTGAAATCAACAATACATCATAGCCAGTTTGTTTTCTGATTTCTCTAAATACCTCATCAAAAGATACTTTGTTTTGGTTCATGGTTAGCTTTTGGGCGAAGGAGGCCGCGCTAACCTGCAGTAGGGTAGTAATTAATAAGAAGGCGGTTAACCTCATTATTAATAGTGATTTGTGTATGCAGCGCAATTGCCTGCATAAAATTTTGGTATAAATTTTATACATGGGTTTCTATTAGGGTGTTGTTTGTTTTACTTTTTCAATACAATGATTTTATTCCCTTCAACTTCAAAGTTTACGGCTTCTGTAAGTTCTAAAAGGTTTAATACATCGCCTATGTTGCTGAAACGGCTCAATGAACCATAAACATTTCTATTCTTAATGTTCGGGTCTTTATAGTCAATAGTTACGTTGTACCAACGGGCAATTTTATTCATCGCTTGTTCTAATGTCTCATTGTTGAATCTGAAATAGCCATTTTTCCAGGCTATAGCATCTTCAGTGTTTACCTGGTCCACATAGATTTTATTTGCTTTTATATAAGCTTGCTCGCCCGGCTTAATGATTACCCCGGTTTCATTTTTGTTTGATGAAAAGCCAATTGCAACAGATCCTTCTAATAAAGTTGTTTTGGTGTTTCCATCTTCTTTATAAGAATTGACATTAAAATGGGTACCGAGAACTTTGATTTCCTGGTCGGCTGTACGGACTATAAAAGGATGTGAACTGTCCTTTGATACTTCAAAGTATGCTTCTCCATTAAGCTCAACTTTTCGTTCATTAAGTGAGGCAAAAGAAGCCGGATAGCTAAGAGAAGAAGCTGCGTTAAGATATACCTTAGTTTGATCGGGTAGGGTAATGGTATAGGTTTCACCTTTAGCGGTAGCGAGTGTATTTATTTTATCCTTTGCTGAAGCCGTACCCTTTGTTTCATATAGAATCTGGCCATCTTTAGTTTTGGTAATTCGAACGCCCTCTTCATTGGCTAATTCTCCTTTGGTAGCGGCATCTAGTCTGATTTTACGACCGTCAGCTAAGGTTAGTACAGCCCCATTCCCGCCTGGTTTTATATTTTTCAAATAAGCAGTTTGTCTCATTTCATCAGCTTGTTTGGCGGAGTAATAGAATACACCCATTCCAATAACCAAAGCAAATGAAGCGGCAACAGCAATGCGAGGCCACATTTTAATGCTGTGAGGTTTTGAAATCTGCAGGTTAGCTTCAGTTGTTATATTTTTAAATATGCGCTCCGCTAAGGCTTCCTGGTTTTTGTCAGTAGCTACGTTTTGCTCCAAACTTTCGTAAGTAGCATACCAATCGTTAAATTCTTCCATTTCCTGTTCGGAGATGGTTCCCTTAACGATTTTATCGGAAAGCATATTTATTTTATGTTCGTCCATTTTTAGGGCAGTTTAGAACATAGTCCCACGAGTACTGCTATACCCTACCTTTTATTTTAAAATATTTTGATTTTTTTGAACAGGAGTTCCGGACAAGGCAGCTTTCAATTGAGGAAGAGTATAAATATCAGGGATAAACCCAGTTTGGTTTTTAAAACTTTTAGGGCTTGTGTGACATGCTTTTCTACAGCTTTTTCAGAGATACCCAATTCAGCAGCGATCTTTTTATTGGTGTAATTCTCATCTCTACTCATGTTAAAAACCAATTTACATTTTGGAGGTAAAGTGTCTATAATTTTACTTAAACGGCCTTGAAGTTCTTCTAAGTCGTATTGGTTCCAATCGTAATTTTGGTTTTGAAAGTTCTCCAATTCAGCTTCAGTTCCAAGTTGTTGTTCAATAATAGATCTTTTAAAACGTTTAGCTCTTCTTTTAATCACCTGGAATTTTATAGCTACGGCCAGATAGTTCTCGAAATTAACTTTAAGCTGAAAGGATTCTCTATTTTTCCAGAGATTCAAAAAGATATCCTGAACGGCTTCTTCTGCTTCAGCCGGATCATTTAATCGCTTCGAGGCGACAAAATAAAGTTTACTCCAAAAGCGGTCGTAGATAATTTTAAACACGGTTTCATTGCCATGCCTTAAAAGGTCTGCCAGTTCCTGATCAGAAAGTGAAGCATAGCTTGCCATTTTTTATCCCTAAAGCTGCAAGTTTACAGAAATTTAATAGTTTTTTAAAACGGAGGATCAATCTTATACTCAACATTTTGCTGTGGTAAGACCAATAAGTTGTATCATTGCCAAAAAAACAGACCATGATTAGATTGAATAGTGAAACACCATCAGAAGTACTTCAGGAAGTTAAGAAGGGAGACCTGGTAACGGATACTTTTAGCAAGACTGGCCTGGTTGAAAGTATTGAGACTTCTGATGATGGTTTATACCGGATTTATACCTTTCATTTGGTTACCGGCCGAACCATTGTCATTAAGCGATAGGCATAAGGATAAGCTTAAGGGCTAAGCCATAGCAACTGGATAATTTTTGATAGCTATCTAATTATAAAAGATATGTAGATATATTTGGCGGATGAAAGATGGGGCAGATCTGATATGGTTAAAATTTAAGGAAGGTGATGAGGAAGCTTTTTTGGAGCTCTATCGCATGCATTATCTAGGCCTTATCAATTACGGAATAAAACTTACCGGAGATAGAGAAATTGCCAACGAATGCTTAACCAATATGTTAATGCAGTTGTGGGACATTCGATTAAAGCTGCCTGAAGTAACCAATGTTCGTGCCTATCTGATTACCTGTCTTAAGCGTGTTGCATTCTCCCATTTTAAATCTGTACAAACAAGGAGAATCAAGGAAGGGAAAGCTGTTGATCTGATGGAAGAGGGGCTTAGTCAGGCTGATTATTTTGATGCCATCCAAAATAATTCGATACTTCGTTCGGCCTTGCTCAAAGCTATGGAGGTGTTAACTGAAAGGGAAAAGGAATTGATTAAACTCAAGTTTTTTGATGATCTGGACTATGATGAAATCGCCGAAAAATGCGGTATCACCAAAAGGACTGCTTATAACATCACTCACGATGCCATAAAAAAACTTCGGGAGAATTTAAAAGAAAAAAATGGTGAAGATTATTACAGTCTACTCTGCATTGTGATCTTTTTAACACTTTATTTGAAATAATTTTAATTTTTGTAGTAAAAAGGAAATGGTTTATTCCTCTATAGCTAAATTTTAATAAATGGACCATTTAGCTTACGACATAGAGGACTTTTTATGTGATGTCTCTTTCCAGCGTTATTGTTTGGGGAATGACGATGCCGATGTTGTTTATTGGAGCAGATGGATTGCAGCTCATCCAGAAAAAAGGCCTCAATTAGAAAAGGCCAAAAAGTTGTATTTCGAATTAAATGGGGATATTACTGATCAACACTTTAGTGCGGATTATGCTGCATTTAAGGAAGCCTTCTCAAAGAGACAGGTTGGTTACATAGAGGAGGAGGATAGCCATGAACCAGCAAAAGTAAAGCTGTGGTCGAAGATCATTGTTGCGGCTTCAATCGTATTTGCAATTGGTGCCGGACTTTGGTTTTATCAAACTGCTCTTCATAAGGGAGGGGAAGCCACAATCGCGTTTTCGACCAATGATATTAAGCCCGGAAAAAATATAGCGATAATGACACTGGGTAATGGGCAAGCCATTAATCTAAGTGAGGCAAAGCGGGGAGTAGTGATTGATGCCGCTAAGCTGAGTTACAGTGATGGAAGTAGTCTGGAGCATTTATCTGAAGGAAATACAATAAACAATCTTGAGAAAATTATGATATCCACTCCACGTGGAGGGCAATACCAGGTGGAACTACCCGACGGAACTAAGGTTTGGCTCAATGCGGCTTCTTCTATTAGTTTTCCGGCTTCTTTTTCTGGGCTAAGCCGACGAATGGTTGAATTGAGTGGCGAGGCTTATTTCGAAGTGACTAAAACAAAGATAAAACATATACCTTTTGTGGTAACTAGTAATGGACAGGAAGTAGAGGTTTTAGGTACGCATTTTAACATCAATGCTTATGCAGATGAAGGTAGCGTAAAGACAACCTTATTAGAAGGTTTAGTGCGTGTAAGTAAGAAAGTTGTAATTCATCCTGGCGAACAGGCACAGTTTGCTAATGGGCAGATTAGTACCAGTAAAGTTGATGTAGGGGAGGTGATGTCCTGGAAAGAAGGCTATTTTCAATTTAATAATGCAGATATAAAGGCCATCATGCGACAAATTTCAAGATGGTATGATGTGGATGTGCGTTATGAAGGGCTTACACCTGAACTGGCATTTTCGGGGGAAATTCAAAAGGACCTTAGCATAGCTCGGGTGCTTAAAATACTAAACAAAAGTGGAGTTCATTTTAGAATAGCAGGAAGGGAGGTGATTGTTATGCCATAAAATCTACTTTCTTATTACAAGTAAATACCCTAAAAAAAAACCAGAAGTGCTCGATACACTCCTGGTTCCGTTTCCTGATTAATCAGTAAAGGTATCTGGGTCTACTGTACAATTTTCGTCAACCATATTATCAACCCAAACTAAACAAATGTATGATTTTTTTTAAGTCTGGCGTATGCTGTGAAAACAGTCGCCATAAGGAGGCGTATTATACCTCTCCGAATCTAAATACTGATAATCAGAACCAGTTTTGGAGTGTTCTGCTCCGATTTCCAAAACAAGTATTATCAGCTAAACTAGTACTGATTATGAAATTGACTTTTTTCTTAACCGCATTGATGGTGATGAATGTTTCTGCGAGCAGTTATTCACAAACGGTTACTTTTACAGGGAAAAATGTGCCTCTGGAAAAGGTTTTTACAGCCATAAAAAAACAAACAGGATACGTCTTCTTTTACAATTTTAAATTGCTCGACCAGGCAAAACCGGTAACACTTGATGTATCCGCTGTACAGTTATCTGAAGTGTTGAAGACCTGTTTTAAAAATCAATCGCTGGATTATAGTATAGAAGATAAGACTATTGTAATTACGCAAAGAATTTCTTCTGCTGGAGCGGGTTTAAATACCCAGATTAAAGTAGCACCTCCAAAAACTATTAAGGGTAGGGTTGTGGATACTAAAGGGAAACCATTGCCAGGTGCCACCGTGAAAATCAAGAATGCGAATAAGGTGGTGCAGACGAATGCACAGGGCGAATTCGAACTGAAAGATACGGAAGATAAGGTGCTCCTTTATGTTTCATTTATTGGTTATAAACCTCAGGAAGTTATAGGGAGGAGTTCTGACGCAGTTACGATTATCCTTGAAGATGTTGAAGGATCCTTAAATCAGGTTGTTGTAGTTGCTTATGGTACTTCTAAAGTAAAAGACGTAACCGGATCTGTATCACATCTTGGTACTGCTGAGATTGCAAATGCACCAATGGGGGCGAGTGTTCAGAGCCTGTTACAGGGTAAGGCTGCGGGGGTAAATGTAATGATCCAATCGGCATCACCATCATCACCTGTTTCTGTAATTATCCGTGGTGCATCTTCACTGTCTGGCAATAATCAACCCCTTTGGGTAATTGATGGTGTTCCTGATTATTCAAATACATCCTTTGAAAAAGATGGAAGAATTAATAGTTCTATATCTGGAAATATTGCAAACAAGTTGTATAACCTTAATTTAAATGATGTTGAATCTATCGACATATTAAAGGATGCTTCAGCTACCGCTATTTATGGTTCACGTGGTGCTGCAGGTGTGGTGCTCGTTACCACTAAGCATGGCCGTGAAGGAATGAAACCTACCATTGAATTCTCCACCCGCTATGGTAAACAGTTTATCGATAAAAGTAAAATAGGGGTATTGGTTGCTGATGAATACATTAACCTATCTAAAGCTTCTGTTAGAGAGGCTGTAATGACGGTAGGTGGTTTAGACTACTTTACCAGACAATTTATTGATGAAGCTAAATTCAATAATAAGTTTAAGAATACCAGTCATTTAACTAAAGGCTGGATTACCGATGACTTGTTTAGATCGGATGCTTATTTGAGTGGGAATACCGATTGGTGGGACTTAATGACGAGAAATGAAGCAACTCAAGATTATTCATTGTCTTTAAGAGGTGGAACCAAGCAGTCCAGTTATTACACCTCTGTATTTATGAAAGATCAGGATGGAGTAGTAATTGGGGGGAATAGTAAGACTTACGGTATGCGTTTTAATTTTGAATCTTCAGTCAGAGATATACTTAAGCTAGGCATAAATATCAATGCAAATGCGAGAAGTATAAATAATAAGGATGCGATGTTGGGTGTAATTCTGAAAATGCGCCCAGATTTTCCTGCTTATAATCCTGATGGTAGTATCAATAAGATCTCTACTTATACGAAGAATCCTTTGTTAGAGCTTCAAGATAGAAATGAGGGGAAAGGGAAATCTGGCGCAGTGTCGATGTTTCTTGAGTATGATATTAGGAAGGGGCTAAAATTAAGAACAACCGGTACTGCAGACTACTCGACCAACAAAACCGATGTTTTTAGAAAAACTGCATACGATGGTAATTTGAACTCCAGAACTATTGATCAAAGTGAAAATACGGTATTGGTTTGGGAGAATACGCTGAATTATTTTAAAACCTTCGGTAAGCATGATATCAATGCTTTAGCGGGTTTCTCCATGGAACAAAATGATAGCGAGGGTTTCTCCGCTATAGGTACTAATTTCCCAGATGAGGAGGTGCTTATTGATTTAGGTAGTGCTGCCATAAAATCGAGTATCAGAAGTTCGCTTTATTCAAACTCATTGGTGTCTGGATTTGCTCGCCTAAACTATAAGTTTAACAATAGATATTTGATTACCGGAACGGTGCGTAAAGATGGCTCATCGCGTTTCGGGCTAGACAGACGGTGGGGGTTTTTCCCATCAGCGGCGCTAGGATGGATCATTACTGAGGAAGCTTTTGCTAAGCCTTACAGCCATATATTTTCTTATTTAAAGCTACGTGGTTCGATAGGTAAAACAGGTTCTCAGAATTTGGGTAATTACGCCTGGCAAACATTGATGGGCGCTAGAATTTACAATGGATTGCCAGGGATAGTCCCTTCTACACTGGGGAATGACATCCTTCAGTGGGAATCACAAAATCAAATAGATCTTGGCCTTGATTATGGATTGCTAAATGATCGGATCAGAGGTTCGTTCGGTTGGTACCAGAAAAAAGTAAGTAACCTATTGTATTCGGATCCAGTACCTACATCTTCAGCATTTAGTACGGTTACACAAAATATTGGAAGTCTTAAAAATCAAGGGTTGGAATTTGATGTAAAGGGGGATGTACTGAGTTCGGCGAATCTTACCTGGACGCTTGATTTAAACGTTGGCCATAATGTAGGTCGTTTGGAAAAATTAAACAGTAGTGCTAAATTTTATGGTGGTACTGCTAATGAATATTTTAGGGTAGATGTCGGTGGTAAATTAGGAGACTTCTATGGCTATAAATATGCTGGTAAATTATTCCGTACGCAGGAAGAAATTATTGCTTTAAAACCATTATTGCCAACCGGTTATCAGGATGTTTATCGTGATGCTTACGAAAATCCGGGTGATTTATATCTGATGGATTTGAATAAAGACGGTAAAGTTACTGTAGATGACAGGACTAATTTAGGAAATGCTAACCCTGATATCTATGGTGGCTTTGGTTCTACAGTGATCTGGAAAGATTTCTATTTCAACGCAACTTTTTCTTACGCTTTGGGCGGGAAAAGAATATTTGATTTAGAAAAATCCACTTCCGGCGATATGAATGTTTATAATGTACCTAGTATGGCACTAGATTCCTGGACCATGAAGGGGGAAGACGGTACTTTGCCGCGTCTAACTTATTACGGTAGAGGTGCTAATAACATTATGAGCGATAGGTATTTGCATGATGCCTCATATTTGCGCTTAAGTGCATTGAATGTTTCTTATCGATTGCCGAAAAAATTAATGAATGACAGGATGTTTAAAACGGTTGAGTTTTCATTCCAGGCGGCTAATCTATTTACAATTACGAAATACCCAGGTTTTGATCCGCAGGGAAACTTTAGCGCTTCTAGTACCGCTTTTATGAGTATGGGAGTTGATTATAGCACTTATCCACAGGCCAGAACATTTACGTTTGGTTTGAAATTTATCCTTAACTAAAATTTAATATTATACTGATGAAGAAAGTTAAATTGTATACGCTTTTAGCAGGATTAATCCTTTTTGCTTCGTGTAAAAAGTTCCTGGATAAGCAGCCTCCACATAATCTTACGCTGGACAATGCCGTGACTGATTATGCTGGTGCCAAAAATGTATTGAATGGCATGTACGGTACAGTGCAGAATCAAAATTTAGGGGGGAATTTGATGGTTCCGCTATCGGCAATGGCCGGATTTTATACCGGAGACTTCGCGATAAACTATAACATGGCGACAAGACAAGGGGACAAGGACTATGGTGATCGCTGGATAGGCATGTATGCGGCAATAAACGCAGCCAATGCTGCTATTATTGCCATTTCGGCACTTAGTGATGATCAGTTTCCTGCTGGATTGCCCAGCAAAAAGAATATGGTTGCCGAAGCGCGCTTATACCGAGCCTGGAACTATAGCTGGTTGTTGTGGACCAGATGCCATTGGTGGTCGGCACCGGAGAATCCGAATGGATTGATTTACCGGGATAAAATGGCCAACCTTTCTAATCTTCAGGTTGCCCGACTTACGGTAGGAGCGTCTTATGATAAAATATTTGAGGATATTGACGATGCGATAGCTAATGCTCCGAGCTATACGAGTTCCAAGTACTTATCAAAGGAAATGGCAATGGTGTTGAAAGCTAAGCTCCTATTGTATCGCGGTAAGGGAAACGACTACACAGAGGCCTTAAAATTGGTGCAGGCTCTAAAACCAAAAGCTTTTATAGAACCGAATGTAAAGAAGTTGTATGAGGATGCCTGGGATTCAAAAGAAGTCCTTTGGAGCAGGTATCTGGAGTCACCAGGAAGAACGCTATCTGAATTTGCTTATTCTTATGGGATCGTCTATAACCATAAATTCAATCTCGAATTTGCCACCGGCTGGTTAGTATTTGATCCAAGGTACCCTGAGGTAACAGGTATTGTCAGGTCGCCAGAATCCTGGGATGATCGAACCTTTCCTGCATTCACCAAATTGGCACACCGCGGCAGGGTAACTGGACCGGAGGATAAATACGCTACCTATTATTTCCGTTGGTCTGAGCTATACTTAATGGAAGCAGAATTGATTGCCAGAACCGGTGGCACAGTAACAGATGCTTTAAAACCAATAAATGCCATGCGTGCGGCTAAAACAAGTGTGGTGTTGCCGGCACTTACAGCTTCTTCTTTAAATGAGTTTTACGATGTGTTATTCAAAGAAATCTGGGTGGAGCTGGCTTTAGAAAATGGTAGTGAGTGGTTTGCTTCTTTAAGGTTTATGAAGGATGGAAAGCCTTGGGTTTACAGCCTAAAAAAGGATGTAAACTTTGATGAGAATAAATACATCTGGCCAATACCAGATGCAGAGATCATCAGTAACAAATTAGCCACTCAAAATCCAGACTTAAAATAATTTTAATGAATATGAAAAAATCTATTTATACGTTAATGGGCGGATTGCTCTTGTTAGCTGCATCCTGCGCTGATAAACATGACTTGCTGGTACCTGAAACAAATGACATCACATTCAATGAGCTAAAACTGAATGATTTTTCATTCGTTGTCCCTGATGCTGGATTCAAGTCTGGAATAGTAAACTTTAATACTAAAAAAAATACTGATGGCTCATTTTCAGGTTTTGCCTATTCCAATAGGAATAATCGGTCCTTTACCTGGACAAATACCCAGGCGGCCATAGATACCAATAGATTTAGCGTGTTCACGGCAAAGTATAACCGTACGGAAGCATTTGCTGTGGCCTCTGTGAAGGATGATGATGCTTTCTTTACTTTAAATACGCCATCTGTGATCGAACATATTCTGGTTGCCAACACTACCTATGGTTATTTACCTATGAAATATGGTGATGTTTATGGGACTGTTGCTGTACCTGAGGTTAATCCGAACATAAAGGGAGCACCTAAGGGCATATGGTATGCCAATGTACCTGGGGGAGTCAAGAAGATGGTTGATGCAAATAAGGACTATTTTAAAATTATTGCTATAGGTTATAAAGGCGGAGTTCAAACCGGGACTAAGGAGTTTTTCCTTTGCTCCATGACCTATGATCCGCTTCATCCAACGCAAAGCTATCTGTTAAACGATTGGTATAAATGCGATTTAACTTCATTGGGACAGGTAGATAAGGTGGTCTTTCATTTAGCCTCATCTGATAACGTAGCGGGTGTAATGAGAACGCCATCCTACTTTTGTATGGACGGTATAAGAATTAAAAATTAATCAATAAATTATATAAAACAATGAAAAGAATAATTGTATCCCTGTTGTTATCAGCTCCATTTATGGTGTTGGCACAGGAAACTCCTTACCAGATTAAGGGACAAGTTGGTAAACTAAGTGCTCCGGCAAAGGTGTTTTTAACCTATCGCTTTGATGGCAATACGGTAACAGATTCTGCGGCGCTAAAGAATGGTATGTTTGAGTTTAAAGGTGCTGTACAAGGGCCATTGCAAGTTCGGTTATTGCTTGATCGCGAAGGAAAAGGCTTACGTTCAGCATTCAAAAGCAATGATGTTTTGCCGATTTATTCAGATAAATTGGTGATGGTGAATGCATCAGATTCTCTTAAAAATGGAAAGATCAGCGGATCTAAAATTAATGAGGAAAATGCTGCTTATGTAAAAATGTTAGCAGCTCCACAAGCTATAATGACCGGATTGGATGCCCAATGGGCGGCGGCATCTGCTGATAAAAAACAAGACCTAGCTTTTAGGAAAAGCTTGCAGGATCAAAATAAGCCTGCTCAAGAGGAAAAAGTGAAACTGCAAAAAGCATATATTAAAGCTAATCCGAACTCTTACTTTAGTCTTCAGGCTTTAAAGGAAATCGCTGGAAGTAAAATGGACTTAGCTGTAATCGAGCCAATGTTTAATGGACTTGCACCGGCAGTAAGGAATTCGGCTTCTGGGAAAGCTTTAGCAAAACAGATGGAAACGACTAAGTTAACTACTGTGGGCTCCATGTCACTGGATTTTACACAGAATGATGTAAATGATAAGCCGGTTAAACTTTCTGATTTCCGTGGGAAATATGTATTGCTTGATTTCTGGGCTTCATGGTGTGGTCCTTGTCGTGCCGAAAACCCGAATGTAGTATCGGCTTTTCATAAATTTAAAGATAAAAACTTCACTGTACTAGGTGTTTCTTTAGATAACCCAGGCAGAAAAGCAGATTGGCTGAAAGCAATTGAAACTGATAAGTTAGAATGGACTCAACTGAGTGATTTGCAAGGATGGAAAAATGCTGCATCAGTCCTTTATGGTGTTAGAGGGATTCCTCAGAATTATTTAATCGGCCCAGATGGGAAGATTGTTGCGAGTAACTTGAGAGGGGAAGAACTTCATAAAAAATTAGAAGCATTACTTTCTAAATAAACGGTAATCATACCTATGAATAACATCAAAACGGGACATTCTGCTCAACAGCATGTCCCGTTTTGTTTATATCACCCATTTTTCACAGTCTTTCAAAAACATAGGATCGGCATCGGCGCCAATTCCAGGCGTATCCGGCACATCAAGGATGTAGCCGTTATAGGTTAGACCGCCAACGATGGGATCTATAAGGTGCCCCAAAAGGCAGCTGTCAAGATCGTGAAAAACCACATTTGGACTGGCCAGCGCAAAATGTAGATTGGCTGTTACGGCAAGCCTACTTTCCAGCATACCACCTATCATACACTTAATGCCAGTTTGTAGTGCAACCTCATGAATTTTTTGCGCTCCTAAAATCCCCCCTGATTTGCAAAATTTAATATTGAGGTAATCGCATGATTTGCTGTTGATCAGTTTTCTGGCATCATGGTGGTTATAGCAGCTCTCATCGGCCATGATTTTAATGGGCGAATTTAGACTGAGTTCTGGCAGTCGATCATCATACCAGGTCCGCATGGGTTGTTCACAAAATTGAATGTTTAGCGGAGCCATTTCACCTAATGCAAAAAGCGCATCATCAAAATCCCAGCCCTGGTTGGCATCTAGTCTTAAGATCATGTGCTCACCTACTGCCTTTCTGATTTGTTTTACACGGTCAATGTCGTCATGTACATTTTTTCCGAGTTTTATTTTTATCATCCTACAACCTTGCTGCTGATATTTTAAGGCTAAAATTGCCATGTTTTCAGGACTGCCAATGCCAATGGTCATATCGGTTTCGATGCTGTGTTTTTGTCCGCCTAAAAACTGATATAAGGGTAGGTTTTTATTTTTTGCAGAAATATCAAACAAAGCCATATCAAAAGCACTTTTAATGGTATTGTTATGATCAATATAGCCCAACAAGTCATTCATCCTTTCGGGGATATCAAGCGGATCTTTACCGAGAAGGATCTTCGCAAGGTCTTTGGCTACAGCCAGACAGGTTTCCTGGGTTTCGCCAACAATCATTGGAAATGCCGAACATTCCCCTACACCATAAATACCCGCATCAGTATATATTCTGATGAACACATTTTGTGCAAAGTGCATGGTCCCTGTTGCAATCACAAATGGCTCAATAGGGATGCTAAAACGGTAAATTTCGGTATGGGTAATCTTCATTTTTATGGCTTTGTTGGATTAATTGATAGCTTTATGGTTTCAAATTCGGTACTATTTATCTCATAATACATAATTCAATCTCATGTCTAATATAAATAAAGAATCCAATAATTTAATCCATGCATCATCGCCATATTTACTGCAACATGCTTATAATCCGGTAAATTGGTATGAATGGGGAACTGAAGCTTTGCAAAAAGCAAAGGATGAAAACAAATTGATATTGGTGAGCATCGGTTATTCGGCTTGCCATTGGTGCCATGTAATGGAACGTGAGAGTTTTGAAAATCATGAAGTCGCAGAGGTGATGAATCGCGATTATGTTTGCATCAAAGTGGATAGGGAAGAACGGCCTGATATTGATCAGATTTATATGTTGGCCATACAATTGATGACAGGAAGTGGTGGCTGGCCTTTAAACTGTATTTGCTTGCCTGATCAGCAACCTATATATGGTGGTACTTATTTTAAAAAGGAAGACTGGATAAATGTATTGTCGAGTGTGGCAAATATGTGGGCTAATGAACCGGATAAAGCCATACAATATGCCGATAGGTTAACTGATGGCATTAAAAATGCAGAGAAAATTATTCCAAATATCAAAGTTGATGACTATACCACAACGCATCTAAGGGAGATTATAGAACCTTGGAAAAGGTATTTTGATATTGCAGAGGGTGGATATAATCGTGCACCAAAATTCCCGCTGCCTAATAACTGGCAGTTTATGTTGCGCTACAGCCACCTGATGGAAGATGATGGTACCCATGTTTTGGCCTTGCTTACCCTCGAGAAAATGGCGATGGGTGGTATTTATGATCATATAGGTGGGGGCTTTGCTCGCTATTCTGTTGATGGTGCATGGCATGTTCCTCATTTTGAGAAAATGTTATATGACAATGGTCAATTGATCAGCTTATACGCGGAGGCGCATCAGTATTCGAAATCCATGCTGTTTAAAGAGATCGCCGAAGAAACGATTGTCTGGCTGGAAAGAGAAATGACATCGCCGGAAGGGCTCTTCTATTCTGCACTGGATGCCGATAGTGAAGGAGTAGAAGGCAAGTTCTATGTATGGGATAAAGCAGAATTTGATGCTGTGCTTGGCGCTGATGCCGTTTTACTTGCTGATTATTTTAATGTGACTGAGGAAGGGAATTGGGAAGAAGAGCAGACAAATATTTTACTCAGGAAATTTACGGTAGAGGATTATGCTGAGGTTAAAGGCGTTTCGATTATCATCTTGATAGAGAAAATAAAAGAGGTGAAGCTAAAGTTGCTTCAGGAACGTAGCAAAAGGGTAAGACCAGGATTGGATGATAAGTGTTTAACGGCCTGGAATGCGATGGCGATTAAAGGTCTGGCAGAGAGTGCCGGAATATTTGGTAATCCTCATTATTATGGACTTGCAAAAAGAGCGGCTTCATTCATCCTCGCAAATTTAAGGAAGCTTGATGGCGGTTTGTACCGCAATTATAAAAACGGTAAGGCAACTATTGCAGGTTTCTTAGATGATTATGCATTCTTTATAGAAGCCTTAATCACGTTGTACCAATATGATTTTGATGCGGAGTGGTTATTGGAGGCAAAGCGCTTAACGGATTATGTATTGGCAAATTTTGAAGATGTCGACAGTCCGATGTTATTTTATACATCTGGAACAGGGGAGGTTTTAATCGCCCGTAAACACGAGATTATGGACAATGTAATTCCTGCTTCTAACTCAGTAATGGCGCAAAACCTGCACAAGCTGGGCTTATTTTTTGATCATGATATCTATACGCTTAAGGCAGAAGGTATGCTGGCTGCGGTTCTCCCTCAAATTAAGACTTATGGCTCTGCTTACTCTAACTGGGCCATCCAGGTTTTGGAAGAAGTATTTGGTATAAATGAAATCGCGTTGACGGGTAAGGATTTCGAAAAAGTAAAAATGGAGCTGGATAAACATTACATTCCTAATAAAATTACATTAGGGGGAACAAATTCTGAACTTCCTTTGTTAAAAGATAAGGAAAGCAACGAAACAAAAATCTATATTTGCCGAAATAAAGTATGCCAGTTGCCAGTAGCTACTGTTGATGAAGCATTAAAATTGATAAATTAAAAAACATCACAATGAGTATTAAACCCAATACAGTAGTATCATTAACGTACGAATTGCATACGACTAATGAAGAAGGACAACAAGTTTTTGTAGAAAAAACGGATAAAGAAAATCCATTAGTTTTTTTATATGGTACAGGAATGATGCTTCCAAAATTTGAAGAGCATTTGGCTGGTTTAAATGTTGGCGATTCTTATGGTTTCGAACTTTCTGCAGCTGATGGCTACGGAGAAATTGATCCGGGAGCATTTGCTGACTTGCCAATCGATATGTTTAAAGAAGCTGGTTTACCTGCTGTTGGTGATGTAATTCCTTTACAAGATAACCAAGGAAATCATTTCAGAGCTGGTGTTACTGCTATCCATGAAACTGTGGTTAACGTTGATTTGAATCACCCTATGGCTGGTAAAGACCTGATTTTTGCAGGTGAGATATTGGCAGTACGTGAAGCTACTCAAGATGAATTAGCTCACGGTCATGCACATGGCGCTGACGGCCATTCTGGTCACTAAATAGCATTACATTTTTCGCAAATGCCGTAAGCAATAGAGCTTACGGTTTTTGCGGTAAATCCTTTCGGCATCTTAATTCTTGGCGCTTCTACTTCTAAGCAGTAAATCTTATTGCAATTTGTACAGTTGAAATGTACGTGTTCATCATGGTGGTGATCTTCTGAGCAGGAAGAGGTACAGACCGCATAATTGGCAGTTCCATTCATATCCATAATCCTGTGTAGGATTCCCTTCTCCTGATAAGTATTTAATATCCGGTACAACGTTACCCGATCAATCTCCTTACCTAGTTTTTTCTCCAGGTCGGGTTGTGAAATGGCTACTGAATCTAAAGCAATCTCTTCTAAAACGCGCACCCTTTGTTTGGTGTGTTTTAAATCATGCTCTTTTAATATGCTTACCGGATTGATATTCATGGTTATATTATTTTAGCGGCAATCAATGCAATAGGCGGATTGTCCATCGCATTGCCCGAGTTTAACTTTAACGTCCCTTTGATCGTTACCGTTTTGTACGTAAACTTGATAGGCTCTGTCATTTCTACCAGCACCATAATAGGTACACCATTTTTTCCGCAATAAAAACACTGATTGATAGGAAGGGTAGATAGCATAAACTTAGTTTGCTTCATTCCATCTTTAATCGGTACAATGTAGCCTTCTAGTTCAAATGGTTTATTGGCGTACTTTTTTATTTCAGGTGAAAAAATGGCCTGCATTTCGGTGTCCTTAACAATTTTAAAGTCTACGCCACCTACAACATCCCAGTTATCCGAGTTAATCTGATCGTTAGGATTGTGTTGTGCTTTAACAGCGAAGCCTGCAAAAAGTAAAACAACCAATATCATTCTCTTTATCATCATTGTCTCTATTTTATAATAAATTTCTAGTTCTTAGCTAATATCTTCGAAATGTTAGACTTGTAAGCCTGTATCGCAGGGATTATAGCAGCAAATATACCAATACCAAGTCCGGCAACAAATAGATATATTTCATTGTAAAGTAAAACAAAACCACTTAGCTGGGCCTGACTGCTCTCTTGATTGCTGCCAATAAACTCTAATACCAAATGCCCCAGTAATATCCCAATGATGGTACCTGCCAAAGTGAGCATAATACCTTCGGCAATAACGATGAGGAATAATTTTGTTCTCGAAGCACCTAGCGTACGCATAATGGCCAGATCATAATTGCGCTCTTTTAAAGAGTTATAAAGGTTTACGAATACACTGATGGCTGCAATGAACATAATGAGTATAGCGAACCACTGAAGGGTGTCTACCCCCACGCCAATTAGCGAGAAAAGGCGTGTGCTTTCTTGTGCAGGAGAAGCAGCTTGCATATTTGTAGTTTCGTTTACAAGCCTTGGGAACATGGCTACAGACATAGGCGAGCGATATTGAATCAATAAAGAGGTTAACTCGCGTGATTCATCGTTGGAGTGATCATCAGCCTCATGGTCATGAGCCTCGTGTGCTTTGTGATCATGCGCTTCGTGTTCATGCGCCTCTTTTGCATCATGGTCATGGTCTTCATGTTCATCATGCATTTTCCAAACACTGGCTACATTGGTCAGGATCAGGTTATCGGTTACATTTCCCTGTGGGGTCATAATGCCGGATACAACATAAGGATGGCTCTTGTGTACGTCACTGCTACTTGATAAACCATGTGCACCATAAAAAGTATCTCCAATTTTCAAGTTTTGGTTTTTAGCAACTGTAGCACCAATAGCCGCTTCAAAATCTTTTTGCCAGAACTTTCCCTGAGCCGTTTTTAATTGATAAAGACTTACAAAATTGCTGTCGGTACCAACGATGCGTGTACCGTTGTAATTGTCGCCTAAAGCTAAGGGTACAGCGCGCTTTACAAAAGGACTACGGGCCAGCTCCATCGCTTCTTTTAATGGGATGTTTCCAGTTGGAAAATCTATATAGTAAATACTGCTTAAAATTAATTGCAGCGGACTGCCCTTGGCACCTACCACCAAATCGATATCTTTTGAGTTGTTGTCTAATTTTTCACTAATCTGAGTAGATGCTAGTAGTAGAATGGTTAAAATTCCCGTTCCAAAGGCAATCAGCATAATGTTTAATGCCGAAGAAAGGGGCTTAGACCATAAGCTTTTCCAGCTGATTTTTAATGGGCTCATGCTAATTCGTAAGTATTTGTAAATGCATCTTTAACTCTTTTGTCGTGGGTAGCAACGACCAATGTGGCCTGGTTAATACCTGATTGCTGAAGTAAAAGCTCCAATACCGCTGCCGCATTTTTATCGTCCAGACTGGATGTAGGCTCATCTGCGATCAGCAGTTCTGGTTTATTAATCACAGCTCTTGCGATAGAAACACGTTGTAATTGCCCCTGACTAAGCTCATTTGGATAGGCTTTTTTCTTGTTTGCAATACCCAATGAGGTTAAAACCTCATTTACCCGGTCTAAATCAGTTGGCAGTCCTGCGAAACTTTGTGCAAGTACCAGGTTGTCTGTAATACTTAAACTTTTGATCAAATGAGGACGCTGAAATATAATCCCAATATTTCGCCCTCTAAACTGATCTAGCGCTTTAGAAGATAATCCATAAATGGAAGTTTCATTAATCCGGACTTCTCCAGCCGAAGGTTTTAGTATACCCGTTAGTACGTGTAGGAGGGTAGTCTTTCCACTGCCCGACTCACCTAACAACAACCATTGGTCGCCATGGTTGATCTGCCAGTCTTTAAACGCAATGCGATGCCCACCAGGATACTCGTGGGAAACGGATTTTAATGAAATCATAATGTTATTTATTGATATGGCTACTTGTACATTTTACAGCATGTTTTGTGCTGTCTACCTTACCGTGCTTGCAACCTGGGTTGATCATGCTTACAAATACTAATAGCGCGCCTAATAATAATTTCTTGTTCATACGATGTGTGTTCTACACAAAAATAGTATATGCAATTTAATTGCATATACTATTCATGTAAAGTATTTGCTACTGCCATCAAAATTATCTTATGACCGCTTTATTTTCCAAGCAATTGTTTGTTTTCCATCAAATATTTTAATGCTTCTTCAACTGCCAGTTCTGGTTTTTTCGGATTAAAGCCTAATTCGGTTCGGGCCTTTGAAATGTCGAAATTTTGCTGCAGACCAGAGAACATCGCAATATCCTTTCTTGTTAACAAAGGAGCTTTTCCACTTAATTTCGCTATAAATTCCATTAGTCCCGCAATAGCGAATAGTAAGGGTTTGGGAACAGCTGCTGGCACTTTCAATTTCAGTTCTGGATATAGCTTGTTGGCAAGTAAACTCGTATCGGTAATAGTCATACATTGTTCATTAGCGAGAATATAACGTTCCCCGTCCCGTCCTTTGATTGCTGCAAGATAACAACCTTCTGCCACGTCTTTTACGTCTATCCAGTTCAGAGCGATCTTGGTGTCAACCGGAATTTCCTTGTTCAATATTAGTTTTAGGATACCATAGGAAACATTCAAGGGTAGAAAAGCTTCACTGCCAATCATTGCGGAGGGCATAATTGACACCAATTCAATTCCAAGTGATTTTGCCAGATGGAATGCCATTATTTCGCCATCGTTTTTTGAATTGTAGTACATGTCCCTACGATCGGTATTATAACCGTAACTTTCTTTTGTTGGCAGTTTAGTATAATCCAAGGCGGCAATGGAGCTGACATACACAATACGTTTTACACCTGCTTCAGCTGCGGCTTCAATGGTGTTTCTTGTACCCTGAATATTGACATCGTAGATTTCCTTTTTGGGATTTTTTGCCCAAAGTTTGAATGAGGCACCCACAGCATAAAAGGTTTCGACCCCCTGTAATGCGCTTACAAATGATGCCTTATCTGTAATATCGGCCTGGATCACTTCACAATCCAGCCCTGTAAAAGGCGCTTTGTTTTTTATATTTCTTACAGTCGCCCTTACAGGTATCCCTTTTTTGATCAAGAAGCGAATTAAATTGTTGCCCAAATGTCCATTTGCTCCGGATACTAAGGCTAAACCTTTTTGTGTCATAATATATTCTTTTAATATCAGACAAAGTTCAGGAGCCTGTATTCGAATCTACTTGACTTTTGTTAGTTAATGGGGTTTTGAAAATCAGCTAGTCATTTTCCGGCGTATGCGACTCAGGCTTTCAGCTTTCATACCCAGGAAGGAGGCTATATATGAAATTGGTACATTATATAAAATATCTGGATGTTCTTCCATTAGTTTTCGGTAGCGTTGTTCAGCGGATAAGGTTCCAAGCTCTCTGGATCTCTTTTCGTTATAAGTAAGAGATTGCTGAAAGACAAAAATACTGAAATCCTTTATTGAGGAACTTTTAGAAGTGATTTCATCGAGATCATTTTTAGTAATCCGGAGCAACTCGCATTCCGTGATGCACTCCACATTTTCATCGGATTTTGTCTCGTTGATGAAGTTGGAGTAGGATGTGAAGAATCCAGGAGGGCAGTTGATATGCGTAGTTACCTCATCTCCATTTTTATTATAATGAAATAAGCGTAAGTATCCAGATACAATGTAGTAGAGATATTTCGGAACTTTGCCTTCTTCTTCAAGAATCCTGTTTTTAGGAAGCAATACCGGTTCAAAATATTTTTTACAAAGGGCTATATCAGTATCCGTTAGTGCAATTCTTGTGGCAATAAAATTTAAAAACTTATCGATCATCATAACAAATGTAAAACATTCTTCGGCAAGGCTGGGAATAATAGAACGGATATTTTGATCCTAGGATTTAACAAAGTGATATATTCAGTGGTTTAATAATTACAATTTTTATTTAACTTAATTGGTGGTTAATTTTCAATTAAAGTGTGTAGTTTGTTTTTTTAATTGAATTATTCCTGCGAAGTTTACAACTGAATATAATGCAGGAAAATTTAACCCAAATCACAGCCCAGCCACAAGACTCACCTCGAAAAAGGATCAGACGAAAGGATGATCTACTTTGGAAAGGGATACTAGAGGATGTTTTCGAGGATTTTTTGTGTTTCATGCACCCTGATGCAAATAAAATTTTCGACTTTAATAAAGGCTTTGAATTTCTTGATAAAGAACTTGAACAAGTTTCTCCTTTAGGAGAAGATTTATTCTCTTCCAAAGTAGTCGATAAGTTGGTGAAATTATACACTATTGATGGAAAGGAAGAGTGGATCTTGCTTCATGTTGAAGTGCAAGGCAAATACCAGAAAAATTTTAGCGAGCGGATGTATACCTACAATTACAGAATTTGGGACAAGCACCATAAACCAATAACAGCTTACGCAATTTTTACTGACCCATTTAAAGTAGAAAGGTCAAATCGCTACGAAAGAAAATTTTTAGGTACCAGACTGCTTTATGAATTTAATACTTACAAAATCTCCAATCAAAATGATGAACAACTACTAAGTAGCAATAATCCATTCGCCTTAGTGGTATTGATTGCTAAAGCAGCTTTCAAAATCAGTCGTATTGTGAACAAAGGGGAAAGAGATCGGTCACTACTTACCATAAAACAGGTCATACTTAAGGCTCTACACAACAAGGGCTTTAAAAATGATAAAATTAAGCATGTAATGAACTTTTTGAGACATTATGTGCGTTTTGAAACAGAGGAATTTAACAATATATTTGAACAAGAGGTTGAACAAATCACAGGAAGAACTGAAACAATGGGAATAGAAGAATTATTATTGGATAGAGCGACAAAGCAAGGAGTTGAACAAGGGATTACTCAAGGCCGGATTGAAGTTGCAAGAGAGCTTAAAAAGGAAGGGCTTAGCGTTGACTTTATAGCCAAAACAACCAAAATCGCCGTCAAGAAGATTAAAACACTCTAACTCCTTCTAAAAGACATTACAAAAAAACAGCCTGCGTCATATCTTGATTAACGATGCAGACTGTTTTTTTTAGCACCCCATACTTGGTGCAGTATTAAAACAAAATATTCCTTCTGTGAACAGGCCTAGGAAAATTTTGTCCTTCTTCAGGGCAAAAGATTCCAGACTGTGAATAGAACGGATTATTTTGAATACATTTTGGCTCTCAACTCCGCAACATCAGGACTAGTGATATACTCATCATACGTCATCATCTTATCAATCGCACCTTTAGGTGTCAATTCAATAACGCGTGTAGCAACAGATTCAGTTAACGCGTGATCTCGTGAAGTAAACAATGCGGTTCCTCTAAAATCTTTCATTCCGTTGTTTAAAGCGGTGATTGACTCTAGATCCAAGTGATTCGTTGGCTCATCAAACATTAACAAGTTCGCATGTTTCAACATCATTTGTGAGAACATACAACGCATCTTTTCACCACCTGATAATACCTTTACATTTTTCAATACCTCTTCACCAGAGAAAAGCATTCTACCTAAAAAGCTCCTTACAAATTGCTCGTCCTGATCCGTACCAGAATACTCGCGCAACCAGTCTACAAGATTCTCATCTTTACCTTCAAAATAAGGAGAGTTATCATTCGGGATGTCGGCCGTATTAATGGTTACACCAAACTTAAACTCACCAGTATAATTCTTTTCACGCCCGGTAAGTACATTGTAAAATGCAGTAGTAGCTAAACTATTTTGAGAAAGGATCGCAATCTTATCACCTTTATTAACCATGAAGTTGACATCCTTAAACATCACGTCACCATTTAAAGTACAAGATAAGTTCTCTACCTGTAAAATCTGGTCACCAGCTTCTCTACCTAAATTGTTGAATAGGATAGCAGGGTATTTACGGCTTGAAGCTTTAATCTCCGAAATATCGATTTTATCCAAAGCCTTTTTACGGGAAGTAGCCTGTTTAGATTTAGAAGCATTGGCACTAAAGCGCTGAATAAACTCCTGCAATTCTTTAACTTTCTCTTCCAGTTTTTTATTCTGGTCGCCACGTTGTTTTAAAGCCAGTTGACTCGACTCATACCAGAAGCTGTAGTTACCTGAGTAAATACTCATTTTGCTAAAGTCGATGTCTACAATATGCGTACAAACTGCATCTAAAAAGTGCCTATCGTGAGATACAACCAGTACGATGCTTTGATAATCAGCAAGGAAATTCTCTAACCATGCGATGGTATCAATGTCCAAATCGTTGGTTGGCTCATCCAGTAGTAAGATGTCAGGATTACCAAATAGGGCCTGTGCCAATAACACACGTACCTTTTGGTTACCATCTAGTTCTTTTAGTTGCTTATAATGATGTTCTTCTTTTATACCCAAGTTACTTAACATGGTTGCAGCATTGCTTTCCATGTTCCAGCCGTCCATTTCAGCAAATCTGTTTTCCAGTTCACCTGCACGTTCACCATCTTTATCAGAAAAATCTTCCTTTAAATAAATGGCATCTTTCTCTTTCATGATGTCGTACAATTCCTTGTGACCCATCATTACACATTCGATTACGCTAAATTCATCAAATTCATAGTGGTTTTGTTTTAAAACCGCCATGCGTTCTCCGGGGGTAAAAGCTACGCTACCAGAAGTTTGGTTCACTTCACCAGATAAAATTTTAAGGAAAGTAGATTTACCTGCGCCGTTAGCTCCAATTACCCCATAGCAGTTGCCCTGGTTAAATTTTAAGTTAACATCTTCAAATAAAGTTCTCTTTCCGTAACGGAGTGATAAATTAGAAACTGAAATCATATTGTTGAAAAATAAGTCGCAAAGGTAGGCATAATTTATAAAATGGTTTTCATGAGCGTATATTTGTTTTGATATTTAGATTTTTACAATTGTGAATAAAGAAGAGTTAATTGCAAGGTTAGACGCGCCAATAAAGTTTCAAATGGTGGCCGATTGCACATCTATTATTGAGAGTTACGATGTAGAGGTTGATATTGATGACGTGCTAGACATCAGCTTTCACAAAAAGAAAGAGATTGCTTTCAGGGCAGCATGGATGTTGGAATATATGATGACGCGCAAGGCTGCTCGCTTTTGTCCGTATGTACCTAAACTGCTGACTTTGTTACCTAAACTTGAAAACCAATCTGCTATGCGGCATTATGTTAAGATTATAGCATTAGTGACAGATAGGAAAGCCTTTCCAATATACAAAGAGCTTGTAAAGCAAATAGATTTTGAACCGGTAATCGAGGTGTTATTTGTATGGTTGCTTGAGCCAGAAACACTTGTTGCTACTAAAGTACATTGTATGCAGGCGCTTGCGAATCTGGTACCCCGTTACGACTGGATTGAAGAAGAGTTAGTGGAGACGATTGATTACCTAATGGGGGTAGAGAGCATTGCCTTTTTTGCAAGGGCTAAAATGGTCAAAAAGCAACTGAAAAAGGTAGCAGGGAAATAATAAGAAAGAAATTCTATTTTTGCAATAAAGAGGCGCTCGATCAGATGAATTATGGAAGAAGAAATAACAGTTTTAACCAACATTATACAACGCAGGAGAAGTATATTCCCTGTTAGCTATACCGGTCAGGAGGTTCCTGTAGCAGTAATTAAACAGATCCTGGAAAGTGCCAATTATGCACCAACACATAAACTTACTGAGCCTTGGCGTTTCATTGTATTCAGAAATGAGGGGAAAATAAAACTAGGAAAGGAACTGGCACGTCTTTATAAAGAAACAACTCCTGCACATCAGTTTCTGCAGAAAAAACAGGATAGCATCGTAGAAAAAGCCGAGCAATCGAGTTGTATCATCACTTTAAATGCGCAATTAAATTCGGACAAAGTTCCTGAATGGGAAGAGTTAGCCGCTTTGGCCTGTGCTGTACAAAATATGGCGCTTACTGCCGAAGCGTTGAAGGTTGGCGCTTATTGGAGTTCGCCAGGTATGATTGCAGATTTGAAAGAATATCTTAACTTAGGTACAACGGAAAAATGTTTTGGCCTCTTTTATATGGGTTATCATAACGAAGAACCTAGAGCCGCTAAGCGTACGCCAATAGAAGAGAAAATTAAATGGGTAGAGTCGTAGTTTATGAATAAGGAAAATTTGTACCAGCTTTGTTTAAAGTTTATTGAACAAAGAATTGAAACTGCTGAAACAGCGCTCAAACAGGCACGTGAGGCCAGTAATGACGATACCAAGAGTAGTGCGGGCGATAAATATGAGACCAGCCGGGAAATGATGCAACAGGATATTGACCGCAACAAACGACTGTTGATTGATGCGGAAGACAATAGGAAAGTGCTGGAATCAATTGGACATGCATCCGTAACGGATAGTATTAGAGGTGGAAGTTTGGTTTATACCAATCAGGGCATCTTTTACATTAGTATCAGTGCCGGTCAGCTCCTGTCCGAAGGCAAAACTGTCTTCGCTATTTCGGCAGCTTCACCAATCGGTAAACTGATGCTGGGTAAGAAAAAGAAAGACAGCTTTGATTTTAACGGTAAAACTTACTTAATTGAGGATATAGCTTAATGCAACAGCGCCTGTATCATGATTTCTGAAGTGAACCCCAAAAGTTGGACAAAAACTTTTGGGGTTCACTATTTATGGTAAAACACACATTTGAGGAGAAACTAGATATAGTTTCTCAAGTAAAAAACGGGAAGCCGATACTGCGCATATCCCGTGAACGCCATATAGGCGAACGGATGATCTTGGAATGGGTTCGGAAGTATAATCTTTATGGTGAAAATGGGCTACTCAAACAGCCTAATATCAGGGCCACACCTGATTTCAAGGAAGAAGTTGTAAGGACTGTTATAGAAAAAGAAGTATCTTTAGGACAGGTTGTTCTGCA
>NZ_SJSM01000018.1 GCF_004331685.1 Pedobacter hiemivivus | reverse complement strand
GACGTGCGACTTCCTATGGAATACAGAATATGGAAATGCAGGGGGCTATGGCAATTTTTACCGTAAACTTAAAAAGAATCCTAAAACTGATCTAATATTCAATAAATCTGAGTTAAATCCAGTCAATTGCAACCAAAATGCTTATTTATCCTTCGAAAAAGACAGGTATATATTGATCAAAAAATCAGTATAACGAAATCTCAACTTTGTTCAATAAAAAAAACGATCAAGTAAAAAACATGTTCTACTTGATCGTTCCTTAAGCTGGCTCATAAATGAGGAACTTTTTCAGTGCCCTCATTATTTTGACTCCGTTTTTTTTACATCCTATTTCAACTTGTCGTTGTTTTTATGTCTGTCGGCATCTCTGATGCTCTTTTTAATCAGATTTTTTTCCATTGCCGCAGTCAGGTCGATTCCAGTCTGATTGGCCAGACAGATCAATACAAATAAAACATCGGCCATCTCATCGCCCAGATCTACGGCCTCATCGCTTTTTTTGAAAGATTGTTCGCCATATTTACGCGACATGATTCGTGCCACTTCACCAACCTCTTCCATCAAAATTGCTGTATTGGTCAGTTCATTAAAATAACGGATGCCGGTTGTTTTGATCCATTGGTCTACCGTTTCCTGTGCCTCTGCTATGGTCATATTATTCTTTATTTTTTGTATCGATAGTAATCGTTACCGGGCCATCATTTACCAGGCTGATCTTCATATCCGCACCAAATATCCCGGTTTGTATTTCTTTGTTCAATAGTAAGGATAGCTGCTTAATCATGGCTTCATAAAGAGGAATTGCTTTTTCTGGGCGGGCGGCTCGTGTAAAACCGGGCCTATTACCTTTTTTAGTAGATGCGAAAAGGGTGAACTGGCTGATCAGTAAAATATTCCCATCAACATCAGCCAAAGCCTTATTCATCAGGTCTTCTTCATCTCCGAATACCCTCATATTCACTATTTTTCCGGCAAGCCATTCCAAATCCTCCTGTGTATCTGCATCTTCAATGCCAAGCAAAACTAAAAAGCCAAGATCGATAGCACCAGTAGTGTTCCCCGCTACAATACAACTTGCAGTTGTAACCCTTTGTATAACTGCCCTCATAATTTACGCTCTGGTTTCATTCCCATGGAAGATGCTCAGGTAGCTCTCATATCTGCTCAATTCTATTTCACCATCTTCTACCGCTTTAACAACGGCACAGCCAGGTTCATTTACATGGCGACAGTTGTTGAAACGACATTTGTTCATCAAGGCTCTCATTTCCCTGAAATAATGCCCTAGCTCTTCTGGCTTAATGTCATATATGCCCAGTTCACGTATCCCTGGAGTATCTATCAGATAGCCACCGAATGGTAAGGTGTGCATTTCCGCAAAAGTAGTGGTGTGTTGTCCCTTATCACTCGCTTCAGATATTTCACCAGTTTTGATACTTCGGCCAGGTAATAAAGCATTGATTAAGCTAGATTTTCCTACACCCGAATGACCAGAAAACAAGGTCGTTTTATCTTTTAATAAACTTTCAATCAATGGAATATTGGTGCCTTCAAGTGCCGAAACTGTATAGCATGGATAGCCAATATGCTCATAAATGGCCTTATATTCTTCTAAAATCGTCAAACCGTCTTCATTAAAAAGATCAAGTTTGTTAAAAATGAGTACCGCAGGAATGTCATATGCTTCAGCCGTAGCTAAAAAGCGGTCTATAAATCCCAATGAGGTACGGGGAGATGCTAGTGTAACCACCAAAAAAGCCTGATCAAGGTTTGCCGCAATGATTTGAGCTTGCTTAGATAAGTTGATAGATTTACGAATGATATAATTCCGTCTGTCGTACAGCTTGTTAATCACACCGTTGTCTGAATTAGGTTCCAGTTCAAACTCCACCTGATCACCTACAGCAATAGGATTGGTGGTTTGGATACCCTGAATCCTAAACTTGCCTTTTATCCGGCAGTCATAATCAAGTCCATTTTCGGCGTGCACCTGATACCAGCTTCCTGTTGATTTTATTACTAATCCTTGCATATAATGCGTAAAGGTAAGAAAATGTAGGAATTTATAATTCCTACTAAATCGACCTACTAATAATTTATTTTTATAAACATTTGCTAATTAGAAAAATATAACTTTACTTTACTGCCAGTTACAAGATAGTGTAAGAAATACAATGTATAACAATTCAACCATTACTACGATTACCACAACCACCGGCATAGGACGGAGGAAGGTAAGCTAGTGGGCTGAAAATGAAAATATAACAACCACAAAAAAGCGCCTTCCTCTAATACGGGAAGGCGCTTTTTTTTTAACCAACAACTATGAATATTTTAAAATTTGGAGGTACTTCTGTCGGTTCAGCGCAAAGCATTAGCGCGCTGATGGATATACTCAAGAAGGAGACGGGAGTTGAAAACCCTATTGTTGTTCTTTCTGCAATGGGGGGCGTAACCAACACCCTATTGCTGATGGCAGAAAATGCCAGAAGTGGAGCGGATTATGCCGATCAACTTAAGGAGATAGAAACCAAACATTTCGAAGTGATCCGTGCATTGCTGCCTGCAGGGGCACAAAATCCAGTGTTGACTAAACTAAAGATCTATTTCAACGAATTGGAAGACATCCTGCAATCGGTATATACCCTTCGCGAGTTGAGCCTGCAAACCAAAGATCTGATTTTGAGCTATGGCGAGCGTTGCTCGAATGTGATGGTTAGTCATATCGCCCGTCAGTATTTTGCCAATTCAGTTTATGTAGATGGTGCCGAGCTCATCAAAACAGATGGCAATTTCGGACAAGCAAAAGTTAATACGCAGCTTACCGAAACGCTGATCAGAGATTTCTATGAGTCCAATAAAGATAAATTGCTTTTTGTTACCGGTTTTATTTCCAGTAATGAGGACGGACGCGTCACTACATTAGGTCGTGGTGGTAGCGATTATACTGCTGCTATCTGGGGTGCTGCATTAAATGCTGAGGAAATTCAAATCTGGACAGATGTCGACGGGATGCTTACCGCCGACCCGAGGATTGTTAAAAAAGCGTTTTCATTACCCGAGTTAAGTTATATTGAAGCGATGGAGCTTTCTTATTTCGGAGCTAAGGTGATTTATCCGCCAACCATGACTCCAGCGTTTTTAAAGAAAATACCAATTGTAATTAAAAATACTTTCAACGTAGATTTTCCTGGTACTTATATCAAACATGGCGCACAAGCTTCTAGTCTGCCTATAAAAGGAATTTCTTCTATTGATGAAATCAGCATACTAAACCTTTCAGGAAGTGGTATGGTGGGCAAAGCTGGGTTTAGCGGAAGGTTGTTTTCTCTTTTATCCAGAGAGCAGGTAAATGTCGTGCTGATTACACAATCCTCATCAGAGCATAGCATTACTTTTGCAGTTAAACCGACAGATGCCTTAAAAGCATTAGCGCTGATTAGTAAGGAATTTGAATTGGAGCTTCAGGCCCGTAAATTAGAGTATCCTGAAGTAGAAAACGGACTTTCAATTTTGGCTATTGTAGGCGAAAACATGAAACGTACACCTGGGATTTCAGGAAGATTATTTAGTGCCCTTGGCCGAAATGGCGTAAACATAAGAGCCATTGCACAGGGCTCTTCAGAGTACAATATCTCCGTAATTCTATCAAGAGCAGATCTTTCTAAAGCAGTAAATGCTGTTCATGATGCCTTTTACTCAGACCTTAAAAAAACACTGAATATATTTTGTCTGGGTACCGGTAATATCGGAAAAACCTTGTTCCAGCAATTACAAAACCAGATGCCTTTCCTGGCGAAGAACAATGATCTTCAGGTAAAAGTGATGGGTGTTAGCAATACCCGCAAAATGTATTTGAATCCCGATGGTATAGATTTGACTACCTGGGAAAACGTGTTGGAAGAGCAGGGGGACAAAGCTGATTTGGGCGAATTTATCAAACAGATGAAAAACATGAACTTAGCCAATTGTGTATTTGTAGACAATACAGCTAGTCATAACCCCATTCAGTTTTATCTGGATGTGTTGCAATCCAGCATCTCCGTGGTTACCTGCAATAAGATCGGGAACTCGGCGGAGTATGATCAATATGTAGCTTTTAAAGAAGCTGCCAGAAAGCATGGGGTAGAGTTTTATTACGAGACTAACGTAGGAGCTGGTCTGCCGATTATTCGTACACTAAAAGATTTAATGCTTAGTGGCGATAGGATTGCCAGTATCGAAGCCATCTTATCGGGTACGATATCTTACATCTTTAATAATTTTAAAGGCGACAGGTTATTTCATGAGGTGGTAAAGGAGGCTCAGGATTTGGGCTATACAGAGCCTGATCCTAGAGATGATTTGAACGGTAAAGACTTCATGCGCAAAATGCTAATACTTGCCCGCGATGCAGGATATGCTTTGGAAGAAAAGGATGTTGCCATAGAAAGTATGCTTCCGGCCGCTTGTCTGGCCGCCAATAGCGTAGCCGATTTCTATCAAGAAATGGAAAAGAATGCCGCGCATTTTGAAAACTTAAAGCAGGAAGCTGCAAAAAACAATAAAGTATTAAGATATATCGGTAAACTGGAAGATGGTAAAGTTTCTATCACCCTTCAAATGGTTGATGACTCGCATCCCTTCTATATGCTTTCGGGCAGTGATAACATCATTTCATTCATTACCGATCGATATAAAGAACGTCCATTAGTAGTTAAAGGTCCAGGTGCAGGTGCTGAAGTAACAGCCGCTGGTGTATTTGCAGACATTATAAACGTGGGTAAAAGATAATAGGTTATGAGAAAATCAGTAAAAGTTTTTGCCCCGGCCACTGTGGCCAATGTAGTATGTGGATTTGATGTCCTTGGCTTTGCGGTAAACGAGCCAGGTGATGAGGTGATCATGCGTTTGACAGATAAACCGGGAGTGTCGCTTTTAAAAATTACCGGTGACGAAGGCCGGTTGCCTTTAAATCCTGACAAGAATACCGTTAGTGCCATTGCAAAGCAATACCTGGAACATATTGGTAGGCCCGATGCAGGTATCGAGATAGAGCTGCATAAAAAAATGCCGATAGGTAGTGGGTTGGGTTCAAGCTCCGCTAGTACAGTCGCCGGTCTTTTTGCCATCAATACTTTGTTTGATAATCAGTTGACGAATAGAGAGCTTGTTCCTTTTGCAATGAAAGGGGAGGAGCTGGCTTGTGGATACGGACATGCCGATAATGTGGCTCCGGCCTTATTGGGTGGTTTTGTGTTGATCAGAAGTTACAGCCCGTTGGATATCATTAGTCTGCCTTTCCCACAGGATCTGCATGCTGCAATTGTATATCCTGAGGTAGATGTGCCTACTAAAGATGCCCGTCAGATGATCCGTTCAAAGGTATACTTAAAAGATGCAGTAACGCAATGGGGTAATGTTGCCGGATTGGTAAGCGGATTGTTTATGAATGATTACGATCTGATTGGGCGTAGCATGACTGATATATTGGTAGAGCCAACCCGTTCTATTTTGATCCCTGATTTCGAAATACTTAGGGCCTTGGCTATGGAAAGTGGAGCTATCGGTTTTGGTATTTCTGGTTCAGGACCATCTGTATTTGCACTTACAAAAGATGCAGAAACAGCGAATCGGATTACTCAAAAGTTACAGCATCATTTAAAAAACATTGCCATTAATAGCCTGGCCTTTGTTTCTGAAGTAAATAAAAAAGGACCGGTAATTTTAGATTAATAGAAGGAAGAACAAAATGAAATTATATAGTACCAACAACCATAACTTAAGTGTTGATTTCCCTACCGCGGTATTTAACAGCATGCCGGCAGACAAAGGTCTGTACATGCCTATGCATATTCCGCAATTGGATCAGGAATTTATCGATACAATCGATCAATTCAGTTTACCTGAAATTGCTTTTAAAGTGGCCTCAACTTTATTGCAAGATGCTATACCAGCCAAAGACCTTAAAAATATCATTGATGATGCAATTAATTTTGATGCTCCAGTAGTAAAGCTGGCCGACAATGAATATGTTTTGGAGCTTTTTCATGGCCCTTCGTTGGCCTTTAAAGATTTTGGTGCAAGATTTATGAGCCGGATCATGGCTTATTTTTTAAAAGATAACGAGAAAACGCTTGATGTATTGGTGGCTACTTCCGGGGATACCGGCGGTGCCGTAGCGCTAGGTTTTTTAGGTGTGCCAAACACCCGCGTAACCATCCTTTACCCTAAAGGAAAGGTGAGTGATATACAAGAATTACAGCTTTGTACCAATGGTCAGAATATCCATGCTGTTGAAGTAGATGGAACTTTTGACGATTGTCAGGCACTCGTAAAGCAAGCTTTTGCTGATGATGAACTCAATAGTAAGTTCCGTTTGACTTCGGCAAATTCCATTAACATTTCCAGGTTGATCCCGCAAACATTCTATTATTTCAATGCCTATGCTCAATTGAAAAAGCAAGGTAAAAAAGAGGTTGTATTTGTGGTGCCAAGTGGAAATTTTGGGAATATCGCTGCTGGTTTATTGGCCTATAAAATGGGCTTGCCTGTAAAGCAATTTATAGCGGCAACGAATGTAAACGATACCGTTCCACGTTTTCTGGAGACAGGTATATATGAAACTCGCCCATCGGTGCAAACTTACGCCAATGCAATGGACGTAGGTGCGCCAAGTAACTGGGTAAGAATCATGGATATGTTTCAAAATGATAAATCAGCCTTACAGCAAGTATTGAAAAGCTATCGTTATACGGACGAAGAAACGTTGAAAGGAATGAAAACCATATACAATGATTTTGATTATATCGCATGTCCACACACGGCAATTGCCTGGAAGGCTTTACAGGAATACAGAAAGGAAACAGGCGATAAAGATTTTGCAGGCGTTTTCCTATCTACCGCACATGCATGTAAGTTTCCGGATGTTTTTCCTGAAGAGATGAAAGCTAAGATTGAGATTCCTGAACAAGTAAAAAGTCTGGCTGCAAAGCAAAAACATGCTACAGCTATGGATACTGCGTTTGAATCTTTTAAAAATTACCTAATTACTTCTTACTAAAACGCATAATGGCAATATCACCCATCATAAAATTCAGGGTACTGTCGCTGGTTATCGTATAATTACTTGCTTTTTTAAGCATTTCTACAAAAGTGGTCTCTCCCTCACCGGGGCAGGCCATTTTTGTCATCATAAAGGGTTTTGTGAAGTTGATTGTAGCATCGTCCGCTATCAGTTGTCCAGAGAAAGAATTACAACTGGTGTTGCCGCTAAATCTTTTCTCGGCAATGTCAAACTTAATGATCGGTTTTTTACCTGGGTACAGCCCATTAAACGCTATTCTTGGTCCTGATATGTAATTAAGCTCCCAGGTGCCGCCCAATTGAGATAATCCACCATTGCCTATAGTTCCGGACTTCATGGTCGTGCAGGACACTAGAGAACTCGCAATCACAACTGTAAATAGCATCAGCCTTTTCATATAAAAATAAGTTTTACGTTATGTGAATATACAAAGAGTATTCCAAAAAACAGGGAAAGGCTTTTTTATAGGCTCCAGCGAAACTATCATCCTGAATTGGTTCAGAAACTCAGGATAATAGTATACACTGTTTTTGTATATAATTTAAAAGACTGCGCGTGCAATTCTTTTTGTAGGCTCAGGATTCCCCATTGTGTAGAAATGCAATACCGGTGCGCCCATTGCCTTAAGTTCATTACATTGGTTAATCATCCACTCAATACCCACTTCTTTTACCTCTTTTTCTGATTTGCAAGCTTGTACAGCTTCACTCAATTCCAAAGGAATGTCCAGATGAAATATTTTAGGTAAACTGATCAACTGTTTACTGCTGGTAATTGGTTTTAATCCCGGAATGATAGGTACATTAATTCCATTAGCCCTGCATTTATCAACAAATTCCTGATATTTATTATTGTCGAAGAACATCTGGGTTACAATAAAGTCAGCACCAGTGTCTACTTTGTGCTTCAGCCATTTGAAATCTGTATCCAGGTTAGGCGATTCAAAATGCTTTTCAGGGTAGCCAGCCACACCGATACAAAAATCTGTTTTTTCTGCACTTTCCATATCATCATGCAAGTACTTACCTTTATTCATATCTGCCACATGTTGGAGTAGTTCCGAAGCGTAAGCATGACCGTTAGGTGTAGGAATAAAGGCATTGTCACTTTTACGCGCATCACCTCTTAATACCAATACATTGTCGATACCCAAAAACTGAAGGTCGATCAAAGCATTTTCTGTTTCATCTTTGGTAAAACCGCCACAAATTAAATGAGGCACAGCATCAACTTTATACTTATTCATAATGGCAGCACAGGTTGCTACTGTGCTTGGACGTTTGCGGTAAGCCACTTTTTCCAATAAACCATTTGCATGTTGTTTATAAATATAGTCCTCGCGTAGATAGGTTACATCAATAAAAGGAGGGTTAAATTCCATTAAAGGATCTATCGCGTCAAATATTCCTTTGATACTTTGTCCTTTAATAGGCGGTAATAATTCAAATGAGAATAAGGTTTTACCCTTGGCATTATTTATATGATCTATAATTTTCATTAGTTTCCTTGGTTATGTCTAGTGTTTTTGTGGTTCATCACATACTGATTCATTTCAGCATCTCTCAGTAGCTACTTATCTTTCTCTTGCGAGATGCTGAAATAAATTCAGCATGACGAAGGAGAAAGGGAAAGGACTCTTAATACGCCAGGTTAGGACTCAGCCATCTTTCAACTTCTTCAAGTGGCATGTTTTTCCTTACTGCATAATCTTCAACCTGGTCTTTCGTAATTTTACCCAATCCAAAATATCTCGATTGTGGGTGAGCAAAATAAAACCCGCTTACTGCTGCAGTAGGGTACATGGCATAGCTTTCCGTTAAACGAAGGCCAATTTTAGCTTCAGCATCCAATAGTTCAAACAAAGTACCTTTTTCGGTATGTTCCGGACAAGCAGGGTAACCTGGCGCCGGACGAATACCTGAATATTCTTCTTTTATCAGCGCCTCGTTATCTAAAGTCTCATCCTTGGCATATCCCCAATAATCTTTTCTCACCAGTTCATGCATTCTTTCCGCAAATGCTTCTGCCAACCTATCGGCCAATGCTTTAGCCATAATACTGTTGTAATCATCATAAGCAGCTTCAAATTCAGCAACCAGCTCATCACAACCTATGCCGGTTGTTAAGGCAAAGCCGCCGAAATAATCAGGTACACCTATCTCTTTTTGGGCCACAAAATCCGAAAGTGCATAGTAAGGCTGATTGGCGGTTTTTTCTGCCTGCTGGCGTAAAGTATGGATCACCACCTCTTTACCTTCAACATCCAATACAATATCGTCACCCACAGCATTTGCTGGCCAGAAACCAATTACTGCTTTTGCAGTTAACAATTTCTCATCAACAATTCTTTTTAACAAGGCCTGTGCATCAGCAAATAATTTCTTGGCCTCATCACCTACAATTTTATCTTCCAGTATCCTAGGGTAGCTTCCGCGAAGTTCCCAGGTTTGGAAAAATGGCGTCCAGTCAATGTATGGTACCAGTTCTTCTAAAGGATAATTTTCAAATACCTGGGTTCCTGTAAATTTAGGAGCAGGGGCCACTAGTGCCGGATCTATTTTAAAGTTATCCTTACGTGCTTCTTCAATGGTTTTAAAACGTTTGTCAGATCGCTTGTTTAAATGTGCTTCACGTGCTTTATCATACTCAGCCCTGATACCAGAGATATATTCATCTCTGGTGTCTTTATTCATCAATGTACTAGCAACAGTTACACTTCTCGAAGCATCTAAAACATGTATCGCCGGACCAGAATAGTTTGGTGCCACCTTTACGGCTGCATGGATCCGGGAAGTTGTCGCGCCACCAATCATCAATGGAATGGTAAAACCTTCACGTTCCATTTCTTTGGCAAAATGAACCATCTCATCCAATGAAGGGGTGATTAAGCCGCTTAGACCAATAATATCAGCATTTATTTCTTTGGCTTTTTTAATGATATCCTGTGCAGGCACCATTACACCCATATCTACAATTTCGAAGTTGTTGCAAGCTAAAACAACACCTACAATGTTTTTTCCGATGTCATGTACATCACCTTTTACGGTGGCCATTAATATCCGGCCTGCAGATGAGTTCTGGTCCTGATCAGGATTGTCTAATTTCTCCTGCTCAATAAAAGGCAGTAAATAAGCCACTGCTTTTTTCATTACACGGGCAGATTTTACAACCTGTGGTAAGAACATTTTTCCGGCACCAAAAAGGTCACCCACAATGTTCATTCCATCCATCAAAGGACCTTCAATTACTTGAATTGGCCTTGGATATTTCTGACGCGCTTCTTCCACATCGTCGTCCAGATACTCAATGATCCCTTTAACTAAAGCATGAGAAAGTCTTTCTTCAACTGGATTTTTACGCCATTCTTCATCTCTTACGATCTCTTTTCCTTTCGATTTGATAGTGTCTGCAAATTCAACCAATCTTTCTGTAGCGTCATCCCTACGGTTCAACAAAACATCTTCAACCAGTACAAGCAGCTCAGGTGGAATCTCCTGATAAACCTCTAGCATTCCGGCATTCACAATTCCCATATCCAGCCCAGCCTGAATGGCGTGGTATAAAAATGCAGAGTGCATCGCCTCTCTAACGGTATTATTTCCTCTAAAAGAGAAAGATATATTGGATACCCCACCACTCACTTTTGCGTAAGGCAGGTTTTCTTTAATCCAACGGGTAGCATTTATAAAATCTACCGCATAGTTATTGTGTTCCTCCAGACCGGTCGCAACCGTTAGGATGTTTGGATCAAAAATAATGTCTTGTGGTGGAAAGCCGATTTCATCTACTAAAATATCGTATGATCTTTTACAGATCTCTTTTCTTCTTTCAAAATTATCAGCCTGTCCCTGCTCATCAAAAGCCATTACTACTACGGCAGCACCGTAAGTCATAATTTTGCGGGCACTCTCTTTAAATTTCTCTTCTCCTTCTTTAAGCGAGATCGAGTTTACAATTCCTTTTCCCTGCAAGCATTTTAATCCAGCCTCAATTACAGTCCATTTCGAAGAATCGACCATGATTGGTAGTTTAGAAATGTCAGGTTCAGAAGCAATCAGGTTCAGGAATTTCGTCATCGAAGCTTCCGAATCGATCATCCCCTCATCCATGTTCACATCTATTACCTGTGCTCCACCTTCAACCTGTTGACGGGCAACGGTTAAGGCCGCTTCAAAATCTCCACCCAGAATTAGTTTAGAGAATTTTGGCGATCCGGTAATGTTGGTACGCTCACCAATGTTTACGAAAATGCTTTCAGGTGTAATGGTAACCGGCTCCAATCCACTTAAACGCATATAAGGTTTAATATGTGGGATTTTACGAGGGGCTACATTTTTTGCTTTCGCAGCAATACATCCGATATGATCTGGAGTAGTACCACAGCAGCCGCCAACTATGTTCACAAAGCCATGCTGGATAAAATCTCCTACCAGATGAGCCGTTTCGTGCGGCATTTCATCGTAGGCACCAAACTCGTTTGGCAACCCTGCATTTGGATAAGCCGAAACGTAACAAGGGGCTTTTGCCGAAAGTTCTTCAATGTGCGGTCTCATGTCTTTAGCCCCCAATGCACAGTTAAACCCGATGCTTAATGGGTTTGCGTGGATCACCGAATTTAGGAATGCTTCAGCGGTTTGTCCGCTTAAAGTTCTTCCCGAGGCGTCGGTAATCGTGCCTGAGATCATGATCTCTATTTTACGGCCAATTTCTGTCTCATACTTTTTAATAGAAGATATGGCAGCTTTGGCATTTAAAGTATCAAAAATGGTTTCAATTAACAGTAGATCCGCGCCTCCATCAACCAATCCGCGAACCTGCTGATCATAAGCATCAACCAGCTCATCGAAGGTAATGGCCCTAAAACCAGGATCATTTACATCTGGAGAGATAGACAAGGTTCTGTTGGTTGGCCCTACAGCCCCGGCAACAAAACATTTACGGTCGGGGTTGGCCGCCATAAATTCATTTGCCGCTTCTTTAGCAATTTTAGCGCCTTCAAAGCTCATCTCATAATCCAGCTCTTCCATCTGGTAATCAGCCAGTGAAATACGCTGTGTGCTAAAAGTGTTGGTCTCAATGATATCAGTACCGGCCTTTAGGTATTCGGTATGTATCGCTTTAATGATGTCGGGACGGGTTAAGTTTAGTAAGTCGTTGTTCCCTTTTACATCACATGGGTGATTTTTGAAGCGCTCGCCTCTAAAATCTTCTTCAGTCAAAACGTATCGCTGTATCATAGTGCCCATCGCACCATCAATAATTAGGATCCGTTTTTCTAATTCTTCTCTAATGTTCATTTAACAAAAAATCATATGAGTAGGTAATAAGCTATTTTTGATAGAGGCGAAAGCCTAAACAAGTGCCGAACTCATTACATACAAAGCTTATTCGGAATTCAGGTGTTGTACGAATTCAACTTATCTTTCCGGAATCAATGGTTCGGTTCCAGTAGAATTTAGCACCTTGTAAGCACAGGTTGCCAAGACTTCGCAGGGTCTAATCCCTCCGTCTTTCTCTATAAGCCTTACAAAGGTGCAACAAAGAAAAATCATTTCCAAAAAAACAGAGGGTAAAGCATATAAAATTGTATGAATCCTTCTGTTTGTTGTTGGAAATAGAATTATATTCTGTATTTCAGTAGTTTATTTAAGATTATTGTTGTTGTGGTACTTAGCTTTGGTAACGTACAATGCCTGCGTATTTCCTCTGATAGATCTTATTTTTCCGTGCTTTTCTTCATCCTCCTTATACCATGTAATTTGAACCGGACCAATTGATTTCAGGCTTTCTTGGATCTCGCCCCTGTCAAATACATTATTGTACTTGATAGAGATGTCGCCAATTGATTTAAACGTGCCCTTAGGTTCACGCATATCAAATACGTTATTGTAATTGATGGCCATTTTTCCAATAGATTTTAAGCTGCCTTTTGAGTCATGCATATCAAACGTGCCGTAATAGTCAAATGCGATTCCATCTATTGATTTGATCTTTCCAGCCTTAATTTTATCAAAATTATCATAGTAGGTAACTTTTAAATTTCCTAGGTTTTTTAAGCCCCGTACAGGGTTATCCTCAAAGTCATCCCATTGGTTTGGTCTGCTTCTTTTTAAAGGTTCAATAAAGGCAATTTCTCCTTTAGGGCTAATGCCGATAATGAAAGTGTTATAAGTTAGTTCAATTTCTTGTACTCCCTTTTTATAATCTTCGATTGTGAATTTGGCGCTAAGAAATTCTTGGGCTTTGCCTGCCAAGCCAATGCATAGCATTAAGCTTAGGATAAGTAGTTTTTTGTAGTTCATTTGTGTAGGTGTGTTTTGTGGCAGTACCTAACACTGCCGGTGCTAATGTAATCGTTTTTTATATTGTGAAGTATTCGCTAGTGTAATTATTTAGCTAGATAGTGCAGGAGGAGCACCTAAAAAGATGATAACAACGAAGCCCCCTGATTTTAGGTCAGAGGGCTTCGTTGTTATGTAAAGAAGTATTATCTTCTGTCTCCGAATATTCTTAGCAAGTAAATGAAGATGTTTAAGAAGTCAAGATAAAGTGACAAAGCACCCATGATGGCCAATTTCTTAGTATCAGCATCTTGCATCTGTGCACCACTTTCTTCTAAACCAGCACCTATTCTTTTCAGTTTTTGAACGTCGTAAGCAGTTAAGGCCGTAAAGATAGCGATACCGATAAAGGCCATGAACAAGCTAAAGTTTGCACTTTGAATGAACATATTTATCACACTGGCAATCACTAAGCCTACTACACCGATCATTAAGATTGGGCCAAACTTACTTAAATCCACATTGGTGGTATAGCCCATTACAGCCATGATACCAAAGATACCGGCAGCACCAATAAAGCAGCTCAATACTGAACCAGAGGTGTATGCTAGTAGAATAAAGCTTAAGCTTACCCCTGTTAATACAGAATAAAGGATGAAAACACCTACTAATGCCCCAAAAGAAAGCCGGTTAAGGCCAGCGCTCATCAATAAAACCAATCCAAGTGGTGAAAGCATTGCTACCCAACCTAACATACCCATTTTACCAGTTTCCTGATTGATCAGGTAAGTCATCATTTCAGGTGTACTCGACATATAGTAAGCTGCGAAGCTTGATAAGCTTAATGCCACAAACATCCATAAGAACACATTAGCAAAGAATTTCTTAGCCACTCCAGCCGTTGTCTTTTCTACAAAAACAGATTGTTGTGACCAGTCGTAATTATTTTTGTTATCCATTTGTTTTAAATTTATTTAAAGGTACTAATTGTTTCTATCATACAAAAGCTATGCCCCAAGCCTTTTTGTCAGGGTTTCTTCAACTTTTTTAAAGAATTGAAGTGGTTTTAAGGTGCGCCATGCCAAATCGTCAAGCTGTCCACCAAAGTTAATGTAGTAATCAATGTTGCTACTTTTGAACTCGTTGATGACGTGCTGTTGGAAGTTAATCCCAGTAATCCAGCCCTCTTCAACTTCCTGAAACCACTCTTCATAATAGCTATCTTCGTCAGCAGAGTGGTAATTCAACACGTTTTCACCAATAAGGATGAATTTGTTGATGCCTTCATCCATCATCAGTTCCAGAATTTCACGTTTTAAAAGCATAATGTCGTTGCCAATAGCATCGTTCCACTCGCCCATAAACTCAATGATCGCGAAGTTTCTATCATAGTCCACATACAATACTTTCAGGTATAAAGTACCCGATCCAAAATCATCCCATTGTGGATGAATGAGGTAGTTGTATAGCTGCTTGTCAAAATAAAACTCTGAATACTCTGTGTTGTAAAACGGCGAACGCTCATCCTCTGCTGCTATATAATCATCCCTCCAAAGATAATAAGGTTCTATTTCGTGCATATGCTTGTTTGCAGTTATTTGTTATCATTTGCTCTACTGGCTTCGACAGCCTTGCGAACGCTTCCGTATCGCAATAGTAAATCTGCGGCATGGTCGTAATCGATGTGTAATTCGTCCATTACCATTTGCGTACCCCTGTCAACCAGTTTATGATTGGTTAACTGCATATCCACCATTTTATTGCCCTTTACCCGGCCTAATCTGATCATTACAGTGGTACTCAGCATATTTAAAACTAGTTTTTGTGCTGTGCCAGATTTCATACGTGTTGATCCAGTTAAAAATTCCGGTCCAACGACTACTTCTACTGGGAAATCGCTTTCGGCAGCGATAGGGCCACCTTCATTACATACGATACATCCGGTAAGGATTCCTTTGCTGCGAGCCGTGTTTAATCCTGATACAACATAAGGTGTAGTGCCCGAAGCTGCCAGTCCTATCAATGAATCTTTAGCATTGATGTTGTACTCTTGAAGGTCTATCCATGCCTGATTCACATCATCCTCCGCGTTTTCAACAGCTTTTCTAATGGCCGTATCGCCACCAGCAATAATGCCAACTACCCAGTCAAAAGGAACGCCAAATGTTGGTGGACATTCTGATGCATCAACCACACCTAAACGGCCGCTTGTACCCGCTCCAATGTAAAATAATCTACCCCCATCAGCCATTCGCTCTGCTACTGCAGTTGCTAATTTCTCTATTTGCGGGATCGCTTTTTCTACAGATTGTGGAACAAGTTTATCTTCTTCGTTAATGCCTTTCAGAATTTCAAGTACCGACATTTGGTCGATATCATGGTACTTTGACTCTTGCTCGGTTACTCTTATCATATTTTCTCTATGTATTTTTATCTCGTTTTATGGCTATACTCAGCCATCCATTCTATTTTACTCGTAATTGTATTGAAAGGATAGATTTATAAAATTCGTTATTTTCTTGTTAAACAAGAAATTTAAGCGCAAAAACCATATAATTTATACCTAATTCTGAACCTTCTGTAATAATTCCATCAAAAAGCTAAACAATTGCAAATGAACATAGTTTAATTTATTATTTGACTGGGTAATTTTATAACTTTACGCAGCGTTTATCTATGAAAAAGAATACCCATTTTAATGTCTTAATCGCCCTTACTTATTCGGTTACGTTAATCGTAGGAATGTTTATGGGCTATAAATTTTTGAAGGATCAGGGGTATCAGTTTCAAAAGCCAGTAACGTTTGCCAATAACAATACTGAAAAGGTAGATGAAATCATTCATATCATCAATAAAAACTATGTTGATGAAGTTAACGCCGACTCATTAAATCACTTACCTATCGATAGTTTGCTGCATCAGCTGGATCCGCATAGTATGTACCTTCCTGCAGTTGAAGCTAATGAATTGACTGAAGCCTTAGAGGGAAATTTTGAGGGGATCGGTATTGAATATTATATTCTGAACGATACTTTGCTGGTCACCAATGTGGTAAAAGATGGTCCCGCTTTTAATGCTGGGATTAAGCAAGGGGATAAAATCCTGAAAATAGATACAGTTATGGTGAGTGGTAAAGCCTTGCCAAGGGAACAGATGATTGGACGGATCAGGGGTAAAAAGGGCACTGCTGTGAAGTTGACTATCGTTCATCCTAAAGATACGCAGCAGGTGGTTTTTTTTGTTAACCGCAGCCGTGTAAAAGTAAGTAGTATCGATGCTGCCTATCTGTTAAACCCCGAAACGGCGTATATCAGGATCAGTAAGTTCGGAGCAGATACAGACAAAGATTTTATAGAAGCTATAAAAACGCTGAAGTCAAAAGGTATGAAAAAGCTGATTCTTGACTTGCGAGATAATGGAGGTGGTTACCTGAGTGCTGCTACTGGTTTGGCCAACCAAATTTTGCAAGAGAACAAGCTGATCGTATATACAGAAGGAAAACACGAACCTCGTACAGACTATACCACTTCGGGTGGGGGAGAGTTTGAACAAGGTAAGCTAGCTGTCCTGATTAATGAGAACTCGGCTTCTGCGAGCGAGATTCTTGCGGGTGCGGTACAGGACTGGGGTAGAGGGGTGATCATCGGTCGCCGATCTTTTGGTAAAGGGCTAGTGCAGGAACAATTTCCTTTTGGTGATGGCTCTGCTTTAAACCTGACCATTGCGCGCTATTATACGCCTTTGGGTAGGAGTATCCAGAAATCGTATAAAAAAGGCTATACGGCCTATAAGAATGAAATTGACGACCGTTTTAACGATGGTGAGCTGACTACCGATAATATATATAGTGCAAAAGATACGGTAAAGAGTAAAAACCTTACCAGAGGGGGGATTCAGCCTGATATTTATGTAAAGCTAGATACCATGGGGTATAATAGGTTTTACAGTAAGCTGATTTCTAAAAAGATATTGTTTGATTTTGTGTATGATGTGCTGGCCAATAGGTATAATGCGAGTTACTTAGATCAAAATATGTCTGCATTCTCCATCAGTGATCTCGACTATAAGGACTTAGTAAAGTATATCCAGAACAGGGACGTTGTGATTGATCAGAAGCAGTTGAGTGCTTCAAAAGCACTCATTTGTAATGAAATCAAACTGCTTTTATACAAGTATCACTTAGGGGATGCCGGTTATTATAGGGCATTAAACCTAAGTGATCCTATGGTTAAGCAAGCTGTGACCAGCTTGCAGTAAAACTCTTTTTATTTCTGTCTGAAATAGATTTGAATTGGCACTCCGCTAAAATCAAAGTTCTCACGTAGCTTATTCTCAATGAAACGTTTATACGGTTCTTTAATGTATTGAGGAAGGTTACAGAAGAAGGCGAACATCGGAGATGTACCATTGATCTGAGTGATGTATTTGATTTTAATGTATTTTCCTTTCAATGCAGGAGGTGGATATTTTTCTATGATTGGCAACATCACATCATTTAATTTTGATGTAGGGACTTTCTTCCCTCTGTTTTTAAATACCTCAAGCGCTGCTTCAATAGCCTGGAATATACGTTGTTTGTTGACAACTGAAGTGAAGATGATAGGGACATCAGTAAACGGTTGTAGTTTTTGGCGAATCTGATCTTCAAAAACATTTACGGTTTTGCTGTTCTTCTCTACTAAATCCCATTTGTTAACCAGGATAACGATACCTTTTTTGTTTTTCTCTGCCAGGTGGAAAATGTTCACATCCTGCGATTCCAAACCATCCATGGCATCAATCATCAATACCACTACATCGGCTTCTTCGATCGCTTTAATGGTACGCATTACCGAGTAAAATTCTATGTTTTCTTTTACTTTGGTTTTTTTACGTAAACCTGCAGTATCAATAAACATAAATTCGTGACCGAATTGATTGTAGTGGATATGGATCGAATCCCTTGTAGTACCTGCAATAGGGGTTACAATATTTCTTTCTTTACCAATTAGTGCGTTGATTAAAGAGGATTTACCAACATTTGGTCTTCCTACAATAGTCAGCTTAGGTAATGCATTCTCTTCCTCAGGGAGATCTTCGAAGTGTTTGATCACCTCATCTAATAAATCTCCTGTTCCTGATCCTGTCATAGAGGATATCGGGTGGATCTCTCCAAGACCGAAACTATAAAATACAGCAGCTTCATTTTGTAGTTGGGTATTGTCTACCTTATTTACAACAATGAATACTGGTTTTTTACTGCGTCTCAGCAATTGAGCAATCTCATCATCCAGATCGGTAATGCCTGTAGTCACATCAACCATAAACAAAAGCACAGTGGCTTCTTCTATGGCAATAACTACTTGCTCGCGGATGGCAGCTTCAAATACATCTTCCGAATTGGCTACATAACCGCCAGTATCGATCACTGTAAATTGTTTATCTGTCCACTCTGCTGATCCATAATGACGATCGCGCGTTACCCCGCTGAAATCATCAACAATAGCTTTACGACTCTCAGTTAAGCGGTTAAAAAGGGTAGATTTGCCTACGTTAGGTCTTCCGACAATTGCAATAATGTTTGCCATGGGTGTTTTATACGAATATTTTAAAAGCCACAAAGATACACAATCCTGTGGATATGACTGATTTTAGTTTTTTGTTATGAAATCTTAGTCGTAACCGAAGCTTTTGAGGTAGTTCTTTTTACTGCGCCAATCTGGGATTACCTTTACAAAAGTTTCCAGGAAAACTTTCTGATCCAGGAACTTCTCGATGTCTTTACGAGCCTCCATACCTACTTTTTTAAGCATTGTACCACCTGTTCCGATCAGAATGTTCTTTTGCGAATCGCGTTCAACTACAATCTCGGCGGTGATGCGCACCATTGGTCCATTTTTACTTTGTTCTTCTTTAAAGGCAGTAACGATAACCTCAGTACTGTATGGGATTTCTTTTTTATAATTGAAGAATATTTTCTCTCTTATAATTTCCGAAACAAAGAAGCGCTGGCTACGGTCCGTTAATTCTTCCTTATCATAATAAGCTGGATGCTCGGGGATATAGTCCAATATCATCGGCAAAATACCTTCCAGGTTATACTTATGCAGGGCTGAGATCGCGTATATATGTTTAGGGTTTAACTTTTCCTGCCAGTAAGCGAATTTCTCATCTACTTGTTCTTGTGTAGAGTTATCAATTTTATTTAAAAGCACCACCAATGGGATTTCGGTATTGATGATTTTTTCAAGCACATCATTTTCATCATGTTGCTCATTGATGTCGGTTACAAAAAGAATTAAATCGGCATCAGTCAATGCTCCTTTTACTGAACTCATCATAGAATCTTGTAAACCATACAGCGGTTTTATGATGCCGGGCGTGTCCGAAAAAACAATTTGGTAGCTTTCTTCGTTCACAATTCCTAAAATGCGGTGACGGGTAGTCTGTGCTTTTGGAGTAATGATAGAAAGCTTTTCGCCCACTAGGGCATTCATTAGGGTTGATTTGCCCACATTGGGCTTACCTATTATACTTACAAAACCTGCTTTATGCGACATGAAAATATTTTTTAAAATAAATTTGCATTGCAAAGGAACGAATTATATCTTTGCATTCCAATTCGGAGGAAGAGTTAAGGATTTAACAAACACTAAAGAAATTGTATATAGTGCGGGGTGGAGCAGTTGGTAGCTCGTCGGGCTCATAACCCGAAGGTCATCAGTTCGAGTCTGGTCCCCGCTACCAAAAGGTTCGCAGCTTTAATAAAGCTGAGGCAATCTTAAATGGCCCGTTCGTCTAGGGGTGAGGACGCCAGATTTTCATTCTGGAAACAGGGGTTCGATTCCCCTACGGGCTACGGAAGCCAATTGCCGAGTTAAACGGTTTTAAGAGGCAAAAGCATTTACAAACGGAGTTTTGTAAACATATAGTGCGGGGTGGAGCAGTTGGTAGCTCGTCGGGCTCATAACCCGAAGGTCATCAGTTCGAGTCTGGTCCCCGCTACCAAAAGTAAGGCATAAGCAGCAATGTGAGTCGCTTTACTAAATGGCCCGCTCGTCTACCGGTTAGGACGCCAGATTTTCATTCTGGAAATAGGGGTTCGATTCCCCTGCGGGCTACATAAAAGTTAAAAAGTTGGTTTAAGGCAATATGCTGGAAGCCAACTTTTTTTCGTTTACGGACATTTTGAATGGAAGGCTATCTACAATAACGTTTTTTTTTATCTTTGGTTACACCTTTGGTATAAATAAGATTCGATTTTAAATATGATGAAAAAATCCAGCAGTCTGAAAAGTATGAATTTATCATCCTATGAATAAAGATCACCCTTTAAAAAACTGGGTTCCATATCAGTTGCTATTTGATGAGCTTGAGGGCTGGAAAGTAACCTGGATGGATTTGCAGGATAGAAAAATTGCTGAGCCCTTTTTTGATGAAACAATCATGAAGTGCAGAAGTATGAGGGCGCAAAAAACAATGCTTAAGAGTTTTAGTTCTCCAGATTTTATGAAAGAAGTAGCTGAAAATATCCCACATTTAAAACCAAATGCCTTTATTTTTCATGTATCGAGATGTGGTTCTACTTTAGTTACGCAGGCTTTTTGCGAAATGGATGAAAATATTGTCATTGCGGAGGCTCCTTTGCTAGACGAGATCCTGAGGGCTTCAGAAAAGAACGATAGCTTGCCAACCGAAAAGAAAGAAGCCTGGTTTAAGGCAGCATTAAATTTAATGGGGCAGCACAGAAATTCGAAAGAAACGGGCTATATCATTAAATTAGATAGCTGGCACCTTCACTTTTATGAATTGTTAAGAAGCTGGTTTCCGGATACGCCCTTTTTTTTCTTATCCCGTAGGCCCGATGAGGTCCTTGCCTCACACGAAAAACGACGTGGTATACATACAGTGCCTGGGATGGTCAACAAAGATTTGCTCAAAATTGATGCTTCAAAAGAATATGGAGGTGATTTTAACAGTTATACTGCTGATGTTTTGGAGCATTTTTTTCTGCAAATGCAGTATATACAACGGTTGGGGCATCCAAAAAATGCTTTTACCGATTATGGGGATGGAGTATTTAAAATGCTGACAGAATTTTCAGCATTTGCAGGTATTTCAATTCATAATCCTGAACGAATTTATAACCGTCTGAATTATCATAGTAAAGCAGGCCAGGAACTTTTTAAAAAGGATAAGGCGGCTGAGATTCGTCATTATTATCATCATTGTATGGAGGCATACCTTCAATTTAAAAAATATTAGTACAATTAATTAGAGTTAAGCATAGTAAAATGATAAACTGCAACTTTAGCAAACTGTTATACGAGACACATCAGATCAGGAAATCAGGGGTTCGGAATTTAGCGGATTCAGATTTTGACCATATCGAGACAATATGGTTGGGCATTTACGGACTTGGGAAATTTGAAACTTACTTTTTTCTATATTCCGAATGCAGGGATTTTGAACATTTTATAGATTGGGTTACTCTGTTGAAGGGACAGGATTTTGTAAATCGTGCGGATGAGCAATTTAAAAAATGGCAAAACCTTGAGAAGGGCCCTGAAACAACTGAAGTTTTGTCTTCTAATGTGCTGAGTGCAGAACAAGTTAAATTTTGGGAAGAAAATGGCTATTTAAGGATACCTAAAGTTGTTGACGGAGCAAGTTGTGATGCAGTGAAGCATAGAATTTGCCGGTATCTGAACCTTCATCTCGAATTTCCTGAAACCTGGTATATTCCCCATCCGGATTGGCAGGGGATTATGCTTCAGCTATATCAGAACGAAGAGATGGAGGTCATCAGGCAAGACCCACACATCTTTGATATATTTGCAGCTCTTTATAAAAGCACTAAAATTATTCCGAACACGGAGAAACTAGGTTATAACCCGCCCGAAACGCAGAGCTGGGCATTTAGGCATGGTAATTTACATTGGGATTTGGATTTGTCCCTTCCTGTTACACCGCACATTCAAGCCCTGGTTTATTTGGATGATGTCCCTGTTGAAAGAGGGCCATTGCATTTGGTTCCCGGCTTTAACAATAAGTTTAAAGACTGGATAAGGGATTTTTCTTCTTTAGATAGGGCACATGAGTACATGCGGATAACAGAGCGGTCGGTGCCTGTTCCTGGTGAAAAGGGAGATCTAATCCTTTGGCAGAATACTATTCCTCATGCTGCGGGCAAAAACCAATCGGACCTGCCAAGATTTGTTCAATATATCAGTTTTACAAAAATCTAGATGGGTGTAATTGTTCAGTTTTGCGGTCTTTCGGGATCTGGAAAGACTACCCTGGCAAATGCCGTATTCCATCAATTTGAAAAGGAGGGACTAAAGGTAATGGTTCTGGATGGGGATCATTATCGGCTGACTTTGTGCAAAGATCTTGGTTTTAGTAAAGCTGACCGACTTGAAAACGTAAGACGGATTGCAGCAGAGGCGGAAAAACTAAGGTCGCAATATGATGTGCTGATCCTTTCCATAATCAATCCTTTTGAAATAGGACGTAACCATATCCGTTTAACTCATCAGGCAGAAGTGGTATGGATAAAGTGCGAGCTTGAAACACTAATAAAAAGAGATACAAAAGGACTTTACTACAAAGCAATGCTGCCGGATAAACATCTGGAAAAAATTTACAACCTTACTGGGGTAAATGATACTTTTGATGCCCCCGATAAGGCTGCACTCGTTATAGAAACAACCAGATCTTCACCGAAAGTGTGTCTTGATCAGCTAACGTTCTTTTTAAAACAGTGCATCAGACAGCCGCGGTAAGCAGTTGAAATACCTCATGTTTTTGCTTTAAGCTAGCATATTGGGACATGCCTGAAATACTATATTTGTGTTTTAAGCTTCTAATTGTATTAAACTGATTAAACTCGTAGGTTAATTCACCGACGGTTTTTCCTTTTGAACCTGCCTGGCTAACGAGTACGTCATATTTCTTCTGATTTTTTACCACGTAGGCATTCTTTATAACTTTTCCCGGCTCTCCACCAATGATTAAATCGATGTATTCTGAGGCTTCAGCTAATTTCTTATCATTGTATGTTTTTGTATTTTTGCTAAACTGTGTTAGACAAATAACAAAATCACATTTTAAATCTCTTTTTAGTTTTTTGGCGATTTGATTTACTGCCTGAAAAGGTTCACTTATTTGAACACCGGCAATAGGAGAGCAATTACCAACCCCAGTAATTCCAATTTTAATTTTTCCGGAATTCAGTATTATATATGGTTTTATACGTGAAGATAATGTTGTATGACTAAAATTATAATTGCAGTTAACCAGTTCGAAATTTAAAGCAGGTAAAATTGCAGCGAGTTGTTCCTGGCCCATAGATAGCTCATTTTTGCCAATCGTTGTCGCCCGGTATCCCATTTTATTCATCAACCTGATCACTTCGAAATGATCCTCTGTTTGGCCCCCCTCCTGAAGAAAGTTTCCTGAATCGAGTATTAAATGGCTGATATCGCGTCTAATGAAAAGTTGATTTACCTTTTTTAATCCTCCAAAGGGTCCGGCAACAGGATTAAGAGAACCTGATAAACCGGAGGTATGTAAAATGGAAAGGGCATTGCTAGCTAAAGTTCCATTTAATTCCTTGCTGAAAGCGGCTATGCTATCCACTGAGCTACCCAATAATATGGAGCCCGCAAGAATTGATGAGTTTTTTAAAAATGACCTTCGTTTTGATACCATGGGAATAATTTTTATAAAAACGAAAGTTATAAAAAAACATCGAACGAAATAAATTTTTTTTTATTGTGGATGTTTATTTTTTTTTCTCTACGTTTATGTCATAATCATCTATCTATCGTCTTAATTAATGAAAATTCTCATATTCGCTAACAGCTCTCTGTTTGTTAAAACAGTGACAGGTATATTAGATCATATTCAAGTTGTTGGAATTATTATTCCTGATACTTCTAATAATGATTTATTAAGTACAGTTGAATATGTGGAAGCACAGCAAATTCCTTTATTGAAAGTAAGTGCTGCTGATCTAAAAAAAGGTCGGGAAGTAAATTCCTGGATTTTGGAGACTGGTTGCAATGCTGCGCTAGTCATGACTTTTCCTTTTAAAATTCCTGAAAGTATCCTAAATATTCCGGAGAAAGGTGTATTTAATGTGCATTATAGTATGCTGCCAGCCTACAAAGGTCCTGATCCTGTATTCTGGCAATTAAAAAATGGTCTAAAGGAGATTGGCTTGAGCATACACAAAATGACCGATGTACTTGATGAGGGCCCCTTGGTTTTCAGGAAAGCAATGGTTTTGATGCCAGGAGAGAATTATGGACTTGCAGCTGTCCGATTGACATTACTGTTGTCACAGAACCTTGATGAAATATTTCAGAACATTTTGGCGGAAAAATATATTGCAGCAGAATCTGAGATCCAAACTAGTTATTTTAAGCGTCCGCAAGTTGATGATCTCACAATTAACTGGGAACAACAGTCGGCGGTAGAGATTGAAAATTTGGTGAATGCTGCAAATCCCAGGTATAACGGTGCTATTAGCTATTTGAACGAACAGCCGGTTCGAATTCTGGAAGTTTCTGGGGTAGATGGAAAGTTTGAGCCTGGTACTGTTGTTCCCGGAACAGTTTTTCATGTTGACCCACATCACGGACCAATGGTTCTTACTGCGGATAAGCAACTGTTGCTATTCAATATTGTGGAGACTGAGAATGGCATTTTTAGCGGAAAAAAATGGTGTGCAATGGGATTAAAGCAAGGTGATAGGTTCCTGAATTTAAATTAGTAAACAGAAAATATAAATTAAATAAAAAAAATTATGGAAGATTTTATAGGTGTGGTAAAGGTTTTTGCGGGAAGTTTTGCACCAAGAGGTTGGCAGTTGTGTAATGGACAGATTATTGGTATTGCGCAGAACTCAGCACTTTTTTCGATTCTTGGTACCACGTACGGTGGGAATGGTCAAACAACCTTTGCGTTGCCGGATCTACGTGGTAGAGTAGCGGTTGGGTGGGGACAGGGGCCAGGGCTGTCAAATTATACATTAGGAGAGGTGACAGGTACTGAAAGTGTATCAATTTTGACCACTAACATGCCTTCACATAACCATACTGCTACTTCTACTTTAAATGTCAACAATACGGGGACACCTGCAGCGATTCCTTCTGCTACGACTTCAATAGGGCTGGCTAAAGATATTAATACGGATAATGTTACAATGTATGCTACTGGTGCTCCTAATGTTGCGCTTGCTCCATCATCTGTTACAACAACTGTTGGGCTTACTGGGGGTAATCAGCCAATTTCTATTTTGCAACCTGTGCTTGCACTGACTTACATCATTTGTATGGAAGGCTATTTTCCGTCAAGGAATTAATTTAAAATAGGCTTATTACGAGTAGGTATTCACCTGCTCGTAATAAGCCGTACCTGTGAATGCGCTTTTCATCTAAAGATACTGCTATGAAAAATATTACTAAACTGTTCCTGTTCTGCTTTTTGTTCCTGTTTGGCTTTAAAAGTACGGCACAAATAGCCGCTGGGGATATTGCCATTATTGGTTATAATGCCAGCACGACCACAACGGCCGAATTGGCTATTGTTACCCTTGCTACAATCCCATCAGGACAGGTGATTTATATCACGGATAGAGGCTGGGGACCTTCTGCTTTTGACGTGTCCAATACTGTGGCAGAAGGTTTGATTACCTGGACAACTAACGCTATAATCCCTGCAGGAACAGTAATTAATACTACCATTCTTCCTGGTGGCTCACCAACTGCACCTGGTTTGAATGCCTATGGTACAACTAGTGTTACGGGATGGTCAAGTTTGGTTACTGCAAGTGGTGGGGATAATTGGTTTATCTATACGGGGTCGGTAGCTAGTCCATCCTTCATTTATGCCTTTTCCAATTGGTCTACTAATAGCCCTAATGGACAGGCAACTGCTTCAGGATCATGGCAAAGTGCAGGCGCAGTAACGGCTACGTCCTCTTATCTCCCCCCTCTTTTAGCAGCGGGGAATTTTTCTACAGCATTTACAGGGAGTACACTTCACGGTGATTTTATTATCTATACTGGTGATATTATAGGTACTAAGGATCAGCTATTGGCCGATCTAGCTGGGATAACCAACTGGTCGCACAATGAGACCACACCCGTTGTGTTGACTCCTGGCGATCCGACAGGAGGTTTCCCAGGTACTCAACCCATTTTTCAACTTCCGCCTGCAGTTACAAACGTAACCGCTTCAACTGCCAATGGCTCTTATAAAATGGGCGCTACGGTGTCTATACAGATTACTTTCTCCACTGAGGTTAATGTGACAGGGACGCCTACCCTTGCACTAAACAGTGGCGCTACTGCAAATTATGCATCAGGCAACACCACCAATACACTTACTTTTACTTATAGTGTGGGCGCTGGTCAGAATAGTGCCGACCTCGATTATGCCGATATAACTTCTTTGGCTTTAAACGGCGGAACCATGAAAGATGGTACAGGAAATGATGCCGTACTTACTTTAGCTGCACCAGGGACTGCAGGATCATTGGGCGCGAATAAAGCTATCGTTATTGATAACTTGGCACCAAATGCACCATCAGCCCTAGTATTGGCAACAGCCAGCAACAGTGGCACTTCCAACACAGACAATATAACCAATGTAACTACACCTGTGATTACAGGGACAGCAGAAGCAGGTGCTACAATTACTTTATATGATACTGATGGTACAACTGTACTGAATACAGGAACGGCTACCGGAGGGAACTGGTCAGTTACTTTGCCGGCGCTAACAGCCGCTGTACATGACATAAGAGCGAGAGCGACAGATGCAGCAGGAAATGTGGGTGTACTTTCGAGTCCGCTGAGTATCACCATTGACACCACTTCACCTACCTTGGCAATTACCAGTAATGTACCGCAATTGAAAGTCGGCGAAACCGCCACCATCACTTTTACTTTTTCTGAAGATCCATCTACCAGCTTTACATGGAATGGAACAACAGGTGACGTGGTGGTTATCGGTGGTACTTTAGGAGCCATTTCTGGTACAGGTTCAACCCGAACGGCAACTTTTACCCCAGCAGCAAGTACCAATAACGGAACGGCTAGTATTACTGTTGCAGCAGCGGCCTATACCGACATCGCAGGAAACAACGGAGGCGCAGGAACAACCCCAACACTTACTTTTGACACCCAGGTTCCGGCAGCACCATCCACTCCAGTATTGGCAACAGCCAGTGATAGTGGTACTTCTCCAACAGATAAAATAACCAATGTTACTACACCTGTTATTACAGGCACAGCCGAGACTGGTGCTACGGTAACTTTATATGATACTGACGGTACAACTGTACTCGGTACAGCTGTAGCTACTGGTGGTAACTGGTCAATTACCAGTTCAACGCTTTTAGCCAACCCACATACCCTTACTGCAAAAGCTACAGATGGGGCAGGTAATGTGGGGGGAGCTTCTACAGGCTTAGCCATTACCATTGATACGACTTCGCCAACAATGTCCATTACTAGTAATGTTGCGACCTTGAAAGCAGGCGAAACTGCAACAATCACTTTTACCTTTACTGAAGATCCGGGTGCGACATTTACCTGGAACGGAACAACAGGGGATGTGCTGGTTACTGGCGGTACTTTAGCTGCGATTTCGGGTACAGGTTTAACCCGTACGGCAACCTTTACCCCGGCCCTGGCGACCAATAGCGGAACTGGCAGTATTACTGTTGCAGCAAGTACTTATACCGATGTTGCAGGAAATAATGGTGGTGCAGGAACCACACCGACTCTTACTTTTGATAGCCAGGCTCCAGCAATTCCTGTTGGTTTAGCTGCAACATCAGGCGATACACAGGTGGTATTGAACTGGACAGCCAATACAGATACCGATCTGGCGAAATACAGGATTTTATCCGGAACAAGCCCTAATCCGACAACTACGCTGACGGAGATCACTGCCGGAACCACAACTTATACCAACACTGGATTGATCAATGGTACTACTTATTATTACCAGATTCTGGCCATTGATCAGGCAGGTAATATTGGGACAGTAAGTGCTGATGTTAGCGCAGTTCCAAAAGGAAACCAAACGATTACTTTTAATGCAATTGGCACCAGGACTTACGGAGATGCGGCTTTTGCTTTGGGCAATGCTACTTCTTCAGCAGGTTTAACTGTGGCTTATACGGCTACTGATCCTTCAGTAGTGAGTATTGCAGGGAATATGGCAACGATATTGAAAGCCGGAAGTACAGTGATTACCGCAACACAGACAGGTAGCGGAAGTTTTAATGCAGCAACGCCTGTTGTACAGACTTTAACCGCGGATACAAAAATATTGACCATTGTTAACACCAGTCGTTCCAAAGTATATGGTGATGTGTTAACGAATACTGACTTTACAGGAAGTATCACTGGTATTGTAAACGGTGACAACATTACCTTAACCAGAAGTAGTACAGGAGCAGGGGCGACTGCAACTACAGCAACTACATATCCTATCGTAGCTACTTTAGCGGATCCGGGGAATAAATTAACCAATTATACGGTTAGCAATCCGGATGGTACATTAACTGTTACACAAAAAACACTAACCATTACGGCGGCTGCAAGAAGCAAAAGCTATGGTGATGCGGTTACTTTTGCTGGTACAGAATTTACCCCAGTAGGATTGATCAACGGCAATACCGTTACTTTAGTAACTTTGACCAGTACAGGCGCTGCAGCAACAGCTACAGTAGCCGGTTCAACTTATCCGATTATAGCTTCGGCGCCAATCGGTACCGGTCTGGATAACTATGCCATCGCCTATGTAAATGGTGCCTTAACAGTTAGCCAGAAAGCTTTAGTGGTTGTTAACGTGGATCGTTCGAAGGCGTACGGGGATGTGTTGACAAATACCGATTTTACAGGAAGTATTACCGGTATCCAGAATGGTGATAACATTACCTTAACCCGGAGTAGTACAGGTGCAGTGGCAGCAGCGACTAGTGGAAGTACTTATCCTATTATAGCTACCCTGGCCGATCCGGATAGTAAATTAAGCAATTATGCAGTCAGCAATCCGAATGGTACCTTAACAGTAACGCAAAAAGCACTGACCATTACAGCTAATGCAAGAACGAAAACTTATGGTGATGTGGTTGCTTTTGCCGGTACAGAATTTACACCGGTGGGATTGATCAATGGCAATACGGTTGCTTCGGTAACTTTGAACAGTACTGGAGCCGCAGGAACAGCTACAGTGGCGGGTTCAACTTATCCGATTGTAGCTTCAGCAGCGACGGGTACGGGCTTAAACAACTATGCCATTACGTATTTAGACGGTGCTTTGACGGTTAACCAGAAAACATTGACAATTGTCAACACTGACCGTTCTAAAGCATATGGTGATGTATTGACCAATGTTGACTTTGTAGGAAGCATCAGCGGTATTGTCAACGGAGATAACATCACTTTAATCCGGAACAGTACAGGTGCAGTAGCAGCAGCTACTACCAGTAGTACTTACCCAATTGTGGCTACTTTAGTAGATCCTGGTAGCAAGCTGAGCAATTATGCAGTTAGTAATCCGAATGGTACATTAACGGTTAGCCAAAAAGCACTAACTATTACTGCTTCGGCAAGAACCAAAACTTATGGTGATGCCGTTACATTTGCCGGTACGGAATTTACATCGGTGGGATTGATCAATGGCAATACGGTTGCTTCGGTAACTTTGAACAGTACTGGAGCCGCAGGAACAGCTACAGTGGCGGGTTCAACCTATCCGATTGTGGCCTCGGCAGCAACTGGTGTAGATTTAAGTAATTATAACATCACTTATGTGAATGGTACCTTAACTGTTGTTAGAAAAGCCCTGACCATTACTGCTGATCCTAAGGAGAAATTCGCAGGTACAGCAAATCCGGTGTTAACAGCGAGTTACACTGGACTTGCAAACGGGGAAACTAGTGCTGTGTTAACTACTCAGCCAACTTTCACGACGTCTGCGGTTACAAATAGTCCGATTGGAGATTATCCGATCACGGTTAGCGGAGCAGCAGCAGTGAACTATACCATCAGCTATGTGGCTGGTAACCTGAAAGTAAAACCAGGTGCGCCTACCAGCATCACCCTTGCAGGTGTGACCCTTTATGAAAATAGTGTGGCGGGTACCAATGCCGGTACTTTGAGCAGTACTTCGGATGACCCTTCTGCCACCTTCACTTATACGCTGGTTGCAGGTACAGGTGATACTGATAATGCATTGTTTGCCATTGCAGGAAATAAGATCAATACGGCATCGGTACTTAATTTTGAGACCAAAGCCAGTTACAGTGTGCTGGTGAGAAGCACCACACAATATGGTTTGAGTCTGGATAAAGTGCTGAACATTGCTTTAAGTGATGTGAATGAAATCCCGACATTGGCAGCAATCAGCAACCAGACCATCTGTTTTACTACAACAGGACAAACAGTAGCTTTAACTGGCATCAGTGCTGGTCCTGAAACGGCACAAACTACAGCTTTAACGGTGAGCAGCAATAATCCTAACCTGTTTGAAGGCTTAGGAGTTACCGGCAGCGGAGCTACTGCAACGGTTAACTACCGGATTAAAGCTGGAGCCATAGCCGGAACAGCCACTGTAACGGTAACGGTGAAAGACAATGGCGGTACAGCCAATGGTGGCGTGGATACCTACAGCAGAACATTTACCATCACCGTAAATGCTTTACCTGTAATTTCTATCAACAGTGATAAAGGCATACAGATCAGTAAAGGAGAGCGGGTGTTACTAACCGCAACCGGAGGAACCAGCTATGCCTGGGCAGCCAACAGCAGCATTAATGGCGCACTGAATTCGGCGACAATTGAGGTAAGACCAAGAGAAACCACTACCTATACGGTAACTGTGACCAATGCGAGTGGCTGTTCGGAAAGCAAAACCTTTACATTAACCGTGTTGGAAGATTACGAGAAAGTAAAAGCGATCAATATCCTGTCTCCAAATGGTGACGGTTATAATGATAAGTGGTTGATTGAAAATATCGATTTTTATCCGAACAATGAGGTGAAAATCTTTGACCGAAGCGGTCGTTTGATATACAGTAAAAAAGGGTATGACAACAGCTGGGAAGGTACACTGAATGGCTTACCGTTGGCAGAAGGTACTTATTACTATCTCATAAACTTTGGTACCGACAAGCGCGCAATAAAAGGCTATATTACCATTACAAAGTCGAATTAAATCTGGTAATATTTAAGATTAAAAAAAACAGATGAAATTCAAATCAAGAACTATAGTACTGATTGGCATAACGGCAATCAGTACTATAGTAAACCTGCGTAAGTAATAGAATAGATTGATCAGTATGAGTTAATTATTATCCTAATGGACAAAGAACCAATTAAACAGCTGAAACTACCCTTTGAATTTAAGGTTTCATTATTGCAGGCAGATATGCAACGTATTCAGGATAGTGCTTGGGTTGCTCATTATAATAAAGCAGATTACGACGGGGCCTGGAGAAGTCTGGCTTTATTCTCAAAAGACGGAACATCCGCATCGATTTATGCCTCGATGGATAGCAATTCTATTTTAAAGGCTACAGAAATCATGGATGTATGTCTCTACATACCGAAAGTTCTCGACGCTTTTAAATTTGAAAAGTTCGCAGTGAGATTGATGCGCCTGGATGCCGGAGCAGTAATTAAACCACATAGGGATAATGCTTTGGGCTACGAGAATGGTGAATTCCGCTTACATATTCCGATTGTAACCAACCCTAATGTCAATTTTGTATTAGCTGGAGAACGGGTTATTATGAATGAAGGAACCTGTTGGTACATCAATGCCAACGAAGAACATGCTGTGACTAATAATGGGACAACGGATAGAATTCATCTTGTCATAGATGGAAAAAGAAATGAATGGACGGACGGAATATTTTTTGCTCTCGCACCAGAAAGTTCGTTTCAACAAGCCGAAAAGAAGATGTCTTTAAGAGACCAGGAACTAATGATTGCAGAGCTACAACGGATGAATACACCCGTTGCCCATTCTATTATTGAACAGCTTAAAAATTCTATGAATTCAATAAAAGAAAAGCGTTGATTTTAATCACCGTTGTATAGATCCATTAAAAATCTTTATTATTGCCGTCTGCATTACATTTAAGGGTACAGGGGAAACAATTAATGGCTAAAGCTCATATCAATGAAACAAATTTGCTGCTTGAAGCGGCAGAGGGAAATGAGCGCTCTTTTACCGAATTGTTTTATTGGTATTATAAACCTTTGGGAAGATTCGTGTTTAAAATGACAGATTCTCAGGAAATCACAGAGGAAATTGTACAGGATGCTTTTGTTAAAATCTGGTTGAGACGGGAAACGTTAAAGCACATCGATAGTTTTGGTGCATATATGTTTGCCATTTGCAGGAATGAAACTTTTGCAGCGATGAAAAAAATAGCGGCAGAAAAAGTTTTTAGAACAGATTTTGAAAAGTACCTTACGGTTGAAGGCGAAATTGATTTGCTGGATAATCCGACAGAAGAATATCGTGCTATGATTATCGCCGCAGTGGCAAAGTTACCGGCACAACAGCAAAAGGTATATGCCATGAGCCGTTACGATCGTTTAAAATATGAAGAGATTGCCACACATCTCGGAATTACTGTAGTTACAGTTAAAAAACACATTCAGCTTGCTGTACAGTTTATTCATAAGGATATCGCTTCTAAGCGACTAAATGCAGGTTTAATTTTGGTATTAACCACTCCTTTAATATTGAGATAATATTTTTTGTAATTTTTTTAAATTCTCCTTACTACTTTTTTGACCTGCCAGCACTCTATCTAATTAAAGGGGGTAATTAGCCCGATTTAATTATAGAAAATGGAGGAACGATTTAGCTATTTATTTGATCAGTTTGCCAAAAGAAAGGCAACTGCGTCTGAACGTGAAGAATTCTTTGCTCAGGTGAATAGTGGCAAACACGATGCGCAGTTACAACAGTTGATGGGGGATACTTATGCTGAGGATAAGCTTGTTGATCCGGAAGATGACCAAATCAGTGATTGGTACTTGCCCGGAGCTGATAAAAGAATAGTAGAAGCCGTGTTTAGCTCAAGGCCAAAAGTTGCTGTTTATAAAACGACTTATTTTACTCGCTTGTGGCCACGTGTAGCTGCGGCTGCAGCAATTCTTTTGGTAGTTGGAGCTGGGCTCTTCTATATTTCCCGACAAAATAATGGCTTATTAAATGCCATCGCGTACAGTAATGACATTGCTCCAGGCAAAAATTCAGCTACACTTACCTTAGCCAATGGCCGCAAGATTATACTCTCTGATGTTATGCAAGGTGAATTGGCTAAAGATGCTGGTGTAAGCATTACAAAAGATGCAGAAGGACAAATTAGCTACGAAATAAAAGAAACGCTTTCTGCAAAGAGTAGAGCTGCCAAAGGCGGAGAAATGGGCGAGACAAATACGCTTTCTACTGAAAACGGTCAAACCTATCAGCTGCGTTTTCCTGATGGTACGGCCGTTTGGCTCAATGCGGCATCATCAATTACTTATCCGGTATCTTTTAACACGCGGAAGAGGAGAGAGGTTCAACTTAATGGGGAAGCCTATTTTGAGGTGGCTAAAGATAAGGCCCATCCATTTGTAGTACAAAGTGCAGGGCAGGAAGTGGAAGTACTAGGTACGCATTTTAATGTCAATAGTTACGCAGATGAAAGTAGCATAAGGACTACGTTACTTGAGGGGGCAGTAAAGGTCACCAATCTTAAATCTAAAGCATCAAATTTCTTAAAACCTAATCAGCAAGCGATTTTAACGGGTCCTAATCAAGTAGAAGTGAGAGATCTGGATGCACAAGCATCAATATCATGGAAGAAGGGCGAGTTTACGTTTGACAGGGAAGAGATCAGCAGTATTATGCGTAAGGTAGCCAGATGGTATAACGTACAGGTAGTTTACAAGGACAATTTAAATGGCGTTAAACTAACCGGAAGTGTATCCAGATTTGAAAATATTTCTAAGCTTTTAAAAATGCTCGAAAATACAGAGGAAGTGAATTTTGAGATTGATGGCAATAAGGTCATTGTGAAGAGATAGTTCCCTTTAAAGAAAAAATTAACCAATTAAACCACCGAACATGAGAGAACCTTACGAAAGATAAATTAAGCAGTAAAGGGGGATAATTGTGCTGCTTTTGTAGCATAAGGATGAAAAACCGTAAAGTGGTTCGAAGCACTTTACGGCCAGTAATTTGAGTCAACCCTTCCGGAATTACCGAAAAAAACAATTAGTTATCAACTTATCATCTTAACCCAAACTAAACAAAAGTATGAATTTAAATGCTTTTTACCTAGGTATGTCACGTCTGTGGCTTCCGCCAAAATTATCGAAAAAACTGTTTATGCGAGTTAAATTGATCATAGTTCTTATGACCAGTTGCTTATTGCAAGTGGGGGCAGCTGGTTTTGCCCAAACCATCACTTTGTCGGCAAAAAATACTACACTAGAGCAGGTGATGAAGAAGATTAAATTGCAAAGTGGTCTGGCTGTACTTTATGGCAGCGATTTGCTGGATCAGGCCAAAGTTGTGAATGTGAATTTAAAGAATGTTCAATTGAAGGAGGCACTTGATGAGATTTTTAAAAGTCAGTCCTTAACCTATGAGGTTCATGAGAAGACCATTGTAATCACACGAAAAAAGCCTTCTTATTTAGATCGGATTGTGGACGCCTTTAATGCCATAGACATTCAGGGACATGTAACCAATGCTCAGAACAATAGCCTTGCATCTGTTAATGTAAGTGTAAAGGGGAGTAGAAAGAGTACAGTTACTGGCCAGAATGGTGAGTTCTCGTTAAATGTGCCTGATGAAGGAGCTATCCTGGTGTTTTCTTGTGTAGGTTACGTGACCCGGGAGTTGCCAGCAAAAAGAAATATGCGGGTGACCCTGGAAGTCGAAACCAACAAGTTAAATGAAATGGTGGTAGTTGGATATGGTAGCGTTCGTAGAAAAGACCTGACAGGTTCAGTCGCTTCAGTAGATGTATCGGAATTTAAAAATGTCCCCTTTGCTACTATAGATCAGGCTTTAACTGGTAAAGCAGCAGGTGTACAGGTTGTGCAAGCTGATGGATCACCTGGCGGAGCTGCTAAGATCAGAATTAGGGGTGGAACCTCTTTATTGGGGGGAAATGACCCGTTATACATTATCGACGGGGTGCAGATGCAAGTTCAGAATAGATACTTGAAGAGCGCGGCAGAGATTATTAGTCCTATTGAGAATTTTGGTGGCGGTTATGCCGGTGATAATCCGGCTAATACAATATCTGGTTCTTTTGCCAGGGGATTAAATAGCCTTGGGGGCTTAAATATCAATGATATTGAAAGCATTGATATTTTAAAAGATGCTTCTGCGACAGCGATCTATGGATCAAAAGCAGCCAATGGTGTCGTAATTATTAATACAAAAAAAGGTAAACTGAATCAAAAGCCGGTTTTTGAAGCTAATTATTACACAGGTGTAAGTAAACCAATCAAAGAAAAGCTTTTAAATAGAGATCAATACATCATGATTATTAAAGAAGCTGCTAAAAATCTAAATGATGTCAAAGCAGGTTTAAATGATCCGATTACCTATCCGCCAGACCCTGTTGCCACTGATATTTTAACAAATCCAGATTTTATGGGAACGGCCAATACCGATTGGCTCGATCTTGTGCTCCGAAATGGTGTAAATACAAATGCTGATATTTCTGTAAGAGGCGGTGGCGCTGGTTCGCGTTATTATACTTCCTTATCCTATAATAAAAACAATGGGGTAGTTTTAGGAACAGATTTCAGTAAGATTGCCGGTAAAATAAATCTCGACAATGAGATAACTAGTAGGCTTCGTATTAATACCAATTTGGATTATGGCGTAACTACCAATAACATCTCAAACGGGGTGTATACACAGGCACTTTTTGCCCCGCCGACAATTAACCCATATAATACAGATGGAAGTCCAAGGATTATAACGGCTTCCGACAATGGGACGATGGATTTTGAAGGCTTTCAAAATCCATTATTCCTGCTTAAAGGGGTTAATCGGGGAAATACCCTTTCTTTAATCGGATCATTGGCCTTGGAATATGATATTCTGAAAGATTTGAAATTCAGAAGTACAGTTTCAGCGAACTATAACAACTATCGTCAGAACAATTATGTGCCAAGTACAGTTTTGATCAGTAATAAAAATGACGGCAATTTTCCTGGAAGTTCTAATAACGGTATCGCTACGCAGGCACAATCGCAGCATACTGATATCTTTTATGAAAATACGATTACCTGGAATAAGCAATTTAATGAAAATAATAGGTTAAGTTTATTGGCTGGTACTTCATGGCAAATTACCAAAAGCAATTCTTTTTCGGCAAGTGGTCAGGGTTTTCCTGATGATGAATATTTAAACAACCTTTCTTCAGCGGCCTTAACATTGCCTTCTACAGGTGTTTCTGGTCAAAATTCTTTGCTCAGTTTTTACCTACGTGCCAATTATAGCTTGTTCGAAAAATATTTATTTACCTTCACCGGGCGTTCTGATGCTTCTTCTAAATTTCCTAAGAAAAATAGGGTTGGCTATTTCCCATCGGGTGGTGTAGGCTGGCGTATTTCACAGGAAAACTTTTTAAAGGACGTAAAATGGATTGATGAGATTAAATTAAGAGCAAGTGCAGGTTATACCGGCACTCAAAATATTGCCGATAATCTTTTTTATACACTCTATTCGCCGATATCTTACAATGGGCTAAATGGGTTAGTGCCATCGCAATTGGGCAATGAAGGGCTCAAATGGGAATCAACATTACAGAAAGACGCAGGCATAGATTTTCAGTTCTTTAATTCACGCTTAAGCGGTGGGATTGGTTACTATGAAAAATCAACAACGGGTGTCTTGTTTCCTACAACCGTAGATAGAACTTCAGGTTTTTCGGGGGTAACGGCAAATATCGCGGACATCAGGAATCGAGGACTTGAAGTTACATTAAGGGCAGAATTTATCCGCAACAAAAATGTACAGTGGTCTGGTACTTTTAACATTTCAGGGAATAGGTCTAAAGTGCTTGCCCTCTCAAATGATTTCGCTGATCCATCCAACCCAAAAGTATATAGGTATGGCAATACCGTGCTAAAAGTAGGGGAGCCATTGGGTTTACTTTATGGGAATGTTTTTGAGGGCTTGTATAGAACGCAACAGGAAGTAGATGATTTCAAAAGTAAATATCCTAATTACAAGAATTTAACACCTTATATAGGTGTTGGCGACGCCAGATATGTATTGGATCCGATTAGAAGCGGAAGCTATCTTTTTAATAAACAAGAAATTATTGGACATGCAGAGCCTAAATATTACGGAGGATATACCAACAGCCTAACCTACAAGAATCTTAGTCTTATTGCTTTGGCTACCTTTTCTTATGGAGGTGATATTTTTTATCTCGCAGATATACAAAATCAGAACACACTTTTACGGACGAATAAAGGGGTTAGAATTCTAGACAGATGGACACCAGAGAATCCTAACTCAAATAGGCCCAGACTAATTTTAGGGGAGTCAGATTTGACTACAGCAGAATCGGCAAGCAATAATGTTTATGATGCTTCTTTTATTAAGTTAAAGTCGGTTACTCTAAATTACCAATTTCCAAAAGTCTTGATGGATAAGTTAAAACTGACCAGTGCTTCTGTCTATGTTTCTGCTACAAACCTTTTTACAATTACAAATTATCCGGGGGCTGATCCAGAGGTAAGTAATGATCCGTATAGTTTAATTGGTGGTTACAGTGATACCGGTAGTTATCCTACGGTAAGGCAGTTTAGCTTAGGACTTCGTTTTGGATTTTAACTGCGAAGCATTAGTAAACGTGAATAAAAAGAAATGGGAAATAATGAAAAATAGAAGATCATGAAATATATATATAAATATTTAGTGCTGGGCATGGTCCTTACAACCTTTTGTGCCTGCGAAAAAGAACTGGGTGCTTTACCCAAAAATGATAAAGTTGATGCCAATACGATACTTGATCAGGGGACTGCTCAAACTGCGCTGAATGGGGCCTATTACTATTTTGCGAACGCAGTTATGGCTAAAACGAGGTGGCAGGCGCACCAAGTGGCACCTGCCGAATTAGCGGGTTATATGGGTTATGGCTATGGTGCTTTCGGAGCGGAATGGAGCAATAAAAATACCAGTATTCAGAGCTACTACTGGGAGGAATCTTATAAGTTAATTAATGCCGTAAATGGAGTGGTAACTGGGGTAAATAAATTGCCGGACAATAAATTTACAGGCACACGGAAAAAGGAAATCATTGCTGAAGCCCGTTTTTTAAGAGCTTATGGACATTTTAAGATATTAACATTTTACGGCGAATGGTATAAAGCGGATAGTCGATATGGAGTATTGCTTAGAGATGAACTATCTACGATTAGTAATATAGCTAAACCACGAAGTACGGTTAAAGATAGTTATGATTTTATTTTGGCGGATCTGGATGATGCCATTGCAAATGGTCCGGAAGAAAAGTCGGGCGTTTATGCGACTAAATGGGCAGCAATGGCCTTAAAAGCGCGTGTTTTAATGAGCCGTGGTAAGGCGGCAGACTATACCACACTGATTGGGTTGGCAGATGAAATTATCGACGAAGGGCCCTTTACTTTGGAATCTAATGCCAAGGATATTTTTCAGAAAAATGGATTAAATAGTTCTGAAGTTATTTTGGGACTTAAACCACAGGCTGGACAAGAGTTGGACTACAATGCCAAAAGCTGGCAATATTGGCCTGGGCATTCGAGTTTGTATGTTGCAACACCAATGCTGAAAGTGCTTTATGATAATGATCCCCGTCAGGCCTGGGTAATAGGACCTAAAAGAGGGACTACTTCTGTAAGTTATTTCCTTACTAAGTACATGTTTGTAGGCGGGGTGCCTACCTTGGTTTCGGAAACCGATTACGCATTACGTTTAACGGAAGTTTATTTGTTAAAAGGCGAAGCTATTGTTCGTTCGGGAGGGAGTTTAGCGGCAGCCAAGACTGTAGTTCACGAGGTGCAGGAGAAGGCCGGAATTACCAGTGTGGTAAATTCCATTCCTTACAATGCAGTCGAAGGTGCAAATACACCTTCGGATCTGTTGATGGAGATTTATAAGGAGACCGTGAAAAGTCTGATTGCAGAAGACGGAATGGAATGGATGGCACTGCTTAGATTGCCTTTTGCTACGGTGAAGCAATTGAAACCGACCATTATAAGTGAACAACTGTATATATTGCCAATACCAAAGGACGCATTTTTATATAATCCTTTATTTGGTGATCAAAATCCAGGTTATATTAAGAACTAAATCATGATAAAGAAATTAAAATTTATAATGTCGCTGCTGTTGTGCGCTAGTATTGGCGCATATGCGCAGACAGCCATTGTTTTAGGCAATATTTCTGGTCTGAAAGAAAGCAAAATTGTCTTTTACTATTTTAAAGACGGCAAGTCTGTTACCGATACAGTGAAAGTAAAAGATGGTCAATTTAGGTGGGTTGTAAAGATGCCTGAGGCACAAAAAGTAAGTGTAGTGCTACTTGACGATTACTACCAGTTCTTTGTAGAAAGTGGAAACATTAAAATTACAGGTGGGAAAACCATCGAGGAACTTAAAGTAACGGGTTCTAAAACTCAGGACGAATACAAAGCTCATGATCAGACCTTGCTGGGTTTGAACAATCAGCGATCTTCTTTATACGACAAGTGGGGGAAAGTAAGTGATGAAGAGCAAGCTGTATTAGAGGCAAAAATTGAGGATTTGGGAAAGCAGCGCAAGCAGCGGAATAATCAATACATTATTGAACATCCTAAAAGTGCAGTTAGCCTCAGCCTCGTTTCCGATAAAGCAATTGTAGGGAACTATGAGGATGCAATTTATGCGTACGAAAAATTAGACCCATCTGCCCAGAATAGCATGATTGGCAAGCAAATCGCAGAAAGATTAACCGTGTTGAAAAGAAGTGCCATAGGCGCAGCTATGTTAAATTTTACACAGAATGATCCAGAGGGCAAGCCGGTTCAATTTGCAAACTTTAAAGGTAAATATGTGCTGGTAGATTTTTGGGCAAGCTGGTGCGGACCATGCAGGGCCGAAAATCCTAATGTGTTAAAAGTTTACAATCAGTATAAAGACAAAAATTTCACTGTTGTGGGGATCTCTCTCGACGATAAAGCCGATCGCTGGAAAAAGGCGATTAAAGATGATAAAATGCCATGGACTCAGGTTTCCGATCTGAAGGGATGGAAAAATGAAATTGCCACTTATTTTGGTATCAAGGGCATTCCAAATACACTGTTGATCGATCCAAAAGGCAATATCATTGCCGTTGGTTTGAGAGGAGAAACATTGGTTAAAGCACTTGGTAAGTATTTAGGTGGAGTTTAAATTTTAAAAACAGTGTAGTAATTAAGTTCCTTAAGGTTACATATGCATGTTGAAGCCGTTAATTGTAATGATTAGCGGCTTTTTTATTTTGTTCTGGAAAAAGCGTAAATTGACTATTGGAATGATAATCCGAGATTATTTATTTAACATTGGATTTTAGTTTCATAATATTCCAGCGTAAATCGAAAAATGATTTCTTACAGTTCGGTTAGTGATGATAAATTGGGGGCAATCCTACAACGGGACGATGCCGCTTGTATTCGGAAGAAGAAAAGGAGAATGATCAGAAACTAGCGGAGTTATTTAAATAACCTGATTTGCTACCGATACCCATACGGGTTCTAAACGGCCCCTCTACGGCTAAAGCCGTAAAGAACCCGTAGAAAAGGTGTAGGGAACTCGTATTTAGTCTTTACGCTTATTGGAAGGAAATAAGCGATTCAGCTATTAGAAAAATAAATAATAAGCTGACAAGATAAAACAGGCGTATTGTTTGAAATTATTCAAAACAATACACCTGTTTTTTTTATTTAACATTAAACCAACTCGTTAATTGTTCATTTTTATTTAATGTTATTATGAAAAAATCAGCCCTTTATTTGTCTTTTTTGGCCTTGCCATTATTGTTTAGCTGCAATCAGGATGCTCAGAAAAATAAGGAATTGAAGGATAGTTTAAGTGCTGTAGCAAAAGGCCTGGCTCCTAAAGAATGTTATATGGCCATCGATGAAACAGATACTGCGAGAATGACAATTAGACCTGGAGTCAATGATAAGATAACAGGAGATCTTATTATTAATTATAAAGCAAAAGGGAAGAATGATGGTTCGTTTGTAGGTGCATATAAAGGAGATACCTTGTTTGTTGATTATACCTTCAAGATTGGGACAGCAAATAAAACCGTTTATAAAAATCCATTGGCTTTTTTAAAGAAAGATGGTAAACTCATCTTAGGTGTTGGCCAGATAGAAACAAGTGTAGGTAGATCTTACTTTGTAAAAGGAAAGCCAATTAGCTTTGATAAAGGCAGATTTACATTTGCAGCTGTAGAGTGTAAGGAATAATTTTTAATCTGAATTGAAATCTTTATTTTGCAGGGATTAACGTTAAACTTAAGCCCTCATTAAAACAACTGTGTATCATAAAACCATTAAAAGTGCTCTTAGGGCCTTGTTTGTTGTTTTGATGTTTTTTCCATTGCAAAAATCACTTGCACAGGCTCCGGCTATTACCTACGCCAGCCCTAAAACATATATTGTTGGTAGTAGCATCATTCCTTTGCTACCTGTTAATACTGGAGGGGCAGTGCCTGCCAATAGCTATAATATGGTAAGCAGGTTTGCCGGCGGTTACGCTCCGGTTTCTTTTGATGGTGTAGGTGCCGGTGCAGGTTTTGATAATCCTTCAGGAATAGGAACTGATGCTTTAGGAAATGTATATGTTTCAGATTTTGGAAGTGGGGCCATCAGAAAGATTACACCTGCAGCTATTGTAACTACCATTGGTAATGTAAATACACCATCGGGATTGACCGTAGATAATTTGGGGAACATATTTGTTTCTAGTTTCGATGAAAGTAGGATTTATAAAATAAGCCCTGCAGGTGTTAAGACTGTTTTCGCGGGTAATGGTGGTTCTGGCTCGGTCGATGGAATGGGGACAGCTGCAAGTTTTTATGGTCCTGGAGGCATGACAACAGATGTTACGGGAAATTTATATGTTGCTGATCAATCCAACAATAAGATCAGAAAAGTTACACCAGCGGGACTTGTTACCACAATTGCGGGGAGTGGCTCGGCAGCCGCAAATGATGGCCCGGCTCTTTCTGCCAGCTTTTATAATCCTGATGGAGTAGCAGTTGACGCACTGGGAAACATATATGTAGCAGATAGTAAGAATAATAAGATCAGAAAAATATCGGTGGGAGGCCTGGTGAGTACATTTGCAGGTAGTGGTGCCGCCGGTTATTTGAATGGTACTGGAGCGGCTGCAAGTTTTAATTATCCGACAAGTCTCGATGCAGATGTTGCTGGGAATTTATATGTTTCAGATTATAGAAATAATGTGATAAGAAAAATATCCCCAACAGGGGTGGTTACAACACTTGCCGGAAGTGGTAGTACCGGTAATTTGAACGGAATTGGGACAGCGGCAAGTTTTTACGGTCCCTTAGGACTGGTGTTTGATCAAAATGACAATCTTTATGTTGCAGACTATATAAATGATCTGATTAGGAAAATTACATTAACGGGCTATGTTATTGATAAGGTGTTGCCTCCGGGGTTTAATTTTGATCCAAGTACAGGCATCATTAGTGGTACCCCAACCGGGCCGGCAGTTGCAACCGATTATAAGATTACAGCTTTTAACATTTACGGCAACAGTAGTGCAGATGTAAACATTGAGGTGCTTAGGCCTTCCCCAGTTAGTTTGGCTCCTTTTCCTGTAAAAACAGTTTGTAGTGATGATTTTGATCCTGGAGCGGTAAGTAATGTTCCTGTGACCTATACCAGTAGTAATCCTCTTGTGGCTATAGTTGTTAACGGTGAAATTCATATTGTTGGGCCGGGTGTCTCCACTATAACGGTCAGTAATGGGGCTAGTTTTGCAGACCAGATATTAACAGTTGATCCGCTTTTAATCCCATCTGTTAAGATCACACCTACTTATTTTTCATCCTGTGAAGGCATGGAGTTAACTTATGAAGCTATTACTATCGATGCGGGTATTAATCCCACTTATCAATGGCAGGTTAACGGGCAGAATGTGGGTTTAAATAGTTCGAAGTTCATTAGCAGTGACTTAAAGACTGGTGATGTCATTACATGTGTGGTGACAAATAATGACGCCTGCATACCAGTTTCATCGCCTGTGTCAGGACCGGCATCCCTAGATACTACACCCTATACTTCCATTGCTGTCAGCATCGTTTCATCTGTAAGTGGGCCTATGTGCCCTGGTACTCCCGTAACATTTACTGCAATACCTTCTGATAATGTACACTCCCCTAACTATTCATGGTATGTAAACGGCGTGTTAACCGCAACAAATAGTTCGGTTTTTGCTGTTGCAACTTTAAAAAACGGAGCCGTTGTTTATTGCGTTATGGTTGCAGGAGGTGCGTGTATTCTTAATCCTGTAGTGAATTCTAATTCAATAAGCGTCAGTATCCTTAATGGGGCTGACTGTGTCATCAAGGTGCCCAATGCTTTTAGTCCGAATGGCGATAATATTAATGATAAATGGATTATAAATGCGTTAAATGCATCCGAGGGCTGTACTGTTAAGGTATTCAACCGTCAGGGTTCGATTGTTTACCAGTCTATTGGCTACGGCGAGCCTTGGGATGGAACAACCAATGGCAAAGCGGTGCCAATCGGAACTTATTATTATTTAATTGCACTGGAAAATGGAAAGAAAAAGATGTCGGGATCAATAACGATTTTGCGTTGAAAGCGGAGCATTCTCGAAGAAAAGAATCAATAAATGCAACTGAAAAAATCAGGAGGACCATACTTTTGAACAACCATTAGATCACGATTTGAACAGCAATCCTGAAATCGGTCTACGAGCACGCTTTGTTTGATACATAAAGAATAAACCTGTCGCTAAAAGTCCAATGAGGCCTGCTATACAAACCGCCAATCTAGGCCCAAAAGCATGTGCTGCCCAGCCAATCAATAAACTGCCAATTGGAATCATTCCCTGGTAAGCCATTACATAATAACTGATCGCTCTCCCTCTCATTTCTGGGATTGCATGAGTTTGAATGTAAGTATTGATCGCAGAGGTTTGAGCCATCATGCCCACACCACTTAGTGCCATAAATATCAATGCAATAGGTAGTATACTCGAATACGACATGAATACCAAACTTAAGCCAAATACGGCACTGGCAATAATTGTGATTTTCAACAGCGGCTTGGCCGATTTTAAATTGGCCAGATACATGGCTGCGACCACCGAACCTAAACCGGCTGCACTTTCGAACCAGCTAAAAGTCCCGGCATTGCCATGAAATAAATCTTTTGCGAAAATGGGCATTAACGTGTTGAATGGGATTACAAACAAACTGCTAATTCCGATCATCACAATCATACTACTCAAATCTTTATCACCAGATATATATTTAAAACCATCTTCCAACTCTGCCCAAATGCTTTTCTGAGCATGTGGAATTACCTTGAGGTCCAATTTCATCATTAATAAACAGATGAGGACAGGGATATAGCTTACAAAATTACCCACAAAACAAAAGTCTTCGCCAAAAGTGCTTAAGATTACCCCGGCAATGGCCGGGCCTACGATTCTAGCCAGATTTGCCATGGTAGAGTTAAGTGCGATGGCATTAGGTAAGTCAGCTTTATCTTCCACCATTTCAACCATAAGGGATTGGCGACAAGTCACATCAAAAGCATTAATGATACCTTGAAGCAAACTTAAACCTATAATAATTGGGATGTTGTAAAATTGAAAATAGATGATCGCAGCTAATGCACCGGCCTGCATCATAGAAATCACTTGAGTAATGAGCAGGATTTTGTATTTGTTATTTCTATCGATTAAACTCCCTGCGTAAGGAGAGAGAATTAAAGAAGGAATAAGGCTAACAAAGGCAACCAAGCCTAATAACATGGCCGAATCTGTTAGTCTGTACACCAGCCAGCTTACCGCCGTCTTCTGCATCCAGGTTCCTATAAGGGAAATGGATTGTCCGTAAAAGAAGAGTTTGAAATTGCGGTACTTTAATGATCTGAACATGGAGTATTTTAAATAATGTTATTGTCCTACAAATTTCGGGATAAGATTTAAAGTGGTAAAATTGATTGTTTTAATGATATTGATTAGTTTTAACGATCGATTATAACGGCAACAATGGAAATAAGACAAATCAACTATTTTATTAAAGCGGCTGAAATGCTACACTTTACTGAAGCAGCTGCGGCATGTTTTGTGACACAGTCGACCCTTTCTCAACAAATCAAACAATTGGAAGAGGAATTGGGGATGATGTTGTTTGACCGGATAGGAAAGCATGTGCATTTAACTGAGGCTGGTGGGGTATTCCTGAATCATGCCAGACAAATTGTGTTGGATGTAAAGAAGTCTAAGCAGGCAATTGTCGAGTTAAATAACCTGGTTATTGGCGAGCTAAGGATAGGGGTTACCTCTGCATTTAGCTCCGTTTTGCTACCTGCTTTGGCGCCCTTTTCTGCCAAATACCCGGGTATTAAAATAGTAGTGGAATATGGTACTGCGGCCGAGTTGGAGCATAAACTGAAACAGGCCGAATTGGATGTGCTCCTTGCTTTTCACGAACAGACAGATAGTGACGATGCCAATCTGGAAATGGAGCATCTTTTTTCATCAAGGATTATGATGGTGGTATCAAAGGATCATCCAATGTCCGATCTTAAAAAGATCTCTTTGACCAACCTTGCCAAGGTGGAGCTGATCTTGCCGAGCAAAGGTTTTAGCTCCAGGGATTTATTGGACGAACTATTCCATAAAGCACGTCTTTCCCCCCTGATAAAAATTGAGATGAATAACATCCATTCTTTGCTATCATTGGTGGATGATGGAAGTTGGGCCACCATCCTCAACGAAAAGGCGCTTATTACCTGGGAAAACCTGGTTGCCATTCCGATCTCCGGAAAGGAATATTATAAACAAGCCTTTATTTTATGGCAAAAAGGAGGGTACAGAAAGAAATCGGCAACCCTCTTTATACAGGAGTTGATTGAGACACTACAACTTGGGAAAACCTGATGAACTCATCCCTAATTGCTTAGTGGCTGGTAGCTTGTTCGGTGATTTGTCCCACTGGTCCTTAAAGTAAACGATGTTGTCGGCAACAACGTCCGATGAGTTTTTAAGTTTAATCACAACCGGATTGTCGTTAGCCCGAACCATTTTTAAATCAGCTAATTTTGCACCAACTACATCGTCTAAAAAGATCGCATACCTACTATCACGCTGCTCATAATTAAATGAGCTGTTCTTTACAGTAAGGCCCTTAACATGGCGTGCCCATATTCCATAAGAAGGTTGAGTTTTTAGATTACCCACATTGTATTGACCAACACCCAGTTCGGGTGCCAGGTTTGTAGTATCCGAAGCCGGATTTCCACCTTTAACCAGTACATGCACATCATTAAATACAATGTTTGTGATATAACCCGTATGCAGTCCGTTTGGCAGCTTAAAATTAAGTCCACCTGTAACTGTTTCCGTGTCTGGTAATTTGTAACCTGCAATGATTGGGGTGGCTTTATCCTGTTTGCCATCATAAGCCTTCCAGCGACCGTTTTTACCGCCATGAGAACTTCCACCATACACCTCAAAAATATCTATTCCATTAAGTATGATATTCTCCACCTTACCTATGTTCACATTCTTAACCAGTAATTCATCATGTTTTATTCCATTTTCGGTAAAAGCATACTTGCCCACGCTAGCCCCAAGGATGCGGGCGCGGTTAGAGATGGAGATAAAGAAGGGAGCTCTGGTTCTGTACATCTGAGAGCGGGAGTGTAGTTTTCCGGTATGGCCACAATTTAGGTGAATGTCACTAATGTGCGCACCATCATTGGTCGAAATAGAGAAGCCGGCCTTGTTGGCACCAAGCACATAGATGTTGTCCACACAGATGTCCTTAATGTCATCAGCGGTTTCAGAACCGATTTGAAACAAGTTACAGTTTGTATCTCCAATAATATTGCGGACTTTATAATTCCTTGCCGGACGTGTAAAGCCTAATGAACAATCTGAGCCTGGTTTTATGAGGTCATCAGAACTTACTTTCGAGTAAATATTAGTAGCCGTAACATTGTTGCAGCCCATAAAATCGTAAATATCACGCGCATTACTTTGATTTGCTTTACCAAAATAAGTATTGTGTACATTGATGTGATCCGTACCTGTAGCCAGTAAAACAAAGTGCCCGGCACGATCAATCCTTAACATGTTGCTCACATCAACTATTTTCGAACCATCTTTCCCAATGTAATAGGGTTCATCTTTTTTAGGATCATACCAAAGGTCTTCGGAACGTGAAATGCCGCCAATTTCAAGATTGGTACATAACTTCAGCGTAAACATCTTATCCGCGCGATTATCCGGTGCATTGCTCATCACTTTATCGCTATTAACCAAGTTCCCATTACCTGTGATCAAACCATTGCCAATAATCTTCACATTATCTAGTCGCTCCCCAAAAAACATGGTATTCCTAAAATAATGATGGCCGACATCCTGCTTCGTCATGTAATTCTCTGGATCAGCATAAGGTCCCGGGTCAGTAGGTGAAAGCCCAGAACGGTATTTTTTATCACTAAACCAGGTAGATTCAGGTGCATCTGCCCCTTTAATGGCGCTAATGGTCGCCTCTTTATCCACAAATAAATAAACATTGCTTTTCAAATGAACCGTCCTCACATTATAATGCCCTGCACTAAACAAAATCGTACCACCGCCCATTTTATTTGCAGCGTCAATAGCGTCATTGATACCCTGGGTATCATCTGCGTTACCATCACCCTTTACCCCAAAACTTTTAACATCCATTTTACCTGAATAAAACTTAAGTGTATTAGATAGACCCTTATTTGGACCATCCTTAACATTAAGTTTAAAAGCATATAATTTTTTAGGCAATAAACCCGATACTCTAGCTGTAGCTTTTTTAGCATCAATTACAGCCGAAGCTGCGGTCCAGCTTTTACCATTATCCAAAGATTGCAGTATAGCCACATTTTTGATGTTGACATTGATGCCCCATTTAAAACCAACAGCAGTATAGGTATTAGGTGTTTCTTTATACTGAATATCTGTGTTAACGATTCTTTCAAAGCTAGAAACCGGATTGGTTACCGTCAATGTTGCGCAGGCAGTACCAGTAGCTGGACTGGTTAAAACCTCTGGCTTGGCAGTTGTATATGATCCACTAAATGAATATTGTCCTGCCTTATTTAATTTTACGTTTTCAATGGTAAGCTTTAGATCTGGTCCATTTTCTGGTCTCAAATCCAGGTTGCTAAAGGTAAGGATTGAGCCCCCCTCAGCAGCTTTGCTAATGGCTACAGTACCAACTTTCGAATAAGAATAAGCACTACCAACACGACCGATAGATTGTCTGGCCAAATCCTTTAACTTAACCGTTCCACGTCCAATTACATTAACAGTTGTATTGTTTAGCGTAACCTCAATACCCGCAGGTAAAAAGAGTTGGACAGTAGCATTAGGCGTTCTTTGGCCTGCACTAAAATAAAGGGTTAAATCATTACTTGTATTTACAGTGGCCTGCTCGGTTTGTAAGTAAAGGTGTCCTGCTACAGCCATCGGTTTTACTACGATTTGATAGCTCCTTTTCGCTTTTCCATCTTCAGCAGTAACCACAAGAAGGTCGCCGTTTATCAGCTCTCCATCTTCTTTTGTCGTACCATCCTTATCCGTAACCTTGTACTTTTGAAAAGATCCATCTTTCGACTTCAGTTGCATCAGGATTTGCTTCACACTCATTTTTGTGGAGACTAAGCCCTTATCTTCTGGCGTATCTACTGTAAATAAATAAGTGCTCCCTGCAATAATTACAACGCGATCATTTGTTATTTGCGCAATATGAGTGGCTGATTTGCTGATCTCTATTTCAGTGTCAGACTTATACTTTTTGATTTTAACCGCCAAAGCAGGTATCGTGATACAGATCAAAAGAATCCGGGATAATGATTTTAGTTTGTTCATGGTGAATTGAAATGGTTGTTAAAAATCGGTATTCTGTATTAAATTAATATGACTAAGTATTCAACTATTCTGGCAGAAAACCTATATTTACCTGCAAGCCTTAGTTTTATTATGAAGAAAATCCTTTCTATTGATGGTGGGGGAATAAGAGGAATTATTCCGGGAATGGTTTTGGTTGCGCTTGAAGAAAGGCTGAAACTAGAGAGTAAAAATCCAGATGCTGCTATCGTCGATTATTTTGACTTTTTTGCAGGCACCAGTACTGGAGGTATATTGACCTGCCTGCTGTTATGCCCTGCAGAGGAGAATCCGACAAGACCCCGGTTTTCTGCCAGAGCAGCGTTAGATCTATACTTGGAGCATGGGAATGAAATCTTTAAAATGAGTTTCTTTAAACGCATCCGGGCTAAACTTGGGCTTGCCGGAGAACGTTACAATAGTATGATTTTCGAAGGTGTACTGAAGAACTATTTTGGCGAGAAAAAACTGAGCCAGCTCATCAAACCATGCATCATCAGTGCCTATAATATTGAACTTAGGAAAACCCATTTTTTTAGACAACAGAACGCAATCTCAAGAGGCAATATCCGTGATTTTTACTTAAGAGATGTTTGTCGCGCTACCTCAGCTGCACCCACTTATTTTAGTGTAGCAGAGATCCACTCACTGGCCAATGTACGTTACCCACTACTTGATGGTGGAGTATTTGCTACAAACCCAGCTTTAAGTGGCCTGATTGAAGTAACCAGGGCTTTTAACCAAACTCGGATCAATGATATTTCTTTAGTCTCACTGGGTACCGGTCGTTCTAGAAGATCTTATGATTACGACCATTTTAAGAAAAGCAGTGCGATGGCTATTGTACCTGCAATACTAGACATTATGATGAGTGGCGTAGCCGAAACCAGTGATTTCTTCCTGAAACAGCTGTTCAATTCTATTGGGCACTCAGAAAACTACATTCGTATAGAGCCGGACAGTTTGGAAAGTATTAAGGAGGGACTGGATGCCGCAAGTCCTGCAAATATTGAAAGGTTAATCGCACTGGGCGATAGGACCGTTAGTGAAAATGAAGCCCGGATCACTCAGCTTGCAAAAATGCTGATCGCCGAAGCAAAAGATACTTCAAACAAAAAACCATGGGATTTTTTAAAGGCCGTAAGATCATTGGGCTCTCTGTAAGTATCCAATTATAGCACACTTTTTGCTCCTGTTTTATCGTTAACAATCAGGATGAGCAATAAAACCCAAAGCCGTTTCTTCAAAGCCATAAAAGGAAAAATCATAATTGCATTGCTCTTAGCTTGTTTTGCCATGTTTATGGCATGGGCGGTAAGCAAGGTGGCTTTTAAAGAAATGCTGACTACTGTGGAGAACATCACTGCGCCAAGTGAGCGGTTAAGGGTAGTGAGTGCCATTTCACGAAAAATAGGCGCGCTTGATCAACTGCAAAAAAAGCAAGCATTTAACGATCCCGGTAATTATAACCAACTGTTTAAGGAGTCTGGGCAATTGCGATTGGTGTTAGATACCTTAGCCGGATTGTATGCGAATGACTCTACCCAGCTAACCCGAATTTTAACCATCAAAAGACTTTTAAGGGAAAGAGATAAGCAATTTATAAATTACCTTAAAGTAAGGGAGCGACTGGTTAATAATAAATCTTTCTCCCAACAGGTTAAAAGCCTGAGCGCGCTGGCAGCAAAAAGTTCCGAACAGACCGATAGTACCATCGTAGCTACAGAACAGAAAACATCTACAACAACGATATACCCGACAGAAGAGCGGCCTAAAAGCTTTTTTGGTAAAATATTTGGCAGGAAAAAGACCAATGATGAGGATAATGGGGTTAAGATCGTAAACGAAGAAAAGGTAAAAAGAGATACCATTGCTTTGTCTGCCGAAGCCCGAATGACTAAAAATCTGGAGCAATCCTTAAAGATCATAGAGAAAGAGCAGCGGATTAAAAACGAGAGTTTCTTAAGCATGGAAGCGCTCTTAACCGATGCAAATACTTTGCTCGTTAGCCAGATGCTTGATGTATTAAGAAAGGTAGAAAGTGAGGTGGTTGCACAAATTGAATTAAACGGGATTCAGGCAAAAAATGTGGTAAATACAGGCATCAGTACCATTAGCATCATTATGCTTGTCTTTTTCTTTTTAACCGTATTGTTGCTCTATTTCATTTTAACAGATATTACAAAAAGCAATAAGTATAGGGCTGAACTGGAATTGGCAAAAGACGAAGCGGAATATCATGGAAGAGCCAAGCAACGGTTTCTCTCCAATATGAGTCACGAAATCCGAACACCCTTACAATCCATTATTGGCTATTCCGAGATCATCCGGAAGCAAGAACGGCCACAACGGAAAGATATTGATGCTATTTATCACTCTTCAGAACACCTATTGCAGATTGTAAATGAGGTTTTGGATTATAACCGCATCATTTCGGGCAAATTCACCTTCTCAGAAAAAGCATTTGATATTGAACAATTACTTCATGAGGTGGTTTCGGTGATGCGGACCCAAGCCGAACTCAAATCACTCCAACTGATTACTGAATTTGAGCTTTCTGGTATAAAATACGTAAATGGAGATCCTTTTAGGTTGAAGCAGATTTTGTATAATCTTTTGGGAAATGCCATAAAATTTACGGTGAAGGGTGAGGTCACGCTTTCAGCATTTTTTAAAAGGCAGGGCGAGCTTCTTCATTTTACCTTTATGGTAAAAGACACCGGAGTTGGATTAACCGAGGAAGAAAGTAAGCTGATATTTAATGAGTTTGAACAGGTCAATACTTTGCCTGATGAGGAATTAAATATATCCGGCGCTGGATTGGGTTTAACCATCATCAAATCATTGATTGAACAACAAGGTGGCCGGGTATATGTGAAAAGTAAGAAAGGAGAGGGCAGTGTTTTTACGGTTTACCTCACACTTAAGATAGCCAGCGAACCCGAATATGAAAGCGCGCTTGTTGAGCCTCTGGCTTATAAGGGGAAAGTTTGGGTAATAGATGATGACCAGTTGATTCTTGATCTATGCGCCGTCATTTTTCAAAATCATGGCATCGACGCCCGGTTCTTTAACTCACCCACACAATTGCTAAATGCAGCCTGGGATAACAAGGTTAAGTATGTGCTGATGGATATGCGCATGCCCGAAATGGATGGCATTACACTTTGCAGAAGGTTAAGAGAAAAGGTAGGCAATGCGGTGAAGATCTATGCCATTACCGCACAGGTATTGCCTGATGAGCGCGATTTGCTCTTAAATAATGGATTTGACGGCTTGGTGATGAAGCCGTTTAAAGAAGCGGAGCTTTTATCGGTGTTTTATAACCAGGCTATAACTGAAGATGTAGATGAAGAATGGGCGGAAACAGAAATAGAATCCGTTGACCTGGATTTAACTTCGTTAAAGAAAATGACTTTCGATGATGAAGAGCAGTTAAAAAAGATACTCTTCAGGTTTTCGGAAGACAGTTTGAACGATAGCGATGAAATACGGGATGCGATGAATAAAGCTGATCAGCCGCGGTTGCGATTGCTTACCCATCGATTGGCTGGAAGAATCGCACAGATAGGGGCAAAAAAGCTCGCTACAGCATTTAGATTGATGGAAATGGAACTTAGAGCGGATGAGGATTTAGACCCGCTTAAAAAGCACGAAATAGAAAGCTTGTTGCAGCAGTTAAATCAGCTGTTGATACAGGTTAAGGCCTCAGCATAGCATTTACTCTATATCATAACGCTCCATTTTACTGTATAGCGTTTTCCTGTCTATATTGAGCAGTTTTGCAGCTTTAGATTTATTGTATTTAACCTTAATTAGCGTTTCCATAATCATTGCCTTTTCATTTACTTCATTAATTGCTTTTAAATCTGTACCACTAGACTTTGGTGCTTGATTAATGGAAATGATCATATCTTCTGGCAGGGCCTCAACTTCTGCTGTATCTGTTGGTGTTAGTAAAACCATTCGCTTAACTACGTTTTTAAGCTCCCGCAAATTTCCCGGCCAATCGTACTGAAGTAAAAGTGTTTTGGCTTCAGCCGAAATGTTTTTGACATCCCTGTTTAACTCCTGATTAGATAGTTTTATAAAGTGATTGATGAAAAGTTCTATATCCTTTCCTCTATTTCTCAATGCCGGTAATTGTATTTTAAATTCATTCAGTCGGTGGTAAAGATCTTCTCTGAATGAACCATTAGCTACACTCATTTTCAGATCATCATTGGTTGCCGTAATAATTCTTACATCAACTTTAATAGATTTGGTGCTGCCTAGGGGCTGTATGGTCCTTTCCTGAAGCGCCCGAAGCATTTTAACCTGAACCTCATAACTTAAATTTCCAACTTCATCTAAAAAAAGAGTCCCCCCGTCAGCAGCTTCAAATTGACCTTTTTTATCAGTTAAAGCACCTGTGAAAGACCCTTTTGCATGGCCAAACAATTCGCTGGCTGCTAAATCTTTCGATAGCGCGCCACAGTCGATAGCCACAAATGGTTTGTTGGCACGTTTACTCTGTGTATGTAAAGCACGTGCAGCATATTCTTTACCGGTACCACTTTCGCCTTGTATAATCACCGACATATCCGTAGGAGCTACCAGATTAATGTGTTCGTAAAGTTTGTCAGCAATTGTGCTTTTGCCTTTTATAGCGTCTGTATGTTCAACTGATTTGCTTGATTTAGCAGTTTCTTTTTTGCCCAATGCATTTTTTATGAGCATGAGTAGCTCATCTGGGTTAACCGGCTTGGTGATGTAATCAAAGGCACCGAGCTGTATAGATTTTACGGCTGTTCTAACATCGTTAAAACTGGTCATGATGATTGCTGGCTGAGCAGAACCTTTCTCCAATATATGAGAAAGAACGTCTAGTCCGGTACCGTCTGGTAAACGATAATCAATTAATAAGAGGTCAAAATTTTGTTGATCAGTGATCTTAAAAGCTTTTTTTACATCGTTTACAACATGAGGTTCATGGCCGTGCTTTGTAAGAAAGCCCTCTAAGACTTGAGAGAAGGTAGAATCGTCTTCAATGATCAGTATTTTTGCCATAGGTATTCGCTTGTGATAATAGCAAAAATACAAAAGCCGGATGAAATCCGGCTTTTGTGAGGTAATATATTATATAAATTAAGGGATATAGGTGCTTATTCTATAACAACGCCGTCTTTACCAATTTTTAAAGAGGCGGTTTCTTCTCCTTTTTTAACATCAATCAGATAATGCTCTGATTTGTCTGCTTTTGTAACAAGGAATGCTGCTGTTGGAATCCATTCTTTATATTTGTCTGAACTTAATGTAGCTTTCACGGCATCAGGAAGATCTTTCAATTCAACCGGAGTTTTTGTAGTACTGTCTTGTTGTGCGCTAATTACAACTGGAACTTTGATTTCGCTTGCTTGTACTGTAGCTAATCCTGCAAATGCCAGGAACGCTGCTGATAAAATGATCTTTTTCATAATTATAAAATTTAAAATTGTGTTCTAATTAATTACGATAAGGTAAGGTACAGAATGATGCCACAATTAGATTTTATTTTTAAATAACTGATATTCAGTTTATTGGTTTGTTTTTGTGCGTTCGAAGTTGTGGAGTTCCTCCCCAATGTGTTGCGGACTGAACCAGGGAGCCTACTATAGGCCTATGGTACTCCTTATCCTGTCCTAGCCCTGAGCAAGGGTTCCCGAAGGATTCCCAATTGCCTTTCGGCTTTTTACGATACTATTTTAATTTTGAAAGAAGGTCATATTTTGATACTCCACAATGTTTTATTTGGTATTAATGGGTTTATGCCGCGCTTTCAACCAAATTTCAGATCACTAAAGGTTTACCATTAATTATCTAACGAGGTTTGCTTAAACAAATTAGGAAAAACATGAGCGAAGAAACAGCAGGAAAAAGATTCAACAAGGCAGATTTTGACAAGGTTGAAAGATTTATTGTAAAAGTACGGGTTGCAGAAGTTGGCAATTTAAGCCCAAAGGAGATGAGCGAATTTCGGGAAAAGTTAAAAATGCGAGGGGAAGACCATAGCGTCATGGACGTTATGAGGGAGGAAGCGATTGAAAGGGGGATTGAAATAGGACTTGGTGAGGGCATCGATAGAGGGATTATAAAGGGCCGTGTGGAAGGGCTTACGATGGGGCTTGAAGACGGTATTAAAATAGGAATCGGAAGGGGGCGTGATGAGGAACGTAGAAAACTGGCGATTAAATTAAAAGCCGAAAATGTTTCTTTAAGTATTATCTCCAGGACTACTGGGCTCACTATAGAAGAATTAACGTCTTTATAGCCGGAAATGAAAATCTATACAAATACATAAATCTTTTCTTAGCTTTGCTGTTATGCTGTCTAAGAAAACGAAATATGCAATAAAGGCACTGGTTGCTCTTGGCAAGAATAGGGAGAACCCTCCTATGCAAATAGTGCGGTTGGCAGAACAAGAGATGATACCCCGGAAATTTCTGGAGCAAATTCTACTTGATATGCGTAATGCTGGTTATTTATATAGTAAGAAGGGTGCAGGGGGTGGATATAGCTTGAATAAAGATCCAAAAGATATTTATCTGGCAGATATACTTCGTATTACTGATGGACCAATAGCAATGGTTCCTTGTGCCAGTTTAAAGTTTTACCGTAAGTGTGATGAATGTCATGATGAGGTGACTTGTGGCATCAGAAAAACATTTATTGATGTAAGGGATGCTACCTTAAAAGTACTTGCCCAAACAAGCATTGCTGATGTGATTGCCAGAGAAACTGACGATACGATCGTGAGCTAAATAGGTTTGTTAACCAAGAATCCATATGATTTTTAAAACCAGGACTCGTCCTGGTTTTTTGTTTTCAGGTGAGATTGACTTATAATACGTTACCGCGTAGGTCCTAAATTTAGTTAACTTTGTCAAAATTTTGAAAACTATGAATAAGATTAACAAGAATTTTTTCTGTAGTAGTGGAATGGGAGTGGTTTTATTGGCAGCGATGCCTTTTATGTCATTTGCTCAGAAACCTAACTGGCAGAACCTAGATTTAAAAGCAGATTCTACATTCGGTATAAGCACAGAAAAGGCTTATAATGAATTATTAAAAGGTAAAAAATCAGTACCAGTTATAGTTGCAGTTCTTGATGGTGGAGTAGAAGCCGTACATGAAGATTTAAAGCCTATTGTTTGGGTAAATAAAAAAGAAAAAGCTGGCAATGGCAAGGATGATGACAAAAATGGTTACATCGATGATATCCATGGCTGGAACTTTATAGGCTCATCAAAAGGTTCTGTTAATTATGAGACCTTAGAGTTGACGCGTTTGGTGAGAAGAGACAATGCTAAATTTGCCAATGCAGATGCTACTTCAGTAAAAGCAAATGAACTAGCTGCTTTTGAAGCTTATCAAAAAAATAAAGCGGAATTGGATCAGGAGTTAGCTGAGGCTAAAACTGGATATGAGCGCTTTGGAGGAATCAAAAATGCAATTGATGCAGTAGTAAAGAAAATCGGTAAAGAAAATCCTACACGTGAAGATTTTCAGGCTTTTAAACCTGAAAATGATATGGAAACTAATATTCAACGTATCATGCTTGCTCAATTAAAAAACAGCAGTTTTGATGATTTTTATAAGACTCAGATCGTACCGGGTTACGACCACTATAAAAACCAGGTTGAGTATAACCTGAATGTTGATTATGATCCACGTGGTATTGTTGGTGATGATCCTAATAACAGCAAAGAACGTTTTTATGGTAACAATGATATAGCTGGACCAGATGCCAGACATGGATCTCATGTTGCTGGTATTATTGGCGCTGTACGCAACAATGATTTAGGTATCAAAGGTGTGGCCGATAATGTGGTTATTATGGGGGTTAGGTGTACGCCAAATGGTGATGAGCGCGATAAAGATGTTGCAAACGCGATCCGTTATGCTGCTGATAATGGTGCTAAAGTAATCAACATGAGTTTTGGTAAAGGATTTTCATGGGATAAAGCAATCGTTGATGAGGCGGTTAAATATGCAGTAGCTAAAGATGTATTGCTTGTTCATGCTGCAGGTAATGACAATAAAGATCTTGAAGTAGAGAATAACTTCCCGAATCCGGATTATATCGGCGGTGGTAAAGCTAGCTCATGGATTACTGTTGGCGCATCGAGCTGGACAAATGATGGTAAGATAAAAGCTAATTTTTCTAACTATGGTAAAACGAAAGTTGATGTTTTTGCACCTGGTGTAGACATTAACTCATCTGTACCTGGATCGAAATATGAAAAATTAAGTGGTACAAGTATGGCTTCTCCTGTAGTTGCAGGCTTAGCTGGATTGATTCGCTCTTACTATCCTAAATTAACTGCTGTACAGGTAAAAGATATTATTATGAAATCAGTAGTTAAAGTTGGTCAGTCTGTAGAAGTTAAAACAGAAACAGATACGAAGACTATTCCTTTTGCAGATCTATGTATTACTGGTGGTATTGTAAATGCGTATGATGCATTGAAATTAGCTGCTGAGTACAAGAAATAAGCATTGTTTTGCGAACAAGAAAGCCATTGATAGCAATATCAGTGGCTTTCTTATTTAATGGTGATTGAAGTCGGTGTGTTCTCTGGGTAGGGGGAGAATTTTGCGGGAAAATTTGTTCTCATCTATGAACGTAAGTCGTTCATATTTACATTCATTAATTCTATCTATACTGTTTAAATCTGAAAAGATAGCGATTAGCAAATTGTACATTTCTATACAGTTGTAATTTAAATGATGGGTTTTAAAGAGATCTATACAGCCCTCACAATAATCGCGGGCTAGCAGATATTCGCCTCTATTTCTAAGTTGATGTGCTTGTGCCATTTTTAAAATGGCTGCTGAATATTGTGTGACTTTATAACGGTGTTTGTTTTCATGAACAACGCCAAGAATTCTGATCAATTGTTCTGTTTTCTTGCCAGGGGTTATTCGCGACCGCGATATGGCAAGCATATTCATGATAAAGATGGTAAATGCAGATCTCCGGGTAAATTCTTTCGGGTGTAATTTGATGATGGTATTTATCATTTTAATTGCCCCTTGATCCGACCCATAAAATAAATTGAGTACTAGCGCCATCAAGTAAACAATCCCCTGCTGAGTATTGAGGGCTTTGCTGTCCTTTAAAAATGGATACGATAAGTTTTCTATCTGAACCGAAAGCTGGCTATTGCTAATGTTCTTGTTGGTAATTTTTGCATGAACGAGTTGGATAACTTCAAAAGGGTCTACCACCCAGTCTGATGGCCCCAGGTCTTGTATTTTTTCCATTCTCGCATTGATTCTGGCTTCATCCAGACTCAGTATATCCATAACAGCAAGGAGCGATTGATAGACTAAAGTATGCTCCTCAGCATCCGAAATCTCAACCAATACTTCCAGTGCTTCTTTGAAGCTTGTGTCTATAAAATCAAAGTTGATCAGCTGCTCAACAATTTTATCGTGCAGCTTGTGTTCCTTAATGAGGTGATTTGTGTCAGCGCTATATTTAGATCTGTACTTTAAGTTTTCTGCAATAAAAAGGATTAAATAATTGTGTTCAAGATCGTTTAGTGGCAAATCAAACACATATCTGAGCGATTTTAAGTCGCCTATTCTAATGATGAAGCGAATAGCCCATTGCAACAGTTGGAAGCGGGCGCTGTTATTTTGATGTTCATTCTGGATGTATTGGAAAAAATCTTCCTCTACTCGTAAATTGAATTTTTCCAGAATCTCAATGAACAGGAAATATTCAAATGTATGCGCGTGAATGAAACGAACAAATTCTCGCGGATGATAATCCTCATATTGTTTTTCTTCTATCAAGATACCATCGGAAAGGAGTTCCATGTAGGCGTTCTTGAATGCTGATAATTCTGCAATCAGATTGTCTTTCGGGACATTCGCCCCATTTTTGCCAAAATCGGTGAGTTGAATTACCTTTTTTAGGAAAAGGATTTTCTCTGTATAATAGTTGGAACGGTATATGTTTTCTTGGATAAACCTGGAAATCAGTTCGTGGAAAGTGATGTTTGTAGAATAATTGAAACAAGGGTCTTCTTGTTTTAACTGATAATACAGCTGGATATGGAATGGTAATTTTAGTTGGGCCTTGAGTTTTGGGTTGATTTCCGTTACCGCCTTGCCATCAATTTTAGAAACAATCAGATCTACTTCTTTTTCCGTTAATGGTGGAACGTTAGAAATCTCACTTACATTAAAGTAGTTACCCGCAAACCATTTCGATTTTAAATAAGCTGAATGTCTGATCAATTCGTAAAAGCGAATCCAATAAGTAGAGCGCATGCTCATCACCAATTTAATGCATTCAATGTCTTCTATTGCACAGATGAAATTGATGAGGCTATCAAAAAGTTGTTTCTTTAAATCCTTTTTAAGGGTAAGTTCTGAAAAACCATCTATAAAAATAACAAACTTACTCTTTGTATTCTTGTAGTTCTCCTGAATGAAGTTAATAAGACTTTCTTTTTTGGGAATATTGAGTAAGGTTTTTAGTTGATCCTCAAAATTTAGATTAGGATTTTCAGCATTAAAGAAGTTATATGCCTGCAAAAACAATATCGAGGAATCGTAGAAAGCAGTATTGGGGTTATGGAAGAATTTTTCTGCCAGATGGCACATTAAGATTGTTTTTCCGTAGCCTGGTTGTGAAACGAATGCAGTGAAGCTATAGCTACTTTTAAGAAACTCTTCAAAATCATGTTCGGCAAATTTTCTACTGATGGTCAATTCATAGGGCATACCCACACGATTTTTGATTCCCTTGAGTGTGAAATCGCTGACTTTGGATACCCTGTATCTAATGTCTCCCCAGGTTGCAGGGGGGGCACCGGGCTGAAGACTAATCGCAATTGGCCAGCTGTCTAAAATTTCTCCGCTAACATATTCAGTTAGCGTAGCTATAGTGAATTTTGAGAAGTTGTGTTTGACGGCAGCAAATCCAAATAACCGTTTAATGGTTGTTTCGCTGACATGCTTATTCAATGCTCTACTGATTTCAATCGATATCCTTTTGCAATCAGCAGGTGTCGCTGTCCTAATTCCTGTTTTGATTAGAATTAAACCTTTAAGTTCATTTAAGATAGATGTTTCATCCATACACTTTATAAGTGAGCGTTAAAAATATAACAAAACGAATATAACGCAATAATAAGAATAATGAACAGGCTTTTATTTTCGGAAAAAAGAAGAATAAAAAAAATGAATACTTCAAAAACCTATCCAACAGGGCTTTAGTGATGTTTTTTTGACGAAAGATGGAGCTGTTTATTCATATAATGAACAAAATGAACGCAATGAAGCCTTCACCCTGCTTTAAATGAACAAGACGAATAGAGGCAAAAAGGGGACGTATATCTACAATTGTACACAGTAAACATAATTCATCTCAATCACTCTCCTATGAAAAGGACCTCTACCTTATTTAACCTGCTGAAAAAGTATCTCTTCTTCGTTAGTTTTCTTAGTATAACGCTCATAACTTCTAAATCGTATAGCCAGACTAGGATTTATGCGGATAATGTGGTGGCCAGCCCTAATGCACAATCGTCGGTAGTGGGTTGTGGTTTTCTGGGGCTTGGACCATGCTTTAATGCGGTTACTGTAACTAATCCTGACAATGCGAAAAATAATAGTGAAACTAGTTTTGCAAGGGTAAACTCCAGTGCTGGCGTAGCCCTTGATATTGGTGCTTATCAAGGAGAGTTGGAACTAAAGTTTCCAACTACCGTTGCTGCAGGCAAAACGGCTTATATTCGAATCAATGTAAATAATCCTGATCTCTTAAATTCGTTGCTAGGAGGTAGTTTGGGTAATTTACTAGCTGATGTGGTTGGAACAGTTGTACTTGGAGACCGGTATTTTCAAGCTGGGGCCAGAATGGGAACGGGGAGTGGTAATAATGTGATTTCTGCAAATAGTTCTAACCCATTTGCTACAGATAATGTCAAAATTATCAAAGATGTTAATGGCTATTTCTATATTGCCATTACGCCTCAAATGCCTTATGATCGCGTTTATGTAAAAGATTTTACCAAAGCTATTTTGGGGCTTGGTGCCAGCAGTTATACAGATGTTTATTATGCTTTTCATGGTGAGGGTACTGATCCATGTGCACAGGGCTTTGCCACCTCTTTCGAGGGGAGTGGTATAACATTAGACGCTTTGAAGCTGGGCCAGGCCGGAGTAACTAATATGGAAAGGGTCATTGATGCTGATAAAACTAATTTCTCTCAATTAAGTCTGGGTGTTGTGGGGTTAGGATCCGAGGTCAGTCAGGTGATTTATTTTGAAACCCTTTCTAAGACTACAGACGAGTTTAATGTAAAAATTCAAGCCGATAAAGCGTTGTTGGATGTGGGACTCTCAAACAATATTAAGCTAACGGCTTATAAGGGCTCAACGTCGGTTTACGAGAACAACTTAAATACTACGCTGAATTTGGATTTATTAGGTCTGTTGAAGACCGGAGTTCCTGTTCCGATTCCTTTTGCACCGGGAGTTGAATTTGATAGAGTAAAAGTGACTTTTTCTTCATTCGCAGCGGTTGGTTTAACGCAAACTTTTAAATTATACTCCGTTACACGTTCGGCGGCACGTCCAACGTTTGTAGATCCCGCATCGAATGCCGTTACAGCTTGCTATGGGACAGCTGCTAATTTAAAAGCAACAACATTACCTACAAATGAATTACGATGGTACGATGACCCTATAGCTGGTAATTTGTTGACTCCAAATGCTGACGGTTCTTACACCACTCCTGCATTAACGGCTAGTAAAACTTACTATGTTGCTGCAAGAACCATTGGCTGTACCGAAGAATCAGTAAGGGTGCCGGTAGTGGTGACTGTAAATCCGCAGGTAAATTTTGTAACCACGGTATTGAGTAATGCAACGCTAACTACACCTTACTTTAAGCAGATCACTGCCGCTACCGGTGGAACACCTGCATTTACTTATGCCTTGGCACAAGGTAGTACCCCGCTGCCAGCCGGTTTAACATTGGCTACCAGTGGCGCTATAGCGGGGACCCCAACAGCTTCGGGTGTTTTCCCATTCTCTATTACCGCAACAGATAGTAAAGGTTGCCTGGCAACTGCCGCTTTTAGCTTAACGGTAAACGTTGCTTTGTCTATTGATACAAAGTTATTGCCTAATGGAACGGTTGACATACCTTACCCACCACAAACAATTCCAGCAGCTACTGGTGGAACAGGTCCATATACTTATGCGGCTCCTGTGGGCTCTTTGCCTCCAGGGTTAAACTTTGATCCGTTAACGAGGGTAATATCAGGCACACCTACAGTAAAAGGCACTTATGAGATTCCTGTAACGGTTACCGATGTAAACGGAAATACCATTATACAAAAATATACGATAGTGGTAAGAGATCCATTGGTATTGGCTACGGTGCCACTTTCGAATGGAACAGTGAATGTAGTCTATCCAACTCAAACGATCCCATCGGCTACTGGTGGAAGTGGTGCTTATACCTATAGTATAACAACTGGAGTATTGCCTACTGGATTAACATTCGATCCGATTACCCGCGAAATAAAAGGTACACCGACCTCCCAAGCGGGAACATACCCGATCCAGATTACTGTTGCCGACACGGAAGGAAAAACAACGATAGCTAATTATAGCATTCTGGTAAAAGATCCATTGTTACTACCGACGAAGTCATTGCCAGATGGAACAGTGGGTGTTGCTTATGCGACTCAAACGCTTACTGGTGCTACAGGCGGAGTAGGGCCTTACACTTATCTAGGTAGCAACTTTCCTCCGGGCTTAACATTTAACCCTGCAACACTTCAGGTTTCAGGAACGCCAACGGCTTCGGGCTCCTATATTGCAACTGTGAAGGTAACTGATGCGGATGGGACGGTTGCCAATCAAACTTACACGATAAAAGTAAACGGAGAACTTACACTTCCATCGGCTATCTTGCCAAATGGATTGGTGGGTACGGTTTATCCAACTCAGGTTTTGCCTGCTGTTAGTGGAGGTACATCTCCATATACTTATACGGCAATTGGTACGCCTCCCGGGGTAAACTTTGATCCTGTTACCCGAGAAATTAAAGGAACACCATTATCCGGTGGTACTTTTACGGTAACTGTAACGGCAAAAGATATAAATAATCTGAGCACAACTACAGATTACACCATCGTTGTGGGGGTAAGTGCTCCTATTGTAAATGGAGTAACTACTTGTAGTGGAACTCCAGCAACATTATCTGTATCCAGTCCACAAACGGGGGTTAATTATAACTGGTATGGCCCTACGGGAAATACACCGTTATTTACAGGTACAACTTATACTACAGGTCCTTTAAATTCCAGCACAACTTTTTATGTAGAAGCTATTTCTGGCACTGCTGTAAGCAGTCGGACAGCTGTAAATGTAACGATTAATGCCGCTCCAGACCCTGCTACTGTAATTACTGCAAATGAGAATATCAGTACAGGTCAGACTGCAACGCTATTGGTTAGTTCAACTGGTGGTAGTATTGTAAAATGGTATACAGCAGCAACAGGGGGCGCGGCATTCTTCACAGGAACCAACTATACTACACCGGCTTTAGCTGCTACCACCAGCTATTTTGTGGAAACAGAAAGTGCATTAGGTTGTGTGAGCGCAACTAGATCCGAGGTTAAAGTTACAGTAACCAATTTACCAGTAAACGCTAAGTGTAATGCTGCTACTAGTCAGCAATCTGGTGTTGATGGTATTTGTCTCCTATGCGGAGTGGTTGATCCGGGCGCTTCAACAGATGCAGATCCAAATACTTTTACTAAAATTAATTTGGTGGTTGGTGCTGGTGCATCAGGTTATCAACGATTAATATTTGCTGCTCCAGGTACGGCTACTGACAGTGTTCGTTTAGATATCGCTACACCGGTAGGTCTAACTGATGTGGCCGTATTAGGAAATATTACGATTACTTTATTTAATGGCAATACCATGGTTGGTACTGCACATGCTTTAAATGAAACACAAATTAGTCTTCAGTTACTAACAGGAAACCGATTTAAAGCGACCTTCGTCGCAGGCGGGGTATATGATCGTGTCGAGATACGCTTTGGGGCTTTGGTTTCTGCCTTGAGTAATTTAAGTATTTACGGGGCAGAGATCGTTTATCCTAATCCAACGGTTTCTGCTACTGGCAGAACAATTTGTGCCGGCAGCGCGACTACCTTAAATGCAACTGCAAATGGTGGTACCACATTAAAATGGTTTGCTTCATCATCAGGAGGTACTGCACTTGCTACAGGAGCAACCTTTACAACCCCTACAATCTTAACAGTAAACACTACTTTTTATATTGAAGTGAGTAAAAATGGTTGTGCAAATACAGACAGGGTACCAGTTACGGTTATTGTAACTACTCCACCTGATGCTCCGGTATTGGCAAATTCAGACGCAGTATGCGCTGGGTCGGCAGCCGTATTGTCTGTTAGCAATCCCCTGATAGGAGCAACTTACAAATGGTACACCTTAGAAGTAGGAGGAACACCAGTATTTGAAGGACCAGTATTTAACGCGGGTATATTAAATGCTACAACTACCTATTATGTCGAAGCTGCTATTGGAAGCTGTTCAAGTGCAACTCGTACTATGGCAGTGGTTACTGTAAACCCACTTCCGGCTTTGCCACAAGTTCAGGCCTCGGCTACAACGGTAAGTCCGGGACAAACAGCGATACTTAATGCGTCATCACCTGAAGCCAATATTATATTTCACTGGTACAGTTCAGCAACTAATACTACACCTTTGCACACCGGCCCTACATACGTAACCGCTCCATTAATGGTTACAACTACCTATTACCTTGAAGCTGCGTCGACTGTAACTGGTTGTGCAGCTTCTAGCCGTGTGCAGGTTACCATTAATGTAGATAATAATGGGCTACCGAATCCGGTACCATGTGAAGGGGCTGTAACCCAAACGAACGGGGTGGACGGTCTTGGGCTATTGGCAGGGGTATTTAACCCTGAACTTGCCGTTGATGCCGACACTAAAACAGGATCATCATTAGTACTGCCGGTAGGTTTACTGGGAGGCTCAGTTTATCAGCGTGCTGCGTTCACTGGACTTTCACATACAGGTGATACCGTACGTGTTCAATTGTCGACACCAGGTAAATTACTTTCATTAGGACTTTTAGGGGGAATTACGCTGACTACTTATAATAATGGTGTAAGTAATAATGATCCATTGTTATTGACCAATAATTTGGTAGATATGCAATTATTAAGTGGAAATACAGAGGCCCTACTCACTTTTGTTCCGGCCACTCCATTTGATCAGGTAGAAGTCCGCTTAAATGCCGGCGTGGCAACAGCGCTCACAACGGTTGATTTAAACTATGCACAACGTATTACCAAAGCACCAGAAGTAGCCTCGGCGAATGTTGCTGGTTGTGCAACACAACCATTAGCCTTATCAGTGCTTAATCCTCAAGTAGGACTTACCTATAAATGGTATGATGGAACAGGAGCCCTTGTTTTTACAGGAAATCCTTATAACACACCTAATCTTACGGTAAATACCAAGTATTATGTCTCAGCGGCTAATGCTTCAGGATGTGAAAGCTACAAAACTTTAATTAATATAAGTGTAAACCCTAAACCTGCGACACCAGAATTAGAAACACCGATTGTAAATACCTGTGCTGGTAATACTGTGATTTTGAAGGTTAAAAATCCAATTACTGGCCTCACTTATAAATGGTACAATAGTACTAATACCTACCTTGCCCAGGATGGGACGTCGTTAACGATACCTGCTGTTTTGGCAACAACAACTTATTCTGTAGAAGCTGTAAATAGTTGTAATGTAGCTTCTGACAGAGCAACAGCGACGATTAATGTTGGGTCATTAGATATACCAGTGATTACTCCGCCTTCTGTTACAGTAAGGGTTGGGGTGCAAGCTGTTTTAACTGCAACATCCAGCACTGCCGGTGTTACATTTAAATGGTACGATACTCCCGGAGGCTTGATACCGTTGTTTACCGGTACAACCTTTATCGCAGATGCTCAACTGGTGGCGGGTTCGAAAACTTATTATGTTGAAGCTACAGCGCCTTCGGGCTGTAGCGCCCCAACAAGAGCGTTGGTTACTGTAACGGCTTTTGATGGACCTGTATCACCTGTTCCTTGCGAAGGTGCAAGTGCACAAACTAAGGGAACTACTGGCATAGTACTGCTTACTGATGTATACAATTCAGGATTGGCGATTGATCAGGATGCAGCAACGGCATCATCTCTGGTGATACCAGTTGGCTTAGCGGGATCTGTTTACCAACGTTTAGGTTTTAACGGTTTATCTAATGTAGGTGATACTGTTAGGGTATTGCTTACTTCGCCAAGTAAAATACTTTCATTGGCAATTTTACCATCACTTGAGCTTACATCTTATAATAATGGGACGAGTAATGGTGATGCAACCGTGATTTCCAATTCATCGATCAATCTTCAACTTTTGAGTAATGGTTCTCAGGCTTTGTTAACTTTTGTGCCAACCTTGCCATTTGATGCTATTGAAGTAAAATTAAATTCAGGACTTTTAGGGGCCTTTACCTCCATAGACGTGAATTATGCGCAGCGTATAATGATTGCTCCAAATGTATTGGCGCCATCTGCAGCTGCGTGTCAGGGATCGGCGGCAGTATTGTCTGTCACCAATCCTCAGCCTAACGTAACCTATAAATGGTACCAGGGAACTACATTCATGGCGGATGGCAACACCTACTCAACGCCTACAACATTGACTGCGGGTACTTATGATTTCTTTGTTACTGCCGCAAGAAATGGATGTGAAAGCAAAAGGGTAAAAGTAGTGGTGACCATATTGCCTTTGCCATTGACTCCTGTTGCGGATGTGCTTAGTCCGGTAACGACTTGTATCAATACACCTGTTACTTTAAGCGTACAAGCTGTAAATGGGGTAGCATTTAACTGGTTTGATGCTGCGGTTGGCGGAAACCAATTGGTAGCAAATAATAAGGATTACCTCAGTTCAGCAAATTTAGCCGTGGGTACTTATGACTATTTTGTTGAAGCCGTTAATGCAAATAGCTGTACTAACTCAGCCAGATTAAAAATTACGCTTATTGTTAGGCCTAATGCATTGGCAACTGATATTATTGTTAGTGATCAAACCATTTGTTCGGGTAATACAGCAATATTAGTAGCAACTGCTCCAACTGTTACTGGTGCTACATTTAAATGGTATAAGGATCCGGCTTTAAAGGATGTTCCGTTTGATGGGGCTAGCTTTACTACCGATGCGTTAACGGTAACCACCAAATACTACGTCATTGTAAATGGACCAAATACCTGTGCTAATGATGCTTCATCCGCTAAAATTGTTACCGTAACGGTAAATAAGAATTCGGTAGCATCAGATATTGTAGTAGCAGATAAAGCCATCTGTGCAGGTTCTACCGCTACTTTAAATGCAGCCAGTACAACAGTAACTACTCCGGTATTTAGATGGTACAAAACTCAGGCATTAACCGATGTACCTTTTGTAGGAGCTTCGTTTACTACAGATGCACTTACTACAACCACTAAGTATTACGTAACTGTAAGTGGTGATGGTACTTGTGCAAACACCGCTGCTTCTGCTAAAATTGTTACGGTTACAGTAAATCGCAACGCTATAGAAGCCGACATTATTGCGGCCGATAAAGCTACTTGTTCAGGTACTGCGGTAGTTTTGACCGTTACAAGCGCGATAAACAATCCAGTATTTAGCTGGTATCGCAATGCTGCCCTCACTGATCTGGCTGCAAGAAGCAGTACATTTACTACATCAGCATTAACGGCTACCACCAAATACTATGTTACCGTAAGTGGAACTGATGTTTGCGCGAATGATCCCGCAAATGCTAAAGTAGTAACGGTAACGGTAAATCGAAATGGCCTGGCTTCAGATATTACCCTTGCAGATAAAACCATTTGCTCGGGAACTACAGCAATACTTAACGCAAGCAGCGCAGTGCTTTTACCCGTATTTAAATGGTATCGCGATGCTTCGCTAACTGATCTTGCATTTGAAGGACCGACCTTTACTACGCCTGCGCTTACCCTAACCACCAAATATTATGTAACGGTTAGCGGAACTGGTGTTTGTGCCAATGATATGGCCTCAGCAAAAGTAGTTACAGTTACTGTAACTCGAAATGGAGAGGTTAAGGATATCATTTCAGCTGATCAAACCATTTGCTCGGGACAAACGGCATCTCTTACTGTAAGCAGTGGTACTGTAAATAACGCTGTATTTACCTGGTACCGTGATGCCGCATTGACCGATGTAGCCTTTAGGGGGGCAAATGTAATTACACCTATTTTGACTACGACTACCAGGTATTACGTTACGGTGAGCGGGGATGGGGTTTGTGAAAATGTACCTGGTTCGGCTAAAGTGGTGACGGTAACGGTTAATCCAGTGCCAAATGTACCAATCATTGGTCCAGCAAATCCAACAGCTTGTTCTGGTGATGCTGTGATATTAACCGTTCAAAATCCGCAAGCTGGAGTTACTTACGAATGGTATACTGCTGCATCGAATGGAACTTTATTGCATACCGGTATTTCGTATACCACTGATCCACTTAATGGGAATGTTGATTACTATCTAAAGGCTACCAACGCGTCAAATTGTGGTAGTGTTAATGGTATGGTTAAAATAACCGTTGTCGTAACAAATAGGCCACAGGCACCTTCGGTACCTTTGGGCACTGTAAATACTTGTATTGGAAGTGGGGCTACTTTATCCGTATCCAATGCGGTAGCCGGTGTTACTTACAATTGGTATGCTACAGCGCTTAGTACTACTATATTAGGTTCTGGAACGACGTTTACTACACTGCCAGCCACTGCTACCACTACAACTTATTATGTAGAAGCTAAATCAGGAAACTGTACAAGCTCATCGCGTACACCAGTAGTTGTCAATGCAGGCGCACTTCCAAATCCTCCTGCAACAGTTTCGGGCGCTGGTAGTCCGGTATGTCCAGGTAGTACGACGGTGTTGACGGTTAATAACCCAGATCCTGCAGTTAAATATGCATGGTTTAACGTTCAAACTGGTGGTGCATCACTAGCAGAAGGAAATAGCTTTACTGTACCAGCATTGTCTGCAACAACAACTTACTATGTAGGTAGTATTAATTTGCTCAGCGGTTGTTCAAGTAGTACACGCACTGGGGTAACCATTACAGTATTAACTAAGCTTGCTGCACCGGTGGTATCTGTACAGGTTGCAACAGCAACTAGTATCAACTTTGCCTGGATTGCGGTACCTGGAGCTACGGCCTACGAGGTTTCTACAGATGCAGGCTTAACATGGACGGCTCCAAGTTCGGGGCCGGCTGGAACTTCACACCTGATTGCGGGCTTAAACCCAGACCAGCAAGTGACGATACGGGTAAGGGCAAAAGGTCAACTGGATTGTCAGCTAAGCGATGCAACCACCTTTACCGGAAAGGCTGAGAATCCTTTGGGCAACGAGATGTTTATTCCGAACACATTTACGCCAAATAACGATGGTAAAAATGATATCCTGTATGTCTACGGAAATACCATTGCTAAATTAAAACTGCGTGTGTACAACCAATGGGGACAATTCTTGTACGAATCATTATCCATTCAGAATGGTTGGGACGGTACTTATAAGGGCACTTTACAACCAAATGGAGTATACGTGTATTATCTGGACGCTGACTTTAATGACGGCACAAAAGCAACTAAAAAAGGAACAATAACACTATTGAGATAAAAATGTATCCGATGATAATGAAAAATAGAATTGTTATGAAGAAACTAATTAGAACCCTAATAATAGGAGCATTTTTAAGTTTGGGTGCGTTAAAAGGATCCGCACAAATTGACCCTCACTTTTCACAATATTATGCTCACCCACTATGGTTAAACCCAGCCTTAACCGGAGTTACTGATGGAGCATATAGAGTTTCATTAAATGCTAAACAACAATGGGGCGCTATCTCTAACTCATTTTTAACCGGGGGCGCATCCTTTGATATGGCCCCGGTTAAAAACCTGGCTTTTGGTGCAATGGTGCTTAATCAAAATGCTGGTGATATCAGTTACAATCATTTAAGCGCATTGGTTTCGGGTGCATACCGGATTCACTTCGGAAGGCAAGGATTAAATATGGTCAATTTTGGATTGCAGGCTGGTATTTTAAACAAGAGTTTTGATCCTTCAAAAATTACATTGGGTAGCCAGTACAATCCTGTAACCGGGTATGATCCTGGCTTAGGTCTTAGCGAGTCCTTCTCTTCAAGCAATACCCTTGTTCCGGATGTAAATGTTGGAGTGATGTATTTTGATGGTAATCCAGATCAGGATGTGAATGTTTTTGCTGGGGCAATGGCGGGCCATTTAACCCGGCCGATAGATAAGTTTTTGGGAAATAGTATTCGGATGCCTATACGCTATGCTACACATGGTGGTGCAAGGGTTAGAATCTCGGATTCTTTTGATATTACCCCGAATGCTTTGTATATGAAACAAGGTAATGCGCGCGAAATTTCTGCAGGTGCATATGCACAATTTATGCTTAATCCTGATTCTGACCTCCTTTTTGGTTCTAATTATAGAGTGGATGATTCTGCTATTGCTTTTTTTGGGTTACACCTCAATAATATGGTGTTTGGATTGAGTTATGATTTTAATACATCGAACTTAAACAGGGCTACGGGAAGTAAAGGAGGATTGGAGCTGTCTGTTTCATTTACTGGTAGAAAAGGAATCCTTGGCCCTAACTTTTTTTGTCCACGATTATAGTTGAACTAATATGAATTCATTACACATTAATGAAAGCCCGATGAAAACCAAAATACTTCTGATCCTCTGTTTATTTACTTCCGTAGCACAAGCACAATTTGTAGCCAACAATAAAAGGGTGGCTGATGTATATTTTCAAAATAAAGAATATTACGCTGCGGCAGTATATTATAGAAAGGCGCTGACTCCTACTATCGATAGTGCTAATTTTGTAGTTCCTTTCGGTTTTGCAGAGAAGATCAAAGAAGAAAGTCCCAAAAAGGATGAATTTGAATATTGTACTTACCAGCTTGCTGAGGCTTTAAGGTTGTATAAAAACTTTGGAGATGCAGAAAAATGGTACTCAACGGCGACGGAATTTACTAATCCAAAGTATATTTTAAGTGGCTTTTGGTATGCCGAAACCTTGCGTTCCAATCAGAAGTTTAATGATGCTATTGCTGCATTTAATGCGTTTTTGGCCAAGTACCCCCTTAAGGATGATTATGTAACCAAAGCCGCGCAAGAGATCGCCTCCTGCAAGTTTGCACTTTACGAGTTGCGCTATCCCAGGATGTACAGATTTGATAGATTGAAGAATAAAGCGAACACTTTAGGCTCAAATTATAGCCCTACGCTAAAGGGAGCTAATCTTTATTTTAGTTCATCAAGACCGACAGGTGGAACGGGTAAGAAGGAAGTGCTGACTGGTAATGATGCAAAGGTTGTTAGGAAAGAGACTCCATATTTGAATGCCGTGTACGTGACTTCTGGGAATCCACTTTCAGAGGAGGTAACAGTTAAAAAAACAGCTATTGAAGGGAAAGATAGAGAGTCGGCTGCACCAAGTTTTCATCCCAACGGTCGTGTTGCTTATGTGACGAGTTGGACCACACAGGGCAACAAGAAAATATATCAGGTAAATGCTACGCCTGATGCTGCAAGGGAATGGTCAGAACCTGTTGAATTGGGTAGCCAGATCAATGTTAGAGGTTTTAATTCCATGCAGCCTTTTGTCACTACAGATGGAAAGTATTTGATCTTTTCATCAGACAGACCTGGTGGATCGGGTAAATTTGATTTATGGTATGCTCAGATCCTTATCGATGGGGCATTAGGTACAGCGGTAAATATGGGTAGCACAATCAATACTCCTGAAAATGATGAAGCTCCATATTACAATACAGCGAATAAAAGATTGTTGTTTAGCAGCAACGGGAGAGTAGGCATGGGCGGCTTAGATTTCTTTGAAACTGATGGCGATTTCAGTAACTGGTCTGAGCCCCGTAATATGGGATTTCCTTTTAATTCTTCAAAAGATGATCTTTATTTTACACCGCTCAATAATGATGAATCCGAAGCTTTGATCAGTTCAGATCGTGAATCGATTTGCTGCCTGGAGATTTTTGTTGTTAAAAAGAATTTCCTCGTTATTCAGGGAAATTTGTTTGACTGTACTACTTTAAAGCCTTTAAAGGACGCGGTAGTTACGCTGGCAGATTCGGTGCAACAATTTAAGTTTACTACAGATGAGCTAGGGAAATATACTTTTAGCGTAAATAGTAATCGCCAGTTTAAATTGACCGCAGATAAGGATAAGTACTTTAGTAAGATCCTGAACTTTAGCTATGCGCAAATGGCTTTAAAAGATACTTTATTTAGTCCGGAGCTCTGCTTAACGCCTTTTGAAATTGATAAGCCAATTGTGCTTAAAAATGTTTTGTATGAGTTTAATCAGGCAACATTGACGGAGGATTCAAAAGAAAAGATGGATTACCTGTATACTATTATGGTTGATAATCCAACAATTGAGATTGAGCTAAGTGCACATACTGATAGTAAAGGGTCTGAGGCTTATAACTTGGATTTGTCGGAAAGAAGAGCAAAATCTTGTGTTGATTATTTAGTAGGAAAAGGGATTGCTCAGAACAGGATGACCAGTCGTGGTTATGGTAAAACCAGACCTATTGCACCAAATGAGCTTCCGAATGGAAAGGACAATCCGGAGGGGAGAGCGCTTAATCGTAGAACAGAATTTAAGGTTACCAAAAAATAAATACAAATTCTCAATCGAAACCCCGTATAGATTTTGCTTCAAAGTTTATATGGGGTTTCTGCTATATGGCTCATTTTCGGCTATTTGTTAAAAATATTTATGCTATAATTACATTATATTGTAAATTGGCCTTTTCATTTTTAATTATGCGCTACTCTAAATGTGCCATTCTGGTGTTTCTACTGTTCGGTTTCTTAACTGGATTTTCTCAAACTGTTGAAGTAACCAGTACTGCTGATGCAGGTACAGGCACGTTGAGAGCAGCATTAGCTGGAATTCCTACGGTAAGAACAGTTCCTTATATCATCAATTTCAACTTGCCTGGTGATATGTCTAACGAAGCCAATCGTACGATCAGGTTGCGGAGTCAGTTACCGAATGTTCCATCCAATGTAACTATTGATGGAACTTCTCAGACAGGTCCAGCATTAGGGGCATCAGGAGCGAAGATTATCATCGAGCCTGAGGATCCTTCTATGACTCCTCTTTTTACCTCTTGTTTAACTATAGCCAATTTCAATACCTTTGATGTTCAAACGAGTAATGTGGAGATTTATGGTTTATATATCAAAGACTTTGCAAGAATCACAAATTTGCAAAATACCAACATTCAGGCTTCGGGGATTATTATTGATTCCAGAGCAAAGAATATAAAAATTGGTGCTCCTGGAAAGGGTAACGTAATCAGTGGAAATCAAAATGGGATTTCTATCCGTAATGCGTCTAATTACAGCATTACAAATCCACTTACTGATATTAGTATCAGATCTAATCTAATCGGTTTACACTATGACGGATTAACGGCTAAAACTAATTTTAATGGTATTAATGCGACTGACTTTAGAGAGGGAGCACTCACCATTGGCGGTGACAATCCAGGGGATGGGAATGTTGTTTCAGCCAATAAGATCAATATTGATATTAAGGTAAGTAATTTTGGAAGTACTCGTTTTGCAATAAATGTAGTTAATAATAAAATTGGAACTGACCGTACTGGTACAGTGGATTTTCGTAATATACCACTGTTTGTTGTGCCTTCTGCTGTAGAAATAAGCGGATTAAAGGTTGATGGCTCTAATACCAATTTATATGTACGGGATAATGTGATTTCTGGAAACCGGACCGCAGGGCTTTCTATTGCTAATGCAGATTTTATTGTAACTGGAAACAGTATTGGGACAGGAGTCCTGGGATCGGAAGTATTGGGAAATGGTATAGGGGTGAAAATTGAGCCAGGTGCAGTTGGATTTATTGGGGGTGACACTGATGCCAAGGCGAACAAAATAGCTAATAATGAGTTCGGTATAGAGTCTTTATCTGCTAAACCAATTACAATTACCCGAAACAGTATGTATTGTAATACCAAATCAAGTATAGGCCAAACCCGAAATATAGGCCAGCCTTATGTGCAAATTCTGATTGCCAGAGCTGGTTTTCTTTCTGGAAAGGCAACGCCTAATTCTACAATTGAGCTTTTTTATACTGAAAATTGCAATGGTTTGTGTGAGGGCAAGCAGTATTTTGCAACTAGGCCAACAGGTAGTGATGGAAGATGGGATTATACAGGGGCAATAAGCGGAAAAGTTACGGCTACGGCAACTGTACTTAATTTAACCACTTCGCCTTTTTCAACAGCCGAGGTGTTAGATAATGAGATACTAAATGAACCGGTTACTTGTAATGGTAATGGTTCTCTTAAAGTCCCAGAACCGCGGGAAGGTATTACCTTTCAATGGTATAAAGTGCTTTCGGATGGAACTAAAGTAGATTTGGGGACTGCCCAGGAGATTTTAAACCTTAACGAAGGGTTTTATGAATTGATCACTGATGATGGTTGTCGGAAAATTGCAAAAGTGCCACTTTTAGAAGTTAAGGATCAGAAATTAACAGACCTTCAGGTTAAGTGGCCTGATGAACAATGTGGAGAGACTTCTTTCAACTTCTCAGCTACTGTGCAAAGGGGTAAAGGGGCAAAGACATTTAAATGGGTTGATCAGAATGGGGTTACAGTAAGAAGTGGTGCATCGGTAAATATGGGACCGGGGACATATAAACTTGTGGTTACGGATGAGGCCAATTGTGAAGTGAGTGAGCAAGGACGTGAAATAAAGATACGGCCAATACCTACTATTATTAACTCAGTGCCACCATCACCAGCTAAATGTGGTTTCGCTGATGGCGCGATAAGAGGCATTACTATTGGAGGTTCACCAACAGGTACATTAACTTATAGATGGAATATGTACAATCCTTCGGTTCCTCCTTATGTTGGAGCAATAGTAGGTGGTAATAGCCTAGAATTGACGGATGTTGAAGGCGGAACTTATATGTTGACAGTTATGGATCAGGGCAATTGTACTCCGGTAACCAAATTTTATACTATTCCAATTATTAAATCAGTAATTATAAGCCCGGCACAAACGACAAGAGCAACCTGCAATAAATCGAATGGTAGCATCTTTGGCGTTACAATAACAGAAGCTAATTATATTCAATGGATTGGTCCTACAGGTGCGATTTTAGAAGAGGGATCTTATTCTCCGGGACAGTCTTTGCTGCAAAAAGATCTTGCTCCTGGTACCTATACATTAAAAGCGCGCAATACCATTACAGGTTGTAGTGATAGCAGGAATTTTATAGTAGATCAGACAATTCCTACCATTTACAATTTGACCGAACGGATAATTGATGCCACCTGCGGGTTAAATAATGGGCGCATTACTTTACAATATAGTACTGCAGATCCAAGAAGGTTTGAGTGGCGAGATGATATGGGGACTGTTTTGACAACAGGGACGATAAAGGACTTAAATGGGCTTGCACCAGGAACTTATAGGTATTTTGCTTATGACGACAACAATTGCATTACAGAATTTGGGCCTTTTGAAGTGAAGAAAATTGATGAGCTTGCAATCGTTCCAGGAAGTGGTATTGCTACTAATGATGGATGTAGCTTATCACGTGGAGGAGTAAAGGGTGTTAGATTTAGTGGGGGGATTCAACCATATAGGTTTACTTGGGAGAATGAAGCAGGAGAAACTGTTTATTCTGGCCCTACTCCTGATTTGTTAAATGTTCCTGCCGGTAAATACCGCATGATTTTGGAAGATGCTACGAGTTGCGGACGTAAAGTGAGTGCCGATTTTTATACCGTTGAAAATCCATCTTTTCCAATTTCGACTCCTGTGGCAAATGATATGCGTGTCTGTTATGCTACAGAGATTATGATTAAGGTAATGGCGCCAGAAGAAGGAACCTATCAATTGTATCGTGAAGCAACGGATGCAACCCCAATTATGGAGCGCGCTAATGGTATATTTATTTTCAAAGTAAGTAAAACGGGAGACTATCTGATCCGCAGAAAATTGGGCAGTTGCTACAGCGACTTTGTTCCACTGCACATTGAAGTAACCAACGACAACCTCGAGATCAAGAATACCATGACGCCTAACGGTGATGGCATGAATGATTACTGGATGATTAGCGGCTTGCCCGATCACAAGGACATCAATATTAAAGTCTATACACGTAGTGGTCAGTTGGTATACGAATCAACAGGGCCCTATAACAAGCCATTTGATGGGCGGTTTAGAGGCGTAGATCTTCCCGCCGGAGCGTACTATTATAAAATAGATTTAAGAGCTGATTGTAATCCAATAGGAGGTAGTATTACCTTATTAAGATAAGATTAGGGCTAACAAAAATGTGTTAAAACTGACGAGTCGAGCATTTCACATCATAACGGTTATTCAACAAGATACCCAATACAATCTCATGTGAACCATTGTTAACGGATCGTAATGCAGATGTGGTTGAATCGTAAGAATAGCTGACATTAATTAATGAAGAGATATTAAAGCCCGCAAGCGCGGAAAAGGAATCATTGTTTCTATAGCTGCCACCAATCCAGAACTTGTCCTGATAAGCAATTTTAAGGTTGGCATCAATGGTCATAGGGGCGCTCAACCAATAGGTTAGCAAGGTTGATGGAATAAAGGCAATGTCTTCATCCACAAAAAATTTATAGCCTGCAGTACCGTAAAATGTAGTCGTTTGATAGGCCGATAAATTGGTCTGTTTGTTTGGCGTTGCAGAACGGTAACCCAATATTTGCTTGGCCGAAGCACCTAGAAAAAAACGGGGGCTGTAAAGCCATATTCCACCGCCAACATCGGGTCTTATTTTATTATTGTAATCGGCAGATAAAAGTGGGTCAGAGGTATTGTTTACAAGTACGCTGGCGACATCAATGCTGGTAGAGGCTAAGCCGGCAGAAATACCAAGAGAAAGGTTTACATCATAGCTAAGTCCCAAGTGATAAGCGTAGGTTCCATTTATATTGGTTTGTCTGATTCGTCCCGCCTTATCCGTCATTGCATAAAAACCAACTCCATGATGAGGTTCGGCTGATGTATAAGTATCCACATAGCTGCGGCTTAAAGGATTGTATCCGGCCCCCGAAAATGAGTTTACTGAACCTCTTACAAAGTCTTCTCCAATTGGAGCGTGAATAGAAATATATTGGGTAACAGGCGCGCCTTCTAGTCCCCTCCACTGATTCCTGTAACCGAGTTTTAAATCTGTATAATTGTCTATTCCAGAAATTGCGGGATTAATTAAATAATTGTTAAAGATATACTGAGTAGACCTGGGATATTCCTGCCCAAAGCTGAATAAGCACGTTAGGAGTAATAACGAGAGGTTAAAAATAGATTTCATTCTTGTCAAATAGCAATTAAGTAACCAATTATAAGATTAATTTTGTGTATAATGAACTTTTAAACTAAATTCTTTAATTAAAGCTGTAATTTATGCATCCCGAATCGCAAATAAAACTCATCGCTGATACCCTACTTCCGGGTTTTATTCCCAAAAACGCTACTGAAAAGGAGCTTTCTTTTCATTTCACTATTCCACCTAAAAAGAGCTATAAAGTATGGTATGAAAAGAATGCCAAGAACGAATGGGTATTTACCGGCTTTGAACCAGCAGAAAATTAAGCGATTCTTATATGGCGGATGATGAGGATGAATGGTGTATTATGCATCAATTTGAGTAACTTTTGCCCCTATGCCTCATGATGTAAATAATACACTTAGGTCAGAAAACAGCTTAGGCATAGTGTATTACATACTATCTGAATAAGGTATAGTAATTGTTCAAATTATGCTACTAGATAGGAAGATTTTGGAAAAGAAAATAAGGAAAAACATCGTAAGGGCTGAGCAATCTCGACTAGGGAAATTAAATAGATATAATCTTATATATACTAAATCAGAGGCCGTTTTTAATGACTTGGCGATATTAACTGCAACGATATTTGATACGCACATTGCTGTGATCAATTTTGTTGATCAGGATAATGTTTGGTCAAAAGTTAAAATCCAAAGTAGTCAGGAATCAGACTTTACTAATGAAACAAGTGTTTGTTCATTAGCCATTATTGATGAAGAAGGGGGGCTATTTGAGGGACTTTCGATCTCGCCCAGATTGATGTCGAATGCCTTAATTGCTAGTGAGATGGGGATGAAGTTTTATGCAGCAGTGCCTATAACTACAGATGAAGGTTTTAATGTTGGCAGTGTTTGCATTGTTGATAAAGAGCATAGAGCGTTTCTGCCCAATGATCGGGAGAAATTGGAATGGGTGGCAACAACCGTCCGGAAAGAAATGAATAAAAGAATGGCCAAAAAGATATACGCATAAGTATTTTATAAATACTAGTAGGAGGGGCTGTATCATAAATTGATGATACGGCCTTTTTTTATTCTGTAAAATTTGAAATAACTGCGTTTTCGTCGTAATTACACTTTTTTACATTGAGTATGGATGTAATTATTTAATATTGAATCTAGTTTGTTAACTGATTGATTATTTTGTAATTAAATGTTAAAATCTGATGGTTTGTTCAAATTTTTGGTTTAAACGGATTGTTGTCCTGTTGCTTGTGGTTATAACATATGAAAATGTACGAGGGCAGAGCTGGATGCCAGGGTATAACTTTCGGAAGAAGATCACCATTGATAAATCTATGATTGGCGGTGGTGCCAATCTGCTAGATTTTCCTGTGCTGATCGAATTGGAAGATCATGACCTGAAGCAGTCCACAGGTTGTGTCCATCTTTCGCAAAATAACAAAGAACTAGATATTTCATTTGCTAGTGCCAACCAGTCTAGTCTACCAATTAATTTTCAACTCGATTCTTATGATGCTTTGAAAGGAAAGCTAGTTTGCTGGCTGAGAATAAAGGAATTGATTGCTATAGGCAATGTAGGGGCGAATGAATTCTATCTTTATTATGGTTCAATGCAAACGCATAATCCCTTGTCTGCAGAAAGTCGTGCCACTTGGGGCAACGCTTATCAAAACGTTTGGCATATAAACCCGGATCTTGCACCAGCAACCAGTCGGAGTGCCAACCAAAGTTCTGGCAATGATATGACCGGAGATCCAACGATGAGTTTAACTAATTTCCATCAGGGTAAGATTGGTTCTGGATTACAATTTAATGGATTAACAACCTCAATGCAAGCTGCACCGGATACCAATGCAAACGTTTATGTTACTTTATGGCTGAAACTTAATCAAATTGGGACCGAACAGGTTATTCTTGCCAACGACACTTTAGATAGTGGATTTCAGCTAACCATAGATGCGGAAGGCTTTATTCTTTTTTTAGGTCGAAAGTCGACTGTAGCGCTTGTTCCGGATATCTGGTACTATATAGGGGTAATGTATAACAGTCGGCAAAAAGAGATTTATATCAATGGAGTGTATAAGAGCGGGGATGTCAAACTTAATTTTCCAACAAAAAACGTCGGCAGGCTTAGTATAGGCAAGAGTAAACAAGGTGATCGGTACTTTAATGGGATGATTGATGAATTGAGGATGTTGCGTGTGGCAAGGCGGAAAGAATGGCTTGGCGCAGAGTATAGGAATCAACTTAATCCCGCAGCTTTTGTCAATATTTCATCGCAAGAAATGAATCCCATACAAATACCTCTGGTAAATGAATTTACCGGTGCAAATGGAACAAATAATTGGGTCGACGAAGGGAATTGGAGTTACGGTAAACTCCCGGAGCCATATGCTAATGTAAATATTAAAGCAGGAAAAGAATTGCGGACACCTGCTGGTAATGGTGTAATGGTAAATGGCCTTATCCTGGAAGCCGGGGCCAGACTTTTATTAGGCGCTGATTTAGAAGTAAACTGCAAAGCGCACATTGGCTTGTCATCATCAATCGCTTTAGATGAAGGGATACGTTTGATATTTAAAAATGATGTGGTAAATAATGGGGCAATCTTATTAAACGAAAATATCGGTACACTGAGATTTGGTGCTGACCAGTCTTTGCAAACTTTTTCCGGATCGGGCAGCTGCAAGGTTTCACGTTTAGAAATAGATCTGGCATCTGGCACAGTCTTGCTACAAACAACAATTAAGGTGAGTAAAGAGCTTGCATTGATCAAAGGAATATTAAACGCCAATGGTAACCTTACGATGCTTTCGACTGGGCCAGGTAATTATGCCACTTTAATGCCTATCCAAAACACCAGTGTCACAAATGTTATTGGAAACGTAATTGTGCAACAATTTATAGCGGGTGATTTTTTAGCCCCTGCTACTGCACGCAACTGGTGGCTGTTAAGCTCACCGGTATACCAATCATTAACTGAACCAAAATGGTATAGCCTAAATGCCATTCAGCAAAGCATTTTTGTAACGGGAAAGGGTGGCGTAAATAATGGGTTTGACCTTTCTCCGAATAATAACGCTACTATTTATACCCACGATCAGTCCTTACCTGGGAGCCTTTCCCAGAAGTATATAAGTATTGCCGCCATGGGTTCAAATGTGCCTCTGGGGAAAGGATTTTATGTGTTTTCAAGAGGAAGTAAGACAGAGCCCAATGCCTATGTACACCAAATACAAACGACTCCATTTTCCAATCCAAAACCCTATACGCTCAGTTATAGCGGTAAATTGTTTACAGGTGAACTCCGGGTGGCACTACACAATAGAAATACAGGTGGGGAGGGGGATGGGTATAATTTATTAGGAAATCCATATGCTTCGGCACTGGTATGGGGTAATTTACAAAAGATAAATGTTGGCCCCTTTTTATGGGTATTTGATACTAAAAATAATGCTTATCGGGTAACCGGTGATCCGGAATATATCATTCCCCCCGGCACAGGCTTCTTTGTTAAGGTGAGCAATGGAAATAGTACTGGCGAACTTATGTTTACAGAACAGGCGAAATATGGGGCAGCGCCCGCTACTTTTTCAAGAAGGATTTCGTCTACTGAAAAAGTAACAAGCATCGCGCAGCACGATGAGAAAAGCAGGTTGAAAATAACCTTAAATAAGGAAGGCTTGTCTGACGATTACGTCTTAACACTACACCCTTCTGGTAATAACGAAATTAATGATGCCGACGCGGCTAAAATAGGAGAAGGATATTTAAGCATTTCGGGTTTAGCCACAAATGGGAATAAGCTTTCAATTGATGAACGGGCTACAGATACGGGGCGCAGGGTGATTAAGTTGTTTGTAAAGGGTTGGACGACTGGAGCCTATACTTTAAAGTTTAATGCGACTTTCAATAACCATGAAAAGCTTACGGTAATTGATCATTACTTGAATGTGGAGTATCCGATTACCACAGCTGAAAGTGTGCATCATTTTTCTATAGATACTGAAGTCGGGCCATCATACGGCAAGGAGCGTTTTTCTTTACTGCTGGAACCGGTTAAAATAACTAAGCCGATAAATGAGCTGACAGATAAGCCCTTTTTATTTTATCCCAATCCGATAAATGAGCTCCTTTATTTGAAGGCTGTAAATCAAACCTGGAGAAACCTAAAGGTTTTAATTCGTACCCTTTCTGGGGAGGTCGTATGGCGCAATGAACTAGCTGTTCTGGAGCCTGGTATTCCGGTACAGCTGTCCTGTAGTCAGTTGATGAAGGGGATTTATATCTTACAATTGATAGACCAGACAAGAAATAAAGCCATTACTTCTTTTAAAATCTTAAAAAACTAAACCTGATGAGATACCTACTGTTTTTAACCCTGATGCTCAGTTTTACCTTCGCCAGAGCTACGCAGACAGATGATCCCGGCCTTCCTGGGACTGATCCCGATGTGCCAGTGGATGGAGGAGTCGCTGCGTTGTTGGTCGCGGGAGTTGTATACGGAATAAGGAAAATTAAGCAAGTTAAACTGTAATGCCTTCTTTTCTCAAAATGTAATTGTAAATTCCTTCAATAGGTTTTTGAAAAATCTTGCCTACTTTAACCTGACTCTTTAAACATACCTCTCTTAAGATATCTTGATAGTAAAAGGCAATAGAACCAACAAAGTGAGTCTCCAGGTTTTTATACTCGCTATAATCCTTGATATTACTGTCTACAAACTCCTGAAAGCCTTCGTGCAAAATATTTATAATGAAGGGATGTGTTTTATGATTGATCATAAAACGGCTTATAGAAGCTAAATAGGTATTTGGACTAGGTTTTTGATATACATTAGTAATCACTGTTTCCTTGTCAATTTGAAATTCTTGTCCAAATTCAATGCTCAATTCGGCAGGCATTAGATTGTACAGATAAGAAGTGATTAGTTTACGGCCAAACCATGTGCCCGACCCTTCATCACCCAATACATAGCCCAGGCCATGTGTACCATGATGTAAAGTTTTACCATCAAAATACGAGATGTTGGAACCCGTACCTAAAATGCAGGTTAGCCCTGGTTTATCTCCGCAAGTGGCGTAGGCAGAGCCCATTAAGTCATGTTCTACAGCGACATAAGCATTGGTAAAGAAAGACGAGAGACCGTTAGATATGATCTCTACCTTATCGGGTGAAGAACAGCCTGCACCAAAGAAATAAACTTCCTTAACCTGGCTTGCCAAATGAGCAATTTCTTTCTTTTTAGAAAAGAGTTTGAAAATGTCATGCGCATTCAGGAAATAAGGATTTATACCCTGTGTGCTAAAGCTGATTTGTTCATTTGGGCTGTAACCCATCCAATCGGTTTTTGTCGAGCCACTGTCTGCTACTAGAATCATTCGCTAAAAATAGTAATCTTATTGAATATTTAAAGTACCGCTGATTTCTTTTAGGCTAATTTCTGTTAATTTTGCTTCGTATTGTGCATTTAGATAGCGGGTTATCGCATCGATGAAGTTCTTTTGGGCCTCTCTCAGCTCTAAAGGAGAGATACTACCCAACCTGTATTTGTCTAGCGTAATGTCCAGATTTTGCCTTGCAATATCCACATTGCTTTTCTCAATTTTAAGTAAATCAAGGTTGGTGCTGTAATTCTGATAAGTGGACAACAACTGGGCATTAATATCCTGTTTGGTTTTTTCGAAGCTCAATTCAGAAGAGTTGATTCCAATCTTGGCATTTCGCTCATTCTGACGCTGTAAAAATCCATTAAAGATGTTTAGGCTAGCCGTAACCCCATAGGTAAAGCCATTGGAGCGCGTCTGCGTGTTAAAGCCCGTTGGACTGGCGCTCTTTTGAAATTCATACCCACTATTTACAGCCACCACCGGATAGCGCTGTCCTTTTACCTGTTTTAAATTGAGCTCCGCTATTTTCTTATTGATGAAAGCATTTTGCAGATCAGGGTTTAGCTGTGCCATCTGACCTTCCAGCGTGGCAAAGTTCAATGCTGCATCAATATCAATACGTTCAGCAACCTTAAAATCAAGGTTAAGGTCTCTGGCCATGACCTGATTCAAGGCAGTTTTTGAAGTTTTTAACAAGTTAATCTCCTGTAGATATGCCGATGTATCCGTATTGTAATCTACTTTCGCGGCCAAAACATCCAGTTTGGAGCCTCTACCAATGCTCAACTTGTTGTTGGCAATTGTTAAACGCAATTGAGAGATGTCCAATGCGCTATCTCTGGCGGTAACCAGTTGTTGCTCTTTCAATACCGTGTAATAGGCATTGATCACATTACTTATCGTCGTTAATATCGTTGCCTTTGCATTCACTTCACCCAGTTTTTGCAATTCTTTAAGACGCTCGTAATTGGTAAACATTTGTAAACCATCAAATATCGTCCAGCCTAATGCAGCCCCATAGTTCATACTGGTGTTTTTTACCCCATTAAGCGTTTGCTGATTGCCGTTACTTTGCGTACGGGTGATGTCCTGTCTGCTGCCACCATCACTAAAGCTACCGGTCAGCTGAGGAAGCATACCGGCATTACCCAGGTTTAAGTTGTTTTTGGCAATCTGAATATCGTTGTTTACCAGTTTAATATCATAGTTGTTTTTTAGCGCAACGCTGATGGCTTCTTCCAAGCTTAGCTTTTGCTGTGCAGATGCCAGTTGCGTGCTTATTGCCAAAACGGTCATTAAACAAAATACAACAGTGCTGCGTTTCCCTAACTTATAATTAAGCCTTTTCATGTTCCAATGCTGCTTTTAATGATTGTTCTAGTTCTGTATTCGTTTTGTGCTCTTTCGACCAGTAAGAGTAGATTGCAGGAATCACAAATAAAGTTAGGATCAATGCAAATGTTGTTCCGCCGACAATTACAATACCCATTCCCATTCTGCTTTTTGCTGCGGCTCCTAATGCCATGGCAATAGGAAGGGCGCCAATGGCGATGGCCAAGCTGGTCATTAGGATAGGCCGTAACCTCGAAACCGAAGCTTCCCTAATCGCATCATGCACACTTTTCCCTTGCTCTTTTAGCTGGTTGGCAAACTCGACAATTAAAATACCGTTCTTGGTTACCAAACCAATCAGCATAATTGTACCAATCTGACTAAATATATTCCAGCTCTGACCAAATAACCAGAGCGATAAAAATGCTCCGGCAACAGCCATAGGTACTGTTAAAATAATGATAATCGGATCGATAAAACTCTCAAACTGTGCAGAAAGGATCAAATAAACCAGCAGCAAGGCCAGTCCAAAGGCGAAAAGCGTATTTGAAGAACTTTCCTTAAAGTCCCTCGACTCACCACCAAGGTCGGTCGTAAATGTTTCATCCAATACTTTTTCGGCAATCCTGTCCATCGCCGCGATACCTTCACCAATGCTTTTTCCTGGTGCCAGACCAGCAGAAACGGTGGCGGCAGTAAGTCGGTTGTTGCGGTAAAGTTGCGGCGGACTGCTTTCTTCTTTTGCTGTTACTAGATTATCTAGTTGTATCAGTTCATTATTGATGTTGCGTACATATACCGAGCTTAAATCTAGAGGATCCTTACGGTCGCCCACTTCAAATTGTCCAATTACCTGGTATTGTTTTCCATTCATAAAGAAATAAGAGAAACGCTGACCACTTAGACCCAGCTGCAAGGCTGTACCAATATCAGCAACCGATACGCCCAGATTTTTAGCCTTATCTCTGTCAATAGTCAAGTCAATTTCAGGCTTGTTGAACTTTAGATTTACATCAGAAGTCGTAAAAGTTGGATCTTTCGCCACTTCATCCATAAACAAAGGCACCTTTTCGCGCAGCTTTTCAAAGTTCTGCGCCTGAATGATGTAATTCACGGGTAATCCACCACGACGACCCACCGAGATGGTAGGTTGTTGGGTAACCACTACTTTTCCTTCCGAATATCTGCGGGTAATCTTTGTCAGGTCAGCCGCAATCTCTGCTTGAGATCTTTTTCTTTCTGAGGGATCCGATAAGCCCATCCTTACGAAACCACTATTGGTAGAACCCGAACCGCCAAAACCTGGAGAAGTAATGGTAATGTTTACTTGCTTTTCAGGTACCGAGTCGTTAACCATCTGGTTTACTTTCATCATAAACCTATCCGTATAGGCAAATGAAGAGCCCTCTGGCGTAGTCAGGTTCATATTAATCGCACTACGATCATCATAAGGAGCGGTCTCCTTAGGTAATATCTTCCAGAACAACACAATCAGGCCAACACATACCATTATAATCGGAATGGCTAACCACTTTCTGTCCAGAAACTTGTTTAATTTCTCCGCATAACCCTCATTCAGTTTTACAAAATAGGGCTCCGTCATTTCATAGAATTTTGTTTTTTTATGCCCTGTTTTTTTCATCAGGTAGGCATTCAACATCGGTGTTAAAGTAAGGGATACAAAGGCCGATATTAAAACTGCGGCTCCAATTACCACCCCAAACTCCCTAAACAGTCGGCCTACAAAGCCCTGCAAGAATATTACGGGTAAAAACACAGCAGCTAGGGTAATGGAAATGGAGATTACGGCAAAAAAGATCTCATTTGAACCTTTAATGGCGGCCTCGAAAGGTGAATAACCCTCTTCAATTTTTTTAAAGATGTTTTCTGTAACCACAATACCATCATCAACTACCAGTCCCGTTGCCAGTACAATGGCCAATAACGAAAGCACATTGATGGAGAATCCAAAAATGTACATGATAAAAAAGGTGAACACCAGTGATACCGGAATATCAATAAGCGGTCTGATGGCGATGGCCCAATCCCTGAAAAATAAATAAATGATCAGGATTACCAGCACTAAAGACAGTATAATAGTCTCTGCAACCTCGGTTACCGATGCTTTGATAAATTTGGTCGTATCTAAAGAGATGTTAAGTTTAATATCTGATGGGACATCTTTTTCTAATTGCGCAAAACGCTTGTCAAATTCCTTAGAAATGTCTAGGTAATTGGCACCAGGTTGGGGGATTAGGCCCACAGCAACCATTGGCTTACCCGACTCTCTCAACACCGTTTCTTCGTTTTCAGAACCTAATTCTGCGAAACCAACATCCTTTAAACGCACCACATTGTCGGTGTCATTTTTCAGGATCAGGTTATTGAACTCGTCTGCAGTAGTTAATTTTCCTAATGTTTTTACGATCAGTTCCGTATTGGCTCCTGTTATTTTTCCAGAAGGCAACTCCACGTTTTCTTTATCCAGTGCTGCTACAATATCCTGCGTTGTTAAGCCATAGGCAGCCAGTTTATCCGGCGAAATGCGGATACGCATGGCATACTTTCTTTGCCCCATAATTTGTATGCTACTTACACCAGTAATGGTTTGCAGTCTGTCGGCAATTACATTCTCTGCATAATCACTCAGCTCCATTACATTGCGTTTGTCACTTTGTATGGTCATGGTAATTACGGCATCCGAGCTGGCATCAGCCTTGCTTACAACCGGGTTGCCGTCAATATCTTTAGGTAATCTCCTGGCAGCTTCAGATACTTTATCGCGTACATCATTGGCCGCATCATCGATGTTTTTATTCAGGTTGAACTCAATCGTGATGTTACTACTTCCCTGGTTGCTTGATGAGGAGATGTTCCGGATCCCGTCGATACCATTAATGGATTTTTCGAGTGGTTCAGTAATTTGGGATTCAATAATGTCCGAATTGGCACCTGGGTAGGATGTCCGTACGTTAATTACCGTAGGATCGATGTTGGGGTATTCCCTTACACCCAGAAAATTATACCCGATTACCCCAAACAAGAGGATCGCCAGGTTCATTACAATGGCCAGTACTGGCCTTTTTATACTGGTGGTTGAAATACTCATATCTTCGATTTGTGATCTATTACCGTAACTTTAACTGGTGCACCCGGTTTTAAGGCCATTGCTCCGGTTGTTAATACAGTGTCACCAACATTTAAACCCGATGTGATCACAATGTGATCTGCAGTACGTGTTCCAGCTTCTACGGCTACTTGTTCCGCTTTGCCGTCTTTAGTAATGAAAACGGTTTTCCCTTTTAGCACTGGGATTATCGCTTGGTTTGGAATCAACAAAGCATCTTTTACAGTGCTCAAGGCCAGTTTTATTTTGGCAAAAGAGCCAGGGCGCAGTTCGTCATTAGGATTAGGCACCAGCGCTTTTATTTGTAAAGTGCGGGTTTGTGTATTGATGCCTGGTTCTATGGCGAAAACCTTACCGGTAAATGTTTTATTAAATCCATCCGTAGTAAAGGATATTTCCGAGTTCAGTTTGATCTGCCCGTTATATTTCTCCGGGACAGAGAAGCTAACTTTTAATGGGTTAACACTCGATAAGGTGGCGATGAGTGTTGTCGGTGTGATGTAACCACCCACAGAAATAGAGCGCAAACCAATTTTACCACTAAAAGGAGCATAGATGGCAGTTTTTGCGAGTTGTGCGCGAATCAGTTGGGTTTGTGCTTTTAGGGATTGCAGATCGGCTAATGACGTATCATATTCTTCCTGACTAATGGCCCCTTTTTCTAACAGTTGTCTGGAACGGTTTTCATTAGTGGCAGATAATTGTTGTTTAGTCAGCGCTTGCTGCAATTGCGCCTGTATATCTCTATCGTTAATCTTAACCAGTAAACTGCCTTTACTTACATTGGCGCCTTCTTTAAAATTAATACTGGTTACCAATCCGGATACCTCACTGCGTAGTTCAACAGACTCATTGGCTTCCAGCGTTCCGGTAATTTCCAGATCGTTGGTAAAGTCGCCTGCGGCAACTACAATTCCGTCTACATGTAAACCCTTAGAAGGGCCACCTTTGCCTCCTCCGCCTTTGCCCATGCTTGCTCCCTCTGCTGCGATTTTTTTATTCGCCGCGATTCTGTAATAAATCAAATAAGCTGCCCCGACAATAAGTAGGGTGTAAATAATGTACTTTACTTTCATTTGTTGTGGTTCTTGTTTTACCTGCATTCGAGTTCCGGCGATTGCATTTTATACTTGGGTATTTGAGTACATTAAGGATAACGCTCTTTACGTGCTCAATGTTCTTAACGCTTTTGAAAGGCTAACGCACAAAAATATTTAAAATGACCATAGTAGCTTGTATTAAGTGTGTTACAGGTAGGGGTACTTTTGAAATAAATTCAGCACTACAATAGCCTTTTTGCGCAGTTTTATCTAAGTTTGGCACAATTTAGCAAATAGTTGACCTAACCTTATGTCGGCTCCACAACGTTAAAAGAAAAAGATCAATGAAAAAATCATTATTAGCAATAGTAATATTACTATCAGTAGGTATGACGGCCAAATCACAAGTAAAAATAGGATTCGAAGTAAGTTTTATTGAACCACAGGCGCACTATGCCGAAGTAGAAATGACCATCTCTGGTTTAGCGAAAGATTATATAGACGTAAAAATGCCAGTATGGGCACCGGGTTCTTATCTGGTACGTGAGTTTTCTAAAAGTGTAGAAGGCTTTAAAGCTACTGCAGCAGGTAAAGCATTAAAACATGAAAAAGTAAGAAAAAATACCTGGCGTGTATATGCTGCAAAAGCAAATACGGTTAAAATTAAATATAGAGTATATGCTTTCGAGGTTTCTGTGCGTACTTCTTTCATTGATGATACCCATGCATTTTTGTCAAACACAGGTGTATTCATGTATCCTGATGGATTGTTGAAACATGCTAGCACAGTAAAAATTATTCCTTACAAAGGCTGGACTAAAGTATCAACAGGATTAGAACCTGTTGCCGGAAAGGAATTTACTTATACTGCTAGCGATTTTGATATCCTGTTTGATAGCCCTATTGAAGTAGGTAATCAGGATGTTTTTGATTTTATGGCTTCTGGTGTAAAGCATGAGGTGGCTATGTTTGGTGGTGGCAACTACGATAAAGAAAAGCTAAAGGTTGATATGGCTAAAATCGTAGAGCAAGGCACCGCAATTTATGGCGAAAATCCAAATAAGCACTATACATTTATTGTGCACAATTTCTCTACAGGTAGTGGAGGTTTAGAACACTTAAACTCTACGGTATTAGGCGCGAGTCGCAACGGTTATAGTACCACAGAAGGTTATAAGGGATTCCTAGAGCTTGTTGCTCACGAATATTATCACCTGTGGAACGTAAAAAGAATGCGCCCGGTAGCCTTAGGTCCATTTGATTATGACAATGAAAACTATACCACCAGTTTATGGGTAGCCGAAGGATTTACCGCTTATTACGAGAATAAATTGATGCTACGAGCAGGCTTTATCACCGAAAAGGAATTTGTTGATCAACTGGTTACCGCAGTGAGCAATGTGTCTAATATTCCAGGTGCACAGGTACAATCTGTAGCTGAAGCCAGCTATGATGCATGGATCAAACTTTACAGACCTAATGAAAACTCTAACAATACTACCGTTTCTTATTACGCCAAAGGTGAAGTCGTTGGTATATTAATGGACATTGCAATTGCACAGGCTACCAAAGGAACTAAAAGCCTGGATGATGTAATGAAAGCCATGTACCTGCAAAATAAAGCGCAGAAAAGAGGCTATACCGATGCTGAATTTAAGGCGATGGTAGAAAAGATCAGTGGACAGGATTTTACTGATTTCTGGGCAAAATATGTGAATGGTACCACTTTGCCAGAGTATGCTAAATACTTTGGTTATGCAGGTATAAAAGTAACAAATGAATTGGAAGGTAAAAGCAGTCCTTACCTAGGCGTTACTTCTAAAAAAACTGAAGGAAGGATGTTTATTACATCGATCATGCGCAATACTTCTGCATGGGTTGATGGCTTAAGTGTAAACGATGAGTTGATTAGCATTGATGGTACACCAATAGAATCTGCAGTGGAGCGTATGCCAGCCATCAGCGGTAAAAATGTAGGTGATGTGGTGGTGATTAAAGTAGCAAGAGATGGAAGGATCAGAGACTTTAATGTTACCCTTAAGAATTATCCAGGTATAAAGTTGGTAGGGGCAGTAGATGAGAATGCTGGCGAATTGCAAAATAAAGTAAGGCAGGCTTGGTTTAAAAAATAACCGTTCTCTTCAAGAGCTGCATTGCTTCGCTGAAGAAGCGAAGAACGCTAGGCTCTTTCTGAGAAGGTAATTTTTTACCTTAGTAGGAGCTTAAAACAAGGGCCTGAATCATATATCATGATTCAGGCTTTTTTGTACGTTCGTCATCCTGAATTCGCCATGCCATTAGTCTATGCACTTTCAAGGGTAAAGTGTAGCGCAAGAAGGGCAATAATTACAGTTGTAAAGGCTGTTTGAAAAGTATTTTGCTTTTTTTGCATTTATGGTCATTAACGCTAGCAGCGATATTAGTGTAAAAGGCTGGTAAGCGTATGAACACAGGTGATTAAGGACGTCCGTTTAAAAATGAATATTTGAATACCGGCCTTTTTTAAAGGAGCGTTTAAAGGGGATTGGGGGCGGTTTGTCGAATTTGAGCTTTTCTACTTGGCATAGGTATTGTAATTATCCTGTTACATCAATTCATTATATCATGAAAAACATAGTAAAAATTCTTGGCGTATTCCTAATTGTAACAACGGTTATGATGTCTTGTAAAAAAGATACAGATCCTGCAACAAAGGATTTCTTTGTAGGTACTTATAAAGGTTCTATTTCTTATGATAAAGACGAAAGCACCATTACCAGCTCAGATGGAAAGGTTACCGTAAGTAAAGTTGGTGAGACTTATAATTTCTTTTTCGGCAATAACATTCCTGATATTACAGGTGTGAAGTTTGAAAAACAAGGAGACAATACTTATGTAAGTGTTGGAAGTGGTTTAACCGGTATTACCATTGATGCAAGCACGTTAAAAATGCTTGTTGTTAAAGGCGGAGCAACTTGGACAGCTGATTGTACAAGGTAGTATTTTGGATTTTCTAGATTTTTTTAATCAAAAAAGGCGGTAGGTTTTAAAACCTGCCGCCTTTTCTGGTATTATTTTAAGGTTGCTTAGAAAGCGAAACGAACGCCTAATCCTATATCACCACCCCAAAAACCAGTGTCTGGAGTTAATTGTAAAGCAGGAACCCAATCCAAAGATAAGTTGATAGGTGCATCTTTAAATTTATAATCTAAACCTAAAACACCGTTTGCAGATAAATAGAAGTCGCCATCACCATGTTTTACTTTGTAAGAACCGATGGTTGCACCACCACCATAGTACCAGTTTAATCCTGGAGCATTGCTGATTGGTTTGTAAACTTCATATAAACCAGTTAGGTTAGCATAAGAAGCACCGCTGTTGCTTCTAAAGTTTCCGATTAATTCTAACATAGCACCTTTATTTAGGGCAGTTTTAAAACTTACTCCATTAGCAGAACCAAAACGACCACCGATCGCGTTATTATAGCTCTGAGCTGAAGCTGTAGTTACGTTCAATGTAAAAAGTGCAGCAACGGCAAGGAAAGTAAAAATTAATTTTTTCATAATTGTTGTTTGTGTATTTTGTTATTAATTCGATTCGATCAGGGTTAGCAACTATTGTGCCGAAGTTAGTAAATATTTAGGTAAACTTTAATTCTGAAGCAAGATGTTAAACAAATGGATTATATTAGGGGTAACCATATTTTCTATACATGCATAACAGACGTAAATTTATTAAACTCTCCGCGTTCGGAATTCCCATGCTCTCCTCGTTTAGTTCATTATCGAGAGATTTTGCTACAGGTCTTGGGCAGGAGCAGGTACAGCCCATTGTTATTTCTACCTGGGATTTTGGAATTGCAGCTAACCAAGCTGCATGGAAGGTGTTATCGGCAGGAGGCAGGGCTTTGGATGCCGTAGAGAAAGGAGTACATGTGCCTGAGGCTGACCCTAAGAACCAGTCTGTAGGCTATGGCGGTTTGCCAGATAGAGATGGACATGTGACGCTTGATGCATGTATTATGGACGAATTCGGTAATTGTGGATCTGTAGCAGGATTAGAACACATCATGCATCCTATTTCCGTAGCCAGATTGGTGATGGAGAAGACGCCCCATGTGATGTTGGTGGGTGATGGTGCTTTACAATTTGCGCTGGAAAACGGGTTTAAAAAGGAGGATTTATTGACCAAAGAAAGTGAGAAAGCTTGGCGGGAGTGGCTGAAGACGGCGAAATATGAACCCATTATGAATATTGAGAACAAGCTATATGATAAAGCCGCACCGCGGAAATTGCCTGGGAATCAGTATAATCACGATACCATTGGGATGTTGGCCATAGATGCTAAAGGGAATTTATCCGGTGCATGTACCACCAGTGGAATGGCCTATAAATTGCATGGGAGAGTTGGTGACAGTCCGATTATTGGAGCCGGACTCTATGTAGACAATGAGATTGGTGGAGCAACTTCTACTGGGGTGGGCGAAGAGGTGATCCGCAATGTAGGCAGTTTCTTGGTAGTCGAGCTGATGCGCCAGGGCTACTCACCAGAAGATGCCTGTAAAGAAGCCGTGATGCGCATCATTAAAAAGAAGCCGGACATTGCCAAAAAGATACAAGTAGGCTTTTTGGCGCTCAATAAAAAAGGGGAGTATGGAGCGTATGCTATTCAGAAAGGGTTTAGCTATGCAGTTTGTACCGCTCAAAAAAGTGACCTGCTGATAGATGGGAAAAGTTATTATTAATACATAAAACAATAAGTATGGTTAAAGTTAAAGAACCTAAGTTTAATTCAGACGGCGCACCTTGGGTTGATATGGAAGTTTGTGCCAATTCATTGCGTTCTGCTTTGGTAGCGCAAGAAGGCGGTGCAATAAGAGTTGAGCTTTGTGACAATTTACATGAAGGTGGTACAACGCCTAGTTATGCGCAGATTGCAATGGCGAAGAAAATATTGGATATCGACGTTTTCCCAATCATCAGGCCTAGAGGGGGTGACTTTTTATATACCGACCTGGAGTTCGAACTGATGAAGGAGGACATTAAAATATGTAAGCAATTGAAATGTGAGGGTGTCGTGTTTGGTATCTTGAAAGCTGATGGAACTGTGGATGAGGAACGTTGTGCTGAGCTGATTGCATTAGCAGGCGATATGGAGGTCACCTTCCATAGGGCTTTTGATAGGACCAGGGATTTGTTTGAAGCAATGGAAACCATTATAAAATTGGGTTGCACCAGAATACTCACTTCTGGCGGCCATCCGAGAGTAGATGAGGGCGTATTTGATATCGAAGACCTGGTTATAGCAGCTAATGATAGAATTATCATTATGCCTGGTGGTGGCGTATCGATTGAAAATGTAGTGCGCTTGGTAAAGGCCACTAAAATGATAGAATTTCATGCTTCGGCAATGAGTACGGTGCCAACTGAGATGATGTATAAAAATTCTCATATGAGCGAAGGGAGTCGCAAGGATTTAGACTATCAGCTATCCGATATTGAGCTCATAAAGGAATTGATATATTGGGCAAATAACCCCATGTAGTTAAGATCTCTTAAAACATTTTACATTTAATTTCGTCATTATTTATATTTCTGTGCAAAACTCCGACAGTAGAGGTGATGATGCCTACAATCAAGAGTTATCGCAAAAAAGAGCATCAGTTAAATAGAAGAACTGAAGTTACAATTGTAAAACAGTAATTAAAACCATTTATTGTATAAGTTTTTAGCCCTTGGATTTTCATCCAAGGGCTTTTTCATTCTGTATGTTGGAAGGCATGTGTGTGTATAATGATTACTATGAATAGCGGATGACTAGGGGGTAAGTAGGGAATGAGTAGCGGGTTGCCATACCCTTCCTTTAGGGTTGGATTAGGGTTGCTATACCCTAGGGGTAACGCAAGGGTATAGCAAGGGTAAAGGAAGGGTAACGCAGGGGTAAAGCAACCCCCTACTTATCCGCTACTCATTCCCAACTTAACCCCTATTCATAGTGATGCCTGTCAAACTTCAGAAGGGTGCCTGATAATTCATTTTTATTGTAAACTCAGGCCAGGAATGCACACTAAATATTAATTATTTTTAGTTAAGTTTGAGAAGCAAGGGTTATGCAGATGAATTAATCGATGTATAATCATTTAACCAAATCTTTAATTAAAGCTGATCATATTATGGCTGCAATGGTAACAAGAGTATTTGATTTACTCCAATACAACTTAGAGAACTTTCCTAAAGAAGAATTTATTAGCGGTAAAATAAAGGGTGTATGGGTAAAATATAGCACTGAAAAGTTTTGCGAGACCGTTGATCTGTTGAGTAAAGGCTTGATCAGCATTGGCATTGGTAAAGCATCTCGTGTGGCCGTGATGTCGCACAATAGGCCAGAATGGAACATTACCGATTTTGCAATCAGTCAAATTGGGGCCTACCAGGTCCCCTTATATCCCACGCTAGCAGAACACGATATTAAGTTTATTCTGGAAAACGCTGAAGTTACCGTAGTTTTTGCTGCTGATGAAGCCATCTATAAAAAATTGCAAGCTGTAAATGGAGTGTTAAAGACTCCGGTTACGATTTACACGCTTGATGAAATAGCAGGAGCAGCGCATTGGACAGTGTTGTTAAAAGCTGGAGAAGAATTAACAGAGTTACATTTAGGTGCTTATAGAGACGATGTAAAACCGGAAGATATTTTAACCTTGATTTATACATCAGGAACAACAGGAACACCGAAAGGAGTGATGCTAACGCACAATAATCTGGTCCAGAACTTTGAAAATTCGGCGGTACTTTTACCCCCGGGGGTGGAAAAGGGATTGAGCTTTTTGCCGCTGTCGCATATTTTTGAGCGCATGGTCGTGTACCTGTACATGTATTCTGGTGTAGGTGTTTACTATGCGGAGAGCATGGAGACTATTGTTGCCGATATACAATTTGTAAAACCTAATTCTTTCTCTACCGTTCCGCGACTGCTGGAAAAGGTGTATGAGAAAATTATGGAAAAGGGTAAAGCGCTTACAGGAATTAAAAGAGGTATCTTTTTCTGGTCGGTAGCACTTGCCGAAAAATATGAAATTAAGAACAGCTGGTTCTATAATTTTAAGCTGGGGATTGCCCGTAAGCTGGTCTTTAAAAAATGGCAAGAGGCTCTGGGTGGAAACATTGTGGTGATCGTTTCTGGTGGGGCTGCTTTAAATCCTCGCCTTTGCCGTATTTTTTGGGCAGCAGGGATGCCTGTTTTTGAAGGTTATGGTTTAACTGAGACATCGCCCGTAATCACCGTTAACCATTTTGATAACACCATGTTTGGAACTGTTGGACCAGTGATTAAAGGGATGGAGATTAAAATTGCCGCGGATGGTGAGGTTTTAGCAAGAGGCCACTCTATTATGAAAGGTTACTATATGCGCGACGATCTGACCGCCGAAACGATAGATAGTGATGGCTGGTTCCATACCGGTGATATCGGCGAGATTGTAGGGGGGCGCTTTCTTAAAATTACAGACCGCAAAAAGGAAATATTTAAAACTGCGGGGGGTAAATATGTAGCGCCGCAAACTATAGAGAATAAATTTAAAGAAACTGTTCTGGTAGAACAGGTAATGGTGTTGGGCGAGAACCGTAAATTCCCGGCGGCGCTGATTGTGCCTAATTTTGTAGCGCTGAAAGCCTGGGCTGCTAAAAAAGGGATCAATTACAGTACTGATGAGGAAATGGCTAAAAATGCTCAGGTTTTAGAGAAGTTTAACCAGATCGTTGAGTTGACCGGCAAAGATTTCGGGAAGTGGGAGCAGGTAAAACGCTTTGCTTTGTTGCCTAAGCAATGGAGCATTGACGGTGGAGAGTTGACGCCAAAATTGAGCTTGAAAAGAAAAGTGATTCTAGAGAAGAATGCAGTCCTGATAGATAAAATCTATATAGATGCTGAAGATTTTAAAGGTTAATCATTTTTTCGCAGTAGCTACTGCATTGTTCATAACTGTAGCTTTTTCTGGCTGTGTAGGTGGTCAGCTTGGTCAGGATAACAGCAACGAATACCGGAATGGTATGGTGGTTTCCGCCAATGAATTGGCCTCTCGGGTCGGATTAAATATTTTAAAAAAAGGTGGTAATGCCATTGATGCAGCAGTTGCGGTACAGTTTGCTTTGGCAGTTGTATATCCCAACGCCGGAAATATAGGTGGTGGTGGCTTTATGGTTTATCGCGGAGCATCTGGAGAAACTAATTCACTTGATTTCCGTGAAACAGCGCCTGCAATAGCTTCCCGAGATATGTATCTGGATTCGGTAGGCAACCCTATTGTAGATAAAAGTCTGGAGGGACATTTGGCATCTGGTGTACCGGGGTCAGTTGCCGGAATGGTCGCTGCACATGAGAAATATGGAAAGTTGAAATGGGCTGATTTGATTGAGCCAGCCATTGCACTAGCTAAAAATGGATTTAAGGTGAGCGAGCAACAGGCAGGCGAGTTTAACAGGCGTAAGGAAAGGTTTGTAAAAAATAATCCTCAAGGTACAGCACTGGTTAAGGAGACCGACTGGTTGGAGGATGATGTTTTGCTGCAGCCAGAATTAGCAGCAACTTTAGAAAAGATAAGAGATAAAGGACAGGCCGGTTTTTATGAAGGACCGGTGGCTGATAGCTTATTGGCCGAAATGAGGCGTGGTGGGGGGATCATCAGTGCCGAGGATTTAAAAAACTATAAAGCCATATGGCGTAAGCCTATTGTTGGCAATTACAAAGAATATCGTATTGTGACTATGCCACCACCGTCAAGTGGTGGTATTGCTTTAATTCAATTGTTAAAATCTGTTGAACCTTATCCTTTGAAACGCTGGGGACTAAATTCGGATTCGACAGTACAACTTATGGTTGAGGCTGAGCGTAGGGTATATGCCGATAGGGCTGAGTATTTAGGAGATCCTGATTTTTACAAGGTTCCACAAGTGCAACTTTTAAATGATGCCTACATAAAAAGTAGAATGGCCAACTTTAATTGGGCTTATGCTACACCAAGTTCGGAAATTAAGGCGGGGGTATTAAAGGGAGCAGAGCATGAGGAAACTACACATTTCTCTATTGTAGATAGGGATGGAAATGCGGTTTCTGTAACCACCACTTTAAATGGATCCTACGGATCTTCTGTCGTGGTAAAGGGGGGAGGCTTTTTGTTGAACAATGAAATGGACGATTTCTCGGTAAAGCCGGGATCACCAAATATGTATGGTTTAGTGGGCGGAGAAGCAAATGCAATTGCGCCGGGTAAACGTATGTTGAGCTCTATGGCACCAACAATAGTGGAAAAGGACGGGAAGTTATTCATGATTGTAGGTACTCCGGGTGGTTCTACCATCATTACGTCGGTTTTTCAGACGATTGTTAATGTGATTGAATTTAATAAAAATATGCAGAGCGCGGTGAATGCGAAAAAGTTTCATCACCAATGGTTACCAGATACGCTTTATGTGGAGAAAGGGGCCTTAGATAGTATAACAACCCTGAAATTGATCAATAAAGGCTATCCAATTTTGGAGCGCGGAAGTATCGGGAGGGTAGATGCAATATTGAAAACCAAATGGGGTTATTATCAGGGGGGAGCAGATAAACGTGGTGACGATAAGGCGCTTGGCTGGTAATTCTGTATAGAATTATACACAGCAAATGGGGAGTATTGGGGTTTTATTAGTGGTTTTATAACTTGGCCTGACAATTGAATTGTTATTTTCAGGTTTAGAAATTCTACTAATTATTATTTAACCCTCCAATTATGAAACAAAATTTAATGAGATGTTTGCCATTAGCTTTCTCGGCGTTATTGCTTGGTAGTGCTGTTCAGGCGCAGGACAAAACGGCTAGTCAGCTTTCTACCTGGTCTATAGGTGTAAACGCAGGTGTGTTGTCGCCAATTTCTCCGCTTGGAGGTAAGAATGACTTTTCTAACTGGAAAAGTGATTTGGGTTATGGTTTGTACATTAAAAAACAACTTACTCCATATTTCTCGCTACGTTTAGACGGGGTTAGAGGTAAATTAAAAGGAGACAATTCGGAACCGTTTGATAGTGGTGTCGCGATTACTGGTCCGATTAGCGGTTTTGAAACTAGTCTTGAATATTCAGGTAGCTTAAATGCAGTTGTAAACTTGTTTAATATTAGCATGTTTAATAACAACAGTGCGGTGCAGTTATATGCTTCAGGTGGTGCTGGTTTAGCCGGTTATAAAGTGAAAACTTCTACCAACGGTGGTGGTTTAGCAGATTACGCAGGTGGTAAGACCATTAGCGAATTGATTATTCCAGTAGGATTGGGCGCTAAGTTTAAGGTGGCCGAAAAAGTTAACCTTGATTTAGGTTGGACTGTAAACTTTGTGGATGGCGATAACCTTGATGGTACTTATCGTGGTAGTAATGATAAATACAATTACGCATATGCAGGTTTAGAATTTTCTTTAGGTCAAGGAAAACAATTGGCATGGCATAACCCCGTAGCTTTAACTTATGATGAAGCATTAAAGGCTAAGCAAACCGCTGATGCACTGAAAGGTGATTTGGATGCCCAAAAAGCTGAAAATGCAAGGTTGAAAGCTGAAGTAGGAGCCTTGTCGACTGATAGTGACGGTGATGGTGTTTCAGATAAATTTGATAAATGCCCAGGTACACCTGCAGGAATTGTTGTAGACGGTTCTGGTTGTCCACTGAAAGTACCTGTTCCGGTGGTTCAGGAAAAAGTTATCATCACAGAGGCCGATCGTAAGGTAGTTGCTGATGCAATTAAAAACTTGGAATTTGATTTGGGTAAATCGACTATCCGTGCTAAATCACATGCAACATTAGATCGTGTTGCTGCACTTTTGGTGGAGAAAAACTTTAGCTTAAAATTAGCAGGACATACAGATAATACGGGTTCAGCAGCTTTAAATAAAAGGTTATCTAAAGATAGAGCCGAGGCTGTTAAAGGATATTTAGTAGCTAAAGGTGCTAATCCTTCCAGAATTGAAGCTACAGGTTATGGTCTGGAACAACCTATAGCAAGTAATAAAACCGCTGCTGGTCGTCAGAAAAATAGAAGGGTAGAATTTACTTTGTTCTAGTCTAAAGCGGTATTCAACTTTCAATGGCCTTCCTATTTATTTAGGAGGCCATTTTTTGCTTTGAGCGGTCCTTTACTTTGCACCAGTGTTCAAAGGTTTTCGGCATTTAGAAAAACATAAGTTTATTATTTTGGTTTATAAATAACCAAATGTATAGCATTGATCACATTTACAAATAAAGGTATTTACTGTAAGCAAGGCGATTTCTATATCGATCCATGGCGTCCGGTTAATTTAGCCGTTACCACCCATGGCCATGCCGATCATGTTAAATGGGGGAACAAGGCCTACCTTTGTCATGAATTGAGTAAACCAATCCTGCAACATAGATTAGGAGAGCTGAATATTCAAACCCTGCCTTATCATAAAGAAATTAATATCAATGGGGTTAAATTAAGTCTTTACCCTGCCGGACACGTTATAGGATCTGCCCAGATCCGACTGGAATACAAAGGAGAAATTTGTGTGATATCTGGCGATTACAAAGTTGAATACGATGGCGTAAGTACAGCTTTCGAACCTGTAAAATGCCATACTTTTGTATCTGAAAGCACATTTGGTCTTCCTATATATAAATGGCAACCGCAAGAAGATATTTTCAATCAAATCAGAAACTGGATTTCCAGTAACCGCGATAAAAATCAAACTACTGTTCTTGTGGCTTATAGTTTGGGCAAAGCACAGCGGTTGATGGCAGGCCTGGCTGGTTATGGAGATATATATGTCCATAGCTCAATAGCTAACTTAAACGATGTTTTTTCGAAAGCAGGCGTAATCCTACCATATACCATTCCAATTACCGCCGAAACCAGTAAGGAAATTCTACAAAAGGGAATTGTAATTGTTCCTCCTGTGATGGCCGAAGGCAAATGGATTAAGAGTTTAACTCATGCAGCAACAGGTATTTGTTCTGGATGGATGCAGGTTAGAGCGGGTAGGAGATGGCAGAGTGCAGATGCAGGATTTGCGCTAAGTGACCATGCCGACTGGCCAGGCTTATTGTCGGCAATTAAAGCTACAGGAGCCGAAAAGGTTTTTGTGACACATGGCTATAGTGCAATTTTTAGTAAATATTTAAATGAAATTGGGATTGAGGCCGAGGAAGTAAAAACACAATATGGAGACGAGGAAGAAGAAGAGAATATAGAGCTCAATAAAGATTAGATGAAACGGTTTAGCCAATTGATACAGCAACTGGAGATGAGCAATAAAACCAACGATAAAATGTTGGCCCTTGTTGATTATTTTAATGAGGCGGATGATATGGATAAGCCCTATGTAATTGCGATGTTTACAGGAAAGCGTCCCAAACGTCCAGTAAGCACGGCCTTAATTAGACAATGGGCCATAGAATTGTCTAATGTGCCAGAGTGGCTTTTTGCTGAATGTTATCACAATGTGGGCGACCTCAGTGAGACCATCGCACTTATATTGCCACCTGCATCATCAATCAGCAACCGTAAGTTGCATGAATGGGTTGATGATCTCGCTTTACTAAATGATAAGGACGAAGCTTTTAAAAAGCAATTCATTACAAAAGCATGGGACAGTCTGGAAACCTCAGAGCGTTTTATTTTCAATAAGCTGATTTCAGGTAATTTCAGAATAGGAGTATCCAATAAAATACTGGTAAATGCGCTCGCCAAACAAAGTGATACCGAAAGCAGCAAAATTATGCACAGTATTATGGGCAAATGGCTTCCTTCGGAAATCAATTACGGGGACTTAATAAAGGGCACACATGTGAATACCGATAATTCCTGGCCATATCCCTTTTGCCTCGCTTATGCGTTGGAAGTAGCACCTTCATCACTTGGAGAAACTCAGGAATGGCAAGCCGAATGGAAGTGGGACGGAATCAGAGGTCAGATCGTGAAACGTAACGGAGAGTTATTTATCTGGTCGAGAGGTGAAGAACTGGTTACCGAACAATTTCCTGAACTCCATTTTTTATTACAGGAATTAGAAGATGGGACTGTACTGGATGGGGAAATACTGTCTATAAAAGATGGAAAAGTGCAGGCATTTAGCATTTTGCAGCAACGATTGAACAGAAAAACCATTCATAAAAATCAGTTAAATGATGCCCCAATAGGCTTTTATACCTACGACCTGTTGGAATATAAAGGGCGTGATATGCGTGAAGAGCCCTTAAGTAATCGTAGACAATCGTTGGAGACAGTTATTTTGAATTTGAAAACTAATCAGGTTGTCATGTTGTCTCCAATAGTTCCATTTAACCAATGGGATGAACTGGCTAAACTAAGAGAGCGGTCCAGAGACCTCAATAGTGAGGGCATCATGCTAAAAAAGCTGGATTCATTATATCATTCCGGAAGAAAAAGAGGCGACTGGTGGAAATGGAAAATAAACCCTTATACTGTCGATACAGTAATGATCTATGCTCAAAAAGGTAGCGGTAGAAGGGCAAATTTTTATACCGATTATACCTTTGCAGTAAGAGATGGAGACCAACTGATCACTATAGCTAAGGCTTATTCTGGATTAACAGATAAAGAAATTAAAGAAGTAAATGCCTTCGTCCTAAAAAATGCCATTGAAAAATTTGGTCCGGTAAGAACCGTTAAACCTGAACTGGTATTTGAAATCGCCTTTGAGGGAATAGCAGAAAGCAAGCGACATAAAGCTGGTTTGGCATTGAGATTCCCAAGGATCGCAAGATGGAGAAAAGATAAAAATGCAGATGAGATTAATACATTAGATGATTTACGACAGCTGTTACAAGCTACTTTACTACCTCCGGTATAATGGTTTAAACCTAAAAAATCTGATATTTTACGAACATGCAGCTGGAAAAAAGCAAGGGATATAAGCAAGTTATTAAATGGCTGAAACAGGATAAGAAGAAACCATTTAAGTTTCAGACGGATGCCTGGCAATATTACGCCGAAGGATATTCCGGCCTTATAAATGCCCCCACAGGCTTTGGCAAAACTTTCTCTATTTTTCTGGCTGTAATAATTGACGAATTAAATACTGATCTACCAGCTCGGGCGAGCACGGCGGTTGTACAAAAAAAAGGGAAGCAAAAGAAATCAGGTTTAAAATTAATCTGGATTACCCCATTGCGTTCTCTTGCCAAAGATCTTGCCCGTGCAATGTCTGACGTTTGTGAACAGCTTGAACTAGACTGGCATATAGGTGTTAGGAATGGTGATACTCCCCAAAACGAAAAACTGAAGCAAAAAAAACAAATGCCGGAGGTACTCATCATTACTCCCGAAAGCATCCATCTTTTACTTGCTCAAAAAAGTACCTTCAACTATTTTGAACAGCTTCAATGTATTGTTGCTGATGAATGGCATGAATTGCTTGGCAGCAAACGAGGGGTAATGACGGAGCTCGCCATATCAAGAATCAGGGGACTGCTTATAGACCAACACCCTGAGCGCTTACTTAGAATATGGGGTATATCTGCAACAATAGGTAATATGGAACAGGCGATGGATGTGTTGGTGCCTTACGGTGATATTTTAAAAACTATCATTAAATCGGATATTGAAAAGAAAATAGAGATTCGTTCTATTTTTCCCGATCATATTGATATGTTGCCTTGGGCCGGACATTTGGGCCACAAACTGGCGCATAAGCTTTTACCAATCATTCATAAGAGTAAAACGACACTCATATTTACCAATACCCGGGGCCAGGCCGAATTATGGTATCAAACCTTATTGGCTCAGGATGAGGATCTGGCGGGGCTAATTGCTATTCACCACGGATCAATTGACTATGAATTGAGAAACTGGATTGAAGAGGCCATTCATACGGGGGTATTGAAAGCTGTAGTCTGCACTTCATCGTTAGATCTGGGGGTTGATTTTAAGCCTGTAGACACCGTTATACAAATCGGTTCGCCAAAAGGTGTGGCCCGTTTTTTACAACGCGCAGGTAGAAGTGGTCACTCTCCTTATGAAACTTCTAGAATATACTTTCTGCCTACTCACGCACTTGAACTGGTTGAAGCTGCAGCGATTAAAGAAGCCGCAAGAACCCAGGATATCGAAAGTAGGGAACCTGTAGTAATGTCTTTTGATACCTTAATTCAATATCTTGTTACCTTGGCTGTAGGTGACGGTTTTGATGAGGAAAAGATATTTTTTGAAATCAAACAAACGCACGCATTTAGAGAATTATTACCACAGGAATGGAAATGGATCATGCAATTTATCAGTACTGGGGGGGATAGTTTAACGGCTTACAATGAGTTCAAAAAAGTAAATAAAGACGAGGATGGTATTTGGAGAGTGAAAAGCCGGCAGATTGCAATGCGTCATCGGCTCCATATTGGAACTATAGTGAGTGATGCAATGCTAAAAGTCAAATACTTGACTGGCGGTTATGTTGGTATGATTGAGGAATCTTTTATCTCAAGAATGAAGCCGGGAAGTAGTTTTACACTAGCCGGCAGAGTATTGGAATTTATAATGGTAAAAGAAATGATGGTGCTGGTTCGAAAAAGTAAACTGAAACAAGCCATCAGTCCAAGTTGGATGGGCGGTCGCATATCTCTAACTGCTAATCTGGGTAGTATACTCAGGAAAAAATATAATGAAACATTAAACGAGGTTCATGGTGAAGAGGAACTGGATTTTATTTTGCCCTTGTTTGAACGCCAGGCGAAGGTTTCTCATGTACCTAAAAGTAATGAGTTTCTCATTGAATTAATTAATACAAGGGATGGCTATCATTTTTTTGCCTATCCCTTTGAAGGTCGACAGGTACATGAAATTATGGCTGCATTAATTGCCTACAGATTAGGGCGGATTAAGCCCATTACCTTCTCTATCGCCATGAACGACTATGGTTTTGAGCTGTTAAGTGAGCAGCCTATACCCCTGGATGAAGCTGATGTAAAAACACTCTTTAGTCCTGTGAACCTAAGCGAAGATATTGTTGCGAGTATTAATGCAACAGAAATGGCAAGGCGAAAATTTAGAGATATAGCCTGCATTTCAGGACTCGTATTCCAGGGTTATCCAGGTAAATATATCGCGAACAAACATCTACAATCTTCTGCAGGTTTATTTTTCAATGTTTTTAGTGATTATGATAAACACAATTTGTTGTTGCGGCAAGCTTATGATGAAGCGTTTTATCAGCAGATTGAGGAGCCACGGCTTGCGGCTGCCTTGAGACGTATTCAGGATAGCAAAATAATTATTATTAAAACAGATCGTTATACTCCTTTATGTTTCCCGATTAAGGTAGACAGCTTAAGGGATAATATGAGTTCTGAAGAGTTAAGTCAGCGTATTGAAAGAATGACCGCAGAATCAGAAAAAATAGCAGGGACAAAAAAGAAAAATAATCGAAGGAAAAATGACCATTGATTGTAAAGGAGAACAATTTATACTCAGCAAGGAAAGGGCAATCTTTTGGCTGGCAAAAAAAATGCTCATCATTAGTGACCTGCATATTGGAAAATCTGCACATTTTAGAAGATCGGGCATTCAGGTACCTGATACCGTAGGACTAACCGATCTTCATCGTTTAACTTCTTTGATGAAAGAATTTGAACCTGAGACCTTGCTGGTAACAGGCGACATGTTTCATAATAATCTCAATAGTGATGCAAATGCTTTTGAGGATTGGAGAAGACATTATGCCCATTTAAAAGTAGTGCTGATTAAAGGTAATCATGATGCCTTGAAAAACGAAGATTACGAGGCCTTAAATATAGAAGTACATCCTAAAGAATTACTTTGTGCACCTTTCCGGTTTATACACGACGAACCCGTAGAAAGGGATGAATATTACAATATTTGTGGTCACATTCATCCTGGTATCGTATTGTATGGAAAGGCAAGACAACAGTTAAAGTTTCCATGCTTCTATTTTGGACAGCATTGTGCAATTTTACCTGCCTTTAGTGTTTTTACTGGATTAAAAATATTAAAACAACAAGAAGGTGATCGATTTTACGCCCTTACGCTCCATAAAGTAATTAAAGTGCTTTAAAATATTTTGTAAAATTACCATAAATCTAACTGTCATGATGAGGTTTAAAGTTGTTTTTTTTAAAACTTTGAGTTTCTCGAAAAATCTTAAATAATTGTATTTGCATTATAGATTTTAATTCAATAGCTTTGTTATGCAAGCATAGTATTTAATGAAACAGCAGGAAACAATTGATTATTTTTTAAAAGTGGTTTGGCAGAATGTATCTAATGCATACAATCAGATTGCCTCGGGTTTTGGTATTACACAAGCCATCGGCTATGTACTCATCAATATTGATAAAGAAGGAACTGCGGTTTCTCAGCTTGCGGGCTTGCTGGGTGTAAAGGCCACCAGCTTGTCGAGAATGCTAAACAATATGGAAGAATTGGGGTTAATATACAGAGAAACTTCGGCTGGCGATAAGCGTTCGGTAAAAGTTTTCCTGACCGACTATGGTTACGAAAAGCGCAAAATGGCTAAAGGTGTAGTGATTGATTTTAATGAATACCTGGCAAAAAACCTGACTGTAGCTGAAAAGAGTAACCTTTTAGTAACCTTACAGAAATTGAACAAACTTACATTGGCATATAAAATTCCGGTAGAAGATGATGAACAAAAAAATAAATAGAGTAGCGGTACTGGGCTCTGGTATTATGGGTTCCCGTATTGCTTGTCACTTTGCAAACATTGGGGTAGAAGTACTTTTGCTGGATATTGCAGCGAAAGAAGGCGATAAAAACAACATCGTAAACACTGCTTTACAAAATGCTGTTAAAACCAATCCTTCTCCGGTATATTCTAAAAAAGTTCTGAATAAGATTGTAACTGGGAATTTTGAAGATGATATGTCTAAAATTGCCAGCTACGACTGGATCATTGAGGTGGTTGTTGAAAACCTGGACATCAAGAAAAAAGTTTTTGAACAGGTAGAGCAGTTTCGCAAGCCAGGAACATTGGTGACTTCAAATACTTCGGGTATTCCAATTCATTTGATGGCCGAAGGACGTTCTGAAGATTTTAAAGCGAATTTCTGTGGAACACACTTTTTTAATCCGCCTCGTTATTTGAGGTTGCTAGAAATTATACCTACACCGCATACTAAACCCGAACTGGTAGATTTTTTAATGCATTATGGGGATAAATTTTTAGGTAAAACAACGGTTTTATGTAAAGATACACCTGCATTTATTGCCAATAGGGTTGGGGTATATTCCATCATGGCTTTGCTGCATTTGGTAGAGAAAATGGAGCTGACGGTGGAAGAGGTAGATAAATTTACTGGACCTGCTTTAGGTAGACCTAAATCGGCAACTTTCCGGACTACAGATGTGGTAGGTTTGGATACCATGATTAAGGTGTCGAAAGGACTGTATGACAATTGTCCGGATGATAAAGCACATGATCTGTTTAAACTTCCTGCTTACGTAGAGAAGATGGAAGCGAACAAATGGTTGGGTGATAAAACTGGACAAGGTTTTTATAAAAAAACAAAATCTGCTGAAGGCAAAACCGAAATATTAGCCTTGGATTTAAAGACGCTGGAATACCGTCCGCAGGAAAAAGTTAAGTCAGCTACGTTGGATTTGACTAAGCCCATCGAAAATGTGCGCGACAGGATGAAAGTGTTTGCCGCTGGGAAAGATAAAGCTGGAGAGTTATTCAGGGCTTCTTTCTTTGGTTTGTTCGAATATGTGTCAGACCGGATTCCAGAAATCTCTGATGAGTTGTATAGAATTGATGATGCCATGCGTGCCGGTTTTGGGTGGGACTTAGGTCCATTTGAAGTTTGGGATGCTGTTGGTGTTGCCGAAGCTATCGAGGGCATGAAAAAATATGGACATGAGGCTGCGGCCTGGGTTCATGAAATGCTTGCTGCCGGAAATACCTCGTTTTACAAGGTAGAGGATGGAGTTAGGAAGTATTATGATATTCCTTCTAAAAGCTATAAAGCGGTACCTGGTGCCGAAGAGTTTATTATTCTTGACAACTTAAGAGCCAATAAGGTGATCTGGAAAAATTCTGGAGCTTCTATTATTGATTTGGGTGATGGTATCCTTAATGTGGAGTTCCACTCTAAAATGAATACCATTGGCGGTGATACTTTACAGGCTATCAACAAAGCCATTGATATGGCGGAAAAAGATTATAGAGGGGTAGTGATTGGTAATGACGGGGCAAATTTCTCGGCAGGTGCCAATGTGGGAATGATCTTTATGATGGCGGTTGAGCAGGAATGGGAAGAGCTGAACCTTGCGATTAGGATGTTCCAGAATACTTCTATGCGGATCAGATATTCGTCTATTCCGGTAGTGGTAGCGCCGCATAATTTAACATTGGGCGGTGGCTGTGAGTTTAGCTTACATGCCGATCATGTGCAGTTGAATGCGGAAACTTATATGGGATTGGTGGAGTTTGGTGTAGGCGTAATCCCTGGCGGTGGCGGAACAAAGGAATTCGCCCTGCGTGCATCTGATGAATATCGTGATGATCAGATTGTGCAAAATGCATTGAAAGATCGTTTCCTGACGATTGGTATGGCTAAAGTTTCGACTTCGGCTGTGGAGGCTTTTGAGTTGGGATATCTGCAAAAAGACAAATATTCAATTAGTATGAACCGGAGCAGGCTGATTGCCGATGCGAAGGCTAAGGCGATTGAGTTGGCCGATGCCGGATATACGCAACCGGTAAGGCGCAAAGACATTAGGGTTTTAGGTAAACAGGGCTTAGGTATTGTTTACGCTGGTGCCAATACCATGTATTCGGGTCATTACATTTCTGAACATGATAAAAAGATTTCTGAGAAATTGGGTTGGGTAATGTGCGGAGGTGATCTTTCATCGCCAACAGAAGTAACAGAGCAGTATTTGCTGGATCTGGAAAGAGAAGTTTTCTTGTCACTTTGTGGGGAGCGGAAGACTTTAGAGCGGATACAGAGTATTGTAACCAAGGGTAAACCATTAAGAAACTAATTAGCTTAATAAAAAGATAAGACATGCAAGAAGCATATATTATAGCAGGATATCGTACCGCAGTTGGCAAGGCCCCTCGTGGTGTATTTCGTTTTACAAGAGCTGATGATTTGGCTGCAGAAGTAATAAGAGCACTGGTAGCTTCGGTACCTAATCTGGATAAGGAACAAATTGATGATGTAATTGTTGGGAATGCGACGCCTGAGGCTGAGCAGGGGTTGAATATTGCCCGTATGATCTCGTTAATGGGATTGGATACAGATAAAGTGCCGGGTGTTACGGTAAACAGGTATTGTGCATCAGGACTGGAAACCATTGCTACGGCGGTTGCCAAGATTAAAAGTGGTATGGCCGATTGTATCATCGCCGGTGGTGTTGAGGTGATGTCGGGCATGCCTTTTGGCGGATGGAAGATTGTGCCGAATGCGGATGTAGCAAAAACAAACCCGGATTGGTACTGGGGAATGGGCTTGACTGCTGAAGCGGTGGCAAAGGAGTATAATGTGAACAGGGAAGACCAGGATTTATTTTCTTATCAGTCGCACCAAAAAGCCGTTGAGGCGATTAAAAATGGTCATTTAAAAGATGGGGTATTGCCGATTACGGTGAATGAAAACTACCTGGATGCGGATATGAAAAAGAAAACCCGCAGTTATGTAGTGGATACTGATGAGGGACCGCGTGCAGATACTTCGGTAGAGAAATTGGCCAAATTGAAACCTGTTTTTGCTGCAGATGGCTGTGTTACCGCGGGTAATTCTTCGCAGACTTCGGATGGCGCTGCCTTTGTACTGGTGGTGTCCGAAAAGAAAATGAAAGAACTGGGTGTTGATCCTATTGCGCGGTTGGTGAGTTATGGAATTGCGGGGGTGCCACCACGGATTATGGGAATCGGGCCAATATATGCGATTCCTAAGGCGTTGAAACAGGCGGGGATGACACTAGATCAGATGGATTTGATTGAGCTAAATGAGGCCTTTGCTTCTCAATCGCTTGCTATTGTAAGGGATTTACATATCAATCCAGACATTTTAAATGTAAATGGTGGCGCTATTGCTTTAGGTCATCCACTGGGATGTACCGGTGCAAAGTTATCAGTACAAATATTTAATGAATTAAAAAGAAGGAAACAGAAATACGGGATGGTGACGATGTGCGTAGGTACAGGACAAGGTGCAGCCGGTATTTTTGAAATGCTTTAATATTATAAAACATGGAAGCTACAGACAAGAAAACAATTAAAGGTGGCGAGTTTTTGATCACAGAAACCACTTATCAGGAGGTATTTATTCCTGAAGAATTTGATGAAGAGCAAAAGATGATTGCACAGACCTGCCGTGATTTTTTGGCAGCGGAAGTGTTTCCTAATCTTGATCGCATCGATGCGCAGGAAGAAGGATTAATGCCTTCGTTGATGGATAAAGCAGGTGAACTGGGGATTTTAGGTGTTTCGATACCTGAGGTATATGGTGGCTTTGGGAAAGACTTTAATACTTCTATGCTGGTCGCTGATGTGGTTGGTGCCGGGCATTCTTTTGCTGTAGCACTATCGGCACATACTGGAATTGGTACTTTGCCTATTCTGTATTACGGAACGGATGAACAGAAAAATAAATATATTCCTAAGCTGGCAACGGGTGAGTGGAAAGCAGCTTATTGCTTGACTGAACCTAATTCGGGTTCGGATGCCAATTCGGGTAAAACCAAAGCTAAGTTGTCTGCAGATGGGAAACATTATTTGATCAATGGTCAGAAAATGTGGATCACCAATGGTGGCTTTGCTGATATTTTTATTGTGTTTGCAAAGATTGATGATGATGCGAATTTAACTGCTTTTATTGTGGAGCGTGAGTTTGGTGGCATCACCATGAATCCGGAAGAGCATAAAATGGGAATTAAAGGTTCATCAACCAGACAGGTGTTTTTTAACGATTGTCCCGTACCGGTTGAAAACATGCTTTCTGAGCGTCAGAATGGATTTAAGATTGCGGTTAATATTTTAAATATAGGTCGAATTAAATTGGCTGCAGCTGCAATTGGCGCTTCGAAAGCGGTGATTGATACGGCTGTGAATTACTCAAATGAGCGTATTCAGTTTGATCGTCAGATTTCTAAGTATGGAGCGATCAGGTATAAACTAGCCGAAATGGCAACTAAAGTTTATGCTGTTGAATCTGCAAATTATCGTGCAGGTCAGAATATTGACGATGCCTATGAAACCTTAGTTGCTGGCGGTATGGATGCGGGTAAAGCGAAGTTGAAATCTACAGAGCAGTTTGCTGTCGAATGTGCGATATTGAAGGTTTGGGGTTCTGAGGTTTTGGATTATGTAGTGGATGAAGGTGTGCAGATTTATGGTGGTATGGGCTTTTCGGCCGAGGCACCAATGGATCGGGCATATCGTGATGCAAGGATCAACCGGATATTTGAAGGTACAAACGAGATCAACAGGTTGTTGACTGTGGATATGATGTTGAAACGGGCAATGAAAGGGGAGTTGGATTTGATGACACCTGCCACTGCTGTTGCTGCCGAACTGATGTCGATCCCTGATTTTGGAGAAGAAGACGATACACTTTTTGCTGCGGAGAAGAAGATCATTAAGAATCTGAAAAAAGCGACATTAATGGTTGCTGGTGCTGCTGTGCAGAAACTGATGATGAGCTTGTCTAAAGAGCAGGAGATATTGATGAATATTGCAGATATGGCCAGTTATGTATATGTGGCGGAGTCGGCGATGTTGCGGACAGAGAAACTGGTAAGCTTACGCGGAGAGGCGGCTTGCGAAGGCCAGCTGAACATGATGCGTATTTATTTTGTTGAAGCGGTTGATGCAATTCAGAAAGCGGGTAAAGAGGCTTTATGGGCTTTTGCAGAGGGGGATGAGCAGCGAATGATGATGGTGGGACTGAGAAGGTTCACTAAAATGGAGGCTTTTAATGTTAAAGATGCACGTCAAAAAGTGGCACAGCAATTGATCGCTGCTAATAAGTATTGTTATTAAAAATAAAGAAACGATTCATAATTAAAACTGGAAGGCCCGTAATCTGATTGCGGGCTTTTTTTGTGGTACGCTTGTATGGTCGTCATCCTGAATTTATTTCACTGTTGTCCGGATAAAATTTTGGGCTAGCTGTTAAGCTAGCCCATTGTTGATATATTTGAGTTACCACACTTAAAAACATCAACATGAGCAAAAGTATATTTTTTACCGGACAGCCCATACTAAATCAACTGTTAAATTTGCTGGATCGGGGCAAGATTAAATCCATTGCCCGTGCCGGTAAACACGATCACTACTATAAGCATTTTGACACTTATACCCATTTAATAACGATGCTATACTGCGCATTGAACAAATGCACAAGTAGCCGTGAAGTT
>NZ_SJSM01000017.1 GCF_004331685.1 Pedobacter hiemivivus | reverse complement strand
CGTGCGACTTCCTATGGAATACAGAATATGGAAATGCAGGGGGCTATGGCAATTTTTACCGTAAACTTAAAAAGAATCCTAAAACTGATCTAATATTCAATAAATCTGAGTTAAATCCAGTCAATTGCAACCAAAATGCTTATTTATCCTTCGAAAAAGACAGGTATATATTGATCAAAAAATCAGTATAACGAAATCTCAACTTTGTTCAATAAAAAAAACGATCAAGTAAAAAACATGTTCTACTTGATCGTTCCTTAAGCTGGCTCATAAATGAGGAACTTTTTCAGTGCCCTCGGTGAGAGGCCCCTGGCTTTGTGTTCGGGAAACGGTTATCAGAATTGCGACTAAACAATAATTATCAACACAACCCAAACTAAACAAATTTATGAATTTTTATGATCTAACCCGGCATAGGTTTAAAACCTATCGTGCTGGTCAATTAATACGTATTATGAGGTTAACCATCATCATAATTACTGCCTTATTTATACAAGTGAGCGCTAAAAGTGTTGCGCAGAAAGTTACGATATCGGCAAAGAATGCTCCATTGTTACAGTTGTTTAAGGAATTGCGATTGCAGACTGGCTATGATTTTCTTTATTCAGATGAAATGCTGAAAATGGCAAAGCCAGTAACGATAAACGCAAAACAGCAACAATTGGAAACGGTTTTGAAACAGATATTTAATAGCCAGCGACTGGTTTATGTCTTAAAAAATAGGGCGGTAATTGTTGCAATGAAGGAAGAACCCTTATTGGATATTGTGAATTCTTTTTTTGCGGGAATTGACGTTCGCGGAAAAGTAAGTGATGAAAAGGGTAAGCCCTTACCAGGTGCGACAGTAAAAGTTAAAAATTCGGATAGGATAGTGATTACTGATGCTAACGGTAGTTTTGTATTCACCGGAATTGATGAAAAAGCAGTGCTGGTAATTTCTTATTTAGGGTATAAAACGAAAGAAGTACCTGTAAAAGGGATAATGAGTATTAATCTTGAGTCTGCTGATTCAGATTTAGAAGAAGTAGGGGTGATCAGTACGGGGTATCAAAAAATCAAAAAAGATCAGCTAACAGGCGCGGCTAGTACAATTGGCGAGAAGGATTATAATCAGCGCACGGCAGTAACAGGTAATTTTTTGGAAAACTTAGAGGGAAAGGTGCCTGGTTTGGTTTACAATAGTGCATCTGGAGAGATATCCATTCGAGGAGTAAGTACCTTTGATGCAGTTAAGAGACCGCTGATTGTCGTGGACGGATTTCCAACAGAAATAGATTTAAGCAGTATCAATCCTAATGATGTCGTTTCGGTATCTGTACTAAGGGATGCAGCTGCGGCATCCATTTATGGTGTACAAGCATCAAATGGTGTAATTGTGGTAGAAACGCGCAGAGGTAAGTCAGGTAAGCCGGTTTTTAATTTTCGAAGTACAATTGGTTTTTCTGCTAAACCTGATTTTGGATATCTGAAATATGCTGGAACACCCGAGTATATTCAGTTAAACAGAGATATTGTAAATACGGAAAACGATGCCCGTTTTTATTATAATGAATATAATGCGATAGATCCGGTTAGATTGGTCTTATTCGATCAGCAAGATCAATTGATTACTGAACAGCAGGCAAATGAAAAAATAGCATCCATTGGATCTTATAACAATCTTGCTGATTATAGCAGGCTTTTCTTTCAAACCAGGCAGGCCAAGCAAATTAATTTTGATGTAAGTGGAGGAAATGAAAAAAGCACCTATTTATTAGGTTTGAATTATGTTGGAGAAAGAGAAAATGAAGTACGATCGAAAAATAGCCGTGTCATATTAAATGTAGCCAATACCTATCAGTTTAGTAAAGTATTCTCGTTTGATTTTAAAGGCACTTATACGCATAATAAAATAGAGAGCGGAAAAACGCCACCTTACACAGATTTACTTCCTTATGACCGGTTGGTTGATGATAACGGGACTGCTTTGCCTGCGACGTTTGGCGAATTAAAGGAAGGCTTTTATGCCATAAATGCCGATTATAACAACAGGGCAAAGGCTCTGGGCTTGTATGATCAGCAATATTATCCTTATGCGGAGCTGTATGCAAATACGAACAAAAATTCTTTGAACTCATTTAGAGCGCAGGGACGTTTAAATACTAAAATTACCAGCTGGTTAAGTTTAGATCTGGGAGGAGCCTATGAGAATGAGCAAGGTTTGAATGACCTGTTGAGCACCGATGATGCTTATAATGTTCGCTATATAGTCAATTCCAAAGCAAAGAAAGACCCGGTAAAAGGAACGCCTTTGTTTACGGATTTACCCCAAGGAGATTTTCTGACGAAACAAACCTTAAGAAATGTAGCCTATACATTGCGCGGACAGTTTAATGCCAACTATTATTCAAAAGACAGAAAACATAATGTTTCTGGTATTTTTGGTATTGAACAACGCAAAACGCAATCGGACTCATATAAATCTACTTTTTTTGGCTATGATGGACAGTCGCTGATCAACAAACCTGTTAATCTTCAGGTGTTGAACTCTACGGTTACACCAGCTTTTTCTGAGGTAGGAGATTATGGGTCAAGGTTTAACAGTGCCAATTATTTTAGTGAGGCTTACAATGACCGTAGGTTCCGTTCTTATTATGCACAGGGAACTTATGTATATGACCGTCGGTACGTGGCTACAGGTAGTTTACGTGTTGACCAGTCAAATCTTTTTGGTGTAGATCCTAAGTATAAAAATAAACCACTTTGGTCTGCTGGAGTCAGCTGGGTTTTAGCTGAAGAAGAATTTATGAAACCGCTTACTTGGGTTAATGCGCTACAAGTAAGAGCTGCTACTGGTTTTAATGGAAATGTTCCAAGTAGTTTTAACGGGCCATTTTTATTGCTGAATTCGCGGTTAAATACGATGTTGAATTCTTCCTTGACTTATTACGATGTATTGTCGCCCGAGAACCAGTCGATCCGTTGGGAAACGACGAATAATTACAATCTTGGTTTAGATTACGGGGTGCTGGACAATAGAATCTCCGGAACAGTTGATTTTTATTACAAAAAAACTAAGGATGTATTTGGAATTATGTCTGCCGACCCAACCCTAGGTTTTAATCAATACAGTGCCAATACCGCATCAATTGAAAATAAAGGGCTTGAACTGATGGTGAATAGTTTAAATATCAATACTACAGATTTCAAGTGGAGAACCAGTGTTACAGCTTCGTTTAACAAAAACAAAGTATTGGCAGTTCAACCAAAGGACAAAAGATCATCCTATGATATAGTTACAGGTACGGATCTTCAGAAAGGATATCCGATGAATGCGGTGTTTAGCTATAAGTATGCAGGTTTAAACGAATTAGGCCAGCCCGGAGTTTATGATAGAAATGGAAACATTAAGGTTATGAACGATAATAGTGATTTTGGAGGAGTCATTGTAGATGTTGATTTGGACGATCTGGAATACAGTGGAACTACAACACCCAAATATGTAATGGGTTTAAATAACCAGATCTCAGTGGGTGCTTTCGATTTCTCTTTCTTACTGATGTATTATGGTGGACATGTGATGCGGGTACAACAGGCTAATCCAACGGATATGTTTGGTGGATATCCACTGCAGGGGGCAGCCAATTACTGGAAAGAAAAAGGTGATGAGTTGGATACAAAAATCCCTGGACTCCCTGTGTATGGTAGTCCGGGTGATTTTGGATATGCAGCGAGATACGGTTTTACCTATGGAAATACTTATGTAAGAAAAGCGGATTACATCAGGCTAAGAGATATTATATTAACTTATAATCTGAAAAATGATGTCCTTAAGAAAGCAGGGGTCAGCAATACCCAGATTCGTTTTCAGGTACAGAATCCTTTTAAATACACATTTAGTGGCAATGATGTAGATCCGGAAGCGATCAACAAAAGAACAGGAATAAGAACGTTGCCTCAGCAGCCATTTTACAGCTTAACACTTTCCACAAACTTTTAAATTAAAGCGCAATGAAAAAAATATTATACTGCATTTTTAGCGTATTTATACTGCTTAGTTTAGCCTCTTGTAAAGACTTTTTAGAAGTGAAGCCAAAGGGAGTAATCATTCCGGAAAAGCTTTCAGATTATGAAAGTTTATTGAACTCACTTACAATGACACAAACCTTTCCTTCTACTTTATTGTATTGTACAGACGATTATTACGGCGAATACAGTCCTACAGACAGGAGTGTTTTGGCCAACGCGTACTTCTGGCGTCAAGAACTTGATATTAATGATCAGGTAAGTTCTGTTATATGGGGGCAGTTGTATCGTGTTATTTACGATGCAAATGTGATTGTTAAAAATGCGATGAATGCGAAGGAGGCTTCTGAACAGAAGAAGAAAGAAGTTTTAGGAGAGGCTTTGTTAGTGCGATCAGATGCCTATTTTAATTTACTTACGGCATTTGCTAAAGCTTATGACCCTGCAACTGCGGCCGTAAACCCTGGCTTGCCCTTGGTGACCTCAAATGATGTGACTGAAGTCGCGCCGCAGCGGTCCAGGTTAAAAGCTACAATGGATACGATTATAAATAATACATTGCGTGCTGTAGACTATTTGCCGGTAAGTAATATCAATCGGTATCGCGGTACTAAAGCCGCTGCACAAGGATTTTTGGCAAGGGTTTATCTCTATACAGGAGATTATACAAATGCAGCTAAATATGCTAACCTTGCCTTAAAAGCCGATCATCAGCTAATAGATTATAATAAGATTTCTAATAAAAGTGGAATTCCTATTTCGGATTTGAACCCCGAAATTTTATGGCAACGCGCATGTGAAGAATTCTTAATTCCGGCAGGTATGCTATATTCAGATGAACTGAAGACTTACTTTAATACTACGGATCTTAGATATACGTATCTGACCAGTAATAATGTTAAAGGTATAACGCGTGCTACATCTCCGGGAAGACCCAATTATGGAATTACCTTTCAGGAACTTTATTTGATCGTGGCAGAAGCTGCAGCACGCAATGGCGAACCTGGAACGGCTATGGATCTGGTTAATAAGATTAGGGCAGTAAGGATTAAGGCGGCAGCTTATCAACCTTTGACTGCGAACAATCCAGATGTTGCGTTAGCCCTAGTACTTAACGAGCGAAGACGTGAACTGGCGTATAGTGGTGTGAGGTGGATGGATATGAAAAGGCTCGACAAAGAAGGTCGTATGTCTGAAGTAACCCGTGTTGATAAGAAAACTGGTGATGTCCTTGCATTTTTAAAACCACACAGTAATACATATACTTTTCAGATACCTGTTAGAGTAAGAAACTTTAATCCAAAAATGGAAATTAATTAATCGACATGAAGAAAGTATTTTATTTTCTCCTGGTGCTTTTATTAAGTGTAAAAACTTATGCTCAATCTGGTGAGCCGGGATTAAAAGATGACCTGTTGAAAAATAAGGAGGTTGTGTTGGCAAGATATATACCTATGAGTAAAGGTTCCTATCTATATACGCTTTATGCGATGAAGCCTGAGGTGTTCATTAAAAAAATGAATGCTTATAAGATTGCGCTAAGTGTTCAGTATGCTGATGAAAAAGATGAAGCCATTAAGTCGTTGAAAATAAAAGATGCGGATTTCAATGCTAGAAATGTAACCACTCGTTACATGGAGTCTTATGGAATAGATTCTCTGGCCATTGTGCGGCTTCATCAATTGATGGAAGAAAAACATGATGATAGCTCAATTGATTCGGCCTATAAGAAGGCTTTTGTTAAAAAACTTAGTGACAAAGAACAGGTAAAGCTAAGTCGATTTGTGGAGGAAAATGCAGCGCTTAATGATGAGGCATTGTTTAAACGTTCGGTGGCTTATAGGAATTGGTTAGATGGGTATGTTACAAAGTTAAGTGCTACAAAGTATAAGGAGGACAGCATTGTGGAATATGGTGTAGTAAAGATTAAAGTGATCAATAGTGAAATCAGTAATCCTTTTATTAAGGAGTACATGAATTATAGGGCAACGGGTTTTATTATCAAGATGGCTAAAGATAAGGACGTAAGGGCTAATGCTTTTCGTGGTTTTATGGCCACTGCTACCATTCCACATTATAAAGCTGAAATAGAGGAAATGTATGCCAATGATAAAATGATGTCTGAGCAAGGGGCTGCACCCGATTTTACGTACCCCAATGTTGATGGTCGATCAATTTCTTTGAAGGATCTGCTGGGTAAATATGTATATATTGATATTTGGGCAACCTGGTGTGCTCCCTGTAAGGCGGAAATTCCATTTTTAACCAAGCTCGAGGAAGATTATCACGATAGGAATATTCATTTTGTAAGTCTTTCCGTTGACCGTATGGCCGATAAAGCCAAATGGATCAGTTATGTGAAAGATCATCAATTGCAAGGTATTCAGTTAATAGCCGACAAGGACTTTAAGTCTGATTTTGTGAAGAAGTTTAATGTCAATTCTATTCCGAGGTTTATTCTGATTGATCCGACAGGTAAAATCGTTTCTGGCGATGCGAAGAGACCTTCGGATCCAGCGCTGAGGAAACAGCTTGACTCTTTATTAAAATAGTCATAAATAATATTTTAGTTTTAATTATAAAACTGATGCCGGCTTTCGACTGAAGGCCGGCATCTTTATATCAGATAAAATTTTCTCCGGATTTAATGGAAGGACATTTTATTTCTCTAAGTTTGCATTTGGTTTTTAGCGTTTATAAGCACACATGGATATTTCTGTAGTCATCCCTTTATATAATGAAGACGAGTCTCTTCCCGAATTAACAGCTTGGATAGCCAAGGTAATGCGGGAAAATAACTTTTCTTACGAGATTCTTTTTGTTGATGATGGAAGTACAGATTCCTCATGGGCAGTTATTGAAGAATTGAAAACGGAGTACGATGGGGTGAAAGCCATCAAATTCAGGAGGAATTATGGTAAATCAGCAGCGCTAAATGTAGCCTTTGCTGCAGCAGAAGGCAATGTAATTATCACCATGGATGCCGATTTACAGGACAGCCCAGATGAAATACCTGAGCTTTATCGTAGAATAAACGAAGAGAAGCTGGATATCATTTCGGGTTGGAAGAAGAAGCGCTACGATCCGATTACTAAAACCATTCCTACTAAATTATTTAATGCGGCAACACGCCGCATGTCGGGGATACAATTAAACGATTTCAATTGCGGTTTAAAAGCTTATCGTAAGGATGTGGTGAAAACCATTGAAGTTTACGGAGAGATGCATCGTTATATTCCTGTAATTGCTAAATGGGCAGGATTTAAAAAGATAGGAGAGCAGGTTGTAGAACACAGGGCACGTAAGTATGGCGTAACCAAATTCGGACTTAGCCGATTTATCAACGGATTTTTGGATCTGTTGTCTATCTTCTTTGTAGGGAAGTTTGGTAAAAGACCAATGCACTTTTTCGGTTCGTTGGGCGTATTGAGCTTTCTTTTGGGAACATTTATGGCGATCTGGCTGATTGGCGTTAAACTATATCACATTTGGATGAGTACCCCTTACAAAAGGGATGTCACAGATCAGCCTTTATTTTATATAGCGCTTGTGGCGATTATCGTAGGTTCACAGTTGTTTTTAACAGGCTTTGTGGCCGAGCTGGTGACTAGAAATGCGACCGAACGTAACCATTACCTGATTGAAAAAGAGATCCTATAATCCATGTTTTTTTCAATAATTATTCCGCTTTATAACCGTCCGCAGGAAATTGACGAATTGCTGAATACTTTAACCAAACAAACTTATTTACAGTTTGAGGTTTTGGTGATAGAGGATGGATCCGTAAATGATGCAAAGGCGATTGTAGAAAAATATGCCAATAAACTGGATGTAAAGTATTTTTTTAAACCCAACGAGGGGCAAGGTTTTGCAAGGAACTATGGTTTCGAACGTGCCAAAGGCGATTACTTTGTGGTCTTTGATTCCGACTGTCTGATTCCTGAAGATTACCTGGAGACCGTTAAAGATTATCTTTTTGAGCATAAGCTGGATGCTTATGGAGGTCCGGATGCCGCACATAAAAGTTTTACACCCATACAAAAGGCCATCAGTTATGCCATGACTTCTCCATTTACTACTGGCGGAATTAGAGGTAATAAAAAACACATGGGGCAGTTTCATCCCCGAAGTTTTAATATGGGCGTATCGCGCGAGGTTTGGGAAAAAGTCGGCGGCTTTATTTTAACCAGATTGGGGGAAGATATTGAATATAGCATTCGGATCCATTCCAATGGATTTAAAATTGGATTGATCCCGGGAGCGGTAGTCTACCATAAAAGACGTACAAGTTTTGCACAGTTTTATAAACAATTGCACTTTTTCGGACGGGCAAGGATAAATATTTATAAACATTTTCCGGCAGAGTTGAAGTTGGTGCACTTTTTTCCGGCAGTATTTACCTGTGGCGTAATATTTACAGTGCTGATGAATATATTTTATTGGCCTTTAGCGTATTTGTGTAACTTTATATTGTTGTTATACCTGATGTTGATATTTTTTCACTCATGGCAGGTTAATAAATCGTTAAAGGTTGCATTTTTGAGTATTATTGCTGCGTTTATTCAACTGACAGCCTATGGCTTAGGGTTTATGCAGGATTTTTTTAAAAGAATAGTATTAAAACAACAATGATAGAGTTTTTAAAGGAAAGTACGTTTGCTACAAATGAGGTAATAGGCAAGGCTTGGGCGGTAACCAAGAAGAATTACTTTTCCATCGCCACCCTTTGCTTTTTAATGTTCATTACGTCCAACGCTTCGGGCTTAATGGCATTCTTTTTAAAGGATGTAAATATGGGATTGAGCGTATTGATGGCGTTTTTCTTCATTATGTTTTACTTTACCATCAACCTTTCGCTCTTTAAATACATCTTTCACCTGCTGGACGATGATTTGAATGTGAGTATTGTAAGTACAATCCCCACCCGTAAGCAAATCATTAGATTTCTGGTGGCCATGTTATATTTTATGCTTTGTATCATTGGCGTTTATTCGTTAGTGATATTAATTGCATTCCCGTTTATTTACCTCGGAATTAATATGGACATCATTACCAATATTGCCATTTCGGTAGGTATAATCGCTATATTTATTACCTGGATACGAATTTCTTTCTTTCCCTTTTTTATCATTGATAAGAATCTGCCACCTTTTTCGTCTATCAAATTTAGTCTGGCCATCACCAAAGGAAACTTTACCAAAATCTTATTACTGTTATTGGTTCTAGGAGGTTTTCATTTGCTGTATTTGTTCGTTAGTTATTTGCAATGGCCTGTTATTGCTTTCTTTATTAATGTTTTAAGCTCATTCATTGTTGTTCCCTTATCAAGTGTGGCATTAACAATTGCCTACAGAAAAATGATGAGCGAATACAAAGGTGAAGGTGAGCCAGACATTATTCATAATATAGTTTAATCAGTATTTATGGGATTAAAAGCGGCATTAAGTAAGCCATTTGCTGCCTTTGTAGTAAAAGGTATCGACAAATGGAAAAAAAATGCAGTAAAGGCTCAGCAGGATACGCTTAAGCAGCTGGTGGCTGCGGCAAAGGGCACTTCTTTTGGTAAAGACCATCATTTCGCATCGATAAAAACCTACGCGGACTTTAAAAAGCATGTCCCTATACGGGATTATGAAGAGCTAAGACCTTATATTGATAGGGTAGTGGCCGGAGAAAAGAATGTGATGTGGAAGGGCAAGCCTCAATATTTCGCAAAAACATCTGGCACAACATCAGGCGTAAAATACATTCCCATTTCTGCTGCATCTATGCCCGAGCAGATTAAGGCTGCACGTAATGCCTTATTGACCTATGTTCATGAGACAGGGAATGTGCGCTTTATTGATGGTAAGATGATTTTCTTGCAGGGCAGTCCGGTAATGAGCAAAAAGAACGGTATCCATGTAGGTCGTTTATCAGGTATTGTGGCCAATTTGGTTCCTGCTTATTTGCAGAAGAATCGCTTGCCTTCTTATCAAACAAATTGCATTGAGGATTGGGAAGAAAAGGTTGATGCGATTGTGGATGAAACAATCAACCAGGATATGACCCTGATTTCGGGGATACCACCTTGGGTACAGATGTATTTTGATAGACTGACAGAAAAGTCGGGTGGTAAAAAGATCAAAGACATCTTCCCTAATTTTGAATTGTTTGTTTACGGTGGCGTGAATTATGAACCTTATCGCTCAAAAATTGAAGCTAGTATTGGCCGAAAGATAGATTCGATAGAGACGTACCCTGCATCAGAAGGATTTATTGCTTATCAGGATAGTCAGCAAGATAAAGGCTTATTGCTACTGGCAAATGCTGGAATGTTTTATGAGTTTATTCCAACAGATGAGTTTTACAATGACCATCCTACCCGCTTAAGTTTGGGCGAAGTAGAGCTGGATACAAATTATGCATTGGTTTTAAATACGAATGCCGGACTTTGGGGATATGTGATTGGGGATACCGTTAAGTTTGTATCTAAAGATCCATATAAGATTATGGTGACAGGCCGAATTAAACATTTTATATCGGCCTTTGGCGAGCATGTGATTGGTGAAGAGGTTGAACATGCATTGTTGTCGGTTGCCAATGAAGAGGGGGTTGGAATTACCGAATTTACGGTTGCTCCTCAAGTGAGTACCCCTGCAGGCGAATTGCCTTATCATGAGTGGTTTGTAGAGTTTTCTAATCCGCCAGCAGATATGGTGTCCTTTAGTAAAAAGGTAGATGAGGCTTTGCAAAAAAAGAATATTTACTATTTTGACCTTATTGAGGGGAAAATATTGCAACCTTTGATCATTCGTTCTTTACAAAAAGATGCGTTTGTAAGCTATATGAGGACGCAAGGTAAGTTGGGGGGGCAAAATAAAGTTCCACGCCTTGCCAACGACAGGAAGATAGCGGATGATTTAAGTAGTTTTATAACTCGTCAGCGTGATGACGAAGAAGAGAGGGGAGTTTAATTGAAAAATATATCCATTTTAGGTGCTACGGGATCTGTAGGTACCCAAGCTTTAACGGTTATTGAGGGGAACCCTGAATTGTATAGGGTTTCTGCGTTAACTGGGAACGGGAATGCAGCATTGTTAATTGAGCAAGCTTTAAAGTTTAAACCAGAACTGGTTGTAATTACAGATGAAAGTAAATATCAAGCGGTAAAAATGGCTTTGGCTGGAACAAATATTAAGGTTCTGGCAGGAGAAGAAGCTTTGTGCGAAGCTGCAGTTTTGGATGGCGTAGATATAGTGCTTACCGCAATTGTTGGATCGGTAGGGTTAAAGCCCACCATTGCCGCAATCAAGGCGGGTAAAGATATTGCTTTGGCAAATAAAGAAACACTTGTTGTTGCGGGTGACCTGATCACACAACTGGCAAGGGAAAATGGAGTAAGAATTATTCCTGTGGACTCTGAGCATTCGGCGATTTTTCAGTGTTTGGTTGGGGAGTCGACAAATTCAATTGAAAAGATTTATCTTACAGCTTCCGGGGGACCTTTTAGAGGTAAGGATCGTTCTTTTCTTAAAGGAGTTAGAAAGGCAGAAGCTTTGAAGCATCCTAATTGGGTGATGGGGGCAAAGATTACTATAGATTCAGCTTCGTTAATGAATAAGGGCTTGGAAGTGATTGAGGCCAAATGGTTATTTGATCTGGATGTAGATCAGATCGACGTGATCGTGCATCCTCAATCTATTGTACATTCACTTGTGCAATTTAATGATGGATCGATGAAAGCGCAAATGGGCTTGCCAGATATGAATTTGCCGATTCATTATGCCTTGGCCTACCCAGATAGAATAAGTAGTGATTTTAAACGTTTCAATTTTATTGACTATCCGGAGCTTAATTTTTATAAAGCCGATTCGGAGACGTTTAGAAATCTTGACTTGGCTTATGTCGCCTTGCGTAAAGGAGGAAATATGCCTTGTATTATCAATGCAGCTAATGAGGTGGTGGTAGAAGCCTTTTTACAAGACAAGATTGGGTTTTTACAAATGAGTGATGTGATTGAAGCTTGTATGGAAGGGATAGGCTTTATTGAGCAGCCCAGCCTGAGTAATTATTTAGAAACAGATCTGCATACACGTATATTTGCAAGTCAACTGGTAACAAAATAGAATTTTTAAGATCAAATAGAATATTAAAAGAAAAATATGAGTGGATTGATTATGGCTGCCCAGCTATTGTTGGGATTATCGTTCTTGGTAATTTTACATGAGTTAGGACATTTCTTGGCGGCACGTGCCTTTGGAATTAAAATTGAAAAATTTTATCTGTTTTTTGATGCCTGGGGCTTTAAACTGTTTAGTTTTAAAATGGGCGATTGTGAGTACGGCATAGGTTGGTTACCTCTGGGTGGCTATGTTAAAATTGCCGGTATGATAGATGAGTCTATGGATACCGAACAAATGGCACAACCGCCACAGCCTTGGGAATTCAGATCTAAACCAGCCTGGCAGCGTTTAATCGTTATGCTTGGTGGTGTAGTTGTGAACATCGTAGTTGGTATTTTTATTTTCTGGATCATGACCTTTATGTATGGAGAAAGCTATATTGCGAATAGTTCAGCGCTTAATGGTGTTAATCCAGGGGTTGTTGGTAAGGAGCTTGGCTTGCAAAAAGGAGATAGGATTATTGCCGTGAACGGGAATAAGGTAATCCGTTTTGATGAATTGACCAGTTCTGAAGTATTGATGGGCAATAGTAATTTAACTATTGTACGAGGTAATAAAACCATCGATATTAAAGTTCCTGATAATATCTTAAATAAGATAGCTGATTCTGGAGTAGAAGGATTTATTAGCAGAATGCCGCTTTTAACTACAACACTTGATAGCATCGTGCCTGGGAAATCTGCGGCTAAAGCGGGTCTTCAAAAAGGTGATCGTATTGTTGCCGTAAATTCCATTCCAGTTAAATATGACGCTGATGTAAGAGAATTGATCCCTAAGTTTAAAGGGAAGACTTTAACTTTTGAGGTAACTAGGGGGACTGAGCACTTAACTTACGCTGTTCCTGTAGATACATTGGGGACAATCGGTATTAACTTTAATATTAAAGAGCTTAGAGAAGAGACCATCAAGTATAGTCTGTTGGCAGCACTGCCAATTGGTATAAAACAAGCCTGGACAACTTTTAGCGATAACGCTAAAGGGATATGGAAAGTTTTAAAAGGCGATATTAAAGCGAATAAGGCCTTTTCTGGTCCTGTTGAGATCGCACGTAAGGTTTATGGTGGCGAGTGGATCTGGACGAAGTTCTGGCTTTCTACAGGCTTTATCTCAATCGCATTGGCATTTATGAACTTGTTGCCGATTCCTGCATTGGATGGTGGGCATGTTGTGTTCCTGGTGATTGAAATGATTAAAGGAAAACCACTGGGGGATAAATTTATGGAGCGTTCCCAGTTAGTTGGCTTTGTGATGTTGTTGTCGTTAATGGTATTTGTACTGGGTAACGATATTTTTAAAGCTTTCTTTAAGCATTAGGGCGCATGACTGACTATTTTGGTTTTTATGGTCTGCCGGTTAGTTTTAACCCTAATGCAGCAGCTGTAAAACAACAATTTTATGCCCTGAGTAAAAAGTATCATCCTGATTTTTACATTAACGAGTCTGAAGAAAAGCAGGCGGAGGTGTTAGAAATGAGTACGCTGAATAATAAGGCTTACCAGGTTTTAAGTGATCCGCAAAAGCGTTTGCACTACATTTTAGAATTAAAGGGGCAATTAACGGAAGGTGAAAATTATGTGCTTCCACAAGGCTTTTTAATGGAAATGATGGATGTGAATGAGGCTTTGATGGATTTGCAGTTTGATCCTGATGCAGTTCGTTTGGCGGCACTTAAAGATGAGGTAGCCTTGATTGAAAAGGGGATAGCTGATGAAATTTTAAAATTAACGACTTCTTTTGATCGCCAGGATGCAGCTGAACAAGCAGCTTCTCTGATATCGATTAAGGATCTATATTACCGCAATAAGTATTTATTGCGCATACGTGAAAGTATAAATAAGGCAACTGCTAGTCTGGTTTAGTTGTTAAGACAGTGTAAAAAAGCATTTAAAGGCTTTTTTACACTGTTTATTTGCGGTAATTTCGGCCTTAAATCAATTGCATGAATACATTATCAATTTTTAGAAAAGTAGCTGTCGCTGAAGGTATTTCTTACGTTCTGCTGATATTTATTGCGATGCCGCTAAAGTATTGGGCAGAGATGCCTTTGGCCGTTAAATACACGGGATGGGCCCATGGCTTGCTGTTCGTGCTTTATATTATGTTTTTAATTATGGCATGGGTGGAATATAAATGGAGTTTTAAGAAATCAGCCTTAATTGGGGTTGCTTCCTTGCTACCTTTTGCCCCTTTTTGGGTGGATAAAAAGCTAAAAGAAGAAAATTGAAATAAAAGTTTGCAAATATAAAATCAATTCATACATTTGCAACCCGCTGAATAAGCAAATGCCCAGCTGGCGGAATTGGTAGACGCGCTGGTCTCAAACACCTGTGGGAAACCGTGCCGGTTCGACTCCGGCGCTGGGTACTAACCGGAATCGAACACATCGATTCCGGTTTTTTATTGCTCATTTCACGGCATAAATGCGTCAAATGGTGTTCAAGTAACTCATGGCCACCTACTTTTGATAGCTTCAGTTCTATGGAGCATTCCCCAATCAATCATCGAGTCAATTACACTAGTTATATTCTTACCAGAATCTGTTAGAATATATTCTATTAATACAGGAGTTTGATTGTACACTTTACGCTCTATGATGCCGTTGAGTTCTAGTTCTTTCAGTTCTTTTGACAGCATTCTGGGAGTTATTTTATCGATGTTTTCTTGTAAATCCTTAAACCGGATTTTCCCATGCAGCAGCGAGGCAATTATCGGTAGCTTCCATTTACCATTCATAACATTTAAAGTGTCGGTTAAGGCCAGGACATAATGTCGTGGGCACTGTTGCACCTTATCTCTATCTATTAATTCCTTGAAATCACTCATATTATTACGTTATTCTTAGTATACAAAAGTATAGTACTAATGTTTAATAACAAAGTATACTTAGTATATTAATATCACTAGGTTTACATAATAATAAAATATAAAATATGATTTTAGTAACAGGTGCAACAGGTCAATTCGGTTCGAAAGCCATTGACCATTTATTAAACAAAGGTGTTAGACCATCTGAAATTTCTGCTTTAGTAAGAAACGTAGCAAATGGCCACCATCTTAAAAGTAGGGGAATTGAAGTAAAAGTAGGGGATTACACAGATTATGATTCATTGGTTAAAGCATTTCAGGGAGTAGAGAAACTACTATTGGTTTCTAGTAACGATAGACAAGCTTTCGAAAACAGGACTGCCCAGCACATAAACATCATAAAGGCTGCGAAAGAGGCCGATGTTAAACATCTTATTTATACCTCTTTTGTAAGGAAAACAAATTTTGAAAATTCGTCTATAGCCGCATTCCAGAATTCACATGTACAAACAGAAGCTTATCTGATAGATAGTGGCATTGATTATACTATTCTTCAAAATGGTATTTATCTGGAAATGATACCAATTTTTGCTGGAGAAAAAGTAGCTGAGACTGGCGTCATATTGTTCCCTGCAAGGGACGGTAAAGCAAGCTATGTTCTTCGAGATGAGTTAGCAGAAGCTGCTGCACATGTATTAACTACCGAAGGACATGAAAAGCAAATTTATAGTTTAACTAATTCGACTTCGGTCTCTTTTAGTGAGATAGCTAAGGCCATAGGCGATCAATTGGGAAAAGATGTTAAATATCAATCCCTGGAAGTTGACCTATTTGAATCTAAAATGAAACAGTTTGGAGTTCCAGACTTGTATATTGGTATGTTTACCATGTGGGCGATGGCTCAGGCGCAAGGCACAATGGATGTCGTGGATGATACGTTAGAAGCATTCTTAGGTAGAAAGCCTACAACCATGTCCCAGTTTATCGCTCAGATTTATTAGGTTTCTATATCTCAATCGGACTGATTATTGGTGAAAAATAATTTTCTTAAAACCCTCTTTATATAATGAAGAGGGTTTTTTGGTTTTTGTCAATTTTTGAATGTACCTCTATGGACTTTAATTTTGTAAACATGTGGAGTTGGAATCAACGACTTATATTTCATCTTTAGATATCCATTTATTAACAGTTGGGGCTTCATAAGATGCCATTTTGTCAAGGAGATCGTTAATGTTATCACTTGTTAACAGCATATTTTGGTTCACTACTTTCAGAAATCCCTTTTTTACCATTGTTTCTACTAATGCTAACAGTTCATCATAAAAACCGTTGATATTTAAAATCCCAATTGGCTTTTTATGGAGACCAAGTTGTGCCCAGGTCAGCATTTCAAAAAACTCTTCTAAAGTTCCGAAACCACCAGGCAAAGTGATCACGCCATCACTAAGATCGTTCATTTTGGTTTTCCGCTCATGCATAGTTTCTACTATAATTAATTCCGTTAATCCTTTATGAGCAATTTCTTTGTTTTGTAAAAAACGAGGCAATATACCAATTACCTCTCCCTTATTTTCGATTGCCCCGTTTGCAACAGCACCCATTAATCCAATATTCGCTCCACCGTATACAAGACCGATGTTTCTTCCAGCTAGTGTTTTACCCAATAAATTGGCCTGTGCTTCATAGTCCTTCTCAGTTCCGAAACTAGAACCACAAAATACTGTTATCCTCTTCATGTATGTTTTATTTACGCTTTAAGCAATTATCGGTATTCTCTACAATGGATTGTATAATAGGAGTGTAAAAGCCTGAAATATCATCTAAATATCTAAAGTACTCCCAAGAAACGGTACCTTTGACAGCCTTAGAGAGATCTAAGGTTTTTGCTTTCATACAATTTTGTGAATTTTTTTAAATATAATCATGATAAAATTATTTGTAGTGGGATATCCACTAGATATACAAGAAGCCGACCTGATGGAGATATTTAGTATCCATGGTGCAATACATAGCATAGAGTTACTGAAAGATAAAGTGACCCAAAGACATAAAGGTTTTGGCTTTATCGAGATGGAGGAGCAAGCAGACGCCGACAGGGCTATTGCTGCTGTAAATGGCATGGTGTTAAAGGGTAGGAAGATTCGTGTCAAATTAGCTGATGAGGATAGGGCAGAGCGGCCGAGAACGGTTAAAACAAACCACTTCCGTTCTCAAGAATTACAGGGCAATGCAAGTAGTGCGGCAAGTGACCCAGAGTCCTTTAAAAGTAAGCGCCCTAGAAAACTAATGTCAAATACATTCAGAGCGGAGAACTAAGTCTGGTGACAGTAGAGCGGATTTAGCGGATTCCGTTCGCTGCTGTCAAAATTATTGGTTTGCCTGACGTAATCAATATCGTGTGTTCATGCTGGGCTACAAAACCGCCATTATTGCCTACAAAAGCCCAACCATCTGCGGCCTTCTCAATAAATGTAGATTGGGTGGAGATAAACGTTTCAATAGCGACAACAGAATCCTTTCTAAATCGCCTTTTATCATAACGATCATAATAATTCATTATGGCATCGGGTTCCTCATGTAAACCTAGTCCAACCCCATGACCACCTAAATCTCGGATGACAGTGTATCCTGATTTTTTGGCTTTGGTCTCTATTAGTTTTCCAATATCAGCAATTTTTACTCCACCGCTAATTTGAGAAATTGCTTCAAGTAATATTTCTTTTGAAGTATCTACCAGATGTTGTAGCCCTTGAATGTCTTCTCCAATAACAAACGAGCAGCCATTATCTGACCAAAAGCCACCTAACTCTGCAGATACATCAATGTTGATAATGTCTCCATTTTTCAATATGACTTTACCTGATGGGATGCCATGAGCAAATTCATTGTTGACACTAATACAGCTATAGCCAGGGAAACCATAGGTTTCGAATGGAGCAGATTTTGCACCGAGAGCTTCTAATATTTGTTTTCCATACTCGTCTATGTCTTTTGTGGACATGCCGACCTGGGTATATGCACGCATTTTTTGTAGGGTAAGGCCAACAGCCTCACTCACGCGTTGCATACCAAGTAGCTCTTCTTCAGTTTTTACAATCATAAATTAACGCTATTCCGTTTTGCACAAAGTTAGGAGCATTTAAATTGAGCTCATAGTAAATATTAGACATCGTATTATTCTTTAGCTATTTACATTTCCCGTAAATTTGCGACATGCCGATAAATTATCTGGAGAAGATACAATTAGGGGAATTTAATGAGGACGGTTACAGAATTAGTCCATCTAAAGACTTAGCGTCTGTTATCGAGGGATTTTATGTTTTCTCCAGAGACTCAAAGCATGATACCCATCTTATTTTCAATGATGGCTTTCCTGTGCTTGTTTTTTTGCAAAGTTGCGAAGACTCAATAACGGTAAGAGGAGAAAACGATACATTCGAAGTTAAAGCTGCATGGGCAAGTGCTGGCTCAATTAAGAATGTTTATGTAAGATACAACAATAATACAGACCAGGTTTTTATAATTAGGTTCCATCCAGGTACTTTCTATCAGTTGTTTGGTTTAGAAGCTCAATACTTTAGATATAATCCAGTTGTTCCATTTGAATCTATTGCTAAGCACATTAACTTCAGTATTAACGAATTTTTTGAATCCAATTCTATTCAAGAAAAAGTGGCATTTGTCGAAACATATGTTCAAAATTATTTTAGGAAGATAGATACCCCTGAAATTTTACATAAAACATTAGATTATATCCATAAAATAAAAGGACAAAGCACTGTTCGAAATGTGACAAATGATGCTGGCGTAAATTATAAATGGCTGGAAAGAAGTTTTGTGCAGCATATTGGACTTTTGCCTAAAGAGTATATTCAACTCCAACGCTTTATTCATGCGTACCTTGAATTGGTTGGAAGTGAGGATGTCGATTTGATGCGAATTGCAATATCAAATGGATACTACGATTCGAATCACTTTCTAAAAGATTTTAAAACCTATACCGGAAAAACCCCGCTAGGGTATTTGATTTTCAATCAGAGACGGGTTGCTAGCAAATAAGCTGTGCAGGGATCGAGATTTCTATATATACTTCGAAATTTCTCATTTTCAATAATATAGTCGTATTTTTGATTTCCATATTTTCTATACCAGAAGCTATTTTAATAACTTTCATTTCAAATGACAAGAGAGCCAGACCATATTATTGCCATTGGTGCCTCTGCAGGGGGTATGGAAGAGATCAATTCTTTTTTTGATCATACTCCTTTAGATGGTGTTTCTTATATAATTATTCAGCACTTATCTGCGGATTTTAAAAGCAGAATGGTTGAATTACTAAGCCGGCATAGTAAACTTGTGGTAGAAGAGGCTGAAAACGGAACTAAAGTAAAAAGAAATCAAGTTTATCTTATTCCGAGCAATAAGTTTATGACCATAGAAGACAATACGTTGTTTTTGACGGATAAACAAAAGACCAAAAGCCCTCATCTGACGATCAATACTTTTTTTAATTCCCTTGCTGCAAATTCCGGTGAAAAATCTATCGCAATAATTTTGTCCGGTTTAGGCTCTGATGGTACGGAAGGCATAAAGGCTATTAAAAAAGAGGGTGGTATGGTGATGGTACGCAATCCTGAAACTTCAGAATTTAGCAGTATGCCGTCCCATGCTTTAGCTACAGGAATAGTAGATTTCATTTTGGAACCCGAATTAATGCCTGGCGCAATTGAAGATTATGTAAAATACGGAATGGAGCTATTAGCTGATCGTTCAGATGATAAAAAAAATCTGGCAGCAATTGTTGACTTGATCAAAGACAACTCACCTCTTGATTTTTCAGATTATAAACAAGCAACTATCCTAAGAAGAACTAAAAGAAGGGCACTCTATCATAACTGTACCTCGCTTGCAAATTACCTGAATTTTCTAAAAACAACACCCGAAGAAGTAACCGCGCTTTCTAGAGAGTTTCTAATCAGTGTGACTTCATTTTTTAGGGATAAAGAAGCATTTGACTTCATACAAAGTAATGTATTACCTGAAATACTTAAAAGACTCAGCCCTGGCGAAGAATTGAAGATGTGGGTGGCTGGCTGTGCTACCGGCGAAGAAGTGTATTCCCTGGGCATATTGATTGCAGAGCAGTTAACAGGAAAATACAAAGATACCGTTGTCAAGATTTTTGGAACCGATATTGATAATTCCGCATTAATTCATGCAGCCAAGGGGATTTACAGTCCGGCCATTGAAGGAAATATGTCTCCCCAACGGCTTCATAAATACTTTTTAAAAGAAGGCAAAAACTATAGAATTAAGCCAGAGATCAGAAAGATGGCGATTTTTGCCCAACATGATTTGGTAAAGAACCCGCCATATTGCAATATGCATTTGATCAGTTGTAGGAACCTGTTAATCTACATGAGCCCAGTTTTGCAGAAAAAAACATTCACTATGCTGCTTTTTGGACTTAAAACGGAAGGATACTTGTTTTTGGGTTCCAGTGAAAATCCAATGCCAATTATTAAAAAATTGGAAGTTGTCAATAAAAAATGGAAAATATATAAGAGCCTTGAAACTAAACGGACGATAAGCCTGGATGCATTTTCATTGCCAGAAATGGATTTAAAACGTAGTTCTTCTTCATTCTCACAAGAACACACGATCAAAGAGGTTTCCAATACGTTGACTGAAACCATGAATGCAAGCTTGGCGGAAGTACTGGACTACATGGCTGTTTGTATTGATGAGCATAACCGGGTCTTAAAGTCTTATGGAGATACCACAAAATATCTTCTCCAAAAACATTTTACTTCAAACCTCGTGGAGCTTTTGCCAAAGCCACTGCTAATAGCCTTTAATACCATAAGTAAAACGGTTTTAAAAACAAATGAAAGTACTACTGTTCATGGAATAATAATTAAACGTGGACAAACTACCGTTAAAGTATCGCTTTCAGTGGCACCCTTACCTGTTAAAAAAGGAGAACAAAGGTTCCTAATGGTTGCAATTAGCGAGGATAAGTTGGTTAACCCTGCGGGGGAAGAAGGTCTTGTATTTGATGAAAAAACGTATCTGAATCAATACACTTTGAACTTGGAAGAGGAATTGAAGGAGCTAAAAGATAAGCTTCATTCGGCCTATGAAAAGCTTGATTCTTCTGCTGAAAATCTCCAATCCTTTAACGAAGAATTGATTTCTGCCAATGAAGAAATGCAAAGTACCAATGAAGAGATGCAATCGGTAAATGAAGAACTGCATACGATTAATTCGGACTACCAGCTGAAGAACAAAGAACTGTTGGATGTTAATGACGACTTGAATAATTACTTTAGAAGTAACATCAATGGGCAGTTATTTATCGATAGTGATCTACTGTTAATGAAATTTTCGCCAGGTACGGTAAAGCAAATCAATCTTCAGGAATCTGATATTGGCAGGCCGATCAGCCATATTTCTACCAATATAAAATTTGAAACTATTTTAGAAGATATTAAACAGGTAATTGCCAAAGGAGATATCATCACCAAAGAAATTGAAACCAATAACGGCAAATGGTATCAGATCATGACGATGCCTTATATCCAGGAGGTTAATCATAAAAAGAAGGGCGCAATCGTCACTTTTAATGATATTACCGAATTAAAAAAGACACAACTTGAGCTAGATAAGAAGAATGAAAGCTTATTACGTATCAATGCTGATCTTGATAATTTCGCAAATACTGCTTCTCATGATCTGTTGGCCCCATTAGGTAACATTGAAGTGAGTATTAATGTCATGAACCGAAAAGTAACGGATCCGGATTTAAATAAGTTTTTAATGATCATCAATTCCTCGGTTAAAAAATTCCGGGAGTTAATCAACGATATTGCCACAGTAGCGAAATTAGAAAGCGACATGATGGAAATGGTTAATATCGAGGAGATTATCAAAAATATAGAGTGGAGCTTAGACAATAAGATCAAATTATCAGGTGCGGTGATTACCCGAGATCTTGAAGTTAAAGAGGTCTTCTTTTCAAAAAAGAACTTAAGGAGTATCTTATTTAATTTGATATCAAATGGAATAAAATTCCAAGGTAACCTGCCTCCTGTAATTCATATCCATACCTCAATGGAGGATAATCATATCGTCTTAACCGTACAAGATAATGGCAGAGGTATGCGTAAAGAAGGGCTTGATCATATTTTTGATATGTATGGTAGACTTCATCAGGATGTAGAAGGTCGCGGCATTGGGTTGTACCTTGCTAAAAAAATCGTAAATGCAGCGGGTGGAGATATCAATGTTCAAAGTGAACCAAATAAAGGCAGTAAGTTCACCATCCAATTAAAAATGAATATCAATTGATAAATAAGCCTTAATAATTGATGTCGAGTTAACACTGCCTTAATGAAGGGCCTTTACCTTTGTAGTATAAATATTTGGTTAGTATTTATAAAGTTTAGGTTTAGTTGATATTGAAGAGCTCAGATGGATGTCGGAGCTCTTTGGCATTATAGACTTTTTTTTTCGTAAATTTAGGTAAGGGAAAACTAATTCTATTTGATATGAAAAAGTTAACATTATCTGTTATGGCTTTGCTATTGCTAGCCGTAATCACTGGTATTAAAGCTCAGGACGATGCCATGATGAAAGCCTGGCAAGCCTATATGACTCCAGGCGATGTACACAAAATGATTGCAAAAAGTGATGGTGCCTGGAATAGTGAGGTAACCACATGGATGAAACCAGGTGCTCCACCAGAAAAAAGTAAAAGCGTTTGTGAGAATAAGATGATTTTGGGTGGACGATACCAGCAGTCTACTCATAAAGGTACGATGATGGGGATGCCATTTGAAGGAATGAGCCTTCTAGGCTACGACAATGCTAAAAAAACATTTACCTCTACTTGGATAGACAATATGGGTACAGGTATAATGGTGATGGACGGAACTTGGGATGATGCAACAAAAACCATTAATTTTAAAGGGAAATGCGTTGATCCCACTACTGGCAAGGATATGGATGTTCGGGAGGTATTTAAACTAGTGGATGATAACAATCAATTCTTGGAGATGTATTGTACTACCGAAGGTAAGGAAATGAAAACCATGGAAATTAAATTCAGTAGACGGTAATGAAAAACGGATACAGCCAATAACAATATTGTTATTGGCTTTTTTATGTAAAAGAAAAATGGCTTGCCGTTTACACAATAGCGCTGTACCTTTGGGTTATTAAAAGAGAATTGATATGAATACTGAAAAAGCCATTCTGGCAGCCGGTTGCTTTTGGGGAGTAGAAGAATTGATCAGACATTATCCAGGTGTCATTTCAACGGTAGTTGGATACACTGGTGGGGATGTACCTAATGCGACTTATAAGAATCATGGAACACATGCTGAAGGTATAGAGGTCATCTTTGATCCTGCACAATTATCATATCGTAAACTCCTCGAATATTTCTTCCAGATTCATGATCCATCGACACGAAACAGGCAGGGAAATGATATCGGGACTTCTTATCGTTCGGCCATCTTCTTTTTGGATGAGCAGCAACAAGAAACAGCAAAAGCTTTAATCGCAGAAATGGACGCTTCGGGCGTATGGCCAGGAAAAATTGTAACGGAAGTTGTTCCTGCAACTGATTTTTGGAATGCCGAAGTGGAGCATCAGGATTATTTGCAAAAGAACCCGAACGGATATACCTGTCACTTTGAAAGACCTGATTGGAAATTAAGCTAATACTTAATTCTATATTGCGCTATAGCGTAATTATTGTTTACTTTATATCAAAGGAGAACAATTATGGAAATTAAACGCAGCGGTTCACAACCTTCAGGTAAAGGTCCCGCAGAATATTTTACCGGATCAGTAAGAATTGACCCCTTGATTAATCCACCAGGACCATCCCGCGTAGCGATGGCACTAGTCACCTTTGAGCCCGGAGCACGTACGGCATGGCATACGCATCCCTTTGGGCAGACCTTGATCATTACCGCAGGCTCGGGTTGGGTGCAACATAAAGGTGATGTAAGACATGATGTTCACCAAGGCGATGTGATATACTTCTTCCCGGGAGAAAAGCATTGGCACGGCGCTACAGATATTACAGCGATGAGCCACATTGCCATCCAGGAAAAGTTAAACGGATCACCAGTAGATTGGATGGAGCAAGTGACAGATGATCAGTATAACAAAGTTATATTTGACCCCGAACATTAAAAGTAAAGTAGGTTTTACTTGATCCTTTTCATATGAATAGGATCTGGAACATCCACAATCAATGGAACCTGCTCTACACTCACGAAACTTGAATCCAGTCCGAAACCTTTTCTTTCTGAAATACTCATTAGCTTAAGGATTCTATGGTAAGCAATTGTTAAACGTTCTATAAAGTGAAGGCTGCTCGAGTTAGATAGAATTTTCTCAATTACTACAAAACGAAAATCGCCAGGTATTTTTAAGGCCTTTAGTGATTCATACTTACTGGTGATGTCAATTTCGCCACTTTTTACCAATTCCTCTACTACTTTTCTAAATAGGACATTTATCCGTTGCTCAACTCTGAAACCTAATCTAAAGTCTATTCTGATCAGTTTCTCTGGTATCATATGGTCCACTTCATACTCCATTGTATAAGGCTCATCCGTTACATCCACATGGAGCAACCAATATACATCAGCTCTTTTTGGGTGCTTTTGGATAATCGAGTAAATCACCGAAGATTCAATCTCCGTATTGAAGTTTGCACTGGTTAAGTAAACCAGATTGGAAGCGTATTTAGCTATCGTATGATCCGAGCTAATGTTTTTAATTACAGGGTAGAACTCTTCGATATCGACAAACTTCATGTATCTGTTCCTGATTCTGCGACCATTGTACCAAGTCCACATCACAGAGAACAACACCGTACCCAGAATTACTGTAAACCAGCCACCATGAAGTATTTTCGCCGCATTTCCAGCCAGGAAGGTCAATTCAATAAATCCATATATCGTTAGAAATATCGCGATCAGGTATTTCGGGACTTTTTTTCTTAAAAGGAATACAGATACCAAGATTGTAGTCATGAGCATAGCCACTGTAATCGACAAACCATAGGCGGCTTCCATGTTTACGGATTTTTGGAAGATCAATACCACAACAATACATCCGCTCATTAATATCCAGTTCATAGAAGGGACATAAAGCTGACCTTTCTGCTCACTTGGGTAATTAATTCTAACCTTTGGCCATAGATTTAACCTAACGGCCTCAGCAATCAACGTAAATGAGCCAGAAATAAGTGCTTGACTCGCAATTGCAGCAGCAATGGTTGCTATCGCTATTCCATAGATCAGGAACCAACCCGGCATCAATTGATAGAATGGATTTACATCCCCCAGGTGGGTTCCCTGTAGTTTCCACAACCATACACCTTGCCCCATATAATTTAGAACCAGACAGGTCTTAACATAAATCCAGCTGATTCTGATGTTCGAGCGTCCACAATGACCTAAGTCAGAATATAAAGCTTCAGCTCCCGTAGTGCATAAAAATACCGCTCCGATAATTAAAAATGCCTGTGGATTAGTGGTTAGTATATGATAAGCATAATAAGGATTAATAGCCTTTAAAATCTCAGGAAGTTCCATAATGTGTGCAAAACCTAAAACCGCGATCATGGTAAACCACAGCCACATAATAGGCCCGAAGGCTTTGCCTACCAAGGAAGTTCCGAATTGCTGTAAAACAAAAAGAAAGATAATGATAGCCAGTACAATAGGTACTGTAGGTAAATCCTTATAGATTAATCCGAGACCTTCAATAGCGGATGAAACCGTAACCGCAGGGGTCATTATACCATCAGCCAACAATGCTGCCCCACCAATCATGGCAGGTATGATTAACCATTTTGCTTTCCGCTTGACTAAAGAGAATAAGGAGAAAATCCCGCCCTCACCTTTATTGTCAGCCTGTAAAGTTATGACAACATATTTAATGGTGGTTTGTAAAGTAAGCGTCCAGAAGATGCAGGATAGCCCCCCTAGAATAAGGTCTTGTGTAATTAGTCGCTCACCAATGATGGCTTTGAAAACGTATAGAGGAGAAGTACCGATATCCCCGTAAATGATACCTAAACTAATTAATAAACCGGCAGCACTTAATTTTTGGATGTTTTTATGATGACCCATTACACATTAATAATAATGCGGTAAATGTATAAAAAAAAAGCAACCCTGAAGGTTGTCTTTTTTTATTATAATTTTTATTAATTCAGCGTTATTTTTATCTCCTGTTGCTTTCCATTAATGGTAAGGCTAATGTTGAGCTTACCTTTTTCAAAATCATTACCCGCGTTTTCTTTAATGCTGATATTTGGCGTTTTCTCGCCATCAAAAGGGTAAACTATACTCACAAAATTCTGTGTCTTATCATCCTTTTTAAGCTTTTCAAATGCAAAAGCAGGTCTAGATAGTTCCTTGGCGTAAACATAAGATACTTTACCTTCCTCTTCAGTAAGTGTTACCTTATCACTATTTAGCGATTGGATCAATAAGTTGTTTCCATCACTATAAGAAGTGTAAACCCGGTTTTTTGACTTGTCAAAAACAGCTTTACTATCCTCTTTCAGTTGCCAGTGTACACCCAGGTTTCCTGTAGCCTTACCGATCGCACGATCAATAACTAAAAAGTATTTGTGGTTGATGAAAAGTACACTACGCTGATGATTAAGCTCAGTATAACTAGGGTTGGTATAAGTAAGGATATCCAAGTTTTTACCAGTTTCCCATTTGTCTTGTTGTGCCTTGGTAATCATCATGTTTTGGTTATCAAGGGTAAGTGTGCTGTGTATACGAGTTTGGCGATACCAGTTTCTTTGTTTCATAATGGCATCATCTCCACTGTATACAAATACACCAGCATCAGGTGTAAAGTTTCTGCCTTTTACAAAAAGCTCGAAAGTTCCATTATCTGGCTGGGCATGAAATTCTCCCGGAGGGCTAGCCTTTAACACCATAACGGTTGCATTTTTATCCCATCCAGTTCTAAATGTATAAAAGCCCGAATTGCTCAATGCTTTAGATAAAAAGCTAGGAGCCTGACCTTCTTTACCATCAGTAGCGAGGTATTTAATGGTTTTATTTGTCGGGAAAACTTTACTCCAACTTGCAAACTGACTCATTCTGAATTTTTTATCAGTAAGCCATGAATCGCCAAACATAGGGGTGTTGTAATCTGGCAGTGTAATGCTAATCACCGCCATAATCATATTCTCTACGGTTTGTACATAAGATTGTGGAAATTCTTTTTCCAAATTTACACGCTGTGCGGAGCTATACGCTTTTAAGAATATATCAATGGCAGCTACGTGGTAAATCGGCGAGAGCTCAAACTGCATTCCATCTGCATATACCTGTTTTTTAATTTCGGTGTTTAGCACAGTTATACCAGTTTGTCTCCATCTTTGTGAATTTTTATATTCAGGAAATGATACACCGGCAAATAAGGTACGTTGTGCCTCAAATAAACGATGGTTTCCCTTTTCGGCAAAATTTTCAGATAAATAATCCGCCTGTTGATGGTAGCTTTTTAAAAACTCCATTAAAAAGGCAGGACTAAAATTAGGAGAGTTTACAAAGAGACTAAAAGTTGGTGGTAAACTTTGTACTCTGTCCGACACTTCAAGCGGGCGCCATACAAATCTATCATTATCTTTTGATAGGCCTAGTGGGTTTTTTCTAGCCCAATCGCTGTATTGGTATATCCATTCTTTAGCATATTTTTCATCGGCTGTAGCATGATAAACCAGAGCCATCGCTTGCCACCACTTTACACGGTGTAGCTGCCAGCGTACCTCATTGTCTTTTACCGGCCACATTTGCCAATTGATATCCTTGCCATAATCAAAATAGCCATATCCTTTGTGGGGTTGAAACTGGTGGACTAACGCTTTGTCTGCCATTTCCTGAGTAGCGTTGTCAATAGGCTTACTTAAATCAGCCGGCTTTTCAGAGTTGCTGAAATCTGGTGCTTTAGCCTTGCTTTTTTTTCTATAATAGCTCAGCAATTCTTTAGCCGCATCCTCATATTTGCCGGACGTAAAAAGCTGGTTGGTTTTTTCAAGGCCCGGATAGCTGAGGTTAATTGGATCAAAGCTTTGTTTTGTGATCTGTGGATCTTGCGCCTTGCTTAGTACTGCGCAAATAAGCAGACTGCAAAGACTTATTGTTTTTTTAAGTTGCATACTTCTTGGGCTTTTATGGATTTAAATCCTGTTTGATAGAATTGATTTTGCCATTTATGTTGATAGTTATATTGATTTTTCCGGTAGCCGGATCGTGACCCGCATTTTCCGTAACTTTTATCTCAGGTGCCGAATTGCCTTGGTAAAGATATAACACCGAAACAAAACTGTGAGTCTTATTATCGTTCTTAGGCTTTTCAAATACAAGGGCTGGTCTAGGAACTTCTTGTTGGTATTGATAAGATACAAAGCTTTTTTCTTCTTTTAAACTAACTTTATCTTTGTTCAGTAATTGAATTAAAAGATTATTACCATCGGCATAATTTGTATTTACGCTGTTTTTGTTATAGTCAAAAATGGGTTTGCTATCTTCTTTTAAAACATAATGAATACCTAAATTACCTGTTGCTGTTCCTATTGCCCTATCGATTACGATAAAATAGGTTTGATCAACGAATAAAAATGTACGTTGATGGCTTAAGTTGGTATAACTAGGGTTCGTATAGCTTAAAATACCTAAGCTTTTATCAGTCTCCCATTTGTTTAATTGGGCTTTATTGGTCAGGTTGCCATTCTCCAATGTAAGCGTCTGATGCGCTTTAGTTGAGCGGTACCAGTCCCTTTTTGTGTTTTCCTGGTCACCAACATTGGCATATACAAAGCTACCCGCATCTGGGGTGAAATTGCGGCCTGTTACCCATAGTTCAAATGTGCCATTGTCAGGGTGGGAGTGAAACTCTGCTGGTGGACCAGCTTTGATCTGCATTACGGTTGATTTTGTATCCCAGCCATTTCTAAAGGCATAAAAACCAGCATTAGGTAGGGAGCTAGACAGATAATTAGGCTGTTTGCCAGAAGACCCCTCGGTAGCGTAATATTGAATCACCTTGTTCTCCGGAAAAACCTGAGCCCACACTTTATAGCTTTTAAGCATGGCTTCTTTGTTGGTTAAAAATGCATTACCATATAGCGGGAAAGTGTAGTCAGGAAAAGAATATTTGCCAACTGCCATCACCATTTTCTCTACGAGGCTGCGGTAACTTTCCGGAAATTCATTCTCAGCACCGTTCATTTTGGCAATCTGCAATGCGTCTAAAAATATCTTTATCGTGCCGATATGGTAGGATGGAGAAAGCTCAAACTGTACGCCATCAGGTAATACTTGTTTCGCAATTTCATCATTTAGGACCCTAATGCCACTTTTGCGCCAGGCTGTGGCTGCTTTCATTTCAGGAAAAGCACTGCCTGCGTACATCAGGTGTATGGCCTGGTACAAACGGTGGTTACCTATATCTGTATAATTAGCTGTTACATAATTGGCTTGCTCATTATACGAGTTTAAAAACTCCATTAAAAAAGCGGAAGTAAAGTTAGGAGAGTTTAAGAATAGATTGAAAAATCCGCTCCAATGGTTCAGTCTGAAGGAAACTACAAATGCTTTCCATGCGTATTCTTTATCATCTGGATAAGCACCTTGTTTATTCTTTTTGATCCAGTCACGTACTTCAAAAATCCATTCTTTGGCATACTGTTCATCCCCTGTGTTGCGATAAACAATCCCAAGTGGCTCCCAAAATGCAGTACGATGCAAAAAAGTGGTTAACAATTGGTCTTGCACGGGGCGATATTGCCAGTTGATGTCTTTCCCGTAATCATAAGCAGGGTAGCCTTTGTGAGGCTTAAATTTGTGAAGTAAAATATTGTTGGCCAGATCTACGGTGTTCTGGTTTACTTTTTTACCCGCAAATTTTTGCGCGTCACTAACATTAAAATCAAGATGTTTCACATTAGTCCGATTGCGGTAGTATTTTAAAAGTTCATTGGCCGCATCATTGTATTTACCCGCTAAGAAGAGTTTATTGGTTTTTTCTAAGCCGGGATAGCTGAGATTGATGTGGTCAAAGCTCGATTTAGTAATACCTGTTTCTTGAGCGTAAATTAAACGACAAGATAGGATTATAATAGCCAGTAGAACAATTCCTTTTTTTTTCATCTTTTAAATTTTTGAAAGATCTATTTTTTTGATGTTGGCATATCTTTTCAAAGCTTCCAGGTAATAATAGTCAGCATAATCCAGAGGGGTGTCGATTTCAGAATTGTAAAGGAAAGCACCTACACTATGTTTTAAGATAAATAAACCATTTGTACCTGGTTTGGCCAAATAAGCTGGCGAAGATAGGCTTTTGAGTATCGCCTCTGCATAGTCCATATATTTTTTACCATCCTTTACCTGAGTGCTTAAATCCAGTAAAGCTGATGCAATAACAGCCGCGGCTGAAGCATCTCTAGGAGCACGTTCATCGACATCAAGCGCGTTGTGCACATCAAAATCCCAAACCGGAATTTTATCCTTAGGCATACGCGGATGATTCATGATAAAAGCAGCAACCAATTCTGCCTGATCAAGGAATTTTTGATCTTTGGTGTTTTCATAACACATGGTATAGCCGTAAAGTCCCCAGGCTTGTCCACGTGCCCATGCCGATTCGTCGGTAAGGCCTTGGTGTGTCGCCTTACGTAGGATCTTTCCAGTTTCAGGATCATAATCCACTACATGGTACGAGCTATGGTCATTTCTGTAATGGTTTTTCATGGTTGTAATGGCATGGGTCCTTGCTGCCTGTGCATATTCAGGTTTGTTGAATTCTTTTGCACCCCAGTATAAATACTCAAGGTTGATCATATTATCAATGATTACCGGGAAATGCCATTGTGGGAAATCCCATGAGCGTATAGCGCTAACTTTAGGATTAAACCTGGCAAAAAGATGTTTTGCGCCATCGGCTAATGCAGGTAAATAAGTTTTATCACCAGTAATGCGATAAGCATTTCCGTATGAGCAATACAACATAAAACCTAAATCATGAGTATGTGTAAGGTAGCGGACAGAATCCAAAGCCAGGGTAAAACGTTTTGCCTTTTCTGCTAGTTTTTTGTCTCCGGTAAGCTCATAGCCATACCATAATGAACCTGGAAAAAAACCAGTGGTCCAATCTTTATAAGGAGCAAGCCTAACCGTACCATCTGGATTCACCGAACGGGGATTTTTGCCTGGTTTATAAGTTTTTGACGCTTTGTTTAATTGATAGCTAATTACATTGGTACTAGTCTTTAACCACTTTAAGGAGGTGTCTTGCTCGGATTGGGCAAAGCTGGTTAAAGCAAGGGTTGAAGCCGCTAAAAGCATGCTGAAAGTTTTTCTCATCGTTCAATCTTTTCTGATAATAGGTTTTATTGCTTGTCAGCGTGAAGGTAGGAGAGAATGTGAAAACAGACTTTCGAATATCTCCAGAAATAGTTTGAAATTGATGAATTTTAGCTGTTAGATTCGTTTTTATCAAATAATACCAGATATTACTGAGCAAATAATAAATTAAACATATAAAATCGTAATTATGAAAAAAGGAGCCTTGTTATTCGGGTTGATGTTGGCAGCAACTACAATTTTTGCTCAGGACAAACCTAAAAGTATGAAAGTACGGAGAGATTCAGTTTTTACTGTGATGAAGCTTAGTGATGAAAATAGACAAAAAATGCATGATGCGATATCAGAAAGCAGTAAAGCACAAAAGGCAATTAAAGATGATGCAACATTAACTGACGAACAAAAAAAGGAAAAAGTTACTGTAATCAGGAAAGAGATGTCTGCCAAAGAAAAAGTGATCATGACGCCTGAGCAAGCTCAAATCTGGAAAGATTTTAACATATCTATAAGAAAACCTAAGCAATAATAATCTGGTTGTCCCTGATTAAATAAATATCGTAAAAGCCGGTCCTTATCTGCAAAAATATTTCTGCAGATAAGGACCGGCTTTTATACGCTAGTCTCATCCTTTTTTTGATCTTAACCTTAGCTTAACAACCGAGCTATACCTTTGAGGCATGTATAATGCCATTGATACTGATGATAATTTACTTCTTGGTTTGCAAAAAGGAGATCAGTCGGCCTTTAAGGTTTTATATGAGCGGTATTGGAAAGAAGTGTACAATATGGTATACCGAAGGATACGTGATGAAGAGGCCACTAAAGATATTGTCCAGAATATCTTTGTAAACCTATGGACTTCAAGAAAGGCCATTACCATAGAAAGTACCCTTGCTCCGTATTTAAATACCGCCGCAAAAAACAGAACCATTAGTTTTTACAAAAAGAACCTGGCCGACTTTTCCAGGAATAGTATTTTTCAGGATGATCAACTACAACATTCCATTGAGCACAACCTGGAAGCTAACGAGCTGAAAGCATTCTTTAATAAAGAAATTGAAAATATGCCTGATACCATGCGAAAGGCATTTGTACTGAGCAGAGAGGAAAATAAGTCTATTCGTGAAATTGCTTCCGAGCTTTCGCTATCAGAGCAGACTATAAAAAACAACATTTCTCAGGCATTAGAAAGGCTCAAAAAGAAAACAAAAAGGTTTTATTCCGATCCTACAAACCTCGCCGCACTATTTACAATTGCCTTAACAAAACTTTAACCTATACATAACCCGCGCTTAAAGTACTTTTTGACTTTGGCGATGATGAGTTAGTATATGGGTAAGACAAATAGCCGCTTCAAAAAAGACATAGACCAACAGGCCATAACCTGGTTCCATCAGACAGACGACAAGATTCCCTTTGATGCTTTCGGAGATGTAGATAAAGAAAACAGGATCAAAGATGAAATCTTCGATCTGGTACGTCAGAAAATAAATCCCCATAAAAGTTTTAAGCTGTTTTTTATAAGAGCTGCGGCGGCCATATTACTTATCGCTTCAATAGGTGTTGCCTTATACCGAGCTAACGATACAGTCGGATTAAACAAAAACCAGGTCTGGATGACCTATACCAGCAAAGCTGGCGAGACAAAAACCATAACACTTACAGACCGGTCGGTTATAACTTTACGCCCCGGAACAAAGTTATACGTCCCTGCAACATTTACCACCTCTAATAAACGCATAGTGAAACTGGAAGGTGGTGAAGCTTACTTTTCAATTGCAAGAAATCCTGAACGCCCATTTATTGTTCAATCCGGACAAATTTCAACACAGGTATTAGGTACGGCATTTAACATTAAAAATAAAGCGGATTTAACTGAGGTCGAAGTGGCCGTTTCGCACGGGAAAGTGCAGGTAAATAACAAAGATCATCGTCTGGCTTATCTCAGCAAAGGGGAGCTTATCAGGTTTAATACCAAATCAGGCACCTTTAAACTGGATAGCATCAATACCAATTATGTAGCTGCATGGAACAAGTCGACTATGGACCTTGACAACGTATCCTTTAAAGAACTGGGCTATATTTTTAACAGCTGTTACGGCATTGAACTGCTAGCACCCGATGGGGGGATAGCAGAATTGAGATACACCTTCAGCATCAGCAAAACGGACAATGCCCAGCGCATCTTAAAAATCATAGCAAAAATTCACGGACTTCATACAAGAACTGAAAATGGAAAAGTAATACTGTATCGATGAAAAAGAAGCTACTGTTATTGGAATTAACAGCAGCCTCTAAATAGGATGCCTAGGGCATCACTATTAAAAAATCAATTACTCAATGTTTTAATCAAAAATAGAAAAACAAATTATATACTGATGAAAAAAATTATACATACCGTATTAAAAACATCAACTGTAATGGGCTTCTGTGTGTTATTTCTCTTTTTAACCACAAGTCAGCTTTATGCAAAAAAATTATTCAGTCTGGGTATTTTAAAACAAAGGATCTCTATTTCCTTCGATAAAGAAAATCTGGAAACCGCAATTCAGAAAATTAAAAATAAAACAGGATTAAATTTTGCCTACGATCCAGCTTCGCTTAACCTTAAAAAAGCCGAAGTTAGCAATGCAGCTTTTAGAGATGAGCCATTGGAGTATGTTCTGCACAAATTGCTAACACCATATGCCATTTCGTATCAGGAATATGAGAATTCAATTGTGCTGGCGAAAAGTAAAAACATTACTGGTGTAGTAACCGATGCCAACACAAAAGGAACAATTCCAGGGGTAAGCATTAGGGTTAAAGGCAGTACATTGGGTACCGTAACGGATAACAAAGGGCATTACCAGTTGACGGTTCCTGATGAAAATGCAGTATTGGTATTTGCTTTCGTAGGATATGCATCTAAAGAGATCACTGTTGGCGCTCGTCAAGTGGTTAATATTGCCTTGTCTGAAAACGACAATAAACTGAATGAAGTGATGGTAACTGCTTTGGGAATTACCCGTGAGGCCAAATCCATAGGTTTCTCTGCCCAAAAAGTAGATGGAAATCTGTTGCAGGAATCACATGAAACCAACCTCCTGAATACGCTTAGTGGTAGAGTAGCCGGCGTACAGATCACCAATTCATCAGGTGGGGTAGGCGCTTCGGCCAACATCCAGATCCGTGGACAAAACTTCGTAAGTGGTTACAATTATAACAACTCGCCACTTTTTGTGGTGGATGGAGTACCGGTAAGTAACAACAACGAACAATCTACCCGTGCTTATACAGGTAGACAAGATTATAACAATCCAAACTTAACGAATGGCGAGGGCGAAGTGGATTACGGTAATGCTGCCGGAGAGATTGATCCTAATGATATTGAATCCATTACCGTATTAAAAGGTCCAAATGCTGCGGCATTATACGGATCTAGAGCAGCCAACGGGGTGGTGCTCATCACTACAAAATCTGGTAAAGGCACTAAAGGCGTTGGCATCTCTTTTAACTCGCAGGCGAGCTATGAATCTCCGTTGAAATTACCTGATTATCAATATAAATATGGTCAGGGTCGCGATGGTCAGTATGCGTATGTAGACGGAATGGGCGGTGGGACCAATGATAACATTATGGAAAACTGGGGCCCTGCTATGAATGGACAACTGATTCCGCAGTTTGATTCACCAATAGATCCGATCACAGGAAAACGTATCCCTACTCCCTTTGTGGCATATCCTAATCAATTGAAAGACTTCTTTGTTACCGGACAAACTTATACGAATAACTTGTCTATTGCCTCGAGTAATGATAAATTGAATTTCCGTTTGTCGTATACCAATGCCGAACAAACCGGTATTGTAGAAAATACAGGTTTAAGTCGTAATACTTTGGGTTTAAATTCGGGTTATAACATTACCCCGAAACTGAAGGTCGATGTAAACATGAATTACATCAATACAGCCAGTGACAATAGGACCAGTTATGGTGCTAAGAATGATGATGCCATCATGAAGATTTTCTTGTACATGCCCAGAAACGTGAATGTAGAAAGTTTGAAAAATTATTGGTTGCCGGGATCTTCAAATACGATACAAAATACACCGATCTATAGTCCAAATGGTTCAAGATTGAACAACCCTTACTTTGTAGCCCATGAAAACCTGAACGGCAATAACCGCGACAGGGTATATGGCAACGTAAAGCTGAGTTACGATTTTATGCCGAATTTAAAATTGATGGTAAGGACAGGTCGCGATTTTTATAACGACAAACGTACCATGAGACATGCTACCTCTACGGCTCAATTTGTAAATGGATATTACCAGGAGGATGACGTGTATTTCCTGGAGACCAACCATGATTTTTTACTATCCTACGATACTAAATTTAGTAGCGATTTTACCTTTAATGCGAACGCGGGTGGTAACTTGCTAACCCAGAAATCTAAGCGACTGGGGGCTATTGCGGGTAGATTGGCCATTCCTAACGTATACAACTTGTCTAACAATGCCATTCCAATTGTAGCTGGTAATACTTATCAGGAAAAAAAGATCAACTCTATTTATGCGACTACGCAGTTGGGTTATAAAAACATGGTGTTTTTGGATTTAACAGGTAGAAATGACTGGTCTAGTGCTTTACCAAAAAAGAACAATTCTTATTTCTATCCATCCGCATCATTGAGTGTGGTGGCATCAGAGTTATTTAACCTGACTAGTCCGGTTGTAAGTTTTCTAAAATTAAGAGGAAGTGTATCTTCTGTACGTAGGGATTTAGAGCCTTACCAAACGGCATCAAACTTCCAGATCGCTCAGGGATGGAATGGCGAAACGGTGGCGGTTCACAACAACAATTACCCGAATGCGGATATCCGCCCGGAAAAGGTAGACTCTTATGAGTTTGGTTTCGATTCCCGCTTTTTAAATAACCGTATTGGTTTGGATGTGACTTACTACAAAAGTACCACAACTGATTTGATCATTCCTGTTACCTTAAACCCTTCGGCGGGTTACGATACGAAGCTGATGAATGTGGGTAAAATGAATAATCAGGGACTAGAGGTGATGCTGAATGCCAGCCCGGTTAAGTTAAAGGATTTTAGCTGGGATATGTCGGTTAACTTTGCCATGAATCGCAATAAAGTGATCTCTCTGGCTGAAAACATCGGGATCTCCCGCATCCGCCAGTTAGAGCGTTGGGCATCGCTTGAATTACGTACCCTAAATACCAAAGGTGACGGCTCTTTTGGCTCTTTATATGGTGATTACCTGATTTACAATAATGCAGGTTTAACGCACAAAAATGGTTTACCACAAGAAGAAAATGGCGACTGGGCTTTCATCGGTAATGTAAACCCTGATTACACCGCCGGAATTACCAATAATTTTAGGTACAAAAAACTGTCGCTAAGTGTATTGTTTAGCATGCAAAAAGGTGGCGTAGTGCACTCACGTACTTATATAGAGGGTATTAACGCAGGTAGCTTAAAAGAATCTCTGGTAAATCGCGATGCGAATGGTGCCGGAAACATGATTGGAGGTGGTACGGATATAGACACTGGCAATCCAAATAAAACCGAAGTAACGGTAAGAAACTATTGGCGTGCTTACTATAACAATGATGCCATTGCCACTTTTGATGCTTCTTATGTAAAACTAAGAGAGGTAAAGCTAAGCTATGCATTGCCAACTTCATTGTTGCGTAAAATAGCAGTAAAAACTGGTTCTATCTCTGCTGTGGGGCGTAACCTCTTGCTTTGGTCTGATGTGCCAAATATTGATCCTGAAGTTTCGGCCTATGATGGTCAGTTCCAGGGCGTAGAGGCAATGTCCCTTCCTTCGTTAAGAAGCATTGGTTTTGCGCTTAATCTTAATTTCTAATCCTTTTAAATCAAATTCTATAAACATATAGCAAATGAAGAAATTCTCGATAATAACAGGTGCTATGCTCGTATTGCTGAGCTCTTGTGGTAAGTTTGAAGAAATAAATGTGAATCCTAACAATCCGGCTACGGTTCCAGCGGAAATGCTGTTGCCTCCAATTATTGCCAGTGCAGCAAACGCGATGAGCAGTAGCGGTACACGTGCCGGGCAATATGTACAACACTTGGCCTGGCTGGGTGGCACTAGTGAAGAGGATGGCCGATACAACCTGACCGGTGCTTCTTTCCGGGAAGAATGGAATGGTCCGATGCGTTTAATTAAAGATGTGAATCAGCTGAAGGAGATTGGTGCTAAAAGCAACTTGCCTCAATACGTTGCGGTGGCTTCCATTCTTAAAGTGTATATCCTTTCCTTAATGACTGATGCCTACGGTGATATTCCTTACAATGAGGCTGGTATGGGTAATGTGAGCGGAATGGAATTTGCACACTATCAAGCGCAGCAGGAAGTGTATGGACTGATGCTAAGGGATTTGGAATCTGCGAATCAACAATTGAAAAATCTGCCTGCAGGAACTACCGTAAAACGGGATATCCTGTTTAATGGGAGTACCAACCGCTGGAGGAAATTTGCCAATTCAATAAAGTTGCGTATCCTGATGAGACAATCCGCTAAAATAGATGTTAAGGCTGCTGTAGCCGCTATATTTAACAATCCAACAGAATATCCTGTTTTTGAAGGTAATAGCGACCAGGCTACATTGATTTATAACAACGGTACAGATTTGTACTATTGGTTTATCCAGAATCCTCCGGTTGATGGTAGTGGCGTAGATTTTGGTAGCAATACCAGGGTAAGTGACGTGATGGTGAACCTATTGAAAAGCAAGAATGACCCCAGACTGACTATTTTTGCTGCACCAACCAAAAATTCTTATCTCGCTAACGTAGCTAATCCAGCCACGCCTTTGGCTTATAGAGGTCAGCGCGCTGGATTGAGTAATGCTGAGCAAAAGGCTGATTACACCAATACTGGACTGAACAAAGATGATTACTCTGTAATTGGTAAAAGAATCCGTAAAGAAAACCGTGCTTTTCTAATGACCTACACGGAACTGATGCTACTGAAAGCCGAAGCCATACAACGTAATATGGGGGTGAATGGAACAGTGGCAGAAGTTTACCTGGCAGCAGTGAAGGCTTCCCTGGAAAAATGGCCGGCATTAGGTTCAGCAACGCAATCAGAGATGCCATTTATCTCTGAAGAACAGAAAAAGGCTTATCTGGATCAGCCATCGGCAGCACTTTCTACTACAGCTCCATTACAACAAATTGCCGAGCAATTATGGATAGACACTTATCTGAATGGTTTTGAAGGATGGGCTGGATGGAGAAGATTGGGATACCCTCAATTGGTTCCTGGCCCTTCTGTCTTATCACCAATACCTGTACGTTACGTATATTCGGATAATGAGCAGAATAACCCTAACTTGATTCTTTGGGTTCAACAAAATATGGGCGGTAAAATGCCGACGCACAACACTAAAGTTTGGTTTCAGCCTTAATAGCTGATCAATAAGAACAATGAAGATGATGAACAAAAGAACGAATACGATACGGACAGCAATTTTTTGCCTGATGGTACTGGGAATGGGGACAGTTACCTATGCACAACAATATGAGGTGGGCAAAAATGCCCATTCTCATAATGATTACTTGCAAAGTCAGCCTTTTTATGCCGCACATGGCAATCATTTTGCCTCGATGGAAATCGATGTTTTTCTGGAAGGGAATGAATTGTATGTGGCGCATCACAAAAAAGATATCGACCCTAAGCATACGATAGAAAGCTTGTATATAGAACCGCTTTTGAGACAGATTAAGCTGAATGGCAACAATAAAGCGTATAAAGATGGGGGAAAATTACAGTTTATGATCGACTTAAAAACTGCTGGCCTACCTACTTTAAGATGTCTGGAGGCTAAATTAAAGCCTATTCGCGAGTATTTTGATGTGAAAAATAATCCAGATGCAATAAAGCTGGTGATTAGCGGGGCTGCACCTGCTGCAGATCAATTTAAAGATTTTGATGAGATCTTTTTCTTTGATGGGAAACGCAATACTCCGTACACGAAGGAGCAGTTGACACGGGTGGCCTTTTTTAGTGCAAGCCTTCAAGAGTTTAGCAAATGGAACGGTTTAGGTAGGATGGTAGCACCGGATTCTTTGAAAACAAAGAATTTTGTGGACTCGGTACATCGTGTTGGTAAACCGGTGCGTTTTTGGGGTAACCCAGATACAAAAACTTGCTGGCAGGCTTTTATTAAAATGGGTGTGGATTATTTGAATACAGATTCGCCAGCAGAAATGGCGAAGTTTCTGAATAATTATCCAAGTAATAATTATACTGCAACTTCAAAGCACAGCATTTACCAGCCTACTTATAAGAGTGACAACGGAAAGGTTAAGCCTAAAAACGTGATTTTGCTGATTAGCGATGGATCTGGATTCTCCTCTTTTTGGGCTGCAGCAACTGCTAATGGTGGGTATTTGAATGCAACAAATATCAAGCATGTAGGTTTTTCAAATACCTCTGCTGCGAATGATTACACTACAGACTCTGCAGCTGGCGGTAGCGCCATGTCGATAGGCGAAAAAACCAATAATCGCTATATCGGGATGGACGTTAATGGTAAGGAGGTGCCGAATTTGCCGGAGCGACTGGCTAAAATAGGTGTCCGTTCGGGCATTGTAAGTAATGACCGTGTGACCGGGGCTACACCTTCAACTTTTTTTGCGCATAGAACCGAGCGTGATCAGAGTGATAGCATCGCTGCTGATCTGAGCCGAAGCCCTGCCGCACTGGTTATTGCCGGCTACCATGATGCTTTTGGCGCGAACAATGATGCCATTTTAAACCGTGTTAAAGCAGGTGGCTTTGAAGTGTATAAAGGTGTTGGTAACCTCCCTAAAGAGGCTAAAAATAAGAAAATACTTTGTTTTGATACCGATCGCCCTGAAGAGAATTACAGGATGATTGAACATGCTTTTGATGAGAGCTTAAAACTGTTATCTAGCGACAATAAGAAAGGATTTTTTCTGATGGTTGAAGGTGCAAAGATTGACCAGGGTGGGCATAGCAATAAACTAAAGATCACCATTGATGAGTACCTGAGTTTTGACCGAGTGATCGGTAAAGCCCTACAATTTGCTGATAAAAATGGCGAAACGCTGGTTATTATCACTTCAGATCACGAAACTGGTGGCTTAATTGTATTGGATGGTAATTATAAAACGGGAACAGTGGTGAGTACCTATACTACTACTGACCATACTGGCTTGCCAGTTCCATTATTGAGCTATGGTCCTGGAGCCGATAGGTTTACCGGATTTCTGCAAAATTTCGAGATTCCTAATAAGGTTTTAGAATTGTTAAAATAAGAATTCAGGTATTACCTGTTTGCTAAAGGTGTCCAAGTATGGGCACCTTTTTTGTTTCTAACAATCATTAGGCTATCGCTATTGAATACTAATGTTATATTTCACAGCGACTTTTAAATACGGATAGGTTCTGGTTACCCGTTCGTTGCTTTTATAATTTTCCCTTAAGACAAAATATCCGGGTTCAGTGCAAAAAGAAAGATTATGGAGAAACCGATATCTCAACTCGCCAGAAAGACTTTGTAAGAAAAAGCTGGATGTATTTCCATTCCAGGTATAAAAGAACCCGTTGTTATAGGTCATGCCATAAAAGAAAATATTATTGATATTGATTTCAGCATTGGCATTAAAGCCAAACCCGGAGCAATAATCGTAGTTTCTACGGTTGAATATATACTTCTCGGGAATGGCTGCCAGCAATATTGGGCCAACACCTACGGAAGTATTCATCCTGTTTTTACGTTTTACACCAAATTCTGAGTATAAACTGAATTTAATACTTTGTCCGCTGTAAGAAAAAGCTTGATTAAAAATGTAGTCGTAATTAGCAGTCAGGACTATGATATGTCTGGAGTAGTTGCTTCTACCAACCGGCCATCCTTTGATGGAACCAAAAAGGTTGATTGAGTTTACAAAAGTGCTATCGTCTTTTCCAACCTCCGCATTAACGGTGATGGTGCTAAAGGGGATTTTATAATTCTCGAAGGGACTACCATATAATAATTTGATACGGCCATATCCTCTAAAGCGGGTATTTCGATCGTTCATGTTAAAATTCCTTAGACCTGCATCGATCTCTAAATCTATTTTTGAAGAATCCATATCCATTGGGTCTGGTATTTTCCCCCATTTTCCGTCCAGGAGTCGGTTAAATCCATTGCCTGGATTAATCAATAGGGCCATGGTTTCATTAACCTGCCTTCTGAAACCTCTACTGCGGTTATTAATTAATTTTCCCGCCAGGCGGTGAACCATTTCGCCAATAATAGCGCCACCGAAAGAGGTATTTAGGAAGTCGTTTGTTGATGGTGCCTGATTTTCTCCGAAAGTCTCCCAAATGTAACTGCCCGCAACTGTAGCTGGAATGGATTGCCAAAAGCTGTAGCCGTTAGAGCGGAAAGTATTAAAAAATATGCTGCCATGAGCGGGGTGGCTCAATTGATTGGTGGCAAATCCATCAATGTCGCATGCCCAGCTGCTGGGCCTTAAGTTATTCCCCATGCTTTTGAAGCTGATTTTAGCAAAGTCAGCATTATCTATATGTCTGTCGTAGATCCATGGTAGTACTTCTGTAGCTGAGAGTAGCAACGCGGCACGGGCAAACCTTTTTTGAACAGGGTTTTCTGTGATTGGCCCTCTGGCTAGAGAATCTCTATGATAATGTTGATTATAAAATGAAATTTGAGCAAAAATAGGGGCAGAAATACATAGAAAAATGAGGAGCAGTATCGTTTTGAAATGAAGGTTCCCTATCATGGTCAAGCAACAAGTATTGCAAAAATTGTAACACCCGAATGCGCAGTTTGTTTGTTCAATATTGGAACATCTGTGACCCTAAAATATTTTATTTCTGTAGCTGTTATAGTTTATCAAAGCTGCATAGATTTGTAAGAAACAAATAAGGAGATGATGGAAGTTATAAAAAGTACCGATCAAGATATAGACGCGATATTTGAATTGTATGATGCCGCTACGGCGTACCAAAAAGTAGTTGGATCAATCAATTGGTTGGGATTTGAAAGGGCTATGGTAGCACAGACAATCAAAGATGACCTTCAGTGGCAGATTGTTGTAGATGGGGAGATGGCCTGTGTATTTACTTTAACTTTAAGTGATCCTCTGATTTGGGAAGAAAAAGATAAAGACCCTGCAGTATATATACACCGCATTGCTACCAATCCTAAATTTAGAGGAATGCATTTTGTAAAGCATATCGTAGGATGGGTTAAAAATTATGCAGTGGAAAAGCAAAAATCCTATATCAGAATGGATACAGGAGCAGGGAATGAGAAGCTGAATAATTATTATGTGAGCTGTGGTTTCACTTACCTCGGCGTAACAAAATTAACCAATACTGTTGGTTTGCCTTTGCACTATGCGAAAGGAACATTCAGTTTATTTGAGATTAAGTTGAACTAGCGACGCTTTTTCAGAAGCTAGTCTTCGTCTTCTTCCAGATAGATTTCGTGCACTAAAAATTTTACGTGTTTTAAAGGTTCTAAAAGCTCGGTAATGTCTTCTGAATCGATATGGTAAATCGTTTCACCAGCGTCAGGGATTTCGGAGTTGGGGACTAGCTCGAAAAATTTAACGGGTAAGTCGGTCACCAGCTCAACCAATTTGATATAATCTACACCATTGTCTTTCCAATCCTTAAGGATTTGTGCGTTAAATTGGACGTAAGGATTTTTGTTTTCATCTTCCATGGTAAGTAGTAGCTGGTATTATGAATTGAAAAGTTCAATGATCTTATTGTAAGATAAGTCGGTGTAATCGTCGATGTATAAATTACAAGGAGGTAGTTCTTCTTTGGTATGAGAGCTAAGTACGCCAACCACACGCATTCCGGCATTTAAGGCCGCTGTGATACCCGAAAAGGAATCTTCAAATACCAGACATTGATCAGGAGTTACACTTAGATTTTCGGCCGACTTCAGGTATACCTCTGGATCTGGCTTGTGTTTTTTCACATCTTCGCTGGCCATGATCGAACCCAGTTTTTCGCGGATGTCAATTTTGCTCAGAATCAATTCCAGGTTGGCATAAGGAGCTGAAGTGGCTACACCTAGTTTTACACCATTTTGCTTTAAATCCGACATAAATTCCACAATCCCCGTGATTGGCTCAACATAAGGCTCGTAAATTTTGCGGAACAATCCCTCTTTTTCCTGTTCCATTTCCAATAGCTCGGCTCCGGCAACGGGACGTTTAAAAAAGTGACTTAAGATATAACTATTGCTTTTACCAAACATGTGTTCGGCAAATTCTTCATCAGTAGGCGCTAAATCTCTTGCGGCAAAAAACTCACGAAAGGCAAGGGAGTGGTAAGGATTTGTGTGGCAAATTACGCCATCCATATCAAATATAACTGCAATCTCATTGTTCATTAGGCAAATTTAACGAAGTTTCTTCGTATTGCAGCATATAAATAAAGCCAGACCATCCAGTCTGGCCTTATTTTGAACAAAACTTAGAGATGTACCATATATCTAAAGTTTTGGCTAAGATAAAATATATTCTACTAAATAAGTAGTATTTATGAAAAAAGTATACTATTTTTGTAGTCTATTACACTTATCCAGAAAGACTGAGGGAAAAGGCCCTTTGAAGTCTTGGCAACCTGTACATTACAAGGTGCTAACTCCTTCCATTTTTAATGGAAAGATAAGATCGTTTCAGCTCAATGCTATCCGGATAAGTGTTATTTATTTAAATAAAACAAGAACGGATATGAGAATCTATTTAGACAATGCAGCCACCACACCATTAAGTAAAGCAGTTTTCCAGGCCATCGAGCCTTATTTTTTTGAAAATTATGGTAATCCTTCCTCCACACATTACCTGGGGCGGCAAACACGTGCTGCCATTGCCCAGTCCCGCACGCTAATTGCTGATATTTTGAACACCAGTCCCGAGCATATTGTATTCACTTCTGGTGGAACAGAGGCCGACAATACTGCAATTTTATCAGGTATCAGGAGTAATGGGATTAAACTGGCCATCACCACACATTTTGAACATCATGCGGTATTAAAGACCTTAAAAGTATTGGAACGTAATGGGGAGATTAGGTTGGTTTATCTAAAACACGATGAAAAAGGAAACCTGTCCATTTCTCACCTTGACCAGTTGTTGGCGGCAAATGAAAGGGCTTTTGTTTCCGTAATGCATGGAAACAATGAAATTGGTAACCTCAATGCTATCGATGAAATCGCGAATGTTTGTAGCCATTATGATGCAATTTTTCATTCCGATACAGTACAAACAATGGGACAATATACCTATGATACACAAAAACTTAAAGCAGATTTTCTGGTCGGTTCAGCGCATAAGTTTCATGGCCCCAAAGGAATAGGTTTTTTGTATAAGCGGTCTAAGGACCCATTGTTATCATTTATAAATGGTGGTGCTCAGGAGCAAGGTCAGCGTAGCGGAACTGAAAATGTAGCGGGTATAGTTGGGTTGGCAAAGGCACTGGAATTGGCGCATAGCAACAGATCTTTCAATGAAAATTACATTAGCAATTTGAAGGAAAGGATGATTTATAAACTCAATAATAAAATTCCTGGGATAAAATTTAATGGAAATTGTAGGGATAAGGCCATAAGTTTATCTAATATTTTAAGTGTATCGGTTCCAGAAAACGAGGTGTCACCCTTGGTATACCTGGACCAACATCGCATTTGTGCTTCTGGAGGCAGTGCCTGCAACAGCAGGTCGGGTAAAGCTTCTCATGTGTTAAGTGCTTTGGGGTCGGAGGCAGATAGTACAACGATCAGGTTCTCATTTAGCCGTTACAATACAACAGAAGAAATAGATTATGCTGCAGATAAGCTGGCTGATCTTTTTACTAAAGAGATTGTTAATGAAATCGCTACTGTCTGGCCATAAAAAAAGGAATTAATATTATCTTTGTATACATTGCAGTTCATGAAGGAAGTATTTGCACAAAAATTGTTAAGCTAAGGAGATGGCAATTGGGTCGACTGAAAGAGACATCATTATTGCATTAAAAGCCGGTGATGAATTTGCTTTCCGCCAAATTTTTGAACTTAATTTCAAAAGACTGGCCAGTTTTTGTTTCCGATTGCTAAAAAATAAAGAGCAGGCAGAAGAGGTAGTGAATGATACCTTACTCAGTGTATGGGTAAATCGTGACAGACTAAATGAAGATTTACCCATTGCACCCTACCTATATACCATTTCCAGAAGACTTGCACTTAACGTATTGCAGAAAATTGCAGTTTCCCAGAAAGCAATTGACCAGTTATGGTTGAACATGGAAAAGGTAAGCAATGATACTGAAGAAGCAGTTTTGCTAGTAGATCTGCAGCGTTTTACAGAGGCCGCCCTGATCCATTTACCGCCCCAGCAGCAACTGATCTTTAGAATGAGTAGATATGAGGGATTAAATTATGATGAAATTGCAGCAAAGCTTAATCTTTCCCGTAATACAGTTAAAAACCATCTTGTAGCAGCATTAAAGACGCTTAAGACACATTTCAACCAATCAGATGTAGCTTATTTTTTGCTCCTGACAGCAGGCTTGTTCAAACGTTAAAAATATTTATTTTCATATCGACTAGTCCTAATTTCGTTTTGCCCTGTAATGCCTAATATAACCCCAATGTAAAGGGAGTGTGAAAAATGGCGGACAAGCAACGTATAATAAATTTACTTCAGCAATTTGCAGATGGAAACATCAGCCAATCGGAGTATGCAGAATTGATTGGTTTTTTTAACCTTAGAGGTCGCGATGAGGATCTTTTTGCTGCAATGGATGGTATCTGGGACAATACCCGTCCAGAGGAAAATTATACAGCCGAAGAAATAGGTTCTTTTTATCAAAACCTCGTCAGCACACCACAATTTAAAGCAGCAAGAAAATCGACAGTAAAAACAATACTATGGCCACGGTTTGCCGTTGCCGCCAGTTTAATAATTGCTTTGTCGGCAGGTATATATTATTTTAATGCGAGTTATTTTGCCAATACACCTTCACGTATAGCCAATACTTCAAAAGACATCCTCCCCGGAAAAAATAGAGCTGTGCTAACACTCGCAAATGGGGAAACACTCCAGCTTAGCGACAATAAAGCCGGTGTAGTCATTGATGCAAGAAAATTAACCTATAACGATGGTACCGATGTAGCTTCTTCAAAACAAGCCCAGGTTGGTAACGGAATTGCCCCAGATAATGAGGTGAAATTAAGTACGCCAAGGGGCGGGACTTATCAGGTGGAATTACCGGATGGGACCAGGGTATGGCTAAATGCCGCTTCATCTCTAAAATTTCCTGTTCAGTTTGGTAAAAAAGAACGTAGGGTATTATTGAATGGAGAAGCGTATTTTGAGGTGGCTAAAAATAAGCAGCATCCTTTTGTAGTAGAAACAAGCAAGCAGGAAGTTAAGGTTCTCGGTACGCATTTTAACATTACAGGTTATGCAGATGATGCAGCTACTAAAACGACACTTTTGGAAGGTGCTGTTCGCGTTACTGACCTTATGGGCAACAGCAGTATTAAGGATGTCGTATTAAATCCCGGACAACAGTCTGTTGTTGCAGGTAAACAATTGAAGGTTTTTGAAGTGGATACTGAAGAAGCCGTAGCCTGGAAAAACGGCACCTTTATTTTTACTGGTCAGACGCTGAAAGAGATCATGAAGCAGGTAGAGCGCTGGTATGATGTAGAAGTGGTGTTTGAAAATAATGAACTTAAAACGCAGGCTTTCAGAGGTACAGTGTCCAGGTTTAAAAATATATCCCAATTGTTAGAAGTATTAGAATCAACAGGATCAGTTCACTTTAAAGTTGAAGGAAGGAGGGTAATCGCTATGCTATAATTTGACTATACTATAGTGAATGCCATAAAAAACCGGGAATGCGGCAAACATCCCCGGCAATAAGTGGTATTCAGATGAGACATATTCACATATAACAACTAAACCACTAAACAACAAATGTAATGAAATTTAAGGATCCAAACAGATCTGGGCATTTTGCCTATATAAATAATTCAGTACTCCGTATTATGAAGCTAATCCTACTTATCATGACCACCTTCTTGCTACAGGTTAGTGCTTCTACCTTCGCACAAAGGATAACTTTTAATAAAAAAGAGGCTTCATTGAAGCAATTGTTCCTGGAAGTGAAGAAGCAGACCGGTTACAATATATTTTGGGAAGAGGGGAAGGTTAACGACAGACAACTAATAGATGCTTCATTCAAGAACACACCATTGGAAGTCGTACTGGATAAAGTATTAACACCACAAAAATTAACTTATAAACTGGTCAATAAAACCATTGTTGTTAAGAAAAAAGAGCCACTATTTTTTGACAAAGTTACCAGCTTTTTTGCGACTGTAAATGTGACAGGTAAAGTTATAGATGCAGAAACCGGTAATGGCATCCCTAAAGTTACCGTTAAGCTTAAAAACTCTAACCGCATGGTTGTCGCCAATGAGCAGGGAACTTTTATGTTTTATGGCCTTAATGATGACGATATATTAATCATATCTGCTGTCGGCTATCTTGCGCAGGAGATGAAAGCTAAAGACGGTATGGTCGTTAAGCTGCTTGCAGCTACTAAAGTTCTGGAAGATGTAATTGTATCTACAGGTTATCAGCAGCTAAAGCAAAAAACTACAACAGGTTCATATTCAGTAATAACGGCTAAAGAAATTGAAGAAACACCAAGTGTAAACTTAATGGAGCGCCTGGAAGGAAAAGTACCAGGTGTAAAGTTTGATCTTAGAAACAATTCAATTCAGATCAGAGGAGTAAGCTCTTATAATGGACGTCCACCGCTGCTTGTTATAGATGGCTTTGTCGCACTAAATCAAAATTTAACCAATATTACATCTGGCACCTTAGATGGAAATCCAAAAAATTCAACCCAGCCAGAAACTTCCGGTAATGCGATCATCAGTACATTTAATCCTTCAGATATAGAGAGCATTACTTTCCTTAAAGATGCTGCAGCAACAGCTATCTGGGGTGCTAATGCCGCAAATGGTGTTATTGTTGTAACAACCAAAAGAGGTAAAAAGGGAACTTCATCTATTAATTTTAGCACGACATTCAGTACCTCGGCACCTGCTAATTTTAAGAACATGACCTCGATGACAAATCAGCAGTATATTGATTTTGAACAGGAACTATTTGATAAAAAATTTATTCTAAATCCTGCATCAGACTGGCGACAGGCACCTGTTTCTGAGGCTCAGCAATTGATGTTTGATGCGAAAAGCGGGAAGATTACAGCTGCTCAAAAAGACGCAGCCTTAAACGTGCTGGCAAATCGTTCAAATACAGATCAGTTAAAAGAGTATTTGCTTCAAAGAGCAGTCTCACAACAACACAATTTATCTTTTTCGGGAGGGGCTGAAAACAGTTCTTATTATGTCTCTGGGAATTATACCAAAGATCAACCCGTATTTAGGAAAAACAGTGGAGAAAGTTATTCTGTACTCACCAATTTAACTAACGATTTCTTAAATAAGCGACTTTCATTGAGTACAGGATTAAACTATACTTATGCTAAATCGACTGTAAATAGTGCTGCAATACAGGCCTTAAGTGTTGGTCGGTATGGAATGGCGCCTTACCAGATGTTGGTTGATGACGAGGGCAATAGAATAGGTAGTTATGTAACTGTTAAAAAAAATACGGCAGATAGTTTGATCCGGATCAATAAGCATCTGCCCTGGACATATAATCCTATTGACGAGTTAAATTACAACAACACAATTACTGAAAGAAACTCCATAAGGGTAAATGCCGCGATCAAGGGTAAAATCACAAATTGGTTAAATTTATCAGTATCAGGACAGCTTCAGAAATCATTAAATGACCAGGTTTTAATTCAAAACTTAGACAGTTATTTAGGTCGTGAATTGTATAATCTTGGAACGGTGCCTGTAAATGGGAAATTGGTTTCTGGCTTTCCTAAAGGTGGCATTTACAAAAGTACCCGAAGTAACAGCAATGCTTATGGCTTGAGGGCTCAACTAGATATTGATAAAAACTGGAATGATGTTCATAGGTTTAATATGGTTGTGGGTACAGAGATCAGTCAGAATAAAGGCACTGGTTCAGGACAAACATTATATGGTTATAATGAAGATGTTTCTTCTGCTGTAAATGTTAACACGACAAGTACCGGTAATTATGCTACTATTTATGGTCAGGGGCAAGGACGTTTTCCATTTACAAATTCTAGTATCTTTCGAAATACCACCCGTAACCTTTCTCATTACAGCAGTGCAGGATATTCCTATTTGAATAAATATTTTGCAACTGCCAGTGTACGTTTTGATGACATTAACTTATTAGGGGTAGACAGGAGAGATAGAGCTACTCCATTATGGTCTGGAGGTTTACGCTGGGATATAAAGAAAGAAAGCTTTATGGATAAGATTGAATGGATCAATTCATTAAGTATCCGTGCTACACTAGGAACAGCTGGAAATCCACCTTTAACCTCAGCTAATTTTTCAACTATCGCAGGTATCGGACAACTTGATGGGTATACCCAATTGCCTTTTGTTTATATAAACTCGCCTGCAAATCAGGATATTGGCTGGGAAACAACGAAGACGACAAATTTAGGAATAGATGCTGGTTTGTTCAACAACCGTTTAAGTGTTGGCGTTGACATTTATCGTAAGCGCAGTTATGACATTATTATGTCCTTGCCGCTCAATTCTACTTATGGTTATTCCTCATTGTCTTATAATGCAGGAGATTTAGAAGGACATGGTGTAGAGTTAAATATATCAGGGGATGCCGTGAGGACAAAAGATTGGAACTGGTCTTCAAATTTCAATCTTTCTTACAATACCAATAAGGTTACAGATTCACGTTTTCCGAATAGATTGGCTAACGGCGGAGTTTCAGCTATTATTACAGGCTTACCAGTGGATAATTTCTTTGTTTATCGTTGGGCTGGATTGGACGATAAAGGTCAGTCGCAAATCTATAACGCAAGCGGAAAAAAGATCTCATCCAAAGATCAAACCTACACTGTGGCTCCTGAAGATCTTGTTAATAAAGGGAGAACAACGGCACCATATTTTGGCGGTTTAGGTACTACGGTTAGCTATAAAAACTTAAGTCTTTCCGTAAGGGCTACTTATTATCTGGGACATATCTTTTTATTGCAAACGATCAATCAACAGTTCTATCCGGTGGACAACGAATTTAGTCCGGCGCAATTTTCAGGACTGCTGGCCAACAATACCAGGTTAACGAACCGGTGGAGGAAAGCGGGTGATGAGGCGACCACTGACATTCCCGGAATAACAGGTTCAAGTATAACCAGCATCAGCAGGTTTATGAATTCTGATCTGAATGTAAGGGATGCAGGTAATATCAGGCTACAACAGATTACGCTTAGCTACCGGGTACCTGGAAGTTTATTAAAAAGAACACATTTTATTAAGAGCATAGATTGCGGTTTAACGGTTAGTAACCTTGGTCTTTTATGGGTGGCGAATAAAGAAGGAATAGATCCGGAATATCAAATGACCAACGCCTATAATAATCTGCCTCCCACAAAAAATTATGTGTTTAACCTAAGACTATCACTTTAATTCGTCCCACAATGAAGAAAATATTATATACACTGATCTGCGGTACTGTATTGTGCTGTGCTGCCTGCCGCAAATATGTAGAAATTCCACCTGAGAATTTGAAAGTGTTATCAGCTACTTCAGACTACCAGGCTTTACTTAACTATGGTATTACTTTTGAAGTTTCTTATTCTAGTCCTGTGCTTTCAAGCGACGATATGGGAACAGATGAGGTAGTCTGGCAAAATCCTTTAAATGTGTTGAGCGCAAATGCCTATACCTGGGCAGATAGAATGTATGAAGCGGCTGCAGAAGATAATGAATGGAGCAAGTTCTATAACACAATTTTCAACTGTAATGTTGTAATCAATGGTGTAATGGATAGCCAAGGGGGTACTGATCAGCAAAAAAGAAGGGCATTGGCGGAAGCTTTGGTACATAGAGCATATAGTTATTTTACGCTGGTTAATATGTATGCAAAACAGTATGACCCCGCAACTGCGGCTACTGATCCAGGTTTGCCTTTGGTGCTTACGCCGAGGTTTACAACCGACTTAACCAGGGTAAGTGTGCAAAAGATCTATAATCAGATTAAAGCTGATCTGAATGCAGCTTTGCCGGATTTAGCTGATAGAGCAGACTTTATCACAAATCCTTCAAAAACCGCTGTATATGCCTTGCTGGCACGTACGTATTTAAATACAAGGGAGTTTTCTGAGGCACAACGCAATAGTGAACTGGCATTATCACTTCAAAATACATTAATTGACCTTAAAGCGTATACTGCGCCAAATGTGACATTCCCAAACAGGTTAACGAATCCTGAGGAAATATTTTTTAAGCGTACCGCATCATACTTACCAAATGTGCCTATAAATGCAAATACAATCAGCATTTATGATCTTAATGACCTGCGGTATCAGTTGTATACTGCCGATCGTACTAAATCAAATGCTCCTTTCAATAACCGTGTTTTTTATAAACACAGGTTAAGTGTAGATGGCGCATATGTTGGCCCTAGTGTACCCGAAATGATGTTGATTAAAGCAGAGTGCGAAGCACGTGCAGACAAACCGGATGCGGCGATTAACACGTTAAATGAATTACGCAAAAAGCGTTTTGATGATGCTCATTATGTAGGCTTAACTGCCAGTACAGGTAACGAAGCTTTGCACCGTGTAATTGATGAAAGAACGAGAGAGTTTATAGGACGAGGTTTCCGCTGGTTTGATCAGAGACGTTTAAGACAGGACCCTGGATTTATAACCACGGTGACCAGAGTTTTTAAAGATGTTACTTATACACTTACACCTGAAAGCAATAGATATACCTACCGTATTGCAGAAAAATACATTCAATTAAACCCCGAAATCGTACAGAATCCGAGATAAATACATCGGCCCAAACGATCCTTTTACTGGTATTAAAACAAACAAAAAATATGAACGAACCCATCGTAAGTGTTAGAGGTCTGTCCCATCGTTATAGTGTACAGTGGGCAGTACGCGATATTAATTTCGAACTTACAAAAAATGGAATTTATGGACTGCTCGGCGCTAATGGCGCCGGCAAGTCCACAATCATGAATGTGATGTGTGGTGTGATCAAGCAATCACACGGGGACATTGTGATCAAGGGAATTAACCTTGGTGAGCATCCTGAAAAAGCGAAACGTAATATTGGCTTTTTGCCACAGCAGCCACCTTTACAGAACGATCTTACGGTCGAAGAATTTTTAATCCATAGTGCCAATATCAGGCTTATGGAATCAAAAAAGGTAAAAGCAGCAGTGTCCGAAGTAATGAGCAAATGCGGTATTAGCCATTTCAACAAACGCTTAATCCGGAACCTATCCGGCGGATACCAGCAAAGGGTAGGGATAGCACAGGCAATCATCCATAAACCCGACTTTGTGGTGCTTGATGAGCCTACCAACGGATTAGACCCTAACCAGATTCTGGAAGTACGGGGGCTGATCAAAGAGATTGCTGAAGAAAGAACAGTAGTCCTCTCGACCCACATCCTACAGGAAGTACAAGCGCTTTGCGACCACATTTGGATGATCAATGAAGGAAGTATGATTTTTTCCGGATCACTGGCAGAATTTGACAATTACATTGTACCAAATACACTGGTGGTATCACTGGTGGCAAGTCCTACAGTAGAAGAGTTGCTTGCCATACCTGGAATAGAAGGTGTGGAGGAACTTGGGGGAATCAGGTATCGTTTACGTTTTACAGATGCGCAGGATGTAATCGAGCGACTTGTAGAAACAAGTGTAGCCAGAAACTGGCGCCTGATAGAAGTAGCATTGGAGAAAAATTCACTGGAAACTGTTTTCGCGGAATTAAGCAAGAAAAAATTAAAATAACGCAAACAGATTTCGCTCATATTAAAAAAAAATGAAAACAATATATAAAATAGCAAGAACAGAACTTCAGGTACTGTTTTACTCTCCTGTTGCCTGGCTAATCCTGGTGATATTTAGTTTCCAGGTATGCATGGGATTTACAGGGACCTACGATTTTCTGGTTAGGCTACAATCTATTAATACGCCGTTAAGCAGTGTCACCATTAATACATTTGGAGGCTGGGCAGGTGTATTTACCAAAGTACAATCTTATTTGTACCTCTATATGCCGCTGTTAACCATGGGAATCATGAGCAGGGAGCTCAGCAGCGGATCCATTAAACTGTTTTACTCTTCACCAGTTACAAACACACAAATCATTTTAGGTAAATACCTTTCGTTAATGATCTTTGGTTTGGTGCTGATTGGTGTTCTAGGGATACTGGCCATCTTCTCTATTTTTACTGTAGATAATGTGGATATCCCCTATTTATTAACCGGCTTATTGGGTTTATACCTGCTTACTTGTGCCTATGCGGCAATTGGTCTTTTTATGTCATCCTTAACTTCTTATAGCGTAGTTGCAGCCTTAGGTACCCTTTGTATTTTTGCTTTGCTTGGTTATGTAAAAGATGTAGGGCAGAGTATTGAATTTGTACGTGATGTAACTTATTGGCTGGCCATAACCGGGCGCAGCAGCACCTTTATTTCTGGTATGATCACCAGCGAAGATGTACTGTATTTTATCATCGTAATTGTGCTCTTCTTAGGCTTTACCATCATCAAATTGCATGCAAGTAGGCAAAAAACATCCTGGATGTTGACCCTGGCCAAATACGCAGGGGTATTTTTTATGGCCATGTTTATTGGTTATTTAAGTGCAATGCCATCGCTTAAAGTATATTATGATGCGACACGCACCAAAGAGAATACCTTAACAAAAAGCAGTCAGGAAGTAATGGCCAAATTAACCGGTGGTTTTAGCATCCATACCTATAGCAATATGCTTGATCCTACCGGCTATACCGCTCTTCCCATCTCCTATAAAAATGATGTAGAAAATTTCGAACAATACATCAGGTTTAAACCGGATATCAAGATGGATTATAAGTATTATCATCATCATTCAGAAAATCCACAGCTGGATAGGATGTATCCGAAATTGAATGATGCCCAGCGATTGGATACCCTGATTAAATTTAACCAATGGAACTTTGAGATTAGCCCATACTCGGCTATTAGTGGTAAAGTAAATCTTGAACCAGAAAATTTCCGTTTTGTAAGGGTATTAGAACGTGAAAACGGACAAAAAACATTTCTCCGTTTATATGATGACATGCGTCGTCAACCATCAGAAGCTGAGATTACTGCTGCAATAAAAAGACTGGTAATGGACTTGCCAAAGGTAGGTTTTTTGACCGGGCACGGTGAACGTGAAAGTAATGGAAAGACTGACCGTGGCTATAATATGGTAGCACAGGAGAAAACCTTTCGCTATTCGATGATTAACCAAGGGTTTGATTTCGCAGAGATTAAATTAGATAAACCTGTGTCTGATAATATTCGTATCCTGGTCATTGCCGAGCCTAAACTAGTTTTAACAGCAGAAGAGCAGAAAAACTTAAACCAATATATTGCGCATGGAGGTAACCTGTTAATCGCTGGAGAACCGGGCAGACAAACACAGATGAATGCCATTACAGAACAGTTGGGCGTACAGTTTCTCCCAGGCAGATTGGTAAGTCCGAATCCTAAATTAGCTTCAGATCTCCTGGTCTCAAAAATTACAAAAGAAGCTGCTGATTTTTCTTTTTATCTGGAAAATTCGAAGAAAAGAGAAGAAGTAATCACCATGCCTTCTACTTCGGCACTTGCTTATACCAGCGACAAAGGATTTAATGTGATTCCTTTATTACGTACGGATTCTACAGGAAGTTGGAACGAAGTGGAAACCACGGATTTTATTGATCAGAAAGAAAAGTTAAATCCTGCAGCTGGGGAGGTAGAACAATCTTATCCAACAGTGCTGGCATTATCCAGAAAAGTTAATGGTAAAGACCAGCGGATTTTAATTACAGGTGATGCTGATTGGTTAAGTAACGGCGAGCTCGGAATGAAGCGTAATGAAGTACAGGCGGCAAACTTCTTATTGGTAGCAGGTTCATTCTTTTGGCTGTCGAACGGTGAAGTGCCGATAGATATGCGCCGTGATACGCCTTCGGATCGTTCCCTGAGTATTGGCACGAAAGGATGGGCATTCTTTGGTGTTTTCTTTAAATGGGGATTCCCGGCGTTGCTTATTGCTGCGGGACTGGTCATTTTGATCCGCAGAAGAGGAAGATAGTTAACCTAAACATAATTATGAGTTTTTCCGTTGATAAACAGACGCTGGACGATCTGAATGTATTCAATAAAAAAGGACGCGATTCTGTTTTCGGGCTCTTTAACCGCACCCGCACCCGTGGGGGTGCGGAAATCCTGGAGCAAATGTTCCGGTATCCATTGTCGGATGCCGGAGCTATAAATCAGCGTAGTGAGGTCATCCAGTTCTTTCAGTCCGCTCAGATTGCTTTTCCGTTTAAAGAAGAGTGGTTTGACCTGATAGAACAGTATCTCAGTAATGCAGACGAGCGTAGCAAACTGCAGAATGATGAAAATAAGCTGGGCAGAACATTTAGCAGCCTTATGGGGACTGATACCGAATACAGGCAAATCGCAAAAGCCGTTACCGCTGTTATAGCGTTGCTCAATGCTTTTCGCCAGTTTTTGGACCAGGTAAACCAGGGTAAAGCCAATACCCCATACGATGAAGAAAGCCAAACGATTGAGGGCGTTCTTGCAGACGAGGAAATACAACAGATCATTAAAGAGGCTGCGGTAGAAAAGCAGAATTATGAGAAAATTGCTGCGTACGACAAGGTATTGCGTTTTAAAAAGAAAGACCAGCTGCAAAGACTTTTGTATTATGCCTATCATTTGGATGTGTATATCGCCATTGCAAAGGTGGCTACTGTTAAGCAGTTTGTATTTCCACAAGCATTACCGGCGGACCAGCAAACTTTGAAGTTGGAAGGCGTATACCATCCGTTGCTCGAACATGCAATTGGCAATAACCTGGAAGTAGATCCGGATGGCAATGTCATTTTCCTAACAGGAGCGAACATGGCAGGTAAATCTACTTTTATGAAATCGTTGGGTATCGCTGTATTTCTCGCGCACGCTGGGTTTCCAGTACCTGCAAAAAGTATGGTATTCCCTGTGATGGATGGTTTGTTCAGTACCATTAACCTGCCGGATAACCTGAGCATGGGATATAGTCATTTTTATGCGGAAGTATTGAGAGTAAAGAAAGTGGCAGAACAGCTGGCCCTGTCAAAAAAGATCTTTGTCATATTCGATGAACTTTTTAGAGGGACCAATGTGAAAGATGCTTTCGAGGCCACAGTTGCCCTTACGGCCGCTTTTGCGCGTAAAAGAAACTGCATGTTCGTAATTTCTACACACATTATCGAGGCCGGAGCGGTATTAAAAGATCGTTGTAACAACGTCCAGTTTATTTACCTGCCAACAATTATGGATGGCGCCAAGCCTGTTTATACTTATACCCTGAAGCAGGGCATTACTGAAGATCGCCATGGGATGATCATCATCAATAACGAAGGTATTATTGACATTTTGAAAAATAAAAAGACCAGATAGCCATGCCATTTGTAACAGATAAACAAACACTGGACGATTTAAACCTGTTGGGTAAATACAAGAATAATTCTGTAATTAACTTGTTTAATCTTACCCGCACTGCAGGTGCGGAACATTTACTGGAATCTATGTTCCAACAGCCTTTAACCAGTGTAGCCAACATTAACCGACGCAGTCAGATCTTTCAATATTTTCAAAGTAAGAAATTGGATTTCCCTTTTGAAACCGAAGCCCTGTCTGCAACAGAGAATTACTTAAGTGGAGCTTCAGCATCCAATATTTTGATGGCCGCCGGACAAAATGCCCGCCGTAAGCTTTTATACTATATGGGCTTAAGGGTAGAACATGATCTGATTGCCAATGGACTTCTGACCGCTATAAAAATGCTTGCCAGTATTGGAGGGTTCATTTCCGGACTGTTGCAGCAGGATTCTCAAAGTCCGTTTGCAGCTGAACTTCAGAAAGCCAACCTTATTTTTAACGGTAATAAATTAAAATGGCTTGAAAGTGTAAATATAGCCGGACCACTGTCTTTTTTTCAGACTGTAAGGTGCGATTACCTGCTACGTACCACCCTTAGAGATGAAATTGAAGTGATTCTTGAGCTAGTCCACGCTATGGATGTTTTTATTGCAGTAACCGATGTCTCTCGCGCAAAAGGCTTCAACTATGCACTGGCATTAACAGCCGAAAAAGATGTGCTTCATATTGAAGAGGGATTTCATCCTTGTCTGGAAAAGGCGGTGCCCAATACGGCTGAGCTGGATGCTGACAATAATGTGATCTTTTTAACAGGAGCAAATATGGCTGGTAAATCCACTTTTATGAAGTCGTTCGGAATCAGTATTTACCTCGCCCATATGGGGTTCCCGGTGCCTGCCAAATCCATGACGTTCTCCGTAAAAGATGGTATTTATACCTCCATAAATGTTCCTGACGACCTTAATATGGGCTATAGTCATTTCTATGCAGAAGTGCTGAGGGTAAAAAAGATAGCTGAAGAAGTAGGTGCGCCTAAAAACCTGGTGGTCATATTCGACGAGCTGTTTAAAGGCACTAATGTAAAAGATGCCTATGATGCCACGCTCGCCGTTTCTGAGGTATTTGCAGAACACCGCAATTGTTTTTTCATTATCTCTACACACATTGTGGAGGTGGGGGAGGCATTAGGACAGCGCAGTGATAACATCCGTTTTATTTATATGCCTACAGAAATGCATGGAAAGATTCCGGTATACACCTATCGTGCAAAACAGGGCATTAGCAGTGATAGGCATGGGATGATGATCATTGAAAATGAAAAGATCCTTGAAATTATAGGATAATACAACGATAAAAACAATTCAATCTAATACATCAATTACAAAAACAATAACAACCAAAATGTTTAAACTGAAATCAACATTATTTTACTGTGCGTTAAGTACGGCAACACTGGTATCCGGTTGTGCACTACTGCACAAAAAAAAAGCCCCTGCGGCTAAAGTCGCGGTGATAGATCCTGCTAAGAAAACCGCAGATAGCCTTAAAAAGGTCAATACTTTAAAACCTTATTCGGAGGTGATCACAAAAAATACAAAAACCCAAAACGGCTTTATTACCGTTCACCAAAAGGAAAATAAGTATTATTTCGAAATTCCTAACGCCATCCTAAACAGGGAGATCCTTTTTGTAAACAGGGTTTCCAAGGCTTCTGCTGATATGCGTAACGGTTCCAATGGTTATGCCGGGGACCAGATTGGCGAAACGGTATACCGTTTTGAAAAAGGCCGTGACAAAAAGATCTTTTTAAGAAGAATCTCTTTTTCTGAATACAACAAAGACAGTACTACAAGTATGTTCGCAAGTGTACAGAAAAACAATATCCAGGCTATTGCAGCGGTATTTCCAATGCTGGCACTATCCAAAGATTCTTCAGCAACAGTTGTGGATGTAACAGATTTCTTAAACAGTGACAACGACATTCTTTATTTTGAACGTAAAGCATTTAAAGACAGGGCCGGAATGGCGGGGCAACAAAATGACAGAAGTTATATTGATTTTGTGCATAGCTACCCTAAAAATTTAGAGATAAGGGCGGTTAAAACATATAGCGCGGGGTTAAATCCGGCCAGCTCAAGTTATACCATTGAACTGAATTCATCTATGGTCTTGCTGGATGAGAAACCAATGAGACCGCGTTTACAAGATCAACGTGTGGGGTATTTTACCACTTCGTTTAGAGACTTTGATGCAGATCCACAAGGAGTAAAGACTACTACCTACGCCAATCGTTGGAAACTGGAACCTAAGCCAGAAGATGTAGAGAAATATAAAAAAGGAGAGCTGGTGGAACCTGCAAAACAAATTGTATTCTATATAGATCCGGTTACACCTAAAAAATGGGTTCCGTATTTGATTCAAGGTGTTAATGACTGGCAAAAAGCATTTGAAGCTGCTGGCTTTAAAAACGCAATAATTGCAAAGGAGGCTCCTACAAAAGAACAGGACAGTACCTGGAGTATTGATGACGCAAGACATTCTGCTATTATTTACAGACCATCAGCAATTGCTAATGCAATGGGGCCAAGTACCGTTGACCCACGTAGTGGTGAGATCATCGAGAGTCATATTTTCTGGTATCACAACGTAATGTCTGTATTGCAAAGATGGTATATGATGCAGGCTGGTGCTACAGATCCAAGAGCAAGAAAGGCTACTTTTGATGACGATTTGATGGGTAATTTAATTCGTTTTGTATCTTCTCATGAAGTGGGCCATACTTTAGGTCTGAGACATAATTTTGGTTCAAGCTCAACTGTCCCAGTAGAAAAACTAAGAGATAAAGCTTGGGTGGAAGCCCATGGACATACGCCATCTATTATGGATTATGCGAGGTTTAATTATGTAGCACAGCCTGAAGATAAAATTACTGAGAAAGGTTTGTTCCCGAGAATTGGTGATTACGATAAATGGGCCATTAAATGGGCTTATACCTGGCATCCTGAATTTGAAACGCCAGAGCAGGAGCAGAAAATGCTGGTTAAAATGGCTACTGATTCTATTAATAACAATAAGCGTTTGTGGTTTGGTACTGAGTCGGAACCATTTGACCCAAGATCGCAAAATGAAGATTTAGGCGATGATGCTGTTAAAGCAAGTACTTATGGAATTAAGAATCTAAAACGGATCATGCCACAGGTTGGTAAATGGGTAACCGTTCCCGATGCGGATCAAAGTAAATTACATGGTGGTTATGCAGGCGTTTGGGACCAATACCAACTTTATCTTGGCCACGTGATTAAAAATATAGGTGGTATCTATCATACCGTTAAAGTAAATGGAGAGTCGGGTTCAATATATGAGCCAGTGCCTTATTCCATACAAAAAAGAGCCGTTAAATTTGTAAACGATGAGTTGTTTGATACACCTGTATGGCTCAGTAATCCGGATTTCGCGCAGAAACTGGATATTAATTTTGACGCGGAATTGAACAATTTGCAAAAAGGCGCCATTAATGCGGTAATCATGAGAAATAGGATCATGAAATTGTGGGGCAATGAACACAACGGTTCCGGAGTTAAAACGTATACCTTGACAGATCTTTTTAGTGATTTAGATGCAAGGATATTAAAAGAAGCCCGTAATGGGACTAACGTTGACTATTACCGCAGAAATTTGCAGAAATTATATGTATACAGGTTACTGGAACAAACTTTTGTAGAGAACGAGATGAATACTAGTTCCGGATTGGGCACCTATAAATTTACAGTTTCCGATTTAAAAGGCTTATTTAAAGATCAGCTGAGAAAACAACAACTAATGTTTAGAAATGCCGCTAAAAAGACGGGATTAGATAAACTAACCAGAATTCATTTTCAGGAACTGGATTGGATGATTGACTCCAAATTTATAGCAGAAAAAACAGGGATTGCTAAGTAATCGTATCTCAATAAAATTTAAAGAGGGTGCATTCAGACACCCTCTTTGATACAAAAATAGATCTAACCAAACATCTAAAATCTTTTGGTATTCAATTTAACGAATAACCGTACTTGCTGCGAGGTTTTTTGTAAGAAAACCAATTTTCCTGAGCGGATCAGGTAGCTTATAATCAATGCGATCAACATATATAATTATTTAACCAGGCCTGCAAAACGCTGATAGAAAGCGGTAGGACTATTTTCATTTTTTGGCTCATATTTACCGGCAATAATTGGGATGTAGATGACCCTTCTGCGGCTTTCTTCTCCGATTACCGAGGATTGTGCAACGCGATGCCATAAACGCCCATCATGTATAGTCAAGTCGCCGGCATCAGGTATAATCGCTGTTTCATGAGCATCGGCTTTGTTGTCTAAGAAATACTTCTTACGGAAAAGCATTTGATATAAGCTCTGTTTATGGGTGCCGGGTAAAACTCTTAGCCCACCATTTTCCGGCTTTAATGTATTCAGGTGAATACCTACGTTCAGCATAGGGCTTAATTTCTGCCCATGAAAGATGTCTCTTAGTCCGTCTGTATGCCAGCCCATTTGGCTAAACTTGCTTTCATGTCCGTTTACATAATGGTTTAATACCATTCCATCTTTTTCTTCAGTACCTAACCTGGCACCTGGGCCGATCAGTTCCAATAGTGTTTCAAAGCGTGGATCCTGTGTAAGTTCTGCAAATAGCGCGTGGTGCTGATTTAAAAAAGCAAAGCGTTGTACAATTGCAGATCCATCAAGATCTTTCCCATATTTAATAGGAATGCCATTTACCTTTATTTTTTCATTTGCTATCCATTGTTGTTGCACCTGTTTGGATGCAGCTACAATGTCATTTACGGTTTCTGGTTTGATGAAACCTTTAAAATGGATGAAACCATTTTGATTGAAAAAGTCTTTTTGCTCGGTGGTAATTTTGTTGCCTAAGGTGAATTTTATATAAGAGGTACCCATGATCAGGAAGTATTAAAATTAAAAAATGATTAAATTTCTCATCTGCGGAGGTAGGCAGATGTTAAAGAGGTTAATCAGTAAATGAGAATCTGATTAGCAACAACAGCAACAACCTATGCCTTTTAGGAGACACATTCGCATGGTACATGCAGTAGGGTTATAGTTGCTTTTAGTCATTTAAATAAAGTATACTTGTTTAGTAGACTTTACAAAAGTAGCAAAAAAAAACTATTATCAAATTTATTTGCAAATAATTTGAATGTTTTTTTAACAAGCAGATAATGATAGTGTTATCGTTTGTATAATCCGGCTGTAATCCGTTCAATAAGTGCTTTATTCAGATGCTGTGCGCCGAATGCGGATAGTTTGTTTAGAAAGCCGGGGATGATCTCTGCTTTTTTGTTAAACATTCCTTTTATCCCGGCACTGGCTACGCTTTCGGGCGACATATTAAATTTCTCTGCCAGATCTGCCATGGCATCTAATCCTGCACGATGAGCAAAACCGGTATCAGTGGGGCCTGGGCAGAGGCAGCTTACGGAAACGGTAGTGTTTTTCAGTTCGTAGCGCAAAGCTCGGCTGTAAGAAAGAATAAATGATTTACTTGCTGCATATAATGCGAGGGTCGGTACAGCCTGGTAGGCTGCAGTGCTGGATAGATTTAATATATAACTCTGTTTTTGTTGTTTTAATAATGGAAGTAAATGGTGCGTTAGACTAAGTACAGCATTAATATTTAAGGCCAGCATATTCATTTGTGCGCTAAGTTCCAGTTTTTCAAAATCGCCCCAAAGTCCATAGCCGGCATTATTAATTAATATGGATAATTTATCTGTATGCTGCTGAGCCCATTCGGCGACTTGTAGCGGTCCAGTATCTGCAGAGAGGTCTGTCGGCAGATAGAACACTTGATTGTTGTAGTCATTTTGAATTTGTATGGCGAGTTGCTGCAATTCTGCTTCCGATCTTGCAACCAGCAGTAAATGGTAACCTGCTTTAGCAAGCGTTATGGCCATGGATTTTCCAATGCCCTTGCTGGCTCCCGTTATTAATGCAAATTCATTTTTCATAAAACACGCTGTTAGTAGGGCATAAAGTAAGTTATATTTTATGACATGAACTCTGCCTGCTAAATACTTTTTATTGTTGTTGCTGTTGTTGGATCTGCTGCATAAGTTCCAGATTACGACGATAACTATTGCCTTTTGCAGCTGGCGCAGAAATTGCTACTGACTCGGTTTCTTCTGTGAAAGGTTCATGTGCATCTGATGTTCCATTATCATAACCAACGATTACCTGAACCGTAAGCTTATGATTGGATGGACCTTTATATACACCTTTTACCGGAGAGCAATCAGTAAAACTTCGGCCCAGTGCCAGTCTTACATAAGTCTCATTGGCAATACAATTATTTGTTGGATCTAAGCCCAGCCAGCCATAGTCCGGTATGTAGGCTTCTACCCAGGCATGGGTGGCACCCTCACCTCGAATACCGTTTTTATTCGGACAGATGTATCCGCTTACATATTTTGCGGGGATTTTGGCCATGCGCAACATCTGGCAAAGGATATGTGCAAAGTCCTGGCATACGCCTGATTTGATGTGCCAGATTTCATCTATCTGCGTCTGTGCTGTTGTTACACCTTGTATGTATTTGAAATGCTCATATACGTATTGACAATAGTCCATCGCCACGTGGTGGGGTGTTAAACCTGCCTGAAGGTATTGCTCAGTAACTTTTTTAAGCTCATTGAGCTCATTAAAAGCTTCCCATTTAAGGTAATCAATGTAAGGGACCTGATAACGTAATTTTTCTAGCTCCATCCATTGCATCTCGCTGAACATCGTTTCTGTGGGGAGTTCTTTAGGTGTGGTTCCTACAGTAAGTTCCGAACAAATTTCAAGTTCCCTGTGTCGTTCGCTATAAGCAAAGAAGCCGATTTTGTTACCATAATAGTCGGTAAATACATCTACTTTTGGGTTGCCAGAGATGATTAGGGTATGCTTAATTACCTTTTGAAACTGATCTTCAATTGGATAGAGGATGATGTGGTTTACGCTTTCTCTTACCGGAGATTCGTAAGTGTATCTGGTAACGTGTTTGATTTTAAATTCCGGCATGGCATTAGTATATGTTGAAACAAGTTTGGTTAAAGGCATTTCCTATGCCATAGAGTTCAGATTTTATTTCCGCCAGGTAAAGATGAAGGTCTCCTTTTTTCAGCCCTTTTATGGAACTGTATTTTACTTTACTTTGGAGTCGACCAATGAGGAAGGCAAGGTTTCCTGCGGTAATGTGCCCATCTCTTTTTAACCTTTCAAAATATTTGAACAGTTGGTTGATGGAGTAGATTACAGACCTGGGGAATTCGTTATTCAGTACTACCTGGTCTAGTACATTTTCTGCCTCAAAACCTTGCCTGTAGGTTTTAAGGTATAATTCGTATCCGCCTATAGAAAACAAAAGGTGTTTCCAATAACTGGTGTTGGTTAACAAATCCGGGTTATGGTCGACCGATCCAAATTTAATGTCTAATATGTTTACCGACTGGATGCTTCGCTCCAGATATTTTCCAATACGCATAAAACTACTACCTTCATTTCTGGCCATAGTAATTTCCGTCGTGCCATAAAATAGCATACCTTGTTTAATCAGGATATCCAGTACGGATATAGGATCATCTTTTTTGAGCATTACATTTAGCCGGGGGTCTTTCACCGTATGATAATATTCATTCAAGCATTGCCATACATCTTTGGTAATATGATCTTGAACACTTCTTGCATTTTCTCTTACCAGTGTGATGATGTTAACGATAGAGTTAGGATTCTCTTTGTTGGTAACCATATACTGGAGAACTGCACGACTATTGAACTCCATGCCGTCCAGTCCATCATCATTAGGATCGCAAAATAAGCGCATGACAGGGCTCCAGGAAAACTCTGAAATTGCATCCTGTGAGGATGCGTAATTTATTTTAAGCATGCGTAGCATGCCATCTGTTCTTTCGATGTAACGGCTTAGCCAGTATAAGCTCTCTGCAACCCTGCTTAACATATTGATTTATGATTTTAGCTTAATATTTTTTATTTAGAAAGTACCCAGGTGTCTTTACTACCGCCTCCCTGAGAGCTGTTTACAACCAGTGAGCCTTCTTTTAGCGCTACACGGGTCAAGCCACCGGGGATAATGTCTATTCCATTGGGTCCACATAATGCAAAGGGACGAAAATCGACTCTCCGGGGCTGTAATTTGCCTTGCATATAGCATGGGGCAGATGATAGGCTGATGGTTGGCTGAGCAATAAATTGCCTTGGATCTTTCAGTATTTCCAGTTTGTAGGCTTCAATTTCTTCTTCGGTTGAAGCATGGCCCATCAACATTCCATAACCGCCACTGCCATTGGTCTGTTTAACAACCATGCGGGAAATGTTGTCGAATACATAGGCCCGCTCTTGTGCATTGCCTAACTGATAGGTCGGCACATTCTTAAGTAAAGGTTCTTCATTGAGGTAATATTTGATCATATCGGGTACATATACGTATACAGCTTTGTCATCAGCTACGCCATTGCCTACCGCATTTACGATGGTGACATTCCCTTTTCTGTAAGCATTCATTAGTCCGGCAACACCGAGTAAGCTGGTTGGATTAAAGGCCAACGGATCAAGATAGTCATCATCTACTCTCCGGTAAATTACATCAACCTGTTGTAGTCCGGCAGTAGTTTTCATGTATACCTTATGGTCTTCTACAATTAAATCTGGGCCTTCAACCAATTCTATTCCCATTAAACGCGCTAGGGTTGTATGCTCAAAATAGGCGGAATTGAAGCTGCCTGGGCTCAGTAATACAATCGTAGGATCAGCAACATCATGTGGCGCAAGCGAAAGTAAGTTGTTGTAGAGTACATTGGGGTATTCAATTACACTTCTGACTTTACATTGTGGCAGAAGATCTGGAAATAGACGTTTAGTGATCTCCCTGTTTTCCAGCATGTAGCTTACTCCTGATGGCGTACGTACATTATCTTCCAGAATATAATAAGTGCCATCGTTGTCTCTGATCAAGTCGATCCCGGCAATGTGTATATAGATATCGTGTGGTACTTTTACATTGACCATCTCCCGTAAAAAATGTGGACAGGAATAAATGACATCGATGGGGACAATCCCGTCTTTGATGATAAACTGGTCGCTGTATACATCTTTCAGGAAGAGGTTTAGGGCTATAACTCTTTGCTTAATTCCTTTTTCTATAAAACACCATTCATCAGAAGTGATAATTCTGGGAATGATATCGAAAGGGAAAATCTTTTCGATGCCTTCTCCACTATTATATACAGTGAAGGTTATTCCCTGGCTCATGAAAAGTACTTTAGATAGCTCCTCTTTCTTATTGAGTTCTTCGGTAGACTCCAGATCGAGGTAGTCCATCACGGTTTTATACGCTTCTCTTACCGTTTCTGAGTCTTTAAACATTTCATCCCAAGTGTTTTCGGGCAGATCGTACGATTTTGTGTAGCTTTTTGTTTCCATTTCCGAAAATTTTACGTTAAAATCTTTTGAAATATAGTTATATCTTTATTTAAATTGATTTTTATATGTGATTAAATGTAATTTTTATTGATTTGTTAATTTTTATCGGTTGATTTTTGTTGTTTTTATCTATTTTCTGATTATTTGTTTGAAAAATGATTAGTTTTTGTTGAATTATTATCTTAATATGGAGTTTTTATGAAATTAGAGGTGTCTGCTAAAATAGTTTACGAGGTGATCTCGCCTTCAACCCTGATCTTAAATGTTCAACCTCTTAAATCTGCAGGTCAGTTTCTTGTTGAAGAGTGTATGGATTTGAATTCGCAATTGAAAATGACGGAGTTATTTGCAGTCACCGGAGAAAAAAGATTTAAGATCATAGAAATTCCTGATACCGGAAGCTTGGTGATCAATTATCATGCGGTAGTTGAAACAGAAGTCCGCGCAGTTGCGGCAGATTATTTGGATGATATACCCATTAGTGTTATGCCGGTTAGTGCTTTGTCTTATCTAAATCCCAGCAGGTATTGTCAGTCGGACAAACTATATAAGTTCGCATTTCACAAATTTGGACATATTGATCATGCATTTTATAAAGTAATGGCTATCCGTGACTGGATTTATGCTAATGTAGAATATAGTGGGGGGTATACCAATGCTCAAACATCAGCATTTGATACCATCACGGAACAAATAGGCGTATGTCGTGATTTTGCACATTTGGGAGTCGCCTTGTGCAGGGCATTAACGATTCCGGCAAGATATTACACTGGTTATGCCTACCAGTTGCAGCCTGCAGATTTTCATGCCTGTTTCGAAGCTTACATTGGTGGTTATTGGATTATTGTGGATGCAACTAAGTTGGTTCCATTAAATGGATTGGTTAAGATTGCAACTGGTGTTGATGCTACTGATACTGCATTTGCCAGTGTATTTGGGAATTTGCAATTTGTAAGTTTAGACGTTGCCGCAAATTTAATTGATGCGGAGTTTCGTTACATTGATCAGTATACGGCAGAACAAGGCTATGCATATATTTAAAGCGCTCTTCGATCGCTTTTTCAGACGATGACATAATGATTGATATTAAACTTTCAGTAATTATTGAAAGTTTAATATGTTTATGTATATTTGTTCATGGAATTAACAGCAGCAAAACAAAAATTCATAGAGGCATGGGGCAAGCTGGGGTCAGAATGGGGGATTAACCGTACTATGGCCCAGGTTCATGCGCTATTATTGGTGTCTCCAGAAGCGCTGACCACAGAAGAAATCATGAAAGATCTGAGCATCTCCAGAGGAAATGCAAATATGACTTTAAGGGATTTGATTGGTTGGGGCCTGGTAGAGAAACAGCATAAAGCTGGCGAACGGAAGGAATATTTTTATGCAGATAAGGATACCTGGAACATCGCACGACAAGTGGCTAAAGAACGTAGAAAGAGGGAGTTGGATCCGGTTTTGAAAATTCTGGATGAGTTGTCTAACGTGCAGGGGGATGTGAAAGATCCTGAATTTAAGACCTTCAATAAAACAGTGACGGATATCAATAAGCTGGCTAAAAATGTGGATAAAACATTAGATACCATGCTTAAAGCTGAAGAAAGCTGGTTTTGGGGATCCATTTTTAAAATGTTTAAGTAGTTGTGTTATGAAAACGCTGAAAAACCACTTGATTCTATTTGATGAAGAATGTCCGATGTGCCGTATGTATACCAATGCTTTTGTGAGCACAGGGCTTTTGGACGAGGATGGTAGGGCTGCTTATCAGGAATTACCAACTCAGGCTTGTCCAATGGTAGACCGGCAACGGGCGGCAAATGAAATCGCCTTAGTCAATCAGGAAACAGGCGAGGTGACCTATGGTATTGACAGCCTTTTTAAAATCTTTGCGCTGATCATGCCTTTCTTTGGTCCGCTTTTCAGGTTTAAACCTTTTGTTTGGTTAATGAGTAAGGTGTATGCTTTTATTGCTTACAATAGGCGCGTAATTGTGCCACCTGCTAAAGGGGAAAGTTATCAGTTTCAGCCGACATTTAAACTGCATTATCGGATAGTCTATTTGATTTTTACCTGGCTGGTAACGGCGTATGTCCTTTCTGCTTACACTGGTTTAATGTATGGCTTGCTGCCCGCAGGTCATCCTTATCGTGAATATTTTGTTTGTGGTGGACAGATTTTATTCCAAGGGTTGGTCATCACATTTGTGAATAGGGATAAAATTTGGGAATACCTGGGTAATATGATGACGATTTCTTTTGCAGGGGCGTTGTTGTTATTGCCGGCAATGTTGCTATCTGCATGGTTCAGCCTTAGCCCATATTTTTATCTCGCCTGGTTTATGGCAGTTGCCGGTTTGATGTTACTGGAGCACATCAGAAGAAGCAAGCTTTTAAAAATCGGCTGGACGCTGACGATCACCTGGGTTTTGTATCGCATTGCAGTACTTTTTATCATAATTTAAACGCTTAATCATGAAATATAATAAGATCATTTTGGCCGGGGGAAATGGCTACCTTGGAGGCATTCTGGCGCAATATTACCGAAGTCTTGCGGCAGAAATTATTATTTTGAGTCGTAAACCAGCGCCTGCTGATGGAAATATTAAAACGATAGTTTGGAATGGAGTGGCTGAAGGAGAATGGGAAAGTACTTTAGAAGGTGCAGATCTTTTGGTGAACCTTTGCGGTAAAAATGTGAACTGTAGATACACAGAGAAGAATAGACAGGAGATCATAATTTCGAGAATCAATCCAACTATGCTTTTGGGAAGGGTGATCGCTAAAATGCAAAGTCCTCCACAACTTTGGATAAATATTACCTCTGCAACGATATATCGTCATGCAGAAGATCATGTGCAGGATGAAGAAATGGGTGAAATTGGCTATGGTTTCTCTATAGATGTTTGTCGTCAATGGGAGCAAACTTTCTTTGAAACAAATACCCCACATACTAGGAAAATTGCTTTGCGCATGGGGATTGTATTGGGTAAGCGCGATGGTGCTTTTCCGCGCTTACTTAATCTTGTAAAATGTGGTCTTGGCGGAAGGCAAGGGGATGGGCAGCAATATGTATCATGGGTTCATGAACAAGATGCAGCAAAATGTACTGAATGGTTGATGGAGCATAAGGAACTCAATGGGGCCATCAATTGTACCAGTCCGGAAGCAGTTAAAAATACTGAACTGATGAAGTTGATGCGTAGGGCTTATGGTGTTCCATTTGGTCTTCCTTCTCCAGCGTGGCTGTTAGAACTAGGAGCTATGTTTATTGGGACAGAAACGGAGTTAATTTTAAAAAGTAGATGGGTTGCACCTAAACGGCTTGTCGACTCTGGTTACCCCTTTATTTTTCCGAAAGCAGAACATGCAATAAAAGATATTATAAGTATTTACTAAAGCTTATGCTGTAGCATTATTAAAGGCCGCTTATCAGAGGGTTACTCGTACCTCAGGGCTTCAATAGGATCTAGTTTACTGGCTTTTTGCGCGGGATAGTACCCAAAGAATATTCCTGTAACTCCGCACACTAGAAAGGAAATCACGATAGACGATTGTGAAATTAATATAGGCCACTGTAAAAAGTAAGCAATTAAATAGGCGGATGTGATGCCTAGTAAAACACCCAGAATCCCGCCGGTAATGCTGATTAAAACGGCTTCTATTAAAAACTGCATAAGGATATCTTTGCCGCGGGCACCAATAGACATTCTTAAACCAATTTCCCGCGTCCTTTCTGTGACCGAAACATACATAATATTCATAATCCCAATACCACCAATCAACAGAGAGATCCCTGCAATTGCAGTGAGTAAAACGGTAAGCATACTACTTGTCGCAGTAATGGTAGCGATTAATTGTGCCTGGGTACGGACTTGAAAATCGTTATCCTGCGAGGGCAATAATTTATGACTTTCTCTAATTGCAGCGGTGATTTCGGCAGTCGCCGCATCACTAGCAGCTTCTGAAACCGCAGAAGCATAAATCGCCTGCAAATAGTTTGTAGCTGTAATTCTATTGCGTACTGTAGAAAAAGGTGCCAAAATGATGTCGTCCTGATCCTGTCCGAAATTACTTTGACCCTTTGATACCAATGTGCCAATTACCTGGAAAGGAATGCTCTTAAAGCGAATAATTTGGCCAATTGGATTACTGCCATCGGTGAAAAGATTATCGATTACTGTTTTGCCCAACAAACAAACTTTAGCTGATTTTTTAACGTCATTATCAGAAAACATGATCCCATCCTGAAGTTGAAGTTGCCTGATGTGCAGGTAATCAGGAACGATTCCGGTGATGCTGGTTGGCCAGTTGTTGCCACCTCTAATGGCTTGACCGCCAGAAGAAACGACAGGGGATAATCCATTTATATTATCGGACTGCAACCTTTTAATGGCTTCAATATCTTCAAGTTTTAAGGTTTGAATGCTACTGCCGGCTAGCCGCACGCTTCCTGGTGAATTGCTTTGAGGTTGAACGGTAATCATGTTAGAGCCCATGCCAGACAACGACGATTGGATACTTTGTTTAGAGCCCTGTCCAATCGCCATCATGGCAATAACAGCGGCCACGCCTATAATAACCCCTAACATGGTTAAGAAGGCACGTAGCTTATTTCTTCTTAATGCCCGAAAAGCGATCTTTAATAGATTTAAAATGCTCATCTCTTCTATTTAATAGTCATCCGATGTGGGTAATGAAGCCAGGGCTTCTTTTGCAGAACGTGGATTTTCATTGATACTGTCCTTTTGTAGCTTGCCATCCTTTAACATAATTGTCCTACTGCTAAAAGCAGCGATATCTGGCTCATGGGTTACAAAGACAATGGTTTTACCTTGTGTATTTAACTCCTGCATTAAGGCCATAATCTCATATGAGGTTCTGGTATCCAGATTTCCTGTAGCCTCATCAGCAAGAATCATGACGGGTTCGTTGACTAGTGCCCTGGCAATGGCCACCCTTTGTTGCTGTCCGCCCGAAAGCTGACTAGGGGTGTGATCAAACCGATCACCCAGTTTTACAGCTTCAAGCGCTTTGATTGCCCTTTCTCTACGCTCATCGGCAGAGATTTCTTTATTGTAAAAGAGGGGTAACTCCACATTCTCCAATGCATTTGTCCGAGGTAATAAATTGTAAGATTGAAATACAAAGCCAATTTTTTTATTTCTCAGTCCAGCCAGTTCATCACGATTTAATCCTTTAATGTCAATTCCATCCAAAAAGTAGCTCCCCTCAGTTGGTTTATCCAGACAGCCTAAAATATTTAGGAGGGTGGTTTTGCCAGAGCCACTGCTCCCCATAATGGTCACAAATTCGCCGGAGTTGATTTCAAAAGAAAGGCCTTTTAACGCCCTTACGGTCATCTCACCCATAACGAACTCTCTTTTTAACTCATGTAATTCCAGTATCTTATTTTTTGCCATTATCGTGGTCTGTTACTACTTCCTGAACGTCGTGCTGGCATAAATGGGCTCGAAGCTGCGGCACCTGCGGCAGCACCTCCGCCGGCTACCTTACTGCCAACAACGACTAAGTCATTTTTTGTTATTCCCCCCAAAATTTCCACCTGAGTATTGTTATTGATGCCCACTTGTATTTTCTTTTGTTCCAGTTTATGATCACCCATTTTGAGCCACACATAACCCTCAGTCGGAGCGCTTGGCTTTCTGGCTTTGTTGACCCATACCAGTTGGTAATTTTTTAGCGTCGTATCGGGCATAAATTTAAGTGCCTTTGCAGGAACCAGCAGTGCATTATTCACTTCTTTAGCAAAAATGGTGATGTTGGCCGTCATGCCCGGTTTTAACTTTTGATCGCTATTGTCTGTTTTGATAATTGTGGTATAGGTAACCACATTGGAAGCAATGCTTGGCCTTAACCGTATTTCCTGTATGTCTCCTTTAAAGGTATCATCTAAAAAAGCATCTACGGTGAAGGTAGCACGTTCCCCGATTTTAAGATCACCCACATCGGCTTCATCAACGGCAGCTTCGACCTGCATTTTTGTTAAATCCTTGGCAATACTAAATAAGGTTGGTGTATTAAAACTTGCCGCAACCGTTTGCCCCTCGCTGATGCTTCTGGCCAATACAGTTCCATCAATAGGGGAGTAAATACTGGCTAAAGAGAGATTCTTTTGAGCAGAGACCAGTTGTGCTTTTATACTGTTAGCACTGGTGATAGCGGAGTTATAGGTATAAAGGGCATTGTCGTAATCGGCTTTGCTAATGGCGCCCAGTTTGTACAGCTCGCTCTGTCTGTGGAAATTCCCTTTTTGAAAAACGATCAAACTTTGGGCATTGGCGAGGCTACCTTTAAACTGATCTACCGAGGCTTGAAATAACGTTTTGTCCAGTTCTGCCAGCAGTTGTCCCTTTTTAACCGTAGAATTGAAATCTACATAGATTTTTGAAATGTTACCAGATACCTGTGAACCTACCATTACCGTATCCATCGGCTCGACCCTCCCGGTAGCGGTTACATTTTCCGAAATGTAACCTATCGTAGGTTTTTCTGTGTCTAATTTAACCACCAGTTCCTTTTTTCGGATTCCGAAGTACCAAATGGCAAAGCCAAGTACAAGTACACCTAAAATGATAAATATGGTTTTCTTCTTTTTCATTTTCCTTTGTTTATTCAGTAATTGGGACGCCTGTATAAAAATCGTAGATCTTAGTATTTAGGTTGGCCGTGTATTTTGCTTGTATATAGGCTTGTAATGCCTGGATGTATAGGTTCTTTTGTTGCAGGTATTCGACCATATTGTTCACACCTAACTTAAGTTGTGCTTCGGCAATCCTTAAAGCTTCGCTGGTATAGTTGAGTTGCTCTTTGGCGGCTACATATTGACTGTTGGCATTCTGAACGTTTAAATAAGCGGTTTCTACGGCTTGGGTTAAAATTGTTTTGGTGTTAAGTAGCGATAGTTTGGCCTGTAGAATTTCAATATTGGCTTTGGCAACATTGGTTCGCGTTACCTTCCTGTCAAAAATTGGAATCGCCAGGGTTAAGCCTAGTCCCTGATTAAAACTGTTGTTCAGTTGATTTGGATAAGATCCAAAACTGTTGCTGTTGTAGCCCGAGGATAGGGAACCGCCCAGACTTAAGATTGGTCGGATGCTGGCTTTTGCCTTTTCCATTTCATTGGTTTGTAATTGTACATTGAGGACTTCAGTTTTAACCTCTGGCCGGGTTTGTAAAGCTTGATCCTGTGCTGAATTTAAATCCATTAATGGCTTAGTCATTTTAACGGTATCGGTTACGGCTACTTCAAAGGGAATTCTGGTAGGCAATTGGAGTAATTGCTTTAACGTGAGTATGTTTTGTTGGAATTGGTTTTGTGCCGTGATCAGCGTATAATTATCATTTGCCATGGTGGCTTGAAGCTGCAAGAGGGCATTTTTTGCAATAGTGCCTATTTTAAATTCCTGTTGTGCCTGGGTTACTTGCGCTTGACTGGTGTTTAGCAAATCCTTTAGGTAGGTAATGTTTTCTCTGGTTAATAAAATATTTAAGTAGGCCTGGGTAAGCTGGATGGTCATGTCGTTCTCTGCCGAGACAACGGATAGGTTGGCGATCTGTTGACTAAAGTTCTTCGACTTAATGTCGTTATTAAGAAATCCGCCGTTGAAAAGAGTAACTCCGGAATTAAGCCCATAACCACTGGAGCTTTGCATACCGGATTTATAATGTATTGCATCCTGCGTTACGCTACCGGTTAAATTGGGGTATTTGGCAGCTTTAGCAGCGATTAGATCCTGTTCGGCAGATTTAGAGCTTAGCTTTAGGCTGTTGAGGGTGTAATTGTTCTTTTTTGCATAAAGAATACATTCGTTTAGATTCCAGATTTTGGGAAGGTCATTGTATAAGGAGTCTTGTGCCACTAGGTTTTGTGCATTGAAAATTGCTGCGGAAACGAAAAGCAACACCTTAATTTTTAATCGCGACATGATGGGTGTTTAGGTCCTTTGATGATTAACCAAATCGAACTGAAATTGTTTGTACCTTTCTTAATACTTATTGTCGTAATCGACCCCGGATAATGTCGTTTATGGCCATCTTTATTTAGAAAAAGGGCAGGTATATTTACATTATAAAGATGAACTCTATAAATAATACTTAGACAGATGGAAACAGCAAAAAAAACGACAATTACGGTAAGCGCTACAGTGAACGCACCGGCAGCAAAAGTTTGGGAGATTTGGACAAACCCAGAACACATTAAACAATGGACTTTTGCTTCGGATGACTGGCATGCACCCTTATGCAGATAATGATGTACGCGTTGACGGGACATTTAAAACCACTATGGCGGCCAAAGATGGTAGCTTTAGTTTTGATTTTGCGGGCGTTTATACAAAAGTTGAAAATCATAAGCTTATTGAATATGTTTTGGGGGATGGAAGGGAAGTGAAAATTTCATTTACTGAGGATGGTAATACCACTGAAGTGGTGGAAACTTTTGATCCAGAGAGTGAGAATTCTATAGAGATGCAACAAAGTGGTTGGCAGTCTATTTTAGACAACTTTAAAAAATATGTAGAGGAAAAATAGCCGTTCTTTTCGGAGTCTGGCACCTGTTACTGAAGGGTAACAGCGCCGAGGTCTCCTCTAAGGAGGTAATTTTGTTGGTTCAACTAAAGAGTTAAATTTTTAGATCTGCTCTTTCTTTGTTTTTATTTGTATTAATTCTAAACAACTGTATATTTGCCTGAAATATACAGTTTATGCAGTTTAGAGATCTACGATTTTTTATTATAATATTAATGATGTTTTTACCATGGAGCCTTTTTGCTCAAAATGGTAATGGAATTATAAGTGGGACAGTGACTGATTCCCTGAAGCATAGCGTTGCTTTTTCTAATGTTCAAATTAGAAAATTGAATGTCAAAACAACATCTGATAAAAATGGTAAGTTTTTATTAAAAGGGATTCCTGCCGGGAATCACTTGGTTTCGGTTTCGATAACAGGATATGATAAGGTATACAAAGAGGTGTCTGTATCAGGTGTTGATACGACTTATATAGAAGTGGTATTAAAGGACCAAAGTTCAGACTTATCGGAAGTAATTGTTTCTGCAAGCAGAAGGGCAGAGTCTTTGGCGCAAACGCCATCTTCGGTGACTATCCTTACAGCAAAAGACATCAATACTCAATCCATTATTAGTCCTAATCTTGCAAATATCTTATCGTACAGTGTTCCAGGATTGGGTACCTCAACCAACCAGACTGGTAATTCAGGGCAAACGCTAAGGGGAAGAAATGTACTTGTGCTTGTTGACGGGATTCCTCAATCTACTCCGCTTAGGGCTGGGGGAAGAGATATTCGTAGCATTGACCCCTCTGTGATTGAACGTGTGGAGGTTATAAAAGGTGCTACAGCAATATATGGAAATGGAGCTGAGGGTGGATTGATCAATTACATCACTAAGAAAGCGAACACAGGAAAGCAATTTGGTGGATATTCACAAATTGGAATGACTGGTAATACGAAAGGAGATAGTACCATCGGTTATCGTGTAGTTCAGCAATTTTATGGGCGGGCTAAAAAGTTCGATTACATCGTAAGTGGAATGTACGAAAAAACTGGCGTATACAGAGACGCTGAAGGATTGGTAATTTCCCCGGAATATGGACTTGGAGAAACTAAAACTTACAACGGATTTGTTAAGCTTGGTTATGACATTACCACTAAGCAAAGGTTAGAGTTGATGTACAATTATTTTAGCTCCCGTCAGGATTCCAGGTATATCACTAAAACAGGCGTGTATGGTCAATCCCCTGCAATTGGTATTTATGGTGAAAGAGTAGGGGTAGATGAAGGAACACGTTTTAATCACAATTCAAATCTTCAATACAGCAATCGGGAGGTTTTTGGTAGTACTGACCTGACAGCTAATTTATATTTTCAGGATTTTTATACGATTTATTCAAATTCAGCATCATTTTATGGAAGTGGGCAATCGGCCATTACCTCTACTAAAAAAGGAGCTCGGGTAAATTTAAATACGCCATTCAGACTTTCACCTGAGGTGCCAATGCAGGTAAATTATGGGGTAGATTTAATGAATGATAAAACGGCCCAAAACCTGGTAGATGGCAGGGTATGGGTACCAAAAATGAACATGGTTAATTTTGCACCCTACCTGCAGGCTACAGCTAATTTATTCACTGATTTAACTATTAAGGCTGGATTAAGGCTAGAGAATATCGATATTGATGTTGATGATTTTAAAACATTGGCTACGGGTGCCAATGGTGCGGGGAGCTTTGATGTGAAGGGAGGATCGTTAAACTATAATGCTTTTGTATTTAATGCTGGTGTAAGATATTCGAAATTCAAATTGTTTAATCCATTTATCAGTTATGCACAGTCTTTTTCTGTATTTGAACTTGGAAGGGTATTGAGAGCAGCAAAAAGTAATACGCTTTCTCAATTGGAAACTAAGCCAATTATTGTAAATAATTATGAGGCAGGTTTTAGCAGCACATTGGGGAACTTAAATTTTAGTGCTGCCTATTATTACAGTACTTCAAAGTTGGGTGCTAACCTTTTAGAAGTGAATGGAACTTATATTTCGCAAAGGATTCCTGAGCGTGTGGAGGGATTTGAAATTCAGGCAGATTACCAGCTCTTCCCATCTTTAGCCATAGGTGGTAACTATGCCGAGGTTGGTGGTAAAGGGGATGTAGATGACGACGGGAGATTTGATAGTCCTACAGATGTTTACTTAAATACTACGCGGATACCACCATCGAAAGCCACTGTTTATGTGAAATATACAGGAGTTAAGAATTTGTTTCTCGATTTGAACTGGATGCGTATAGGTGATAGAGATCGTTTCCCTGTTAATCCTAAAACAGGTAAATATTTAATTGGTGAAGGACCTGTAAAAGCCTATGATTTGTTTAATTTCGCTGCTTCTTACCAAATTATGAAACCACTAAAGGTGAACCTCGGTATTGAAAACGTGCTTAACAAAACCTATTATCCTAGCATTTCCCAGTTTTATGGAAGTGACATCAACTATGTTAGGGGAAATGGCCGCAGGTTTAATCTGTCGCTTGGTTATGCCTTTTAATTGATTATGACCAAAAGATTTAAGAAAAGTATAAGACTAATACATTTATGGCTGGGCTTAGGTACCGGCCTTATTGTTTTTATTATCGGGATTACGGGCTGTTTATACGTTTTTGAAGAGGAGATTAGGGACTTTACCCAAAAGGAACGTCTGTATGTTCCAGCTGAAAATATGCCATTTGTTGGTCTTGAAAAGATCATCAGAACTTTTGACCAGGTAGCACCTAAGGAAAAAATAACGGTTATAAGAATTAAGGAGAAGCAGCCGAATGCAACCGTGCAATTAGCTGTGAAAAATGATAAGGTTTATTACTTTAATCCTTATGATGGAAGCCTTGTTTATAAAGGGGAGGCAGATTGGTTGGATACTGTTGAAGAGCTCCATACTTCATTACTTATGGGGGAAACCGGTAAGTTTATTCAGCGTTGGTCGGTCGTAGTTTTTGTAATCATGTTAATTACTGGTCTGGTGCTATGGTTTCCTCGTCAGATGAGGTTGTTAAAACAAGCGCTTACCATTAAATGGAAGGGATCTTTTAAAAGGGTTAATTATGATTTGCATAATGTATTGGGTTTTTACGCTTCGGGGATTTTACTCATTATCGCATTGACAGGTTTGTTTTTCGCTTTTAAAGAGGTTAAAACAGCAGCGGCTTTTTTAACTGGAACAAAACTTAAGGACGGGGAAAAACAACTGTTGGTTAAGTCTCCGGATGTTATTGATTCGCTCCCTGTTAGCTATGGTAAGCTGTACCATGATTTTTCTATTAAATATCCGGGTGCAGACTTAACGAGTATATCTGTTCGAAAAAATGGTGAACTTCGTTTAAGGATGATATATCCGTATAAATGGGCCCGTAATCAGAATACATTTTATTTTGACAGTGCAACGGGCTCACTATCGAAGGCTAAATTGTTTAGGAATTTTAATCGGGCAGACTTAGTTGAAGCCATTAATTACGATTTGCATACAGGTCGGGTATTTGGACTATTTGGTAAGATTGTAGCATGTATTGCCAGTCTTATTGCAGCTAGCCTTCCTGTAACAGGGCTGATTATTTGGCTTAAAAAAAAGAAAAAGAAACGTTCTTTTCGGAGTCTGGCGTCTGTTACTGAAGGTAAAAGCGCCAAGCTCTCCTCTAAGAAGGTGATTTTTTTGTAAAACAAGTATGTTGCCTTTTATAGGATCAGGTTATTGATTGCTGCATATTGTAAAAGCATGATAGTTTTTCCGTCTTTAATTTCTCCGGTATTGATCATGTCGAGTGCTTGCTGAAAAGGGAGTTCTAAAACTTCTATATGTTCGTTTTCTTCTTCGAGGCCACCACCTTCATGGACTTTCATTTCATTGGAATATTCTGCAACAAAAAAGTAAATGAGCTCAGTAACTGAGCCGGGTGACATATAGGCTTCAAAAACCTTTTGAACGGTTTCTATACGGAAGCCAGTCTCTTCTTCTGTCTCCTTTTTGATGCAGTCCTCTGCGTTGTCTTTATCTAATAAACCTGCACAACATTCGATTAGGTAGCCAGTTTCATTTCCATTTACATAGGTAGGCATCCTGAATTGACGCGTAAGCACTACTGTTTGATGTTGTTTATTGTATAGCAGAATTGTTGCTCCGTTCCCTCTGTCGTAAGCCTCTCGCTCCTGGGAAGATTTGGTGCCATCCTTTCTAGTGATTTCGAAAGCTATTTTCTTGAGTGTGTACCAATTGTCTGATAGGACTTCAGTGCTTGTTATTTTTACAGATTCCATGTAGTTGTTCGTAATTATTTAGGGCCAAATTAAAGCAATTTCTGATTAAGAGGATCGCTTTAATAGAACATAAAATAGTAATATTTAGTATAGAAGAAGTAGACGGTTTGTAACTAATTTTAATTTTCTTTAGAATAAGTATATCTTCAAACTTTGGTGTCATTGTTATTGATACCTGCCTTTTTATCCCAAAAGGTTAAAAGAAAAAAATGCTTAAGCCGAAAAGATCAGTAAACATATTATTCCAGGAAATTCAGGCCGGCAGCCAGGATGCTTTCAATGCGCTTTTTTTGAATTATTATGATAAGCTTGTCGCGTTTTCACAGCAATATGTAAAGCAAATTGAAAGTGCAGAAGAAATTACCTCTGAGCTATTTGTTAAAATATGGTTAAAGCGCGATACATTACTTAAAGTATTGAATCCGGAAGTATATCTGTACATATCAATAAAAAATGCTTCATTAAATCAGTTAAGGGCTGCCAGAAAACATCAGGTAGTATCTACTGATGATGAAGAGCAAGAGCAGGTTTCAATTCTTACAGTTCATCACGGTACAGAGTTAGAAAAAAAGGAATTGGCAAAGTTGCTTGATCTGGCGGTTGAGGCCTTACCGGAACAAAGAAGAATAATCTTCCGCCTCATAAAAGAAGATGAACTTAAATCTAAAGAAGTCGCCCAAATATTGAACATCTCAGTTAGAACTGTTGAAAACCAAATGTATAAGGCGGTGAAAAGTCTGGCTGATGCAATTAGTTCGTACCTTGGCTATCATCCTCAAAAGCGAATCTCCAAAAAACAGGCACTATCAAGCCTGCCTATTTTATATTTTTTCTGATACGATAAGTAGTTCATCAAATTTGGGTGTCCTTAGGGTATAAGACCATTGAACATGACGAAGCAGTATTTCCTGATGTTATTAGCCAGAAAGCTAAGGGATGAAATTTCCAAGGAAGAAGAGGAACAGTTACAACAGATTATTGATAAGGAAGATACTTATAGGCAAATTGCCGAAGAGCTAACGCTTTATTTTCATCGCAAGCAAGGCGTCGAAAGTATGGTTGATGATAAACTGAAAAAGACCTGGGGGATCATCGCAGAGACGGAGCATAAAGGACATCTTCCAGAAGGTTATGACGATCATAAATTCGAAAAACGTCGGTTTTATAGGAGTCCACTACTTAAAGTTGCCGCTAGTATTGTTTTGGTGGTAGGGTTGGGACTATTGGCTTATCATTACTCCCATACAGTGCAAACTCCAAAGTTTACTACGTTAACTGCGGTTGATGGAAAGTTATTTAAAACACTTGATGATGGTACCCAGATATGGCTTAAGAAGGGCTCTTTCATTAGATATAATGATGATTTTGGAAGGACCAAGAGGGAATTGTTTTTGTCTGGGGAAGCTTTTTTTGATGTTGCAAAAAATAAGCAAATTCCATTATTCGTACATGCCGGTCGTATCAATATTGAAGTAAAGGGCACGGCTTTTAATGTGCTGGCTGATAAAGAACAGCCGAACATTGAAGTATCGCTTATACGTGGGTTGGTAGCGGTAAGCAATAATACAGATGAGACACAAAAAGTAATACTTAAACCTAGAGAAAAATTACTTATTTCTTTTAATGGTTCAATAAACAAAGATTTGTTCAGTATCCTCCCTATGGATGTTAATTTACAATTGCAAGAAGTAAGATGGACGCAAGATTCACTGATTTTTAAGAAAGAAAAACTGAAAAACCTTGTCCTTCGGCTTGAAAAGAAGTATGATGTGAAAATCGAGATTAACAATGAACAGTTAAAGGATAAAAGGTTTAGCGGACTTTTTGCTGATGAACATTTAAAAGAAGCGCTAGAAGCACTTAAGTTATCATACCCTTTTAGTTATACGATTACGAATAAAACCGTGGTTATTAAATAGATGAAAATGAGGAACATACTTTTTATAACCCTGACGCTACTCGGGTATTTTTCTGCTGATGCTCAAAATCGTAAAACTTCCATAGTTATGGAGAAACAACCACTTGTCCAGCTTTTTGATCATATTCAGAAAAGCTGTGGTTATAGCATGGTTTACAGCGATGAAATTGTATCTGACACGATATTAGTGTCGGTGAATGTAAAGCGGACAGCTGTGTCGGACTTGTTGGACGGGATCCTGCCTAAAAAACTGCTTTTTTATAAGATGATGTCGGATCGTATGATTGTTATCGGAAGTGCAAGATTTGTAAAAAAATCTGCGGATATTGATTTAATGAGGAGTTCGGTGTCAGGGAAGGTTGTAGATCAGACGAATAACGGTTTGCCTTTTGCATCATTAGGGCTTATGAATGCTGGGGTTTATGTAAGTGGTGGTGTCAGCAATGAAAACGGTCAATTTCATATTTCTTACGGCTTTAAAAATGACACGAAATACTCCTTTAAAATATCCTCAGTAGGTTATCAGCCATTATTGCTAGATTTTACCTATCCGGATACAGCTGTTTTGGCAAAGATAGTGTTAAAAGAAGAACGCAATACCCTGAATATGGTAAGTATAACCGGGAATAGGCCGCTTATAGAAAGAAAGACCGATAGGTACATTATAAATGTAGAAGGAAGTGTACTGGCTGATGGAAATACTGGTTTGGAAGTTTTACGGAAATCGCCGGGGATATGGGTAAATAGTGATGGGGCTATTAAGATCAAAGGAAATCAGTCTGTAATGGTGATGATTAATGATGTGGTTCAGCGTATGTCTGAAGATGAGCTCGCGGAGTATTTGCGTACACTAAGGTCGGAAGACATTAAAAGAATAGAGGTAATTTCTAACCCACCTTCAGAATTTGAAGCTGTAGGTTCGGGAGGAATTATCCACATTGTATTAAAAAAGGCTAGAATGGATGGGCTTGCTGGTCAGGTAAGCAGTTCTTATAAATATGGAAACCGCCCATTTTATGCGGGTGGTGTTTCGGCGGATTATAAGTTGAAGAATTTGTATGCCCAGGGTAGCTTGTCTTTTGCAAAAGATAAAAGTGATTACCTTGGAGGAACAACAACGATCATTTATCCGGATCAAAGTACATATGCTGGAAGAACTGACCGCTATAACAATAACAGCAGGGACCAGTATCGTTTCGGATTGGCTTATGATTTATCTAAAAATCAGCTTATTGGATTGCAAGTGGTTGGGGCGGGAAGTGAAATGTTACAGACTTTCAAAACCAATATATTATTGAATAAACCTACTGAGGTGGTAAGTGGAGATGCTTTGTCTGACTGGGTCCGTAAGCCTAAAACTACCGGGGCTACGTTGAATTACCTGTTGCTGCTGGACAGTACGGGTAGCAAGCTGAAGCTGATAGGTGATTATGTACGGAGCAGCAAAATGGAAGAAAATGATTTTACGTCACAATATACTGATCCCTCAAGAAATTCGAGATACCGAAACAATACACCTAATGTTACCAACATTTATTCGATACAGGCAGATTATACAAAAGTTTTTGATCACAAGCTGGAGCTAAAGACCGGGGTTAAATACGTTGCCGCCAAAAGGGATAATACTATATTAAAGGAAAATTTTGTTGCTGATGAATGGTTAAAAGATCCTGGGGCAAGCAACCAGTTTATTTATGATGAAAACCTTTTGATGGCTTATGGTACGTTGGAAAAGAGCATCCAGAAAACAAGTATTAAATTAGGTTTGAGAGCGGAAGAAACCTATATGAAAGGAAATTCAATCACTACTGGTAAGACTTTCTCCAGAAAGTACCTGGGTTGGTTTCCTACTGTGTTTCTGGTGCAGAAATTGAATGAAAAGAAGGGCAGTTCTATTTACATCAATTATTCCAGACGGTTAAAAAGACCACAGTTTAGTTATCTAAATCCTTATCGGTTGCAACTTAATGACTATGAAGTCATGACTGGAAACCCTGATCTGTTACCAGAATATACACATAAAGTGGAACTTGGTTATAATTTCTGGAATGGTTTCTCTGCAGATATTTATTACAGCCGTACCGAAAATACAATTGCGTCGCTGGTAAATCCGATAGGAGATAATGTGATAGAGTATCAGCCAAGAAACTTTAACAATAGCTCAGATTATGGAATAGGCATTGATGCGCCGGTTAATCTTTTTAAATGGTGGAAGACATATAATTCATTTGTACTTTTTCACCTGGCAACGGAGATTAACAATTTCAAAGTTGATCGGTACAGTGTTTATGCCAAGTCTATGCATACTTTTACTTTGAGAAATCTTTTTGATCTGGATATGTATGCCAACTATAATTCTCCTTATGTGACAGCCAATTCCAGAATGGGCTATATATTTTATGTTGATTTGGGGTTGACTAAGAAAATGTTCAGTAATAAGATAAGGTTGCGTTTATCGGCGACTGATATTTTTGATACTTTTAAGGAGCAGGAGTTTACAAATTATAAGGACACCAAGATCAGTTCTTATCAGAAAAGACCTACAAGGACTTTTGGTTTGTCTTTGAGTTATAGTTTTACTGCGGGAAAGAAATTCAGCAATAAAAAAATAGAGCAGAGCAATGAAGAGGAACGAAATAGGATTGGCAATTAGTAAGATTTTTTATTATCTTTCCATGAACCAAATTGTCTAACAAACCATTAAATGAATCAGTTTAAATCTTCTTTCGGTAATTTGCTTAAGGCTAGTTTAATTGTCTTTCTTCTTGCTTTGCCTGCCCTGCTTTCGGCTCAAGCGTATAACACTAAAACTTTCGAAAAGAACATCAAGGCTTTTGATAAAAGGGACTCTATAGAAAAGGTGCAGCCAGGTTCTAACCTGTTTGTTGGGAGTTCTTCGATCACCAATTGGAAAGACGTTGCCGATTATTTCCCAAAGTCTTATGTCATTAATCGTGGGTTTGGAGGTTCTAAATTTGAAGATCTATTGTATTATGGAGATCGGGTAATTATGTCTTATAAGCCGGCGAAGATTTTTATTTACGAAGGTGACAATGATATTGCTAAGGGGATAGATACAGAAACGTTAATTAAGCAAGCTGCAATGTTGAGACAAAGAATTGCGGCGGTATTTCCTAAAGTTCCTGTGGTTTTTATCTCTGTAAAGCCAAGTGTAGCCAGATGGGAGCTTAAAGATAAATATGTAGCGTTTAATCAAGCGCTTAAAAAATATGCGAAGAAAGAGAAGTTAACTGCTTTTGCAGATGTTTGGACACCCATGCTTGATGCCAATGGAGAAGTATTTAAAGATGTCTTTTTACCAGATAACCTACATATGAAGCCTAATGGCTATCAGATTTGGCAAAAGGTTTTGCAACCCTTCTTACTGAAAAATAAAAAATAGAGTTTTAATCTAATTGTTCGAATTCTTGAATTGGAGGTTTCCTGAATACCCAATATTTTTGCAATACATAGTTGAAACCTAAAGAGACAATAATGTCGACCATAATTCTGGTTAACTTATAATCGAGGTTTAACCAGTTGGTAAAAAGGTAGGTGCCGGATGATTTTAGGGTAATGCTACCCGCTACTACAAAAATAAATTTAGTGAGTTGGTTGCCAACGGGCGATTGACTTGCCCCGAATGTCCAATATCTGTTTATAGAAAAATTAGCCACGGCACCAATAATTCCGCCAATGGCGATCGAAATGGTGTAGTGGATGTGCAGCAGTTCAGTACACAATATCATCACTGAGTAATCCAGCAGTCCACCTGTACATGCTGAAACCTGCGCTTTAGCAAATTCAAAAATGGATTTTATTTTACTCATTAAGCGGCTTTCTTTTTAGCATTTCGCTCTATAGCATCCCGGATATCGCCAAGCTTTAACAGTTTGCGGGTATCTAAAATATTGATGAAGAAAAGCGTTATGCATATCATACCTGCGAAGTATCCTATTAAGCCACCAAACACAACTTCTAAAACAAAGATTAGGGCCAATATGATACGGATCTCCGTAGGACCAACCAGTCCTGAATCTATAGTGTATACGTCTGTGATTTTGTATCTTAGTTGCGATATGATCATGGCCCATCCATAAAGCACAACAAATACAAAAGCAATGAGCTCATACTTATTTTTTGCGTACACCATATAGCCTAAGCCTATCATCACAGTGCTTACCCAGTCCATAATAATATCGAGCGAAAAGCCATACCATTTACGAGGAATATTGCGGTAATAGGCAATACGACCATCTAATGAGTCGCCAAACCAATTCAGCGCCAAGCCGAAAATACCTATTAAAAGGTAACTGCGGTCTATATAATTAGCAAGTACAAATCCGACAAGTACCAATACTGATCCAACGGTGCCAAGAAAAGTAAGTATGTTTGAAGATATGTAACTGGGGATTCTGGTCACCAGAAAAGAAAGCGTTTGTTGCTCCAGGTTATTTAAAATGTTCGTTCTTTTTCTATCCTGAAATACTCTTTTTAAATCATCAGTATCTGCAGACGCGATCAAAGTTTCTTCTCTCAATTTATTTTGTTCCATTAAGGCCTTGTAGTATAATTATACTCTACCATGCAAAAGTATAGAATTTAAACAATCGAAAATTGATTTTGTTAGAAAACAACCTTTCTATGATAAAATTATTCGCTAGATCTTTTAAGTTCAATCACTGTGATCTCAGGCCAAATGCCTATTCGCCCCGAAAAACCCAGAAAACCAAAGCCCCTGTTGATGTTCAGATATCTACCATTTTTGCTGGCTATACCGGCCCAATGTGCATATCTATATTTAACAGGACTCCACTTTATGCCCAATGCTTCGATACCGAACTGCATTCCATGTGTATGGCCGGAAAGGGTTAGGTGTATTTTTGTGGGAAGCTTTTTTACCTCTTCATCCCAATGCGTAGGGTCATGTGACAACAGTATTTTGAAGTCATTGGATTGCACATTGATCATTGCTTTATTAAGGTCACCCCGTTGTCCAAAGCCAATACCCCAATTTTCTACGCCAGCCAGGGTAATTTGCTCAGCACCCTTATGTAAGGTGATATGTTCATCCAGTAGTAACCTAAATCCCAATTCTTGGTGATACTTTTTTAACTGCTGTAAGTTGGCACTTTTTTCACTTTCATTTTCCCACTTAATGTAGTCTCCATAGTCGTGGTTACCAAGTATAGAAAACTGGCCGAATGGTGCCTTTATTTGTGAAAAATAACTGATCCAAGGTTTAATTTCTTCGGCTTTGTTGTTCACAAGATCTCCGGTAAAAACAAATAAGTCTGACTGTTGTGCCTTAATTAAATCGATACCTCTTTGTACAGCTTTGGGGTTTTGAAAGCTCCCAGCATGTACATCAGAGATTTGTGTGATGGTAAAGCCGTCAAAGCTTTGAGGAAGATCATCGAAGAATAAAGTGTGTTTAATGACTCGGTACGCGTATTTCCCTTTGATGATGCCATAAATAAAGATCAGGATAGTAAGAATAAAAAGAAAGGCGGCAAACTCTACCCAGTATCCATTTCGTGGTTTGCCTGCAAATAGACGATAAACATCCGCGGGCAATAACATCAGGATAAAAACAAGTTCGGCTACAAAGAGGACGAGGAAAGCATGAGTCGCTATTTTAAAAAAGATATCCATTCCATTGTCGCGCATTCTTTGCATGGCATAAGCAAGTGCGGCAGTTATAAGTACAATAAAAGTCCAGAAAGCCGGCGTAATGTTTGGATGGGTACTGAGGGTATGGATACCTGACAGTACATAGCTGTTTATCAAAAAGAATAGTATGGCGATTACGACAAAGGGCAAAAAGTTTGTTTTTCGTTTCATTGAATTTAAATTACACTTTGGATGGGAGAGTGTTTATAGTGTTACATGAAATGACATTGTTATGTTAAAATTGGCTGATGCTTAGGCCGGATGATCCTAATGCCTAACAGAGTCAAAAGCTGAAATGTATTTATCAATATAGAATTGCTTTTCGGAGCTTTTATATTGCATGATGAATCTTGGATGTTCGAGGGCAATGATCTTTTTAAAAAAATGATGCTCCTCGTTCAGTTTATTAAGAAACTTTGCGTTTTTACCTGTACCAAAACAAAAGCAAGTGTCTGTGTAGACTCCGAGCTTAATGAGCTTGTGGATGCTTTCAATCATAAAGTCTTTAACAGAATGGATCAGTTCCTTGCTGTCGTAATAATTGTAGTTCTTTTCTTTGCCGTTGTTATCAACTGAAGTAAAACCAAGCGGGGAGGGCGAGTTAATATAGAAGTCTTTGTAAAAAGCCTCAACACCGCCATAGGCTTTAATCATTTCGTAGATAAAAACAGAAGAGAGTTCATGTGTTATTCTCCCTTCGTATTTGATATGACACTCGCTCTTTAGCCTTTTGGGGTCTGTAAATGGTATACCTGTTAATCCAGCTCCAAGTCTACTTGGATTAATGCCCAGAATGAGATGTCTTGGGTTATTGTCGTTGCAGTACTTTTGATAGAAACTTTCAACGATTTCCATTGTTTGTTCAAATTCTGTAAAAGGATTCATAATCCGGATACCCCGAGGCAAGGGGGGACCTGTATATTTTAGATTTTTATTGAAAAGGATAGCTTTATCTGCAAATGTCATCAGGTTAAAAATACAAAATTTTAGGATAGTACTTGTTTGTTTATCTGCGGATTGTAAATTAAGTAGCTGAAATTAAACATTTTAAATGTTATTTTTTGAAATATATACTACAAGTCCTGTATACTTTATATATTTGCTTTATGAACAAAACTAACAACAGCACTATTTATCTGAACATGCAAGCATGTATTAGGTAAGATTATAGGCTGTTGAGACATGATATTGAAGCTTCTCCGGTCTTACAGACAGAGGAGCTTTTTTTAAATAAGACCAAAAGTATGCAAAGTTTTAGGACAGAGTTAGAGAACCCAATTGTCGAAAAAGACATTATTGATCTTGAAAAAAAGATCAGGGAATTTCGCGAAGGTAAAATCCATGATGAAAAATTTAGGAGTCTACGTTTAGCACGTGGGGTTTACGGACAAAGACAGCCCGGGGTACAAATGGTGCGTATTAAATTGCCATTTGGAAAGGTGACGTTTAAACAATTGCTTCGTATATCTGATGTATCTGATGAATATGCAAGCAAAAACTTGCACCTTACCACTCGCCAGGATATTCAGATTCACTATGTGAGCCTGGACAGGACACCGCAACTATGGGAAGAATTGCAACGTGACGATGTAACAATCCGTGAGGCATGTGGAAATACGGTTCGTAACGTAACCTCATCTCCAGATGCTGGGATTAATCCGAACGAACCTTTCGATGTTTCACCTTATGCACATGCTTTCTTTACCTACTTTTTGCGGAATCCGATTTGCCAGGAAATGGGTAGGAAGATTAAGTTTTCTTTTTCTTCTGATGAAAGGGACACTGCATATAGTTATATCCATGACCTTGGTTTTATTCCTAAAATCAATGAGCAGGGAGAACGTGGTTTTAAAGTACTATTAGGTGGTGGCTTAGGAGCTCAACCTTTCTTAGCGGAGTTGGTTCACGAGTTTTTACATGAAGACCAGATCATTCCATATGCAGAATCTGTTTTAAGAGTGTTTGATCGTTATGGTGAAAGAGCGAATAGAAATAAGGCCCGCTTAAAATATTTGGTTCAGAAACTTGGGTTAGAAGAAGTATTAAGACTGATTGAAGAAGAACGTATTGCTAATAAAGTAAAGTCCTTTAAAATAGATCGAGACGCTGTCCCACAACCACAAATACCCGAACTAATTGATTATCCAGCTTTAGACGAGGTGGTTAATGCGATAGATTATAAACACTGGCGTGCAACAAACGTTGTTGCGCAAAAACAAGAGGGTTTTTACGCCATATATATTAAAGTAACTAAAGGAGATATCCCGACTGAGCTTGCTCGTAAATTGGTTGATGCGATAAGTCCTTACGCTGCTGATGAGATTCGTGTTACTCAAAATCAAGGCTTAATGCTAAAGTTTGTGAGCGCAGGGGCATTGCCTTCTTTGTACGTTGCATTGAACGAATTGGGTTTTGCAAAACCAGGCTTTGATGGCGTAGGTGATGTAACCACTTGCCCGGGGACGGATACCTGTAACTTAGGTATCTCTAACAGTATGTCGCTTTCTGTTGCTTTGGAAGATGTTATTTATGAAGAATATCCAGAGTTGATTTATGATAAAGACATCAAAATAAAAATCAGTGGATGTATGAACTCCTGTGGACAGCACGGCTTGGCTCATATTGGTTTTCATGGTAGTTCGGTAAAAGCGAATGGCAAAGTTGTACCAGCTGTACAAGTGATGCTTGGTGGTGGTACTATTGGAGATGGAGCAGGAAGGGTAGCTGAACGTGTAATTAAAGCACCATCCAAACGTGCCACTGATGTGTTGAGAACAATCTTGAATGATTTTAGCGCCAATGCTGAAAAGGAGGAAACATTCCATCAGTATTACGACAGAAAGGGTAAAGATTATTTTTATCAGATGTTAAAGCCTTTGGCTGATTTAACCAATTTAAAAGATGAAGAATTTGTAGATTGGGGCCATGAAGGAATATTTATACCAGCCATAGGGGTGGGTGAGTGCGCCGGTGTGGTGATAGACTTAGTAGCTACCTTACTACTTGAGGCAGAAGAGAAATTAGATTGGGCAAAAGCCTCTTTTGAAGCCGAAGCTTGGTCTGATGCGATATACCATAGCTATGCGGTATTTGTAAGTACCGCAAAAGCATTGCTATTAGATAAAGGTGTGAACAGCAGTACACAAATTGGTATCATCCGCGAGTTTGATAACAACTACGTAGCTACAGGTGAAGTAGAACTGGAAGGTACATTTAACGACCTGGTACTTCAAATCAATAAAAATGAACCTACTAAAGAATTTGCAACGGTTTACTTAAATGCGGTTGATAAATTCTATAATCAAATGAAAGCTAAAAGAGAGGAGCAATTCAATGATCACTCAAATTAAGAATAAAGAACCAAAAATAACACTTGTTGGTGCTGGTCCGGGTGATCCCGAACTAATTACCATGAAAGGTGCCAATGCCCTTAAAACAGCAGATGTTGTTTTATATGATGCATTGGTGAACGAAGGGGTTTTAGATTTTGCTAATCCTAATGCCATTAAAGTATATGTAGGTAAAAGATCAGGAGAGCATTCTTATGGTCAGGAGGCCATCAACAAATTAATGGTGGATTATGCACTTAACTATGGTCATGTAGTTCGTTTAAAAGGTGGAGATCCTTTTGTATTTGGCCGAGGATATGAAGAATTGGATTTTGCAGCAGGATATAGCATCCCGGTTTCGGTGATCCCTGGTTTATCGAGTTCTATTTCGGTACCGGGCTTGCAACAAATTCCGGTAACACACCGTGGTTTAAGCGAAAGCTTTTGGGTAGTTACTGGAACTACTGCTTCGGGCCAGATCTCTAACGATTTGTATGAAGCTGCGCGTTCAAAAGCAACGGTAGTGGTATTAATGGGGTTGGGCAAGCTGAAGGAGATTGTTAAGTTATTTCAAAACGAAGGCAAACATCAACTGCCAGTTGCGGCGATTCAAAGTGGTTCAACCGAAAATGAGAAGTTGGCCATTGGCGTAGTGGATACAATTGTAGAGCTGGTGGAAGAGAAAGGTATTAAAGCTCCGGCTTTACTTATTTTTGGTGAGGTGGTTTCCTTGCATCCTTCGTTTCAACCCATCAAGGATTTTTATCAGGCACTTAAAGAAGAACTGTAGTTTTTATGGAAGGCAACCAGTTATTTCCTGTCTTCATTAAATTGAACTCCATACATACGCTATTGGTGGGTGCGGGACCTGTGGGTCTCGAGAAATTAACAGCAATACTTGGTAATAGTCCTGAAGCAAATGTAACTGTTATTGCTTTGGAGGTTTTACCAGGGGTGAAGCAGCTTGCAGAAAAGCATGAAAGGCTGAGCATTTTAACACGTGAATTTGATCCTTCTGACCTTGATGGTGTTGACCTGGTTGTTGCGGCTACAAATAACGACGAACTCAACCAACAGATCAGGGAAGAAGCCGACCGTAGGAATTTGCTGGTCAACTTTGCCGATAAGCCAGATCTATGCAATTTTTACTTAGGTTCTATTGTAAAAAAGGGCGATCTTAAAATAGCAATATCTACAAATGGAAAATCTCCTACCATTGCAAAAAGGTTAAAGGAGGTACTAAATGACAGTTTACCAGAAGAAATAAATGATACGCTGCAAAATATGCAGGCGCTTAGAAATACGCTGAACGGAGATTTTGCTGCGAAAGTTAAAAAGCTAAATGCAGTAACTTCGTCATTGGTTGATGGTAAAGGAGAGCGGACTAGCAGAGCTAATTTGAAATGGTTAATCTGGTCGGCTATTGTATTTTCATTTGCTATAGTAGTAGCTGTTTTTTGGCACAAAGAACCCGAGTTTCAGACTTATATTGCCAACCTTAATCCAATGTTTTATTGGTTTTTAATTGGTGGATTTATTTTTGCCATGATTGATGGCGCAATAGGTATGTCGTATGGCGTAACCAGCACTTCATTTTCTTTAGCCATGGGTGTTCCCCCGGCTTCGGCAAGTATGGGTGTACATTTATCAGAGATTTTAAGCAATGGGATTGCCGGGTGGATGCATTATCGTTTTGGTAACGTAAACTGGAAATTGTTTAAGCTATTATTGATCCCTGGTATTATTGGCGCAGTAACAGGTGCTTATTTGTTGTCTTCATTAGAGCATTATAGTAATTATACCAAACCAGTTGTTTCTTTATACACCTTAATACTAGGCTGCGTAATATTATCTAAGGCTTATCAGGTCAACCGTAAAAAAGCAGTCCAAAATGGGAAAATAAAAAAAATCTCGTTATTGGGGTTATTTGGAGGTTTTATAGATGCTGTTGGCGGCGGAGGCTGGGGTTCAATTGTATTGTCTAGCTTAATTGCTGGGGGAAGAAATGCCAGGTTCTCTTTAGGGACCGTAAAGATTACTCGCTTTTTTATTGCATTGATGAGCTCTTTAACCTTTATCACCATGTTAAATGGTGCACATTGGGAAGCTGTTGCAGGTTTGGTTATTGGAAGTGCACTGGCATCGCCAATAGCAGCAAAAGTTTCCAATAAGATATCTGCTAAAACTATTATGGTTTCAGTTGGAGTTCTTGTGATTTTAGTGAGTCTGCGCAGTATCATCAATTTTATCCTAAAATTAGTTTAGTCATGAAGGAAAAATTAGCAGAAATAGCCGAAAAAATTAAGGGTCTTGATCCGGTAGCTGCCTTGCAATTTTTTGCAGATCAATATCCGGGAAAGATTGTTTTTTCTACAAGTTTTGGGTGGGAAGATCAGGTAATTACACACATGATTTTTGCCAATGATATCCCAATTGAAGTTTTTACACTAGAAACCGGTAGGTTATTTCCGGAAACATACTATGTATGGAACCGTACTTTAGAAATTTATAATAAACCCATAAAAGCTTATTTCCCCGATACCGAGGCTGTACAGGCAATGGTGAATAAAAAAGGACCAAGCAGCTTTTATGAGTCTGTAGAGAATAGAAAAGAATGCTGCGGGATTCGCAAGCTGGAGCCTTTAAAGAGAGCTTTAAAAGGAAATGATCTATGGGTTACTGGAATCAGGTCAGAACAATCTGTAAACAGACACGATATGTCTAACCTGGAATGGGATGAACAAAACCAGTTGATCAAATTTCACCCGATATTTTTCTGGTCTCTGGAAGAAGTGAAGGCGTATATAGAAGAGAATAATATTGTTTACAATACCTTACACGATAAGGGATTCCCAAGTATAGGTTGTGCACCTTGTACAAGGGCGGTTAGTGAGGGTGAGGATTTTAGGGCCGGCCGTTGGTGGTGGGAAGATCAATCAAAAAAAGAATGTGGTTTGCATGCCACAACGTAATTGCAACAGGATATGAGTAAGTATAATTTAGATTATTTAGACGAATTAGAGGCCGAGGCGATTCACATATTACGTGAGGTTGCAGGGCAATTTGAAAAACCGGCCTTACTGTTTTCAGGAGGTAAGGATTCTATTACATTGGTGCGTTTAGCTGAAAAGGCTTTCAGACCAGGTAAGTTTCCTTTTCCGCTGGTACACATAGATACTGGGCATAACTTCGAAGAAACCATTACTTACCGTGATGAAATGGTGCAACGATTGGGCGAAAAACTCATTGTAGGTAGTGTTCAGGAATCCATTGATCAAGGAAAGGTTGTGGAACAGACCGGTAAAAATGCCAGCAGAAATGCGCTACAAACCGTTACTCTTTTAGACACCATCGCGCTGCATGGTTTTGATGCCTGTATTGGTGGTGCCAGAAGAGATGAAGAAAAAGCACGCGCCAAGGAACGTATTTTTTCGGTAAGAGACGAGTTTGGTCAGTGGGACCCTAAGCGTCAGCGCCCCGAGTTATGGAACATTTACAATGGTCGAATTCATAAAGGCGAGAATGTACGGGTATTTCCAATCAGTAATTGGACCGAGCTTGATGTTTGGAACTATATCAAAAGAGAAAATATCGGTTTACCTTCTATCTATTTTGCACATTACAGAGATGTAATCACACGTAATGGACAGTTAATGGCAGCTTCTCCATTTTTAAATATGGATGAAGAGGATATTATTGAACACAAAAAAGTGAGGTTCCGTACTGTTGGTGATATGAGTTGTACTGCAGCTGTTGAATCTGATGCTGATCAGATTGATATAATCATTGAAGAAATCAGCGCATCAAAAATTAGTGAACGAGGTGCCCGCATGGACGATAAAGTTTCGGAAGCTGCTATGGAAGACCGCAAAAAGGGAGGATACTTTTAATGAATATACTTAAATTTTTTACAGCCGGTAGTGTTGATGATGGTAAGAGCACGCTTATTGGACGGTTGTTATACGATACGGATTCCATCCTTGCTGATCAGTTAGAGGCTTTACAGCAATCTAATCGTAAAAATGATGACGGAACAATTGACCTCGCCATTTTAACTGATGGTTTAAGGGCAGAGCGTGAGCAGGGAATTACTATTGACGTGGCTTACAAATATTTTCAGACGGATAAACGTAAATTTATCATTGCTGATACCCCAGGCCATATACAATATACCCGTAATATGGTTACCGGAGCATCTACCGCCAAATTGGCAATTATTTTAATTGATGCCAGAAATGGTGTGGTTGAGCAAACTATCCGCCATTCGTATTTGGTGTCCTTATTGGGTATTGAGCATGTGGTAGTGTGTTTAAATAAAATGGATATGGTGGGATATAGCGAAACCGTATTTACAGCAATTACTGATCAATATAAAACGTTGGCCGCTCAATTGAATTTAAAGGATGTGAATTTTATTCCTGTAAGTGCTTTGAAGGGGGATAACGTGGTAAATGAGTCGGAAAATATGAGCTGGTATCATGGACGTAGTTTATTGCATTTTCTGGAGACTGTTGATGTAGAGACTGGGGCTGAGTCTGATCTTGCACGTATGCCTGTACAGTGGGTGGTAAGGCCGCAGACCGACGAGTTGCACGATTACAGAGGCTATGCCGGCCGTATTTTAAGTGGCGAATTTAATGTAAATGATAAGGTGACCGTTTTACCATCTGGAGGTAGCTCTATTATTGAACGGATAGAAATATTTGATCAGCAGCCTGCTACTGCCTTTGCGGGCCAGTCGGTAACGCTTCATTTAAAAGATAATATTGACATCAGTAGAGGTGATGTATTGGTTAATGCCGACCATTTGCCACAAAGCTCTAAGCTTATAGAAGCTGATGTATGTTGGATGGACGCAAGACCACTTGATGATAGCATTACTTATCTGTTGCAACACAATAGCAAGGTAACGAAATGTAAAATTCGCGAAATAGTTTATAAAGTGGATATCAATACGCTGGAAAAACAAGAAGCGCATGATTTTAAGTTGAATGATATTGGTCGGATAGTTTTGAAAACGGCAGATGAGCTAGCGTTTGATTTGTACACAGATAATAAAGCCAATGGTGCAGCTATTTTGATCGATAGTAGAACCAATTTAACAGCAGCGGCATTGATGTTTAGGGCTGTAGCAGATTAAAATCTAATTAAATAATTTATTTACGTTAAATATTTGCATTCCTTATTGTAATCGCTATTTTAAGGTGATTTTTAAAGCCTCAAAATATGGAGATTATACACCTTAGTGCAGAATGTTATCCTATAGCTAAAGTTGGTGGTTTAGGTGACGTTGTGGGTGCCTTGCCAAAGTATCAAAACAAGCTTGGGCATGTAGCTAAGGTAGTAATGCCTGCGTATCATAACAAGTTTATACAGGAGAATGAATTTGAGGTAGTTTATGATGGCTGGGGTAAACTTGGCTTTCATAATTTTACCGTAAAGATATTTAGGGAGATGACCAATAAGTTGGGCTTTGACCTATATCTGGTCCATATTTCAGGCCTATTGGATAGGGAAATGGTGTATGGTTATGATGACGATACAGAGCGTTTTCTGGCTTATCAGATAGCCGTACTTGATTGGATGGCTCAATGGGAACATCGTCCTGATGTGATCCATTGCCACGACCATCATACCGGCTTAGTACCTTTTATGGTCGCCAATTGTCATCAGTTTAAAAGTTTATGTCATATTCCTACAGTGCTAACCATTCACAATGCCCAATACCAGGGGCAATTTGGTTGGGATAAGTTGCACTATATTCCGGCGTTTGAACTTTGGAAATCTGGTCAGTTAGATTGGAAGGGGGCTATTAATCCCTTGGCTTCGGCGATTAAATGTGCATGGCGAGTAACAACGGTTTCACCAAGTTATTTGGATGAGATCAGCTTTAAAGCTAATGGACTTGAAGATTTGCTTGCCCAGGAACGCAGTAAGTCTTTCGGTATACTTAATGGAATTGATAATGAAGTCTGGAATCCGCAGGCGGATCCCATGTTGGAAAAAAAATATAACCTTCGGACAGTAGATGCTGGGAAAAGAGCGAATAAAGAAGCGCTTTGTAAGGTTTTTAATCTTGATCCGGAAAAGCCATTGTTTACTTTCATCGGTCGGTTGGTGGGTGAAAAGGGAGCTGATTTGCTTCCTGATATATTTTACAATGCTTTAATCGAGTATAACGGAGAAATAAATGTACTGGTGCTCGGATCTGGTGATTCACAGGTAGAAGGTAGATTGTCGCAATTGAAAGAAGCATTTCCAGGAAATTACAATGTTTACATAGGGTACAATGAGCAGCTGTCGCACCAGATTTATGCGGGGGCAGATTTTCTGTTGATGCCAAGTAGGGTAGAGCCTTGTGGCTTAAACCAAATGTATGCTTTAAGATATGGAACTATCCCTATTGTGAGAAGAATTGGCGGACTAAAAGATACAGTGATTGATATTGGGGATGGTGGTTTTGGTATTTGTCATGATCAGAGTAGTGTTTGGGATGTAGGACATGCTATAGGTCGGGCTTATGAGTTATATGTCAATGCGAAAGAAGTAAAAGAAATACGTAAGTTTATAATGCAGCTGGATCATTCATGGGATAAGGCAGCGCAACAATATATACATCTATACCAAATATAAAATGAAAAACTATGACTGACAATGTATTGGGGGTAATCCTTGGCGGTGGTCAAGGTTCAAGGCTGGCGCCATTAACGCAAACTCGCTCTAAACCAGCGGTACCAATAGGAGGGAAATATCGTTTGGTAGATATCCCAATCTCTAATTGCCTAAATTCAGGCATACAGCGGATGTTTGTTTTAACGCAATTCAATTCTGCATCATTAAATAAACACATTAAAAACACCTATCATTTTAGTCATTTTAGTGGAGCGTTTGTTGATATTCTTGCTGCTGAGCAAACACCTGATAATCCAACTTGGTTTCAGGGAACAGCAGATGCGGTTAGACAAACTATGCACCATTTGCTGAACCATGAGTTTGAGTATGCGTTGATTTTATCTGGCGATCAGTTGTACCAGATGGATTTCAATAAAATGGTACAGGAACATGTCAGTAAAGGGGCGGAAGTAAGTATTGCTACGATTCCGGTAACCGCAAAAGACGCTACAGATTTTGGAATATTAAAGGTTAATGAAGATAGTTTTATTACTTCTTTTATAGAAAAACCAGCTGCAGAATTGCTGGTTGATTGGTCCTCTGATACAGGTGCAGAAATGCAAGCAGAGGGGCGAGATTATCTTGCCTCGATGGGTATTTACATCTTCAATAGGGATTTGCTGGTTAAAATTCTGTTAGAGAATCCTGATGAGAAGGATTTTGGTAAAGAGATTATCCCAAGGGCAATGGCACATAATAAAGTATTGAGTTTTCAATATGAGGGCTATTGGACGGATATAGGGAATATATCTTCATTTTTTGAAGCCAATTTAGGCCTTACAGATGATATCCCTAAATTCAATCTATTTGACAGTCATCAAAGCATATTTACACGTGCAAGGATGTTGCCGCCTTCAAAAATATTAGGCACTACTTTAAACAAAGCAATAATTGCTGAAGGCTGTATTTTACAGGCTGCGGAAATTAAACACGCTGTGATTGGTATTCGCTCAAGAATAGGTATAGGTACGATTATAGAGAGTGTTTATGTGATGGGTAGTGATCGGTATCAGACCTTACAGGAAATTCAAGAGGAAACCGCTAAAGAGAAACCGCTGATAGGAATTGGTGATCGGTGTAAAATTGTGAATGCACTGATTGATAAGAATTCTAGAATCGGTAATGATGTGCAGATTATTGGCGGTGATCATTTGCCTGATGGCGACCATCCTTTGTATACGGTTAAGGACGGTATAGTTGTGGTTAAAAAAGGAGCTGTTATTCCGAATGGAACAGTGATTTGATGATTATACCTAATCTGTAATATTAGACCTTATTGAGGATCCGAATTCGTTTTCTGATCCTCATTTTAAATGTACATAGGATTTATATCTGATTTTAAAATCCTTGAGAAAAGAATTTCAAAGGTATTTAAATATAAGGGAAAATGTCGTCTTTTCAAAAGGTGTAGAGTCGACTTCCAAGCTTCCCTGATGCATTTTCATAATATTTTGAGTAATGGTTAGGCCGATGCCGGATCCGCTTTTCCTGGTGGTGAAAAAAGGTACGAATATCTTTCCCAATAAGTCGGGTTCAATACCTTTCCCATTGTCCGTTACTTCCAGATATAATTTATTCTGATCTAATCTGTAACCTATTTCTATTGCTGGCTGAGGGATGTTTTCTAACGCATATATGCTATTCGTAACCAGGTTGATGAGTGCCTGCTCAATTAATTTTAAGTCTATCTCTATACTGATTCTGGATGAGGTCTGCTCAACTTTTAGCGTGATGTTACGTCCAGCGGCAAAAGGTTGCATCAATACTTTGATGTGCTGTAGGATTTCTCCAATGGTATGGTGTTCCAGATGCGGAGTTGGTAGTTCTGCAATCAGTCGGTAGTCTTTGACAAAATCAAGCAAGCCTTCAGACCTTCTTTTAATGGTTTGGATAGCAGGTTTTAGATCCTCCAGTTCTTCATTATTTAGACTTTGTTTATTAACGATCATACTGTTTACCGTATCCGAAAGCGAGCTGATCGGTGTAATTGAATTCAGTATTTCATGAGAAATTACGCCAATCAGCCTGTTCCAGGCCTCTGCTTCTTTTTGCTCAATTTCATCTTTAATGTTTTGGAATGAAATAATGGTATAGTCCGTTTGGTATAGATTTAATGGGATTACTTCTGTAGACAACTGAATCAATTTGTCTTGTATTTTAAGTTCCATAAATCTCTTTCCTCCTTTCCCAATGTGCCCGATTTCTTTGGCAAATTGAGGGATATGTTGCGTTAAACGATGCCAATACTTATATGCAGGTATATTAAGCAGATTTGTAGCGGCCTGGTTAAAAAAGAATATTTCTGTTTTCTCTTTATCCTGGGGATAACCTTTAATGACTATTATTCCGGCTGGAATTTGTTCTAATATTGTCTTGATCAGCTGAAACATGGAATCTTTTTCCAGCTGCATGTCTTTATTGATCTTAATGAGTTCATTAAAGAATTTATACAGTTCAGGAAACGCGCCTTTTGTAGCTTTGCGGTTAAAATTCAGTGTATTGTCTTGTGTCTTTACGGCTTCAACAAAACGTTTGATGTCTTTTCTGATCTGGTTGATGTAAAAGTATAAACTTAAAATATTGGTTATTAAAATGATACCCAATCCAGTGATAGTGAACCATAATTCCGTTTTACTGATCAGATAATACAAAGCTATGGCCAGTAAATTGATGGTCAGTATCCTGATAATCAGGCTGAAGGTGAAACGATTGTAAAACATTAGAGGTTAAATTTTTCTATGCGTCTGTATAATGCCGCACGGGTTAAACCAAGATCTGCTGCGGCCCTTGAAATGTTGCCTTTGTGTTTGTCTATTGCCTTTTGTACCATCGCCTTTTCCATTTCTTCCAGTCCAAGATTTGTTTGTGCAGTTAATGTTGATCCAAACTTCTGCTGACTCAACTGAAGATCATTTGGTCCGATTTGGTGCCCATCCGACATGATGACCGCCCGTTCTACTACGTGTTGTAATTCCCGTACATTACCGGGCCAATGGTAATGTAGCATCATTGTTTGTGCTTTATCATCAAATGTTGTAATACTTTTATGGTACTTTGTGTTGAAAGCATAGAGGAAGTGATCTGCCAGCAATAAAATGTCTTGCCCGCGTTCAGCCAAAGCGGGTAGGAAAAGTTCCACCGTATTTATTCTAAAAAGTAAATCCTGTCGGAATGTTCCTTTAGCTACCATTTCGTTGAGGGGCATGTTCGTTGCTGTAATGAGACGCACATTGATCTTACGGTCCTTACTTTCTCCAAGTCGATTGACGGTTCGGTTCTGAATTACGCTCAGTAATTTTGCTTGTAAAGGCAGGGAAAGGTTGCCAATTTCATCCAGGAAAATTGTTCCGCCTTCAGCCATTTCAAACCTTCCAGGTTTATCGTCTTTCGCATCTGTAAAAGCCCCTTTAGCATATCCAAATAGCTCACTTTCAAACAAATTCTCGTTTAGTGAACCCAAGTCTACATGCATAAATATCTGGTTCCTGCGTTGTGATAGTTTGTGTACCTCGTAGGCGAATACCTGTTTTCCTGTTCCATTTTCGCCGAGGATTAATACATTGGCATCAGTGGGAGCAACTTTAACGAGTGTATTTTGTAGCTGTTGAATAGGTTCTGAGCTCCCCAGTATGTTTTCAAACTGTCTGTTGATGTCTTTTTGCAAAGAAGAATGGATCTTTTCAAGTTTCTTAACCTTCTTATTGGATTGTCTTAAGCGTGAAGCAGACGACAATGTCGCAAAAAGCTTTTCATTCTCCCAGGGCTTGAGTATAAAGTCTATAGCGCCTTTTTTTATCGCTTGTACTGCAAGTTCAACATTTCCGTATGCGGTCATTAGGATCACTACATAATCTTTATCAATGGAAAGGATATGGTCCAGCCAATATAAGCCTTCCCGCCCGCCACTGGCTCCCTTTTGATAGTTCATGTCGAGCAGAACGATGTCTACTTCGTTACGGCTCAATAATGTATTGAGCTCTTTGGGAGATTTGCAGGTAATTACCTGGCTAAAATGTTGTTTTAAGAATAACCTTGCACTGAGCAGGATGTCATCGTCATCATCTATAACAAGAACAGTTGCCTCTATCATCGCCTTTTAGTTTATACCAAAAATAATATAAAGTGTCCGATGGCGTACAGCAAGTGTCCGATTTTGAACATGTTAGTTTTGTTTTATTTTTTAATTAACTGTTTACTAGTGATTTAGTTTTTGTTTTTCTCCTGGCATAGCCTTGGCTTACCGCCATGTATAAATGTACGCAAATTAGATATGGATAAGCTTATAGAGAAAAAGAGGTTCAGTAAGAAAACAATATGGATTGCTGCGGGGCTTTTACTATTTGTAGTTGTTGTTGCCTACGGTTATAGTTTGTCGCTAACAAAGGTATATAAAGCTGATGCAGATAAAGTTGTATTTAACAAAGTGCTGTATGGCGATTTTGAGGATGTGGTTTTATTGAATGCGAGTGTAATTCCTTTAACTTCCGTAATTGTTAGTTCTCCTGAAGGCGGTACCGTAGCTGAGATATTTACGGAGAATGGTGCGAGCGTAGTAAAAGAAACTCCTTTATTAAGAATTGCCAATCCCAATGCTTTATCCGGATATACGTCCAGTGAAACCAGTATTACAGAGCAAATCAATCAATTGCGTAAACTGAGGCTTGATCTCGAACAAAATCAACGCATCATGAGTCAGGATATGATGGGTATTGAGAACAGTTTAAGAACGGCAACCAGAAAGTACAATACCGACAGCATATTGTACTCAAAAAAAGTAATCACCAGGCAGGAGTTTGAGATTTCCAGTCAGGATTACGAATATTTTCAAGGCCGGAAAAAGATACTTAAAGAGGCTGTTAAACAGGAAAATCAGAGCCGCATCATGCAGTTAAAGCAAATTGATGTGTCAATAAATAATATGAACGAGAGTTTACAGACCATCAGACAAAATATTGAAAATATGATTATTAAGGCACCGGTCTCGGGGAAGTTATCCTCCTACGACCCTGTGATCGGTAAGTCTTATGGCGTAAATGAGATGTTGGGTAAAATAGATGTGATGCAAGGCTATAAGTTACAGGCCAGTGTAGATGAATATTATGTAAACAGAGTTAAGGAGGGGCAAACTGCCAGCTGCGAATTTAATGGTAGTACTTACCAGCTGGTTGTAAAGAAGGTAATTCCTGAGATTACTGCGGGTCAGTTTCAGGTTGAGCTGGGCTTTGAAAATAAATCGCCTCTTGATTTAAAGAGAGGTTTGACCTTATCCGTAAAACTGACCTTATCCGATAATAGTAAATCTTTGCTCCTAAGCCAGGGACAGTTTTTTCAAAGTACCGGCGGTTCCTGGGTATTCGTAGTTAAAGATGGAAAGGCAACGAAGAGAAATATAAAAATCGGACGCAAGAACTTTAAGTATTATGAGGTGATGGAGGGGTTACAGAATGGTGAAGAGGTAATTACCTCGTCGTACGATCAATTCAATCAGTATGATGTGATAGAAATAAGTCAATAGAAATTAGTTTAGTTTTGGTTAACTAGATAAGAAGGGCTCTTCTCTGAACCTGGGCGGGAACAGAGAAGCCTTCTTATAACATTGAGGAACATTAAATAAAAAGCTCGGTACATAAAATAGAATTATGATAAGAATTGAGAATCTGGAAAAAGTATATAAAACGGAGGAAGTTGAAACTACTGCATTGAACGGGATTAACCTTCACGTTAAAGCGAGAGAATTTGTGTCCATAATGGGGCCGTCAGGCTGTGGTAAGTCGACCCTTTTAAATGTTATGGGCTTATTGGATAAACCGGAACGTGGTAGTTACAAATTTATGGAGACTGAATTGCTGACTTTGAATGAACGGGAACGTTCTAATTTTAGAAAGCGAAATATGGGTTTCGTATTTCAGAATTTTAATCTGATTGATGAGCTTACTGTTTTTGAAAATATAGAACTGCCTTTAATTTACAATAAAGTGCCTTCCGGAGAACGGAAACGTTTGGTAAACGAGATTATTGACAGGATGAATATTGTAAATCGAAGCGGACATTTCCCACAACAGCTTTCTGGTGGGCAGCAGCAGCGTGTTGCAGTTGCAAGAGCTTTGATTACAAAGCCAAAACTTGTGCTTGCAGATGAGCCAACGGGTAATCTGGACAGTTCTCATGGTAATGAAGTAATGGAGCTTCTGTGTGAGCTGAATGAAACGGGAACTACCATCGTAATGGTAACGCACTCCTCTCATGACGCAAGTTTTTCTAACCGTATTATTAACCTCAAGGATGGTCATGTGATTTCGGAGAAAGTAAATAGGGGACGAACAGAAGAATTGATCTAGATCGAAACTTTTCAATTGATAACTAATTAATTGTGCAGATCATATGTTTAAACTGAATTTCAAGATAGCGCTACGTAACCTTTGGAAAAACAAGGTTTATACAGCAATTAATATCGGTGGACTTTCTATCGCTTTGGCGGCTTTTATTGTAGTTTTACTTTACGTTACTTATGAAACCGGTTACGATAAGGATGTGCCAAATTATGATAGAATTTATCAGGTAGGAAGAAACCTGCCTGACCATAAAACTGATTATACGCCGGCGCCACTTGCAAAAGTAATTCAGGATAACTTTCCTGAAGTTGAGGTAACTGGAAAAATGAGCACAACCTGGTTTGAGTTTCCTATTCAGACAGAAAAAGGCAGGGTATATTCTACGAAAGCTTTATTGTTGGATTATAAGGTGGCTAAAATGTTTAACATCCGGCCTGAAGGAAAATTAGCCGATGAAAATGATCCCGGCCTTCAGCTCTATGTACCCAAATTGTTTTTTAATAAGTTATTTCCAAATGAGCAAGTCATATTCCCTAAACAGGTTAGTCTGGGGCCAAAAAAAGCTGGGCAGTTTGTTAAATTATATGGTACAATTGAAAGAACAGATGAACATTCTAATATAAAATTTGATGTGGTATCGCTTTCGAAGGATATCAGTTTTGATAATAAAGACTATGGCACAAATAACTTTAAAACCTTTATCCAGGTTAAGAGGGGGGCAAATATCGAAGCCCTTCAACAAAAAATAGATCAACTCTATAAGCGTGAGGTGATCAAAGCGGGGGCGTCTGCGAACGATTATAGAATTGCGGGGCGTTCGGTTATATTTCTTGATCCTTTAAAAAATCTGCATTTAAAGCCAATGGCCGGCAGTGATACCAATTATAAGATTGTATTTGCGCTTTTTGGGCTGGGTATTTTGATTGTCATTATTGCCTGTATCAATTTTACAAACCTCACCATTGCGCAGGCTACGAAGCGGGCAAAAGAAGTTGGGGTAAGAAAGGTATTGGGAGCCTATCAGCTGAACCTGACGTATCAGTTTCTCGCAGAGATTTTTATGCAGTGTTTACTATCCCTGGCATTGGGGCTCATCATTGCTGAGGTTCTGCTCCCCGTATTTAACAGGTTATTTGGCATTCCTTTATCTATATGGCATGGAGATCAGACTCTTTTTGCGCAACTGTTATTGATATTAATTGGGGTAACGGTTATTTCGGGTATTTACCCGGCCCTGGTACTTTCAGCTTATAAGCCTGCGTCTGTTTTGAAGGGTAATATGCAGACCAGTTATAAAACACGTTGGTTAAGAAATTCCCTTTTGGCGGCCCAGTTTGTAATTGCGATCATATTTATAGCTGGTTTGCTGATTGTAAACAACCAGCTAAAATATATGCGGGCGGAGGATAAAGGATTTAAATCATCACAAGTAGTTTTTATTAAAAATATCCAGTTCTATAACAAGGCTAAAGATTTTGAACAGGCCAGAAACAAAATGATGAAAATACCTGGTGTGAATTACGTAACTGTAGCGTCAGATATACCGGATGGATCTAAGCCCGGTACAAATACCTATAAATTAGGTGAGCAGGAATCATCGATAGATTTTATTGATGTGGATTTTGATTACTTTGAAACACTGGACATTAAATTAAAAAGTGGACGGTTTTTCTCCCGAAATTTTATGGCCGACACTGCCGGTTCAGCAACTTTAAATGAAAGTGCAGTTGCGCGCTATGGCGTAACAAATCCGGTAGGTAAGATTATTAGGGGCTGCGATATGGATTATAAAATAGTTGGCGTTGTGAAGGATTTTAAAGCGCAGGGATTTGAAGCCGCTGTTGAACCCACTATATATTCGATCAAGAATCCATGTAACAATCAAAAAATAAAGATAATGGTTAATATAGACCAACGTAGTATGACTGCTGCGTTGGCCGCACTCAAATCGCAATGGCCGAGTATTAATAATCTTGATGGAGACGATTTTAGGTATGAGTTTTTAGATGAACTGTATGGACGGCTATTTAAAAAACAAGAACAGCTTCAGTCTGTCTTTTTCTTTGCAGCAATGCTAACCATATTTATTGCGGTATTAGGTCTTTTCGCATTCTCAGCATTTACAACCAATAACAGGATTAAGGAAATATCGATCAGGAAAATACTAGGGGCAACAGATTTTCAGATGTTTAAAATGTTAAATACCTTTTTCATCTGGATAGTTTTGATTTCCAATGTTATTGGCTGGCCCCTGGCTTATATTCTGGCAAAGAACTGGCTAGAGACTTTTGCTTATAGAATTGACATTCCCCTTTTTCCCTTCGTTTTGGCGGCATTAATCTCTACAGTTCTTACTGTACTTACGGTAAGCATCCAGGCAAGAAAAGCAGTAAAAACAAGTCCTGCTGAAGCATTAAAATATGAATAAGCCTTTAAAGATAGACTCATGTTCAGACTCAATTTAAAAATCGCTTTGCGCAATCTTTGGAGAAATAAGACTTCTTCTGTTATTAATATAATTGGACTGGCGGTTGGTTTGTCTGCCTGCCTACTGTTGCTGCTATACGTGAATTACGAAATGAATTTCGACCGTCACTTTAAAGATGCAGATAAAATCTATCAGGTGATGACTAACTTTCAGGATGCATCAGGAAATATTACAAGTACCAGGACGTCACCCGGCAACGGGATTGCAATGGCAATTAGGAGCAAAATCCCTGAAGTAGATGCCATTACCCGTATTGCGGGTGGTAATGAATCGCTCATCTCCAATAAGGAAAACGGGTTTAAAAAAGTCGATCTCTTTGCTGATCCGGAGATTCTGAAAATATTCAACTATGAATTTATAGCTGGTAATCCCGATTTTGCACTAAATACACCGATTACCTGATGCCATGGTCTTTTTATCAAAGTATAGATGATGAGGCTAGAAATCCCAGCTGGGGAAATTTTAGCTTTCTGGCTATAGCAAAGGTTAATGACAAGGCCAAATTAGATCTGATCAATTCCAAGGTGAAAAAACTGTTCAACGAAACCTATACGAAGGAAAGAAATGAGAACTTCTTGTTCCCCTTTTCGGATACACATTTATACGGGAAATTTTTAGACGGCAAGAGTGTAGGTGGCGACATCGAACGCATTTATCTGTTTATTGCACTTGCCTTTGGTATTTTGCTGATCGCCTGTATCAATTTTATGAACATGGCTACGGCTAAATCGGAACGCAGGGCAAAGGAAGTGGGGATCAAAAAAACGATCGGTGCAACGAGGGGCTCTTTGGTTACACAGTTCCTGACCGAAGCGATGGTGCTCACTGCAGTGGCAGTGTTGATTGCGCTTACTATTGTTGAAGCTAGTTTGCCGATGTTCAATAACCTGCTGGCTATAGAAATCACGATCGACTACATGAATATGGGCTATTGGCTGGGTATTTTGTCTGTAGCGTTGCTGACAGGTCTTCTGGCAGGCATTTATCCGGCAGTGTTCCTGTCATCATTCAACGCTATTCAGACCTTTAAAAAGAAAACAGCAAGGGCCAGGCTTATCCCCATCAACCTGAGGCAGGTACTGGTGGTAGCACAGTTTTGTTTTGCCATCATACTGACCATTGCTACGCTGGTCATTTATAAGCAAATACAGTTTATAAAGGGCAGATCAGTAGGTTATAACATCAATTTGCTCGCGGAGATGCCGCAAAGTGGAGAATTGTACGAGAAATTTGAATTGTTCAAAGATCAGTTATTGAAATCCGGGGCAGTTACTGCGGTAAACCAGGCATCACGCAGTATGACCCATGTGAGCAATTGGTTTTATGGGTTAAAATGGCCAGGAATGGAGAAACAGGGCGAGGAAATTGTTTTCAACCGACTCGAGACCCAGTATGATTTTGTGAAGACAAATGGTGTGAAAATGCTGGCCGGACGCGATTTCTCTAAGGAATTTGCTTCAGATACAGCTGCAATTTTGTTAAGCAGCACTGCTGTGAAGATGATGAATCTGAAAGATCCTATCGGTAAGTCTGTAAATCTCTTCGGAAATCAGCTAACGGTAATCGGCATTTTTAAAGATTTTCTCTGGGATTCGCCCTATCATTCGGGACGCCCTATGGTTATCAATTTTAGTAAAAGTCAGGGCGGTAATATCAATCTGCGCTTAAATCCTGCCAACAGTTTAAGCAGAAATGTAGAACTGATCTTGGCTGTTGCTAAAAGTATCAATCCGAACTATCCTGTTGAAATTAAGTTTGTTGATGAGTTGTTTGCTGCAAAGTTGCAGTCGGAAAAGATTCTGGGTATCCTGGCCAATTTGTTCGGCGGTATAGCAATATTGATTTCATGTATGGGGCTTTACGGACTGATAGCTTACAGTGCCGAACAGCGAACAAAGGAATTTGGTGTCCGGCGTGTACTTGGCGCTTCGGTAGCCAGTATTATGCGGTTACTCTCTGTGTCGTTTATGAAAATGATTTTGGTGGCAATTATAATTGGTGTACCGACCGCCTATTACCTGATGAATAAATGGCTGGAACATTTTGAATTCCGCACCGTAATTTCCTGGTGGATCATCGTTGTGGTAATATTTGGGACAAGCATAATCACCTTTTTAACCGTAAGCTTTCAGGCATATAAAGCTGCGAAAGCAAACCCCGTGGATGCCTTAAAATACGAATAACAGACAAATTTAAACATTAAACTCATGTTCAGATTAAATTTAAAAATAGCTTGGCGTAACCTTTGGAAAAACAAGGGCTATACTTTGATTAACGCAGGTGGGCTTGCTATTGGTTTGGCTAGTTGTATGCTGCTATTGCTGTATGTGTCTTATGAGTGGACTTATGACAAACAATTTAGCAATTATGATAAGACGTACATAGTTTTTAACAACTCCACAACTCCAAACGAGGTTTTTACCTGGAAATGGACACCTCGCGTATTAGCCCGGGAAATCAGGGAAAAGATACCGGGAGTTGCTCATGTTTCCCGTTCTTCTTTTCCAGAGGAAAAGTTAATTAGTTATGGGCGTAAGAATATAAAAAAGAATGTAGTCTTTGCTGATACTGAGTTCTTAAAAATACTGGATTATAAAATAGTAAAAGGTAATGCTGATAAAGTGTTGCAGGATGTGAATACCATCATTTTGACTGAAAGCACAGCCAGAAGTTTGTTTGGAAACGAGGATCCAATCAATAAAATGGTGAAACTGGAAAATTTAGAAGCGTTGAAAGTTGAGGCCATAGTTAAAGATGTGCCTTTAAACAGCAGTATTCAGTTTGATTACCTGTTGCCCTGGGCTTTGCTTGAAAGACGTGATGTGGGCATTAGAAATTCCGACTGGGGTAATAATTTTTGTCTGACGCTGGTTCAATTACAGGACAATGAGCTTTTTGGGCAGGTAAGTGTACAGATGAAAGGTGTTTTTAAACGTAATGAGCAGGGTACAAATGCAGATGCTTTTCTGCATCCATTGTCTAAATGGCATTTGTATAGTAATTTTGAAAATGGGGTTTCTGTTGGGGGAAAGATCAGCCAGATCAGGATCTTTTTTATACTTGCCTTTTGCGTCCTGCTAATTGCTTGCGTAAACTTTATGAACCTCTCAACCGCCAGATCTGAGAAAAGAGCTAAAGAGGTAGGTGTCCGGAAGGCAATTGGTTCATCCAGGAGCTCCCTGATTGGTCAGTTTATGTTAGAATCAATATTGCTTTCGCTGATAGGAATGGTGGTTGCCTTTATGTTGATGGAAATTTGTCTCCCTTATTTTAATGGTTTGTTGAATATCAACCTGATAGTTAATTATAGCGATTGGAAGTTTTGGTCTGTTTTAATAGGTTTGACCTTGTTTACTGGCTTGTTAGCAGGAAGTTATCCTGCTTTTTACCTCTCTTCCTTTGAGCCTGTGGAAGTACTGAAAGGTTTACCTGTAGCCGGTAATTCGTCTTTGTTAGTAAGGAAGGTTCTTGTTGTTTTTCAGTTTGTATTTGCTGCCTGTCTGATCATTTGCACGGCTGTAATTTATCAGCAACTGAACTATATTAAAAATAAGCCGATCGGTTATAACAAGGCCGGATTAATTGAAATCCAAATTCAGGGTAATTTGAAAGATGAATCCAGACTGGTATTATTAAAAGATAGATTGCTTAAAACGGGTGCAGTTTCTAGTCTGACATATTTTAGTATGGGGCTTAATGAAACAGGAAATTCTACCTTCGGGATAGGGTGGCAGGGAAAAGCTCCTAATTATTCGGTGTTGTTCAATTACAGAAGTGCCGGATATGATTTTATTAAAACCATTGGCACATCGATGGTTGCAGGTAGAGCATTTTCAGCTCAGTTTAACGATTCATTAAGTTTGGTGTTGAATGAGGCTGCGGTTAAAGCGATAGGATTGAAACAACCGCTTGGTGCGGTAGTGAGGGTCTGGGATAAACAATTGACCGTAATTGGTGTGATTAAAGATTTTGTAATGGAGTCTCCATACCAGAAAGCAGCCCCCATGATCATGTATCATAGAATGACCGAGGTTAGTAAAGTTATTGTCAGGCTGAATCAAGCTCAAAATGTAAGTACTTCGGTACATGCAATTGATGAAGTTATGAAAGAATTAAATCCTGAATTTCCGGTCGACAGAAAATTTGTTGACGAAGAGTTCGGTCAGAAATTTAAGGATGAACAATTACTCGGGACGCTTTCTAACTGGTTTGGTGGCTTTGCTGTGTTTATTTCCTGCCTTGGGCTTTTGGGATTGGCTTTGTTTATGGCGGAACAGCGTAAAAAGGAGATCAGTATCCGTAAAGTTTTAGGTGCCAGTACAATGAATGTATTGACACTGTTGAACAGAGATTTTATCAAGCTTGTGGCTATAGCCAACCTAATTGCTTTTCCTTTGGGATATATTATTGTCAATAAATGGCTTTCAGCATATGAATTTAGGGTAGCTATATCTATTTTACCTTTCGCTATTGCTATTGGTCTGTCCTTGTTGATTGCTGTGCTTACTGTTAGTCTGCAATCTTTTAAGGTGGCCCGTTCAAATCCCATTGACGCATTGAAATACGAGTAGAATTAAAACATTTAAAAACACAACGTGATGATAGAATTAAAAAATATAGAGAAATATTACGCTAACAAAGGTGTAAAAAGTTACGTACTTCGCCACGTAACTACAAATATAAAGCAGGGTGAATTTGTTTCTATAATGGGACCGTCTGGTGCCGGAAAATCTAGTTTGCTTAATATACTGGGGATGCTTGAAGAGCCTACATATGGACAGTATGAATTTATGGGTGAAGATGTAGTCTCATTAAGCGAACGTAAGCGTGTAGAGTTGTACCGCAACCATATAGGTTTCGTATTTCAAGCTTATCATCTTATTGATGAAATGACAGTGGCCGAAAATATTGAAGCTCCTTTATTATATAAAAAAGTTCCGGGATCTGAGCGTAAGAGTCGGGTAGCAGATATTCTGGATAGGTTTAACATGGTGGCCAAAAGCGATCTTTTCCCTAATCAATTATCTGGTGGCCAGCAGCAACTGGTTGGTATCGCAAGAGCCTTGGTGGCACATCCAACTATCATTTTAGCTGATGAACCTACAGGAAATCTGCAATCGGTTCAGGCATTGCAAATTATGGATTTATTTAAAAAGTTAAATGAAGAGGATGGGATTACCATTGTGCAGGTTACCCATTCTGAAGTGAATGCCGTTTATGGCAATAGAACTTTACATCTTTTAGATGGGGTAGTTAATGAGGAACGAAATAAAATCGGCTAAAAATGTTTAAACTCGATTTGAAAATTGCGCTTATATTTGTATGATGAAGCGCAGTTTTACGGATCAGCTTAATCGGAACATTGAGATTAATTTCCCACCAAAAAGAATAATATCACTTGTGCCATCGCAAACTGAGCTATTGTTTGACCTGGGGTTAGACAAAGAGATTGTTGGGCTGACTAAATTCTGCATTCATCCGATTGAAAAATTTGCTGAACGCACCAAGGTTGGTGGAACTAAGAAGCTGAACATAGATTTAATCAGAAGCCTGAAGCCTGATCTCATCATCGGTAATAAAGAAGAAAATGAGCAGAAGCAAATAGAAATGCTGATGGCAGAATTTTCCGTGTGGATGAGTGATATTTATACACTTGAAGATGCTAAAAAGACGATCTTGCATATTGGAGAACTCGTTGATCGACAGCCAGAGGCAGCTTATCTAAATCACCTGATCAATGCTGGATTTAATGATTTGCAGACTTTAGCATTGCAACAGGGAATTGACAAAAAGGTAGCTTACTTGATATGGAAAGATCCTTATATGCTGGCTGGCAGGAATACTTTTATTGATGATATTTTGGCTTTAAACGGATTGCAGAATGTGATTAAGCAAAGTCGATACCCTGAATTAGAGTTGGAGGCTCTTGTGGATTTAAAACCAGACTTGATTTTTCTTTCTTCGGAGCCTTATCCTTTTAAACAAAAACATTTGGAAGAAATAAGGACTTTAATTCCAGACGCCAAAGTAATGCTTGTGGACGGTGAAATGTTTTCCTGGTATGGAAGTAGGTTGGTTAAAGCTGTTCAATATCTTTTTCAATTGCAAAAAGAATTATTGTAAAAATGGGTTTGTACTGCGTGGGTGCTAATAGCTGGGAAATAAAATGAAAAATATTTTTCCTGTAAACCAGTCGGTTAACTAAAGCTGCTGAATATAATTCAGAAATCTTTTTGACTTATAAAAATAATATCTACATTTGCAATCCCGAAAGGGAACATCCTAACTGCGGAAGTGGCGTAATTGGTAGCCGCACCAGACTTAGGATCTGGCGCTTCACGGCGTGGGGGTTCGAGTCCCTTCTTCCGCACAATGATTAAAGACAGCCCGAAAGGCTGTCTTTTTTTGTTAAGGGATTTTTGAGTGACTGCCGGGCCGGCGAGAATTTGGGATCGGCGGAATTCATACGGATCAAGCGGAATTCTTGGGGGGAAGGAAATAATTTCTTTCTTTTGCATTTGTAAACCAAACGACAATTTTTATTTTGAGTCAAGCCGAGCAAACCCTGATCAGTTTATTATTACCGGAAGGTATCCTGGATTATTTTGAGTTAACCCAAGTAGATAAAGCAGAAAAGATGCTGAACATCTACCTTGAAGAGAAGAATATAGCCCCCGAGGGTTATGATAAAAAGGATCTTGAATCCAAAGGATTCTTTCCAGAGGTTGGTATCCAAGACTTTCCTATTCGTGGCCAGAAAGTAGCC
>NZ_SJSM01000016.1 GCF_004331685.1 Pedobacter hiemivivus | reverse complement strand
TTAAGAATTGTACGCAAAGAGATCTTGCTTTTACCAGATTAGCCTTATGGTACAATCATGTGGAAGATAGTGGAATTGAAGCTTTTAAAACCGTGGCAAGATCTATTCAAACACATCGCTTCTCCATCGTCAACTTCTTTGTCAACAGGAGTACAAATGCTTCTGCAGAATCGTTCAATGCTAAGGTGAAAGCTTTCAGAGCAACTTCCAGAGGGGTCAGAGATGTTAAATTTTTCCTATTCAGACTATCTAAAATCTATGCTTAAATTTCCTTCCCCCCAAGAATTCCGCTTGATCCTATCTTATCCCTTAGGATCTAATAGAAATTTAACTGCGGCTTTTTAAGCTGCAATATGATACAAGTCGAGGTAACAATAAGCTTAAATTGAGGGGGAAATTAAAGAGCCTCCTATCGGGATCGAACCAATGACCTACTGATTACAAGTCAGTTGCTCTACCAGCTGAGCTAAGGAGGCTTTTAATTGTTGAGACCGCAAATGTATAACTTTATTATTGCTCTGCAAATTATTTTCCTTAAGTTTTTTAGTAAAGTTGGCGCGTTAACCCGTAATTTTCTAGCTATTAATGTTTTGGCGTTTGATTTTTTTTTAAAATAATTGGTCAGACGTTTAAAAGGTAGGCGCTGCCATTAGCCGCCCCCTTTAACTCTGCTTTGAATATCTTCGCTTGCGCTTTTACGTTCTTTTTTGCTGAGGTTCTGATTACCAAATCTATAGGAGAAGGATAACATTGCTCTGCGACTATCAAGTCTTTTATCTGTATTCATATCGATGTTTTGGAAAAAGGTCTGTTCCTGATACCTGTTTGTTTGAAAAACATCATTTACCATCAGTTTTATACTTCCTTTATCATTAAAAATTTGTTTCTGGATACCTGTTGAAACAGCATAGCTTGCTTTATAAGTCGATATCCCATAAACTGAACCAGAATACCAAAAAGCACTTAGCTCCATACTATAGCCCTTCCCTGCTTTAAAAGAGTTCTGCGTATTAAAGCTGAAACTGGTATTTGCATTCTTAAAATCTTCATTTTCCTGACTGCCCCGATATTCGTTTCTAAACGCATTTGCGAAATAGGTGCCAGTCCACCAGTTCAGTAGTTCTGTTGATGCAGTGAAGCTAATACCATAGTTGATCGCCTTACTTAAGTTTTTAGGTGTTTCGAAAGTAGTATTTAGCGCATCAATCTGCCCGGTTATCCAGGTGATTGCATCATTGGTTTGATTATAGTTAATAGCCGTTGTGTATTTACCCTTGAAAGTATGGCTAAGCTGAAATGTATTCGTTAATTGAGGTTTTAGAAATGGGTTTCCCTGATAATAAAGTAGGGGGTCTCTAAACACTCTAAATGGATTAAGGTCTCCATAATCGGGGCGCTCAATTCTGCGACTGTAAGCGGCCTGAAACTGATGGTTTTCTCCTATAGGCTTGTTCAGAAATACGCTTGGAAAGAGCTGGAAATAGTTACGGTTTAGTAAAGAGTCTGAAGTGATTTGATGACCTTGAGTTTGTGTATATTCTCCTCTTAATCCAACTTGTAGACTAAATCCTTTAAACTCTTTGTTGATATTGATATAACCGGCATGTATTTGCTCTTTATATTTAAAATGATTGCTGCCGTTAACATCGTAAACCCAATTGCCATTATCCAGGATATGGTACTTTAGGTTATTGTCTGATTGTATAAAGCTGCTTTTTAACCCGCTTTCAAATTTTACTGTTTTTCCGAATTGATCTGTATAGTCAACTTTTCCAATGTAAACATCTGTAACTGCCGGCACATAGCCCTTTCTACTAGCTATTGTTCCTGATGGTGCATCTGGTGACAATAGTGTAATGGTGTTTAAATTCAGGTTTGATGTAAAGCTATTACTGGCAAAATCAACATCAGCAGAAAGTTCCCGCCCTTCTTTTTTAAATTGATGTAAGTAGTTTGCATTGTAGGTGAGGTTTTCCCAATGTTGCTGATCATAATTTGAAGTGATCGTTTTACTTATTGTACTATTGTTATTGCTAATAAGGTTGTTATCTGTTTTGCTATCATGGGTGTATTTACCCAAATTTCCGTTAATGAGGATGCCGAAACTGTTGGCTTTATCTAGCTCGTAGTCAAAACCAATGCGAAAATTATGTGTATTTAAAGGCTCGTTCGTATTGGTGTGCTGAAAGGATGTGCGCTGGGGTTGACCATTTGCAATACCTGTATCGTAAAAGCGACGTACAAAATCAAGGTATTCTGTTTCACCACGATAGGCGTAGTTGTAGCCGCCATAAAGGTTTACTTTATCGTTTCGATAATTCAGATTCAATCCGCTGCCGTAATGTGCGTTTCTGCTGTATCCAGAGTTTAATGCTATAGCCCCATTAAATCCAGTGGCAGTGTTTTTTTTCATGATAATATTGATGATGCCTGCATTACCGGCTGCGTCATATTTAGCTGAGGGGTTGTTTAGTATCTCAATTTTGGAAATGGAACTGGAATTGGTGCCTTTGAGTATTGTACTTAGCTCTTTGGGAGAAAGGTATGTCGGTTTACCGTTAATCATTACATTCACACCAGATCTTCCCTTTAAAGATATTTTTCCATCCTCATCAACTTTAACTCCTAGGGTTTTTTCCAGCAATTCTAAAGCCGTATTGCCTTCCGAAAGGATACTGTTTTCTACGTTAATGACCGTCCGGTCAATGGTTTGCTCAATTAGTTTTTTTTTGGCGTTTATAGTGACTGAATTCAGGACTTTAGCATCTTCAAATAGTGTAAAAACACCCAGATGTATGTTGTTGTTGTTTCTTGAAGAGATATCAAAGGGTTTAGAATGGTGTGTATTGAAGCCCATGGTGGTGATCTTTACTTTATAGTTGCCCTCTATGATCGTAACGAAGTGAAACATACCAACGGTGTCGCTTAGGGTGCCTTTTAATGTTTTTCCTTCTTGATCTAAAAGCGCTATAGAAGCAAAGGGGAGTGGTTGACCATCAGATGAAATGACTTTTCCTGAAACCTTTCCTTTGTTTTGCTGTGAAAAGGCAAGCGGTATTTCAAAAATTGAAAATAGAATTAGCAAAGTAAAATGCAAAAGGGATCCTGCAACAAGGCTTTTGCCTGTTGAATATTTTTGTTTTTCCATAAAAAAAGAGGTTAGGCGGTAATCAGTTGTTTTTCCTTTGGTTTAGCTCTTTTGGCTGATTTTTTCTTTTTGCCCCACCAAATGTAAAACCCGGTTACTGGTAAACTGGCGCAGATTAAACTGGCAAGAAAGAAAAGGATTTTGGTTGGTAGTCCGCCTAAAGCACCTACATGCAGACTGAAGTTAGATCTGCGAAGCCAGGTAGCCAGGTCGGCGTCTTTAATTTTGGACTGCGAAGCAGGAAGTTGCTTTAAGGTAAACTGGTCAAGATAAATATCCCTCCAGATGCCATCTTTCATGTCTGTACAAACATATATGGCTGCTGCGTTATTTTGAGGGAATGAAACAATTACTTCGTCTTTATTAAATTCCCCTAGCTCATGTATGGCTAGGTTCCAGGCTTTATCCACCTGTTTCAGCATCTCGGTTTGACCTACAAAAGTAGTGTCAGATATAGCTTGTATCCTGGGGGTATCTTTACCTCCTGCCATCCAATAAACCCCCTTATTGAACCAGGAGAAACTCATAACCAATCCAGTAAAAGCAAACAATAAAGCAATGATTAAGGCATAAAAGCCTAAAACATTATGCAAGTCATAATTTACCCTTTTAAGTTTAGCTTTCCATCGTACTTTAAAACTTTGATCTACTCCCTTTTTGTTCCATTTTTTTGGCCACCAGAGGATAATTCCACTAATGAGCAATAAGAAAAATATCAATGTTCCCCAGCCAACAAATATTTCTCCTATTTCCTCAGGCATCCACAAATGGAAATGTCCTTCATCAATAAAATGGAAAAAGTTTTCATGGTCTACCATAGCTACAACCTCGGCTGTATATGGATTAACGTAAACCAGGGAATCTGAGTTCAATGTAAACTGAGCGGTCCGACCCTCTCCATGATACCATACGCTATTGATTTTCTTTTCTGGTAATGCTACAGAAACGGCTTGATATAATTTTGAGGGTGGTAGTAAAGCTGTTCCTTCAGTTTTTTTTGCGTGTAACCAGGGAGATGTTAGCTGTTTAATTTCCTGTTCAAATACAAGAATGCAGCCGGTTATACTTAAAATAACGACAATGATCCCGGATGCTAGTCCGAGCCATAAGTGTAACCAGGCATTTATTTTTTTGAATAGCATTGATTCTGAAGGGTAAGGGGTACGCAATTGTGTTTTTATAAAGGGCCTAACTGTGGCTCAGGCACGCCCTTTATTATATTTATTTAATTAAATCCAGACGTTCTACGCTGTTCACTCCATCTAATTTAGCACCGCGTGTTACTGCAGCAGTGCTGATGTTGTATTGATAGATGTAGAATCCATCAGGTGTATTGGCAGCAATTGAAGCCACACCATTTTCTACTAATATATTTTGGCTGAATGCTGTTGCTATACTTTTTGGGATGTTGATTTTTGTTTTCGTTTTGTTGATTACATCAATAACATAATACTCTGTGATGTATAGTGTACCATATGCATCTGAAGAGGTGATTTTTGTTCTATCTAAAATTTTGCTAATGGCTTTGCCATTTCCGATATAGAATAATCCAAGTGCTTCTTCTTTAGTTCTGTCTGTCAACTCATAGAAATAGTCTGGATCAATTTGCGTAGTTCCGCCTTTTACTTTGTATATTCCAAAAGGAAGGTTTGTATCTGGTGTTGTCCATGTGTTTGGTGTAGCTAATAAATAGGCATTTCCATTGTCGGTAAATGAACCCGGCATGTGCAGTGTGTAATGCTGTGGTGCGCCAAAACGGTTATCCTGACTTACAGTTACATTGTTCATCGCTGGGTAATCCATAGCTGCAAGATAAGTTACACGATCTGATAAGTCAGTAGCATTTGCAGCTTGAGTGTAAGTTAAATAAAATTTATCTCCAACAAAGGCGGCATTATAACCCCAGAAATAATGATCAGCTTTTAATGGAACATTGATATTTCCACTTGAGGTAATAGTCATTGTTTCTACGTTCAGAATTGCATATTGAAACTGGATTGATGCATTGCTGCTAAATAATACAAGGGTTTTCTCATCTTTCCATTTGTAGAAGCTTGAATAAAATGCCCAGCTGATTTGTTTGAAAGGGATTTCTTTTACAATGGTATTTGTCTTATTGTTTGAAGTGTATTTAACCAGGTTACCTGAATCATTGTCGATACCATAGTAAAAGCCATTTTTAGCGGTCATAGTGGTTAGGTTTGTCGCAACCCCAATGCCGGCAGTAGTTATTGTTCCTGAGTTTAATGAACCAGCTTGTACCAGGTAAGATGCTGCAGGGCTTCCTGCGGATACCCTTAAACTATATATGTTTTCTGTTACCGGATCTACGGTTTCAGGTTTATCACTTTTTTTACAGGCGCTAAATCCTGTAAGTAGTGCGGCAATACATAATACCGCAGTTGGGTTTTTGATTGATTTTAACATAAAATTGATTTTGAATTGATGTGTTCTTATTGTTATTTGATGAAATACCTAAGCTTCATGAAGAATGATCTTCCAGGCTTTTGGAGCCTGAAATTGTCATAGGTTAGTTCATCCGTTATATTTAAGCACTCAGCAGAAATGTTGTATTTTCCTTTTTGGAAGGAGTAAGAAACTGCGGCGTTGTGTGAAAGTTGCTGCGGAATCTTGTTGTTGGATTCTTTGCTACCACGGCTTTCCCATTTAAGGTAAAACCAATGCACATATTGACTAAACCAATTGAATTGAATCCTGGTACCTTTTCCTATCAGATCATTTTTACCAATTCCAAAATTAGCATTGCCATATAGCCATGGCTGGTTGGGTATATTGTCGCCGTAGGTCGGATCCAGATTGCTTGTCCCAAAAATATATCGTTGGTTATTTTTTGATTTTTGATAACTAGCATTAACAGATAGATCTAATAGCTGATCATATCCATATTTTATTTCTGCCTCAGCGCCTTGTATACGTGCTTTTCCAACATTTTCGTAAGAAGTATATATACCTCCGCCAGCAGGAGAGCTGTAAATAAAGTCCTTCGCATCTCTAAAAAAGTATGCGGCTTCTACGGCAAACCTATGTTTATTTATTTGGTAGTTGTAATATGTTCCAATGTTAATATTGTCACTTTGTTCTGGTTTTAATTTTGGATTTGCTGAAGTATTGATTCCATTTCCAAATAATTCTTCTCCTTCCTGTAATCTATAGGCATGCTCGTAGGAGAACTTAAGTCCTGCATTTTCAGTAAGCTTGTATCTTGAAGCAATACCATAGCCAAGATAGTTGTTGGTTGCACTGGTGTCGGCCTTTGCCCAAGAACTTTCTCTTGATAGGTAAACAGCATTTCTAACAAATGTACCTAGGCGATAGAATTTGGTGAATAGGGTATTCGTTAAGCGCTTATCGAAAAAGTTGGTTTGGTACGCCAATCCTACAATGGTTTTATCGATGGTATTGGGAATATCGAAGTTATTGTTATCTACCTTTTTTAAATCTTCAACTGCCGACCGACCAAAATGATTGTAAGTATAATTTAGGTTTAAATCTTGATTATCATTAATTTTGTACGTGAAATTAGCCCTCACTAGGCCGCCAGTATTTTTATAATGGTAAATGGTTTTGACGCCGTTTAATTCTCCGGCAATAAGCTCTGTCTTTCCTTTTCCTTCCCAGCCGTAAATGTTTGAAGCAGTGTCCACTACATCTGATCTGTCTATGGATAGAGCGCCTAGTATGTTTACCGTTAGTCCTTTAATCAGGAAGTTGTTTTTTTTATACTTTATAGAGGGCATAACGAAATTACCTCTGGTATGTAAGCCTCCAAATACTTTGTTTTGACTTGCTCCGGTTTGTATTTCCTTGTATAAATTGGAATAGGTAAGACCAAGTGTAATTCTATCTGCCCATGATTTATTGCTTAGTCCGATGTCTATTTGTCCCATTGTAGAACGATAGGCATCATGGAAACGTCTGGCATCTTTAAGCACCACTTCATCGTTTTCTGTCACTTTTATAGCGGCATCGTATTTTGGATTATTCCGCATCATATAATCATTATCAGAATAATTATGGAATCCACTAAAATTGAATATTAAACCAGTTTTTTTATCCGTAAATCTTCCATTTAAAGCAGCTCTTGTGGTGTTAAAGGAACCATAGCTGTAACTCGCATCTAAGAATTTTTGCGTATACTGATCGGTAATTACATTTACGGCTCCTCCCAGTGCATCAGAGCCTAATTCAACGGGTACTACTCCTTTGTAAACTTCGATACGCTCGGCAATGTTAACAGGGATGTTGTTCAAAGACATTCCCCCGCCAAAACTTTCCATAGGTATTCCGTCCAGAAAAAACCTAACCTGCTTGCCGGATAATCCATTAATTGAAAAGTTGAAGTTTGAACCCAATCCACCTTGCTCTCTGATCTTGACTCCTGTAGTTCTGTTCAGAACCTGATTTAGATCGGCAGTAGTGTTTGCAAATTGCTTTGTATCAATTGCATTTACCGAAAAGCCAGATTCTTTTATTTCCTGAGCTTTGGTCTTTCCCTGAATACTTACATTTTGTAATTGTTGCAGATCTTTTTTTAAGGAGAAATTAAGACTAAGGTTTTGATTATTATTTAAGGTAATCGACTTCGATTCTTTTAGATAACCTAAATAAGAAACGATTATGGTGTAGGGGCCCTGTTTAACATTATTTAGTTCATAATAACCCTGTTCATTGGATGTAGCGCCAATTTGACCGCCTTTAATCATTATAGAAGCACCAGCAATGACTTGATTTCCATCTTTAATATATCCGGTGATGATCGTCGGATTTTGAGAAAAAGCGTTGAGAGATAATGAGCTAAATAAGAATAAGAGTAGAGATTTCCAGTACGACATTTTATTTAATATTGTGCATTTATACTAGTAGGTAGCATAACTGCTTGTTTACCGAAGGTGGAAAACAAGAAATATTAAAATAATTACGTTTATGGCGTTAGCTCATCAATTCTCATGATGAAATCAGTGTTCCCGGCTAATTGCAAGCCTTTCTTTAATTCCCCGGTTTTGATATGGTAGATCCATATATAGTTACCTTCTGTAGAGGAGTTTACAGAAATGTAGGCCATGTCCTTATTTATGAGTACACATTGTCTGCGCGTTCCTTTATCAAGCGGGAGATCAAGCTTGTGTGTTGTTTTACTGATCAGATCAGCTACATAAAATTCAAAATGTGGTGTACTGTAATGGTCGCCCAAACCTTTAAAGAGATCTTTTCTTTCGCTTCTGATGATGACTTTGTTGTTGCCAAGATACCACATGCCATAGGCATGATTATGGGTAGCAGAGGTGCTAAGGTTAAAGAAGTAGTTTTCATCAGGAATGTCTGATCCCGATTTAATCCGCATGATGGCGGTTGGTAGTTCAGGGCGGTTTCCTAGTGCAATGCCCGGACAAGTCATAAAATAATAATTATGCTGCTCGTCATTGAAAGCGTAAGGTTGTATGGTATTGATTCCTCCCGGATAAGTAGAACGAGTGTCCTTATCGGTTTTAATAGCCGTCATTTGAGGGTAATTCAACGTTGTAATATAAGTCGTGTCGCTCGTCGTATAATTAGATGCACTTAATTGCTGATGGTAGGTGTAGCCCACAAAAAGCTTTTGGTTGCGCAATTCTACAAAGCCAACAGACATGTTATCAAAACGACCGAAAGGGAGGGGGATGTCCATATTGCCTTCAGCAATTAGGCCCATTTTTGCCGTGGTTACAATTGCATATTTTACCTGTGAAGATTCAGGTACGTTTAAACCGGTAAGTAAAAGCGTGTCTGACCCTTTCCAGTAAAAGTTTTCAATAGAAAAATCCTTTAATGGAACTGATCCCACTTCAATTAAAGATCTGTTACTCAGTTTATACTTTACGAAAGTTCCTTTTTTTCTATTCAGATGATAATAATAACCATTTTTAACAATCACCGAACGGGTGATTTCTTGTGAATTGAGTTCTGCGCCCTCTTGTTCAGGCATCAGTAATCCTTTATCTAAAGTCTTGCTTTGTAATAAATACTCTTTGCCGTCTTTAGCTAGGATGTATATACTGTATTTTTTGGCGGTTGTATCACCTTCTGAAGATTTTCTTGTGCATGCTGTACCGCAAAACAAGAAGAATAAGAGCAGAAATTGAAGGCGATTAAATTTGAAACTCATTGATGATTTGTTTTTGAAGTACAGGAGGGAGGTCCATGATGTTTTTTTCGTTCACCACGATGATCTTGTCTACTCCATTTTCACCCTTCAATATAATATAAGTCTGACCGGCTTTAAAGATCATTTTTTCTGAGCTCCCTTCAAATATAAGCTCCATATCTTCCTTTGGACTAATCAAAAGGCTACCTGAAAGATCAATAACGCCAGTGGTATTGTTGATTCTTGTAGAAGTGTTTGTTCCCACAGAAATTTGATAAGCCCTGGCGTCTACATGTTTTACATGCATAGAAGAACTATTGTTTACTACCAGAGGCATATCGTTAGTAGGTTTAACAGTAGTTAGATAATAACCTGTAATGCCAAGAATTGCAATAACGAAAGTAGCTGCAATGGCTCCCGACCAGAATGGGTTTTTATAAAAGTCTTTTTTAGTCGAAATCGGCGCTGGGGATTCTTGAGGAAATACTTTTTCAATTTCGTTCCATAACACAGCTTTGTGTTGCGCTTTATCTTCACTTATGGGAAGTTGCAGCGCTTCATCGCTTTCTCCGGAAAATAACCATCCCTCTACAGCTTCGGATTCTTCCGCGCTGCATTCGTGCCTATGGTATTTTTCTATGAGCTCTTTGCTGATCTTCATTCAGTTTTATAGGATATGCTTTTTAATAGATACAAACTTAGATAAAATATAAGTAGCATAACAACGGCTTTACCGTAAGTTGAAATGAAAATTAATTGGAATAATTTGAAAGATTAAGTCTTAAGACGCCTAAGGCTTTCGTAATGTGGTATTCTACAGCCCTTTCTGTGATGAGTAGAGCAGACGCAATTTCTTTATTACTAAGTCCCTGTTCACGACTCATTTTATATACACGTTTGCATTGGCAGGGAAGTGTATCAACCAGTATGTTAACTTTTTCCTTAAGGTTATTGAACAATACACGTTCTTCTGTGCAGTTTGAAGAATGACTACAGTCCTGATATTTAGTGCAAATGTGTTTTTGCTGGCTAACTTTATTTCGGATGTATTCGAAGGTTTTAAACTTGGCTGCCCGGATTAAATAGTTATTAATGTTTTCGAGTTCAAGTTCGTGCCGACGCTCCCATAAAGATTTAAAAATATCCTGAACCATCTCACGCGAGGGCTCTATTTCACGGATATTGTTATAGCATACTGCATAAACTTTTTCCCAATACAAATTGTACACTGTTTCGAAAGTATTTCTATCGATCAGGGTGGTGTTATTTGTATTGCTTTTCTTTTCAGTCAAAACTCAATCTGTTGTTGATGTGCTGCAAATATAATTTATTTAGAATAGTTATAAATAAATTATGTGTTTTTATTTTTAATGTGAGTAGATATTTAATATTTCATTAGCTTTATAAATGAAATTCAGAGAAATACAGCCTCCATTATTTCTTAAAGACTATGTTCGCTACTTTTGGGTGTTGGAGAGTAGTGATGTTGGGGAATTGCCAAAAACTTTTGGAGCTATTGCTGATGGAAGTCCCGGTATTATTTTTCAACAATCTGAGCATGGAAGCTTTTACCAGAATCATAAAGAATTGCCCTCGGTTTTTTTGTATGGGCAAACGACTAGATATACCCAGTTACATTCCCCTGGAAGTTTCAGAACTATTGGCGTTTATTTTTATCCACATGCCTTAAAATCAATATTTGGATTTAATGCAGCTGAATTAACCAATTCCTGTCTGGATGTAGACCTGATTCCAAGTACACAGTTTTTACAACTGTCAGAGCGGTTGCTAAATACGCCTGAACCTGAGGAGCAGATTGATGTGCTTTCTACTTATTTGTTTTCTCAGATTGAAAAAAATAGGCGTTTTGAAGACCCTATTGCCCAATATGCCGTTGCCGAAATGCTGAAGGTAAATGGAGCTATTGATTTAAAATTATTGCTGGCAAATTTAAAAATAACGGAAAGGAGTTTTGAACGCCGGTTTAAGTATGATGTAGGTATTCCTCCAAAATTATTGTCCCGAATTATTCGTTTTCAAGCTTCAATGGAGCTTTTGAGAGGCAATAAGTACAACAAGCTCTCGGATATTGCTTTTGAAAATAATTATGCCGATCAGTCGCATTTTATTAGATCATTTAAGGAATTTGCCGGGATATCTCCAAATCAATATCAAAAGCAGTATACTGAGCTCGTTGAAAATTTTCCTGAAATGAAATCCTGATTGTCGGTTTTGTTCTATTTTGAGAATAGTAACTGTTGTAATCTTGTTAAAAATTAAATAACAAAATTATGATCGCAATCACAGGGGCCAGTGGCCATTTAGGTAAGGCAACGATTAATCATCTTCTAAAAAAGATTAAATCGGAAAACATTGTCGCAATAGTAAGAGATCCTTTAAAATTAGCGGCTTATAAGGATACAGGTATTAAGATCAGGACGGCTGATTATAATGATCTTGAATCTTTAATTACCGCATTAGCAGGTGTAAATACACTTTTGCATATCTCAACTACGAGTATGGGACTTGTTGGTGTACTGCAAGAAAATAACGTGGTAAGGGCTGCAGATTGGGAGGGGGTAAAGCATATTGTGTATACAAGCGGTTTAGGACCAAAGGCTGATTCTTATTTTCTTGCTGTTCAGCAATGTCTCCGTACAGAAGAAGCCATTATAAATTCGAAAATTAGCTATACTTTCTTTAGAAATAGTTTATACATGGAAACGATTCCGCAATTTATTGGGAATGCATTGCAAGATGGTCATATCTATTTCCCGGCAGGAGCAGGGAAGGTGAGTTTTGTAAGTCGGGAAGATATTGCTGAGGCTTTAAGCGTAGTGCTTACAGAAACTCAACATCAAAATAAGGTTTATGAGGTGACGGGGTCAAAAGCATTCTCTTTTCAGGATATAGCAAGCCTATTGAGCCTTGAAAAGAAGTTTAGTATCAACTATATGGATATTCCTGCTGAATTTTTGGAAGCTGAGTTGATTAAAACAGAAATGCCAGAGGACGAAATTGGCTGGTTTTTAAGCTTGGCCAAAAGCATAAAAGCCAATGAGTTTGCCCCGGTAGAAGATTGCCTGGAGGTGCTGCTTAAACGCAAGCCCTTAGCATTAAAGGAATATTTAACAAAGCTATAAGAAAAAAAAGATACCAGGTTTAATTGTTTAGCATGGGCTTAAACCTGGTGTCCTTGTTTCTTAAATCAAGGCCGCCTTCATAAACGGATTTTAAATTGAGTAGATAAAAAGACCAACCATTGTGGCAACCTAGCCTAGTGTATTGCTTATTTTGGTCATCAGTAGGGATTTCTTTTTGTGTTAACTCTACCAAAACATACTCTTCCTGTTGCGTTAATACAATGTCAACAAGGCAGGCCCCCGCAAATGTAAATTGTATAAAATCCTTTCCATTGGCATGATTGATATGGCCATGTTCTTTTTCCTCATAAAGATGCCAGGTCCAGTCGTACGTGAATCCTGCTTGTATTTGACTGTCTTTTTCAACCATTTTACCCTTGCTATCATGGAAAATGGCTTCCTTTAGAAACCATTTTTCTATTTCTGAGGGTTTTGTCCATGCGTCATAAAGTACTGACATTTTTGTCTTTACCAATATTCTAATCGTAAATGATGTCCAGTCGAAGTTTTTCATAGCTATATTGTTGTTGCTCAAATATAAACAAAGATAAGGGAGGTTGGGCTTGTGTTATTTAGCCCTATCCATAAAGCTTTTGTGATTCAATTGAGCCTCTACTTCTTCTATGGCCTTCATGATGTTGTTGCTGGTATTTGTTAATTCCGTTAAAGCAACGACCATGGTTTGCCATACTGGTTGCATTTGCTGCAGTAGCTTTTTTCCTTTTTCCGTAAGTAATATTAGTCGTTTACGTTCGTCCTGTTTGTCTTTTTTTGAACGGATAAGCTTTTCCTTTTCAAGTTCTTTTAACAAGCTAATGGTGGATGGGTGGGTATAGCCAATTTCAGTAGCCAGCTCCACAACACTTAACACGGGTTTGAAATGAAGGGTATAGATCACTGGAAACCATTTGGGTTCAAAGTCGATACCATTTGTCTTGTATATCTGGAAGCCATCTTTCCTTAATTGTTCGCTAAGGTGTTGAAGTCGTGTGGATATACCCAAAATACCCGACTCATTTATAACGTTCATATATGGAAATGATAAAATACATCATCGGCCTTCATTCTCGGAAAATAGGGCGGGAGTGCATCCGGGCTGATTTTAGTAAAGCCATTCTTTTCATAAAAACGATGAGCTGCTTTAAGCATGCTTACAGTGCCCAGATAAATATCGGTAATGCTATTTGCCGAGCAGAACTCAATCAGGTTATCTAACAACAGTTGCGCAATGCCATGTTCCTTTCCCCTGAACTCCTTTTTAACAAACATTTTTCGCAGAGCACAGGCTTTATGGCCTGTATTAATCAGTGCAATAGTACCTACCAGTTCATCTCCATGCTTTGCACCCAGAAAGTTGCCTCCATCCTGAAGATAATTTGTTTCAATATCTAAAAGGTCAGGCTGATCGGCTAAAGTTACCGGGACATTGAATTCAATTTGCTGTATCGGTAAAATCAGATTGACAATCTGTTCGCAGTACGCATTATTTAATGGTTCTATAGTGATGTTGGTGCTCATACAATACCTGGTTTATGTACAAGTATACGTAGTTAGCTACGTATATTAAAGATTTGGTAATAATATTTTTTTAATCATATTTATGTAATAAAATAGGTAGAAAAGAAGTGCTTATTTCAAAACGAGCTAGTTGATTTCAATAAAAATGTAAAAAAGTAGATTATATTCTTAGATTTCGTGCGAAATATAATTTTGTGTTGTACTTTTGCGGGAAATTTCAAATAAATGACTCGAAAAAATAGTAATCCGGATAAAACTGTGGATGTTGTGCTGATTGGGGCAGGTATAATGAGTGCTACTTTAGGTATGTTGCTCAAGGAACTTCAGCCGGATATCACTATCGAAATTTTTGAAAGATTAGATGTGGCAGCGGCTGAAAGTTCAGACGCCTGGAACAATGCAGGTACGGGGCACTCTGCCTTTTGTGAATTGAACTATACACCTCAATCAGCTGATGGATCTGTTGATACTAAAAAGGCTGTTTCAATAGCAGAATCATTTGAGGTATCTAAGCAGTTTTGGGCTTTCCTTGTGAAAAGCAAACTGGTAGATAAACCTGAAACATTTATAAAAAGCATCCCACACGTGAGTTTTGTATGGGGTGAAAAAAATGTTGATTTCTTGCAGAAGCGTTTTGAAAAACTACAGGAAAGTGATTTGTTTAAAGGAATGGTTTATTCTGAAGATACGGAGTTGCTTAAAGAATGGATGCCTTTGGTGATGCAAGAACGTAGTTCGGCTGATAAAGTTGCTGCAACAAGAATGGAATTGGGAACCGATGTTAATTTTGGTGCCCTAACCAGGATGATGTTCAATAAACTACAATGCAGACCTGACGTACAACTTCATTTTCATCACGATGTGAAAAAGCTTAAGCAAAAAAATGGCTTATGGGATGTGAAGGTTAAGGATGAGACTACCGGTCAAAAAAGAGTAGTAAAGGCAAAGTTTGTATTTATTGGTGCTGGTGGTGGTTCTTTACCATTGCTTGAAAAAGCAGGCATACCAGAAGGTAATGGTTTTGGTGGTTTCCCGGTAAGCGGCCAATGGCTTAAGTGTGTAAACCCTGAGATTATTGAACAACACAATGCAAAAGTATATGGAAAAGCTTCGGTAGGTGCGCCACCGATGTCTGTACCACATTTAGATACGAGAATGATCGACGGGAAAAAGGCGTTGCTTTTTGGACCGTATGCAGGTTTTTCTACCCGCTTTTTAAAACATGGCTCATTGCTGGATCTTCCTTTATCTATTAAAGCGAATAATATCCGTCCAATGATCTCGGCAGGATTAGATAATTTACCGTTAACCAAGTATCTGATCAACCAGGTTCGTCAATCTCCTGAAGATCGCATGGCTGCCTTAAGAGAATATTTCCCAGGAGCAAAAATGGAAGATTGGGAATTGGAAACTGCCGGTCAGCGTGTACAAGTAATTAAAAAGGATGAAAAGCACGGTGGTATCCTTGAGTTTGGTACCGAAGTGGTAACTGCGGCTGATGGCTCTATTGCAGCATTGTTAGGCGCTTCGCCAGGTGCTTCTACAGCGGTTTCAATTATGATTTCATTAATGGAACGTTGCTTTGCAGATCAAATTGATACACCTGAGTGGCAGCAAAAGCTTAAACAGATGATCCCTTCTTATGGTGAATCATTAGATGGTAATTCGCAATTAACGGATAATATCAGAGCGCAAACAACGCATGCGCTAGGATTAAATTACGGATTGAATTAGTCATCCTTATGATATTGAAAAGGCCATCTTGCAAACAAGATGGCCTTTTTTATTGTATATTTAAGAGAAATGCTAAATCTTAAATAAAATCGTATGCCCCGTTGGTCTAAAATTACACTCAAAGTCTTGGCAGCCCTTGTCGCAGTAATCTTTCTTATTTATGTTGGGTTGGCAATTTATGTAAGCGCCAATCAAAAAAAGTTGCTGGCTAGAATTACCGAACAGCTCAACCAAAATATCAGTGGTACGATGACGATCGGCAGTATGAATCCCACTTTTCTTAAGGGATTTCCGGGTGTATCCTTGAGCCTTAAAAATGTAATTCTTAAAGATAGCCTCTGGGAAAATCATAAGCACAGCCTGCTGGAGGCAAAAGATTTTGATGTTTCCGTAAATGTATTGGGGCTTTTAGGCGGTCATGTCGATATAGAAAAAATAGGCATTAACAATTCTACTATTTACTTATTTACGGATAGCAATGGCTATAGTAATACAGCAGCTTTTAAGAAGAAAGCGCAACAAGATCAATCTGCAGGGAAGGGATCAGTTCCTACTCAAATCAGAAACATCATTTTGAATAATGTAGATTTTAAGGTTGACAATAGAAAAGGTCATAAACTTTTTCATTTTGTAGTAGATGAGCTGAGTGGGAAAATAGATTATCCATTACTTGGTGGCTGGGATGTAGATGTCAAATTGAAAACATTGGCAAAAAGTCTAGCCTTTAATACAGACAAGGGAAGTTTCGTAAAGGATAAGCTATTGGATGGGAGATTTAAGGTTAATTACAATGAGGAGACCCGTATTTTTGATGTAGCTCCTAATAAATTAAACATTGGTGATGATCTATTTATTATCGGTGGTAGATTTGATACTTCAAGAGAAGGGACTGATTTTACCATAGATATTGAAGCTCCTAATATCTTATGGAGAAGTGCCGCTGGTCTTCTTGCTCAAAACATAACAACGAAGCTGAATATGTTTAATCTGGATAGGCCTATCTATGTGCAATGTACCTTAAAGGGAAATATGGGCGCTGGGGGCGACCCGCTGATAAATATTAAGACCTTAGTCAAGGATAATGTATTGACTACTCCCGGTGGAGTGGTTAAGGATTGCAGCTTTAACGGCACATTTAACAATAACTATGTCAACGGAAAGGGTTTAGGTGATGCAAATTCGATCATTAAACTTTACCACTTTAAGGGAAGCTATGAAGAGATACCCTTTTTAATGGACACTGTGTTTATCAATAACCTTGAAAAGCCTATTGCCACAGGTGTTTTTAAATCACAGTTTGATATAGCAAAACTAAACAAAGTACTGGGCCAGGAAACTTTAAAATTTGGTAAAGGAACTGCAGATGTAAATCTGTCTTACACAGCGGATGTTGTGGATTTCGAACTAACAAAACCATTGATTTCGGGATCAATAGGCATAAAAAATGCTGATATCAATTATGTGCCCCGGAAGCTTAATTTTAGCAATACAGCTATTCAGCTAAACTTTACAAATAATGACCTGTTTATAAAGAACATTCGTTTGCAAAGTGGTAAAAGTGTTGTTTTTATGGATGGGGTGGTGCGTAATTTTCTAAATCTATATTATACTGCACCTGAAAAGATTTTACTTACCTGGCAGATTCGCAGTCCACAGATACATTTGGCAGAATTTATTGGTTTTCTGGGTAGTAGGGGGCGGTCGGCCAAAGCAAGAGCTAGAAATGTAAAGCGAACTACCTTATCTGAAGATTTGAATGCTGTATTCGAGAAAAGTAATGTGAATATGCATTTGAGTGTAGATAAAGTTTATTACAACAAGTTTTTGGCCACCAATGCCATTGCTGATTTACAACTTTCTGAATCGGGTATTGCTATTAAAAATGTTGGCTTTAAACATGCTGGCGGTACGCTTAAGCTCAATGGGAAAATTACCCAAAAAGGAACCTTAAACAGGTTTAATGTAAACGCTATTTTAAGCAATGTAGATATCAAACATTTCTTTTATTCGTTTGATAATTTTGGGCTGACGAGCCTTACTTCAAAGAACCTAAAGGGCTATCTGTTTTCCAAAACAAACATTTCCGGAGGGATTACTGATCAAGGTAAGCTGGTGACCAGTTCTATGGTCGGTAACCTGGTGTTTGACCTTAAGAAAGGGGCGCTACTTAATTTTGATCCCATCATCAATGTCGGTAAATTTGCTTTTCCTTTCAGGGACTTAAATCACATTACATTTGATAACCTGAATGGTAAATTTGATATTCGTGGACAAAAGATCACGATCAGCCCCATGCAAATCAATTCTAGTTTGTTAAATATGGATGTTGCCGGTGTTTATTCTCTATCTACCGGTACAAATATAGCGATTGATGTACCGCTCCGAAACCCTAAAAAAGATGCTGATATTACCGATCCTGCTGAGAAAAAAGCCCGGCGTATGAAAGGTATTGTTTTGCATTTATTGGCCACGGATGGTGAGGACGGAAAGGTCAAAATTAAGTTAAATCTATAAAATCTATCAATTATCCTCCTGTTTATTTCACAGATAGGCGGATAATTGCCTATTTTCGGGTTTTCATTACAAATTAGACCCAGAACCACAATGAACAAGCCAATACTTGTTTTGAAATTAGGCACAGCCTCCATAACCACTGAAAAGGGAGAGCTTGATGAATTGGTAATTGCAGATGTTGCCAGACAGGTAGCAGAAGTTGCAAAAGATTACCGATTAATACTTGTTTCATCTGGCGCTGTAGGCGCCGGCAAAAAATACATCAAAAACTATAAAGGAAAGATTTCTGAGCGTAAAGCTGCCGCTTCAATCGGCAATCCTTTACTATTGAATACTTACAGCAAACATTTTCTTCCCTACGGTATATGTATTGCGCAAAGTCTTTGTGAGCGTCAACATTTCTCTAACAGGAAGCAATTTTTGCAATTGAAGGAAACCTACGAGGAGTTATGGAAAAATGATGTGATTCCTATTGCCAATGAAAATGATGTAGTGAGTAGTTTGGAGTTAAAGTTTTCGGACAATGATGAGCTTGCTACTTTATTGGGGGTAGGTTTTGGTGCTTCAGTAATTTTATTGGGCACTTCAGTTCCGGGGGTATTGGATAGAGACGGTAAAGTGATCGATAGAATTGAAAGTATAAACGATGATATATTCTCATTGGCCGATAAGGGAAAATCAGATTTAGGTTTAGGGGGAATGATCTCTAAATTAACCTTTGCTCACCTGGCCTCGACCATGGGGATTAAGGTTGTTATATTTGGCGTACGCACGCCAGATGGCATCAGTAAAGCTGTTCAGGAAAAAACGGGTACGGTTTGTATCCCTAAAGACTGCAGTATTTCGGCAAGGAATAAATGGTTGGCTAGTGGCAGTTTGGTTACCGGTCGCATCATGGTTGACGACGGTGCTTGTGAAGCGATTAGAAACCGTAAAAGTTTACTTGCTGTAGGTGTTCTGTCTGTTATCGAGAAGTTTAGTGATGGAGAGATCTTCGAAATCACGGATGCTCAAGACAACATCGTCGCAGTTGCGCGTGCTAAAACATCATCAGAAGCAATTATTAAAGACTCAAAACAACGTAATCTTGAAATCGCAAACGCGAGTGATATTGTAATATTATAAATAATGGAATCAATTCAACAACAGTTAATTAATGCGAAAAAGGCTCAATACTCAATTTCTTCGCTAAGTGATCAGGGAAAGCAAGACCTGATCAATGATTTGTCTGTGCTCGTTAAAGCGCAGTCGGCAGAGATTATTGCCGAAAATCTTAAGGATCTAGAAAGAATGCCTGTATCAGACCCCAAAAGAGATCGCCTGTTGTTGAATGAAGCTAGAATACTAGATCTTGCCACAAGTCTTAATGATGTTGCGAATCTTGATGATCCGACGAATAAGATTCTTTCAGAAAATACACTGGCAAATGGCCTTTTTATCCAAAAGAAGACAGTTCCACTTGGTGTTGTAGGTGTGATTTACGAGTCGAGACCTAATGTAACTATTGATGTTGCTGCTTTGTGCATCAGGTCTGGTAATGTATGCTTATTACGTGGTGGACAGGATGCGTATCATACCAATTTATTTATTGTTTCTTTAATTCAACGTGTTTTAACTGAACATGGTTTAGATAAGAATGTGGTACAGCAACTTCCTGGCGATAGGAAGTATATTTTAGACATTTTACAGGCCGAAAAATATATAGATGTGATCATTCCACGTGGCTCAAATCAACTGATCGAATTTGTGCGTAAAAACGCCTTGGTTCCGGTTATAGAAACTGGGGCGGGTGTTTGCCATACTTATATCGAAAAAACCGCAAAACTTGCTGAAGCTGCGGCTATAGTGGTTAATGCAAAAGTGTCCAGACCATCGGTATGTAATGCATTAGATACCATCGTGGTGGATAGTGCCGTTGTAGAGCCATTTCTTAATCTAGTGGCACCTTTATTAGCTGGATACGATGTAGAAATATTTGCCGATGAGCGTGCCTTCCCAATTCTGGAACAATTGAACTATCCTCAGGTTAATAAAGCTACACCGGAAGATTTTGGAAGAGAGTTTCTCGATTTTAAATGTTCGGTAAAGGTTGTGGACAATGAAGATGAGGCTTTATCACATATTGCTAATTTCTCTTCAAAACATTCTGAAGCCATTGTGACGGAAGACTTGGTTAAGGCTGAGCGTTTTTTAAATGAAGTTGACGCAGCTGTGGTTTATTTGAATGCATCAACCAGGTTTACAGATGGACAAGTCTTCGGTCTGGGGGCTGAAATCGGTATCTCTACTCAAAAGCTTCATGCACGAGGACCATTTGCACTCGAAAAACTGGTTACCGAGAAATGGGTAGTTAAGGGTGAGGGACAAGTTCGCTAATCTATTAATTTTCAGTAGTATGCCTGCGATATAATTCCCCTATTTGGGTAATTAATACATCAGTTAATTTGATGTTGTAACACGAAAATGCCTTGGTGTAATCGCATTCAACTGCGCTTTTTTGGCTTGAATTTTGAAAATAATTGTTGTGGATTCCACCACAAATAATTAAACGCAAGCACTTGAGATCAGACAGCCTACTTAGAATGCTTGAAGTAATAGACGATTACGCTATTCTCTTTTTAGACAGGCATGGAAATGTTGAGAATTGGAATAAAGAAGCGGAGAAGATTAAAGGATATACGGCCGAAGAAATTATCGGGCATAATATCAATGTGTTCTATAGTGAAGAAAGCCGGAGGAATAAATTACCTGAATTACTTATTGAAGAAGCCAGACTAAGAGGTAGAGCACAACATGAAGGATGGCGCGTTAGAAAGGGCGGTGAACTGTTTTGGGCATTCGTTACTATTTCTGCAATCTATGGTGATCAGCGTGAGGTGGTGGGCTATTCTAAATTCATCAGGGATCTTACCGCCAAGCGACAGATGGAGAAGACCACAGAAGAGTATGCCCGTGAGTTGGAAATCAAAAACAAGGAGCTAGAGCAATTCGTCTATATCGCTTCTCATGATTTACAGGAACCCTTACTGACTGTTAAAAACTTCGTAGAACTGTTTAAGGACGAGTATAAAGACGTTTTTGATGACAATGCAAGGCTATACCTTCAATTTATAGATCGTTCTACAGAGCGCATGCGCAATCTGATTAAGGGCTTACTTGACTATGCAAGACTAGGTGGACACCAAGTTAAAACACTTGTGGATTGTAACTTGCTTATGGATAGTTTACAGAATGATCTGTTTAGTAGTATAACTGCTGCTGAGGCTACAATTACCTATAAAGATCTGCCTATTGTTTACGGTTTTGAAACTGCATTGAGACAGCTTTTTCAAAATTTGTTAAGCAACTCTTTAAAATTTAAAATGCCAGGAGTACCACCGCAAATTGACATCTCTGTAGCTGCTCATGATAATTTCTGGCATTTTGAATTTAAGGACAATGGAATTGGGATTGAGCCCTGTTATAAGGAGAAGGTGTTCGTCATGTTTCAGCGCTTACATAATGTAGCCGATTATGAAGGCTACGGCATTGGTCTTTCTCATTGTAAGAAGATTGTGGAGTTACACGGTGGAAAAATTTCGGTTGAATCTGTTTTAAACGAAGGGAGTTCTTTCAACTTCACGTTACGGGTGTAAACTAAAGCAAGACAAAATAATTGATTAGAATAAAAGAAATATATATTAATGAAAAGATATAAGGATCTTGATTGTGTATTATTAGTTGATGATGACATCTCTACAAATTTCATCCATCGCAGGATTGTGGAGAATACTAAGATAAATGTAGATGTGAAAGAAATTTCGTCTGCAAAAGAAGCTTTGGATTATTTAACTTATTCGGGGAAGTACGAGAATATGGAACATGCTCCAAAGGCGGGTATCATATTTTTAGATATCAATATGCCGGGTATGAATGGTTGGGACTTTATTGCCGAGTACAAAAAACTGGATCAAAAGCATAAGGCTAGAATTGTGGTGGTTATGCTTACGACTTCTCTTAATCCAGATGATGAGCAGCATGCAGCAAATGTTGAAGAGATTGCCACTTATCTGCATAAGCCTCTAAACATGGAGGCTTTTGCACAAATCGCTGATAAGTATTTCGAAGTTATAGATGAGGAATGATCCTGAGGTAATTAAACCTCAAGATCATTCATTACTGCCTTAATCTTTTCGCCAAGTTTGGCGTCAGTTTCTTTAAAGCCTGCTTTATCCTTTAATGGTGCATTTACACTGCAATAGAACTTAATCTTAGGTTCTGTTCCCGAAGGTCTTGCAGAAACGATACTGCCATCTTCGGTTATAAACTGCAATACATCAGATTTAGGTAATTCCAGTCCTGTTTTTACACCAGATATTATATCTGTTTGTACACCAAGTTCGTAATCTTTCAGGGTTTTAATTTTCGAACCCCCTAAAGTAGCAGGAGGGTTGTTTCTAAATTTCTCCATCATGGCTTTAATGTCTTCTGCACCAGTCTTGCCTTTTTTAGTGATGGATACCAGTTCTTCTTTATATAAACCGTATTCTACATACATATCCAATAAAGCATTGTATAGACTGCTACCTTTATCTTTATAGAAGGCCGTCATTTCTGCAATAAAGGCGCAAGAAATTACCGCATCTTTATCTCTCACTAAATCACCAATCAGGTAGCCATAGCTTTCCTCACCGCCACCTATAAAGGTTTTCTTGCCTTCAAGCTGGGTCATTATCTGGCCAATCCATTTAAAGCCAGTCAGTGTATTGTAGTAAGTTACATTTTTAGCTTCAGCAATGGCTTCTATTAAATTAGAAGTTACAATGGTTTTTACGATGTATTCGTTACCCGTAAGCTTTCCTTTTTCCTGCCATGCAGTTAGCAGGTAGTTGATCAGTAAGCTGCCGGTTTGGTTTCCATTTAACAATACAAACTCTCCGTCGTTATTTTTCACAGCTATCCCTACACGGTCTGCATCAGGGTCTGTCGCCAAAACTAAATCAGCATCTATTTCCTGTGCTTTTTTCAAAGCCAATGTAAGCGCGTCTTTTTCCTCTGGATTTGGGTAGATTACCGTAGGGAAGTTACCATCTGGTTTACTTTGTTCCTCAACAACTGTTAAGTTGGTAAAGCCAAATTGTTCCAATGCTTTAGGAACCAGGGTGATTCCTGTACCATGGATAGGGGAGTAAACTATTTTAAGATCCTTTTGACGGGAAATTGCTTCTGGTGATACAGATAGTGCAGTTATTTTGTCCAGATATAACTGATCAATTTCTTCGCCAATTAGTTCAATATTACTATCTACACGGTCAAATTTAACGGCATCAATACTTTTGATTTTTGCTACTTCATCCATCACCATACTGTCATCTGGCGAAGTGAACTGTCCACCATCAGCACCATAAGCTTTATAGCCATTGTATTCTTTAGGGTTGTGAGAGGCGGTAAGCATTACCCCACTTTTACAGCCTAAATGACGGATAGCGAAGGATAATTCTGGAGTAGGTCTTAAAGCCGAAAAGAAATAAACATGTATGCCATTTGCCGAAAATACATCGGCTGTAATCTTAGCAAAATAGTCAGAATTGTTACGACTGTCGTGCGCAATAGCTACTTTAATCTTTTCCCCCGGGTATTTATTGTTCAGGTAATTAGATAAACCCTGCGTTGCAGTCCCAATCGTATATTTATTGATCCTGTTAGATCCTGAGCCCATTATTCCTCTTAATCCTCCAGTTCCAAACTCCAGACTTCTGTAAAAAGAGTCCGTAAGTTCGGTGTAAGCTTCCTTATCTAAAAGGCCTTGTATCTCTTCTTTTGTGTTTTTATCGTAATTACCGTTAAGCCATTCGTTTATGGTGCTTAAAGTAGCTTGTTCTAACTGCATATATTGTCCTTCCAAATTTTATTTTGTCTATTTTGCCTTTATTAGACGTGTTTTACTTAAATTCACGCCCAATTACAAGTATATGACCATTTTGGTTAAAATTGAAATACTTGAAGCAAATAAATATAGCTATTTATACAGCTTTTAACCTTTAAAAATTAAATAAACCGAAAATGAGACAGTTAGGCTTTGCCTGGGGTTTCAAAATTATTAACAACAACAACGAATTATGAAAGTATTAAAGTTTGGAGGCACTTCTGTAGGAAGCCCTGAGCGCATGAAAAAATTGTTGGATATCATCAATCCAGCAGAAGAACAAATTGTCGTATTGTCGGCCGTGTCCGGTACTACCAATAGTTTAGTAGAGATTTCAGCCAAACTTTTAAAGGAAGATAAACAGGTTGCGTTAAGCTTAATTAACGCATTGCACCAAAAATATAATGAGTTTGTAATCGAACTTTTAACTGCAGGTGAGTTTCGCGAGCAAGGACAGGAAGTTGTAGATTATCATTTCAACTTTTTAAGTACTTTGGCCAATGATATCTTTACACCAGTTGAAGAGAAAGTGATATTGGCTCAAGGCGAATTGTTATCTACTACCTTATATCATATCTATTTAAAATCTATCGGTGTACCATCAGTATTGCTTCCTGCATTGGATTTTATGAAAATTGATGAGGATAACGAACCTGATGTGCCTTATGCGACTAAGCATTTGAAACCGATACTAGATCAGCATACAGACAATAAGTTATTCATTACTCAAGGTTTTATTTGTAGAAATAGTTTTGGCGAGGTCGATAACCTGCGTCGTGGTGGCAGTGATTATACTGCATCGTTAATTGGTGCCGCAATTTTAGCTGAAGAGGTTCAGATCTGGACGGATATTGATGGTATGCATAATAACGATCCTAGGATTGTAAAAGGTACCAAACCAATTTCACACCTTTCGTTTGATGAGGCTGCGGAGCTGGCTTATTTTGGTGCTAAGATCTTGCATCCACAATCGGTTTTCCCAGCACAGAAATACAAAATCCCGGTTAGGTTATTGAATACCATGGAGCCAGGCGCTGCCGGAACGTTGATCTCTACAGAAAGTGAAAAGGGAAAGATTAAATCTATCGCTGCAAAAGATGGAATTACCGCTATTAAAATCCAGTCGAGTCGTATGTTGTTGGCTTATGGATTTTTAAGAAAGGTATTTGAAATCTTTGAAAGATATAAAACACCAATCGACATGATCACTACTTCAGAAGTAGCCATCTCCTTAACGATTGATTTTACAGATAATCTGGAGAAGATCGTTGAAGAATTACATGACTTTGGTTCTGTGGAAATAGATGCGGATCAGTCGATCGTTTGTGTAGTTGGTGATTTTAGTGCCGAGAAACATGGTTATGCTGCTCGTGTATTGGATTCGATTAAACACATCCCATTAAGAATGATCTCTTATGGTGGAAGTAATTATAACATTTCGTTACTAATCAATACTACAGATAAAACTGAGGCTTTAAAAAGTTTGCACAATAGGTTGTTTGAATAAGAAGAGGCGGATCACCGTCTTCTTATCCATACCAGGATACCAATAGCAACAAAGATGAGTATGATAAAGAACCTGATTCTTCTGTCATACTCTTTTTTACTGATCTTATTATTTCTAAGATCTAAATTGTTGCCGATGTAAATTAAGCTGAGTACAACTAAAAAAAATATAACAAGATATTTGAACATTATGTTTTCTAATAAAGATATATCACACTTCGCAAACTTAGAAACACCATTCTATTATTACGATTTGAGTTTGCTACAGGATACTTTAAATACCTGCGCAGACGCCGCTAAGTTATACAATTTTCATGTGCACTATGCCATGAAGGCGAATTTCAACCAAACCGTTTTGCAAAAGATTAAGGCAGTAGGTTTTGGTGCTGACTGCGTGAGTGGGGGGGAAGTAACTAAAGCTATTGAATTGGGTTTTGATAAGAACCAGATTGTTTTTGCTGGAGTAGGGAAGTCAGACAAGGAAATTAATTATGCTTTAGATCAGGATATATTCTGTTTCAATGTAGAATCTGTTCAGGAGCTGGAAGTGATTAATGAGCTGGCTGCAAAAAAAGGCAAAGTAGCAAGAGTGGCCATCCGTATCAACCCAAATGTTGATGCACATACCCATCATAACATTACCACTGGCTTAGATGAGAATAAGTTTGGTGTAAATGCCTGGGATTTGCCACAATGCGCAGAAACCTTAAGAGCTTCAGCAAATATTGAATTTATAGGCATACACTTTCATATAGGCTCTCAGATCACTAACCTTGATGTTTATAAAAACCTATGTGTACGCGTAAACGAGTTTGCTTTATGGTTCGAAGAAAGAGGTTTTACCGTTAAGGTGTTAAATGTTGGCGGTGGTTTAGGTATCGACTACCATAACCCTGATCATCAAATCCCTGATTTTAAAAGTTACTTTAAGATATTCTCTGAATTTCTGGAAATTAAAACTGGACAGGAAGTACATTTTGAATTGGGAAGAGCTATAGTTGGTCAGTGCGCCTCCTTGATCAGCAGAGTTTTATACGTGAAGAACGGAAAGAAAAAGAACTTTGTGATATTAGATGCGGGTATGACTGAATTGATGCGTCCGGCTTTGTATCAAGCTTATCATAAAATTGAAAACCTAACCAGAGGTAACGAATTTGCTTTAAAATATGATATCGTAGGGCCGATTTGCGAAAGCACAGATTGCTTCGGTAAAGAGGTAGAGCAACCGGAAAGTTTTAGAGGTGACTTTTATGCCATCAGGAGTGCAGGTGCTTACGGAGAAGTTATGGCTTCGAAATATAACCTTCGTGACGAAATCAGATCAGTCTATTCTGAAGGCTAATCTGATTTCATCATAAAGCTAAACAGCTCAGGTAAATTAAAAGGAATAACCTAAAGATAATTTACTTGAGCTGTTTAAGTTTCCAGACAATTCATAAGAGAAAGAAAAGTTGTTCAGCTTTAGGTAGTAATTGAATGACTTTGCTATAGATGGAGTGGTTATTGTTCTATCGAAGCTATTAGTAAGACCAGGTGTACCTCCTATAAATACCCGGAAGGAATGCTGGATATTTTTGTTCCTGCTACCATGAAAGATAATTTCTGAGGACAAGCCTGTCGTCCACACATCGATTTTATTAGATATATATGAATTGGTGTAATTTCCCGCTCCATATTTTTCTTTCCTGAAATCAGCATAACTTCCCATTTCTCTGCTAATTGAATTTTCCCAATTGATAACTCTGAAATTGGTATTTCCTGTACTCGACAAAACTTGATAACCAATACTTGTCTTTAAACCTATACCACTTATGTTTTTATTAAATGAAGGAATGTAATTCTTCCTGTCATCTGGATCGGAGATTTCAGCAATCTTATGACTGGCTTCACCTAGATAACCGAAAATACCATATGCAAAATTGAAGGATTTGTAAGTATGTCCACGGTGTAGGTTTAACATGCCCATCGCAAAGCTGATTGCATTTTCTGGAGAAGCTGAACCAATAAAACTACCGGTAATGTAAGTTTGTGCTGGTTTATAGTCATCCGCCATGGGCCTAGCCATATAGCCCATATTGTTTCCGGATATTGCAGGTGATAGATATGATCTACTGCAAGAACTGAAACCCAATGCTACACAAAGCAGCATTGGGAATGTTATTTTTTTCATGAAGATTAATTGTTATTTAATAATGGAATTGCTCATTTGTTATTAGTCTTCAAAGAAGTCTAATAAGCCACCTAGATAGTACTCGTCTAAACCTTGGGTAAAATCGTCGAAATCCTCATCGGGTATATTAGTTTGTACAAATTCCAATGATGTTCCTCTCTTATCCTCGTGCAATTTGATGGTTACTATTGAGGGTTCGCTTTCTTCTCCAAAATACCACTGTTGCACTATTTTCTTTCCGTATTCGAATTCGAGGTTCTTGCCCACAATATCACCATCCCAAAAAGAAAACTCCGTTCCCGGTTCTTCTGTAAATTCAACCTCAGCACCAGTCCACAACTTAATACTTTGCGCCTTGGTCATCGCTAGATATACTTCTTCAGGAGAAGCAGGGATCTGATAATACTTTTTAAAATTTTTCATGATTGTTGATGTCCGAATTGCTTACAGGTGCTTGATCATTTATTGATTCCTCTTCAATAATTGTTTCAACCCGCTCTGTAAATAATTGATCATTGTTTTTTTTAATTATTGCGCTTTTCCATTCTATTTCAGGATAGCTAAAAACAAAAGTTTCCTTTACTTGTTCCGATCGCTGTAAATACAATATCCAGGCAAAACTAATGGTTATTGAAATAAATACATTGATAGATTCATTTGCATCTGCAAATGGTGTCTTATTGGAATATGCAATTAGCATCCCTGAAATAAAATCAATTACTGTAAAAGTAATGAAACCTATTGAAAAGTTTATGTAAAGGCGGGGAAAGCGCTCTCTTTTGTTGAAAAATAGGATGATACATAGTATAGCAGCAGCAATTAATAATGCAAAGCCTACACTTTCTATAATGAACAGTCCTTTGATCAGGTATTCATACTTTAGCGTAGCAATACCATCCCAAATGCTACCATTAAAATAACCCAGAGAAAATAGTTTGTAAGCAAGTCCAATTGGTAATGTGATCATCCTTATGGCCAGGAGAATCAACCAACCGCTTATAGGCTGTGCATACTCAATTCTTTCGAGGTCAAATGGAGCACTTTGTTTATAAAGGCCCATAAAGTATAAACCTGAAATTATAAAGGTCAGTATAAAAGCAACCAGCGTATATGGATTAACGTCTAATGTAGGATCGATAACTTTTCGATCTACATAATAGGTTAAATATTCAGAGATTTTTTCTCTATCCTTTACGTATTTTTTTATGTTAGAACCCTCAATATACGCTTTAAGATTACGCAACTTATAATGGAAGGTTTGTGTTTTTCCTAATTGGCTACGATTCAATTCAAAAGAGTATTGATCGTTTTCCAGTTTAAATTCACCATTACTTCTTTTCGACTCAAAAGGCATTTCAGCAGTGATGATTTGCTCAAGGTCGGTCGGGAATTTTAATAACAAAGGGGCCGGACGGTTTTTTGCCGCAACTTTTTGCAATTGATGACGAATCAGGTCGCCATAAAATGCTACATATTTTTCACCTGTTTTAGTGTCTTCTTCCCAAATGTCATTGATTTTATAACTTTCAGTTACTTCAATCGTATTTGTTTGTTCATTATCACTAAATTTTAAAGGTTGGTCGACCTCAATATCGGTATAGAGGTCAGCATAATATTCCGCATAAGATTTTTCAATTTCAGCGGCCCCTGATTCCGCAAGTTCCTGCCGCATATTATTGGCATAGTTGCCTGTGTATGTTGTTTTGATAAGCAGGGTAGATGCCTTATCCGATAAGGTATCAGCTATATTGAACTTAAGATGAGCGATCTGTTTGCCTGCGGCTGTGGTTCTAATTTGCTCCAAAGCATTGTTTCCTTTTTTCAAAACCAGGGCATAACCATAATTTGGAAAATAAAGTTCTTTAAATTTACCACGTTGATAAGAGATGGTTGGATCTATCCAGGTTTTTACTTTTTTCCGATCTACCATCACCACCACATGATTGAATACGAATGGACTTGGTAAATATTCGTTGGTTTTTATGGTACTATAGGTATCAACATAGGCACTATAGGCCTCAATTCCTTTTGCTTTTAATAAATGCACAAGTAGTAAAGATTTATCTTTACAATCGCCATAGCGTTGCGTTATTACCTTTTCCGGAGAATTTGGGCGATGGGAGTATATACCCATTTCAATGCCCATATACCTGATTTCATCTTGAGCGAATCGGATTGTTGATTCAATATACTTTGTCGTATCTGCACCAGCTTTTTTCCATAGCTCTTCTGTTTTTTTATTCAGTAAAGGAGTTTTAATATTGCTATAGTCATTCACACTAAGCCCCCAATTTACTACCTCATTCCAATTCTTGTATTCGGTGAATTGCGTTCTTTTCTCTGTGTTGTACCAGGATGGTTCAAAGTCTGCAACACGGGATGTCTTCGTTAACTTACTTTCCCATTCATACATTTTTAAACCATCTTTTTCAGTGATCTTAGGTTTATCATTGAAATTGAAGTTTTTAAGGCTTAAGTTTCTTTTCTTATCAAATATCAGATTGTTGTAAAGGTGACCAATACTGCTCGATCCTTCAAAATAAATCGTAGCTGCTAATTTCTTCCCATATATTGGATTACTTCCTTTAACTGTATAAGCGTACTCTATGCGGTCACCCTTTCTAATGTCGTTTAATAATAAAAATGCATCATATGTACCTCGATAAATGAATTTCGAAAGGTCTTTTTCTTTTTGTAGAATTTTAAACTTATTTGTGATAAGTTGATCAAGAGGCTGATTGTCTCGCCAAACGATCACTTTATGTAATACAAGCTTTTGGAATCCTGGATCGTATGTGATCGATATTTGAGATGCGTTTTGCACTCCGGCATCAGAAACTATTTCCCTAATGAGATGTGTATATTCTTCGTCTAGTTCAGCATGGGTTTGATTCTCATATAAAGCCAAAAAATAACCATCTAATATGTCCTTTGCTTTAGGCTTTAAGCCCTGACTGTTGAGTTTAACAATCCAGAGTGGATCCTTGCGGTCTATAGAAAAATTCTTCCCCTGACTAAAAGCAGATAGAGTAACCAAGGATAGATTAAGTACAAAAAACGCTTTTAAAAAGCAAATTGAGAGCGCCCTGAACCGCATAGTTTAAATGTTAAGTCGTTAATTTAGTTGATTATTTAAACGCATTTAATCCGGTTACGTCCATTCCGGTTATTAGTAAATGTATATCATGTGTCCCTTCATAGGTCACTACTGATTCTAAGTTCATCATGTGGCGCATGATCGAGTATTCGCCGGTTATACCCATACCACCTAACATTTGTCTGGCGTTTCTGGCTACATCCAAGGCAATTTCAACACTGTTTCTTTTAGCCATTGATATTTGTTCCGGTGTTGCCCTGTTTTCACTTTTAAGCACACCTAAGCGCCATACTAAAAGCTGAGCTTTTGTAATTTCAGTGATCATCTCAGCCAGCTTTTTTTGCTGTAACTGGAAGCCGCCAATAGGTTTTCCAAATTGCATACGCTCTTTTGAATAACGCAAAGCGGTATCGTAACAATCCATTGCTGCACCCAGGGCCCCCCAGGCAATACCATAGCGGGCCTGATTTAAACAGCCTAGTGGACCTTTTAATCCGGTAATATCAGGGAAGATGTTCTCTTTTGGAACCTTCACATTGTCAAACACAAGCTCACCTGTAGCCGAAGCCCTTAGGCTCCATTTACCATGAGTTTCTGGTGTGGTAAAGCCTTCCATACCACGTTCTACAACCATCCCCCTTATTTTGCCCGATTCATCCTTTGCCCATACCACTGCGATATCTGCAAAAGGGGCGTTAGAGATCCACATTTTTGCACCGTTTAACAAATAATGATCGCCCTTATCTTTAATATTGGTTACCATTCCGCTTGGGTTCGATCCATGGTCAGGTTCAGTTAAGCCAAAGCAGCCCATCAGTTCACCTGTGGCCAGTTTCGGTAGGTATTTGCGACGTTGCTCTTCGGTGCCATAAGCAAATATAGGGTACATCACCAACGAACCTTGTACGGAAGCTGTAGATCTGATTCCAGAATCTCCACGTTCAATTTCCTGCATCAATATGCCATAAGCCATATAATCTAAACCAGCACCACCATATTCCACAGGAATGGTAGGACCGAAGGCTCCAATTTCACCCAATCCATGAATGATATGTTTTGGAAACTCAGCTCTTTGGGCATAATCTTCAATAATCGGACTTACTTCTTTTTTTACCCATTCTCTGGCTGTAGAACGAATTAGTTTATGTTCTTCAGATAGTAGTTCATCTATAAAATAGTAATCAGGGGCTTCGTAAAGATCTTTTTTCGCAGATTTGTTCATTGTTTCCTCTATATTTGGTTTAGCAATCGGCCATATATTCAAAGGTACTAATTTCGAGGTATGGCTGTTAATCCCTTATCAAAAATTAATATTACCTCATGTCCCAAGATCGTAATTATATTCAGACTGTTGCACTTAAAGATGTTAAATGTTTTGCTTTACACGGCTACTACTCGGAAGAGCAGCTGACGGGCATTTATTTTATGGTTGATGTTGTGGTAGAATTTGCACCTTTTGGTGATACTGAGAATTTACAGCATACCGTAAATTATGAGGTATTAAATACCATTATATTGGAGGAAATGGCCAAAACGCAGAAAATGCTGGAAACGGTAATCAAAAATATAATCGATCGCAGCATTGATGCTTATCCATTCGTTTTGACTGCGACTGTGGGCATAAGAAAATTAAATCCTCCTATGCCCGGCGAAGTAGGGCACTCATTTGTGCAGCTAAGTTATAAAGCTTAAGGTTATAGTTGTTCAAACGAAATCATTTTTTCCCGCTCATCTTTTGGTATTGGGAAGGAGCTTTTAGTCGCATAATTGAAAGCTACGCAAGTAGTTTTTCCTCGATTACAGATCTCTTCTTTACCGTGTACCAGTTTTACCAGTATATATTCCAGGTCGAAACTGCTATTTCCAATTCTGGATGTCCGTACATACATGCTGATCTTATCTTCTATAAAAACGGGTAAAATGTAATCTAGCGAAGCCTGAGCAATTACAACTCCGGTTTTTTTCCAGTCCCACTGTATGGCATGGTTCCAGTATTTAGCTCTGGCTATTTCCATGTAGGTAAAGTACACTGCATTGTTCACATGGCCCATCATATCGAAATCTGCAAAGCGGGTTTCTAATGCAGTTTTATACTTAAAACTGTCTAAAGTTTCGATTAAATCCGCCTTTTTGTCTTGTTCTTTAGTTTTTTTACGCCAAAATGTCTTAAAAATCATAATAAATAGGGTTGGTACAGGAGTTGAATAAGGGTTTATATATAAAAAAACAAAAACTTATAAAAGCTTAAGATAGGAGAAATAATCATGACACTAGTAAAATTTAATAACAGAACCAGAAACACCGCACCTTATTTTAACAATGTTTTCGACTCATTGTTTAGTGAAGCATTGAATAAAAACTTAACCGTTAATAAAGTGCCGGGTGTCAATATCTTAGAATCTGATGTGGATTACAAAATTGAATTGGCTGCACCAGGATTAACAAAAGAAGATTTTCAAATTAACTTGAAAAAAGATACGTTATCAGTTTGGGCAGAGAAAAAGGTTAGTGAAACCGAAGAGAAAAAAGACTACACAAGAAAAGAATTTGAATACTTTTCTTTCGCAAGATCATTTGTATTGCCAGAAAGTGTAGATGGAGATAAAATTACAGCTGAGTATATCAATGGTATTTTAAACATTACCATCGGTAAAAAAGATGATTCTCAATCAGCTGCAAAAGAAATAAAAGTTTCATAATTGGTTAGTTTTGTTTTTAAGGTAATAAGGGCATGTCGAAAGACTGCCCTTATTTTTTTGCCCTTTATTCCTTAATCTCTTTAAGATCGATCTTGTTTAACCAGCCTTTAGTAACCTGACCATCTTTATTGGTATGTGTTACGTAAATAAAGCCGTTATCTTCTTCAATTACGTTAAACTTCGCATTGTTCCATAAGCCTAATACGCTATTTTTAGTGGAGTTACTACTTGCTGCTTCATAGAAAACCACAACTCCTTTAGGTAGCTGATACTTTTTACCTTCACTAACAATTACAGTTCCTGTCTCTTTAGCTTTCGCTTCAGCTTGCTTTGCAGCTGTCGCCATTTGTGCTTCGTACTCTTTTTTTAAACTATCTATTTCCGCTTTTTGCGCTGCCGTATCAATAGCCACAGGCTGAATCTGAGTAGTCGTATCGGTGTGATGCTCTTGGGCAATATCGCTGGTGTCAACTTTTGCAGGGGCTACCGTATCCAGCATAGCTTGATGTTTCTCACCATCGCTTTTCATAAATAATCCGTAGGCAGAAAGCATACCCAATATAACGATAGACAAGATCATGATGGCAAACACCGGTTTAGATAAGCTAACGCTATCCGAAGCAGGTACAGGTACTACCGTTGATTTGCCTTCTTTCTGATAAAAAGGGGCAGGAGCTGCTACCACCTCTTCGGGTGCTACTAAGTCTCCACCACGGTGGATAATGGCATCTTGCAAGGCCGCACCATTGGCATATCGCTTTTCAGGACTCTTCTCCAAACATTTTTTGATCACCTGCAACAACCATTGCGGAACGTACATTTCCTTTTTCTTCTTTTCCGCATCCCAGCTTTCTGGCAAACGGTTTCTGCGTAAAGCCATCAAATCAGGAACTGCAGCTTCCATATGTGAAAGCATAACCTGATTACGCGAACTCTCATTCTTGTTGATCAGCGGAAAAGGAACGGTACCAGCTAGCAATTCATAAAGTATAATGCCATAGCTGTATATATCCGTCTGGAAAAACATTTCACCATCATGCTGCTCCGGGGCCATAAACTCTACAGCACCAGCATGTCGTAAACTGGTCCTGCGTTGCTCGTCAGACATAACAGCCAAGCCAAAATCTAACAAAACGTAATTACCTGTATCAGTATTGAACTTTACATTATTACTTTTTATATCCCCATGTTTAATACCCACACGGTGACAATGGGCAAGCGCATTGGCCAATTGCTCTGCCAGCTTAATTAGCTCATGGATGGTAAAGATAGGGCTGTGTGGCGGCATTAAAAGCTTCTCCAGATCAGGGCCTTCAATGTATTCCATTTCTATGAAAGGGAAGGAGCCGCTTTCAGTAAGTCCCGACCCTAGTATTTTTACCACATTGGGATTGGGTACCTCATTTACCTTTTTCAGCTTCTCAACCTCATTTTTAAATTTAATGAAGTTCTTATCGTCCTCACTTTCTGTATGTATAGGGGTAGGCATAATCTTCACCGCTGTGATGATGGTGCCCACACGTTTACCCTTATAAACAGAGCCCTGACCACCTGTACTCAAGGCGCCAAGATTTTCTAATCCTTCCGTTATCGTAAAAACTTTACTCATTATACAATATTAATTATTATCAACGTCATTATAGCTAAATTCTAAAACTGCAAGCTCACCCAGAATAATCTGGTCACCTTCCAGTAAGGTATGGCCTAGCTCCACTACATTCAATTTCACAGGGTTATGGTCGCCCACTGATCTGATCTTTACCTTGTTTCTTGGCGGTATACCACCTTCATCTGCAAATAAGAGAAAAGAACCGGTATTGCTGTCCCATTCAATATGTGCGTGCTGTCTGCTGATGAATTTATTAGCTTCATTTGTACTGACATCAGGAAAAGCAATATGGTTGATGCGGAAAAAGCCATCACTCACCTGTACTTTATGCTCTCTACCAATATTTATTTTACCGTTTTCCGGGCCAATCTTATAAAGCATTTTCTCCGACTCCCCATTCAAAGTGCGAATGTACGCAGTTTTTGATTTGGTAACCACTACATGCTCCGGAGTTCTGATGTAAAGCGAAGCATTTATGCCGCTCAGCTTTATGGCATCAGTAGGTAGCTCTTCCACAAAGTTGATTTGCATGGTCCAGTTTTCAGGCAGATCAATAGCGAAATCATCCACTATGCGCTGTATCTCATTCTTAAACCGACCTTCATCTTCCGCAAATACAGCCGATTCGTACATGAATTTCTCCGCCGGCAAACAAGCAATCAGCAAAGCTAAGCCCTTAATATGTTTGCCTTCGCCACCTTCAAGCTTTTGCAATTCCTGTTTTATAGCCGTCAGCAATTGCTCCCTAATGGCCTTTACGTCCTGTGGTGGTTCTGGATTGCGTTTGTTAAATAGATTAAACATATAATCTCTGCTTTAATTTTTTATTTCTTTATTTTCCTTACTCAAATACCCTAGTTTCAATAGGGCTGGGATCACGTGCTGCCCCGCTAGCTTTACTGCCTTACTAGATCCGCGCGTGGATTCTATCCGGATACATACAACTACATTACCTTTTCCATTTGCCCTTGGCGCGAAGAAGGTATACCATCCATCGTTGATCTTTTCATCTTTCCAGATTCTTTCCGGTGTCCCCGTCTTTCCAGCAACCTTTAGGCCAAGCGTGTAAGTTTTATTTTCACTTTGCTTAAGCATATAACCGGAGATCAGCTCAGCATATTGTGGGTCATTGGCAATTTTTATAGCAGGATTAACAGCCGTAACTGAATCGCTGATTTTTAGCACATATCGGTTGGCTACCATTTTTCCTTTATTGGCTACGCCAGATATGAGTCGGGCCATAGCAGCAGGAGTGGCAATCAGCTCACCCTGTCCCCAGGCCATTCCAGATATTCCTTTCGCCCTTGTCCTACGAATACGCGCAGGATCATATTTAGGCTTGGTATTGAATTCTGTCTTTTCCCATAATGCCCTCCATTTCTCTTCCTGCTTGGCATTATTTGCGTTTCTATCATAGTAATAGCCACCAACACCTCTCAAAAACATACCTGTTTGCAAGTATAAAGTAGCCATTTCATTTTGAAGATGCTGTTCATTGGCAATTTTAATGAAATACACATTGTTCGATTTTACCAACGCGCTTTCCAAATTAATACGACCAGTTTCATCAGGTTCAATCCCTTTAGTCCTGATGCGTTCGGCCATACTTACTGTATACACCTTTTTAGCGGCGTCAGGGCCTAATTTGTTAAAGGCGGCCATCGCCGTCACTACTTTGGCCGTTGATCCCGGAGGAGTGGCTGTAGTAAAGCCTAAGTCTGCAGTAGTATACCAACCGGCTAGCTTATTTTGCTCGGTGATGGGCATGTTCAGTAAATCCCAGTTTTTAATAGGAGGAAGGGGATATACTGCCGAAGCCAATACATCACCAGTCGCATCTTCCATAATCACTACCGATACTCTACTTTTTTGAATGGCTGTATCCTGAGCCATCGTATTTTGAATGCTGGTTTGCAAGCCCGCATCAATCGTCAGTTTCACATCTCTATTTCGTTTTTTAAATAACTCAACTTCAGCGCTGTTAATGCCTGATAGTAAAAGTGGCGCAAGAGCTGCATAATCCCTTTTGCTTACCGTCATTTCCTTTACGCCTCTAGGCAAGAAACGATCTTCATGGTACTTATTCGCATGGGTATTAAAGGAAACTGTGGGCGTTTTAAAACCCCTTAGTTCTGCGGCATGCTCATATTCTGCAAAGTAACCATTAGTACTACCATTAAATACACCTGTATTGTTGTCCCCAACCCAAAAGAAGAGTTGTTCTTCAAAAGGATAATAGCGGTCAACACGCTTATGCTCGGCCGAATCCAGGTCATAACTAACACCTGCTGCATGAAGCACTCGTTGTTGTTTTCTAATGTGTTCGGGTTTACTCGTTGCCAAAATACGCCCGTTTCTGTCGTATAAGTCACCTGCAGCCAGCTTGTTCATTAGTATCGCTATACGCGGATTATAACTAAACATGCGGGCACCACTTTTGTCGGCAACCAACGCAGGTTGTACTACCCATTTTTTATTGTCAACAATGTAGTTAGATACGGTTATGCCAAGTAATACTATAGCTACAGTAGCTGCAAGTAAGGCCGGAACAAGGTTCTTGTCTTGTTGTTTGGTGATATAGGCCATTTGCACTTCTGTGCCTTTAACCATAGATACAGCGAGTAAAAATCCTGCGGCCAACATATTGGCGACCAAAGATGAACCGCCATAGCTGATAAAAGGCAATGCAACGCCAGATAGAGGTAATGCACCTGTTGAGCCTCCTGCAATCAATAAAAACTGTATAAACAAGCTAATACCTACACCTGCACTTAAATAGAATAGAAAAGGCATCCCGGTTTGCCGGCCAATCAATATGGACCGGTGTAAAAATATCAGGAACAATATAAATATGCCTATAATACCGGCTCCACCAAACTCTTCACCAATGGCTGGTAAAATCATATCGGTATGTGCTTCGGGAATGGTCTTCGCAAAAGCCTGACCAACACCCTGACCACTCATGCCACCACTGGCCATTGCCCAGATGCCATTAGCCACCTGATCGCCGCCATAAACCTCATTGTTCCAGGGATCTTGCCATATTGATTTACGTTCCGTAAGTCTGTTTACAGGGCCTGGAATTAGTTTACCCAGGTAAGGTACCTGGTCGATCAGTAAAAACGCTGCCATTACCATCACAATCATCATGGCCGATTCACTGGTCTTTTTATTGATCACCATAATCAACGCTACCAATAAGGCGGTTACAAGCGTGGCAATCCAAACATTCAAGAACCAGGCACTAAACACATAAATGATGATAGCGGTTAGCATCATCATGAAATCGCCCCTCGAGAAAGAGAACAGGATGATAAAAGTAAAACAAACTACCATTGCTGGTCCCAAATCGCCAAGTAACAAATACATCAATATGGCAATCACCATAGCGATTAAAGCAAAGGAGAAAAAGAACCAACGCTTATGCCAACTACTGTACTCAGTGATAAAGCGCTCGTTGGAGGCGAAAAAACCTGCCAGAAACAAAATGATCGAATATTTTACGATTTCACTGGGCTGCACACCAAACAAGTTTACTTTTACGCCACTACCTTCTGGTCCGGAGCCAAAAACAATGGTCAAGCCTAAAAGGCATAGCGCCATAATTGCCCATTGCCAACCCTTAGCCTTACTAAACGCATTTTTCACCAATAGCATTCTATACCAGCGCGAATCTACATTGAATTTGCGCATCGGTATAGCCAACATGATACAAATACTTAAAATCCCTAAGCCATAAAAAATAAGGCTATCTCTGGCCAAAAAACGATCCCTTAAAGGGTCTTGCAGACTTAATAAGGTAAGGAAGGAGATACCCGTCATCAGCATGATGATGGGCAGAATCAATTGATCGGCTTGTGGATATTTAGCACTCATTAAGAAATGCAGGAAAAAGAAGCCTGCAAAAAACGAAACAGCGATGATCCAATACCATTGATTGTAAGCCTCCGGTGTCCGCACAATCAGCGATTTTTCTTTCTTAAGAATTTTAAAGTCCCTGGTCGAAAACAATTTGATGCTATGCGGCGACTGTCGGAAGTTTAAAGTTGCATCTCTGTCCAATTCCTCTAATCCTTGAGATCTGCCGAACTGAAATCCTGCCTTTAAGGGAAGCACTCCATATGCCTTATCATCACGTAGATGTTGGAAATTATAATTACCATTTGCATCAGTTCGTAGATAGGCAATAAAATCATTAACCACCTCGGCTTCGGTATAGGCGGTATCTTGTGGTAAGATCATTTGCAATCTTACCAATACGCCGGATACTGCCTTTCCTGCAGTATCAATTATCTTTCCACTGATCCCATAGCTGCCTTTAGCAAAATCCTTTTGAGCAGGCAATTGTTGCGGTCGCTTTTGTTCCTCTTTATATTTTAAAGAATCTGTTCCGGTAAAGCCTAACAATAGGCGCGAAGCAATCACCCGTTCTTTAAAGTTCTTTCCACCTTCGGCAAAGGCAATGTCGGCGGGTACAAAAAATTTACGTTTATTTAGCTCGCCAATGTTGTCAATTTCTCCCTTATACAGTGGAATACCACCAGTAACCACATCTTGAATCAGGTCGATGTCCTTTTTATCTTCAAAATAATAACCTTTATTCAGCAGGTTTTTAATTTGTTTACCGGGCTCAGCCTCATTAATGTTGACCATCGTTCCATCAGCCAGTCGCTTATGTACATCCTCGAAGTTTTGCTGCTGAGCAAAGTATAGCGTAACAAACAAAGCACCCAATACCAGGGTAATGAGCAGTAAAAAAATACGCTCAACCTTTCTATTGGGGATGATAATTGATTGTTTGTTCATATAACTATTTAATTGGTTTTACCACCGCTGGGGCGTCTGTCCTGATGAATTGTACATTTTTTAGCAATACACCTTTCCGTTGTAATTCGCTCACGTCATCAAAATTCTCTAGAGTAAAGTTCTCCAGTAAAGTGCTTTTATTGGTCGGCGCAATTAGAAAAGGTTGTCCCTTATATCCAGAGTCACTTTTTATGGTGATGTTGCCAGTCGCTTTCAAATACAAGCTATCTCTGTTTATTTTGATCGGTTCGCTGATTAGTATAGGCGATTTAAAAACAGAAGTATCGAGGATCAATATATTTCCAGTGAGTTTGTTTAAGGTGTCTTGCAATTTTAAGGCTTGCGTATTTTTAGCATAGGCTGTAGAATCAACAGGTGGAGTGGGTTGGTCGCCCAAGATTCCAGACGATTGCTTCGAGAAAAGATAAGCTACTGCTGCCAGCGCCACAATAGCGATAAAAATAAGCAGCATGTTCTTGCCACTCATTTTCTTCGCCTCAGCTTGCTTAAGCTTTGCAACTTTATTTTCCTGTTCTGTGATTTGTTCTTCCCGAATTATTGTCTCCGGAAGAGCTGGTACTACTTTCTTTTTCTTAGGAAGCGCTACAGGTTTGGTGACTTCATGCACAAATGATGCTTTATCATTTTTAACCAGCACAACCGTAATGTTATCCTTACCACCATTATTATTGGCCGCATCAATCAGCTCAGCGCCTTTTACTTCCAACTCCGTGTGTTTTAAGAGCAGCTCCGTGATGCTTTGTTTATTCACCATGTCCGATAAGCCGTCGCTACAGAGCAGGATCAGGTCGCCAGGTAAAAATGGAGAATTCCCTGTTTCTATGTAGTCTTCCTGCAGATTAATGTTTCCAGGAAAGCCTAATGCTTTATTGATTTCATTGCGTTTTGGGTGTTGCATGGCCTGTTCTTCGGTTAAGCGGCCCGAATCTTCCATGAAACCAACAAACGATTGATCTTTAGATATCTTAATTAAAGAGCTGTCGCGAAGCAAATATAAGCGCGTATCACCCACATGCGCATAGTGGAATTGGTTGTTTTTAAGGTCTGCCAGCGCCATCGTGAGCACGCAAGCCATATCTTCATGTTCCTTATTCTGCTGCTTTTCGGCAATGATCTGGTCATTTGCTTCGGTAATTGCAGTACGCATTAAGAGCGACAAGTCGCCAGTGGGGTTATCAATCAGCTTTAATATCGTATCTCTTGCAATGGCTGCAGCAACTTCACCGCCTGTATATCCACCAACACCGTCTATTACGCAGGCAAGCACAAAATCTGTTCCTGCTATCTTTTCGGCAATAAAGGTATCTTCATTATTGCTGCGTATTTTTCCAGTATCTGTTATTCCAAAATAATTTCTATCCATTCTTGCTGGTCGAATTTTTAATAGCCACAAAGTGTGCGATCAATAAGATCACACAGATAAGCAATAACGCTACAGATAGGATTTGCGACATAGATTAGGCTTTAAATATATTAACACCAATAATTCCGTTCAATATGATTCTTGAATTTACCGGTAGTTCAGTCCATTTCGGATCCTCTGGAGTACTTCTTTCTACCAGATTTTCGTTCAGGATTGTTTTTTCTCCGAAAGAAGCCAGGAAGAATTTCTCCTCTGTCTTACGATAGCGAATTTGAAGATGCGGCGAGTTTACCCATTCAGATGGGATTTTAAAAACGTTCGCATCGGTACGTGTTTCCTCATTACCCGAAATTGTGATGTCGTTACTTTTCATCAGGTATTCAAGCTTTTGTCCCGAGTAAGCTTTATCTGGAAGTGTAGTTTCAAATCTTGCCAATAATACATTCTCCTCAACCACTTCATTTTTCGGCTTAAACTTCAAATTAGCCAGATAGGGGATCTCATAGTATCCCTCACTATAGAAGATGAAATCCTTCAGGATATCGTTGCTGATGTCAAATGTTTGTGCCATTCCCGTTTGTCGCGGTATAAAAGTAACCCTTAGGTTCTCTTGTTTTTGTGCGCCATCGGGCATCAATTTACCAATAAAACCTTTATCACCCGATTTGTAATCAGGATGGGAAACAAAGCGAAAAACCCATTTGTTGCTAGATGGTTCTACGCTCTTGCCGGTAGCGGCATAGTCGTTCAATATTTCGTAGAACTTTTTTACAGATTCTTGCGCAATCAGACCGAACAAGCCGTTTTTATTGTCCATAAATGTACGGTAGTCATCGGTATTCAAGCAAATGATAAACTCATGGTAGAAAACAATGCGCTCCGCAAATGAAAGCTCAGCAATAGATTCCTTAAATTTATCTATGATATATTTATAAACTGTATCTGGTGTAAGTGGTTGTGATTTAGCGGTTGGCGCAGATTCATTGCTGCTTAAAAACCAATCCTGTATTCCTATTCTCTGCCAAAAAGAAGGTTTTTCTTCCATCTATAAAAGGTTAATGTTCTTGAACGATTTCTATATAACGGTAAAGCTAGTTAATTCAATACAAAGATAACATTCTAATATAGCGAGAACAGCTGTTTAGTCGTTCTGATATAAGAAATCAAGATCAGATCTCATTTTTCACCGTTACTATTAATTTCTATATAGAAAAGAATTATATATTTGAGGCTACTAACTCACCAAACGCTACTCTACTATGTTTAATTCCTTTTTTTTATTCAGTTCTGTATATGCTGCCTGGTGATTTAACTGCATTTTACGATGGTGTTTGTATTTATGCAACACTGAGAAGTCGAATTTCGATTATTGGAAAGTTGATTCTGTTGCTCATAAATGCTTTTTTAATTTCGGCAATTATTGCTTTTTCTATAGCAGGTGTTGGTTTGGCGGCTATCTTTTTTTTAGTAGGTGAGTTTTTTGTACTTAGGTATACTCTATGGAACTTGTTTGGTGAAGAGAAGCTAATTATAAATACCAAATCATTGAGTTACCAGCACGATTACGGTTTATTTGTTACATCATTAAAGTCTATTCCAATAAATATGGCGCTTAAAGTTTTAGACCTTGACGAGGCTACAGAAGATGCCGGAAGTTACAAGAGGCTTTTTTTTCTGTCTTATGATGATAACCATTTACCTTTTGATATTTACCACACCACGCTGGGTTTGTCAGAATATGATTATAGAAAAATAATTGAATTATTAAATGAACTTTATTTGGATCAGATGTCGGCCGATTATTTGATGCCTCCTATACATATGAATTAAAAGCTAAAAACAGAAATATGTGGTACATCATTTTTTTCGTATTGTGGATTAGTTATATGGTTTATGGAATTGCCCATATTGTAAAAAATAAATCCTTAAATCGAGCGGAGAAGATCATTTGGGGTGTAATCGCTATTTGCCTGCCAGTGCTAGGTGTCGCTATTTATTTAAAGACAATTTTTGTGGACAGGCATTAGAATATCGCTCTTGAGTCAGGGTAAATTCTAACAACAAAATTTCTTAAAAAAATTAAACATATTTTTCATTTTAGTGTTCACCATTGAATTAAATACAAAAACCAATTCAAATGGGATAAATCAGCGCGGTGCAAATGCATTGGGGCACATGGTTTTATGTCAACCCAGAAGGTAATCGCTTGGCATCGCGCCGGCAGTTAAAAAAGCAGCCCCGAAAGTGGCTAGACGATCGGGGCTGTAATTTTAATTTTATATGGTATCTAATCCTAGGTATAACCTAGAATCTTCAATACTTGTTTACTGTTTTGCTCTTCACCAAACACTTCAAAGTTGAATGTCTCATCACGATTACGACGAATGATGACGTGTTTAGGGCTAGGTAACAAGCAATGGTGAATACCACCGTAACCACTCAATACCTCTTGATAAGCTCCAGTGTTGAAGAAACCTAAGTATTGAACCTTACGGGTTTTAGGCATAAACACACTGTTCATATGCGCTTCCTGATTGTAGTAATCCTGTCCATCGCAAGTAATACCACCAAGGTTTACCCTTTCGTATTCTGCATCCCAGTTGTTGATAGGAAGAAGGATGTATTTTTGGTTCAATGCCCATACATCTGGCAGATTGGTAATGAATGATCCATCAAGCATCAACCATTTCTCTCTGTCGTTCTGTTGTTTACGACCCAATACCTTGTATAAGATACCTGAAGCCTCAGCAACAGTGTATTTACCAAATTCAGTAATGATATCCGGTTCTACAACATCATGCTCAGCACAGATTTCTTTAATCCTTTTTACAATTTCGTTTACCATGTATTCGTAATCGAAATCAAATACCAATGAATCTTTAAATGGCATACCACCACCAATATCCAAAGTATCCAATTCAGGATTGATCTTTTTAAATTTGCAATACAGTGTTACATATTTCTCTAACTCATTCCAATAGTACGGAGAGTCTGTAATACCCGAGTTGATGAAGAAATGCAATAGTTTAACCCTGAAATTAGGATTTGCAGAGATCTTATTGTTATAAAACTCGATTACATCTTCCATACGAACACCTAAACGGGAAGTATAGAATTGTGAATCTGGTTGTTCCTCTGCTGCGATACGGATACCCAGGTTACAAGGTGTGTCCATTTCTACCTCATCATCAAAAAGGTTAAACTCCTCTTTGTTATCCAACACCGGAATGATGTTTTTATAACCATCATGCAACATATCAATGATATATTGTTTGTACTGATAAGTTTTAAAACCATTACAAATCACGGTAATATCCTTGGTTAGGGCACCTTTTTTCTCCAGGGCCTCAATCATCGGCATATCAAATGCTGAAGAAGTTTCCAGGTGGATACCATTTTTAAGGGCCTCTTCAACAATATGTCTGAAGTGGGAACTTTTGGTACAATAGCAGTACTTGTAATCGCCACGGTAGTTGTTCTTGATGATTGCCGTCTGGAACAACAACTTGGCCTGCTGAATTTTCTTACTGATCATAGGAAGGTAAGTGAAACGCAATGGTGTGCCATAGGTTTCAATCATCTCCATCAGATTGAGGTCTTGAAAATATAATTCGTCGTCTATTACGCTGTAACCTTCCTGAGGGAAACCAACACTTAGATCAAGAAATTCGGAGTAACTCTGCATTTTTTTATTTTTGAACTATTATTTATAAGGTTTGGCAAATTAAAATAAGTTAATTTTGGGCTCAAAGATAAACACTTTATAAAATACACCCGTATTTTTTTTATGACTAAGACTTTAAAAATTATTGAAGTAAAATCTGAGATCGGCGCAGGCACACGTGGAGCGAGTTTAGGAGTGGATGCAATTAAGATTGCAGCGCTTGATTTTGGGAGCCGTTTTTTTAAAAAACATAAATCTGTAGATGTACCTACGGAGAACCATTTGTTGCTTGAAAGCACCGGGAGCCCCTTTGCAAAGCGGATTTCAGGAATATTGACGATGGTGGAGCGGGTGAGCGACGAGGTGAGTTCGACCCTAGCAAAAGGAGAATTTCCTATCGTGTTGGCAGGCGATCACAGTACTGCCGCAGGTACAATTGCTGGTATAAAAGCAATGTATCCGAAGTCAAAATTAGGTGTAGTTTGGATCGATGCGCATGCAGATTTACATTCACCTTACACAACTCCGTCGGGAAACATGCACGGAATGCCGCTTGCGATGGCGCTTGATGAAGACAATTTGGAGGCGAAAGTGAACAAGCTGGATCAGGAAACAATTAACTATTGGTATCAGCTTAAAAACGTAGGTAAGATCGCACCAAAGATCAATTATCGCGACCTGGTGTTGATTTCGGCAAGGGATATGGAACGGCCAGAAGCAGCGTTACTTAAAAAGCATAAAGTACAAATATTTACGACGGCCGAATTGAGAAAAAGAGGGGTAGAGCGGACCGTAATTGAGACACTTAAATATTTGGATCATTGTGATTTGATTTATGTCTCTTTCGACGTGGATTCACTAGATCCTACGGCTTCCAGAGGTACTGGCACACCAGTAGCGCAAGGCTTGACGGAAAGAGAAGCCGGCAAGTTAATGTCTGGGTTGATTACCAACCAGAAGGTTTGCTGCTTTGAAATCGTAGAAGTGAACCCAACTTTAGACCGGGAAAACCAAATGGCAGAGCATGCCTTTGAAATTTTAATTAAAGCGACCAACGCTTTCAGAAACGAATAGTAGATTTGGGGATTATTAGCATATGAACATCGAACATAAGATTATCGCTGCGACTGTAGCAGCAGTAAAAGAGTTATATCAGCAGGATTTGCCTGAAAATCAGGTTAATTTACAAGATACAAGAGCTGAATTTGAAGGACAGATCACTATAGTGGTATTTCCTGTAGTACGTTTCTCAAAGAAATCGCCAGAGGCTACGGCTACCGATCTGGGCGAATATTTAGTAGCAAATATTGAAGAAATTACGGCTTTCAGCGTCGTTAAGGGCTTTTTAAACTTGAGTATTGCCGATGCTTATTGGGTAAATCTGTTCAATACAGACCTGCTAAATCCATCATTTGGTGTGTTTAGTCCGAATGGCAAAAAGGTAATGGTTGAATATTCTTCTCCAAATACCAATAAGCCATTGCATTTGGGCCACGTAAGAAATAACTTATTGGGTTATTCGGTAGCGGAATTGCTTAAAGCCAGTGGCTATGATGTGGTAAAAGTGAATCTGGTAAACGACAGGGGTATTCACATCTGCAAATCAATGTTGGCCTGGCAGAAATGGGGTAATGGTGAAACGCCAGAAAGCTCATTGATGAAAGGTGATCACCTTGTAGGAAAGTATTATGTAATTTTCGATAAGGAGTATAAGAAAGAAATTGAAGCGTTAAAGCTGGAAGGTCAAACTGAAGAGGAAGCCAAGAAAAATGCGCCTTTAATTAAAGAGGCACAGAAAATGCTTTTGGATTGGGAAGCTGGCGTTCCGGAAGTAATTGAGCTTTGGAAGACCATGAATGGCTGGGTATACGATGGCTTTGCTGTTTCGTATAAAAACCTGGGTGTTGACTTTGATAAGTACTATTACGAGAGCAATACCTATTTGTTGGGTAAAGGCACGGTTGATGAGGGATTGGAAAAAGGCGTGTTCTTTAAAAAACCGGACGGTTCGGTATGGATTGACTTAACTGCTGATGGATTAGATCAGAAGTTGGTTTTACGGGCGGATGGTACATCGGTATACATTACTCAGGATTTGGGGACTGCCCAGATGAAGTACGACGATTTCAAAATGGATGAGTCGATATATGTGGTGGGTAATGAGCAGGATTATCACTTTAAAGTGCTGTTTTTGATTTTAGAGAAGCTGGGTAAAAGCTGGGCCACTGGTCTGCACCATTTGTCGTATGGTATGGTGGATTTGCCAAGTGGAAAAATGAAGTCTCGTGAAGGTACTGTAGTGGATGCGGATGACCTTGTTGCAGAGATGATTGATACCGCTAAGGCAAAAACAGAAGCTTTAGGTAAGGTAAATGATTTTGACGAGGAAGAGAAGGAGCGTTTGTACTATAATATTGGTATGGGAGCTTTAAAGTACTTCTTGTTGAAAGTGGAGCCTAAGAAAAGATTGTTATTTGATCCTGCAGAGTCTATCGATTTCCAGGGAAATACTGGTCCATTTATTCAATATACACACGCAAGGATTAAATCGTTATTGCTGAAAGCCGGTTATGATTTTGCTCATGCAGGTATTGCTGATGCAGAGATTACCGCTACAGAGAAAGAAATGATTATGTTGTTGGCTAAGTATCCAAATGAGATCCAGTCGGCAGCGAAAACACATAGTCCGGCAGTTTTAGCCAATTACTTATATGAAGTGGCTAAAATGTTTAACAAGTTTTATCATGAGACTCCGCCGATTATTAAGGAAGAAAACGAAGCAGTTAAAAAGCACCGTTTGAATTTAAGCTTTGTAACAGCAGAAGTTTTGAAAAGAGGTATGCGTATTTTAGGAATCGCGGTTCCGGAGCGTATGTAAGTTTGGGCTTGGGTCGTCACCCTGTTCGCTTGTCGTCATCCTGAATTCATTTCAGGATCCCTCAAGAGAAAAGCAGCCTTGCGAGTGCGAGGTCCTGAGATAAACTCAGGATGACGATCGACTAAAAAAAAGCGCTTAAAAACAAAAGAGAAGGATTATTCCTTCTCTTTTGTTTTTTCAACCCCAGCTTTTACAGGTACCACCGTCTTTTTCCTAAACGAAGCAAATGTTAAAGGGCTTTTCTCAGGTCTTTCATCACCCAATAACACTCCCCATTGTTTAAAGGTGTCCGTTCTATCGAAAATAACTTTTAGCACCGCAATGATGGGCAGCGCCAGGAACATTCCAGATACTCCAGCAATACTGCCACCTATAATTACTCCAAGAATGGCAAACAGCGCATTGATCTTTACTTTAGAGCCAACTATCCTAGGCATCAGTATATTATTATCCAGAAACTGAACTGCCGCTATAACACCCAAAACGGTAATCACTGGCCAAAGCTCTGTCGAAGAAGTTAGCGTAAGCATTACACCAATAATGTTTCCAATTAATGCACCAACATAAGGGATCAGGTTTAATATGGCGAAGATTACGCCTATTAGTAGCGCATGTTTTATACCAATCAATAACAATATGCCCCCTAATAAAATTGTCATATAGGTCACTTGGATCAGTAATCCTACCAGGTAATTCTTAATAATAGCTTCTGTTTCAAAAATAGCCTCTTTCACTCTAGGGTGGTGATCTGTTTTAAACCACATAAAAACGAATCGCAACAAGATATCTTTATAAAAAAGCATTAAATAGATGTAAATTGGCAATAGGCCCATAAATACAAATACGGAGCTTAGCGTTACGGCAGCCCCACTGGCAGCCTTTCCGGCCATCCCCAGCAGATCGTTACTTTTATCGTTTATAAATTTAACTTGTTCTTTAGTAGAGAAATCACTGATGCTACTGATCCAGGCACTTATCGAATTTAGGTGTGAGCTTACATTTTTCTTAATATCAGGGAAGTCTTCTACCAAAATCCCTATCTGAGCGGAGAAGAACCATACAATGAGTCCTAATAAAATAGCCAGTAATAGGATGGGCAATATAATTGCTGCGATCTCAGGGAATTTATATTTAATTAAAAACCGGTAAATGGGTAGCAGGACAATGGTAATAAAGAAGGCCATGATTACAGGCATAATGATGTCATTACCAATAACAAGGAGGGCGCCGAGCAATGCGATTCCCAGTAATTCAATAGACCGTCTAACGGTGAGTGGCATGTCTTTCATTCGCAATTTGTTTGTTTTTGTAGGGATAAAGACTAAAAGGTACGGAATGTTTGGCTAATTTTGTGCCAGAAATCAAACTTAACAAGATTGCCCATGATTACGAATGAGACTATAGTTGCCTTATCAACCCCGCCTGGAATCGGTGCTATAGGTGTAATCCGCCTTTCCGGAAAAGATGCTATTGCCATCACCAATTCTGTTTTTAGTGGTAAGGATTTGCTTGCTCAAGACTCGCACACCATACATTTTGGTTTAATTAAAGATGGGAATGTGGTTATAGATGAGGTGCTTGTCAGCTTATTTGTAGCACCGAAATCATATACCAAAGAAAACGTGGTGGAGATCTCTTGTCATGGTTCTAATTATATCATTCAACAGATCATCAGTTTGCTGATTAGAAAAGGGGCTTCTGCGGCTAAACCCGGAGAGTTTACTTTAAGGGCATTTTTAAATGGTGGTCTGGATCTTTCTCAGGCCGAGGCTGTGGCTGATTTGATTTCTTCTGATTCTGCAGCGGCACATAGTGTGGCCATGAATCAGTTAAGGGGTGGTTTTAGTACGGAACTGAATGTTTTGCGTGAACAACTGATCCATTTTGCTTCGATGATCGAGCTAGAGCTTGATTTTGCGGAGGAGGATGTAGAGTTTGCGAATAGGGATCAGTTACAGGTATTGATCGAGAAGATTACTGTTGTGTTGAATAAGTTGATCCGTTCATTTGAACTGGGTAACGTGATCAAATTAGGTATCAATACGGTAATTGCCGGCAGACCCAATGCGGGTAAGTCTACCTTGCTGAATGCTTTGCTGAACGAGGATCGGGCTATAGTAAGTGAAATTGCAGGTACAACCAGAGATACAATTGAGGAGGTGTTAAATATTAATGGGATCAACTTTAGATTGATTGATACTGCTGGTATCCGTGAAGCTACGGACACTATTGAAGCGATAGGCGTGGAGAAAACAATGCAGAAGATCAGTCAATCGGCGGTATTGGTTTATTTGTTTGATGTGGTAAATCTTTCTGTCGACGAGATTCAGGAAGATATTTTGCGGCTACATAAACCGGGAATCGCATTTTTGGCGGTTGCCAATAAAATGGACCTATCTTATAATGATAGATTAAAAGAGCTTAAATTGCCTAAGGATATCGGTTTTATTGGTATTTCGGCAAAGGAGCAACAGCAAATTGAAGAGCTGAAGCAGTTGTTGTACGATACAGCCATAGGAGATAAGCTATCTGATAATCATACCATGGTCACGAACATTAGACATGTAGAGGCTTTGCAGAGGACCAGGACAGCTTTAAATAGTGTAGCCGAAGGATTGGTTAATCCTGTGACGTCCGACTTCTTAGCGATGGATATTAAGCAGGCGCTTCATTATTTAGGTGAGATTACAGGCCAGGTTACCACAGACGACTTGTTAGAGAACATATTTAGTAAGTTCTGTATCGGAAAGTAAGACGGCTCAATAGTCCTAAATAGACAACACAAAATTTTGAGAAAACCGCTATAAATAAGACTCAATTAATATGTGGATTGAATAACGTTTTAATGTAAGCTACCTTGTGGCTATCTTTGTCTGGAGATGAAAAAGCAGCACATTCAGGATACTTTTGGAAATATTGACATTTACTTATTTGACCAGATACTTAAAGGTACTTACGACGATTGTGACATGATCTTAGATGCCGGTTGCGGAATTGGCAGAAACCTACTGTACCTGTTGAAAAGCGGAGCAAATGTTTTTGGTGTAGATCAAAACCCGGAAGCCATTGCGCAACTAAGAACCCTTGGAAGCTCATTTCCTCAGATTGATACGGACGAGAATTTTAAGGTGGCTTCTGTAGAGCAGCTACCGTTTGAAAGTGAAACCTTTGATTTAGTCATCAGTAGTGCTGTATTACATTTTGCAGAAAACCTCAGTCATTTCGAAGCCATGCTGAATTCCATGTGGGAGGTGCTTAAACCCGGAGGATATTTTTTCTGTCGGTTGGCCTCAGAAATCGGGATCGAATCGTTAGTCAGGTCTATCGGAAATGGCAGATATGTCCTTCCCGATGGATCGGAACGCTTCCTGGTGAATCAAGAGATGTTGCTCAGATTGACCAAAAAGATTGGCGGAGAACTTCACGAGCCCATCAAGACCACTAACGTTCAGAACCTGAGAAGTATGACTACTTGGTGCGTGCGCAAAATGAAATCATCCTGATTTACCCCTTTAGGTTTATTTAATTCAAGGCGAGAACCAGCCCTACCTGGTCTTTTCATTGAATAATGATAATCATTTAGATGTAACTATTAATAAAAAAGCAAGATAACAATATCTGCGATATGATATTAATACTAATTTTGAAATGTAACTTCTCTTAATAAAAACTGCATGTCGCCAAACGTAAATAAAAAAGCTGCACCATTAATGGTTATTCTTGCCTTTGCTATTGTTTATGTGGTATGGGGATCTACTTATTTCTTCATTCAAAAGGCACTGGCGGGCTTTCCTCCGTTTATTCTGGGCGCTTTTCGTTTTCTGGCTGCGGGCTTTCTGCTCATCACCTGGTGCGCAATAAAAGGTGAAAAAATATTTGATAAAAAAAGTATCAGGCACGCTGCAATTGGAGGCATCTTGATGTTAGGTGTTGGAAATGGCCTGGTAATATGGGTTGAGCAATTCACTCCAAGTGGACTTGTAGCCATTCTGGTTTCTTCGGCAGCCATGTGGTTTGTAATTCTGGATAAGCCCAAATGGAAAGAGAATTTAAAAAGTACCTCTACTGTTGCCGGTCTGATTATTGGTTTTATCGGTGTTATCCTGCTATTTGCTGAGCAAATGATGCAAACCATGAACAGCACGGAGAAAGGAACACAGATATTGGGAATAATTTTATTACTGTTAGCCCCTATAGGCTGGGCCGCAGGTTCATTATATTCAAAGTACAATTCTGACAATAAGGTCTCCGTGTCTGTTAGCACTTCGTGGCAAATGCTTGCGGCCGGCCTGGCTTTTATCCCTGGCATGCTGATCACCGCTGAGATTAAGGATTTCAACTGGCAAAATGTATCTACTGACGCCTGGCTGTCTATTGGTTACCTGATCATTTTCGGATCTATTCTAGCGTTTAGTGCATATGTATGGTTGCTAACTGTGCGCCCTGCCACACAGGTGAGTACCTATGCCTATGTAAATCCTGTTGTCGCAGTTTTACTAAGTATTCTTTTTACGAGTGAAAGTGTCACCCTTATTCAAATTATCGGCTTATTGGTGATCCTTGGCAGCGTACTGTTAATTAATCTTGCCAAATACAGAAAAAACTGAACCCTTATTAGACGTTCGTTGTCTTTTCCTATAGTTTTTCATTATCTTTTTGGTTAAACTCTACCATCCATTCAATGCCATATTTGTCTCTAAACATACCAAAATATGAACCCCAAGGGCTATCGGTAATGGGCATTTCTATTGTTCCACCTACTGAAAGGCCATTGAATAATTTATCAGCTTCGTCTTTACTTTCTGTACTTATTGAAATTTTACTTCTATGCTCATTCTCATTTACTTTCCCCAAAATTTCGGGCACATCATTAGCCATTAACATATTTCTTTTACCTATCGGTAAAGCAATGTGCATGATTTTATTTTCCTCTTTTTCTGCTATGGGAAATTCAGGGCCAGATATATCCTTGAAGCGTATAATCTTCGTGAATTCTCCTCCAAATACTGATTTATAAAACATAAATGCTTCTTCTGCATTTCCGTTGAAGTTAATGTGTGGATTGATGATTGCCATAGTTTTTATCTTTTGTTACTGTTCAAATTTACTGCTTAACTGCAAAATGAATGGGGTGTGAAAACGACAAGAAAGAGGTTTTTTGCGTCAAGAGGTTTTAGTTTTATTATCAGAGTGAATTGATTTATAGATAGTACGATCAAATCATCGAAGGTGATTTACCGAATTTTTGTTTGAACGAACGCGAAAAATGGGGCAGACTTTCGAAGCCGAGATCTAAATAAATGGCCGATGGCTTTTGATGTTTCTGTTCGATCAAATGCTTTGCTGCTTTAAGGCGTTTATCTAAGAGCCAGTGACGGGGTGGTACGCCAAACGTTTTTGCAAAGTCCCGTTTAAAACCTGCCAGGCTGCGTCCGGTGAGCCGCGCAAATCTTTCAATCGGGACATTAAAATGAAAATTGGTCATCATAAAGCGCTCCAGATCAATTTTATGAGGTTCTGCAAAATCGAATAAGTATGACCTCAATTGTGGCAGACTATGTAATAATAGTTTAACGCCTTCTTTGACTTTGAGGATACCCATATCTTCTGTGAGCGTTCCTGCTATGGCCTGTGCATAAGGAATAATGGATTGAAAATAGCCAAGAAGAAATGGATCGGGCGGAACGGGTACGTTTGAGGGGCCGACATATTTCGGACTGGTGTCGATCTGTTCTTCCAGCGCTATTTTGCGTAACAGATCTTCCTGAAGGCAAATAACGATACTCTCATAACCTTGGCCGGGAAGAGGTGTTTTAGTCAGCGTACCCAGCTGATTTTTACCCACCAGCAGCATTTCGCCTGCTTTGAGCTCCAGGCGCTGGTCAGCCGTTTCTAAATAAAGTTGCCCAGAAACCATCAACACTAGCGTATGATGGTTCCAGAAGCATACTTTATCTTTCCGTTCTGCGGAGAGATAGGAATAGAAGATCACGCCGGGAAGTATTTCAGCTGGATTGGTCATTTATCTCTGTAAGTAAGTACCGCCTAAGATGGCGCCCGGTGCAAAAATAGTATTTAATAATTCTATTTCAGAGGTCGTAAATTCAATACTCATGGCAGCGATATTTTCCGGCAACCTTGAACGGCGGCTCATGCTTACTAATGGCATAATATGGTCGCCTTGCGCATTTACCCAAGCGATGGCAATTTGTGTAGGTGTAACTTGTTTATCTTTCGCTAAGGCTTTCAATACTTCCACTTTTTCCAGGTTTTTGATGAGGTTATCACCCTGAAAACGAGAGAAGTGCAGGTGATGATCATCATCTGCGAGCGGCGCTTTCATATTGCCTGTTAACAAACCTTCGGCAGTGTTGGCAAAGGCGGCTACTGCAATACCCATTTCTTTAGCAGCTGGCAACAATTCGCTTTCCACCTGTCGGTCTGCCAGTGAATAGCCAATTTCCAGTGCACTTATCGGATGAATCTGGTTTGCTTCACGCAGTTGATCAGCGGTGATCTCAGAAACACCGATGTAGCGCACTTTACCTTCTTTGATCAGGTCGGCTACGGTACCTATAATATCTTCTACGGGTACGCTGCCGTCCATCCGGCAGGGCTGGTACAGGTCTATGGTTTCAATGCCTAAGCGGGTAAGCGAATAATTGATAAAATTCTTAATGGCCACAGGGCGCAGATCCAAGCCTAGCCATTGGCCATTATGGAAGAAAGCACCAAATTTAACGCTGATGAAAGCATCGTCCCTGCGGCCTTTAATCGCTTTACCGACTAACAATTCATTGTGTCCTGCAACATAAAAGTCACCGGTATTTAAAAAATTGATGCCACTGTCAAGCGCAGACTGTATAGTAGCTATGCTTTCAGTTTCATCTGGCGTTGAACCTCCCCATACAGAAGACATGCGCATACAGCCCAAACCTAGTTTGGACACGAGCGGGCCATTTAGGCCCAGTTGTATTTTTTTGATCGTTGTCATGATACAAAGATCAGCGTTCGATCATTATTGAGCTTATCTATACGGCTCAAATTAATTATCCTGATAGCTCATGATTAGATTAAAGATCAAAAATACGACACTATTTAATAATTTTTTTCTTCCCCTATACGATGATTAAGACGATTGCGGTTATTTCGGATAACTGAAATATACTGTAGTCCCCGACGCTTCTTTGCTTTCCAGCCAGAGTGCTCCGCCGCTTGCCCGTTGAAATTCTTTACTCAGCATTAGGCCTATTCCTGTACCTTTTTCTCCTTTAGTGCCGTAGGTGATACCCATATGTTGAGATAGAAAGGCCTTTTGTTGGGCAGCATTGATGCCGACCCCTTCGTCTTTTACTGAAAAGACAGTTCTCGAGGGTTCTTGTTTTACATTGATCTCAATTTTTCCGCTTTCGCTGCTGAACTTTATGGCATTGGAAAGCAGATTGCGGATAATGAAATCAAAATGATCCTGATCAGCTTTGATTTTATAACCAGGAAGGATATGATTTTGAATATTCAATCCTTTTTCAGCTGCCTTTCCCTGTAATGCAGTGATGTTGTTGATAACGATTGCTGTCGGATCGAACTCCACTGGGTTAATGGTTATGCCGTTGAGTTGGGCTTTGCCCCAATTTAATAGGGAGTCCAGTATCTCCAGGGAAACATCGCCTTGTTTGCGCATCTGGCTGATCATGTGCCTTTGTTCATCAGGTGTCAGGTCATCGCCTTCCATCATGGCCAGTACATTGGTAATGCTTCCGATGGGGTTGCGCAGGTCATGCCCAATAATGGTAAACAGCTTGTCTTTGATCTGGTTGGCTGCGTGCAGGCGGGTATTTAATTGTCGTGTTTTTCTAAAATAATAGAATAGCACAGCCATAATGAAGAGAATGGCAATGGCAATAATGAGTATAGCGTCCCGTTGATATGTCTTTTCTAAAAGAGTCAGCTTCTGATCTTTTTCACCTTGTATCATTTTATCGGCAAGCCGGTGGTGTTCTTCCAGTGCATCCATTGATTGCCTATAATCGGCTTGCTGGCGGTAGATTTCTGATAGGCTATGGTAAATCTCTGAGGTAAGTTCCTGATGGTTGATGGATTTGGCCAGTTGCAAAGCTCTTTTTAAATGTATGATGCTTTGATCGGTATCATCAGTTTTTAACACGTTGGCAATGCCGATCAGAGAACGAATTTGGTCTTCATGAAGCTCATGCTTTTTGGCGAGTTGTAGTGCCTTATTGTGGTGTTCCAAGGCTTTGGTTTTATCGCCGGCGGAATGGTATTCGACGCCGGTTCGATTGAGTTTATCAACTTGATGATGAGCGGTATCAGCTGGGGAAACCGGATGAGGGTTCTGGGCGCAGGCAGACATGGAAAATAGGAGGATGATTAATAGGTATGTCATAGCAGATGAAGTTAACTAAAAATTTCATCGCCAGCCAAGAGCAGGTGCAACGTGCTCCAAAATAGCAGACAGTACATGGATATTGTAATCAACACCCAAAGTGTTCGGTATAGTCAAAAGTATAGTATCCGCTTCCTGTATAGCCTCGTCCTGAGCCAATTCCCTAATGAGCTGATCGGGTTCTGCCGCATAGCTCTTACCAAAGACCGCCCGTTGAGTAGGCTCGATATAGCCAAAGCTATCAGCGCCCTTTCCCTGCTGTCCAAAGTAATACCTGTCCTGATCGTTAACCAGTGCAAAAATAGAACGGCTTACCGAAACCCTGGCATCACGTTCGTGTCCTGCTTTTTTCCAGGCATCTTTATAAAGTCTGATCTGCTCGGCCTGCTGGATATGGAAAGGCTTACCGTTTTCATCGAATTTTAAAGTAGAACTTTGCAGGTTCATTCCATTCTCGGCGGCCCAGACCGCTGTGGCATTGGATGCAGCTCCCCACCAGATGCGTTCTCGCAAGCCATCGGAGTATGGTTCCAATCTTAACAGACCAGGAGGATTTGGAAACATAGGATTGGGATTAGGCTGAGCAAAACCTTGGCCCTTCAACTTATCCAAAAACTCCAGGGCCTTTTCTCTTCCCATATCCGCATCATTTTGACCTTCCTTAGGTGCAAAACCAAAATGCCGCCAACCTTCTATCACTTGTTCGGGAGAACCTCTACTAATACCCAGTTGCAAACGCCCACCCGAGATCAAGTCGGCAGCACCTGCATCTTCTACCATATATAAGGGGTTTTCATAGCGCATATCGATGACGCCTGTACCAATTTCTATTTTGCTGGTCTTTGCCCCGATTGCCGAAAGCAGTGGAAATGGGGAGGCAAGCTGCCTGGCAAAATGATGAACCCTAAAATAAGCACCATCTAGACCTATTTCTTCTGCGGCAACAGCGAGATCAATGGACTGGAGCAAGGTATCGCCCGCTGTACGGGCAAGATATGAGGGATGGTCTGACCAATGACCGAAGGATAAAAAACCTATTTTTTTCATTTTACCAAGATTACATTCGAAGTTAGGAATACGAAAGTTTAGGATAGGTCATGGCCCAGTCATAACGATGAACTGAATGCCACCTAAAATATCATTATTAATTCTTGCCATAGTTTTTTTTGTTTGTTTTCCTAATGTATGCACTAAGATGCTGATTGTCAATTTGCATGCTTTTAGCCGATTGTACTCTGAGGTAATTTAATTCACGATGTATTAAGGGATGTTACTCGGCTGTTAACCGGACACTACTCGAATCCAGCCAAGTAGTGTCCGGGTAATGTCCGAGTAATGTCCGGGTAATGTCCGGGTAAATAGGGGTTGCAGACAGTTGATATATGGTTAACTGAAAAGAAATTTTTAGCGCAAAATTCTTGGCTGTAACATTTTAGTTAGGTAATAGAAAGTCTGTTTTCGTTAACAATTGCTAACTATTTTGATTGATTGATTTTGATATTTTTGTGTAAATCACCCAAATGTAAACTAACGCAATATCTCATGAAGCAATTCAAGTGGAACCTGTGATTCTGTGTGTTGCGTTTTACGGAACGTTTACAGTAAGTTCCATCATTGGCCTTATCTGCCGAATTTTACTTATTATTGGCTAAATTTGTATGTAATTTTAAGAAGGTATAGTATATGGCGATCAAACCAATTCCGGGCGAACGTGAATTGCTGGTAAAAATTGCCAGTGGGGATGAGCATGCGTTTAAAGGCAGTTGTGCAAACGCAAGTTGACAGGAACAACGAGATTCCGCAAGGCAAGATTTATAAAAAAGTCTGCAATGGCCATTTGCCATTGGCAGCGGTGCAATTGGTTTATAGTGGGAAGTACCAACACAGCGATTCTGTAAATCTGCAGTTAAAGGTATTGTCTTATTTATTGGAGAAAAATTTGGATACCCTTAAAGCCTTTAGCGGAGCAAATAAAGCCTCGGTGACACTTAACTTAACTAAGTTTCCAAAGCAAAGCTATTCCATAAATATTGGGTTTAAGTGTTTGCCACAGCAGGTTGATGAAATGTTGGCTCAGGTTCATCAAACGATTGCCAGCTTGCAACAAGGTATAAAAGCTGAGGAGCTGAAGCAATATGTGACTTTGAGAAAAAGTGAACTCAAAAAGCAAACTTTCGATTATATTTTTTGGCGCGATTACTTGACTTTACAATATGTGAATGGTGACGATCCTTATGAAATTGTACATTATCCTTATTACTTTTATAAGGCTAATACACAAACTTTAAAGCAGGCTGCGAACGAATTTTTAACTGGCAGCAATTACATACAAGCAGTATTGTTGCCTGCACGAAAGAAATAGCTAAAGTACAATTTCTAAGAGGCCATAGGTGACAGGCCGATAAAATAGAAAGCGGAAGATGATCTGAAGGATTATCCTCCGCTTTCTATTTGTATCTAGTCCTCATAATTAAATTGTGAAAATAATTAATTACTATTGCCCTCCTTTTAAGTAAATTTATACAAGCATTGCTATGGTCGAATATAAATCATTGAATGATCACGAACTAACTGAACTCCTTCGTAATGGGGATCATTTAGCATTTAATGAGATATATAAGCGTTATTGGAGATCTTCGATTAATGCAGCCTTTCAGCGCCTCAAATCTAAGGAAGAAGCCGAAGAGGTGGTGCAGGATGTTTTTGTGAATCTGTACATGAGAAGGAGTCAAATCCAACCCAAATCTTCACTGGAAGCTTATCTCAACATTGCAATTAAGTACAGGATAATTGATGCTTTTCGTTCGCAAAAGCTAAAAGAGAGTCATCTGGAAAGTGTAATTACCCATCAACAGATCTTGCCCTTACAGCCTGATCAGGAATTTGAATATAAAGAGTTGCGCGAAAAAATTCGTAAGGCTGCAGATCAACTACCTGATAAATGCAGGGAGGTTTTTTTAATGAGCCGATTTGAGCAATTGTCCAATCAGGAGATTTCTGAGCGTACCGGGATTGCAGTAAGCACAGTAAAGAAACATATGCATAAGGCTTTAAGTATTTTACGTAAAGACTTTAAGGACCAGCAAATCGATGTACTGGCTGTGTGTTTGTTGATCTTTTTGAGTACCTAAAGTAAAATTAAATTGTTGTTTTTCAGTATATTAATAAATATTTTACTGAAGAAGTAGAACACTTGGGTTTTCTATTCGTGTACTTAGTGATGGGGACTAATAAAGGCAATAACGAACAACATATATTGGATGTCATTGAGCGATCAAGGCGTAATGAAGCTAGTGCGCAAGATTTGCAAGAACTTGATCAGTGGTACGATTCTTTTCAAGGTTCGCCTTTGTATACTGATGGCATGTCTGTAAATGAGGAAGAAGAAGCGATGCAAATGCTGCTTAATCGGATTCATGAGGTAATTGAGCCTGAATTAAAACCAATACTACGATATAGACCATGGTATGCCAGGAAATGGGTAGTTGCTGTGGCAGCTTCAATGCTGTTAATCTCAGGAATGGCCGTTTTGTTTTATCTCCGTACAGATCAAACTGACTTTAGCAATTCAATTTCGAGCGCAAGTAACATCCTACCAGGAACAAATTCAGCTACTTTAACCTTAGCAAATGGCAAAAAAATAAAATTATCTGAATCGGCTAATGGTGATCTGGCCAAAGAAGCTGGGGTGCTAATTGTTAAAACTGCCGATGGTAAACTGGTTTATCAAGCCCAAAATTCTGCAGCCGAAACAGGTCAGGTCAATACAATTTCTACCGCGATTGGTGAAACCTATCAGGTACGCTTTTCTGATGGGACGGCAGTTTGGCTTAATGCCGCTTCCACTTTAAAATTCCCAGCTAAATTTTCTAAGCTTTCAGCTAGGATTGTGGAGCTAAATGGAGAAGCTTATTTTGAAGTTTCTAAAGATAAAGCACATCCATTTATCGTGAAATCACGAGATCAGCAGGTTAAGGTATTGGGTACCCATTTCAACATCAATAGTTATGCGGATGAACAGAACATAGCTACAACCTTATTAGAAGGCGCTGTGCAAGTATCCTTATCCAACCCTATGAAAATAAATACAAGCTTGAAAAGTGTGCTGTTAAAGCCAGGTCAGCAGTCTTTATTAAGTGGTACTTCCCTTAGCATAGCCCAGGTGCAAGCAGATGATGTCATTGCCTGGAAAAATGGAAATTTCATGTTTAATAATGAGTCGATGGAAATTGTGATGCGCAAACTTTCCAGGTGGTACAATATTGAGGTGAAATATGCTGATCCATCGGTGAAGCAGATCAAGTTTTTTGGAACAGTAAGCCGTTTTTCTAATGTGGCTAAGGTTTTGGAGATGATAGCATTAACAAATGAAGTGAAGTTTGAAGTAAAAGGCAAAGAAATTACCGTACTCAGGAACTAAGGGGCTTAACCATCCCTTATATTTAATAATCAACTAAACTAAACAAGAAAATGAAAGACCGAAAAAAAGAAACCTGAGTTAATCTGAAAGTTTGGTAGAATAGAAAAGGAGTGCTCGAAACACCCCCTTTCTGATATCTGTTAAACTTAAAGCCAATAAAGGCTGAGAATCATTGAGCAACAATTTTTCACGATTAACAAGACAATCAAATGTATAAAATTTATACTAAAATTATATGCGACTGGCGTTGCATGTATAAACCGTTATTAATAATGAAGTTAACCACCATTATATTAATAGTTTCCATGATGCAGGTTAGTGCTTCATCTTTTGCGCAACGCATAACTATGCGCCAGCAAAAGGTAACGCTAGAAAAACTGATTAAGGAAATTAGCATCCAAACGGGTTATAATGTGTTGCTTCCTACGGACAAAATCAGCAGCTCGAAAATCATTGTCGCAGATTTTTCAAATGCAGCATTAACAACAGTAATGGATAGGGTAGTTCAGGGAAGTGACTTGACCTATGTGATCAAGGAGAAAACAATTATCGTACAATCCAAAGAGAAATCTATTTTGGATAATATCGTGGATTACCTGAAACTGATCAATATCACCGGACGGATATTGAATGAAAATGGAGAACCGCTTGTTGGTGCCACAGTTAAAGTAAATGGTAGTCAAAAAAGAACACTTACCGATAGTGAGGGAGGTTATGGTTTTAACAATGTGGATGAGAAAGCGATACTAACGATCAGTTTTCTTGGCTATAAAACAAAGGAAGTTCGTGTGGTCAGTAAAATGCCGGACATCAGAATGGAACTAGCTTCAAATAAGCTGGATGAAGTTAATGTCATGGTCAGTACTGGGTATCAGCGGTTACCCAAAGAACGTGCTGCTGGCTCCTTTGGTTTTGTGACACAAGCGGATCTTGATAAGCGAAGCAACAGTAATATTTTAACGTATCTGGAAGGACAAGTACCTGGCTTATTAACTGGAGCTGATGGTAGGATTACCATTCGTGGTCAAAGTACAATTGCGGCAAGTTCTAATAAAGATCCCCTGATTGTGTTGGATGGTTTTCCTATTGAACGCAATGTGGAGAGTATTAATCCGAATGATGTAGAGAGTATTACGGTATTAAAAGATGCTTCCGCCGCTTCGATATGGGGGGTAAGGGCTGCCAATGGTGTGATTGTAATTCAAACTAAAAGAGGGCGTTCAAGCCGTAAACCTCTGGATATTGATTTCTCTTCGACATTTGCTATTAGTCCCGCGGCTGATATTAATAAATTGCCTTATGCCTCGAGTGCTTCTTATATTGAATTTGAAAAGTTTAAGGTAGATAATAAGCTTACGCTTTTTACAACTGGCGTCCCTCGGTCGGCTATTTCACCAGTTCTTGATGCTTATTTGAATAATCCTTCTGGAGCAGCTCAGGTGGTTGACCCTTTAAAAAACATCAATGCTCTTGATGAGTTTAAAGATTTGTTTATGAGTCCAGCCACAAGGCAGCAATATGCATTGGCAATTGCTGGAAAAGGTGCCAAATCTACCCATAGAGCGTCCTTTAGTTATGATAATATCAACAATCAGTTTAAACAGAATGGCTCAAAACGTTTTGTAACGGATTTATTTGAGACGATGACCATATTACCCAAATTACGGGCGCAAGTTGGACTAAACTATGCCTTGAACACGGGTTTGAATAATGGAATGAGCTATACCGATCTTAAAAATCTGCTCCCATATCAGCAAATTCTGAATGCCAATGGTGGATATATTGCACAACCTCAAACTTTTTATCAGGGCGATAAACAGGCTTATGTTAATTCCGGTTATCCATATAATTGGGACTATAACCTAAGTCAGGAATTCAATAATAAAAACAATACCGTAAAAACCAGTAACATCAACGTAACAGCCGGTTTAAACTATGAAATCCTGAAAGGTCTTTCGGCAAACGCTGGCTATCAGTATGAGTCTGGCAATACAGTAACCAAGAATGTTTATAACGAACAGACTTACTTGGTTAGAAATAGCGTGAATTATGCTACAACCATAAAAAATGGGATTCTTACTTCTGGCATTCCAAAAGGAGGGATTTACAAGGAGTTCAACAGTAGTTCTTATTCGCAAACTTATCGGGGCATGCTGAAATATGATGCAGACTTTTTACATGGCAAGCATGTCATTTCTGCCATCGCAGGTACAGAAGTTAGGGAGCTTGGCAATAAAGCTTCCAATCAAACAAAGTACGGTTATGATCCTCAAAGCCTTCAGTTTGCCAGGGTAAATTATAACGCTTTTTATACTGATGTAAGAGGTAATACTCAGAATCTGATACCAGATGAATCCATTTTTCAGGATGATTTAAACAGATTTGTTTCCATATACACCAATGCCGGTTATACCTATGACGATAAATATACGCTGAATGGAAGTGCAAGACTAGATAAAACCAATCTTTTCGGCTCCAGTGACCAGTACAAAAATGTATGGTTATGGTCTGCTGGACTGAGTTGGCAAGTGCATAAAGAAAGGCTCTTTGAGATCGGCATTTTCAATAGCTTGATTTTGAGAGCAACCTATGGTATTAATGGAAATGTAAATAAATCTACCAGTCCTTTTTTAATTGCCAATGTGGCTACCAATAGCCAAAATAATCTGCCTTACGCTTATGTGTCTAATCCTACAAATCCATTGCTGAGGTGGGAGAAAACGAAAGTTACCAATTTAGGGATTGACTTTGCAATGCTCAAACAGCGTTTAAGAGGCTCATTGGAATATTATAATCGTAAGAGTTCAGACTTGTTGGGTAATGCAACCGTGAATGGGACCTATGGATTTAATACTGCGTTTATCAATTATGCAAGTCTTAAAAATACGGGTTTTGATGTTAACCTATCGGGCTTGATTTTAGATGAGGGCTTTAAGTGGTTGGCTACCTTAAATTATAGTTACAACAAGAATAAAGTCACTAAAGTTGATTTTCCACAAAAAACAGTTGGCTCTTATCTAGCTGGTGTACCGCAGGTTGGCTTACCTCTTAATTATTTGTATAGCTATAAATGGGCGGGTCTTTCAGCTACCGGAATTCCTCAGGTATACAATGAGAAAGGGGAGGCTACTGGTTATAAAACAGAAATGGCCAATCCATTGGCATTAATTTACCAGGGAAATTCTGTTTCTCCGCATTATGGAGCGCTGATTAATGAATTTGGTTACAAGAGATTTACGTTGCTAACCAATTTTACCTATAAAATGGGTCATAAATTTTTTGTTCCTGTAATTCAATACAGTACTGCTTATGGCGGAGCATCACAAATTTCTTCAGATTGGGATAAGCGATGGATGAAGTCTGGTGATGAGGCATTTACCAATATCCCAGCGGCACCAACTGCTGTAACTGGTTTAAATGTTTATGATCAGTATACTCAGTATGCAGATGTCAATGTTGAAACGGCTTCAATTATTAGGTTTAGAGAGTTGTTGATTAATTATAGGCTTCCGTTAAAATCAAAGTATGGTTATAGTTCAACCGTATTTAATATCGGTTTACAGGTTAGAAATCTGGCGACTTATAAATTTAATAAAGCAGGCTTAGATCCGGAGTTCTTTACGACCACAACGCAAAGCAGTACCACTATTTTGCCACCGACACCTGAATATTCCCTAATTCTAAAAGCCAACTTTTAAATCGTACGCATATGAAAAGTTTAAAATATATCTGTTTTCTAGTTGTGCTGATCACCGGGATGACAGGCTGTAAAAAGTATCTGGATATTGTACCTAAAGGAAAAATTATACCTCAGAAAACTAATGATTATCGTTTGTTGCTTGATCAGATTTTACCAAGAGGAAGTTCAAATGGCTTTACGCAAAGCTTTAGTAATGATGTATTGATGTCCGATGATATGGAAGTCAATGCGTTTTCTGCCAGTTTTTATAAAGCGGCTTCTCAAAATGTACTGATGTTTGCCGAACACATTTATCAGGACTCTGAGTCTGACCCGGATTGGGAAGCATTGTACAATCAGATTTATGTAGCTAACCTGGTGACAAGTCAGGTTATGGATTCTGAAGGGGGGACACCTGCAGAGAAAAATGCTTTATTTGCTGAGGCGAAGGTACATCGTGCTTATGCCTATCTAATTCTCGTTAATTTGTATGCTAAGCAATATGTAGCAGCAACGGCTGCTAACGATCCCGGGGTACCGATCCGAAAAAATCTGGATTTTGAAGAGAAATTGCCCCGAGCAAGCGTTCAAGAGGTATACAATTACATCTTGCAGGATTTAAATGATGCTTTAGGCAAATTACCAGCAGCACCTCAGCTTAACTTAAATTACCGACCTGTAGAAGCTGCATGCAATGCCTTGTTGGCTAGAGCCTATCTGTGTATGAATAATGTTCCTTCAGCTTTAGCTTATGCAAATGGTTCTATCCAATTGTATAATACATTGATTGATTACAATACTTTGCCTGCAGGACAATCATTTCCAGGTACACTGGCCGAACCAACTGGTCTTCAGAGTAAAGAGGTTCTGCTTTTAAAAAGTCCAACTTCCACGGAGTCATTTTTTTATGGCAGTAATGGTTTAGTTAGTCTTTATGATCAGCAAAACGACCTGCGTTTTAAAGCGAAGTTTGCAAGCGATGCAGCTTTTGGTTTGAACTTTGGATTTATTTGCACGGGTTGGTCTGGGAAAACACCAGCCAAGGGGCCATCTACTGCGGAAATGTTATTGATTAGGGCCGAGTGTTATGCCAGAACTGAAAAGGTAAACGAAGCGATTACTGACTTAAATACACTCAGGAAAAGCAGGTTTAAAACAGGGAGTAATTCGACGCTGATTGCGGCAACTCCTGCACAGGCTTTGTTGTTGGTAAAACAGGAAAGGCGTCGTGAGCTTGCTTTCAGTGGACAACGGTGGTTTGATATCAAAAGATACAACGCAATAGATAACGACAATATAACAGTTACCCATCTTATTAATGGAGCGAGTTATACATTAGCTCCAAACAGTGTTCGTTGCGTATTGCCCATAGGGAGAAAGTACATTGATCTGAATCCGGAAATCACGCAGAATCCCAGGTAACTAGAGTTTAAAAAAAACAAGTATATAGATAATAAACAAAGCGGGTGTTTTTTTACACCCGCTAATAAACATGCAATTATGAAATCAATTGAGAATTTAAAATATGTAGCTCTAATTTTATTAATGGGCTTCACAAGTACAGTTATTGCACAACAAAAGTTTGCAATTTCAGGAAATGCCCCTGGAAAAAACGGGCAGAAAGTCGAACTAGTCAGGTATACTGAAGGATCGGTACAGACCCTTGGTGTTGATACCATAAAAGATGAGAAATTTCAAATTTCGGTACCAGTAGATGAAATCAGCCTTGCTTTACTACAAATTGATAAAAAGTTTGGCGGAACGGTAGTAGTAGAACCTGCTAGTTTAAAGTATACCATTACTGCCGATGGAACTTTCGGAACTGAAGGTGGTAAGTATACTCCTGTGTTAAACGGTTTCTTAAAAGCTAAGGAATTTATTGCTGCTGATGATCTGTTTAAGAAGCTGACTAAAGGTGGCAATATTGCTGCCATAAAAGGGACAAAACAGGAATGGGAGATGATCGCTCCATTTTTAAAGAAAGAAGACCTTAGGAGTAGTTATCTGGCAAATCTGGTTAAAACTAACTCAGATCCAAAAGTTAAAGTAATGGCGGCCATTATGTGCGAATTACAGCCTGACGCCGCTAAAACCATGGAAATTATCAATAAAGTGGCTCCCCAGGTAGGAGAAAATACCATTATGATGAGAAGAGTTAGGTCAATGGAAAAGCAACAGGCAGCCGCCCTGGCCAGACGACATGAAGGAATGTTAGGTCAACAGTTTACCGATTTTACAGCGGTTAATTTAAAAGATGAAAGCATGAACCTTGCTCCAGTGGTTAAGGGAAATAGATATACTTTATTACAGTTTTGGGCATCTTGGTGTGGACCATGTCGCAAAGAAATTCCTTTGTTAAAACAGCTATATACTAAGTATAAATCAAAAGGCTTTGAAATTGTATCCTTCTCTATGGATGAGAATAAATACAATTGGGAGAAGGCATCTGAAGTGGAAAAAATGAAATGGATAAATGTATCAGATCTGCGTGCATTTAATAGTGGCGTAGCGAAGACTTATCCAATATTTGGGATTCCTGCAAATGTAATCATAGATCAAACTGGCAAAATTGTAGCCAGTAACCTTTTGGATAAAGATCTTGAAAATAAAATTACTGAGTTGTTAAAATAAAATTGGAGTATTTATGATAAGTGTGTTTGCTTGTGTGCTGGTGATTGCAGCTATAATTTGGGTTGCTGCAAAGGCCTCTTTAAATTTGTTTTTGCTTACTGGAACTACCTCAGGGAAAAATGGTGAGCTTGTCACTTTGATTGGCGATGAATCGACTGGGAATGGTCAGATTCTGTGCTCAGTAACCATACAAAACGACAGGTTCAGACTGTCTGTTCAGCAATTCGAAGAAGGGCCAGGTTATCTTGTTTTCGGTGAAGGAAATGATAAAACTAAGTATCCGGTAAGGCTTAGAAAAGGCCATTTTTGTTTTTGTGAAGCTGAGGGGATTATTTAAAAAATACATAAAATGAAAATCTTATTAACGGTTATAAGTAGTTTATTGCTACTCAATGTATCTGCTCAGCAGCATGATGCCTTAAAAACAACGGCTCATCCTATGGCGGGCAAAAAGTTAAGCATCAACTATGTTGCAGATTCTACCCTGCTTTCTTCTGCAAAGCAGGTTTCAGCAAGGGTATATTTTTACAGTAGAGCTAAGCAGATAGCTGAAGAGAATTTTAGTCTGGAGAAGAAGAAAGGCGGCTGGAACGGGACGCTTAAAATACCAGATAGTACCATTTTAGTAAGCGTTGTGTTTAGTACACCTGATGGTAAAATGTTAGATAATAACCATAATAAAGGTTATCTGATGCCTGTTTATAAAAAGGAAAAGCCTGCACAATTTGCTTATGCCACGATGGCCGATATATTTGGTGGCGGGCCGCCTGATGCAGCGGGTTTGAAAAAAGATCAGAAACAGGCGCTCATTTTTATGAAACAGGAAATGAGTGTTCATCCTGAAAGTGAAGTTGAGCTTAGGTCAACTTTTTATAATATGCTAGCCAATTCTCCAGAGCGTGAGGACAAAGTTGAGTTGTTGAAAAAACTCAATGAACTTAAAAGTGATAAGGAAGAAGAGTTGATGATGGCCCAGCTTTATCTGTCGTATTTTGGAGGAAAAAAGCAAGCCGATTCTTTAGATAAGTTGTTGACTGTGAAATTTCCGAATGGCAATTATGTCAAAAATAAAGCATTGCAGGCGGAGAGGTCGGCTAGTAAAGCAGAATCTGAACCACATGGAGTTGTTTCTAAAAAAACGAGTATCAACAAAGCCGAGATCCTTAAAAATGTACAAGATAACCTGGTAGATGAACCTGTAAATCCGCTAACGCTTAAAGATATTGACGGAAATACGGTAAGTATTGATGCAGTAGCCGGGAATGGTAAGGTAACTGTAATAGATTTCTGGGCAACGTGGTGCAAGCCTTGTATTGCTTCTTTTCCTGCCATGCAGCGTGTAATGGAACAATATCGGAATAATCCATCGGTTCAGTTTTTTTTCATCTGCACTATGGACCAGGGAGATGCTGTAAGGAATGCTAAAGCTTTTATGGCTAAAAATCCTTATCCGTTTAAGGTGTTGATGGATGAAAAAACTGAGGATATGAATATGTATAAGGCCTATTCAGCTTATAAAGCAACCGGAGGAATACCTTATAAATTGGTTATTGATAGTAGGGGACATGCTCGGGCAAGAACGTCTGGATTTTCAGGAAATGACCAAGAGCTCATTACAGAGCTGTCGGCTATGATAGATATAGCTTTAAAATCAAAAAAATAATATGATGAACCAAAAAAAACTAACAGTGATTGCTGTAACTATATTCGCTAGCCTAATCTTTATTTGTGGGGCGCCACCTCAAAATGGTTTTACCATTAGTGGTAATATTAAAGGGCTAAATAATGCTTATATCTATTTGAATTGGCAGCAGGGGGATTCTGTAAAGATAGATTCTTCTATGGTTAAAGCGGGGAAATTTAAATTTAAAGGCCGCGTTGCCGATCCTTCGCTTGCAGTCATTTTTCTAAAAAGGGAAGAGTCTGTTCTCTTTTATCTGGAGAATACGGCTGTTGAGATGATGGGAGAAATGGATTCACTGAAACGATTAAAAATTAAAGGTTCGGCAACTCAGGACGAATTTGTGTTCTATCAAAATCAGATGAAAGGTGTTCAAAACGCTGATCAGGCGATGGAGAAAACGATCTCATTTATTACCAATCATCCTAACAGTTATGTTAGTGTAGATAAATTACAAGAGCTGTCGCCCAGAATGGATTCTAAAACGTTGGAAAGATTGTTTAACGCACTGGGGACTCCTTTAAAGTCTTCTGTCGCCGGCAAGCGTTTGGCAGGAAAAGTTGATATATATAAAAATACGGCGGTAGGTAGCATGGCTCCAATATTTAGTCAAAAGGATATAAATGGTACACTTGTTTCTTTGCAGGATTTGAGAGGTAAATATGTATTATTGGATTTTTGGGCTAGTTGGTGCGGACCTTGTCGTAAAGAGAATCCTGCAGTGTTGAAAGCCTACAATAGATTTCATGATAAAGGGCTCACCGTTCTGGCAGTTTCTTTGGATGATAATGAAGCTAAATGGAAAAAAGCTATTCAAGATGACCAAATGCCATGGATACATGTGTCGGATTTAAAAGGGACGGGTAATGCGGTCGCTCTGCAGTATGGTATTTACGGAATTCCAGCCAATTATTTAATTGATCCGAAAGGTAAAATTGTTGGAAAAAACCTGCGGGGGGAGGAACTTGAAAAAACACTAGCTGCATTTATATTTTGATGGGCATACTAGATTAAAGTGCCGCTCTTCGCTAAATGGTTTGTACCTCGATTTTTGTTCATGATAAATTAAAAAAAGGGTAATCTGGGCGATAGTACTCTTTTGTAGTGAACGAATTAATATTTGTTAGCTTGTTTAAAAGTATAAACTAAAGGGATTAAAAAGGAGCTGCATCATATTGTAAAACTATGATGCAGCTCCTTTATTTATTATTTACGCTGTGTCGGGATTAAGCCATTTTTCAAGTTTATCCATCAAGTCTTCCAGGCGAATAGGTTTACCGATATAATCGTCCATCCCAGCATCTAAACAATCTTGTTCATCACCATTTAGTGTGTTGGCTGTTAATGCAATAATAACTGGCTGTTTCGATTGCTTTTTTCTGATCAATCGAGTTGCCTCTAAGCCGTCCATTACCGGCATTTGCATGTCCATTAAGATAATGTCATAATCTTTTCCATTAACAGCCTCAATGGCCTCTTTCCCATTTTTCACCAGGTCAGGTTTATAACCCAATCGATCAAGAATATTAACGATTACCAATTGGTTTATTAATTTATCCTCTGCCACCAGCAATTCGCAAGGGTAATTTGTTGAAAAATCAGCAGACAATTTTTTACGGAATACCTCTTCTTCTGTTTCTGGATACCTTCTTGTTTGCAATGCATTTGAAACTTGTTTATTAAGGACATGTTGGCGGATAGGCTTCGTCATGACCGAATAAAACAGACCACGTTGACGCTCTTCAAATTCTTCGCCAATAGAACTGAGCAAAAGGATCGGAATAAATGGATAGCGTTGCTTAATCAATTTGGCCAGCATTACACCATCCATTCCAGGCATTTGCATATCTGTAATTACTAATTCAATTGATGGATCAAGCAACAGCATTGATAATGCCTGTTTAGCCGAACTGGCCGATACAGGTTGTAAGTTCCAATATCCAAGCTGCTTATTTAAAATGGTCCGGTTTGTAGCATTATCATCAACAATCATTACCTTTTTGCCAGCATGTTCAGTCATGCTATAATTGGCGTATGGCAACAGTAACTTCGTTCCAATTTGTGTACGCAACGTAAATGAGAAGGTCGATCCTTGATCCAGCTCACTCTCCACATTAATTTCGCCACCCATAAGTTTGACAAGCTTTTCTGAGATTGCGAGGCCTAAGCCAGTACCACCATACTTACGGGTTGTAGAAGAATCAACCTGTGAAAAAGCGTTAAACAAATTGTCTAATTTATCAGCTGCTATTCCAATACCTGTATCTCGTACTGCAAACCTCAGTTCGAACTGTCCATTTTGTAAAATATTCCCTACAGAAACGGCTACGTAAACCTCACCCTGTTCCGTAAATTTAATAGCATTTCCAACCAAATTAATCAATACCTGCCTCAGCCGTAGCTGATCACCAACAATTTGTAAGGGAACATCTTCTTCAATATGATAAACTAAATCCAACTGAAGTTCAGCAGATTTAACCGCAAATATATCAAGGACATCTTCAATACACTTACGCAAATTAAAGTCTTCAGACTCTAATTCCATATGGCCAGATTCTATTTTAGAAAAGTCCAGTATATCGTTGATTACATTAATCAATGCTTCGCCGCTATTTGCAATCACATCCGCAAACATATACTGCTCCTTATTCAGGTCAGTTTCCTTTAAAAGCATCGCCATTCCCATTACCCCATTCATCGGGGTGCGGATCTCATGGCTCATGGTAGCCAAAAAGATGCTTTTGGCCTGATTGGCTCGATCGGCTTCAGCTCTGGCTTTTTCCAATTCTAAATTAGATGCTTTAAGCTGCTCGTTGGCTTTTTCCAATACCTCTTCATTCTGTTTCCGAACCAATGATAGTTGAGCCTCTTTTTGTAGTTCGGCCATTTCTAAGGTCTGGACAACCTGCCTTTCATTAGATTTCCTTAGTAAGTAGGCCCATAATCCACAGATAAAAAAGATCATGTCGGCCAGCAATATATGGATTGTAAAAGTCTGCAAATCAAAAGAATCCAAGCGTGTAAAATAGATTTCGTTTACCCCACTATTTTGCAAATAGCCAAATATCGCATGATGAACCATCACCACAATCAGGATCGGTAACTGTAGTTTCCATTTCTCATAGGTGATTAGCAGTGTACTGCCAATAAAGGCAAAGAAATGCATTTCGAATAGTCCATGCATCTGGTAAATGTACTGTGCCATAAAAATGCCCAGCACTGCACTTAAAACGTATTGATAAAGATTGGACGATGGTAAAAAATATTTCACAGAATAATAAGCCAGCAAAGAAAGACCACCTACTCCAAATGCGATTAACCAGGTATCATAAAATTGCGCAAAGATGAGCCCAATTATGAAGTATCCCCATAAAAAGTAATTCATTAAACGATCCGTTCTTTCCTTAATGCCCAAGAAAAGTAAGCGGTTTTGGTTATCAGAAATAGTTATACGATTGGTTGGAGTCATTACTTAAATCAGTTCAAAAGTTATTTATTATTTGCAGTCTGGCAAAGTACAACCATAGGATTTTAGCGCTGCCTGACTGAAAACCAGATCAGTTTGTTTTTTTAACAAACCATTCAGTGCTATTTTTGCGAAGCTGGTTTTTTCATCTGTACAATAACGATTGGTGTTATAGTTACCTCTATAATATAAATGTTGAGCCTGATCTAGTAAAACTGCCTGCGGAGTAGAATACACACCACAAGCTGTGGCAAGGGCTTTATCAAATAGAATAGGGATTTGGAGATCAAACTTACTTTGGATGGTTTCTGAAGTAAAAGATTTTGGACTTAATACCACGACTCTAAAATCAACACGATCGCCATATTCTTTAACCAGTGATTTGAAATGCTTCATGTTAAAGCGTGAACAGGGGCAGTCTGGATTAAAAAAATGGAGAAAAATAGGCTTACTGTGGTTCTTGTTCAAAACATCATTAAGCACGATCAAACTTCCTGTCTCAATTGATTTATAGTCTTTAGGAATTGGAGTTGGCAATTTGTAAATGATATCGTTGTACCAAAATAGATACCCAATGGCAGAAAACAAAAATATTAGCCAAAAAAACACGAGCGCTTTTTTCATATTGAAATACAAAGTGATAGTAGGTTGTGTTTGTAAGACTAATAACGTCATTTATTATATTAAACGGAAGGAAATGTAAAGTTTATCGAGTTGATGAAGGTTTATTTTTAATTTAGTTAATTAAATTTCTTAGTGTTTAATATTTAAGTGGTGAGAGTATTCTCAGATGTGAAAATGTGCGAGTTGGTGAAATATTTATAAGAATGGGGCAAACATTTATAAAAACATACCGCCTGATACTTCAATACGTTGTGCATTAATCCATCTAGCATCTTCGCTGCACAAAAAGGCAACTACACCACCAATGTCATCAGGTAAGCCAACCCGACCTAATGCCGTTTGGGAAGCGATTACCGTGTTAATTTGTTGGTTGTCGCGAACTAAGCCGTTACCGAAGTCGGTCTCGATTGCTCCAGGAGCGATAATGTTTGACCTAATTCCTCTTGCACCCAATTCTTTAGCTTGATACCTCGTTAAGGTTTCCATAGCGCCCTTCATAGCTGCATAAGCAGCATACCCTGGTGTAGCGAAACGAGCCAAGCCTGAAGAAACATTGATAATCCCACTGCCATCATTTAGTAACGGTAAAGCCTTTTGTGTTAAAAAGAATGTGCCTTTAAAATGAATATTTACCAGGTTGTCAAATTGGTCCTCAGTGGTTTCAGCGAAAGATGCATGAACACCTATACCGGCATTGTTAATTAAGAAATCAAATTTATCCGTTTTGAAAACTGATTTAAGAATCGATTCGATTTCTATAAAGAAAGAATCAAAGGTTTTGATATCCGCAACGTTTAACTGTAAAGCGGCTGCATTAACACCAAACTTTTTAATTTCTTCAACAGTATTTTCTGCTTCTTCTTTTTGCGATTGATAGGTTAAGATAATATCAATTCCTTTAGATGCGATTTTTAGCGCTGCGTTTTTCCCTAATCCGCGACTACCGCCTGTTATTAGCGCAATTTTATTTTGTACTTCCATTTTCTTTTAATTGATAAACAAAGTTACCTGGAAAACCTTCATGAAAATGGTGACTGTTTAAGATAAAATGGTGAGTGTTTAAGTATTATACGTTTGCTTCTTCCGTATGGTGTGATAAAGATTGGAAATAAACTTGGCGATACTGTTTAGGTGTTTGCCCCGAAAAGTGTTTAAAGAACTTGGTGAAATTCGATGGATCATAAGTTAGCGTTCTGGCAATCTCCGCAATCGGGACATTCAGCTGCTGTAGCATGGATTTTGAAATTTCTATCAAACGTGCCTCAAAGAAATAGCAGGGCGAATGTCCTGTAGCCGATTTGATCGTGTTGCTTAAATGAGTAGGGTGGATATGGATCAATTCTGCAAAATCCCTGACCTCAAACATTTCGTTAACTCTTCCAGATACGATATCATCAAGATGTATATCTAACGCGCTCAAAAAATCGGCAGTTATTTCGTGCTGGCGGGCTAAGAATTTTTGAGGAACTTTCATATCTACAACTATTATGTTTTAGCAAAAATAATATATTAATCTACTTGTGCATCGGCAAAAACTTAAGAGGGATATTATTTTTAGTGCGATGAAACCATTTTAAGCCCTATAATTGACCCGATTAATGTAGCTATAAAGAACATCCTTAAAAAGGTTGCGGGTTCTTTAAACACCAGAATCCCAATCAGTACTGTACCCACTGCGCCAATTCCTGTCCATACTGCATAGGCTGTACCTAATGGTAAGGTTTGCGTTGCTTTTAGCAGTAAATACATGCTTATAAATAAACAGGCCACAAAACCTGCATACCAGGCGTACATGGTGCTGCCAACTGCTTCTTTTGCCTTACCTAGGCATAGTGTAAAGCCAACTTCGAAAAAACCGCCTAGTATTAATATGATCCAGTTCATAATTATGTTCTTTTTGTACGGCAAAATTAGCAATTTCAATAGTTACTGGACTTTACATATGTTAAATAATGAAAGTAGAACTTCAGTAATTTCCTTTGCTATAAAATTTCTGTAAATTGCGCCAGGGAATGAACATGAAGGATTACAGTGAATTAACTGACCAAATGCTGGGGCAACTGATCTTGAGGCAGGATAAACTTGCGTATACAGAAATTTACAAACGCTATTGGTCACTACTTTATCAACATGCACGTAGAATGCTGCAGAACGATGAAGAAGCAAAGAATGTGGTACAGGATGTTTTTTTAATGCTTTGGTCACGTGCGCCAGGTTTAGAACTGTCGGGCTCACTAGCAGCTTATCTTTATGCTGCTGTACGTAATAAGATTCTTAATATTTTCCGCAAAAACAAAATAGCTAATGAACATCTGGCATCCCTGGAGACATTTATTGAGCAGGGAGAAAATATAACTGATGATCAGATCAGAGAACGTGAACTTTCCCAAATTATAGAAAAAGAGATTGCTCGCTTACCTGAGCGTATGCAGCAGGTGTTTTTAATGAAAAGAAATGATAATCTGTCTTACAAGCAGATCGCAGATGCTATGGGTACGACAGAGTTAACGGTCAAAACCCAGATGACTAATGCCCTAAAGGTCCTACGAAAAAAACTCGGTGCGGCCAATTTTCACAGCGCTTTTCCCTTTTTATAAATTTATTTTTAATTCGGATACAGCAGAGGACCTACTGAAGTGTCTTTACTATAATAATGCATCAATACAAATAGTATGGGTTATAATAAAGCGAACCAACTGATTGAAAAATATCTGGCTAAGAAATCAACTTTAAAAGAGCAAGAAATACTTGAGAGCTGGTATATTAACTATGCGAGCAATAAAGAGGACAAACTTCCAGAACCAGATTACGAAGCCGTTGAAGCTGAAGTTTGGTCTATTTTAGAACCGAGACCCTCACGTAGCTGGTCCTGGCAGCGGATTGGCATCGCCGCTTCTGTAGCATTGATGCTAAGTATGGGCATTTATTATTTTAATACTTCAAGTGATCGTAAAATGTTTTCTAAAGCTGAATATGCAACTGATATCAAACCCGGTAGAAATAGAACAATCATAAGGCTGGCCAATGGTAAACAGATTTACTTAAGTGATGTGAAATCAGGGGTGTCAATTAAAGGTCAGCAACTGGTTTATAATGACGGCTCAAATATTGAGGCCATCCATGCGAAAGGTGCTGAAGTTTTGACCATAAGCACACCCCGAGGTGGGCAATATAATGTTGAACTACCGGATGGTACCATCGTTACCCTAAATGCAGCCAGTACACTCAAATTTCCTTCAACATTTTTAGGAGCATTGGATAGAGTTGTTGAGCTGGATGGCGAAGGCTATTTTAAAGTGACGAAGAACAAAGCCCATCCATTTATTGTAAATACCACTAAACAGCAGGTTAAAGTACTGGGCACGCATTTTAATATTAGCGCTTACGCAGATGACCCAACTACACTCACCACTTTGGAAGAAGGCTCGGTAGAAGTCAGATCAAAAAATGGAACTAATGGAACGCTATTAAAACCAAACCAACAATCAATATTAGCGGCATCCAATCGCATCACTGTAAAAGGTGTTAACGTTACTGAGGAATTGGCTTGGAAAAATGGCCTTTTCATTTTCAATGAAGAGGATCTGGAAAGCACGATGCGTAAAATATCGAGGTGGTATAATGTGGAAATTTATTACCAGGATAAGTTGCCCCCGATGTCTTTCCTTGGGTCTATATCCCGCTCAAAAAGCTTATCTACCGTTATTAAGCTGCTGGAAGAATCAGGTGGTGTCCATTTTAGAATTGAAGGAAGGAGGGTGATTGTCATGAAGTAATTTTACGTTCCAGACGGCAATCACAAAAAACCGGAATCCGACTAGGCATCGGAATCCGGCAGTATTGGATTCACCCGTATAAAAATTGTGCTAACAAATTCAACTGTCCACGAAATGCGTATATGCCCCATTGGAGCTATAATATATCGTGGGAAATAAACCCAACTAAACAAATGTATGAAATTTTATCAGCTATATAGCCCGGATTACGGAAGCTATATAAACAACCAACTATTGCGTATTATGAAATTAACCGTACTCATAATTACCTTATGCTTAGTCCAGGTAAGTGCCGCTACCAAGGCACAAACCATTACCTTGAATGAGAAAAATGCCCCGCTTGAGCAGATCATTAAATCAATCAGGGATCAAACGGGATATGATTTTATTGGCAATGCAAGTCTTATTAAATCTGGAAATCCCGTCACCATTCATGTCAAAAAAGCCTCAATAAATGAGGTTTTAAGGATCTGCCTGGGGAATCAGCCACTCGCTTATACGGTGGAGGACAAAACCATCGTCATCAAAAAGATTGTTTTAAGTGCTGAACTGACTGACCAACGGGCATGGCAGATTGAAGGAACTGTAATTTCAGATGATGGAGAGATTCCTTTAGCAAACGCGACCATCATTGCAGTAGGCACTGATATCAAAGTTTATACAGACAAGAATGGCAGGTTTTCTATGAACGTTCCTGAATTGGTAAAAGTGCTGCGTATCAACTATATCGGCTATGAATCCCGGGATTATAAAATAGATCCGAAAACAAAAAAAGTAGTGATCAGGCTTTCTCTTCAGAACAATTCTCTGGATGAGGTGGTTGTGAGAACCGGTATTTACAAAAGACCGGTAGAAAACTTTACAGGATCCGCAAAAACCATCACCGCCGAAGAATTAAAAAGAGTAGCTCCTTCCAATATTCTCGCAGCAATTGGTATTCTTGACCCTTCTTTCAGACTCCCTGAAGACATCAGTCTAGGTTCAGATCCAAACAGATTGCCTGATATAGAATTGCGGGGGCAGAATAATTTTCCTGACCAAAATACTAGTCCAACCTCTACTGCCACATTGAGAAATGTATTTGGCGACAAGCCAAATGCCCCTTTATTTGTGTTGGATGGATTTCAGGTAACCTTGCAAAGAATCTTTGACCTGGACATGAATAGGGTAGAGCGCATTACGATTCTAAAAGATGCTGCAGCAACTTCGATTTATGGTTCGCGGGCTAGTAATGGTGTGGTGGTCATAGATACCCGACAACCTAAAGAAGGTTCAATAAGAATTTCTTATCGCGGTGGCCTTACGGTAACCGCCCCCGATCTGAGCAGTTATGACCTGATGAATGCTGCTGAAAAACTGGCGTTCGAAAAAGAGGTTGGCTTTTATAAGGATAGTGGGACATGGCCATATTTGCAAACACTGCGCGATGCCGAATACAACGAAAGATTGAAAGCCGTAACCAGCGGGGTAGATACGTACTGGCTGTCTCAACCTTTGCAGACAGGCTACGGCACTAGCCATTCTCTTTATCTTGAAGGTGGCGATCAGGTAGTGAGATACGGAATAAACCTGAGCAGCAACAATGATGTGGCAGTGATGAAAGGTTCGGGTCGTGATCGCATAAGCGGTGGTGTAAACCTTACTTATCGCAATTCAAAACTGTTATTTGGGAACGATCTGACCATCAATAATGTAAAGGGAACAAACAGTCCTTATGGCAGTTTTGCAGATTATACAAAACTCAACCAGTATTGGTCGCCATATGATGAGGACGGGCAGTTTGCCAGATTTCTCGGTGAACCAAGAAGAAACAGTACCGGAGTCCTATACGCATCCTACGGAAATCCTTTATATAATGCGACATTGCCCGGTAAAAATTTTAATGAACAGCTCGGTTTTACCAATAATTTCAGATTTGAATGGTCTGCGTTAAACTGGCTCCGCTTCATGGGTGGGGTAGGTTATACACATAACAATACTTCATCAGATTATTACTTATCCGCAAAAAATACAGCTTTTGAATCGAAGCCCATTACAGAACGCGGACGATACGACAAAAGCACAGGTAAAACAGATCTGGTAGATGCCAATCTGGGTTTTGACATCAGGAAAACATGGAAAAAAAACCTGGTATTCTTTACCGGAAGTATAAATGCTACCGAGGGAAAAGAGCAAACTTTCAATACTTCAGCTATAGGTTTTCCTAATGAGAAGGTAGCAGAATTGATATTTGCCAGCAAATACGATCCCGAAACAACAAAGCCTTCCGGAAGCCAGGGAATCAGTCGACTGATCAGCGGAAGAATGAATGCCAACTATGCTTACGACAATAAGTATCTGCTTGATTTTTCTGTCAGTCTGGATGCTTCATCACAGTTTGGAAAAGACAGAAGTATGGCTCCTTTCTGGTCGGCCGGTATGGGCTGGAATATTCACCGTGAAAAATTCATGGAGGATGTAAAATTCATTTCTTTCCTTAAAATCCGCGGTTCTGTAGGTACCACAGGGGATCAGAACTTTCCTCCCTATATGGCTTTAAGTACCTACAATTATTATGCGGATCAGTTTTACCTCAACCAGCTGAGTGCTTACCTGGTAGGATACGGAAACTCAACTTTGGGCTGGCAAAAAAGTTTAAAACGGGGTGCCGGCGTTGACGCTACGTTATGGAACAACCGGATCAGTTTCTCCGGCGATTTTTACTATAATACGACCAACGACCTCATCCTCGACATTACGACTCCACCCTCATTGGGCTTCAGCAGCTACAAGGAAAATGCAGGTGCATTGAAGAACATTGGATGGCAGGGCAGTGTCAATGTCAATATCATCCAAAAGCCCAAAGAGGCTTTTTACTGGAGGGCTGGCTTATCGGCATATGGAAATAAAAATACCATTACTCAGATATCAAATTCATTGCGGAAGTTGAATGATGCAGCCAATGAGATAGACAAAGATGTAACCAACGTAAACAGGAAAAAACCGAAAAGCTATTACCAGGAAAACCAGTCATTAACAGCATTATATGTAGTTAGAAGTTTGGGCATTGACCCGGCAAATGGACAGGAGATTTACCTGGATAAAAATGGCAACGCAACTTATGTCTGGAATTCCAACGACAAAGTTGCCGTAGGTGATACCAGGGCACGGGTATCCGGAACACTGAGCACAGGGGTAGATTACAAGGGTTTTGGGGTAAATATCTATATGACGTACCGCCTTGGGGCTGATCTGTATAACCAGACTTTGGTAGACCGTATAGAGAATGCCGACATCACTTACAATTTAGATCGCCGGGTATCCAGCGAGAGGTGGAAAAAACCTGGAGATCAAACCTTTTTTAAAGGCATCATCGGTAGTGCGGATGGTAAAGCTGTAGTGGAAAGTACACTCGCAACTTCAAGATTTGTACAGAAGGAATATATGATTGAAGCTTCAAGGGTATCATTTACCTACCAGTTTCCCGAGCATTTGAAATGGCTTAAACAAGCGCGCCTTTCCAATACCAGGCTGGAGCTGTATATCGCAAATCCTTTCCAGATCTCTACAATCAAAAGGGAGCGTGGATTGGACTATCCATTTGCACACAACTTTACTTTCAACATATCCACAAGTATATTTTAATTAAAACTATAGCTTTATGAAAAAGCCATTATATATCTTACTATTCTGCCTCCTTGCAACGGGGATTTCCTCCTGCAAAAAATGGCTTGATGTAAAACCCGGCACCCAGGTGATTCAGGACGAAATGTTCAGTACCGAAGCGGGATTCAATCAGGCTTTACTGGGCTCTTACCTACAAATGGGGACTGGGCTCTATGCAGACAACCTGACGATGACCACCATCAGTGCTATGGGACAGAACTATCAAACCACCGCTACTGGTCATCCCATGCTGGAACATGCCAGATACAATTATACAGCTCCTGTGGTAAAATTAGCCATAGCAACGATATGGGGCAATATGTACAAAGCCATAGGTGGAGTAAACAATATCCTTGACCACGTAGACCAGGCCAAAGGTATATTCCTGAAAAACCATTATAACCTGGTAAAAGGTGAGGCTTTGGGTTTAAGGGCATACATGCATTTTGATTTACTGCGTATGTTTGGACCTGTTCCTGTAAATGGAGGCTCAGTAAAAGCCATTCCATATATTAAAACATTTAGCAAAGAGCTAAGCCCATTAAGCACCACTACCGAGGTCATTGCGCTTTGTTTGAAAGATCTGGATGAAGCAGAACAACTGTTATCTGTATATCCTGAAATCGTATACAACACAGAGGCAAGTGCCGACGAGTTTACCAACTATACACGTAATCACTTTAACTACTGGGCAGTAAAAGCACTGAAAGCACGGATCTACCTGTACGCAGGCGATAAAGTAAAGGCGCTCCAATATGCAAAGGAAGTCATCGCTTCCGGAAAGTTCCCCTTTGTAAACCGTAATACTTTTAACCTGACGGCTAACCAGGACCGAACCTTCTCTACCGAGCATGTGTTTGCACTGAATTTGCCTTTAACTAAAACGCTTGTAGACATCCGTTTCCGTCTGGAAGGAAATACAACTTTCCAGAGTTCTACTTTCTTCCTGACTACAGCAACCATGAATACGGTATTTGATATTGCTCAGGCGGGTTCTACCGATTACCGTTACCTGTATCATATCAGAACATTTAATGGATTCGCATATAGCAGCAAGTTCTGGCAGGATGGGATTACCAACCTGCAGCTCAGTAATCAGGTACCCTTAATCAGGCTTTCAGAAATGTATTATATAGCCGCCGAAGCTACCACGGATCTTACAGAAGCAAGAACCCTGGTTAACGAAATCAGGATAAATCGCGGACTGCCAGCATTGACTTCCACTTTTACTGAGCCGATCAGAATGCAGGAAATTGCTAAAGAGTACATCAAAGAGTTTTATGCCGAAGGACAATTGTTCTTCTATTACAAACGTTTGGGAACACTTCCGGTCCCGAGGTCGGCAGTAACTATGACCGCCGCCACCTATGTGTTTCCACTACCTGACACTGAAATAGAATTTGGTAACAGATAACCTTAAAGCAACGAAAAATGAAAACTATATTTCACATTCATAAAATTCAATTCCTCTCCATCTTCTTGCTGCTCATCATGGCTTCCTGCAAAAAGGAAGAACTGAGGTATGAAGATAAGGCGGGTATTTATATTGACAAGGAAAAAATTGTTGGAGTTAAAGACAGCACGAGCTATTCCTTTGCCGAAAAGGCCGGTACACTGATGTTAGATACCATCTACATTCCTGTGAAAATTTCGGGTAACATGTCTCCGGTAGACCGTACAGTACCGCTAAAAGTGGACGAAAGTTTAACTACGGCGCTTGCCGGAACACACTATCAAATACTGGAGACCAAAATTAAAGCAAATGAAATCACCGGGAGGGTTCCTATTCTCCTCAAAAGAACAGCAGACCTCAAAGCGAAGCAGGTAAGGCTGTATCTGAAAATTGCGACCAGTGCTGAGTTTCCCCTCGAAATTGTGAATACCAAGACCAATAGTACATTCTCCGGAGAACCTGCCGGTACGTATGTGCCCGGTTACCTGATCAAATTGAGTGATCAGCTTTTAAAACCTGATACCTGGGATGCCACAGGTAGTTGGTTTAAACTCTTTTTTGGAACCTATAGTGCCACGAAATACAGATACATAATTGACATGACAGGAAGAATAGTCTGGGGACCGAGGGCTCGTGATGGTGCTGAAGCCCCTACGTTAGAACAGATGTATATTTATTATGCCAAACTTGTTTCAGCACTATATGAGTATGAAAAAATAAATGGGCCAATGATCGACGAAACAGGCAATCAGGTTACCTTCCCTAAACTATAAGAAAATGAAATCTAATATATTATCATTACTAAGCGTTTTGATGCTTTCCATACTATTTGCAGCATGTATGAAAGACAAGAGCAACTATGATTTAAAACCAATCAATGAAATTGAAATTACTGCGTTGAGTACAGCTGACAATACAGATGTATTGCTGAATGATACACTTCGCATTACCCCTACAGTGACACAAGAAAATGTGACTAATGGTACATATACCTATAGCTGGTATATATTCAGCGATGCTTTCGGGCCTAAAATTGAGCTTTCTGATAAAAAGGATCTAAAAGTTGCCATGAATGCGCCATTGGGCGGTTATACATTGATGTATGTAGTAAAAGATGTCAGTACGAATATAACTTCGACGGTTCAAACCCACGTTACGATTACATCTAGGTTTGGAAGTGGTATTGTCGTACTGGAAGAAAAACCAGAAGGAGGCGACATCAGCCATCTGGGGCTTGACGGAAAAATTTACAGAAACCTATATAGTGAGGCTAACAAAGGCAGCTACATTCCTACGCCTGTAGGCCAGTTGACGGGTTTTTACTTCAAAGGAGGAGAGTCGATCCAAAAACCATATTACGTGTTCATATCTGCTCCCGGCAGGACTACCATGCAATTGGATCCTGAAACTTATCAGGATGCCAGTCCTTTTTCTGGACTATTAGCAAGCCCTCCATCTGCACCGGTAGAGTTATCGGCAATTCAGGGATATTGGAGCGGAAATGCCATTTATGCACTGGTAAATGGCAAAGTCCAGTTCGGTTCACCAAGTGAGAGTACACCTAGTTTTTATGGTGCATTACTTGGCGATTATGAAGTAGCACCTTTCCTCATCACCTCTACAACCGCAGGGAAATCAAACACCCCAGCAATTACCGCAAACTTCATTTGTTATGATCAGAAATACGGACGTTTTCTTTGGTTTACCGGTGGCAGCGTAGGCCAATTGAATACCTACAGTACAGATATGTTAAGTCCAGGGGCATTTGACCCGAATAACGTAAAGAAAAAATGTGTATATGCCTGTTACTCTAACCAGTATGCTTATTACAACTGGCTAATGAAGGATGACCTTGGAAAAATGTATTTCTATCAGATCTATCCAATAGGCACACAAAAAGCAGCAGCGGCCTATGCGGAAATTCCTGTAGCTGCAGCGATGAGCACTGCGACAATCTTTGCAGGTTCTACACAACTTCCGCATATTTATTATGTTTCCGGAAATAATGTAATGGTATATGATTATAAATCCAACACCGCAACAATAGCTTATACAGCAATTGGCGCTGAACAAATTACGGATATGAAGTTCTCTGTCAGTAGGGTAGCAGAATCCAGTACCTCTTATCAGATTCTGAGAACAACAGGGAAACTGTATGTATCAACCTATAACGGAGCCGAAGGAAAAATAAATGAGTTTGATGTCTCTCCAACAGGAGCATTGGGCAGCCCCGTTAAAACCTATTCGGGCTTTGCAAAAATAACAAGCATGTTCTATAAAGAAAAAAGATAACCCATGAAAAGTAAATATATATACGTTTTTGCGCTTATGCTTGCGCCAATATTTGGCGTCGCACAGATGAGCAAGCCCTTCACATTAACAGGTCAGGTGTCTGATTACAAGCGTGCCGTAGATCAAACCATTTATTTGAAATTTAAACAGAATGGCATAGAGATAAAAGACAGTGCAAAATTGATCAATGGTAGCTATACCTTCAAAGGCCTAATCTCTTACCCTGCCATAGCAGTAATTCAGCTAAAAGTTGCGGATAGTGTAGCAACATATTATGCACGTACACGCATGCTAAAAGATTATGTCCATGAATTTTACATGGATAAAGGAAAGCTCAGTGCAAATGCTGCTCAAAAACTAAACAGCACCGTCGTTAAGGGATCAAAGGCTGATGACGACAGGCAAGAATTGAAGACTAAATTAGATCCATATTATGCTGCGAACAGTAAAGCTTATAAAGAAGAAGGTGATCCGGCATATAAAAATAAAGATAGCATTGGGATAGTTAACTATACAAAGAAAAGATCTAAAATTGATTTCCAGATAGATTCAGTGAAAAAGGCATATCTGTTTAGCCATCCACAATCCGGCATAGCGCTGGACATGCTAAGGGAGTATACCCAATCGATCTTAGAACCAGCAGAAATAGAACCTTTGTTTAAGCAGTTCCAACCAGAAATAAAAGCTTCAGATGAAGGACAGGCCTATGCAAAACGTATAGAAAGCTCAAAAGTAACGGCCCTTGGTGCTGCAGCTCCTGATTTTATCTTAAAAGATAGAAATGGTAAAGCAGTCAGTCTGGCTTCAGTCAAAGGTAAACTGGTATTGCTTGATTTCTGGGGCAGTTGGTGCTTTCCATGTCGCCAAACCCATCCACACTTGCGCAAATTATATGCGGAATATAAAGACAGGGGATTCGAGATTCTAGGTGTCGCGAATGAACTCGGAAAGCCCGAAGAAAATTATAAAAAATGGACAGTAGCATTAGATCAGGATCAGATGAGCTGGATCAATGTCTTAAATGAAAAAGGAGAAATAGGAAAACTATCTGTGTCCGAAAAATATAATGTCAAGGCATATCCGACTAAAATATTGATCGATAAGAATGGCATTATCATCAAGAAATTTGTAGGTAGCAGCGAAGCAAAAGCAAAAGATCTGGACGATATGGTCGCCCAGATATTGTCCGAAAAATAAAAGAGATTTTTAAATAGAAAAAGCGGCATAGCCGCTTTTTCTATTTAATCTTAAAATTGCAAGAAATCAATTTAGCAAGCTTTCCAGTTTATCTTCCACTTCTTTTTCATTTCCAGAGTAGACCAGTATCTTTCCTGTTTTATCAAGTAATACGTAAAAAGGAAGGAAGTTCACCTCATACATACTACCAACCCGGGATGGTGAAAATTTACCAGGAAAATCATCCACAAGCTGTAGCCATGGCATTTTTTCTATATCCAGGGCCTTTTTCCAGCTGCCATCCATCTGATCTCCAGACAAACTAATAATTTCAAAGCCTTTTGACTTATATTTTGCATATACTTCTTTTAAATGCGGTATGGCTTTTCTGCAGGGAACACACCAGCTTGCCCAGAAGTCGATCAATACATATTTTCCTCGGGTAGAAGAAAGTGAAAGCGGTTTGCCATTTGCCTGTCGCAAAGTAAAATCAGGTGCCATATTACCCGGTTGCAATTGTTTTTTCCTTCTCAATGCTGCAGCCATTGGAATGTAGTATTCTGATTGTTTTGCCGCAGCACTAAATTTATTTAACAACTCCTCCTTTTGCTCCAAAGTGGTCTGATAATCAAATTTGAGGAACTCACTGAGGAAATATGCACCGGATGCTGATTCGGGATGTGTGGTGATGTAATCACTGATCCACTTTAAACGTTCAGGCCTTTTCATTTTGCTGATAGAATCGTTTAGCGTCTTATCGCTTTCTGCTGTTTCAAATAGTGTAGCAAGTTTTCTATGTAATGCTTTTCCTCTGAGGTCTTTGGCGATAATTATACCTTCAGGATTAATCAGTAATGTACTGGGGATGGCCTGAATGCCAAAGTAGGTAGATACTTCATTTTTAAAACCTTTCAGATCTGACACCTGGGTCCATGGCATCTTATCATCCATTACAGCTTTTTTCCAGCTTTCAGCTTTGTCATCAAGAGAAATACCCAAAACAGTAAACCCTTTATCTTTATATTGCTCATAAGCCTTAAGCACATTTGGATTTTCAGCCCTGCATGGCTTACACCAACTGGCCCAAAAGTCAACAAGTACATATTTTCCTTTAAAATCTGAAAATTTCATCGGTTTGCCTTCCATATCATTTTGCTTAAAGTCAAGCATATGTTCTCCAATGGCGCTTCGTTTTAGAATTGAGAGTCTTTCTTCAATTTTTTTTCCAGCTGGGCTCTGTTTGATTGCCCCATCTAGCTTGCTGAAAAGCAGACTACCATCTTCATAGTTTCCCATAAAAAGTAGTTCATCACTGACCAGGCTGACACTGAAACTACTGTTTGGATTAGCTGTAACATAAGCTGCTTTTCTTTGCAGTTTTTTATCGGCCAGGGCTTTCAGTTCCAGTTCAAGCTTTTCTTCCTGCGCCTCATCTGCATTTTTCAAGGCCGAGTAAATTTCATTTTCGCGAGTTGTCAGGTCCTTTATGGAACCCTGCCAGGCTTGCAAGGCGGTTTTATCTAGTTGAGGGCTGTCTTGGGCGAAGGTTGCTGCCGATAAATGCAGTAGCAGCACCAAAACGCTTATTATATTTTTAAACATCGTTTATCGTTTAATTTTTTGAATATCCAGGGTTTTGATCACCGAAAATTGGGTTGTATAGAAACTCATCTTTAGGTATCGGCAAAATGTATTGTACTTGACTGGTAATGGTCGGTTTAAACTGTTTTACCGTCTCAAAAGGCAAGCGAAGCAAGGCCATCCATTCCATCCCATCTTCAGCGATCAAGCTTTTTACCGTTTCTTTATATATTTCTACCAATAAGGTCTGAGCAGTATTCGCATTTTCAACGGCATTGTAATGAGTACTATTAGCCGTAAGGGTTATTCCTGCTTTTTCTTGTACCTGATGGACCATTATTTTTGCATCAGCTAAACTTCCGCCCGAACGTACAATAGCCTCTGCTTTTAAAAGATATACTTCTGTTAACCGCAGCGCATAATAAGTTTCCGAAAGGGGGGAAGATACACCGTTTTCCTTCATGTACTTGGTAAAGAAATAGTAAGCTGGTCTTGGTCTCACACTGCCGATGATCCAACTTTGGCGTGGGTCGTTGTCATATGTTGTTTTTAATGCTGTTCTAGCCACATATAATGACGATGCTCCAGGCCAGTATTGCGCACTGGTACTATAAGTTTCCTTTTCCTGGTTAGCCTGTGGTTTAATGCCAAGTATCACTTCCTTACTGCTCAATCCATTTTTATGAAACACATCTTCTACTATGGCTTCAAGCTTATAAGGGCTATCCTGGATCAGGGAATTAGCCAAGGTAATTAGGGTTCCGTAATCTGTCGAAGTACCTCTGCTCATCAATACACGCATTTTTAGGGCCATGCCAGCCCATTTAGTTACATAATGATTTGGATTGGTAGCGGGTGCATTCGCAATGACATCATCGAGGTCAGTCAGGATAAAATCATAGCTTTCGTTTACGCTGCTTCTCTTTTTGGGAATGTTACTTAGGGTAGATAACTCATCCCTTAACAAGGCACCTGCTGAACTTTCCGGCTTATACCACTCTCCATAAAAAGTAAGCAATTTAAAATGAGCATATGCTCTTAAAAAATGTGCTTCTGCAATGATTTCTTTTTTACGATTTCCGGTAAACTTCTCATCTGGTAAAGCTTTCACCCCACTGATTACCCCATTTACAGCATTTAGTAAGATGTAAGATTCTGCCCAACAAGAGCTGCTCACCCTGTCGTTACGGTTTTCTTCTTCGGGTAAAACACTTGAGTACATGCCCATGTAGCCGGCTAACATTGGCGGGATGATCTGATGGTTTTGCCAACCTGTTTTAACTACTGTTGCGTTGGCAAACCGGTAATAAGCACCATTTAACGCGATTTGTGCGGTCCCCTGATCCAAAATCGTATTGGCATCAACTTTGGCGTTTTTTGGCAAAGCACCAAGTTCTTTTTTACATGCATGGCTACTCACGATAAATATGGCCAGCACGATATATCTATATATTGTTTTCATGTTTATGCTTTTTTAAAATCCAAAACGAAGTCCAAAACTAAATTGCCTAACGGTAGGATATCCTCCTGCATCACTATACCCGCCAATTAGGCTATAGGGGTCATTGCTGACCTCTGGATCGGCTCCCGGGTAATTGGTAATCGTTAATAAATTGGTTCCCGAAACATATACAGAAGCGGTATTCATTTTTAGCTTTTTCATTAGTGACGGAGAAAGCTGATAACTCAGTGTTACAGATTTCAACTTGATAAAGGAAGCGTCGTATACATTGTTGCTCGCACCATTCGCGGCGGTACCCTGACCTAGTATCAACCTTGGCCTTTCCGTATTTTGGTTTTCAGGTGTCCATCTGTCCAGGATCCTTATCCCCTTATTGGTGCGGGTACCTGCGTCGGCATTCTGAACATCGGCCAGGTAATAAATATCACCCCCATAAGAGAAAGTAGCTAGTGTGATCAAACTAAAATTCTTGTATGTCAGGCTATTGGTATATCCTCCGTAATATTTTGGTTCGGCACGACCAATAATATCGCTTTTATTGAACTTTGTAGCCGGATCCAGCACATAACGGCTGTCGCCAATTCCCATATATGGATATTGACCAAACTGAGCAAAAAGGTTTTTACTTTTATAGTCATCCACTTCTGCCTGTGTACGCAATAACCCATCAAATTTGTAGCCCCATAGTAAGCCAAGGGGTTCACCTACTTTCAATACATTGTTTCCATAGGTGTAGATCTTCGGATTAGAGGGGTCAGAAAAATCATTGGAAAGGGCAAGTACTTTAGACCTGTTACCCGATATATTGAAGGTGCCTGACCACTGAATACTTTTGCTGCGGATAAAATCACCACGTAAGGAAAGTTCAAGTCCGCGGTTCCTGATGTCAGCAATGTTGGCAGTTACACCTGTAAAACCTGAACTGCGGGCCACAGTTGCCGGAAACAAAATGCCCTCAGTAGATTTTTCATAATATCCGATCCCACCACTTAATCTGGAATTGAAAAAAGCAAAATCAATACCAGCATCTTTCTGCAGGGTAGATTCCCATTTAATTTTATCATTACCAAGTTGAGTAGGAGCAAGGCCGTTTAATCCAGCGTAAGATACTGGCGAATATAGTGTATAGAACAGATTGTCACCAATATTCTGCGTACCGGTATACCCGGCGCTTGCCCTTAGTTTGATCTCGCTGATCCATTTTACATTTTTTAGGAAATTTTCTTCAGAAATACGCCATGCAACCCCTCCTGAAGGGAAATAACCAACCCTGTTGTGTTCAGGGAATTTAGATGAGGCGTCCGAACGACCTGTGAAAGTGAAGAGGTATTTTTCATACAGGGCATAATTGGCCCGCATATAAAAACTGAGCAGTGAATTTTGGCCGGAGATACCGGTAGATGGCAACGTCAATGCTGCAGACGAAAGATTGTTCAGGTAATTATCGTCTGGAAAACCCTGCCCGCTGGCTGAAAATGAATTGCTTCTGGTAATTTGCCAGGAAGTTCCTGCAAGTATATTGATTCTGTTGTGCTCATTAAACTGCTTGTCCCAGGTCAGCGTGTTTTCATAAAACAGGTCTACGTTTTGCGACTGCGCCTGTGTTGCAACACCATTCTTTGAACCACTTGCATAACCTCCACTTCCCGAAATCTGAGCCGTGCTCGGTACGTAATTAGTCTGGCGGTAATTGTTATAGTTAACCGACACGGTAGACTTTAATTTCAGGTTTTTTAGGATATCATATTCGCCCGACAAAGAGCCCAGCAAGGTCATGCTGTTAGATTTATTGATACCTTTAAGCAGCAGCAAAGGGTTCTGATAACCTTCAAAGCCATAGGTGCCATTCTCATTTGCGCTGATTACTTTTATACTACCATCCGCATTATAGGCATCTAGTGTAGGTGGAGCAAACAGGGCTTGGGAATACATACCGTTGGTGAGGTTATTGGTACTAAAACCGTAATCCAAATTGGTATTGATACGCAGCCTGCTATTAATTTCATTATCCAGGCTTATTTTTCCAGCAATTCTGGTGTAATCTGTACCGACTATTGTACCGTTATTTTTATTATAGGCCAATGAAGTATAGTATCTGGAACCTGTGCCGCCACCTCTTACCGCAATATCAGCATTTTGGGTAATGCCATTACGTAGCACAAGATCCAGCCAGTCGGTATTTCCTGTGCCCAGAAAATTGGGATTGGTTAAAATACTGGTAGCGGTGGGATCAGGTGTAAGCGCCGGAACCGATGCTGCTCTTGCAGCATTCAGGTTCTTGGCAGCCTCTTTCATGATCATAATATATTGATCTCTATTTAAGAGTTTCTCCTTAATGGGACTGCTCAATCCTGCATAATAATTGGCTTCAAAAATAGGTTTCTGATTTTGCTTGCCTTTTTTTGTGGTGATGATAACCACTCCATTTGCAGCCCTTGAACCATAAATAGCAGTTGCCGAGGCATCTTTCAAGATGTCAATACTTTCAATATCATTGATATTCAGCCCACCCAGGCTGTTTAGACCGCGTGCAAATGAACCTGAAATGGTTTGACTGGCGTTTGGACCATAACCTTCTACCGGGCTTAGAATTTCTGCTGCACTTTGCTGATACCTGTTCTGAATTTGTACCTGTATCCCATCAATAATATATAATGGGTCGTTGCCACCCATCAAGGAAGTTCCTCCCCGAATACGTATTTTGGCTACACCTCCCGGCGATCCGTCTGCCTGCACTACCTGAACCCCCGAAGCTTTCCCGGATAGGGCCTGATCGACAGTCGCGAATGGAACATTTTTAATTTCACTGATGTCCACTGAGGCAACGGAGCCGGTCAGGTCTTTTCTACGGATACTTCCATAACCTACCACTACCATTTCGTTCAATTTATTGGTTTCCGCCTCCATTACTACGATCATGTTTTTCTTTGCGGGAATTTCCCGGGATATATAACCCACGCAAGAAAATACGAGGATGGTTCCATCATCAGGTATTGTGATTAGGAATTCGCCACTTGGCCCTGTAATAGCGCTTTTTTTGCTGCCTTTGATTCGTACGTTAACAGAGGTAAGCGGACGATTCAATTCATCTAAAACATGCCCCCTGATCTCTGTGGCTTGAAAGACATCTATTACCCGTTCCAGTATAGAAGGCATTTTTTTAGAGATGATGATGGTCTTTTCCTTCACTTCATAGTTGAGCATTTGTCCTTCAAGAATTTTGTCCAGGGCATCTGTCAAGGGTACATTCTTTAGGTTCACGTTTATTTTGGCAGACTGATCCAACAGATTGCTGCCATAAAGTACATCAAATCCAATTTGTCGTTTAATTTTCTTAAGCACCTGCTCCAAAGCCATGTTTCTTTCGGACAAAGTAATTCTTTGTGCGAAGCCGGCTGCGCTTACCTGTAGTAAGCAGGTCGTCATGATAATGATGATCATTTTCATAATCAATAGTAATTTTGGTGGAAGCCACAGGCGTAGCTTACCTAGGTTAAAAGCATTTAAATTCATACTTTTGTTTAGTTTGGGTTAAAACGGTAAGTTGATAGCTCATTGTTTTTCCGGCTATGCCGGAAGGGTTAACTCAGATTTTTTAGCCGTAAAGTGCGTCGAACCACTTTACGGTTTTTTAATGCGGTTTACCCGTTACAGATTAATTAACTGTTTAGTAAATCTATTCACATAGTCTTGGTTTGGGTTTAGGTTTATTTATGATTTGTTGATTTTATTTTTTCACGATGATGCGTTTTCCATCAATTTTAAAGTGTACCTGCTTCGTGTTTTCCAAAATTTCCAGCAGTTTACTAATGTTTTCAAAGCGGGAAATACTCCCAGTTAATTTAACCCCCTCTAGATTGTCCTGGTAAACTACCTCAATATTATACCATCTTGCAACTTTACGCATGATACTGTTGATCTCTTCATGGTCAAATGTAAACTTGCCATTCTTCCAGGCTACCGACTCTGCGGCATCTACGTCATACATCGAAAGCTTGCCTGCAGTTAATACCGCCTGTTGGTTGGGGAGGAGATTTACATTTTTAGACGGGGTGTTTAACAAGGATACCCGTACGGCACCTTCAAGTAATGTGGTCTTTTCAGTAGATTCTTCCTGATAACTGCTGATGTTAAAATGTGTACCCAACACCTCAACTTCCTGTTTGCCTGTGGCCACAATAAAAGGTACACGTTCGCTCAGGGAGTTTTTATTTTTCCGTTCTATCTTTGCCACCTCAAAATAGGCTTCGCCAGATAATTGAACTTTACGCTTAGATCCTACACCAAAATTTGCAGGATACTTTAATGAAGACGCTGCATTTAGCCAGACTATTGTTCCATCAGGTAAACGTATCTGGTAAGTTTCTCCAATGGCTGTTGAAAGTGTATTTAATCGAATAGTGTCATTAACCTTATTCTCACGCTCCAAAACGGAATAGATCAATTTCCCATCTTTGGATTTGCTGATTGAAACACCGGCCTCAGTACTGAGTTGTCCTGCAGCTACCTCTGATAATTTTATTTTTTTTCCATTTGCAAGCGTTAAGGTCGCTGTATTGCTGCCGGTAGAAATATGATTATTCAAAGAAGCGGTTGAATTAAAAAGGTGTTGGATGGCAGGGGAGTAATAGAACAAAAGCGAAGCGCCAGTTAACAGTAGTAAAGCAGCTGCAATACTTAATTTTGGCCATAATTTGCGTTTTTTGTCCTGTTTATTTGTCCATAATGACTGATCTATATAGTCATACATTTGGTTTTTAAGTTCGGTTTCAGAATTTGCAAATGACGCAGGGATATTTACGACAATTTCTTCTGACAGATTTAACCAGTCAAATAATTCTGATTCTTCCGTAGGAGTAATTGTTTTATTTTTCCATGCCGAAGCGAGGTATTCATATCTCTCTTGTGTATTCTTTTGATCCATTTCCTGAGCCTTTACTAGTATGTCAGTTCAGAAGATCGAATCCCTTAGTCCCGAAGAAAAAAAATATGATTAATTTATAAAAGTGTTAAAAAGAAGCTTCTGAGCCCTGTTCTTAAAGATTTTACGGCTTTACTCAGATGTGCTTCCACTGTTTTTTCTGATATATTGAGGGTTTCTGCAATCTTTTTTTGTGAAAGCCCCTGTTCACGGCTCATGACAAATACAATACGGCATTTTTCGGGTAAATTTGAAACAAGTATAGCCAGTCGCTCTTTTACTTCTTCAAAGTCCAGCCATTCCTGTGTAGAATCATCCAGTTCTGACCATGCCGGTAAATTATCGATATAGTTTTTACGCACGTAATGCATATTCAAGGCATTAATAATCCTGTATTTTACAGAAACAGAAAGGTATCCGCCTAAAGTGTTATTGATTTCCAGTTTATCTTTACGTTCCCAAAGACGGATAAAAATCTGCTGAACAATTTCTCTGGCTTCTTCCGGATCATTTATTTTCTGGCAAGCCAGCGCGAACATTTTTTTCCAGTACCTGTTATAAATCTCCGTAAATGCAGACTTATCCCCATTTTTTAAAAAAGCAGTAAGTTCCTGATCCGAATATGAACAATAAGCATCCATCATGATTTCCCGTAGTGTAAATTTAGCTAAAAATATATTGGATTGCCTGTCCCTTGTCAACAAATTGCTAAAAACGCATCACATCTCTATCAGAATAAACCCTATCTGCTATAAACCGAGGCCGGTGGAATCTGCTCTGCGCCAGAGAACGCCTTAAGGTAAGCGGCTTTATATTCCGCCAACGCCTCAACTTTACGCAGGGCACTTAAACTTTGATACAGCCCCAGTAATGACCAGCCATTTCCTGGGTTTAGTTCCAGATCCATTTTGTAAACCTGCGCTGCATCCGCCGGTTTCCCCAACTTTAAAAGGTAGGCCCCTAAAAATTGTCTTGCAGGAAGTGGCCAATCCATCGGCTCAGCATAAATCATTTCATCTTCTATTTTTATGGCCTCATTGAGACTGCTAATACCGGCAGCATTCTTTCTCTGATCAAATAAAATAACGGCATTTAAAATGTTTTCTGCAATCTGCGCGCTTTGCAATGTCGTATTAAAAGGGATGCGCCTCTTTTTTAAAATGGGATCTGTCATTTTAGTACGCAACTGAACCAGCTGTTCTCTTGCCATATTCGGCTTGCCTGAATACACATATGCAAGTCCTTTGGCAAAATTATCCAATATCCCTGCATAGGTCCAGCGGGTATCGGGCTCAACAGCCTCTTTTAATAGCTCATCCCATTTACCAAGCCTTACCTGGGTAAAGAGTGGCATCATATACAAATATTGGGCATAAGTATCCTCGTAAATTGGCGCAACACTTTTTCTGCACTTTATGGCATCCTGCATTCCTTTAGTATACATTCCACCTGTCAGACCGCAAAAAGCCTGTACTGCAAAATAATGCGACGAATGTTTGTTAAGCGAAAGGTGCCTGGCCAGTGAATCATAACGCACAAGGCTCGCATCGGCCCTGTCATTTGCCGCTACGCCCAGCGCATAAAGGCCGTTTCTTTGGTATACATGGCTGGACATGTGAACCATGTGGGCTACGCCCGGAAAAAGATCTTTCAGCAGCTGCGCATTGGCCAGGGCAACCTCTGGCTTACGTGATGCTTCCGTTAAATGTATATAATAATGTAAAGCACCAGGATGTTTTGGGTTTTCCTGTAATAGAGTTTCACACAAATTTACCACTTCAGGTGTCCATTCTTTCGCCGATCCATCGTTGTTCCAGAACTCCCAGGGATGGATCAGCATCACTGCATCTATAAATAGCGCCTTAATGTCTGCATCCTCCGGGTATATGGACATGAGCCCTTTCATACCTTGTGCATACGCCGCGTTTAGATTCGTTTTTACAGTATCAGCATCTGAGGATGGATATCGGAGGCTCATCACCTTCAACAGGTCCCGCTCTTTTGCAGATGCTTTACCGGCAGATTGGTTCATCAGTTTTAAAACTTTTGATATATTTTTAGGAATGAGGTAAGTGTGGGCAGAATTATAGTAAGGCCCCATAGCCAATGCCTGACCCCAATAGATCATAGCGCAATTGGGATCAAATCTGGCTGCTTCTTTAAAGGAAGCCAGCGCTTCCTTCATATGGTAACTATAATACATAGTTAGCCCCTGATCAAAATAAACCTGCGCGCTGTCGCTAGTCGTCGATATTTGGTAAGAATAGTGTCCCCAGCCTGGCAGATGCATCATAAATTTACCGTTATCCGCTGTACCAATATTTTCTGTGGGAGATGATGAACCACATGTCGCTACAATTGCCTTGCTATAATCCAATGGATAGGAAGGCTTTTGGATATATTTATCGCCGCCAGAAAAAAAGAGACAGCATATAAAAAGCAGTTGTATTGTTTTCATAATATCGGCATCTTTTCTAACAGTGGAATGATATTCTCTAATGACTTTTTAAGCGTAGCTTCCATTTTTTTTTGACCTGATGATCCTAAAATAAAATCTGTAAGCCAATTTCGGGTTTTATAAACATCTATAATGAGTTTTGCTTTATTGTCTGCTATTTTTACCAGGGTGAAGTAAGTCACTTGATCTCCTTTTTCATCGGTTTCAGTAAATTCAACCTTGTCATCAGTATAGGAGTAGCTGCTGGAATAGTAAAGCATTTTTCCGTTATTTAATGTCCATATGCTTTGCATACCCACCCGTGGCAAGGAGTGATTAATTTCCTCTACTTTTTCTACACCTTCCCACCAGAGGTGACGGTATTCAAATGCACCTGCAATATGAAATAGGGTAATGATGTCAGTTTCGTATAAGCTGGAAGCACTGAGTATTTTTCTTTTATCAGAGAGGTTTAATGGGGGTAAAGGGTCATCATGTATTTCATTTTTTAACTCGCTCAGTTGTGTATAATGAAAGTGTATATCTCCTGATTCAGTCTGCTTTATACTGTCATTCCAATTCATCCATCCGGTAAAATCAGCCAAAGGGTGATTGTGCAGAAGGTCTTTGGTCACCAACCAATATTCATGTTGCGCTATGTCGTTCTTCAAAAGTTGGTGTGCAACGATAACATCCTTACCGATCAGCTTACTGAAATTCTTCACATGGTACTCCGTAAACTCACCATAATGTGTGATTACTTTTAAGGAAAGGTTGGCAGCGGAAATACAGGCCTTGCATTGGCAATACTTCCGTCGGTCATAAGCCATAAGATTTTTGTGAAATTGGCAAAACATCTTTTCCACCTGCTTATACAATTCTTTAAGCTGTGGTGGTTCGCCAAATTTGTAAAAAAGAATAGCGTCACCCTCTATTTCGGAAACTTCAAGTCCTATTTGATTTGCATTAATGAGCAATTCAAGCAATTCCTGTATGATCATCCGACTATGGTTAATTTCTGATTCTGTTACAAATCGACTGAAACCACTGATGTCAGGGATAAAAAGCAGACCTTTCGTTTCCATTTCATCTTAAAGTTACAAACAATAAACCATCAGCCAAACATCAGAATAGATTATTGGATCTGTTTTTAAAGATTCTGAAAACAGTTCGTAGTCATCGTTGTATTGTATGTCATTCATAAACAAAAATTAAAACGATGGAAAATTCAAATGTTAAGAATGCTGTGTTAGTACATGGCGCATTCGCTGATGGTTCTGGTTATAAAGCACTTTATAACGAATTGACAAAAAGAGGTTTCAATGTAATAGTTGTACAGAATCCATTGACCTCCCTGGAGGATGATGTGCTGGCTACACATGTTGCGCTTGATCGGATTGGGGGACCTGCTATTCTTGCTGGCCATTCCTGGGGTGGAGCTGTGATTACTGAGGCTGGTAATCATCCCAATGTGGCAGCACTCGTTTATATTGCGGCATTCCAGCCGGATAACGGAGAAACAGCTTTACAATGGCTGCAAAGTGCGCCACCAGCACCAGAAAACGGTGTTTTGCCACCAGATGAAAAGGGAATCGTTTACTATGATAAAGATAAGTACCATGAAGGTTTCTGTGCGGACATAGATGCCAGTGAAGCCGAATTTATGTGTGCGTCTCAGGGGGCTTTTTATGCAAAGGGCTTTGGAACCCCGATTACAAATGCTGCATGGAGATCTAAACCTTCCTATGGACTGATTGCAACTGAGGATAAGAGCATCAATCCGGATATTCAGAGAAACATGTACAGTCGTTCAAATACAATAGTAGAAGAGGTTCAAGGAAGCCATGTTATTTTCATGTCGCAACCCGAAATAGTTGCAGATATGATTGTCAGGGCAGCTGAAAGTGTATATGCATAGGATTTCCATGTTGGAAGTGGAAGAACTTTTAAATTTATAGAAATGAGCTTGGTATATTTAAAAGTTATTGGCTGTGGTGATGCATTTGGCAGCGGTGGTAGACTGAATACTTGTTTTTATGTGAAGACAGAAACAAGCAAGTTTTTGATCGACTGCGGAGCAAGTAGTTTGCCAGGACTAAAGCATCATGGAATCAATATCAATGATATTGATGCAATTGTCATCAGTCACTTCCATGGTGATCATTATGGTGGAGTGCCTTTTTTGCTTTTGGATGCGGCGATACATGGTAGAAAGAAAAAAATGCAAATCATCAGCCCTCCGGGGGGGAAGGATCGAATCAGTGCCTTGTTAGATTTGCTATACCCCGGAACTTCTGTGTTGGAAAAACTAAACGTAGATTTTCTGGAATATGCAGCAGATAAAGTGCTAAAGTTGGAACATTTTAACTTGAGGGCTCTTCCGGTGATTCATTCTGAAAAAGCTTTACCTCATGGGATTCGGATTGAAATCTCAGATAAGGTGATTGCTTATTCTGGGGATACATCTTGGACTAATACCCTACTGGCGTTAAGTGATAAAGCTGATGTATTTATTTGTGAATGTAATTTTTTCGGCACGCAGGCAAAGGGACATATGAATTATCTGGAATTGGAAATGCGGCTCCCTGAATTTTCTTGTAAACGGATGCTGTTGACTCACTTTGACCAAGAGATGCTGGAAAAGCTTGATCAACTAAAAGTAGGATATCTGAGCGATGGATTTGCATTGATGGTGTGATTATTTTAGAATAATTTATGTCGCGTTAACCCAGCATGATTGTCGTATCCACACAGCACTGACACTATATTAATTGACGAAATTTATATCTTAATAAAACATCAATATTATGAGAAAAATAACTGTTCTATCATTTATCACCTTGGATGGAGTGATGCAAGCACCCGGCGGACCTGAGGAAGATACATCTGGCGGTTTCAATTATGGCGGTTGGACTGCAGCCTATGCTGATGAAGTTTCTGGTCAACTCATGCAAAAACAGATGGAACCTGCAGATTTACTTCTTGGCAGAAAAACATTTGAAATCTTTGCGGGTTATTGGCCCGAACATGCCGACTATTGGCCAGGTGTAAATGAGGTTACAAAGTATGTTATATCCAATACCATGGAAAAGTCGGATTGGAAAAACAGCGTGTTCCTTACAAGCGTGGCAGACATAGAAAAACTCAAGAATTCAGAAGGGGCTGACCTTAAAGTCTGGGGTAGCAGTGAGCTCGTTCAGCTGCTATTGAAGCATGATCTGGTAGATGAATTTTGGCTCAATATTCACCCTGTGCTTCTTGGTAAAGGAAAAAGGTTGTTTAACAATGATGCGATTCCGGCAGCATTTAGTTTAGTGGAGAGCGTTGTTAGTCCAAGCGGAGTGATTATGGCCAATTACAAGCGGGCTGGTGAAGTTAAGACAGGTACTGTTGCGGCTTAAAACTTCAGTAATTCTTGTTATATTATTTGCAGAGAGCTACTGAAGGTTTGGGCTGCTGAGATGTTGTGCGCGCGTTGTTATTGCATTTACCGAGTAGGGTATAGATCAGGATAAATATAATAATGGTGGATAGGCAGCCGCCTCCCAATTTCTTGGCGCCCCATGCGGCGAAGACAGCTCTGAAAAATTTATTCATAATTGCATTTTTCTTTTTGTACGGATGAATTCAAAAAAAGTGGGATGATATAATTGTTTTGTTTATCAGCGACCTCTTTTGGGATAACAGTCGTAATCAACCCATTAAATTGTCGTTTCTGCACCCCCTTTGAAGCAATAAAGACTTTGATATTTGATATTAACATTAAATATTAAAAATGATGAGCAATACTAAGAAAGTAAAAGAGTTTATGTCTAAGCTTGAACACCCCTTGAAAGCCGAAATGGAAGCAGTCCGAGCAATCATTGTCAATGCAAATTCTAAAATAGAAGAAGACGTAAAGTGGGGAGGCCCGAGCTTTTTTTACAAAGAGGATCTGGCCACTTTCAACCCCAGGATTAAAAATTATGTGGCACTTATCTTTCACAAAGGAGAGTTACTTAATATAAAATCTGATTTCCTTGAAGAAGCCACGAAGGGAAAAGTTTATGCAAAGTTTTATTCCATGGAACAAGTAACCGCAAATAAAGAACTGATTGAAAAAATGGTGAATGCGTGGATTGAATTGATGGAGAAATAAGAGGCGGTAGTATTATATGCCCTATTCTTTTGAGCAGGGCATTTTTATTCAACGAATAAATCTATAACAAAGAGAATTTCTGTTGTTTTTATAGCTGACATTAGACAAAATCCCATATTTTTGAGTGTCGAATTACGAGAGTTTCATATGAGTAATTTAAAGTTAGCATTTCCTCCAATCGTAAATAAGAATAGCCGAATCCTTATTTTGGGAACTATGCCAGGTGAGAAATCCTTAAAGTTGCAGCAGTATTATGGGCATGCTGGCAATCATTTTTGGAAAATCATATTCACTCTTTTTGACCAACCATTTTCAAAGGATTATGAAATCAGGAAGCAGCTATTGCTTGACAATGGTATTGCGCTTTGGGATGTTTTAAAAACCTGCGAATGTAAGGGGAGCTCCGATAACAATATATTGAACGAGGAAGCGAATGACTTTCAGTTATTTTATAATTCGTATCCAGAAATAAAAACAGTATTCTTTGGAAGTCAGAAGGCAGAGGCGTTTTATAGTAGGTATGTTCTCAAATCTCCTAATAAATCATATTATACATTGCCTTCTCCAAGTAGCGCAAACACATGGAAAACATTTGAACAGAAGTTGGCCGACTGGAAATTAATCAAACATTCTTAATTAAATGATCCTTTGTATGGGCATGTTGAAAGGATTGCTTGATCACTGTAAAGTTTAAAGGGTTGGGCGGCTATAATGGCCTGTCTTTGGTTTAACGTGTAAGTTATAGAAAACTTAGTTTTTCCTCCTCCATATCCAGGTATCTCAAATGTTTTCTAATGATTTCTTCATCGAGTGTTTGCTCATTATTGTTCTTTTGAATCAACCATTCCCTTTGTTGATTTAATATGTCAAGGTAGACCAGTTTGCATTCTTCAGCCATAAGTTCATCATCTGTGATCCCTGCATTCTGTTCCCATTTACGGGCCATTTGTTGCAATACTGGTTGATTGCTTAATTGCACACTGTAATTAGTCTTTAAATGGGTTAAAGCGTGTGCAGCCAATTGTTTCCTGATGGTATGATAAACTTCCTCATCAGATAAAGTCTCATCAAGGTTAGGAAGTGGTATTTTTTTGATCAAATAAGGTAAGCTTAGTCCTTGAACCAATAAGGTCAATAGGATAACAATGAAGGTGATAAAAAGAATAAGGTTTCGCTGTGGAAATGCAGTGCCGTCTGGCAGATGTAGGGGGATGGATAATGCGGCAGCAAGGGATACCACGCCGCGCATGCCAGTCCATCCGATGATGAGTGGAACTTTGTAGCCAGGACTTCTGGCATCTGCTACAGTAATGAAGTTACGCGCAATAAGGGTGATTACTACAGCTCCATAAGCCGATATGATTCGTCCTACGATCAGTACAACTGTAATTAATACTCCGTAACCGATTGCCGATGATAGGTTTACACCTTCTAGTCCCGCCGTGATTTCAGGGAGGGCTAAACCGATCAGCATAAATACCAAGCCATTTAATACAAAACAAAGGCTTTGCCAGACATTCACACCACGTAATCGAGAGCTGCTGCTCAGAAAGTGATGCCTTTTATTTGATAACAATAACCCACCACTTACTACTGCCAATACACCGGAACTGTGCACTTCTTCTGCAGCGAGGTACATGATGTATGGCGTTACTATAGTCAACACAATATCCATATTGGCATCCGTAGGCAAGTATTTATGGGCTTTCATGAAAATCCAACCAACCACCAAGCCGATACCTATACCACCAATCAGCATCCAGCTAAAGCTTAGCGCGGCTTCAGACCAAACAAACTGACCTGTTGCCACTGCTATCAAGGCAAAACGGAAAATAATCAGCGAAGAAGCATCATTCAATAAGCTTTCGCCTTCTAATATCGACGATAATCTTTTGGGTACTTTTACAAATCTTAATATTGCGCCAGAGCTTACGGCGTCTGGTGGCGAAACGATACCGCCCAATAGAAAACCCAATACCAATGAAAAGCCTGGGATAAAATGATTGGCCACAAATGCGACCGACATGGCCGTAAGAAATACCACGACAAAGGCAAAACTGGCAATGATGCGACGCCAGCGCCACATCTCTTTCCAGGAAACTCCCCATGCTGCTTCATACAGTAATGGGGGTAAAAAGATAAAGAAGATAATTTCGGGGTCAATATGCATTGTCGGTATCCATGGAATAAAGCTGATAATTAACCCAGCTATGACTAGCAGTACAGGGTAGGCTACTTTTATTTTGTTGGCCAGCATGATTAGCAATACAATTGCTACAATCAAACTCAGGTAAAAAGGGAAGCTTTCTAGCATCAATCAGCGTTTATATCGTACAATTTACTTCGATTTTTTTAGAACTACAAGATTGCTACGGTTTTCCCTCCCTGGCAGTAATTGTAATGGGCCCTAAAATTAGAGTGATTTTAAATGGTACTGTGATTCTGGATGCTGATCTTACAGAAGCCAGAAAGAACGGTGTTGCCGATGGAAGAAACATCCTGGATTAATGCGTGAAACTGGTCATATTAGTTTCCATGGTCATGGTTCTGAAGTGCAGTTTAAAAACATCAGGGTCAAAGATCTGAGCAAAAAGAGGCATGGAAGAGTGGAGTGATTCCCTCTTCCTGGAAAGTTTAAAGGGCTGGACGGCTATAATGGCCGCTGTCTTTGATTTCTCCGGTTTCATCTAAATAGATATCTACGAAAGTATCTCCCTCGAGATAAGTTTCATAAGGAGTATCTTTTGAGGCTTGCATTTGCTGAAGCATTGGGATTAACTGCTGGCGAGCCTTTTCTTGTTTTTCTCTTACTTGTTCAGCTTCCAGTTCGCTGAGGACACTCTTGCTTAGCTCTGACAAACTGTACCAGCTGCTGGCCAATTCGTTTAATTTTTGATTGATGTTTAGCATTTATTTATAATTACTTGCCTGAAACGCTTTTAGTATGTTTCGCCAACTCTATATAAACAACCCCTGATCATTAGTGTTTTAAATTTTTCAATTAACCAATTTTGACGGAATAGCTATATAGCCTACAGGGTAATTACCATAAACGTGAATATATCTGGCATAAAGGCTAGGATGTCTAATGCAAGGGCTAATTGCTATACGCTTTCTTTTCTTTCCGCTAAGAAGGGCTACCCCATATTTTATATAGGCCTTTACTGGATCTGCATTACCATGCATGCCACCCAAAATACCATTATTAATTCTTGCCATAGCTTCGTTTTTTTCTAATGTATGCACTAAGATGCTGATTGACAATTTGCATGCTTTTAGCTAATTGTACTTTGAGGTAATTTAATTCACGCTGTATTAAGGGATGTTACGCGGCTGTTAAGCGGACACTACTCGAATCCACCCAAGTAATGTCCGGGTAATGTCCGGGTAAATAGGGGTTGCTGACTGCTTGGTTGTGATTAACTGAAAAGAAATTTTTAGTGTGAAATTCTTTAGCTGTAACATTCTAGTTATGTAATAGAAAGTCTGTTTTAGTTAACAATTGTTGACTATTTTGATTTATTTTGATGTTTTTGTGTAAATCACCTAAATGTAAACTAGCGCAATATCTCATGAAATAATTCAAGAACTTTGCTACTCATCTATAGTCAGAGATGCTGGTTATAGAGGTGTGATGTTCGATTTTGTGGATAACAAAATGATTGGACTGATTTATTTATCCCTGTTTTTTGTGGATATTTGAAACAAATGAATTTTGAAAACAATTTGGCATTCGCTCAGGCGCTAGATCAGGCTGATCCAATTCGCGATTTAAGACAAGATTTTTTATTCCCTCAACAAAATGGAAAACCATTTATTTACCTATGTGGTAATTCTTTAGGACTTCAACCTAAAGCTGCACGTGAGGTTTTAGATGAACAGTTAAACAATTGGCAGAATTTTGCCGTAGAAGGTTGGTTTGAAGGTGAGACTCCCTGGATGTTTTATCATAAGGAGCTTAAAAAACTGATGGCACCTATTGTTGGGGCTAGCGCGGCTGAAGTTTGTCCGATGAATACATTAACTGTCAATCTTCATTTATTGATGGTTAGCTTTTACAGACCAACTGCAAGTAGATTTAAGATCATTATGGAAGCTGGAGCTTTTCCTTCGGATCAATATGCAATAGAAAGCCAAGTTCGTTTTCATGGTTTCGATCCAGCTACTGCAATTATCGAGGTAGCCCCGAGGGAAGGTGAGTATACCTTGAGGATAGAAGACATAACAGCTGCAATTACCGAAAGTGGCGATGAAATTGCATTGGTATTGTTTGGTGGTGTAAACTACTTTACTGGGCAATGGTTCGATATGGAGGCTATAACAAAAGCTGGACATGCTGCGGGAGCAGTTGTAGGTTTTGATTTGGCGCATGCAGCAGGGAATGTTCCTTTACAATTGCACGATTGGGGTATTGATTTCGCATGCTGGTGTTCCTATAAGTATCAAAACTCAGGACCAGGTGGTATAAGTGGAATCTTTGTACATGAAAAGCATTTTTCCGATACCACACTGAACCGCTTTGCAGGTTGGTGGGGATATCAGGAGCAGCAACGTTTTAAAATGGAAAAGGGTTTTGTGCCCGAAGCTGGTGCGGATGGGTGGCAGGTAAGTTGCACGCAGGTAATGCCGATGGCATTGTACTACGCTTCGCTTCAGAGTTTTAAAAAAGCAGGCTTTATTGCGCCTTTAAGAAATAAAAGTAAAACTTTAACTAGCTATTTATTTATCATTATAAATGAAGTGAATAAGGCGTTAGGAGAGGAGCAGTATAAGATCATTACGCCATTAACTCAAGCAGATCGTGGTGCTCAGGTTTCTATCATCGCAAAGCAAAAAGGAAATGAGGTTTTTGAACAGTTGATAGTGAATAATGTACTTGGTGATTGGCGGGAACCTAATGTGATCAGGTTAAGCCCTGTTCCTTTGTATAATTCTTATGAAGATGTTTTTACAACAGGAACTTTGCTGCTGGATATAAGTAAAAAGTTACTGAAATAGTTAAAGCCTAAAGCGTATTTTAGTATTAGAAAAGGAACAGTAATATGATAAATTATAATCCAAAAGATTGGATAACTTTTATATTTCATGTACATAAAGCAGATACCATCCGCGCATTATGGCCTTTGATGCTCAGTGTGGCAGTATTTTCCGGTGTTATTGCCTTTTTGGAGCTTAACTATTTAAAGTTGGCGGAGACGATATATGTTAAAAATATTGGGATGATGCATAACCTCCTGGGTTTTGTGATATCTATGCTGTTGGTGTTTAGAACCAATACATCGTACGATAGATGGTGGGAAGGTCGCAGGCTTTTAGGTGGACTAACGAATGTAAGCCGCAATTTTGCGATTAAAATAAAATCATTAAAGCTAAAACAAAATCATGTAGAGTTTTTTGATTACGCCATTCCAAAGTACGCGTTTGCATTGCAAGAGCATTTAAGGGAAAAACAGTATTTTGGTAAAAATAGCCTTTTAATCGAAGTTGATGGGGGTAAACATATTCCAAATCAGGTGGCTGCAAGCATATCATCCAGAGTTTTTGAACTACAAGTTAGTGGCGAAATTACCAACGAGCAACTTATCATATTGAATGCGGATGTTCAGCAGTTTACTGAGATATGTGGCGGCTGTGAGCGTATTAAAAACACGCCGATTCCATATTCGTACAGTGCTTTTATAAAGAAATTCATCTTCATTTATGTGATTACACTCCCTTTTGGCTGGGTGTTTAGTCTTGGGTATTTTGTGATTCCTATTGTTCCTTTCATATTGTATGTGCTAGCCAGTTTAGAGTTGATTGCTGAAGAGATAGAGAATCCTTTTGGCGAAGACGCTAATGACTTGCCTGTTAACGAAATTTGCAACAATATAGAAAAGCATGTTGGGGAGATCTTGAAATAAGATGGTTAAGATCGCGTGGCATCCATCGTATGCGCATCCTTTACCCGAAGGACATCGTTTTCCAATGGTTAAGTATGAGTTGATTCCTGAACAGTTATTGCATGAGGGCATAATTACCGAAAGTAACCTGTTTGCACCGGAGCCTTTAGCCGAAGATGTGGTTTTGTTATCACACCAAAAGGGATATTGGGATCAGTTAAAAGACTTGACGCTACCTGCAAAGGAGCAAAGAAGGATTGGCTTTCCTTTAAATAGCCAATTGGTTGAACGAGAGGTCAGGATAGCTCGGGGGACGATTGATGGAGCTTTGTATGCAATGCAGTATGGTATAGCATTTAATGTGGCTGGTGGTACACATCATGCAGGGAGTAACTGGGGTGAAGGCTTTTGTCTGTTGAATGATCAAGCTATTGCTGCTAATTACTTGTTGAATAATGGTTTGGCTAGGCGGATATTGATTATAGATTTAGATGTTCATCAAGGTAATGGAACTGCTGAGATCTTTTATAATGAAGATCGGGTATTTACGTTTTCAATGCATGGGGATAAGAACTTTCCATTTAGAAAAGAAGTTTCTGACCTGGATATTGCTTTGGAAGATGGCATTAGCGACGAGGTGTTTTTAGAAAAATTAAGTAAGGCACTTCCTATGCTTTTGGCGCATAACCCTGATTTTGTATTCTATTTGTCGGGAGTTGACGTGTTGGAAAGCGATAAGCTAGGAAAGTTGGCTTTGAGTAAAGCGGGCTGTAAAGAAAGAGATAGGATGGTGTTGCAATTTTGCAAAGACAACCAATTGCCTGTTCAGGTAAGTATGGGTGGTGGTTATTCGCCAAACATAAAGGATATTGTTGATGCACATTGTAATACATTTAAGATTGGTTTAGATATTTTTGAATAATTATGAAGATTGTTATTGCAGAGAAACCTTCCGTGGGGCGTGAGTTGGCTAAGGTTTTCGGTGCTACAACTAAAAAGGATGGGTATATTGAAGGAAAAGGTTATTCTTTTACCTGGGCATTTGGGCATTTGCTGCAATTGGCGCCCCCTCAGGATTACGGGTTTATTGGCTGGCGAAGACAGCATTTACCGATGTTACCCAAGAAATTTAAACTGGCTATCCGGAAAATAAAAACTAAGGATGGTATGGTTGAAGATCCTGGTGTACGAAAACAACTTGATATCATTAAAAAGTTATTTGATGAAGCTGAAGAGATTATAGTGGCGACGGATGCCGGGCGGGAAGGTGAACTGATTTTTCGCTACATCTATTATTTTTTGAAATGTAAAAAGCCCTTTCGAAGACTTTGGATTTCTTCGCAAACTGATGAGGCTATTAAAGAAGGGTTTAGGAACTTAAAACCGGGTACTGATTACGATACTTTGTTTAATTCTGCACATTGCCGTTCTGAGTCGGACTGGTTGGTTGGTATGAATGCTACACAAGCATTGAGTATCTCGGCGGGAAATAGATCAGTTTTGTCGCTAGGAAGGGTTCAGACACCAACATTGGCTATGATTTGCTCCCGCTATCTTGAAATTAAGAACTTTGTACCACAGTTGTATTACCAGCTGGCTATTCAGTTAGATAAGGATGGACAGCTGTTTAGAGCCATGTCTGTAAATAATTTCGATAAAAAGGAGGATGCAGAGGAGCTGCTGGCTAAAATTGAGGATGTTGCATCTGGCTTTAGTAATGGCGGTAAGATTTTAAGTGTTGAAGCTAAACCCCGAAAAGAACCCCCTCCATTGTTGCACGATTTAAGTAGTCTGCAGCAAGAAGCAAATAAGCGTAAAGGCTTTACGGCTGATCAGACCTTGAATTTACTACAAGGCTTGTATGAAAGTAAGCTGGTTACTTATCCACGTACAGGTAGTAGGTATATTGGTGATGATGTGTATGCAGGTGTTCCTAATCTGATTGATAAACTGAAAGTACATAAGGATTTTGGTAAGCAAGCAGAGTTCTTGTTGACTATTCCATTGAATAAGCGAAGCGTAAATGCGAAGAAGGTGACGGATCACCATGCTATTTTACCTACAGGTGAATCACCGTATCAATTAAGTGGTGATAAACAGGCTGTTTATGATATGGTAGTTGGACGGATGCTTGAGGCTTTTCACCAGGAATGTGTGAAAGAAATCACTAAAATGTCTGTCGAATCGGGTTCTTTGTTTGTAGCAAATGGTACTGTAATTCGCTCTGCGGGATGGCGTTCTGTTTTCAATGAAACAGATGATGAGAAGAAAGATGAAGATAACCCCGCTTTACCTAAAGTGAAAAAGGGAGAGGAATTACCGATTACCAATAAGGCCTTGTTAGAAAAGCAAACTAAGCCGAAAGCGATGTACAACGAAGCTTCGTTGTTAAAGGCGCTGGAGACTTCGGGTAAGGATATTGAGGATGAAGAGTTAAGGTATGCAATGAAGGATAGTGGTTTGGGTACACCTGCAACCAGAGCCTCCATTATTGAAACTTTGATTAACAGGGAGTATATTTCGAGGGAAAAGCGTAACCTGGTGCCTACAGCGAAAGGATTGGCGGTATATGATGTGGTGAAAGACCAGAAAATAGCACAGGCTGAACTGACTGGACAATGGGAAAAGCGTTTAGAAGAAATACGTACGGGAGCTTCAGTGGTAGATTTTAAAGCGGAAATTGCAGATTATACTAAGACCATTACCAACGAACTTTTGCTTGCTGGAAATACATTGGCAGCAAAGCTAGCACCACCCCCACAAGAACCCACAAAGGTTGATTAATAGTAAATGAAAAAGTATATGTATTCCATTTTTGTTGTTGTAATTGTTCTAGCTATAGTTGTCATATGGGTGTTTAATTTACCAGTATTTGGTAAAGCTCCGGAGGGTGCTCGTTTGGAACGATTGAAGAAACTGCCTAATTTTAAAGCAGACGGAACGCTAGATAATTTGTCGCCCACCCCAATGAAACCTGATGATGTAAGTTATTGGGACATGATTGTAGCGATGGTAAGAGGAAATGAACAGCGCACACCTAAAGATGCACTTCCTCATCTTACGCCTGATTTTTCGGAAACAACTAAAACTAAATTGATTTGGTTTGGTCATTCTTCGTATTATTTGCAGATGGATGGGATTAAGATCTTGGTAGATCCTGTATTCAGTGAACGTACTTCACCGATATCCTTTATTGGTTCAAAAAATTATAAAGGAACAGATTTTATTAAGGTTGAGGATTTTCCTGCTTTGGATATCGTTTTGATTACCCATGATCATTATGACCACCTGGATTATCAAAGCGTTTTAAAATTGAAAGATAAAACTGAGGTTTTTATTACTTCCTTAGGAGTAGGAGCGCATCTGGAACATTGGGGAATACCTGCTGACAAAATAATGGAGCTGGCTTGGGGCGAGGAATCCCTTGCTAGTGGTTTAAAATTTACTGCTGCACCTGCACGTCATTTTACCGGAAGGCTATTTAAGCGAAATCAAACTTTATGGTCGGCATTTATATTACAGGGTGCAAAGCATAAGCTGTATTTGGGTGGCGATTCAGGATACGATACACATTTTAAACAAACTGGGGAACAGCATGGGCCTTTTGATTTGGCTATATTGGAATGTGGACAGTACAATGCTTACTGGCCATTGATTCACATGTTTCCTGAGCAAACTGTTCAGGCTGCTAAAGACTTAAAAGCAGAAGTGTTACTTCCAGTGCACTGGGGTAAATTTACTCTGGCTATGCATAATTGGAATGAGCCAGTGATAAGGGCAGTAAAGAAGGCTAAAGAAGAAAATTTTAAAATAACAACCCCTATATTGGGTGAAGCCGTTATTTTAGATGAAAATTACCCGTCAAAAGAATGGTGGCTGGATAAATAGAGGGTAGAGGTTAAACAATATGGCTTTCAAGGTGTTGTTTTAGTAGATTGATCTTAGTGTTATGAAAACAGATTTTATAGAAATATTTCAGACCATCAGAGCAGTATTGCAACCTTATGCTACTTTAGGCTTTAATAACAGGATCAATAGTGAGACTACTTATGATTTGTGGAGTGATATAGAAGTGACTATTGATGGTAAAAAAAGGAATGAAGTATATTTTGCAGCAGTTATGATACATAAGGGGCATGTTGGGCTTTATTATATGCCGGTATATGCAGAGCCAGAGATGAAACAGATATTTGATCCTGCACTTTTGAAGCTGTTAAAAGGTAAATCTTGTTTTCATATCAAAAAATTGGACGAACCGCTTTTAGCTCATATTGAGGATGCATTGGCAGAGGGATATAGATTATATAAGGAAAAGGGTTGGGTATAAGGTTTGGTTGGAAAAATGTGGTGCTTACCACACTTCAGGATGTTGGTATTGACGTAAGGCCTGTTGAACATGAGAAATATGATCTGCTGCTGTGTAATGACAAGGTAGTCCTTAATTTAATAGCTCTTGATAACAATTATAGCCCGGTAGAATTGATCGAACTGCAGTCTGCCTATCAGCTTAAAAACATAACTTTATTGCAATTGTGGGAAGATGTTTGGTTAGCCAGACAGGAACAGCTATTGGGAAGAATTAAGTCTGTTCTGGGCTTAAATAAGCGATTACATGGACGCAAAGGCGAGATTATAGTGATCAACCAAAAGGAAGCAGATGATTTTTTGAATCGCAATCATATTCAGGAATCCGCCAGAGCTAAATATAAATTCGCTTTACAGATGGATGGGCAAATAGTAGCAGTTGCTTGTTTTAGTAATATTAGATTGATGAAAAGGATTGCTCCAGATTATAAGTCAGTAGAGTTGATTCGCTTTGCAACGCTTATAGGGTATACGGTTACAGGCGGATTTACGAAACTATTGAAGCATTTTATTAAAATGGTAGCGCCTAATGATGTCATGAGTTACGCTGATCGTGACTGGTCGCTGGGCAATGCTTATGCGCAATCAGGGTTTAAATTGGTTAATGTAACACCACCAGCACAAATATGGTTGCATAAAACTGACCTTCAAAGGTATTTTTCTCATCGATTGCCGGTTGCTGCGCCGGAGGTTTTAAGTGAATATCTATCCATCTTTAATACAGGAAATCTTAAGTATATATTATACTTGGCATGATTTTTTTAAATGATGATAATGGATAAGAAGCCGCTTCTTGTAATACTGGGGCCGACTGCGTCTGGTAAAACTAAGCTAGCTGTCAATATGTCTAATGCTTTGAACGGTGAAATTATTAGTGCCGATAGTAGGCAAGTATTTGAAGGAATGGATATTGGGACTGGGAAAGATCTTGATGAATATGTCATTAATGGTATAAAAATTCCTTATCATTTGATTGATATTAAAAAAGCAGGGGAGAGCTATAACGTAAATGAGTTTAAGGAAGATTTTTATGATGCTTTTAAAACGATAACTGACAAAAATGCACTTCCTATATTGTGCGGTGGAACTGGTATGTATATTCATAGCATTTTACAGAACCATGAGTACACGGCTATTCCGCAAAACGCTACGTTAAGGGGAAGCTTAGAGGAACTCGATATCGCTGAGCTCCGGAATTCTTTGTCAAAATATTCTCATGAATTTACTGCTCATGCTGATTTGTCCTCCAAAAAAAGATTAATCAGAGCAATTGAAGTTTCTTCTTATTTAACAGAGAATACGCTTGAAAAAATAGAAAGACCAGATTTTAATTCTTGTATTATTGGCTTAGCTTCTGATGTTAATTTGCGTAGAAAAAGGATTCTTAATAGATTAGATTTAAGGCTTAGTCAGGGCTTAATTGAAGAAGTTGAGGGATTAATCAATAGCGGAGTTCCTAAGGAGATGCTTACGTTCTATGGTCTTGAATATAAGTTTGTTGTTTCCTATCTGTCTGCTGAGATTGATTATCAGATGTTGAAGGAAAAACTAGGTATTGCGATATGTCAGTTTGCAAAACGGCAGATGACTTTTTTCAGGAAAATGGAAAAGGATGGCGTAGAAATAAACTGGATAGATTCGGATAATACGGATGAGCTAACCGCTCAGTCTTTATCATTGTATGATAAACATTTCAATCGCAATGATTAATTATTAAGAGAAAATTTATTCCGTTTAATGGTTTCAATTTTGTGAGTTATAAAAGCGACATTATAATAATGGCATGTCTTTTGTAAAAGGAGTCGGTAATAAATAATTTTTAACTCGAGGACTAAGTAATTTATCGAATTGAAACTCTTATTTATGTAGACGTATATATTATATAATTGAAATTAAAAAAAGAATGAAAAAAGTTACAAAAGTTTTGGCAATCGCAGCAGGTTTATTTATGTTAACAGCAACAGCATCTCAAGCACAAACAAGAGAAAAGGCTAAAGGTGTTCGTTTTGGTTTAGGTATTAGCGGTGGTGTTACGACTAAAGAATCTCCGTTTAAATATGGTTTAGGTGCTGATTTAGGTTTCCAATTTGACTTAACTAGAGAATTAGCAATTACTGCAACAGGTGGTTATACTACATTAAAAGCAGATGACAATCAAGGTGCTGATTACAACTTTATCCCGGTAAAAGCTGGTGTGAAAGTATTCCCTCAAATTGGTGGTTTATATTTATCAACTGAAGCAGGTGCTGGATTTGGAATCAAAGAAGGTTCTAAAACTGCTTTCCTCTACTCAGGTGGTCTAGGTTATGCATGTGCAAATGGTTTTGATCTTGGTGTAAGATATGAAGGTTACACTCAAAAAGAATCTTCTTCTACTTATAGACCACAAAACGGTCAATTCGCTTTACGTTTAGCTTATAGCTTTAAATTATAATATATAATTTAATTTATTAGTAAGAAAGCCGCTGATTTTCAGTGGCTTTCTTACTTTAGGTATAATGTTAACATATATGGCATGCCATTTGAGAGATTGTAAATGAAACAGGATTAACCTGTAATATTAATTAAATAATAAGGAAACAATAAAATGAATAGAACTACTAAATTTTTAGTTTCAGCAGCAGCTGTTGTAGCTTTGTTTTTCACGACTAATGTAAATGCCCAATCGGGTGATTCTAAAGCAACGCGCTTAGGCGTGGGGCTTAATGTTGGTGTGCCAACATCAAAAGGCTATAGTCTTGCAATAGGAGGTGATTTACGTTTGCAAAAAGATTTCAGTTCAAATATTTCTGGAATGTTATCCGCAGGTTATACTAATTTTTCATTAAAAGACAGTTACGGAGGTGGTAGTTTTGGAATGGTTCCTGTTAAAGCGGGTGCTAAAGTTTTCTTCGCGGAGAGCGCCTATTTTTCAGGAGAGCTTGGGGCAGGCTTTGGTACGGAGTCGGGAGCTGGTACAGCCTTTTTGTGGGCTCCAGGAATTGGTTATGGATTCGACAACGGATTAGACTTAGGTTTACGCTATGAAGGTGCCGAATTTAAAGGCGCTTCTTTAGGTCAGGTTGCATTACGTATTGCTTATGGATTTAAATTATAAGTAGTTTTATAGTAAATTGTTAAAAGCTCCTGATTTTTTCAGGAGCTTTTTTATTTATTTAAAATTAAAATGCTATTTTAACCAAAAAAACGAAACATGAGAAAATATCTGGCAGTAATGCTGATTACAGGGGTAGTTTCTTGCACAAATACAGATCAAAAAGTAGCAGGGAATTCAGACACCACGTCAAAAGCCGTCGAGATAGGCACAGCAGGCGTGGAATTAAAAGACACTAAAGTTCAGGCCATTTACAATGGTTATATCGCTTTGAAGGATGCGTTAGTTAGCACAAAATTTGAAGATGCACAAAAAACAGCATCAGTACTTAAAACAGATCTTGCCAATTACAAAGGATGTGAAAGTACTTCGTTAATTGCTGATAAAATTGCCACTGCAAAAGATATTAAAACCCAACGGAAAGAATTTACTTCATTAAGTCAAGATGTAATTGCGTTGTTTAAACACGCAGATGTCGTGAAAGGTTCCATTTTTGTTCAGCATTGCCCTATGGCTAATAATGGAGATGGTGGCGATTGGCTTTCTGGAGAGCAGAAAATACAGAATCCATATTATGGGGATGAAATGATGGAATGTGGTCGAGTTTTGGAAGAAATCAAATCAGCTAAGTAATTTTTAAGATTCTTACTTGGTTTTGACCCACATTTAATAATAATTTAACAGCTTTGTTATAGTAAGCTGAAAGCTAATCGGAATGGATTAGTTAAGTTTGTTTTTATAAATTTAAGAATATATATGTCAGATATTGCAGAAATTAAGATTGATGGAAAAGTGTACGAGTTCCCCGTTATCACAGGTACCGAAGGGGAAAAGGCTATTGATATTTCTAAGCTAAGAGATTTAACAGGTCACATCACTTTAGATTTTGGATACAAGAATACGGGCTCTACAAAGAGTGCAATAACCTTTTTAGATGGTGAACTAGGTATTTTAAAATACCGAGGATATCCGATTGAAGAACTGGCAGAAAAATCTACATTCCTGGAAGTAGCTTACTTATTGATCTATGGCGATTTGCCTACACAGGATCAGTTAGGGAACTTTCAGTCACAGATTAGCAGACATACGCTGATCCATGAGGATATGAAAAAGTTTTTGGATGGTTATCCTTCAAAATCGCATCCAATGGCTCAATTGTCTTCATTGGTTTGTTCTTTGTCGACATTCTACCCAGAGTCATTGAATGCAAATTCATCTCCTGAAACAATGGATCTGACAATGATCAAATTATTGGCAAAGTTTCCAACTATCGTTTCTTTCATTTATAAAAAATCTTTAGGTCATCCACTTATTTACCCTAAAAACAAATTCGATTACGTAAGTAACTTCCTGAACATGATCTTTGGTCAGCGTACTGAAGAGATTGAAATTGATCCAGTAGTAGTTAGTGCAATGAATACTTTGCTGATCTTACATGCTGATCACGAACAGAATTGCTCTGCTTCTACAGTAAGAATGGTTGGTTCTTCAGACTGTAATTTATACGCTTCTGTATCTGCTGGAATTGATGCCTTATGGGGGCCGTTACATGGTGGTGCAAACCAAGCTGTAATTGAAATGCTTGAATTGATTAAAGAAGACGGTGGTGACACTGAAAAATGGATTAATAAAGCTAAAGATAAAAACGATCCTTTCCGTATGATGGGCTTTGGTCACAGGGTTTACAAGAACTTTGATCCAAGAGCTAAGATCATTAAAAAGGCTTGTGATGATATTTTAGAGAAACTAGGAATCAATGACCCAGTTTTAGAAATCGCTAAGAAACTTGAAGAAGCAGCATTGAATGATCCATATTTTGTTCAACGTAAACTTTATCCAAACGTAGATTTTTACTCAGGCATCATTTACAGAGCATTAGGTTTCCCAACTGATATGTTTACTGTATTGTTTGCTTTAGGTCGTTTACCAGGATGGATTGCACAATGGAAAGAAATGCACGAAAACAAAGAACCAATTGGTCGTCCACGTCAAATTTATGTAGGTCATACCGATAGAAAATTTGTACCGATAAAAGACAGATAAGATTAGCTTAATCATAAAAAAAAGGGGGCTGTATCATGATACGAGGGCACTGAAAAAGTCCTTTTAAATATTTGGAGTCCAAAAAGAGCAGAAGAACTATGGTTATCTGCTCTTTTTTTGTACCTTAAAAGTAGGTTTTAAAAGGTGCCCAATGTTAGCTCATCAACAAAAGATTCAATTCAGTGCCTACTCAGGATTGTATGATTTGATCATTCCCAAAGACAATTTACTTCGAAAGATCAACGATCTAATAGACTTCAGTTTCATTTATGATGAACTGCTCGAGAAGTACTGCCACACCAATGGACGTACTGCGGAGAGTCCGATCCGTATGTTTAAG
>NZ_SJSM01000015.1 GCF_004331685.1 Pedobacter hiemivivus | reverse complement strand
ATTATGGATATAGAAAGACTTTAGAAAAACAAGGAATTATACAGAGCATGTCTAGAAAAGGAAACTGCTTGGATAATGCCGTGGCCGAAAACTTTTTTGGAATCTTAAAGACAGAATTACTGTACTCGCAAAGATTTGAAACAGCAGAAAAGTTTATCCTTTCATTAAAAGAATACATTAACTACTACAACAATAAAAGAATAAAAAACAGGTTAAATGGAAAGAGCCCGGTGGAATACCGAGCTCTCGTACAAAAAACTTAATTTTGTTAACCTGTCCAACTTTTTGGGGTCACATCAAAACATGATCAGGCATTTTTTTATGCACTCGTCATGCTAAATAACACCCTTCAAGGAAGCACCCTCTAGTCCTAACCTATCAATATGTCTTTCTACCGCTTCATCTTTAATCAATTCAGGAGCATGGTGTGGCTTTTTACGCGCATCAATGATAACAGGACCTGTACAGCCCCAATGTTTGTTACTGATAAAGCTCCCTATCCCGTGGATATCAGAAGCCGGATTGCTTCGGGTAAAAGTAACCCATACCAGGTTATTGATTGTTGCAGCTGTAAACTTAGGATCGTCACAAACCACAATTAAACCTAAGCCAGTCAATTGCTGATCTTTTAAATCCTTGTTCAACAAAACCATTTCCTGTTCAGCATGAGCTGCATCCACATAAGAATGAGCACCTATAACCAATACCCCTGGGATAGCCATGTGGTAATTGTTAAATGGCTCTGGTAAATGAAAGCCCTCAGGTAGTTCGTTAGTCAATACCCGTTTTTGAGCTCCTGCAGCTGCAAAGACAACCTTCGAACCGCTATTTAAGCCATCACCACTATAATCCAGTGTATCAATGGTTGTATGGGTATGAAAATGTAAATCTGTACGGAAATCCATTCGCGAAAGCACATGCTGCATAAAACCAGATAAATCATGTGTATCCAAATGCTCATCATCCTCTCTTGCTGCGATAAACAGGTACTTAGCCAGACTTAATTGGTTTTTTCCTAAAATATGATTGGCAATAGTCAATATCTCCTGAGGCCTGCGCTCATTTAAATATGGCGTATATCTTTCACTTCCTATGGCAAACAATAAGGGATGTACTCCTGCAGCATCAACTGCATTTACTTCTTTTAAGCCGTGAATTTCTTTAGGCAAGGCCGATCCAGCTATTTCATGAATTAATGCACCAAAACTGGTATCTTCTTGAGGCGGCCTTCCAACTACTGTGAACGACCATATCGCATCCTTACGATGGTATACGTTGTGTACCTTCATTAAAGGAAAAGGATGTGTAAGACTGTAATAGCCCAAATGATCTCCAAATGGTCCTTCCGGTTTATTTTCCTGAGGATAAACCGTTCCAGTGATCACAAAATCAGCATCAGCTGATAAGCAAAAGCCTTCTTCATCATAAAAATACCGGAATCTTCTATTCCCTAGCGCGCCAGCAAAAGTCATTTCCGACAAGCCTTCTGGCAAGGGCATTACCGCAGCCAAGGGATGTGAAGGTGGTCCACCCACAAAAATACTTACTTTTAAAGGTTGCCCCTTGGCATTGGCTTTAGACTGGTGTACCCCTATCCCTCTATGGATTTGGTAATGCAATCCTATTTCTTTATTCAACTCGTAATCATTACCAGCAAGCTGTATCCTATACATCCCAAGGTTGGCATTTAAAATCCCCGGTTTATCAACATCCTCGGTATATACCTGCGGCATTGTAATAAAAGGACCGCCATCCATAGGCCAGTTTACAATTTGTGGCAATGCACCAATCGTTGTTTTGCTGAATACGGATTTAAAAGTTTGTTTTAAAGGTAGTGCAGTCAGTGCCGTAAGTGCAATTCCTGGTAATTTTAATGGATTTTTTAAGGCTTTAACAGGATCAGAACGAAGGTTTACCAATTGTTCTACTTTAGGCAGACTATCCCTAAACATAAATTTAGACCGTTCCAAGGTGCCAAATAAATTGGAAACCGCTGGAAACTTGCTGCCTTTCACGTTTTCAAAAAGCAGGGCTGGCCCATTTTGCTCATATACGCGCAAATGAATGGCCGCCATTTCGAGGTAAGGATCAACCTCTTCTTTTATTCGAATCAAATGACCGTGCTTTTCTAAATCGGCAACACAATCTGCTAAGCTTTTATATCCCATCGCCTCAAAGATATTAAAAGAAAAATCGTCATGCCGAAATATATTCAACATGACGATTCGCATAAAAACTAATGTAGGAAATTATTTCTTACCGGAAAATGAGCGTAGCATCCAGGTGTTTTTCTCTTTAAACTGCATAAACTTATTTACCATATCGTTGGTACCATCATCACTTGCATCGGCAGTAGCATTAAGCAATTCGCGTTCTAATTCAATCAACTTAGCCATATCGTGCAGAACGGCATCCACCATATCCAGATCTTTCATTCCTATAGTATTCACTTCCTGAATGGTCGACTCTTTAATATAATCGGCAAAACGGCTATGTGGCGGTTTACCTAATGTCAACACACGCTCCGCAATTTCATCTATGGTCAATTGAGCATTGGTATATAATTCTTCAAACTTTATATGTAGCGTAAAGAAATTCTGACCTTTAACATTCCAATGGCAACCTCTTAATTTCTGATAGTGAACATGGTAATTGGCCAGGTAATCATTTAACATATCAACTACCGGTTTTACTTCTTTTTCTTTTAAACTGATTTCTTTTGCATCCATAATATTTTTTTAATTTTATTTTGAGAACAGTATTTGTCTGCTATTGTAACAGATGAGACCATAAATGGTTTGGAAAAATGTTAATCAGGCAGGCAATAGGACAGGAAAAAGAACGTTTAATATTCGAATTCGACGCTTTATTTATATTATTCGTATAATTGCCCTTTAAATTTTACAAAGACATTAATGCATAAATATTATATAGTATCCGTATTTGCACTCCTGATTAACTTGTCTGCGGCAAGTGCCATTACAAGAGATTCAATAGGAGTAGAAAGTCTCAACGGAAAAAAAATAATCGTACACCAAGTTGTTGCTAAAGACACTTATTATTCAATCGGCAGACGTTACAATGTAGTTCCGAAAGATATCATGAACTTTAACGACAGTAAGTTCTTACAGATTGGTGTAATTGTTAAAGTACCTACAAACACGCCTTTTACAGCTTCAGCTGCCAAAAGTAAAACCTCAACTGCTGCAAGTAAAGCAAATCAGACTGCTGTTGTGGCAACCACTTCAGAAGGGAACCTTTCGGAACATATGGTTCAGAAAAAGGAAAACCTGAACATGATTGCCAAACAATACGGGGTAACGGTTAATGACATTAAAGAGGCAAATAACCTCAACTCTAACAACCTTCAGATTGGGCAATTGTTAAAAATACCAGGAAATGCTGCTGAACAACCAGCAACAAAGCAACGCACGACGCAAGTGCCGCCGGTGCAACAAAAAGCAGAAGAAACTGTCGTAAAAACTAATATCCCCCCTGAAAACAGGTATAAAAAACCTGAGCAAAAACCAGAGAAAAAAGCAGCAGACACCAGTAAACCAGAAGAGTTTATTGAGCATAAAGTAGCTTCAAACGAAACCATGTATTCTATCGCTACACGCTATAAAATAACCATGGATCAGTTAAAAGCGAAAAACAACCTGCATGACAATTCTTTATTTGTTGGACAAAAGCTATTGATTAGTGGGCAGTATCCTCCGAAAAATGTTCCGTCTACTACAGAAAACCATGTAGATACTTTAAATTCTATAAAAGATCCTGCCTTAAGGTTACCTGCTAGCAGATACGGTTTAAATCAGGTAGATGAAAAAGGAACGGGTATCTGGATTATGGATGCAGACCTTGATCCTTCTAAAATGCTGGTATTACACCGTACAGCGCCTATTGGAACGGTGATGAAAATCACTAACCCAATGACCAACCGGTCGACCTTCGCTAAAGTTGTTGGTAAATTCACTGAGAATGAATCAACAAAAGATGTTATCATTGTAATGACTAAAGCTGTTGCTGATGCTCTGGGAGCTTTAGACAAAAGATTTTATTGCAATTTAACATACGGCGGACAAGACAATGAACAATAAGCCCTTCATTATTGGTATAGCGGGAGGAAGTGGATCCGGCAAAACCTTTTTTTTAAACTCTTTTTTACATCATTTTAAAAATGATGAAGTAACGCTCGTTTCTCAGGATGATTATTACCACCCTGCTGGCGAAATGACCCAGGAAGAGAATAAAATCTACAACTTTGATCTCCCAACCACCATTGACGATCAACAATTTTTAGTAGACATAAAAAAACTCATTAAAGGGGAAGTGATCTATAAAAAGGAATACAACTTTAACAACCCTTTGGCCGTTACCAAAATATTGGAAATCAGTCCTGCACCAATCATCATTGTTGAAGGACTTTTTATTCTCCACTTTAAAGAGATCGCAGCCTTACTGGATCACAGAATCTTTGTGGAAGCGGAAGAAGAGGTTGCCTTGCAACGTCGTATCAAACGCGATGGCATGGAACGTGGCTATCCTGAAGAAGATGTAGTGTACAAATGGCACAACCATGTAGTGCCAGCTTACAAGGAGTTTTTACTCCCTTATAAAGAGACCTGCGAGACTATTGTGATCAATAACAATGATACTCCTGATGACATCATTAAAATAACAGAAGAGATTTCTGTGGATTTGAAAGAAAAATACTGCAATCGCATTTAAACAAAAATACTGCAATCGTAATTACATAAAAAAGGAGCTTTAATAAGCTCCTTTTTTATTTGTACGGCCGTCATCCTGAATTTATTTCAGGACCACTCTTAGGGCGGTTTTGAATAATATGTGCGAGGTCCTGAAATAAATTCAGGATGACGACAGCATTAAAATACCATTTCTGGTACGTCGTCATCCGCAAACAATTTACCCAAGGTAGCTTGTCTGATAAAGTCAACACTTACCCCTGGCGCACGTTCAATCAGTCTAAAGCCGCCTTCTGGCAATACGTCCAACACAGCAAGTTCCGTTACAACTTTCTTAATACACTTTACGCCCGTTAGTGGCAAAGTACATTTCGGAAGTAATTTACTTTCGCCAGCCTTATTTACGTGCTGCATGGCAACAATTATATTTTTAGCAGAAGCAACAAGATCCATTGCACCGCCCATACCTTTCACCATTTTACCTGGGATCTTCCAATTGGCGATATCTCCATTTTCTGATACCTCCATGGCACCAAGAATAGTCAAGTCTATTTTCTGACTTCTAATCATTCCAAAGCTCAATGCCGAATCAAATATTGATGATCCTGGCAAAGTGGTAATGGTCTGTTTTCCGGCATTAATTAAATCGGCATCTTCTTCTCCTTCAAAAGGGAAAGGGCCCATTCCTAACAGTCCATTTTCAGACTGCAGTACTACATTTATTCCATCAGGGATATAATTGGCAACCAATGTTGGAATACCAATTCCTAAATTCACATAATATCCGTCACGTATTTCTCTTGCGATGCGCTGCGCAATTCCATTTTTATCCAGCATATAAATATTTTATAGGATTACCCTCTAGTTCTAACTGTACGTTGTTCTATTCTCTTCTCATAATTTGCTCCCTGAAAAATGCGGTGAACAAATACACCAGGCGTATGCACCTGATCCGGGTCAAGCTCCCCTGCCTCAACCAGTTCCTCCACTTCGGCAATCGTTATTTTACCGGCCATAGCCATCACTGGATTAAAGTTGCGACTGGTAGAACGATAAATCAAGTTGCCAGCAGTATCACCTTTCCATGCTTTTACAATTGCAAAATCGGCATCAAAAGCATACTCCATCAGGTAGTCTTTACCATTAAAGTTTCTTACCTCTTTACCTTCAGCAACTTCAGTTCCTACTCCTGCTGGAGTAAAAATTGCAGGCATACCATAACCAGCAGCCATACATCTGGTAGCTAAAGTCCCTTGTGGGATCAATTCCACCTCAAGTTCGCCACTTAACAACTGACGCTCAAACTCAGCATTTTCACCTACATAAGAAGAGATCATCTTTTTTACCTGACGTTGTTGCAACATCAATCCTATACCAAAATCATCAACACCCGCATTATTAGAAATACAGGTCAATTCTTTAACACCCTTTTTTACCAGTGCAGTAATGCAGTTTTCTGGAATTCCACACAACCCGAATCCGCCAAGCATTAAAGTGTCACCATCTTTAATGTCTTTTATAGCTTCTTCCGCACCCGAAACAACTTTATTGATCATACATTAATATATTTTGCTGCTAAATTATACTATATCTGCCGTACCGACCAACTTATTTAGCGATTTCTATGATCTTATCGTCATTCCCATTACTACTTCCAATATATACTTTGCCATCTGGCGACTGACAAATAGCCCTTAAGCGGCCATATTGGTTTACAAAAAAGTCTTTGCTACCCAGTATTTTATCGCCAGCATCACTCAACTTAAGTTGGGTAAACTTGGTGGCCTTTAAACTAAGTAGCAATAATGAATTTTTAAATTCGGGGATAAGACTAGAGTTGTAATAGGTAAGTCCAGATGTGGCAATGGTAGGTGTCCATGCCATCAATGGTTCTACGACATTATTTGCAGCACAAAATGTCTGCTCAGCACTCTTATCGCAGAAGCCTTCTACGTTTGGCCAGCCATAATTGCGTCCTTTCAGAATCAGGTTTACCTCATCATCATTATTTGGTCCGTGTTCTGAGGCATAGAGTTTATCACCAGCCTGTACCAATCCTTGAGGATTTCTATGACCAAAGCTCCATACCCTGTTATTCGGGAAAGGATTATCAGTCGGAATCGATCCGTCCATATTTACCCGCAGTATCTTACCAGATAACGAACCCATATTTTGGGCGTTGCTAGCCGTACTCGCATCACCGGTAGTTATAAAAAGTTTCTGATCCGCAGAGACCAATAATCTCGATCCATTATGGATAGACGATGCCGGAATCTGATCAAGAATAATTAATGGCGAATTTAAAGTATTACCAGTATAAGTATAGCGAACCACCTTTTCCTTATAGCCGCCGGAGTTGTAATTGTAAACTACATACACCCATGGATTTGTGCTAAACTGCGGGTTAATAGCCATCCCCAATAAGCCGCCCTCACCATCCGCCACCACATCAGGAACATTTAACAACAAAGTAACGGCACCAGTTTGCGGGTTAACCCGACTAATCTTGCCTCCACGTTCTGTGATCCAAAGCTGCTGATCCGGCCCATAAACCATTTCCCATACATGAGAAAGTCCGGCACTTAGTATCCGCGTTTTTATCTCGACATTAGGTAACTCTTCTTCCTCTTGAGTTGGCGACTTCTTTTTTGAACAAGCATAGAAAGCAATTAAAATAGAGAGGATACTGATCGCTAAAATTTTCATAATGATTGTGATTATATTTAAACGGACAAAACCGACTTAACTATAACACACTCATTCTAAATATGTTTAATTAAAATAAACATAGGTTATACCGTCTCCGCCTCTATCCGCATGCTCATCCTCAACACGGTTTACCTGGCTATATTTTTTCAGGTATTGCCTAATCATTTTTCTAAGGATACCATCCCCTTTACCATGAATCAGTTTAACCACAGGAAAGCCAAGCATAATCGACTTATCTAAATACTTCTCTACCTCATGCAGCGCATCCTCCCCGCGCATTCCTCTTAAATCCAGCTCAGCATTAAAACTACTGATCGCTTCAGAAATACTGCCGGAATAAGAATTATGCTGCACAATTTTCTTAGCCTGTTTATTGCTGATCTTTTGCACCCTATTTTTTTTCACTATAGAACGCAGATCGCCAAGCGCCAACACCAGGTTATCTCTATTAATTTCTAAAACCTGGCCCATGGTCTCAGTACCTTTCAATTGCACCAAATCCCCCACTTCGATAGGCGTATTTACAGGCTGAGGCACTTCCGGCTTTTTCTCTTCCTTTACCTGGTTCTGCACCAACACCTTTTGCAGGTTTTGTCTCAGTTCCTTGGTTGCCACTTTATCGGCCTGCTTCTCTTTAATCTCAGCTATGGTATTTTCTACCAGCTTATTCGCATTCTTAATGATTGCCTGCGCCTCCAACTTTGCTTCTTTAATGAGTAATTTCTTGTTCTCGTCCAAAAACAACTTCAACTTCTCATTCTCGGCAACCAGATTTTTAACCTTATTCTGCTGAGTAGATAAATGGAGCTTGGTATCGTAAATCTGCTTTTTCTCACGTTCCAGATCTACCAGCAAACTATCTATCCTGTTCTGATTGGTTCCCGTTTTCGCGCGAGCCAATTCAAGCACTTCCTTTTGCAGACCTATATTCTGGGCAATTTCAAAAGCATAAGAACTTCCGGGCTTACCAATTTCTAAAACGTACATGGGTTTCATTTTCCCATTGTCAAACAACATCGAAGCATTCTCCAGTCCGGGCGTATTACCGGCAAACAGTTTTAAATTCGAGTAGTGCGTGGTAATTACGCCCCTCACCTTTTTATTGTTCAATACTTCCAATACCGCCTCGGCCATAGGTCCCCCAAACTGCGGATCAGTACCTGTACCAAACTCATCAATCAGCACCAATGATTTAGGCGTAGCATGCGCCACGAAATACCGCATCTTGGTTAAATGTGCACTATAGGTACTCAAATCACTCTCAATAGATTGATCATCACCAATGTCCGCAAAGATATTATCGAATATACCTACCTCACTCGACTCATGAGCTGGGATCAGCAAACCTGATTGCACCATGATCTGTAATAAACCCACTGTTTTCATACAAACAGATTTACCACCGGCATTAGGCCCCGAAACCAATACAATTCTCAACTCATTATTGATGTGAATATTTAAAGGAACAACCGTCTTTTTATCTTCTTTAAAGGAAAGGTATAACAAGGGATGCATTGCATTGATCAGCTTCGTTTTAGCTTCCGGAATCAGTATAGGCATATCAGCCTCTACTTCTATCGCAAACAAAGCCTTAGCCCTTACAAAGTCAAGCTTGGTCAGGAAACCATGGTACGACAACAATAACGGCGTATAAGGACGTAAATCATTGGTTAAGGCAATCAAGATTCTAATGATCTCTCTTCGCTTATCAAACTCAAGGTCGCGCAGCTTATTGTTTAACGTAAACACCTCTTCTGGTTCTATGTAAACCGTTTGCCCACTTGCAGATTCATCATGGATAAAACCGCGCAGTTTTCTTTTATTTTCTGCTAAGACTGGAATACACATGCGACCATCACGAATGGTTAAACTACCATCGGCCACCCAATTGTTACCCACCGCCTGCTTATAAATCGAATCCATCCGCCTGCGTACATCTTGTTCTGTCTTAGCGATATCGCCAATAATACTTTGCAATTCATGCGAAGCATTTGGCTTAATTTTCCCTTTTGGATCAAGAACAGTCTCTATTTTTTTAAGGATATTTTTTTCTACCGGAAGGTGCTCAAACAAGGCTTCCAAATTAGGATAAACATCCTTTCTTTCTTCAAAAAACCGCAAAACAGCAAATACCGTTTGCAAAGAAGCATACATCTGGTGCAATTCATCCTCAACCAGGTAAGCCCCCTCTACCCTAATCTTTTCAGCAAGGGTTTTAATGTCAAAAAAGGTGCTGATTTGTAAAGGCTCTTGATTTTCAAGGATACTTTTAAACTCCTGCGTTTGCCTCAAAAACTTATTGATCTGGTCAAACTTGGTCATCACCTGCATCTTCCCAACCATCTGTTGTCCCATCGGACTCAAACAATGTTTGTAAATAAGCTGTCTTACCTCACTAAAGCCCAAACGCTCCAAACAATTCTCTGGATATAACATACTTATTTTAAATCTTTCAGACCTTTATAGTCCATTTTTAATCTGATCACGTCAATACTCTTTTTAACCGTGTCCTTTAACTTCGCGCTATCACTTAGCTTAGCAGTATCTGTTAACTTTTTCTTCAGCTTAGTCCGATCTTTCAACAAAAAGTCGGCCCAGAAAGTAGAATCTGCAGTCCTTGTCGAATCCCGAACCATTTTCAGCCTTGCTTTCTGTATTTCATTTGCATTAAAAATAGAATCGGCCTTCACTATGGCATCTTTTTCCTTTGTCAACTGACCAGTAACTTTTACATAAATATCATTCAATACTTTAGGCTCTTTATAATAGTAATTCATGCTCTTGTTATACAAGGCCGAATCGATATCATATTTCTTATAAATGCCCTTATAATAACCCGCAGCAATAATTTTCACCGAATCAGGGCGGGCAACCTGACCTATATAACTATCTGCAATATGAATATCGTGCAATACCTTCGCCATCTCATCAGGTTGGATGATATCTTTTGGGACACCCGGTTTACATCCTGAGATAGAAAAAAAGACAATTACGATATATAAAAAGTTCCTCATTATGTTAAAACATCATTATTTCTTAGACAAAGTTCGCTAAGGTTGTTAATTTTACCAAAAATACTGATAAATGAGTATAGCAGATAACTTATTAAAATATAAAAGCGAATTAGATCCGATATCCGTTAAATTAATTGCGGTGTCTAAATACCAGGAAGCCGATGCCGTTTTAGAAGCCTATAACGCCGGACAAAGGGTATTTGGTGAGAATATTGTACAGGAACTGGTTGATAAACAAGCTAAATTACCAAAAGATATAGAATGGCACCTAATCGGCCATTTACAAACCAATAAGGTTAAATACATTGCTCCTTTTATTAGCCTGATCCAATCGGTAGACAGCTTAAAATTATTGACGGAGATTAATAAACAAGCGCTTAAAAACAAACGGGTGATTGATTGTCTGCTTCAGATTTATATTGCTGATGAAGACACCAAGTTTGGACTAGGCTTTGATGAAGCCATAGAATTACTACGTTCTGATGAGTTTGCTGAGCTAAAAAACGTACGAATTGTAGGCGTTATGGGTATTGCGAGCAACAATGCATTGGAAAAACAAACTAACGATGAATTTAATGAATTAAAGGTGTTGTTTGACGGAATTAAACTGAGTTTCTTTAGAAAAGCAGATTATTTTAAAGAAATATCAATGGGCATGTCTAGCGATTATAAACTAGCCATCGAACAAGGCAGCACTATGGTACGCATTGGCAGTAGCATTTTTGGGAAGAGAAAGATTAAGCATTATAAAGAAGAGTTGTAAGGTAGAATGAACATAAATTTAAGAGTAGCGGTAAAAGAGGATTGTGTAAGATTATTAGAACTGGTACATGAGCTGGCAGTTTATGAAAAGGCTCCTGAAGAGGTTACAGTTACGTTAGAAGAATTTGTTGATGCAGGTTTTGGCGAGCATAAAGTATGGGATGCCTTTGTGGCCGAGGTAGATGGATTTATTGCAGGCTTTGCGATTTATTACACCAGATACTCCACATGGAAAGGCTGTCGCTTATACCTGGAAGATTTTATAGTAACAGAAAGTTACAGAGGTAAGGGTATTGGTAAATTACTTTTTGAACGTGTGATGCAAGAGGCAAAAGACAAGGGGTATAACGGTATGAACTGGCAGATTTTAGACTGGAATGAGCCTGCCCTTAATTTTTACAACAAGTACGATGCACAGATCGAAGCAGGTTGGCTTAATGGTTCATTCTCAACAGAACAGTTAAGTAAGAAATAATATTAAAAATGCAGCCATGAAAAAATTAGCCCTTTTATTCCTCTCATTAAGCTTCATCGCCTGTCAGAATGAGAAAAAAACCATTAGCAGTTCAGACCAAGTAAACGAGACTGACCTCTCTTTTAAATATGACTCGGTAAAAGTATCCAGCAACGTTTTGGTTAAGGGTAACGAAAACTTGACCGATACCACAAAAGCAGTCATTTCCTATCCTGTATTTTCAGATCAAAAGATAAACCAGTTTATTGAGCAAAAGGTAATGAAGTTTGCAAATGAGGGGGAACATTATGCCACTTACAATGACTTTGCAAGTTCTTTCATTAAAAACTTCGATGCTTTTAGCAAAGAAAATAAAGAATATGGCCAAACCTGGTTTTTGGATGCAAAAGTTAAGGTTGAGGAACAACACCCACAATATCTTTCTTTCCTGATCACTTTTGTGAACTACGAGGGCGGTGCACATCCCAATAGTTCCTTCACTTACCTGAATTATGATCCGCAAAATCATCAAGAGATTCTTTTAGATTCACTGATCAATCCGGGTTCAATGCCAGAATTAACTGCCATAGCAGAAAAAATATTTAGAAAAAATGAGAAGCTATCCCCTACTGCAAGTTTAAAAGACAATTACTTCTTTGAAAACGACAAATTTAGCTTAAATCAAAATTTCAGCATCAACAAAAAAGGCCTAAAGTTCCTTTACAATCCGTACGAGATTAAAGCTTATGCCTACGGAATTACTGAGCTGGTTATTCCTTTTGCCGATTTAAAGGATGTCGCAAAACCAAACAGCTTACTTAACCCCGCTAATTAGAAAATGAAGATATATAAATTTGGAGGAGCATCGGTTAAAGATGCCGAAGGAATAAAAAACGTTTCATCAATTATCCAAAACCATAAAGGCAATCAGCTGCTGATTGTGGTTTCTGCAATGGGTAAAATAACCAACAAACTGGAAGAGCTAACAACGGCCTATTTAAACGGTCAGGATGATGTTCACCAGATATTTGATGAAATAAAACTATATCACTTTAACATTTTAAATCAACTCTTTCCAGATCACAATCATCCAATATTCAATGATGTTGCAAATACTTTTGTAGAGATTGATTGGCTGATTGAAGAAGAACCAGAAGATGCTCCTGATTATATATATGATCAGATCGTTTCTATTGGCGAGATTATCTCTACCAAGATTCTTGCAGCCTATTTGGGTACCTTACAAAACAACGTGAAATGGGTAGATGCGCGTAATTTTGTTCATACCGACAATACTTACCGTGAAGGGCTGGTAAACTGGGAAAAAACAGAAGCTGAAATACAAGAAAATCTGGCTCCTCTTTTAAAGGACAATATTGCCGTAACACAAGGCTTTATTGGTAATACCAGCGAAAACTTTACGACTACATTGGGCCGCGAGGGTTCGGACTATTCTGCAGCTATATTTTCGGCCTGTTTAAATGCAGAATCTATGACGATCTGGAAAGATGTACCGGGCGTTTTAAATGCCGATCCTAAATGGTTTGATGAAACGGAAAGGATTCCACAGCTTTCCTATCATGATGCCATAGAGCTAGCCTATTACGGCGCCACGGTTATCCATCCAAAAACCATCAAACCCATACAAAACAAAAACATTCCTTTGTATGTACGCTCATTTCTTCATCCCGATGCAGAAGGAACGGACATTACCGATCTAAAGAATCATTTACCAGTACCTTCCTTTATTTTTAAGGTAAATCAGGTTTTGTTGTCCATATTTCCTAAAGATTTCTCTTTCATTATTGAAGAGAACTTGAGCCATATTTTTAGCCTCTTTCATAACCACAGAGTTAAAATCAATACGATGCTCAACTCTGCGATCAGTTTTTCCATCAGCTTTGATTATGATGCAAAAAAACTGGAAAGCTTAATCGCAGACCTATCTAAGGATTATAAAGTAAAATACAATACAGACGTTGAATTGGTGACCATCAGGTATTACAATCAGGAAACGATAGATCGCGTAACGGTAAATAAAAACATTCTTTTGGAGGTGAAAAGCAGAAATACCTGCCAGATTGTAATGAGAGATAAAAAAGAAACGGAGTAAATCCTTGAACAAGCACATTTTAGATAAAGCCGTACAGGAATTCATCAGTCAACACTTAAATGATGATGTCCATAAAATCGCTATGGCTAAAAGTCCTTTTAAGGATGTTGAAGCCCGCGAACTGGCCAATCAAATTGCTGCAAAAAACAAATCCGTTAAGAAACTATCCACGTGGTACCAGACAGAAGGTATCTACTACCCGCCGCTACTTTCGATAGAGCAATGCTCATCAGAGACAACAGCGGCATACAAAGCGAAACTGGTTATTGGAGACAGCCTTATCGATCTGACAGGCGGCTTTGGAGTAGACAGCCATTACTTTGCAAAGGCAGTTAGCTCGGTGGTACATTGCGAAATAAACCCTGAGCTATCCGAAATAGCAGCACACAATGCAAGGGTATTAGGGCAAGATAACGTGAACTTCCTGGCTACAGATGGACTGGCTTACCTTCAAAACACGAAAGCTACCTTCGACACCATCTATATCGATCCGGCAAGAAGAAGCAGCGCAGGAAAAGTGTTTATGCTAAAAGACTGTACCCCAAACGTGGTGGAACATCTAGATTTGTTACTTCAAAAATCTTCAAGAATCATCGTTAAAACAGCTCCCCTCTTAGACCTATCCGCGGGCCTAAAGGAATTGAGGAATGTTACTGAAATCCATATTGTAAGTATAAAAAACGAATGCAAAGAGTTGCTGTGGATTATAGAGAAACAGGAAGTCTCAAACGTAAAAATAACCTGTACCACCTTAAATGAAAGTGAAAAGAGTTTTAGTTTCTTAAAAGGCGATGAAGAAGCTAGCTTGCCTCAAATACTTACACAACCCCCTTCTGGCTACCTGTACGAACCAGATACAGCATTACTAAAGAGCGGAGCCTTTAACCTGATCGGTTTGACTTACGGATTAAAGAAGCTGAATACGCAAACACAGCTTTACAGTAGCGAGCAAATCAACCAACAGTTTCCGGGAAGAATCTTTAAAATAAATAGAATCATTAGCTCTGGAGAATTAAAAAAAGAAAAACAGCTTGTTGGCAATGTAATCGTTCGGAACTACAGAGATAAAGCAGAAAATCTGGTCAAAAAGTATAAAATAAAGCCCGACAACCACCGGTTCCTGATTTTCACAGAGAGCAAAAATGATGGCTACATCGTAATTGATGCCACTATCGAGCAGCATTATTAATCCTTTTCAAAGCATTCCTAATGCTAGGTTACCTTCTAGAATTTAACAAACTTTAACACTCACAACCAACTGTTTCTTAATGATTTAATTATTTTTGATTAACCATAAATCAAAAACCTAAATCATGAAGAACTACCAACGCATTAATAACCTCACGGGCTTCATTCTTTTCGCCTCTGCTAGTATTGTTTATTGGCTTACCATGGAGCCTACCGCTAGTTTCTGGGACTGTGGCGAATTTCTCTCTGCATCCAATAAACTAGAAGTAGGTCACCAACCCGGAGCCCCTTTATTTCTGATGATTGGCAAAATGTTCTCCCTCTTAGCCATGGGCGATACCGCCAAAATAGCTTATTGGATAAACTTCAGTTCGGTATTGTTTAGTGGGGCAACCATTATGTTTTTATACTGGACCATCACTGCGTTGGCTTCAAAAATATATCCAAAAGAAAAAAGCACCGTTCAAAGCTTTAGTATAATTGCTGCCGGAGTAATAGGTGCATTGGCTTATACTTTTTCCGACACCTTCTGGTTCTCGGCAGTAGAGGCTGAAGTTTACGCACTTTCTACCCTATTTACCGCGATTGTATTTTGGTCGATCCTAAAATGGGAAAACAATATGGATAATCGATGGTTGGTGCTCATTGCGTTCTTAGTCGGACTTTCCATTGGCGTTCACCTACTCAGTCTACTCGCCATTCCAGCTATAGTGCTGGTTTACTACTTCAAAAAAGCTTCAAAACCAGATTTAATCGGCACGCTCAAAGCCTTTGCAGTTGGCTGTCTGCTGGTAGGACTGGTACAATTTGTAATCGTACAATACCTGGTGCTCTTTGCTGCAAAATTCGACCTCTTTTTTGTAAACACTCTTGGCTTTAGTTTTGGTTATGGGGCTATGGCATTCATTTTCCTACTAGCCGCGGCTATTGCTTATGCCATTTTCTATTCTATTAAACATCATAAATACAACCTTAACCTTGCGCTTGTCTGCTTAACTTTCATTCTTTTTGGTTTTAGTTCCTATTTCATGATCGTGATCCGGGCCAATGCCAAACCCAATATCAATTTATCAAATCCAGACAATCCATTTTCATTACTTAGCTATTTAGGTCGCACCAATTACGGTGATACGCCATTGTTATATGGAAAAACATTCGACGCACAACAAACCGAAATCAAAGAAACAGGCACAGAATACAGAAAGGGTGCTAAAACTTATGAAGAGTCTGGTAAGGCTTACAAGCTGAGCTATGATAAAAACCTACTCTTTCCACGCACTTACAGTAATAAACCCAGACATGCAGAATTTTATAAAAACTGGATGGGACTCGAAGAAAATGAGAGCCCTGGCTTTTTCCAGAATCTAAGCTTCTTTCACTCCTATCAAGTAGGCTTTATGTACTGGCGTTATTTCTTATGGAACTTTGTAGGGCGCCAAAGCGACGTCCAGGGACAAGGTAGTTTAACAGAAGGAAATTGGATTACAGGAATTAAAAGTTTGGATGGTTTGAGACTTGGAAATCAAGCGAAATTACCACCTTCTATCACCGCCAACGAAGGAAACAACATCTATTATGGCTTACCATTCCTTTTGGGCATTGCAGGTTTGATCTTTTTATACAGAAAAAACAAACAGATGACGATCATCATTGCGACGCTTTTCTTTTTCACCGGACTGGCCATTATTCTTTACTTAAATCAGGATCCATTACAAGTGCGCGAAAGAGATTATGCTTATGTAGGCTCATTTTATGCTTTTGCTATTTTTATAGGCTTTGGAGTGTTGGCCATCAAAGAAACCATGGCACGCATGGCATCACATAAGTTAAGTCTGGCTTTGGCAGCTATCACAGGCCTATTGGTTGCCCCAGTAATTATGGGCACACAAGGTTGGAACGATCATAACCGCTCTGATAAAAAAACGGCTGTAGACTTTGCCGTTAACTATCTTAATTCCTGCGCGCCAAACGCCATCCTATTCACCAATGCAGATAATGACACCTTCCCTTTATGGTATGCACAAGAGGTTGAAGGTATCAGAACAGACGTAAGAGTGGTTTGTCTGCAGTTTTTAGCTGACAGTGACTATATCGATCAGATGAAAACGCAAGCCAACCTATCGGCTCCCCTACCAATTGGTATGACATCCGAAAAATATCAAAAAGGTGTTCGCGATTATCTCCCGTTTATAGATTATGGCTTTAAAGACAGCGTAGAGTTGAAAGATTTACTAACTGTACTTACTTCAGATAACAAGGATGATAAAGTAGAAATGCAAGGCGGCTCATTTGAAAACTTCCTACCCACCAAAAAGTTTAAATTAAGCATTGATGCTAATCAGTTGGTAAAAACAAATACCATCCAGGCAAAAGATAAAGACAAAATAGCCCCGCAAATGGAATGGGATTTCAAAAAGAACTTTGCTAGCAAAGCGGACCTTACCATGTTAGATATCCTTGTCAACAATAACTGGGAAAGACCTATCTATTTTGGCTCTTCACTTTCCGAGGATACTTATATAGGTTTGGATAAATACCTTTATCTGGAAGGCTATGCTTATCGTTTATTACCACTTAAAAGAGATGCTAAAGACAACCGCGATAAATCAGAGGTTACCAATTCTGATGTTATGTATAGCAATACAGTACATAAAATGGATTTCTCCGCTTTCAACAAAGCGAAATACCTTGATCCGGAAAGCAGAAGGGTTGCAAATGATACCTGGACTTACCAAAACGCACTTGCAAAAAATCTGATTTCAGAAGGAAAAAATCCTCAGGCCCAACAAATCATCACAAAGAGCATTAAAGAACTACCTTTAAAACTCTATTCAATTCATGATACATTGAACAGATTGGAGACTATTCAGATTCTACACAACTTAAACAACCATCAGGATGCAAATTTACTCGCCAGTCAAACGGCTTCATTTTTAGATCAGGAATTAAACTACATCGCATCATTGCCTGCAAGGCAGCAGCAAGTGTCTTTAAGGGATATTCAGATTGGAATGTATGTTTTAAATGGTTTAGCTGAATTGACCAACGAAACAGCGCTAAGCAAGAAGATCAAAAAAAAGTATAAAGAACTGGAAGATAGTTTCAGTAAATCCTTAGGTTAAATCCAGCTTTTTTAGGATTTTCCAGAATTCAAAGGGGTCGAATTCGATCCCTTTATAAAGGCCAGTGCGACTTCCCATTAACCTATTAAAAACAAAAATGGGATGTCCTTCTGGACATCCCATTTTTGTTTTCTTCAAAACCTATCTTAAATATTATTTATTTGGTTGAGGAGTCATTCTCAAATAAGGTTTAATTTCTTTATATCCTTTAGGGAACCTAGCAGGAATATCTTCAGTTTTAATGCTATTTGCAACAACGACATCCTCTCCATCTTTCCAATCAGCAGGTGTAGCCACACTATAATTAGCAGTAAGCTGTAAAGAATCAATCACTCTTAACACTTCATTAAAATTACGTCCTGTAGATGCAGGGTAAGTAAGCATCAGCTTCACTTTCTTATCAGGAGATATAATAAACAATGAACGTACAGTTAACGTCTCAGAGGCATTCGGATGGATCATATCATACAAATCTGCAATCTTCTTATCTTCATCCGCTATGATTGGGAAATCAACATTCGTATTTTGAGTTTCATTAATGTCTTTAATCCAGCCTTTATGCGATTCAGCAGAATCCACACTAAGTGCCAACACTTTCACATTTCTTTTCTCAAATTCACCTTTCAATGCCGAAGTACGACCAAGCTCTGTTGTACATACCGGTGTATAATCTGCCGGATGAGAAAACAACACACCCCAGCTATCCCCTAAGAATTCATAAAAATCAATATCTCCAATAGATGTCTCAGCCTTAAAGTTGGGCGCAACGTCCCCTATTCTTAAACTCATAATTATATTTTTTTGGTTTATTAATTGTCTAAAACAAATTTAACTAATAAAGTCTACAAATTAAGTATACTATCTAAAATAATTCTCCTTGATTTGTCAAATCATTAGGATCATTGATGAATTTAATAGGTGCCGCCTTTGCACTCAGGTGTTTATTAAATTGTTCGATGGTATAATTGGCCAGAATGGGCGTATCCTTTTCATCATGCTGGTGCAGAAAAAAGTAAACCTTTGCTAATCCCTTATCTAACCAGGTTTTAATCCGAACTACCCAGTCATCAATCCTTGCGAAATCAGAATCTTTGTGCTCCTGTCCATTTCCTACAAAGCGAATAAATATTTCGGGGATGGTCAATTCCATGTGTACACAATCCCGCCTGCCACTTGCATCCGTAATTATCGCCCCTTTTTTATACTTGGCTAACATTTCAAAAAGTTGGGCTCGTGCTGCATGATCCGAAAACCAATCTTCGTGCCTCAGTTCCACAAACACTTCTAAATCTATAGGTAAGTGTTTAATGTAATTCTCCAACACATCGAAGTTTTTAGGGCCAAAGTTATCACCCAACTGCAAAAAACAAGGACCTAAAAACTGACCAAATTCGTGAATACTAGAAAGGTAAAGATCGGTAGGCACCTCTGCATCTTTTAACCGTTTAATATGGCTGATGGTTCTGGAAAACTTAGGACAAAACAAAAAGCCATTGCTGGCATTCTCTTCAGCCTTTGCTCGCCATTTACGAATCAATTCGGCATTAGGAATGCTATAAAAAACTGCATTCAACTCAATCGAGTTAAAGTGCTTTACGTACTCATCCAAAAAGTCGGCCTCTTTGGTTTTTGGAGGATAAATCATATTCAACCATTCCTTCCGTCCCCATTTTGCACAACCAATATAAAATGCAGGATCTTTAACAGGTTTAGCGCCCGCAAGTGTTATTGCAGTTTGTTTCCCATCTTCAGGTAATGTAAAATCTACAGCTCTCAGCTCATTTGCGCCTACTTTTCCAAAGTCCATATTAAAAGTTTTATATAAAAAGAAACCCGAAACTAATGAATAAGTTTTAAGGATTCAATTTGTTCTTCGTCCAACATAACGACAAAATCACTAAAACTAGCAAAACAATAATTATTGAAAAATGTATATTTGATTTCCCATTATTATTAACTGCTCATAATGAATCACAAAACCAAAAAAGAAGAATTACGATTCGACTGCCAATTAAAAGCCAAAAACTTACAAACTGCCTTGAATTCGGTAGTTAACTATGATTTTCAATCATTTTTCCTCCTGGAGAACTACATTCGATGCAAAAAAGAAAGTATTGAAACAGTTGAGAGATTGATTAGACATTTGGAATCAGGCGAATAAAAAAAGAACCCCACATTAATTAAAATGTGGGGACTGTAAACGGTTTCTCAGGCCGTTCCTAACGCTCTCATCATGAAGGTAGCATTTATACTTTATTTATCAGTTTTTTTTTAAAAAAAATTAACGATTTTATCCCTACGTAAGTTTTCGACCCTATCCGACTGTGAACTTTCGCAGATCACCAGGATTGAAAATGGAGAGGTCAACACTATTGTTAGCTCAACTATTGGAAGAATAAATACAATCCTTAGCAAAAAAATGAATAAATTTTATTCAATTTGGTATTATGATCAGAAAAGAAATACAGGACGAATTAAAAGAGAATAAAACTACTGTTTTCTGGGACACAATTTTGAAAGAAAAAATCAAACCAGAAGATTCGAACTCAGTTGAAAATTATATAGAAAAAACTATAATTAAAGAAGCACCTGAAAACAGAGAAATAAAAAAAGAAGATAGACCTATATGAGTTTATAAAAATCCCCTCAAATGTATATTTAAGGGGATAAACGAAAAAGTAAATAAATCAAGGTTTCAATTCTTTTCAGAAGAACTACTATTTATAAACCTTGATCATAAATACATAATCCTTTATTTTATTGACTTGCTTAGGCTTGCTTAAGCCTTGCAATGAATTTCTTTTGCTGAACGCAACCTTAGTGCCCAAAGAATCATTAGGAATAGAATTTAACGCTTCCTGAATATACTTTGATTTAACAGCAAACGTAGCCCCATCAACCTGATTCTGCTTGGCACTGATCACCCCAATGATATTACCATCATGATCCAATAAAGGACCACCACTATTACCAGGGTTAACAGGAATAGACACCTGGTACTGGGTTGTATCACCATTATAACCTGTTTTAGAGCTCACATAACCTTGGCCATATACTGCATCATCCTTAGGGAAACCCAAAGTATATACAGATTCGCCCATACCTATCACATTTTGTTTTAGTCTGTAAGGCAAATTGGATAAGCTATTAAATGACTTATCTTCAATTTTAAGAATCGCCAAATCGTATTGCGAGTCTTTACGTTTTACAACAGCCTTATATGAATTACCTTTACTATCCTGAACATATACAGAATCCGCATCGGCAACTACATGTAAATTAGTTAAAATATAACCGTTGGATGTTAATGCAAATCCGGTACCTCCAAAATTAGCAGGCTTTAAATTAGGGGTTACTACATTACTGGAATTTATTTTCCGAATCAGGTTACTCTGAGAATTTTTAATCTTAGCCAACTCTCTACTTACCAACTCCACGCTTCCACTTTGTTGAGTAGTTTGTTGTATAGAATAAAGTGTAACTACGGTAAGTAAGATAAATGAAGCTGCCACCGCAATTGCCGCTTTATTTTTACGCCAGATATTTACAATAAACGAAGGATGAGGACCTAATTGTCTACTTAAGGTCTCCACATCAATCTGCGCATGCACCTGATTCATTTTATTTTTCAAATCAGAAATTGAGGCATAGTCATTTAATGACTCTAGAAAAACCTTGTGTGCAACCACCTTATGATCAACTGAAGGATCATTTAAACGCAATTGTTCAAAAGCTTTTGCCTCTTCTTCATTTAGTTTACCATTCAGGTAATCTTCAATTATACCCTCTAACTCTATCTCGTTCCGCATATCAGTATTAAGATTGAAAAAATAACTTTTTTAACCTTTGAAGGCATTTGTACTTCTGTGTTTTGGCATTATCCGTATTGGTATAGCCAAATTTCTCACAGATATCCTGCATTGAAAGGTTATTTATATAAAAATCCTGAATAATAGTTTTACAGGGTTCACCTAGATGAAGAAGTGCCGATTGCATTTTATCAAACTGGCGATCCTTCTCTTCATGTTGCTCTACATCCTCCTCCACTGATATTAAATCGTCAAAATCTGTAACGTCATTTGATTTTTTACTCTGCTGTGAAAGCTTCTTTAACCAAATTCGTCTACAAACTGAATATATGTAGGTTTTTAGTTTGCTGCTTAATTCAAAATTGCCGCTTTTAATTTTATTGTATAAAACGATGATTCCTTCCTGATACACGTCTTTTGCATCATCCTCATCACCATTATTATTCAGAATAAATTGTAAAATCATCGGGAAATACCCCGCATACAACTTATTTAGCGCTTCTTCTGAGTTATTTAAGATCCCTAAAACTACCTCTCTATCTGTTGGAACTGAACTGCTTATCTTATTACTCACCAATTAATACCTTTATACGTGAATGGTAACCCAATGTTAACTAAAAAAAATATTTTTTATTGCTATTATCTCTTAAAACATAAATTAACATCGATTAGTATCTCTTTACTATGCTTCGGAGATGGTTTTATACAACAAGGAGTCCGAAAGGAGTCTGAAAGGAGTTTCAAAGGAGGCAGGGTCCTACGAGAGTCCTAGGAGATTCCTAACAGAGTCCTAGCAGACTCCTAGGAGTCTTAGACTGTCCCCGAAGGATCTCAAAAGAAAGTGCGTCACATATCACACTCATTATAACCACTAAAGGAATTTTATTAAAATAAAAAGAAAATAAATTTGAAAACAATAAATAAATGATGATATATTTGCGGCTCGGAATTAGGACCTGAGAAACTTATCCGATTGTAAAACAGCACAATATAAAGAAAAAGCATTTTTATTAAATTAATTTTACTTTTTTTTGAAATCACTGGGTTACCTTTTAAACTTTCAGGTATTAATCAGTAAAATTAATTAATTATTTAAAATAGAATTAGAATGAAAAACGCATTTAAATTTGGCTTTTTAGCTTTAGCAATCACTTTATCAGTAGCAGCTTGTCAATCATCAGAAAAAACTGGCGAATCTACAGATACTACTTTAACTGATACTTCTGCTGTTGTAACTACAGTTGATACTACAGTTACTGATTCAGCTGTAAAAGATACTACAGTTAAAACTACTACTGAGACTACTGCTCCAGCTCACTAAGCTAAATTAGACTTTATAAAAAGGCCTTGGTTTCCCCAAGGCCTTTTTTATTGCCCAATACTTTTTATCACCATTTTAAATTGGAAGCAGTTTGTTTTCATAACCAATAATTCGAGGGGCAATGCTGGGACCTTCCCCAGGTATTGACGGGGCCATCCTGGGCCCAATAACCTTAACAACACACTGTCAATGACTGCCCCGGACCAAAGTAACAATCAAGCACTTTTTTGGTATTGATCTGAATTTGGTATTTATTCCAAACAAATTAATTTGTTGGATAACACAATATACAGTCCCAATTAACGTCTTTACATACGAGAGCGTTAATTTAGATGAGCGGAAATAGTTGGATTGACTATTTCCGCTTTTTTATTTGCCTGTATTATTTTTCAGTATTCAGTCCAGAAAAATCAAAAAGCGCCATCAAGTCCATATCAAAAGCTTTAGCGATTTTATTAAGTGTACTAAGCTTTAAATCAACTCTTCCCTTTTCAATATTGATAAGTTGAGGATGTTCTATGTCGGCAAGTAAAGCAAATTGTCTAATGCTCAATTCACGTTTCTCACGTAATCCTTTAATTCGTTCACCAAGTTTGCCTTTCAATAATTCTAGATCACTCGTATTCATCGATGAAAGATCAGCTTTGTAAAAAACATTTATGGTATACTTGGATATACCACTTTAACTCGATATATCGCATCTATGCAATTGATTTAATTATTATAAATAAGCAACTAATTAAAGGAGATCAAAATATGGAACCGCAAATCTTATCATTAGAAAACGATAAAATCATGAAAAAATTGGATTACCAGCCAACAGGCTTAACCAATGCTGACTTGGAAAATCCTTATGGTGTACTTGCTGATTTTTATGGTAACAACGACCTACATGAAATTAGAGAGAAACTTTGGCAATTGTATAGAAGCTGGGTCGGGCACTCAACAGGTTTCGCCGACGGAGAAGAAAATGCAGATATGTTGTTCTTCTATACACAACTAATTGATGTGATGAACGCTAGCTACATCTATACAGAAAAGAAAAAACTGTCCCCTAACTCCTAAAAAAAAAGACCCTACTTCAGAAAAATTTCTTTATAGTTAACTCCACGTTTACCGTTTGAAACCGCCATATTCCCGGACATTACCCGGACATTACCCGGACATTACTCGGACACTACCTGGGTGGAGCCGAGTAGTGTCCGGTTAACGTCCGTTAATACACTGTGAATTAAATTGCTTTATAATAGAGTCAGAGCAAAACCAGCCGGATCACTTCATAATTTATGCGACTCTACTGCTTTGCTTGCCGCCTAATAATGTTACCTTTGTGCTCGTAAAAACAGTTACATTCATGAATTTATCTCCACTTCAAGCTATTTCTCCGGTTGATGGACGTTATAGAAATACAACCCACGGCCTTTCTAAATATTTTTCAGAATCTGCATTAATTAAATACAGAGTCTATGTAGAAATTGAATATTTCATTTCACTTTGTGAAGCAGGATTACCTGGACTAGATCAGTTTGACAAAACAAACTATCCTAAACTCCGTTTAATCCATGAACAATTCAATGATGAACATGCACAGGAAGTAAAAGACACTGAAAAAGTGACCAACCATGATGTGAAAGCTGTTGAATATTTCATTAAAAAACAGTTCGACCAACTTGGATTTGAAAACTACAAAGAGTTTATCCATTTTGGACTAACTTCTCAGGATATTAACAATACGGCTATTCCTTATACTTTTAAATTAGCCCTAAACGAAGTTTACTACCCTAGTATTTCTCAATTAATTGGAAAAATTAGAGACTTGGCTACCGAATGGAAAGATGTTCCATTGTTAGCACATACGCACGGACAACCAGCCTCTCCTACTAAATTAGGTAAGGAATTCCTTGTTTTTGCTGAGCGTTTAGAAATTCAGTTACATAACCTGAAAGCCATTCCAAACAGCGCTAAATTTGGTGGTGCCACTGGAAACTTCAACGCACACCATATTGCTTATCCAAAAATCAATTGGGTACATTTCTCTAATCGCTTTGTAAATGAGGCTTTAGGTTTAACCCGTGCACAGCACACTACTCAAATTGAGCATTACGATCAGTTTGCAGCACAATGTGATGCTTTGAAAAGGATCAACAACATCATTATTGATATGGACAGAGATATCTGGGCTTATATCTCTAAAAATTACTTTAAACAAAAAATAAAAGAAGGTGAAGTAGGTTCATCGGCTATGCCACATAAGGTTAATCCAATTGACTTTGAAAATGCAGAAGGTAATGCAGGTATTGCCAATGCTTTATTTGAATTCTTTGCGGCTAAACTACCTATTTCCCGTCTACAAAGAGATTTAACAGACTCTACAGTACTTAGAAATATTGGTGTGCCTATGGCGCATACAGTAATCGCCATGGCTTCGACTTTAAAGGGCTTAAATAAGATTATATTAAACAATGAGGCTATCGCTGCAGACCTGGAAAATAACTGGGCTGTGGTTGCTGAAGCGATACAAACCGTACTTAGAAGAGAAGCTTATCCAAACCCTTACGAGGCGCTAAAAGATTTAACCCGTACCAATCAAAAGATCACTGCCACAACTATGGCTGATTTTATTGACGGCTTAAATGTGAGCGATGAGTTAAAAGAAGAATTGAAACAAATCACGCCATTTAACTACACAGGGGTGTTTTAAGGATGATTTAAGATATAATGACCTAAAACAGACACCTGCTAGGGGAATTGCATCTATGAATTATTTATTTTTGTATAAAAAAATAAGACAATGACTATCAACGTATATACAGAACAAACGCCAAATCCTGCTACAATGAAATTCATGGTCAATAAATTATTGATCAATGGCAGCGAAGATTTTGCAACTAAAGAGAGTGCTGAGCAATCTCCTTTCGCAAAAGAATTGTTTAAATTCAATTTTGTGAATGGCGTTTTTTTTGCAAGTAATTTTGTAACGATCACCAAAACAGAAGATGCAGAATGGGCAGATATTGAACCTATTTTGAAAGAATTTGTAAAAGGAGCAGTTGAATCTGAATACAAAATAAAAGAAGTTACATCGGATGAAGCACCTGCTTTTGAAGGAACTGATTTAGAGATTAAAATTCAGCAAATCCTACACGATTATGTTCGCCCAGCGGTGGAGCAAGATGGTGGAGCAATTAGCTATAAATCATTTGATGAAGGTATAGTAACAGTAGAGCTTAGAGGATCTTGCAGTGGATGCCCTTCTTCTACCATTACGTTGAAGTCTGGAATTCAGAATTTATTACAACGTATGGTTCCTGAAGTGAAAGAAGTAGTTTCAGAAGCTTTGTAGTAGAAAGCAATAACAATTTAGTAAAAAAGGGTTCATTTAACATGAACCCTTTTTTTTATGCGTTGAAATGTTTATTCATCAGCTCCAATAGCTCTTCATCAAGAAAAGCATTGGTTGCTAAAATCTCTCGTTTCTCAATAAATTCGTCGCCCCCACTAAAGTTCATGATATGTCCACCAGCTTGCTGTACAAGGTACGCACCGGCTGCTACATCCCATGAGTTGAGGTTGTATTCAAAATACGCATCAAAGCGACCACAGGCTACATAAGCAAGATCTACAGCTGCAGAACCAATCCTTCTTAAGCCGTGACATCTACGCATGATTTCTGCTAAGAGTTGCATGTACTGCTCCTGCTGAGCAAATTCATAATATGGAAAACCTGTAGCTAGTAAACAGTCTGACAGTTTAGGTCGAGAAGAAACAGTAATTGGTTTATTATTCAGATAAGCGGCACCACCTTTATAAGTATAGAACATCTCCCCTCTGGTAATCTCATAAACTACACCGATTACAGGCTGATCAGCTTCATACAAAGCGATACTGATGGAATAAGTAGGTAATCCATGAATAAAGTTAGTCGTACCATCCAAGGGATCAATAATCCAATTGTATACTGCCCCCTTAGTACTGGTTGTTTTTTCTTCGGTAGTAAAACCCGCTTCTGGAAGGATTTTAGCTAAATTTCTGACCAATTGCTTTTCCGCAGTTTTATCCACATAGGACACTAAATCATTTAGCCCTTTAAACTCGATGGCTTTAGCATCAAAGTTCATAGATTCCTTTCTGATAAAATTACCTGTAAGCCGGGCTATAGCAATAACCTTTGAGCATAATATTTCGTAATCCAAATCGGGTAAATTTTAATAGTTGGCTAATTTATCTTTGTTCTTTACTGCATTAAGCACAAGAAACAAGCCAGATAAGAACATGATACAAGATAAAAATTCTGCTTGTGTAAATTGTATACCAGCAACATTGTATTTAGTGTTCACGCGAATCAGCTCGATGAAGAAACGCTCGACACCATTCATCATCAGGTAAATTCCAAACATCATGCCTGGCAATTTAATACGGTCACGAATTTTCCATAAGATCAGGAACAAGATAAAGCAAACGATCACCTCATAAAGTGGAGTTGGGTATGCTGGTTGAGCTAGCTCATTACAAAACTTACCAACGCATCCAGGGATAGGTATCCCCTCATTGGCCACGTTATTCGGATACTTATAAGCCCAAAGCCAGTCTGGAAGCCATGAGAATGGTTTAGGATTTAAATTTGTAATCCCCCAATCACCATCACCTGACATGTGACAGCCAATACGACCAACGCTATAAGCAAGCATCATCCCTGGTCCACCAATATCGAGCATATGCAATACTTTGATGCCGTTTTTACGAGCAATATATAACACAGCTGCACCACCGCAGATCAATCCACCATAAAAAGTTAAACCACTAAAAGAAAGCAAGCTATTTATAGGGTCTGCTACAAATGAGTCCCAATGTTCTAGGTTATCAAATATCTTGGCACCTAAAAAGCCCCATACCGCAGCCCAAACAATCAGCGAACCCATCAACTCGTAAGGATGCTGAGTTACTTCAACAGTCTTTGGCTTATCTAGTTTTACTTTATTTTTTTCCTGGTAATCCCAGTAAGCGAACAAACCTGCAAAAAACAAACCACCCAGAATATTTCCTTTGGTAGAAAGCAAAACCGTTTGCGCATCGGCTACAAAGAGTTTATAGTTTAATAACGCATAAACCAATTTATAGCCAATAAGAAAGCCAAAAATAGCATTAGAAGCTATTTCTATTGCACTGGCAGGTTTACCTATAGTGATTAGTTTTTTTATCGGATGAATGATTCCAAGCGCTTCTTTTCGCTTAAATTCCTGAGTAAATGCCCAGTAACCGGCAACAAATGCCAAGGCAACAAAAACACCAAATGTATTAAAAGGAAGCGGAACCTGTATACCAAAAAGGTATTCTATAAAATGAGATACGGTTGGAAACATAAGTTAAAAAAGGTTTTTATGCGAATATAAGATTAATGCGCTAATACTTCCTGTGTTTCTTCAACTTCTACCTCTCCATCAGCAGTCAATTCAACTAGTTTAACAGTTTTGATTTCGTTAACCATTACCGGATCGTACTTCGCTTTTACTTTCACATAGTTTTTAGTAAAACCATGCATGAATCCGTTCTTCTGATCGTCTTCGAACAGCACTTCGCCAATCGTATTTAACTGTGATTGATAGAAGGCTCTGCGCTTTTTATCCGATAGGATATGGAGCATTTTACTACGATCGGCACGCGTGCTTCCTGCAACACGACCTTTCATTTCGGCGGCTTCAGTTTGCTCACGTTCAGAGTACGTAAATACGTGTAAGTAGGAAATATCAAGTTCATTCAGGAACTGGTACGTATCTAGAAAGTCTTCATGTGTTTCACCAGGGAAACCCACAATTACGTCAACGCCAATACAGCAGTTTGGCATTACAGCTTTTATTTTGGCTACACGTTCGGTATACAACTCGCGTTGGTAACGTCTTTTCATCAGGCCCAATATTTTATTGGAACCAGATTGCAGTGGAATATGAAAATGAGGTACAAACCTTTTTGAGGTCGATACAAATTCAATGATTTCATTGCTTAACAAGTTCGGCTCAATAGAAGAGATCCTGATCCTTTCGATACCCTCAACTTCATCAAGCGCTTTCACCAGGTCGAAGAATTTATCTTCCCGTTGGCCATCCCGAATACCAAAATCGCCCAGATTTACTCCAGTCAATACGATTTCTTTTACACCACTTTCGGCAATTTGCTGAGCACGGTTCACCACATTTTCGATGGTATCACTCCTACTGCCACCACGCGCCAATGGTATGGTACAATAGGTGCAAGGATAATCACAACCATCCTGTACTTTCAAAAAAGTACGGGTACGATCGCCGATAGAATAAGCGGCAATAAAGTTATGGTTAACCTTTTCTATGTTTTGCTGATGAATTACTGCTTTTGGTTGCTTGGTTAGATCCGAGATAAATTCTACAATTCTGAATTTTTCTGCAGCGCCTAATACCATGTCCACACCCTCAATCTCTGCTATTTCTGTTGGCTTTAACTGTGCGTAACAGCCAACAATGGTGATGTAAGCATGGGGTGCATATTTTAAGGCTTCTTTTACCACCTTACGACATTTCTTATCTGCATGCTCTGTCACAGAACACGTATTGATCACATATACATCCGCCGCGTCTGTAAAATCCACTACTGCGTATCCAGCGTCGGTAAATAAACGGCCTATTGTTGATGTTTCAGAGAAATTCAACTTACAGCCTAATGTATAAAATGCAACTTTCTTCATTCGTTATCTATCGGTATTTTTTATGCATTTCGTCATGCTGAATTTATTTCAGCATCCCGTTTAAGCATGTTTAGAATATCAAATCCGAGATGCTGAAATAAATTCAGCATGACGAACGTTCTAACAAGCCTGCAAAGATAAGGTTTTAGATGATTTATTCCTCATTCCAACGGTAACTATCCTGCTCTAGCCCTGCCAGATCAATAACCCTACTTACTACTGTTTGTGCCACCTCTTCAATGGTTTTAGGAAGACTGTAAAAAGATGGGCTGGCCGGACAAATAATCCCTCCGGCTTCGGTCACAGTTTTCATATTATTGATGTGAATGAGGCTGAAAGGCGTATCACGCACTACTGCGATCAATTTCCTACGCTCTTTAAGAATCACATCAGCCGCTCTTGAAATTAAGTCATTCGAAATTCCATGAGCTATTCGACCAAGGGTTCCCATCGAACAAGGAATAATAATCATGGTGTCATATTTTGCAGAACCCGATGCGAAGGGAGCATTAAAATCCATTTTCGGGTAAAATGTAAAGGGATAAAGATCATAGTCTTCATTGCCCAACTCAAAGCGCCAAACCTCTTTTGCATTGTCGGACATTACCACGCCTACTTTCTCTACCTGATCAGACAATTTCAACAAGCTATCTAGCAGCAATTTAGCGTAAACAGAGCCACTGGCTCCAGTAATTGCGACAATTATTTTCTTCTTCCTCATAGCGTTTGTAAAGATACAGAAGCAGGGCAAACAAAAAAGGGCCGAAAAATTAATTTCGACCCTACATCTACCTATGAAAAACATACCCTCGAAAGGGTAAGCTCAAATGTAATTATCTTTTTTAATAAATGAAAGTTTAAACACACTTTTTTCAACTATTTTTCTTAACAACAAATTTTTGTAGCCTTACAGAAAAAATTAACATTCTATAAATATTTGATAAAAGTATTTCTTCTAAAATAATTAAGCGATTTTAGCATAATCTATTGTAATTTTGGCAAGAACAGTGTATTTATGAAAGATCTTTATACATTTAATGTAATAATATCTAACCAAATATCATGAAACCACAACTACTCAAAGTTTCTAATAACTTAGTCAATTCTTTTAGTGCAAGAAGAGACAAAGTTCCCTACATTAATAATCGCTGGCATTACCATGCCGAGGTGGAGTTGATTTACTTTAAGAAAGGAAACGGTACTCAATTTATTGGAGATAATATCAAACGTTTTAGCTCTGGCGACATTGTCCTTGTTGGTGCCCATCTGCCCCATTATTGGAAATTTGATGACAGCTATTTTAACGATGAAGAAACAAACAACGCAGACGTAGTAGTTGTTCATTTTTGCGAAAACTTTTGGGGCAATCACTTCCTTTCCTTACCGGAAAATAAAGGGATGAAATTAACGCTCGAAAAGGCCCAAAGGGGTATTCAGATTCTTGATAAAAGCAAAAAACAGATTGGAGATCTGATGGAAGAAATCCTGTTGGCTACGGGACCAAGAAGGATTATCATTTTGATGGAAGCTTTGCTTGCTATTGAGGCCAGCGCGCAGGCTAAGCCCCTATCATCAATGGGATTCCGTAATAATTTTGAAGAAACAGAAAATGACAGGATCAATGCAATTTATAATTATTCGTTAACCCATTTTAAAAGAAAGATTCTCATGGAAGAAATGGCTTCAGTAGCCAACATCAGCCCAAATTCTTTTTGCAGGTATTTTAAAACAAGAACACGAAAAACCTATACGCAGTTTATCAGTGAAATACGGGTTGGTCATGCTTGTAAACTACTGATTGAGGACAGTATGAATGTAAAGCAAATATGCTATGAAAGCGGCTTTCATAATTTCGCCAGCTTTCATAAGCACTTTAAGATCATCACCGGGCAAAGTCCTTTAAATTATCAAAAGTCTTACCTCAGTAAATAATATCTATTTTATTTTTCGGATTGCTTTTTCATAGGCATTCGCATAATTCATCATACCTATATCATTTGGATGGGTACCATCTACAGTACTCTCAATATCCTGATTTATTGCATCTTTCATCAAATAATAGATATTTTTCACACCCTTTGCTTTAAGCTTTTCAAAAGCTGTTTTTAAGGCAACATTTGTAACCTCATAAGCTTTCTTCCTTGTAGCATTTAACCCATCATCAGTATAACCATCGTGCTCAGTTAACAAAATAGGCACACCTGGTTTCTTCAATTGTAAAAGGGCAACAGTAGCCTCTACTCTCTTTGTTACCTCTTCGCCAGTTACGCCGGTTAAATTAGGGAGACAGTCCAGGACGTATAAACTTGCACCGATTTCAGGCAACAATTCATAAACTTCTTTTTCCAGACGGCCGTTACCAGAAAAAGCCAAATTAACGATAGGTCGGTTCAGCTTACGACTTAACATAGAAGTCCATGCCAAGCCAGCGCGACTTGCACATCCTCCTTGAGCAATTGAGGTACCATAAACCACAATTGGTTTTTCTTTAGACACAGGTGTAGGTGTAAAAACACTTTGCTCCGGCACGCTGATTTCCATCCATTTTACGGTATTGTATAAAGGCAAGTATAAAGTATATTCTCGCGCCTCCTTACCTGTCGTATTTAGGTTTGTGAATGTGTACGTCACGGTATCTCCAAATTTATATTTACCGCCAGCCCAAAGCCATTTACCTTTAGCATCTTGTGCATATAAATCTACTCCACTTACACCAGTGGCAGGCATGTGATCCATTCGCATATAACCCGACACGGCGTACTTGATGATAATTTCCGGGGCATCTGATTTGAAACGAAGATTAAGGCCTGCGTTGTTTTTAGATAAATTCCATACCTCTTTGCGTACTGATCCTTCTGCTTTTGCAGGCAGACGATCGTAAAAACTTTGCAATCCGCTATGCCAGCCCTGCCCAGCTACAACACTGGTCTGATCCTTTGCAGGATTCCATGTTTTATAAACTGTTTGTTGTTGAGCAAAAGTGACATTCGTACCGATCAGTACAAAAAAGGTCAATAAAAGGTTTTGTTTCATGTGTTTACATTTGTTTGGTTTTCGAATATATAAAAAAAGCAGACTAACTATAGCCTGCTTTTTTATATTATTTAAAATGTATACACAGTTGTTACCTGCCCATCCATCCTCCATCTACCGTCATCACAGTACCGTGCATGTAATTAGAAGCTTCAGAAGCCAGGAATAGAACCGGACCTTTAAAATCTTCTGCTTCACCCCATCTGCCAGCCGGAATACGCTCCATAATAGAACGACTACGGTTTTCATCTGCTCTTAAGGCGGTGGTATTGTCTGTAGAGATATAACCCGGAGCGATTGCATTTACATTTACCCCTTTCGAAGCCCATTCGTTAGCAAACGCTTTAGTTAACTGACCAATTGCACCTTTACTAGCCGCATAACCTGGAACGGTAATACCACCTTGGAAGGTTAACAAAGAAGCTGTAAAAATGATCTTTCCACTTCCTCTTTCAACCATATCGCGACCAATTTCTCTAGTCAGGATAAAAGGTGCAGTTTGGTTTACAGCGATTACTTCATCCCAGAACTCATCCGGATGCTCAGCAATTGGCTTTCTAAGGATTGTGCCAGCGTTGTTTACCAGGATATCAATCACAGGGTGATCAGCCTTCACCTTTTCGCAAAAAGATTTCAATGAATCACGGTCGTTAAAGTTACACTGATAAGCATAGAAATTACGTCCCAATGCCTTTACTGTTCCTTCTACTTCGCTTCCACTCAGTTCAAGATTAGCAGATACACCAATAATGTCTGCTCCAGCTTCAGCCAAAGCCTCAGCCATTGCTTTACCAATACCGCGTTTACAACCGGTAACCAAAGCTACTTTTCCTTTTAAATTGAATAAATCAAGTATTGCCATTTCTTTTATTTTTAATATTAAAGAACACTAACCTTTAAAGGCTGTTCTAATTGTTTTTTAAAGTTATTCAGGTAATTAAACCATCCTTGCGCATTGGTAATCTCATTGCCTTTGCTCCATGCAGAACCATTGTAATAAACCACTGGTTGATTACCCTTAGCCAAAGTACGAGTCAACAAATGCATTTTATCTGTCCCCATACTTAACTGTTCACCCAACACAATAGTCGCTACTCCGGTAGTACCATCAACACCATGTTGCGGCTCCCAATAACCTACAATACCTTGTGCCTCGTCCATTAAAATAGTCCCAGGTTCTTTCCTTTTTACGATACCCACTACAACAGGCAAAGCATCACCACTATAAGAATAAGCTGCTTCGATCCTATTCATGTGCGATCCTGCATCCAAGGAAATCGTCTTAGTTACTTTCACAGACTTGCCTGCTACATCCCAGGCATCATAACCCAATTCAAACGTAGTGCGCAATGGTCCGTTATCCAATACTTTCCAGTAGTGGTAGTTTTTGGCAAAGAAAATAGAGTCTTTTACAATTGGAGCAACGTCTCCAGCACCCAATGTAAGACCTACACTGTAATAATCCATTCCATCACCATGATCTGTATGGTAATCACCAGTTTTATACCATTCGTTGATGATCAATTTGTTGGTTCTTTTCACCCAAACATCTGTTCCGAAGGCATTATCTTTCCTATTTTCCAATGCTTTTCCATACATACGGAAAGCTACCTTATCATTCTCCCATGCAAAATCGTCATAACGCTCTGGGACATAACGACCAAAGGTTTTTTTGGTGATAGCAGCCGGTTTACCCGGTACAATGGTCAGCTTAGCGCTACCATTTGCTTTCAAGCTTACTTGAACCAACAAATTCTGTACTTCGGTTTGTCCACGACGCTCTAACTGGAAAGGAATTTCCTTTTTCGTCGCTGAATTTAGCACTTTAAAGTTCGCCGTATCTAAACGCGGATATTTAGCCACAATACTGCTCCAACTCACCGGAACAACAGCATTGGTTCTGTCCAGTTTTGAAGGATTAGATACGGTAATCGTAGCTTTAGTTTGCGCCATTACCGGAGCATACAAAGCCGGAAACAACAACAAAAGGCCAATTATTTTTTTCATTCTATTATCGTTTAATCACTACTTCAAATCATTAATTGCGCAATGGTCCATATCACCATAGTCTAAGTTCTCACCTGCCATTCCCCAGATAAAAGTATAGTTGCTAGTTCCTGCTCCAGAGTGGATAGACCAATTAGGTGAAATTACAGCTTGCTCATTTTGCATCCAGATGTGTCTGGTTTCCTGTGGATCACCCATAAAATGACATACGCTTTGTCCTTGAGGTACTTCAAAATAGAAATATACTTCCATCCTTCTGTCGTGCGTGTGTGCCGGCATGGTATTCCATACACTTCCACTTTTCAATTCGGTCATACCCATTTGCAATTGGCAAGTAGGCAATACGCTATTCACCAACAATTTATTAATCACACGGTGATTTGCAGTTTCTGGCGTACCTAACTCAACGATTTCAGCATCTGCTTTAGATACCTTTTTGCTTGGATAAGTATGATGAGCTGGTGCAGAATTGATGTAGAATTTTGCAGGGTTGTTTTTATCATCAGAAGCAAAAGTTACTTCTTTTGTTCCTTTACCAAGATATAAAGCTTCTTTAAATTCTAATTCATAAGTAACGCCATCAGCAACGATTGTACCTTTTGCGCCAACATTAATAATCCCCAATTCTCTTCTTTCCAGGAAATAAGCAGCTTTTAGGTTTTCTGGATTAGACAAGGCTACAACCTCGTTTACCGGCATTACACCTCCTGTGATATAACGGTCGAAATGAGATAAAGTAAGCTTAACAGCATCTGCTTCAAATAAGCTTTCCATTAAAAAATTCTTGCGTAAAGCAGCAGTATCAAATTGCTTTGCTTCACCTGGACTAACTGCATAGCGGCTTTCAAAAGATGTTTTCATTGTTTTTTTTATTTATTTATTCATCCATCCCATTGGGATGTTATTGTGTTACTAGTTAGTTTGTACTTGTCGATTTTCTGACGATCAGCTCTACAGGAATCATTACCGGCTCTATTTTATAGGTAGGTCCCTCTGCATCATTGCTCAATAGCTCCACCACAGTCTCTACAATTCTTCTACCTACCAGGCTTGGAAATTGCTCAACTGAAGTAATGGCTGGAGTAATGATGGCCGTGCGTGGATCATTAGAATATCCTGCAACTTTCAATGCATCCGGCACAATGATCCCTTTTTCCTTTGCATATTCAATCGCGGCAATGGCACTGGTATCATTATCAGCAAACAACCCATCAGGACCTGCTCCCGTTGTAAACATTTTCTGCATGGCAAAAAGTGCATTTCCTTGCGTAAGTTCCTGATGAAAAACCCAATCCGGATTTACCGGCAACTGGTGTTCTTCCATCGCTTTTAAAAAACCTGCAGCTCTATCCTGATAAAGATTAGAAGTTAAAGGCCCCGAAATATGTGCTATTCTTTTGCAACCTGCGGCAATCAAATGAGAGGTAGCCAAATAGGCGCCTTTAAAATCATCACCTTTAATCAAAGTTGCTTTGTAATCCTCCACTGGAACCCTATCGTAAAAAATAACCGGGTTACCATGCTCTACAAATTTATCGAAGTGACTAAAGTCTACCGTTTGCAAAGTGCAAGCAGCAATCAGCGCATCCACCCTTGATGAATACAAGGTCTCAGCCAACTCCCGCTCCATACTTACCGAATCATTAGACTGGCAGATGATCAAGCTATAACCATGCTTATGCAAGTCATTTTGTATCGTGGTAATCACCTCGGCATGAAAAAACATAGAAACCCGAGGAATGATGAGCCCTATGGTGTGCGTTCTATTGCTACGTAAGCCCGAAGCCATAAGATTTCGGCGATAGCCTAGCTTTGCAGCCATCTCTACCACATCATTTCTAGTCTTTTCCTTCACATAAGGATGATTATTCAAAGCACGGGAAATCGTTGCAGGTGAAAGCTTTAGCGCTTCCGCGATATCGAGTATGGTATTCTGGTAATTCTTTTTTCCGACAGCCATAAAACAATTAAAGATTGGCAAGCTAGCATTTTTTTTAATCATCTGAAAACGTTTGCATAAATAAGCACAAATGTTAACCATGGTATGACAGCACAGGACAGTGCGATTATTTAAAAATACTATATTTAACCGCAAAACCTAGTATACATGAACGTAGGCCTATTCATACCTTGTTATATCGACCAATTTTATCCAAATGCGGCCATAGCTACTTTAAATTTATTAAGCGGACTTGGCATAACAGTAAAATATCCTGTCAACCAGACCTGCTGTGGACAGCCAATGGCCAACTCTGGCTTTGAGCACCTGACCCAGGGATGCAACGACTTATTTATTGACAATTTTGCAGAATTTGATTACATCGTTTCCCCTTCGGGTAGCTGTGTATTGCATATAAAAGATCACTTGCATTCGCCAAAAGAAGAAGATAAAGCATTAGGAATTAGAAAAAAAGTATACGAATTAACAGAGTTTTTAACAGACGTGCTTAAGGTGGAGAAACTATCCGCCCGTTTTCCACATAAGGTAGGTGTACACCAAAGCTGTCACGGTCAGCGCGGTTTAATGCTTGCGCAAATGTCTGAATTGGTCGATGCTCCATTTTCAAAACCCTTACATTTATTAAAAATGGTAGAAGGTTTGGAATTGGTTGAACTGAGCAGACCAGATGAATGCTGTGGTTTTGGTGGAACTTTTTGCGTAGCCGAAGAAGCCGTATCGGTAAAAATGGGCAAAGATCGTGTAGCAGATCATGTCAATCATGGCGCAGAATATATTACAGCTGCAGATATGTCCTGCTTAATGCACATGGAAGGTATCCTGCGTAGGCAGAACAGCAATGTTAAAGTGCTGCACATTGCAGAAATATTAAGCGCACAATAGTTTTACAGAAAAGTACAACAATAAAGACACATGAGTTCAGGAACAAAAGACCACGCAGCTTTATCGGATATATTTAATAAAGATGAGGCAAGGGTAGACTGGCACGACGAAACTTTATGGTTTGTTCGCGCCAAGCGCGATAAAGCCGCTCACAACATACCCGAATGGGAAGCACTAAGGGAAGCCGCTTCACAAATTAAAAACAATGTACTTTCTAACCTCCACAATTACTTAATTGAATTTGAGGAGCAGGCACAAAAGAATGGTGTTACGGTACATTGGGCAGCTGATGCAGCCGAGCACAATCAAATTGTACATTCCATATTAAAGGAGCACAATGTAAACCGGCTAATCAAAAGCAAGTCGATGCTTACTGAGGAATGCCATTTAAATGAGTACCTAAAGCAAAATGACATAGAGGTAATTGATACCGATCTGGGCGAGCGAATTGTCCAACTGGCACAGGAGCCACCCAGTCATATTGTATTGCCCTGCATCCATAAAAAGAAAGAAGAAATAGGTGAATTGTTCCATGAGCATCTGGGTACACCAGAAGGCATGTCTGACCCCGTATTTTTAACTGCCGCTGCGCGGGAACATCTACGCGAAACCTTTTTAACGCGCAAAGCAGCCATTACTGGGGTAAATTTTGCTGTTGCCGAAACCGGTGAGTTTGTGGTTTGCACCAATGAAGGGAATGCTGATATGGGTGCGCATCTTGCAGATGTACACATTGCCTGTATGGGGATTGAAAAGATCATCCCTAAACGCAAAAATCTAGGCGTTTTTTTAAGACTGTTAACGAGAAGTGCAACGGGACAACCGATTACGACTTATTCTAGTCATTTTAAAAAACCAAGACCGGGTCAGCAAATGCACATTGTGTTGGTTGACAATGGCAGAACAACTCAATTGAGCCGTCCTGATTTCCGCAACTCGTTAAAATGTATCCGCTGTGCAGCTTGCATGAACACTTGCCCGGTTTACCGCCGAAGTGGTGGACACAGTTACCATACTGCTGTTGCAGGACCGATAGGCTCTATTTTGGCGCCAAACCTGGACATGAAGGAATATTCTGATCTGCCCTTTGCCTCTACCCTATGTGGTTCATGCAGTAATGTATGCCCGGTTAAAATCAATATTCACGAACAACTTTATAAATGGAGACAGGTGATTGTTAAGGAAGGCTATGCCGACCCAACAAAGAAACTGGCCATGAAGGCAATGGAATTTACCTTGTCCAGTCCTTTCGTTTACAAAAACGCAGGAAAGGTAGGACGTTGGTTCATGAAACATGCTCCGTTTACCGTAAACAATAAACTAAACCTTTGGTACCAACACCGCGAAATGCCTGAAGTGCCTAAAGAATCATTTGGAGAGTGGTACAAGAAAAATAAAAAGAATGACTAGCAGAGCACAGATTTTAGAGAAAGTATTGAACAATCAACCGGATGCGCAGCCACTGCCAGCCGATTCATTCACCGCATTTCCCGCTGCAGATCCTGTACAAGCTTTTGCCACGGTACTAACGACTATTGGAGGCACTTTTATCGAGGTTTCGGACTATCAAGCTGTTCAAAAGTACATCCTTGAACATTTCACAGGTCAGCGTATTGTATCTACTTTACCTGAACTGGCTGAAGTATCAGAACAAGGCTGGGAAGATCAGGATCCACATAGTTATGCCAATGTAGATCTTGCAGTCATCAGTGCTCATTTTGGTGTTGCAGAGAATGCTGCTTTGTGGATTACCGAAGATTTAATGCATCAACGTGCGGTACCATTCATTTGTCAGCAACTTGCTGTTGTAGTCAGTAAAAAGGAGATTGTGCAAACCATGCACGATGCCTATTTGAAAATAGGCATCGCTGAATATGGTTTTGGAAGTTTTATTGCTGGGCCGTCTAAAACAGCCGATATTGAACAATCATTAGTGCTTGGGGCTCATGGGCCCAAAGGGATGACTGTTTTTGTAATGGATTAATCTTCCTCAATAAAATCAAGGTCTTTGTGATGAGTTTCAGGAATAGTTCTGATACAATAAAAGCCTATACCGAAACAAATCAGGCCTAGTAAAGCCGCAGAATTTAGGGGTAATACAATTGGTTTTAATGTCGTGTAAAAGGTGGTCATCAACACCACAGTTCCCCTTACCATATTTGGTATGGTGGTAGCTGCTGTAGCCCTTACATTGGTACCGAACTGCTCTGCGCCGATGGTTACAAACATGGCCCAGTAACCGATACCAAAGCCAACCCATAAACACATACCATAAAGACCAAATGTACTATTTACACCTCCATAAAGATATACAATTGCTCCAATTGCTGTGAATATCATCATATAGGTTACGGCGCGTATACGCGATTCCAGCCAATAGCTAACCACTCCGCTCACCAGATCACCTGCCGAAAGTCCGACATAACACCACATTACCGCAAGTCCTGGTTTTATGTCCTCAGCAATGCCTAGTGCCTTACCAAATTCATTACTAAAAGTAGCTAGAATACCAATTACATACCAGGTTGGCAAACCAATACCGATGCATTTTAAATACAGAATCAACCTGCTTTTCTTTGTGAAAAAAGATAAAAAATTCCCCTTAGCCACATTGCTCTTTTCTTTCATGTTATGAAACATACCAGATTCAAAAACACCGATTCTTAAAAACAAGAGCAAAATCCCCATACCGCCACCTATGAAATAGGCGTTTCTCCAACTGAACATTTCTACGGTAAAATATCCGGCAACCGCGCCCATCAATCCTACTCCCGCAACAACCGAAGTACCTATTGCCCTTAGTCTTTTAGGTAAGCTTTCCGAAACGAGGGTAATTCCTGCGCCCAATTCTCCGGCAAGGCCAATACCCGCAATAAAACGGAGCAGTTTATATAGGGTTACATCATGAACAAAACCACAGGCAAAGTTTGCTACGGAATAAGTAATAATGGAACCAAAAAGCACAGAAAGACGTCCTTTTTTATCACCCAAAACACCCCACAAGATGCCTCCAAGTAGTAAACCAGTCATCTGCCAGTTTAAAATGCTTGCACCTTCAATAGAAACCTGAGCTTCATTGAGGCCAAGTTCTGTTAAGCTGGGTATCCGTACGATACCGAATAAAAGTAAGTCGTAAATATCTACAAAGTAGCCTAAAGAAGCTACAATGACAGGAGCACTAAACAGATAGGCTGCAGCGCTTTTTTCTTTGGTTAGGTTGGTCATTTAATGATTATTGTTTGGTTTTTTATTTAGCTAAGATATTTATTTTTATAAGTAACTATTAAATTCATTTTAAATTTATTTCTTAAGATATCCTAATAGCCCATTTGCACAGCTAACAATATCATAATATTAAGATTAAGCAGCGATCATGTTGGAACTATACTTTAGCTCATAAACTTAATAAATACATATGAGAAAATTTTTACTATTTGCCCTTCTTTTAACCATCGGTATAACCAGTTGTAAAAAAGACAAGTCACCTGAGTCCATTGATAATGAAGATCCGGCTACCTTTTCGGAGATTGGATCGTTGGATATTGGCGGGGTTGGCGCAGCAGAGATTTCTGCATTTGATCCACTGACCAACAGATTATTTGTAGTTAAAAATGAAGCGGGTATCAATAAAATCGAAGTAATTGATTTCAAAAATCCATCTGCGATGAATTCCATTGGATCCATCGACATTACCGATCTTGGCGCTGTAAATAGCGTTGCAGTACACGATGGCAAACTTGCCGCAGCAATTGAGGCTAAAGACAAACAGGCCAATGGAAAGGTCGCTATTTTTAAAACCACTGATTACAGCAAGATAACTGAAGTTATTGTAGGTGCGTTACCTGATATGATTACCTTTTCTCCGGATGGAAAATACATCCTTACCGCAAATGAAGGTGAACCTAATGCTGATTACACAAATGATCCTTCCGGCACCATATCTATTATATCAGTAAATAACAATTACGCCGTAACTACAATTGATTTCTCTTCAATGGCCAGTCAGCAAACTGCCCTAATGCAAAAAGGCTTTAGAATCTTTGGTTTGAACAGCACCTTTGTTAAAGACATAGAGCCAGAATACATCACCATTTCTTCTGACTCTAAGACGGCCTGGATCACCCTACAGGAAAACAATGGAATTGCGAAGTTAGACATCGCCAGCAAAACCATTACCAATATCTTTCCTTTAGGATTCAAAGATTACAGTCTGGATGGGAATTTTATAGACCCTAGTGATAAAGAAGTAGGATACAAAGCTGCAAAGTGGAATGTGAAAGGCATTTACATGCCAGATGCAATAGCTGTTTTAGAAGAAAACGGAATACCTTATCTGTTCACCGCAAATGAAGGCGATGCCAGAGAATATGCAGCATTTACTGAAGTAAAAAGAGTAAAAGAAAACACGGTAGTATTGGATGCCGTTAAATTCCCCAACGCTACCGATCTGAAAAAAGATGAGCAATTGGGTAGGTTAAATATTACCACCACCCTGGGCGACACAGATAAAGATGGAGATCTTGATGAATTGTATTCTCTAGGTTCACGTTCATTTTCAGTATGGAACGGCATTACCGGGGCACAGGTCTTTGACAGTAAAAATGAGCTAGACAGAAAATGTAATGATGCTGGAGCATATGATGACGGCAGAAGCGACGATAAAAGTGTTGAACCTGAAGGAATCACCATTGGTATTGTAGGTAATAAAAAAACCGCATTTGTAGGTATGGAGCGTGCTGATGCCGTAGCAGTTTATGACGTTACCACCCCATCTAATCCGGTTTTTCTGCAATTGTTAAAATGTGGTGATGCACCGGAAGGTGTATTATTCATCCCCGCTAAAAACAGTCCTACCAAAAAGAGTTTATTAGTAGTAAGTAGTGAAGAAGATGGTGTAATTAAGGTATACACACCGAAAAGCATATAAATAAACCTATAAATACAAAAATTAAAAACCCCACAGTGATTAAGCTTTGGGGTTTTTCTTTTTACCTATTATTTATGTATTAGCTATATTTGATCATCCACGATTTATAATATGCGTATACCATTCGAAGAACTGCAGGAAGAATTCAAAAGAGTATTGTTACAACTATCCTTCACAAAGGAAATGGCTAATACCTGTGCAACAATATTTGCTTCAAATAGCAGGGATGGTATATCATCGCATGGATTAAATAGATTTCCAGTCTTTGTAGAGCATGTTCAGAAAGGCTTGGTTAAACCTGATGCAGCACCTATATTACTCGAAAAAATTGGGGCTATCGAACGTTGGGATGGAAACCTTGCACCCGGCATGGCCAATGCTACACATTGCATGAACCGCGCTATTGAACTGGCAAAAGAAAACGGCATTGGTTGTGTAGCCATCAAAAACACCAACCATTGGATGCGAGGAGGAACTTACGGCTGGCAGGCTGCAGAAGCGGGTTGCATTGGTATTTGCTTTACTAATGCAACAGCAAATATGCCTGCCTGGGGCGGTAAAGAATCTGTTTTGGGTAATAACCCCCTGGTAATTGCGGTGCCAAGAGCCGAAGGCCATGTTGTGCTCGATATGGCGATGTCGCAATTTTCTTATGGCAAAATGCAGGAATATGAGTTGAAACAAGAGTCACTCCCCTTTCCTGGTGGCTATGATGCAGAAGGAAATTTAAGTTCAGATCCTGCTACGATCAAAAAAACTAAACTGGCCTTGCCGATTGGTTTCTGGAAAGGTTCGGGCCTTTCCCTGGTACTTGACCTGTTGGTTGTGGCCCTTAGTGGCGGACGCTCTACGCAACAAATCTCTGCCGACGAGTACGAAACCGGCGTTTCGCAGTGTTTTATTTGTCTGCACCAGCAAGATATGCATACTGCCCTAATAGAAGAAATTCTGAACTTCACTAAAAACAGTACCCCTACGGAATCCGGTAAAACGGTCAGCTACCCGGGAGAACGCACACTGCGAACCCGTTCTGAAAATGAGAAAAATGGGGTACCAATCAATGAAGAAATCTGGCAACAGCTAAAAAACATGTAAAAATTTGGATTGCTTATTTTATTCTCTATATTTGGTTAACCAATAATTGGTAAACCAAATATATTGTATGAAATCATTTATAGAAACCATCAGGTCAATTGAAGTAGAATCTCCTGTTGATAAAATTATAGGACAGCTAAAACAACTCATTACTTCAGGACAATTACAACCCGGAGACAGATTACCTGCGGAAAGAATACTAGCTGAAAAATTTGGAGTAGGTCGTAGCTACGTTCGTGAAGCGATTTTAAAACTTGAATTTTACGGTTTACTCAGAACCAACCCACAAAGTGGAACCTATGTTTCTGGTTTAAGCATCAAAGTTTTAGACAATATCATCACAGATATCATCAAATTTAATAAGGAAGATTTTAACGCACTTTTAGAAGCTAGGTATTATTTAGAACTGGATGCCGTAAAGTTAGCTGCAGAAAGAAGAACAGCGCAAGATCTAGTTAACCTTAAGGAAGCGATGATTGATTACGAGAACAAGATCAATAGCAATCAGGATGCAATCGAAGAGGATATGCTTTTTCACATTGCCATTGCAAGGGCTACTAAAAACTCTGTAATCGAGTCTATGATTCTTATTTTGATCCCCGATCTGATCAAGAACATCGTAGAAAGTAAGATCTGTGGAGATAATCGCGGTAAACTAGCCATAGCCGAGCATAGAAATATATTAACGGCTATAGAAAACCAGGATATAGATGCTGCAGAAAATGCAGTTGCTGCTCACCTTAACGACATGTTTCAAATTAGCAAAGCCGGATTTTCCGCACAAAATATTATTAATGATAACTAACTAAGTACAAAAGCCTCTCATTTCTTTAAAATGCGTATAAACTACTTAAAAAAGTTGGTAATGGCCATGCTTTGTCTGATGTGTACCCTGCAAGTAATTGCTCAGGAACACCCCAGCATTATGCTTACCAAAAAAAATATCGAAGCAGTAAGAAAGGGAACAACTACTTATCCTTTACTTAAAAAATCATATCAGAAGGTAAAAGCCGATGCTGATAAAGCGATAGCAGAGCCTATTAATGTACCTACGCCGAAAGATGCAGGTGGTGGTGCCACACATGAGCAGCATAAAAAAAACTATACCAATATGCTGAACTGCGGTATTGCTTACCAAATTTCGGGTGATAAAAAGTATGCTACCTACGTAGAAAGCATGTTGTTAAAATATGCTGCTGACTATAGCAAATGGCCATTACATCCGAAAAGAAAAGAGAATCATCAGGCAGGGAAAATCTTCTGGCAAAGCCTGAATGATTTTGTATGGCAGGTATATACGATACAAGGTTATGATATGGTTTATGATGCCATATCCCAAAAAAACAGAGCTGCGATAAATGCCGGTTTATTTGAGCCAATGCTTAAATTCTTTACGATTGACTGCAAAGAAACCTTTGATAAAATCCATAACCATGGTACCTGGGATATTGCAGCGGTGGGAATGACAGGCTACGTACTCAACAAACCGGAGTATGTAGAAATGGCGATCAAAGGATCTGCAAAGGATGGCAAAACAGGTTACCTTGCCCAAATAGATCAATTGTTTTCTCCTGATGGCTATTATACTGAGGGACCATATTATCAAAGATACGCCTTGCTTCCTTTTATCATTTTCGCAAAGGCGATCAATAACTATCAACCAGCGTTAAAAATCTTCGAATACCGCAATCAATTATTAGCCAATGCCATAAATACCTCTTTACAGCTGACTTATACTGATGGTACATTTTTCCCTATCAATGATGCTGTAAAAGGCAAGACATACGAAACTGCCGAGCTGGTTTATGGAGTGGATATTGCTTACGCCGATATCAAACCTATGCCCGATCTACTGGACGTTGCCGGGAGACAGAATGAAGTCATCGTTTCTGATGCTGGACTGAAGGTTGCTGCCGATCTACATGCCGGCAAAGCCAAGCCTTTTGCTTACCAATCGCAACTTATAAAAGATGGTGCTTCGGGCAAAGAAGGCGGACTGGGGATCTTAAGGTATGGCAATAATGAAGATCAACAAACCTTACTGATAAAAGCAGCTTCTCAGGGTATGGGCCACGGCCATTTCGATCGTTTAAACCTATTGTATTATGACAATGGTGTCGAAGTATTTCCTGATTATGGTTCAGCTAGATTTATCAATATAGAATCAAAAAAAGGTGGCGATTACTTACCAGAAAATAAATCATGGGCAAAACAAACTGTGGCACACAATACACTGGTTGTTGATCAGACTTCTAACTACAAAGGCAACCCCGATGTTGCACAAAAAAACTACCCTGAGGTACTGTACTTTAAAAGTGATAAAAACTTGCAGGTGATCAGTGCTGCAGAACGCAATGCCTACCCTGGTGTACAAATGATCAGAACATCTGCCTTGCTTAAGGTAGCCGAATTAAGTAAACCCTTGGTAATTGATATTTTCCAGACCTTATCTGACAAATCACACCAATACGACCTTCCTTTTTGGTATAAAGGTCATGTTGTTGATGCTTCTATAAAAGTAAATGCTTTTGCAGATCAGTTAAAACCTCTAGGTGAGAAATATGGCTATCAACACATCTGGCTAAATGCCGAGCAGCCGGTTAAAGAAAAAACCGGATACCTGAGTATTTTAAACAACAAACGTTTTTATACCGTTCATTTTGCAACCGACACAGCTGTCAACTTAAAAATGTTGTCGCTAGGTGCAAACGACCCTGAAATGAATCTCGTAGAGAGTAAAGCCTTTATGCTTTCTTCTCCAAAATCTAACAACCAAACGTTTTTTAACGTCATCGAAACCCATGGCAACAGCAATCCGGTTAGTGAAACTACAACCGGTGCCAGCAGCAAGGTTAGTGATTTAAAGATCCTAAGCAGCAGCAAAGACCAGGTTACCGTTTCATTTAAGGTAAAAAACAAGCTATACACCTACCAGATCAATTATAACAACAAAGAAAACTTTATAAAACTTAATTAATACGTCATGTTACAGAACAATTTATTTCAAATAGATGCAGAAACTCCCTGGCAGGATTTAGGAAATGGGATCAAGAGACAGATATATGGTTATGATGACAAAATTATGCTTGTAAAAGCAAAGTTTGAGGCAGAAGCTGTGGGCATATTGCACGAACATCACCATTCACAGGTTACTTATGTTGACAGTGGCGTATTTGAAATGACCATTGGCGAAGAAAAAAAGCTCCTCAAAAAAGGTGATGGTTTCTACGCTCCTCCGCATGTATGGCATGGCTGCGTATGCATTGAACCAGGAATCCTGATTGATGTATTTTCCCCGCACCGGGAAGATTTCCTTTAAACTTTAACCTTAAAATATAAACTAAGATGAAGAAAATGATTATGCTTTGTGGCTTACTCTTTACCTGCTGCGCCCTTAGCGCTCAGGATACAGTAGCCATAAAAAAAGTAACCTATCCGGCGGGCTTTACTGAGCAGTTAAATGTGGTTTACACCAAAGTGAACGATTGGGAAGGCAAGCTTGATTTATACCTTCCACCAGTTAAAAACGCCCCTACTCCCCTTGTCATCAATATCCATGGCGGTGGCTGGAATAAAGGAAACAAAGAATCACAATCAGGATTTAGCGGTTTCTTCAAAAGAGGCTATGCCGTAGCTAACATTGCTTATCGCCTTACTGGTGTTGCAACTGCCCCGGCAGCTGTTGAAGATACTCGTTGTGCTTTGGTCTACCTGATCAGCAATGCTAAAAAACTCAACATAGATGTCAACAAAATTGTAATTATGGGCGGTTCTGCCGGTGGGCACCTCGCCTTAATGGGCGGATTGCTAGAAAACAACCACATTTTCGATACCAATTGCAAAACAAATGAAAAAATTAAGGTTGCTGCTATTATTGACAAGTATGGCATTACCGATGTATGGGATTGGGGTTATGGTCCTAACAAAACCAGCAAATCAGCCACAAGCTGGTTAGGTGCTAAAGCAAAAGATAAAGACTTCGCCATGTCAGTATCTCCACTATACCAGGTAAAGAAAACTAGTCCCCCAGTGTTTATTGTACATGGTGATGCAGACCCAACAGTGCCTTATCAGCAGTCTGTAGCCCTTAAAGCAAAGTTGGACGAGCTGGGTGTAAAGAACGAGTTTATTACTGTTAAAGGCGGTCTACATGGAAAATTCACACCAGAAGACAACAGCATGGTTAACGCAAAGATTATGGAATTTTTAAAGGGACTGGGACTATAACTTTAGGATAGAGATGAAAGTAAAAGGATTAAGATGGTACATTATTGCGCTGATTGCTTTTGCAACGGTGATCAACTATATTGACCGTAGTGCCATCAACATCATGTGGCCTTATATTTATAAGGAGTTTGGAATTGCTGATGTTGACAATAAAAGTGCGCTTGCACTAATTACCACCTTCTTTATGATTGCCTACGCCCTTGGGCAAACTTTTACAGGCAAACTGATGGATGCGGTAGGCACAAGACTGGGTATGACGATTTCTATCATTGGATGGAGTGTTTCTATTGCATTACATTCATTTGCCCGCTCATTAATGTCGTTCAATATCTTCAGGTTCATGCTCGGCTTTTCTGAAGCAGGAAATTGGCCTGGCGCGACAAAAAGTAATGCTGAATGGTTTCCGGCAAAAGAAAGAGCGATTGCACAGGGTATTTTCGGCGCAGGTGCATCCTTAGGTTCAGTAGTATCCGCTCCGATTATTGCGTTATTGTACATCGCATTTGGCTGGAAGATGACCTTTGTACTTATTGCCGCCTTAGGACTGATCTGGGTTATTCCATGGCTCATCATTAACAAAGCGGCACCAGAAAAGCACCCTTGGCTAACTGAAAAAGAACGTAACTATATCCTGGATACTGATCCTGATGCTAACGCTTCTGTTGAGGTGGTACCCGTACTAACCTGGAGAGAACTCTTAAAATTCAGAAATACCTGGGGCATCATCATGAGTAGGTTCTTTATTGATCCGGTATGGTGGTTATTTGTAACCTGGTTACCGACCTTTTTAAAAGAGCAGTTCCTCTTCGATATTAAACAAATCGGTGCCTTTACCTGGTTGCCCTATCTTTTTGCGGCCATAGGCAGCTTAGCTGGTGGCTATCATTCTTCATGGCAAATTAAACAAGGTACTACCGCTGTAAAAGCAAGAAAAAATTCGATTGCAATAGGCTCCGGAGTCATGCTACTTTCCCTGGTTGCCATCGTTTATTACCTGGATACATTGAAAGAAACCCCTACCCTCGCCATGGTACTAATTGGCACCACGCTATTTGGTTTTCAGTTCCTTATTGGAAACATCCAAACTTTGCCAAGCGATTATTTTAATGGCAAAAACGTAGGCACAGTGGCCGGTATGGGCGGGACAGCAGCAGTTGCCGGAACATTATTAACCACATGGGCCGTACCCATTATTACAAAAACAAGCTACGTTTCCTTCTTTGTACTGGCAGCTGTACTGGTTCCCATTGCATGGATCTGTATTAAATATATGACATCTAAAAAAATAACAAATTAATAAATCAAAGAATATGCGTTTAAAAAATAAAGTCGCAATTGTAACTGGCGGGTCCAGAGATATCGGTAGAGCTGTTTCCTGTCAACTTGCTCAGGAAGGTGCAAAAGTTGTGATCAATTATCACAGCAATTTAGCCAATGCTGAAGAAACTTTAAAACAGATCACTGATAATGGTGGCGAAGCCATCATTGTTAAGGGAGATGTAACTAAATCTGCCGAAGTAGCCGAGCTAATTGAAAAAGCCAAAGCAGCTTTTGGTGATGAAATTCACATTCTGGTTAATGTTGCAGGCGGCATGGTGGCCAGAAAACCAACCTTAGAGCTGGACGAAGATTTTTGGGATGCGGTGATGGACCTGAACTTAAAAAGCGTATATCTGGTGAGTAAAGCCACTATTCCTTACATGAAATCAGGCGCTTCGATTGTAAACCTTTCTTCTCTTGCAGGTAGAGATGGCGGTGGTCCTGGAGCAAGTGCTTACGCAACTGCAAAGGGTGGTATCATGACTTATACCAGAGCATTAGCTAAAGAACTTGGACCTAAAAACATCCGTGTAAATTCGGTTTTGCCGGGAATGATTGCCACTACTTTTCACGATACCTTTAGTAAACCTGAAGTTCGCGTTAATGTAGCCAATGCTACTTTACTGAAAAGAGAAGGACAAGCATCAGAGGTTGCAGACCTGATTGTTTACCTGACTACAGATCAATCCAGCTATGTTACCGGTACTAATATCGATATCAATGGTGGTTTAAACTTTTCATAAAAATACAAAGGGCGTTTAAATACTGCGACTGCTATTTAAGCGCCCTTTAAACACATTACCAGGCAGCAATAAGGGAGGCTGTCCCTGCAAAGTAAAATGGGGATTTTACACAGCAGGAAATACTATAACCAAATATAAAACCAATAAGAATATGAATTCGAAAGTTTACTTACGAGGTATACTCCTCATTGTATTTTCCTGTTTTCTGTTTTTGACACCAGGGTTTTCACAAACCAAGGTAAAAATACAGGGCGTGGTTAAATCGGCTGCCGGAGAAACTTTGCCGGGCGCATCTGTTACCATCAAAGATTCAAAACAAGGAACAATCACCAATAACCAAGGTGAATTTACCATTACTGCCGAATCTGGCAAACTACTACTGATAAACTATCTAGGCTACCAACCACAAGCCTATTCGGTTACTGTAGCAGCCAAGGTAACCATTACCTTAAAAGAGGTAAAAAATAACATGGACGAGGTGGTGGTTATTGGATATGGCACACAGAAAAAGTCTTCCGTAACCGGTGCCGTAAGTAAACTAAAAAATGAAAATCTGGATGAGATTCCTACATCAAGATTAGACAATGCCTTAATCGGAAAAATAGCAGGTGTTACCATTCAAAATGTAAGTTCAGAAGTTGGTGCCGAACCAATTGTAAGGGTTCGTGGATTCAGCTCCATCAGCGCCAGTTCTCAGCCTTTGGTTGTAGTAGATGGCTATCCAGTACCCGATGGTTTATCCTTTGTAAACCCTCAGGATGTAGAATCTATAGAAGTACTAAAAGATGCTGCATCAGCAGCGATATACGGTTCAAGAGCAGCCAATGGGGTAATTCTGATCACCACAAAAAGCGGCGTTTCCGATAAACCAAGATATTCAGTTAAATCGTATTACGGCTTTAAAAAACCCTATGCGCTTAACCCGATCATGAGTGTGACCGATTACACTAAAATGCTATTTGCTGAGGGCGCATTAAGGCAAAATGACCCAACAGTGCCCGCCAATCAAAAAAACCTAATTACTGGTCCAGAACGTGCAGCCTACATCATCGAAGACCAAATCAGCGGTGTACCTACTGACTGGCAGCAAGAAGCAATGCAAGATGCATCGATTGCAAATATCCAATTGGGCATTTCCGGAGGCAATAAAGATTTAAAATATTACATCTCTGCAAGTGGTCAGAAAGACCAGGCCATCTTAAAATATAGCGATAACGAGCGCTTAAATGTAAAAGCAAAGATAGATGGCGCATTGAGTAAAAAGGTTAATTTCAGTTTTAACTTTAACCCTTCCTATATTAAAACACAAAGACCGGCAGTTAATTTTACCGACTATTTCAGATTCGGATCCTTCCTTCCGGTTTATCATAATGACTTTACTGCAGCTTATGTACATCAAAATTCCCAATGGGCAGATATTCTCCCAGGAGATTTTGTTCAGGCTCGCCATTTTAATGGTTTGCAGTACACAGGAACCATGCCTGATGGAAGCGTATGGAGTAGCGGAGTACCTGTAGATCCCTTTGCAACGAGTAATAATACCCCACTTTCTATTGCAGCTAGAGAAACAAACAATCAGCAGACTTATAGAATACTGGGTGGTGGAGATATCAGCATTAAATTTCTTCCCAACTTAATCTTTAAAAGCTCTGTTGGCGGCTATTACACACAACAGGAGAACAATACCTTTACCAAATCGAACGCCAGAAAAGACGGTGATGTAAATGCTGCCGTCGTTTACACAAAAAACTATCTAGATGTTTTATTTGAAAACACCTTAAACTACAACCTAACCAGGGGCAATCACAATTTCACAGGCTTACTGGGTTTTACCACACAGCAAACTACGATCAAGGAATCTAATATGGTAGGTAGAAACTTCCCTACCGATGAATTTGAGACCCTTAATCAGGCTGCACAAATAGACCAGGCACTAACCAAAACACTGAAAGACCGTGTAGGTCTAATCTCATACCTTGGTCGTTTCACTTACGATTACAAGAATAAATACTTATTAGCGGTTAGTTACCGTATGGATGGAAGCTCTTACTTTTATAAAGGCAAAAAATATGGCTCATTCCCTGCAGTATCTGCAGGTTGGGGAATTGCAAAAGAAGACTTCATGAAAGATGTGACCTGGGTTAGCAATATGAAATTGAGAGCCAGTTATGGTGCTACAGGTAACAACAAAATCCCAAGCTTTTCTTTCCAAAACTTACTTTATCCAGGTAATTATTCTTTTGGAAGCGGAAATGGCGATGTGAACCTTGGACTGTCACCAAATTCGGATGTGCTGGCCAATCCCAGCATTACCTGGGAACGTACTTATGAGTTCAATGCAGGATTGGATCTAGGCTTTATGCAAGATCGATTCGGCTTAACTTTAGAGTATTACAATTCAAACACAGATAAATTACTATACAAAAGATCTACTCAATCTTTTAGTGGATCTTTTGAATATATCAACAACTCAGGTAAGATAAAAAACCAAGGGGTAGAAATAGAATTGACTTCCAACAATATCAAAAACAGCAAGTTTCAATGGACTACCAATTTAAACTTCTCCGCCAACAGAAATAAGTTACTGGAGCTAGGTGGAGAACCTTTCCAATATAACTATGGAGAACGTTCTGAAATCTATGCCGCTATAGTTGGTCAACCAGCCATACAGTTCTTCGGTTATAAAACAGATGGCGTATGGACTTCTCAAGCTCAAATTGATGAAGCAAAAGCCGGTGGACAAACTTCTACCCTTGCCAAATATTTCGCACCCGGGGGATTAAAGTTTGTTGACGTAAATGGTGATAACAAAATCGATGTGGATGACCGTACACCGATAGGTACTCCTTTTCCTGATTTTACCTGGGGAATCAACAACTCTTTTAAATACAAAGGGTTTGATCTGAATATTTTATTACAAGGCGTACAGGGTGTAAAAGTGATCAATGGTGATGCAAATTACAATGAATCAAGGAGATACAACGAGAATTTCAACAAAAACAGATGGATCAGTGCCGCCAATCCAGGTGATGGTAAAACACCATACTATACCAATGGAGAGAATTGGATGCTAACAGACTACGTGATTGAGGACGGCTCTTATGCTGCACTTAGAAACGTCATCCTCGGCTACACACTTCCTGCTAAATTCACTAAAAAGATAGGTGTAAAAGGGGTAAGAGTTTATACTGCTGCTGACAATGTGGTTTATTTAATGGGCAGCTCTTACCGTGGGATCAACCCTGAGGCCAGAGCTACCTCATCACAATATTCCTCCCCACTTATTGATGGCTATCAGCGTGGCGCCTTTCCAATTGCCCGCACTTACACATTTGGTATAGATGTTAATTTTTAAATCATGACTCAGCTAAAAATAGATAAGATGAAAAGCTTTAAGTACCTAACAGCAGGATTATTGCTTGCGATAAGCACTACTGCTTGTAACAAGATCATCGATATCGATCCCATTTCCAATATTGGGGTTGATGCCTTTTATAGAAATTATGAAGAAACCAAAGTCGCACTTACCGGCAGCTATAGCGGTCTGCAAAAGCCTTTGGAATTTGAATGGATGCTCACTGATCTGCGAACTGATAATTCGAAACAGGGTGTAGCCAATAGTTCGGCTACCATTAATTTTGAATTTAATGACTTGGACATGTTTACCCTTAACTCGGCACATGACAAGGTTTATCAATACTGGCTGATGACCTACAAAAACCTAAGGTCGATCAATTATGTACTAAAAAGTCTGGGCGCTACCTATGCAGGTGGACAAACCACTCTCGGCGAAGGAACCGCAAAAATGACCCAGCAGCAAAAAAATCAGCTCGCAGGCGAAGCTTTGTTTTTACGTGCCTATCATTATTTTAACCTGGTAAGGTTATATGGTGATGTGTTTTTAGTTACCGAACCCGTTGATCCTGAACAGTCAAAAAAAATCAACAGAACGCCGATCGCCGATTGTTATCAGCTGATCACAGCCGACCTTTTAGCGGCCAAAGACTTACTATCTCAAGCCCCATATTCAGCTTCAACCAATACCGATGCTGGGCATGCGACTTCCTGGGCAGCAAAAACGTTACTGGCTAAAGTTTACTTAAGTACCAACCGTGGGTCAAGCGCACTACCACTGCTTGATGATGTAATCAGCAACAGTGGCTATGGTATGCTACCTTCCTTTTCGGATGTCTTCTCTATCAACAACGAAATGAACAAAGAAATTCTCTTTGCAGTAAGGTTTAAGGCTGGTGGCTTTGGTTTAGGTAATTTAATGGGCAATAACTTTGCGCCAACATCTAGCGGAAGTGCCGTCATAAATGGTGATGGAAGCGGATACAACTACCCGACCAACGATTTGGATGTAACCTATAAAACACCTGCAACGGGCGCTACTGATGGAAGAAAAGCCGTAACAATGGCAAAATATAACGCCAAGCTGTATGTTAAAAAATTCATATCCCCGGTTTTGGTTAAATTTGATGGAGAAAATGATTTCCCGGTGCTACGTTTCTCTGATGTATTGTTGATGAAAGCAGAGGCTTTGGGTTTTGGAACGGCAAGTGTAAACCTAATTAACGACGTAAGGGCAAGAGCTGGTGCGGTAGATTATGTTACTGGAGACTTTAATACTGGTTTCTATAAATATCCAACGGATGGAAGTGCCAATGCCATTGCTACACCAGCACAGTTTTTAACCGCATTGTTAAACGAAAGAAGGTTGGAATTTGCATTCGAAAACCAACGTTTCTTTGATTTGGTAAGAACTGGACAAGCCATTACTGTTATCAAAAATCATTTTGCATTAGAATTTGACGCGCATTACAAAGCCTACAGACCTGCATTTACACTGGCAGAATTACAAGCTCACTTAACAGCTGAAAAATTGTTATTGCCTATTCCGCAGCGTGAACTCGATGCAAATGATCAGATAAAAATTGTTCAAAACCCAGGTTACTAACCTTCAAAAAATTGAATATGAAATCTATAAATAACCTTTGGATCATTGTGCTGTTGATCTCTTCAATTTTCATGCAAAGCTGCAAGAAAGATAAGGTAACAAACTCCAGTCCTGACACCTTCAGCACTAAGGAGTTTACCTACAATAAGGCTACCAAACAGCTCAGTCCTGATGCCACAATTAATGCTGAGCTGGACGCCCCTGCTGGCATAAAATTAATTTACTGCTATCTGGTGCGCAACAACACAACAGATTCCCTGATCTATATTGGTACGCCGGCCGAAGACAGTAGGAATAATTATAATTTTAGTATCCCTACAGCCAATTTTTCGTCGGCAAACCTAACGCAGGTTAGCGGGATTAGGGTAATGGTAAAACATCTAGACAACACTTCTTTTGAAGGATTTATTCCCATTAAATTCTTCGATCCTGACCTACCTCAGTTTAACAGTTTCCCTACTCAAATTAATGCAGATCTTAATGGAGCAACTGCAATAGCAGGTAACCTGACCTCGGACTATGGCATCAAACAGGTTGATATATTCGATGATTTCCAAACCGAGAACACCTATGTACTGGCACACAGCATTAACACGATAAACGGTGCTAAACAATATGCATTGAACTATGCATATACCTACCGTAAAGCTGCCCAGCACATTAAAATACGGGTTACAGACATCTACAACCAGACCAATGAATTAATTATCAATATGCCCGTGGATGTTGCTGTTTTTAAACCAAAATTCATTGGTTTTGCAGCTAAGATTACACCAATTACTGCAGGAACTACACCTCTAACCGGCAATATTACTTCTGTAACTGGTCTCAAGAAAATAGATATTTACGACGACCGTAATGGAGTCTATGAGCTGGTCTCCACTTTAAGCAACCTGAATGGAGTTAAAACTTATAATGTAAATACTACTTACTTATATAAAAAAAGAGCTTCAAACCTTAAACTCATTGCAGTTGACACAGAAGATCTTCAAACTGAGCTGATCATTCCTTTAAATGTCAATTATGGCAGTGTGGTTTACAGAGATGTATTCATGACCGCACAAACATTGGGGACCAACACCGTTTTCCTTGAAAATGGAACTACGGCAGGCAACTGCAATCTGATAGCTAATGAAGCAAATATTCAGTTTGTATTTTTTGCTCCTAGCGCAGGGCCAACCTTATATAACCCATTTAGTGGTACAACAGGAACCTTCCCCGCAAATATGAAATGTAATGGAACGGGATGGACGATTGCGGATCCAGCTGCATTAAAAGATACCAAATTCAGGGTCTTGATCAATGGAGCAAGCACCGGACAAACTGATGTTTATAATCTGATAGCCGCAAATGAAATAGACGATTTAAGTGATGCATTCTTTACTTCCAGAACATTGTCGGCTCCATCAAGCAGTGGACCTAGATATGAGGCATCAGCAGCACCTTCGGCATCTTTGTTTAATCTGACCACAGCAAAAATCATTTATCTGCGGATTACAAACCGTACGACCACTGCGTATAAAAATGCCATTATGGTCATCAAAGAAGTGAATTCAAGTGCTGGTAACTCGACCATGAAATTCGATATCTATATCCAGAAATAATTTATGACCACATGCATATGCTAAAGACCATATTATTTGTATCCTTATTACTCAGTAGCTTTTTTTCGATAGCCGAAACCGTCATTGTAGAAAATCCAGCAGCATTGAAAGCTACTATAAGCAAAGCTAAACCAGGTACCATCCTTCTGTTGAAGGATGGCACCTGGAACAATGCAGCTATACAATTACAAGGAAAAGGAACAGCTAAAGCCCCTATCATTATTATGCCACAAACACCTGGCGGGGTTACCTTTAGCGGGCAATCCTATATCCAGATTGGTGGCGAATACCTGATCATTAAGGGCTTCCACTTTAAAAATGGTTATAGCCCTAAAAGGGAAGTCATCTCCTTTCGCATCAATAATGAGGTGCTGGCCAACAATTGCCGGGTTAGCAACATGGTAATTGAGAACTATAGTCAGCCAGAACGCTTTAAAGCCGACACCTGGATTACATTGTATGGAAAAAACAACCGTATTGATCATTCTACATTTGTAAACAAGCTAAATTCAGGACCACTGATCATTGCAGAATTAGATGATGAACGGAGCCAGCAAAATAATCACCGCATAGATAGTAATTACTTTAAAGGCCGTCAGCGCTTTGGATCTAATGGTGGTGAAACCATTCGTATCGGCGTTTCCAGGTATTCATTAACGGCATCACGTACACAGATTGTCCACAATTATTTCGAGCGCTGTAATGGAGAAGTAGAGATCGTATCTATCAAATCAGGCGAAAACAATGTCAGCTACAACACCTTTTACGAATGCGAGGGCAGTCTTGTATTGAGACATGGATCAGGCAACATCGTTGAAGGCAATTTTTTCATAGGCAACAACAAACCCTTTACAGGAGGCGTAAGGGTAATCAACCCCCGTCAGCGCGTATTTAACAATGTTTTTTATCAGCTTCAGGGCAGCAATTTCAGAGCACCACTGGCTTTAGTAAACGGTGTGCCCAATTCACTCATCAATAGATATTACCAGGTAAAAGATGCTGTTATTGAAAAAAATACTTTTATCAATAGTGCTGAGATCTTATTTGGGGCTGGTAAGGATGCCGAGCGTACCCTTGGGCCTGAAAATGTTTCCTTCAAAAATAACCTTATCCTTACTCAAAAAAATGAAGTTTATACCGATGTCAATAACGACAAAGGAATCGCATTTGCGGATAACGGATTAGATGATGCTTTTAAAGGAAGCACACCTGCCGGTTTTAAAAAAGTAAAGATAAAATCTATTCAGATAAAAGGATTTAATCTACCCTACGATCCACAATACGGAGCGGATATAAAAAAGCTTCCTTTAATTAAAAAAGAGGCAACGGGAGCTACCTGGTATAGACCTACGGTAGAAACTCCTGCCCGCCTACCAAAAAGCTTTAAGGTAAAAGCAGCACAAAGTGCAATGATTGCCAACCTGATTAAAGATGCACTAGCTGGTGATACCATCATTTTATCAGACGCAGGACTTTACAAAATGACTGCTGAGCTTACGGTTAACAAACCGATAATCATCATGGCAGCCAAAAATTTAAAGAGCAGACCTGTATTTGTCAATGCATCCTACAAATCCTTACCCGCTTTTATCAGTATTGAAAACGGGGGTGACCTTTTGGTTAAAGGCCTTGCTTTTAAAGGCACGTACGAAAGTTTTTCCGCTGCTGACGCTGGTATCTGTTCTACTGATAAACCGATGAACAGACCTTATCTATTAACCATAGATGATTGTGAATTTTACGATTATAATGAGAGTACAAACAGTGGTTTTAAAGCGTCAAAAAGCACACTAGCTGACAGTCTGGTTATCATCAATTCAATTTTCCATCATATGTCAGGCAATGGAATAGACCTTTCTTCAGAGAAAGACGATAAGGGAATGTACAATGCGGAATACAATGTCGTTAAGAATTGTACTTTTACCAATTTACTGGGCAGTGCCATCAACATTTATCGCGGTGGAAATGACGAAAGTACTTTAGGCCCATTTGTAAATATTGACCATTGCACCTTTAATGAGGTAGAAAACCGTGAACAAGGAACTGTAGTCAGGCTAATTGGAGTACAGCAAGCTGTGATCACCAACAGCAATTTTTCTTATAGTGGACAAGGCGGAAGGTCTATTCAATTCCAGGAATACCGTTGGGATAACATACTTGTTGATCACTGTAATTTTTATGAATCTGGAAAGATCGAATCTTTTTACAACAAAGCTACTGGAAACTATATTTACCATATTAAACCTAAATATGCTGATCCCGAAAAACTTAATTTCCAATGGCCAGATAACACTCTTGCTGCAAACGACAAGCTATCAATTGGCGTTATAAAACAATAGTATCAAATGATAAAACTCACACAGACAATACTAAGATTAGCCCTTTCCGTAGGGCTAATCACTTTACTGAGCTCCGATATTTCGGCTCAGCAAGCCACAAAGCTTCCTTCACAAATATTGGACCTTAGCAATTGGAAACTAAATATACCTGAGGGCATTAAAACTCCTGGTGGATCGGATGAATACAGACAGCCCGAATTGCAAACCTATAGCAACGAATTTTGGTTTTATGCCAACAATGGAGGCAACGCAGTCGTATTTCGTGCGATAACAGGTGGAACCACAACAAAAGGATCGGGTTATCCCCGCTCTGAGCTTAGAGAAATGATCGATAATGGAAAAAAGAACGCCTCATGGTCATCATCAACCGGCACGCACACTCTTTTTATTGATCAAAGCATCATTCATTTACCGGTTAAAAAACCACATATTGTGGTTGGTCAAATCCATGATGTTGATGACGATGTTATTGTTTTTAGGCTAGAGAAGAATAAACTTTTTGTAAAAATGGATAATGACAAAGGGCCCATATTAGATGAAAACTACCAATTGGGCACTCGTTTTACGGTAATGTTTAAAGTAAGCAACGACCAAACTGAATGCTATTACAATGGCAAATTAAAGTTTACTTATCCGAAGGCATTTACGGGCGCTTATTTTAAAGCTGGCGCGTACGTACAATCATCCTGTCAAGGGAAAAGAAAAGTTGAAGGAGAAGTCTGTGATGCATATGGGGCGGTTGAAATCTATAAGGTTTGGGCAAAGCACGAACTTTAAACCTCAATTCTGAATTTCAACCAAAAGTTCCATATAAAGCCAGTACAGGCTCAATAAACCTTTTTCAATAAACTCCAATCTTTCCTTTTGCTTATTATCAAACCCAGCTTTCTCTATGGTGATCTTGGAAATGATCCTATAGACAATTAACTTTCGCTGAAGCAGATAATATCCAGATTTATCTGGGTTCAGCGCAGAAAATATCTCCGCATCTTCTTGCAATTCTCTGCATCTATCAAGAAACAATCGATCTTCTATTTCGTCCTTATAAGTACCATCCATGATACTGGATACAATGTCTTCAAATACGTCTAAATCTGTCGTCATGTGCGTTTGCGTTTATTTCAAGATATAAAATACAATAACAGCATGCTATACAAACCGAACCAGACGCTGAAAATGGAAATACTTACGTAAAATAATAGGCGACGGATTTCAGTTTATTAAATAAATATCTCTAAAGATGTTATTCTTAATTAATGATATCTCCTTTATTATTGGCAAGCTTTTCACGCCATTTCTGAAGTTCCTCAGGTGCCATTCTCACCCAATCAGTCACTTCACCAACGATTTTTAAGGGTGATTGTGAGCGATATGAGCGAGTCGGATTGCCTGGAAATTTTTTATCAGTAACATTTGGATCATTTTCAAAATTCCCTGTCGGTTCAACGATATAAACACGTTCCTTTCCATTGCTTTTTGCCAATTCAGCTGCAAGTCCAGCTCCATTAACAAGGGCTGTAAAATAAATGTGATTCATTTCGAGTCCGGTCTTGTAATTAGAACTGCCTCCTGCAGTCAGCAAATCGCCTAATTGCAAATCTGCTTTCGTTCCATGATAAAAAGGTCCCTTGTCAGATGGTTTATCATTAAACGAAATTGATAGTTCATAATTTTCTTTTGCCTTGTCAGTATCCCTTAGGTCCTCATAGCATTTAGCAATGTTTAAATACAGATTAGGAAAAGTACTCTTAACACTGTCGTTATTTATTTTTAATGCAAACTGCAGAGCCGTTTCAAGCCATTTTAATTTGTCAGAAACATTTTTTTGATATCGGGCTACATAATGAGCTGCAATAAATTTTTCTAAGTCGTCTATCGCTTCGTTCCAGGCTTGAAGAAAAAATTTGCTTGCTTCCTCTGGTTTGCCTTTTTCTTCCATGTCCATACCTTGAAGACAGCGTTTGACTACATTGTTACTTGGATTGAATTCCATTTTTAATTATTTACCAATTTAAATTTACTAAATCATTCATTCAAATGTAAATGCCGATTTGGATAAAAAGAAGTATTATAAAGGGGATTGCGTGTCCAACGAATTTGACCTGATCACCTGATATATACCATAGAAGGGTGGCGGAGAAGAACGTACTAATCAAGTTTCAAACTTTTCATTATAACTGCTGTTAATATTATAAAACTAAACAGAAACTGATATGAACAAAACTCTAGGATTAATTCTAACCCTTTTAGGGGTTATAATGTTAGTATGGACTGGTTTCAGTTACACGAAAAAAGAAAAAATAGTAGATGCCGGACCTATTGAGATATCGGCAGACAAAGAGAAAAATGTGAATTGGCCTCCTTACGTTGGTGGCATTATTTTAATTGCAGGAATCGTAATTCTGGTTGGTTCTAAAAAGAAATAAACCTCTATGAAATACGAAAACGTTCAAATAGGATGGTTCATGATCATCATACTCTTTTGACAATTCGGGGATACATATAATTTATGGTATTGGATTAGTACACAATTCTATACTGTGTATATTTGTTATATACTAATAGCGATCAATCATGAGAAAGATAATTGTTCAGGAATTTGTAACCATTGATGGTTTTGCGGCCGGACAGCAAGACGAATTGGATTTTATGCCACAAGCGTTTTCAACTGGTACAAAAAACAGTATTGAAAACAATCAGTTACAATTTATAGAAAACATAGATACCATGATATTGGGCCGGAATACCTACCGGATGTTTGAAGCCTACTGGCCAAACTCGACAGAGCCTATCGCTCCAGGATTAAATGCCTTGGCCAGGTATGTTGTTTCTGAAACTCTTGAACAAGCCCCCTGGGGCAATCTAGAACCTGCTTCCGTTATAAAGAAAAACACCGATAAGGAAATCTCAAAATTGAAGTCACAAGCAGGAAAAGACATCGTGATCTGGGGAAGTCTTGCGCTCGCACAATCGTTATTTAACAGTGATGTGATTGACGAATATCAATTCATTGTATGTCCTGCAATTTTAAGCAGCGGTAGAAAGTTGTTTACCGATGACCGCAAGTTACTCAAGTTAAATCTCCTCGAAACAAAGACTTTTGATGATGGGTGTGTATTGCTGAGATACTCTCGCTAAACCATTAATATTTAATATATTTAGGTAACCAACAAGAATTATAATGAAAGGTTACTTAAAAAATTATAGTGGAATCATTTGGCTATTGACCGGAATTATAGTTGGAAGTATAGCAGGATTGATTTTTGGTAAAAAAGTTGAGGTTTTAAAACCAATAGGTGATATCTTCTTAAATCTCCTATTTACTGCGGTGATACCACTGGTTTTTTTCGCCATCTCATCAGCTATTGCGAACATTAAGCCTTCCGAAAAATTAAGCAAAATGATGGGCATCACCGGTGTGGTATTCCTTGCTACAGTTCTGATATCAGCCATATTAACCATTGTTGCTGTTAAAATATTCCCAATACATGAATCGCTAACAGCTGCTGCTATTACTGAAAAAATAAATGAAAAGCCCTTTGCAGATCAACTTGCCGGGCTTTTCACAACTTCAGAGTTTTTTGAACTGCTTTCCCGTAAAAGCATGTTGGCCATGATCATTTTCTCCGTTATTATTGGCTTTGCAACCCATAAATCAGGAAAAGAAGGCATCCGTTTCGCTTCCTTTCTTCAGGCAGGAAATGAAGTCTTTAAAAACGTATTCATTCTGATTATGAAAGGTGGTCCGATTGGACTTGGTGCATACTTCGCCTATCAAGTTGGCGTATTTGGCCCCCAATTATTTGGCACCTATGCCAAGTCATTAGGCCTATATTATAGTTTTGGTGCCTTTTATTTCGTAGCCATATTTAGCCTATATGCATTTGTAGCTGGAGGTATGAAAGGGATAAAGCGCTATTGGAAAAACAACCTTATTCCCTCCGCAACTGCCGTAGGCACTTGTAGCAGCATTGCCACTATTCCTGCCAATCTGGATGCTGCAAAAAAAATGGGTATTCCAGATTATATTGCCAATGTAACCATACCCCTTGGCGCAACCCTACATAAAGATGGTTCAAGTATCTCTTCGATTGTTAAAATGGCTGTTGTGTTTGCGCTGTTTGGTAAAGGATTTGATACTGCTGATGCAATTATATTGGCTTTAGGAATGACCGTATTGGTGAGTATTGTAGAAGGTGGCATACCTAATGGAGGCTATGTTGGTGAGTTGTTATTTATTTCTGCTTATAGTCTCCCCATAGAAGCCTTGCCACCCGCAATGATCATTGGGACATTGGTAGATCCGATGGCAACCTTATTAAATGCCACCGGCGATACCGTAGCATCAATGCTGGTCACCAGGTTTACTGAGGGTAAACAATGGATAAAAGACAGTATCTAATCGATGTAATCGAGAATCTTTTCGATCAGTTCTATCTCTGTAAATGGCTTGATGATGTAATCGTTTAATCCTGCAGAAAAATAGGTATCATGCGCCCCTGCACTAATCTCACCAGTTAAAGCAATGATGGGGATTGCAGCTTTCTTATGATCCTTGTTAGCTCTGATTATTTTGGCAAACTCTATCCCATCCATTTCTGGCATTTGAATATCTGTGAGCACCATATCGCATTTATTTTTGTTTATAAATTGAAGTGCTTCAGCTGCACTTGTTGCCGCATCATAACTAATTCCATGCTTCTTAAAGATCATTTTAATCACCAGTAGGTTCATCTCAGAATCATCAACAACTAAAATGTGAATATTTTTAAAACGATCGCTATTGATCATCATTTCCTGCTGTTGTTCAAGGTTTTCTTCTCCATCAACAACAATGCGATAAGGCAACGCGACCGTAAAAGTTGTCCCTTTTCTCAGCGTACTTTCAACATCTATTTTCCCCTTATGCATGTCCACCAACTTTTTACTAATGGTTAAGCCAAGCCCTGAGCCTACTTGCCAGTCATTACGCTTAGCATCTATCACTTGTGAAAATTCATTAAAGATGACAGGAATATTTGCCGCCGATATACCTATACCAGTATCGATAACTTTAACAATCAGTAATACATTCTTTTCATCAGTTCTCTTTACATCCACTTGAATACTTACCCTCCCCTTCTCCGTAAATTTAATGGCATTAGCTGTTAAATTCATAATGATCTGTTTTAAACGATAAGGGTCGCCATCTAGCAACAAGTTGGGAGCACCATCCTGAAGCAGTTCAAGTTTTAATTTTTTCTGGTCAGCCAGCACTTTTGCGGTATCTGCAACTTCCTTTAAAACACGTTTGTATCTAAAAGGTGTTTTTGCAAGTGATAGCTTTTTAGTTTCCAAACGAGAAAAATCAAGCACTTCGTTAACAGCAGACAACAGCATAGAAGAAGAAGTATCCAACAATTTAGACATCATCTTCTGATCTTCATTTAAAGGTGTTGACTTTAGTTGTTCAGAAACGCCAATAATCGCATTTAAAGGCGTACGCATCTCGTGACTGATACTGGTAAAAAGTCTGGATTTACTAACCACCTGCTCAGCGGCCAGCTTATTCGCTTTCATGATCCTATTATAAGCACGGTAAAGCTTATACAGCAAAAATATAATGCCCAAATAAGATAATAAGCTGATCACAAAGTTAAGTTTGCCAGACCAATTAATATTATCCAATGAATTTTTTGCTTTATTTTTCAGCGCTACTTTTCTTGCTGTCTCACTTACATTGATATTGTCTTTATATTCTTTAAATAACAGCTTAATATTTTCGAATATCCGCTCATTTAAAGTTAAAATAGCTTGCTCTTTTTCGGTTAACTTAACATGATTCTTTTTTTGATCTTCCAACAAGCCCTTGTAATAATTGGTAATTCGTTCCAATTGCTTTTTGTTGTAAGCTTCCACCCCATTTTCAACAGGCTCGTATGTGGTTTCAGTTGTTCTTATTTTAGCGGTGTCTGCCGGATCGGTCTCGTTTAAAATCGCACTTTTAAGCCGCTGAAAAAACTTTTTCTTTTTCCCATTGGGTTCAGCTTTTATTTCTTCAATCTCAATCACCTTCTTTACCGCGGCTTTTGGAAACTTTTTTCCAGCTAGCAGGGTACTGCTTATCTTATCTACATTAAGCTGTAAATTAATATTCGTAATTGAATCGGCTAGTTTCTTAATTGCTCCATAAAGCAACATCTGCTTCCTTTTACTAGCCAAATCCCCCACAATGTTGCCCGATATATTTCTATTACCTTCTACAGAAAGGGTAGCCAATATGGTAGAAATAGATTTTATCTCTTCTGTATATTTCACAAAATATTCAGGCTTCCACAAAGCGGTATACATCCTAAAATTATTCTCTGCAACCTGCAAGCTTAAAGTAATGGTGTCCAATTTAGAGAGCTGAAGGTTGTTTGTCTCCAATTCTGTCAAGGTAGTCGTTAATACTTTTTGTTCTGATTGCTGTGTAATTGAATTGTGAAACAAGAGCGTTATAAACACGATGATAATGCCAAATATGACCAGAAAAGAACGCTGATTTTTTCTCATTAGATAATGCTTGCTTGTTTGCCTTAGTTCCATCCCTTTGCCAATAAGTATGCCAAAATCAAAACGGTAAGAAAACGCAAATCAGAATATTTTTTCTCAACCCTTGTTAGGAAATTAATATTTTATATATTTAAGAAACCAAACGTACCTTACAATAAACAAATACCACAAAAAACCAACACAACTATATACCTTGCGGTTTTTTGAGAAAAAAAGAACCTACGACGAACAAAATGTTTTCAGTATTTCGTCGAAAAAATGACTTTTTTATAGCTGTGTTACTGCTAATTATGAATAATACTAAAGATTTCTAACCTTAAAAAAATAATATATAAATGAAAATTTTAAAAATACTCGGGATAGTGGTTGCTGTTGTAATCCTTCTTGCATTTGCCGGTGGTTTGTACATTCACAATGCTTTACCAGATACGGGTGCAGCACCGGTGGTGAAAATAGAACCAACACCAGCACGGTTAGCACGAGGCCGTTACCTTGCAAATCACGTAACAGCTTGTATGGACTGCCATGGCACTCGCAACTGGGCGTTATTTTCTGGTCCACCCCTAAGCGGTTCTTTAGGTAAAGGCGGCGAGGTTTTTGATCAAAATATGGGATTTCCGGGGAAAATTTACGCAGCTAACATTACCCCACATGCCTTGGGAAATTGGACCGACGGAGAAATTTTAAAAGCCATTACTACTGGGGTTAATAAAGATGGGAAAGCATTATTTCCTTTGATGGGCTACCAAAGATTTGGCAAAATGGATAAAGAAGATATTTATAGCATCATTACCTATATCCGCAGCTTAAACCCAATACAAAATGAAGTACCGAACACCGAATTAGACTTCCCGGTAAGCCTGATCAATAAAATGAGTCCTAAACCAGCAGATTTCCAAAAAATACCTGCTATGCAGGACACCGTTAAATATGGTGCTTATTTGGTCAATGCAGCTGGGTGTGTAGATTGCCACAGTAAAATGGATAAAGGTGCCATTATAGCCGGTACTGAATTTGGCGGTGGGATGGAATTTCAGCAACCAGCAGGTACGATTAGATCGAGTAACATTACGATGCATAAAACCAATGGATTGGGTAGTTGGACTAAAGAAATGTTTGTTCAAAAATTTAAAATCTATGCGGATAGCACGGCAAAGCTGCCAACTATGGCTAAAACTGATTTAAACTCGCCAATGCCCTGGACTATGTATGCAGGAATGACTAACAACGATTTGGCAGCAATTTATACTTATTTAAAAAGCTTAAAACCATTAGACAACAAAGTTGAAGTAAGAACCATTCTATAGAATGGTTCTTACTGTATTTAAACAATTACCTTATTGATTTCTAACAATGGTGATATACCCTTTTTTAAATTCTTTCCCGTTTCCGAAATCGATGAGGTAATAATAAGTCGCCTCTTCCAGAGCGGCACCATTTACCCTGCCATCCCAATCATTTTTATAATCCCTTAGCAACAATAATAGCCTACCCGCCCTATCAAATATTTTGATACTATGGTTTGGAAACATATCAATATTATTGACTAGCCAGTAATCGTTGATACCATCACCATTTGGCGTAATCAGGTTAGTGGAATTTACAGCCATCAAACTTTCAACAACTTCTATTTTAATGGTCTGCGTGCTGCTACGGCCATATTGATTGGTCCCAATCACCGTGTAAGTAGTCGTAACTGAAGGGCGTACAGTAAGTATAGCCGTATTTTGCCCTGTTATCATACCATTAGCGGCCGACCATTGATAACTCACAGCACCGGATGCAGTCAAAATAGCTGTCTCGCCTTTATTGATACTATTTCCTTTATCACTTACAATCGTAATTACAGGTGCGGGGTTGTCAACGATCTTTAATGATTGAGTTATTGGTACCGCCGCGGCATAATTTACATTTCCGGCCTGACTAGCCGTAATGCTAACTGTTCCTGCCTTTAGTAACTCCACTTGATTACCATTGATGATTCTGGCAATAGTAGGATCACTGCTGCTGTAAGTAACGATCAATCCTGAACTCGCTGTTGCATTTAATGTAAACACAGGATCTGTCGATAACTTATCTGCAAGTGCAGCAAAGCTGATGGTTTGATTAATATTACCTATGGTTAAGATCCCTGTTACATTTGTGGCGGTGTAATTCGCATTTACTAAACTAGCTTCCACAGTATGTGCTCCCGCTGAAGTTGGAGGAACATTACCACCATTATAAGTTACAGTTACTCCCATTAGGTTTGCGGGATTGGTCGTTACGGTTATTGTTTTAGCTGTTCCGTCATAACTTTGAGATAGGTTACTCAATGCAAGTGTAGCAACTGCTTTACCAATTACCAAGCTACCTGTTGCATTCGTTGCTGTATAATTGGAATTTGTTAAGCTAGCTACAACTGTATAGGTTCCAGCTAGGATTGGTAATGTAGCACTTCCATTGTAGGTAAATGTAACCCCAGACAAGCCTGAAGGATTAGTTACTGCGGTTGCAGATTTTGCAGTGCCGTCGTAAGTTTGAGATAGATTATTCAATGTAATCGTAGCTGTTCCTTTGCCAATTATCAAACTGCCTGTTGCATTCGTTGCTGTATAATTTACATTATTCAAACTGGCAACTACAGCATAAGTGCCCGCAGCCGTTGGCAAAATCGCCGATCCGTCATATGTAATTGAAATACCTGATAAGCCGGCAGGACTGGTTGTTGCTGTTGCGGTTTTCCCTATCCCATCATAAGTCTGGGATAAATTGCTCAATGCAAGCGTAGCCGTACCTTTGCCAATCACTAAACTACCTGTTGCATCAAGGGCCGTATAATTCGCATTGTTTAAACTGGCCACTACAGCATAAGTGCCCGCAGCTGTTGGCAAAGTTGCCGATCCATCATAAGTAATGGAGACACCGGATAACCCAACAGGATTAGTCGTCACTGTTGCCGATTTCCCTGTACCATCGTAAGTTTGAGACAAATTGCTCAATGCAAGAGTGGCCGTTCCTTTGCCAATCACTAAACTGCCTGTTGCATCAGCGGCCGTATAATTTGCATTACTCAAACTAGCCACTACAGCATAAGTACCGGCAACTGTTGGTAAAGTAGCCGATCCATCATAAGTAATGGAGACACCGGATAACCCAACAGGATTAGTCGTCACTGTTGCCGATTTCCCTGTACCATCGTAAGTTTGAGACAAATTGTTCAATGCAAGAGTGGCCGTTCCTTTTCCAATTACTAAACTACCTGTTGCATCAGCGGCTGTATAATTCGCATTAGTCAGACTAACCACTACAGCATAAGTACCCGCGGCTGTTGGTAAAGTTGATAATCCATCATAAGTAATCGAGACACCGGATAATCCAACAGGATTAGTCGTAACTGTTGCCGATTTCCCTGTACCATCGTAAGTAGCAATCAAACCACTTAAGGTTAGCGTAGCAGTTCCTTTGCCAATTACTAAACTGCCTGTTGCATCAGCAGCTATATAGTCCGCATTACTCAAACTAGCGACTACAGCATAAGTACCCGCAGCTGTTGGCAAAGTTACCGATCCGTCATAGGTAATAGAGACACCAGATAATCCAGCAGGATTAGTCGTCACTGTTGCAGATTTTGCGGTACCATCATAAGTCTGAGTCAAGCCACCTAAGGTAAGCGTAGCTGTTCCTTTGCCAATCACTAAACCAGCCGTCACATTAGCGGCCGTGTAGTTCGCATTGTTTAAACTAGCCACTACAGCATAAGTTCCTGCGGCTGTTGGCAAAGTTGCCAATCCATCATAAGTAATGGAGACACCGGTTAGCCCAACAGGATTAGTGGTCACTGTTGCAGATTTTCCAGTACCATCATAAGTTTGTGTCAAATTGCTCAGCGTAAGAATAGCCGTCCCTTTGCCAATCACTAAACTGCCTGTTGCATCAGCGGCCGTATAATTTGCATTACTCAAACTAGCCACTACAGCATAAGTACCTGCAGCTGTTGGCAAAGTTGATGAACCATCATAAGTAATAGAGACACCAGATAACCCAGCAGGATTGGTTGTTGCAGTTGCCGATTTTGCTGTACCATCGTAAGTAGCGGTCAAACCACTTAAAGTTAGCGTAGCCGTCCCTTTGCCAATCACTAAACTACCTGTTGCATCAGCGGCCGTATAATTTGCATTACTCAAACTAGCCACTACAGCATAAGTACCTGCAGCTGTTGGCAAAGTTGCCAATCCATCATAAGTAATCGAAACACCAGATAAACCCACAGGATTGGTAGTTGGTGTTGCCGATTTTGCAGTACCATCATAAGCTTGTGTCAAATTGCTCAATGCAAGAGTCGCCGTTCCTTTACCGATTACCAAACTGCCTGTTGCATCAGCGGCTGTATAATTTGCATTAGTCAAACTAGCCACTACGGCATAGGTACCTGCAGCTGTTGGCAAAGTTGCCGATCCATCATAAGTAATGGAGACACCAGATAATCCTACAGGATTAGTCGTCACTATTGCAGATTTCGCAGTGCCATCATAAGTAGCAGTCAAATTGCTCAGTGCAAGTGTAGCTGTTCCTTTGCCGATCACCAAACTCCCTGTTGCATCAAGGGCTGTATAATTCGCATTGCTCAAACTGGCAACTACAGCATAGGTGCCGACAGCCGTTGGCAAAATTGCCGATCCATCATAAGTAATTGAGACTCCTGATAAGCCTGCAGGATTGGTTGTCGCGGTTGCAGATTTCGCAGTGCCATCATAAGTAGCGGTCAAGTTGCTCAGCGCAAGCATAGCCGTCCCTTTACCAATCACCAAAGTACCTGTTACATCAGCGCCTGTATAATTAGTATTGTTTAAACTGGCAATTACCGCATAAGTACCCGCAGCTGTTGGCAAAACTACCGATCCGTCATAAGTAATTGAGACACCAGATAATCCTACAGGATTAGTCGTAACCGTTGCAGATTTTGCAGTACCATCATAAGCTTGAGTCAAATTGCTCAATGCAAGCGTAGCCGTTCCTTTACCGATTACCAAACTACCTGTTGCATCAACTGCTGTATAATTCGCATTAGTCAGACTAGCCACTACAGCATAAGTACCCGCGGCTGTTGGCAAAGTTGCGGATCCATCATAAGTCATAGAGACACCAGATAATCCAGCAGGATTAGTCGTCACTGTTGCCGATTTTGCGGTACCATCATAAGTTTGAGACAAATTGCTCAATGCAAGTGTGGCCGTCCCTTTGCCAATCACTAAACTGCCCGTTGCATCAGCTGCTGTATAATTTGCATTAGTCAAACTAGCCACTACAGCATAAGTACCGGCAACTGTTGGTAAAGTAGCCGATCCATCATAAGTAATGGAGACACCAGATAGCCCAACAGGATTAGTGGTTACTGTCGCGGATTTTGCTGTACCATCATAAGTAGCAGTCAAACCACTTAAAGTTAGCGTAGCCGTCCCTTTGCCAATCACTAAACTACCTGTTGCATCAGCGGCCGTATAATTTGCATTACTCAAACTAGCCACTACAGCATAAGTACCTGCAGCGGTTGGCAAAGTTGCCAATCCATCATAAGTAATGGAGACACCGGTTAGCCCAACAGGATTAGTGGTTACTGTTGCAGATTTTCCAGTACCATCATAAGTTTGTGTCAAATTGCTCAGCGTAAGAGTGGCCGTTCCTTTGCCAATTACTAAACTACCAGTTGCATCAGCGGCTGTATAATTTGCATTAGTCAAACTAGCCACTACGGCATAGGTACCCGCAGCTGATGGTAAAGTTGCTAATCCATCATAAGTAATGGAGACACCAGATAGCCCAACAGGATTAGTCGTCACTGTTGCCGATTTTCCGGTACCATCGTAAGTTTGTGTCAAATTGCTCAATGCAAGTGTCGCTGTCCCTTTGCCAATCACTAAACTACCTGTTGCATCAGCGGCTGTATAATTTGCATTAGTCAAACTAGCCACTACGGCATAGGTACCCGCGGCTATTGGCAAAGTTGCGGATCCATCATAAGTAATCGAAACACCAGATAAACCCACAGGATTGGTAGTTGCTGTTGCCGATTTCCCTGTACCATCGTAAGCTTGTGTCAAATTGCTCAATGCAAGAGTAGCCGTTCCTTTACCGATTACCAAACTGCCTGTTGCATCAGCGGCTGTATAATTTGCATTAGTCAAACTAGCCACTACGGCATAGGTACCCGCAGTTGTTGGCAAAGTTGCCGATCCATCATAAGTAATAGAGACACCAGATAATCCAACAGGATTAGTCGTCACCGTTGCCGATTTACCTATCCCATCATAAATCTGAGTCAAATTGCTCAGCGTAAGAGTGGCCGTTCCTTTGCCAATTACTAAACTACCAGTTGCATCAGCGGCTGTATAATTTGCATTAGTCAAACTAGCCACTACGGCATAGGTACCCGCAGCTGATGGTAAAGTTGCTAATCCATCATAAGTAATCGAGACACCGGATAACCCAACTGGATTAGTGGTTACTGTCGCGGATTTTGCTGTACCATCATAAGTAGCAGTCAAACCACTTAAAGTTAGCGTAGCCGTCCCTTTGCCAATCACTAAACTACCTGTTGCATCAGCGGCCGTATAATTTGCATTACTCAAACTAGCCACTACAGCATAAGTACCTGCAGCTGTTGGCAAAGTTGCCAATCCATCATAAGTAATGGAGACACCGGTTAGCCCAACAGGATTAGTGGTCACTGTTGCAGATTTTCCAGTACCATCATAAGTTTGTGTCAAATTGCTCAGCGTAAGAATAGCCGTTCCTTTGCCAATCACTAAACTACCTGTTGCATCCGTTGCCGTATAATTTGCATTAGTCAAACTGGCCACTACAGCATAAGTACCTGCAACTGTTGGCAAAGTTGCCGATCCATCATAAGTAATGGAGACACCGGATAATCCAGCAGGATTAGTCGTCACTGTTGCCGATTTCCCTGTACCATCGTAAGTAGCAGTCAAACCACTTAAAGTTAGTGTAGCCGTCCCTTTGCCAATCACTAAACTGCCCGTTACATCAGCTGCTGTATAATTCGCATTAGTCAAACTAGCCACTACCGCATAAGTACCTGTAGCTGTTGGCAAAGTTGCCGATCCGTCATAGGTAATGGAGACACCGGATAACCCAGCAGGACTAGTTGTTACTGTTGCCGATTTTGCAGTACCATCATAAGCTTGAGACAAATTACTAAGTGTAAGTGTCGCTGTTCCTTTGCCGATCACCAAACTGCCTGTTGCATTAACAGCTGTATAGTTTGCATTAGTCAAACTAGCAACTACGGCATAAGTACCCGCGGCCGTTGGCAAAGTTGCCGATCCATCATAAGTAATGGAAACACCAGACAAGCCAACAGGATTAGTCGTTACCGTTGCCGATTTTGCAGTACCATCGTAAGTGGCAGTCAAACCACTTAAGTTTAATGTAGCTGTTCCTTTACTAATCACTAAACTGCCTGTTGCATCAATTGCTGTATAATTCGCATTTGTCAAACTAGCCACTACGGCATAAGTACCTGCAACTATTGGCAAAGTTGCCGATCCATCATAGGTAATTGAGACACCAGATAGGCCAACAGGATTAGTGATTACTGTCGCGGATTTTGCTGTACCATCGTAAACAGCAGTCAAACCACTTAAAGTTAACGTAGCCGTCCCTTTGCCAATCACTAAACTGCCTGTTGCATCAATTGCTGTATAATTCGCATTAGTCAAACTAGCCACTACCGCATAAGTACCTGTAGCTGTTGGCAAAGTTGCCGATCCGTCATAGGTAATGGAGACACCGGATAACCCAACAGGATTAGTCGTCACTGTTGCCGATTTTCCGGTACCATCATAAGTTTGGGTCAAATTGCTCAGCGTAAGAATTGCCGTTCCTTTACCAATTACTAAACTACCTGTTGCATTCGTTGCTGTATAATTAGTATTGTTTAAACTGGCAATTACCGCATAAGTACCTGCGGCTGTTGGCAAAGTTGCGGATCCATCATAAGTAATGGAGACACCAGATAATCCAACAGGGTTAGTCGTCACTGTTGCAGATTTTGCGGTACCATCATAAGTTTGAGACAAATTGCTCAATGCAAGTGTGGCCGTCCCTTTGCCAATCACTAAACTGCCCGTTGCATCAGCTGCTGTATAATCCGCATTAGTCAAACTGGCCACTACAGCATAAGTACCCACAGCAGTTGGTATAGTAGTAGAGCCATCATAGGTAATCGAAACACCAGATAAGCCAACAGGATTAGTCGTCACTGTTGCAGATTTTGCACTGCCATCATAAGCTTGAGACAAATTGCCCAGGGTAAGAGTGGCCGTTCCTTTACCGATCACCAAACTGCCTGTTACATCAGCAGCTGTATAATTTGCATTAGTCAGACTAGCCACTACAGCATAAGTACCCGCGGCTGTTGGCAAAGTTGTCGATCCGTCATAGGTAATAGAGACTCCAGATAATCCAGCTGGATTAGTCGTCACTGTTGCAGATTTTGCGGTACCATCATAAGTGTGAGTCAAGCCACTTAAAGTTAGTGCGGCCGTTCCCTTACCAATCACTAAACCAGCTGTCACATCCGCAGCCGTATAATTTGCATTAGTCAAACTAGCCACTACAACATAAGTACCCGCAGCTATAGGCAAAGTCGTTGAACCATTATAAGTAATCGAAACACCAGATAAACCGGCAGGATTGGTTGTTGCTGTTGCAGATTTTGCTGTACCATCGTAAGTAGCGGTCACGTTGCTAAGAGAAAGCGTAGCTGTTCCTTTGCCAATTACCAAACTGCCTGTTACATCAGCTGCCGTATAGTCTGCATTGTTTAAACTGGCAACCACAGCGTAAGTTCCAACTGCAATTGGTGCAATGGTTGAACCATCATAAGTAATGGAAACACCAGATAAACCAATAGGGTTGGTTGTTACTATTGCAGATTTTTGTGTGCCATCGTAAATAGCGGTTAGGTTGCTTAAACTAAGCGTAGCCGTACCTTTTCCTACAGTTAATAAGCGACTTACATTTGAGGCAGGATTATAAGCTGCATTGCCAGCTTGCGAAGCTTTTATCGTTGTCGTTCCCACACCAATAATGGTTACCGTATTTCCATTTATGGTTGCAACCGTATGATCTGAACTGGTATAAGTTACCGGATTCCCGGATCCTCCACCCGTTGCCGTTAAGTTAAAATCTGCATCACCCAAGTTTTTAGCGACTAATGCCGCAAAAATGATTACCTGACCTTCAAGTGCTCTGGTGACCGCAAAGGTATATTCTTTAACGGTAATTCCAAGTTCATCAGTCACCTTTACAATAATGGTATTGCTACCTAGATTTAAAGACAAAGGACCGGAAACAGCCCCACTGGCAACAACTTGCGGCAGGCCTCCATTAATGCTCAGCTCAATCACAGAATTAACAAAAGCAGCTGTAGGAGTAATAGTTAATGAGGTTGTTGCGAACGGAACAACAGTAGTATAACTTAAAACAGCAGATGAAAAACCCGGAGACAGCATCCCCTCACTTAACAACAATGCAGAAAGATTCGCATTAATTAAGGCAACAGTTGTGGTAGGCGTATACGCGCCATGACCTGTTAAACTATTCATATCAGCCCTTAGCCTATAATAGTAGCTGTCGCTTTGAGATAAACCAGTGATGGTTTTCGAAAGTCCTGTTACGTTAAATGGGGATCCTATCACTGGCGAGGCAAAGCTGTTGTCTGTTGCTACATCAAGTATATAGTTGTCTACTGTGCCCAGTACCGGAGCAGTCCAGTTTGCTGTAAATTCTGTATCAGACACCCCTGACAGGCTTGTTGGTACAGGTAAAACCATAGCATAACTTTCAACCCAATTGCTTTGCTGCCCCGTCAGAGAGAAGTCAGACAAGGTACCATTATATCCAAAAGTTCCCTGATCGGTAAGAACGGTACTTTGACTTGTAACACCTTGATCAAAGTTATAATGAGCGACTAGTGTGGATGGTTGAACGGGATTGGTATTCAACATATCTGTTTGTACATCTAATGCCGATAATGCGGAACTGTAGATCTTTATTTCATCCATATCACCCTGAAAAAAAGTACTTTCAGTTGAACTCTTACCAATCGTAAGATAATGTGTCGCATCCAGAAGCAAAGGATTACCATTTACCCTTGCAGCTCCAACTTCTGCTCCATTTGCGTAAATTCTACAGATCGCAGGCGTAACTACATAAGCCACGTGCAGCCAATGGTTTGCTTCATATTTATAATTGGCATCTGCAGTATTGGTGAGCCATGCGCTACCAGTTCCTATATCCGCATGTATTTTATTGCCGCCAACCAATTGTATATCAAAAGAGCTGTCGCCACTTTCTCTGGTACTGAGAATATGCATAGTTTTAGTTGCATTTGTGGGCCTTACCCAAGCCATTACAGTAAAATTCCCTGAAACAACTCTTGCCTGTGGCGGCACACTTACATAATCCTTGGAACCGTCAAAATTTAATGCATTACCAGGTGGTGTGTAACTTTGCATTGTAGCCATCATGGTTTTAGAATAGGCTCCTGTTCCAGTAACACTTAACTTATCTGCACTTACCCTATAGTAATAATTTGTGCCTAATGTTAAACCCGTAAAGGTATGCGAGGTACCTGAAACCGTAAAAGGAGAACCGATAACTGGCATCGTAAAATTAGCATCGGTAGCCATCTGTAACACATAACCATTGTCTACCTTACCTATTTCCGGTGAAAGCCATTTTGCTTCAAAGCTAGATTCGGATAAACTTAAGACTGGAGCAGTGCCTGGTACAACCATCGCATAACTCTCTACCCAATTGCTTGTTACTCCAGTTGAGGCAAAACTATTCAGCGTCCCATCATAGGCCTTAGCACTTTTATCTTTTAAGGTAACAATGCCTATATTATTTCCCTGTACTTGTCCCTCATCAAAATCAAACCAGGCTACTAAATCTGAATACATAGGCGGATAGCTACTCACCATATCAGCTTGAATATTGGCCTGAGTCATCGCTTTATTGTAAATCCTTACCTCATCAAGATCGCCTTTAAAATAGGTATTCTCCGTACCGTTGTTACCCAATTGTAAAATGTGGTTGGCATCCATTAACAGGGGTGTTCCCGAAAAAGCTCCATTACCAGCCAGCTCGCCATTGATATAAATTTGATATCCTGTAGGTGATACGGTATAAGCAATGTGCATCCATCGCCCAGTGCTATAATCAAAAGTAGCATCCGCAGCATTGGAAAGCCATCCTCCACTGCTGCCGATATTGCTATGAATGGTATTCCCATTTTTAAGCTGAATATCAAAACCATACCCACCTGTTGATTTGGTACTGAGGACATGCATGGTTTTACTAACATCAGTGGGACGTACCCAGGCCTGTACCGTAAAACTGCCACTTACAGTTGCCGCCGGAGCTGCGAAAGTTACTTTATCGTCAACCCCGTCAAAGTTTAAAGCTGCCGAAAGCATTTGTGTCTCATAAGCCCCCATATCGATTGTTCCATCTGCTTTTCTAGGGTTCCCTTTCACATCAGTAATCAGTGCGGAAAGGTCTGGACTTTGGCCTGAATTGAAAAAAGTGTTGCTGCCAGCATTTATGGCAGGACTACCCAACTGTATACGATAATCACCTTTAAGCACATCTCTAAAAAGCGGATCTACACTGAGATTTCCCGTTCCCGGAGCTGCTTCCTGCAATAAACTGTAACTGATAGTTGGAGAACTGGTACGATTGTAAATCTTTGCCTCCGGACCACTATTGCCCCAAATGATACTGTTGCGGATCACAACATCATTTGTAAAAAAATTTTCCATTGCCCCGCCACGTAAACTTGCATAGTTTCCGGCAACAGTTACATTGGTTAAAACGACAGGAATTTGGGAAATAAATAGACCACCGCCCCGCTCACTTCTATTATTGATGATTGATACGTTAATCAGTTTAGGGGAAGAAAGCTCACGGCAAGCGATCCCACCACCGAAACGAAGCGATTCATTTTCCGATAGGATAGAATTAATGATTATGAGGGATGATGATTCAGCAGATATTGCTCCTCCATATTGCGAACTAAAGTTTCTAGTCATCAAAACATGCTTAAATACAGGGTTTCCAACTCTTATGTATACAGCACCACCACTACCACCACCAGGTGCGGAGATTGCGGCATTGTCACTTACGGTTGAGTTTGTAAGCGTAAATGAAGAATTTATACTTTGTATGCCCGCTCCAAAATTTTTTGTTTTATTCCAGCTGATCACCAGATTGTCCATGATTGGCTGTGAGTTTTCTATGTTCATCCCCCCTCCCATATCCCCATAGTTGCCTATAATACTCAGGTTTCTTAATTCTGGCGAAGAGGATTTTAGGACCATCCCACCGGCATCAGAATTCACAAACTGGATACCATTTATCGTCCTGTATATCCCATAATCTCCGCAACCCCCAGTAATGGTAAAACCATCTAACAAGGCATGTCCAACTTCGCCCATACTAAATACTACATGGTAGGCGTTATCACCCCGGTTAAGAATGTCAAAAGTACCCTTAGCCCCCACCCGCACATCGTCATTGTTGAAATCACCACTTAAAATACTTTTGTTAGCCATCTGCGTCAAATCTCTATCGGCCAAACGGGTTTCAATTCCCGTAAAACCACCGTAAACCATCACATCTGCTTTCAACAAAAACGAATTAAGCCGATCCTTAATCGTGATCACATTCAGGTCTTCCGGTTGACGATTGGGTTGATACGTACCGGCCGCAACGAAAACAGAGTCAAAAGCGATGGAGTTGTTAATCATCAACTGCAAATCATCCGAAGCATTTTGCCAGGAAAGTCCATCTTTGGTACCCGTAGCCACCGGTTTTACAAACCGTTTTATAGCTACGACCCGGCTTACGGTTAAGGTATACACTCTACTGGCAGAACCATCACTGACTTTTATTTTAATGATATTCGTTCCGATGTTCAGGGGAACAACATTTTGGCTTCCGGAAGTCAGCCCCTGAAATCCCCCAGCATTGATATCCATTTCTATCAGGGCAGCCGGATTGTTCTGTCTGGCGACCAGCTGTACAGAACTTGTAGAAACGATTGTTGTATAAGACAGCTGATTTTCCGAAAAGGGCTGTGATAATGTTCCTTCACTAAGGATTAGTGCAGAGAGCTTATCATATGTCGCTACGGTAGTAGCGGTCGCTGTTTCTGACCATGCTCCCTGCCCGCTAACACTTGCTTTATCGGGCTTTACCCGGCAATAATAGGTAATACCCGACATAGCAGATACCATTTTTGAAGTACCTGTCACGATAAAGGGTGAACCGATGAGAGGTTCCGTGAAATCTGACTTTGGAGACACTTCCAGCAGATAATTGTCCACAGTTCCATTAACTGCCGATGCCCAGTTAACTGTAAATTCATTAGGCCCTATTCCAGTAGTTGTAGGCCCTTCTGCCATAACCATGGCGTAGCTCTCTACCCATGATGATCCTGCACCAGTCACTGTCCCATCATAACCATTACCACTCAGATCATTCAAGATACTTCCTGACTGCTCAAAATTATAATAGGCTAACAATTGTGCGGGTAAAGCTGAAGATGTGTTCAACATCTCAGCCTTTACATCCGCAGCTGTGAGCGTTGCATTATATACTTTTACCTCATCTATGTTTCCCTTAAAATAGGTGTTTTCAGTTCCGTTCTTACCAATAACGATCTTATGTGTGGCATCAAGTAACAATGGACCTCCTGAAAGTGTTCCAGCACCAACCTCTATACCATTTGCATAGATTTTATATCCTGTTGGCGACACAGTATAGGCAACATGCAGCCACTGATTACTAGTATACTTAAAAGCTGCATCAGCTGCAGTGGTTATAAAATCACTGCCATTTCCTATATCTGCATGTAATCTATTCCCATCAACAACCTGCATATCAAAAGAACACTCAGCGGTTTCCCGAGTACTAAAAATATGCATTGCACCTGATGTGCTTGTCGGCATTACCCAAGCCATTACGGTAAAGTTATCTGCAATCCGCGTGCTTTTAGCAGGAACAGTTACATATTGTGTACCTGTAACACGAAGCGCATTACCCGGTTGAGCATATAGTTTAGCATTTGAAAAAAGAAAGGCAAGAATAAAAAGTATGGGATAAGTAAGGATTTTTCTCATGTACGGGATCTAGTTTTACGAGCACGAAATTAAAGCGCAATTTTTCTAGAACGCGAACAAGCTTGTCCTGATTCATTAAACAGGACAAAGTTTTATTATCCAAAAAGAAAATAAGCTGATTGATACGCCCTTGAGAATTAAACCAGTTTTTCTGATTTAATATTTCTGGCATATTGAATGGGGCTCATGCCTACCAATTTTTTAAACGCAGTATAAAAGGCACTCCTGGATGCAAAACCAGCATTCCCTGCTAATGCTTCAATGGTAAAATGATGAATAGCCTCTGGGCTGGCCATGAGATTTTTAATATAATTGACCCGATAAGTGTTGATAAAATCTACAAATTTGAGCTTATAATAATGATTTAAAACTGAAGATAGTTTATTTGGCGAAATACCCAATTCACTCGCCAAAGTGCTTAAAGAGATGTCCTGCTTTCTAAAAGTTTCATGAACTTTAATGTGTTCTTCAATTTTACGATATAAGGCTTCGGTGTCTTCATCCTTTTTTAAGGATAAAGCATGCTGTTTCTGGATTTTAACTAAGGTTAATGGCTTTACATCCAAAAGTGAGGCCACACATTCCAGGGGCAATCTTTCCAAATATCCAGGTTTGTTTTTAATGAAGTATAAATATCTTTCTTTAGCATTCCCAACCCTAACAATATAAGTACGCTCCTGGGCATCTTTATAATACTGTTCAACCATTACCCTGAACAAAAAATTAAGATCAAAATGGGATAAAAATAATCGTTGAAGCGTATCATAATGCATAGCCAGCAAGCTCACCTCTTCAACAGCCACAATGGCTTCCTTTGAAACATTGTCTCCAAACAGACCGGAAATAGAGCTCACAAATTCGTTCTCCACAGATATATAAGTTACAATCTGCTTACCGTTGTGTGTTGCCCGCCCCATAAGTGCGCCCTTCTTAATAAAGTACATATAATGGCAAATACAGCCTTCTTCTACCAAAACATCGTTTTTGTTAAGATCTAAAGCGATAATGTTGTCATAAAATTCCTGAATTAAGGCTTCGCTCATTGGATAAACCCTGCTCAGTAATTGAATAACGGCTTCAATATCTTCATGAACTACTTCCTGCGATGATTTTTGTGTGCTGGACAAAATATGGTACGTTAATTTTAATACCCCAAAAGTAATAGTAAAACTTACAATTACAATGTATCTATTTAATTAGCATCCTTTTACCGACATTAAGTCCCAAAGGGGACAAATTTCAGTAAAGAGGCATTCTGTAGTAATTTAATTTGTTTTGAAGCATCAAAAATAATTATATTGCATTATTGTTTAATACCAATACTATAATAATACCTATACTTAAAATTTAAATTAACATTGCAATGCCAGAAGGAACAGTAAAATTTTTTAATGAGTCAAAAGGATTTGGATTCATCGTACCAGAGAATGGTGAACCGGAAATATTTGTACACGTTACAGGCCTTATTGATAAGGTAAGAGAAAACGACCACGTTACTTACGAGGTTGAAAATGGTAAAAAAGGCTTAAATGCAACGAAAGTAAAACTTAGTTAAGCCCAGGAAATCAAAAAAAGCATCCTTCTATGGGTGCTTTTTTTAACACATAATTGCAAATATCTATTCGAGATATTGCAATTCAAACCCAAAATTTTGGTTTGAAAAAATCAGCAAAAGCGGGCAATTCCAATTTAAAATCAAATCTTAATCAAACCTGCAGGAGACTAGTACCGTCGTCCTTAACATAGCCGTACCAAAGTATACTCTGGTTCGTCTATGGTTCGACTTGGTTCGATAAAATCCGACTCAAAGGCATCTAGCAGTAGAGCAGCAGTAAAAATCAAGTGCGCTGTCCATACCGCTTCAATCTCGACCTCCTAAAAATCCGAAAAAAATTATCATACAGCTGACATACTTAAAAATAAATCAGATTTATTGCAACATTCCTTCTTTGGCCATTGTCTAATAGCTGATGTTTGATGAAAGGGTAGCAATCCCTAAAATTCTTAATGGCGACCTCAGAGCCTTTGATTTATTGGTAAAACAATATGAAAGGCTAGTCTTTCACATTTGCTTTAAGCTGGTGAGCAGTAATGACGATGCCCAGGATATTTGCCAGGAAGTATTCATCAAGGTTTTCAAAAGCCTTAAAGATTTCAGCTACCAGTCTAAGCTTTCTACCTGGATTGCACGAATCGCATATTCAACGGCACTAAATCACATCAAAAAAAATAAAAGAGACAGTTTCGATCAGTACCCTGAGGATATTGAAAATTACCATTTCACGCTTACAGATCCCGAAAATGAACTGATAAAAAAAGATGTGAACAAATATGTTAATTACCTGATGGCTCAGCTACCGCACCAATACAGAATGGTACTTACCTTATTCCATCTGGAGGAATTTTCCTATCAGGAAATTGAACAAGTTACCGCATTACCAGAGGGGACAATTAAAAGCTACCTATTCCGTGGTCGAAAACTACTAAAGGAAAGATTGGAAGATTACTTAAAAAATGACGTATGATGAAGAAATATAGTGAAGAGGATATAGAAAAATTAGTATTCAATGCCCTTTCTACACCTCCAGAAGAAGGATTGAGGATGGACTTTTCGGCTAAAGTCCGCAACAAGTTACAGCATCAGTTGCAACGCAAAAACAGGATCAGGTTTTATGGAGGCTGGGCATTTATCTTCATTTCGGCCATGACCGTATTGTTCCTGGGTTTATTATTTCTAGACAAAGCCTACCAAACCCATATAACGAAGTCGATAACTGAGCATAAATGGATCTTCATCCTCACATTTCCATTACTTTTTCTGATCCAATATCTCGACCATATCATGATAAAAAAAGCCCCTTTCAAAGAAACTAGTACTTCAGAAAATAAATAAACTGCAACTTTATTCAATTGGCAGTTGTCTAATTGCCATAAACAGATCAACACATGAAAAAAGAAATCATTTTTCTTACCCCTATAGCCATCTGTATTGTAGTGGCCATCGTCATCATCGCTCTTTATAACTATAGACTTAAAAAAAGAATCATCGATTCAGGTCCGATAGATGAGAACAGTTTAAAATTTCTAATGAGTCTTTCCGGTTTAGGTTCAGAAGTACTTAAATGGGGACTGATATTTTTATTTGGTGGAGCAGGGCTTATTCTGATAGAGTTCCTTCCCTATCCGGCCGATGAATCCAGTCTTCCATATGGCGTAGTTCTAATTAGCATCGCAATGGGTTTTCTTACCTATTATCTCATCATGAAAAAACAGCAAAAGTAAAAACTCGCTGAAAGCTTTTACAGCTCATTCTACCCACCATTTATTTCAACTCACATGCTTACGAAAAACATAATTTCCGTAATAGGGATTCTTATTGCCCTATTTTTTCTTCCTGCCATCAGCAGGGCACAAGACGTTCAGAAAAAAGTAATACCGGCCACGAAAGCTACAGATTCGGCCAAAACACTTTCAACTGTAACCATATCTGCTAGCAAACCCCTAATTAAGCAAGAGATTGATCGGCTCAGCTATGACCTGCAAGCTGACCCTGACAGCAAATCGAGCAGTACGCTGGAAATGATGAAAAAAATTCCTATGCTCAGTGTAGATGCTGCAGACAACGTTGAGTTAAAGGGAAGTTCCAACTATAAAGTCCTGATCAATGGAAGGCCCTCAGCAATGATGGAAAGAAATCTGAAAGAGGTATTGCGTAGCATGCCCTCATCAACGATTCAAAAGGTTGAGGTGATTACCACTCCACCTTCAAAATATGATGCGGAAGGATTAGTAGGCATCATTAACATCATTACAAACAAAAAACTATCTCCTGGATACAATGGAACTCTTAACTTAAATGCTACAACCCCAACTGCTGGGCCTAGAGCAGGAGGCTCGCTTTCTGCGAAATTAGGCAAATTCGGTTTCACTGCATTTAGTGGTGGGGGTATCTACAATACACCGGTCACATCTGACTACAATACCAGAACCTCTACCAATACTATCTTAAACCAAGATAATTCGAAAAAAAAAGACAGTCATAGCGGTTACTTCGGTACAGAGCTTAGCTATGAAATAGATAGTTTAAATCTACTCTCTGCGTCATTAAACGTTAGTGGAAGCAAAGAAAGTGGTTATAGTACACAACTAAGCGCTACTACCGGGCAATCCATGCAGCAGTACCTGCTCGATAATAAAAACATAGGCAATGGAAACGGCACAGATGCCTCGCTAAACTATCAGTTGGGTTCTGTTAAAAATAAAAAACAACTGCTTACGCTGTCCTACCGTTTTTATACCTATGGTTACCAGAGCGATAACCATATCAGTTTTTCTCAGCAAATCAATTTTGATCAGGCAGATTATCAACAATACAATAAAGGAAATTCAGCCGAGCACACTGTACAGCTCGACTTTGTCACAGTCGTCAAAAAAATAGATATTGAAGCTGGAATTAAGAGCATATTTAGAAGCAACAGCAGTGATTTTCATTATTTAAGTTTCAATAACTTCTTGGGTAACTTCGAGATTGACCCGCAAAGAAGTAATAATTTTGATAACAATCAAAATGTATATGCAGCCTACAATACTTATCAGTTCCGTTTAAGCAGCCTCAACATCAAAGCTGGATTTCGATTAGAATATACACTGATTCATGCAGATTTTATGAGCAGCCAGACTAGTATTTCCCAGAAGCAACTGAACTTATTGCCAGCCATTGCCATTAGTCACAAGTTAGGAAATGCTTCAACAATCAACATGGGCTTCACACAACGCATCCAGCGACCGGGAATTTATCAGCTTAATCCTTTTGTAAACAGGTCAAATCCTAATGTAGAAACGAGTGGTAATCCGGCACTGCACCCAATTGTAGCCAATGGCCTGCAGCTCAGCTACAGTCTGCAAAAAAAGGCTTTTATTAATATTGGTCTTGATTACACGGTTTTTAATTCGCTGATCAATCAAGTTGCCAGCTATGATCCTACAACCAATATCACTCGTATAGCCTATCAAAACACTGGATCTGCCAAACTACTGAGTTCCAACATCAGCATTAACTATCCCATTACAAAAAAGTGGAATTTTTCAACCAATGCCAAAGCAATGTATGGTAAGATTGAGGGTAGCGACGGAAAAGCACCCATCAGCACCAGTGGGTTAATGTATTCTGTAGGCCTCAATAGTGGTCTTAAGTTAGATAAAGGATGGCGAGCCAGTGCTAGTATGAACTACAAAAGTCGAAGCTTCACACTTCAACGCGAGACCAACTACCAAAGCAGTTCTTCTTTTGGCTTATCAAAGGAGCTCATTGCCAACAAACTCAGTTTTTCTGCTACAATCAATAATCCGTTTATGAAGTACCGATCTAACATAGTACAATTGACTGGATCTGAATTTGAGCAGAGCTCAACCGAAATCTCCTACTTTCGTTCTTACAAGGTAAGCCTGAATTACAGCTTTGGAAAGCTAAAAGATGCTGTAAAAAAGAGCACGAGATCAATTAAAAACGATGACGTTTCCAACTAAGCATTATCACTAGCGATAATTTCCAGTAATTTAGTTTCATCCAAAACCTGGATCTTTCTGCCTGTTATCGTTAAAATTTTAAGTTTTGCAAACTCATTTAGCACCTTAAACAAGGTTTCGTAAGTTGTTCCAGCAAATGAAGAAATATCTTGCCTACTCATTTCTACAGCAATAACACCATCTTTATCCAGACCAAACTGGGATCCAAGAGAAACAAAAGCTTGTGCAATACGTGCCTTCACTGACATATGAGCTAAATTCCGCATACTTCTGTGTGAATTCTGGAGTTCATTTGCAAAGAACTTCATGAGTTCATAGGTGAGATTCGCATTTACTTTGAGGGTAGTTTCGAAAAAATCCATTTCCAGAAAACAAACTACTGCAGGTTCTAATGCCGTTGCCGAAACAGGATAAAAAAGCTTTTCGCCTAATCCCATATGGCCCACAATATCTCCGGAAGTTGCAAAACGAATGATCAGTTCCTTTTCCTTATCCCACCTTTTGTGAACTTTAAAGTTTCCCGTATACACGAAATAAATTCCGGTCACCGCATCTCCCTCAGTAAACAGCAACTCCCCTTTCTTTACTTCAAAATTCCGTTTCTTAACCGCAAGAGCTGGCAACCACTCCGGTAAACAAAGTTTACATAAGAAGCAACTTTTAAGATCACATAAATCACTGCATTCTTTCATGCCTCAAATATGCAACTTTTAAGACAATCTCCCAATGCTCAAATCATAAAACACAGAACACAATTAATATTGCTTAAACAATATTTTAAATCAATTAAATATCAAATAATCAAAAATAAATATATTATAAACAATAAAAATATTAAAAAAACAAATCACAAACCATACCTTTGCAGCAGTTTTCAAATCAGAAATTGATACAGCTATAAATACAATTAAGTAAAAAATGAAAAAGCGTTTATTACAAATATCTTTGTTATCCATTTCGGTGGCTCTTTTAATCAGCATCATCGCCAAAGGCTTGGTATTATTAATTAATCTGGTCACGAATATCTGCTTCTATGGGAACTTTGAGTTCAGTTTTAACAGTCCTGCCAACAACCATCTTGGGTTATGGGTTATCATTCTTCCAGCGTTGGGGGGAATTCTGGTCGGCCTGATGGCTTTATTTGGTTCCAAAGCGATCAGAGGCCATGGAATACCTGAGGCAATGGAACAAGTCCTCGTTAATCAAAGTAGAATCAAACCATCCATTGCTTTTTTAAAACCAATTTCATCCGCTATTGCAATTGGATCTGGTGGACCTTTTGGTGCGGAAGGACCAATCATTGCTACAGGCGGAGCTTTAGGCTCAACTATTGGACAGCTGTTTAAAATTACCCCCAACGAACGTAAAATCATCCTTGCAGCCGGTGCAACAGCTGGGATGTCGGCCATATTCGGCACCCCCATCGCAGCTATTTTCCTGGCCATTGAATTGTTACTTTTTGAGTTTTCCCCGAAGGCAATTTTACCTGTAGCGCTTGCCTGTATAACAGGGGCTGCAGGACACCAACTGCTTTTTGAATCCGGACCCGTATTTCCAATGTCTGATTTAGAGAGCCCATCAAATATGGCGCTTGGTATTTATAGTGCAATCGGCATCGTCATTGGTTTTATGTCCTTAGGGCTAACGAAAATTGTTTACTTGATTGAAGACACCTTTGAGAAACTACCTGTTCATTGGATGTGGTGGCCAGCAATTGGCGGGCTTGCAGTAGGCCTAATCGGCTATTTTGCACCCCATACATTAGGCGTTGGCTACGATAACATCATCAACATGTTGTCTGGTAAAGTTTCGCTTGCACTGATGCTGAGCTTATGTTTTTTTAAGTTCCTTTCCTGGGCTATTGCGCTTGGAAGTGGAACATCTGGTGGAACGCTGGCTCCTCTATTAACCATAGGTGGTGCCGCAGGAGCCATTCTAGGCAGCATTATCCTCTTATTCTTCCCAGCTTCAGGAATCAGTATCCCCATGGCCGCTCTTATTGGCATGTCTTCCATGTTTGCTGGCGCTTCTAGAGCCTATTTAACAAGCATCGCCTTTGCCTTAGAGGCTACTATGCAATCTCATGCCTTACTACCGCTATTAGGGGCTTGTACCGCATCATATCTGATCTCTTTCTTCTTTATGGAGAACACCATCATGACTGAAAAGATTGCCCGAAGGGGAATTTACACTCCGGACTCCTATGAACCAGATGTATTGAGGGGCATAACGGTTGCCCAGGTACTTGGTGAAGGGGGAAAAATTGCAGTTGAAAGGAAGATGATTAATGAACTCACGCATAAGGACCTCCCGATATTAAAAGACAGCGATCGACTTTCCAAAGCTGTAGAATTGATGGCATCTACAGGAGAAGAATTTTTACCAGTTGTCTCATCCGGGGATTTGAATAAAGTGATTGGCATACTTAATTATAAAGATGTGCTCCATGCCTACAAATTATATCATAGAGAAAATCAGGAAGCAGGTGTTAACCTCTCGCTCAAAAGACAGCGCTTAAAAATCATGGTTAAAAGGCGTAAACTAATGGAATCATGATTTTCTGGGGAGTAGTAAAAAATTCAAATTAGTTATGATAAAAAGTCAAAAAAATATTGGACTTTAGCGAACTATGTAGCTAAAAAAATAAAATATTAAACAACTAGATAAAATTCTAATAGAAGACAATATGAAAAATAGATACTCAAACACCAACAAACTGCTGCTTTTTGCTGTAATTATCATCACTACCTACATATCATGCAGCTCAAGACTTAATTCCTCTAAAAACACTACACAAAACGATCCAGAAGTAAGTCTAGGTTGGAAGCTTGGCGCGCAAGCCTATACTTTTAACAGATTTAGTTTTACCCAGGCTTTGTCTAAAATAGACAGTTGTGGTTTGCATTTTGTAGAAGCCTACCCTTCACAAATTATCGGTGGAGGAATACAGGAAAAGATGGATTTCCGTATGTCCGAGACAAGTAAAACCTATCTACAAAAACTGCTTAAAGCAAAGGGTATCCGCTTGGTTTCATACGGTGTAATCACGACAAAAGATAGCAATGATTGGGAAAAAATATTTGCATTTGCTAAGTCTATGGGTGTCGAGAATATCACCTGCGAACCACAGAATAAAGACATTCCCCTGGTTTCAAAACTATGTGATAAATATCAGATTAATGCAGCGATCCATAATCACCCCAACCCATCTATTTATTGGAAGCCAGATGTCGTATTAAATACCATTAAAGGTCAAAGTAAACGTTTAGGAGCCTGTGCTGACATCGGCCATTGGGTCCGTTCTGGCTTAGATCCTATTGCGGCGTTAAAACAATTAGAAGGCCATGTGATTCAATTACATCTTAAGGACCTTAATGAATTTGGGAATGTTAAAGCTCATGATGTACATTGGGGTACGGGCGTAAGTAATGTTAAGGGAGTAATTGCCGAATTAAAACGTCAGCAGTTTAAAGGAGTAATCTCTGCAGAGTACGAGTACAATTGGGAAAAAAATGTTCCTGATGTGACAGCAAGTGTAATCAACTTTAGAAAAATGGTACAAGAAAAATAAGGTTCTCGGACTTATTGTTTCACAAATTTGGCATTGATCTTTCCTTTATAAGGATCAATGCCAAATTTTCTATTTCTCTTTAATAGTAGAAAGGAAGTTTGTATACATTGTTTCGTAACAAGGCTTCATAGCCGCTAATGAAGGATATGCGGATTCATAAATAAAAGCTCCGTCATAACCTGCGCCATACAAAGCCGAAAAAATAGCATTCCAATCATTCTTCCCCTTTCCTGAACATGGAAAGTAATGTCGTTCTGCTAATCCGTCGCCATCTGCAATGTGGACAGATTTCAATCGATTCCCTAATGCGTTAATCAGTTTTTCCGGGTTTTTAATATGGTTCATATCTACCGCCGCATAAATATTTTTTGGCAATCGTCCCATAATTTCTGTTACTTCATCTACAGAGCGGCATAATGGTCTTTCCTGCTGAGGGCTTTTCAATAATTGCGGACCAAGCATATTCTCTACAACCATTTTAGCATTAATTTTTTCCACCTTCTTATTGAGTTCAAGTGCCGATTTTATAAGTTCATCTTTTCGCAATTCGCGTTCATTTAAGCCTAAATACCAACTGGGATGGAATAAAATAATCTGAGGTTTTAGTACAGCAGCATATTTAATAATTTTTTCATGTGTACTTAAAGTACGCTTTCTTGCAACTTCGTCCGCAATAGAAATATCTTCATCTTTTCCATATGGCATATGTAATGACCATATTTTTATGCCTGCTTCATCTGCAATAAGTTTTACCTCGTCTATTTTCTTTTTAAGATCCTCGTCACTCAGAATAAATGCTCTGGTTTGCTTATCCAGCAAAGCATTCCAACCGCCTATTTCGATATAATCTATCCCCGCTTTTTTTGCGTTTTGCAGTTCTTCTTTACTAATTTTATTGAGCCCGATTGAGTAGCCCAACTTTAATGGCTTGTAAGCAGTTTTTTTTTGTGCCGCAGCACAAAAAAAACACAAAGACAAAACCCATAATAGAAACTTCTTTTTTAATTCCATTTTAATTACAATAATTTATGTGTGAGGATTTACTTAATAATAATCGCTGTTTCCACCATACGTTGCCCGTAATGATCAAACTTTTTATTGTCTGTAGGGTAGTTCACAATACCATTGTATGGCTGTCCTTTTACCCACATCATAGTAGAGCCTCCTCCATCTATGTTCATTACTGATTTAGGGTTGAAATAGCGTCGCAAAAATTCTGTAAGTTCTTTCGCAGACATGCCTTTTGCTATTTTATTTCTACCATCAACGGTGATTAACAATAAATAACCTTTTTTAGTTACGGCAATCGCGGTCCTTGGATGCCTCACTCCCTGATGCCTCAGGTAGTGCTCATAGTGCAGTTTGTTGACCTTGCTCCCCATACCTGTCGTATCGGCAAACTTCAAACCTACCGGATTGAAATTGTCTATCAGCATAGGTGCGCCAGTCATAATATTAGCAGACTTTACAGTTCCAAAATTCTCTGGAGAAAACCTGATGTCAAAAGCAGTCCCTTCATCATTAAAACTAAACATGCCTTGATGTTTCCACCAATAAATACTGGTTTTTGGAATTTTTACCTGCTGGAGATCTTTACCTTTCAACCTTAAGTGCATATAGTCTGCGGAATCTTTTTTTTCTAAAAAATACGTTGCATTGATTCCCGCAATAGCCCCTGGAATTCTCCCCGCAAAAACAGACAAAGAGTCTTTTTCCTTTTTGTAATCAAAAACCATCTGACCTGATTTCGCTTTTGGATTAAAACAGATGACATTAACATTTTGATAGGCAAATTGCTTATCTGTTGCAGAAGAGAATTTGTACCAGATCACATCATTTCTAAGTGTGTCAATTGTCCAGCCCGTTTTATCTAATAGAATTTCATGAATGGGGTTATTATTTGTTAAAAGCTTCTTCCCCGAACATCCGGCAACAAAACCGATCAATATAACCCAAAGCCAATGTTTTTTCATTTTATTATTTTTTAACACATATTGCCCATCCATTTGCAACCTGTCTTGGAGTCCCATCAGATGGCTTATTTTTTACCGTAATCTTATCTGTATTTACCACAAAGGTGGAGGAACCTCCCCCATCTATGTTAATCGCCTCTTTTACATCCAAGGCTTTCATTAGAGATCCCATTTCTGCAAAGCTTAGACCATTCGAATAATTTTCTTCTCTTCCATCAGCTACGAGCATATAAACTATGTCATCTGAGGTATATCCGATGCCTGTACGAGGCTCAATGGTTACATCAGTTTGTTTAATTTCCTGTCCTCCGGTTACTAGTATTTGTCTACCGCCTAGCGCGTGTAATAAGCTTGCGGAATACTGACTGTATAAAGACGATCCCGAAATCAATGGATAACCATTTTTATCGATGGCAAAAAAAGCCCAGCCAGTCAAAATGACTGGCCGTATAGCTTCTCCGTTAATATAAACCAAACCTCTAGGTTCCCCGGTAACACTGTCAAAGAAATCCCCATTTGTTGCACCTAATATTTGATAGCCTTCAAAGACATTTTTTTCCATCATTACCGGTACACTCTGTCTTCCATAACTTTTGCCACCGTTGGGCATTAGGGGCTTAATGGCTATATTTTTATTTTTCAGATTTACTTCAAACAAAAATATAGCCATTTGCTGATTCTTATTATTTGTATATTTTAAATTGATTTCTCTCACACCATCAGCCAGACTATTCACGGTGTAAGCATTTATCGTTTTAATAAGGGCAGTTTTTTCTTTTAAACTTTTAGCAACATCTATTTCTTTTTTTACTCCCTGCTCCGTTTTGTTTTCAGGGTTTTCGACACCTTCTTTAGTTTTACAGGCAATAAAAAAATGACAGAACAAAAGGAGTATCGCGACATTGATTTTTATCATGGGTGTGTCTATTTAGAAACGGGCGTCATCTTGATAATTCTATTATTAGACATATCTGCAATAAAAATATTGCCGTTAATGTCTACATCTATGTCTGTAGGATTGTTAAAGCTAGAGGTACCTACCCCACCCAAAGTATTACCGGTACTTCCTATACCTCCGATAGTGATTACTTGATTGGTAGTCTTAACAAGTCTGATAGAATGACTTCCAAGATCAGCAACATAAATATTGTTCTGCTTATCTACATTGATACCAAATGGTCCATTAAATGTTGCCTTTAAAGCTTCCCCATCTACACTGCCAACGATCCCCGTTCCAGCTATCGTTGTAGTTTTACCTGTATGCCTGTCAATTTTTCTAATCCGATGATTAAACCTATCGGCCACCAGGAGATATCCCTCATTGTCTATACAAATTCCAGAAGGCTTGTTAAACTTTACATTAGGCCAGGAACCATCAGAAAAACCTGCCGTACCATCGCCGGCTAAGGTTGTTGTCGATCCATCCAAATCTATTCTCCTAATCGCATGGTTATTATTATCTACTACATATAATATTCCCTCATCATCAACAACCATATCTATCGGATTATTAAACCTTGCATTTGCACTGGTTCCATCTAAAAACCCAATAGGCCCGGCTACCGGTGTAGAAGGTCCCGAAAAAAGTGTTACATTTTGTGTAGCTACATCTATTTTTCTAATTCTATTTCCGGTTAAATCTGCGATATATATGATAGTTCCAGCTTTGTTAACGGCTAATCTGTATGGATTATTAAACCTAGCAATTGCACCTATTCCATTTACATATCCTGCTGTACCACTTCCAGCGATTAGTGAAACAACACCGTTGGCTATCCTCTTGATTCTTTGGTTTGTCCTATCAGCTACCAACAAATCACCATTTACATCAAAAGCAATTCCTTCAGGATTATTAAAAGAGGCGTCTGCTAATGCGCCCAGCACATTCCCTGAAACACCTTTCCCCGTATAAACAGAGGTTATATAGTCTATAATGTTATTCGTATCGTCATCTATTAAATAAGAAAATATTGGTCCTTTGCTGGTTCTGTCTTTCACTGTAATGGTAATTAAACCAGTACCTCCATCCTCCGGTACCTGTACTGTAAGCAATGTATCCGTTGCGCTTAATACCGTTGCCTTTACACCAGAAAATTTTACGATGTTTTCTACAGGTATAGCAGAGAAACGTTTCCCTTTTATAGTGACGGTTGCATTTGCTGCAGCAGATGTGGGTATGAGACTTTGGATCACTGGATTAATACCTTCTGATGGTATAGACGGCCCATCTTTTTTATTACATGCAGTCAGAAGTAATATTGCTGCAAAAAATAGGTTAAATAATGCTTTCATAATCTTTGATGATTAAATATTTTGATAAACTGTAAAATCGTCGATATTAAGTCTTCCGTTTTCTATTAAAGGATAATCCGACAATCCTAAACCATGCTTATTGATCCTAAACCTTACCTTTCCAACGATGTTTAGTATGAAAGTTGCTGATTTTGGGCTTATTTTGGCATCTTTTACAACCTGTCCTGACTGTAGCCATGTCGCGCCTCCATCTTGCGAATATTCTAAGCTCCATGTAGACGAAAGGTCATTTTCATATGTCCCATATACTAAAGTAACTTTTGAAGCCCCACTCATTAAGTCAAAGCCCATTTCCAACACAGCCGATTCGCTAAGATTCCCTTGCAATCTAATCGCCTGTTTTCCTAAAGGATTGAATTTGTCTTTATTTACTTCATTGCCAATAACACCTTGATAGATTTTCCAGTTTCCGGTTTTAAAAGTTACGGTATTGTTAATTAAAGGCATATCATAGAGCACTTTACTAGCAGCCGGTACGTTCTCAAAATTTTCGGGAAAATTGGTATACGCTACGCCGCTTATATTTGACAGGTCATTTGTATTCCTCATCTTTAATAGATTATCAGCTACAGTATAACTGTCTTTGCTTGGATGATAATAAGTAGCTATACCTGTTAAACTTGCGTTTAAAGGCAGGAGGAGATCAGAAAAGCTAGCCTCTGCGCTAGTAGATAATATGATCTTTCCTCCGGTGTTGTCGTTTAAGTCCTTACTTCCTTCAAATGTTTCATTAACATGCGCTTCTGCAAAACCTACGTTGTTAATTTTAACCAGCGTGCTTTCGTAATTGAAGAAATCTCCATAAAGTTGGCTTAGGGTTACTTCCCTGATTGTTATCATATTACCAGAGGAGATCTTTGTCACTTTAGAAAAATCCAGTCCCTTAATCATCAGTGAACCATTTTTTCGCGTTAAAACCGTATTGTTAATTTCTACCTTAACCGAATCTCCTAACTTAAAGCTGTCACTATTATTATCAAAACGGACAATAATTCCAGCTATACGCCCTTTATAAAAGTTTTGTATCACCAATTCGTTTTTTACAAAGTTTCCATTGTCTACATCTGAAATAACTACACCGGTGATCTGTGTAGCTCCCATTAATTTTTCCTTTACCAAAGAAAGATCGTCACCATTATGCAACTTCTTGATATAGCTTACATCTATAATAGAGCTAATGGTACCTGTTGCCTCATTTTCATTTTTCTTACATGAACCTAGCACCAGTAAGGCCATCATTCCGATTAGGAAAGCGTTGTTTATATTTTTCATGTTAAATATCATTATCTGTTCCACCAAACTTTAGTTTTTAAATCATCGCCACCCATATTGGCAACCGCCTGTTGGTAGTTTGTCCTATTCAGGGTTTGAACATTTACCGGATATTTTAAACGGGTCGGCATCATACCGTCATTTTGCAATCCGTTACCTTTTGGAAGAATAGGGAAACCTGTTCTTCTATATTCTATCCAGGATTGAAAATCTGTAAAAAACAAGGTGTAATATTTTTGGACTGAAATAAGCTGTATTTGTTCTATGATGTTGTATGAAGTGCTCCATCTGGCAGTTGATCCCGTCAGATAATCATCTGGCACAGTAAATCCCCACATCGTAATTGCAGCATTTACTCCGGCTTCGTAATAAGATTGTGCTGTATTGAGAGATATAAAACCTCTGGCGGCGCACTCGGCCAAAATAAATTGTAATTCCCCATAATTAATAATATTACCCAACAGCGGTTCTTTTTGTAAGTCGGCAGGGTATTGTGATATAGGGTCCTGGCCCTGACCAACCGCATATCCACTTTTAATACCCGTGTAGGCATTATCTTTCTTAGTGGCCCATTTCGCGAGCCTCGGATCGTTCCAACTGTTCAAATTATTGATAAAAAATTCGGCTAATCCATTGTTGACACTAAAATCCAGCGTACGATATTCTGCAAATTCAGATAGGTATGGTGCTGTAGCCTGAAATTTTAAAATTGCGGAGTCGTTATTACTTGCAAATATTGGATAATTCGATTTATTACTTTCTACTATTTCTTTAATCTTATCCACTGCCCCCAGCTCCCCTGTTCCAGAAACTCTCAACAGCAGCCTCAAATACAAACTGTTTCCAAACTTTCTCCATTTAGCTACATCTCCGTTATAAATAGGATCTAAAGACGCTTCAGAAGTCCCAATTGTTGCCGTTTTTAACAACTCATTGGCTTCTTCCAGTTTTCTGAACAAGTCTTCATAAATGTCTTTTTGTCTGTCGAATCGTGGTTGAAGGATTTTGTCTGTACGACCTTTATTTGCATCGAAATACGGCACATCTCCATAAACATCTGTAATCAGAGAACTTACCCAACTATCCAATATCAAAGATATTCCCATAAAAGCGTTGCTATTTACAGCCTTTCCACCTTCATACATATCCTTGATATTTGTTAGTTGCAAATACCAGTTATTCCACATATAATCAGATTCTAAGGGCCTGATTACATATCTGTGAATTTCATCACCATCTGATGTGGTTACATGTACCTGCATTAGTTCATGTGTCAACCGCAGACATCTGTTCAAGTTATTTTTGATAACCGTGTGGACTGCAGGCCCTAATAAAGTCTCGGGAGCAGTAAACTTAGCCCCGTCTTTACTGGTATTTAGTTCGCTGAAGTTTTTGGTACAGGATACCAGACTTCCTGTAATTAATAAAGCTATTATAATTTTTCTCATGAGTAATCTCTTCTTAAAAATTGAATGTCACGTTTACACCAAAATTTCTTGTTGACGGGAATTGTGCGACCTCAAAGCCCCTTTGAATATCACTGTTAGCCAGTGTTCCAAACTCCGGATCGTAGGCTGGCCAATCGCTCCATACAAATAAATCTCTCCCATAAATTCCTACCACGGCCCGCTGTAGGTTTAATTTCTTAACCAATTTAGCAGGCAGTGTATAATCTAACCGAGCTTCGCGAAGTTTTATAAAATCCGTACTGAATGTATTCGCCTCTACATTGTCGCCCTTAAAGTGTTCCGTATAATAAGTTCCTATTTGCTGCGCAATTACATCGTTTGGACGGTATGTACCATCAGGATTTAACTGTACACCATCACCAATAATACCAGTGTATCTTCCTGGCAAACTATTGGTAAGCTTACCGGCTACAGATGCAGCAGAGTGCGTATGAGAATAAGCTACAGCGCCATACTGCCCGTCGACCAGGACTTTAAATCTCCATTGTTTATACCTAAAGTTATTGCTAATGCCCCAGTTAAAATCGGGAGTTGCCCTACCCAGGTATATAATTCCTTCGGTAAGTTTTGGATATCCTTGTGAGTTATAAACAATCTGCCCGTCTGGCGAACGTAAATATCCCAAGCCATATAAGTCGCCCATACTCCCCCCAACTCTGGCTTCCATCGTTCCGCGTGGGCCGCTTTGCATCAAATAAGTATCTACGCCATCTGCTAATTCTACAATGGTGTTTCTATTGGCGGCAAAAGTAGCCGTAACATCCCAGTTCAATCCTTTTACAGATTTCAAGGGAACACAGCTTAACTGAAGTTCTACGCCTTTGTTCTTAATTGAACCAGAATTCATTATAGAATAATTATAGCCTGTGGCCCTGTCTACAGGCACTTTTAATATCTGATCTTTAATATTACTGCTGTAATAGGTTGCATCTAAGTTCAACCTGCTCTTGAACATGCGGATATCGACACCAAACTCTATTGTGGTTGATAGCTCAGGCTTTAAATTGTTGTTAGCAATAAAGACCGGATTTGCCATACCTGCAGAATAGGCATCTTTTGAAACGTAATCATATCCGGTAAGATATGGTGTGACACCGCCTCCACCAACTTGTGACCAGGATGCTCTTAATTTCAAATAAGAAAAGGCTTTTGGTAAGGTGAACATTTCTGAGATTATGCCACTCGCATTTACTGAAGGATAAAAAAAGCTTACATTATCAACTGATGTTTCTGTTGCCAGTGTAGAAGCCCAGTCATTACGCCCCGTAATATCCATAAATAAGAAACCTTTGTAACTAAACTGTGCCAGACCATACAAACTGTTTACTGCATATTCCTGAGTTCTAGACAATGCCTCAACTTTATCCAGCCTGTTCGCAAACGTGTAGATCCCCGGGTATCTTAACCTGTCTGCGCTTAAAGAAACCAGTTTATATTTGTTCAACATTGTCGCCCCACCTAAGGAATAAGACGCTTCAAAATCTTTAGTAATCTTATGATTATATTTTAACAGGAAGTCGTTGTTTAACTCTCTAAAATCGATATCCTGTGTTCTAAACATCCCATCAGGAAACCTTGCACTATCTTTTGGTTTTTGTTGAGCACGAGCTTCTCCAGACCAATCAATAGAACTTCTCACCATTAGACTCAGGTTTTTAGTAAAATCATAACTGGCACTGATCGTTCCGATCATCTGGTTTCTGTCAGACTTATTCAGCATCTCATAAACTTGCAGATAAGGATTATCTAAGCCATTGCTAAACATCCTGATCTGCTTTAAGCCTTCGCTACCGGGAATCCAATATTGCTTATACCAGTTGACATCGGCATTAGGAACCATCGCTATCATAGAGTACATAACTGTCTGGTTATTATAACCTGTTGACGGTAAATTGTCGCTGGATTTGTTGTTATAACTCAATTTGGTTGAGATATTAAGCTTATCACTCACTTTTTGCGATACATTTAATCCTAAGGTGTTTCTGTTATACCCTGTATTCGGAACAATCCACTCATTTTTCAGATTGGTATAACTTAAACGGGCAGTTGTGCGTGCATTACCCCCACTTACCGAGATACTATTGGTATAGGTTTTAGCTACCTGGAAATAATCTTTTCTATTATCTTTATATGGAACCCATGGAGTTCTCTCGGCTCCTCGGGCAAAATTTGTGGGATCTATCTGGTAATATTCCTGACCATCAAATTTGGGTCCCCAGGCTGCTCCGGTATTTTTGGTATTTGCACCGTCTTCTGTAGCTCCATAAGAATAATAAGCATCATCACCGATGGCCCCCTGCCCATATTCATATTGAAAATCAGGCCATCTGTTAATTGTCCCAAAAGTAGTATTGGAATTAATAGAAATACCTAATCCCTGTTGCGTTGGCTTCCCTGCTTTGGTAGTTATGATAATAGCACCATTAGCACCTCTGGAACCATAAAGTGCAGCAGCACCAGGGCCTTTCAAAACAGAAACACTTTCTATATCGTCCGGATTTAAATCTCCAATGCCATTTCCATAATCTATTGGATTCTCAGCTCCGAGATAGGCCCCGTTTGGCTCAGTTATTTTAGAACTTACTACCACCCCGTCAACAACGATTAAAGCAGAATTATCACCACCCAAAGAACTTTCTCCTCTTAAAATAATCTTATTAGATCCGGCAGGGCCACCGCCAGACTTAATCATATTTAAACCAGCAACCTTTCCGGTTAGGGCGTCTGTCCAGTTATTAGAAACCGCATCCATTAACTCCTCTCCTTTCACCTGTGTAATGGCATATCCTAGAGATTTCTCCTCTCTTTTTATGCCCAAGGCAGTTACAACAACTTCAGTTAAAGCTTTAACATCTTCGATTAACACAACATTAATAGTTGTTTGCTGGCCAATTGTTACTTCTTTTGTCTGAAAACCGATCATACTAAAAACCAACACCGCTTTCGCGTCAACATTCTTAATATTGTATTCTCCATTAGCATTGGTGATCACTGCAATGTTGGTATTTTTAATTTTCACGGAAACACCCGGCATCGGAAGTCCATTACGGTCTTTTACCTGGCCTCTAACTTGTACAACAGTTTGTTGGGATACCGTTTCCTCTCTTTTATTTAAGGGCACGATGATGACCGTTTTATTTTCGATGGAATATCCGAAAGGCTGGTTTTCAAAGCATTTTTTCAGTACTTCATTCAAGGGCCGATTTCTGACATCAATGCTTACAGGACTTCCTGTTTTCAGCATCTGGTATTTATAGACAAAATCGTAACCGCTTTGCTTTTTGATTTCTTTAAAGACAGTAATCAATGAAACGTTCTTTTTTGACATCGTAATGTTCTGGGCTTTTGACGCCTGGGACACTTGAAGAAAAACAACAATGAGAGCTATAAGAGTAAGGTTTATACGCATAAGCCACTTTTTGAAATTTGGATTTATTAGCATTTTCAGTACTAGACCAACCGAAGGTAATACGCTCGTATTATTCCGTCTGAGTCCAGTTAAGTTGCTTGTAACAGTAAGCAACAGATTTTGTAAACGTTTGTACATATTTTTGTCTTTGAATAATTTGCATAATTTGTTTTCCAATTAAGTTTCCAATTACAATTAATAACTCGCTGTATGTATTTATAGCGAGTCTGCGACGCATTCCTACCAAATAAATTTGGTTTAATACGCAGTGCAGTATACATTTGCTTGGATTTGTTAGTTGGTACTATTGTTCGACGCAATTTTATAATAATTAGGAAATCAGATCGGGGACACGCCAATGTTCCCGATTCTTCATTTATCTGTAGCTGGTATTTTACTTTGTCACTAAAATCCTCCTTCCTGTCAGCTCAAAGTGAACACCTTGTGTCATTTCTAATACCTTTAATACCTCGTTAATATTCTTTGTTCTGGAGATGGATCCGCCAAACTCAACATCAGCAATTGAGCCCTGATAAACGACTTCTACATTATACCATCTGCAGACCTGCCTCATTATAGTTTTAAGAGGAACTCCTTCGAAAGTAAAATCCCCATTTTTCCATGCCATAGCTTGGTCTATATCGGCGGTTGATACTTTAATATCGTTATCGCGGGTCAGCAAGGCCTGTTGGCCGGGTTTAAGCATTTTAACATTACTGCGGTTACTTACGCTAACACTTCCTTCTAATAAAGTAGTCCTCGCCTCTGGTTCATCATTATAGGTATTCATATTGAAATGCGTCCCTAATACCTCGACAGTTTGTCCAGCAGAAACAACTATAAATGGTTTTTCTTTATTATGAGCTACCTCGAAATAGCCTTCACCCCTAAGCTCTACCTTCCGTTCTCTTCCACTAAATTCTATAGGGTAACGCAATGACGAAGCCGCATTAAGCCATATATTCGTACCATCGGGAAGACTTACCTGATATTGACCGCCAAGCGGTGTTTCTATGATATTATAAGCTCCCGGTTTACCCTGCGTGGCAGAGATTGTTTTGCTTATATTATAAATCACACTGCCATTACTTGCTTTAGTAATTCTAATACCGGCCTGCTCGGCCAGCTCACCATTATCAGCATCTTCTAAATTAATTTTCCTACCATCGGCCAATGTTAAAGTAGCTTTGTTCCCGCCAGGTTTAATCGTATGGACAGCAACCTGAGTCTGATTTGTTATTTGTTTGTGCTGTACATTGTATGAATAGAAGGCAATGCCTGCCGCAATAATAATGACAGCAGCGGCAGCAACTCGTGGAAGTAAGGATATTTTTTTAACCTTAATATTACGCTTTAGCGCTATTCCCTTCCATATTTCGTCCTTCGCAGCTTGATAATTAGGTTGAGCGAGCGTATCCTCGTTAATTAAACTTTCATTTAAGTACCAGCTTTCAACCAATATCTTTTCCTCAGGTGTACAGGTACCTAGGTTGTATTTTTTTATAAGCTCTTTTGCATTGTTATCTTCCATAATCGCTTTGCCACTAAAGGGCTATTATGGTTAAGACAGTTTGCTCCGGCAGATGTAGCAGAAAAAAATAAAATATTTTTAAAAAGATTTATATAATCACCGCCGACCACCCTAAGTGGTGATGGCATTTAGAAATTAATCAGATATAATATAGCTGATAATAAAGAAATTAAAGTCCCTAGCTTGAGACGGAGGATTTTAATGGCATTACTTATTTGTTTTTTAACCGTATTGTCAGATAGTTCTAAGTCAGCCGCAATTACTTTATAGCTCATATTTTCTTTGCGACTCATTTCGAAAATCGTCCGCATCTTTCTTGGCAATAAGGAAATTTCATGTTCAATTCTCGCTGAAAGCTGGCGTTCTCTTAATAAATGATCAGTCATATTTTCACCATGACTTATAAATTCCGTTAAAGATGAGAGATAGTTCGATCTGACTTTCTCTTTATCGTACATATTCAATATTCTGTTTCTTACCGTAGAATACAAATAAGATGATAACGAAAAATTAAACTGTATTTCAGTTGCTTTATCCCATAATGAAACAAAGACATCCTGTACGATATCTTTTGCAAGGTCATCGTCTTTAGTCATTCGCCTGGCATGCCGGAAAAGTAATGCCCAATACCGGTTATAAATTTCGGCAAAAGCATCTCCGTCCTCCTGTGCTAAAAAGCTTGAAAGTTCCTGATCGCTACAAGTCTTATATAAGGGCATTCAAAATCAATTATACCTAATTCAACACAATATCTATATATATCCTTAATTAATTATAATAAAGCTATATTTTTTATATGATTTAACCAAAAACTTCATTCAATACATTTAGAAGGCATTATTATTCATACAAATGCATAAATACATGGCCTTTAAAGGCACAAAAATACTATTACTTCAGCCTGCTTAGATTAACATACAATCAAGTTATCATTAACTTATAGTGCAGGTTATATCAATGATTGTCGTATTCCTTAACGATCAAGATCAGTACTAAAAATACCAATTGCTAAGTATTTACAAGTTGCTGTCGTTGGAAGATATCGAACCTGTATCTTTGCAAAAATTTAATCATAATGTCTGAAAATAAACCATACGCAGTACTGGAATATGTTGTAGATGTCCTACAAGATGCCATCATAGGCTCTAAAGTAAAAAAAACATCGGCTGATGAATTTGCCATTATTGATGGTAATGCATCTATAAGAGTAAAGCAAAACTTTGAAAGCAATGGCAATACAGGTGCAATTCAAATCAGAGACGAAAAACAAATTCTGTTTAGCGAAGAACTGTTGGAAACGGTGTACAAAATTCATGAAGGTGCAGATCATGGTCCCGATCTTAAAGCAGCCCTATCCATTGCCAATATCATCATCAATGGCCTGAACATAGAAGCAGAATTAATATTTCATGCTGTAAAAGATCAATTCTATGCCTTAAGCGATAGTTACGAATTTCTAAAGTTCATTGAACGAGACATTCAGCAAATGAAGTTCAACATGAGCTTTGGTGACGAGCTTACATTTGAAGTGATCGTTTTAAATGAACCTAATTCCGTAACCATTGATACAGTCATTGGAGAATCAGTAGCACCTGCCGTAAAAGCAACCATTAATGCAAACGTTGAAAAGGTACGCCTTGAAATCAATAAGCAATTCAAAAAATATCTTTTAGATAAGGTGATGGACTTTAAACTAACAGGGCAATAAGCAATAAAAAACCCTGTTCCACAACAGGAACAGGGTTCCTAATACAAGAAATCTAGAACCCACTAAGTTCAATTGCATCGTGCCCCTACTGGGCGCTTCTCGAACCATTTCACATCTGGTTTACATTTGGATGATTACATCAAAACTATAAAAATCAACCAATCAAAAAAGTTAACAATTGTTAACAAAAACAGAATTTTATTGCATAACCAGAATGTTACAAGTAATGATTCTGGCCCCGAAAATTTCTTTACAGTTAACCCTTAGAGACCGCTTAATGAACGCCATTTACCCGGACATTACCCGGACATTACTCGGACATTACTCGGACACTACTTGGGTTGAGCCGAGTAGTGTCCGCTTAACATCCGCTTAACGCCCGTTAATCCATGGTGAATTAAATTACCTCAAAGTACACCCAGATAAAAACATGCGAATTGACAATCAGCATCTTAGTGCATACATTAGGAAAAAAAACTATGGCAAGAACGACCAAAGGGTGAATTGGCCTATAGCTCGGTAAATGCTGTTACTGGGAATTCAGTGTCACCGTTTATTTATCAACTCTAAAATGCCTTCGTTTCTGATGATCATCATACCCTGACGGTCTTCGGTTATGCCTTGCTGCATTTTGTAGGTATAACAAGGCTTGGCCCCATCCATCACAGTAGGCATATAGACGAAGTGAATATTGCTGTGCTCCTGCAATGCCTCTCCTACCTCAATAATATGCGTTGAAACAATAAACAGGCAATCTCTGTACTCCGCAAACGCTTCTGTTACGGCCAGTGTACCATCGTAAGCATCCTTCACATTGGTGCCTTTAAACAATTCATCAAACATCAGCAGCAGCCTTTTGCCACTTGCGGCAGCATCTGCAGCCTGCTTTACTCTTACTACCTCAGCATAAAAATGGCTGTAACCAAGACTAATATTATCGGCTACATTGATAGAGGAATATAAACCCTCTCTTACTGAAAACTCCATTTCAGTGACCGCTACAGGAAAGCCAATATGCCCCAGATACAAGGCTATCCCCACCGACTTCATAAGGGTAGATTTTCCGGCCATATTAGCGCCCGTTAAAAACAACACGTTGCTATTCTCCTGCATAGCTATGGAATTGCCTACGGCCCGATCAATGCAGGGATGGCAAAGATCGGTGGCCAAGAGCACATTTTTTTCTTTGGCCAATGCATGGGCATAAGTAAATCCTTTGTTGCGGGCCACATCACTTACGGCAATATTGACATCCACTTCATAAATAAATGACAAGAGAACTTCCATCTCTTCATGGAGCCTGCTTTTTAATAAATGATCATAAAAAGCCAGGGTTTTAACAGGGATATCTTTGTAGATATCTGTGTTTCGCAATCTTTCCACCTGTTTAATAGATAATATTTCTCTTACTGCCTTAATGCGGTCAGCAAAAGGACCGGGCTTGTGCTGCAGCATTTCTACGAACCCATAACATTTGTTCAGTGTAACGATGGTTGCCTGCAAGCCCTGCACATTTTTTTTGTAGCGTTCATCGCGGGTTAAACTGGAAAGCCATTTTTTGATAAAGGTATTCGCCAGTATCAGTACTGCATTTTTTCCTGCACCCTCATCCAGATATTCCCGCATTAAATTTAGTTGCGGGACATCAAAAGGAAAGCCCGGTTTCTCCTGCTGGAAAAACTGAAAAATACTGCTACGCTTATTGATGGTCGGCGCATCTGCTAATGGATGACGGAACATTTCGGCTAACAACTGCTCGCCGCCTCTTGTCTTTACCTGGTTGAACAAATGATATACCGAACCCTGACGGAACTTGCCCAGCAGGTTTAGTTCTTCTAAGGTTTGCCTATCTATACTAAAACTCATGATTGTTGCTTATAATTTTTTATCAATGATTACAATTCCTATTCCCCGGCGCACTTACGTCCGTTTTTCAGCGTCTCAAGAATTCCTTCCTTTCTGATGATGATCATCCCATGCCGGTCTTCCGTAATGCCCTGTTCCAGGGTATAAGTATATTCGGGTGTATGCCCATTCATACGCGTAGGGAGATACTGGAATTCGATAGTTGGTTTTTGTTTTAACTGCTCTCCTGCTTCAACAATATGGGATGAAATAATAAACATGCTGGTCGTTTTTGCCGCAAAAGCATCAGTGATGGCAACAGATGCCTCATGCGCATCCTTTACGTTTGTACCCCGAAACAGCTCATCAAATATGATAAACAATGATTTTCCTCTACTTAATTCCGTAGCTACTTTTTTTACCCGTAACACTTCTGCATAAAAATGACTCGCACCAATACCCAGGTTATCCGGAAGGTTGATGGTGGTATAAATACCATCCATCACCGAAAATTCCATTGATATTGCCGCTACCGGAAATCCGATATGCGCTATATACACAGCTGTACTCAAGGCACGCAGGAAAGTAGATTTTCCAGCCATATTGGCCCCTGTAAGAAAAATAACATTCTTTTCAGCATTCATCGAAACCGTATTGCCAACCGGGTTTTTCAACTCGGGATGATATACGCCTTCCAGTTTCAACCAAGAGGTTCCTTTGTCCAGCGCCCTGGGAAAAACAAAGGCCCGGTCCACGGCTACTTTTGCCACGGACAAATACACATCCAGGTAGTAGAAATAGCCCAATAGCTTTTCTATTTTGTTTCGCTCAGAAACTCTGAATAGCACATCAAAAGCGGCAACGGCGGAATAGGATAATTTCCCTTTCAATTTTTCCTTTAATGCCGGTTCAAACGCGGCATCTGCCAGCAGTAGTGCAATGCCAGTACGCTCCTGCGCATAAGCACTGATGCGTGTGATCTCATTCTTCTCTATAAACGTATGAATAAGCTGAATGAGTTCAATAACTGAGGTGACTCCATTTTGTATATCTTTTTCACTGAGCCCGCTTTGATGAGCTCCACCTTTCGCATGTTCATTAGCGTTGGTCAGATATTTTTCTGCCATATCAAATAAGGATGCATTGAATGGAAAAGCCAGGTTCAGCTGCGCAAAATGTTCAATAATACTGCTCCGCTTATTGATTTCTTCTTTGTCTGATAATGGGTTGCGGAACATCTCTTCCAGAACAGCTTCTCCACCCCTGGTATGCGCATGATTATAGATATCATAAATACCGCTGGTATCGCGCTTGTTAAAAATCCTAAGATCATCTATCGTTTGATCGTCTGTTTGTAAAATCATTGCTGTTAAGTTTTATTGCCTTTTGCGTCGGATCAATATTGTTGTACCTAGGATCAGCAGTATTGCCGGCAGTATCCATACGAAGATGATCCGCATCATGTTTGCTCTTGCGTACGTGGTACTGAATCTGTCATCAGCTGGTTTGGGTTTTGGCGTGTAATTAGGGAATTGATTATAATTCATCCAGCTGAAGAAGGCCATGCTCATAAAAGCTCCGCCACCTCTGTAATTACTCAGGAAATCGGCATCGCCGCAAACAACAATGCGTTGCTCGCGGTTATTCACTTTCCGGGTGAGGCCAAGCATTACCGGGAATGAATTTTCCCTGGTGTCTCCTTCTTGCGGACTAAATATTGGCGCAACGGAGTCTGTTACCAGTCTGCCTGCTTTCAGCCAGCTTTTGCCTGGAACAGTTGTCATCAGGGTGGCCATTTTAAATTTGCTGCTATCTATAATATGAATAGGAATTGCTCCGGGGAAACCTACTCTAAGGCTGTCTTGTCCTTTGGATTTTTTCAGGTTTAACAGGTAATCGTCGGGTGCGAGGTCTGCACCAGACAGGGTTATATAAGGTATTATCTTTTCGGGTGTCTCATGTTTTGATAACTCCACCAGTATGCCCGGCATCAGCTGTATACCTATTTGCTGAAGCAGTGGGTTCAGCATCTGTTGCTTGCCAGGTTCTCCCAGGATCAGCATGTTTCCGCCCTTGTTGATATACTCCTGCAATTTGGAGATAGCAGTAGCACTCAGCATTGTTTTTGGATCGGCCAATACCAGCGTGGAAATATCAGTAGGAATATCCTGGTAATCCAGTGCAACAGTATCCAGATCAAATCCCTGGTTGATTAACGAGCGACGCTGTTCTTTATCAAGCGAGTGGAAGCTGTATTCTCTTTCCCCTTTCTTGTGAATGTTACGTTCCAGGTTGCCGGTAACATACATTATCACTGGCATTTTTGGTTGCGTCAGCCGCTTGAATGCGGCACCTACCTGCGACTCATCCGGCCAAAAATCATTATCAGTAAAGATTCGGAGAAAAGTGGTTCTGCCTTTGTATTTCAATTGCATCACCAGCCGGTAAGCCTCGGGCTTCAGGTCGATGATCTTGCGCATTTCCGGTGGTGTTTTGAACATAGAGATGTTCACATCGCTGGCATAAGCTACCAGTGCAGCAATTTCTTTCAGGCTTTTGCCGGGAAATCTCCGGAAAATGGTACTGTCTTCATCAGCAACATCATAATAATATTCATAATTGAATTTGATATTGTGTTTGAAGCGCAGATAAGGCTCCCAAAGGGCCCATAGATAATTGTTTCGGCTTTGTGGAAAGCCGGAATACTCGCCAACGCCAAGCAGATTGGTATACAAGGTCACTTCCAGCGGTTCATCCCCCAGCTCTGTGATGATCTTTTGTGTATTTTCATGCAGGGTGTTGGTTTTTCCTGCGGTGGTATCCCAGTAGCCAATTACACCGGGGCGTGAAGTAGCATAACCTATCAGCAATGCAGTGATCATTACTGCCATATAACGGCCTGCTTTTACAAACCATGGCCTTACCTCTCTTGCACCTTGCAGTCTGATCCAGGTAAATCCGAGAAATATGTATACAATCAACAAAAAGTATATCACGTCATTGCTGGTGATCAGCCCTTTCAACATCTTGTGGGTCCTTCCTGAGATGGAAAGAAAATAAGTAAGATCCCTTACAAAATCATATTTCTGCCACAGTACGCCGATGCGGGTCAGTATGAAGATCAGCATAAAACTTCCGATGGCAGATACAATCTGGTAAGTAGTGAGACTCGACATAAATAATCCGATGGCTGTATAAGCGCAAACCAGCAGATAGAATCCAAGTGCGGCAGAAAGTAACAGCCCGTAATCAGCAGATTGAATATCAAACAAGCCGGCTACAATAAAAATACCTAACATGGATAATAATATCATGTTGTAGATCATTACAGCCACATATTTACCAAAAATAATTGTGCGTGTTTTTACCGGTGAAGAGTAAAGCAATTTGATGGTGCCGTTATTAATCTCCCTGCTTATCAAGCCCATGGTGAGTAAGGGAATAAATAAGAACAGGTTCTGCAGCACAATATTAAAAACGCCTTCACCATTTACAAAAATGGATTCCGTCAGAGACACCCCGTAACCTTTAAAGTTCGGATCGTTCATGACCGATACATCCTGAGATTTGGCCCAGGGGCCTATTCCGCTTGTATAAAAAACGGCGCACAGCACCAGAAAAGTGATCGATAAAAACCAGGCTACAGGAGAATAAAAAAGATTCCGCAACTCGTTTTTCGCAATTTTAAATATCAGTTTCATTGTTCAGAGTTAGGCAATAGATTGAGTAGACAATTGTTTGAAAATATCATCGAGCAGGGGCTTATCGAGATTAATCTCTTTAAGTCTCCAGCCGTATTGTACACTGGCAGCAATCAGCCTTTCCGTGATCTCCTCTTCATTGTCAAAATACACACGCAGCTGATTGCTGTTTAAAAAATCAACTTTAGTGACGCCTTTTATTTTTTGCAGTTCGGACGCCGGGGGTGGACTTTCCATTCTCATGAAAATACTATTGGGCTGAACATAATTATTGAACGCATCCATTGTATCGGAGAAGATGATCCTGCCTGCTTCAATCATTACTATTTCTCTGCAGAGCAGGTGTATTTCTGAGAGTATGTGAGAAGATAGCAGTACCGTATAATCGGTTCCGATTTCCCTGATCAGCTTCCTCACTTCAATCAGCTGATTCGGGTCGAGACCATTGGTGGGTTCATCCATTACCACCAGTTTAGGTTTGTGGATAATGGCCTGCGCAATGCCAACACGCTGCCGGTAGCCACCCGACAGATTACGGATAAGCCTGGTGCTGAAATGCGCTATACCGCAGCGTTCTTTTGCTTCTTCAACGGCGCTGTTGATTTTGTTGTTTTCTATTAATCGAAGCTCGGCGCTGTACGTCAGAAATTCATCAACAGTGAGGTCTGTGTACAGTGGCGGATTCTGTGGTAAAAAGCCAATCTGTTTTCTGGCGGATTCCGGCTCCTTTCTCGTGTCTGTCCCGTTGATATAAACACTGCCGGCTGTCTGGTTCAATACGCCGCAGAGGATATTCATGGTGGTAGACTTGCCTGCCCCGTTAGATCCTAGCAGTCCTACGACCCCTGTCTGATCAATGTTCAGGTTGATATCCTGTATGGCCCAGGCACTAGAATACCTATGGGATAATCCCTCAATTTTTAATATGCTCATAAAATGATTAAAATGTATAAAAGAAAAAACGACCTGTCAATGAGTAATTAATAAAACCTTTTGCGCATCGGCGCCTGTGCCGCCCGGCTTCCCTATCAATGCCAGCGTAAAATTGCGGAAGAGCCAGGGATTCGGGTATTCTATTCCCGGGTCATTCACATAAGAAGTGGTGTAGTCAGCTATCAGTGTGCCACTGACAGCATCACGGAATTCAAAGGTATAATCATTAATATTGACACCAACTGCGTATTTTTTAAAGTCGGTAATGCTTTTGAAAGAAATAGTCGCGGTTTCTGAACCATTTGATTTTCCGACAAGATTTACGCTTAGGGCTGCGCTACCCGGAGAAAGGTTTACAAAACGAATGCCCATAAGGCTGTCAAGTTGGCCATAATAGGGGAGCGTTTCTTTTAGTAAAAGCATGTCGGGAGTGCTGACGGTTCCTGTTAAGAACAAACTATAAATAGAGCCAACAGGAAGATTCAGCGTCATATCAAAAAGTGGTTTGCTTTTGTCGGTGGTATCGGGGTAATTATACAATGCGAGCCGCTGCTTGCCGCTATAGGAGGTAAACAGATTGCGGTAGTTGCAGCTGTTGTAATCAAGAATACGTGCCAGGTAATAATCAATGGGCTCAGTGCCTTTGAAATTGGTTACCAGCTTTTCACAGCCCACAACAGTATTTACTATCGTAATCGCTGCCGTTCCGGGAAGGGAATTTTCTTTTTTACAGGAGATCATAACCAGCAGGAACAATGCTATGCATCTAAGGCAATTAGGGAAGAATATATGTCGCATAATATTAAGATTTGTGGTTTGTATTGTTAATAGCCTGGTGTTTGGATCAAAAAAGTACTTTTCATTATTTCCTCTAAAGGAATGGGATATAACAACTGATGATCTCCGATCCAGGGTAGCTTTAATGGATTTGTAATGAGTACATCATGCGCTCTTCCGGTACGCTTGAGGTCGAGCCAGCGGTGTCCCCATTCAGCAAACAGTTCCACCTGACGTTCTTTGGCAATTGCTTCCATCACCTGGATTTTATTTAGTGTGTAAGGTAGTGCCGGTAAATCTGCTCTGTCTCGGATGATGTTCAAGTCATCGATGGCAGCCGATAGTCCGCCGGGAGCACCATTTACAATTGCTTCGGCTCTGATCAGGTATTGCTCTGCCAGGCGCATCGGCGTGTAGTATTCCACTTCAGGCCCGCCCACAACAGAAGATCCAAGGGCCAATTTGTATTTGTAAGGATACCAGGTGGTACCTTGCGGTGATCCTGTGGCCATTGAATTGTCAGTGTTACCTGTCCATTTTACCCATCGTTCATCCCCTGTTTCAAATGCATTTTTCAATTCCTGAGAGAGGCCGAAAATAGGCGTACCTGTATTTGTTGAGTAAGCGGGCACCATAATATTTCCTTCAGGTGTAGCATTTCTTAGGAAGTAATGCCCTGTAGCAAGTCCTAATTGCCAGATCGCTTCGCGGCTAATTGTTGAGAAAACATTGTTCAGGTCAGCCTCCAGCTTAAACAGTGAAGTTGTATTGATGATTTCTGTTGACAATGCTGCGGCATTGATATAATCGCCCGTATAGAGATAAACTCTTGCCAATAAGGCTGCTGCCGCCCATTTATTGGGCCTTGTCCTTTTACCCTTACCCACTGAATAGTCAGCCGGCATTAATGTCATGGCATCTTTCAGGTCTTTTATGATTTGCAGGTAAACATCTCTTTGCGGGGCTCTTGGCAGGCTGATCGTTTTATGGAAATTGATCGTGAGGGCAAGGGGGACATCACCAAATAAATTGCTGAGATAGAAATAGGTAAAAGCGCGAACAAATTTTGCTTCTCCCGTCAATTCTTTCCTCACACTGTCACTAAGTAAAGAAGATGTGGAGGCTTCGACTCCTTCCATAACGGAATTGGCTCCATAAATAGTGGTATATGCTGTACTCCATACCTTGTAAGAACTATTACTGTTATTAATGTTGAGCTTATTGGTACTGTAAGGATAGAAGTTGGTTTCGCCGGTGGGGCCGGCATAATGAAACAGCTCGCCAGAAGAGAGCCCTCCCAGTATCGTAATGAGTCCACTGCTGAAATTCTGAGTTGGGGTATCGTCAGGACCATAGGCCATTTTACTGTAAACTCCTGCTATACTGCTTTCAGCATCTTTATCGTTGCTGAAAATTTGAGTGGTTGTCATAGTATCATTAGGGTCGGGAATTGAAATCAGCTTTTTACATGAGCTATTTATCATACTCAATAAAAGTAAGAGCATCGTTATAATTGGTTGTTGAATGCGCATAAATATGATTTTAGAAGTTAAAGGATAAGCTAGTGGTAAATAGCCTTGGATTAGGCACGTTTGACGAAACATCAACTGTAGGATCTATGCCTTTATAACGTGTGAGGGTAAAAATATTCTGAATATTAAAAGAGAAGGCGCAACTCTGCATACCGGCTTTTTTGACTAATTTAGCAGGGAGCGCATAACTTAAAGAAACATTATTAAGCCTGAGGTAAGAAGCATCGGTATAAGCACCGTCGGAGTCTTCCAGTGTATTAGGCGATGTTACTGAATAGCGTGGATATTTCGCAATATCGCCGGGCTTCTGCCAGCGGTTGTTCCGTACTTCTTCGGGCAGGTACAGGTTGAGCATGGAACCCGGGATAATATGGAGAAAAGGAGTTCCGCGTGATTGCCGGGTGAAATCAAAGCCGAGACTCAGACTAAAATTTTTATACCCGAAATTGCTGTTGATACCTCCGGAATAGTTTTGATTACCATCCTGTTCAATCATTCGGTCATCTCCCGGGGTAGTACCAAAAGAAGCATTGTATGGTGACCTTATTTCTCCGTTCTTATCGTAGTCTTCATAACTATATGTCCCGGTTTGAGGATCTATTCCAATATAATGAAGCAGGTGTCGAACACTGAGTGACTTGCCGATAGAATAAATTCTGGCGTCCGGCGTAAATTCCAGACCAGGGTACGACAGGAGCTTGTTCTGGTTGGCACCTATGTTAAAGGAGACAGACCAGTTCATATCTTTTTTCTCTATCAGCTTTGCGCTGAATGATAGGTCAAGGCCACTGTTCTGAACATTGGCTGTAGAATTAACACGAACCACAGAGAAACCGGAATGGATGGGCGTTTGCTGTAGTGTTAACTGGTTGCCCGCCCGCTTCCGGTAATAGGCTACGTCCAGGCTGATCCTGTCTTTCAGAAAGCCCAGGCTCATGGCTCCTTCCAGCTGTTTATTTGATTCCCAACGGTATTGCTGGTTCACGGCATGAATGGGAATTAAAGCACCAATGCCATCGTATTTATGCAATAGCGCATTGTAAGCCGGGTCTATGGCACTCCATTGCGAGAGGTATTCATAATCACCGATTTTGTCACTACCGGTTAGTGCATAGCTGCCTCTGAATTTAACAAAACTGAAAGCTGAGGGGAGGATCTTTTTCATCCATTTTTCTTCCGAAGCTATCCATGCCAGGCCAAGGGATCCGAAATTCCCAAACTGTCTGTCTAGCGCAAAACGGGATGAACCATCGCGCCTGACATTCAGGTTAAGGATGTACTTATTTTCCCAGTTATAATTGATGCGGCCGAAGACTGCCGTATATTTATATAGACTGGAAGCTTCAAATAGCCGAATATAGGTTGCGTTATTAACACTTTTAAGGAGTGCGTCACTGGTATAACCATTGGAATTAATTGTGCTTGCGCTTGTATTGGTGTTCTGCAGGCTTCCAGCTACCAGAACACTTAGATTTCCTTTGCTGATAAATCCGGAATACGTTAGTTGTGGTTCAATGTTCCAGTTACTATTGTTTGTTTTACCAAATATGGCACCACCTATCGGATTATCCAAGGGATTCTGTGACGCGATCGGGTTAAAAAAATTGTTGCTATTCAGGGCATTGTTGTACCCTGCATTAACGCTTAGCGAAATACCTTTAATCAATTCATAATTTATATTGAGACCGCTAGTAAGTAAATTGTTTTTGGCGAGTCCTTGTTCAAAAATATATGAAAATGGATAGCTGATTATTGCTCTTGCTGAATTCCATTCTGCATAGTTAGGTTTGCCTTTACTGTTGAAGATAGGTGGTGCATTGGGTGGTAGGCTGAAGATATTAGCCGGATCAATAATAGCATCCACTTTTGAAAAAGCATAACTGGCGAAAAGCGTAACGGCTAATTTTTGGTCCAGGCTACGATGGAACGCATTGAAAGCAATGGTAGCGCGTTGGTTGGCACCAGACCTAGCCATCTGGTCTGCCTGCTCAGTGTAATTTGTGTTGATACCAAAGGTGGTTCTGGCATCTCCGCCACTCAGCCCTGCCGAAACAGATGTCATACTTCCGGTACCTAACAGTTCCTTTTGCCAGTTCGTGTAACGGGTTGTATCCCATAAAACCAGATCCGGGGCATTGGCTGCGGTAGGTTGTATGCCATCATTTTTAAATGCTTCGCGGCGCATGGCCAGGTATTCCCGGGTATTCATCATTCGAGGGTAAGGGGGCACATCAGTGATGCCCTGCGTAAGGTCCATATTGAATGTGGTTTTTCCCGGTTTTGCTCTTTTGGTTGTGATCAATATGACACCGTTTGCTGCGCGTGAACCATAAATGGCTGTCGCATCGCCATCTTTCAATACTTCAATACTTTCTATGTCCTTTGGATTAATATTGAACAAAGGGCTCTGTCCGCCTATAGGGGAAAAACCACCCTGCGCAAAACCCGGTGAAACGCCATTTGTACGTGGGGCATGTTTTACATCCAACACCGTCAATGGAATCCCATCTATGATGAACAAAGGCTCTGACGAAAAATTCTGGTTGACAGAGTTTCGTCCTCTTATTTCTACTTTCACCGGTGCGCTTGCGTTTCCATTGTTTTGGGAGATCACCAGGCCCGGCACTCTTCCCTGCAATGCCAACAAGGGGTTCATTACAGGTTGTTTTGCGATTTCTTCAGCAGTTACTCTACTGATATTTCCCGTGGCGAGTCGTTTGCTGGTGATTCCGTAAGCCTGGACCATTACGCCATCCAAATCATTTTTGGTCTCCATCATCAAGACAGAAATATCCGTTCTTCCCTGTACCGGCACATTCTGGGTGTTATAGCCTATAAAGCTAATACTGAGGGTATCGTTGGTCCGTACATTTTGAATCCTAAATTCTCCTTTGGCGTTGGTCATGCTGCCCAAATGGGTACGTTTGATAATTACGCTGGCGCCGCTTAAGTTTTTCTTATTGCTATCGTAAACGAAACCATGAACGGCGCCTTTGGAAAAAAAACTGCCATCGGTTGTGATGTTCCCATTGTCATCATTTTTATTGGATAGCACCACGGTCTTTTCAAAAATGGTGTAGTTAATAGTGGTGTTTTGAAAGCATGCTTTCAAAACAGTTTCGAGGTCTGCTTTTTCTGCCTGTACAGACAGCTTTCCTGCTGTTTTTAATACTTCTTTATTGTAAGCAAAGGTAATCCCTGTTTGTTTTTTGATTTGGGCGAGCACCTTTTCCAGCGGCACATTCTTCAGCGAAAGTGTAATGGTTGGGGGTTTCTGCCCAAAAAGTTGAATACTGGTTAGCAGACAGATAAAAATCAGTGATAGTGTAAAAAATTTCATACAAATTGGTTAGTTTAGGTTGTATATTTTTAGCAATAGTCTTCCCGTCTGGACCTATTAACAGGTCTTTTTCATTCTTGATTATTTATTAAAATGCTTAATTCTTCAATTGTTATTGACATTAGGGGTAACGATGATCTTTTTACCCTCTACGATAAAATGTACATTATTAGAGACTTCCAATATTTTTAACGCCTGCGAAAGTTTGGTATTGCGCGGTATTTCACCACCCAGCACGACATCAGGTAACTTGCCTCTGTATTCCACCTCTAAATCATACCATCGCGAAAGTTTACGCATAATACCTGCAATATTTTCATTATTGAGATTGAAGTAACCATTCTTCCAGGCTATTGCCTCTTCTGTGTCTGCATTTTCCACTTTGATTGTATTGCTGCCATTGGAGATAATTGATTGCTGCCCGGGAGTTAGGTGTTGTGAGTTGCGAGTTGTGGCTTGCGTATTTTGGTGTTTGGTTAAGGCGGTTACCCGTACTGAGCCTTCTAAAAGCGTGGTTTTTATATTTGGTTCATTGGTATAAGCATTGATATTAAAGTGCGTGCCCAGTACCTCTACCTCCTGCCCCTTACTTTCGACAATAAAAGGACGTTTTTTATCCTTAAAAACCTCAAAATAAGCTTCACCAACCAACTTCACCCTTCGATCTACGCCCTCATTTAGAGAGGTAGCATAAGTCAAGCTAGAAGCGGCGTTAAGCGCAACCAAAGATCCATCAGGCAAACGCACATGATAGGTTTCTCCATTTGCAGTAGATAATGTATTGATTTTATTTTCGTCAGCCTTAGCCTGATCTTTAACTTCATAAACCAACTGCCCATCAGCAGTTTTAGTAATGCTCAAACCCGCCTCTTTCGCCAACTCCCCATTCATCGCATCTGACAAAACAATTCGTTTACCACTAGCCAAAGTTAAAGTTGCACCACTTGATCCCGGAGCCACATCATTCGTATAAGCCGAGGTTTGTACAACCTTACTGGTTTGATTCCTATACAACAACACTCCGACACCAACAACTAAAAAAATAGCAGCCGCAGCAGCAATACGTGGCCAAAGGACTGAGCGTTTTGTACCCATACGGTTAATCCTTTCCATGAGGCTTTCCCAACTATCTACCCCGATTTTATTGAAGCGTGCATCTTTGCTAAGATCATCCTTCATTGGTGTCCTTGATGAAGCCTTCATGTAGGATTGCTCCAATAGATTCCTTTCATCGGATGTAGCCTCTCCTGAAAGGTACTTGTCAATTAATCGGTCTAAGTCTTGTTTTGAATGTTCCATAATTGTCTTCTATATACAAGACGCATATAATTGATCCAGGGGGACATTTATGGTAAAGATTTTTTAAAGTATCAGTAAAATGGAGATTCCGGCATAATTTCCAAGCCTAAGTTTTAAAGTCCTGATCGACCTGTGAATTTGTTTCTTTACCGCTTCTTCGGTCATATTCAGTCTTACCGCAATTTCCTTGTTCGTTAAGAACTCTTTCCGGCTCAACTCAAATACCACTCTCATTTTTCCAGGCAATTGTTCGATTTCCGCATCAATCAACCTAATCAATTCCCGCTCATCAATGCACTCTATTGTGGTATTGTCTAATTGATTCAGTTCCTCCATCACGATATCAACGAAATCAGGATTCACCTTTCTTTTACGGATTAGACTAAAAATCCTATTTCGGACAGCGACAAACAGGTACCCTTTCAAATTCGATTTGATTTGTAATTCCCCCGATTTCTCCCAAAAGGAAAAAAAAGTGTCCTGAACCAAATCTTTCGATTCATCTTCATCTCCCAGAATTTTGAAGGTATGCAGGTAAAGCATATGCCAATGCCGCTGGTAAATTTCAGTAAATGCCAACTTATCTCTTTCTTTCAATAGAAGGATCAGTTCTTCGTCAGTAAATTCACCATAATTTTTAACAGCATTTACATCCACAACTTATCTGGTTGGTTTTTATGTCTTTAATTTAGTTTTTGGGGAACGATTATCTTAGATATAAGCATTTTCCAGCTCAATTATAACTAATTATTTTGAAAAAGCAGCCATATCACTTTCGAAGTCAAAATTATCCCCCCAAGAATTCCGCTTGATCCCAAGAATTCCGCTTGATCCCCATTGATCGGATCAATCCCAAAAGTTGTGGAGCAGGCGTGAATTTTTGGATTTTAAGCATACAATTGAGTTAGTCTATACAGGAAGAATTCTATGTTTTTCACACCTCTAAACAGATTTCTAAAAGCCTTTATTTTTGCATTAAAAGATTCCGCGGAAGCATTAGTAGATCTGTTATCAAAGTAGTTCAATATAGTCTGATAATGGTTCTGTATGGACCTGGCAATTGTATTAAAAGACTTGAATCCCGTTTGCCGTACTTTTTCATGCCATTTGGCCAATCTCGCCAAGGCGAAGACTTTATCTG
>NZ_SJSM01000014.1 GCF_004331685.1 Pedobacter hiemivivus | reverse complement strand
ACGCTCATTCCTGCTTTTATAGCCCGGATGACCGACCGCTTTTCTCCGGCGGTATAACGCTTGTGCTTGGCTATGCCTGAACCATATTTGGCTATCCAATCAATGAGCGTACCGGGGCTCATACCATAATCATTTACCAGATCTCTGCGAGGAACGCCTTGTTCCGCCAGATCAACAATATGCGCTATTAAACGCTTATCAAAGCGCTGTTTATTATTCCTACGAGAGGAATAAAGAAATTCCGTTTCTTTTGTTTCCATACACTGTTTTTAGTGTATAGCTTTTTTAGGAATCGACATGTTGTGTAAAGCGCTTCCCGAAGGACTCTCGAAGGGGTTGAAAAGCTATAGTGTCTTATTTAAAACAATTGCAAGTTAACAGTCGACTGTTGTGCCGCTGAAGAAGAACCTGGTTTTGCATTGGCTTTTACCTTGTGCTTATTGATCCACGCAGTATAATCTTCGGCTTTAATAGGCTCTTTTAACAAGCCTGAAGCATATTGCATCAGTGCAATCCTGCCTTCTATCACCTGTCTGTATTTTTGCATCAAGTGCTGAAGCTGTTGTTGGATCTTGTTTTTGGGTTTGATTCTGATATTTTTATTGAGTTGATTGATGAGCTGCAAGTTGAGTTCTTTAATGAAATAGGTTAATGCGGATTCAATTCTGGCCTGAAGTGCCTCTTGTTCCTTAAACCCACTTTGTTTGTGCAGCTGCTTTACCTGGTTTTGGAAACGGTCTGACAAGGCCAATAGGTCGCTGACTGATTTGTTAAGCTGGGCTAATAAAGATTTAAACTCCGGTAGGATTGATTTGACCACTTCAGGATTAGATGCCATGGTTTCCAATCCGGTATAGATGCGGCTAAAAGAAAAATGGTCCAGGACCAATTGCAGGATAAAACTTTCCTGTGCAGCAATCAGGATATCGTCCAACTCAGTTTCCTGTGCTGGATTCATATAATTGATCACCTCTGTGTTTGACCTTAGGCTTTCTGTGCTGATTTTTGATTTTAAGATTAGACCGTTAAGTGTCCTTACACGACTTAATGCAACATACACCTGACCGGCAACAAAGGATTTTCCAGCATCGATAATGGCACTATCAAAAGTTAGGCCCTGACTTTTATGAATAGTTACTGCCCAGGCCAGCTTAATCGGGTATTGCGAAAACTCACCTACCTGTTGTTGAACTATGGCTTCTTCTGTATCTGTTTTGTATTCGAAGGATTGCCATGAAGTCTTTTCTAATAAAAAGTCGGGTTCATTGGGGAAGGAAATATAGATTTCACCTTCTTTAACAGATTTTACCTTTCCAATCTTTCCATTATAGAATTTACGGTTCTCGCCAGTATCGTTCTTGATGAACATGATCTGTGCACCTTCCTTCAATTTTAAACTTTGTTCTGCCTGTAAACCAAGATCTCTAAATTCTCCACTCACTTCACCTTCAAAGGTGTATTCTGTACCGGCAAGTTCTTCCAGTTTTTCTTTATTGATGGTGTTGGCTTCGGCATTGTGAGAGGTGATGATGATAGGACTTACCTCATCATTGGTATGGGGTGTTGGATTGTATCTTTTGTTTAATAAGGTCAGCCCACTTTCGTTAATCTGATTGTTTCTGATGTCATTTAAAATATTAATGAATTCTGGTTCGGTCTGACGAAATACGGTGGTCAGTTCTATTTGTAAAACGGGATTTCTGCGGATAACCAATGCATCAAAAAAGTAAGGAGAAGGGTAGGCTCTGCTTAAAAATGTCCAATCTTCTCTTTTGGTAACCGGTGGCAGCTGGTATAAATCGCCAATAAGGAGTAATTGTACACCGCCAAAAGGGGCATTGTTTTTCCTTACAGTTCGCAATATAGCATCAATTACGTCCAATAAATCGCAACGGACCATAGATACCTCATCAATGATCAGGAGCTCTAGTTCGTTAAAAAGGCTTGTCTTTTCTCTGCTGTAACTTAAATCGGAAACCATCGATTGAATGGACAGTATACCCGATTGGAGGTTTTCAAGACTAATGTCACCCGGAAAAAATGAGCCTGGAGGCAATTGAAAAAAGGAATTGATGGTGGTGCCTTTGGCGTTCATAGCGGCAACGCCCGTTGGAGCGATAACGGCCATCTTTTTCGAAGAGCTTTCCTTGATCCGTTTTAGTAGGGTAGTTTTTCCTGTTCCCGCTTTTCCGGTAAGAAAAATACTCTGGTTGCTGTAGTCGATAAAAGATAGAACCTTGTCGAAAATTGAATTAGAAGAACCGCCATTACTCATTCTGCAAATTTAATTGAAATTTTTTGCTGTTGCGCTTATTGTTGATAATGTGTGATGGTTGAAGGGGCTGGATTTGGTTCGTGTTGTTTGTTAGGTGTTTACGTGAAATAATCAATTAATGTAATGGCAAGTAAGTTAATAGGTATTACATTAACAGTAGTATTCGGATCATAAATGTTAATAAATTCCGGAATAATAGTTAGCTTTGCTAAAAATAGTAGTATTACTGATATTTAGCCGATGACTGTAACTGTACTTGCGATTATAGAACCAGATGTTAAGCCAGCACCACCACTGGCAAAAGTGATGAACGAAAGACTTGCACGCTTTGCTAAGGAGCTGCAGGATGTACACCTTAAGGGATTGGAAACAGTTGAGCCTTTATTTGACGATATCGTAATTTATATCGGGTATAACAGTAAATACAGCGTTCGCTGGAAGATTGTAAATGATGTGCCGGGCAGTATAGAGTCCGAAGTAGCCGATCAATGTGCAAAACTGGGTTATATCAAATGGAAAACTGTAGCCTTTGGTGTGATTGACAAATCCTAATCGATTGATAAGAAACAATTAAGTATTATAAAAGACCTTTAAAAGGGTGAATAGATTTTTTTTAAAATCTGTTCACCCTTTTTTCATTTCTGTTCGCCTAATAAAATGTTATACCGCCATCAGGCGAATTTTATCAGCTAAACCAACCGAACGAATGAATTTAAGAACCTTTTATTTAATGCTCCTTTTGGTGCCTTTTTTTAATGTAGCCTATGCCGGTTTTGTCATCAATGGAGAAATCACAGGAGCAAAATATGGCAAAGCCTGGATCACGAGGTCTGAAGATAATAAGGTGATTGCAGGCCCGGTGGAAATTGAAAATGGTCGGTTCACCATCAAAGGGGAAATGGAGTATGCCACCTCATGTTATTTGAATATCAACCGTACTGGCGTATTGGTGTTACTAGAGAACACAAAAATGACATTTAAGGGGGATATCAATGATTTAACCGTCAATTTGTTAAAAGGGAGTCCCTTGAATGACCTATATAGCAAATGGAGGCTTCTTCAGCCAACTGAACTCGCAAATTTTATTAAGGGGCACAATGACAATGAGCTTTCAGGATACCTGGTAAATCTTTATGCCAATTATCCCTATAGGAGAGTAGTAGAACATTATGCATTGTTAGGTGACCGGGCCAAAGAAATGCATTATGGGAGATTGCTGAAGAAAAAAATGGAGATGATGGCAAAAACACAACCTGGGAGAAAGGTTCCTGTGTTTGAAATGCTAAATGTAAACGGTAGTAAGTCTGATTTGAGCCAGTATGCAGGTAAAACAATAGTAATCGATTTCTGGGCTTCCTGGTGCGCACCATGCCGGAGAGAAATTCCACATATAAGGGAACTGTACAATAAATTTAAAGATAAAAATGTTGTTTTTCTTGCCGTTTCCATGGATAGTGAGGATAAAAAATGGAAAAAAGCATTGGAACAGGAAAAAATGGAATGGCCTCAGGTAAGAGACGAAAAAGGCTTTGACAAGGATGGTTTGAGAAGTGTCTTTGGATTTGATAGCATCCCGTTTTTGGTAGTTGTAAATGGTGAAGGAAAGGTTGCAGCCTCAATAGACTTTGAGCTGAAGAATACACTTGAAGTAGAAATAGAGAAAACACTTAAAGATAAATAGATGAAATATATAATAATAATTGTTTTGATGGTCTTCCTAAATGCTGGTGATGTTCATAGCCAGAAATTATTTCAGCCATCTATAGATAAGATTTACAATGCTAGGATGGGAAGGCTATATGCGGATTATCTTGCGGCAGATGTATGGCTGAAGACCGGGAATACGGATCCTTCTTCAAAAAAAATGATGGAAGCTACATTCGAGAAGTTAGATATCGACCATGCCTTGTTAATTAAGGGAATCAAAAATCCTGTTAAATATATTGACACCTATTTTAACTTACGCAAACTGGTTAAAGGAGAGGAACGCTGTACAAGCTCAGATATGGAGCGGGCAAGTTATCTGCTCTATAATGTGAAAAATACGGCACTGAAAAAGATGTATTTTAATAAAGTACTGAAGGCGGAACTTGGCAGAGAAGGTTTATCAGATCAGGCACAATCATTATTTAATGATGCAAAACTGGTAATTAAAGATGAGGTATTCATTGCTAATACGAAGATTTTGCTTGACAAATATAAACTCATTGAACGAGGAGCCATTAGTCCTCAGTTTAGTTTAAAAACTAGCAAAGGAGAAATTTTAACACCCGCTTCATTTAAGGGCAAAGTCCTGGTTATGCAGGTATTGTGCGGGAACGCTTCAATTGATAGTGCGTCGGCGCAAAAAAAAGCATTTGAAAAGGTTGCTGATTCTTTCGCGGGTAAGGATTCAATTCTTTTTGTTCGTATAGATATGGGGAAAAATATTAAGCCGGGTAACACGGCTGTCGAGGCGGTTACAGGCGCTCACGTACTGCAGCTCTCGCCCTTAAATAAGAATGAATTTACCAATCAGTTTATGCTAATGAGCCTGACAAGGCATATGATTATAAGTGATCAAAAGATTATGTATTCACATTTACCGGATATTGGATCTATCGGTGTATTTGTGAATGTTGCGAAAATGACAACCGAAATTAACAAGAATGATGAATAATAACAGCCATTTAAACGTATTTAAATCAGCCTTTTGTGCTGTAGTATTTTTTTTAGGACCCCTGCAGAGCACAATGGGGCAGTCGGAAGTTCCCGACATTGTGGCTGTTCAAAAAAATACAATATTAAGGGTGATGCAGAACCTGGAAAATAAACATGTAAGACCCAAATCCATTGATGATAATTTCTCTAAAATTATCTGGATGAAATTTCTTACGGGTTTGGATCCTAATAAGAATGTGTTTTTGAAAAGTGATCTTGAATATTTAAAGAAATATGAGTTGGTTATCGATAATGAATTGCAGGAGGGCTCCGCTGATTTTTTTACTGCCGCATATCAGATATATCATAAAAGATTAAATGAGGCTGCTGCTGGTTATAAGAGAATCCTGGAAAAGCCTTTTGACTTTGCTAAAAATGAAACGATTCAACTGAATGGAGATTTATGTGATTTTGCTGCCAACCAAGCTGCATTGACGCAGTTGTGGCAAAAAAAAGCTAAATATCTGGTTTTGAAAAAAATGTCAGATCTGAACAATGGTAAAAACTATAGCCCTGCACTAGAGAAAGAAGCAAGGGTAAAAGTAGACAAATGGGTTTCCAATACATTTAAAAACCTAACAGGGCCATCGGCATTAAATGAAAGATTTAGTCAATACATCAATACCATTACGCTTGAAGTAGATCCTCATACTTCCTATTTCCCTCCGGTGAAAGCCAGGAGTGTTAATGACCAGATGGCAAAACGATTCTATGGATTGGGATTAGAACTTCAGGATAAAGAAGGTGATGTATTCATTAAATCGTTAAGACCAGGTGGGGTAGCCATAAAAAGTGGATTGGTAGACGTTAATGATAGGATTTTGAGTATCAGTGATGCAAAAGGCACTATGCAAGATGTTACGGGAGTCCCCATCACTGATATTGCTGATATGATCCGCGGGGAAAAGGACAGCGAAGTGTCCTTGGGCTTGTTGAAAAGCAGCGGACAGGAGAAAACCGTTGCGCTGAAGCGAAGTGAAATAAAGGATGAGGAGGGAAGGGCGAGGAGCGCTGTTATTGAAAAGAACGGTTATAAAATTGGCTACATTTACTTGCAGGAGTTTTACGTCGACATGGTAAATCCTGCCGGAATCCGTTCTGCGGATGATGTGCAAAGAGAGCTGATTAAATTAAAAGCGGAAAATGTGAACGGAATCATTTTTGATCTGCGCGGTAATGGCGGCGGATCATTGGATGAAGTGGTTAAAATGAGTGGTTACTTTTTAGGAAAAGGGCCAAAAGTTCAAATCAAGGACGCAAATCAACTTAAAATACATACTACGAATGAAGCCTCATTGTACGAAGGCCCTCTTGTTGTTTTGGTGAACGAACAAAGTGCTTCGGCTTCCGAAATATTTGCTGCGGTAATTCAGGATTATAAACGTGGAATTATCATCGGCAGTCCATCAACTTATGGAAAGGGAACAGCACAAGCAACGCTCCCAATGGGTAAAATGGGAGATAAGACCAAGGGAACGCCAAATGTAAGTTATGGTTCATTAAGACTTACTCAACATCAGTTTTATAGGGTTAATGGCGCTTCGACACAATTAAGAGGGGTTAAAGCGGATGTAATCCTGCCGGGAAAACTGGCTTATCTTAAGATCAGAGAAAAGGATAATGTGACAGCTTTGACTTGGGATAGTATTCAGCCTGCTGTTTATACGGAATCTAATAAAGCGGCTATTTGGAACAATATCTTACATTTAGCGAAAGAATCGGCGGGACAGGATGAAAAGTTTAAGATTGTAGATGAAAATAGTAAATTGCTGGCGCAAAATCAGCTGAGTCCTGTGAGCTTAAACATAGATAAGTTTAACAAAGAGCAAGCTAAACTGTCGGTCTTTGCCAAGCATATTGACCAAGCTATATTACTACCTGAATTTAAAAAGAATAAAGTGAAGGGGACACTGGACCAAAGTGCTGATCCAGGTAATGAATGGTATAAGAAGTGGATTGACGGGCTCTCGGCAGACTTGTACATTGATAAAAGTCTGGATATTGTGACTAAAATTATTACAGTTAAATAACCCTAATACTTAAACTATAAGGCCGATGGCAGAGCTTTCCAAGATAGAACCTTTATTCCGGGAGCATTATTCCTTTTTATGTGTTGTTGCCTATAAAGTGGTAGAAGATGAAGAGGTCGCCAAGGATATTGTTCAGAATTTTTTTCTCTATTGTCTGGATAAAATGTCAACGATAGAAATTCATGCGAGTTTTAAAAGCTATGCCTTCCGGGCAGTAAGGAACGCTTCCTTGAGCTATCGGAAAAAGTCGAAAAAGGTAGATTTTAACGATGACATACTGCGGAAAAAGACTGCTAATATGGCCAGTTATTCAGATCAGGATGTTCAGGAACATGAAACTGCGCGAGATCTGGTACTATGGGAAATTATTGGGCAAATGCCCGAAAAACGAAGGCATGTATTTTTATTGAGCAATAAAGAAGGATTAAAATACACAGAAATTGCTGCACAGCTGGATATTTCTGTAAATACGGTCAAAACACATATTAAACTATCGTATGAGTTTTTACGTCGTGAGTGTCAGTCACTGGTTAGGATAATGGTTTTAGTTGGTATATGGATTGGATTTTATTAACAGGATATGGATCAGGAAGAAAAATTAAACTGGGATAAGCTGTTGAAGCATATAGAAGGCAATTATGAAAACGATCAGGATGCCGAAGAATTGAATGAAGAGGAGCTTGAATTGCTATTACTGGCAGAAGAAACAAATATGAGGTTAAAGGAAGAAAATCCGGAGCATAAATTTCCGGTAGCGGCAGGCTGGGATGAATTACAGGCAAAGCATAAAGAAAAGGAACAGCTGAAAGTAGTTAAGCTTAATCGAAGTAAATTATATAGGGCAATGGCTATTGCCGCCATCCTTGCACTAGTACTGGCACCCGCCTGGTGGTTGTTTTTAAAGCAGAACGATGCTGTTAAATCTTCCTCGAAGGGATCCGATGAGATTCACCTTACGTTAGCAAATGGCGAGACTGTTGAACTGGAAGCAAGTCAGGCAAATGTTTTAAAATCGGAAGGTGCCACTTTGAATGGTAGTACCCTTATTTATCAAAAAGAAACCAGTTTATCTAAAGAAGAAGGGGCTGAATTACAAATGAATGTACTTGAAGTGCCTAATGGTAAGTATACCAAGCTGGAACTAAGTGACGGTACCTTAGTATGGGTAAATTCAGGATCAAAATTGAGCTATCCTACAGTTTTTTCAGCTGCAAAAAGAGAAGTGACATTAGAGGGAGAAGCTTATTTTGATGTGAGCCACAATGCCGATAGGCCGTTTATAGTGCGTTTAAAAAGCTTGAATGTGAAGGTGTTGGGAACAGCATTCAGCATTAATACTTTTGGAAATGTGGTACACATGGCCCTTGAACGTGGAAAGGTTAGCCTGGAGGCCGGAAATCAATCTATATATCTATTGCCTGGCGAGCTGGGGAAATACAATAAGCAGGAAAAGGAGTTGTCAAAAGCGGAGTCAGACTTAAGAGTTTATACCGCATGGAAAGATTCGGATATTTATTTCGACAACAGTACGATGGAAGAAATTGCATCCCGCTTGCAACGCGAGTATAACCTGGTATTCAGTTTTGAAAATGATGCGCTTAAAAATCTGCATTTCACTATTGATATGCCTAAAACACAAGAAGTAAGCAAGATTTTAAACAACATTAAATTTAGTAGTAACCAGGTTGATTTTAAGATTGATGGAAATAAAGTACAGGTAAAACAACGATAAGTTTTATGGCCTATTACAAAAAAGGGTGAAAATAATTTGTAATTGTTTTCACCCTTTTTTGTACAAGTGTCGCCTATACTAAAAACCAACCTAAACTATAATGAAGTTAAATTCTTTAAGAGAAAAAATAAGCGCAACACTTTGCTTATGGGTTGTGGCCATGGCTTTTTTCATGGAGCCATTGTATGCGCAACAAGCGGTACTATTTGATCCTCATGAAACTTTTAAGTCAATGAGTTATCCGCCAGACGATTTGTACAGGACTGCAAATGGCAGGCCGGGAGTGGGGTATTGGCAAAATAAAGCAGACTATAAAATAGTGGGGAGTTTTGATACTTTATCAAGGGTTTTCTCCGCTAAAATGACAGTCACTTATACCAATAACAGCCCTCATGATCTGCATGAAATCTGGATTGGCCTTGCACAGAATCGTTTTAGGAAGGATTCGCGAGCTTCGGCGCTCACTCCCATAAATGGGAGCCGTTTTGGTATTCAGGAGTATACCGAAGGCTTCGTATTTGATCAGGTCTCAGTCCCGGGTAAATCCAGGAGCCAATTAGCCAAGGCAGCTTATGAGCTAATGAACGATCAACTCAAAATCAATCTTCCAAATACACTTAAGCCTTCAAAAAGTATTACGCTGAGCCTTAATTATCATTTTACACTACCTGTTAAGGGATCTGACTTTATGGGGGTGATGTCCTCTTTAAACGGATCAATTTATCAGATTTCGTCCTGGTTTCCCCGTGTAGTTGTTTATGACAACATCAAGGGCTGGAACACGAACGCAGGTTACTATGTGGAACCAGGTACATTAGATTACTCAATAAATGTACCTTCTGAAATGATAGTTCAGGGTACCGGCAGCCTCGTAAATCCCCGGGAGGTTTTAACAAAACTACAATATGATCGGCTGATGAGGGCAGCTAAAAGTGATACAACAGTTCAGATTTGCAGGCCGGAAGAAATTAACCTGTCGACAACAAAGTCTCCCGGTAGCCGCTCCACTTGGCACTTTAAAGCCGATAATGCTGGCGATGCGATCTTTGCAATATCAAAGGCTTTTATTTGGGATGCTGTAAAAGTAAATATCCCTGGTAAAGCACCGGCCTTAGCGATGTCTTTATATCCTGTGGAGAGCAATTTTGCTGCTTGGCAGGAATCCGCACAATCCATGAAAAAAATACTGGAAAACTATTCAAAACTCTGGGGTGCTTATCCTTATGCTACGGCTGTAAATATCGGTGGCTTAGTTACAGGGATTGCGGGGCCGGGTGCTTGTTTCCTTTATTATAAATCAAATGGGACGGCAAACGGTGTATGGCCGATTTTGAATCATGAGCTTGGTCATAACTGGTTTAACATCATGGTCGCCGCTAATGGCCGACATGGTTGGATGGTTGAAGGTTTTAATTCTTTTATCAATCATGTAAATGGAGAACAGCTAAAAAGGCAAACTGCGTTTGAGATGCCCGATGCTGTCCAATGGCTTACAAAGGCAAAACCAGGACAAACAGCTGCTACTCCCGCTGAACTCGTTACCTACAATAATTTTGCCTTACTCTCCTATATGAAGCCGGCAATCGCAATAAATCTCCTGAGAATGCAGGTTTTAGGAGCGGAACGATTTGATCCTGCATTTCAGGGATTTATTGCCGCATGGAAATTTAAACACCCGATGCCTTCAGATTTCTTCCGTTACATGGAGAGTGCGACAGGAGAGGATCTTTCCTGGTTTTGGCAAAGCTGGTTCATGAACGATTGGAGGTTGGACCAAGCCCTAACAGAGGTTGCGTATGTTGATAACCAGCCTGAAAAAGGCATAAATATTAAGCTTCTGAATAAAGGAAAGATGGTGATGCCTGTTGTAGTAGAGGTTGTTGAATTTAACGGGAATATAAAACGCGTTAAGTTACCTGCCGAAATCTGGCAGAAAGGCCCGGAATGGGTTTTCCATTACCCTTCAACTACTACAGTCATCTCTGTAAAGATTGACCCCGATCAATGTCTTCCGGATCAGGATCACAGTAACAATACCTGGCAGGGTAGCACTGTGCGCAAACCGGTTCCTGCGGGTCTGACGCTGCTTCCTGTCATGTTAAAGAAAAAGCAATTTAAACTAACCATAAACTAATCTTAAAATAATGAAAAGACCAATATTATCACTTTTAGGCCTGAGTATTTTCGCCCTTAGTGTTTCTGCTCAGGATAAACTGGAACTTACGGCTAAGATGCCGGAATTGATCAACGATGACGTGGTTTATCTATGGAACCCGATCGATAAAACGACAGATTCAACCTATGTTAAAAACAATAGTTTCTCTTTTTCCAACCCGATGAAAGGGGGCGGTTCTACCTTCATTTTGCAGGCCGGCAAAAATCCCGAGAAAACTGGATTGGGAATGGTCGTTTACCTGGAAGCGGGAAAAATAAATATTGCCGGAAATGGAACAGGGTTTAAGGGAGCAACTTTTACGGGGGATGCTTTTGTATCTGATTGGGTGGCTATGGAAAAAGCTATGGAAGGATCTTATCGTAACCTGGAAAAAATCGACGAGCTGAGTATCGAATTGGGAGAAGCCAGAAAGATAGGCGATGAGCAGGCAGTGAATTCAATTACGGCACAGATCACGATGTTAACGCAATTGGTTACCGCAAGTGGTAAAAAATGGATCGATAATCATTTAAACTCAGGCCCCTCTACTTATTTGCTCAATGCCGTTTTGCCTAATATGCTAACGCGCGAGGAGACATTGGCTTATCTGAATAAATTTACTGGTGGTGCTAAAAATCAGATCACAACAGCAATGTTGTCTGGTCTTACTGGTTCCAGAGCTCAATGGATGGGCAAGCAGGCTCCAGACTTTAGTCAACCTGATGCGAATGGCAAATTGACCCGCCTGGCGGACTTTAAAGGCAAGTATGTACTGGTAGATTTTTGGGCGAGCTGGTGCACACCCTGTAAAGCGGAAATTGCTGAATTAAAATCTGTTTATGAAAAGTTCAAGGACAAGAATTTTACCATTGTAAGTATTTCCCTTGATAAAGACAAAGAAAAATGGCTACAATCCATTGCCGAAGAACAAATGCCATGGTTACATTTGTCGGATTTGAAAGCGGAGCAGAATGCTGCGGTACTGGCTTACAACGTGCAAGGTATTCCTGCCAATTTTTTAATTGATCCGACAGGTAAAATCGTAGGCGTAGGCTTCCGGGATGGTACTAATCCGGGTGCTAAGACGCTGGAAAATACTTTAATCAGATTGTTAAAATAACTCAGCATTCACCACTAAACCAAACTCATGAATTATTTTTATCGAACAATATGTGCCCTGATTTACGGCATCATGTTTTTAACTGTTTTTCTGCAGCCAGCATTGGCACAGCAGAAAAATGAAGATAAGGTTAACATCAATATCCGTAATGGAAAGCTTGAAGAGATCATTCAGGCTGTGATGAAGCAAACTTCGGTTAAGATCGTGTACAATCAGGAACTGGTACAGAAGAGCCCGCGCCAAACTTTTATAGCTAAAAATGAACCGCTCAAATCTGTAATGAAACGGCTATTGAAGGGTTCTGCCCTCACCTTTGTGATGATGGACAAAGTAATGGTCATTGCGCCTAAAGAAGAGGAGGATGAAGAAGCTAAAATTAGCAATACTTTGAGGGGGATGGTGCAGGATGATAAGGGTAATCCGATCCCGGCAGTGACTGTAAATGTAACCGGAACACCCTCTACTACATTTACAAATGAAAAGGGCACATTTAGCATTTTATTGGAAGAAGGGAAAAACCTCACTTTTTCGTCTGTAGGATTTCAAAAGAAAACCATCAGGCCAAAATCAGGAGAAATGCTAGCGGTTAGACTAGAACCCGAATTAAATGAGATGGAAGAGTTTGTGGTAACTGGTTATCAGACGGTGAGCAAACGTTTGTCCGCAAGTTCAACCTATACCTTAAAAGGAAAAGACGTCAAAGAACCTGGTGCTACAAATATTGTTTCCATGTTGCAAGGTAAGGTTCCGGGACTATCTGTTGTGAAAACTTCGGGAAGCCCGAATGCGATTCCATCTATGCGGATCAGGGGGACCTCTACACTGATAGGAAACGCAAATCCTATCATTGTAGTAGATGGGATTATCCGGGAAAATCCAACAGACATTAATCCTGATAATCTGATGGGGCTTGATCCAAGTTTCCGCGATCTGATTGCCCTGAAAGACGGAATTCTGTCAAAGGGCAACTTAACAGGAAACTCCATTAGTGGCCTGAATGTAAACGATGTGGAGAGCATTACTTTTCTAAAGGATGCTTCTGCAACAGCAATTTATGGAACCCGCGCGGCAAATGGGGTGATCGTGATCACCACAAAGAAAGGAAAGGCCGGTAAATTGGCGATTAGTTACAATAGTACCTACGGCACATCACTCAAGCCAAACTATGGCAGTATGCAGCTGATGAATTCGCAACAGCGGGTTCGGTTTTCAAGAGAAATGTACCAGGACGGGTATACCTATCGAAACGTACCAGTTAAAATTGGCTATGAAGGTGCTTTTCAGGATCTGATGAATAAAAAAATTACCGAAAGTCAATTTCAGAAAGAGGTAGCTGACTTAGAAAAAATAAATACAGATTGGTTTGGTATATTGTTTCAAAATACGCTGAACGTAGGACAGCACCTCAGTTTTTCTGGTGGCAATGAAAAAACGAACTTTTATACTTCTGTTTCTTATGAGGGTAATAAGAGTCCCGCTAAAGAAGACAAGTTGAATGAGGGCGGTGTTTCTTTTGTATTGAATTCTGAACTTAACAGAAAGTTAAAGCTTGCTTTTAATCTGAGTAGCAGTCATCGGGTTTCTACCGGTTATTTTAGCGTAAACCCACTCGACTATGCGATACAGACAAGCAGGGCAATTTCGCCATCACTCATCTATCCAAAAGCCGAAGAAGATGCTTTTGGAATAGGTCCAATGCTGGATTATAATATGCTAAATGAAATAGAACAAACAGGAAGTTCTATTAAAGATACAAGAGTAGCAACGTCATTAAGTCTCAACTACCTTGTTTTCCGCGGACTTAACTTTACTTCTTTGATATCCGGTAACGCCAACACGCAAAGTGCAGAACAATATGCAACTGAACTTAGTAATTATGTAGCGACAACCAGGGGATATAACTATGGTTCTGTAACTCCGGGAAGCTCCACGGAGCTGGCTTCTATTTTACCTTTTGGCGGTGTATTACTCCCATCAACTTCATCATCCTATACGTATACGTTTCGTAATATGGCCGAATTTAACAGATCTGTCTTTAGTGAAAATGATCAGTTGAATATTGTAGCCGGACACGAGATTAGGTCTTTAAAGAACGACGGACTGGATAACTATCTTCCTGGCTATTTGCGGGATAAAGGTGAAGGGTTTGCATTTGTGCCACTTTCCATAAACCTGATCAGTCCGAAGAAGGTGAATACCATTAATAATTTTTTATCATTGTTTGGTACTGCCAGTTATAGTTATGCTGGAAAATATGTTTTAAATGGGAATATAAGAACAGATGCATCTAACCGTTTTGGTCAATATGCCAACCAGCGTTTCTTACCCGCATGGAGTATTGCCGGCCTTTGGAATATCAGTGCGGAAAAGTGGATGCAGAACAACAGGATTGTAAGTAATTTAGGATTGAAAGCCTCTTACGGTTTTCAGGGGAATGTAATTAACTCTGTAGGTCCAGACCTTATTTTAAGATTGCCGGATACCGGAGTAGGCATTCACCCGGGATCTAATGAATATGTATTGAATATCAAGTCTTTGCCTTATCCTGATCTGAGGTGGGAAAAAACCAAAAGTATGAATGTGGCATTGAATGGTGATCTGTTTAATTCATTCCTGAATTTGGGTATTGAATACTATCATAAACTGACAACAGATGCCATTACCCCAAAATTTATTCCTCTTGAATATGGCGTGTCAACCATGTTAGTGAATGGAGGTAACATCAAAAACTCCGGATATGAAATGGAGGTAAGACTGAATCTAATTCGTTCCAGAGATTTAAGCTGGCGGATTTCGGTCAATTCAGGAAAAAACTTTAATACCCTTCAGCCAGGAACAGTTGAAGCGACAAGTTCAATCCTCAGGGATTACCTCGAAGGGAGGCAGCTTGTTGAAGGACAGCCTGTAAATACTTTCTATGTTTTTTCATTTAAAGGGTTGAATCCCAAAACAGGTGTGCCTATGTTTGTTGGAATAGATGATGGTGGGCCGGAACTTAAGAAGTCTCTAATGGACTATATTAAACCTGCAGGTACAAGAGATGCCAGTATGAGTGGCGGATTGTTTACTTCTGTAGATTATCATGCTTTCTCTTTTGGAATGTCTTTTTCGTATAAAATAGGTTCAAAGCGGTTAAGAAATCCGATCTATAAAGTAATGGACCTATCCATACCGATGCCGGATGAGAACTTGCCGGCAATTTTGGGAGAACGCTGGCGTAAACCAGGTGATGAAGCTTTTACTAATGTTCCTGCTTATCCCAGAAGCGCTGATGTTAGTAACGGCGGATATGTATTTACAGCTGATGGTAACTCTATGAGTCGGTATGATATGTACAACTTTTCTGATGCAAATCTGGTTTCAAGTAGTTTTCTAAGGTGCAACGCGCTGAATCTTTCTTATCGACTGGCTGAAAATCTCGTAAAACGTATGAAATTAAAACAGGTTTCTATTGCGGGGACTGCTTCTAATTTATTTGTGATCGCAGATAAAAAACTAAGAGGGCAGGATCCGGAAATTGATGGTGTGGGTACAACCGCATTACCCATCAGTAAAATTTTTACGTTGAGTTTAAATGTAGCTTTTTAATCAAAATAAAATGAAAAGAAATATACTTATTTTACTTCTTCTTTCAGCCATTTTACCGGTTTCATCCTGTAAAAAGTTTCTTGAAGAGCAGTCCCAGACTGATATAATTCCCAGATCCGCCTCAGCCCTTAATGAGATGATACTTGGAAGTAGTGGTAGTGCAATGGATGTAGGTATCCGTTTTTTGGATGATGACATGGTTCATGACAATACATTAGTAGCTAAAGGCCTTGTTTACGATTCCTATACCTGGCAACCCGAAATTATAACGAAATCCGGCGGGAGTGGATCAATGCAATGGACCAACTTATATCCAAAGATTCTTGTAAGTAATCTGGTGCTTGATTATGCACCTAAAGTAACAGGTACGCCTGCAGAGATAGAGAATGTATCTGGTCAGGCGTACCTCCTGCGGGCATTTAATTATTTTCAGCTCGTTAATTTCTACGCAAAACCCTATACCGATAAATTGTCTAACCCTGATCAGGATCCAGGTGTTCCACTGATGCTTGCCTCTGGCTTGTCGTTTGAAGGTAAATCACGTAATACCGTAGCCGAAGTATATAAACAGATTTTAGAAGATCTGGATAAAGGAACTGAATTGATGGAAAGAAGTGGTAAAAATACTAGTCTTTATCGGATCAACCATCTCGCCGGTTATTTACTCTCTTCCAGGGTGCAGCTATACATGGGTAATTGGGAAAAAGTTATTGAGGCGGCTACAAATGTGTTGAACAGGAAGTCTGACCTGATGAACCTGAATACCTGGGGCGGAGCCGATCAAAATAATAAACCAATCATTGGGACTCAAAATCAGGAAGTCGTATGGGTATATGGATCTCCCCACGAAGCCGTTTTTCCGACTGGTCAGCAGAATGAAGCTTATCAATATACGCTTTCAAATGACCTGCTTTCCAGCTATGAAACAGGAGATTTGAGAGCCAGCATTTACATCAAAAATAAAAGATCAATGAAGCGCCCTATCGTTGGTATTGCAAAAGTCGCACAAGCATTTAGGATTTCAGAGGCCTTGTTGAATCGTGCGGAGGCACATGCGCAATTGAATAAACTAGGGCAAACACAACATGGGTTGCTTGCACTGAATGATTTAAATACATTAAGGAAGAAAAGATTTACTACAGATAGCTATCATGATTTAGTGAGTACCGATGCAGATGACCTGCTACAGAAATGTTATGAGGAAAAACGCCGTGAATTTTTTGGCGAAGAATGCCACCGCTGGTTTGATCTTCGTCGCCATGGGATGCCTTCAATAACACATTTTTACCGGGAAAGTAATACGCTAACCTTAAAGTATGTGTTGGAGGATCATGATCCGGCGTATGTACTTCAGATCCCAAAAGGAGTATTGGAAAAGAATACAAAATTGATCCCTAATCCAGCCCCCGCACCACGTATCGGACATTAATCAGATCATCATGAAATTAAAAAATATATTATATCCGCTGATCCTTCTGCTCATGGCTGCAGGCTGTAAAAAAGAAGATGCCATAGTACCGGATAAGATCGTACCTGAATACAGCCTGCCGCAAGGCAATCATCCTTATGATACGCAGATCATAGATTTTCACAATAAATATGGCTGCTATATTTTATATAGATTTACTGAAAAGGATTTTAAATGGAATATTACCAATAATCTCTCTTATACAGCAGATCAGGGCGATGAAAATTATATTGCACCAGCACTTGACGCACTGGATAAATATCTGTTCAAATTTTATAGTCAGGACTTTCTTAAGAAAGCTTTGCCTTATAAAATCATCCTTTCGGCCAGGATCAGAGAAATTACTTTTTATAACGATACGCTCGCTACCCCCGTAAATAGTGTAAGCGCTTTCAGCCATTTCGCTTTTGGTCGTGCCGGTAGTAGTTTGTCGGGTATGACAGACGATGAACTGAGGGTAATGAAGTCAGATTTGCATAGAGAATTTTGGAAGCAAGCCGTAAATTATGGTAAAATCACTTTGCCTCCAGCCTTTGTTAGCGCTACCAATTATGCTGATGTGTTTGATTGGACTAAAAAATACTATGGGGTTTTTATGCCAGATGTGAATGCATTATCTCCGGATCTGTATGGTGATTTCCAAGGATACATTGATGTTATTGTTTCAAATACTTTAGGGGAGATAGAGCAAAGCCTGTTCCTGCCGGCGAATGACCCGAATGGAAAGTATAAGCTAAAATATAACATCATTGTTAATTACTATAAGGAAGTATACGGGGTTGATTTGCAAGGTATCGCTCGTTAACAGGGGTGTTGCTGACCAGTAAGTAAATCCATAGGAAACCAAAACATACATATGAAAAAAATATGCTCGCTGCTAATTCTGGCGATCCCCTTGATGGGGATCTGCCAGCAGCAGAAATTTATAATAAAAGGTAGGATTAACGGCCTGCCAGCTAAAACTAAAGCTCACCTGGTTTATCAGCTCGGATCAAAGATGATACAGGATTCCTGTAAGGTTAGTAATGGGGTGTTTCAGTTTGCCGGAATTGTGCCGGAGGCTATGGAAGCCTCTCTGTTATTGGGTCGTGCCGGAAAACAGCCTGATGTGGAGCCAATGGACTATCAATCCATCTATCTTGAAAATGGGATCATACAGGTGCAGGGTAAAGACTCGCTGATTCGTAGTACTGTTAAAGGAACACAGCTTAATGTAGACAATCAGGAACGCACAGCATTAATGAAGCGCTATTCAGGTGCCAGTCAAACCATTCAAAAAGAAGCCATGATTGGATTTGTCAGGAAGCATCCGAATTCAAGAGTTAGTCTGGAATGGATGAATTTAGTTGGATACAGAGATAGTGTTGTAGCAGCGAATTACCTTTTGTTATCAGATGGACTTCGAAATACCGAAATGGGGAAGGAGCTCAGTCGTGGGGCAAAGACCATACTATCCATCCGTCCCGGACAAATCGCGCCTGATTTCACACTTATTGATCCTGAGGGACACCCGATTAAGCTTTCGGATTTTAGAGGTAAATATGTATTCCTTGATTTTTGGGCCAGCTGGTGTAAACCTTGTCGTGCGGCGCAACCAAAACTCAAAGCTTTGAATGAAGCGTTAAAAGCTACCGGTAAATTTGTTATTCTGGCTGTTTCTCTTGATAAAAATAAGGAGGCTTGGTTAAAGGCAGTAGCAGAGGATCAGGTACCATGGTTACAGGTTGGAGATTTTAATGCACAGGGAAATAAGGCTGCACAGCTATATGATGTAACGATATTACCTTCCGGTTTTTTAATTGGTCCTGATGGAACTATCCAGTCAGCTATGGCACGGGAAATATTGTTCAGGGAAAAATTACTTCCGGTTAATAACCTAGGCGCTAATAATACAGTTGATGACGTATCCTTATCAGACCTTAATATGCAGGTGATAATGGCAGCTCTTGCTAAAGAAAAGTTGATCAATGAAGATATTACAGCAGATTATAACCAATTGAACCAGATCCTGGAAACGGATATCGGAGAAAGGGCGCTTGGGAAGGAACTTGATTTGCTGGATTATAAAAAAGATGGAGCTGCGATTTACCAATTGCTGAACACTAAAGGAGTATTGTACAATAAACAAAAGCAAAATATGAAACGGAAGTTTATAGCAGAACATCCGGATTCTTTTGTCAGCCTGTATGTACTAAATGGATTGGATTATATGTATAGCGCCGACAGTTATGCTGCAGCTTATGGAAAATTAACACAGCGGCTTAAAAACACCAGTATTGGGGAAACAATAAAGGCTAGAATAGACAGACTAAAAATCACTTCGACAGGAACGAATGCCAAAGATTTTACCCGTAAAAATCAATATGGCAAGTCCATAAGCCTCAGCGATTATCGCGGTAAGCTGGTATTGCTTGATTTTTGGGGAAGCTGGTGTGTACCTTGTCGACAAACTCATCCTCATTTAAAGGAGTTGTACGGTAAATACAAAAGCAAGGGACTTGAAATTGTTGCTGTAGCAAATGAAAAGAGCAAAGATCTGGAGAAGGGCAAACAGGCCTGGCATGCAGCAATTAAGAAAGATGATATCAACTGGGTACACGTATTGAATGATGAGGGATCAGGCGCTCCGGATATTGTTTCGGCTTATGGTATAACAAGTTATCCGACTAAGTTATTGCTGGACCAGAAAGGAAAAATCCTGATGCGGGTGTCATCAGGATTGAATGAGGAAATGGATCATTTGATAGAAAAATTGCTGAATAAGTAGCTAGTTTTTTTAATTAAAAGGGCTCCATAATCAGGTTAATGTTATGGAGCCCTTTATAGCTGATGTCTAGTGTTTTTGAAATACCAGCAATACTGCCTTTAAATTTTCCATTAAGGGTAACCATCGTACTATCCAATTTTAAACCATGTGCAGAAAGATAGGCGAGGTCAATCTTTAATTTGGCTGGTACAGTAAACTCAGACTGTGCAGGGACATAGAATGTCGTGTCAATTAGGGCTTTCCCTAGTCTTAGGGTGTCCAGGAAAATTGTGACTTCTCCGCCTTTAAACTGAAAGCCCAGATGATTCTGGTTGTAACATACCGCTTTTGTGCGGATAGTAGGGCTACTGCCATCCCATTTAAGTACTTCCACATCCAGTAGAGATGGCATTCTGAATTGTGGGGTTTTAAATGGAGCACAGCCCAGTAGAATTGTACATACAAGCAGCGATAAATTACGTTTGGTTAGCATCATGTTTGATTTAATAGCTAAGGCATATCTATCTCTAAAAAGGGTGAATGGAATTATTTTAATTCTTTTCACCCTTTTTTAGTTAACCGATGCCTTAGTTATAAAACGTCCATGAAAAGTACCTCATTTAAAGCATCGAAATGTTAACAGATTTGATAGATAAAATTTTAGTGCTGTTCAGCATTTCAACAATTAGGTATTTTATTATGGCTGGTATTGCATTTGCCTTATGCTACAAGTTATTTGCCGGGAAGTTGTATAAAGCGAAGATTCAACTGGGGCATGCTGCCAGATCCAATTTTAAAAGAGATATCTGGTATTCTATGCAAACTACGGTAATCCACGCTATTATAGGTTGCCTGGTATTGTTTACGCCTCTAAAGGGATACACAAAGGTTTACGAGGCGGTTACAGATTATCCTTTATGGTGGTTCTGTATAAGCCTGCCTGTTTGCCTAATTATACACGATACTTACTTTTACTGGATGCATCGTTTGCTACATGTTAAGGTGATCTTCCCCCGTGTACATCTGTTACATCATAAATCTACGAATCCATCTCCCTGGACATCCTATTCGTTTCATTTTTTTGAAGCCTGGACAGAAGGCGCTGTTTTGATCTTAATCGTTTTTCTGATTCCTATTCATCCTATTGCACTTGAACTGTTTGTTGTTGTTGCTTTCGCTATTAATGTTTATGGGCATTTGGGGTATGAGATCGCTCCAAAATGGTTTAGAAGAACCTGGCTGTTCGAGATCTTTAATACCTCAGTACATCATAATTTGCATCATAGTAAGTTTAAAGGGAATTATGGATTGTATTTCAGAATATGGGATAGACTGCTGAATACGGAACACCCTGATTATGTTAAAGAATACGACAAAATACAAAGCAGAAGAATCTAAATTCTGTTATACCAAAACCGAAACAACCATGAGAAAAGTACTACTATTACTATGTTTGCTACCATTTGTAACCTTGGGTCAGCAAAAATTTATTCTAAATGCTAAGCTAAGGCCGCTGCCTTTTCCGGCGAAGGCTTTCCTTTATTTTACTATAGATGGTAAAACCACTATAGATTCTGCCAATATAAAGGATGGTGTTTTTACTTTTAATGGCGCCCTGTCTGAGGTAGCGCAGGCATACTTAAAAATCAAACGGCAGAAGTTACCGGGAATCGCAACCCGACGTACACCCTCAGATCTGCTTGATTTTTTTCTGGAGCCGGGAACAACAACTGTTATCTCAAAAACCGACTCTGTAATCTCTGCTGTAGTAAAGGGCTCCGTGGTTAACGATGATATCGCAAAATGTAAAGCTATAATGGCCGGGATTCAAACGAGAGCCGGTAAAATTATGTCCCAATACAAATCTGGAACTCCAGAACAATTAAAGGACTCCATATACACTGCGGGTTTTAATGAGCAATTAAAGACACTTGATACAGAGGCGAAGAATATTCATGCTAATTTTATGCGTAGCAATCGTGATTCGTATTATAGTTTAATATTGTTTAAAACTGTCGTGCCAATTGTGATCGATCCCGTACGTGCAGAAACTGAGTTCGCTAAATTCTCGCCGCGTTTAAAATCGGGCCCCTTAGGTAAGCGAATTCAGGGCGAAATAAATGCCACCAAGATGTTGGCTTTGGGACAGCCAGCGATGGATTTTACGCAAAATGACAGCAATGGTAAGCCTGTAAAATTATCCGATTTTAAAGGTAAGTATGTACTGTTAGATTTCTGGGCCTCTTGGTGTGCTCCTTGCAGGCAGGAAAATCCAAATGTGGTAAAAGTATATCAAAAATATAAAAACAAGAATTTTACCGTGTTGGGGGTGTCTTTAGACAATGCTGGACTGAAAGCTGCCTGGCTAAAAGCGATCAAAGATGATGGGCTTAGCTGGACTAATGTTTCTGATCTTAAAGGCGGCGATAATGAAGTGGCTGTAAAGTATTTTGTGAAAACGATACCTAACAATTTCCTTATAGGTCCGGATGGGAAAATACTGGCGAAGAACCTGAGAGGAGATGAGCTGGACCGTAAGCTGGAAGAGTTGCTTGGTGCTTCAGATGCTAGATGATAGACTTAATTTTATGGTTGGTTTCATCGAAGTCAACCATAGAATTTAATTCTTCAACACTATTTGTGTAAAATGTTCGTTTTAAGTTGGTATTCTTTTTAAGATGTGAAACTTATTTTTTAACATTACGAACACAAACACAAATAAACAAATGAAATTTTTAAGAACCAGTTTATTATTGGCGGCCGTTGGCTTGCTTGCGATCTCCGTACAGTCTTGTAAAACAAAGAAGGCAATTGTTAAACCACCTACGCCAGTTGAGCAACCAGCACCACCGGTAGAAGTGAAAAAAGAAGAACCTGCACCCGAGCCAAAACCAGCTCCAGCACCTGTAGAAGAAAAGCCAGATTACAACTTTAGTAATGTTCAGTTTGAGTTTAACTCAGGCGTATTGAAAACAGCTTCATTTGAAGTGTTGGATAAGATTGCTGCAGAAATGAAGAAAGATCCATCAGTGAAATTTGCAATCAATGGTCACTCTTCAATTGAAGGATCTGCGGAGCACAATATGTCTTTATCTGTAGATAGAGCAAACTCTGTGAAGTCATACCTGACAAATGCAGGGATCGACGGAAGCCGCTTAATTGTAAAAGGTTTTGGCGCTACACAACCTACTGCACCTAATACCACAGAAGAGGGTAAGGCTTTGAACCGTAGGGTTGAGTTTAAGCTGAACTAGTAATTTTTAATAAGATTTTTAGGGGCTGCATTGTTAACACTGTTGTTAATGATGCAGCCTTTTTAGTCAGAAGATTATACCTTTGTAACTCCATATGAAGTTATCCCTGATCCTTTCTTTATTCGTTTTGCTATGCACCGCTGCTACTGCGCAGGAGGTCATTGATTGTAAAAAGTTGTTAGATACCGAGCCTTATTTTGTGCAGCATAAATCAACAGAAAAAGATAGTCTGCTGAAACGCGACATTGCTATCCTTAAGCAATGCGGTAATTTTGAACCTATTGACAGCGTGTTTTTGAGAGGCCCTATGCTGGGTGCATTAATGCTGGATCAGGCAAGAATTGGCAAACCTGCTACTTATCGAACGTTGATCGATTACTTTAACGACTACAAAAAGACCATTGCATATAAAGATTTTGTAAAGGGATTGCTGCTCTATAGAGAGTTGGCGCTAAAGAAAATTAATCTGGACAATTGGGAAACGGACAAGGAACTTTTTGTGAGGATGGGTTTTACTGTTGGTGATTTGGAGGATTTTAAAAGCTTTTTGACAAAAGTAGCTGGACAGGATTTAACCTATAAAGCTGCGTTGACCAAATACATGGGCGATATTGAAACCATGCGTGTAGATAAATAAGGTTATTTTAAAAATAACCAGGCCAGTAAAATACCATATGATATTCCAGAGTTTTTGAATTGCTGACGCAGGTTTTTAAGCGCTTCAACCAAATGGTTGTTTACGGTACTTTTAGACAGATTTAGCATTTCAGCAATTTGATCATGCGTAAGCCCTTCGTACCGACTTAGTTTAAAGACCAGTTGCTGTTGGCTTGGGAGTTTAGCAACACTTTGTTCTGTAAACTCTTCCAAATCTGCCAAAAGTATAGCTTCTTCAGTCTCATTGTGCGCCTCTTTAAGGTCTGCCCAAAGCTTTTCGCGTGCTGCACCTGCGGTAGCGGCATTGCGGAGCACGTTTAATGTTAATCTTCTTGCAATAGTATAAAGGTACGGACCTAATGGATAGCTGATGTCAAGTGTGAGTCGATTGGTCCATAAAAGAATCAATGTTTCCTGTACAATTTCTTCGCTTAACTCACGGTTTTTTAAAAACCTCCAGGCGAAACTATAAAGTTTTGCTTTGTAAATGTCAAACACCAGGGCAAAGGCAGATTCATCGCTCTTTAGCAAATCTGCAATTAGCTGACTTTCATCATGTGTTTTTACATTCATTTTTGCATTTATTTGTAATCTGAAAAAAATAATTATTATTCGACTAGTTATATAAGGGGGCTGCCGTGTATTACCTATAGATCTCGCGTAAATATCAGGATTAATAAGCAAAATGAACAAAAGACGACTGCAAAATTTATTGATTGCTTACTCTAGTAATAAGATTTCTATAATGGAATATAATGAGCTGATGGATTTGGTTACTTTGTCAAATCATGATGCAGAATTATATGCTTTTATGCAGAAAGTATGGGATAGTCGTCCCACGGCGCAATCTTTTTCTGATTTGCAATCAGATATGTTATACAAGCGCATTATAGGAGATAGCCGCTTTGACCGGCAACCCATTCAAAGCAAAAAGGGGGGTATTAAACTATGGCAAAGTATTGCGGCAGCTGCACTGGTACTGATGACTTTGTCGGTGGGTCTCTTTTTTTATTTAGATGATAAAGCTATCGGTTTAAGTGATTTTGCAACACATGATGTTAAGCCTGGTGGCAATAATGCGGTATTAACTCTCGCTAATGGACGCAAAATTGAATTGACAGATGCGGCTGCAGGAAAAATTGCAGAGCAATCGGGGTTGTCTATCAAGAAAACGGCCGATGGACAAATTGTTTATGAAGTTTCTTCACGGGTTAAGGCCATGGGAAAAGAAGAAATTACCTATAACACCATAGAAACCCCAAAGGGCGGGCAATATCAGGTTCATTTACCAGATGGGACAAGGGTGTGGCTAAATGCTAGTTCGTCTCTTAAGTTTCCAACTGATTTTACAGGAAGCGATAAACGAGTTGTGGAGTTGAAAGGCGAAGGGTATTTTGAAGTGGCAAAGGCGTATGCTGTAGTTAAGGGGCGTAGAGATGAGAAAAGAATGCCTTTTTTAGTAAGAACCAATGATCAGGAACTTGAAGTCTTGGGTACTCATTTTAACGTTAGCAATTATGCGGATGATGCGGAGACAAGGACAACATTGATAGAAGGAGCTGTAAAGGTGAAAAGAATAAGTACTGGGGCAAACGACGATGTTGTTAAAACTGGAATTATATTAAAACCGGGTCAGCAAGCGTTGTTAAAGGCAGCTCAATTAAATGTTAAAAATGTTGACACAGATGCCGAAGTAGCCTGGAAAAATGGTTATTTTATATTTAAGGATGAGGAGATGCGCAGTATTATGCGTAAGATAGCGCGTTGGTATGACGTGGAAGTAGTTTTTTCGAAAGATTTTCACAATCGATCCTTTGAAGGGTCTATATCCCGCTTTAAAAATGTGTCAGAAGTATTAAGAAAATTTGAATTAACAGGAGATATTCATTTTAAAATGGAAGAAAGGAGAATTATCGTTATGCCATAAATTTTTACGTATAACTGGGTAATTATAAAAACCAGGAGTGATTCGAGCCACTCCCGGTAGAATATTGGGTTACCCTTCAAATTGCAGTTAACAACCATATCAACTAACCCATTAAACCAAAAGTATGAAAATTTACCTACAATTTTTGCAGGTTTATAATGCCTGTTTATGGCAAAAAATACCAGTGCCTTCTAAAAGAACCATCATGCGGATTAACCTAACTTGCATCGTTCTCCTAATAAGTTTACTTCAGGTCAGCGCAACAAGTTTTGCGCAGAAAATAAATTTGTCTAAAAACAACATCACCCTACAGCAGCTATTTAAAGAAATTAAAAGCCAGAGTGGCTATGATTTTTTATACGAACCAAATGAATTGAAGGCTGCAACACGAGTCAATATAAATGCAACTAATACAGACCTTAAAGTGTTGTTGGATTTCGTATTTGCCAATCAGCCTTTAACTTATGCCATCGACCAGAATACCATTGTGGTGAGAAGAAAGCAGGTTAGTATTTTAGATAGGGTAATCCATCTTTTTAAAGTTATAACCGTAAAGGGCGTAGTGGTAAGCGAAGATGGAGTCCCATTACCCGGTGCGACCATTAAAGTTAAAAATGGAACGAAGACCGTAATTACCAATAGCAAGGGTGAGTTTGAACTGGCAGGTGTAGAGGAGAATACCATTCTGACAGTTTCATTTATTGGCTATAAAACAAAGGAAGTAACTGTTGGTAATGGGAGTTTTTTAAAAATACAGATGGAGCCAGAATTATCCAGCCTGGAGCAGGTTATGGTTACTGGGTATCAGAAAATATCAAAGGAGCGTGCTACTGGCTCGTTTAGCCAGGTAAACAGGGAAACCCTGGATCGCCGTCCGGTATCTAACTTGTCGACCGCATTACAGGGGACAGTTGCCGGAATGCAAGCTAAAGAAAATGCAGATGGCAGTGTGGACTTCCTGATTCGTGGTAATACTAGTTTATATGCAGATAGAAAACCTTTAGTTGTCGTGGATGGTTTTCCTGTTTCAAATAGTGATTTTTCAGATATCAACCCTAATGACGTTGAATCTGTAACGGTATTGAAAGATGCCGCTGCTGCTTCTATCTGGGGTGCTCGTGCTGCAAATGGTGTAGTCGTTGTGGTAACAAAGAGAGCGAGAGGAAATCAAAAGCTAACAATTGATGCAAATGTATTTTCAAGAATATCAAACCGGGTAGATCTTGATCAGGCATTTACGCAGGCAAATTCAAGCGATCATGTTGCCTATGAACGTAAAGCATTTGAGAACAATTGGGTTTTGAGTCCGTACGCAGGCTCTTTCGGTGATATTACCAAGTCGCTTACTTTGGCCCAGGAATTACTGTATGCAAACCGAGCAGGGACAGTAAGTACTGCAGATATGAATGCTGGTCTTGATCGTTTAAGCAAAATCAGCAACAGGTCGCAAATCCAGGATTTATTGATGCGCAAAGCAATCCTAAATCAATATAATGTAAACTTGCAGTCGGGCACTGAGCGTTCTAAAACATATGTGTCTTTAATGTACGAGAATAACAAGGGCGCATTTATCAAAAATGGTTATGATCGGATCAATCTAAACTTTAATAACGACTTTAAAATCTCCAATAGACTTAATTTCAATATTGCGGCTAATCTCCAATATAAAGATCAGGAAAGTAGCGGAGCTACTATTGCTGAAATTCAGGACCTCTCTCCCTATGAGCTTTTGTTAAATGCTGACGGCAGCTATGGGACGAACCTAAATGTGTATAACCGTGAGCAATTGGCACTTATCCCAACAGATAAGTTTACCTATGCAGATTGGTCATATAATCTGTTGCGTGAAGTTAACGGACGATCGTTAAAAACGGAGAATTTAAGTATGCGAATCCAGACAGGGCTTAACTTGAAAATAGTTAATGGGCTGACTTTTGATACCAAGCTTCAGTACGAAAGAGCAAAGACGGACTACAAGGATTATTTTGATGAGAATACCTTCTTTGTTAGGGGATTGATAAACCGAATGACCGAGTATAATAATGCTACTAAAACCGTAGGAAAAGCTTATATCCCGAAAGGCGGGATATTAAAAGGACGTGAGTTTACAGCTTCTAATGGTGCCAAATACGATGTCAATAATCTCGATCTGGAAAGCTACTTATTCAGAAATCAGTTCAATTTCGATAAGAACATAGGATCGAAACATAGTATTTCTGTAATTGCAGGTATGGAAATGGCGCAGTATACTACAAATCAACGTGCTAATCCTTATGTTTATGGCTATTACTCTGATAAATTGCAGGCTACCGCTCCTCCATATGGTTATGGTAGCTCTATTGATCAGTTTAAAAATTTTCAGGGTGCCAATGCTACGGTCCCAGGTGGAAACACAGTGTTTGACTGGGGCCGGACGAAGTACGTTTCTTTCTATAGCAATGCCTCTTACACCTACGACAATAAATATACCCTAACGGGAAGTGTAAGAAGTGATGCCTCTAACTTCATTACTGATGATCCTAAAATGCGTTGGTCGCCATTGTGGTCTGTCGGGGCAAAGTGGAATATGAAAAATGAAGATTTTATGGATAACCTGGGCATATTGAATAGGTTGGATCTTCGTTTAACCTATGGCAAGAATGGAAACGTAGATGGCAGTACTTCTACAAAAGCACTTTTAAATATTGGATCAAGTTTGAATGCTAGTACGGGAACGATTACAGGTACAGTTGCAGATAACGGAAATCCTTTTTTACAGTGGGAAAAAACCACAAGTACAAACTTTGGCGTTGACTTCGCCTTGTTAAATAACAAGCTGTTCGGGTCAATTGATCTTTATAACAAACAAGGAGAGGGAATTATTGGTACAGTAGCTTTGGCGGCTGCAACGGGTACAACCAGCCAGAAGTTTAACAATGCGGGGATCACCAACAGGGGTATTGAAATTTCATTGGGTACAAATGTAGATATACCTAATACGCCAATTAATTATACCACATCATTAAATTATGCATACAACTACAATAATATCAGTAGTTTGTATAACCCTTCTCTGTATGTATTTCAGATGATTGAGGGAGCTTTTGTTGAGGGAAAACCTGTAAATGCGGTTTACTCATTCACTTATATGGGAATGAAGGATGGTGTGCCACAGGTTGCTGGTCCGAATGGTACTTTACAATCTTTTAACGATGTGTCTCTATACAACAGAGGATTAGGCTTGCCTTTCCTAAATTATGAAGGTACTGCAACACCTCCGCATACATTGGGTTGGGTAAATAACATCAGGGTGCATAACTTTAACCTTACCGCAGTATTTGTTGGTAAAATGGGTGGTGTGTATCGTAATCCTGGTTTCAGTTACGCAACTACCGTCGGTGGTGGTAAATCTTTTGTAAGTAAATACATTAGTGATGTCCTTGCTGGTAATCCTGATGTTCCTGGCTTTGCTAACCCTAATGAAACAAAAACTTATCTGTGGGATCGCTATGCCCCGGCATTAAGTAGCCTTGTAGAAAGTTCTTCTTACATAGAATGTAAAGAGCTTACGTTGGAATATAGATTGTCTAAAAAGCTGGCAAAGGCCATACAGGTAAATAATGTAAAAGTATTTGCGCAAACCCGTGACCTGGGAATGGTATGGCATGCAAACAGTAAAGGGTATAACCCAGACTGGTTGCCTGGTACAAACAGACCTGTGCAAACTTATACTTTCGGTGTAAACCTTCAATTTTAATACCTAAACATCATGAAATTACAACAATCGTTAATGATAATTATGGGTTTAATTCTATTTGCAGGGTGTAAAAAATACCTTTCAGAAGAACCCAAAAAGCAAGCCAGTATCAAGACAGTAGATCAGTTAGAGGCCTTGGTAGACAATGCAACTGCTTTCTCTTATATAACTTCTCAGACCGCTGCCTACAGCACAGATGATACAGAGATTCCAAAAGCACTATTTCAAAATAATTCAACTGCTTTTACTATTGATAATCTACAGTATTATGTGAATAGTGTCGATGGTGTGGTTGCTGCAGCGACTGATGCGCTATGGTCAGGAGAATTTAAAAAGATCTTTACTGCAAATCTTATTCTCGAAAATATAGATCAGGTAACCGGCGATGATGTACGCAGACAACGTGTAAAAGCGGATGCTTATTTTATAAGAGCTTATTCTTACTGGGTGCTCGCCAACTACTACTGTGCGCCATATAGTGCTGCAAATCTAAACGCTTTAGGATTACCTTTAAAGAAGACTGTGAATTATACAGAATCTTTAAAAAGAGCAACCTTACAGGAAACCTACGATTTTATAATGAGTGACATTGCTGAGGCTCAAAAAGTAACCAATGATGACGTTGAGTCACTTCGTCCCTGGAGAGTAAGTAAGAAAGCTATTTCGGCATTTTTGAGCCGTGTTTACTTATTTAGAGGGGAGTATGATCAGAGCTTGGCTCAAGCGGAAATCGCGCTGACCACTGCAACGGCTAAGCTGGTAGATTATAATACACTGGTGCCGGGAATTCCTGCATCATATGCTAATCCTGCAGCTACATTAAAATATGTTGAGCAGAACGACTGGGCAGCCTCTAAATTTTTGTATTGGTCTGAATTTTATTATACACGTTATGCTTACATAGGCACCCAATGGTTTGTTCCAAGTAATGGGTTGTTAGCTTTGTATGATACTCAAAACGATTTACGTTACAAGAGTTTCATGATTCCTAATGGGGGAAGAAGATTTTCTGTCGTTACTCCAAGTGCATTCAGGTATACGGTATTTAATGATGGAAGATATATACCGGAAGGGCCTAGTTTTGGAGAAGTTTTATTAAATAAAGCGGAAGTGCTTGCTCGTAAAGGAGATGCTTCGGAAGCAATGAAAACGGTGAATATACTTCGACAAAAGCGAATGAGTACTTATACTGCTTTAACTGCTATAGATAAAGATGATGCTATTAAAAAGGTTTTGGAAGAAAGAAGAAGGGAAATGCCATTTGCAATGCGTTGGTACGACATTCGTCGCCTTAGTGTAAATGATTATCCAGCTGATAATGTTATGGTAGTCCGTGATTTCTTTGAGGTAAATCTTACTGGTGTAAATATGAATGCACCTAAAACATATACCTTAAGTGCAAATCGTTTGCTCGTACCTATTAATGGTGTAGAAATGGATGCCAGTAAAGGTCAAATCGCACAAAACCCTTATTAAATATTTTTCCTAACCTAAGCATAACCCTGATCGCATGAAAAGATTAATTAAAATTGCATTAATATGCAGTCTTGCCATACCAACCCTGAGCATTGCTCAGGGTAAAAAAACTGAAACGGTTGCAGATAAAGCAACACTTTCGACCTTAGCTAAAGCTGTTGAAGCTGCTCCTGATAGTTTAAGTGCCCATGATGCATATATTAAAGCAGCAGGTGTAACCAACCCTGCGGTGGTTGCGCAGTACGACAAGTGGATGAAGAAATTCCCTAAGTCGGCCATAGTACCTTATGCTTTAGCTAAAGCATATTTGAATCATGAAAGCCCTAAAGCAAAGCCTTATCTGCTAAAAGTTGTTGCCATTGATCCTAATTTTACAGAAGCCTGGGGTGGTTTATGGACAGATGCACAACGCTGGGGCGATTTCAAAGGCGGGGATGAGTACTTAAAAAAAGCAACAGAGAGTGATCCTCAAAATGCTTCTTATGCATTTTATTATTCGAGTGGTTTCCGCGACAAAGACCCAAAAACATATCATGATTTAACAATGGGTGTTGCTAAACGTTTTCCTGAGAGTGACCGTGGTGCCCAGGCCTTATATTGGTATGCTACGCGTTCGAAAGATGTTGCCGATAAAATGAAATATTATGAGTTGTTGCGTAACAGCTATTCACCAGCCAAATTTAACTGGTCGGCAAGTGGTATGACTTCTTATTTTGATTTATTGTTGGTTGAAGATTCAAAAAAGGCTTTAGAGCTGGCACAGGATATGGCTAAAATTGAAAAGCAGGAAAAGGAGTGGACCAACCTTAAATTGCAAGCGCAACGTGTTAATGATGCGAAAGCTTTAATGAAGGAAAAGAAATCTGCAGAGGTCCTGGCATTATTGGCTCAGGTGAAATTGCCAAGATATTATAGTTTTAATAAGGAAATACTGGTGTTAAAAGCCGAAGCCTATGCACTGGCAGGTAATACCAATGCCGCTTATGATAGTTTAATTTTCGCTTTTGCGAAACAACCAGGCGTTAAACTGAAATCAGTTATTAATGGTTATGGTGTCAAATTGGGCAAAAATGAAGGTCAGGTAAATACCGACATTTTGAAATATATCAACAGTAATGCGCAGGCCGCAACAGCGTTTACACTAAAAAACTACCTGACGCCTGGTCAGACTTCATTGTCTGATTACAAAGGAAAAGTTGTGTTGCTGACCTATTGGTTCCCGGGTTGTGGACCATGTAGAGGTGAATTCCCTCACTTTGAAAATGTTGTCCGTAAGTTTAAAGGAAAAGATTTTAGCTATGTGGGGATCAATATCGTATCTGACCAAAATGAATATGTTGTGCCCTTTATGAAAGGAAGTGGCTATAGCTTCACGCCTTTGGAAGATATTGAAGGCAGACAAAAAGGTAATCTTGACAATAGAGGTGCTGCTCCGGCAAATTTCATCATAGATAAAGAGGGTCGCGTTGTATTTTCAAATTTCAGAACAGACGGAGATAATGAAGATGAACTCGAATTGATGATTAATTTAATGCTAGACCGTAAAGGATAAATGTTTTGCAAGTATAAAAGAATTTAAAACTTAAAGGTATGAAAATAAGGAATTTGATTGCTGTAGTGCTGTTAATGTTTTGTAGTACTGCGGTTGTATATGCGCAAAAGCCGGCGGGCTCGAATAAGCTCCGGGTGCTGTATGTGGGTGGCTCTGCCAACTGGGAGAATGATGTATTTAAAACTCCTGAAGAGAAGGAAAAGGATGTAAAGCGTCGCTCGGCTTCATTTGAAGCGATGTTGAAACAATATTTTTCAGTGGTAAAAGTCATAGATGCTAAGGTCTATACTCAGGATATGTCAAATGAGTATGATGTAACTGTTGTCGATGGCACACCTAAGGCAATAGCAGAAAGGCAAATGATTAAGGATGCTCAAGGGAAGGTTACTAAATATGTGCCGGCAGCATATCTGACCGAAGATTTTGACAAGCCGATGCTTTTTATTGGTGAAACGGGTGAGAAGTTAGGTCGTAGTATAGGCTTAAAACTGGACTGGTATTGCCTTTGTCTTGACGCTTACGCGCATGGTTTCCGCAAGGACCATCAGATATTCAAAGGGCCCTTCCCTGTGAAAATGACCATCGAACAAAAGCCTACTCCAGAAGATGCTTTTCATTATGAGTATTTTTTGGGCAAGCCTACACCTAAGTCATTACCGATGTGGCGGGTGCAAACAAAGGGATATGTTTCTGATAAAGGGTTTAGGATAGGGATGGTGGCGAGGCCATGGGGTTTTGAAGACTCTCCTGATGCAGAATCTATATCAAGTGGGGTGTGTGCAAAAACGCTGGATGCTGTTGCCATAGGCCGACATGGTAATTTTTTCCATTGGGGTTTTGCAGCATCGCCTGAATACATGACTCCGGAAGCACAAACAGTGTTGGCAAATGCAATTGTTTATATTTCAGAGTTTAAGGAAAAAGGCGTCATTGCCAGGAAATATCTGGACAGACGGGCAACAAGAGAATATCTGAAAGAGAAAAAATACTTAGCAACAAAAGAAGCGTTTGACAGTTATGCAGACATGAACCTGAAGTTTGATCAGGAGATGCTGAAAGAGAAAAAGAGAATAGCCGATAAAAAAGCTAAAAATGGAAAACTGACTGAACGGGAAGAGCAATTGTTAAGCTATCAACCACAGCCCAAACAAACTTTTGAGGATTTTCTTAAGAAAAATCAGAAAGAAATGTTCGATAAGTTTGGGACAAACTCAGCGGCTTATCTAAAGTATTATGAGGAGAATAAAGACTATTTCTATGCTGAGGATGCAAGCTATGTGATTAAAGTAGATGAGGATGTGAAAAGTCTGGGAATTCCTTATCATGATAAAAGATTGCTTGAAAAATGTATCTCTATGCTGGAAAAAGGACAGGAGGTGGATAAGGCAAAACGCATTCTTGACCGTTATACCTTATTGGATTATAAAACATCCGGGGAGTGGAGAAACTGGTATGAGAAAAATAAGAACAGAATATTCTTTACCGAAACTGGTGGTTATTACTTTATGGTCAATACCAATGATAAAAGCATAGATGGCAATAATTATAAGAAAAAAGAGTCTGATGTTTCTTATAATAATATTAAACCAGCACAAACGGACGACAATAATGCAGTAAGTGTGGCAACGGGTATAGTTGATAAAGGTACAGACAGGAAAGAGGTTGTGGTAAAAGTCAAAATTCACCCTGGATATCACATTTACGCATTTGTTGCTAATTTAGATCCTTACATACAAACAGGGCTTAAAATTAACCTCCCTGCCGGCTATGTAAAAGTGGGCGACTTAAAGAAACCTTCTTTTAAGTACTTTAGTAATAGTGGTACCACTATTTATGAAGACGAAGTGATGTTTACACAAGAAATTAGTGGCAGCGGAAAAGGGGAGGTTGTATGTGCGGTAACTTACCAATGCTGTGATACGCACATCTGCTTTCCTCCTGTTAATGATAAGGAGTACAAAATACAATTGTAAAATGAACCCGACATTATATTGTCTTAGCCTGTTTGCAGTCACTGCTATAAATGACTTGTTAAAGTAATTTTATGATTCATTCTGTTGTCCTTCTATACTGGAGGGCAGCAGAATAAATTAAAAAGCCGTACTTTTGCAAAAATAAAAGATAAGCAATTGGGAACTCTGTTAGATTTAGGCATAAAAGGATATAATAATTACGGTACGCACCTTAAACAAAAATATAAAGGACAGCGTGTATTTAAAGTAATTGTTGATGGAGGTTTTACCTGTCCTAACCGTGATGGTAGCAAAGGCTACGGCGGTTGTACCTATTGCAATGTTGATTCTTTTACGCCCGAGCTTTCCCGCAAGCTCCCTACCATCCGCGAGCAGTTAGAGCAGGGGATGGAAAGAGGAAAGGGTTTTTATAAAGCTGATAAGTTTATCGTTTACTTTCAGCCCAACACCAATACTTATGCGCCAGTACATTATTTAAAGATGATGTATGATGAAGCACTTTCTATAAACACCGAAGATGTTGTTGGTTTTTCTGTAGGTACAAGACCAGATTGTATAGATGCTGAAAAAGTAGCTTTACTGGAAAGCTATACCGATCGTTTTGATGTGGATTTGGAAATGGGTATGGAGTCTATATATGATGAGACCTTAAACCAGATCAATAGAGGTTGCAGTCATGGCGAGTTTGTAGAAGCGGTTAAACTACTTGAAAATTCTAAGCTAGATCTTTGCGTACATACTATTTTTGGTTTTCCATGGGAAACTGAAGAGATGATGTTGGGCTATATCCATGAGATTAATAAATTCCCTCAGATTAAATTCGTAAAATTCCATCACCTTCACATTGTTGAAGGCTCTATAATGGGAGCTAAATATAAAAAACAGCCATTTAAACTGTTTTCTCTTGAGGAATACACTGATTTGCTGTGTAAGTTGATTCCTTTATTAAGACCTGATGTGGTTATTCAGCGTTTGTTTGGTATATCCGACTGGGATTTACTGATTGCGCCCAATTGGGGATTGAACAAATCTGCCATTCAGACTTATATTGATAAGGAGATTGAGAAAAGAGGGGTAGTACAGGGCAGCGCTTATGTACCATTAGCCAAATAAAGGCAATTCATTACATTTTATTCTGTTAATTTTTTTTGCATCCCGAATTTCGGGATGTTTTTGTTTACGCGGGGTTCATTTCTGTGTATGATTCTGTGTTTTTTGATTTTTTATCTGATTTTGTGTGATTTTTATTTATTTATCAAAAAACAGATATGTTTTTTGCTCTAATATTAGATTATATCAAAATATTAACTGTGTTTTTGATAATTTTTAATGTTTTTGATTGATTTGTAATGAAAATTATAACGTTTTAGTTGAAATTGTATGGTTATTAATATTGTTTTCTAGAATTAATCCGTAGATTTAGAAAAAAAATCAAATAAACTGATAATTATAACAAGTAAAATCTAACATTATGGCAAAAGTTTTGTTTAAACAGTGGGGCCCATTTGCAGTTTTATTAATAATTGCAATTCTTGCCCTATTTATTCCCTTACTTCCTAATTTTGACGAGGGAAAATACAGTGGACCAGATATCGCTTTTGTATTAATTGCTTCGGCCTTGGTATTTTTAATGACTCCTGGGCTTGCTTTCTTCTACGGTGGTATGGTTCATCGTAAAAATGTGCTCTCTACCATGATCAAAAGTGTGGTAGCTGCAGGTGTAATCTCTGTATTATGGGTAGTAGTTAGCTTTAGTCTGGCCTTCGGTAATTCAATCGGTGGTTTGATTGGAGACCCTAGAACCTTTTTCTTCTTTCAAGGTGTCAATTCTAGCCCATCATGGAGTCTGGCAGCAACGATTCCACTTTCATTATTTGCTGTTTTCCAATTGATGTTTGCCATCATTACTCCAGGTTTGGTGGTAGGCGCTGTTGCAGAACGTATCCGTTTCACTTCATACATCTTATTTATAGTGCTGTTCTCGCTATTGGTATATTCTCCTTTGGCACACTGGACATGGCATCCAGATGGTATCCTGTTTAAAATGGGTGTCCTTGATTTTGCTGGTGGTACTGTTGTACACATCTCTGCTGGTATGGCTGCTTTGGCTGGTGCATTGGTATTGAAACGTAGAAAATCTCATATTGAACACCGTGAAGTACCACCTGCTAACATTCCTTATGTATTAATCGGTACAGGATTGCTTTGGTTTGGTTGGTTCGGTTTTAATGCGGGTTCTGCCTTAGGTGCAAACAGTTTAGCGGTTTCAGCCTTTTTAACAACCAATATTGCGGCTGGTGCAGCTGGTTTGTCCTGGATGTTCTTTGATGTTTCAAGAGGTAAAAAACCATCTGTATTGGGTTTCTGTATCGGTGCGGTTGTTGGCCTTGTAGCCATCACTCCAGGTGCGGGTTTTGTAAGTATTCCTTCTAGTATCTTCATCGGTGTAATTGCTGCGGTAATTTCAAACCTTGCGGTATCATGGAAACAAAAAACTTCATTAGATGATACTTTAGACGTATTCCCTTGCCATGGTGTAGGTGGTATTGTTGGGATGTTGCTAACAGGTGTATTTGCTACTAAAACAGTAAATAGCGCTGGTGTTGATGGATTGTTATATGGTAATCCTGCATTCTTCTTAACTCAATTAAAAGGTGTTGTAATTGTGGTGATCTTCAGTTTCGTGATGTCATTTGTCATCTTTAAACTGATTAACCTGGTACAACCAATCCGCGTAACTTCTGAAGAAGAAGAAGAAGGTTTGGATGCAAGTCAGCACAATGAAAAATACTCTCAAGGTACACTGATCGTAGCTGGTCAGGAAGTCGAAAATACTTTTTAAGTAAAAATTATTCAACCATTTAACCAACCTCAAACCAATTGATTATGAAATTAAGATCTCTATTCACTTTAGCATCATTGACCATCGCTTCTGCAACTTATGCACAAGAGGCTACAGAAGCGCCATTACAGATCTCAGGATCGGTAGATACTTACTTTAAGTATGACTTCGCAAAAGCACCAAATATCAAAACATCCTTTGTTACTGACCAGAATTCGGTTTCATTAGGTATGGTTGATCTCGCTTTAAAGAAAACTACAGGTAAGGCATCGTTTGTTGGAGAACTGTCTTTTGGACCACGAGGACAGGGACAATCGATACCTAATGGTTCTTATGCGCTTACTGCGAATGGTGATGATGTTTCTGCTTCTAGTTTTCACATTCAGAACTTGTATGTAAACTATGCTTTCACGGATAAGTTTACAATGACTGCAGGTTACATGGGTACATTTATTGGTTATGAAGTAATCTCACCAGTAGCCAACTTCAATTATTCGACCTCTTACCTTTTTAGCTACGGGCCTTTCCAGAATGCTGGGGTAAAAGGTACTTATGCTTTCTCTGATAAAGTTAGCTTGATGTTAGGTTTGTTTAATGAGTGGAATTCATATTCTGCTTCTCGTGGAGTGTCAAGTGTTGGCGGTCAACTAATGGTTTCTCCTATTAAGGGATGGACTGCTTACATAAATGGCTTACATGGATTAGATGCCTACGGAAACTACAGTACAATTGTTGATTTAACAACTTCTTATCAGGTTACTGAGAAAGTTAAAATAGGCTTAAATGCTGCAGATCTTAGTGCTGGAAGTGATAACTTTGGTTATACAGGTGTAGCTTTATATCCGCAATATGCATTCAGTCCTTCGGTTGGCTTGGGTGTAAGAGCAGAATATATGAATTTTAAAGGTGTTTCTGGAGGGGCAGATGCCAGTGTACTTTCCGGAACATTATCTGCAAATATCAAAGCAGGTGGTTTAACTTTTATTCCTGAAGTTCGTTTTGATAATGATAAAGACTTTTCGCAGTCTTTCCTTAAAAGCGATGGCATTACGCCAACTAAATCAGCTTCACAATTCTCTTTGGCTGCTGTTTACGCATTTTAGTCTCTATTACATTTAATAATGAGCCATCGGAATTGTCCGATGGCTTTTTTATATCTTTATATTATGAAAACCTTAACTCTAGCTATCTTATTGTTTTTTTCTGCTGCCTGTTTTGCCCAAGAAAGGCCATTGTCTAACGATGATAGGGGTAAATTGATTTATTATGAAGTAGTGACAGTAAAGGATGCTTCTAAAGATTCTTTGAATGCAAGGGCTACTGTTTTTTTTAAAAAATCAAGTAAATCATTAAAATTGAAATCTCGGGAAAGCGATTCGGTTTTCCAGGCTGAAGGGAAGCTGATCATCAATAAAACGGCCATGGTTTTAAGTCGCCCATCTGGTGAGGTGCTTTATAATTTTTACGCGGAAATCAGAGATGGGAAGTATCGTTTCTGGCTGACTGATTTTAATTTTATTCCATACCAAAGGGATCGCTATGGCAATTTCGTTCCTTCAACGACTGTTGGGATGCCACTTGAAACCAGGCCGGGGAAGTTGAATGCAGCTGAATGGGCAGGTTACCTAAAGGCGACAACCAGCGCTGCGAATGTTTTTGCCGGACGTTTTAAAGCGGCGATGATGAATAAAGTTGCTGCGCCACCAGTAATAAAAGCTGAGCCTGTAAGTCCTGCTAAAAAGTGGTAGTTAGTGCACCATTTTGTCTGCACAGGTAGAGCTGGCAAATGCTTCGGGCTTTGCTTTAAAAATGAATCCCATACTTAAAATATAACCCATAGCCTCATTTAAAGCTTTGTTTGATTTAAACATTGGGTTGGTATTGATATCTGCATGTACTTCCAGATCCACATTGTATAGGTCTAAAAGATCGCAAATGGAATAAGCCGTTTCGATAGACTTTTGCACTTCAACCAGCATCCTTTCTTTGATGCTCATTTTTTGCGCTGTTTTTTCCTGATGAATATACATGAAACCGCCATGATGTTCCCTTAGCAGAACAATTACGGTAGCGAAGTCTGTAAGTGGGCCTTTTACCTGTGAGTCTGTTCCAATGCAGACTTTAAGCTTGTAGCCGTTGTCGGTTTCTCTGATGATGGCGTTTTCAATCTCTTCGAGGATTGGAGAATGAACGATTTCGCCGCTAAATTTCTTCCAGTTCATACGTTAATTGATGTTTTTGTTAAACAACCCGTATTCAGGTTTCCTAAAAATAAGGGGATAAAATTAAAAACGTGTTAAAGTACTGTAGTTTAATTGTTAACAATTATCTAGTTGTCAACAGTTTAGTCGTATATTTAAACTCTTTTGAAGGAGAGTTGTTATAATAAGAGGAATACGCTTTCGTTAAATAAGGAGAATCAATAACTAAATATAAGCATTATGAAGACAGAATTGTTAAATGAATTTTATCTGCTTCAAAAGAGCAGAGCGTCAGTTGATTATCTCGAAGTGATGGAAGAGCGGGTTTATATGCCTGTGAAGAGGGTTAATCGAAAGATGACGACATGGATTGCTGAACGCGGACGCATGTTAATGAATCTGGATATGCGATTAAATAGCTCGTTGAAGTCTCTGCGGGAGAAGTATCTGAAGTTTTAATGCCTTAATTCCACTATCTTTGCGCCATGATGGTAGAAAAGATACTGGAGAAATTAAAGATTACTTCCCTTAATCAAATGCAAGAAGAGACGCTTGCTGCAAGTAAAACAGGGAGTGATTTAGTTTTGTTGGCTCCTACGGGGTCGGGTAAAACATTAGGTTTCTTGTTGCCGGTATTACAAAATTTAAAGAAAGATGTGGCTGGCGTTCAGGCACTGGTATTGGTGCCCTCACGTGAGTTGGCTTTACAAATTGAAATGGTGTTCAGGCAAATGTCTACCGGCTTTAAGGTGAACTGCTGCTACGGTGGGCACCCTGTAAAAACGGAAAGAAACAATTTTGAGCAACCGCCAGCAGTACTGATCGGAACTCCCGGTAGGATTGCTTATCACCTTCGTCATGAAAATTTTGACGAGTCAGGGATTACTACGTTAGTACTTGATGAATTTGATAAAGCATTGGAATTCGGTTTCCAGGAAGATATGTCATATATCATCCGAAAGCTGCTTTCGTTAAAACAAAGAATATTGACATCGGCAACTTCAATGGAAGAAATCCCTGATTTTACTGGGATTAGTAAACCTGTAGAGATTAACTTTCTAAAAGATGCTGCTGTAGCACCAGATTTAAAGTTGAAAAAGGTGTTGACGACTGCAGAAGATAAGTTGCCTACCTTATTAAAGTTGATCTGTAAGGTTGGCCATAAAAACATGCTGATTTTTTGTAACCACAGGGAGACCGTGGATCGTATTAGTGACTTGCTGATTGATCAGGATCTTTCACACGATATTTTTCATGGTGGAATGGAGCAGGATGAGCGGGAGCGGGCGTTACTAAAGTTTAGAAATGGTAGTATTAAAATTTTAATTACCACAGATCTGGCTTCAAGGGGCTTGGATATTCCGGAAGTAGAATGCATCATTCATTACCAATTGCCTTATACTGAGGATGCGTTTTTGCACCGTAACGGACGTACGGCACGTATGAATGCAAAAGGTACGGCTTACCTGATTGTTGCTGACGATGAAAAGTATCCTTTTTTGAAAGGTGATATCGAGTTAGAAGCCCTGAAAGGTAATTTCTCACTTCCTAGAGATAGTGAGTGGCAAACTTTATATATCGCTGCAGGGAAAAAGGATAAGGTTAATAAAATAGATATTGTTGGCTTATTGCTGAAAAAGGGTGGCTTGCAGAAAGAGGATGTTGGTTTGATTGAAGTAAAAGATCAGGCTTCTTATGTGGCTGTGAAGCGTAAAATGGTAAATAGCATTTTAGGAGCGCTTACTAACGAGAGAATAAAGAATAAAAAGGTAAAGATTGAAATAGCAATGTAATATGAGTAATAATGATATCTTTAAAAAGTTGCGTGTAGCGCTAGCGCTTACCAACGATGATATATTGAAAATAATGTCTCTAGTAAATTTTAAAGTAAGCAAAAGCGAGCTTGGAGATATTTTTAGAAGCGATGATCACCCTAATTTTAAGCCTTGCGGCGATCAGATTCTACGTAATTTTTTAAATGGTCTTGTGATTTACAAACGGGGACCAAGACCTCCAAAGCAAGATCCGGGCGCAGCAGGCGCCTAGATTCTCTTATCTAATTCTTCAGCATGTGAATTGATCTTTTTTACTACGGTATCAAGTTCATGTGCTGAAGTAACAAGCATTTCAACAAGGTTAGTGTCAGTAGGTTCATCAGGATGTTCTGCCTTCATGAGTTGAACTAATCCCAATATATTGCTTACCGGTTTTCTGATTTCATGTGAGTTTGTCCAGGCAATCTCTTTGAGTCTTCTTTCGTTTCTTACGCTGCGGTCTATATCAATAGCAATCACAATATAGGCATCATTGTCTTTGAATTTTATAGAATGATGCGAAATAAGCATATAGAAAAGTTCACCGTTTTTTTTCTGATGTAACCAGATCCCCGTTTCGTGTCCTTCCGTATGGTCGGAATAGAGGTAATCCTTTAATTTCTTTCTTTCCTCTTTAGGGCGGATGTCTAAGGCTGACATTTTTAGCAGTTGGCCACGACTATAGCCATATTTTTTGACCATCACATCATTTACGGCAAGAAACCTGAAGGTAGTTTTGTCCATTACATACACAGCTCCGGGTGAGGCTTCGAATAACTTGAAGTAATTGCTTTCTGCGCGCAACAAACGCTTATGGTGAGCTCTGAGTAGAAAGAATAAAGCTGCGCCCGTAAAAAGCAGGAAAGATATGTTTTTACTTGTGTATAGATAGCGGAGATCTACATGTGGATTGTTGCGGTCTACAATGCCAATGATAATACTTCCAAGGTATAGCCAAGCTAGTCCTGCGGCGAGGTAAATAAAGATGATAAAAAAGAAGGGCCGGCGCGTAGCGTAGCCAGATTGTATTTCCATATAGAGCGATAAGGATGATTGATTAAATTTAGGAAAGATATGTGGTAAATACAAAATGAGGTGTAAATCAATAAATATTTATTGATTTACAATAAATATTTATTGAATAATGTTTATGTTTGCAGTCTAAACTTTTAATTATGAAGCTTAACTTTCTCAATTCGCGTACGATTAATATAGTTGTTAGCGTTTTAGTAGTCTCATTTGGAGTCTTACTTCTCCTGAGCATTCTTCCTTTTATGATTAAGACAGGTGGATCTTCGTCGGATTCGTCGGCTACTATGTATGAGATGGAGAAGACTTTGGTACCAATAGATGCATTAGTTCCGGATAGCATTTCCCATCGAAGGTTTCTCCGGCTGACTGACAGTGTAAAACAAAGGCGGTATATGAAAAATGGGACGCTAACAGGAGGATCTTTTAGTTTTATGTTTATTGGGGCAACGGCACTTCAAAGATGTGAGGATTGTTCAATATGGGATAATGATAAGTCTAAAGTTAAAGAGCATTTTATTTCGCTTCATTGGTGGACCTTAGATACAGTAGGAGTATTAGATCCTGTTAGGTACTACGTTAAAGAAGGAAAGCCCTATGTAAGAAAGGTTATTTGTAAACCAATTGGTTTAGCTAATGGAAATAATTTTCGATACAAATGTGATGAATTAGATATTGCGGTCCCTTTTAGGTATGATACCTGGACGAAGAGTATGCTTCTTCCTGTAAGTAATACTACTTTCAGTATATTAAATATAATACTGGCCTGTTTTGCAATTCTTTTTATACTATATTTTCTTTATTATATTGTCGGTGGCTTTATTAAAGTTCTATTGGAGATTGCGACAGGGACGCCATTTTCTGATAGAAATGTTCGGCGTTTAAAGATGATTGCAATGAGCTTTTTGTTGATACCCTTGATTCTATTCTTGCTAAATCTTTTAATTCGAGTAGTTTTTTACAAATATTTTACGGCAGACCTCAAATTAAGTACTGATGCTTGGGGTGTTTTCTGGAAGCCTGCCGTTTTAAGTGTTATTTTTGCAGCTTTGTATTTCGCTTTTAAACAAGGTAAAAAGTTGAAGGATGAACAAGATTTAACTGTTTAAGATGTCTATAATCATAAATATTGATGTAATGCTGGCTCGGCGCAAAATGTCGCTTACTGAGCTCAGTGAAAAAGTAGGCATTACCATGTCAAATCTTTCCATTTTAAAAACAGGCAAAGCCAAAGCTATTCGTGTAGAAACCTTGGATGCAATTTGTAAAGCGCTGAATTGTCAGCCTGGAGATGTATTGGAGTACTCGTCTGGGGAAGCGGAAGTATAGTTTAAAACAATGAACTGAATTATAGAAAAGAAGATATGAGTGATTTATTAAAAAGCAAAAACTTTCAGCAGGGTGCAGATATTCCCTGGGAATATGCCTCTCCTGGAATCCAAAGGCAGATTTATGGTTATGATGACCGTGTTATGCTGGTGAAGGTGAAATTTGAGAAAGATGCTATAGGTTCAATTCACGAACATCCGCATACTCAGGTGAGCTATGTAGAAAGTGGTATTTTTGAACTGACGATTGGAGATGAAAAACAGATCTTAAAAACGGGTGACGGTTTTTATGTACCACCTAACACTTTACATGGCTCTGTATGTCTGGAGCCTGGGGTATTGATAGACGTATTTAGCCCACATAGGGAAGATTTTATATAGCAAGATAAGAGAAAGGCTCAGGATACAATCGTCCGAAAGGTTAAGTTAACCCTGGGCCTATGCGTTTGTTTGGTTGGGGGCAACCTATGCAACCAATTGGTTTGCGTATCATCCTTCATAACTAGTAAGCTTCCGTTTTCCAGAATTAAAGAAACGGTTTGCTTACTTTGCTTGTGCTTAAAGGCAAATTTCCTTTCTGCTCCAAAGCTCATCGAGCCGATAGCTCCATTCTTTTTCAAATCCTTCTCTCCATCGCTATGCCAGGCCATACCTTCTTCTCCAGTATGGTAAAGATTAAGGAGGCAAGAGTTGAATGTTTCTCCCAGTATTTTTTCTGCTAATGTTTTTAATTCAAGTAATTCTGGGGTCCAGGGCAATGCTTTCTTTGTGACATTTGAATAAGTGTATTCGAATTCTTTTTCGCCATACCAAGCTACCTTTCGTTTGGTGAGTATATGTTTGCCAAAAATGACGGCTTCATCATTTCTCCATTCGATAGTATTCAACAATATATCCAAGTAATGATTAGCAGTTTGTGAAGACATTAATTTGCCATAATATTTTACTGTACCATCATAAGGCAATAGATTTTTGTTCTCAACTGTTTCGTTACTAAATAAATCCATTTTGTTTTAATTTAAAGATTAGACGCAGCGCTTAATCCTGAGTGCGAAAATCATTAAAATTATTTGGTGTTAAAACCCGATTCTTGCTTGCTTGTGTAAAATGATAATATTCATTTTAAAGAAAAACACATATCTTGCACCATCAAATATAGGGCTTTGATCTTTTTTTCAAGTATTAGTTGTTTTTTCTTGCTCTTACTTTCTTTGCACTTGTTTTTCGCAAAACGAGGTGTGAAACTATTGAATCGTTTACTGTCCATTATCTTTATTGCCAGATTTGGTCAGGTTTTGGTTTCCCTGCTTGTAAATTCGCAGGATAAGGATGTTTTTTCATTTTTTTATCAGCTTTCAGCCCCATTTTATTATGCTGCTCCTGCTTGCTTTTATTTGTATGTAACCCATTTTATCAACGGTCGTACTCAGCTCCGTAAGTTTGAATGGCTGCATTTTATTCCCGCTTTTCTCGCCATTATTCATTTGTTGCCATTGCCCTTTTCTCCTGAAATAAAATGGGATGTTATCGGGGATCAGATTAGAGATAATAAACAACTTTTTATAACAGAAAGGAGTGGGTTATTCCCTTCCTGGTTTTATTACCTGGGCAGACCTTTCTTGTTGCTGGTGTATTTGACTGCAACCTGGTTTGCTGTACTCAAATCAAAAGTGATTGATGACCATATTGATGCAAATGGTAAAAAATGGATATTCTTTTTTATTAGAGCCGCTACCTTTTTTCAATTGGTCAGTTTCTTACCGTTGATGATTTGGGATGTAGAAGAGCCGATATTTAATACTTCTTTTATTATACTTAATTGCGTAGTGCTTTTGGTGATCGTTGTATTTATCATGCATCAGCCGAAATTGTTTTATGGCTATTTGTTTGTGGCAGTAGATATGGAAAAAAAACCGGAGGAAGTTAAAGAACTTCCGAAGGCAACAGTGTCGGTGAAGAAAGTCAACCTTTTGCCTGATCAGTTAGCTATTTATTCTGATTTGATGAAGTCTTTTATGGAAAACAAAAAGCCATATCTTCAACCTAATTTTCAAATTGTTGAGCTAGCTAATGAGCTTAATATTCCCGTACACCATTGTTCATTCGTTATCAATAGTTTTTTGGATAAAAATTTTCGCGATTGGATTAACGGATACCGAATTACTTTTTTTATAGATCAATACCCGCTTAAGTCTGATAAAATGACTATCGAATCTGTGGCTTATGAGTCTGGTTTTAAAAGTCTTGCGACTTTTTATAATGCTTTTAAGAAAGAGACAGGTCTAATGCCGAAAGCTTTCTTTTCAGGAAAAAAGGCATCCTAAGTATATTCTGAACGATTTAAGTGTTTTTTGTTATTACAACGATTGAATCGTTGGATGAATCTACAGATTTGATTTAACTATTAGTGTAATAAATCAGGTATGTTTGGATATTGATCATCTTAAAATAATCTCTCTTCAAATGAAAAGTTCATCCCTAAGTACTATTTCAGCCATTCTATTATTTTGTGTTTTTTGTTTTTCCGCAAAAAAAAGCGCAGCTCAATTGACTACCGGAGATTTTGCTATTGTTGGCTTTAATGGGAACGCAGCAACAGTGAATATGGCTATTGTAGCCTTAAAAGTGATTCCCTCGGGTACAGTACTTAAGATTACCGACCAGGGCTGGGACCAATCCGCGTTGGTCGCGAATGGCTCCGACGGACTGATCACCTGGACCACTACCAGCAGTATTCCTGCAGGAACAATATTTAACATTGCCATCACAGGTGGAGCCGTTCCAACCGCGACAGGACTCGAATCCTATGGGACCGCGACAGCTACCGGCTGGATCACGGGAACCGTCGTTGCAGGTGGAGGAGACAATTGGTTTCTTTATACCGGTAGCGATGCCAGTCCTAACTTTATCTACGGATTTGCAAACTGGTCTACTGCACTCCCAGGCATCAATGCCCCTGATCCGATAACCGGATGGCAGGCAGCCGGGATCGTTAGTGCGGCCGTTTCTTACCTGCCATCTACACTTGCAGCAGGAAATTTTTATGCTACATTGACCATTGCAGGAACTCCGCCAACAGGTTATCACGGAGATTTTAATAACTATTCAGGAACGTTATCAGGAACAAAAGCATCCATCCTGATTGCAATTAATACAAAATCGAACTGGACAAGGACAGAATTGCTCGCAAATAAGAAATCTCTTGATCCTGGCGGAGCAGCCTTTCCAGGCACAAATCCTATTTTTCAACTTGGAACAAACGTTAGCGGAGTAACTTCTTCTACGGCTAATGGAACTTATAAAATCGGAGATGTTATCGCCATTAATGTTACTTTTTCAACCGTCGTAAACGTAACCGGAACACCAACACTGAGCTTAAATACAGGGGCTACGGTTAATTATAGCGGTGGAACCGGAACAAATACACTTACCTTTAACTATACCATCGCCAGCGGACAAAGTTCTGCTGACCTTGACTATTCGGCTACTACCGCGCTAAGCCTCAATGGAGGAACTATCAAAGATGTGGGAAATACTGATGCGACACTTACCCTTGCCGCTCCCGGAGCAGCAAACTCCCTGGGCAACAACAAAGCGATTGTCGTAGACGGGATTGTTCCCACTGTGACTTCTGCCAATTCAAGCACCGCCAATGGTGCTTATAAAGCAGGAGATGCCATCGTCATTAACCTGAATTTTTCTGAAACCATTACTGTAACCGGAACCCCTCAGCTTGCGTTAAATTCAGGTACTACTGTGAACTACAGCAGTGGCTCAGGAACATCGACCCTCACCTTTAACTATACCGTACAACCAACAGATGCCAGCGCCGATCTGGATTATACCAGCACTGCCGCACTGAGCTTAAATGGCGGGACACTGAAAGACGCAGCAGGAAACGATGCTACCTTAACTCTGGCTGCCCCCGGAGCTGCAAACTCTTTGGCTGCCAACAAAAACATTGTTATCGACAACACTGTTCCGGTAGTCAGCTCGGTAAACTCCAGCCTTGCAAACGGGACGTATAAAATTGGGGACCTCATTCCCGTAACGGTCGACTTTTCTGAAGCGGTAACCGTAACAGGAACACCAACGCTAAGCCTCAATTCAGGAGGAACAGCCAGTTATGCCAGTGGCTCGGGAAGTACAGCTTTGGTATTTAACTATACTGTAGCCCTTAACCAAAGTATCGCTGACCTGGATCAGGCCAGCACCACTGCACTTTCCCTTGCAGGTGGAACCATTAAAGATGCTGCAGGAAACGATGCCCCCTTAACCCTTGCCGCCCCCGGAGCTGCAGGTTCTTTAGGTGCCAACAAAAATATCGTCATCAATACTACCGCGCCAACCATACTAAGCATTACCAGAACTGGCAATGCCACGATCAATGGCACTGCAGCACAGTTTTTAGTAACTTTTTCTGAAAATGTGACTGGTGTCAATACCTCTGATTTCAGCATTACTTCTACCGGAATCACCGCTCCTGCGGTCACATTCGTCTCAGGAAGTAATAATACAAGGACAGTTACGGTAAATACAGGAACAGGATCGGGAACCTTAAGACTGGACCTTAAAAGTTCAGGAACAGGAATCATCAACACGATTGGTAACGAGGTTCAGGCAGGATATACTGCCGGAGAGGTGTATACCATCGACAAAGCCATTCCAACCCTAACAGCAGTAACCATTGCCTCCAATAATGCAAATACCACAAAAGCAAAGACAGGAGATGTGGTTACCCTGAGCTTCACAGCCTCTGAAACCATCGGTACCCCAGTGGTGAGCATTCTTGGAAATACCGCTACAGTGACCAATACCGCTGCAAACGACTGGACAGCAACTTATACCACACAATCGGCAGACGCCAATGGTGTCATCCCTTTTAACATCGCTTTTGCAGATGTTGCCGGAAATGTTGGAACTGCAGTAACTGCAACCACCAATGCCAGCAGTGTGACTTACGACAAGACGGCACCAACATTAACTACGGTAGCCATTGTCTCCAATAATGCTTCGAATCAAACTGCAAAAATAGGGAATGTCATCACATTAAGCTTTACGGCTTCAGAAGCAGTTGCACTTCCTGTAGTAACCATCGTAGGAAATGCGGCTGTAACTGCTTCTGCAGGCGGAAACAGCTTTACTTCGACATATACGCTGGCAGGATCGGAAACAGAAGGAACTGCTGCTTTCAACATTGCCTTCACAGACCTGACCGGAAATGCCGGAACAGACATCACTGCAACCACCAATAGCAGCAGCGTCACCTACGACAAAACGATCGCTACCCTCAGCACAGTAACCATTGCTTCAAACAACCTGACCACAAGCTTAGCAAAAGCAGGAGATATCATCACCCTGAATTTTACGGCCTCAGAAGTCATTGCCACCCCAACGGTAACCATGGGTGGAATTGCGGTAACCCCGACCAATAGCGGAGGAAACAGCTGGACGGCAACCCAAACGGTATCAGGACTCACTCCTGAAGGAGTCCTTGCCTTTAACATTGCGTTTTCAGATTTACCTGGAAATGCAGGACCCCCGGTAACGGCAAGCACCAACAGCAGCAGTGTCACTGTTGACAGAACTGCTCCTGCTGCGCCTACGGGCCTGACAGCTACTGCTGGAAATACACAGAACACTATGACCTGGAATGCAAGTCCGGCTCCGGATCTGGACAAATACATTCTTTATGGAGGAACAAGCATTAACCCGGCCACAGCTATTCAGACCATTCCGGCAGGAACTTTAACGTATACCCATACCGGACTGACCAATGGCATCGGTTATTTCTACCGCATTTCTGCTGTGGATATAACCGGAAATGAAGGCGCTAAATCAGGTAATATTGTGTCCGTTCCTAAAGGAACTCAAACCATTACCTTTAATCCGCTCGCTGCTTCGGTTTATGGTGCAGGCCCAATTACACTGACTGCAACCAGCAGTTCAGCATTGGCGGTAACCTATACTTCGAGTAATACTGCTGTAGCCACCGTATCAGGAAGCACAGTAACCATCCTGACAGCTGGTACAACGACCATCACCGCTTCACAACCAGGAAACTCTGCCTTCCTTGCAGCCACTCCTGTAACTCAGGACCTAGTGGTGAACAAAAAGGATATTGCAGTTGCGGCAGTTGTTAAAACCAAAGTGTATGGCGTAGTAGATCCCGCATTCACTTATACGTTCAGCCCAGCGCTGATCGGCACAGATACCTTTACCGGTAGTCTGGACCGTACAGCTGGTGAGAACATCGGCAATTATGCCATCGGACAGGGAACATTAGCATTAAACACGAATTATACCCTTTCCTTTACTTCGGCCGACCTGAACATTACCGCCAAACCGGTAACTGTAACCGCTGCCGCCAAAACCAAGATCTTTACAGCTGCTGATCCGGCACTGACTTATACGTTCAGCCCGGTGCTGATCGGAACGGATACTTTTACCGGAAACCTGGACCGTACTGCTGGTGAAGATGTGGGTATTTATGCCATTGGCCAGGGAACAGTAACGGCCGGTCCGAATTACCAGATTACTTATGTTCCGGCTAACCTGAGCATTACTTCCAAAGCCATTACCGTAATTGCAACCGCCAAAACTAAAGCTTTTGGTGAGGCTGATCCTGCATTTACTTATACCTTTAGTCCAGCGCTGAACGGAACAGATATTTTTACTGGTAGCCTGGATCGCGCAGCGGGTGAAAACATTGGCAACTATACCATTGGACAGGGAACGCTTGCGCTAAGCAATAATTACAGCCTGAATTATATTGTTGCTGATTTAAGCATCACTAAAAAAGCAATTGCGGTAACTGCTTCTGCCGGTAACAAAGAATACGGTACAACAGATCCTGCACTGGCTTATACTTTCAGTCCTGCACTGATCGGAACAGATGCTTTTACTGGAACATTGGGCCGTGCATCTGGTGAAAACATTGGCAACTATGCCATTAATCAGGGAACCCTTGCGCTAAACAACAACTACACGCTGAATTATACTACTGCTGATTTCAGCATCACGAAGAAAACCGTGAATGTAACTGCGGCGGTTAAAACCAAAATATATGGAGCAGGCGATCCGGCATTGACTTATACGTTCAGTCCGGCACTGATCGGAACAGACACTTTTAGCGGAGGTTTAAACAGGGCTCCTGGTGAAAACATCGGGAACTATGCCATCGGACAGGGGACACTAGCCTTAAACGGAAATTATATCCTTGCCTTTACTTCAGCCGACCTGAATATTACCGCTAAACCAGTAACCGTAACCGCTGTAGCCAAAACCAAAGTATTTACTGCTGTTGATCCGGCATTTACCTATACATTCAGCCCGGTACTGATCGGAACAGATGCATTTACCGGAACACTGGATCGTACTGCTGGTGAAGATATTGGTAACTATGCGATCAACCAGGGGACGGTAGCTTTAAATTCAAACTACCAGATTACTTATGTTCCGGCTAACCTGGCCATCACTTCCAAAACCATTACTGTGACTGCAACCGCTAAAACCAAAGTGTATGGTGCTGCTGATCCGGCATTTACCTATACGTTTAGCCCGGCGCTCAATGGAACAGATACCTTTACAGGAAATCTAGACAGAGCTGCAGGTGAAAACATTGGGAACTATGCCATTGGACAGGGAACGCTTGCTTTAAGTAACAATTACTCCCTGAACTATACAACTGCTGATTTAAGCATCACTAAGAAAACAGTGAACGTAACCGCCACTGCCGGTAATAAGGAATACGGCACAATAGATCCTGTATTTGCTTATACTTTCAGTCCGGCATTGATCGGAACGGATGTTTTTACAGGAGCACTCGGCAGAGCTTCTGGAGAAAATATCGGAAACTATGCGATCAGTCAGGGGACACTTGCATTAAGCAGTAATTACAGCCTGAACTATGCTAGTGCTGATTTCAGCATCACGAAGAAGACAATCAACGTAACCGCAGTGGTCAAAACCAAAACGTATGGTGTAGCGGATCCTTCGTTAACATATACATTCAGTCCAGCGCTGATTGGAACAGATGTATTTACTGGAAACTTAGATAGAACAACTGGTGAAAATATCGGAAACTATATCATTAACCAGGGCTCTCTTACTTTAAATAACAACTATCTGATTACTTATGTACCAGGGAACCTCAGCATTACTACAAAAGCGCTGACCATTACTGCTGTCGCCAAAAATAAAACATACGGTGATGGAGATCCGGCGCTGACTTATACTTTCAGTCCGGCGCTTATCGGTACGGATGTTTTAACAGGAAACTTAGCCAGAACTACCGGCGAAAATATCGGTAGCTACGTTATCAACCGGGGAACTTTAACCGCAGGATCAAATTACCTGATCACCTATGTTCCTGCCAACCTGAGTATCGGGACAAAAAATATTACTGTAACTGCTACAGCTGCGAGCAAAAGCTATGGTACTGCTGATCCGGCATTGACTTATACCTTTAGTCCGGTGCTGATTGGCACAGATACCTTTAGCGGAAGTCTGAATAGGGCTGCAGGTGAAAATGTTGGAACCTATGCCATTAATAAGAATACGTTGGCACTGAGCAGCAACTATGTATTAAACTACACTACGGCAAACCTAACTATTGGCAAGGCGGCCTTGAGTATTATTGCCGAGGATAAGGAAAAGTTCACTGGAACTGCCAATCCAACATTTACGGTGAAATACACTGGATTAGTAAATGGAGAAACGGGGGCTGTATTGACTACTCCAGTTACATTAAGCACAACAGCAACAACGAATAGTCCGCTCGGAACTTATACTATTGTTCCTTCAGGAGCTGTAGCTGCGAATTACCAGATCAGTTATGTGAATGGTACACTGACCGTAAAACCAGGGGCACCTACAAATGTGTTATTTGCGGGAACTACATTATACGAAAACAGAGCTTCAGGTACTGCAGCCGGTACATTGAGCAGTACTTCTGATGATCCTAATGCAACATTTGCCTATAGCTTGGTTTCAGGTACTGGTGATACTGATAATGCTTTATTCAGTATTAGTGGCAATCGGCTGTTAACTGCTGCTACTCTGGATTATGAAAATAAAACAACTTATAGTGTGAGGCTGAGAAGCACCACACAGCATGGTTTCAGTCTGGATAAGACTTTTACCATCGCTTTAAATGATGTGAATGAGCTGCCGACATTGGCTGCTATTGCCAATCAGAGCATCTGTTATACTACAACTGCACAGAATATCAATTTAATGGGTATTAGCGCTGGTCCTGAAACGGGACAAAGTACGAGCATCAGTGTGGCGGGAAATAATAGTGCTTTATTACAGAATTTAACAGTATCTGGTTCTGGTGCGACCGCTATCATTAACTATAGCATTAAACCTGGTGGTTCGGGAACAGCTACTGTTACAGTAACTGTCAAAGATAATGGTGGTATTGACAATGGTGGTGTAGATATCTTTAGCCGAACTTTTGTGATAACTGTGAATGCGCTACCAATTGTGGCTATCAACAGTGATAAAGGAGCGCAGATCAGCAAAGGAGAGATTGTAACGCTAAGTGCTACTGGTGGTGTCAGCTATGCCTGGGCAGCCAATGGCAGTATCCAAAGTGGATTAAATTTGGCAACCATTAAGGTGAGACCACTTGCCACCACGACTTATAATGTAACCGTAACCAACGCGAGCGGATGTGCCGAGACACAAACTTTTACCATTACGGTATTGGATGATATGGCTAAAGTTAAAGCCACTAACATCATGTCGCCAAACGGTGACGGGATTAACGACAAGTGGTTGATTGACAATATTGATGTTTACCCTAACAACGAGGTGAAGATTTTTGATAGAAGTGGTCGTTTGATTTTTAGTAAAAAAGGATATGACAACAGTTGGGACGGTACACTGAATGGCTTGCCACTAGCTGAAGGAACCTATTTTTACATCATAGATTTCGGACCTGCAAGGCCTAAAGTAAAAGGATTTATAACGATTACTAAATCGAATTAATATAACGCGATCTTCATCTTGAGTTTAGCTCAGGGTGAAGATTAGCAATTAAAAAGAGATAAATGAAAATAATATACAAAACAGTACTGATCCTTACCTTCGCTACAATCAGCAGTTTGGTAAAAGCACAATTAAACCCGCTATCAGCGCAGTACTTTACCAACCAATACTTAATCAATCCAGCTTTTGCTGGCGCCGGACAAGGTTTAAAATTAAACGGGGCTTACCGTAAATTATGGAGCAATGTTCCAGGCTCACCTTTAACCCAAAACTTAACTGCCGATTACGGTTTTAACAAAGTCGGTCTGGGTTTAGCTGTAAACAATGAAAGTGCAGGTTTGCAAAGAGAAACCCGCATAGTGGGTAGTTATGCTTACCACTTGCCATTAAACGACAACGGACACCAGTTACACTTCGGGGTGTCGTTGGGCTTTATGAGTCAGCGATTGGAAAATGCTGATATTTATGGTAATCCGGCCGATCCGAGCGTAGGTCAATACAACGACCGCAAAACTTACCTGGATGGTGATTTTGGTGTTGCCTATACTTCAAACAAGCTAAATGTACAGGCTGCGATACCGAATCTTAAACGTGTATTGAAAAAAGATGATATTGAAACGGCTGATGTGGCTACTTTTTACACAGCAGCAAGTTACCAGTTTAACCTGAGCAAAGGTGCTGAGGGGGTAGATTTAGAGCCAAAAGTTGCTTATCGTGGTGTAAAAGGCTTTGACAATATCTTCGATGCGGGTGCACAACTGAGCATTGCCAACAAGCAGGTGATGTTGTTAGGTATGTACCACAGCACCAAAAATGCGACTTTCGGTTTAGGTATGGATTACAAAAAGAGATACCTGGTAAGCGGTACTTATACCACTCAGACTTCGGCATTGAGTAATTATACCAATGGTAGTTTTGAATTGAACCTTAGGGTGAATTTAACTAAATAGTAGATTAATTAGTTGTTTTAAAAAGCCGCCGTAAATTAAAAATTTACAGCGGCTTTTGTTTTTAAGTGCAAGATGCACCAGTTTTTATGTAAAGGAGATTGAAGCTTTGTAACATGTGGTAGGCTATCCTTATGAAGGTTTTTGTAGGTAATTCCATTAGTAATTAGGTGGTTATATCTTAAATTAATACAACTATTGAATAGTTAGAGATATTTATATTACGATTTAATAATCTAATCAAACACTTTGATACCTTTGTCTCGAATTCTATCAAATTTGTCGGGATACAAAGGAAGAATCATTTTTATCGTAATTAACCAAACTGTGATGCCAGAAACTACTGTTACTGCATGAGGTATTGGCTGTATTTTTTATTCACTTTGATGGCGGCTGGTAGCGGTTATGCACAAAGTGTAGGTGCGGCTGTTGTAAACTCCTCGGGGAATACTTATACCCAAAAAGATTTCACTTACGAGTGGAGTGTAGGAGAACTTGCGCTCGTTGAAACTATGATTAATAGGCAAGTAAGCATTACAAATGGGGTACTGCAACCTATTGTTAGTAACCTGGTTATTGCTGCAGGTCCCTTAATTTTTCCTATCAATATTCTAACACCAAATGGGGATGGAGTTAACGATGTCTGGGTAATTAAGGATCTTGAAAAATTTCCTGAAAACGAAGTAACAGTATTTGACCGCTCGGGTAGGACTGTGTTTCAAACCAAAAATTATCAAAACGACTGGACAGCGTATCTTTCGGGTAGATTACTTACCGAAGGTACATATTACTATGTCATCAAACTTAAAAGGAATGCCAAGTCTGAAATTGTCAAAGGCTTCATTACTATTCTAAATTAGAACTCACCACTATATGTCTAAACTTTCGCAAACTCGATTTTCTTTAATTGTTCTTGCATTTATTCTGATTTGTTGCAGCAGTGCTATGGCACAACAACTTCCCCAAATTAATTATCAAGGGGTTGCAAGGAAGGCAGATGGTAATCCTGTTGCAGAGCAGTCCATCCGGTTAAGGTTAACCATTAGAGATGGCGGTGCAAGTGGAAACAGTGTTTATACAGAAAGCAGGCAGCTTACCACTAACAAATTCGGATTGTTTACGGCTGTAATTGGCAGTCGTGGAGCACTTTCGCAAAGTGGAACAATAGCGTCAATTAATTGGAGCACGGGTAATAAGTTTCTTCAAGTGGAAATAGATCCAGCTGGAGGGGGGAGTTTTATAGATATGGGAACGTCTCAACTTCAGTCTGTTCCTTATGCGATTTATGCAAGTTCTGCATCTCCTGTAGGTGCCGCTGGGGGAGATTTGAGCGGGAATTATCCTAACCCTACGGTAAATAAATTACAGGGATCTGCTATTAGTATAACTGCTCCTTTAACGGGACAGATCTTAAAATGGAATGGTAGTGCCTGGACACCGAGTAACGAATCTACATCTTCAACAGGTCCACAAGGGCCTATTGGGCCAGCCGGAGCACAAGGAATTCAAGGAGTTGCTGGACCGGCTGGAGCTACCGGAGCAACAGGGCCAATTGGTCCACAGGGTATGCCAGGGGTTTCTGGGATAAGTGGTTTAAATAATGTTGATAATACCAGAGACCTCGATAAACCAATTAGTACACTTACTCAAGCTGCACTTAATTTAAAAGAAGCTTTAGCTAATAAATCACTTGATGTAACTGTTGATGGTGCTTCCGACATAAAATATCCGACAACAAAGGCTGTAAAAACATATGTTGATGCTGTTGTTGTTAACGCGGCTACAATTCCTGATGCTACGAATAGTGTGAAAGGAAAAATACAGTTGGCGGGAGATTTGTTGGGGACTGGTAGTACGGCAGGAGCACCCATCATTAGTAATGCTGCTATTTCTACCTCAAAAATTGCAAATGATGCGGTAACAACTGCGAAATTATTGGATGGGAATGTGACGGATGCAAAGATTGCTACGGGAATTAGTCCATCAAAAGTTGGATTAGGGAATGTTGATAATACGAGCGATTTGGCTAAGCCGCTCAGTACTGCTACGAAAACTGCGTTGGATGCGAAAGCAAACACAACAGACCTTACTACTGGATTGGCATCTAAAGCTGATCAAACAACGGTAATAGCTGGACTTGCATTGAAGGCAGATCAAACTGCACTTAATACTGCAACAGATGCGATCGCATTGAAGGCTAGCACAACTGATCTTACCAGCGGACTTGCCTTAAAAGCTAATACGGCAGATCTTACTGCTGGGTTGGCATCTAAAGCTGATCAAACGGCGGTTACGGCTGGACTTGCATTAAAGGCAGACCAGTCTGCACTTAGTAGTGCTACTGATGCCATCGCATTGAAAGCAAATACTACGGATCTTACTGCTGGATTGGCATCTAAAGCGGACCAGACGGCACTTACTGCCGCTACGAATGCTATTGCATTGAAAGCTGATCAAAGTGCACTTAATGCTGCCACTGATGCTATTGCATTGAAAGCTAATACTACGGATCTTACTAGCGGACTAGCATCAAAAGCAAATACGGCAGATGTTACCGCTGGATTGGCATCAAAAGCTGATCAAACGGCGGTTACGGCTGGACTTGCATTAAAGGCAGACCAGTCTGCACTTAATAATGCTACAAATGCTATTGCATTGAAAGCAAATACTACGGATCTTACTGCTGGGTTAGCATTGAAAGCTAATACAGCAGATCTTACTGCTGGGTTGGCATCTAAAGCTGATCAAACAGGGGTAACAGCAGGCTTGGCATTGAAGGCGGACCAGTCGGCACTTACTGCTGCTACGGATGCTATTGCATTGAAAGCTAATACAGCAGATCTTACTACTGGCTTGGCATTAAAGGCAGATCAGTCGGCACTTACTGCTGCTACGAATACTATTGCATTGAAAGCTGATCAAAGTGCACTTAATGCTGCCACTGATGCAATCGCACTAAAAGCTAGTACAGCGGATCTTACCAACGGACTAGCCTTAAAAGCTAATACAGCAGATCTTACTGCTGGGTTGGCATCTAAAGCTGATCAAACAGCGGTTACAGCTGGACTTGCATTAAAGGCAGACCAGTCGGCACTTAGTAATGCTACTGATGCGATCGCATTGAAAGCTAATACTACGGATCTTACTGCTGGGTTAGCATTAAAAGCAAACACAACAGATCTTACTACTGGCTTGGCATTGAAGGCGGACCAGTCTGCACTTACTGCTGCTACGAATGCTATTGCATTGAAAGCTGATCAAAGTGCACTTAATGCTGCCACTGATGCAATCGCATTGAAAGCAAATACTACGGATCTTACAAACGGACTTGCCTTAAAAGCTAATGCAGCAGATCTTACTGCTGGGTTGGCATCAAAAGCTGATCAGTCTGCACTTAGTAATGCTACTGATGCCATCGCATTGAAAGCAAATACTACGGATCTTACTGCTGGGTTGGCATCTAAAGCTGATCAAACAGCGGTAACAGCAGGCTTGGCATTGAAGGCGGACCAGTCTGCACTTACTGCTGCTACGAATGCTATTGCATTGAAAGCTGATCAAAGTGCACTTAATGCTGCCACTGATGCGATCGCGTTGAAAGCAAACACAACGGATCTTACCAACGGACTAGCATCAAAAGCAAATACAGCAGATCTTACTGCTGGGTTGGCATCTAAAGCTGATCAAACAGCGGTTACGGCTGGACTTGCATTAAAGGCAGACCAGTCTGCACTTAGTAATGCTACTGATGCGATCGCATTGAAAGCTAATACTACGGATCTTACTGCTGGGTTAGCATTAAAAGCAAATACGGTAGATGTTACCGCTGGGTTGGCATCAAAAGCTGATCAAACGGCGGTTACGGCTGGACTTGCATTAAAGGCAGACCAGTCTGCACTTAATACTGCTACGGATGCTATTGCATTGAAAGCAAATACTACTGATCTTACCAACGGACTTGCCTTAAAAGCTAATGCAGCAGATGTTACCGCTGGATTGGCATCTAAAGCTGATCAAACAGCGGTAACAGCAGGCTTGGCATTGAAGGCGGACCAGTCGGCACTTAATACTGCAACAGATGCGATCGCATTGAAAGCTAATACAACTGATCTTACCAACGGACTAGCATCAAAAGCAAATACGGTAGATGTTACCGCTGGGTTGGCTTCAAAAGCTGATCAAACGGCGGTTACGGCTGGACTTGCATTAAAGGCAGACCAGTCTGCACTTAATACTGCTACGGATGCTATTGCATTGAAAGCTAATACAGCAGATCTTACTACTGGGTTGGCATCTAAAGCGGACCAGTCTGCACTTACTGCTGCTACGAATGCTATTGCATTGAAAGCTGATCAAAGTGCACTTAATGCTGCCACTGATGCAATCGCATTGAAGGCTAGTACAGCGGATCTTACCAACGGACTTGCCTTAAAAGCTAATACAGCAGATCTTACTGCTGGGTTGGCATCTAAAGCTGATCAAACAGCGGTAACAGCAGGCTTGGCATTCAAGGCGGACCAGTCGGCACTTACTGCTGCTACGAATGCTATTGCATTGAAAGCTGATCAAAGTGCACTTAATGCTGCCACTGATGCGATCACGTTGAAAGCAAACACAACGGATCTTACCAACGGACTAGCATCAAAAGCAAATACGGCAGATCTTACTGCTGGGTTGGCATTGAAGGCGGACCAGTCGGCACTTACTGCTGCTACGAATGCTATTGCATTGAAAGCTGATCAAAGTGCACTTACTGCTGCCACTGATGCAATCGCACTAAAAGCTAATACAGCAGATCTTACTGCTGGGTTGGCATCTAAAGTTGATCAAACAGCGGTTACAGCTGGACTTGCATTGAAGGCGGACCAGTCGGCACTTAATACTGCAATAGATGCGATCGCATTGAAGGCTAGCACAACGGATCTTACAAACGGACTAGCATCAAAAGCAAATACGGCAGATGTTACCGCTGGGTTGGCTTCAAAAGCTGATCAGACGGCGGTTACGGCTGGACTTGCATTAAAGGCAGACCAGTCTGCACTTAGTAGTGCTACGGATGCTATTGCATTGAAAGCAAATACTACGGATCTTACTGCTGGGTTAGCCTTAAAAGCAAACACAACAGATCTTACTACTGGATTGGCATCTAAAGCGGACCAGACGGCACTTACTGCTGCTACGAATGCTATTGCATTGAAAGCTGATCAAAGTGCACTTAATGCTGCCACTGATGCAATCGCACTAAAAGCTAGTACAGCGGATCTTACCAACGGACTTGCCTTAAAAGCTAATACAACAGATCTTACTGCTGGGTTGGCATCTAAAGCTGATCAAACAGCGGTAACAGCAGGCTTGGCATTGAAGGCGGACCAGACGGCACTTACTGCCGCTACGAATGCTATTGCATTGAAAGCTGATCAAAGTGCACTTAATGCTGCCACTGGTGCAATCGCATTGAAAGCAAACACAACGGATCTTACCAACGGACTAGCATCAAAAGCAAATACGGCAGATGTTATCGCTGGATTGGCATCAAAAGCTGATCAAACAGCGGTTACAGCTGGACTTGCATTAAAGGCAGACCAGTCGGCACTTAATACTGCAACAGATGCGATCGCATTGAAAGCAAATACTACGGATCTTACTGCTGGGTTGGCATCAAAAGCTGATCAAACAGCGGTAACAGCAGGCTTGGCATTGAAGGCGGACCAGACGGCACTTACTGCCGCTACGAATGCTATTGCATTGAAAGCTGATCAAAGTGCACTTAATGCTGCCACTGATGCAATCGCATTGAAGGCTAGTACAGCGGATCTTACCAACGGACTTGCCTTAAAAGCTAATACAGCAGATCTTACTGCTGGGTTGGCATCTAAAGCTGATCAAACAGCGGTAACAGCAGGCTTGGCATTCAAGGCGGACCAGACTGCACTTACTGCTGCTACGAATGCCATTGCATTGAAAGCTGATCAAAGTGCACTTACTGCTGCCACTGATGCGATCGCATTGAAAGCAAACACAATGGATCTTACCAGCGGACTAGCATCAAAAGCAAACACAACAGACCTTACTACTGGATTGGCATCAAAAGCTGATCAAACAGCGGTTACAGCTGGACTTGCATTAAAGGCAGACCAGTCTGCACTTAGTAGTGCTACTGATGCCATCGCATTGAAAGCAAATACAGCAGATCTTACTACTGGCTTGGCATTGAAAGCTGATCAAACAGCGGTAACAGCAGGCTTGGCATTGAAGGCGGACCAGTCGGCACTTACTGCTGCTACGAATGCTATTGCATTGAAAGCTGATCAAAGTGCACTTACTGCTGCCACTGATGCAATCGCACTAAAAGCTAATACAGCAGATCTTACTGCTGGGTTGGCATCTAAAGCTGATCAAACAGCGGTTACAGCTGGACTTGCATTAAAGGCAGACCAGTCGGCACTTAGTAGTGCTACGGATGCTATTGCATTGAAAGCAAATACTACGGATCTTACTGCTGGGTTAGCCTTAAAAGCAAACACAACAGATCTTACTACTGGATTGGCATTGAAGGCGGACCAGACGGCACTTACTGCTGCTACGAATGCTATTGCATTGAAAGCTGATCAAAGTGCACTTAATGCTGCTACGGATGCAATCGCACTAAAAGCTAGTACAGCGGATCTTACAAACGGACTTGCCTTAAAAGCTAATACAGCAGATCTTACTGCTGGGTTGGCATCTAAAGCTGATCAAACAGCGGTAACAGCAGGCTTGGCATTGAAGGCGGACCAGACGGCACTTACTGCTGCCACTGATGCGATCGCATTGAAAGCAAACACAACAGACCTTACTACTGGATTGGCATCTAAAGCTGATCAAACAGCGGTTACAGCTGGACTTGCATTAAAGGCAGACCAGTCGGCACTTAGTAGTGCTACGGATGCTATTGCATTGAAAGCAAATACTACGGATCTTACTGCTGGGTTAGCATTAAAAGCAAACACAACAGATCTTACTACTGGATTGGCATTGAAGGCGGACCAGACGGCACTTATTGCTGCTACGAATGCTATTGCATTGAAAGCTGATCAAAGTGCACTTAATGCTGCCACTGATGCAATCGCACTAAAAGCTAGTACAGCGGATCTTACCAACGGACTTGCCTTAAAAGCTAATACAGCAGATCTTACTGCTGGGTTGGCATCTAAAGCTGATCAAACAGCGGTAACAGCAGGCTTGGCATTGAAGGCGGACCAGACGGCACTTACTGCTGCTACGAATGCTATTGCATTGAAAGCTGATCAAAGTGCACTTAATGCTGCCACTGATGCAATCGCACTAAAAGCTAGTACAGCGGATCTTACCAACGGACTTGCCTTAAAAGCTAATACAGCAGATCTTACTGCTGGGTTGGCATCTAAAGCTGATCAAACAGCGGTAACAGCAGGCTTGGCATTGAAGGCGGACCAGACGGCACTTACTGCCGCTACGAATGCTATTGCATTGAAAGCTGATCAAAGTGCACTTAATGCTGCCACTGGTGCAATCGCATTGAAAGCAAACACAACGGATCTTACCAACGGACTAGCATCAAAAGCAAATACGGCAGATGTTATCGCTGGATTGGCATCAAAAGCTGATCAAACAGCGGTAACAGCAGGCTTGGCATTGAAGGCAGACCAGTCTGCACTTAATACTGCTACGGATGCTATTGCATTGAAAGCAAACACTACGGATCTTACCAACGGACTAGCATCAAAAGCAAATACGGCAGATGTTACCGCTGGATTGGCATCTAAAGCTGATCAAACAGCGGTAACAGCAGGCTTGGCATTGAAGGCGGACCAGTCGGCACTTAATACTGCAACAGATGCGATCGCATTGAAGGCTAGCACAACGGATCTTACTGCTGGGTTAGCATTGAAAGCTAATACAGCAGATCTTACTGCTGGGTTGGCATCAAAAGCTGATCAAACAGCGGTAACAGCAGGCTTGGCATTGAAGGCAGACCAGTCTGCACTTAATACTGCTACGGATGCTATTGCATTGAAAGCAAATACTACGGATCTTACTGCTGGGTTAGCATTAAAAGCAAACACAACAGATCTTACTACTGGCTTGGCATTGAAGGCGGACCAGACGGCACTTATTGCTGCTACGAATGCTATTGCATTGAAAGCTGATCAAAGTGCACTTAATGCTGCCACTGATGCAATCGCACTAAAAGCTAGTACAGCGGATCTTACCAACGGACTTGCCTTAAAAGCTAATACAGCAGATCTTACTGCTGGGTTGGCATCAAAAGCTGATCAAACAGCGGTTACGGCTGGACTTGCATTAAAGGCAGACCAGTCTGCACTTAATACTGCTACGGATGCCATCGCATTGAAAGCTAATACAACTGATCTTACTGCTGGGTTAGCGTTAAAAGCAAACACAGCAGACCTTACTACTGGATTGGCATCGAAAGCAGACCAAACGGCACTTGCTGCTGCTACAAATGCTATTACATTGAAAGCTGATCAAAGTGCACTTAATGACGCCACTGATGCGATTGCACTAAAAGCTAATACTACGGATCTTACTAGCGGACTAGCATCAAAAGCAAATACGGTAGATCTTACTACTGGATTGGCATCAAAAGCTGATCAAACAGCGGTTACGGCTGGACTTGCATTAAAGGCAGACCAGTCTGCACTTAGTAGTGCTACTGATGCCATCGCATTGAAAGCAAATACTACGGATCTTACTGCTGGGTTAGTATTAAAAGCAAACACAACAGACCTTACTACTGGATTGGCATCTAAAGCGGACCAGACAGCACTTACTGCTGCTACGAATGCTATTGCATTGAAAGCTGATCAAAGTGCACTTAATGCTGCCACTGATGCGATCACATTAAAAGCAAATACTACGGATCTTACTAGCGGACTTGCATTGAAAGCTAGTACAGCAGATTTTACTACTGGGTTGGCATCAAAAGCTGATCAAACAGCGGTAACAGCAGGCTTGGCATTGAAGGCAGACCAGTCTGCACTTAATACTGCTACTGATGCCATCGCATTGAAAGCAAATACTACGGATCTTACTAGCGGGCTTGCATTGAAAGCGGACCAAGCAGCAGTTACCGCTGGACTTGCTTTAAAGGCAGATCAAACAGCACTTACAGCTGGCTTCGCTTTAAAAGCACCGTTAATTTCGCCAACATTTACAACACCTAATCTTGGAGTAGCAACAGCTAGTTCAATAAACAAAGTTACCTTAACCGCTCCTGCAACAGGGGCTACAATAACAGTCTTAGATGGTAAAACATTGACTTCAAATAACAGTTTAACTTTTTCTGGTACAGATGGCTCAGTTTTGAATATTGGAGCTGGTGGGATTTTGGGCTCGAATGCTTATACGAGTACTTCATATGCTCCATTAGCTTCTCCAACGTTTACGGGTACAGTAAGCGGTATTAGTGCTGGAATGGTAGGATTGGGTAATGTTAATAATACTAGTGATGCTGCCAAACCTGTATCAACAGCTACCCAAACAGCGCTGGATGTAAAAGCACCAATAGCTTCACCTACTTTTACTGGTACGGTTACACTTCCTGCCACAACAGTTGGTGTGACCCAGACTGCTGCAGATAACAGTACGAAAATTGCCACCACTGCTTATGCTGATGCAGCAGCTGGTACCGCATCAGCAGGGAAACAAGGTACGTTAACCAACTCTGCCGGACTGGCAGCAGCATTATCGGACGAGACCGGTACAGGACTTGCTGTTTTTGCAAATTCCCCAACATTTACAACGCCTAATCTTGGTGTGGCTACTGCGACAACAGTAAATAAAGTCACCATAAGCGCACCAGCCACAACAGCTTCATTAACTTTGGCTAACAATAGTTCATTAATTACAAGCGGTGCTTTTTCAACAACATTGAACTCAACGGGTGCTACAACACTTACCTTACCAACGACAGGTACATTGGCTACGCTTAATGGTACTGAGACGCTTACTAATAAAACGCTGACAACACCAGTACTTGGAGCTGCAACAGGAACAAGCCTCGTCCTAACCGGAGGAAACCTCACAGCACCGGTTTTGATATCAAATATAGCAACAGGGACAGCGCCCTTTACAGTAACATCAACAACACCGGTAGCTAATTTAAGTATCGGTGGAAATGCCGCGACTGCGACCACTGCCGGTAGCGTAACGACAAACGCGAATTTAACTGGAGTAGTAACCTCAGTAGGCAATGCTACTTCTATTGCAAACGGCGCGATAACAAACGCAATGTTAGCCAATACATCTGTAGCAAATTTATCGGGAACAAATACAGGAGACCAAACTGCAACTACGCTTCCTAATACACCTGCGGGAACTATAGCAGCAACTAATGTTCAGGCAGCTATCAACGAGCTTGATAACGAAGTGGTACTAAAGGCTCCGCTTGCTTCGCCAGCTCTTACGGGGGTTCCAACTGCAGTAACCGCTGCATTTGGAACTAACACCACTCAACTGGCTACAACGGAATTTGTACAGGCGGAAGGACCGACATATGCAAGGGTTGCTGCTGCAAATGTAACAACTACTAGTACAAGTCTGGTGGATATAACAGGCTTGTCACTGGCTTTAGCTGCTAACGCAACCTATGAGTTTGAAGCAGTTTTATCAACTTCTACCACTGCAGTTACTACCGGTATAAATTACGGCGTGAATCTAAGCAATACTACCGGCGCATCTATAGAAGCTCAGATTACAGGTTCGAGTACAAGTACCGCTTCAAAAACTCTACGAATAAATGCATTTAATACTGCAACATCATCTCCATTTTTAGCGACATTAAGCCAGACAGGTGGCGTTGTAATAAAAGGTATTGTTGTGACAGGTAGCACGGCTCCAACGCTAACTATTAAACATTTAAAGGTTACGAGTGGAACGAGTACAGTATTCCCAAACAGCTTTTTAAAAGTAACCAGAGTGCAATAGTAACTTATAGATTTAATTACTTGTATTAGTTCAGGTCTATTCGACATTAATTTTGATGCAAGGTATAGTAGTAACATTAAATAGAAAACAGGTACAATTAAAATGGATGTTGAAGAATTAAAACAACAGATAATTTTAAAAACGGGTTTAACCAATATTACACCCCGTGACTGCAGGCATATTGCCGTAGAGATCCAGGAGTCTTTGAACAAAAGGATCAGTGTAACAACTTTAAAAAGAGTGTTTGGTTTTGCCAAAAGCTCATACTGTCTGTCTAAATATACTATTGCTACGCTAAATGACTATGTCGATCAGCTTGTTTCGCTTTCACCATTGGGAATAGCCCATAATCCACAGATCTGTTCTTTTATCCTTGATCAGGGATCTTATCTTTTTGAATTAAATGACGAAATGGGACTACATCCGCAACAACTGGTACTTGATGCAATTGATATACTCCTTAAAAAGACTCAGGAAAATTTGCCTGTTATAACTAATGGGAAATGTATTGGCATCGTTTACCTTAAAGATTTGATTAGCTTTTTAGCTAGTAACGATAAAATGTATGGTACACTCTGTCAGAAGTTTAATTTTAGTCTAAAAACCGCAATTGATATGCTAAAGGATAACCGTTCATAAAACAACAATCAATTCCGATTTTTCAATAAGGTTTCTATACAGGAAAACCGACAAAATGTGCGATACGGAGTTTTTTATACAGCCTTTATAGCTGAAGTAAATTGGAATCATTATATTTGTTATTATGTTAATATCTATATCGCAGCAACTCTAATCTTGGAGATTTGAATTGTGATATATAGGCGTCATTCCTGACGCCGTTTTAGGAAAATTTTCGGGTCTGCATTAGGGTTGTAGGATTGCTGTATCTCGCTCCTTTACAAAGTCGTTATTGCGCCGAGTTCGGTTCGTCTCTCGCTCGTCTTTGTTCGACAAAATCCAATTGAAACATAATCCCCAGACGAGCAGTAGTAAAGTCGCATTAGGAAGCGCTATCCGGCCTGCAAAGGGCCTGAAAAAAAATCGAAAAAGTATCCGCTTATCTTGCTGGTTATCTACTTAAATTCAAATTAAACAATATGAAATTGACATTGGGAGAGAAATTTACGTTTTTAAGGCAAAATGCTAAAAGAACGGAAAAGGAAATAGCGAAGTGTTTAAACTTGGCTTTGAGTACGTATGAAAAAATTGAAGGTGATTTTGTGTACCCAGCGGATACGTTGATTAAGAAAACAGCAAAACTATATGAATTGACCTATGATGAACTCCTAGCCCTTGGGGAAGAAAGCGAATAGTTTAAAAAACTTTGGAAAACATTTTAATAAAGCGGTTTAAATACCTTTATTTGAATAACCTAAACCAAATTTAACTGAGCTCATGAACCTTAATACAGCTTTGATTCCTTTTATTGGCGTAGATATTGGCGGTTCGCACATTACGGCTGCATATATAGATTCTTCCACTTACCATGTTATTCCAGATAGTTTAAAACGAGAAAGAGTGGCTTCTGAAGCGGCGGCCTCGATTATTTTCGATTCCTGGGTTGAGGCGCTGAGCCCACTAATTGCTGAACTTCCTGTTGATCAAGTTAAAATCGGTGTAGCCATGCCCGGCCCGTTTGACTATAAAAATGGGATTGCGCTTTTTAAAAATGTAAAAAAGTATGATTCACTATATGGACTCGATGTAGGTGAAATATTATCAGACAAGTTAAACATCCCGCGTGAATCCATTATTTTTATAAATGATGCTGAAGCCTTTCTCATTGGTGAAATGGTAGCTGGTGCTGCAGCTGATGTAGGTAGAGCAATAGGCATTACATTGGGTACCGGACTTGGATCGGCCAGTAACTGTAGCGGAAAAGTGGTGGATGTAAATAGAGCTGCGCTACCTTTTCTTGAGCAACATGCGGAAGAGTATATATCTACCCGATGGTTGTTGACCAGATATAAGGAGCTGACAGGTAAAGAAGTGAAAAATGTAGAGGATCTGCTGAATAGCGCAACACCTGCTTTAAAGAACCAGATCTTTGATGAGTTTGCTACAAACCTGGCTAGTTTTCTCAATGATTTTATTGCGGATGAAAATCCGGAAGTACTGGTTATTGGGGGCAATATAGCGCGTACATGGGATCATTTTATGCCTCAACTGCAACAAAAAATAGTAAACAAAAACGTAATGATCAGGCAAACTGAAATGTGGGAAGATGCGGCCTTGGTTGGAGCAGCCTGTATTTGGATAAATCAACAATAACAATGAAAAAAACGCTTTTTTTAAGCTTTATAGCCTTGCTGTGTGTGCAGTTGTCACATGCTGCTAAAGTAGATACTGCACTAACCTATAGCGCAGCCATGAAGAAAAACATTAAGGCCGTAGTGATTACGCCTGATAGCTATAGCCAGGCGCAAAGTATGCCTGTAGTTTACCTGCTCCATGGTGCAGGTGATGCTTTCTCTGGTTGGATAAAAAAAGTGCCGGCGCTTCAGCAATATGCTGATGATTATCAAACGATCATTGTATGTCCAGATGGAAATGTAACCAGCTGGTATTTTGATAGTCCCATTGATCCGGAATGGAAATATGAGACTTATGTGGCTACGGAACTGGTGAATTGGATTGATAAAAATTACAAAACCATAAAAGACCGAAAGGGGAGAGCAATTACAGGCCTTAGCATGGGTGGACATGGTGCTTTATATCTTTCTTTTAAGCACCAGGATGTATTTGGTGCTGCTGGAAGTATGAGTGGTGGGGTAGACATTACGCCTTTCCCATTAAACTGGAACATTGCTAAAAGACTGGGAGATTATGATAAGAACATGCAACGTTGGAAAGACAACACCATTGTAAATATGACCTGGATGCTGGTTCCAAATCGATTGGCTTTAATTATTGATTGCGGTAAGGATGATTTCTTTTACAATGTAAATATGAAGCTGCATGAAACGTTGCAGTACAGCAATATTCCCCATGATTTTATCATCAGGCCAGGTGTACACAACTGGGATTACTGGTCAAATGCCATCAAATATCAGTTGATGTATTTTAATGGGTTCTTTACTAAAAAGGGATGATTTCTGTAGGAGAAGATTCAGCAACTTTATAAATAAGAAAAGGCCGGTATCGCAATTTTTTGCAAATACCGGCCTTTTTATTTCAAGATGAAATTTACACCAGTTTTTTGTATCTGAGACGATGAGGAGTTACATCACCTAAACGCTTTTTACGGTTTTCTTCGTAATCGCTGTAGTTTCCTTCAAAGAAGTAAACCTGAGATTCGCCTTCAAAAGCAAGGATGTGCGTACAGATACGATCTAAGAACCATCTATCGTGACTAATCACAACTGCACAACCACCAAAGTTTTCAAGTGCCTCTTCCAATGCTCTTAACGTGTTTACGTCAATATCATTGGTTGGCTCATCCAGTAACAATACGTTTGCCCCCTTTTTTAACGTAATGGCTAGGTGTACCCTGTTGCGTTCACCACCTGAAAGAATACCAACTTTTTTCTGTTGATCCCCACCATTGAAGTTGAATTTAGAAACATAGGCCCTTCCACTTACTGGTTTATTACCCAGTTGGATGTTGTCCAGTCCATCAGTAATGTTTTCGTATACTGTTTTTTCAGGGTCTAAATCATTGTGCATTTGATCCACATAACCCAATGCTACGGTTTCTCCAACGCGGAAGGTCCCGGTGTCAGGTGTTTCTTGCTGTGTGATCAATCTAAAAAGCGTGGTTTTACCTGCTCCATTCGGGCCAATAATACCCACAATGCCCGCTGGAGGTAAAGAGAAGCTTAGATTTTCGAACAATAGCTTGTCGCCATATGCTTTTGTTACATTGTTGGCTTCAATAACTACATTACCCAGTCTTGGTCCTGCCGGAATAAATAACTCCAGTTTGTCTTCTCTTTCTTTGCCGTCTTCCGAAGCCAGCTTGTCATAATTAGATAGACGGGCTTTAGATTTTGCATGTCTGGCTTTTGGTGCCATACGTACCCATTCCAGCTCGCGTTCCAGTGTTTTCTGGCGTTTGCTTTCTGTTTTTTCTTCCTGCGCCAAACGTTTTGCTTTTTGCTCTAACCAGGATGAGTAATTCCCTTTCCATGGAATACCTTCACCTCTGTCTAGTTCAAGGATCCATCCAGCTACGTTATCCAGGAAGTACCTATCGTGAGTTACCGCAATAACGGTTCCTTTATAATTCTTTAAAAACTGCTCTAGCCAGTCGATACTTTCAGCATCCAAGTGGTTAGTAGGCTCATCCAATAATAATACATCTGGTTCCTGTAGTAATAAACGACACATGGCTACACGTCTGCGTTCTCCTCCTGATAGAACGCCAATTTTGGTGTCCGGATCAGGGCAGCGCAAGGCATCCATTGCACGTTCCAATTTAGAATCCAATTCCCAGGCGTTAACGGCATCAATTTTATCTTGAAGCTCACCTTGGCGCGCCATCAATTTATCCATCTTATCCGCATCAGAATAATTTTCTTCTAAACCGAATGCTTCATTAACTTCTTCGTATTCTTTTAGGATGGCTGTAATTTCGGCCACACCTTCTTCAACTACTTCCCTTACAGTTTTGTTCTCATCCAGTATTGGCTCTTGTGCAAGATAACCAACGGTATAACCTGGAGAAAAAACAACTTCTCCCTGAAAGGATTTATCAAGACCTGCGATGATCTTTAAGAGAGAAGATTTTCCTGAACCATTTAAACCAATTACACCAATTTTGGCGCCGTAAAAAAAGGACAGGTAAATATTTTTTAAAACTTGCTTCTGGGGCGGGTAAATCTTATTTACGCCCGCCATTGAAAATATGATCTTTTCGTCTGACATCTTTATTTCGTATATTAGTTGGGTTTTAAGAACCCTCTATTTACAGCAAAGATAAGAAAGGTAAACAAGGAACAAAGTGGTGCATAAGATAATCTATTAATACATCCCGACTTTGTTTAGTTACCGAGTTTATGTACTATTGTGTAGTAGACCAAACAGATTAAACCATTGTATGAGCCAGCCTGGCAGCTAGTATGAAAATTATAGATGATAACGACCGTGATCTATTGCTCCTTATCAGTGAAGGAGATGAAGCGGCTTTCAAGCAGCTTTTTGAAAAATATAACGGAAGGCTTCATACCTATCTGCTTAAAGTAACTAAATCCAGGGAAAGCTCAGAGGAAATTGTAATGGACGTTTTTCTAAAGCTCTGGCATAGCAGAAGTATATTAACCGAGATCAATAATTTTTCGTCATTTCTTTTTAAGGTCGCCAGGAATAAGGCTTTTGATTTTCTACGCTTAGCTTCGAAAGATAAAATCCTGAGAGAGCTGATCTGGACCGAGATCGAAGCGGCAGACAATAGTAGTTCTGATGATAAACTGTATCTTGATGAATTGGAGAGTCAGTTAGATCAGGTGGTTAATAAGTTACCCTATAAAAGACAATTTGTATACCGTCTAAGCCGGGAGCAGCATATGACTTATGATCAGATTGCAACACATTTAAATATTTCTAAAGCTACAGTTAAGAATCATATTCTGGATGCATTAAGCTTTATCAGACTGCATATTTCCGCAAATTCTGACCTGATTATTCTGGTTGTTATATTTTTTTAAAATAATTCATAGCAGAGTAGGCCTCCCCTTGTTTTTTTTCGTCTTTGTATTTAGAACCAAATACAAAATGTATGTCTGAAGGAAATAAGCTATCCTTTTTACTAGCGCGTTATCTAGATAACTCCTGCACAGCAGCGCAGTTTAATGAATTGTTTGCGCTGATTGAAAAAGATGAAAAAAAGGAAGAACTGCTATTACTGTTGAAGGAGCATTGGATCAGTGAATCACAAGTAGCGCAGCATACGGAAGGCGATTGGGAACGCATGCACCAAAAGATGATGACGCAACCCGATGCAGGCTATGGGGATAAAAACCAAAAAAACCTTTTATATAGAAGAATTGCTATAGCCGCATCGGTATTGATTGCCTTAAGTGTAGGACTTTTGTTCTTTATGAACAAGCCGGGAAAGCAGCAGATTGTTCAGCAGTCGGTGTCGGTAAAATCAGAACAATTGGCACCTGGTGGAAACAAAGCGACTCTTACGTTGGCTGACGGTAAAAAAATTACCCTTGATGATAAAGCAAATGGCACAATACTTAGTCAGGCCGGAATCCAGATTACCAAAAAAGCGGATGGTAAACTCGTGTACAAATTGGATGAAGTGAAGGGGAAGGCCAATCAGCTGAATTTATTCAACACAATAGAAACACCTAGAGGTGGGCAGTATGAAATTACCATGCCTGATGGCACCAAGGTGTGGCTAAATGCCATGTCGTCCTTAAAATACCCACTGGTTTTTGATAAAAATGAGCGAAAAGTTTTGCTGAAAGGAGAGGCTTATTTCGAAGTTGCCAAACAAAAAGACGCTCCTTTTAAGGTAGTTACTGATTTGCAGGAGATCAGGGTATTGGGTACTCATTTTAATGTGAATGCTTATGATAATGAAAACAGCACTCGGACGACATTGTTGGAAGGTGCTGTGAAAGTATGGGTAAAAGGAAATTTGACTGCTTTAAAGCCCGGTCAGCAAGCTGTATTGAAAGCTGCCCACGTTGATGTACTGGAAGTAGATACGGAAATTGCAGTAGCCTGGAAGAACGGCACTTTTAACTTTAACCGCGAAAGCCTGGAAAGCATTATGCGCCAGGTATCCAGGTGGTATGATGTAGATATAATTTATCAGGATGAAGCGAGTAGGAAACTGGTGCTGAGTGGAAGTGTTTCCAAGTTTGAAAATGCAAGAGAACTCCTTCAGGTATTGTCACTCACGAAATTAGTTCAGTTTAGAATCGAAGGAAGGAGGATTATCGTTATGCAATAGTCTTTACAACCACATCACGATAATTAAAATAATCCAGGAGTGCTCTAACACTCCCGGATGTAAGTTTTGATTATTACAAAATTGCTAGTACAATAAATTATCAACCAAAACAACCAAATATATGACTTTTTATGACCTTATCAGGCATGGTCGCTCTGCTATTTTGTCTGACCAACTAATGCGTGTGATGAAACTTACCACGATTTTAATCCTAGTGTTCCTGGTCCATGCTTCTGCAGCTGTGCTGGGGCAAAGGATTACACTTCATAAGGATGGAAAATCTCTGAAGCAGATCTTTAAAAGTATAAAGAAACAGACGGGCTATAATGTAGTCTGGCCCCCCGATAAAATTAATGAGGAGGCTGTGTTGAATCTTTCTATGAATAATATACCTCTTGATGAGGCCTTGAGGACGATTCTTGATCTGCAGAACCTAGGCTATGCCATCAGAGGTAAAAACATTGTAGTCTTTATGAAAGACAGGCCAAGGTTGTATAACACTGCCGATACCACAAAGCTGGTTACCGGTAAGGTAACCGATACAAAAGGTATGGCTATGCCGGGAATTACCGTTAAACACAAACAAGGATCAGCCGTGGTGACTACCAATCAGAATGGTGATTATACCATTAGGATTCCGGAGAAAGGCACGCTTGTATTTTCTTACATTGGTTTTACCCCCCAGGAGATCGCTACATCGGGCAAAACTCAGATCAATTTGCAACTGGTGGAGCAAGAGCAAGGGCTCTCTGAAATTGTGGTGGTAGGTTATGGTACACAAAAGAAAAAGGATTTACTCTCTGCGGTATCTTCGATAAAAGGAAGAGAAATAGAAAATCTTCCTGTATCTACGCCTCAATCATTGATTCAGGGCCGGGCATCCGGTGTGCAGGTGGTGCAAAATTCCGGGGCCCCGGGTAGTGCGGTTACTCTGAGAATAAGAGGTACTACGTCTATCAACGCAGGTAATGATCCGCTATATATTGTGGATGGGGTACCTGTTGAATCAGGATCATTAACTGGTTACAATGGGAGGGGAGGAACACCACCTTCAGCTTTGTCGGCCATCAATGCCGATGATATTGAATCTATGGAAATTCTGAAAGATGCCGGAGCTTTGGCCATTTATGGTTCAAGGGCGGCAAATGGTGTGGTATTAATAACTACGAAAAGAGGAAGCAAAGGAGCTACTACCTATAACTTGAGCTATTATAGAGGTGTGCAAAAAGACAATGAAAACACCAGGCCAAAAATGTTGAACAGCATACAGTCGCTGGAATTAATCCAGGAACAGCGTGCAAATGCAATTAATGATGGCATTACTTCTTTATATAGTTTTATTTTGCCGGATAACTCTGGTAATCTGGCTAATACCGACTGGCAGGACGCCATTTTAAGAAGCGCTCCGATATCAAATTATGAACTGGCGATAAGAGGAGGGGAAAATAAGCTTCGTTTTGCGCTGAGTGGCAACTATTTTGACCAGGAGGGTATCATCATTAATTCTGGTTATCAAAGGGGCGGCGGCAGACTGAATTTGGACTATGATGCGACAGACAAGTTGAAGTTCGGTTCTAATCTGTCGGTTACAAGATACCTGAACAGGCGGTCATCCACTGATGATGGTGGTTTATCGCTGATCCAGGTGGCTTTAAAAAAATCTCCGGCTATGCCACTTTATAATCCAAATGGTACGTTGTACAATGATGATGTATCCGGCTTTATAAACCCCGTTGCTTATGCTGAGCGTGTAAAGTATGAGAATCAGGTGACTTCTTTGCTGGGGAATGTTTACGGGGAATTCGAAATCATTCCGGGATTGAGACTGAGGTCGACCTTGGGTGTCAACTACGCTTCTGTACTGGATACTTTTTTTGAGCCTTCTAATGCTACGCGGAATGGGGTATCATCTGGTTTTGGTTTTTCATCAAATGTAACCGGATGGGTAAATGAGAATACACTAAGTTATGCTAAAACTATTGGAAACCATAAGGTTACAGGTTTGTTGGGTTATAGTCAGCAAAAGCGACGTTCTTTTGGGCTACAAGCTTCAGGTTCCCAGTATGCAACTGACAACATCTATACGCTGAATGCAGCTTCGATAGCTACAGGAGTGGGGTCTAGCGTTAGTGCCAATGGCCTATCTTCTGCTTTTGCGAGAGTTGGGTATTCATTTGCAGATAAATATCTTTTAGAAGCAACCGCTCGTCGTGATGGTTCTTCAAGATTTGGTGCAAACAAACGTTATGCTATGTTCCCTGCTGTATCGGCAGCCTGGAGAATCAGTAATGAATCATTTTGGTCGGGCATAACCGCAGTAAATGACTTCAAACTTCGTGCAAGTATGGGTCGGACTGGTAACCAGTCTATAGACGATTACATTGCGCAGGGCGGATACAGTACCAGTTCGAGATATTTGGGACAAAGTGGCGTCCATATGACCACAATCCCTAATCCTGATCTTACCTGGGAAACGACCGATCAATACAATATCGGGTTGGATATCTCTATGCTTAATTCGAGGATTACCCTGAACGCCGATGTGTATTTAAAGAAAACTTCAAACTTACTGTTGAATGTTCCTTTGCCGGGTACAACAGGATTTAGTTCTGTACTTCAGAATGTGGGCGCTACGGAAAATAAAGGACTGGAGTTTACGCTGGATACCAGAAATATAGAAGGGAAAAAGTTTACATGGAGTTCTAGCTTCAATATCTCCTTTAATAAAAACAAAGTGCTGAGCCTAAATTCGGGCGCAAACGAGATTATCTTACAAAAGGGGGCGGGATTGACTGGTTCATTAATTTCCTATTCTGTGCTTAGGGTTGGAGAGTCTATCGGTAGTTTTTACGGCTGGAAGTCCAATGGGGTATACCAATATACTACTGACAATGCCACGGGCTTAACTTCTACCAGTATTGGAGCTAACAATTATGTGTTTAAGGGTGGGGATATGATGTTTTCGGATGTTAACGGTAACAAGACCATAGATGATGGGGACAGGATGATTATCGGTTCTGCGCTTCCAAAGTTTACCGGAGGATTCAACAACTCTTTTACTTATCAGAATTTTGACCTGAATATCCTGACCACCTTTGTTTATGGTAATGATGTGGTTAACGGAAGCCGCTTTACAGTAGAAAGTGACGGTAGATTTAGCGGAAGTCTGGATATGCTCAGAAGATGGAGAGCTGAAGGTGATGTGACAGATATTCCACGTGCTAACCATGCCGATCCTGCTGGAAACAAAAGATTCTCTAACCGTTGGATTGAAGATGGTTCTTATTTAAGATTTAAAACCGTGACACTAGGCTACAAGCTGCCTACAAAGCTTTTTAATAAGACGCCGATCAGAAATATCAGGGTATATGCCACTGCGCAAAATCTCTTTACCATTACTAATTATACCGGATATGACCCTGAAGCCAGTTCTCTTGGAAGCGGAGTCACCGATATTGGTATTGACCAGGGAACTTATCCTCAGTACAGGACATTCATATTTGGGTTAAGTGTTGGATTTTAAAAGTTATGACCATGAAAAGATTTAGATTAAAATATATATTAGGATTGCTGGTGGTTTTCGCAGGAATTGGTTGTGAGAAAGTGACCGACCAGGTTCCTGAAAGCCAGATTACCGGTGCCAATTTCTTTAAAACAGCATCAGACGCAGACAATGCCATCAATGCTTGTTATGACGCATTGCAAAAAAATGCGGTGAATTATGTGGTCTGGGGAGATGGGCGGACAGATGTTTTCGCTAATACCGACAGGACCCAATCCAATGACTTGCAGGTGACTAGTGGTAATGTGGGCTCAGGCAACGGTTATGTGACCTGGAATTTTCTTTACCAGGGCATAAACAGGATCAACGGTGTACTTAAACACGTGCCTACAATTCCAGATCCGGCATTGGATGTTCGCAGGGAACGGATTATGGGAGAAGCTTATTTCTTAAGAGGACTTTTTTACTTTTACTTAACACGCACATTTGAAAATATACCTTTAGTACTCGAGCCTTTTGAGAGCCTTTCCGGGGAGCTGTTTCCTAAACAAAAAAACAGAGCGGAGATTTTTACTCAGATTGAACTGGATTTGAAGGCTGCAGAATTAAGGGTGCCAGATCTTCCTTTTGGCTCTACACTTGAAAATAAAGGACGTGCTACAAAAGGAGCGATTAGAAGTACACTGGCTGATTTATATTTATGGCAGAAGCGTTATGTTGAGGCAGCGGAAATGGCCAGACTGGTGATGGTGAGTTCGGCGAATTACAGTTTGGTAGCCGGCGCAAGTTACCCTACTATTTTTACCAATAAGAACTCGTCAGAATCGATATTCGAAATCCAGTATAACTATACCTATCAGGAAGGCGATACAAATCCACTGACGGATCTATTTCTTCCTTTAGGTCAGGCCTATACTGCTGGCAACTGGAGGTTCCAGCCATCTCCTGCTGTGCTTAGTGCTCTCCCTGCTGGCGACCTGAGAACCGCGGGTACTTACCGTAACTCTGGACCCAGTCCGGCTCCTTACAGAGATCCTAATCAAACTTACGTGCTGAAATATCCTGGTACGGTAGCCAATAATGTTTTACAGCAGGATGCAAATAGAATCGTATACCGCTTACCTGAAATCATCTTGTTCAGAGCCGAAGCCTTAAATGAACAGGGATTAACACCGGATGCGATTACGCTACTAAATCTGGTTCGTGGAAGGGCTAATATTGGCGGTACGCTAGCCACTTTGCAGGGTGATGTTCGTTTGGAAATTGAAAAAGAAAGGCTAAGAGAACTGGTTTATGAAGGTAAAAGATATTATGACCTCATTAGAACAGGACGTTATGCTACGGTAACGGGAAATACCAATCCCAATTGGTTGCGCTGGCCAATCCCTGCCCAGGAACTTATTGATAACCCTAACCTGGTTCCTAATCCAGGATATTAATTTATGGAAATTATGAAAACTTTAATAGTTATTAAAATAAGCTTAATCGTTTTATTATTTGGAATTGCAGTTGTGGGATGTAAGAAAGATGAAAAGAATTATCCGGACATTCCAAATGCAGTATACATTGTAGCAAAAGTAAATACAGGACCTTATCCGGGGGCTGTAACCGCAGTAGGCAACACGGCAAGCGGATCACCTGCAGTACCGGTTGCCGGAGCCAGGGTATATGTAAATACGCCAAAGGATTATGATGTAGTGGTGAATTTTACCATATCCGGAACAGCGGTGGTTGATGTAAACTATACAATGCCTACATACACAAGTGTGACGATTCCGGCCGGACAGTACTCCGCTGAGATTCTCATTCCTATCAAGAATGTTGCGGTGACGGTGAATAAAACAATTATTATTACTTTGACATCTGCAAGCAATAATGTCGAATTGGGCCTTGGATCGGTTAAATCATATAAAAACTTTACCTATACCATAACTAAACCATAAATTACAATTCACAAATAATGAATCATATCAACAGGAGACAAATTGTTAAGTACGTTTTAAGTACAATAGCTGGTACAGTATTGATGAACGGCTTGCTGCGCAACAGTTCTTTTGCACACACTGCAGGTTTTCCATCTTCCCTTGAGGGAAGTGGGGAACCTGCAGCTTTTGAAATTATCAATGCGGGCGTTGGGGGGAACAATACGGTGGATATGCTAACGCGTATAGCAAAGGATTGCCTTGCCCATCAACCAAAGCTAACCATATTGATGGTCGGTACCAATGACATGAACAGTGTGAAGCACATACCCTTGTCGGAATATGAGCAGCATCTTAAAGAAATGGTGAAACGTATTAAAGCAACGAAGAGCAAGGTGTTGCTGATGACCATACTTCCATGTTATGAGCCCGACCTGCTAACCCGTCATCCTGCAGCATTTTATGAACCCGAGGGGGTGTCCGGAAGAAGAAAGCAAATCAACGATGTCGTTAAAAAAATAGCTGCGGAGCATAAAACCTATTTGCTGGATCTGGAACATCGCTTTTTGGCAATCGGCAAAATTGGTGCTGATAGGGACTCTTTAATTCAAAATCTTGCCAATACCAATAAGAGGGATGGGATTCACCCTACAGTAAACGGATATCGATTTATTGGTTTAACAGTTTATGATTTCATAACTGACCATAAATTGCCGGCTTCGGGCATTGTCTGTTTTGGTGACAGTATCACGAAAGGGGACGGGTCTGTTGATAAAGACAGTTATCCTGGTTTTTTAAGTAAATTGTTAAATACTAAGTAATGAGAAATAAATTCGCAGTTCTGATACTGTCTGTCACCCTTTTGGCTAATACGGCCTGGGCTCAAAAGAAAACTTATGATGCCGATATCATCATTTATGGAGGTACCTCTGCTGCGGTAACAGCGGGTGTGCAAGCCGCAAGATTAGGGAAGTCTGTGATCCTAGTATCACCTGATGTACACCTTGGAGGTCTTTCTTCGGGCGGACTCGGCTTTACGGATACCGGAGATAAGGAGGTTATTGGTGGATTGGCAAGGGAATTTTATCACCGTGTGTTTATGCATTACAATACTGATACAGCCTGGAAGTGGCAGAAAAAGGAAGCATACGGCAATAAAGGTCAGGGTACACCGGCAATAGACGGTGCCGACAGGACCATGTGGATATTTGAACCTCATGTGGCAGAAAAGGTGATGGAAGATTTTGTTAAGGAAAACAAGCTTACCGTATACCGCAATGAATGGCTTAACAGGAAAAATGGCGTCAATAAAGTAAATGGAAAGATCATATCTATTACTACGCTGAGTGGGAAGAAGTTTTATGGCAAGATGTTTATTGATGCAACCTATGAGGGTGACCTTATGGCTTCGGCCAAAGTAAGCTACCATGTAGGCCGGGAAGCCAACAGTGTGTATGGAGAAAATTGGAATGGCATCCAGACGGAAGTTTTTCAACATGGCCATCACTTTGCCAGAAAGATAGATCCTTACAAAGTGCCGGGTGATAAGGCGAGTGGTTTGCTTGCCGGAATTTCCAAGGAGAATCCAGGAATAAAGGGCGAGGGTGACGATAAATTGCAGGCTTATTGTTTCAGGATGTGTTTAACCGATCATCCGGAGAACCGGGTTGCTTTTCCAAAACCTGATGGCTATAATTCTGCAGACTATGAGCTGTTGGCCAGGGTGTTCCAAAGCGGTTGGAATGAACTATTTAATAAGTACGATCCCGTTCCAAACAGGAAGACTGATACGAATAATCACGGTCCTTTTAGTACTGACTATATTGGAGGGAATTATGCTTATCCTGAGGCTTCTTACAAGGAACGTCGAAAGATCATCAAGGATCATGAAAATTATCAGAAGGGGTTACTATATTTCATGGCAACTGATTCACGTATACCGAAGAACCTACAGGCTAAACTGAATACCTGGGGATTGGCAAAGGATGAGTTCAAAGATAATGGCAACTGGCCACATCAATTGTACATTAGGGAGGCCAGGAGGATGGTGAGTGTTTATGTGATGACAGAGCACGAAGTGTTGGGTAAAAAGGAAGTGCCTAATCCGATTGGAATGGGGTCTTATGCATTGGATTCGCACAATACACAGCGATATGTTACTCAGGCAGGTTTTGTACAGAATGAGGGTGATATTGGGGTTAAGGCACCTCTGCCATATAGTATTGCTTATGACGCCATAGTTCCAAAGGAACAGGAATGTGCCAACCTGTTGGTACCGGTATGTTTATCAATCTCTCATATCGCTTTTGGGTCGGTAAGGATGGAACCTGTGTTTATGATTTTAGGCGAATCTGCGGCTACCGCTGCTGCACTGGCTATTGATGGTGGCTTAAGTGTGCAGAAAGTGCCTTATGTACAATTGGAAAAGTTGCTTTTGAACCAAAAGCAACGACTTCGTGCAAGATAATTAGATATTTATTTGGTAGCTTTATATGAGATATACGGAGGAACCTGCCATTTTGCTAGATAAATTATTTTTGTTGGGCATTTTTGACAGGCAGGAGGAAAGAGAGATAATGATTACAATTTGTGGACAATCCAGTTTTTAGACCTTTATAATTTGTTTAATTCGGCTCCTGAAGCTTCTTAACTTTATCTATTTTAATGAGGCCTGCCGCAAATTAAGTCAGAACTTGGTAAGTTTTATGCAATAACGGCAGTTACAACATCTATTTTAGTCGCTATGGCGTAATTGTTGATAAATTAAAAAAAATACGGGTGCTCATTTATAAAACAAATTTTATAGTTTAGAGCATTCCCGAATTAGAAAGGTATATATGGAAGCTAAATTTTCACCACAAGTCAAAGATGTGATCTCCTTTAGCAGGGAAGAAGCCCTGAGATTAGGTCACGATTACATAGGGGCTGAACATCTGTTGTTAGGCCTTATTCGCGAAGGCGATGGTATGGCTATTAAGATATTAAAATCACTGGGTGTTGATACTTCAAAACTTCGTCGTTCAATAGAAGATTCAGTTAGAGGTACATCGAGTGTTACGGTTAATTTGGGAAATATTCCATTAACCAAACAAGCAGAAAAAGTATTAAAGATCACTTATCTGGAAGCAAAGATCTTCAAAAGCGATTTGATAGGTACGGAGCATTTATTGCTTTCTATCCTGCGCGATGATGATAACATTGCCTCACAGATTTTACTACAGTTTAACATCAATTACGAGATATTTAAACAGGAGGTTGAAGTGAATAAAAACGGTTTTAGAGACGAAACGCAAAATAGCGCATCAACCGGTGGTGATGATGATTATCGCGAAGAAGAAGCATTTAGCAGCCCTAAAAAGGTTTCTGATATTAAATCTAAAACTCCGGTTTTGGATAACTTTGGAAGAGATTTGACGAAAGCTGCTGAGGAAGGTCGTTTAGACCCAATTGTTGGACGTGAGAAAGAAATTGAGCGCGTGTCGCAAATTTTATCACGCCGTAAGAAAAATAACCCTATCCTGATTGGTGAGCCGGGTGTTGGTAAATCTGCAATTGCAGAAGGATTGGCATTACGTATTGTTCAACGTAAGGTTTCGAGAGTATTGTTTAACAAACGCGTGGTAACTTTAGACCTGGCCTCATTGGTTGCAGGCACTAAATACCGTGGACAGTTTGAAGAACGTATGAAAGCTGTGATGAACGAGCTGGAAAAATCTACGGATGTGATTCTGTTTATTGATGAGATTCATACCATTGTAGGTGCCGGTGGTGCTTCGGGTTCTTTGGATGCATCGAATATGTTTAAACCTGCTTTGGCTAGGGGCGAAATACAATGCATCGGGGCAACAACATTGGATGAGTACCGTCAGTACATTGAAAAAGATGGTGCCCTGGATCGTCGTTTCCAAAAGGTAATGATTGAGCCAGCAACTCCTGATGAAACCATCGAGATCTTGAATCGTATTAAAGAAAAATATGAAGAACACCACGGTGTAACTTATACCGATGAAGCGATCCATGCTTGTGTGGCTTTAACTTCGAGGTATATTACCGATAGATTCTTGCCAGATAAAGCTATTGATGCTCTGGATGAGGCTGGATCAAGGGTGCATTTAACTAATATTCATGTTCCTGAGAACATCATTACGATTGAGAACAAGATCGAAGAAATTAAGGTAGAGAAAAATAAGGTTGTAAAAAGCCAGAAATATGAAGAAGCTGCAAAATTAAGGGATACTGAAAAGAACCTTTTAGAAGAGCTTGATCGTGCAAAGGCAGAATGGGAAGCCGAAACCAAAACAAAACGTTATACTGTTACGGAAGATAACGTTGCTGAGGTGGTTTCGATGATGACCGGTATTCCTTTACAACGTGTTGGACAAACCGACAGTGCAAAACTGCTGAATATGTACGATACGGTGGCTACCAAAATTATTGGACAGGATGAAGCGATTAAGAAATTAACAAAAGCTATTCAGCGTACCAGAGCGGGATTAAAAGATCCTAAAAAACCAATTGGTTCGTTTATTTTCCTTGGCCCAACTGGTGTAGGTAAAACTGAATTGGCAAAAGAGCTTGCTCGTTTTATGTTTGACAGTGATGATTCGCTGATTCAGATTGATATGAGTGAGTATATGGAGAAATTTGCAGTATCACGTTTAGTGGGTGCGCCTCCGGGATATGTGGGCTATGAAGAAGGTGGACAGCTGACTGAAAAGGTACGTAGAAAACCTTACGCAGTAATTTTGCTGGATGAGATTGAGAAAGCACACCCTGATGTATTCAATATCTTATTGCAAGTATTGGATGAAGGACAGCTGACTGATAGCTTAGGTCGTAAGGTAGATTTTAGAAATACAATCATCATCATGACCTCCAACATTGGTGCACGTCAATTGAAAGACTTTGGACAAGGAGTAGGTTTCTCTACTGCTGCCAAAACAAATCAGGCAGATTCGCATTCAAGAGGAGTGATTGAGAACGCTTTGAAACGTGCTTTTGCACCTGAGTTTTTAAACCGTGTAGATGATGTAGTGGTATTCAACTCATTGGGTAAAGAAGAAATCTTTAAAATCATTGATATTGAATTGAAATCATTGTTTGGCCGTGTTCATAACTTAGGTTATGAGGTGAAGCTGACTGAGAAAGCTAAAGACTTTATTGCTGATAAAGGCTTTGATGCAAACTTTGGTGCGAGACCGCTTAAACGTGCGATTCAGAAATATCTGGAAGATCCGATTGCGGAGGAAATCCTTAAAGGAGAAATCCATGAGGGTGATACGCTGGAGATTGACTATGATAAAGAAAATGATGTTATTGTGGTAGAGAATAAGAGTCCCGGTAATAAGAAGAAGAAAAAAGAAGAAGGAAGTATAGAATAATACCTGGGATGGTATAGCGGAAAACCCTGATGAGCGATAAGCTGATCAGGGTTTTTTATTTGACCAGATTTTAGTCAATATTGGCAACTTAGTGTGCTTTTTACACATTTTGTGAAATTATGCGTCAGAAGATTTTGGTTATTAAGATAAATGCCTCTATTTTAGATAGAAATAGATTAGTTTGAAATATCAATAGTATCAAAATTATTATCAATGAAGTTTAAATTATCATTGGCATTGCCCCTGATTTTATTTGCCTTTAAGGCATCTTCGCAGGAAAAGCAGGAGGCCTACACACAACAAATCAACGGCACAAAATTGAGCTTTGAAATGAAAGCTATTCCCGCTGGTGAGTTTTCGATGGGCAGTAAAAAAGGTAAAGGTGATGAACAGCCTGTTCATACGGTTAAACTCGAGCCTTTTTGGATGGGCGCTGTCGAAGTTACCTGGGATATTTACGAGCCTTTTTTATATAAAGATTACGAAACCACACACAGTATTGGTGTAGTACCAGCCAATGTAGATGCAGTTACCCGACCAACAAAACCTTATCTGGACATGACCTTTGGCATGGGCAAGGAGAATCACCCAGCACTTGCCATGACTCATTATAATGCCATTCAATTTTGCAAATGGTTGTATGCCCGCACAGGCGAATTTTATCGCTTGCCAACGGAAGCTGAATGGGAGTATGCAAGTCGTGCAGGTAATGCAACTGAGTATGCTTTTGGAGATGATGCGACTCAATTGAAGGAATATGCCTGGTATAAAGCCAACAGCGAAGATAAAACACACCCAGTAGGACAAAAGAAGCCTAACCAATGGGGTTTGTATGATATGTATGGCAATGTAGCGGAATGGACTTACGATCAATATAAAGCGGATTTTTATGCTACAGTGAAAGGAGATAAAGCCATTAACCCGCTTTCTGTTCCTGATAAGTTGTATGCAAATGTAATTCGAGGGGGATCGTATGATGATCAGGCTAAAGAATTACGCTCAGCGGCTAGAATGGCTTCTGATCCTGTTTGGAAACAACTGGATCCTCAGATTCCTAAAAGTAATTGGTGGTTTCCAGAAGCTCCATTTATCGGTATGCGATTGGTAAGACCTGTAAAAACACCATCAAAAGCAGATATTGATGCCTATTACAACAGGGCTCCGATTGCGGATTATTAAAAGCAAAAACTCACAAACCAAAGAACCAAATATCAATCGAACATGAACAATGAAGAACTACGCGATAAACGTCGCGAATTTTTAAAAGCCTCAGCCCTGGTTGCAGGTGGAATAATGTTAAACCAGTTTGCTTTTGCAGGTGGACATTCATCAACTGATGATACCATTAAAATAGCTTTAATTGGCTGCGGAGATAGGGGTACAGGCGCTGCTTTTCAGGCTTTAAGTACGAAGCAGAATTTAAAGTTGGTAGCCATGGCTGATGCTTTTGAAGACCGATTGAACAGCAGTTATCAGAAGCTCTCGGAACGGTTTAAAGATAAAGTTGATGTACCTCAGGACCGCAGATTCGTAGGTTTTGATGGTTATGCTAAAGCAATTGCGCTTGCGGATGTGGTTTTATTGGTAACGCCTCCAGGATTTAGGCCAATGCACTTTGAAGAGGCCGTAAAACAAGGTAAACACGTGTTTATGGAGAAGCCTGTAGCTGTTGATGCGCCAGGAATCCGTAAGGTATTGGCTGCCGCTGAATTGGCGAAACAGAAAAAATTAAACGTGGTAGTTGGCTTGCAGCGCAGGTACCAAGCGAATTACAGGGAAACCTTAAAACGCATTGAGGACGGTGCTATAGGTGATATTGTTGGTGGACAGGTGTATTGGAATAGTGGTGGGGTTTGGGTAAAAAAACGTCAGCCCAACCAAACGGAAATGGAATACCAAATGCGTAACTGGTATTATTTTAACTGGTTATGTGGGGATCACATTGTAGAACAGCACGTGCATAATATAGATATTGCCAACTGGGTTAAAAATGCTTATCCAGTTTCGATACAGGGGACAGGTAGTCGCGCCTGGAGAACAGGTAAAGATTATGGTGAGATTTACGATAATCATGCGGTAGAGCTTACTTATGCCGATGGTGCGGTGATTTATAGTCAGTGCCGCCATTATGAGGGTACTGCAAACCGGGTTGATGAAACATTCCAGGGGACTAAAGGCCGTACTTATTTGTCGGCAGGTCATAATGGTGTACTATGGGATAGTAAAGGCAAGCAAATATTTAATCATCCTACCAAGGGTAATGCTAATCCTTACCAAACTGAACATGATGAGTTGTTTGAAGCAATCAGCAAGGGGCAGTTTAAATTTCAGGATGCAGAACGTGCGGCGAAGAGTTGCTTTACGGCAATAATTGGTCGGTATGCTACTTATTCTGGGCAGGTGATTAAATGGGATGATGCTTTAAAAGCGGATAACAGTTTGTTTCCGGATCAGTTGAGTTGGGATGCTAATCCAAAGCTGATGCCTGATGCAAATGGCCTTTATCCAATTCCTACTCCAGGTAAAACAAAGGTGATTTAAATTGGTTAAGTATATTTTATTGATATTTCCCCTGCTGATCTCTTTCCTTTTTAAGGGAAAAGATCAGCAGGAATTTACCATTCGTGGTTATGCGCAGGGGACAGATTATACGGTTAAATATTTTGCCCGGGATAGTGTGGTGACTAAGCGATCGGTAGATAGTATTTTAAGTGTTATAGATTCTTCTATGTCACTTTATAAACCTTATTCATTGATCAATAAGTTCAATGAATCTCTTGAGGGGCTAGATCTGGATCCCCACTTTGCTGCGGTAATGCACAAATCTTTTGTCGTTTACAAAGCCACCAAAGGTAAGTTTGATGTAACCGTAGCTCCCTTGGTGCAAGCCTGGGGTTTTGGTCCTAAGCCTATAAGTAAGTTTCCGGATAGTCTGGAGGTTAAACAGTTGCTTAATTGTGTAGGCATGAATAACCTCAGTTTAAAAGGGAATCACCTTAAAAAAAGCAAACCTTGTGTAAAGATAGATCTGAATGGGATAGCTCAAGGCTATAGTGTTGACGCGGTTGCTGATTATTTAAGTAAAAAAGACATTGCGTCTTTTGTGGTAGAGATAGGTGGGGAGCTGAGGATGAAGGGGCCTAAACCTGACGGCACTGCATTGCGCATTGGTATTGAAGGCCCGGCGACATCAGCAAATGGGGAACCTGTGATCAGGCATGTCATCAGTATTAACAGTGGTGCAATCACAACTGCCGGTAATTACAGGAAGTATCTGCAAAAAGGGGCGAAAAAAATAGCACACCTCATTGACCCAAAAACAGGTTACCCTTTGGATAATTCTTTAATCAGCGTAACCGTTTATGCTAAAGATGCGGTTACGGCTGATGGATATGACAGCCCATTAATGGCGATGAGTGTTCATGAAGCGCTTGATTTTGCATCAAAAAGAGATTTGGAAGCGTATATCATTTATCACAAAAGCGATGGAAGTGTAGCAGATACCTTGACAAAGGGGTTTAAAAAAATGATAGTTGGACTTTAGGCACTTTGAAAAGGCTGGAGTCTAGTTCTATCTTTTGCTCGTTAAGGTGGTTTATGCGGCAATGCAATTTAAAATTGTCTTTGATGAGCTTGGCAATGTTACCATCACCTCTCATTCTGTCGCCAAACCTGCTATCATTCACATTACCACCATGGCAAGATTGAATCATATGCCATACCTTTTCAAAGCGATCAGGGTAGTTTTTACGCAGCCAGTCTTCAAATATTCCACCAATGGCACCATTTAGCCTCACTACTGTATAACCTGCCGCTATGGCTCCGCAATTGGCAATGGTTTTTAAAATAGCAGGGATTTCGTGATCACTTAGACCTGGTACCAGCGGAGCAACCATTACGCCCATAGGAATCCCAGCATTACTCAATTGTTCAACAATCTTTAAACGTTGCTTTGCGGTGGTGGTACGGGGCTCCATTTTCTGGCGCAATTGCTCATTTAAGCTATTAATGGAAACGTATACCATGCAGAGGTTTTGCTTAGCTAGCTCAGTCAGTAGATCTATGTCTCTTAATATCAAAGCATTTTTAGTGATCATGCCAATGGGTTGCTTGTATTCCAAGGCAATTTCCAGCAATTGTCTGGTGATCTTGAATTTCCGTTCGGCAGGTTGGTAGCAATCGGTATTGCCGGATAGGGAAATGACTGAGGCATCCCAGGCTTTACGTTCCAGGAACTTTTTAAATAAAGCTGGCGCATCTGTTTTTACGATGATCTTGCGCTCAAAATCGAGTCCGGCACTGAAGCCCCAATATTCATGTGCATTGCGCGCATAGCAATAGGTGCAACCATGTTCGCAGCCCTGATAAGGGTTTAAGGAATAGGCCATGCCTACATCAGGACTATCTACTTTGTTAACGATGGATTTAGATTTTCCGAGGATAAAAGTAGTCTTATGATCTTCCTCCTCCCAATCGTCAATTCCCTCATCATGCTCTTTTACATAGTCGTTTTTGGCGAAACGGTTGTGCGGATTAAACTGTGCACCGCGCCCTTTAACGTAATTGTCCGGTTTTTCCTCGTCTAAATTCATTAGCTAAAATTACTAATATTATTAGTAATAAGCAAGACGTGATTTAGAATTTAAAAGAGGCTGTCTAAAAAGGTACGTAGAAAAATAGCACATTTTTACCTTTTCGGACAGCCTCATTGTTGTATTAAAGCATCAGATTTTTAGACTGAGCAACAAATTAATTGTCAAAAAAGAATTTAATATCTGTTTCAATTACGCTGAAACTAGTGCCCTTAGTGATACCGGAAGTTCTGACATTTTTACGATCCATAATATCGGCCATCAATGTATAGCCTGCTCTAAAATCTACTATTCTGTAACTACTTTCAGGTTTTATTGGCATAAGTTCATTTGTAAGTATATATGGCAAATCATTTAATGTACCTCTTTTAACTAGTTTATAAGAATACGTTATACCTTTTTCTGCAGGAGGTAATTCTATTGCCTGGCTAAAATTACCGTCAGTAGGAATTTCAATCCGGATGTTGGTGGCCGTATGCTCATAAAGCTTTGTTGTCGAAATCCCGCTGAAAAATACAATATCAATCGGACCATTATATACATCTAAAGCACTTGTGAATTTAGCGGTAAAGAGTATGTTAGCTGGATTTGATGGTTTGGGAAAATTGATGCTTTCATGTACTTTAAAACCGTCAAAGTAGAATCTTAAATTTTGTATGGCCTCCCCCCCAGAAATCTCTTTTGTCAATAGTATGGCGTTGGTTGCCTTGTTACGGATTTGTATCTGATGCTTCTGATTTGGTTCAAACCCTATATTGACTTCAGATGGTGAGTAGTAAACAGAATTCCCACCTTCGCAGATAACTCGACCATCCATCAGTACCTGAAGAGTAGATGAACCGGAATAGCCCTTGAACTTAAGTAGTATAGTTTCATCATAAGCTTTTTCACCATTATAGTAACATCTGATGACCTGCTCAAATTTATCTGCTACAATCTTTCTGGTGGCTAAAATGTCTGTTTGTCCTTTTTTTCGGATTTGTATTTCTGCTTCCGGTTCATCTAATGTAAGCAGAAGATTCATCCCAAATTCACCTTCAGATTTTCCGGATTCAGCAATTACTTTTCCGCTTTTTACGAATTGGAGCGTATCATTTACCGTACTTCCTCTAATCTCTAACTTGATGATATGAGGTGGGTCTGGAACTACCTTTTCTTGTTTTTTACAACTGAAAAGTAGGAATGAAATCATGGCAATAACAACAGTAAGCGTTATTTTATTGGTTTTTAATAACTGTTTCATATTTAATATTTTATGCAGTTTTAGGATTAAAAATTATAGTTCAGCTGTAAGCTAAATGTGCGACCAAAACGTCGGGTAAATGTTTTTTGTTCTCCGGGCTCGTATTTATCTGAAGTTCCGGCTTTGAAATCTTCCTTTTTAGCTTCGACCGGATCTGGAGAGTTTTTGTAAAAAGAGGAAGCTTCATTAAATAAGTTACCCCCGTTAAGTTTAACCAACATTCTATTTTTTAACCATTTGTAGCTTATCTGGACGTCGGTTTGACTTCTCGGTGCTTCATAGTCAATCAGGCTTTCTTGTGAGGCCACGATGTAAGTTTTTATGCCGGTTTTGTTGTACACAGCATTAAAGCCAAAACGCGTTGCCTGATACTGTAAGCCTATGTTTACTAGGTATGGGGTTTGGCCCGACATAGGACGTTTTAGTTTCGAAATAATCTTGCCATCAGTTTTAACCAATGGGTCGAACTGGGCTTCTACCTGAGATTTCTGCAAGGTGGCATTTCCAAACAAAGTCAAATCACTTAGCCATTTTTTCTCGGCAATAAAGTCCAGACTTTTGCGCATTTCAAATTCCAAACCATATACTTTAGCCCATTCCGAATTTGAAATTTGGTAATAGATATTTGAAGAGGCTGCCTGACTAAGTTCTACCGGTTTATCAAAGTATTTGTAAAATCCGCTTACCGAGAATGTTTCACCTAAAGATGGGAACCATTCCGCACGAACATCGTAACTAGTGATCTTGGTACTTGTAATACCTACATTGTGGATCATGCCATCTAAATAGGGGCTATAGCGATAAAACTGGGTATTGTCCATCAATTCCGGGCGTACCACAGCGATAGACCAGGACGTTCGTACATTTATTTTAGGCGTAACGCTGTACGTTAAATTGGCAGATGGCAACAATCTAAAAGCTGGATCATGTTTAGCTTCAAAGACGGTTGGATTACCAGGGATTATTGGGTTACTGCCTTCTGTATATTTATAGTAGTCACCACGTACACCCCATACTAAGCGTAATGTTTCTCCTAATCGGTTATCAAGCATTAAATAACCAGCATCATTGCGACTTTTTCCTGAGTATTTATCATTAAACCACATTTGGAATCCGTAACCATCTACACGCATGTTTTCTGGTTTTTGCATGTCGGCTATAGAAATGAATGCCAGTTTTGGATCCATTTGGTTAGAACTGGTCGTAAATGGCACAATTTTCCAATCAAAGCCTCCTTTTTTACGATTGCCATATAAACCCGCTTTAAGGGTATTGCGTAAACCAAAAACATTAAAAGGTAGCGTTCCAGATACATTCCAGGTATAATGACTTTCATTATTGTTGGAGTATTGGCTAGATAATGGCGCTGCCTTTGGCTCTGAGTATACTCCTGGATAATACAAATACAAGAAATTACCATCAATCAACTTAGGTGCTTGCTCGGCAGTTGTTATAGCCTTTTCCTCACGTTTAATAGCTGTTCTAGCAGCATCCCATTCCAGCTTTACTTTGCCCAATTGATGCTGCCCCATTAGTTTATTTTGCATCAGACTTGTAAAGGTAGGGTCGTCATTCTCGCGTATGGTTGGTGGGCGAGAAGTCAGTTCGTCAGTTTGATCACTAGAAAATCCTGCTGTACGTACCAGATCATTATCAAACACCCGGGTGTAAGTATTACGGAAGCTAAAACGATGTTGACCTAGCTGTAAGCCCATGTTTAACAAGGCACCCCAAGTGGTATTGAAACCATAAGTATTACCATTGTTGTTGTATTCGTTGGCCCATTTCCCTCTATGATAATCACCAAAAGCAACATTGCTTTGTGTATTGCGGTAACTCAAAGCACCTGTAAAGCCTAGTTTATATTGCTTATCTGCTTTTAATGACATTAACCTACCCATTGTAAACTGGTAATTTTGATTGGGCATGGCAGGAGCTTGATAAAGCGTAAAATTATCGTGCTTAAAACGTTTACTTTGTTCGCTAACACGTTGCCTAAATTCCAGGTCTGTTATCGTTTCAAATCCACCGATGGTTCCAGGGCCTCTAACTGAACGGTCTGTGATCAACAAGTTATCGGGTGCACTGCGCCTTCCATCGTCAAAACCAAGGAAGTCATACTTACCACGTTCGTGACTATAAAAAGGCTTTCCTGTCGTTTGATCATTGTATGATGTACCAATAGAAAAACTCGTAAAGTTCTCTGTTGGCATATCCTTAGTATTGATCTGGATCAATCCACCACCAAAACTGGTGTTCATGTCCGGGGTAATGGTTTTGCTCACCACTACATTGTCAACCAGATTTGAAGGGATCATGTCGAAAGAAAAGCTACGACTTTGGGCTTCAGTACTAGGTAAGGCGGTTCCATCTAATACAGCAGCATTATAACGTGCTGTAATACCACGTACCACCACAAACTTGTTATCCATAGTACTAACGCCGCTGATGCGTTTTAAGCTCTCACCGATGTGCTTATCCGGTGTACGGCCAATTTGTTCGGCGCTAATGCCATTGGTCATTTCTGATGCGTTTTTCTGGCGGGTCAACAAGCCCTCTACCGAAGTCTTTTTATAATCCGCAGTTACTACAACTCCGTTTAATGTTGCCGAAGCTGGTTTCATGCTGATGTTTAGCGCTGTATTCTGTCCGCTTTTTACAATTACACCCGTAATTCGTTTGGTTTGATAACTAACATAGCTGATTTCTAGGGTATAAGTTCCTGGATCAGCATTTATGCTAAATGAACCATCAACACCACTGCTCACAGAACGTTCCAGTCCGATAATCTTAATTCCTGCGCCAGGTAAAGCTTCACCTTTCTCGTCCATTATCCGGCCGCTGATTTTACCCGGTTTTACCGGTTCGGGCACTTTATATAACAAGATGGTTTTAGGATCATTGATTTTATAAGCTACACCAGTTCCTTCCAGCATTTTTTTCAATACAATACCTAGAGGCATTTCTTTAGTGTCGATGCTGATTAGTAGTTCGGATTTAAATATTGCCGGGTTATAGTTGATGGCACAACCAGCCTTTTCTTCTAAAATGCCGATCCCTCTGGTTAGGTCGGTATTTGTTAGTTTTAAGCTAATGCGAATCTCATCAATATTTTGTCTGGTTGGATTTGCAGATGCGTTATAAGAGCAAAAAGATGCGAGGAGTAGCGTTATAATGGCGTATTGTATGTTAATTTTATTAAAGTATTCTTTTATTAAAAAGTATAGCATTAACTTCATAGTTTCAAAAGGTTTTTTAATTTTCACGAGTTACGAAACGTTTTATAAGAGCCGCCCTGTTACAGCAGGGGGGCTTTATTTTTTTATTCTTGTTGTTTAAATGATGAAGAATGGATAGCCATTCTTTTCTAAATGGTCTTTATTTGATCATTGACAGGCCTCCCCCCAAAAGGTAATTATGGTGTTATTTTGGTTAAATTTGTAATGTATACCGCCGCCACTCATCGTTTGTAGCTGATCGGCAATTTCTTTGATATTCTGATTAGTGAAGGTGGCATTAAAACGACAGCTCAATAGCTTAGGGCTGTTGATTTTAAAATCGACAAGATAGCTTCGTTTTAAGCTGGTTAATATGTTACCCAATGTTTCGTTTTTGAAAATGAAACGGTTTGTCGTCCAGCTGTTAAAATCTGTAGTCCTCTGCTCCATAATCGTATACTTCTTGCTGGCTAAATTGTATACCAAATGCTTTCCAGGGAGCAGTAGCGAGAGTTGTTTTTGCCCATCTTTATTTGCTTCGGATACACCAACTTTACCTGTTCGCACAGAAACACTGTATGTTTTGTTGTCGGCGTAAGCATTAATATTGAATGACGTGCCCAGTACTCGGGTCTGTAAAGTTCCACTGTGGACAATAAAGGGGCGGCTAGTGTCATGTTTAACTTCAAAAAAAGCTTCACCTTCTAATTTTATTTCCCTTTTTTTACCAGGCTCAAAACGCTTTGGGAAGCTGAGCTTACTCATGGCATTTAGGTAAACCACAGAACTGTCGGGAAGTAATAATTTCAACTTTTCACCACGTCTGGTAGTTTTAGTGATCTCTACGATAGCAGAATTGTTGTATTCCGGACGTTGTTGAATCACATACCATGACAAGGCAAGGCTGCAAAACAGGAATAAACATGCTGCATATTTTATCCAGATTGGAAGGGTACGGTTTTTGGTTATTGTAATTCTTTCAGTGGCGGGCTCAGCAATATCTTCCTTCCAAGCATTGTTGATCTGTTCATCAAACAGGCCCTGCGTGTTTTCATGCTTATTGATATAATCAAAAAGCGCAGCTTCTTGTTTCGGCGTGCTCTGCTGATTCAGGTATAGCTTAAATATTTCTTTTATCTCTTCTTCGGTATTCGGTTTCATTACTTATGTGGGGCTGATGCCTCCTGTATATAAGCATATATCTCGCGAAATGACCAAGTGTCTAGTCGAAGACGAATTATTTTTAAAATAAATTCAAAGAGATGGAAATTGCTAGTACGGTTTCTGGGGTGTGGATCTTAAAATAAGCCCTGATGTGGCTTAAAGACTTGGCTATATGACTGTGAACCGTGTTTTTAGAAATATTGAGTTGCTCTGCTATAGATTCGTAAGAAGCGCCTTCATCGCGACTTAACTTAAATACTTTTTTAGTTTGCGGCGGTAAGTCGTCAATTGCTTTTGCGGCTAGATTGGTGTAGTCCTTAAAATTCATTACACTACCTATCGGATCATAATCCGGTTCTGCTTTATCGTGTGAGAGCTGGTAGGCAGCGAGCTTAGCTTTTCGTTGAAATTCTTTGTAGACCAGGTTTTTGGTAATGGTGAGCAGATACGCGTTAAAATCCTTCTCCTCGTTGATGCTGTCTTTGTACTTCCATAAATGAACAAAAACCAATTGAGTAAGCTCTGCAGCTGATTCATCGCATCTTACAAAACGCCATGCAAAACGGTGAATTTTGGCCCTGTAAAGTGCATACACCTTGTTAAAAGCAGTGGTGTCACTTTTCTTTAATAAGATAATTAATTCTTTTAGCAGGCTTTTGTCTAACTGATCCACAGTAATTGAGCATAAATCTATGCTTCAAATGTAGATGCTGTATTTTAACTCAATGTTAAAATTAGATCAAGTGTAATTGTGTGTTTACCTTTTTGTCTGAGGAACATAATCTATCGGAACCATATCGGCCACTTTCTCATATGCCCAAAAGCCTTCATACAGCATAGCTCTGGAGTCGTAGATACTACCGTTTTCGTAAAAACGTACCGGGCCCTGCGTTAAATTGGCGACAGAGATTTCATAATCAGGCACATCAAGTGGGCGGAAGATCCAGAAGCTAGTTTTAGAATAACCTAATGATTCCTTTTCCCGTGTATAGCTGATTGCCAATGCACCTGTCCCGTCTAGTAATTTTAGGTTCTTGTTGTAAGTGTAAATCAAGTTGTCGGGAGAAATCTCTTTGCGATCCAGGCAGTCAATAAACTTAGGCATATCCTGTTGTTTTAACCAAAAGGCAATCCTAGCTGTATCTCTGGGTGCTGCGCTTTTGCTGATCAGGGATGATTTACCTGGAGTTTTTAGTTTAACGAGATTTTTATAAATGATACTATCGGGATAGCGGTAAGGGTTAGGTATTTTAATCATTTTGTTGATGATAAATCCTTCTTCTTTACCCTTTCCCTGGTAAAGCGATCTGAAAAAGTGTTGTGAAGATCCATAATAGGCCGTTTCACGCCTATCGATATACTTTTTCATTTTTGAACCAGAAGCTTTTAGTTCTTCAAAAAATGGATGTCCAGAAAAGTAAATGATCCTCGTTCTTGAATTATACTCAAAATAATCAAGCATATATTTTAAACGATAGCCCAATGCTTTATTCTCTACAATTAAAAAATCAGATGATTTGATGCTGAGTAGACTTTTGGTCACATCATAATCGATGTCTAATACCTGAGGATTTAATATTTTGCACTGCGCGGCATTTGGGCTTGTGCCTATAAAGTACTCCTTAAATTGCTTGAGGTATTTAGCTCTATTTGGATCAGCATGTATCACCACCTCATTTAAAGTAGTGGTGCTTTCCTTTAAAACCAATTCAACCTGAACCGATTTGTCGGATATGATGACGCTTTTTGAATAGGGGAGATAACCCACCATTTGTACCAAAAGATCATAATTGCCTGGCTTGAGGTTGCTGATTTTAAATTTACCTTCACTATCGGCCACAGTGGATACCTTGTAGCCACTTAAATACACACCAGCACCAGGTAGACTTTCTTTTTGATCCCTAACTATCCCTGTTATCGAAAACGAGGTTTGGGAGTAACTATGAAGCCCTGTAAATAAGGTAAGGAAGAATATGAACAGGGATTTTGTCATGAATACGAATATACAAGAAAGGGCCAGAATTTACATCCTGGCCCTTTTATTTGTTTATAATTATTGTTCTTCGATACCCATTTTCTGCATCACGACATCACTCACTCCAGTTGAAGAGTAGCCACCATCATGGAAAAGGTTCTGCATAGTTACCATGCGGGTTAAATCAGAGAATAAAGTTACACAGTAATCTGCACATGATTCAGCATCAGCATTCCCTAGTGGAGCAATGGCATTCGCATAATCATAGAAATCCCCAAAACCTTTAATACCAGTACCGGCAGTAGTTTTTGTTGGTGATTGAGAAACGGTATTGATACGTACTTTTTTCTCTAAACCATAGTGGTAACCAAAGCTACGTGCAATGGATTCCAACATCGCTTTAATATCAGCCATATCTGTATAGAATGGATAAGTGCGTTGAGCAGCCATATAAGTAAGCGCTACCACACTACCACCTTCACTGATTGCATCTAGTTTTTTAGCAACAGCAAGCATTTTGTGAAAGGACATGGCCGAAACATCGATACCTTTCATAAAGTAATCGTAGTTTGATTCCGTATAAGGTATCTTTTTACGAATGTTTACACTCATACCGATAGAGTGCAATACAAAATCTATTTTACCGCCTAATATTTCTTGTGATTGGGTAAACAAGTTGGTTAGCTCATCTACATTGGTTGCATCAGCAGGAATAATTTGTGATCCTGTCTTTTCAGCCAAAGCATTAATCTCTCCCATACGCATAGCGATAGGGGCATTTGTTAAAACAAATGTTGCGCCTTCTTCATGTGCTTTTTCTGCAACTTTCCAGGCAATGGAATTTTGATCTAATGCGCCTGTGATGATGCCGCGTTTACCTTTTAATAAGTTATACATAGTATGTCTGTTTTAAAACAGGCCGAAGTTAATGATTTTTTTCTTTGCAGAATATGGCATTTAGTTTTTATAACCCAGTAGGTCTTTAGCATTCTCCATAGCCGAAGCACCGGGTGTTTTGCCACTCAGCATCTCCGCAATGGCGCTTACCCGATCCCCATTACTCAGCTTGCGGATGCCTGTTGTGGTACGCTCGCTTTGCTCATTTTTATAAACAAAATAATGTGCATCACCTTTGGCTGCAATTTGTGGCAAATGTGTAATACAAATTACCTGCATGTTCTTTTCCAGCTCACCAATTACATCACCAACGCGTAAAGCGGTTTCTCCGGAGATTCCGGTATCAATTTCATCAAATATTAAAGTAGGCAAAGAGGTGTGTTTTGCCATGATGGATTTTATGGCTAGCATTAAACGCGAAAGCTCGCCGCCTGAGGCTACTTTACCCACTGGGGCAGGGGGTTGACCGCTATTGGCAGAGAAGAGTAAGCTGATGAGGTCTTTTCCGTCTTTATTAAGCGCTGTAGCCTGCGATTGGTCAATCTTTATTTTTGCATTAGGCATTCCCACTTGATGCAAGATCTTGCCAACACTAGTTTCGGTATTAACGATCGCCTTACTTCTGTTTGTAGATAGCTTTCCAGCCATGATTTCCAGATCAGCCTGTAGCAGTTCTAATGCTTTGACTAGTTTTTCAATTTCCTCATCGCCGCTCAAAAGATTGGCTAGGTTATCAGATAATTGATTCTGAATGCTGAGTAATTCTTCAATATTGTTTACCCTATGTTTTTGCTGTAATCCATATATAAGATCTAGGCGGGCATTGATCTCATCAATTCTGGAAGGGTTGAAAACGATATGTTCTTCTAGTCCAGCTGTTTCGGCAGCAATGTCTTTTACCTCAATTAAAACCGAACGTAGTCGCTCATTTAAAGCTTCATATGCAGGGTTAAACTTTTCTATACTTTGCAGCTGACCTACTACTTCTTTTAAAATAGGTAGGACCGCATTTTCTTCTTCACTTAATAAATTGTAACCGGTAAGCAAACTCCTTTTAATGCTCTCCGTATTGTTCAGCATTTGTAATTCCGTCTCCATTTTTTCCTGTTCATCACTTTGTAAGCTCGCGCTTTCCAGCTCATTAAACAGAAACTGCTCATAATCTTGCTTGTTCCGCGCTTCATTGGCTTTTGTTTGCAGTTCTGCCAAATGCTGCTGCTGCTGTTTGTACAGTTTAAATTTGCTGCGGTACTCGGTTAGCAATGGCTGATGACCTGCAAGTGTATCCACCACTAACAATTGAAATGAAGGGTCACTAACTTCTTGCGTAGCATGTTGTGAGTGAATGTCGATCAGTCGCTCACCAATCTGTTTCATCACTGTAAGCGTTACTGGGGTATCATTGATGAAAGCCCTCGATTTCCCATCAGTAGAAATTTCCCTTCTCAACGTGTTTTCCTTGTAAAAGTCGACGTCGTTTTCTTCAAATAAGGATTGTAGCTGGGTATCGGCCAGTAAGAACCAGCCTTCTATAATACATTTCTTATCCTGGTTAAAAAAATACTTTGTTTCAGCACGTTGTCCAAGTATAAGAGATAACGCACCAAGCATGATTGATTTACCAGCGCCAGTTTCACCAGTGATGATGTTTAAACCTTTGTCGAGTTCCAGATCAACACTGTCTATCAAAGCGTAGTTACGGATGGAAAGTTTTTGTAGCATATATGATGTTGCTAAATTATGAAAACTTAGCGATGAACTCCACAAAAAAAGGCAGAAGATTATCTCCTGCCTTTCGATTGCATTGTGTATGTTGTTGTTAATGAGTTGTGCTATCTGTTGGGGATTGGTTTTTCTTTTTGATGGCTTCAACATCAGCATCAAATTTCTTTTTTAATTCTTTATACTCAGCAGAATTTTGAAGCGCTTTTGCTTTTTCAACTTCTTTCTCTATGCTTTTTTTAAATTCTGGCGAGTTGAATCGTTGCTCGATCTCTTTGGCTTGCTTTTCAATTTGCACTTGTTGTTGTTTCCATTTTGCAGAATTAAAATACTTTTCAATCTTCATTGCCTGTTTTTCCAGGTCTTTAGCTTGTAGCTCCATTGCTTTAGCATCGAAATTTTTACTGAAGCCCTCGGCCATTTTTTTAACATCTGACTGCCATTTTGGAGATTTTAAGAATGCCAGGCTTTGGTTAATCGTCGAGTCTATGTTAAATTGAAAATCATTAACAAGGGCGAGGGTATCCTTACATTTGTGTTCAATACCATTTCCTTTAATACATATGGTTTTAACTTTGAGCTTTTTCTTTGCTGTGTCGATGTTTGTTTTCAGTACTCGCGATTTAGTCCAGGGTGCTGTAGTTGTAATGCTCAAATTGTGATCTGTCCGATTTGTAACAACCAATTTGATTGACTTAGGTTTAAGTTTGGGTGCTGCTGTTTTTGCCGGACTGATCCATGCCAATGAAAGTATCGTAACTACGGCCAGCATAGTTGCAAAAAGCTGTTGCTTTGCATTCCTGTAATTTGTTTTCATATCAGTAATTCTTTTTATGCGTTGATATAAGTGTTGTTGTTTACCCGATGCCGCCATGGAAAGGGTAGGGGTAGATTTATCTTTAAGGATCTCCAGCTTTAAAAGCGCATGCGCATAGGTTAATGGAGTTCCAGTTAGTTGAAGGACGCGGTCGTCACAAGCATGTTCGCGTTCTATATTGATGAATTTGCCACTTAGCCATACAAAAGGGTTAAAGAAGAGAATCGTTTCTATGGCTGTTTTTATTAGATTTAATAGGTAATCATTTCTTCTAATGTGCGAAAGTTCATGGATGAGGATGGCTTCAACTTGCTTAATGTCGAGTTGAGCGACAAGGGCGATTGGGAAAAGAACAACGGGTTTAAAATAACCGACTACCAGAGGCATATTTACATGTTCGGATAAATAAAAACCAATTTGGCGACGTAGGTTTAGCTTCAAAACTAGTTCTTCAAAAGCGTTTTGCCAAGCTAGAGGCACTACTTCCTTACCAGATTGCTTTAGTAATCGCACTTTTCTGTAACCAACAGAAAGGATGATCAGCTGCAAAAGCAAACCAATTGTATAAGCGCCTACCAGGAAAGGAAAAAATTGCTCAGTACGGTTACCAATAGTTTCAGAGAAACCTGATAAATACGGATTGTTGATGAGCTGATGACCAATATCCGCTACTGGAGTTGATTTTGCAGTACTGGGCCATTTAAAGGAGTAGAAAAATGTGATGACAAAGCTTGTAAACATTATACACATGGCCCCATAGGCGAGGTTGTGTTTTAATTTTGCGGTTACGCGAGGTAAAATCGCAACCAGCAGCAACAATAGTCCGTAAATAATTGCCGCTTGCCATAAGGAGTGAAAAATACTCCATCCTGTCGCTTTGATCAGGTTGTTTACAATTGCTTCCATTTTTTTATTGATTACTTAGTCCATCTAAATACTTTTTTATTGAATCAATCTCCTCCTTGCTTGCGGTATGGTTACCCAGCGCTTGCATCACCATGCGCGCTGCCGAACCATTAAAAACATTGTCTATCATTTTATCAACCAGGTGTTGCTGGGTTTTTTCCTGGTTCACTAAGGCCCGGTAGATATGAGTTTTAGAAGAAGCATCTCGAGCAACTAAACCTTTCTCCAGCATAATCTGCATCAGTTTAAGTGTAGTCGTATAGCCGGCATCCTTATTCTTCTCTAAAATCTCGTGTACATCCCTAACCGTGCAGTTACCCTTTTCCCACAGAATTTGTAAGATTTCGAGTTCGCTTTCTGTAGGTTTAAGGTTGTTTATCGCTGCCATAATCTTTATCTACGAATTGTTTCGTAATCAAATATACGAATCTGTTCGTAGATTAAAAATAATTTAACATATTTTTTTAATATGTTGTAATTAAGGACTTAGCGAGTGGTTTTTAAGGCTTCGTATTTGTTGATGTTGGCAGGATCAATTTCAGAAAGCAGATTGTATGCTTGGATTTTATCCTGCGGATTGGTAGCCGAAAGGATATTTACCAGTTCATCAGCTTTGGTAGCCAAATACATGTTAGGGAATATAGAACCTAGCTTTTGCTTATCCATTTTTTTTAGGCCGACCAATAGAGTAATGATTCTTTTAGCTCCAGCAATGGGATCTTCCTGCATTAGGTCCAGGCCATTCAGATGGTAATCGTATATAAACTGTCTCAGTTCCTCAAAACCTTTGTTCTGCAGGTTCTCATTTAACCAATACCTATTTTTTAAACCGTCAAAAGCTTTCCAGCCTTTGTTTCCAGATACCTGAGCGACATTTAAAATATTCTGAGCTTTATTGTAAAAATAGGTGCCCCCCAATTTATTAAAGCTGTCTTTATCGAGGCCAATAATGGTATAAGCATAAAAACTAAGTAAGGAACTTAAATTGGAGATAAAGTTCTGATCAGAGAAATCCAAAGATTGCCCCTCATTGTAATTGAAATCGTAATCCTTATCGCTGATATTTAGTAAAGTACTGTTGTATGCAGTGTTGTAAACTGGCCTGCTCGATTGAATTTGTGCCTCAGCTTTATAGCCAGCCCCCCCGTCCCAGGCCGTTATGGTGATCACAAAATTACACTCGATGCGCTCAATAGGTGTATAAGTTTCATTAGTCCACTTATTGTTGTTCAAAAACTCCCTGATGATATTTTGAAGGATCTCTAAATTCCTTTTATTGATGTTCGGAACAGTAGGAGCCAGTATCTGTACCCTGGCATTTAACTCTTGTGCAATGCTGTAAGTATTGCAGAACAGAAGGATCAAGAAAATAAGAGAGTAGCGTTTTTTCATGCTTTAGCCAATTTTAATATTTCGTTACAGATGTCGATTGCCACTTCTGTCTTCGATTTCATTTCAAAAACGGTTTTTTCAGCAGCCTTATTAAATATAGTTATTTTATTGGTGTCCATTTTAAAGCCGGCACCTTTATCATTCAGCGAATTGAGTACAATAAGGTCTAGGTTTTTCTTAACCAATTTTCCTTTTGCATATTCTTCCTCATTTTCAGTTTCCAAGGCAAAGCCAACTAATATTTGTCCGCCTTTTTTTAACTGTCCAAGTGTAGCCAGAATATCTTCAGTCTTTTTTAACTCCAGACTAAATTCAGTACTTGTTTTTTTGATCTTCTGATCGGCCTTCTGTACAGGTGTATAATCTGCCACAGCGGCACTCATGACTGTGATCTCAGCGGTGCTAAATTCCGCTTTACAAGCATGTAGCATATCAGCAGCACTTACTACATCAATACGTTTTAATGGGTAAATACTTTTTTCTGCAGTCGGGCCCGTAATCAGTGTTACATCCGCACCTAAACTGGCAAACCTATCTGCAATAGCAAAACCCATTTTACCGGAAGAGTGATTTCCAATAAAACGGACAGGATCAATAGCTTCATAAGTTGGACCGGCGGTAACCATTACTTTCTTTCCCAATAGAGGAAGCGAAGCGCTTACCACATTTGCGAGAAAAGTAAGAATTTCCTCTGGTTCGGCCATTCTGCCTTCCCCATATAAACCACTTGCCAGCTCACCATTACCTGGTTTAATCACCTGGTTTCCATAGGATAGTAGCTTATCAATATTGCTTTGTGTGCTTTCGTGTTTCCACATATCCAGATCCATTGCCGGAGCAACAAATACAGGGCATTTCGCTGATAGGTAGACGGCTGTAAGGAGGTTGTCGCAAAGACCACCAGCCATTTTGGCTAAAGTATTGGCACTGGCAGGGGCAATAACCATAAAATCTGCCCAAAGGCCCAATTCTACATGGTTGCTCCAGACGCCGGTTTCTTCTTCGAAATATTGTGTGTAAACAGGATTCTTACTAAGGGTGGCCAGGGTAAGGGGAGTGATGAAATTTCCCGCATCGGCTGTAAGAATTACTTTGACGTTTGCGCCAGCTTTTACCAGTAGTCTTACCAGTATAGCCGATTTATAAGCTGCAATGCTGCCGCAAACGCCAAGAATTATTTTTTTATTTTTTAGCATGGTTTTAATGAATGCATTGATGCAAATAACCCCTATGCGTAATGTTATTGTTGTTCTTTAGCAGGATTTCTGTAGTAGATCTTATCGTTCAAGAACTCATCAATAGCGATTAAGCTAGGCTTAGGTAAACGCTCATAGTACTTGCTGATTTCAATCTGCTCTCTGTTTTCAAAAATCTCTTCCAGGTTGTCGTTAGAAGAAGCAAACTCAGCTAATTTGCCGTGAAGCTCTTCTTTCATGTTGTTAGAAATTTGATTAGCCCTTTTAGAAATAATAACTAAAGACTCATAAATATTATGTGTTTTCTGATCCAGGTCATTAACATTTCTGGTAACCGTAGTATTTGGTACAGTGGGTTTATTAGTGTTCATATTATTTGATGGGGGTTTTTGTAATAAGACTGTCTCTCTTAGCATCCTTTTCCAGCAATGCTTTATATTTTGTTTGATTTTTTTCTACTTCAGCAAGAAAACTCTTTGCTTTGTCTATACCGTTTTGACTAGCTTTCTTTAAAGCATTGGCTTCTGGTAATAGTTTGCTTTGTGGATGAGCTTCAATAAATTCATCTGCATAGCCGATAGCTTCATTAAAACGATCTTCCTGACGAATCTCATAGCTATTTCTTGCATACTCATATTGTGATTTGATAATCAGCAAATCCATTTCTTCTGCATATTTAATATCAGGGAAATCAATTTGAGCATTTTTTAATGCAATAACTGCCGATTGGTAGTTCACCGCATTAGCACCTGCACCACCAAGGTCGTAATATAACTTCGCATTGGTATAGGCTTTATCCTCTAGCTTTGCACGTAACAAACCAATGTATTTGGCTGCATCAATAGCACGTTCGCTTTTAGGGTAAAAGTTGATGAATAGTTGTAAGGCATCAATTGCTTTATAAGTATTCTCTTGATCCAGACTAGGAGCCGGCGAATCCAAGTAATAACAATATGCACTCATATACCTGCATTCCTCAGCATATTTACTGGTAGGGTAGGTATCTGCAAATGATTTAAACTGATATCTTGCAGTAGTGTAATCCTTTAATTTATATAGTGTTAGGGCATAGTGATAGTTTAGCTCTTCAGCTTCAGCTCTACCCCTGTACTTCTGAGAAAGATCTTCAAACAAGATCAATGCTTTTGCATAATTCTTCTTGTTATACAGTCGCATGGCCTCCTGATATTTTTTGGCTACGTCGTTGCTCAATCTGATTTTTTCAAACTGGCTTTTGCAGCCCGCGATAGTCAGGGCTATAATGGTGAAACTTAATAGTAGTACGTGTTTAATTTTAAACATTCTGCAAAGATAAGGTAATAATACGATAACGTCAATTAAAAATAATAGGACGCTAAGCTATGTAAAGGCATTGAAGGTAGCAAGGCGTTAACATAATTTAACAAATGACCGTTCTCTTCTGCGGCTGCATTGCTTCGCAGAAGAAGCGAAGAACGCTGAGGCCGCTTCTGAGAAGGTAATTTGTTTGGTCAAGCAGAGGCATGGCGTAAGTTGTTTAAATGTAAACCGGGCTACCTTTTTACAGATAGCCCGGTTTTATAGGGATAGTAATATCAACTTAGAATTTATATGCTATTGTAGTCATGAATTGTCTTGGAGGAATAGGGTTTACACTATAGTTCTCGTGGACGTAGTAATTCAATTCGTTGGTAAGGTTTGATAGTTTACCAAGGATACTGATCTTTTTGTAGCTATAACCGGCAGATAGATCAAATGTGGTAAAACCTTTTACCGGGATAATACCTGATGAAGTACCTGATTTATTTGTGTTTCTACCACCATTGCGGTCGCCAGTATAAAAAGCAGATGCACCAAGTTTTAAGCCTTTCACTGGACCGGTATTAAAAGTATAGAATAGACTTCCGTTTGCAGTATTCTTAGTCGTTCCTACTAAGCGTTCTCCTTCAAGAATACCCTTGGTCACCAAATATTTTTTAGGATCTTTAGGGTCTATAACTTCAACATCACTAGTTTTAGTGTAGCGCATATAATTGTAACTATATCCGGCGATGAAATTTAAGCCTTCAACAATAGTTCCTGAAATGTCAATCTCAATACCATCACTTGCCGTTTTTCCTGTGAATTCCTTCAAGTTGGTATCACTGTTACGGTCCCCTTGAAGGTTTAATTCTGCTGTCTGTGCAAATCTGTTGTTAACAATTTTATACCAGGTAACATTAGCAGATAGTTTTCCATCAAGGAAATCATTTTTAATACCAGCTTCAAACTGATCAATAATAGACGGTTTCATTGGGGCATTTGTAGTCACATCTATACCCGCATTTGAGGTAAAGTTGCTGGCGTAACTTGCATAAATAGAAGTTGCTTTAAATGGCTCATAAACGACACCTACTTTAGGCGAAAAGGCTTTATCTGTTTTATCTGGGGTTGTACCTTTTACAGTTTTGTTGATTGTCACTGAGTCAATGGTTGTTGACGGTGTTTTTTGGTATGTCCAACGGATACCTGCTAAAACTTTAAACTTCTCACTAACGGTTACCATATCCTGAACAAAGCCGCCCACACGATAAATCGGAGCTTTTGTATTGGCCAATAAATTTGTCTCCGGGGCATTAAAGTTACTAGGGATATTGAATGAAGATAGATCAAGCAGATTTACAGTATCATAGTATTTTGCCTTTTCTGGAGCAGGTGTGGTCAATTTATTCGGATTGCTGAAACCACCAGTTTTTGTTCTCGATTGATCAGCATCTGCACCAACCAATAGTGTATGTGCCAAAGAACCTGTTTTAAATGTTCCAGTTAAGTTGACTTGCTGGTTGAAGGTGAGTTCGTTTATTTTAGATCTGGTAAGTGCACGATTCCAAATACCATCTGTTTTTACAAAAGGACGTTCGCTAGAGAAATAGTTCCTATCATAAGATTGCAGGGATGCAGAAACATTCAATTTCCAGTCGTTATTAAACTTGTGATTTAAAACAGCCTGTGCAGTAGTGGTATTGGTTTTGTTATAAGCCCAATCGGTATTTAAAAATACATTTCTACCAAGTGGTGATATTTTATTGTCGACAGTACCGATACCAAAATCTGGACTGAAGTCACTTTTTAAGTAATCACCTTGGATGAGTAAATCTGTTTTGTCGCTAATTTGATAGAGTAAAGAAGGATTAACATAAATCCTTTCAGATTTTACTTTATCTCTAAAGCTACCCGCTTTTTCATAAGTTCCAATTACGCGAACAGCAATGTTTTTAGATACAGGACCGTATAAATCTAGTGTTGGTTTATAGAAGTCGTAACTTCCTATACGCATAGAGAACTCTCCTCCATACTCAAACTTAGGTTTTTTGGTTACCATGTTTACCACAGCACCACCACTAACGCCACCATAAAGTAAAGCCGAACTACCTTTAAGTACCTCTACTGATTCTAATGTACTGGCTTCTGGCATACCACCGATGATAGTTCTAGCCCCATTTTTAAGTACGTTGTTAGCACCAAGGCTATAGCCACGAGCATAAAAGTTTTCGCCAACAGTTCCACGGTTAGCACCCAACGAAACACCATTTACATTCTTTATAACATCAGCTAAGCGATTTGCTTGCTGGTCTTGAATGACTTGAGTACCTATGATTTGAACCGATTGAGGTAAGTCTCTAGGAGCAATAGCTATTTTACCAAGACTAATAGGTTTTTGATTAGGCGTTTGATAACCACCAATCTCCACCTCGTCAAGCTGTCCAGAGTTTTCTGAAAGTATAAACTCAACATATGCTGTTTGTCCCTCAATTACCGTTACTTTTTGAGTTTGAACTTTCAAACCTACAGAAGAGATTTTTAAAGTATATTCTCCACTTTTTAAGTTGTTGAATTTGAATTTTCCTTCCTCGTTAGATAAAGTTTGTCTATTGTTTTCAACTATTTGTATGGTTACAAGGCTAGCTGGCTTGCTGTCATTTGCCCTAACCTTTCCCTTAATACCACCTCTTATCGGGGCAGACGCAAGTTGCGAAGGACCCTCCTGAGCAAAAGCAGGCAGGTTTAATGAAAATAGAATACTGAGAATAAAGATAGAGTAGATGTTTTTCATATACTTATTTAGATTAATTCTAACGGCGGCAAATGTAAGAGCTGAAACTTAAATCGCCAAATTTATTTAGAATAATTTTAAATAGATATGAATAGTGGGGACAAGCGATGGACAAATGCTTTCCATCTGGAAAACGATTGCACACATTTAATCGGGCATATCTTTTTTTTATTAACACATAGTATTTAATCTTGTTGTAACACCAATTATAATCTGGTATGTGTTAAGTTTGTATTATGCTTGAAAAAATGAGGCTGTATGGTATTATTTCACTGCTGTTTTTAACAGTAGAGGCTACCGCACAGATCAAATGTAAGATTGAGCATTATTCAACTGAAGACGGTTTATCCCACGATGGGGTAATGAATATCCTTAAAGACCGCGATGGTTTTATGTGGTTTGGGACTTGGGATGGCATCAACCGCTTTGATGGACATAATTTTGTAACCTATAAAACCCGTCCGGGTGATAGTTCCAGCTTAAAAATCAACAGAGTTGACAATATCATAGAGGACAAGCAAGGTTATTTATGGCTTGAAGTATACGATAACCAGGTGTACCGCTTTGATAAGCAGCGTAAAAAGTTTCTGGCTATATCAAGTCTCCTGGAAGAAAAGAAAATCAGAAATATCTTATTTACTGGAATTGAAGTAGCAGGTAAGGATTTTGTATGGCTAACTACCTTGGATCAGGGGGTGTTTGCGGTAAAAAACAGCCCATCCGGTAATCCTGAAATTACCAGATATAACTTTGGACTGAAAGATGGTTTCCAGTTGCCATCAAACAAGGTTAACTTTTTGCAGGAAGATAAAGAAAAGAATATATGGATAGGCACGGAGGCCGGCCTTTCCTGTCTGCGCTCTGATCAGTCCGGTCAATACAAAAATAAAAGTCTCGATGTTGGTTTTGCAAAAGGGATGGCCTACACCTGTATGGCCGAAGATGGACAGCACGTTTGGTTTGGTACGAATGACGGATGTTTAATTCGTTACGATAAATCATCCCATGGGTTTTTAAAGAAAAAAATAGCTGACGATCGGGTAAATGCATTACTGCTGAGTAAAAACCAACGGACGCTATATGCTACAGCTGGTAGGAACGTGATCTCAACAAATATTTCTGATCTGCAATCCGTTATTGCTTACATGCCAGGAGTAGGCCCGATGTTGTCCATGTATGAAGATAAGACAGGTCTATTGTGGATAGAACCGGAAAAGAATGGACTTATTAAGTATAATCCGGTTACGCGTACATTCAAATACTTCTTTCAAGCGAATGATGCTAATTTTTACAATACTGCAAAGGAGTATAAGGTTTTTGAAGACCACAATGGCAGAGTTTGGATGAGCATGAAAGGGGGTGGATTTGGCTATTATAATCGAGCTGCTGATGTGATTGAGTATTTTTACAATAAACCTGGTTCTCCCGATCATCAGTTTTCAAATATAGTTACCTATAGTTATTTTGACCCGGCCGGTGTGTTATGGTTAAGCACCCGAGATAGGGGGATAGACAAGATTATATTTCAATCCAATGATTTTAAGCATGGGTTGCTGGTTGCATACACGTTAAATAAGTCGGACAATGAGATCCGAGGGATTTTTAGCGACCAGCATAAACGTTTATGGTTGACTTCAAAATCAGGTAAACTGTATGTTTACCACAATGGGGAAAAAGTAAAGGATATCTTTATAAACGAACCTGCAGGAGGGATTGGATTGGTTTATAATATCGTCCAGGGACGAGATGGAGTCATATGGTTGGGGACTAAAGGGAATGGTTTATTCAGAGCTATGCCTATTGATAAAACTGCGCTGAAATATAAGCTTACGCATTATAAGGCGGATAAAAAGGATATCAATAGTTTGAGTAGTGATCTGATTTATTCCATCCTGGAAGACAAAAAAGGAAGAGTATGGGTTGCTACTTATCAGTATGGCATCAATCTGCTTGTACCTGATGGTGATGAAATGAGGTTTGTAAACATTCATAATTCTTTTAAAAATTATCCTGTAGGCTCATGGAAAGCAAGACATGTGGAAGAGGATGCTTTGGGTAATATATGGGTCGCAACCACCAATGGATTGGTCATATTTGATCCGGATAGGGGTAATCCAAACGATTATACTTTTAAGAGCTATGGTAAAGTGCCTGGTGATAAGACTAGTTTGGGTAATAACGATGCGCAATACATTTACAAGGACAGCAAGAATAGGATTTGGGTGGCTACTTCTGGTGGTGGATTAAACAAAGTTGTTGAACTGTCAGATAAAGGATTAAAGTTTAAGGTATACACCAAAGAGGATGGTTTGCCAAGTGATTACGTTTTAAGTGTGGTGGAAGATAATTCCCACATTTTATGGCTTGGAACTGAAAATGGTATTTCGAAATTTGATCCTGAGACACAGCGATTCAGAAATTACGATTCTTATGATGGATTGCCAAAAACCGGATTGTCGGAAGGCTCCAGTTTAAAACTCCCTAACGGGGATTTGCTTTTTGGCTGCATAAATGGATATATCACCTTTAGTCCTGCTGAGATTAAAGACAAAAAGATTAAAGCTAAAATGGCATTGACCAGCTTTCAGATCAATAATAAAGATGTAAATCCCGGTGAGGTTGGTCCGCTAGTAAACGTTGATATCAATGATGCAAAGGAGATTAAATTAAAATATAGCGAGAACATCATTAGTATAGATTTTACGGTATTGGATTATCGGTCAAGTAATAAACAGGCCTATGCTTATCGCTTAAATGGTTTTGATACCGAATGGCATGATGTGAAAAACCAGCGTAAGGCCACTTATACAAACTTACCGCCAGGTAATTATGTATTTGAGGTGAAAAGTCTGAATGCTGATTTGTATGAGAATCTACCCATAAAGACAATTGCTATAAAAATTGCATCACCACCATGGCGTACTGTTTGGGCTTATATTCTATATGTTATTTTGTTTGGTGTTTTGATTGAAATTGCACGGAGAATTGTGTTTACCATGATTAGACTGCGCAATAGAATTGCCGTAGAACAAAAGCTGACAGAATTGAAACTGAGCTTTTTTACAAATATCTCTCACGAGCTGCGTACGCCATTAACACTCATTGTAAACCCTATTGAAGAATTATCTAGGCTCGAGAATCTATCCCCAAAAGCGCGGGAATACATCAATGTGGTACGCAGAAATGCAAACCGTATGGTGAGGTTTATCAATCAGCTTTTAGATTTTAGAAAAGCCCAAAGCGGAAAGATGGACCTTAAGGTAAGCCATACAGAGATTGTAGCTTTGGTGAAAGACATTACAACCTATTTCTCTGAAGTAGCCAGGGAAAAGCAGATCGAATTGCTAGTTGTTCCCAATGTAAAGGAATTATACGCCTGGATAGATGCAGAAAAGATAGATATTGTGATTTATAATCTATTGTCTAACGCCTTTAAGTTTACACCAGACAATAAAGTAATTCGGATAGAAATTAATCAGCTTCCTGCTGAAGAAACTTTTACTATACGCGTTGTTGATCAGGGGATAGGCGTACCTCCAGATAAACTGAACGATATCTTCGAGCTTTACTATGAGTTGGATAAAGCGCCTGGGAACAATTTGGAGGGTACGGGGATCGGTTTGGCACTATGCAAAGAAATAGTAGGCTTTCACCATGGCAATATCGAAGCTAGAAATAATCCTGAGGGTGGCTTAACGGTTACCCTTACGCTGAAATTAGGAAAAGCACATTTTAAGGATGGCGAAAATATCATCTTGGACAGTTTGGGGCCAGTAAAATCGGTATTTAGCAAACCAACAGAAGTAAATGCTCATGTAGAACAACCATTCTTACAATCAGGTAATAAAGATATACCATTGGTATTGCTGGTGGATGATAACAATGAATTGAGGAAGTTCCTGGCCGATCAGTTAAAGGAATTTTACAGAGTGGTTGAAGCTAAGGATGGTCTTGAAGGATTAGAGATGGCACTTAAAGTAATCCCTGAGCTGATCTTAAGCGATGTGATGATGCCAGAGTTGGATGGCATACAAATGCTGGATCGCTTAAAGAATAATGTCATCACCAGTCATATCCCTGTGATATTGCTGACTGCGAAATCCTCCGTGGAAAACCAAATAGAAGGCTTAAAGTATGGAGCTGATTATTATATCACCAAGCCTTTTCAAACAGATTTTATTCTGGCTTCGATAGATAACCTGTTAAAGCAGCGTAAGAAAATGTTTGAATCCCTTTTGGCGAGTAAGAAAGCCGTTGAACTGAATCCAACGGAAATAGTAATTACCTCCAGAGATGAAACCTTTTTGAAAGAGATCATTGATATTGTAGAAAATGGGATGGTTGATGTAGAGTTTAATATTGATGCTGTAGCTGAATCTATAGGGATGGGGCGAACCACCTTTTATAAGAAGTTTAAAAGCCTGACCAATCTAGCACCAGTAGAATTTGTTAGAGAAATGCGCCTGAAAAGAGCTAAGCAGTTTCTGGATGCCAATGGCCATAATATCTCTGAAATAGCCTATGCAGTGGGCTTCAACAGTGCCAAATATTTCAGCACCTGCTTTAAAGAAGAATATGGGATCTCACCTTCAGAATATTTAAAGTCAAAGGTCTCAAAAAACTAGTCGGACTCCGAAAAAAATGCTTTAAAGGCTTTATTGATAGTTTTTGGATGTATTTGGTCAAAATTTAGACCTCGAAAATGTCATTCTTCGTTAAGTTTGTTTAAACGAATAACCAAATATTAAACCATTCGAGTATCTCCTGAACGGAATTTCTTAGCAATCTTGCTAAGATGCATGAATGAATAGCTTATTTGGTTTATAAACAGAAACTAAATATAAACTATGAATAAATTACTACTTCCATTTTTTATGCTGCTGCTTATTTGTAGCACAGCGTGGGCGCAAACCCGAAAAATAACTGGTAAAGTTACTGATGGTACAGGGCCTTTAATCGGCGTAAGTATTAAGTTGAAGGGGACAACATCGGCTACCACTACAGATCGAAACGGTAGTTATAATATTAATATTCCTTCAGCCGGTAATGCGATCCTGGTTTTTACTTATGTTGGTTTTGTAACTAAGGAGGTAACTGTTGGAACCCGCTCAGAGATTACTGTTACCCTTGAGGATGACACAAAAGGTCTGAATGAAGTGGTTGTTATCGGTTACGGTACAGTAAAAAAAGGAGATTTAACAGGAGCTGTAGGGGTAGTTAAAGGAGAGGACCTTGCCAAGGTACCGGTAGCGAATGTTGCCGAAGCATTGATCGGTAAAATCGCCGGACTTCAGGTTGTGGCCACAGAAGGTTCTCCAGACGCAGAAATTAAAGTAAAATTGCGTGGAGGGGGATCTATCTCCCAAGATAATTCACCGCTTTATATCGTAGATGGTTTTCCGGTCGAGAGCATGAGTAATATTTCCTCTTCTGATATTGCATCGATTAGTTTTCTTAAAGACGCAGCATCTACTGCTATTTATGGTTCAAGAGCGGCTAATGGTGTAATTGTAATCACCACAAAGGAAGGTAAAGAAGGTAAAGTAAACGTTACTGCAAATGCTTACGGTGGTTTTAGAACCATTACTAAGGAATTGAGTGTACTTAGTCCGTACGAGTATGTACTTTATCAATATGAATTGGATCAGACAGCAACCTTTCAAAACTACTATGGTGTGTACCAGGATCTGGATATTTACAAATCAATAAAAGGAAGAAACTGGCAGGACGAGGTTTTTGGACGTAATGCTCCTCAACAATTTTATAATATTGGGCTAAATGGTGGATCTAAAAGTTCCAGGTTTAATCTTGGTCTGACCAGAAATAAAGAAGAAAGCGTGATGCTGGGTTCTGGATATGAGCGTAATAACCTGAATTTTAAACTGAATACAGATATATCACCTAAAGTAAGTGTAGATTTTAATACCAGACTATCTTATATGCTGATCGACGGTGCAGGTGTGAATACAGGTTCTGGTTCTAATACCAGATTAAGGAACTCTATAAAATATGCGCCTACCAGAGGTTTAAGGGAATTTGAGCAATCTGTAGTCGATGACGATATGATCGATGCAGAAACAAATAGCTTATTGTATGATCCTGTGAAATCTGTAAATGATGAGTATAAAAAACAAAATCGTTTAGCAACGAATTTTAATGCAGGATTGAGATGGAAAATTATCGACGTACTTTCATTTAGATCAGAAGCAGGCTATGAATTTAAGAACGAAAGAACTGATGTTGTTTCTGGACCTGCAACTCCTGACGCCAGAAATTTCGGTGCGCAGCCAATTGGTAAAATTAATACTTTTAATGGCGGCAGTTATAGGATTTCCAATTACCTGACTTATAACAATACTAAGTTTATCAATGCCGACCACAGTCTGAATGTTGTGGCGGGTCAAGAAATTCTTTCAAATTGGAATAAAACGATCAGCAATGAATCAAGGTTCTTCCCTGTAAACATGAAAGCCCCTGAAGTGTTGGCAAGCATGAATTATGGCTCACCTATTCCAACGGTTACTTATATTTCACCAGATAATAACCTCTCTTCTTTCTTTGGACGTGCAAGCTATGCCTACTTAAATAAATACCTGTTAACGGCAACGTTCAGGGCAGATGGTTCTAGCAAATTTGCTAAAGGCAATCAATGGTCATACTTCCCATCTGTAGCTGTAGCCTGGAAAATCTCTGAAGAGGGTTTCTTGAAATCTCAGTCAGACTGGCTTGATCAGTGGAAGTTGAGAGTGAGTTATGGTAGTACAGGAAACGATAGGATCCCTAGTGGCCTATGGCAATTAAATTATAATTCTAGTCCTGAGGGTAAACCTTATTTTCCTGGAGAAAAAGAGGCTCCACAGCTGGTTCCTGGCTCTTACTTGTATAATCCCGCATTGAAATGGGAAACGACCATTAACAGGAATCTAGGTACAGATATTAGCATATTAAAAGGTAAGCTGAATGTAACCATTGACGCTTATTGGAATACAACTAAGGATTTACTAGTACAGGCACCTGTTTCTCCAAACTCAGGTTTCCAGTTTCAGTATCAGAACTTTGGTAGTACTTCAAACCGCGGGATCGAGCTAACTATCGATGGAAACATCATTAGTGGAAAGGACTTCTCTCTTCAAGGTACTTTCAATATTGCGTTCAATAAGAACAAAGTGGATGAATATAGGAACGGTGATGTAAACTTTAAAACCTATACTTCGGGATGGAATGGATCGGCACAACCGCTTGATGATTATTTAGTACAACAAGGAAGCCCTGTTGGCCAAATGTATGGTTATGTGACAGAAGGAATGTATGGATTTAATGATTTTAATTGGAATGCAACAACACGTAAATGGGATATTGCTCCGGGTGTAGCAGATAATAGTGGAATAATTTCTGCAAATTATTTTGGTCCTGGAACTTTAAAGTTTAAAGATGTTAATGGCGACGGTAAAATTGATGCAGCAGATAAAACGGTAATCGGAAATGCCAATCCTAAACACACTGGAGGCTTTACCCTTACCGGAAAATATAAAGCATTCGATTTATCTGCAGCCTTTAACTGGACTGTAGGCAATAAGATCTATAACGCCAATAAACTAGATTTTTCAGCCTACCTGCTTTCTAGAAAATACCAAAATTTAGTTGGCGACATGAGTCTGGCAAATAGATTTACGATTATTGATCCATTAACAGGTTTTAATGTGGCAACTGGTACCAATGGTAACCCTGCCAGATTAATGGAACTGAATCAAAATGCTTCCATCTGGCACCCAATCATGACACAGACGCCATTACATTCATGGGCTATTGAAGATGGTTCTTTCTTAAGATTAAACACACTTACACTCGGTTATACGCTGCCTAGAAAAATTTCTAGTAAAATAGGAATGAGTAATTTAAGGTTTTATGCAACAGCATACAACGTATTCCTAATTACGAATTATTCGGGCTTCGATCCTGAAGTAGATACCAGAAGAAGTCCTCCGGTTACTCCAGGAGTAGACTATTCAGCTTATCCGAAAAGCCGATCTTTTGTGGCTGGAGTTAATGTATCACTTTAATAAAATTAGCGATGAAAAAGACAATAATAATCACATATATAGCCGTTTTAGCCTTAACCCTAAACGCCTGTAAAAAGGGCTTTTTGGATAGCTCATCTCCATCAGAATATACTCCAGACGTAGTATATAATTCAACAACATATGCCAGTTATGCTTTAATGGGCGTCTATTCCTTGTTAACACAAGACCAAATGTATTCAGCACGATTATCTTTAAACTATGCTACAAATTCTGATATTGAAATTGTAGGGGCAGATGCCAATAGTTATAAGGAAAATACGAACAGAGGTCTTTCTAATTATCTGGGTACACCAGATAATAATTCTATTGCCAAAGAATGGACCCTTATTTATAAAATGATAGAGCGATCGAATCTAGTTATAGATGGAATAAAAAGTAGTCCTTTAATGTCTACCTCAGATTCTACCATAATGAAAGGTTATATGGGCGAAGCCCTTACGCTTAGGGCGCTGGCCTATTTTGAATTGGTAAAGAATTGGGGAGATGTGCCTTACAAAGCCGAACCTTCAAAGGCCGACCTTTCTAATGTATACCTGCCTGCAACCGATAGAGATGAAATTTACGATCATCTTTTAGCTGATTTAAGTGTAGCAGAAAAGTATGTGCCCTGGATAAAAACAGGTACCTATACTTCTGTCGAGATGGTAACAAAGGGATTTGTAAAAGGATTGACTGCAAGAATTGCCCTTTTTAGAGGTGGGTATTCTATCCGTAATAAACCAGGTTTTCCGACAGAAAGAGGTTCAAATTGGAGACAATATTATGAACTGGCAAATCGCCAATGCAAGGAGATCAAACTGAGAGGCCTTCATCAGTTAAATACCAATTATATAGATGTTTGGAAAAAGTTAGGTCGTTTTGAACAAGACGCTGCGTTTAACGAAAATATGTTCGAAGTAGCAAATGGTTTAAGTAGGAGTGGAGAGATGGGCTATTCTATAGGGATTAGATTTTATACCAATGCTAAATACGGTTTTGGGAACAATGCGAATGTGGTAAATACAACAGCTTATTATTTCTATTCTTTTGATCAAAAGGATATCAGAAGAGACAATACCATTGCTTACTATACTTATAGTAATAGTGCGGCAGACATAAAAGAAGTATTCCAGACCAACCCGCTTTCTTACAATTTTGCTAAATGGGATCAGCGTTTTATGAATGATACCTGGAGTAATTTGAATAAAGCTGCAGCTGGAAAATTTGGCTACGGTATTAACTGGGCGGTAATGCGCTACTCCGATGTGTTATTGATGTTGGCTGAGACCGAAAATGCTTTAAATAGTGGACCTACTGCTGATGCCAAACTTGCACTTAAAGAAGTTAGACGCAGGGCTTTTGCAGAGGCAGATCGTCCTTTAAAAGTAGATGCTTATGTGGATGCTTTGGGTGGGGAACTTTCTTTCTTTAATGCTATTGTAGATGAAAGAGCATGGGAATTTGGTGGAGAAGCAGTTAGAAAGTTTGATTTGATCAGATGGAACCTGCTGACTACTAAAATTGCGCAGCAAAGAACAGAATTTAAGAAGATGCTAACTGGTGCAGCCCCTTATCAAACACTTCCTAAAGCGCTTTTTTATAAATACGAAGCCAATAATGAAATTTTGGATAAACCGGCTATCAATTTCTATCAGGATAAAGGAACGGTAGATATTCCGGGTTATACAAAAATTAACTGGATGTCAGGATATTCAGCAACTGAAATTACCAGTTATAATGAGCGTATTGATCTTTTCAGTAGCGGACTTAATGCTGGTGCTGCACAAAACAGGCATTTGTATCCAATTCCAAACTCTGTGATCAGCGATTCTCAGGGTAAATTAAAAAATTCTTACGGTTTCTAACCATGCTAAATAGCTGTAAAATGAAAAAACATAGGTTATATAAAATATTAACAATAGCAGTCTTATTGATGACAATTGGATTAGCTGTTACTTCTTGTAGGAAGATGAATGAATGGGAAGTGGATGAAAGTTATAACCGACTTTTCCGTCCTTCTGAAGTCTTGGCTGCGGTTGATGGTGTGACTGCAAAATTAACATTTAAAGGCAAGCCAGGTATCAATAGTTATATCGTAGAATTGAGTAAGGACAGCTTGAAGTTTACTCAGATCATAAAAACATATACTACTCAAGCTGTAAAAGACGGCAATGGATATTCGTTCGTGATTCCAGATCTGCTTGATCCAAGTACGCAATACTCTGCAAGGATAAAAGGAGTAGATGCCAGTGGCGGGAAAGAGGAATCGGAATGGGCGGCTGTTGCTTTCAAAACAAAGACAGAACAAATTATGTATCCCGTTGATCTGGCTGATCTGACCACAACGACTGCAAAACTAAAATGGAAAATACCTAATCAGGTAACGCATATTATGATTGGCGCAAGCAAGTACGATATTTCTGCACAGGAAGTAGCGTTGGGAGAAAAGGTTATTACCGGATTAACACCAGCGACAGCCTACAGTGCGGTATTGTATTTCAATACTTCTATTAGGGGCACATCAGGATTCACTACGATTTCAACTTTGCCAACAGGACCTAATGTGGTTAATGTTGGCCCATTAGATGATTTGGCTGCTTTGATTCAAAATGCTGCCAATGGAACTGTATTTGTTCTTTTAAAAGGTACTGTATATAATTCTGATGTAGCGGTAGTTATTCCTTCGGGAGTTTCGCTAACCATTTATGGTGAAGATGCTCCAAATAAACCTATAGTAGCTTTTAATGGCATTACCTTATCTGCATCTACCGGAACATTGAAATTTGAAAACATCGATTTAACTGGTTATACCAGTGGAGATCCAACAAAAGCGAAGCGTAACTACATTTTTAACCAAGGAGCTGCTAATACTACAGCAGAAATAAACTTTGAAAATTGTATCATCAGAAACTTTGTGAATACACCTATGCGTTTACAAAGTACTAATGTCATCACTATAGATAAGTTTACCATCAACAAATGTTTAGTCTATGATATTGGCGACAATAATGCGAATGGAACTTATGCGTTTATCAATACAAATGGCGCAACAAATGGAAAAATCAATAACATTTCCATCAAGAATAGTACCTTCTATAAAATAGGATTGGGCCTTATTATACACAATAGTCAACCTTCAGCTTCCTTAAATATAGAGAGCTGTACGTTTAACAATACGACAGGTAACGGACGTATTTTTATCGACTATAATGCGCAGACGATTGGTGCTTTCTCTTTCAATAACAATATTTTTGGTAAGACACTTTCGCCTTTAGCGAGTGCAAAAGGAATACGGTATGCCGGTACGAATCTGGTAGTAAACAATTCTTATGTTACATCGGATGCTGTTTTGACTGGGAATACTTTTGCTGCTACGGCTTACTCCGGTCTCAGTACGCAATTATTTTCGAATCCTGATAATGGTAATTTCCAAATTATAGATAATGCTTTTGCCGGAAAGGCAACTGCCGGAGACCCACGCTGGAGGTAGTTACAAATATATAAAGTAAGACCGTATCAGTTCTATGATACGGTCTTTAACAAATGAATGATAGTTGTACACCTTTATATGTACCCATGTTGTGCATATGTGGAATCGTATTGTGTATAATTTAATGAGAGACTAATAAAAAATGCGACCTAAATCAGTATAAAGACAATGGTGAAATCAGCTAAAATAATAAAGCTCTTGATGGTTTTTACAATAGCTCTTGCTTCCTGTAAAAAGCAAGAAAAGTTTGCCGGACCAGGTACATATGTTGATCCAAGTCTGAAACCAAAAGAGTCAGGCAAGGTCACAGAAGATGCTTTCGCATTTCCGGGAGCAGAAGGGTTTGGAAAGATTGCATCGGGTGGTCGTGGGGGTAAAATCATTAAAGTTACGAACCTTAATGATGCGGGTTCGGGAAGCTTAAGAGCTGCAATTGCGGAAACCGGAGCGCGAATAATAGTTTTTGAAGTGTCTGGGAATATTAAATTAACCAGCCGTATTCAAATTAAAAATGGCAATGTCACTATTGCCGGACAAACGGCTCCTGGTGATGGAATTTGCATTCAGGATTATGAAATGAACGTAGATGCAGATAACGTGATTATTCGTTACCTGCGGTTCAGGATGGGCGATTTAACCAAAAATGAACAGGATGCACTTTGGGGACGCTATCATCAAAGTATTGTAGTAGACCATTGTTCTATGAGCTGGTCAATTGATGAGTGTTCTTCTTTTTACGCGAATAAGAATTTTACCATGCAATGGTGTATTCTTTCGGAAAGTCTAAACAAATCCTTCCATGAAAAGGATGATCACGGATATGGTGCAATCTGGGGGGGATCTAATGCGAGTTTTCATCACAATCTGTTGGCACATCATAACAGTAGAAACGCCCGTTTTGATGGTGGACATAGGACAGGAACCGGCAGTAGTCCTTTTGGAATAGATAAAGTAGATTTCCGTAACAATGTGATCTATAACTGGGGAAGTAACAGTTCGTATGGCGGTGAAAATGGTGAGTACAATATGGTAGCCAATTATTACAAACCAGGTCCTGCAACAGCAAGTTCAATAAGGAGACGGATCATGGAAATATCAATGGAAACAGACTTGGTTAAATATGGTGCTGGATTTGGAAAGTTTTACGCTACAGGTAATTATGTTGATGGGAATGCAACGGTAACTCAAGACAATTGGAACGGGGGGATGGATAAGGGATCGGGATTAGGAGATGCCAATTACACATTGGCAAAAATGACGGTGCCATTTAGTGCTGAAGCATTAACTGCTCATACTGCCGAGCAAGCTTATAACGCTGTGCTATTGTATGGTGGTGCAAGCTTTAAGAGAGATGCTGTAGATACTCGGATTGTAAAAGAGGTGAAAGAAGGTGTCGTTACTTATAATGGTTCGAAAACTGGTAAAAAGGGAATTATAGATTCGCAGACAGATGTTGGCGGATGGCCGGTTTTAAATGCTACAACTCCACTTACGGATACGGACGGAGATGGTATGCCAGATAGCTGGGAAATTGAAAATGGATTGAATCCTAAAGTAGCAGATAACAATGGAAATGATTTAAGTACCGGCTATACAAATATTGAAGTGTATATAAACAGTTTAGTGAAGAACATCACTGTTAACCAAATCAAATAAAACTAAACATGAAAAATATGAGATCTTTAATTTGCTTCATTTTACTCTTGAGTTTGATGTCTTGCGAAAAGGAAGTTAAATATAGCCTACCTAAATATATACCACCAGTGGAAGTAGTCGTGCCACCTGATAACTCCGCTAAACCCGACAAAACTGTCGCTAAAGATGGTGCCGGAGATTATACAACTTTACAGGCTGCAATTGATGCAGCACCAAATAATGGGACGAAATATTATTTAATTGCCATCAAAAATGGAGTGTATAAGGAAGTACTCACCATACCTAAGAATAAAAACTACATTCATTTTAAAGGTGAAGATAAGGAGAAAACAGTTTTAACTTTCGACAATTATTCTGAAAGATTAGATGGAAATGGTATAAAGTATGGAACGTCTGGCTCGGCATCAGTATTTATTAAGGCCGATTACTTTAAAGCCGAGAACTTAACTTTCGAGAATACCGCAGGGATAGATGCTGGTCAAGCATTGGCCATTAACATTGGAGGTAATTTTTCCGCTTTTAACAATTGTAGGTTTTTAGCTTTTCAGGATACTTATTATGCAGCCGATAATACCATTCAGTATTTAAAAGACTGTTACATTGCTGGCACGGTAGATTATATGTTTGGTGGTTCTACCGCTGTATTTGATCGCTGTACGCTGCATAGTTTAAGAAGTGGTTATATAACTGCCGCTTCTACACCAGCGGGTAAAAAATATGGTTATGTTTATCTCAATTGTAAATTAACGGGAACTTCTGGTACTGCAAGTGTACATCTGGGTAGGCCATGGCGACCTAATGCCAATGTAGTATTTGTAAATTGTGAAATGGCGGGACACATTAAGCCTGAAGGTTGGAACAACTGGGGAGACGTGGCTAATGAAGCTACAGCTTTTTATGCAGAATATAAAAGTACTGGCGATGGGTATAAAGCAGGACAAAGACAATCATGGTCTAAACAGTTAACAGACGAACAAGTAAAAGAATATACGCTAGAAAAGATTTTAGGAACCTGGAAGCCTTTTTAGCGATTGAGAAAGCTTTTCCCGATAACGATTGCACAAATTTAGTATCATCACATCGCCAATAAGCATTTTCTAGTTCGTATGATTGTTTAACCAAATTATATTCAACATGACCACATTTAACAAGTTTAAATATCTCACTCTTTTTACTTGCGTACTGCTAATGGCATTTAACATGCCTGTCAAAAAGATCAAAGTTTATCTGGTTGGAGATTCGACCATGTCGGTAAAATTAGTTTCCAAATATCCGGAAACTGGATGGGGGATGCCCTTTGCTAACTTTTTTGATGAGTCGGTGAGTGTTGATAACCGTGCACAGAATGGTCGCAGTACCAAGTCGTTTATCACAGAGGGGCGTTGGAAATCGGTAACAGATAGCTTAAAAGCGGGTGATTATGTATTTATACAGTTTGGGCATAATGATGAGGTAAAAACAAAAAAGACCTATACGACAGAAGAAGAATTTAAAACTAATCTGGAGAAATACGTCAGCGAAAGCCTAAAAGCAGGAGCTTTTCCAATATTGATTACACCTGTAGCCCGCCGCAGTTTTGATGTAGACGGCAATGTGAAGGAAAGTCACCAGGTATATTCTGAAATTGTAAGGAATGTGGCTAAAGACAAGCAAGTTTCTTTGATTGATTTGGATAAAGAGAGTATGGTATTATTACAACAGATGGGCACAGAGAATTCGAAGTTGTTGTTTAATAAGCTAACGCCCGGACAGCATCCTAATTATCCGGCAGGAGTGGATGACAATACGCATTTTAATGAGTACGGAGCACGTAGAATGGCCGAATTGGTCTTGTTAGAATTGAAAAAGCTGAATTTGGAGCTAGCCAATAGAATTGTAAAACGTTAACGTTATTAAAAATATTATTTCAAATGATCGTTAGAAGATTATTGTTAAGCACTGTGATGCTGCTCATTGCTTTCACTTTTACCAATTGCGGAAAAAAGAAAAAAGTAGAGATAGCTCCTTCAATAGAAGAAGAAAAGGATACTACAACAGGACCTACGCCTGTTGCTGAATCTGCTTATGCCTTTCCGGGGGCTGAAGGTTTTGGGCGTAACACAACTGGTGGTAGAGGGGGTAAAGTAATCAAAGTAACCAACCTTAATGATGCAGGAGCGGGCAGCTTAAGAGCAGCCATAGATGCAATTGGTGCTCGTGTTGTAGTTTTTGAAGTTTCGGGTACGATAGCCTTACAAAGTAGATTGGTGATTAGAAATAAAGACATCACCATTGCCGGACAAACGGCTCCGGGTGATGGTATTTGCCTGAGAAATTATGAAGTTAACGTAGGTGCAGACAATGTAATTGTAAGGTATTTGCGCTTTAGAATGGGAGATACAGAGAAGCAGGAAGGCGATGCTTTTGGAGGGAGATTCCAAAAAAATATTATTGTAGACCATTGTTCCATGAGTTGGTCTACGGACGAATGCGTTTCCTTTTATGCAAATGAGAATTTTACTCTTCAGTGGTGTTTGATTGCAGAAAGCTTAAGGAATTCTGTACATGGTAAAGGTGCGCATGGTTACGGTGGAGTATGGGGAGGAAAAAATGCTTCCTTTCATCATAATTTAATGGCCAACCATGATAGTCGTAATCCAAGGTATGGGGAAGAAGCAGGAAAGGCTTTTGCTTTAACCGATCTGGTAGATATCAGAAATAATGTTTTTTACAATTGGGGACCGACTAATAATGCCTACGGTGGTGAAGCAATGAACATCAACATCATCAATAACTATTATAAACCAGGACCGGCAAGTACTAAAAAAGATAGAATCGTTTCTATCGACAAGAATAAAATTCCAGGTACAGAGGTTTACGATATCTGGGGTAAGTTTTATGTGAATGGCAATTATGTAAATGAGCGTGCAACTGCTACGGGTGACAATTGGACTTATGGGGTAGCCAATCAGTTTCATAGTAGCTATGGTACGGTTTCGGACGCGGATAAATTGGCGATTAAGCTTAATACACCTTTGGCAATTGACAACAATGTAACCACACATACGGCTTTAGCAGCTTATGATAAGGTGCTGGATTATGCAGGTGCAGTGTTAAAAAGAGATGCTATAGATACCCGCACCGTTTTACATGCCCGCAATAAAACCTTTTATAAAGTAGGTTCTAATGGAAGCACTAACGGAATTATAGATACCCAAGGAGACGTTGATGGTTGGCCATTGCTACAAAGTTTACCAGCCTTGTTAGATACGGATGGTGATGGTATGCCTGATGAATGGGAAAAAGCCAAAGGCCTTGATTCTAAAGTAGCCAATGCTAGCGGACGGAATTTGAGCACTGCTTATGACAATATAGAAGTATACATCAATAGCCTGGTAGCAACCATTCTTGAAAACCAATTAAAATAATAACCAATAGAACGATGAACCATTTATATAACACACTACTTTTTGCAGGAATTACTTTAGCCACTATTCATGATGCCGATGCTCAGCAAAAAAGCAAAGTTGTTAAAGAAGAAATCATGTCTAACTATGTTTCAAAAGTATGGGTAGCTGATCAGGGCAATGGTACTTACAAGAATCCAATTTTGGATGCGGATTATTCTGATCCGGACGCAATTAGGGTGGGTGATGATTTTTACCTCGTTGCCTCTAGCTTTGATGCGGTCCCTGGATTGCCAATTCTTCATTCTAAAGATTTGGTGAACTGGAAGATCATTGGCCATGTTTTTGACCGTCAGCCTCCTTTTGATCATTTCGCTAAAACCCAACATGGCAATGGTGTTTGGGCTCCTGCTATACGTTACCACAACAATGAGTTTTATATTTATTTTCCAGATCCAGACTTTGGGATTTATGTAACCAAGGCAAAGAATCCTGCAGGTCCTTGGTCTAAGCCAGAACTTATTGAAGCAGGTAAAGGTTTAATTGATCCCTGTCCACTGTGGGATGACAATGGTAAAGTTTATCTGGCCTATGCTTATGCAGGTAGTCGTGCAGGGATAAAAAGTGTAATTGCGGTGAAGCAATTGAATGCTGAAGGTACAAGAACGTTTAATGCTGGTGTAATTGTATATGACGGACATGAAACTGACCCTACTATTGAAGGGCCAAAGTTTTATAAGCGCAATGGTTATTACTACATTTTTGCACCAGCAGGTGGTGTTTCTACAGGATGGCAATTGGTGTTACGCTCCAAAAATATATATGGCCCTTACCAACGTAAAGTAGTAATGGATCAAGGTAAAAGTACTGTGAATGGCCCACACCAAGGTGCTTGGGTAAATACTCAAACTGGTGAAGACTGGTTTTTGCATTTTCAGGATAAAGATGCATATGGTAGGGTTGTACATCTGCAACCTATGAAATGGATAAACGACTGGCCGGTAATAGGTATTGACAAAGATGGAGATGGAATAGGTGAGCCGGTAATGACATATAAAAAGCCGAATGTAGGCAAGATTTATCCAATTCAGACTCCTGTAGAAAGTGATGAATTTAACGGCAGAGCTTTGGGACCTCAATGGCAATGGCAGGCGAATCCAAAAGCAACCTGGTCATTCCTGAATGCTGAAAAAGGTACATTAAGGTTGTATTCGGATCAAGTACCTGATAGTGCAAGGAATTATTGGGATGTACCTAATATTTTACTACAGAAATTTCCAACAGAAGAATTTAAAACAACTACAAAGCTTACATTTTCACCTAATACAAAGATTGAAAATGAAAAAGCAGGATTGATCATTATGGGACAGAGTTATGCTAATCTTTCTATTAAAAGTAAAAAGGATGGCAATTATCTGATTTATTCTGTTGGTAAAAATGCTCACAAAGGTGGGAAAGAAGTAGAAACAACATTAAGCAAACTGACTGGGGCTACACTTTACTTGCGTGTAACCGTAGTTAAAGGTGGGAAGTGTAAATTCAGCTATAGCTTAGATGGGCAGAAATTTGAAGATGCCGGGAACGAGTTTGTGGCAACGCCGGGGCAATGGATAGGTGCAAAAGTAGGCCTTTTCTGTACCAGAGATGTGAAAATTAATGATTCAGGGTACGCTGATTTCGATTGGTTCAGAATAGAACCAGTCAACTAAAAACATATAATAGAGATGAAATATTTATTAAAAAATTTGTCATTAATTGTACTATCCCTTGTATGCTGGGTAACGCAACTCTTGGCACAGTCAGCGGTTTTTCCAAAAGAGATTACTGTAGCCCAGGATGGGAGTGGTAATTATCAAACGATACAGGAAGCTGTAAATTCAGTACGTGATTTAGGAGGGAAGAGCGTAAAGATTTTTATTAAAAAAGGAATCTATAAGGAGAAGCTGGTTATTCCAACCTGGAAGACAAATATCTCGTTGATTGGAGAGGATAAAGAAAATACCATCATCACTAACAATGATTTCTCTGGGAAGGTTTATCCACAAGGTAAAGATGCTTTTGGTAAAGACAAGTTTACCACCTATACTTCCTATACCGTATTGGTACAGGGAAATGACTTGAGTATGGAAAATCTGACTATAGCCAATACGGCTGGTGCAGTAGGACAGGCAGTAGCATTGCATGTAGAGGGCGATCGCTTTGTGGCCAAAAACTGTAAACTATTGGGTTTTCAGGATACCCTTTATGCTGCGACAGAGAAAAGCCGTCAGTTTTACCAGGATTGTTACATAGAGGGCACTACAGATTTTATTTTTGGTGAAGCAACAGCAGTTTTTCAAAACTATACCATCAATAGCCTGAGTAATTCTTATGTAACTGCTGCCGCTACCAGAGCGAATCAGAAATTTGGCTTTGTGCTTTTTAACTGCACACTTAAAGCGGTAGAAAAAGTAACAAAAGTATATCTGGGTAGACCATGGAGGCCTTATGCAAAAACGGTTTTTATAAACTGTGAGTTAGGTAGTCACATTACATCAGAAGGTTGGAACCCTTGGAAGGGGGATGCTATGTTTCCTGATAAAGAGAAAACAGCCTATTATGCGGAATTTGGGAGTAAAGGTCCGGGGGCAGCTGCAAAAGCCCGTGTAGCTTGGTCGCACCAGTTAAATGCTAAAGCAGTAAAATCTTATACACTTAAAAATATACTAGGCAGCGCGGATAATTGGGACCCATTGTCAGGAATTTAAAATCATTATTAAAAGAAAAAAAACAATGAAATCGTATAAAAATATAGCAAAGATTGTGTTGGCTTGTATGGCCTGCCTGTTTTTTGTAGAGGTTAATGCTCAGGATTTGCAGGCAGACAATATGCTGTTGTTCCAACGTGGGAATGGCGGTTGGTCTAAACAGTTCAAAGGCAAAGCTTTTAAGTATGATGTTGAGTTTTCGGAAAGCCAAAAATCTGAAATAGCAGAAGAAGCTGCGAGAGATGATGCCAATATTGACAATGGCTCTACAGCCAAAGAAATCAGGTATTTGGTTAAGGCTTATAAAAAAGATAACAATCCAAAGTATCTGGCTGCTGCCGAGAATGGTATTCGCTATCTGTTAAAAGCCCAATATCAAAATGGAGGATGGCCACAGTATTACCCGGATAAGCATCTTTATAGAGCGCACATTACCTATAACGACAATGCTATGATCAATGCATTGAATATCCTGCAAGATGTGGTGCTAAGTAAAAATGACTTGGATGTAGTTAGTCCAAAGTTAATAGAGCCTAGTGCCAATGCGATTAAGAAGGGGATTGACTGTATACTAAAAACGCAAATTAAAGTAAACGGTAAACTTACGGCCTGGTGTCAACAGTATGATGAACGGACATTAGAACCAGCAAAGGCCAGAGCTTACGAGCTACCTTCTATAAGTGGCTCTGAAAGTGATGAAATTGTTGAGTTTCTAATGAGCCAGCCAAATCCTTCAAAGCAAATCAAGGATGCTGTAAATGCAGCTGTAGAATGGTTTCAGACCGTAAAAATCTCAGGCTATAAGGTAATTGATGTGCCGGCTCCAGGTACGGAATTGGGCAAAGATAGACAAGTGGTAGCTGATCCGGCATCCACGATATGGGCTAGGTATTATGAGATTGGAACCAATCGACCTTTCTTTTGTGACAGGGACGGTATTGTAAAATATTCCATTCAAGATATCGGTTACGAGCGACGTAATGGGTATGCCTGGTATGGGAATTGGCCCAAAAAAGTGCTGGATAAGGGCTATTCAGAGTGGTTAAAGAGAAATAGTAAATAAGTAATAGAGATTTTTGTTTTAATGGTTTTTAATTAAGTACAATCATGGGGTTTATGACAAATGCTAAGTATAAGCTGAAGGGCTTGCTGGCAACATTTTTTGCAATGCTGGTGTTGGATGCAAGCGCACAACAACCAGTTACAATTTGGAAAACTACTGCAGAGCCATTAGCGGAAATGGCGCGGATCAGAAAACTGATCAACGCACCGATTTTTCCTGCTAAGGATTTTTTGATCACTAAATATGGTGCTAAAGGGGATGGGAAAACGTTGAATACGGAAGCTTTTAAAAAAGCCATCGCCGATTGTGCTAAAAATGGTGGCGGAAGGGTTGTTGTTCCTTTGGGTAATTTTTTAACAGGTGCCATTCACTTAAAAAGTAATGTAAACCTGCATTTGGCAGACAATGCAAAGATTATTTTTAGTGCAAATCCTAAGCACTATCCAATTGTGTTTGGCAGATGGGAAGGAATGGAGCTGATGAATTACTCCGCATTTATTTACGCTTACGGGCAGAAAAATATTGCCATTACAGGTAAAGGAATATTGGATGGCAATGCAACTTATAAAGATTGGTATGCATGGAATGTGGGTAAACCATCAAAGCAAGTTAAAGCAAGAGATGTGTTACACGATTTAAATCATAAACAAACCAATCCTAAAACTCGGGTGTTTGGTGAAGGCGACTTTTTACGCCCTAATTTTATCCAGCTTTATAGCTGTAACAGCATCCTGATCGCTGACGTAAAGATGGTTAATTCGCCAATGTGGAATGTAAATCCTGTATTGTGCGAAAATGTGACCATTGAAAACCTAAGGATTATTGCCCACGGTTCTAATACGGATGGTGTTAATCCAGAATCTTGTAAAAATGTACTCATCAGGAACTGTTATTTTGATACCGGCGATGATTGCATTGCTATTAAATCAGGAAGAGATCAGGACGGTCGTAGAATTGGAAGACCGGCCGAAAATCACATTATAGAAAATTGTGAGATGAAAGATGGACATGGTGGTGTGGTAATTGGAAGTGAAATATCAGGTGGAGCTAGAAACATTTTTGCTATCAATTGTATCATGGACAGTCCAAATTTAGATCGGATTTTAAGATTAAAAACAAGCTCTAGCAGAGGTGGTATTATTGAAAACGTGTTTATGAAAGACATCAAAGTAGGTGCCTATCGAGATGCTGCGGTTACTTGTAATATGTTTTATGAGAAGCCCGGTAATTTTATGCCCGTGATTAGAAACATATGGGTGGAGAATATTGATGTAGAGAAAGGTGGCGACTACGCTATTTTCGTAAACGCTTATAAAGAATCACCGGTTGAAAACTTAAGGATGATCAACTGTAACATTCGCGGTGTAAAAACGCCGATGAAGATCGATCACGTGAAGAATTTTAAGTTAGAAAATGTAACGATCAACGGTAAGTTGATGACAAAGTAAAGGTTGTTAGTTGCGGGTAAATAATTCGGTATCAATCACCTTATTCTCAAAGTCCGTTACGGGATATTTACTTTCTATAAGCTGCAGCAGCATTTCTGTTGCAGTTTCTCCCATTTTAAATGCCGGTTGTCGCACAGAGCTGATCGGGTACTCGAACAGGTTCAGCACATCAGAGTTGCTGAACCCTGCTAGTGCAATTTGATCAGGAACTTTGACATTCAGTTTTTTCAATACTTCAAGGCAACCAATGGATAGGCGGTCGCCAGCTATAAAAATTGCATCTGGCTTATCCTTTAAGTTAACCAGTTCTAAAACTGCCCGTTCTGTTTCTTCAGGAAACATGCCACCATGTGGACAATGTTTGATATAATCAGGATTTACTGGGATATTATATTTATTCAACGCAGCAGTATACCCACGTAAACGCTCAATACTGATGGATAGATGATCAGAACTGGTAAGGTGGGCAATTTTCTTGTAGCCAGATATAATCAGATGTGATGTAGCCTCAAAAGCGCCCTGTTCGTTATTTGCCGTGATTTTATGCGTATGGATGTCATTAGGAACCCGATCAAAAAAGACCATGGGCATACCTCTTTCATGTAAGTATTTTAAATGAGCAGTGTCGGAGGTTTCGGCAGAAAGAGAAATTAGCAAACCATCAATAGAACGGGATGCAAGGTGTTGTACGTTTATTTTTTCTCTGGCATACGATTCATGGGTTTGCGTAATGATGACGTGATACCCTCTGTCGTATGCAATAGATTCAATGCCATTGATGGCCTGAGAAAAGTAATGGTTGGCGACTTCACTCACCACCACACCAATCGATTTTGTCCTTCGTTCTTTTAAACTTAAAGCATTCGGATTAGGCTGATAGTTTATCTTTTCAGCATATTCAAAGACTAGTTTTTTTGTCTTTGCACTAATCTCATAAGTATCCCTTAAAGCTCTGGAAACTGTAGATGTGGATAGTCCCAGGGCATTAGCGATATCTTTTAAGGTAGGTGGCTCGAACATAAAAACTAAATAAGATGCAATATAACGTTATTCTTATAATATCAGTTGGTGGCAGTAATGATATCGGGAACGATTGCGCAAATTAAACCGACTGACTTAAACAATCTATTACAAAAACACTGTAATTTGTTGTACAGAGAACTAACCAAACTTACTACGACCTGAAAAATGAAAAGATTACTTTTATGCCTTACCTGCCTAATGTGTTTTTATACCTCTTTTGCCCAAAAAGCCGATTTTGTGGTGGCAAAAGATGGGACTGGAGATTTTAAGACCGTACAAGAGGCCATAAGTGCTGTTCCTGATTTTAGAAATATAACGACTACCATACTCATTAAAAATGGAGTCTATAAAGAAAAACTAAACCTTTCAGCATCTAAGAGAAAAGTGAAATTGCTAGGCGAAAGTCTGGATAAAACAGTGCTTACCTACGATGACTACGCGCAAAAGAAAAATAGTTTCGGAGAAAATATAGGTACTTCCGGATCCTCGTCATTCTTCATTTACGCCGATGACTTTACTGCTGAAAATATCACCTTTGAGAATAGTGCCGGACCGGTTGGTCAGGCAGTTGCCCTTTGGATTGCCGGGGATAGGGCTCGCTTTATGAATTGTAGGATGCTTGGTTTTCAGGATACGCTCTACACTTACGGAAAAGGAAGTAGACAGTATTTTTATAAGTGCTTTATCAGCGGAACAGTTGATTTTATATTTGGTTCGGCCACTGCAATCTTTGATGAATGTGAAATCTTCTGCAAGAAACAAGGTTATGTTACTGCTGCTGCTACGCCCGACACCACTAAATATGGCTATGTATTTATGAATTGTAAAATCGGTGGCTCTGCACCAGATGGAACAGTGTATCTAGGGCGGCCATGGCGTCCAGCTGCAAAAACCGTTTTTTTAAACTGTGAACTAAGCCCCGTTATAAAACTTGAAGGTTGGCACAACTGGGGCAAAGAAAGTAATGAGCAAACAGCTTTCTATGCAGAATATAAAAACAAAGGAATAGGAGCGCAACCTGAAAAAAGAGTAACCTGGTCGTACCAGCTCAGCGACGAAGCAGCTAAGGACTATACCATCACACAAATATTCAGAGGGTGGGATCCTACTATTTAAACATTGGGATCCTGCTACTTAAATTTGGTCCGTACTCGATAAACGAAGTTACTGATCACTAATTAAGTTTAGTTACAAAATTGGGTATGCCGAAGAGACCTTCTGAGCTTTGCTCCCTTTTCAGGGAGCCTAAGATCAGGCAGTCTCAGAGGCATATCCCTATTTTGTCTTTGGCAACGATTGCGCAGTTATTTTCCCCTTTTTAGTTTCAATCTTATCTAAAACTGCGTAGACTTGTTTTATTGAGTGAAAATCAAATATAAATCTTATGTTTAAGTATGAAAAAGTAGTATCTGCTATATTCGCAGTTCCTCTATTTGTCTTCTCGTTTAATGCCGTTGCGCAAAATACAAATGCTGCAAAAGGGTACTCTTTTGATAACCTGCCAGTAGTGGCTGCAACTTCTTTTAAAAAAGATACCATTAGCATCCTTAAATATGGCGCAAAAAATGATGGCCTTACCTTGAATACGAATAGCATCAATCAAGCGATATCAGATTGCAATAAGCGTGGTGGCGGCGTTGTCCTTATCCCGGAAGGCTTATGGATTACCGGACCGATAGAATTGAGAAGTAATGTAAACTTGCATTTAAAAAAGAATGCTTTGCTACAGTTTACGAAAGATTTTAATCAGTATCCTTTGGTGGAGGGCAGTTGGGAAGGCATACCTCAGATGCGTAATCAATCTCCAATATGGGCCATTGGTCAGCAAAATATTGCCATTACGGGATTTGGTATTATTGATGGAGCAGGAGATGCATGGCGGATGGTGAAAAAAGATAAGCTTACTGAAAGCCAATGGAAAGACTTGTTGGCGTCTGGTGGAATATTGAGTGAGAATAAGAAGATTTGGTATCCTTCAGAAAAATCACTTAAAGGTTCTAAGATGAAAGATCCAGGTCTGATTACCAAGGAGAAGAATGCTGATTTTTATGCGGAAATTAAAGACTTTTTACGTCCCAACTTAATGGTGCTGACCAGTTGCAAACGTGTTTTGCTGGAGGGGGTAACTTTCCAAAACTCGCCAGCATGGAACCTTCATCCTTTAATGACAGAGGATTTAACCATCAGAAATGTATATGCCAAAAATCCTTGGTATGCCCAAAATGGCGACGGACTAGATTTAGAGTCTTGTAAAAACGTACTCGTAGAAGGTAGTACATTTGACGTAGGTGATGATGGGATTTGCATCAAATCAGGTCGTGATGCTGCCGGACGCAAGCGTGGTATGCCGACAGAAAATGTAATCATTCGCAACAGCACAGTATACCATGCACATGGTGGTTTTGTAATTGGCAGTGAAATGTCTGGCGGAGCAAGAAATATCTTTATCTCAGATTGCACGTTTATCGGGACAGATATTGGCCTTCGTTTTAAAACAACCAGAGGTCGTGGAGGTATTGTAGAAAATATCTATGCCAAGAATATCAACATGAAAGATATTGCTGGTGAAGCCATTCTTTTCGATATGTATTATGCTGCGGTTGATCCGATACCTTTGGCAGGCGAAACAAGAGAAACCCCCAAATTGAAGTTGCTGCCGGTTACCGAAGAGACACCTGTGTTCAGGAAGTTTTACATCAGGAATATAGTTTGTGACGGTGCGGAGAAGGCGGTATTTGTTAGGGGCTTGCCGGAAATGAGCATCAGCGATATTTACATAGATAATCTGATTGCTAAAGCCAAAGCCGGAATTGACATACAGGAAGCAAAGAACATACATATTTCTAATGCCCATCTGGAAATAAAGAATGCACTACCTTTAATCTATATCCAAAACGGGAAATCTATTGGATTGAAAAATATAAGCTATATCAATGCTGATTTATTGTTCAGGATAAATGGTGATAGAAATGCAGATATTATTTTGTCAGAAACCAATACGACAAAGTCGAAACTGAAAACTGAGTTTGGTCATGGTGCTGCAGCAGGCGTATTGCAAATAAAAAAATAAATAAGATAGTAAAGAAGTGTTACGACGATTTTACGCAATCGTTATCGATAACGTTTGCGTAAATAATTACGCTTGAACAACGTTTCTAACTTATAATAATTACGTAGACTTGTTTTACGACCGTATTAAAAACTGAATATGAACTTATCAAAAGATACGTTAAACGACATTAAAGCTGTCGGTTTAATCCTTCCAAAAGAAGAACTATTTAACCTTCCTGAAAAGGTATTGCAATTTGGAACAGGTGTTCTATTGCGCGGATTACCAGATTATTTTATAGATAAAGCCAATAGGAATGGCTTGTTTAATGGCAGAGTAGTAGTAGTTAAATCCACTAGCAAAGGCGGTACAAAAGAATTTGATGCACAGAATAGTTTATATACAATATGCGTAAGAGGGATTGAAAACGGACAACCGGTTGAGGAAAATATCATTTCATCCGCTATCAGTCGCGTACTCACTGCAGATCAGGATTGGGATGCGATATTGGAAATTGCCAGTGCCCCAGAATTAAACATCATCGTATCCAATACCACCGAAGTGGGTATACAATTGGTAAAAGAAAGTATAGCTCAAAAACCACCGGTATCATTTCCGGCTAAACTATTAGCTGTTTTATATGCCAGATATAAAGCTTTAGGCTCGACGGCGGCAGCTGATCTTGCTGTAATTGCTACAGAATTGATCTCAGATAATGGAAAGAAGCTAGAAGCGATTGTATTTGAGCTTGCAGCCTTTAACGAATTAGAAGAGGCGTTTAAGACGTGGTTAAGTACACATATTCGTTTTTGCAATTCGTTGGTAGACCGTATTGTTCCAGGTAAACCAGATGCTGCTGCACTAGCAAAACTAGAAGCAGCGCTTGGTTATACCGATGAACTGATCATTATGGCCGAGCCTTATCGCTTGTGGGCAATTGAAGGTGACGAGAAGGTTTCTGCTTTGTTAGGATTGGAAGGTGCAGATCAAGGGGTAATTGTTAGACCCGATATTGAGATCTTTAAAGAATTGAAAGTGCGTTTATTAAACGGATCACATACATTGACCTCAGGGATAGCCTACCTGTCGGGTATAGATACCGTAACTAAGGCAATGAACAATGAGGCTACCCGCAACTATGTCAAAGAGCTGATGATGCAGGAAATAGTAGGTGCTATACCCTATGATGTAGCCGAAGCAGAAGCTGTAGCGTTTGCAAATACAGTAATTGATCGTTTTGCAAATCCCAATATTGAGCACTTATGGATCAATATTACTTTTCAGTATACCATGAAAATGAAAATCAGGGTGCTGCCTGTATTGCTAAACTATTATAAAATAAACAATAAAGTACCGAGTCATATTGCCTTTGGTTTTGCCGCATTCCTATTGTTTATGAAAGTAGCCAGAAAAGAAGGTAACCAGTATTTTGGAAGTTACGAAGGCAAAGAATACTTGATTACTGATGATGAAGCGTCATATTTCTATGAAGTAGCCCAACAAAGTGAGGCAGATTATGTAGATTTATTATTGGCCAACGCTGCGTTATGGGGAACTGATCTCTCTGTGCTTGATGGTTTTAATCGTACTGTAAAAGAGAATTATAACAATATATTGAAAAATGGTGTGGCCAATGCCTTGGCTAGTATTGATCAATCATTACAAGTATCAAAATAATGAAACAAAGAATATTAAAGGTTCACTCTAAGGATAATGTACTGGTTGCGCTTACGGATCTTGTGAAAGGGGAAGAGGTAATTTACGAAGGTCAATCTTATTTGCTGACCGACAATGTACCTGCAAAGCATAAGTTTACCACTACAGATATGGCGGTTGGTGATCAGTTGATCATGTATGGTGTTTTGGTAGGTAAAGCCCAAATAGATATTCCGGTAGGGTCTATTATAACTACTGGTAATATCAAACACGCTGCAACGGAGTTTAATACGACGGATGCGCACATCAACTGGGAGAAACCAGACATTACTGAATGGAAAGATAGGACCTTTAATGGCTTTCATCGTACAGATGGGCAGGTGGGGACGGCTAATTACTGGTTAGTGATACCCATGGTTTTTTGCGAAAACAGGAACCTCGAAGTGATACAGGAAGCATTGATGAACAATCTTGGCTATGGCAGAAATGAAAACTACCAGGTGCAAGCCAAAGAATTGATGTCCCTTTACGAAAAAGGAGCCAGCGTAAATGATATTTTAAATGCTGAGCTGACCTACTCGGAAAACGTTGCAAAGCAAAACCGCATGTTTCCAAATGTGGATGGTATTAAATTTTTAACACATACAGGTGGCTGTGGTGGTACTCGTCAGGATTCTGAAACCCTTTGTGGTTTGTTGGCCGGTTACATTACCCATCCAAATGTTGCCGGTGCAACGGTTTTAAGCTTAGGTTGTCAGAATGCACAGGTAAGCATCCTTAAAGAAGAAATAGAAAAAAGAAGTCGCAATTTTGACAAACCACTTTATATTCTAGATCAGCAAACGATAGGCAAAGAATCGGAATTGTTGGGACAGGCGATTAAACAAACTTTTGCAGGTCTGATACAAGCCAACGCCAACGAAAGAAAACCTGCTGCGTTAAGTAACCTTTGTATTGGTTTGGAATGTGGTGGTTCTGATGGTTTCTCTGGAATATCCGCAAACCCAGCAATTGGTTATGCCTCTGATTTACTGGTTGCACTTGGTGGATCAGTGATTCTTGCCGAGTTCCCGGAACTTTGCGGTGTAGAACAAAACCTGAGTGATCGTTGCGTAGATAAGGAGGATGCCGAGCGTTTTGAGCATCTGATGAAAACTTACAGCAAAAGAGCTACCGAAGCTGGTTCAGGTTTTGATATGAATCCTTCACCAGGTAATATTAAAGATGGTTTGATTACTGATGCTATTAAATCTGCCGGTGCAGCTAAAAAAGGAGGGACCTCTCCAGTTGTGGCTGTATTGGATTATCCAGAGAAAGTATCTAAACCGGGATTGAACTTATTGTGTACACCAGGCAATGATGTGGAGTCCACGACTGCCGAAGTCGGATCGGGAGCCAACGTGGTACTTTTTACCACGGGATTGGGAACGCCAACTGGTAATCCTATTGCTCCGGTGATTAAAATATCGAGCAATACCAAATTGTTTAACAAGATGAGTGACATCATTGATTTGGATACAGGACCTATTATTGATGGCGATGAAACCATTAAAGAGGCCGGTAGTCGAATTTTAGATTATGTAATTGGTGTAGCAAGTGGCACAACCACTGTAAGTGCAGTGCGCCATATTCAGGATGATTTTATTCCATGGAAAAGAGGTGTTTCCTTGTAAGGAAACCTGATATAAATAATTAACATATATATACTATATATAAATAGCGTTAGATGAAGAATTTTTTAGACGATAATTTTCTATTAGAAACTAAGACGGCCGAGATGCTGTATCATGATTATGCCAAGCAAATGCCGATAATTGATTATCATAATCATTTGATTCCTGAGCAGATTGCAAACGACATCAATTTTGAAAACATTACACAGGTTTGGTTGGCGGGCGACCATTATAAATGGCGTGCTATGCGGGCAAATGGTGTGGATGAATATTATATCACTGGGGGAGCAACCGACCTGGAGAAATTTAAAAAATGGGCAGAGACGGTTCCTTATACTTTAAGAAATCCATTATACCATTGGACACACCTGGAACTACAGCGTTACTTTGATATACATGAAGTATTGTCTGGCGATAATGCAGAACGTATATATAATGAGTGTACAGCTAAACTTCAACGTCCGGAGTATTCTGTTCAGAACTTACTTCGCAAAATGAAGGTGGAGACTTTATGTACTACTGATGATCCGCTTGATAGCTTGGAATTTCACCAGAAAATCAAGAATGATGGGGTAGATATAAAGGTATTCCCGGCCTTTAGACCAGATAAGGCTATGAATGCGGATGATGTAGCAGGATTAAATACTTATATCGATAAGCTTGCGGAATTGACAGGTGGGGAGATCAATGATTTGGATACTTATCTTTCAGCTTTGAAATCGCGCCATGATTATTTTGCTGCTAATGGCTGTACGGTTTCTGACCATGGTTTGGAGCAGATTTATGCAGAGGACTATACTTTAGCAGAGGTTAAATCTATCTTTACTAAGATTAGAGCTAATGCAGCATTAACTTTAGAGGAGGTGCTGAAGTTTAAATCGGCTTTGCTGTTTGAATTTGCCCTTTGGGATCATGAGAAGGGGTGGGTACAACAATATCACCTTGGTGCTTTAAGAAACAATAACAATAGGTTGCTAAGCCAGCTAGGGCCTGATACGGGCTTTGATTCAATAGGTGATTTTAGTCAGGGTAAACAGCTTTCTAAGTTTTTAAATAACCTTGATTCGCAAAACAGACTGGCTAAGACTATTTTGTATAACCTAAATCCTGCCGACAATGAATTGATGGCAACTATGATTGGAAATTATAACGACGGAACTGTTGCCGGAAAAGTGCAATGGGGATCGGGATGGTGGTTCCTGGATCAAAAGGATGGGATGATTAAACAGATCAATACATTGTCTAATATGGGACTATTGAGCCGTTTTGTAGGTATGCTTACCGATTCAAGGAGTTTCCTTTCTTATCCGCGCCATGAGTATTTCAGACGTATTTTATGTAATCTGTTTGGAGAGGACGTAGAGAAAGGTGAATTGCCGGACAATACGGAGTGGATTGGACAGTTAGTGCAAGATATCTGTTATAATAACGCTAAATCGTATTTCAACTTTTAATACTCAGTTTCAATTTTAGATAGGCCCTTATGGTAGAAGTATCGTAAGGGCTTTTTTGTGGGTTAAGGTTATAGAGCTGAAAAGGTTACTGTAGTACCCTTCGAGAGTTCTTCGGGCACGCGTTTACAGTCATAGGATTTTTAAAGGAATATCAATGGGTCTAATACGGGTTTCGCTATACAGTTGGTCTAATACGCTAATTTCATGATCCTTCTTTTTTAAAATAGCTTTCAGTTTTTCTGGTTGTGTTGCAGGTACTTATGGGTTTAACGGAGATAATAGTGTGTTTAAGTTTGCGGGGGCGTATAATTTTCCTACTTTTGCATCCCGCTTCGGAGGAAGGGTTTGTAAGAAAAGGATAAGGATGAAGGTTGAACTGAAGGGTTAGAAAAAGAGATTGGTGTTTCTTTATGAGTGTTTAAAAGGCTCGAAAAATAAAAGAAATAAAGTTTAATAAAAAGCTTGACAAAACCAAAAAGATTTCTACCTTTGCAATCCCAAACAGAACGGGAGTTACCAAACGGAGTTTGTTAACAGAATAAAAAAGATTGAAACGTTGAGGATTTGAAACTGAGATTCGGAACATTAAGACCGGAACGAAACTGAAGAATAATAAACGAAGAAATATAAAGAAGACCCGTGAGGCGATTCGAGAAGTTCATTAAAGAGATGTCATTTATAAAGCATAGCGAGGTAAGATAGTACAGTTTCAAAGTACATGAAAACCAAAGCTATTT
>NZ_SJSM01000013.1 GCF_004331685.1 Pedobacter hiemivivus | reverse complement strand
CGTGCGACTTCCTATGGAATACAGAATATGGAAATGCAGGGGGCTATGGCAATTTTTACCGTAAACTTAAAAAGAATCCTAAAACTGATCTAATATTCAATAAATCTGAGTTAAATCCAGTCAATTGCAACCAAAATGCTTATTTATCCTTCGAAAAAGACAGGTATATATTGATCAAAAAATCAGTATAACGAAATCTCAACTTTGTTCAATAAAAAAAACGATCAAGTAAAAAACATGTTCTACTTGATCGTTCCTTAAGCTGGCTCATAAATGAGGAACTTTTTCAGTGCCCTCGAATGATCAAACGCCCTTTTTTTATGTGTTACCATCTGCTACCAGAATGCAGAATAAAGTGCTACAAGCATTGCAAAAATGATCAATGCACCGATTGCGAATGAAGTAGATACCCTAAACATTTTAGCATCGATTTCTAATCCGTTAGCCACTATACCTTTCTTATTGTCGTAGATACTGATAAAATACATACCAATCACACAGATTGCAAAAACTATCAGCATCCTATCCATAAACGGAATTTCGAATACCCCTGAAGAGTTTGCCACTGCCCATCCATAATTGTAAAGCGGAGACAAATCAACCATACCTGGAAGGAATTTAAGGATCACGGAAACAATAAACCCACCTACTGTAGCAAAAAGTGCTGCATTTGAAGTGGTCTTTTTCCAGAAGAAACCTAAAATAAACATGGCAAAAATACCCGGAGATACAAAACCTGTATACTCCTGAATGTATTGGAAGCCTTGTTTACCTTCACCCATTAAAGCGTTACCAACAACTAATGAAAGGCCAACTGCCATCAACATAGCCACCACAACGGTAATCTTTCCAACGTTTACCAAAGTACCTTCTCCAGCATCTTTATTGAATGCCTTTTTATAAATATCTAAGGTGAAAATTGTTGCGATACTGTTGGCTTTACCTGCAAGGGAAGCTACAATTGCTGCCGTTAAAGCAGCAAAAGAAAGTCCTTTTAAGCCAACTGGTAACAGCCCCAGTAATGCCGGGTATGCTTTGTTAGGATCTTGAACTCCAGATGAAGTAAGCAAGTTATCAGCACTGATGCCTGGTATTTTCTCTTTAATGATATAATAAACTGCTATACCTGGAATAACCACGATAACAGGCATCAGCATTTTTAAGAATGCAGCAAAGAGTAGACCTGCTCTGGCAACCGGCAAGGATGCCCCCAGCGCTCTTTGGGTAATGTACTGGTTACATCCCCAATAGCTTAAGTTTGCAATCCACATACCACCAATCAGTACGCTTAAACCAGGTAGATCCATGTAATTAGGATCATCCTTCTTAAAGATCAGATGGAAATGTTCGGAAGCTCCATCTGTTAGGATAGAGAAACCTTTCATAATACCACCATTATTAGAAATTAGGTTTAAGGCAATGTAAGTAGCTACAAGGCCACCTAATACCAGGAAGAACACTTGAATAACATCGGTGTAACCAATTACTTTCATACCACCCAAGGTGATTAAAATAGCAAATACCGCCAAGCCAATGATACATCCAACAATATTGAGTCCGGATATACCGCTAATGGCTAATGCACCCAGGTATAAGATAGACATTAGGTTAACAACAATATACAACATCAACCAGAATACAGCCATAATCATAGCCACCTTTTCATTGTAGCGCTGACTTAAAAACTGTGGCATCGTAAAGATTTTGTTCTTCAGGTAAACAGGCATAAAGAACACAGCTACAATAATTAATGTTGCCGCTGCCATCCATTCGTAAGCGGATATGGCTAAGCCTAGTTTAAAGCCCGAACCACTCATACCAATCATCTGTTCTGCAGAGATATTCGATGCAATGAGAGAGGCGCCAATTGCCCACCATGTGAGTGAACCTTCGGCAAGAAAGTAATCTTTAGAGTCTGCAGTAGCCGTTTTCTTTTTATAATAAATCCAAAAACCGTAGCTGGATACAATTAAAAAGTAAACTAGAAATACGATGTAGTCGTACTTGTGGAGTGTATTCATATTTATTTATATTGGTGTATAAGGTTACTAATGTAAAAAAATAATTGAGGTTTAATTTTGTTTTGGAGTGTTAAGCCAATTACGTAAATAAATATGCCAAACCCGCTTAATGTCCTTACTTCAATGAATTGATATAGGCTGCAATTTTTAGTCCATCGGCTTTAGAAACCTGTGGCATTGGCGGCATTTCTGTCGCATAGCCAGGCCAGTTTTCCGGCTTAGGATTGTGAATCAGTTGCAGGATCTTTTCATCAGAATATTTACGTTTGGCTATATCTATAAATGCTGGTCCGATTTGCTTTTTTGTAGGGTTATGACAAGCCAGACAAGTATTATTCGCCAATAAGCCCTTTACTTCTGCATAGGTTGGCGCTTTAGCGGGTGCTTTTGTTTCAGTTACCTTTTTTACAGGAACAGCCTTTTCCTTAACTATTGGTCCACCTTTTTTAACTGCTGCCGGCGTAACATTTGCCACAGGATCATTTGCCGAATTTCTAGTACTCAGCTCATTCGCTGCAAGCTTATCTCCTGCCGGGATATTATTTAAAGTGTAATAAGCTACCGGATGTACAATCGAATAGAAGTTCTGTTTTTCACGGACGCCATTAACCTTTATCGTGTGGATATAGTACTGACGCAAGTTGTCGACTACTATTCTAGCTTTTAAACCGTCTGCAGATACTTTAACACCTTTTACTTTTAAAGATTCAGTGTTTACCGGTGGTGAGCCATATACTGGTTGATATTTGTAAATAAAGCTTTCTACATTGTATGAAGCAATATCCTGAGCAGATTTTAAATCTACAGGACTGGTAAATTCAATTTCAAAACCATCAGGCATTGCCCTTACCGCTTTCATTTCGAAAGGGACTTTATTGTTGTAAACCAAACGTTCAAGGCCCTCGTTAGCATCACCGGCAGAACCCCATCCACGATTTGTTTCACCAACAAACAAAGATCCATCTTGTGCCCAAGCCATTCTCAATACGCCAGAACGGAAACCGCTTCTAAACAAAAAGGCAGCACCTTGCTCCTCACCATTCACCTTTTCCATAAATACCCTTGAAATAATACTCATTCCTTGGTCGCCAACTAAAAGTTGACCTTCAAATGGACCGAAAGTACCTTGAGGGATCTTTACGGGCTCTGAAGTAGATACCCCTAAAATGCCATAAGGCAGCCATACAGCTGGCATACGGAGTTCTGGGAATTCTTTCTTCATATCGAACAGCGTTTTAAAGTTCTCGTTTACTCTGTTCTCTGGTTTGATGTAATTTCCATTGCTGTCCTTTACTCTTCTTTCATCTATTTTGGAGTAGAAAAGTTCGGAACTTAGCTTAACGGGTGAATCACTTCTTTTTGTCCATGTTAAACTGGCCGGGTGTCCCATAAAATCACCTTGATTTACTTTCCACACACCGCCTGAACCTACCCAATCACCTTGATTTTCGGTATAGTACAGCTGACCGTCAATTACGTTTAATCCTGCAGGAGAACGCATTCCTGCCGCCCATGGTTTCATCTTTCCATCTTCAGTGATGTTCATCGACCAGCCACGCATAGGTACCCTGCTTTCTGCACGCCACCATTCCTGGTTACCAAAAGCAACATTGGCAGTCACAAAGAAAGAGCCATCAGGTGCTATTTTAGGACCAAAGCTGTATTCGTGATAATGTCCACTTAATGGCCATGCATAAATGGTCTCATAAACATCGGCCTTGCCATCCATATTTTTATCGATAAGCTTTGTCAGTTCACCTCTTTGAGCTACATAAAAAGCACCATCTTTATAGGCTAAGCCTAATATTTCGTGCAAACCGGTAGCAAACTTGCGAAAATATGGTCTATTGCTTGTTGGGTTTTCCACGACATACACATCACCACGACGGGTTGATATGCCAAGGTCGCCATTAGGTAAAGTAACCAATCCGCCTACTTCAAGTACCGGGCCTTCTGGTATCCTAACCTTCATGATCTTAAAAAAATCTTCTTCTTTTGGTGTTTCCTGAGCCCATACAGTTGTAAAACTAAAGCTCAAAGCTAGCATTGCCAGCATTTTAAAAGTATGTTTCATATTTGGTGTAGGTCGGATTAGAATGAAATAGAATATTTTAACTTGTTACCCAGCAGAATGATCATCTCCTTTTTGCCGTCAACATCCCTGATTATTGGTTTACTTACCGTCTCATCAAGTTCCAGATAAAAAGCTTTTCCATCAACCAAATAAAGTCCCTGAACCAATTCTTCAATAGCGCTAGCATTGGCCAATAAAACATATAAACCTGATACCGGTTTATCTATAGTCAGCGTTCTGCTTAATCCTTTACCACTATCTAATGCCTTAATTGCATCTGTAACCTGAGCACCATATATGTTATATTTAAACTCTGGTCGCTCTTCATTGTCCATCACATAACCCTTTGTACGAAAACCAGTTCCGGTGCTATCAAGAGGCCATGCGGCTTGTGGACTGCTTAATTGTGCCACAGCTGGTGTCAATTTATTTGTGAATGTAGTTACAGCTCCGCGTGCTTTAGAGGTTCCATTACCCCGATCATGCCACATTGGTGTCGCATCAACAAATTCTCCATGCCAGGCATGCAACAATAAGCCGTTATCAAGATCATAGCTATAATGCACTTGTTTTGGACTTCCCACAGAAATAGCATGTACGGAGCGTTGGTTAGGCGCAAAATCAACAAAACTGCGGATCATGGTATTGGTTGGTGCATCAATATAGATTGGATCTGCACTATCCTTACCCTTCTGACCTCCATTGAGCTGATCGGCAGGTAGCTTTGATATTTTAATATTTTTGAATGCTACTGCACCATGGTCGCCTTGCAAACGTAAAGGTCCCATAGCTTTTTCTTTGCCAGCACCTCTGGTTGGTCCCAATAGTTCTACATTGTCGTGAATAAGCACACCATTCAATTCTACGGTAAGCATCCTTGCGTTGGCTATCTTGTTTCCTGTAGCATCAAATTTCGGCGCTTGAAATGCTATTTTTAAATGTTGCCATAAGCCAGGTGCTTTACTTGCATTTTGGCGTGGAGCATAACCATTGAAACCTTTTTGACCTTCTGGTCTTAAGTCGTCCCAACGTTCGTAAATCCCACCATTGTCTGATGAAAGCGGCTTGGTATTCCCCCATGAATCCAACAGTTGAATTTCATAATTTCCTTGCAGGTAGATACCTGAATTAGAACCTTTGGCCATCAGATAATCTAATTCTAGAATCATATTGCCATGTAACGCATTGGTAAACAGATCTGCACCCTGATTTTTCTTGCCCGGGTAGTTTACAAGGATTCCCTCGCCTTTTACTGCGGTTAATTCATTGTCGGTTTTTAAGCTGGCGGTAACACCATTTGCTAGCGACCAGCTTTTGCCTGGCGCTTTAAATGAGGAGAGATCGTTGAGGCTAATGCCCGACTGGTCAGTCAGTTGTTGGGCCGACACCAGTGCTGTTCCAAACAGCCACATAAATGCAGTTGTTCCGAACTTTAAATAATTTAATTTCATATTGTGTGTTTGGTTTATTAAATAAATGTAGTAAAATCATCCAATTCCAAAAGATTTTTGAAATAATGATTTTATTACTCTTTTAAACCATCAGTCTAATAATATGAGTTTAATATATAATTAAGGCGCTTTTTTAGATAAAAAATGTTAATAAATATTATTGTACAATTTACACTAACTTAAGATTTTAACCATTAACCGCCTCCGTTTTTGGTTTGTATATGAACTGAAGGTAAATAAGCGCAAGTACTGTAATTCCAGTACAACAATAAAAGGTGACAGGGATCATACGTAGGTCATCGATAAACAACCAGCCCGCAAGTAATGCGCCCAAGCCTATTCCGGCTTCTAATGCAATATACATGGTTGCCATAGCCTTGCCCCTTTGAGTTGGATTACTCAGATCGGCTGTCCATGCAGAAACAGTTGGTGACAACATTCCTGTTGCTATACCATATAACGCAGATGCCAGCATTAAACTAAGCGAAGAACTGGACAAGGCAATCCACAATAATGATGCTGCCAAAAGTGCAAGTGATATTTTTAATATATGTGTTCTGCCATAGTTATCTGATGCTTTACCGGCAACAAAACGGATGAGTAATGAGGTAAGCGTGAAAACCATAAAAAACAAGCCTTTATTGCTTGTACCAAGGTGTGCACTCCAATCTGATATTACGGTTAGAATCGCTCCATAACTGATATAGCTCATAAATATAATGACCACAGCAGGGATCACTCGCCATTCAATGATGTCCTTCTTGTCGATTTTTAGATGCTTCAACTTAAATTTCGCCTTCCCAGGAAGCGTTTCTTTCATATTAGCCAAAATAACAATGGACAATAAAGCGAATAAGGAAGAGCAATAGAAAAGGATATTGATGCTGTAGTGATCAGTTATGGTGCTGCCTATAGCAGGTCCAATCGCTAATCCGGTGCTAAAACAAATCCCATGAATACCCATTGCTTCCCCCCATTTTCCAGCAGGAACTAAATCAGCAACATAAGCTGCTGTGGCCGTAGGTTTAAAGCCTGTAGAAAAGCCGTGAATTAATCTGAGAAGAAGGAAACCTGATATTGTAGTCAGCATTGGATAAAGGAAGCCACACACAAAACATACCAGCGATCCCACAGCCATAACTGGTATTCTACCAATAGTATCTGTTAGTTTTCCGCTAAATGGTCTCGAAAGTCCAGCGGTAAGTGTGAAAAGAGCGATAATTAAACCTTTATATTCTGCGCCCCCCATAGCTGTTAAATAAGCTGGCAGTTCAGGGATAAGCATGTTAAAACTGGCGGAGAAGAGAAAGGAACTTAAACAAACAAGGCCAAATTGTAAGGAGTATATAGAAGTAGAAGGATGTTGCATTGCGCAACAAAAGTAACAATTAAAATTAGCCATTCTCTTCAAGAGCTGCATTATTCGCTGAAAAAGCGAAAAACGTTGAGGCTCTTTCTGAGAAGGCAAATTTTATGGAAAAACAAGATAGCTAGTTTGCTTGCAGTCGCTTGTTCAATGCAGGGTATTACCTTTTGATTTCGTTCTTGCTGAAAACCGCCGCGATTTCTGAAAGTTGTTTTTCATCAAGTTTAGAGGTCTTCTTTAAAGCTTTGATGAAGTGTTGAACTTCTTCAGGTTTTGCAGGACAGCCAACATTTTCACCTTTTGTTGAGAAAGGCGCTCCTTCAGGTCTGATTTGTGAATCAGCAACAAGGTTTTGCTTTGCATCGAAAAATAACCATGTTGGTAAGCCTTGATCAGCATTGTAATATTTCGCTAGCAGATCATTACCTCCTGGGTTTTCAAGGTTCTCTTTCCCCTTTGATTCTTTAACTACAAAATCTGCGATTACATAGTTTTTATCGAAGTAAGGTTTAATAGCCGGGTCATTTAGACTAGCGATCATTTTATGGCACCAACCACACCATGAGGCATGGAAAATTGCAAGTACTTGTTTCTTTTCTTTTGCTGCTTTTTTAACCGCAGCGGCCAATACCTCTGTGGCTGGTGCAGGTGTGGCTGCGGCTGACGTAGTAGTTTGTGCAATGGCAGACTGAATGGTTAAAACGGTAGTAATGGTGAGTAATATTGATTTTAGTTTCATGATGAAATAAGTTTTGTTGAAGGTAGTAAATATTTTATTCCCTTCTATACTTGATGCATGCAGAGGAGCTAAACAAGAATACATAGTTTACTAAATATAATTGCATTAATATTTTTATTAAAACTAAAAATATTAGTAATATTGTGCTGTCGATTTACAATAGAAAACCACAGACATTTAAGCCTTATATATGATACAGTTGAATGACATACTTTATGGAAATGTAGAATTGCCCGCCATTTTTGGTGATTTACTAAATACAGGAACCTTAAAACGCCTTGGTGGTGTACATCAAAGTGGAGCCATATTTTTAGTGAACCCCGATTTAAGTCATTCACGTTTGGAACATTCTATTGGTGTAATGTTATTGATTAAAATCCTTGGTGGTTCTGAACTGGAACAAATTGCAGGTTTACTCCATGATGTTTCTCATACGGCATTTTCTCATGTAGGCGACTATGTATTTGAAAATGGGGAAGAAAATTATCATGAGCAGATTTATGCTGAGGTATTACTAAATTCAGAATTACCGACCATTTTATTGAAATATGGTTATCATATTGATCAGATCTTGAATGGTGTTTTTCCTATACTTGAACAGCCTCTGCCCCACCTTTGTGCAGATCGATTGGATTATACCTTACGTGATGCTTTACATGGTGGTTTGATTACAAGATATAGTGCAAGGCAATTTTTACAACATATTAAACTACAAAATGGACAAATTGTAGTTACTGATGAAGGGAAGGCAGATTGGATCAATGATACTTTTAAACGATTGAATGATGATCTCTTCAATTTACCATTGTACGTATATGCCAATCAGGAATTAGCATCAATCATACGTAGATTCCTCAAGAGCGGCTTTATAAAAGAAAGTGATCTACTTAAAGATGACACCTTTCTTCTTAATAAAATTAGAAGCACCAATGCTGGTTATGAGGCTATAAAATCCATAAAACTCCATAAAGGCTATACAAACTTTCTAAAGAAAGGCTCTGCCTTAAAGATAAAACCCCGCAGATTGAAAGCGCTATCGGTATAAACTGTTTTTTCACATTGCAACCCAGCAATTATTACACTCTGCATCATGTTTGAAACAAAATATTCCTTCTCAGAAAGAGCCTCAGCGTTCTTCGCTTTTTCAGCGAAGTAATGCAGCTCTTGAAGAGAATGGCTTATTTTAATTATTTAATAATACCTTTAGTGTACCAAATACACGAACAAATTATTAAATGAAAACACTACTTACATTAACACTTTCCGGTATCACCGCTTTGTTGTTGTTCCTTTTCGGACAAAGCGATACTCCAGAAAAAGGCAAGAAGAACCACCTTGCAACAAGCAGCGACAAATTTGAAAAATTAGTGATCGATACACCCGATCAAAGCAGGTTTGTAAAGGTTAACCTAATGCATGGCCAGTTTACCGAACCAACTGAAATGGCTATCCTACCAAATCTTGATATTCTGGTTGCACAACGCAGAGGCGAGATCAAGATTTATAAAAACCAATCTAAAACATTAAAAGAAGCACTTAAACTAGATGTTTATTTCAAGACAAATACACCAAATGTAAATGCTGAAGAGGGATTATTAGGTATAGCCGTTGATCCAAACTTTGCTACAAACCAATATGTATTTGCTTTTTATAGTCCTATAAAAACTTCTGTAAACAGATTGTCGCGCTTTAAATTGGTTAACGATAAGATCAACCCATCTTCTGAAAAGGTGATTCTGGAATTTTATGCTCAGAGAGAAATCTGTTGTCATACTGGAGGATCGATAGCCTTTGGTCCTGATGGTCTGTTATATGTATCTACGGGCGACAACTCTACCCCTTTTGACGTTCCAAAACAGGAATTTGTAAACAAGGGTTATGCACCTTTAGATAACCGTCCTGGGCTTCATCAATACGATGCCAGAAGATCAGCAGGTAATACCAATGATTTAAGAGGTAAAATATTGAGAATAAAAGTAAAATCTGATGGCACCTATAGTATTCCTGACGGTAATTTATTTCCAAAGGGCGACCCTAAAAGTAAACCTGAGATCTATGTAATGGGTAACAGAAACCCTTATCGCATATCAGTAGATCAGCAAACAGGTTTCTTATACTGGGGCGAGGTTGGACCAGATGCTTCTGGCGACAATGAGCAGAGAGGCCCACGAGGTTATGACGAAATCAATCAGGCACGTAAAGCAGGCTTTTTTGGCTGGCCTCTATTTATAGGCGACAACTATCCATACAGAGCTTATGATTATACCAATGGTAAAAGTGCTGAGCCTTTCAATCCTTCAGAACCGATTAACAACTCGCCAAACAATACGGGCCTAAGTCAACTCCCTTCTGCACAGCCTGCATACATCTGGTATCCTTATGGCGAATCAAAAGAGTTCCCTCAAGTTGGTTCTGGTGGTCGTACTGCCATGGCCGGACCTGTTTACCATACTAAACCGGGGATAAACCCCTATCCTGCTTATTATAATGGTAAATTACTGATTTATGAATGGGTTAGAGGATGGGTAAAAGCAGTAAGTATGTCGCCCGAGGGAAATTACCTAAGTATGGAACCCTTTATGAGCAATATAAAACTGGCTGCACCAATTGATATGGAGCTTGGGCCTGATGGTAAATTATATATCCTGGAGTACGGTAAAGGTTGGTTTACTAAAAATCCAGATGCCGGAATTGTAAGGATTGATTACCTAAAGGGTAACAGACCTCCACAGATTAAAAATATGGAGATCAAAAAGATCAGTGGTTTATTGCCTTATAAACTTGAAGCCACTGTAGATGTGAAAGATCCTGACGGAGATGCCTTAACTTACATCTGGAATCTAGGTAAAGGAATTAAAAAAACGACAACCGGCCCCATCTTAACACATACATTTACCAAAATTGGTGAATACCCTATTAGTGTGAAGATTATAGATAAATCAGGAGCTTCATCTACCAGTAATACTATAGCTGTTTTTGCCGGTAATGAACATCCCAATGTCGAAATTAATCTTTTAGGTAATAAAAGCTTTTATTTCCCTTCTAAACCCATTAGTTATAAGGTCCTTGTTTCTGACAAAGGCGCTACAGTCAATAAAAGCAGGGTATACATCTCTAATACTTATACAGTAGGACTTGACCTTGCCGGGGCACAATTAGGTCACCAACAGGCAGCACAAACACTTGTGGGTAAGTCATTAATGCTTAAATCCGATTGTAGTACCTGCCATAAAGTAAATGAGGTTTCAATCGGCCCGTCCTTCACCAAAATATCGACTAAATATCAAAAAAATAACAAGGCAACAGCTTACCTTGCAAGTAAAGTCATCAAAGGAAGCAGCGGTGTATGGGGCGAAATTCCAATGCCAGCACACGCTGCAATGAAGGAAGCTGAAGTGACACAGATTGCAGAATGGATCATGTCACTTGCTGCAAAAGCCAACAATACCCCTTCACTGCCTATGGAAGGAAAAATTATACCACCAGCTACCATAAATGCCAATAAACCTGTATTTGCATTAAAAGCTAGCTACGCTGACATTGGAGCTGCCGGACTAAAATCTTTAAGTACAACAAAGGTTGTTAATCTAAGTAGTAACGTGATTGAAGCCAAAGACATAAAAGATCTTTCTCAGTTTGGTCGCAAAGACCTATCTGGCACCGAAGAATTGATATTTCCTCAAGATGCCGGTTGGATTAGATTGAAAAAAATTGACTTAACCGATATTGCCGCTTTCTCACTCAGCACAAAAGATATGGGCGGTAATGTTGATTATGATATAGAAATCAGATTAAACGACAAAAACGGACAATTACTTGGTAAAACAAACCTAAGCGCGAATACCAACATTCCTATAACAGCTGTCAACGGTAATGATTTTCACGATGTCTTTATACTGTTTAAAGCCAATAAAAAGGATGTAAAGAGTAGACCCCTGTTACAAAATATAAAAGTAACCACACTCCTATAAACACCGGCATCAAACTATAAAAGTCTGCATCATGCTATAAAACAAAATATGCCTTCTCAGAAAGAGCCTCAGCGTTCTTCGCTTTTTCAGCGAAGTAATGCAGCTCTTGAAGAGAATGGCTTATTTTGACTATTATTTTGTCTCTGATGGCTTTTTACCACCTAAATTTACTACCACTCCAATTGTAAATATCGAATTCCCAGCGCTAATAAACTTCCTGCTGTTCAAGCCAAAAGTTCCACTGGTGGTATACTGCAATTGCACAGCCTCACTCAAGCGCATTCTGGTAAAGAAAATAGGTTCCAGAAAGACATTCCCCTCCCTAACCTGTCCAATTGAATTGCGCGTAAAAGTCTTCATTTCTACATTACTGATACGTAATGCCGTTCCATAATTAAGCGGGTAGTTATTTCCAAAAAGGCGGAAATTGCGCTTCTTTTTAGAGCTGTAGTTAACTTGCAAAAAGGTTTTATTGTAAGTAATCTCTTCTAAATCCGTTTTTATCAAGTTATCATTATCATCAAACTCCCTAAATACGCGATTGGTGCTACCGGTTCCAACTCCAGCATAGATTTCTATGATCCTGTTGTTATCCGGACCAAAAGTATCAAACCAGCCACCACCAATTTCCACTAATTTTTGTCTATAATCCTTACTTTCCTTTTCCTTATCGATATAAGAGCCACTAAAAAGTACACCAATATGATCTGAAACTGCATAAGCACCATTGATACTCGTATTGAATTTTGGTGAAATGTGTACACCCCCACTAAATTCTCCCTTCTGACTAAGCATTGGGGTATTGGGAACATTAGGCATATACACGGAAGAACAGGAGCTGACAAAGATGGTAGCAATAAATAACGGCAGTTTAAAATTTTTAATCATATAGGAATAGGATGCTTGTACCTACATAACGTAGGTTCTATTATTTTTCGTGCAAGGTATTATTTTTTTTATGATCTGCTAAAGAAGAACGCTACGTTTTAAAGCAAATTAGATCAGTGTATTACCTTTAAATTCCTCTAAAATCAAACAATTTGAGGGTTTTACGGTTGTTTTATTAATAATGATAGTGAATAATAAAACAATAATCATCTCGAATCGCTTACCGATTAAGCTTACAGAAGAAAACGGGGAATACAAATTAAGTCCAAGCGAAGGTGGTCTGGCAACAGGCCTGGGCTCCGTATACAAACAAGGAAATAACATTTGGATTGGCTGGCCGGGCATAGAAATACCGGAAGAACGGCACAATGAAGTGCGGAAAAAACTTGCTGAGCTGAACTTAATTCCAGTTTTTTTAACGAATGAAGAAATCAGCTTATACTATGAGGGATTCTCAAATGAAGTCCTATGGCCAGTATTTCATTACTTAGTTACCTACGCAAATTTTGACCAGATATATTGGGATTATTACAAAATCGTAAACGAGAAGTTCAAAGAAGCTGTAATAGCGAACCTATCTGCTGGTGACACCATTTGGATACACGATTATCAATTGCTTTTATTGCCCGGCCTAATCAGATCAGAATTGTCACAGGTTACCATAGGCTTCTTTCAGCATATTCCATTTCCATCCTTCGAAATTTTCAGACTTATCCCCTGGCGGGAAGAACTAATTGTGGGTATGTTGGGAGCTGATTTATTGGGCTTTCATACTTTTGATGATGCGCGACATTTTTTAAGTGCAGCATCAAGACTTTCTTCAAGCAATCTTTCCGAAAATGTATTGTTATACAACGATAGACAGGTTGTTGTTGAAGCTTTCCCTATGGGAATCGATTCCAAAAAATTTGAAGAGCTCACCAAACATGAAAAAGTAGCCAAATTTACGGCCTCTATTAAAGCTAGTTTAAAAAACATTAAAACAATACTATCTATAGATAGGCTTGATTATAGCAAGGGGATATTACAGCGTTTGCAGGCTTTTGAGCTTTTGTTACAATTGCATCCCGAATACATTGGCAAACTTGCCCTTTATATGATTGTTGTTCCATCGCGAGATACAGTGCCGAAGTATAAAGAGCTAAAAGATCAGATTGATCAGCTTGTGGGTAATATAAATGCACATTTTAGAACTATAAACTGGGTTCCGGTACATTATTTTTACAGGTCTTTCTCCATTGAATTCCTTTCGGCTATATATAGTTCAGCAGATATCTGCCTGGTTACCCCTATGCGTGATGGGATGAATCTGGTGAGTAAAGAGTATGTAGCCTCCAGAGTTCATCAGGATGGCGTATTGATATTAAGTGAAATGGCAGGAGCCTCTAAAGAGCTAAATGATGCATTGATCGTAAATCCAAATAACATTGGCGACATTATGGAAGCGATTGTACAAGCCTTAAATATGTCGACAGAAGAGCAGCATATCCGTATGAAGAGTATGCAGGCTATAGTCGCTAAATTCGATATACACCTATGGGTTAAAAATTTTATGGACAAGTTGAAAGAAGTAAAGATGATGCAGGAATCCTTACATACCAAATATGCTACTGAAAATGTTCGTGACCAAATAGCTGCTGATTATGCAAAAGCAAAAGACAGATATATTTTTCTAGATTACGACGGCACATTGGTTGGTTTTAATGCTGATATTGATAAGGCTGCTCCAGATGAAGAATTGTATTCCATATTAAAACAGTTGACGCTTGATCCCGCAAATCGTATTATTCTGATTAGTGGCAGAAGATATCAGACTTTGCAGGAATGGTTTGGACATTTGGATCTTGATATGATTGCCGAACATGGAGCTTGGCAAAAGCAAAAGGATACAGAGTGGAAACCTTTACCCCTGCTTACGGACAAATGGAAGCAAGAAGTGAAAACAGTATTGGACACTTACACTGACCGTACACCAGGATCTTTCGTAGAAGAGAAAAGCTACTCACTAGTATGGCATTACCGAAAAGTGGAAGAAGGACTTGGTGAATTGAGGGCTCATGAAATTCTTAATCACCTTAGAATGCTAACTACAGATAAGGGCTTGCAAATGATGCCTGGAAATAAAGTAATTGAGTTTAAAAACATTGAAGTGAATAAAGGTAAAGCGGCTCAAAATTGGCTATACAGTAATAATCCAGATTTTATACTTGCCGTAGGCGATGATCATACTGATGAGGATATATTTAAGGCATTATCGCCCGAAGCCTATTCTATTAAAGTGGGCAGCAACATTTCTGCTGCCCGATATTACCTTAAAGATTATTTTGAAGTACGAGACCTGTTGAAGGAGTTAGTTCAAGAGAAATAACCATTCGTTTCATTTTTTACAGGAACACCGGCCTGTCTAGTTTTATGGCAATCCGGTGTGCCGCATTCATTAAGCCAACATGACTGTAGGCTTGAGGGAAATTACCCCACTGACTGCCGTCAACTTCATCGACATCCTCGCTGAAGAGTAGTAAATGGTTCGCATATTTTATGATGGATTCAAATTCTCTGATTGCGTCCTGTAATCGCCCAACACAGGCTAATGCCTCGACATACCAAAAAGCACAAATTAAAAATGTGGTTTTTGGCTTGCCAAAATCATCTTTGTGAAGATACCTGTAAAAGAGCCCATTTTCAGTCTTCAGTTCATTTTCAAGCGCGATCAAATGATCTTTTGCCCTTTGCGATTCAGGATCAAGGTAATTCATTAGAATCAGCTGCAATGTACTGGCATCTAAGTTTGTACTGCCTACAGCGTGATTATATACTTTACGTACAGGATCATAACAATCCTCAATGTGTTTAGCGGCCTTATCAATCAGAATCTGTGCGCGATCTTCGAATGGTTTATTGCCTATTGTTTTGGCCATTTTTAAAGCCGCATTAGCACCTGCCCATTGAAAAAGATTAGTGTAACAATGGGTATTGGCAATACTTCTAAATTCCCATATGCCAGCGTCCTTTTCATCAATAGTGCGTTCTATCTTTTTTAAAAGGTAATCTAACCATTTTTCAGAATCCTGTCTTTCAGAATAAATGAAACGACGATCTGTATATAAGGGCAGCATAGAAACTAAAACCTGTCCATAAATATCATTCTGAATGTGTTCATAAGCCTGATTTCCAACTCTGACCGGTTTGTTACCCAAATACCCCTTTAAGTTCCTGAGTTTACGTTCCGTCAGCACCCTTTCTCCGGCAATACCGAACAGCGGTTGATAGCGTTCATCATCCCTAAAAGAAATATCGGTGATATAGTTGAAATATCTTTCCATCTCTTCGAAATGGCCAATGTGATTTAATGAAGTAATTACATAATAGGTATCCCTCATCCAGCAATAGCGATAATCCCAATTCCTGCCACTCCCCTGAGATTCAGGCAAACTGGTAGTACTCGCTGCAATGATTGCGCCCGTATCCTCATATTGATGTATTTTTAAAGTGAGGGCTGATCTAATGACGTAAGATTGGTAAAAACCAGCAATGGTAGAGTGTTTGATCCACAAACGCCAATACTTGATGGTTTCTCTTAAAAACCGTTCGGCCGTGCTGATAATAGGCGCGTCCAATTCATGACCATAAGTAAGAATGAGGTATTTAGGCTCATTTAAGGCAAAATACTTCCCATCCTCAATATAGCTTAAAGATATATTGGTGCTCAATTGCATATCCTCATCAGCGCCGGTAAATTCGATGTGATTACTGCCTCTACTACCACGTTGCTTTTTACCACCGTATTCATATACAGGTTTGCAGGTTACCCTAACCCTTGGGTTACCATCCAAAGCTTCTATTTTCCGAATAAGCATTAATGGCTTATAGTATCTTTCAAATTGATAAAAACGTGGCGCAAAGTCGGTAATCCTATACTTCCCTTCTGGATTGCTGATTTCAGTACATATAACATTGGTATTCTCCATGTAATATTGCCTTGAAGTATATTCACCATGTGGAAGAACGGAAAACTCGCCCCCTTTATCTTTATCTAATAAACCCCCAAATACAAAGCTACTATCAAATCTTGGCCAGCATAACCAATCAATATTTGTATTTTTATTTACATGGGCAAGGTAAGCGCAATTTCCAATAATTCCGGTTTGGTAAGCATGTCTCTCTGTCATATTTTACTCCTGTTGATATGATATAACAACAGGATGAACCTGGTTTTGTTCAGTCCAGTTTGAATTTATGCTATTTTATGAAGTTCTTATATAGACTATTTACAGTCGTTTTAATGAAATCATTATAACCTTTTGAGTAGGTTGGACTGCATCCATTTGTGATCACCACAATTCCAAATTTCTCTTCCGGTTGGAAGAACATGGCGCTATAAAGACCATAGGCAGAGCCAGTATGCCCCTTTAAAGTGACACCAGGAATGAGGTTGCTCGTGGTTAGGATAGCTAGTCCATAATTTTCCTGATCAGAGATTTTTGTTTGCATGAGTTTAGCACTCTTTTTAGTTATTATTCGCCCCCTTTTATATTTACCCCGATTCATATGCATGGTCATATATTTCGCGAGATCAGTTGCCGATATTTTCATGCCCCCTGTTGGAGAGAACATCGGCGTACTGTAGCCAGATATATAGTTTTTTAATCCTTCACTACGCGAAATATAAGCCGATGGTTGAGGGCTAAAACTCTTTGTTGTTGTATCGTATTCATAAAGCGTTACAAATCGACTCCTATCTAACGAGTCTAAACAATAACCACCATATAAATTTAAAGGATTAAGGATGTGTTGTTTTACGTAACTATCAAAGCGCTGTCCCGAACATTTTTCAATAACGGCCCCAACCATATTGTAATTGAGATTGCAATATTGATAACCTTTTCCTGGTTCATAGGCATTGTAGCATTTGGCCCAGTTGACATTTTTTTCCGGATTAATAACATCAAAGTTGAAATATCCTTCGCTATCATTAATACTTGAGGTATGCGACATCACCATTTTTAAAGTGATAACAGTTTCTGGAAATTTAGGATTTCTGATTTTAAAGCCCATCAGGCTACTAAAGTCATCATCTAATGATAACTTCCCTGCTTCTACAAGTTGCATGATAGCTGTAGCCGAAAAGGACTTAGAGATAGACGCAATTCTAAAGATGTTATCGTTAGTAAGTGGCATATTACTTTCAACATCCTTTAAACCGAAGGAGTGTGTGTAAATGAGTGCTCCCTTTTTTACAACAGCGACTGAAACTCCTATAGCATCAAACTTCTTCATGATGTCTTGTATTTCGACTTCAGCTGGTACTGGATTAACTTGTGCAAGGACAGGAGTTACAATCGTAATAAAAAAAAGTAGTGAAAAGCAGCGTTTTAATGAATTGATCATAAAATGAAGATAAACAATTTATTCTGCTAATAAAGGCAGCTCAAATGAAAAAACCGTCCCTTTACCGTATTCACTTTCAGCCCATATTTTACCATTATGACTATTTACGATTTCAGCACATAAATAAAGGCCAATTCCGAACCCAGATATATTTCTGGTTTGCTCGCTTTCAATTCTTTTAAACCTGCTAAATAGATTAGGAAGATCATTTTCCCTAATGCCTATACCATTGTCGGAGATACTTACTTTCACAGATCGATCTAAATTCTGACAATCTAGCTTGATTTCTCTGTTTTCAGGGGAGTATTTTGCGGCATTACTGATTAAATTGGTAAGTACTTGCCCAATTTTATCCCGATCAGCTTCTAACCAAAATTCATCATTTTCTATAAATAGAATTTTGTGTGGCCCAATAATAACGGTTACTTCATTGATGACTTCAGAAATGAGCTTATTGAGTTCAAAAGCGTTCTTTTCTAACTTAATACCGCCAGCTTCTAAACGAGCTATGTTTAAAAAGCTATTGATCATACTGATCATTTTATTAACCTGATGGTCAGCTTTTGTTAAACTTTCCGACATGAACATATCCTTTTGCTGTATCACTCTCTTTAGCATCAATTGTACATAAGCTTTTAACGAAGTAAGCGGTGTTTTTAGCTCATGACTAACCATAGCAATAAAATCGTTTTTGAGTTGCTCCTCCCGCTTTTCTCTGGTAATGTCCAGTACGGTTCCAATAAACCTTGCTGGGTTTCCCTGTCTGCTAAAGAATAGCTTTCCTTTCGCTTTTACCCAACGTAACTGCTGGTCTAGCATGCTAAGTGTTCGAAATTCGACATCGTAGTCGTCATTTTTTATGGGCTTTTTAAAAGCATTCTGCATCAACTGAATCACTTCTTGCCTATCGTCAGGATGTAAGGCGTTCATGAAATCGTTGGCTTGATCGGTAGTATTTACGCTTCCTATACCAAATAATTCCCGACAGCGAGCGTCACCCTGAAGGATTCCTCTTTCTACGTCCACGTCAAATATGCCAAGATTAGCAGCTTCAATCGCCAAGCGGCTTCTTTGTTGTTCCTGTAGCAAGGCAGTCCGTCCTTTCACTTGTTCTGTAACTTCTGTGGCTAAAATAATAATACCCGTAATTTGGTCCGAAGCATCCCGCAATGGATGATAAACCATATTAAAATAGGCTTCTTGTAGCAAGCCTTCCCGCACAAGCAATATCTTAGCATCCTCTGTATAATGAGATTTACCACTCTGATAAGTATGGTTGATTAATTTTAAAATCGGTTGCCCGATAAGTTCAGGGAGGGCCACTCCCATAGCTTTCCCTATAATATCGGCGGTTTTACCCCATAACTGAAGCATGTGAGGATTGGCCAACTCCAGCCTCATCTCTTTTCCTTTAACCATCGCGATGGCAACAGGTGCTTGAGAAAAGAATTCTTTAAGGTTTTTTATGATCGAATCAGAAACTTCTGTAATGATCCGTTCATTTTTAGCCAAAATAAAAGTAGAAGTAATGTCTATAGGGGTATGAATGATGTAACTCACCTCACCATTATCGTCCAGCATTGGGAAGTTTGTAACCACCCAATACCTCCTTTCATAATCATCAGTGCCCCTGATGGGGATGTCGTATCGCTGTGCTGGCAATATATGTTGTTGCTTTGTACGCAATACAAAGTTAAAACTGTCATACATCGATTGTGCATTCTCGGTTTCGGAATCGTTTGGGTTTTGAGGGAAAGCTGTAAAAACCCCTTTGCCAATTAAATCTTTATCGGAAGTATTGGTTACGCTTTTGTAGGCATCATTTGCTACAAGAATGGTGTAATAAGGCGGATTTGGCTTTAATATGAGCGTTGGCGGAGCTATTCTATAATAAGCTTCAAAGTCTATTGATTGTTTCAAGGGGATGAAATTTATTTATTATAATACACCCGAAACTTAAGATTGTTTGATCGAAGAGACAAAGGAGGCTGTTCATATACAATTCATGTGAACGGCCTCCTGCGTATCTATTCTTTATGGCGTGCCTGCCCTACGCGGATCACCCACTCACAGGACTTTTTTGTCTAAATATGACATCAACTATTACTGATAACAATTTAGCAAAAATCGTGCTTGTATTTGTGAAATAATTATTAACAAATCAACATTTCGCAATACATAAGGTAGTATTGTATTAATTATCGAATTGTAAAGTTATATTTGTGACGTAAATTATCTTTAATATTAATCATATGGCAACCTTAATCAGCTTAGTTAGTCTTTGTGTAATCATCATGGTTACCGCATTTTACTTAACATTTAGAAAGAAACAAGAAGACACCAGCGGACATTAATATCCGCTGTTAACTGCTTCTTTTTCCTTTAAGTAGCATATTCATTGCATGATCTAGCGTACCCGCTTTAATCACTTCACCAGAATTTACGAAATATATTTCATCCGCATTTTCTATAGTATTTAAGCGGTGCGCAATAATGACTAATGTAGTTTCCTTGGGAAGCTTTTTTAGGATATCGCTAAGTAGTTTCTCTGTGATCGTATCGATATTTGCTGTGGCTTCGTCCAAAATAAGCAATTCAGGATTACGCAAAACAGCCCTCATAAAAGCAATCAACTGCTTTTGTCCCAAACTAATGTTATCTGAGTTGGATGCCACTTCAGTTTCTAATCCCCTATCAAACAAAGCGAGTAAGCCCTCTAAGTGCGCTGCTTTAATGACATCCTCCAATTGCGCATTCGTATAATCTTTATAAGCAATATTGCTGTACAGAATATTATCTTTTACAGTACCTGTAAATAAAAAGGGCTCCTGCAAAATGAATCCAATCTTTTTACTACGTTCTTCAGCTGTATAAGACCTGATATCTTTTCCATTTAACAGTACAGTACCTTTGGTCGTGTCGTACAAACGCGCCATTAAAGAAGCTGTAGTAGTTTTACCGCCCCCAGTTGGGCCAATTAAAGCATAAGTTTTACCTTTTTCTAGATCGAAACTAATGTTGTGTAGGATCTCTTCGCCATCTGCGTAAGAGAAATGAACATTTTTAAAGGTTAAAAGGGAGCTGGAAGCAGTTTCCTGAGCAACATCATCCACCACCCGAAGGTTACTTTCCAGCGACAAGATCTGAGATATTCTGTCCCAACCAGCCATCGCCACCTGAAAACTACTCCATAAAGCAGCGAGCTGACGTAGTGGATTGTAAAAATTTACGGCATAAGAAAGGTAACTGATCAGTAAGCCTATCGTAAACTCCCCGATTGAAATGAGATGAATACCATAGACCAATACGATCAATTGCGCCACACTGGAAAAGAATCCGAACACTGGAATAAAAATAGTATTGGCAATACCAGCACCTATAGCAGTCTTATAGTTCTCTTTATTGGTCTCATCAAAGCGCTTCCTGAAATAATCTCTACGGTTGAATGCGATGATTACTTTAAAATTATTCAAACTTTCCTGTATGCCGGCGCTAAGATTACCTACACTTTTTAGGTTAACGACATTTTTCTTTTTTACCCATGCAGATACAAGGCCAGTAAATATCAATATGAATAAGGCCGGTGTTAATGTTGCTGCACCAAGTTTTAAATTAATAACCAATAGAAAAATCCCTGCTCCTAGCATTGTGAAGATGCTACTTAAAAACTGCATTAGGGATTGAGAAAAAAATTGATTCAATTTATCCGTGTCATTATTTACTCTGGAAATGAGATCTCCAGCTTTGTTTTGACTGAAGAAGGATACTGGCAGTTCCTGTAACTTGCTAAATATTGCGTTCCTAAGTGTATACAAGGTCCTTTGCCCAACCCCACCCATTAATTTTGTTTGCAGATAACCAGTAACCAAAGTAACCAGGTACATAGCTAACAATACGCCAGAGTACAACAAGACTCCATTAAACTGCTTGGTGCTTACATAATTATCTATCGTGTGTCCTATAATTAATGGAGATAACAACAGTAAAGCAGAATTGATTACTATAGCTATAAAAGCAAGTAAAAGGTTCTTACGTTCATGTGAGATCAGCTTTAATAGCTTTTTAAGGACCGCAAATGTAGATTTCTTTTCTTCCTTACCGTTAACCTGGTTAAGATTGTAGTTCATAATTGCTGGTGCTTTGTTGTGAGTTGTAAATTTGAACGTATTCGGGACTGCTTTTCATGAGGTTTTGATGAGTACCCTGTGCAATAATTTCACCCTGCATAATAAGTATTACACTGTCATAGTTTTGAACGGCTGCAATCTTCTGAGTAACCGAAAGCAAAGTTAAACCAGGATAATTACGTTGTACATTTGCTAAAATGCGTTGTTCTGTATTGTTGTCTACACGTGCAGTAAAGTCATCTAACAACAATATCTTAGGATTAAGTGCCAAAGCTCTGGCCAGCATAATCCTTTGTTTTTGTCCCCCCGAAAGGTTAGCACCTCTTTCTGATACAACTGTATTCAATTGATCAGGAAGGGAATTGATAAAATCTTTTAATTCTGCAGTTTCAATTGCTTTTTCCAGAGATTGGTCAGTAACCTGATCATTAAAAGCAATATTCTCACGTATGCTCATGTTAAAAATGATGCTATCCTGGAATACAAAACCGATTTGGTTATGAAAGGACTCCTGAACATAGCTTTCTACAGGGTTACCATCAAATAAGATCTCACCATTGTCGGGTTTAATGAGCCCGGTAAGTAAATACAACAGTTGTGTCTTTCCTGCAGCAGTTGGGCCGATAATCGCGGTTTTTGAGCCTGGTTGAAGTTGGAAAGAAATATCCTTTAAGACCGGCTTTTGCCCATAAAGCACATTGATATTTTTCATCTCCACATGCCCTTTTAAAGGATCTGTGATATGGCCTGCAGCCATTTCATTTGCTTGATTTAACACATGAGATATGCGCCCGTAAGAGGCTGTAGCCTGGGCAATTACATTACTCATAAATCCAATAACTATGATCGGAAAAATCAACAATGCCAGGTAACTGTTAAATGCAGCGAAATCACCGAGGGTCATGCTGTCATTAATTACATAATGGCCACCAAGCAGCAAAATTGTTAATCCTGCAAGATTAGCCACAAATATGATAACGGGTATTAAGCCTGCAAACAGATTTAGAATAGACAAACCAAGATCTTTCGCTTTGGTGTTTGCAGATAAGAATTTAACGTATTCCAGTTGCTGCGAATTGATTACACGGATTAATGCGGCACCTAGTATACTTTCATTGATTACTTTATTCAACCAGTCTATAACTTCTCTGCTTTGTTTAAAAAGCACACTTACCTTCTTAATCACCAGAAAAAAAGTAACTCCAATAATGGGAATAATAGCAATAATGGCCAGTGCTAATTTCCAATTGATGCTCAACAACAAAATACTAGCACCGATTATAATAAATATAGATGAAGTAATGGACACAATGGCTTGTGCAATAAATAGTTTTATAGAATCAACGTCGGCCGTTAGATTAGTTAACAATTTAGAAGGGTTAGCCTGTTCAATATAGGCATTACTTTGCCTTGAAATCTGATCAGCCAACTGAGTTCTTAGGTCTCTCGCTACCTTTTCGGAAGCATAAGTTTGTATGATACTTTGAAAAAAAGTAAACAGAAAAACCAATAAAATAGCTGCTGAGAATTTAATCAGAATGGCATTCACATCAAAAGTACCATTGGTATAGGCATCTATTCCATTGGCTACTAATTTTGGCAGCAACAAATTCACGCCATTACTGATCAATGCAAAAAAGAGCAATAAACTGATCAAACCCTTATAAGGTTTAAGCAAGCTGAAAATACCTGGTTTTTTGGGCCCCTTGGTTTCTTTTCTCATATTCTATATCTGTACCTGCTAATTCTACTTTGTGAAGCTATCCATCACCTGCATCGACATTATTGCCTGTTCCGCAGAACAAGGATTACTGGTTTTACCCAAAAAGTATTTAACTACTTCCTGTATCATGGGTTGTTGTACATGTTGTAGCGGATCAAACATGAACTCTTCCTCATCCTTACCCTTGCTTAAAGTCAGTTTGTGACCAAACATTGGGAAGCTTATTTTGCCTTCGGTACCAATGATTTCGCAAACATCCGTTTGTTCAGCCGCAGAAAAACACCAGGAACCATTAAAGACTACTCCATTGTGGAATAAAATATGTCCGGTAACCATATCATCTACCTCATATGGGCTACCTTGATTTAAAGAGATCCCCATGGATTTGTTCAATTCTCCAAAGAAATAGATCATTAAATCAAGCTGATGAGGTGCAAGATCATGAAATAAACCACCTCCAGATATAGCTGGATTTAACCTCCAATTTGTTTCCGAGCCGGCAATCAGATCTGAATTTTGCGGCTGTAACATTTGAAGTTGAACCAGCTTAACCACTCCTATTGCCTTTTCATCTAAAAGAGATTTAACTTTTAAAAACATAGGTTGGGCCCTTCGGTAGTGTGCTACCGTAAGCTTAACATTGTATTTTTCAGCAGCTTCCTTCATTCTAATCGCAGAGGCCGCATTCAGGGTCATGGGTTTTTCTACATATACTGGTTTCCCTGCAGCCATGGCGCGTATAGCATATTCTTCATGTTGTAACGGTGGAGTTGCAATATAGATCGCATTTACCTCAGGATCATCAATAAGTTGTTCAGCATCGTCGTACCATTTTGGAACGTTGTGACGCAAGGCATAATCTTTAGCTTTTGCACCATCACGACGCATAACGGCAACCAGTGATGAGTTTAATACTTTATTGAATGCGGGGCCGCTTTTCACTTCAGTAACATCTCCACAACCTATAATACCCCATTTGATTTCTTCAGTTCCATTTCTCCCCAGCATATTCCGTACTTTTTCGATAAAATAGTTAGGCTTATTACTTAAAGAGACTTCCATGCTAACTATAATCTTTATTAATGTTGTGTTACACCATTTTAGCCGCTAATCAATTGAAAAACAAGGCTAAATTACTTGGTAAATATCCTAAATAAATCGTTATAAACAAAAAAGGGCTGAAATTTGTTAAGGATAGTTAAGAAGCTAACAATAGTTTCACAACCTGGAAAAACAAATAAACAAAATCTTATGAAAAAGCTAATTTTTACTATTATTTTAGGAAGCACACTGGCATTTGGAGCAAGTGCCCAGATACAAAAGGGAAATGTAATGATGGGGGCTAATTTGTCGGACATCAGTCTTGGCTTAGATAAACCCAATCTCTTTCAACTAAAGATTAACCCTAAAGCAGCTTGGTTTATACAAGACGGTATGGCTGTAGGTGGTGAAGTTCAGTTGGGCGTTGTATCTCAAAAAGGTGTAGGTACATCATTTACTTATGGTATAGGTGCTTTAGGTAGATATTATGGAGCTACCGGTGCAAATGAAGTGGTGAAAAACTCCAGATTTTTTGGAGAGGCCACAGTCGGTTTTCAAGGCATTAATCCAGCTGGCGGCGGAACTACCAATGGATTAGGTTTTAGTTTTGGACCAGGCTTTACTTATTTTGTGACCAATACGATCGGGCTTGAGGCTTTATTGAAATACAATGGTGTTGTTGGCTTTGGATCTAGTACATACTCGAACTACCTGGCCCTTGGAGTTGGATTTCAAATCTATTTGCCTGGAAAAAGTACAGCAAGAAAAGTACAACGTGATATGAAATAATTTATCATAATCATCCAATTGATATTCAAAAAGCCGGTTTAAGCCGGCTTTTTGAATAAAAAGTAAAATTTATTTGGAGAATTAAAAAGAATTTGTACTTTTGTGGTGAGAGCGTTAATTTAACGGGGGTGAGTCTTAGGACCTATCCCCGTTTCTTTTTTACCCAACCCCTATTTATTGTACTTAATTGAAACATGTCCAAGTCTGCTTAAACCAGCCGCGGCCAATGTCCCACCTGTTGGATTTGTTGCTGTACCTACAATTTTATTCTTAACTCTAAGCCTGATATATAAATTGGTTAAGCCTAAAGCTGTGTTTGGAAACTTAAAGTTGAGCACTTTTAGTCCAGGCACCTGAGTCAGCAAAGTATTTGTATAGTCCACTACATCTTCAAAAGTAAACTCCCCTACCTGATTCCATACACCTGCATCAGCGCCAGTGGCAGACCATTCTACAATAAAATTTCTGGCACCACCAATATTACTGTTACCTTCTATTTGCAAAGAAATTGGTGTAGTAATACCCAATGTCGACACTACAATATTCCAGGATGCGCCCTTTCCTTTGGTATCATTCCACCAGTTCTTGCTATTCCATGCGCCATTAGCAATCGCACCCTTTACTGTACTTGCTTCCTGAATAAGGCCATTGTAGTCTGTACCAGTCGAAATACCATTTGCACTAAAATCTAATGACCCTTTTTCACTTTGTTTTAAAGTTCCAACACCAATATCTGGAGTCAAAGGATTTTTCGCCTCTGTGGCACCGGCTGCGTTTTCTAATTTAAACCTGCTCCATTCTACCAAGACAGTAGAAAATCCATCTTCTCTATTTTCCTTCAAGGCAATATCCTCTCTTTTAAGGTGTCTGATCGCGTATTTGCCAATATCATTACCGTACCGTGGAAGTTGCTCATAAACTAAGATACCTGAAATATCGCCCGAACCCTGCGGCACACGTTTACCATCTCTTCTATATGGGACATCAATATTAGTTAGCATATACATGCTGTTTCCATTTACATCTCTAATATTGGTAGGATAAACATCCGTTCTAAAATTATAACCCTCGTTGATATTAAAGAAGCTACCAGATGGAACACTGATTTCGACTTCTTTTAACTTTACATAAGTATAAAGGTCATTGTCAGTCAAATCCTTCATATATACTTCTCGCGGCAATAAAGGAGAAGCTCCGGGAGTTTTTGAAATGATATTTACGGATTGTACCTGTTCTAAAATAGTTCGGCCTGGATTATTTTCTTTTCTAACGCTAATACCTTTTAACCAAAGTTTAACAACATCCCCATTCCCATATATATTATCACCTCCTGTTTTTGTCCGGATCAGGAAGCCGGACTTACCATCCATACTTTGAAGGTAAACAGTAATGGCATTTTCAGTTTTGTCTATCTCGTGTTTATTGCTGGCTTTATTTGCATTTAATCCCATGTTTGGGTTACCCTTATCACTAACAACAACACCCTCAATATAAATATTTTCTGTAACGACCCCAGCAGCCAACGCAGTTTTAGCATAAGCAAAATCTTTAAGTACAGCCAGATCGTAATCGCCTTTAGGATTTTGAGTTACTAAAATAGAATCTTTAACCGTTGTTCCTAAAGCATCCTTATACGACAACCTGATCAGTGCTTCTCGTGATTCGGCCAGCAGATTCTGTGATAACGTAAAATTGAGGTCTTTACCATTAATGGTTAGTCCTGTAATCCAACCTGTCCCGCCGCTGTTGTACACCTCCTCATGTTTCATTAAGTTGAAAGGTACATTTGTCGTGATCGCAGTCTTCATGAATCCGCCATTTGCAATACCATTTGCATTCGCATCAAGAATATTGATGGCAGCAACGATACCACGTTGCTGTAGATTGACCGTATCCGTTTTATTATCGGAGCTAATCACAATCTTAACCGACCGTGGTAAGTTTCCAGCGTTACTTTGTACAGTTGCTAAAAACTCCCCATTTCCAGTTGATCCTTCCTTATCCAACTTTACCCAGGAAGCATCACCTTCAGTCCTTACTTTCCAGCTTTCATCAGCATAAACAAGCACTCTTGTACTACCGGCACTATCAGCCACACGGATAATTCGATTATTGATGGCCAGATCAGTACTAAATGCCACCAATTCATCTTTTTTACAACTTGTTGCAGCTGCAATTAATAGTAAGGCGTAAAACAGAAATCTTTTCATAACCGCTTATTTTTTATCTTTAAATTCCATAATAACAGGTACATGATCTGAGTGTGTTGCTGTAAACTCATCCCTTATAAACTGGGCTTTTGTTACTTGTGGCATCAAATCTTTACTTACATAGATATAATCTATCCTGTTGCTTCTAGGCTCATTTCCTGTTGCTTTTTCTTTTGCCGTATCATGTAGTCCAAACTCTAATATTCGTTTTTGAACCTCAAAATCAAGATATTTTCCATCTACAAGATTCTCATGGAAACTGTATTTTTTTGCCGCTTCTTTTAACCGATCAGCATATTTTCCATCAGCATAATTTTCTTTATCTAGTGGAGATAAGGAGTTGAAATCACCCATAATCACCCACCTTTCCTTTTGCGCCGAAGCCGCGATAGTGCTTAATATGACATCAATCTCTTCCCTACGTTTCCAATACTTATGAGGCGATAAATGAAGTACTATAATATTGAGATCTTTAATCTTAGCTACAATAAACCCATGATGCATATTGTCAATCACCTTTTGTACGTCAACAATTGGATATTTAGAGGTTAACCCTACAGGATAGCCTGGTTCACGTAACAACACGGCATAAGTATGTCCGTAGCTGCGGGCAAGATCTTCCAAAGACTTCTGGGTAAACTTATTACACTCTTGTAGCGCAAGGATATCTGGGTTTTCTGATTTTACCCATTTTACAAAATCCTGTTTACCTTTAGTAGTATCCGTTTTCATCCCTTCAAGGATGTTATAACTGATGATCCTGAACTTATTTTGCGCGAATGCGCTACTGCCTGAAGCCGTTAATAACAGGAGCAAAATCAATGGTATATTTTTATATAATGTTTTCATTTTATGAGTTTTATTTTTATTGACCTGTATAGGCTGGATTAGATAAATTGCCAGATGACCGCATCACTTCACTATCTGAAATTGGATAGTATTCATGGTATCTTCTCAGGTTATTGTTGATGTCGACAAATTCAGTAGCTGTTGTAGCCTTAACTGCATCATAGAAAATCCCCCAACGTACCAGATCCCATTTTCTCGTATACTCGCCCATGAGCTCTCTGGCTCTTTCTTTTTTAATTTCCTCAAAAAACTCAGCCTTACCTGGGTGCGTAGTCAACTTATAATCAACCGAAGCCCTACCTTTTACTTCATTAATGCTGGCTAAAGCAAGTGAAAAGTCTTCGGTTTCATTAGCGCATTCGGCCATAAGAAGCAGTGCGTCTGCATATCTGAATACTTTTTGATTATTCCCATCAGCCACGTTATCCATTCCGGGACACCAAAATTTTGCGCCCATCCAAGGCTTCCCCGTTCCATTCGCACTTTGGGGTCTTTTAAACCATTTATCCTCATAAGTGTAGCCCAAAATAATATTACGGCGTGGATCATCCAGTTCATACAGCGACATAAAATAGGCTGAAGGAGTAATAGAGGCAAAAGGGTTCGCTTTAGTGCCCAGTTCAGGGATGGATATTCCATCGTAAGTATCTGTTGAACCACTCTTTGCAGGCGTGAAATAACAAGCTACACTACTTGTCTTTTTAAGACCTGCTGCTGACCATGTAAATTGAACCTCAAATATGGATTCAGGTGTATTCTTGTTTCTAAAATAAGTATCGATATAAGGGTACTGAATCAGCTGACCATAAACTTTTTGAATCTCCTTTAATGCGGTTAATGCCGTTGGGTAGTCCTTGTTCCACATTGCCATTTTGGCGATAAGCAGGTAAGCTACCGAACCAGACACTCTGTTGTCTATTACATCTGATGTCCTTTTAGCAGGTAAAGCAGCGGCATACCCCTGCAACTCCTCAACTAATGTCTTCCTGATCTGTACAGCACTGGTTCTGCCCAAACGGGTAACTTTTTGTAGTATTTCCAATGTAGATACATTTTCTGTATAGAAAGGAACATCTCCAAATGTACTGGTGAGTACGTAGTAATACATGGCCCGCAGGGTAACACCCTCCGCAACCAATGCTTTCTTCCGCACTTCATCAACCGGGGATTTTTCAATGCCTTCAATAGCAGCATTACAAAACATTATTCCTTTATACGACTGGGTCCATAAGCTTTGCCCCATACCAGGGTTGGCCGGCGAAATTTCAAACTTTGTATCAATATAGGAAGAGTTGAGATAAGCCAAATCCGTTGTAGCTTCATTGGTCAGCATCAATCCTGAATTAAAAATACTGGTTAAAGGAATGTAACAGCCATTTAACGCTGCAATACATTGGTTTTCATTATTGAAAAACTGTCCTGGAGTAACAAAACTATTTGGGTCTTCTAAAAGTGCATTTTTACAAGCACCGACCAATAAGCTAAATGTTGTTAATGCCAGCAATATGGTGCTGAGTTTTTTCTTCATCACTTTATATTTTAATCTTGAGTATTAGAATTTAAGTTCGGCACTGAATGTTACGGTCCTACTGTTGGGATAAGCGCCGTTATCCATTCTTCTAATGGTTGAACCTTCACTTTCAGTAGATACTTCAGGATCATAACCATTATAATATTTCCATAAATAAATGTTATTTCCACTTGCTGTAAGTGTAAGTGACTTTAGTAGATTGTTTGTCGGTTTAACCAGGTTAAATGAATAGCTTATTGATGCATTTTTAAGCCTTAAAAAGCTTGCGCTGTGTACAAACCTATCATTAGGAATATCGTCTTTAGAATCTGCCCTTGGGTAATCAGAGCTGGGGTTACGCACCGGATGCCAGGCATTAACCATATACCTAAACTGATTTGACAGATAAGTTCCTGTACCCATAAAGAGTTCAACAGGGTTATAAATTTTACCCCCTATGGAATAATTTAAGAAAAAGCTCAAATTAAATCCACGATAGCTAAAAGTGTTTTGGATACCACCATATAGTTTTGGATCTGCATCACCAAGATACACTAGGTCACTGTTATCTAGTATTCCGTCATTATTTTGATCAATGTAGCGCTGCCGACCCGCCTGATAAAAATTAGGTGCAGCCGAGGCATATTTTTTATCTGTTAAATTTTGAGCAATCTCTTCCTGAGATTTCCAGACCCCAGCGTACTGCATCCCCCAAAGCGCATTCAATGGCCTACCTTGTACATAACCGTACATCATATATTGTGCACCATAACTATTGTTATAAGCAGAAATTCTATCTAAACCACCAATATCTTCTACCATCTGCTTATTATGGGCAAGTGTCAATGTAGTAGACCAGCTGAAATTTCTACCACTAATGTTTTTAGAATCTATAGCCAATTCAATGCCTTTGTTGGATGTTTTACCAATATTGGTTAACCTGCTGGTATAACCCACATGGCTAGGTAATTGCACAGTAAGTAATAAATCTCTTGTTGTACTGCTATAGGCGTCAAATGTAAAGCCCAATCGATTCTTTAAAATAGCCAGATCAAGACCTAAGTTATAAGAAGTGGTTTTTTCCCAGGTCAAGCCTTCGTTTGATATTCTCGCGGGAAAATAAGCCACAGGTGTAGCTCCACTAAAAATATATCCAGTAGAAGTTGATGACAAACGAGATAAAGACTGATATTTTGAAATCGCATCATTACCCGAAACACCAGCACTTAAGCGAATCGCCAATTCACTAATTCCTTTAACCGGTTTCATGAAATCTTCTTTAAGCACATTCCATTTTAATGCCGCAGAAGGAAAATAACCCCATTTATGATCTGCAGCAAAATTTGAAGCGGCATCTGCCCTAGCCGTAACAGTAAGATAATACTTACCATTGTAATTATAGTTTACCCTGGCCAGATTTGAGATTTTATTTTGACGCTCCAGACTTGATCCTGCATTTAGAGTTTCTTTAGAGGGAATCGCTGTAAGGTCATTTGTCTCAATATCATCTATAAAATAGCCATCTCCACTAGCAAAAAGATCAGTTGTCCAGAAGGTTTGAAAGGTAATTCCATAAACAGCATCCAGATTGTGTCGTTTATTCCATACCTTCTTATAGCTAATGGTATTTTCATTCAAAATATTATTGTCCCTAAACGCTCTTTTATAGGCATAGGCACCTGTATTTTTACTCATTCTGCTCGGTAGCGTAGAAGGGTAAAAAGTATCATCAAACCTATTGTAATCGTAAAATGATACCGAACTTTTAATCTTTAAAGATTTAAGGGGACTCACTTCAACATAAAGCATAGATGAAAGGGTCTTCTTTGTCTGATCCTTTTTCTGCAATAAGGAATTGGCCAATGGAGAGTCAAATAAAGTACCGTTATACCATTGGGTATTAAAGTCGTTTAAACTGCCATCTGGTTTATAAGGTGCAATTGTTGGTGCTAAAAATACAGTTGAGCGATACCAAAGCGTACTTGTACCAACATCAACCTTATTCACATCCTGGTTGATATAAGAATAATTTAATCTTACACCTGATTTCACATACTTATTAAAGGTTTTATCCAGGTTTAATCGGGATTGAATACGCTTCATTCCGCTACTGAGTATAATTCCTTCCGTATTGTTATAATTGGCAGAGAAGTAGTAATTGGTAGATTTATCACCTCCAGACACCGATAATGTATGATTTTGATAGGGTGCGGTACGAGTAATTTCCTTGGTCCAGTTTGTCCCCTCCCCTAAAGCAATAGGGTTTTTATACGGATATTCTTCTAAAGGCTTAGTTTGATTAGCCGTACTGGCAAAATAAAAGCGATCATTTTGAAGTTCCGCAAATTCCTCTGCGTTCATTACATCAAGAAAACGTGGCAAAACAGATTGTCCGATGTCCGAACGGAAAGTGAAATTGGTTTTGCCATTGGTGCCGCCCGTTTTTGTAGTGATCAATATTACACCATTACTTCCCCTTGAACCGTAGATCGCCGTTGATGAGGCATCTTTAAGTACCTGTATAGATTCAATGTCGCTCGGATTCAGGTCATTCAGACTATTTATGGCATCCAATACGCCATCGACTACATAAAGCGGCTCATTGGTTGCCGAAATAGAGCGCGTGCCACGGATACGTATAGATGTACCAGCACCAGGTTCCCCACTCGTACTCATTATTTCCGCTCCGGCAATTCTTCCCTGCAACATTTGATCTACACGCACTACAGGAATATTCTCAATGTCTTTCATCTTTACCACAGTGACAGCGCCAGTAAGGTCACTTTTTTTAACACTTCCGTATCCAATCACCACTACTTCGTCCAGATTACCAGCTTGTTCCAGCATAACTATGTTTAAAGTAGCAGTAGTATTTTCTCTAACCTCTACATTTGTAAAACGCTGGGTTTTATAGGAAACATAGGTGACCTCAAGGGTATACCTCCCGGCAGGGATGCTGATAGAGAAGTTACCCGCAGAATCTGTGGTAAAACTTTTGTTTAACTCTACAACCTTTATACCCACACCAGGTAGATTACCTCCTTTATCATCTGTGATTTTTCCCCTGATTTTACCAGGTTTTAGCTTTTTAAAAAGCCTTATACTTGCACTGCGCTCTTCTTTATAGCCTATACCAGTACCCGTAAAGAGCTTTTCAAGGATATCAGCTAAACGTGTCTGTTTAAATGTCAAATTGTTTGTATTGAGCTTTTCCATATTCAATACAGCATTATCAAATGCAAATTCTATCTTCCCTGTCTTTTCCAGCTTCTTAATGGCTTGATAGAGGTTTCCTTTATCAAAGGAAATAGTAAGTCGCTGTTCAAGCGCCTGTGCTCTGCTGACTGCTGCCCACAAAAACTGCGTAACAGAAAATACAAGAGCGAATATCAATAGGGTAATACGCATAGCTTTCTGCATTTGCAGTAAGTTTTGTTTCATATGTGTTATTTTGGTTTTTAGCTTATTATGATTAATTTTTATGTGCATTGCACTCGCCGAACATTATTGTATCAATATTTCATATCCTCTCTTTTTAAAATTATGACCATGAATTGCGCAGATCAGCTTCATTGTTTCCTCTAATGAGCGATCCGAGCGTATCGTTAAATTGTATTGATAGCTGCGGTTGCCAGCAATTTCACTCTTTAAGGTTACCCCATAAATGTTGTGCATGGCCAATGCCAGCTCTTCAAATCCAGCTTTTTCAAGGTAAACCTTGCCATTAACCCAGGCATCGTTATCGGCGGGAGTTACTTTAGTTAACTGTATGACCTTTTTAGCCTTATGATAAGTAATCTGTTGGCCCGGAATTAATACGCCGTAAACCTTTCCCTGCTCGCTAACACTCACTTTTCCAGTAGTTACGGCGACTTTTATATCAGCCAGTTGCTTGTACGAACGAATATTAAAGGATGTTCCGAGTACTTTTACTACTAGTTGTTGACTGTGAATAATAAATGGCTTGGTTTTATCTTTAGCTATCTGGAAAAATGCTTCCCCTTCCTCCAGGTAAAACTGCCTGTCTTTTCTAGAGAAATGATGTGGGATTCTGATTCTTGAATTCGCATTTAGATGAACAATCGAATTATCCGGCAAGATTACTTTCTTTAATTGCCCTGAAGTAGTAGCAATGATCTGAAAGCCAGTTTCAGCTTTTTCAATGTTTTTTGATTTAAACACAAAAAACCAACTGGCAAACCCTACAGCCGTAACCAATACAATTGATGCAGCAATGTTTCTGAGCCATGTTAATTTGTAAATAGGCTGATCAGATTGGTTCAATTGAACCTGTATCCGGTTCAATATATCCTGCTTTAAAAGATTTTCCTCAATTGGATTGTTTATACCCGGCACTCCTTTTTCCGACTCACCAAATGAATTGTACCAATTCTGGAGCAGATTACGATCTGTTTTATTGAGTCTGTTTTTTAAAAAGGCAGTAAGTAATTTTTTGAGTTGACCTGCGTTCATTTTCTATATGTTTATCCGCTGTTTTATCCGCGTTTAAATATATAGTAGAACTAAGTCCTGATTCTTCCCGAAGAAATGTGAATTTATTTTGCAATTGTATATATCCCGAATTTATTTAGTGCCTAACAAGATATAAAGAGCCAGACAAATGGCTGAGAAATCCTCAGGGAAGTCTCTTGATATTGCCTTGCGAATACGTACTAAACCCATTGAAATGTTATTCCTTACGGTCTTTTCCGCAAGACCCAATTGCTCTGAAATCTCTTTTATGGATTGATCTTTAAAACGGAGCTTAAAAATCTCTTGCATCGTATCCGGCATTTCTTTAACCTCTGAATTTACTGTATTTGCAAAATCTTGCTCTGTTAGTATGTCGCGAATGTTTACTTCTACTTCATTCATCTTTTCTAAAAGGAAACTTAGTGCTTTAGAATGTATGGTATGCTTCCTAAAATGTGCGATGATCTGATATTGGACCGACCTCCTCAAATAAGCTTCAAGTGATTCGTTGATAATAATATTTTGCCTTTCCTTCCAAAAATAAACAAATACATCCTGAACGATATCCTTAGCAAGCTCTTCGTCCCCTAGCCTTCTATAAGCTATGACATACAACTTTTTCCAATAGGTATTGAAAATCGCAGTAAAAGACTCAGGTTGTCCGTTAATCACCTCAGGAGTAGTAATGTTCATTCAAATGAAAATTAATAGTAGAATCTGGAATTTGTTCGTTTGTTTTCGGCAAAACTAGATAATCAAGTGTTTGCCCGGTATTAAGTTTTTGTTAAGGAATATTGGTGGTGTTTTGGTTTATTTGGTTGACCTAATTTATAATATTTTGCAATAAAATTTAAATAAATTAAACAAAATAAAAGCTTCTCTCTCAGATTTTATTAAAATAGAAATTTTATTAGGATATGAATAAAGTTGCAAGTACTTGCAACTTTTCTATTAAAATCGCTTTATTTGTATATTTTTACCAAACTAAATACTAACCAATTTAATGCAGTCTAAACAGTTTACGTGGCAAATAGCCTGGGATTACCAGGCATTTAGAATTAAATTCATTCTTGGAATGATACTTCTTGTAGCCATTTTAATTTTTATACCTCATTTTTTCTCTCACATGGAAGCCAGAGAAGGAATTGTATTAAATGACCGGTTGCTTGCTTACATCCCTGCAAAAGACGTTTCGATACTGATATTTTTGGTTTTGTATGTAATGATTGGATTAATATTGTATCGAATGTCTAGAAATACAATCATGTGTCTCACCGCATTATGGACATTTATTTTTGTATGTCTAGCCAGAATAATAACCATCACCTTGGTACCACTTGATCCGCCTGTTGGCATCATTAATTTGGCTGACCCCTGCTCCATTTTCTTTTACCACTCCAATGTAATTACAAAAGATTTGTTTTTCTCCGGACATACGGCTACTGCATTTTTGGGAGTGCTTTGTCTGGAACGTAAAAATGATAAGCTACTCGCAATGATAGCGACCCTGGCTATTGCAGTATTGCTGTTGATTCAGCATATTCATTATACTGTTGATATTTTAGCCGCCCCTATTTTTACCTGGGTATGTTGGTACTTAGGGAAATCAATGGCTAAAATATAAAATACCTTTCTTTAAAAGCATTACGAAGATTATCTGGAAACATTAGGTGATAACGATATCGTTAAGGGGTATTTCATTGCGCGGATTTTATAATACAGGCGCTTTTTAACTACTTAGTTATTTAGTAACTAAAGGGAGGATGAACTCCCTTTAGAACTAAATATATACGAGAACGTACTAAATTCTTTTATACTCTATTAAATTCCTGATGCACATTAATGCACCAGGAACCTTGTTTTTAATAGGTACATTAACTAAAAGTATAAAAGAATGAGATCACCTCCAATTATATTACGCGAACACGCACTCCTACGTGGTGAATAATACTGCTCACGTGGTGAATGAAAAATGAATAGCTATTGTTTTACGCGAATAGAATACCGTTATTTATAAAATAATTGAAATAAAGAACTTATTACGTGAATGATGCTTTTTCCGTGGTGAATATAAAATAAGTTTAGAAAAAGTAATAGCAATTAAAAGTAAATTCGATGGATGGCAAACTAAATTGCGTTATTATTGATGATGAGAAGCATGCTGTTGATTTATTAGGTGACTACATTGAGGCAATGCCTAATTTACATCTGGTTAAATATTTTACGGATCCACTCAAGGCACTTATCGATATTACCGTTGAAGATAATATAGATATACTTTTTATGGATGTGGATATGCCTGGTATGACTGGACTGGACTTATCGCAGGCCATCAGGTATAAAACTAAATATCTGGTTTTCACGACCGCACATTCTAAATATGCTATTGATGCCTTTGGTGTACAAGCTAACGAGTACCTGCTAAAGCCCATTTCGATGAGCAAATTCGCCTTAATGATCAATCGCTTGCTTAAATCAGAATCGAACCTTAAAAGGCCTACAAATGATGAAGAATTCTTTTTTATAAAAACTGACCAGGTTCAGAAGTATGTAAAAATCAACCTGAAAGACCTTGTCGCAATTGAAGGGTTGAATAACTACGTAAAAATACATACGGTTGCCGGGATGTACATCGCTTATTTAACCATGAAAGAACTAGAGGCCAAACTAGACGGTAATAATTCTTTTATCAGGGTCCAAAGATCATTTATTATCTCTATGGATTTCATCAATAAAGTAGAAGGTGCCTCGATTACTTTAAACAATAAACTTGAAGTACCATTAGGTACAACTTATAAAAAACATTTTCTGACTTTCTTAGAGAAGAAAACATTAAGATCAAATAGAGGAGTACCAGATTAGCCTAATACATGAATGAAAAAGCATTTGCAAGATATTTTATTTATAATTAAGAAGAACCAGATTCATTTTGTAGCCTGGTCCCTATTTATTTTTTACGAGGTTGTGGTAACCGGAATTTTAAGGGGGTACTTTGCTACTTTTAGTAATTATGCTGTATTTTATATTCTGAACATTTGCTTGTTTTACTTTCATGCGCATGTGGTTATGCCCGCAACAAAAACCGAGAGTTCAAAAACTAGTTGGTTGCTTCCAGTGCTAGTTTTAATAGAGATTGTTATATACGTTCCTCTGACTATATATATCGTAGCCTTTTTGCACAAATTTGCCGGCCTGACTGTTTATACACCTGTCGAACTCAATAGTACATCCATAGCGAATGGGGTTTGGAGAACATCGTATTTCTTACTTTTCTCTTCAGGATACTATTATCTGACGAACTATTTAAAAGAAAGGAAGACTGCACAGCAGGTAGAAAAAGAACGTTTGCTGATGATCATCGAGCATCAAAACGTTCAAGCAGAGCTGGTAAAATCTCAACATGCTCATTTAAAAGCGCAGATCAACCCACACTTTCTATTTAATACATTGAGCTTCATTTATTCAAATACGCGTAAAGTAGTTCCTGAAGCTGCTGATGCAATCATGTCACTTTCTGAAATGATGAGGTATGCTATACAGGAAGATGCCGATCGTAATTTCACGCCATTGACGAATGAGATTGAACAAGTAGAAAACCTGATCAGGCTTCATAAAATCAAGTCAGAAAATGGACTCAACATCTTTCTGGATTATGATGATAATCTGAAAGATGTTGAAATCATTCCTTTAATATTGATCACCCTTGTTGAAAATATGTTTAAGCATGGAGATCTTTTACAATATGAGCACCCAGCACGCGTTTCTATTAGCTGTGATGGTCGAACGATAGTTGTTCAAACCTCAAACTTAATCAACACAAAAACAACAAGCACAAGCCATCATATTGGCTTAGAAAACATCAGGAAAAGGCTTCGCATGGTCTACGAAAGTATGGCATCATTGGAAACTGAAAAAGATATCAATAATTACTTTAATGTTATGCTGAGAATTGAACTAAATTAAAGCGTTCGTCACGCTGAATTTATTTCAGCACCTCTCAAGAGAAAGACCACCCTTCTATTGCGAGATCCTGAAATAAATTCAGGATGACTAGGAGCATATAATACGATCGTCATTACCAATTTTTGTATTTTCTCTAATTGACGATACGTACAAAAAAAGAGGCCTGGTCATATTTTATGACCAGGCCTCTTAGTAAATAAGAAAATCGGAATTAACTTACGATTTAGGATTTAAGGCCGAATTGATACGCACCAATAAATCTTGTAAGTGATATTTACTCATACCTGTTGAAGCAGGTATTGCAGCACGAATATCTTTCGCTAAAGTTGTTAAATGTGCACGACCGATGCTTGAAACATCCGACCCCATAGGATTAGCCGTACCAAAACCAGGGAAATTTGCCATAGGATTTGATGATGGAGCAGGTGCTACAATTAACTTAGTCATATTATCTACATAAGCTTTTTGCAAGTTCCTTCTGTATACATCAATATTTTTATGTGAATACAATTCAGACCAAACACCGGCTTTAAGATCACTAAACAGATTAACTGCACTATAAGCATTAACACCATTCAATGCCTCTGCATTGATCAGTTTAGCAATGGTATTTGCGTTTTGAAGTTTACCTAAAGTGTTTTTTTGAACACCTTGGAAAAGGTCTGTTGGATTTACACCAGTACGTTCAATTAATTCTTTGTTGATTAACCATGTTGGCGTAGCAAACAATTGTGCGTTAAGGAAAGTCATTGCTTCCTTTTGTTTTGCAAAAGGCACGGCCTGATACATACCACCTTTTTCTTCAATAGTTTTAGGTGTTGTGTAAATACCAGCCACATTTTTAACAACGTGTCCCATATAGCGGCCATACTGACCAACAACTTCAGAGTAAAGTGTTTTTGCGTTCTGATAGCTTTCGTTAGGCTCTTTGCTCCAAGTTAAAATATTAGGTAAAATACGCTTAAGATTTTTGATACCATAAGCAGAAGCTACCATCGCGTTATCGCCAATATCTTCACTTTGGTTACGTGGATCATTTGAGTCACTTTCAGTTCCGAAAGCTAAACGTTTGTCTGCACCAACTCTTTTAATAATGGTTTGATTAGAATAACTTGCTTCATCTTCAGCAGTATTAAATTCAGGTAACCATCTGTATCCCCATTCAATTGCCCACATATCGTAGTCACCAATTCTTGGAAAAATACCTTTAGCACTAATGTTATCTTCTGGTTGAGCAACGTAATTGAAACGTGCATAATCCATAATTGATGGCGTATGTCCGTTTTTCTCAACCCATTGTTTATCTCTTAACTTCTCAACAGGAACTGTTGCCGAAGAGCCAAAGTTATGACGTAAACCTAAAGTATGTCCAACTTCATGTGAAGACACAAAACGAATCAATTCGCCCATTAATTTATCATCAAACTTCATCTTGCGCGCTTGAGGATCAATTGCAGAAGCCTGGATAAAATACCAGTTTCTTAACAACTGCATGATGTTGTGATACCAGTTGATGTGTGTTTCGATAATTTCACCTGTACGTGGATCATGTACGTGTGGACCACTTGCATTAGCAATATCAGAAGGTTTGTAAACGATAACACTATGTCTTGCATCTTCCATGCTCCACGATGGATCACTTGGTGCTTCTTTAGCTACAATAGCATTTTTAAAACCTGCTTTTTCAAAAGCAACCTGCCAGTCATTTACACCTTGAATAAGGTAAGGAACCCATTTCTTTGGAGTTGCAGGATCGATATAATAAACGATTTGTTTTTTAGGCTCAACCAATTCACCTCTTTTATATTTTTCAATATCTTCAGCTTTTGGCTCTAACTTCCAACGTGTAATTAATGATTGATTTTTTACACCTTGTGTATTGGCGTCAAAATCAACGTAACCAGTAGCAAAATAACCTACCCTTGGATCAAAGAATCTTGGTTTCATTTCTCTAGACGGTAACAATACCATTGAACTGTTAAGTTCGTAGGTTGCCGGTGTTGAAGATGGGGCACCCATACCCATTGGTCCTTGCGGAGCAGATTTTGTATAGGTTTTAAGCGTTCTGATCTCTATATTCATAGGGAAAGCTTTAATTTCCTTGATATAGCTCCTATCAGGAATTTGCCCAGCTAATGACAATGATTTTTTTGTTCCTGCGTCAAAAAAGAAAATATCATTATCGCTGTTCATATAGTCAGTAACATCAATAACAACCCCTTTAACACCAGAAATAGAATCTTTAGCAAAAGCTTTGATATCAAAAGAAGCTACCAAAGGCTGAATGTTCGAATTCATTACAGATTTGTACATCCCCTGCTCTGTAGTATCTTTTGCACGCTCGCCAAAAGAAATACTCTTTAAATATATCTTGTTTGAAGGTCCTTTTTCAAAGCTGATCACATTGTCGCCAATTTGATCACCACCATAACCGATCATAGAAGCACGGTTACCAGCAGCAGCCTTACTTATTCTATTTACAGTTAATATCTCTCTGCCCAATAATGAATCTGCGATTTCAAAGAAATAGCGATCTTCTAAAAAATGAACTTTAAACAAACCTTTGTCTGTTTTTGCTTTAGCCGTTATAACCTGGTTATAGGGTTTTGGAGCAGTTGCTGGCCCGCCCGGGCGGTTCATTGCATTCGGATTACCACTTGGTGGCACCATAGCTGGTGCTGGAGTTGGCGTTTTTGGATTTTTTTTCTGCGAAAAACCCTGATAGCTGGCGCAGAAAAGCACCAGTGCGATCAAACTTAATTTCTTCATTTAGATTATAGTTTTTATATGATTGTTTGGTATGGTATAACGTTATGATAAGAATAATTAGCTCCTAAAAAGCTATTGTTCTTATCATAACGTTGGTTGAGTCTTTATTTGCTCTTAAAATTAGCAAGGCCACTTTTAAGATAAGTTGCGTATTCTTTAGCATCAAAGATGGCGCCTTGAGCAGGTACCAGGGGATTCAAATCATGACCGGCCAATACATATAATGGCTGAGCATTTGATCCATATCTTGTCGCCTGGAAATCCAGGTTCCAATAACCTAAATCATCCGTCTTGCGTTTCAAAATGTCCGAGTAATGAACTTTCTCTGCTGGCATTTTAATGTTACGATCATCAGCATATAGCTGGATCAATACATATTCTTCATTGATCAGGCGGGCAACTTCTTTGTCAACCCAAACCAGATCTTCCATTCTTCTGCAGTTTACACAAGTATGTCCGGTAAAGTCAAGCAAAACAGGTTTACCTACCTTCTTCGCATATTCCAAACCTTCATCTAAATCAAAGAATGGGTGGAAGCCTACAGGTGGTTTCAACGATTCGCTATATTTTACTTTAGCAGGGAAGTCAGCTGATGCAGCACTTGAACCACCTGACGATCCATTTCCACTTAAGATAAAATCCTGTGTATTCATCGGCGGAGCCAATCCACTCAATACGCTTACTGGCGCTCCCCATAAACCGGGAACCATGTACATCGCGAATGAAAACGATAGAATGGCGAAGAATAACCTAGGTACAGACACAAAAGGAACATCGCTATCGTGTGAAAACTTGATCTTTCCAAGGAGATAAATTCCCATTAGGGTGAAGATCACGATCCACAGGACTAAGAAGATCTCTCTGTCAAACCATTCCCAATGCCAGGCCAAATCAGCTGAGGAAAGGAATTTTAAAGCTAAAGCCAGTTCCAGGAAACCCAGGCATACCTTTACGCTGTTTAACCAACCACCTGATTTAGGCATACTACTTAAAAATCCAGGGAATATCGCTGATAAAGTAAACGGTAAAGCTAAAGCAAGCGCAAATCCGAACATCCCGATTGCTGGTGCCAGTAATTCACCTTTAGAACTTGCCTGTACCAATAAGGTACCGATAATTGGTCCTGTACAAGAAAAAGACACCAAAGCTAAAGAAGCGGCCATAAAGAAAATACCGCCAAGACCTTTACTGTTGTCTGCTTTGTTGTCTATTTTGTTTACAATAGAGCTAGGTAGGGTGATTTCAAACGCTCCAAAGAAGGAGATGGCAAACACTACGAGTAGGATGAAGAATAAGAAATTAAATAAGCCACTGGCACTTAAAGCATTTAATCCTGCAGAGCCAAATATTACGGTAATCAACAAGCCAAAAGCTACGTAGATGACAATAATAGATAGTCCATAAATTAAAGCCTGACCAATGCCCTTGCTTTTACTTCCGGCTCTTTTTGTAAAGTAACTAATGGTTAATGGAACCATTGGAAAGATACAAGGCATTAAAAATGCTAAAAACCCACCTACTAATCCTGCAATAAAGGTTTCCCATAAGGTTTTTTCCTTTTCTGCTTTATTAGCTTTTGCATCGCTGCTTGTGGTTGTTATCTTTTTTGTAGTATCTGTAATGGTTGTTGCCGGAGCAACTATGGCTGTATCAGCTTTAGGAGCCTCTTCTGGTGCAATCTCGGTAAATTCAAGATCAGCAGTCGAAGTATCTGCTTCCTGTGCTAATGCGCAGGTAACAGAGCCAAAAAGTAGGAAAAGCCCAATGACAAGCACTTTCATGCTTGTCAAATAGTTGTTTAAAATCATTATTTCTTATTTTACTGGAATAGAGAACTCAACTGTTTCTGGAGGTAGACATTGAGAATCATCACATACCATAAACTCAAGTGTTCCTTTAACAATTGCAGTTGCACCAGTTAATTTAACTTTTTGTTGGAAAGTAACTGTTTTCTCGAAGTAAGTAACATTCATGTCAAACGACTTCTCGAACTTAGTGATTCCTTTTGGTTCAATTGTTTTACCTACAGCTTTGTAAGCTTTTGAAGGTGCAAATGTAAAGCTTGTTTTCACAGGACCGCCATCAGCCATATTTTGTGAGTAAAGGTGCCATCCCTCATCAACAGTAGCTTTAAGATACACAGTAGCTTCAGTTTTTGAAGTTTTCTTTGCAGCATAACTCCATTTTACGGGTTTCAAAATTTGACTACTTGCAGATAAGCTAAATAGTATTCCAACGGTTAACAAGATTAGGTTTTTCATTTTATAATTGTTTTTTTATGTGTAAGCAAACTTATGTATTTCCTCTAATATCAAGGTTATTCAATTCTGTAATTTAAGTGATACCCTTTAAATATTACATTTCGTATACAGCTTTGACTCCTATTTTACCTTTAAGTTTAACGGCATATAAGTCTCAACCCTATCGGGTGTGATTTTTATCCGGCTGCAAACATATCATTTTATTCAATAAATGTAAATTGCTGATCTAGCAAGATGAGATAAAACAATGCCCCTTTTATCAGTAAAACCAGGCTTACAATCTCAATTATCATAAAAATCGCTTTTATTTGATAATTTATTGATTATAATTCCTGGTTTTAGCTAAATACCCAAAGGTTGATTAATCGGGTAACAATTGTGTGATATCGAAAAAATCCCCCTTATAATCCCCCTCCTAATGCGCGGTAAAGTTCCACTCTAGCGTTAAGTTGTGCCGTTTTAATGGTGGTTAGCTCAAGCTCACTTTGCAGTGAATTACTTTGAGCAGTAATCACCTCAAGGTAATTGGCCATTCCACTTTTGAATAATAGGTTGGCGTTTCTAACTGCTTGCTGCAGGGTGTTTACTTTATCTTTCGAAATGTCGTATTGCTGTTTTAATTTCTCAATCTTCACCAATTCGTCAGAAACTTCTGCAACCGCATTCAGTACGGATTGACGGAATTGAATTACCGTTTTTTCTCTTTCAATTTTGGCTACTTCATATTGCGTTTTTAATTGTCTGCCCTGAAGAAGCGGTTGTGTAATCCCTCCTGCTACCACACCAAATAATGATGCTGGTATATTAAACCAATTACTGGCTTTAAATGAATTAAGGCCTGCACTTGCAGTAATACTTAAGGATGGATAGAGACTTGCTTTAGCAATACCGACTTTAGCATTGGCAATGTTTAGAGACAATTCGGCACTTTTAACGTCTGGACGTCTGCTCACCATGGCTGTAGGATATCCCGCAGAAACCTGACTAATGACATCGCTTTTTTCCAAGCTTGCCAAACGATCAACACTTCCTGGTAATCGTCCAGTTAATACTCGCAGGGCATTCTCCTGGATCGTTATATCTTGCTCAAATTTAGGAATCAACTGTGCAGCCACCAACTGTTGAGCTTTAGCTTGCTGAATAGCAAGCGATGTTACCTGTCCGGCATCAAACTGTAAATGGATAATTCTTAAAGTACTATCACTTAAAGCCAAGTTCTTTTTAGCAATAGCAATCTGTGCATCCATCATTAGCAATCTGTAATATCCCTGAGCAACACTGGCTATCAACTGAGTCTGGATGGCTTTTTTTGCCTCCTCCGTTTGTAAATAGGTTGCCAAAGCAGCTTGTTTCTCACCCTTTATTTTACCCCAGATGTCTGCTTCCCACCTTAACCCCACATTCGCATTGAAGTCTTCGACGTGAGTTGTTTTTAAAAACTGGCTGGTACTTAAGCCATTTAAACTGTTATCTGAAGGACGATTCGAACTACCTGTTATTTGCAAATCTACCTGTGGTATATTGCCTAACTTTGATTGCTTCAGTAATTGCTGTGCGGATTCCATGTTTTTGAGGGCAATCTGCAAATCATAGTTTCTTACTAAAGCTGTATCTACAAGGTTTCTTAGTTCTTCTTCTTTAAAAAAATCTTTTATAGTCTGATCAGCAATGCTTAATGAATCCTGCCCTTGGGCATCCCTAAATTTTTCAGGGATTGCTTTGATGGGCAATGCTGTATCTTTTGATACTTTACATCCAGCAAGCACCAGCAAAACGAATAAAGCAGCTAATGTATTTCTATATGTGTTCATTTTATCTTATTATTATTTAAATGATTAAGAATATATTATCTCTGAATCTACCTTGATCACTTCGGGTTGATGATTGTTTTCATCCTGTAAAGGCTTTCCTGATACTTTTTCTTGTAAATTCTGGAAGATGACAAACAATACAGGGATCAGCATCAGTCCAAGAATTACACCAGAGACCATTCCCCCTGCAGCGCCAATACTGATGGAGTGATTACCTTGAGCTGATGGTCCTGTAGCGATACTCATTGGAAACAATCCTACAACAAACGCTAATGAAGTCATCAGAATTGGGCGTAATCTCAGTCTTGCAGCATCTAAAGCAGCGTTAACCAATGACAAACCTGCCTTGCGACGCTGTATGGCAAATTCGACAATCAAAATAGCATTCTTAGCGAGTAGTCCGATGAGCATGATTAATGCAACCTGTACATAAATGTTGTTTTCTATACCAGTTAAACCAATGGTCACGAACACACCTAATACTCCGGTTGGAACAGATAATATAACTGCTAAGGGTAAAATATAGCTTTCATATTGCGCTGCCAATAAGAAGTATACAAATATTAAACACAGCATAAATACAACGGTAGATTGCCCGTTTGAAGACATTTCTTCCCTGGTTTGCCCAGAAAATTCAAATCCATAACCTGCTGGCAATTGCTCTTTAGCAACTTCCTGTATTGCATTAATGGCATCACCAGAACTATAGCCTGGTTTTGGAATGGCATTTACCTGAATGGAGTTAAAAAGGTTGTAGCGAGATGCTGTTTCCGATCCATAAACACGGGATAATTTTACCAATGTTTTTATAGGTACCATCTCCCCTGTCTTGTTTTTAACAAACACGCGGTCTATTGCAGATGGATCTGCCCTATCTGCGATATCTGCCTGAACCAATACACGGTAATACTTACCAAAACGATTAAAATCTGAAGCTTGAGCACTACCAAAATAAGCTTGCATGGTTTGTAAAATATCACGCACATTAACGCCCAATTGATTTGCTTTCTCATCATCTACTTCTAATTGCAATTGCGGATAATCAGCTTTAAAAGTGGTAAAGGCTACAGCAATTTCTTTGCGTTTCATCAACTCCCCAATAAAATTATTGGCTATTCCACTAAATTTATCCAGTTTACCACCTGTTTTATCTTGTAAGACAAGATCCAAGGCTTCTACGTTACTAAAACCGGGAACCGTTGGAAAGCTAAAAACGAAGAAACTACCGCCACTTATGGCACCTAACTTACCTCTGATCACCTCCATGATTGCATTGATGTCTTGAACCTTTCCTCTTTCTTTAGTAGGCTTTAACAGTACAAAAACTACTGCTGATGAAGGGCTAGTTGATGAGGTTAGTAAGTTAAATCCTGTTATTGCAGTCACAAATCTTGATGCATCCAAAGAACGTAGTTCTGTTTCCGCCTGTTGCATAACCTTAGCTGTACCATCTAATGAAGTTCCTGAAGGCGTATTTACGGCTATAGCCACGAAACCTTGATCTTCTGTTGGAATAAAGCCTGTAGGTGTAGTACGAACCAACCAGATTGTAGCCAATATAATAATGGCCAATGCACCAATACTTACTACTTTGTTTTTGATTAGGAAACGCAAACCATTAACATATCTATTGGTCATTGCATTGAAGCTGCTATTAAATCCAGCGAAGAATTTCTCTTTAAAGCCTTTTTTAGTGCCTTCTGCTTGACCTGTGTGGTTACTCTTTAAAAACAAAGCTGCCAAGGCTGGACTTAAGGTTAAGGCATTAATGGCGGATATAATAATTGCGGTCGCCATAGTAAAAGCGAACTGCCTGTAGAAAACACCTGTTGAACCTTCGAGGAATCCTACAGGTAAAAATACAGCGGACATCACTAAGGTAATGGAAATGATAGCTCCACTGATCTCATGCATGGCCTCATGAGTGGCTTGTTTTGCACCTATGTGTTTATGTTCCATTTTAGCGTGTACGGCCTCGACGACTACAATCGCATCATCTACCACAATACCTATGGCAAGTACCAACGCAAATAAAGTGAGCAGGTTAATAGAGAAACCAAAGAGCTGCATAAAGAAGAAAGTACCCAAAATAGCCACGGGAACAGCAATGGCAGGGATTAATGTCGATCTAAAATCCTGAAGGAATATAAATACAACGATGAATACCAGGATAAATGCCTCGATAAGTGTGTGTACAACTTGTTCAATAGATTGATCGAGCGCTACTTTTGTACTGTAAAATATATTGTGCTTCACACCTGCAGGAAAATCTTTAGCTGATTTCTCCATCAGTTTGTTGATGGCGATCTGGATTTCATTAGCATTAGAACCTGCTAATTGAATAATTCCTAGCACAACCCCTTTTTTACCATTCAAACGGGTAAGACTGTTATAGGAATAAGCGCCAAATTCAACTCTGCCTACATCCTTTAAATGCAATACGGAACCATCTGAATTAGATCGGATCGCTATATTTTCGTATTCTTCTGGTTTTGTAAGTTTGCCTTTATATTTAATTACATATTCAAAAACCTCATTGCTACGTTCTCCAAAACGTCCGGGTGCAGCTTCTAAACTTTTATCTTGTATCGCAGCCATCACTTCATTAGGTGTGATTTTATAGCTTGCCATTTGAGTTGGATTTAACCAAATCCGCATCGAGTAATCCTTAACACCACCAAATATACTGGCAGATCCTACACCGGGAATACGTTTGATTTCAGGTATAATGTTTATTTGTGCATAGTTGGCTATGAAAGTCTGATCGTATTTACTTTCATCCTCGGTGTACATTCCGATAGCCATGATAAAGCTATTTTGCTGTTTCGCCGTAATGATCCCTTGCTGTACAACTTCCGATGGCAATTGACTGGTTGCTTGTGTAACACGATTTTGTACGTTTACAGCAGCCTGATCCGGATCCGTTCCTAGCTTAAAATAAACGGTGATGGCCAAAGTACCGTCGTTACTGGCTGTTGAACTCATGTAACTCATGTTTTCGACACCATTGATGGATTCTTCCAATGATGGCGCCACAGAGCGTAGCACGGTTTCGGCATTGGCACCAGGGTAATTGGCCGTAACCAATACAGAAGGCGGTGCAATATCCGGAAACTGCTGTAAGGGTAATTTAGTAAGGCTTAATACTCCAAGTATGACCAATAAGATGGAGATTACAGTAGCCAACACCGGCCTTTGTATAAATATTTTGAACATGATTGTTAATGTTTTAAAGTGTAATTAGTTTTTAGCGACTTTGTCAGTGCTCTTTGTGGCGCAATCACTGCGCCCTCCTGTAGGCGGTCTAGACCACTTAACACAATCTGATCACCGGCTTTTATACCATCCTTTACCAGGTAATTGGTTCCTGTTTTACCAATTACAGTAATGGCTTGTTTTTTAACCTTGTTGCTATCTGCAAGTGCAAATACGAATATCTTATCCTGCACTTCTATCGTAGCAATCTGTGGCACCACAAGCATATTGTCGTGTTGCAAGCTCAATCGTATTTTTCCGGTATTGCCTGATCTTAATAAGCCTTGTGGATTAGGGAATTTGGCCCGTACCGTAATGGCACCTGTAGTTTTATCAAACTGACCATCTATGACATCTATTTTTCCTAACCTGGCATATTCAGTATTGTCCGCCAGAATCAATTTTACTGCAGGTAGTTGTTTGATCTTATCATTTAGCGTTTGTCCGGGATATTGTTCTTTAAAGTTCACAAAATCCTTTTCGCCAAGCGCAAAATATACATGTACATCATGCACATCCGACAATTGAGTCAGGGCATCCACATCAGCTGGGGCCACCAAGCTACCTTGTTTTTTAGCTAATCGGCCGATATAACCACTTACAGGAGCTTTAATTAGTGTATAGCCAAGGTTTATAGAAGCTGTAGACACGTTTGCTTTTGCCTGCTCTATATTCGCTTTTGCAACTTGTGCGGTAGCTTTGGCTGATTTTAACTGAAATTCAGAGATTACTTTATTCTGAACCAGTGGCGTTAAACGCTCTACTTCTAACTGTGCGTTAATCAAAGCAGCTTCTGCCGAATGCTGTGCTGCAACTGCATTATTTAAAGAGGCACGATATTGTTGATCATTAATTTTAAATATCGGCTGCCCGGCATTTACAAAGGCACCTTCATCAACATACACTTTCTCTAAGCTTCCGCTAACCTGAGGTCGAACTTCAACATTAACAGTACCCTCTATAGCAGCTGGATACTCTTGAAAGGTTGTCTCTGTACCTGAAGTTACACTTGCTACCGGTAAAGCTGGTGGTGCAGGTGCTGCAGCCTGAGGAGTTTTACTAGTGCAACTATATAAAAAAAGGGCAAATATCAGGGCTATTGCCTTTGCAACGTTATTAGATGATCTAACAGCGTTAAGTAATAATGGGTAAAAGGATTTATATTTCATGAGAATTGATTTTATTAATTTATGATTATAACGTATGTAAGTGATTTAACAGTGTTAAGTAGTTCTAGAAAAAAACAGGCTTTCTTGTAAAGCCTGCAAAAAATTAATCGTTTATGTATTTAATAATACCTTTTAAAGCGTCTTTTAAAATATGCTGATTCATCTCTTCGTCTCTTCCTTTATTTACCATATTGATAGAGATCAGACCATGTATAATAGACCAAAAAGTATAATACTTCCTGCATATTACCCCTTCTTCTGGCTGTTCAGCTTTCATCAGGTCTTTAATGGTGTCAAAAAACAAATTATCCAGAAACTCCATTTCCGGCACCTTTGCTTTCTTTTGTTCGCAGCAAACCATATCTACGCCGAACATTAACTGGTAATACTCTTTGTGTTTAAAGGCAAAATTCCAGTAGGCAGTCCACATGGCTTCCAATTGTTCCTCAGTTTTTTCGTATTTGCCTTTAGCAGCTTTAACATTTTTACCAAGTAATATGTACCCCTGTCGGGTTAATTCAAGTAAGATTCCTTCTTTATTGGTAAAATACTCGTAAATAATTGGGGCTGTATACTCTATCTTATCTGCAATTTTTCTCATGCTTAGCGCTTGCCAGCCATCCTCTTTAACGATTTGTAAGGCTGCTTCAAGGATATTGGTCCTCGTTTCTTCTTTTAGCCTTTGTATGCGTTCTTTACTTCCCATTACATTTTGTCAAGATGTATAAATAATCTAACACCGTTAAGCAAATGTAAAAACAGTTATTCAAGAATCCATCATTCATTTGTCAATAAATGATTTATTAAAATAAATTTAAGCTTATCGCCTTAATAATCGCAAATTAGCGTTTCTATTTAAAGAGGAAGAGTATGACCGTTACATTAAGAGATATTGCTAAAGCGCTTAATTTATCTATTTCTACAATTTCAAAGGCTTTAAATGATAGTCATGAAATTGGCTCCGAGACGAAGAAAAAGGTTTTAGATTATGCTAAACAGCATCATTATTCACCCAATAGAATGGCTAAGGGCCTAAAAGAAGGCAAAAGCAGATCTATTGGTGTGGTAGTATGTTCTTTAGATAATAATGTAATTTCCCAGATGTTGGATGGAATACATAAAGCGAGTAGTGATAAATCTTATCAGATCATTATCATGCAAAGCAAGGAATCCGAAAAACTGGAAACTGCCTGTATTGAATTGCTTTATGCGGGTGGCGTTGATGGAATACTGATCTCTCCGGCTTATGAAACGATAAACTTTAGTTACCTGAATTCTTTACAGGCTTCAGGTTTACCAGTAGTTCTTTTTGATCGCTTAATTGATCAGGTTAATACACATAAAGTTGGCGCTGACAATTTCAAGGGTGCTTACGATGCGACTATGCACTTAATTCATAACGGCTACAAAAACATTGCGCACTTAAATACAAATACAATTCTTAGCATTGCTACAGACCGTTTAAACGGCTATAAACAAGCGCTTGAAGATAGTGGAATAAAATACAGACCTGAATTGTTGCGTTCCTGCAATTATACGGATGCAAACAAGTTGAATGAAGACCTGGAACAGGCCATAAAATATTATATGAATTTAGCAGATAAGCCAGATGCTATTTTTACAGCGACTGATCAAATCAGCACCAGATGTTTAGTATGGTTGAATAAATTGGGTTATAAAATCCCTGACGATGTGGCATTGATAGGCTTTACCAATACAGAACTGGCTGATGCAATGAACCCAGCTTTGAGTACAGTACATCAGCCAGCTTTCGAGATTGGTCAGCTTGCTGCTGAGAAACTAATCTCCCTGATTGAAAGAAAAAACCTTGACGATGGTTACGAAACGATTATGCTACCCACCCATATTAAAGTCAGAGCTTCATCGCAACCTCATTCTCTTTAGTAATTTCCGGTAACACCCAGTTCCAATCCGCGTAATTCTGCTAATCCACGTAAACGCCCAATTGCCGAATATCCTGGATTGGTCACTTTGTTTAGGTCATCCAACATCTGGTGGCCATGATCTGGTCTGAATGGTATTGGCTCTGCCCTACGCGCATTTTCTGCAGTAACAGCTTTCATAATTTCATACATATTTACGTCGCCACCCAAATGGTCTGCTTCATAAAAGTTGCCTTCTGCATCCTTGGTTACATTACGAAGGTGTAGGAAGTATACCCGTTCTTTTACCGCTTCAAATATCTCTGGAAGATTGTTTGATACGCCCGCACCCAATGATCCCGTACAATAACAAATACCATTAAAAGGTTTGTCTACACTTCTCAAAATATCTACTAAATCTTCTTTTGTGCTCACAATGCGAGGCAAACCTAGTATGGCATAAGGTGGATCATCCGGGTGGATGGTCATGTTTATCCCAGTTTCTTCACATACGTCTGCAATTCCATTTAAGAAATAAGCCAGGTTTTTCTTTAGTCCCTCTCTACCAATGGTTTTATATTCTTCGATACTGGCACGTAAAGCTTCCAGTTCAATTCCTTTTTCGTTGGGTATCCCCATCAGTACATTGATTTTCAACTCATTTAGCTCGTCAGTATTCATCGTAGCAAAACGCTCTTTCGCCCTGTCTTTCAGGCTATCAGAATAATCAGCACCTGCACCTTCCCTTTTCAGGATAAAAAGATCAAAAACAGCAAGGTCCAACCAATTAAAATATAGCGCCTTTGAACCGTCGGCCATGGTTAGATCCAATTGCGTACGTGTCCAATCAAGCACTGGCATAAAATTATAGCATACTGTTTTGATGCCACATTTAGCCAGGTTTCTTAGTGATTCTCTATAATTCTCAATATAGTGATCTGCATCAGCTCTGCGCGTTTTGATGGCTTCATGAACAGGTACACTTTCTACCACTGCCCATGTTAATCCAGCAGCTTCAATAATTGCTTTTCTTTCGATGATGTCTTCCAATGGCCATATCTCGCCATGCGGAATATGGTGTAATGCGCTAACAATTCCTGTAGCACCTGCTTGCTTTACATCTTGCAAACTAACTGGATCTATTGGTCCATACCAACGCCAGGTTTGTAATAACTTATGTTTTGCTGTATTCATTTTATATCGTTGTTATCAATTTTAAACGCCACTGTAAGCATTAAATCCGCCATCAACCAAAATGGTTTCTCCATTTACAAAGGCCGATGCATCACTTAATAAATAAATTAATGTACCATTTAGTTCTTCTGGACTACCCAAACGGCCAAATGGAGTATGGTTTACAAAGCGTTGTGCACGATCTGTAAAAGTTCCATCGGGATTGGTTAGTAACGAACGGTTCTGCTCTGTTAAGAATACGCCCGGTGCTAATGCATTTACCCTCACTTTATCTCCGTAACGCTGCGCCAGTTCAACTGCCATCCACTTGGTATAACCTTCTATCGCATTTTTGCCCATTGTATAGCCTAAAACACGTGTTAAAGGACGTTGTGCCGCTAATGATGAGATGTTAACAATAGATCCTTTACCTTTCTCGGCAATTACCCGTCCAAAAACATGTGTAGGGTAAACTGTACCAAATAGATTTAATTCAACTGCTTTTTGAGTATCGGCAATATTTATATCGAATAGGTTCTGATCAGGAGAGATAGTTGCACCCGGAATGTTTCCACCTGCTGCATTTACCAATCCATCAATTGTACCCCAAGTACTTAATATTTGATTTTTAGCCTCTATTAGTGCTGCTTCATTCAATACATCTGTGATCACCGCAATCGCTTCACCTCCATTTGCTGTAATGGCTCTCACACGCTCATTGGCTTTCTCCTCATTTCGGCCCAGAATGGCAACCTTTGCCCCTGCTGCTGCAACGGCCAATGCAAAAGATTCTCCTAATACACCTGTCGCTCCTGTGATTACGATTACCTTGTTTTCCAGCGAAAACAGATCTTTGCTCTTCATATAATCTATTTAAAATGGGTTAATTAATTCTATCAATGTTAATGAAATTTAATGTTTGATGTCAATAATCAGCACTAAATATTTACGAAATCGTTTGAAATTTATTAAATAAATTACTTTACTTCTATTTAATTGCAAGAACCTGTATTATTGCAATCTGAAATTATTATATATATGCTAAATCAAGAAAACATATTGGTGTTTGGTGAATTGCTACTGCGGTTCAGTTCTACTGAAGATCAATTTATTTCTAAAAATCACACTGTTTCTTTATTTCCTGGTGGCTCTGAAGCAAATGTTTCGGCCTCATTAGGTCAATGGAATATTCCATGTGCTTATGTAAGTTGTGTACCAGACAACGCATTGGCAAACAATGCACTTCAGGCTTTGCAAGACTTGGGCGTAAATACAACTAAAACTGTACTACAAGGAAGTAGACTAGGTTTATACTTTTTGCTTTCAGCTAATGGTTTAACCAGTGGAGAAGTTGTTTATGACAGGAAATTCTCCTCGTTTAGCAGCCTTACTCCTGGAACAATTGATTGGGAAAAGGTACTGGATGGTCATACCTGGTTTCATTGGACCGCTTTAACCCCTGCGCTGAGTGAAAACATGGCTGCTGTGTGTAAGGAAGCCCTAATCGCTGCAAGAAAAAAAGGACTAAAAATATCTGTAGATCTAAATTATAGAAGCAGATTGTGGGATTATGGAAAGCAACCTATTGATGTGATGCCTGAATTGGTAGCGTACTGCGATGTAATTATGGGTAATATCTGGGCTGCAAATAAAATGCTTGGTATCCCCGTAGATGAAAAATTAGATCGTCAAACTTCTCCTGAAGATTATGCAATTCATGCCAATGCTTCGGCAAAAGCTGTCTTCAACCGTTTCCCGCAGTGTAAACATATAGCTAATACCTTCCGGTTTATGGACAATCCTAAGCATAATTTGTTTTATGGAACTTACCATACACCTGATAACAATTACATTTCTTCTATATTGGAAACGAATGAAGTTGTGGATAGAATTGGTAGTGGTGATGCTTTTATGGCAGGTTTAATTTATGGATTAACCAGCAGTAATGATGGTCAGGAGATTATAGATAAGGCAACCTCATCTGGTTATAAAAAGCTTTTTGTAAAAGGCGATTTTGGTGACGGCTCTATTTAATAAAAATAACAACAGATTGTAACGATAAAATAATCATATACAGATGAAAACAGAAACAAACCCTTTAAAAGTCATTCAGGAATACCCGGTTATCCCGGTTTATTATAATGAAGATGCTCAAACCTGTATAGAAGTAGTAAAGGCAAGTTATGCTGGTGGTATTCGCGTGTTTGAATTCACAAACAGAGGACCGAAAGCGCCAGAAAATTTTAAAGCATTATTAGCTTATAGAAATGAACACTTTCCTGATATGAAGCTTGGGATAGGCACTATAAAAACAGTAGCACAGGCGGAAGCTTACATCGAACTTGGTGCTGATTTTATCGTTAGTCCTATTGTAAGAGCAGATCTTGCCGAAATAACAGCTTTGCACAATATATTATGGGTACCGGGATGTATGACGCCTACTGAAATTAATTTGGCTGAAGAACTTGGTGCACCATTGGTTAAGCTTTTCCCGGGAGATACTTTAGGTATAGGATTTCTAAAAGCAATTAAGCCATTGTTTCCTAATCTTAAATTTATGCCAACAGGTGGTGTTGATGTAAATAAGGAAAATATTGACAATTGGTTAAATGCAGGTGTTACTGCTTTAGGCTTTGGTTCTAAATTGTTTCAGCAACCTGAAAATGCCAAAGATTATAATTGGCTAACAGAACGTTGCCAGTTGCTTATTACCTTAGTTAAAGGTTAATTTAGGTATAAATTTAAAGAACCTTGATCAGCTGTTAAGTTGACAAGGTTCTTTAAATTTATTGAAAGCCTTAATTACTTCTTTTGATCTTCTCTATCGTAGAGGTCAATCAATTTACTCTGTAACCGGATCACAGAATTTTCCAATGTGGTAATCTTTTCTTTTAGCTGCTGGATAAGCTGCTCTTGTTCGCTAGCACCCTCTTCCCCAATATCAAGGAATTCTCTAAGGGTTAGACCATGAACCTTCGCTATTTGATTTATCCTGCTAAAGTTTGGATCTGTGATGCTAGTTTCTAGTTTTGAATACGCCGGGATTGATATCTCCAATTGGTCAGCCATTGCCTTTTGGTTAACTCCCATCTTTTGACGTAAGATCCTAAATTTTTCACCTAAAGTTTTCATAATTTACGAAGTATATCTTTGTGAACTTTTTTATATAATAAAATTAAGAATTATTTAATAAAATATTGTAATATTCTTATAATATTGTGAAATAAAACACGAAATTCTATTTCTCAGATTAAATAATTATCCAATAATCCTTTAAAGGGAAGGTATACACACAGAATATAAGTGTATCGAAATTTACTTTTTAGATTGTCTGAAGATAAAAGCTGCGAGTATTATAGCTACCGAAAGCCCTGAAAGCCCGGGGAAAGTGATAAACAAGAATAGTAAAGCAGAAACTGCGCACAACGCGAGAATAAACAGAAAGCCCTGTAAAAAAGTATCCATCTTAAATGCTGCAAGTAGTGCGAACAGGACAAATGTAATCGCCAGAATATTTATAAACATATGCAAATATGCATATTCAATGTTAAGTTAATGTTAACAGGAATGTTTTTTGATGTTTTGTGAATAAAAATGACAAAAGCCCTGCGTAGCGTAGCATGCAGGGCTTTGTTTAAAACACAAGAAGAAATTAAACTGAGGTTAAATGTGATTAATAATCGTCATTTAAAGCAAAAATAGGCTTTCTAGACATCCACTTTCCGCTTGTAAAATCAGGAAAGTCAACTGTCTCATTACCCATTTCTATAGATTGTTCGCTTAAAGGCGTAATTGCACTCCATGCAGCCGCATCGTATACATCCATTGGTGTTGGTTCGTTACGCTTTGCAGCTTCAATAAAGGCGTGTATAACAAAGAAGTCCATGCCACCATGACCAGCACCTTCAGCATCGCTACCATACTTTTTCCATAGCGGGTGGTCGTACTTTGCCAACCATTTATCTTGGCCATCCCATTGATGTGGTTTGCTCACTCCCTCTACGTAGATACTTTTATTTACATCCATCCAAAGTCCTTTAGTTCCTTGCACTCTAAAGCCTAAAGAATATGGTCTTGGAAGATTGGTATCGTGTTGCAGAATTATCGTTTCTCCATTCGCGCAATCAATTGTAGTGGTTACAATATCACCCAGGCGGAAATTAATTTTCGCATTTGGATGATTTTCTCCGCCTTTCTCCACGATATAGTTGTGTAATCCCCTTGATTTTGTAGCAAATGAGTTTAGTTTAAGGAATTTATTTCCCCTGTTGATGTTAATACAATTGGCAACCGGACCAATACCATGCGTTGGATAAAGATCTCCATTACGGTGTACAGAATGGTTGGTTCTCCATTTTGCTTCAGAGAAGCCTTTCTCATTAAACTCTACACCCCCACCATAAGGTTTTACACCATCATTAAATTTAACTTCTCTCAAATCATGTTGGTATCCACCTTGCAGATGAAGGATTTCACCAAACACGCCTTGTCTTACCATATTTAAAGCAGCGAGTACATCTCTGCGATAGCAAACATTTTCAAGCATCATTACATGCGCGTCATGCTTTTCTGCTGCCTGTACAACATCCCAATGATCTTGTAGTGTAATACCTAAGATAACTTCGGTGGCTATATATTTAAGTCCTGATTCCATAGACTTAATGATCATTTCTTTATGCCATTCCCACGGAGTGGATATCACTACCGCCTTCAGTCCTTTAGTTGTTTCCAACATCTTTTTCCAGGCGTAATCATCACCCGTAAAAATTTTAGGCATTGGCTTTCCGCTTTTAGCGATCATTGCCTTAGCACTGCTCAACATACGATCATCTATATCACATATAGCAACCAAATCAACATCGGATCTCTTTAACAACAGATTTAAATGGTTCTGACCACGTAAACCTACGCCTATCATTGCTACTTTTATTTTATCAGCCCCGGTACTGGCAAATAAAGAATTACTTGGTAAAACTGTCGCAGCAGCAGCGGTAATGCTACTGTTCTTAACAAATTCTCTTCTGTTCATATTATTTAGTTCATTTTATGTGTTTAGCTACGCATATTATTCCTACAAATGAATAATAACCCCAAGTTATAGAACTATCTAGCTAACCCAATAAATTAATAGCTAAAAAAACACACAAACGTTTGCGTGACATCTCCTGCATTTTACCCTTAAAATTAGGAACTGATTGCAGTTTTTTATTAAAATGTTAAAGTTTATTTTAATATTTGAAGATGATGCCGGACAAACCAACCACTATTAAGGAGATTGCCAAAATACTTAAGATTTCAGTTTCTACCGTATCAAGAGCATTACATGACCATTCTAGTATCGGTTTAACTACGAAAATGCGTGTCAAAAAATTGGCCGCAGAACTTAACTACGAACCAAATCAGCGGGCCATTCAGTTTTTACATGGCAAATCATTTGTAATCGGTGTTATTTTACCCGAATTGTCCGAATCCTTCTTCTCTACTGCTATAAGCGGCATTGAAGACATTGCCTATAAACGGAACTATACTGTGCTATTGGCACAATCTCATGATGATGCCGAAAGAGAAAAACTCCTTGTAGCCAAAATGAAATCCCAAGGTGTTGATGGCTTACTGGTTTCTGTAGCTAAAACCACCAGTACATACGAACATTTTGAGGTTTTTAAAAAATTAAACATTCCCATTGTATTTTTTGATCGCATCCCTCCTATTAAAGACATACACTACGTAAGTTCTAACCTGAAGACAGGTACTTTCGAAGCGGTGAATTTTCTCTTAAAAAAAGGCCATCGCACCATAGGTATGATTAATGGACCAGGTACGCTTGTCGCTACTCATGAAAGAAAAGAAGGATATATCCGGGCGATGACCGCAAACCGGTTAAAGTTTGATCCTTCGCTTATTGTAAGCTGCGATTTGTCTGAAGATGGTACAATTAAAGCAATGGATACCTTGTTAAATCATAAACGAAAACCTACTGCGGTGGTAACGTTTAATGATTATGTAGCCTTATTTGCCATGCGATATGCCAAATCTATTGCACTCACTAACCTGGATTTTGTGAGCTATGCCAATCTTCCAATTATTAATTATATGGACCATACGCCAATAGCTTCTGTTGAGCAGTTTCCATATAAGCAAGGTAAAAAAGCCGCCGATATATTGATAGATCTGATCAACAAGCCAAAAAATGAGTCTGGTTCAGAACAGGCCTACTTTAATATTGTGGTCGAATCTGAATTGGTATTGAGCAATCGTAAGTAATTTCGCGCAAACGTTTGCACATCTTTTTAGCCACTTAAATATTTAAGTTTGGTTTATCAACTAGTATACGAAGCACATGTTCGAGAATATTTTAAGTGTCTACGGTTTTGATTCCGATAAAACAATTGTCCAGCCATTTGGTGATGGTTTGATTAACCATACCTGGAAAGTAAATATAGATCACAAAAACTACATTTTACAGCAGGTAAATAACGAAGTGTTTAAGCAGCCTTCGGACATTGATGAGAACCTTACTTTGCTTAGAGATTATTTGAGCAAAGAAAATCCTGATTATCTTTTTGTATCACCTGTTAAAGCCACAAATGGCCAAACTTTAATACATAATGATGCTGGATATTATAGGTTGTTCCCTTTTGTAGAAGGCTCAACTTCCCTCAATGTCTTACAAAATAAGGAAGAGGCGTATGAAGCGGCAAAGCAATTTGGGAAGTTCTCTAGAATCTTAAACGGCTTTAAAGCAGAGGATTTAAACATCACCATTCCAAATTTTCACAACCTGATATTAAGATATGATCAATTTACTCAAGCCTGCAAAAAGGCATCAGCAGAAAGATTAGAAAAAGCGGCTGATGGTATTCAATTTATTAAGGATCACCAGGGAATTGTGGACATTTTTCGTGAGATCTTAAGTGATAAAAATATCCCACTAAGGGTAATTCATCATGACACAAAAATCAGCAATGTACTTTTTGATAGTCAAAATAAAGGTATATGTGTGATTGATTTGGATACCGTTATGCCTGGCTATTTCATCAGTGACGTTGGTGATATGATGAGAACCTATTTGTGTGAAGCGAGTGAAGAGGAAACAGATTTAACTAAGATTAGCATTAGAAAGCCTTTCTTTAAGGCTATATATGATGGCTATATGGCAGAAATGGAATCGGTGTTGACGGCAGCCGAGAAAAACTATTTTACCTATGCTGGTAAGTTTATAATTTATATGCAGGCCATTCGTTTCCTGGCAGATTATCTGCAGAATGATATTTATTATGGGGCTAAATATGAGGGCCATAATTTCAACAGAGCCATGAATCAAATCGAATTGCTAAAAGCATATCTTGAACTAGAGAAAGAACTGTAAAAAAAGGGCCTTTCATATCGTATGAAAAGCCCTTTTGCAATTATGAGAGGATATTAATAAAGGATGTTATTGCTTATCCCACCAAACTCTACCTGTTAGTTTATCTCCACCAGGAATAATAGCAGCAGCAGCCTGTTGATTGGCTCCATTTTTAACCGCTTCCTCTACTGGATAAGGAAAACGACGTGGTATTGTTCCATTTGTCGCATTACCAGGATAAACCACAGGTGTTAAAACTGGGAAACCAGATCTCCTCCAGTTACACCATGTTTCGTAAAAATCTAGCATTGTACTGGTATGCAGCCAATATTGGGTATTAATCATCTGCAAACCGTTTACAGCATTATATGGATTTGCAGTAGCAAATGTTTCAGCAACACCTTCCGTTATAGCAAGATTTGCATCATATTGTCCCAAAAAAGTAATTGCAGCCTTTAAACCCTCTTTATAATGTGGGGCAGGAGTACCAGCAATGCCCCATCTTTGTGCGGCTTCTGCAAGCAGAAACTCACTTTCTGCATAGGTTAAAATAAAAGTTATCCCGTTCTTTTTAATCATACCTGGATTTGGAGAAGAGTAATCCGGGAAAGTAGTAAAAGAAGCGTCTTGTCTAATATCCCTACCTGCCTGTCCACTTAAATCTTTACCATTAGGCATCCCCTTCTGAACTGCAGGATTAGTAATGTAAGCTGGATTTTGGAGCTTTGTTCCATCTGTCAAATACAATTGAGTTACGGCAACTTTACCTAAACGTGGATCATTAGCGCCTTTTAACAAATCAATAAACGTTTTAGACCATTTGGTATAGTAATTTTCTTGCCCACCATCGCCTTGCAAAACCTGGCTATTCCTATTCTGAGTTACTCTTGATCCTGAAACATCATGAGTCACAAAGGCATTGTCATCATTATTTATCATTGTTTTGCCCACAACTTTCTGAGCATAAGCCTTTGCAGTGTTTTCATCAACCTTCGTCAATCTCATAGCAAGACGCAATAGTAAGGTATTACCGAATCGCTTCCATTTATCAATATTCCCCAAAAAAATCACATCACCTGTCACTTTATCACCGCTTGCGTTAAGTGCATTTGTTGCTTCTTCTACTTCTTTTAACAGGTCTGTGTATATAGCTTGCTGACTGTCGTACTTTGGTGTGAAACTGCTTTTATAATAACCCTGACCTGCTTCCGAGTATGGGATGTCACCGTATAAATCTGTAATACGCGACATGATAACGGCCCTCCATATACGTGCCACCTGATGTACATTTGCATATTTTGCATTACCCCTAGTAAACTCCACTACATCAACAACCGGTCTAACCTGTTCAATGTATGCACCAACAGCACTTGTGCCCCAATAGGCCGCTGTATAACCTTCATTAAGTAGGTATTTATCGCCGGCCCAGTAACTTACAACGGTCGAAAAGCCTTGCATCATCGTAGACGCATAGATAAGGTTACCTCTCCAGGTATCGTAAGCAAAATCAATACTTCCTGTATAATTTAACTGTGCTGAAGTCAATAAAAAATTAGGATCGAAACTCGTAGGCCCGTAAGCCACTGGATTTGTATTGATTTCTTTAAAATCTTTTGTACATGATGTGCCCATTAAAATACCAACAAGAGCCACCAGAATATATATATTGAATTTGTTCGTTTTCATTTTTCTGTTTTTTAAAAATTATAACTTAACGCTAAGGTTTAAACCAAATGTTCTAACTGGTGGCACACCCCCAAGTTCTAAGCCTGGAAATGTTGCGTTATAGCTTGATTCTGGATCGATATTGTCCGTTTTCTTCATTAAAATGAATAGATTACGTGCAACCAGGCTAACATTTAAGCTTTTGATTCTATTATTGAACATTTTAGCAGGAAAATTATAACCCAATGTCAATTGTCTGAATTTGATAAAGCTAGCATCCTGAACAAATATATGAGAAGCGTTATTTGCGGTGTTTTCATAAAACTTAGCCGCTGTGGTACCTAATGATTCACGGTTTTCAAGAGTAGCTTTATGTAGACCAAAAATATAACCATAGTAATCAGTTGCAGAGAATACCTTGCCCCCCCATTTACCGTCTATAAGTACCGAAAGCGTTGCACCTTTATAACTAAATTCATTATTCCATCCGGCAAACCATTTATTAAATGCAGATCCATAGGCTTTTAATGCACCTCTTTCAGGTGCGCCCAGCGCATCTTTTAATATATTGCCATTGGCATCATATTTAAAATCAAAAGCCACAACCTGTGCTGCTGCTTTACCTGGGATATTTTGTAAAAATCCAGCTCCAGAGCGTGATGTAGCGATAGGAAGCACATCTAAGCCTGGGGCTAATGACAATACGGTATTGTCATTATAAGTCCCATTTAAAGATGAAGTCCACCTAAAATCATTTTTTCTAATGATCACTCCAGAAATCAAGGCCTCAACGCCCTTATTTTCAATTTCACCAGCGTTTAATACGGCCCCGTTATAACCTGTTGTTGGAGAGGTTGAGATATAGGTGATCTCTTTTTTAGAGTGTTTTTTATATACTGTTGCATCTAAGCTTAACCTGTCATTAAAAAACCTAAGCTCAGCACCAATCTCAAGCTCGCTAGCTGTAGAAGCCTTTAGACTTGAATTAGGAATGAACGGATTATTAATTATCCCCAGGGGGTTACCATTTAAAGTTTCGCTTTTAAAACCATAAGTTAATAAAGTTTGATAGGCATCTGTTGCCTGACCAACGACAGCATAACCAGCTCTTAATTTACCAAAGCTTAAAAATTGTGGCTTCCATATTTCCGAAAATACAAATGAACCACTTACTGAAGGATAAAATACACTGGGATCATTGTCTCTTCCTGGCGTTGCAAGTGTAGAGAACCAATCTTGTCTTCCGCTACCTGTTAAATAAAGAATGTCTTTATAAGCTAATTCCAATGTACCATAAGCAGATTGAGTTTCTACCTCAGTTTCGGTGTAACCTACTGATTTATTTTTAGCGTTCAAGATATTGTAAACACCAAATACAGCATAATCAGTCCCATTATTAGTAAGCTGATTAATCTTTGTATTTCTGTAGCTGGCCCCTAAGTTTGGTGTTATGGTTAAATTTCCTCCTACCACAAATGACTTACCCAATAATACATCCGCATTCACATCTGCAAATTTCGTCTTCTGTTCTGCAATTTTACCTGCCGGGTAATAAGCGGTACCAGATGGCACTACATTTTTATAACTGTCAGTATAAGCATCCCTACCTGCCCGGCCTTGCAAAAACAATCCATTATCAAAAGTATAACGGGCATTAACAGAACTGATCAATCTGTCACGTTTAGTATTATTGATAAATTCATAGGCCGCAAACCAAGGATTAGTAGCAAACGTATTTCCAGTATTGTACTGCACCTCTGCCCCTGCAGCATTTTTCCATGGTTTCAGGTCGTTCACATTGATACTGGTTGGAAGAAAGGCAACATTGTAATTGGCATTACCCGCACCGTCAGATACCATTGGTCGATTTTTCACCTGTTCCAAAATGTAATTGGTACGGACATCAAGAGTTAACCGCTTGATAGGCTCAAAAGTACCTACCAGATTAAACGACTGCCTGTCAAGACCAGAATTAGGAACCACAGAATTGTTCTTTACATCATTAGCGGAAAAACGAATTGTACCACCTTCAAATGCTTTATTTAAGGCAATAGTGTTCGACCAGGTACTTCCATTTCTGTAGAAATCTTCAATATTATTCTTTTGAGCAGTATATGGTCTCGAATTGCCATCAAACTGAACTACATTACTACCATCAAGTTTTGCGCCCCAGCTTGAGCCACCAACTTGTCCGGCTCCTAAGGCGGTTATCGGTTTTGCCCCATCAGCGCCCTGTCCGTAAACGTACTGCCAGTCGGTACGATCCATCACCTGCTCTATAACATAATTGCTGTTAAAGTCGATACTGTTGCCTTTTCCACTCTTTGTAGTAATCAAAATCACACCACCTTTTGCCCTTGAACCATATAATGCAGAGGCAGCAGCCCCCTTTAATACGGACATAGTCTCTATATCATCAGGGTTCAGGTTACCAATCGCATCACCAAGATCTGGAGCATTGTCCCACTGGCTACCCGAATTACCATTTGGATTGAGATTATTCAAACCCACTGGTTTATTTTCCATTGGCACTCCATTAATAACATATAAAGGCTGATTGGATTGACTTAAACTGGAAACCCCGCGTATAATTACACTTGTTGCCGCACCTGCCCCACCAGCGGTAGAACTAACGTCTAAACCTGCAACTCTACCCACCAGCGAGTTGGCTACATTATTTTCTCTTGCTTGCGTTAGTGACTCTCCCTTTACCTCAGTAACTGAATAACCTAGAGCCCTACGTTCCTTTTTAATACCCAGTGCAGTAACCACAACTTCACTCAATAGCTTGGTATCTTCGGCCAGTTCTATCTCGAAGTTTATTTTATTGTTAACAGCTATTTCCTTACTTTCAAAACCTGAATATGAAATCACAAGGGTTGCATTAGGCTGTACCAAAATGCTAAACCTGCCATTGATATCAGTTGAAGTACCAGCAGCACTACCTTTTATACGTACACTCGCCCCCGGAAGTGCAGAGCCATACTGGTCCTTAACAATACCTGTAACTTTAATATCCTGAATACGACTGATTACAATTAAACCTGCATCCGAGATAGAGTATTTTAAATTCGTATTGCAAAAAATTGTTGAAAGGATTTCCGATATCGGTGAATTTTTAACACTTAATGTCACATCCTTATTTACTGGAACATTAGCCGAGCTGTAAACAAAATGAAATCCACTTTGTTCTTCGATGATTTTCAACACCTTACTCAACTTGGTCTTCTTAACATCCATAGAGATCTTTTGCTGCGAAAAGACTGTTGCAGATACATTTAGACACGCGACGAAAATGAAAATACACGTTAATTTCATTATGACAATGAATTTTAGGAGCACTTTATAATTAAAGAACTCTTGCACTAAGTAAGAATTAATCATATTTTTGTTTTTTTGGTTGCTTTAGTAATTGGCAGAGATCTGTTTGCGCATAAACTGCCATGCTTTATATCAAAAAAATTAATGGGGGTAGTGCGTCAACACTGCCCCTTATTTTTTATTTCGATATGATAACTTTATTTCCTTTTATTTCATATTTAAAATGTTCTGCACTTTGAAGTGCACGTAATACTTCTACTAAATTCTCATTCTTAAATGTTGCCGTGAAATGGTACCTTTCTATTTCATCGTCAGTAAATACGATCTCCACATTATACCATCTTTCTAAAGTTTTTTTCAGCTCAGCAAAACTCTGGTCCTGAATTTCAAGGCGGTTTTGTGTCCAGGCCATTTCTACAATTGTACTATCACTCGATTTTGTATAGCTATTGATTGTGATTTCCGGACGTTTTACTACAGGACTTGATTGTTTTATATTGGGCAAAACCGGCAAATTTTTATAGAAGATCACTTTCTGACTCGGTTTTAAGGTAATTGAGTTACCACCATTCCCCCGACCTTCCATCACGATAATTCCCTTAATCAGCACAGCTTCTGATGTAGGCTCATCTGGATAGGCCTTTACATTAAATGTTGTACCCAAAACATTAATATTAAAATCGGAAGTAATTACCTTAAATGGATTGTTCTTATCGTGCGTTACATCGAAAAATGCCTCACCAACTAAAGTGACTTCCCTGTTTTTGACATTGAAATTTTTATTTAGCTGTAATGTACTCCTGGCATTTAATAAAATTAACGTGCCATCAGGAAGTGTAATCTTTTTACGTTCCGCTCCATTTGTACTGTAGTTGGTTACTAAGTTGGCTATTGGTTTTACGCTTACTGTGTTGTTGTAATAAACCAGCGCAATACCTGAAATTAGTAAAATTGCAGCGGCAACCTTTAACCAGGTATAGGATTTGCGAATTTGAAGAGTAAAACTTTCCTGATCAAAATCCATACGCTCCCGCATCGAGTCGACCTGGCTATTTAATGGTTTTTTATGACCACTTAAGATTCCATATAAGCGCTTTGCGTCATTAATAGTGGCTTCTTGTTCTGGATGTGCTTTTATGTAGTTTTCCCAATAGCTAATGCAAAGTTTATCTTTGCCTGCACAATATAGCTGGAAAGTATTGTCTACTAGAAAGTCTTCAATATTGAAAAGACTACGATCAATCATAATGTTTGGCTTTTATAATACCAGTGCCTAAAAATTTCCTTTTTGCCTAAGAAAATTTTACTTTTTTTTTACTTCTTCTGTTTGGTGGAAGAAATTAATGGCACAGTTATCCTAAGAAACCGTAATATTTCTAATCTTTGAGTTCTTTCCTAAGTATTTTTAATGCGTCGTAAACCGTGTTATAAGCTGTTTTTATAGTTTGTTCCGTTTGTTCTGCAATTTGCTCATAACTCAATCCATCAAAAAACTTGAGGTGAATTAATTGTTTCTGCCTGTAGGTCAATTTCTCTAGCGCGGTCTTTAGTTTGTACCTCACAAGCTCATCGGTTTGAACTTTAACAATGAATTCTTCATACGACATTTCCATCCATTCGCCTTCGGCACCTGCATTTGCCAGCGCATCATTAATCTTACGCTTACGTTCCAGTAAACGTAAAATCTTTCTTTTTAGAAACGTGCGGAGATAAGCTGGGACATTATCTACCCTATTTAACTGTTGGTGCTTCTCCCAAATGGTGGTAAACACCAAATCAGTAGCTTCACCAGAGGTTTCGGCATCACCGCAGACACGTATGCCAAAATTCACAAGATCATAGTAGAGAGCTCTATAAAGATCAAAAAATGCATCATGATCTCCTATCCGCAAACGCTCCCACAACAGATGATGCACAAGTTTATTATCCATTTGGTTAGTTTAGGTAAAAGCAATGTTAAGAAAAAAAATCAATAATACATTCAGATATTAAGCGTACTTAATTTAAAAATCTATGATTGGATTTCATATAAAATGTTTAATTTACAGGCATATATATAGATATTATGTATACATCTAAACTCAAACTAACTCTCCACTGGTTACTATTTACTGCAGGATTTTATCTATTCTGGGGACTTGCCTATCTCGTTTTGGCGAAATTTGCTATTTCTGAATTTAATAGATTTAAACATACTGAAGGGAATGGATGGACTCAGTTAACGGCGACTGACATTTTTTGGTACGCCATGTTTATTTTCGGAATTGCAATATCAATTTTTGTGATCAGGGTATTTATCAAATATGCACCTAATCGAAAAATAGCGGCGGCGATTTATGCCTTATTAATGATAGTATCTGTAGGGGTATTGGTTGATAAGCTTTTAGAGACAACAACATTCTACCTCATTCTACCTCATATCATCATTAATGTAGCTTTTCTAGTGCCAATAGTGCTAACGTTCTTTAAAGAACCGGAAATTATCGATGAAGAGGAAGAACTGGATCAGGATGATGAAGCACATAAAGAATAGCATAAATAGAAAAAGCGTTGTATCATTACCCGATACAGCGCTTTTTTTATATCGTCATCCTGAATTTATTTCAGGATGACGAGGAGCATATCATGCGATTGTCACCAATTAGAAAAGGTATTTAGTGCTCAGGAAATTAGAACTGTTACTATCTACTATTTCATTAATCAAATGCTTGTTACTTTCATTTAATTTTGTCGCTACCAATGACCTGATAGAGAAGGAACGTAAGGCATCTACAACTGATAAGGTACCTTCAGCACTATCTTTTCTACCTGTAAACGGAAATACATCCGGTCCACGCTGACATTGACAGTTGATGTTCACTCTACTTACCTGGTTAACCAAAGGATCAATCAGAGCAGCTACTTCTACATCATCATCGCTAAACACACTAACTTGTTGTCCATGCGTAGATTCTATTAAATATTGAATAGGCTCTTCCAGATCATCAAATGCAACTACTGGAATTATTGGGCCAAATTGCTCTTCAGCATACAGTTTCATGTTCTTATTAACCGGGTAAACTATTGCCGGATAAACGAAAGATTCAACTGTTTCACCACCATTTTCATTAATCACTTTAGCACCATGCGCTATCGCATCATCAATACATTCTTTAAGATAAGCAGGTTTCTGAGGCTCAGGTAGCGGAGTTAAAGCAACACCATCTTCCCATGGCATACCAAATTTAAGCTTGGCTACAGCAGCAGAAAGTTCTTTCAAAAATACATCAGCAAGACTACGGTGTATAAAAATGATTTTAAGTGCTGTACATCTTTGTCCGTTAAATGATAAAGAGCCCAACACAGTTTCTTGTACCGCCAGCTTAATATCAGCTTTAGCGGTGATGATAGCAGCATTCTTAGCATCCAAGCCAAGTATAGCACGTAGCCTGTTTACTTTAGGATGTAACTTTTTAAGTTCGTTGGCTACTTTACTAGAACCGATTAAGGTTAAAACATTAATCTTACCAGATTTCATCAAATCGGGAATGATCTTATTTCCACGACCGTAAATCGTGTTTACCACTCCTTTAGGGAAACAGTCTCTGAAAGCCTCTAATAAAGGATAATGTAATAAAGTACCATGCTTAGGTGGTTTAAATAATATTGTATTACCCATGATCAGGGCAGGGATCAGTGTAGTAAAGGTTTCATTTAAAGGGTAATTGAATGGTCCCATACAAAGCACTACGCCAAGTGGCGAACGTCTGATTTGCGCAACAATTCCTTGCTCAATGCTAAATTTAGACGATTGTCTGTCCAGGTCTTTTAGGGCATCAATAGTTGCATAAATATATTCAACTGTACGGTCAAACTCCTTAACAGAATCTGCATAGGACTTGCCTATTTCCCACATCAGCAATTTTACTACAATTGCCTTCTTTTCAATAATCTTATGGGTAAACTGCTCAACACAATGAATGCGGTTTGCCACACTCATGGTAGGCCATTCTCCTCTCCCGTTATCATAAGCTGCAACAGCCGCATCAAGCGCTTCGCTAGCCTCCTTTTCACTACATAATGGATAAGTACCGATCACCTTTCGCTTCAAACCGTTCTCGGTTCTAATACAAATTGGCGATAATACTTCATGCACCTCCCCATTCCAGGGCCGCATTTCTCCATTACTTAAGTACTCCCGTTGGTGTACTTCTTCTGCTAATTTAAATTCTTGTGGAATATGGTTCTCTTCCACAAAAATCGCATCAAGCTGATCTTTTAATAACATTTAGGTAATTTAATTTAGGTATAATTTATTGGTTATAAATCCGTAATCGGTCTATATTTGGGTACAAGGGTTTTCATAATTGTCCAGCCAATTAAATAACAAACAGCGCAGATAGAGAAGATGATGAAATAACCTGCTTCTTCACCTTTAAAGCCCATAAATACCATTTGATTTTGACCTGCATAATCGAATAATACGCCCGAACCTTTATTGATGATCATTGCGCCAATTCCACCGGCCATACCGCCGATACCTGTTACAGTTGCAATTGCTTTTTTAGGGAACATATCACCTATTGTCGAGAAAATGTTTGCCGACCATGCCTGATGCGCTGCTCCTGCAATACCGATAATGATAACTGGAATCCAGTAAGTAATATAACCTAAAGGTTGCGCCAATAAAGCTAGTAATGGGAAAAAGGCAAATATCAACATCGATTTCATACGACCAGCATAAGGATTCATCCCTTTCTTCTCTACAAAATAAGTTGGTAACCATCCTCCGATAATCGAAAGCAAGGTTATCGTGTAAAGTATAAACAATGGCAATGCACTTTGTGTAGAGTCCATACCATAAACAGAGCTTAGATAAGCCGGCATCCAGAAAAGGAAAAACCACCAAACACCATCTGTCATAAATTTACCTGCCGCAAACGCCCATGTCTGTTTATATCTGAAACAGTCCTTAAATGACACTTTAGTTGTGCTTACTTCTACGTAATCCACTAGTTTTCTATCTGCAATTATATCTTGCTGGATATAAGCAAGTTCAGCAGCATTAACTTTCGGATGTACTTCAGGTTTTTGGTAAACAAATATCCAAAAGCCCATCCATACAAAACCTAAAGCACCAATAATGATAAAGGACATTTCCCAACCATAGGCAGCTGCTATAAAAGGAATAGTTAGCGGTGCTGCTAATGCACCTACAGTTGCACCTGCATTGAAAATACTAGTCGAAAATGCTCTGTCTTTCTTTGGGAAATACTCTGCAGTAGCTTTAATTGCTGCCGGAAAATTTCCTGCTTCTCCTACTGCTAGCACGAAACGTGCAAAAATGAATAAACTAACACTTGTTGAGATAATTAGCGACGTATCACTAACCTTTCCAATTGCTTCTTTAGCACCCTCAAATCCTACAAACCATTCACCTGTAAGGATACCTGATGTCGCTATTCCGCAGAATGCATGAATTACTGCACCGATAGACCATACGCCAATAGCCCATAAAAAACCTTTCTTGGTATCCATACGGTCAACAAAGCGACCTGCAAATAACATAGATACTGCATAAAAAATAGAAAAGAGTGCAGTAATATTACCATAATCATTATTTGTCCAATGAAACTCTGGAGCAATAAACTCTTTCCAGGTAAGCGAAAGAACTTGTCGATCCAAATAATTTATCGTGGTAGCAAAAAATAACATCGCGCATATTGTCCACCTGTACTTTCCAATTTTTTCTTGGTTCATTATATCTGGTTTTATTTAAACTTTTGTGTAATTAATAATTTGTTTTTTCAGCTCGTAATACCTTAAATGATATCATTTAAGGCCTCAATATATGTAATTCCCCGTAATTACGTGTGTCAAAAATTCTTTACGTATCAAGTATTGCTTTCCTAGCAGGGGCCCATTCTCGTTTAAAAAGCCCATGGCGGAAAGCAATTCTACATAATAATTATAAGTAAAAACACTCTTCATTAGAAAATATTTACGCAATCGTTATCGTGGTTGAGCCGTGTTTAATGTTCTTTTGGCCAAGGAGTAAACTATATTATCTTTTCTACAAAAGGCCTCAATGATGTGTAAAATAATTTCATAGATTTAGGCATGCAACTTAAAAATCCATTACCTAAATGTGCTGCAGTATTCCTCATTTGTTTTGCAGCAAATATTTCTGAAAATTATGCTCAGGAAAAAACAGTTTTACTCGATTATTACTACAATCATGAAGTAAAGAAGGATAAATCAGGAAAAGAAAACAGATTCCATTATACCTGGGAAGATCAAACATTAAACGGTTTTTCTATGCTGGGCGATGAATTTAAAAAAGCCGGATTTCAAACTAAAAGCCTGGATGCAGCCCCTACTTCCGCGAACCTAAAAGGAAGCGATGTATACATTATTGTTGATCCGGATAACCTTAAAGAAAGTCCTACCCCCAATCTGATTGCGCCAGATCATATCAAAGCCATTGCAGACTGGGTAAAAGCTGGTGGTGTGCTGGTGATATTTGCCAACGACAGTTCAAACACAAACCTTGTTCAATTAAACGACTTAACTGGCAAATTTGGAATCACCTTCACCAATAAAAGCAGGAATATGGTTAAAAATGGAAAACTTGAAATTGGAGAGGTTCATGTACCAGCAGGCAATGAAGTATTCCCTACATCCAAAATTTTCTATTTGAAGGAGATTTCTATTCTTAGCCTTAGGCCACCTGCAAAGGCCTTAATTACCGAACAAAATGATGTGATTATGGCTACCGCTAAATATGGTAAAGGGACCGTATTTGCTGTAGGCGACCCATGGTTATACAATGAGTATGTAGATGGTACACGTATACCTGCAACATACGAGAATTACAACGGTGCCGTTGAATTGGTAAAATGGCTGAAAAAGCAAGCGCTTTAACAGCCATTTTATAAACCTTACTAATCTGCTAATTCAAGTACCAAATCATCCGTATTTACCATTGTTCCGGCGCTTAGTGTTATTGATTTTATAACTCCATCTGCAATTGCAGAGATGTTTGATTCCATTTTCATGGCTTCAATCATAAAAAGGGGTTGATTCTTCTTAACCTGATCGCCGGCTTTAACAAATACCTTTGACAACAATCCCTGCAAGGGTGAGCCAATATGGTTTACAATATCCTTATCCACTTTTCGGTTCTCTAGTTTAACAACTTTAACCGATCTGTCCTGAATTTCAATATCTCTGGTTTGCCCATTTAATTTAAAGAATACGGTACGCATCCCATTGTCATCAGCAGGGCCAATAGAAAGTAACCGAACCAATAAAGTTTTTCCCTTTGCAATCTCAATCGTAGTCTCCTCTCCGGGCTTCATTCCATAAAAGAAATACCGCGTCGGAATAACAGAAACATCACCATATAATCTAAAGGTCTTTATGGCATCGGTTGTCACTTTAGGATAAAACTTATAAGCCAGGTACATCGTATAACTTAGGTCGTCCCCAAACTCCTTTTTAAAGGCTTCATATTCCAATTCCAAATTAAGCGGAGCCAGGTGTCTATTCGGACGATCTGTAAAAGGCGTTTTTCCCTTTAATAAAATACGTTGAAGTGCTTCAGGAAAACCACCTTCAGGCTGGCCAATTTCTCCCATAAAGAAGGAAACCACAGACTCAGGGAATGAAAGTTGCTCTCCACGCGTAAATATGTCTTCAGGAGTGATTTGATTGGCGACCATAAACTGAGCCATATCGCCTACCACTTTAGAGCTTGGCGTAACCTTCACAATATCACCAAAAAGCTGATTCACATCCGCATATCGTTGTTTAATCAATTCAAACTGATCTCCCAATCCAAGTGCAATAGCTTGTGGCTTTAAATTAGAATACTGACCGCCAGGAATTTCATGTTGATATACCTCGGCCGAACTTGATTTTAAGCCGGATTCAAACGGATAATAATATTCTCTTACCGCTTCCCAGTAATTGGAATAAGCATTTAATGAGGCTTGATCATACGGATTTTCCCGCTCATGGAAGCGCATCATTTCTACTATCGCATTAAAATTAGGTTGCGAAGTAGTACCTGATAACGAACCTAACGCACAATCAATTACATCTACACCAGCTTCAATAGCCATCAGATAAGTAGCTGGCTGCAAAGAAGATGTATCATGGGTATGTAAGTGGATTGGTATCTTAACGGTATCCTTTAGAGCCTCTATCAATAATTTAGCGGCATAAGGCTTAAGCAAACCAGACATATCTTTAACACCAAGAATATGACTACCTGCATTTTCCAGGTCTTTGGCAAGCTTTAAATAATACTCCAGACTATATTTAGTTCGTTTTGGATCTAATATATCTCCTGTATAACACAATGAACCTTCGGCCAGACCTTTGGTTTTCTTGCGTACCATTTCAATACAAGGCGCAATGTTCTCCATCCAGTTTAGCGAATCAAATATCCTGAAGATATCTACACCTTTTTCCCAGCTTTTCTCTACAAATGATTCGATCAGATTATCAGGATAAGCAGCATAGCCAACGCCATTGCAACCTCTGATTAACATCTGAATCAATATATTAGGCATAGCCTCACGTAGTTTCTCCAGTCGTCTCCATGGGTCTTCATGTAAAAACCTTAAACACACGTCAAAAGTTGCACCGCCCCATGCCTCCATGCTGAAGGTTTGTGGGTGATGCTTGGCGAATCCTTCTGCAACTTTAAGCATATCATAGGTACGCATACGCGTAGCCAATAAGGATTGATGTGCATCTCTAAACGTCGTATCCGTATAATGAATCTTCTTTTCAGCTTTAAGCCATTTAGAGAACCCCTCAGGGCCTAATTCCGTTAAAAGATCTTTTGTTCCTTTAGGATATGGACTATAATGATCTACGGCTGGTACTTCTGGCTTTTCCAGACGCTTATTCTCGTCTACAAACCTCACGTCGGGGTTTCCATTTACAGATACATCAGCCAAATAGGTTAAAATCCTTGTTCCTCTATCTAATCGCTTCTTAGATTCAAAAAGCTCGGGATGCTCCTGTATAAAATTAACGGTAGCTTCACCATTGATAAATGTAGGGTGGTTGATTAGATTCTCAAGAAATTGGACGTTGTTTTTAACCCCTCTGATTCTAAATTCACGAAGGGCCCGGTTCATCTTTCTCGAAGCATCTTCTAAAGTAGCACCGCTGGTACTCACTTTTACCAACATCGAATCAAAGAAAGGACTGATCTTCATTCCGGGATAAGTACTGCCCTCATCCAGTCGGATACCAAATCCAGTAGCATTTCTATAGGTAATTAAAGTTCCGTAATCCGGCTTAAATCCATTAGCAGGATCTTCTGTAGTAATGCGACATTGCATCGCAAAACCATTGCACATAATGCTTTCTTGATTCTTTAAACCAATCTCTGGGTCTGAAAGATGATAACCATCAGCTACAAACAGTTGAGTTTTTATCAAGTCAATACCGGTAATCATTTCAGTAACCGTGTGCTCGACCTGGATTCTTGGGTTTACTTCAATAAAATAGATATTTTCCTGTTGATCGATTAAAAACTCTACCGTTCCAACATTATTATATTTTACCGCCTGTGCTATTGAAGTAGCGTAATGGTATAGTTTATCTCTGGTTTGCTGCGTTAAATTTAAAGAAGGTGCAACTTCTACAACCTTTTGAAAACGTCGCTGTACAGAACAATCACGTTCATAAAGGTGTAACACCTTACCATGATTGTCCGCTACAATCTGTACCTCGATATGCCTTGGGCGGTCAATAAATTTCTCCAGAAATACCGTATCATCACCAAAAGCATTTTTTGCTTCACTACGGGCTTCAAAAAAGCCCTTTTCTAATTGCTCATCATCCCTAACAATCCGCATACCCCGGCCACCGCCACCTGATGCAGCTTTGATCATCAGTGGATACCCAATTCGTTGTGCTTCGGCAAGTGCAATTTCTATGGATGTTAAATCCGCTTCGTTGCTCTCTATAATGGGTAATCCTGCCTTTTTGGCCACCGTTTTTGCGGTTACCTTATCGCCAAGGGCCAACATCACATCTGGTCTTGGACCGATAAAAATGATTCCATTTTCGGCACATTTCTTCGCGAATTCTTCATTTTCAGATAAAAAGCCGTAGCCTGGATGTATGGCATCTGCTTCACTGTATTTGGCCATTTCAATAATGGCAGTTATATCAAGATAAGGTTTGAGTGGTTCATGGTCTTCCCCTATCTGATAAGCTTCGTCGGCTTTATACCGATGCAACGAGTACCTATCCTCATAAGTATAAATCGCGACTGTCTGAATGTTTAATTCGCTACAAGCGCGCGCTATACGAATGGCAATTTCACCCCGGTTGGCAATTAGAACTTTCTTAATATTCATTGGCTTTAGTGTTTTGCCCAAAAATATTACATTACTTTGAAAGCGCCGCATCTAAATGCATTTATTATCAAGGCTTTATAGTGTAAAATATACACCATAAAGCCCTAAAAACGGCATATTAAGCAGGCATTTCTACCATTTCATTAACATCCTTTTTATAATCAATTCCCGCTACATCGAAGCCGAAGAGATTTAAAAAATCTTTTTTATAACCAGCGAGGTCACCTATAAGCGGTAAAGTCTCTGCTGTGGCTTCTGTCCATAATTGAGCTACCCTTTCCTGAACATCAGTACGCATTTCCCAATCGTCGATACGGATTCTTCCAGCTGCATCAATTGGCGTTTCCTCAGCAGTATACAATCTTTCCGCAAACAAGCGTTGAATCTGTTCAATGCAACCTTCATGAATGCCTTTTTCTTTCATCACCTTATAAAGTAATGAAATGTAAAGTGGAATTACGGGGATGGCAGAACTTGCCTGTGTAACGAGTGCTTTGTTTACAGAAACAAAGGCTTTTCCGTTGATATCTTTTAATTTATCAGTAATGGTAAACGCTGTGGCTTCTAAATGATCTTTAGCCCTACCAATAGTTCCTTTTCTATATACAGCTTCAGTTAATGAAGGACCTATATAAGAATAAGCTACCGTTGTAGCGCCTGCTGCAAGCAAATCGGCAGCTTTCAACGCATCAATCCACAATTCCCAATCTTCACCGCCCATCACAGCAACAGTATTTTCTATTTCTTCCTCATTAGCAGGCGAAATCGAAACCTCTGAAACAACTCCGGTATGAAAATCTACAGTCTTATTCGTAAAAACATTGTCCCCAATCGGTTTTAGTACGGAATTATGTACAACACCAGTTTTAGGGTGCAACCTTTTTGGCGAAGCCAAACTGTAAATAACAAGATCTACCTGACCCAGGTCATTTTTAATCAAATCAAGCGTTTGTTGTTTAATTTCATCTGAAAAAGCATCACCATTGATACTTTTAGCATACAAGCCAGCTTTGTGGGCATGTTTTTCAAATGCAGCACTATTATACCATCCTGGCGAAGCAGGTTTACCAGGTGCAGATGGTTTTTCAAAAAAAACACCAATCGTAGCCGCATCAGCGCCAAAAGCACTCGTGATTCTGGAAGCCAGACCGAATCCTGTAGAAGCACCAACAACCAGCACTTTCTTTGGACCAGCAATGGTTCCTTTGGATTTCACGTAATTAATTTGATTGATTACATTTTGTTCACATCCGTCTGGATGCGCTGTAAGGCATATAAACCCACGCATTCTAGGTTCAATAATCATATAGTATTTTTTTAAGTTAGAATATTTTACGATGGCATTCCATCACTTTTTCGAAACAAATTTTTAACCATTTGGTATATTTATCGGGCTCAGCATTTAACTCATCAGCTAAATCTTTCATGGAGACATACCGATAAGCCGACGCTTCGGCAGGATTTAGAACAGGCAGCACATCAGTTATCCCTATATATACGTGGTCGTACTCATGCTCTGTAATTCCCGGCATAATTTCGGTGTCATATAAAAAGCTAAAAGCTTTAGAGATATCAGCCTCCATCCCCATTTCTTCCCCTAATCGCCTATTTGCGGCATCCTCAGTTGCCTCCCCTGGTCTAGGGTGACTGCAACAGGTGTTTGTCCATTTGCCAGCAGAATGGTATTTATCTGCAGCACGCTTCTGTAACAGCAACTCCCCTTTTTTATTAAACAAAAAAATTGAAAATGCCCGATGACGCTTACCCTGGATGTGTGCCTCCATTTTCTCCATTACGCCTATTTCGTTGTCATTTTCATCAACAAGTATCACACTTTCTTCAGCCTTCATCACCTATTAATCATTTAAAATACTGCAAAATATAACAATTAAAGTACCATTTGATTGTATAATTTCAATAAGGTCTCATTTGCATTGGTACATAAGCCTGCATGTGCCCTGGATGTTTGTAAAACCGTACTTCGGGTAGCTGTTAACCATCGAAATCTAGATGCCATATCCAACTTCCCAATTGTACCGCCCTGTTCGGCACCTTCACAAATCCGCTCAAAAGCACACAAATTGCCTTCCAACACCTCCAGATCCAAATCCTGACAGAACATACTTAATTTTTCCGTATTCAGGTTCATTAAAACCCCCAGAAATTTTTCTTTGGAGCAATACACAACAACGCCCACATTCATAAACTCCTCACGCTCTACCCTGGGTACAACGCGAATTACGGCATACTCAAATAAGTGCTTTTCTTGCATCTTGTGCTGCTTTTACAAAAATATTTGAATTGTCTAATCTGGTTTCAAGAAAATGAATATAAGCTTGTCTATGCTCTTCCGGACTTTCAAACGAATATTCATCAACCAACCATTCATCAGGTATTAACGCCGCTATTGAGGCTATAAGTGCCGGTGTCAGTATCGCACGAAAAGCTTTGTCTACCGCTTCAAGTTCTGAAGCATAAGGCAACAAAACATGGTCTTTAATCAATATAAAAGGGCGTAACGCTTGTTCCTTCCAATTTTGCCAGGAATGATGAAAGTAAAGAGATGCACCATGGTCTATTAACCAAAGCTCTCTGTGCCAGATCAACATATTTGTATTTCTTGCTGTACGATCCATATTGGTCAGCAAACAATCAAGCCATACGATCTGTGAAGCCAATTTTGAATCTACTACAGTAACCAGTGGGTCAAAAGTAATCGCTCCAGAAAGATAGTGTAAAGCCAGGTTGAGGCCCTCACTTGCCCGCAGCAAATCTTGTATCTCTTCATCTGGTTCTATCCTTCCAAATGCCTCATCTAAACTGGCAAATACAATTTCAGGTACCTTCAAACCAAGTGCACGCGCAATTTCGGCACCAAATATCTCTGCAATCAGTGCTTTTGCACCTTGCCCCGCACCTCGAAATTTAAGCACATATAAAAATCCATCATCAGCCTCCGCAATTGCAGGCATCGATCCCCCTTCTCTTAAAGGAGTGACATACCTGGTTACATTAACCGATCGCAATGCCAGCTCTGTATTATTCATAATACGCATTTAATCGTTCTAAAATCAGGCATAAAGATATAGAAACTCTGCAACCTGCAGGGTACTGAATGTCTTTTATTCCTTTACAATTAATTACATTTAATATAATTAAGGTTTAGTACGCATGATTAAGATGAAAAGAATTTATGAGCCAGCATCAAAAGATGACGGCTTCCGTATCCTGGTTGATCGACTATGGCCCAGAGGTTTAAAGAAAGAAGATGCTCATATCCAGCTTTGGTTGAAAGAAGTTTCTCCATCTACCGAGCTTCGTAAATGGTTTGATCACCAGCCTCAAAAATGGGAGATCTTTAAAAAAAACTATTTGGAAGAATTGGCGACCAATAAGGGTGTAAAAGAGCTTCTAAAAATAAAGGAAACCCAACCAATTATTACCCTGTTGTATGCTGCGCATGATCAACAGTACAATCACGCTTCTGTATTGCTTGAATTTTTAAAAAGAGAAATTGGCTAAGCTGATTAGGTAAAATTTATCTGAATAATTGCAGGTGGCTTAGGAGTTGATGGTATTTTATCAAAAAAGCGTATATCTTTACGCTCAAATTTTACAATTAAATCTTTTATGGCAAAAGCATCTGAAATTAAAGTAGGAAACATTTTACGTTTTAACGGCGAGCTGGTAACAGTTACGGAAATCTTACATCGTACTCCAGGTAAAGGTGGAGCTTTCTACTTAGGCAAATTTCGTAACATTAAAACAGGGAAAATTGTTGAGGCCCGTTTAGGGACTGACGAGCAGGTTGAAATTTGCCGTGTAGAAACGAGTGATTATCAATATTTATATGAAGAAGGTGATTATTTTGTGGTTATGGATAATGTCACTTTTGATCAATTCAATATTCCTAAATCTCTATTTGGACCTTCAGCTAAGTTCTTAAAAGAAGGTATGGACGTGATCGTTTCTATAGAAAGTGAAGAGCCTATCATGGCACAAGCTCCAAACTTTGTAGAATTGGAAGTTACCTACGCTGAGCCAGCTGTTAAAGGTGACACTTCTTCTGGTGCATTAAAAACTATTACAACAGAAAATGGTATCGAACTAAAAGTACCTTTGTTTGTAAATCAAGGTGATAAAATTAAAGTAGATACACGCACAGGCGAATATGTTGAACGTGTTAAATAAGTAAATAAGACCTTTTGAAGCGGCTCACAGAAATGTGAGCCGCTTTTTTTGCCCTTTATTTTATCATTGGTAGGTACTTTTCACGATTTTCAATGATTACCCAAATATTAATTGCAAACAATACAAGAGCCATTGGTAAACCCGAAGGAGCTAAAGTAAGGTGTGTTAAAATTATACCTATCATAATAGGAAGGATAATTATTGCACCGAGCGCTCTATATTTAGGGATAATAAAAAGCACGCCACCAACAATTTCTGCAACTGCAATAAGCGGCATCAACCAGCCTATGGTCATAAAGGCAGTCATTACTTTCATCATACCTTCAGGCAAATCTTTAGGTACAGGCATATAATTAAAAAACTTATTCAATCCTGCGTTTATAAACATCAGTCCAAAAAGGAGACTTAGGATAAATAGAATGATCTTCTTCATAGTTTATTAGGTTAGTGTTAATCATAGGTAATTTACATAACAATTTTGACATGGATTAGTTCAAAAAATAATAGGCAACAATAATGGTCAAAAATGGAATTTATCTCCAATTGCAAAAACACGTATTTAGTCGCTTAAAAAGGCGTATAAACCTCATTGCGCAACAAAACCATTGTCCTTAGCTTTATAATCCATTTTGTAGGTTATGAAAAAATAAATCAAAAAGCTATGAAGACAAAAGCAAACGAAGGGAAACGCCACAATTTTCCGAAAACTAGTGTAAATGGTAATCCTAGTTATTATTTCCATGCGGATGAAGACTTTAAGGAAGATTGGGATTGGGGGAAAGAAAAGACTAGCTCATTAAAATCGCTTCCAAGAAAGAAAAAATCAATTTAATATGTAATTAGTGTATTTATCTATGAAAAACATGATTAGTGCAGATTTTACTGATATGGCTATCAGCGCCGCTCCTCCCCTACAATCTTCAAAAAGAATTCTGATTGTTGAAGATGACGAACTTTGTGTAAAGTTACTTGACCGGATTCTTACCCGGGTAGGTTATACTGTTCGGGCTTATCGATGTACTGAAAATATACTAATATTGATTGAAAACTTTAAACCGGACCTCGTTTTATTAGATTATAGTTTACCCATTTTAAATGGTGAAATACTTTGTAATCAGATTAAACGATGTGCAAAAACCCGCTTGCTACCAGTAATTATCTGCTCAGCATACAATAATATGTTCTTATCTGTAAGCCGATATGGTTGTGATTCCTTTGTTGGAAAACCATTTAACCCAACTTATTTAGTTCAAAAAATTAAAAACCACTTGCAAAAGGCAGAGATGCGCTTTTGACAAGCGTATCCTGACCGTAGGGATTAAGATTTTTTTCCAATTTCCTGAAGCATCTTTTTTAAGCGTGCAATATGAGTGATCATTTGATCAGCCATTTCTTTTGCCTCTTCATTTTGATCACTCATAGAATTTAACAAATTTTTTCTTTCTTCCATCATCCTTATGGCCACCCAAAGTGACTCTTCCACTCCTTTTAGCTGTTTATTGACTAAATCGCCAAAATTGTTGTTCATGCGCATGGTAATCTCATTTTCTAGCAATACATCAGTTGGTGTATCATACACGTCCGAGTCTCCACGACTCAATAGATCAGAAAGAATATACCCCATATCAGCTATTGGCACGTTATAGTCGACAGCAACATTTTGCAGCACATTTCTGGGCATATCAGGAAAATCAGCTTCAACAGGATCCTGAACAATGCAGGTCCCGCCACTCTTTTTGATAGCTGACATACCGGAAGTACCATCATCTAACAGCCCAGTAAGCACAATGCCGGTAACATTGCAACCATAAGCAGCAGCCGCAGAACGAAACAATACATCAATTGATGGTCGCCAATGATTTTCGAGCGCCCCTTTTCGAATTAAAATCTTACCCCGCTTAACCATCATATGGCAATCAGATGGGGCGAGATAAACAATCTGATTTAATATGTCCTCGCCATCTTTAGGAATCACACATTTAAAGGCAGTATATTTCTGTAATTGGGTTAGGATAACATCAGTGCGCGATTTTTTGGAAATGTGAATAACAACAAAAAGCGCAGCATTCAGGTCCTTATCTACTGTCGACAGTAATTTTGTAATGGCCACAATTCCACCGGCAGATGCGCCAATCGTAACGATATTTTTAACCGTTGTCTCCATCTCCTGTTTAACTATAAGATGAAAGCCCAAGCGCAGGTGAATCTTTCTTAAATTTAATGATAACCTGAGTGCCTGATTTTGAAGTATCAATATCCATGGTCCCGTTTAGCAGAAAAACTCGATTTTTAATAGATCTTACGCCAGATCCCTTTGCTAATGACTCATCAATTCCAACCTGAAAACCCTTTCCATTATCCGAAACTTTTACATTTACCCATTCACCTTCTGCACAAACTATAATTTTAACGATTGTTGCATTAGCATGTTTAATACAGTTATTCACTAATTCCTGGATCATTCTGAAAACATACAATTGAAGATCCGGGTGAAGCAAGTCAGCCGATGCATCTAAAGAACTCTTAATCTTGAATCCCGATGTACTTAAACGCTGAATCATCTCCCTTATCCCCTCTTTAAAACCATAGTCTCTGAGCACGGAAGGGCTAAGTTTATAAGACAATTCCCGAGTCTCGGTGATTGCCAGGGCAAGCAGCTGGTTGATATTCTGAAATTCAGCATTCAAATTTTGGCTATGTTGGATATTCTGAACATTAAGCCTGATTCCGTAAAGAATTTGACATACACTATCGTGTAGCGCATTACTTATTTTATTTCTTTCATTTTCTTGCGCTTTAAAAGTCGCAGCAAGTATTAACCTTTGTTGTTCACTATCACGCTGTTGAGCCTCCTGGATTAACCTTGTCTTTTCTGTAATATCCATCACAATACCAGCAAAATAACTATCAGCTCCAGCGCTATTGATCTGCTGTCCTTTAGCAGATACAATTTTGGTTTTACCACTTTTAGTTACAATCCTAAATTCCATTTCAACATCCCCACCATAGTGGGTTGCATCAGACAAACTTTGTCTAACTAGGTGTTGATCATCTGGATGGATAAATGAGATAAATGATCTGGTGCTACCATCAAATTCCCAGGGATTAATTTCGAATAAATACAAACTAAATTCATCAAGAAATACCTGGTTTGTAGCTACCGTCATGGTCCAGGTACCCGTTCCTGAAGCTTTAAGCGTCAACTCCAGCCTTTTGGCAGTACCTATCAGCTTTTGCTGGTCAGCTCTACTTTCAGAAATATCGATAACAGTGATATAATATTGAAGTCTTTCTGTGAAAGGGTTCACAATCGCGACACCTTCCATTCGGGTATAAATCTTAAGATCTCCGGCAATTAAAAGTTTAATTTCACAATTCTGCTTACCTATATTGATTTGCATTTTATGTAAAAAACCATAAAAAAGTTCCCACATTTCAGGCGCAATGAAACTCTGAAAACGTTTTTCCAAAATGTCCCTTTTAGAAATCCGCAATAAATCAGCGCCTGTCTGATTGGCTTCCTCTACCAGGCCAAGATGATCAAGAATAAAATAACCTACCGGTGCCCGATTAAAAAAACCTGCAAATTTTGCACGTTCTGTTTCCAGCAATTGATAAGAGGCAGACAACTCATCGTTCTGCATTTCGAGTTCAAGCTGAAAAACCTCCAGTTCTCCTAATAGTAATGCCAATTGATCATCGTTAACATATTCGCCAGATAGCGTTGAGGCATCTCCTGAATTGTCAAGTCTAGCTCGGAGTAGTGAAATTATCTTCTCCTTGTTCCCGACTTTTTTTGGTTTCATTTTCTTGCTCTTTAAAAGTAACAATTGTGGCCCCATTTTTTTCTGATTCCTCTATTGACAGGTAATTAACACCGACCATCAATTTCAAAACGCCCAAACCACGGAATTCATGCTGCAAATACATTTCCTTATCTTCATAACCATCCAGTAAGGTATCCAACTTCTTCGTATTCCATCTATTATGAACAAAATCTATCAATAATAGTTCTTTAATTTCAAATTCCCTAAGATTAAACATCGTTAAGAAGAATTTATTCACTACCAGCACTTTCCCTTCATGATCTAATAATACCGCAGCCTCATTCATGCTGTTTATTGATTTCCGGACATACGACAATAAAGTCGACAACCGATCTTCCAAGGCTTTAACAGGAGTTATTCTAGTAAATGTCAATACAGCACCACTGATAAAATTATCAATAGTTCTATAGGGCATGATCCGGAGGTTGTACCAATCATTTTTACGGGTTCTTACTTCTAATTCCTTGCCACTTAACTTTTCAATCACTTCTACAATTGTAGCCTCGATAGCAGGGTAGTCAAAGTTTGAAACAATATGGGTAATAGAACGACCAATATCAGAAGAAATCACGTTAAACAATTTGGTTACCTGAGGTGTAAAACGCAGAATATTAAGGTGATTGTCTAAAAATATAGTACCTATTTCCGTACTATCCAGCAAATTCTTCATATCATTATTTAAGCGGGTCAATTCTTCCGTCTTGTTTTGATATTGAAGATTAATCGTCATTAATTCTTCGTTTAAAGATTGCATTTCTTCCTTTGTCGTCAGGGCCTCCTCATTTGTGCTCTGCAATTCTTCATTGGTACTTTGTAATTCTTCATTGGTTGATTTCAATTCTTCCAACGAGGTTTCCATTTGCTCAATGGTGGTATGCAATTGTTGCTTGGTATACACCAATTCATTTTCCAGTTCCTTAACAGCTTCTCCCCTAATCGAATCTATGGCACGAGACCGTTTCTTCTTCACAGGACCTTTTTCCTTAAATGACAGTACAAATAGCCCTTGCAAATGATTTGTGGTGATATATTTCACCGTTAAATCAACAAGCGTAAATACCTCTTTTTCCTGCAACTTTAAATCTGTAAATTCTACTGATCCTTTTTGGACAGCTGCCTGGTGAATGGCATTGCTAATTACGTATTTCAGTTCCTCTTTCACCATCTTATAGATGTTCATAGTGGCCTCACCAGAAGTAACCTGCAGGTACTTATCCATTATACCATTGATATATAGGATATCGCCCTTCTCATTAACTAGTAAAGAAGCCGGTGTATACTCCTCTAATAAAATTCTATGAAAGTTCTCTGCTACTACATTTTTGATTATTGGGATCTCTGGAATTTCTTTCGAAATTTTTGCTGGTGCATTGGATATATGGAACGGAAAATCAATTATTTTCGCCATACCATCTGTACCTTCCTTGCGCTCATATATTTTCCATTTAGGCTCAATCAAATGGAAAGCATCACTAAAAACACCTACAGATTCGGCTGGCCCCAAAAACAGCAAGCCATTGCGGTTAAGTGAATAATGAAATATAGGCATTAGCTTTTTCTGTAAATCTGCCGTCAAATAAATCATTACATTTCTACAGCACAACAGATCCAACTTGGTAAAGGGTGCATCTTTAATCAAATTGTGTTGAGCGAAGACTATCATTCCTCTAACGCTCTTTTTGACCACATAGCCGTTATTTTTGGCTACAAAAAAGCGGTCCAGTCTTTCGGCTGAAATTTCAGAGATTATATTTGAAAAGTAATAACCAGATCTCGCCTGCTCTATCGCACGGGGGTCCAAATCCGTGGCAAAAATCTGCACCTTTGGTGGGCTATCTGATTTTAAAGAGTCCAGATACTCAAGCAATAAAATCGCCAGAGAGTATGCTTCTTCACCTGTCGAACAGCCTGCAATCCAAATCCGAATAGGCTCATCATTATTCTTCTGAGCCAATTTTGCATATAAGTGTGGTTTGAGCGCATCAAACGCCGCACCATCCCTAAAAAATTTAGTAACTCCAATAAGTAGTTCATTAAAGAGCGCTTCAATTTCATGAGGATTTTCGCGCATATAGTTTACATAATGCATATAATCTGGCAACTGATGAAATGCAATCCTCCTTTCAATTCTTCTGCTGATGGTATTTTTTTTATATAAAGTAAAATCGTGACCTGTATGCGAACGAAGTAGCATCAGAATCTTTTGGATATGGGTGTAGTTATTACGCTCAAGCAACTGCTCCTCCGAAATTGGTTCTTGAAGCGCCGGATGGTTCAAGTACTGAATCAACCTCAGGGGCATTTCTTCAGGAATTAAAATATAATCCACCATCCCTGTTTTAATTGCAGCAGCTGGCATACTCGGGTATTCTGCACTTTCGGGGAACTGCGCCATCGCCATCCCTAGCTTCTCCTTAATCATCCTGACTCCATTTTCCCCATCAGCACCCATTCCAGAAAAAATAATGGCTACGGCGTGGTTCCATTGATCTTCTGCCAGGCTCTGCAAAAAGTAATCGATGGCCATATGTGCCCCCTTGGAGCGTGATATATTAAACATCAACAAATTTCCGTTATGCATCCCCATATCCCGATCTGGTGGGATGATGTAAACATGATTAGGTACAATTTGCAAACCATCCTCTGCCTCCTGGACAGGCATGGCTGTGAACTTCTGAATTAAATCAGCAGCTTTTAAACCTGTATTGGCTTGCAAGTGCATCACAATCACAAATGCAAAACCACTGTCGATTGGCATATGGAGAAAGAATTGTTCAAATGCATGGAATGAACCGGCAGACCCGCCTAACGCCACAATCGGAAAAAAAATGCGTTGATTACTTTTCTTTTCCAGTTGCTTCAGTTCCTGAGACAAGTCTTCTGCATTCGTATTTTGAGTCAATTTATTCTTCTTCATTAACCGGGGTATTTTCAGAACCAAATTTACGTGCTAAAAACTTTATCCGGTTAATATTTTTGAATTAGAAATTTAAAGCCCTCGATTTGTACATTTTTAATTGACTTTTTAATAGCTGTCGTGCTATATGTATCCTGGTTTTAACCGTCCCCATAGGGATATCCATTTCAACAGCAATTTCATGGTATTTATATCCTTCAAAATACCTCAAAAAAGGAGTAGAATACTCAGGCTCCAGATTGGCTAAAGCGGTGTGAATATCTTTCAAAATGAACTTATCCTCACCAACATTTGCAGCCGAATTTTTTTGAGTCTGATACATCAGTAGATTGTCGGTCGAAATTACAACAGCCCTCCTTCGCACATTATAGCGGTAATTGTTAATGAAAGTATTTTTCATAATGATGCACAACCAGCCAGCTAAATTGGTTTCTTTCCTGTAAAGATGCATATAGCGAATAGCTTTCAAGATAGTATCTTGTACCAGATCATTCGCATCTTCCACATCACCTGTGAATTTAAGTGCGAATGCTTCAAGACTGGATCTATAGTTACAGATCTCATCATCCAAATTTAATACGCTCATAGTGTTTATAGTTTAGTTACCCCTTATACCAAAAGAGGTAGAAACAATGTGCCAAAAAAATCACATAAGTTACCTACACATTAGATAATGTCATTTAAATCAAAAATCAAGAGGTTTTCATACAAAATATCGGTACTTACCGTATACTAAAACACGTAGAAACAACCAGTCAAACCGTATTAAACCGCCCAGTTAAAATGCCCAATCTGGTTATTGAAGGGCCCTTATTGAGTAGTATATTATACATTTTAAAAAAAAACAATGTGACAGAAGCTTTGTTACCTCACCGATAAATAGTAATATAGCATTGACAATCAAATATTAAATTCCGAAAAACATGATTAGCATTGTATTGGCTGACGATCACTCCATCGTACGCAGTGGACTTAAAAAATTGGTAGAGCAACCTGGAAATATAAAAGTGATCAAAGAATGTGCAAATGGCTTGGAGGTGCTCGAATTTGTTAAAACAGGCGAAAAAATCGACATTGTCATATCCGACTTGAATATGCCAGAAATGAACGGTACAGAGCTAACTATAGCATTACAACGACTTGATCCAAGTATTAAAGTAATTATACTTTCTATGTATGACGATCTAAATCATGTTTCGACAGCTTTTAATGCAGGTGCAAATGCATATCTCTTAAAAAGTGCTGACACAGAAGAGCTGGAGTTCGCTGTAAAAATGGTGAACAAAAACCGAAAATATATGGGGATCGAGCTAATAGAAAAACTTATAAAGTTCCAAATTAACCATCTATGTCAAGATCAGGAGCCCAAGAATCTTAGCCAATATTCTGAGCGCGAACTTCAAGTCTTAGAACTGATTGCCGAGGGATTGACTAACAACGAAATCTCCAACAAACTATTCCTGAGTAAACGTACCATTGAAGGACACCGTCAGAGCCTATTGCAAAAGACTAGCCAAAACAATACAGCCTCATTGATCCGTTATGCCATAAAAAACCGCTTGATTACCTGAAGGCCCTAAAATAAAAATGGGCACGTGTTACGAATAACACGCACCCATTAACGCTCTCATATATACATACGTAAGAATGCAGTAAATAGTTTTAAAAATCTAAAAAAAAATAATAAAGCTAGTATGCAAGAATGAAAACTAGAGCAAATCTTTAACTATTTTTGAAGAATCCAATGCATATTTATGCATCCCGAATATCTACTCAGCACTTCCTATAGATCAAATGATAGTAAAAAAACCTTTTTCAATAGCAATTCGCAATGCGATAGTCTTACTAATGGCCTTGTGCTTTTCCATTCCAACGCTTGCACAGAAAAGTAGGCCAATGGATAAAGGTCAGGACGTTTCCATCCTCTCCGACTCAGCAACCTTGACAAAGGGCGATTACCTTATTCATCTCGAGAAAGTATTTGAAACGATAAACAAAGTTCCCGTTACCGTAGGCTCTTTCAAGAATCTAAAACCGATAGCAGTACATTTAACACAAGATGAGGCTGCCCTTACCCTTCTAAAAAGCAGGCTTACGCAAGGAGATAGAGGTCTGAATCTTCAAAACCTGCAAATGGACCAGACCTTACTTGAAGAGCTTCAAACCAACAACAAGGATTGCCTGGCGGATCTCGATGAATATGAAAAACAATTGCGGGAGTTGAAAACGGAGATCCTCAACCTGCGCAAGGATACGGTGTTGATTAAACTTTTTACGCTGCCCGCTATGCGAATTATGTTTAAAGATCAGTTTGCAAAACTGCAGAAAAAACGGCTGGTAATGGATAGCCTTCTGAAGACGACCACATTAACAATTAACAACCTCCAGGCACGAACTTCATCCAACCTGATAAACATTAAAGAATTAATGTACCTTACAGATAGCCAGCTTGATGCTGTAAGTATAAAAGCTTTCGGGAAAGAGCGACGTTACCTTTGGGAATCAGTAAACCGTAAGGCTAATAGAGGGATTGGATTCCGTAAGTTTATCGGTGGTGAACAGGAAATATCAGGCTATTATTTTGTGTACACCCGCAGTAGTCGCATGTTACTGCTCCTTACTTGTGTCACTTTCTTCCTCTGGGTATTTTTCAATTACAGGAGTATGAAACAACGCGACCGATTGGAAGCGCTTGACGATTTCTCCTTACTCAAACCAAAGCCTTATCTGATTACCTTTATCATGCTCTTTACCCTGGCACCGATCTTCGACTTAAGGGCCCCGGCACTTTATATCGAATCGGTACAGATCTTACTTGCCATTTTACTGACTGCATTTTTCTATAAAAAACTGCCCACAAAGCTATTTTACTATTGGTGCATATTTGTACTATTCCTTCTTGCGCCGGTTTTCCTGCGTCTTTTAGGAATGCCTCCAAGATACCAGCGTTGGCTTCTTCTTTTCTTGAGTCTTAGTGCTACCACTTATGGCATCATTATCCTGAGGAAACTGGATGAGAAAGCCAGAAGGTATAGGATGATCCTGATTACCGGATTTATCTATGTAGTCTTCGCATTCATTGCTACTTTATGCAATATCTTCGGACGTTTTACGCTTACCCAGATTTTCTATTCTACCGGTGTAAACTCCTTGTTAAACGCAATATCCTTAACCATTCTGGCAAAAGTACTGGTAGAGGCTTTCCTGCTTCAAATGAAAAGTAGCAGAATCCGTAAAGGATACCCTGAATATTTTGACTGGCTGCCGGTAACATCAGGTCTTAAGCGACTTACTGGTGTTGGGGCTACAATTATTTGGTTTGTGATATTTACTACGAACCTCAATATTTTTAATGGCCTGTATGAGTCTGTCATGGAGATCCTTATTGAAAAAAGAACTATAGGAAACTTCTCTTTTACCTTTGGGGGTATCACGCTCTTTTTAGGAATCATTTGGACAGCTAACTTTTTACAGAAATACATTGCCTATTTCTTTGGTGATACCGGCGATGATGGCATCGAGGATAATAAAGGGGAGCGCTCGAAATTATTAGTTACACGATTGGTATTGCTCATTGGAGGATTCCTTATCGCTGTTGCTGCATCCGGACTCCCGATCGACAAAATAACCGTGATCCTTGGTGCCCTTGGTGTAGGTATCGGACTGGGTTTACAGAATATCGTGAGCAATTTTGTATCGGGGATCATCCTTATTTTTGATAAGACTATCCGTATCGGTGATGTTGTAGAGCTAAGCAACAAGAAAGGAAGAGTTAAGGAGATCGGTGTCCGCGCCAGTACATTGCTGACTGATGAAGGTGCAGAGATTATTATTCCCAATGGTTCCATTTTATCAAACAATATCATCAATTGGACCCTTAGCAATAACCAAATGCGCATAGATATTTCTTTAACTATTGCTAAGCCTTTCAATTCAACTGAAGTAGTGAACCAAATCAGGGATATTATTACTAAAAATGACAACGTCTTTATCAATAAAGAACCAGTGATTATGATCAACCCTGTTAGTAAACTAAACAGCAATATAAAAATATACTTTTGGTGCAAAGATATCTCCGATGCAGATCTGACAAGAAGTATAATCATTGCACAAATATTTGAGGCGTTTGAAGAGAAAGAAATAGAGATTTCATAGTAGGAAGAAAGGTAATTAGAAGAAGGATAGGTACATAATGTGCATCCCCCATACGCTCAAGTAAAGCGTCAAGCGATTTTGCATCTTTCAGCAGATCCGTTTGCTCTTTTTGAGCATTTACACTAAATTCCATGGCATCTCTCCTTTCTGGTGCATTAAACATGTTTATCATCATGTTTTTTTGGATCAATTTCCGACTTCTTAATTTCCTCCTCCATTTGTTTCTGATCTTTCCTATTCTTGCTGATCAGAAAAATGATCAACAATATCACCAAAACGACAACCACCCCTTCTATTATGCTATTCCTTTCCATGACTTAAGAATTCTCACCTTTCATTCGTTTTCGCTGCTCTTCTTCTGCCTGTTTTACCTCATCCTTTTCAGCAAGAGGTAAATCAGTTTGTAGCTTTTTATTTTTAGGAGGAGTTACGCTGCCCACTTTAGCTAACGCTTTATCCGTATCCTGACCAGATCTCCTTTGCCTTTTCATAACTATATAATTAGTAACTAAGAACAACGTCAATCCAGAATTGATTTGAGTTTTTAATAAAATGACATATCGGTTCTCCTGAGAAAACAAGAAAATCTATCAACCATAAAAGTTAACAATTGTTAATGAAAACAAACTTTCTATGACATAACTAGAATGTTACAACTAGTGACTTCCCCACTAAAAATTTCTTTTCAGTTAACCACTTGAAAGCAGTCTGCAACCCCTACTTACCCGGACATTACCCGGACATTACTCGGACATTACTCGGACATTACCCGGACACTACTTGGGTGGAGCCGAGTAGTGTCCGCTTAACAGCCGAGTAACATCCCTTAATACGTGGTGAATTAAATTACCTCAAAGTACAATCAAATAAAAACATGCAAATTGACAATCAGCATCTTTTGCATACATTAAAAAAAATGGTAACCTTTTTATTCATAAAACAATCAGTTATTACCTGTGTTTCATATATGGATAATAACTGATTGTTATGAGCATTAAAATATCAGCATTCACATTTTTAAAACACCTATTCCAATGAAAAATCGTGAAACACCAAAACCAGGTTCAAAGCAATACGATGTTGAAAAAACAGAGAATTTAACGACACCTAAATATCATAGCAGCACAGATCGGAGAAGCAGCCACGAACTACCAGCAATTGAAAATCTTAATGACCAGTCCGAAAACAAGTTCAATGAAAACATAATGGAGGAAGACGTTCCAAAAACTAATTTAGGTAACAAAAGAAAAGACAATGAAAAACAACGAGAACAGATCATTAGACGCTAATCATATCTTCCAACAGCACACTCCCCCAGTTGACCCAGAGGATGATGAAGAGTACGGAGAAGACGAGCAAGATTTCGAGGAAGATGGACAAGATGATGAGGACCAATTCCCTGTTGAAGAGGATTTGGACGAGAAGGATTTTGACCTGAACGAGGACGACGAAGATTTTAATGATGATATCGACGATCTTTAAAAGCTCATTATATTGCAGAAATTACATATAAAAAAGTCTGCATCATTAAACATGAGCAGACTTTTTATATTTACTTGAGGAGTATATACCTGAGGGCTTGGCTTAACCGCATTTTGACGAACCGCAGTCCTTACAGGTTAAGCAGCCTTCCTGGTAATGCAAGTTGGTAGAATTACAGTTTTGGCACTGTTGTTTGTTCGCTACAGTTCCATCAGGAACATAACGTTTCAGTGCACGAGCCACCCCATTCTTCCAGGTGTTTATGGCTTCATCTAACTGCAAGCTGTTAATTAGATCTACCACTTTCTCAATAGGCATGCTATGTCTTAATGTACTTGATATCAACTTGGCGTAATTCCAATACTCAGGATTGAACTTATAAGACAATCCTTCGATAGTTGTTTTATGACCACGTTTATTCTTATATTGAAAGTCATATCGTGAACTGCCGTCTGCTTCTCGACTCTTAATAATTACACCGTCATTTACCCATCTTGGCAATAAAATACCGTCTTCATCATCCACAAAACCAGTGAAAATTTCATACGGTTTACCATCCATCAAGCCAATAAAGGCAATCCATTTGTCTTTACTATTCTGAAAACGAACTACATCAGCTTCCAAAATCGCAGGTCTTGTGGTTGAAAACGTGTGTTGAGCTTCCGCTTCAGTCTCTTCAGTTTTAGGTGCATCATTAGAAATCAGTACTCCAGAACGTGAACCATCCCTATAAACAGTCACCCCTTTACAGCCTGATTTCCAAGCTTCCATATAAACTGCACCAACGAGTTCTTCTGTTACATCTGAAGGCATATTGATCGTTACACTGATGGAATGATCGATCCATTTTTGGATTTCACCCTGCATCTTCACTTTTTTCAAATAATCAACATCATTTGAAGTAGATTTATAGTATGGTGACAGTTCCACAAGTTTGTCCAACTCTTTTTGCGCATAGTTTTTAGTAAGGTCATGACCATTAACTTCCATCCATTGCTTAAAACGCGGGTGGAAAACCACATACTCTTCCCAGGAATCTCCCACCTCATCTATGAAATCTACACGTGCATCTTTATCGTTCGGGTTTACCTTTCTTCTTCTTTTGTATACTGGCATAAACACCGGCTCAATTCCCGAACTGGTTTGAGACATCAGACTGGTTGTTCCTGTTGGAGCAATAGTTAACAAAGCGATGTTACGTCTGCCGTACTCCATCATGTCATTGTACAAGCTTGGATCTGCAGTTTTTAGACGCTGTATAAATGGATTATTCTTTTCCCTATCTGCATCAAATATGGCAAAAGCACCTCTTTCTTTTGCAGTAATCACCGAAGAACGATAAGCTTCGATAGCAATGGTTTTATGAATCTCCACAGCAAATGCTGTACCTTCATCGCTACCATAACGTAAGCCCATTGCTGCAAGCATATCACCTTCAGCAGTAATGCCAATACCTGTCCTTCTTCCTTCTTTAGCTTTGGTTTGGATATTTAACCAGAGATTCATCTCTGTACGCTTAATATCTTCCCCTTCAGGATCTTCAGCAATCTTTTCAAGAATTGCGTCTATCTTCTCCAACTCCAAATCGATGATGTCATCCATCATACGTTGTGCCGCATGGATATGTTTTTTAAACAACTCCCAGTTGAAATAAGCTTCGGATGTAAAAGGCTTTTCTACGTAAGAGAAGAGATTAATAGCAAGTAAACGACATGAATCATAAGGACATAATGGGATTTCTCCGCAAGGATTAGTAGAAACCGTTTGATAACCTAGGTCAGCATAACAATCAGGCACAGACTCTCTTATAATGGTATCCCAGAATAGAATACCCGGCTCTGCAGAACGCCATGCATTGTGAACAATCTTATTCCACAATGCCGTTGGCTCTATGGTTTTCTGATAAACAGGATTGTTGCTGTTTATTGGATATTGTTGCTGGTAAGATTCGCCTGAAGCGACTGCTTTCATAAATGCATCATCGATACGCACAGAAACATTTGCCCCAGTCACTTTACCCTGCTCCATTTTTGCATCAATAAAATCTTCTGCATCTGGATGTTTAATCGCAACAGAAAGCATCAACGCGCCTCTCCTGCCATCTTGTGCCACTTCACGTGTAGAGTTGGAGTAGCGTTCCATAAAAGGAACAATACCAGTAGAAGTTAATGCCGAATTTTTTACGGGCGACCCTTTAGGACGGATATGCGACAAGTCATGTCCCACACCGCCTCGTCTTTTCATCAACTGCACTTGTTCCTGATCAATCTTCATGATCCCACCATAAGAGTCGGAATCACCGTCATTACCAATCACAAAACAGTTGGAAAGTGAGGCAATTTGATGTGGATTGCCAATGCCAGTCATTGGACTACCTTGGGGAATAATATATTTAAAACTCCGGATCAACTCAAATACTTCGGTTTCTGATAAAGGATTAGGATATCTTTCCTCTATACGAGCTATCTCAGCTGCAATCCTATGGTGCATGTCATCAGGTGTACCTTCGTAAATTACACCTGCAGAATCTTTCAATGCGTACTTATTTACCCATACACGGGCTGCAAGGTCATCGCCCTGAAAATAGTCAAGAGATTTGCGATAGGCTTCATCAGAAGTATAGGTGATTTGGGCTTGTTCCAGGGCTTCGGCTTTCATATTATATAGCGTTTTTTTTTAATGAAGAATAGAACACAAAGATACTTATTTGAAAACTGAACGCAAGTACGAAATAAATAAAGTTTCAAAAAACAACAACCAAAACATTGAATTACAATTATTTATATTTTTTAAGATTACAAAAAGTTTACAAATTTTTAAAATATATAAAAATTAAAACAAGCGATTTAAACCTTAATAACCAATTAGCCAGTCTATTAATCTATTCTTTTGTACCGCACTGTTATTTGCAACGGCATGCAGCAAAAAAGAAATTCCTAAGACTAAACAACCAGCAATCCTACCGAGTCTAACAGCTAACTAGAATAATTAAACTCCCAATACAATAAACAGACTAATACAAACCTGGTCGCAATCCCCCCCTTATATTGTCATATCCACACACTATCAAAATCAAATTTTCAAACCAATTTTGTAATGCTGATGTTAATTAACAAAATAATCCCAGCAAAATTGGAGCAGCAACCATTAAAAACGGGCGAAACCGAAAAGCCAGACGAGTAGGAAACGAAAAAAAATGATGTTATGTCAGACAATAATGTTTCATTACACAGAATCCTAAAAGCATCTCCAGAAAAAGTATACCGCGCATTCACTGAAGCCTTAGCAATTTCTTCATGGCTGCCCCCGTACGGCTTTCTTTGCACCGTTCATGAAATGAATGTAGAAATAGGAGGTTCATTTCGAATGTCTTTTCAAAATTTCAGCACTGGGAACGGCCACTCATTTGGAGGAAAATACATTGAACTTAAACCTAATGAGTTTCTTCAGTACACAGATAAATTTGATGACCCTAATTTACCGGGCGAAATGATCACTTCTGTGTGGCTTAGGAAAACTATAATGGGTACAGAAATAAAAATAAAACAAGAAGGGATTCCTGTTGTTATACCCGCTGAAATGTGTTATTTAGGATGGCAAGAATCCCTGGAGAAGCTAGCTAAGTTAGTAGAACCTGAGATACCAGATGCCTGATTCAGCAATTATTCTAGATTTTTTTTAAGAAGCCATCAGGATTGGTTTTCCTGGTGGCTCTACCAGTCCCTCCTTTAAGCACATTTTTTATTTTTTATTTAAAATTAAAAATATGCTTAAATTAAAATCTTATTTTCAAAGACCAGAAAAGGGTTACGACCCAGTCCCACTAGCATACGCCGCAGGATATACTGATTTTGAGTTCAAAAAAATTGACACAGAATTGGTAAATAAAATCGGAATATTTTCTGATGGATTTACAAATAAAACACTACTTGATCTTGGAGGGGGACCGGGTCAATACAGTATTGAGTTTGCAAAACAAGGCGCGGCAGTTACCTGGCACGACATCAGTAAAAATTATTTGGACATCGCAAGTCAAAAGTCAAAAACCGAAGATGTAGATATTAAATTTTCACTAGGCTACCTAGAAAGTGCTAAGGGGAAATATGACATCCTCTTTAATAGAATCTGTTGGTATTACTGTTTCAATGATTACAAATTTGCCGATTTAATAGTTTCATTAGTTAATGACGGAGGGTATGGCTACATTATCGTTAATAACGAGAATTGGCTATTCAGCAAAATAAAAAAGGAAAAATTGGTGAAAAAAATTTATTTAAGCCTAAATTATTGGTTTAACGAAATCTTTGACATTAAATTCATTCACATCCACCCCTCACATAAAAAATTGAAAAAAGTCTTTTCAAAATTCAATTTTTCTTACCTTAATGTGGAAAGAGAGAACTTAAATACAGTCATTTCATTTAAGAAGTAATTATCATTTCCTAGAAGAGACCTATTATTACCTAGAAGGGCCGTCACTTGTAATTAAATGCTAAACAATCCGCGAAAAATAATTGTTATACCATTAGATAACGCCAGTAGTTGCGTTAAAGAATTAGATATGAGCGAAGCTAAAAAGAAGAATGAAAATCCAAGCAGCAACTTCAGAGAAGAGGCCAAGGATAAAGTTCCAGTTGGAAATAAGGCTGTAAAAAAGCCTGAGGATAAAGATTACAACAAAGAAGAAGCTAACTTTAAAAACCCCGCAAAAAAAAGGGAGGAAAGTGAACAACCGATACACCCAGTAAAAAAAGCCCCTAAGGAATAGATCCAACCGTTTGGATTAACAGAACTCCTTACAAGCGATACCGAAGCTTGATGTTTCTTCCTATAGCTTTAAGCAGGCCAGGATGATCGTTTACAGTCGCATCAACAGCATCCCAATCTCCTTTTGAATTGCAAACCAGCTGATATTCCATACCATTCAGGTTAATATGGATTGCAGTGGTTTCTTTTGTTATTCCCTTCGTAATGATAATGTAGGTATAGTCTTTTTCATCAAAGTTGATGCGCATCGGTAAACTCATAGTGCAAATATAGCGTCGAAAATGCGTTTTTATTGTGTATGTTCTTATATATTCAAAATTTTCGAAGCATAAAACATTTATCCGATCAACCAAGCTACAAAACCAACAGCCCGAAATCTCTTAAATTATAAATGGGTTCTGAATACCAGAACAATTCAAAATGTTCTATTGTCCTTTCAAAATCAGCTTTAATTTCCTGAAACGTATAAACCTGCGTATTGGAAACTGATATTTTCTGTACGATTGAAGCCAGCCATTCCCCTTCAGGTTTATTAACCTCGATATTAAAGGTTTCCTTTTTATCGTAAAAGGTTAAAATCAACATTTCCTGTGGCTTATTCTTCTTATACTTTGTAAAGACTTCTATATCAGGCTTTCCTCCTAACCAAATTACTTTAGCCGTTGGCTTAGTATTCAGCTTACTATCCTCACCTATAGCCTTCTCAATAAAATCCGAAGGAATCGCTGTTTTAGGGATCTTAAAATCGAACCAATCCTGCAATTTGTATTCGAAACAAATGCCATGCATAAAATTAAAAAGCGATTTCTTTAAACCGAAACTAAATTTATCATGATCTATTCCTGTTTTATCGATATAGTTGATGTCATTATTAGCGAAGGTCCCGATAGTCTCGGTCTCTTTAACTACGCCAAATCTTTCTGGATGCATGCCAACAGGACTATGTGCAGTCATTGCAAACTGATGCCAGAAGCCAGATTGTAAAACGCCCGCCTCAAACAATTGCCTAACCATTTCCAGACTGTCTACGGTCTCTTGAATAGTTTGCGTTGGATAACCATACATCAAATAAGCGTGAACCAATACTCCTGCTTCCGTAAAATTTCGGGTAACCTGAGCTACCTGCTCAACAGTTACACCTTTATCAATCAACTTTAATAATCTATCCGATGCCACTTCTAGCCCTCCAGAAACAGCAATACAACCTGATGCTTTAAGTAAAATGCATAAGTCCCTCGTAAAGCTTTTCTCAAACCGAATGTTTGTCCACCAGGTTACAGAGATTTTTCTTCTTAAAATCTCCAGCGCAACCTCCCGCATCAAGGCTGGCGGAGCAGCTTCGTCGACAAAATGAAAGCCGTTCTGGCCAGTTTTTTCGCTTAATTCTTCAATGCGGTCTACAATCAATTTAGCGGCTACAGGCTCGTAAACCTTTATATAATCCAGTGAAATATCACAAAATGTACATTTCCCCCAATAACAGCCATGCGCCATCGTCAACTTGTTCCAGCGACCATCACTCCACATCCGATGCATTGGGTTTACAATCTCTATAACTGAAATGTATCGATCCAATTGTAAATCACTATAATCTGGTGTTCCTACATCAAATTGCTTATAATCGCTTCTTAAAGCATCATTCTTATAGACAACGGCTCCATTCTCCAATAGAAAGGTTCTTTTATACAGGTGAAAGGCCCCACCTTTTGTGATTGAATCATAGATCAATTCAATTGGCAACTCCCCATCGTCTAAGGAAATATAGTCGAAAAATTCAAATACTCTTTGATCAGAAAGGGAACGTAACTCGGTATTAGCAAAACCGCCACCCATTGATATTTTAATTTCGGGATAAGTCCGTTTCACATATTGTGCGCAACGAAAAGCGGCATACAAATTACCAGGAAAAGGAACAGAAATGATGAATAGCTTAGGTTGAACAATAGAAATTCTCTCTTCCAGAATATCGATCAGGAGTTTATCCATATAGGTATATTCCTGATTTAAAGCTCCATAAAGCTCATCAAATGAATTTGCACTCCTACCCAATCTTTCGGCATAGCGACTAAAGCCAAAATTAGGATCAATACATTCAATGATAAAGTCAGAAATGTCCTCAAGATACAGTGTCGCTAAATGCTTACCCTTATCTTGCGTTCCCATTGTGCCAAATGCCCAATCCAACTCATCCAATTGCTCAAACCTTGAAGCTTCAGGCAAATAATCCTCCTGACAAATTTGCAAGGCTAAGGTTGGATTTTTGCCTTGTAAGAAAGCAATTACCCCATCTATGGTTTTAATATAATCGTTCTTTAAAGCAAGAATCCGCTTTGCATTTAAGCTTTTTGACTGATCCGTCAGGCCCTCTGCATGCACGAAAAGATCTTCCAGGCCTTTCCTAGAAAACAAAGCCAGAATCACTTCAATGCCTAAATCTGCCTGAGTTGAAGAAATATTTTTAGTATTTAAAAAACCTTTGATATATGCAGTTGCAGGATACGGTGTATTTAGCTGTGTAAAGGGTGGCGTAATAAGGAAAAGATCTGTCTTCAAAATGGAATTGTATTTCGATACAAAAATATCCATAATTATTTTAGTATTTATGCCTTATTTTAAACAGAAAAGCCTCAGGAGCTAAATATTCAAAGCTATACTACGAGTTCTGGCATTCGAGAAGTAAAGATAACTGGTGCAGTAATCGCAGATATCAGCTCTTGTCTAAAATCATTCTTTGTGACATTAACTGCCCCAAATTGAGCAAACCAGCTATTGGCATCTCCGGTAATGTGCAACTTAAATCCATCTTCCTTAAGCTTGGTTAATAGATAACAAAAAGCAACTTTACTAGCGTTATCAACAGTTCTAAAGAGACTTAAAGTGATAAAATAACCGTTTAAAGCAACTCCCAAAACACCCCCTACAAGCTCACCGTTTTGATAAGTCTCAAAACTATGGGCTATCCCCATTTTATGAAGCTCTAACATGACCTTAATATATTCAGTGGATATCCATGTGGTTGTTTTCTCCCCCCTAGGTTTCGAACAATTTAGTATGGTTTGTTCAAAATTAACATTCACCTTTATTTCAAATCGTTTGTCTGACTCTTGTAGCTTGTCTTTTTTTAAGCAACGCAATAAATCATTTCTTATTTTAAAATCAGCAACAGGTATAACTGCGCGGGGATCGGGATCATGCCAAATAAAGATTTTATTATCATCGACTTTAGGCATAGGAAAGGTACCTTGTAAAAATCCCTGTATCATCATATATGGGGTTAATTTAGCTTGTGCAGAGGACCATAATAAAGCATCTTCGCGACCTCCAGACACCTTTACCAAACCCGAATGAAATAACTTTTGAAGCAACCTTTTTGTCGGGCCTTTAAGTCCTGTAGGAACGATGGATGATATTACTTTTGGCAAAAGTCCCATATTTCATGATATTTTAACAAAATAAACAAAAAACCTTTCCCTAAATCTAATTATTTAATCTCCAACAAACCAGACGGTTAAAAATATTGTATAACGCCTTCACACAATGATAGGTTTGATACAGATTTTGCTTTACAACATTAATCACGAACTGGATGGTGAATTATAAAATCGTTGAATAAAAGAGTAAATCTTCTATATCATTTGGTAAGCTAGAAGGTACTATTCGATTTTACGTTTCTATCTCCTATAAAACGAATCCACTTGGGGGTATTGAACAGTTCTAATATAAAGGGAGCATCTTCAATATCTGTGGCTTTTAAATACAATCTGACTGTTTCGATTTCTTTCAAAATGGTATATTGTTCAATAATTCTTTCAATTCAGTATGACAGACTAAAATGAAATTCAAAAATACCTAAATTAGATCTTAATGCAAAAAGCCTCACATTTCTGTGAGGCTTTCGTGATCCCTCTGGGATTCGAACCCAGGACCACTACATTAAAAGTGTAATGCTCTACCAGCTGAGCTAAGGAATCATCTATCGTTTGATGAGGGTGCAAAGATAGAATTATTAATTTATTCTGCTAAATATTTTTTCAAAAAAAAGGAACACATCCCTTAAGAGACTTATTACCAGAGAGATTATTTCCAATTAACTTCAAAAAACAACCTAAATTCAACTATGAATGCCAAGAATAATTTTAGCAAGATTGATCATTTCTGCATTTCCGGTGTATTTACCTCGTTCATCGGACAATTTAACCACCTCGGTCCATTCCCCATCTTGTGGATGTGCTTCGGTCATTTTAATTACAATATTCATCGGCTCAGGTCCGGCATCATTGGTAAAGTTGGTCCCTATACCAAAAGACATCCCTATCTTATTACGACAATGATCAGCAATACGGGCTACTTTATCATAGTCCAATCCATCGGAGAAAATAATCGTTTTAGATTTAGGATCGATGCCCATGCTCCGGTAATGTGCAATTACCTTATCTGCAAATACCAGCGGATCGCCACTATCATGCCTCACCCCGTCAAACAGTTTAGAGAACATTTTATCAAACTGCTTAAAAAAAACATCTGTAGTATACGTATCAGATAATGCGATACCCAAATCGCCACGATAAACCTGAACCCAATGCTCCAATCCCATCGCATTAGCCATTTTGAAGCCATACCTTGCTGCATGGAACATAAACCATTCGTGTGCATGTGTACCTATTGGCTTTGTTTGATGTAACATAGCCATATGCACATTACTAGTGCCAATAAAAGAGCCTTTTCCATAGATGCTTAACGATTGTAATACCAAACGTTGCACTTGATAAGAATATCTTCGGCGCGTACCAAATTCGGCTACTGTTACCCCAAGATCTCTGTAGCTCTCTATTTTATGTCTCGCTAAATCAATGACCGCCTGGTCGCCAATCCTGCTAGCATTGTTTAAAACATAATACAATTCGCAGATTAGGGACATTAAAGGAACTTCCCACAAAATTGTCCGATACCATAAGCCTTCGATGCTTACCTTCAATTGGTCTCCCTCCTGCTCAATGTGCACTTCATCGGGATTGAAACGGTAGCCTTCCAGAAAATCAAGGTACACAGGATCGAGATAAGGACAGTTAAGCTGCAAAAAACGTTTTTCTTTAGGACTTAGCTTTAATAAGGCCATACTATTTACAGCACTTCGTAAAGCTGTGGCAAATCCGGGAGGAAATAAATGCTTTCCGCGGTTTATAAATTGATACCTCGCCTTTGCCGCTGGGAATAAACGAATAACTCCTTGCTGCATGGTCACTTTATAGAAGTCGTTATCAAGGATGGAGGATAACGGGAATGTAAACATTGCACCCATACAGTTGTCAAACTTGTAAAACCTGTGAACAATTTACCATTCTTTTTCGTAAAAATCAGTGTAAACATTTACAATTTAAAATACAACATAGTGCCCCTCGTGTATACTGGTTTATTATTTCTATAACTTTATTAAACAAATTAAAGATTATCATTTAGTGAAATTCTAAACCAGATCAAAATGAAAAAAATATGCTTTGCTTTGTTAATATCAACGGTGTTAATGGCCTGCGCACCGCACAGAAATCTTGTTTACTTCAGTAACCTCAACGACGTATCCAGTAGTCAAATCCAGAATGTTCCCGAACTTAAACTTCAAAAAAACGATCAGTTAAGTCTGTCGTTGACGAGTTTAAATGCGGAGTATAACGTTTTATTTGCCAGTGCTAATAATAGTACAAGCAACAACACTATAAGTAGTAGATCAGGATTTAGAATAAACAACAATGGAATGATCACTTTACCATTACTAGGTGACTTAAAGGTTGAAGGACTAACTGTTGAAGAGGCTCAAAACCTAATTACAAGAGAGCTTAAAAAACAGATTAAAAATCCAGTAGTGGATCTTGAACTGGTTAATTTTAAAATCACAGTAATTGGAGAAGTAAACCATCCAGCGTCGCTAACTGTCCCAGGTGATCAGGTCAATTTACTAGAAGCATTGGGTATGGCTGGCGACATGACTGTGTACGGCAAAAGAGAGAATGTTTTGGTGATTCGAGAAACAAACGGGGTTCGAAAAATGACCAGGCTAAATCTTAATGATAAGAATGTATACGATTCGCCCTATTTTCACTTAAAACAGAATGACATTGTATATGTTGAGCCCGACAAATCTAAAGAAAAAGAATACAATCCAAACGTCCGCGCATTACCTATCATAACTACCTGCATATCTGCCATAGCTGTATTACTAACTGCATTATTAAGATAATTAGTTCAATTTATAATCGCTAGCATATGAACACTTCAGCTTATCAAAACACGGTAACCTCAGTAGACAATTTGAAGATTATTTTACAGAAATTTTTAAAAAACTGGCCCATCTTTTTGCTCTGTATTGGACTATGCTTTTTAGGGGCATTCTTATACCTGCAAACCACGACCCCACAATATAGAGTAAGCAGTACATTATTAGTTCAGGATGATAGAAAAGGTGATGGGGAACAAAAGGGAACTGCATTTAGCGACCTTAACATGTTTAGAACGGATAGAAAGGCAAGTAGTGAAATGGAGGCCTTGCGTGCCAGAGAGCTTATTTTTAAAACCCTAAAAGGGCTTTCTCTTGATGTCGCTTATTTCCAGAAAGGTAGTTTAAGGGATGAGGAATTATATGGAAACGCTTTACCAATAAAAGTTAAGCTAATCGGTGTAGATGGCAGAGGCTATAAAAAATCATTAAAAATAACTGCTTTAAATGACCATCAATTTGTCCTGACAGACAAAGACCAGGAATCTATACTGCCCTATGAAGCGTTAATCAAGAAACCAGGGTACCAAATAATAGTAAGCAAAGGGCCCGCATTTAAAAGAAATACGGATCCTGTTATACTGAAGTTTAAAAACCTGTTTTTAACGGCTGAATCCTATAACTTATCGGGCTTAACGATTATGCCTGTTGAAAAAGAAGCCAATACAATTATAATCAGCCTTAATGACAACGTCCCTCAAAGAGGCGTAGATATACTCACTAATCTTATTAATACTTACAACGAGGAAAATGTAGTTAAGAAAAACACTATTGCAGTAAATACGATCAACTTTATTGATAAGAGATTGAAACACTTAAATAATGATTTAACGAGTGTTGAGCAGGATGTAGAAGATTACAAACAAAACAATATGATCACTGATGTGGACATGGACGCTAAAACAAGCATAGAGAAAGCAAGCGAATATGGCCAAATGTTGTCTTCCGCAAATGTACAACTTAATGTTTTGGCATCCCTCGAAAAATACCTCAACAACAACAGTTTAAACCTGGTGCCGAGCTCATTGAGCATAAACAACTCGACCTTAAATGAGCTAACCAGCAAATTTAATATGATACAACAGGAGAGAAATCGCATGTTGCGCACTTCTGAAGAAGGTAATCCACTGGTGCAGAATCTAACAGCTCAATTGACTAGCTTAAAATCAAATATTCAGGAAAATCTTCAAAACATCAAGCAGGGCTTAATCATTGAAAGAAATAATCTACGATCAATGACTTCCAATTTTAATTCTAAAATCCATCTGGTGCCTGCAGTAGCGCGGGGATTACAGGAAAGAAGCAGAGAGCAAATTGTAAAAGCAAATTTATACAATTACCTATTGCAAAAAAGGGAAGAAACTACACTTTCACTTTCTGGAACTGTACCAACTTCTCAAATTGTTGATAAACCAGCTTACAATAGTACACCTGTAACACCGAAAACGCAATTGGTTTATCTTTTTGCAGTCTTTTTAGGCTTTTTTATACCAGGAGCTACCATCTATGGCCGATCGGCATTGAACAATAAAATAGTAAACATAAATGAAATTGAACTACTTACAGGGGTACCAGTTTTAGGAGTTTTAAATCACCTCGAAAAAAATGAGGCTTCTGTAATAGAACGCAATAGTAGGTCAACAATTTCTGAACTGTTTAGATACATTAGAAGTAACCTGCATTTTATGAATTCTGGCTCACCTGACCAGGTGATGTTGGTCACCTCTTGTATGAAGAATGAAGGAAAAACCTTTTTCTCTATTAACCTGGGTATGACTTTAGCCTCAGTAAATAAACGGGTTGTTTTGCTGGAGTTTGATATGCGGGAGCCACAACTGCTTCAAAAAATGCATTTGAATTCGAAAATTGGCATTACTGATTATTTATTGAGGGATGAAATCACTATTGATGATCTCATTTTAAACTCAAGAAAGTACCATGATTTGCTAGTAGTAGATTGTGGCCAAGTAGCAGGGAATCCGGCGGAGCTGATGATGCACCCGAAAATTGGACAAATGTTGGAAGAATTGAAGCGCAGATTTGATTATGTGATTATCGATACTGCTCCAGTTGGACAGGTTGCGGATGCCTTTAGCTTGTCTAAATACATTGATGTGAGCATATACCTTGTACGCTATAATTATACAGACAAATTGCAACTTAATATCTTGAAAGATATCCTCTATTATAAAAAACTAAATAACCCAATGGTAGTTTTTAACGATGCGAAAATTGATAATAGTACGACATACGGATATGGCGGGTTTGGATATGGATACGGCTTAGAAGTCTCGAGAAACTAACGAAAATCATCCCTGATTTACTTATGAATAAACTGTCATGTAAGTGAGGTAGCGAAGCTGTGCGTGTTTGACATTTTTTTCCAATTAGCTTTTGTAATCAAATAATTCTCATATGGAAAATCAATTCGGCTCCAGACACCCTTGGACCAGACGCTGGTTAGTTGTTTACACCCGTCCGAGATGGGAGAAAAAGGTAGACAGATTATTAAAAACGCAGGATATAAAATCCTACTGCCCAATTAGGCGGGTGAGCAATCAATGGGCGGACAGAAAGAAAATTGTTGATTTACCACTTTTTAGTGGTTATGTGTTTGTATGGGTTAGTGAACGTGAGGAATATAAAGTGAGGCAGACGCTAGGGGTGCTGAATTTTATCTATTACATGGGAAAGCCCGCTGTAATCAGGGATAGTGTAATAGATAAAATTGAGAATCTGATCAGCACACATTCTGATTATGAGGTCATCAATTCGCAAGAAATAAATCATGGCGACCGCATCCGCATTAAGAGCGGCATCTTTTACAACCAGGAAGGAACAGTTATCAAGGTGCATGGTAAAACTGTTTTAATGGTTTTTGATCATTTAAACTGCGCCCTGGTCTCCAATGTCCCCCTGGCTGATGTAATGTTGAACACGGCAATTTAGTTCGACTTACAGCAACAACAGATTTCAAACATTTAATCTTAAGCAAATGATTCCTGTAACCAAACCATTTCTTCCAAAGGAAGAAGAATTTAGAGAATATCTTGATAGTATCTGGGAACGTCAATGGCTCACAAATAATGGCCCTTTACTAAATGACCTTGAATTAAAACTTAAGGAGTACTTAGATATAAAACACTTGTTATATGTTTGTAATGGCACTTTTGCATTACAACTGGCCATTAGGGCCTTACAGCTTACCGGTGAGGTAATCACTACGCCTTTTTCTTATGTTGCTACCACAAGTAGTATTGTTTGGGAAGGCTGCAAACCTGTGTATGTTGACATAGACCCTGAAACTTTTAACATCGACCCATCAAAAATTGAAGCGGCAATCACATCTCATACTTCGGCTATACTGGCTACCCATGTTTATGGAAATCCATGTGATATAGATGCGATCCAAAAAATAGCTGACAAATATGGTTTAAAGGTTATTTACGACGGAGCACATTGTTTCGGCACGAAGTACAGGAATAGATCTGTATTTGAATATGGTGATATTAGTACTACGAGCTTCCATGCGACTAAATTGTTTCATACGATTGAGGGTGGGGCTGTTTTTACTAAGGATCCGGACTTGTTGAAAAAGATGTTGTACATGCGAAATTTTGGACATAATGGTCCGGAAACATTCGAAGGTCTTGGTGTAAATGGTAAAAATTGTGAGTTTCATGCCGCTATGGGGCTTTGCAATCTAAAACACGTTGACCAAATACTGGAAAAAAGAAAGGAACTTTCGCTACATTATTTTGAAAGATTAGAAAATGTAAAAGCAACTTTTCCAAAGCTAAATCGCGATAAAGATTATAATTATGCTTATTTCCCAGTATTGTTTGAATCGGAAACACTGAGACAAAAATGTATGGTGAAACTCGAGCTCGCTAAAATATATTGTCGCAGGTACTTTTCGCCATCTCTTGCCACCCTACCCTACGTTAACCATACGGATGTACCCATATGCGACGATGTAGTGAAAAAAATAGTTTGTTTGCCACTTTACCACACTTTAACGCTTCCAGATCTGGACTTGATTTGCCGTATCATCCAAAGAACACAAAATTATGAATTGGCAGCTCCTGCAGAGAAGAAAGATTTCGGACTGCAGATCGCGGATAAAATTGAAACAGAAATTAACGAACTCCTCCCCAAAAAAGATTCTCTCTCTTAAGTTTCTGCCATACAGGCATCTTACAAAATTCTATTCACCTTTTAAAATATAAGAATATGAACATTTCATTTTCACCGCCGTTTATTGACCAAAATGTAATTAATGAGGTAGTAGATTCGCTTAAATCAGGATGGATTACTTCGGGGCCAAAGGTAAAAGAGCTTGAGAAAGAGGTTATTCGCTTAACAAAATCCAAAACTGCGATCTGTGTAAATTCATGGACTTCGGGCGCAATCATGATGTTAAAATGGTTTGGCGTAAAAGAAGGGGATGAAGTTATTATACCTGCATATTCTTATAGTGCCACTGCGCTGTGTGTAATGCATTGTGGCGCCACTCCGGTTATGGTTGATATATCAGATGACCTAACCATAGATCCGCAGCGTATAAGGCAGGCTATTACTTCAAAAACAAAAGCAATAATCGCTGTTGATATTGCTGGTTGGCCATGCGACTACAATATGATCAAAGCTTTACTTAAAGGCCCCAAGGTTAGAAGTTTATTTGTACCGGATTCGGAAAAACAAAGAAAATTGGGTCGAATACTTTTAATTTCGGATGCAGCCCATTCTATTGGTGCAACATATATGGGACATTCTGCTGCAGTATGCTGTGACATTACCATATTTTCCTTTCACGCTGTAAAAAATATCACTACAGGAGAAGGCGGATGCATATGCCTAAATTTACCTGGTAATTTTGATCACGAAGAGGAATATGATTTCTTAAAGATATTCTCGTTAAATGGCCAAAACAAAGATGCTTACACCAAATCTAAAGGTGGTAACTGGAAATATGATATTTTATATAAAGGCTTAAAAATCAATATGCCAGACGTTTGTGCAGCAATAGGCCTGGCACAGATAAAACAATACAAAAATATTTTATTGCCAGCGCGTAAAACCATCGCCACAAAATATTGCGATGTTTTTAGTAGCTATAGTTGGTTCATCCCACCATCACTAGAAGATTTTACAAGAGAGACTTCTTATCATATTTTTCCTTTGCGCATAAAGAATATTACGGAAGCCCAAAGAGATCAAATTATTGAAGAAATCGTTAGCCATGGGGTAATTGTAAATGTCCACTTCATACCTATGCCTATGTTAACTTACTTCAAGAAAACTGGGTATAATATTGCCGATTATCCAAACAGCTATAAACAGTATGCTTGCGAGATCTCATTGCCTATTTATCCCAATCTAACTAATGAAGATACCGATTACGTTATTGATGCTGTGATCAGTGCAGTACAATTACAACTTAAAAACAACAAATTACAGCAATTATTACACGTGGAGTAATCAATCTACTTGAATCATAATTACACAAAAAAGGGGGCTGTATCATCTAAAAATGATACAGCCCCCTTTTTTGTGTTTTATAAGGCAAAAAGCACGCAAGTAAATCAAGTTGGAAATTTATGGCTTAACAACTCATTGTATTTTTCGAGTAGTTTGATGTACTTGTTCATCCAATAATTGACGGAGCTTGAAAAAGATTCCGGTGAACTGTTGTCTCCATTTGTAAATTGATTCATATTGCTTCCTATTTCGTCGTCAATACGAGCAAAATCGTCCGGAAATTCCTTTGAAAAGTCATACTTAATGGCATTCCCAATCTTACAGATAATCTCAAAGCTTAAAGATTCCTGATCAAACCAATTGTATATGGTTCTTCTACTAACATGTAATTTTCTTGATAGCGCACTTATTCCCATATGATCTCTCCTAACAGCGCGCTCAATTACTTTACCTACATTTAAATCCATGACAAATAATTAATTTAGTTCATAAATTGATGATATTAGAATTCACAGGGATGAATCTCTCTTGTAGTTAGTTAATAATGTAATAGTCTATTTTTTCATATCTCGAGTTTTTACTTTTATAATCAGGTATTATTTCTTTCATCTTTTTAACCATAGCATAATCGTTATTTAGGTTGTTAAGAAATAGTAATTCTTCAATTACCTCCTGCACATAACGAATGCTAAGACTAATTGTTTTAGATATTTTAATTTTTGGATGATAAGTAGCGATTATTTGCTCCTCTACAAGTAATAACTCTTCATATAACTTCTCGCCAGGCCTTAATCCAGTAAAAATAATCTTAATATCCTTGTCAGGAGATAGGCCCGCCAATTTGATCATATTAGTCGCTAAATCAACGATTTTAACGGGTTCACCCATATCAAAAATATAGATCTCGCCCCCATTCCCCATGGCCGCGGCTTCGAGCACCAATTGAACCGATTCCGGTATAGTCATAAAATATCTTGTTATTTCCGGATGCGTAACTGTAACCGGTCCGCCACGTTCTATCTGTGCCTTAAATCGAGGTATTACTGACCCGTTAGAACCTAATACATTGCCAAATCTGGTGGTAATAAATTTAGTTCTATTTTCGACTTTAGCATCTACCTGCTCTACTTGATCACTCGATATGGACAAAGCCCTATCATTGTTTAAGGATTGTATATACATTTCGGCAAGACGTTTGGATGCGCCCATTATATTTGTAGGCCGAACGGCTTTATCTGTTGAAATCATTATAAACTTTTCTACGCCAGACTCTATGGCTAAATCCGATAAGTTTTTTGTCCCAAGTACATTGGTTAATATGGCTTCAGACGGATTATTTTCCATCATTGGTACATGTTTATAGGCTGCTGCATGAAAAATGATTTGTGGATGATATTCATCAAAAATGGCTTTCATTCTGGACCTATTCTGAATATTAGCCATTACTACATGTGTTTTTGCATGAGGAAAATCATCTTCAATCTCTAATTGCAAATCGTGCAAAGGTGTTTCTGCCTGATCGCAAAGGACAACGAACTCCGGATTAAAGTTTACAATCTGACGGACAATTTCTGATCCTATTGAGCCCGCAGCCCCAGTAATCAAAATCCGTTTTCCAACCATCTCTCTCAAAATATTACTTTTTGTAAGTACAATGGGCTCTCTATCTAATAAATCCTCTATTTTTAAGTCTTTAATTTGATTTGGCGTTAATTTACCATACAACCATTTATTAGATTGTGGTACAGTGACTACTTTTATGCCTAACTCAATGCATTTATCTAAAGTGCTTTTTTTACCATTTACGTTTAAATCATCACTTACAAAAAGGACCTTACTAATATTGAATTTATTCCTTAAGGTCTCAATGGATTTGGAATGATATACTTTTTTTTGTTCGATATATTTGTTTAGTTTGTCTTCATTATCATCAACAAAAGCGATTACATTTAACGCATTACCTTGACTGCCCTCTAAAGCCTTTTTAACTAAAATTGAATCACTACCGGAGCCATATATTAAAATATTCTCTTTCTTCTCGGTAGGCTCCAGTGCCCTTATGAAAACAAATAAGCTCTTTACAACGACTCTTAAAATAATTAATAATGATGATGATACGAAAAAATTCATAATCAATACTTCTGGAACCCATTTAGATGGCGCATAGAAGTGTAAGACTGAGCATACTTTGATTACAATGGCAAAAACAAAATTAGTTAACAATACTGCCATAAATATTCGAATAATATCTTGTGTATTAGAATACCTAATGATGCCAGTATGTATGCGCATGCTCATGAATACACCAACAGAGACTAAACTATATAACCCAATATAGATAAAGGTATTTATATAAAATAGCTGCGTATACTCGAACTTGTTAATTAACAAGAAAGACATAAAAAGAGTCCAAATAATAATAATTTGATCTATCAATAAGATCAACCAGCGCGAATACGTTTTGTCGCCGAACATTAGTTTTTTCATAAAAAAATAATTAGATTATTAATTGAAACAACTTCACGCTAAAACCTCAACCACAGCGCGATAAAGTGGAAAGAAATCAACATTCGCATCTTTATCAATCCCTTGTTGTTTAACCAACAGGTCATAAACAGAATGATTAACGATATGTCGTAAACTTCTATAATCCAGAAATAGATCTGAGAATGAAGATTTCCATTTGAATAATGAATCTTCTTTTAAGCCAAGCCCCCCTCCAAGGTGCATATATTTCATTCCTTCATTTCGCCCCAACAGGCTAATTTCATCCACTAAAAATTTAGCAGGAGATTCCCTTAAATATGAACTTTTGGTTGCAATCAAATGTCCCTGAATAATGCCATGGGTAAAAGTAACAATCGTCCCACACATGATTTCATTATTGACACAAACCAATAATAAGCGACAATCAAATTCAGTTGAATTAATTAGATCAAGGAAGTACTGCCGATTAAACAAGTAATAGTCTGTAGATTCAATACGTTGCATATTTTCTGCATACATTTCAATAAAGACATCAATATCCCCAAGCTCCTTACTTTCCCTAATAAAAAATCCCTTTTTCCAACTTCTTTTTACCGAACGATAGGTGTCTGAACTATATTTTTTGCGTTGAAAATCAATAGGCAAAGTTAAGTCTAGCGCCACTGTCCTCCCATTTTTATAAACCTTGTTAAAACCACTAACCAGTCTATCCTGATCAAAAAAAGGATGCAACCTGGAGAAGACCGAAACAATTTTCCCCGTTTCAAGGAAGTTTGAAAATGCTTTTTTAAAGTTATTTATCAGAACCTCACTTAAGTATTGATTCTCCTTATTGGCTATTGGTCCCACATAACCGTATACGGAACCTAAATCAAAAAAAGATGAGTCTGGAATCTTCCTCTTTAAGCAAGGAAATGCAATATAATCGCCACCTTCCTCGTAAACCAAAAGGATACCAATACCACTTTTGTCCAAGGCATGATAATGCCAGGTATGATAAAAATCATAAACAAATGCATTTTTGACATAGAAATCCCATTCCTTTTTTTGAGATAATGTAATTACTTTAATCATAACGCTAGTTTTTTCAGTACTACGGACACTATTCTTCTTGTTGAAGGGATCCCCCTCCTATTAAGACAACTACGACAACAACTTTTCCAAAACTATATATTTACCTTTTCTTTCAAATTCATTAAATCCAAGCTTCTTACAGGCATTCAATGCAGCTTGATTGTTCGCATTTACTTCAGTAAGGCATCTTTTAAAGCCTTTATAAATTAAATCGACAAAACAAAAATCAACCAGCCTTCTTCCATACCCCATTTTTCGTGTTGAAGGTGAAACTACCGCCATTGATACAAACGCAAGTTTATTTTCGTAGTCGTTGGCGTAATATGCCAAGAAAGCAAGTAAAACATCGTTCTCCATTATAGAGATTAAACATCCCTTTTCGATGATTTTATCAATGTAACCATTCAAATCACCAAGTTCATATGTTCCACTGCCATCATTGATCAATGGATACATCATGTCGTAAATTTTTGATTTCATTTTGAGATTGGGTTTGAAATATAACAGAACAATCAGATTATTAACTCAAAACAGTTGTATGCTAAAACCTTAGCTACAGCACGATAAAGTGGAAAAAAATCAATAGTTGCATTTTTTTCAATTCTTTGTTTCTGAACCAGAGTCTGATAAACGGAATCATTAACGATATGTCGGAAGCTTTTATAATCCAGAAAAAGGTCGGAGAAAGATGATTTCCAATTAAATAAAGTATCTTCTCTAAAGCCTAGCCCACCACCGAGATGCAAATATTTCATTCCCTCTTTACGACCTAAGACCGTAATTTCATCTATTAAAAGTTTAGCTGGGGATTCAATTAGGTAGGCTTCTTTAGTGCCTACCAGATGCGCCTGAATAATGCCATGCGTAAAAGTAATGATCATACCACATACGACTTCATCTTTTAAACTCACCAACAGCAAACGACAATCGAAATCATTGGAGTTAATCAGATCAAAAAAGTATTGCCTGCTAAATAGGTAATAATCTGTAGAGTTAATGCGCGCCATGTTTTCCAAATAGATATCAATAAACGTATTGACATCTGCGTCCTGTTTTGTTTCTCTTATTGAAAAGCCTCTTTTCCAACTTTTTCTAATAGCACGATAGGTCGAGGAACTATATTTTTTACGTTGAGATACAATAGGCAAAGTTAAATCTAGTGCTACTGTCTTTCCATTTTCATAAATTCCGTTAAAACCACTCACCAGTCTATCTTGATCAAAAAAAGGATGTAACCTGGAGAAGACCGAAACTATTTGCTCATTTTTCAGAAAGTTTAAAAATGCTTTTTTAAAATTGCTTATCAGAGCTTCACTTAAGTATTGATTTTCTTTGTTAGCTATTGGCCCTACATAACCATATACGGAACTTAAATCAAAAAAAGATGAGTCTGGGATCTTCCTTTTCAAACAAGGAAATGCAATAAAATCTCCATCTTCCTCGTAAACCAGAAGAATGGCAACACCGCTTTCATCCAAGGTATGATAATGCCAGGTATGATAAAAATCATGAATAAAGGCATTCTTAACATAGAAATCCCATTCCTCTTTTTGGGATAAGGTAATTACTTTAATCATAATACTAGTTTTTGCAGTAAATAATACGGTTACAATTTTCCGCGTTAAAAAGGCCGACCTCCTTTAATTCAAGCTGTAGTGCTTCAGGAGATTTTCTTTATTTGATTCTTTATTCTTTTTCGTGGATCTAGTGAATATGACTTCTTTTTGCCGCCGGGCATCCCTCAACTTATATGTTTCATGATATAGCCATAGTGAAATAAACAATACTAAATAATTATCAAAATAGCTATGTTCTGTTAACATAAACAGGACCAACGAAAATGATAAGAAGAAAATTATTGGATTATCTTTAAAATAATGTACGCCCTTAACCAACAGGTATCCATACATCCACATGAAATAGAGTAAGGCAAAAATTCCTGCTTCACCCATGATCATTAAAAATGTATTGTGCAGGCTTTCTTTGCTAAACGAATGATATCCATTGCCCCAAATTGGATTGCTTAGAATTTTATCGTAATAGTATCTCCATGTTTCTGTACTGCTGGAGAAATCAAATTTATCGCCAAAAACTAGAAATACAACAAACAAAGCCACGCACATGGCTACTTTATAAATGTTCTTATAATGTACAAATACAGACAAAAGATTGATCAATAACCATATCAACAAAAATGTTCGTGAAAAAGTAACCAGACCAGCAATAGAAAACAAAATTTGCCCGGCTATTTTAAGCTTTTGATTTTCTATTGACAAACCGAAAATATAACCTAAAAGGCAGGCATAAGCAGCAAAATTTGCATTTAAATAAAAACCAGTGCTCCCCATTCCTATACCTACTACAAAAATAGCTTCGTAAATTATGCTTAAACTCCCAATAAGTAGCAGACAATATATATCCGTGTTTTTGACATCCCTTACTAAATTGGACACCATTATTATAAAAACAAAATACTTCATAAAAGTGACCAAAAGCATCTCGAAGAAGTGGGAGCTAACGATCAGGCAAATCAAAGAGAATAAAAGTCCAAATACAATAAAGGGGATTACGGGTTTATGATGATCTGTAGATAAGTAATAAATAATGATCAATAAAAAAGTGCTGTAACTTAAAATCGATCCAACTGCAGGGTTGATATGGACCATTAAATAACTCGGTAGATTGCAGAAAATTAATAGCAAAATGAGTAACCTAAGATATTTCATGTTCGCATTTTTTTTAAATTGACTACAGTATGGTTAAAAACTCATTTTTGCTGATTGCCATCTTCATAAACCCATTTTTTTTATTTTCGCCTATAGATTCAAAACCTACTTTTTGATAGGCTTTCCAAGCTGGTACATTTAACGGATTTACTTCCAATGAAACGTTTTCCAAATTCAATTCTGAAAAAGCATAGGCTAATATGAGTTTTGTGGCACTTTGCGAAATACCCCGCCCCCAAAAGCTCTTTTCTCCAATAAATATATGGTAAGAGGCTTTTTCGCCATCAATATCGAGTAATTGAATATTGCCTATGTATTGATCATTTTCTTCTAAACAAATTGCAAATCTTTTTTCATTTACTCTGCTTAATTTAGCTTTCAGCCATTCTTCTTCTAGCTCTGGCGATATATACAGATCGGGCTGGTACTCGGTGTACTCCCATACTTCAGGATCATTACGCCAGTTAAATGATGTTTTGGCATCAGCTAATACCAATGGTCTTATGTATATAGGAGTCATATAATTTTAGTTAAAACAGCTAGCATATAAGCCATATCCTCTAAATCATAACGATGATCCATCGGTAGGTAAATTACGTTTTTGGCTAACTTATACTCTAGTGTATCCTGGGTAGTCCATCTAAAAACATTAGGCCAATAGGTAGGAACAAATATTTTTTTCTCTAAGAGTTTTGCTTTTACATCAGCTTTTGAAATCAATAAAGGATAAAGCATCGCTGGTGTTGAAGTTGGAAACTCCATACCTAACTCATTAATAGAGGATAATTTTTCGTGTAAGTAGGTAAAATTTTCGATGCGTCTATTTTTGCAAACTTGGTAATCAATATTTGAAAGAACAGCTTGTGTTAACGAAGACATTGATTTAATTTCATTACCGATAAAGTCCAGCTCATTCTCTATAAAATCGGCATAACCATGCTCTATACTATGATCAATGCTTGTAATCAAATGAGAGAACCGATTGGTAGAAACATCGTTTTCAGGGGATAAGCGTTCATCCGAATTGATTTGAAGATAGGCGCCATCTGGAACGCCGAAAAATTTTCGACAAGAATAAAAAGTGTCTATTTTAGGGACTGGTTCTGAAAAAAAGGCCTGCGCATTATCAATAATCAAATGAGGAACAGTATCGCTTAATTTCTTTACAGCATCTTGTTTTAGCCCAAAATAGTTATTGTATACAACACATTCTGTTGATCCAACTTCAAAATCAAATATGGGTTCCAGTTGTGCATCAATATGGTAAAATTGATATGGAATATTCAATTTTACCATAGGCTCCAGTAAAACTTCGCAAGTAAAGTATGGGATATATACTTTCGTGTACTTTTTAACTTCAAGAATGTACTGCAAAGCATTTCTTGAGGTATTTAACTTGATGAGATCTGGATAATATTCCCTGCCATTAGCGAGATGTAGTTGAAAATACCCGCCCATACTTTTAGTTTGTGACTTTTGCGCTTGCATACCATCAATTTTGATTAGCTTTTCTTTATTTAACCTTGTCCAGGTTGATACATTCTTAAATGAACCGGTTGATAAAATTCATATAGATTTGCTGGGATGCGTGCATTATAACCAACAACTTGTCTCAAATCTTCGCTAAGCGTTTCTCCAAATTCGTACCCTAAGAATCTCGGAAAATCAAATTGAGGCTTAAAGAAGGGTTTAGTAAAACTTAGCGTAATTACTCTCCGTGGGTTTTCTGTATAATTTTTACCCGCAGCATGCCATAAATTAGAGTCAAATAAAATAATACTGCCTCTTTTTGCAATTGCCCGATCAGCATGTTTATAGAAATATTCATCATCGGGTTTAACATCCTCTTTATGTGAACCAGAGAGTAAATAAGTTGCACCATTGTCAAGAGTAAAATCATCTAACAACACAATCATTTGTATCATCATTTTTAAATTGCCAGTAAAGGTTCTTAAATCACGATGTACATTTTGAACATATGGACGGTCATTTTTCATATTAATAACCCCACTCATTCCGTTTAAAATATATTTTCCATCTAAAAAATGGCGCATTTCTTTGTCACAAAACATTTGTTCTAAAAAATATAATCCAAAATTGTCTCGCTCTAATACGTGATGGAGTGTTCCCTCCATACTGGTATCAATGCCATTTTCTATTTGAATCTGACGCCTTGTATCATAAGCACCAGTAAAGTCATTTATTATTCCATCTACCAATTCCTCACTTAAAGCATTCTCATAAACAACCCAGCCATATTGACCAACTGCACTTTCGAAATCAGCTACAGTAGCTTCCGCGTAGTTAAATTTATTTTTCATGAGTATATAATTTAGTTCTAAATACTTCTGTACAAGGGGAAATAATTACTATCGGGATTGACCTTTTTTTGCTCAACCAATTGATCATAGATCTGTTCATCAGCAATATAACACCAGATATAGTCTTTTAAAAAGAGATCAGAAAATAGTGATTTAAACATAAATAGAGTATCTTCCTTACCTCCAACACCACCACCCAAATGAAAATACTTCATACCAAGCGTTCTCCCAATTACACTAATTTCATCCGTTAATAGCTTACTTGGAGATAAGTGGATGTGTGACGCGCTAGTTGCCGATAAGTGATTTCTAATAATGCTGTCTGTCCATATTATGGTGGATCCGCAAATCATTTCATCACCATCGTATATCAATATTAAGGTACATTTTAAGTCTGGATTATTAAGTAAGGAAGTAAAATATGCTTCGTCAAAAAAATAGCTTTTATCGGCTGAAAGCCTTAACATATTTTTATTGTACATGCTGGTAAATAGTCGAATCTCTTCCTGGGTATTGGCTTCTTTTATGAGGTATTCCTTTTTCCGAAGTTGACGGATTTGCCGATATAATCTTTTATCATATCTTGCTCTTTGCTCTTCTAATGATTGCGTCAAATCCATATATATAGTTCTTCCGTTGCTCCTGAGCCCCCCTATTTTTTCTAATAAGAAAGATTGATTGATAAATGGATTTAATCTGGAAAACACACTTACAGCTTGATTATCCTTCATAAAACTGAAAAAAGAATTCTTAAAGTTTTCAATCAAGCTGTTGCTAAGTAACTCAAATTTTTCATTAGAAATAGGGCCAGCATATCCATAGCTTGAAGTAAAATCGCTATAATTTACAAGCTCAATCCTTCTTTTTAGAAGAGGTAAAGCAATGAATGTTTCTCCCTCTTCGTAAACAAAGAGAATTGGGTCTCCTCTTTTATCTAAAGTGTGATAATGAAGGGTATGGTAAAAATCATAATTAACTGCTTTTCTGACATAATTAAGCCATTTGTCAGGGCTTTCACTCGTAATTACTTTGTATTCCAGAGCGGGTAAATAATTTTCTATATGAGCCATTTTCGTGTATTTTTTAGTCCACTTGCATGATTTTAAGCATTTCTGCATTTACCAGATTAACATCAAACTTTTCCTTTGCAAAGCTTCTTCCGTTTAGTCCGTAAGTGAGAATATTTTTCGTATGTTTTAAATAGTACTCCATTTTCGAGGCAAGGGCAGCTACATTCTTTATAGGAATTAAAAAACCATTACGTTGCTTAGCCGCAGTATTTACAGTTTCTCTACACCCCACAGAATCGCAGGTAATAATTGCTCTACCCATGGCCATTCCTTCCAATATACACCTGGGCACCCCCTCACCATAGTAAGATGGTAATACCAAGATAGAAGCCTCTTTAATATATGGTCTTACATCATCAACTGGTCCTAAGTACTCAATTACTTCTCCGGACCTTATACTGGCATATAACTCTTTATTTATCGAATCAATATTATCATCGTAAGAACCAATGAGTTTAAATCTTACATTGGAAAATTTTTGGCGGATTAACTTGGCAGCTTCATAAAACTCTTTAATGCCTTTAGCATTTATTAAACGCGAGATCATCAAGAAACTAATCTGTTTAATTTCGGGAGGAGAATAATCGTAATGTGTTAAATCTACACCGGAACCGTTAACGACAAAAGCCTGATGTTTTACGCCAATTATTCCAGATGCCATTAATTTTTGATAATCATCTCTATTTTGAAAAATGATTCGGATTCTTTTGCTTGAACTTAGGCTAAACTTTAACAATACTCTGGTTATCGTACTTACCAGCCGCTTCTTAGGGGGCTTATCGGCAAAATTATAACCTAATCCAGTTAGCATAGGAGTAATACGACCTATTTTACACAATTTCGCTACAATGGTTCCATATATTACTGGTTTAAATGTATATGGAAAAAATATATCCGGTTTAATTTCTTTGATCAGATTATACAACTGTATGATGTATTTAAGATCAGACAAAATAGAAACATTACTGCCATTTAGCTTATTCTCGTGTACAGTGACATTCATGATTTGTAACCTTTCCCTAACATGTTGTTGTGAAATTTTTGGCGTAAAAACATGTACATCATTTTTCATAAGTAGCTCTTCAATGAGCTTACCACGAAAATCCAGTAGGGTTCTCGATGAATCACAAGCAATCAGTACTTTCTTTCTGTTATCTATCATGACAATGAATTAAAAAGGTTGTTAAACCACAAGGCCACCTGACTTACAGTCAGATGGCCTTGCACAGCTATTTAAATTTGTTCTAGATATTATAATGTTGCACCTGATCCATTGGTAACAACCGCTGGAACATTTGCTGCAGTATTGAATCCAGTTTTGTATTCGTAAGTTGGCACCCAGCTTGAAGCAGCGGTAGTAATGATATTTTTACCACAGTTATCAAATATATTGGTGCTTAAACCACTAATAACGCCAGCTTGCGGACTAAGCTCCGTTCTGATTGGAAGCGTTGTATTTTTGAAATAATTGTTATCCACTCTAACTGTTGCACCCATCAATGAGCTCATAAATCCAGCATTGTCAAGGTAGTTATTGAATACGTGAACAGTTCCATATCTTACATTTGGACAACGCTCTGAAACATTATAGAAGTAGTTATTATGTACGGTAACATGAAGTTTACCAACAGATTCTGGTTCAGTATAGCTAAAGCCAATTAGCATTGCTTTATGATTATCATGTAGTTTATTCCATGATAAAGTAATATAGTCAGCACCAGTTCCAACATCTAGCAATCCATCGTAATAATCCCAGTCACTTACAAGCTCTGATGAAAGTTCATTATGATCTACCCAGATGTGGTGAGAACCTTCTTTTATAATAATGTTTGAATAGGTCTTCACTTTACTGATATTCATATTTCTGATAATAATATTGTTCTTTCCGTAAATAAACAAACTTGCACCGATCAACTTTGATCCTTTAAGGCCAAGTATAGTTTTATTTGAAGCTACACGAAGTAATCCTGTACCAGTAATTGTTCCTGAAACCTGGATAATCATCGGTGAGCTCGAAGCTACAGCTGTTTGTAGTGCAGCAAAAGTTGTTACTGTTACAGTTTGACCACCTTTACCACCGGTTGTTTGACCATTAACAGATGCATAACCAATTGGCACGTCTCCCGTAACTGGAGCAACTGGAGTTGTAGGATCTGTTGGAGTTGTAGGGGGTGTTGTGGGCGGCGTTGTAGGAGTTTGTCCATTTACGGTATAAGTATATTTCTTACCGTTTGTTTTCGGATTTGAATTGTCCGAAGCCGATAGGAATAAGAAACCTGTTTTATGACTGAAACGTCCTTTTCCTTTAGTTCTGATCTCTTCATGTGAAGTATGCGCAGGGCCTATTTCAACACCATTTTCAAATACTTTAACAGTAGATACTGTAGGTTTATCATTCGTATCACTAATTAATTTAGAATCCATTGGAATTCTAACTGCAAAACCTCCGTCAGATACAGCTTGTGATACATTTACTGTCATCACTGACGTACTAGATGACCCATCTCCACTCACATATCCGGTATCATTAATACTACCAGACAACTCTTCAGGAACTGCAGGGCTATCTTTTTTACATTGACTAAACATTAAAACTGCTGACAGCAATACACTTAGTACACACACGTTTTTCAAATTTTTTCTCAATCTTTCCATTAATACAATTTTTTTAATACCCCTTTAACGGGGGGTCCAAAAAAAAATTGTATCTTAAAAGTTACAGAGAACAATGTAACAAATGTACTCACATTGGGGAAAATTGTCCCCACATATAAATAAAGGCCGCTTTTCAGCTAATATAGCAAGTGTAAAGTAGATTTACAATTAATCTCAAATGACATTAAAATGACTATTTATGGTGAAAGAAAAGTTAAATTCTTGTGCTAAAAATGGAGTTTTGGTCTGATATTTTGATCCTTGAACGCTTTTTCACCTCCTTATCAGGGCAATAGAACATTTTATACCATTCCACAAAATTACGTACCCCTTCTTTTACTGATATTTTAGGTGTATAGTTTAATTCGTTCTTTAATCCTGAGATATCAGCCCATGTATCGGCTACATCACCATCTTGCATCGGTAGATATTCTTTATTAGCTATAACACCAATGTTACTTTCTATTTCATTGATAAATTCCAAAAGACTCACTGGAGCTCCTCTTCCTATATTAAACACACTGAATGGAGCTTTCGAACTTGCAGGATCAGGCTCAAAGGCATTCCAGGTTGCATTGTGCACTGCCGGTTTGTCTATTAGATGCACTATGCCTTCTACTATATCATCAATGTAGGTAAAATCTCTGCTCATGTTTCCATTGTTAAAAACCCTTATTGGCTTGCCTTCCATTATTGCTTTGACAAAAATAAATAAAGCCATATCGGGTCTGCCCCAGGGACCATAAACAGTAAAGAAGCGTAAGGCTGTAGTTGGCAGATTAAAAAGATGGCTATAAGCATGTGCCATGAGCTCATTACTTTTTTTAGATGCTGCATATAAGGATATAGGATGATCTACATTATTATTGACAGAAAAAGGCATTTTCTTATTTAAGCCATAAACACTTGAAGAACTTGCATACAACAGATGCTTAATTTTTGCGTGTCTGCAACATTCTAAAACATTCAAGAATCCAACAATATTCGATTCAATGTAGGCCTCGGGGTTGGTAAGACTATATCGTACCCCTGCCTGTGCGGCTAAATTACAGACAGCATCTATCTTGTATTCACTGAATATGTTTTGCAACGCTGTTTTATCTGTCAGATCGGCCTTAACAAATTTATAACCAGGATATTTTACACTTTCTACTTCTTTTCCATATTGGATTTGACTTTGCGATATCCCATGTTCGTTTAATCTGGAATATTTTAAATTTACGTCGTAGTAATCATTTATGTTATCAACCCCAATTACCTCATCCCCTCTTTCTAATAAATGTTTTGCTAAATGAAAACCGATGAAGCCGGCTGTTCCTGTTACTAAAATTTTCATAATCTGTTGGTTTTAGAATAATTTTCGAAATGCATATCACCAAGCCGAAGAGAATTAGGAATGGAGTTTATCGGCTTCCTTTAAAATAGAATCAATATAATTTTTTGGCGTACGACGTTTAAAGTAATACTTTACATCATTATCTTTAGAATAGCTGTGTAAGACAGAATCCATTGCTGCTGCTAAGGCTATAGCATCATTAACCTTTACTTTTACTATACTGGGAATATCTTCAATCCCCCCTGCACATAAGGTTGAGATTACAGAGGAAGAGCTTACCGCCATCATTTCTAATAAAACATTTGGGAATCCTTCTTTAATGGAAGAAACTACACATAGTTTTGCTTTTTTAAAATAAGGTATGGGATTATCAACGTGGCCCATTAGAATTACCCGTCCCTCGAGACCCGTTTCTTTTATTAAACTATTAAGATTGTTACGCTCTTTGCCTTCTCCTAATATCAATAGTTTTAAATTATTATGCTGCTGTGCAATATTTACAAATGCACGGATTAATATTGAAAAGCCTTTTTCAGCAATCAATCGTCCTGCTGAACAAATAAAATCCGAATTATGGTTACTATCGTTTAAAGGCTCCTCTGCTTTTTTTAATATATGATTCAGGTCAATAGGATTTTCTTTAGTCAACGCTTTGTTCATCGGAATAAATTTGTTTTCCTCCAGAAGTTGACTCCGCATTATTTCTGTTTGGCAGATGATTAAATTAACAGCGGGATAACCTAATCTATATGCAATCTGATAAGTCAATTTTTTAATTCCTGTGTAACGCGTAAATACTGAGGTACATTCACGGACAATCAAATTCGATTTTATATATCCAACGCGCTTGAGCAAGCCTAAATACGAATTGAGATAAGGATGTGTACTAATTATTGTATAGTCTTTTCTGTAAGGATAAAGCGCCTTAACAAGCTTAAAAAAGCCCAACAGCATAGACCCATTGGTTAAATATTTAACTTTCAAAAACTTAGGTATCTGCAATCTGGAATTGTAGATGTGCTTTAGAAAAACTAAAGGACTATCCGTTACACTTGCAACCATACACAAAATATTTTCTGCGCCGCCTGCAGTATCAGACATGGATACGAATAATAATCGATGTGGAATTAATTTCATGAACACTTTTTTCTATAAAGCACCTTTTTTAGTAACCTGTGTAGCGGTGTAATTACGGAATGTCTCCTTCTTTTCCCATCTACAACAATCAAATCCCTTCCAAAACTAATGTTATGCATACCTTCTAAATAAGGGGCTTCAGGTAACAATTCGAAATCAACCTCAGATTTAAACGACTGCTCTGAAAGTTCGGAAATCTTATTGATCATTATCGATCCTCCATAGCGAACTTCGAGGTTTTGAGTAGGTCGGTAAAGTTCTCCCCCGACTGTAAACAAATTACCAGCACCCCTGCAATTTTTTGAATCAACATGAATAGGATTTAATTTGTGTGGCTTAAATTCACCTTCTAATGAGTCTGAATGATATATGTATATATCATTCAATTTGCCATCTATATTTGTAAACAACCAATACTTCCCATTATAGTTGATTATAGAAGTGTCAACATAGCGTGGTCCTTCCAACAAAATTCTCTTTTTATTAAGTTCCGTATAATTTTCATGGTTGAATTGATACAGACTTACTTCACCTGCATCTGCTGTTTCCGGAATGCAATAAAAATTAGACTTTTCTTCAAAAATATATGGGTACGAAAAGTGGATCTCTTTTGGACTAAAGCCTGTTACCCTTTGCTTAGTATCAAAATTAAAATTTTTGATTCGAGAAATCTTGCCTTTAATCTTCCAGAAATCAAGTTCTTCGTAGTAAATGAAAAGATTGGAATCTATATTGACAACAAATGGATCAGCTGAATAATCGGCCTTATCCTCCTCTAGCCAAACTACTTTCTTACTGAATTTTTTTCTGACAATTAAATCTTCAACAGATTGTTTCACAAATCCAATGTTCCATTTATCTGCACCAAAATATCTATCTATTACCTTGTTCATGTTAAGCTCAGGATTAAATAACAAGAATTACATTATCTTTTTAAACCAAGACTATAGGCATGGAAATGTTTCTCACCCGAAGCTCCTATATGGTAATTCTGTTTAAATGAGTTAAAACTATTTTCCTTAATCCTTTGCTTGTCCGGATAAAAAATAGCTTTCTTCATCGTTTGATAGTATGAATCTACACTGTTATCCATACTTAAAAAGCCATTTATTTCGTTTTCTATCATGTTTTTAATGCCACCAACCTTGGTGCAAATAGATATACAGCCAACCGACAATGCCTCGATTAAAGAAATTGGCATTCCTTCATGGAAACTGGATAGACAGAAAAAATCAGCTATGTTTAAATAATCAGCGATGTTATCTTTCCCCCCTAAAAATTCAATAAATCTATCTTTTCCTGCCTGTGCATACAATTCTTGATATAAAGATTCATCCCGTATATCTCCGATGATTAACAACTTGCATTTTTTTTCTTCTATAGTATTAAACTTTTGTACAGCTTTAATCAATAACAGTTGATTTTTTACTTTGATAATTCTTCCCACATGAATTAAAAGAAAAGAATTCTCATCTTTTTTGTATTCTTCAATCAACAAAGGAGCTTTATCGGTTAGATTTAAAAATGGACGACCATTTTCAATTACAGTTTCATTATCCAATCCATAGTATCTTCTAAACGATTCGCTTCCATCTGCTGAAACCACTATCGGAGTTACCTTATGACTTCGGTAAAGGATTTCTCGAAATGATTTGATAAGAAAATTAGGACACTCAGCTTCGGCTATGGAATGGATGGTATGAAAAAACCTACAACGACTGCTCCTGAACGTGTATAACAGCAAATATTCCAAAGCATTTAAATGAGAATGAACTACATCTGCATTTTGTTTCACTAACCAGGATGTCAATCTTAAAAGTACCTTTAAGCTTAACCCTCTTTTCTTATGAAATGATAAATAATTGACTTTATTACCCACTTCATTAAGAAAGGTTGTATCTACACTATTATCACAAAGAGAAACCAAATATATTTCATACTGGTCATTTTTTGCTAACTCATTACATAAGTCAACCACAAAACGCTCCGCTCCTCCTCTTCCAAGTGCACCTATAATATGAACAATTTTTACTTTGGCCATGAGTCTATTTTATTATTTTATCTAACTATAATTTTTCTTAGCGTCAGAAGTATTATTTTCAGATCAACCCATAAATCATGATTATTGATATACTTAAGATTCTGTGTAGTTTTTAAACGAATCAATTCATTTATGTAAAAATTATCAGGGTCCTCAGATTGCGCCAGAAGTTCACTTTCATTTGAAAATTGAATCGATGCCCAGTCTGTAATTCCCGGTTTAACCGAAAGCACCATTAGTTGGTCATCATTGTACAGATTTACATATTTACGTACTTCAGGTCGAGGACCAACGAAGCTCATATGACCTTTTAAAACATTCAATAGTTGAGGTAACTCATCCAGTTTATATTTTCTCAACCAATACCCAACTTTTGTCACTCGGGCATCGTGATCACCAATAGTAAGTAATTGTTGGTCCTTATCATGCACGTACATTGTTCTGAATTTATAAAGTGGAAAATCTTCGACATTCTTTCCTACACGAATCTGCCGATAGAATACTCCTCCTTTTGAATCTATGATAATGAGCAGACCAACCACTGCAAAAACAGGACTAAGTATAATTAATCCCATAGAAGAAAATAGGATATCAAATGTGCGTTTTGCGTCCATGGCTATGTTTTTTTTTAAACTGTTGTATCAGACAAAATCAAATTTTTCCACTGCAGAAAAACCCCATCCAAAGAATTAGTTCGATGGATTAATTGTGCATTTATGGCTATCCTTTTTCTCAGCTCAGCATTAGTTAGTAAACTTTGAATAGCAGCGGTAAGCTTCAGTACATTATCAGCTTCTATTAAGATTCCATTTTTTTCATTTTCTATTAATTCTGATGGGCCAAATTCACAATCCATCGCAATACATGCACATCCAAAACTCATAGCCTCTATTAAAGCATTGGGAGACCCTTCGTTTCTAGAAGGTAAAACAAACAATTCAGCCTGGCTATAATAGTCTTGTAAGTTATCTTTGGTACCAATCAGTTTAACCCTATTTTGGAGACCTAATTTTTCAATCTGAATTGACAAATTCGCGTGCTCGTCTCCATCCCCAACAATTATTAAATCAATATCATCTACTCCAATACTACTGTAGGCCTCTATTAGCCGATCGAAACCTTTAATGTAGGAAAGACGACCTACGCCAAGAATAAACTTTCTACCATATACATTTACATCAGAAGGAGACTGAAAAGTATTTATCGGATTGCAAATAATTTTAATGTTATTTAATTTTTTAAAAGTGTGGTTTCTTTTGATGCAATCTTCAATTCCTTTTGCTGGGAGAACTACGGTTTTAGACTTTTTATAAATCAAAAAAGTGAGTTTTCTCAAAAAATAATTAAAAGAATTAATGGTATTGTCGGGTGTGGTTCTTTCAGATACGATGTATGGAATATTAATTAAGTTACAAACCAATCCTGTCCATAGATTGGATGTGGTCATGAAAGAAACAACACAAATTGGCCTTTCCTTAACCAGCAATTTGAATAGTCTTAAATAGATTAATGATGCATATTTCAATCTGTTAAAAATATGTTCTTTACTTCGCTCTTTTAAAAGGTTTACGATGGTAATTTCAGGAGAAATGTGATAGCCTAACTCAGCCTGGTTCAGACAAACGATAAAAACATTAAATCCCTGCTTACTAAATTCGTTGGCGAGTGTAGACACCACTCTTTCTGCTCCTCCGCTGTACAGGTTATTAATGACAAAAAATAACTTTTTTTCCATTTTATCAGCCTTAATATTTGATGGGATACTATATATCAGCTATTAATTAGCTGGTGTAAACAAGCACACGCTCTTTGGCAGTTTTTCTAGTATAAAATCCGAATTCCTGGTACCATCTCGACAACACATATAGTCTCCAGATATGGGATGAATAATCGTACTCTCCATCCAAATGTTGCCGAAACATCGATTTAAACTTTTTTATGTTCAAGTTGGGAACCAGATGTAAAAAATCATCAGTTAAATTTTCTTCAAAATCTTTACGTAGTTCATTTCTTATCCATCCATCCAGAGGTACGGCAAATCCTTTTTTGGGCAAATCAAATACTTCTTCCGGGATGTAGTCTTTAAGAATGTCTTTTAATATTCTTTTTCTATTTCCTTTTTCATAGCGAAATGCGACAGGAAGTGTTCTTGCAAACTCTATAATATTATAATCTAAAAATGGGCTTCTTACCTCCACTGAATAAGCCATGCTTGCACGATCAACTTTCGCATTGCTATCGTTTTCTAACCACAGTTTGATATTCAAATCGGCTGTTGCCTGTAGCAAATTTTCTGACCAGGTTTGATAGCCTTTATAATGAGATAGCCATTTAAAATCACGTTTTTTTAAAAGCGAATCAAAACCTACAAATATTCCGGCAATAAAATCATACTTAGAACCCACATTTAATATCCCTTTACACGATTGATTTCTACGCCCTAAGATATTTAAAACCAACATTTTTGACGCTAACTTTCTTAACAACCTCGGAACAAGCGTAACTTTACTTGCATAAGTAACTAATCTGAAATGATTGTAACCAAAAAAGCTTTCATCCCCGCCATCACCAGATAAAGCCATGGTAACTGATTGCTTAGTTACTTTATTTAACAACAAGGAGGGCAAGGCCGAACTATCTCCAAAAGGCTCATCATACACTGCTATCAATTTTGGTATCATCTCTAACACATCAGTTGGCTTGCAAATGGTTTCTGTATGATCAGAACCTATAATCTTAGCATAATTGGCAGCGGCTTTACTTTCATCATATTTAGCATCATCAAATCCGATTGAAAATGTACGAATCGGATTTTTTGAAATTTTAGCCGCAATACTCGATACCAAAGCTGAATCTATCCCACCGGAAAGAAATGTTCCAAAAGGAACATCAGATTCCAATCGTATTTTCACTGCTTCTTTTAACAAATCATGTACTTTTTCCTTAGCTTCTTCATAAGACAAGTCTGTATCCTTTACCTTCTTTAAATTCCAATACTCTTTAATTTCATATTTTTGCTCAGTCAAATCAATTTCAAGATTATTTCCTGGAGGCAGTTTATAAACGTTCTGGTAAATGCTATAAGGGCTTGGAATATATCCACAGTCTAAATACATCGAAATGGCTTCTTCATTTATTTGCTTGTTGTGACTTATGGGCCTTAATTGACTACAGATTTCAAATTGTCCATCGATCCATGAGTAATAGAATGGTTTTACCCCCAATCGATCCCTTGAACAAAATACTTTTCTTGATGTGGAATCATATATTGCAAATGCGAACATTCCATTTAGTTTGCTGACGAGGGCTGCTCCCCATTCTTTATAACCTTTTAGCAGCACTTCTGTATCGCCAGTTGTACTAAAGGAATATCCTAAACTGATCAGATCATTTCGTAGCTCATGAAAATTATAAATCTCCCCATTAAATACAATTACAAGATCTTCAAATTGCATAGGTTGATTAGAACGAACATTTAAGTCCAAAATAGCCAACCTTAAATGCCCAAAAGTTAAATCAGATTGTTTTTGAATGCCCATATAATCAGGCCCTCTAAACTGTATCGTTTTTAATTTTGACTTTACCTCATCCTTTGTAAAAGGAATGTTCGTTAAATAAATTCCGCACATAAGCTAAATACTTTGATTTGATAAGTTTAACTTATAACCAAATGTTGTCTCAACCTCATTGTTTTTCCACTTATCTATTTGAATATAGATCCACATGGAAACAAACAGCACCAAGTTATTTTCAAAATAATTATGGTTTGTGAGCATGTACATTATTAAGGAAAATGAAACAAAAAAAATTACTGGATTACTGCCAAACATCCTAAAACCATTAACTAAAAAGCCTCCGTAAATCCATGTAAAATATAATAGCACAAAAAATCCAGCTTCACCCATTATCATTAAAAATGTATTGTGTACACCATTATGAATGGTGAATGTATTGTTTCCCCGCCCAAACGTTTCTCCACTAAAAGAATGGTAGCCATTGCCAAGAACAGGGTTAATTAGAAGCTTATTGTAATAATGTGACCAAGTTTCTTCTCTGGACTCTTCTTTTAAATCATCATTTACTTTTCCCTGTAGTATACCTGAAAAAGCGTGCAATCTTTTAGCACTTAAATCTAATTTACTACCAAAAGAAAGAAACAAGCTAAACAAAACCACCCCCACAATAATTTTATAAACATTTTGATAACTAATAAATAATGAAAACAGATTAATTAACACCCAAATCAGCAAAAATGTCCTGGAGAAAGTCATAAAGCCCGCAATGGAAAACAACAATTGACCAGCAATTTTTAGTTTTCTATTATCTATAGAAAAGCTCAAACAGTAACCCAATATACAAGCGTAACCTGCGGCATTAGGATTTAAGTAAAATCCCCTATACCTACCACCTATGCCCTCTATAAACATAGATTCGTAAATTATACTTAAACATCCTAGTAAAAGGACTATATACATTTCTTCCTTAGTTGTATCACTTACTACAATTGCGCCCATAATTACGACAATAAAATACTTAACTAGAGTTACTAGATAAGTCTGAGTATTATCTGCACTTACCAATATGGAGATCAAAAAGAATAAAAATCCTAAAACAACAAATGGAACTATTAACTTCTTAGTTTTACTAAAAATATAATACACTATTATAAGAAGAAAAGTGCTATAGCTGAAAAGCTGACCTAAGGACGCACTACTCTTAGCCAAAAAATAACTTGGAAGATTACAGAAAATTAAAAATAGAATAATTATCCTAATGTATTTCATCTTGAAAAACTTTTTGAATCACCTTTAAATGTAACAACCTGATTTACAGTATAGTCTTTATTGTGCTAAAAGCATTTTGAATGCTATGGTCTTTAACTTCGAACAGAAAGTAATTTTTAAGGTAATATAGCAGCAGCTTAAATTTCTGAACTCTTGAATATTTAAAAATTTTAATTATCAGATATAAATCGCTAAGTGTCTTTTGCTTTATGATTTTAGGATGTAGCGTACTCCAGATCCCCCCGGTATGTTTTCTGTAACAACTCATTATTTCGGGCAAAACATAAATATCTTTCCCTGATGTAAAAGTTGCATACAGCTTGAGAAATCTATCTGGAGCATTACTTTGAAAGAACCAATCAGCTTTATACATCTGATTGATTTCTGGGGTATTTCTAAAAACAACAGAAAGAAGAACCGTTTCAAAATCATTATCAAACAATATATCCTCAAAAGAATAGGTTATTGGTTTGGGATTCAAATTCATATAATATATCTCATTATTTTCTTTAATTCGCTTTGAATAATGACAACACATTATGTAATCTTGATTTTGTTCCAGAAAATCAACTTGTTTTTGTAATTTTAAAGGATCTGTCCAATAATCATCGCCATCGCACAGAGCGACATATCTCCCCTTCACCTTACTAAATATCCTCACTGCATTTTTATGAGCGCCAACATTAACTTCTGAAGTAACCAACGTTATTTTATCAGGATATTTCAACGCATATTCATCTACTATTTTTCTTGTCTGATCGGTAGAACAATCTTCACCAATTAACACCTCGAATTTAAAAGTCGTTTTCTGCATTAAAAAACCTTCAATCGCTTGAGCGATATACTTTTCGTGATTATAAGTGACACAACAAACACTAAGCACGATTTCTTCACTACTTGTTTCCATTCTATACAATTAAATTTTTCATTATATACACCCAATAACATACCTATGCTGTTACTGGTACAATCTTTTTAAGATCAAGTGTTTAAAATCAATGATCGCTGATAATTTAAAGAGGAAGCTCAAGGAAAAATAACTGACGAAGTAAGTGAGTCCCACGATTATAATTCTGAAGGCATCATTAAAATTGGATGCAACTAATAGTTTGTCTAAAAAATAACAACTTACACCAATTAAACCAGAAACAAATAAAATTGGTAATATGTCCTCAACCTGTTTAATAAATGGGTAATTGATAAATCTAACCGTATAAATGGAATTGATATAGAAACCTAAAAAACTAAAAATCAACTGAAAGTATAAGAGGCCGTAAATACCGAATGGAAAAACACAAATAATACCAATAACGCAAAGCACTTTTTTTATGATCTCAAGCCTTAAGAATAAATTGCTATGTCCTTTTACTTTTAAAATATTTAGATTGTAGGCATGTATTGGATAAGTTATACCTGAAATACATAAAATTTGAAAGTAAGGAACAGCCGGTAACCACTTGTCAGTTAACATCAATCTAAATAATGGTTCTGCTATTACACACAATGCTACTAAAGATGGTGCCATCCAAAAAAGAACCTGCAACATTACTTTCCTATATACGTTTAAAAGCTGTTCGCTATCATGTGCTATATTAACAAACATTGGAAATGTAACTTTATTTATCGCTGATGATATTATTCCAATAGGAAGTTGACTAATAGAATCAGCTCTGGAATAAAAGCCCAGCTGAGCAGGCATATAAAATTTACCAATGATTATGGTATAAATATTTTGATATAACCTATCAATTAGTCCCGACAGTGTTAATTTATAACCGTAGTTAAAATGATTTTTAAAGCTATTTGAATCGAATAAAAAGATTGGTCGCCATGCAGAATAACCCCAATGTAATACGGTAGATATAAACGAATTAAGTAAACTCATCCATACTAAACTCCAAACTCCATAACCCAATGTGGCCAAAAAAACTCCTAGAATACCGCCACCTATAACCGATGGTATCTGAATCATTGTCATTGTTTTGAACCTCATCTCTTTAACCAGGAGTGTTTGCTGAATTCCAAAAAAAGCATTTATGATTACCGCAATACCATAAACACGAACTACATTGGTGAGCACTGGTTGATTATAAAAATTAGCTATTAAAGGCGCTGAGAGAAACAAAAGTAGATATATAACTATACTCCCAATTAAATTAAAATAGAAAACCGTTGAGCAATCCTTTTGTGTTATCTCAGTTGTCCGAATTAATGAAGATGTTAAGCCTCCGTCTAATAATGAATTTCCTATTGCAATAAAAATGGATAGCATGGCTATTAAGCCAAATTCGGCTGGTGACAAAATCCTGGCGAGTATAATTGTGATAAAAAAGCTTATAAACTTAGAGCTTAATTCTTGACTGATTGACCAAAAAACTCCGTAAACCGTTCTCCCTTCTAAATCCATTATTTTTTACAATCTAAAATCTACTGATTCATCAGGGAGCATTGATTTCACATCATATATTACTCCATTTTTTTTACACAATTCTCTCAAATCAATGCTTTTAAACTCTTGATGCGCAACTGCTAATAATATTCCATCATACTTTCTGGTTTTCGATTCCCCATTCTCGCATACAATCCCATATTCATGTTTCGCATTCTCTACATTTGCCCATGGGTCGTGAACGGTTACATGAACATTGTATTCTTTTAAGCGGTTAATAATATCTATTACTTTGGTATTACGTACATCCGGGCAGTTCTCTTTAAATGTAAAACCCAAAACCAGCACTTTAGCACCAATGATCTGTGTATTTTTTTGAATCATCTGTTTAATCAACTGATCAGCGACATAGGCCCCCATTCCATCATTTACCCTACGTCCGGCTAAGATAATTTCGGGATGATAACCAACCTCTTGTGCCTTTTGTGCCAGGTAATAAGGATCCACTCCAATACAATGCCCACCAACTAAACCAGGTCTAAAGTTCAAAAAATTCCACTTTGTACCAGCAGCATCTAATACTTCATTGGTATTAATTCCTAGACGATTGAAAATCATAGCCAACTCATTTACAAAGGCAATGTTGATGTCACGTTGTGCATTTTCAATGATCTTAGCGGCTTCTGCAACTTTAATAGAGGAAGCTTTGTGAGTACCTGCGGTGATAATAGAATTGTAAAGCTGATCAACAATTTCGGCTATTTCTGGAGTAGAACCAGAGGTTATTTTAAGAATGTTGGCTACGGTATGGCTTTTATCCCCCGGATTGATACGCTCTGGCGAGTAACCTGCAAAAAAATCAATATTAAACTTTAAACCCGATGTTTTAGCTAAAACAGGCACACATTCATCTTCTGTAACACCAGGATAAACGGTTGATTCATAAATTACAATATCACCCTTTTTAAGAACCTGACCAACGGTTATACTTGCTTTTACTAAAGGTGTTAAATCGGGGCGATTATTTTTATCTACAGGCGTTGGCACAGTAACAATGTATACGGAGCAATTTTTTATTTTTTCATTATCACCGGTACAATACAAACCCAGCGGAAATGTACAATCATAGGTAAGTACATGATTTAAGTCATCCGAACTAATTTCAAGTGTATGATCAAATCCTGAATTGAGTTCGGCGATGCGCTCTTCATTAATATCAAAACCGAATGTTTTATACTTTTTTGCAAATTCTACGGCTAATGGTAGGCCTACATAGCCAAGGCCAATGATAGCGATTTTAGTGTGCGCGTCTAACATTTTATGAGGTTTATAATTTGATCTTGAAAAGGATTATGAGGATTCTGGTCCCAAAAGAGTCCATCTTTAACTCCTATTGTATATAGCTTCGCTACATCAGTTACATCGGCTGATTCTTGAATGAAAATAGCTAATAAAATATTTTCTCTTCTATTATAATTTATCTATCAGATAATTAATAACTCAACTATACATTTATATATAGCTTTCAGTTTAGAAACATCTGCTAAACAATTAATTTCATGAAATAAAGCTATGCAAAATATCACAAGAAGATAAGTGATTTTTAGAGTTGTCGTACAATTGTATAATTTATACACATGGGTTTACAAAAGCTTTACAATTAATTTTATAAAAGATTAAAAGAATCCATTTATCACTTCTTTTAAAAGAGAAAAATCAACACCTTTAGCCTCGTAAAGCCGTAATTACCTCTATTTACAACAAAACCATTTCGATTAATTGAGACTTTCAACACTTGTATATGTAGACAAAAGTTGACAATGTTTATAAAAAAAAAATAACTCTTGTTTCATTCATAATATTTTACTTAACTTTAGATAGAGATTAGCACATCCCTCTAGTCTTGAGCATTTTTTTAGAGTATAGTAAGTTTCATCTAAACTATAGACTAATTATGACATCTAATAAAGGGGATGTGATAGAACGCATTGTTCGAACAAAAATCGGAATCAGTGAACTATCACGAATACTACATGTTAGTAGAACATCCATTTACAACTGGTTTGAGCACGGACATTTAAATATTGAAACTATTTGCAAGATTGGGCAAGCAATAAACCATGACTTTGCAAATGAATTTCCTGAAGAATTTGCCAATGCAAAACATCATGCTACACTAGATGTAGTGAGTAATAAAACAGATCAAAATGAGGATTGTTCCATCCAATACTGGATGACTAAGTATATCACACTTTTAGAAAAGTACACTGAATTACTTAGTCAATACTCCAAACCTGAAGCAAAAATAGATTTTGGAAGCATTAAACCAAGCTCTTCGGTAATGCATGCTCATGAAAGAGTATATCATCATTGACAAAACAGATCATAGTTTAACCTACACCTAACCTCAATACAATTCTTTCATCAGTTTTTCGAAAGCTTCTTTCAATTCTGCTAGTTCCTGCTCTACTTTAGCAAGTCTTGTTTCTAATTCAGTAGCAGGCCTTGTATAAGCTTCATCTTGATCAATCTGGCTAAGATCTGGAATGCCAGCTAATAAATGAACATAGCGTACCTCTTTCTGTCCTGGGCGCTTTGGCAACTGTAATACATAAGGCATTTCTGGATCAGAAAGTCTTTCAAGCACAGCTTGTACCTCATCAAGAGATTCAAACTCATACATCCTTCCAGAATTCGTATTTAATTCGCCTGGAGTTTGGGGGCCCCTTAATATTAACAAACAAATTACAGATACTTCTGGTGGGGTAACAGGAAACACAATAGCAAAATTATGTTTGTATTTTACACTACGGCTTGAACCGCCAGTAGCTGTAGAGACAAGGCTTTTTCTTTTTAAAGTGTCCAATGCCAGTATTACGGTTTGATCATCGTATTGCACAACCGGTTTTCTGGATGTTTTTTGGTTACAAGCAAGCGTAATCGCGTTGATTGTCATCGGATAATACTCTGGTGTTGTTTTCGATTTCTCCATCAGCACGCCTAAAACGCGGAGTTCGACACCATCAAGAATTGGTAAATTTTGCGAAGATTCCATCCCTAAATATAGGAATAAATCATATAAGGATATTTTCTATTTGATCAAGCTCGATTTTGCTGAAGCTTATATTGCTTAAACAGGCTAAGGAATCAGCCAATTGTTCTGGCTTGCTTGCACCAACTAAAACCGAGGTAATACGGTCATCACGTAGTATCCATGACAATGCCATTTGGGCTAATTTTTGTCCACGGCTCTCTGCAATTGCATTTAATTGATTTAGTTGCACTAACCGCTCTTCAGTAATTTGGTTTTGTTGCAGGGCACCGTGCGCTTTTGCAGCCCTTGAATCACTTGGAATTCCTTTCAAATACTTATCAGTTAGCATCCCCTGGGCCAGAGGTGAAAATGGAATACAACCTACACCTTCATTTCCTAACAGATCCAACAAGCCGTCTTCTATCCAACGTTCGTACATGGAGTATTTGGGTTGATGAATGATACAGGGAGTTCCGAGTTCTTTTAACAACTGGATTGCTCTGGCTGCTTCAATAGGTCCATAGTTTGAAATCCCCACATATAGCGCCTTACCTTGACGGACAATTAAGTCAAGCGCTGCCATGGTCTCCTCTAAAGGGGTTTCAGGGTCAGGTCTATGATGGTAAAAAATGTCAACATAATTAAGATTTAATCGTTTTAAACTTTGATCAAGACTAGATACCAGGTACTTTTTAGATCCCCAATCACCATAAGGTCCATCCCACATAGTATAACCAGCTTTGGTAGAAATAATCATCTCATCTCTATATCCTGAAAAATCTCGTTTTAGTAAACGACCGAAATTTTCTTCAGCTGAGCCTGGAGGCGGCCCATAGTTATTGGCTAGATCAAAATGAGTAATTCCCCGATCAAAAGCCAACTTTAAAATATTACTACAATTTTCTAACTGATCAACATGGCCGAAATTATGCCACAACCCCAACGAAATTGCAGATAATTTTAATCCACTTTTGCCACATCGGCGATATTGCATCTCTGAGTATCTAGAACTGTTGGGTGTATACGACATATTTTTTATTAAAAATATCAGTAACCAACAACAGCTCGTTACTGATATTTAGAGCATCAGATATTATTTACCAGTATTTTTCTTTTCTGTTACTTCGGTACGGATCTCTTGAGCAAGTACTTTTAAATCTTGCATAGCTTTACGTACTCTTGTACCTGCAGCATTGTTTCCTGCACTGTAAAATTTCTCTGCATCAGCTTCAACAGAAGCTAATAATTCTTTAACTTTTGAAAATTTTTCCATGTTTTTTGTGTTTTTTCTTTTAATAATATGGAAGCTGCTTATACCGTTCCCATTTTAATTTAAGCCAAATATATATTTTTTTACAAATAATCGTACAGAACTTGCCTTGTATTGCATTTTTCTATTCAATCTTTATTATTTTAAAACCTTTTGAGCCCTAAAAGGGTTATTTTCTAAGTTATCCTATTCAGAATTATCTCGCAGCAAACATCAATTATGGCTAAATTTATACACCTTATTGAAGATGATGAAGACATTCGGTTTATTATTGAGTATGTACTTTTAGAAGAGGGGTATGAGGTCGAGGCTTTTGCGACTGCAACTGCATTCTATAGAAGTTTGCATAGGCAAAAACCAAATCTGATTATTTTAGATGTAATGTTGCCGGATGGTAATGGCATTAATATATGTCGCACACTAAAATCAGATACAGAGACATTAAACATTCCAATCATCATCATGTCTGCCCATGCGGCTGAAAAGTCGGCATTAGATGAAGCTGGAGCAGATGATTTTATTAGTAAACCATTTGACCTTAATCATTTTATTCATCAGGTTAAAGGGCAACTATCCGCTTGAAGAAAAAATTCTAATAATATAAGAAAAATTTCTTAAATTTGAATAACCTTAAATACGAGAAATTATGGCTGCTACTCAAAAACCTTATAAAACCAAAACTAAATTATCCGTTGTTGCCGAGCTAATAGCACCATATCAATCCCTATACGGCAATTCAATAAGTCTACTTACAAATTCTAAAAAAGGCTTACCTGCGAAAGCGGCGCTTGATTTTTTAACACTATCCGGCTTTAGCAAAGAAGAATTTCAAGATACTTTCAAAACCAATGTTAAAACCATACAAAATTACGTTTCTAATTCTTCAAAATTAGATGCCCCTTTAAGCGAAAAGCTTTTAAAGTCGTTTTCTTTGTTTGATAAGGGCATAGCTGTGTTTGGTTCTGCAGATGCATTTCATCAATGGCTAAATACACCTTCATATGGCCTTGGTAATAAAATCCCCTTTGATTTGATGGATACAATTACCGGTATTTCTCTTATAGAAGAAGAACTAATCAGAATAGAATACGGTGATTTAGCCTAGTTATGCAGGTATTCCGTATTGCACTAGCTAAATATGCGACTACATTAAACGCCTCGGGCAGAGCTGCCCGATGGAATCCCAATGATGTTGAAATGATCTACACTGCAGGCTCACGTTCGCTAGCTTGCCTCGAAAATGTGGTTCACAGAAATCAGGTTGGATTGAACCATCTTTTTAAAGTAATGACCATTGTAATACCGGATGACCTCTGTATTCTGACTATTGAACAAAAAAAACTCCCAGCAAACTGGACCGAATTTAGTCAAATACCAATTACTCAAAAATTAGGGGAAGATTGGGTAAAGGAAAAAAAATCTGCTATCCTAAAAGTTCCATCTTCCATCATCCATGCCGAATACAATTACATCATCAATCCACTCCATCCGGATTTCAAGTCTATCAAATTGTTAAAATCCGAGGATTTCATTTTTGATAAAAGGATAAAAATGTCATAATATTCATTTTACTTTGAATTTTAGAAAAAGCTGACGACATTAGCAAAAATGGAACAAAAAGGGATTCATAAAGCTTTAGTGGTGACTTACAATAAAAGTCAATTGCAGGCCTATGCCCTATTCAAAAAGTTTTTTAGAGAAAACTATCCATTAGGCTTCACCTTTCAAATCACGAGTAAGGACTTTATCATTTAAGCCCCGAATCATTCCTTTTACCTTCTTCGATTCAGGGGCTCAGATTTTTTCTGATAAACTATTCTATACATTTTTTTAACGGAGCATTATAGCAGCCTGTAAATCGGGTTATCGTTCAGTTTGCGTTTGAGCCTAGTTCAATAATTATATTAATACATATAAATCATGGAAACAAAATCATTATCACTGTCAAAAAGCGACTTCAAACTTTTAAAAGAGCATTTGGAAAAATCAAATATGAGCGCTTACAATAAAGAAAAACTACAAGCAGAGCTAAAAGCAGCCACAATTTATTCTGAAGACGAGCTCCCATCAGATGTTGTATGTTTAAAATCGGAAGCCAGGATAGCAAATGTAAAATCAGGAAAAGAATTTACATTTAAGCTAGTCATGCCCGAAGAAGCAAATATCAAAGTTCAAAAAGTATCTGTATTCGCACCAATAGGCATTGCCTTATTTGGCTACAGAACAGGCGACAGTATCAATTGGGAAATGCCTGATGGTATACAGGAATTCAAAATTCTTGAAGTTAACAGACTCTAATTGGCTTAAAACATCACTCAGGAGATATTGGGAACCGCCCTATCTCCTTCCAGCCATTTTAATCATTCGTTGCGCCAGGTCCTTTCCTAAGAAATTATCAATAATACCATGCACCAGGTACAGTAAAGGTGTCATTAAAATGGCTACAATAAACTTATATGTATAATTAACCAAACCGATCGCGGCTACCATTTGCCAACTCCAGTGGTATTGCGGATTCAAATAGAATGCGATAAAGATTACTACAAAACTATCAATACATTGTGAAACAACTGTTGAACCAGTGGCACGCAACCATAAAGCTTTATCACCAGTAATCACCTTAATGCGATGAAAAATAACTACATCAGCTATCTGGCCCACTAAAAAAGCAATTACAGAACCAACAATAATCCACATTCCCTGCCCAAATATACCCGCAAATGCAGCATTCATATTCACTTGTTGTCCGTTAATATTTTGATTTATCCAAAAACCTGAGGGTGTAAGATGCATGGCTGCCCCTACTACAATAAAAGCATAGGAAATTAAAATGGCGGTCAATACAGATAAAAAACGAACCTGCCTAACGCCATAATATTCGTTAATAATATCAGTCATGATAAATATCAAAGGCCAGGTTAACACTCCCGCCGACATGTTAAAAGATAAATTAGGTACACCCAATAAACTAATGTCAAATTGCTTGATTCCCAGGGTTCCCTCTACCGTAAAGATCTTTACTCCTATAAACTCTGATAATATGGCATTAGCTACAAAAAAGCTCCCAAGAACGAGCAATAACTTACTCTCTTTTGTTTTAAAACTCATAGCAGGTTGAAATTATTAAATAAATCTGACATAAGGTGATAAAATATTATTTCTATTTTCGCTGTAACATGATATCAATAAATTCAAAATTACCACACACCGGCACTACTATATTTACTGTAATGTCGAAATTAGCAGAAGAGCATAAAGCAATTAACTTGTCTCAGGGTTTCCCTGACTACGATTGCAATCCCAAACTATTAAATTTTGTGAACGATGCCATGCAAAAAGGCTTTAACCAATATGCTCCAATGCCGGGTTTACCAGTTCTTAGAGAACTGATTGCCGAGAAAGTCAGTAATTTATATGGAGCCAGTTACCATCCAGATACTGAAGTAACGATTACTGCAGGTGGTACTCAGGCAATTTTTACAGCTTTAAGCTCTTGCATTAATTCTGGCGATGAGGTGATCATTTTCGAACCTGCTTATGATTGTTATGCCCCAGCTATTAAATTATTAGGGGGCTTGTGTAAGCCTTACGAACTGGCTCCGCCCAATTATGAAATAGACTGGGAAATGGTTAAAAAACTATTTACAGCTAACACTAAAATGATTATCCTGAACAGCCCGCAAAACCCTACAGGCTGTACTCTATCAGAAAAAGACATAAAAGCACTGATTAAATTAACCAAGAACACTGACATCTTGATTTTAAGTGATGAGGTATATGAACACATTATATTTGATGACAATAAACATCGAAGCATTGCTTTATACCCTGAATTAAGAGAAAGAAGCTTTATTGTGGCGTCATTTGGAAAACTACTGCATGCCACGGGTTGGAAAATGGGGTATTGCCTTGCTCCCGAACAACTAATGAAGGAATTTAGAAAAGTACACCAATTTAATGTCTTTAGTGTAAATACTCCTATGCAACTGGGAATTGCCAACTACCTCAAAGATCCGGAGACTTACACAAGCCTTCCTGGGTTCTTTCAACAGAAACGAGATTTCTTCCGCTCCCTGCTCATGGAAACCAACTTTAAATTACTACCTTGTAACGGATCTTATTTCCAATGTGTTAGCTATGCTCACCTAAATAAAGAAAAGGATACAGACATGGCTATAAGGCTGGTTAAAGAATATGGTGTCGCTAGTATCCCTGTTTCAGCCTTCTATATTAGGAGTACAGATCATCAGGTATTGCGATTTTGTTTTGCAAAAAAGCAAGAAACACTGGAAAAAGCCGTTGAAAGACTAATGAAATTATAATTTAATCCCTATAAATTAGAATAATGGATAGCCCAAATTACTTAAACATAAATAACCTTAAAGTTACTATTTTTCAGGCATACCTGTTCTGGGAAAATATTGATAAAAACCTGCAAAACCTTACTTTAAGACTATCATCTGGTGTAAAGGAAAAAACGGATCTAATTGTTTTACCTGAAATGTTCAACACAGGCTTCAGCATGAATGCCGCCGAACTTGCAGAAGAAATGAATGGAAAAACTATGCAATGGATGCACTCAATAGCCAATAAATATGATTGCGTAGTTACCGGAAGTCTGATCATTAAAGAAAATGGGAATTATTATAACCGCCTGATCTGGATGCTGCCAAACGGCGATTCCAGTCACTATGACAAAAGGCACTTATTTGGATTGGGTGATGAAGATAAAACATATACTCCAGGAAAAGATAAAGTTATCGTGGAATTAAAGGGTTGGAAAATACGTTTAGCAATCTGTTACGACCTTCGTTTTCCGGTTTGGTTACGTAATCAAAATGAAGAATACGACATCTTATTGTTAATCGCCAGCTGGCCTGATAAACGATCAGCACACTGGAAGGCACTAATTCCCGCCAGAGCAATTGAAAACCAAAGCTATGTAATTGCAGCCAATAGGATTGGCCATGATGGCAAAGAGGTTTATCATAGTGGGCACTCTATGTGTATTGATCCAATGGGCAAAACCGTTTATTATAAACCCGAGGATGAAGACCTGTACACTTTTAGCATTGGCTACGAAGAATTGGTAAAAACCCGTAGAAGTTTCCCTTTCTTAAAAGATGCTGATCAGTTTAATATCGTATAATCAAGGCAAAATGCTATATTTGCGCCACTGATGAAGCACATACGTAATTTTTGCATAATTGCACATATTGATCACGGAAAAAGCACTTTAGCTGACCGTCTATTAGAATACACTAATACCATTTCTCAACGTGAGTCTCAAGCTCAGTTGCTTGACAATATGGATTTAGAACGTGAGCGTGGGATCACAATAAAAAGCCACGCCATACAAATGAATTACAAGGTTGGTGAAATTGAATACAATTTCAACCTGATTGATACACCTGGACACGTAGATTTTTCTTACGAAGTTTCGCGTTCTATCGCAGCTTGCGAAGGTGCCTTGCTTATTGTTGATGCCTCTCAGGGAATTCAGGCGCAAACAATTTCAAACTTATACTTAGCATTAGAACACGACCTTGAAATTATCCCAATTTTAAATAAGATGGATTTACCTGGGGCAATGCCTGAGGAAGTGAAAGACCAGATTATTGATTTAATAGGATGTAAACGTGAAGATATTATTCCAGCATCGGGTAAAACGGGGCTTGGTATTCCAGATATCATTCAGGCTATTGTAGATCGTGTCCCTGCTCCTGTGGGTGACCCTGATGCACCTTTACAAGCCCTAATTTTCGATTCAGTTTTTAACCCTTTCAGAGGAATCATCGCTTACTATAAAGTAGTAAATGGTGAAATTAAAAAGGGCGACAAAGTTAAATTCATAAACACTGGTAAACAATATTTAGCTGACGAAGTTGGTATCCTGAAACTGGATATGTCGCCCCGTAAAGTTGTTAAAACTGGTGATGTAGGTTATATTATTTCCGGGATCAAAGAAGCTCGTGAGGTAAAAGTTGGTGATACAATTACTACCGTTGATAGACCATCATTGGTGTCAATTCAAGGTTTTGAAGAGGTTAAGCCAATGGTTTTTGCTGGTATTTACCCTGTTGATACTGACGAATTTGAAGAATTGCGTGAGGCAATGCACAAGTTGCAATTGAATGATGCTTCTATCGTTTTCGAACCAGAAAGCTCTGCGGCATTAGGTTTTGGTTTCCGTTGCGGATTCCTTGGCATGTTGCACATGGAGATTATCCAGGAACGTTTGGAGCGTGAATTTGACATGACGGTTATTACAACCGTACCCAACGTATCTTATATTGCATACACCACCAAGGGCGATAAAGTTATTGTAAACAATCCATCTGATTTACCAGATCCAAGTAAATTGGATTCCGTGGAAGAACCTTTTATAAAAGCAAATATCATTACTAAAGCCGAATTTGTTGGACCGGTAATGTCACTTTGTATTCAGAAAAGGGGAATCATTGCAAATCAGTCTTACCTCACATCAGACCGGGTAGAATTGGTTTTTGAAATGCCAATGGGTGAAATTGTATTCGACTTTTATGATAAATTAAAAACGATTTCCAAAGGTTATGCATCATTTGATTATCATCAGATTGGTTATCGCAAGTCGGATTTAGTAAGACTGGATGTGTTATTAAATGAAGAGCCTGTGGATGCTTTATCTTCATTGATTCACCGTAGTAATGCTTACGATTTTGGAAAGAAAATTTGTGAGAAACTGAGAGAATTAATCCCTCGTCAACAATTCGAAATTAAGATACAAGCATCTATTGGTGCAAAAGTTATTGCCCGCGAAACGCTTAGTGCTTTACGTAAAGATGTTACCGCCAAATGTTACGGTGGAGATATTTCTCGTAAGCGTAAGTTACTTGAAAAACAGAAACAAGGAAAGAAACGTATGCGTCAGGTTGGAAACGTAGAAATTCCTCAAACGGCCTTTATGGCGGTACTTAAACTGGATTAAGCTCCTACATTTAACTTTACCTAAATTTATAACCAAAAAACAACACGATCACTACATGCAATTACTAGACGGAAAATTCGCATCTGAAAAAATAAAACAGGAAATAGCAGTTGAAGCTGCAGATTTTTTAGCTAAGAGTGGTAGGAAACCACATCTGATAGCAATTTTAGTTGGTAATGACGGTGGTAGTGAAACTTATGTTGCTAGTAAAATGAAAAACTGTGAAAAGGTTGGATTCCAATCTTCGCTGATCAGATATGAGGTTACAGTAACAGAAGAGGAATTACTACAGAAAATTGAAGAGATCAATCAGGATGCAGGTGTTGACGGCTTAATCGTACAACTTCCGTTGCCTAAACATATCGATCCGGAAAAAGTAACTGAAAAAATAGATTACCGTAAAGATGTAGATGGTTTCCATCCTGTGAACTTAGGCAGAATGATGCGTAATCTTCCTTGCTTTATTCCTGCTACGCCTTATGGTATCTTACTAATGCTACAAGCTTACCAAATAGACACTACGGGTAAACATTGTGTAGTGGTGGGCAGAAGCAATATTGTTGGCAGTCCAATGAGTATTTTAATGGCACGTAATGCAAATCCAGGCAACTGTACTGTAACGCTTACACATAGTAAAACGGCTAATTTAAAAGAATTGGCACTACAGGCTGACATCATTGTCGCAGCAATTGGCAAAAAGAACTTCGTAACGGCTGATATGGTGAAACCAGGTGCTATCATCATTGATGTTGGTATAAACAGAGAGACTTCAGATCAGACTAAATCTGGTTACAAGCTATATGGTGATGTTGATTTTGAAAATGTGGCCCCTAAATCTTCATGGATCACTCCGGTTCCCGGAGGTGTAGGCTTAATGACTATTGTAGGTTTACTTAAAAACACACTAGCTTCTGCAAAAGGAGAAATTTATAGCTAAGGCGATTAATTTAACTACCAAAAAGCCTTTTAATCCAACTTTTTTTAAACCCGACGTACAACCCGTCGGGTTTTATTTCTACAGGGTACTTCTCAATATAATCCCCCTGTCCTTCTGCGCCCATGCCAGTATGTAAATTATACTCCCAGCGATGAATTGGACAAATCAAATATCCATTTTTGCACCAACCACCACTCAAAACACCTCCTGCATGAGGACAATAATTTTGCACAACGAAAAACTCATCCTTATGACTTACCAAGCATAGTTTTTTTCCATCAACAATAATTTGCTTAACAAATTCCCCTTTCTCAATTCCTGTATCAATTTTATGCCAAATCAATTTATTCATAGGTCAGTCATATATTGAGCTTAAGATACATATATTCTCATTTTGATTGATATTTATTTACCTTTGCAATTCTTAAATATGGCACATCAAATACCAGAAGACGGCACACTACTTCCTTTAATGGAAGAATTTTACACGATACAGGGAGAAGGATTTAATACCGGAAAAGCCGCTTACTTTATCCGCTTAGGCGGTTGTGACGTCGGCTGTCACTGGTGTGATGTAAAAGAAAGCTGGGATGCAGAGTTACATCCACTTACTTTATCTGACGATATTGCTACAAAAGCAGATAGCTTCCCTGGAAAAGCTGTAGTGATTACTGGTGGTGAACCATTAATTTATAACCTGGACTACCTGACAAAGGAACTTCGTAAAAAAGGGATATTAACCTTTATTGAAACATCTGGGGCCTACCCTCTTTCGGGCGAATGGGATTGGATCTGTTTATCCCCTAAAAAGTTCAAAGCTCCTCGTCCTGATATCACTCCATTTGCTAATGAGTTGAAAGTAATCGTATTTAATAAAAGTGATTTTGAATGGGCTGAAAAATACGCCGTGACCGTTTCACCTCAGTGCAAACTATATTTGCAACCTGAATGGTCAAAATCAAAAGAAATCACACCTTTGATTATCGATTATGTTATGGCTAATCCTAAATGGGAAATCTCATTACAAACCCATAAATTTTTAAACATCCCTTAACTCGCTTATTTATTTTTTCGCTACATTTAGCATCATAGTTAATCTATTTAGTAGCATTGATGAAGAAAACTACGCTTTTACTCTTCCTATGTTTTATCATTCAAGTTGCTGGTGCTCAAACCTCTACTGTAAAAAAAGCACAGACTAATTTTGATAAGGCGCAAGACTTCCTTAGGGCCGACAATTATGATCAGGCCATTACCTTACTTCAAGAAGCGGTTAAAGCTGATCCTGGTTTTCAGTTCGCATTTATACAACTTGCTGATATCAACCGTAGGCTTAAATCTTATGAGCTAGCAAAACAAAATTACGCCAATGCACTGGCTTTGGGTGGCAATCCAGAACCAAGGGTTTATTATGGCTTTGCCGAGGCAGAAATTTTTAGCGGAGATTACGAAAATGCCTTAAAAAACATTAACCAATTTATAAAAACCTATAAGGGTACAGATCCCGACTTTATGAACAGGGCTAAAAAATATTTAAAAGATTGTGAATTTGCCATTGAGGCATTGAAGCATCCCGTAAAATATGAGCCAATAAATATAGGTTCTGAAATCAATTCAACTTATCGTGATTACTTTCCTTCTATCACCGCCGATGGAACTCAACTGATTTTTAGCAGGAATATTGAAGGAAATGAAGATTTTTTTATTTCGGCACTGAAGGATAAATCATGGGGCAGCCCAGTTCCACTAAGCGACAAAATCAATACATCAAAATACAATGAAGGCGCCCAATCCATTACACCCGATGGCTTATACTTGTTTTTCACAGGCTGCAACAGACCAGATGGACTAGGTCGCTGCGACATTTATGTCAGTCATAAAAGCGGGAAAGAATGGGGAGAGCCATTTAATCTGGGTGCTCCAATTAATTCCCCATATTGGGAGTCGCAACCTGCTATCAGTCCCGATGGTGGTACTTTATATTTTGTAAGCAACAGGCCGGGTGGTCTGGGTGGTTACGACATTTGGAAAAGTTCATTAAAAGCTGATGGTTACTGGAGTGTTCCCGAAAATCTAGGTCCGGAAATTAACACACCTTACGATGAGCACACACCTTTTCTTCATCCCGATGGAAAAACATTATACTTTTCTTCAGATGGGTGGCCAGGAATGGGGAATAAGGATATTTTTATGAGTCGTGCCGACGAAAATGGCAAATGGTCAAAACCAGAAAACCTAGGTTACCCTATTAATACTTTTAATGAAGAGACAGGTTTAATTGTTACACCGGATGGTTCATCGGGTTTGTTTTCTTCTAATTTAAAGGGTGGTTTTGGTGATATGGATATTTATCAGTTTAAAATACCTCACAATAAAAAGCCACTCCCGATTACATATGTAAAGGGAATTGTAACGGACAAAGTGAATAATGCATTTTTAGAGGCTAATGTTCAAATAGTCAATTTAAAAACAGGTAGAATAGCATACAATGACATGACCTCTAAAGAAACTGGTGACTTTCTGGCTGTAATGCCTATTGGAGGAGATTATGCTTTTAACGTAACTGCAAATGGTTATCTTTTTTACTCGGAAAACTATCAGCTAGACAGTGCTTATGGGAACAAACCTTTCCTTGTAACGGTCTCCCTTGAAAAGCTGACAGCTGGAAAGAACATGGTGTTAAAGAATATTTTCTTCAATACCAACGAGTATGCACTTTTACCAGCCTCTTTAACAGAACTCAGTACGCTTAAAGATTTACTCAAAAACAATCCAAGTCTGCAGATAGAAGTTCAAGGCCACACCGACAATATTGGTAATGACCAACAGAACGAAAAACTATCTTTACAACGTGCTAAAGCTGTTTATGATTACCTTATTGAAGCAGAAATTGATCGGGAAAGATTAACGTTTAAAGGTTATGGAAAAACCAAACCAATTGCTCCTAACGATACAGAAACACAGAGAAAACAAAACAGAAGAACCTCTTTTGTCATTACTAAAATCTAAAAAAGCGGTTAAATAACCGCTTTTCTTATTCTAACTAATTTAACTAATAATTGCTCCAGTAAATCCAGATGAAGCATATTTGCACCATCCGATTTAGCATTTGCAGGATCGGGATGTGTCTCAATAAACAACCCATCTGCTCCTACGGCTATTGCTGCTTTTGCAATAGTTTCAATCAATTCAGGTTTACCGCCTGTAACGCCAGAGCTTTGATTAGGCTGTTGTAAGGAGTGCGTACAATCCATTACTACAGGAACCCCAAAGCTCTGCATCTCAGGAAGTCCACGGTAATCAACGATTAAATCCTGATAACCAAACGTGTTCCCCCTGTCGGTAAGAATTACCCTATCATTTCCAGATTCTACAATCTTTTCGACAGCAAACTTCATTGAGCCGGCAGAAAGGAATTGCCCTTTTTTCACATTGACCACTTTATTGGTCTTTGCAGCTGCAATTAGCAAATCTGTTTGGCGACACAAAAAGGCAGGAATCTGCAAAACATCAACATATGCCGCTGCCATAGCTGCCTCTCCACTTTCGTGAATATCAGTAACTGTAGGTACATTAAAAGTCTGCCCTATTTTTTCTAGTATTCTAAGCGCTTTTTCATCTCCAATACCAGTAAAAGAACCGCCTTTAGAACGATTTGCTTTACGATATGAACCTTTAAAAATAAACGGAATTTCCAGCTTATCAGTAATGGTTATGATCTTCTCAGCAATTCGCATGGCCATATCTTCTCCTTCTATAGCACATGGCCCAGCCATTAAAAAGAAATTACCAGAGTTTGTATGTTTTAATTTATCTAATGAAAGGTTTATCATTCTAATCTTTTACTATTAATTACCTAATTCGGACATGAATTTAATACGCATCAGCTGTATCTCTTCACGTGAATAATCTGTTTCGCCCAATTCTCTTAATGCTTCATCAATTGAATCATTTTCGGCCGATTGAAAATAATCAAAGACCTCATCCTGACGATCTTCATCAATTACTTCATCAACAAAATAATTCAAGTTCAATTTGGTTCCAGAATTCACAATGGCTTCAATCTCTTTTAAGATATCATCATAGGTAATCCCTTTAGCTCTGGCAATATCTTCCAGGCCAATTTTTCTATCAATATTCTGAATGATGGATACTTTTAACTGCGATTTATTTGCCTGAGTTTTAATGATTAAATCTATCGGACGTTCAATATCATTATCTTCAACATACTTCTTGATCAACTCAAGAAATGGTGCCCCAAACTTTAGGGCCTTACCGTTACCGACACCAGAAATTTGTTTGAGCTCATCCATGGCAATCGGGTAATGCGTACACATCTCCTCTAATGATGGATCTTGAAAAACAACAAACGGAGGTACATTTTTCTGCTTGGCTATTTTCTTACGTAGATCTTTCAGCAATTGCAGCAACTGGATATCTAAAGTCCCCGTGCCATGCTTCACATCATCCTCATCGTCATCAGCGGCACTCTCAATAGGCTCGTTCAATATAAATTTAAGACTGTATGGATTTTCTACGAAGCCACGACCATTGTTGGTTAAGCTTAGCAATCCGTAATTGTCAATATCCTTTGAAAGGAAGTTATTTAATACAGCTTGTCTAACCAACGATTTCCAGTAATTCTCGCCTTCAACAACACCTAAGCCAAATTCAGGCAACTTACTATGTTCGTAAGCTATGGTTTGCGCGGTTTCTAATCCCATTAAGACATTAATGATGTGAGTATCATCAAATTTCTCTCCTATTTTCTGGATCAGTTTTAAAAGCACTTGCAGCGACTCCTCAGCTTCAAATAACTTTTTAGGCTTTTTACAGTTGTCACACATGCAATTACAACCGGTTTCGTTAAAGTTCTCCCCAAAATAATGAAGAATTTGCTTTCTCCGGCAAACGCCAGATTCAGCATAATCAATTACCTCCTTTAGTATTTGTGTGCCGATCTCTCGTTCCGATACCGGCTTATCTTTCATAAACTTGGCCAGCTTATCTACATCCTTCTGCGCGTAAAAGGCAATACAAACGCCTTCACCACCATCTCTGCCAGCCCTACCAGTCTCCTGATAATAGCCTTCCATACTTTTTGGAATATCATGGTGGATTACAAAACGAACATCCGGTTTGTCAATTCCCATTCCAAAAGCGATAGTAGCTACAATGACTTCTACATCTTCCATCAAGAACTTATCTTGAGTGTCTGCTCTTACTTTTGGTTCCAGACCAGCATGATAAGGTAGAGCCTTTATCCCGTTCAGGTTTAATGATTCAGCAACTTCTTCAACCTTTTTTCGGCTTAAACAATAGATGATGCCAGATTTCCCTGTATTGTATTTAATGTACCTGATGATCTCTTTAAGTACGTCACGCTTGGGACGGATCTCGTAAAATAAGTTAGGCCTGTTAAATGAAGACTTAAACAAGGTGGCATCACTCATCTGAAGGTTTTTAATGATATCCTGTTGAACCTTAGGAGTAGCAGTTGCAGTTAGTGCAATAATAGGAATATCATCACCCAAACCACTGATTACCTGTCTAATCTTACGGTATTCAGGTCTAAAATCATGTCCCCACTCAGAAATACAGTGAGCCTCATCTACCGCTACAAAAGATATTTTAATTAATCTAAGGAAATCAATATTATCCTGTTTAGAAAGCGACTCAGGAGCTACATACAGTAACTTGGTCTGTCCACTTAATAAATCACTTTTAACCTGGGCAATTTCGGTCTTATTTAAAGACGAATTTAAGAAATGTGCAATACTATCACTCCCACCAAAAGCCCTCAGTTGATCCACCTGATTTTTCATCAAAGCGATTAAAGGGGATATAACAATTGCAGTTCCTTCATTCATCAATGCTGGTAACTGATAACATATGGATTTTCCCCCACCTGTAGGCATGATCACAAATGTATTCTTCTTCTCAAGAACATTGGTTATAATTGACTCCTGATCACCCTTAAAATTGTCAAAACCAAAAAAGGTTTGTAAGTTGTCAAACAACGACTTTTTCACATCCATTTCGTGTATAAAATATTCAGTGCTATTTTTACTTCAAAATAACATAATTTTGCACTAATTCAAAGCATCAATATACTAATTAATTCTGTTTGAAAAGTAAAAAATCTATTATCGAGGCTGGGGTCAGCACGTTACAGTTGGAAGCTGAGGCCATTTTAGGCTTAATTAAGAACATAAATGATGATTTTGTTAAGGCAGTTAACCTAATTATCGAAAGTCAGGGCCGTGTGATCGTCACAGGAATTGGCAAAAGCGCCATTATTGCGCAAAAAATCGTTGCAACTTTTAACTCTACAGGCACACCAGCCATTTTTATGCATGCCGCAGATGCCGTCCATGGCGACCTCGGCATGATCCAAAAAAATGACATTGTGATCTGCATATCCAAAAGTGGAAATACACCAGAAATAAAAGTACTTGCCCCCTTACTTAAGCAATCAGGTAACACCATGATTGGCATGATCGGCCAGCTAAACTCTGAGTTAGCCAGACAGGCTGATCTTGTATTAAATACCTATGTTGAAAAGGAAGCTTGTCCACATAACCTTGCTCCTACGACTAGTACAACCGCTCAGCTCGCCATGGGCGATGCGCTTGCGATATGTTTGTTACATTCACGAGATTTCAATGAGCAGGATTTTGCTAAATATCACCCAGGCGGTTCGTTAGGCAAAAAACTATATTTAAGAACTGGAGATCTAGCCGTAAAAAACCAAAAACCATCTATTAGTCCTGATGCATCTGTAAAAGATGTCATCATAGAAATTAGTCAAAACCGTTTAGGTACAGTAGTTGTTGTTGAGGAAGATGTTATCTTAGGCATAATTACAGATGGAGACATCAGAAGGATGCTTCAAAAACATTCAGATTTAACCAATATAAAAGCGAGCGACTTAATGAACCCAAATCCCAAAAGAATTGAGAAAGATCAATTAGCAATTCATGCACTTGAGATTATAAAAGAAAACAATATCACTCAATTATTAGTTACTGATGCTGGAAATTACTTTGGTATCGTACATTTGCACGATCTATTACAAGAAGGCATAATTTAACACTTTCTAATTAGCATGAATAAAAATAATTACGCATTAATAATGGCTGGTGGAGTTGGCAGCCGTTTTTGGCCAGTAAGTAGAACTGATTTTCCAAAGCAATTCATTGATTTCTTTGGTGTCGGAAAGACACTGATTCAGAGTACTTACGAACGTTTTTTAAAAATATGTCCACCCGAGAATATTTTTGTCGTTACCAACGAAATCTACACCAGTATCGTTAAGGAGCAATTGCCAAATCTGAATGAAAACCAGATTCTAGCAGAGCCAATCATGCGTAACACTGCGCCATGCATCTCTTACGGCTCCATGAAAATTGCCAGCCTTAATCCTGATGCTACGATAGTTGTTGCCCCTTCTGATCACACCATAACCAATCAGGATGCTTTTATAGCAGCAATAGAACAATCTTTAAAAGCTGCATCAGAAAATGACTGCCTGATTACCTTAGGTATTAAACCCAGCAGACCGGATACAGGATATGGTTATATTCAATATGTAGAAAACACTTTAAAAACTGATAACCAAATCCACAAAGTAAAAATTTTCACAGAGAAACCTAATATTGACCTGGCGAAATCGTTTATACAAAGTGGTGATTTTTTATGGAATGCAGGAATTTTTATATGGTCTGCTAACTCTATAAATAAAGCTTTCTCTAAACATCTTCCCGAAATGCACGAAATATTTTTGCAGGGAAATCCAATGTACAATACAGAAAGTGAAAAAGAATTTATCAGCGATGCTTATCAGCAATGCACCAATATTTCGATAGACTTTGGAATTATGGAAAAAGCTGATAATGTTTATGTATTACCTGCTGACTTTGGCTGGTCTGATTTAGGCACCTGGGCCTCAATATATGACATTGCTGAACATGATTACGTAGGAAATGCAGTAATACCTGCACAACATGTGATGATGTTCAACTCCTCTAACTGCATGGTCAATGTGCCTAAAAATAAATTGGTTATCCTACAAGGCCTGCATGACTATATTGTTGTAGAGTCTAACAATACACTAATGATTTGCCCAAGAACAGAAGAGCAAACCATTAAACAAGTAGTTGCTGACGTAAAAGCCAAATTTGGAACAAAGTACATTTAGTTTTCTAACTTAATTTTATAGACATCCGGATCCGGGCTAAACCAGATCCGGATGTCTTTTTTTAATACCTTTAAACATTTTGCCTTTACAATGAGTAAGTTTTTATATGGAATTGATTTTGGAACAACCAATTCTGCCCTGTCTATCTATGATGAAGAAAAAAAAGAAATCGTAGACACCATTATCGTTCCCTCTATCTTATATTTCCAAAGCGAACAACCTGCTGCCGAGGCCTTAAAATATGTTGTTGGTGAAGAAGCTATTGCCTCTTACCTGAGTGATGGGATGAAAGGCCGTTTCATGAAATCGATTAAGCGTATCCTACCAAGGAGCAGCTTTATTGAAACCCGTATTCACAACAAAAGATTTAATGCATCGGATCTGGTTACGCTAATCTTAAAAGAATTGAAAAGCAGAGCCGACCTAATTACCGGCTATGATTGCCGTAAAGCCGTTATAGGCAGACCAGTATTTTTTGATGATGAGAACTCATCAAAAGATGCCTTAGCACAAAAAAGACTGAATAAGGCAGCAGAGAATGCAGGCTTCGACGAGGTAAGATTTCAGTTTGAACCTATAGGTGCTGCCTTCGCTTATGAAAAAACCATTAATAAGCAAGAAAAGGTATTAGTTGCCGATTTAGGTGGCGGAACAACTGACTTTACCTATCTAGAATTAGATCCAGCTAAAATTGGCAGCAAAGACCGCAGAAAAGACATCATAGCCACTGGGGGTATATATATCGGTGGAGATAGCTTCGATTCTGCATTTATGTGGGAAAAGGGAACACCTTATTTTGGGAAACATACCATGTATGAAGCAGCGCCTGGAAAAATGTTAAAAGTACCAGTATCTCTATTTGCGAATATCTGCTCATGGGAGCAAATGAACTTTTTTAACGGTCAAAAGATAAAAAATGATCTGCAAACCTATTATCATTATGCTAAGCAGGATAAAATCTTTAAAAATCTTATTACCCTGACGGACAATAACCTTGGTTATTCTGTATTTCAGTCTATAGAGAAAACGAAGATAGAGTTATCTAAACAAACCTCATCAACGTTTAAGTATTCGAAAATGGAAATAGAGATCGATGAGGAAGTTACTATTGATCAATACGAAACAATTATAGAAAAAGACTTGACGAAGATCAGTCGCTATTTGGAAGAGTTTTTGTCTACCAATAACATTAAACCAGAAGAGATCAACAGTTTGTTTTTAACTGGCGGAACCTCGATGGTTTGTGCGGTTAAAAACTTATTTGAAGCTAGATTTCCAGCTACCCCTATCCATACTGGCGACAACTTTATGAGTGTTGCAAAAGGATTAGCTTACAGCGGTTATTTATTTGATGAAGAATAAAAACCTTTACAGGTCATCAGTCAGCTATTGTCGCTGTCTGATGGCCTCATAAAGAATAACTCCTGCCGACACAGATACATTAAGAGAACTAATCTCCCCTATCATTGGAATTTTAGCCAGGTGATTAGCCATACGCATGATCTCATTTGAGATACCCTCATCTTCCGCTCCCATTACAATTGCAGTTGGAGCCGTGTAATCCGGCGCATAAATCAAATCGTTTGTTTTTTCAGTACAAGCTACAATCTGTAAACCACAATCCTGCAAATACAAGGCTACTTTATGTAAATTTTGGTGTCTACATACCGGAATGCTAAACAAAGCACCAGCAGAAGTCTTAATCGCATCGGCGTTAATTTGTGCCGAATTTTTCGAAGGCACAATAAGTGCATGTACCCCTGCACAAGCAGCTGTCCGCGCAATAGCTCCCATATTCCTCACATCAGTAACCCCATCCAATATCATTACCAAAGGAACTTCACCTTTTTCATAGATCATTGGAATTATATCTTCAATTTTTTGAAAAGTAATAGCAGAAATTACTGCAATTACACCCTGATGATTCTTCTGAGTCATCCGGTTTAGCTTTTCAATCGGCACATTATGTACCGGAATGTCAGTGTCTTTTAATAAGGCCTTTAGCTCTAAAATTAGCTCACCAGTTAGTCCGCGTTGTATGTATATACTTTCTACTTCTTTCCCAGCTTTAATAGCCTCTATTACAGCACGTATACCAAATACAAATTCATTATTTTCTTTAGGTCTTGAAGGTCTTCTGGAATTTTCCATTAAATATTAAATTGAAGCGCAAAAATAGGTATTCTTTTCCACATAGTTTTGTTAGCAAAAATCAAAAATTTATCGAAACGGTATTGCAAAGCGGATATTCAGGAATGTCGAAATGTGTATAAAGAATTACACAAACGACTTTTTTTTTGTATAATTTTGTACCCATGAGTAACGATCACGCATCCCAAGGACAAGATAAGGCAAGCTTTAGTGCACGAAAAAATAGATTGAGTAATACAATCAGCACTGCAGGAAGAATACCCCCTCAGGCTACCGACCTTGAAGAAGCTGTTTTGGGAGCCTTAATGCTTGAAAAAGACGCGCTCTCTACCGTTATTGATATTCTTAAGCCTGAAATGTTTTATCACGAAGCGCATAAGAAAATTTTCGAAGCCATTCAGGGACTTTTCCAAAAATCAAAGCCAGTAGATATTTTAACGGTTACGTCAGAGTTACGTACACTAGGTTTATTGGAAATGATTGGTGGGGCTTATTTCATTACCAACCTTACAAACAGAGTTGCTTCGGCAGCCAATATTGAGTATCACGCAAGGATTGTTTCTCAAAAATATATTCAAAGAGAACTGATCCGAATCTCATCAGAGATCATAACGAATGCTTATGAAGATACGACTGATATTTTCGACCTACTAGATCAGGCCGAAAAGGGCTTATTTGATATTGCTCAAAACAACTTAAGAAGAGATACACAAAAAATGGATGAGATTGTAAAACAATCTTTAGCCACCCTGGAAGAGCTTCGCGGCAAGAGCGATGGTTTAACAGGTGTACCTTCTGGCTTTACGGACCTAGACCGTATTACCGGTGGATGGCAGCCTTCAGATTTGGTAATCATTGCAGCCCGTCCAGCGATGGGTAAAACAGCCTTTGTATTAACCTGCGCCAGAAATGCCGCTGTTCAATTCCACCGTCCGGCAGTAGTATTCTCCTTGGAGATGTCCTCTGTGCAGTTGGTAAATCGTTTGATTTCTGGAGAAGCAGAAATTGAACAGGAAAAAATCAGAAAGGGAAACCTTGCAGAATGGGAATGGCAACAATTACACAGTAAAATAGGTGGACTTACAGAAGCTCCACTCCTGATAGATGATACCCCTGCCCTAAATATCTTTGAATTCAGGGCGAAATGCAGAAGATTAAAAGCTCAGTATGACATCCAGTTGATCATCATCGATTATTTGCAGCTGATGCATGGTAAAGGTGAAGGACAAAGTGGTGGTGGAAACAGGGAGCAGGAAATCGGTAGTATTTCAAGGGCTTTAAAATCTGTAGCCAAAGAATTAAACGTACCGGTTCTGGCACTATCTCAGCTAAGTCGTGCTGTGGAGAGTAGACCAGGTGTAAACGGAAAAAGGCCTATGCTATCAGATTTACGTGAATCGGGATCTATTGAGCAGGATGCGGATATGGTACTTTTCTTGTACAGGCCAGAATACTACGGTATCACCGAAGATGAGCAAGGACGTTCTCAAGCTGGTGTTGGTGAGGTTATTATCGCTAAACACCGTAACGGTGAAACGGGTATCGTACCACTTCGCTTTATTGGTAAATATGTGAAATTTGCCGATTTAGAAGAAAGCTTTGCGGCTCCAACTTCATTCTCAATGGACAGTCCAAGTGCCGGAATGGCCCCTTCACAGGATTTTGATAGACCAGCAGGAAACGTAATCATTAAGCCGTCACGTATGGATGACATGCATGATGATGCTCCTTTCTAGTGTACTACAAAAAGTACCCTAAAAGGATGCCCGCAAGCACAATAAAAGGTGGGCTTATTTTGGTGTAATTGAGCACCAAAAAAGTAACGATCATTACCCCTATTGCCATTGCGTTTAAGCCTACAGGCACAAGCAATAACACAAATGCAGCAATAATAAATCCCACACTCACCGCATTAATACCAGTTAAAGAGTATTTAATGCGCGTGATTTTTTTCAGGTCTTCCCAAAATGGAACGATAAACAAAACAAGGATTAGCCCTGGCAAGTTAATCCCTAACACGCCTACCAATCCTCCCAAGACTTGACCAGTAACACCAAATCCGAAATTCCTCATAGTTAATGCACCTACATAACTGGTAAACGAAAATGTAGGTCCAGGTAAAGCTTGCTGCAAAGCAAATCCAGATAAAAAACCTGAAGAGCTTAAGTACTGCTTCATTTGTACAAATTCCGTAAACATCAAAGGAACTAGCACCTGCCCACCCCCAAAAATCACAATACCATTACGATAAAAATTCTCAAATAACCTGATCGGTAAACTAAAGGGCGAAGTTCTATTGATAATAGCACCCATTAAAGCTAAAAAAAGCAACACACCAAAAAAGTAGGTCAGTTTTTTCGGATTAATATTCGAAAAAAGCTTCAATCTAATATTACTCTCTTCAGTAGGCGTTCCAATAGCAGAAGAAACCATTCCACCCATCAATATGGCGAGTGGAAATACATAAGCATTTCTCAAAACCAATGTTACAATAGCAGCGGAAATAGCTAAAAAAATAGTAAGCTGCGATACTAGTACCCTTTTTGCCAGGTTAAATGCACCATAAGCCACAATTCCCAACGCAATAGGCTGTATATATTCTAAAATTTCAACAAACTCTTCCTTATGATCAACCCGGGCAAAACTAATTGCTGCGAAAGTCATAATCGCTGCCGATGGTATAATCCAGATCAAAAAAGTAACAATCGCAAGCTTTAACCCGCCTACCTTATAAGCAACACCTACAAGCGTTTGAGTAGACGCTGGTCCGGGTAATACCTGAGCCAAAGCATTAAGTTCAAGCAACTCCTCTTCAGATACAAACCGGATGTTTATTACAAAATACTTCAGTAAAAGGGCTAAATGTGCCTGCGCCCCCCCAAAAGCGGTAAAAGTAAAAAGGATTACATTTCTGATAAATAACAATTGCCTTTTTTTGCCCACCTGCTTTAATTAATCATCTTCATAATCTAAACCTGCTGCCGAATTGTATGCGCCCTGAAGCTCAGAAAAGGCATGCATATCTCTTTTGTTTCTTGCTGCCACCATACCTTTCTGATAGATGTCAAGCGCTGGCTCTGTCTGTCCTAATTTTTGATAAAGTTTACCAAGATGATAATAGGTACCTACATAATCCGGGTGGTCTGTAATCAACTTCAAATAATAATCAAGTGCTTTTTCAGTATCATTTGAAGTATTATATTCTGTAGCTAACGCATACAATACGAATGGATCATTAGGATCACTTTGTAAAAACTCCAATAACTTTGCTAATCGGGTACTTTGCATTTTAAATCCCTGCTTTTTTAATTAGATTTGCAAAAAGACAATTTGAAGTCTTACGACTTCCTGACCTTTAACAATCAAATATATAAATCTATGAAAATATTAGTTTGTATCAGTAACGTGCCCGACACGACCACAAAAATAACTTTTACTAACGATAATACACAATTCAATACTTCAGGAGTACAGTTTATTGTAAACCCTTATGATGAAATCGCTTTGTCAAGAGCAATTGAGCTATGTGAAGGTGGAAAAGGTACAGTGACTGTAATCAATGTAGGCGAAGTTGCGACAGAACCAACCATAAGAAAAGCATTGGCAATAGGTGCTGATGATGCGGTAAGAATCAATGCGGCACCAAGAGACGCCTATTTTACTGCATATCAGATCGCTGAGTACGCTAAGAGCAGTGATTTTGATGTGATCCTTTGCGGACGTGAGTCAATCGATTACAACGGCTCTCAAGTAGCAGCAATGATTGGCGAGTTTTTGAACATCCCTTCTATCTCTATCATTAAAAAATTAGACTTTGACGGAAGTACTGCAACAATTGAACGTGAAATTGAAGGCGGTAAGGAAGTTATTTCAGTAACTGGCAAGTTTATTGCGAGTTGTGCTGAGGGTACAGCTGAACCTAAAATACCTAACATGAGAGGTATCATGTCTGCACGTACCAAACCTTTACAAGTTGTTGAAGCGAAAGAGATCGCTCAGCTTAGTAAAGTACAACAATTTGAAACCCCTGCCCCACGTGGAGCAGTTAAATTAGTGCCAGCAGAAGATGCTACTAAATTAATTGACCTGTTGCACCAGGAAGCAAAAGTAATCTAACCATTTCTGTTTCAAATTTAAAAATCATTTAACAAAAGATCTTATGTCAGTTTTAGTATATGTAGAGCAAGTAGATGGTAAGTTTAAGAAGTCTGTATTCGAAGCAGTTTCTTATGCAAAAGCCATTGCAGATAAACAAAGTAGCAATTTAACCGCCATTTCTATTGGCAATGTTGGCGAGAACGAACTTAAAGAATTAGGTAAATACGGGGCTTCTAAAGTTTTAAATGTATCAAACGATCAATTAAAAAACTTCGTAAACCAGGCGTACGCAGCAGTAATTGCTGAAGCCGCAAAAAAAGAAAATGCAGATGTAGTAGTGTTATCTAATTCTTTCTCAGGAAAGGGCTTAGGACCACGTATTGCAGTAAAACTTGAAGCAGGTTTGGTTGATGGTGCTGTAGAATTGCCTCAGCTTGACGGCGGAAAATTCCTGGTTAAGAAAACTGCCTTCTCCGGAAAAGCATTTGCCATCACCGAATTAACTTCAGCTATAAAAGTAATCGCACTTAACCCTAATGCTTTTGGTACTAAAGAAAATGTTACCGATGCCACAATAGAGGCCTTCAATCCGGAGGTAAAGTCAACTGACCTTGCTGCTATTGTAAAAGAAGTAATTAGAGCAACTAACAAAATATCATTACCTGATGCAGAATTGGTTGTATCAGCAGGAAGAGGATTAAAAGGCCCTGAAAACTGGGGAATGATAGAAGAGCTAGCTTCCTTATTAGGCGCAGCAACAGCCTGCTCTAAACCAGTATCAGACGCTGACTGGAGACCACATGAAGAACACGTAGGACAAACTGGTATTGCCATCAGTCCAAATTTGTATATTGCAATTGGTATTTCAGGAGCAATCCAGCATTTAGCCGGTGTTAGCTCATCAAAAGTAATTGTTGTTATCAATAAAGATCCAGAGGCTCCTTTCTTTAAAGTGGCTGATTATGGGATCGTTGGTGATGCATTTGAAGTAGTACCAAAATTAATAGAAGCATTAAAAGCACATAAAGGGTAATATTTTGTCATCCTGGGCTTGTCGGGCTATCCCTTGATATTTCGACAAGCTCAACATGACATCGCTATATAATGAAAAAAGTAAAACTAGACATCGTTGGTTTATCATATAGCCAAACCCAATCAGGAGCCTATGCCCTTGTACTGGGAGAAGTAAATGGCCGAAGACGCCTGCCAATTATAATTGGTGCGTTTGAAGCGCAGGCTATCGCCATAGAAATAGAAAAGATGACCCCGAGCAGGCCCTTAACCCACGATCTGTTTAAAACCTTCGCTCAAATTTACAATATTGAAATCCAGGAGATTTTAATCTACAATTTAGTTGAAGGGGTCTTTTATGCCAAACTAATTTGTACGGATGGCAAAACCATCCACGAAATCGATGCTCGAACCTCTGATGCGATTGCATTAGCAGTTCGTTTCAACGCAGAAATTTATACCTACGAATTTATTCTTTCCTCAGCAGGTATAGTTATAGAAGGAAACGACTTTCTTTTCCTTGAAAATATCGACAGTCTATCCAAAGAACAGGGAACAGAAGATATTTCATCCATTCCATCATCAAGTTATAAATCCTTGAGCCTAGAAGAACTAAATCAAAAACTTCAAGAAGCAATAACTGAAGAAGCCTATGAAAAAGCAGCCCGCATTCGAGATGAAATAAATAAGAGAAATAATGAACGTTAAGTTTCGCTTAACCTTAATGAGTTTTTTACAATTCTTCGTTTGGGGAGCATGGCTCATCACCATCGCAAATTATTGGTTCGGGACAAAACAATGGGATGGCACACAATTCGGTGCCATATTTGCAACAATGGGATTTGCTTCCCTTGTTATGCCTACGCTTACAGGTATTATTGCTGACAAATGGGTAAATGCTGAAGTACTTTATGGAATTCTTCACATTCTATACGCTGGAGTTTTGTTCTATATACCCCAGGTTGATAGTCCCAACACCTTCTTTTGGGTAATGCTACTGGCTATGTGCTTCTACATGCCAACCATTTCATTGAGTAATTCTATATCTTATACGACCTTAAAATCTGGGTCATTTGATGTGATCAAAGATTTCCCACCTATAAGGGTATGGGGTACAATAGGCTTTATTGTCGCCATGTGGACAACCAACCTAACCGGAAATAAGGCTACGGCTTACCAATTTTACATTGCTGGTCTTGCTGCACTTGGATTGGGAATATATGCATTCACCTTACCCAAATGCCGCCCTCAAAACTTAATAGATGAAAAGAAATCCTTTGCACAAACTTTAGGACTGGGAGCCTTCAAGTTGTTTGCTAACTATAAAATGGCACTATTCTTCATCTTTTCAATGTTTTTAGGTGGTGCCCTTCAGTTAACAAATGCTTATGGTGATGTATTTCTTGATGAATTCAAATTATTTCCTGTCTATGCAGATTCGTTTGTAATCAAGTATTCGACCATCATCATGTCCATTTCTCAGGTTTCCGAAACCTTATTTATTTTAGCAATTCCTTTCTTTCTAAAGCGTTTTGGTATTAAAAAAGTGATTGTTATTGCGATGTTAGCCTGGGTGCTGCGCTTCGGCTTCTTTGCCTTTGGCGACCCTGCAGGCAACTTATGGATGATTGTACTTTCTTGTGTTGTTTACGGAATGGCGTTCGACTTCTTTAACATTTCCGGATCTCTTTTCGTTGAAACTTCTACTACCCCAAAGACGCGTTCTTCGGCGCAAGGAATGTTTATGATGATGACAAATGGATTCGGTGCTGTATTTGGTAGTCTTGTATCCGGCTGGATGATCGACAAGTACTTCACTAAACATTATACCGACATCCAATCCTTAGCCACTGTTGTAAATTCAGATCCTAAAAATGAACACTTACTTACATTTCTAAAAAATAAAGGCATAAGTGTATTGTCTAACGGTGATTTGAGCCGTGCCTTAGATGTAAAAAACTGGCATCATATCTGGCTCTCTTTTACCATATACGCACTGATCATTACGGTTGCATTTGCCATTATGTTTAAACACAAGCATAATCTTGCAGAAGAAAAAGCCATAGAGGAAATCGTACACTAGATGACGATCGAACAAAAAAAAGGGGGGCTGTATCATGAGAGGGCACTGAAAAAGTTCCTCATTTATGAGCCAGCTTAAGGAACGATCAAGTAGAACATGTTTTTTACTTGATCGTTTTTTTTATTGAACAAAGTTGAGATTTCGTTATACTGATTTTTTGATCAATATATACCTGTCTTTTTCGAAGGATAAATAAGCATTTTGGTTGCAATTGACTGGATTAACTCAGATTTATTGAATATTAGATCAGTTTTAGGATTCTTTTTAAGTTTACGGTAAAAATTGCCATAGCCCCCTGCATTTCCATATTCTGTATTCCATAGGAAGTCGCACGTCTGTATCCATGGACGTTTTTGAGCTCGCTGTTCTTTGCTTCTATCTTGTATCGCTCCTTAGTTTTCTCCTTATAATATTCGGTTTTCTGAAATGCTATCTGTTCTTTGTGAAGATCGGATTTTATGGTTACCGAATAAGTCTTACTCTTGGCTCCAGGTTTGTAGCAGTTCTCCCTCAGGGGGCAGACCTTGCACTTTTCCACGTCGAAGTAATAAGTGGTCGCTTGATTTTCTCCAATATTTTTCTCGCCTTGTCTGGCCTTCCTGATGGCCATATGTCCAGCTGGACACACGAACATACCGGCATCTTTGTTATAATCGAATAGGTTTTCATCCTTTCTGAATCCCTGACTTATAGAAGAGACCATCTTGGCAACGATCTTGATGTTCTGCTCGTCTGCTAGCTTTAGGTTATCCTTGCCTGAATAGGCACCATCTCCGATGACTGTATCTATTTTGATGCCATTCTCCTGGCTGATTTC
>NZ_SJSM01000012.1 GCF_004331685.1 Pedobacter hiemivivus | reverse complement strand
ACACTCGCTACATCGTTATCATTAATGGTGGTCGTTGCCGTAGCAATACCGATCGTTGCAAGCCCCGTAATACCGGTTAAGGAAGCGCTGAATGTTTCGCCCGGCTCTACCAGGTTATCGTCATTAATAGCTACGGTAAAGGTTTGGAATGCCCCACTTGCAGAACCTGCCGGGAAACTTACCGTTCCGGCAGTAATGGCTGTATAGTCACCCGGCGACTGGGCTGTACCATTTGCGGTTGCATAATCTACCGTAAAGGCTTCCTGTACATTACCCATTAAAGTCACTCTAAAGGTCGCTGTACCCGCTGCTTCATTGACTGTTAACGGGGTCGAAAGCGATACACTCGCTGCGTCATTATCCGTAATAGTGGTTGTAGCAGTAGTTGTAGCGACAGTACCATTCACTACTGAACCAACAGTGAGCGTAATCGTTTCTGTGTTCTCTACTACTGCATCGTCAACAACCGGAAGAATAACCGTTTGGCTGTTAACACCTGCCGGAATAATCACCGAACCTGAACCTGTTAAGTCAGGAAAAATATAATCATCTGTAATAGTCGCAGTACTGCCAACACTTAAGCCGAAGTAAATCGTGGTTGGCTGATCTGAGGTTACCCCAGGAGGAAAACTGAACGTAAAGCCAGGTCCATTCGGATTAGGATTCCCCTCAGAACCAGAACTTGAGCTGATCGTAATCGTCCCAGAATCATCATTCAATATTGTTCCTGTTGTCGTTGGTGCCGGCATGGTTAAACGACCACCGAACGTATTAATAGGAGCTGAAAAAATAATGTTAAAAATTTCATCCGCCTCAATTTTCTTATCCCCGTTAACATGTATTTTAAAGGAAACGCTTTCTCCGGCATTACCGGCGAAACTAAGGCTTGCCGACTGAGCGATATAATCGTTATCTGCTACTTTAGCACTAAGGTCTCCCGTGGCATAACCTAAAGAGAAACTGCCACCCGTGGCTTTATCCAGCGTTACGGTAAATTCAACTTCAGTATCGCCACTGTTGCCTTCCGTTACCGTCTTATTGTTTACCGTTAATACTGCTGCATCGTTATCGGTAATATTTAATACTGCTGGCGAATTGTCAATGCTAATTCCGGTGACGTGGATATTGCTCACAAGGCCAGTGGTTAGTATGACGGTTTCGTTATTTTCTACAATATCATCATCGATAACCGGTAGCATAAGCGTCGCGCTATTCTGATTTGCCGGAATAGTTATCGTTCCGCTAACGGGACCAGTGTAATCTATTCCGTTACTTCCCGCAGCGCCTGTTAATACATAGCTAATTACTGTCGGAGCGGATGAGGTGATACCGGAAGGAAACTGGAACGAAAAATTGGCTGGGTTCTGAACTCCCGGAACCGTAACTTCTGCCCCGTCATCAGGGGTAATCGTAATCAGTTTGTTTGTGGCAATCGTACTGTCGTCATCTAAAATATTAGCAGTTGCTGGTGCAAGGTTCAATGTTATGGGCGTAAATATGCTGTTTGTGGCATCTGCTAGCGTTAACTGAACCGTTTCTGTAGCTTCCAGGATCTGGTCTTCAAGCACAGTCACATCAAAATTGGCCGAGCCACTGCCAGCCGGAATTATTACCTGCCCACTTACTGTAAAATCTGTTCCATTTATTGCTGTTCCACCTGTAACAGTATAATTCACAGTAGTAGGCACTGAATTGGTGTACCCGGATGGGAAGCTCACTTTGAACACGGCAGGAGTACCTGCCTCTATACCATCACTAACTTTAGTTAAATAAATAACATTGTTAGCCACAATGTTATCATCATCCACGATATCCGCACGCTCTGGAGAGGTCTGGTATATTAAGCCGGCAGCTACACTGTTAGTGGCGCCAGTTAAAACCAGCTCGAATGATTCAGTAGGCTCTAATATCAGATCATTAGTCAGAGGAATCTCAATGAGTGCTGAATTCGCATAAGCAGGAATAGTTACTGTCGAGAGCGGCACAGTATAATCCACATTTAAAATAGCTGTATTTATACCGGTTGGTGCATAAGTAACTACTGTTGGTTCAGCGCTGCTATAACCAGCAGGGAAACTGACCTTAAACTGCGGATTATCTCCGCCCTCTGTGCCATTCCTTACCAGACTGAGATAAATATTGTTATTCAAACTATTATTATCATTATCCGTAATATTCGCAGTCACCGAGGAACCATTCGGCAATATCGCCATCGTAGCGTTCGTGTTGGTAGCGCCTGTTAAAGTTAGACTAACAGTTTCTGTCGGCTCGATCACCTGGTCGTCTAATACTGGCACGTCTATCAAGACGGAATTAGTGTTTGCCGGGATGGTCACTGTACCAGGAAGGGCCGTGTAATCGGTTCCGACAACAGCAGTACCACCTACTGTATAGGTAACCGTGGTTGCTGCCGAACTCGTATAGCCTGAAGGGAAGCTCACCTTAAACTGCGCTGGGGTACCTGGTTCTGATCCGTCTGTTACCTTGCTCAACGTAATCGTGTTGGCGGCTGGAATATTGTCATCATCCGCAATATTCGTACTCAGCGCCGTTAAAGGCGACCATGTCAGCATAGAAACACCATTATTTGCGCTGTTTATGGTCAGTTCGACGGTTTCTGTGAGTTCTATGATCTTATCATCAATCACAGGCACTGAGATGGTAGCAAAATTGCTGCCTGCAAGAATTGTTGCTGTACCGCTCAATGCGGTATAATCCGTTCCGGAGGTGGCTGTCCCACCCGCTCCTATTGTATAACTTATTAGCGTATTCTTAGAACTGGTGATGCCGCTTGGATAGCTTACAATAAAAGTCGGATTACTCCCGGGCTCCGAACCATCGGTCTTTGTCAGGGTAATAATATTGTCGGCGGGATCGTCATCTTCATCATCTTCAATATTGATGCTTACAGCAGCGCTCGGAAGCGTTGCCAAACTGGCAATAATGTTGTTTGTAGCATTATTCAGAGTAATGGCTACCGTTTCTGTCCCTTCTATAATATTGTCATCCAGAACTGCAATATTAATAGGTACAGGACCAGAGTTTGCAGGAATGATTACTGTCCCGCTTATTGCCGTGTAATCCGCTCCTGAAGTTGCCGTACCAGTGACTAAATAATTTACAATAGTTTCTTCCGAACTGGTATAACCGGTAGGGAAACCAACTGTAAACTGCCCCGGACTAACCGGTTCGGCTCCATTTGTTCCAGCATTTAATATAATACGGTTATTGGCAGGATTATTATCATCATCGGCTATATCAATAGCCGCAAGGGTGCCATTCACAGTAGGATTAAAACTTGTGTTATCTGCAAGTGTTAAAGTCAGGCCAACGGTTTCAGTTGGCTCGATGATCTGATCGTTAATCACAGGAATGTTAATATTAGCAGAATTAGCGTAGGCAGGAATGGTGACTGTAACTGGTATAGTGGTGTAATCAGTACCGTTAACTGCGGTACCGCTGATGGTATAAGTTACCAGAGTGGCTTCAGAACTGGTGATGCCTGTTGGATAACTAACAGTAAACAGCCCGTTCGTACCTGGTTCTGATGCGTTTGTAGTGCTGTTTATGGAAATGATATTATTTCCGACTGTATTATCGTCATCCCCTATATTGACCCCCACGAGATTAGCCGGCTGCACAGTCAGCGTTGAAATCGAATTAGTTGCGGAATTAAGTGAAAGCAGGATAGTCTCAGTATTTTCAATAATTTTGTCATCAATCACTTTAACATCAATTACTGCCGAATTATCTCCCGCCGGGATGGTCACCGTTCCACTAAGCACTGTATAATCCGTTCCTGAAGATGCGGTTCCTGAAGGACTAACCGAATAAGACACTTCAGTATCCACAGCACTGGTAATTCCACCCGGGAAGCTTACTTTGAACTGTGCATCGGTACCTGGTTCTAAACCATCCTTTACTTTGCTTAATGTGATGACGTTATTCGCAGGATTGTTATCGTTATCTGCAATATCCGCACTTACCATACCCGGTCCTACAGTGAGGGTTGAAATTGTATTGGTAGCGCTAGTTAACGTTAATTCTACTTTCTCCAGTGCTTCGATAATCTGGTCATCGATCACCAATACATCAATTACCGCAGCGTTACTGCCCGCCGGAATTACTACTGATCCGGTCAAAGCATTATAGTCAACACCGTTAACCGCAGTACCGGAAATGGTATAATTTACAGTTGTGGGTACAGCGGCAGTAATCATATTTGGAGTTGTTGGGAAACTAACCTTAAACTGGGCTTTTGTTCCCGGTTCCGCACCATTAGATTCTTTGCTTAGTGTTATGATGTTATTAGCTGCAGTATTATCATTATCTATAATATCCAGTGCAACAGGACTGTTACCTGCAAATCCGGTATACTTAGGATTGCTTACAGAAGTAATCGTCATAAGTACTGATTCGGTAGCTTCTATAATGTAATCATCAACAACATCTACCATGCTTATGATAACTGAATTCTGATCCGCAGGAATGGTAATCGGTGTAAGCTGTGTGTCGGTATAATCTATTCCTCCACCCTGAGCAGTACCGGACAGGATATAGTTTACCGTGGTAGCTGCATCGACTGTTATTCCACTTGGCAAGCTTAATGTGAAGGTACCATCTGTTGTTCCCGGTTCAGCTCCATCTGTTTTGGAAATGCTGATGATCTTGTTGGCAGGGATATTGTCATCATCAGTAATGGTCATGGTAACCGGAGGACTTAAAAATAAAGTATTACCGAAATTATTACTTAACCCATCGAGGGTTACCGTAAATGTTTCATTGTTCTCAATCTTCAGGTCACCGTTAATCGTTACAAAAATAGATTTGACCTGGTTCGGTGTATTCGCCTCAAAAGAAATAGTCCCGGATTTGGCGTCATAGTCCTCTCCCGCGATAGCTGTTCCGTTTGAGGTATGAAAATCAACAGTAAAAGGAAGGCTTGTGGCCAAGGCAACCGTCACCTTGAATTCTATCGTTTTTGTACCACTATTACCTTCAAGAACGCTTGAAGGACTGCTAAGCAATACAGTATTGTCATTTTCGATAATATCAAGTGAAAGTCCTGAATTACTCACAGTAAAAGGATCATACATAGGATTGCTTACCCCATTAACTGTTACAATCACAGTTTCATCACCTTCGAGCAAAACATCATCTACTACAGGCAGATTCAGCGTAGCGCTGTTCTGACCTGCAAGGATTCTGATCGTTCCCGAAGTAGCTCCTATATAGTCAACGGCACCACCGATGGCATTACCCGTAAGCGTATAGGAGATTTCTGTATCGGATTCAACACTTACCCCATTAGGAAGGCTAAACGTGAAGCTCGCATCCGGCCCCACCAGTTCGTAACCATTTGCCTTTGTAATGGTGATTATTTTATTAGCCGGTATATTATCGTCATCGGTAATAGTTCCGGTGGCCGGAGAATTCTGAACCGCTAAAAAATTGCCGAATGTATTAGAAGGAGTGCCAAGTGTTAGGATCAGCGTTTCATTGCCCTCAATTTTCTGATCTCCATTAACCTTAACTATGATCTGCTGGGTTTCTACGACTCCTGAGAAAGTAAGGGTACCAGTTTGGGCAATATAATCTTCCGGAGCTATTGCAGTTCCATTGGTAATTGTATACCCTATCGTAAAACCGCTCCCTGTGGCTTTATCCAGCTGCACATTAAAGACCATATCGGTCTGACCGTTATTACCTTCTGGTACGTTAACATTTCCGGTTATGATATTGGCAAAATCATCGTCTATGATGTTTAGCGACTGAGGCGAATTATCAACAGTGATGGTGTACCTGCTATTGGTTACCGTAGTTGTAGTCAATACGACTGACTCCGGGCCTTCTAAAATATCGTCCCCAAGCACAGGAAGACTTACTGTAGCGCTGGGGGCACCAGCAGCGATAGTGACAGATGTGACACCCCCTGTATAATCTGCTGCTCCGGCGGTGCCTGTCAATCCGAAATCAATTGTTGTCGGCTGATCCGCAGTTACCCCTGGCGGAAAACTGAAAGTGAAAATACCTGCCACCGGGCCCAGTTCCTGACCATTGGTTGGAGTGATCGTAATTAACCTATTTGCTGGTGTATTATCATTATCGATAATGGTTCCGGTTGCAGGTGAACTAACAACGGTCAATTGTCCCCCGAAATTTTTGGTCAGGCCCGATAATGCTATTGTAAATGCTTCATTTTGTTCAATCTTTTGATCTCCGTTCACCTGAATGGTGATCGTCTGGGTTTCGGCTATACCGGTAAAGTTTAGCGTACCAGATTTTGCTACATAGTCCTCTCCCGCTAAAGCCGTTCCATTTGCGGTAGCGTAATTTATATCAAAACTGCTGCCTGTAGCATTACTCAAGGTTACATTAAAAGTAATGTCCTGCGTGCCAGTGTCACCTTCAGTGATCGACGCATTACTAATGGTTAGGGTTGCAGGATCATTATCTGTTATATTAACTACAGGAACCGGAGTAATAACCGTAACCGAAGCATTATATTTGTTGCCGATTGTACCAGGAGTGATGATTACTGTTTCGGTGCCCTCTGTCAGCCCATCGTTATTTACAGACAGGTTCAGTGTAACGCTATTGGATCCGGCAGGAATGGTAATAGTTCCAGCGGCAGTATAATCAGTTCCGCTACCTGTCGCAGTCCCCGAAAGCACATATGGAACAGGAGTATCCACATCAAAACTTGCGCCGCCAGGGAAGGTAAATATAAAGCTGCCAGTTGCTCCCCCTTCCGCTCCATCGACTTTCGTGATCCCAATTTGCGTAATCGTATCATCGTTATCTATTGTTCCTGGGGCAGAATTCGTAGTAATCTGTCCGCCGGAGCTTGGATTTGAAAGGACAACCGAAAACGTTTCATCGCCTTCAACCATCAAATCATGCTTAACCTTAAAGCTAAGGACTTTGCTGGTCTCCCCTGTTAAAAAGGTCAGCGTACCACTGGCTGGGTTCGATGTAAAATCAAAATCGCCTGCATTACTTGTACCATGCTGGATTGCATAATTTACAGTAACAGGACAACCTGTATTGGCTGCTGATAGGGACACTGTGAAGCTCATATCAGTGAGACTACCAACACTATTGCCTTCGCTCTTTGATGCTGAAGTAGCCACTATTGAGATATCACTGACTTGAACAGCGGCAGAATGAGTTTTGATATTATTACAACCGACAGTACCTGAATTACACTCTGCATCAGGATCCGTCGGCGGAAGATTATCCGGATTCGTTGCATCCGGATCGGTAACATCTGCCGGGCGCATAATGCTTGCTTTTGCATCCAGGGTACCTGTTGGCTTACTATCTATTGTGGCGGTTACAGTTACCAGAAGTACGGCTTGATTCGCAATATTAATTGAAGCTGTAATGGGAGCGTCAGTGAATGGGGCTGTATGATTGGTAAGTCCGGTGAAGGTGATCCCCGCAGTAGGGGGAGCAGTAATGCCGGTTATGGTCAACTCAGGTGGAAAGGTAAACGCAAGCTTTGCCCCGGTTACCGCATCAGGCCCATTATTTTTAATCGCTAATGTATAGGTAATTGTTTCTCCTATACAATAGGTTGTTTTATTTGAAGTCAGGCTTACCACCTCAAGGTCCGCTTCACGTAGTGAAATTGGCACAGCAGGACTTAGCACACTACTAAATAAATAAGCCCAAGTATCCAGTCCTTTTCCATCACCGAAGGCATTGCTGGCATATCCAGATGATCCCCATGTATGAGCCCCGTTTTGACTATCGGCTCCAACAAGATCAGCCCCACCCGCTGCTGAAGTATCGTCCCAATAGACTGTTGTAGTACCAACGCCTGCACCTAAACGGGTAATTTTAATGCCCCTCCAGTTATTTTCCACATCAATGTACGGAAAGTGTACTTCCCCTGCTTTTAGTTCAATGGTAATTGCCGAGGTACCAATCGTTCCCTGTACCTTATTACCCAAAGCATCTTTGCCATCCCATGGAACGGTATTAGTTCCGGCAACGGCGTTACCGGTAATTGTTACATCATTTGTACCCGGTACATCGATTTTAATCGTGTATGTTCCACCCTGATTTGAGTTAAAGGCAATAACACCTCCCAAAGGAATGGTTCCCGCCTGATTACTTGTCCCTTCATTACCGGTAAATGTAAAATTATTGATTATCGGAAGTGTTGGAGTAACCTGTAACCAGGTTGTACTTAAAGTACCCCCGGAGGCATTACCTCCATTAATTCCATTATCGTCAATACCATCCGTAAAATCATTGAGCAACCAGATTGGAGCCACAGCATTTACCGGAACATTTGGCTGATTGAAGAATAATTTATGCGTTACATCATTTGTAGCAGCATTATCCGACAAACGAGGATCGTACAGGTCTGCCGTTGATGTACTGTTTTTACTTTTATAGCTCGCCGTTCCATCCACGTTCTTATAGCCCTTATTGTTGGAAAAAAAAGTAAAGCGATAACCTGCAAGTTCATTGGGATCAACCTTGTAAGTGTAGCCATCATTCGTTAATACATAAAATATCCCTTTAAATGTTCTATTATAAGCGCCCAAATCTCCGGCGAATACATTCATATAAGCTCTTCCCTTGATAAAAGCTGCGCTGTTTGTAGCAGTCGCTGAGGCAGATACAGAAACATCAAAATAATCATTGTCACCCAGAAAAAATACCGACCAGACACCAGTCTCACCAGCTGGAGCTGTACGAGTATATGCGTAGTAAGTACCATTATTACCATCATTAAGATAACTCGGGCCGTTAGTTTCTTCAGTAGTGTTTGCTATTCTTCCGATATTATTATCGTCTGTTTCATAGAATTTACCCGTTGGAGAAATAAGGACGATATGAGTATCACTTGATCCCAGATAAATTGTTTCTCCGGCATTAACATACACCCTGACTAAACCTTCTGTTGGGAAATAGTTACCTTCGAAAGAAGCTGTGGCGGCAGTCAATGTTGCCCGGTTGCCACCATTCGCAATCAAATCCTTACTCCCCTCCGCAAAAACAGGGATTGAGAATATACCTAAACCAAAAAAGACAAAGCAATAAACAAGTAATAACCTGAATGGCATTAATTTAAACAAAGAAATTCTGTTCGATGTAAAAAGCAGCATAGGCATTAAGACTTTAGGTGTTTAGCACAAGAAATTGTGGATAAAAATTTATTAACGTACAGATTTCGCAAATTACGAGCGTATGTCATTTTACAATAGATTAACTTAAAGTGTAATTAAATTTACCACAACCAAAGTAATCAGAATTTCCATCAATTATAAAAATAACTGACAGAAAAGTCCACTTTTTAATAATAATTAGGCCAAAAATTATAAAAACCAATAAAAATGGCTAAAATAAGCAGTTAAAGGCATATAATAATTTTAAGACTCTTTTAAAAGCAGAAAACTAAAATAAAAAGACGTGTAATTTTGAGGAACTAATTACCCAATATGTAGAGCTAATTAATCGAAATATGCATAAAATTATTGTGCCAACTAACGAACAAGGCAAGAAAAATGCGCAAAAAGAACAGAAAGCACCGGGATATGCAATAAAAACTAGCCAATATAAAATATGAACAGATAATGAATAAACTAAAAAGAAATAAAAGAGAATAAATGGATTACCTAAGGCTTTGGCATTTGGTTATTATTTATTTCAGCAAAAAGCGCTCTAAAACAAGCAGACTCGCTCTCTGCACTTGCAACTTTTTTTCCGTAAAACTCATCAAGGAATGAGTCGGCCCCCGACCAGACGGTCTGCATCATTCCCTGCAAACGAGATTTTAACTCCGGGGTAGCCTGTTTCCTGGAATTCACTAAATCCTTAGCTTGTGCTACCGCATTATCCGGCTTCCTCCAAGGGCAAGTAATCACAGATAAACCCTTCATTGCAAAATATACAGCAGTTTGATCTGGTCGCTCATAATGCCAGTCGCAAATCATTACACCTTTATCAATCAGATCGACCGCGCGATGTGTATTGTTCATACTTGCTTCCCAAGCACCTAAGCCAGTAACTTTACCATCCAGTAAACGATCACCCCAAATCCAAAGCTGCCTTTTCTTCAAAGAAAGGTGGTTGCTTATTTTGTTAACCTCATTTGCAAATAATTCGGCCTTATCCCGACCCGAACAACGGGGACATTTATCATCACCAATATAAAAAACCTCATCCATTCCCGCGTGAAACGCATCCGCTTCAAAAACGTCACAAATCTCATCCACCATAGCAAATACAACTTTATGAACATCTGGATGCAATGGGCAATAACTTTTGCAATACAGACCATCTGCATTTGGCCATTCGTATTTTTCGGGTATTTTTACATGGGGCGTTTCATCAAACTCAGGATAAATTTTTAGCAAATTCCCCGTTTTATTGGCCCAGGATTGATGTCCCAATAAGTTGATTTGTGGTATCACACGAATGCCATGCTTTTTACATACTTCCACTATTTTTTGAACATCTTTTTTAGACAAAGCGCCTATTTCACTCAATTCAGATCTACTTTTAAACTGATAATTAAAGTCGACCCTCAACACCAAAGTATTTACTTTACGTGAGGCTAACTCTTCGTCAATAAACCTGATAAAAGTGCTTAATTGAGCTGTGCCAGGTGCTGCAATACAAAATCCTCGTACAGGAAACAACTCCTGCCCCTTTACCATTCCAAAGGAGCCAAGCAAAAACATCAAAAGCAGTACAGAAAATCGGGGTTGAGTAGCGTTTGTTTTCATATTTTAAATATACAAATTATATAAATATCCTGCACAGAAAATTTCCCCTATATACCTGTAAAAAAATCAAATACTTTCAATTATTTTTAAAACAAACTATAGCTTTTTCTATGCTTTAAAGAAATAATCATCCCATTAGATGGAAAACAGATTTATCACCTACCAGCAATTAGTCTAGCTGACAAAACCTCATCAAGTCCATAAATATCATCACAATACACCACATCCCCCTTATCATCAGTAAACGCCGTAAAATAAGTAAGTGTTATTGGAACTGACTGAGGTAAACCAATATACTTAGCCTGTGGGTAGCCATTCAACATTGCCTTTTTTATTTGTTCGTATTTGGCTCCTTCACCAAAAAGAAACAATGCCAGTTCCATTGGCTTTTCTAAGCGAATACATCCATGACTAATTGCCCTATTCTTCTTTTTAAATGCTGATTTTAAAGGCGTATCATGCAAATAAACGCCACAATCGTTGTTAAAAAGGAACTTAATCTTACCAAGCGCGTTCAATTCTCCGGGCATCTGTTTAAAAACATAATCTTCTGCATTGTTAATGGTCCAGTCAATAGCTGAAGGATTACCAATGCGCTTTCCGTCTTTATAAACTGCAATATTGTTATTGGCCAAATAATACCGATCTCTCTTTGCGTTCCTCACAGTCTCCGACTTAGCGATACTAACCGGAATATTCCAAACGGGGTTTACCTGCACGCTATAAATTTTACTATTCAATTGAGGACTTGCCCATCTACCAGATTCCCCTACACAAACCTTCATATTCAGAACAGATTCCTCCTGGTCGATTACATCCAGACTAAAATTCGCAAGATTTACCATTACATATTTAGGCTCGGTCTGCCTGTTTTTCCACCTTAACCGTTCCATATTTACCGACAAAACAGACTTAGTCTCTTCCAGTGTTTTACCAGGCGCTAATTCATCCGATTTGAGCGCAAACTGGAAAGCCTTATATACTCTATCCCTGGGTTGTATACTATCCAAATAATTTTTCACTTCCCTGCGCTCAAGAACCCGTGTCACAAAGGTACTATCGGCAGTAACTGTAGTACTAAAATAATTAGAATCTACAGACTGAGGCTCTACCAATCCGAACTCCATGATCGTACTATATTTCAACACTGCATAGGCTGTTAGCAACTCCAATTTCACCTTTTTACGATAAGTTTCAATGTCCCTAAACCACTTCTCACGATTTATTTCCTCCATTATTAACCGAAACTCGCTAGCCCTAAAAATTTCGGGATCTAAGCCATGATCAGCTACACTTTCCAAATCACTAAGCAAATATGCTAACTGACCATTTCTCAAAAACCTATTCAACAGTACAGTTTGATAATTATTTTTCTCATAAAATGATAGGAACTCATCGTGATACTCCAAAGTTGACATGGTATCGCTTAATTCTTCTTTAAATATCGCTATGGTATCTGCGGGGACACTTTGTCGACTAATACCATAAACGGATGCTAACGACCATAAATTGATCGTCACAAGCCCACATAGGAATAAAAAACGCCCAACGCTACCGGTTCTAAACATATTGGTAGAGGTCTAAATTTGTGCTGCAATAGCATCACCAAAATCACAACAATCGCTGAATAGTAATGTTTTTCATTAATAGGTCATAATTAAAGGTTATCAAGTATTTTTTTATACTTTTGTTGACAACAATCAAAAGACACCATAATGTAGGATTTCCTTTCTTTTAGAAAAAATTAACAGAGCCAGTATACCAGGCTTTATTTTTTTACGCTTTAAAGAAAGAAACATGCTTATACTTCAAGGTGTTACTTATACTCATCCCAACAGAGATTTACTGTTTTCGGATCTTAATCTCGTTATTAACAAACAAGAGAAAATTGCTTTAATAGGCAATAATGGTGTAGGAAAATCTACACTTCTAAACATTTTATCAGGAAATTTAACCCCTTCGGCCGGAGCAGTAAATGCTAAGTCGAATCCATATTATATACCCCAACTATTTGGTCAGTTTAACGATTACAATGTCGCTCAAGCACTGCGTATTGATCATAAACTAAAGGCTCTAACAGAAATTTTAGACGGCCATTTAACAGATACAAATTTGGCATTGCTTGAGGATGACTGGGGAATTGAAGAACGATACAAAGAAGCTTTGTCCTATTGGCATCTTGATGAACTAGATTTAACTCAAAAAATGGGAACATTAAGCGGTGGACAAAAAACAAGAGTTTTTCTAGCCGGCATCGCAATTCACCGTCCCGACATCGTTTTACTAGATGAGCCCAGTAATCATTTAGATGCTCACAGTAGAAGCATACTCTATGATTATATAAAATCTACTAAACAAACGCTAGTTGTAGTAAGTCATGACAGGACTTTACTAAACCTCCTTAATACCGTTTATGAGCTCAGCAAGCGTGGCATAACTACTTATGGTGGAAATTACGATTTCTATACCAGCCAGAAAGCAATTGAGGGCAATGCTTTGGCTCATGACCTTAAAATCAAAGAAAAGACACTCCGCAAAGCTAAAGAAACAGAAAAGGAATCTTTAGAACGACAGCAAAAACTGGATGCGCGTGGAAAGAAAAAGCAAGAAAAAGCGGGGCTGCCTACCATTGTCATGAATACGCTCAGAAACAATGCAGAGAACAGTACATCGCGCATGAAGGGCATTCATTCGGAGAAAGTAAGTGCAATATCTCAGCAACTTCATCAATTGCGGGAAGCAATACCTGATATTGATAAAATGAAGATGGACTTTGATAATTCTACGCTCCATAAGGGAAAGATATTGATGACAGCCAGAGATGCGAATTTTGGATATGAAGATCGATTACTTTGGAAGGAAGGACTAAACTTTCAAATCAAGAGCGGCGAACGTATAGCCATAAAGGGGCTAAATGGCTCTGGTAAAACGACCCTTATAAAAATGATTTTGGGCGAACTAGCCCCCTTATCAGGAAATCTTGATCGCGCTGAAATAAAAACTGTTTACATTGATCAGGATTATTCATTAATTGACAACACCTTAAATGTTTATGAACAAGTGCAACGATATAATTCAGGGGCTTTACAGGAACATGAAATAAAGATCCGTTTAAGCCGCTTTTTATTTACAAAAGAATATTGGGAAAAACCATGTACTGCACTTAGTGGTGGAGAAAAGATGCGATTGATGCTTTGTTCACTAACCATAAGTAATCAAGCGCCCGACATCATCGTACTGGACGAGCCAACCAATAACCTTGACATTATGAATGTAGAAATTTTAACTGCCGCGATTAACCAATACAAAGGGACATTATTAGTCGTGTGCCACGACGAGTACTTTTTGAAGCAAATAGAAATCGAACGTTCGATACTTCTTATCCTACATCAATGCTAAGCAAAGAAGACGCAGATATCTTTGTATTCAATAATTAAAACGATCAAAACGAATCGCATTGATCTTATAAAAAGGAGAAACAAAATGAAAAAGTTAATTGAAAAAATCGTGACAAATTCCGGCAAACCGCATATGGTTGGTGATGGTTTCAGGGTGTTTAACTACATTCCTGGAGCTGGTATTCCTCAAGAGAGAATAAGTCCATTTTTACTATTGGACTTTAACCCTGAATATGATTTTGGTCCTTCAGACCACCTTCGTGGTGTAGGCGTTCACCCACATAAAGGCTTTGAAACTGTAACCATTGCTTACAAAGGATCTGTAGCACACCATGACAGTAGTGGCAGCCATGGAATTATCAGTACTGGCGATGTACAATGGATGACTGCTGGTAATGGGATATTACACAAAGAATACCATGAAGAGGCATTTTCTAAAAAAGGTGGTCCGTTTGAAATGGTACAGTTATGGGTAAATCTTCCTAAAAAAGATAAATCCGTTACACCGCATTACCAGGAATTAACAGCTGCCGGAATGGGAAAAATAACCATACCGAATGACGCCGGAGTGGTAAATGTGATCGCTGGAGACTTTAACGGAACTACAGGTCCCGCTAAGACTTATAGCCCTGTAAACTTGTTTGACATTAAATTGAACGAAGGTGCAGAAATAAACACATCAATTCAGGCTGGACATAATACGGCTTTATTAGTAGTTAATGGTAGTGTGGAGGTAAATGGAGAAATGGCAACTGAACATAGTTTTGTCTTGTTTGCAAATGAAGGCGAAGAAATTCATATTAAAGCAAACCAGAAAAGCGTAATCTTATTATTGAGCGGTGAGCCAATCAATGAGCCGATTGTAAGTTATGGCCCTTTTGTAATGAATACCGAAGCAGAAATCCATCAAGCAATTGCGGATTTCAATATGGGAAAATTTGGTGTGTTGGCAGACTAAGCTCCAATATTACTTTTATCATATAGGTCCATTCCTCGTAAATTTAAGAGGAATGGACCTACTTTTTTATACTTTAAGAGGAATGGACCTACTTTTTTATACAATAACCTTGGCTGGGCATCCCCTCATATGTTGTAGTTTACTTAAAAACATCAATGCCATGGTCTCTGCCTTTTTCTTGGCTTGATCGGCCATTTCTCCTGCAAATAAGGCATCTACCGTTTCATTAAACAACACCAGCCAACGGTCAAAATGTGCCTGTTCAATAGGTAAGGGCGCATGTCTGGCAAAAGGATTCCCTGTGAAACCTGGTACACCAAACAGTACCGCGTTCCAAAAGGCATACATTTTTTGTAGATGCGGCTCCCATTCTTTAATCACATCATTAAATATGGGGCCAATAAGTTCATCGTGCTGCACCTTAGCATAAAAGCCGTTAACTAATTCAATGATATCATTTAGATCAATAATATCGTGTTCTGCTTCCATTTGAGTTGTGATTAATTTAATTGAATCAATGCAGGGCCAAATTCCTCAAACAAAATAGACTCCTTTTCAATCCCCCTTGCAATCAGATCCTGATACTGTTTACGAATAAAAACTGCTGGTCCACAAACATAATATTTAGTTCCTGGAAATTGTGGCAAAGCAGCTATTTTACTCAGATCTAAAAACCCTTCCATCACCCCTTCCAGTTTATCCATTTCTGTAGGAATATCATAAAAAACATACTGTTCAATCCTATCGTTCCCATTTACAATCTCATCCAGCTGGTTCTTAAAAGCATGCACTGATCGATTGCGACAGCCATGTAGCCAAGTTATTGGATAGTCGAAATTCTTTTCTACCAAATTCTGAAGCATACTTATCATCGGTGTTAACCCCACACCGCCACTAATAAATACAACTGGAGCAGTCAAATCTTCCGCCAATCTGAAATCACCAGCCGGGGCAGTTAAATCAATTATATCCCCCACCTTTATACACTCATGAAGATGATTACTAATTAAACCATTGGTATCTATACTAGCTCCCTTTTCGGCCTTAACAGAAATCCGATAATATGCTTGACTAGGAACACTAGAAATACTGTACTGACGTGCCTGGTATAAGTTCAGTTCCGGTAAAAACACACGTAAGCTAATGTATTGTCCCGGTATATGTGCCATTACCTGGCCGCCATCTGCCGGAACAATATAAAACGAGGTAATCTCTTCAGATTCTTTAACTTTTTCCTTCACTTTAAATGGACGCCAACCTATCCATCCATATTGCGCGACAGTCTTAGCCTGATAAATTGTTGCCTCATGTCCCGACATCAGATCAGCAAGCTGTTGATAGGCCGCAGTCCAGGCATCTATGATTTCTGGCGTTGCCGCATCACCCAAAACCTCTTGAATGGAAGCAATTAAATGGCGTCCTACAATTTGATATTGCTCAGGTCTGACATCCAGGCTAACGTGCTTATTCCCTATCCTGTCTACAGTAGGCATCAATACTCCAGGATTTGCGATATTTTCTGCATAAGCCAAAACAGTCATAGCAAGTGCAGTTTGCTGCTTCCCACTTTGCTGATTGCCCATATTAAACAGATTCTTAAGTTCAGGATGGTGGGTAAACATCCTGTTGTAGAAATGTTTGGTTAACAAAACACCGTTTTCTTTTAACACAGGTACAGTAGCACTGATCAATTGTTTTTGTTCACTAGTCATAATAAATATATAAATACCTTTTTGTCTTTTATTTAATCAAATCTTTTATTTCTTCAATTTGGTAATCCCTAAATTCAAATCTTCATTAAAATCAGCAATTGAAGTATCCTGAAGCATTTGCTGGATTTTATTACGGATTTCTTTAAATTCATGATGCAAGGGACAAGGATTACGCTCTGAACAGTATTCCAAACCTAAACCACATCCAGTAAATAAACTCTTCCCATCAACCGCTTCTACCACATCCGACAATGGTCTTTTCAAAGATGCTGAGTCCATGTAAAACCCACCATTTGGCCCTTTTGCCGATTGCACTATTCCTCTTTTACTGAGATCCTGTAAAATCTTAGCCAAGAAATGTTCAGGAGAATCAATTCCAGTAGAAATTTCTTTGATCCCTACCCTGCTGCCAGAAGCAGTTCTATGCGCGATAAAAAAAACCGAGCGCATTGCGTATTCACATGTTTTTGAAAAAATTCCCATTCGTTGGGCAAATGTAAAACATCCCTTTGAATAATAAAAGATAAATTTATCTTTTATTATTCAAAGGGATTCCCTCCTTGTCAAAAACCTCCAAAACTTTAGCATTTACCCCCTGTTCGTCCAGGCTTTTTAACAATTCTAAGCCAATACAATCATTGTACACCCCCCTTAATATCTGATCACAATCCTCAAGATCAACAGACCATTCCAAGACACCAGGGAAAGCCGCTATTACCAGTGAAGCAAGGTGTAAATCACTCGGTGTATGGATTACAGTTGACATGATGATGATATATCTCGACATAAAAATTATCTAATGAGGGTGACAAATGTATAAAAAATTTGCAAACAAACCAATCGTTCGGTATCTTTGAGGAATGGAGAATCCATATAAGAGAAAAAAAGATCCAGAAGCCAGTAAGCAGCTGATTCTTAATACAGCGGCGGAAATCGGTGCCACCGCAGACTGGCATCAGGTTACTTTTCAAGCTATAGCAGACAAAACAGGTTTGAGTAAAGGTGGTATCATCCATCATTTCCGTAATAAAGAAGAACTGCTGGAAGAACTCGTGCTTCAAAGCCTTGTTGAACTGACCGAATGGATTGATGAAGAAAAAAGAACCTCAGGCAATGACATTGCCCCTATCGCCTTTCTTCGTTTCGTCATCAAAAAAAGTGACGACCTACATTACAGAAGAACAATGAAAGTCATTTTACAGGCGGCACTAATCAATGAACATTACAAGAAGATGTGGGACAATTGGTTCACACAGCATATCGCTGGTGGATCTCTAGCAGATCTGGATACCAACACCCTAATCATTATGCTGGTTGCAGATGGATTATGGTACGCAGATAACCTTGGCGTTTACAACATCACTACACAAAAGAAACAGCAAATCCTCAACAAACTATTAAGTCTGTAATCCATGAATAACAACGAAACCACCATCCACGAAGGCAAAACATTTACCGGTATCAATTATGCAGAAAAGCGATTAGAAAACCGGGAATTTATCAGCTGTGAATTCATCAATTGTGATTTCTCTAAGAGTAATTTGAGCCACAATGATTTCATGGATTGTCATTTTAAACAATGTAATTTCTCGCTCACTATAGTTACAGGTACCGGATTTAAAGATGCTACTTTTACGGGTTGTAAGATCCTTGGCATTGATTTTTCAAAGTGCAACAAATTCTTATTTTCTTTTAGTTTCGAACAGAGTCATCTTGATTATTCAACCTTTTACGGCACAAAACTCAAGAAAACTAAATTCACAGACTGCTCTCTTAAAGAAACTGATTTTGAAGAAGCAGATTTAACTTCCAGCGTATTCCATAACTGTGACCTTACAGGAGCAACCTTTGTCAGGTCTGTTTTAGAAAAAACAGATTTCCGTACTGCAAAAAATTTCAGTCTGGATCCAGCGGTCAATAAAGTAAGACAAGCCAAATTCTCTTCACTAAATCTTGCCGGCTTACTATATCAATACAACCTGGATATAGATTATGATGGCTAGACTAGTCTAGCCTCAGCTCACCGTCCATACCGCATCAACAAAATATCTGTTAACATCAAAAAAATTATGCTCATATTGAAATCCAGATCTGGATGCAAGTCTTTCAATGTCTTCCAGCGAATATTTTTGTGAGATTTCCATATAAATATACTCATCCTTAACAAAAGGAATCGTTACTGCTCCTATATGAACAATATGATCTTTTAAACTGATCAGGTAGCTTTTACAAGCTCCAGATTCCGGGTCATAGCTAACATAATGCTCGAAATTTTCAAGTTCAAAATCTCCGCCCAGCTCTTTGTTAATTCGTTCCAGCAAATTCAAATTAAATGCACTTGTAATCCCCTTACTATCATTATAAGCCGCCAATATTTGTTTCGGATTCTTTTTTAAGTCGAAACCAATGATCAACATATCTCCTTTAGCTAATAGTTTTCTTACTGAGCCTAAAAAAGTTTGTACTTCAGCCTGATCCATATTTCCGATATTAGCCCCCATAAACAACACAACTTTTCTCCGATTAGAAAGTGTAATTCCTTTCTGCAGCATATGCAAATAATCTCCATTTAGTCCCTTTATATCCAATTCTGGTAACTCTTTTGGTAAATTATCCTCCAAATCGCTAATTACATGCGCAGAAATGTCAATCGGCAAATAACTAAATTCCAGATTATGCTTACCCAGCACTCTTAACAAATGAATAGATTTCGTGGCATCCCCTGCCCCCAGTTCAATCAGATCAAAAGGAGTATCCCCCTTAATCAGTTCAGCGATCTGCTCAGCCTGATTCGAAAATATATTCATCTCTGCATTGGTCAGGTAATACTCATCCATTTCCATGATCTGTTGAAATATATAATCTCCACGTTCATCATAAAAATATTTGGCATGCATAAACTTTGGACATGCCTGAAGTCCAGCTAGTGTTTCAGTAAGAAACAGTGACTCAACAGTGGTTAAATTTCCAGTAGTAATAGGGTACATATATGATATTATTGAGCTAATCGTATTCCGGTAAATTGCCATCTCAAATCCGGATGAAAAAAATTCCTATAGGTTATTCTGCTATGACCTGATGGCGTAGCTTCAGACGCTCCACGGAGTACTTTTTGGTTCACCATAAACTTGCCATTATATTCGCCTATTGCTCCCGGTGCTTTATTAAAGCCCGGATAAGGAAGATATGCGCTCTCTGTCCACTCCCACCTAAGCCCCCATTTAAACTGCTTAGCTGCAACTTCCCACTCAAATTCAGTAGGCAAACGCATTTTACACCAACTTGCAAATGCATAAGCTTCGTAATAACTGATATGCGTTACAGCAGCTTTCATATCAAGCGGTTTAAGACCTTCAAATGTGTAAGTATACCATGATCCCTCTACCAAATGCCAATACATCGGGGCGATAATTTTGTTATTATTAACCCAATCCCATCCATCAGCATGCCAATGCGTAAAATTAGTATATCCACCATCATCAATAAACTCCAAATATGCCGCATTACTAATCAAATTTGAGCTCATAGAAAAGTCATGTAAGTAAACCTTATGTCTCCCCAATTCATTATCAAAACAAAAACCTGTCCCAGAATAACCGATTTCATAAATACCTTCTTTAAAGGAAATCATCTCAGAAGTAGCGGTTTCAAAGTCAAGGCTCATTGTTTCATCTTTACGATAAGCAGGAAACAGTGGATTATTTCCCAAGATATATTTGATATCGGTCAACAGTAGTTCCTGATGCTGCTGTTCGTGGTTAAGCCCCAAAAAGAACAATTCTTTCATCTCCTCAGTTAGTGTGTTTTTTAAAAACTCGCCCATAGCCATATCTACATACGACCGATAAGCATAAACATCACTAACACTAGGGCGACTAAGGTTTCCTCTATCCGTACGGATTACACGACTGCCAATAGTTTCATAATAGCTGTTAAAAACATAATTGTATTCAGAATTGTAAACCCGGTATTCCTTATGAAATGGCTTTAAAATAAAGGTTTCGAAAAACCAGGTGGTGTGTCCAAGGTGCCATTTTGGTGGACTAACATCCACAATAGGTTGCACCACATAATCTTCAGTCTGTAAGGGTTCACAAATCTGCTCTGAATGTTTTCTAACCTGAATATATTGTTCCGAAAATATCATCAATGATTAAGTAGTTTTCATTTCTCTAATCATATTAACATCTGGTACTTTCGATTGTTTTCGTCCATTTTTTTTCGAATTAACAATATAATCCTTACATTTATATAATCAGTTATGTAATTGATTATACTTATGAGCTTTTTTGAGAAAACAGGAAAAATGGCATTAGGCAGTCGTCTGCGATTAATGACTGCTAAAATAACGGATGACGCAGCGAAGATATACGAGTTGTATGACGTAGAATTTTCGCCAAAATGGTTCCCGGTGTTTTTTGTGCTTGCAGAAGATGGTGAAAAGACCATTACAGAAATCGCCAACGAAATTGGACACTCGCAGCCATCGGTTAGTAAGATTATTCAGGAACTCACCACAGCAGGTTTAGTTCAGGAAAATCGGGAATCAATGGATAAACGACGGAACGTTGTTGCATTGACAAAAAAAGGAATGGCAATTTCAAAGCGAATCAAGGTCCAGTGTGCAGATGTGGATGCAGCGATTGAAAGTATTATTTCCGAAGCCAGGCACAACCTATGGGAAGCGATTGAAGAATGGGAATACCTATTGGATCAGAAGTCCTTGCTTAGAAGAGTACAGGAACAAAAGAAATTGCGAGAAAGTAAAGACGTACAAATTGTCCCCTATGAAGATCAATATCAAAACGCTTTTAGGGCATTGAATGAGGAATGGATCTCTACCTATTTTCAAATGGAAGAAGCAGATTACAAGGCTTTGGACAACCCTAAATCCTATATTTTGGATAAAGGCGGAAAAGTCTTTGTAGCACTATACAATAATGAACCTGTGGGTGTTTGTGCGCTGATCAAAATGAACGATCCTGATTACGATTTTGAATTGGCAAAAATGGCCGTTTCGCCTAAAATCCAAGGTAAAAGCATAGGCTGGTTACTTGGTCAGGCTGTTGTAAATGCAGCAAAGGATTTAGGCGCGTCCAAAATTTATCTCGAAAGCAATACGGCCTTAAAACCCGCAATTAACCTTTATCAAAAGCTAGGGTTCAAAAAAGTAGTGGGCAGATCCACACCTTATGATCGTTGCAATATTCAAATGGAATTAATTATTTTATGAAAAATGTAGTAAAAATTTTGTGAAATCATCGAACCCGGTGAATTTGTTGATGTATTTACACCAATCAGACAGGATTATTTATAAAATGCTTAAGGCAAACAGGTACCTGTTTGCCTTAAGCATTAATAAGCAATTAGTTCTTTTCAGCCAACTCCTTTACCTTGGCTAAAGCCAGTGGCCAGGCATCATCCATATATTGCACATACTCCTCATTCATATCCATATTGACCAACCAAAGCGTTTTACCGTCAACTTCTTTTAGCGTATAATTCTCCAATGCATCCCCCCATTGTTCCCCCTGATAAGTTGTAGGATCTTCTACCCCGTCTTTCACTTCCCCCAGATGGTGAATAGAAAGAAACTTCCCAGGAATACTCTCTACAATCTCAGAAACCATTCCGTTTCCTTTACCATCCAAGAACAATGCCTTACTTCCTTTTTTCCAGTCCGTTTCCACACTTGAATCTTCGCTAAATGGTGCTGTCCATTGCCCGTAAGTATCTTTACCAACGATGATCTCCCAAACTCTTTCCGGACTTGCGTTAATAGCAATACTGTATTCTAATTTTTTCATGATGATTTATTTTAAGATTAGCTTTTAGAATAAAGTTAGCCGTTATATCTTAAATAAATGATGTCCAAAAGCGACATTAAACAGGGTGCATTGCGACATGATAATTACACCCCCTCCATGCCATACTGTTTCAAAACATCAGCTGGTACCCCTTCCCAACGATTTGGTACATTGCCTATATAACCAAGGTCGTTTACACCAATTTCTGTGGTATAAAACCCAGAAGCCGTAAGATTACGCATCAGATTAAAAAATGCAACCCCTTGTGCTAACCCTGGTTTAACCTTTTCCGGATAAGCAATGTCATCCACCATCTCAATTTGCTGGTTCAGGGAAGCATCTTTAAATGTTTTCTCGAACCTATTTAAACACTGCAGGTCCAACCATTTCAAACCACCACGCATAGGTGTTTGATGCTCAGGCATATCTTTTACAATAAACTCGATAAAATCAGGAACCTTAGCTTCCGAAGCGCTACCAGATTTATCATCCTTAGGGATAATAATATCGGCCAATACCGTTATTGTAGCCATTTCATGGTCATTAAAGAACTTATAGCTATTTAATTTCTTATCCCGCGCTATTTCAAAGTCCTGCCTACCTGGCTGAGCTTCTTCCTCAACTTTTACTATTTTCTCCTTGCCCGGTTTACAGGCTTCTAAAACCAATCCAGCACTTATTGCAGTTAAGCCTATAGCTTTTAAAGAATCACGTCTGTTCATTATCTATTAATTTGATCAGCTAATGTTTAATTTTTCTTTTTGTTGCAAAATATATTCAGCGGTACGCATAGACAGCGCTAAAATAGTCCAGGTTGCGTTTTTATCACCCTGTTGGACAAAAGGAGCCGCATCCACTACAAAAAGATTTTTACAATCGTGCGCCTGACACCACTGGTTTAAAGCAGATTTCTTGGGGTCATCCCCCATCCTTACCGTACCTACCTCATGAATAATCTTGCCTGGAGCCTCTAAACCATAATTGGTATCCGCATCATGAGTTTCACTGGCCACAGCCCCCATTGCATGCATAATTTCTTTAAAAGTTTCCTGCATATGTCTGGCCTGCTTCACTTCCTCCGGTGCCCATTTATAATTGAACCGAAGTACCGGGATACCATATTTATCTACCACTTCCGGGTCTATTTCACAATAATTACTTTCTCTTGCAATAGCTGTCCCCCTACCTGCCATCCAAACACTGGTTCCAAAAAAACGACGGTAATCATCTTTCAAACCAGCACCGTATCCACCTGCAGCTTTCATCTTTCCATCCTTGCCAGGCACGGTTCCATTTTTCTCTTCCATCCCCCAGCCAAAAGCATAACCAGGTACGCGAAACCCACCACCATATTCTATATGATAACCACGTGGAAAATCAAGTTTCTTATTATCCAGCCACCAGGGCGAATAGATGTGTACACTGCCTGCACCATCTTCATTATATCTCTTTCGATCTACCAATTGTGGCAAATACCCACTCATACTAGCACCAGTTGAATCATGCAGGTACTTGCCCACCACGCCGCTGTTATTAGCCAAACCGTCAGGATGAGCGGTTGACTTAGAATTAAGTAATAAACGTGCAGATTCACAAGCACTCGCACCAAGGATAACAATTTTACCACGCACTTGATGCTCCTGTAGATCCTTCGTATCTACATAAGACACCCCCGTAGCTAAGCCGCTTTTATCCGTTAAAACTTCTCTGACCATTGCATTGGTAATTACAGTCAGATTTCCCGTATTAACTGCCGGTATTACCAGACACGAAGAAGAAGAAAAATCGCCATATACCTTACACGAGCGGCCACATTGTCCGCAATAAAAACAAGGCGCACGATCTTTATTATTAGGTAAAGCCTCAGTCAATACAGAGCCCCTGCCAGGTATCACTTTCACCCCAACCTTTTGCGCTGCCTTTTTTATAAAAAGCTCGGTAAGCCTTGGTTTCGGCGGGGGCATAAAAATACCGTCAGGTTCACTTTCTATTCCTTCAACAGTGCCATACAGACCGATCATTCGGTCTACCTTATCATAAAATGGCTTCAACTCCTGATAAGTAAGTGGCCAATCAGCCGTAAGTCCGTCTTTCGGTTTAAAATCATCCGGTCCCATCCTTAAAGAAATACGTCCCCAATGATTGGTACGGCCACCTAGCATTCTCGACCGAAACCATGCAAATTCAGAATCATTCTTTTGGGTATAGGGCTCGCCTTCCAATTCCCAGCCCCCATAAGATGCATCAAAATCACCAAATGGACGTGTTGTTTTGGCACCTCTTCTGGGCGATTCCCAGGGCCACTTTAATTGTTGAGAATCAATACGGGGATCAAAATAAGCACCTGCTTCGAGCATTAAAACCTTTAGACCCGCATTAGCAAGCACATATCCAGCCATCCCACCACCTGCACCAGAGCCTACTACAATAGCATCATATTCGATGCCCGATTTTTTGATTTGGAATTCGTTCATTTATATATGGTTTGGTCACATTCTATTCGAAGCATATAGCTACAACGCAAAATGACCAGTAATATACAAGAATTTAATTTCAAATTCTATATATCACTGGTCATTTATGAAGACTCTTAAGCTATCAAATCCAAAGCTCTTTTAAAATGCCTTCGCAAATTCCTTTGCAAAATCCTCGAGCTTTATTGTGCCTAACGATGAAGGTTTATGGTTAAAATAGTCTACAAATAATTTACGACTCCTTATCGCATCCCCCATTTCTACATAACTTTTAGCCATCGGCTCAGGCAAGCCAGCCTGTACCATTCCCTGTAAAGCATCTTCATCGGTAAATTCAACCCATGGAAGTTCTGGCTTACCAATCGCAGCTCCCAATACGCTTGCCACATTTGCTGCAGTACTTTCATCGCTAGCGATATATCGTATACTTTTGCCTTCAAATGTTTGCTGCAATTCTTCAGCAGCTACGGCTGCAATATCATTAGGATGTACCAATACGAATGGCGTTTCGCCATCATAATTAGAACCCAAAATACCTACATGTTTAATCATATCAATATTTGCCAGGAAATTGATGTAGAAATATGCAGGGCGCAGGTGTTTAACAGCTACACCGTCCAGCTCACTATAAATTTCCTCTACATCGTGTAAACCAGCAATGGGTCCTGTGCCACTAGCTAAATGTGCACCAATACTGCTTAGGTTAACAACATGTTTTACACCCGAAGCCTTTATCGCTTCAGCATACTTTTTACCAGTACTCGAAATAAATTCCCTGACATTTGAAGCGCCAAAATTTGGTGGAACCATGGTATAGATAGCATCTTTACCTGAAAAAGTTTCGGTTAAAAAAGTTACATCTTCTACAGAGCCAATAGCGGCTGTTGCGCCAAGTTCTTCAATAGCTTTAACTTTAGCTGCATCACTACTAATAATAGTAACTTGATGTCCGGCTGCAATTAAAATTTCTGCAAGTGGTTTACTGATATGTCCGAGTGATCCTGTGATTGTAAAATTCATAATATTATATTTTAAATTGTTGATTACAAAGGTATATTTGTACTTACTTTTATACAAGTACTTACCCCAAAGTATGTAACTATGACAGCGATTAAAGAAAACTCTACACGTAATTATAATAAACAGGTTTCTGCTACTTCCTGTCCAGTTACCTATGTAATGAACAAGATCGGTGGGCACTGGAAGCCTATTATTTTATATCACCTTTCAAATGGCAGCAAGCGCTATAGTGAGTTAAAGCGGGCAATTCCTCAAATCACAGAAAAGATGCTGATCCAACATTTGAAGCAATTACAGGAAGATGACCTGGTCCTTAGAACTGCAGAACCTATTGTTCCTCCTTTTGTAACCTATTCATTAACACCAGCTGGAGCAAAACTCCAGCCAGTATTAAATGCGATGGCGATCTGGGGATTAAATGATATGGAAGAAAGAAGATGAAAATTTAACGTGGGAACAGTTGGACAAGATCAAATGCCTCCAGATAAAATTTATTTTCTCCACTCCATTTCCTATTTAGATACACGCTCTGTACCTTACCCGGAGAAACCCCATCATATGGAACTTCCATGTTAATTGTACTTTCGTCCCTGTTTTTATTGACATAATAGTCTTTGGTCTTTGCATCCCTAACCACCACAATCGGATAAAGTTCGGTACCACTTTGTTGCGGGCTCACCATTGTTACTTGAACCTTCAGATAAGATGTCCATTCCCCCGGCTTAACATGCTCAGCTATTGGGGTGGTAGTAGTGTTTACTACGACAAGAGGATCGGCCTTGGTACTATCGTAATAATACTCTAGTACATCAATGTTGATATCTACGTACGTAGAACCACCCGAAGGCTCCACATAAAAATTTGCGATATACTCATCTCCCTCCGGATTCGGGTAAGTGTAGCTTTTACTGAACTGTTTTCCGTCAAAGTAGAATTTAGGAACAATATTTTGCTTGTCGTTGATGTTGAATGTTTGGCGATAGATGGTCTCTCCGGTACTTTTCCTTTTCAATTCCATGCTGACTCCCTATTAATTCTCCGTTTCGGAAACGCCGTATCCTTTTAGGAATATCCAATGTCGATTCCTAAAAAAGCTATACACTAGGTCTAATACGCTGATTTCATGATCCTCTGAGATTCCTTTCGAACTCCTTGTTTTATACTAGCACTCCCTAAGGAATCTAAAACTGTAGCTGAAGCTGCCCTTCATCAGGCCGCTTAGCATCGCCAAAAACAGTTTTACCACCGTACTTCCAGGAATCACGACGTTCTTTTTCAATTAAGGCATCAAAATTATCATTCGGAATGAAGTCTTTTTCTGCCCTGCGGGATATGATACCTAATTGTTGTATGGCTTGTAATTTATCGCTCTGCCCTATTTTTGCCTGCTGCACCGCCTTACTCAATACACTAATGGTTTCATCGTATACTTTGATAGGTACGGGAAAAGGATGGCCATCTTTACCGCCATGAGCAAAGGAAAAGCGTGCAGGATCATCAAAACGAGATGGAGTACCGTAAATCACCTCGCTCACCAAAGCCATAGACTGCAAGGTCCTTGGCCCCATGCCTTCTAACAATAGCAATTCTTCAAAGTCCGCAGGCTGTTTCTCCTGAGTTAACCAAAGCATAGCCCCTAGTCTTTTCAGATCCACGTCTTTCGCTTTAACCTCATGATGATTCGGCATGATCAGTCTGCGTGCTTCCGCAATCATCCGATCCGGATGTTCGCTGGTCATAGCCAACATCGCGGTTTTGGAAGGTTGAGCGGCTCTAGCCGTCAGGTTTAGAATCTGTCCCATGTTATTGCCACAAATCCCAGTATGCGGTTCTTCTACAAAAGAAGTGATTCCCGCAGAATGCCAATGATACCTCCTTGCTGTTGAACCACCATTTTGCATACCTTGCTGAACAACAGTCCAAAGACCTTCAGTATTTACGACAAAACTGTGGGTATATAACTGAAATCCATCTTGTATGGCCGTATTATCTACCTTAGCACTCAATCTGCTGCAGCGCACCAATTCCATCCCATCTAGCCCGGTTCGTTCCCCAAAGCGCAGCAATTCATCAGGAGTGTTCCGGGATTTCTGCCCCTTGCCCCCACAGATATAAATGCCCAGTTCTTTATACAAAGGATTGATCGCTGCTTTTAAAGAGCCCATCACCGAAGTGGTAATACCTGAAGAATGCCAGTCCATTCCCATTACAGCACCCAGACTTTGAAACCAGAAAGGGTCGCTTAAACGACGCAAAACCTCCGCAGTCCCATACTCTGCAATGATGGCTTCTGTAATGGCTAGGCCCAAACGCGACATTCGCTCGGCAAGCCACTTGGGAACCAAACCATAATGTAAAGGTAAATCAGCTGTTCCGGATCTTTTCATTACTAACAAAATTAGCAATAAAATACCAGAACAGCGATCTATTTTGTTTGCCCTTTTTTTATTTCATAACAAACCTTAAAGCATCCGCAGCAACCAACCCTCCTTCTCCTTCATTGGATATTTTAAAGCGATAAGATGTTCCTTGTTTAAAGTTGAAAACGCCTAAAGATTCCCAATACCCATCTGCCGGTTTTTTAGTCATATCAACATACACAACCTTGTCACCCTCCTCAGTCCCCAAAATTATTTTTGCTTTTTTAGCTCTATCTTTCGATGCTACATACATGGTAAAAACCTCATAAGAGCCCGTTTTGGGCAATGTAGTTTGATAGAGATGAGCAGCCGTTTCAGTTGGGCTTTGTTCTGCCAATTGGAAACCACCTAGCATAAAAGGCACCAATCGCTGGTTTCTGGCCCATGTCCATTTACCTATTTTTTCTGCTTCAAAATCATCTACAATAAGCCCTGTAAACCTATCTTTCAAAATATAAGTATCAGGATCTAAAGGGACATCAAAAATCTGTTTTTGCTCCACCAACTTGCTTTGCAACTGTTTTACATTTATTTTTTGAACAGGCACATTATTTTTTACAGTCAATGCCGCAGCCACACCAACTGCATGCCCATTAATCATAAAAACAGGTTCCATCCTTAAAGAGCCATAAATCACATGCGAGGCAGACATACAAATGGTCACATATAAATTCTCACAATCTTCTATTTTGGATGTTAAACTTCTGTAGGGAATTTGATATGGCTTATATGAAGTATAAAACATACCACCTTCACTTATTAAATAGTTATCAGGGGTAACCGTTTTTTGCACTTCATGACTATCTAAAAAGTATGAACCCATTCCAATTACATCATCTTTTTTGGCATTTTCCCAGGCATCCTGTTGCACCATTACATATGAACCTAACATTCTTCTGCCCTCACGTGTATAAAGTAAATAAGGCCAATTTTCGTTATCTACAAACTCATCCTTTGCAAGACCATAGCGTTGTGCATCTTTTCTTAAAGCTTCTGGTACTTCCGGATCATTCGCTACAAAATATAAGTAACCTTCCGTGTAATCCTTATGGTATTGCCAAATGTAGTCCCGCTGCAAATACGAACCATCAGGATATTGGTGACTGGCATTATCCAGGTCCAAATGGTTAATATCTGTTTTTTCATCTGGAAGCGGATAAATTGTACAAACCTTATCAAAAGAAACAATCTTTTCACGTAATATCTTTTTTAATAGGCTTTTATACCTCAGCGGGTTATAACTTGAAGGCTTTTTAAATGGCACTTTATTCCCTTCCTTAGCGGTTAAGGTTAAACGAAAAGTATAAGCCTGAGTCTTATTATCTCCCTCACCCTGTGGTATTACAGCTGCAAAAATATAGTCTAATGGAAATTCTTTGGCAATGTTCTTAATGTCATTTAAATCTGCACTATTCAATTTAATAGGCTTATAACCACGCAGGCCCCGTCCAGCTTGCGGTTCATTATATTTCGCTTTACTCTCTCTACCGACAATATAGGGCACTTTTGCCCAGGCCATTAAATCACCTTCATAAGTCGCGTCAACAAAAACTTTAGCCGAAAAAATCTGTCCATTTTCCAGCATTAGTTTTTCAATCTTTTTACCTTTTAAGACTACACCCGTTTTTTCGACTAATCTAGCATCATAAAACACTTCTGCTCCAGATTCCTTGATCATCTCTAAAAATGTTTGTTCTGCAACTAGTGGCGTTAAGCTATAGGCTGGCTTATCAGAGCCATATTTTTTCCCAACTCGTTTAAAAAAATCAAGGGTATATCCGCCTATGGTTTGGTCCATCCCTTTATCTACATTTCCCAAACCACTGGTAGTTAAGCCACCCACATGTTTATTTTGGGTTAAAATAGCGACTTTCAATCCTTCTTTGGCCGCAGCATACCCCGCCATTACCCCCGATGCCGTCCCACCATAAACCACTAAATCATATTTTTTGATTTGCGCTGACAGATCATTTATGGCCAATAAAACCATAAACATACAGCTGAATATTATTTTCTTCATTTCTTTTATTTTAATTGATTATTTTTTGAATTGAACATAAGAAGACAGAAAACCTGCGATGTAACCTGCTTGTAGTGATTGGGTTTCTACATTGTAATGAACATGATCAACAAACCTATTTCCGCCCAAATTTTTAGTGTAACTGTATAAATCAATGATGGGAACTTTAAAACTTTCAAATACCTGTCTCGCAATCTCATTATATTGGAGCAGATCTGTTTCAAAGCGATAAAAATTCTTGTTCTTAGCATGAATAGCATCCACAACATCTGTACTGCTAACCCATATTAAGTTGATTTTCTTCTTATTCAGGATTTTATAAATTTCAATCAGGTTTTTTCGATAGGTAACGGAATCAACGGCAATGACTTTTGTGTCTTTATCACGTTTGATATCATGCAAACCGCAGTTTAACAACATAACATCCGGATTAAATGATTTATCATTTTCTTTTAGTCTCAAATAATTCAATACCATTTTAGAATCACCACCATTTGCACCATTTGGAATGTCTAAATTTTTAAAAGCTTCTGGACCGCCAATTTTTCGCTGATAAATGAATTTCTCTTTTAAATTCTGTTCTAAAAATGGTCCATACTGGAGAGATATGCTATCGCCTAAAACAAATAGTTTAAACTTTACGGGTGCCTTAAAAGCGAGTAACATCACTACCAAAAGACATATTGCTGATATAGATTTATATTTCATCTTATTTTTTAGGTTTATTGGTCATATAGAATCTTAAATGTCCGCCCTTCATGATATCGTTGTGATGGATATATTTTTTAGCGTATGGTCTCCCATCTAATTCTATTCTTTGTATATAAATATTGGTTTCTGATAAGTTATCAGCTGTAATTTTGAACTTCTTGCTACCCAACTGTAACTCAGCAGATTTAAACGCTGGCGTTCCAAATACATATTCAGAATTTGCTGGATTTACAGGATAAAAACCAAGGGTACTAAATATATACCAGGCACTCATCTGTCCACAATCATCATTTCCACTTATTCCATCAGGCGTATTGCTATACAGCGTTTTCACAATTTGACTGACACGCTTTTGCGTTTTCCAGGCTTCATCAACATAACTGTATAAATAAGCGACGTGATGACTCGGCTCATTACCATGAACATATTGCCCTATTAAACCAGTGATATCCGCTGTTGAGCCCTCAGCGTCAATATTGGAACTGATTGTAAACAAGGAATCTAATTTTGCGGCAAATTTCCTTTTACCGCCCATTAGATCTATAAGGCCATTCACATCATGCTGTACATGCCAGGTATATTGCCATGCATTAGCCTCGGTATAAGGTCCGCCTGAAGAACTAGCATGCGATATTTTGTATGGATTAAAATCACCAACCCAGCTCCCATCTGCATTTTTTGCCCGCATAAAACCTGTCTTTTTATCGAATAAATTCTTGTAGAAATTTGATCGGTTATTGAAATAGGTATAATCGCTTGACTTACCCATTTTTTTAGCCATTTGAGCAATACACCAATCATCGTAAACGTTTTCTAATGTTATAGAAACAGACTCTTTCTTTATGCTATCAGCTGGTAAGTAGCCGTACTGCTGATACAAGTCCCATCTTGAATTTTGATGGTTTACCGTTGCGCTTATTTTTAAAGCTTCGAAAGCTTTATCAACATTGTAATTTCGAATGCCTTTCAAATAGGCATCTGTAATTACGGGGATAGCGTGATTTCCAATCATACAATAGTTCTCATGTCCCCAGAGTGTCCAAATTGACAAGTATCCCTGCACATCAAAATGAGCAAGCATCGTTTCAACAATTTCATTGGTTATCTTAGGATACAAAATGGTATACAATGGATGCAATGCCCTATAAGTATCCCAAAGCGAAAGTGTAGAATAATAGGATTTACTTTTAGCATTGTAAACCTGATTATCTGCACCCCTGTAATCGCCATTTAAATCGGCTATATTATTTGGTGCAATTAAGGCATGATACATTGCTGTATAAAATATTTCCTTTTGCTTTTTTGAACCTTCAATATTTACTTTATCCAGGTAATTATCCCACAGTTTTAAAGCATTATTTCTCACATCCTCAAAATTCCAACTGGGACTTTCTCTAAGTAGATTATCCTTTGCATTAGCTATGCTAACGGTAGATATTCCGACCTTTATTTGTTGTACGGATTCCTTTTCATTAAAGATTAAAACCACTCTTTGATTCTGCTTTGCCAATGAATCAGAAAGCCATTTAACAGCCATTATTGGTTTTTGAAACTTAATACTGAAATAAACATGTTGTTTACCTGCCCAACCGCTCGATATCGTATAACCTGAAATCGTATGGGCATCCTCCAAATTAAGGGCCGAACTGATCACATGAGACTCCAATCGCTTTTCATTCTGCACAAGGCCATGCCTTAAATCCAATAGTATTTTCTCCTGTCCGCCCGAGTTAAATTTATATTGATGGAAAGCTGTACGTTGTGTAGCGGTTAAAGCTACCTCCACATCATAGTCCTTTAACTTTACAAAATAATAACCCGCAGCAGCAGCTTCAGCTTGATGAGAGAAGCGACTTCGATAACTATCCTTTACTGTCTTACCTGTAAAAGGCATTAATAAAATATCACCTAAATCCTTCCCGCCCGTCCCACTAAGATGGGTGTGAGAAAACCCCAAAATGCTTGTATCCGCATAATGATAACCGGCACAATGATCCCAGCCCTGAAAATCAGTATCCGGACTCAGTTGCACAAAACCAAATGGAACAGTTACACCTGGAAAAGTATGCCCTGTGCCATCAGTACCGATTAATGGCTTAATGTATTTCGCATTGTTAAGCGATTGGGCAAGCAATAATTCAGCATTAAAAATTAACAACAACAAACTGATGAAATGTATTTTATTCATACGGCTGCAGCAACTAAAGTTTATTGATTTTAACATTGCTGGTATTGATTTGCTTCACATTGCCTGCGTCCTTCTCGCTAATATTTATGAAAGAATCGTGTACATCCTCCAACCAAACAGCTGGCCTTTGGTCTTCATTTTTCAAATTAAACCGAATGTTATTGAGCTGAATGTTCTTAGCATGCCTGATATAAAAACCATAAGAAGGTAAACTCCAGCCAAACATTCTATTTTCCGGATAGCCCTTTTCCATCTCTGGAATAATTCGAGTGGCATCTTTACTTGTTCCTCCACCAGGCAGATTGAAAATCATGTCTTTTAATATGACATTTTCTACATAAAACCCAGGGACAGCTGTAATAGAGCTTGTAATTTTGCTTTCAGCAGTAGCTACAACCTGACTGATAATTACATTTTTTAAAGTTCCCGTTGGATTCTTTCTACTTCCCAAACGAATAAATATTGGCGTTTGAACACCAGTCATCGTTATATTAGAAATATTTATTTGATCCATTGTCCCACCATCAACAATCTCTAATGCTATCCCGGCAATTCCTGTTATAGAATCCAGAATCGAGTTATTCGACTTTTTTCTCCAATCATGTAATGGTGATTCCGAAGCCTTTTTAAGCACACAATTAGAGATGGTTACATTTTTAAACCCTCCAAAAGAGCTCGTGCCCATTTTTATAAAATTGCAGTTGGAAGAAAATATGCAATTTGTCACTGTAATATTTTCGCTGAAGCGTTTGGGGTTATCGCTCTTTAAACATAAAGCATCGTCACCACTGTCTACAATACAATCTGAGATGACGACATCCTTGCTATCAATATCAATCCCATCATTATTGTAATTCGCATGAGAATATATCGTAACCCGCTGTATTTTTATCTGCTCACTATTAAACAGTCGTAACGACCAGGAAGGAGAATTTAACAAGGTAACCTGACTAATGTTGACGTTGCGACTGTTGTTTACAAATACAATGTAAGGTCGATTGGGATTTGATTCTTCGATCACAAAATTTTTCCCGTTACCATTTAAAACACCAAATCCAGTTATACTTACGTTTTCGGTATTCTGTACTAAAACCAAACTTTTAAACGTAGGAACAGCAGCATCCGCCTTAAGCTCAGCACCCATTTTCAGGTGTAAATCTGTATTCTTTTTCAATACGATCATCCCGGTTACAAATGTTCCTGCGGGTACAATCACTGTTCCACCACCTTGTGCTGAACAATCATCCAATGCATTTTGTATTGCCTTAGTATTATTCGTCCTTCCATCGCCTACCGCATTGTATTTCAATATATTATATTCATTTGAATAGCTTTTTGTCAGACAAAACAGAGCCATTAAAAGCAGTATACTTTTATTTAATCTCATAATTTTATAATGTTAATTCGTGTATCCTGGGTTCGGGATTAGTTCTTTATTGGTGTCTAACTCTCTTCTTGGTATGGGATACCAAATTTTATAATCCTTAAAATTATCTTTTACCGCCGCTACGTTGACCGTTGGAAAAGTTATACTTGTATTTAAAGCGGCAACCACATCTTTTAGTTTACCAAAGCGGATTAAATCAAATCTTCGCCAACCCTCTCCCAAAAGTTCTCTGGATCTTTCATCAATTAATTCATCCATAAAATTTGCTTTGAAATAGGCGGTAGTAATCGTATTCAAATTTGCCGGGGTATTCCCTCTGGTTCGAACTTCTTTTAAAAGCGCTCTTGCTCCAGGTTCATCACCTGTTTTATATTTGCATTCTGCATACATGAGCAAAACATCTCCATAACGTAATATACCATAATCGGTTTCACCAGAATTTGCAGGAATACCTCTTGCAGCTCTATCTACAGGATCATCCTCTCTCCATTTGTTTAAGCAAATATTAGATAAGCTGGCAGATACAGTAGTGGGGGTAAAATATTTACGTCCATTGATGACCTGGGAAGTCGCTGCTGCAGCTATATTACCGCTAAAACTAAGGTTTCTTCGACTGTCATTAACATTAAAACGCGTATAAGCTTCACGCATTGGACGCATCCATCCTGCTGTGCCGCCTACAGTCAAATAGTTCCCTGTAGGTCCGGCTAAATTGAAATAATAAATATATTCGTTGTTCCCACCAGCACCAGCCTGCACCAACATCATTTGTTCGTTTCTAGCGGTTTCTTCTGTGGCAGATAAGAACAAATAATTAAATGAAGGAATCAGCGAATAACCACTTTGGGTATAAATATCCTGGCAAATGGTTAAGGCCTCAGCATAAAATTTATCTTTATCCACCCAGCTAAAACTATTTAATGGAAAGTTTAATGCTTCGCCGACATTATTTTCTTTACAGCTGGCTAAATAGACATACAATTTAACCAAAAAACCTGCTGCAGTATATTTGTTTACCCTTCCTAATTTAGGATTGCGATTTGGTAAATCCTGATAAGCTACTTTAAAATCAGATTCCGCTTGTAACATCACCTCTTTAAGCGTAGACCTTTCCTGATTCAAGTTCACATTAGTCGAATTTACAACAGGTACCCCACCAAACAACCAACCCAAATAAGCATAATACATTCCTCTTAAAAAATGGGCTTCAGCTAAGATCTGCTTCTTCCGGGTTTCATTCATGGCTATATCAGGCACTCTTTCAATGATGAAATTTGCCCGGGTAATCCCAGCATAAAGGAAGAACCAGCTGCTTCTTAGTATGGTATTTTCGGAGGTGTAGGTATAATTTGCAATCGTTACAAAATTATTATCACTGGTAATTTTTGTAGCGTCCGTAATTAATTCATCGCAACCCATCGAAGTTAAAAATTGCATACCTCTTCCCCAGGTACTCGAACCACCTTCACCTTGTATCGTACTTGCATTCAGCACATCGTATACACCCGTTAAAGCCAATTCAGCATCGGTTGCCGTTTTATAAAAGTTATCAGTAGCTACAAATGAATAAGGGGTTTCTTCTAAAAACTTTTTGCAACCTACATTAAATATTGACAACAAAATAATGCTGCACGATAGTAAATATTTTAATTTCATATGCTTAAAATTTTAAATTAAGACCAAATGTGAATGTTCTGGCGCGTGGATAGGATATGTTATCAATACCCGGCAGTAACGAAGTATAAGAGGCTATTTCAGGGTCAAAACCCGTGTATTTGGTCCAGGTAACTAAATTCTCCGCTGTAACATAAAACCGGATCCCTCTTATTTTGTAATTCTTTAACTTGCTCTCCTCAAAATTGTAACCCAGATTGATGTTTTTTAATCTTAAATAAGATCCATCTTCAACATAATAACTTGAGGTTTCTATTTTTCCCAGGCCTGTTAATGCGGCATAAGTATTACTGGGATTAGTACTTGTCCAGCGATTGTTCCAGTACTCGGTAGTTACATTTGCATAATAATTCTGGCCAGCCTCATATCTGTATTTCCCTGAATTTAAAATATCATTCCCGTATGACCATTGAAACAGTACCGATAAATCGAAATTCTTATACGTAAATGAATTTGTAAAGCCTCCAAAATGCTTAGCATTGCTATTACTGATAATCGTCCTGTCGTTTACATCATCAACAACACCATCTCCATTTAAATCCTTATACTTAAAATCGCCTGGCTTAGCCGCTCTGCTGCTCATCGCTGCAACACCAGGTTTTAAGGTTAATGTAGAACCCGATTGTATAAAATCCTCAGTTTGATAAATACCGTCAAATACATAGCCATAAGCCGCCCCTATTGGCTGGCCAACAATCACTCTACCCACATTCCGAATCAAACTACCACTTACCGTTACAGGAAGGTATTCTACGTCGCCTAAGGAAACAACCTTGTTTCTATTAAAAGATATATTAAAATTACTCGACCAGTTAAAGTTTTTAGTTTTTACATTAACGGTATTTAAGGCAAATTCCAGCCCTTTATTATCGACCCGACCTATATTTTGCCATTGCTTAATAAAGCCAGAATGACCAGCAATATCAGTATTGATTAATAAGTCTTTAGTTTGCTTATAGTAAGCGTCAACCGTTAAAGCAATTCTGTTGTTAAATAGCCCTAAATCCAAACCCAAATCATACTGATGCGTAGCCTCCCATCTTAAATTCTTATTGGCCAATACAGCGGGTGCAATTCCTAAAACCGCATTCCCATCGTTTCCTGAATAATAAGCATTCACAGTACCAGACAAAGATTGGTAAGCCGCAATCCGATCGTTACCGGTTATACCGTAACTGGTCCTGATTTTTATTTCTGATATTTCTTTTACGTTCTTAAGAAAGTTCTCATTAGACAATTTCCAGGCGAAAGCACCCGATGGAAATAATGCATACTTATTCTCCGCTCCAAATTTTGAAGAGCCATCATTCCTTAATGTTGCGGTAAACAAGTATTTGTTGGCTATATTAAAATTCAGCCTCCCAAATTGTGATAAACGATTGTATTTGTACTTATCTGTGGTAGGCGGGAAAGCTAGTATTTTTGCTGTACCAATATTGTCCACCGCATTTATAGTCTGAATATCGAAATTCTCTCCACGCATTCTAAAACTCTCGTAGGTATAGGAATTAAGTTCAAAACCACCCAAAACCGTTAAATTGAGATCTTTACTGAATTTATGTTTGAAAGTTAAGGTGCTGGTATGGTACCAATTTGCAGAACTACTTGTATTTAACATCCCCAGTCCGTTTGTATTGTAGCCCCATGATGTGGTAGAAGGATACCATTCCTTATTTTTTGAGTCCGTCAGTACAGTTCCGGTATTTGAGTTTAAACTTAAATTATCAAATATTTTATACGTCGCATTTACACTCGCGATCAACCTTAAGGTCGGAACATTTTTAACAGAATAGTTGACAAAATCAGCTGGACTTCCCAGTCCACTGTTATCCGGATCAGAACTAACATCGCCCTCTTCAGGTACATTTACGGGTTTATAAAGTAATAAATTCTGTATTAAACCATTGTAATTCCTAGGGCCATCGCCACCATTAGTAGCCGTACCTTCGCTTTCTGAATAGGATGCATTTATCGTTGTACCAATCTTTAATCTAGGTGTCGCATTATGATTGACTTTTAGATTTAAGCTATATCGGTCATAGGAGTTATTTTTAACTAAACCCTGCTGGTTTAAGTAACCGAATGAGCTAGAAAAAGTTGTCTTTTGAGTTCCCCCACTATAGTTTAAATTATAATTCTGAGACAAGCCGCTTCTTAAAAGTAAATCCTGCCAATCGTATGATTTTAGACCTGTATTGTCTTTCATCTTATCATAGATACCATCCCCATCTATATCATCAGCCCACAAAGGATCCTGAGGTGTAATGGCATACCTGTAAGCGGTATAATCTGCAGCGCCCAATAAATCTATTTTCTTTGTGGCCTTTGAGGACAGCCAATAGGTATTCAACTCTAAAACGGAAGTATTTGCTACCCCTTCTTTAGTGGTTACAATAATGACTCCATTGGCGCCACGGGAACCAAAAATTGCAGTAGCCGAAGCGTCCTTTAAAACCTCTATAGATGCAATGTCAGCAGGGTTTATATTCGCTAAGGGATTAAGTGAAGAGGTATTTCCATAGCCTGATCCCGACACCTCCCCATTATTGATATCTATTTGCACCCCATCAATAACATATAGCGGTTGTACTCCGGATGAGAAAGAGTTTGCCCCTCGGATGTTCATATCAACACCGGCTCCAGGTTCACCAGAGTTTGAAGTAATCTGAATTCCAGAAACCCGTCCCTGCAGTGCTTCGGCAAAAGAAACGGCTTTTGATTTTTCCAGATCTTTGGCTTTTATAGAGGCGATGGAACCTGTTAAATCAGATTTGTTTTGTGTGCCATATCCAATTACCACTACTTCATCTAAACCGGTATCGCTAAGCTTTAAATTTACATTTAGCGTTTTCCTGTTTCCAACTTTTAGTTCCTGTTTAATGTACCCAATAAAAACGAATTCTAATACGGCATCTTCGTTGGGGACAGCTATGCTATAATTTCCATTCTTATCCGTTATAGTTGTAATTTTTGAATCCTTTACCCGAACTATAGCTCCAATTAATGGTTTGGAAGTTTCATCGCTTACTTTTCCCGTAATTTTAATCTCGGCATTCGTCGATGGATTCTTAATTTTTGATTTGATAATAATATCCTTTCCATCAAAATGATAAGTGAAAGGTTGATTTAAAAAACAGATAGACAGCACATCAGTCAGTGGTAAATCACGGGCTTTTAAAGTTAAAAGCTTTGCCTCTTTTATGATCTTTACATCATAAAAAAAGTGAAAGCCAGTTTGCCTGGTTAATTCATGAAAGACATGTTCTATATGCGCATTTTTCACATTTAAACTCACATTTTGTGCGATGCTCGCCGCTGAAACTTGCATTAAAGCAACCATCCAAATAGCAATAAGTAACTTCATTTTTAGAAAAAAACTAGATGGAATAAAGTAATATGCGCTGCATTTGATTACAGTATTTTTTTTATACATTTGGTTCGTTAGGTTAATAAATATTTGGTTGTTGTAACAATTAATTTTAGTTATCTGACTCAGCAATTAGCTGATACCTAGGGGCGGTACGAACGCTCCTGGGTTAATAACTTTGTAAGCGTAAAATTATCTGATCACCATTACCCTCCTTCCCTCAACTTTAAATTTCACGGTACCGGTTAATTCTATTTTATTCAATAGTTTCCTGATGCTGCTGGCTCTTAACATTGTGCCGCCAAATTCTACATCGTCAAAGTCGCCAACGTATTCGATTTCCACATCATACCATCTTGCAATTTCATTCATGGCTTCCTGAATACTTTTATGGTCAAAGGCAAAGTACCCAAGCTTCCATGCTATTTCATCATCAGGGTTTGTCAACTGTTTAATTGTAAAATCGTTCTTGTGGTTGAAGAGTAGTTGTCCAGGTTTTAAAATCGCTGTTTTATTTGCTGTACCGGTATAAGCTGTCGATACTTTAACCGAACCTTCCAGTAGTGTCGTTTTTACAGCTTCATTGTTATAAGCACTTACATTAAAATGTGTTCCCAAAACCTCTATTTCCTGAGTTTTAGATTTCAAAACAAAAGGCTTTTGAATATTCTTATAAACTTCAAAATAAGCTTCACCAGTCAGTTCTACGGTACGTTTCTGTTTATGATTAAAATTGGCTGCGTATTTTATTGAACTTTCCGCATTTAGGAATACTTTAGAACCATCCGGGAGAATCACATCGTAAGTTTCACCTCTTTGGGTTGATAAAATATTAAAGCCTTTACTATCGGCATTATGATCATTTATTTTATAAATCAATTTCCCTTCACTGTCCTTAATAATTTCGACCCCGTTATCCTGGGCAATCTTGCCATTAATCGCATCAGAAAGAGTTATACGCTGTCCGTTCGACAATGTTAATGTTGCCGATCTTGTTCCTGGAGGAATTGTTTTATGCGTAGCAAATTTGCTTTCCTTATCCGCTTTATTTAAATAGTGACGGAGGCCAATAAAACAAACAATTAAAACTACGGCTGCTGCAATTGCTTTAAACCAAAGCCTTTTAACAATTGCGGTTTTATTTAAATGATCATTCGATAAAATCTGTTTTAAATTCTGATGAACTTTTTTAACCGATATGATTTCTTGTTCAGTAATCTGATCAACTGAAACCTCTTTATTTATTTCGTCAAAAACCAGATTTTCTAATTCCTTTTGATCATCGATCTGAAAATAAAGCATCAACAATTCTAATTCCTGGGCGGAGGAAGAATTATTCAAATATTTTTGAAGTATTTCTTTATACGGTAGCCTGCTCAATTTATATTGGTTTTTCATCTAAGACGCATGGGAAAATACTTTCCTCTGCTCGGTATGAAAATATTTTTCTAATTAATTTTAGAAATGATAGCGGCGATGAAGATTGAATAATGGATATCCTTAATATGATGCTTTATTAATTTAGTAGCTTTTACAATATGATCGCTAACTGTTGAGGTGGATATGTTTAACAACTCACTCACCTCTTGATAGGTTTTACCCTCTATTTTGCACAATAAATACACATTCTTTCTTTGAGGAGGAAGCAGCTCAATGGCCTCATCTATTAATTTCTGGGTATCCTTAAAATCAATAATATCTTCGGTACTGTTGTCAAATGACGAGTTCGATTCTATGGCCAGCCGATTAATTAAATTCCGATCGAAGGCCGCTCTTCTAAATAAATCCATAACCAGGTTGTGCGCTATTTTAAAAATATAAGATTTGAAAGAAGATTCTATATTAATGCTTAATCTCTTGTCCCATATTTTTAAAAAAACTTCCTGCAAAATTTCTTCAGCTAAATCACTTTGTTTAACAACTCGTAAAATATTGTGATAAATTTTCTGACTATAAAGGTTATATATCTTATCAAAAGCTACATTATCTCCTTGTTTTAACAAGTGTAATAATTCAACATCATTTTCGCATTTCTCCTGATTTTGATTAGACATTCAATAGCTTTGGTTTTAAGCAATGATAAAAATATTTTACCAAATAAAAAATTCATATTAAAATTGTCTCCCTCTCTCTATCAAGCATTATCCGTATCTGCATCTGATCCTTCCTGACAATCAAGTCTCTGAGGACTGTCATTTTCAGGTTTTTGCTTTGGAGAAAAGTTCCCTTCAGCGTCATATGCTTTATCCGCATCACTTCCTTTGAGCTGCTCATTTGGAATGACACCAGTTTTAATTACCTGCTTTACTTTTTCCTGTACATTTTTTTTTCCTTTCATAACCTCAAATCTTAAAAACTTTAACAACTAGCAGTTCAAATTGTTCCAAAGAACTATGTTAACAATAAAAGGCCCCCACTGCAAAATTCATGAAACATAACACCAAACATTATGTTATAACTACCTAAAATATAAGACTATGAAAAACAAGAAGCAGTTACCAGCAGAAGAATTCACCAACAGAGAACAACTCCATGGGGGCCGTAACCTGCCTAAAACCCATGAACAGAACCAGGATGCAGAGGACTCTTCAGCAAAGGCTGGCTATATTTCGGGAAACCTCTACATCTTAAAAATCAAGAGTACACAATCCTTCCTTTTCATAGACTGCCTTGATTAACATTTACAAAAGGCTAATTCCCATAAAGGCAGAAGTTTTTAAGCAAGTTTCGGGTTTTCTGTCGCTTCAAACATTTCCACCTTTGCTATAGAAATTTTAAAAAAAATGGACGAAACACATGAAATAGGTATTGCCTTGACTCAGCAAGTCGATTGGAGTCTCATTAGTGATGAAATGCACGAAAAGGGTTTTGCAATCATCCCTAAATTCTTAATGGATAAGCAATGCAATGAGTTAATTAAAGACTATGACAACCCGCAAGCTTTCAGAAAAACAGTAGTAATGGAACGCTATCGTTTTGGCATTGGCGAATATAAATATTTCAACTACCCGCTGCCGGACATTATTCAGCAAATCCGAACAAACATCTATCCTAAGCTGGTGCCAATTGCCAATTTATGGTTTAAAGCATTAAATATTAACAAACAATTTCCATTACATCATACAGACCTATTGCAGCAATGCTATGAAAATGATCAGCGAAAAGCCACGGTTTTGATATTGAAATATGGGAAAGGTGGATACAATACGCTGCATCAGGATTTATATGGAGATATTTATTTTCCGATCCAAACCGTATTGTTTTTAAGCGAAGCCGACAAAGACTTTTCAGGCGGAGAATTTATATTAACCCAACAAACTCCCAGGGCGCAATCCAAAGCCATAGTATTGAAACCTGGCAAAGGAGATATGCTGATCTTTACCACTAACTTTAAACCTGTAAAAGGCACAAAGGGATATTATCGGGTAAATATGAAACACGGTGTAAGTGAAATACAGGCGGGAGAGCGTTACACACTGGGCATTATATTCCATGATGCTTTAAGCTAGAATGATACGGCACAACGAAATATCGAGCCGAGATTTGCGAAATAGAATCAAAAATCAAACCATACGCTTTGGAGGAAACTGTAAACTAAAAATTTATGGAACCTTATCATGTGCCTCCGGCAAAAAAATAAAAAAAGAAAACAGGGTTTTCTTCATTTCTGAAAAAGAAGCACTTCAAAACGGGTATCGTCCTTGCGGCCGTTGTAGAAAAGAACAATACAAAGAATGGAAAAGTGCAAATAGGTAACCTTATTATTACGGATCATAATTGATTATAAACCCCTACTAAAATGCCTTCCTCTGTCATCCAGCATTATAGTTACGAATCTACAAAACGTATCCTGTACATTACTTTTGTATCAGGCATAACTTATGCCTACAAATCCGTTCCAATTGATATTGCCAATAAGTTAAACGCAGCGGAATCAAAGGGAAGATATTTTAATCACTTCATTAAAGGCCACTTCAAATACACCAAGTTGAGAAACAAATAAAACAAAAGCCTCCCAATTCAGTTATAAAAACATCTTAACCAATAAAATAAAATATCATGAACAATCTACTTTATACCATCGCAGTCCTTTTAGTCATCATTTGGGCCATTAGTTTTTTAGGCGGTTTTTATACCGGCGGAATCATTCACATCCTGATTATTATCGCCATTATAGCGGTCATTCTTGGTGTCATCCGAAGAGCTTAGCGGAAACCAGTATCCGCGGCAATTTCCCTGCCTATTTCTTGTACTAGGTTATAATCAAGCAGGATATCCTGATGGCCAGAAGTTTCATCATATTCATATACAGGAAATCCGCCTGGTTCCAAATCATCGGCAGTCATAGCTTCCCAATTTCCAGCACCCTTACCCATGAAAATTTCACCCAACAAAGCACCGTGATATATAATTTTGTAAGTACCTGCTTCTTGCGGATGAATATTGAGGTCAATTTGCTGTCCGTCAACCCGGATAATAATATTAAAAGGATCCATATTGTTTATACTGGTTTATTGTTTAAATAATCTTCCACCTGCGTACCTAGTTGTGTCAATAGCTCATTAACAACCAGACCTTCGCCACACCAGATTTTCCCGGTTTTATCAGTATCCTGCCAGATCGTTCCTAAGGAAGTGTACTCGTCAAAAATTTCATATTTAGGGTCTTCCCTATCAGGAACCACCAATAATGACTTAGTCTCACCTTCAATGGTTACCTGTATCTCAAAAGGCTCCCATTCTTCCTCTATTTTTCCCATAATTTCTTGTTTTCATAATAGACCTTTTGTAGATAGATAATTTTAACACCCTTGGTATCAAAAAGTTTTAAATCCTACTAAAAAAAATCTTGAGGAAAAAAAGCTTGAGAAAAAAAAATAAAACAATCGCATTTTACCAATGTTAAATGAAAACTTGGGAAGTTAAGAACAATTATCTAACGAAAAACTAAAATTATGGCAACTACAAGAAAAACCGGAAAAATGGAAAATTCAGAATTTCATGAATTCTTTGTAGATGAACTCAAAGACATCTATTGGGCAGAAAAACACCTTTCAAAGGCCCTACCTAAAATGAAAAAAGCAGCGACCAGTCCAGAATTGGCTGCAGCTTTCGAAAAACATACAGAAGAAACGAATGAACACATTGCTACCCTTGAACAGGTATTTCAGCTATTGGAAGAAAAAGCCCAGGCCAAAAAATGCGATGCTATGGAAGGGCTGGTAAAAGAAGCCGAAGGCGTGATTGAGGATACTGAGGCGGATACTATGATTCGCGATGCGGGACTAATCCTCGCTGCCCAAAAAGTTGAACATTACGAAATTGCAACCTATGGTACGCTAGTTGTATTTGCACAGAATATGGGCCATAACGATGTAGCCGAACTACTAAAATTTACGCTGGATAATGAAAAAGCAACTGACGTGGCCCTGACCGAAATTGCAGTTAATTCTATCAACGAGCTGGCAGCAGCCGAATAACAAGGTTCATAATTCTGGCCCCCTTAGCTAAGCGCTAAGGGGACTCTTGTTAAAACCCATAAGTACCTAAAACATGGAACAATTCGGAATAACAGTGGAAGATAACGGACAGGGCAGATTTTTCAACATCAAACCCTTAGGTAATGCCCGCTACCAAATCTACATCGAAGATGAAACTATAGGAACGATCCAACTGGATGAGAAAAACCACGCACATTGCGAAAGCGTCGGTTGCGAATTGGACATACCCCTACTTAATGCCATCAGGGACGAAATTCAGCTACATGAAAAATGGAAAAGTCAACTCTAAAAACAATTACCCAAGTCTAGTTACAACTTTATAAAAAGTACTCTGCTCGCCATTTACTTTGTGATCCTGGTAGAGCAAATCCAGCCGATCCTTTTCAAAATCATTGAAAAAATCTTCCCAACTGATCTCTTCCGGGTCTTCGCTTTTACTAAATTCTGGGAAATGGATTCGAAGAACCCCTTCATCACCATTTATTTCTGTCCCAATGACCCTTGCAGGCACACCACCACGTTTTTCAGCCCATTCCTTGATGGTCTGATGATTATGGGTTTGATTAGAAGTACTCATATGTTTATGCTTTATAATTTTCATTCTTTTAGTAACCGAAATCAATTAACAGTCTTTAATCCAAACGATTTGTCATAAACTTATTTATGACAAATCATTATTTGAAGCCCGGCCTTAATAAACTTAATACCTGGTTATCAGTAAACTCTCCAAAATGGCGATATGCCTGTCCCACCCCTTGAAAGTCCTCCGGCTGAAACAATACCTCTATGGCATCAGCCCGACTGAGATGAATGTCATAGCTCAGACCTGATACAGGTACAGCAATAATCACTTCTGATGCCCCATTGTTGCGGCAGAGGGCAATTACCGGAACCAATGTTACTCCCATGGCAATGCCGTCGTCTACAAGAATCACTATCCGACCTTTCATCTCGGGCAATGGCAGGCCATTTCGATACAGATCAACTCTGCGTTTCACTTCAACAAATTGCTCTTCAATAATATCCTCAATAGTCCCCTCATCCAGCATTTCCCGCCCAAATCCAGAAACATAAACTCCTGATTGTTCTGTGACCGCCCCAAAACCCAGTTCCTGATTTCCTGGGAAAGGCAATTTCCTGGAAACAACCAGCGAAAACTCAGCTTTCAGTGCCGCAGCAACATAATAGCCAACCTCCACGCCTCCTCGAGGTATACCAATAATCAATGGATTTTGTCCCTCGTATTTTGCTTTCAGCTGCTCACCGAGGCGCTCCCCAGCATCTCTTCTGTCTTCGAAAAGTTTGTATTTTCCAGTGCTAAACATCCTCTTTAAAAAGTAATAAAGGTAGATGTGTATGATAAGCCAGTTTTTTTGTCATGCTACGATGAAAGATACTTTCAAAAAAACCATATTGTTTCGGAACTGTAATGACCAGCTCGGCGCGTTCTTGTCCGGCAAATTCCATAATCCCTTTGGCCATATCTTCGTGATCAATATAATGATATTCGGGCTGCTGCTCATCCCAAAGCTGGTGAAGGTATTTCATTTCCTTAATCGTATCAGGATTAAAATGGGCACCATCATGATCAACATTTAAAATAATTAACCGCGCCCCTAGCGCAGCTATAAAATTCTTCATGGCATGCACTGGCGTAGATTCCGTTACCCGCTTTAAATCACAAGCAAAAACAACAGTCTTTATGGGTTGAAAGGAAGCACCGGGCGGTACAATGAGTAAAGGCGCCGGAGTATCATGAGCCATATTAATCGTATTACTGCCCATAAGTGTCCTTTCAAACCCACTTTTACCGGAAATCCCCATAACAACAAGGTCAATATGTTCTTCTCCAGCAATAGAAATTACAGCATTCACCAAGTTCCTTTCATCACATCGGATATCAATTTCGGCTTTTTCGGGAAGCCAATCCTTAAGTTCGTCCTTCAATTCTGTGATTTTTTGCAGACTGAGCTTATGAGATTCGGCAAACCCTCCTGTATAAGGAGCAAACGCTGTAGGCGGTATTGCAATAGATTCATAAGAATGGTACAAAATCAAACGTCTTGTGTTCAGCTGATGGGCAAGTGCAGTGGCATACGCGGCAGCATTTGCTGCCTCCTTAGAAAAATCAGTGAGTACCAACATTTCGTTTATCGTAGGCGTTTTGTTTACAGAAAATGTTTCCATGATTTTCTCCTTTATTTTTATGCTGTCAATTCAGGAGCTTAACCAGATGTCTAAAAAACAATCCAAATTCAGATTGGTTCAGAAAAAATAAACAAAATAAACCCAGAGGTGTTTTAGTCGCTCTATAAAGTAGTAATGAATTATAAAATGTTATGGAAAATTTTAGAAACTATACTATCGCAACGTTAGCAGCCTACGCAATAGCAGTAAACAGTACCGGCAACAATGCTCAAACCGTAGAAAAGGATTTAAACATCCTTGTCAGCCAACAAAGGGATACGCTCAGCACCGAGCAATTCATCAAACAATTATCGACTTACAGTGCCAAAGAAATCAATCTGTCAAAACTGGCCAAAAAGAAATCAAAAAATTCGAAAGTAAGGGAGTATGCTGTAAAAGCAATGGACGCCAACATTATTGTTTATTCAGATCTGAAACCCTTTGCAGAACCCAGGAATATTACGCTTGCCGATTCAACAACCTTCGTCCCCGACCAGCTCATTTCCGATTTAAAAAAGGCTAACCACAATAACTTCGACAGGCAATATCTATCCATTACCATTGAAGATCATAACCAGACAATTTCTCTTTTAGAAAAGGGAGCCATGTTCGGCGATACCCCCATTGTATCTTTTGCAAACAAACAGCTTGTGGTATTCAGAAGGAACCTGGAAGAAGCTAATTTTCTTTCTAAACAAATCGGCAATAAAAAAATGACCGCTGACAAACCGCGAAAAGAAAAAAAGAGATAAACCAATGAATTGACTTGCATACGTACTAAGAAACACGACCATGAAAACCAAAAAAAATATTAAAACAGGAAATTACCACCAGCCTCAAGTTGACGGAGAAGACCAGATTGTTCTGATAGATCCTGCCATTACCGCAGAGACCGATGAACTGGATCTTGCCTTTCGGCAGCAAGATCCTCCTGTAGATCCTGAGGAGGAAGATGAGGAGAATGACTTCCCGGAAGAAGAAGGCTTGGAAGATGATGATTACGACCTCAATCATGATCAGGATGATGATCTCAGTTTGAATATAGATGACGATGAGTTGGAATAAAGTGACAGCACCTAAATCTGCTCAGAAAGCATTCTGTTGAATAGTAGCATTACCCGTTTCCACTTCAATTTCTTTAGTCGTTACCGCATAATGAGCAGGTCTAATCTCCGAACCATAAGCAACAGCATAGGCTTTAGTAAACTCTGCGCCCACATACAAAATAATCGACGAATAATAAGTCCATAACAATAAAATCACTAGCGACCCCGTAGCTCCATAGGTACTGCCAACATCACTTTGCCCGATGTAAATGGAAATCCCAAATTTACCCAGCATAAACAAAATAGCAGTAACTACAGCGCCAAATAAAACATCTCGCCACTTGATGATTGCATCTGGCAGTACTTTAAAGATCACCCCAAAAATGAGCGATATCACCGCCAGGGTCAGCAACTGGTTCAGTATATAGAACAAGATTACCGAGACATCAGAATATCTGGCTTGAAGCCTACTGCTGAAAGCATCCAGGACAGCTGTGATGGCCAATGAAACCAATAAAATGAAACCTAGACTAATAATTACCGAAAAAGAAAGAAACCTGTCCAGCAGGATTTTTAACCAACCCCGTTTCGGTTTTGGCTTCAGCCCCCAAATATGATTGATAGAATCCTGGATATCTGCGAATACAGTCGTTGCTCCAATGAGTAAGGTGACAATTCCTATGATAAAAGCGACCATGTCCTTGTCGCCGACCGCTGCTTTTGAAACAATCTCCTGGAGCTGCAATGCCGTTTCTTTCCCCATAAATCCTGCTAACTGGCCATAAATTTCTCCTTGTGCGGCTTCCTTACCCAGGAACAATCCGCATAAAGATATGACCACCACCAGCAGCGGTGCCATCGAAAAAACAGTGTAATAAGCAAGCGACCCACTCAATTTGGTCACTTTATGATCGTTAAACCCTGTAAAGGTAGCTTTCAGCACATTCCAGATACCCTTAAAAGTAATTCGTTTATGTGTCATAATTTGAATTTTACTTTAATTCTGAAAACCATTTATCTTATAGGCCAATTCTTTAACTGCCGACGGTAACAAAAAGTTCCTGTTGCATCCATCGTTTTTCTGACCATCTACCTTAGACAAAAAGGATTTCCAGAATCCAAGCCTGTAGATGCCCCGCATAGGGAAACAGGAAAATAAAATGAATAGGTAATAAACTGCATCAAATGAAGCCCTGTTCGGTATGTGTTGCAGAATTGTGCGATTGCTGAATCAAATCTTTGATGTCGGATTTAGGTCTTTTTTCCTGATGTACTTGCTGATGATGTTGAAACAGTCCATGTTCATCTGTATAATCATCGCCACGATTTTCAGCTGCAAACCGCATTTTGTTCCTCAATTTCAGGCCATTTTTCGTTGCAAACAAAACTCCAAGTGCAGCGACGGTGGCAAGTCCGGCAAATAACACCATAAGTGTCGTTTTTTTTAACTCTTTATATTTCATACCTGTAGAATTTTAACTGAGAACACTCCCAAAAAGAAATTGTTTTCAAACAAAATAAAACTAGGGTTGTTCAAATTTCTATGAAAACATTACAATTTACAAAAGAGATCAAAGCGCCAGCCCAAACAGTTTGGGACACGCTTTGGAACGAAACTACTTATCCCCAATGGACAGATGCCTTTAACCCAGGCGGCGGTTCCGCCGTACAAAGTGATTGGAAGGTTGGCGGCAGAACCCTCTTCGTAGATGGAAAAGGGAATGGTATGATCAGTACCATTAAAACCAAAAATGAACCTTATGACATCGTATTTGAACATCAAGGTCAAGTAATTGATGGAAAGGAAGATACCACCAGCGAAAAAGTAAAAAACTGGGCAGGTTCTCTTGAAGAATATCATCTTTCCGAAGAAGACGGAATAACTAAACTCAAAACCTCTGTCCAAATTGAAGAAGAATGGGAAGAGACCATGAACAAGGGTTTTACCAAGGGACTCGAAGAAGTAAAAAGACTCTCAGAGCAGTAAAACCATATAAAATTTGATCTTACTGGCACCATATTGATGCCAATAAGATCAAATACTAATTTAGAAACAAAGCCCTAATTTCAACCAGATATGGCTTGCCTTCAATATTTTTCTATTTTGATGAATTAAGTTCGGCCCAAGTCCATGGATGTGCTCTATTAACTGTTTGCTCCCTTACTTTCTTCACTTCGTTCGGTTTAATTGCCGAAGCTTTATTTCCCATACCATTTCTGATATAGCTTAAAATAGAAGCAATATATTCGTCATCATTCGCCCCTAGTGCTGGCATCTCATCTGCATAAACCTTACCATCTATTGGTCCCTTTAAACCTTGTAAAAGAATACGAATAAGTTTAACAGGATCTCCATTTACTTGCTTGTTAGCTGCTAATGGTGGAGCAGGTAAATCTTTAGCCCCTAGCACTCCTTTACCTTCAGGACCATGACAAGTTGTACATAACTGGCTATAAATCGTAGCTCCCTTAAGCACCAACTTTCTGTCCTCCTCTGCCAATTGTTTTGATGCCATTTCATGCAATTTTTGTTCTCTTTGAAGAACAAAATATTTCCGATATGATTCAGTTAGCACACGATTCTTAGGATATTTCTCTACCAATTCATTAATAATACTTTTAGCTTTTTCGGACTCACTAAACCTTAATGATAAAGCAAGCTGAAATCTCACATCAGCACTTTCGTCATTAACAAATGGCTCCAAAAATGTGATCAAGCTCTCATCTCCTTTTGTAATGGCTTCTTCAGCCACCCAAACAGCATTTTTTCTCACATTAGCATCTTTATCCTTTAATGCCGCTTGCAAGGTTGATTTATCCAAAGCTTTCAATCCATCTAAAGTCCAAATTGCATGGATACGAGCTAATGGATCGGGAGAATTTAACACCAAATCTTTTAATGCCGGAGCTACTGACTGATCTCCTTTTATAACCATTAATTTTTGCGCATTGTCTCTCCACCAACCATTTGGATGAGATAAGTATTGTACCAATTCAGAAGATGGCATACCTAATGTATTTGGTTTAGTTTTATCCGGTTTAATCCCATCATATACTAATCTATAAATACGTCCTCTACCAATGTTTTTATCAAATTTCTTACTTAAGATCTGAGCACCTAAAAAAGTCCCACTTTTTGTCCAATTGCTTTCCTGAATGATACCGTGATACATGTCTACAATATATAAACAACCATCAGGTCCGGTTAAACTGTTAACAGGTCTGAAGTTCATATCTGTAGAGGCAAGAAACTCTTCTTCTTTATAAGCATTTTTAAGTGTAATAAAGCCATCGGTATTCGTCACTTTTGCTCTTCTAATCAGTCGCCCTACAGGCTCAGGTATTAAAAGATCTCCAACCATATCAGCGGGTAAAGAGTTCCCTCTAAAAACAGATTGCCCTGAACATGCAGTAAAATTATTAAGCGTACTGTCTTTTCTTAGTCTATTGACTCCTCCCTGAACATCCGGTGTAGAAATAATAGGCCAAACTGCTCTAAACTCCTGGTCATATTGCCCTCCAATATCTAAGCGACCGAAATATGGGTTTTGCTGAAAATCTAATGCTGGCGTTTCCCCTCCTGCTGAAGAATAAAATAAACGACCATAGTTATCGTTCGCCAAACCCCACTGACCACCTGATCCGTTTATCAGTTTTTCTGCTTTTAATTCCCCATTATTATAGCGATACCTAATGTTATCATAAGTAACATATAATCTATTGTCCAGATTCCAGATTAAACCACTTTTTTGATGTTCTAAATTGTTCGTACTTGCTACATCATTACGATAAACCAGTTTTTTCTCATCTGCTTTTCCATCTCCGTCTGTATCTCTGTAACTATAAATATTATTAGAGTTTGTTTCCGCTACTAACAACCTGTCATCTAAAGTTTGTATTAGACGAGGAAGAATAAGCTTATCTATAAAAATAACAGCTTTATCCATCACTCCGTCCCCATTAGTATCTTCAAGTCTCTTAACTGTACATACCGGTTCCATTTGCCCAGTGCCTTTAACGTCTTTCATATAGGTGTTCATCTCGGCAACGAACATTCTACCATTCCCATCAAAAGTGATCGCTACTGGCTCACTAATCATAGGCTCGCTTGCCACTAGTTCCATTCTATATCCTTTTGGAAGATGAAACGACTGAAGACTTTCTTTAGGACTTAAGTATTTAGAGCTTGGATTGGTTTTAACAACAATCTTTCCCGAAGCGTCTCTGTTCACAGTATCTTTTAATGCACTACAGGCATAAAATAGGGCTGGTAAGCTTAAAATAAAGGCACAATAAAAAATTTTATTACTTAATTTCATCTTTTTTATATTGTATAATCGTTGTGCGATTTTTTACTTTTTAGCTGCCTGTCCAAAAACTCTAAACTCATGAATAGACCAGTAGTTACCTGTTGCACCTGTTTGAATAACTTTGATATACCTACCAGCTGTCTTTTTATTAAAAATAATAACAGTTTCGTTTTGTGCTCCTGCTCCACTGGCTAATACAGTTCCCCAATTAGTTCCGTCATTAGACATATAAACTTCATAACCTTTAGGAGAGTCATTCTTACTAGCCGCAACATCCAATACTATTTTACTAACGGTGTTAGCAGCATTCATATCTAAAATAAAAAATTGACCACTAGCCTGAGAAACTCTAGTTTCCCATCTCGTCGCAGGATCATTATCAATAGCTTTTTTTGCTCCTTCAGGATTAAGAGAAGCAGTAGCTAACCATTGCCATCTATCTTTAGTTAATTCCTTATCCTCATCCTGAAACTTACTAATAGGATTTTTCAAATGTGGCTTTACATTTAAATTCGCATTGTTAGCATTCACACCTAACATACCTACGGATAGCAATACCGATAAAATAATTGTTTTTTTCATAATGTTTATATTTGATTTAGTTTGAATCAGACGTCCCAATTGGTTTTAAGACGATCTGTTTCACTAAAATCAATTTCCCCATTAATAAAAACATAATAAATGATTAATAATGAAATAAAAGATTAAAAAAGTTGATTAAAGTGTCTTCTCCTGAAAATAGTGTATAGTCATTTCAGGAGAAGACACTATATTAATCTTTCAAAGTTGGTCCATGTACCACTAACTTACCATCTTTATTAACTTCCATTCTATCGATAAACACCAGTCTTTGATGGCCTGAAGCTTCAGTACGCCCATGATATACGCAAAGCATTTGCTTACCATCCGGGCTATAAGTAATGCTATTGTGACCAGTTCCGGTTACCATTCCATTTTTCTGTAAAACAGGATTTTCATCTGCTTTTTTAAATGGTCCTAATGGGCTTTTCGACGTAGCGTAACCTACCGCATAATTTTGTCCGTCGAAGTTATTTGCCGAGTACATCATATAATAAACTTCCCCTTTTTTAAAGATAAAAGAACCTTCTGTCCATCTCCTGTTTACTTCTTTAGCAGTTACCGAACGACTTTCCCAGTCGTCTTTACCCATTTTAACTGGCGGACGAAGCAACAGAACAGGCTCCCCAATTGCATCCGAGAAATCCGGTTTCAGTTCTACCCCATATACCCAACTTTCTTCCACTTCATTATACCACCCATTTTTTCTGGCCCATTGTGCTACTTCGCTTTCCACCGGGTGCTTATAACAGCATCTTGAATAGTACAAATAGGTTTTACCATTTTCAAACCACAGATTGGCATCTATAATTGGATATCCCGGATCAAAAATCGGGCGGTCGTTCAAGTCTGTAAAAGGGCCAGTGGCTTTATCTGAAACTGCTACCCCAATCTTAAAGTTTTCCTTTTCCCTGTTGGGATTCTGCTTCCACTGAGCGCTGTAAAACATATAGTACTTACCATCTTTCTTATAAACTTCCGGAGCCCAAAAAGAATGTATACCCCAGCCATTCGTGTTATCGTGATGGTAAACCTGCCCCTCAAACTTCCAGTCTTTTAAATTAGTCGATGAATAGGCTCCAAACCCCTCTTTCACATCGCCCCCGGTGCCATACATATAGTATTTCCCGTTATCATCATATAGTACATAAGGATCGCCAAAAGGTATGGGCAATGGATTTCCAATAGACTGAGCTTTCGCACCAAGAACGGCCATGAACAGGCACAACAAACTAAACTTAATCTTTTTCATCATTTTATTTGATACTAATTTCATAAACTTTTAAAGTTTGCTGCTTTTAATTTTTTAATGATATAATCTGCATGTATTTTTTTCCCATCCTCGTTCGGATGTAATCCGTCTCGTAAATATTGTTTACTATTTTCCTGTGTAATGCCACTTTCTGCATAACAATCAAAATAAGGTATCGACATACCATCACATATTTTCTTGATTATGCCTATCTTTTTCAGGTTGTTTTTATTTCTATTCTCGCTTTCAGCTTGCAAAGGAAGGGATACATATAATTTTGCCTTAGGAAACTTATTCTTGAGCGTCTTAATGCACCATTTTACAGTCCCAGCTATTGTATTCAGGTCAAGGTTATCTAGATTTCCTTCCTGTAGTACCCCTTCTGTATCTCCCAATACTGCCTCAGTGCTAAGGTCATTTGTTCCGTATGAAAGGATTATAAAATCTGGAATTGGTGCTGTTTTCTCACTTAAATATTTCTGTATATGTACTATGGCAGAATTGTTTATACGTTTTTGGTATTCTAAGTCATCCGGATTTGCGGCATTGCTGTTACTTATACCTGCGAAATCGGTGTCGTTATAATTTTGTGTCCTTATCTTTTTACCACTCCCCGTAGTTCTTTCGCGTTTGCTCCAAATAGCTCCCCCTACAGCACCATTGTATAAATTCCCAAATTTTAATGTGCTGGAAAGTTGATAAGCCCAGCTATTTTCCGCAGCTGTTATACTGTTCCCAAAAGTCGCCAGGCTCTTGCCTTCAAATACCGACTGAGTTGGCACTTCCACTTTCTTCTTCTCTTCATCTCCATTTCCAACCCCGGCCTTCGAATATGCTAAAAACAGGAAAAATGAACAAATTAATGCCAGGAATGTCTTCTTCATAACCGATTTATTTAAAAAAATGAAAATTTGTTTGATGCCTTTGCTTGTGTTGAAAACTAACCAATTACTTACCTAAAAGCGCAGCTGCACACCACAGGTAAGGCGCCTGCCCGTGAAGGTCTCCTGCATTGCGTGGGCGGTCATGATAATGCTGTTTATCGTTCTTTTTGCCTGTACCGATACAAACTTCCGTTACGTTGTTACGTTGGTCAATGTACGGCACCATCGCTAACCAAGCTTTTCGAGCTGCCGGCGCATAATCTGCAGCATCAAGCCATCCTTCACGAACACCAACAATAAATGCATAAGTAAACATCGCAGTACCTGATGTTTCAGGCCAAAAATCAGGTTCATCAATAAGCTGATTCCACATACCACTCGGCCTTTGGTACGTTTTCAGACTTTTCATCATGGTCAGGTAACCTTGCATAATTCGGGGGCGATCTTTGTGGTCCTTAGGTAACTCACGAAGTAGATCAGGCATACCTACTGCCATCCAGCCCGCTCCCCTCGCCCAATAATATGGAACATCTGGAGCATGATAGAAAAGTCCGTTCGGACGTTGCAGCTCATCCAGATAGCGTACCATTTCTTTTGCTGCCCTATCGATATATTTGCGGTCACCAGTTACTTTGTAAGCCTCATTTTGTACCACGGTGATCATATACATATCATCAATCCAGAGGCGTGTCTGCCAGGAAAAACCTTTATCAGCCCAGGCTTTCTCCTCTGGGTTTGCATTTTTAGGCACTTCCCACTGTGAATCAGCGTAGGCCAGCCCCATTTTACGATAGCGCTCGTCTTTTGTGATCTGGTAGAGTTTCAGCGCCAGACTGCCAAACATGTTATAATCCACGTGGTTCATAGGCGGCAACAATGGCTTTTCGATGGTAAAAAACGGTTCGAATTTATCTTGCAGAAGCTTAATCAACTTTTGGTCCTTCGTTTTCAAAGCATAATCAATGGCACCATTCCAGGTGCATACACCGGCATAATGAATGTACCTGCCGGCATAAAGATCATGTCTGCTGTTTACAAAATGATAAGCCAGACGCTTGCCCACCTCGTCGGGCGTTGATCCTTTAGAAAACCCGGACAGCCCTTCGCGCTGGGCAAATAACAATTGAAATGCAAATACTGCGAGCAGCGATAAAAATAGTCTCTTATTCATGTGAGTGTTATGTTTAAAATTTAATTCGTATCCTCATCAGCTACGGCATCCTGCCACTTGGTCCACATCTCTATACCACCATCATAACCGCTATAGCCGGAATTTTGACGCAATTTGCCATATAGATTGGAGTTAATTGCAGTTTGAGGAATAGGCCAGTAGATGTTGTTTGGCGCGATGGTATAATTTCTATTCCTTACGCTCACCTTGTTTTTATTGTAATAATCATTATAATGCTGTATGCGCTGATACCAGTAGCTGTTGTTTGCCAGGGTATTTACATTATAAGTATTGCCCCATTCATCTGCTTTGCCACTTAAAGCCAGACTGTAAGAAATCCTGCTCAATTCCATATGCCTCCATTCTTCCATATACAACTCACGTGCGCGTTCGTTCACAATATCACCAATGTTTACAGTGGTGTACAACTGGGCGCACTGGGCTCTCCTTCTTACCACATTTACATCTTCCACTGCCGCTCCAACATTTCCTTTGTAAAATTGCGCTTCTGCCCTTAATAAATAGGTTTCTGCCAAACGATAGCAATACCAGTCGGCCGCTCCCCCATCGTTTCTATTCGAGGTAGGCGTAGCCAGAAATACAGGATCTTCGATATATATTTTATAATGCGGCCAGTTAAACCAGCTGCGTATAGTATCTGTACACAAAAGCGTGTTAACATTGTACAGCCTCAAGTTCTGGCCGTAGAAAGAATCCGTTGGATCGTTATACTTCAGCATTTCCATATTGGCCCAGTTTCCTACGGCACTGTTATGGCGCAGATCTGTAGCATCGTTTTGTCCGTTTACAGACCAAAGACCGAACTGGGCAAAATAAGTAGGTCTAATCATAGCTATACCTCTTCCTACGGTACCGTTAATATCATTTTCGGCTCTATATTTGGCATCTGTTTTACCCACCGACAGGAGCACCTTTCCACTGGGTGATTTTAATGCTGCCTGGTTCCACATTGGCCCCCAGTTGCGCATAGATTTGTATCTGATGGTCGCATCGGTACCTTCACGGTTAGGCATAACCAGAATCGCTTCTTTATTGGCGGCGATCGCTTTATTTACCGGGCGATGCAAATCCCAGATGACGTTACGGGTCACGGGCCAATTAACCGGAGAAGGATTGTCAAATGTACCAAAGCTGTTGTTCATCAAAGCGTAACCAGATTGGTTAATCAGCGTATCGGCCTGGGCAATGGCTTTATCCCACTGACCGGTGGCCAGATAGCACTTTGTCAGCAGCTGCCGACAAGCGCCCTTGTTGATCATTCCGATATAAGCCATTTTCGATTGCTCAGGTACCCATGCTACCGCCTTTTCCATATCAGCGGTAATCATTTCCAAAATAGCCTCACGGCTCGTAGTTTTATAGTTTTGTTTGGGTGCAGTTAATATTTTGGTGACCAATGGCACATCCTTAAACTGAAAGCAAAGCGCCAGATACCGAAAAGATCTGTGAAAATAAGCCCTGCCAAGAAACTCCCGTTTAGTCCCCTGATCCAAACCAGGTACGTTATCAATCAAGCTGGTAATGGTATTGGCATATTTAATCCCATTATAGGTCTCGCCCCAAAAGAAAGAAATCATGTTGACATCATTGTCAAACATACCATCTGTAGGCGTAAGGCGTGTGGCCACATCGGCAAAGATGTTTCCATCGTCTGTTTTAGCCGAAACAGCTACATCCGACAGCATATACTCCGTACCGATTGGCACAGAAATATCCCGTGTATTCAAATGGCTCCAATAGGTACGTAAGTGCCTATCCAGCAGCGCAGTTGTTGCTTCAAGACCCGCACGACTTGAAAATGTAATATCAGGCTCGTAAAAAGAGAGTGGATCCGGTTTTAAAAAATCCTTCTTGCAGCCTGAAATGAAAGTAAGCGCACATATACCTATTACAAAAAGAGCCGATGTATAAAAATTATTCGTTTTCATCCTTAATTCGTTTAAAAACTTAGGTTTAACCCAAGTGTATATATTCTAGGGGTAGGTCCCATTTGTGAATTTTCAAGTTCAATATCCCAATAACGCCAGTTCTTATCTTTATTCCAAACGGCCAGGTTACGTACAGAACCAAAAACTTTTAAATTTTCAATATGGGCAGCCGAAGTCAGTTTTTTCGGCAATGTATAGCCCAGGGTTACATTATCTAGCCTGATAAAAGAACGGTCAAATACCCGCTGAGGTGCATTAAGTCCTGAAGGACCTTTTGATTCTAAGCGAGCCCAGAAATCGCTGGGCGCTTCCAGTGTCCAATATGGTTTCTCATAGGTATTGGCAAGTCCCTGGCTAATGGTCGAAGTGCCATTATCCTGGTTGAGATAAGCCCCGTTAAGTCGCTTATGCCCCCAGTAGGAATAGAGGTTAAAGGAAAAACTGAAGTTTTTATAGGTAAAGTCATTTCTTAAAGACCACATGATGGGTGCCTGCGTTTGACCCAGAAACTCCTTGTCGTTATCATTGTAAACAGGTGTAATTTTTCCATTGACATCAACTTTATCATCTGCCGTGTAATTGTTGGCCACTTTAGGATCCCCCGGACGCTGCCCGTGTCTGGCCGCTTCATCAAGTTCATTGGTCTGCCAAATACCTGTTACCCTGTAATCCCAGATGGAGCTGATAGGCTGCCCAATGAACCACTTATTTCCAATATCATCCACCTCTTTACTTGACACCACATTACCGCTTGCATCTAGCACGTCTACAAACTGGTAATAAAGATGTTTAATCTTATTGGTGTATTTTGAGAATCCAAGGCTAGTGTTCCAACTAAAATCTTTCGCCTTGATATTCTGCGAGTTGACCGATATTTCAAATCCTTTGTTCTGTACCTCACCTAAATTGGTTGTGATGCTGCTAAATCCGGAGAAACCTGGTAAGGACTGATTCATGATCATATCGGTAGTAGACATCTGGAAATAATCCAATGTCGTTGAAATACGGTTATTCAAAAAGCCCAGATCTAACCCTACATTGAAAGAGGCTGTTTTTTCCCATTGCAGGTTTTTATTGGCCATGCGATCTAATCGCAGATATTGGAATTGTACATATTTACCACTTGCGTCTATATAACCTTGTGTACCCGTCCCATTGGCAAGGTTGGCCAATGCAACGTATGGGTTGTCAAGCGAGCGGTTTCCATTTTGTCCATAAGACAAGCGCAGCTTACCATTGCTCAATGGCTTCCACTTAAAGAAATTTTCGTTGGTAAAGGTCCAGCCTAAAGCAAGAGACAGGAACGTTGCACGTGGATTGGATGTGCCAAATGCCGAGTAGCCGTCACGGCGTATAGAGGTGGTCAGCATATACCTGTCATCATAAGAATAGAAGAGACGGGCAAGCATACCATCTGCCGTTTGGCGACTGTCTTCAGAATCAAACTCACTCATCAGCTTGTCACCACCTTTGGTTTCATGAAAACCTAAGGCATCGGTAGGCGATATGTCCCAAGCTTGAATATTGTCCCTCCAGGACTGGCGCTCTTCTGCTTCCTGCACTAACGTTACATTAACACGGTGTTTTGTAGCAAAGGTATGTTCCCAGTTAATGGTATTATTGAGCGACCAGTCAAAACGTTTACTGTTATCGCGATTTACCCCTGCTTTTTTTGAACCAGGACTCCAATCAGGATGTAAGGATGAGGTAAAATAGCGTTTATAGAACCATTGATACCGAGGCGAAGCGTTAAATGAATAAGTGATATTAAAAGGCAGTTTTACTTTTGCCGTAAAAATAGAGTTTAAAACATTGTAGCCGCTTTCAAGATCCTGAAACTGCCTGTTATAATCATAATTATATCCTCTTACAAGACCAGTCAGGGTTGAACCCTGGGGGTAGATCTCTAAGTTTCCGCTCCCATCCCGGTAAGCAGCGAAAGGACTGTTAAAAATAATTGCACTAGCCCAGTCTGTTGCTATATTTCCGTCTGACCGGTCCTGAAAGTTAACATTGGCACCAATGTTTAGCCAGTCTGTTACTTTGCCATCAACTTTAAGGTTGGCGCGTACAGCTTTGTAATTGTCACCCACAACAACTCCTTGATTTGAAAGGTATCCGGCAGACATGTAATAATTGATCTTATCACTGGCACCGGAAACGCTGAGGTTATAATCCTGGTTAGTCCCATCGCGGAAACTATGGTCGTACCAATCGAAAATTTTGCCGGCAAGATAATTGGTCAATACGGTGTGTCCCATTCCGATACGCGTTGCGTAGATCCGCTCGTCAGAGTCGCCCGCACCGGTCGGAGAATAGGCTCTCCAGGTGGCCTCAGTAATTCCATATTTAGCGAACATAGCCGGAGTTGGCTTTTCGTAATACCCTGGTTTATTTTTAGCAACTACAGCATCAATACTGCTTGACATATATGGCTCATAATTACCTGTAACCGTATTAAGGTCATACGAGCCTGCAATGTACCAGTCCTCTCTGTATTTCATATATCCCTCGGCTCCCCAGACAGGCCGATTTGCGCCCATGGTTGACAGCCCCAGGTTTGAGGTAAAATTAATTCTTGGCTTACCCGGTTTTCCTTTTTTAGTGGTAATGATAAGGACGCCGTTGGCAGACTGTGCACCATAAATGGCAGCGGCCGAAGCGTCTTTGAGTACATCGATCTGTTCAATATCATCAGGATTGATCTCAGATAACTCTCCATAGAAGATCATCCCGTCCAGGATAAGCAATGGGGAATTATGGTTACCATCTGTATAAACAGAACGCTGTCCGCGGATGTTGATGGAACCACCATTTTTTGCTGATGCATCCAGTCCAATAGTTAAACCAGGCGTCCCCCTTAGAATATCCTGAACAGTTCTTGGATTTTCCTCGGCAATTTTATCAGGCTTAAGCTGCGTAATTGCACCAGTAAGGTCTTTCTTCCTGGCGGTGCCATAGCCAATTACCACCACTTCATTCAGATCACCAACGGTTCGCTTCAATCGAATACTTCCCATATCCGCAGCCACATTAACTTCCATGAGCTCATAGCCGATATAACTGATCACCAGTTTATCTTGCTCCGCAACATTTGCCAGATGAAAGGCACCATTCTGATCGGTCATTACCGACCTGCCCTTGCCCTTTATACCTACAGTTGCACCAATCAGCGGCTGGTCGTTCTCGTCCAGAATCTTGCCCCTGACATCAATTGCAAGACGATTCTGCTCAACATTGATCCGCTGGCCAAAAGTAGCAGCACTTACATGCATTAGAGAGGCTATTGATATAACGGTGGTTAATCGCATTGTTAACCATAGTTTAGGGTATAACGTATTCATTGAATCCTCTATCTTTTATTTAACTGGTAATCCAACAATTTAATGGCATAACCACCTACCACACTACGTGCTTGAAAGCCCACCTGCTTACCATTGGTCGTTTCATGCCAGTCATTTAATGGTACTCTACTTGGCGACTCCAGAACGAATTTATTGATTGGCTTTAAGAATTTCTCAAAATCAGCACGATTATCGGTCAAGGTTGCTGTCCACAAAATCCAATCAGATTTAGTATAAGTTTTACGGCTGTCCAATGGCAAACCAAAAGCATTTTGCTTTTTCAGATAAAAATTAATCTCCTTTTTATAAACAGTTTCTGGAAAAATACCAAGCTTCAATACCTTATCCCAAACAAGGTTATACTTTTGGCTCCAGGTATTTTTCAAATCAAATGTTAAAGCATAGTGATCACCCGCATCAGCCATTTCCATCCATTTTTTTGCCATTTCCTTAGCCATTGGCGTATACTTTGCTGCTGCTTCTTTTTCCCCCAATTGTGCTGCAAGCATTCCGTAACCGCCTAAAGCTACAATGGCTTTTACCGATAAGTTCGTATTCCGGGCAAGATGACCAGCAAAATCATCAGTACACAACTGATTTGCTGGATCAAAACCGTTTTTACTCAGATAATCTGCCCAGATAGAAAGCGTCTTCCAATGTTTTTTAGCATAGTCTGCATTACCTTCAACCTTAGCAATTGCTGCAGTAAGAATAAGCATGTTCCCAGCTTCCTCTACGGGCATATCCTCACCATAAGTTTGTCCATTTGCCAAAGGGTAAGTACCTATATCGTGTGCAGGAAAAGGTTTTTTCCACTTTCCGCTTTCGCTGTAATAAAAAATCCCATTTAACATTCCTTTTAACAAATCAGGATTGTATACCAAAAACAATGGCGCTGAGGGGTAAGTAATATCTACAGTATTGATAGAGCCATTACTAAAGTTTTCTTTAGAAAGAAATAAAATCTCGCCCTGCGGACTTTCCACTAATTTGTGTGCAGAGATGGCCTGACGATACGAAAGATCTAAAAGATCAGCATATCCTTTACCGCCTACTTTTAAGTTTGCAGCATAATATTGCTTATTAAATGCATCGCATTTTTGTAAAACCGAAGCGTATTCATTGTTTGCCAATGTAAGCTGTTTATCTATGGTCTGGTTATTTTTGCGGTTCCACCATGGTTTTAAGTTTTCGCCGAAATATTGAACAGACTCTATATCGTCATAACCAATCAATACTGTTTTTTCTGTAGCTATTGGGCCTACACTAAAAGGCAATACTGTAGCCAATGTTAAGCTATTACCTTTCGCCGGAGTAGCAGCGACTTTTCCACTTATAAAAGATGAAATCGCATTTGCCGATGAAGTAACATATTGTTTCCCGCTATTTTGAGCAACAGCAACGTACATATAACCCCAATCGATACGGATATCATCCCCCTTTTTTTTCAAAACCGGCTGTGCTGTTGTACCAGCTTTAAGCACCGAAAGTGCTCCGTTCCTGTAAGCTGATGCCTCCACTTCCTGAGCAGGATTATTGGTCGCTATATCCGTTGAAGCGCCAAAATAAACCTGCGCATTGTGCTTTTTCCCATCATTGGCCTTAAGCTTAAACGACACATAAGAAACCGGTCTGGCTACCAGATCGAGGTTATCCATCAGCAAAGGCGATGTGAAAGTAAGTTCCAGATCTACCTTACCTGCACTAAATTGATAGATGGTTTGTGTGGCATTTATAGTTACATTGTTTTGCTTAGCCATAAGCACCGACTTTAATTCGGCTGCTGGCTTTTCGACAGCTAAGCCGACATCTAGCCATTGCCCGCCTGCTGTATTTTTAACATGAGCAGCAATAACATTTTTGCCTTTCCTCAATACACCCTTTATCTTTTCATCAATAGGGATATTAACATATTTACCGGTCCAGCAATTACAGCTGTAAACTTTAACACCGTTTAAAAACAGATCAATATTATCGTCATGATTGATTCTTAAATTCAAACCTTTAAGGTCGATATTGTCCAGATTAAACTCACGACGCATCCATAGGTTATCACTTTTCCATTGGGTCTTGGCATCACTGTCACCAAATGGTGCATTTCCAGCTTTCCAGCTCTGATCATTGTAATCAGTCTTTTCCCAACCTGCAGCCGGTTCTTTTTCCGAATATTTTGCAGTATAGGATTTGCCTTCAGCTGTAGGTAAAAGCATTTCAAAATGCTTATCGGCTTTACCTAAAAAACTGTAAACCTGTTGATCAACTTTAATCAATCCGGATAGTGCATGATTTGTGCCTGTCCAGTGTTTTGTTGGCTCCGCATTAAGATGATCGGAAAACGACCAGATACTAAAATAAGGATCGTGCGTAATCAGTGGGTAGGCCGGTGCTTTACGCTGTTGGGCAGATGCACTAAGCATTGCGGCAACCAGGCCTAAGGAAAGAAAGAATCGTTTCATTTGTTTTTGTGTTTAGTATTTTATGATCTGTTTATTTTACTACTACCGGTCTGATTGCTTCAGCATTAATACTTATCACACCCTGTGCTGAGATGCCCAAATCATTAATGTAAGACCTTCGTGGCCCAACGCTATTGTTATCTGCATGCGCATGGTAAATATATTTGTAAGTTCCATCCGCACAAACGAAGGGCGCACCATGCCCAGTACCAACCAATCCAGAAGCGGCGGGCTTATCTCTACGTAGAATCGGATTTTCATTGTACTTCTTCCATGGTCCTTTTGGGGAACTCGCGGTTGCGTACCCTACACCATAATCTTTACTCTCAAAGTGATTTGCTGAATACATTAAATAATAAGTCCCCCCCTTCTTGAGCACCGAGGGTCCTTCAGCAATCGTTCCTTGAATTTTTTCCCAATTATCTTCAGCACTGATACATTTGGTCAAAGTGTTGGTTTTTATACTTTGCAAGTCATCATTCATTTCGGCCATCCAAATTACATTACCCGAAGTAAAACGCACAAAATAGAGGTAAGGAGTACCGTCTTCGTCTATAAACAACGAAGGATCAATTCCTTTTTCATTAGCAACGATAGGTTTTTTTTCTGCCTGTATAAATGGTCCCGTGGGTGTATTGGCCGAAGCCACACAAATGTGTTCATCAACAGTATAAAACATATAAAATCTATTTTTGGACGCAACATAATATACTTCAGGAGCCCAGTACCATCTTGTTCCCCATGAGTTCTCTGGTGACAGCGCAAGATGATCGCTCCTCTTCCAATGCTTCAGGTCGTCCGAAATATATACTTCAAAACCATTTATACGAGTTCCGTAAGCATAATATTTACCATTGTGATACAATACATATGGATCTGCAATAGGCAACTTGTCTTCAATAATCTCATATACAATCGGCGCATCCACTTTAGCTGGAACAGCTCGTAAACTATCGCTACCACCACACGATAACGAGAATGCAAACAGCATTAATAAAACACAGACTACCGAGCTATTTTGAATACTTCTCATATTACCATTGAACTTGCTGATCCTCATTAGGTATCAATGTATTCAGGTCGCGTTGCATAGACAATGTTCCTTCCACCTTGTATTTCAAACGCTGTCCTGGAATTGTTGTATAATCCTCAAACTCGTATGACAAAAATAATGTGATATAGATATGTTTCATATAAGGAAGTTTCGCATCCATTTCTTCGTCAATTGTATAATAAGACTGGGACGTCCCTAGCTTAAACTTATTATTTGCCAAATTGTCACTCCAAACTTCCAGTTTTTTCTTCCGATTCTGAACATCTATGTTCTCATCAGTAAACTTCATCAGTACTTTGTAATTCTTACGGTCCAAATAATCAATATCCCGGGTCCCGGCGTATAGAAATATCGTTTTGTCATCCGCTACATACGTGCGATGTTTGTTCAGTGTTAGTGGCTCCGTATCACCATCAAGAAAGATCTTATATAAAGTACCACCATACTCCCCGGAATAATTATTAAATGGCATAACACGCAACATTGCTCTACGATAGCTTTTGTTCGGATTTGCTTTGTAGTCATAAGATGGATCATCTAAAATCTGCAAGGGTAATACCCACTTATCAGACTGATCCAGGTCGCCCATTTTAAAATCTATGGGTAATGAGATTGTACTGACACCCTCAGGAACCGTAATCGTGGTAGGAAGATTATAATATTTTGGATCTAATTGTCTAAAATACAATTCCTGACGATGGCCGTATTGCTCCTGGTTTAATCTCGCAAGTGTGTCTGGATCCAAACCGATGTGTATGGTCCGCGCTTTATTATTTGGAGTAGACCCACTGATCACAATTGGAAGATTGTATCGCACTACACCGTTAGCATTGTAACGTAAATAACTCCAGGACACGCCCTGACCTGTAACTATTGATTTAAAGGAGGCCATTTGGGTGAATTGTTCCTCCTCCCACTCATTTTTACATGAAACAAAACAGCTTGCCGTTGTTAACATTAAAAATAATATATATAATTTCTTTTTCATTGTTGCTAATTAAAATAAACTATTCAGGATTTGTCCAGCCCGGATTCTGCACTAAAAATTTGTTACGTCTGAGCTCATCAAAATGAATCGGCCAGAACCACATTTTTAGGGTAAATATTGATGGCAAGGACGGGGTTTCAACCGGGGTATGGAACAGGTCTGCCTGCGTTTTTGTCGCATAAGCATTATATCCATAAACGGGAGCAGATTCCTCTCCCGGAGCGTCTGTCCAGCGACGCAGATCAAAATATCGGTGCCCCTCAGCAAATAATTCAATCTGACGTTCTCTTTTTAGTTTAACCCGGAATTTTGTCGCATCAGCATACACATCATTCGCATAGTCGGCTAATCCTGCTCTGATCCGAATTGGCTGGATCCCTCTTTTTATTTCCGAAATATTCCGACCCATCGTATGCGTTGCTTTACCGTCCCAGGAAGGGATGGAGTATGATCCGTTCAACTCATTTAAAGCTTCCGCATAAATCAGCAGGATTTCTGCATATCGGATTGCCGGATCAACTTTATCTTTGATGCGACTTTGGTCAAGCGGAGTAAGTATCACATTACTGATATCGTCAGGATGAACATACTTTTTAATGCCGATCCCTGTACGCGTCCAGTATGTAGTATTTTTATAGCCATTGGGATCACCGCGGTAATAAAATATCTGCACATTAGGTTTTTCATCTTTTGTCACTTCTGCATTCAGCAAATTCCAGGTCGAACCATTGTAGGAAACTGAAGCATAGAAGCGAGGTTCACGCTTTGCAAATTGTTTACTTACACCAGCAGCCAATGCACCCAATTCCGGATAATTTGCCGATTCAGCTGTCTGTACAAAACCTGCTGCACGCTGTTGTGTGTTATACCTGTCTTGATAACCGGGGCGTCCAGCATACATGCTGTTCATTCCAGGGATATCAGTACCATCGTTCATATAATACGCATCAGCCTGTTTTAACGTCATACCATGAGAATTATAGCCTTTTCCTTCCAACCGGGGTAATTGATGTACCACCATATTGCCAATAAATTCGCTACCCTGATTTCTGCCACGCGTAAAAATAAGTTCACGATTTTCAGAAGCGGAAACTGCACCATTAAATACGGAGCGATACGATTCAAACGGGTCTATATCTTTCCAACCGGCGGGCCAGTTGCTGTTTGAAAAGTTATTGTCTGAAGGAGGCGTAACGGTTGCAGGGTAGGCGATATCGCCAACAGTCTTTTTATAAGCCACGAACAATTGATATTGTCCAAGGTCTATAACATCCTTTGCCGCAGCTGCTGCCCTGGCCCATTTAGATTCATCATAAGTTAGCGAGAGTAGCGGTTTTTTATCTTTATTCACCATTAAAGCAGCTACCTCAGCTGGCGCTTTACCATTGGCTAAGGGGCTAGCAGCATACAGCAATACTTTAGCCCGAAGGGCCAATGCAGCACCACGTGTAGGTCGGGCAAGCTGCTGTATCCCATTTTGAAGTGGAAGAACTTTCGCAGCCTCCACAAGCTCATTAGAAATATAATCTGCGCATTCCGCATAAGTATTTCTGGCCTGCGCAATTTCATCATACTCTTTGGTATAGTCAATACCTTCGTCTGGAATTAGAGGTACCGGACCATAGGTACGGAGAAGAATCCAATAAAAGTAAGCTCTTAAAAAACGGGCCTGTCCTTTAAGATCTCCAATTTCCTGTGCGGTAAACTGTTTATTGATATCGATATTATTCAGGAAAATTGAGGCTTGCCGGATTCCCTGATATCCAGTTACCCAGATTGTTTTGCTTTCACCATCCAGACCATCTTCAGTGTACTGTCCATTTTTCCAACGTTTATACTCATCGTTTTCATCTCCGTAAAACATATCATCAGCGAAATTAAAAGGTATCACCTTTTTACTGGCAACATCTTGCATCACGTTGGTTCCCAAAAAATAATACGCACGTGCCAACCATCTGTTAGCATAGTCGGAATTGCTAAATACATCCTCCGTGGTCATTCGTTCATCGAACAGATAATCCGAATCCAGGTATTTTTTACACCCGCCAATCACCAAAACAGATGCCGCAAAGATTAAAATTATAGCTATTTTTTTCATATTTCTTTTTCTTATAAACCGACAGATAATCCTAATGAAAAGGTTCTGCTCAGCGGATAAACTTTTCCGTCTGGATTTCCCAACTCCGGATCCCATAACTTAAATTTCGAAAATGTGTACAGATTGGTGCCGACAAAAAATATACGGGCATTGCTTATCCGGACCCTATTCACCAATGATTTCGGGATCTGATAACCAATATCTAATGTTTTCAAACGCAGATATGATCCGTCCCTAAGCCAGAATGAAGATCTCTGATAATTGTTACTATTGTTTCCATAGGTCAGTCGTGGATACTCGGCATTCGGATCCTCGTTTGTGCCAAGAATCCAACGGTTACTGTTCGCGAGCGAAGTCAATACATTCCCCCATCCATCTCCACCTGAGAACATAAAAACTGAACTGCCACTGATAAAATAACTTGACTTGCCTACGCCTTGAAAATGCATGTTGATGTCCAACCCTTTCCAGCGGGCAGAAAGACCAAATCCATAGGTTAAATTTGGTCTGGTTGTTGCTCCTATCGCTACAACATCTGTTCCATCTACCTTACCGTCACCATTTACATCTTTGTATTTGATGTCGCCTGGCATAACCGTACCAAAGGTCTGCTGCGGACTATTTCTGATATCATCATAATCTTTGAATAAACCTAAAGAAACCAATCCTCTCGCTTGATTAATGCGATGGCCTTCTTGTAGTCTATATTCATAAATTGTGTTTTCTTCATCGCGTTCAATGATCTCATTTTTACTATAGGTAACATTTGCGCGGAAAGTTAGATCCACATTAAAAAGCTTCTGAGTGACCGCAATATTTCCATCGAATCCACGTACTTTTACAATACCCACGTTGGCCGAAGGATCACTTTCTAGTCCAGCGAATCCTGGAAGATATTCACGCCGCATGTAAATTCCCTCCCGACGTTCACTAAAGAGGTCGAAAGCACCATTGACCTTATCGCCAAAAAAGGAATAATCTAGTCCGAGATCCTGTTTAGTCGCAATTTCCCAGGTAACATTTGGAGATGCTATGGAAGAATAGCGGATTCCATTCCATGGATTATTACTGTCATAACCACCGAAATTATATCCTCCACCAGTCATTTGTTCAATGGTGTACAAATAAGGGAATCTGATGTCCCCCATATTGTCATTTCCGGCCTTTCCATACGAATAACGCACTTTAAACATATTTACCCATTTCAGTTTTTTGAGGAAAGGCTCCTCACCGATATTCCAGGCACCTGAAATGGCTGGAAAGAATCCGAATCGGTAATCTTTATGGAAATTCTCCGAACCCGTATAACCGAAGTTAAAGTCGATATAATACCGGTTGTTCCAATTGTAATTCACTCGCCCTGCAATGCCCTGGTTCCGACGGGCTATTCCATTTTTAAGATCTGTGCCAATATTCTGGGTAAACACTTTAGACGACTGTGTATATTTTGTAATCGCTCCAAAATGGTGATTTCCTAAATCTTTGTTGTACAAGAGATCCCATTCAAAGAAATCCCTGCGATCGCCGTCCGAGCCAGAAGTTTGGGTCATTTTTTGTTCTTCGGCTACCCGGGTGTAAACCAATGTCCCATCTGCATTACGATAACGGGCTGCATTCCACAATTCGGGACGCTTGAATCGCTTAACGTAATTGTCATTATTGGTATCATATCCATACCTTCCAATAAAGGTAAGTCCGTTAGTGATAAAATCCAGTTTCTGTTCTAAGTTTAATGTGGTCTGAATATTATTTGTCCAGCTTTCGTTGTATCCAGTCATGGTTCCTTGTACCCAGGGATTGAGGTTGTCATCTTTTCCTGTCCATGAGGGGATTTTCCCATTCGAATATTGCATCGGCATCATGATTGGGTTATAGCCCATGAGTGTCGTCCAGATGGCCGCTGTTCCGACTCCCGGATCATTCTGCTGCCTCAAGGACCCAGAAACGCCCACCTTTAATAGCGTAGATTTGGTGATGTCCATATCCACGTTTAAACGATAGGTGTACTTTTTAAAATTGGTATTGGTATTGTAATCACCCAATGCCTCATCCACTTTGTACATCCCCTGTTGGTTCTGATACCCTCCAGATACAAAATAACGTGCTGTTTTTCCACCCCCGCTTAAATTCAGTATACTACGTTGGCTCTTTGCTCCGTCGCGAAGCAAAACATCCATCCAGTCCACGTTGGGAAAAAGATCAGGATCCAAGCCTAGACGCAGTATTTCCATTTCTGAACCGGAGTAGAGTGGTTGCAAATTTCGGGTAGTCTTGGCTTCGTTGGCGAGTGAAGCATAGGTGTATCCATCTGCAAAATCAGGAAGTTTAGTAGCGGTATTGTAAAATCCTTCTATTTTCGTATTGATCTCGACTTTGCCATCCTTACCTCTTTTTGTTGTGATCAAAATAACCCCATTCGCGCCTCTGCTACCATAAATAGCCGTTGCCGAAGCATCTTTCAGCACTGAAAATGATGCAACATCCTCCACATTGATTTCATTCATATCCCGTTCAAAGCCGTCTATCAATACCAATGCAGAATTGTTTGCCCCGAATGTAGATATACTCCTGATCCAGAATTCCGACACACTGCCCGGCCTGCCAGAGCTTTGCATGGCCTGGATACCAGGCACGACGCCCGCTAGGGCATCTGCCATAGAAGTAGAGGGATTTGACTTCAATCGTTCCACATCTACTGTTGTGATCGCACCCGTCACAGCAATCCTTTTCACCGCGCCAGTTGCGGTAATAACGACTTCATTAAGCTTACTGTCGTCATTTTCTTTCATGGTGACATTGATGGTACGCTGGTCTTTCACCAATACCTCTTTCTTCTGATAACCAATATAGCTGAAGATCAAAGTTTGAAAAGGACGCATTTTTATGCTGTATTTTCCATCGGTCACAGTAGTGGTTCCCAATCCGGGCATATTGCTCACAGCTATACTTACACCTATAAGGGGTAAATTTTGCTCATCGAGAACAACTCCTTTCACAGTTATCTCCTCCTGGGCCCGAACGTTAAAGAACATCCCAATCAAGACTATGCATGTTAGTAAAATAAATTTCATCTTTTATATTTGAGTGTTAGTTTTCTATTCTTCTTTTGCTATTTTGCGAATCAGCCAATTGCCGGCGTCACCGATATAAAAACATTTCTTCAGCTCATCATACGCAATTGCCTGCGGACTATTGAAACGAGCCTCAGTACGTAAATCACCGTTAGCATATCCGCTTGTACCATTATTTCCACGTCCGGCGAATGTACCTACTCTCCCCTGTGGCGTGAGCGTACGGATAGCATGATTACTCTTGTCGCAGAAATAAAAATCATACTGATCTCCTCCCGACGCTTCATAATCCGGATTTTTAACAAATACACCCTGTACAGGAAAATTTAACCTTGCATTCGTTCCAATTCCATCTGCATAGCCTGTAGTACCTGCCTCCCCACAAATTGTGTATGGAATTTTAAAGGTTTTGTTGACCCGATCGTAGTCGGTACGCATGATGTAGTGCTTATCATACTCCAGTAGATAAGCATAATCCCCAGTGGGATGCATCACCATGTAAATGGCAATACCACTATATGGATTTGTAAATACCAGTTTATCTTCCTTGGTATTAAAGTCATACCTTCGAACATCCCCTGCTCTGAATCTGGAATAATACAATTCTCCATTTTGCGGATGAATTAATGTTCCTCGCACTCCACGGGAGTACACTTCAATAGCTTGCTTCTGAACAAAGTTCGATTGCCTGCTAAATATATAGTTACCGTATTTGGTATCACTGGCATGGTTGTGCGAGACAAGCATATCCTGATTCCCATCAATCTTCCAGGTCATCACAGATGCATCGTCAAGACCCGTTCTAAAATAACTTACATATTTGTTTTCGAAATCAATCAACCGACTACTACTGCCACCGGCTGTAAAATAAAGATGGTTGGGATTTTTAGGATCAAAGGATAACCACTGTATACCTTTAAATGCTCCACAGTCCTCAAACGGACCTTCTTTTTCCTGAAAAGCGGAACCAACTTCGTAATACTTCCCGAGAAATGTCGAGGCCAGCCATTTCCTGGTATAGGACAGCACCTCTTTGGCTGCAGCATTGGCGATCTCATTGTTGTTACCGTCAACAACGGATACCTTAATATCTCCGTCGTAAGCTTGCGCCGGAATGAGGCAATATAAGCTGTTATTCTTGACACCCACTACTACGGCAACTTTTCCACCAATCATTACTTTGATCTTGGATGGGTCACTGCCAAAATTCTCCCCGTAAATAACCATATTGTTTCCTGCTCCGCCCTCTTTAGGGTAAAAATCTGTGACCTCTAACGGTTTAGAGGGATCGTACTTGGCTTCTTGCTTTACTTCATCTTGTTTACAATGCGTTAAGCATAGCACAATCAACCCAAGCAACATCCAATGGATTTGCCAGTGCCTAACATTGTTTTTTATTTTCATATAAATTGCTTTTATCCGACGAGCGTCGGGTTACATACACTTGTTTTTTATGCGATACGGTTTAAACCCGGGTAGTTCAGAAAACTGTCCTGAGAAAATATACTGGGTAAAAAAATAATGTTTAATGGTTAGTTTAACCTAAGCAATTGGCTTTGCAGAAATGTAAATCTTTGTTCATAGAATGGTGGTTATTGGTTTATATTTGGTTGATTAATAATCAAATTAAACGATTATGATTTACATAATTTGTTCAACTTTTTGTCGAATTATCTCAATTTTTAGGAGATAGAGATTCAATTCTCAGGGACAGAAAACGCATACACCGAATGGCTTTCATACACTTGTCCAGGCTTTAAAATTGTTGTTGGGAAAGTAGGCTGGTTAGGACTATCAGGAAAATGTTGTGTTTCCAGGCAAAATGCAGTTCTGAAATCATCCATTCCTTTACGTAGCTTGTTCTTGCCTTGCATAAAATTGCCTCCATAAAATTGAAGACCGGGCTCTGTGGTATAAACCCGCATCACAATCCCAGTTTTTTCTCCTTCAACTTCGGCAGCGAGCACATCCAGCCCGGAAGCATTCAATACATAATTATGATCGTAGCCTTTACCAAAACGAAGTTGTTCATTTTTGATATCCACACGCTCGCCAATGGTAACAGGAGTGCTAAAGTCAAATGGAGTATCCTTTACCGGCTCCAATTGCCCGGTAGGAATTAAAGTAGCATCCACAGGAGTGTAACGTGAGGCGTTAATTCTCAATAAATGATGGTTAATAGTTCCTGATCCCTCTCCGTTTAGGTTGAAGAAAGCGTGATTGGTCAGGTTCAGTACTGTGGTCTGGTCAGTTACCGCACGGTAATCTAATTTCAAACGATTGTCGCTGGTTAGCGTATAAGTCACGCTTGCCTGTAAATTACCCGGGAAGCCTTGCTCTCCATTTACGGAACGATAAGTAAGGGTCAAAACCGAATCACCTTGTTTCACCGCATCCCATACTTTGTATTGAAAGCCCGCTTTCCCTCCGTGTAAAGTATTCGGTCCATTATTGACTGACAACTGGTACTCCTTCCCCTCCAATGAAAAATTCCCTCTTGCTATTCGGTTTCCATAACGGCCAATCGTTGCCCCAAAATAAGGTTCAGCACTATTGATATAGCCCGACAGACTGTCAAATCCAACCACAACATTCGTTAAATCCTTTTTTTTATCTGGGACTAATAGTGAAACCAGTCGCCCGCCATAATTGGTTATTGCAGCACACATACCTGCGCTATTTTTTAAAACATACAATTCGACTGGCTTCCCTGCTACCACCTGCTTAAAATTCGCTGAATCAGGCAACAAATTATCATTGCTTTTATTCTTCATAGCACAGCCACTTGCAAGCAGGATCAGGCCATAACTCAACGTAAATATTCTTTTTCTCATTATAATTCAGATCATTTATTTCTAATAGGGTTATTTTTATTTAGCCAGACTACTAGCCTTATTGTATTTTACCATTTCGGCTCCAGCCATAATTACCGGGCCAATGCCATGTACATCATTATAAGGAACCGGCCTTTTGTAATAAAAACTCACCGCATCCGAGATCCCTGTACCAATACAGATATCAAAAATCCCACCCTGTTGGTCTACTTTAGAGGCTACACCTTTCCAGCCTTCTTTCGCAATGCTGATGTATGATTTAGGTATCCAACCCTCATTTACAGCCTTGGCTACGGCATAGGTAAACATCGCTGTAGCTGAAGTCTCGAGATAAGAATCTTTTTTGTCCAATACTTGATTCCATAAGCCAGATACATCTTGGTAACGTGCAAAGCCAACGATCTGGCGCAACAGCAGGTCAATCAAATGTTTACGTTTTGGATGGTCTGCAGGTAGTGCAGCAATTAAATCTGTTTGCGCCAAGGCAAGCCATCCATTGCAACGGCCCCAACGCGCTACACCTTGCTGATTTACGTCGGCATAATAACAGTGAATATAAAGACCGGTAGCATTATCGTAGAGGTAACTATTAAAATTATCAACCTGCATAATGGCATCGTCAAAATATTTTTTATCGCCGGTAATTTTTCCCATGCGTGCCAGTAGCGGAACACTCATATATAAGTCATCAGCCCATAAAGTCATTTTCCTTGAACTTGGACGTACTAAGGTTTTATCTGCCAATCTCAGTTGTTTCGCGCTGACATAGTCAGTTGCACGTTTTAAGTATGCCGTATAATCTGCACGTTTTTCGGTCATATTTACATCGGCCAAACCGGCTGCCATTGCTCCGCAGGCATCAAGTTCATTCATCGCAAAAAGCGGCGCCCATTCCGTCCTCTGCTTTTCCTTATAAAGCTTTTCAAAGTAGGCACTGTTGCTAAATACAAAATCATAGTTACGTGCAGCATATTCAGCATACTTGGCTTCGCCGGTAAGATTGCTTAGCTGTACCATACTGATGGCCAATACCCCCATAGGGTAATACCATTTATTGTAAGGACTTTCAGCCCTCAGATCAGGCGTACTTTCCAGCCCTTTTGTAGAGGGATACTTAACTCCTGTTTTTATATTTTTAAACTGAAATGATGTATTGTCGATCACATTATTTGCTACACGGCGTATCACATCTTCGGGTTGACTACTGGGTTGGGCTTGACTAAAAAGTGCGCAAATGGTTAAAAGAATTGATAGTGAGGTTTTTTTCATATTGGTTTATTTATTGGTGTATTATTTTTTTGGGTATCAATAATTGGATCAGGCTCAACTCGTTTGGCTGGATTATATATGGCGACGCCAACTCTTGAATCGGCGCAGCCATAATAGAGAAACCATTTTTCTTTAAACCACGCCATCCCTTCAATAAATACGGTACCATTAGCGTATTGTCCGCTTTTTTCAAAGGATTCCATAGGTCTGAAGAAAGGAACGTCAAGGCGGTCCACTAATTTGGTAGGATCAGTTTTGTCAAACAGCATCTGACCTGCGCAATATGCGCCTCCGTTAAAGCGCTTATCCCCTCTTTCACCAGGATTATTTCTACCATTGTAAAGTAGAACAATTCCTTTTTCGGTCATTACAGCAGGGGGGCCGCATTCGGTCATATCGCTATCGAAAAAACCTGTCCGTGGTGATGCTAGTTTCAATAATGATCCCTGTGCATCTACTAAGGGTCTCCAATCCAGCAGATTTGATGAAGTTGCAGCATATACATGTCTTTCGCCCCAATACATAAAATATTGGCCATTTAGCTTAACAATAATTTGTCTACCGCCCTTAACCTGTGTTAAAATGGATGCTGATTTTGTAGGAATGTTAAGAAACTTCCCTTCATAAGCATCCTGAAATATTGGGCCATGCTTTGTCCAATGGATAAGGTCTTTTGAAGTTGCGGCTCCCAATCTTGGTATCTTTCGGTTCCATTGCGTATACAACATCACGTAAGTTCCATCTTCAGCTACTGCTATCCGCGGATCTTCGCATCCACCTGGCCATTCAAACTCCTTTTGATCATCATGATCAGGGTAAAGAACAGGTTCAGTTTTACGGGTAAAATTCAGGCCATCCTTACTAATGGCATAGCCCAGTCTAGAGGTCCGGCGACCAATTTTAATCCCGCTTTTGTCTTCAGATCGATAAAGGACAACAATTTTTCCATCTTTGACTGCAGCTGCCGGGTTAAAGGTATCGTTAGCCTGCCATTGAATCCTGGAATTTGTCATCGGATCCATAAACACTGTACTCGAGTCTGCAGAAATTATTGGGTTTACCCCATTGGGCCTCACAAAGCCGCCAAGCGCCCAATCGGGAAGGATGTTTTTATTTTGTGCATAGCTACTGATACCCGTACAGCATATCAATATCAGGCTTAATAAAAGAAAATATCTATTTTTCATATTTTATTATTCGCCTACAGGAACAGTAATATCGACTCCGGTTGCGGCGGCAAGGCCAAAATTCGGTGAACCATCCACATTCCAGTTAATCTTCTGCATTCTGGGACTTCGGGCTCCGTTGGTCACATTAGGGACACTCCTCGCATGGTATATAAACCAGTTTTCTTTTTTGAGTACCCCGTTAGGATCAGTATAACTGCTGGTAAAAAAGCCGTTGTGCCCTGGCCCGTAAACAGCGTTAGCATCATTTCTTACGAAAACCTGTTTCTTATTGATCCAGTCTGCAACTACTGTAGGATCACCTCCGCTTTTCAACTGTATCTGTGCCAGGCAATAATCATCGCTGCTATACCGACTGGCAGAATAGATGATAAATACTGGGCTGCTGGCATCTTTCTGTAACATGATTGGCCCTTCATTCACGCCCGCACCTATAGAACTCGGTTCATGTTTCTCCCAGGTGTTAGTAGGTGATGATATTTTGATCCTCGGGCCACTGATGGTCCATGGATTTGACATGGTGGCTAGATAAAGATATTGTTTATACCTGCTGGCTGTACTGTCCCATCCCGACCAGATGAAATAATTGGTTGATCCTATAGTCAGGATCGAACCATCAATAGCCCACTGATCACTAGAGTCAAATATCTTACCTTTAAAGGTCCAGGTTCCAGTCATCGGGTCTGCATTCGCATTTTCTAATACATACATGCGATGGGTATCTCCGGTACCATCATTGGCTGCAAAATAGATGTACCATTTTCCGGAAAGGAAATGCAATTCGGGCGCCCATATATTCGAAGAATATGCTGTGCCAGTGGGCGGAGTCCAGACTACGCTTTCTGTAGCTGTAGACAGTAAAGACATTGAAGTGGTTTTTCTAAGGCCGATCTTATTCCCCCTGGTGTACATGAAATAATAATAACCATCTTTTTCTGCAACATAAGGGTCTGGTCTGCTGGCTTCAATCAATGGGTTTTGAAAATTTACATTATGGAAATTGAATAGGTCCTGCGTACCAGAGACCGTACTCTTTTGCCTGATTTTTGTACCGGGGGTATTGTTTTCAGGATCGACCACCATTTTCATCCCCGTAGCTTTGTTCGTTAGCGAGAACACATTGTTACTCCCAGAATAGCCAATCGACCAGGATTGAGCATCGCTTCCGTCATCAGTAGCCTGCTGTAAAATGTCACCTGAAGTTGAGGAAGGCGATTCCAGGCATTTGGCGCTGGTCGCGTTGACTAGTTTATAATAGGTCGCATCAATTTTCAGCAATTTCCATTTCTGTCCGTTGTTAGGAAACCAGGACCATTGCTGAATTTTTGCATTTTCTGCTGTTGAATTACCTGTTACCTCAACAACCGGACCGTTAGGCAAAGATGATGCGCCTCTAATGCGGTAAGTAGCCCCATCAACCAGCGTGCCCAATGGTGGGGCCGCAGCAATGACCATATCTACATTATTTGCAGTCTTACTATCAGCATCGATCACAACTTTTGATACTTCTTTTTGACAAGCTGTTAGCAATAACAACATGGCGGCAGTCAGTTTAGTGAGTGATTTAATTTTCATAAAAACAAAATCTGGTACTGCGTAGGCACGTTCATTTGCCGGAAAAAGAGAATTCGCAGTATGGTTTATATTTGGTTAATTATCTCAAAGTAAAGGAATGATGTCTGTAATATTTGATCATTTTTTTGTCGATTTGTCTCAAACCCACAGCCTTTCCGCCTCACAAATACAGAGTTAAAAAACTGAAAATCAATAACTAACAAACAAAACAAGAGACAAAAAAACGAGTTCCTTATTAAACAGAAATGATATAACCCGCCTATTTATATATATTTGAACAAACCAAATTATGCGGCTCATATTTTCATTTGTTTTTTTTCAAGTGATGCTATTTTTTGCAGTTATCTGCAAAGGGCAATTTCATTACTTTAAACATTATCAGGCCGATGATGGCTTAACACATAATTCGGTGACCTCAATCATCCAGGATAAGAAAGGCATGATCTGGGTTGGTACCCGAGGTGGATTGAACCGTTTTGATGGTTACACTTTTAAAGTGTACAAAAATGAAAAAAACAAATTTGGCAACATAGGTGATGATCTGATCACCAATATTGTTGAAAATAAAAATGGTATGCTGTGGATTGGTACTGGCAGAGGAATCTTTAAGTACGACCCTTATAAAGAAGTCTTTACTCCATTCGAAAAAGCACCAACAACTTACATCAACAATATTTTAATAGCTGATCAAAATAACTTGTTTTTTTTAGCAGAAAGGAAACTGTACCAGTACATCCAAAAAGAAGATAAGGTTGTGGATTTGAAAATAGGAGCATCCTGCCTGGCCATTGACAGTAACATGAATTTATGGATAGGTAATGATGACGGCTTGATCATAAAGTATAATCTCCGAAATAAACAAACTACCAGTGTTAGAATCATTGATCAGCACATCCCTGCTAATTTGCGTTCTATCAGCAAAATATTCCTTACCGGAAATCATGAAATATTAATAGGCTGCTTTAAACAGGGCTTGAAAAGCTATAATACCAAAACCGGGCTAATCAGATCCTTAGCCCTGCATAATAAAGACAATACCGATATATATGTACGCGATATTACCGCTGCCAATAATCAGGAATACTGGATAGCTACCGAATCCGGTATTTATATCTACAATTCAGTAACAAACACCAGTCAAAATTTACGCAAAAGGTACGGCGATCCTTATTCTATTGCAGATAACGCCGTTTATACAGTATGCAAAGATAACAAGGGTGGAATGTGGGCCGGTACCTTTTTTGGAGGATTAAACTACTATTCAAAGGAGAATGCAAGATTCGAAAAATACTATCCCTTACTGGGGGCAAACTCCATATCAGGCAGTGCCGTGCGGGAAATTTGTGCAGACAATAAGGGTAATTTATGGATTGGAACAGAAGACGCTGGATTTAATAAATTCAACGTAAAAACAGGACAGTTTACCAATTATACTTCGACAGGAAAAAAAGGAGATGTATCCTATCCTAATATACATGGTTTACTAGCCTTAGGTAATCAATTGTTCATAGGGCCATTTTTGCATGGCCTGGAAATCATGGATATTCGTACTGGCTTAATAGCCGAACGTCATAAGATCATCGGTGGTAAGGGCGACCAGGTTAGTGATTTTGTCCTCTGCGTTTATCTTACAAAGGATAGCACCTTACTTGTTGGTACAGCCTATAACGGTTCTGGTCTATTTACCTATGACAGGAAGCACAAAACATTTACCCGCATTAAACAAATCCCTTATAACTCGTATGTTTTTGACATCAAAGAGGACCAAAAAGGGAATATCTGGACCGGTAGCGTAGCCCAGGGTGCATTTTATTACCACCCTAAAACTGGCAAACATGGTAATATCCGCTTTGGCAACAAAGTCAAAAATAAAATCGTAAACGAGTTCCCTGTATATGGGATACTGGAAGACAGCAACCATGCCATGTGGTTTACTACCGAAGGCGGTGGTATGATCAGGTTAAGTCCAGATGGGAAGACCATTAAAAAGTTCACCACTGAAAATGGCGTGCCTAGCAATGTCTTATTCCGCATGTTGGAAGACGACTCAAAACATCTCTGGATCAGCTCATTAAAGGGATTGATTTGTTTTGATATGCAGACAGAACAATTCAAAATTTATACGCAATCGAACGGGCTGATTACCGATCAGTTCAATTTCAACTCGGCTTATAAAGATGGCAATGGCAAAATGTATTTTGGATCTGTGAAAGGGATGATTGCTTTTGACCCGAAAACTTTTGAACAAAAAGAAACTGGCCCATCGACTTACATCACCGGCTTTCAGATCAACAATAAAGAGATCATGCCCAATATGGATAATAGTCCGCTTCACAAATCTATTTTATATACCGACACTATAGTACTCAAGCACGACCAAAATAATTTCAGCATAGAGTTTGCTGCACTAAACTACTCCTCCCCAGAGGTTACCCGATATGAATATTTAATGCAGGGCCTCGATAAAAACCGAACCTATCTCAGCACTAACCGCAAAGCTTATTTTACAGATTTATCCGCCGGCGATTATACATTTACGGTTCGGGCCAAAAGTAATATAGGCAGCTGGACAGGTAAAGAGCGTCTTCTTTTCATTAAAATTCTGCCCCCCTTCTGGAAAAGTTACACCGCTTATTTCTGCTACTTACTTGCATTGGCGATCAGCCTATTCTGGTCAATACGCTATTATCATCGTTATTTGGAGCGTAGAAACCTGAATAAACTACAGCTTTTTGAACACGAAAAGGAAAAAGAGATTTATCAGGCCAAAATTGAATTTTTCACCAATATCGCACATGAGATACAAACGCCATTAACATTGATTATAGGTCCTGTAGAACGAATGCTAAAAAAAGCAGATGAACATATGGGGATCCGAAAAAGCTTGCTGATGGTGGAAAAAAATGCCAAACGTTTGGCCGAACTGACCAGTCAGCTCCTTGATTTCCGCAAAACGGAAATGAATCAATTTGGATTAAACTTTGTCAATACAGACATCAACCATTTACTAAATGATCAAATTGCTGCGTTTAGGCAGGAGGCCGAAAAAAACAACATTTCTCTACACATTGAATTGCCCAAAAATCCTGTTATCGTTTTCGCCGATACAGAAGCTTTGGTAAAGATCTGCAGTAACCTGATCTCAAATGCCATCAAATATGCTGCAAGTACAGCCACAGTTAGTTTGGCTGCAGTAGAGCCTACAGACGAGCAATTTACCATTAGGTTTAGCAACGATGGTAAAGGCATACCTGATGAATTCAGGGATAAAATATTTGAACCTTTTTTCAGATTGTATAGCAAAGATAAACCAGGAACCGGAATTGGACTTTCATTGGCTAAATCTCTTACAGAATTACACAATGGTTCATTAAAATTAGTGTCTGGCCAGACGAATATGATAGTTTTCGAATTAACTTTACCAGTACATCAAAAATTCGAATTTAAGTTGAGTAGTTGGAAAAAGATAAAATAGTATGATCGATAGTATTCTAATTATAGATGACAATGAGGATATTTTAGAATTTTTATCAGAAGTTCTGGAGGAAACCTATAAATTACATCTGGCCGAAAATGGCGAAATTGCGCAAGATATCTTAAATGCTGAGGTCGTTGACCTGATCATATCAGACATCATGATGCCTGGGATAGATGGTTTCGAGGTTTGTCGGCTAGTTAAATCAAACGTTGAATATTGCCATATCCCAGTAGTGCTATTGACCGCTAAAAACACCTATCAGGCCCACATTGAGAGCCTGGAAGTTGGTGCCGATCTTTATATCCAAAAACCGTTTTCTCCTGAGTTGTTACAGCTCCAAATCGCTAACCTGCTAAAAAATCGTTTACATATAAAAACTCATTTTGCGAGCTCGCCCTTTGAAGACGTCCGTGTAATGGCACATTCAAAAACCGACGAAGCCTTTCTGAAAAAATTGGACGAATACATCCGTAAAAACATCAAAGACCCAAATATTGATATTGATCAGCTTGCTGAACATATGCACATGAGTCGCCCTACGTTTTATCGCAAAATAAAGTCGCTCTCCTCATTGTCGCCAAAGGAACTGATTGACATTACCCGCCTTAAAAAAGCGACACGACTAATGGCACAAAATGAATTTACCTTGTTCGAGATCGCCAAAACCGTCGGTTACAGCAGTCAAAGCCTCTTTAATAAGAATTTCCAAAAGTATTTTAATGTTACTCCTTTGGAATATATCAACTCCTTGACTAAAGACGTAAGCCTTTAAAAATGATCGATGTACAAATCCCTGTTCCTTCTACAGGTAGGTAGCTTATTTGGCACCGTCGATTCGTCTCAGTTCGCCACCCTCGGATTCATTATTCTTTAGTTCAAAACTTTTAAAAACTCCTTTTTCAAAAGACTTACCTTTAACCACAATACCAGCCCTGTAGCCCATCCCCCAAGGGACATATTTGGCTGCGTCAAATTGCAAGGTGTAAAACTTCAGCCAATCTGATTCCCCATTTTTGTAAAACAGGTCGATTAACTTTCCTCCTTTGCTAATTTTCATTTTTAGTTTTATGGAGCCCGACAATGACTCATTTGCTTGCTTGAGCACAGTATACTTTCCTTCTAAGTTACTAAAAACAGTATATCCTTGTTTGGAAGCTGTAATACCAATTCCCCCCAACTCACCCGGCCACTTACTTTTCAGTATAGCGCCCCCTAAACAGATTCCCGTATTTGCGGCGCTAGTTTCAACTTCTGCAATGATGTCAAAATCTACAGTTTTAATGTATTGCCCCAGAAAAGTACCCAGCTCATGATTATCCTTTGAGGCAGTCAGGTTCAGTCCGCTTTCAAAAGTCATTGCTGGCCTTTGCAGTTTAGACGGCCATTGCCAAACCAGGTTTAGCTTTTTATCCTTTTGAAAATCGTCAAAAAAATCGAGCTCTGCTTTTGGACGGTTGGCGACTATTGCATTATGAAGCACTGGCCATCCGTCTGCACCCTGCTTTAATTCTTCTATGATACCTTCACGACCAACAAAAACATCGTAGTTTTGATTAAAGGCATGATAGAGCATAAATAGTCTGTTGTCGGAGGATTGAACCACAGTACCATGACCAGGACACCTCCACTTATCATTGCTCACCATTATCGGGTTTTTATCATATTTCTCCCAGGTGCCATTCTCCAGACTTTTGGTTCTTGCAATTCCTGTTTTGTAATTACAGCGGGCATCGCAGCAGCCACCAACCGCATAAAGACTATAGATGTAATCTCCCATTCTGAAAAAGCAGGCGCCTTCTACCAGGGCTGTTTCCCATGGCTGGCTATTTGTATAAGCCTTCCTTTTCTGACCTAATAATTTTGTACGGCTTTCATTGATTTCCTGCATCCATATCCAACTTTCTTTTCCGCAACCGTTGCCATCGTTTTTCCAGAAGGCATAAATCTTCCCATTGTCCTGCAATTCAAACGCATCTATAGCACCGCAATCGTCTTCTATGATCACAGGACCATTATCGCTAAATTTTCCGGTTTCAATTTGATCCGCATCTATCCAGGCAATACCACATTGCAGGCCGGGATTCCCTTTTACTTCACGGTTATGCGCAGAATAATAAACATAAATCCGGTCTTGTTTCGCATCATAAGCCAGTTCTGATGCCCAGAAATTATTTTCTCCCCATTGGTTCTTCATATCTTTGAAGCCATCAGGGAATACGTGATTGACCAATTTCCAATCTTTGAGATTGGTAGATTTATAGATGGTGAAGTAGGGTGCCCATTCGTTTGTGGTAGAGGTAGCATAATACACCTTCCCTACCCTTATGATGGAAGGATCAGGATTATCTCCGGGTAAAGCTGGGTTGAAAAAAGGTGTATTAACAGGGATACTTGTTGTTTTTGAGGCTTCCTTTTTATTAAGGCCACAGGAAAATAGTGTTAAACAAAGTAATAGATATAGTAGTCTGGTGTTCATAATTGTTGATGAAGCGTTAAACGCTGCTTTTTGTGATTACTCTTGGGAATTGAAGTAAGGCAATAAATACAGCAAATTTTATTCATCTTTTTGTCGAATTGTCTCAATTAACCCATTGTACAATTGCAACAATACAAACAGCACTAAGGTCTCGACGGTAGCATCGTGTTTACCCCGAATATCGAGGTAAACACGATGAAAATCGTTGCGATTTGAATCTTAGAAAATTTCGAATTGATAAACACCGGCATAAATCCTCATCGTCCTTGCGCGAGGATATCAATCATCGCAACCAATTCGGCTACGGCAGCATCTTCAGCTCCGATAAACCCAGTAAGTTTAAACCTGATCTTACCATTACCGTCAATCACAAACTTGGCCGGGATACTTGATACATTATAAGCTCCTGCTACCCTGGGCTTATCAGTAGCACCATCTTTGGTATCAAATAATACAGAGAATCTGTATTTATTTTTCTCCAGGAATGATCTGACCAGTGTTTCATGATTTGCGGCAGTTTCGTAGGTATCTATAAACAAGAACTTAACATTAGGGTTTTTCTCATACAAATTAACAGCACGCTGCATGGCCGGAAATGAGCGTATACAAGGGCCACACCAGGTAGCCCAAAAATCAAGGACCACTATTTTTCCTTTCAGATCGGCTAAAGAAACTACTTTTCCGTCCAGGTCTTTTAAGCTGAATGCCGCGGCGGGTTCAGAGATGATCTCCTTAGCAACCCGGGCCCTGATTTTTTCCACCATGGCTTTTTTAAGACCATCCAGATAAGCCTGGTATCCCTTCTCCCCTTTGTTGGTCCCGACATAGACTGCTTTTAAAGCTTCCAGTATTTTAACATCTGCAAGACCTTCTTTTACAGCGGTCTCTAGCTGAAGCCTGCTCTCCTCCTTTTTCCCCCTCAGCTTCAAAACATTGGCGTAGGTCAGGTAAAAAGCAGCATTCTTCATCTTACTGTACTTATCTGCCTCTTTCATATATTTCAGGGACTCGTCATATTTTCCAGCTTTGTACATCAGCTCTGCATAAGTAGTTGCATAACCGGGATATCCTGTCGCCGCAAATTGTGCCTGGTTATCGTTAGGAGCAGGATTTAAAAAAGGAAGGGAGCTGTCCAGGGCCTGACGGATCAGAATACCGGCTCGGGCTGTATCGCCTTGTTTCAACAGCTCGTAAGCAATTCCAGCCATCCCTTCCCCACGCCAGAAGGGAGTTTCCATCTGATTCGCATATTCAACCGCCTTGTCAAATTGTTTCGCTTTAGCGAATCCTCTGCCAATGCCCGAACGCACATAATCGTAAGGGATGCGTATCCCTGGAAAGTTTTCGGGCGGATATTTAGCAATCCAGGCTTTAAACCTTTTTTCTTTTTCAAAAGGGTCATCCCCTTTAAAAATCGCATCTACAGCAGCGCTGCGCTGCTTAATTAGACTATCTGTTGCTGCATTTTGTGTTTGCGCTGTAGCCTGCTGTTTTGTTGATACCAGCAGCATAACTGCAAACATCAAAATTCCTATATTTTTTAATTTCATTTGAGTTTTTACTTATTTGAATAATTCTTTCAATTTGTTTTCCAGTGCCTCTCCCCTGAGGTCTTTAGCGATGATCTTACCGGAAGCATCTATCAGAAAGCTGGTTGGTACGGACTTAATGCCATAAGCAATGGCGAGTTCATTTTTCCAGCCCTTAAGGTCAGAAACATGCTGCCAAGTCAATTTATCCGCGGCTATTGCTTTCAGCCAATTTTGTTTTTTATCATCCAGGGAAACACCCACAATTTCAAATCCTTGATTATGGTAAGCAGCATAGGCCTTTACCAGGTTCGGGTTTTCCTTTCTACAGGGGCCGCACCAACTGGCCCAGAAATCAACCAGTACCACCTTTCCTTTCAATGATGACAGTTTAAACAGCTTTCCAGCTGTGTCGGGCTGAATGAAATCGGGCCTTTTTCCGATACTGGTCTTCGAATTTATCGCTACCGATCTACCCAATGCAATGCCAAAAGGGCTTTTTTTCGCCTGATCTGTAAGCATACCATAGTACAATTCTGCCTTATCAGGATAAAGATATACAACAAAACGGCTGTCGATCACCCAGGGAGTTACCGGTGATGCAGGAAATTTTTTAACGAAAGCATCCACGCTGTCCACCATAATCCTGTCCCAGTCTTTCAACTTGTCCATGTAAAAACGCCGATCTCCCTTCGCCTTCTCTATACTGTCCAACTTCTTATAAATGGTACCCGCATAGAGATGCAGATGGTTCCATATGCTGCTCCACGCCCGCCATGCAGGTTGATGTATACTTCCTGCTATTTTCACCGACTTCAGATCGTCCAACGCTCCTTTTACCGTTATTTTTTCATTAGGGGCAGCAAAGAAGCTGAGGTATTTACCTCCCGGAAAGGAAAGATTGTACAAGAGCGGCCCTTTTGCTATACCTTTAAATTGCAGGATGTTATTTTCTGCATTCAGGGAATCAAATTTAGCGCCTTCCGGATTTGCCTGGCGAATCATCACCTTTCCGTTTCCGAGCCCTTTAATCTCTATATTCAGTTCTATTTTATCATTTTGTGCTAAAGCAATCCCTTGAGTAAAGACCATAAGGGTGACCAGGAACAATTTCAGGTAGTTCCGTTGATTAATTCTATTCATATTTTTCTTTTTTATTACCTCGCTTTATACTGGATATCTACAATGTTTTTAAACCCTGCATAGCTGGCGGAATATTCACTGATACCCTCTACGTTTGCGCCTGACATGGCGATAGGGAACAAATACAGTTTTCCCTGTGTACCATCCCAGGTTGCCACGCCAATATTGAATCCAGCTGCCCCAATAGGACGGACACACCTAACCTGCAACACCTGCTCATTTCCGGAAAACGTATGTTGTAATTTGGTGGTATTCGAAGAAGGCTCGTAACGGTATACTTTGTTTCCGGCACCATAAAACATATGCTGGGAAATAAACGAAGTTGATGCCGAAGTCATGTTCTGAATGTCAGGAGCGTCCATTTTTCTTTTCACAAGCGTAAGCGAAGGACTTGCGATGGAATAAGTGGTTCTGATCTGCATAAAATACCTATCATTCAGGTCATCTTTCATGACTACATTGTATTGGTAAGTCATGCCACCGGCATCCATATGCAACATCTCCATGCCCACATTGTTCATGTCGAACAAGGTACTTTTATTTGCAGGAAGTGCGATCAATGCGGTAATTGGAGAAATCCCTGCAAAGAATCTTTTGTTGAGTTGATCATATACCAATTCCTGATAGTATTGTGCGCTGGTATTGGTAATCGGTGTAGTTAGTGCTGACCTACCATTTGCTACAAATGGGGCCAATTTATAATTTAAGCCCACTTCTGGAGCTACCAATTGACCCGCCCATTTTTTTGAACCGGGAAATCCACCGGTAACACTGATGTGTAGCTTACCATCATTGATAATGGAGCCTATAAAACCACCTGCCAAAGAATACCAGTTCATATACGTAGGTTTAATCACTGCCGGAGGGCTAAAGAAGAGAGACTTATAATCATAGGTCTTTGTTAAGGTCAGATAATCCAGCTCAGTAGCGGCATTTTCTGTCATAAAATAGATTTTCCTCCTATTTGGAGAAATTCCGTCATCGATTGCCACTGAAGACATTTCGGTTCTGATCGCCTTATCTTTTAGTGGTCCGTTAATGGTAGAGTAAAGATTATGGACCACCCGGCCGTCTGGAAGCAACATAGAGAAATCGGCACCATCAGGACCATCTTCAGTAATGATCCAACCCTCCACCAGGTCATTCACTACGGTCACCGTATATTGTTTAAACCGGCTTATACCTGTCGTTTTATCTGTCACCTTATAATTGATCAGGTAACTTTTTCCGAGGGCAAATGGAAATCCAACAGGCATTTTAAGGTTCCGTTCTTTAGAAATTTCGCTAATGGGCGCATTGATCGCGGCCCCTGATTCATAACTGGTCCAGAGAAACTCCAGGTTTGCCTCCTCGTTAAGCTCAGTCTGGGAGATCTGGGGATTCAAACGAAGGGTATCGCCAATCTTAACACTTATCGCAGCAGTAACCGAAGTATCACGCAAGGATATTTCATTGATAGCGTGATACTCAAATTCAGAAGCATACTTTCTGCAGGCAGCAAGGCTCAGGATCATCAAGATTGAAAAAACCTGGAACCATTTAGTTTTATATATGGATTGAATATTCTTCATGATTATAATTATTTAAGGGAAAGTAACTGCCAGTCCATTTTCATCTAACATGGGACCATGTAGTTTTTCATAATTGTACAATGCAAATTTGACATCGGTTACATAATTGGCCCGCTCTCCATCACCGATAAGGCCTGTCCAAATCTTCCTCCCGGTAACCTCGATGAGGAACCTAAACTTAACGACCGAAAAATTCCCGAAAGTCTTGGCCAGACTGCTTTCCCAGTTCGAGGGTTTTAGAATCTGGTCATCAATATTGATCTTGTATTCAAGTCGGGTCTTCACATAAGCGATATCCCCATATCCTGGTTTAAAATCTTTGGATTCAGCGACCTTGAAATTCAGCGAAATAATGCTATCCTTCATACCTGGTCTGCGAAACAAATATACCGGGATCCTGGTCTGGAACATATTGGCAGGCATCACCAATGGTCCCAAAGCATAATGGTAGCCCGCTTTAGCTGTCGAGCTACCAACAACATCTAATTTGATCTCCCTATCGGCCGGTGTCGAATTACCCATAATGCGCATCGTCAGATAAACGGTATCAGTAACAATCTCTACAGGCCTGATGCCGAAAGAATAATTGACACTATCGGGATCAACAATAAATTTTGTGAAATAAACAGCTGGTGCTTCTTCAAACATCAGTCTTTTTTCCTTGCAACCGTTCAGGCTTAATAGCGAAGAGAACAGCACTAGTATGATATATATATTTATTTTCATGAGTGTAGATTTTTACTTGCCGAATTCTATTTCAGCAACAGGTAATGGGAATACATACTTTGCCTGAGTCATTGCTGCAGCATCGGGACTGTTAGGTATTTGGGCTGTGTTTTTTCTTTTATAGTAAAACCACAATTGTCCTTCAGCAAAGAATTCTTTTCTATACTCCTTAAAGAGTTCGTTCTGGAATTCTGCAGGCGTTGGTGGATTGATTGCCGGCAGGAACCTCGCGACCCTAACTCCATTCAAATAACCCAATGCGAGCTGACTGTCCGATTCTGCCTCTGCTGCGATGTAATACATTTCAGAAAGACGGATTGCAGGTACGCGCGACTGACGCACACTGACCGTATTTGCACTTACGTGGTATTTCTTACTATAAACAGCGGCTGGGTTTTCTCTGTCCCAGAAAGGGACAGCTGCGTCCGGGCCGCGGAGATCTGATGAATACCCTACATTAGTCACTTCATATAGCGCAGTCAGTTTTGGAAGTGTCGTAAAAAGATCCTGTTCTTCACCTGTCACACCTCCATTAGATTTAAACAACTGATCTGAAGCTGTTCTTAAGTTTTTCACGTATACCGAAAAAATATGCTCCGGAGTAAAGGTCATATCGGAAACCGTAGATTCAGGATCATTATTGAGCTGTGTCCTTTCGATGAACCTGAAGCTGGGGCCTGCGATCACTTCCTTTGCATATTTCAGTGCCTGCACCTTATCGCCCTTGTACAGGTACAAACGGGCAAGTGTAGCCTTAGCGGCCCAATAGTTCAGGTGGTTCTGTCTGAAAGCCAGAAAAAGATTTGAAGAGGTACTACCTTGATTACCGGCAATCTGGTCAATATTTGGATACACAGACAGCAATTGTTCTGCCTCCTTTAAGTCGGCCTCGCATTTTTCAAAAACAGCCGCCATCGTCAACCGATCTTGCGGTTTTACCTGGTAAGCACTCATATAGGGGATTGCGATCTTATTCGCATTCGCACCATCCAAATAGGCTGGAGCAAACATTCTCAGCAGGTCAAAATGTAAGAACGCGCGCATCCCCAGGGCCTCCCCTTTAACAATCGAGTAGGCTTGTGTAGACAATACATCACGTCTTTTATCTACGTTAGCAAGGATATAATTGCATTGTGCAATCGCAGCGTAACTATTTGCCCAAATGCGGTCAATAATTGTACTTGCAGGATAGGTGGCTACTCCAGGTGTGTAATTGTACCTGGTAATCTGGCTGTAATATTCTGCTGTTGATGTTTTACTTTCATAACGCTGGGCAAGAATGTCCAGTAAGCCGTAGGCGAGCTGCCCTCCATACAGGCTTTCGTCTGATACTTTCTGATAAATTCCGAAAAGGGCATCAACAAACCCTTCCTGGGTCGAGAACTGTTCGCTTTCCTTCAGTTGGATTTTAGGGCTCACATCGAGCCATTTTTTGCAGGAAGAGCAACACAATACCATCCCCGTTAGACAAACAAGGAAGTACTGACTATATTTTTTAAGATCTGGTTTCATATCAGTATAGGTTTAGAATGAAGTCTGTAATTGTAGCGAATACGTCTGGCTGAAAGGATAGTCGAGTCCTCTTTCCCTTTTAATAGATGACAGGGTAAATATATTGGCTGTAAAGAAGGACAGCTTTGTATTGTTCAGGTGCATCTTTTTGTTCCATTTATCAGAAAAGCGATAGTATACGGAAAGACTCTCCAGGTTCAGCAGGTTATCATTCTGCACAAAACGGGAAGAAGACAGGGTCTGCGTATTAGAAACACCGCCGGCATTCACTATACCTTTAAAGAAAGCCACATCGCCCGGTTTCCTCCAGCGCTCTTCCAATACCCTTCTGTCCACATTTCCGCCTACTACGTTTACATTCTCTACCCGATCGATGAGTGTTTGGTTATAGGCCTGTCCCCCGATACGAAAGCGCAGGTAAACATTCATTCCGATGCCTTTTACCTCGAGGTTAGAGCTGATGCTACCTTCCAGGTCTGCCTGCGTGTTGCCCACTACTACCTTTTGCAGGGGGTCGTAGGTATTGGTATAACCTCCATCTCTATTACGAAATATCTCCAAGCCAGTAGAAGGATCAATTCCGTAAGATTTCAAAGCCCAGATAGCGGTTAATGACTGCCCTTCAGAATAGATGGTGACAGGAGTAGAAGATCTTACCGATTCGTTACGCCTGTTGATCTGTTTGATATTATCCGAGACCTTATCTACCCTACGGTTTACACTAAATGTCCTTAAAGCCACCGACCAATAATCTCTGGAAGCTGGTTTGGAAATAATCCTATAGGAAGCATTCAGTTCCCAGCCTTTTCCTGTCAGATCACCCACGTTCTCACTATAACTGAGGAAGCCTACAGAAGGTGGTGTAGAAATAGAGGCCAGACTTCCGATGGTTTTTTCGATGAAATAATTACCGAACAGGTCCAGTCTTTTAAAGAGCGTAAGCTCAATCCCAAGGTTGTGTTTGTTCGTAATCTGCCATTTCAGGTCAGGATTTCCATATCCCAGTAGAGAAGTACTAACCAAGCCATTGTACTCCTTATCGGTATAGTAGCTTGAAGTAGAAATCCCCAGAAATGAATTGAAATTCTGTGAACCCGTACTTCCGTAAGAGTACCTTAACTTAAGCCGGTCTACAGCTGATATTTTTTTCATAAAAGTTTCCTGATGGACATTCCAGCCAAAACCTGTAGACCAAAAGGGGGCAAAACGTTCATTGGTTCCGAATTGCGAGGAGCCATCCAGTTTGTATGAAAAGTCAAACAGGTAACGACTGTCATAGGAGTAACTCAAATTGGCCAGCAGCCCAGACATGCGGGTGATATTTTCTGTGCCACTGGGTTTACTCCCCACCGGATAGCTGTTTCCCAAAACGATCTGGTCCAGTCTTGAATTCGGGAAGCCCTGCACACGGTAAGACTGAACATCGAATTTTCTTTCGATGATGTTGGCGTTAAGCGTTGAAAAGAACAGGTGCTTGCCAATACTTTTGTTAATATCCGCAGAAATGGATCCTTGAAGGTTCGTGTTTTTTCCATACCCCTTGGTATAGCTTCCCTTTTCAAAAGTCGGTGTATTGAGGAAAGAAGTATGTTGGGCCGGAAGGAACTGATCGGACTCATCATTTTGCCTTCCTACCGATAATTGCGACGACAGCCGCAGCCAGCGGTTAGCCTGGTATTTTGCGGAGAAATTATTGGTAAATGAAACGTACTGATTATGGTCGACCACATTGAGTGAAGGATTAAACAATGGGTTCGCAGGGCTCGCCACAGAAGTAAGATTCAGGACCCCACCGGTACTATTGAGTACCCGTTCCAATTCCTGTTTCAGATGGCCTTCTGCATCATAAGGAGTTAAATAGGGATTCATCCTCACGTATTGGGAGAAAGAACCATATGCAGAATTACTGGCCTTGTTCAGACTTACAGTAAAATCATTCTTAAACTGAAGTTTGTTGACCCGATAGGCAATATAGGAATTTGCGCTCCCATTTACCCGGTCTGATCCTTTCATAACACCTAGGGTATTGTTGATAGAAGCACCAATACCGTAGGTGACGCCGTTTGAGCCAGATTCCAGAAACAGGTTATGGCGCTGATTGTAGGAATTTCTTAGTGGAATAGCCATCCAATCTGTATTTACCCCCTTGTTAATTTCTGAAAGTCTATGGTTATAATAGTACTGAAGATCCTGATTGGTGGCATTACTTGAAGAATTATACACACCGATTGACCTTTCCAGTTCAAGTTTCTCTCTTGCATTTAGCAGATTATAATCAGAGAGATCAGGAGTTTCAAAGGTAAAGTTGGCGTTGTAATTTACGGTCAACTGACCGCCCTTCGGACGTATGGTTTCAATAACAACTACCCCATTAGCCGCACGTGAACCATAAATGGCAGTAGCTGGAGCATCTTTCAGGATGTCTACTCTTGCAATCCTGGTCACGTCCAGGTCAACCACTCTTTGTAATGTAGTTTCAAACCCATCCAGAATAAATAAGGGGGCATTAAGCCCTGCGTTATAATTAAACAGGTTGGTTGCCGGCGTACTGTTTAAGTCAGGCAAACTATTTCCTCCCCGTATAGAAACATTAGGCAATACATTGGGATTAGAACCGGCATTGATATTTTCTGTCAGCTGAAATGAGGGATCAAGTGCCCTTAAAGCAGTAATTATATTGTTGTTTGATACTTTAGCAATATCCTCAGCCGTAAAAGAAGAAGCGGCGCCAGTATAAGTCTCTGCTGGACGCTCAAATAAACCTGTAACCACCACGTCTTTCAACGACTGTGCAGCTTCTTTTAGTTTTACAATGATACGGGTAGTCGCCTGGGTAATAGCAACTTCTTGTCTTTCATAGCCGATATAAGATATGATGAGTTTATCCCCGGTATTGGCCATGATCCTGAAATTGCCACCCTGATCGGTAAAAGTGACTGCTTTCTTATTTTTAATGCTTACCGTAGCCCCGGTGATCTTCTGCGCAGTTTTGGCATCGGTTACTGTTCCTGAAATGACGGTATCAGCTTTGAGGGTTCGCGGCAGTATCTCCTCTCCTTTTAACTTGATCACAACAATCATGTTATCGATGGAAAAGCTTAAGGGTCGGCCCGTCAAACATTGCTGTAAAGCCTGTTCGATGGTCCCATTGGTAATGGTCAAACTCACCTTATCATAATTGCTGATGAGGTCTTTATTATAAAAGAAACCGTAACCACTCTGTACTTTGATCTTTTTCAGAATACTCTTCAGCGGTACGTTTTTTTCATTAATTGATATTCTTTGCGCATAGGTTATAGCGCTGGTCTGCAGAATCGTTGTAAAAAGAATAACGACTATTAATTTCATAATGAGCAGGAATTTAGTGGCATAGCCTGGCGGGTTACCTAATTTCTTGGTAAAAATTTTATACATTTGAAATGGTTGGTTTTGGTTGATAATCTATTCTAAAACGGTATGTCCTGATTCCAATCATCTGCCGGGTGTGTTAGACGCATACCCGGCTCTATTAAAATCAATCTGGTTAGTATCTATCTAATCAAAGTGACCCTCCTTCCTTCTATTTTAAATTTCAAATTACCTGTTGATTCGAGCATTTTTAAGATGTCAGACAGTTTCTTTTTTCTCGAGAATTCCCCATCAAAATGTCCTGCATTATTCAATTTTTCCGGATAGATCACTTCTACGTCGTACCAGCGGGCGATCTTGCGCATCACGCTTTGCATGTCGTCGCCACTAAAAACGAACTCGCCGTTTTTCCATGCCGTTTCCGCATCCCCATCTACCGTTACAATGCTAAGCGTACCGGCATTCAATACAGACTGCTGCCCTGGGGCCAGTACTCGTCCATTTACCTGTACACGGCCTTCCAGCAACGTGGTTTTTGTTACCGGCTCATCTGTATAACTGTTCACATTGAAATGTGTTCCTGTCACTTCCACTTCCTGCCCTTTACTAATAACCTTAAAAGGAACATCTTTATTTTTAGCAACCTCAAAATACCCTTCACCATCAATCTCTACCCTCCGTTCTTTTAGATTTTTAAAGGAAGCCGGAAATTTTAATCGGGTAGCGGCATTAAGCCAAACATGGCTGCCATCCGGAAGGGTTACCTCATATTCTCCCCCTTTAGGGGTTTCTACGGTATTGTAGACTGGCTCAGCAGCTTCTGCCCCATCGCGACTGTAAACGAGCTGACCATCCGCTTCCTTGCTGATCATCACGCCAGATTGGTCGGCAATCTGACCTTTTACGGCAGTATTTAATGATACCTTAGTCCCGTCTGAGAGTGTCAGGATTGCCTTGCTACTGCCAGCAACAATGTCATTCCCTGCAACTGCGGTACTGCGGGTATGCTGATCAAAGTAAAAGAATAATCCTACGGATAGAGCGAGCACTATTGAAGCTGCAACCGCTATTCTAAGCCATAAAACAGGTCGGCGCGGGATAAGAGGTGCTTCCAATCTTGCCCAGATCCTGTCTGTCGCATCCTGAACCTGATTCGGTGCCAACTCAAACCTGCTATCTATACCATATTGGATATACCAGGTTTCAAGTGCCGCAATTTCTTCAGGCGTACATTCCTCCTTCTCAAACTTTAACAGTAGTGCTGTGATGTCTTTTTCTTTCATAAACAAGCCCAGTAAGATGCGCTGTAATTAAAAGACTCAGAAGTTAGAGTTTGGGGGTAAAAAAAAATGAATTATTTTTATCAACTAATAAAAAAGGACGGACAACAGCTTTATTTTAACCCGGAGTATCTTCAGCGAGTGCTGAATGTGCTTTCTCACGGTTTGTTCAGAAATCTCCAGCTGTTCGGCAATCTCGCGGTGAGAAAGGTTTGATTTACGGCTCAGCTCAAATACTTCGCGCATTTTTCTGGGTAAGCAGCTGATCTCTTTCTCGATCAGCATCGACAGGAGGTTTTGACGTACAAGATGATCCGCATTGCTCTCCGTTTCATCCATAGCATCTGGCAGGGAGGCTCTGTAGTTATCATCCCGTTTCCTATTGGACATGTTTTTAAAAATTCTATTCCGAAGCGCCGAATACAGGTAGTATCTAAATTCTTTATGGATCACTATCGTTTCCCTTCTGGCCCACAATACTGCAAAAAGATCATGAATAACATCTTCTGCTTCATCGTTATCTTTCAACATACGACAGGCATGAACATAAAGAATCCCCTTATATCGGTTATAAATTTCCGAATAGGCATTTCTATCCCCCGTTTTTACAAGATCAAACAAAAATTCATCAGAATATGCAGCAAATGCACCCATAAATTCCCCTAATTCACCAAATATAGAATTAATGGGTCAAGACAGCAATTTTCTCACAGATATGTAATAAAATTCGAGCTTACCTATCTCTGAATGCTATGAAGTCTCCTAATACATACTCAGGACAAGCTCCCTCACGTGCAGTGATAAAAGCACCTAATGAAACAGCCTGAAGCATAAAATCGTGTACAGTTGCACCCTTTTCCAATCTTTTAGATAAAAATCCTGCTAAAAATGAATCACCACTGCCTACAGTATCTTTTACCTGTATGGGCACCGTGGGATATAAATAGAAATCATCATCATAAGCATAAAGTGCACCCTTACTTCCTTTAGAAATGATGACTTCATGCATACCAAAGGTATCTTGCAGATAGCTGACCCCATCATTTTCAGTATAATAAGGCTTACCTAGAAAGTCTAGCATCATGCGCAACTCCGCCTTATTGAACTTGGCCAATTGCGTTTTATGTAGTAAATCTTTAATGATCCGCACATCGTAATGAGGTGGTCGCAAATTAATGTCAAACACATTATAGCTGCTAGCCTCCATTAATTCAAACAAAGTATTTCTCGTTTTTTGGTTACGGGTAGCCAAACTACCAAAAACCAGGGCATCAGCAATGCTGAGTAGCTCTTGATCTGCCTGCCTGACTTCAATAAAATCCCAAGCTACATGATCTACAATATCATAATGTGCTTCATTGTTTTCATCCAATGAAGCTATAACTGTACTCGTAGGATATATGGAGCTGATCTGAATACCCTCGGTTGACATATTCCAGTTTTTAATTTGCTGTAATAAGGCCTGCCCGAGTTCATCATGACCAACACTACTAATCATATTGACATCAATACCCATTTTAAAAAGGTGATAAGCCACATTAAATGGTGCGCCACCTGCCCTACGCTGACCTCCAGGAAAAACATCCCATAGGACTTCTCCAAAGCAAGCTATTCTGATTTTCTTTGTTTCCATCTGATAACAATTAATTGATAAGGTCCTTTGCTCTGATCCGAGATCCGAACAAAGCATAAGATAACATCAGTAGCTCGCAAACTACGGTGAGTCCCCAGGTCCATCTCCATGATCCAAAAACATCGGCCAGGCCTCCTTGAACAAGTGTAAATACTGCACCACCAAATACGGCAGAGATAAATACTCCGGAAGCTTTTGAGGTATACTTATTCAATCCTTTGATGGCAAGCGAAAAAATGCAACTCCACATGGTAGAATGTAAAAGTCCGATGGCCACCAAAAACCATAGATTTTGTGTAATCATGGCTATAATAGCAAGTATTGCGGCCAATATGGTTGTGGTAGCCAGTTGCGTTTTAGCTGAAATTTTACTGAAAAAACTAGAGATCGCTCTTCCTACGAGAAATCCGCCCCAGTATAATGTCGATAGCAAGGCATGGATCCCCAAATCTACCCCGCCAATGATGATGTCTGTTTTGCCAAAAAATGTGATTGGATGCCCCGAATCCATCAGCTCAAAAGCATGCAGATTGATATTGGCTCCAATAGACACCTCTGTACCTACGTAAAAGAAAATGGCCAGTACCCCTAAGGCAAAATGCCTAAAAGACCAAATACTTTTTTCCAGCTTTTCTCCCGCAGCAGCTCTGGTATGGGCAATGTCTGGCAGATGAAGTTTTCTGGTGATCAAAGTAACGACAACTACACAACCGATCAGCGCCATAAGCGGCAACATCAATTGTTTAATTTCAATTTGTGCTATAGAAATGCCACTAAACATAACCACCGTTACAAAAAAAGGTGCAGAAGTAGTTCCGATCGAATTGATGGCCGTTGTTATATTTAAACGTTGTACCGGTTGCGTACCAGGCAATTCGTAGGAAGCCACATATGGATTTACTACAACCTGAATTACTGCTGCCGAGGTACCCATCAAATAAGATCCAAGGACAAAAATAATAAAACCATAAGGCAGAACGACCTTGCCAAAATGAAGTGCCAGGTGTGGATATTGATCGCCAAACCAGGAAGAGCATAAATACATAAGCAATCCTGAAATCATAAACATCAGACCGCGTATGATGGTATTTTTATAACCAAAAGCATTTACCCATTTGCTGGCTAAAGTTCCGTTCAATAAATAGCCAAGAAAGAAAAAGAAAGAAATTAAAGTGGTAAATGTATTTTTAAAATTTCCTGCTTCAGCTAAAAAAGCAAACTTTAGAGGGGCTTGTAATTGTTCATTTATTGTGGTTAAAAACCCTACAATAAAATAGATAAAAGTAACAATTGCAAAGGGCAAAATGCCATTACGAAGTTTTGTTTCCATTACCTTACAATAGCTTTTAGCACAGTTTCAACCCCTTTGCTTTTTATGTCGCTCACAAATTGGGTGTATAATTCTACAAAATGTGCAGCAGCTTTTAAATTGGTGCTTTTAAAGGCAGATAAGCCTAAAAAATCAGTAGGTTCGTTGCTGGCGATAAGGCTTTTATCCTCCGGACTTAACCAGGGTTCAGCTATTTGATAAGGTAAACCTTGATCATCTATTTGATATTTAAGATAATACCTGTAAGCTGCAATCATAAACGCCACCCGAACAGGATTTTGACTATCCTGAATCATTTTAACCAGATTCGGCATGACATACACAGGAAATTTTGAAATACCATCGAAACATAAACGGCTAATTTGGTCGCTCACAGAACGGTTAGCAAACCGTTCGATGAGGGTACGCTTGTATTCCGCTAAGTCCTGTCCTTCAGGAGCAGGCACATGAGGCGTAATATCAATATTCATAAAATCACGTACATATTTAACGATATCCTCATCCTGCATGGCATCGTCAACTTTACGGTAACCTTTAAGAAAAGAAGGATAGGATAACAATAGATGGGAAGCATTTAAAAGACTAAGCTTCATATTTTCAAAAGCAGTTACATCATTTGTAAACGCTACGCCTACCCGTTCCCAGGCTGGTCTTCCAGCAATAAAATTATCTTCGATTACCCATTGAGTAAAATCTTCGCAGTAAACGGGAGCCAGATCTGCTATTCCGCTTCTTTTATTCAGCCTTTGCACATCTTCAGGTGTCGTAGCTGGAGTAATGCGGTCTACCATGCTATTTGGAAAGGTAACATTTGCTTCAACCCATTCTGCTAAATCTTTATCCTGAGCGGCGATGAATGTGGTAAAAGCATTTTTCGCGGTATTTCCATTGTGTTGTAGATTATCACAGGAAAGAATGGTAATGCTGCCATTGCCCAGATCCCGGCGCTGACGAAGCCCTTGGGCAATAAAACCAAAAACAGTGGTCGGATGGCCTGGATTTTTCAGGTCCTGCTGTATCTTTTCATCTTCCAGAATAAACTTATTTGTGATTTTATCGAGGTTGTACCCACCCTCGGTAATGGTGAGGGTAATGATCTTAATTGCGCTTTCCGCAATTTTATCCAATACTGCCTGTGGATTTTCTACCGCCCAGAACAATTCTTGTATAGCACCGATCTGATAAATTTGATCCTCGCCGTTTCTTCCGCATACGGTTAAAGTATAATCCAGATTTTGTGCCCTCAGATTGTTGACCACCTTCTCGTCGGATGGCAACAAACAGACGCCACAAATCCCCCATTTGCATTGATCCTTGTCTGCTAATAATTGATTGTTGTAAAATGCCTGATGTGCCCGATGAAAATTGCCTACACCAATATGTAAAATACCCGACTGGACAGTTTTACGCTCGTAACCGTAGTTCTCTACATTCATATTAATCCTTATTTGGTTAATCAAATTTATACGACTGGCCTATGGTTACTGCATTTGTTCGACGAAATTGCTCATGGGAACGTTACCAAAATTTTGGTAACGTTCCCAGATGGGTTTGTTTTTAGTAATTTTGATCTTCCAAATCCAAATCAGCTGATCCTATGAAACGTATCACCATTAAAGATCTTGCCAAACATTTATTATTATCGACTTCAACTATTTCCAGGGCTTTAGGGAATGATACAAATATCCACCCGGATACAAAAAAAAAGGTGTTGGACGCCGCTAAAAAACTCGGATACAGACCCAACCCTACTGCATTAAATTTAAAGTACGGCCAATCGAAAAACATAGGCTTTGTGGTCCCAGAGATGATTACTCCCTTTGCTTCAAAGGTGCTTCGTGGTGTCCAAAACATTTTATATCCATTGGGGTACCGGATCATTATCACAGAATCGGATGAAAACCCATTGATAGAAAGGAAAAATCTGCTGCTATTGGAAGAATTTAACGTTGATGGTATTATTATTAATTTATGTCATGAAACCCAAAATCAGGATTTATACGAGCAAATCATGGATCGGGGCACTCCCCTTGTTTTTTTTGATCGGATTCCGGCTAAATCCTTAGCTGCTTCAAAAGTAATGGTGAACGATAACATCAAGACTTCCTTAATGATTGAACATTTGATTGATATGGGAAGAACAAGAATCGCCCATATCATGGGCCCCTCAACGATCCGAAATTCTACGGAAAGGGCAATGGGGTATCAACGCATATTAACCAAACATGGCATTTTTGATCCAGATTTGGTGATCAAAACCGAAGGTACCACGTTTGAAGATGGAAGAAATGCTGCCCGGCAATTGTTAGACAAAAAGTTAGCGTTTGATGGTATTTTTGCCTTCACCGACACACTGGCCATCGGCGCAATGAACTACCTTCATGAGCAGCACATCAAAATCCCTGAAAAAGTAGCCATTGCGAGTTTCTCAGGGACTGAATTAGCAACCATTGTACATCCACAATTAACTAGCGTAGAGCAACCACTGCTTCAAATGGGTGAAATTGCTGCAGGATTGATTTTAGAAAAAATTAAAGACAGCACAGCGCCAAGTAAGACAATTGTAATGGATGCAGAAATCATCTATAGAGCCTCCACTGGGGAATAGAACTCTTATAAGGCCTTTTTAGAACTGCCTTCCCAGAAGGATATAAATAAGTCAAAAAGCGGTTTCGGTTCGATATCAACTTCAGAAGTAGAGTACATCAATTGTAATTGTTCTGATGACTTATCAAAAACCATATTCCATGACATTTTGGAAAGCCTTCCAGCATATTTATCCGTATTACCAACTGTAACCACTACCAGAGTATCCCCTCCCGTTTTTTGCAATTGGATATCCTTTACATCTATCCAATCTACCTGACCAAAAGCTTTTGATATTGGAGTTGTTTTTCCAACAAACATTTGTCCATTCAATTCTATTAACGGAGATTTATCTTTCAAACTAAGCAAGGTCTTTAAAGTTAAAAAGAGCATAATCAGGAATGCAGCCGCAGAAAAAATGGCCGGTTTCATTTTTAATTCGCCATCAAACAGGCCTACGCTGTATAATATTCCCAAGCCCAGCAGCATGCAAACTCCTAACGATGATAACAATAATGTTCTGGTTTTTTTAGTGTTTCTGAATAATTTAATCTCTTCTTTCATAGTTTCGCGAAGTTAGTAAAACCCATAGAACCCACCCAAACTAAATTATTTATCTTTAGACATGAAAGTTAAAAGAATTGTAAGCGATGTCTTTACGCCCGATTTAAATGCCGCTGATGTTTTCTACAGAGATATTCTGAATCTTGACCTATTGATGGATCATGGCTGGATTCGTACCTATGGATCGTCCGAATTAATGACTGTGCAACTTAGTTTTGCAAGTGAGGGCGGATCAGGCACTGCTGTCCCTGACCTTTCCATTGAGGTCGATGATGTAAATGAAGCATGGGAAAAGTTTACCAACGCAGGCTTTGACATTGAATATGGCCCTGTAGACGAACCTTGGGGTGTAAGGAGATTTTATGTTAGGGATCCTTTTGGAAAACTAATCAATATCCTCAGCCACCTGTAATTCTGCAATCAAAAATGGATATATCTACCCGATTCTAAAAATAAAAAGCTCCTACTTTTCAATGTCCCCAAAAAGTTAGACACTTATTGGGGACACCTCATATCTATCTTACTACCAAAGCTTTATCAATTAAGAATACCAGGTTTGTACGATGAGCTTTTGTTTGCTCATTTGTTGAAACTGCAGCTCCAAGCTGAGTTTTTATCTTCTTCAATGTAAAAAGCGCTGCTGCTTTACTTGCATTATCATATCCTCCTGGTGCAGAAACAATACTTGCTGACGCTTTTACAAATTCAGTTTGCAGATTTTGGCGGAATAAGTTCACATTTGATTTAAGATCTGCTACAAAAATATGGTTTGCCAAATCGCTCATTACACTAGCTACTGAATAGGTATTACCATAAAGTCCACTATTGTTTATTCTGGTTAAAGTATTTGGATGTAGAATTTGAGCTAGTGTACTCAATTGTATTCCCATAAAAGTATTCTGAGGTTTAAAATCCTCATTGGTTCCAAAAAATCCAAATCCTCGTCTTTGAATCTGAAGATAAGGGAACAGGGGACTGTCAGCATCAAAAGCATCAGGTGCAAACACATATTTATCCAATAATGCCATTGCCTTTTTTTGATAAGCAACCGGAACTGGGGTAAATGGAGCAACTGTTGTTTTTTGTCCAACAAAGCTTCTGTCAACATACACACCACCAACAAAACGGCTTACTGCCGCAGCCATACTTGAACGTTGACCATTAAGCTGCATATAACGCTGACGTAACTCCTGGTAACTTTGGCCTGTTTTACTAAATCGAGATTTCAACTTTGGCATCATTGTATTTACCAACTTAAATCTGTCTTCTCCATAAGCAACCATATCGTTTGTTTGATCATTAACATTTACTCTTGGATCGATCCCTCCGCCAGGACTACGCATATCATCAGCATCATTACCAAAAACTAGTTGTGGATCTGTACTACGACTTAGAATTTTATTTAATCCTGCTTCTTCTTCCAACTCGCTAAATGGAGTATAACCATATTCAATTGCCCATAAATCATAAGGACCAGCTTTGGTGGTATAATAATCACCTTGCTTGCTCCGATCACTGCTTACATTTATTGCAGGATAATCCATTACTGATCCTTGCAACCCAATTTTACGGGTAAGTGCTACATCATTCATTTGCGCAGGGCTTAGCATCTGGCTTGATTTCATATTATGATTAAGCCCTAGTGTATGTCCCATTTCATGCATAATAAGGTAGTACAAGAACTGTTTGTGCATTTCTCGAACGGTCTCTACTCTTTTTGCCTCTGGCAGGTCAGTATCAAGCGCTTCAATAGCTGTTAAACCAGCCTGATACTGCATACTTAACTCCTGAGCCAATGCACAGGAAGCACTATGATTCTTATCAAAACCGTGTAAATGTTTCGGCGTTGCAGCAACCGCTTCAATTGGATTTTCCCAAGGTAACTTTAATGAAGAATTACCTGCACTAAATAAATCGTCGGTAACAACTGTACCTGCTCCAGAACGCCACTCAACAGTAATATCAGCGCCTAAAATCTGACCAGTTAAAGGATTATAAAAACTGGGACCTATTGCGCCATAAGAAGGGTAAGCTGACGAGACCCAACGGATTACATTGTATGCGATATCAGCCGGATCCCAGCTGGCGGTATCAGACATTTCTTTCATTACCACAGCATTTTTAAAACCAGCCTTCTCAAATGCTTCATTCCATTTCTCACCTGCTTCTTTTATAATCGGGCGATACGCTAGCGGAGTAGTATTTTCAATCCAGAAAACAATCGGTTCAACCGGCTCACTTAATGCTGCTGATGGATTTTTCTTTTTAAGATTCCAGCGACTGATAAAGTCTTTGTATGGTGTTGGAGATAAAGAAGTCAGGTTATCTACTTCTCCACCAAAATAACCTACCCTTGGATCATCACGACGTGGGCGGAAATCATTTTTAGGAACTTCAAGAAAAGAATGCTGCATTTTAACCCTTACATAGCGGGCATCAGTAATATCTTTTCCTCCACCATTCAAAGGTACCGGGTTGTCATAAGCAAGCTCTACCACTACATCTGTATTTCCTGGATATGAACGTATCTTTTGGTACTTCGACTTTGCGGTATTTAAGTTCCCTAGATTAAACATTGCACCTGGAGGCAATGTTGGCGGAAAAACGGGCTTAACCGGATCTAATTTATCTCCAAGAAAAAGACCATCAACAGAAATTAAATAACCAAGTGAATCTTGTGCGACAACTTTATCATTATAAAAAACAGCATCCGAAACGTCAACATTAGCAACTTTACTTACAGGATTTGACTGGTCGTAATAGAAATTTGTATTTCTTTTAAGAAGCTCAATTTTATCATCAGATTTCTGAATATAAAATAACCAAGTAGTCCTAATCATATTCTGATTAAGATACAAGGTAGTTGGCCCGCCCATCGAAAAACTCTGATAAATATAATCCTTGCCTAACTGACCTTTTTTAACATACATCTGAAGACTACCTGTTACAGTATCTCTATACATTGCAAAAAGACCATCAATTTTTTTACTGGATTTGATCTTATCTTTAATACCTGGTTTAGGAGGAGTTACCTGAACTTTCTTTAAGGAATCAGCCGATAATGCTTTTTTCTTCTTTTGGGCAAAAGCCCCACTGGCTAAAAACAGGACGAGAGATAGTAAAGTAATGCTTTTTTTCATGGTTCGTTATGGTTATAAATTTATCTTATATATGCTTATTTCAAGCAATAAATGTCCCCAGCCCAAGCATATTCACCTAAATATAAGACAAATAACTATTAACTGTTTCAGTTAACGCTATAAAATCTGCCTTTTTCTATATTAATATCTGGTTGGGAGAATGCATAGGCTATTTCGACCAACACTGAAGCAATTCTGTCTACTTTTAATTGTTCCCTAATCGGAAATTTAGGCAATTATAAATTTTAGAACATATGAGATATGACATTGTTAAGAATATTAAAAATAGCCTACAAATGAATCAAACAAATATGAGCAGTGGTATGCCAAGCCTCGGGTTTGGAACGTTGATTCCCGACGCAGCTACAACGATAAGTGCAACCAGGGACGCGCTGGAAGCCGGATTTAGGCATTTCGACTGTGCCGAACGATACGGGAACGAGCGAGAGGTCGGCGAAGCACTACAGTCTGGACTTGCAGCTGGCGGCATTACCCGCGAAGAAATCTTTGTGACCACAAAGTTGTGGAGTACCAATCATCGTCCGGAACGCGTAGAAGCGGCATTCGAGGCGAGCCTGCAGAGACTCCAGCTTGACTACATCGATCTGTACCTCATCCATACTCCGTTTGCGTTTCAAGCGGGAGAAGATCAGGATCCTAGGGACGAAAAAGGCAATGTGATCTACGACAAAGGCGTGACTTTGCTCGATACCTGGAAGGCGATGGAATCTCTGGTGGACAGTGGCAAATGCCGGGCTATCGGCCTGTCGGATATCAGTTTGAAGGAACTGTTGCCACTCTATGAATCAGCGAGAATCAAGCCAGCGGTAGTCCAGGTCGAAGCACATCCATATCTGCCCGAAACCGAACTTCTGGAATTCTGCAAAGAGAAGGGGATTGTTTTTTTGGCTTTCGCGCCATTGGGCCATGGAATAAGGCCCGGACTGCTCGAAGATCCGGTTATTTTGAAGATTGCCTCATCTGTAGGAAAGACACCAGCACAGGTGCTATTAGCCTGGGCGATCCAACGTGGCACAGCTTTGCTCACTACACCCAAAACTCCAGCACGCGCAAGAGAAAATTTTGACATATCTCCCCTGCCGGAAGACGCTTTTGATGAAATCAACCGTATTCAGACCAGGCAGAGATTTAATGGAGTCGTGAAGACTGGTGTCCCAGGTTTCATCCCAAACAATACCAGCCATGTTAACTGACCTTATTGACAAAGACCTAAGAATAATTTTTTGTGGAATTAACCCTGGGCTAAAATCTGCATGGGAGGGGCATCATTTTTCCGGACGGGGCAACCGTTTTTGGAAAGCCCTTCACCAGGCTGGTTTCACACCATACGAAATCGAACCTATACACGATGCAAGCATCCTCAATTTTGGGTATGGCCTGACTACCGCCGTGGACAGGGCAACAGGTCGAGCAGATGAGCTCTCTAAAGGGGACTTCGAAAGTTCGGTTGATGCCCTTAAAAATAAAATGGAACATTACCGGCCGGAATGTATCGCCTTCCTTGGCAGAGCAGCTTACATTGCCTTTTCCGGAAAAAAACAGATCTCATGGGGCTATCAGGAGGAAAAATTCTGCGGGGCATCTATCTGGATACTTCCTAACCCAAGTGGGCTAAACCGCGGATTCAGGCTTAATGATCTCGTAATTCATTACAAGGAACTATACAGAACCATTTCCTAAATTGCGGTAAAGATTAGGGGTAAAACTCCTTTTTGCCCAGCAATATGTTTTTGACATAGCGGGCACTAGAATAATCAGCAAAGCAATACCAATTAATATTAGGCCAAAGAACACAAACACCGCACGGTTGCTGAGCAACTGGCTCTGTTGGGCAACACTCTGCCATATCGCTGAATTCGCCAGAGCTGATGACTGATCGTCAGTGAATCCTTTCGAAGTATATAATCCCTGATAAAAATTCAAACGCGCCATCACGTTCTGATTTTCCGCGCTCAAATAACCAAGAAATCCTTCCTTGAATTTCTGGTTAAAGTACAACTGCAAATTATAAAATCCGGCAAAAGAATTCAGTCCATCGATATAAAAATACATAATAGAATTGTTTTTTATTCCAAATCACCAAACTCAAGATACAACTGTTTGTGCTTTTTAAACACAGCCGGGTTATGAGTTCCCCATATCAGCGCTTCAGGCTTAGCCCATGAAAAAGGTTTACGACTCTCCTTTTCTTCAAAAGTAATCAGCTGATAAGGTCTACTTGCATTCATAACCTTCATATCTGACAGCTGAACGGCCAATACTTCATTAAAATCAGGCTTTTTGCTAATTAGGTGGCTCAAAAATTGTTCTTTCTTATTTCCGAACAAAATGTATTGCAGCTGCTCAGGTCTTTGTTGATTTTTATCAAACTGCTTATAATAAATAATCTTCTTAATTTTAAGGGTAATTGTATCTAAAAATTTGATCCCTCCTCTTTCAAAATGCCCCCTATACACACTGGCTTTAAACACTTTAGTATGATTAACCATCTCTGGTAAAACAAAGGTTTCAGGTTCAATGGTATAAACCAATTCTTGAGGATGCGCTATACGATCCTTACGATATTTTTCCAAATCTGTTTTCGGAAATTCAAGCTCCAGAATAATCTGATAATCATGGGGAGTATGAAACATAGGAAGGTGTTCTCCATATACAGTCTCCTGCCCCATCAATAACATCCCATGGGTATTGGGCTTATCAGGATAATGACTATGCTGACTATAAGCTGTTTTAAAAGTAAAGAGCAACAAGAGCATATACATACTTCTGCAATTCATTTTGAGTTTATTTTAAATAAGATAGCGGACAAAACTAACTTAAAGCAAAAAAAATAGTATGACATAATTGTCATATTCCAAGGCTCCTTGCAGTAACCATCCCTTATGAAATCAAAGCCATCAATGCCCGGTAATAGTTTTCCAATAAATTGAAATCGCCATTAAGGAACAAATACGGTTCGATTAATTCCAATTCCATTAATTTAAATGAATCATTTATGACTACACCATCAACCCTTGCATAAAGCGTAGCTACTGGTAAGCTCTTTACGTATATTTCGGCCTGTTCTATATGCAAGGGATTAGGCGTAGGATAGCTGATACTGCCACCGTGATAATGTTGCACCCTAAAATCGCCTTGTTTAGGCGTCTTTAATGAACAATGGCTGTATTTGCCATTAAAAAACAGAAAGGACCACTCACCATTTTTAATTTCTTCTACAAAAGGTTGTACAATGTAATCTTCTGCTTTTAAAAGTTGTCCAATTTCTTCTATACGTTCCTGATAATTAATTAGATCTACGGTTATCGTATTTTGTGCTCCTGCACTTACACAAGGTTTTACAACCAATTTATTTGTACCGAATAGGTCAAAGAAACGGTGATCCAAGGTAGCTCCTTTTGCAAGGTATTCGCTAGGAATTACAGGAAGTCCTTTATTGGCAATGTCTTTCAAATATTTTTTGTGGCTGTTCCATTTAATAATTTCCACAGGGTTTAATACTTTGACATTTAATTTTTCCAATTTATTCAACCAATTCAAAAACTCGGTTAAATGGTTGTGATAGTCCCAAGGGGATTTAATGATAGCTACATTAAAGCTGTTCCAATCTACATTTTCATCATTCCAAATTGTAGGAACAACATTTAATCCTTTACCTGTCAAAAATCTTATAAGGTCTGCATCTTCATCATTGACAATGCCCTGTGAAAACTTTTCCTGTTTATTGTAACTAACTATTGCTATTTTCATTCTTCTCTATTTTAGTTAAATCTTATTTAGCAAATTTCTTTGTTCCTGCCACACACATAATTACCCCAACTGTAACAACCACCATACCAATGATTGCAGTTCCGCCCTGTGCCAATCCTTTATACCAAATTTTACCTACTCTATGCAAGGTAACTATGCAAATTGGTGGCATAACAACCAAGCATGAAATTGCTGGCAAAAAACAGTTTTGTTTACTATATTGTTATGAGTTAAAACCATTAGCAACATGACCATTAAAACCACCCAAACAGAGGCCAGCGTCGAAGATTTCATCAATGACTTTGCAGCAACGTCGCAGAAAAAGCAAGACGGTTTCGAACTATTGAAATTGATGAAAGAACATACAGGTTATGATCCTAAAATGTGGGGGGCATCGATAATCGGTTTCGGCTTATATCATTATAAATCAGACAGGAGCAAACAGGAAGGAGATTGGCCTTTGGTCGGATTTTCACCTCGAAAAGCGGCTATATCTTTGTATGTTTATAGTGCTGCCCCAGGTCAAGAAGAACTGCTTAAGCGATTGGGAAAGTTCACCATGGGAAAAGGTTGCATTTATGTAAAAAAACTGGAGGACATTAACACCGATGTACTTAAAGAAATGATCAGCGGAACAATTGATTTCCTTGAGGCAAAATGGGGTAAGCAATGAGCTGGCAAATAGCTAAAAAGACGAACATAAATAGATTCAATTATGGCGCTTAAACAGATTCTTCCGAAAGTATTTTATTCTGATATCAATGTAGGCCTAAAATTTTTCATTGACGGTATGGGATTTACCCTCGGGTATCATGACGATTCCTTATACATTGTCAATCGGGATGACATCACTTTTCTACTGGTAGACAGTAAAGAATTTGCAGAAGGAGATCGCCCCGAAATTAGAATAGCGACCAATGATATTGAAGCCATTTACCAGGAAATCAAAGACCGCGCACCAGAAATCTTACATCCCAATTCCAGAGTAGTGAGCCATAAACCTGGGGGCTTAAGGAATTTGCTACTCTTGATCCAACTACGGTTTGCATTATATTTCAGCAGCCCGTATAACCCTTATTAACCCTCTAAAAATGATGAGATTTATTTCAAAACTTTTTTTAACGCTTCTGGTGATCAGTAATGTTAAATGTACCGCACAAACTGCATCCTCAAACCACAATAAATCCAATAAGCCAGGAATTATTACAGGCGCCGACCAGACTGAAAAATATTTGCCTTATCTAAAAGGAAAACGAATTGGCCTGGTTGCAAATCAGAGTTCTATTATCGGCAAAAAAAGCAGCGTGGACAGTTTATTGAGCCTTGGAATTAAAATAGTAAAAGTGTTTGGACCTGAGCATGGTTTTAGAGGCAATGCCAGTAATGGAGCCGTTGTGGGCAATGAGAAAGATGCTAAAACTGGCATTCCAATCATCTCTTTATATGGCAAAAACGAAAAACCAACAAAAGAACAGCTGGCAGATATCGACCTGATGGTCTTTGATATTCAGGATGTGGGCTGTCGCTACTATACCAATATCAATACGCTTGAGTATGTGATGGATGCTTGTGCAGAAAACAATAAAGAACTGCTAATTCTTGACCGGCCTAATCCTAACGGATATGTAGTAGACGGACCGGTAATGACTGATGATAAATATAAATCTGCTATAGGGATCCATTATACACCCATGACGCATGGCATGACAATCGCTGAATTTGCACAATACCTTAACGGCGAAGGATATCTTAAGAAACAATGCAAAATAAATATTATAAAAGTTGCCAATTACAATCATGACTTGCCTTATGTATTACCCATAAATCCCTCACCAAATTTAAATACACAGCAAGCTGTAATGCTTTTCCCGAGCTTATGTATGTTTGAAGGAACAGCTATCAATGAAGGCCGGGGAACTCATATGCCATTTACGATATTGGGAGCCCCCGCATTGAAAGGCAAATATTCATTCTCCTACAAACCAGTAAGTATTCCGGGAATGAGTGAACGACCAAATCACAAAGACGCTGTTTGTTATGGTCTTGACCTTCGCAATTATGATATTAACAAGTTTCGAAAGAGTCGCCAAATTGATCTATCATGGTTAATTGAATTGTACAATGCCTATCCGGATAAAGCTAAGTTCTTTACCCCTGGAAGAGCGAACCAAGATATATCAGCTTTCGATCTGCGCATAGGTACCGATCAATTAAGAAAACAAATCTTAGCAGGAGTATCGGAAGCCGACATCAGAAAAAGCTGGGAACCTGGATTGCAAAAGTTTAAGGCTATACGCGCAAAGTATCTCCTATATCCGTAATTAAAAACTATTCAAATGAGAAAGGTTATCTATGGAATTAATCTGACTACAGATGGCTGCTGCGACCATACCAAAGGAAATGGTACAGCAGATATTCATGAATATTTTACAGCGCTCATGAAGGACGTTGATCTGATCGTCTACGGCCGAAAAACCTATGAACTGATGGTCCCCTATTGGCCTGATGTAGCTAAAAGCCAGTCCGGGACAAAATTAGAGAATGAATTTGCAGAAACATTCGATGCGATCGACAAAATTGTTTTTTCCAAATCATTAGAAAGTGCTGATGGGAATACAAGGATTATTCGTGAGAACCTTGCAGAGGAATTTTTAAAACTGAAACAGCAAACAGGTAAGAAAATTTCAATTGGTGGTGTAGACCTGCCTTCGCAATTAATAGCACTTGACTTGGTTGATGAATTTCACTTTGTCATTCATCCTGTCATTGCTGGCGAAGGAAGACGACTGTTAGCTGATACCCAACTTCGGGATCGGTTAAACTTGAAACTAGTACAGTCGAAAGTGCTTGAATCAGGAGCTGTAGCACTACATTACTTGAAACAGTAAAAAAAACTGAGACAGGAGCGCCTGGATCACTATTCAGGAAAACCAATAGCAGCCATCTGTCATGGCCCGCAATTTATAACACTTTCTTCATCATAATATCAAGCTGCTCATCGTCGCCCATCTTAAATATATGCTTGTCAAAAGCAATAAACCCATTCTTTTCATAGAACCTTATTGCACGTGGATTTTTTTCCCAAACACCCAACCATAAATAGGAATTATGATATTGCTGAGCTACCTCTAAAGCTTTTTCATAAAGGAGCTGACCAACTTTTTTACCATGATGGCTACTTTTTACATAAATCCGCTCGATTTCCAAAGCCTTTTCATCCAACTGCTCCGTCTGTGCGATTCCAGTATTTACCTTTACGTAGCCAACAGGACTTTCATCTTCCCAGGCAATATAAAACAACGAATCTGGATTACTCAACTCAACAGTCACTTTATCGGCATTAAAACTATCTTCAAGGTACTTATTCATGTCATCCTCAGTATTGCTTTCGGCAAATGTTTCAAAAAAAGTTTCTCTACCGATTTGCTGAAGGGTACTTAAATCGTCTATTGTAGCTTTTCTAACCTGTATGTATTCCATTATCCAATCTATTTTGGTTTTGCCAAAGTTACTCAATTACCTCCCGAACCATCTACAATAAAGAATTTACAATTTGATAATTATTATGCATTTCTTATTTTTATTAGAATTAAAAAAACTGCTTATCAATCACCATCTTATGTACGAACAACTCAGAGCATACATTAACAATGGTACTTCTTCCATCATTTCCGATGAAGAATTTAAACTGGTAGAACAAGCTTTTACCCCCAAGATAATTAAGAAAAAACAGTTTCTGCTTCACGAAGGAATGGTTTGTAAATACATGTCTTTTATTGTTAAGGGAACCATGCGTCAATATACTATTGATCAGAAGGGCAATGAACATATTGTTCGTTTTGGCATAGAAAACTGGTGGATCAGTGACCGGGACAGTTTTATCAATCTTACCCCCACCAAATATTGCATTGATGCATTGGAAGATACCGAGTTGCTTGTTACTACTAATGAAAAGCTAATTAACCTCCGTGCTACTTCTGTACATTTCAATAAAATGTGCCAGAATCTTGATGAAAAACACTTTAGTGCCTCTCAAGAAAGAATTCAGGCGATGATCAGTTACACAGCAGAAGAAAGATTTCTGCATCTAATGAATACTTATCCAGTTTTTATCCAGCGGATACCACAGGCGATGCTAGCCTCTTATCTGGGCATTACTCCTGAAACGCTCAGCAGGATCCGTAAACAGGTTACCCTGCAAAACAAATCATCACGCTAGCTCAGCTTGATAATTATCATCCGTATTCCCTGCCAAATATCAACAGCTTAGCAAGCTCGCTTGACAAATATCAAGCAGATTTCATGTTATATATCATCTGTCCCCAGGCTGAGTAGATCTAACTTTACTCAAACAAAACGACATATAAAATTAAATATCATGAAACAGACATTTGGAATAATTGGTTCAGGAAACATAGGCAAAGCGGTTGCCGGACATTTGTTAAAAGCGGGCTACCAGGTGACACTAAGCAATCATACCGGAGCCGAATCACTCTCCGCGACTATTGCAGAGCTAGGTGCAGGGGCTAAAGCAGGAACCACTGCCGAAGCAGCCCAGGCTGATATTGTTGTCCTGGCTCTTCCTTGGTCAGAAGTCCCTTCACTAACAACTTTAAGAGACTGGACCAACCGCATCGTCATCGATGCAACCAATCACTTTATTACTTATTACCCAGACTTCGAGGTAGCTGATCTTGACGGAAAGGCTTCCAGTGAAATAGTTGCCCAATGGCTGCCCGCTGCGCGAATTGTGAAAGCTTTCAATACACTTTTCTTTAAAATCCTGGCTGCTGATCCTAAAGTGGCTAATGGAAATCGTGTCCTATTTGTTTCCGGAGACGAACCAATGGCAAAAAAAGAGGTAGCTGAAGTTATAAAAGATCTAGGATTTGCCGTGATAGATCTGGGCTCACTTGCCTACGGCAGTAAACTTCAGCAGGCTAAGGGCGCTGTTGCAACCTTGAATCTGATCCAAATCAGTTAAATGTATAGCCATGAACACGCTAAAATTAAAGTTAACCATCCTATTCAGCACAGCTTGTTTTTTACAGGCAGTTAATGCACAAAAAATGAGAGATCTCAAACAGGAAGAAGCAAATAAGAAATTTGTTACAGAATTTTTCTACACCTTTTATAATGAGAAAAACATGGATAAGGCCAGAACAATGATGCTTCCAGACATGATCAATCACCATCCCCATTCGGGAAAAGGAGCTGAGGAGACCATCGCAGCGGTTAACAAATTCCTGTTTGGAAAGTTCCCGGAATTTACTGTAAGTATAAAACGGATCGCAGCCGAAGGCGATCTTGTCTGGATTCAATGCTACACTCAAGATACCCCTAAAGACCATGGTAAAATGTCCATGGATATATTCAGGGTAAAAAATGGGAAAATAGCCGAGCACTGGGACATTATACAGGAAATCCCGCTCACCGTCGATCCTTCATCAATGTTCAACTGAACCGGTTTCAATAAGACACTCATCTTATCAATTAAAACTTAAAATCTTTTATAAACTTCAAAAAAATGGAAAATTCGAACATTAAAACAGGCCTCGGTGCCTTGTTAACACCAAACAATTGTGCACTGATTTTAATTGACCATCAACCATTCCAGTTTGCCGGACTGCGCAGCCACGACACACAAACCATAATTAACAACGTTGTCGGACTCACCAAAGCTGCCAGGGCTTTTAACGTCCCTACCCTTTTCACCACCGTAGTTGAGCAAAGAGGTGGCTATCTACTAAAACAACTTCAGGATATTTTTCCAGATCAGAAGCCAATTGACCGTACATTTATCAATACCTGGGAAGATACCCGTGTTACAGACTGGGTAAAATCCACCGGCAAGAAAAAAATAGTAATGGCAGCCTTATGGACAGAGATCTGTCTGGCCATGCCAGTTATACAGGCCCTTGGCGAAGGTTATGAGGTCTACATCGTAACAGATGCATCAGGCGGAGTAAGCCTGGAAGCACACGAAATGGCCGTCATGCGTATGGTTCAGGCCGGTGCAGTACCGATTACATGGACTGTGTTCGGATCAGAATTGCAACGTGATTGGGCACGTACAGAAACGGTTCCGGCAGTCTCGGAAATGATTTTTGACTATATGGGAAATGTAGGTACCAGCCTCAGATGGGAGTTACAATTGCTGCAGACTCCGCCAACATCATAAAGGATACCATTTCATGCAAAAAGGTGTTCACCAAACTTGGTAAACACCTTTTTTAAGCCCCTAAGATCCGGTACAATTATTTTCCCTGCGCAGCCTGCATCACAACAGCCGCTACTTTTTCAGGCTGGGACATGAATATCACATGGCTCCCTTTAACATCGGTAACTTTGGTATTAGAGCGTTTGTACATCGCACGCTGAATTTCAGGAGCAATACTTTTATCTTCAGTGGCAACCAAGGCATAGGCTGGTTTATCTCTCCAGGCGGCATGAGTGATAGGTGTTACGAAACCTTTAGCATAGAATGCACCCTGAGAAGCATACATAAAATCTGATTCTTCCTTGCTGATATCCGCACAGAACCCAGCATGATATTTAGCCTTGTCATAATAAACGATTCCCTTATCATCAGGAGGAAGAACCCCATTCTCTGCTGCCGGTGGAGCTGTCTGAAGCCATTGCAAAGCAGATTCACCATTATCTGGCTGGAATGCTGCGATGTAGACAAGAGCGGCTACTTTAGGGTGATTTCCTGCTTCTGTAATTACTGCGCCGCCCCAGGAATGTCCGACCAATATTGCAGGCCCGTCCTGTTTGTCCAAAGCTACCTGGGTTGCCTTTACATCATCTTCCAGAGAAGTCAATGGATTTTGTACAACAGTTACATGATATCCTTTTTTGGTAAGCACGGAATATAGTGCCTTGTATCCTGAACCATCAGCAAAAGCGCCGTGCACCAATACCACATTTTTAACCGATTGTGCATTTGCCACATTCACCTGGCCTGCAATTGAAGTCAATACTAATGTTGTAGCTAAAACGCCACCTTTGATTTTGTTTTTTAGATTTAGAGTTTTCATTTTCTTTGCCGTTGATGTTTTGTTTGAGTCAACGATACAAAGATGGCCCGAAACAGAGCCTCGAATAATAGAGATTATTCCCCCGATATTGTAATTTTTTCCCTTTCTTCAGTTTCCTTTTTATTTCTGTAGCCGATGGGCGAAAAGGAAGTGTGTTTTTTGAAGAAATTGCAGAAATAGGCCGGATCTTCAAAACCCAAATCATAAGTTATTTCCTTAGCAGACTTGTCGGTATAGTACAAGAGTCTCTTGGCTTCAATAATGATCCGCTCCTGGATCAGCTGGATCGGAGTTTTCTGGTCAAATAAGGCAAATAAATTGGAAAGTGTCTTTGGAGATTTGTTGAGTTTCTGTGCATAAAAATTCACCGAATGCTCATTGTGAAAATTTCCCTCTACCAATAAATTGAATTTACGGATGATATTGAACCGCTCGTTCTGTTGCCGCGTGTCAGGTATATATTCAGATTTGGCCAATTGGGTCACGGTAATGATTAACCTCTTCAACAGCATCACCAGCATATCATTTTGCATATGATCTGATGTATTCAATTCAGAAACAAACATATTGAGCAACAATAATAGCTTCTGCTGTGAAGCCTCCTCTAGGTTAATAAAAAGATTGGTACCAATCCCAAATAAAAATCCAACACAACTCACTTCCGAGTCATGATCAATAATACAGTAGAATTCCCGGTTAAACTGCCAGGCTGTTAAATCCGAACTCCGCTCAAAGGAAAAGGATTGATTAAACATGAGTGGTAATATAGTCTGCTGAGGAAAATCAAATTGTTCCCCATCAATGGTAACCCTTTGCTGATCACCACGGTTCCATACAATTGTGAAATATTTATTGGTGCCATCCCTGCCATAAAAAAAACGATCAAAATGCTGTTCATCATTCAGAAGCAGAAGATGACCGCCGGAATTTGCATCTGTAAGCAATAGTTTCATTTTTCAGCGAATCACAATCAAAGTCAACATCTAAATTTATGCAATTATTTCAATTAAAAATCGACAAAACACAATTGCCTTAAACATCATAAAGTATGGAAAATTAACATCTATCTGAAATATGAATAGATTACATTATCTTGTATAGATATTCGAAAATTTAGTTTAACTAAAAACTGAATAAGATGTCCAAAAAATGGGATTATACAAGTACTGCACAGAAATTCTCCGCTAAGTTTCCGGTTCTAAGTTATTTGGGAATACAAATCAATTTCTGGATTATAGCCAGTGTTTTTCTGAGTATCCTCCTACATTTACAAGCCCTTTCCATAAGCGAAACTTCCCAACTCAGCTCCCCTACCAGATTTGACAACACCTTAGCATTGTCTATAATGTTTGGATTCTTTTATGGTATCATACTTGGCTTAACCGACCAATACCTCGATAAGAATCTTCACGAAAAGCACTCTATGGGTAGAATAATTCTAGTCAAATCTACCATCTCCCTCATTCTTATTGTACTTACATTGATTTTGATCCGGTATACCTTCCTTGATTTTTTTATTACTACCTCAAACTTTGGAGACAACCTGAAGGCAAACGACAAATCATGGAAATACCTTTTTTATATTCTGGCGATCTACTATTTCGCTATGACACTGATCATAAGCTTTATCAACCAGGTCAACAGAAAATATGGCCCGGGTGTTTTAGTCCCCTTATTACTTGGAAAGTATAAATATCCACAGGAAGAGGAACGGATTTTTATGTTTATGGATTTAAAATCCTCCACAACTATTGCAGAAAAGCTGGGGCACATAAAGTACAGTTCATTTATCAGAGATAGTTTCATGGACATCAACCAAATTCTTTTGCGATTTAATGCAGAGGTTTACCAATATGTGGGGGATGAAATTGTGGTAACCTGGAGGGTACCTGATGGACTAAGAAACCTCTCTTGTATTCGATTTTTCTTTGGTTGTGAAAAGCAGTTTCAAGACAGAGCCCATTACTACATGACAAACTATGGTTTATTACCCCACTTTAAAGCAGGACTCCACATGGGAAAAGTTACTGCCGTAGAAATCGGAGATATCAAAAGGGATATTGCTTATCATGGCGACACTTTGAATACTGCTGCAAGGATTCAAAGCGTCTGTAATGAACACCAAAAAAACTTTCTTATTTCAGCATACTTGTTGGAGTCCTTAGCACCAAACCATAACATCAAAACAGAAAATATCGGTATGATCTTGTTAAAGGGTAAATCAACAAAGGTGGGGATTCTCAGTGTAGAAGGTATTCAACCTGACACGCTCAACAAAATAACTTGACACGCTCAACAAAACCCACGACTCCACATCCACCTAAATTTGTTCTATACATTTAATCAAAAACAAAATGGAAAGGAACAATTATCAAGGTGCGTTACAACATCCAATAGGATCAGGATTTAATGCCGCATCAACAGCAACAGAAGTTATCAAAGGCATTGACCTAACTGGAAAAATTGCAATCGTAACGGGTGGAAATGCAGGCATCGGTCTGGAGACTACCAGAGTGCTTGCAGCAGCAGGTGCAACTGTGATCGTACCGGCAAGGGATATTGAAAAAGCAAAGAAAAATTTAGATGGCATTCCAAAAGCCAAGAGAGGTTTACCTTGAAGTAGGCTTTGAAGACCTCTCCCATTTTTCTTTTGTTTTCAAAAAGAAATATGGGGTATCGCCAAATCGCCTTCCGTCGAATCTACTGATATATGCAAAAAGCCTTTAATTAGATTTTCCGTTTTCAACCTGTCGGACTTCCTCACGGCGGTCTTTTTTGAAATCAAAACTGCTGAATTCTTTGGTTTGAGGAATGTCCACCGTAAAGCTATCCAACTCATCAATTTCAATAGTAACATTTCCTGTCAGGAGATCGATAATATGACCTCCCCCTTTTTTATCATCTGATAAGAAGTGAAAATGATACCCGGTAATATTGGATCCTTCCATGTATGCTGGAATACGGTATCCAACTAAATCCCCACTAATATGACTAAAGTTAAAAAACTGTTGTAAAGATAATAGCTGTGCTAAAGGTGCGTAGGGTTTATTCGTAACCGGAGGAAAGGCTCTGGTTTTTATACTATTAAATACGCCTTTGATGCGAATGGCATAAATTCCATTTTGGTTAGGCATTACACTATCCAAATAAGCATAAACCTGCATCTTAGACATAGGAACAGAGGCCTTTAAAACCTTGTCTGCATGAAAAAAATTAACCACCGAAAATGGTGTACTACCAGCATCAGGTATCTCGAAAGTTTTACCATTGGATTGTGTCTGATATATTTTCCCATGGAGAATGAGCAGCTCTCCATCTAGCTTATCAGGCGCACCCAAGCCAAAATCACCATGTTTCATTAACTTGTTGTAGGGAGCAAATGCATCATACAATCCCCCGATAAAAGCGCCAGCGTGGCCGGCTGTATATAACGTATTATTTTTACGATCAGATTTTAGCTGAGCATTTGCAGTCCAGCTACTCAAGCAAACAAAACCTACCAGACAGTAATATATCTTATTCATTATTTAAACATATTTCCTTAAATATAAAATAAATAACTACTAATTTCTTTAAATAGGATTTATCTCGCGCTAACTCAAGCTTTTTTTTATTAATTTGGCTCTGATTAAAGGCTAAAAATAAACTCGAATGAGCCGATTCTTTTTTCGTGTTCATCAACAAAAAATGGAACACAGGCAATAAAAGCAAATAATACACCTGAAAAATCCGACTTCCTTTATAAAGAAATTGAAAGGTTGGGTGTGGAATTAACCAAAAATGCTATTAAGGAATAGGCCTAAAATCAAAAAAGCTCCTAGTTTTCACTAGAAGCTTTTTGAAGCGCAAATGGACTGAACTCAAAAAATTTTTATGATGATTTGAAGAAAATAGCTGATTTAGATCAATTTGTTTCGAGTGCTCCCCTTAGTAGAGATTTTGGGTGTTTTTGATTTTTTATTTAAAGCTCGGGATTGATGAAATTGCCAGGTTGGTTAACTTTTGCTTTCCCGCTCCTGTTATTTTTATACGATCAATCGGACTATCTGGAAAAAAGATATCGGTCATGACTATTAAACCGTCAACAGAAGGTTGAAGAAAGCAAAGTACTTGTTAATCAATGAGAGATATAGCATAGCAGAGATCACCTATATGGTAGGATTTTCTTCTTCTAATTATTTTTCAACTGTCTTCAAATCAAAATATGGAATGCGTCCCAGTGAATTTAAAAAAAATCAACAACATTAAAGCTCTTTGTTACTTACAATGTTATTGGTAACCAACCTCGCAATAACTACAGCAGGATATAGGATACCAACTGCCGAAAGCAAAACTGAAAGCATACGTGACGCCATTCCATCAGGGTAAATATCACCATAGCCGACAGTAGTTAACGATACCAAGCTATAATAAATATAAGCTGCATAATCAGTATCGTTATTTTGCAAACTAATATTTCCGGCTATCGATTTACCGGTTTGGATTTTTAAAATCTCAAAAGCAAAAGCGCCCATTAAGGCAAATAAGAGATAAACATTTACAGCCCCTATCACTCTGAAAATATTACGTTCTGCATTTCGAAATAACAACCTAACATTAATAAAAATGAACAAACTCATATTAACAAGTCCAACTAAACGCTCTAGCAAATAGTATTCTTTAGGCGTATCGTCAAATCTAATCATCAGCAAAATCAAATGGGCTAAGAACAGAAATGACGATACATATATATTCCACTTGTCTTCGCTTGAAAAAATGCCAATAAAATAGAGTGTCAAAAATAAAATATTCAAAAACAAAATGTCTACTACAGCTCCCTCCAACAAAACAGGCATAATAAATACCATAAAAAAGAGCATTACCAATAATGTGATAAAGCTGGTGTCTGAGTGCCAATAATCCTTTACTTTATTGATGATCCGTTTCAATGGCAATAGGGTTTAAACAAACTAAATTAAACATTTACTGCAACTTAACATCAAACTGTCAAATGATTTTGTCATAAACTGAAATCCAGATTACAAGACCCTAACCTCCGCTTCACCGAAAAAATCAAATAAAAATGGTAATTTTGCCGCTTCATCGACAATTTTTTGGCCATTCACTTCATACCGCTGATAAAAAACAACTATGAGCTCATTAAACTACCAGCCTTTCAGCTATGATTTTTATAAAAATGTTTTGGAGAGCCTCGAAGATTATGGGGTATTTACCACTGATAAAGAAGGAATTGTGACCAGCTGGAACAAAGGAGCCGAAAATGTACTGGGCTATATCGAAGAGGAAATATGCGGACAATCTGCCAGGATCATTTTCACTGATGAGGATCGCAAAAATGAAATTCCAGAGCATGAATTTACAGAGGCTATGGAAAAAGGAAGAGGACAAGATGAACGTTATCATCAAAGAAAAGATGGAACCTTATTTTGGGCCAGCGGACTGGTTTTTCCTTTATATGACAATGATCAGAAACACATTGGTTTTACCAAGATCCTTAGAAACCTGAGTAACCGCAAGCAAGCAGAAGAAGAGCTTCTAGAAGCCCGAAAATATGCACAAAGTATTGTCGAGACCTCTAAAGAACCTATTCTCATTTTAAATGCGGATTTGAGTATTAATTCAGCCAGTAAGTCATTTTTTAACCTGTTTAATCTAGACAAACATGAAGTTGAAAATATAAACCTATTCGAGGTTCTCTCTCGATCGCTCGATCCTCAAGTCCTAAAACAGCAGATGCAAAGCTATGACAGTTTCGAGAACCTCGAACTGATATACCCTCAAAAAGAAAACGATGAAGAACATATTTTACTAGTTTCCAGCCGGAAGGTTTTTCAAACTTTCAAATCGATCGGCCAATTTCTACTCACATTTGAGGACGTTACCTTTGCACGTAAACTGGAACAGGCGAAAGAAGACTTTATGAACATTGCCAGCCATGAGCTCAAAACGCCCATTTCCGTGATCAGGTCTTATACACAATTGCTAGGCTTGGAACTCAACGGCAAAAGCAGTGATCGGGTTAACAAAATTCTCAAACGCATTCTTCATCAATCTGACCAACTGAATAAGCTAACTTCCCTACTGCTGGATGTCTCCGCGTTCAATGCCGGAAATATTAGCCTAAACAAAGAACCTTTTGTATTGTTAGAACTCGTACTGGAGATTGTGGCTGGAATAACTGAAAATACAAAGCATAAAATTATCTTAGAGGAAATAAGCGATGTCAGGGTATTAGCAGATCGGGTACGTATCGCACAGGCGATAACCAACCTGATGAGCAATGCCGCAAAGTATTCACCTGATGCGGACACCATTCGCCTCAGCTTACAATTAGATGAAAGCAAAAAAAATGTACGACTATCGGTCCAGGACTATGGCATAGGTATTTCCCCGCTAAATCAACAAGGGTTGTTCAAACGTTTTTCAAGAACAAATCATACAAAAGCACGAAATATAGACGGCTTTGGCATGGGCTTATATCTTTCTCAAGAGATTATCAAAGCACATCAGAGTCATATTGGCATCATCAGTGACGGGGAAAACGGTTCTATATTCTATTTTGATCTAAGTGTCATCTAAATACATGACCTCATATCATATTTTATAAAAAAAACGCCTGATGATTCAGTAATGCATATTCCCCATTTTTCATCCTGCTCCTGAAACTATAATTCATTTTATAACTCAGTTATTTTTCCCGGGTAATCCGCTCAGAGAAAAACTTGCCAATAAATACTTCTGCATTAGCAACAAAATCAATATCGTCGGGATGAATGGTCAGCAACACATCATTAAAAGTGATTAAAGCCAATACATTAGGGTGATTTACAAAAAACAAAAAAATCAACCAATCAAAAAAGTTAACATTTGTTAAAAAAAACATTCTTTTTGTTTCACAACAAGAATGTTACAACTAAGGATTTCAGCTCAAAAGTTTCTTTTCAGTTAACCCTGTAAACCCGGCCTATACCCGGCATTTACCCGGACATTACTCGGACACTGCCCGGCTGGAGCCGAGTAGTGTCCGAGTAACATCCCTTAATATATAGTGAATTAAATTGCCTTAAAGTGCAGTCAGTCAAAAGCATGCGAATTGACAATCAATAGCTTAGTGCATACTTTTAGAAAAAACAAAAAACTATGGCAAGAATTGAGAATGGTATTTTGGGCGGCTTTAATGGTAATCTCGGTCCAGTAGAGGGTTATGTAAGATATGGAATCGCTTATGTTAGGACAAAGAAAAGAAAGCGTACCACTCCCCCAACCCCAAGAGAAAAAATCCAAAGAAAGAGAATGGAAGTAGTGAATAATTTCGTCAACAGTATGACGGATTATGTTCGAATAGGCTTTGAAGAAGCTGCCCAGGGCAAACCCATTTCGCCCAACAATGCAGCTAAATCCTACCAACTACTACATGCAGTTCAAGGCGAATATCCCGACATCAGCATTAACTACGCTGCAGCACGTTTAACTCAAGGAACCATCGAGCTGCCTTTAAATCCAGAAGCAATGGCTGAAGGCAATGGTGTTCGTTTTAACTGGAGCTACAACACCTCATTAAACTGGAGCGACAGAGGCGCACGGGTAATGTTGTTGGTTTATGCCCAAGAAACAGGAAAATCATATTACCTATTTTCTGGCGCACGCATGACAGAAGGGACAGATTTTTTAGAATTGCCTGCAGAAGTAAAAGGCTTGCAACTTCAGGTCTATATGTCTTTTATTGCAGATGATAGAAGAAGTTTAAGCAACAGTATTTACCTTGGTAACCATGTTATTGAAATATTAGATTTAAACACAATGGGCATATCAACAGAACAGGATCCTGAACAATCCCAAGATAAACTATCCGGCAAACAATATTGGGATGCTAAATGGCAAAGCAATACAATTGGCTGGGATATTGGTCATGCTTCACCTGCCATTTGCCAATATCTGGACCAATATCCCAATAAGAATGCTTCTATATTAATACCTGGTTGTGGCAATGCATATGAAGCGGAATACTTAGTAGAAAATGGATTCACGAACATTACTTTGATTGATATATCACCGGAAGCTGTTAAAAAAATACGTCATAAATTTGAGCACAATTCACAAGTAAAGGTATTGGCTGAAGATTTTTTTCAGCATAAAGGACAATACGATCTCATCATCGAGCAAACATTCTTTTGTGCGATTCTACCAGACAAAAGAAAAAACTATGCCAAAAAAACAGCATCATTACTCCATGAAAAAGGAAAAATAATCGGGTTACTTTTTGATAAAATATTTGACAGAGAAGGTCCTCCATTTGGTGGCTCCAGTCCTGAGTACAAAGCTATTTTCAGCCCTTATTTTGACATTAAGACAATGGAAAAATGCTATAACAGCATTGCAGCAAGAGCAGGTTCAGAGGTATTTATCGTTTTAGATAAAATTCAATAAATAGTTTATGGATTAATTATTTTCACTGTCTTGATGACGAACATCATCCAAAAGCCTGATAGCCATCAAGGTTATAACAAAATATTACCAGAATCTTTGTATATAAATCTAAAACCGTGGCTGCTGATCTACAATTCATTACTGTGAAACCCCATGCATCTTAACTAAATTAAGTATCCCATGAAAACTGCGAAAGATTTAGATCATACAAAAACAGTTATTGTACTCACTGACTTTACAAAAAGCGCATTAAATGCAGCAGACTACGCCTTATTTTTAGCGGTACAATTAAAGACAAATATATTGTTGTTTCACTCCTACTATATTTCTGTCTCAGAACTTGAGTCCCTGCAGATCAATGATTACCAATCATTGGCACAAACTAGTAAATCAAACTTGGAAAAAGAGATGAATCGTTTAAATAACAGTATCAAAACATCTACCACTAATTTCAAACCTGAAATTGACTATTTGAGCGAAGGTGGTGGTATAGCGGAAAATGTATGTAGCATTATTGAAGAAAAGAAGAATATTTTCATGCTGGTTATGAGCGGATTTAAAGCAAGGAATAACGATGACTTTCTTTTTGGAACAGAAATCAAAGAAGTGGTAAAGAAAGCCAGATGTCCTGTAGTCATCGTCCCCGAAATGGATTTTCTTAGACTTTAAACCATAAAAAACTGTTTCCAATGGAAAACCTTAGGCACACATTTTTAAAAGCAGTCAATTCAGCAGGTCAATATTCTGCATATGCAGCCCCTGCCCTTTCAAACGATTTTAATACTTTACCGGAATTGCTGCAAAAATTTTTCCATCGTTGTGGCTATACAGGGCAGGAAAAGATTGAATGTGCCCACATTAAATGGAACGACACCGCACTTAGGCTCAGCCCCCAGGCAAATTGGAGTTCTATGCGCTGTTACCAGCTGAATTTTCTAAGCGAACCTGTAAGGTTAGTATACATGAGTATCAAATGGTATGGTTTATTTCCATTAGAGGCCGTTGATATTTATAAAGACGCACAAGGACAAATGCTGGTTAAGCTACTAAAAATGATTCCTATAAGTAATGCAAAAGGAAAAGAAATGGATGCTGCCGAGCTGGTGACTATTCTCGCCGAAACCATGATTATCCCACATTATGCCTTGCAAAAATACATCACCTGGGAAGTTATTGATCCTTCAAATATAAAAGGAATCATCCATCATAATGGCATTTCGGCAAGTGGTATTTTTCATTTCAACGAGCATGGTGACTGCACACAATTTACAACACAGGATAGGTATCGGGCAAAAAAAAACAACAAATATCAAAAGACCCCATGGACGGCAACGGCTAATGATTATATCTTAAAAAAGGGGATCAGATTCCCAACTAAGTTTAGCGCAACCTGGCATACAGACAATGGCGACTACGAATACTTTAAAGGTAGTATCAAATCTGTTGAGCTTAATAAAACTGAATTTTCCGGCATCTGAAAATAATCCTACCAAAATCACCATTCCCATGAAAACTGATGAAGAACTTAGAGATCAAGTAGTACTAGCCTTGCAAGCTGGTGATTTGTTGCCGTCTGGTAAAACAAGTAATGGAATGGTAATATTTGCCGCCATTTGTTGTGTATGACTACCTTTCAAAATAATATCAAAAAAATCATGCGGCCGATGGACCATGACCAATAAACCAATCTGCTGGTCTTCACAAAACAAATTCAGTCCCGTCCCGATATCTTCATTTTCAACAGATTTATAGAAAATATTTGGATAATTTGCTTTATTAAATATACCGGTAAGCAGTTCATCTACTATATGTTGATGGTCTACACTTTGAGGATGCGCTGCATGTATATGGGTTACCAAAATATCCGAACGAAATATATTGGCTATCCGTATTAGCTTATAAATGTCCTCAAAATCTTGCTGTGGATATTCAAAATTTGTAGCGAAAGCTATTTTACCAAAGTCACGAAAAACTGCGTGCGGAGGAATCAGGAGCAATGGGCAGGAGGTTGCATTAATCATATTTCTACAATTATTGTCCAACAAAAAATGAGCAATCCCTTTTCTGTGAGTACCCATTACGACCATGTCTGCATTGCAACCCTGCATTACATTTTCCACCACATCTGCCAGCCTTCCTGTTTGGTTGAAGGTGCTGATCTGTGGGTGAAAGCCTGAGCTGCGATCTGTATGTTCAAAATGTTTCTTTAACTTTTTGAGCTCCTCATCACTATCGTCAATAACGCCATCGTATCCAATCAATGGCCAATCTATGTCGCCAACTTCAGAAAGCTGGGCGGGAATAGTAACAGCATTGCATAGAATAACATTGGCATTCAAAACTTTTGCAAGGTTATAGCCATATTCAGCCGAATGGTTTCCAGCAGTTGAAAAATCGGTTAATAAAAGTAGTGTTTTCATAAGTTCAGGAATAGGAGTTTCAACTGGTTTATCTGTTAGTTATTTCGGTTCATAGCCGTAAATTTCTATCTTATGGTAAAGTTCTTCGGGCTTGAATGGCTTGCTGATGTAATCATTCATACCCGAATCAAATGCTTTGTATTGAACATCCAACATGGCTGAAGCAGTCAGCGCTATTATTGGTAGCCTCTTAAATTTGTCTCCGGACAAGGCTCTGATGGCTGTTGCAGACTGGTATCCATCCATAATGGGCATCTGCAGATCCATAAAGACCATATCATAATCCCTTAGTTGTACCTGTTGTAAGGCAAGCAAACCATTTCCTACCACATCACATTCTACCTGCCAGAATTTCATAAACTGCTTTACTAAAATTACATTAATTTCATTGTCCTCGGCCATCAGTACTTTAATTCCCTTTAAATTTTTCAAAGCTTTTACCGGAATTGATTCCCCCGCAATAATTGACTCATTACTACCATTTCTAAAGCTCAAACCGAATTTAAAACTGGAACCAACCTCAGGCGTACTCTCTACCTGTATATTCCCGCCCTGTAGCTCAACAAGTCTCTTTGTAATAGCTAGTCCCAGGCCGGTTCCACCATATTTCCTGTTGGTATCCGCATTTGCCTGTGTAAATCTTTCAAAGATGAATTCCATTTTATCTTTCGGTATACCAATACCAGTATCCGTCACCTCAAAATCAATGATGGTTTGAACCTTGTTTCTGCTAACAAAAAAAGCAGAAATGCTGACCTTGCCTTTAGATGTAAATTTAATCGCGTTGTTGATCAGATTAGTTAAGATTTGTCCCAGACGAACAGGATCGCCCATAACGGCCTCTGATAACTCCTCGTCTATGGACAGCTTCAACTCCAGCCCTTTCTCCTTAGCTTTTTCCAATAAAGAGAGGCGGATATTTTTCAGCAATTCCGGTATACTGAAATCAATCATCTCAAAGGTTACCCTACCTTCTTCCATTTTGCTAAAATCAAGGATATCGTTGATTAATACCAATAAATTGTCGCCTGAAAATTTTAATACTTTCAAGTATTCCAGTTGCTCAGGATTGGGATCTTTCAACAAAAGCAAATTGGTAAAACCAATTACCGCATTCATAGGGGTCCTGATTTCGTGACTCATGGTAGCCAGGAATTGGGATTTTGCAGTAGCAGCTTGTTCAGCGAGATCTTTTGCCATAATCAACTCATTCTCTGCATTTTTCTGGGCTGTTATGTCGACTATAGCACCGTACAGTTTAGTCACTTCTCCAGATTCATTAATAAGCGGCTTACCTATGGCACGGATATACCTGATTTGTCCGTCAGATAAAATGATACGCAAATTAAAATCAGACATCACTCGATCATCAATTGTATTTTGAACTACCCTCTTATAAGTTTCCTTATCATCAGGATGGATCATTCTTCCAAAACTCAGGGTATTTGGTCCTTCCTTTTCTGGAATCAATCCAAAAATACGGAAGGCTTCATCAGACCAATAGTTCTTGCCCGTAACCAGATCAGCTTCCCAGCTCCCGCTATGTGTCAATTCCTGGGTCTCGGAAAGTAATATCTGGTTGAGCTTGATTAATTCTGTCCGGTATTTCTGTTCTGTAATATCGTGCCATACTGTTAACAGTACAGTTTTACTATTTATGTTCACAGGTTTTAATGTTACCAGTACTGTAAAAGTCTCTCCGTTAATCCGCTTATGCAGCCATTCAAATTGATGATAGCCATTTTTGTAGGCCAGGTTGTCCATTTCCAAAGACTTTTCACTCGAAAGCCTACCATCTGGCTGATACTTAGGAGAAAAATCTGCCGGATGACAAGCGAGTAATTCCGCTTTATTGCTACAGTTCAACATCGCAATAGCCGCATCGTTACAGTCAATTATCCCTTTTGTTCCAAACAAAAAATGAGCATCAGTTGAATATTTAAAGATCACACTGAAGATTTCTTCAGAAAGACGCTTTTCTGTGATATCCTGAATTATCCCATGCAGTTTAACTGCAATTCCATTTTCGAAAACAGCTTTCCCTGATGTCCGAACCCACCTGTCATTACCTCTGGCGGTAACAAAAGAAACTTCAACATCCCAGGACTCTCCACTTTTTACCGCCTTTCCGATTAAATTGATGATCATTTCCCTGCCTTCAGCAGAATAGAAACTAAGTGCATGATCTAACTCCGGTACTATTTTCGGTTCAACCTCATGGATTGCATATACCTCATCGGACCACAAAAGGTGATTCGTAAGTAAATCCAACTCCCAGGAGCCCGTTTTAGTGAGTTTACTCGTTTCAGTAAACATATCGAAGATGCGCTTCTCTGCCGTAATATCCTTAAAAAAACAATCAATAGTAGTTTTACTTGAACGGCTTATTTCGCCCAAACCTTGTATCCATTTTTTCTTACCTGAAGGTAAATTAAAATAGCCTTCCCATTTCCAGGGGATTGACCGACGTACTGCGCTTTCCAATGAACTTAGAAATGATTCCCTATGCTTTTGGGACAAGAGATCCAACAATATTTCAATATCGTTAATCAATAAAATTGGATTCAATTCCAATTCCCGTTCAATTGCAGCGCTGACAAATGAAAAAGAAAAACGGCCTTCATCTTCATGAATTCTAAAAACGACACAAGGTATCTCCTTAAAAAAAACAGAAAGATCAAAATTATCTATTGTAAATGACATATATCTTGAGTGCTAAAAAAATATGTTAATCGATTGTTTAATCAGTTATATACGTGATCATCAGCGTGGCATACGCGCCATTTATCCAAAGATGAGGCATCATCCTTACTTTTCTAATGACCGCTATCATCAGTTGTTATGATATAGATCATCTGCAGAGATTTAAAAACCCCGGCCGACTAAAAAGGGTCTGTTAAATTGCTGATCCGAATCAGTTTTTTATTGACAAATTCCTGTATGCCTAGGCTGGACAATTCCCTTCCATAGCCGGACCCCTTAGTTCCGCCAAAAGGCAGATCAGGCTGGGTCCAGGTCGGATGATTGATAAATACCATACCGGTATCAATCTGTTCAGCCAAGCGTTTTCCACGCTCGATATCATTGGTAAAAATACTCCCACCCAAACCAAAAGATGAGTCGTTTGCCAGATCAATCGCCTCCTGCTCATTTTTAACTCTGTAAAACGAAGCCACCGGTCCGAATAATTCTTCATGATACGCTGCCATGCCAGGTTTAACATTACCTAATATGGTAGCCTCTATAAATGCACCTTTTCGATCAATCAGTTTACCACCTAACAATACCTTTGCACCAGCCCTCACACTTCGCTGTACCTGTTCAATCAACTGTATAACTGCTCCTTCTGAGCTTAAAGGGCCTAATTCTGTGTCCTCATCCATTGGATCTCCAACCTTTAACCCAGTTAGTTTAGCCTTGAACTTATCCAAAAACTCATCAGCAACTGCTTCCAGTACAATAATCCTTTTTGAAGCCACACAGCATTGGCCCGTATTGTTCATGCGTCCTATAACGGCCCAATCCACCGCTTTATCCAGATCCGCATCTTCCAAAACAATGAAGGCATCGCTACCGCCAAGTTCAAGCACCGATTTCTTTAGAAATTTTCCTGCAGCAGCGGCAATACTTGCACCAGCAGTTTCGCTGCCGGTAAGAGAAACGCCTTTAATCCGTGGATCAGCTACTACATCATCTATAAGGCTTCCGCTGACAAATAAATTTGTATATAGACCTTTTGGTGCACCAGCCTGTGCAAACAACTCCTGAATTGCCAATGCACATTGCGGAACATTCGAAGCATGTTTAACTAACACAACATTACCTGCCATAATGTTAGGTGCAGCAAAACGAGCGACCTGATAAAAAGGAAAATTCCAAGGTTCAACTCCAAGTAGCACACCAATTGGAGTGCTCTTAATATAAGCTTCACCATATTCAGTTTCCAACTTTTGGTCACTTAGGAAGGCTTCCCCATTTGTAGCATAATAGTCTATAATATCGGCGCTAAGGGCGATCTCTCCATAGCTTTGAGCGATTAATTTACCCATCTCCAATGTAATCAATTTAGATAGTTGATCTCTTTGCTCCCGCATCAATTTTGCGACACCGTGTAGGAGATCTGCCCGTTCTGCATAAGTGGTTTTACGCCAGCTTTGAAAAGTTTCATCAGCAATAGAAATTTCGACCGCCACCACTTCCGGAGACATTTCCTTGAAACTTTTAATAAGTTCGTTACTAAAAGGATTAACGGTTTGTATAGCCATAATGTGGATTGTTTATTTGGTAGATAAAGCATAAAGGTCCGCGTAATCGCCAACCTGGGAAATGATGGGAATCATCTACAGAGAAGATACTCATCATCATCCCATATAATTAAAACAAAACCGCCTACAGATTGTAGGTATAGAACAGATTAGTATGATCTGTAACCCTATTTTATGGAAAATTCCGTTTTGCTGAAAGCGATTATCGACAATGCGATAGACGGTCTGATCACAATAGATGACCAAGGGGTAATTGAATCCATTAATCCCTCTGCCTGCAAACTTTTCAACTATACCGAGCAAGAAGTACTTGGAAAAAATATATCTATGCTAATGCCACAACCTGATCGGGGGTATCATGACGGTTACCTGTTTCGTTATAAAAAAACTGGTGACGCCAGCATTATTGGTATTGGAAGAGAATTGACCGGCATGAGAAAAAATGGAAGTCAGTTTCCTTTTAGATTGGGTGTCAGTGAAGTCAGGTACTCTGGAAGGGTCGTTTATGCTGGTTTTATTCATGACTTGAGTAGGGAAAAAGAAGCCGAATCACAACTTCAGGATTATGCAACGTCGCTGGAAGATCAGGTACAAGAGCGTACGGTTTCCCTTCGGGAAACCGTTGATGCCTTAGAGCAGACAAAAGCTGAATTGAACCTCTCTATTGAAAACTTACATAATACAGTTTTTACCTTGGAACAAACACAACAGGAATTGAGCTTATCACTGGCAAAAGAACAGGAATTGGGTAAGCTTAAAAGTCGGTTCGTTTCCATTGCATCACATGAATTCCGTACACCTTTGAGTATGGTACAGCTTTCTGCATCACTTATTGAACGCTATGCGCTTCCTTTTGACAGTCCCAATATCGGTAAACATGTAGGCAAGATAAAAGATGCTGTACAGAATGTTACTGCAATTCTGAATGATTTCCTTTCCCTCGAAAAATTGGATACAGGGAAAGTACAGGCCAAATTCAGCCATTTTAATTTGGCAGAATTCGCTGCAGAAATTATTGAGGAGATGCAGATTGCATTAAATGGGAGACAGAAAATAGTTTTCGTGCATAGAGGCTCGGAATTGATGATCACACTAGACCAAACACTCTTAAAAAACTGCATCGTTATACTCATTGATAACGCTATAAAATACTCTGGCGAAGAAAGTTCCATACAATTCTACACCAAAATCAATGAAAACAACTGCACCATCAGAATTTGTGACAATGGCATCGGAATACCTATTGAAGATCAGAAACATCTTTGTGAACCATTTTTCCGAGCCCACAATACGGGAAAGATCTCTGGTAACGGACTTGGATTAAGCATACTTTCCAGATATACCGACCTGATGAATGGTAAAGTAGATTTCAAAAGCAGAATTAACCGAGGTACGCTTTTTACCCTCACATTTCCACAATCATGAACAAAAAAATATTGATCATTGAAGATCACGATGGCATAAGAGGGAACATAGTTGAGATCCTGGAAATGGCTAAATACACTGTTTTTGAAGCTGACAATGGCAAGGTTGGTGTAGAAATGGCTTTAAAACATATTCCAGACATCATTCTTTGCGATATCATGATGCCTGAACTTGACGGATACGGGGTATTGTATATGTTAAACAGGTATGCAGAAACAACCTCAATTCCATTTATTTTTTTAACAGCCAAAGCTGAGCACAACGACTTGCGCAAAGGAATGGAGATGGGCGCAGATGATTACCTGACCAAACCCTTTGATGACATTGAACTGCTCAATGCTATCGATGTTAGACTGAGAAAACAAGCCTACCAGAAACTTCAGAATAAAAACATAACAGAGGAGTTCAAAGTATTGGTTTCCAAAACAGACGGACTGGCAGAATTTACCAAGATCATAGCAGGTCATAAAGGCCATGAATTCAGGAAAAACCACGTGCTTTACTATGAAGGAGATCATGGTAGAGGTTTGTACCTGATTACTCAGGGTAAGGTTAAAACCATTAAGCTTTCACAGGATGGACGTGAACTCATGACCGGTATGTATAGCATAGGGGATTATCTCGGCATCAGTGCCATTTTAAGCAAAAGCGCCTATACCGATACTGCTACCACAATAGAGGATAGTATACTTTGCCTGATCCCCATAGAAGAAATTGAAAAGCTAATCAACCTTTATCCCGAAGTAGCAAGAAAGTTCATTCATCTTTTATCTCGTGACAACCAGGAAAAAGAAGAACAACTACTAGAACTGGCCTATGATTCAGTCAGAAAAAAAATGGCCGGAGCCATTCTTCGCCTGTATCACCAGCAAATTGTAAAAAAAGATTTTTTCAGCATTGCCAGGGAAGACTTAGCAGCCATGGCCTGTATGGCTACCGAAACGGTAAGTAGAACCCTATCAGATTTCCACAATGAAAAATTAATTGATCGTGAAGGCATAACCATTACTGTACTGGATCTGGAAAGACTTGCAAAAATGAAGAACTAATTAAGCAATTACTCCCCCATCCAGGATAATTTGTGTTTTATCAGTCAAACCGGCTAAAGTATGCCTTGTCTAGCATCTCACGATGATTGGGGTGTGCGATTTCAATCAATGCCTTTGCCCTTTGCTTTAGAGATTTACCAAACAAATTTACCATTCCATATTCGGTCACAACCCAGTGAACATGTCCTCTTGTGGTAACCACCCCCGCTCCTTCCTTAAGAAACGGAACGATTCGGCTAATGCCTTTCTGTGTTTGAGAAGGCAGTGCGATGATCGGCTTTCCACCCTCAGATAAAGATGCACCACGCATAAAGTCCATTTGACCACCTATACCGGAATATTGATAGGTTCCTATAGAATCAGCACACACCTGACCAGTGAGATCCAATTCTATTGCGCTATTTATCGCTGTTGCCTTTGCATTTTGCCTGATGATGCTGGTGTCATTCACATAACTGATGTTCATCACACGAATCGAGGGATTGTCATCAACAAAATCGTAAAGTTTTCGAGTACCTGTGATAAATGAAGTGACAGATCTGCCACGATTCAACTTCTTTAGGCTGTTATTGATCACCCCTTTATGGATCAGGTCAATGATCCCGTCAGAAAACATCTCGGTATGTAGCCCAAGATCTTTATGTCCACCAAGATTTTTGAGGACCTGATCAGGAATGCTTCCAATTCCTAGTTGCAACGTGGCTCCATCTTCAACAAGCGAGGCCACATTGTATCCAATCTTACCAACAATATCATTAACTGCAAAGGAATAATCTACTTCTGGCAATTCGGCATTATGGTAAACTAAAGCTGCTAATTTGTCTATATGAATAAAGCTTTCCCCATGGGTTCTTGGCATTCTGTCGTTTACCTGGGCGATCACAATCTTAGCCGTATCAACAGCAGCCTTTGCAATATCAACAGAAGTTCCCAAAGAACAGTAACCATGTTTGTCTGGAGGAGATACCTGAACAAGAGCTACATCAATTGGCAAAATATTCCCATAAAACAACTGTGGAATCTGACTCAGGAAGATAGGCACATAATCACCACGGCTGCTATTGGCGACTGCGCGGGTTGCCGCAGAAACGAATAAAGAATTGAAGAAGAATGATTTGCGATATATATCAGTATCGAAATCAACATCTCCCAAAGTCGTAATACTTACCAGCTCGACATTCTCAAGATCTGTATGCCTATTCTGCATCGCTTTAACCAGAAAGACAGGAGTAGCTGCGCCACCATGAATAAAAACCCTGTTTCCCGATGTAATTAATTTGACTGCCTCTGCAGCTTCAGTATGCTTTAACTCCATAAATGCCTTAATTTCTATAAATCTTTCTTGCTAAATTATTTTTCAAGTTACATTAAAAACCAACCACTGCTTCTATCACATATCCATTAAATTTGCCCCCGGCACGGTAATCCTGAATAGGAAAATCTTTATATTTCTGGACTACGTACTCTCCTTTTAGAAGGATATTTCTAGTTAAAAACCAGCCCGCTGCTCCCGCAATGCGGTCAACTTTCACGTCGTCAGTATAGGTGATCGCTGCAGAATTGGCTAAACGCGCAGTAACTGTATTGTATTTGGCACCGATAAAAAAGTTCTCGGTTTTTCCGAATCGGTAGACCGCATCGGCTGCAAATTGTTTCATTTTCCTCGTGTCTGTTTCTTTAGCTGTTCTTCCCGAAGCGGTTTCGTAGGTTCCAAACAATTCAAACCCTTTTACTTTTAAAAAACCGTTGAGCATAATCGTGTTTACTTTTTTATTGAACCCGGGGTTAAAACGGCCGGAGAATGCCAATGGGGTACCTGCACCTGTTGTACTGCTAGGATTGGCAGAATTTAGTTCCATCACATACTGATAATTAGATCCGGAGCGGTCACCGCCAAAAATGGTATTTCCGCCGGAACTTTGATTGCCATAATAAGATCCGCTAACCCTTACCCGCACATCTTTCATGATTTGCTTGTCAAATCCAGCTTTCAACAGTATTGACGGAGATTTATGGTAGTCTCCATCAGGATTTGAGGCTGCATACAATGAATCTATATTGCCTTTTATCATACCATTGGTTGCAGCCAGCAATCCAAAAAAACCATTTTTCCTTAACATGACCTGTCCGCCAATCTCTGTTGCAAACTCATCGACAATATTCCCCTCCATAAATGGATTATAAATCGCGTTTCCTCCGTCACTTCTACGAAAGTGCTGATCACCGTAGTCTACCTCAAAGTGTCCGATCTTAAGGGTTGCGATTTTCATGATGTTGTCCCAGATCTGACCTTTAAAAGGGAGCTTATCAAACTGGATGTATCCGCCTTTGACCCAGTTCTCATTGTGATGCTTCGTAGAAAGGTAACTGGTAATGTTTAACCTAATCCCGTCGGCCAATTGCACGTCCATATATAGGTTAGCCTGGGCGGTTTGAAACCCGGGGGTAATTACTTTTAACCTATTACCTGCCACAAGAGGATTAAATGACCCTATTGTGTTGTTCAAAGCGTCTGGGTTTTTATGTTTCAGGTTTTGAAACTGCTGTGTAAAACCAGCTCCAAATTTCAATTTTAATCCGTCAAATGTGGTGACCGTATCTTTCGGATCTTCAAATACATTGATACCGGTTTTGTCATAGGGTCTCAAATTGTCTATTTTTTGAAACTGCGCTTGACTGAGCGGAATAAAGCAAATCCACATTAACACAGTTATGGGCACTAAGCGTTGGGTATTTTTAAGTCTCATGTTTTTTTATTTATAGTTATTTTTAACGGGTTACTTTTTAAAATTGAGCGTAAATAAGATGGTCAGTTCGTTACCCACCTTCATGGCACCGAGCATATAGCTGGGAGGCTGTATGCCATAATCGGTTAGCTTTATTTTTTGCTGACCAGTGCATAAAATGGTATGATCAGCATTCACTTCCCCATTTACGTGTAAAGTAATGATCTTGGAAACTCCCGCAATCGTAAGTGTACCGGTTGCATCAACTGAAAATTTATTTTTCTGCAGCGCTGAAATAGTTGCTTCACGGAGCTTAAAGTCAATATCGGGATAGGCATCAGCCTTAATGACTTTATAAGTGCGGTTATTCATAGACTCACTTTCGCTCTTTAAGTTTTTAGACTTCACACTAAAATTTAGTGAAATCAGTTTTTTAGGTACCCCAGCCGCTCCGGAAACGGGACCGAAATTTGCATCACATGCTAAATTTTCCGCCGTCATCGTCCAATCGTGGATGTTTGACTTGCCCGCGATCTTTACGATATTTTCTTTAGCGCCATATAGTTTATATACAATCTGTGCTTGTAAGCTATTGCTGATCCCAACACCGACAAAAATGAGAACGATCAGGTATTTAAAACGGATAGGTTGAAGCGTAGTGCACAACATCTTTTTCATAATATTCTAATTAAATAATTTAACCAAAATTACAATGAAGATTTTCCTCCCACGATGATTTCAAACATTCAAAATAATGATCATCATCATAAACCCTTTAAATTCCAAAGAAACCAACCATGTAGTTTTCTCAAAAAGAAATAAAAACCAATACTGATGAATGAGAGAAAACCAGTTACAGCAGTTCCTAAAAAAAGTAACCCTTAAGGATTGAACTTTGCAAATAAAATACCGGCAATGATTGCCTGGGCGAAACCATAAAGAAACCAACTGAGGACCATCAACGCAGTAACATCCATTGCACTAAATGTGATCCACATCACGGGCAGTAAAGCGACTAGTGCGTATACAGAACCGAATTCCAGCCCTCTTAAGATAAAGGCTCCATTGAATAGCCCCTTAAAGCGATCCCAAAACCAGGATAAGGCAAAACTGATTACAAAGGCGTGCAAATAGAAAAGTATATCTCTGTTTCCATCTGAATTAAACAGGGGATTATTATACCTAAAAACGCTTCACTATTCCCGAAAGTTCAATGGTTACTGCACCACTGATGGCACGTTCTTTCATAGAAGGGTCTGGATATCGACTTAGATTTAGAAACCGGATAATGATCTTCGGATAGACCTTAGCTTTAAGCGTCTTTCTCAAATCACTAGTCATCATCGCATTCTTGCAGTCAAACTTTTGGACCTCAAGGGCCATTGATCCTGTAATCTTCATCAGCTCATTCTTATTCCTCTTATAAAACACCAGGGTATCCGGTTGAGTATACTCAGGAATGATACAGCTGAATTTGTTGATATTGGTGCTACCGTTTACTTTAAGTGTGCATTGTTTTGTTAAAATCCATTTCTCAAGATCTGCGCTAATATTTTTAAAACTAAAAATTGGCCACATGAATAAAAACAGCAAGAGAAATGGCCTTTTCAGAAGATTTGTAGCAATTCGGATCTTAATCATTTTATAGCAATAGCATGGCGATGAAATACCCTGTAAATCTTGGACTAATATTTCCTTATTTAATTGACGGAGAACAGGCTTTATGATGATACTCATCATGCCTGTACACCACCAATACATCACCGTTACAAGGTTATACCATCGGCGATTACGAGCTCGGCAGCAGCTATAGTTTTTTCAATAAATAGTCCAGCCCTGCCCACGAACTGAAATGCAAAGGAGATTCCTGAGGAATCTCCTTTGCATTTCATTATATTTTATAACTCTTTAATATATTCATTACCCATGTTTTACCCCACTCTTCCAGTTGTTCCTCAGTCCACAAAAAGGGGAAGAAGATTCTTTTTTGAAAGCGTGGAGGCAGGTATTTTTGCCAATTGGTACCTCCTGTGGCCGCAATGTCTACTGGGTCTTTTTCCAGGTAGCGCACAGCTGACTTATAGTGAGACAACGGCCATTCTACATTCACAAATAGGTCGAGTTTGCGCAGTTCGTTTTCCACTTCGGTCACATCCTGGCCTTCTCTAACCAGCTTCCTGTAAAGTGCTGCAAAATTCGTTTGGACACAATCGTTTGCTAACTGCAGGAACCCAGCAGCATACTTGGCAATGAACTGCTGCAGGGTCAGGGTTTGCTTTCCGGTCGACAATTCTGAGGCACCAAATTTCCAGTACAGGTATTCAAACTGTTCCTCAACGGTAGATGCTGTCAATTCTTCCCGCTTGCTTTTGTCAACCAGCCGAATGAGATCTGCAGCATAGATTTCAATCATGCGGTACTGTCCGGATTGGAAACCACTCGCGGGAAGCAACGACATCCTGAATTTCAAGAACTGTGATTTGTCCATTCCATCTACCATAATGTCAAACGAAGAGACCAAAGCAGTAAAGTAAGCGTTGATTCGTTTTAACCTTTCGACAAAAAAACCGGATGTTAATGTTGCATGTCCACTGATTTGCCTGCATTCATGCAGGGTCAGCTTAAAGTACAGCTCGGTAATCTGGTGATACATGATAAAAATCTCTTCGTCAGGAAAAGGTGTTTTCGGAGTCTGAAGACTCAATAAAGTATCTAAATGTATATAGTCCCAATAGGTCAGATAATCTGCATAAAGCAATCCGTCCAGATAGGCGTTGATATCCTGGCCCATGGCCGCAAATTTTTCCTGAAGTTTGGAAAGGCGGTCGGTAATTTCTGGTGTAATTTCCATCTCTTGATCTTTGATCATTAAATTAATTTTATTCAATTCTGGTTTACAGCAATTCTTTACTGATTTTCATCAGCTGTTCACCGGTGATAAATACATCTTCAAAATTGTTGTATAATGGGACCGGAGTTAAGCGGATGACATTCGGTTCACGCCAGTCGCCCAAAATATTATTGGCCATCAGCGCATTGAAGATTTCTTTAGGTTTGTGTTTGGCAATGATAGAAACCTGGGCACCCCTGTCGGCTGCTGTAGCAGGTGTGATGATCTGATATTGTTCTTCACCTAAACTGCGATTCACCTGGTCGATCACATAAAAAAGGTAAGCCGTTAGTTTTTCACTTTTCTCACGAAGTGGCTCAATGAATCCCGCCTTTTCGAAAATGCGTAGCGAAGCATAATACAGCGACATGGGGATCACCTGTGTACAGCTCACCTGCCAGCCGTCCGCCCCCGCCTCGGGGACGAAACCTTTTGCCATTTTGAAACGTTCCTGCTCCTGATACCCCCACCATCCGGCAAAGCGGTTGATAGTTTTGTCCTGAAAATGTTTTTCATGAACGAAGATGCCACTGATTCCACCCGGACCAGAGTTTTGGTATTTATAGGAACACCAGCAGGCGAAATCGATATCCCAATCGTGTAATTGTAACGGTACATTACCTGCAGCATGAGCAAGGTCGAAGCCTACGATTGCTCCTGCCGCATGTCCAGCTTTCGTAATCGCCGGCATATCGTACCACTGGCCGGTAAAATAATTGACACCACCAAATAGTACAAGGGCAATTTCATCTCCCTGATCAGCTATGGCAGTAAGGATATCTGCTGTACGTAGCGTATGCTCGCCTGTTCTCGGCGCCACTTCAATAATGGCCTCTTTAGGGTCATAGCCATGAAAGCGGACCTGACTTTCCATCGCATATTGATCGGAAGGGAAAGCTCCTGATTCCATTATAATTTTAAACCGCTTACCTGATGGGCGATAAAAACTAACCATCAACAAATGAAGATTCACGGTAAGTGTATTCATTGGGCAAACTTCTTTTGGATTAGCACCAACAAGAGGCGCCATCAGTTCTTTGAGTGCCTTATGGTAAAACATCCAAGGTTTCTCGCCTTCAAACCAGCCTTCGACAGCCAGGTTATGCCAGTTTCCCAGTTGCTCATCAATGTGCTGTCTGGCCGTTTTAGGCTGCAGGCCGAGTGAATTACCGCAGAGGTAAATGAAAGGTTTTCCTTTTTGTTGTGGAAATAAAAACTCATTTCTAAGTTCAGAGAGTGGATCCTGCCGATCCAACTGCCGGGCATATGCCAGATTATTTTCAAAAATCATTTTTAAAAGATTAATCAAATATAAATTACACCACATGCTTATGCCGAGGGATGTAATTGAATTAAACGTGAAGTGTTTTCGTAATGACGTAAATACGGGAAGATTCAGGAATGGCCTGAATTAAGATGGTCTGTTGATGATATTTTTTAGAATATTTACCATATGTATTTTACAGACGCTAAAGTAGCATTAAATATTGATTCCGCAAATTAGATAAGATTCTAAACACGGAGTTACCTGTTCCAATACTTCAAAAGCAGTTTCAGCCATTTTATTTCCTTTGTTATCCAGCAATGGATTGACCTCGACTACTTCAAAGCATATCACTTTTTGAGAGACAATGATTTTTTTTACAATAGCAACAATTTCATGCTGGTCAAATCCTTTTGAAACGGGGGTTCCGGTTCCATGAGAGATCAGATCGCAATCCATACTGTCCACATCAAACGAAACATAGATCAAATCACAATCTGATAATTTTTCCAGTGCTTCATGCACACAGATTTCTAATCCTCTGAAACGTACTTCTTCTACCTTATAGTTTTTAATCTCCAAATTCTGGATTTGAAGATCTTCAGCTTCTTCCGTATCTCGAACTCCAAAATAGATTAAATGTTCTGGTTTCAGTTTGTACTGAGTGGTTCCGATTGTTTTTAATTTATCCCAGAAAGATAAGGTCTCTCCCTCAACCTGATTAACCTGGCAGCCTAAATTATCGTTAGCCAAAGCAGCAGCAAGCGGCATTCCATGTATGTTTCCCGAAGGAGAAGTATAAGGCGAGTGCAAATCGGCATGTGCATCTATCCAGATTACACCAAGGGTTTTATCAGGATATGCAGTTTTGATTCCGCTAATGGTCCCCAAAGCGGAGGAATGATCGCCTGAAAGCACCAATGGAAAGTAATTATCCAGCAAAGTATTTTCAACCGTTTTGGCCACGCGGGAGCACTGCTGTAATACATGCTCAATTCTTTTGGCAAAAGAATTCCGGTCTTTGTTATAGATCGTTTCATTATGTGTTTCTACATCCACAAAAGGAAAATTGTTAAAGTATTCGCTCCCTTTGTTGATGGCCGCAATTTCAATGGCATCTATCCCCATATCAGATCCCCGGGTTCCTGCCCCAATATCAGATCTGTTTTTTATGAGCCTGATCGGTCTCTTCATAAATTTCTAAGCAAAGTCTAGTAAAGATTTTTCGATGATGGCCAGACTTTCAGTAATTTGTGCTGCTGTGATCACCAGCGGAGGAGCGAAGCGGATTTTATTGCCATGGGTAGGTTTGGCCAGTAAACCATTCTCTTTAAATTTCATACAAATGTCCCAGGCCATGTCAGATTCTTCGCTGCTATTGATTACGATTGCGTTGAGCAGCCCCTTTCCTCTCACCAATTGAATTAAATCTGTTTTTTTAGCAATGGCTTCAAGCCCGGACCGGAATTGTTCGCCAAGTTTATAGGCATTTTCAGCTAAGTTTTCATCAATGACTACCTGCAAAGCTTCCTTTGCCACGGCGCAAGCTAATGGATTTCCGCCATAGGTTGAACCATGCTCGCCAGGTTTGATGGTCAGCATAATCTCGTCATTGGCCAAAACGGCTGAAACAGGCAACACACCTCCTGAGATGGCTTTCCCCAGTATTAAAATATCAGGTTGGCCGCTTTTTTCCTCCGTATTGATATCGTATGAAGCCAACATACTTCCGGTGCGGGCAATTCCCGTTTGGATTTCATCTGCAATAAAGAGTACGTTGTAGGTCTGACAAAGTGCTTTAATGCGTTTTAGATAATCACTATCGGGCACAACAACACCAGCTTCTCCTTGTATCGGTTCGACAATAAAACCAGCAATATTTTTATCAGTTTTCAACAATGCTTCAAAAGCATCTACATCATTATAGGGAACATGTGTTATCCCAGATACGAATGGTCCAAAATCTTTTCTTGCACTTTCATCGTTAGAGGCTGAGATCACTGAAATGGTCCTGCCATGGAAATTCCCATCGGCAAAAACAATTTTAGCCTGATTTGCTGGGATTCCTTTGATCTGGTATGCCCATTTCCGACAAAGCTTCATGGCTGTTTCCACAGCCTCAACGCCAGAATTCATAATCAGTGCCTTATCATAACCGAATAAGTTACAGACAAACTCTTCGAAGTCCCCCAATTTATCGCTGTAAAAGGCTCTTGAAGTCAACGTGAGTTGCTCTGCCTGGTCTTTCAGGGCATCAATAATTCGAGGATGACAGTGTCCCTGATTTACAGCTGAATAGGCTGATAGGAAATCGAAATATTTCATTTCCTCTACATCCCACACGTAAACGCCTTTTCCCCTGGTTAATACAACTGGTAGCGGATGATAATTGTGCGCACCATACTTATCTTCCTTGGCGATTAACATTTCAGTAGTGCTTTTTTCTATTAAATTTTCCATTGTCGAATACTTGTCAGCTGAAGCGAAGTTAGCAACATTTCACATTAACACGCAAAATAAAGTTTTATTAACTTATTTTCTACGCTTAAAAAGTGAATTTAACTTAAAATATTCGATATTTGAATCGTGCATTAAACTACAAAAAACATGAATGGTGTTGACGATTTTGATATTCAAATTTTGAAAGAACTTGAAAAGGATGGGCGAATGGCGTATTCAGCGATTGCGACGACCCTGGGTGTATCCAATACCATGGTACATCAAAGGATATCGAGGTTGACGGAGCAAGGCATTTTAACAGGCATCAAACCCGTTTTAGACGAAAAAAAGATTGGTTATGACTGGGGTGCTTTTACGGGAATAACACTGGAAAAAGATCACGATTCAAATCGCATTATCGAAGAACTAAAGAAAATCCCAGAAGTTACGGAGTGTTATTATATTACGGGTAATTATACGCTATATATTAAGATCGTTGCTAAAAATCATGAACACATGAGGAAGGTGCTTTATGAAAAAATTGATAATATCTCCGGTATTGCCAAAACAGATTCTATTATTGAACTGGGGTGTGCCTTTAAAAGAAATCTCATTTTATAGAACTTTATGATGTAATATTTAGGGTTAGGGATTAATTAGTTCTTAATGCAGCGAACTGAAAAACCGTATTTTTTATCATTTTCAACCCGTTGTCTAGCCATTGGCAAATAATCTCTATCTTCGATAATCAACAAGTATGCAAGAATATTATAAACTATATGCTGATGCGCTTGACCACTTCAAAGATGAAGCACGAAAAGCCTTTGCTAGTATCTGCAGCAGCTTCGGTTTGCAGGAAGAAAATATGATCCTAAAAGATACTGATAATCTTTTTCAGCTAAGGTTTTCGAATAATAAAGTCCGAATCGTGGTGGAAGGAGTTAACTGGGGCATGAATACTGCTGTTCGATTTGGGGTTAATACCAAGGATAGTTGCTTGTATAGCATCCTACAGCTCATAAGAGAACGAAAACCGGAACTGGTCGTTGATGGCAATCAGATTGATCAACTTTACGGCTATGCTCATTATCTAATGACCTATGCTGCAGATATTCTAACCGGTGACACCACTTTTTTTTATCAACAGGAAGTATCGAGAAAGCAAAAAAAAGAAAATGCATGGAAAGCCGAGCAAGCCGAGTCAGCAAGAAAAATTGCTGAGGGATATCAGAAAATTGACACACCCTTTGGAGAGCCTGTCTGGCGAAAATTTCGCCCGTTGTTATCAACATATAGCATTACTAAAGAAAAGTTTCCGCTTAGCTCAGAAGTATTATTTAACGAAGATGATTCATTAACCTACAGCCAATCTGAAGCTGTCATTAGCCATTGGAGAATTGAATTAGATGAGATCGTTATGAAAGATGAAGTAATTTGCGAGGTAAATACTGACAAAGTTTCAGTGGAAATTGTTGCCCCCAAAACAGGCCGGCTTGTATGGTTATTGGAAGAAGGTATTGCATTTAAATTTTCAACCTGTATTGCCTTACTTGATCCGCATTTTTTGGACAGCCCTACAGCACAATTACCCGTTAGTTAAGCGATATTTGTACAGCACAACTTTGCTTAAATACCCTAAACCCCAGCCCCCATGAAAAGTCATAACCTGGAAAGATTCATCGCCGCACAAAAATCAGTGTATCAGACTGCATTGAATGAACTAAAGGCCGGAAAAAAACAAAGCCACTGGATGTGGTACATCTTCCCGCAAATCCAGGGGCTCGGCTATACCGAGATCTCCAAACGCTACGCCATCCAGGACCTGGATGAAGCAGCCGAATACCTCGAGCACCGCATGCTCGGCCCAAGATTGATCCTACTGAGCCGTGTCCTACTTGGGTTGGAAACCAGCGATGCCCATAAAATATTCGGAAGTCCCGACGATCTCAAACTAAAATCCTGCATGACCTTATTTTCCCAGGTACCCGGCGCAGACCCCGTTTTCGGCCTCGTCCTTAAAAAATTCTTCAACGGCCTGAAAGACCACATCACCCTAAAGATCCTGAACCTGCAAAGCCAAAACTAAAACAGGAAAATCAATCGCCATATCCACCATGGATCAAACTTTAATGTTGATCCATACCGGAGCATGGTCACTGGAATGCGCCCAGCCACGCACATGCTTGTCTACTCCAGCAGAGTCAAGATGGTCCGCCAGATCCGCATTCAACAGGAAATGATCCAACCTCAAGCCTGCATCTCTTCCATAAGCATTTCGCAGGTAATCCCAGAAGGTATAGATGCGCTCATGGGGATATAATTTGCGAATAGCATCAGTCCAGCCCTGAGCGATCAATGCCTGAAAAAGCTTCCTGGCCTCAGGACGAAAAAGGGCATTATTGACATATTTCTCCGGCTTATAGGTATCCATTTCAGTAGGCATAATGTTATAATCTCCTATTAAAGCAACAGGCATATTAAAACCCTTTAATTTTTCCGAATGGGCAGTTAACCTATTGATCCATTTCAACTTATAATCGAATTTCGGTCCGGGAAAAGGATTGCCATTAGGCAAATACAGACAACCAATGACTACACCGTTGATAAAAGCCTCAATATACCGGCTGTGCAGATCTTCTGGATCTCCTGCGAGCCCTCTACGAGTCTCCTGAATTTCCCCGTATCTGGATAGGATCGCGATCTTCATAATTCTCCATAGCGCTAAACAAAGCTGTCCATGGATTGTTTATTTATTTCTAAGGCATTCTATTTTAACTTAACTGATCATCCCATGGAAAAGAAAGGAAAAAAGCCCCAAAACAGTGATCCGGAGAGAGCAGCCAGAATTTCAAATTCAGCCGGACAACCTGCTCAAAAAACAACGGAAGAACAGGAAAAGCCAAAACAGCAAAACGCGCTCAGCAGACCGCATATCCTTTTCAAGTAAGCTTTTCAAATGCAAATCCATTTAATGGCATATTCCCGGGTCTTTACTGCTCGGGAATATGCCTCCTATGTTGCTATACCCTCTTGGTTTTATCCTTTTGGAAGCATTTCCAATAAATAAGGTAACGCTGGATTGCTGCTGTCAGTTTTCCAGACCGCATACAAAGCTGTTTGCTGAGGTATCTCCTTCAGCTCTATAAATTTAATATTAGGGTTATCCGTTGAAGCCAATGAAGTAGGTATAATGCTAAGTCCCATTCCATTTTCTACCAGTCGGAAAATAGTAGGCGCATGAATAGACCGATGTGCTACTTTTGGAACAAATCCCTGATCGGCACACAGATTAATGATCTGTTGATAATAAAACTGACTTTGCTCATTTGGAAACAGGATAAAAGATTCGTCCTTGAATTGTCCCATATGCTTAAATTTCGCCGAAACCATGGGATGATACGCCGGAAGTACAACAGAAAAGGTTTCTGTAAAGACCTTTTTACTGGCAAAGCCCTCTGGGACAGTGTTGCTCCGCATAAAACCAAGGTCTAGAGATTCATTTTGCAGTGCCACAAGCTGCTCACTGTTACTCAATTCATCCAGTTGAAATTTGATATTCGGACAATCACTATTGAACTTTTTAAGCAAATCCGGCAATATGGATTCCATAGCCGAAGCCACAAAGCCAATACCTATTTGACCGGTATTCCCCTCCTTATATAATTTTAAATGGATAACCGCACTTTCTACTTTATTCAGCACCTGCTGTACGTCCCGATAGAATATAATCCCGGCATCTGTTAAAGTGACTTTTTTATTGCTCCGATCTAAGAGGGAAACTTTAAGGATCTGCTCCAATTGTTTGATCTGCTGACTTAAAGCCGACTGGGAAATAAACAATAACTCGGAAGCTTTACGATAGTGCAGTTCAGTAGCCAGTACCTTGAAATAATGGAGGTGACGTAGCTCTATTTGATTAGCAATACTTATCATTAGTTAATTAATATATATCGTTCACTAATGATAAATATAGAGATATTTGAATAAAAACGACAAACCAAATATAAACATGATTAAAAAAGTATTAACACTCGGACTAGGTAAGGTTGGCACCCTGGTTGGAGTACTGCTCAGCAAACAGTTCGAAGTAACCGGAATGGATAAAACGAAGCCTCATTATCCATATACCCTTCCGTTTAACGTAATTACTGGTGATGTGGCCGATGTTGAATTGATGACTAAACTGATTTCCGAGCATGACGCAGTGGTGTCGGCCCTACCCTATTTTTTAAATAAAACCATTGCTCTTATCGCACAACAACAAGGTTGTCATTATTTTGATCTGACAGAGGATGTAGAGACAACTACCTATATCAGGGGTTTGAGTGAAACGGCTACATCGGTAATGGCACCACAATGCGGACTTGCGCCCGGAATTATTGGAATAATCGGTGCACACCTAAGTAAGGAGTTCGAAAAGATCCGGTCCATAGAAATGAGAGTAGGTGCACTACCTAAATACCCTAACGGTGAAATGGGCTATTCTTTTACCTGGTCGGCCACAGGTGTAGTGAACGAATACATCAACGACGCAGAAGCTATACACGATGGCAAACGCAAACAGGTTATCTCTTTACAGGGTAAGGAAAGCATCAATATAGAAGGTGCTGCTTATGAGGCTTTCTATACATCTGGTGGTCTGGGGACCATGTGCGAAACTTATGATGGAAAAGTAGATAAACTGGATTATAAAACGATCCGTTATCCGGGGCATTGCTACCTGATGAATTTCCTGATTCATGAGCTGCATATGAAAAATGATAAAGCACAACTGGAAAACATACTTAAAAATGCTAAACCAGTAGTAGAAGAAGATGTAGTGTTAATTTATGCCGTTTCTGAAGGATGGAAAGACGGTGAATTAAAACGCAACGAGTTTTACAAGTCATGCAAACCTATTGATATTGATGGCCAAAGCTGGAGGGCAATTTCCTGGACTACCGCAGCAAGTCTTGTAGCTGTAATTGAAATGGTAGCCAATGGATCGCTTCCTTCAAAAGGCTTTATTAAGCAGGAAGAAATTTCACTTGAGGCCTTGCTAAATACAAAAACCGGCAGCCTGTTTAAATAAACAAATTATGAATTTTGATAAAGAAAAACCCCTGGATACTTTTCTCAACATACTCTTTGAGCGTTATGAACAACAGGTTCCTGCAGTCAGAATGATTACCAATGCTTTAATTTCATCAGGTGTGATTGCGAGGCAGCAGGATATTGTGAACGACCATATCGCCTTCAGAACATTGGGTGTTCGGCATTTGGGCATTGCTTCTTTCGAAAAGATCTTTTTGCATCAAGGTTACAAAAAGATGGATTACTACCATTTTGAAGGAAAAAAGCTAAATGCTTACTGGTATGCTCCCCCATCGCCTGAGTATCCCCGGATATTTATGAGCGAGCTGATTGTAAACGATCTATCGGAAAAAGCGCAGGAAATAATTCACAACTACACCCGCAACATCCATCAGGATCCTGTAGATGCATTGGATCTGGATAATGGCCAGGAGATTGGCGAATTTTTCCATCAGCCCTTATGGACATTGCCTTCTATAGAAGATTACCGGATTTTATTGGAAGAAAGTGAATATGCTGCCTGGGTAATCTACAACCGTTATTACCTGAACCATTATACCATAAGTGTACATGATCTGAAAGCGGGTTACAATACACTTGAAGATTTTAACCGCTTTGTGGAATCCCTGGGATTGAAATTAAACAGTTCGGGTGGAATCATTAAGGTTAGTCCGGATGGCTTATTGCGCCAGAGCAGTACGGTTGCAGAAATGAAAGACGCTATCTTTATAGAAGCTGAAACCATGCCTATTGCAGGTAGTTATGTGGAGTTTTCTGAGCGCCTGGTTCTGCCGGAGTTTAAGAATCTACCCCTGGCAGCAATTAAGCAGGAACACAGACGTGAAGGCTTCGAGACGGACAATGCAGATAAAATATTTGAAAGCACCTATATCAAACAAACAAAAGATTAACCAATTTAGAACATATGCACCTTAAAGATATATTAACCAGACTGGGTATTGAAGCAAACAATTCAGGTACTTCGACAGGTACAAAATGGCTACCTGCACAGGGTTCAGTGGTTACCTCCTATTCTCCTGTAAACGGAGCGGTAATAGGAACAGTACAAACCACAGATGAGCATGCTTATGAAGCGGTAATGCAACAGGCACAACAGGCTTTTTTACAGTGGAGAAATGTACCAGCACCAAAACGTGGCGACATCGTACGTCAGTTCGGAGATGCTTTACGTGAGTATAAGGCCGATCTGGGCGCTTTAGTTTCCTATGAAATGGGTAAAAGTCTACAGGAAGGATTGGGCGAGGTACAGGAAATGATAGACATTTGTGATTTCGCAGTAGGTTTATCCCGCCAGCTATATGGCTTAACCATGCATTCTGAAAGACCAAACCACCGCATGTATGAGCAATGGCACCCAATGGGGATTGTAAGTATCATTTCTGCCTTTAACTTCCCTGTAGCTGTTTGGGCATGGAATACGGCCTTAGCCTTAGTATGTGGTAATGTCTGCGTATGGAAACCTTCTTCAAAAACACCTTTATGTGCGGTTGCCTGTCAGCATATCATGGCAAAAGTTTTAAAGGCAAACGACCTGCCTGAAGGGATTAGCAGTCTAATCACCGGAAATCCTTGTGGTAACCTGATGAATCAGGACAAACGTATTCCACTTATTTCCTTCACCGGTTCAACAAGAGTTGGGAGATTGGTTGCCGCTGCTGTAGCTGGCAGATTCGGAAAAACGATACTGGAACTTGGTGGTAACAATGCCATCATTATATCCAAAGATGCAGATCTGGAAATGTCGGTAATTGGCGCTTTATTCGGTGCAGTAGGAACTGCGGGACAACGTTGCACTTCTACACGCAGACTGATCATCCATAAAGATGTATATAACGATTTTACCGCAAGACTGGTAAAGGCCTATGGTCAGCTTAAGATCGGAGATCCACTGGATGAAAATAACCATGTAGGCCCAGTAATTGATAAAGATGCAGTAGCTACTTATCTGAGTTGTATTGAAAAGATAAAACAACAATCCGGACGCTTCCTGGTTGAAGGCGGTGTACTTAATGGTCTAGGTTTTGAATCCGGCTGCTATGTTAAACCATGTATTGCAGAAGTCGAAAATCACTACGAAATTGTACAGGAAGAAACCTTTGCACCGATACTGTATGTGATGAAATATAGCGACATTGAAGAAGCAATAAATATGCAGAACAATGTACCACAAGGATTGTCTTCGGCTATCATGACTTTAAACCTGCGTGAAGCTGAGCAATTTTTATCAGCAAATGGTTCGGACTGCGGTATTGCCAATGTGAACATTGGTACTTCTGGTGCTGAAATAGGCGGAGCATTTGGCGGTGAAAAAGAAACTGGTGGTGGAAGAGAAAGTGGATCGGATGCATGGAAAGGTTACATGCGCAGGCAAACCAATACCATCAATTATTCCAATACCTTACCATTGGCGCAAGGAATAAAATTTGATTTGTAAGTCATCCTTACCTTATTACCCGAAATTAACTGATGAAAGAGCAGCTTGAGTTACTGGCCAGATCGATGGATGGCGAATTTTATACAGATGAAATGACCAGGGTATTGTATGCTACTGACGCATCTGCTTATTCGGAGATGCCGCTTGCGGTAGCCATACCCCATTCTGTGGCCGACCTTAAGCAACTCATCAATTTTGCCGATCGAGAAGGTACTTCATTGATTCCCCGTACTGCCGGGACATCACTTGCTGGCCAGGTAGTAGGTAGCGGCATTGTAGTAGATGTATCCCGACACTTCAATAAGATTCTGGAACTCAATACCACAGAACGTTGGGTAAAGGTACAGCCAGGGGTAGTAAGAGATGAATTAAACAGTTACCTGAAAAGCGCTGGATTGTTTTTTGGTCCTGAAACTTCAACAGCCAACCGTGCCATGATTGGCGGCATGGTTGGTAACAACTCCTGTGGCTCCAACTCCATTGTTTACAAAAGTACAAGAGAACATACCCTTGAAATCACAGCGCTATTGAGCGATGGCTCTGAAGCGATATTTAAGGCGCTTAGCTTTGATGATTTCATCGCTAAAGGTGAAGGAAACACCTTAGAGGCATCCTTATACCGATCCATCAGAACCTTACTAGGGGATTATAAAAATCAGCAGGAAATCAGAAAGGAATTTCCAAAACCTAGCGTAGAAAGGCGCAATACAGGATATGCAATAGACATTTTGCTTGACAGTGCCCCTTTTTCAGCTGATGGAGAAGATTTTAACTTTTGTAAGCTGATTGCAGGATCAGAAGGCACCCTGGCCTTCATTACAGAGATCAAGCTGAATCTGGAACCCCTCCCACCCGAACATTCCGGTTTGCTCTGCGTGCATTTCCATACTTTGGAAGAAGCTTTAAAGGCAAATTTAGTAGCCCTGAAACACCAGCCGAATGCTGTTGAATTGATTGACCATTATATTTTAGAATGTACCAGAGATAACATCGAACAGCGGGAAAACAACTTCTTTGTTCAGGGAGAGCCGGCAGCTTTACTGGTGATTGAATATGCGAGGGATACCCAAAATGAGGTAAAAGAAATTGCGAAAAAAGTTGAAGCTGAGCTACGTGAACTAGGTTTAGGCTACCATTTCCCTTTGTTATTTGGAAGCGACACCAAAAAGATATGGTCGCTCAGAAAAGCCGGTCTTGGCTTATTGAGCAATTTACCTGGTGATGAAAAGGCAGTACCGGTAATCGAAGACACTGCTGTAGATGTACAGGATCTGCCAGCTTATATTCGTGATTTTAATGAAATACTTAGAAAACATGGCTTGTACTCCGTGCATTATGCACATGCAGGCTCTGGAGAATTGCATTTACGTCCCATCCTGAACCTCAAATCAGCAGAGGGCAACAAAATGTTTCGCACCATTGCTGAGGAAATAGCTGCCCTGGTAAAAAAATATAAGGGCTCATTAAGTGGTGAGCATGGAGATGGCCGGTTAAGGGGGGAGTTTATTGAGCAGATGATCGGATCAAAGAATTATGCATTACTCAAAGCAGTGAAACATACCTGGGATCCGAAACAAATCTTTAACCCCGGTAAAATCATCGATACGCCTCCAATGGACACCATGCTGAGGTATACGCCTGGTCAAAAAGACTTTACCTTTAAAACCATATTCCGCTATGCGGGACAAAACATGTTGCAACACGTAGAACAATGTAACGGTTCAGGTGATTGCAGAAAATCGCATTTGGCCGGCGGAACGATGTGTCCCTCCTACATGGCTACTCACGACGAAAAAGATACAACAAGAGCACGGGCGAATATCCTGAGGAACTTTTTGACACATTCTGACCAGATCAATAAGTTTGATCACCAAGAGATTAAAGAAGTACTCGATCTTTGTCTGAGTTGTAAGGGATGTAAATCAGAATGCCCTTCTAATGTAGATATGGCCAAGTTGAAGGCCGAATTTTTACAGCATTACCAGGATGCGAACGGCATCCCTTTAAGATCGCGCTTAATCGCTAATTTTAGCCGCATTGCAGGTCTGGGCTCAGTAATCCCATCATTATACAACTGGACCGTGACAAGCTCATTTTTAAGTGCTACGGTAAAAAAAATGGCAGGTTTTGCGCTTCAGCGCAGCATGCCGGAAATGTATCATACAACCCTAAAAAACTGGTTTAATAAACATCAGCGCACCTCTAAACCGCTAAAAAACTTCAATAGGAAGGTTTATCTTTTTTGTGATGAATTTACCAATTACCAGGACACAGAAATTGGCATCAAGGCAATCCTGCTACTTGAAGCCTTAGGTTATGAAGTCATCATACCTAAGCATTTGGAAAGCGGCAGAGCATCCATTTCTAAAGGGCTATTGCGAAAAGCGAAGAAAATTGCACAGCACAATGTATGGTGCTTAAGTAAGCTGATCACAGCTGAAACACCACTTGTGGGGATTGAGCCTTCCGCAATTCTGACCTTCAGAGATGAATATCCGGATCTGGTGAATGAAGAACAGCTGGAAGCTGCAAAAAACCTCTCAGCAAACGTATTTCTGATTGATGAGTTTTTAGCCAAAGAGATCCAAAAAGGAAATATTTTGAAGTCGCAATTTACTACTGCATCCCAATCCATCAAATTGCATGGCCATTGCCAGCAGAAAGCTTTTAATGCCCTGGGAGCTACTGAACAAATACTCTCTTTTCCTGAAAATTACACGGTACAAACCATTCCTTCTGGGTGTTGCGGTATGGCAGGCTCATTTGGATATGAAAAGGAACATTACGAGCTATCCATGCAGATTGGCGAACTTGTATTGTTCCCGGATGTTAGAAAACAAACTGAAGAAGTAATTATAGCAGCCACAGGAACCAGTTGCCGACATCAGATCAAAGATGGCACATCAAGAAAAGCATTCCATCCGGTCGAAATTTTGTTCAGTGCATTGGTTAGACAAAAAAGCCCCGAAGCGGTATTGCTGTAGGGCTCATTTTACTTTTCTCACAGGCTCAATAAAGCACCTTTTATCAAAGCATTTAATTGGAAATCAAAAAAATACGGTACTTTTAAGGCGTACAGAAAAACTGTAGATACTGCAAAATGAAAAAAAATACGGGAAGAGAAGATCAGGAAAACACTAAATTCAATCCTGACGAGAGTGCACTGTTCCAGTTACCCGATATTCCTAAGCTCGCAATAAAAGCCGCCAATATAGGCACCTGGTTTATAGATGAACGGACAGGAACATTTCTTTCCTCTATACGCATGAAAGAACTTCATGGTTACCATCCCCAAGAACAGCCTTCCTTTGAAGCACTTCTTGCCCAAATACCAAAAAAATACAGGCAAAAAGTAATCCGTATCATGAAAGAAGCCAAGAACCGACAGGAAACATTTTATCTGGAATATCCAGTGATCGGATTTCATGATCAGCAGCAGCGTTGGCTCAGGGTATTGGGTGGCTCAGATCAACCGTCAGCTGGAAACAAACAATTCTCAGGTGTGATCATGGACATTACTGATCTTAAGCAAATTGAACTTCGCAGGAACAGATTCATTGGCATGGTTAACCACGAGCTTAAAACACCACTAACGGCATTGAAAGCTTACATCCAATTGCTCAACAAATGGGCAAAGCAAAAAAAAGACGGCTTCACGATCGGTGCATTATCCAAACTGGAAAAACAGGTCAAAAAAATGACTACCATGATCAATGGTTTTTTGAATTTTTCAGGGGCAGAATCCGGCAAGATCCATTTAACTAAAATGGATTTTGATATGAGTAAACTGTTAGAGGAAGTAATCGAGGAACACAGCGATATTTCTCCTGAACATGTAATCACGTTACTGCCATGTGAAGGGAGAGTTGTAAATGCAGATCGGGAAAAGATAGAGCAGGTGATTATTAACCTGATCAGTAACGCGGTTAAATACTCTGAACCTAAAAAACCAATCGAGGTTTCTTGCCAGCAAGAAAAAACAAAATTAAAATTAAATATTAAAGATACCGGAATCGGGATAGAACAAACGGATATTGACAAACTCTTCAAACCTCATTCCAGGATAAAAACCAGCAAAACGGAAAATATATCAGGCTTTGGTATCGGACTTTACGTCTCAGCGGAGATCATTAAACAACATGGTGGAGATATTGGTGTTAACAGTCAACCTGGCCAGGGTAGCACTTTCTGGTTTACACTTCCGGTTCACGGATAGCTAAAATTACCTTACCCTACAGGTTTTTAGAGCTTTAATCCATTTTTTGTGTCCGCACTTATCACAATTATGTTCAATTGAAGGCTGTAGATGTAAAATATTTCCGCAATGCGTACAGGCATACTTCCCGAGCTCAAAAACCCGCTCATTCGCTTTTTCAAACAGAGCTGGCATTATTGGTAGACCGTATTTCACTTTTTCATCGGGATAAAAGAATATACTTAAATTACCGGATGTCTCTAATATAGCAGTTTCAACTTGTCCCAGATGAGATACACTCTGTTGGCGAAGTTCTGAAAAGAATTCATCTTGAGCCAGGCTTTCTTTGTTAAACCCATCTATAGAAAATTCACCTTCCACAATTAAATAAACGCACTTTCCTTCAACCAAGTCATCAAATTTTTTACTCTTTGCCATAAAATAAGTTGTGAGTCTGTAGGCACCAACAATGATTCCGAAAATAACAACTGGAAACAACAACCCTATCTCTTTGTAAAACATTGGATCTCCGGCGGCAGAACCGAGACTAATGATCACTACGAGTTCAAAAACAGAAAGCTGCCTCACTCCTCGTTTCCCTAAAAGTCTCAAACCAATAAGAATGATAAAATACATTATTATAGTGCGGAGAGATATCTCCAATAAAAATATCCAATCTTCTTCCCCTATAAAAAAGCTAGTCCAGTTAATTGAAGTCATAGTTAAGTGAAATACCAATGCCATCATAAATAGTTTCATAGATAAATATTTTTAACACCTATAGCGTGAATATTGTTTCAGAAACGAAAACAAATCTCAATTCTAATTTGTTGAACAAAAAGAATTAAACTAAAATTACATGATCGATCGAAGCCTATGCATGAAATCCCTAATTCTAACAAGAAACTGATTGTTGCAAGACTCTTACTAATTTGCGGGCTCTCCATTTTATTATCCTTTGAAGGGTATTTTGGTTACCAGTTATACCAGCTGTCTGACCAACAGGAAGAAATTAAGGAGGATTACTCGAATGTTAACAACATTAGCTCAGGGTTATTCTCTATTGAGCAGTGGCGAGATAAGGTATCGGCGATTATTAGTCGTCAGATACGAGATTTTACGCTTACTCCAAAACAAAAAAATGAACTTCAGAAGGAAGTTGAGAAAATAGTCCGCACACTGATTGACAAGGCTGAAGTTCTAATAAATAAACCGAAAAAAACTATTGATGGAAAAATTAAGAAGTTCCTGTTTAAAACCTTTGTAAACACAGATGATATAAAGCAGAAAGCTCCTTCATTCGCGAAAGAGATTGTTGACAAAGTTTATAATCCCACTAATAAGAAGCACTTAAGTAAAATCGCAATGGACAAGTTTGATGCACTTGAACGTGCAGAATACCTGGATAGTGCTGGAGCTGCCACGAAGGCTGCCACCGATAAGGTATATAAAAAATATCAAGTATCCACAGCGGAAGAATTAAACTATAAACTGATTTCCTCGTTGTCCCATATCAGAACTGCAACCTATAATTATTCATTCGCCATGTTAGGTTGCATCGTCATCGTATTGGGGCTTTGGTGGATATTCAGAAAACGGGTTGAATTACATGGGACACTTTTCATTATGTCATTGATGTTCGCATTTATTCTTCTCTTTATCGGTTTGACTGCCTCTATGATCGAGGTCGATGCGCGTATTAAAGCGCTGGACTTTGTGCTATTGGGCGAACATGTGATTTTCGAGAACCAGGTATTATTCTTCCAGAGTAAAAGTATTTTGGAAGTAGTAAAAATACTGATCAGTCAATCTGGTATTGATTCGGTTTTAGTCGGCATTCTGATATTGGTGTTCAGCATACTCTTTCCAATCATGAAACTTAGTGCAACAGGCATCCATCTGCTTAGCAAAAGGGAAATTGCAAAGAACAAAATCATAAGATATTTTGCATTTCAGTCAGGCAAGTGGAGCATGGCAGATGTTATAGTTATAGCAATCCTGATGGTGTATATCGGCTTAAATGGTTTGTTAGACAGCCAGTTAAAGAGTTTGAATATAAAAAGTGATGACTTAAATGTAATTACAACAAATAATACCGCATTACAGCCAGGTTTTATCATTTTTATCAGCTTTGTATTGTACGGGCTTATTTTGTCGACCATATTGAAATTCATTTCTCCTTATGAACATTAGAAAAATAGTCCTTCCTAATATCTTGCTAATTGTTTGCCTAAGTCTACTACTTTGCGCAGAGGCATGGTTTGGATACCGAATATCGAAACTTTCGAATCAGCAGGAAGAAATAAAAACAGATTATAGTGTTGTAAACAACATCACTTTCGGCATATTATCTGTTGATCAGTGGCGTGAAAAAATGGCAAATGTGGTGGATGGAAAAGTCAATGATTTCACCATGACGGCCACACAGAAAAAGGACCTGCAAAAGAAAGTTGAAAAACAATTGTACCATCTTGTTGACCAGGCAATAGCTGAAATGAATAAACCGCAAAAAGGTATTGGTGGAAAACTCAAAAAACTTGCTTTTAATGCTTTAGTTGATCCCGAGGAAATCAAGTCGGAAGTACCTGTTTTTGCTGCGACAATTGTTAACAGGATCAACAAACCGGAAAGTAAGAAAAGACTCAAAAGTATCGTCACCAGTAAAGTTGATCAGTTGGAAAAGCAAACTTTCGACAATACCGAGCCTGCCAGCGTTACAGTAACCAGGCATATATACAAAAAATACGGAGTAGCGAGTACTGAAGCTTTTGAAAAAACGATCAATTTGCAATTATCTAGCATACAATCAGTCCTATATAATTACACTTATGCAATGATTGGTTGCGTATTGCTGGTGCTTTGTGTATGGTTGCTAATGAGAAAGCAAGTAGGCCTTCATAACACGTTATACATCCTTTCTCTTTTGTTCGCTTTTGTCCTTTTACTAGTAGGTATCACAGCTACTGTCATAGAAGTTGATGCACGCATCCAATCACTAAACTTTACGCTGCTAAGCGAAAAGTTAGCTTTTACGAACCAGGTATTATTTTTTCAGAGTAAGAGCATAACTGGCATCATTGAGTCATTAATTGCACAGCCTAAATTCGATGCGATACTTGTTGGTATACTCATCCTACTCTTCGTTGTTATCCTGCCTGTGCTGCGTATGGTTGGCAAGGGCATTCTGATATGGGGCAAAGATAAATACGCAGAGAATAAGATTGTCAGATTTTTAGCTTTTGATTTAAGTAAATGGGACATGGCCGATGTTATGGTTGTTGGTATTGCGATGACATATATAGGTCTAAATGGGATCATAAAAAGTCAACTTTCTAGCTTAAATATTAAAGAGGAGTTGCTTTCTACTGTAACCGAAAATAATACCTCATTACAACCAGGTTATTATATTTTTTTAGCATACGTGGTCTATGCTTCGGTATTATCAATAATATTAAAACACAAAACGAGCAAATGAATCATTTGCTCGTTTTGTTAGCGGTTAAAGAATTACAAACTATTTATCCATTTAACTAACTCATCTCGTTTCTTTCCCGTTTTTTGCTGCAGTTTTCCCAACATCTCATCGTCTTTCCCTTCTTCGTAAGTCAAGTCATCATCGGTAAGATCTCCATAAGTTTGTTTTATTTTACCTTTTAGCTCATTCCACTTTCCTTTAATTTCTAACTTATCCATAATATTTAATTTAATAGTTTAAATAAAGAACAAAGAGAGTACGACTTTAGTTTTTTATAAAAGGTGCATAAAAATCAGCAGAAATTCGCTACTGTTATATTTTAAAAAAAATCTTAAAAGTACAGCCTTTATCTATTGCACACTCCACTTCAATTTTGCCACCTGAGGCATTGACGATCTTTCGGATGAGGTACAGTCCGATACCGGTACCTTCTGCTGCTATGTTTACCCGCTTATATTTTTTGAAGATATGATCGACCTCTTCTTTCGTGATACCAATACCATTATCGGTTATCGTCAATAGGATAAACTGAGCTTTTTTTTCGGTTTTGATACTGATCTCTGGCAAGCGGTCTGGGTGGCTGAACTTGATCGCATTCGTAACGAGGTTCAGCATCACGCTTCTCAAGTTCTTTTTGGCAAACCGAACTCTTTTTTCACGAAAATCGGTATGAAAAATGACTTTAGACACCTTAATATGTTCCGACATGATCTCTTTTATCTCGTCAAATAAATTCGGGAAGCTTTCCTGAGGGTGATCATCATCTTCCGATTCCAAGTGACCAATCCTGGCGAGATCGCTGATTATAGATTTAAAATTGGTAACCGCTTTATTCATCATTCCGGATAATTCCATGACCTCAGGGTCTTGGGTATCTAGCTTTTCATTCAGTATCTCCAGCAACATTTCAATGTTCACAATTGGCGCATTGAGGTCGTGTGAAGCACCAAAAACAAAGTTGTTCAGGTCAGCGTTAATTCTCAGTAAGCTTTTATTACTTTCATCAAGGCTGTGGTTACTGATGTCCAGACTTTTATTGCTCATATCCAGCTTCCGCAATAGTTCCTTCAGTTCGCTGATGTCGTAAAAACTGATAACGGCTCCGTCGGCTTTTTTGCTGTTCTCCTTCAGGTAAGGCATGGTCATCACCTGATAGACCTTTCCATTCGGCCCTTCTGCTTCCCGTGTAATGTGTTCCTCATTCTGAATTACTTTTTTTATATCAGCGATCAACGTTTCAAATTTGATATTGGTTGTTATATTGCTAAGTGGCCGGCCAATATCACTTTCTCGAATGTTAATGTGCTTCACTGCTCCCGGCGAATATCTTTTCAGCAGCAAGTCCCTGTCAACAAATAACTGACCATTTATATTACTCCTGAAGTAATTATTCAGATCGTCATTCAGGTCCGTCAATTGGTCAATGGTAAGTTCATGGTTCTTGTTGACCGTTTGCAGTTCTTCATTGGTGCTTTGCATTTCTTCATTAGCAGATTGCATTTCCTCGTTGGCAGACTGCAGTTCTTCATTAAAAGATTGCATATTCTCATTGGAGGAGGCAATAAGCTCATGCGCTATAGTTACAGTATGTCTCAGCTGCGCCACCTCCTGTTCAAGGCTGATGACATGCTCACGCGTCACTTCATTGATATCAGTATGGATCACATTTCTCTCTATGGTCCCCGCTTGACGCTCTGTAAACAAGACCAACAGCAGCCTTTCTTCCGACCCTGCAATATAAAATGGGCTGATGACAATATCAATCAGCTTATTTTTTTTCTTGCCGGCGTCGCCCAGGCTAAGCCCATTAAGCACGAACCTTTGGTTCAGCTTTAGCGATTTCCAGGCGGTAGCTTTAAAGAGCGTGCAAATATGATCCGGTAAAAGATCAATCAGGTTATAGTTAAAATTAATACTTTTTAAATAAGATTTGGTATCTCCAAATGACTGAACCACATACAGGTTTTCATCGGTACAGACACCGTTAAAAGCTAGTTCCTTTAACAAGGCTGAATTGACCAGGTCGGCGAGTTCGCTTTTTGATACCGGCACGGCTTGCTTTTTGGTTACTTCTATCGTCTGGAATTCTCCGATCCTATGGGACGAAAAGGTATCAGAATGGATAACACGACCTGTTTTATTGCTTTTCAGGATGTTCCATTTGCCGCTAACCACGTTGAAGCCATCTTTAATAACAGAAGCGCTCTCACTTGGCCCCAAAAAGAGATAGCCACCCTCTTTCAATCCAAAATGCAGCAGGGCAAATATCTTTTGCTGTAAAGTCACATTCAGATATATCAACAGGTTACGACAGCTGATCAGATCCATATTACAATACGGCGTGTTCTTGGTCAGGTCATGCTGAGCAAAGATCAGCATCTTGCGTATGTCGTGTTTGACTTTATAGCTTGCCCCTTCTTTGGTGAAAAATTGCTGAAGCCTATCCTTAGATACTGTTTTAACAATACTTTCGGGGTAAACGCCTTTTGAGGCGATATCCAGTGCCGCTTTACTGATATCCGAAGCGAAGATTTTGACCTCAATATTTTTGGGATATTTGTTTAAATATTCTTGGATCAGTATAGCTATGGAATAAGCTTCCTCTCCAGTAGCGCAGCCAGCCACCCATATCTTCAACACTTCGGTATTATTATTTTTGATGATGGCCGGGATAACGGTTTCTTCAATGATTTTAAAAGCTTCCTGGTCGCGAAAAAAGGAGGTTACACTAATCAGGAACTCATTGGCGAGTAAAGTGACCTCTGCGGTATTCTCTGTTAGTAATTTGTAGTACTGACCAACCTCATTCAGGTGATGCTTCTCCATCTGTCTTTTAATCCGCCTGATAATCGTCGGACGCTTATAGTCGCTAAAATCCAATGGCAGGTTACCTTTGATTAGCGTTAATATTTGTCCAATCACTTCCTCACCGATGTCCGCCGAAGGTTCGTCTGGCAACTGGTTTAGGATACCATTCACGACATAATCATCAATGACCTGTGGCATGGCTTCAGGTGAAATGACCCTGTCGGCACAACCCGTCGCAATGGCTGCCAGGGGCATACTACTAAAGCTTGCCGTAACTGGATCCTGAACTAGCGTAATACCCCCGGCATTTTTAATGGCTTCGATCCCTTTGGAACCATCATCGCCAGTGCCGGATAAAATGACACCAATGGCTTTGTTTCCGCGTTCCTTTGCTAGAGACCTGAAAAAGTAATCAATGGTCATGTGCGGGCGTGGCTGGTCTTTTTTGTCTAAAAGAATCAGTCTCCCTTTTTCTATTGACATGAACTTGGAAGTCGGGATTAGGTAAACCGTATTTGATTTAATCTCTACATTGTCGGTGGCCTCCACCACTTGCAATTTACTATGCTGCGCCAGGATCTGCACCATCTGACTTTTAAAATCAGCGGAAAAATGCTGTATCAGGATATAGGATACGGAATCCAATGGGGTATAATCAAAGAACACGGATATGGCTTCCAAGCCCCCAGCCGATGCTCCGATGGCTATAATGTATTGTCGATCGTCAATTTTAGTCATGAGGTAGATGATTTAGTTGAGTATAAACGAGAAAGAAGTATTTAAATATAAAGCTATTCGAACGTAATAATTTATTTATTTTCAAGCATTTAGACATTCAAAAAGAAGTCCAGATCTTCTTATCCAAGCATTAACAATACGTTTTGTTATCGGTAGCAATAAATAAATATACACAATTCGGCTTTCAATCTTTTGCTATTGGAATTGATTAAAGATTAATGTGTAGGGCTCAAAATATACCTAAAAATTTTTTCCTCTTTTTTTTCTTCTCATCCTGCATTTTTATTCCCTTTGCCAGATTCGATTTTTCGGAGCGTTTAAGTTTTTCTAAACGAATACTATCTTCCCTCTCTTTCAATATTCGATCCCAATACAGGCTATTATAGAATAAAAAGGGTGGTTCAAAGGCTTTCGCATTGGCTACTGCATAACTTACCATCACTTTCTCTTTTGGTAAAAACAGATAAGACAAAAAGGTCGTTAAAAGTGCAATCGCTACGGCTAAACCAACTATGATTTTTTTCGACAAACGCACTTCATTTCCATATGCGTGCTTCTTTGTTACCTCATGGGCAAGCGGTTTAGTTAAATTCACCAATGCGATCAGTTTAGCATTATCAATTATCCCCCCCTCAGGATGTTGCTGCACAGAGACCACTATTCCATGGGTAATGGCGGCTGCTAGTTCAACACCATTGGCATACCGTTGTGCCGGATCTTTCTCGAGGCATTTATAAATCACGGCTAATAACCAAGCAGGTACTTGTAGCCCGATATTTAAGTCCTCCTTTGACAAGGTGCTTTCCAGATTTTTTTTCCTTAATTTAATTACATCTGGAATTTGCCCTTCCATGTGACCCAGCATTACCGAATTACGACCGGTATCGCCATCCCCATTTAAAGGAAATGGCACCTGACCTGTTAAAAGTTCATATAAAATGATCCCGTAGCTGTAAATGTCAGTTTGCAGTAACATCTTCCCTTCATGCTGCTCTGGCGCCATAAATTCGACGGCTCCCGCATGGCGGATACTGGTTCTACGCTGCTCTTCGCTCATAATGGCCAAACCAAAATCAAGTAGCACATAATTGCCTGTATACACATTGTACTTTACATTATTACTCTTGATATCGCCATGCTTTACGCCAACTTGATGGCAATGTGCAATGGCGCTGGCCAGCTGATCGGCAACTTTAACCAGCTCTTTAATAGCGAAAGCTCGTGGGTTCGGGGGTTGTAAAAGTTCAGAGAGGTCTGGCCCCTCTATATATTCCATTTCTATATACGGAAAAGAACCGCTATCGGTAATGCCCCAACTCATTATCTTCACTACATTGGGACATGGATTTTCGTTTACTTTTTGGAGCTTAGTTACTTCATTCTTAAAATTCCGATAATTTTTGTCAGTCTCGTCTTCAGTATGTATAGGCGTAGGCATCAATTTGATGGCCGAATAAATTGCACCCATTCTTTTCCCTTTATACACCGAACCTTGGCCTCCTGTTTTTAAGGCACCAAGATTTTGAAGTCCGTCTGCAATTGTAAATACTTTACTCATTTTCGAGTTCCTGATAACTAAATGCTAATACTACCGATTCGCCCAAAATAATTTGGTCGCCCTCTTCTACTTCTTGCCTGATGTTTAATAAATTGAATATCATGATCATCTTCTCTTTATCATATAGCTACGCATAAGTGCAGCATATGCAGAATCATAACCAATTTCGTACCATTTTTAAGGGGTTCTAGCCTATCACTCACTTATAGTAAAAATCTGTTGGCTAACATATTGCAATTGTTGGCAATACCTATCACCATACGGGCTACAGAAGCAGGCGCAGCAATCAATTCTTTCCACTTTTCTTCTTGCTTATTATTTTCAATCGGTTCAGGGTAATAATACCCTCCGGCCCCGTGCAAAAACATGCCTGTTTTTAAATACAGATCGGCCATTTGTTCTTGTAATTGTTCTTGGTTAGCCAACTTAATGAAGTACACGTTATTTGATTTTACAACTACCCCTTCCATGCCAAACCTAATTTATTAAATGAAGCCATTGCCGTTGCTGGACTTGCCGGGCCATGACAAATCTGGACGAAACCGAAAAGACTGGAAAATCCAGGGATTCGCTGATGATCTCATTTTCCTGATCAAAAAGCTGGGGCTAACAAATGTGATATTAATCGGGCATTCGATAGCCGGAAATATCTGAAATCAGAATCGTCTTACATCAACAGTCCATTCCCCGCCTAAAAAAACTTGCGCAATACATTTATAAGAACCTACCGTTTGTAGAACATATTACTTTTATGGGACTGGAACATCAAGGCTATACCCCTTTTAACATTGATATATAATTAGACAGATTTTAACAGAACTTCACCAACAAAATCACAACACTATTCAAAAAATAAAACCAAATTTGGGACTTGCTTATTAAGCTCTTCAAAATGCGCTTATGACTGTATATTTCTGTAATAGTACCCCCTCTGTTTCGGGCAAAGTGGCCGCCTATTTAGCTGCCGAGCGTGGTATAAAATGCGCCTCAACTTTGATCAAATATAATTAATTCCTTCCGACCATTGATGTGCTGCTGACTCAAAGTAGCTGTATCCAGCCTGCATCATGCAAACCACATTTTCAGAATGAGAAGATAAACCATCTAGATCCTTTAGCCCTGCATTTTTTTAGTCCAACTCTAATAAACTTCTATAAACGATTCAGACACCAATATGGGCTTACTACCCATCCATAGGATACATCAGAGCCTGACGGCTATAATTCAGCCCCTGAGCGCAACGATAATTAGATGGATTGTGACTGAAAAAAGCACCCTGGTAGCTCAAAAAGACCATTTTTCTCCAAAATAAGAGCCATTTTGGAGCGGAATTAGGTGTCAGTTTAATTGTAGAACGAAGGGGGTCACCTTTGCCGAAACTCCCATTAGGGTTCAAAAACACAAAGAATAGCGTCGTAAGAAATATTTTAGAAGACAGTGTGTATGATGGATTGATAAAGGTTCCGGCATTCAAAAATCTCCCAGAGAAATATGTCAAGGCCCTACACCCACCTATTATTTCGGCGGTTGATTTTTGGCGAATTCAGAAATTACTTAAAAACAAACCAACAGAGCGTGTAAGAGAAAATGAGGACTTCCCATTAAGAGGAGTCATAAAATGGATCAATCCCAAAAGTTGTGGAGCAGGCGTGAATTTTTGGATTTTAAGCATACAATTGAGTTAGTCTATACAGGAAGAATTCTATGTTTTTCACACCTCTAAACAGATTTCTAAAAGCCTTTATTTTTGCATTAAAAGATTCCGCGGAAGCATTAGTAGATCTGTTATCAAAGTAGTTCAATATAGTCTGATAATGGTTCTGTATGGACCTGGCAATTGTATTAAAAGACTTGAATCCCGTTTGCCGTACTTTTTCATGCCATTTGGCCAATCTCGCCAAGGCGAAGACTTTATCTGT
>NZ_SJSM01000011.1 GCF_004331685.1 Pedobacter hiemivivus | reverse complement strand
AGGCTACTTTCTGGCCACGAATAGGAAAGTCTTGGATACCAACCTCTGGAAAGAATCCTTTGGATTCAAGATCCTTTTTATCATAACCCTCGGGGGCTATATTCTTCTCTTCAAGGTAGATGTTCAGCATCTTTTCTGCTTTATCTACTTGGGTTAACTCAAAATAATCCAGGATACCTTCCGGTAATAATAAACTGATCAGGGTTTGCTCGGCTTGACTCAAAATAAAAATTGTCGTTTGGTTTACAAATGCAAAAGAAAGAAATTATTTCCTTCCCCCCAAGAATTCCGCTTGATCCCTTTTGAGCAGCTAAAAATTTAAAAAAACATCGTTCTTTTGATTTAAAAAGATTTTTAGTAAATTTAACTTATCAAATAAAAACCTTACGGAATTATATTTTTTGTAATGAAAACTCCAAAAAAACCAATTAACAAAAGCAAAGCAGAAGATCCAGAAAATGATCTGGACGATTCGTATGAAGAAACAACTAAAAAGAAATCATACGACGATGATGAAGATGACGACCTCGACATGCCATTAGATGATCTGGACAACTTTGATAGTTTTGGTTCGGATGATGATGATGACGACACCTATTAACAGGTAAACAATAATTATTGATAAAGCATCCCTCTAAAGGGATGCTTTTTATTTTAATTCCATTAGGAAAAATGCAAATAACCACCGTATCCGGAAAGCGTTCCAGAAAAGATTTTTTAGCCACTGCCCGTTTTATATATCAAGATGACAAGAATTGGATCTGCCCACTGGACCAGGATATTGAAAATATATTTGACAGTAATAAAAATCCATTTTTCCAACATGGAAAATGTACCAGGTGGCTACTGCAGGACGACAATGGAAATTATATAGGAAGAATTGCAGCCTTTATAAATGATAAAAAAGCATACCAATACGAGCAACCTACCGGAGGCATGGGCTTTTTTGAATGCATAAACGATAAAGGAGCTGCTTTTTTACTTTTCGACACGGCCAAGTCCTGGTTACAAGAGCAAGGAATGAAGGCCATGGATGGTCCTATCAATTTTGGAGAGAATGATTCTTTCTGGGGATTGCTTGTAGAAGGCTTTACGCAGCCCTCATATGGCATGAATTACCATCACCCCTACTACCATAGCTTTTTTACTGATTATGGCTTTAAAACAGAGTATCAACAAATCACCAATCATTTAGCGGTAAGAAATCCCTTTCCGGAGCGATTTACTAAAATTGCCAATTGGGTAGCTAATAAACCAGGATATACTTTTGAGCATTTCTCGAAAAAGAATGCGGCAAAATATGTGGCAGATCTGATGGAAGTTTACAACGATGCCTGGAAAGACTTTGAAAATTTCGTACCTATTAAAAAAGAGACGCTGGAAGAGAGCTTTGAAAAGATGCAGACCATCATGGATGAAAAACTAATTTGGTTTGCTTACATCAACGGAGAACCCGCTTCATTTGTCGTTATTATTCCCGATGCCAACCAGATGATCAAAGGATTTAACGGAAAATTAGGACTGATAGAAAAACTTAAATTTGTATATAGACGCTGGAAAGGTGTAAACAGAATGCGGGCTATCGTGATGGGTACCAAATCTGCTTATCAAAAGCATGGCTTAGAATCAGCCTTATTTATTAAACTTAAAGAGTATGTGTTGCCAATGAATCAATATGATGAACTCGAACTTTCCTGGGTTGGTGATTTCAATGATAAGATGCTTTCTATTCATCAAGCAACAGGTGCCACTTTTGGAAAGCGACACCTGACTATGCGTAAGATCTTTTAGATCTATTTTTCTCTTATTTCTTCGTAAAGATCAATAACCTTCTTTTGAAGTTTAATGATCTCTTCTTCTCTTAGTGCTAATTTTTCTTTCAAATTATTGATTTCTTCAAAATTAAGCGACTGAGGGTTTTCTCCTTCTTTGGAGATAATATCCATTGTCGAAACCTCAAAAAGGTTAGCGATCTGTGCAAGTCTTGAGATGTTAATATCTGTGATACCCGTCTCGATTTTCGAGAATGCTGGGATTGAAATATTTAGACGTTTAGCCACTTCCCCTTGGCTCCAGCCATTTTTTTGGCGTAGTTGTCTAATGTTTTTTCCAATGATATTCATATTATAAATTTAGGTGTGTAATCTTGTAATTAAATTCCTTGCTCAACTGTGTTCAACTCACGTGCCAATTTAACGAGATCGAGTCCCCCGAAATTCCCCGAACTCATCAAAAGTAAGTTCGTACGATAAAAATTTACACTAACCAGGTACTGTCTAAGCAGCTCTGAATTATTAAAAAAGTGCAATTCATCGTTTTTAAAAGCTGTTTGAACCTCTTTTTTGCTAAAAGGTTCAAGTTTTTTATGCTGAAAAGTTTTTTCATCAATATATACAATCGCCGTATCCGCAGCTTTCATTGTATCCGTATATTGAACTAAAAAGTTTTTATTTAAACTACTAAATGTATGTAACTCTATACACGCTACTAATTTCCTATTTGGAAATTGAGCCTTTACAGCCTCAATGGTAGCCTTTAATTTAGATGGCGAATGCGCGAAATCCTTATAAACGTTAGTCTCCCCAACGTTTAATAAGCCCTCTAAACGCTTAGCTGCGCCTGTAAATGAAGCAATAGCCTGATCAAATGCATCACTATTGATACCAAGTTGCGCGCAAATTAATTTAGCTGCGTTAAGATTCATTAAATTGTGATCTCCGAATACCTTAAGCGGCATTTCGTCCGGCAATAAATAAGTGATGCCATCCTTTACGATGTGTTCAGGAATTCCGTAGCCAATCTTCTCAATATCGGCAGTGGATTCCTCTACGATCTTATTCAGATCTTGATCAGCATTGCAATAAATTAGTTTTCCGCCCGGCTGAATGGTATCAATAAACAATTCAAATTGCCTGGTATAATCCTCATAAGTTTTAAATACATTGATATGATCCCATGCAATACCACTGATTACAGCCAGATTGGCCTTATACAGATGAAATTTCGGTCTTCTATCTATAGGAGAAGCCAAATATTCATCTCCTTCAATAATCATCACAGGTGCCTCATGAGTAATCTTCACCATGGTATCAAAACCAGCAAGCTGAGCTCCAACCAAATAATCAAAATCCCTTTCGTAAAAATTAAGTACATGTAGTATCATAGAAGTAATGGTTGTTTTACCATGACTTCCTCCGATGACTACTCTTAATTTGTCCTTCGTCTGCTCATAGATGTATTCAGGATAAGAATATATCTTCAGCCCCAATTGCTGAGCCTTTAACAGCTCTGGATTATCAGTCAAAGCGTGCATTCCCAAAATCACAGCATCCAAATCTGCCGTAATATTAGCTTCATTCCAGCCCATTTCTTTTGGCAAAATACCATGCTTCGCCAGTCTGCTGCTGGATGGCTCAAAAATAACATCATCTGAGCCTGTTACCTGGTATCCTTTTTTGTGTAAAGCTATCGCCAAGTTGTGCATAGCACTTCCGCCGATAGCTATAAAATGTATACGCATACGCTATTACCAATTAATCTTTTTTAAAATAAGCCGCTACCCATTCCCCAATCTTCTTATGATTAACATATCTAATTCCAAAAGGTTCACAGGCCTGCTTAATCATCTCCAGATCCGGAGACTCATAAAATCCGCTGAAGAAAATACTTCCATCCGACTTCAATACGGTGTCATAGGTTGGAATCTGATCCAACAGAATATTCCTATTGATATTAGCCAAAATGATATCAAACTGGATGTTAGGAATAACTTCCTTCCCACCGCAAATTGCTTCCAGATTACCTATTCCGTTTAATGCCGCATTTTCTATACTACTTTCGTAACAAACTTCATCATTATCTATAGCAACCAGTTTTGATGCCCCCTTCTTAGCCGCGAGTATGGCAAGTATTGCTGTACCACAACCCATATCAAGAATTTCTTTACCCTTAACATCAGTTGCCAGAATGTACTGCATCATCATGGTAGTTGTTTGATGATGCCCCGTACCAAAGGCCATCTTTGGGTCTATGATAATTTCATAAGCATATGTGGGTTTAGCCTCATGAAAGGTAGCCCGAACGTAGCACTGATCATCAATAATCAGTGGTTCAAAGTTCTTCTCCCATTCTTCGTTCCAGTTCTTCCCTTCAATTTCTGCAACTACATAACTGCATTGAAACTCACCCTCATATTGATTCAGCACATCTTTAAGGGTATCCTCACTATAAGTGTTGAACTCTATAAATGCAACAAAATCATTCTCTATCTCTTCGAAAGTATTAAAACCTATATCGGCTAAATCAGCGATCAAAAGATCTTGCTGATACTCCTCAATGGCATTAAAACTGAACGTTACCTGTATATACTTCATTAAGAATTAAAAGCTTTAACAATGTCAACAAAATCTCTTGATTTTAGTGATGCTCCACCAATCAGACCACCATCTATATCTTTCTGAGCAAAAAGCTCGGCAGCATTTTTCGGATTGCAACTTCCACCATATAAAATAGTTGTATTTTCGGCTACTTCAGCAGTATACTTGTTCGCAATCTCATTTCTAATGAAAGCATGAACTTCCTGAGCTTGCTCAGAACTAGCAGTTAAACCTGTGCCAATTGCCCAAACAGGTTCATAAGCGATAACAATTTTAGAGAAATCAGCTGTGCTTAATCCAAAAACACCCTGCTCTAATTGAGCTTTAAGCACTTCAAAATAAATGTTGCCATTTCTTTCTTCTAATGTCTCACCAATACAGAAAATTGGAGTAAGTTCATTTTCCAGTACCTTAATGGTTTTCTCAGCAAGCAATTCATTGCTTTCAGCAAAATACTGACGTCTTTCTGAGTGACCTATGATCACATACTCACAACCAACAGACTTGATCATTCCAGCAGAAATCTCTCCTGTAAATGCACCACTATCATTTTGGTGACAATTCTGCGCACCGATCTTAACCACTTCCCCACCTAATTTAGCAAGGCTGTTTAAATGAATATATGGCGAGCAAATAATTGCGATCTGATCGCCCTTTTTTTCGTCTCTTACCATATTAACTATTTCTGAAAATAAAGATATACCACTGGCATAATCCAGATTCATTTTCCAGTTTCCTGCAACTATTTTTTTTCTCATTATATATTGTTATTTAGTAGGTTTTATATTAATTGGTATGATTGATTTAAAGATTAAAAGGGTCTGTATTTACTTGTCATCTCGAAAATCGCCGATAAGATATCCTTTTCCGTTTGGTCAAACTCCATATTTCTGCGTTCATAAACCTTATCCGCTGTTTCAAACATTTTTTGAAGATTATACACATCAAATCCACTTGCTCCACCCCATGCAAAATCAGGGATAAAATTTCTAGGGAAGCCATCACCAAAAACATTGGCACTAACCCCGGCAACTGTACCAGTATTAAACATGGTATTGATCCCGCACTTTCCATGATCAGCCATAATTAAACCACAAAATTGCAAACCAGTTTCGCGAAAGCTCTCCAACTCGTAATCCCATAATTTAACAGGAGCATAATTATTCTTCAGATTAGAATTATTGCTATCAGCGCCAATGTTACACCATTGTCCCATCACCGCGTTACCCAAATAACCTTCATGTCCTTTAGAAGAATAACCCCAGATTACGGCATTATTGATCTCCCCACCAACACGACTAAAAGGACCAATGGTCGTTTGTCCATATATTTTTGCGCCCATTTTAATCTGCGAATTGTTACACAATGCAAAAGAGCCTCTAATATGACAACCCTCCCACACCTGCGAATTTTCGCCTATATAGATAGGGCCTTTCAAACTATTAAACGTAGAACATTCAGCCTCGGCCCCAGCTTCCGCAAAAATATCATCCCCTAAAAAAGTATTGGTTCCGCTTAATTGTACACTCGTTCTCCCCTTGGTAAGCAAGTCAAAATCTCTCCCGAGCTCTACATCATTACATCTAAAAATATCTTCTGGGACAAAGATCCTTACAAAAGTCCCCTGATAAACTTTAGTATGCAACTGCTTATGAATTTCCGGATAGTATACTTCGCCTGCGTTTATCTTATAAGCGATAAGCACCTCGTTCCTTTCAAGTGCTTCACCAACTTGAAGCGCCGTAATGGCTTCAAGCAAAGCTTCATCCGGGCATATTGAGCCATTGATATACAAGTCGGCCCCAATAAGTGGAGGATATTTTACAGAAAGATATGGTTCAGTAACAAAACCACATTTAGCGGCCAGGTGCTTCTGCCATTTTTCGGCTATAGTTAAAATCCCTACACGAAGATCCGCAACCGGCCTTGTAAAAGACAATGGCCGCAGGGACTGCCAGGCGTTGTCATCAAATAAATTGATCATCATAAGCTACAAAAATAAAAAAAGTCCCGAAGCAAACGCATCGGGACTTAAATAATTTCTTATTTGTGTATAATTACTTTTTAGCGTAACGAGTTTTGAATTTATCGATACGACCAGCAGTATCAACCAATTTCATTTTTCCAGTATAGAAAGGGTGAGAAGTATGAGAAATCTCTAATTTATATAAAGGATACTCGTTGCCATCTTCCCATTTGATAGTTTCTTTAGTATCTACACAAGATTTAGTTAAAAAAGAATATTCGTTTGACATATCTTTAAATACTACAAATCTATAGTTTGATGGATGCAGATCTTTTTTCATGTTAATATTATATTATTATATACTTATTTGTCGCTTATTTTTAAGGATGCAAATATCAATAATTTATTTCTCAATAGCAAGCATGTGTGGAAAAATTATCGACTATACTTTTTTCTGGTCTCAACTTTCTCCTTTTGTCTACTGATATAGGCGTCAGCAATAACCTCTGCAGAGGGTAAATTAGAATTACTGATTAAAAGTCCTTTTAATTTTTCTTCATTAACATCCGTACGATAAAGTATATTCATCATTTTAGAAATATCATTATCCAGCAAATAAGCAAAAGCTTCCACCAGTCGCTCCCGCAGCAAAGTTTCTGAGGTAATATCCTCAATCTCAAAATCTGTATTGACTATTCTGCTTAACGATTTAAAATCATCCATAACCTAACTTTTCAGCTCCTGACATAATTCTACCAAAACACCATTTGTCCCTTTCGGGTGCACAAAACAAACCAATTTATTATCAGCACCAAACTTCGGCTCTTCATTTAACAACACAAAGCCCTCTGCTTTTAATCGGGCCATCTCTGCGACAATATCATCCACATCAAAAGCAATATGATGAATTCCCTCCCCCTTCTTCTCCAGAAATTTCGCAATGGGGCTATCAGTAGTAGTTGCCGTTAGCAACTCAATCTTATTAACGCCCGTTTTAAAAAAGGCAGTATTAACCCCCTCAGACACTACTTCTTCCTTTTTATAGCAGGTCGCCCCCAACAAACGTTCATAAAGCGAACAAGAAAATTCCATGTCTTTAACCGCAATACCTATATGCTCTATTTTATTCATATCTCTCTGAAACGTTAAAAAAATGTAAAAATGCATGTTTTAACTATACCGTCATAGCTATTATTTATAATTGTTGGCAATCTTTTTTCGTACCTTTGTCTATTATAAAGAACAAATATATACAATGGAACTTCCTATTTACTTAGATAATAACGCAACCACGCCTCTTGATCCTAGAGTGCTGGAAGCGATGTTGCCCTATTTCACCAACAAATTCGGTAACGCTGCAAGTCGTAACCACGCATTTGGATGGGTTGCTGAAGAAGGTGTTGACTACGCCCGTGAACAAGTTGCTAAATTAATTGGCTGTACTGAAAAAGAAGTAATCTTCACTTCAGGAGCTACAGAAGCTGATAACTTGGGCATTAAAGGTGTATTCGAAATGTACCAGGAAAAAGGTAACCACATCATTACCGCTACAACTGAGCATAAAGCAGTTTTAGATACTTGTAAACATTTAGAGAAACTAGGTGCTAAAGTTACCTATCTAAAAGTAAAAGAGGATGGATTAATTGATCTTCAGGAGCTTGAAGCTGCCATGACTGAACAAACTATCCTGGTTACCATCATGTATGGAAATAACGAAATTGGCGTTATTCAACCAGTAAAAGAAATCGCTGCTATTGCACACAAATTTGGTGCATTGTTTATGACTGATGCTACACAGGCTGTAGGTAAAATACCTGTAGATGTAAATGCTGACGGAATTGACTTAATGGCTTTCTCTGCACACAAAATGTATGGTCCTAAAGGTGTTGGTGTATTATATGTACGTCGTAAAAACCCAAGGGTTAAAGTAACTGCACAAATTGATGGTGGTGGTCATGAGCGTGGTATGCGTTCTGGCACCTTAAACGTACCAGGTATTGTAGGTTTAGGAAAAGCTTGCGAACTGTGCCGTTTAGAAATGGATGAAGAAGCTAAACGCTTATCAGCTTTAAGAGATAAACTAGAAAATGCACTTACTGAGCTTGAAGAAAGCTATGTAAATGGCAATACACAACACCGTTTACCACATGTAGCTAACATCTCTTTCAAATATGTTGAAGGTGAAGGCTTAATGATGGCGATGAAAGATTTAGCAGTATCATCGGGCTCGGCCTGTACTTCTGCTTCATTAGAGCCTTCTTATGTATTAAAAAGTCTTGGTTTATCAGATGATCTTGCACACTCTTCTATCCGTTACGGATTAGGTCGTTTTACTACCGAAGAAGAAATAGATTACGCAATAGAGAACACTAAGAAAGCAGTAAATCACCTGAGAGACCTTTCTCCACTTTGGGAAATGTTTAAAGAAGGAATTGATTTAAGCAAAATTGAGTGGGCAGAACACTAGTCTGCACACCAATAAATATTATACTAACCCTGATATAAAGGTTTAAGAAAAAAACAAAATGGCATACTCAGAAAAAGTTATAGAACATTATACCAATCCAAGAAACGTTGGTACTTTAAATAAAGACAGCAAATCAGTAGGTACTGGCCTTGTTGGCGCACCAGAGTGCGGTGACGTAATGCGTTTGCAAATCGAAGTTGATGAAAACAACATGATTACCGATGCTAAATTCAAAACATTTGGTTGCGGATCTGCAATTGCATCTTCGTCATTAGCTACAGAATGGTTAAAAGGTAAAAGTATTGATGAAGCTTTAACAATAGACAACATGGATATCGTTGAAGAATTAGCTTTACCACCGGTAAAAATTCACTGCTCAGTATTAGCAGAGGATGCAATTAAATCTGCAATCAACGATTACCGTGTTAAAAATGGCATGGCACCAATTGAAATGCCTAAGTCACACCATTAATTAGATTGAAGTATGAGATTGGAGGCATCTGGTTTCCTATCTAATATTTCAAATAAATCTCTAAGAAAATGATTACGATCACTGATAAAGCAAAAAGCAAAATCGACCAGTTAATGCAAGAGTCGGGAATGGATGCCAGCTATTTTTTGCGTGTATCTGTCAAAGGCGGAGGATGTTCAGGATTATCCTACAATCTCGACTTTGATAACGAAGAAAATTCTGGAGATCAGTTTTTTGAAGATAGAGGCATCAGAATTGCGCTTGACATGAAATCCTTCCTTTATTTGGCAGGAACTGAGCTTGATTTTTCTGATGGTTTAAATGGAAAGGGGTTTAACTTTAATAATCCCAATGCAAGTCGCTCCTGCGGTTGCGGCGAGAGTTTCTCCGTTTAAAATACAATTATTATATTTACATAGGCCGGTACAGTTTAATCTGTACCGGCCTATTTTTATGAGCAACCAAACCTATACCTATGGAATTATTTAATGAGCACTCTACGATCCCAAGTTTATTGAGAAACGTAGTCGCAAACATTCACAAACCAGAAGAAACCTTCCTCATCCATAAAAACAATACAGAATGGGAAGAGATTTCTTATAAACATACCCTGGATTGTGCTGATGCTATCTCCGCATTTTTCCTAGCCAAAGGCATCACCAAAGGTGATAGAATGGGCCTGATGATTGAGAACTCTCCCGAATATGTCTATTACGATCAGGGAATTCAGCAGATAGGCGCTATCAATGTCTCTATTTATCCTACCCTATCCGAACAAGAAGTTGCTTATATCGTAAACGATTCGGGTATGCGGGCTATCCTTATAGGCAATACATTTCTGTATAAAAAGATACTCAAAATAGCAGATAATTGCAGGCATCTGGAATACATTATACCCGCTTTCCCAGAATATACAAAAGTTGCTGTACCAGAAGATTTAAAGGCTCAGGTGGTCAGCTTTGATGCGCTACTTGCTACTGCAACAAAACTAAGCCCAGATCAGCTTGAAGAAATCGACAAAATCCGCAATAGTGTACGTCCTGCCGATGTTTCTTCCCTAATCTATACTTCTGGCACTACTGGCACTCCCAAGGGCGTAATGCTAACACACAGTAACTTCGTTGAAAATGTAAAAGTGTGCCTACAGCAAATCCCCGTAATAGACGAAACAGAAACTTTTCTTTCTTTCCTCCCCTTATCACACGTATTTGAACGTACCGCAACTTACCATGTTTGCTGTGCACAGGGTTGTAAAATAGCTTATGCGCAAAGCCTGGAACTCTTGGCTAAAAACATGGCTGAGATCAAACCAACGGTAATGAGTTGTGTACCCAGACTACTAGAAAAGATTCACGATAAAGCCATTAAAAGTGGTACAGCAGGTGGCGGACTAAAAGCCAAAATATTCCTTTGGGCGCTAGAAATAGGTCAGGAATATCGAAGAATCAAAGAAGCGGGCAAAAATCCAGGAATGATACTCAGTGCAAAGAAAACATTGGCTGAGCAATTGGTTTTTAGCAAAATCAAAGAAAAAACAGGAGGCAGATTAAAATTCATGATCTCTGGAGGAGCTGCACTGCCTAAAAACGTGGGTGAATTCTTCGGAAATCTGGGCATTAAAATACTTGAAGGTTTCGGCTTAACAGAAACATCGCCTGTAATGGCTGTTACAGAATTCCACAGACAAGTTTATGGTACCGTTGGAAGAGTAATCCCTGGTATTGAAATTGGTATTCAGAATGTGGAATCAAAGAAAATAATCAATATTCAAACTCATGAAACCTTTGAGGAAAATTTTGAATGTGAAGAAGGCGAAATTATTGTCAGAGGTCACTGTGTAATGAAGGGCTACTTTAACAAACCTGCCGAGACTGCTGAGGCCATTGACAAAGACAATTGGTTCCACACTGGCGATATCGGCCGTTTTTACAAAGGAAACCTGCAAATTACAGATCGTTTAAAAAACATGATTGTAAATGCTTATGGTAAGAATGTTTATCCTACACCGGTAGAAAGTATTTATATGAAAAGCCTAAAGGTAGATCAGGTTTTTCTAATAGGTGATAAACGCGAATACCTGACTGCAATCATCATCCCGAATAAGGAAAACCTGCAGGAGGTATTCAAATTACCTGAATCTTTCTTCCAAAAACCTGAAATATTTATCGATGAAAAAGAAATCCTCGACTGGATTGGGCAAGACATCAGGAAACTTTCCAACGAACTGGCCAAGTTTGAACGCATTAAAAACTTTAAGATCAAACGAAATCCTTTTAGCCTTGAAGAGGGTGAAATTACACCAACCTTGAAGCCAAAACGCAAAATTATTGAAGCAAGGTATGCCGGACCGATCAATGAAATGTATGCAGAGGCCATTGATGCAGATTAAGCGGCTTTAAAATATTTTACGTTTCTTAGTCCAATCGACATAAAGAACTGAGGTAAATCCCTATTTTTGCCTAATTTTAATTTTTAAAAAATCAGCTATCAGGCTTGATGCCAGATACAAAAAATATATGAGTACAGGACTATCAGAACTAGAAGTATTGCGCCGTAATTCGTTAAACCAATTACGTGAGCTTGGGATCAATCCCTACCCTGCCGAAGCATTTGAAATCAATGCCAATGCTGCAGACATATTAGCGAACTACGAACGGGATAAAACAGCCTATAAGAACATCAGTATCGCTGGTCGTATCATGAGCCGTCGTATTATGGGTAGTGCTTCCTTTGTAGAACTACAAGATTCAACAGGCAGAATACAGGTTTATTTAAAGAGAGATGACCTTTGTCCTGATGAAGATAAAACCCTGTACAATACCGTATTTAAAAAACTAATGGATCTGGGTGATTTTATTGGTGTTAAAGGTTATGTATTTACTACACAAACTGGCGAGATCTCTATTCACGTTACAGAACTGACCTTATTGTCTAAAGCATTAAAACCCCTTCCAGTTGTTAAACGCGATGAAGATGGTAATATATATGATGGCTTTACTGATCCGGAAATGCGCTACAGGCAGCGTTATGTGGATCTTACTGTAAATCCAGGCTTTAAGCGGATCTTCATCAACCGCTCTAAGGTGATCAACACCATGCGTAACTATTTTGATAACCAGGGATGGATGGAAGTGGAAACTCCAATTCTTCAGCCTATCCATGGTGGTGCTGCTGCACGTCCTTTCGCTACGCATCACAATACCCTGGATATGCCACTTTACCTGCGCATAGCTAACGAATTGTACTTAAAAAGGCTAATCGTTGCAGGCTTTGATGGTGTTTATGAGTTCGGAAAGATGTTCAGAAATGAAGGGATGGACAGAACCCATAACCCTGAGTTTACTTCTATGGAAATCTATGTAGCTTATAAAGACTACATCTGGATGATGGGAATGGTAGAAGAATGTCTGGAAAAAGTTGCTTTAGCCATCCACGGAACGTCTGTAGTAAAAGTTGGTGACCATGAAATCAATTTTGAAGGTCCTTACGAAAAACTAACCATGTACGAATCGATCCAGAAATATACTGGTATTGATGTATCCAACATGACAGAGGAAGAACTTCAAGCAACCTGCAAAAGCCTGAACATTGAAACCGATGCGACCATGGGTAAAGGAAAGCTTGTTGATGAACTTTTCAGTGAAAAAGTTGAAGCCAATCTGATCCAGCCAACATACATTACAGATTATCCGATTGAAATGACCCCACTTGCTAAAAAACACAGAAGCAAAGAAGGCTTAGTCGAGCGTTTTGAGTTATTCGTAATGGGTAAAGAAATTGGTAATGCTTACTCGGAGTTAAACGATCCTATTGATCAACGTGAGCGTTTAGTAGAACAGTTAAAACTTGCAGAAAGAGGCGATGATGAAGCAATGGCTATGGACGAAGATTTTATTCGCTCGTTGGAATATGGCATGCCTCCTACTTCAGGCTTAGGTATAGGTATTGACCGTTTGGTGATGCTAATGACCAACCAGTCGACCATACAAGAAGTATTGTTCTTCCCTCAAATGAGACCAGAGAAGAAAGCTAAAGTAACAACAGATGAAGATTTTGTAAATGCTGGTATTCCTGCCGAATGGGTTCAGGTGATCAGAAAAATGAACATCAATACGATAGAGGAACTGAAAGCAGCAAACCCGAACAAGGTATTTAATGATTTGGGTGGAATGCGTAAAAAGCTGAAACTGGAATTAACCATGCCTTCGAAAGAAGATGTGACCGCCTGGTTCGCTTAACATAAAGATAACAATAACTTAAAAGCCTGCTACAACAACTGTAGTAGGCTTTTTTTTATTTTTACATATATTAAAATTATAAATATATGAACAGTTCAATCCTAGAAATCACAGAGAACGAATACTGTATAAAACTAAACAAAGAAGCCTTTGACCTGACTTTAATCCGTCAGTTGATCACAAGGATACAATCGGAGCAATTGTTCTTTAGCAGAGCCAAAAATGAGATGGAAGACGATATCATCAGCAGAGGATCTTACTATGAAGAGAACGAAAACTTTGATAGATTGAGTGAAAAATAAAAGGCCACATTTGCATGTGGCCTTTACTATATTTCATAATCTAATTACCTGTATCTTACTTGCTGTTGTCTATCCATCATTCCCAGCTGATCTTTCATTTGTTTAATCTGGTCAGCTAGCAACTTACTCTTATCTGCTTTCTTCGCTTCAGATAAATACATTGTCGCTTCGCGTTTATTTCTTTTAGCCATTGCAATTCCTGCAAGGCTTAACTTTGCCAGTGCAACGTTATGATCCATATGCATTCCTAAAGAAAGTGCTTTCTTAAAGTATTTCTCTGACTGCATTGGTGCTTTTCTTGATTCAATCAAACCAATCAATAAATTGTAATAACCGTGTTGTACTCTAATCAATTGCTTTTCGTAATTGGTTATTCTATTTAAGTAAGCCTCAGCTTTACCCATATTATCTTTTCTCAGAAACCACTGAGCCAATAACATATTCTCATTAAAGAAATAAGTAACTATAATTAAGATGCTTATCAAGATGGCCAAAATGCCCCATCCCCAAAAACCGAAGATCATAAGCGCTATTGCGCCACCCAACACTGCGAAACCTAAAATAAGACGAACTACATTTGGCATATTCTATTGTATTTTTTTTCTGCAAATATCGTGTTTAAATACCAAAAATCAGATTTAATTGATAATTTCAGCAAAAAAAAGAAATAACAGATGTCCGTTTCCATAGAAGAAAGCTGGTTAAAGGTATTGAGCGATGAGTTTGAAAAACCTTATATGAAAACACTAAAAACCTTTTTGCTTGAAGAAAAACAAAAAGGGTATGCCATTTACCCTAAAGGTGAAGATATATTTAATGCACTAAACCATACTCCTTTTGACAAAGTTAAAGTAGTTATTTTGGGGCAAGACCCATATCATGGTACCGGACAGGCACATGGTTTATCCTTCTCCGTTCAAAAAGGTATTACGGTACCGCCATCTTTAAAAAACATTTATAAAGAATTAGCAACAGATATTCCGGGATTTACGGTTCCCAATCATGGCAACCTAACACAATGGGCAGATGAGGGCGTTTTATTATTAAATGCAACATTAACAGTGAGAGCTCATGAAGCTGGCTCTCATCAAAAGCAAGGCTGGGAAAATTTTACAGATAAAATTATTAGTGAACTGTCTGAAAAAAGAACAGGGTTGATCTTTCTATTATGGGGAAGATATGCACAAAATAAGTCGGCATTAATTGATCAAAGTAAACACACGATCATTGCTGCAGCACACCCCTCCCCCTTTTCAGCCTACAATGGCTTTTTGGGGACTGGCCCCTTTTCAAAAACCAATGCTAAATTATTTGAACAAGGACAAAGTCCAATCAACTGGCAAATTGATTAACGTCATGCTTAGCCGGTCGTCATCCTGAATTTATTTCAGGACCTCGCAAGAGATGGGTTACTTTGCAGGTGAGAGGTCCTGAAATAAATTCAGGATGACGAAGTGCATATAAAACAAAAGCGCCAGCATCATATTTGATACAGGCGCTTTTGTCTAATTCTTAAATCTAGTATTCCAAAGGAACGATAGGTTCTTTCTTGGTTGTAGACATGATCATCATCGTCTGAAAAGTTTTCACTACAGATATTTTACTGATTTTATCCATAATCAAACGCTCGTAAGCTTTAATATCATTCACATACACCTTCAATAAAAAGTCAGCCTGCCCTGTCACATGGTGACATTCCGTAATCTCTTTAATCTGATTTACCTCATCCAGAAAAATCTGAATGGTATTGTTCTTATGAAAATCCAGTTGAACCTGGATAAAGGTTTTTATTCCTAAGCCTAGTTTCTCTTCATCAACTAAGGCATGATAACTTTTAATAAAACCCGAAACCTCCAGTTTCCTTACTCTTTCCAATGTTGGGGCCGGTGAAAGTCCAATCTCCTGAGATAAAAGCAGGTTGGTCATCCTACCATTTTCCTGTAACAATTTAAGAATCTTAAAATCCGTTTTATCTAGTTCTGTCGCCATTATTTTAAAGTATATCCAAAGATAGAATAAGAATGTATTACACACCAAATTTTATTCTAAAAAAAAACCCATTATTTATAGTTTATTTCTCTTCTATTTTTTTAGATTTGTCTAAACATATAGTTAGTCGAACAAAAATGCAGTCATTCACAGAAGAGAACTACCTGAAAATCATATACCATTTGTCGCAAAACACCGACGAAGCCGTGCAAACAAATGCAATTGCAGAAAAAATGCAGACCAAAGCTGCCTCTGTTACCGATATGATAAAAAAACTGGCAGATAAGCAATTGATCGACTATAAAAAATATCAAGGTGTTAAACTAACACCAACTGGCAAATCAGCCGCTATTAATATTGTAAGGAAACATCGTTTATGGGAAGTTTTCCTGGTAGAAAAACTAAACTTTAAGTGGGACGAAGTCCACGATATTGCCGAAGACCTGGAACACATTCAATCTGTTGAGCTGATCGAACGACTGGATGAATTTCTGGCATTCCCCAAAAGCGACCCGCATGGCGATCCTATTCCCGATAAAAACGGACAATTTGATTCTATCCCATTTACAAAACTGAACAAACTCAAACCAGGTGAACAAGGCTTAATTATGGGTGTTAGTGAACATTCATCTATATTTTTAAAGCATCTTGAAAAGCTAGGGCTAACCCTAGGAAAAAAACTTATAATAGAAGAAATCACTGATTTTGATGGCTCTGTGGAATTGATGTTAGAAGAAAAAAGAATCAGTGTAAGTCGAGAAGTTGCCAAACATATCCTCATTAAACTATAACATGAAAGCCGAACATAAAGCCCCCCAATCCTTAAGCGAAGTACATCAGAGTGTAGATACAAGCAAACGTACCGGCTGGAAACGCATTCTTTCTTTTATTGGACCAGCCTACTTAGTAAGTGTTGGTTATATGGACCCCGGCAACTGGGCAACAGATATTGCCGGAGGTAGTAAATTTGGTTACCAGTTAATCTGGGTACTACTCATGTCAAACCTTATCGCGCTACTATTGCAATCGCTCAGTGCCCGTTTAGGAATTGTGAGAGGGCTCGATCTTGCTCAGGCTTCCAGAAATGCTTATCCAAAATGGATCAACATACCTTTGTTTGGATTAGCCCAAACGGCAATTGTAGCTTGCGACCTAGCCGAAATCATAGGGATGGCCATTGGATTAAATCTACTCTTCGGCTTACCCTTAATCTGGGGTATCAGCATTACCATATTCGACACCGTTTTACTCCTTTTTCTGCTCAACAAAGGCATGCGTAAAATGGAAGCGTTTATTGTTTCCATGGTATTTATCGTCGGCATATCCTTTCTAGTCGAAATGTTTATCGTAGAGCCCTCACTTAAAGAAATAGCACGTGGGTTTGAACCTTCTATGCTATCTGGGGAAGCACTATACATTGCAATAGGTATCATTGGAGCTACCGTGATGCCACATAACCTATACCTACACTCATCGCTGGTACAAACCCGTAAATTTGAACGCGACGAAAAGGGCATCAAAGAAGCTATAAAATTCAATTTCATTGATACTGCAGTCGCTTTAAACCTTGCATTTTTTGTCAATGCCGCTATACTCATCCTTGCTGCAGCTGCATTTTACAAGAATGGCTTACACGAAGTCGCCGAGATACAAGATGCCTATAAACTCCTTCAACATATATTTGGTAATGTAGCCCCCGCCCTTTTCGCCATCGCCTTAATTGCCGCAGGTCAAAGCTCTACCATTACCGGGACTTTAGCTGGACAAATTGTAATGGAGGGCCATCTTAATTTACGCATACAACCATGGCTACGCCGATTAATAACCCGTTTGCTCGCGATTATCCCTGCATTTCTAACTATACTATGGTACGGAGACGACGCATTGGGCGGACTACTCATTTTAAGCCAGGTCGTTTTAAGTTTACAGCTTGGCTTTGCGGTCATCCCGTTAATTCACTTCACATCAGATAAAAAGTTAATGAAAGGCTTTGCCATAAAGCCATGGGTAAAAGTTTTGGCCTGGGTAAGCGCTATCGTCATTGTATCCCTAAATGTTAAACTTGTGATTGAAGAAATAAAAACATGGGGATCTACTGGAGACTGGTACGTTTATGCCCTGGTAGTTCCTGTAGCAATATTAATAGGCTTACTCTTACTATATGTCTTTGTATATCCATTGGTAGTCCGCTTAAGAAAAAGCGACAACAACGTGCCACATGGGGAGGCGCTGGACATTGAAAACGTTGAAAAGATCGATTACACCCGCATAGGTATCACGGTAGATTTCTCCAAAAACGATCGCAATACCATACGTCACGCCCTTATACAGGGAGGAAAACGAGCGCATTATTACCTGATACACGTAGTAGAAACAGCCGCTGCACAGTATTACGGAGAGTCAGCATTAGATCACGAAACAGTGAGTGATACCGAAAATCTTCAAAAATACTGTGATAACCTGGCCGAATTGGGTTATAAATCCAGCCCTCACATCGGTTACGGTGGCACTGTAAAAGCAATTGTGGCCATTACAAACGAAAACGAGCTGCAACTGTTAGTGATGGGGGCACACGGTCATAAAGGCTTAAAAGATTTAATCCTGGGCACTACAGTTAATTCCGTTCGCCATAAAGTATCCATTCCTGTCCTTATTGTAAGATAAAATTGAGATATTAGCGGATTGTTATGAAGAACGACGTCCAGATAAAAAATAAAAGAGCCTTTTTCGACTTCCACATTATTGAAAAATATAATGCCGGAATAGCCCTTTTAGGTACCGAAATAAAAGCGATAAGACAAGGTAAGGCCAATATGACAGATGCTTTCTGCATGTTTATTGGTAACGTCCTTTATATAAGAAACCTACATGTATCAGAATATAGTCACAGCTCTTTTCATCACCATGAAATTAAGCGCGACCGTATCCTGCTACTCCATAAAAAAGAACTTAAAAAGCTGAAGGCAAAAAGTGAGGAAAAGGGCTATACCATAGTTCCTTTGCGAATATTCACCAATGAAAGAGGTTTTGCTAAGCTAGAAATAGCACTGGCACAAGGTAAAAAAGAGTTCGACAAAAGAGACAGTATCAAAGACAGGGAATCTAAAAGAGAAATGGACCGGGCAATGAAGGCTTAATCAGCCTTTACCAAGCCTGGTCACCCACTAGCGGTACAAACCTAAAAGTATCCAGTTCAATCCTGTCATAATCTGTTTCATTGATTCGGATTACCGTTACCATTTTTTGCGAATTCTCATCACCTACCGGGATCACCAATATTCCGCCAATTTTAAGCTGTTTCAGTAATGTCTCAGGTACAAACGGAGCACCCGCAGTTACAATGATCTTATCATAAGGAGCATGCTCAGCAATTCCTTTAGATCCATCACCAAAAAAGAAATGCGCATTATAACCCATTCCTGGTAAAACCCGTATGGTGTGTCGGTATATGCTTTCCTGACGCTCTATCGTATAAACATTTGCACCTAACTCCATCAACACGCAAGTTTGATAACCGGAACCTGTTCCAATTTCCAAAACCTTATCGCCTTTTTTAATATGAAGCAGCTCGCTTTGATAAGCGACAGTATATGGCTGAGAAATAGTTTGTCCATCACCTATAGGGAACGCGATGTCCTTATAAGCCTGATTCCAAAAGGTTTCATCAAAAAAGAAATGTCGTGGTATTTTCCCTATAGCCTTAAGTACTCTCTTATCTGCTATCCCTCTCGACTCGAGGTGAACTACCAAACGTTTCCTCGCCCCCTGCTCTCTGTAATTATCAACAAACTTGTATGCCATTTCACCCCAAATTTAACGATTTGAAAACTAATAACTCAATCTTTTCGGGCCTAAATAAGCTAACGAAGTCTAATTGACACAGGATCAATCCCAATAAAATCTAGTAAGGATCAACATCAACCTGTATGTTTACGCTCCTGTAATCCTTTTCGCTTTGAAATTGTAAGATGGTATCTTTCAGAATGGATTTAACTTTCTGGATGGAAGTATCTTTATCACTTTTGATGATCACCTGTTTGATGTAATAATTCCTTACCCGCGCTACAATAGGCTGCTCTGGTCCCAATACCCGTTTCCCCAACTGCGCCCTTAAGGTCGAAGCAAAACGTTGAGCTGCAACATTTAAAAGATCCTGGTCCTTATGCTTAATATTGATAAATATCAACCTGGTAAAAGGAGGATAATGGAACATTTTACGCTCAGCAAGCTCCTCATTATACATTTCAAGATACTTGTTTTCTATCACCTGCTTAATGATCCGATGCGAATCATCGTAAGCCTGTATAATTACCTTACCCTGCTTATTCCTTCTTCCGGCACGGCCAGCAACCTGAGCAAGCAGCTGATAACTCCGCTCAAATGCCCTGAAATCAGGATAATTGAATAGCGTATCAGCATTAATTACCCCAATCAGCGTCACGTTATCAAAATCCAAACCTTTGGCAACCATCTGCGTACCAATCAAAATATCCGTCTTCTTTTCCTGAAAATCAGAGATAATCTGCTGTAAGCCATTCTTGGTTCTGGTACTATCCACATCCAATCGTGCAATTTTGGCATCCGGAAAAACCAGACTTAACTCCTCTTCCACTCTTTCCGTTCCAAAACCTTTTTGCTCGATGTGTACCGAACCACAAGCCGGACATACATTAATACTACTTTGATGATACCCACAATAATGGCAATGTAGCTTACCACTGGTTTTATGGTACGTTAAACTTACATCACAGTTTACACATTTAGGTGCAAAGCCACAGGTGGCACAAATCAGAATAGTGGCATAACCACGGCGATTCTGAAACAAGATCACCTGTTCCTTTTGCGCTATCGTATCCGCGATTCCATCAATCAACTTAGCAGAAAAATAAGAAACCATCTTTTTCTTCTTCGTTTCTTCAGAGATACTCACCACCTCATGCAGTGGTAATTCTACTCCACCAAAACGCTCATTTACAGTTACCAATCCATACTTATGGTTAACCGCATTATAATAACTTTCCAACGAAGGCGTAGCAGAACCCAGTACGGCCTTTGCCTGATGTAAATGCGCCAGATAAACAGCCACATCCCTTGCCTGATACCTCGGCGATGGTTCCTGCTGTTTAAAAGAAGATTCATGTTCCTCATCCACCACAATCAGTTTCAGCTCTTTAAAAGGCAGAAACACGGCAGATCTGGCACCTAAAACAACCCTATACTTACCATTCAGCACCTTATTCCAAATCTCAACCCTTTCATTGTTGTTAAATTTAGAGTGGTATACGCCAATAGCATCGCCAAAATAGCGCTGAATCCTTTGTACAATCTGAGTAGTTAAAGCAATTTCCGGCAACAAGAATAAAACCTGTCCACCTTTTTCAATTGCCTTTTCAATTAACTTAATATAAATCTGAGTTTTACCAGAAGCTGTAATCCCGTGCAACAGCACCACATCCTTCTGCTCAAACTCAGTTTCAACCTGTGTTAAAGCTTTGTGCTGAGCTTCGCTCAATTCAAAATTTAACACAAAATCATCATCATTTTCTTTTAGCCTACTTACCGGCAGCTTATCAACTTTAAATATCCCTTTATCCACCAGCGTTTTAAAGGCCGCCTGTCCACAACCACTATCTTCCAGTAGTTGATGCTTAGGAATTAAATTCATCTGCCTATAAAGCTTAATATAGGACAGCAATGCATTCAACTGCTTCGGTGCTCTTTCTAAAATCTCAAACAGTTGTTTGAGGTTTTCCTCTTCCTGATAAAAGGAATTAAGAGAAACAAACGATTTTAATAAAGGCCTATATTTTTCTACAACCTCTTCGGCAATATAAATTAAGTCCTTTTCGAGCAACGAATTGATAATCGGGTACACCGTTTTTTGTCCAAGCAAAGCAGAGACATCGTCAATGGTTAAACGCTGATGGTTATTTAATGCATTGATTAGAATGGTTTCCTTATCCGTCAACACCTCCTCAACCGGCGCATCATCCTTCCTTACAATAATCGTCTCACTTGCTAACTTTAAACCTGTAGGCAATGCGGCCGACATCACATCTCCCTCATTACACAGGTAATAACCAGTCATCCAATCCCACAACTGCAATTGATTTTGAGTAATTATCGGATGTTCGTCTACTACATCAATGATATACTTCGCCTGATAATGTTCAGGAGCCGTTTGACTAATACTTTTAACAAGTGCCGTATAAATTTTATTCTTCCCAAACTGCACGACCACGCGTTTTCCAACAGCGATGTGTTCGTTCAATTCAAACGGAACACGATACATGTAGTTTTTAGATAAAGATAAAGGTAAAACAACCTCTACGAAAAGTGTTTCCCGCTCTTTAAATTCCAGTAGCCCATCATCCATTGTTAATTCTTTTTTAATGCACTAACAAATAACAATGCCCATCCAAGGATAAAGCATAAACCGCCTATTGGGGTAATCGGACCTATATAATTTACAAAACCTATGTTTAAAATATCTCTTGTCGCAAGCAAATACAGCGAGCCTGAAAAAAGCAATATGCCAAGTGTAAAGAAGATATATGACCATTTTACCAGTTTCTCATTCCTCATAGCAAGCTGCGAAAGAAAAAGCAAGGCCAACGTATGATAAAACTGGTACTCAACCCCTTTGGCCCAAATGTCTAAACTACCCGCGCTTAAAACATTCTTTAAAGTATGTGCACCAAAGGCACCAAACATTACGGCTATTGCACCAAATAAAGATGCGGTCAAGATAATACGTCTGCTCATGATAGATCGGCTTTTATACCACAAAATTAACAAACTTGACAGCATTTCCCCAGTAATCACTACGATTAAATTAAATAGTCAAACTATTCAGTTAAATTTGTAGTAACACATGAAAAAGATTCTAATTAGTATCATCCTATTGCTTATTGCCATTGTTGCGATGGCTTATTTATATTTTTCCAAGCTAAACGCCGACCACAACACTTCAGACATTGGCTTGTATGCCGCCACCTCCAGCTCAGGTTTTATATTTTCTTTTGAAAATGAAAAAGGTATTACCGATATCTTAAAAGAACAACATCTATTCAATGAAATTCTGGGCGATAAAAAATATCAGCAACTGAGCTCCTTAAAAAAGTACCTGCTCAGCCTATCAAAAGTAAGTCAGGCCATAGACAACCAAAACATATACTTCTGTCTTGTTCCTGGAAGCAATCAGAAAATAGACTTCTTATGTCTTACTCAACTTAATAACCCAAACCATATTCCACAGCTCATCCATTCTATAAAAGTCAGTGGAACCCAATTAGAAGACCTTAACAACCTCAAAAAGCTAACACTGGCAGACAGCACCATATTTTATCTAGGCATAAAAGGAAATCTTGTTGCCCTTTCTAATTCCCAGCAGCAGGTAACCGCTGTTTTAGCTAAAACTTTAAAAGACAAAACAGATAAATTTGCTGAATACATCCAGGCCAGTAACCGCTTCAATAAAAACAACCTTGCTCAACTATATATTAATTTCAATATACTTCCTGCACTGTTAAAAAACATAGTTGCCGGTAAGTTAAATGGAGAATTATCCAGCCTAAACAACCAAAACTCATTTGCAGCTTTAACTTATAATTACAGCAACGACAAAATCCTACTGACAGGTACTACTGTAGCTAACGATCCAAACAATTATTACAACCTATTTTCTGATCTTCATCCGCAAAAGATCAGTATCCAGAACATCCTACCCATCAATACTGCTGCTTACACGATTTTTGCGATAGACAGCTACCTTCCCTGGAGAAAAAAATTAAATCAATGGTTTTTAAGCAAAAAAGAGGATAAAAAAGTAACCAAATTGATCACAGATATCAACACAAAACACCACCTTAATCTGGACGATATTTTCCCCAAATTCTTTAAAGACCAGTTGATCACGTTTCAGCTGAGTACAACAGAAAAAATTGGGGCTATAAATTTAACGAATGGCGATAAACTCATGCAACTTTTGATAGATTTGAGCGTAGATTATACCGACGAAATTAAACTATTAAAGGAAGCTGATATACTATATGCTTATTTCGGGCTGCCACTTGAAGATTTTAAAAGACCTTTCTACATCATCCTTGATAATTACATGATATTCGCAAATAATGCAAGTACGCTTACCTCATTCTTAAATAATTATAACAGTAACCGCCTTTTAATTAACAGCCCTAATTACATCAGTGCAAACAATCAACTTCCGGGCAATTCGAGCATTATTTTCTATATAGATCACGCCAACTCTACCGATATTTTCGGCAAAAATATCTACCTGCCTTATGACAGACATTTACGGTCCGACAAGGGATTAAAAAAATATGATTCTTTCACTTATCAATTGAGTGGTGATAATGGTAAATTCCAAACTAACATCTTAATCAACAAACAGCCTGATGTTTTACAAAAAGATTCTTTAGCTTTATAGCACCAATCACCCCTATGTTGAAAAAGTACATCATTCTATGCTTTGTTTTAAGCTGTAATGCCACATTTATAAAGGCGCAGCAATACGGATTATTTAATACAAAAACGATGTTCGATGGGTTTGAGAATCCTGCTCAGAAAACCTTTGTCTTAGATTCGTCCCGGAAATTTTCATCTAATTTCTTCTTACCCTATTTTGGAATCAATGCCGCCAATAAAGGAAATTCAGATTTCATCCGTAAAATCATCAACGAGGGGAAATACAATGCCACAGATCTTAAGCTAGGAACCGGAGATATCAATACCGTACATCAAAATACAAACATCTACTTACTCACTTTAAGAATATTTAAATCATATAAGTATCAAAAAGAAATAGGCTTTGCATGGCAAATACGTAGTGATGCCCATCTGGATTACACTAACGAAACTCTGGCTATCTTAGATAATTACAAAAGGTTTTTGGGTTATCAAAACCAAGACTTTACAAACGCTTTTAACAACAACGGATACGAGCAGTCTTACCATCAATTTAGTTTTAGCTACCGCGAAAACTACAACAAAAGACTGGCCTTCGGTGCTAAACTGAGCCTATTAAGCGGTATTGCTTACAATAAACTAAGCATTGTTGAGTCTAATTTCAATCCTGGCTCATCAACACAACCACTTGTCGCCTCACTAAGTGGAACCTATAAAGCCAGTTTCCTTGATGCAGACGACTTCTCCAGTAAAGATGTAATCCCTACCTTTAAAAACCCAGGGCTTTCCGTTTCAGTCGGAACTAGCTATACTGCAAAAAGCGGTGTATTTATAATGGCCAATTTAAAAGACCTTGGCTTCATCAGATGGGCTAGTAGTTCGTACTACAACAAATTTAATAACCTCAATGATCCTTTAATCATTGACGATCCCGAAATGAATGCATCTAGTATCGATAAAAAGATTTCAAGTATTGCGACAGATAACGAAACCAATAAAAGTTTCCTTACCCCAACCAATGCTAAAGTAGATTTTATGGTTTCTAAGGCCTTTGCCATAAGCTACCCGCTTACTTATACCCCCAGCCTTATCGCGTCTAAAAACTTGTTTTACAAAGGTGGAGACGTAGCATTTGTCAATAAAATCAAATACGGAGAGCTATCCTTAAGCGTTATCCCTGCTTATAATTTAAACAACCTGTTTCTAGTAGGAATGCAAGGCATGTACCAAACACCCAACTTTGAAGTCTTTCTAGGCTCGGATAACCTCTTAAAAACAGTTACACAAATTAATGGTGTAATCAAGCAAGACCGTACCATTGGAACTGGCTACAACGGTGCATCATTTTATATGGGACTGGGAATAAAGTTCGGAGACATTGTAAATCACCCGCAAAATAGCAGTACGATGCCAGGTATAGACGATAAAGAAAGTAGTTTTTTCAAACGCCTGTTTAGCGTTTTTTCTAAAAAAAGATAATTAAACCTTTTTCTTGGGTGTAGTCAACACAAAGTCCTTCAAGTAGAATGGCTCAAAATACGCTACATCCTCAAATTTAGCAGCTGTAAAGGCTTTATAAGCCAATTGGCTCATATGAGCTGCAGAATTAAAATTAAGGTCAGAAAAAGCAGCATGTTCATTTTGCAATACCTCCGCACATTTCATAGCACCATCACCAATAAAGGTAACCTTACCTACTGCCAGTTCAGTTGCAAAACTATTTTCATCGATAATTTTCGCTTCAGTAGGCAACACGTAGTTTAAATCCCTATCAAACATTGCTGTAAAGACTTCCATCCTACGTGCATCTATCATTGCACAGATCAACCCTTCACAGTCCTTCTGCTGCATTAAAAAGCCAGCGGTCATCATCTGCAAAGTATCTACCGCAATAAGTGGTTTATCCAGTGCAAAACACAGACCTTTGGCAGTCGAAACCCCAATACGTAACCCTGTATAAGAACCAGGACCTTTACTCACCGCTACAGCATCCAGATCAGCAAACTGTAAGCCTGCCATATCCATCACCTCCTTAATAAACAAAGTCAAACTGCCTGCATGAATGTTACTGGCCATCTCTTCTTTTAAGGCAATGGTTTTGCCATTTACAGAAATTGCAGCAGAACAAACTTGGGTAGCTGTTTCAATTTGAAGGATGGTGGCCATAGTATTGGAATTTAAGGATAATGGAAGATAAAATTAATTAAGGAACAGGATCATGACCATGACTGCCCCAAGGGTGACAACGGCCAATGCGTTTCAAAGTTAGCCAGCCCCCTTTAAAAGGACCATGTTTTTTGATGGCTTCTATTCCATATTGCGAACAGGTAGGTGTAAACCTACAATTTGCACCCAACAAGGGAGATATAAACCATTGATAAAGCTTAATAAGCGCTAAAAAGAACCAACCGACAACCTGCTTAATTACTCCCATCTTTTCCTGTGGTATTTTTAGCTTCCAGATTTGCAATCAACCGCTTCAAAGCAGCAGCCATTTTTTTCTCAAAAAAAGAAAAATCGTAAATCTTTTTACCAACAAACTGTAGGGAAAGCAGTAATAACTCATCAGATTCCGGCAATAGTGCATAAAGCTCCAGCTCCTTTTGTAATCGGTAAGCCTCGCGACTGCGGCGTTTGATCAGATTCCTGTCTACCGCCCTTTTGTACCTTTTCTTAGCGACATTAATTACTATCTGCGCCGGAAACTCATGTTCAACCGGAACATACATATATGATACCCGAAACGGATATAACAAAAAAGAAGAACCGTTCTTAAATAGCAGGTCTAAAAATTTCCTGCTACATAACCGTTCTTCTTTATTAAATGTGTTCATCTTTTTGATCGCAAATTTGCAGACATCCTGATCTGCTAACACTAATTGTGCTGCAATCAAAAATTATGCTTTGTGGCGGCCTTCGCTTGAAACCGTTAATCTTTTTCTTCCTTTTGCGCGACGTGAAGCTAATACTCTTCTACCGTTTGCTGTAGCCATTCTTTCGCGGAAGCCGTGTTTGTTTCTTCTCTTTCTTTGCGAAGGTTGGAATGTTCTTTTCATAACTGTATTATATCTTGACTATTATTTTTAAATAAGAGGTGCAAATATAGGGCGATTTTTATTTAATTGCAAATACATTTCACCTATAGTTTTCATTTTCTCTGTAATTCTGTTACAATCCTAGGGCAGCTTTCAGTTTTATGTAGCCTGTTTTGCTCACTGGCAGCCATATATCCGATTTTAAAAGCACTACATAGCTATCTTTTTCTTTCAGCTCTATACGTGTAACCTGGGCCAAATTTATGATATATGATCGATGAATCCGAATAAATTGACTACTTTCTAGTGTTCTTTCGAAAAAACTCATCGTTTTATTCTTCTGAAAAATCCCTTCCGAGGTACTCAGTTTCACATAATCATCGTCAGCCTCCAGGTAATGAATATCAACGACTGCAATAATTTTAATTACGCCATTCTTTTTAACTACTACCCTATTACTTTGAGCCGGACTTAGCCCTGCTACATCCAGCAACTCCTTCGCAACAGCATCTATATTATTCAATCTAGCTGGTAGTTTTTGCATCGCCAGCTCAAATCGACTCTGCTCTATCGGTTTCAGTAAGTAATCAATAGCATTTACCTCAAAGGCCTTAATCGCATACTCATCAAAAGCAGTAGTAAATATAACTGCCGGATGCTTATCTATCAGCTCCAGCATTTCAAAACCACTGATTTTAGGCATTTGTATATCTAGAAAAATCAGATCCGGCTGATACCCTGCAATGGCTTTTATTCCTTCAAAACCATCATTACATTCGGCTACTACCTCAACGTCAGGAAAATTGCTCAGGTAATGCTTCACCACATCCCTGGCCAAAGGCTCATCATCAATTAATATCGTTCTAATCATTTTGTTGAGGTATTTTAAGCGTAGTTTCAAACCTATTTTCTGTACTTACATCTGTTTGCAATAACCTTTCATCCGCAAACAATAGATATAACCTTCGTCTGATAGCCGTCAAACCAAATCCTGTCCCTTCTGTTGCCTTCATCTCTGGATCATAAGGGTTCTGCACCACAATCACCAAATGGTTCTGCTCCAGCTTTGCGAATACTGATATGGTAATCGCAGCTGCAGTATTGTATAACCCAAATTTAATGGCATTCTCTACAATAGGTTGTAAAAGTGTCCCAGGCAAACGTAAATTTAAGGTTTCTTCAGCTATTTGAAGCTCAATATTTAACCTGTGACTAAAACGTACCTTTTCTATATCCAGATACAGCCCAATGTATTCCATCTCCTCGGCCACACTTACCCAAACTTCATCATCCCTTTTTAATGTCCCCCTTAAAAAAGCAGCCAGCTTAGTGATCATGGTACCAGCTTCTTTAGGATTTACAATCGTTAGGGCATAAACAGAATTTAGACTGTTAAACAAAAAGTGAGGTTGCAGCTGATGGCGTAATTTATTTAATTCGGCTTCTTTTGAAAGATTTTGTGCAGCAAGCAAGCGCTCCTGTGTAGCCGATTGCTCTTCAAGCCTGTACCATAAAACATTCGCAAGCGCACACCAGGCAATAAACACAAACATAATCAGAAAGCGTACCGTAAGCGAAATGTTAAGAAAGTTGATATAAGTCTGTTGCTCAGAGAACAACAAAACTAATAAAAACTTGCTCATAAAAGTGATAAACAGTGCCATGATAAAGGTAAGCGCCAACACAAAAATGATAGTTTCATTTTTAGGCTGATAATAACCTAGTAAATTACTCATCAGCATACAGGCTAGCGCGAGTAGGCCATTTGTAATTACACTATCGACAATAGCTATGCTCCAACTAAAATTAAGTGTAAAATAAAAAAGCAAAACAAACACCAACACCCAGCCCAAAAATATAACTGAGCCAACCTTTTTAACCCTGGTGATGGATAATGGTCTGTTTATCAAAACAACTTAATTGAAGGAGTTGAAAATGGCAACAACTGTTGCAAAAATGTTCTATGTTTATTCACATGATCTAAAAATGAACTTACATCTTCAGGCTCATGCAGTACTGAAGCCACTTCAGCTCCATCCGTAGGAGATTCAATTTCATATAGATCGGCTACACAGATAAAATTCCAGCTTACCATCTCTCCATTGCAATTCCTAAAAGGACGATGAAAATCTTCGGCCTGTCGCTCGGCCTTAGCTAGCGCCTCATCACAATCTGCAGCCACAGTTAGCCTTAACTGCTCATCAAATTGAGGCGAATGCTCACCTTCTCCGGTAATTATCTGATAAATATACCTTACTACAAACCATTTCATGATCTTGAATTTTAAAAGTTTCTAATCTCTACCCCTCCAAATATGGTCACCCCTTGAATTTTAAGTATTTTTCGTGGCTCTGTACTCACGGGACCTAGCGACCTTTTATCATCCAGTCCGCCAAAAATTGCCACCACTTCCGACTTCACTTCCCAACTTGGGGGAACAATAATTTTCACTCCACCAAATAAAGCCACCACATCTAATTCAATGGTACCTTCAAAATCCGCTTGTGTCAAATTCACATCACAGCCTCCGAAAACAGCTATAGCTTCACCTCCCTTAAAGTTTTTTGAATGAATGTGTTGATGACTACCACCAAATACACTTACCGACTCCAGAATATCATTTTTATCTGCGTTTGCATATGAAGCAGCATAAGACTCCTTTTCCGCAGCTTTCCAATCAGCCTTTTTTTCGAACTTACGTTCCCAGCGTTTACTAAAGCCTTTACCCTTGCAATCAACACTTTTTGGACCCAAGATCATATACAATCCAGCAACTATAAGTGCTCCTCCAAAGTAATACTTCGAAACCTCTTGTCCCCAAATGTCACCTACAAGGAAAGATCCGCCAATCAATACCATGACCAACCAACCTACCCCATTAAAATTACGCTTAAAACCTATAAGCAAACCAATTGCAATGAGTAACATCGGCCAGGTAAAGATCCAACCAGGAATATACAATCCAAAGTTCCTTAAAAGGAATACTAGTCCTATCACCAAAATAACCAAACCACTACATATCCTGCTCGAACTACTACTTTTGTTCCACTTATCCATCTTGTTCTTTTATTAAAATTTAGAATACTAAATCTTTATTTGTTTCAAATTTAGGCACAATTGAAAGGCTACAAATAACCAGGCCTTATATGCCATCAAATCACCGGTAAACTGCAGCATTTTGTCGGTAAACAAAATACTTTAAATGCAAAAGGTGCTTAGCCGAAAAATAATTTTTCCGAATAAGCACCTTATATATGTGCCAATAGCTGAGCTAAAAACTATTTATTTTTTAGTAAATCTCTGATCTCAGTAAGCAATGCTTCACCAGGTGTAGGAGCAACAGGTACAGCAGGAGCAGCTTCTTCTTTACGTTTTAATGAATTGATACCTTTTACCAACAAGAAAACAGCCATTGCCAATAAAAGGAAGTTAATGCCTACACTGATAAAGTTACCATAAGCAAAAACTACTGCTTCTGGCACTTTTCTAGCTTCCTCTAAAGGTAAATTAGCCGCAACTGTACCCTTCAGCACCACGTACAGGTTACTAAAGTCGACCGAACCAATAACCGCAGATATTAATGGCATAATTAAATCTTTCACAGCGCTATCGATAATTTTACCGAATGCACCACCGATGATTACACCGACAGCAAGGTCCATCACACTACCTTTAACAGCAAATTCTTTAAATTCTTTTACAAATCCCATAGGTATAAATTTATTTATATAATAAAATTAACAACTTTCCTCGAAAATCAAGGGATTTATAAGGCTGAAATTTACTTTTATTTTAAATTATTTTGCTGTTCCCTTTAATGCCAGCTGGTTATATTCTACGATTAATGTGCGACCTTACACATAGCCATTCTTCTATTTATGAGATAGCACAGATGCGATACCCATATTGATAACTCCTGATTGATTTTAAATCGGCTTGAAAATTAAAATATTCACACCTGTTTATCAGTACCGTTCCTGATTTATATTTCAGTAAGTACTTTTATCAATACGAAATGTGTATTTTTGGAGCGGGTACATAAATACCTAGTTATCATTTTATGCTAAAACAACATCTACAACAAAAATTACTTCAAAAGCTATCTCCGCAGCAGATTCAGTTTATAAAGCTGTTGCAAGTACCGACAGTTGCTTTAGATACTCGCATAAAAGAAGAATTGGAAGAAAATCCAGCACTGGAAGATCCAAGTTTAATGATAGCTGAGGAGCCTAAAAGTGAATATGACGACCTGAACGATACGCCGGAAGAATATGATGCTGGCGCAAAGGAAGAAAATACGGATGAATTTAATGTTGATGATTATTTACAAGATGACGATGTAAATGATTACAGTACCTCCTACAATAACAATGATGATGATGAGGAAAAAAAGGAAACACCAATAGCTATTGAAAGCACCTTTTTTGAAAGCTTACAAGAGCAACTAGACCTTGTTCCCCTCTCCGATCAGGATTTTATTATTGGAAAACAAATTATAGGCAGTTTAGATGATGATGGCTACCTAAGAAGACCTATTACCTCCATGATTGATGACCTTGCATTTTCTCAAAATGTTATGGTTGAAGAAGAGGACGTTCTTGACATGCTCAGGGTTATACAAAATTTTGATCCCCCAGGCATCGCAGCAAGAGACTTACAAGAGTGCCTTACTTTACAGTTAAAACGTAAAGACCTTAGCAATCCTATCATTGTAAAAGCCATCCTTATCGTTGAGAATTATCTCGACGAATTTACAAGAAAACATTACGACAAACTCGAAAAGGCCCTTAACCTAAACAGTGAGGATTTAAAAGAAATTATCGCAGAAATATTAAGGTTAAACCCTAAACCAGGCGATTCTAATCAGGTAACCACAAAACAGTTACAGATCATCCCAGATTTCCATGTCTCTAATAATGATGGGGTGCTCATCCTGACGTTAAACTCAAAAAATGCACCAGAACTGAGGGTAAGCAGGTCGTACATTGATATGTTTGACCATTATGATAAAGCAGCTCAAAAGGATAAAAAACTAAAAGAAGCGGTACAATTTGTAAAGCAAAAATTGGACTCTGCAAAATGGTTTATTGATGCCATTAAGCAAAGACAACAAACCTTGCTTAAAACCATGAATGCCATTATGCAATATCAATATGAGTATTTATTAACAGGTGATGAGCGCAAAATGCGTCCGATGATCCTAAAGGATATTGCTGATAAAATAGATATGGATATTTCCACCGTTTCACGTGTGGCCAACTCTAAATATGTACAGACTGAATTTGGCACTTTCTTGTTAAAATCCTTCTTCTCGGAGGCGATACAAACAGAAAGTGGTGAGGAAGTTTCTAATAAAGAGGTGAAGAAAATTCTGGAAGATTGTATCGGTAATGAAGACAAGCGCAAACCTTTAGCTGATGAGAAGCTTACAGAAATTCTGAAAGAAAGAGGCTACAACATTGCAAGGAGAACGGTTGCTAAATACAGAGAGCAAATGAATATTCCGGTTGCCAGATTAAGAAAAGAGCTTTAATCAGCTCATTTTACCACATTCTTCCACCGCTAAAGACTTCGTAAACATTGTTAAGTTGCAAGCCCAATACAATTTCGTGACTGCCATTGCTTACCTGGTTCAATCCTGATGTCGTAAAATCGTAAGCATAAGTTAAATTAAGCAACTTGCTGATGTTGATTCCAGCCATGGCCGAAAACGAATCGTCTTTACGGTAACTACCACCCAGCCAAAGCCTGTCTCTAAATGATACCTTTAGGTTCACATCAACCGATACGGGCACCGGACTTACCTGTTTAACCATAATTGAAGGGGTTGCAGAAACTTCATCATCAATGTATACCTTATAACCAGCTGTAATAAAAAAATGTGGCACCTCTTTCCCCATGTTGTAATTGGGATCGCTGGTAAACGACAGCTTTTGTTGCAAAATTTGCTGTACGGATGCGCCTGCAAAGAGCCTTCCACTGTATAGCCATACCCCTAAACTCAGGTCGGGTTTTAGTTGACTTGGGATACCATTCGAAATGGAGGGGTCAACACGAGTTTGGTCTTCAAAAGTTAAAGCATTAATATCCAGCGCTACCCTACTTACCCCCGCAGCAACACCAACAGACAAATTATAGGTATTGCTTAGTTGAAGGTGATACGCATAGGTTAAACTCGCGTCGAGTCTGGAGAGTGGCCCTAATTTATCGTAAACTGCAATAACCCCCATACCATGGTGTGCTGGCGATGAGGTATAGTTCTGCATATAATTCCGATCCATTGGGTCATCGCCTTTATCAGGTAAGGACAAGGCATTTTTCCATAGATACCCCGATCCAAGACTCCAATTTGCGGTTACAAAAGAAGTTTGAGGTGCATTATCAATTCCGGCCCATTGTTTTCTGTAGCCAACTTTTATATCTGTATAATTCTCTATACCACTAATTGCTGGATTTAAGAGATAATTATTCAGCACATATTGCGTATACTGTGGCCGTTGCTGTGCAAAACAGCAACGGCCCAATAGCAATTGGATAATAACTAAATATATTGAGCGTCTCATTTTATCTGATCAAAGTTAATGAGCCAGTAATTGTTTTCTTTCCATTCTTTGGATTGATGATATAATAATAGGTACCTACAGGCAATTGTATCCCTTGATAATTGCCATCAAAAGGTATTGAATATCCCTGACTAAAAAAAACTTTTTCTCCATATCGGTTAAAAATATCTACAGTAGCGGCTACGTACGTTTCAATATATTTGATGACCCATACATCATTTACACCGTCTCCATTGGGACTAAATGCATTAGTAGGTTCTATGCTTTTTATAACATGAACAAAAACACGTTCTGAAGTAGAACAGCCTGTTGCAGTTGTGACTGTAAGTGTATATACCCTATCGCTGGTCGCAAAAAAAGTAGGGCTCAATACATTATTTCTGCTTATTCCCTCCGAAGGACTCCATTCGTAAGTATTTCCAGAACTGCTGACACTCACATCTATTTGCTTTTCTCCTCCTTCAAGAATATAAAGATCTGAAGGCAGCGTGACTATTGGAATCGGATCAACAACAATAGGTTTGGTCAGAGATTCCTCGCATCCCCCGTTATGAGCAGTAAAAGTATAAGTAATATCATGCCGCCCTACCCCAGCTACGCTCGGATCGAACCAGCCATCTTCGGTAATACCTAGCCCTGTATATTTAGAATCACCTGCTATGCCAAGCGTTTCCGAAGCTTGTGTAAGCTGAATTTTACCTACATTGATACACACTGCAGGAATATTATTAAAAGAGATTATTGGCGAGGGATTCAACAAAATAACCTGAGGGTAAGTATTAGAACAGCTTTCTCCAGAATAGGCGACCATTTTTATGGTAAAAGGTTTTGGATCAGCAGTTATCATCGCAGGATAAGTATGTTCGTATGATTCATTGAGCACAGGATCGTCATCTTCAATAAATTCACCTGGCTTATTTACAGCATCAAAATATATACGCAACTTGATAACAGTACCAACAGAATGTACTGTAGAAGTATTTATGATTTCCACTTTTTTGTTACTGCAAAGATTATCCTTATTCACAACGTCAAACTTAGCCTCAACATCTGGACCATTCACTGTAAAATCGCTTGTGATAAAATCTGAACACCCATTCGCATTAGTAACTGTAAGTTTAACGGTATACAACCCAGGTTGATTATATTTATGTGTACCATCAACAGCATTAGATGCATTCCCAACACTACCTACATCACCAAAATCCCATAAATAACTTGCTAAAGATGCCGTAGTTCCATCGCCATCAACGGAAAGATTTTTAAACTCGGCAATATTATCCGAAGAGCATATTTTAGGTAAGATAAACTTTGGTATAGGTAAAGCGGTAATGGTAATTTCTTTTGAATAAAGTAAGCTCACGCAACCAGTTGCACTTTCTGTAACCAGGGTAACTTTAAACTTACCTAATGATGTATAAGTGTGCTGAACAACCGAAAGAGTTTGATCCGTTGGTATTGGTGTATTATCGCCAAAATCCCAATGCCATTTTACAATAGTCGCACCAGCCTCAACAATAGACTTGTCCTCGAAGGTGTGTGGTTTATTGATACAACCTACCAAACCTGCTGCAAAACCTGTTGTTATTTTAGGTCCTATAGTTATCGTTTTAGGCAGTACATCAGACATACAACCTTCATCAAGACCAACTGATAGCTTCACTACAAAAGGTCCCGATGCACTAAAAATATGCTTAGGGTTTTGTTCAGTAGAAAATGTTCCATCACCAAAATCCCAGAGCCACTTGTTTAAAGGTTTACCTGGTATATTAGATAACCCCGCATCAGTAAACTGAATTTCCGTGTCTGCACAGTTTTCATTTGGAAACTGAAAATCGACTGTAGGCAAGGGATACACATCAAATGTATAACTGAACTCTGCCTCTCCACTAAGGCAACCCGTACCATCATTTGGCAACTCTATCTTTATAGTGATCCGATGCGACCGGAGTTCAGTAAACGTTTCCGATCTACCGAATTTGTATTCGTAAGTTAATGTTCCATCCGCCGCAGGAATAATTACATGGTCTAAGGAGCCAGGTTCCTCGGGACCATCATCGAGTTTCCATGTAATTTTAGCCACCAGATAAGGAAGGATAATCTTAAAATCAGATTCCTGCCCTACGCACGCATTCTGCGCATCGCGTTGCGTAATTTTATTGGTGACGAGGAAATAAGTAGTAGCTGCAAGATTGGTACCTGCCGAATAAGCATAAGATTCATGATCCCCAAAACCGTAAGCTATGGCATTAAAACCTTCATTCGCTGTCAGATAAGAACTTGCAGCATTAATTTGAATTTGGGTAAAACTATATTCAGGATTTGACGGAACTGGAGTCCACATTGTATTCACGGGTGTTCCATCAATTTTAAAAGTAGAGGTAGCGGATGTTTTTATCAAGACATTAATGTATCGCTCAGTGATGCGTTCCTTGTCGGACGAAAAGAGCGTCGTAGATTTCACGTTGAATTCGATCGGATTAAGGAGCACCATTTCGGGATCACCAAAGATTTCGGTTCCTCCGGCAGATGAGCAAGCTTGAGTTAAAGAATATTGTGCAACACTTATTCTTTTATCTGCTGTAACCAGGGCACTATTGGTCAGCTCGCCACTCGTATAAAAGTCACCTTTATTAAGCGGAATAACATTGCCTTCAAATTGTACAGTGGTATTGTCTTCCTGCGCCAGTATTCTTATAATATGGCGTCTGTTAATGAAAGGTACAACCCCGTAACTCTTTCCCCAGCTCCCTGTCGGATAAAGCTGCTGAAAAAGTGGATCACGTGATCCATTACAAGCAATTTTAAGTGAAGTACTACCTGAATAAGCAGCAAAACGTTTATTGCAATTATCGGGAGATGTTTTGTCCACCTCTACATACATCCCGGTAAGATCCTCCTGATTCGGAGGTGCATACTCATATACATCTCCTGCATTCGCAAAATCTACCTTAAATGAACTTCCGTCCTTTTTATGAACTATAAGTGTAGTATTTGCATCAGCAGCAACAAGGACTAAAAAATTTCTATTTACTTCTCCATTGCTAACATCCTGAATATAATTCATGGAGTAATATTCTCTCCCCAGCGCCTCTCGGGGGAGAATAAGTGAAGCGGCAGACCGTGCCCCTGCATAAATATGTTCAAATACAGCGACCTTATCACGCCCGGGTGTAACTTGTACATGAATACCTTTGTTCGCAATTATACTGTTCGCATCACCTACAATTATATAGGAATCTGCTCGGGGTACATCAACCCACACTGCCGTATTACCGGGTATGTTTACCGGCCCAGAATTAAAACTACCACAAGTAACCGTTACTTCTGAACTCGTCTTTGTGGTAATATAAATCCGAACATTGGCTAAATTAACAGTCCCGTTATTGTTTCTCGAAGGGTCATGCGTTGGAAATACGGCCCAGAAATCTGTTCCTTCATTTGATATATTCTGAGCTTCCGCATTAACAAATGGAAAGCACAAGAGCGCCCATATTATTAAAACCCATCTATACATATTACTTAGTTACCCCTTTAGGATAACTAAGATAACAGATTTTGCCTTAATAAAAATTCAAGTTGTTGATTTGCCAATAATAATTTTGCAGTAAGATCTCTATTCTCTTTTCTAAGCATATATATTTCATACGCTTTTTCGATATTGATCTTTAAATCCGCTTCCATCCAGGGTTTCTGAATATAGCGATATACCTGTCCTTTATTAATGGCATCAATTACGGCATCAATGTCTGTATATCCAGTAAGGATCATCCGAATTGGGTCGGGATGCTTCTCTAAAATGGAAGCCAAAAACTCAACCCCAGTAGTTTTAGGCATCCTCTGGTCGGTAATGATCACATGAATTTCTTCCTTATCTAAAATAACTCTGCCTTCATCTGCAGATTCCGCGGTAAAAATATTATACAACCTTCTATAAGTGGCCTTAAACGCACTTAAATTATGAGGTTCGTCATCAACATACAGGATATTCACATTCATTTGTCTGGAAATAAAAGTTAAAAATACTTTTTTATTATTACTCTTAAAAGCCTATTTTTAGTTCTTTCAATAATTTACCTATTTTTTTTTATTTTTATAGCATACATATATTAAAAAAATGCAGTCTCAAGCTCATCCTATTTTAAATTTTGAAGCCCAAATTAACAATACGAAACAATTAAACACTCTCTACAAGCCTGTATTATTTAACACCAAAAACAGTACCGAAAAACAAAATTTAGCTGATCTTTTAGCTAATAAACCACATATTCAGATTTTTGATTGTATTGAGTCTCAAATCGAAGAACTCATTAAATGTTTAAAGCCCGGAATCCCCCCTACTGAACTGAAAAAAGTAGCTGAAAATCACCGCGGCTCAACCCCATTATTTGATTACGGAATATGGGTCTATTATCCATGGGCCGAAAAATTAGTTCACCTTCTTGATGAAGAGGAATTTGTGGTTGTACGTACCAATAGAAATAAGCATAAGATTACGGCAGAAGAACAAACGCTACTTTCGCAAAAGAAAATAGGTGTTATGGGATTGTCGGTTGGACAGTCGGTTTCTTTAACCTTAGCCATAGAGCGGGGTTTCGGAGAATTGCGTATTGCCGACTTTGATGAGCTTGATCTTTCCAATTTAAACCGCATCAGAACTGGCATCCATAATATACAGTTGCAAAAGACGGTTATCGTGGCCAGAGAAATTGCCGAGCTTGACCCTTTTTTAAAAGTAATTTGTTTCCATGAGGGCATTACTGATGAAAACATTGATGCTTTCCTAACTGAAAATGGGACACTTGATCTTTTAATTGATGAGTGTGATAGTTTTGATGTAAAGATCAGTGCGAGAGAAAAAGCTAAAGCATTAGGTATTCCCGTTTTAATGGAGGGTAGCGACAGATGTACGATTGATATTGAAAGATTTGACCTTGAGCCTGAAAGACCTGTTTTACATGGATTCGTAGAACATATAGATATGAGCGTTTTTAAAACGCTTAAAACACTGGATGAGAAAGTACCCTATATTGCTCCGGTAACTGGAATTGAAACTTTATCTCCAAGAATGAAAGCTTCAGCGGTTGAAATTATGAGCACCATATCTACCTGGCCTCAGCTGGCCAGTGCCGTTACTTACGGTGGTGGAATTACGGCCGACCTTTCCAGAAAAATTTTATTAGGTAGCTTAAAAATATCAGGCAGATTTTTCATTGATATAGATGAATTAATTGCAGATGAGGTACCTAGCCCAGAACCAATCGAAGAGCCTCGCAATAAGCAGTTAGATCCTTCGGAGCTGAATACTTATTTATCAACTCATCAAATTGGTGAGGATACGAAAGGTGATCCCATCTCAGATGTGCTCATTCATAAATTGATCGCTTCAGCAGGTAAAGCACCTTCAGGAGGAAATAATCAGCCATGGCACTGGCATTATAAAAACGGAACTTTACACCTGTTTTTAAATAAAGGAGTATCTGGCGCCTATTTAGACCCTGATTACATTTCTTCTTATGCTTCTTTAGGTGCTTCTATAGAAAACTTACTATTGGAGGCTGCTGTAAATGAACTGGGTGTGGAATGGAGTTTTACACCTGAGCTTTTCCCTGATCATATTGCCTTTTTCAATTTTAAAGGAAAGCATGTGCTGAGCGAGGGCGAGAAAAACCTTGCTGCACAAATATCAGAAAGACATACCAACAGAAAGCTTGGTATGGCACAGGAAGCGAACATTGCTGATCTGGACCAGCTAAAAGCGATTATTGAGACCAAAGAAATTGGTTTACATTGGCTTACTGCTGCTGAAGATAAAACTGTATTGGGTGATATATCAGGCCAAGCCGATCTACTACGTATGTTTACTCCCGCGGCACACGAAGATTTTATAAAAAAAGAAATGCGCTGGAATCAAGAGCAAATTCTGGAAACAGCGGATGGTATTGGAATAAATACCCTCGACTTAAGCAATCAGGATCAGATTGGTTTAAGGCTGATGAAAGACGAAAGAGCTGTTGAATTTCTAAAAAAGATAAAAGGCGGTAACGCCTTTAAATACCTTGCCTTAAAGCAATTCCAATCATCCCCCGCTATTGGCTTAATTACTTTACCGCAACACAGTCCCCTCGATTACTTAAAAGGAGGCATGGCGGTTGAAAAACTGTGGCTCGCCGCCACAGCATTAGGCTATCAAATTCACCCCGTAAATGTTCCTTTAATTTTCTTTTACAAGAATAATATTCAGGAATTAAATGACCTTCCTGAAGAAAGTAGAAAGCAAATTTTCAATTTACATCAAAAATTAAAGCATTTATTTAAAATAACTGATAATATTGCAGAAATATTCATGTTTAGAATATTTAAAGCAGAATCATCACCTCAACGTACAATTAGAAAACCCTTAAATAAAACTTTATCCATTGGAACAGCATAGACCGCAGATCACCAAGCTTTATTTTAAAGCGTTTAGAGCCGTAGATAATCGTGCGGCTTGTATGAAATTTATTGAAGGGCACACGCATGTATTAGAAATATTTGGAATTACGAAAATTACCTCTGCAAAAATAGACTGGGTACTTAACCCGGGTGTTTATGTAGTTATTGTAAGTGCTGAGGAGGATGGAAAAGCATTAGCTGGCAGTAGGGTTCATGTTGCTGATGGAATTACCCCACTTCCTATTGAGGGCGCTGTTGGCGATATGGATGACCGGATATATGGTATGGTGGCCGACAGGGTTGCCAAAGGAACCGGAGAGCTTTGCGGCGTATGGAACTCATGGGAAATTGCAGGATTGGGTGTTGGTAGTTGGGTGTTGAGCCAAATTACTGTTGCCTTATCAAGCCTGATCGGTTTACAATCATTATTTGGCCTCACCGCTCCTGCGACCTACAGAAATGCTGTTAGAGGTGGTTTTAGGGTAGTTAAGGAGATTGGTATCAATGGGAAGTTTTATTATCCTAAAGAGGATCTTACCGCTACCGTTGTTTTGAATGACGAATTAGATACCTTACCGACTGCAACTCAGGATTCTCATGATTTTGTAATGGCTTTGAGAAAGAATCCAAAACAAACCATCCCTATCCCAAACAAAACAAATGATGGCTTTATTGACATGCATATTGATATAGTTTTATGATAAAAAGTACTTGCAAGAAATTAGTTTTCCTTATTTTCTTTTTATGCTGTACTTTTTTTACCAAGGCCTCGTTTAGAGACAGCAGAGATTCTTTATTTAATTTAACGGAACACGCTAGTATTTTAATTAATTTCCCAGACAAGGCCACTATAAATTGGGTGATGAAGGCGCAGGGAGAGTTTAAGAGATTAGATGCTCCCTTTATCAATTTTGGTAAAATAGATAAAACTGTCTGGCTAAAAGCTGACTTCCCAAACATCAAGAAATCTGTTGCTGATCCGAGTATTTTGATCGATCAGGCGAGATTGGAAATTGCCGACATCTACTTTGTGAAGGACAACCATGTCATTCATCAAATTGCAGGTCAGAAGCATAGTACCGTTGCCAGTTTTGATTTCCCAGGAAATACCAGAAGTTATGTTATACCACGATCAGTGGTTGATCTGGATCCTGAAATATACATCAAATTGTATTCTGATGAAGTTATTATTGCTCCAGTTTACGTAGCCGCAAAAATTGAATTTGATAACATTTTTGCAAAAAGAGATATATTCTTTGGAATATATACGGGCATCATGATCATCATGTTTGCTTATAACCTATTTCTGTACTTTAGTATTAAGGACAGTAGTTACCTCAACTATATTTTTTGCATCATCTTTACCTGGGCAACTCAGGTGACCTTACAAGGCTATTTCACCAAGTATTTTTTAATAGATTATGCCTGGTTTGACAATATCGCGGTTATCCTTTTTGCCAATCTGGGGCTTATTGCGTCTATACTTTTTACGCAGTCGTTTCTCAACACGAGGGTAAATGCACCAAAAAGTCATCGCATCATCAACATCCTGCTCACACTGTCCGTAATCAACACGGTTATTCTGTTGTTCGGATTTAAACACACCTCTTTTACAGGTATGCAGGTGCTTATTTTGGCAGGGTCTATCATTGGAACTTACACAGCCTACCAGTCTTTTTTTCATAAAAAATTTAAACCGGCAGGATACTATCTGGCATCCTGGTCGTTCTTATTTTTTGGAATGATGATTTTCATCCTTAAGGATTACGAGGTATTACCCTACAATACATACACCAATTATTCTGTTCAATTTACTTCTGTAATAGAGGTTATGCTTCTTTCTTTTGCCCTGGCAGATAAGATTAACTTCTTTAAGAAAGAGAACGAGATTGCTCAGAAACGTGCACTCCTGATCTCTAAAGAAAATGAGCAACTGATACTCCAACAAAACATTGAATTGGAGAAAAAAGTAAATGAAAGAACTGAAGCCTTACAAGAAACCAATGCCAATCTTAATCATGCTTTGAGTAACCTGAAGGCTGCACAGTCGCAGTTGGTAGATGCTGAGAAGATGGCTGCATTGGGACAGTTAACGGCCGGTATTGCACACGAGATCAACAACCCGATTAACTTTGTAACGTCAAACATTAAGCCATTACAGCTTGATATAGACGATTTAAAAGAAATCATCAATCGTTATGAGCAGATCGATTATTCGTTGGATGTGGTTGAGCAAATTAAAGAAATTGATGCTTTTAAAAACCAAATTGACCTCGCCTTTATAAACAATGAGATCGAATCGCTGTTGACCGGTATTTCTGATGGGGCGAAAAGAACAGCAGAAATCATCAGAAGTTTAAGAAACTTTAGCCGTTTGGACGAAGATGATTTAAAACCGATTGACCTAAATGAAGGCTTACAATCTACCTTGGTTTTGGTAAAAAATACAATGCCGGATAACCTTAAGGTATACAGAGAATTTGGGAATTTACCTAAAATTGAATGTCTGCCAGGTAAAATAAACCAGGTATTCATGAACCTGATATCCAACGCTATACAAGCGATTAAATCTAACGGAAAAGACCGGAAAGAAGAGCAACTCACCATAAAAACCTGGTACGAGGATGCCGGGGTTAAAATTAGCATCAAAGATACCGGTACGGGTATGACCGATGAGGTTAAACACAAGATATTTGAACCTTTTTTTACCACCAAAGAAGTTGGAGAAGGAACGGGTTTAGGTTTATCAATTGTTTTTAGTATAATTGAGAAACATAAAGGTCATATCGATGTGATATCCGAAGTAGATAAAGGAACAGAATTCATCATTACATTACCTGTTAATACACAATAAGCAAAAGCGTACTATGAGTGCACCCAATGTAAGAGTTCTATATATTGATGATGAGGAAAATAATCTTCAGGCTTTTAAAGCGAGTTTTAGGCGACAGTATGAAATCTATACGGCCATATCAGCCGCTGAAGGTTTAAAAGTATTACAAAACATTTCGATACAAGTTATTCTGGCCGATCAAAAAATGCCGGGGACTACGGGTGTAGAGTTTTTTAAAAGCATTACAGACACCTACCCTGATCCAATAAGGATATTGCTCACTGGTTATACTGATATTGAAGCGCTTGCTGATGCGATTAACCATGGCGATATCTACAGGTATATCACCAAGCCTTGGAATGATCTGGAACTGCACAATTCCATCAAAAATGCTTACGATGCTTATAAGGCCAAAATTGACCTTAGAAACAAAGTTGCTGAGCTGGAAAAGACCAATGATGAACTGAACAGATTTATATATAGTATTTCCCATGAATTAAGGGCTCCCCTTGTTTCGTCCATGGGTATTGTTAATCTAGTTAAAATGGAAGGGCTTTACAACTCCAGTGGTGAATATTGGAGCTTAATAGAAACCTGCTCTAATAAGTTGGATTACTACATTCAGAAAACGCTTCAATACTATAAAAACAATAAAACCATTTCAGAAAACACGGCCATTGACTTTCATAAGTTGGTACCTGAATTGGTTGAATTATATACTTATGCTGATCACGAAACCACCTTTAGTGTAGATATTCATCAGAACGAAGAGTTTTATGGCGATGTTTTTAGAATTGAGGTGATCTTGGGTAACCTGATCTCCAATGCAATAAAATATCAGAAAGAAACCGAAGTAAACAAAAGGGTAAGTGTGAATGTTAATGTTAGAAGAGAGCAAGTTGAAATCTCCATCATTGATAATGGGATGGGTATTTTGAATGAGCACCTGGAAAAGATTTTCACTCAATTCTTCAAGAGTAAAGTGAATCAGGGCAGCGGATTAGGCTTATTTATTGTCAAAGAGGCGTTGAATAAGATTAATGGAAAAATCACTGTAAGTTCTGATCCAGCTGAAGGCACCACCTTTAAAATAACCATTCCCAATGCTAAATAGTCACAAAACAGTTTTATTAATAGATGACAACGATGTTGATTTAAAGATCAATTCTAAAATCATAAAAATATCGAACTTCTTTGAGGAAATCGTTACTTGTCTATCGGCAGATGAGGCGCTGAATTACCTTCAGCAAACCTTAAACAATGATGGTAAATTACCGGATTTTATATTGCTGGATATACAAATGCCGGATATGGATGGCTTCGAATTTTTAGAAGTTTACAAGAATCTTCCCAAGCGGCTAACGGGAAATTGCACAATTGCGATGCTTTCTTCGACACTTGATTTTGGAGATATCAAAAGAGCTGAAGCAAGTCAACATGTTGTTAAATTGCTAAAGAAACCCCTATTACCTAAAGAACTTGCGGAAGTTTTGAAGAAACATTTACCTTCATAGAGCGCTTTACAGCTATTTCCCCAAACCTACTGGCTCAAAGTCCATGCAATAACACTTGTAAGTTGGAATAATATGATTGTTTTCATCGTGGATTCAAACTGTAAAATAAGTTTACAACTAACACAACCTCAAAACATAGTGTTATGAAAGTTGTAGTCTTATCATGGAAAACGATCAAATTTGCGAACATATCAAGGATATTAAAGCGTTAAAGTTGCCCAAAGAACTCATTTGCGAAGAATGCATTAAAACAAATAGCACTTGGGTTCATTTACGAACTTGTCAAACTTGTGGTATGACATTATGCTGTGACGACTCCCCCAATACGCACATGACAAAGCATTACCATGCCACACAACATCCAGTTGTGAGCTCCGCTATGCCTGGCGAAAGGTGGTTATGGTGTTATAAAGATGAAGTTTTTGCAGATTATTAAATTAATATTCCAGCGATGCTCTATCCCATTTCGCCAAATTGGCGCCAATATTATAAGTACTGTGTAAGAATTCAATTAATTTATCACTTGGCTTTTCTGCGGATTGTACAGCTGAATAAGGCAAAATAAACTCACCTAATGTTTGGTGATAATAGGCTTCGTCGGGTTTAACTTTTGCGTTCTTGTAACCCTCAGGCTCGGGGTATAAATAACAATAAAAAGCGGCTTCATTCACCCCCCCTCCACCCGTCCAAAAGCCTGAACTACTTACCTCTCTACAATATGCATCTTCTGCAACCCAATTAGGCATACCGGGTACTCCCCCTGGATGCTTCGGCGCTGTGCGACCAGAAAAAAAAGATAGTGCTAAGTCAAAACTCCCCCAAAAAAAGTGAATAGGGCTACATTTCCCTCTAAATTCAGCCCTGAATTTCATAAAAACATCCTGCATATTTAACAAAGCCTTATGAAAAGCGATAATCTGCTCGTCCTCATAGCTAGCATGAATCTTATCCTGTTCGAAAGGTATAGGATCAGCCAGTTCTACGGGAATAGGTTTGATCGTTACATCGATTTTCAAATCTGTTAGCACTTCGAAAATTTTCTTATAAAAACCAGCAACAGAAATTCCATGTAAATCAAATTGTCGGGTTTCCCCGTTGCTGGTTATAATTTTTAACTGATGTACAGTAAAATCAAAATCTATCTGAAAGTTTTGATCATTATACCGCATCGACCCTGTGGTTAAGCCAGTAGCAGTAATCTGCAGTGCAATATGCCAGGAATGATTTACCCAGGGAAGAACTTCAAGTTTTATTTTTCCAACAATCTGCGACCACAGTTGCACAGTTTCATAGGTAGACTTTCCCTTTTCATAAGAAAGTATTGGCCAATTCTGTTCCATAGTAAGAGGGCTTTAGTTCTCTAAATATATAACTACAACTCCATTGCTACAATTGTTTGATTATTTGAACTATGGATCCATAGGTTCATCATAATCAATTTGTAAGGACATTACATTTGGATAAAATTCAAGCATGGTATCTGATAAACGATTTCCCATCCGATAGGGTTCATAGCCAAGCTCTTTAATACAACGTTTAGGCATAACATCGCTGATATACATACTTTGTGACTTAACCGTTACGGTAAGCGCTTTCTTATCCATAGGTATACCATACCGGAACATGATTCTGGCCGCATTACGCATATTTGTGGTTGTATGCCTAGCATGAGGTTCCATAATAATTGCACTTTCGGGAATCTGTAGCCTTTGTATTAAAAACTTTTTCATTTCATGAGCCTCACTGTATTTGGTTTTATAAGGATGCACCCTACCACCAGAAACCATAATAAAAGGTGCTACTCCATTCTGGTACTGTTCTACAGCTAGGCGACAGCGCAACATCCCACCGGCACTTAATTCAGTATCATGTTCTTCAGGCCCTTCACCGGGCACCAATATCAAGCTATATTTATAGGTGCCAAAGTTTGTCTTTTTGATGGCCAAAAGGCTTGATTTGTTTACAGTGCTCATCATGGGCTCATAATCTGCTGCATCATTCCGCTCGTTAATTTCCAGAGCAACCAAAGCAAACTGCATTGAAGGCTCAAAAAACAGTTTATTTTTGGTATTCAAACTCAATAAGGCATTCGTAGTAACCAGCTCAGGGTAGCTTTTATCTTTCACATTAAACCCTATCGAATCTATTTTCGGGTAGTTGGGTTTTGATCCCTCCACATATACCCCAATGGCAAAGTTAATTGCCTTAGCATCCTGTTCCCATGCTTTAAGCAGCATATCTACTGGTTTCAAATTGCTATACATGTTATAGCAGCCTGAAGGAATGACCTGACTCTTTACCATCGCTCCTAATGCATTATTCTCTTTAAAAAGAAAGCTTAAACGGCCACAAACAGCGGAAATTTCATCTTTAGAAAACTTAAAAGCAGCGGTAAAACAGGCAGTATTATTCTGACAACTTTTAAGTGCATCTGTTATTTTTGCTTCCCGCGCTTTAAATAAATCACTCATCACAGGATCATTTTGAACAAGCTTTTTTACAGCCTGATCTTGTTGTAATAGTGTAAGCAGATAGTAGTTTTTATACTGCACAGCGTTATGGGTGCTTTGGAGCACATACTGCCTATTTGGCCCCTCACTTTGTGCCCATACATTTATGGTGCAGAACCAGCAGCAAATCAAAAAGAAAAAAGATCTCATATAAAGTGTTTTATAATCCATTCAAAAATATTAAAAATAAAAGGCCGGTACCTCAAGGTACCGGCCAAAATTGGTAAACAGGGTTAATTATAACCCGTATTTTGCCAGCCATTTTTATTATTAATATTGTCAATTTCTACCTGCGGAACCGGATAAATACTCCTGAAAGTCGGGATACCAGGGAAAATCGCAGTCATTTGATTTGTTCTCACAATGTCAAACCAGCGATCAGCTTCCAAAGCCAGCTCCAATCGTCTTTCCAAATATACAGCGGTCCGGAACTCGGCCTGCGAGGTAAGCATAGCCGGAGTTTTTAAAGACGCTTTTGCAACTTCACGAACCGCATTAAGTGCCTTAAAAGCCTCCGCATTTCCATAAGCAGTTTCATTGAGTGCTTCAGCGTACATCAATAAAACCTCAGCACAACGGAGAACCGGAAAATCACCACTGGTTTCATTGTTTACTTGCGGAGCGTTAAATTTCCCTGGCCTACCACCTGTTCCTGTTATAGCAACCAAGGCCTTACGGTTGTCACTGGCTTCAAATAGGGATTGCGGAATATTAATGATGTTGGTATTGTTGTTATTTCTATAGCGGTTATCCTGATTAACAAACTCTTTTACCCCACCTAGTAGATATTGAACTGCAAAAATAACATCCTTGCTTGTTTTAAGGTTATTAGGGAAAGTTTTAGCCTGTGGAACTGTATCCAGTATGGTTTTGGCGTAAATAGCTGTCACAACAGTTTTTAAAGCAGGAACAGCCAGATCAAACTTTTTCTGATAAATGTAAACCTTGCCCAATAAGCCGGTCGCGGCATAACTAGTTGCCCTTCCCCGCTGGGCATCTGGCCAGGATGTTGGGAGTTTTACCGCAGCATCAGTTAAATCATCAATTACCTGCTGGTAAACCTGTGCAGCTGTAGCACGAGAATTTTGTCTCGCTTCCTCCGTGCTTTGAACTTTTAATACCAAGGGAACATTGCCCCAAAGACGGGTTAAATTAAAATAACTTAATGCCCTTATAAATTTCGCTTGTCCTATGATCTGATTTTTAATGGTCTCACTCATGCTTATTTTAGGTGCCCGATCTAAAATGATATTGCATCGGTATACAGCTCTGTAATTTCCAATCCAGGCTCCTGTAAGGATATTATTGGCAGAAGTTTCGGAAAATACTTCAATCTGATTGCGGACACCTGCTCCTGAGCCGGGATCATTATCGATCAGGTTATCCCCTCTAAGTTCGCCTAAAGTTAACAAGTGATTGCCATAAAGACTGTCTGTTTGTAAAGCATCATAGCAACTGATCAAACCTCCTTGTAATCCTTTTTCGTCATTATAAAACGTGTCTTCAGTATAGGAATCAAGCGGCTTTAAGTCCAGAAACTTTTTGCAGGATGTGGCGGTTATCATTAAGCCACAAATAAGGATTGATATGATATATGTTTTCATCTTTCTAATTTTATAAAGTGATGTTAATGCCTATTGATGTTGTTTTAGCTGTTGGATATACCCCATAATCTTCTCCATTTGTAGTGGCATCTGAACGATTGGTAACCTCCGGATTGTATCCTGTGTAGTTGGTGAAGGTAAAAGGATTTTGCATAGACACATATACTCTGACTTTAGTTAAGGATATTTTCTTAATCAGTCCCACCGGTAGCGTATAGCCCAAAGAAATGTTACGAATGCGTAAATAAGATCCGTCTTCAATATGCCAGGTAGATGTGGTGCCATTGCTCCCTTTAGCCGCACGATTGGCCCTTACATCCTGACCACTGCCCGGATTACTTTCCGAAATCCAGCGGTCCAATGAGCTCACCATATTATTCATGTTTCCTTCCTTATTAGCAAAATATCTGCGGGAAAGATTAAGGATCTGATTTCCATAAACACCCTGCATGGATACACCTAGATCTATGCCTTTATACTCTGCTGAAGTGGCAAAGCCATAGGTAAACTTAGGAAGGTAATTACCTACTAGCTCACGGTCTTTTGTTAAATCAATAATCCCATCACCATCAACATCCTTAAATTTAAAGTCACCTGGTTTAGAAGTATTCAAGTCATAGTTTCCCTGAGTATCAGTGTAATGAGGATAAGCATTTACTTCAGCCTGATTTTTAAACACACCTAAAACTACTGGCAAATAGTAAGAACCAATAGGCTCGCCCACTCTTGTGATAAAGTACGCATTGGCTACAGAGCCTGTTTTAATGATATCTGCATTGCCTGGGCCTAACTCTACAACCTTGTTTTTGTTTTTAGAAAAGTTACCACTTGCCGTCCATTTAACTCCACCAAATTGCTGTTGTGTACCTAAATTAATATCGATCCCTTTATTGTTAACCTTCCCAATGTTTTTCAATTCGGTAGCAAAACCGGTAGAGATCGGCACCGGTACATCCAGTAGCAGGTTGTTGGTGTTACTATTGTAAACATCAACAGATAAAGTAAGTTGATTTTTGAAAAAAGCGGCATCAAATCCAAGATTTAACTGTGCCGTTTTTTCCCATTGTAGATTATCATTTGGTCGAGCTATTGGCGCTACACCATTAATAACACCTGGAGTTGTGCCGCCAAACACGTATCCATAATTGTTCATCGTACCCAGTGCTGCATAATTAGGGATATTAAAATTACCGGTTAAACCATAACTAGCCCTCAACTTCAGATCAGAAATTGATTCTGACTGCTTTAAAAATTCTTCTTCCGACAATCTCCAACCAAGAGAGGCAGATGGGAAATATCCCCATTTGTTATTTTTTCCAAATTTTGAAGAACCATCCGCTCTTATCGAACCGGTAAATAAATACTTTCCTTTATAGCCATACTGCAACCTGGCAATACCTGAAGCCAAAGCCCATTGTGTTTTTGTACCCGTTCCATTGGTTACAATACCTGCCTTTATAAATTCTATCTGGTCACTGATAAATCCTTTAGAAGCAAAAGCATAGTTACCACTTAAATCATCTTTTTGGGTAGACCAGCCAATTAAAGCATTGATATTATGGTCGCCAATCGTTTTAGCATAATTTAAGGTTTGCTCTAACAACCAATTGGTTTCTTTTATAGTCCGGGAAGAGCCTGTTGCCTCCGACAATGGATTTCCTGCGGTATTGGATTGGGGGAGAATAGATGGTCTGAAAATATCCTCTGAACTGTTAAACAGGTCAATCCCCAACTGAATTTTGTACTTTAAATTTTTTAGTACTTCCGCTTCTACAAAAGCACTACCGGTCATTCTCGTAGCAGCCACATCATCTTTTTGCAACATCGCCAATGCTACCGGATTCCAGGCCTGCGTTTCTCCGTTTCCACTTGCAGTTGTGTTGTTTGGCAATGTGGTAATGGTACCAGGACTCCAGGAATTTTGGGCAAAATTATAGCTACCATCAGCATTGTACACAGGGAAAATTGGCGAATAATGTAATGCTGATGCAACAATACCTCCGCCATTGGAATTATAAGCACCATTGGCGTTTACTCTTTTTTCATTAATGACCGAAGGACTGAAATTAACACCATATTTGAAAACTCCTTTCTTTCCTTCCAGGTTTAACCTGCCACTATAACGTTTAAAACCACTGTTTAAAATAATCCCATCCTGATTAAAATATTCCATAGAGGCGTAGTATTTTAACAACTCACTTCCACCTGCTGCAGAAATGGAATGGTTTTGTATTGGGGCTGTTCTAAAGATCTGATCCTGCCAGTCGGTATTGGTTAAGCCCTGCTGCCCTTGCAGATATGGCAAAACCTCTAGTGGCATCACCGTATTGGTATTGTTGGCTGTATTGAACAGTCGGACACCGTTATTATCGTTTACACTAAAACCAACTACAGGTTGTCCGAGAGCGACATTCTTCCTATTTATAGACTCCATCGCATCGGTATAAGAATTGTTCCTTGAATCCAGAACCATTTGCGCATACTGGTAAGCATCCATCATATCGATTTTATGCGCTAGTGACTGCCAACCGGTATAGCTGTTGACACTGATAGTTGATACGCCATTCTGGCCTTGCTTTGTGGTAATCAGTACCACTCCATTAGAACCTCTTGAACCATAAATTGCCGCAGATGATGCATCCTTTAAAACCTCAATAGATGCAATATCGTTTGTATTTAGCGTATTGATGTTGTCATTTGAAATGGGCACACCATCAATAACATACAATGGATTTGAACCTGCAGTTATGGTACCTACCCCGCGAACTTTGATGGACAATGCACCGCCAGGAGCTCCTGATCCCTGTGAAACCTGGACACCAGCCATTTTTCCAACCATAGCCTCGGCCGCATTGCTAATGGGTTGGTTCTCCAGATCGGCAGCTTTGATGCTGGCGATGGAAGTGGTTACATCCTTCTTTTTCTGACTCCCATATCCTACAACAACCACATCTGTTAAGGTAGTTGAAGCTGGGTTGAGCTGAATTAGCAGAGTTGCCTGTTCACCGGCTTTAAGCACATAATTATCAATGGTTTTTGTAACATACCCAATGAATGAAGCACTGATACTGTAGGGTACATTTGCAGAAAGGCCCTTTATTGAAAATTTGCCTTCTCCGTTCACCATTATCCCTTTCTTTTCGTTGGTTTTTGTATTGAGTAAAAGTATGGAGGCCCCAAGTAATGGTTGGCCAGCTTCATCTTTTACAATTCCTGTGATCTCTGATGTTTGAGCCCAGGTCTTTGCCGAGACTGATAACATCAGTAGACAAAAGAACAAATGTGTAGTAAGTTTTCTAAGCATAATCTATTTAATTTGATTGTTTTTTTTGCAAAAGGACCCCTTCCCGCCTTTATTCGCAGGTTATTTTATTTTAATATGGTTCTGGATTTACTTTCTAATCAGGTAACCTTCAGTCGTTTTAATTTGATTTAGTTTATTCAATTCGGCAACTTCTTCTAGTATGGTATCTATCGATTGCGTTAATTTTAAACTTCCCGTAAATGACATCTCAGCTAAATCAGCCTGGTCGTAAATAATCTTAACTTTATATTGTTTTTCGAGCTTAGCAAAAACATCAACTAAAGGCGCTTGGGTAAAATTTAGTTCCTTCATGGCGTTTTCCGTCTTGATCGATAGCGTCTTAAAGTCGGAGACTTTCACTTTATTGATTAAGCTATTGTATACCAATTCTTTTCCAGGTAACAGAATCTTACTAAATGCTAAAATTTGATGCATTGAATCCAGGTTTTTCACCCAAACCTTACCTGTATGCAGCTGTACCTTTATAAACTTGCTCTTCTCTAAAGCTGTAATGGTAAAAGATGTTCCCAAGGCAGTTGTAGAAATTCCTTTAGCATACACCACAAATGGATGTTTCTTGTCCTTTGTAACCTCAAAAAAGCTTTTGCCGTTTAGATACACTTCTCGCTTATTTTTCCCAAATGGAATAGCATATGTCAATTCTGCTCCCGGATATATTTTAACAACAGAACTATCTGGCAGGGTAAATAACTGGTTGTGTTCTGTATAATTTGTTACTGACTTCCAGTTTATCGGGTTTGTTTTATCAATGCTTAAGATCTTGTTTTTGGCCAGTTCTATATTGGAGCCAGTTCTGTTTAAATTTAAAAGACCAACTGCCAGTATCGCCAGAACAACTGCCGCGGTTGCTAGAACTTTTATCCATTTTAAGCGATAAACTTTAGTTATAGTCTGCCTTTTTATCGCATTAAGCATCTCCTCAGTTTTTAGCTCATCTATTGTAGCCTCATCCATTTGGTCCCATTCATCTTTACTTAATAAATGCGCTGGCAGCTCATCAACATTATCCAAATAGTCTAGCACCTGCAGCTTTTCTTCGGGGCTACATTGTCCTTTAAAATATTTATCCAACAACTGATCAGATACACTCATACTACTAATACGATTGAATTAGACACAAACCCGTAACGGGCAAAAAATATTTTTTAATTAACGGAGAAATTTAAAAAGAAGGATAAACACTGGAAGATAAGCATAACCATTAAGCTGCTTGGTGGCCAGCGAAATGTGCTTTTCTACCGTTCTGGGAGAAATAGAAAGCTGTTCGGAGATTTCTTTATAGGAATACCCTTGTAAGCGATTTAAAATGAAAACTTTTTTACGTGTAGGCGGTAGCAGACTTAAAGCGACTTCCAATTGCTGATTGGTTTCAAAATTTTGATTCTGGTCAGCAGCCTCTTCAGAAATCCTGTTATAGTAAAGTTTAAGATTCCGCTCATCATTTGCCAGCTTTTTAAAATAGTCAAGCAGTGTGGTCTTTGCTATTCGGAACAATTGATGATCAAACTCATGCGCTTCCGATAGCGTATGTTTAAAATTCCACAACTTTATAAAAGCAAGCTGAGTTAGTTCCTGAGCAAGATCTTCAGAAGCCGTCTTTTTCAAAAGATAAGCATACACCTTTTTGTGACATAGTTTAAAAACTATTTCAAAAGATATATGATCCCCCTCTTTTATATTTTGGATATAGTTTAACATCACGGCACAAAACTATTTGCTATATGTTAGCTAAACCTAAATATAGTGTTAATTCTAATCAAAAATTAAAAAACACTTTACGATTTATACCTGCATTTACTCAGATTCCCCATTATTATGTTTGCTTTAGAAACTTACAAAGGGAAAACACCTTCCTTCCTACACTAATTACCCTTTGCTTACCTCCAAATAATACTGTCTTTTAGTTAAGGATATGAAGAAGAACGATTCTGATGAATTAATCATTGCCAATAGAGAAATACTATCTCCGAGCCCACTGAACCTTAGCAAAAAAGAGATCTATGATATCATCTCTTTTCTAAAAACACTAGACGATCAATAGATAAAATAAAAAGGCCTGATCATAATTTCTTATGACCAGGCCCTTATCTATTTCAAAAAAGTATAGATTAATCTAAAACCAGCTCGCTAAGTGCTGCTTTTGTAAAGCCTTTTAACGCTCCGGTATTTCCTTCTCTGATTTTCCTTACCCAATTTGGATCCGATAGCAATGGTCTTCCAACAGCAACAAGGTCAAAATCGCCTCTATCCATACGACGCATCAATTCTTCTAAAGAACTTGGCTCAGAGCTTTCACCCGCAAAAGCAGCTAAAAATTCACCGTTCAAGCCTACAGAACCTACGGTAATCGTTGCCTTTCCAGTTACCTTTTTTGCCCATCCAGCAAAATTCAGATCAGAACCCTCAAACTCTGGTTCCCAGAAACGACGTTGCGAACAATGGAAAATATCGACACCTGCATCAGCCATAGGGTTTAACCATGCTTCCAGTTCTTCGGGTGTTTTTGCCATTTGGTTGGTATAATCGGCAGGTTTCCATTGTGACAAACGAAGGATGATGGCAAAATCTTCCCCTACTTGTCTCCGTACTTCCTTGATCACTTCAATGGCAAAATGACTACGTTCTGGTAAGGTTTTACCACCATAACCGTCTGTACGTAAATTTGTGCCTTCCCAGAAGAACTGATCGATCAGGTAACCATGGGCACCATGAATCTCAACAGTATCAAATCCCAAACGTTTCGCATCTGCTGCTGCACGGCCATAGGCCGAAATTGCTTCAGAAATGTCGCTTTCGGTCATGGTATTTCCATTGTTAAAGCCCGGTCTATTTATGCCTGAAGGACCTTCAAATGGCTCAGATGGTAGCCATCCAGAATGGTGGTTATCCATAATTCCCATATGCCAGATCTGAGGCCCCATCTTACCTCCTGCTGCATGAACGCTTTTAATTACGTTCTCCCAACCCGACAGTGCCGCTGTTCCATGAAAATGAGGAACATTAGCATCGTTAGAAGAAGCAACACGATCAATCACTGTTCCTTCAGAAAGAATCAAGCCAACTTCACCTTCCGCTCTTTTCTGATAATAAGCGGCCACATCCGAAGTAGGTATTCCATTTGGTGAGAATGACCGCGTCATAGGAGCCATTACAATTCTGTTTTTTATATTCAATGATTTCAGACTAAAGGGTCTGAATAAGTTGTCAGTATTCATATTTATTATTTTGTTTAAATATCAGATTGGATAATTTTACTCAACTCCTCAAAAGCTACCTCGTTACGTTTGTAATAGGTCCATTGCCCTACCCTGGTAGATTCTACCAGGCCAGCACGTTGAAGAATAGATAAGTATTCGGAAACAGTAGATTGGGTAAGTCCTGCTTTTCTTTGGATCTCCCCTACACAAACCCCAACTTCGAAGCCCGCATGAACTTGCGCTGGAAAGCTTGCTTCAGGATCTTTTAACCACTGCAAGATCTCCAACCTCGTCTTATTGGAAAGTGCCTTAAATATTTCTAACTGTTTCGAATTCATAGCACAAATATATATCGACTTTTTCCGATATCCCTATTTAGAAAGAAGAGATGACGCCATCATGATAATATCGGATATTCCCGATGTGCCAATTAATATTATCTGGAAATATCGTATATTTATATTAGGGAGAAAAAATAAATTTTCTTATTTCTAACGTTCAGACTATGAAATACATCCTTACCTTATTCCTATTATCATGCATTAGTCTAGAGACTATTGCACAGGAACAGATTAAATCAACAGATACTCGTTTAGCGGGAATCGATTCTTTATTAAATAAAGTTTTAAAAGATCAACAAATTGCAGGCTTTTCTGTGGCTGTAGTGGACGGAGATTCGGTTATTTATAGTAAGGGATTTGGTTATAGGGATTTAGAGAACAAAAAACCTGTCACGTCAAATACACTTTTTGCAATAGGTTCAAGTTCCAAAGCATTTACGGCTGCATTACTGGGAATGTTGCAAAAAGAAGGAAAGCTGTCTCTTGATGGCAATGCAGCATCTTATCTTCCACAGTTGCGTTTTTTTAACGAAAATATGAATAACCAGATTACTATACGTGATATGATGACACACCGTACAGGTTTATCTCGTTATGATTTATCCTGGTATCTCTTTAATACCAGTAGTCGCGATAGCATGATCCGTAGAGTGCAGTATATGGAACCTAATGTTGGACTGCGGGAAAAGTGGCAATACAATAATTTCATGTATTTGGCGCAAGGTATGATTGCAGAAAAGTTAACTGGTAAAACCTGGGAACAGAACATAAAAGATCGTTTTTTTGTACCGTTGGAAATGAAACGTTCAAATACTTCAATAGTTGAATTTCAGAATGATTCCATTGCTTCCCTGCCCTATAAGCTGGAAGATAATCAGATTAAAAAAATGGATTACTATGATATAAGTGGTATGGGGCCGGCCGGGGCTATTAACAGTAGTGCTGACGACATGGCCAATTGGATAAAGCTATGGATAGCTAAAGGTAATTATAAAGGCAAAGAGATTCTGTCACCTGCATATATTACTGAAGCAGCAAGTTCCCAGATGGTTATTGGTAGTGGCTTGCCTACAACAGAGAAGGACATTTATATGGCCAATTACGGTTTAGGCTGGATCATCAGCTCATATAGAGGGCATTATAAGGTAGAGCACGGTGGAAACATAGATGGCTTTAGCGCTAGTGTCTCCTTTTTCCCAACCGATAAGCTCGGCGTTGTTGTGCTAACGAATCAAAATACATCTCAGGTTCCAACAATTGTATTGAATAGCATCGTTGATAAGTTATTTAAATTAAAACCTATTGATTGGAACGGAAAGGTGATTAAAGCGAAATTAAAGGCTAAGGAAATCAATACAACTAAAAAAGAGACAGATTTAATGCAAGTTCTAAATACCAAACCGTCACATCCATTAACAGAATACACTGGTGCATTTACCAATCCGGCATATGGCCTGGTAGATATTTCTTTAAAAAATGATTCCTTGCTAGCAAAAGTGGGGAAGCGTAACGTTTGGTTAAAGCATTATCATTATGATACTTTTGATTGGAAATTGATTGATAAGTATGGAAAGACAGATACATCCGAAAACAGCTTAAAACTTAATTTCAGCACAAATGTAGATGGCAAAATAGAAAACCTATCCGCTTCAATTGAGCCTGGCATGAAGCCTGCAATTTTTTCCTTGAAACCTAAAGTGGTTTATTTGGATGCTAAAACACTTGAACAATATGTTGGAGATTACACGCTCGTAACTACACAAGTCAAGGTGTCGGTTAGAGAAAAGGTACTCTATGTTTATTTACCGGGACAACCAGAGTATGAAACGATTGCTTTAGGAAATCACAACTTTGATTTAAAGACCATGAAAGGCTTTAGTGTGAGGTTTGAACTCAATGCTGAGGGAAAAGCTGAAGCCATTTATTTTATTCAACCGAATGGAACTTTCAAAGCAATTCGGAAAAATGAATAACTGTTAAATTTTTCTTACTACTCCTCAAAATAGGAGCTCATGATTTTAACCTCACAAACTGGATATAATCTGTATTAACAGGTTTAATATTGTGTAATTTCATTTCTTTAGCGATCTGCGCACGGTGATAAGTGCCATGATTAAAGACATGCAGCAAAATATCAGCAACTGATGTTTCATAATAATCACCAGTTGTAGTCTTGTACTTTATAATCGGTAACTCTGCTACCTCCGGGTATTCTATTTGTGATAATGCATTTGCACTTTCCTCAAGCAGCACTTTACAAGTTTCTAAATCGTTTACTTGCCAAACACTTACACTTGGTGTGATACCATTAATTCTAGAAACCCATATTGTTTGCGCATTTACAATGTGACTGAACAGCGAAATACATGATTCGGTAAGTGAGCTAGAATTGGCAATTAGCGCATCTAATAAAAATGAATTTGCCCAATTGTTGTATTTACAGAATTTGCTTAACATAGTTATTTTTTATTTTTTAAACTTCTCTTGCTCTTTTTGGTTTTATAGATTCTATTGGGATTTAAATATAAATTTAACAAATACCATTTTAACTTAGATAAGGCTTTTAGTTTATTTTATGAGGAAATATAAATCTTCAAAAAAAATAAGCATATTTGGCCATAATCGCGCCCTATGTATCTGTATGTAAAGATTCATAGTGTAATCATTACACAAAAAACGCTACTCGACAACTAAAAAATCTTTTTTGAGTTAGTTCACCGTTTTCACTTGATGGAGATTATGCCATGGCAATTGCTGAGCTGATATGACTGAAAATTACTTTGAAAATCCATTCGTAAAACTGCACTTCTATAAGTTTGGTTCCGGAACACAACATATGCTGTGCTTTCATGGACTTGGAATGCATGGACGACAGTTTAAACTGATAGCCAATCAACTTGGGCATCAGTATACTTTCTGGAGTTTTGATCTCTTTTTCCATAAAGAAACTCAACTGAAAGACCAGAGCCTGGCTACCATAAAAAAAGGGTTGCAAAAAAAGGAACTTGCTGCAATGATCAGTGCCTTCTGTAAGCAGGAAGGAATTGAATCCTTTTCGGTGATCGGATATTCAATGGGCTCCCACTATGCGACAACAATTGTTGAGGAACTGCCGGCAATGGTCAAAGAATATATCGTAGCCGCACCATCTTCCATAAATCCCGGTCTACTAGTCCGATTTTTTGGGAAAACCAAAGCTGGTAATATGATCCTGGAAAAGCTAATGCTCAGTGAAAAGGCAATGATTAATATCATTAATTTTTGTACACGAATTAGACTTATTGATCCTAAAAGCCGCGATATTCTTCATCAGGAAGTAGTTACCTATGAGCTAAGGTTTGCTTTATATGCCTGTTTCACCTATCTACGCCTTTTGGAGACTAATGAAGCGCAACTGATTAAATCATTGACGACACACAAGATCAAAAGTATATTTATATTTGGCAAGTATGATAAAATGTATTTGCCTACTATTGGAAAGGCATTCTTTGCCAAATACAAACTTGGGAAGGTGTTGATATTAGATGAAAGTCATGAAATGATCAATCAGAATTTTGTAAATCAATTAGTAGCTTCCCTATTATGATTATTAAAGCAAAACCCTTAAGTCCATTTTTTTTTAAGTGTGGAACTAAGATCATTGGCTGGCTCTTTAAAAGACGTTTCAACAAGATTATTCTTAGGAATATTGACATCAAACCAGACCACTCCTACCTCCTGATGTGTAATCATTTTAGCTTCCTTGATGGACTTATTGCCTATCACTTGTGTGATAAGTCGCTTAGAAAAAAAAATGGAATGAAGCAGCTTTATATCATGTCCTTGAAAAAACAGATGGAGAAAAACAAATGGCTCAGGTACTTTGGCAGTTTCTCTGTTGACCCCGGAAAACGCTCTATTAAGGAAAGCTTCGACTATGCCGCTGAAATCCTGTCTAAACCGGGTAACGTGTTACTATTCTATCCTCAGGGAAATCTGGAAAGCAGTCAGGTAAGACACATTCAATTTCAGGATGGCTTAAAACAGATTGTTCCAAAAGTAAAAGGAAAATGCCAACTCATCTGGAGTAGTAATCTGATTGAATATTTTGAAAGCACCAAGCCATCCCTATATTACAATCTGCTGGATTGTGGTACCGGTGAAGCGTTTGATTTCGAATCTTTAAAGCAACAAGTAAATCAGCATCACCGGGCGTCTATAGAGAAGAACATCAGGTTTACTAAAGAGCCTATATCCTACACGACTACTTAATTCTTGCGAGTCCTTCCTTGGCCTGGGTATCAATACTATTCTGATATTCATGACCTTTCATACCCAAGGTTAGGTTGTAATAATACTTAGCTTTAGCATCGTCATTTTTCTGCTCATAAAGGATCCCTAAAAATAAAGCAGAATTGGCTGCGAAGTAAAATGTTTCTTTCTTACCTAAATTGATTGCTTTCTGGTAGTTCAACACAGCCTGACCAAAAATATCCAAGCGATCATATATCCTTGCCATCCTATAATAAAGTTCTATCTGGTCACGTAGGGACTTCAGCTCATCTTGCGACTTATCTTTAATTTGTTCTAAAGCCTTATTGTAATAACCGCCATCAAAATAAAGCCTGGCTTTTAGAAGATCAACATCTGGCTTGGCCTCATTTGCTTCCTTCAATGCCTGCTTGTCTTTCTCATCAGTCGCATATCCCTTCGTACGAACCAGTTTAAGATAATTTGTATACCCTAACATATCTCCTTTTAAAAGGTAATAATAGGCCAGCTTTAAATAAGTGTCTTTAATGTAATTCGTGCCATTGTACTCTTTTAAATAATTGGTCAGAAAAACAGGAGCATCTTTATCCATTCTGCTTAATTTGGCATTTCCCAATAAATACTGGATAGTTGGCATTGGCGTATACAGGTTCGATTTTGGAATGTTCTCCAGATATGAAATCGCTTTATCATTTTTCCCTGTTTTAAATGCAACATAACCTTGCAGGTATGCCTTTAGTAAACTTTTGTCACCCATGTCATCTAAAAAAGAATTAAGCTTCGTATAGCTGTCCCTCCTGTGTAAGATATCTATATCCATAAAGCATAATAAGAAAATCGCTTCATCATTATAGAAACTATATTTAGTTCCCTTAATATTTGATTTAAACGTCTCCAATCGCTTTATCCCTGTCGAAATATTTCCTCTAACACCTAAAAAATCTGCTATTCCTTTTACGTTAGATGGAATGGCCCCAAATACCACTTCTATCAGTCCCATACTTTTCTGATTAGGGAGAAAGGTGCCGAATTTTTCATTGTTCTTTTTAAGCAGATTCTGCGCTTTCTTTAAATCCATCGTCGAAGCAGTATAATCTCCAAACTTTGCTTTGATCAATCCCCACTGTAGGTATACTTCTGCCTGCGCAAACAAATAATATGGCGATTGCTCGTCATTATCCTCCAAAGCATCTATCCTTTGTGCCCGTCGCTCTTTAAACTTGATATAATCTGTTTTATTTTCTGAAGTCAGCAAATGAAAATAATCAACGTAATTGTCCAAAAGAACCGAGATACCATTTTGTGGGTTACTTCTTTTCTCCTCTGCGATGTACCTTCTAGCATCGTTTAATCTCAGATCAAATATTGCTTTATAGGCCTCTGCGGCGTTGGCATTGAATACGAAATTGGCTTTTAAAGAAAGGTGGCAAAAGGCAAAGAAAAGTAGAAAGAAGAATTTACGGGACATGAAAATCTTAGTAAAAATGATTAAGGATTTAAACTATACGAATATACAAGTTATTCACAAGACAACTGGTATTCACGATTAGGGGATCACCCCAAATTTGTTACACGAAATGAATCAAGCACTTACATTTCTTCTCGTGAATTTTTCCTATTTTGGAAACATTGCTAATACGCATACCAACATTAAAGAATGACATTTCCCTACACAATTATTCGAAGCAGGTAGCGTTAAAGTTGATAATAGTTCGATATATTAACCCTATAATAATAATCCGAATTCAATGAAAAAACTGAGATCAAAAGTAGTAAAAGCGCTCAAAAAAGAATTCACCTTCGAATGCACCATCTCTTCCAGAATGAACCAGGTTATCTTAAACGTTAAGAATATAGATTTTGAACAGCATCTCGGTCAGTTAATACAACAAACGCAGCTTATTATTGACAAATACTTCCCTCAAAGAGAAGATCACCTATGTCTTGTTATTCGAGAAATCGGAGGAACAAACGAGAATAAATTTAAAATCTGGAAGCCTACTTATTAGTTTCAATCAGTATATTTCCGGCATATTTTAATAAAAATTTATCCTTATTTAAGCAACATCACGCTTAAATAAGGAGAGTATTTTTTTACCAACTGTTAAAACTGCTATCGCAATTAACCCAGCGGCCATTCCAATCGCAAACTCTTTAATTATCGAAGCTACATTAGGAAGTAGGTGGTGTAAATATTCGATGTTGTGAACAAAAATTCCACCTGAAACCAAGATCAAAGCAATTGTTCCTACAACACTTAGCATCCTAATAATAACAGGCAGCGATTTAACCAATAGAAGCCCTATACCCGCGAATAAACCCTTATCATTGGAACGTTTAATTAATTTATGGCCAACATCATCCATTCTTACAATAAGTGCAACAATGCCATAAACACCAATTGTCGCCAATAGTGCAACAATGGAAACAGTTAAAATCTGTAACATTAAACTTTTTTCCAAAACAGTTCCCAATGCAATAATTACGATCTCTACAGACAGAATAAAATCAGTTGTTACAGCAGATTTAATCTTTGCTTTTTCGGCATCATTACCATCCTGTTTAACTTCCGCGATCACCTGATGACCTGCTTTTGGGCGATGAAAAAAGTACTCGACTATCTTTTCGACCCCCTCATAGGCCAAATAAAATCCCCCTAAAACCAAGATAACTTTAATGGCAATAGGAAAAAATACATTTAATAATAATGCAATAGGAACAATAATAAGCTTGTTAATTAAAGAACCTTTAGTAATTGCCCAAAGCACTGGTAATTCCCTTGAAGAGAGAAAACCCGTAGCTTTTTCTGCATTCACAGCTAAATCATCACCCAAAATACCTGCGGTTTTTCTCGTCGCCACTTTAGCTGTCACCGCAACATCATCCATTAAAGCAGCTATATCATCTAAAATTGCAAAAAAACCTGAAGCCATATTTATACGATCAATACTAAAACTTAATCAATAAGCCTTCAGAAATCAGTTTATCATTATTGTAATATTCAAAAAACCATTTCCCATCTTTTTTCAGTACCACTCCTTTAGATTGACCATTGTCAGCTATAAAACAATCCTGTACTGAGGTTTTAAAAAGAGTCATCACTTTTTTGGGCGTGGTATCTATCAGCTGAAAGCCATTTGCTGTTGCCTGGGCATATAATGTTCCCGAAGGTTCGGTACTTTCAACGGCTGCTGCTACCACCGGTGGTTGATTTGGAGGTGCTACACCAACTTCCACAGCTTTTACACTTTCAACCTTTCCCGCTTCGGCAGTAAAAGTATAAGGAAGCTCATTTAAAGAAACAAAGGCGTTTCTTAAAGCTTCATTATAAGAAGCATTAAATTCCTTTTCTCTGCTTTTACCTTCTTTCCCTTTAAAAATCACATTTCCCTGGCAGTCTTTTAATATCAGTCTAAGTGTGGTGGTAAACATTCCTTTTTTCTCGGTAACATTGGCATTCAATGCCTTACACTTATTATTAGCTAGCTCAGTCGGCAAATCCTTATTATCAAAATAAACCGTAAAACCCTTTTCTTCCAACAGGATCTTAGTTAGGTTGTTTAGGCCATACTGGTGTGCCTCTTTAAAAAAACTGTATTGCTCCGGCACCAATACATATTTGTAGTTGTTGATCGTGTTTTGAGCATATCCCGATAATGTCGTGAATAATAGAAGTAGTAAAAGATATCTTTTCATAGTATAACAAAATTCTAAGATCATAAAGATAACGCATTAGTTTCAGCCCATCAATAACCTTTACTAATTTAAAGACCGTCCAAACATCGATGCTTTTATGACACCCCCATCAATCAGAATAGTTAACAATTGTTAAAAAAAACAGACTTTCTGCTCCGTAACCAGGATGTTACATTCAAAGGATTTCACCCTAAAAGTTTCTTTATAGTTAACTCTATAAGGGCAGTCTGCAACCCCTATTTACCCGGACATTACCCGGACGTTACTCGGACATTACCCGGACACTACTTGGCTGGATCCGGGTAGTGTCCGGTTAACAGCCGGGTAACATCCCTTAATACATCGTGAATTAAATTACCTCAAAGTACAATCGGCTAAAAGCATGCAAATTGACAATCAGCATCTTAGTGCATACATTAGGAAAAAAAAACAAAAAACTATGGCAAGAATTAACAATGGTATTTTGGGTGGTATTCAGGGTAATGCAGGTCCAGTAGAGGGCTATGTAAGATACGGGGTAGCCTATGTTAGGGGAAAGAAAAGAAAACGTACCACTCCCCCAACCCCAAGAGAAAAAATTCAAAGAAAGAGAATGGAAGTAGTGAATAATTTCGTCAACAGTATGACGGATTACATTCGAATAGGTTTTGAAGCAGCAGCTGAAGGTCGGCCCTTCTCGCCCAACAATGCTGCCAAATCCTATCAACTGTTACATGCACTCCATGGCGAATATCCAGACATCAGCATTAATTACCCAGCAGTGCGCTTAACTCAAGGAATCATTGAGATGCCCTTAAACCCAGAAGCAACAGCCGAAGGCAACGGCGTTCGTTTTAACTGGACTTACAACACCGCATTAAATTGGAACAACAGAGGAGCACGAGTAATGGTATTGGTTTATGTCGAAGAAACAGGAGAATCATTTTACCAATTTACTGGTGCCAGAATCACAGAAGAGACAGATTTTTTAGAAATGCCGACAGCAATAAAAGGCTTACAACTTCATGCCTATATGTCTTTTGTTGCAGATGATAGAAGAAGCATAAGCAACAGTATATATCTTGGGAACCTTGTTATATAACAAATAGTTTCTAATTTCGTTTATGCCAACCATGAGAATCATCAGCCACCAGACAGCGCAGCTTAAAACCGCAGAGATCATCAGTGATGATTTGTTGATTGTTAATGCTGAGGATACCCTACAGCTAATTGTTGACATATACTATCAAGGTTTCGATCGGATTTTACTTTTTGAAAAGAATGTAACACCAGATTTTTTTGATCTCAAGACCCGCCTGGCGGGAGAAATCCTGCAAAAGTTTATCAACTATAAAATGCGGCTTATCATTGTCGGCGATTTTAGCAAATACTCAGGGCAAAGCCTTAAAGATTTCATATATGAAAGCAACAAAGGCAAACAAATAAACTTTCTTGCTTCATTTTCAGAAAGCCATTATTGACCATTTATAAAGTAAAGAACTTATAACATCAGACAAAGTATTTGAAAAAAAGCCGTTTTTCTTTATGAAAAACGGCTTTTTTGGTGGACCCAACTGGGCTCAAACCAAAAAAGGTTACATGATTAACAAGCGGTAATCAAATTATAACGTTGCCATATCAATTACAAACCTGTAGCGTACGTCGCCTTTTTCCATGCGTTCATAAGCAGTATGAATATCTTTCATATCAATCATTTCTATCTCAGAAACAATATTATGCGCTGCACAAAAATCAAGCATTTCCTGAGTTTCAGCAATGCCTCCTATACCAGAACCAGCAACACTTTTCCTGCCGCCTAATAAACTAAAAGCAGGGATTTCTGCTGGTTTAGATGGAACACCCACACAAATAAGCGTACCATCGGTTTTCAGTAAAGATAAATACATTTTAAAATCATGCTCTGCTGAAACAGTATCCAGGATAAAGTCAAATGTGCCCATTGCAGCCTTAACCTGTGCTTCATCGGTAGTAACTACAAAACCCTGGGCGCCCAATTTTTTTGCATCTTCTTCCTTTTTAGGTGAGGTGCTTAGCACAGTTACTTCAGCACCAAAGGCTACGCCAAATTTAACAGCCATATGGCCCAATCCACCAAGACCTAATACGGCAAGTTTATGCCCCTTACCAACTTTCCAATGTCTTAAAGGAGAATAAGTAGTAATACCGGCACACAATAGAGGCGCTACAGCAGCCAGGTTTAGTTTGTCCGATACATGCAGTACAAATTCTTCCCTAACCACTATGGTATTGGAATAACCGCCATAGGTTGGTGTTTTACCGTCTCTCTCTAAACTGTTATAAGTACCCGTATTACCTTCTAAACAATACTGTTCCAAGTCTTTCTTACAGTTTTCGCAAACCTGGCAAGAGTCTACCATACATCCAGTACCGGCAAGATCACCTACTTTGAAATTTTTCACATGGTCGCCAACTTTAACTACACGGCCAACAATCTCATGTCCGGGAACCATTGGAAATATACCTGGAAACCAGTCGTTTTTAATCTGATGCAGATCTGAGTGACAAACCCCACAAAATAAGATATCAAACTGTACATCATGCGGGCCGACTTCGCGGCGTTCAAAAGCCCATGGAGCTAAATCTGTATCTACGCTTTGCGCTGCATATCCTTTTGTTTCTATCATATTATAAATATAAATAATTGTCTTCTTTATTTTTCTATTACCCTAAAACCAGGCCTTTTATCCAGAGCGTATTTAATATTCAAGTTTATCACTCCTTGTTTTCTATTGACCTTTATTTTCTCCAACAAATTTAGTGAGCTATCATTTAAATTTAAAATATTGCCATCATTAATCCTGATCTCCGTCATAAAGTAGAGCTGGTCGCCCTCAGATAGGTTGGCTTGAATATTCTGATCGTTGAAGTTCCAGTTTCTCATTGAGGAATTCTCGATAATGGAATAAATCGATTCTTTATTAAAATTGATTAATTCAGCAATTCTTTCCGGTTCTCTAGAACCTCTGGTTAGCTTGCAAAGTGATACTTTAATTTCTTCAGGTAAAAAGACAACTTCTTTAGGCAATTGGCTTGCAAGATTAAGCATGATCGCCACCTGAGGTTCTGCAATCAGAGCCCGAGACATCGTTTCACTTATTACAATATCAATCCCAGATGAGGGCACATCCCATAACGAAGCATCACATTGATGAATGTTTTTAACATAAGCATGCAAATCGAATAAGTCGATAACCTGTTCTAGTATCTCAATACTTTCAGGGTTAATCTCCAGAAATGTAAATTGTACGTCTTCAGGCTTGAGCATCATCATAATCGGTAATGCGAGTGCTGCGAATGGCCCGGTTCCAGCATATAGAACATGAATTGGTCTTCTATTTTTGCCTATCGCTCCTAATACAGATGAATAAAGAGCCCTTGAAAAGCGTTGGGTTCTAAAAATCTCCCTGATACAATTCGCAGCCCAAAAAGTGCCTATTGCATTGCCATTAAGAGTTTGAATATGTTCTCTTCCAGCCGAACCATTAACATCGAATTCCTCAAATAAAAGATCAGCATACCCCATTATCGCAGGGGCGAGTTTATCATGAAAGTTTTCGAGATTGAGGATATCTATACTATATTGGGACAGTCGCTCTTTTAATTCTGTTTTTTTCAATTTGATCAATCGTTATATGGTTTAATTCTATTTACCAATAATTACTTTACGATGCGCTATTCCCCATTCTGCCAGGTTGTTGATAATAGTCTTTAACGTCATGCCATATTCTGTTAATTGATATTGAACAGATATAGGCTGAGTATCTAATACCGTTCGCTTGATCAGTTTATTGATCTCCAGGTCCTTTAATTCTTTACTCAACATTTTGTTTGATATTCCCTGCACATCAGTCAGAATGTCAGAAAATCTTCTTTTGTTATAATAGCAAATGGACGAAATGATGGAGATTTTCCATTTCCCGTTCAAAATGTCCATCGCATCGTGGATGGCCATAATCTCTTTTTTGTGCCCTATTTGGCATTCATTTTCTGTCATAAGTTACTTTGTTACCCGAAAGTTACTGTTACTTTTCGTTACAAAGTAACCTAAATAACTTTACCTATTCTAACTTTGCAGCATAAATAATTAAAAATCTAATCATGGACTTTACAAATAAAAACGTCGTTATTACAGGTGGAACTACCGGAATAGGCCTGGCAACAGCAAAAGCATTTATCAGCGCAGGTGCAAACGTTTGGATTACTGGTAGAAATGCCGACAATCTGCAGAAAGCAACGGCAGAAATAAACAACCCGAAATTGTTTACTGTAGTGTCGAACACTTCAAAACTCGAAGACATTTCGATCCTGGAAAAAGCAGTTGCAGAAACTGGAAACAAATTAGATGTCCTTTTCCTGAATGCTGGAATTGCGACATTTGAGCCAATAGAAAAAGTAACGGAGGCAAATTTTGACGCCCAATTCAATACCAATGTCAAGGGACATTTCTTCACATTGCAAAAATTACTTCCACACCTGGCAGATGGAGCAGCGGTAGTTTTCACTTCGTCAACGGTTGCAACAGCTGCAAATTCAGGAGCCAGCGTATATTCTGCAACCAAAGGAGCATTGAATAAAATTGCCCAGATTGCAGCAAATGAACTGGCGGGAAGAAAAATTCGTGTAAACATTGTTAGCCCGGGACCTATTTTAACCCCTGGTTTATCAAATGCCGTACCTGCAGAAGCAAAAGAATTTTTGGCTGGGGCTACAGCTCTGCAACGAATTGGTGATCCTGATGAAATTGCAAAAACCGTATTATTCCTGGCTTCTGATGCCGCAAGTTTTATCACAGGAACAGAGATCATTGTGGATGGTGGTTACCTTAACTACGCATTAAAATAGTGTGGAATATCATAATTCAAAACAAAAAAAGCCGCTTTTCTCATTGAAAAACGGCTTTTTAAGAAGTGAACCCAACTGGTTGCCATACATATTATTTTTGGACCTCTTTACCGTTAAAGCTGGTAATGGTACTTCCATCATAGCGATGCACCCCATCAAAAGAGCCAAACCACATATTTCCTTTATCATCTTCTAAAATCCCGAAAATCATTGGTTTATTTGTTATTTCGGTTACAGTCGGCTTTATATTGGACAATGACTTTGCATCATAGCGGGAAAGCACCCAACCCCGGGCATTAGCACTTTCTGAGCTAGTCCAAATGTTCCCTTTTTTATCTTCGTAGATATAACCAACAAACTTCTGAGTAAAATTGGTAAATATACTGCCGTCATAGTGCCAAAGGCCATCATTGCCCCCCAGCCAAATATTACCTTTTTTATCTTTGATTATCGAACGAACATTCGCAAAAGGTTTTCCGTCTTTATTGGTTATAGTGGTAAATGTCTTTCCATCATAAACGCAGGCATAGCCTCTTGTACCAAACCAAAGTTTTCCTATTTTGTCTTCAATAATAGAATTAACATCAGTATGCATCCAATGACCTTCTGGAAGCGGTTGTTGGTAAAATGATACGTGGATAGAATCAGCATCAGTATGGGCTAGTCCTTCTTTCATTTTAAAATTTCGAAAGGATTTCCCATCGTAACGACTTGCTCCGCCTTCAGTACCAAACCAAATATTACCGGTTTTATCTTCATAAATATTGGTTACCCGATCATTGGCAAGCCCATCCTTGGTTGTAAAATTACGAAAGGATTTCCCATTGTAGTAATAAACCCCAGAACCAATAGAAGCGAACCAAAAATTTCCTTTTCTATCTTCTAAAACAGAAAAGAAGCGTGCCGAACTCACTTTACTGGTAATATTAGTGAAAGATTTTCCATCATATTTAAAAACACCCTCCCATGAAGTAATCCAAATATTGCCCTTTCTATCTTGCTTGATTGTACGAACGATGCCCTTGGGTCCTTGAGAAGTGGATACGTCGTTGGTTTCAACGGCATCCTGAGCGTCATTTTTTTGTTGGGCCTGTAAGGGAAAATTGATTACTCCTGTCAGCATGATAATCAGGCTGTACAAAACATTTCTTTTATTTTTCATATCTTATCTAATTGATTCAGCGAAATTACTTTGATATTTTTCGGCTTGAGAGATTTGGATTGTAAATAAAAATGTAAACTTTGTAAATAAATAATTGACATTATGCATGTTAGCCGAAATCTCACTACCGGGAAACGCAAGTACCTATTCGGATTGATATTACTCTCGTTTATCTCTGTAATCTGCGTGGCTTTCACTATGGCGGACAATGACGATTTCGACATCGCCAGGCGGGAAGTTTTGCTCCGCAGGATCGGGCATGAAATGCTCCTACAGTCGGGCGACAGTACATCAAGGGTCCTCCCGATAGAAAAGATCGCAGAAAATGAATACCAAATCCGGTTTCAGAATGATCTTACTTTTCAACCGGACTCCCTTGTAAATACTACCCGGCGTTTGCTGGCCGAAGACCCCCTCGCACGTGACTATGTTGTTAATGTTCTAAACTGTGGCAACTCCAGTGTAGCCTATGGATACGCTATATCCAAAAATAAAAAAGATGATATTATAGCATGCATAGGAAGAGAGCAGCCCAGAGCATGTTACACGATCAACGTTAAATTCAAACCGACGGGCATAAATATAGCGAAGAATGGATATCTGTTGGGCAGCCTACCATTATTAGCATTTGTTGGTTTTATATTTTTGAGATCGGTTAAGCCGCGAAGAGCCTTACCTGATGGTCAGTATACGGACATGTTAACTTTAGGCGCGGTGTTGTTCGATGCGAAAAATCGGAAGCTCATCATAAACGGAAAAACAATAGACTTAACCGGAACTGAAACACGTGTACTGCGCATTTTCGCGTTATCTCCTAACGAGACTATAGAGAGAAGCCGTCTGCAAAAAGAAATCTGGGAAGATGAAGGTGTTATTGTGGGGCGTAGTCTGGATATGTTCATATCAAAACTTAGAAAAAAATTGGAACTTGATCCGAATATCAAAATTGTTGTTATACGCAGCAAAGGATATAAGCTTGAAATTTCTACTAATGTGGTATAATTAAAGAATTATCCTTACCGGAGTCAGACAAATTTCTGTTGATGATTTATCAATTTCCTGCTGCGTGTTTGTCGACCAGATCTTTCAGGGTATGTTCCGGTTTAATATAATCAAATTCCTTCCAGTACTGGTCTGTATAGCACTCTACTCCATGCTGGAAACTATAATTTTCAGGCATTATATTTTTTTTAGAGAAGTCAGATTTTACTGCTGGTGCTGGCCGTATGAATAATTCTGCACTAACAAGAAGTTCTCCTGCTATCTTTTGTTTTTTAGCTTTGACCTTATGCGTGGTTGCGATCTTGTAGAAATAAGGATACTATTTATCTCCGTTCATACTGTACCTGAGAGAAATCATTTCATTAGTTTTCTGAAAATGGTAACCAAGGAGCATAAGCAGTGGTCTTTGTAGGAATGCAAGCAAGTCATTTGCCAGGACAACGTACGGTACGCCTTTGACGGCTGCATGAAATGGATTATCGACAGCACTGTCGCCAACTCTTTTCAGGTTTCGTTCTCTATTGATGATAATGCGATCTTTTTCTTTAATATGCTGGTAACCGGGATTCAGGATCTGCAGGCTTGCTTCGGCAAATGAAAGATAGTTATCATCTATTTTAGCAACTTCCCGGTAGAATCCGGTGGATTCAAAAGCCGTAACCGGATAGTTTTGTGTGATATTACGCATAGCTTTACGAATTATCGCCTCGCCATTAAGTGCAAATATTTTTACCTCCTGCAACCGACTGACCACACTTTTCATTTTAATCGTTACCGGGTTACTGAGTTGTTGTATAGGTATATACTGCGTCTCATAACCAATACACGAGACTATTATCTGACCTGTCGTCCCAGCTGGAATCCTTAAACTGAAATCTCCGTCAGGATTTGTCATAGAGGAGGTGCTGCTACCGATTTTCAGACTTACATAAGGCATACTATGATTAGCTTCATCTACAATTCTTCCTGAAAGCTGATCTGAATTCTGAGCACTGGCGGTTAGAAAAAACAAAAAAGATGAGATGATCAGGGAAGATTTAAAGACTCGCATTTATTGTTTTTTTACTAAAATAGTTAACAGGCTTCCCGCAGCATTTTTTTTAACGTTATTTAACCTATTACAGAGGCAAATTAGAAGATATTGTCTGATCTAAAGAAGTCTTCATAGATATGTTTGCTTGAGTCGATAACATTTAAATGATTGACAACTCCCTCTTAGTACCCGAGGATGTATTCCGAACACACCGTTTTCTTGACGATTTGAAAGTCCTGGCTGGAATGGTGAAATATATGACGGACATGAGAAATGCGCATCTAGGTATCAGTATAACTATTTCAATAGGTGATCGAGATGGTTACGTAAGTCGGGATCAGAAGGTCGCGCCGCATTTGAGAAGACGATCTGCCCTACAGGGTCAATCAGAATAAACCTTGGAATCGACGCTACGCTGAATTTTCTGATAAAATCAGAATTAAAATCTTTGTCGGCAATCACCTGTATACCCCCTAACTTATTATTTTTGACATAACTAACCCACTTCGCCTTATCTGAACTATTATCTACAGATAGGCTTAAAAATATAATATTTTTAGTGCTATAATCCGATTCTAACCGAGATAAAAATGGGATTTCAACCTTACAAGGAGCACACCAGGTAGCCCATATATCAATGTAAACGTACTTGCCACGAAGCTCATTTAGCCTAACCAATTTATCATTTACATCGTAGTAACTGAAATCTGGTGCAAGCGAGTTGGGCCTGCTTAATATTAAATTATTGTATACTTGATCTATGTCTGCTTTGTATTCGCTGTTCTCCCGTCGTCTCGCAAAGTCACCATATAAGCTATCAAGTTTTTGCGGGTTTGTAACCATTTTGAGAGCAAAAAGTGTATACTGATAAGTAAGGTGATTTTTGATGAAACCAGGAGGTATTTTGTTGTAAATCGCTTCTAATGGCAAAAGATAGCGGCTTTCGTATTCGCTTGAACTGTATCGAAATTGCCTATCAATATTAAGGTTATAAAGGTAGCTATCTATCCAGTCGCGATAAGCTACTGAATGTTTAAACAACTCTGTATCATTTAAATCTGCGGCGCCTAAAACAAATTCATTAAGAAATTTAGCCTCCGCAGTACTCAGGATTTTGATCTGCAATTTTTTAGATGCTTCTTTAATTAAACTGGCATAATTGGGATCCGATCGCTTCTCTGCATTAATTTGTTGGATCGTGGCCATCACTAAAGAATCCCGTCCATAATGAGAAACATAGTATTCTACAATATTGCGGGTAAAGTAGTCTATGTCTTTCTTTATTAAGGACTCGTTTTTTTTATTTTTAATTTTCCTACTAGCGTCTGCCTTAAACTGGTTGATTTGGTATATAAAAGTTTTCGGATCTAGTAAACATGCACCATACGTAAGTTCTCCGTTATTTAAAGGAATAAATTTTGAGAATATCGTTGATTTATCTGCGAATAAGTCATCCCGTAACTTAATAGTTGAAGATTGCGAAAACCCGGAAATCGTCAACAGAAGCAGAATGGTGCAGGTAAAGTAAATTTTCATGGAATTATTGTAAGGCATCAATGGTCTTAACCTGCTTGTTTAGCTTCAATGCAATGTACATTAAAATTTGTTTGCAGTCAAATATTGGATATTACGGCAAATGTAGCATGATTTGCTGGGAGAACCTGTCGTTAAAAGCCCTGCTTTATCAGCATATACAGCATCTATCCCTCCTGAATCAGAGGATCAGGAGGGAAAAATTATTTACTTGTTATTTGAACCATTGGATTAGGATTCTCCTGAAAGTCAGTGCAAGCTGAAGACCATGCCGGATCACTATGATAAAGAACAGACCGCAAGTAAGCTGTGGTAAGTTGTTGTACAGCTTCTACCCGATCAGGACTCTCATCTGTTGTTTCCGTCACCAAATAGCCTGAAATCCCGCCAAGCATATGTTCGCCCCCAATCAGGGTAACCAAGCTATTTGCCCCCGGACTTAGTTTATAGGCATCGGTAAACCACTCAGCCCCCATGGTCGTCAATGGAGATTTGTCCTGGTCGCCGGCAACAACAAGCGTTGGCGTATTCATTTGAGCGTAGCTTTGGTTTAGATGCGGAAAATGTTCATTGGCAAATGGACTTAGCGCTTCACCGCCGCGGCCGCCTGCACTAAGAAGTACACCTGCTTTTACCCTCGGATCGAGCATATCTTCACTTAAACCGCCATCGGCATTGATCACTCTCGTTCCTAATAACGTAGCGGTGGTTTGAGCTCCGAACGAATGGCCTGCTGCTGCAATCCGGCTTTGGTCCAAGCGTCCTTTTAGACTAGGAACAGAATTTTCTATAAAATCAAGCTGGTCAAGCACCCGCTTGACATCTTCAACACGATAGCGCCACATCATCGGTTTTCTCGGATCTTGCAAGTATGCCTGGATGGCCTCACTATGTTTGGCCTTGGGGTCAGGGTTGATTGTTCGAGAATCGAGAAAGGTAGGCTGAACAACAACGAAGCCATGAGCGGCCCAATAATTGACAAGGGGAGCGTATGCGTCCATAGAAGAGCCAAAACCGTGTGAAAAAACAATTACAGGTAGTTGTTCACCATAGGCAGGCACTGAGGCCCGCACCTGCAGTGGATAGTCGCGGCCAGGAGCTTCTAAGGAAATCGGGCTTACAGAAACAACCGGAGGAAATTTTACAATATGATCCATTTGTATTTATTCTTAAAATTCATTGGCAAATATATAGTGAACATGGTTTATCTTTGTAATGGGTTTACTTATGGAAACGGGTTTCCTTATAGAAACTGTATTAAAATGGATAAAGAACTCTTGGATATGGACGCCTGTTCCGCGCATCATTTGGCGATCCGCGATACGATGGATGTATTAAGCGGAAAATGGAAGATAAGGCTGATTGGCTCACTGAGCTTTGGTAAAAAACGTTTCATGGAGTTGATAGGAAGCATAGATGGTATTGCAGCAAAAATGCTTTCCAAAGAATTGCAGGAGTTAGAGTTGAATGGCCTGGTAAAGCGTACGGTATTGAACACCAAACCGGTAACCGTTGAATACGAGTTAACAGAGTATGGTTATTCGCTAAAACCGATCATAAAAGAAATGGCGTCCTGGGGAATGCAGCATCGCGAAAGAGTAATCAGAGCCATGAGCGTAAAAGAAAAGGTATAAAATGACGCCAATTATAACATTTATCAAAGAAAAAAGAAAAGCTTTAAAGCTTTCCCAAGCCAATCTTGCATTTAAATCTGGTGTGGGTCTCCGTTTCGTTCGCGAACTGGAACGAGGTAGAGCTACAGTTCGATTAGATAAAGTCAATCAAGTATTAGCTCTTTTCGGTAAACAGATAGGAATAACTGATCTTAATCACAAAGAACAGGACGAAAACTAACACTTCCCTTAACAATTTCTGAATATCCTTCTAACATCAACATTCTATTCCCATTTTTCGATGGGCTGATCCTGAATGCAAAATCTATTCTAAAAATATTTGGACCGAAAAACTTAGCCGATTAGCATAGCTAAACGAAACAGCCGTTCTTCTTATCGAAAAACGGCTGTTTAAGCAGTAGGCCTACCTAAGTATATAGATATTTAGATTCTTAGTTTTTAGAATTCTAATTTTCTCCACTTTCATTGTTTGGCTTTAATGAAATAGGTTGATGGCTACCCACTCTACTTTTATGGATCAGGCGGTAATGTTCTGGGGAAATACCCATGTTCTTTTTAAACAATCTAGAGAAATAATATTGGTCTTCATAACCAAGGTTCAAGCAGATCTCTTTTATTTTGTCATTGTTTGAGTGTAGCAGCTGACAGGCCCGCTGCATTTTAAGATGGATAAAATAATCAATAGGCGACATTCCTGTCTTTTTCCTGAATAAATAAGCAAAATGGGAATTGGATATAGAATAATTTTTCGAAAAATCTTCCTTTCGTAATTTTCTATTTACATTATCCTTCATATATACTATTGTTTCAGTAATCATATCCAGCTCTTCTACCTTTTTGACCTGCATGTGATTTTCGGGGAAATAGAAAGTCGCCAAGAAATTGTATAGACAGAAATTAGCGTTTGAAAGATTTCTTAATCCGTATCCCATGTCCAGGCAACCGTAAATGCCGTTCCAAATATCTATTGCCTGTTGATTGAAAGGGATCTTCTGAGCACCAGAAGTGATGGTTATATCAAGCGATTTATTAAAGTCAGCAATTCTTTCTCCTTTAAAGTGTACCCAGTAAATTGTCCAGGGATCTTGGTCATCTGCCCAATAACGCATATACTTATCAGTCGCAGGCACATTAATAAACTGATTGGTGCCGACTTCAAATTTCTTATTATCAATGGTAAAATACCCTTTTCCAAGGACACAATAGATAAATATATTATCTTCACACCCCTTTCTCCGTTCCCTGAAATGGGCAGTCGCTTTAGGAAAATATCCAATATGAGTAATGCATAAATGAAAAAATTCCGGACATTTATCCATAGCACTTTTTAATATTTTCGGAGGCAAACTGATCATTTTTTCACCTTCAAAACCAGCTTCTTTTTTTAGAAAGTTATTCATAAATGTAATGTAATTAAAAAAACAGTTCCCTTCTTATCCTGGTGATTATCTATATAGAAATGTAAAAATCTATTAAACACAAAGCCCGGACAATAAATCCAGGCCTTGTATTCTGTTCAATTTACGTATCTTGAATAAACTGAACCGCAAAATTAAATACTCCCGATTTGTGTGCCTACAGAATAATCACTTTGACTACATCCATCTGTACCGGTGATTCCTGCGCTTCCATTACAAGAAGAAAAGTTCCAATAATCCCGGCTACGAAATAAAGGCCCTTTACCAATACTGCCGAAATAACCATTAAAACTGAAGTGAGGCATGTTACAATTCATAGGAATAAGGCTGGTATTCCAAGTTTCTACCTCATCAGCTACTCCATTAGGATTTCTATAATCGCCATAATAGCTGCAATCGTAACCAGGAAAGGAAATTGAATTTCCAAAATGATAAGAACCATGTGCTTTTTTACCCACATACACCTGTGGACGTGTCCATTGGGCTACATTACTCCAGTTTTTAGTGTACCAGCCCGAATGTTGAAAATAGGTAACTGATACGATCCGGTTTGTCTGGGTATTAACCTGAACAACAGTATGTTCCCAATCATAGTCATGACCTCCTAGGTTGGCAAAGCACGTTGTCTGCGTTTTATAAGTCCACCAAAAGTCGATAAAGACCCTGTTTGCATTACCCGGATGCCGTTGTACTTCATAATAGGTTGGAAAGATCTTGCTCCTTGGGGCATCACGATTGGTCATTACTAATGTACCGTTACAAACAATGCTATTTGGATCTGTACTTGCCCATATATTTTCAACTGTAGTCGGATAATCAGGCGCTGCTCGGTCAAACTTCATTATCGGAGAAAAGGTCCAGGCAAGGTCAAAGGCTTCGCTTCCGGTAATCTTTGTCGCACTTTCATGACAGTCTTCGCACATCGGCTGCAGTTCGGCCAGAGCCACATTTGCAACACTTTTTCCCATTGATTTTTCTTTCGATGGAAAATCAATGTTGGTTTCTTTTGCGCATTGCGTAAATGCCATAATAGCAATTACAGCTGTAAACAGTAGGGATTTTTTTTTCATACTAGTTTATTTTGGTTAGAAATTATTTCATTAAATGTGGGATAATTTCCTGCCTGATAAAATAGATAATTTCATTAAGTCAATGGATAATATGATTTTATTGCTAATAACATGGCTTTATTTCGGGAATGACCTATGATAAAAACGGGGTTTTCTTAGAAATTCACCTAAAATACCCGCGGAAATCACCAAAATCCTGAAAAACACGTTAAAAATACAAATAGCGTCCTTCTTCCTATAAAATAGTCAGTTAGAACAAGTAATTGGCTTTATTGGAAATGAATCTACCTAAAAGCCCTTAACCAGACGTGACCTTACGGACTTAGGATGCAAAGTAATAGGGTACACTATAACAATAAATACTATGATAGTATAGAATAGTATAATTAAGTAATAATAACTACTTTAGTAAAATCTACTCTGATTAGATGATAAAAAATAACCAAATATTAACAGGATTAGAAAATAAGCTTTTAACAGATATTTTTAATTTGATTTAGATATAAGAACAATATGGTTTTCAGGTCCAGCAAGACAACGTATCCTAATTAATCCTGAACTATTAACGCTATATGAAAAAATTAGTCATTCACTCTCAAGAGATTCTTCGTTTAGTATCACATGCTGATATCAGCTATTGTAAATCGGACAATTGCTACACATCTATTTTTTTACATAATCGAGAGGAGCTCGTGATGTGTAAATCCTTAAAAAAGGTTAGTCAGCAGTTGGATGCAGGAATATTTATCAGAGTGCACCAGTCCCATCTGATAAATAAAAATTGTATCAAACTAATAAATAAAAAAAACAAATATATTGAGTTGGTATGTGGCACACATATTCCATTTACTACCACAATTAATGAGCTCATGAGTTCAATTTCCGGCTCTTAATTCTCAAGTTTTCGACACTATTAACGATTCATGGTCTGTGATTTAGTATGTATTCATTAGAATCCGAATTATACACCTCTCGACAATGAACATCAGATAAGAGAAGCTTTGGAAGATATGTGTCGACTGATCAACAGAAAAAATAATGTATTTGAAAAGTCGCTAATTGCATTAGTATTGCTATCATATATCCAGGCCTTCAACGATGGAAACAAAAGAACAACGAGGATTGTAAGTAATGCGATCCTTATTGCTAACCAATATTGTCCAGTCTCTTTCCGAACTATCGATGCAGTGGAATATAAAAAAGCCATGTTAATCTTTTATGAACAAAATAACATCAGTGTTTTCAAAGATATATTTATAGAGCAATTTAGATTCGCCGTGAAAACCTATTTCTAGTTTATAAAAAACTGGATAGTCAAAACGAAAAAAGCCGTTTTTCTCATCGAAAAACGGCTTTTTTACTTGGTGGCCCCAACTGGGTGCTTCTCGAACCATTTCTTATCTGATTTAGGTTTAATTAGCGATTTGGCTAGCAAATGATTGATAGCTCTTAATATATCTTTTCAAAAATATTCATGTAGCTTGCCTCCATTTCTAAAAATTCCTGGGCAGTTAACTTATCAAATTCTTTCTTCCTTCTATTTGGAAATATCCCTTTATTTTGATGTAAAAAGATTATTATCTGATCGATATACTTATCAGGCATATCTACTATACCTTGGATACTTTTCTTTAGTTCATCGTAACGTTCCAGAAACTGTAACTCACCTGTCATATCTTCAGTAACTGTTTCATTGATCGTTTGGGCAAGATAAGTAGCTTGGTAAGTAAAGTCAGGGTAACGAAAGTAGTCTTCTATGTCTGCGTTATTAAGAACCTCGATTTCTCCTTCATCGGTCTTTTTATATTTTATTCGCTGCATTAAAGGTTTCGAGAAATCTTCCAGCGCGCGATCATAATCAGGCATATAATTAAGCATGTGAGCAGATACAGGTATTATAATCCCTTCCTGAACTATCCCTGATCTTGTAAGCATATCATGAATTAGGAAACGATGCAACCGGCCATTACCATCATCAAAAGGATGAACAAAAACAAATCCAAATGCAATTACAGTAGCCTGTAATTGTCCCGGGATTTCTTTTATCTTATGATAACAACTATGTATACCATTCATTAATGAGGTTACATATTGTGGTGGTGGACATATAAAATGAATTATTTCTTCCATTCTAAAGCCTGTTGCACCTATATAATTTTGAAAATCTCTGAAACCCTTTGCTGCAAATCTCGGATCTACAATAGCATTTTGTAAATACATCAAATTAGACTCGCTTAAAAGCTCATCTATGTGCTGCGTTCCCGCTTTTGAAAGTAAAGCTACAAACCTATTCATTCTATCAGATGATGGTTTTTCGTTCTCTATTGCGTATGAGGATTTTGTTTCCTTTCTGAACAGGTATTGAGCTGCCCGGTGAAATATATCAGGGGAATAGGTTTCCTTCAGTTTTTCTATTTGATTTTTTAAGTCCTTTTCAAGTTCCCTCGTTAATGTATTACTCTTTCTGATTATTGGACAAAAATCTTGATTACCCAATAAATTGTCATTGATTTTCCATTTGGTAATTTTGAGGGATAAACCTGTAATGTATTTTTCATCATCAAGTAAATCAATATAGTTTCCAGCGATTCTTTGTTTTAAAGCAATTTCCTCACCAATAAGCCACTCATAAAGATATCCAATTCGCCTGTTATTTACTCCTGAGACTTTTCCGTTGACATAATCCTCCACTTCCTCTCTAGACAACAATTTAAAAACAGCCTTAAGAAAGTTAAGATTTAAATCATCGTATTTGAAAGCGAATTCTAAATGAAATAATGGGATGTCTAAAGATGGCTGATATTTTGGCCCATATGTTTGCTCAACAATTCCATTTTCAACTATGTCGATTTTATCTCTGGTTCCTATATACGAACGATGGGTAAGCCTGAAGGAACTCATCTTAAAGTGTTGATATAACCATAGGTTACCTGCGGGTTGGTTTGCCATAAAGATAAATTATGCAGTAAAAACTATATTGTTGCAGTAAATTTAATAAAAATACCTACAAGTGCAGTAAAATACTTATATCAATCATTTTGAATAATTTGCAGTAATTTGATTTTTATTGCAGTAAAATCGATAAGTATTATAGATTTCAAAGTAATTTATATATCAAAGTATCATACTAATGATAAGATTTGTTAATAAAAAAAATCGATTCAATTCGGAACTCATTGCGTTCCAAATTGAAAAGACTTTATAGGTGTATTCATTAATTTCATTCAAAACTCGATTACAGTTCATTTCTATTAAAGTTACAGCTCATTTTCAACCATATTTGAGCCGTAATTAAGCATTCAATGAGCTATAATCAAAGCACGTCCTACCAATACATCAGTATCTAACTCAAAATGTGAGGCAATGCGTCACATTTTGAAAACTTCACTTGATAGTGTCATATGATACTATCAAGTGAAGTACAAAAAAATTCACCCTACAATACAACTATCTAGAATTGTAACAAAACCAACCCAATTAAAATACCGTTACAGCTTTTGTAAAGAAAATATCGTGACTAATAATCAAAAATTAGAAACGAAAAAAGGCGTTTTTCTTATCGAAAAACGCCTTTTTAAGCAGTGGGCCATGATGGGCTCGAACCATCGACCAAAAGATTATGAGTCTTATAGACTCTCTGTATGTTTTATGGCAAAAATCACCGTTTCTGTTCAACAATGCCCTAAAATACACAATAATTTTTACACCGCAACATGGTAACGTTACATATGAGTAACACTATTATAGTTAAGTAATCCGTTTTATTTGAATGCATTTTATAATTTTACTTGTGTTGTATATTTACCCTGCTCGCCTAAAAGTATATTCATGACTTTCAGTGTTTCGATGAACTGTTCTCGCTTGAACCTATATGAGGGACCAGATACACAAAGTACTGCTATGACTTTATTTTTAAAGAAAATAGGCATAGCTACGCAGTTCAGGTCAGGATCATACGCCCCAATATCCAGGGCATATCCAATTTGTTTAATGTTGGCTACTTCTGCTGTTAATGCAGATTGATCATTTTGGGAATCAAATAAATTACGCTGCAAATGTTCGGAATAAGCCAAAAATGCTTTACCAATAGCAGTAGTGTTCATTTCGTAATCTCGCCCCATATTAAGTGTAATTTTTACAGCCCTATTAGGTTCACATTTTAATTCATGTCTATAATAATAACCCATTTGTATAGCCAGATAGGATGATTCAAGTGTAGCGGCTGTTATCTTCTCTAAAATTGGTCGCAATTCTTGTTTCAACTCAATGAGTGAAAATGGAGGTGCATATAAACATTCCAATTTGGAAGTAATCCTATACCTTGGGCTCATTTCGTCCTGCTCTAAGTATCCTAATTCTTTAAGACTTTTTATAAAACCATATACGGTTGTCTTCTCCAATTCTAAGGCTTTTGCTACGTCATTAACTCGAATGAAATTCCCATTTGCGGCTATATATTCTAAAATTTGAAAGGTTCTTTGTACAGACTGAATCATATTTTTCATTAATAATGAACAAATATACATTTTATTATTTTATATTTCAATAAAAGCCATCTATGGCGTACTTTTGGCGGACAAAATATAATGACATGTTAGAAAATAGAAAATTAGGTGCATCAGAAATTAAGATTGCACCACTGATATTAGGAACAAATGTTTTCGGATGGACGACTGATGAGGCGATGGCCTTTAAGTTATTAGATTATTTTACTGAACAAGGTTTCAATGCTATTGATACTGCGGATGTTTATTCTAAATGGGTTGATGGACATGTAGGTGGAGAATCGGAGTTGGCTATTGGAAAATGGCTTAAACAATCTGGTAAGAGAGATAAGGTTGTGTTGGCTACTAAGTTGGGTGCGGAGTTAGCACCTGACAAAAAGGGACTAAGTAAAAAATATATCATTAGTGCAGCAGAAGCTTCTCTAAAACGTCTAAATACAGACTATATTGATCTTTATCAATCACATTACGATGATTCGGAGACACCAATAGAGGAAACTTTGGCTGCGTATGATTCCCTGATCAAAGCAGGAAAGATAAGAATTATCGGCGCTTCTAATTTCACTCCAGAACGCCTTGAAGAATCTTTGCAAGTTAGTCGTGACAATAACCTTCCTATTTATCAAACCTTTCAACCAGAGTATAATTTGTATGACAGGGCTGATTTTGAAGAAAATATTAGACCAATAACTTCGGCCAATAATTTAAGTGTGATTAGCTATTTTTCTCTTGCAAGCGGTTTTCTTACGGGCAAATACAGGAGTTTAGATGATATTAAAGATAGCAAGAGGGCTGGATTTGTAGAAAAGTATTTTACAGATCGTGGTTTTAATATACTTAATGCGCTTGATAACGTTGCAGCAAGGCATGAGACTACTGCTGGAAGCATTGCATTAGCATGGGTTATACAACAACCTGGAATCACAGCTCCTATAGCAAGTGCAACAAACATAGATCAACTGGCTGATTTAATCAAGGCGACCACAATTACTTTAGACCATGAGGATATAACCTTGTTGGCAACTGCAAGCAGTCTATAATTCCTTAATAGTTTAACAGGACTATTTCCTGAAGTGCCCCAAAAGTTGGATAATTTAAAGGGACACTTTTGTTATTTTAAAACAGAGTATTTCGATGTGTTTAGCTCCATGGTATTCTGCCTGATATAATCAAAAATCGAATATTATCATTATATCGGTTCAACTTCCTAAAAAATCAATTATGAATAAGTTAATTAATACCTTATGCTGTCTTATATGTTTTATAGCGTTTACAAGCTGTGTAAGTCAGCGTTCCAAACAGCAAACCATTAGCCTGCAAACAGAAAAACAGGTTGTAAAAAAGAAAATTCTCTTCGTGGTGACCAGCCATGGTATCAAAGGAAATACAGGCAAGAAGACTGGATATTACCTAGGCGAGGTTTCCCATCCCTGGGAGGTTCTTGTTGAAGCCGGTTATGAAATAGATTTTGTAAGTCCTAAAGGAGGCAATCCCCCTGTAGATGCTTTTGATTTAACCGACTCAGTTAATAAGAAATTCTGGGAGGATGCTTATTATCATAAAAAAATAAGCAACAGTTTGAAACCAGTGGATGTAAAACCGCAAGATTATGCGGCCATTTATTTTGCCGGTGGTCATGGAGCGATGTGGGATCTACCAAATGATACAACTATTGCAGGTATTGTAGCCAAAGTATATGAACAAGATGGCGTAGTTGCCGGAGTATGTCACGGCCCTGCAGGCTTGTTAAATATTCGCCTAGGCAATGGAAAATACCTGATAGAAGGCAAAAAAGTAAATGGATTCAGTAATCAGGAAGAAGAAATTGTAAAACTAACTGCTGTGGTACCTTTTTTGCTTGAGGATAAATTGAAAGAGCGTGGTGGCATTTATGAAAAAACAGAGCCTTTTCAATCACATGTTGTCGTTGATGGCAGACTGATCACTGGGCAAAACCCACAGTCTGCAAAAGCAGTGGGTGACGCCATTTTATTGCAGTTAAAAAGTAAAAATCGTTAGATAACATCCTAGGATGTTGTCCTGGTTTGAAATCACCAAAGAAAGACTGAAATTTTCTTTAATATTTTTATAACGTTTATAGTTTGGTTAATCTATTCCCAGGTTAACCGACTAATCTCACCTAAAATCCGGTTACAACAAAAGCAGATTCAGTTAACTCTGAACATTCTCTTTTACAGAACTTTACATTGTTAAATTTCAAAGAAATGATTAAGAAAATAATTGTAATCGGAGCAAGTGGGACTATTGGAAAAGAAGTCGCTAATAGACTGGAGGAAGTTGGACACGAAGTAATACGTGTTTCAAGAAACTCGGGCGACTATCAGGCAGATATTTCGGACAAACAAAGTCTTGCAAACTTATTTAAAAACATTGGCTCATTTGATTCCATTGGCATTACAGCAGGCGAAGTTGCGGCAGCTCCATTTGAAAACCTGACGGATGAAAACTACTCGTTTTCTTTAGGCAGTAAGTTAATGGGGCAAATCAATGTTGTTCGCACGGCCCTGCCTTATATCAATGTAGGTGGCTCATTCACATTGGTTTCGGGTGTATTAACGGATGAGCCTATTTTAGGCGGCACAATCGGTACAGTAATAAATGGCGGTATAGAAGGCTTTGTAAAAGCAGCTTCAAACGAACTTCCCAAAAGTGTTCGTATAAACTGCATTAGCCCAACTGTTTTGACGGAATCCGAGGACTATCATCCATTTTTTCCAGGATTCATTCCAGTTGAGGCCTGGAAAGTAGCAAGAGCATATGAAAGGGCAATTTCAGGGGTTATCACAGGAAGAATTATTAAAGTATAGCCAAACCATGAAGAATCTTTCTTTTCTCTACGTTTGTCTCCTGATGATATTGTCTTCATGTAACTTATCAAAGAAATCACTATATATCAGTAACAGGTTAGATGTAGCATTAACACTAATGGTTCCGAATACCATAGAGAATAAATTCTTTAACAATTCCAAGAGGGTAATTTATATTCCAAAAGAAGGTCGCGATAGAAAATTGGTCATCTATTACGATAAAACTAAATGGACTTATAGTGATAAACAGGAGTTGAATAACCTATTGATGAAAAGCAAAATCGTAATCGGTAAAGATACTATAGCTACAAATCAATATTTTAAACTGAAACGGATAGCCCTTGCCAACGAACTTTTTTTAAAGATTGTGCATACAGATTGAATAAAGCATACTTCATAGATTATATCAATAAAAATGAATTTAGATAATAACACCATACTCATTACAGGCGGAACAAGTGGTTTCGGCCTGGAACTTACTAAAAGGTTTATTGCTTTAGGTAACCAGGTTATTATAACAGGAAGAAACCAGGCGAAATTAGATGAAGTCAAAAAGCAAATTCCGCAAGTACATACCATCAAAAATGACGTAGGTAACGCTGCGTCTATAATTGAGCTTTACGAAAAAGTTACCACCCAGTTTCCCAAACTTAATTTCCTAATAAACAATGCAGGTGAGATGAGAAAGATGAGCTTACATGATACTTCCATTGGTTTAGATGATATCAATAGGGAAATTGCAATCAATTTATCGGGGCCGATACGAATGGTACAACAATTTTTACCCCATTTGAAAAAACAGTTAAATCCGGCTATCCTAAATGTTTCTTCGGGAATTGCTTATGTACCGTCTCCCTATTCCCCGATTTATAGTGCTTCAAAAGCAGGCCTGCATTTCTACACGGTTTCTTTAAGGGTACAGTTGCAAAAAACAAAAATCAAAGTTTTTGAATTGGTTGCACCAGCCGCAAGCACTCCATTGAATGACCAATTTGTGAACGTGGATGGTTTTAATCCTAAACTATTGGCAACACCTGAAAAAATTATTGATGCTACTATTAAAGGGTTAAAGAAAGACAGTTACGAAATAGCGCCGGGCTTTGGAAGAATACTAAGAATAATGAGCCGTTTGGCACCTAAACTTATCCTGAAAGAGATGAGTAAAGTAGGGGCGAATATTTATTCACAACCGTAAAAAAGTTGAACTCATGACAGATCTAAAAAATAAAGTAGCCCTGATAACAGGCTCGGCAAGAGGATTAGGTAGGGCAATTGCAGAACGTTTTGCAGGTTTAGGAGCGGACATTATAATCAACTATTCAAAAGATAGTTTTTCTGCTAATGAAGCTGTTGTAAATATTCAGGCTTTGGGCGTTCGGGTAATTGCTGTTCAGGCTGACATCAGCAAACCGGCAGATATAGAAAACTTGTTTGCCGAAGCAAAAAAAGCCTTTGGAAAAATTGATATTGTAGTGGCTAATGCTGGTGTTGAATTGGCGGACGTACCTGTAACTGATTTTACGGAAGAGCAATTTGACAGACTTTTTGCGATAAATACAAAGGGAACTTACTTTACGATACAATGCGCTGCAAAAAATATTGAAGACAACGGAAGGATCATAAATATTTCCTCAACTTCGGCCGCCTTTCCTTTTCCGGGCTTTGCAGTATATGGCGGAAGTAAAACAGCACCTAATTACCTCGTTGAGGTTTTAGCGAAAGAAATCGGCTATCGTGGTGTAACAGTAAATTCCATTGTACCTTATGCGGTAGCAAATGCTGGGATTTTTACAGGAATGGACACTCATACACCTGAACTGAAATGGCTTTCGGATATGAACCCTATGAAGCGAATGGCAACCGTTGAAGACGTTTCAAATGCAGCAGTATTTTTTGCTTCGAATTTATCATCGTTTGTAAGCGGGCAACACTTAATCGTCAATGGCGGAGGAAGTCAATAAAAACATAAAAGAATACAATGACAGCGAAAATAATTAGCGGCCTATTGATAGGTATCACTGCCTATTTTAGTTTCAAACACGGTTGGGAAGCGTTACATATCAATAATCATCCGGCACAGGCACAAATGATGAATGATTTGGGAATACAGAAGACATTCATTCCTTTGATCGCTATAGTTTCAATAGCAATCGCATTGTTGATTTTATTTCCACAAACATTCTTCATAGGCAATCTGATGAATGCCTTTTTAATCTTAACCATAATGGCCTTATCGTTAAAGACGGGTAATTATAAAACTGCGTTGATTGAAATTCCTTTCCTGATCATGCCATTGCTGATGATATGGCTAAAACATCCTTTTAAAAACTAAAATCAAAAATTCAAAGTATGAGCGCAAAAACAAAGATAGCATTGGTTACAGGTGGTAGCCGTGGCTTGGGAAAAAATATGGCATTGGCACTTGCCAAAAAAGGAATTGATATTGTGATTACCTACAATTCCAATAAAGAAGCAGCCGACAACGTTGTGGCAGAAATTGAATCAATAGGGCAAAAAGCTATTGCTTTTCAATTAGATACAAGCAACGTAACTGCGTTTGATAGCTTCGTTGAACAAACAACAGCGTATTTACAGGAACATACAGGAAGCACAAATTTTGACTTTCTGATAAACAATGCAGGTACAGCTTTGTATTCGCTTATTACAGAAACTTCCGAACAACAGTTGGACGACACATTTAACATCCATTACAAAGGCGTGTTTTTCTTAACGCAAAAATTTATTCCATTTATCAATGATGGTGGTGGAATCATCAATGTATCATCGGGGTTGGCACGTCTTACATTCCCTGGTTCCGCTGTATATGCTTCATTGAAAGGAGCCATTGAGATTTTTACCCGATATTTGGCAAAAGAATTAGGGGGAAGAAAAATACGTGCAAATGTAGTTGCACCCGGAGCTATTGAAACTGACTTTGGGGGTGGGCGTACCCGTGACAATAAAGAGATAAATGCCCACGTTGCAGGCCTTACAGCATTAGGCCGTGTAGGTTTACCCGATGATATTGGCGGGATTGTTGCATTTCTTTGCACAGATGATGCGTACTGGATAGACGGGCAACGTATTGAAATATCTGGCGGTCAGGCATTATAAAAAATAACTTGATATTATGGAAAGCAATAAAACAATAAAAGTAAAAACCATTAGCGAATTCCATCGTTTGAGAGGGTTACCTCAGCCTGAACATCCCTTAATTAGTATCATTGAACATGAAGCAATTAAATATTCACCTGATGAGAACTTGTTGACAGGGATTTTCGGGTTTTATTCGATTTCTATAAAAAGAGGCGTAGTTGGCAAATTAAAGTATGGGCAACAAGACTATGACTTCGATGAGGGCATTATGTATTTTACCGCTCCTAATCAGCTTTTCAGAGTGGAGGTTAATCCTGGAGATAAACTGACAAAGCCTACTGGATGGATATTACTTATTCATCCAGATTTTCTTTGGAATACAGCCTTGGCAAGTAAAATCCAGCAATACGAATATTTTGGCTATACTGTAAATGAAGCGCTATTTCTTTCAGAGAAGGAAGAAACAGCCATAAATAATATCATATATAACATCAGGCAGGAATATCACTCCAATATTGATAAGTTTAGCAAGCAGATTATCATTTCACAAATTGAGAGTTTACTCAATTATGCTGAAAGATTTTACCATCGTCAATTCATTACACGAGAAAAAGCAAATCACCAACTTCTAAGCCGATTGGAAGAGTTGCTTGCCACTTACTTCAATACCGAGGAACTGGTGGCAAAAGGATTACCGACGGTTCAGTTTATAGCTGATGAGTTGCATGTATCTGTAAGCTATTTAAGCAGCTTATTAAAAGTTTTGACAGGACAAAGTACCCAACAGCACATCCATGATAAACTGATTGAAAAAGCAAAGGAGAAATTATCTACAACAGATTTGTCGGTAAGCGAAATTGCATACGAACTAGGGTTTGAACACCCACAATCATTTAATAGATTGTTTAAGACGAAAACTAACCTATCACCGCTAGAATTCCGAAAGTCTTTTAATTAAACTAAGTTGTAAGATCAAGGCAAAAGATTTAAATGAGTTCAAAAGTCTGAAAAAATGGTCATTGCGGTATAATTCAGATTGTATGCCCGAACACTTAAAGCGTATCTTTTTTTGATTTTGGCATTAGGGGAAGAAGCTATATGCTATGTTCTGATCCATTAGATTAATCAAATTATCCTTAAATGTTTAAAAATAGAGAGGGGCTTTTCCCGAGGGGTATATCCTCCAAGTTTAGGATTTTGTAGTATCGCTGATCGTTGTATTGTTTTCATTGAGATAGAATTTGTAAAATACGAAATAAAATTTCAACCGATCTGGTTATAAATTCATTATTAACGAACAAAATCACATTAATTTTTTTAAATGTACCCACATATTCTTTGATGATGTATTTTTGGAAAAACAATTTACAAAAAAATGGAATCACGAAAATCAGAATCATTGGAAATCACATTTGAACCAATAATGTTCGGAATTCATAATTCACAAGAGCCTCAAGTAAACTTAGATGTAAAACAACACACGTGTGGGATACACCGTGCAACAGCCTTCCGGTTAAAGTCTCGTTTCTTGATTTCCTTAAATTTCACTGAACAATTCCAAAAATAATCCCGGTTCTATGCATTATAATTATGATACTAATGTATGATTTCTATTATTACAATTTGATAAGATAACGGCGTAATTTTGCTGAATAATAAAAATTTAAAATAAACCCCTTTATATAGAAATTATGAAAAAAGGTCTTTTTGCTCTTGCCATAGGTGCATTTGCGTTAGGTATGACTGAGTTTGTAATGATGGGCATTCTGCCGGATATGGCACAGTCCCTTGATATCTCTATACCCGAGGCTGGTCACCTGATATCAGCTTATGCCTTGGGTGTAGTTATAGGAGCTCCTTTGCTGACCATTATACTTCAAAGCAACCCCCCAAAGACAGCGCTGATTATACTTGCTTCCTGGATCATGACAGCAAATGCTTTATCTGCATTTGCTGTTGGTTATAAATCCATGTTATTACTGCGTTTCATATCAGGAATACCACATGGTGCTTTTTTTGGTTTCGGTGCGGTGGTAGCTGGGCGGATGGCAGAAAAAGGGAAGACCGCACAGGCGATTGCCTTTATGTTTACGGGGCTAACTGTCGCCAATATAGTGGGTGTACCAGCAGGTACATTTATAGGGCATGTATTCAACTGGCGAATTACCTTTGAAATAGTAGGACTGATAGGATTACTCACTATCATTGGTATACGGTATTGGCTACCTGAATTTAAAGCGACACTGGCAGGAAATATCAGAAAGGACTTTGCCATTTTTAAGCAACCGGATCTTCTATTGATTCTCTCGATCGCAATTATTGGAACAGGTGGGCTTTTTGCCTGGTATAGTTACATCGCGCCATTATTTACTGAGCAAGCCCATTTTAGTGGAGCCAGTGTGTCCTATCTGATGGTTGTAGCAGGCCTGGGTATGGCGTTTGGAAACCTAATGGGTGGAAAGCTGTCTGACAAATATACGCCACTTCCTGCTACGATCATTTTACTGGGGTCAATGGCGGTTGCATTAATTTTGTTAGCCTTTGTATCCCATAACCAAATTTGGGTAATTATCATGACATTCATTATTGGTGCAATTGCTTTTGCAATTGTAGCACCGGTTCAAATCATGATGATGCAATCGGCCAGAAAGGCCGAGATGCTCGGTTCCTCTATCAGTCCGGCAGCTATGAATGTGGGCAATGCTTTAGGTGCTTACCTTGCTGGTATTCCCTTGGCCATGGGCTACAGCTACGTCGCTCCGGAATGGGTTGGCGCGGGAATGGCTTTGCTTGGGCTTTTACTTGCTTTTGTGTTGAAAGCTTACAGAAAGACAAGCAATATTGAAGCGTCAATAGCCGTCGGTTCAACAGTATTGAAAACCTATCATTAATCAAGATACCTGGAATTTTAACGATACATCAAAATAAAGGTAATTTATATCAGCTAACAAAAACAATTTATTATGCTTTTTCAACCATATGAATTAAAGGGTATCCACCTAAAGAATAGGATTGTGATGCCACCAATGACACGATCAAGGGCAGATACCGGCGAGGTCGCAACCGCACTAATGGCGGAATATTATGCTCAAAGAGCTTCTGCCGGACTAATCATCACTGAGGGCACACAAATCAGCCGTCAAGGTCAGGGATATGCCTGGACACCAGGTATCTACACTAAAGAACAGATTGCAGGATGGAAAAAAGTTACGGCGGCAGTTCATGCCAATAACGGAAAAATATTTGCCCAGCTCTGGCATGTTGGCCGGGTGTCACACATCTCCCTGCAGGCAAACGGCCAGGCGCCAGTATCTCCTTCAACAATTGTTGCGGAAGGAGTTAAAGTATTCCTGGCGAAAGACGGCGGTGATGCATCTTCAGGGATAGGAGAAATGGTTCAGCATTCTATCCCGCGCGAACTAACCGTTGTGGAGATCCATCAGATTATAGAAGACTACGCAAATGCTGCCCGAAATGCAGTTGAGGCTGGTTTCGATGGTGTTGAGTTGCACGGAGCCAATGGGTATCTTATTGAACAATTCATAGATTCTCAAACCAATCACCGCAAGGATGAATACGGCGGTACGCTGGAAAATCGGCTGCGTTTTCTGAAAGAAGTAACTACTGCGGTTGCTGATGCAATTGGCCCTGATAAGGTTGGAGTACGCCAGGCACCATTGACCACATTAATGGGTGCCATGGATGATCACCCCGAGGAAACCTACATTGCCGCTGCAAAAATCCTGGACGCACTAGATATCTCCTATATACACATTGCAGAGGCCGATTGGGATAATGCACCGGTTATGTCACTTTCTTTCAAAGAAGCTTACCGGCAGGAATTTAAAGGCACCCTGATCTATTCCGGTAAATATACTGCACAGCGTGCTGAGGAAGCACTGGAAAACGGATGGGCAGACCTTATAGGTTTTGGCCGTTCCTTTATTGCCAATCCAGATCTTCCCGACCGGCTTAAATATAACCTACCACTTAACGAACCCAAACGGGAAAAATTCTTCGGTGGTGGTGCAGAAGGTTACACCGACTATCCGTTTTACACAGACATTTTTGAGCCGGCTGCCCTTGGGCATCTTCAGTTGAAAAATAGAATTGCAATGGCACCGATGACCAGGGCAAGAAATGAAGACGGGGTGCCTAAAGCTTTCAATGTAAACTATTATGCTGAACGTTCGGGTGCCGGATTGATCATCACAGAGGGCACGGCAATTTCAGCAACTTCAAAAGGGGTGCTACATGTTCCGGGTCTTTACACGCAGGAACAGGTTTTAGGCTGGCAACCCGTAACGGAAGCCGTTCATGCCGATAGGGCCAGGATATTCACACAGCTTTGGCATGTTGGAAGGGTATCACATACCTCCAATCAGCCTGGCGGACAGGATCCCGTTGGTGCTTCTGACATACAGGCAGCAAACTCTAAAGCATGGGGTTACGATGAAAATGGAAAAGAAGGTTTTGTGACCTGCTCCAGACCACGAGCGCTATCAGCCGATGAGGTTAAGGACGTTGTTAAAGATTTTGCTGGTGCCGCACGTAATGCCATATCTGCCGGCTTTGATGGCGTGGAGCTGCATGGAGCCAACGGATACCTGATTGAACAGTTCTTAAACCCCTATACCAATGACCGCGGTGATATTTACGGCGGTAGTATAGAAAACCGCAGCCGCTTTTTATTAGAATGCATTGATGCCTGTATTGATGCCATAGGAGCAGATAAAGTGTCGATACGCCTGACTCCTTATGGCGGCCTGCACGAAATGCCCCAATACGAGGAGATCGAAGCTACCTACGAATATCTGGCGAAGGAATTATCGGCAAGAAATATAGCTTACATCCACATTATGGATCAGCAATCAAGGGGAAGTTTTGCCTTGCCTGATGGTTTTTTAGAACGCTTTCGGAACTGGTATAATGGTGTGATCATTTTAGCAGGCGGCATGGATAAGAAAAAGGCTGAGGAACTTATCAACCAGGGAACAATCGATATAGCAGCATTTGGAGAGCCTTTTATTTCTAATCCTGACCTTGTCGACCGCCTGAAAAACAACTGCCCTTTAACGCAGCCAACCAGGGAATTTCATTATGGACTTACCATGCAAGGGTATCTTAACTGGCCACATTATCAAAAATAAAAAGCAATAAATATTTATAACAATGGAATATAGAAAATTAGGAAAAACAGATTTAAAGTTGTCGGCTATCACCTATGGTGCGTTTGCTATTGGCGGCAGCATGTGGGGTGGTAACGAAAAAAAGGATTCTATTAGTGCTATTCATGCCTCACTCGATAATGGAGTGACAAGTTTGGACACCGCACCTTTTTACGGTTTGGGTTTAAGTGAAGAACTTATTGGCGAGGCCATCAAAGGAAAAGACCGCACAAACATACAGTTACTGACTAAATTCGGGCTGGTGTGGGATGGCAGTAATCAGGGTAAAGGCGACTTCTTTTTTGACGCCGGAACCGAGGCGAAAAGCATCCCTGTTTACAGGTATGGCTCTAAAAAGAATATAATCAAAGAAGTGGAAGAAAGCTTAAAAAGATTGGGTACAGATTACATCGACCTGCTACAAATACATTGGCCCGATGCAAGCACTCCGATTGCTGAAACCATGGATGCTTTGGAAGAACTGATCAAACAAGGTAAAATTCTTGCCGCAGGTGTTTGCAACTATGACCTCGCCCAATTGAAAGAGGCAGAGCAATCAATCTCTCTTGCATCAAATCAAATTCCTTACAGTATGCTGAACCGTGGCATCGAAGTAGGTGTAGTTCCATATGCCATCGAAAATAACATTGGTTTGATTGCTTACAGCCCTTTGGAAAGAGGCCTGTTGACCGGTAAATATTTTAAAGAAGCAACTTTAAAAACAGAGGATCACCGGAATGGCTATTTCGACCAATTTGATCCGAAAAAGGTAAAAGCATTTTTGAACAGCATCGCGCCATTAGCAGAATATAAAAATGTGAGCCTAGCCCAATTGGTGCTGCGCTGGACGACGCTACAGCCTGGGATCACCATTGTGCTGGCAGGAGCAAGAAACGCAGAGCAGGCAATTTCAAATGCGCAGGCAATCAATGTTGATATTAACGCAGATGAATTGACTTTTATTAAAGAACATCTTTTAAACTTATAAGCAATGAAAACAAAACAATTGACTAAGGCAGTAGTGGCTGCCGGGTTCGTATTAGGCGGCATAGTGCCGGTATCAGCCCAAAACCAAAAAGAATCCGTTTCTGCAAAAGCTGACTGGTATCCCTCATCTTACGGGGCAAGTGACGAAATCGGTGCTGCCAATCTGCTGACTTCAGACGTGGTTTTACAGGCTATGAAGTTGGTTAAGCTAGGAAAGACCCTTCCGTTGGCTGTACCGATAGATAAGAACCTACCTGCATTCCGTCACCGTAGTTTTAATCTGTATAATATTCAACCAGGTGAGCAGGCAGGTAATACCACCGGGCCAAATAAATTCACCTTCAATGATGAATTGGTTAATGGCTGGACAGGTGTAGGTACCCAACTCAACGGTATTGGCCATATCGGCATCAATAATGTTTATTACAATGGAAACAAGGCGGCGGATTTTGTTACTGTTGAAGGTGTGAAAAAACTTGGGATCGAAAAAGTTCCACCTATGGTTACACGAGGTGTTGTACTTGATATGACAGCCCATTATGGTAAAGCCATTGTTCCAGGGGATACTGAATTTACTATAGCAGATATTCAGGCCGTATTGAAGAAACAGGGCATCACGCTGCGCAAAGGTGATGTAGTCTTGTTCAATACGGGCTGGCTAGAACTGATTGGAAAGGACAATAAGCAGTTCCTTGAGGTAGAACCGGGAATTGGTATGGATGCTGCCAAGTGGCTTGCAGATCAGCAGATTGTGGCTTTTGGTGGCGACACCTGGGCTTCAGAAATTTATCCGAATCCAACTGGAGAGGAATTTCCTGTTAATCAGTTTATGCTGGCCAAGCGTGGCATTTATAACCTCGAATTGATCGATTCCCGACCACTGGTTCGTGACAAAATTTGGCAGTTCCTTTTTGTCCTTGGACAACCCTTATATATCGGATCGACTCAGGTAAATGTCAATCCAATAGCAATTTATTAACGTGAGTACAAATTCTTCTTTGCTATCTAGTTCCGTAAGGAATTAAAACCTGTAGGAGTAATATCTTCTACAGGTTTTAATAACTATACTAAAACCGTAATAAAAAATGAAAACTAGCCAATGGTAAAGCTTTCTTCGACTATCGAAAGCATCTGCATCATTCAATAGTAAAAACCTATACCATGAAAACCATTGGCACTTGTAAAAGAACTGAAAGATATAGATCGTTTAACTAGCTAGTTATTCTCTTTTGCAAATTCATAAGCTGAATTGGTAATTAGTTCTATTGTTCTCATCAGCCTTTTCTGATCCTGAAAATCATTTATATCAACACCACAATAGGGACTTCTTCTTGTTTTTGAATGGAGTATAAGATAATTAATTCCCCCAGCTAGAAGTGCACAAAGGCTTCGAAAATGTACATCGCTGTTCTTGAAATAATCTTCAGATATTGAAAAGAGTTGATCTGCTAATCTTTCACGTCTTTCTGCTAATTCACTCATAAAATTTTGTTCATCGCTAAGTTCTAATAAGCCTAATTCCTTTAGTAACGGATTAGAATACATTTGATGAAAGTGCTTTTTCATGGCAAGTGACGCCAGCTCCCTTCCGTGATCACTTTTGTGCATCTTTATAGTTTCTTCCATATTCTCTTCGTATGACAACCAATGATCCGTCTCTTTTAGCAGTTCCTTTATTAATCCCTCCATACCACCGAAATAATCGTATAACACCCTCTTGCTGCGACCTGCCGCATATGCGACCTTATTTACTCCTAATTTTTTAAACCCCTCGCTTCGCACAATTTCTAATGCAGCATCAAGAAATAGTCTTTTTGTTAATTCCTTGTTCCTCTTATGTTGGAGAGGTTTAATTAAATTTTCATTAAGAAAACGTTTATTTTTCATTTGTAATTATATAAGTGGTGCAGCTTCAACCTCAGACTAACCAAGTTTTACTATATTTTTCATATAGTTTTTTACTTTCTTTAAATACAAACTATTGATGAATTTATTTCCGTAAATATCTATAAAAATACAAATTGTTCATTAATAATGAATTTAAGGCAAAATTCATTAGCTCATTAATGATCCGACAGCACCTTAACGTAGTTAAAAAGAATAGCCCGTATTAACCGGGCCATTCCAACGCACTACTATTAACCAATGGTGATAGGGTTCCATCCAGAGACACTATTACACCTGCCTAAATTTTATTATTATTAGAGTTGTTCTATTTAATCTTGTTTTGAGGCATCAATACTAATCGCATGTAATTTTTTCCACTCAGTTATTTTTGCGCAGCCGATTTTAGGGTTGCAGGGCTAACCTTGTTCAGTATGCTAGCAGAGCTATACATCAACTTAAAGTCTTCATTGTTTTGTAAACATGTGGTTAAGTAGTTTAACCCAGATGAGGTCCTGATTGACGAGAATACAACAATCACTGCTGGCAAACTGGTTCTTTCTCCAACAAGGACTTACGCACCGGTAATTAAAAAGGTTTTAGAAAGCCATAGAAAGCAGATTCACGGTATTGTACACTGTAGTGGTGGTGCACAGACTAAAGTGCTTCATTTTGTAAACGACAATGTTCACATCATTAAAGACAATATGTTCCCTGTTCCTCCTTTGTTCCAATTGATTCAAGAGCAATCAGGCACAGATTGGAAAGAAATGTATAAAGTCTTTAATATGGGCCACAGAATGGAATTATATGTTCCTGCTGAAATTGCAGAAGATATCATCGCCATTTCCAAGAGCTTCAATATCGATGCGCAGATCATTGGTCGTGTTGAATCTTCTACTCAAAAACAAGTAACGATAAATAGCGATAAAGGTAACTTCGTATACAATTAAAATATATTAGATAGCAAAAGAGCCTATTGTAATGCTTTTAAGCATTTCCAATAGGCTCTTTTATTATAAGCTGAGTTCAGCGTTGCTTAATATGATGTCAAGTATTTTCTCATTTTCAATGATCATCATTCCGTGTCTATCGGTTGTAATTCCAGTTTGAAGTTTATAGGTATATGTTGGCACTACCCCGTTCATTATGGTTGGTAGATACTTAAACTGCAGATTTTTACACCTTTTAAGTTCTTCACCAACTTCAATAATATGAGTTGAGATAATAAATGAACAATTCCTATTTTCGCCAAAAGCCTCTGTAACGGAGAGTGTAGCATCATAAGCATCTTTAACATTGGTACCTTTAAATAACTCATCAAAAATTACAATTAGGTTTTTCGATTCACTTACTTCCAGTGCAATCTTTTTAACCCTTAGTACTTCTGCATAATAATGACTGTACCCCATATTTAAGTTATCCGGAACGTTTATGGAGGTATAAATTCCGTCTTTAACGGAAAACTCCAGTTCCCTGGCTGGTACCGGAAAGCCCATGTGAGCCAGGTATTGAGAGATTCCGAAAGACTTCATAAAGGTTGACTTTCCTGCCATATTTGCCCCTGTTAAGAACATGATATTATGCTCCTGATTAATATACAGGGAGTTATGCACAGCTTTCCTTATACCTGGATGAGATAAATCTTCTATACGAACGGTATTAGATGTTCCCGGCAAAGCTTTAGCATAAGAAAAACCTCTTTGTTTGGCAACCGTAGAAATGGCGATGGCTACGTCAAATTTATAGATCATATCTTCAACGGTTTTCATTTCCTGCCACAACACATTTTTCAAAAGATGGCAGTATTTAGCTACTTTAAAAATGCTTATCGGTTGCTTTTCGTCCTCATTCAGCAGCAGTACAATTCTTTTATCAGCAAATACCTTATTAGCAGCATTGATCTCTTCCTGGTACAGATTTTTAGGATCTTGTACTTCTATCGCATTTATAAAAGCTTTTAGCTCTTTTAATACTTTTATTGTAGCATAGAGCCCTGTTTTTACTAAGTTGTATTCGGTAGGTAAGCCAAGATAATCCAACCATTTTTTGCGGAAAGTACTGGTGTACATTCCAAAAAAGCTTCCAGTGCCAGACATGCTAAGGTAGTTCTGCATCTCCGTAACCTGCTCAGCATTAAAAGGAAATTTAAACTCTCTGTCACCAAAGTATGCAAAACGTTTACTCCGTTCATTGATCTTCACATCATCTATAAGGGGATGCTGGAACATGTTATCCAATAGTTTCTCTCCTCCTACGGTAATCACTTTATTAAAAATACTGTAAACGGAATTGTTTTTATACTTACCCAATATATTCAGGTCGTCCATTGTCTGCTTATCTGTAACAAAGCCTAATGAAGTACTGGTCTGGTTTTTCCTATTCCGTAAAATACCAATGATATCCTCGTTATCAATAATCACCATTCCATGCCTATCGGCCGAAATTCCCTGTTGCAGTTTGTAGCTATACATAGGCCTACCCTCAACAATATCACTTGGAAGATAACAAAAATTGATGTTATCAAATTCTGGCATCAATGTTTCACCGGCTTCAAGAATATGTGTAGAGACAATAAATGCACAATTCCTTTTTTGGGCAAATGCCGATGTTAAAGCTACCGTGGCATCGTATGCATCTTTAACATTTGTTCCCCTAAAGAGTTCATCAAAAATAACAAACAGGTTTTTCGACTGTCTTAATTGTTCGGCAACCAATTTTACCCGCAGTACTTCTGCATAAAAATGGCTATAACCCATATTTAGATTATCCGGCAGATTAATGGTGGTATAAATCCCGTCTCGAACAGAGAATTCCATTTTTGATGCTGCGACTGGAAATCCCATATGTGCCAGGTACAAGGCGATCCCCAACGATTTCATAAAGGTCGACTTACCCGCCATATTGGCACCGGTAAGAAAAATGATATTATGGTCCGGAGAAATGTGTAAGGTATTGGGAATGCCTTTCGCCAATGATGGATGATAAACATCATCCATATTGATTACATGCTCTTCTTTACTTAAGGCTTTAGGAAATACAAAGCCTTTATCTTTGGCAACATTGGCTACAGTAATATAAACATCAAGTTTATAAATAAAATACAACAGCTTTTTTATGCTGTCACGATGTTCATACCTAAGTAACTTATCGTACGCAGCAGTTTCAGCAAAAGTTAATTTAGCAATTGCCTTTATGTTAAACAGGCTGCTTAACGCAGGTTGTTCAACTATTTCCAGCATCTGCTCCAGATCTTTTTGATAAGGGTTTTCTAATGTTGAGGTATTAACTTCATTCAAAAACCTACGTGCGCTATCTATAATTTCTATGACAGCACATACACCATTAAACAGAACTTTATACTCAGCATCTGCGCCAATTAGATTATTGAACTTTCTACCTAGTGTATTTTCTTCCTGCGCCAGCATACTTCTGCTATCCGTGTTACTCAGATACTGTTCTGCTGTATCAAAATGATCTGTTCTAAAAGGAAATACAGCAGCTATGGAATTAAAATACTGGATGATTTGGCTGCGCTGATTAATGTCTTCAATATCAGCCAATGGATAAAGAAAAAACTGTTCTAAAATATCCGAACCACCACGAGTGGCGGTTCGGTTAAACAGTTCATAAATGGATTTGCCGGAGCGTTTTCCAAATATGTTAAGATCATCTAAGGTCTGTTTATCTGTTATAAAATTCATTATGCTGGTTATTTACCTCTACGGCGTATCCAAATAATTAAACTGGCAATAATAAGTATAATCGGTAATCCCCATTTAAAGACATAAACAAAGACAGCCCAGGCATCTTCACCTATACTTAGAGAGGTATCTAAAGATGGATCTCTTCTGGTATCGATAGGAACTTCACCATCAGAAAGCCAGTCAAATGCGGCATTGATCAAGGAGTAATTACTTGACATAACCCTTGCTCGGCTCATACCCAATTCTCCATTACTTAACCAATCTGAATCACCTGTAACCATAATCTTTTGTTCTTTACCATTTACTTTTCTTGATAAAGCCAGCACTGTAGGATGACTTTTCTGTATTTCACCTATTTTAGGATTGTATCTTACAGAATCATCAATAAAATTGGTCGTTTCCAATTCAGTCCAGCTGGCAGAGTCGGTACGGAACAATGGAATTACATTAAATCCTTTATCTGTATTATACTCCAGTGCAGCAGCACCCGGCATAGTAAGCGGCAGATTGTTTTTCCCCTGGCGTTCAAGATAGTAAGAGAATTCACGTGCCTCTGGTGTAGGCGTCATCATCATTAAATCTGGAGTAAAATCAGGAAGTGGATGAACCAATATACCTGGCAGGAATTTTACACCAAGAAGGTCTGCAATTGGATTTACATTTGCAATCTGTCCAGGTTCGCCTGAAAGGATCAGGTTTCCTCCCCTGTTAATATACTGTTGTAAATGGCCCAGTTCTTCGGCACTTAGTGGTTTTCTAGGTTCTGCAACAATGAGGATCCTAATGCCTGCAGGAATATCCTTATCTAAGGTTACATCTTTAAAATCAAAACCCTGGTTAATCAATGCATAACGGAATCTTTTGTCCTGTGCAAATTTTTTGTAACCACGATCATTCTCAGAATTGCTACTGCGTTCTCCATGGCCGTTCAAGAAACCAACAACCGGAAGATCCATAGTCATTCTTTTGATGGCAGCGGTAATTTCAGCTTCAGATGGATAGCGCATCATATCATCATAAACCCTTAAAAATGTTTTCTTACCATTATCAGATTCCAATAATCTTACGAATTGAAAATCTTCTGATTCCAGGTCAGCCTTCTTTTCCAGACTTTCCAATGGACCAGCAGTAAACTTCCAGTCGTACACTCTCTTTAATGAATCATAACGTTGTTTATCCGGAAGATCTGGGTATCTTTTATCAAGAAACGGATTATTGGTTTTATGGTAATAGTAGTAATAATTTAAGGTGATATCTGGTTTAAACCGTAGATATCTTTTAAAACGGTCAATGTCTACCTTTTGGCCAATTGGTAACGCCAGATAGCTATCCTGACCAAGCATATTGGTAAAGGTGGAAATAGTCAGTTTGCTATTACCCAACCTTTTTACGACGTCCTGAGTGGCTATAGATAAAGTATTTGTCTTATTTCTGGTTACGTCAAATACGACCATCATTTTAGGAATGGTACTTACATAACCTACAATGGCTGCGAGTAAAAAAACAAATACATATTTGCTTGCTGCTTTTACAAAGCTGTTCTTCTGTTTACTCAATTCGAGTCTAAGGATGGCAAATCCTAAGAAAAGACCAACTACTATAATAAAATATAGCATATCCTCGACGGTTAATGTCCCCGAGAAAAAAGTCTCTGTTCTTCCAGAAATAGACAACCAGTAGGTAATGTCGCGCACTAATGTAATTTCCTGAGCTACACCACTTACATAGCCAAGAAAAGCAAGAATGGCTAAAGTTCCCATAGCCGAAACTACGGTATAGGATGTAATTGAGGACATAAAAAGCCCTATAGCTGCATAAGCACAGATCAGTAAATAAATCCCCAATAAACCAGCAAGCACTACCGGCGTATCGACCATGTTTACGGTACTAATCGTAAAAATTGCAAATATTGCGGTAATTGCAGTTAATGCAAGCCCATAGATCATCAAAGAGAGGTACTTACCCAAAATAACCTGTGCGCTTGTTATTGGAGAAGACAATAACAGTTTAATTGAACCGTGATTGTACTCTCTACTCATTACCCCCATGGTAAGTAATGGCACATATAGAAACAGGTACTTACTGATGGATGGATAGAATCCGTTAAGTCCAGAGAAGATTCCTAAGGTAGCACTTTGTAGTTCCCTACCCATTGCCTGGGCACGAACTAAATTGGTAAAGATATCTGTGTATAGGAGAGCAGATTGGAACATAAAAATGACCAACACCAGCCATGCCACAGGTGAATAAAAAAGGACCTGTAATTCGGCCTTTGCAATTTTATATATTACTTTCATTAGAGTATTTTATTCGCTTATTAATTTGATTGGACCTTTTTCTTCGATAATTCTGCAAAGACAGTATTTAGTGAGCCTTTTTCCAGGGCTACTTCCATAAGTCGCCAGTCTTTGTCAACACAAATCTTTATAAATTTCTCTATGATTTCTTTGTCATTGTCAAACTGTAAACGATACTTTGTATGACCAATGATTTCTACTGCCTGGATACCAGGAATGTTCAATAGCTCTGCTTCCGGCGGACTGGCCAAAAGTGTAGCCGTAAACGTACTTGGCATAATATAATTATCAAATTCATCTAATGATCCAGAGAAGATAATCTGGCCTTCATTGATCATCCATATATCGTCGCACAAGGCCTGTACTTCCTGTAAAATATGTGTAGAAAGTAAAACAGTACGTTCTGTAGCAATATCCTTAATCAAAGATCTTACTTCGAGGATCTGATTCGGGTCCAAACCATTTGTAGGCTCATCCAGAACAATAAAATCTGGTTTATGAATAATCGACTGGGCAATTCCGACCCTTTGCTGATAACCTCCTGAAAGATTTTTGATGATCCGTCCTGCGAAATGACTAATCTGACATTTTTCCATCACCTCTTCAACTGCAGCTTTAATGGTGTTTTCTGGCATCAGTCGTAAGCCGGCACAATACTGAAGATATTCCTTAATGGTTAATTCCAGCTGTAAAGGAGGTTGCTGTGGTAAAAAACCAATGTGTTTTTTAGCAACAACAGGTTGTTCCCTTAGGTTGATTCCATTGATGAAAACATCTCCTTCACTTTGGTTCAATACCCCGCAAATGATGTTCATAAGGGTTGATTTGCCGGCGCCATTAGCGCCTAGCAAACCGTAAATCCCCTTTTCTTGAAATTCAAAATTGATGTCCTTAATTGCCCACTGTGCGTTGTAGCGGTGGGAAAGATTAGTGACTTTAATAATTGGTTCTTTCATGTGTTTAATTTTACCTAACGTATTTTATTTATAATTATATTTTATCAAAGCTTTTATATTTAGCATGAACCACTTTGCCCAAACCTGTTAATCTGTGCAGTTCTCTACTTTGTCCTGAGCGCAATACGGGATCACTAATATCATAGATGATCAATGTTCCATTTCCCAAACCAACAGCAATGGTTCTGGAATCAAAATCCATTTCTACGGTCGTAATTTCATCAGTAAATGTTTGGTATTTCGCCATCGTCATACCAGTTTCTACGTCAAAATAGTATAGATCTTTGCCACCGGCTCCAGTAAAGAAAAGATAGTTTCTATTTCTAATTGCTAAATAGATACTCTTATTATCCACAAGATCAGATCCTAAGAATGGTATTCTTTTTATAGGGGTTAAATCTGGCCCATTGGTTTTAAAATCAAAGTTCTGAAAGTACAATCTATGGTCTGTCGGACTTTTGATGAGCATACCACCAATTACATTACCGTAATTATCAATAAAGGAACTTCCCCATAAATATTGCCAATCACCTAAATTCTGTAAGGAAGTATAATCTCCAGGATAACCATTTTTAGGTAATGGCATTGGCTTGATTACAATACCTCCACCTGGATAAAACAAAGAACCATCAGCAAAAAGCATTCTTTTATTTAGTTGATCATACATGAGCGCAACGTTAGAAGACTTATACCATGAATCCCAGATATCTGTTATTTTCATTCCTTTTTCTACACTTAGCGGAGCACTCATCCATGGAATGGTAAAAACAGCAGCGCCATTAAAAAATCTGCCATAAGTGTCGCCGTTACCGTTAACCAGTAAATCGGTTGAATTAAAGAAAGCTAAATCTACAGGCTCAAAAGGATTTGGTACTTCACGCGTAAAAGATTTAGAAGCAACAAGCTTTTTCTTAAAATCATTACCCCCTACATCCAATGAACCCTGTCCCCCGCGTTGGACCACAAATATCCCACCGGTACCCCTCATGTTATAGGGAAAAATTTTATAGGGTTTACTCCCCATAGGTTCATTATTCGATTTCTGGTACATTCCGGTATAATCAGTAAACTTATCGGTAGCACCATTATAAGTAATATGAGCTAGTTCAGAGTTACCATTGGCTTCTTCATACAAAACCAACCATCCGGTTCTAAATGGAGATGAGACACTTACCCCTAAGGAGGTTGGAGTAGTATAGGTCAATCCATTTCTCCTATCCGTCATATAATACTTTACAGCTAACCCGGTTAATTCGCTGGCGTAATATTTAAAGTCTGGGGTATTGGAATAAAGTTTACCGGCGATATACCAGGCATGATCAAAGTAAATAGAATCATTTTTGTCTTTAAATGTTCTTACGGGTAGACACCTAATAGTGTCACCAACAAACCCAATTATAGTCTGGTCCTTAAACTTTACAGAAGCAGCATCTGCTGGTGCGAAATCATAATTGCCTTTATCTTTTATACACGAACTAATAAACAAAGTGTAGAAACCAAGTATGATAGCCGTAAATATGAATTTTGTTTTCATTTTAATAATGTTTAATTATAAATTTAGACTAACCAATTAAAGGAACTGAGCCCAGCATATCACTACCATTTTCTTCTAATATTGGGGTTCCAAGATCTTTCATCCTGATTAAATAGTATTTAAACTCCAACATCAGATCCCTTCTCTTTTCTGTGCTAAAAATCTCGAGATCTCCTTCTCCTGTTACCTCAACAAATGTTCTGAATTTTTTATCAGAATAGGTACCCAGATAGGTACTTGTCATGGTAGCATCCCACCATACAGGTTTTGAAATCTTATCGGTAATCCGCAATACCCGTCTTCGATTAATTACTTCTCCAAGTTTAAAATTGTCGTTTGCAACTAGATCCAAAACCAAAAAAGTTTCCTTGCCTTTTAAATCAGCCTGTCTAAATACATTAACAATAATGGTATCACGTGCCTGGCCTTTTTTAAAAGTCCCCTTTAAATCTAAGTTAAATAATGAGGGAAAAGCAGTAGTAGCTTTGGCATCTACATTAATTGAGAACGATAAATTCTCGGTTGTCTTAATTCCAACCATCTTTACCGGTAACTTAATCTGAAACTCATTCTTATTAGGATACAGGAAAAATGAAACAGGAATGGTATCTGTATATTTATCAACAAACTGTAGGTAACGATCTCCATTATAGGGTTGGATCTCATTACGTTTACAAGAAGTAATCCCAATCAAACATGCAACTGCACCTAAGATTAGTTTTGTTTTTATAGCGTACATAATATTTTACTTATTCAGAATTATTAATAAATTATCTTTCGTCTTCTGGAACAGGAGCAGTAAATCTGTCGTTCACCTCTATCGTTTGATTGCCAAGTACCATTCGCCTATTCAGGCGTTTATGTGCGAATATGGTTTGTCCTTCAGACATATACTCGCGTCTGTATTCCATTAACAATTCACCATAATATCCATTTTCAGTGATATCCAGGAATGCACTGGATTTTCCACGGGCGCTACGTATTTTATTTAAAAAGATTAATGCATCGGTCGTATTTCCTTCTCTATATAAACACTCACTATAAATGTAATAGGCCTCGCTTAATCGCACTACTGGCATGATCAGGTTTTGAGGCGCCTGAGAAACAGATTCCAGCCATTTATAAGAAACGTTATCAGTAGTATTGATAATGTTTCGGCGGTAATCACGTTCTGCCGGAGGAAAGAAAGTCTGATAGTTTGTATTAAGCTGAAAAGTAAGAGTTCCTCTATAATCCTTAATATTGGTTACTAGTTTTGGATCGTAAAAGGCCAGTAATAAGTCTTCCGGTAACTTTTGAGATCTTGTAACACTATTAGTAAGGTATTCTGGAGTAAAAGAGAACCATCTCTTACCATCCGGTCCAAAATTATACACTAGAAATGCTGCTTTTTTAGCTTTAACGTAATCACCTGAATACATAGCAGCTCTGGCTAATAATGCATTGATAGCGACATAGTTTAACCTGTTCATCCGAAAGGTAAAGAACACCAAATCCTGTGTAGAAATTCCATTCAAAGTGTATGCTAATCCTCCACTCAGGTAAAACGAATTCTTAGTAAGATCATTTTCTTCAACAAGTGCCTGAGCCAGCTCAAAATCTCTGATAATTTTTACCATGATCTCTTTTGTTGTTAATGCTTCGGCTATATGTGCTGGATAATACTCCTGATAAGGCACAAACGGTTGTTCATTGTTTCTGATGGTAGCAGGAGAAAAAATACGTACCACATCAAAATGCAAGAGTGCCCGCAGCGCCAGTGCCTCACCTTTAATGAGGTTTTTTTCAGATCTGCCAAACTGAAAAAAGGAATCATCCTTACCCTCTATTTCAATAAGCAGTTTATTGCAATTAGCAATTGCGGTATATGCTTTTCTCCATATATCAGCTAACGATCCTTTAATATTATTATTTGCCAGATCTGCATTTGAAGCACTCTTAAGCTCATCATTCAAGTTAAATGGATAATAATCATTAGCCATCGCACTGTTAATACCCCAGGTAAGTTGTCGCCCATACAATTGAGGAACCGCAACCTGCTGATAAATCCCATTCAAAGCAGTTCTAAATCCTTTAGAATCGGAAAAAAGTGTTTCATCACTTACCCGATCTGTTGGTTGTATATCCAGCCACTTTGTACACGACGATAATCCGGTCATCACAAAAGCGGTAAATATTATTAATCTGATATTTTTTCTCATAACTGGTTTGTTCTAAAATCCTAAATTCAATGAAAGGTCAAACGTTCTGGCATAAGGATACTCTAATCCTCTCTCTTGTTTCACAGTAGATATTTTAAATACATTATTGGTATTTACCTGAATACGGGCCATGTTAATTCTTCCTAATTTTTTCAGTGCCTTTTGATCAAGCATATAACCCACACTTAGTGAATTAAGTGAAATGGAATTAGCACGTTGTATAAATCTGGAAGTAGGACGGGTAGTCCAGGCAATGTCAGCTATATTTTTAAAGCTTGCGATATCTCCTGGCTGTTTCCATCTGTCATTTAAAAACCTCAGGTCCGCATTCCGGTTATAGATATCCACATTCTCTACCTTATTAAGTAAAGTACTATTGTATTCATCACGTCCGTACTCGTACATAAATGAAGCAAATAATGTTATGTTTTTATAACCTGCATTTATACCAAATGCACCTTGGCCTTTAGGACTTAACTCACCAATAATTACCTGATCTGCTGCATTCCATTCTGTGGTTATTGTACCATCTTTACGTAGAAATATCTCTTGTCCGTCCATTGGATTAATACCCAATGACTTCATTCCAAACAATGAAGTAAGTGAACCACCCTCTACATATTTAATATGTGGTGTTGAATATTTAGTTTGCTTAGGTATGGAGTTGGCACCAGTTGCGGGATTATAACCTTCATACTCTTTATCTACCAAATCATTATAAGCTTTTAATGCTTTAGAAATGCCTGTTAGCTTATTCGTATTGGATGCAAAGTTACCATAAACAGCTAAGGTGAAATCCTTTTGACGAATCACATCATAACGTAATCTAAATTCGTAACCCTTATTTTCAACTTCACCAATATTCCCTTTATATTGAGGGAAACCCGACGACAATGGCAAATTGATATCAGTTACAAGATCCTGCGTGTTTTTAGTGTAATAGTTGAAATTAAATGTTAAACGATCCCTAAACAATCCTAAATCAAATATAACGTCCAATGTTCTTGTTTTCTCCCAGCTTAAAGTTGGATTTCCCATATAGTATAAGGATACACCCGGCCCTGTACTATACCAGTTATTAGAGATTGAATAGTTATCCTTGGTTGCAAATGGAGGGAAATTAGTCTTACCTAACTGTCCGGTGTTTGCGGTGATACGAGCTCTGCTAATAACAGGAATATCTTTTACAAAATCGTATTTATGCAAATTCAATCCTGCCCCCAATGACCAGAACGGAGCAAATTTACTTTTCGAACCAAATTCTGAGGAACCATCAAGGCGTGTAGAAACATCAAAAAGGTAAATATCCTTGAATGAATAGTTCATTGTTAAAAACGTACCAAACAATCTTGATTTTGATTCACCATAAAATGGCTTGTCTGCAATTTTACTGGCAAGGTTAGGAGCATGCTGACTGCCTGAAGCAAAACCCGTATATCTTGATGAATTGCTTTTGGCTGAATTTTCAATTGCATTTACACCTAGTGACAAGTTGATATTGTGATTATCTATACTTTTCACATAGTTTGCAAAAGCATTGGCATTAATCCCCAATGAACTTCCAGATCTCAAATCCAAACTACCGATTGTGGTATAATCAGTCTTTCCATCAATATAATATCTTCCAGATGCCGGATCAATGAAGTTCTCATTGCTGTTTTCTGCTTTAGTTAAAGATAAAGTACCTCTAATTTGCAATCCATCTAAAACTGTCCAGTTTAGAGACAGGTTATTACTCATTGTTGTTGTATTGCCAATACTGTAATTCTGTGTATTTCTTGCCTCATATAATGGGTTAATCAGATTTAACATATCCGTTGCTCCACCGTGCCAGCCAAAAGTATTTTTCTGGACTACCGCATTAACATCATAAATCTCATCATAGGGAGCTTTCCAGGTGTAATCGCCAAAACTTCCATAAGGTGAATTTTTAGAGTCTACCACATCATAATTGATATCATTACGAACAGATAAATTTTTCAGTCTGTATTCCAGCGACAGTCCTGCTCCGGCACGTTTCCTGGCAGATTGTTTCATTACACCATTTTGCTGATCCATTCTAAGTGCAACACCAAAACGAACCTGATCTGTACCTCCATCAATATTTAAAGTATGTTTTTGATTAAATTCATTGGTCAGTGGCTGACTGATCCAATCAGAATTTACACCCCTTAATACCTGAGATTGTTTTCTTAACAGCTCATCTGTTAAAAGAAGTGCATTTTGAGCTGGAAGATTACTTTTTATCACGTATGATCCTGCTAAAATCTCTGCCTCTAGTTTTTGGGCTGCATTCATCAGATTATAATCAGAAAGATCTGGTGCAGTAACAGTACCTACAAAATTATAACCGATCCGCAGTTTACCCGGTATTGGTGGCACGGTTTCAATAACAATAACGCCATTTGCAGCTCTTGATCCATAAACAGCTGTCGCAGCTGCATCTTTCAATATGGTTATTGATTTTATCTGATTAATATCAAAATCATAAACCCTTTGCGCAGACACCTCATATCCATCCATAATAAAAATCGGAAGATTCGGATTATTGGTTAATGCGGCCTGTGATAAGTCGGCACCTTTATCTAATTCTTTTACTCCAATACCAGATCTTCCTCTTACATAAAACTCGGGCATTGTATTTGGATCTGATCCTCTTAAGTTGTTAATCTGTACCCTGAAAGAGGGATCAAATACCTGGAGTATATCCACCACGTTACGGTTACCAACCTGTAAAAGTTGTTCTTTAGTAACATTAATTGAGTTTCCGGTAAAGCTGTCTTTTTTAATATTGCTATACCCTGTAATTACAACGTTATCAAGATCACGTGCTTGTGGTTTCAAGACAATTCTGATCAATTGAGCAGGGTTCTTTATACTATGATCCTGAGGTTCCATTCCAATATAGCTGAATGTTAAGACCGATTCAGGTTTGGGAAGTATAATCTCAAAAGTTCCGTTAGCCTTGGTAAATACGGTTGCCTTTTTACCTTTAACAGCGACAGAAACGCCTGCAATAGGTTTATTTAATGAATCCGTTACGAGACCTCTTGCAACAATTTGCTGTTGGGCGGTACTGGTCCTTCTAATCTCAAATAATGCAATTACCTTATCAATCACACCTATCTCGCGGCTCTTAACAATTACTGTTTTGTTATCCTTTATTTCGTAGGTTAAAGATTGACTATCAAAACATTTCGCCAATACTGTTTCCAGGGTTTCATTATCCATACTTATGGTAACTGGCTTTGCATTTTTCAACAAATCCATATTCATAAAGAAATCATAACCTGTCTGATTCCTAATTTCATTGATCACTTCATAAAGTGGAACGTTCACTTTGTGAAGTGAAATTTTCTGTGCGTGCAACAGACCCGCTGAAACATTGAGCAACGTGAACGTGACAAATAAGAAGATAAGTGTGATTCGCATAAGTAATGGTTTTACCGATGACGCACTATACTTTTCTAAAGCGATTAATGCGCCAGGGTTGGTTTGGTTGACAGCGCGAAATTTAAAAATACGATGGACATAATTGCCATTAAATGGCGATTTAAATTCATACATTTGCTTAGTTAGGTTATCTCCACAGGTATTGCAAACCATTACTGATTTTTAAAATTAGTGGAGGAGGTTGTAAGTTTAGTTTATCCTATATTTATTATCCGATTTTGTTGAAACCGGGAGATACACCTTAATTTTCTACCGGGAGTGCTTCGAACCACTTCCGGTTTTTTTTATGGTGTTCTAGTTTATGTAATTTTTTAATTCATAACTATCACACTCCTTCCTTCGACTTTAAAATGAACATTACTTGCCGATTCTATGATTTCCAATATTGCAGATAGATTTTTTGTTCTTGAAACTTTTCCTAAAAACTTAAGATTACCGTCAAAATTACCCTGGTAAATAATATCGACATCATACCAGCGTGATATTTTACTCATGATACTTTCCAGACTTTCACTAAATTTAAAATAGCCATCTCTCCATGCCGTAATTTCTTCAATGTCTGCATCATTGATCAGTTTAATTTCATTTGCTGAAACCTGTAACTGTTGACCGGGACTTAATATGGTTCCTTTTTTATCGCCTAGATTGTTGGTGATTTTAACTTTACCATGTACCAGTGTTGTTTTAATCAATCTGTCATTTGGATAGGCGGCAATGTTAAAACCTGTTCCCAATACAAACAGGGTTTGTCCTTTACTCTCTACTACAAATGGTCTTGAGGAAATATGGGCTACCTCGAAATATGCTTCTCCTATCACCTTTACAACGCGATTCTTATTTCCAAACCTACTTGGATAAGTTATGCTACTTGCAGCGTTTAGCCACACTTTAGTTCCGTCTGATAAAGTAAGCTGATACTGTCCCCCGTTAGGCGTACTCAGGTTCAGTTCCTGAATTTCAGCACCATTGTTATCTACACCGTCAACCGGACTACCATCTTCATAACTCAATCCTGTTCCATCATTGATAATTCCATCCTTTTGACTATTCAGATCTATCTTTTTTCCGTTTGCAATTTGCAATATTGCTCTATTACCACCTGGAGCTATGTCGACCTGTTTGTTGCCAAAATAAAAGTACACACCTAATGTAAAAGCCACTAAACAGGCCGCGGCCAAACCTTTCCATAGCATTAAATTTGATTGTAATGGCTTTTTAGTAACGGGTAAAGCCTTTGCGATTTTTGTATATCTGATTTTAATTTCTTCTTCAGATGCCTCCATAGCGCCTGGGTCCTTGTATTTTAAATACCAGGATTCAAGGAGGGCATTTTCAGTTTCCGTGCTCTTACCTTCTAAATATTTCTTTAATAACTCTTGTTCCTTACTGTCCATCAACTAATTTACGCTTTCTAAATATATGACAATTAAGAAAGGGTGTAACAGGTATCGGAAAATGGAAATAAATTAGAAAAACAAGTTAATCACTGATTATCAAATGAATACATTTAAAATAGATTCCATTTTTGCCCGTAATAATTTCAGTGTATTTGAAATCTGCTTTGAAATTGTTTGTTCAGAGGTTCCAAGCTGTTCTGAGATTTCTTTATGAGACAAGCCTGAATTTCTGCTTAGATTAAATACTTCGCGCATTCTTGGAGGCAAGGCATTTACTTCCTGCTCAATTAATACTGCAAGCTCTCGCTCTCTTATGGTTATTTCAGTAATATAGTCGCCCTCCTTTAAAAAGGCGCCCAGAGAGTCCAGATAACTTTCCGTTCTCTTTCTTTTTACGAAGTGATTGAAAATACGGTTACGGACTGCCGTATAAAGGTATCCAGATAAATTAGTGGTAAATTCTATGGTAGATCTGCTTTCCCACAAATGAATAAAGAGCTCCTGAACAATGTCATCTGCTTCATCCCTATCAGATAGTTTAGTATAAGCATGTTTAAGTAACAATACTTTATATCTATCGTAAATTTCCAGATAAGCAAATTCATCTCCGTTCTTTAAAAGAATAGAAAGTTCATAATTTGAAAGATTTTCATACATTCTGGATATCAAATCAAGGGATCTATAACTAAATAAAGTTTTGTTCGGCTTAAATCTATAAAAATTCTGTCACTTAGTACAATTCCAGAGATATTGGTTTTTATGCCTACCTATTAAACTGCTCTTTTCATAGATAGTTTATATTGAACCGGACTTTCGCCAGCATATCCTTTAAAAACATGACAAAAATGAGGACTTGACTTAAATCCACATAGATATGCAATGTCATTAACTGATTTTTCGGTCTGGATTAACAATTCTCTTGCATGTGCAATCCTAAGTTCATTTAAAAATTGTGAAAAGTTTTTCTTAACCCTCTTTTTAAAGAAACGACAGAAACGTTGTTCCGTCATACATGCAATATCTGCAACCTGATGTAAGGTAATCTGATTGTGTAGATTATCCTTGATAAATTTAATTACATTAACCAATCTATCAGGATAAAGGTCATCGTAATGATCTGATTCATCAGTGACAATAAAATTCTTTTCTTCGGAAACCAAGATTAGATTCATAGTTACGTTACAGTTACGTTACATTTTTTGCACGCAGTTAAACAAAAATTCTTGTTGAACCTGACTTGTGGACGACTGCCAAAGCCAGTGATGGAGGCTAAAAACCTACTTTTAGAAACAAAAAAAGCCGTTTCTATTTTCAAGAAACGGCTTTTAAATAGGTGTGGGCCATGATGGGCTCGAACCATCGACCAAAAGATTATGAGTCTTCTACTCTAACCAACTGAGCTAATGGCCCGCGAAAATCTGTTTGATTTTGCGAGTGCAATGTTACATATTTACATCCAAATTTGAAACACTTTTATGAAAAAAATTAAAAATATTATATTCGATTACGGCAATGTTATTTTCGAAATAGATTTTAAAAGAACACAAGACGCTCTGTTACATCTAGGTATCACAAACAGCACAGAATTTTTCGCACATAAAAGTCACCACAATCTTTTTAATGATTTTGAGACTGCAGCCATCACCCCCGCCCAATTTAGAGCTGGAATACGTGAAGCTGCAGAAAATAGTAAACTAACGGACGAAGAAATTGATGCAGCCTGGAACAGTTTATTGATTGGTGTTCCTCCCGGAATCCATGAAGTATTGCTTAAAGTAAAACAAAAATACCGCACTTTTTTATTGAGTAATAACAACGAGACCCATTACAACTACATCGTAGATTACCTGAAAAGAGAGTTTGACATGCCCGATAACAGTAGTCTGTTTGAAAAGGCTTATTATTCTCAACATATGTTCTTGCGCAAACCCAATGTGGAAATATTTGAACAGGTAATTAGCGAGAACAAACTAGATCCTGCGGAGACTTTATTTATAGACGACAGTCCGCAGCATATTGAAGGTGCCAAATTAGCGGGACTAAATACATTACTAATGACCAAACATCCTAAAGATTTAGAGCAGGTATTGATTGATCATCACATCTTGTAAAATGGGATGGAGAATTCATAGAAAAGGCCGTATCAATTTGAATTTTGATACGGCCTTTTTAATGATAATGATTAAACTTTTAGTTTAACCTTCTGCGTTGTTTCTCTTTCACGATTAAACCAAGCTCTCTGCTCGTTTGTCCAGCAACTGAAGTATTCTCTTGCGCTCGTCTAAATAAGTACGGCATAACAGCTTCAATTGGGCCATACGGAACATACTTGGTTACATTATAACCTGCATCAGACAAATTGAAACTTAGATTATCGCTCATTCCTAACAATTGTGCAAAATAAACATGCGGATGGTTATGAGCTACCCCATGTTTATCCAGCAATTGAGCCAAAACACGACAACTATTTTCGTTGTGTGTTCCGCAAACAATAGCGATATCATTAATATGCTCCATGCAATAATCTAAAGAAGCATCATAATCACGGTCAGAAGCTGCTTTATCAGGCTGTATCGGTGATGGGTAACCCATTTCCGCTGCCCTTTTGCGTTCCTTCTCCATATAGGCACCACGTACCATTTTCACACCTAAAATAAAGCCCGAAGCTTTAGCAATCAAGTGATCAGCTTTCATATCAGCCAGTTTATCATGACGGTACATTTGATAGGTATTATACACGATGATGCTTTTTTGATTAAATAAACGCATCATATCTATAGCCAATTCGTCAATTGTATCTTGTATCCAGGTTTCTTCAGCATCAACCATGATGGGTACATTTTTATCATAGGCCATTCTGCAGATTTTCTCGCAGCGTTGTTTAACCTTCTCAAATTCTGCCTGTTCAGCAGTTGTCAATTCTTGTTTGGCATCCAATTTCTCCAGCAAACCAAAACGGCCTATGCCCGTAACTTTAAATACAGTAATCGGAATACGCTTGTCCCCGGCAGCGCGTTCAATGGTTCTTATAATTTCGGCACAGGTAAAATCAAAAACAGCTTCTTCATCCTCCCCTTCTACAGAATAATCTAAAATGGTTCCAACCTGACCAGCTGCAAGCTGTTCGATTGTATGCTCGCACTCTGCAATAGTTTCGCCACCGCAGAAATGTTTAAATATAGTCGCTTTAATTAAACCTTTAATTGGTAAACCTATGTTAAGGAAAAAGTTAGTGATTGGCGGGCCAACTTTTGTTAAAAAGTTACTGCTAATCAGTTTGAACAACCAGTAGGCAGCATTTAATTCATTATTTGATTTATTGCGGAAAGCAATTTCAGTATCATCAAAATTTAATGATTTCTTGGGGGATAGTTCCATTTACGAATGTCAGTTAGTCATTTTGACTGCAAAAGTATAAATTCCCATGCTATTGGTGGTAAAACACTTTATAATTAATTGTAAGTTTGCCTTGCGATGATAAAATTCAAATTAGAAGGCGAATTTATTCCCCTTATTCAATTATTAAAAGCAACAGGACTGGTTCAAAGTGGCGGAGAAGCGCAGACCGTTGTTGAAGATGGTTTAGTAAAGTACAACGGAAAAGTTGACCACCGTAAACGATTAAAAGTTCGCGTTGGCGATGTGATTGATTTTATGGGACAAAAAATAACAGTAGTTTAATGAACAAATTAGATAGCGCAGGCCATACCATTCATTTCGAAACACAGTTGGCGCCTTTAGTAGAGGTATTGGAATCAGAAAAATACAGCAAAATATTTGTGTTTGCGGACAGTACAACTTCAGAAGTTTGTTTACCTCTATTCCAAGAAATGTTGGATGACTTTAGTGGTTTTGACCTGATAGAGACTGATCCAGGTGAAGAGAATAAGAATATAGATTTCTGTATTGGCATCTGGAAAACATTACTTGATTTTGGTGCAGACCGTAAATGCTTAATGATTAACCTTGGTGGTGGCGTAATTACGGATATGGGTGGTTTTGTCGCTTCTACCTATAAAAGAGGTATCGACTTTATCAATATCCCTACTACCTTACTCTCGCAAGTTGATGCTTCCGTAGGTGGCAAAACCGGTATTGATGTAGACAATGTTAAAAATATGGTAGGAACCTTTACCCTGCCACAGGCTGTTTTTATTGAAACCGCCTTTTTAAAAACATTACCACAAAGAGAATTACTATCGGGCTTTGCCGAAATGATTAAACATGGTTTAATTGTAGACCGCAACTATTACAATGAGCTAAAAAATAGTGACTACCAGAATATCATTCCTCAAGCTATTTACCGTTCGGTAGAGATAAAAAATGAAGTAGTTACGGAAGATCCACATGAGAAAGGCTTAAGAAAGATCCTAAACTTTGGACATACGATTGGTCACGCTGTAGAAACTTATGCGCTTATTAATGATGAAAAACCTTTAACCCATGGTGAAGCCATTGCTATAGGCATGATTTGCGAAGCTTTCTTATCCAACAAAAACAATACGCTAAGTGCAGAGGATTTGAATGACGTGACTGACTACATCCGCAAGCTTTACCCGGCTTACTATATCAAGGAAGAGAGTTATACATCTTTGATGGAATTTATGCAGAGTGATAAGAAAAATGAGAATGGTCAAATTATGTTTTCATTGCTAAGCAGTATTGGCAAATGCGATTACAACTGCAGAGTATCGGAAAACGACATATTAGCAAGTTTTGCTTACTTTAATGCCATCCATGGTTAACAGAAATAGCTAAAGTTTTGAATGCCACGGCAACGCATATTCACAACAAAAAAATATTTTTTTAAATTAACTATTGACAAATAAAATTTTGTTAGTACATTTGACAAAATGATAAAAGAAAGGGCCTGCTTGCAAGTCTGATCGAAAAAAAGAAAAGAATAGAAAAACAGATGAGAAATATCACTACATATTGGTTTGGTTACTTCTACTATTTTAGTAAGAGCCGGGACTAATATGCACTGATATCAACACGATAAATGTATACGAAAGTCCCGGCCAAACGCCGGGACTTTTTTTTGTTTTAACGCAATCAGAAACTAATAAAAAAAGGCAAAAACTAATCCAATGAACCAAGGAACAAGAGTAGCAATTCAAGGCATTAAGGCATCTTTTCACGAAGAGGCTGCTTTCAAATTTTTCGGAAAGGACATTCAAACTATTGAATGTAACTCATTTAAACAGACTTGTGAGAGTTTGGAAAAAAAGGAAGCTGACTTTGTAGTTATGGCTATAGAAAACTCTATCGCAGGCAGTCTATTGCCGAACTACACCTTAATCCGCGAATATAATTTTGCAGTGGTAGGCGAAGTATACCTGCCTATACAATTACATTTAATGGCTTTACCTGGTGTAAAATTTGAAGATATTAAATTTGCTACCTCCCATCCTATTGCGATTCGTCAGTGTGTAGATTTCTTTTACGATTACCCACACATTCAGGTAATCGAAGGTAACGATACTGCTGCTTGCGCTAAAAAAATTAAGGAAGAGCAATTAACTGATACCGTTGCTATTGCCAACACACTTGCTGCGGAATTATATGGCTTAAACATCATTGAAAGAAGAATCGAGTCGAACAAAAAGAACTATACCCGTTTTTTGATCCTTAAACTAGACAAAACAGCAGAAATGGAAGATAGCAATAAAGCCTCAATCTGTTTCCAGGTTGGCAATCATGTAGGTGCCTTATCTAAAATCCTTAACATATTTGCTGAGCAACAGGTAAACTTAACTAAGATCCAAAGTATGCCGGTTTTAGGAAAACGCAACGAGTATTACTTCTATGTGGACATGGAATGGACGAGCACAGAAAATTATGACAAGGCTGTCCGTCAGGCATTAAAATACACCGTAAACTTTAACATCATGGGCGAATACAAGAAGAACGATCAAGTATAGTCTTCAATAATAAGCCTTCGTAAAATACAAAAACAACAATTTAAACCCCAAAAAAATGAAACTACAATTGAACATCCAGCCATTAAATACTTGGCTTGACACGAAAAACGAACCACTAATCATTTCTGGACCATGTAGTGCAGAAACTGAAGAGCAATTATTAACCACTGCACATTTATTAGCTGCAACAGGTAAAGTATCTGTTTTAAGAGCTGGTATCTGGAAACCACGTACTCGTCCGGGAGAATTTGAAGGAATTGGTAGCATAGGATTAGAGTGGTTAAAAAGAGCAAAACTAGAGACTGGATTGCCTACGGCAGTAGAAGTAGCTAATGCAAAACATGTTGAAGAGGCATTGGCAGCAGGTGTTGATATCCTTTGGATTGGTGCACGTTCGACTGTAAACCCATTCTGTGTTCAGGAAATTGCCGATGCTTTAAGAGGCGTTGACGTTCCTGTATTGGTTAAAAACCCGGTGAACCCTGATCTTCAGTTATGGATTGGTGCTTTAGAGCGTCTTAATGGTGCTGGTATCACTAAATTAGGTGCTATTCACCGTGGTTTCTCTTCATTCGAAAAAAGCTCGTTCCGCAACGAACCAATGTGGGAGCTTGCTATTCAATTGAAAACTTTATGTCCTGATCTTCCAATCATTAACGATCCAAGTCATATCTGCGGTAACCGCGAATTGATCCCTTACATTTCTCAGAAAGCATTGGATTTAGATATGCAAGGCTTAATGATCGAATCACACGTAGATCCTTCGGTAGCATGGACTGATGCTAAACAACAAGTTACTCCTGCTGCACTTGCCGAGCTTGCTGAGCGTTTAACCGTTCGTGAACCAGAATCTAAAAACGAAGTATTTATAGATCAATTAGCTGACTTACGTAAGCAAATCGACAAAATAGATGACCTTTTATTGCAAAAATTAGGTGAGCGTATGGCTATTGTTGGTAAAATCGGTGAATTTAAACGCGATAACCAGGTAACCATTTTACAAGTAAACCGTTGGGATGCTATCATTAAAAAAGGTACTGCATTTGCAAAAGCTTTAAAATTGGATTTAAACTTTACTGAAAAGTTCCTGGAATTAGTTCACGGAGAATCTATTCGTAAACAAACTGAAATTATGAATGCTGGTAAAGCTGAAAAAGGCATTGCAGCAGAAGCACACGCAGAAGTTAAAGCTTAACAATGAGTAAAAACGCAATTGTTTCTTTTAAAGGGATTAAAGATATAAATGCTGAAATTGCCTTAACCGGTTCTAAAAGCGAAAGCAACAGGGCGCTGATCATCAGCGCCCTGTCAAAAGGAATCGTTGAAGTCAATAATTTATCTGATGCGGTGGATACAGTGACCTTGAATAATATTCTTAATCAGGTAAAAGCACATAATGGAGATGCCTACATTACCGTAAATGTGGGACATGCAGGTACAGCGATGCGTTTTTTAACGGCGTACCTCTCTATCGCAAACGGAACATTTCACCTGACAGGTTCTGGCAGGATGAAAGAACGACCAATAAAACTATTGGTTGAAGCCTTACAAAAACTTGGTGCTGGTATTAACTATGCCGGACAGGATGGCTACCCACCTCTCGATATCAGCAATAGCTTTAAGCAAATTAGCAGAACGGTTAAAATTCAAGGTGACATTAGCAGTCAATATTTATCTGCACTTTTGATGATCGCTCCTTCTTTGCCATTAGGCTTATCTTTAGAAATTGAAGGTGAGTTGACTTCGAGACCATATCTGGAAATGACCTTGAGTATGCTCGAAGAAGCGGGAATTAAACATTCCTGGGATAACCATACCATCCATATCGACAACCAAGCTTTTAAATCCTGCAACTTAACTGTAGAACCGGATTGGAGTGCCGCGTCTTATTGGTATAGCATTGTAGCGCTGGTAGATCAGGGTAACATAACCTTACCTCATCTAAAGGAGAAAAGTCTGCAAGGCGATAGCCAGATCAGGGATATTATGATTCCTTTTGGCGTACGAACCTCACAAACTGCAAATGGCATTGCATTAAAGTCGGGAACTTCCGTAGCTATAACAGAAGTATTGAATTTAAAGGACTGTCCAGATTTAGCACAAACTATTATTGTTTGTGCTGCAGCAAAGGGCTTAAACCTTTCTTTTACGGGATTAGAAACCTTAAAAATAAAGGAAACCAACCGCGTACTTGCTTTACAGCAGGAGTTGGCTAAAATTGGCGTTTCTTTGATAGAGGATAATGAGGTATATACTCTAAATTGCGACAACCTAAGCTTCCCTAAAAAGGTGCAATTCCACACTTACGACGATCATCGGATGGCCATGGCTTTTGCGCCATTAAGTCTGTTTATCGATGAAGTGGAAATGGAAGATTATCAAGTAGTGGAGAAATCATACCCTGATTTTTGGAAGGACTTGGAGAAAGCAGGTTTTACAGTAAAAGAAGTTTAATTTTAATAAAATATTAAATAATTCTAAAATGGCAGGTAATACATTCGGTCAATTATTTCGCATTACTACCTTTGGTGAATCTCATGGAGTAGCCATAGGTGTTATCCTTGATGGTTGTCCGGCACAGCTACCTATAGATCTGGAATTTATCCAGTCAGAATTGGATAAGCGCAGACCTGGACAATCAAAAATCACCACACAGCGTAAAGAAAGCGATACTGTTCAGATCTTATCCGGAACATTTGAAGGTAAAAGTACAGGAACACCAATAGCCATGCTGATCCCTAATGAAGATCAGCGTAGTAAGGATTACAGTCACAATACCGACGTTTATCGTCCTTCGCATGCGGATTATACTTATGATGCCAAATACGGGATCAGAGATCATCGCGGTGGTGGCCGTTCATCAGCCAGAGAAACCGCAGCCCGTGTAGCAGCTGGAGCGATTGCTAAACTATTGCTGAAGCACCATGGAATTGAAGTTTTCGCACACGTATCTGCTGTTGGAAAAATCGACGCACCTAATTTAGAAGGCGACAACATAGCTGAATTACTGGCAACCAGAGAAGATAACATTGTACGCTGTGCAGATCCAGCTACGGCACACCAAATGATCGAGTTTATTGATAGCGTAAGAAAGGATGGTGATACTGTGGGTGGAAAAGTAAGTTGTATCGTTAAAAACTGTCCAGTTGGATTAGGAGATCCTGTTTTCGACAAACTACATGCAGATCTTGGTAAAGCGATGTTGAGCATTAATGCCGTACATGGTTTTGAATATGGATCTGGCTTTGGGGGGAGTGAAATGAGAGGATCAGAACACAATGATATCTTTTTGGCAAATGAAGGTCAGCCAAAAACACTGACTAATTTTTCAGGGGGCATACAAGGTGGCATTTCTAATGGAATGGAGATCAACTTTACCGTTGCTTTTAAACCTGTTGCTACGATTATGCACAACCAACAAACCATTAATGCTGCCGGTGAAGCCGCAGAAATTAAAGGGAAAGGCAGACATGATCCATGTGTAGTACCTAGAGCGGTAGTTATTGTGGAAGCAATGGCTGCATTGGTACTTGCAGATCATTTGCTTAGAAACAAAACGAGCAAGCTTTAATAGCTTGCTCGTTTTGTTTTATTTAAAAAATAGCTGGATACTTGCCAGGGTTACTTTCATTCATCATACTGTAAATGGTTTCAATCACGTCATCTACAGAAGGTTTGCTAAAATAATCACCATCAGATCCATAAGGCGGACGATGTGCCTTTGCACTCAGCGATTTAGGCTGTCCATCCAAGTGATAGTATCCTTTTTGTTCTTCCAGAATCTGTTGCAACAAGAAAGCAGTTCCACCACCTGGCACATCTTCATCAACTACCAATAGCTTGTTCGTTTTAGCTAAGGATTGCGCACAAATGTGATCGGTATCGAATGGCAATAAAGTTTGAGGATCTACAATTTCAATAGAAATGCCTAACTGTGCTAGCTCTTCAGCTGCTTCCTCTACAATTCTTAAAGTAGAACCGTAAGAAACCACAGTAATATCAGTTCCTTCTTTAACTACCTCAGCTTTTCCTAGCGAAACAGTATATTCACCTACATTTTCCGGTAATTTCTCTTTCAAGCGGTAACCGTTCAAACATTCGATCACCAATGCAGGCTCATCAGATCTAAATAAGGTATTGTACATTCCGGCAGCTTGTGTCATGTTACGCGGTACGCATATATGTAAACCTCTAAGTGAGCCAAGGATCATTCCCATTGGCGAACCTGAATGCCACACGCCTTCTAATCTATGTCCACGTGTTCTGATAATAACAGGCGCTTTTTGACCTGCTTTAGTACGATATGACAAACTCGCCAGGTCATCACTTAATATATTAATTGCGAACAACAAATAGTCAAGGTATTGAATTTCGGCAATTGGACGCAAACCGCGCATAGCCAAGCCTATTCCCTGCCCTACTATGGTCATTTCCCTGATGCCTGTATCCGTAATCCTTAGATCACCATATTTGGCTTGCAAACCAGCAAAACCCTGATTTACATCACCAATAGCACCTAAATCTTCACCAAAAGCTACCAATCGCTGGTCACGGGCAAAGTTAGCGTCAAAGCAGGCGTTCAACAATTCACGCCCGTCAACCATTTTACTTTCCTCGTTAAATACAGGTTTCAATTCGTTTACTAAAAATGGACTATCCACCCCATCAGTAAACAATTTAGAATTGTACCTGTCTTCGTTTAATCCAATCTGCTCATTATACCAGGTCAAAAGGTTGTGTCTGCCTGTCGAAGAATCTTTTACAGTTAAACGCAAAGCCTTTCTTGCCGAAGAGATCACTTCTCTTCTTTGGGCATCCGGGGTATTGGCCAGTTGAATTGAAATTTTTATAATCGCAGGATCGCCATTGGCCATACCATTAAGTAACTCAATAACCTGATCTTTTTCGGCCTTTATAGATCCTAAAAATTCATTCCAAGCTTCTTTCTGAGTTTCACGAACCATTTTCTTGGCCGCATTTTCAAGTTCTACTATTTCTTCCTCGGTAATGATTGCTGACTCCAGCATCCATTTACGCATCTGAACGATACAGTCAAACTCTTTCTCCCACTCTAATCTTGCCTTATCTTTATAACGTTCATGAGAACCAGAAGTAGAATGACCTTGTGGCTGTGTCACTTCTGTTACGTGAATCAATACAGGAACGTGCTCATCCCTACATATATCTATTGCACGTTGATAAGTCTCGCATAAAGCTGGATAATCCCAGCCTCTTACTTTAAATATTTCGTAACCAGCAGCATTTTCATCACGCTGAAAACCTTTCAATATTTCAGAAATATCTTCTTTTGTGGTTTGATACTTTGCCGGAACAGAAATTCCGTAACCATCATCCCAAACAGACATCGCCATAGGCACCTGTAAAACACCGGCTGCATTGATGGCTTCAAAAAACACACCTTCTGATGTAGATGCATTTCCTATTGTACCAAATGCCACTTCATTTCCTTGTACAGAGAAATTCTTTAAGTACTCCAGTTCTGGATTTTGTCTGTATAGCTTAGAAGCATAAGCTAGTCCAACTAACCTTGCCATTTGTCCACCTGTAGGCGCAATGTCTGAAGAGCAATTCTTCATCTCAGTTAAATCTTTCCAACTACCGTCCTCTTTAATGGTGCGGGTTGCAAAATGACAGTTCATTTGTCTCCCAGCGGACGCAGGGTCTGCTTCTACACTTGGATTAGCATATAACTGCGCAAAAAATTCTTTTATTGTACAAATACCGGCTGCAAAGGCGAATGTCTGGTCTCTGTAATAGCCAGAGCGCCAGTCGCCATTCTTAAAGGCCTTTGCCATGGCAATCTGAGGAAGCTCCTTGCCATCACCAAAAATTCCAAACTTAGCCTTGCCGGTCAACACTTCCTTTCGTCCCAATAAACTAGCCTGTCTACTTTCAAAAGCTATTTTATAGTCGTTTACAACTATAGTTTTGAAGTCATCAAAACTTAACTCCGAGGCGTCTATTGGATTTGTGGTAAGTTTACTATTTGGCATCATAAGCAAATCAATTATGCGGCAAAGATACACAAAATCTAAAGTATGACTTAACAGTGAATGGTAATTTATATCATGGAATACTTTTTGTATTCTAAATGAAAACATTAAATTTGTTCTAAAACTACATTAAAATGAGAAAAATAATTCTGCTATTTACGTTATTCCTAGGCATAAGTGTTGCTACCAACGCGCAATCAAAACCTGCTGAATTCAAGTTTGACAAGGAGAGTCATGACTTCGGAAAAATTCCAGTGAACAAGCCAGCTACAATTGAATTTAAGTTCACAAATATTGGAGATCAGCCTTTGATTATTACCAAAGTTGAGACTACATGTGGATGTACTGTTCCTGAGTATACGCAAACACCAATTAAAAAAGGTGATGCAGGTGTAATTAAAGTTACTTACAATCCAACAGGCGCAGCACTTCCATTTAGCAAAAGCATTACAATTACTTCTAATGCAAAAACGACTACCAAGGTATTGTACATTAAAGGTGAAACTATAGCTGCAGCCAGCAAATAAAATTCAAAACATACTTTTGATTAAAACCTCGTTAATCAACGAGGTTTTTTTATTTTTGCACCTATAACTAACTTATTATTACGGGACTTTATTTTCCACCATGCCAAATATCTCAGAAAAAGGGCTACAAATGCCTGCTTCGCCCATAAGAAAACTAACTCCATTTGCTGATCAGGCAAAAAAGGAAGGTAAAAAAGTTTACCATTTAAACATTGGTCAACCCGACATTGCTACACCTGAGGGCATGCTGAATGCCATTAAGAATATTGATTTTAATGTTTGGGCCTATACCCCATCTGAAGGAACTTTAAGCTACCGGACAAAACTTACTGAATACTATAATAAATTAGGGTACAACATTACGCCCGAAGATATATTGGTTACGGTTGGCGGTTCTGAGGCCATTACTATTGCGATGCAAACCTGCGTTAATGAAGGTGATGAGATCATCATTCCTGAGCCTTTTTATGCAAATTACAATGGCTTTGCATGTATGAGTAATGTGGTTGTAAAACCAATCTTATCTCATATTGAAAATGGTTTTGCACTGCCTGCAATTGAAGAGTTTGAAAAACTGATTACCGATCGTACAAAAGCAATCATCATTTGTAATCCAAATAACCCTACTGGCTATTTATATTCAAAAGAAGAATTGGAAGCCTTAAAAGCTTTGTGCTTAAAATATGATCTATTCTTATTATCAGATGAAGCCTACCGTGAGTTTTGCTATGATGGCAGGGAATTTATCTCGCCAATGCATATGGATGGTCTGGATGAAAATGTAGTTGTTTTAGATACGGTCTCTAAGCGTTACAGCGCTTGTGGCGCAAGATTAGGTTGCTTAATTACTAAAAACAAAGAGATCATTAAATCAGGACTAAAATTTGCTCAGGCAAGATTAAGTCCGGGTATGGTTGAGCAAATTGCAGGTACCGCTGCTGTTGATACGCCTAACAGTTATTTCGAGGAAGTAAACAAAGAGTATACTTTACGTAGAGATACGCTTGTAAAAAGGTTAAATGACATGGATGGTGTATTTTGCCCCAATCCGGGTGGCGCATTTTATGTAGTCGCTAAATTGCCTATTGATGATGCTGATCAGTTTTGCCAATGGATACTGCAAAGCTTTAGTAACAATGGTGAAACGGTGATGATGGCTCCTGCGACTGGCTTCTACTCGACTGCAGGTTCCGGAAAAAATCAAGTAAGGATGGCATATGTGCTAAATACCGACGATTTGAATAAGGCTATGGATTGCCTTGATATTGCTTTAAAACAGTATCCTGGTAGAACTATGGCATAATTTTCTTATATTTGTGTGCTGATGGTTGGAAAGGAGTTGTTAACCACACACCATCAGGGCATTACTGGGGTCGTATGGATTTGACAGGGTGAAGCTAAGTATGTTAGCATGCAGTGCGTTGTACGGAGAGCACTTAAAAGAGAACGTTCACACTATAATTGGCGAAAATAACTACGCCTTAGCTGCTTAATTTAGAATTAAATAGCTTTTGTCCCTCTGACTGCTGCGATGTTAGGTTAGAATATGGGGCATCGAAATAACAACGCTGGCAATTGTAAGGTACGGTACAGTTGCGAGATAAAGTACCTAAGGTGAACGGTTAGGTCGGTTTCCAGCCCGCCAGATCCCTACAATTAATTGGAAAATAAGCATGTAGAAGGCATAATTTATCACACAACTGGACAAGGGTTCGAAACCCTTCGACTCCACAAAACAAAAAAAGCGCTGAAAATCAGCGCTTTTTTTGTTTCAAATTAAATGTCACTTATCAATATTTCAAATAAAAGCGTTCAAAAGCCATATGAAAACATTATTATTGACGATTTCACTGTTAACTACACTTGGTACTTACGCGCAAAATAGAAATTTAAAGGATAATTTTACTGTACTGGTTAGGGAAGCAGAAGGTGACTTAAACAGAGACGGTATCATAGACAAAGTGATTGTAATGATGGACACCATAGACGCAACAGTCCCGTTAAGGATACAAATATCTTTTTCTCAGCCAAACAGTACATCTAAATTAATTCTTTCCTCAACTAGAATAATTGAAGCCCAATACCCCGCACATAAAAAAGGAGAACACAACGGCAATCAAATTCCTAATTTCTACATTGAGAACGGGAACTTAGAGATGGTATCTGATATAAAGAATGGGCAATCGGAACACAAATTCAAATTTCAACATGGAAATTTTGAATTAATTTATTTCTCAAAAGTCATTTGGGATGGCAAGAATACAACAACTGAGACTGCATTTAATCTTATAACGGGAAAAAGAACTGAAAAAGTTCAATCATTAGGTTCAGATAAAATTGTACGAAGCAGTAAAAACAAAGTGTTACTCAGACCTTTGCCGAAACTACAGAATTTCGCAACATTTGAAAAGGAATTACGCTAGACTCATAGGTCGGTAGGTAAATCTTCCGCTTTCTTTATGATTTCCCTGATAATGGAATCCAGCTCGCCCGCCGAACGCATAAGATGCTGCAAAGATTCTTTCCTTGAACGCTCGTCTTCATTATTATCCAATAAAATTTTGGATAATCCCATAACACATGCTAAAGGAGCTCTTACTTCATGAGCCTGCATCCAGGCAATTTCCCGCAAACGGTCAATGCCATCCTGGGTTTTGAGTTCTCCTTCCATCCGTTGAGTTACGTCTCTTGAATTGGCCACGATACCAGCTACAACCGGATCTTCTGTCATATCTGTAATGATCGTCTCTATCCAATGATAATGACTATCAACACCTTTAAAACGGAAAGGCATAATTTTAACTCTTTTTTGTTCGTTCAACAAACCAAACTGACTGATGACCTTTTCTTTGTCATCTTTATGAATAAAGTCAAATGCATTTTTTCCTATAAGCTGTTCAGGATCTATTCCTAAAATAGATTTCGAGGTAGGGCTAACATATTTATAATTGCCGGTAGGATCGAGTATAGCTACTAAATCAGATCCATCCTGTACTAGTGCTTTAAACCGCTGCTCACTTGCGGCCAGGGCACGCTCAGATTTCAATTTCTCCGTATAATCAATTGCGAGTACCAGCATAGCTGCCTTACCTTCAAAAGTTACCGCATTAGCCTCTACACAAATGTGCATCAGCTCTCCGGATTTTTTCAGATGCCTTACCATTCTCGCCCGGAATATCCCCGTTTTAAAGGTGTCCTTCAATATTTCACCTAACTCTTTAACATCCGCTGCCGGTCTGATGTCTTTTATAGTCATCTCAAGAAATTCTTCTTTACTATAACCGTAGTGTTTAACTGCGGCATTATTCACATCTAAAAATTGAAGGGTTTCTGCATCAAACACCCATTGGGGCAATGGACTAAAATTAAACAGTTCCAGGTATTTTTCTTTTTCCTGCTGCAGCTGTTCTTCTCCATGTTTTCTTTCCGTGATATCTCTAAAATAAAGCGACAAACCTTCATCAGAAGGAAATGCAGATACCTCAATCCAAATATTTAAGCGTGAGAAATACTCATCAAACCTTACTGAAATATTTTCATCAACCGCCCTGTGATACTCAGAATAAAACTTTGTTGGTATGGCATCCTCATATACCTCCCAAATATTTTTTCCTATCATATACTCTCGTGACATGAGTAATAGCCGCTCTGCTTCCTTATTCCAATAGGTCACCACCCAATCTCTATCCAACGCCATAAAGCCATCTGTAATACTTTCCAGAATGTCCGATATCCTATAGTGGTAATCGTCCAATTGTTTTTGTGTTTTCGTAATAGCGGTGATGTCCTTAGCTATCACATGTACGCCAATTACTTCCTGGTTAATCACAATAGGAAGATTGGTCACATTTAGTATCCGATGCGTACCTTTTGCACTGATTGTCCTGATATCGAAATTCTGGAGTTCACCATGAGTGGTCTTTTTGAAATGATCATGTGCTTTTTCACGATCTCCAGGTGCTATAAAGGGTGTAAAGGAAAGCTTAAATAGCTCTTCCTCCCTACATTCAGTCAGATCAATTAATGCTTTGTTGGCGCTAAGGAAATTTCCTTCGGGATCAAGCGTAAAAACTGCGTCAGGATAATCGTCGAAAAGAGGGTGCTGAAAACTGTTTTGAATCAGAAGCGCATTGTTTAACGCTATTTGTTGATCATCGTTAGTTATCACTTGAGTGGTATCCGTCAGATTGTGAACAATAAACTTTATCTTTTCTTCATCATCCAACAATGGAAAGGTATTAATTTCCCAGTCAGCCACGTTATAATTGGATGCCTTTTTAGACTGCATCGTATCTTCCAGTGCATTTTTCAGGCTTTTCATTCCCTTTGGACCCCAAATTGAAGGCCTATGGTAAATGGTTTCAAAGATCCCTTTCCCAATCAGATCAGCACGATTGGCCTTTATGACATCAAGAAACGGCTTGTTTACAGCTGCAATTGTAAAATAAGGTTTGTTGGGTAGCAACACCATATAACCATTTGGAGAAGATCTAAAAACAGAAGTTACATTTTCTAGCGTTAACATATTACATTTTCTAATCACCGTGAAAATAATTTACGTCTGGCATAATTAATCTCTTGTTGAAAGGAGTGACTAATTGTTACGGGCTCTTGATGTTCATTTATAAGGGAGATGGATGGTGAAAACAGCTCCCTGATCATTACCTGCAATGATGGTGCCACCATGCGCAGTAATGCATTGTTTTACAATCGCCAGCCCAAGCCCGGTTCCGTTATTTTTATTTGTGGTCACAAAGGGCTCAAAAAGTGTTTTAATAATCTCAGGATCAATTCCAGGTCCATTATCCCGGATCATGATAGACAACTGATCTTTTATTTCATCAGCACTTACTATAATTCTAATAACAGGATGGGCTATCTTTTTGTTTTGAAGGACCTCGAGGGCATTGTTTAACAGATTCATCACTGCCCTTTTGATTTTCCGCTCATCAAGCTGCGCAACCAGGTCCGCAGGAATTGCCATATGAATGGCTACCTGCTGTTGGTTACTAGTACCCAATGCAAGGTTTACCGCTGTCTCAATTACGTACTTAAGGTTTACGGTTTCTTTTTTCACCGGGCTTTCCCTAATAAAATCTAAAAAGTCCTCGAATATTTCAGAGGCCTGCACTGCGCATTGATCCAGCATCGGGATCAAATCCCTTGGCTCATTTTCATCCTGCATCATCGTGGTGATGATCCTCATATTTTTGATGGGCGAGCGCAGATCGTGCATCACCATCCCGATGGCTTTGCCTACGATAGAAAGTTTTTCTTTTTGGATCAGTTTTTCGGTTAGTTCGGCGTTTCTAATGGCCTGTGCTGCATTTTGCACAAACAATTTGAGCAGATACATTTTCTCTGTTTTCAGCTTCTCCTGTTTTTGCAGTACTGCAAAAACAGAGTAACTGTCTAACCGTGCCAGCACCAGTTCATCCTGCTGCACCACTTCATCCGGCTCAATTTTAATAGTTTTCACCCTGGTAATTAGCTCATCCAAGTTTATCTTTGAATCAATCGCACCGATGGAAAGTATTTTTTCGTAACTAAAATCGTCATTTAGTTTGCCTAGTAAAGCCATATCTGTACCTACGGACATAGCCAACTGTTCCAAAATGTTTTTAAACAGCGCGTTTAACTGGTGCTCATTTAAGCCAATGGAGGATATCGATTCAATCAATTTCTCCAAGCTACGCAATCGGTCATAATCTGTTATCGCTTTGGTGGCAAGCAATATTATTTCCTCTGCAGCATAAGGCTTACAATGATAACCTACGTTTTGCCCTGCCTTATCTACAATATCCTCTATGGAGCGGTCGCTGTAAGCAGTGATAAAAATAATTTCAGCCTGGCTATCATGTTTACGGATCTGCATAGCAGTCTCGACCCCATCCCAACCAGGCATCCTGATGTCCAGAAAAATTACTGCATAGGGCCGGTTTGCAGCTATCGATTTTTTCACCAGTTCAACCCCATCCATTCCATTCGCAGCTTTATCTACAGTAAAAACAGGGATTTTACTGGTGCGTGGAATCAGTATTTCTTGCTGGGTATCAAATAAAATACTGGCTGCTTTACTGATGTTACTGTCTATAACGGCAACTTTTCTGGGCACCAATATTTCTTCAATATTATCACGCACCATCTCTTCATCGTCGATCACTAATACGGATGTATTTACTTGGTTCATTATAAAAAATTTAGGGAAGATGAATTGATAAATTTAACTGGCAAACCTGATCAGGGTTGTTGCACCCCGGTTAGCGCCTTCGCTTTGCACGTCTATGGAGCCTGCATGGCTCTCTATAATAGACCTGCAATTGTACAAACCCAGGCCGGTACCCGTGTCTTTAGTGGTAAATCCCCGCTCAAAAATCCTGGCTGCCGTGTCGGTGTCGAAGCCCTTACCGGTATCCTGTATGCGCAGCTGTAGCATTTTATCTTTCAACTGCAAATCAATAGTGATTCTCTTTTGGGGAGCATCCATGTCAATTGCCTCTACACTATTTTTAAGCAAGTTTAAAATCACCTGCATCAGTTTGGTGCGGTCACCTTTAATCATTGGCATTTGCTCAGCAGCATTAAAATTTAGGGTAATGCCCTTTTTATCATAAGAAGCGAACAGCATGGACTGACAATCATGAATAATCTCTTTCAGATTAACAGCTTTGCGTTCCGGTGCACCATGACCAGTTACATAATGGCGCTGTATAGTCAATATCTCCTGAATATGGCTGATGATATTGAACTGTTCGGCAATGGAGCCATTGGTTTCTTCGTAGCTATCTTTTTGCGTTTTGGTAATTCCTTCCATTAAATTCACCAGTGCTTCGGCTTTTTCCTGACCCAATGCAGTATCTAAAGCAGCTTGCTGTCCTTTTAGAAACAGGACTATATTTTCCAAGTTCGCTACATTGTTCTGTTCCATGGAACGACTGATACGTCTCAAATAAGAGCCAAAACCAACTACTGCATTGCCTATATCGTGCAGTACTTCGGATGCGATTTCGAATTTCCCTTGTGCCACGGCATTATCCAACTTAGCCTGTTGCATGGCTTTTTCTTCTAGATACTTATTGGTAAGGTCTTCAAAGCCAATAATGATACAGTCCTCAAACATTTTAGTAATGTTGAACTGGAAATGCTTTTCGAACTGGTCGTTTGGAGAAGGTAGTTTAAAACAGTGCAAATGATTGTAAATAATCTGCCCCATAGGGTCTTTGTAATCCTGAATTTTTTGGGAAACTCCTGGGAAGATACAATCAAGCATTGGGTAAATGTGCTCCGTATCAATCTGGTAAATCTCAAATAAGGGATTTAACAAGGCCTGCCCCATTAAATTCAACCTTATTATTTTACCATTCTGGTCAACTTCTACCAATCCGATAGGTGCATAAGTAAAAATGGCATTAAATTTTTGTTCAGAAAGATCTGATTGCTCCATGAGATGATTGCTTGATCATTAGTAAAACTGCGTCTACTAATGCATAAAACCAATCTAATGTTTTTAATTTACATATAAAAGTATTTCTCCCGTACTCTCCCATCTTCTTCAGTTCCCATAGAAAGAAAAAACAGATCATGAGGGCGTTTTTTTGTTTTATAGACACTACCTAGCTTAAAATTCTAACTGCTTTTTTGCTCCTTCCCAACCAATAATGGCTGTTTTTCTTGTATTTCCCCACATGTACCCGCCAAACACACCTGTAGATTGAATTACCCGATGACAAGGAATTAGGAATGCAACAGGGTTATGGCCAATTGCTGTACCTACTGCTCTCGAAGCATTTGGGCTTTCAATTTGATTAGCAATAGCTCCATAAGTGGTTAGCTGCCCCAATGGGATTTTCAAAAGTGTTTCCCACACTTTTAATTGAAAATCAGTTCCTTTTAGGTGCAGTTTGATTTCGTTAAGTTTCGACCAATCCTGACTGAAAATATAGAGTGCGTTTTGCTGAATTAAATCAGTATTTTGTTTGAAATAAGCATTTGGAAAATGGTTTTGCATCATTGAAAAAGCAACGGCTTCATTATCGGAGAACGCCATATAACAAATTCCTTTTTCAGTAGACGCCACCAGAATATCTCCAAAAGGACTTTCTGCAAAAGTGTAATTAATAGTCAGTGCTTTTCCTCCATTTTTGTATTCGGCAGGCGTCATCCCTTCTATGTTGATAAACAAGTCATGTAATCGCCCTGTCCCCGAAAGTCCTGCTTCATGAGTAGTTTCAAACAACGTTGCTTGATTTTCTTTTAAAAGCGTTTTAGCATATTCTACAGTGGTGTATTGTAAGAATTTCTTCGGGCTGGTTCCTGCCCATTCGCTAAAAAGTCTTTGAAAATGAAATGGACTTAAATTAACTTCCTTTGCAACCTCGTCAAGGTTAGGTTGCGATTTAAAATTTGCTTTGATATATGCTATTGCTTCTGCAATTCGCTTATAATTGATATTTTCTTGTTCAGTCATATATCATAATTCTTATAATCCAAAGGTCGAAAGAAATTTTTGTTATAAACACCCGGAACTTGCTGATCTATGAGATACGAAAATCTCTCCCCTATCTCAAAAGTCATTATTCTTCGAAAAAATCATTGCTATAATGATAAGTTTTAAAGAAGTGCTGTGGGAATATGCGTTTAAATATTTTACCTTGCGTAGAATTCAACAACTAAGCAAAGGGGGAATAATTATAATGGTAGCCTATGGCGCATTTACTGACCAACAGTTACTGGATTTTCTTAAACAAGGCGATCAGAAAGCCTTTAATGAAATCTATGATAGGTATGCGCCCAAAATATATTATCAGGTAAACCAAATGCTCCGAGATGGAGAAGCATCCAAGGATGTGGTTCAAGATCTTTTTATTAAGATTTGGGACAAATGCAATAACATCAGGACAGAAGGCAATTTGGCAGCATATTTATACATTGCTGCGCAAAACAACGTATTAAAGTTCATTAGAAAAGGTCGCCTAAAGAGTGACTACCTGAATTCACTAGCACAATTTCAGTATGAAATCATGGAAGAACAAGGTCCTGATTATGATGTTGAAATATTATACAGCCTGATTGAAAAGGAAATTAGCCAACTTCCAGGAAAAATGAAGACCATCTTTGAACTCAGTCGCCAAAAGGACCTTTCTTATAAAGACATTGCCGCACAGCTGGGTATTGCCGAAAACACGGTCAGAAAACAAGTTAGCAATGCCCTCAAGATCATTCGTACAAATGTAGATAAGTATGGAAACACAGGGCTCATTCTCCTTGCCCTAATGCGCCGCTAAAATTATTTTATTTTTTTTTCTACTACTTTTTGAAGTCTATGGGTAATACTTATACATCGACAAATAAAAGCAACCTATAAATAGCATGAATACCAAAAAAGCGGCAAATCTTTTAGATAGATATTTACATGGTAAAGTAAATAAGGAAGAGGAAGCATTAGTGCAATACTGGTTGTTGAGCGAAATCAAAAAAAATGAGTCAGAAGAAGAAGATCAGACTTATCCGCAAAACCACATTGAAATGTGGGACACCATTTCAAAAACTATAAACACTAAAAAGATTAACCTTTGGCCACGCATTTCTGTGGCGGCAGCTGCTATTGCTGTTATATCGATGAGTATCTGGTTTTACTCCTCTCGTCCTGTAATCGTAACCCCAGATGCTAAAATTGCAAATCAAACCGATATTGCACCAGGAGGTAACAAAGCAACTCTGACACTAGGTAACGGTAAAACCATACAACTTAGCAATGCAAAAACAGGGCTGGTTATTGGTAAAGATTTAAGATATAATGATAACACGGCTATCAATTCTACAGCACAGACTAAGGAGAATGAAATGGCCAGTATAACTACACCCCGAGGCGGAACTTACCAAATCCAGTTGCCAGATGGCACCAAAGTTTGGCTCAATGCAGCCAGTAGTTTGAAATTTCCTTCTACATTTGCCAATGTCACTGAACGTAAGGTCGAGTTAAAGGGTGAAGCCTATTTCGAAGTCGCAAAAGATAAAAAACACCCTTTTATTGTTAAAAGTGCAGATCAGGATGTAAAAGTATTGGGCACACATTTTAACATCGATGCATATGAAGACGAAGCAAGTGTAAAAACAACGTTATTAGAGGGAAGCATCTATGTAGTCAATTCAATAGAAAAAACTGGAAAAACACTTATCCCTGGTCAACAATCAATTATTTCAGGCCATACGATTTCAATTAATAACCAAGTAGACCTAGAAGAAGCCGTAGCCTGGAAAAATGGCTATTTTAATTTCAATGAGAGCCTGGAAAGCATCATGAATAAAGTATCCAGATGGTACAACGTTGATGTTATTTATGAAGTAAAACCTGCATCTGACCCCTTTGTAGCAAAGATCTCAAGAGCAAAAAGTCTTTCTGCTCTATTAAATATTATAGAAAAAACCGGAGATGTTCATTTTAAAATTGAAGGAAGGAGGGTAATTGTGACGAAATAACTACCTAAACAATTATAAGGCTAGAATGCTAAAAAGCCAGAGGTGCTGCAAACACTCCTGGCCAATGATTGGCATTTAGTCAACAATATTTTCTACAACAGTATCAACTTTATAACCAAATCAAATGTATAAAATATATACCAAAAAACCGGGTATACCTTTGGGCTATATCTATAAATTCCTGCTCATTATGCGACTAACCACCGTTTTATTAATAGCAACTGTAATGCAAGTCAGTGCCACTAGCTTTGCACAAAAAATAACAATCAATAAAAAGAATGCCTCTCTTGATATGGTTATAAATGACATTCGTCAGCAAAGCGGTTTCGATTTTATTTACAAGCTAGACTTATTAAAGAAAGCAAAACCTGTAACGATAAATGTTAAAAATATCGATCTGATTGATGTTTTAAAACAGTGTTTTAAAGACCAACCATTTACCTTTTCTCTTGTGGATAAAACCGTTATCCTGAGAGAAAATGAACGTGAAAAGGCTACACTAAATATCGTCTTGGAAGGAAAAGTAACTGATACCCTTGGCCACCCTATTCCAGGTGCAACAATTAAAGTGATGCAAACCGATTTGTTTACCAAGACAGATGGTCAGGGAAAATTCAGATTAAGCTCTGTACCTGCAGATGCAGTCCTACTGGTCTCTTATGTAGGTTACAATACCAAAAGAGTAGCCATTGCTGATTTAAAAAGACCAATTTCAATCATACTCCATGAAGGGCTAACTCGCTTAGAGGAAGCAGTAATTATCAGTACTGGACTACAACAACTTAGTAGAAATGTTGCAGTTGGTTCTGTTGCGATTGCTACTGCAAAAGATCTGGAAAATTCTGGGATAACCACATTTGACAAAGCGCTTGCAGGAAAACTTCCGGGTGTATATGTGAGAAGTGTAACTGGTCGTCCAGGAGAAACGGGACAAATTATCATCAGAGGTGTAAATACCCTTACTGGTAATGTTGAGCCATTGTATGTGCTTGATGGAATGCCATTACAAGAGGGAGAAGTTTCTGGAGGTATGAATGCCCTGATTTCAAATGGTATTGGAAATATTCCTCCTGAAAATATCGAAACGATCACTATTCTAAAAGATGCCACAGCAGCCGCCATTTATGGATCAAGAGCTGCAAACGGTGTAATTGTGATTACCACAAAAACAGGTAAAGCAGGTAGCGATTATATCAATTATTCAGGAAAATTCGGCATTACACAAAAGCCTGAAAATAAGTTCAAGTTTATGAACAGTCAGGAAAAGATTGGATTTGAACGCGATTTATATAACAATTTCCACATGTCTTACGAGAGAAGTGGCCGTGTTGGTCAGTTGCTAAACCTAGTCGAGAATGGCGCTATGACATCGGCGGAGGCAGAACAAAAAATTGCACAGCTCGGTCAAACCAATACCAACTGGATTGATGAGTTGTATAGAAATGCCTTTAGTCAGTCTCACAACATTAGTATGAGTGGTGGAAATACAAAAACAACCTATTTTACATCGCTTAATTATCAAAATTCGCAGGGTAGCCTAATCGAAAATAAGTTTCAAACAGCCGGTTTTAACATGAAGCTTTCGAGGTTCATTACTAATAAATTGTTAGTTAATCTGAACCTATATTCCACCATCAAGAGAAATGTTGAGGGGCAGGCTGGCATGGATCCATTCAAATATGCTGTATTTGCCAATCCTTATGAGAAACCTTATAATGTCGATGGTTCTTATGCTGCTGACATGACGTATAGGGAGATTCCTTATACCATAGGAACTGCCCCTGCATTACAATACAGTAATTTTAATATTCTAAGGGAATTGAGGGAGAATAAGCTAACTAATAACTATGGGAATGTGCGTGGACAAATAGGTGTTGAATATAACTTTTTGAAAGGGTTTAAGTATACCGGAAACGTATCAGGATCTTACACTAGTGTGCATGATAAAGATGAATCTTATGCTGGGACCTATAGGTCATGGATAAATAACTGGCTAAATAAATCTTCTTCAAATTCCAATGTCTTATCCGATTATAACCGTGGTTTTCTGGAGGAAAAAACTGGAAGAACAATGGACTATACCGTCCGGAATACGCTTGAATATATGAAAAAAATAAATAAACATTTTGTTCAGGCATTTACAGCTTTTGAATTTGGCGCTATTCTTAACGACAGATTTAATCATTTTAATCCCATTTATTTACAGGAATATGCCATTGCCGGCTATCCAAGCTGGGACTTGGTTCCTGACACAAGGTTCATGAATCTTGATCTTTCCAGGTTTGGCGGTACATCGACCCGCGAAAATAGAAATGCCTCTTACATCGGATCATTGGTATATTCGTATAATGACCGTTATGTATTTAATGGAAATCTAAGATATGATGGAGTGGATATTATTGGTTCTAACAATCAATTCTCGCCACTTTGGTCCGCCGGTGTAAAATGGAATGCGCACAATGAAAGCTTCTTAGAAAAATACAATTCCATAATCAGTCGTCTTGTCCTTTCAATGGGTTATGGCTATCGTGGGAGTATCAACAGAAGCGCTTTGCCTTTCCACACTTATACTTTAGGAACAAACGTTTACAACAACATTGCTGTGGCACAGGCATTCGCTTATGGAAATCCTGTGATTAAATGGGAAAAGAAACAAGAGACCAATTTAGGCGCCGAAATTTCCTTATTTAATGGAAGAATCAACACGGAGTTCAGGTATTTTAAAGAAAAGGTTAATGATTTACTGGACAATACCACCACTCCCCCATCCGTAGGTAGACCATCGGCAATTGTAAACATTGGTACAATGAGCAATAAGGGTTTTGAGATATCTGCTAGATTTGAAGCCATTAAAACCAAAGATTTGCTTTGGGAAGTAAGTGGAAACATTACCCGGGTTAAAAACAATTTGGATAATATTTTTGAGAAAACTGTACCAAACATTGCCAATTCAGCTACCAGAAATATTCAAGGTTACCCGGTAAATGGATGGTATGGCTATAAGTTCTCTCATGTTGATCCCGAAAACGGAAGTTTAATGGTATATGCCAAAAAGAAAAAAACAGAACTGGTAGGCACAGAAGTAGTAACGTCCTATACGGATGAACTAGTAGATCTAAGTAAAACATCAACCGCTGTGCTGCAATCAGATTATGTTACCTCTTACTTGGGACATAGGGATCCGGAACTTTATGGTGGCTTTAGTACCCGTTTTATCTACAAGAGTCTTGAGTTTGCTACTACTTTTGTACTTGCTACGGGCAATCAAATTATGGGCTTCAGAGATAGACGTGAAGGACCTACTTTAAATCCTGATGACATTACAGCAAGCAGAACCAACAGGCTTAAGGAGAACCTTAACAGATGGGCTCAAGTTGGAGACATTACAAATATTCCGCTCTATAAAAACGGCACCTCAAGTTATACACAATATTTAATTTCTACTGACCTGGAAAAAGGAAATTATCTAAAATGTAATGAAATGTCATTCTCTTGGAGAGCTCCAAAAAGCTTGTTAAAGCAAACGGCATTAAAAACGCTAAAAGCCACGTTGGTTGCTAACAATTTATTCATGGTAAGTAACTATAGTGGTACTGACCCGGAAACTCAAACCACTTTTGGGTATCCAAACACCAAAGCATATACCCTTTCATTAACTGTAGGATTTTAAAATTGGAAGTCATGAGACATAAAATAGTTATTACATATTTGATCCTGGTTTTCGGACTTTTTACAGGTTGTAAAAAATACCTGGATCTTCCCGCAAAGAACCAACGTACAGTAACCACCGTTACGGATGTAAAGGCCCTGTTAGGTGCCTACCTTCGCGGGGTGGTTACTCCGAGAGTGAAACCATTATATGGTCAGATCGTCCCGGCCTGCCCTACGCTTGCCACACTCATGTTTGGCGCTTATTCAGATGACATCGATTTCGAATCCGGACTTCGAACCAGCTATATGATTCCCAACAACTTCTCGATGCCTACAGAAAAAGGCTATGCTGATTTATTGTTGTGGAACCAGCAGGCTACATCTACGATGTTGTGGTCACATCATTATGAAATTGTTGGCTTTTTAAACAGCCTAATTGATCAGATTGGTACAATAAAGAATGTAAGTGATACAGAACGGGATCAATTGCTTGGCGAAATGTACGCCAATCGTGCTTACTCTTTATTTAAGCTGCTACAATATTATGGTATATACAATAAAGCTGATATGGGTATCCCTATTTATCTACATACTGGAGAAGGTGTACTAGGTATCAAACCAAAGCGTGAAACCCATGCCGGAGCGTATAAAATAATTTTAGAAGACCTGAATAAAGCGTTAGAAATGGTGAACCGTACCATTCCGGCTACTGGATTTAGCGCGTTATACAATAAACGTTACATCAGCCATCTGTTGGCACAGGTGTATTGGTACAAAGCTGAATCTCCAGCCAAAGAAGCCGGTGACTATGCACAGGTTAAAACACATAGCCTTGCAGCCCTGGAATCGGTAGATGCATTAATACCCACTACAGCTTTGGCCCGCATGAATGCATATGCAGGAAAGGATGCTAACTATCCAGTCATTTTTCAACAGAGCAATACGCAGAGCGTCTTTTCACCCATTTATGGATCAGAATTCCAATATATAGGATTTGCGCCATTCAACATCCCCTTAAATGCAGACTTTGCGGCTTTATTTACCAGCACAGATATCCGCGTAGAGAACTATTTTAACACGAACCCGGCAAGGGCAGGTGGTAAAATAGGCGCAGCTGGAAAGATATTAAACTGGGGCTGGCCATCTGACGGTGTGGCAGATGGAAGTACTAAAGGCGGGCACACCTGCATATTTAAGCCAGAGGAAGCTTACATGATGCTGATAGAAGCCCAATACCGCTTAGGTGCCGAAGGCGATGCTCTAATTACGTTAAATAAATTCCGTGCTTTTAGGAATGCAGGAAATTTTACAGGCTTAAGTGGTGCTCCCCTACTGCAAGAAATTATCAACGAAAGAAGAAGAGAATTCTTTGGTGATACTGATAAACGCTGGTTGGATTTGAAACGTTATGCCAATAAAACCATCACCAGAAATCTCACCTTTTTCAACAAGCAGTATAACATCACGGTTGCACCAAACGATTATCGCTACGCATTACCGATACCTCTGGTAGAAATACAAGAAAATGGAAACCTTGTACCTAACCCAGGCTGGGGATTAATTGAATACTAATTTTTATTTCAAACAACGATGAAGATGAATATTAAAAATTTTATTACAAGCGCAATCATAAGCACTGTGGTATGCTTTTCGGGCTGTAAACAAAGTGAATTTGATTATAAAATGGTAGAGTTTAATGCGGAGGATGTTAATTCTATTGTCTTTTCTGCTGGTACCAACATGCTGATTGCAGATGGTAAGGCCACCTTAAAATTTATTGTAGAAACCTATAAAGACGTCAAAAAATCCGATGGCAGTGTGGTTAAACAATTGTTTGACTATAGAAAACTACCTGTAGGAACGGTTAAAATTTACGAAGAAACTACCAATAAAGAAATCGGGTTAACCTTCAATACTTCAACTGCGGTTGCAGGGTCTAAACTTAGATTTTATGCTCAGGTGGGTAACATCAAATCGCCGGTAAAGGAAGTAACCATAAGGGCTACTCCACCGGTTTTACCAACGTTATATGTTGATGTAATTTTCCATGTATGGGAATTAAACCCTACTAATGTGGCTTATGATCTTTCTTCTTTTCAGCCTACAAATTATTCAGATATAGTAAATGGCTTGAAAATTATGAATGACATCATCAACAATAAAGTAGGTAATGCACCAAATGGTGCGGCAGCTAATATCGAGTTCAGACTAGCGGCTAAAAATGTAGCCGGGCAAACTTTACAATTCCCGGGCTATGACAGGATTGTTTACAGTGATGAAATCAAAGTGACCCCTACGGCACCAACAATTGTCTTAGCTGATTTTGTTGATTACATCAATAAAAATACGGCCAAGTTTATCTGGAATCCAAAAACATACTTAAACGTCAACATATTTCCATATGGTTCTAGTAGTGGTGCGGGGAATTTAGCTCCGGCAAAACAGTTAGCCGCGGGACCAGGCGAAATACTGATACCTGGTGTTACCGCAATTGCTACGAATGCAGATGATTTCGTGACAACTTTTCAAGCAGCAACGGTTTTTATGCCAAATACAGTATACAGACCAGGTTTCGAGCGTAGAATTGAAATTTTCAATTCTATTGGTAGCTTCTACGGTTTATTTTCAACATATTTTGCTGCTGGTCGCCTTTACTCTGATTTTTGTCAGGATACACCCGAGTATGTAGGTACTGGCTCTGATCTTACAACTAACATTCAAACAGCAATAAATGGGGAAAAGTTCTTTCTTGAGAATGCAATGGATGACAATCGCTATCCAAGCGCCCATAACTCCATCACCCTCGATCAGGTAAATAGAATGCGCTCAGTGATGTTAAGGTGCCCTGGACGGATGAATTCTAAAACACAATAAAAATTAGTAACCACCTAACTATTTATTAGATATGAAACGCAATTTATTAACATTAGCACTAAGCCTCGGTATTTTGACCGGGGCAACTGCTCAAAACCGCGAGATCTCGTTTAAGGAAGCCGACTGGAAAACTCAGCTGGCCACAGCCAAAAAAGAGAAAAAGATTATCTTTTTCGATGCCTATACCACTTGGTGTGGGCCATGTAAAATGATGGCTAAAGATGTTTTTACTAAAGACAACGTAGCCGATCTATTTAACCAAACTTTCTTAAATGTTAAGTACGATATGGAAAAAGGTGAAGGCCCTGCATTAAAAGATAAATTTGAGGTAAGCGCCTACCCTACTTACCTGTTTATTAATGGTGACGGAGAGGTAGTACACAAAATCGTGGGTAGTATGTCTGCTCCAGAATTTATGGAGGAAGCAAAAAAAGCTTTAAACCCAGGAAGCACGGCATTTGGACTGGCAAAAAAATTCAACAGCGGCGATCATTCGGAAGCTACTGCTTTGGCTTATATGGAAGCACTTGATAAAGCTTACGAAGCTGATAAAATGGGTGCTGTAGCAAAAGTATATTTCGATGGGCTTCCAAAAGCATCTTTAATGGAAGCTAATAATTGGAATCTTGCATTAAAACATCTGAATAACCCAGCAGCTCAGTCTTTTGCTTATTTATATAGCAATAAAGCTGAGCTAGAAAAGAAATATGGCGCTGAAAAAGTGAACGCATATTTCCAGAGAACAATGAGCTCATCTGTATACGCCATTAAAAGAGCCTACGAAAAGAAGACTGATCTAAAGGCTGCCACTGAAAAAGCTACGGCCATAAGGAAATTGTTAAGCAATGGAACTGATTACTCAAAACCAATGCTTGCTCAACTGGAGCTTATTGAATTTGCGGCGACAAGCAAATGGGACAAGTTTATAGCAAAAGTATATGCAGTTTGGGAAGATTCGGATTTTAAAAATAAAGCTGGTTTTGTAATTGGTGCGGCTAATGATTTAGTAACCGCAGCTCCTGCACAATACTATAAACATGCCTTAAGCTGGGCAGATCAGGTAGAAAGCAGTAACCCTAACCTATTTGCTAATATCCAACTGGCAGATCTTAGAAAAAGAACACTAAAAAAACAAGGTAAAACTGCTGAAGCGGAATTAATGGCTACTAAAGCACAAGACCTGAGGAAAGAAGCATCCCAGAAAGGGCAGATGACCCCTCCAATGATGAAAGATTAAAAAACAACTTATAATAAATACAAAAACACCATGATTAAAAAAGGTTTAACACTGGCAATTGCCGCGTTGTTAATGGTAAGCAGCAGCTTTGCCCAAAAAGGAAAAACCGTAACTTTTACCGGTAAGGTTCAGTTTCCGGATACAGAAAACAAATACCCTATCTACCTGGGGAAATATGAAGGAGAAGGTTTTAAAAAAGCATTTAAAGCGATAGATAGTACTAAAGTTGATGCCAACAATAATTTCTCTTTTAAAGTACCCGCAGATAACCCTGATTTTTACCAGGTACGCGTATATTACTTTGACCGCATCGATTTTTGGGCGGACAAAGACAATATCCATGTGAATGTAAGAGGTATTGATACCGCAAAAATGAAGATCAAAAACCCTCCATACATCTATATGGAAAATACTTCGGCCGATAATGATCTCATCAATGATGTCAATCTTGTTAATTACCTTAACTATCAGCAGATGATTGCTGTTGGTCAGGAGCAATGGAAAGCAGGTCTTTCTAAGGATACGCTTTGGATAAATTATATGAAGGATGGTTTTGACCGTATTAATAAAGAGGCAAATATCCGTACCAAATACATCATCAATAAATACAAAAACCAACCGGCCGTTCTTTACGCCTTAAATGGTTTGAGTTGGAAAAGAGATGGTGAATTGCTGATGTCTACATTGGACAATCTGACTAAAAAATACCCTTGGTTAACACAGGCTAAAGACAAGAAAAAAGAAATACTTGACAACATGGCCCAAACGGCTAAAATTGCCGATGGTCAAAAAACACCTGACTTTTCTTTCCCTGATGTAAATGGTAAAAAAATGAGTCCTAAAGATTTTAAAGGTAAATACCTGATTATCGATTTCTGGGCCTCATGGTGTGGTCCTTGTCGCCAGGAAATTCCTCACTTGAAAGAAGTTTACAAAAAATACAAAGATAAAGGTCTAGAGATTTTATCTGTATCAGTAGACGCGAAACCAGAAGCCTGGAAAAAGGCAATGGCTGAAGAGAAAATGGCATGGCCACAAATCAATGCTCAAGAATCTAAACCAGTAATGGCATCTTACCTATTCAGTGGCATCCCTTACCTGGTGGTGGTTGATAAAGAAGGAAAAATTGTAGAGAAAAATGTTCGTGGAGAATCGTTAGATAAAGCCATGAAAAAAATATTTGGAATGTAATTATGAAGAAGATCGTATTATCACTATTGTTATTAACTGGTTTATCAGTGGTTACAGCGAAAGCTCAAATGGAGGCTGCGCAAAAAGTAACCTATGACGTTAATAAAGACGCTACTATCAGCATGCCGCAAGATGAGGCTTGGGATATTCTAAATAAAGCTGAATTGCTTCAGAAGGCTTCTAATGGCTATGCAACTGCGATAGTTGTTACTGATGCCAACTTTCCAGTTGAAAGAGAAGTTACTTTTGCAGATGGGACTATGCGTAAAGAAACCATTAAGCAGGTGGATAAGCAATACAAGTTTATGGTGATCCAACTGGGTACGGAATCGTTACCTAAAGGTATTAAAGAAGCAGAAATTTGTGTTTTCACCAAGGATAAGGATGCAAAGTGCGAAATCAATTGGAAAGCCAAAATCAAAGGCAATGCTGAAGGAAAGAAAGCTTTAATGGAAAAGATTACTGCTGAATTTGAGAGTTATGCTTTAGGATTTGAAAAGTTGACAAAAAAGTCTATTCCTGCAATGCGCATGAATTAATTCAAAAAACACAATCAGGGCTTTGGCAATAAGCCAATCCTATCTACAAGGGGAAATCTTAACGATTTCCCCTTTTTTATTTTTCAATTTTAAAAGCCAGAAAACATATCGTTCAAACTTAACGAGTTTTATCATGTTATATCCACATCTAGCAAATATTACGATGTAAACTAACTAATTGATATAATGAAGCCTGAAGCGATCAATGAGAAGAAGACAAAAAAGGTAGCTGTTATTGTAGCACACCCTGACGATGAAGTTTTATGGGCCGGAGGAACCTTATTGACCCACCCCGAATGGGAATATTTTATCGCTTGTCTGTGCAGAAAATCCGATCCCAACAGGGCACCAAAATTCCACAAAGCCTTAACAGTCTTCCATGCAAAGGGGGCTATGGGCGATTTGGATGATGGCCCGGCGCAAATTCCACAGGATAAACAAGAAATTGCACGAATACTACTGAAACTACTCCCAAATGTAAATTACGACCTAATTATAACCCATAATCCTTCTGGCGAATACACCAGACATTTACGCCATGAAGAGATTGGAACGACAGTATTAAACCTATGGTACGAACGCAAATTATCAAGCAAGGAAATCTGGGTATTTGCTTACGAAGATGGCAACAGAATGTATTTTCCGCAAGCATTAAAAACAACCGGTCTTTATTTTGATCTGCCTAATGACCTGTGGAATACAAAATACGAGCTAATAACAAAAATATACGGTTTTGAACAGGACAGCTGGGAGGCAAAAGCGACCCCAAAAGCTGAGGCATTCTGGAAATTCACCCATAAAAAAGAGGCTTTAAAATGGCTTGAAAGGAACCAAATATTATGAAGGTACTCGTATTGTATGATTATCCGCCTACTCCTGGCGGACTGGCCACACAGGGCGACTTGCTTTACAAAGGTTTACTGGCAAATGGTGTAGATGCCCATGCGGCTCACGTTGAATCGACACTGGAAAAAGAATGGTACTACAATTGGTTCAAACCGGATATTGTTGTAGGCACGGGTTACTGGGGACACACCCCTCAACTAGTTCTACATCCACGTAAACATGGCATTCAAGGTGTTCCATGGCTTGTTGCAGATGGTTATATTGCCAATTATCAGGATGTTTTAAATGAACTACCTTTGATTTTAGTGACCTCTAATTGGGTAAAGGAAATGTATATCCGCGATGGGATCAAAGGAGACAATATTGAAGTGCTCCCTGTGGGATGTGATACAGAAAATTTTAAACCATATCCTAAAAATCATCCCAAAGTATTAGCCGTAAGAGAAGCTTTAGGGATAAGTCCGGAACAGCAAGTGATCCTCACTATTGGCGGAGATGCCGCCTCTAAAGGTGGAAGAGAGGTGATGGAAGCACTAGCGGTAACAGGAATCCCATTGTCAGATTGGAAATATGTCTGCAAGGTATGGCCGCAACCACGAACGATCATTCAGAACCACTTAGATATAGAACTCGCCCAACAGCTCGGGATCGGTAAAAATGTCTCCTTCCCTACTAGCATTATATCCAGAGATTTTGTGCCTTTTCTTCTTGGAGCTTGCGATATCTACGCAGCCCCCTCCCGTCTGGAAGGTTTTGGAATGCTTCAGGTTGAAGCTGGTGCATGTGCTAAACCGGTAATTGGAATTAATGCGATGGGAATGTTGGATACACTAATACATGGAGAAACAGCTTTTATGGCAAGTGTAAATCAAAAAATAGTAATTAACGAAGTTACCCTTGGTACAGAATCTGGCTTTGAAGAAAGCAAACGAATAGTTTTTGATGAGCCAAGAATAGTGGATTACCGTGCTGATGTGAATGACATTAAGGAGAGTCTGATCAAATTAATGACCAATCCTAACCTTCGGAAGCAAATGGGAGAAGCGGGTCGACAAAGGGCTTTAAATCATTTCGATTACCGTATCGTGGCTAAGCGCTTCATCGAAATCATAAATAAAAGACTAGACATATATTAAATCTATTGATTATGAGCACTAAAAACTGGCAGGAAATAGAAAAAGCAAGGACTGCAGCTATAGAGGTACTTCTTCACAATTCGAAAGGACCGTATCATGGTCTTCCGCGGACGGCAGGTTGGGGATACCCTGAACCTTATACAAGAGATTTAATGCTTTCCATATTTGGGATAGCCGTTTCGGACAATGCGAAATTAACGGCTTCCATCAGAAAATCACTGGAAACTTTATCAAAAAACCAGTCTTTAAGAGGACACATCCCCTCCATGGTACATGACCCCGAAAACCGTGGTGCAACTGATACTACGCCCCTATTTTTACTAGCGGTGGGTATTTTCAGGAAATTTACCGGTGAGAAAGATTTTCTGGAGATTTCGGTTCAGAAAGCATTGACCTGGATGGAATACCAAAGTCCGAGTGATGATTATTTGATTGCACAACAGCCAACCAGTGATTGGCGGGATGAACAATGGGTGCTTGGTTTTGGTCTGTTTGTAAATGCAACAGCATTCGCTTATCTGAGCATGTTGGGCTACCATGAGCGTGCGCATAAACTAAAAGTCGCTATGGAGCATTTCACCATTACCGAAAGTTCGAATCCACATCATCGTCACGAAGGTATGGTTGTGAAACGTAAACCCTATTACGCATTATGGTCGTACAAAATATACAGCAGTGAAAGGTTTGACCTTTTAGGAAACAGCATCGCCATGTTATCCGGCCTAGCATCACGTACCAGAGCTGAGCATATGGCATCCTGGATAGAAGAACAGTGCAATCTAATGAGAGATATCGGCGATTTAGTAGTTCCCTTGTCGCCTAATTTCTTTCCCTTTATTTTGCCTGGCGATGCCGATTGGATTCCACGTTACGAGGCCTACAACAAGCCAGGGGACTATCATAATGGCGGTATTTGGCCTTTTATTTCTGCCTTCCACATTGCAGCTTTGGTAGCAGCAGGCAAACATCATCTGGCAAAAGAGAAACTTTATGCGCTTACTGATTTGATCAAAAAATCCAGTAACAAAGAATTAGAATACGGTTTTAACGAATGGTATAAAGCACAAACAGGAGAACCGATGGGGCAAGACTGGCAAACCTGGTCTGCCGCTCTTTACTTATATGCCGTTAAATGTGTAGAAGAAAATGCCACTCCTTTTTTCGGCTCCTGAGCTACCCTATCTCTATCGCCGTATCTTTTTTAAGTTCTTTAAGTACAAAATTACTACTCAGTTTAGAGATATTCGCAATAGATGATAATTGCTCAATTACAAACGTATGATAGGTATTTACATCTTCAACAGCTATTTTTAAAATGTAATCGCTACTTCCTGCAATACACATTACTTCCAGTACCTCTTTAAATTTAATGATAGACTGCTCAAATTCCTTCAAAGCAACAATTGATTGCTCTTTAAGTGTAACTGTACAAATAACCATCAAATGCTTGCCTAGTTTCTCCCGATTTACCAAGGCAACGTACTTATCAATAAAACCCTCATTCTCCAATTTTTTAATACGCTCATAGGTTGGTGATTGGCTCAGTCCTATTCTTGATGCAATTTCTTTTACATGCAGAGAGGAATCTCTTTGCAGCAGATTTAAGATTTTAGTGTCCATTTGGTCTAATGCCGTTGCCATAGTATTTCCTTTAAATGAGGTTTTAAAGAACAAAATAAGTCATTTGACCTGACAAAACACTTACAAAAAGATATATTTCCTGATTTTTCTATATTCATAGATAATTAATCTACAATTATTCAATTTTGCAATACCAAATCATAAAGAACAATGTTAAAAAAACCTGATAATGAAAGATTAATGGCCTATATGGAAAAGGCGAAAGAGCGTTCTGAATACTTTATAGGCTATCCTATAGCCCAGGATTTTGACTACTCTGAGCTTTACCCATTATTAAAGCTTCCTTTAAACAATGTTGGCGATCCACAGGTAGAATCAACTTATGACTTAAATTCAAGATCTCTTGAGCAAGAGGTACTCCAATTTTTTGCGGATCTATTTCATGCGCCGACAGACAATTGGTGGGGATACGTAACCAATGGTGGTTCGGAAGGAAACCTTTATGGTCTATATGTAGCTCGGGAACTTTATCCAAATGGTGTAGTTTACTATTCGGAGGCCACCCATTATAGCGTACAAAAAAACATTCAATTGCTGAATTGCCAGAGCATCGTAATCCGTAAACAGGAAAACGGAGAAATGGACTATGAGGATCTACGCCAAATGGTGCAAATGAACCGGGATAAACCAGTCATTATTTTAGCCAATATTGGTACCACGATGACTGAAGCAAAGGATGATTTAGCTCGCATCAAACAAACGCTAGCTTCGTTGGCTGTAAAAAACCAATACATTCATTGCGATGCTGCCTTAGCTGGAACTTACAGTGCATTGTTAAATCTTGAACCTGGTTTTGATTTTGCACATGGTTGCGATAGTTTAGCCATAAGCGGGCACAAATTTATTGGCTCTCCGATCCCATGTGGTGTAGTTTTGGTTAAGAAAAATTATAAGGAACGCATTGGTAAAGCGATTCCATATATCGGTACCGTAGATACCACAATTACTGGAAGCAGGAATGGCCATAGCCCGATATTTATGTGGTATGCCATTAAAAAACTGGGTATCGAAGGTTTAAAACAACGTGCTATTGAAAGTCTGGAGACCGCACAATATGTATTGAACCGATTTAAAGAAATGGGTGTTAATGCCTGGTGCAATCCTTCTGCCCTAACAGTAGTCTTCCCAGCGCCTTCACTAGCTTTAAAGGTAAAATGGCAGCTTGCTACCGAAGACGGTATGAGTCATGTGATCTGTATGCCTGGAATAAGCAGAGCAAAATTTGATGAATTCTTTGCTGATTATGAATTATCACTATCAGCCGAAAAAACATTAGTATAAATTCTCAAAAGACCATTTCTGACAAAATCAGAAATGGCCTTTTTTTATTACCTACATCTTTTTTCTTGCCACAAGCAATCGTAGTTAACAATATACAAGCAAAGAGAAATAATTTGGGAGAGAGATTCCTTTTCATAGAATAGATTTATACTTGGTCAAGTAAAAATATCGAGTACACAATACATGATGTTGTGTAATTTTAGCTTAATATTAAGCGGTGAATACAAAAAGGTTAATTGCCAATTAGGCGAGTAAGAATTCATTAATTCGGCTTACAAAGCAAGCGCAGAAGTATTATTTTTGTAACATAAAAAATTTGGCCTATAAATTGGGTAGCTTAAAACATGGTTAAAATATTTAAAGTATTAGCAATTCTGGCCGTTCTCGGATTTATTGGCTGGTTCGTGGCAGCAAAATTCACCTTAAAAACCACAGTAGAAAGTAATCATCAGCTTTTAGTGGAGCGGGTAGAATCAATGGGAAAACTGGAATTGGTAAAATACCGCATCAGCGATGTGTTAGAGCATAAAAACAAAACCCCCTTTTTGCCAGATGCAAGCGTATTATTAATCATTAAAGCGGATGTTGTTGGTTGTATTGACCTGGCAAAGGTTAAAGCAGAACATATTCAGGTTTACGGAGATTCGGCTGTTTTAAAACTACCTCAACCGGAGATTTGCTATATCAAGATAGATCATAAATCATCAAAGGTTTACGATACCAAAATGGCCTTTTTCAGAGAAGCTGACTTGGTTGATGAAGCTTATAAAAGCGCGGAAAAACAAATCGATGAAGAAGTCCGTAAGTCTGACATCCTCCAACAAACCCGTACAAATGCTCTAAATATACTGAAGCCCATTTTAACTGGTTTGGGTTACAGCAAGATGAGCTTATCTTTTGAATAGTAGTAATGAGGAGGAATTATTTATCTTCCTTTACTACCCCATTATCTTCTAATGCCTTGTTATAGCCTTGTGTATATTTAATACTTCCCCAGGCTGTTAACATCAGCACAATATCTTCGTCTTTTAGCGCGCCAGAAACCTGACCTTGGCAGTATACTAAAAATTCGTTTTCTGTCATAATGGGCGCAATTTAGTCAAAAAGGCATTAAATGCCACAGGGAAAATCCACACCCCAACTTTTAATTATGGCGAATTAGCCACAATTAAACACCAAATTCTAACCAACGTAACTACGTAATGGTATAGACTTGCAAGATTAATAATTTTATAAAAGAATAAATTATGCAAGCTAACCAAACGAATGATTACCAAACCATCAGCTGCCAAGAAAAAAATAACAAAGCATCCATAATTCGGATTAATTCCGAAGTTTATACATATATTTGTTTTATAGCATGAGAGTTACTGGAAAGAAAGTACTCCTAAAGCTAAAGTTTAAAAATCAAGGCAATCTAAAATTATGCAAAGCCATAGACGAGCTGATTTTAACTATAGAAGAGAAGAATTGGAAAACAAAAGAAGAAATAAGAGCCGATAGATCAGATGCCGACCAGGTACATACAGATGGTTTCTATTTTTTTGATATTAATGTTCATCGTGCACTAGTCTTAATTCAGTTAAATGATGATGGAAAAGCAACCATTGTGTGGGCTGGTACGCATGATAATTATGAAAGAGTTTTTAAAAACACAAAAAGTATGGTTAAAAAGTATTTAAGTGATAACAGTTGGATTTAAAACATATGAAGATGGACGTACAAATTGGTTTAAAAAAAATACTACAAAAAGGTTTTCTTAGCTCAGAACTTGAATTTGAAAGGGCTTCAATCATCAACCGCAAGCTAAGAGTACTCATTAAAAAGCATCCGGAATTAGCTGAAGAAAGAAATCAACTACATGATATAATCATGGCTTATGAAGATAAGCATTGGGTTAATGCTGAAATCACCGAACAACTGGTAGAAGAAAACGATTTAGCAGAACAAATTGCTGAATGTGAAAATAAGTTTTACCAGCATCGCAAACAATCAGTCAAACTCAAACTTAAAGAGAAAGGGCTTACCCAAAAACAGCTAGGAATTATTTTAGGTCATACCAGCGAGACTTATATGTCTGAACTTATCAATGGAATAAACCCTTTTACCTTAAATGATCTGATCCTTATTCATAAACTTTTAGGCATAAGCATGGAACAACTCGTGCCAACAACCTTAAGTGCTCAAACAATCATCAAGGTAAAAAATACTATAGCTAAACTGAATAACCCTAAACTTCAAATAAAAATAGAAGATTTAGTTGAAGTGTAAGTTTGCCCTTAAAAAAGGTTTTTTATATTTGATTTCATCAAACCAATAAACAAACCAAAATTAACGTATCATGAGTGTGATTGCGAAGAGACTTGATGGGATTAGTGAATACTATTTCTCCCAAAAACTGCGGGAGATTGATTCCCTGAATAAAGAAGGTAAAAACATCATTAACTTAGGTATTGGCAGTCCTGATCTTCCACCACATCCTGATGTGATTAAGACATTGCAGGAAGAAGCAGCAAAACCTGGAGTACACGGTTATCAAGGCTACAAAGGTATCCCCGCATTGCGACAAGCGTTTACAGATTGGTATCAACGCTGGTACCAGGTATCACTGGATCCTGATACTGAAGTATTACCATTAATCGGTTCAAAAGAAGGCATCATGCATATTTGTATGACCTATCTGAATGAGGGGGACGAAGCATTGATCCCTGACCCTGGTTATCCCACTTACAGCAGTGCGGTTAAACTGGCAGGTGGCAAACCAGTGAGTTACCTTTTACAGGAAGAGCGAAACTGGTACCCTGACTTGGAGTCATTAGCAGCAAGGGATCTGAGCAAGGTAAAGCTGATGTTTGTGAATTATCCACATATGCCCACGGGACAGCAAATGGGCCCAGATTTATTTGAAAACCTGGTACGCTTTGCAAAAGAAAACCAGATCCTACTAGTGCATGATAACCCTTATAGTTTCATCCTGAATGACAATCCAGTAAGTCTTTTGAAAGCACCTGGTGCTAAAGAAGTAGTTCTGGAATTAAACTCTTTAAGCAAATCGCACAATATGGCCGGTTGGCGGATTGGTATGCTTTGCGGATCGAAAGAACGGATTGAAGAAGTATTAAGGTTCAAGAGTAATATGGATAGTGGTATGTTCCAGCCCCTACAAATGGCGGCAGCAAAAGCATTAAGTCTCGGCCCTGAATGGTATAGCCATATCAATAGCATCTATGCCGAAAGAAGAGAACAAGTATACCGTATATTAGATATCCTGGGTTGTAGCTATTCGCTTAAACAGGTTGGTTTATTTGTTTGGGCAAAAATTCCTGATCGTTATGAAGATGGCTATGCCCTTAGCGATGAAATCCTTTATGGATCAAACGTTTTCCTGACCCCCGGCGGCATATTCGGTAGCCAGGGTAATAGATACATCAGGATCAGTCTTTGTGGCGACCTATCCAGGTTTGAACAAGCGATAACCCGAATCAGTAAATAACATAAATAGCGCTTATATTAATAATTATATTTAAAAAATGAAGATAGCAGTAGTCGGTCTCGGACTTATTGGTGGTTCCATGGCATTGGTGTTAAAGCAAAAAGGCTTTGCCACTAAAGTATTTGGAGTGGACAACCAGGAGGCACATACACTAAAGGCACTTGAACTAGGAATTGTAGATGAAATAACCAATCTAGACGACGCAATTGCCAACAGCGACCTCATTATACTGAGTGCCCCGGTAAGTGCTTGTGCTACATTATTACCACTGGTGCTTGATCAGGTAAAACATCAGATTGTACTGGATACCGGCTCCACTAAAATGTCTTTATTGGACGCAGTAAAAGGACATGCTAAAAGGGGGCGCTATATTGCCACACACCCGATGTGGGGTACAGAATTCAGTGGACCGGAAGCTGCAACAGAAGATGCCTTTGATGGTAGGGCAAATGTGATTTGCAATGCTACAGAAAGTGATAAGGATGCATTGGCAACAGTCGAACATTTATACACTTTACTAGGCATGTATAATGTGTATATGGAGGGAAAGGATCACGATGTCCACGTGGCCTATGTCAGCCATATCTCTCATATAACGTCCTTTGCTTTGGCCAACACCGTACTGGAAAAAGAGAAAGAAGAAAATGCCATATTTGAACTGGCCAGTGCGGGTTTCGAAAGCACGGTAAGGCTAGCAAAAAGTAGTCCTGCGATGTGGATGCCCATATTTAAACAGAACAAAGAAAATGTGCTCGATGTACTAAACGAACACATTACTCAGCTCCGAAAATTCAAATCTTGTATTGAAAAAGAAAACTGGGCTTATCTTACGGAGTTGATGGAGAACGCGAATAAAATCAAACATGTCCTCGACCGGGAAGAATAATTAAATGAGTTGCTGATTTTATGAATCATATAAAATCAGCAACAAGCATTTTATTTATCAACCAAATAATTAAATATTACCTTTTTTTAATTGGGCTACAGCATAATCGCAAGCCCGTGCTGTTAAAGCCATATAGGTTAAAGATGGATTTTGTGTACCGGTAGATGTCATGCAGGCTCCATCGGTCACAAATACATTTTTACAGCTGTGCAATTGATTCCATTCATTTAAGAGTGATGTCTTTGGATCTTTCCCCATACGCACACCCCCCATCTCATGAATATCATTACCTGGCCTTCTGTCGTCATTACGGGTTTCAATATTTGTAAAACCGGCAGATTCGTACATATCCTTCATCTGCTCAAAATAATCTGCCCTCATTTTACGATCATTATCATCATAATCAATAGATATACGCAGTTGAGGAACGCCCCAAGCATCCTTTAAACTGGAATCCAGTTTTACATAATTACTCTCTTTTGGAATTGTTTCTCCCATCATATGCGATCCGACTTTCCAGGGACCCAACTCCTTTTTTAACAGGTGCTTTTTCAGATCTTCCCCAACGCCATCCGTATCGTTCCATTCCTTACGTCTTGCACTAAAAGCAGCAGCATATCCCCTTAAAAAGTCAGTTTCCTGCTGATGCACATTTCTAAAACGCGGAATATACCCCCCACCCGCGGGATTACGGCCGTCGGTCTTGTATTCAAGTTCACCATCAAATTCAGCAGTAATTACTGCGGTATAATTATGAAAAGCCACGTATTTACCCAGCAATCCAGAATCATTCCCCAAACCATTCTCAAAACGATCAGAAACTGAATTCAGCAAAATGAGATTGGTATTTATGGCTGAAGCATTCACAAATATTACATCGGCGTAAAAATCAATTTCCTCTTTGGTGGTTGTATCAATCACTTTTACCCCCGTTGCTTTGCCCTTTTTTGAATCATAAATAATCGAATGGACTACCGATAATGGCCTCAATGTTAAGTTTCCTGTCTTTTGAGCCCAAGGCAATGTAGAAGCATTGCTACTAAAATAGCCGCCAAATGGGCAACCACGTTGACAAAGGATACGATTTTGACATTGCCCTCGTCCTTGATCAAAATGAATTTGATTGGGTTTAGACAAATGTGCACATCGTGCACTAATTACATGCCTATTGGCATATTTTCCCTTAATCACTTCCTTGAAATGGTTTTCTGCAGCATTCAGCGGAAATGCAGGTAAGAAGTCCCCATCAGGTAATTCTGCTAATCCATCTTTATTCCCTGAAATACCGGCAAAACGTTCTACATAGGTATACCAGGATGCGATATCTTTATACCGGATTGGCCAGTCAACACTGAAACCATCACGTGCAGGTCCTTCAAAATCAAAGTCGCTCCAACGCTGGGTTTGTCTTGCCCAAAGTAACGACTTGCCTCCTACCTGGTAACCACGAATCCAGTCGAAAGGCTTTTCCTCCACATATGGATGCTCCTTATCTTTTACAAAAAAATGTTGTGAATCTTCATGATAGGCATAACAGCGGTTGGCGATAGGGTTCGCTTCCTTATCTTTAAGCGGCATTTCGTTGCGATGCTCAAACTCATAGGGAAACTTATTGGTAGTGGGATAATCTTTGATGTGCTCCACATTTCTACCCCGCTCCAAAACCAATGTCTTTAAACCTTTTTCAGTAAACTCTTTAGCGGCCCAGCCTCCACTAATGCCAGAACCGATAACTATAGCATCAAATGTTCTTTCTTTTATGCTGTCTATTGCGATATTCGCCATATTTCTATTCTTTATAAAAAAATCTTAATTACCAATTATGCCGGAAAATGACCATTGTAACGACCTGGTACAAGTTCATACTTGACCAGATTTGTCATCACATATTCTGAGTTTAAATACCCCTGAATTGTTTTGCTTTTGGTGATCTCATAAAATTTATAAATTGCATTGTTCTTTTCTTTATCCTGCTGGATGCTTTTTAACAACTCCTCACGCTCAGGAATTGAAGCTTTTACAAAAGATTTACTAACTTTTTCTTTTACAAAATCATCGAATTCCTTCAGGCCTCTGATAAACATTTGCTGATCCTCCGTTTTGTAACAGTCATCCACCATTTTCATTACAAACAAATGCAATTTGAGACTTTTAGCGCCCGGACTGTCAGTTTCCGGCACAAGTGTTTCACAAAGTGCTTCAAGAAACAACTCATCCTCTTCCGTTAAGCTCAAATTATTTAGTTGTATTGTCGGTTTTCCCGACTTGCTATAACAAGCAGGTAAGACCATTGCGCCTCCGGCAATGATTAAAAGGTTTCGTATAGCAGTCCTTCTAGGAATTAGTTGGTTCATTTTGGTTATATATAGGTTGTCAAATAGTTATTCGCATACTTGTGGTTTTCCATCATACTGACAAATTGATTTCGGAATATCGAAAATAGGCATTTTATTCGTACTTACCCCTCTGGATTTCCACCCATTATAAAGTCTTCACTCTTTTTATTGAAAGGAAAAGTAGAAGCTAAAGGCGTACTGAAATACGAATGGTTTGAGCTATCCCTTCAGGAAGCTTTAAAGAATCAATTTGTCGTTAGCCATACGCCCGAAGTATTGTAGCCTTTATTAAATCCGATATCCGGATTTAGTGGAACTAATATTTTTCTGTTTATGTTTGCTTATCTTTAATAAAATCACCAGCACAAGGCTTATGAAAAACGAGAAAGATCTGAAACTCGCAGTACTGATCGATGCAGACAATGTACCTTATGCCAACGTCAAGGAAATGTTTGAGGAAATAGCCAAATATGGCACCCCAACCTTTAAAAGAATCTATGCTGATTGGACCAAACCGACTGTTTCGGGATGGAAAAAGGTACTACTAGAGAATGCCATCACTCCCATTCAACAATACAGTTACTCCAGTGGTAAAAATGCTAGTGATAGTGCGCTGATCATCGATGCCATGGATATCCTTTATACTGGTAAAGTTGACGGCTTCTGCATTGTCTCTAGCGACAGTGATTTCACCAGATTAGCAACCAGACTTCGAGAAGCTGGCATGAAGGTAATTGGTATTGGTGAAAAGAAAACATTAACTCCTTTTATCACGGCTTGTGATAAATTCATCTACATTGAAATTCTAAAACCAAAACAAATGCCTGCGGAAGACAACAGTACAATCCAAACTACTACAAGTACTAAAACTCCCGAAATGCAGCCTTTGAGCAAAGTTGACCCCGGAATTATTAGACTCTTCGCAGATAGTATTACTGACCTGGCAGATGAAGATGGGTGGGCTTATCTTGGAGATTTCGGCAATCTGATGATGAAGAAAAAACCGGATTTTGACTCTAGAAATTATGGCTTTTCTAAATTGCTACCTTTAATAAAAAGCACCAACCGATTTGAAGTAGACGAAAGAGAAAGTGGGAAAGCAAATGTTAAGCACATCTATATCAGAAAACTCACTCAGCCAGCACCCGCACCTGCCATTAAAAAGACCAACCGTAAGAGAAAAGTAAGCAAAGTAACAAAGCCGTAGACTGGCCGATAGTATTATATGCTCAATCCGTTGATATCAGTAGTCAGTACTTCACTCATATAGTCCAAAAATGGACGCATATCTTTAAAGGTCTGACTTGCTTCTTTTAGAAAGCCTGAACTTAAAACAGCTTCATCAGAAAACTTTCGGATCAGCAGAAACTGCTTATACCGTAAGAGATCTATAGCCTCAGAATTTGCATCGAAACCTTTAGGTGTAGTCTTTAGTTGCTCTCCTTTTAATTTTTCAAAAGATGAAATAAATGACTCGCTATTTAAGATTTTTCTCATAGGCGCCGAATCAAATGAAATATCTTCTCGAATCAGCTTCAGATCATCAGCATTTGGTCCCCAAAACCCACCACCAATAAAACTGTTGCCCGGTTCGATATGAAAGTAATAACCACCCCTACGGTATTTGGTCGCCCGCTTAAAGCTTCCACTCCAATACGTCTTATAAGGTGTCTTATCTTTAGAGAAACGGGTATCCCTATAAATGCGATACACACTTTTTGCACCCGAAGGAGTTTCTATCACATCGTGAGTATTGAGCTCTTGTAATAACGCTTCTGCAAAAGCTGTTACCATTTGCTGTTCATCTTGAAACTCCTCTTTATTGGCATTGAACCAATCCCTGTCATTATGATTTTTTAGCTTATTTAAAAAAGCAAAGTTTGATGGGAATAACTGCGTTTGTTTTGTAGGTGACTGTGCCATATAATCCTCTTATATTTCCTTAATATCCATCAATTTTATCCATCCCCCATTGCCATTGGCCAACACGACCTTTGCCCAATTATTATTCCGTTCCAAAATACTCACTTTTGTACCTTCATGGATCACAAACAATGTTTTCTGCTGTCCATCAGGACCGCTTTTTACATCAACAGCGCCACTAAAAACGATCCCCTGCGGATTGCCATCCAGGTAATCTGATTGTACACTAGACATCGCTCGAAAGATCAAGCCTAAGGAAAGCACAGTTATCCCAGTATAAAAGGCCATCTTTTTCGGCCAAACGGAAATCAAAAACAGATAAGCGATGAGCAAAATAAAGCCTGCAATAAAGCACACAATTGTAAATACAGATAAGGTACTTAGAGAAAAGAATAAGATAAATCCTTTCCACCATTTGCTCAGAAAAAACTCAGGTATCTCTTCGATTCTATCCGTTATTTTAAGGTTTGCCAACTGTAAGTTCAGCTTAATATCTGCGTCACCCGGTGCCAACTTCAATGCCTTTTCATAGTTTAAAATTGCAGCAGGCATTTCGGCCAACTTATATTGCGCATTCCCCAGGTTAAAATAAACTGGCGCAGATTCATAGCCCGCATCCAATACCTGCTTATAAGCCGCTGCAGCATCCTCAAAACGATTCCTTGCATAAGCCTCATTCCCCTGCTGGAGAAATGTCTCAGCATTGATCTCCTTTGCTGTTACGCAAAATGGGATGGCCAACAGTAATAGCCATACATACAAACTATATTTCAAAAGGTTACCCATGCTCTTCGATGTCATTAATGATACTTTTAGCTTTATCAAATACTTCCTGATCTGAAATTCCAGAGACAGGAGCATACCGTGCCATTTCGCACAAATCCAGTGTCTCTGTGAGTTGACTGATTAATGGCATTGCGATGCCAGCCGCATTTAGCTGCTCACTGATATTATCCTTATTCAATTCCGCAGCAGGAATATTAAACTTATCACTCAGGTATTGGTATAGTCCTTTATAAACATCTTGATAAAATAACTTTTTATCTCCAGCCAGCAATTGTTTCTTTGCACTCGCCAAATGTTTAGCCGCAATTTTATTGGCATTTCTACCCTTTACCTTCACCTGATCTCTGTTATTATCTCTATATCGTTTACGATAAGCCAAGGCACCAATAAACAGCAAAGGACCTAAACAAAGTAAACTGTAGTAAGCTGCCGATCCGTAAAAAGAACTACCCTTTTTATGTAAACCTGATGTACTCGTTTTAATGTAAGCGATATCTTTTGCCAACATTTTAATGTCCTTCTGGTTACCCGAAGCATAAGCTGTAACATTCGACCCCGGAGCACCTTTAGCGACTTTTAAATTAAAAGGTCCCGCAGTTAAGGTCACATACTTTTGGGTAGCAGGATTAAAATAGGAGAATTTTAAAGGTTCAATAGTATAATTCCCTTCATGTCTTGGAATAAGCAAATAACTGAACTCCCTGCTTCCAGAAACACCATTCAAGCTTTCAGTTAGATGATCTGTGATTTTCGGATCATACTTCTCCAGATCTGCAGGAAAATTCACAGTAGGTGCTTTCAAGAGCTTCAAATTACCAGAGCCCGTTATTTTGAGTGTATAATTAACCGCTTCATTTGCTTTAACCGATGATTTATCAATCGCAGCACCAATTGCAAAAGTACCTACAGCACCTTCAAAACCCTCAGGCTTACCAGCATCAGGCAGGGCTTTTACATTAATGGTTACAGGTGCACTTTTCACTTTATACTTCACATCCTCATAAGAACCACCACCAAAAAATTGCTCAATAGGATCATTGGATGGCACATTTTTACGCACCACAAAATTCATAATCAAAGGATCAAGCGTTAGCTTTCCAAAACGTTCCGGGAATAAAATAATCTCTTTTAGTACTCCGACATGATATCTGGTCCCGTTGTAAACTTCCTCTTTCCATTCCACACTCTGACTGCCATTTTTAATCTCCTGACTCCAAAATCCGTTGAAATCTGGTAATTTCTCAGGCTCATTGCCAACAATGGCGATATTCGCATATAGCTTATAAGTAACCGCAATTTGCTCGCCCTGGTAAACATTCGTTTTACTGGCGATTGCTCTCAAAAACAACCGCTTCGAAAGGTCAGCAGAATTGCCAGTAGGCACTGCGCCCCTCTGACCTCCTTGAGCCGATTGTCCCGACTGCTGAGGAACAGCTCTTCCCTTTGTTACCTTTATTTTTACGCCGTTAGATTTATAGGCCTTACCATTGACCACCATACTTGCTGGCCCAATAGCATACTCCCCTTCTTTAACTCCAATCAGCACATAGCTTACAGAAATGCTTGCCGTTGTAGTTCCATTGACAGAACTGAAACTGGACGATTGATTAGGCCCACCAACTACCTCAAACCCGTTAAATGCAGGTGGATCAAATGATTCCGGATTTCCAGTAGTTGAAAAAGTAATCTCAAACTGCTCACCAGTTGCCACCTGATTAGAACTTACTGATGCAGTAACCTTTATCTGGCCTAAACCAATGGTCGACCATAAAAGCAGTATCGACAATAAATAATATCTCATTTTCATTATATAATACCCCTTTTACCAGTCTTTAACAATACGTCCCTTTACCCCTTTTGCTTTTTTGTTTTTCAACTTATCCTGGGTATTTTTCTCTTCATTTTTCAAGGCCTCCAACATCCTTTCAGCGTCCTCTTTAGACAACTTATCTGGCTGTGGCTGTTGCCCCTGCTGATCTTTTTTGTCCTGATCCTTCTTGTTTTTGTCTTTTTGATCTTTATCCTGGTCCTTTTTATCCTGATCTTTCTTATCCTTATTCTGCTTATCCTTGTCCTTCTGATCTTTATTCTGGTCCTTCTGATCTTTATTCTGGTCCTTCTTATCCTGATCTTTCTTGTCTTTATTTTTATCCTTATTGTTCTTATCCTGCTGCTGTTGCTGCTTCAATTTTTCCTGAGCATAAGCCAGATTATACCGCGTCTGATCATCTTTAGGATTATTGATCAAAGATTTTTTATAGGCCTCAATACTCTCTTCCAGCTTTTTATTTTCCAACAAAGAATTACCCAAATTATGGTAAGCTTGCGCCTTTACCGCTTTGTTTTCTGATGAGGATGCAATCTCCGTAAATTTTTGTGCAGCATTATCAAATTTCTTCTGCTTGTACAAAGCATCTCCCAAATTAAAATTACCAGCTACAGATTCCTTTGTTTTCTCTACCGACTGCCGGTAGCTTGCCTCAGCTTCCGCATATTTTTGTTGCTGATATAGCTTATTGCCGTTGTGGATGTATTTCTTCTCCTTCTGTGCAAAAACTACAGCTCCTTGTAATACAATATATATAATAATGATCAATTGCTTCATAACTACCTCACTTCAAACAAATTCAACTCAGTTAATTTCAAGTTTCTACGGTTGGAGATAAAAAACTCTAGCAACAACAGCAAAACAGATAATCCAAGGAAAAACTGGAACCTATCTTCATAGTTTTTAAATGACTTACTGTCGTACGTTTTCTTTTCCATTTTATTTACCTGATCCATCACGATGTTTAAACCACTATTGGCATTACTAGCCCTCACATACACACCATTCCCGGCTTCCGAAATCTCCTTACACATCGCCTCGTTCAACTTCGTCACCACCGTTTTTCCAGTCTCATCAGTATGAAAACCTACCGGTCTGCCATTCTTGTAAATAGGCACAGGCGCACCCTCCGCTGATCCCACACCAATCACATGTATGGCTACATCCTTGGCGCTCGCACTTTTAGCTGCCGAAACTGCATCATCCTCATGGTTTTCACCATCCGTCATCAAAATCATCGCCTTACTGGTACCATTCACGAAATTAAAGGATTTCATCCCCATATCAATCGCAGCACCAATCGCGGTACCCTGTGTTGGCACAATATCAGTAGTAATGTTATTCAAGAACAACTTAGCCGCAGAGTAATCCGTTGTTATAGGCAACTGAACATAAGCCTCGCCAGCAAAAATGATAATCCCTATCCGATCGTTATGTAAATTATCAATCAACTGCGAAATGGCACGCTTGGCGTTCTCCAGTCTATTAGGGGCCAAATCACCCGCCAACATACTGTTCGAAACATCCAACAAAATCATCAAATCTGCACCATCCTTTTTCGCCTCTTCCATTTTAGTTCCTATCTGAGGATTGGCAATACCGACCACCAAAGAAGCATAAGCCAATATGTACAATACAAACTTTAAACCCGGTCTACTCAACGAAACCTCAGGCATCATCCTTCTTACCGTATGTGGATCACCAAAAGCCAATAAAGCTTTTCTTTTCCATCTACGCACCCATAAAAAGATCAGGATGAATAGTGGAACGGCTGCTAAGCCCCATAAAAATTCTATATGTTCAAAACGTAGCATCTGTTTAAGTTAAAGCTCCTTTAAAAATTGTATTTCTCAATAAAAACTCAGCCAGCAACAACACCAAGGCGATTAAAGCAAAAGGCAAAAAGCGCTCTGTCTTTTTATGATATTGCGTAACCGCAATCTTTGCCTTTTCCAATTGATCTATTTGCTGATAAATCTGCTTTAGTTTTTCATTATTAGTAGCACGGAAATACTTTCCACCAGTAGTGTTAGCAATCTTAGTCAATACATCCTCATCAATGGTAACCGGAACCTGTTGATACTCGACCCCGAATGGTGTTTTTACCGGATATGGCGCATAGCCTTTTGTACCCACACCAACAGTATAAACCCTTACCTTCATTTGTTTAGCAATTTCGGCAGCAGTCATTGGCGGTATAGAACCTGTAGTATTCGATCCATCCGTCAACAAAATCACAACCTTACTCTTGGCTTCACTCTCTTTTAAGCGGTTCACTGCTGTTGCCAGTCCCATTCCAATCGCAGTTCCATCCTCAATCATTCCATTGTTAACGTCCTTAAACAAATTAATCAACACATCATGATCAATGGTAAGCGGACACTGCGTAAAGCTCTCCCCACTAAAAATAACCAGACCTATTCGATCTTCCGGACGGTCTTTTATAAAGTCTATCGCAATATTTTTACCGGCTTCCAAGCGGTTCGGTTTCAAATCTTCCGCAAGCATACTACCAGAAATATCTGTAGCAATTACAATATCAATCCCCTCAGTTGTCGAGTTTTGCCAACTAAAAGCCGATTGAGGCCTTGCCAATGCAATAATCAAAACGATCAATGCCAATACCCTTAAAACAATACCGTAATGCCTTAAAATAGTATAACTACGCTTCTTTTTACCGGATGAAAAACCCTTTAAAGCTGACATCCGCAGGCTCCCCTGAAGTTTGTTATTTCTCCAGATGTACCAACCAATCATTAAAGGAATGATAATCAGGAGCCAGAAAAAACCCTTATTGGCAAATTCAATTCCGCTAAACAGATTCATTATCTTTATTTTGTACTTTATTTTCAGTCAATGGAGCAACAACGGCTTTGGTATTCATTACAAAACTGATTGCATTCTCCATACTTTGTTCATTATCTGTGTTCAATGGTGTTGCCTTGGCAAACTTCACCAAATCAGCAAGCAGCAACATCTGCCTTAGCTTATTTGTATTTTGTTCCGAAATATCAAGATGGCGCAATCCAGCGAAGATCTCTTCAGATGTTTGCTCCAGGGCATTGATTTCATACCTTTTCTCCAAATACTCCCTAATGATGTCTGTCAGCTCGCTATGGTACTGTTTAATCTGGCCCTGTTCCCATAATTTTTCGCTTTTCAAAGCATTCAGCTTGTCTAAAGCGATGGTATGCAAAGGAACAATTGGTTTAGGAGCTTCAACTTTAGCAGGCTTATTTCTGCGTTTTTTAATGAAGTACCAGATCAGTCCAACGACTACTAAGATCCCTAATGCCACAAATAACACCAGTTTCCAGTTATCCCTAAGCCAGTCCATAAAAGAATAAGACACCGCCAAAGGTTCCTTAATATCATATATGGCCTTCGTAGTGTCTACCTTTACAGCCAATACCTCCAAGGGGAGTGCAGCTGTATTAAAATTTCCCGACTTACTACCAAATGTATAAGCAGGAATCATATGTAAGCCCGCATCAAAAGAGGTAATGGTATATTGCCTGCTAATGGTTTTTACACCTGGATTATTTTGATCGGCAATGGTATCAGTCTTACCCATTTCAACAATTTGTACTTTTGATGAAATGGTATCTGCCAACACCGGAAAATCCACCTGCCCATTAACTGGCAAATGAACAATCAAATGTAATCTGGTCTGATCTCCTAACGCTATTGTGGTCTTGTCTAGCTTAGCCTCTACCCTAATGTCCTGCGCTTTTGCTGAATAAGTAAAGCCAGCCAAAGCCAGCATTAAGCACCAGCTAAAATTAAAATATTGTCTCATACCCTTATCTTCTGGCTTCTCTTTTCTTAAACAATGTCATTAATGGCTTGATATAGGATTGATGCGTCCCGATTTTGGTAAAGTCTACCCCTGATTTTCTGAACATATCTTCCAACTTTCCATTCCTTTCCAAAGCCGCAGCCTTAAATGAATTACGTACCTGCTTACTACTGGTGTTGATCCATTCAATTTCTCCACTTTCTTCATCCTTCACCGGAATCAATCCCAAATCAGGGAACTCTTCTTCATGAATATCATATAACCTTAAAGCAACCAGGTCATGTTTACGATTGGCAATTTTAAGTTCATTTTCAAAAGGGCCGCTCATAAAATCTGAGATCAGAAAAGCAGTACACCTTTTTTTGATAGCGCTGGTAAAATACCTTAAGCCTTCGGCCACATTGGTACCCTTATTTTGTGGTTTAAAATCTATCAGCTCCCTAATGATCATCAGAATGTGACTTCGACCTTTTTTTGGCGGGATAAATTTCTCTACCTTATCGCTAAAAAAGAGCACACCAACTTTATCATTATTCTGTATGGCCGAAAAAGAAAGTACAGCGCATAGTTCTGTCGCCAATTCTTGCTTCAACTGAACCTGTGTTCCAAAATTCTTAGATCCACTCACATCCACCAGCAACATCACTGTCATTTCCCGTTCTTCATCAAATACCTTCACATAAGGATGATTAAAACGGGCAGTTACATTCCAGTCGATGGTACGAATCTCATCTCCCACCTGGTATTCTCGCACCTCGCTAAAGGCCATACCACGACCTTTAAATGCCGATTGGTATTCGCCTGAGAAGATCTGGTTGCTTAAACCACGAGTTTTGATCTCAATCTTCCTTACTTTTTTTAAGAGGTCTTTGGTATCCATAATACTAAGGAACTTCTACTGCATTTAGTATTCCAGTGATGATGGTCTCCGTATTGATATCTTCGGCTTCAGCCTCATAAGTAAGCCCAATACGATGTCTCAATACATCATGACAAACAGCCCTAACATCTTCAGGGATTACATAACCTCTTCTTTTAATAAAAGCATACGCTTTAGCAGCTAAGGCAAGATTGATACTTGCACGAGGCGAAGCACCAAAACTAATCAGATTCTTATAATCAGCCAATTTATAATCAGCAGGGAAACGTGTCGCAAAAACGATATCGATAATGTATTGTTCGATTTTCTCGTCCATATACACTTCTCTAACCACCTTTCTTGCTCTCAAAATATCATCTGTGTGAATCACTACATTAGCCTTAGGCATACCTTGAGGTGTAATATTTGCCCGCATGATCTTTTTCTCATCCTCCTTTTTAGGATAACCAATCACAACCTTCAACATAAACCTGTCTACTTGCGCTTCTGGCAACGGGTAAGTACCCTCTTGCTCAATTGGGTTTTGAGTAGCAAGTACCAAAAAAGGCTTAGGCAATGGGAAAGTATTATCGCCAATGGTTACCTGGCGCTCCTGCATCGCTTCCAATAAAGCACTCTGTACTTTAGCCGGTGCACGATTAATCTCATCCGCCAAAATAAAGTTAGAGAACAATGGACCTTTTCTAACAATAAATTCTTCTTTCTTTTGGTTGTAGATCATTGTTCCCAGCAAATCTGCCGGTAAAAGATCTGGTGTAAACTGAATTCTGCTGAAACCTGCATCGATGGCTTTAGACAGGGTGTTAATAGCCAATGTTTTTGCCAGTCCCGGTACACCTTCCAACAGGATGTGTCCATCGGCAAGCAAACCGATCATCAGGCGCTCTACCATATACCTTTGCCCAACAATTACTTTATCCATTTCCATAAAAAGGAGATCGATAAATGCACTTTCTTTTTGAATCATTTCATTCAGTGCACGGATATCAGTTCCATACGATGAATGCTCAGTAATATTAGTTACTTCTTCCATTTATACCCATTTTTTTATTCGTTGCGAAAATTACGACAAACGTTAATTTTTTCACAGTGTTTAATGGGGGTATAATGTTAAAATATGTTAAAAAAGGGAATTTAGGTTGACTCTTCGCGGTCTGGAATAAGTTTTTTCTTCTTTAGGAAGAAAAAAATGAATCCTAGGTCCGCTCTGAGCAACCAAAATTCCTGGTCACAAACACAGGCTTGAGTTTAACTCAGGAATTGTGGAGTAAACCAAGGATCCTGTGTACTTGCTTTATTCCTGAAAATTTTATAATGATATTTTGTTACCTCTCTACTGCATTAACCTTTCACTGCCATGATTTCCTCGTAGGCACCGTCCCAAAGTTCAATGCGCTTTTTTAAGGATTCGATGGTTGCTGCCTCAGCTGCTTTCCAATGCGACTCGTTATCGCCACAAAGCTCTGAAGTCATAGCCAAAGCAAGATGACTATGATGATCGCCATCAACTTCAATATGTCTGTCCAGATAATATTTAAATAGAGAAATCTGATCTGGGAATTTCGCATTCAAATCATTTACAATAGTCAGGAACATATTTGGAATCAAATCCTCCCTTCCGAAGGTAAATGCACTGGCCTGCAAATGGGCCTCGCCACTATTAATGATTTTGAAAGTGTAATCCACAAAACTTCTGGCTTCAGCTGGTGTATCCGAATGCGTATAAGCCTTTTCAAAATCACCGGTAGCTTTTAAAGTTTCAGTAAACCTGTTAATCTGAGTAATATCAGCTCCACACTGCTGCATCGCATCAAGATACATTTCAAAATGGCTTTTCTTATCCCCATTTGCATCTACATCTGATTCTTCTCCAGCAACGATTTCATTGATCAAAGCGCGCGTATTACCCGAGCCAACAGGATACCAGGGAACCTGAGTACAGGTAAGGTTAATCTGCAAAGACTTTAACAAGGACATAAAATCCCAAACCGCATAAACATGATATTCCATAAAGATCCTCAGATCTTCCAGATCTTCAATTACGGCGTAAACCTTATGATTGATAATTTCTGCTCTTAATGAAGCTATTGATGTTTGAATGTTTTCCAGAGGTCCGTTCATTGCATTGCCGTTTTATAATTGGCCGCAAATGTAAAAGGAAATTTTGGTTGACTCTTCGCGAACTGCAATAAATTGTTTTTCTTGACAAAAAACAAATGAACTAAAGTAAGTACACCCAAACTCAAATTTTAAAAATCAGCTAAACGTCCAAGCAAACGCAAAATTTTCTTAAAGTCGAAACAGTTTTAATCCCACCACTTCAAATCATTATTTCAAATAAACAAAACAAACAATATAATATTCTTAATCAAGAAACATTATTAAAACTTTATTTCATTAAAGGTATTTTTGCAGTACAAAACAACCAAGCAATGCATACAAATTCCTTATCAACAAGCGAAAACCAAATACTTGAAAAATTACTAGAAGAAGTAAAGACAAATACCGATTACTTCATGGGATATCCTGTATCTAAAGACTTTAACTATACCGAACTAATGCCCTTTATGGAATACCCAATGAATAATCTGGGTGATCCTTTTGTCCCTTCGACTTATGCAGTAGGTTCACGTGAAATTGAAAAAGAGGTGGTGCAGTTTTTTGCCGAGCTATTTAGAGCAGAACCACACGACTGGTGGGGATATGTAACTAACGGTGGTTCGGAAGGCAACCTTTACGGCCTATACCTGGCCAGAGAAATTCATCCCAAAGGGATGGTATACTACTCTGAGGCTACACACTACAGCGTACAAAAGAATCTACATCTCTTAAACATGTCCAACATCGTAATCAGCACTCAGGACAACGGAGAAATCGATTATGAAGATCTGGAAAACACCATCCGCATGAACAGGCATATGCCTGTGATCATTATGGCCAATATAGGCACCACTATGACCGAAGCCCGTGATGACATTAGTAAAATTAAACTGATCCTAAAAAAACTGGCCATCAAACATTATTATATCCATGCCGACGGTGCCCTATCCGGCAGTTATAGTGCTTTAATAGAACCTAGACCGGCATTTGATTTCGCAGATGGTGCCGATAGCATAGCCATAAGTGGCCACAAATTTATCGGATCTCCAATGCCATGTGGCGTAGTCATAGCTAAAAAATCAAATAGAGATCGAATTGCACGTTCCGTAGCCTACATCGGCAGCATGGACACCACCATTTCCGGCTCCAGAAACGGACATAGCCCCCTATTTCTGTGGTATACCATAAAAAAACTAGGCATAGCAGGTTTAAAAGACCGTGCCAGACATTGCCTCGAAACAGCCAGTTACGCGGAACAGAAACTTAAAGAAATAGGTATCCCAGCCTGGAGAAATACAAACGCCATTACTGTGAACTTCCCGGAGCCCGGCTTAAAAATTAGACAAAAATGGCAACTCGCTGCCGAAGGCGGATGGTCGCACATCATCTGCATGCCCAATATCACCAAAACACAAATTGATCAGCTGATACAAGAAATCATCACCTCAAAAGCAACCATACCAACGCTTTAACCAAATTTTATATTTCAGCCCACCAACCATAAACAAATTAGGCGCCTTAAATAAAGCGCCTAATTGGAAAAAAATTATCTTCTCCGAAAAGGCCTCAGCGTTCTTGGAGCTTCTTCAGCGACAAGTAATGCAGCCTTAGAGGAGAAAGGTTATTTTTTTCCAAATAACGACTTTATCCTTTTCGAATTCTTATCAGCAACCAAATACATACACGGCACCAAAACCAACGTTAAGAAAGTGGCAAAACTTAACCCAAAGATGATTGTCCACGATAAAGGGCCCCAGAATGCAACGTTATCGCCACCAAAATAAAGGTGCGGATGCAATTCAGTAAACATCGTCACAAAATCTATATTTAGCCCTACAGCTAGTGGCACCAATCCAAGCATAGTTGCCGTTGCGGTCAGCAATACTGGTGTCATCCTGGTCCGACCAGCTTCAATAACAGCCTCCCGCACCTCCATACCCTGACTAACCATCAAATCTGCAAACTCAACCAGTAATATCCCATTACGCACCACGATACCAGCAAGCGCAACAATTCCTAAACCCGTCATAACGATAGACAATTCCATACGGAAGATCGTTATTCCCAGTAAAACGCCAATTACGCTAAACAAGATCTCACTTAAAATAACAATAGGCTTACTGATAGAATTGAACTGCAACACCAGGATAATTAAAATGATAAACAAAGCACTAATCATCGCCGTACCTAAAAATGCTGCCGTCTCCATTTGCTCTTCCTGCTCACCAGCCATCTTGATCACAACTCCATCAGGTGCCTTAAACTCGTTGATCTCACTTTGAATATTAGCGACCACCTCATTGGCATTATACTCCGACAATACATTAGAAGAAAGAATAATGATCCTTTTTTGTTGTTTACGCTTAATACCACCATAAGTATTCACATAATCTACATCAGCAAAAGCAGATATTGGCACCTGCCTGATGATCCCATTCATTCCCATATCGCGATAGGTGATCTTCATATTCCTTAAGGCCTCCAGGTTATTCCTTTGATCCTCCTTTGCACGTACATTAATTTCATAATCATCATTTACATCCCTAAACTTTGAAACCTCATATCCGTACAATGCAGCTCTTAAAGAATTACCAATATCCTGCGTTGAAACCCCCTCTCGGTTCGCTCTTTCCCTATTTATGTTAAAAATGATCTCCGGTTTATTGTTCTGAAAATCGGTTTTCAATTCCTCTACACCGGCAATCTGCTTGTTATCCAAAAATTTCTTCAATTGATCGGCGGTTACCGCAATAGAATCCAAATCATCACCAGTAATTTCAATACTGATCGGTTTTGCTGTTGGCGGACCACCCTGCTCTTGCGCAACGGTAATTTCTGCTCCAGGAATCCCTTTCACGGCCTGGCGAATCTTATCCAGGTAATTAATAGTACGCTCCCCCTTACGTTTACCATAAGCCACAAAAGCGACCGTTACCTTACCCTTATTCGTATACTCCCCCTGATCTTCCCCCTGCGGATCAGTAACCCCAACCGTAACATTCGAAATGATAGAAGAAACATCAGGGTTATTGCGGCCTACAACCTTTGTTACCTGCGCTTCAACCTTTTCCACCACCTTACTGGTATAAGCCTGATCAGTACCCACCGGTAACTCAATGTAGACATATGCAAAATTAGGATCAGCAGCAGGGAAAAATACAATTCTAGGTGGCACCACGCCAACCAGGATCACGGTAAAGAAAAACAAGCCCACAGTACTCCATATCATGGTACGTGGACGTTTTAAAGCCCATACCAATAAGCTATGGTAAGCATTTACAACTTTAGGCCAGGTTACCGTCTGGAATTTCTTGATCATTCGAACCAGTACAAAATGATTCAATAAATAAAGCAAAGCCAGCAATACCACAAAATTGCCTAACCCAAAATTACCTAACCAAAAACTCGCCAAATAACCAAGTATCGCTAAAATTGTAAAAACCAACAACGTGAGCTTAACCGCCTTGTTAAAAGTAGGCCGCTGACCTTCATCGTCGTGATGAGGTTTCATAAAATCAACCGCAAAGACAGGGTTAATGATATAAGCCACAATCAACGAAGCCGATAAAGTAACAATCAGTGTGACCGGCAAAAAATACATAAACTCACCAATAATTCCAGGCCAGAACAACAATGGAAAAAAAGGTGCTAATGTCGTCAAAGTACCGGACAACACCGGTAAAAACACTTCCCCGGTAGCTACTTTAGCCGCGTGTACAATAGGAACTTTACCATTGTCAAAAATACGGTGTGTATTCTCTATCACCACAATCGCATCATCCACCACAATTCCCAGTCCCAGCAAGAAAGAGAACAAGACCATCATGTTCATGGTAAAATTAAAATCGAATACGCCCCCCAACACTGGCATCAAAAGGAAGGCAATAAACATAGACAGCGGCACAGACATCGCTACAAATAGCGCATTGGTTACCCCCATAAAAAACATCAGAATCAGTGTTACCAAAATAAAACCAATAATGATGGTATTGATCAGATCATGAAGTGTAACCCGAGTCTGATCACTCTGATCTCCCGTAATCGTAATGTTCAGTTTCTCAGGAATCACCTTCCCCTTCATCTCCTTCAATAGTGCATTGATCTTATCCGAGGCCTCAATCAGGTTTTCGCCACTTCGCTTCCTCACATTTAAGGTAATTACATTTTTTCCGTACAATCGGGCGTAACTATTTTGCTCCTTAAATGAGTCCTTTACCTCGGCAATATCCTTTAAATAAACAGAACCACCAGAAGGTGTTTTAACAATAAGATTACCAATCTCTTCAGCATCCTTAAACTCTTTTTTAACATTTAAAGTTCGCAGCATCCCGTCCATCTTCACGGAGCCCCCAGATATGGTTTTATTCTCCTTACTTACCGCCATTGCAATATCATTGAATGAGATATGTGCAGCTTCCATCTTCCGTAAATCAACATTGATCTGTATCTCAGGTTCCAGCGCCCCCACAATATCCACTCCGGCAATCTCTTTCAAGCCTTCAACCCGATCCTGAATATCATCAGCATATTCCTTTAATTTCTTTAGGTCATAATCACCAGAAATATTGATATACATAATTGGCAGATCAGAAAGGTTGATATCCATGATCACCGGATCAGCCGGTAAATCAGATGGAAGATCTGTCCTTGCCTTATCTACCGCATCTTTTACCCGCTGCTTGGCATCCTTTATATCTACTCCTGTATTAAACTCGGCAGTAATGAAGGAGAAATCCTGGTACGAATTGGAAGTGATTTTTTTCAATCCCAGTGTCCCCCTAATTTCCTTTTCCAGCTGCTTAGTCACCAGGTTCTCTATATTGGCAGGAGAAGTACCAGGATATACTGTTTGCACAAATATCTTTGGAATAATAACCTCCGGAAAATTCTCTTTTGGCAGACTGTGGTAGGAAAAATAACCAGCAATCATCAGCAAACACGTAAATACGTATATAGCCGTTCTGTTATCTATCGCCCAACTAGACGGTCCAAACTCTTTATTAACGTCCTTCATATCCTATTATGAATAATCAATTTATAATTTAACCGAATCCCCGTCGTTCAGGTCCTGAAAACCAGTAACAATCACCTTATCTCCTACTTTTAAACCTGATAAAACCTCTGATTTTCCATCCGAAACCTTTCCTGTCTTAATATTTACCTTTTTTGCCTTACCATTCTCCGCGATGAAAACATATTCACTACTTTCCGATTTTTGTATCGCATTTACCGGAACCACGAGCGCCCTATCATTGCTATAGTCTATGATTTTTAATATGGCCACCATATTAGGACGATATTTTTTATTTGAAGGTAATTTCACTTCCACATTAAACCCTCTCGAAACCGGATCGATCATCTTAGCCGCAAAAGAAACCCTTGCATTCAGGTTCTCTGGCACATCCGGTAAAGAAATGCTAACTTCATCACCCTGATTTACCTTTCCCCCATAATTTTCAGAAACAAGCGCCTTCACCTTAAGTCTGTCGGCATTTACCACCCTTATTCCCATCGGTGATCCAGGCGCTACAGATTGTCCCAACTTCAGGTCCATCGCATCCACAGTCCCCGAAACCGGACTTTTCACCTTACTCATCGAGGCCTGCGATTTTAATCCTGCAAGTTGTCTTTCCAATCCTTCTTTCTGACTCTTCGCCGTTAAATATTGAACCTCAGTACCTATCTTTTGGTCCCACAGATTTTTCTGACGGTTAAAAACAGTCGTGGCCAAATCCAATTGAGTTTGCAGCTGAGCAACACTTTGCTTCAACACCTTATCATCTAACTGAACCAATACCTGCCCCTTATTGACACGCTGTCCCGCCTTTACATAAATGGCAGTCACCGTCCCCGGTACTTCAGGCATAATATCTACATTCTCTTCCGCATCAACCCGTCCTTGTACTTCCACATAATTCCGAAAGTGCATTTCAGCTAATTCCGTTACCGCTACATCTTTAAAATCATCCTTCTTTTTAGTCTGACCTAATTCCGATTCTAGCTTTTCTATTTTTCCATTCAGTTCCGTCCGCTCCTTTTTAAGCTTTTCCAATGTTGCTTTTTTGTCCTTAGGATTATCTGATGAACAGGAAGCAAAGAAAAGGGCCAGTGCGATTGTATATAATGGTGTTTTCATCGTTATGGGTATTTTGAGGTTAATAATTGATTCTTCCCGCAGCCTTATCTAAATCTACCTTATTAATCAGCAGATCATATAATGCTTTGATATAATTGTTTTGAGCTTCCTTTAAAGATGTTTCGGCGATAGTGACTTCCAAACTGGAACCAACCCCCTGCTCATATTTGATCCGACTGACTCTAAGTATTTCATTCGAAAGACCAAGGTTTCGCTGTTGGTTTTCAACTGAGCGTAAGCTGCTCAAATAAGCTTTTTGACTAGTTGAAATCTCTAAGGCAATGCCATTCTTTAAATTCAGCATATCATTTGCCGACTTCAGAACTGTCAGTTTCGCATTGCGGACCTGATAAATACGCTGCCCGCCATTAATGATATTCCAGGAAAGTGTAAGCCCGATTACTGAAGTTGGAAAGCTCTGCTCGAAGTGTTTTTGAAGCTCATCTGATTGAAAACTCTTAGATGCACTCGCAAATCCTGATAAAGTGGGTAAAAACATACTTTTTTGCCGCTTTAAATCTAACTCGTTTAATTTTTTCTGCGTTTCTAGTAAATTATACTCTATTCTCCCCTTATAAGCGGTAGTATCGGACACTTGTAAAACAACAGGCTCGGACCTTACATTGCTAATCTTATCCGTAAGCGCAAGACTAGCTTGTATAGGCATCCCCATTTGAAATTTAAGTAAATCAACATTTACAGCGAACATCCTGAGCACATTCTCCCGATCAGTTTCCAAATTATTTTTCAAAACCTGAAGCCTGTCTACATCAATCTTTTCCGAAAAACCATTCTTAAACATCGCCTCTGTGTCATTTAATGATTTTGTGAGTTGTGCAAGGTTAGCATCAATTAAGCCCAGTTGCTCCTTACTCACCAATGCCGAATAATATGCCTTAGTTACCGCAACTGCCGTTTCTATTCTTGTGCGTTTACTATTTCTTACCGACAATTCTTTGTAAGTTTTCGACGCCTGTAGCCCTACAATATAACTTCCGTCAAATAATAACTGATTTAATTGAATACCTAGTGTAGAGCTGTACTTTGTACCAAACGTAACAGGAATAGGCGTACTAGAGGGTGGAGAAGCAAATTCACCTGGCAACAATGTTGTTGGCAATTTCAGGAAATCCTGAAAATTAAAAGAAGTGGACACCTGTGGCAAACCAATACCAACAGTTTGCTTTACCGTATTGCGAGCAATCTCCTCATCAACGGTTGCGTTCAGGATAGCTGTTTGATGTGTAAAGGCAAAATCAATCGCAGATTTCAGGCTAAATTTATAGCTTAAAGAGTCTTTTTCCTGAGCATTAACTGCAATGTTTATTGAAAGCAGCAGCATAAACAAATAAATTTTATGTATCATAGCCATCATAAATATTAATTACTTACAGTAAAAATAATATAATAATCATACAACTTCATTTCCTTTCGTTATTTTTACTAGCAAAAAAACAAAGTGCTTCGTTTATTTAGATACAGAATTCCAAAAAAGTATTCCATTGAGTTTCAAGATACTTATAGTTACATTAATATCAGGCAAGTAACCATTTTAGGAACGGTTTTACTTGTCATTGCACTTGCGGTAAGAATGACCTCCATATTTTACCAGGAAGCATTAGGAACTATGCCTAATCTTAACCTCTACAATACCCTAAACTGGGTGCAGATTTCAGGTTCATCCTTGTTTATACTTGTTAGTGGTTACGCTTTAAAGTCTTCACATTGGAAAACCGCCGGCAGGAACATATTGGTCGTTTTATTTTGCATGTTCCTGTTGACTACATCTTTTACGGTAAGCTACCTTTTTTCCCTATTTAATCCGAAAAACACACTAACCATATTTCTCACTGGAGTAGTTGCTGTGAGTGTTTTCTTTGCACTTGAATTTAAACAGATCATCATCATTTCCATTTACGTAGTATGCCTGTTTATTGCTGCGATGCTTATACCCGATATCAGTCATCTACAGAAACTACTCAACATCATCATGTCTGGCGTACTCGCATTTTTCCTTTACGCCTGCTCCAGATATGGCTATTACTTTAAGGCCGAGCAATTTGTAAAAGTTAAACAACTGGAAGAAAAGAATATGGAAGTTCAAATCCTTAATCATCAAAAAGGAGAAATCCTTGGATTTGTGGCTCATGACCTTAGAAACCCACTAAATAATATAGAGGCATTAACCCGGATCGCTTTGGAAGAAGATTCGAATAAAAATAGCATGGAAATGCAGCTTATTCTTACCTCTACACGTCAGGCAAAAAGCATCATCAACGATTTGATTGAAGTAGCACAGAATGACAAGGCCCCATTCCAGCTTCAAACCACCAATATGATCGCCTTCATGAACGGCATTTGCGACAACTGGCAAAAAAACCTGAACAAGGAAAGAATTATAAATTTTAAACCAGATGACCACGGACTTATAGCTGCTGTTAATCCATCTAAACTAACCAGAGTTATAGATAACCTTATAGGAAATGGATTAAAGTTCTCCAAAGTAGGAACACCTATCAATATTGAACTTTCCAGATCGGCAGACACTTGCATCATCCGAATTACAGATTTTGGAATTGGCATCCCTGATAACTTAAAAGAAATACTCTTTGATCAGTTTTCTAAAGCAGGGCGACCGGGACTTAAAGGTGAAAAATCAATCGGCTTAGGACTGCACATCTCCAGACAAATTATTGAACGCCACGGCGGTTCGATAACTGTAAATAGTAAAGAACATGAAGGAACAACCTTTCAAATTACCATCCCTTTAATAGCTGCTTAATTCAAATTAAACTTCTCATTGTTAATCTTTACCACATTAGAAGTAAATACAATCCCTACGATTAAAATACCAATAACAATGGCCAGAACTACCTGGAAGCTAGAATACAGTTTATTGCCGGACACCATGAAGGCCGAATCCTTGATTAACTCTTCCGCTATCTGTTTCTGAATACTCATCAGTGCCGATAATTTCTTTATTGTTTGGTTTGACGATTCCCTTCCCTCATTATTGTAGAGCTTTCTGGCCTCTTCTACACTTTGAGCTGTTGCAATAGCCAATATTCTATTTTCTACACCTACTGTACTTTCAAGACCTTTTTTAAGTGCCTCCAATTGTTCCTTTTCCTGCTTCACCAGAAAAGTTTTACCATACTTATTAATCAATGAATCAGTAGAAAGGTTTAGCTTACTCAATTGTAACTTCAGGCTTGCAGCATCAAAAAGTTGATCTGATCCATACAAAGCATCTTCAAACAAAGATTTTTTTAAGTAAGCATTCTCGGCCACATAAAACAAATCAGTTGCAGGGATCAGCCTATCATTGTACATCGAGACAAATGACTCATTCATACTCTTTACACTTTTATCCTCCAAAAAACGAATCAACAAGGTGCAGGCCATGATGCAGAACAACAACATTGCGATCTTCATTTTTTGTTTAATAGAATATGCAAATCTCATAATTACAGTTTTTTAAAATTTAAAATTGATCCTCGGCAGGAGCCAAAAATAAGTTAGCAGCAAAATTTACTAAAAATAATTCTCTTTTCGCTCTTGTCACCCCAGTATATAGCCATCTTAAGAAATCCATGTCTACCATTTCATCCGTTAAATAACCCTGATCAACAAATACAGCATCCCATTGTCCACCCTGAGCTTTGTGACAAGTTACCGCATAGGCAAACTTAATTTGCAGCGCATTAAAATAAGGATCCTCTTTAATTGCATTAAATCTATCCCGCTTATTTTTGATATGCTCATAATCGATATTCAGCTGTTCAAATAGCTTATTTCCCTGTTCGTAGGATAAATTAGGTGCTTCTATAGTCAGCGTATCCAGCATCACTTTACAGGTAACCAGCCCCACATCTGGAAAATCCATAAACTCCAATTGCACCTCAGAAAAACGAAAGCCATAACGTTCCTCGGTATTTCTTACCCTTACCACTTTGGCCATATCTCCATTAGCAATAAAAGCGGCAGATTCATTTTCGGGCAGCCAAAAGTAATTATTCCTGACCACCATAATCTGGTCGCCACCAGTAAGCTCCTCCTCCCGGTAAAGCAACCTCGCCCTAATCTGTTGATTGTACACATTGGCAGATTTATTAGACCTGCAAACAACCAGGGAGTTTTCAATGCCAAACTTACTATAAGCATACTCCAAGCCCTCAACCAGTTTTAGGCCTGTCATCCTGAAAATATCTTTATAGTTTTTAGTGATAAATTTAGGCAGAATTACCTCTCCATCACTATCCGCTTCCAAATCATTAATCAGCTTACGCAGCATGGTCGCATTGGCCAATATCCCCGATTTCTTTTCCTGACGCACCACTTCTTTCAGCTCAACAGTTTTAACCTGGACACCAAACTTTGATGCGATATATGCTGGATTTAAAGCCGGACTATCAATACTGCCGACTGGTGGCAACTGAGCGGTATCACCCACAAATAAAGCCGCACAGTTTTTTCCATTGTACACAAATTCCATAAGATCCTTTAAAAAGGAAGAACCAGTATGCGTAATCCACTCATCGGCAATCATCGAAGCCTCATCAATGATAAAAAGCGTATGTTCGGCCAAGTTCGGTGCCAGCTGAAAGGTAAGATCCGTCGAAACGGCCGACTTTTTTCTATATATTTTTTTATGAATAGTTAGTGCTTTTTTACCCGTGTAATTGCTCATTACCTTCGCAGCCCTTCCTGTAGGTGCCATTAATACCGAACGGATTTTAAATTTTGCCAAAGCCTTTACCAAAGCGCCTACCGAAGTCGTTTTACCCGTCCCCGCATAACCGCGTAATATAAAACACTGATTATCCAAGTCCTGCGACAAAAAGGAAGCCATTTCTTTACAAAAAGAAAGCTGTTCAGCAGTCGGCGTAAATTCGTAAGATTGGGCAATAATTGCTGCTTTATCCATTTAACAAATATGCGATGGTGATCTTATAGAAAAAAGGATTAATTTTGCTAATATGGATAATAAAAACAGCATACTATTGGTTGATCCTGATTTTGACCTGAATACGGCTGCAGATTGCGACCTGTTGTTAAAAATAACACCAGATAGTTTCTCTTATGCAATCATAGATAAGGGCAGCAGACAACTTAAAGCAGTTTATGATGAGCAGGAATGTGACAATGTACCGGCAATGCTGGCCGCTAAACTTAAAAATGATGTTTACTTAACCTTAGCTTTTAAAGAAATTAAAGCTGCTGTATACACAGAGAATTCCATCAATATTCCTAATGAACTGTTTGATCCAGAACAGCTCAACCAATATGCTAAATTCTTTACCGAAGCACCGTCAAACAACCTATATACCAGGCCATTTAAAACATTTGGTTTTACTTCCATCTTTACCCTTCAACAATTTACAGAGGAAACATTGGCCGCATCGCTAAACAATTGCAAATTGTATACTCAAAATGCACCTGTACTGGCACTTGCAGCTCAAAACAACAAAACGAGCCTGTTGCTAGATTTCACTGCATCTTCCTTCAATGCTTTGTATCGTACCGGTGAAAAGTTGATCTTTCAAAATTATTACCAGACCGATAACGCCGAAGAGTTTAATTACTATCTTTTATTGATCGTTAACCAGCTTAACATCAATACAGCCGACACGGAGATCCAATTAAGTGGCATTATACATTCGGGAGATGATTACTATCAATGTATAGCAAAGTACTTTAGCGACATCAATTTCAATTTGCCTCCTGCTAAAGAAATAGACCACAAAATATTAGATGATATGCCTGCTCATTATTACAGCAGCTTACTAGCCCTTGATTTATGCGAATAATAGGAGGAAAATTAAAAGGCATTCGCCTTAATGCTCCAGAAAGTTTACCGGTAAGGCCCACCACGGATATGGCCAAAGAAGCACTTTTTAATATCCTGTACAATACTTACGATTTTGAAGAATGCAGGGTACTTGATCTGTTTTGCGGAACTGGCAACGTTAGCATTGAATTTGCATCAAGAGGAATAAAACAAGTCACTGCGGTAGACAAGCATTCAGGCTGTGTATACTGGGTAAAATCAGTGATTAAAAAGTACGACCTACCAGAAATAGACGTCCAAAAAGCCGATGTTTTTAAATTTTTGGAAAATCACCAGGATACCTACCAAATCATTTTTGCAGATCCGCCCTACGACTTACCAACCATTCCATTGATACCGGAACTGGTCATGAAGAACAATTTACTTACTGATAACGGCTTATTAATAGTAGAACACCCATCTTTACTAAAGATGAAAGACCAACCGGGTTATAAAGAAACCAGAAGGTATGGCAATTCCTCTTTCAGTTTTTTTGAAAAAATCTAACCCTATGAAGATTGCACTTTTTCCCGGTTCATTCGATCCTATAACCATCGCTCACGTAGATATATTAAAGCGCGCCTTACCCCTATTCGATAAAATTGTAGTGGGCATTGGACTGAACAGTTCAAAGCAAAGCTTTTTATCCGCAGCGCAGCGTGAAGAGATTGTAAAAACAGTTTTTGCTGACACAGCACAGGTCGAGGTGCAACTTTATGAAGGCTTAACAGTAGATTTTTGCAAAAAAATAAATGCAAAATACATGGTCAGAGGGATTCGCTCTGTGGGAGATTTTGAATATGAAAGAGCCATTGCACAAATCAACCAAACTATGATGCCTGAAATGGAAACCATCTTTATATTGAGCAAACCTGAATATTCTGCGATCAGCTCAACCATTGTCCGCGACATCTTGCGCAACAATGGAAATGTAAGTCAATTTTTACCACAAGAGGCACTTCCTTTTTTATAAAGGCAGTCCTCTTGCGCATATTTTATAATCCTAAGAGTACAATATCTCCAACTTCCAATACCTGTACGATAGAAGGATAGGTATTTTTCAGGACAGGGGCCAATTCGGTTCTACTTAACCAACAAGCTTTAGTGATTCCTTCTTCTTTTTGTGGAATCAGCTTTGGAACCCCTTTAACCGTCATGCTATACCAATTGGTTTTCTTTAAAACTATTTTGGCTCCTAATGTATACACATGATAGGTTTTACATAACTTTTCATCATTGCTAAAGATCTTTACACCACACTCTTCCTCTACTTCACGCAATGCAGCCTCTTTCATTTTCTCTCCAGTTTCGACCTTCCCCTTTGGCAAATCCCATTTTTTATTCCTGAAAATAAAAAGGTAATTCCCTTTGGCATTGGCCACCAATCCACCGGCTGCTTTAATAATTAAACAGCTATTTTTTATTTTTTTGAACAAGCTCTTTGGGTCTGGATCAAGTAACAAGTATGATTTACCAGATATACCATTTACTTGTTTATAAAATGTCGAAAAATCAAAGCCCACAACACTTAAACGTTCAAATTCTACAGATAAATCTGGAACAGCATCCGTTATATATAGTGTATTATCGTTGATATAAATCCTGTAAGTCTTCATAGTTCGTTACCAATATTTTAAAAATGATTGTCCATACCTGTTCTAATGCACATTTTACCGATGAAAATCAATTTTTAAAAGTACAGAATTACCACGAAATAAATAAGGTACTATTACAGATATTGCAACATCATTTTTACCTCTTTCATTTCGCGCAATTTAAACAAGGCTTTCTGTTTAGCTCTGCGAATAGTTTCTGAACTCAATCCCATTAAATTACTGATGTCCTCATTTTGCAATGGTCTGCCGCCTCCCATCCCATAAGCTAGCCGAAGAATATTCTGATCGCGCGGACTCAGCAAATTCATGATTCGCTGAATATTGATATAAAAAGCTTCCTTTTCCAAGCCAGCATCAGGCGGCATTGCCATCGGATCGGTCATTACATTCACAATCGGGCTGTCCTCCGCATCCTCTAATGGCAGGTCTAATGAAAAAACATCACCAGAATTAGATAGATAATCAAGCACCCGCTCGTCCGGAAGTTCCATAAATTCAGTCAACTCGGCTAAAGTAGGTAAACGCTGTAGCTGCTGCTCCAACAAACCTTCCGACTTCCATAAATCCATGATGCCGCTCAACTGATTCATAGGTAAGCGAATCATCCGCTTATGGGTCCCAATACTATACAAAATCGCTTGTCTAATCCACCAAACAGCGTAAGAAATAAATTTAAAACCTCTGCTTTCATCAAAACGTTTTGCCGCTTTTACCAAGCCTATGTTCCCTTCCGAAATCAGATCAACCAAGGGCATTCCCTCTATTTCATATTTTTTAGCAACTGACACCACAAAACGTAAATTACAATTCACCAGTCTTTCCAATGCAGCTTTATCTCCGGAACTGATCTTTTTGGCCAATATTACTTCCTCTTCTACATTAAGCAATGGAAACCTTGATATCTCCTGTAAGTAACGCGCTAACGAATCCTCGCCGCGCCTGGTAATCGATCTTTCTATCTTAATTTCCTTCATATAAAACGCTATCTTTTGTGTGACCAGAAGACAAAGTTCCATAGACATATTCGAAAAGACTAGCCCAGGTTAAACAACCGAGGTTTCCACCAAAAAAAGACCGATATACAGAATGAAATTTTATACAAGGCAGAAATAACACCCACCAACCAAATTTAATAAAGCCCCCTCATCACCATCAGGCAATTCGCATAACTTCTCAATAAATTCTTTATCACACTGATTATCAACCAAAGCCAAAAAATAACTTTTACCAGCAGTTTTAATTAACGATATTTGGCTCCATAGGAATTAATTATTTAACCGAGCATTTTCTTCAATTGTCTACACTCCTTAATCATATAGTTTAGGGTAGAGTTGACACAAATTGTAAAGAAATCCGTATTTTTGCGCCATGTATAATAAAAGTGATATTGAATTAAAGGTAGCTGAATTTTTATTACAAATAAAAGCAATAAAGTTACAACCAAATAACCCATTCACATGGGCTTCAGGTTGGAAATCTCCTATTTATTGTGACAATAGGATCACCCTTTCCCATCCATCTGTTAGAACTTACATCAGACAAAAACTTACGCAATTAATCCAGGAAGAATTTGGTTCTGTGGATGTGATTGCGGGAGTAGCCACTGCCGGCATCCCTCAAGGTGCTTTGGTAGCCCAGGAACTGGGATTACCATTTGTCTATGTAAGAGCTAAAGCAAAAGAACACGGAACAGGAAGCTTAATTGAAGGTGAAATTATTGAGGGACAAAGAGTAGTAGTTATAGAAGATCTGATTTCAACAGGTAAAAGCAGCTTACAAGCTGTTGATGCATTGAGAAAAGCAGGACTTTCTGTTGCTGGATTGGTTGCCATATTCACCTATGGTTTTGATCAGGCTGATGAAAACTTTGCCGCAGCAAAATGCAGGTACGCAACACTATCTAACTACAATACATTAATTGATTATGCTGCAGAGCATAGTTTTATTGCACAAAAAGATGTAGATCTTTTAACTAAATGGCGTAGAAACCCAGCTGAATGGGCTAACGAATTAGAAAAACTAACCTAATTATAATGACTGTTATTGAAAGTACTACTGAAGTAAATTTACCTGTAGAAAAAGTATATGCTTTTTTAGCAGACATGAATAATCATCAGCAATTGATGCCTGAGAATATTTACAACTGGTCATCTACGGAAGATGAAGCAAGCTTTACCATACAAAACATGGCAAAATTGGCTATCAAAATATCCAATCGTGTAGAGAACAAAGAGCTTACGGCTATTCCAACAGAAAAAGCCCCTTTTGATCTTGAATTAAAATGGACAGTAGCAGATAACGGTAAAGGTGGTACTACAGCTTCACACATTATATCGGCAGATCTGAATATGATGATGAAAATGTTGGCCGCAGGTCCATTGCAAAAACTGGCAGATCATCAAACTTCAAGATTAGCCGAGCTATTGAAGTAGCAGATTAAAAATTTATAAAAAAGAGGTGCCAAAAGGCCAGTCATGGTCGGAAGAAATTCCGACCATTTCTTTTATGTCTTGAAAAACAGTCCAGGATCTCCTCCACATTGTACGACAATTAAAGCCATTGCCAGGTCTCTGACTTCCATAGCTAGTCTTCTTTTAGCCGTTTTATAACTTAGGTCGTTAGCTTTTTTATACATCAGGACCATCATTGCCACAATTAAGGTCATGTATAAGATGATCTGTATTCCATTCTTGTTCAATGAGATAAGGTGACTTAGATTGAGTTCCTGTTTTAAAAAACGAAAGAATACCTCGATATCCCACCGCCG
>NZ_SJSM01000010.1 GCF_004331685.1 Pedobacter hiemivivus | reverse complement strand
TATGGTGTGCGTTTATATCTGATTTACTGGTCAAACTGATTCAAGTGCAGCTTAAAAGAAAATGGTCTTTCTCGAACCTTAGTTCAATTATAAGACTACATCTGATGAGTTACATTAATCTTTTCACTTTTTTAAACGACCCAGATAAGTTACCTGTAGCACTTAAAACTAATCAGCTTAGCTTTGGGGGCTTTGAAATCAATTTTAAAATATAAAAGCGGCCTAATGATTTATTAAGCCGCTTTTTTTGTGTTTTATCATTTTCTCCGGACAACAGTGAAATAAATTCAGGATGACGAAGCGCATAAAGAATAGCATAAATCGATTAATGATCCAGCCTGTTATTGATTAGATTACTTAGCTTGAGTAAACTCAAGGTTTAAAGTAACTTTAATATCTTTAGCTACACCAGCACCAGTAGGATCGTATTTAATGTTATAATCCAAACGGTTAACCGTTGTAGTTGCAGTAAAACCTGCTTTAGTATTTCCTTGTTGATCTTTAGCTGTACCGCCATAAACAACAGCAAACACAACATCTTTAGTCACATCACGGATGGTTAATTTTCCAGCCAAAGTATAATTGTTTTCTTTACCTTTTTTTAATGAAGTGCTTTCAAAAGTCATTGTTGGATATTGAGCAGCATTAAAAAAATCATCGGTTTTAAGGTGATTATCTCTCATTTCAACACCGGTATTCACACTATTTACATCCACAGTAAAGTTGATTTTTGCATCGGTAAGATCCGCTTTCGCCGCAACGACCGAACCATCAAATTTCTTAAATGAACCATCTACAAATGAAATTCCCATGTGTTTAACCGAAAAGTTAACAAAAGAATGCATTGGATCTACTGTCCACTTCGTTTGCGCAAATGAGGCAACGCTGATGGAAACAGCAACCAGGAATAAAAATAATCTTTTCATAATCTTTAAATTAATAAGTTACAAAGCTATAACGAATATCCGCCCCAATTGTTGATCTATGATAAGAAAGACTATGCTTAACATTTTAATGCGCCCTATTGAATAAAGTAGATTTAACTTAACTTAGCCGGGTAATTAAACTGACAATGAAGAATTATATTACCCTAATACTTTGTGCGTGCTTTATTTCCGCCTTTTCAGCAAAGCCAAAACACCAATACGTTAAAATAAAAACAGACCTGGGCGAATGCATTATCCAGCTGTACAACGAAACTCCACAACACCGTGACAACTTCCTAAAATTAACCGAAAAAGGGACTTATAACGGAACTTTATTTCACCGGGTGATCAAAGATTTTATGATCCAAGGCGGTGATCCAGACTCAAAGACCGCCGTTAAAGGGGCCCTATTGGGTGAAGGAACCGTAGGCTACACCGTTCCTGCCGAATTTCGTGACAGTCTTTTTCATAAAAAAGGAGTGCTGGCCGCAGCAAGAGACGACAACCCGGAAAAAGCATCCAGCGGCAGTCAGTTTTACCTGGTACAAGGTAAAAAATTTACGGATGAACAATTGGACGCGCTAGAGAAAAACCGCCTGAAATTTAAACTTCCAGAATCGCAAAGAGCAATTTATAAAACACTGGGTGGCACCCCCCATTTAGATAAAAGCTATACCGTTTACGGAGAAATTGTAAAAGGCATTGAACTGGTAGATAAAATTGCAGTTATGGAGACCGACGGCAACAACAGGCCCATAACCGACGTAAAAATGACCATTACCGTTTTAAAACGTCGTGAAGCAAAAAAGCTAGAAAAAGAATTTGCTAAACAAGCTAAAGCATTAAAAAAAGCATCATTAACAGCATAAAAAACAAGCATACGATAATGAAAATTATATCCTATAACGTAAATGGCATCCGCTCTGCTACCACCAAAAACTTTATCGGCTGGTTGCAAGAGACTAACGCCGACATGGTTTGCCTGCAAGAAGTTAAAGCACTACCCTCACAAATACCAGAAATCCTTGGTTTAGTAGAACAATTGGGCTACCACCACTACTGGTTTCCTGCCGAAAAAAAGGGGTATAGCGGTGTTGCTATACTTACCAAAATAAAACCAAATCATGTTGAATATGGTTGTGGAGAAGAATGGATTGATAAAGAAGGGCGGATATTAAGAGCCGATTTCGACGGATTCTCGCTGATGAGCCTTTACATGCCTTCTGGATCTAGTGGTGATGAAAGACAAGTTAAAAAGTATGAATTTATGCGGTTCTTCGATACCTATATCGATGAATTGCGCAAAGAACACCCTCACATGATCATTTCTGGGGATTACAACATATGCCATACTGCGATAGATATCCATAACCCGAAATCAAACGCCAATTCTTCCGGCTTCTTGCCTGAAGAACGCGAGTGGATGGAATTATTTTTAACAAACGGCTTCATCGATACTTTCAGACATTTCAACAAAGATCCGCACCATTATACCTGGTGGAGTTTCAGAGCCGGTTCCAGAGGAAAGAACTTGGGTTGGCGGATCGATTACCACCTGGCTACACAACCAATGTTGGAGAAATTGAAAAATGTAACCATTCTGGCCGATGCCATTCACTCCGATCACTGTCCTGTTTTATTGGAATTAAACCCTTAATCATGTCAGACCTGCTCATTACCAATATCCGATCACTAGTTGGCTTACACCCAGAAAACACCCTCCTTTTAAGGGGTAGCCAGATGCAAAAGCTTCCCGGAATAGAAAATGCATGGCTTTTATGTGAAGGTGGAAAAATAAAAGACTTTGGCTCCATGGACCAGTTACCGGATCATTTGCCCAATTACATCGTTACACACGATGCCAATGGTGGTTTTGTTTTCCCTTCATGGTGCGATTCGCATACACATATCGTCTTTGCTGCTTCAAGGGAGGAAGAGTTTGTGATGAAAATTGATGGTAAAAGCTATGAAGATATTGCTGCAGCAGGTGGTGGCATCTTAAATTCGGCAAGGAAATTACAAGTAGCAACAGCTGACGATTTATATGATTCTGCAGCACAACGTCTAACCGACATGACCAGACAAGGCACCGGAGCAGTAGAAATAAAAAGTGGTTACGGACTTAGCACTGATAGCGAATTAAAAATGCTCAAGGTCATCCGCAGATTAAAAGAGAACTTCTCAATTCCCATTAAAGCCTCTTTTCTCGCGGCCCATGCCTATCCACCTGAATATAAAAATAACCATGAGGGCTATATCAAACTGATTATTGAAGAAATGCTCCCTAGAATCGCTGATGAAGGTTTAGCGGATTATATGGACACATTTTGCGAGCATGGCTTTTTCTCTGTGGACGACACAGATAGGTTGCTACAAGCTGCCGCAAAATATGGCTTAAAGCCTAAAATACACGCCAATCAATTGTCTGTATCTGGCGGTGTACAGGTTGGCGTAAAACATCAGGCCATTTCTGTAGACCATCTGGAAGCTACAGATGATGCCGCGATTGAAAGCTTGGCAGCAAGCAACACCATCGCAACGCTACTACCTTCCTGCTCATTCTACATTAATATCCCTTTTGCCAATGCCAGAGGGCTAATCAATGCAAACATTCCAGTTGCCGTAGCAACAGATTATAACCCTGGTTCTACTCCTTCCGGAAACATGAATCTAGTAGTTTCTTTAGCCTGTATTAAACTGCGGATGCGCCCGGAAGAAGCCATAAACGCAGCCACCATCAATGGAGCTGCTGCAATGGAACTCAGCGCAGAAGTTGGAAGTATTGCTAAAGGCAAAAAAGCCAACCTGTTTATAACCAGACCGATGTCTTCCCTTGCTTTTCTGCCTTATAGCTTTGGCCAATCGCAAATAGAAACCATCGTATTAAACGGCAAAATAAGCTAATGGACGGCCTTAAGTTATACAATGCTGCAGCAATCCTGGCCTTAACCAATCTACGTGAGGGAGAAGTTAAGTTGGGCCAGAAAGTTCAAACAGTAGCCACACTAGATGAAATTGCAAGCTCAAGCGCTCAATTTGTGCTGGTTGGGATCCCCGAAGATATTGGCGTACGTGCCAATTATGGCATTGGAGGTGCAGCCTCTACCTGGGAGCCAACCCTTAAAGCGCTCCTAAACATACAAAGCACCCCCTTTTTTAACGGCGAGGAGCTACTAGTTCTTGGCCATTTTGCTATTACAGAGCCCTCAGAAGAGGGCATCCCCCATCTTCAGCAGAAAGTAGCAGAGATCGACGACTTGGTCTACCCCATCATTCAAAAGATAGTTGCCGCAGGCAAAACGCCCATTGTTATCGGTGGTGGCCACAACAATGCCTACCCAATTATCAAAGGAGCATCATTAGGCTTTAAAGTCCCTATTGATGTCATCAATATAGATGCACATGCAGATTTAAGACCTGCAAGCGGGAGACATAGCGGCAACGGGTTCAGTTATGCGATAAAAGATGGCTTCTTAACCCGCTATGGTATATTTGGACTGCACCAAAACTACAACAACAACGCTATCCTTGAAACCATAGCCGCAAACCAACATATCTATCCAGTATTTTTTGATGATCTTCTAAAAAGCGATCAGCCCATCTTTTCCGCATGGAATAATCTTGTTAAAAAAACAGGAACTACAACAGGATTGGAACTTGATATGGATTGCATAGAAAATGTATTGTCCAGTGCAGTGACCCCTTCAGGCTTCAGTTTAAACGAAATCCGGAAGTTGATATTAACTTCAGCCAAAAAATACGCGTATTTACACATTTGCGAGGGCGCTGTTGCCTTAATTGACGGCAGACAGTCTAAAGCCATCCCGAAGACCCTAACGTATCTTATAAGCGATTTTATCAAGTCGCAAAAATAAAAGGAGGCCCGCATCATGACTTATGATACGGACCTCCTTTTTACTTTTATGTACATTTTAATACTTCAAAACCTTTATTTCGGTCCGTCTATTCGCCTGATGCTCCTCATCACTACATTCTACGCCATTTCCACAACGGTTCAGCAAACGGGTCTCCCCATAACCTTTAGCCACCATCCTGTTGCGATCTACACCTTTGCTTACCAAATAATTTACAGCGGCCTCCGCCCTATGTTGCGATAAACGCATGTTATAAGCATCCTTACCACGACTATCCGTATGAGATGATAGCTCGATTCTCAATGTAGGGTTTTGCGACATCACATTTAACAAATTGTCCAATATCCGCTCAGCATCTGGTCTGATATAAGACTTATCAAAGTCATAATGGATATTCTTAAGAACAAAGACAGCCCCTGCATCCAAATTATTAACCCCAAGTTTCAGCGTAACATATAACGTTTTACTTCTATCCAGCCCTTTTGTGGTCACGCCTTCAGTTTGCGAAAATTTCCCTGCTTGATTGGCCACAATATTGTAATCAGACTGTTGCTCCAACTGATAAACAAATTTAGCCTCGCCATCAGAAATCTGAGTCATGTTTTTACTGTTCGTTGCATTAGTCAGTACCGTACCAATACCCGGCAATTTAGAGTTATCATTAGCCCTAACCGTCTCTCCAATCAAGGTAAATCTAGGGTCATCGTGATAAATCTCTTTATAAATCACATTACCAGCATTGTTAAAATCAGCAATACTTATCGCCACGGGCTCTGCTGCAATGCCATTTTTCACAGCTGTGATCAGATAAGCACCCTTTTCTGCTTTTAAAACCCGTTCAGCCTGACCATCAGCATTGCTGATAGAGGTATTGTCAATGTTATTTTTGCTGATTTTAACGATAACACCACTTAAAGCCAAGCCCGTTTGTTTATCCTTAACTACAACCAAAATATCTTTAGGTGCAGCACTTACTGGCGGAGCTACCGTTTTAGTCGCTGGAGCTACCGGTGCAACTTTACGTTTAGCGCCAAATGTATATTTAATTCCAAAGCCAACATTTACGGCTTGTACATATGTATTTTGAATAGTAGGGGTTTCTTCATAGTAAGTATTTATATTGGTGATAGCATTATTGTTTACCGTAAGCACGTCCGAAGCTGTCAGTGCTTTTTTTACCGCGTATTTAGTGATATGAAACTCACTGGAGTCGCTGCCAAAGCTTTTGCCGAAGGTTCTCAAATAATCAGCCTGCGCAAACACGCCCCAATGCTCGTTAAGCGCATAAGATATCCGAAGACCGCCTAATCCCATCCAGGCCTTTGTAATGCGCTTAGGATTGCTAGTATACTGCGTATCGAATAAAGGAAGTGGCGGACCAGAGGCCTGGTTTACATAAACAGACTCTTTGTATTGGGGAAATCCTTGAAACAATACACCACCACGAAGAAAAGCTTCCAGATCTAGCTTACCAAAATTAGATTTATAAGTTGGACCAATACTAACTCCAATGTGTTGGAAAGAAGGGTGATTTACATAATCAGTAGCGATGTACCCATTATCAAAAAATACACTGTCAAATTTCCTGATATCATGGTTCAAAAACCGGGCATCAATACCAATCCCCCATTTATTCCCTTTAAAATATTGATCTATCGCAAGGCCTCCAAAATAACCGTTCTTAGCTCTTCCAATCTCATTTTTATATTTGCCCTGCGGCATACTAAGGCCTCCAAAGGCCGAAATCTGAAGTTTACCACTATTATTTATCGTCGCATCCGACTTCTTTTGTGCCCAGGTAACGCCGGTTAACAAAACCGCCAGTACCACTAATATTAACCTTTTCATAACGTTCTCCTTTAGTTTACAATCAAACTGTTTGTAGAGATATCAGCAAAAGTTAATATTTGTTACCCCCTAAAATGAATAAACTTTATTTGGGGTAATGCAAAGATTCAGGCATACATCATGTTCGTTCACATCGCTGATCTGCTCAACCGGGTCAAAAAAGCATAGCCCAATCTTTTTAGTTGCTATATTTTGCAAAAACCGATCATAAAAACCCTTACCATAACCTACGCGATAACCCCGTAAGTCAAAAGCCAACATAGGAATAAGCACAAGATCCACTTCCCCGGTATGTAACTCCCCCTGTGCAGGCTCTAAAATATTGTATAGATTCTTAACCAGACCATCCTTACCCTGATACACATAATTCGTTATCAATGCAGTATCAAAATCAGCCCTTGGAACTATGATCTTGATCTCCGGATAATTAACGCTCAACCAATCAATAAAAAGGAAAGTATTTGGTTCTTTCTTCTCCGTAATAGGCAGGAATACATGAATCGTACGAACCGATGAGAAGTCCAACAAAGAGAATTGCCTTAGCAATTGTAGACTATAATCTTCAATCTGGTCTTCAGAAAGCCATTTCCGCTGCATTGTTGCAACTTTTCTAATCTCTGCTTTTGTCATCAAAACAAATATAACTACAAGCCCTGAAATATACACAAAACCCCGAATCTATCTTTTTTTATGGCCCCAGTTTGGGCTCATAAAGAAAAATCAATATTGTGCTGAAGAGGCCTAGGAATTTTTTCGGCAGTTCTTACTGATTTTAGCCCTCAAGAATGCTTCCCAGTTTTGCCCTTCTTCTGGGCAAAAGGTTCCAGCCTCAGAAGCATAATTTGATTTTTCAACCCAAAAAAATCCCATAAAAAAAGATGGCTTCGGGAACCACTCCGAAGCCACAATCAACCTAAACCTAAAACTAAACTATGAAAATTCTTATTTTACTCTTTCAACATAGTCACCAGTACGTGTATCAATCTTAACTTTATCGCCCTGATTGATAAACATTGGGACTTTTATTTCTACTCCTGTCTCTAACGTCGCATATTTCAATGCATTTGTAGAAGTATCGCCTTTAACTGCAGGCTCCGAGTAGGTTATTTCTAATTCAACATGAGAAGGTGTCTGCGCCATAATTGGCTCTTCACTTTCAAATGCGATAATTACATTCATTCCTTCTTTCAAGAACCGAATACTCTTACCGAATAATGCTTTCGGTACGTTAAACTGTTCAAATGTAGTATTGTCCATTACTACTAGTGCTTCACCATCTTCATACAAAAACTGGTAATCGCTGGTTTCAACACGGCAAATCTCAACCTCTTCATCAACACGGAACCTATACTCAGCTGTTTTACCAGTCTTCACATTCCGCATCTTAGCTTGATAAAAAGCGCGTAAATTTCCGGGTGTACGATGTAAAAACTCCTCTACTTGTACCAGATCTCCGTTGAAACGAAGTATGTTCCCATTTTTTACTTCTGATGCTTTTGCCATTTTGTTTTGAAATTGTGCCTAAACTTTCGGCCTTTTTTCGTGCCGCAAAGGTAAAGACTATTTATCGATTCCACAATAGTAATTTAAAAATAATTTAATAAAAGCATTTTAAGTCTCAAATAGCCCGTTTTGGCCCGTTTTCAAATATAAATATTACTTATTTATAATCCGTCAACTCCACAAAATGGTTACAAAAGGAATACTCCGACTCTTGATTTGAGCCTATAATTAGCGTTCGGTTTACCGAAAATCGCTCAATTAACTGCAAGTACCAGCCCATTCCCTGCAGATCCAGGTTAGACGTGGGCTCGTCCAGTAAAAGAATTGGAGTATTGGAACAACAAGCCAGCACAAGCTTGGTGCGCTGTTTCATTCCCGAAGAGAAGTATTTTAAAGCCTTATCCTGCGATTTGGCAAGTCCGAGTAGATCTAACACCGATTCGGCGTTCATACCCTCGTAAAAGGCTTTAAATTTAAAATGGAAGTTAATGGTTTCCTGAAGTGTAAACTCTTCAATTAAATCGAGGTAAGGCGCAGCAAAGCTGATGGATTTATAAATCTCCTCTACGGGGATATCAACCCCCGATTTGTAACTTATAGTTCCTTCAGATGGAGATAAATTTCCTAGCAAGACACTCAACAAAGTAGATTTACCAGAACCGTTTGGTCCTAAGACTGCATATTTTTCTCCAGAAAGAAACGAATAATCTACATTCCTGAAAATCCACTCCTGGTTAAATCTTCTCCCAACGTTAGCTAAGTCGATTGTCATTCACCAGGATCCTAACTTCCCGAACCAAAGCCTTTCATCACGCCACGGTTAGAGTTTCTGATGAAATCTACAATCTCATCGCGGATCTCCGTAGGTGCAAATTCAGCTTCTATCATGTCCAGCGCTTTGGTTACGTTGTTGTGTTTCACAAACAAAACCCTGTAAATTTCCTGTATCTCGTTGATCTTTTCAGAAGAGAACCCTCTTCTTCTCAAACCAACGGAGTTGATTCCAGCGTACGACAAAGGCTCTCTAGCGGCCTTAACGTATGGAGGGACGTCTTTTCTAACCAATGAACCACCGGTTACAAAAGCATGCGAACCCACTTTTACAAACTGGTGGATTGCCACCAATCCTGCCAAAACCACGTAATTACCAATCGTAATGTGACCAGCAAGTGTCGTACTATTCGAAAATATGCAGTAATCTCCAACCTCGCAATCATGCGCAATGTGAGAATAAGCCTGAATCAAACAATTACTGCCAATAACAGTCTTCCATTTATCTTTAGTCCCCCTGTTAATGGTCACACACTCACGAATGGTTGTGTTATCGCCAATTTCCGCCGTAGTCACCTCTCCGGCAAACTTTAAATCTTGTGGAACACCGGAGATTACAGAGCCAGGAAATATCCTGCAGTTCTTGCCTATCCGTGCACCATCCATGATCACCACATTAGAGCCAATCCAGGTACCCTCACCGATCTCCACATCTTTATGAATGACAGCAAAGGGCTCAATAACCACATTATCGGCTATTTTCGCCTGAGGATGTATATATGCTAAGGGTTGTATCATGTAGTTTCGTTTTCTTTTACTTTTACGATTTGGGCCATCATTTCTGCTTCAACCACCACTTTTCCGCCTACCATTCCTACACCTTTCATTTGTGCGATGCCTCTTCTAATCGGCTCCATTAAATCACATCTGAAAACTATAGTATCGCCAGGCGAAACCTGTGCTCTAAATCGCACATTGTCAATTTTGAGGAACAAGGTAAGGTAATTTCTTGGATCAGGCACCGTACTCAGCACTAAAATTCCTCCAGTTTGAGCCATCGCTTCAATCTGAATCACACCCGGAAAAACAGGCGCTCCTGGAAAATGACCTTTAAAGAACTCCTCGTTCATGGTTACATTTTTCACACCAACAACATGAGTTTTACTCAATTCCAATATCTTGTCGATAAACAAAAATGGCTGACGGTGAGGCAATATGTCCATAATCTGAACAATATCGTATAGCGGTTTTACGGTCGTATCATAAACATGATGCACCTTTTTATTTTTTTCTTTTTTGATGGCTGCTTTGATTTTTTTAGCAAAAGCTACGTTAGCCGCGTGGCCAGGTCTTGCAGCCATAATATGGCCTTTCAAATGAACACCAACCAAGGCAAGATCACCAATCATGTCCAACAATTTATGTCTTGCCGGCTCATTTTGATGCCTCAATTCCATGTTATTTAAAATACCCTGCGGTGCAACTTCAATTGCATTCCGCTTAAATATTTTAGCCAGATGATCCAATTCTTCCTTAGTTACCTCTTTATCAACGATAACAATGGCATTATTCAAATCACCACCTTTAATGAGGTTGTTTTGCAATTGATATTCCAGTTCATGCAAAAAGCAGAAAGTCCTGCAGGAAGCAATTTCTTTCTTAAATTCAGCAATACTAGATATGCCAGCATGCTGACTACCCAGAACCGGTGAATTGTAATCGATCATACAAGTAAACCTATAGTCGTCTAAAGGCATTGCAACAATCTCAACTTTTCTATCAGGCTCTGTATAAGTAATGTTATGTGGAATTTGGAAATATTCTCTATCCACGCTTTGCAATTGAACACCAGCACTTTCTAAAGCATCTAAAAACTCGATTGCACTTCCATCCATAATTGGTGTTTCCGGGCCATCAAGCTTCATCAGCACGTTATCCAGGTCCATTCCAACCAAAGAGGCCATAACATGTTCTACCGTACTTACACTCGCTCCATTCTGAGTAATGGTTGTTCCTCTCGCTGTATCGGTAACATTATCACAATCTGCATCAACTATCGGACTTCCAGGCAGATCAATTCTTTGAAATTTAAACCCGTGATTTTCCGGTGCCGGACAAAATGTAAGTGTAACATTTGCTCCAGTATGCAAGCCTACACCGCTTACCGAAACTTCGTTTTTTATGGTCTTTTGTTTAACGTTCATTATTATTTGCTATTGTACTGTTTTGTTCGATGATCAAGGTAAGCTCCTTTATTTTTGCTTCAAGGCTAGCTATTCTTTTTTCAACGCTCGGCAACTGCTTAAAAATCACAGAAGCCCGCATCCAATCTCTTAATGGCTGAGCAGGGCTGCCATGCCATTGTTTATTTTCTTCAGTCGTATTAAAATTTATTCCTGCCTGAGCACCAATCTGGGTTCCTTTGGCTAAGGAAAGGTGTCCGGCAATACCTACCTGGCCGCCAATAACAGACTTCTCGCCCAATTTTGAACTGCCAGAAATTCCGGTTTGTGCTGCAACAACACTGTGTTCACCAACATCAACATTGTGCGCAATCTGGATCAAATTGTCCAACTTAACGCCTTTTCTGATGAAAGTAGAGCCCATTGTAGCCCTATCAATCGCTGTATTAGCCCCAATCTCTACATCATCTTCAATCACCACGTTGCCAATCTGCGCGATTTTAGTATACGTTCCATCTGCCTGCGGAGCAAAGCCAAATCCATCACTACCAACTACGGTATTAGAATGGATGATGATGTTATTTCCTAAAACAGAACGATTGTAAATCTTTACCCCCGGAGAAATAATGCAGTTTTTTCCGACAACACTATCCGCACCAATAAATACTTGGGGCGAAATTTTACTATTATCACCAATCTCCACATTCTCAGCTACATAAGAAAATGCACCAATAAATACATTTTTACCAATTTTTGCTGATGGATGGATAAAACTTGGCTGTTCGATGCCCGTTTGAGTATTGGCCTGATTAACCACCTCATTATATTTATCCAGTAAAACTGAGAAAGCGCTGTATGGATCAGCAACCCGAATTAAGGTGCTGCCTACCTTTTGTGAAGGCACAAAGTCTTTCCCAACAATTACCACTGACGCATTTGTCTGGTATAAATAGTTCTCGTACTTAGGGTTAGATAAAAAGCATAAAGAACCAGTCTTACCATTTTCTATTTTTGAAAGCTCGCTGACTTTTGCGTTTTCGTCGCCTTCAATGGTACCATCTATAAACTCACTTATCTGCTTGGCAGTAAATTGCATTTTACAAAGTTATATGTTAAATTGATATGAACAAATAAACCTCTTTAGGTAATTGACTGACGTCTTCAATCAACTACCTAAAAAACGGGATTAATTATTTAATATTTTGTTAAATTGTGCTAAATAATTCGCGGATAGCAAAGTATATGTTTCTTTACAGTCTTGTCTAAAGATTCTAAGTTAGATAAATCCGATGCTTTTGCAATATCAATGATGGTATTGTTTTTCAACAGAATATTAATATTGCCACTACCGGCGTTATAGGCCCTATTTCTAATTATATCCGTAAACACAAAATAACATACATCTGTTTCATTTACTTTTAAAAAAGCTGCCGTTCTTTCCCGCAAGTCATTCACCCTGTTTTTGTTAGGAACCTCATTACTGATCTCCACCTTATACAAATTTCTTTGGGTAAGCATGCCACAAAGCACCGACAAAACTCTATCCGGATGATCCGCCCAAACTTTTACCGAAGCAAAAATATCCTGATCATCCAATTTTGAAAACTGCGATAAATGCAAATCCGAAGTAAAGAATTCTGACTCCGTAATCTCATTTTTTAAAAAATGCTGTAGTGCTGGCGTTGCAAATAATACTTCGCCATTTCCTGCCAAATATTTTGCGCGCTCTAAAATCTTAACCAACAACATTTCTCCGGCAATCACCGTTTTATGCAGATATACCTGCCAGTACATTAACCTTCTGGCAATCAAAAACTTTTCGATTGAATAAATCCCCTTCTCCTCAATCACCAGTTGGTTATCCAGTACATTAAACATCTTAATGATCCTGTCAAAACTAATTACGCCCTCGCTTACCCCCGTAAAAAAGCTGTCACGATTCAAATAATCCATTCGGTCAAGATCAAGTTGACTAGAAACCAATTGGGGAAGAAAAGTTTTTGCGTAATCCCCTTTAAAGATATTGATTGCTAAAGTTAATCGCCCTTCAAATTCTACATTCAGTTTTTCCATCATCATCATAGAAATATCCTCATGCTTAATCCCATTCACTAAAGTATGCTCCAGCGCATGAGAAAAAGGCCCATGGCCAATGTCATGCAGCAAAATGGCAATTGTGGCAGCTTCTTCTTCCGCAGAAGTAATTTCATGCCCTTTCCCTCTCAACACTTCAATCGCCAAACTCATCAAGTGCATCGCGCCTATAGCATGATGAAACCTGGTATGTAAAGCCCCTGGATACACAAGGTGTGTCATTCCCAGCTGCTTAATATACCTGAGCCTTTGAAAATACGGATGAGCGATCAGGTCGAATATGATTTCAGAAGGGATATTTATGAAGCCATATACCGGATCATTTATGATTTTCTTTTTGTTCAATCTCTAAAAATAAATTATGCGGTACAAAAATTGCTATTTTTATCCATAACTAAGAAGGAGAAGACTCTTTTCGAGGAATTATTTTTACATTATACAGATATAATGATGCAAGAGACTAAGATTTTATGGGCCGATGATGAGATTAACTTATTAAAACCACATATATTATTATTGAATGAAAAAGGATATCATGTAACCACCTACACCAATGGAAATGATGCCCTTGAAGCGTTTGGAAAGGAGCATTTTGACTTAGTTTTTCTGGATGAAAATATGCCAGGAATGAGTGGATTGGAAACCCTTAGTGCCATAAAAAACATCAGAAACGATGTGCCTGTGGTGCTGATCACCAAAAGTGAAGAAGAAAACCTGATGGAAGATGCCATTGGATCTAAAATAGATGACTACCTGATTAAACCCGTGAATCCTAAGCAGGTTTTACTGACCATTAAAAAGCTCATTGACAATAAGCGTCTGGTTAGCGAAAAGACATCTATGGCTTACCAGCAGGACTTTAGACGGCTGGGGATGACACTAAATGACAAGCTGAGTTATGAGGAATGGGTTGAAGTATATAAAAAACTGGTTTTTTGGGAGCTAGAGCTCGAAAAATTGGACGACCCACAAATGCATGAGATTCTAACGATGCAAAAATCTGAAGCCAATACTCAATTTTCCAAATTTATTGAAGACCACTACCTGGGCTGGGTAAATGGCAAAGGAACGGCTCCATTATTGTCAAACGAACTGTTAAAAAAGAAGGTATTCCCATTAATTAACGACACCACTCCTGTCTTCTTTATCCTGATTGATAACCTTCGCTACGATCAATGGCGCATCATTAATCCATTAATTACCGAATACTTTAGAATGGATGATGAGGATATTTATAGCAGCATTCTGCCTACAGCGACGCAATATGCCAGAAATGCCATATTCTCAGGTTTAATGCCTTTGGAGATGGAAAAACGCTTCCCTGGTTTGTGGCAGAATGATGATGATGAAGGAGGAAAGAATATGCACGAAGCTGCTTTTCTTGCTGATCAGATCAAACGTAGCCTACGGAAGGAATGCAAATTCAGCTACAATAAAATCCTGACTTATGACGATGGTCGGGCCCTGAATGAGCAAGTCAACAACTTATTGCAAAACGACTTCAATGCTATTGTTTACAACTTTGTAGATATGCTTTCGCATGCCCGTACCGATATGCAGATGATTCGCGAACTAGCTAACGACGATGCTGCCTATCGCTCATTGACCCTTTCTTGGTTTGAGCACTCTCCATTGATGGACTTGCTTAAAAAGATTTCACAGAAACGGGTTAAACTGGTGATTACGACCGACCATGGTACCATCCGGGTTAAGCACCCAAGTAAGGTAATTGGCGACAGAAATACCAATACCAATCTGCGTTATAAACAAGGAAGAAACCTTAATTACAATGCTAAAGAGGTCTTTTTGATTAAAAACCCACATGAAGCGCAGTTGCCTAAAATAAACATCAGCTCTAACTACATTTTCGCGAAGGAAGACCGCTATTTTGTTTATCAGAACAACTATAATCAGTTTGTAAACTATTACAATGAGACTTTCCAGCATGGAGGTATTTCCCTGGAAGAGATGATTATCCCTATTGCAACCTACAGCTCGAGATAGTCTATAACCGCTTTTATCAATTTTACCGGAGGCCGCATCATGTTTTGATGCGGCCTTTCTGTTGTTAATTCCTGCCATGAGTTTATAAAACACATGCTGAATCAGGACAAGACACAGTGTTGTCACGTATTACTATGAGTTGGGGATAAGTAGGGAATGAATAGCGGATAAGTAGGGGGTTGCTTTACCCCTGCGTTACCCTTCCTTTACCTTTGCTATACCCTTGCTTTACCCCTAGGGTATAGCAACCCCAACCCAACGGTAAAGGAAAGGTAAAGGAATCCGCTACTCATTCCCTACTTACCCCCTTGTCATTCCCTATTCATTAAGCACGCTGCCAAAACGCTGATACAGATCTGTTCAGCCCAATCTGTATCAGTACACTTAGAAATTATTCGAATTATTATAAATTTGCTTAAGTATGGAAACTATAAAAATTGAAGTTAATGGCCTTGGTGGCCTTGAAAATGCGGCAAAAAGAATCATAGAAGCCACTCAGGACGACCAGATTTTTATTTTTGAGGGAGAAATGGGCGCTGGAAAAACCACCTTGATCAAAGCTTTAGCTAAAGAACTGGGGGTAACGAAAGTGGTTACCAGTCCAACATTTTCTATTGTGAACGAATACGATGCCAATGGCAAAGTCATTTATCACTTTGATTTCTACAGAATTAAAAACCTGCAGGAAGCCTATGATATTGGCTACGAAGAATATTTTTATTCGGGAAATATCTGTTTTATAGAGTGGCCGGAGAAAATTGCCCCCCTTTTACCCCTACATTTTGTAAAAATAGAAATTTCGGCACAGAATGAGAATGACCGTATATTGTCAATTTCAAAAATTTAAACGCCAAACACTCTTTATTTCAGCTAATTTGCTTAATTTCAATCCAAATCTATAAATGAAAATGGCTACAGGATTACGCGAAGGTATGGCCTCCATTGCTCAGCAAGGTTTAATACAACCAAAGGAGGCAATGGCAGAGATAAGTAAGAAGAACAACAGCTTGTACATTGGCATTCCAAAAGAGATCTCCTTTCAGGAAAACAGGATTGCATTGACCCCTTTATCTGTTGCATTACTTGTAAACAATGGACACAAAGTAATTATTGAGAGTGGAGCCGGTGTAGCCGCAAATTTCTCTGATAATGAGTATAGTGAACAGGGTGCAACAATTAGCTTCCATAAAAAGGAGGTTTTTGATGCCGATATCATTGTAAAGATCGCGCCACCAACTGTAGGGGAAATTGCCATGATGCACAAAGGACAAACCCTAATTTCAGCCCTGCAAATGGGCGCACTTAAAGAATCCTACCTTAAAGCACTCCTAAATAAAAAGATCAATGCGATTTGTTTTGAGCACATTAGAGATGAAGGAAATATTTTAAGCGTCGTCCGTTCAATGAGTGAAATTGTTGGAGCAACCTCGATTTTAATTGCGGCTGAATACCTAAGTAATGTGACCGGAGGAAAGGGATTAATGCTGGGTGGCTTTACCGGTGTTCCACCAACTGAGATTGTTATTCTAGGTGCAGGAACTGTCGGCGAATATGCTGCCCGTGCAGCCATTTCGCTTGGCGCAGAGGTGAAAGTGTTCGATAGCTCTCTTTATCGCCTTAGACGCCTTCAAAATAACTTAGGAACCCGCGTATTCACCTCTGTGATGCAACCTATCGTGCTGAGCAAAGCCATTACAACCTGTGATGTGGTGATTGGCGCCATTCGAGCTACGCATGGCAGAAGCCCTTGTGTGGTGATGGAAGAAACTGTGGCCAGGATGAAACCAAATTCGGTGGTGATTGATGTAAGTATTGATCAGGGTGGATGTTTTGAAACTTCGGAAGTAACCAACCATAAGAATCCAGTATTTAGAAAGCATGATGTGATTCATTATTGTGTGCCTAATATAGCTTCTAGAGTACCAAGGACAGCTTCATATGCACTTACCAATATCTTTACCCCAATTTTAGTAGACATAGGTGATATGGGAGGATTAATGAATCTTGTTTGGAGCAAACCGGGTATAAGAGAGGCGCTGTACATTTACCAAGGCCATCTTACTAGTAAAGATCTAGCCAGCATGTTTAATTTGCCTTATAAAGACCTGGATCTAATCGTAGCTGCCAATCAGTAACGCCCTCATCAATGAAAAAAATTCTCCTGCTCTTATTGGTAGGCTATTGTTTTTCTGTTCATGCACAAAAGAATAACCTCAACCCTTATGGGCTGGCTATAAACGCCTATCCTGAATATTTAGATTCTTGCAAAAAGAACAGCAACTATCGGCTTCTGGAAATTAAAAAGTATGTTCCCGGGCTCGTTCTAGATATCAAATACGCGACTAAAGACAACTTTATGAAGCGCGTAATGTACCCTCAAGCCCGAGCATTCGCCCGAAAACCGGTGGTTCTTCAACTTAAAAAAGTGCAGGCAAACCTTAAAAAAAAGGGCTATGGCCTAAAAGTGTTTGATGCCTATCGTCCTTATAGCATAACAGTTGCTTTTTATAAGGAAGCCTCGGACAAAATGTTTGTAGCCAACCCAAACAGAGGCTCCAGACACAATCGGGGCTGCGCCGTTGACCTGACTTTAATCAACTTGAAAACCGGTAAGGAGCTTAAAATGCCGACGGCATACGACAGTTTTGCCCCCGAAGCGGCGGTGAGCTATACCAAGTTGCCTCCCGAAATCATAAAAAACAGGCAGTTGCTCATCAATACCATGCAGCAATATGGCTTCAGGGTACTAGAAAATGAATGGTGGCATTTTGATTTTATCGGCTGGCGGGCCTATAATTTGATGGATATCCCATTTAAAAAGCTATAAATACTTTGCCTTAAAACTTTTCATGGATATAGGTCATAATCCGGCCCATTTCTCTTCTTACATCACCTGTAGGTAGGACAAAGTTGTTGTTCATAAAAGAGAAAATATAGGTTTTACCCTTCTTCGTAAGCACATAACCACTTTGGTTGTGCACCCCAGAAAGCGTACCTGTTTTACCGAATACAAAGGGCTGGCTTGTTTTAGGATAAGCATTTCTGAGCGTTCCACTTTTACCGCCAGCCGGCAGCATACTGAATAAGCGCTGAGGGTCATTTACTTCTTTATAAATCAACTCCAACAACTTAACCATATCTCTGGGTGTAAACAAATTATACCTCGAAAGACCCGATCCATCCGCCCAAACCGGCTTATCCGGCAAAGTAGAGAGGTAATTCTTTTCAATATAAGCAATGGCTTTAGCTGTATTCAACTCTTCTCCTAATTGGTTCGCGTAGACTAAAAGCAGCTGCTCCGCGATGAAATTGTCACTTGGCAACATCATTTCCTTAAGTACCGAATCGGTTTTTAAATTATAAATGGTCTTCGCATTAGGAGGCATTTTTAGCGCTATCAACTCGATATCCTTATGGAGCGTGTCGGAAAGAAGCGTTAATGTAAGCGGAAGCCCCACTTTATACGGAACCTGCTGGTGATAATTTGCTGGCACAGGCCTATTTGGGTACCTAAAATGGTTGCCCCCAAAATCTCTGTTAACACTAAATGTCTTTTGTGTTGAAAGTGAATCCATTGCAAAGCAATCCTCCAATATCGCTGGCGACAGTACTAGTGCTCCATTTTTATTCCTAATGTCGACCAAATTATCCATGATGGGCAACTCATTGATCTCGGCCTGATAGTAATCATTATAATCATCCCATTGCCAACCACCACCATAAAAATTACCTGAATACCTACCAGGGGCATAAAACAGTTTTTTAGTGGTATTCCTTAAGAAATCGGCTGCTTTTGTTCCCTTTAGCTTGCTTTGCAAAAAAGAGGGATCACCTGTTCCCCAAAAAATTAGAGAATCTCCTCGTTCTATGTACCTAAGAGACGGAATCGAATCGGGAAGCATTTTTAAGCCCGCATAAAAGGTATACAACTTGGTATTCGATGCGGGGGTAAAATACTGATCAGCATGCTGTTCAAACAACATCCGATCGCCAGCCATGTCATACAACGCAAAGCCAGCATAATACTGCTTAAGTACCGTAGAGCTTGAAAAAACCTTGTTTAAATTCCTTGAAATTCGCCTTTCGGTCGAGCAACTGGTAAAAAGACCCAGGCTAACCAGGCCGACATACAGGTAGGATTTTAAATTATTCTTTTTTAGTTGAATACTTTTATGCGCAGATCTAACCATACTGCTACTAATTTAGTAGTTTAGTTTAATGAAATTGTTAATGAGCATAATTAATTTCCGCAAACTTAGAATTTATCAGCTTGTCTTGATTATTCAGGTTTGTGTCGTTATTACAGCTCAAGGACAGCAATTTTATTTTAAAGGGGACCGAAATAAGGATGCAATGCCTTTTTTGCAAGTTAAAAACCTCATCATCATCCCGCTTTATTTGAACAACAAAGGTCCCTATAATTTCATTTTAGACACCGGCGTTGGCCCTTTGATTATTACCGATCCAAGCTTAATTGATAGCATTGGAATTAAAGTGTCTCGTACAATTAAAATCTCGGGCCTGGGGAGCGGGAATGAAATAGAGGCTTATATCTCTAATGATGTTTCGGCACAGCTAGGTAAATCATACATAGATAACATTCCTACAGCCATATTGAAGAGAGACATTTTCGGTTTATCAAACTATTTAGGCACAAAAGTATATGGCTTATTGGGCTATTATTTCTTTAAAAGCTTTGTGGTTGAGTTGCGGTATTCGACCAAGAGATTATTGTTTAAACACCCCAATAGTGGGGGTAAAATAAAGGGTGAAAGGATTCCTATTGAGATCAGTTCCTATAAACCCTATACAAATATCACCATTGAAAATCCTGAATATGGCAAAGCTGAGATCAAAATGCTGATTGATAACGGCGCCAGTCATGCCATTTCATTAGAACGATTGAACGAAAAGCCTTTCCCTGTTCCGGCGGCTTCTATAAAGGCAAATCTGGGGGTAGGCATGAGCGGTCCTATAGACGGGAATATTGGCAGGGTTTCCGCTTTAAAAATAGGCAGTTTTGCGATGAAAAACGTACTGGCATCTTACCCCAAATATGATGATGTTGCAGCTAAAGTTCTACTAAAAGACCGCAATGGAAACTTAGGAGCGGACATATTGAGCCGGTTTAATGTGATATTCGACTACGCGGACAATTCGATGTACTTACGAAAAAATAGCCAGTTTAAACGCCCTTTTGAGCATGATATGTCGGGGATTGAGTTATATCTGGAAGACGGACAAATAAGGCGCTACTTCATCAGCAGGATTGAACCAGGATCTCCAGCCGAAAACGCAGGCGTATTGGTCGACGATGAAATTATAACGATCCACTTTACTCCGGCAGCCTCCTTTAAACTAGATGATATCAATAACCTCTTTAAATCTGTAGAAGGCAAAACAATTATCCTGTCCATTAGGCGAAATGATGAATTGGTTCTGAAGGTTTTTAAGCTTAAACAAAGAATATAAAGGATTCTTATAACTTTGCCTTTCCATATAGAAGCCTTTAATCCTTGCATGACGAAATCTTGTATTCTAACCACCCTGACATGCCTTGCGTTACTTATCAGCAGCTGTAACAGTACAACTAAAGAAAGTTCAAAACCTGCTGGCCGATTGTCCTTTGATTCGATTATTGGTATAAAATATCATGAGGTAAAACGCCGATTCAGTAACGGACTTTCCTTTAATGAACTGGGCTTTCAGCAGGAACCAACCTGGATTATCCAGTTCAAATCTCCCGATACCATAAGCGCTTATAGTCCGCAAAAGAAAAGGATGCAAAGTTTTTTCTTGCATTACGATCATGGTGAGGTATATAATTTTGCGAAGGAGTGGTTTAAGATCAAAAAGATTAGCAAAGACAGCCTGGTATTTCAGCGACTTCATTTAACGGGCAGGGAAATATCAAAAGACATCCGATCGGATGTAAATATTACTTACTACGCTCAAGACTATATCAATAAAACGCTTAAAACGACGGCAGAGGCGCTACAACGTCCTACAAAGGCGGACACGCTTTATATTCAACAGCTTGCAGCAAAATCGAATAGGAATCCTGATAGCCGAGATAGTGCCTTTGCCGGGCGCCAGCCGGTAACCTTTATTCCCTTAAGTAAAATGGTTCAGGTAAAGAAAATCAGTACCGTTGATAAGCTGGTGGGTAGGACAGAATCCTATGATTATCTTTTCCCACGCTACCGGATAGACCTCGCAAATGCATATGATAATTTTGGCTATGAGTTTTCGGCAGTAGTAGATGAAAAAGGCAAAATTCACCTCGGCAATTTTCGTGTAGATTTCCCCGAAAATTACGAGCCAAGGAAGAAAACATTGGAGGCAATAATCAATGTTTATCTGAAAAACCTCTTCCAGGTTATTCCAGGAAAAACGCTCGGAATTCCGCATTCCAGCGAGATAAATTTAATCGTCTCAGGCCGTAAGAAAGGTGTTTAAAGGACGTTTTATTTTAAATTTATCAAAATATGAAGCGTTTGCACATTATAAAAAAATAATATGTATCTTGCACACTTAATTTATTAATAAATAATACAATGCAAGAAGGAACAGTAAAATTTTTTAATGTAACAAAAGGTTTCGGATTTATTATCCCTGCAAACGGAGATAGCGAAATCTTTGTACATTCAACAGGCCTTATCGACGAAATTCGTGAGAACGACAAAGTTGAATACGACGTTGAAAGCGGCAAAAAAGGGTTGAATGCGATTAATGTTAAAGTAATCTAGATTATTAAAAACATAAATTGTACAGCATCGCGGATAACCCGCGATGCTTTTTTGTTTTATGGCACTCCTCATGCTGAATTTTTAAAGCCTATTTCCGCTCTTTGATCAGTTCAAATAGCTTTTCAGGCTCATTGGTAGTGATAAATTCTATTTTACTATCCAACAACCATTTCATTTCAGGCTCTGCATTTACCGTCCAGGCATTGATGGTTAAACCCAATTCTTTTGCCTTGGCAAACCACTCTCCTTTTTGATACACGCCATATTGGTAATCAGCACCATAAAACCCGTCTTGTTTAAGCTTTTCCAATGGAGCATTCCCAGCAAGATAGGCTACATTTGCATCTGGTTGAAGTTCTTTAACCTTTTTCAAGATCTCGTAACTAAAACTGATATAATCCACCCATGGCTGAGCTTTTAATTTAGCAACCATCGCCACGACTTTAGTCGCCAAAACTTTGTCGTTCTCCGCTCCTGCTTTCGATGGTTTGATCTCCAGTATCAGTTTGGTCGTCTTTTGCTTCATACCGGCCTTTAAATAAGCCTCAAGGGTAGGAATAGACTCGCCATTGGAAAGCTTTTTACTCAACAGCTCCTGATAAGTTGATTTTTCTATATGCAGACCCAAAAAATCCGCATCGTGGTTCACCACCAGTACGCTATCGGCAGTCATGTGGACATCAAATTCAGCCCCATGACAGCCAATTCTCACGGCTTCATTTAACGATGCAATAGAGTTTTCGGGTAGACCGTTCTTTTTCCAAGCCCCGCGGTGGGCAATCACCACGTTTTTGTTCCAGGTTTTAATCGGCTTTGCCTTCTTCTGCGCAAAAGCGCCATTTAAAGTCACTACCATAAGGATAATGATTAAAGATGAATGTTTCATTTGTTTGTGTTTTTTCTACTAAAATATCATTAATAAAACAATATAAATGTTTTCTTAAAGTTAATAATTGACGAGACTTAAATAAAACAAAGATTAATATCTCTATTTTTATCAAAAAACTGTCCTCACGTTTACCTTTAAGCTATTAGCCCCACAAATGAACAGTAACTACGAACTTTTAATTGCTAAAATTAATGAGTTTACGCAGAAGTTTTACCTCAATAAACTTTTGCGGGGCAGCATTTATGCAATGGCCCTGTTACTGGCTTTATATCTCTTACTATTTGTATTTACCTATTATACTCAGCCCGGCACAACGACTAAAACAGTACTTTTTTTCGGGTACCTGGGCTTGGCTATCGCCACCATTTCAGTCCTGATTATTAAGCCTGCGCTGGCTTATTTTAAACTGGGGAAAAACTTAAGCATTGAACAAGCCTCAACTATTATTGGCCATCATTTTTTCAATGTAAAAGACAAACTGCTGAATACACTGCAACTGAAGGCTATGGCCGATGCTTCACCGGACAACAGCCAGCTGATCATGGCTGGAATAGATCAGAAGATTGCCGAACTAAATCCAATCCCCTTTTCGAGCGCCATAAAGCTGGGCGACAACAGAAAATACATCAAATATTTTCTTGCTCCGGCATCCGTTATTTTACTGATTGCCATAATCGCTCCCCGCATCTTAAAAGAAGGAACCAGTAGTTTTGTGCAGTATAATAAGGAAATATTACCCAAAGCTCCATTTGATTTTCAGCTCTTAACCGCCAATCTAATGGTTGCCCAAGGCGATGATGTGCCTTTAAAACTTAAATTAAATGGCAACGAGATTCCTCAAGAAGTGTACCTCAGGGATGGTACAAATACTTATAAATTAGAAAAAGAAAACAATACCCACTTTAATTACACCTTCAAAAACCTCCAAAAAACACAAAAAATAACGTTTTCTGCGGGAGGATTCAACTCCGCCTCTTTTCTGATTGAAGTAAAGCCACGCCCCGCTGTCGTTATGGTAACAGCCCTATTGCGTTACCCAGGTTACTTAAATAAAAAAAACGAACAGATTAAAAACGCAGGAGACCTGATGCTTCCTGAAGGTACCCATGTAACCTGGGAACTGGAAACCAGAAACAGCGATCGCCTGACTTTTGTACTGGGCAATAAGCCACAGGTATTAACGGCTTTAAATAATGTGTTTTCCTATGCCAGTACCATTCGTGATAACTCAAAGTACAGCATTATCCCTAAAAACAGTTTTGTTAGCAGTAATGACTCCCTTACGCATCAGTTGAATGTGATCAAAGACGAGTTTCCGGGGATTTCGATTACTGAAGTGCCAGACTCGCTAAGTAGCAAAGCTTTATACTTTTCTGGAAATATAACGGACGACCATGGATTTAGTTCGCTCAAATTCAAATACAACATCAAGGAAAAGGATAAAATTATCAATACCGTAAGTAAGGCCATTTCCATTAAAAAAGCGCAACAGGAAGATTCATTCTTTTTCTTTTGGGACTTAAACGAGCCGCTGATAAAACCTGGACAGATTTTAGAGTACTTCTTTGAAGTAACAGACAATGATGGCGTAAACGGGCCTAAAACAACTAAATCGGAGCTTAAAGTATATGCTGTACCTTCTTCCCAACAGGTTGCCGAAAAAATAAATGAAAACAGTCAGGCGCTTAAACAGAAAATGGAAAAGGCCATAAAGCTTGCCGGACAGGTTGAAAGGGAAAGTAAGAAATTGGGCGAAACCTTGCTGGATAAAAAACAAATATCATTTGATGATAAAAAGCAGATTGAACAGCTACTAGAGAAGCAAAAACAATTGGAAGAAGCGGTTAAAGAGATCAACACGCTGAATAAAAAGAATACCATCGAAAAAGAAGAGAATAACCTACTAAAACAGGAGCTGGCGGATAAGCAAAAGCAGATTGATGACCTGTTTAACAATGTGCTGGACGAGAAAACCAAAGCCTTGCTGGAAAAGCTGCAAAGCTTGATGGATCAAAACAACAAAGATCAGACGCAAAATGAACTGTCCAAAATGCAAATGGACAATAAATCTTTAAAGAATGAGCTGGACAGAATTTTAGAACTCTACAAGCAACTAGAATTTGAACAAAGCCTACAAAACAAGATAGATCGGCTAAATGACCTGGCCAAAGACCAAAAGGAGCTTTCAAAGCAGAGTTTAAGCAAAGACGCTCCACTTGAGGACTTGAAAAACAAACAAAAGGAGCTTTCCAAATCCTTTGAGGAGCTTAAAAAAGAGATTAAAAATCTGGATGAGAAAAATAAGGAATTAGAGCGCCCCAATGCTTTTCAGGCTCCCGAAAAGGAAATGAAAGACATTGAGCAGCAACAAAAAAATAGTGAGGAGCAGCTAAGTAAAAATGAGAAGAAAAAGGCGGCTGACAATCAACAGAAGGCGGCGGAGCAGATGGAGCAACAAGCAAAAAAAATGGCTGAAATGCAACAGGAATCTGCCGAGATGGAAAATAATGTGAATGCTCAAGAGTTACGGCAGCTGCTCGAAAACCTACTTAAAACATCATTTGATCAGGAAAAGGTGATGCTGAATCTTAGACGCTTAAATAATAACGATCCGCAGTATACGGCCAACGTGCAAAAACAACGCGAGATCAAAGACAATATGAAAACCATTGCCGACAGTCTTTTTTCATTAAGTAAACGCGTTCCCCAGATTGAAACCGCCGTAAATGAGGAAATGCAGAAGATTAATTTTAATATAGATAAGGGCTTGGAAAACCTGGGCGAAAGAAATACGGCTGCAGCCAATAAGAACCAGCAATACACCATGACTTCGGTAAATAATCTTTCCTTAATGCTGAATGAGGCACTTGACCAACTTCAGGACATGATGAAAAATAGCAAAGGTGGCGGAAAAGGAAAGAAAAAACAAAGCATGAAGCAGTTGCAGCAGATGCAACAACAGCTGAACAACAACATGCAAAAAGCACGTGATCAAATGCAAAAGGGAGGAAATAAAGGGGCGGTGCCTAAGGGTACGATGAGTGAAGAGTTTGGCAAAATGGCCCAGCAGCAACAGATGATCCGCGAAGCACTACAAAAAATAAATAGAGAAGAAAACAAAGATGGAAAAGGTGGCCTTGGCAACCTCAACCAAATGATCCAAGACATGAAGGCTACGGAATCGGAATTGGTAAACAAGCGTCTGGAGCAGGAAACGATGAGGCGCCAAAAAGACTTACTGACCAAACTTTTAGAGGCGGAGAATGCGCAACGCGAGCAAGATGAGGATGCAAAAAGGGAAAGTAAAGCGGGCAAAGATCTACCTCCGTCTTACAAACAAATGCAGGAAAAATTTAAAACGCTGGAGAAAAATGAAACGGAATGGCTACAAAAATTGCCGCCTAATCTGAATCATTATTATAAAAATAAAATTGCAGAATATTTTAAATTGCTAAATTCGGGGCATTAATTTATGATTTGATGGGCAAACCGAGCATTAATTTTTTTACCGAAAACACCAATTATAACCTTAAAAAAAAGACCATCCTAAAAGATTGGTTGAAATCTGCTATTGCTGCTGAGGGGTATTCGTTACAGGAATTAAACTTTATCCTTTGCTCTGACGAGTATTTACTGCATATGAACCAGGATTACTTAAATCATGACACTTATACCGACGTGATCACTTTTGACAACTCTGAGGAGCTTAAAACGATCCTTGGCGATATATTCATCAGCATAGAGCGAATCAAAGAAAATGCAGCAACATTTAAACACACCGTTGAACATGAATTGTCCAGAGTTATGATTCACGGGACACTTCACCTTTTAGGTTATAAGGATAAGAGTAAAGCAGAAAAGTTGAAGATGACCGAAAAGGAGGATCACTACCTATCCCTTCTATTCAACGCGTAAAAATCCGATCGTCAAATCCCTGGATGCATCAACGCGGCGAAATATAATAGTCCTAAAGAAAATAACCAACAAAATCGAGGGATTTTTCAAGATTTCTATCAGAAAAAAAACAGCCTTTTCATCAAAAATCATCCGAGTCAATTAAAGCTATTTTTAGCCCCTTAAACAAACTTTGATGCTTTTATGATAAATGTATTGGGCCTGTATCTATTTCTCGTTCTGCAGCCTCCTAATGAGGTCATTTTTCAGTCCAAATTACCCCAAAAAACGATGACAAAAAACAGAGAATGTCAACGTGTCACTTTTCTGTTACGTTCGGTATACGACTAAACTTACACTTCCATAATCGCTGCTTCTAAAAAATCGCGTTCTGATTCATTTTGTCAGATTTGTTTAAAAATCCATTGGAGAAACATTCCAGATTGCCAGATTTTTTTCAATGTCGATATTATTTTACCTTCTTCATACTGTACATTCAATAGCGCCAGCTACATACCAAATAATTATTGCTTACTTTTGCAGTAATTTCTTATCTATAATATCGTTAAACACAGACTTTGAGCACACTTATTGCAGCCGAAAACTTAGGCCATGCTTACCACGACGAATGGCTATTTAAAAATTTGACCCTGGGCATCCAGACAGGGCAACGCGTAGCGTTGGTGGGTATTAACGGTGCTGGAAAAAGCACCCTACTAAAACTTCTTGCCGAAAGGTTTTCTCCTTTGGAAGGAAAAATAGTAAAAAACAAATCCGTTAAAATAGGTTTCTTAGACCAAGAACCCTCATTTACAGACGGTTACTCCATTAGCGACTTTATATTTTCTCTTGAAAATAAACAGCAACAGCTGATTAAGGAGTACGAGGAACTGATTGAGGATCCCAATCCGGATGAAAAGAAATTAAACCGTTTATATGAAGAACTGAGCGAACATAACGCCTGGGAATATGAGCACGAAATAAAAACCATCCTGAGCAGAATGGGCATTACCCATTTGCAACAAAAGATCTCTACCCTATCTGGTGGACAGAAGAAGCGTCTGGCTCTGGCCAAACTCTTAATCGAAGATCCGGAGATCTATGTATTGGATGAGCCGACCAACCACTTGGATATTGATACGATCGAATGGTTAGAGAAACTGCTGACCACAGGAAATAAAACGTTACTGTTGGTTACGCACGATCGTTACTTCTTAGATAATGTATGTAATACAATTGTAGAACTCGACAGAGGCAAGATCTATAACTACAATGGTAACTATGGTTACTTCCTGGAAAAGAAATTTGAAAGAGAAGCTGCCGATGAAAGTACTTTTCAGAAGAATAAAAACCTCCTGAAGAAAGAACTGGAATGGATGAGAAGAATGCCTGCGGCACGTACCACAAAATCTCAATCCAGAATAGATGCTTTTTATGATTTAGATGCCAAAACCAAACAAAGGTCAGACAATCAAAAAGTGACCTTAAATGTGAAAATGTCTAGACAAGGAAGTAAAATTCTTGAACTGGATCATATCGGTCAATCCTTTGATGGCAAAAATATCATCAATGATTTTAGCTACACATTTAAGCGCGCCGACCGTATTGGTTTGGCCGGAAAAAATGGAACAGGTAAATCTACCCTACTGAATATTATCACCGGATTTTTACAACCTGAAAAAGGAATAGTTGGCACTGGGGAAACTACAGTTTATGGATATTACAAACAAGGCGGTTTAGCCTTCAATGAAAAAGAACGTGTAATTGATATTGTAAAGTCGGACGCCGAATATATAAAGATGGCCGATGGACAAACCATTTCTGCATCTCAACTTTTAACCTTGTTTTTGTTCCCTCCTAAAAAACAACACGGGATGGTAGAAAAGTTAAGTGGTGGTGAAAAGAAACGTTTGCACTTGATGAAGGTGTTGATGCAAAATCCTAATTTCTTAATTCTGGATGAGCCTACCAATGATTTGGATATTGATACATTAAATGTACTGGAAGAGTTCCTTGAAAACTTCCCTGGTGTTTTAATTTTAGTTTCTCACGATAGATACTTGCTTGATAAAATGAGTGAGCAATTATTCATCATGGAAGGCAATGGAGAAGTAGCAATTTACAATGGTAACTATTCTGAATACAGATTAAGCTTAGATGCACCAAAGGAAAAAGTAGAGCCTAAGCAAAAACAAACTGTTGCTGCTCCAGCACCTACTCCTGCTGCAAAAAAATTGAGTTATAAAGAACAACGCGAACTGGAAGAATTAGAATCAAGGATTGCGGAAGTTGAAAATGAAATCGCAGATTTGACTTCATCTCTTTCTAAGATTGATAGTACAAACTATCAAGAACTACAAAATACAACACAATTAATAGAAAAATTAAACAGTGAACTGGAAGTTATAACAGAACGTTGGTTAACGCTTTCTGAGCAATAAACACTATTTAAGTTTAGCTATCGTTTATAAAAAGGAAGATTTAGAAACAGAAAAACAAATATAACTGCCCCCCTATTTAAAGCTAAAAGGAATAATATATTTAAAATTCAAACTCAATTTTCAAAGCATAAAACAAAGTAAAGCACCTTAAATAAAAATAAAAAAAGCAAATAAAAAACATACGTTTCACGTGGAACCCTTCCGGAAAATCGAATATAAGCTCCATACGTTCCACGTGAAACACTAACTAATAACTAGACGAAATGTTTAAAGAATATGATGTAATCGTTGTAGGCGCAGGCCATGCAGGTTGTGAAGCAGCAGCCGCTGCAGCGAACCTTGGGTCTTCCGTTCTACTGATCACAATGAACATGGAGACCATTGCACAAATGAGTTGCAACCCTGCAATGGGCGGTGTTGCGAAAGGTCAGATTGTTCGTGAAATTGACGCGATGGGTGGATACTCAGGAATAATTAGCGATAAGACAACACTTCAATTTCGCATGCTTAACCTTTCAAAAGGTCCAGCTATGTGGAGCCCTAGAGCACAGAACGACAGAAAAAGATTTGCTGAGGAATGGAGACTAGCATTAGAGCGCACGCCTAATGTAGATTTCTGGCAAGACATGGTGAGTAGCCTTATCATAAAAAACAATACTGTTGTTGGAGTTAAAACTTCAATAGGCGTAGAGATAAAAGGTAAATCTGTTGTGCTTACAAACGGCACCTTCTTAAATGGTTTAATCCATATTGGTGAGAAGAAATTTGGCGGAGGTAGAACTGGTGAAAAAGCTGCGACTGGTTTGACAGAGCAATTGACCGAATTTGGTTTTGAAGCTGGCAGGATGAAAACTGGTACCCCACCCCGAGTGGATGGCCGTTCATTAAATTACAGCCTTATGGAAGAACAATGGGGAGACGAAAATCCAGGTCGTTTTTCGTTCACCAATGTAGAACTTCCTAAAGAACAAAGATGCTGCTGGATTACTTATACCAATGCCAATGTTCATGAAACTTTAAAAGAAGGTTTTGAAAAGTCGCCGATGTTTACTGGTCGTATCAAAGGCCTAGGCCCTAGATATTGTCCTTCTATTGAAGACAAAATAAACCGATTTGCGGAGCGTGAAAGACACCAGATATTTGTTGAACCAGAGGGCTGGAATACATGCGAAATCTATGTGAATGGATTCTCTACTTCCCTTCCTGAAGACGTACAATATCGTGCCTTAACTCAGATCCCAGGCTTCGAAAATGCTAAGATGTTTAGACCGGGATATGCCATAGAATATGACTATTTTCCACCTACTCAACTTTCTTTAACCCTCGAAACCAAGTTAGTTAGTAATCTGTACTTTGCAGGGCAAATTAATGGTACAACAGGATACGAAGAGGCTGCTAGTCAAGGTTTTATAGCCGGAATAAACGCGCATCAGAAGGTATTTAACAAGGAAGAACTGATCATGAAACGTTCGGAGTCTTATATAGGTGTTTTAATCGATGACCTGGTTACAAAAGGTACAGAAGAGCCTTACCGCATGTTTACTTCAAGAGCTGAACACCGCTTATTATTACGTCAGGATAATGCAGATATCAGGCTCTCCCCTATTGGTCACAAGCTTGGACTCATCAGTGATGAACGTCTTGACCTAGTAAATAAGAAGGTAGAAAATTCGGATGCCATTGTTGCCTTTTCTAAAAAACAAGGTATAGAAATGAGCAGTGCCAATGCCATGCTTGAAGAACTTGGAACAAGTCCTTTAAATCAAAATGTAAAAATAGTTAGCTTATTGGGCAGACCTCAGGTTGGTATAGAAGATGTAAGAAAAGTTAGTACTACCTTTAATGAAATGCTAAACCAATTTGACAAGGAAACTATTGAGCAGGCTGAGATCAAGATCAAGTATGAAAGCTATTTTGAAAAAGAACAAGAGATTGTAAATAAAATGCAAAAGATGGAGGACAAAGATATCAACCCTAACTTTGATTATTCGCAATTGGTTTCTCTATCTAAAGAGGCTCGGGAGAAATTATTGAAGATAAAACCTAGAACTTTAGGTCAGGCTTCGAGGATTTCGGGTGTTTCACCGTCCGATATCTCTGTTTTAATGGTTCATATTAGTAAATAGAGTCCAACTTGTTGATTCATAACAAATTAACAAACAACCATAGATCTTTAAAAACGACCTTATTAAATGTATTTTAAGACACTTTTAGAAATCTTTAATGTTATTCATTAAAAACACATATAAATTAAACACAGCGCTTATAAATGGTTAAAAATCGAATCATAGAAAACTTGCCGAAAATTTTTGCTTTTATTTTCATCAGCATCCTATTTTACGCTTGTGCCAGCATTCAACAGCCCCAAGGAGGGCCAAAAGATACTGAGCCACCGAAGATTTTAAAAATGACACCTAAAAATCTGAGTGTTAATTTTAATGCGCCAAAGATTGTCATTGAATTTAATGAGTATTTTAAAGTACAGAATGAATCCAAGGAATTTTCTGTGTCGCCAGAAATGGAGAAACCTCCTGAGCTAAAAGTAAAAGCTAAAAAATTAGAAATCAGTATAAAGGATACATTAGAAAAGAATACAACTTATACGCTTAATTTTGGTAAGGCTATTGCCGACGTAAATGAGAGCAATGTGGTTAAGAACTTTACGTATGTATTCTCTACCGGTCCACAGTTGGATTCCTTAAGTATAAAGGGAAATGTAACCAATTCTGTAACTGGTTTACCTGAACTTGATGCCGTTGTTTTCATTTTTCCCTTGCAGAGAGATACCCTTTTTGGAAAGAAAAGACCTTCTATCTTTACAACTACAGATAGCAGTGGTAATTATTCATTAAATAACTTAAGAAAAGATACATATAAAATCTATGCGCTTAAAGAAAAAAATGGTGACAAAGTATACCAGCAGGCAACCGATGAAATTGGTTTTCTCAAAGATTCTATCGTATTAAACAAGCCTTTGGATAACGTTAATCTAAGCCTATTTAAAGAAGACGCTACTGAATTTAGAATTATAGATAAAAAGCTAAATACAGATGGTAGTATCACACTTTCATTCAATCAGAAACTAAAAAACCCTGAGGTTGTGGTTACAGATCCACCCACTTTGGATGCAAAAAAGCTAATTAAATTCAGTAAAAATAATGATTCATTAAAGCTCTGGCTTAAAGAATTGACCTTCGATTCGACTAAACTAGCCATCAAAGAAAATGGAAAAGTACTTCAAACAGCCAATTTAACCAGGGGAAAAAAGGAAACTTATACAAGGGTACTTAGTGCAACAGATAACTTAGATAACGCTTTGTTAAACCCTAATAAACCATTAAAATTAACTTTTAATTTTCCAATTGAAGGCACCGATCTGACTAAAATAAGTCTGCTGGAAGACTCTGTTGAACGCAAAGGATTTACTTTAGTTAAAGACAGTACTGACCTCCTCTCCTACTATTTTAGATATACATGGAAGCCTAAAAAGACTTATGAAGTCAAGTTTGAAGCGGGTGCTTTCACAGCTATTTTTAATGCAAAAAACAAGGAGTTTATCAAAACATTCCAACTAGCTAGCAAAGATGATTATGGGTCATTGATCGTTAAAATCGTACCGCCTGAGTTTAAGAAAAGTTACATTCTGGAAGTCCTAAATGACAATAAAGGGGTAGTAAATACACTGGTTATTACCAGGGATACTACTGTTAAGTTTTTAAATTACAGAGCCGGGAAGTATTGGTTAAGAATAAGCTATGACACCAATAAGAACGGAAAATGGGATACTGGTAATGTAAAATTAGGCTTACAACCCGAAAAAATATGGAACGAACCCAAAGAACTCTCTATAAGAGCCAATTGGGAACGTAATGAAACGGTAACTATTCCTAAAGAATAATTACCTAAACCAGTCGGAATACATCATATAGTTATCCGGCAACTTATCTAATAAAGCCCGTTGCTCGTCAGTAATGGGCTTTATTTTTTTAGCTGGTGTTCCCGCATAAATAAATCCACTTTCGCAACGTGTATTTTCTAGTACTACAGAACCTGCAGCTATAATACAATAAGGTTCTACAAGGGCATTATCCATAACAATAGCGCCCATTCCTACCAATATATTATCTCTAAGGATGCAACCATGAACAATAGCATTATGACCTATTGATACCCTATTTCCTATAATTGTAGCGGCTTTAAGATAGGTAGCGTGTATCACAGCTCCATCTTGTATATTAGTCTCATTACCAATGGTAATGCTGTTTACATCGCCTCTAATCACGGCATTGAACCAAACAGAGCAATTATTCCCCATCAGCACATCACCAACTATAGTTGCATTTGGTGCTATAAAACAATTATCTCCCCATTTTGGGTCTTTATCTTTCACTGGTAATATTACTGGCATAGCTTAAAATATAGTATCTGTTAATTCTACTGAATGGTTTGGATAATCTGTTGTATAATGTAGTCCCCTGCTTTCTTTTCTCATTTTAGCCGATTTAATGACTAAAAAAGCAACCTGGATAACGTTTCTTAACTCACATAGTTTTACAGAAACTTTATTAGCTTTATAGAATTCTTCCGTTTCTTCGTGGAGTAAAAATAACCTTCTCATCGCTCTTTCTAATCTAAAATTAGAGCGTACAATACCTACATAATCACTCATTAATTTTTGAGTTTCACGTAGATTATGTGTGACTAAAATGTCTTCATCTGATTGCGTTACACCTTGTGCATCCCACTCTGGAATATCCGCAGGAACTACACTATTCTTGTATGCTTTTATCGCATCTTCATAAATTCTATGTGCAAATACTGGCGCTTCTAACAGTGAATTAGAAGCCAATCTGTTGGCACCATGTAAACCTGTTGAAGAACATTCGCCGCAAGCATATAGGTTTTTAATAGAAGATCTACCATATTCATCTACCAAAATACCTCCACACATATAATGTGCAGCAGGTGTTACTGGTATTAAATCCTTAGTCATATCAATACCTATAGATAGACATTTAGCATATATATTAGGAAAATGAGCTAAAATATCTTGCTTTTTTCTATTTCTAATATCCAGATAAACGAAGTCCTCACCTGACTTTTTCATCTCTGCATCAATGGCTCGAGCTACAATATCACGCGGTGCCAATGAACCACGTTGATCATATTCATACATAAATTCGTCCCCATTTTTGCGTCTCAGCACACCACCAAAACCTCTTACAGCTTCAGAAATTAGAAATGCAGGATACTCCCCAGGGTTATATAAAGCCGTTGGATGGAACTGAATGAACTCCATATTCCTCACTTTTCCCTTAGCACGATAAACCATTGCCATTCCATCACCCGTGGCAATTACAGGGTTTGTAGTACTCGAATAGACATGTCCGGCACCACCGGATGCCATGATAGTCACATTAGCTAAGATCTTCTCCACATCGTTAAGCTCTGTATTAAAGGCATATATACCATAACAGTGGATATCTTCAGTGCTCTTATCCACATGTTCCCCTAAATGATGCTGAGTAATTAACTCTAAACAGAAGTAATGTGTTAATATCTCTATGTTCTTATTCTGGTGAATTTGCCTTAAAAGGACACTTTCTATTTCGTAGCCTGTTACATCTTTATAATGCAAAACACGATGTTCTGAGTGCCCACCTTCCTTAGCTAAATCGTATACACCAGTCCTATCTTTATCAAAATTGATCCCATAATCAATAATTTCCTGTATTCTTTGTGGTCCTTCTTTGACAACAATCTCTACTATCTTCTTGTCGCACAGTCCATCGCCTGCAATCAGTGTATCTTCTATATGTTTTTCAAAAGAATCATCTTTATCTACAACTACAGCTACTCCACCCTGGGCATATTTTGTATTTGACTCGTCTTCGTTTGATTTTGTAACAATTAATACTTTACCGTGCTGAGCAGCCTTTAATGCAAAGCTTAAACCAGCAATTCCTGATCCTATAACTAAAAAATCTACTTCTCTCATTTGTATGCTATTGTTTTCCAATTTATTATAAAGCAACTATAAAGCTCTACTACTTGATCTGAATGTCCATTTATTTACAATAATTGTACAGCTAAACACAGGTTGTTAACAACGTTGGTATTAATGTTAATTACTTGTCTATAGAAACAGAGCAAATATTTTCGAATGTTTAAAGCTAAGCTAAAAAGGGAATTTGCCACAATATTTTGAGTTATTTTTAACCAGAGCTGGCTAGTTTATCCACTTTTTACACACCTACTAACAATACACATATTTATATTGATAAAATTTAAGCATAAAAAATATATCACTGTAAATCAGCTGATATTTTAAATAAAAAAGCAATATAAATGTTGATAAATTATTAATAACTCAAATACTCGCAGAAAAAAAAGTTTTTTATAAACGTTATCAACACACTAATAAACAATAGAAATCTATTTATATTAAAATAATTATAATTTATTGAAGTGTTGAAACTACGTACCTTTACAAAATCAAGAGAAACAGTTTTCAATTTTTAAAATGGAAACTATAAAAGTTGATAAGTGTATTCAATCTGTGGATACTCATTTAAAAATTGAATAAAATAAGCAGACAAAATGGACACCTTAACCGAATTAAACAGAAAAGGATATATTGAGGAAAGTATTGATCCAACACTGGACCTCTTTGAAGAAATTGAGAAATTAAAAAAGGAGAAAAATGCAATTGTATTAGCTCACTATTATCAGGAGCCTGATATACAGGATATTGCTGATTATATTGGAGATAGTTTAGGTCTTTCGCAGGAAGCGGCCAAAACGGAAGCTGATGTAATTGTATTTGCAGGAGTCCATTTTATGGCCGAAACTGCTAAGATTTTATCTCCTGAAAAAACGGTATTGTTGCCGGATTTAAAAGCTGGTTGTTCGCTGGCAGATAGCTGCCCACCGCACTTATTTAAGAAATTTAAAGAAAAATATCCAGATCACCTGGTGATTACATACGTGAACTGTACAGCTGAATTAAAAGCATTGAGTGATATTGTTTGTACATCAACGAATGCGGTTCAAATTGTAGAGAGTTTGCCGAAAGATCAGAAAATTATTTTTGGTCCAGACAAAAATTTAGGGGCTTGGGTAGCCAAAAAGACTGGTAGAGAGCTTGTTCTGTGGAATGGAGCATGTATGGTGCATGAAATTTTCTCTAGAGAAAAAATTACTAAGCTGAAAGAACGTCATCCTAAGGCAAAATTTATTGCGCATCCTGAATGTGAAGAATCTGTGTTGCAAATGGCTGATTACATTGGTTCTACGACTGGATTATTGAAATATTCTATCAATTCCGACGCCTTAGAATTCATTGTAGCTACAGAAAGTGGAATCATCCATCAAATGGAGAAAGCTAGTCCAGGCAAAACCTTCATTCCGGCACCTCCAAATAACAATTGTGCGTGTAATGATTGCCCATATATGAAAAGAAATACACTTGAAAAGCTGTATTTGTGCTTAAAAAATGGTTTACCAGAGGTAACTGTACCTGCAGATATCATTGATAGGGCTCGTAAACCAATTGAAAGAATGCTGGAAATTTCAGCAAAATTAGGGTTATAGTTCGTCCTGAATCGAAAAGAAGCCCTGCTGCTGCGAGGTTCTGAAATAAATTCAGGATGACGATAGGTTTAATTTTGTAAAAACGAATGTTAGTAACTATGTTAATTAACTGTAAAAGAATAAGATAATGTTTGAAAATAAAGAGCGTACGGAACTTGCTGAATTGGGTGAATTCGGACTGATTAAGCACCTGACAGATAATTTTAAGGTACAGCATCAAAGCAGTATCAAAGGTATTGGTGATGATGCGGCAGTTTTAAACTTTGAAAATAAGGAAGTTTTAATTTCTACAGATTTGTTGCTGGAAGGCATCCATTTTGATTTGGCTTATGTACCCTTGATGCATTTAGGCTACAAGGCTGTGCAAGTTAATCTAAGCGACATTTATGCTATGAATGGTATAGCCACTCAGATTACTGTTTCCATTGGCTTGTCGAGCAAATTTCCGCTAGAGGCTGTTGAAGAAATTTATAAGGGTATTCATCTGGCTTGCGACAAATTTAATATTGATTTGATTGGCGGCGATACTTCGTCGAGCAAACAAGGTTTAGTGATCAGTGTAACCAGTATTGGACATGCCGAAAAAGGAACTGTTTGTTATAGAAATGGTGCGCAAGAAGGTGATCTTTTGTGTGTTTCTGGCGATTTGGGTGGTGCTTATGTAGGCTTACAAATACTAGAAAGAGAAAAGCAGATATTTTTAGAAAACCCTAATATTCAGCCTGATCTGGAGGGTAAAGACTATATTATTGAGCGTCAGTTAAAGCCTGAAGGTCGTAGAGATATTGTTGATTTGCTAGCGCAGATGAATATTGTTCCTACTTCAATGATTGATGTTTCGGATGGTTTGGCTTCAGAGGTTTTACACATCTGTCAGCAATCTGATAAGGGTGTTACTTTGTACGAGGAAAAGTTCCCTATTGACCCTATGACTTATCAAACTGCGAGAGAATTAGGACTTGATCCAACGGTTTGTGCTTTAAATGGTGGTGAAGATTATGAATTGCTATTTACCATTAAACAAGCTGATTACGAAAAATTAAAGCATGATGTAGACATCAGTATCATTGGTCACATCACAGAGAAAAACGCTGGATGTAAGATGATTTCGAAATCTAATGTAGTGCACGAATTGAAAGCACAGGGCTGGAATGCCTTTAAATTATAATTCTTCGTCTGAAGACAAAATAGGATCTAAAAATTTGGTGTCAATCTGCTTTGTGGCTTTGGCACCTAATTTTTTGATCTTTTCTGAGGTGTTTGAAAGGTTTCCTGAGCCTGTGGATAACTTGTTAAGTGCTTTATCATAAGCGTCCTGGCTGAGCTTTATGTTGCGACCAATACCTTCCATATCTGCTAAGAAACCAACAAACTTATCATACATACTGCCGCTTAAACGAGCAATTTCCAATACATTTCTGTTTTGTCTTTCTTGTTTCCAAATACTGGCAATGGTACGTAAAGTGGCTAGTAAGGTTGAAGGGCTTACAATGACTACTTTTCTATCCCAAGCATAATTAAACAATTCGGCATCTTTTTGAACGGCAATTCCGAAAGAAGATTCGATAGGAATGAAGAGCAATACAAAATCGGGTGAGTTGATTTGATACAGCTCGTGGTAATTTTTTGAAGATAAGCCCTGGATGTGTGCTTTGATAGAATTTAAATGCTGTTTAAGCTCTGTTTCTCTATCTTCATCCGTATCTGCAGTAACCAATCGTTCATAAGCGATTAAAGAGACCTTAGAATCGATTACTATATGTTTATCGTCCGGAAGGTCAATTATAACATCCGGTTGCATCCTGGAGCCTTCAGATGAGCTTAAACTGGTTTGTATCCGGTACTCTCTATCCTTTACTAAACCTGAGCGTTCTAAAACCCGTTCAAGTATAACTTCTCCCCAGTTCCCTTGTTTCTTGTTATCGCCTTTAAGTGCCCGGGTTAAATTATTGGCATCTTCCTGAATTTGTTTACTCTGATCCATTAGTTGCGAGATCACTCCTTTTAGAATATTTCGCTCATCGGATTCAGCTTTATAAACTTTGTCAACTTTGTCTTCAAATGCTTTAATATTTTCTTTTAATGGATTTAGAATAATATCGAGGTTGGCTTTATTTTGTAGTGTAAATTTTTCTGTTTTTTCTTCCAGTACTTTATTGGCTATATTTTCAAATTCCAATTTAAAGCGCAATTGCAATTCAGCTATATATTTTTCCTGCTCAGATTGTTTCTGTTGCTGCGCCAATAAATTTTCTTCGGCTTTAATGACTTTGCTCCGTTCAGTCATAAAAATAGAACGCAGGTCATTCAGTTCATCTTCCAGTTTTTGCTTTTCTTCTTTTAGCCAGTTTATGGCTTTTAAATTTTCCTGCTCTTTTAATTCGAGCAAGGCTGCAGAATTTTCCTGAGTCGCTGGTTTTTTAAAAAACAGAATGATAAGCAGTACTAAAATTATGATCAATAAGGGGATTAGAAAGGCTTCCATACTAATATTTTTATCAAAAATGATTAAAATCTATGGCATTAACAAATGATGTTTATTTACTACTAATTTTTTGGATAGTTACATATAGGACGTTTAAAGCCATTTTATTCGTAAAAAAAATATAGCCCCTGATTGTTAAAACAATGCTAATTGTCTGCGTAAAAATGATTTAAATCTTCATTTAAATAAAATGGGAACACTTTTTGTTTAATAGCTAAGGGAAACATTCATTATATAAAATGGGAAGTTATATTATTTTGATAATTCCGATACTGATAGTTAGCATGTTTGTGCAGTGGCGATTTAGAAACAGGTTTTCAAAATATGCCGAAATGCAGTTAAATTCAGAGTTTTCGGGAAAGGAAGTGGCAGAGAAAATGTTGCACGATAATGGAATATTTGATGTAAAGGTGATGAGTACGGATAAAGCTTTATCCGATCATTACAATCCTGAAGATAAGACCGTAAATTTAAGTACAGATGTTTATTATGGACGGAGTGTTGCTGCTGCTGCCGTAGCTGCGCACGAATGTGGCCATGCTGTACAACACGCCAGATCTTATCATTGGTTAAAACTGAGGTCTGATATGGTACCGGTGGTTAGCATTACCTCAAACTTGATGCAATGGGTACTTATTATAGGTGTTTTGTTAATTGCTTTTACTTTTAACCCTATTGTATTGGGTATAGGCGTTGCGGGCTTGTCCTTAATTACTGTATTTAGCATTGTTACCCTCCCTGTGGAATTTGATGCCAGTAAAAGGGCGCTATTGTGGTTAAAAAACAATAAAGAAGTATTGTACACGACTGAAGAACATAGCCAAGTTAAAGATGCTCTTTGGTGGGCAGCTATGACTTATGTAGTAGCGGCTTTAGGTTCGTTGGCAAATCTGTTTTACTACGCCTCTGTCCTATTCGGTAGAAATAAATAGTTTAGTTTAAGCGATAAGGAACAATCAGTTCAAATTTTGGAATATCTACAATAAAATCGGAGTTATCGGCTTCCCTGTGCATCAGGTAATTGCCACTCATACTACCCATATCGGTATTTAAGTTACAAGCAGATACATAGGAATGTCTTTGACCAGGCTCAATTACTGGCTGCTCTCCTACCACACCTTCGCCTTCAACGTCTCTTTGTGAGCCATTAGAGTCGAAAATAAACCATTGTCTTCTTTTTAGCTGAACGGCGTAATCTGTTAAATTCTCTATAGTGATTCTATATGCGAACATAAAATGTCCACTTGCAGGATTTGAATGTTCTTCCTGGTAAGTTGTTTCTACCGAAATCTTAACGCCTAATGTAATAGCAGTAACCATTTTAACTTATCATTTAATAAATAGTTTTCAAAAATCAGGCCATTTCACCATTAGTGAAAACATGTTGATATTTATCTGCTATTTCGTCTAAAATACTATGAATAGTATCTATATTTTCTTCTTTTACCAATTGCATTCTATAGGCTTTAAAGTCGGGTATTCCTTTAAAATAGTTTGCATAATGTCTTCTCATTTCAAAAATACCAACCCTTGGTCCTTTCCAGGCAATTGATTTTTCAAAATGCGTTCTACATACCGCAACACGTTCTTCAATTGTTGGTCCGGCTAAAATTTCGCCGGTATTAAAGAAGTGCCTTATTTCCCTGAATATCCAAGGATAACCAATGGCAGCTCTACCGATCATAATGCCATCAACCTCATATTCAAGGCGCCAGTCTACTGCTTTTTTAATGCTATCTACATCTCCATTGCCAAAAATAGGAATCTTAATTCTTGGATTACGTTTAATCTCCCTGATTAATGTCCAATCTGCCTGTCCTTTGTACAATTGTGCTCTGGTACGACCATGAATGGTTAATGCTTGAATGCCAATATCCTGTAAACGCTCGGCAACTTCTTCCACATTTTTAGTAGTATCATCCCAACCTAACCTGGTTTTAACAGTTACAGGTAAATGGGTGGCTTTAACGACAGCTTCTGTCATTTTTACCATTTTGTCAATATCTTGTAATAATGCAGAACCGGCCCCTTTACAGGCTACTTGTTTAACCGGACAGCCGTAATTGATGTCCATTAAATCAGGTCCGGCAAGCGTAGCAATCTCAGTTGCCTCACGCATATGATCAATCTCGCTACCAAATATTTGAATACCAATTGGTCTTTCATATTCGAAAATATCGAGCTTGGCCCTGCTTTTTGCTGCATCCCTAATTAGCCCTTCTGAGGATATAAATTCGGTGTACATCATATCCACGCCGCTTTGTTTACATACAAAACGGAAAGGCGGATCGCTTACATCTTCCATCGGAGCAAGCAATAAAGGGAATTCTCCCAGATCAATATTTCCTATCTTTACCGACATTTCTCTATCTTCAAGCCAAAATTAACGCAGCAAAGGTACAAATATTACAAATAATGAACTCCATACAAAAAATAAGGGAAGAGAATAACCCTTTTATACAGATACTAATGCTTGTTTTTTATGCCATTGTTGGCTTGGCAGGAGTATCATTTGTAGCACTTGCACTAATCTATTTTCAGTATGGTGGTGGTATTTTAAGAGATATGAGTTGGATGACTGGCAATAACCCCTATTATCTACCTGCTCAAAGAATGTTATTAACAGCTCAACAAATTGGTCTTTTTGTAGTTCCAGCACTTTTATTAGCTAAGACAGAGGGAAAAAAGCTGGATGTATTTTATGGTTTTAAAAGACCAAAGGGCGAATTGCTTTTTATCGTTTTGCTGATCATGATTTGTGCGATGCCCGTTTTGGAATGGGTAACTCAAATTAACCAGAAAATGGTATTACCAGAAGCTTTTAAAGGGATAGAAAAATGGATGAAGGAAGCGGAGGATCAAGGGATGGAAACAACCAAAGCACTCTTAAAAATGGATAATATTGGTGTGTTTTTCCTTAACATCGGTATGATTGCATTGTTGCCTGCTATTGCAGAGGAACTTTTATTTAGAGGAGGACTACAGCGTTCGTTAAGTCGTCTGTATAACAATCCGCATGTTGCCATTTGGTTTGCTGCCTTTATATTCAGTGCGATCCATATGCAGTTTTACGGGTTTTTGCCGCGATTGCTCCTAGGCGCGGCCTTTGGATATCTTTATTTTTGGAGTGGTAGTTTGTGGTATGCGATAATTGGTCATTTTATAAATAATGCATATGCGGTGTGTGCTGCATGGTATATGCAAAAAAACAATATACCTTTGTCCGAAGCTGATAAAACAATGGATATAGCCTGGTATGGCTATGTGATTAGTGCAATATTAACTTTTTTACTATTCCGATACTTTAAAAATAAAACAGAATGAAAACGAGGGCAATAACTGCTTTTTTCTTTACTATAGTGATGCTGGGCTCCATCTTTTTAGGGGGCTATACTTTTACTTTTTTCTATCTGATTTTGAGTCTGGCTGCCTTGCTGGAATTCTTTAATATGATTAAAACTGCAGGTATCAGACCGCATAGAAACATTGCATTGTTTGCTGCAGCATTGATATTTCTAATGACTGCGGGCTATCACCTGTTACAGTTCGAAACTAAGTTTATGTTGCTGATTGTGCCGTTGATTTTCTCTGTGTTTATCAGCGAATTGTATAAAAAGGAAAAGATACCTTTTTCTAATATTTCGTACACATTTGTAGGCTTTGTTTACGTTACAGTGCCTTTTTGCTTTTTTTATTCCTTAGGATTTATACAAAATCAGGCTGAATACAATTTTCACTTACCCCTATCCTTTTTATTGATGCTTTGGGCCAGTGATACTGGTCAGTATCTTTTTGGTGTTAAGTTTGGTAAAACAAGGTTATTTGAACGTCATTCACCTAAAAAATCATGGGAAGGCTTTTTAGGAGGTGTGTTTACCAGTGTGGTGGTTTCTTATGTGATATCTTTATTCTTTACGGAAATCAATCCATTGGTATTTGGTGGAATGGCCGTTTTGATCGTTGGCTTTGGGACATTAGGAGATCTGGTAGAATCCATGCTTAAACGAAGCCTTAATGTAAAAGACTCAGGAAACATATTACCAGGTCATGGAGGCTTTTTAGATCGTTTTGACGGACTTTTGATTGCTGCTCCCGTAGTTTATACCTATCTGTATTTGATCCTTAATTAGTACTTCTTTTTCTTTAAAGGCTCTAATAAGTATTCCAGTCCATTTAATTTGATTTCGTAAAGTGTGGCAATCATTTCGCCAAGTTTACCTGGTGGAAATCCTTCCTGATGAAACCAGACCAGGTAGGATTCGGGTAAATCACATATAATTCGACCTTTATATTTGCCGAAAGGCATTTGCATCGTAACCAGGTCTTGTAATAACTGTGGGTTCATTTTAATGGATTTAGTTGACTACCATTTGAAGCATTTCAACGGCTTCATCAACGGTTTTCAGATTGTCAAAGGCAATGCGCAACGAATCTTTAACCTCTTTAAGGTTGCATAAACGCGGGTGGATTTGTGCAAAATGCAATATTTTATTGAACATTATGGAATCAAAAAATGCCGATTGTTTGTCGATAATGAAATAACCGCGTAAAACTCCCTTTTTAAAGCTTAGCTTTTCAAAAGCGAGTTTTTTGGCTACCCATTGTAACCTTAATACACTTAACATGGTATTTACAGGCTCAGGAACGGGGCCAAAACGATCTTTTAAGGAAAGTTCAAAGGCTTTTAACTGAGTTTCGTTTTCGATCTTAGAAAGCTCTGTATACAGGTTATATCTCTCGGTGATATTGGTTACATAATCATCAGGAATATAAAGCTCCAGGTCGGTGTCCACCTGGGTATAATTCACAAATGGGCGTAAAGGTTCATCTTTAAAGAGATCTTTAAACTCATCGGATTTTAGCTCCTGAATGGCTTCATCCAAAATTTTGTGGTACATTTCGAAACCTATTTCGGCAATAAAGCCACTTTGCTCTGCCCCTAAGAGGTTTCCACTCCCTCGGATATCTAAATCCCTCATTGCAATATTAAAACCGCTCCCAAGGTCTGAAAACTCTTCAATGGCGCTAAGGCGTTTGCGCGCTTCGGAAGTAAGGGTTGACAATGGTGGACTTAACAAATAGCAGAAGGCTTTTTTGTTAGATCGGCCGACCCTGCCCCGCATTTGATGCAAATCGCTTAGACCAAACATATGGGCGTGGTTGATGATGATGGTATTGGCATTTGGAATGTCCAAACCGGCCTCAATAATGGTTGTGGCTACTAATACATCCTTTTCTCCATTGATGAAATCAAGCATTACATCTTCTAGCTGATCACCGTCTAACTGACCGTGCGCAATACCGATACGTGCTTTTGGCACCAGGGTTTTAATTAATCCGCCTAATTGTGGCAGATCGTTAACACGGTTATGGATAAAGAATACCTGCCCGCCCCTGTCTAATTCAAATTGTATAGATTCCTGGATCAGTTTATCATTAAAAACATGCAGTTCAGTATTTACAGCCTGCCTGTTCGGTGGTGGTGTGCTCATGATGGACAAATCGCGTGCACCCATCAAAGAGAAATGTAAAGTACGTGGTATTGGCGTTGCAGTAAGGGTTAGTGTGTCTACATTTACCCTTAGAGCCCTTAACTTTTCTTTGGAGGTTACACCAAATTTCTGCTCCTCATCAATAATCATGATGCCCAGATCTTTGAACTTTACATCTTTGCTCAGTAAGCGGTGTGTGCCGATTACGATATCAACCTTCCCTTCGGCAAGTTTGGCCAGGGTTTCTTTAATTTGTTTGTTGGTTTTAAAACGGTTGATATAATCGACTGTACAAGGGAAATCTTTTAAACGTGCTGAAAAGGTTTTAAAGTGTTGTAGGGCCAAAATAGTAGTTGGCACTAACACTGCTGCCTGTTTGCCGTTTGCAACGGCTTTAAAGGCAGCTCTGATAGCAATTTCTGTTTTGCCAAAGCCTACATCACCACACACTAGCCTATCCATAGGATGTGGAGCTTCCATATCCTTTTTTACATCGCTGGTTGCTTTTTCCTGATCTGGGGTATCTTCATAAATAAATGAAGCTTCCAGCTCGGTTTCGAGGTATCCATCCGGACTAAAGGCGGTTCCTACCTGCGATTTTCTTAGTGCATATAGCTTAATCAGATCGCGGGCAATGTCTTTAACTTTTTTTTTAGTGTTCTTTTTAAGCTTATCCCAGGCTTCTGTGCCTAGTTTATTCATTTTTGGCGCTGTGCCATCCTTGCCGCTGTATTTTGCAATGCGGTTTAAGGAGTTGATATTTACATACAACAGGTCATTATCAGCATAAACAAGCCGGATCATTTCCTGAGTTTTACCGTTTACTTCTACCTTTTCCAGACCGGCATATTTGCCTATACCGTGGTCTATATGGGTTACAAAATCGCCAGGCTTAAGGTCTCTCAGCTCTTTTAGGGTAATAGCCTGACTACGCTGATAGCCTCTTTTAAGCTTGTATTTGTAAAAACGATCGAATATTTGGTGGTCTGTATAAAAAGCAAGCTTTTGCTGGCCATCAATAAAGCCTTCTCTAAGCGGTATGTTTATCGGAGTAAACTTGGCTGTTTTATCAATATCGTCCAATATGGCGTATAGCCGCTCTGTTTGTTTGGTCGATGAGCTAAATATAAAGTTATGCAGGCCTTGCTTTTCGTTCTCTTTAAGGTTATGAATCAGTAAATTGAAATCTTTGTTAAAGGAAGGTTGTGGTTTGGTTTCGAATTGAAAAACATGCTCGGTTTTATAGAAAAACTGCTTACCAAATTCAATCAAGGCGAAATCCTGGAACATATCTGCCATCATTTTCTCATCTGTAAAAGAGAATTTGGGATCTATCCAGTCCGCATTTTCCTGCTTTTCTTTTGCAGGAAGCGCTTTCCAAAGTTCAACGGCTTTTTTATGCCCGCTTTTAACGACATCTAAAGTGAACTCGACATCCTTAAACCATAACTGGGTATCTTTTTCTATATAATCCAGTATGCTGATGTTGTTTTCTGTGAGGTATTTAGACTGCACATTAGGGATGATCGTGAGCGTTTTTACGTCCTCAACAGAAAGCTGACTTTCTATTTCAAATGTACGGATGCTTTCTACAATATCACCAAAGAACTCTATACGGTAAGGGAGATCATGGGAAAAGGAGAAGATATCTACAATACCACCTCGGATAGAAAACTGTCCCGGTTCGTATACAAAATCCGTTCTATTAAAATCATAATCGAATAGAAACTCGTTGATGAAATCAATACCTAATTTGGCATTTAAGCTAATTTCGAGCGTATTTTTTTCGAGTACTGCGCGGTCAATTACCTTTTCGGCGATGGCTTCGGGATAAGAAACGACAATCTTTCCGTATTCTGAGTGATGATTTAACTCATTTAAAACCTCTGCGCGGGCCAATACATTGGCCGTATCAACCTGGGTAAAATCGAATGCTTTGCGGAAAGAAGAGGGGAAAAGTAATACCTCTATATCGAGTATGCTTTCCAAATCCGCAAGGAAATACGAGGCTTCTTCCCGGTCTGGAAGTATAAATAATTGGGGCTTATGTAATAAAAAATAAGTAGCCACTGCAATTGTTGCATCGGCAGAACCCACCAAGCCTTTAAGCTGAAGTTTGGTGCCTTTGCCCGCGTTAAGGGCCTTTGCCAATGCTACAATACGCTCATCTGTTTTGTATCTGTTGATCAGGTCGCGAATGTTCACATCACAAATGTAATGTTTATGGCGGGCTTTAAATGTAACAAAATTTCAACCGATTGATCTAAAGCTAGAAAGGTCGAAAAGAAGGAGAGAAATGGCGGTGTCGGGAATCTGGAGGCTGGGATAATTTATACACATCCGATGGTTTTAAGGCTTGTTTTAAGGGGAAGTGTATATCTTTAACAAATTGATGTTTTTGTAAGATGAAAATAGTAAAACGTTTACCTTTTGAATTGATCTTTTGGATAACAGCTTTGCTATTGTTGGCTACTGCTGATATACATGACCACGGTACGGGGCCTCATTTTACATTGTGTCCCTTGGCGAATATGGGCTTCACCTGGTGTCCTGGATGTGGGATAGGAAGGTCTATAGCGCATTTGTTGCAGGGCAATTTTGAGGAAAGCTTTAAGCAACATTGGTTTGGATTGCCTGCATTGCTGATTTTGTGCAGCAGGATCGTGACTTTGATTAGATTGAATTTGAAAAACAAGAAAGTATTGAACTTAAAATATAAGGAAGAAAGATATGTTTGATTCACCATTTATGTCGCTGCCGGGCATTACGCCGCAGGAATATTCGTATTTGCAAAGTGCAACTACCGGATTTAGCGAACAACAGTTAAGAGGGTTTTTAATGATTTACGGTAGTAAAAGAAGAAATCCTGATGATATGATTTTGTATTGTATCCTTGGATTTTTTGTACCAGGATTACCTCGTTTTTTGGTAAACCAAATCGGTATGGGGGTATTGTACTTTTTTACGATCGGTTTGTGCTTTATTGGTACGATCATTGACCTGGTTAACCATAAGAATCTTGCCTACGAGTATAACCAACGGATGGTTTTCGAAAGCCTGCAAATGGTAAAAATGGGGAATATTCAATAATTAAAATCTATCGTAATATTTAATGAATATGAGATTGTCGGTTTTAATAAAGCATCTGGAGGCATTTGCGCCTTTAAATTACCAGGAGGATTATGACAATTCGGGCTTGATAGTTGGGGATCCGAATGAGGAGATCCGGGGCGCTCTGGTTGCTTTAGATTGTATTGAAAGTGTGGTAGATGAGGCAATTTTGCACAATTGCAACCTGATTATTACCCACCATCCGATTGTTTTTAAGGGTATGAAAAAGATTACGGGTAAAACTTATGTGGAACGTGTAGTGCTGAAAGCCATTAGGAACAACATTGCTTTGTATGCTATACATACCAATCTGGATCACGTACAGCATGGGGTAAATGGAGTAATTTGCAATAGACTAGGTTTAAAAAACACTAAAATACTCAGTCCTAAAGGATCCCTTTTAAAGAAATTGGTTACTTTTTGTCCGGTTACACACGCGGACGAGGTTAGAGAAGCACTATTTGCTGCAGGCGCAGGCGAGATTTCTAATTATAGCGAATGCAGCTTTAATACGGAAGGGTACGGGACTTTTAAAGGAGATGAGGATACGAATCCTTTTGTGGGTGAACCTGGAGTATTACATCAGGAGCGAGAGATTAGGCTGGAGACTATTTTTAAGGTTCAGGATGAACGAAAAGTATTGCTGGCACTATTAGAAAATCATCCTTATGAAGAGGTAGCTTACGATATTTATTCGCTGGATAATAAACTGGGAACAGTTGGTGCCGGGATGATCGGTTGGCTGGAAGAGGCGCTGGAAGGGGCTGAATTTTTGAGACTGGTAAAACACAATATGGACGCAACGGTGATTAGACATACCCGTTTGTTACCTAAAAAGATCAGGAAAGTGGCTGTTTGTGGTGGTTCTGGAAGCTTTTTGCTGAAAGAAGCCATTGCCGCAGGAGCGGATGCTTTTGTGACGGCAGATTTTAAATACCACGAGTTTTTTGATGCAGATGAAAAAATAGTAATCGCTGATATCGGACACTTTGAAAGTGAACAATTTACATCTGATTTGTTGATAGATATTATTCAAGAAAAATTTCCTAACTTTGCAATCCGTTTAACGGAGCATAACACAAACCCCATAAATTATTTCATTTAATGGAACAAACTGTAGAGCAAAAGCTAAAAGCTTTATACGAATTACAAACCCTGCATACTCAAATTGATAAAATACGTCAGATCCGTGGTGAATTACCAATGGAAGTTGCCGATTTAGAAGATGACGTTGCAGGTCTGGAAACACGTATACAAAAATTCAAAGGCGAATTGGATGATACTGAAGATGCCATTGTAACGCGTAAAAATATGATCAAGGATGCTCAAAACCTGATCAAAAAATATGAAACTCAATTAAAGGATGTTAAAAACAACCGTGAGTATGATGCCTTGACAAAAGAGGTTGAAATACAAACGCTTGAGATTCAGGTTTGTGAGAAGAAGATCAGAGAATTCGGATTCGATATAAATCAAAAAACTGAGATTTATGATAAAGCGCTTGCTGATTTAGAATCAAGAAAAAAGGATCTTGAGATTAAAAAAGGAGAGTTGGAAACGATTACTGCTGAAACGGAAAAAGATGAGCAAGGATTGGTAAAGAAAGCAGAAAAAGCTGAAACTTTAATCGATGAGCGTCTTTTGATTGCTTATAACAGATTAAGAGGAAATGCTAATAATGGCTTAGCGGTAGTAACAATTGACCGTGATTCATGTTCAGGATGTTTCAACCAGATTCCACCTCAACGTCAGTTGGATATTCGTCAACGTAAGAAAATTATCGTTTGCGAGCATTGCGGAAGAATTTTAGTAGACGAAGCACTTACTCAAGAAGTAGCGCCAGTTTAAAAAGCGATAACGTACAAAAAAGAGCCTGGATCATAAATTATGATTCAGGCTTTTTTATGCGCGTCGTCATCCTGAATTTATTTCAGGACCACTCTTGAGCATGTTTTTGAATAACAGGTGCGGGATCCTGAAATAAATTCAGGATGACGACCGTATTAACCCTCTTAGAATCGGTAAACGAAAGCGTTAATATGCATGCCTGCACCTACAGAAGTGAATAGGGCGTACTCGCCTTTATTAACTTTATATCCCTCAACCAGGCCTTTTCGTACCAGGTCAAGTAAGGTTGGTATGGTGGCTACAGAGCTGTTTCCAAGCCATGAAATAGTCATTGGAACCAGGTTTTCTGGAACTGTATCTACATCATACAACTTAAAGACGCGTTTCATAATGGCGGTATCCATTTTCCCGTTGGCCTGGTGAATAAAAACGGTCTTGATGTCCTGAATGCTTATTCCTGCTTTATCTATAGCCATTTTTACGACCTGAGGCACGTTTATAACCGCAAACTCGTATAGCTTACGGCCGTTCATTTTTAGGTAAGCATTGTCGCTTTTTTCATCTGGATTGTTGCTTTTTCCCATAACCAGCAACGAGCCATGCGTAAGGGCATGGGTTTGTGTTTTATGGGCAATAATGCCAAGTGGCTCGTCGCTCTCCTGAGCTTCGAAAATGACTGCAGCGGCACCATCAGCAAAAATCATGCTGTCGCGATCATGTGCATCAATGATTCTGGACAGCGTTTCCGCACCAATTACCATTACGCGTTTGGCATCACCACTTTGGATGAGGTAATTGGCTTGTATCGCTCCTTGTACCCAACCTGGACAACCAAAAATAAGGTCGTAGGCTACACAGTCAGGATTTTCTATCTCTAATGCTTGTTTGATTTTAGCCGCAAGAGATGGAAGAATATCCATGCGGTTACTGCCAATTTTTACATCGCCAAAATTGTGGCAAAATATGATGTGGTCAAGGCTTTCTTTATCTATTTTGGCGTCGTCAATTGCCCTTTGAGCTGCAATTGTTGCAATGTTGCTGCTCACTTGATTGTCATCAATGTAACGGCGCTCATTAATTTCTGTAATTTCTGAAAATTTGCTGATTATTTCACTGTTTTCTTTCTCAAGTTTAACGCCATTGTCGTAGAAAGTAGCGTTTAAAAAGGCATTTCCTGAGATAACATTTTGTGGAATATAGCTTCCGGTACCCGTAATAACTGAGTGTAAGTTTATTTTAATGCCCATTTTGAACCGTATACTGTTTTGGTGTACAGTATAAAATTAGAGTAAATAATTTAGATTAAGAAAAATCGTCGACTAAAAATACGAATAATTCTTTTGGTCCATGAGCGCCGAGCACTAAAGTTTTCTCAATATCGGCTGTTCTGCTAGGTCCGGTGATGGTGCTAATCATTGATGGAATTTGACTTCCGTATTTATCCTTGATTATTTTAAATGCATCTTTTAAATCCATAACCATTTGCCCGCTGCGCGCAATTACAATATGGTGGTGAGGAAATATGCTCAGTCTACGACCGGCAGCGTTTTGATTAGAGACCATTACAGAGCCGTTACGGGCAATTAAGGCTTCGCATAGGGTTATGCCTACCTCAGCCATTTCAAAGTCTTTATCGGTCTGATAAAAGGGGAATTCATAGGTAGCCAGCAGGTCTTGTAATTCCGGCTCCCAGCAGTATATTTTTCTCCAGTTAAATTTCTGTGCCAGCTGAAGGATATTTTCAATAAATTCTATTCCATTTTCACAGTAAATGAAATTGCCGGAAACAGCGGTAAGTTGCTCTGCAAATAAAATTTCAGGATATTCTCTGTGGTCTTCCTGCTCTGTATAAAGAGGGGTGTCCTCTAAATTTGGATAAGGGTTGTCTCTTCTTTCCAGAAGGGCCTTTCTTATCTTTTTTAGCATGAGCTCTTTTGAAGAAATGTTTTCTTGCATAAAAAATGGATTTGCTGCCGTCCCATTAAAGAAACGGCAGCCCCATAAATATTGTGATTAAGACTCTGTATTAGTTGGCGCGATCGGTGTTGCATTATCGCCAACACCATCATGCAATAAACCTTTAGCAGCAGGTTTCTGATCACCTGTACCGTTTACAAATTCATCGTAAGTGGTACGGTTGTCAAAAGGACGTTTGCCTAAGATTTCTTCTAAATCAGCTTGGAAAAGGATCTCTTTTTCAATTAATTTTTGAGCTAGTTTTTCTAAACCATCTCTTTTATCCGTAAGTAATGCCTTAGTTCTGGTATATACATCAGCAATCAATAAACGAACCTCATGATCAATCATTTCTGAAGTTTTTTCAGAATATGGCTTGTTAAAGTTGTACTCGTTTTGAGGATCGTGGAAGGAGATGTTACCAATGGTACTGTTCATTCCGTAGATTGTTACCATGGCGTAAGACAGTTTGGTAATACGCTCTAAATCGTTTTGTGCACCAGTTGAGATCTTACCAAAAACGATATCTTCTGCAACACGTCCGCCCATAGTCATACACATTCCGTCAGTTAGTTGCTCCGTAGTGTACAAGAACTGTTCTTTAGGAAGGTATTGTGCATAACCTAATGCAGCAACGCCACGTGGAACGATAGATACTTTTACCAATGGATCAGCGTGTTCAAGGAACCAGCCTGCGATAGCGTGTCCAGCCTCATGATAAGCAACAATTCGTTTCTCTTCAGGAGAGATGATTTTGTTTTTCTTCTCTAAACCACCAATCACACGGTCAATAGCATCCTGGAAATCTTGCATGTCAACAAAGTCTTTGTTACGACGTGCAGCGATTAATGCGGCCTCATTACAAACGTTGGCGATTTCTGCACCTGCAAATCCCGGAGTTTGTGCAGAAAGCTTTTTCGCGTCTACAACTTCAGCGGTTTTAATAGGCTTAAGGTGAACTTTAAAGATCTGCTCACGGCCAACTAAATCAGGTTTATCAATAGATATTTGTCTGTCAAAACGTCCTGGTCTCAATAAAGCCGAGTCTAATACGTCAGGACGGTTGGTTGCAGCAAGAATAATAATTCCAGAGTCTGTACCAAAACCATCCATTTCAACCAATAATTGGTTTAATGTATTCTCACGCTCATCATTACCACCCATCATGCTGTTTTTGCCACGCGCACGTCCGATTGCATCTACCTCGTCAATAAAGATGATACAAGGTGCTTTATCTTTAGCTTGCTTAAACAAATCACGAACACGTGAGGCGCCAACTCCAACAAACATCTCTACGAAGTCTGAGCCCGAAAGGGAGAAGAATGGCACTTGCGCTTCGCCTGCAACAGCTTTGGCTAACAATGTTTTACCTGTACCAGGAGAACCTACTAATAGGGCTCCTTTAGGGATTTTACCACCTAAATTGGTGTATTTTTTAGGGTTTTTAAGGAAATCGACGATCTCCATTACCTCTTGCTTGGCTTCTTCAAGGCCCGCTACGTCGTTAAACGTAACGTTTACCTGACTTTCTTTATCAAACAGTGTGGCTTTTGATTTTCCGATATTGAAGATCTGTCCACCACCACCACCAGCACCACCGCCCATACGGCGCATGATAAATATCCAGAAGCCGATAAATAACAAAACAGGTAAGATGATAGTTAAGAACCAAGAGTTAAAAGAACTCTGTCTGGTTTGTATATCGGGCTGTATCTGTTGCTCAGGAGCGACATCTTTCTGAGATTCTTTCAGATCTTTACTTAGCTGGTCAAAAGAACCGGCATTGAAGTAAACAAGAGGGCCCTCTGCATTGCCAAAACTATTTTTACCTATGTACGGCTTGTATTTAGCTTCTTTTAACTTGTCCTTTTTAATGAATACTTCAACTTTAACTAGATCTTCATGCTTATAGGCAATCAATTTATCTACATCACCAGGTGCAAGCATTTGAGCTTCGAATGTGCGGTAAGGGATGGTTTTTGCAGTATCACCACTAAATAGGAACTGTAATAAAATCAGACCTAAAATAATAGCAGCGTATACCCAAAAGATGTTAAATTTTGAACCTTTTTGAGGTTTTTTTGGAATATTCGGGACTCTCTTTATCAACTTGGGTTTCGTATTCGGATTCTCTTTCATCGTTAAATCAAAAGTGGGGTGAATGATTATGCGCTTTGATAGGACGTAGACTGGGCATCTCCCCAAAGGTCTTCAATTCCATAAAATTCGCGCTTTTCAGTTTTAAAAATGTGAACTACAACGTCAAAATAATCAAGAATGATCCAGTCGGCATGATCCATGCCTTCTTTTCTCCATGGATTCGTTTGCGTGTTTTTGTAGATTTCTTCTTCTACGCTATCGGCAATTGCTTTTACCTGGGTAGCAGAATCTGCGTTGCAGATGATAAAGTAATCAGAAACAGAGCTGTTCAATTCTCTTAAGTCTAACCTTACTATGTCGTGTCCTTTTTTTTCCTGGATGCCGTGTACAGCTATCTCTGAGAGGTATGTAGAAAGGTTTCCAATTTTCTTTTTTATCATTAAAATATTTTAATTTTGATATAACAAATATACAATCAACACTTGCAAAATAACACTTTTCCAACATTATTTGTTGGTCAAAATTTGATTAGATTACCCGAAGTCGATTCTACTAATAACTTTTTAAAGGCTATGGTCTCAAATTCCGAGCCATTACCCGAAGGAACTGTTATTATGGCAGATAAGCAGTTTGCGGGGCGGGGGCAACAGAACAACACCTGGTATGCGGAACCCGGATTGAACCTTACTTTTAGTCTTTATTTAAGTCCTTCTTTTTTGCCGATAAGCAAGCAGTTTCTGCTGAATATGGCTGTAAGCGTAGGTATTAGAGATGGGCTCTCGGCTTATCTGGGGGATTTTCTTAAAATAAAATGGCCAAATGATTTGTATTATAGTGATCAGAAATTAGGCGGTATTTTGATAGAAAATATCCTGTCTGGAACAAAATATAAGGCAAGTATTATTGGAGTTGGAATCAATGTAAATCAGTTGGATTTTGATTCAGCGCTGTTAAACAGGGCAACTTCGATGGGCAAAATTTTACAACGGGATGTTAATTTAATTGAGCTCCTGGGGCAAATATCTAGCCATATAGAGCGGCAATACCTGAAATTAAAATCTGGAAATCTTAATAATTTGCAGGAAAACTACCTTAATGGTTTGTACAAATTTAACCAAAAGTCGCTATTTCGACAAGACGGGGCGACCTTTGAGGGAATGATCACAACAGTAACCGATACTGGTTTGCTGGTGATTCTGTCGGAGGGTGTAGAAAAGCAGTATAATTTTAAAGAAGTAGAATTTTTAAACAACATTTAAAGATTATAGCTATTTTCACAGCCTTGTAGTACCATTGTTTAATCGGCATAGAAACTAAATGAATAAAATAAAAAATATTGGAGTATTAACTTCAGGTGGCGATGCCCCTGGAATGAATGCTGCCATTAGGGCAGTTGTTAGAGCGGCAATTTATTATGATTTACAGGTTACAGGAATTTTAAGGGGATACGAAGGGTTGGTTCATGGAGATTTTATCGAGATGAACAGAAAATCTGTAGCGAATATTATTCAACGAGGAGGGACAATTTTAAAAACAGCACGCAGTGATGCTTTTCGTACCATGGAAGGGCGAGAGCAAGCCCATGCGCAGCTGCTAAAGCATAATGTAGATGCATTAATTGTAATCGGTGGAGACGGTACATTTACAGGGGCAAACTTATTTACAAGTGAGTTTGATTTTCCTGTTGTTGGCTTACCTGGAACAATAGATAACGATTTACAAGGAACGGATTTTACCATCGGTTACGATACGGCGATCAATACCGTTGTAAATGCTGTAGATAAAATCAGGGATACCGCTGAATCGCACGATAGACTTTTCATTGTTGAGGTGATGGGAAGAGATTCGGGCTTGATCGCGCTAAGAAGTGGAATTGGCGTAGGTGCTGAGGCTATTCTTATCCCAGAAGCAAATATGGGTGTGGAAGGATTGATTACACGTTTGGAAAGTGGCCGTAAGGATAAAGCTTCTAAAATTGTAGTGGTAGCCGAAGGGGATGAAGTGGGTGGAGCATTTAATGTGGGAGAGGTTCTGAAGAAGAAGTTCCCGAACTACGACATCAGAATTTCTGTCTTAGGACATATTCAACGTGGTGGAAAGCCAAGCTGTATGGATCGTGTTTTGGCGAGCCGCTTTGGTGTTGCTGCAGTCGAAGGTGTTTTGGCTGGCCAATCTGGAGTGATGGTTGGACAAGTAAACAGAGAACTGGTATTTACGCGTTTTGATCACGCGATAAAGCATATAGATGCACAAGAAGTGAGTCCAGCCTGGTTAAAGCTGGTAGAGATATTGTCATTGTAACTTAAAGGGGTCGGTTAACCGACCCCTTTTTTATTATAATAGTTTATCTAGGACCTGTTGCCAGGTATCAACACGTTCGTAACCGGTAAGCAATAGGTTATGTGGGGAGGAGAACAACAGCTTTCTGCCATTAAAACCCTGGAAGTTTTTAATGCGATCGTCTATCATTACATCGACATTAACAATTTTGTCGCCACAGAAAATGATATTTTTCCAGCTGATGAAAGGGAAATGCTCAGCCAGCCAATCCAGCTTGTCTTCCAATGAATTTCTAAATTCCATAGCTGCAGAAACAATGTAAACATCATGGTTTTCTTGTAGTTTCCTGACCGCCTCAACACTCCCTTCAATTACAGGGAGATCTCTAAAAAAGCCCTTTTCATTGATGTAGTCGAACCATTTGTTGTTGGCATGTTCGGGAACGTGGTGATAAATTTCGTTGCCGGGTTCAAGAACGAGGTCTAATGGTACATCATAGTCTCGGTTATACAGTTCGATGAATTTACTTAAAGGATCAGCTAACACTTCATCCATGTCAATGGCTATTCTCATTTGATTTTGTTTTGCCCAAATATCTTTAAATCACGGAATAGTTCTGTTAATTGAATTTAAAATTATTGCATCTTGTTAATCATTAGTATTTTACTTACTTTTGCATCCCCGCAAGCACGAAGCTCCGGGAACTATGTTGAATACATAAACAAAAAGAAGAAATGGCAACTAAAATCAGATTGCAAAGATTCGGTAAAAAAGGGAAACCTTTTTTCCACGTAGTGGTAGCGGATTCCCGTTCACCAAGAGATGGTAAATTTATTGAGCGTTTAGGTTCTTACAACCCAAACACCAATCCTGCTACTATCGACCTTAATTTCGATAAAACTTTAGACTGGGTAAACAAAGGTGCTGAACCTACGGATACTTGTCGTGCTATCCTTTCTTACAAAGGTGTTTTGTACAAAAAACACTTAGAAGGTGGTGTTAAAAAAGGAGCATTAACTGCTGAACAAGCTGAAGTTAAATTCGCTGAGTGGTTAGCTGCAAAAGACGGACGTATTGAAGGCAAAAAAGACGGCTTAACTAAATCTAAGGATGAAGTTAGAAAAGCTGCTTTAGCTGCTGAAAGCAAGAAAAATGCTGATCGTGCTGCTGCTCTTGCAATTAAAAATGCACCAGTTGTAGAAGAAGTTGTTGCTGAAGAAGAAGTAGCTGTTGAAGAAACTGCTGCTGCTGATGAGGCTCCTGTTGCTACTGAAGAAGCTCCAGCTACTGAAGAGGCAACTCCTGCTGCTGAAGAAAGCAAAGAAGAAGAAGCATAATCATTTTTTTATGCTAATGGATAGCGAAGAAATTTCATGAAAATGAATTCTTCGCTATTTTTATTTTAAGTAGATATGACACAAGAAGAAGCGTTTTACATAGGGTATATTACCAAGACTAAGGGATTAAAGGGTGAAGTTCAATTGTTTTTTGAATATGATGAGCCGGGATTGTTAGACCTGGATGTGGTTTTTGCAGAGATAAATGGTAAAATGGTTCCGTTTTTTGTGTCATCCTGTAAATTGCAAACAAATAATACGGGCAATTTCTATTTCGACGATGTCGATCATATAGATAAGGCTCAAGCTTTGGTGAGGAAGAAAATCTATTTGCCATTGACTAAAATGCCAGATCGCTCTGACGAGGAATTTCATTATTTTGACCTTAAAGGCTTTACCGTTTCGGATGAGACGCAGGGAGAGCTTGGAGAAATTCTTGAAGTAAATGAATATCCACAACAGTTTGTAGCAACAGTTTTATATAAAGGAACTGAGATTATGTTCCCTTTAAATGAGGATATGATTGTTGAAATTGATGAAGAGGAAGAAACCTTATTGGTGGATTTACCAGAGGGTTTATTGGATATTTATCTGTCAAATTAATTTAACTTTACAAGATGCGTTTCGACATTATATCCGTTTTACCTGATTTATTGGTCAGTCCTTTTGCTCATTCTATTCTTCAGCGCGCACAAAAAAAAGGCATTGCTGAGATTATGGTTCATAATTTAAGAGATTATGCAACTAATAAACAAAAGAGTGTAGACGATTATCCTTACGGTGGTGGTAGTGGCATGGTGATGTCTATTGAGCCCTTTGCTCGCTGCATTGAGGGGCTTAAGGCCGAACGTGATTACGATGAGGTTATCTTTATGAGTCCTGATGGGGTAACGTTTAACCAGACGATTGCGAACGAGCTTTCTGGAAAGGGAAATATCATGATTTTATGCGGGCATTATAAGGGCATAGATCAGCGTATCAGAGACCTGTTTGTGACGCGCGAGATATCGATTGGGGATTATGTGCTTTCTGGAGGAGAACTGCCGGCAGCGGTGCTGGTTGATGCTATTGTACGGTTGATTCCAGGGGTTTTGAATGATGAGACTTCAGCATTGTCTGATAGTTTTCAGGGCGAGTTGCTTGATGCGCCTGTTTATACGAGACCTGCGGACTGGAGAGGCCATAAGGTTCCTGATGTTCTGCTGAGTGGGCACGAGGCAAAGATCAATGAATGGCGACATGACCAGGCGCTGATCCGTACGCAAACGCGTAGGCCCGATCTTTTGGAAGATTAATGTGATTTCTTAGATTTTCTTTTGCTGTGTTTTTATGCGGCGGGGCTTTGTTGTGCTCTTTTTTATGCTTGAGCGTAATAAATTCTGTATTGTGCAAAAAATAAAATGTTTTATTGTGGGGTGTTGGTGATTTTTTGAGTAAGTTCGCGCTAAAAAACTATGTATTTGCCGTTGTTTTTAACGTGCAAACACAAATCAACTTAATACTAACTAAATATACGCCCCATGAATAGAGCAAGAAAATACAAGATCAATGATTTTTTGTTACGGTTACCAGTACCTCAATATAGGGAAGCCATAAAGATTCTTCCCAGGGTTTTAGGGATATCTTTGAACACATTTCACAATTACCGGAATATTTTATCGAATGACAGGCAGGATATTCCATATGAGAAGGTTGTAATGATCGAGAAGCTATTTGAAATGAGGATGGGTGAGCTGATCAATAAAGAGACGCGTTGTAAGCCATTAAAGGAGCTTATGCTACGCGAGAGCTTAGGCAAGTAATTTTTATCTATCCGCTAACTTATTTTTATTAAACATGTACAAGTATAAGATTAATGAATATTTATATGGGTTAAACGTTATTGAATATTCAGCAGCCAGAAAGATTATTCCTCAAGAATTGGAGATTTCATTAAATACCTTTCATAATTACCGCAATATTAAAGTGGATGCAGTGACCGATATCCCTTATACAATGGTGAGGAAGATGGAGATTCTTTTTAAAATGAAGCGAGGAGGTTTGGAAAATTCGGTGATCAAAGGACCAGACTTAAAATCCTTGATCTATAAAAAGAAGAAAAATTAGTTATTTTATTTTTTTGTTAAGAATTGATTTGCTGAAGTTGTGCTATAAGGAACGTTCATTGAGTTTTTGTAATTTATAGCCGCGTACGATATGATAAAGCAGGATTGATAAAAAAATAACGCCATTTTATAGTGATGATCAGCAGGTTGTGTGGCGCGCTATTTTTGTGGAAATGTTAAAGAATGTGGAAAAAAACAAAAAAGGCTTTTATTTTTAAAATAAAATTCCTAATATTGCAGTCCGATTTTAAACAACAAAAAGTCGGCTTAATAGCTTAAAATCATGGATTTAGTAAAATTTGTTGAAGAGCAGGTAATCGCAAAAAATGAGTTTCCTGCATTCAAATCAGGAGATACAGTGAGTGTTCACTATAAAATTCGCGAAGGTAATAAAGAACGTATTCAAATTTACCAAGGCGTAGTGTTACAACGTAATAGCGTTGGCGCAAACGAAACGTTTACCGTTCGTAAAATGTCTAATGGCGTAGGTGTGGAACGTATATTCCCGATCAACTCTCCTAATATCGCTAAAATTGAAGTGAATAGCCACGGTAAAGTTCGTAGAGCGAAATTATTCTATCTGCGCGAATTGACTGGTAAAGCAGCTCGTATCAAATCTAAAAGAGTCTAACTCTTTTAAAAAAAAATATATTAACCTCACCGATCATATCGGTGAGGTTTTTTTGTTTGTATATCTTTGCGCCAACTAACTTAATATAATAATGAAAGAACTGTTAAAAAAATTCGAAGAGAAGCGACCGGAGATTGTTTTTGAATGGAAGGATAAAGAATCTGAAGCTGAGGGCTGGGTGGTCATTAATTCACTTCGTGGTGGTGCCGCCGGTGGTGGTACAAGGATGCGTAAGGGATTAGACAAAAGAGAAGTTGAATCCTTAGCCAAAACAATGGAGGTAAAGTTTACCGTATCAGGCCCGCCTATAGGTGGCGCTAAATCAGGGATAAACTTTGATCCTGCTGATCCAAGAAAGAAAGAAGTATTAGAACGCTGGTATAAAGCCGTAATGCCTTTGCTGAAGAGCTATTATGGTACTGGTGGAGACTTAAATATTGATGAGATCCACGAAGTAATTCCAATTACGGAGAATTATGGCTTATGGCACCCACAAGAGGGTGTAATCAATGGACATTACCAGGCCAGAGAAAATGAGCGTATTCATCAGATTGGTCAATTGCGCTATGGTGTATCCAAAGTGCTGGAAGATTTAAACTACACGCCAGATATCAAAAGGAAATATAAAGTTGCAGACATGATTACTGGCTACGGTGTAGCAGAATCGATTGCGCATTTTTATAGCATTTGGGGCGGAGAATTAGCAGGTAAAAGTGCGGTAATTCAAGGCTGGGGTAATGTTGCGGCAGCGGCAGGATATTATCTGGCACAAAATGGTGTAAAAATTGTCGGTATTATTGACCGTGTTGGCGGATTAATCAATAAGGACGGTTTTACAAAAGAGGAGATCATAGCTTTGTTTAATAACAGAGTTGGAAATACATTGGTTTCTCCTGATCTGATCTCTTTTGAAGAGGCCAGTAAGCAAATCTGGAATGTGGGTGCAGAGATCTTTGTTCCTGCGGCAGCATCAAGACTCGTGAAACAAGATGAGGTGGATCAGTTGATCGCTGGTGGCTTAGAAGTAATTGCATGTGGTGCAAACGTTCCTTTTGCAGATAAAGAGATTTTCTTTGGAAGCATCATGGAGCATGTTGATGACAACTGCGCTGTAATTCCTGATTTTATTTCAAACTGTGGTATGGCCAGAGTTTTTGCTTATTTGATGCAAAGAAACGTAGAGATGAGCGATGATGCGATCTTTACTGACGCATCACAAGTGATTTATAAAGCAATGAAAGCGATCCATGAGGAGTCGCCGGAGCGCACACAGTTATCTAAAACAGCATTTGAAATTGCATTAAAACAATTGGTATAATTATGATGGACAATCAATTTTTTGAACAGATTTTCTGGGGAAATACAGTTAAGCAATACTGTTTTTTTGTGGGGATTATTTTACTTGGACTACTGTTTAAAAGATTGGTTTCCAAGTTAATTAGCCATGGTCTTTTTAAAATATTTGAAAAGTTTGCAGCAGAGGTTAATGGAGATACTTTTGCCGCGCTTCTGCTAAAACCGATAGAGTCATTTATTTCTTTTTGTACGATTTATCTTGCTGTCAATCATTTAACCCATCCGCTCGATACGGTATTGTGGCACAGATCTAAAACAAAAATAGAAGTTACGATTGGTGATTGCCTGGATAAGGTATTTCTATTCCTGATCATCCTGTCTATTTTCTGGATCATCTTAAGGATTATTGATTTTATCGCGTTTGTATTGAAGCATAGAGCGGCAATAACCAATAATAGGACGGACGATCAATTGGTGCCATTCTTAAAAGAGCTGACCAAGACCTTGATTTGTTTTTTAGGTTTCTTTGTCCTGCTTGGTTTTGTTTTCGAGATCAATGTTCTTACCCTGATTACCGGTTTGGGAATTGGCGGTATTGCGATCGCATTAGCTGCAAAAGAAAGTCTGGAGAACCTAATTGGATCCTTCACTATATTTCTGGATAAACCTTTCACGGTTGGTGATGTGGTTAAAGTAGATGGTATCGAAGGAACGATAGATAAGGTCGGCTTTAGAAGTACCTGGTTGATTAGTCCTGATAAAACAACAATTGTTATCCCTAACAGGGCGATGATTGACGGTGTGCTTGAAAATGTAACCTTGAGAAACTACCGTAGAGTAAATTTCTTTATCGGGATAACTTATGAAACAGATGCAGCCGATATTAAATTGATCATAAAGGCCATTGGAGACTTTCTAACGGCACATCCCGACACGAAGGATGGTTATGCTACATTTGATAATTTTGGCGATTTCGCGTTACATATACAAGTGGTTTATCTTGTAAATAATATGGATCACAGCAAATACTTGAAAGTTAAGGAAGAGGTCAACTTTAAGCTGATGGAGATCGTTAAGCAGTACCGCTCTGACTTCGCCTATCCTACGCAAAGATCAATAGGAGATACCCCTAAATAAAATATAACTAGATACAAACAAAAAGGCCCGGAGCATTTCCAGGCCTTTTGTGTTATTGATAATTTTTATGGTTGCTTATGCAAGCTCGGCTAGTACAGTAATTCCGCCTTTTACAACCTGATTTAACTCCAGATTTACTTTGGTGCCAATAGGTAGGAATATGTCAACCCTCGAGCCGAATTTTATAAACCCAAACTCTTTAGACTGCTCAACTTTATCACCTTCTTTTACATACCAAACGATTCTTCTCGCAAGTGCTCCTGCAATTTGTCTGAACAATACAGGTGTACCATTTTTATGCTCTACAACTACTGTAGTCCTCTCGTTTTCTGTAGACGATTTAGGGTTCCATGCTGCTAAATACTTGCCTGGGTGGTATTTGAAAAATTTAACAACACCAGAGATAGGATTTCTGTTGATGTGTACGTTTACAGGCGACATAAATATAGATACCTGTAATCTTTTGTCTTTAAAATATTCGCCTTCTTCAGTTTCTTCTATTACAACAACTTTTCCATCTGCAGGGCAGATCACCAGGTTTTCTCCGCTAGTAAATGTGCGGGATGGGTTTCTAAAAAACTGTAAAACAATAACGAAAAGAGAAAACGAGAAAATGTAGATTAGCCACCTCAACCAGGTTACGTCATCAAATTTATAAGAAACGACAGCATTCAAAATAAATATGAAAAGGACAGATAATGCAATGGTGGTGTAACCTTCTTTGTGTATGGTCATTGATATAGATTGATATTAAGATGTATGTTTTCACAAAATTGTGAAAAAAAAATTACATTTAAGGTAAGGGAGAGAGAACAGTTTTCTCTCTGTAGATATCTTTTAGGTTTCGGCCAAGCCCGACATAGTCTAAACCATAACCCACCACAAACTCATTTGCGATTTCAAAACCTACGTATTCAAGCTCTTTTATTGGCACTTTTAAGGCTGCAGGTTTGAATAAAAGGCTGCACACTTTAACTGATGCAGGGACTTGCTTCTGGATCTCGTTAATGACGTAATTGAGTGTAAGGCCGCTATCTACAATATCTTCCACAATGATGATGTCTCGATTGTGCAGGTTGTCTGGTAGCCCAAATGCTTCTTTTATGCTTCCACTGCTTTCGGCACCTTCATAGGAGGAAACTCTAATGAAGCCAATTTCACAAGGAATCTCGACCTCCTTCAGCAGATCGGCCATAAATAAAAAGCTACCATTTAATACACCAATAAATACGGGACATCTTTTTTCGTAGTCAACATTGATTTGTATACCGATTAAACGGGTCCGTTTGCTGATGGTGTGGTTCTCTAAAAGAATTTCAAAGGTTCTATCCTCTATTTCAATATTGTTCATATTACTTACAGCTGTTTTGCCTTCTCCTGTTCTTTTTCTTTTTTCCGTTGTTCGCGACGTTCCTGCCTCAATTCTTTTCTTGTTTTGGTCGTGTCTGTTTTTACTGCAGTAGTGTCTTTTTTCTGTTTGCCAAATATCCGGTCAAATAAGCTTTTTGGTGCATCATGAGTTTCGATAGTCGGTAGCGGATCATCATTGTCAAATGCATTCGTATCTATTTTTGTAGAATCAGGAAGCAAGTACTTTCTCAATCCTTCGCGCAGGCGGACATTGTAAAAGCCGTATCCGCTGCTGTCTGTTGCTGTTAGGCCTCTTCCTGCCATAATCTTTCCAATAAACTTAAAGTAAGGATAAAGGTAGTCTTTAAGCCCGCCATCATCTTTGAATTTATATAAGGCTATTTTAGGCCTGGGTACGATGTTGGCCAGAAAAATTCCTTCTCCAATGTTCAGATCAGAAGGTTTTTTGCCAAAATAATACCTGGTTGCTTCTCCAATCCCATATATATTCTGGCCCATTTCTATGATGTTAAAATAAACCTCTAGCATCCGATTTTTGCTCACCAGGCGGTTGTTTTCAATCAACCAAACAATAAGAATTTCTTCTGCTTTTCGGGACAGTGTTTTTTGTCTGCTCAAGAAGACGTTTTTCACCAATTGCATGGAAATGGTGCTTCCACCCCTAACAAATTTCTTTGCCTTAAAATTGACCGCAATAGATTTACGGATAGATTCCTGTACAAAGCCCTTATGGGTAAAGAAAGAAGGGTCTTCAGAGGTCAGAATAGCATTTTTAAAGTTGCTGGATACCTCTGATAATGGTGTGTAATTCGGGTTAGCGGGGCCGATTAAAATATCACGCATAGGTTTCCCACGCTCGTATGGCGTGTAAACAAAGTCTCCATTGATCTTTTGAAGATCCGTTTTTCCCCATTTAAGGATCTTAAAATTAGTAGGTGTCAGCGAGGAATTGAATTTTACACTGTCCGGAAGCGAACTGTCAAGGTAAAAATCAAGGTCATAACGGATCTTCCCAGTTACCTGCATTCCATCAAGAGACTCAAACAACCCTTGCGGAAAAGCCGTTAAAATTTCTTGTGCATCCTGTTCCGGTGCACGAAGTTTTACCTCATAAATTTTGTTGGGCGATAAAGTGTATTTTAAATAGGGGTGAAGAGTTGCTTTTTGAAGAAAAACGGTTGAAGAGCTGTCTAATGCAACAAAATTCTTTCCAATAAGCATATCAGCATCAATCTTCGCATTTGAAACGACGATGTCGTTTGCTGCGATTTTAGGATGGTTGATCAGTAAGTTTTTTATCGACCAGGAGCCTGATATTTTGAAATCATCACCACTAAATTCGGCATTTTTCATTTCCGTTCTTACCGTATCAAAGCTCAATTTAGCACGTAACTTACGATCCAGATAAGGCAATTCTACCTTTTTATTGTCTGCAAACAACATGATGTCCAATTGTTTCTTTCCGGGTTTTACCGTTCCGTTAATGTGCCAGGTAGACTCAGTGCCATTTACTAAAATCGTTGAGTTTAAGTCACCATCGTCAATCGTGGCTTTCGTCGTCAAAAAACTAAGCTTTGCAGTATCGTTATCGTTTACATTCAATAGAAAATCTGTGATTTTCATATTGTCAGGGATCTTATATAAAACCTGATTTAGCAGGTTATGAGCAAGATCGGCGAGACCTGTTTTCGTTTTATTTTCTGTGCTGTCTTTCTTCTTTCTTTTCAGGATGAAGTCCAGATTGCTTAAAGAGTCTCTGAAAACTACATTTAGCTTGCCTACGTTTAAATTAATTTCGGATAGTTTAACGTCACCAAAAATCAATGGAAAAAGCTTAACGCCAATGGTCATGTCGTTTATGGTGGTCAGGGTGTCTCGGTCTTTGGGGACTACCGAGATGTTTTTCATATGAACCGTACTCAGTCCATTAAATCCATATTCAGCAATTTTAACATCAAGTCCATAATCATTTTCGGCCTTTGTAATGGCCTTTGCCATCATTTTTGTTAAAAGGGCCTCTCTTTTGGTATAGGCAATAACACCCCCAATGATGAGCAAAAGAAGAAAAATCCCCAATACCCACGCTCCGGTCTTTATGTACTTTTTAGGGATGTTAATTTTTGGAAGATGCATGCTATGAAATAGATTTTATTGCTAAACGTTAAACTCAAATGTTTATTTCGTGTTAAAATTACAATAAAAAGGGGCATTTAAAATTAATTGTGGCCGTCTTTTGTTAATTTTGAATAATGATGATTAGCCCAGAACAAGTTCTAGCCGCTTTGAGAAATGTTGAGGATCCAGATCTTAAGAAAGATTTGGTTACGCTGAACATGATCAAAGACCTAAAAATAGTAGATAAACAGGTAAGTTTCACCTTAGAGTTGACCACCCCTGCTTGTCCCATGAAGGATATGCTTAAAAATGCATGTTTAAATGCCGTTAAGCACTTCGTGAGTCAGGAAGCAGAGGTAGAGATTAATATTACTTCTAGAGTAACCAAGCCGATGGATACCACACAGCTAAAAGCAATCCGAAATATTATTTTGGTTTCTTCGGGTAAAGGTGGAGTTGGTAAATCTACAGTGGCCAGTAACCTGGCGATTACCCTTGCTGCTGATGGTGCGAAGGTGGGTCTTATAGATGCCGATATTTATGGACCATCTGTGCCGATTATGTTTGACCTTGTAGGTGCAAAACCATCTGCAAGAGAAACTGAAGATGGCAAAACTTTAATCATGCCGATAGAGAAGTATGGTATAAAACTCCTTTCTCTAGGCTTCTTTGCAGATCCAGATCAGCCAGTACCATGGCGTGGACCAATGGCATCTAATGCAGTAAAGCAACTATTTAACGATGCCGACTGGGGCGAGCTGGATTACCTGATTGTGGATCTACCCCCGGGAACAGGCGATATTCACATTACCATTACGCAAAGCTTTCCTATTGCAGGAGCTGTGATTGTGACGACCCCTCAGCAGGTGGCTTTGGCTGATACACGTAAAGGATTGGCGATGTTTAAAATGCCGAGCATTAACATTCCTGTATTGGGAGTGATAGAAAACATGGCTTATTTTACGCCAGAAGAGCTGCCAGACAATAAATATTATATTTTTGGAAAAGACGGTGGTAAGGAATTGGCAAAATCGTTTGCGGTACCATTTCTGGGAGAGATTCCGATTGTACAAAGCATTACTGCTGGCGGTGATAGTGGTAGGCCAGTGGCTTTAGACAAAGACAACAAAATAGCAGTGTCTTTTGCTGAAATTGCGGGTCGGGTTGCACAACAAATTGCTATTAATAATGCGCAAACCGTAGCAGCCTCTCCTCTGGTTGCTGAATAATGATGCTAAATGAGGAAAAAAATTACTATTTTTATATTTTAATATACCAAAATGAATTTAACAGAAAAAGTAGAGGAAGCATTAGAAACTATCCGCCCATATTTAATTGCTGATGGTGGAGATGTTGCTATCGAGGAGATTACGGCGAAAAATGTAGTTAGATTGAAATTATTGGGTAACTGCGGATCGTGCAAAATGAGTGTGATGACTATGAAAGCAGGGATTGAGCAAGCAATTATGAAAGCTGTTCCTCAAATTACCGCAGTTGAAGCAATAAACCTGACAGAGTCGGTTTAAATGATTTAACACAATTTAACTAGCCGTTTTATTTATAACAGCTATTTTTGTAATATGAAGTATTTGCTAACCATCATGTTGTCTCTTTTTGTTTCTTCTGTATTTGCACAGCAAATTACTAAGGAGAAACAATTGATTCAATTCGCCGGAATTATTACCGATGTGGATAGCAATACTGTTGTTCCTTATGTAACGGTTACCAATTTAACCAATAAGGAACAACGCTATGCCGCAAATTATAAAGGCTATTTCTCTTTTATAGCACATCCAGGAGACACGATATTATACAGCGCAGTTGGTTATAAAGACTTACTGTTGGCTATTCCTTCGCAAATTAATGACAGTAAATACACTGCCATGGTTAAAATGAAGGCAGAAATTGTAAATCTACCAACCGTAAGAGTTTACCCATGGGCAACTGTAGAAGACTTTACAAGGGATTTTATGTCCATGAAGATCGCGGATGATGATTATGCCATTGCGGCTCGAAATCTTTCTTCTGAGAGCCTTGGGGGATTAATGATGACCCTTCCAAGAGACGGGGGTGAAATTCAAAGTATCAACAACCGGTTAAACCATGATCGTGCTTTAAACAAGAACATGGTTCAAACCAATCCGTTATTAAACCCATTTGCATGGGGTAAGTTGATGCAATCTATCTTTAAAGGAGATAAGGTTAGAAGCGAAAGCAACTAGCGCTTTTTGCTCTGATTTGGAAAACGCATCTTATAGTCAGCCTTTATATTTCCTTTAGAAATCGCATCCAATTTACTTTTCAGCATTCTTTTACGCAATAAACTTAAAGTGTCTGTAAATAGCTTTCCTTCAATGTGATCGTATTCGTGTTGGATCACACGTGCAGGCATTCCAGTAACTTCTTCCTCGTGTTGTACCCAGTTCTCATCGAAGTATTTGATACGGACGTTAGGCTTACGCATTACATCTTCTCTAACGTCAGGGATACTTAAGCAACCTTCATTAAAAGCCCATGGCTCACCGCTTTCTTCGATGATTTCGGCATTGATGAAAACCTTTTTAAACTTGTTTTTATCATTCTCATCAGCCCCGGTATCTACGATGAATAAGCGTATCGGCAAACCCACCTGTGGAGCGGCCAGCCCAACGCCATGCGCGTGGTACATGGTTTCGAACATGTTGCTGATTAATTGTTTTAGATCCGGATAATTCTCATCAATTGGTGCGCACACTTTTTTAAGAACCGGATCTCCGTAAGCTATAATGGGAAATTTCATGGTACAAAAGTACAAATATTACCCTAAAGGATAAAAGGTTAGCGATGTAAGATTACTTTCATCTAATATTTCGTTGGCAATATTGGCCATATCACTGGTGCTAACCGCCTGAATCTTCTTAAATACAGTCTCAAGATCATCGATTTTGTCATAATCAATCAAGCTTTTTGCCATTGCTACAATCAGGCCGATCCTGTTTTCTTCGCCCAGCGCTATTTGACCAATAAACTTATTTTTCGCCTTTTGGAGCTGAACTTCGGTCAGAGGATGATCCTTGATCTTTTTAAATTCCTTAAGAATTAGCGACCATGCCCTGCTTACCTTCTCTTTATCTGTACCAAAATACAAGGTAAAAATACCGGTGTCACTAAGCGGGCTGTATCCAGTTTCAATGGTATAGGCAATGCCGTATTTTTCGCGTATTTGTAAGTTCAAAATAGAGCTCATTCCTGTTCCACCAATCAGGTTGTTTAACAATAAAAGACCTGTTTTATAAGGATGGTGTAAGGAATAGGCTTGGGTACCCATCATGGCATGTGCCTGTTGAATAGGTTTTTGAAAGGATTGAGACGTTACAAGATTCTTTGCGGGAGGAATTCTAGATAAAACATGTAGGTTGGCTGGGATATCTGAATAGTGCTTTGATCCAACCTTTACAACTTTGTTTAAGGTGTAGTTTCCCAGTACAGCAACCACTATTTTATCTGTGTGATAGTTGTCTTTAATGAACTGTAGAATATCTTTTTTATCCAGCTTAGTTACGCTTTCGGTAGTCCCCAGTATATTTCTTCCCAGTGGATGTCCCGCCCAAAGCTGATCTTCAAAATCATCACATATCGCTTCCTCGGGCTGATCGAGGTAAGATGAAATCTCGTCAAGGATGACACTCTTTTCTTTTTCCATCTCATCATCCGGGAAGGTAGAATGAAAAACAATATCATTAAATAGCTCCAGAGTCCTATCTAGATAAGGATTAAGAAAGGAAGCATGAATGCAGGTATATTCTTTGGTCGTATACGCATTTAAGTCGGCACCCACACTTTCCAGCCTGTTCAGGATCTGATTCGTGTTACGCTTTTCTGTGCGCTTAAATACCAGGTGCTCAATAAAATGGGCAAGGCCAGATTTTTCTTCCGCCTCATCCCTAGAACCACTGTTTATGATGATGCAAGCATGAGATATTGCCGATGCAGAAGGTACATGAAGTAAGCGGATGCCATTTGGCAAAGTATGAACGTTGTATTCCATAAAGGGGCAAAGGTACGTAAGATTAACGAAAAGCGATAGGCGTTAGAAACTACCGCTGGAGCCTCCGCCGCCAAAATTTCCACCGCCCATACGGTGAGCATCTGCACCAACCGGCTGACTGGAAAGGGTTTCCCCAACAATAAGCGATTCGACTTGAATCTTATCTAAGATATGCCCATCCGCTATTTCTGCAGCTGTAAAGCCGTTTCTAGGGCTTTTTAGATACTTCATTGTAAACCAGGCAATCCCAATTAAAGCGATACCTGCCAGTACAAGTACCAGTTCAGTTGGCAGAATATGATAATAATTTCTAAAGGTAAAAGCGGCAATGGCTACCAATATAAATCCTCCGCGGAGTAAAACCGTATCTTTTTTCTTCAGTCCGAAGCCAATATATAACAATGGGATGATAAAAGTCCATGACCAAAAGAACCAGGCAAAAGGAATAGATTGGCCTTCTTTTAATGCATCATCGCTCAGATTGCTCCCAAGTTCGCGAACAACAAAGTAGTTTCCGGATAAATACAAGAGTAGCAGACTAATCATTTTAACGGCACTGATGCAGTTCTTGTAGAAAGGGTATTGTTGACGTTGTTGCAGCAGATTGGCTACATAATATATTGCCCCGGAGAGTATCATCATTAGAAATGGCAATGTTTGAAGGGCATAAAATCCGATCTCCAGCCATCCATAAAAAACGAATGCGGCCAATGAAAGTATGCAGGTGATGGCGATTAGAGTATCTGCAAATCGGGCCATAAAATAGGCAGAAAGCAAAAAGATAAAACCAGAGATAAAAAGTTCCGCTTGTCCGGAATTTTTTGAAAGAAAAATATTATCCATCATAAAGATGAAGGAGAAGAGGAGTAGTCCGCCTGACACCCACATCAATGCATCATCTGCGCCCGACTGGTAATGACGTTTTTCAATTACCATAAACTCTAAAGCAACATAAGTTACCACACCAAGGAAAAGAAGATAATAGAAAGAATCGATGATCTTAAAATCGGATAGCACTAAACTTAAAAGCCCGATGCTAAAACTAAGGATAATCAGTGTTAGCAAAAATATCCCTGCTCTCATAAAGATATTGGGACTGTAAAAGCCAACTGGATACTTTTCCTTTATATTATTATGTTCCTCGGTATCAATATTTCCCTGTGCAAATGCAATCGCGGCTTCATCCTGAATGCTAAGGCTATTAAGCCACTCTTTATTGTAGATGATCATAACGATTTTACTTTTTTATTTAGGTGAATTAACACTTTTATAAATCCGATGGCTGAAACAATGAAATAAAAGAAGCCAAGGTAAATTGCACCGAGATCGTTCCCTTTTACCAGGAAGTGAATGACCAATGCGGAGATGGCGATGTACGAATAAATCGTGCATAAAAGCAAAAAATAGAAAGATTTATGTCGGATAGCATTGTTATAAATGTACCAGGTAAAGGCAAGGAGTAAAATGATCCATAGGATAGAAATTTCCTGCTCGAAATCATAGAAATAGCCGAATAAAAGGGCAATGAAGGTCACGTGTGTGCCAAAATGAAGATAAGTAAAATGAAAATGCTTTTTGATATGGAAACGTTCCGAAAGAAAAGCAACAAGGACCAAAAATAGGCCAAGAAATAGCCCGGTTAAAATAAATGGTCTACCATTACTTTCCGCAATGTCAGATACCAGCGTCATAGGATTTACAGAGATGCCCAGCCAAACGCCTAAATTGGTGATGGCCATAGACAGGATCCCCAGGTGGTCAAAGTCGTATGCTACATAAAATAGCACCAACATGGGTATAAAAGTGGCGAGACCATAATTGGTCCCAAATACGCTGTATTGAAACTGCAGATAGCCAACAAAAATAAGGAAACTGAGACACGCTAATAGCAATAGGTAGTCGAAAAGGGAATCAGGAGAATTTACCTTTTCTTTGTTAAAGGGCTTTTTTCGACGGTAACAATAGTAGAAACAACCGATGCATATCGCAGCAATGAAGGCCAGAATAATCTGATGACCGATGGTATCTATATTTTTATAGATCAAAATACCTAGACCGGTACTCAATAACATTACGCCTAGATAGAGTAAAGATTTCAATTCCCAATGTAAAGAGAATAGCTGATTCCGTTTTTTCTCGCGGATATTATTTAAGGTTTCCTGTCGGATACAGCCTTCCTCAAATAGTTTTTCATATAGACCGGTGTTCATGATATTATAATTTTTCTGTGTCTGGATAACTCAAGTTTAAAGTATCTATTACACCTTGTCTGCTTGGCCGGGTAAGGATTAATAAGACAATAGCAATTGCCGGGACTACTAGAAATATGGCATTTGCCGAAATTAGGAAGCCTACGATGTTCATGAGCGAGGCCCCTTCTAGAAAAGCAGAACGGACAATAAAAGCTGCTTGATAGCCTGCAATTTTTTCATCAGCATTAGCCCCTTCGGGTAATTTGCCCAGCAGTTTATTAAACATGGACCTTCCAAAGACAATAAGTCCCAGTCCAATTAATGGAAATAGTGGATACAGACCCGAACGATCCGAAGCTATCGACAGGTTAAAGTGCATGGTTTCTTTATTTAATAAGAGGGTTACCATTGCAAAACTGATTATAGCGAAGCAAAATGCACCAAGTATAATTTGCATAGCTTTTAATTTAGAAGAATTCATTAGTCGTTAATTTTGATTTGTACTAATATATATATGTTTTTATAAATAGTTCATATTGATGGTTTTTTATAAAGCGAGTTTACTGTCAATTTGACAACATAGTTAGTTTGGAATAACCATTGATAGGTGTGTTATGTACTTAAAAATGAGTTTACATATGAGCATAGAAGAAAAAGGAAGCATATCCATTCACACGGAGAACATTTTCCCAATTATCAAGAAATTCCTGTATTCAGATAACGAGATCTTTTTAAGAGAGCTTGTATCAAATGCCGTTGATGCGGTACAAAAAATTAAACGTTTAGCGGCTCTTGGACAATACAGTGGAGAACTAGGTAACCCATTAGTAGAGGTTGCAGTAGATGAAGAGAAAAAGACCATTACCATTACAGATAATGGTTTAGGTATGACTGCCGAAGAGATAAAAAAATACATCAATCAAGTTGCATTCTCGGGTGCCAGCGAGTTTGTTGAGAAGTTTAAAGATGCCAAAGATGCTAACGAAATCATCGGTAAATTCGGGTTAGGGTTCTATTCTGCATTTATGGTTGCTGATTTGGTAGAGATCCAAACACTTTCTTATCAGGATGGCGCAGAGCCTGCACGTTGGGTATGTGATGGTAGTACCGAGTATGAAATTACCGCTGGTAATAAAACTACTAGAGGTACAGAGATCATATTACATGTAAATGCAGAATCAGAAGAATTTTTAAGCAAAAATAAGCTGGAAGAAATTCTGGATAAATATGGTAAGTTCTTACCTGTTCCAATTAAGTTTGGTACTAAAACAGAGCAAGAACCGGATGGTGAAGATGAAGAAGGAAAGCCTAAAACTAAGAGTGTTGAGGTAGATAACATCATCAATACAACTAATCCAATCTGGACAAAAGCACCTGCAGATTTGTCAGACGAGGATTACCTTGCATTTTATAAGCAATTGTATCCTTTCTCAGAAGATCCATTATTCTGGATCCATTTAAATGTAGATTATCCTTTCAACTTAACGGGTGTATTATACTTCCCTAAAGTGAAGAATGATTTTGATATGCAACGCAACAAAATCAAATTATTCTCGCGTCAGGTATTCATTACTGATGAGGTAAAAGACATCGTTCCTGAGTTCTTGATGTTGCTACATGGTGTAATTGATTCACCGGACATTCCATTGAATGTTTCTAGAAGTTTCTTACAAGCTGATAGTAACGTTAAAAAGATCAACAGCTACATCACTAAAAAAGTAGCGGATAAATTGCAGGAACTGTACAATAAAGATCGTAAAGGTTACGAAGATAAGTGGAGTGACATTGGCCTGTTTGTAAAATATGGCATGGTGAGCGAAGAGAAATTCTACGACAAAGCAAAAGACTTCGCTTTGTTAACCAATACTAAAGAAGAACATTACACATTAGAAGAATACCACAATAAGGTAAAAGACCTACAGACCGACAAAAACGGACAAGTAGTTTACATTTACGCTAATGATCCGGCGAAACAGGATAGCTTTATCCAATCGGCCAATAAAAAGGATTACGACGTATTATTGATGAATTCTCCGATAGATAATCACTTCATCAGTCAGTTAGAGCAGAAGCTAGAGAAAACGTCGTTAAAACGCGTAGATTCAAGTGTAGCAAGCAAGCTGATTGATAAAGATGAGAACGTAGAGTCGGTATTGTCAGAAGATCAGTCTAACAAGGTTAAAGAAATCTTTGAAAAAGCGATAACTAAACCAGGATATAATGTAGAGATTGTGGGCTTAAACCCTGAAGAGTTGCCGGTAACTGTGACTATGGATGAGTTTATGCGTCGTATGAAAGATATGGCAGCAATGGGCGGCGGAATGGGCTTTTATGGCAATATGCCAGACAGCTATAAAGTAGCCATCAATGGTAACCACAAGTTAATTGGAAAGATCATTGCAACTGATAATGAAGCAGAACAAGGTTTATTGGCTAAACAGGCAATAGATTTAGCTTTACTTGCACAAGGAATGTTAACCGGAGCGGAATTGACTGCTTTTGTAAGCAGAAGTGTCGAATTAATTTAAAAAATAACCGTTCTCTTCTAAGGCTGGCATCTTTTGCGAAGGGCAAAAGCGCCTGAGGCCTTTTCAGAGAAGGTAATTTTTTCTTCACAAAAAAAGCGTGCTGCAAAAAAGGTAGCACGCTTTTTTTGTTTACTTTTTATGGGTTGGTTATCTTAGAAATGGAATAGCAGGCTGGTAGATTACTGTCTTGTTCTTGTAGCTTCTGATTGCATTAAAAACGATGATAATGATGTTTAATCCATACAATATCGGGATCAAGAGAATGAATGATTCAGTCCCCCCAAGACCCGGAATGAAAGAGGAGCTAATTTTTAACTTAAACATGAATGCCATGAAGTATAAGACATTCATAGTGAAAAAGGTGATACACCATGTAATTTGAAAGTTCAGCAGCTTTTTTCCGGTTTCATTGAGTTTCTTTATTTTATCCTTTTTAGACACCCATAAAACAAAAGGAATAATTACACCTAATAATGGAAAAACAATAAAACTTAATGCGGATATGTTTAAGAACATGAGCACAGTTGTGTCTTCCTCTTCTGTCCAGTCAATCAATTGGTCAGGAGTAACGTTTAGTACTGCTGCTAAGCGTTTTAAAGTATCACCTCTGGGTTCTGTTTCTCCACTCTCAATTCTTTGGATGGTTCTTAAATTCAGCTGGGCAGCTATTGACAGCTCGTCCTGACTGAGGCCTTTTCGGGTTCGTAATTCTTTTATTTTTTTCGCCAACTCGGTATTTTTCATCATATAGTTATTTGGTTCGGAGCCGAAACTAAGGCAAGTTGTGCTTTTTTCTTTACGACTTGTTTACGGCATCTTTACGACATCTCTGCCTGAGAGGGTTTAAAGGCTGTTTATGCATGATTGTTGGTAAGGTTTAGCGAGCGAATAGATAGATTCGCCGTAAGAAGTCGAGCGAGTATTGAAATAAAATTTTAGCAGAGGCTGCCCTCTGCTAAATAATTAAAGAATGCTTTGCAGATCTGCAGGAGAGTAGTTGATAGATTTTAAGGTTTTATTGTCATTAGATCTGTATACCAAAAACAAAGAATCCTCTTCTTTATGATAAGCATCACATTGCTGAGTTGTTCTGTAATGTTGTATCGTTTGATTGGCTTCTTCTTCTGATTTGCAGGCTTTGCTCATATTAGAGCGGTGTACTTCTTCAAAAAGACTTTTGAATTTATCACCTAGTCCAAATTCTAAGATGGCACCTGCCAGTACATATTGTAGGTCGCATAAGGCATCAGCCACTTCTACAAAGTCGTTGGTTTCAATGGCGTGTTTCAATTCGTTAAGTTCTTCGGCCAGTAAGGAAACCCTTAAGTTAGCCCTTTCTCTAGATGGAATGCCCGGAGTTTCTTTTATTGGATGCTTAAATGTTTTATGAAACTCTGCTACCTGGTTTAATGAATTTGCTTCCCGCATGTTTTTAATGGATTTTTGTAATTTAAATCTACACTTATTTATTCCAGGCCAAAATTAATGGAATAAAATTAAAATTGTTTGATCCGGTCAAATATTCGAGTCGGATTGCATTGAGGCATTTCCCCGAAATCATAAAAAAATATTACTTGCTGTAGCGTTTTTGAAACAAAGCTCGTTTTAGTAGGAAAAACAGTTAATGGCCATTAACCTATTATTTTACAAAAAATAAAAATGAAGACTTCAGATAAGAGGACTTCGAAACCCTTTAAAAAGTAAATGATTATGAAAAAAGTAAATAGTTTCAAAACGATATTTAAAGCCTTTATTGCCTTACTTACTGTATCTGTAGTTTTTGTCGCTTGCTCAAAAGACAGATATGAGACTGTTCAAGTGGCAGGTCTTTCTATGATTAATGCCTTTGCTGCACCAGATCCTTTAGATTTTTATGTCGATCAAACAAGAGTGAATGATACGGCATTCAAATTCAATAGTAAAATTGATTATAAAAACTTATTTCCAGGAAACAGAGCGCTAAGCATAGCTAAAAGAGGATCAAATAAAGCTTTAGCTTCTGAGCGTTTTAACTTGGTTTCGGGTCAGGGATACTCTATTTTTGTATTGGATACCCTGAATACAAATACTAAAAAATACCTTTTAACTCAGGATGATTTAAGCGCGCCTGCTGCTGATAAAGCAAAAGTTCGTTTCATCAATTTAAGTAAAGATGCACCTGCATTAAGTCTTAGAATTAATGGGAAAGATGCTGATTTGTTTACAAACAAAGCGTTTTATGAGTATACAACCTTTACTTCAATAGATCCAGGTGAAAGCGTAACCTTTAACATAACAGGTACAGCTGCTCAAACAACGCTGCCAAATGTTAAAATAGAGAAAGGTAAAATCTATACCATTTATGCAAAAGGGACTTCAACTGCAACGATAGACAGTTTGAAATTAGGAGCTGCAATTTACACACACAAATAATAGCTGCTTATATTAGGGGTTGTTCAACAGAACAGCCTCTAATAAAAGAATGAAACAATGTTGAAGATGACAAGTTGATCTTGTCCTGAAAAAAAGGCGTATATTAATGGAAAACGTATAAACTAACCCCTAACAGCTTAAGAAAGGATGCTCAAGTTTGAGGACGCTATAACAGGGTGTTTAAGGAATGACAATAAGAGTAAAGAGATGGTGTATAAATCATTCTACGGCTATTTAATGGGCGTAACTTTACGTTATGTGGAGGATCGAAATGACGCGGAAGAGTTGGTTAATGATAGTTTTATAAAGGTTTTTAAGAATATAGGTCAGTTTAGTGCCCCAAAATATAATGATCAGGTGCAAAAAGCCTTTAAAGGCTGGATAGCTAGAATTTCATCCCGAACGGCTATCGATTTTTTACGGAGTAAAAGGACTTTTTTATACGTAGATGATATTACTGAAGAGCAGCAACCACTTACTGAACTAAATGCAGTATCGCAGTTAAATGTGCAGGATATTATGAAGCTATTGAATAAGCTGCCGGAAACACATAAATTGATTTTTAATATGTACGAAATTGAAGGCTTTTCGCATGAAGAGATTTCAAAAATGCTAAACATCCCCGAAAGCTCATGCAGGGTTTATTTAACAAGAGCAAAGAACAAGTTGAGAGAACTGTATAAAAACTCCCTGATGGATTCATATGAACCGACAACACAAAATATCCGAAAAATATGAAACGGGCAGATGACGAGCTGTTTGCTCACATAAAGGAAAGTTTGACGGAGCACGAGGAGGTTTATGTTCCCGGTGCATGGGAGCGCTTTGAGAAAAAAGAAGGCAAAAGAGCTGGCTGGCTATGGCTGACAAGCTTAAGTGCTGCCGCGGCCGTATTTTTAATTGGCTTCGCTGTATTTTATTCCAATAATAAAATATTAGTGACCCAACCTGTACAAGATCAGGCAAAAGTTGAAACAGCTAAACAAAGTACAGCTGTATTACCGAATGAAGCATTAGAAGCGATCCCACAGCGCACTATAACAGAAAATTTAAATACTAAGGTTGCAGAGAATATTGGCGTAGTTGCACAAAGAAAGAATAATCTGGTGGCAAATAGCCCTTTAATTGTCGCTGTTCAACCTGATAAGCCAGTTCAGCAAGCTGCTGTTTCAAACGAACAGCCTTTTGTTGTGCAAGCACAAAATAATGCAGTAAATACCAATCCAACAAACCTTGTTAAGAAAAATGATGTGATCTCAGCAGCGGTGGATTCTGGGAGCATCGCTAAAGTTCTGGTAAAAGAAAATACGCCGGTTACAGAGGGTAAAACGCGCAGCTTTCAGGACTTTCTTGATGCTGAGGTAAAAGCGAGTAGCAATGCGCTCGCATCGACAAAGCCAAGTGCTACAAAGGCAAATAAATGGGAAATGGGACTAGTTGTTGCCCCTTCTATTGGTAACAGTAAAAAGTTAAATATGGGCTATGGGCTAAGCTTAGGCTACGCATTATCCGATAAAGTTTCCATTAGCTCTGGCGTATCTTATAATGAAATGGGGGCTTCAAAAAGCATGACCGGTGGAGGAAATACTTATGATTCGCCAACTACTAGCGCTATGGTTAGCAATACCCAAAGCTTGCAATCTGTCGATGCCAATGTGATAGGGATCGATATTCCTCTTGGAATCAAGTATAACCTCAGTAAAAAGTTTTATACTAATGTTGGTGTATCTGCGTTTGCTGTTTTAAGCCAGAAGCAAAACAATAATTACCTGAAAGGATCTCTTGAATATGCGGTTCAGGATGCATCAAATGCCTTAGCCCTAAAAACTGTTTTTACGACAAAATCGGTTTCTGAGCCGGTACCATCTGCCGAGTTGCCAAACGATAAATATTTAGGTTTTTACAATATTTCCTTCGGCTTTAAACAGAAATTATCTGGTAGTAAATCATTTGCTGTTGAACCCTTTATGAAGCTGCCGATGAAAGAGTTTACAAAAGATAACCTGAACCTTATTGGTACAGGGCTTCGGTTGAAGTTTGATTTCTAGGGCTATACTTCTTTCAATTCTTTTAAGATGTTTTCAATCTCTTTCGCATACTTCAGATAATAGGTTTTTAACCAATATACCGCTGAGAAATGAAGGAAAGTATAGATCGTCACAACGCTCAGACCAAAATAAAGGTAAAAGGAGGTCTGTGTAACACCAGACTGCAGTAAGCGTACTACATGATTGTATTCTACGTTTATGAGCAGTAAGCTTAACATCATCAAAAGAAATGGGAACAGCATGTAGCTAAACATTTTGTAAAGTTCCATATTTAACTTGATGTCATAATTTACTTCATATAACGCATCTTTTGTCGTCAATGAGGCTGCGCCAACGCGTTTGTAAAAGGCATAAAAGCGTGCGAAAAAATAAACGCAGGTAACCACAAACAGTATATATATCACATTAAAAGGTAAAAGGAGCACAGGTTTAAAATGATAGACTTTGGGTACAAATGCAATTAGTAGAACCGCTAATGCCTGTACAACAAATTCGTGTCGCATGTTCCTTTTAATCTTATCAAGAGGCAATTCTGCACGCTTAAGTTCCTCTATTCTATTGGGTATTTCTATGTTGCTGTCGGGATCCTTGCCCCAGGCAGATTTTATATCATCAAAATTCATATCCTTGTTTCTTTATAAGTTCTTTTAATTTGTTCTTCGCTCTGTTTAGTTTAACTCTTGCATTTCCTTCACTAATCCCAAGGTTCTCTCCTATTTCTTTGTGCGAATAATCTTCAAGGAAATAGAACATCAAAGCTTTCTCAATTTTATCTAGCTGTTGCAATGCTTTGTAAAAGTGTGCCAGCTGTATTTCTTTAGTTTCGGCGTCGTCTGTTGGGATCTCTATTTCATGGGCAATTGTGGCATAAGCATCTTCTTTTCGTTTTTGCTTTTTGAAATATACAATTGCTGTGTTGAGCGCCACACGATACATCCAGGAGGAGAACTTGCTTTGATGGTTAAAGGAGTCGTACGATTTCCATAGTTGGCAGATGATTTCCTGAAACAGATCTTTCTGGTCGTCATCATCATCCATATACATCCTGGAGATTTTATGAATGATTCCTTTGTGGGTTTCTATTTGTTCAAGAAATTCTTTTTCTCTTGCTTTCAAACCTTATTTCAATATGGGTTTAACCTTATAACCTTGATTTTTCAGTAATTGTAATATACCGTCTTTTCCTGGTAAGTGTCCGCAACCTACAGCAAAGAAGCAGCTTTGGTTTTTCATCATTGCCGGCATATGATTAGCCCAATTGGCATTTCTAACCTGTAGCATCCATTTGTTGCTTTCTTCTGTATTGCCCCATCTTTTGTCTTTTAACATTTCACTTACTTTATCCAGATCCTCCATTTTGTAAGTGCTAATCATCTCGGAAAATACGGTTTTGTAATCATCGAAACTAGTAATCTGACGAACCAGTTCATCGTCACTAAATGCTTTTGCAAAGAATTCTGTTTGTTGTTTCACGGTTTCGAGTGCGCCAATGGTTTTGTTTTGTGCTTTGGCAAAATTAATAAATTCAACCTCATAAGATTTGATTTCCGAACATGGAAGTGTTTTAGCAATGGCAAAGCTGGTGATCGCAGCTAAAGTAAGCTGATCCAGTTTTTTTAATGATGTTCCTGTTTTTAGGGTCAATACGGAGTCCAAGCGGTTAAATTGCGAGGGACTTAATTTTTTACTTAACGGAATCGCTGACATTATCGATTTTTGAAGCTCGGTTATTTCTGATGGATCCGTAAAGTTTAGTTCTAATACTAGATTGTCGGCACTCGTCATGGCGCTTTTGGTTTTGTCGCTGATCAGGAAATCCGGTTCACAGATCATGTGGATCGTGCCGTAAATATAAGATGGTTTGGTTAAGCCATTTCCACTCACTTCCCATAACAGGGATTTTGCAGATTGTTTTTGTTGCGCCTTAATATTAACTGTGAAAATTAAGGTGGCGATAAGTAGAAGGGTGCAGAATAAATTTTTCATATAGATAGTTTTTTTTGGGTTTTCATAGAGTAAGTATTGGGGAGATAAGATTCGTTACAGATTATTTTTAAATAATTTTTAAGATTAACAATGAAATGTCAAAAGCTGTCCTAATTGGGCTTGTTGAAGATTGAATCTCGTAGCTTTACAAAAAGCGCTCTACTGATAGATGATGAAGAAGATTTTTAATAAAAAGAATATTGTAAACGGACTGTTCCTTGGCTTTTTTCTGGTACTTATTTTTGTGCCTGCAGCAAAAGCTTTAATGATTCGTGGATTGATGTCAGTTGGGCTTTTTAGTCCATCTGTGGAGAGCCCTAAGGAAAATGCGGCTCCAGAAGCTGTAGCTGACCTAGGAGGTATTAGTTTTAAAGATCAATCAGGTCGTATCGTTGATTTGGGAAGTCTAAAAGGGAAAGTTCTTTTTCTGAACTTCTGGGCGACCTGGTGTCCACCATGCCTGGCCGAAATGCCTTCTGTAAATAAGTTGTATGAGCAGTTTAAGGATGATAGAGACGTTGTCTTTATCATGGTAGATGCGGACAGTGATTTTGCAAAATCGCAAAAGTATATGGATGGAAAGGAGTATAAAATGCCAGTATATCATGTCGCCAGTAACATTCCAGAGCAGATTTTTAAAGGCTCATTGCCTACGACTGTAGTTTTTGATAAGCAAGGGCGCATTTCTTACAATGAGGCGGGTGCAGCAAATTATGCCAGCCAAAAATTTATTGACTTCATAAAAAAGTTAAAGGAAAGTAACAATTAGCCCAAATTAAGGTCTTAAGGTTAAAATAAGTTAAATGATTACAGGACGTTAAAAATTCTGTAAATTTATAGAGCATTCAACAAAGAACCGGTTAATCTGGGAGGATCTATGCCGGGGCTTATTAAAAATATATACGGATGAAAAGCAATTTGATTTTTGTATGGAGTTGTATCGTAGGAGTAGCCTACGCAACGGGCGGTTATGCGCAAAAAGTCGATCCGATAAAGGATCAGAATCCCAGGCATCAGGAAAGCAGAGCTAAATATATTGAGCTGGCAGATTCTTTGAATCGTGATCAGGGATCAACAGCTCAAAAGACCTATAAAGCTTACGATTGGTATGAAGCACGTGAAGAGAAAAGGAAGCTAAGAAGAGAACGTAATTTTCAGTTAAACCTTAACGGCGGGTATTATTACGGTAGTCCATACTTTTATCCTTCAATCAGCTATGGCAATTATGGCTTTGGCGGCCGATTTGGTTATGGCGCTCATGTCGGTTTTGGTTTTGGCAACAGCAGACCGTGGTACGGATGGTAAACAGCATATTTAAAAACTTTATATTCAAAAAAATGCAGGTAAAAAAGATAATGACTATTGCGGCTATTGCCGTTTCGGGAATGATAATCACTTCTTGTTCACGACAAGTAACACGCGTAAGCACGGATCAGGCGATTGATGTAAGTGGTAATTGGAACAATACCGATTCCAGACTTGTTGCGGAAGAGATGACACAGACAATTTTGGGGGGTAAGTGGCTATCCACTCACCTGGAAGAGAAACAAGGCAAAAGACCTGTGGTTATTGTTGGTGTTATGCAAAACAAAAGTCACGAACATATTGATGCCGAAACCTTTGTCAAAGATGTAGAGCAGTCTTTTATTAAAAGTGAGCGTGTACGTTTAGTACAGGGCGGTAAAAAAAGAGAAGAGTTACGTGGAGAGAAAGCAGATCAGCAAGACAATGCAACGATCTCTACGATGAAGAAATTCGGATTAGAAAATGGAGCGGATTATATCCTTCAGGGATCGATCAATTCTATAGTAGATTCGCATAAACGTAAAAAAGTAGTGTATTATCAGGTGAATTTAGAGCTTACTGATATTCAGACCAACGAAGTAGTTTGGATTGGAGATAAGAAAATAGCTAAATACGTTAAAAATTAGTCGGCATTACACCGACTAAATACAATATGGCACATATCCGCAGGAATATCTTTAAAGCATCATTCTTTTTAGGAGTGATGCTTTTTCTTTTCGGCTGTTCCAGCTACAACGACATGATTGCGTCTTATTATAAGCAAATCTCTGCAGGTAATTATGCCGAAGCAGTGAAAGAGTTGGATAAGAACAAGCTGTTGCAAAAGCCACGGAACAAGCTCCTTTTTTTAATGGAGAAGGGGAAAGCTAGTCACCTTGCTGGCGATTATGAAAGTAGCAACCAATATTTTAATGAAGCCGATCAGCTCCTGGAGAATGGAATTGGCGGGGCTATGGATGCAGTAGTGGGAACATTGGTAAACCCAATGACACAAAGCTATAAGGGCGAGGATTTTGAGAAGTTTATGATTCATTATTATAAAGCCTTAAACTATGTGTACCTGAATAAAACGGAAGACGCCATAGTGGAGGCCAGACGGATCAGCCTGCAATCACAGCAGCAAGGCGATAAGTTTAACGATAAAGATAGCCGCTATTCAAAAGATGCCTTCTCTCTAATGCTTCAGGGATTGATTTATGAAAGCGATAGGGATGTAAACAATGCTTTTATTGCTTATAGAAATGCCGTAGAGGTGTACTTGAAAAGTGAAAATCAGACCTACTATGGTACAAAAATGCCGGATGAACTTAAGCGGGATGTATTGAGAACGGCCTATTTGAATGGCTTTACTTCCGAACTGGGACGCTTTGAAGGTCTATTTGGTATGAAATACGAATCTAAGGCTGCACCTGAAGGTGGAGAGCTCGTTTTCTTTTGGGAGAATGGCCTTGCACCAGTAAAACAACAGGAAGAATTCTTCTTTTCTTTAGTTAAGGGCAGCTCTGGCGATTTGTTTTTTACCAACCTTGGAGGGTCGATCATTATACCCTTTAATTATGGCTATAGCGATGGTAATTTTAACCTGAATGGTGTAGAGAGCTTAAGAGCCACCTATCCAAAATATGTTGCCCGAGCGCCATATTATAATTCGGCCACTTTAAGCAATGGTGCGCAAACCGTTTCATTTGAAAAGGCTGAAGACATAAATGAGCTCGCTTTTAAAACCTTGAGTCAGCGTTTTATGAAAGAGATGGGGAAGGTCTTGACTAGGTTGGCAGTTAAAAAGAGTGCGGAATATGTGCTTAGGCAAAGTTCAAAAGGATCAGGTAAAGATGGGAAGGACAACTCTTTGTTAGAAGGACTGGGCTTTGGGATGCAGTTGTATAGTTTGCTTTCAGAAAAAGCGGATACGCGAAATTGGCAATCTTTACCTGCTAATATTAGTTATACACGCATACCTTTGCAGAAAGGAAACAATACCATCACCCTGAGTTTAAAAAGCGCATCGGGGACTGAAGAATCGAAAACAATAGAAATTACAGGAACTGGAAGGCTACAGTTTTATAACTACTCAACTTTACGCTAACCGTTTCATACAATTAACAATAGAATACAATATGCAACCATTTGACATTACAATAGGGACAATAGATTATGCTGTATTTCCTGAAGGGGAAGATACTTACGTTATTTTTAAAGACGGAAAGGAATACGTGCACATTCAAAAAGATACGGAAGAGCAATGGTTAAAGCTCGATGAGGTGACGGCTTTGCCTTTATTTGAAACCAACGAGGAGATCAACGCCATTGGCCGTGCGATTGTGGCACATGTACCGGAAGAAGAGGATGAGGACGAAACTGAGGAAGATCTTTTAGATTAACCCGACCAACTATCCCTGTCAAGACTGCGGTAATGTATTGCCTCTGCCAGATGCTCTAGTTTAATGTCCTTACTTTCCGCAAGGTCGGCAATGGTTCTGGATACTTTTAAAATACGATCATAAGCGCGGGCCGAAAGGCCGAGCTTTTCCATCGCTTTTTTAATTAAACCTTGCCCAGCATCATTTATTTTGCAAACGGTTCGAACCATATTGGGGCTCATTTGTGCGTTGTAGTATAAGTTTTGACTGGTACTGAAGCGGGTATCCTGAATAGCCCGAGCCTTAATCACCCTTTCTCTGATGGTGGCACTCTTTTCTGTTTCGAAAGCAGAAGTCAGCTCGTTGAAATTTACAGGCGTTACTTCTACATGCAAATCGATGCGGTCTAATAAAGGGCCAGATATTTTGCTGAGGTATTTTTGAACGACACCAGAACCGCAAATGCATTCCTTTTCAGGATGGTTAAAAAAGCCACATGGACATAGATGCATTGCCTTGTTTGCGATACCGACAACAAGTGGATAAACCGTTGCCACTATCGATTCCAGTAGACCCAGTGACTCTCGGCGAGCATATAAGAAAGCGAAGGATGGAACTTAGAATATTTCAGACAGATGTCGCGAAGATGTTTAGTGTTAGCGAAGACTGCATTACCTATTGGGAGAATAACAGGAGCAAACCTCAAATTAACCACTACCCACGCATTATTCAGTTTCTGGGATATTTTCCATTTGAACTGGACACGTCTACCATTAAAGGTCAGATTAAAGCCTATAGATATGTAAACGGGCTTAGTCAAAAGCGTTTTGCTATGCTGATGAATGCTGACCCTGTAACCGTTCGGTTATGGGAAAACGGAGAACGCTCCTTGTCTATGTTAAAGAATCTGAAGTTAAAGGAATTGTTGGAAACTACTGATTTTGCTAGAAGTCAAAATCTCAATGGTAAAGATAAATAAACCGCTATCTTAGTTATATGAAAGGTGATACAATCGATTTATTCATGTGGGGATATCAACGGCATATGCACAGGTCTTTACAGTTTTCTGCTGAAGAAGTTTTTAGAAGATTATCTCCTGGTTTAAATCCCAGTGTGTTTTTCCTCGGAATCCTAGTTGATAAGAGAGAGGGTCGTAAAGACATTTGCATAGAACCGGAAGATTGCGGGGTCAGTGTTAATCAGTTTTCAAGCCTGAAAAATTTGGCTAGTGAATTGAGTTCTACCGATCAAGCGGGAAATATTCGATACTCGCAACCTTTGATTCAGAATAGCTATGAGCAGCAAATCACTGACAGGGCTTACGTTGATGCCATTAAGAGAATTCTAAAGAAAACCGATTTCGATGATGAGAGCGACTATCATGTCGCCTCTCCCATTTACATTGAAGGTTTTCTAGTATTCACTGTACTTACGTTGTCGAATGCGTTTACAAAATCACAATATTCCCTTGTAAAGGATAAGTATGATCAATTTCCGATTTTAAGATCACTTACCGAAGCAATCATTACATGTTTTCTAAATGAATGCTCAAATGCATTAAAAGATCCTAACAGAGGATTTTCAGTGATTGATAGGGATGCCGATGAATTGTTTCGTGTTGCCGGCCGACAATTTATGTATACAATTTCGGCTGCTGGTGGAAATTTTGATGGTATCCACGGATTATATGAAGCCTGTAATCAAATAGCCTCTTTAAGATACGAAGGAGCTATAGGGCTAGGCAGTATTATAGTTGCTGAAAAAGGACATAAAAACGTAAAACTGACGCTTGAACTTGCCCAACCAATTAAGGTCAAGGATTTTCGGATGGTACGTAAATTTCTGGAAGTTTCCGATAGTAGTTCTGCCATAGTGTGTGATTCAACATTGATTTATGGGCTGGGTGAAATTAGAAATAAATACAATCCGAAGGATGAAAGCTTATTCATAATTAATTTTACTAGTCATTTTACCTGGGTTGTGTCTCATGACAATAATCCCCTTATGGAAGTTGAATATCGACAACCAAAACTCCCATCTGAGAAAATCAACCAAGAGAAATTTTACTCCGACTTCTTCAGAATATTTAAGGACATTTCCAAAAGCCAACTAGATGATCTTTGGGAGGTAGCTATGGCGGCATGTGATCAAAAGCATGGGACGATGATCGTAATTTCGGATCTTGCAAAGTTGGAAGCAGAAAGACTGGGGCGGCAAAGCTTTCCAATTAAGCCCATAAAGCTTACAGATAGTATGATAAAGAAGGTTACATCAATTGATGGTGCACTGCTACTTGATAGAGATGCGAACTGTCATGCAATCGGCGTTATTTTGGATGGTCTAGCGTCAGATAAGGGGGATTCCGCGCGTGGTGCGAGGTACAACTCTGCCATCAGATATTACGAAAAGTTTGATAATTCGAAGTCTTTGGCTATTATTATAGTCTCTGAGGACGGGATGATTAATCTTCTACCTGATCTGATCCCTCAGATTAAGCACAGTACGGTAGAATATGCAATTAAGGATTTTAAAAAAATACTCGACGAAAGCAAATTTGACTCAGTTAGCTTTAAACGGAAGATGCATTATTTCAAATCAATACAGTTTTATTTACAACAGGATGAATGCGTGACCATCAATGAGGTTAGGAAGCAAATAGAAAAAAAGTTTGAAGCCGACCCCAAAATGACAAGTACCTATAGTGATCTTACATCGAATCCTCAAATGGACGATAGTTTTTATATTTAAGGAAATCTGCACCGAGGAGACCTTATATATACTCTAATTGACGTTGCATAAATGGGAACTTGTTTATCGAAGCAAATGGAACTAGCACTATTTCAGACGGTTTCTATGAATGTTTAGCGCTGGAACGGTGAAAAATAAAGCATATGTAAGTTTACTTTATTCTAGGAGCATACTTGTTTTGTCTTTAATAAGATTGGCGATATCAGGTCTGAATGTTTTAATTAGGTCGTTAAAAATATTCTGAATAAATGTGGCCACCCAATATTGGGAATCTTTTGGCGGCGTTTCTCCTACATCCAGATAGTCTCTGTAATCGGATGACATCATATAATGCTCATTTATGTAAAACAGATAAGAGAGGTGACAAATCATCAATTGGCTTATGTCCTCAGATAGGTGCCTCATTGCTTTTTCCCTTCCTGGGTTTACAATCTTATCGTCATTTAAAAGCACGTTTTTATAAAAGTTGTAGTGTGCATTGTCATTACACCTCTCCCTAATGATTGAATACCGCTTGTCGCGATAGAGCAGGTTATTGAGGTCCTCTACTTTTTTATGTTTCCTAATATAGTCTGATATAGTTCTTGTAGCGGGAAGCTGTTCAGTCCCCTCTAGCCAGCTTTGAATTTGTTTTACAATAAAATTCTCACTATTGTGATTGTCATCTAGATACAGGTTGGTATAAACATTTATATAAATGGAATCATAGAATTTCCTTAGCAGGCTATACGAATCATTAATTTTTCCCATCATTAAAACAGCTTTGATTGATTCAAGTGTGCCTTGCATCGACGAATAAACGTATGTATCAATGTTGATAATGGATTTCGTCCCCATACTCATAAAAAACATAATGTTCATAGATAGGGAGTCATAAAATTTGATATACTTATCAAGATTCGAGAAGACTTCGTGTTCCTGAAATTCTTTAGATTTTACTCGCATAAATAGATAATTTAAATGAAATAGAACATTAACAACGATTAGGTATTTTCAGAGTTGTTTTTTTTAATGATACTCTCTGCTAATGCTAAGAACAATCGTTCTTTGTTGTTGGGTTCTATTAAGGTAATTAGTTCGATAATATTTGAAAACGAGTTCCATTTTTTTAAAAGCGGCACAATTACAGCAATAGTGATTGGCTCAATTGGAATCATTGATCCAAACATGTTTTGCCAGTGATAGCTATCTGATTGATTCAAATTTAATAGTTCAACACTTCTGCGCAATAACTCTGAAAAACGAACGAGATTATTTTTATTAATCTCCCCATTCCAATTTTTAGCATCATCTATTAGCTCGATAATGAAATTTAGTGGTATTCCTAGATTTGGTACCTTGCCAACGAATTCGTTGTGAAAAGATCGAAGTCTTTCTTCGTAGTGGACTTCTCTATTTTTTCTAGAACTCACACTGAGGTAAAAGTCGGCTAATATCGTGAAAAACTGTTCCGCTTGATTATCCTCATATTCAAGAACACCATTGGATTGTTCCTTTAAAATTCCTTCGTAATTATCACTGCATATGCCATATAGTTTCCATATGGGCTGGCCCAATTCTTTATAGATTTTTGCCGCCTCATAAAATTTTGCTTTCGCCTTGCTAGGGTCTACTGGCAAAATAAAACAGGCACTTATTACATAACTTGAGGCCTTATATTCAGGATCAACTTTAACCCCGTCTTTCTCAAAAAGTCCCTCAGCATATCCTTCGTAGACCAAGGCAACTTTCGCCAATTTTTCAGGCGAAAGATTTAACGCATCTAAATTTGATTTGCTCATAATATTTCCCTGATATTTGAAAATTTATTGGGGTCCTTGTAGTATAAGTTTTTAATTGAAAAAGTTGGTTTAATCTTCTCTTTTCTTTCAATTTTCTCCAGTAATCCATCCGAATCATAGAACTCAACTTTTTCGATTTGTACAGAAGGTATAATGATTTTTGCCATAATTTCTCCTTCATGATGATGTGGCAGGTAATTGGTATAAATGTGCATCTCCCTTACCTCTTCAGCAAATTGCTGCATTTCAACCGCTTTTTTTCCTAAAGTAATGAGATACCCATAAAATAAAACCCCATCACTTGTAAATGTTTTGGTCGCAAATCCAAGCGCAGTAACTAAAGGAGAAAACAACTTATTAAATCCAAAATCATATTGATCATTATAGGCTCTTTGATACGCACCAGCAGTAGTAGAAATAAATGGAGAAATATCTCCGTACGTCCTGTTAGGCGCAAATTCAGGATGTGACGAGGGAAGCTGCTTGTCGTATTTGTTCAGGTGAAGTTCGACATTTGGCTCAATCAACTTTGATTTGACTTCTATTGGAGAGATTCTGTTTTGGTTACGCCACCAGTTACACGGAATTCCATTTTCAAGCATATGTTCTGCCTGAAATTTTTTGATGCCATTTATTCCCTTAATGAATTTTTGAAAGTACATCTTCGAATATAAATCTAATTTTCTGCTCACGAAACGAAATCGGGAACACATCCGACTTTTTACAATGATCTATGAAGAATCGGTGTGTTTTTTTAATATAAATCCAAAAGTGACCGAAATTACACTTAACCCTTTAGGTGTGTTTTTTTCGCTTGAGAGGAATGCTAAGGATGAGGATTTTCATATATATTAGCACCTAATTCAAAAACGTGTCTTATGGATGAATATATTTCTTTTGAACAGATCCCATTCGGTTCTGATGACTTTGCTAACAATCCTGAATCTAGGTGTCCGTGTATGTTGTTGCTTGATACTTCAACTTCTATGGGTGGACGACCAATCCAGGAACTCAATGATGGCATCCAAACATTGAAAGATGAATTGCTGCAGGATTCACTTGCTTCAAAACGAGTTGAGGTCGCTGTGGTTACCTTTGGCCCTGTTTCCTTGGAGTCAGACTTTCAGACTGTCGACAATTTTTATCCTAAGAAATTAACTGCAAATGGAGATACACCGATTGGTTCTGCTATTACAATGGGAATCGAACTTATAAATAAAAGAAAACAGCTTTATCGAGAGAATGGCGTAGGCTATTACAAGCCCTGGATTATATTAATAACCGATGGAGGGCCTACAGACAATTGGTCAAATGCAGCAAAAATGATTCAAGAGGGTGAACAGGAAAACAAGTTCGCCTTTTTTGCAATTGGAGTAGAGAGTGCAAATATGGATGTACTTAGTAAATTAACCGTTCGTTCGCCTATAAAATTAAAAGGATTGATGTTCAGGGAATTCTTTTTATGGTTATCCTCATCTATGAAAATGGTTTCAAGTAAAAACCCTGGTGAGCAGACAAAACTATTACCACCAACTGGATGGGCTGATCTATGATTTGGAAGGTTATTGGCCAGAGTGTGATAGGCTCATCACATGTGCATTCGGGTAAGACATGCGAGGATGCTGTACATTACAAAATCTTTACTATAGACAAAGAAAACGAAGGATTGATTTGTTTCGTGAGCGATGGAGCCGGAAGTGCTAAATATGCCGCAAAGGCCGCCGAGGAATCAGTCATGAAAGGCGTTGAGCTTGCAGAAAAGATGATAACGGAAAGGACTGATCTTAATGAGCCAAATTTATTGGCGCTTGCAGAGCAGATTTATGACCATATATACAGTTTGGCTGAAATTGAAGAAGTACCAAAAAATGAATTCTCCTGCACTCTTTTAGGTTTTGTGATACTTCCCGATCGAGCTGGGTTTATTCAAATAGGAGATGGCGCTATTGTGCGTAGTGACGAAAGTGGTCACTTGAGTACTGTTTGGTGGCCTCATAATGGTGAGTACCAAAATACAACCACTTTTTTGATAGATGATTTTAATCTACCGCACTTAAAAACCAAGGTGATAGAAGAGTCAATCGTTGAGATCGGAATATTTACCGATGGGCTTCAAATGTTGGCATTAAATAACGAAACAGAAAGTGTTCATCAGCCATTTTTTAATAGCTTGTTTCCCTTATTGAGAAGAGCAAATCAATCGGAACATATTTCAATCCTTAATAATAGGCTTATTGAATATTTGTCAAGTGATATTATCAATGGGAGAACCGATGACGATAAGACTTTACTGTTAGCCACTAGGAGGAAATGACAGGACAAGTGTATCAGGGATATACGGGGAAACGATACAGTGCCGGTCAAAAAATTGGTCAAGGAGGCGAGGGCGCCGTTTTTACCGTTCAAGAAGAGGCTGCCTTAGTTATCAAAATTTATTCAGAGACATTGGATCATGATAAGTCCGAGAAATTGGTTTTTATGTCCTCAATTATCAATGATGAATTATCTAACTTCGCCGCTTGGCCATTAGATGTAGCAAGAGACAGATCTGGAAGAGTCTGTGGCTTTGTCATGCGGAAGCTGGAAAGTTACGTTCCTTTGCATAATCTTTTCAGTCCGATGGATAGGAAGAAGTTGTTCCCTGATAAAGGTTATAATTTTTTGGTACACGTTTCAAGAAATCTGGCCGCCGCCTTTCATAAGATTCACCAACTAGGTATTGTCATAGGCGATGTAAATGAAGCCAATATCGTCGTAAACGCAGGAGGTATGGTCGCTTTGATTGATTGCGATTCTTTTCAGATAAAAAATGGGAACAAATATCACTTTTGTGAGGTAGGTATTCCAAGATACACCCCTCCTGAGTTGCTAATCAAAGGTTCTTTTGATCGTGTGATACGAACAATAAATACAGATAATTTCTCTTTAGCGACCCTAATATTTCAATTGCTATTTTTAGGCCGCTCTCCGTTCACCGGGATTAATCCAGGCCAGCAAGAACTCGATGAGGAAACAGCTATCAAGACTCATGAATTTGCCTACTCCTTAAAACGCCAGCATAAAAAACTATTTCCAGCAAAGAATAGCCTAGAACTAAGTACGATGCCCTCTGGGGTGGCTGCACTTTTTCACGCTTCATTTGAAAACATCTTGGAGCGTCCTTCTGCAGCGATGTGGGTCAACGAACTCTCTGGTCTGAATAAAGCCATTGTGCAGTGTATAAAAACGAAAATCCATTATTATCCCGATGTCATTGGCTATTGCCCCTGGTGTCAGTTCCGTGATAAGCATAATATACTTTACTTCCTTGATGACTCCTATCTTAAAGCAGTTCCTGAATTCAAAGACATAGATCAATTTGTTAATGGCTTCAGGGTGGATAAAATTGATCTTAAAATCCTTACAGAGACTTATACAAAACCGAATATTACGGCGTTACCAATTAGTCGTAAATTTCATACATGGAAAATAGCTAATATGGCATTCATGGTTGTGATTGTCGTAATTACAATTGGGCTATGTTTCATTTTTAATTGGGTTTGCATTTTTGGAGGTTGGATTGCTATTATGATTTTCAATGCGATATCGCCCGCTAAAAAGCAAATTGATACTGAACTAATCATTAGGCAAAATGCTTTAGGTTCATTGAAAGTGTCGCTACAGAATTTAATCAAGCAACATAATGTTCCCGCAGAATTAGGTAGATACAATCAATCGGCCCACAAATTAAAAACACTCATAGAATCTTTTAAGGGGCTTTCTGCTGAATTTGAAACGGACAAAAAGAAAATCCAAGAAAACCATTATAACAAGAAGTTCAATCATTACCTGGAACAGTTTGATGTGAGAAAATACCCAATACCTTCTTTCGGAGTTTCAAAGAAGACGCTTATTTATGCAAATGGAATCCGGACGGCAGCGGATGTTTTAAAGCTTCGTCGTATTAAGATTGCCGGAATTGGTCCCGCAAATATTCAAGTTTTGATCGATTGGCAAAGACACATTGGTACGGGATTCACCTACATTCCAGATATAAATATTATCAATCAGGAAATAAGCGTAGCTGCAAATACTATCGCCAACAAGAGGCAGCGATTGGAAAGGGATATTAAAAGCGAATACAAAGTGTGTTCACTTCTCAAAGCTAACATACTAGCCTTAACGAGCAATACTGAACAGCAATACAATGAACTTGTGATCAAAGTACATCAAGCCCAATTAGATTTAGATGCTTTTAGAAAATTCAAGGGAAAAAACCTCTAGACCTACTAATATCAACAAAATTCAGGCTTCTAAGGACCGGTTCCATATCAATCCACTCTTTGACAAACTCAGGTTCCTTTTATCAAACAGTTCATTCATGATCATCCAGACCTGATCGGTCAATAGGAACGACCGATTGGTGCTTTCATCGGTCTTAGTAAAAAATCCAGTGATCGATATCTTTTCTGTTTCGATTTCCCTGCCCTGGAACTTCAAAAACAGCTTTACTTTGAGGGGATAGTCTACCGTAGTGGACGTCAATAGCTCATTTCGACTTTCCAGTTCGTCGGAAAAATGACGTATGAATTTCATAAAGGCAAGTTCACTTCCCTGAGAGTCGTGCAGCCTGGCTTGATACATCGCCATAATCTCCCTTTCATCGGTAATTACCTTGCTTCCAAAATCAATACGTGTGATATTCGCCCGCGTAACCATGACATTCATACGGATATCCAGTATTCCGATCTCAAAGGTCCTATTGAAGTCCCTATCGTTCTCATCGGCTTCCCTCAGCTCGACCAGCTTTATGCCTTTATGTTCCGCATAGGTTAGGGTATCCCTTGTAAATCCGGTTTTACAGACGATTATCCCACTTGATATATCTGAATCCTGCATGGTTTCAGAAAGCTTCATTACGATATCCTTGTTTACTTTTTTCTTCCAGTATTTGCATTCGATTGCCGTGAGTAACTTTCGCGTCCCATCAATCTGTTCGGTCAGGACATCGATTTGATGGGATACACCAGATTTCCCTTTGACTTTAAATTTTCGCCCGAAGCCAATGACTTTTATGCCATATTGTTCTCCGAGTGCCCCATAGATGTACTTGGTGATCGCTTCGTATTCTTCCCAGTCGAGCTCGTTTTTTTTAGACATAATTTTCGGATTTAGGACGTACTACCAAAATAGGCTCAGTGTTATGATGTTATCCTCAAACTGAGGAAGGATGGGTCTTTTTAAAAATTTCCAAGTCGCATTTGAGAATTGTTGACCTGCTGCTGAATGTATTCACGAAATTCGGAGGCGGTCATGATATTGTGCCGGGCATCAGTCGTAGAATAGTCAAGATTATAGTTAGAACGTTTTCCGAACATCACAATTGCCCCACCAAAAAAGCGATTTACTGTCCTGATATTTTCGGGCTTTTCCTCTTCTTCCGAATATTCATAATGGTCGTACAGGGAGTAATCATGGAATTCCCCGGGGGCTGTCTGCGTCAATGGTTCATAAAATCTTTTCTTATGCAGCTCATGGGTGTCACCAGTGTAAATACCAGTGGGCTCAGTTGGTTCAATCTCTAAACGGAAATAAGTCCATATCGGATCTTCAGCGAAACTTTCAAAGCTAAGACTTTCCGGCTTCATCAAGTAAGTGTGACCTGTGCCGAATTCCAATTCAATAAAATCTTCGTCGTCAGATACCACAGCAAACTTTAATTCCAACCCGCCTGATCCCGGCAAGAACATATAACTCATATTGCTTTCAGAGGTTATAAGGTTAAGGATCTTCACTATTTCTACCGGATCTTTCCAAACAACAATGGTAGGGATAGAAGCCGGGAAGAGTTTGGATTGAAACTTTATCCACTGCTCAACTTTTTGCTCATGAAAATCTTCATTCAATCGTTTCCATAGTAATAGAGCTGCTTTAAATTCAGAGATATTAGGCCTTTTATTTTGCTCATGCTGGGTGGCAGCAATTAACAAATCATCTATCGGCGCAGTATAGGTTCCCGGATAGAAGTTCTTCAGTTCTACTACTGAACCAATGGAATACTGGCCGTCAAATCCCTTCCAGTTCTCAGTTAGAAATTGCCATGTTGTCTTTGCCAAAGAATATACGTCAGCAGCCTTAACATCTGCTGCGTCTGGATTCCGAAGCATTTCCGGATCCATACTCCATTTGGGGCCAACAACTTCGCCTTTCATAGTCACATCTTTTTTATCAGGATAGTCTACCAGTCCAAAATCAGAAAGTATGTATGTGCCATTAAGGTGAAGCATATTTCCTGGTTTGATATCCCTGTGTGCGATTCCGCGGTCATGGAGTAACTCCAAGGTCTCCGCAATACTGATCATGGCGTTTATCTTTTTTTCAATACTGGCTCCAGTAAGTTTTGAATTCGCAGTTTCTGCCACCGGCATTACATAAAATGGGTAGTCGGTTTCCGTAAGGTGCTCTGGCAGGTGTTTTTCAATGAGAGGTACGATCCCAGGGATATCCATATTCGATTCAATAACCATAGTTTCGTCTCGGAAACGGTTATAGGCTGTTTCTTTCACCTTACCTAATATTTTGATTGCACCCATGCGACCATCATCGTGGCTTCCTTCCCAAACTTCGCCATTACCACCTTTGCCCAGGAATTTGGTCAGTGTCCAGGCTCCAAACTTTTGTTTGGCTTTGAAAAATTTCTTCATAAAACGTTAAATTGAAACCTAGCGGTTAGCTGACAAGATACTAAAGTATCTTTAAAAGCTCACAGGCTGTGTGTATTCCCGACCTTGGGAATTAACTACCCCCTATCAAATGATGGGGGGAGAATTGCACATAATATTATTTGCAATTGGGCGATGTTGAATCAGATCGGTTCGCTTTTGTCTGTAACATTTTTGCTGAAATCGTATTAATTAATTCTATTTAATCTTAAATGACAAATGTAATGTAGCATTTCAAGTATTTTAAGCGTCTAATGTAATTCTGCTCAGAGGAATTATGATCTCAAAACGCGATAATGAAATTAACCAATTGCCTATGACGAAATTGTAAAATAATAACCACCTGCCTATGATCAAATGATTACTTATAAACTATTAGAGCCTATGAATTATGAGTTAGGTCTTTTCAGTAATCTGATCAGATTAACGCTACGCCCCTCTGTCACTTCAGATCTAAATATGACTGTAGAAACAAAAAACCAAATGGAAGCTATGATTGAATTGGAAATAAATCGTATTCAGTATTCGATGAATAGAGTTGTTTATACTGATTTTTCGGAGAACAAGATTCGACGGTATATCCGACAAAGCCAGTTAGAGATCACATGGCTATCAAATGACCTTAGAGAAATGAAGTTAGAATTTTTAGCGATGAAGACCGTTAAAAAAGTGGAGATAAGAAAGAATCAGCTTGCGCTGTATGATTTTTTTAAAGACAAACTCACAGGCTTATTATTGTTTATTCAACGCTATTTTGCGAACTATTTTGATCCGGAAATGTGTATGCCACTTTCCAGCATTCATTCGATAATGCGAAAGAAAGTCAAGAAACTACGTCCTCTATTCAATCGGCTCAAGGAACTTGATATTTCTCCTGAACTTACCCGTCCTATTAAAATGCATCTGTTTTCAATGTTGAGAAGTCGTGAGCTAAATTATAAACAGTTACACTATTTGCAACAATTTATTGCGCGGTTGCCACGTGCACTATATGCGAACCGGGGAGTAGATTGGGATATCAAGTTTATAATTAAAATGGTCTATCTGAATTTCAATAACTTGGAATTCTATATGGGGGTGAGGGTATGGATCAGAACGCAGCTCGCAAAAGAAAAAGATCTTGCCGGGCAAATATCAAAGCTAAAGGTTTACCAGAGCTATTTCGACCAGTTTCATGATCATCCTGACCTGCATCAATCGCCAGGAAGGAAAACCTTAAAGGAAATGCTTTTAAATTTTATCAAATCTGAAATTAGTTATCTGGATAGTTCCAAAGAAGACAAGCTGATTTCGTCTTCGTCGAAACGAGGATTCGAAACATTGCTAGTGACCTTGTCAGTTCCACAATTAGGTTACTTGATTCGCCTGTTGGTAAAAAACAAATTGTTCCGAGTGAATGCACGGATGTCAGGCAAAATGCTTGATTTTATTGCGAAATGGATTACTACCACCGGTACTGGTGAAAAAATGTCGGTTGGTCATTTAAAAAATGAATACCACGATCCCAAACGTTCAGCAGCTGTAGCTCTTCGAGCCATACTCTTAAAGATTATTGCGATGATAGATTCAGATCTCGAAAAGAAGCTTTAGCAGTAAAAGTAAACATCTACTGACCCTAGTTTTATATGCAAAAATTCATCTTGAAATAGGCTTCAAATAAATCAAGGTCTATTTCCAATTAAATTAACCTCACAATATGGAAAGACCTGCCACGATGATTTTTAATAGCCCAATTCTGTCTCGCTTGGACACAACTAGTAAACTGCCCGCTGACAGCAAATACAAGATAATTTATGCGCAATCCGAGAAACTGGATATCAATGAGGGGTCACTCATTTGTCAGTACTTTAGTCATTATCTTTTTTTTATTGAGGTAATTGAATTTAGGCTGAATAAACCTCTCAATGCACGGTATAGACTCAATAGATCAAGTTTATTCTTGTTTTTCGTATTAGACGGTAAAATCGATTTTTCGACAATAGATGATGAGGCAATAACAGGTGCTGAAAAGGGCATCTGCTATGTAACCTATACTAAAGAGGGAGAATATCAATATAGTCTTCCTAAGGGCGTACATCGGATTTGTTATTTATGCCCCAGGGCAAGTTGGATAACGAAAAATCTTAATTACTATCCTCGCTTAAAGCCTTTCATGGAAAGCATGCTAGAGGGGAATAAACTCTATGGTCTTATGGCGGCTTGCCAGATGAATGGTTCCATTTATGATAATTTGAATGAGCTTTTCGGTTTAATAGATACAGAAAGTACCGATCTGGAAACCCAGCAAACACGGAGTGTGAAAAAATTGATTTCCGAGTATCAGAGGTTAGTTGACGCTAAATTTGCCCAGAAAGTATACATTGTACGGGATTATTTGGAAGCAAATTATATGGATCCTGAAATCAGCAATCGGCAATTGGCTTCATCTTTTTTCATCACCGAAAAAACACTTATCGAGAACTTCAAGGAAGAATTTAATACCACTCCCTATACTTACTTGATTCATATTAGAATGCAGCATGCAAAAAGTATGCTTTCGAATAGAGAGCATGTTAACGAAGTATATGGAAAAGTTGGATACAAGGATGTTCACAGTTTCAGTACACAATTCAAAAAGTTCTTTGGATATCCACCCTCAAAAGGCAGATTCTTTCCTAGTTTATTTTACTTTTAAGTAGTTACCGTCAATAAACACACGAAAATTGCAAGGATTACAACGTTAAAAGGTGTGTTTATTGCTTTTCATACGGCTAATAGTTGTCGAAATTTATTTACTTAAAACATCGATATCTTGATTGCTTAAAGAGAAAGGAGTGCTGTGACAAAGAGTACATTAAAAAAAATAACAGATCAAGTATCTGTTGGGAAAGATCCCCTCTAATATAATTCAACGTTTAAATTTCTAAAACTATGGACAGTTCCTTAACCAAGTACAAGTCATTTAGACTTTCAAACTCAGCCAGAGAAATAACGGTATTTGTAATCTGTTGTACCTGTATGTTTTTGTTTTTATTCTCGGCCTTTGAAAAGATTGTAGAGCATCAACGGTTCTACAATGGATTATCGAATGTATCGATAATCGGGTCTAAGGCAGAAGTAATTTCATACTTCGTTCCAATGTCCGAGGTATTAATCTCCATACTATTAATCATCCCGAAGACACACAAAGTGGGGTTATATGGATTTACTCTTCTTATGGGAATATTTACAGCCTATATTGTTGGAATGTGGTTATGGGCAAGTAGGCTACCTTGTTTATGTAATTTGATCGTTGAGAATTTGAGTTGGGGGCAACATATATGGTTCAACATAGTCTTTATTGTTTTAGCCATAACTGCCCTTGTGCTTAGCAAAACAAATATAGAATCTTAAACAAGTAAAAATGAAAAATTTTCAAAAACTTGCTGTAAGCTTAGCGGTAGCTGGCTTGGCAATCGGTTTCAGTGCATTCACTTCAGTTAGAGTTGAACAATGGACATTCAAAGGTTCAACCACAGGACAAATTAGAACAGCTGCTCTTTATGAGCAAGGTCTCGCCGCTCCATCAGGATGTGGAAGCGGTGCAAATCTTCCATGTGTTGTGAATTTTCCGGATGGAATAGATAATGAAGCAGATTTGCAAACTTATCTAACGGCACATACAAATACTGACGTGCTAAATATTTCTCCTCAAAAAAGAAACTAGCAAAAACAAAAGTGGGGATGCTAACACATCCCCACTTTTGTTACCTCTTATTTTGTGGCATACCCGATAAGCGAATTACGTCCTCGGGAATTGGCAGAGCATATCTTGGATCGTTTGGCTGAAGTACATAAGTCTGGTCGCCTAAAATGCGTGTTAGTTTTATGTTTGCACCTTCTTTGTTTAGCCTTTTTATATCCATCCATCTCAAGTCGCGCATCAGCAGTTCTTTTCTACGTTCAGCTAGTATTATAGAGAGTGCAACATCTGAGGAAATTGCAGTTTTTGGGATAAATTTTCCTTCTTTAAACCGAGTTTTCAGTAAAGTATTGAGACTTTGCATACCGAAGTCGCCGATTTTTAACCGAGCGTCGCATTCCGCTTTTATTAGATAAATTTCATCGGTCGCAATACCACCAAATGGCGAAGCTAATTGTTCATAATAACCTTTGAATGCTTTGGATCCATCTGCGTTTTTGAAAAAATAGATTGTTTTTCTTAGATCGTTATCTTCGTAGGAATCGTATAGCTCTTGGTCGATCTTGGCAACAGAGTTGCTAATCGTGCCAGGTGCGAGTATTCTATTCCATAATATTACCTCTTCATTAAATTGTTGAATAGGGAAATTTGCATCTTGATTAAGAGAATTAAAGTCCATCAGTCTGCTATATAGATTTAAACATGAATCAGCAAATTTGCTTGCAGATGAATATCTTCGCATTGCTAAGTTCGTCCTAGCGAGAAGGCCATAAGACGCGAGCTTTGACGGATGTGCTGGATGGTTGGATTTTATTGGGAGCAAATTAGCTGACTCTTCGAGATCGTCTAAAATACGCCTATAACTCTCAGAAACACTTGATCTGACAGATGGGATGTTGAAGTCTTCAGTATACCGTAGTGGTATACCTAAATCGGAGCTGGCCGTCGTTTCATCGAATGCTACCGCCCAAAGCAAAACTGTTCTCAAAAGGTACTGGGCGCGAAAAAATAGGGCTTGACCTTTGATATTGTCCCATTTAGAAGCATTTCCTTGATTGCGATTTATCTTCTCAAGCGCTCCTAGTACAGTGTTGGAATAGTAGATTGCGGTATAATTGCATTGCCATTCGTTTTGCCGCCCGTCCTGTGGAAAAAGGAAATCTTTTTCCCAAGTGTAAATCCTTTTTTCGTTTTCATAACTCAGAGACTCCCAGTCTTCTTTTGTTAAGTAATAGTTGTCAGAACTTGCTTCTCCGGTACCCGCAATTGTTTGATTCATGACTGAGAAATTGTCCAATAAACCCTGCAATTCTTCCAGACTAGTTGGTACAGCCAGCTTTTGGTCAGATTTAGCCTCCAGAAATTTTTTGCAAGAGTAATTAGTTCCGATTCCTAGAAGGAAAAGTGATGCTATGATAATTTTTAAATAAGTTGTTTTCATCTTTTCAGTTGTTTAGTTAAAGTCCAATTTTAATTCCGACAGCAATTGACGGTGTTGGGGGAAGGGAGTTATTGTAAGCATAATCGGGATCAATTCCGTCTTTGTTAGCCCTCCAAATGATTCCAAGATTTGAAGTGGTGATGTAGAGATCTATTGAGTTATACGGACGTTTAGAATTTCCTTTGTTGGTCAGTCTATAGTTCACATTCACGTATTGAAGTCGGACGTGGTCTGCCTTGGAAACAAAAGGCTCAGCATTTTGATAAAACATAGCCATGTTTGGTGGAATTGGATAAACTAGGGCTGGAACATTTGTGTGACTTTCGTCGCCGGGTTTTTGCCATCTTTTTGAGAAATCACTGTGACCAATCCAGTTTGAGTTCAAACTTGTGTAGTCAATTGTATTTCTGCGGAAGAAGTAACCGAGTTTAAATAATACACGAACGTTTAACGTGAAATTTTTATATGAAATTGAATTCCCAACAGAACCATAATAAACTGGCATTGCCGAACCGAAATACTTGAGGTCGTAAACCGATGTTGACGCTCCTGTAATGCTCAAATAGTCGGTGCTAACATTCCCCGCAACATACCCTTGCGGCATTCCGTTAGTTGGATTTAACCCTCCCCACTTATATGCGTACACACCGTATATAGCATCGCCAACAATTCCGGAAATTCTTGGGTTTCCTTGGTTTACGAAGTTACTCGCTTGGAGATCTGAATTATAGTAGGCGTCAATCTTGTCTCCATGGTAACTGAAATTAATGTCTGACGACCAATTGAGAGTGCCAATAGTGTTTTTTGTATTAAATACAAGATCCAATCCTTTTCCTCGAATTTGGGCAATGTTTTTTTGAACGGTAAACCCAACTCCGGCGGTATAGTCGATCGGTTCTACCCCAATAAGATCACTCCCTTTTTTTAAGTAAAAATCTGCTGACCCACTAATTCTATTGTTAAATATTGCAAAATCCAATCCAGCGTTTATTTGTGAAACTGTTTCCCACTTTAGTTGAGGATTAGCATATTGATCAAAGCTATAATACGGGGATAGAGAATATACCGATGTTCCTTGATTATACAAGGTGGTAACAGCAGAACGTTTTGGATCAACGTTTCCGCTAGAACCATAAGTTAATCGAAGTTTTAGTTCGTTTAGGATTTTGTTTGTCAGGAACGGCTCAGCCGCCGCGTTCCACGCAAGACCAGCTGACCAAAGCGGAGTCCATTTATTGTTTGTGCTAACGCCGAATAGATTTGATGCGTCTCTCCTGACGCTAGCTGACATTATGTATTTATTTTTAAATGTATACGCACCATTGCCATAGAAAGAAGCATATCTCAGTCTGGTTTGTGCAAAGCTGTTATTGTCTGGGATAAAATTAGTACTTCCATTTACCAGTGTTGGATATGGCGTTGCGAGATCCACGTATCCATAGGAAAGGTTTTCCGAATTATAGCCGTAAGTTCGGTTTGCCACACCCTTGGTCAAAGTTTCCCTCACTTCAGTTCCTGCAAGTAAACTCAAAGAATGATCCTCTAATGTTTTGTTATAGGTCACTTGACCCCTTATTTGGTTTGAAGTTAGAACTGAATTATTTAGATCAAGAATATCTCCTTTCGGTATACGTTTTATCAAGTTTCCCGTTGCGTCTACCTGGGAATACAAATTTATAAGATTACGGGTATAGTATGAGTTTTGATCTTGGAGAGAGCGTTTGTCGTTATTTTGCCTCTCATACTGGTACTGTACGGTTGTTTTAAGACCATCTGTTATTTTGTAATCAAGGCCGAAATTAAGCATTACGTCCTGAAGATTGGTTGTGGCCAGTGTGTGCAGATAGTCGGTCAGAGGGTAATAATTCCAGTCTTGCAGCCCTTGAATAGAGAGAGAGTTTAGATAGCTTTGGCGATAGTTTTTTGCCAGGGGGATTGGGTTGCCATTTGCATCAGCAAACTGTGCATAAGGGAAGATTGTTCCTTTTGAGATGATTTGACCATATGAAGGTTTTCCGCTCAAAGAGTTGGACTTTGTATAGAATAGGTTAGTCTCAAAGTTCAGTTTTTTAGTTAACCTAATATTGTTGTTAAATCTCAAGTTGAATCGGTCATACTTTGCATCGAGATTATTTACATTGCGATCATAGCCAGCAGAAACAAGCCATGCGTTAGTTTCCGAACCGCCGTTAAGCATAATAGAATGTTGCTGATTTACCGCTTTTTGATAAAAATAGCGACTATACTGATCTCGGACGTCGAGGGTTCTATAACTGTTAATTTGTTGATCGATTGCATTTTGTTTAAGTGGGGAAGCAGAGCTTCGCTTAATTAACAGCTCTACTACTGGCGAAAGAACAGGTTTGTTGGCTGAATTAATCTGTGATCGGTAGTAATTTTTGCTATATAACATTGATTCTACATCAATGAAATCAGACGAATTGATTTGTTTGATATAAGACAGATCCGGCTCCCCTGAAACAGTCAAATTTGAATTTATTTGAATTGATAGCGTGTGATTAAAAATTCCTTTTTTGGTTGTTATAACGATCACTCCATTTCCAGCCCTTGCTCCCCAGATCGACGCTGCTGCGGCATCTTTGAGTATTGTAATATTTTCAACATCATTCGGATTGATGTTATTTAAATCACCTTCATATGGATAATTGTCGAGGACGATTAATGGTGATACTGGCCCGTTTAGTGTGCTTAAACCTCGAACCATCAGCTTTCCAGTGTACCCGCTTGCTCGGTCGACTGAGATGCCGGAGGTTACCGCTTCCAGCCTGTCAATAATCGATGTGGTTACTTGTTGATTTAATAGAGATTTCGCAATTGAAGTAAATGATCCCGTTGCCCGTTCCTTTGGGATTTGCTGGTAACCCGTGGAAATTACAACTTCCTCCAGGGCTTTTTCGGAGGGTTCCATTTCGACTAAGAGGCTAGAATTATATTTGTCGATCGTGATGGGTATTTTTTTTGTTTTCAATCCTGTATGAGTTAATACAAGTGTATCGGGTAAGACTTTGAGGTTAAATTGAAACTCGCCGTTTAACTCAGTTTTTGTCATAGCTGCTGCTTTCAGGAATCGAATATTTGCACCAGACACGGGTTGTCCATCTAGTGAGGAAATGACTTTTCCTTTAACATAATACTGTGCAAATGCCCGTGTGCAGGTTAACAATGTTAGCACGATAAAGGAGAAAAGTTTAAGGTCTATTTTGTTGAATATTTTGGTTTTCATAATTTCATGTTCGATTAGTGAGTTTTTTCGATAACAAGGACTTCTATCCTGCGAATTGCGTAGTCGAGGCTTAGTCCTTGTTTAAAAAGGGTAGCTTGTATTGTTTTAAGATTGGCTGGATCGAGTGGAACAGAAACGTCAATTGGCAACTTCAATCCTGTTTCATTAATGACCAGAAACGGCAAGGCATCATTTAATCTACTTGTCAAATCGTTCGCGGAAGCACCTCGCAGATCGAGTTTACCATTTTGATCCATTGTATTCCGCATTTCAGCGGTTTTTGAGACTGCGTTAAACTTTTTGTGTTGCTTTAAAATCAGACATTTAAATGGCTCCCTTGAGAAGTAAGCTCTATACCCAGTTATTAAGTTTAATTGGTTGAGCATTATTTTATAGAGGTCTTTAGACTTGGCCAATGGGACTCTCAATTCGTAGGAATAGAGGAAACGATTGAGCCATTCCTGATCGTTGTTATATACGTGGAGATTTAGGTCATTTGTATCGCGGACAATCAGCTTCTTGTCTACTTTTGCAGCGAGTTGATAAATGTTTCGAAGGCTTGAATTGGTAATACTGATTCCGTATGTTGTTGTGTCAACTGTTCTGTAACTGACGCCGGTTGGCAATCCGGGGTAGTTTTCATTCAATAGAAGGGAATAGTACTTTAAATTCTTTTCATTTAGCGAAGGACTTGAAAATAGAGGACGCGAAAGGTCAAGGTCTTTCTTCGTGTTATTGACAAATTTATCTTCTCTTATAGCTGATACTATGTTTTCAATTGTTGTTTCTGCGCCAGATGTAATCGCCTTAACAATTCCGTCTTTAATCCAGATCTGATGCGGGACAAAGCGGTGGGGGAAGTACTTTTTTAATATTTCATTATTTACCCCGTATGTAGAAAATAGTCCTATTTTCTTTTTGCTGAGTGTATTTTTTGCTTTATCTGAGTCTTCATAAGTGGACGGTATAATAAATAGACTTTCTCCAAATTGGTTTTGTAAGCCTTCAAGCTTCACAAGGGATTCAAGACAAGGCCCGCACCAAGAAGCCCAGAAATCGATGATGACAAGCTTGTGTTTTAAATCACGAAAATTGAGCCTATTACTGTTTCCACTTTGATTTACTGTGCTAAACGTTGCTTCAAGTAGCTGATTTGGTACTTTATCGCCAACAGTCAACGAAATTTTTTCTTGGGCAACAGCTTTAAAATTTAGGCAAAGCGCGGCCAGGGCGATAGAAATCGCTATTTTTTTCATATTAGAAAGTTTTAGTTGATATTAGAAAAAAGATGGGTGATTTTAGCTGGCGGCTAAACGGGAGGCTTGACAATATTCTTGTACAAGATCTTGAGGAACTTGAATTTCTTTTTGTAGAGATAGTTTCTATTAGGCTGTAGTAAACAGCTTGCAGAATGGTCATCGAAATATTCCGATAAGAGAAAGTAAATGTGTTTTATATAACTTCGGTTTAAATGAATATATGTTTTCATGTTTTCTTCCGTACATAGATTGAAAATTCGACTATGTAACGGGTTAGTAAACCTTAAAAAGGGGCAGGGCTTACGCCCGTTACCCGCCCCTGCCTGGATTAAAATAACGAGTGAAGCACCTTACCCTTTTTGGGTGTGGCCTACGCCATTTCCTTTATTCTCGCATTTGGGCAGGGGCGGTCAAGGAAATGCTTAAAGCAAGTTTTCGGAGTTGTAATTAAGGTGAATGAATATTCACGTTAATGTGCGGTAGGTCGTTGTTGTAGTTGTTTTTTTCCATAGCTCATATCATTTATGAGCCTTTGTAGCGTGGAATTAAGCACAAATGGCGTAACACCCAACTTACCGCTTGTGAGGCCGTGAGAAGCCCTTGGAAACGAATAAGCGGGCGCTACGCCATTGGCGTAACGCACTCCACTTATCGTCTTGATCCAATCGAAATTCTCACGTTTCACAAGCAAGACTCAAAGTGCTGATGCTTTATATATCAGCAAAAGTAGTATATTATTACTTTAAAGCCCTATTGACTTTAATTTTAGTTACTTATTTCAAATATAATAATATTAAAGCATTGTCAGTATATATTAAAGATATATTTTAATATATACTGGTATATCTTTAATATAGACCTGATTGTCAGCGAATTACACCTGTCCTTTATAATTCTAGGTTAACTATATTTGGTTATTAAATATAAATAATGGACGCTTCGCCCAAATTAAATAAGATAAAAGCTGTGCTGGCTGAAAGGAATGTAACCGGATGGATGCTTGCAATTTTCTTAAATGTGAGCGAACAGACTGTGTCTAGTTGGTGTCAAAATTCTTCTCAGCCTAATAGGGTATATTTTAATAAAATTGCTGATTTTCTCAATGTCGATCAGAGAGACCTAATTGTTTCCACTCCACCAGGGAAAAACAAATTGGCCGAGGTCTTACGTGAAGAACATAAGAAGTTTCTTGCTGAAGGAAAAGGAACGTATGTAAATGAAGAATCAATAGGCGGAAAAAAAAGCAAAAAGATTCTTAATCCTGAACTCGTAAAACGACTGCGGGACTTAGTGGAGAAATCCGAAAAGTAAACAATAAAAAAAGGCCGGAATTAATTCCAGCCCTTTTCTGACAACATTTATTATACGATTCATGTATGGTCACATTTTCACAGGTGGTATCTTTGAATTATTTTGGTAGGATAAATGACCGTTCAAATACTTATGTGTTAGTTTACCCTCTCTGATAAAATGATATACAATGTCTTTTATAAAGATAGCACTCCAAGCATCAGAGCAATACCTAAAAGTAGACCATATCCTTTCATAAATTTCTAATGGAGTTTTTTTTTCTGTAAAAAATCCTGCGTCAATTAATCTCGCTATTTCATTTTTTATTAGCTTTTTTGACTCTCTTTCAACATCAGTGAAATCGTACTTTGGTTCTTCGGCCTTTAAAGATTTTGATGTCCCGCCACTAGTCCAGGGATGAATAAATTCGTATACCAATTTTTGAGTGTATTCCTTCTGAATTACCCTAATCATCCTCTTTTCATAGGATATATCTATTTTCCCGAACGTCCTATCCAGTACCAAAGTTTCATAGGAGCCTCTTTTTAGAATTCTGCAAAGGATATCTAATTCTGACAGTCCTAGCTTGGTGCTACCAGACAATTCTTCGTAGTCAATTATAAAATATGGTGTTTTCCCTAATAGAAAGGCTAGTTCATCCCTAGTGAAGGAGTTATTGATTCTATTTCTAATGAAAAGATAGCGTGCTATGAAGTCATGTTGATCTAAGTAGCCCGAATAGGTTTTGGTGTTTATGCAAGTTTTGTCCATAAGGAAATTTGTATATCTAGCTTATGCTAGGTATGGTGTCTTCCCACTTTTCAAGTTTTCGAGTCGTTGGATACAGATGCTATTAGCGAAGTCAATGATCCTGCTTATTTTAATCATCATAGCGATAAGATCGTCTGTGCTTGCCAAAAATGTTTCGTCATATCGGGCATCACTAAAGCCCTTTAACAATAGTGATGACAATCGCGATTCTTCCGGAGTTCCTTTGTAAGGTTGAACAAAAGATGAATCAGGTAGAGCAATATCGATTAATTTTATAAGCCTTCTTAAGCTGTTACTATTTGTTCTATAGCCAGTGAGTACTCTTAACATTCCTGAATAACAATGTTGCAAAGCTTGGTGCAACATAAATACGGCAACGCTGTTCTCATTGTTATCAATGAAGAATTTACCTCCTTTCAAAAAACTCATCGATAGTTTATGCCAATGCGTCCAAAAAGCCTCTTTTTTGGTAATTCGGAAATTTAAGGATTTTCCTCCTTCAGGCTTAGAAAATATTTCTTCATTATTATCATGTAAAACAAAACCTTTCTTAAATACCGAAGTAAAAAATGAACTGCCATTATTTAAAGCGGTGTTGAACTCTGACATTCGATGAACTATAATAGTTAGCGATGCCGATGATTTGAATTCCTCTTCCAGTCGTTGTTGTATTTGAATGTCGGGGCAAGGTTCGTTTTTAGATGGAATCAACATCAGGTAATAGTTATTCAATTCAGACGGCAAAATTGTCGTGCCATTTTCTGCAAGAAAACAGCTTATTTTTTCACCTTGTGTATGAATTTTACTTCCAATGCAGATTATCTTATCAAATAAGTATTTCTCCAAAATTTTAGCTGTGATTAGGCGGAGTTCATTATTTCGGTCATCGTCACTTGCGGCGGTAAATGTTTTTTTGAAATTTTGTTTTTTCATAATTGTCTATTTAGTTCTTGAGGTTCTTTTTTGGATTTTAACTTTATTATTGCATCATGCTCACTAATATTTGATAGGACTGCTTGATGCCATTGTGTAAAAAATATAATAAGCCGATAGTATCGAGCCTCGAAATTTGGTTCGCCAGTCAACTGATCTAGTAGTGCATTAAACATTAAAAAATATTCCTGTTGAGTTTTTTTTGCAGGTAGTATCCTGTTGTTATGTGTGGCATTAAACTTTAGAATAAAAGTCGTCGCTAGTTGCGTTAGGGTTTCCGGTCTGATACCTTTGCTTTTTCTCTTTGGACTCGGAATATTAATTGAATCGGTCTTTTTTAATTCGCTATTTTTCTCCGCCAAGTAATGATCTGAACTACAGAAATTGGCAAGGGACACATTTTCGACAAACGAACGAATTACTTCTTCTGGTCGTATATAGAGTAGATCGCATGCAATCTCAAATTCTTTCTCTATGTCTATATTAATTATCATGGCCAACTATTTTGAAGTCTGTAGTTTTTGTGCGTAGCGTTTTTCTAAATTCGGCAGCCCTTACACACCATTTATCTATAACGACCCTTGTTTTGGCTTCTAGTTCTGGTTGTTCGATTTCAAGTTTTGCTATTTCCTTTAGTTCATTATCATACCCAGCTTTCTTTAAAAACTTTATCATCTTATTTTGGACAGCTGTGGGATCCTGACTTTTTGTATATTCTAGAAATAGGTTTATATTTTCTCCTAGTGGATCATCCGGATGAGCCGTCAATGTTTTTGGTATTGAAATACCATTTATATAATCTTGTAGAACTTTTGCTGGATCACAAGATAGTACCAGGCAGATTATCTCGAAATCTTGTGGTAGCGTGATTTTAAACTTTTGCTTCATTTTTAGTCTTTTGGAATGCTCTTGTGCCACTTCTTAATTATAGTTCTATATTGTACGCTTGACGAACCTTTGCTTTGCAAACCTATATTCAGTATTTCTTTGATTGGGGTTTTATGGAGCGTTGAATGTTTAGCAACCTTGATATTATCCGCCGTGAATTGGTCTTTATTATTCCTCTTAAAGAGTTTTGTCGCTTGGGCATTTGGTTCTTCACCTTCCTGAAAGAAAAAATTGTAGAAAGTGATATGGTTTAGGTAGGTCTCTATTGCTTGCTGGTAGCATATGTTACAAAACCTACACGCAGTTATAAAATCTTCCGGTAGTTCAAGGTCAACTGTAATTGTATTTCCGACAGGTATTCTTTTCTCCTTTTGTCTTTGCATAATTTGATCTTTAAATTTTAAGTAAATCAACAAATCATGTTTTAGAATATTGTATCTCATATAGGCATACCGTATGCAGATTTCGGGATATTTTATCTGTACGTTATCCTAAATTCCTGTATATTCGTTATTCGATAAACGCTAAATTTGCATAATGGGAACAAACGTAGTATCGCCAAACGGTCACATTGGTCATAATTTGAAGAGTATTAGAAATTTTAAAGGGATGAAACAAGAAGTCCTTGCGATGGAATTAGGCGAAGAATGGAACCAAAAGAAAGTTTCACATTTAGAAGATCAAACCGCCATCGATAGTGATCTGTTGGCTCAGGTTGCTAAAATTTTAGATGTGACCCCGGAAATGATCCAGAATTTTGATGAAAAAAGAATGAATACTTTTTTCAATACTTTCAACGATTCTAGCGTTGGAAATATTAGCAGTAACTTATATACTTGCAATTTCAGTCCAATTGATAAAATTGTTGAACTATATGAAAGACTGTTAGTTGCTACTAATGAGCAAAAACAAAAAGGGCTATAAATAAAGAGGATTTCCGTAATTAGTCAATTAACTTGATATTCCAGCGAATTTGGTCGCCGGTTATCCATTTAACCTGACACCGGATTCCTCTCCAAACTGGCTCCCACATTTAGGCATTTAGTACTATGAAGCTATTTAAAACTTACATTGGGGAAAAGGAAAATATGCGGTTATTTCTTTCAAAATATGAAGAACAACTGACATATGAAGCCCCAACTTCTAAACCTAAAGGAAGGGTGCCAAAAAATGAACGTTTTTGTAGATTCTGCCAAAAGAAAAGTCCAGACGTTACTTTCAAGAATGAACCGCATATCATACCAGAGCTACTAGGTAAAAATTTTGGTGTGTCTGATTTTGAATGCGATTTATGTAATGAATATTACGGTAAATTTGAAACCGATTTCGCTTATTATCTGGGGCTTTTGCGATCTTTTTACTTTGTGAAGGGTAAAGGTAATGTACCAACATTCAAGTCACCTAATGAGTCTCTGATTGCCCGAATGGAAACACTGCAAAGTGGAACGAAAGGTATGGGAATAACCGATTTTACTAGTGAAGGATTCGATATAAATATAGAAACTGGCCGAACTACTATAACTTACATCAAACATTCATATACGCCTATTAAAGTTTTCAAGTGTCTTTTAAAGATAGCATTATCCATATTGCCATTTTCGGACTTTAGATTTTACGGAGAAATCTTGCATTTCATGTCTAATGATGAAAACCACGAATATTACGTCCAATTCGCTAAAGTATGGAGTTATGAAACGAATGTCCGAAGAATAAAACCCGCGTGTTATATCTTCAGAAGAAGAAACAATGTCGATGATGTTCCTAAACATGTGTTTATGCTTTATTTTGAAAACATGATTTATGAATTTTTTATTCCTAGATATGCACTGGATGAGGCACTTTATATAACTAGAGAATTTTCCAGTTATTATTGCCCACCAATTCTATTAGATGAGCCAGGGGAAATAAATACTTACGGTTCAAGTATCATTGACTTCACAACAACGGAGCTGTTACAAAAGGAAAAAGGAAGCATCGCATATCAACTTGATCCGGGGCATTTTTCCACGGCACAAATGATTGACCCATTGACTAAAGAGAAAAGTCCATTTATTCCATCAGCCATAAGGAAAATAACTTTATTTCAAATAGATGAAAATTTCGATAAGGAAGCTTTTGAAAATGGAGAAGGATTTTAATAGAAGTGTAGAAATGCAAAAAGAAAATTAAGTGAGTAGAACAAAAGAAGAAATACAAGAATTAGTTTATAAATACCAACCAGATATAGACAGGTTGAAAAAAATGTTGTTAAACATTCATGCCGTAGCTTCCATTCGTTTTTGGTATTGGCGTTTGGGTAATTTTGTGAAATCGCCTCATATACATGAAGATCTTATGATGATGGATGCACTTACAACAAGCATTGTTATGTCTTACGGCAGATTGTTTGGCTCAGGAAATGGAAGCACCAAATTAAGCAATAAAATAATCCCTCCTTCATTCAAACTCGTGCACCAACACATTATTGATCTTAGGAATACTAAATATGCACATCATGACGGGCATGAATCTATTGAATCAAATATGGAAATTGATATCCAAGGGGAATGCATAAATGTCATCCCAAATTTGGAAATCTTAATTTGTTTTGGGGCACCCAAGGAGTGGGGGCCATTGTTCGAGTGGCTTGATACTTATATGCATGAAACCATAAAAATACAATTATCTCTTTTAACAGAGAAAACTGGAATTGAATGGAATATGCCTAACGGTGATGCCCCAAGATGGATTTGATGTAGCCCGAATAATAAAGCTTTACAGTGCGCTGGAATAAATCTGACATTGATTATAGTTTATGTGTAATAGGTTAATCAAGTTTTGCGTATAGTTTTTAAATTGGTTCCCGTTACTCAAGAAAATAGCTCAATATCTTATACTCTCCGTTTACTCTCCCAAAGTCAAAGTGGACATGATTGTATTTAGTTTTTTGAACGGGTAGTTCGATACTAACAGAATAGATACTGCTTCCTTTATCAGTATAAGTCTGTAATAAAGCCTCATAATCATTATCAGGCTTTACATCGCCAGGGAGCCTTCCAATGATATCTTTTTGTCTAGTTTCAGGAATGTTTTCTAATATCTCATCTGTGAAAATTTTACTATACTGCTCATCGAATTGTTTTTCGTTCATCATTTGACCTTTCCAATTTTCTGAGCCTACAACCGCGTATTCATTGTTTTTCTGATTGTATTTCAATTTTTCTCTGGTGGTTTGGAATGGAAAATGGATCATCGCTGAGATTTTTGCTTTATCCTTAGTTTTAGCTGCAGCCATGAACTTTAAATAAAACAATGCGTAATGATAACCATCGCCAGCTGTAGTGTCATATATGTAATTTTCTACCGGAAACATACCTTTTTCAAGTTTAAGGTCATCGACGATTTTATAGAACGATTCTACGTTCCTGTTAATTTTATCTTTTACTTTTTTTACTTCCTGAAGACTATCCTGAACATGGGTTTGTGGTGTATTCGTTGTGCGATTTTCAGCTGGGATAGTTTGTTTCTGGTGATCATTGCATGCTATAATGAACAGAGGCAATATTAAAAATAGGGGTTGGTATTTCATATTTTAACTTTTTGCTATAGTCACTTTACCCAGTTGCTCCATTCGTTTAAGTATCACGGCTGTGCCTACTTGATCGGATATTTTATCACCGTACCACTTAGTCTTATAATTATTTTCTTTCAATTCTAAATATGCGCCTTTGCTGTAAAAATCTGATCCACCCCAAAGGTATGGAGAATTTACCCCGTGATACATTTCATAACCAAAACCGTTATATTTTTCTAATCTTATCAGCATGTTTTTAAGATCCCAATGATCGTTCCATCCGTCTTTTTTTCCTTGGAATATAAGCGCATCAACTGCACTTTCTTCAAAACTAAATGGGGGAGCGTGTAGAACATAAGGTCTATGTGCTGGTACTTTTCTGGTAAAATTCTTTAAACTATCACCATTATGCAAATGTCTTGAGAAGTCATTCCCTGATTCTCTATAATGTACAAGTGCTATAAAATACCATGGAATTGTAGCACCGAGTGTATCAAAGCTCATCATCGGTTTGCCACTAATTCGTCTTTTCAATCCAAGACCTAAAGGATTATATTTTCCGTCTTTACTATCCGGTGGGGTTTCTGGCAGTCCATGCAACGTTCTGTTGATTTTAATTCTTTCCTCCACAGGTATACCAGGTTTCGCGGAGGGGAATAATGGCCATCGGTACATAGTTGGTCGGTTTAACTCTTCTCTTACGAGCAAAGAAATCTCCTGGTATCTACGTTGGTTTGGTAAGATTGAGTTCTGGATAATTCCGTCTGTCTGCCCCTGAATTGCAAGTTTAACTTTTAATTGATTGTACATCTCTAAAAAATGTATAGAGTTGATACTAAAGCGTTTTTTTGACATAATAGGGAGATTAGATACTGTAATTTAGACATAACCTACTATAAAGCAAAGACTTATTCCATCTTAATTTTGTACATCAGAGATTTACTATTAATGGTAAACAATCCGTAGTGGATATAAGAGAGATTATCTAAAATTTCTGCCAGCATGAAAGATTTCTTTCGGAGTCTCTTCATGTACTTGTGCCTTTTTATTATCGGATGGATTGGGCGCATTCTTTTCATCTGCATTGGATAGGGTAAGTAACGGTAGGTTATCATTTTCCCTTTGAAGTAATTTGCCCAATAACTTGGATAGATCCACACATTTACTAACGATTACATGAACTACCTGTCCTTCTCTTTGCAAGCGCCCTTCAACCATCAGTAATCTTGAATGCAGAATTTCTTTCCTGTACTTTTCAAAAAGCTTCTCAAATATAACGAGGTTCGTAAAACCTGACTCGTCTTCAATAGTAATGAAGCATACCCCACCAGCAGTTCCGGGTCTTTGTCGTACAAGCACTAATCCTGCAACTTTCACCAGTTGTCCATTGGTTGCATTGTTGTTTATCGCGTGAGTACTAAGAATACGCAACATTTCCAGTTGTGGGCGTATAAGGCTCACCGGGTGCGCTTTAAGTGATAGTCCCACAGTAGCATAATCTTGAACCACATGTTCCCCCTTTGTCATCAAAGGTAATTCTACCTGAGTTTCCAGAGTACTTTCAGAAGGTTGCCCCTTGAATATTTCTGTCGGCATATCCTGCAAGGCTGACACTTCCCAAAGTGCCTTTCTACGATCAAGGCCAATGGAATGAAATGCATCTGCATCCGCCAGGCGTTCCAATGTTGAAATTGCGATCCCTGCATCCCGGAGGGAAGTAATAGTTTTATAACCGTCACCACGGCGATTTACCAAAATATCTATCTCATCCGCTCGGATACCTTTGATCTGTCGAAATCCTAACCGTATAGGATAGTATTTCCCGGTTTTTTTCTCTAATAAATTATCCCATTTAGAATGGTTAATATCTGGTGGACGAACTTCAACATTGTGCTTTTGGGCATCAATAACTATTTGCGCGGGCTGATAGAAACCCATCGGCATGCTATTGAGTAAAGCGGTCGCAAACACGTCCGGGTAATAATGTTTTAGCCAGCAGGACACATATACTAGTAAAGCAAAGCTAGCGGCATGGCTTTCCGGGAAACCGTAACTTCCAAAGCCTTCAAGCTGTTTAAAAATTCTTTTCGCGAATTCGAGCGTGTATCCCTTGGCCAGCATCCCGTCAATCAGTTTCTGCTCATATTGGTTGACAAGTCCTTTAAACTTAAATGTTGCCATACTCCTTCTCAGACCATCAGCTTCGGCAGGAGTAAAACCTGCTGCAACAATCGCGATCTTCATCGCCTGCTCCTGGAACAGTGGTACGCCAAGTGTTCTACCCAGGATCTCCTTGAGTTCTGGCGAAGGATAAACAACAGGCTCTTCTCCATTCCGTCTTCTCAAATACGGATGCACCATATCTCCCTGGATTGGTCCCGGCCGAACAATGGCAACTTCGATCACCAAATCATAAAACTCCCTGGGTTTTAACCTTGGTAACATAGACATTTGTGCCCGGCTTTCAATTTGAAATACACCAAGCGTATCGGCCAGGCAAATCATATCATATACATCAGGATCATCCTGTGGAATATTGGCCAAAGTAAATTGCTTGCCATAATAATCCCTACACAAATCAAACCCCTTACGGATACAGGTCAGCATACCCAAAGCCAGTACATCTACCTTTAAAAATCCCAATGCATCAATATCATCCTTGTTCCATTCAATGTTGGTACGGTCTTCCATTCGGGCATTCAGTATTGGACATAGGTCAGTCAGTTTTCCCTGGGTCACCACAAATCCTCCCGTATGTTGCCCAAGCTGCCGGGGGAAACCCATCATCTGCGCAGTTAGTTCCAATGTCTTTTTTAAATGCGGATCATTGGGATTTAAGCCGGATTCTGTTACTCGATTGCCCTCAAACCATTCATCAGTATATTCCCACAACGAGCTGGAAAGTCGGTTAATGGTATCCACAGACAACCCCATCGCTTTTCCAACATCCCGGATCGCACCTTTTTGATGCTGCTGGGTTACCGTTGCTACGATTGCCGCCCGATCACGCCCATATTTGTTGTAGATGTATTGAATGATTTCCTCTCGCCGCTCGTGCTCAAAGTCCACATCAATATCAGGCGGTTCATTTCTGGCTGGAGAAATAAACCTTTCAAAAAGCAAATCGAATTTCACCGGATTGACCGAAGTGATGCCTAAAACAAAGCAGATTGCAGAGTTTGCAGCAGATCCCCTGCCTTGGCAAAGAATTCCACGAGACCTAGCCTCTCGTACTATATCCTCTACAAACAAAAAATAATTGGCGTACTCCATTTGCTTAACAAAAGCCATTTCATGATTGATCATGTTTACTACTTTTTCAGGGATGATCTCCCCATAGAATTCATGCGCCCCTTTCCAGGTTAGATACGCCAATTCCTCCAAGGGAGTTCGGCCGCTTTGATTGATTTCCTGGGGATAGATGTATTTCAGTTCATCTAACGAGAAATTACAGGCTTCGGAAATCATAATCGTGTTTTCAATTGCCTCTGGATATTTCCTGAAAAGCCGCTTCATCTCGGCTACCTCTTTCATATAACGTTCTGCATTTTGATGCAGACGGAAACCAGCTTCCTGGATGGTGCATTTTTCACGGACACAAGTTAGTACGTCCTGTAACTCCCTGCGAGACGGGTTATGATAATGCACATCATTCGTAGCTACCACAGGAATCCCGTAAAAATCTGAAAGTTGTGAAGTCCGAAAAATTAGCTTATCGTCATTACCTAAATAGGTTCTGGTGGCCGCCAGATACAGCTGATCTCCCAGTGCCTCCCGGTACTGAGCTACCGCCGAAATAAAGCTGGCTTCATACTCGAATCTGCGGTTCAGTACCCCAGGCATCACTAAAGTAAAAATAATTCCTTTGCTATGCGCATAAACATCGGCGCGGGAAATATGACAAGAACCTTTTTCTGTACGCATATTGCCTAAAGTCAATAGAGCGGATAACCTGCCGTAAGATTCCTTATCAGTAGGATAAGCCAGTAAACTCGGCCCATCCAGTAGATCCAGTCTGCAAGCTGGGATCAATTTCACATTTTTTTCCCGGCAAGCGACATGTGCCCGAACAATTCCAGCTAATGTATTCCGATCTGTTATAGCTATTTTTTTATAGCCAAAAGCCTCCGCCTGATCTACTAGCTCACCAGCATGAGAAGCCCCACGTAAGAAACTAAAATTAGATGTCACCTGTAATTCACTAAATCCCATAACACTTATCTTTAAGCAAAAAATCCATGAATAAACCACTGGAATTTCTGATCCCCGCCATAGTGACCTGATCGAAATAGCCAGTATCGCCGACCTTGATCATCCTCTACCTGGTAGTAATCACGGTGTTCCCCAGTATCCAGCCACCATTCCCGTTCTATCCGCTCCGGCCCGTCTGCTTTGATGACCTGATGCCTATGCCCTTTATAGATAAAAAACTTAGGCGGATGATCCGGGATCAGCGCCATCACTTCGATAGGGGCAGGTCGTTTCAGCAATTCAGTTGGGCGCGGTTTCTCTACCCTCCAATCAGATGCAGGCTTTTCTGTAATTGATCCCGCACGCAAAACTGCACGTTCAGGCCAGTAGCGGGTTGCAGGTAAATATCGGTGGATCATCTCGGCACCAACTTTTCCTGCAACCCTATCCAGGAACCTGATGACACTCTGATCATCCAGCCCCGGTTTAGCAGTCCACATTTCTTCTTGTGGAACCTCCACATCATCGACCTTTGGCGCGTCAATGACAAACAACTCTATGCCAAGGGCAGGCTTGATTTGATCGATCTTTAACTGGAAAAGCTTAAACAAATGACTGACGTTGTGCGTGGCACCGCTGGTTCCTATAGCAACCTGAACCACTTTGCCATCAATCCGGTAACCCGTCAGCACACCGGTACGCAACCCCTTACCTTCAGTCTGCATGCGTTTGCATAAGCTTTCCAGCATTTTGGTAATGGCGATTTCAATCCCCGTCCGGGTTTTGATCGGCTCTAGGCAAGATAGCCGCTCCTGAAAAGGAACCGGAACCTGCAAAGGCACCAATATTTCCTCTTCCGTCCCCAGTGCCTGCGCAAGCCGCAATAAGAATTCTTCCCCAAAACGCCTGCGTAGTACAGAACGAGGCATCCCAATAAAGCTTTTAATCTGATAAAAGCCGAGTTTGCGCAGTTTAGCCAATATCACAGCGTCTAACCGCAAAGCCTCTGGTGCCAAAGAAAGTAGGGCTTCTCTATGTCCGCCCGCAGGGATCAACGGCGTTATTTTACCAAAATGGGAAACTGCCCAGGCAGCACCAGGTGTGTCAGCAATCGCTACCCGAACGGTATATCCCTTGCTTTTTAACCGGGAAACAATCTCTTTTAAATACTCCCTTTCTCCACCCCAAAGATGTGCGCACCCACTGATATCCAGCAGTAGGCCATCCATGTCAAATTCATCAATAGCAACAATTGGGGAATAACGGACACACCACTCTCCCAAACCGCGGAGCAGATTGCGGGGGCGACTGGGCTTATCATCTAAGACTTCCAAGCCGGGACAAATAGCCTTAGCATCAGCTGCCCGCATACCTGGCTCAACGCCAAATTCCGCAGCAAGTGGACTGACCGCGGTGATCATCATGCGCCCATGATCAGGTGCTGCAAAAACAAAAGGCACCTCACAGAGTTCCGGGCGGCGGATAAGCTGCCAGTCAGCGAGTAGCTGGCGGAACCATATGGAAACAAAACGCCTTTGCATAACTTCTATCCAATTTGCCTGTCCTCCCTTTCAGACCAACCCAATCTTTCAGCTACCTTCTTAACTTCTTCAAAACTTTCTCCAGCCCATTCCATCACCCAGCTTCCCGGATTTCCGTTTCGTACTTTTAACAAATCAACCTGCCATCTCGGAAATCCTAAACCCGGCATGCCACCCTCGTTTTCGCTCGGCAAAGGACTAATCCTCCACCTGGCAGTGGCCACAGTACTCGCGGCCTTACTCGCGTCCTTTCGCAGGATGAAACCAGTGACCCCACTTTCTTCAACCGCCAATTGCAACCGCCTGGACTCTATCAAACTCAAATTATTTACTTCAGCCACTACTGCAGCCAATCCCTCACACTTCAGTGCTTCCTCGGTAATCCAGAGCACATCCTTTTCAGTTTTAACGTCTATAAAAATGATGCGCTCAGGCTCGACATTGAACATACTTAAAGAAGCAGGAAATAGCCTGCGAGAAGTACTGACCCAGACACAAGCTGCACCATCCTGCATTAGGATGGCCAATAAACCGGCGATAAAACCATCACTGGCTGCTGAATCTTCCGGTAAAATGGCGATAAACTCATGAATAGCTCGCTTGGGAAATACGCCGCCAGGAAACGCTTGCTCAATCTCACCAAGCCCGACATACTCGGCTTTACCTGCAGCATGAGGCTTAAAGCCTTGCCAGAGAAGAATATCCTGTTTAAGTTTGTGAATTAGTTCCTTATTCGCGTTCATTTTTCCCTCCCTACTTTAGCACATTTTATTAGTTATTAAAATGATTTAACAAATATAATGCTAAAAATGTTAGTAATTTGGGGAATGTTGAAAAAGATTTGATTTTCGTTAATAAGGTTTTTTGAACGTATCTTCTATATGAGTAGTAAATTTGCCGATAATAAGACCTAATACTAACTATACTGTTTGGATTTATAAATTGCAGTAATTTAACTTGATACTATATGCCAATTTTTTGTGATGAAGCAGGTTACAACGGAAATGATTTGCTCCAGGAAGAACAACCCTATTTCGTCTATGCTGCATTAAATATTGATCGACATGATGCGGATCAAATGATAGAACACCTCAAAGTCAAATATCGTTTGCAGGGAAAAGAGCCAAAGGGTATCAATATAGTTAGAAACAAGAAAAGTCAAGGCGCAGTTCTTGAATTGTTTGAACGCTATGGTGAACAGGTACGAATTGTCTACTACCATAAGAAGTATGCACTTGCTTGTAAATTCTTCGAATATATCTTTGAGCCCGCAATTTCTTACAATAACGTTGTTTTCTATAGAGCAAACTTTCACCGGTTTATCGCGGGAATTGTTTTTGAGGGGTTGATGCTGAATCACAAGTCAGCAGAGCAAATTTTTAAAGCGTTTCAGGGTTTTCTTAAAGGCGAAAACTTCCAAGGATTGTTCCATGTTTTGAAGTCCGGGCAGCCAACCGATGGGCTGGTCGGCCAAATCTGTGAATTTGCAGAATTACATAAAAATACTATCATTGAGGATATTCAAGTTGGCGGGGAAGTGGAGCCTTGGATATTGGATCTGGCGCAGTCTGCACTCTACGATCTGCTTATCTCCTGGAATCAGGTGGTGGGCGAATTGGAAGTGATATGCGACTCTTCATATGCATTAAAGCATGTAACTCAGAACCATGCGGTATTCCAGCCAAATCAGAATGTTCGCTTTTGGGATCCTTTAGGAGATGGAGAAATCCCTGTGAACTTCAAGTTAGGTTCTCCTATTCGTGTAGAATCCTCCAAAGGTAATTCAGGTATTCAATTGGCAGATATTTTTGCGAGTTCAGTATATTATGCTCTGAAACATCCTGAAGACGAATTTTGCAAGAAGCTGTATCCAAAGATTCAGGAGATTATCAGACGAACTGGGTCAAGATGTGTAACTCCACAGCCGCATTTATATATTCAGCCCGGCACCCCGAATTTTGACTTTGGGATTATGGCACTGAGCAGGTTAATCGAATTCTCAAAGGTGGATGCGGAAAATGCAGCCAAACTTTTCTGTGAACACATGCTGAAGATGCTTAGGAAATAACTTATCTACTATAACGTTCTGTATATCGTTGAGAATCAGGTTGTCATTTGAGCACGTTAGGCAAACACCACCAGATCGAAGTAGTTTTACTTTTCTTTGAATGCTGCATTTATGGCTAACAATTTCTTTTCTTAACTGTTATACTAAAAACTAAAATATACAAGGATGCAGGACGAAGAGGAAATATTCGAGATAGCTGTAAAAATCAATCAAGGACTTGAGCCTTTAACATTTACGATCACTGCTTTTGATGATGGAAGTACACCAGAACATGTGACGAATTTCAAAGTAACACGGGACAAGGAAATAATAGGCACGCTTCGCCCGGATGCCGGAAATTGCTGGAAACTAGTAGAAGGCAATATGGATGAAGAGCAAGTAGATGCAATAGGTGCAGCAATTGATAGACACTACGCCTAAGCAACGCGCCAGTAATCAAAGTCGAGTTTTTCCTGATCTACATAAGTTAAGTCCAGAGCTGGATGTCCTGGATACTCCACAGGTGTTGCTTCTCCAGCAAAGCGGTAATCTTTATCTATCGTACAGGCTTCCATTAATTTCGACGGTATTTGGGTCAACGCGATCTCTGTCAGACGCTCCTCGGTCGGCTCCTCCATTAACCATTCCCAGGCAAGGTCATCAGTCAATATTGTGGGCATGCGCTTTTTAGAATTATGAATTTGCTGCATGATCAGATTCGCTGCTGTAGTCGCAAATGCAACAGTCCTTACCCATTGCCCTGCGTCTTTATCAAACCAGTCATTATAAACACCAGCAAACCAAAAATATTCTTTACCAGTTACGCCAACCTGATAGGGGATTTTCTCAGTAGCTTTAAGCAGTTGACCCTTCTTGCCATAAGTAGGCATGTGCATGGATTCTACCAGCCCGGTAGACAGAACCAGACAGCGGTGCTGACGACCGGCTTCGGCCCACATAGACTTTTTTCCATCTTCCTTTTTAAATAGGTTTTCGCCTTTAAAATTCAGCGTTGTGTATTTTAAACGGAATAATTTTGCTTCTGCCCGATCCTTTGCATATCCTGGAATATATCCCCATTCTGCCTGCTGGATTTCAAAATCCCGGCGGTCGTCTGTAGGCACGATAATAGCACATGGTGCATAGTTAAAACCATTGTGCACACCCGTATCTAAAAAATCGTAATCTTTTACAGCTTTTTCCAATTGCTTTAATTGAATAAATTCTGCCCTGGTTACTCTTTGTCCGTTGTAATAGCACATAATTATTTGTTTTTTCCGCGGATGTACTCCGCAATTAATTTACCTATTTGCTCAGCTTCGGCTTGCCTGCCCTGAGGAACTGAAGTCCAGAACTTAAGATCTTTAAGACCTATACCTACAGTAATTACAAGCGGCTTTTTCTCATTCTTGAAATCTACATGAAACACTCTTTTACCCTGCACTTCATGTTCAGCAATGCGAATCATATTGCCTTCCAAATGCAGATTAAACGGTGGTTCTAGTTCCCTCATACCTAAATTTACAAAAAAAAATAAATCATCAGAAGACTTTGATAACAATGATGGATACCCTACAGAAAAGGAATTATTGTTAATCCAAATTATTAACTAGCTTTGATATATATTTGATATTGCTAATATTTTTAGTAAATTGCGTTTGTTATTAATAAAACATTAGCTAATATTCATCGTTATATAGTAAACAACAACATCGTTTATGTTCAAAACAGCAATAGATAACGCATTCTCGTCCGCAATTATCCCTTTTAAGGAGATAGCTGCATATGAAGCGTTGTGGCTAGAGAGTAAAGCGAGCTTTAAGACTATTGCCAATCTCTTTAGGCAAAATCCAGGCAGACTCCCTTCGGAACTTATTCATGAAGAATTTTATAAGGGACTTTATCCGGAACTAAAAAAATTAATACAGGACAGCAAAGTCGATTACAAGGCAAATATTCTGATCAACGAGACTTTTGACTACCCTACGGGACTTAAGGATGCGCAGGAACAGGTTGAAATTTTATATTATGCAGGAAACCTTGAGTACCTGCAAACTCGGGGTGTGGCTATCGTTGGCTCTCGCAATCCTTCTGATAATGGTGTCAAACGCGCAGAAAAGATCACTAAGCTTTTAGTAAAAGATAATTTTACGATCGTTTCAGGACTTGCCAAAGGAATCGATGCGGTTGCCCACAAGACAGCCATTCTACAGAAAGGGCGGACGATCGCTGTATTGGGAACGCCGCTGAACACATACTATCCAAAGGAAAACTCCAAACTTCAAAACTTTATTGCTCATCATCACTTATTGATCAGCCAAGTTCCTTTCGTTAGATATAGCAAACAGTCACCTTTCGGTAATAAGCTGTTCTTTCCCGAAAGGAACAAGACTATGTCTGCACTCACTGAAGCTACGGTAATTATTGAAGCTAGCGATACCTCCGGAACGCTGATTCAGGCCAAAGCAGCGCTCCAGCAACACCGTAAACTGTTTATATTGGATAGTTGTTTTCAAAATCCAAACATCAGCTGGCCTGCAAAATTTGAACAACTTGGTGCTATCCGGGTGAAGGAATATGAGGACATAATTGGAAGGTTAAACGTTAAGGACTGACCGTGGTAAAGAAGTTGCTACAGGATAAATATCGTCTGATCAAAATCGACGAACTGACCATCGAAAAGCATTATCACCTGAATGCCGATGACAACTGTTACTACCTGATGGAGTATAAGAAGGAAGATGGCTTTGAAAACCAAGAAAAGCAGCTGATCATCAACTTCAAAAAGAAAATGTCCACAAGAACCACCTACCAGTGGAAGTATAAGGGTGAGGCGATACAGAAATTGACACAGTTGTTCATAAACTCTATAGTTCCGCAAGTTTCCGTAGGCACTGTCACTCTGGTTCCAATTCCTCCATCAAAATGTAGAGCAGACTCAGAATATGATGATCGCATGCTGCAACTACTCAGTAAAAGTTTTCAGGGGGGTGCAGATATTCGCGAACTTTTGTTGAATATTGAAAATATACGATCAGCACATGAGAATCCAAATGATCGGCCTTCGCCAGCAGAAATCCAGGCGAATATGACCATTGATGAGCAACTAGCTGAAGGAATAAGGGATTCGGTAATCCTTTTTGATGATGTACTCACTTCCGGTGGACATTACCTCGCTTGCAAGAATGCCATCAAGCAGAGATTCCCCGATGTTTCCGTCTATGGCATCTTTATTTCCCGCACCTTCTGGGCGCAGCCTGATCCGTTTGAATTCGATGATTTTATGGACGAAGACTGGCTAGACTTTTAGCCTGGCATCAACTGGTCGATGAAAATAATACACAAATCCGAAAAACAATCTCAGTTCTTAATGTTCTATAGTAATTTGATATTGTCGTAATCTTCATTAAAAAAATCGCTTAACCCGATTTCTAATTTTTCTAAGATCTTAACTAACGAGCTTAGCCTTAAGTCTTCAGAACCAGCCTCATACTTCCCATATTGCGATCGATTTAACTGATATTCGTAAGCAAACTCGTCCGAGTTGCTGAATCCTTTTTCTTTTCGCAGTTGTCTCAATCGCAATCCAATCTTTTTAATATCTAGAGGTATTTCCGCCTTTTTCTTAATCCCAGCCATTTTTTTTATCTATCCCTAAACTGGAAAAAATACAATTCATTTATTACTCTTAATTAGCCCACTCTTAATTAGGAGAATAATATATTATTTTATATCTTAGAGCATGAAATTTTATAAATAAATCAATGATTTGACAAAATAAAACAAAACAATTATTAAGAGTCTTGCGGCAAACTTTCTGAAGCCGTTAACGCAAGACAGCAGGTTAACCCAATCTATATGTAGATATACTATATTTGTATGTCACGATAGATTTGGGGTCTGCTGCGGCTGTGTTAACGTAAGGCTTCAGAAACTTTATTGCCACGGCGGGCAGATCCCAAATTTATCAATCTACTCTCCAGGACTCATTTTAGGTTTTTAACTAACTAAATGAGAAATATGAACCATGAACCTGCCGAATTGCATTTCTCTGGGAAGCCCGGTAACGAAATGCTTAAGTACAAAATCCAAGAATGTCTGGAAAGACTGACCGTTTATGAATATAGAATTGTGGTTAGGTCGATGCCAGATTATTTGGGAAAATCAATAAACACTTTCTGGAATTACGCAAAAATCCCAATCGATTCTAAAATGGACATTCCCTATTGTACCGTTAGAATGTTAGAAGTGTTTTTTGGTTTGAGAGTGGGGGACTTATTAAATGCGTCGTTTAATTGCAGTCATTACAGCGAGATCATAAATGAGTCCTATAGAAAGAGCAAAGATTATTGGGTGCAATCAAACGTCTTATCAGATGACGAGCAATAGGATAATCAAAGACTTTAGATCACAAAATTCATTAGAAGCGGAATACTATTCTGCTTCTAATGAAAACTTTCAATACGTATATTTTAAAAATCATTAGAATATGAATGATGCTCTATTAAACCCACAATTATTTCTAATGGAACAGGTGCCAGCCTCACACCCAGTTACAATGTTCGATTTCTGTTTAGTGGTTTTTCTTGGAATTTTATTGAACATTCTATTGGTAGTTGGACTATCTCATTGCGTGGAAGAAGACCTCAAAAGTTATAGGACTGAGGTTAAAAGCAAAATCCGTCATTAATTGCCTAGGAACCAAATTTTTGTTTTTTATTAATATAATCTGTGGATTTCTATCTCTTGAGTCCAAAAAATCATATTCTTTTAAGACTGTTTGAGGGTTGCAATAATCCATTGACACTGGCGGGATAATTTCTCTTCAATGTTATTTGTCTTTATTTGATTATGAAATATCCCCATTTTTCTGCTCTATATAATCTGATATTCAAAATTAAGGGGGAGCGCAGTTTTCATCTTAAACATTTCTAAATGTCAGTAAATCACATGGAATTATTGTATGCCGGTATGCAAACGCAGCTGGAACACATCAATGGATCACTTAAAGCATCCGTTCAAAACCTAACTTCCTCCCTTGTCTGCATTGCCTCCACCTTGGAGCTACTGAAAGCATTTATTCGGGAACACCCCTTTGAAACCCCAGATGCAGAAATCTACTTTTTTAAATATACTAAACCAAGATTTTACTGTTGGTACATTTATGTCGTTGAACTGCACAATATTCTTGCCACCGTTCCAGTTGGCACTGACCAAATGCTCCGAGATTATTATATGGATGAATTAGGCATCATTAATCGATGTTTTAAGGTCTATTCTTTCAGCTACCAGTACTACCTACAGGATGAAACGATAAAGGATAGTGAATTTTTCCTTCGAAAGAATAGGATTGAATTTCCTATTGGCCAAGAACATCTAACTGCTGATCCAGAATTTTCCACGAATCAGGATTATATGTTTTCAAAATTCCGAGCATATGAGATGCTTCGGGATTTTATTATCCGCCGTCTAAGGTTGCTTTATCAGAACCCTGACAATGTTTTTATTGCGGAACTACTCGCTTCAAAAAACCGTTGGTGGTCCGGTGATAAAGTGGAACTGATCGAAATCGCCTATGGCATTTATTATACTCAGCGGATCAATGGTGGCAAAGCTGAGATAAGCCACGTAATTGAATGGTTGGAAGACAGCCTGAACATTGATCTCAGCCAGGCCTACCGAATGTTTTTAGACATTCGCAGACGTAAAACTATTAGCTATACTAAATATCTGGACGAAATGCGGGAAGCTATCCACCAGCACATAGATGAAACCAACAGTTTTAAACCTAAGAAAAAACCACAGACAAATGGATAAGTACAACCTGGATAAAATAAATCAATACCAACATTTTCAACTTGGGAAAGCCCCGTCTCTGCCCTGGCCAATTTTGACCTCAATATCGAACAAGATCTTTGACATTGAGGGAAGAAGCGTTTACGGTGCTGAGCCGTAAATTATAGTGCAGTTGTCACCAACCTAAATCATACGTGTATGAAAAAGGTTGAGGATCAATGAGCCGTAGGCAGTCAGTTTTGGCAGAGCATGTAGTTGCTCACGTGAGTATTCCCGGTTATATATAGAGTTAGCTGCTCCGTATCAAAACGATACGGAGCAGCTAACTCTGCGAAGGGGGCATTTTGCCCCCTTTTGCGTTTCTGAAATCTCCGAAACTAACATCTAAAACTACAGCGTATGACAGCTTTTTTAAATGCGAACCAGATCAAAGAACAGGTTTCTCTGGTTGACATGCTGACCCGGCTGGGTCATGCTCCTACACATCGATCTGGCAAAGAACTCTTTTACAAGAGCATGCTCAGGGAAGAAAACACTGCATCTTTTTGCGTCAACGAACAACTAGGCGTATGGTACGATCACGGTGGAGAAAACCGTTCCGGTATTAAAGGTGGGAATGTTATTGACCTAGGACTAGCCTATTGGCACCCGGCATCCTTTAGAGAAGTATTGGAAAAAATTAGTACCCTTTGTAATGTTGATTCTCTCGCGCCTGCTTTAGACGAAACGTTAAGGAACAAGCGCCCACGTTTGGCTGTGGCGGATGCTATCCCTGTAGCTCCCAGTTATAAAATAAATACGACTAAAGAATTGGGAACACACCCAGCCATTAGCCGCTATCTCCAGAGTAGAGGTATCTGGGAGCTTGCACAAGGCAAGCTAAAAGAAGTTTACTATACAGTTGAAAGTAATGGTCGCTCGAAATCCTATTTTTCAGCCGGATGGCAGAACGAGGCTGGTAGCTGGGAACTTCGTAATAAGATAGGAGATAAAGAATTCAAGGCCTGCCTGGGAAAAAAAGCAATTAGCTTCATTCCTGGAGATCCACAACACTTGGTCATATTTGAAGGATATATGGACTATCTCAGCTGGATTAAAGATAATCCGGAAGCAACTGATAGTGTTTTGGTACTGAATTCAATTAATCTTTTAAATGCTGGAATTGCTAAAGCAAGAGATTTCTCTCATATAGGTGTTTATTTTGATCATGACCCAGCGGGGACAGCAGGTCTAGAAAAACTGAAACAGGAATTGCCCCATGCTGTAGATAAATCTGCTGTATATGAGGGCTACAACGATTATAACGCGAAACTAATGGCCGAGCCGGTTAAACGGATGCCTTGGGAGGAAGATCGTGTCTACGAAAATAATGTCAACCTATCGGCGATAACTGCTATATAAAGCTAAGTACTTATGTAGTTAACCGATTATATAGCTAATCAATAGGCTGGATAAGTTGCCTATTGATTATTCAGTAAAATGCATATTCCATTCTTAAATAACTCATCCATCATTCACTTAATATCCACATTATGCAAATTATCATTACCTGGCACATGATCATATTCATTTTTGCCTTTTATTTTATCACAAAGTACCTGTCGAACTCATTAAAAAAAATAATGACCGGTTGTCAGGATCCTTTTAATCCTCTGTATAGTTATCAGGATTATCCCACATGGCGAAAAGGCTATAACCGTGGGCGAAGGGACATTATAAAGACCCTAAGAAAAATGCTTGCAGATGCAAATAAAGAAATATTAGAAATGTATCCTGGTGCTGCGGACAAGTGCAGGACAGAAAACAAGAATCAACAGTAAGTTTAGTCAGCTAAGCAGCCTATCCGCCTATTGAATAAGCAATAGGCTGAATAAATAACAAAACACTAATTCGTTTAGTCGCTTATAAAGCTAAATGGTAACATGTTCAGATGTTTATTTACTTATGTACCTAAGTGTTTATGAAGCTAAGCAATAGGCTGGCTAAAAAAATAAACAAACACCATTTCAGGCTAAGCGACTAAACGCTTAGATGCATATTTACTTATGTGCCTAAGTTTTATGCAACTAAGCAATAGGCTGACTAAACAAAAAAACAACAGATCATTCCTTGCATAACCCTAAAAACCAAACTCTACAGCGGAACCTCCTGCCTTCCCGCCAAACAAAACTATCTTTTTGATTGCGATTTCGGTTATCCGCATTACAAAACCTCTCTTGTTTTGTAAGCGGCAAGTTGTGTTTTTGGGGGCCCAAAAACTCACTTGCCTTTATTTAGCCTTCCTCCCGACGGGGGAAGGCTAAATAAAGGGGGGAAAAACCCGCGCAACTCGGTTTTTCTGCAAAGCGCCCTAAAGCCCCTCCAAAGCCCTATGAAGAAAACAACAAAAAAAGTAGGCAGGCCAGAAATGACATCCGGAAAGAGAACAAAAGTCATTAAAGCCAGACTAACGGAGGAAGAATTCAAAGCTCTTTTAATTATCGAAAATGCCGTCGGCATAACCCGGATGGAACTGATCCGGCAAAGGGTGCTGTATCATACAGGTAGTATTCTGGTTAATGCCCAGGAACTGCTAAAGCTATTGGATTCCATCGGTGCAGAATTGGGAAGGTCAGGAAACAACATCAACCAGCTGGCTAGGCACGCCAATGTCCTGAACAAACAGGGGATGCTGAATGCAAATGTGGCAAGTCAGTTTAATGAACTTTTTTCTGGTTATATCCAAATCCAGCAGGAACTCGAAAAAGCCATCCGGCAAATTATCAGATTAATGAAAACCTAAACTGAACTTTATGATTGTAAAATTCCTTAAAAAATCGGAAACGTTTAAAGGGGTAAGTTACAACACAGATAAGGTTGAATTGGATAAAGGTGAGTTAATGGTTGTTAAAAATTTTGGTGCTTTGCAGGCGCTGGATCAGCTGCGACCAACGGATTATATAAATTACCTGAAAGCTGTCTCCGCCCGAAGTAGCCGCACCAAATACCCGCAGCTTCATGTGGTCATTTCCGCGAAAGGGAAATCCCATACTAAGGAAGAGCTGACCAGTATCGCCGAGCAATGGTTGAAAGGGATGGGCTACGGTGAGCAGCCCTATCTCCTGATTTTTCATAAAGACACTGATAACAACCACGTCCATCTGGTATCCACCCGAGTGGGAATGGACGGTAAAAAAATATCGGACAGCTTTGAGAAACTCAGGGCGTATCAGGTGCTGAACCGGATTATGGGTATAGACGAAAAAAAGGAAGTATTGGTTCTGCTGGAAAAAGCATTATCCTATAACTTCTCAACCCGTCCCCAGTTTATGATGCTACTGGAAGCTCAGGGCTATTCGCTTGTTTTATCCGACGACCACTACGGCATCTGCAAATATGGGAAGGAACTTGCGCAAATCTCTTTAGAAAAAGTAGATGCTAAAATTACCATCTATAATAAAAACTTAGACCGGGTAAAACAGCTCCGTGCCATCATTGGCAAATATAGATTGAAACATGATCCCACTATTTACACTCATACCCAGGAACAGCCTGGGGGCGGAGCAAAGATCCAGAATGGTTATTCTTCCAAACTAGCGGAGGTATTGAGAGAGAAATTCGGAATACAAGTCCTTTTTCATTCAAAGGATAATAAGCCACCCTATGGCTATACCCTGATCGATCATAACCGTAAATGTGTTTTTAAAGGTAGCACTGAAGTCATGAAACTGGCCGAATTTATTTTACCGGAAGATGGCGTTAACTACGATCAGTCTGAAATTGTTTCTGTTAGCCAGGATCATACAATGGAAGGTGAAAGTCAGGAAGTAATGCTACAGGAGATACAGGAGCAAACTGATCATCCTTATGATGAAAATTCACCGACACTTACTGAAGCTGTTTTTGACCAGCCATTCGATCCGTTGGCTTCCCAGGACTCGGGCTTAAGCCTACCTGAAATCAACCTGGATATCGCTGATGACATAGATGACGAGGCTATACTAGGACGCAACCGTCGCCGTCAGCGCAAAGCCAGGACAAATTCCCGTTAACCTTTTAAACCCTTCATTATGGTCATACTGATAGGAAATCAGAAAGGCGGCGCAGGAAAGAGTACGCTCACCCTGTTGCTGGCCAATTATTTAACTGCCCTTCGTGGCCGCAGGGTAACTGTGCTGGATATGGATTACCAGCAGTCCATAGCCACAAAGGCTGTGAAGGCAAAAATTCTGGAGAATGAGCCACTTTATGAGATCATCCCTTCCGATCTCAAACATTTTCCCATGTTGCTTAAAGTGCTGGGCAACAATCAGGGAGAGATTGTGCTGATTGATCTTCCCGGAAAAATGGATGATGACGGACTTATTCCGGTATTTCTTGCAGGCGATGTAATCCTCTGTCCCTTCAATTACGATGAGTTTTCTGTGGATTCTACGCTGCTGTTTGCTTTAGTCACCCAAAAGATCAACAACAAAGCACCGTTTATTTTTGTGCCCAACCGCATTAAGACCACAGTAAAATATGATACCCGATTGGAAGTGGATAAGGTGTTACAGAGGTTTGGTGTAGTGACTCCAGGCATCGCTGACAGGGTTGATTTTCAACGGGTCAATACCCTGCATATTCCCGCCATTATACTGCCGGTAGTTTTGCCGGTACTGGATCTGATCTATGAATCTTACCTGTTAAAGGAGGAAGCGAAATGAATGAAATAAAAACATTAGCGGATCAGCTGCGTGAGAAGATCCGCAGTGGGGAGAGCGAAGACATACTTCCTGAAAAGAAAAGCCCCCTTACTGAATCCATCCCATTGACAAAGCCTAAAAAACCGCCCAAACCAGTTATAAGCGATACTCAAGCTATCGCTTTCTTTACCGCACTGGAAGCCTTCCGCCTGGAAGGAACAGAAAAAAGCCTGATCCGTCTGGACAGCAAAACTATGAACCTGCTTAAACGTATCAAACTCGCCAAAGGCATCGATATGAACAGATTTATAGTCTATAGCCTTCACCAATATATAGCGCAGCACCCCTGGCTGTCAGCTTACATCCAAGAAACACTTAAAAACTCAGAATTATGACATGGACAAGTTTTATTGTTACCCTGATACTGGCGTATCTGGTCTATTATGGCCTCAATCTCTTCCTTGACCTTTTGATCGGCAGGAAATCGGCTACTTCGGAATCCGAAAATGAGGTACTGTTTTTTGAGGAAAATAACGCTCCTGAAGCCATGAGTTATAAACAGGAAACCGAGCCTGAACCTGTTACCCAGTCTGCGGAATCCGATAGCGTCGGAAATACTGTGCGGAGCATCGCCTCCGGCCTGCTTGATGCAACTGGTGCTGTAGGACTAAAGCAGTTGTTCAACCTCGCCAAAGATGACCTTATCGAGTATACCAAGGCAATCCCTTATTGACCAATGAAATTCTATTCTATTTTAAAGACAGCCCCGGCTGTCTTTTTTTTTGCCCTTCCTTTTTTCGCTACGGCACAGGCCGGGCCGCCAGGTATCCCTGAATTCTATAGTGCCACACGTGAAATGCACCGCTGGTATTTCAATTTTTACGACCTGGTGATGGTCATCGGCACTATTAGCGGAATCCTTGGCGGCTTGCGCATCTATTCTAATTGGCAATCGGGCAAACATCACATCGATGCCCAGGTGATGGGATGGTTCTTTTCCTGCCTCTTCCTGGTACTTATCGGTGCCTTCCTCAAAACCCTCTACGGGGTCAATTAACCCTTTTTTTCATTTTATCCATTATCAAATGACAGTAAAAAACAAAAAACTGTATGCATTTGTGGCAATTTCTATGGCCGCAGCCCAGACCGTTAAAGCCCAAGGCGGTACAACCGGAATCAATGCAGCGACGTCTTCGCTAACGAGCTATGTTGATCCGGTATCTAGTTTGACCCTTGCCATTGGAGCCGTAGTCGGCATCATCGGAGGGGTACGAGTCTATATTAAATGGAACAGTGGTGACCAGGATATCAATAAAGAGTTGATGGGTTGGGGAGGTTCCTGTCTCTTCCTTGTGCTGGTGTCCGTTGTGATTAAAGCCTTCTTCGGCGTATAATGATCCGCAAATTTTCCATATACAAGGGGCTTCAAAAGCCCCTTGTATATAAAGGCTTTAAAGGAAAGTTTATCGGCTGGGGCATTGGTTCACTAGTGTTAGGACTTGTGGGAGGCGGTCTGCTGGGTACGCTTACCAATATGTACCTCGGCGGATTGGCCACAATTGCCGCCATTGCGGGAGGGCTAACCTATACCTTTTACCGGCAAAAAAGCGGACTGCATTCTAAGACCCGTTCCAGGGGAGTATTCATTCATTCCACCCACTTAAAACAGAGTTATGCAAACACATCAAAAGACGGCATTTAAAATGCCTTATGCGGGTATTGATACCTATGAAGGCCAAGCCCTATTGTATGGCGACAAAGGTGACTTTTCCATGCTTTTCCAAATCCGCAACCCGGTCATGCAATACGGAGCTGACCCCGAACCTTATGGAGCATATCACCATCTGCTGCAGAACATGATTAAGATTCTAGGCGAAGGTCACATCATCCAGAAACAGGATGTTTTTTCAAGGAAAAGCTGGCGGGGGGATCCGGCTAATGAATTCCTGCAACAAAAATACAACGAACACTTCAACGACCGGGAGTATACAGACATTAACACTTGTCTGATGATTACCCGGCAGGTCAAAAAAGGCGCATTCTATGTCTATGATAAAAAGGCACTCCATGATTTCAACCAGCTTACCACTAAGATTTATGATCTCCTGAGTGGCGCGGGGCTAAGCCCGCATATTCTAAATGAGGTAGAAATACGCCGCTATGTATCACGAATACTGGGTATGGAATTTACCTCTCCCCATATTACCCTGAATAACCTAAGCTCCGGGGATCAGCAGTTGCGCATCGGTTCCAGGGCAATAAAGAGCATCAGCCTGATCAATATCGATGATATTGACTTACCCGAGAAGGTAGGCACCTATACCGAGAAGCAGGATGGCAAGCAGCTGCGGCAATTCCCTGTTGACAATCTATCGTTTCTGCACCATGTACCTGACTATTGCTGCATTGTTTATAATCAAGTCATTGAAATACCTGGACAGCAGCTAACCCTGAACAAACTGGAGCTGAAACGCAAGAGGCATTCCGGGGTGCCTGATCCAGCCAATATGATATGCGTGGAAGATATCGATCAGTTGTTAGTTGATGTTGCTAGGGAAAATCAATTGTTGGTCAACGCCCATTATAACATTGTAGTCTGTGCAGACAATGAAAAGATCAGTCGGGCGACCAATTTTATTGAGGCCGCACTTTTCCAGCAAGGTATCATCTCATCTAAAAATGCCTATAACCAAATGGAACTGTTCCGAACTGCACTTCCCGGGAATGGGGTGGAACTCAAAAAATATGATTGGTTTCTCACCACTTCGGATGCCGCCTTATGCTTTTTCTTTAAGGAATCCATGCAGGCAGATGAAAAGTCGGATTTTTTGATCCGTTTCACTGATCGCCAAGGCATTCCTGTAAGTTTTGATCCGGCAGATCTGAGCACAGGACGTCTGAATAATCGCAACAAGTTTGTACTTGGGCCATCCGGGGGTGACCGGGTCATTTTTAATTAAATGACCCGGTCACCCTCCAAATTGGATCAGGAAAAAGTTTTTTTATGAATGCGCTCATTGAGCAATATATGAGGTATAATATGGATGTGGTCATCGTTGATACGGGTCATTCCTATAGTGGCCTATGTACCTATTTCGGCGGAAAGTACATTACTTATACCGAACAGACCCCAATAACTATGAATCCTTTCGCTATCAGTGAAAGTGAATACAATATTGAGAAAAAGGATTTTTTGAAGACTTTGATCGGACTACTGCTCAAAGGAGCCGAAGGGATAATTTCTCAGGTCGAGGACACCATTTTTTCCAATGTAATCTCCGCATATTATTCCGAGCATTTTATGCAGGGCCAGGCCGGTTGTGTTAAAAGCCTGAGCTTCGATTCCTTCTATGACTTTTCAGTGGAGAAGATCAGGGAAATCAAAGAGAACGAAAAGGTCAGCTTTGATCTTGATGAGTACCGTTACGTGTTAAAGAAGTTTTATAGGGGAGGTGAGCATGGAACAATTCTTAATGAAAAGGTTGATACTTCATTGTTAACCGAACGTTTCATTGTCTTTGAAATAGATTCGATTAAAGAAAGTAAAATTTTTCCAATTGTCACAATGATAATAATGGACGTGTTTTTACAAAAAATGCGTCACCGTACCGCTCAACGTAAAGCCTTGATTATAGAGGAAGCATGGAAAGCGATAGCCTCACCTTTAATGGCCTCCTACATTCTTTATTTATATAAGACCGTACGCAAATTCTGGGGAGAGGCGATTGTGGTCACCCAAGAATTGGGTGATATATTGGGTAATACGGTGGTTAAGGACAGCATACTGAACAACTCGGATACGGTATGTCTGTTAGATCAAAGCAAGTTCAAAGAGAATTACAAGGAGATCGCCAAACTACTTGCCATTACCGATACTGAACAGAAAAAAATCTTTACCATTAATCAGCTAGACAATACCGAAAACCGGGGACGATTTAAGGAGGTCTATATACGTAGGGGATCCGTAGGTGAAGTGTATGGCGTAGAAGTCTCCATCTTCCAGTATTTGGCCTACACTACTGAAAAGCCGGAAAAAAGCGCTGTGGAAATCTATGTTCATGCGAGCGGGTCATATCAGCAGGGGCTGGAAGCTTTTGTTACCGATATGTTGGCTAGTGGCCTTTCCCTTGGGGCATTTGTCAGCAAGATCAACAATGCCGGCCATCCGGTTTCCGGAAAAACTGAATATTTCAAACCAGATTTTTAATCACTATTTAATTAAGCCCAATTATGAAAACCTTATGTTTTTTTGCCAGCCTGCTCCTTTGTGGGGTAAGCCTGAAAGCCCAGATCTATGTCGATCCGGCAACAGCCGGTGCGACGGCTGTTCATTCGGGTATCATCAACGGCCAATTGAACCGAACGAATGATAATCTGACGCTGATCCAACGCGGACAGCTGGCTGTTACAGGCCAGCTGGTTATTGTTAACGATCTACAAAATCAAATCTATAAAGGATTAAGTGAGGTGTCCGCAGTGGTAAGGAACCTGCTGGCTGTAAAGGATATTACTGAGATAAGCGCCGACATCGTCCAAGATGTGAACAAAGCGATGAACATCGCCGGAAGCAATCCAGTACTGCTGCTTTTTGCAGAAAGCGGTGCCAGAGAGTTTAAGACCCGTGCAACAAATCTGGCTGTGGAGGTTAGCGCCTTTGTGTTGCAGGGCGGAAAAAATAACCTTATGGATTCCGGTGAGCGAGCGAAGCTGTTAAACAGGATTGTAACGGAGCTTACGATCCTGCGGGGCGTAGCCTATGGTATGTATCGCAGTATGTATTGGGCGAAACAAAGGGGAATCCTTAACTCCCTGAATCCTTATGCAGGTTTTATAAACATCGACAAACGCATTGCCGACGACATCATCAGAAATGCTAAATACCTAAAAGAATGAAAACATACTTATATATAATCATCTGTTTCTTTGCTTATTTGCCTAAAGGCCATGCCCAGCTTAATGTACAACTTTTACACCAGCTGGTATCCGAAAGTAAATCAGAATACAACAAGCAGAACGAAGCCAAAAACAAGCAAGCGGTCACATCAACAAATGAAGAAGTCAACCGTTCGGAAATGGGCAAATTGAAAACCAAATACCGGGAACTTCAAAGTAGGTTTAAGACACTTGGGCTTGTCATTGATGCCGCACAGATCGGGCTACAGGCCACGCCCATTGTTACAGAGATCATCCGGCAGCAAGGCATTATATTTCAGCTTGCTGGACAAGATCCACTATTGATCGCCCTGGCTTACCAGACTGAAAAAGATCTGGCAGACCAGGCATACCGGCTCAGCCAGTATTTGTATGCGCTGATGATTAGCATAGGTGACCTAAACCAGATGAAAGGCTCCGATAGAAAGATCCTGTTCAACCATGTGTTGACTGAGCTGCGCCGGATCGAAGGAGCCACCAGGGGGCTGGCAGCAAATCTTCAGTATGCAAACCGAAAGCATATTATGAATTCTATGAATCCTTTCTCGGAATTTGTGAACCAGGACAAGCAGCTGATTGACAATATTCTGCGCAATGCTGATATCCTTAAAAATTGAGATCATGTACAGGATCATTTTATGTTGCTGTTTACTGCTTGCTGCTTTAAACAGTGTGGCGCAAAGGCTTGTTTTTGACCGGAATCATTTTAATATTGTCAATGAAAACGGGGCCGTCCGCGCGGCCACCGAAAATACGAACAATAATTATTTAAGTTCCATCAATAACCGGTTAAGTGACATTAATCTGAATGTCAGTTCCGTTGTTATGGTGCAAACCCTGATCCATAATTCACTTACCGAGGTTAACCAGGCACTCCGGAGCGGGATCGCACTACGGCAGATCGGACAGCTAAGTAATGAGATTATTTATGAAAGTAACCTCATGATACAGACCGCATCGGATGCTCCTTATCTTTTGCTTTTTGCCGAGGATATAGCCAGGCAAATGAAGAACAGGGGAATAAGGCTGGTTAATGAGGTTTCCGTCTTTGTTTTAAAAGAAGGGGAAAACGTGTTGATGGATTATGAAAAACGGGATGCTTTGCTGCGCAAGATAATTCTGGAGCTGCGGGTCATGCGTGCGTTAGTCTATAGTATGCAGCGATCTATGCACTGGGCGAAAATCAATGGAGTATTGAAGACGGTCAATCCCTATAAGCATTTTATCAACCAGGACACCCGGCTGGTAAATGACATCCTTTCTAAGTATAACATCATTAAGCAATAGCACATGAAAGCATTTCTAATTTTTATCCTTGCGGCAGCTGGGTATTTGCAGGGCTATGCCCAGAAAACCATCCGGGACAAACACATCACCAACCAGCAGGAGCGTATGGTCTTTAAGCAGTGGAGCAAAAGTAAGTTCACGCCCACCAGCGGCTTTTTAGGTTTGAACCCGGAATATTGGCTCACATGGGCCTGGCATCCGGACTATCCGAAGAAAGACCTACGACCACTATCCCCTTCAGGGCCGCAAAGCCAAAGACTGCTTTTGGTAGCGGCTATGAGCAATACCGAAAATGCCTATAAACAACAAGCCGATACGCTGCGCAATACTGCCCTTAGCGAAGCTGTAAGTTATTCCGGTGATCTTTCGATAACAGATCCTTTATGGCTGTTGTACTACAGGCACGAGTTTGATCCGCTCCTTGAACTGGATGATGCCATGATCATGATTGGTATAGAGCAGAAGGTGAAAGATTACCTCATACAAACAGGGATTAAAAGTTGGTACCTGGAAGAAGGTCATGCGCTGGCGCAGCGGCTGGAAGCGACAAGGACAACCACGCTTGACCGGGGTTCCAGGATATTGGCATATCACCGTATGCTCGAAGAATACCGTAAGCTGAACTCAACCTGGGAGAATAAAAAACAGCGTGCAAAACTATACCTGTCCCTTAAAGAAACTCAGGAGAAAATCAAGACCAGGGACGAAGTTCTGGCACCAAAAGCCGGCAGATCCGACAGGCAAATCGCTGAAGATGTGCTGAGCAAAACCAAACTCTAAAACTAAAATTATGACCATTCTCAATTTACTAACCGGCACCGCCGGTTTTTTTGTGCAACATAAACCCGTCAATGTCCCTGAATCCTTTAAGGATACTTTTAATTATCTGCAGGGTAATGGGGTATATGAAGAGGGCACGATGCATTTTTTAAAAAAAATGAAAAACACCATCTGGTCACATTACGATTTTTTTATCGCTGATGCCCAGGCACTGGCAGCAATTTTTATGCTCATCTTTTTTGCGATCAAGACCTATGAGATGATGGCAGGAGACAAAAAGCTGGAGATCATGCCACTGCTCAGGCCGTTCGGTTTAGTAATGGTCATTTTGTGGTGGTCGGTTTTTACCAAAGTTGTTGCCTATCCGACACAGGTAATCGCCAATAAGACCGAGGCTATGTTTGATGCCAGCCAGACCGAGGTCAATAGCTTGCGTTTACAGCGGGCAAAATTAATGGTGGACATTTCCGATCAGCTGTTCACCATACAGGCGCAGACGGAAACAGCCAAGACCGAGGCTGATACCTGGTATGAAAACGCATGGGAAAGCGTCAAATCATCGGTTGTTGAAGGTTTTTCCGAAGTCTGGAACCCGATAGTTGAATTGCGTAACCGCTTACAGGTCAGTTTGCAATTGCTTGCTACATCTCTGTTGGAAACCCTGGCGATATGGCTACTGCGGATTTGTGTATATATCATATTTATCATTCAAATCATATTTTCCACGATACTGATCATACTGGGGCCGTTTTCGGTTGCTGTCAGTATCCTACCCGCCTTCCGTGACTCCTTTAGTACCTGGATCGCCCGGTTTGTTTCGGTCAACCTATATTCCGGTATCGCCTACCTGGTCATGTATGTCGCGTCGCTGTTTCAGCAGTATGCGATGGAAGCAGAGATCACCCGATATCAGGAGCTTGCTGGTACGACGGGAATAACTATGGCTAAACTGGCAGCTTTCGCAAGTAACGGAATCCTGTCTTTTGGGATGGTAATCGGCACGTTTGTGATTGGTGCCCTGACCATGCTTACTGTACCAAGTATTTCCACATGGATCGTATCCACCTCGGGGATCAGCTCTGCTGCATCTACAATGGGTCGGGGCGCTTCCAATATGTCCAGGATGATGACCAAAATGATGAAGGGGTAAGCAGATGATCATAAAAAATATAGAATCAAAAGTCCGCTTGGCCACCTTCCTTTCTGGGGGTAGTTTTATAGCGGCGATTATAATGGTAATGACTGTTTCTTTCTTTGCCTATCGGCAGGTTTCGGATGCCAGAAAGAGTATCTATATAATGGATGCCAGTAATGTGCCTTTGTTAGCGAGACAGACAGATGTACAGATGAACCGGGCAGCGGAATATCGATCACACATCGCCCGTTTTCATTCCTTGTTCTTTTCGCTGACCCCCGACGATAAATTTATCGAATACCAGATGAAACAGGCCATGTATCTCGTTGATGAGAGCGGTGCGCTGCAGTATAATAATCTAAAAGAGAAAGGATTTTTTAACTCGATCCTATCTTCCAGTGCTGTACTCACCATCCGTACCGACAGCGTTTTTCTGGATGAAGGAAGGAAATACTTCCGCTATTATGGTACGCAAAAAATTGACCGGAGGAGTTCTGCCATCGTTCGATCTCTGGTTACCGAAGGTTATCTCAGTGATTTGGAAATTCGTTCAGACAACAATCCCCATGCTGTGCTAATCACCCGATGGAAAACACTAGAAAATAAAGATTTAGAAAATGTTCAGAAAAATTCATTCCAATAAAGACACAGGTGCCACGCTTGGCGCTGAGCTGAAAAGGGAGCTTGGAAAGTACTTTGTGCGTCCCGGTTTCTACTGCCACTATGTATTGAATAAATACCCGCTTACTTTTTTCTCCGTAATGGTGATTTCGATTTTATTATCGTGTATTCTTTCATTTACTGTTATGCGTAGTGAAAAGCCGGGGACACTTCCTGTGTTTTCCAAAACGGCAATAGGCGGCTCAAGTGGACTCGCCGAAATGATCGGTGCCTACAGCGCGCTGAATGAGGTAACGGCTCTGCAAAACCGAATTGGAATCCTTGCTCGCAAGGATTCACTTAACGCTGGGGACAGTATTGAGGTTATCCATATACTGAAGCGCATCGACTACCTCCGCAATACCGCAAAATCTCAAAAAAAACAAAGCAATGAAGATAGACCTTAAAAAACCAAAGTATGTCATCCCGATAATCATGCTGCCTTTTTTGTGCATTTTCTTTTATGTGTATAAAAGCAGTTTCGGGAAGGAAACACCAAAACAGGCTGGAAAGGATTCTCTGCAGGTCAACCTTGCCGGGGTATCTGATCTGGTCAAAAATAGAGCGCTGGCAGATAAGCTGGATGCTTATCGCAATCAATACAAAGAGTCTGACGGTTATACTGCGGTCGGCCAGATCCAGGAAGAACAGATCGCCGGCCAGGCTCCGGGCACTTTATACAATGAGCATGAAAAGCGTATGCTGGATTCCATAGATAAAGTGATGAAAGCGAAATATGGCGTAGCAGCACCCGTGACACGAACGGGAGCTTACGGCGGTTTTCCAGATGCCGTACCTGTGGTAAAGAGAACAAAAAATTACGACCAGCAGGACAAGGCACTTGCCGCTGCTCTTTCAAAAATGAATCAGCCACCACCTGCATCGGTTCCCCGTCAGCAGAGTCCTGCACAGACGGATCCTATGCAACTATTTCGACAGCAGATGGCCCTTGTAGACAGTATAGGTAAGGCCAATGATCCGGATTATAAGTCGGATCAACAGCAGAAAAAAAATGCTGAGCTTCTGGAAAAAGAACTCAAAGGCCGCAAGAAACTGACCGTCAGTAAATCTGCTGTTTCTGCCGGAATCTTCAATACCATTACAGCCAGCGAGGAGGAAACCTTGATCACAGCCATCATTGATCAGGACATTACGGGGTATGCTGGTTCCCGATTAAGAATCCGGTTGCTTGAAGATATGATGGCTGGTCGTTTTCTAATCAAAAGGGGTACTTATATATATGCACAGATTTCCGGGTTCTCAGGGCAAAGGGTCAGCCTGACTGTCAGCTCCATTATGAACGGTAAAAATATTCTGCCGGTAAAACTAGAAGTCTATGACCACGATGGGCTTCCCGGACTGTACGTTCCGGCATCTGCCTTCAGAGAGTTTACCAGGGAGCTGGGAAGTAATAGTAGCCAGGGGATTACTCTGCAACAACAAGCAGAGAATAACAATCAGTTGGTCATGAGCATGATCCAGAAAATGTTCCAGTCCACCACAACAGCAGTCAGTAAAATGATACGCCAGAATAAAGCCAAGCTCAAATACAATTCCCTGGTCTATCTGATTGACCCGGATGAACTCAAAAACAACCAAAACAGTTATTAATCCTATCGATATGAAACAAATGCTTATTATTTTTTTCCTGCTGTTTGCAGGCTTCAGGCTCAGCGCACAAGTGACTGCTGCCATTCAGGTCAGTGACCTGCCTTCTATTGTGATTAATAGAGAGGTTTCCCTGCACATTATTTCTCCTGAACCGATCCGTTACGCAGACATTTCCACGAACTCCATCGCAGGGGATTTCCCGGTAGACAATATACTGAGGTTAAAAATTTTACCTGATTCAGCATCCCGTTTAAATAATTTTTCCAGCAACACTCCCATTGTTACGATTGTCGGCGAAAGCTTTATCGCCCAGTACAGGTTGGTCTATCTGCCGGGAACAGCAGTATCATCCCTGGTCAATATCTTGCCTGAGCATATACGTCCCTTGGACGTAGCAGCTACTAGCTTGACTAGCCCCGAGCTGAGGGTACATGCGCTTTCCATGTTAAAAAACAGGTCTTCACACAGAATTCGGAAGTCGGACGAATACGGGATTAGCGTAGCGCTGAATCAGGTATATACAATCGGAGATCAGGTATTTCTGGACATTACGTACCGCAATGAAACCAACCTTGCTTATGATATTGATGAAATGCGTTTTAAGATTGAGGACAAGAAAATAAACAAAGCAACCAACGTACAATCAATTGAGATCAAGCCCGTGTGGCAACTTTATCCGCTGACTGGATTTAAGAAAACATACCGTAATATATATGTACTTAAAAAGGTGACATTTCCAGAGAATAAGATCTTAAATGTAGAGCTCACTGAAAAGCAGATCTCAGGGCGAGCCATCACCTTACAGATAAAATATAAGGATATATTAAAAGCAGATACGTTTTAAGTTGTTTACTTGATGCTTAGTTTTCGGCGATCATCGCCGAAAACTAACAATTAATAAATATCTCAATAAACCGCTAAACCCGTAGCGGTTTTTTTATGCCCAAAATTCTCTGATTTCAAAGCCATTCCGTCAAAATTCACTCTCCAATCATGGAAGAATCGCGAAGTCCCTTCCAGTCTTTAAAAAACATATAACCTATGGAAGAAACCAAAGAACAGCAGGGGCTGCATCGTTTCCTGCAATTCGGTATTTATCTTTCGGTTGCCCTCGATATCCTTCTTTTTGTTTACGCTGCGAAGATCATCGCTCAGCCCGCAAGCCAGCATTATGGTCTTTCCCATTTTATGGAACGTATGGCAAGAGTAGTAATTTATCAGTATCCGCTGAACAGTAAGCTGTTTACCCTGATCCTGATCTGTTTGGTGTCGGTGGGAACGCTGAGTCGTAAGAAGAAAGATCTCAACCCTAAGAACGCCATTGTTTACCCACTTGCGATGGGACTGCTATTCCTGTTTGGGTGCTTAGGATTTTATGATAAATCTGGAAGCTACCTATTCCACTATACAAGTTGGTATGACCTGGGATATATCTTTTGCAGTATCGCCGGAACTATACTCATCCACATCGCAATGGATAATGTGTCAAAGATCATAAGCTCCAACTTGGGCAAGGATAAATGGAATGTTGAGGGTGAATCCTTCATGCAGACCACTAAGCCTAAAATTACACCCTACTCTGTCAATATTCCCATGCTTTTTTATTACAAGAAGAAAGTTCGCAAAGGTTATATAGTGCTGCAGAATTTATTCAGGGGAATGATTTTGGTCGGCGTTCCGGGATCTGGAAAGAGCTTCGGGGTCGTGATTCCGGTCATTAAGCAAATGATAGCTAATCAATTTACGCTTTGTATATACGATATAAAATTTCCTGATCTGAGCAGGGTCGCTTATTATCATTACCTGCTTGCCAAACAAAAAGGTAAGTGCAGTAACTACCAGTTTCATGTGATCAATCTTAATGAACCTGAGAAAAGCCGACGTCTCAATCCCTGGAAAAGTGTTTACCTGCGAACTCTGGCGGATGCCTCCGAAACAGCCGAGGCATTGGTTGAATCGATGAAAAAAGGTGATAAATCTGGTGGGAGTGATCAGTTTTTTACACAATCGGCCATTAACTTCTTGGCTGCCTGTATCTATTTCTTTAGTAGACATGAGGGGGGGAAGTATTCCAGCCTCCCTCATGTTCTGGCCTTTTTGAACTGCTCCTATGAAGAGATCTTCAACACACTTTTCAGTAACAAGGAACTAACCTCGCTTTTATCACCCTTTGTTACTGCGTTCAAGGCAAAAGCATTTGATCAGCTCGAAGGGCAGGTAGGCACGCTAAAGATTTTCATTAGTCGCATAGCAACTAAAGAAACCTTTTGGGTGTTCTCAGGTGATGATTTTGAACTTAAGGTCAGTGACCCAAAACATCCTGCTGTATTAGTTTTAGCAAATGATCCCAGTACGCAGAGCATCAATTCCTCATGCTATTCGGTTGTACTGAACAGGATTACTAAACTAGTTAACACTAAAGGCAATTTGCCATTGGGAATCATTATTGACGAAGCTCCAAGTTTGTATATCCATAAGGCCGAAGTATTGATAGCCCAGGCGAGATCCAATCTTGTGGCATTATTGTTAGGAATTCAATCAATTCAGCAACTGCAACAACAATATGGGAAGGAAACAGCCGCTACCCTTACCTCAGTTGTAGGCAATGTGTTGTCAGGGTCTGTGCAAAACAAGGATACACTCGAATGGCTGGAGCGTTTATTCGGCAAAGTAAAACAGGTAAGTGAAAGCTTGTCAATTGATCGGACAAAAACCTCTATTTCCATCAACGAGAAACTAGAACCACTTATTCCCGCAGGAAAAATCGCTTCTCTCAAAGCTGGTGAAATGGTAGGTCTGCTCGCGGCGGACGCAGTTGAAAAATATACCGGGCAGTTTGAAACTTCTGCCGTCCACTGCCGGATAAATCTGGATCTCCAAGCGATTAAGAAGGAGGAAGAAGCCTATCGTGAATTACCGACATTCTATGATTTCAAAGGTCGAAAGGATGAAGTGCTGCTCCAGAATTATTATCGGATCAATACAGAAGTGCAAAACATTATTCTAAAGTTTAAGTCTACCGCGGCTCCTGCAGTAGTGCCCCCCGCCAAAGGTTCAATGAAACCTAGCTCCAAATAACAGGCAAGCTTCAGCCTTAACCCAATTTCTTATTCATAAAAATCCAAAATCGTATGGAAGATTTAACTGGTACACTGGTTCTGGTACATCCAGAACTAACCACGGATCCTGCAAAACGGCAGGGTCAAATCGGCATGATTACTAGTGCTGACTTAAACAATAATGTTATCCGTGTGGGCTTTGGCAATACTCCTGTTGCCCTTTACGCTACAGAAGCGTTGTTAGTGCTTAGACCCCATAATGATCTTTATAGGGATTTGCTGACTGATGTTAAACAAATGGAAGTCCAGGATTTCAAGACCCTGCTTCGGGTAAGTATGCTTCTTGAAAATGGCAGTCCAAATCAATTAAAAGAGGCCTTGGAAATGGTTATAGCCAATAAACAGACCCTGGAGTATGGGACGGTTTCCCTACAAGATAAAATGGCACTGGTCATGGAAAAGGAAATTGAAGTCCAACAGCAGGTTGGCATAGGACGTTAGCGATGTTTCTGCATTACATCGTTAAGTGTGCGATTTGCATATTTTCCTTTACAGGATTGATTCCTCTAAGTGGAAATACACAAGTATTCAACACAGCTGGAATCTCCGCCCGCAGTAAAAGTGTAAATCTTTATCATTCTAAAGCTTTAAAGCCGTTTACTACCCTTGCCACAAAAGATGCAACCTTGATTCTCTTATCGACACAACCCAGGGACACTTCGGTTAAAATAGCTAAGGATTTCCTGTTCTGTATGCCATTGAAAAATTTGCAACTGACTTCTTCATTTGGCTGGCGCAGGCACCCCGTAACCGGAAAAGCAGATTTTCATAAAGGAGTTGACTTGTCTGCGAGATCAGAACCCATTTATTCTGTCCTAAAGGGCATTGTCAATGAAACCGGATTTAATCCCATACTTGGAAATTTTATCCGCATCGAACACGGAGTGGTAGAAAGTATCTATGGGCATCTATCCCTTATCATAGTTAGAGCCGGACAGGCAGTTGATGCTGCCCAGGTAATAGGCATAAGCGGATCTACAGGCCGGGCCACCGGAGAACACTTGCATTTCAGCATTAAAACGGATGGAACTTATATCCATCCATTACATTTTTTAAAAAGGCTTGCCGATTAGGCGGTGCCAAGCAATCACAAAAAAGATCATTATGAATCAGAATTTAAACCGGACAAAGCGTTCGCTGGCGTATAAACTCCAGCTTCTCGCCGATGGTGAAGATCAGGAACTGACTGCTGCGGAAGCTGCAGTATATGGGGCGGATTACGCCGATGAATTTCCCGAGGATGAAATCAGAGAGGAGGACGATCATGGCAATTGAAAAGACTAAACCTCTACACGTTCAAGTAGCAGAAAAATTAATTGAACAGTTGAAGGAGGGAACTGCTCCCTGGCAAAAACCTTGGAATAGTAGTAACCTGCCTTCATTTGAATTACCTTATAATGCTGTTACCGGCAACCGTTATAAAGGCATCAATACGATGTCTTTATTGATGGCCAAATATGAGGATCCGCGATGGATGACCTTTAATCAGGCTGCATCGCAGGATTGGAAAGTAAAAAAAGGAGAGAAAGGATCTTTGATCCAGTTTGTGAAACTGACAGACCTTTTAACCAAAAGAGATGAACAAGGTAAGCCCATGCTTGACGGGCAAGGAAAGCCCTTAAAGGTTCAGGTTAAACTTTCCAAACCAATCATTACCAGTGCATGGGTATTTAATGCTGCACAAGTAGATGGATTGGTGCCGTTAAAGCAACCAGAGATTACAAGCCTGGGTTGGGATCCGCTTGATCGAGCAGAACAGTTGATTACAAGCTCTGGTGCTGCAATAGAACACAAAGCAGGTGATCGCGCATTTTACAGTCCTGTCCGTGATCAGATAACTATGCCAATAAGGGAACAGTTTGATGCACCAGATAAATACTACGCCACTTTGCTTCATGAACTTGGTCATTGGACTGGCCACACCAGCAGACTGGATCGTTCGATAATGAATCGATTCGGTACAGAAGATTATGCAAGAGAGGAATTAAGGGCGGAAATCGCTTCACTATTGATTGGTCAGGAATTGCGTATTGGTCATGATCCTGGCCAGCATACAGCTTACGTTGAAAGTTGGATTAAGATGTTGACGGATACTCCCTTTGAAATTCATGCAGCAGCGGCTGATGCAGAAAAAATATTCGGCTACCTCATGGAACTGGAGCGTAAGAGAGAACTTAAAACAGAGCAAGTTCTTACAGATCCTTTAAGTGAAAAAAGCGTTACACAGGCGAAATCGCTTTCTATGGGTGACGAAATACCCTATAAGGATACAGTGTACAAGGTATTAGGCCACATCAAACAAGGTAGAATGCGTATGGAGGACATGATGTCGGGCAATACTTTCGTGCTATCTAAGTCGGATGGTTTGTACAATTCACTTATTTCTGCCAAACAAGAAACACTAAGGACACCAGTTGTACCTGCTCAGGTCCGGCCAGAACCTCAACAACTGCTGCAAGAAGCAGAAACAGTCGCGGCTTATGGTACTAAACGTTAACATTAACTCCAATTTTATGAAACCATTATTTGAAGAAAAAGAACTGCCGATCAACGATTTGCAGAAAATCGGACTGTACAATGACGGAAAACTCGCTCTCGGTGCCGAAGATCTTTCCGCACTGTTGGCTGGTCGCCGTACTGATTTGGTCAGTATACAGAATCTCAGGACAGAAGCATTCCATATTCAGCAGCTGGATGCCAAACTTTCACTCCAACGTCACCCTGATGGGAGCGTTTCTCTAAATCTCCATCCCATCTATAAACAAGCCGTTGGACATGAGTTGTTAGATAAAAGTGAGGTTGAACTTTTGACCAGTGGGAAAATTGCTAATGTGTCCAAGCAGGTTGATTTAGAGCCTGTGAAAAAGAAAACCTTAATTATCGAGTATGATGCGCAGACTAGGGAATTCATAAGCTACGATCCAAACGGTGTAGAGCCACCCGAAAAAATAAATGGACAGCAGTTGACTCCAGAAGATAAGCAAAATTACAAATCTGGAAATGTTGTTCAACTAGAGGACGGCACAAGGGTGCAACATCGGGCATCCGAGCGTAATGGGATGCTGTCCGATAGGCAAGTATTGATCTTATCTGTATTGTTGGACGGTGGGATTTCTTACTTGCTAATTACAGGCATCCGTAATCTTGTAGCTAATAGAGAGGAACAAAAAAGTCAATACACGAAGGGTTATGAGCAGGCGCTTAAAGAAATGAAGGATAGCACCCGTGCTAAGGACGAAATAAAATTGACACAGGCACCAGATGATGAGCGCAAAAATGACTATAAGCGCGGCTATGGTCGAAGTGGCTCCCGATAAGGTGGCATTACTGGATATAAAAAGCCTAAATCCGCAGGTGCAAGATTTTTTTGCTCCCTGGCTAAACGGAATAACTGAAGGAGAATTACATTTTACTTCTCCTGATTTCCACACACCCGCAGGGCTATGCCCTGCAGGTGTGTCTGATCCGGTAATGGTTAAGCATCATTTTCTTTTTTATTCGGCTATGGAAGTCCTTTGTTTTTGTAATCTGCACACAAACTGGCTAGAGAGGCCGGGCAGTAGTGCCTTTACTCCCCTGGGATTATTTCCCTCCGCTGGGCAGATAAAACAATTGCAGCTATGCTTTCCAAATGCAAGAATATTCACCGTTTTGGACAATGACCTTATTGGGCGTACTCTGGATTGTAAACTAGCCTTATGGTCTAAAAATAGGGATGCGAGTTTCTATTTGCGAAGCGACAATATGATGTGTAATTATTTTGATAAGGTATTCTGGATCCCTGAAAAGGAATTTTCCTTGCATCGTTTCCAGCAATTTAGTGGCCTGCGTTCGGGGATCCGAACCTTTAAGCCGAGAGTGGGATTTAATTCCTTTTTGGAATTGCATAGGCATGAACTAAACTTTTAAAACGATATCATGATCCCGGAACATTTTAAACAAACTACCAGTCTGGATATAAAAGTATTCGGGCTGCCAGTACAGGTGAACTATACCTTTTACTGGCCTGAATATAAGGGCAAGGATCAGGCAGATCCACTGGTCAGCCATATAGAATACTGCTCTGACTTCCATATCATTAGTGAAACAGGTTACCGGTCTCATTTCTTTCATACGGAATTATTAAAGGACACTGCTTACAGTTCCATAGAGGAACTCGTCATCGGCATAGGTGAATGCTTGGCTATTGAAAACGGATACAAACCTCCAGCGCCAGGCCATCAGATGAGCCTATTTTGATACCTCTATATTAATCCATTCAACTGGTTCATAAGTTGATAAATACACTGGAATAGGTTCAATCGATGGTTTGAGTAAACCGTTGAATCTTTCTGTGTCAATTCCAAAACAGGCTATTCAGACATCGGATAAACCAATTAGAAAAAGTATGAAAAAAATATTCGACCGGATTGACCGGATCAGAGCATCCGGCACCGCCGTACTTGACGTGGAGTCTGGAACTCCCTATTACCGCGAGAATGGAAAAAGGTTTCCTGTTCAAAGCATGGGTATACCTGGGCTTAAATGCCCGATTACCCTACTCATCAAAGGAAAATCAATCGATTTTACGATCCATGACGTGATGTGATCACTTTAATCCTAAACCCATCAATTATTTAAGCATGAGCAAAATAAGATTAAAAACACCTATTAGTTACTATGGTGGCAAACAGAAGCTTGCACCCAAAATAGTTTCCCTTATTCCCAAGCATACCTTGTATTGTGAACCCTTTTTAGGGGGGGCAGCGGTGTTCTTCGCAAAGAAAGCCTCAGAGATAGAGGTCATCAACGATACAAATCGAGAGTTGATGAACTTTTACCGTATGGTTAAGGAGGATTTTGTCAGTCTTGAAAAAGAAATCAGGATCAGTTTGCACAGTCGCGATTTGTATCGTAAGGCTTCTGTTATTTATAATAATTCGGATATGTTCACAGATTTAAAAAGGGCTTGGGCTGTATGGTTACTTAGTAGCCAAAGTTTCAGTGCTATGCTTGATGGCAATTGGGGCTATGATAAAACCAGTAATACAACTAGCCAAAAGATTAACCATAAAAAGGAATCGTTCACAGAAGAACTCGCCATCCGTTTGCAGAATTGTCAGATTGAATCCGCGGATGCGCTTTACATCATCGGCAGCAGAGATACTGTAAATAGTTTTTTTTATTGCGACCCACCATACTATAATTCCGATTGCGGACACTATGATGGATATAGTGAACATGATTTTGAAAGCCTGCTTTTTCTGCTTAGTAAGATTAAAGGTAAGTTTTTGCTTTCTTCCTATCCCTCACCCATATTGTCTAAATACACCAAGGAACATAGGTGGCACACATGGTCAATTAATCAAAAAGTATCTGTGAATGCCAAATCAGGCAACCAAAAGTCCAAGACCGAAATGCTGACTGCCAATTATCCCATCTCTGAGCAACTTAAAGCCGTATGATGCCTATTTTATATCATGGCTCTCCTGGAATCATGGGAGATACCATCAACCTAAAGCCTAATACTGGAGTGGGGTGGAATGCCTTTACCCTGGGCAATGGTTTTTACACCTCGGTCAATGAAGGAGCTGCACGATTGTTCAGTCATATTGCTATGCAGACCCATCTGCTCAGGCAGGGGCAGGAACCTGGGAAAATAACTATAGGAAAGATTTATCAGATCCACTTGAAAGATGAAGTCAACCTCCTTGATGCACAGATGCCTCTTGATCCACGTCAGATTCGGGAAATTTTGTTGCTGTCAGGCATTCGGGAAAACGCCATTGCGAAACATTCCGATAGCAACCTTTCTAAAATGGCGCCGGTTATAAATATACTCGCTTATGGGGAAAATTATAACTGTAATCCATATGAGCACCTGGTTCGTTGCCTGGGCTTTGACGGGTTAAAGATATTGGAAAAATCATGGGACAATTGGGATTACTATCCCCGGAACATTGGTGTGGATTGGGAACAATTCTATCAAAACTATAAATTTGATCCCCCTGATACCGTTGTTATATACGATACCGGCAAAATAAAAAGCTTTGAGCAGCTATATGGTGCCGAAAGATTGCATGAGCATTCAAATAAGGAGAATTTAACGCCAAGAAGATAGCAGCCAAGTTCAGAGTTTCAGTTTGTTTAATTTTATCTTCAACGGTTATTCCATTTTGCTGATACAGCCATACATCCTGAATTCGTTCCCGTTATCTCCGCCGGGTTGCCCCCTGTGACCTTTTGGAAACTCCCCAAAAGAAAAGGATCCATATACCAAAGCCGACAGCATAGGCTGGATAAGGATTTGATAGCGACAGCGCCGAAAGGAATGCCCCGGTTCCGATGATGCTTGTGATGCAGAGATAAACGAACGTTTTCATAATTTATCATTTTTCGTTAATAGATTCAACCAAGACAATATCCTACTTATTCAAATTTACAAAATTAACCTAGAATAAAGAAGCAATTCGTTCATCTTTAGTTAAATACGTATTTGTGTGGTTATGGTCTTAGCAGACACTTAGATCTTGTAATTCTTCTTTCAGCAATTACGAAGGTTTTATTCTTTGCGTGTATCTATTACCCAATGCAAGATTTAATAACATTTGTAAAGAGGCAGTCCACAGATGAGTTGCCTCCTTTTTTAAGTCAAATTATTGTGTAATCTATTCTTTTAATAAAGGAGCCTGCCAAATGAAAGACAAAGAAAAATCACCGCAAATAAAGGAAGTTGAGAAGATTATATTTATTGAGCATCCAGAATGTAACAGAACTATTCAGGGGAACAAAGCCATACTTTCTAAAAAATCGGCAAAGAGATATAAAGTTACTGTGCGATACATAACTGTTACCAGTGAAGAGGCCAAAATTAAGCGAGCAATAATCGAAAGTATTATGAAAAAGGGGCTGAAATAATTAGAAAGGTTCCTCGGTTACAAAATATAAATGTGTTCTTTTAATTGGTTGAATTTTTTGCATTTTAATCGCAAATATCTATCTCTATTAGTAAATAAAGCTGTTTTTTATTAGAAATTAACTGGAATTTTGGTTATATTTATATAACAAATAATCAACGAAATATGGAAGAAAAAAAGCGAGTTGGTATATGGATAAGGGTTTCCACGGAAATGCAAGTTAAAGACGATAGTCCAGAACATCACGAACAGCGTGCGAGATACTATGTACAATCCAGGGATTGGCATATTGAAGAAGTATACCGTCTGGAGGCCGTATCGGGGAAAAGTGTTATGGATCATCCCGAAGCACAACGTATGCTTAAGGACTTGAGAAGCGGACGTATTACTGGCTTAATATTTTCAAAACTTGCCCGTTTAGCGCGTAATACCAAAGAACTACTAGAGTTCGGGGATATTTTTAGAAAAGCGAATGCAGACATGGTGTCGTTAGCAGAACAGATAGATACCAGTTCTCCAGCAGGTAGATTGTTGTTTACTATTTTAGCTGCTTTGTCTGAGTGGGAACGTGAGGAGATTTCAAGTAGAGTCCTGGCATCAGTACCAATACGAGCGAGAATGGGTAAGCCGTTAGGTGGACAGGCGAGCTTTGGCTATAAGTGGCAGGATAAAATTTTGATGATTGATCAGAAAGAAGCGCCTGTTCGCAAATTGATGTACGAGATATTCCTTGAATGTCAACGTAAGAAAACGACATCCGACCGGTTAAACTCATTAGGGTATCGTACTAGAAATGGCGCTCGGTTTTCAGATACTACAGTGGATCGGTTGTTGCGCGATACAACTGCTAAAGGCCAGCGTCTTGCAAACCATACGAAGAGCCTGGGTGACGGGAAGCAGTGGATAACAAAACCAGAACATGAGTGGGTCGTGCTTCCGTGCCCAGCTATCATTGACGAACACTTATGGCAGCAATGTAATTCAATTCTCGATGAACAAACCACAAAGAGAACCAAAATTGGTAGAAAATCAGAATATCTTCTTGCTGGTTTTGTGAAATGTTCATGTGGAAAGTCGATGTACGTGACAAGCACGGCTAAAAAATTCACATGTAAAGTGTGTAAGAATAATATCAGCGTTGAAGACATGGATGATATTTACCAAGGACTTTTAAAAGGGTATCTTAATGATATGCGTCCTGAGATGTACATTGATGAAATAGACACCCAACTAAAAGAAAAGGAGCAGCTGCTTTCCTCAACTATAAAAAAACGTGCACAACTACGTAAGAAAATGGATGATCTGGTTACGCTTAGATTGAATGGTGAATTAGACAAGGATCACCTCGCAGAGCTGTACAAGCCATATGAAACACAGGTGCATCAACTTGATAAATCGGTTCCAGAGCTACAATCTGAAATAGACCTTAAACGGGCACAAATGACTTCAAGTGAATTTGTTTTAACTGAAGCAAAGGCTCTATATGAAGAATGGCACAATATGTTGTTCCCACAGAAACGAGCTATAGTCGAAACGGTTACCGAATATATTACTATCGGGCAGGACTCTGTCAATGTGGGTCTTGCTTACCTTCCTACCACCACTCCGCAAACAAGTCAACACGACTTCAAGGGTTCATTGAGGCAATTAGCATAAAGCTAGCTGGATACTCAACGCTCAAACGTGATCGTGAAATGGTTACTGAACGATCTTCGAGCGGTTGGCGCATTACTTCGAGCACGCTGCGCTTAAACTCTGGTAATTCATCTAAAAATAACACACCATTGTGCGCAAGGGAGATTTCGCCAGGTTGTGGGTTTGCACCGCCTCCTACCAAAGCCATGTCCGAAATGGTGTGATGGGGGCTACGATAGGGGCGCTCTGTCATTAGTGATTCGGCAGCATTCAGCTTTCCGGCTACCGAATGTATTTTGGTGGTCTCTAAAGCTTCCTGAAGGTTTAAGGGTGGTAAAATGGTGGGCAGGCGCTTAGCTAGCATGGTTTTTCCGGCTCCAGGTGGGCCAATAAGGATCAGGTTGTGTCCGCCTGCAGCAGCAATTTCCAATGCTCTTTTTATATTTTCCTGACCCTTTACGTCCGAAAAATCCTGCTCGTAATTGCTTACATTATTGTAAAATTCATCTCTGGTATTGACAATAACAGGTTCAGGCTGTGCTGTGCCGTTAAAAAAAGCGACAACTTCGCTTAGGTTGCACATGCCATATACCAGGAGTTCAGTTACGATTGCAGCCTCTCTGGAATTGTCTTTTGGGAGTATAAAACCTTTAAAGCCTGCAGTTCGGGCCTGGATGGATATGGGTAATGCGCCTTTTATAGGTTGTAAGCCGCCGTCTAAGGACAGTTCACCCATAATAAAGTATTTATCTAACGCTGCGCTTTCTATTTGCCCTGAGGCCGCCAAAATGCCCATGGCAATTGGAAGGTCGTAAGCAGAGCCTTCTTTGCGAATGTCGGCTGGGGCCAGATTAATGACAATCTTTTGTCGGGGCATTTTAAGTCCAGCCGATTGGATGGCACTTTCAATCCTTCTCAGGCTTTCTTTGATGGCGTTATCGGGCAAACCAACAATGTGGTATCTGTTGCCCCCGCCTATACTTACTTCGATGGTAATGGTTAAAGCATTTACGCCAAAGACGGCGCTGCCATATGTTTTTATCAGCATAGATTCACACTTAGATGTCCTAAGTGTGAATCTATACTGATTAGATGTTCGGTTGGTTAAGAAAAACCGAATTTTTTATCTCTGCGGCATTTTAGGCATATTCTTCATCATCCTGGCAGCTGTAGCCGGGTTAGAGAACTGCTTCATTACCTTACGCATATCTTCAAACTGCTTGATGAGTTTGGTAACCTCTTCAATTTTATTTCCAGAACCTTTAGCGATGCGCAAGCGTCTGCTTTGTTGGATACTATCTGGGTTTTCACGCTCAAATTTGGTCATGGATTGAATAATGGCCTCTACATTTTTAAAGGCATCATCCTCAATTTCAACGTTCTTCATCATTTTTCCAACACCAGGTATCATGCCCATCAGGTCTTTCATGTTACCCATTTTTTTAATCTGCTGGATCTGATTGTAGAAGTCGTTAAAATCAAACTTGTTCTTACGGATCTTTTTCTGAAGTTCTGCGGCTTCTTTTTCGTCAAACTGCTCTTGTGCACGTTCAACCAATGAAACCACGTCACCCATCCCTAAAATACGTGAAGCCATCCTTTCTGGATAGAACACATCAAGGGCTTCCATCTTTTCGCCAGTACCGATAAATTTGATCGGTTTGTTGACTACAGATTTAATGGAAAGGGCCGCACCACCACGTGTATCGCCATCTAATTTGGTTAATACAACACCGGTAAAGTCTAGCCTATCGTTAAATGCTTTTGCTGTGTTAACCGCATCCTGTCCGGTCATGGCATCCACAACAAATAGGATTTCGTGGGGTTTCGTATTTTCTTTTACAGCAGCGATCTCGTCCATCATCTGCTCGTCTATTGCTAAACGGCCTGCTGTATCTATAATGATTACATTATTTTGCTGTTTTTTACCTTCAGCAATACCTTCCAAGGCAATCGCAACCGGATCTTTAGATGCCGTATTTGCATATACTGGAACGCCGATCTGCTCACCTAGTATTTGTAGCTGATCTACCGCTGCCGGTCTGTAAACGTCACCCGCTACCAATAAAGGTTTTTTGCCTTTGCTTTTAAGGTAGTTGGCTAGTTTTCCGGTAAAAGTAGTTTTACCCGCACCGTTTAAACCTGCAATTAATATAATGGTAGGGTTTGCTTTTAAGTCTAATTCAGTAACCTCACCACCCATTAAGGCAGTCAGTTCATCATTCATTACCTTGGTCAGCAACTGACCAGGAGAAACAGCTGTAAGTACATTTAAGCCTAAAGCTTTTTCTTTTACCTCATCGGTAAAGGTTTTTGCCGTTTTATAGTTTACGTCGGCATCTAATAAAGCCTTACGGATCTCTTTCATGGTTTCGGCCACGTTGATTTCTGTAATGCTTCCCTGTCCTTTTAAGACCTTAAACGCACGATCTAGCTTATCCTGTAAATTTTCAAACATTGTCTTTAATGCTTAGTGTTCAATTTTTTGTAGCCTCAAAGGTATTAATTTTGAAGGAAAGAGTAATGGTTAATTAAAAAGTATTAACGAGGGAAGTAGAATGATACACCAAGTGAGAGTGCCTGGCTCCATTGTATATTCTTATCGTTGTCTTTGTCAAATAAACCCACGCAGGTTAATGAAACGTTCATCAGCCGGTTTAATTTGGAGGTTATGGAGGCATCCAAACGGTGGTCAATTTGATTTAAAGCCCTGTCGTAAGGAATAAACATCTGATACCTTGCTTTAAGCACGGTATTGGTAATTACTTCTTTTTCGAAATTACTTACGATCTGGAAGGCCAGTTCATTTTTAAATTTCTTACCAAAGTCAACGCCATATTTTGTAGCCGCCTTTTTATCTTTCGCCCTGTTATTTGGATCATTCGGATCCTTTGTGATGTAAACGCCTGTATCTAATACAAATGTTTGTCGCGCACTACCTGTACCAATCCTGGTGGAGAAATATTTATTGGGTTTGTACTCAAAACCGAAAGATTCAGTCAGGTAACCCGGTGCCATGAATTTTGAAATCAGGTTTGGAAACTCGTTCCCATCAGAATTCTTGCTATAAGAAAAGCCCGAATCGAACTGTGACTCAAAGTTGATCGAACCGAAGAAGTACCAGTTTTTAGACAACTGCAATGCGGCTTTATTGTCCCAGAAAATCCGATCTCGGGTTTTCTTTTGCAACTGATCTTTGTTTTTAACCTTCCCATATTCCAAAATTACCTCACTTACGTAACTATAGCTTTCTTTGCTGTATTCCGCTTTATAATTTACAATACCGCCCACAGCAAGGGAATTTACACCCCCACCTTTCCAGTTGTTGGAAAATGTAGCCTGGTTCACGTTAATACCTACAGAAGTTTTAGTTTTCCAGTAATTTACCCGGGCATCTACCACGATAGGGTTTAACTCTACAGGCTTAAAAGGGATTGTTCCGGTTCTCGACGGCAGTGGACTGCGCTTTAATTTAATATCAAGCCCTTTGGTGTTAATTGGGATGGTGTCGATCTCCTGAGCATACAGGTTTGCAGTACCGCTAAAAACAAGAAGTAGGGAGGCATAAAAAATCTTCATTGTTACAAAGAAAAACAAAAAAGTGACGGATTAAAAGTTTAATAGTAAACTAATTGGATAAATCCGGCAAAAATGCTGGTCTTTCAGAGATATCTGAGCCAGGAGAAAAACTTTCTTTGCTTCAAATAATTTAAGTCCTGCTGGGCAGCATAAGCTTCCTTTTCAAAAATGATATTGAAATAGGCTTGATAATGGTTTTTGTACTTGATGAGCAAAACAAGGTAGTTCAGCAGGTATAATAAATAAAAAGGGAATATCAGGAGTTCCAGTTGCTGCCGTAAGTGTATTCGCTCATGGTTTATCAGAACAGCGTCGTTTTTTTGCCCCTTGTTCTTTAACAGAATAAAAGGGAAGATTGCCATGGCATGGGCGGGAATTTTTGCAACAACTAGGAAGAGCGGTTTCAAAACGTTTCAATGGTTATTTTGGGCAGTGTGGGTAGTCGGAATGCCGCAGGATTACGTTTGTAATTTGCATAATTGTTCTTTAGATAAACTACAAAAGCATAATCTGAAGCTGTTAAAACAAAATCATAGGACGGGCGGTATTGCAACATAAAATCTTCTGCTTCGTAATCACCAATTTGTAAAACACGCTTTACGTAGTCGGGTTTAAACCTATAGTCAACAATAGCCTCCCGATAGTCTCTTTCCAATATTTTTTGCAGGTGTCGGGCATTCTTTCCTTGACGGCTAAGTAGGTTATAAATGGCATCTATACCCAATCCGGCACCACCAAGGCCCAGATTAAGCAGATCTTTTGCCTTCCCTTTGTCCAGCGCGTATTTATATTCCTTTAAGGATTTCTCATGAAGTTCCTTTGGGGTGTACTTATTGCCTACAATCGAGACTTCGCGAAGTGAAATACCCAAAGGTTTCAATTGGAAATAAAAGGCCTTTTGAGTGTTTATGACAACGGTATCTAAAGCGTATCCCTGTAAAACAGCGAATAGTGTATCGCCGGGTTTAGCTTTAATGGTAAATTCTCCTTTCGGAGTATTGTAAATGCCTTCATCATTGGCAGAATTGTAGATGTAAACTTTTGCCAGCCTAAGCTTGGAATCCTTGTCTATCACAAAGCCCTGCACCGACGTTTGTTGGGCAAAAGCTTTAAATGTTAAACAGTAAAAAAGGAGCACAAGGCTATAAAACTTCATTTAATACAAAAATACAAGATAATGATAGCGGTTAAATAATCATTAACATTATTTAACTAAGATGAGTTTTTGGCCTATTTTAATTCCCACGTCGCTAAGATCATTTAGCGTTTTTAAAGTATCAATGCTTACATTAAATCTTTTGGAAATTCCGTAAAGCGTATCGCCTTGTTTAACGGTGTAGGACCCCGGCTTAAATATAGGTGCGGTATTGCTTTCGGCATGGGCGCTATCTGTGACTATGGGGGTAGAAATCCTTAAGGTATCAGGAGTTTTCATCACCTGTTTTGAAGGTGGAGTAACCACGGGCGTAAATTTCTTTTTCTCGTTAGGGATGTTGGCATTGATCTCAGAAAAGACCTTGTCTTCTCTTTTAATTTTGTCCTTTTCAGATTCTGGGGAATCGTATTGGTATAGCTGGTATCTATCAATCACACTAATCAGCATAGCCGGATATTTAGGATTAGTCGCATAACCAGCCTGTTTTAAGCCCAAAGCCCAGTTTTTATAATCATTCTTGTCCAGCTCAAATAAAGCACTGTAACGCTTTCTTTTTAAAAATTCAGAATGATCTTTGTAGGATTCCCGGGCATCTTTATAAACTCTAAAGCAATCATCAACTTTGTCATCATCCTTATAATAACCCTTACCTTTCCAATCAGAGGTACATTTAATACCAAAATGGTTGTTGGCATATTTGGCCAGACTGCTGTTGCCGCTTCCAGATTCTATAATGCCCTGAGCCAGGGTAATACTTGCCGGGATGCCATTCTTGTTCATTTCCTCAATGGCAACAGTTTTAAAAGACTCAATATAATTGAGGGTAGTATATGATTTAGCATCAGGATTGGCCTTGTTGGCGGCTTTTTCTATTTGTTTATTGTTGTGACTGTATTTTCTGGATTTACAGGCGCTAAAAAATGCAAGGGCTAGTAATGCTAATAATATTTTATTGTTCATTATAATTTAAGTTTTTGTCCGGGTTTAATGGCGTGGCTTTTTAAACCGTTCTTTTTCATAATTGCTGCTGGAGTTGTACGGCGTGCTTTTGCAATGTTGTGCAGGTTGTCTCCACGCTTAACCGTATATATTTTTGAGGAAGAAGTCTTGCGTTTGCTTGATGGGGTAGGTTTTGCGGTAATAGGCTCTATGTAGTCGTCCGGCCGCTCATCGTATTGCACCAGGTTGTTCTTTTTAATGATGCCAATAATTTGTGAAGCCCAGGTGCGGCTTCTGGCATATCCACCACGCTGAATCCCTTTGGCCCAGTTCCGATAATCGTATTGGTCATATTTGTCAAACAGGCCGCTAAAGGAACCTCTACTTTTCAGAAAATCTAAAAAATGGTCATAAGATTCACTTACAGCGGGGTAATCGCGATATGAAGATCGGATTTCGGTATTGCTATTTGGGCCCTTAATTCCGAAATGGTTGTTTAGGTATCGGGCGATTTTGCTAGTTCCGGCAGCCGATTCATGAATGGCAACAGCCAGAATAACGCTTGCAGGAATTTTATACTCACGCATCAACTCTTGCGCATGCGCTGCATAGTTATTGATGTAATCTTCGATGGTTTGCGCATTGGCGCTAAAAGTAAAGCAGGTTAGGAATAGCCAGATATATAATGCCTTTTTAATCATACTTTATTTTTTTCTGATGACAAACAAGCCATCCCTAACCGGGAGGATGAGTTTTTCTACCCTTCTGTCTGCCAAAACCTTATCGTTAAATGTCGTAATATTTTTAGTGTCCTTGTCTGGGTTGCTGTTCAATACTTTTCCACTCCACAGTACATTATCCACAATGATCAGTCCACCAGGTCTTACCCTGTCGAAAATCAGGTCGTAGTAAGTGCCATTGTTCTTTTTGTCTGCATCAATAAAAACCAGGTCAAAGGTTTCGTTTAGCGCATTGATGGTTTCATTGGCATCACCCAGGATGTATTTTATTTTATCATTGTATGTTGATTGAGCAAAATTATTAAGGACCATTTCTTCCAGTTCTTCGTTTTTGTCTAGTGTGTAAATGAGTCCATTCTCAGTTAGCCCTTCGGCCAAACAAAGTGTAGCATAGCCGGTAAAAGTACCAATCTCGAGGATTCTGTTTGGGCTAACCATTTTGCTCAGCATGCTCAATACACGACCCTGATAATGTCCGGAAAGCATTCTAGGCATCAAAACCTTCAGATTCGTTTCCCGATCTATCTTTTGCAGTAGTTCAGTTTCAGGGTCACAAAAGTTGAGCAGCAGTTGCTGCATGTCGTCATTAATTAAGCTCATAAACGTTGGGTTTCCATAAAATATTGCAAAATTATGGTTGCTGATATGGTGTCTACTCTTTCTTTGTTCCGTCGATCTTGCTTTTTTAACCCGCTTTGCATAATGGTTTGATGGGCAAGTTTAGAGGTAAATCGCTCATCAATCCAGTGTTGGGGGATATTTGGAAAGGTCTTTTTTAATGTTGTAGAAAAACCCTTCACATGCTGTGCTGAATCTGAGGGAGAGCCATCCATTTGTTTCGGATCACCCAAAACAAAGGCCTCTACCTGTTCGGTTAACATGTATTTTTTCAAATATTCTATAATATCTTTAGGATGTATGGTGTCCAGTCCGGTTGCAATAATTTGCAAAGGGTCGGTAACGGCTATACCGATACGCTTGGTTCCATAATCAAAAGCAATAATTCTGGGCATGTGGGCAAAGATAAGGAAAATCCTAAAGGGTCATGAAATGTCAAATTAGAGTGGCTTTATATCCAAGTCTTAAAAAATTGTTATTTTGCACCAAATGCAATTTAAAGAGATCGTAGGTCAGGAGAATATAAAGCAGCAATTGATACAAACAGTTGCAGAGAACAGGATTAGTCATGCCCAGTTGTTTCTATCAAGCGATGGTAGTGGCGCTTTGGCTTTGGCCATTGCTTATGCCCAATACATCAACTGTTTAGATAAGCAGGCCGATGATAGTTGTGGTGTATGTTCCTCATGCCGTAAATACGAAAGATATATTCATCCCGATTTGCATTTTTCTTATCCATTCTTTGCTTCAAAAGATGTAAAAACAGCAGTTGATGTGTTGGAAGAGTGGAGAAGTATGTTGCTGGCAGATGCCTATTTTGATATGGACATTTGGCGATCTAAGCTAAGTGCAGAGAACAAACAGGCAAATATTAACATTGCCGAGTGTCATGACATCATAAAAAAATTAAGCTATAAAGCTTTTGAGGCAGAGACAAAGGTGCTGATTATGTGGTTGCCAGAGTACCTGGATAAAGAAGGCAATTCGCTACTTAAAATTATCGAAGAACCGCCTCAAAATACTTTGTTTATTCTGGTTGCCAATAATCAGGAACAAATCCTTTCCACCCTTTTGTCGCGTACGCAAATTGTCAAAATACCAAAGCTTTCTCATGCAACGGTTGAGCATTATTTGATGGATGGACATGGTTTGTCAGAAAATCAGGCGACAGAGTATAGCTTTCTGGCAGATGGGAATTTAATTGAGGCGAAATCGCTGGTGGCCAATACACACAACGACAATGCGGATAAGTTTGCCGAGTGGTTGCGGATGGGCTATGGAAATCGGGTGCTCGACTTAACCGCTTTTGTAGAGCAGGCTGCAACTTGGGGAAGAGAGAATCAAAAGAACTTTTTAAAATATGGAATCAGCTTTTTACGTGAGTGCAGTTTGTTGCTTAGCGGGGCTGATGATTTGGTGAAATTGCCTGTCAGGGCACTAGAAACCGCTAAAAAATTATCAACGCATGTATTAGATCTGAACATGGCGGATGCCATTATCTCGGAATTGGAAAAGGCTCATTATCACATAGAACGAAATGCGAACCCTAAAATTCTGTTTTTAGATGTATCTTTACAATTGGTAAAAATAATTAAGTTTAAAACGTTCCCGAAAGGGACTCAACATATATACAATTAATTATGGGATGTGGAAGTTGTTCTACAGGTGGCGGTTGCGCCCCCGCAGGCTGCAAAAGTAATGGCTCTTGCCTTACTGGCGGATGCGGAAAAATGGAAGTTTACGATTGGCTGTCGAATTTGGACATGCCCTCAAATTATAAGCCTTTTCAGGTAATAGAAGTTAAATTTAAAGGTGCAAGGAAAGAGTTCTTTGTAAATAATGATAACATTTATCTTGAAATTGGCGAGCTGGTGGCGGTTGAAGGACCAACTGGCGGCTACGATATCGGTCACGTATCACTTACCGGTGAACTGGTAAGAATGCAGATGAAACGCAGGAAAACTGCGATAGATCAGGTGACTCGGAAAATTTACAGGAAAGCTACAGAGGCTGATGTAGAGAAGTGGAAAATCGCTAAAGGAATGGAATGGGAAACCATGCATAAAGCCCGCACACTCGCATTAGATTTACGCTTGTCTATGAAAATTAGCGATGTAGATTACCAAGGTGATAAGACCAAAGCAACCTTCTTTTACACTGCCGAGGGCAGAGTAGATTTTAGAGAGTTGATTAAAAAAATGGCCGAAACTTTCCGGATCAGAATTGAAATGCGCCAGATTGGTATGCGTCAGGAAGCTGGTAGATTGGGTGGAATTGGATCTTGTGGAAGGGAATTGTGCTGCTCTACCTGGTTAACGAACTTTAAAACTGTGTCTACAGCTGCCGCAAGATATCAGAACTTATCCTTAAATACATTAAAACTGGCCGGACAATGTGGTAAGCTGAAATGCTGCTTAAACTATGAGCTGGATACTTATTTGGATGCGCTTAAGGATATTCCTGACCGTGTGGATAGTTTGCAGACTGAAGTTGGGGTGGCCAGACACCAAAAAACGGATATTTTTAAGAAGTTAATGTGGTTTAGTTATCCGAATATGGAAGACTGGATTCCTTTAAAAGTTGACCGTGTGAAAGAGATCATGGCGATGAACAAAAAGGGGCAGAAACCTAATAACCTTAAAGAAGAGGCTGTTGAATTGGTTTCTACGGCTGTAATTGATAAGATTCCGGATTATGAAAATGTAGTTGGACAGGATAGTTTGACACGTTTGGATGATAAGCCGAGAAATAAAGGCAACAAAAACAACAATAACCGAAATAACAATCAGAACCGTAGTAAAAACAACGCAGAGCGTTCGGATAGGCCTGATAAGGCAGTAAAACAACCACAACAGGCACAGAAGCAGGCACAGCAGGGACAGAAAGCTCCGCAACAGGCAAAAAATAAGCCTGATGTAGCTAAGAAAGAAAATGTCCCAGGACAGGTTCCATCTAAAGCCCCGCAACCAAAGGCTAAAGTAGCTGCTGTACAGGAAGGGCAACCTAATGCTGCGCAACCTACAGAAGGACAACCTGCGGCTAAAAAGAACAATCGAAATAGGAACAGTAACCGCAGAAAGAAGCCAACGGATAAGCCTAAAGATGAATAATCGTAGATTTTTACTTTTGTTTTCGACCGTTTTGACCTTGTTGTTTAGCGGTTGTGATACCAATATTATTGAAGATAGTAATCATGCCATGCCTTCACGTAACTGGAGTTATGCCGATAAGGTGAAGATCGTGGTTGATATTACAGACAGTAGTAAGCCTTATAATATATACTTTAAATTAAGGCATACTGCTGACTATAGATATTCAAATATTTTTGTCCTGCTGAATGTAAAGGGCGGGCAAAAAAAGCGAAGTAGACGTTATGAGTTTAAGTTAGCTCAACCCGATGGGCAGTGGAATGGATCTGGTTCAGGAAACCTATATACGTACGTTTTTCCGCTGCTAACCCAGTTTAAATTCCCGGCTCCGGGAAGATACGAACTGGAACTAGAGCAGAATATGCGTGATAATCCCCTTAAAGAGGTAAGCGACGTCGGAATAAAGGTGTCGCAGGCAAATTAGTTAAAGCAGCGGTAATAGCTGCTCTAAAGCCATTCCTCGTGATCCTTTTAACAGGACAAGGCTATTGTTTATTGGATTCTCCTTTAAAAAAGCTTGAGCTTCTGCAGGCGTGCTAAAGAAATGTCCTTTATTGGCTTGTTTTGCTTCTGAAAAATGATGACCAATAAAGATTAAGGTGTTTATTGATAGTTTTTCTGCTTGTTCAATGATGAGTTGATGTTGTGCTGGAGACTCTTGTCCCAACTCAAACATATCACCTATAATGATCGTTTTATTGTCGCTACTTAAAAGTTCTATATTTTTAAGTGCTGCGGCCATACTGCTTGGATTGGCATTGTAAAAGTCGCAGATAACCGTATTGGTGGCTGTTTTAGTGATCTGGGAGCGGTTATTGTTCGGAAGGTATCCCGATAAGCCAGCATTAATTTGATCGGGACTGACCTCGAAAAATTGACCAATAACGATTGCGGCCAGTATGTTTTCAAAGTTATAGGCACCGGTTAAATGTACTTCAGTATTAAATGATCCGGCATTGTTGGTCCAGGAAAGTTCAATAAATGGATCTGATTTGAGTAGTTTTCCTGATACGGTGTTATTAGCTTCTGTGCCATAATAGATTACTTTGTTTAGCATAGCCTTTTCACTCATCTCCATTATATAAGGATTATCCCTGTTGATGAAAGCCGTGCCATCCTGACTTTTTAGATAAGCAAACAACTCTGCTTTTCCCTTTTTCACACCTTCAAAGCCTCCAAATCCATCCAAATGGGCCATGCCTATGTTGGTGATCAAACCATGGGTAGGTTGTGCGATATCGCATAAAAACTCAATTTCCTTTTGATGGTTAGCGCCCATCTCTATAACCGCTATCTCTGTTTTCGAAGTAAGGGAAAGGATAGAAAGTGGTACGCCGATATGGTTGTTTAAGTTTCCTTTGGTCGCAAAACTTGTGTATTTCTGAGCAAGCACGGCATTGATCAACTCTTTGGTGGTGGTTTTTCCGTTGCTTCCTGTTAAGCCAATTACAGGGATGTTTAGCTGATTACGATGGTGTTTGGCCAAATCCTGCAAGGCGGTTAAAACATCAGGTACTAATATACAGCGTTCATCTGTTTGGTAATTTTCATTGTCAATAATGGCATAAGCAGCACCCTGACTTATGGCTTGTGTAGCAAATGTATTCGCATCAAATTTATCGCCGTTAAGGGCAAAAAATAGGCAGCCATCGGTAATGTTCCTCGTATCTGTACATATCGTTGGATGTTGAAGGAAGTGCTGATATAAGGAATTGATGGTGGCCATATGTTAAATTGATGAAATGAAGCTGTAAAATTACACTATGAAAGAGAAACAAAAAAGATTCTTTAGTACTTTAGGTATATAAATTCCTCAGATGAAATACTTTCTGCTTCCATTTCTGTTTTTAACGTTGGAGTTTGGGGTTGTAAAACCTCAGGTAAAGTCGCCCGATGAGTTTTTGGGTTATGCTTTAGGAAGTCGATTTACGCCTTTGGATAAGGTATTGGATTACTATAAATATCTGGGTAAAACAGCGCGGAACGTAAAGGTTGTTAGTTACGGTAAAAGCTATGAGGGGCGTGAATTAATGGTAGGCATTGTGTCTGCCAAAGAAAACATGGATAAACTGGAGCAGATTAGGCTAAATAATCTGAGCCTAAGCATTGGGCAAAAGATATCTGGGAAGTTGATTAAGCAACCGGCCATATTGTGGCTCAGCTATAATGTGCATGGTAATGAGGCTAGTTCCACTGAAACAGCTATAAAAATGATGTATGCGCTTGTAGAAGCTAAAAGTTCGAATATTCAGGACTGGCTAAGGAATACGGTGGTTATTATCGACCCGTGTTTAAATCCAGATGGCAGGGAGCGATATTTAAGTTATTTTAATAGTGTTGCGGGTATAAAGCCTAATCCTAACCCATTGGCCAGAGAGCATTTGGAGCTATGGCCGGGAGGTCGATCTAATCATTATTATTTCGATTTGAACCGCGACTGGGCTTGGCAATCACAAATTGAAACGCAGCAGCGATTGGTTTTGTATCACGAATGGATGCCTGAGGTTCATGTTGATTTTCATGAGCAAAACTACAATGAGCCATATTATTTTGCGCCAGCTGCTGAACCTATTCATCAAGATATTACAGCGTGGCAAAGAGCGTTTCAGGTTACGGTTGGGAAAAACAATGCGAAATACTTTGATCAGAAGGGTTGGAAATATTTTACAAAGGAGCAGTTTGATCTGTTGTACCCTTCTTATGGAGATACCTACCCATTGTATAATGGGGCTATAGGGATGACGTACGAGCAGGGTGGGATAGGTGCCGGGCTAGCGGTGATTACGATTGATGGAGATACGCTGACCTTAAAGGACCGGATAGATCATCATTTTGTAGCAGGAATGGCCACCTTGGAGACGGTATCGAAAAATGCAGACCGCTTGGTGGATGAATTTAGAAAGTACTTTGAGAATGCCAGGGTTACATCTCCTGAAGTTTTTAAGAGCTATGTGATGAAAGGACAAAATTTGGGTAAACTAAAGCGTTTGGCTGTATTGTTAAAGCGGAATAATGTAGACTTTGCTTTTGGTGGGGACGCTGCTACAGAAGGTTATCATTATGAAACGGGAAAAGTAGAGCCTTTTAAGATAGAGCGAAATGATTTAATTGTTAACCTGGATCAGCCAGCGGCCGTATTGGCAAATGTGCTTTTTGAACCGCAAACCAAAGTAAGCGACTCCAATACTTATGACATTACGGCCTGGGCCTTGCCTTATGCTTATGGTTTAAATGCTTATGCCGTTAAATCGTTAATTAAAGGGAAATACCCATCTTTGGAAGATCCAAACCCTGCTTTGAGTAACGTGCAGAAGCCGTACGCCTGGCTTTTGCCTTGGGGCTCTGTTGAGGATGCAAAGGTATTGATCGCGTTGCAGAAGGTCGGGATAAAGGTTCGGATGGCAGAAGAAGGCTTTGCTGTTGGTGGAATTAGCTATCCAATTGGATCGTTATTGGTTTATCGATCCGAAAATGAAAAGTCTGTTAAGGAATTATCAGCTAAAATCGTGGAGATACAGAAGCGTTTAATGGTGTTTTTTTATACGGTTAATGGTGGCTCAGTCGATAAGGGTAAAGATTTTGGCTCTTCGGTATACCCGGTATTGCCGGTGCCAAAAGTGGCCGTGGTTGCCAGTGCTGAAGCTAATGCTCAAAATTTGGGGGAGGTATGGCACTTTTTTGAACAAGAGTTAGGTTATCCTATAACGATGATCAGTTTGGATGACGTTGGGGTATTGGATATTAATAAGATAAATACGTTAATCTTGCCTGATGGCGCATATGGTGACAACATTAACGAAAAAACTCAGGATTGGGTTAAGGCTGGTGGAAAACTGATTTTGATGGAAGATGCTATCTTGAGCGTTGTAGGGAAGAAGCCTTTTGACATTCAAAGGAAAGCATACTTTAAGGATGAACTCTCTGTTGAAGTTGCCGCGAAATACCAGAGTAGGCGGCAGACTAATTTATCGAATGCTATTCCGGGAGCGATTTTTAAAGTGGAGTTGGATCGGAGCCATCCGATTTCTGCAGGATTAGGCAATTATTATTATACACTGAAGACCGACGAAAGGTTGTATGAGTTTCTTAGCCGAGGTTGGAATACCGGAATTTTAAAATCGGATAGTTATGTTGCGGGGATTGCCGGTGAAGGTGTGCTTAAAAAACTTGGGGGCGGGATGTTGTTTGGTGTACAACCTGAGGGTAAAGGAGTGATCATATATCTCGGAGCAAGTGTCCTTTTTCGTTCTTTTTGGGAAAATGGAAAACAAATGTTTGCCAATGCTGTTTTCTTAGTGAATTAACATGCGAATGTAGGATGATAAATAGATCTAACACCAATCGTTACTCTTTATAAAAATGCTGTTGCCATAATGTCATTCTCTGATTTTTGTAATTAAATTCTGAATAAAATTTGTTTGTTGATATAATGTTTTGTTTTTTATTGTTTTTTAAGATAATATAGTTCTTCAATAGTGTCATTTTGGTGTCACAAATACATTTTGCTTTTTCGATATGCTATGCGAGCATATCAATTTTTTAGTAGATTTAATTATTATTAACTAACCTAAATTTTAATACGTCATGAAAAAACTTCTACAAAGTTTGTTCATTTTAGTGTTTATAGCAGGAACTGCTATGGCACAAGATCGAACAATTACGGGTACAGTTACAGGGAAAGATGATGGCCTCCCAGTTCCGGGAGTCTCTGTAAAAGTGATTGGAACTACAATTGGTACCTCAACAGATGCAAGTGGCAAATACACGGTTAAGATGGCAGCTGGATCATCTTCACTTGAATTTTCTTCTATTGGATATGTACGACAGGTGGTGGCTATAGGTCCATCAAGTGTTGTGAATGTCACTATGTCTACTGATTCGAAGCAGCTGGGCGAGGTGGTTGTTACTGCGCTAGGTATTAAGCGGGAAGTAAGAGCTCTTGGCTATTCTGCTCAAAGTGTTAAAGGGGAAGATTTGACAAAAACTGATCAGGGGGATGTTTTAAAATCTCTTTCCGGTAAGATTGCCGGTGTACAGATCACCTCTTCCTCGGGTACTCCAGGGGCCTCTACTTATATTCAACTAAGGGGGTCAAATTCATTAACCGGGAATAATCAGCCTTTATTTGTGGTGGATGGAAACCCAATTAATAATTCGCAAAATTATTCTGGAGATCCTTCGGATGCCGAAAATAATTTACTGCAGGGAGCTACAAATTCGAATAGAGGAGCGGATATTGATCCTAATGACATCGAAAGTATTACGGTTTTAAAGGGGCCGGCAGCTGCGGCGATTTACGGTATTGAAGCTGCAAATGGTGCTATTGTAATTACAACTAAGAGGGGTAAAGCTGGTAAGGTGCAGGTTGATTTTAATACAGGAGTATCCTTTGATGCGATAAATCGTTACCCCGGCCTTCAAAATCAATGGGTTAAAGGCTCGGGGGGTGTTATTTCTCCCTTTTCTTCATCTAATCGTTATTCATGGGGGCCGCATGTAAATGATGTAGCTTGGAATGGAATTCCTAATGAGTTTGATTCTCATGGTGATGTTGTTTTGAAAACAGATCCTTCTGCTAAAATGCCGTTTGTTCCTTATGATAATTTGAAGAGCTTTTTTAGAACAGGGTCTACTTTTACAAATTCTGTGGCTATAAGTGGAGGTAATGATATAGCAACATATAGAGCTGCTGTGAGTAATGCTTACTCTAATTCAATTGTTCCATTACAAAGTTTTCAACGCACATCTGTTTCTTTTGCAGGAGATTTAAAAATCTCTGAAAAATTAAAAATCTCCAGTAATATAAACTATATCGCAAGCGATGGAAATATGCCTCAACAAGGAAGTAATGTTTCCGGTATTATGCTGGGATTAACCAGAACACCTATTTCATTTGATAACTCGAATGGTGCCAGTAAGGCGGATGATCCAAAAGCATTTTTATTATCAGATGGATTGGTTCGTTCCTATCGGAATGCGGTTTATGATAACCCATACTGGACAATTAATAAGAATCCGTACTCTACAAACCTGGGACGTTTATTAGCAAATATTCAAGCGGATTATGATATTGGTCATGGCTTTACAGCAATGTATCGTGCGGGTATGGATACTTACCAGGATAATAGACATCAGTATTATGAGATTCAATCGGGTGCATTCCCTGATGGACGAATTTTCGATGATCGGTATACTTATAGAAGTTTAAATACGGATTTAATCATTGGATACAGTAAGGATATTTCAGAGAACCTTAGGTTTGATGGAAAGGTAGGTGGTAACTTATATGGCAGAAAAATGGATGAATTGTATACTCAAGGGGATAATCTTACTGCTCCTGGTTTTGATAACATCTATAATGCAAGTGCTGTAAAATCTGCCAACTTTATTACCCCATACAGAAAATCTGGTCTTTATTATACGTTGAATTTATCTTATAAATCAATGTTGTATTTCGAAACGACTGGAAGAAACGACTGGACTTCAACTTTGCCTAAGGGAAGTAATTCCTTCTTTTATCCTTCTGCTAATGTAAGCTTTGTGCTTTCAGAGCTTGATGGGCTAAAAGGAGGAGATGTTTTGAGTTTTGCTAAAATTCGTGCATCTATAGCTCAAGTAGGTAAGGATGCAGAAGAGTTTAAAACAAAGTCTTTTTATGCGCCAACTACCTTCCCTGATGGTTATACCAGTGGTATTTCTTTCCCAAGTGATGGTGTAGCAGGTTACGGATTGTTTAATGTACTTGGAAATCCTGATTTGAAACCGGAAAAAACGACGGCTTATGAGATTGGTGCACAATTGCAATTTTTTCAAAATCGTTTAGGATTTGATATTACTGGATATTACAGTAAGGGTAAAGATCTCATTTTGGAGGCGCCTGTTTCCGGAGCGTCAGGCTATCAATTTCTTACGTTGAATTCTGGCTCTGTTAGAAATAGAGGTTTGGAAATTCAAGTTACCGGCACACCTGTGAAGAATACAAATTTCGAATGGTCTGCTTTTCTGAACTTTAGTATGACGAGAAGTAAAGTTCTTTCACTGGCGGATGGGGTTCAGCAGATTACGTTGAATGGGTTTACCGGAACCGTAATCGCTCAGGTGCCGAATATGCCAACGGGTATCATTTATGGGTACGGGTATACCAGGGATGACGCAGGAAATATTGTGATAGACGATAATGCGGTAGCAGATGGAGGAGGCTATCCGGTTGTAAATACGGGTGTTCAAAAACAAATAGGGAATCCTAATCCTAAGTTTTTAATGGGTTTGGGGAATACATTTACTTATAAGGGGCTATCGTTATATACTTTGTTAGATTGGAAATTTAAGGGTGATATCTGGAATGGAACACGCGGTTCACTTGCGGCAATCGGGACTTCAGATTTAACTAACGATAGAAACACTACGAAGGTATTCCCTGGAGTGTTAGGACATTTAAATGAAAATGGCGATTTGGTTCACTTCATCTCTCCTGGTGTGGAAGCGCCTGGAGCAGGAAGTGTAAACTCAGTTGGAGTGCCTTTAGATGAGGCTTGGTATACTGGTAATGGCGGTGGTTTTGGTAATTTAAATGAAGCTTTTATTGAAGATGGATCTTACATCAAATTAAGAGAAGTTGCGTTGTCGTATGATTTTAAAAATGTCTTCGGCAAAATGCAAAATCCTTTTGTTAAAGGGCTGACTGCTGGTTTGTTCGCAAGGAATATTATAATTTGGACACCTTACCATGGCATTGACCCAGAAACCAGTCTAACAGGTTCTACAAGTGCGCAGGGTATTGATTATTTTAATACCCCAGGGACTGCAAGCTATGGTTTGAATCTTAGATTTAAATTTTAATCTATCTAAAACATTAAGACATGAAACGAATATTAATAAATAGAATTAAGAGAAACCAGATACTTGTACTGCTGTTGGCGGTGTTGGTCGTTTCTTCTTGTAAAAAGAGTTATTTTTATGATGGGATTAATGATGACCCATCTCAGTTAAAAGATCCGGTTCCATCAAATTTGTTAGCTGGAGTAATTCAATCTACAGGTTATCTTGTCGGGGGAGATGCATCCAGGTTTACTTCAAATTTTATGCAGCAGGTAACAGGATCTGCAAATCAATCTCTTTTGGCAAATAATTATGAGGTGTCTGCTGATGACGTGGATAATATGTGGACTGCTGGTTTGTATCCTAGTATAATGGCTAATGCAAATGCTTTAATTAAGGTTGCTGAAACGAAAAATCAAAAGCATTACGCTGCTGTTGGGCAGATCTTAATGGCGTATAATTTGGGCTTGACTACAGATTTATGGGGTGACGTGCCTTATACTGAGGCATTTTTAGGTAAGGCAAATTTGCAACCAAAATACGATAGTCAGGCAAGTATTTATACCAGTCTTGATAATTTATTGGCAAATGCAATAACTGCACTAAGTACACCTGATGGTAGTCCATTTCAACCTGGGGATAAAGGAGATGATATGCTCTTTGGAGGTAATCTTCAGCGCTGGAGTAGGTTTGCTCATTCGCTAAGGGCTAAATTTTATTTGCACCAGGCAAAAAAGGACAATACAAATTATGCTAAAGCAATTGCTGAAGCTGCATTAGGTTTTCAGCCAGGAGAAATGGCCGCTGTTAATTTTACGGGTACAAGTGTGGGGACGCAAAATCCATGGGCCCAATTTAACGAACAACGTGGTGATATTGCTTTTACTGGCACTATTTATAATAAACTTGCAGCTGCAGCTGACCCTAGGTTAGAGGCTTATCAAACTGTAGACGGGCCTGATATCTTTTTAGGCCCTCTTTATGGAAGCTCTAACTCTCCGGTTGTCTTAATGAGTTATGATGAGCTTAAATTTGTAGAGGCTGAAGCTCATTTTCAGAAACCGGGCCAGGATAGAATTGCTGCAGCAGCAGCTTATAATGCAGGAGTTGCGGCAAATTTAACAAGAACGGTGGATGATGCTTCCTATGCCGTAATCGTGGCTAAAACGGCTGTGACTATTACGCTAAATGACATTATGACGCAGAAGTATTTTGCTTTGTTTCTTAATCCAGAGGTATGGACCGACTGGAGAAGAACAGGATTACCTGTGTTGACTGCTCCAGCTGGAAGTTCACTAGGCGGTGCTTTACCAAGGTCGTTGCTTTACCCTTCAGGAGAGCAAAGGTATAATTCGAATGCGCCTAAAAACACGTCAATGTTGAGACGGGTTGGATGGGATGTTCCTTAGTGATTAAAAATTTCAAATTATATTTAAGGCAGGATGTTAATTCTGCCTTTTTTATTGCTTTGCTAAATTTCTACTTTAAGGGGATTGGCATTTTTGCTAATCTTGCTGTTAAATATGCAAGTCCTAGGGTTTTACTGGGTTTTTTATTAGGTGGATTTTGCTATGTAATAATGAATAATAGTAGGTGTTAATTAATGTTAAATGTTTTGTTACATGTGCTGGTTTTTAGTTTGATTGAAATTTAATTCTGTAATAAGGACAAATGCAAGTATGATATGCTGTTTAATTGAGTTTTCAAAGTTTATGATGTCGTCTTGTTGTGTCATTGCATCGTCATAAATTAGGCTTGTGCTTGTGTAAAATTATGCTCGCATATCAATTTTGGTATATTTGGAATATTATTAACTAACCTAAATTTTACTTTTTTATGAAAAAACTTCTACAAAGTTTGTTCATTTTGATGTTCGTAGCGGGAGCTGCGATGGCACAAGATAGAACAGTTACTGGTACGGTTACAGGAAAGGACGACGGACTACCAATTCCGGGCGTTTCTGTAAAAATTGGTGGTACTGCAAACGGTACATCAACAGATGCAAATGGAAAATACGCCCTTAAGGTTGCATCGGGGCAAAATCTAATCTCAATCGAATTTTCTTCTATTGGCTATTTAAAACAACTTATTCCTCTAGGCTCTTCAGATGTTGTGAATGCGGCTTTATCTACTGATGCTAAACAGTTGGGTGAAGTTGTTGTTACGGCTTTTGGTATACAGAGAAAGACCAGGGCAATTGGTTATACGGCTTCTACATTAAATAACAGTGATTTAGCTCAGAAATCTGAACCAGATCCGCTAAGAGCTATGAGTGGAAAAGTGGCGGGTGTTAATATCATTGCTTCAAATGGTGTACCGGGGAGTGCGACAAACATTTCCATTCGTGGTAATACTTCATTCCTTTACAGCAATAAGCCTTTAATCGTTGTCGATGGTATTCCTTTTGATAATCAATCCACTCAATCTGGAGCCTCTACCCTGGTAAACGGTAATGCCGTATCTAATAGGGCTGTTGATTTGGATCCGAATAACATTGAGAGTATGACGGTAATCAAAAGTGCTGCTGCTGCTGCCTTATATGGTTCAAGGGCTGCAAATGGTGTTATTTTGATTACCACAAAATCTGGTAAAAGCGGAGCGAACAAAAAAGGGTTTGAAATTACATTATCCAGCTCTTATGCTATTGAAAAAGTTGCAAGTCTACCTGATTATCAAAATAGATTTGGAGCAGGCAGTGAGTTTAACTATTCTAATGCAAATGGTAGCTGGGGTCCGGAGTTCGGTCAACCTAACACCATTAGATATCCTCAAGGTAATGGTATTGCTGCTGATGGTACGATCCCGCATTGGTTTGCAGGTAGAGCATCACTTCCTCAGTTTCCTGCAACTGCCAGGACGCCATTTCAAGCTTATCCTGACAACGTAGCAGATTTCTTTAAAACTGGATCTGTATTTGAAAATGCTGTTCAGGTAAGTACTGGTGGTGAAAAGGGTAACTTTTCAGCCTCGGCGTCTAAAAGTAAAAACTTAGGGATTATTGAGAACTCTGATTTTACACGTACAACTTTTAACGTTGGTGGAAATATGAAATTGGACAATAAGGTTACAGTTTCAGGTACGTTATCTTATGTTGAGTCAAATCAAGCGGGACCGATTTTAGGTGCCCAAAATGGTGTTGGACAAGCGTCTGCTTTTGCACGTACTTTGTACTTAGGAAGAAACTGGAATCTGTCTGATTTTAATGTAGTTCCTTTCCAGGATCCGGTTACTTTAGGTCAGCTGTTTTTCGTGCCAAGTGTTGATAATCCATACTGGTCAGTAAAAAATAATACTTACAAAAGTGATGTAAATAGGGTTTATGGTAACGTTGGTTTATCATATGATGTAAATAGTTGGTTAAACCTAAATTATAAGATCGGGGTAAACCAGTATACAGATAGTCGTTTTAGGACTATTAGAAGAGGTTCTGTGGGAGCTAATGGTATTGGGGAAGTAACTTATGATCAGATTAGTAATCAAGAAATTGAATCTACTTTCTTAGCAACCGTAACTAAATCAATTACTCCAGATCTTAATTTTAGAGGTATTTTAGGGCATAACGTAAATCAGGCGAGAAATCAACGCGAATCTGTTGTGGGAAGTAATATGGTTGTTTTTGATATAGACGATATTAGCAATACAGCGAATGTGATACCTAATGGAGCTCAGGATATTAAAAAGAGGTTGTATGGTATTTTTGCTGATTTACAATTTGATTATAAGTCTTATTTATTTTTAAATGTGACAGGTCGGAATGATTGGTCTTCTACATTGCCTAAGTCGAACAGAAGCTTTTTTTATTCAGGAGTTAGTGGATCTTTCGTGTTCTCTGAGTTGACTAAAGATAATACGCCTTGGCTTTCTTTTGGAAAACTTCGCTTAAACTGGGCGAAAGTTGGTAATGATGCGCCTCCATATTTGTTAAATCCTACTTATTTGGTAAATCCTACTTTTGGAAATAACGCAAGTAACATTACTTTCCCATTCGTAGGGTTTTCAGGAGGATCTGTAGGGAATGGATTAGCTGATCCAAATCTTACACCTGAGTTTACGACAGAACGTGAAATTGGTGCTGAACTTAGATTTTTAAATGACCTTATTGGGCTTGATTTCACTTATTACGACAAAAAATCAACCGATCAGATTGCTCCTGTTACAATAGCTAGCTCGTCTGGTTTTACGTCTAAATTGACCAATTTTGGTGAAATGAGAAATAGAGGTATAGAAATCGGACTGGATTTAAATCCGTTTAAAAATCCAAATGGATTTAGCTGGAACATTTATGGTATATTCTCACAAAATAGAAATAAAGTGGTTAGTCTTACCCAAGGTTTAACTGAATTGTCACTTATTCCAGGTTTTGGTGATCCAGCGGTTGTATTAAGACCAGGTAGGCCTTATGGTATTATGGTTGGAACTAAAGCGGCTAAAGATGCGGATGGTAATTTCCTAATAAATAAGACTACTGGACTTTTAATAAGAAAGCCGGGAGAGGAAATTGGTGATCCGAATCCAAAGTTCACTACTGCATTAACCAATACATTTAGATATAAAGGTTTAAGCCTTTCTGTGTTGATTGATTATAAACACGGGGGTGATCTATATTCCAATACAGTCTCACAACTTTTGGGTAGAGGGGTAACTACAGATACAGAAGATCGTTTAACACCGAAAATTATCAAAGGATATTATGGAGATGCGACTACATTTCAACCGATTCTGGATGGTAATGGGAATAAAATACCAAACGAGATTCAGGCGACGACGAATGACCTATACTTTAATGGAAACGGGGGTTTAACCGGAGTTTCTGATCTTTTAATCTTTGATGCAAGTGTTTTTAGATTGAGAGAAATTTCATTAGGATATGCAATTCCTAAAAAGTGGCTTGGAAACTCACCAGTAGGTTCTATAAATGTGTCTTTTACAGCTCGTAATTTGTTTTTCTACGCACCGAATTTCCCTAAAGGAACAAATTTTGATCCTGAAACCAGTACTTATGGGGCTTCAGATACAAGAAATGTGCAAGGAATTGAATATACAAATGCACCAAGTACTAAGAGATACGGATTTAACATAAGAGCAACATTCTAATTAGAAATATATTAATCGATTTAAATTTATCCAAAATGGAAAAAAGATATAAATACTTAGCAGGAATAGCCCTAGTTTGCTTTTCTGCGATTTTGGGGAGTTGCCAAAAGAATTTTTTAGATATCAATAATGATCCTAAAAATCCGACGGACTTACCTTTGACTCAAATTTTGCCAATAGCAGAAGGTGGGCTAGCATTTAATTTAAGTATGAATGTTGGAGGGCTTAACTCTGCTGCCTCTACATTCTCTCATCAGATTGTAAATTTTAGGGTGAACGATTATATCGTAGACCGGTTTACTTTCCAAACACCTTGGAGTGGTGGAGGAGCTACCTATGGCTTATATTCAGGAGCCCTACAAGATTTTCAAACTGTAATTAATAAGGGGACTGCACAGAATGCGCCGCATTTTGTTGGGGTCGCACAAGTTCAAAAGGCTTATATATTCAGTCTTCTAGTTGACCTTTTTGGTGATGTTCCTTACTTTGATGCGTTAAAGGGAAATGATGCACTAAATCCTAAGTTTGATGGAAGTTCAGCAATTTATGACGATTTGTTTAAATCTCTTGACATTGCCATCGCCAATTTAAGTGCGGCATCATCATCTATTTCTCCAGACAAAACAACAGATTTTATTTATGGTGGAGACCGTCTGAAATGGATAAAATTAGCCAACAGCATAAAATTGAAATTGTATAATCAAATTCGACTTAAGCAAGATGTGTCGGCTCAAATGAATGCCTTAATAACCGCGGGCAATTTGATTTTGACACCAGCGGATGATTTTCAAATTCAATTTGGAACATCGTCGGCACCAGAAAATAGAAATCCAGGTTTTGTTGCTAACTATAATTCAGCAGGTTCTCGTGAAAGTTCTGTAAGTCCGTATTTTTATAATACTTTAAAAACTTTAGGGGACCCTAGGATGCCATATTTTATTTATAACCAGCTTGCTACCGCAGGTAGTCCTACGGATAATGCTCCCGACTTTAAAGATGGACGTTTTGTTTCCTTTAGGTTTTCGTCTAAAGGGCCTAATGCTAATAGAAGTCAACTTAATTCTCAATCTCTTCTTGGCTTGTTTCCAGTGGGAGGCCGTTATGATGACGGAGCAGGGGGGGTAGGAAAACTTGATAATGGACTTGCTAGCGGGGCCTTACGTCTTTTAACTAGTTACCAAGTTCTATTTATACAAGCTGAAGCAGCCTTGACTATTGGTACTACTGGATTGTCTGCCGATACTTTACTTAAACGGGGGATCAGAGCGAATTTGCGTAAAGTAAACGCGGTGGCTGCTTCTGTGCCAGGATCTGTTCAGAGTGTTCCTCAAATGCCATCTATTGAGAACTATATAACTAAAGTCTATACTGATTATCAGGCTGCTTCACCTGTTGGGAAATTAAATATTATCATGACTCAAAAATGGATCTCAACTTTTGGCTTTGGTATCGATGCTTACACAGATTACCGTCGTACTGGATATCCTGTTATCCCAAATACAACGGGGGCTGGAGATCCTGAGGTTATTGCCACTAGAACTTTTCCTTTCAGATTACCGTATCCAAACTCTGAGGTTACTTCTAACTCTAGTTTTCCAGGTCAACCTGATCCATACACATCAAAAATATTTTGGGCCCAATAAATATCATTCATATGAAATATCTTAAATTTTTACTCATCATAGGTATCATTACAAGCACTGTTTCTTGTAAGAAAAACCGATATCCAGAATTTGAAAACTCCGCGAATGCACAGTTTACAATCGTTAATCCGAAACCGAAACCTCCTGCGACAGCGATAGTTGCGTCTGATTATAACAATGGTCTATTAAGTAAGGCGACTCCTGCTGTTACGGACGATTTCGTGCTAAAATTAGTAGAAAGTGGAAACGTAAAGTCAGTAAGTGTATTGGTCGATTATAGAAAAACTGCGACTGTAACTACTTATACTAAGGAGTTTAAAAACATCAGCACTTGGCCGCAAACTTATAGTGCTAGTATAAATGATCTAGTTGCATTGTTTAGTTCCAATGGTTTAACCTTGGCGAACCTAGCTGTAGGTGATAGGTTTGTTTATCGCGTTGTGATTACGTTAAACAGTGGAACTGTTATTTCGGGTCAGGGGGCTTTATTAACCACTGCGCCTTACGCAATCACTTTAACTTATGTTGTGACTGCTTAAGCAAATATTTAATAGTAAAAGGGGTAATTTTCATAACGAAAATTGCCCCTTTTTATTTGCCCGTATCGGTAATAATGGTCAATTGAGCTCTAGTACTACTTTTTGTTGATCAATGGTCAACTTAGTGGGACTGGGCTTTGTTGCCGGAACTGAAATCAGAACTATCTTGCCTGCTACTATTATAAAGAACACTGTCTGGAACTAGCCTTTGAAAGGCATCTTTTTTCTGACCTGAAGTGTAGAAATGTGGCCATTGTAAGGGATGGTATCCATGGCGAATTTGATGATGGTATGAGGACAGCTATTCCTGCTCAGTATATAACATTGCCGGCAAGTGCTAAAGCATGTTTTTTTTCGTTCCAGAAAATGAAAGTTAAGGTAAATAAGAATTTACTTCATGATGTTAATTGTACACCGCGTTATATTATACTAGCTAAATCTAGTTCGAGCATAGCGTGTAATTATTAATATATCCCGAGCTATTAACGTTAAATATGCGAACTCCTTGTTCTCCATTGTCCGTTATTTCATAAAGGATTTTATAACTTCCTTCTGCAGCAGTGGTACTTCCAGTCGCAGAAGTATATGCAATGATTGCCCCTTGGGAGTAAATATTGTTTAAGTCGAGATCTCTTCTAATCCAAACAAAGCCCGATATTTCATCTGAAGAGGTACAAGGGCTAGTAGGGCGGAGGTTTACTCGGTATCTTCTTCTGTCTTCGGTGCATGTTCCATGCGTATTTGCAAAGTTTTGCCCATTAGCATTTAAATCGTTTGTAGCTTTCAAATCGGCCTCTGCTTGAGAGAATGCTTTATAAGTGTTTGCGAGTACGGTGTACACTTCAGTAGATGCAATATAGCCTGATCCACAAGTATTTTTAGTATAACTAGCAGACGTAATAGTGTTGTAATAGACCTGTTTGCAGGTACGATTCGCGTTAGCGGCATTTTGGCCATTAGCTGTAATTTCTGCGTCGGCGAGGGCATTAGCTGCTGCTTGAGTGCTAGCTGTGTACTGGCCAGCAGGTACTGAGTAGGTATATGGATCAGACTCAAATCCAGGCCCACAATCGTTCTTGTAAAAAGTTCGAGATCTTGGTTGATTTGGGAAAGAGGTCTGTACTACTGGATTAACTGTAACTGTCACTATTTGGTCCTCATTTCTTGATGGGTTGCCATTTTGATTTAAAATAGTACATTTAATTGTTAGTTTAGCTGTTATTGGTGTTGCTGGCGAATTAAAATACCCCGTTATTGTAAACTTGAATTTAGAAGCAGAGCCTACGGGATACGGATCGCCGGCGTAGTTGGGACTAGATGTGCTTACATTTGTTCCTACAGGTGTAATGACGCTCTGAGGGAGCATTATCTGGATGCTGCTTATATACCCGGAGCTACTTTCTCCGCTGGCGGTTAGTATTACCTCGTTGCCACTTGTTACTGTCGCAGTGGTTTGTAAGGTCTGGCCGTAGCCAGATAAAAAGCACAGAATAGCGCTAAAGAAAAGAAAAATCTTTTTCATAGTGAAGGGGTTAATTGTGAAAATTTTATAATTGACTTGTTGTTTGTGTGTAAGAGCGGGTAGTAACGAAAAGTACTAAGATGGTTGGGAGAGATTAATTTGTTCATATTGAGAGTGTTTCGTGAATTGAATTTATGCAATTAATTTGTATAACCAAATTATTTAATGGTATTAAATTTCACGCTTATTCCTAATAAACTATAGCGTTGAAGATTCACGTATTTTAATGTTTCAATGTAGGATGGGCCAATAATGTTATTGACGTATCTGAAGGAGTTGAATACATCGTAGCTTTTTAACCATATCGATCCACTATTTTTAAAGATATTTTTTTTTATTTCTGCGTTCATTGCCCAAGAAGAATTTTTGCGAATACCGGTGCTGTAATTAATAAATGGAAAAAGAATAATTTGAATCGTTTGTATTTGGATTGAGAGTCTGTCCGAATAGGTAAAAGACGCAAAGCTAGATTTGCTAGTGCCGTATTTATAGATGCTATTGGAGATTGACAATGATGGAGATATTGTCAATAAGCCTTTGATCAATGCTATTTTTGTGGATAAAACCTGATTAAAAGTTATTCCATTATTCGAGGTTTTTTCTGTGTTTACTATTGAAGGCATTTGCTGATAGGCCAAGGCGCTTCTAAAATTTATATTTTTTCCTTTTTTTGCCAAAAAAGAAAGAGAAAATGCCGCATCAGCAGCTATAGCTCTGCCAACATTTGCAATTTGGGTTTGTTGAAGATTATTGGGGCTACTTATAATGTTAAAACCGAATTTTGAGGATATAAGTTCTGCTCCGGCAAGAAAGGAAACCATTAGAGAGTCTGATCGTTTAAATTCGTAAGCAAATCCTAATCTTTGTTTTAACTCAGGCTTTAAACTTGGATTTCCAGAATTCTGAGAAATAAGATTGAAAGAATTATTAATATTTGTTAGTTGATCAATAATTGGATAGTTGGATTTTGCTGCATATTTAATATTGAAATTAGTCTTTTTATTAATTTTGAAATCGCTATTTAGGTCAATATCGGGTCTAAAAAAGACATCATAAATTCCCCCTGTATTTCTAAAATTGATTATTCCGCCTAGATATCCTGTAACCGAGATATTGTCGAAATTTTTTTGCATTTTAAGGGATGGATTTAAGTAATCATTTATGACTTTATTGACGATGTCTCCATTGTTTTTTAAGGTGTCGCTGTTTATAGTTTCATTGTAATTAATTGAGGATCTTTTATAGTTTAATCCAAAAAAAAGAACGCTCGATTCACTGAGAGAATTTATGAAATTAAGATTAATAGACGCTTCGTTCTCGGAAGCATAATTTGTTCCATTTAAAAAAAAACGAATTGGTTTTTGCAGATCAAGTGTGTAGACATTATTGTTTTCAGATATTCGAAATATTCTTTTCTGGTTTTTTATTCCAATAGATAAGCTTCGGCCTTTTTTTGACAAAAATGATTTGTTGAATAAAGCCTCATAGGACATCATCTTTGTTGTATTTATTCTATTTTTAAGTATGTTAGAGATCGTATTTAATGAATCAAGCCTAATGTTATAATCTAATGTGTCGGATTGATTCGTCTTATAGTATTCTATATTAAAATTTGCTTTTATAGTATTTTGTGAATTAATACGATAAATTAGATTTGCAGAGCTTTGATCAATATTTAATGACCTCATTTTCGATGAATTATATAACCTTGTTTGCTGATTTAAGATTTCTTCTTTCCTTTCCAATTCAGATATCGAAGTTTTATTCTCGATGGCAGCGTTTATGGATGTCATGACTTCAAGCTTTTTGAGAAAAACATTCCTGTATTCTATTTTTGGAATGGTCTTAATCGTATTATTCCCACCGGCAGAAAACATAACCGAAGGCTCGGAAGGTTGACTAGTGTTAACATTAATGTTATTAGAGTTTATTGCAAAAGAAATCTGTTCGCTTTTTTTGTAACGGTATAAATTTGTACTTACTATGTACCTTGTTAGTGTTCCGAGACCTAGGTTTGCGCTTCCGAACATCCCTTTTTTATAATCTCCTTTAAAGCTTAGATTAACCTTGACTAAAGGTCTAATCATGGTAATGTTAGTTAGACTATCAATGTCGGTTTCTACGATCTGTATGTCTTTTAAAACAAGCGCCGGAAGGTTTTCATAAATATTTAAATTGTTTCTCCCAAAGAAGGTTCCTCCATCGACGGTTACATCTGTCACTTGTTTTCCCTTATAAAATAATTGTCCCGCCCCATCGATATAAAATCCATTATTTCCAGAAAGTATGTCGCTAATCATGATCGTTCGCTCAAATTTTTTTTTACTCAGGTCAATAACCGTGGTATCACGATATCGTTTATTCTTTCTTATAACGACTTCTTTTAATTGAATGGAGCTTGTCAGTAACTCGAATATGCCTAAGGCTTGTGAAGAGCGTTTTTTAGAATCAATCGTTGGCTTGGGGATATTTAATGGCTGATAATTTATATTTTGTATTTTTAAATTGGTGTATTCTACTAGTGTATTCAAGGGAATAGAAAAAAAACCCAAACTATCTGTGCTGGTTTTATATACGACCTTAGAGTCATTATAAATTTGAATTATAGCATTTGGGATCGGGGATTTTGAGGTGTAATCAATCACCTTGCCCTTTGCTATATTTAAATTTTGAGCTTTTGTTTGGTTTGTAAAAAGAAAAATAAAGAAATATAATAGGAAAGAGCATTTTACCATAGTTCTAAGATAATTAATTTGCAACAAATAGTCGTTCCAAAAAATCATCAAAAGATGATCGGGTTATCATAGATCTGTATGAGATTTGCTATGGTTAGTGTTTATTCAAAAGATAAGGTCGCTTGTTGATTCTTAACAATCAATTTAGCAGATTTGCCAACAACCAAAGCTCTATTGTCATCAATATGCCCTACAGGGAAGTTAAAACATATCGGGTAATCATATTCTTTCACAATATCCCAGATCACCTGCTCCGGACTGGCTCCAAAAGGAATCGATTCTACCTCAACGTCATTAAAGGCACCTACAATGAGGCCTTTCAACTTGGCTAGCTTGCCGGCTCTTTTTAGCATACGCATCATTCTGTCGATGGAATATTCGTGCTCACCAACATCTTCCAGAAAAAGGATCTTATTCGTATAATCTATTTCCGAAGCTGAGCCCTCTAACATCACCATAAGGGTTAAATTACCACCAATAAGGATGCCTTCAGCGGTTCCCGAGCGCCCAGGAAACGAATTTGTATATTCGTATTTAATGGCCTCTCCAAACAAAGCCTTTTTTAATGAATCCAATGATTCAGGCGTTGCTTTCTCAAATGTATAGGGCATTTGTCCATGGATGCTTTGGATGTTTAACCTCGCAAATAAATCACACAGTAATACTGTGATGTCGCTAAATCCAATGATCCATTTAGGATTAACTTTAAATTTGTCGTAATTAAGCTCATCAATGATCCGTACGGTGCCATAGCCGCCCCTTCCGGCAATAATGGCTTTAATTTCGGGATCGTCAAGGAATCCTTGTATGTCTGCCGCTCTTAAAGCATCGTCGCCGGCAAACTGGTTGTGCTCGGCAGTGACGGTTTTGCCTATTACAACCTGCAAGCCCCAGCTTTCAAGGATCGCAATGGCAGGGGCAATACTCCCCGGTAATTTCTTTGCCGGACAAACTATTGCAATTTTGTCGCCTTTTTTTAAATATGCTGGCTGTTTAATCATAGGTAAAACACTTATCTTTGACAAAATAATAAAAATAGTTTTGGATAACAGTAAAATAAAAAGATATACCGTTACAGCGGCATTGCCCTATACAAACGGACCGGTACACATAGGACATTTGGCAGGCGTTTATTTACCTGCGGATACTTATGTAAGATACCTGCGCTCTAATAAAAGAGATGTTAAGTTTATTTGTGGATCTGATGAAAACGGTGTTCCTATTACGCTAAAGGCGAAAAAGGAGGGGGTGTCACCTCAAGTTGTTGTTGATAAATACCACAAAATTATAGGGGATTCATTTAAGGAATTTGGCGTTTCTTTTGATATCTATCACAGAACCTCATCCTTGATGCATCACCAAACGGCTTCTGATTTTTTTGAAACCTTATACAAAAAAGGGGTTTTTACGGAAGAAATTACGGAGCAGTATTTTGATGAAAAGGCTCAAACGTTTTTGGCCGATCGTTACATTACTGGAACTTGTCCGAAGTGTGGAAATGAGAACGCTTATGGCGATCAGTGCGAGAGCTGTGGCAGTACATTAAATGCTACAGACCTCATTAATCCGAAGTCGACCTTATCTGGAGAGCCTCCTGTAAGAAAAGAGACTAAGAACTGGTTTTTGCCATTGGATAAATACGAAGATCAGCTTAGAACATATATTGAAAGCCATAAAGAATGGAAACCAAATGTTTCTGGACAATGTCAGTCCTGGTTAAATTCAGGCTTACAGCCTCGTGCTATGACCCGCGATCTTGATTGGGGCGTTAAAGTACCTGTAAAGGATGCAGAAGGCAAAGTGCTTTATGTTTGGTTTGATGCGCCTATTGGTTACATTTCGGCAACTAAAGAGCTTTTTGATTATGCTCGTTTGGATGTTTGGAATCCTAAAGCTGAAGAGTATTATATCAATCAGACTCACATGGAGAAGGGCAGTTGGGAGGAGTATTGGAAAGACGATGAAACCAAGTTGGTGCATTTCATCGGAAAAGACAATATCGTTTTCCACTGTATTATTTTCCCGGCGATGTTAATGGCTCATGGCGATTATATCCTGGCGGATAATGTTCCAGCCAATGAGTTCCTGAATCTTGAAGGGCAGAAGATCTCTACCTCTAAAAACTGGGCTGTTTGGTTAAATGAGTATTTAGAAGAGTTTAAAGATAAACAGGATGTGTTGCGTTATGTATTAACGGCAACGGCACCTGAGACAAAGGATAACGATTTTACCTGGAAAGACTTTCAGGCTAGAAATAACAATGAGCTGGTTGCCGTATTTGGTAACTTCATCAATAGGGTAGTGGTATTAACGCACAAGTATTTTGCGGGTAAGGTTCCTACCTGTATGACCATCCTACCAGAGGATCAGGCAGTAATAGATGAATTGGCTACTTTCCCTGCAAAAATAAGTGCTTCTATCGAAAATTATCGCTTTAGAGAGGCGCTTGGTGAGGTGATGAATGTTGCTCGTTTAGGAAATAAATACCTGGCAGATACAGAGCCTTGGAAGGTGATTAAAACGGATGAAGACAGAGTGCGTACCATCTTATTTATCAGTCTGCAAATTGCTGCCAATCTGGAGATATTAATTGAGCCATTTTTGCCATTCACAGCAGATAAGCTGATGAAGATGTTGAATTATGGCGGACACACCTGGGAAGCTGCAGGCCAGATAGATTTACTACACAGAGGTCACCAATTGAATGAACCGGTTTTGTTATTCGAGAAAATCGAAGATGACGCGGTGCAAGCTCAAATTGATAAACTGAACAGAAGTAAAGCGGATAATGATGCGGCTTCGGTAGTTATAGCGCCAGCGAAAGAAAATATTCAGTTTGAAGATTTTACTTCGGTTGATATTCGTGTAGCCACGATTATTGCAGCAGAAAAGGTAGAGAAGACCAAGAAGTTATTAAAATTAACGCTGAATACAGGAATAGATCAACGTACGGTAGTTTCTGGTATCGCTGAGTATTACAAGCCAGAAGATATTATCGGTCAACAGGTGAGCCTTGTGGTAAACCTTGCGCCACGAGAAATCAAAGGGATCGTGTCGCAAGGTATGATTTTAATGTCTGAGGATACAGATGGAAAGCTAGCTTTTGTAGCTCCAACGGTTAAACATCAGAACGGTAGCGTGATCAAGTAATTTAAGGGTTCGGTTGGTTTTTAAAATCCATTTCGAGCCATGCTCCGGTAATCTCCATATTGGGTTCCCCTTCAGTCATAAAAGCTTTTAAAATGGCTGAAGGGTTAAAAATTTTATTATTGACGGTGTCATTTCCAGCAAATGTCTTTTCGTAATACTTCAATGCAATCCCTATTATGCATAGGCAGCCTGGCGCTATCTCAAACGTAAATTTGCTGGCCGGAATTATAGCGGGTTTATATGCATAATTAATTTCTGCACTTTGTATATTAGACTCCATGTGATAGCCATGCTTAAGGTCAAACTGAGCTATTTGGAGGGCTATTATACAATTTCTCCCTGGCTGAGGAAACCTTAAGTCCTGAGGGATATTCATTTCAGGCAAGGTTAATTCAAGTGTGTTCCCGGAAGTGGTTACTTCTGGCTGGGCAAACAGGTAGTTTTTTACAGGTGAGTTGAGATTAAATTCAAAGCCGTTAAACCTGTTGAATGAGTTTGGATTAAAGACAAATTTTTGTGTTTCCGCCACTAAGGCTGTGTTTAGCACATAGCCGGTGTCGCCAGTAAAGCGAGAGACCATAAAGGTGTCGTAAAATCCAATGATTGAATCTAATGAAACCCTGATGCTGCTGGCCAAACTACTAGCTTGACCAAAGACCTGTGCTGATTTTTTTGTTGCTTCAGTTTGGTCCTTTACAGTCATTTTGGACTTCTTTTGCACATACTGTTTTTTGCCTACTTTTTTGAATGTGATGTCTCCTACGGCTCCACGGATGAATTTACCATCTAATTTTCCCATACTATTCTATTTGGTTGAAAGGTTAACGAGTTAAACGGTTAAGGTACTCCTTTACCAAACTCCAAGCTAAATATACCTAAAGTATGGAACAAGTCCAAGTATTTATATAAATTACATGGACTTAGCATGGACTATACATGGACTCACCATGGACTTTGATAAAAGAATACACGAGCCATGTCTTATCCGTATATAGCTATACAGGTTGTTGAATTAATTTTGAATTGACTATACATGCAAATTTGTAATTCCTGATTCGGTTATACAAGTTGAATTTTGCTCTGATTTATATTTTTTTGGTTTCCATCTTTTTTTCAGTTCACCATGTTTAAGATGCGCTTGTTCCGGGGTCAGATAATCACAACTGGCATGCGGCCTTATCTGATTATAGGTTTGTATATTGTCCCTGATCTTTCTTGTCGTTTCCCTTAAGCCAGTTTGGGCTCCATACAGGTCAAACTCTGCTTTTAAGATCCC
>NZ_SJSM01000001.1 GCF_004331685.1 Pedobacter hiemivivus | reverse complement strand
TGTTTAGAAAAACCTGGTCATCGATTTTCCATTCACTGGTCCCGAGGAATTGAATGCCTTCAATACCCTCTACGAGCCATGAGGTTAGGATCTGGTGGGCAGCAACTTTTACTTCTTTTTGTGCTATCGTATCCATTGTAGTTGTTTCTTCAGAATTCATATTTTTGCAACTGCTGGCTATACCAAACAGTAACAAAATTGCCAGGCAGATTAAGATAATGTTTTTAGTCATATTATTGTGGTGAAATGTATCCTTGCTTATGCTGGTTAAACTTTCACAACAAATTTACCGCCAAATCTTCCATTATTTTTTATTTCGTTACTTCCCGTAAGGCATCCTTCGGATTTTCGTATAAATATAGGCCGGATACATACATTCTTGGGCTTGCCGAAAAAGTAGACTGGATTAAAAATATTTACTACCTTACAACTAAGATGTTGACCTCAAAATTGATGACATTAATTGCCATAACTGCTGCAATTTGGAGATAGATTAAGGTATCAAAATCACTTAGAAGGCGGGAGTTGGCTGTATAGGGAAGTAAGCAAATGAAAAGAAACAGAATTAAACCGGAAAAGGGAATGGTTGTTACCATTCCGCTTACCAATGGCCAGTTTGGGCTTGCGATAATAATTGGAGTACGCGAACTTGGAGAAAGCGTATACCATACTATATGGAGCTTTTATGATTTTATGTCTCCTGACAAAGAAAGTTTAATTAAAAAACTACAGGATGAAAACTACTTTAGATTACCGTTTTTGGTTTGCGGAATGGATTATGAAGAACTAGAGAAGGGCAAATGGCCGGTAATCGGAAAATTGGATATTCATATAACAAACATTGACCTTTCCAATCCGGATATTTTAGAAAAACTGATGAGGGAGTCAATCGCAGGGGTAATGCTGCTTGAAATGTATCTCGGTATACAACGATGGAGCTTGTATAAGGATCCACTGTATTTAGATAAACGTTTATTACCAGGATTTAAACGACCTACTAATATTTTAGAATAATTAAAACATGAATCATAAGGTTTAAATGGGGGCTTAAAAATATAAAAAATAACAATTTCTCAATTTGATAAGAAAAAACCGGTGATAACAACAGTTTTTGTGGTAAAGCAAAAATCACCGATAACTGAAGTGGTTTATGATGCGGATGGTGATTTACAGATGTTAGGAGATGAAGATTCTGAGGTCGAAGATGCTATGATTCTGTCTTTGGAACAGATTCTTGACCTGGATAAAACACTTCTGGATTTACCTGATTTGGAGTTGGGTATGCGATACTTTCGTAATCATATTGGGGATGATTGACAAGGTTTTAAAGATTAAAAAGACAACTCTAAGATAGATCTAATTAAAAGGCCGCTTGTGTTTTGGGAACTGTAAAATGATTAAATAATGGATGTAAATAAAGAAGTTATATTTTCATTGGGACTTTTATCTGAAAAAGACAAAAGCTTTTTTGGCTTGTTTTGTGTTAAAAGAATCTCTGGATTATATGACCTGTTTGATCATTTAATTGAACTTGAAAAGTTAGAATCTCCAAATAAAAATTATGAGCTTATTAGAGGTATTATAAAATATCTTGAAGAGTCAGTGTTAAGTAATATTAAGATTCAAAGGTCAACTATAGATGGGTTTACAGAGAAATTAAATTCAATACCATTTGATGATTTATATGGTAGCTGTGATGAATTTATGCTTGCTGCTAATGTTTTATCTTCAATTGAAAATCTCCTGAATTTTCATGTTAAAAAAGACGAAAAGTATATTGTTAAATGCATTGATTTATTAATTAATACAATTAATATCATTGTTTCGCAGCATCTGTTTAATATAGATGATGGTATTAGTTATGAAGAAAAAGAACATGTTTTAGTTAAGCATTACGCTAGAGAAATTGAAATCGAGTTAACATTTATAGAAATGTTAAGGAAAAATGCGAGTGGAAATGAGCTTATAGCTTTTATCAATGATCATTTGATTCTTATTTCCAAATATGAAAAATTCATTTCCTAACCCGACTCTGTAAAGTGCCTAGATATTCTTAAAAATGAAAAGAGGAAGTAATTTTATTAAACGTTTAGGAGTTTTTTTTACAAAAAAAGACGAAATTGAACTTTCGGATCTATTAAGACTTCAATTTAAAAATATTCTTTTTATTGATACGTCTCGAAGCGATTCTAAAGAGATAAAATTCATAGATGACCTGTCCTTAGGATTCAAAGGTAAATCAATTTTAAATACAGCTATCTTTTCATTAGAAGATTATAAAACGCTGGTGAATTCGCAGGAGGAACTTCATTTTGGGTTTCCCATAATTGGCAAGGGATTAATACAGTATGTCTCTTCTGAAGTAGCAGGATATGACCCTGAGTGTCTAAAAGACGGCTATCTTACTGGATCTTATCATGTTAATGATGAATTGACAGCTAATTTTGTTAAACAGGTTTTTAAAATAATTGGTCAATACGGGCGAAAGGTTTATTTAGTGTCCAGAACAAGAGATTTACGAGCAGATGTGCCCGAGAAGCAGCTTTTGGTATGGCCCGATGCGGCAAAAACTTACAATGGTGAAAATCAAAATTATCTAACACAGACCCGGGAAAGGTGGCTGGTTCCAGATGTTTCTGGTTAAAAATTAAATTTGTAGACAGAGGTATATTATACTTTTAGTAGAAAGGTTTCCTTTTTTAAAGCTAATGATAAAGCTGTTTTTGTGAAGAGGTAAATATAAATATTTCTTTATGGCTATTAGAGCTGTTAAATTGTGTTGATGCGGTAAATATATTAGATATGAAGGCGAAATTAAATGAAGTTAATTGGTTTGAAAATATAGGAAAGCCTCTGGAAGAGGGAACGTTTATTATTCCGGTAAAAGCGGTAAACAGTAATGTTGAGTGCTTGAAGCATATTAATAGTTTGAATTGGGGAAATTTTGTCTTGTATGCGAGAAACCGTTTATCATGGTATATTCAGTCGTTTCATAAAGAGGAATCCAGGAAATGGAATGAAATTTCAGCAAAGGCACGTTTGGATTATAAGGGATTCGAACCGGTAATAATTGACTGGGCTGATAATAACAATGTGGGCAAAGATTTATTGGCTTCGTTAAAAAGTATAATAATTAGTTATACTATTGAGCAGCACTATTTTGATCATTTAGATAAAAATATTCCGAAACAGTTTGATGTAATTATGAATGTTTATAAATCAGGCCATATTCCTTGTGGCTGGGATGGACCACTACCGAAAAATGAAGGATATGACGCGATAGATTTTAATACAGGAAAATTATTAATATGGTAAAGGATAATTTTAGAATAATAGAAATATTGGAGCAATATCAATTTCCTGTAACCGATGTTCAGGCATTAGAAAGTTTCGGGTCAAGGGATGGATTTCAAAGAATAACCAATGAGAATTTGGAGGGAATGGTGGTTTTTTTTAAACAGTATCCTGAAGACTTTGATGAAGTTCTGCCTATTATGACAGATGATAATTCAAATTATTTCTGTGTTTATTATAAAGGAGATTATAAGGGTAAAGTTTGTCATTTAAGTCATGATGAAATAGACTTAACGCCACGCTTTAAAAGTATCGAAAGTTTAATCCATGTAATCAGAACTCATCCTCAATCCTGGGATTTTGGAGAGCTTCCAGAGCGCTCATTTGATTTCTGATCATAATCTAACGAATAAAGTATAAATACAATACAAAGGAAAGCAATGATAGGAATATTATTGAATAGCAACTGATAAACTGTATGAAATGTCTAAGATAAATGAAATTAAAGAGCAGCTTTCTTCCTCTAAAGTTGCTGATCGGAAAAAAGGAGCAAAAATCATCGGGAAAGAGTTTTTAAAGGAATTGGGAGATGACTTATGGGCTGCTTATTTGAAACAGGTTAATGTTGCAAATTCCTGGGAAGCACAAATCATGATGATTAATAGTTTAGGCTTGATCAGGTATAAACCTGCAAAAGATAGTTTGTATAAGATATGCCTGGACAATAAGGAGCACGATATGATTACCAGCTATGCAGCAATGGCTTACACCAGAATAATGAGAACGTCAGAAAACGACATTTCTGCTGTATTTGACCTGTTCAAATTTGGCGGGTTTTCTGTGATTAACGGCGCTTTGCGTGGCATCTCAGCAGATAGACTGATGCCCAAAGGAGAAGAGATAAATAAACTAATCAGTTTAACTGAAAACTTTCCGCAAAAACATGAGGTGGGATTGGGCGACCTTAGAATGGGGCTGGCCTGTGCCTGTGCCGGATGGGATAAAAATCTTATCTCCGGATTTCTCGAAAGATGCCTTACCGGTCCGGATAAGCAATTGGGCTATGTTGCCGAAAAAGCATTAAAGAAAAAATATTCTGACATCAATCTGATTTGATTTATAAAAGAGATTTCGATAACCAGGTATAAAATTAAATAAGATGAAGAATAAAGGAATAATCTGGCTTGTAGCTCTCTTTATAATTATAACTCTGACCTATATGGGTTACAGCTATTTACAGAAAGACGATGCGGAGAAAGAAAAATATAAAAACTATATTTCTGCAAAAGCAGTAATAGACCAGAAGTTACCGGAGCGTGTAACACGGTATGGGGCAAAACAGGCACGATATACCATCACAATTACAGATGCGAAAGGAGAAAAGATTATCCGCTATAATTGCGAGCTGGGCGGAAACCTAAAGGAAAAAGACACGGTAACTGTGTACTATGATCCGAATGATCCCAATGGCAGTGAGGTGATAACTAAAATACCATAAGCATGAATTTGAACACGCTATCAAAAGATGATTTAATACAGCTTCAGTATGAAAAGGGTGAAGTAAATATTACTATTGAAAAGAAGGGAGCCAATAAAGCTCTACTAAAAATTTTGAATGAGGTTTTAGCCAAAAAAGATATCGCTATAAATTTAGTGATTGATAATAGGGAACACTCGGATGATGAAAACGCCAAAGGATTAGATATTGCAGCCTTCCTGCCTAATTTAAAACGGCTATCTATGCAGGCCGTACTAACCGTTGCTATAGAAAGTATTGAACAATTGGCTATCGTTGAAGAAATCACCCAGTTGAAAATTTACGGGTTTATTAAAAATGGTATTTCTCTTCAGTCGATTGAGCGATTTCAAAATATCACAACTTTTGAATTGGAAAATGGATTGAATAAAAAGCAACAAAAAATTGTTGATTCCTATGCCTCATTAGAGTCGTTACAGGTGTCAGAATTGACTTTGTCTTCCTTTACAAGGAAAGAAAAGCTTACAAAACTCCGCATACATAAAAACTTAATAGACGCTGACCAATTAGCAGAGGTGATGCCCGGTCTTAAATTTTTAAGCTTAGAGAGATGTAAAAAGATCTCCGATTTTACTTTTATCAGTAGTTTAAAACAGGTAACAGAACTTTCTATAAGACATATAAAACACATCTCGGACTTGCCTGATTTTAATAACCCTTCCATTATGAAGACCGTGAACTTTATAAATTCGCCTAATATCAAAAATATAGATTCAATCTTTGCATGTACCGGCCTAACCGGGTTCATGGCAACGGAACTTTCGAAATTAAATACGGCTGATTTTAGCAGACTCTCAGAATTAAAGAATTTGAAAAACGTTTATATAACATTTAAGGATAAAGCCGAAAATGATAGGATTCAAGAGTTTGTAGAAAGAAATGGATGGGAGTATAGGCAACCAGGTCTAGCTAGTCAAAGCCAACAAAGCCACAAGTAATGAAAGATATAAAAAATGGAGGAAAGATATTTTTTACAGAATAAACAAAGAGGGTCAGTTCCTTCTAATAAGCGACTTTATTCAATTGGAGATAAGGTTGATAGAAAAGATGCGACTAAAATACCATGGGGTGAAAGATGCAATGATGCCGATCTTCTAAGCATTACCAAATTATATATTGAACCTACACTTGAACAAATTGGAAATGGTTTAATTCCTGATTTTGTGAAAGAATTAGATCATCTAAATTTTCTTTACTTACAGCTTCCCCATTTCGTCAATTTGAAAGAAAATGATATGTCTGAGTCTTTAAATCATTTAATGATAGGGTATGAATTTGGGTTGGAAAATCACATGGGAAATGATTTGATGAAAGAAAAAAAGGCCATTGTTTTTAATCAAATTAAAAAACTATCGTTTACGGGAGATTATCATGATAAAGGTTTAAACAGCTTGCTTTCTGTCCCAAATATGTCTTTTCCTTCGCTTGAACAATTATGTTGTCAAGTTGATAAAAAGGGAAAAATCTTAGAAGTAATAAAATCTTTGGATAATTTAAAACATCTGGAATTAAGCCGTAATCATAACGTGGATGTATTTACATATATCCCCGAAAGTGTCGCTAATCTTGGAATTATAGGCACTGGTAATAAGTTCCCTTTTTCTAATATAATTGAAAAGAAGAACATCGAGACGTTATGGTTAAATGACTTAAAATCAGAAATTGATTGTAACGTATTCAAGGAATTACCCAATCTAATTGAAATTTGCTTTTTAAACATTGATAAAATCCAGAATATTGAGGCCATATTCCAATGCAAAAATTTAAAAAGTATTTACAGTTTTAATTCGGAGGTTTTTAGAACGAAGAAGAACGAATTTGTTGAAAAAGGCTTTGAAAGATTAGAGATAATGTAATGAATTGGGTGTCTATTAATTGAAGTTCGCCACTTTGGATATTGCATTACCAAGATAAAATATGAATAAAATGAATTACTACGCAATATTTACCGATCAGTCTGGAAAAGATGGCAGTCCGGTTTTTTTTGAAGCAAGGATGTTTGAGGAGCCTATAACGGGCTACGCTTTTAGCAAAGAGAATAGTATTTACTATGAGTGGATGAAGCCGGGATTTAACGACTATGAGCTACTGCCTGAATACTATCTTTACAGTAAATGCGTGGATTTAGAATTTGATTATTATAAGTTTGCCAACCACTATATTATATCTGAAGATTTTTTAGCTGTTATCAGTAAATATAATGTGGCTTACACAAAAGGTAGAGTGCAAGTGTTTTCTGCTGAGGATAATAGCCAATTGGTCTTGCGAAAGAATTATTTCTTTGTGAAGTTTGATTATATAAATGATTTGATTGACTATACGAAATCCATATATGAAGTCTCGTTGTCAGACAAAGGTGAGCCAATTGTTCATAATGGCGTGAGATATATTAGAAAGTACGAAAAAATCGAATTAATTGACGAAAATATCTGTTCGGAAATCTTTCTTATAAAAGATTCCATCCTTGGCTTTAATTTGTTTTGTACAGGTCAATTTAAAATTGATGCTGAAAATATGAAGGTATATGCTTTGATGTTTGTTGCGCTTCCTGATTATCTTGATTTTGTAAAGTATAGTGGCTTTTTGGGAAAAGAAACATACGAAAGGTTAAAAAAACGGGATATCCCAGACATTATGTGAATGTGGAAAAAGTAAAAGCCTAACGATAAGTATGCTTTTGACGTTAAAAACGTTTATTATCGGGAATAAAAACCTGCCTAACATTTTAGAATAATTAAAATATGAGTCAATATACCACAGAAGAAATCAACAACGAGAATATTATTGAACAGAAGAAGATGAATAGGCACACCTTTTCAATTTTAATCGGTAAAGGATATAAAGAATTTGAGGAAGCTGAGCTTGAGTTCTATTTCTATTCTGACGATCCCCTGAAGTTGGAGAAATTAGCGGAGCACCTGAGTTCAAAAGGATATGAAATCGATGTTGTAGAAGAGTCATCCTCAGAAAATGAGTTTGTATTGGATGGAACATCTATAGCTATAAATTTAAGTATTGAAAACCTAAATAAATGGACTACGGAGATGTGTAATTTAGGATTAAGTCATGATTGTGAATTTAGTGGCTGGGAATTAGAAATTTAAATCACTTTGATCATTAATAACTTATACTTTTCCTATTGTAATTAGCGGGTTTGGACTTAACATGATAATAACTTAACGATGAACTATAATTCAAACGATATTAATGTCGCCATTAAAGATGGTGATTTGGATAAAATCCAATTGATTCTGGATGCGCAGCCGAAATTGCTAACCACCGAATATTTTAATGTTCTTGAAACCCCACTGCATACTTGTGCACGAGATGGAAATCTTACCACCTTTAAATTTCTAGTCACAAAAGGTTTGGGCGTAAATATTTCTATAAAGGGTAAAGAGACACCGCTGAATTGTGCCGCGACGGGTAATAATATAGAAATTGCAAGTTGGCTATTAGAGAACGGTGCTTATGTAGAAGGTATAGAAAGCTGTCTTTTGTCACCTTTAATGAATGCTGTTAATTTTGGTCATTTTAAAATGGTGAAGCTGTTGATGAGCCATGGAGCGAATGTTAACAGAATGCATATCAGGAATGGAATGCTTCCTCTGGATCGTGCAATTTCGCAAAAAGATCCTAAAATTGCCGATTACCTGAAATTACACCAAGCAAAAAGTCATTACATTTTACCCGAATGGGTTGATAATGAAATTCCGGGAAGTGGTATTTTAAGTCATGTGACTTTGAGGCTGGGAAAGATATTACCCGTAGATATTGCTTCTGTTACTGAGGATAAACCTGTGGTACAGAAACTAGTTCATGCTAACAATAAAAAGAACAGGGTGTTATTTACTTTTGGTTTGTTTGATCTTCATAAACCGATGATAGAACTGTTCATTGTTTTGCCCGAGTATTGGAATTTTTATATTCAAACAGCAGAAAATCAATTTCCAATACAATTGTTGTCGAGGATAATACAATCGGTGAAAGAAGGCATGAAGATATCCGAGGGCGATTATATCCTTGCAGAGGACGATCGTTTTAAAGATCTAAGCTGGCCTGTGGGGATTGCTGCATTATGTGTTCTTGATGTACAATGGCCGGGAGGAAAAAATGCAGAGGAGAAGTTTGACGAAAATAATGATGAAACGGTGATGCTGTACACACTTTTACCTGTTAGAAGAACAAAATCAGGTTTTACTAAAGTACCTATTGAAAAGGCAAGATTAGCCGGTTGGAAAAAGCTAACCCTTCATATTGGAGATGATGACTGAGAAAACAAATTAAAGCTACACAGGGATTCAAATTAAAAAATTATGGATATAAGGGAGATTAACAAAAAAGCTGAAATTTTAGTTTTAAAATATAACCCAACTTGGACTAATGCGTACTTGGATATTAATTTAGGAGAGGTTTTTCATTTATGGAAAGATAAGATGATGGTAAATGAGACACCTTATCAGGATGAAAGTTTGGTACCTATTGAAAATATTGAGATTAAAGATAATAGATACTTTATTTTTAATTCTTTCTACAAAAAAAAAGATACACATTTTAAAATTGATTTTTTAAAGTATCCAGGAGGTATGTATGTTGCTGAACTTATAAGAGAAATAAATCAAAATAATCTTCAAATTGATAAGGCACAGGATTTTATCGAAATTGAATTTGAAGAAAATAAATTTCGACTTTCTATTCACAATGAATTAGAAGGCAAGCTGATTGTTATTGGCTACAATCAGTATCGTAACTACTTTACATTAAGATTTCCAGAACCCGCAAAAGAATATCAGCTAGGCGAGTGTTACATTAATAACAACACTATTTATATTCGATGCGTTGGAACCAACCTATGGGATGAAACAGATTCTACGGAGGGACTTGATTATCAATGGATCCTAAACTTGTCCCCTAACATATTGGCTGTAGCGTCTAAGTTGATTGAAATAGGACTTAGAGATAGGTAAGTATGGTATACTAATAATAGTACATGACTAAAAATTGTTTCATAAAAAATATAATATGACCATTGATAGCTTTAAAAGTCTTTATATCGTATATGTTGAGTTAAATATCGAGCAGATATATACTTTTTTGAAAGAAGACAGTCTTACAAGTTCTTTTGAAATTGAATTATTTAATAATTCGATTGAGGATGTGTATATGGAAAAACTTTATGGTCAATCTCCGGCAGTGTTCTTAGGAGCTGTTTTTTTTAAGCCAAAGCAATTGAAAAAAGGTGTAGTTGTGTTAGGCAATTCGGGAGGATGGGCCACCTTGTGCAATTACATTTGCAAAAGTCTTAATTCTATTAACATTCAGTTTGATATTAACTCTATGGAGTCTGAAATACATCGAAACTCTTTGGTTATGAGCGACTCTGGAAAGATCGTTCGATCAGTGCAGTCGATTGTTGATGATAAGGGCATTTGGCAATTTAATGAAAATGGAGAAGCACTATGGTTTGAAAATATAGAATACTACAAAGTGCAGGAAAAGGCTAAAAGAATTGATAAGGAGATACTGGTTCAGTATTGTGAAAAGTTAAGTCTAAACGTAAAAGATCCTTCTTTTTTTGAATCTAATAATGAATCTATTTTTGTAAAAAGGCAAATAAGGAAGACAGTTGTTTAAAATTTATTAAGAAGATGAGAAAGAGAGTACTTAGGTTTTATTACAGGTGCTTTAGCTGATGAACAAAAGTAGTTTTGTAATATTGAAGTTGATTGAAATGGGCTTAGAGGCCTTTATAAACCTAAAAAAAGGAACATGTCAAAAGGACTTGGTAATATACTAGAAGAGGTTGTATCTGAGTTTAGACCTTTTCTGTTGGAAAGACAATTTGTAGAAAAAGGCAAACGTGACTTTGTCAGAAAAATAAAGTCAGATTTTAACAGACAGGAGAAGATTACTTTTTCGGCCAGGCTACATAGATTAGATTCCAATACAATTTATGTCGCATGTACAATTGGGTTATATTATCCAAGTGTCAAAAAGATCGAAAGCTTCTTTATTACTGATCACTTATCAAAATATCCAATTTTTGCTGGCAGTATAAGCCATTTTTCAGAATCCAACATGTTCTTATCCTTGCCCTATAAAACGGAAGTTAATTTAACTGACGTTGTTGAAGAAATAAAAAGTGAACTTGAAGCAGGGGCATTTAATTTGATCAGTACTTTTCCAACACTTGAAAGTATTTATCTGGGTATCATCAATAAACATCCTTTTTTATATAAATTTTATAATTCGTATCAGGAAAGAGAAATATTAATGGTTACCTGCATTGTTCTTTTGTTATATGGCAAAGACAAAGCTTTAGAGTGGGCTCAAGAAAATTTTAAAGAAGGCAGCTACAAAGACGGTATCATCGAACGTTTACTGGTCTTTGAGTTTACGAAGTAAAGCCTATACTCAGCAATAATGAAAAAAGATATAAAACTATTAGAAGAGACTATCTGATGGTTAATGATAAAATGAATTAGATAAAAAATAGAAAACATTAATAACACTTCTGATAGTGCAGTTTTAAAGAGGGAAGCGGAGATAATAAAACTAAATGGCGGTATAAAAGAAGGTCTATGTGTTGCAAAAAAATTAAATATGAAAAATTCATTTCCTACATATAAGTTTACCAAATTTGACATGGAATATCAGATTCTAACAGATGAAAATCAAAGTAAATTAGCTGAGTATATGTTGAATAATCATTTAAAAAAATTGATTATAACCTCAGACAAAGATGGGATTGGTTGGAATCACTCATTCTTGCCAGATTTGACCGAATTCGATTTCATCGAAGAGTTACTAGTTTATTGGACGAATATTAAAAATATTAAAGGAATACATTCTTGTAAAAATGTAAAAGTTCTGTGGTTAGATAACGATGATAAAACTGAACTGGATTTTTCTCTATTTCCAAAAATCGAGAAGTTAGTATCTTGGGATCGTAAAGGGATTGATGAAATCTGGGCTGTAAAGACGATCAAAGACTTGACATTGGCAGGCCTAAAAAGTAATTATTTTAAATCTGGAGCTGCATTGAAGACAATTGAACGATTACGAATCATTAAGACTCATCTTGAAGATATCAGTTTTTTGGCGGGATGTGAACAAATAGTTTTTCTAGAATTGCTTGAATTGAGTAAAATGGAGAATTTGGATGGCATAGGCATGCTGAAGAATCTAAAGCATCTACGTATTGATGCTAATAAAGTGAAGGATTTCTCCTTTATTAGATTTTTAAAAAATCTCGAAAAATGCTACTTGTCAAGTAAAATTGGAGTTTTTAATGTTGAAAATTTCAAGGATTTGAAAAAAATAGAGAAAATTAATCTGTCTGGAAACCAAAAAGTACAGGAAATAAACCGCTTTTTGCAGAAAAGCTATTTTTAGTTCTGTGATGATTTAAATACTTACTTAGGAACATTTAATGGCTCAAGTCGAAGTGATGTATTACCTAAAGGAAGTGATCCTACAAAAATAGAACCAGGTAGTTTGAGAGTAGAGAGAACAAATTTTTAAATTAACACCAAAGAACAAATGAAGGAAATTAGCGATTTAAAATCTTTTCGAGATGCTTTTGTTGGTGGTATATCATTATCCTTAGAGAAGGAAGGATATCAGTACAAAAAGTCTAAAGAAGTATTTACTAAATTAAATAATGATCATCAATTCAGTATTTTCATCTATATGTATAGAAGAGCTGGCTTTATAGAAGTTGAAACCAGGGTGTATTATTGTAATACAACAATTGAAAAAAAATTAAAAGAGATTGGTATTAAAGTCTTGGATGATAAAGTATGGGGCGGAAGCATAAAATTTATTAGTGAATATTATTTTGGAGCAGAGTATCCGGATAAGTATACTAATCTAATATATGAATTTGGCGAAGAAACTTTACCATTAATACAAACATGGCTTGCATATTTGTCCAGTATCATTGAGCCATTTTTAAAAGATTGTACAAATCCAGTAATTCTAAATAAAATTGTAAATGAGGAAAAAATTGATACATCCGGTTTAAATACATCGTACGAAAAAAGAGTGCTTAGATTTTATTATGTTGGAAAAATGGCAGGGCTTAGTGATGATGAGTTAAGGAAATTGTTTGAATTATATGAAAATCAGTTAATAAAGTTAAACGCCAATTATCTGCCAAAATTTATAGAGATGAAAAACAAAGTAATTTTATAGATTTCAAGAACAGTGATGAGATGTAATAGAAGTAGAATGGATGACTAATTTCAAAAAGGAAAGAAGATGAATCTGTACTCAGAACTAATGAAAGCTTAGATAGCTTTTAATATACAAGCTATGAATAGATATTCCGACGAAAGTACACCAGTGTTCCGCACTAAAGTACCCCATTTATTCCGGAGCAAAGTACGCCAGCCAAACCGGCCAGTATCACTACTAAGCAAGAGTGATATTTTTCAAACTTAATGATTTTTTTTCTTTCTTAAAGACTTGCCCGTAAGGGCTATTCTGTGTGCAGAAGCTGCCAGTCTGTCCATAATGGCGTCAGCCAGCGTAGGTTCATCAATAAAGTTGTACCAGCTGTCCACCGGCAGTTGCGAAGTGATCATTGTAGAACCATTCCCATATCTATCTTCCAAGATATCCAGCAGGGCAATTCTGGCATCATTATTCAAAGCCTTTAGTCCAAAGTCATCCAGGATGAGCAACTTGTTTGCAGAGATCCCCCTGATCCATTTCAGATAAGATCCATCAAGCCTGGCCTGGGCCAACGCATCCAGGAATTTGTTCATACTGAAGTATTGGGTGCGGTAACCCAATAGGCAGGAACTTCGTCCCAGGGCACAAGCCAGAAACGATTTGCCACAGCCAGTAGCACCAGTGATCAGTACATTCTCGCCTTTTTCTATAAACATGCCATCAGAGAGCCTTAACACCTGCTCCCCGGTAATGCCTCTTTCAGCATTGCAAAGTATATCCTCAGGTAAAGCATGGTAGCGCAGTTTGCTGGCCTTGAGATACTTTTGTGTGCGGGCGTGATCGCGATATTCTACTTCTGCCTCGGTGATCATAGCAATCAAAGCATGAACATCCTGCAGTTCATGGACAGGGAGTGATAATGCGGCCTCATAGCGCTTGGCCATACCGGTCAGTTTAAGTGTTTTAAGTTGTTCTACTGTGTTTTGTGTATTCATTATTGAATTATATGATTATGACTAATTATAGGCTTCAGGGCCTCTCAGATTGTTTTGAGCAGGGATACGGAACTCTGGTTCGATCTCTTCTTCCAGCATATCCATGTTGTTATCCAGGATATTCTTGATGGCAGTGTAGCTGAACTTATGCCCCCGTAATCCTCTTTTACAGGCAGCCTCCATGCGTATTGGCCCATAACCTCCCATCAACCTGAGCAGGCCGATACAGGAAGTATAAGACTGGTCGATCACCAGTTTACTGTCCATTACTTTTTTAAAGAACTCCAAGGTATGCGGTCCGTTATCGGCTGCTTTTTTCAGGTAATACTCCGGGCTCCATCCACGCTGACGGGTGATGGCCTGATGTCTTTCGGGCATATGCTCCTTGACACTGGTGTAGCCATGGCTGGTGTAGTTCCTGGTATGAACAGCGATTCTTTGTCCATCATGGTAGATCTCAACATGATCTGCACAATAGGCGATGCGTACTTCCTTTCCAATGTAGCGGTATGGAACAGAGTAAAAGTGCCAGTCTTCACCCACCAGCACATGATAATGCTTCTGTACTTTTGCTTTGGTGTAATGCCTGATACTGTATGCGGACTCAGGCAGTGGCTGCAACAATGCGCTTTCCTGACTATCAAATAACTCCTGTCTGCTGAATATCTTTTTCTGGAAATTGAGCTGATGATGCTGGTCCAACTTTTCCCGGATAGCCTTGTTGAGTTCAGCCAGACTATGAAACGTATGGTTGCGCAAAGCGGCATAAATACGTCTGTAGGTGATCTTAACGTTGTTTTCTACAGAGGGCTTATCTTTAGGCTTGTATGGCCTGGCTGCCAATAAAGCAATATTGTTATGGTTTGCCCAGGTCTCTAACATATCGGTAAAGGCAGGCTCATACTTGCAGCTCTTGGATACCCACTGCCTCATATTATCTGATTTAACACTTAGCGGCACTCCACCAAGGTAATCAAGTGTGTTATTCAACGCTTTTACCACCTGCGGAAGCTTCGCATCGGGTAAAGCCTCTACATAACCATAACCACTGAAAGGCAATACTGCAACATATACCGGACAAGCAATCAACTCACCAGTTGATGGATCACCATAATGCAGCACATCACCCGCAAAGTCTACTTCCAGCAGCTTTGCAGGATAGTGGACGAAATGCATGACCGCATTGTTCAGCTTCATTTGATCTTGTAACAGTTCACAGAATCGGGAATACTGGAAACCAGTTGGATATTCTCTGATGTACTCTTCCCAAAGTAGTAAACGGGTCACACCAGTTCGGCTAAGCTCTTTATTGAAGTATTCAATCAGGCTATTGAAATGAAGCTTACGGGGGTCAGCATCCTCCGGTACAAGTGGCTTTATCAAGCCTAAAACCTGTTCCAACTGTTCATCGGATCGCTTTAGGAGTTCGCTAAAATCGACTCCTGTTTGAAGAAACTTCCCAAGGTAGAGGGCAATTGTTTTCCTGGTAATCTTAACTTCTTTTTCTATCGCCCGTTGGGAAACGCCGCGGTCAAGAAATAAAAGTATCTGTCTTATCTTATGCATACTAAGTAGCTTATTTGCCATACTACATTGGGTTTGGTTACAAACCAAACTTATAGTAATCGGCGGTTAAACTCTGCTTAGTGGTGTACTTTGGTGCGGAATAAGTGGTGTACTTTGTGTCGGAATGTCAGACCGCTACAAACATTAATCCTTTAGCAAAGTGGCGTACTTTGCAGCGGAATAATTGGTAACCTTTCCAGCGGAATACTGGGGTACTTTGCTCCGGAATGGGTGGCGTACTTTCTAGCGGAATCGTGGCGTACTATGCAGCGGAATATCCATGAAATTAAGGAAAACAGAAAATTTTAAAGAAACAGGGGATTTATCTTTTTTAGAAGACTATAAATTCGAAAATGGTAATTCATTTCCAGCGTCATATAAAAAGTTTGTCCATGAATACGGTTATGGGTTGTTGTGTCAATTATATTTGATTTATATACCTATGGGGAATTATTCTGATTCGTGGATGATTAAGAGTAAGGAGCTAAAATCTACCTTATTGGAAATAATTGACAATGATTGGTATTTAACTTTAGAACCAGATGGTTATATTGATTTGATTAAACGTGCGATTCCGTTTGGTAAAAGTGAAAATGGAGATATTTTGTTTTGGGACGACTCAAGTTATAAAAATAATGAACTTAATATTTTTATAACCAATGTGAAAGGAGCAGGAGTATTTTTCATGGGCAATACTTTGTTTGACCTCATTGAGAATATGATTGTACAAACGAAATTTAAAGACAGTTTATTCTTTAGTAATTACCCATTAGAACCTGTTTTTAAGGCAATCAAGAAGAATTAAAAGCTGGAAATCAGAAATATAAAGTTAAAAAAATTATGAATATTGAAGAAGCTTTAAATGAGATTTTAGAAGAATTAGTCGGCGATAGTACTCCAAAGCCTAGTGTTCCATTTTCAAAAGGAATTCCTACGCTGAAAAAGAATTTCTACAGGTCATTAAGCCCGATGCTTAAATCCAGGTTTGAAAAATTTGGCGGATGGGAAGAGTCTACTCACGGTGATTGGCTGGATATAACTGAAATGGAGAGTTTCTGGGAAAGTCATATAGCCGATGAACGATTGAGTGGAATTGTTACTAATGTAAACTCTTCTATTAATAACTGGCAAAATGATGCCGGAAGTATATTTAATGACAAACGAATTTCAGTATTTGCCGGGAGCAAGTATACTTATGAAAGAATATACCTTGTATGGTTTGATTGCATAGAAGAACCAGAACTATGGGTTTATGATACCAATGGAGAAGCAAGATATAAAGATTTGTTAAGTTATTTAGAATCCTATATAAATGACGATCTTACTGCGTTTAATAAAAAATGGAAGCTAGGAGAATACCACTGAAATGAAATACTACATCATCAAAAATAAACAAATGCCCTGGGGAGATTATGGAAATGTATTGGCCTATGGTTTTATTTCAAAAAATGCGACTGGGGATATAATTATAGAGCGGATGGGTCCCATGATTCCAGCTATATATCTATACAATAAATATATAGCTGTTGTTGACGGCTTAAAGAATACCATTGAATCGAGTAGTTTAAAGGGCTATGTTTTTAAGCAGGCTAAAAAAGAAAAAATAGTTAAATTAGAGTGGGAAGGTTGGGATGCAAATGAAAAAATCCATGACAAACCAAAATCGGGCGAACCGGAGGATTTTATTTTGAAACGGAAACATGATCCTGAATTAGCTGAAAAGCTACCTGGAATATGGGTGATGATCTTGAATACTACCTCAGCTGGTCAGATTGATCTGTCAAAAAAGAACGTAGGAGATTATAGTCATATTTCTATTGATTTGACAGATTGGGATGGTTCTGACCTTTTTAGGACACCACAATTAGGTCATCTATTTTGTACGGAAAAGGCTAAAGAAGTTCTCGAAAAATATACAGCTTATTTGAACTTTTTCGAAATACAAACTAATGGATAACCTTGAACGTTAAAATATAGAATGATGTATTATGGAAAGACCGAGAAGAAAGTATCAAGTCTGAAAAACCAGTCGAGTAAATAGAAAGAACAATGCTCATGCCAATACATACTAAGTTTGCCATCTAACCTGTTGGTTAAAGTATCGAAGTTGATTGAATGGGGCTTGGAGGCTGTTAAGGATGCTATAAACCTAAAAAAAAGAATATGTCAAAAGGACTTGGTAATATACTAGAAGAGGTTGTATCTGAGTTTAGACCTTTTCTGTTGGAAAGACAATTTGTAGAAAAGGGCAAACGTGATTTTGTAAAAAAAATAAAGTCAGATTTTAATAGGCAGGAGAAGATTACTTTTTCAGGTAGATTACATCGATTAGATTCTGATGCGATTTATATCGACCCTGTAGTTGGAATATATTATCCTAGTGTTAAAAAAATAGAAAAATTTTTTATTGATGATCATTTGTCAAAATATCCAGTTGTTGCAGGAAGTATTAGCCATTTTTCGGAAAGAAATATTTACTTATCTGTGTTATATAAGACTGGGATTAATTTAACCGAGGTTGTTAAGGAGATACAGCGAGAACTCGATCTTGGAGCATTTACTTTATTAAGTATGTTCCCAACACTTGAAAGTATATATCTTGGCGTAATACATAAACACTCTTTTTTATATAAATTTCATAGATCATACGATGAAAGAAAGTTGCTAACTATGACCTGTATTATTCTTTTATTATACGGAAAAGAAAAAGCTATGGAATGGACAAAAGAAAGTTTTATTGAAGGTCATTTTAAGGATCATATAATCGAACGTTTATTGGTCTTTGAGTTTAAGAAGTAAACCGATTTAAATAAAAGGCAATTCTATACTTAGGTAAATATTTGTTACTTTTAGTATTTAAACTTTGCAAGGACTGTATTTGTAATTTAGTTGTCTGCAATAAATTATAACGATTAACATGAGCGCAATTATACAGCATTCCGTAAAACTATGTATTCAGGCCATTAACAATTCAGGTGATGGACTGGATGCAGAAGTACTGGATGCGATCAGGAGCATTGCAGAGCTTCCCTATAAAGGAGCAGGTTTAGGCATAGGTAGAGGAGGGTATCGTGGATACAGGTCCTCTTACGAAGATCTTTTGAAGAGATTTATAGAAAGGAAAACTATTAATAATAGTTTAGGCTGGGAATCTGCACTGCTGCTTTTGTATGATGCGGACGGTTTTAGTGAATCGGAAATACTATCATCGGCTAAGAGTATTGAAGATGATATTATTTTTAACCACATTCTGGAACATATCATTTCCAATTTAGCCGCTAAAAACGATATAGTAACGGCGCTTAAGTTCATTCCGAACTTTAGAACCACAACCATCTTTCAGGAAGAAAATAACCTTGACAATGGTTATTTAATTCTCCTGTGCCATTATGCCGCTCAGGGAGATGTGGTTCGTTTTTTTGATTATTTTAAGCTTGCTGAGCCTAGAAAAAACAAAGCTGAAATCGCCGAATTAAAATCCTATCTGGTAGAATCATTCGCCACAAAAAATGGCATTGCAGATGCTTTAAAATTATGCGCCCATAAAAATCTAGGGGCCAAATACCACGCTGATGTCTTGCTGGCATTCGCCAAGGTTGGCAAATACACCGAATTAAAGTCCATTTTTGAAGAGTATCCAGCATTGAAACAGCCTGAAACAGAACTTGGCCTTTTATGTACTGCGTATTTTCAGGCAAAGAAAAACAAGTTTGTGGTAGATGACGATTTTGAAAGCCTGTTTGAAAGGGCTTTGCAGCTGGACAGGAAAATTAAATACGGAGATATAAAAATGCAGGATGCGGTGTTGTTTGATTTAGGCCTGGCGGAATTTGATAATAAAGAGCGAAGGGAAAAGTGCCGGAAGGCTATTAAAAACAATAGCATTAAAAAAGAACTTAATGATTATTAGTGGAAATGAACAATATTTGCCGATTTTTTGGAAGGTGGATATTCCGTTTCATAGTACGCCACGATTCTGCTAGACCAGGCTGGACTCCAAAAGCTTTAGGCGAAGGAAAAATATCACCTCGAAATTGATTATTGCAAGTTCTATAATATTGGAAAACAGATTGTGCTACATGATTCAATTTCTAATTTAAAACGAATAAAAGACGTTGATTTTAAGACAGTCATGCGGACGTTTCTTGCAGGCTCATGTTATTCCTTCCTGAACTCTAGTTGCCGGTGATCGGGCTCAGATTGAAGAATAATGGTATCTCCAGTTACTTTTGAGACTTTAATACTATCAATTTTAAGCTCTTGGAATATATCGTGGTTAATGTAGGCCACTCCTAATTTTTTAATTAAAGGAAAATGAGTTTCATAAAGTTGTATTTTTGGTGATGCAGCGAGCACACCAGAAAAACCCTCCCTGATCATCATGCCTTCACCAATATATAAATTGCTTTCGATGCTCAGTAGAAATAAGGGGAGGCCTACTCCAAATAACAACATCATCCTGCTGAATAATGCCCCAGCAAGGATAATTAATGGATAAGTAAAAAACAGACCACCATAGATCTTTAACCACAGGTTTGATGAACGGGCGTACAATACAAACAAGAATAGCCCGGAAGTGATCAATCCTAATGTAAAGAACGGCACTATCCAATTGAAGTAAAAGTAATAGTCGGTCAGTATATTGAGTCCCAGGGCAATCAGACAGAACGCCAGACTGATCAAATGGATATTCGTTAATATGCGCTTATATTTTATCAAGCTGGGTTTTGAAAAATAAAATACAAAGGCTAAAATTAAACAGATCACATAAATAACTACGAACATGATGTAAAAATAGCTTTATTTCTTATTATCCCGATTGGAGAAAAAAAATAAATCTCTCCTGCGAAAGTAGAAGCATACTTTTTTAAGACCAGAGGGATCAGCAAATCGTATTAGTAATGACGCACAATTCAATAGTAATTACTGTTAAAAAGGGCGCAAAAGTGAATCCTGGAGATCTAAGTGTAGATGGTAAATCTATGCCCGTTGGGAAAATACACTCGCATTAAAAAAATATAACTATGGAAAAAACAAGACAATTAGAATTCTTTATGAACATTGAAGATGAAGAGTTTTTTTGTAAAACATTAAGAGATAAACTACCTAATATTTACTTTTTTGATGCTAAAGCCTCTGTGATCATTGAATTCTCGTCAGCAGACCGGTTCGAAATCCAGGAGGGTTACATAGCCGGTAGCATTCACTCGCATTAAAAAGAATAATTATGAATAAAAATTTAGTAAAAGATGCAAGTGTATTTATGACTGATAATGACAATAAACTTTTTGTGGAGTATTTGCAAAAATTATCAGATGTTGTTTTAATTGACACAAAGCCTACCCAATCCAATAAACCGAAAATAATTGAAAATATTGATGATGCCCTGCTTTCTGAAGTAGTTATTCTAAATGCAAATTTACAGGCACTTACAAATTATGAAAAGCATGTCATTGAAATAGGTGGATATTATCATTTTGCAAATACAGGGGAAGGTATTTTACAATTACTACGTTCAAAAATTTCAAGCTATGATAAAAATTGTCTGATGAATGGGAGGTTAAGTGCTTCTTACCACAGTGAAGATACTGATAAATGGGTAAAAGAGGTGTTTAAATGGATAAAAAAGGCAGGTAGAAAAGTCTATAGGACTTCTATCACTAGGAATTTATCAGCAGATATGGCTGAACGAAATTTTTATGCCTTGCCAGCTGCAGCAAGGACTTATAATGGAGCTGATGGTCAATTTCTTACAATTGGCAAGGACATTTACTGCATAACAGAATAATAAACTAAATTTAAACAAATATGGCTCTGGTCTCGGGCAATGTTAATACATCGCCTATATTTAGTTTTAAATATAGCCATAGCCTGCACTGGGCTTTAGAGGACATAATTTTAAGTAAGTTTGGATTTAAAAAAAATGGTTATCATTAAAAAATCGAGAAAATGCAAAAAGTAGAAGTGCGTACAATGGTAAAAAAGACAGAGTTAGAGGCCAGTCCTAAACTTTCTTCCAAAGTGAGAGAATACTTGTGGCAATATATTTTTGATAATTTATTGGTTCAAAAGAAGATAATGGTTGATGATAAATACAACTATAGTGTGACATTAGATTTAAATAAATTTAATCCGGAAATCCATAAATTTTTCACCGATTCACCCTTTAATACGGATGTTAATAAATTTAGGCCTGAACCTAAATTTAATCAGCAAGGCAATCTAAAATTTGCCAATATAAGAGTGGTCTCTAAGGAAATGGAGAAGGATATTTCGCCTACTGACTACGCAAATATTGTATATGACGCGTTCGGTTCATTTTTAGTCCTTATTTCTAAAAAAATAGATAAATCGGAATTAGGCGAACTTAAAAAAGGATTAGACTATGAATATATAAACAGTTTTAATTATCCTGCGACAATCGAAGAATGCAAGTTCTTTATGTTCTAAATAAATGGGTATGCTAATAAACAAAATAGACTTTTATACGTTGAATTTACCTTCTAATCTTCATCGTGTTTTGGAAGAGGAGGGAGGATGGGAATCAGAAGAATTTTTGCCTTTTTTTATAGATGTCGATTTAGTTGAAGGTGAGTCAGAAGATGGAGATCTTTTGTTTTCTTTTCAATTTAGTCCAAGTGGTGAGGAGTTTGAAGAGTTGAATAGAATTATTTCTTCAAGAGGGTTTGACGAAAATGGATATGGTTGGACGGAATTCTTAATGAACGAAATTGAAAAATTAGACCAATATTTGATAGAGGATTTAGGGGTTGATCCGGAAGCAGAGACCTGTAGCATCGTTACTACTTCAAGAGCTTCTTTTGAAAAGTTATTATCTTATTTGACGAAAGTGTTTCAAGAATTGATTTGATAAAATAGAAGTTTTTATCCCCCAATAAGAACACTACCTTCAACGCAGGAGACGATTTGGTGCAATCAAAAAACAAAGGATGCTAAAATAGTTTTACAATAAAAACGAATGGATTTAAGTAGAGAGTAAGGTGTATTAAAAAAAAACGATCCAAATGTGAAACTTACTAATAAACATCATTAAATCTTATGAACTACTTTTAAAAATAACAAAAAAAATATGAGCTATATATATGTTATAGTTGATTGTGAAAGATTTTTAAGTTTTGTAAAGAGAATAGCATTAAAACATAAAGTAGATTGCTTTTTCGAATACAGATCTTCAATTGATAGAACCAAGACTAGTTATAAGCAGGTTGATTTTAACTTAGAAAATTATAACAGCTTAATAAATGAAGAATACGATAGATTTTTTTTTATTTCAAAGGAGATATCTGTTGATGATGACTGGAGCTTTTATGATAAAGGTATTCTTGAGTATTCAATTGAAGGGACTGGGGGAAGGCAGTTAAGTAATGAAATTGAACTTATCGAATTGAGATTGATAGGTGAAAATCCAGATAAAGCTATCAAATCTTTCTTTAATGCGATTAATTATGGATTAAAGAAAGACGAAGATTTTTCACAAGGTATTGGCCCTTCTAGTCATCGTAAAAAATTTTTTTATTTAAATGAAGTAGCTGATAATGGCTTTGAGATATGGAATAATTTGAAGAATAAAAATGTTGCCCTTACTATTATTAAGCAATAAGGATAGATCAAGTTCATTCATATCTATTTGAGGAGGCGTTAAGATATGTTAACCCCTTCCTTATAGATATTTTTGTGTATTAAGTAAATTATAAATATTTAAAGTAGCTAATGTAAATTATGAATATTGAACAAGCTTTAAATGAGATTTTGGAGGAATTAGGTATCTGGCAAGGGATTTACCTTTGTGAACACCGTGACTATGGCGGAGAAAGGAATTTAGTGATAACTGCCTGGGGTGAGCATATATGATTAATGAAGTTGATTTTAAACAGTTGGTTGCTAAAGCGCAAAAAGAAACCAGGGAAGTCGTTAAAAAGGTTGGTGATAAATTAAAAGAATATAGGGATAAATATTTTAGTGTTATTTTTCTATTGCTGGCCATATTCTTTAGCTTGGAATCCTGCCAACATAAAAAAGCAAATAGGAGTTGGGAGTTAGTAGATTTTAATAAAATACCGGGAGAGACACTCCTCAACAATTTCTTTGATGCGTTAAGTAAATACCGTTTTAACCAGATTTTAGTGCTCAATAAAGAACATGTGATTTTACTCGGTGACAATAGTGGTGATAGCGATGAAGATTATGCAGCTAAGGAAAAGGAAGCGATTGTTTTTGTATCTGCGGATGGAGGAAAGACGTTGAAAAAACGTGTTTTGGGTAAAGGTACGCTTAGGGAAGCCGTATCGGTAGGCCGTATCGTGGTTTTAGTGAACGAAAATGGGGGCTCCAGTCAGCTGATTAAAGCACTCCCTTCATTTGAGAAATGGGAAGTAATTCAGGAATTTAAAAACGAAGAAATTAATAATATCAACTTTTACTCTACAACGGTTGGTGTGGCTTCATTTTACCGCGAAACTTCAGATCAGGAAGCGAAAAGCGAGATCAGGTATACTTTAGATGGCGGCAAAACCTGGAAAAATATGGGTCTGCATGTGTCAGATGGTTTTGGCGCGTATGTTTTTGCTTCAGCGAACGAGATCGAATACATCGAAGCAAACCAATTGATAAGGTTTAATTTCATTACCGGAGAACGAACCGTTTCCAGCCAGAAAATCGCTCCTGAAGGATATGTATGTGAGGGCAGTTATTTTAGGGATCCGGTAAGCAGGGAAACCTATACCTATCTGGAAAAGGCATCGAATAAGGAGCTGTCATTAAAAAATTTAAAAACTCAGGAAGTAACGCCATTGCCTAAAGGAAGTGATCATCTGGAAATTTTCGGCGATTATTACCATACGATGGTAAAAGAAGGGGCTTACTATAATTATGTTTGGACAGCAGATAAAGGAAAAACCTGGCATACGGAAGAATTACGGGATTTCTTTGTGACTCCAAGTCCGATGGGTTATTACGGCAAGGGCTATACTTATGCATTGGTTACGCTCTTTAATGCAAAACCTGAAGCCAAAAAAGGCGGCCGGTTTGCCATCCGGAAACCTAGTCAATAGCGATGCATTCCGTCCGAAGCCGAGATCTTCACACAGTTGTCGATTACGTACCCAATATTATAAAAGAAAGATTTATGTATTATAATAAATTGTTAACAGCGCTTTTTCTGATAGTTACTATGAATAGCTGCGCACAGGAAAAAGGGAAACAAAATAAAAAAGTGATGGAAAAAGAGATCGTAGAATTTCAAAGCAGAATGTATGACAAAATAAAGAAATTTGATAAGCGACCGCTTTATTCTCTACAGGTAAACAAGAACAACTGCAGGGGATTGGTTTTGTGTAATGACATTCCACATTGGCTTACTTTTTACGAGAATTATGGAGAAAGTATGAGCCTTTACTTAAATAACTACATTCCAAAATCAGGTACGCAAATGATTATTGTACAGGTGTTTCCAAAGGAGGGAGAGGAGTATATTGCCGCGAATGCCGACCTTGATCTAAAAGTGTGGTATGCTGCTGATAAAGATGAAGGCGTAGACGCCCATCGTGTCCTGGCCAGCGCTGAGTTACCTGAAGACATTGGCGACCGAAAATTAAAGTACTTTGAAATAAAGATACCTTTTAAAGCAAGGGTCCCCTTTGATTTCAGCAAGGATCTGGAGAATGCTCAGGCGCTGAAAAATATAGCGGACATAGAACAAAAAGTGGTAAAAAAGTATCAGCAGCTTAAGGAACTTTTAGTAAAAGGTGATGGCTTGTCTTTTGCAAAAGAATTTGAATACAGTGATTTAAAAAGTTGCACCTATTTATATGCAAATAAAGCGGAACTGATCGCCGTAGATAAAAGGGATAATGCTGACATTAACAGAGCAAGATTGGATGTTAAAAATAGAAGGGTACATCCGATAGCAAATTATGAGATGGTATTTTTTGCTGGCGGGAAATTAGTGCTTCTAAGGACGGCTAAGGGTAAGAAGGACATGCTAAGACTTGAATATGATACAGAAGCCGGAACAGATGGTGATGAAAAACCAGCTATTTTATACCTGCCGGCCGGTAGCACTGAATTGAAGGTCTGGTAACATATTGAACGTTTGGTAACATATATAAAAAAAACTGTTTGAAGAAAGATACTGAAAAAGCGGGTATAGATTCGCTCGATAACGAAGTCCCAATTAAATTGTTCTCAAAGTTTCCTGTAATTGGCGAGGGCGAGGAACTGAATGTTCTTGCCCAGGAAACTCTTTTTGGCTGTATTATTTTTCTCACATGCCTTGCCTCTGTTGTATTTTATCTGATCGATGTAGGTTTTCTCGCTCTCTTCATATTTAATTTAGTCGTTATTACAGTGGGGTATCTATGGAATTATAAATACAATTTTCGTAAAAAACCAATATTGAAGATTAATAAAGAGGGGATTACCCATAAGAACTCTTTTTATGAATGGCATAGGATACATAATATGGTTTGTGCCGAAGAATATAATGGAGAAAGAGGTGTATATGATGCCACGTATATAAAGTTTAACTATGGCAACGCAATTAAAACAATCTATATTGATGGGTTATCTAAAACTAAGGACGAAATCATTCATTACATCTGTTCTTTCTCAGCATCAGGTTTACGACGCACGGGGAAGCGAAGGGACACTTTTAACAATGAAACATGAACTTGGTCTGAAGATCAGCAGCGAGGGACTACAATCTAAATAACATTTTTGGTTAACTTAACTTTTTGATGTAGCACACAAGATTGGTTCTGTCATATCTAAATTGATATGTTTTTACTTTAGTCTTTGAAATCCTAAATTTCATCAATACTTTCAAAATGAAATTCAAGCACTTCGTCGTCATCGGATGACAATAATTCATTTTTAAAACCAAAAATACCATCGTCCGAATCTACCAGAAGCAGTAAATCTTTATCGTGTTTTTGCAGTGATTCGATTTTGGATTTCATAGTAGCCAATTTACGTCAATTTTTATTCCGATCTGGTGGTGATGGGACAATATCTAACGGAAAATTTCTTTCAAGACTAACCAAATGTTCATAATGGCCAAATTCGGGGTAATGCTCATATAGTCCATCTGTTACAAAGATTTCACTACGCACATAGTCATGAATTTTCTCATGCCGTTCATCATACTTGCGATAGTTAACGTGTCCTTTTTGATCAAATACAAAGTGTAAGCGGTAATCTTCATTTTCGTTGCTTTCAGTATTAAAATGATAATACCAGACCTCTTCCAAAAAGATCTTACCTGCATAAATTTCAGTAGGGGAAAAGAAATAGCTCAGATAAACCCGTTGTGCCCTGTCTATGAAATTAGCCCTGATGTGTCCACCTTTTAAGACCAGGTAACAAAAAAGCTGATTTTCCTTAAGTAGGGTGAGTTCATAATGCAATCCATTTGTATGATTTACCCTTGCAATGTCCTCTGCAGTCATCGCCCCGGTTTCGTATTTCTTTTTGTATTTCGTTTTATTGGAGAGATCTAATCTTCCTATCAGCTGGGCTTCTGTCTGAAGCTTTTTTACTGATGCCCAATAATTCTGATATTTTATTTCCATACTAGCTGATAAATGATATTTTCTCTGATTAATAGGCTTCTAGCGCAGCTATGGCTTTAACTTTTGATGCTTCGATATCCCCCGTTATGTCCCCATATTTAGACTCCTTTAAACCTAGTTTCTTTTTCAATAGCTCCTGAACCGTGATGATCATTCCTTGCAGTGCTTTCTCCTCCTTTTCTTCTGGAATTGCTTCCTTTATGTGTTTCAGAATTTCTTCCTTAGATTTAGGATGGTTGAACCATATTTGCCGCATTGCTGTGGCAGCGTATCCTCTTAACTGAGGGTCGCGGTCAGTCAGTAATCGTTCATTTAAAACTTTCAAATCAATTTTGGTTCCTATCCAGCCCAATACAATAATACTCCTGTAACGCAAATCTGCTTTCGGAAGGGCAATGTTTTCCAGCGCCACTTCTTTCGCATGCTTACTTCGTAAGTTCCCTAATAATTGAATGACATCTGCCCTAAGTGAAATGTCTTCAATACCGCTTGTATATTTTTGATAAAGAAAAGAGGAAACCACTTCTTTATTCCTGTTATTCACTACTTCCGAATAGAAGAATGATTTGAGAGTGCCCCTTAGCTGGTCCGACAGATCTTTGTCCTGTAAGATCAGGTAATGGAAATCCAGAAATTCATCGCTGTCCGATGACAACAACTCTTCTTTAAAATCGAAGATAATATCATATGGATTTTCAGATTGTTTTAGTGCTTCATAAGAAGCGTATAGGTTTTTTATATCCATTCTATTTTTAATGATTACTAGACAACACCTGTTATTCAATTAAATTTCAGCAAGTCATCGGTTCATAACTTAAACCTTTGACCTTATTTTTTACCAGCAGCTGATATAACTTTTGAGAAATGATTGTGGCCCTGACGGTAAAGCCCCCTGCTCCAAAAAACTCTTTAGTCTCAAAAAAATCAAGGTCACCCGGTGCCGACTTAAAATCTGGATAAAATCCAACTCCGTTCAGGATATATTTGTTGATTCCCCAGCCTGCAACGCTTTCTATTTTATTGATATGGTGTGCTTTAATATCCAGATCAGCTTCAGCTATTCCCTGAGGGACCAACTGCAACACGCTTTTCAACACGCTATGTGATTTATACTCCAATACAGGGAGAGATTTTATCCCCAGGGGTTCAAATATAGCTTTATAAACTTGAGGTTTAACAAAGATCGAATCCTGTATCCAGAAAGCGGAACCAATAGATGAACTGCCCCAGTTCGGTTCCTTTTTCAATTTATAACTTCCTATTTGCCTGCCTTTCAATATGCCAAATTCTGGATCTGTATTTTCAATTTCAAAAACATCCTTGAAATAAGGATACAGGTCATAAGGAAATTCATATCCAGCCGATTCCGGTTGGGGATAGCCAACCAACTTCGCTGGGTAAACATGTAGAAACGAAGAGCCGCACCTGTCTTTTTCTGAAAATTCAGTTTCCAAACTAATCGAACTTTCCCATTCTTCAGCAATGATGTTCTTTATTTCCGCAAGTTTAGCATGGTCAGCATCGACTAGAAACGCATCAAAACCTGGCTTTACATCTATTGCCAATACTCTTAATTGCTTTAGTTCCTGCTTACTAAAATCTTTAAATACCCGGTATCTTATTTTCATCGCATTATGAATATGAATGGCCAAACCAGTTTTTTATGCTAACACTTTTTACCGTTACCCCAATCGAACAACGCCAATACACTAAGATTTAATTAACATTTACGTATAAAACCCAGGTTACCTTTATAAATAGTTTTATAAAATGAAGCCGGTAAAACCAGCTTTTTAATATAGATCAGAATTTCTTTTTCCAGCTTCTTTTTATCTGTTTCACTCATTCTGAAACAACTGATATTTTCCCCTTCCTTCAATATAGTTTGAATTTTCCCCTTACCATCTACAACAAAAGAAAAGCTGAACATGATTTTATCACAATGAGTACAGTCGGATTTAATCCTTTTCGAAGCTAGAAATGGATTCAGGCAATTGGTCATAAAATCAGTGTTGATTGTGGACCAGTTTATTGCTTGCGTCGCTTGGTTTGCATTTATTGATATACTATCCTGGATTTTAGCAGTTGGCAAAGGCGCTTTAATAGCTGTGACTCCCGGTATTGTTTCGGTAGCGCCATCCGATCCTTTTTGAGCTGGGCTTTTACACTGACACAGGGTCAATATATAGAAAAAGCTAATGCAAAAAGCACGTGCGGTTTCCTTATATTTCGGTAAGATATGTTTGCTTTTCACAATTCCTAATATAAGATTTTTATACTTTTTATGAAATCCAGAGGTAGTAACCTTTTATAGGGTTCTTCCTATTGCATATAAAAAATTCAAGCGGAGTAAGCACCATATATACAAATGACGGCAATTTTATTAAACTATCCTATTGTATAATAACCATCCTATCTTTTAATATATTATGATTATTTGTAATTTCTTTAGTTTAAATATTCGATCTCGAACCACCCTCTACGATGGACTACATCCATCATGCGCTCATTATGTAAGGTATGCGAAAAGATGGTCTTCCAATTTACGAATAGAAAATTATGCCCCTATTATTGGACAATGATCGAGATAATAATCGCGGTTATTCTAACGCTCATTCTAGAATGTTAAGTATCAAGCTCATATGTCAAGCCAGAATTGATAAGGTCGTCTAGATAGATTTTTAAAATTATTATTTTCTATTTTTGATAACTTTCCTTATATTATTCATCATCAAAACGTACTTTGATTTCAATTAAATGATGTGTTAAGCAAGATAACTACCTAAAATCAGGTAGATTGTATGTGCCCGATTCGGTGTCCTTTTTTTGAAAAATGTATAGACAAAATATCTAAGTAATTAGATAACAGCATATTAAAAATGGAAAGACAGATCCTGCCACTCTGACAAACATTAAAAGCCTTTAGATCGTAAGATTTAAAGGCTTTTTTGATTTAACACGTTTTTTGCTATGCTCAAATACGTATCGCTAGCTTCCTTTTATTTCAATTGAAATATTTGAAATATTTGTAACATAGTGTTGCTATATTTGATTATTCAAATTCTGCATAAGTTGAATATGTTTAGATAATGGTATCTAACAAATAAATTTACCACTATGGGAGTTTCTTCAGTTGTTGACCGCCTTTTAAAAAACATGGGAAATATGCATGAATTAGGACGTCAGAGGGCGTTTGAATTAGGCAATCCATTTTATGCTCAGTTTGCTGAAGATGGCGGTTTATGGCGTAAAGAATTACCAAGTGGTGAAAAATTCCTTGTCTCACTTGAAGTTATTACTGATGAAAATGATATGCCTGTGGAGGTTAAGGATACTATTATTAAGAAATTGGACTAGTATATGCCAGAGCTAATCTTCGTAGCTGGTTGCAATGCCGCTGGTAAATCAACATTTATTAGAACCCGGTTAAATGAGCTTGAAAGTTTTAAGATTTTGATGACCGATGTTTATAAGTCTCGAACAAAGGATTTAGCCAAACAAGCGATTGATAGTGGGAAAGATGTTTTGATTGAAACTGTTTTTAACGATGCATCCTTTAAGGATATAGCAGATTATGCAAAGAATGTCGGTTATCAAACCTCATTAGTCGTTTTGTTTTTAGATAGTTTGCAGCAATCCATTACCAGAGTAGCCTTACGTGGTATGCAGCAGAGTGGGATAACCATTTCAGGAAGTAATATTAAAATTAACTTTTATGAAAGCTTTAAAAATATTGCCAACTTCTTTTTTTATTTTGACCGTTCCGATTTTGTATATACTGGTGAAGGCGAGGTAAACCAATTGATTATGAGTTTTCATAATAGTGAACTCATTAACTACCATTCTAGCAATTTGACATACCCTCAGAATTTTGTTAAATATGGTATTAGTAATGAAAGGATAGATGCAGATCGTTAATTCCCATTTTAATAGATAGCCTATGATGTCATTTACGCAGAATTTGATGAAGAACAAGAACGGTTAACATATAGATATACCGTAGAACTTTCTGGAAATTCTATAGTACACGTTGATTAAAATCAATTTCATTCGGGTCCTGGAATCGATTCTGTCAGGATGAGCTGATCTTTCTGATCATAATAAGTGCAGGTCATCAATGATAAATTCACTATCCATCTATCTATCCCTGTTTCTGCACAATGTCTGCAAAAACTGAGGTAATCCGTTTGCCCTGCCTGATGCATTTTTAAATACTTCCTAAACTTTTTCTTATGACTTACAGCAGCGACGACTAGAGGTTCATATTGTGCCTTGGAGCTGAGTTGATGGCCATTATTTCCAAAATACTGGGTATGGCTATCGGATACGTAGGTCACAAATTCTTGTACTCCTAACTTTTTGATCGCTTGAATGTACTGGGGAAAATCTGCTCCGCTTTTCACTTTCTCCTGTTCCTGCTCAATCTGCGCAATTGTAAAAGATTCATCCTGTAAATCGGTGGATATGGCTTTGAGTTCAATTTTAGGTTTATTAAAATGTTTAGAATCCCTCACAACTGACATATCATCCCATTTTTCTGTCTGTTCCTGATCTACTATTCCATCCGCGATTACTGCTCTGAATACAGCAACAGGATTGAAGGTTTTACTATTGATGATCAGGTTACCAGAAAATGTCTTTTGTATAAACTGAAATGAAAACATAGAAATGCATAAACAGCCTGGTTCTATTTCAAAACTAAGTTCCTGCGCAGGAATAACGTTATCTCTTAAACCGTTTGGAATTTCAATCGACTGAATCGGACACATCGTTCTATTTCCATAAGTAAGGTCAAACATCCCCACAGCGATGTTTAGCAAGCAGGAAGTCGCTTTTGCTGGAAATTTCATATCCTTTGAAACATGCATTTCCGGCAACTTGATGGTCAGGATATTTCCATTGATGGTCTGCTCAGGTTGCGCAAAGAAATTATCCATTACCGGTGAATCCGCATTAAATTCAAAACCATTGAGCCGATCAAAACTATTGGTTGTAAAACGATAGGTCTCAGATTGAGCGTCGAATGCCTGTTTCAATGCCTTTTGTACGTCTGTTCTAAAGCGATAAACCATTGTTCCATCATAAAAATCTGTGATGATCTCCGTTGTAACGCTCCGGAATTGTTCTGCCAGCGTACTGGCGATCCCAAATTGAGTTGCTGCTTTGTGTGTGTTTTCAGTTTGCTTCTCCTTTGTCAACCTGGATTTGCCTGTAACCAATTGCATGTTGCGATACTTCTTAAAAACAGCAGGTCCTATTACACCTGTCAGGAATTTTCCGTCAAATTTTGCCATGATCTATATGTTCTTTATAGCTAAACACCTAAGTTAAGAAAAGGTTTGGTTAGCGTACTATAAAATTTCAAGTTAAAAAAAATAAAACAGTAATCAAACTCTATGTTTTTTATTGAAAAAGTTGGAGTATAGTTGGAGTATACTTGGACTATAGTTGGAGTTTTATACTAGTCAGACCGATCTCTGTCTTGTCCGGTCCTAGCTATAAAGGTTGTCCCTTTGTTCAGGTTTGCTCCAAAACCTTTCTGTTCATCCATTAGGTGGCTGAATTTCCAGTTTCCTCTTTTCCGTATATATAAATGCCACGTTTATAAATTGAACGAGTTGGGTGTAAAAGTATAGCATATCGGCATTTTCATCTCCCTCGGTAAATCCGACTGAGTTATTCACCCATCCCTTATAGAGTTGCCAAGCCTTTTTCCTGATTTCGTGGAGATTATTGTTGTCAAAAAAGTCGTTCATTACGTTTAATGGTTTTTCTAATTCGTAATCTGATAGATTTGAGGGCTGGTAATCCAGTTTTTTCATGATACTTTCCATAATCTTATTTTTAAATCCGTATTGAATAATGTAATTGGTTGCTAATTGTAGACTCCGGTTGGGTTAACAAATTTATTATAGCGCATCGCCTGTTGAGTTGCAAACCGTAATGAAAAAACGATTGTTGGCTATAATAGCTTCCTCAATGGCTTCTTTAGCATGACAGAGGATTGTAATTACACCTTGTTTGTAATTTCCATTTGTGAAATCCTGTACCTCATGATCAATTCGGGTGTTGCTCTCAGTGACAAGCAGCAAGCAATAATTGCAATGAAAGGTATCGGCTTTTTCTTTAAAACAGCCCTGATCATCTTGGGTATAAGTGTTTTTAAAAAAGCTAAAGATTTGAAGAGGCTTGAATTTTTGGACAAGCTGATCGATAAACGCTCTAAAGTAAATCGCGTGGTCTTCTGCTGGGGATAAGATTTGTAGTTCCATATATTGATCTCATTTAATTTTAACATTAAATAAGCCTAGAATAAGTGGTTACCCGTAAAAAGAATAGGGTTGGTAACTCACTTAGTCTAATGTAACTTGGCTCTGACAAAGCCACCCTTTCTTTCGAAAGGGCTCCCACAAAAGACATAAGCGAGCACCAACCCTATAGCAAATATAGGGTTTTGGCTGCTCAACTTACTCTCGCGGGATTAAACTGTCAGATTTAGTTGCGAGGCTTGTAAGCAATTCTTTATCACTAATGATAGAACTGCAATTTTAATATTCGTTCGTTTTTTTAATTCATATATGCAAGATCAGTAGTATTTATGTTAATAGCAAATTTGCTATTAATTAATTTGTTTTATAGGTGTCTATTTGCCTTGTGAAGTATTTAAAGGACGAAGATTTTATTAAGAAATTTGGGCAAAAGTTAAAGCAAATTCGTGAGGGGAAAGGGATTTCTCAAGAACAGCTTTCTTTGCTTACAGAAGTATCGCAAAGCCAAATAGCTAGAACAGAGCTGGGACAAGTTAATACCAGCATTAGCCATGCATCAACTTATGCCAAATTTTTGAAAGTCAATCCAATGGAGTTGTTTGATTTTACTGATTTAAAAGAGAAAGTTAAGAAATAAGACTTATAAAAAAGAAAGCGGGAATGATCTCCGACCACTCCCGCTTCATCTAAATTAACGCTCTCATATATAAAGACGTTAATCTGGGCTAGATATTGTGTTATCGAAGATAATTGTGAAACAGGTTATTTCTATGCAGTTGCCGCCTGAAAATGAAATACGAAACCCAAAGCCCAATTGAAGGTGAAAGAATTGATGAAATGAAAATTATATAATTGATCAAATTGCGCGGGCAGATCAAATTTTCAATGAGCTAGATATACTATAGTTATCTTAGTGAAATTATGGCCAATATTCACTTTCAAAATAAGCTTATCCTTTGTTTATTCTTGATCATATTTTCATCCTGTAAGCATGAAAAAGTATATCAAGCTGCACTTTTTGATATAAAAGTTAATTTAAATGAACTGCCAGATGGTAAAAAACCTATATTTTCCCAGCGGCATCTAAAAAGCAGGGAACAAAAATGGATAGGGGGCCTATTCGGATCTAACCAATTCACGGAGTGGAACGAAGTGCTTTACAATGGTACAGTTATCAGGATAAATCCCCAGGTTGCGGCCCCCTTCGACTCCGAATCATCAGCTTACCCTTCTCAGGAGCGTTCTCAATACGACTTTTATGACGTTACCTATATTAATCCAGCCAAAACAAGTTTTATTGCGCGCATTTCCGGTCCAAATAGTATTGGAAATAGATTTTATTTATTCACTGCACAAAAATCGGGTTTAAAGGTCTATAGTATAGACAGACCTACCGTTATAAAGGGCGACGGACAATGGGAGAACCGTGATATGCTGAAGATTGGACCTAACTTGTTAATGGTAGATAATGACTATATTTTTAACCAGAAAACCGGTAAAGCTTATGAAATAACCCGGTCAGGAAAAGACAGAATCCGGGGGGAATTTGCAGCATTGTCACCAGATAAGCAAACTATAGCTTTTACAACAAGTGAACTGCTATACCAATGCCATTATCCCAGCGGTAAAGTCTATAGCGAACCAATAGACGACCAGCAACTGTCTAAAATCGTTAATAATAAAACAAAAGATTGGCCATACAACTATTTCACTTGGATTACTGTGAATGGCAAAATGTTTCTGCATCCAACAATCTAATAATTTTTCTATTCGGCTAATCGAAAATTTAAAAGTACTTTACACTGTTACAACCAGTAGATCTATCTAATTACGAGGGCTAGAAACACTGCTAAAGGAATGCCTAAGTCCTTTTTAACTGCATCACCTAGTACTCTCATTGATTTCATCATGTGTTTTTTAACTGCATTGCGCGATATACCTAAGAGCTCAGCAGCTTCTTCATAGCTTTTATACTCTTGACGGCATAGTCGAAAAACTTCGCGGTTTTGTGGTGTAAGTGAAGTTAAGATCGTTTGCAAATATTCCAGGTAGTCTTTTGTTTGTAAATCCTCTTCCAACGAATCTGTTAGTACATAATTGCTTAAAATAATATTTTTTGCAGTCTGGTCTATGGATGATCTTTTTAAAAAATTTAACGTGTGGTTTCTCGAAATAGTAAATAAGTAGGATTTGAAAGCGACCCTATCCTTCAGCATTTCTTTGGTTTCCCATATTTTAAGGAAAATCTCTTGAGTTAGATCATCCGTTAACTGTGGTGATTTGAGGTATTTATAGATGAAACGATAGACCAGTGACTTATAATGCCCATAGAGCTTAGCAAAAGCATTAGTATCACCATTTGCGGTTAACTGCAGTAACTCAATCTCATTTACCAATGCTGTTTTTATAGCCATTCTTTCATTTTACCAGGGATATCGTATTCAGACAAAATAATAACAAGGCAATAATAAAAAATTATAAATTAATGATTAGTATTTTTTTTTACCAGAAGGGTACCCTAGGGTTGATGTTAGATTGTCTGGTATACATAAGCAGAGTTTAATAAAATGGATCAGACAACATTTCAAAAACAATTGATAAATCGGTATGTAAAAAACCTGGCTACTTTAGATGAGTTAGAGGTTATCGACTATTTGATAGCCGAAGGAACGTTGGATGACCTGCTCATGTTGAATATGCAGGAAAACTGGGAAATAGAAGAGGCTGCATTTGCGGCGGAAGTAAATTTGGTTAGACCACCTGTACCTAAGCTAAAATTATGGTCCCGGGCAGCAATACTTGTTGCCGCTTCCATAGCTATTATGGTTGTAGGCTTATATCTGTTTAAGTTTTCCGGTATTGGGAGAAGTGCTGGAGATAAAGAATCTTTAGTTGGTGAAATCGCTCCAGGGAAGAATGCAGCAACACTTACACTTCCTAATGGTAAAAGCATAATTTTAAATGGTGCCAAAACGGGAGTTGTTATTGATGTTTCAAAAGTTGTTTATAATGATGGTACCGAACTGACTGAAGCCTCACAAAAGGGGATGCAAATTATTAGCACTCCAAAGGGCGGTACGTACCAGGTTTATTTACCAGATGGTTCCAGAGTATGGCTCAACGCGGCTTCCTCCCTTAAATTTAGAACAACACTTGCAACAGAACCTCAACGTAGGGTTGAGTTAAATGGTGAGGCTTATTTTGAAGTTGTTCATAATAAGAGAAGTCCATTTATTGTAACTACAAATCAGCAGGAAGTACAAGTCTTAGGCACCCACTTTAATATTAATAGTTATACAAATGAACTGGTTACCAAAACAACGTTGCTGGAAGGATCAGTAAGCGTCAAACCAATTGGAAAGGCCGAACAGTTGGATCAAATTAAGAATTCTATTGTACTTAAACCGGGCCAGCAATCTGTGGTAAATAGTCAAACATTAAAAATTGTACAGCTGAATGCAGAGAATGAGATTGACTGGAAAGAAGGTGATTTTGTTCTGGAAAATGAAATGCTGGAAAGCATAATGCGAAAAATAGCAAGATGGTATGATGTAGATATTGTGTATGCAAAGGATGCACCATTAGACTTACCACTGAGCGGAGCAGTTTCTCGTTCAAAAAATATTACATCTGTACTTGGATTGATTGAATCTACGGGGAAAGTTCATTTTAATATAAAAGGAAAAACAATAACCGTGTCCAGGTAACATGATTTAATACATATTTTATTCACAAACTAAACCAACCAAAATGAAAAAAAAACTACTCGAAACTGGGTAAACTGATCACACGTATAGGTAATTCAAATAAATGGCCGGAAAGTGTTGTAGCACTGTCCGGCCGGGATTTGAGTCACCTTTTCCGACCTTAAAAAGGCCGGAATAAATAATCGCTTAACTATTCAGTATAAACTCAAACCAATTCAAAAGTATGAAATTAAATGCTTTTAAACCAGGTATGCCTAAATGGCTACCACCTAAACTTTTATTAATTATGAAAATGGTCATAATTATAATGACTGCTACCTTTTTACAGGTGAGTGCTTCTTCTTTTGGACAGAAAGTGACGCTCACGGAAAGTAACATCTCACTGGATAAATTATTTAAACAGATCAGAAAGCAAACAGGCTATGATTTCATATTTGATACCAGAATTATGAAGTCTAGCAAACCTATTGATGTTAAATTTCTGAATGAGGATTTATCATCAGTTTTGAACAAATGTTTATCTGGTCAGCATATGACCTTTGAAATTAATGAACATTCTATTGTGATTAAGGAAAAGGAGCATTCTTTTCTTGATCAGTTGATTGAAAAATTGAATGTCATGGATGTTAAGGGAAAGATTGTTGATGAAAAGGGCAGGCCAGTTCCAGGGGCTTCTATTAAAATTAAAAAGTCAAATTCCAGAGGAACAATCAGTGCTTCGGATGGTAGTTTTCGAATTACAGGCACTGATGGTGATGTTTTGATTATTAGCTATGTAGGTTATAAAACACAGGAAATAAAGTTAAAACCAAATCAGTCACTTCTAACGGTTACACTTGAGTTGGAGGTGAAAAGCATGAACGAAGTTACTATTGTAAATACAGGATTGTTTAAAAAAGCTGATAAGAGCTTTACGGGGGCATCGACTACAGTTACCGCTAAAGAACTGAAACAGTTTGGCAGTAGGGATCTGATCACTTCGCTCCGTAATATCGATCCCTCCTTCAATATTATTGAAAGCAATACTTTTGGTTCAAATCCGAACCGGATGCCCGAAATTCAGATCAGGGGAAATTCCAGTATCCCCAATGTAAATGATCTCCAGAATGAAAGCCGTGTAGGCCTCAATACCCCACTGATCATATTGGATGGTTTTACTTCCTCCCTGCAAAAGATGTTAGACATGAATCCCGAGGAAGTGGAATCCATTACCCTGCTTAAAGATGCTGCTGCAACTGCTTTATACGGTTCGAGAGGAGCAAATGGTGTGGTTGTGATCATCACAAAGCCACCTGTTCCCGGAAAACTCCGGCTTACATTTAACTCGAGAGTTGCTATTGAAGCTCCTGATCTTTCCGATTATCACCTCTTAAATGCAAAGGATAAACTTGATCTGGAATGGAAAGCAGGTTATTACGATAGTAAATTTACACAAGGGTCTGATGTACTGCTGAAAAGATATTATAATTTTTTGCTGAATGAGGTAAATCGTGATGTTGAGACTGATTGGCTGGCTATTCCATTGCGTAATGGGGTAGGACAGCGGCATAATTTGCGGATTGAAGGGGGAGATAATGCTTTACGTTATGCTGCATCCGCACAGGTAAATAATATTGAAGGGGTAATGAAAGGCTCTTCAAGGAATACATTTAACGGAGCAATCACTTTATCTTATGTTTATAAAAACATTCGGTTCAGAAACAACCTTCAGATACAGCAGGGAAAATCAAATGAATCTAAATATGGATCCTTTGCCGATTATAGTAAAATGAATCCATATTGGAGGCCTTTCGATGAAAATGGAAAAGTGCTAAAGCAATTGGGGCATCCCGGGAATTATGATTTTGGTGAATACTGGGGAGTTCTTGAAACCAGTCCGCTGTACAATGCAGGGTTAAATACCTTCGATAAAAGTGAAATATCAGAACTCACAAATAATAGCTCTATTGAGTGGAATGTACTAAAGGAGCTGGTAATTCGGGGACAATTTGGCATTACAAAAACAACCATGCAAACGGATAAATTCCGACCTGCAGATCATACCGCTTTTGCAAATTATGCACCTGAGGATATTTTCAGAAAAGGTGATTACAATTATGGTATAGCTAATGGATTAGGCTACGATGGTGCATTAAACCTTTCTTACTCAAATACATTTGCAGAAAAACATCAACTTTTCGGTGGAATGGATTTGAATGCCCGTCAAGCCAAAAACTCTAGCTATAATTTTGTTGCAGAAGGTTTTCAGAATGAGAACTTTGATTTCATTACCATGGGCTTGCAATACAAAAAAGATGGGAAACCTACTGGAACCGAGGGGATAACCAGGGCAGTAGGCTTTACTGGAAATTTGAACTATAGCTATGATGACCGCTATTTTGCAGACGGAGTATTTCGCTTAGATGGCGCCTCTCAATTTGGCTCAAATAAAAGATTTGCGCCTTTCTGGTCGGCAGGACTGGGATGGAATATTCATAATGAAGCGTTTTTTAAAGACAATAAGTATGTTAACCGACTAAAGTTAAGAGGCTCAGCAGGTATCACAGGCTCCCAGAATTTTAGTGCCTACCAGGCGCAATCAACTTATCAATATTATACCGATCAGCGTTACTACAACTGGATAGGTGCCAACCTAATCGGTCTTGGTAATGAAAACCTGCAATGGCAGCAAGCTATGAAGTACAACATCGGTATAGATGCAGAGTTCCTAAGCAGAAGACTGAAAATTGTTGCAGATTTCTATAGAGAAACAACTAAAGATTTGGTTTCTTCCGTTAATTTACCTGCTTCCAATGGCTTTTCTTCCTACGTAGATAATATTGGTCGCCTGGAGAATCGAGGATATGAATTAAAAGCTACCGGATTTTTACTGGCTAATCCGGAAAAAGTGGTTTGGAGTGTTTCCGCTTCGCTAATGAGAAACAAGAATAAAGTACTCGAAACGTCACAAGCCTTGAAAGACGCCCAAAAGGCAATTCAAAACGGAACTACTACCCCAGGAGTATTGTATGTTGAGGGGTATTCCAGTAAAACGATATGGGTGGTTCCTTCGTTGGGGATCGACCCAGGTACAGGGAAAGAATTGTATATGGGTAGGGATGGTTTAGCTACCTATGTATGGAATGGAGCCGACATAAAGCCTGTTGGTTCTGCTGAGCCAAAAATGTTTGGAAATTTTAGCACCATGGTCCGCTATAAAGACTTTGCGATCAATGCTTCTTTCAGGTACAATAGTGGCGGACAGCAGTATAACGAAACTCTTGTGAATCGGGTAGAGACTGGGAATTATAAGTATAATGTGGATTCGAGGGTCTATTATAGCCGATGGCAGCAACCTGGTGATATCGCCGCTTTTAAAGGTTTGCTTGTAACCGGAGCCACCAGTAAAACCTCACGTTTTGTACAGGATGAGAATACAATTGTTTGCCAGAATGTTAACCTGCAGTACGATTTAAGATCAAAACCTTTGCTTAGGAAGCTTGGGATGCAGGCGCTAAATTTAACTGCGGATGTTTCTGAGCCTTTGTATTTATCAACCATCAGAAGAGAAAGGGGAACTGCATATCCATTCTCCCTACAGTTCTCATTTAGTATTAACGCAACGTTCTAAAATCGATAAGAAATGAAAAGAATAAGTTTTATAATCATGGCATTGCTTGGCTTATCGTCAATAATATCCTGCAAAAAATTTTTAGACGTAAAACCCAAAACTGAAATGCCGAGAGATATCCTTTTTGGTACAGAAAATGGCTTTAAGGATGCCTTGACAGGTGTTTACATCCAAATGAAAGACAACAATGCGTACGGCGGGGCTATGACGCAAACTACTATTGAGTCGTTGACTTCCAGCTGGGACGTTACTGCTAATACCACCGAACAAAGAATTGGACTGTTCAATTATACCGACGCTGGGGTCGAGACGGCATTGGGAAATATCTTTAAACAAGAGTACAAGGTAATTTCGAGTATCAATGCCATTTTAGGGGAAATTGATAAACGCAGGGATATATTTGTAACACCCGGCTTATATGAAACCATTAAGGCCGAATGCCTGGCATTGCGTGCATATTGCCATCTGGATATTCTGAGGCTTTTTGGACCGGTGCCAACCGCAAGTCAGAATGGTAGCATGTTGGCATACGTGACGATGTTGTCTACCACCATTAATCAACCCTTGCCTTTTGCTGAATATCGGGCCTTACTTTTAAAAGATCTTGAAGATGCTGCTGCACTTTCAAAGGACATAGATCCCATCACTAAATACAGTCTAAAACAATTGAGGTCACCAGGCGCCATTTCCGGCTTTAATCCCGATGATAAATATTTTGCTTATCGTTATTTACGCCTAAACTATTATGCGGTAAAAGCTTTACAAGCAAGGGCAAGTCTTTGGTTTGGTGACAAAGATAAGGCCTATGAATATGCTAAAGTAGTTATAGAAGCTAAAAATAGTGATGGAACTTCGAAATTTCTTTTAGGGACTGCAGCTGATGTCACAGCAAAAGATTATGTGTTCACGAAGGAGCATCTTTTTGGACTGTACGACTTTGAAATGTTTTCTAAATATACTGGAAGATATGGAACAGGAACAACTAAAAAGGGGACATCAGCGACCACAATTAAGACCCAGTTATTTGGGAATACCGGTACAGATATCCGTGAATCGGGATTGTGGGACCTATTGACTTTAGGCAGTGGTCAAACTGCATACATTATCAAAAAGTACCAGGTTCTGGACCCCAAAACCGTAACTGTGAACGAAGATTATAAGCAAATTCCTATGCTAAGGCTTAGCGAAATGTATTTAATAGCCGCCGAATCAGCTCCATTTGCAGAGGGCTTAATTTACTTTAAAGATTTTCGGACGGCCAGAAATATAGGGAACTTCGTATTACCTGCCAATCCATTACTATTGCAAGCGGAAATCATAAAGGAGTATAGGAAAGAGTTCTATTCCGAAGGGCAGGCTTTCTTTGCGTATAAACGCAACAACACTGCCAAAGCTCAGTTTCTATTTGCGCCTGCTGCCGCAACTGTAAATTATCTTATTCCACTTCCAAAAGTAGAATCAGCTAACCTAAATTAATTGATAAACACATGAGAAAAATGATATTATTGCTCATGGTTACGCTAACCATAGCTTCCTGTAAAAAGGACCAGTATTACCTATATAATGATGTGGCAAGGATTCAGTTTGGACCAGCAACCAACCAGATCTATGATCCCGCCTTTAATCTAGCAGACACGCTAAAACCCATTACCTTTTTTTATGATGAACCATCGGTAACTGAAGACACGGTTTTCTTTGATATTTATGCAATAGGGCGGGTTGCTAGTACCGATAGGTCATTTACTTTAGAACAGGTACAAGTAAACAATACACTCAATGCGGTATCTGGTACTCATTATGTTGCGTTCAACGACCCAAAGGCAAGCAAGTATTATGTAATTAAGGCAGGAAGTTCCCACACTAAAGTTCCTATCATTGTTCTGCGAGATCCTAGTTTAAAGACCAGCTCACCTGTTTTGAAATTTAACGTGGTTGCAGATGGAAATTTCCAGAACGGAGAAATAAAAAATCTATGGAGAAAGGTAGTGATGACAGACCGACTAAGCCAGCCAGCTGCGTGGAACGCGACTGTTACTTTGTTTTTTGGAAAATACAGCGTCGAAAAACATAAGTTTATGATTAAAACGACAGGAGACAAATGGGACCAGGTTTTCTTAACCTACGTCCTTACTGATTTTTCCCTGGTACAATACTACCAGGCTATTTTTCAAACAGCAATCGTGGATTACAACAAAGCGCATCCCGGAGCACCTATGAGAGATGAGAACCAGGAATTAATAACATTCCCTTAATCAAAAAACAGATGAAAATAATAAACACGTTGCTGCTAACCGGTTTCGTCCTGTTCGCTGCATCCTGCAAGAAAGATAAAAGTAATTACGATTACAAATCGGCCGAAGTGTTCAGCATTTCAAATTTTAAATCAGCTTATACTGTCATTTCAGAAAAAGACCATATTGTTGCAGATCCGATAATAACTTCTACAGATCCTGAAGCAGACTTCGAATATAGGTGGTGGATTTATGGTGGTGACATAGTTGGTGTAGATACACTTTCAAAAACAAAACAGTTGGATTACCTGGTTAAAAAATCAACCGCACAGTATGGTCTGGTTTTTAAAGTAACGAATAGGCATACCAAATATACTCAGTATTATACCGCTAATGTAAACGTAGGCACAGCTTTTACCACCGGTTGGTACGTTGCAAAAGATGATGGCAACGCCGCCGATTTGGATCTTTTTCTTACACCGAGTAGCATTGTACCCGAAGGTAAATTCGAAAATATTTACAGTACAGTAAATGGCAGTAAGTTGGAAGGTAAAGCCATGATGATGAATTATTTTGGACAGCTTCAAACCACGATATCAAGACGTACAAGTACTTTGTTTTTGACAACGGATAAGACCATCGCCGGAGTATACATCAGTACGCTTAAAGCTATAAGAAATTTCAATACTTCGTTTATTGAACCGCCAGCGATAAGCCAGCCAGATTTTGTGTTTTTCTCTTCCGGAGCTTATTACCTGGGGAACGCCGGACAATGCTATGCTATTAATTTAAGTTCTTCAAATTCTGGTCAGTTTGGCGCACGAAAATTAAAAGATGCTGACAATACCCCATACCATCTGTCAAAATATTTCCTGGCTAGCGGTCAGGGCGACCCCTTGTTTTTTGATGAAACAAGCAGTTCATTTCTTACTTCGCCAATTGGTTCGGGGCTAACATTGGCACGGGTGAATGATGACGTGAAACTTCCGCCTTTACCTCCAACGGGGATGCCCGCAATCAATAATCAGATGCAGCCATTATATATTGGTTATAAATCAAGGAATTATAATTCTGTAGACAGTAGATATGAAATTACTGGATATGGAGTATTTCAAGATAAAAGAGATGCTACTAAGAAAGTGATAGCTAAGCTCGCACCCAATTCAGCAACAACAACAAAACTATACATTACCAATGAAGTTATTAAGCCAGCGGATAAAATTTACAATGCTACGCTTTTTACACTTTTAGTTGAAGATGAAAACATCATGTATTTTGTACTGGGGAATGAAGTTTGGTCTAGAAACCTCTCTAATGGTTTTGAACAACTGCAATTTACTGCACCTGCTGGAGAACTAATCACTTACATCAGGCACAAGGCGCTTACCGTTGGCAGTTATCCATTTAACTATTTTATGATCGGGACTAAGGTAGGCGAAAATTATAAAGTAAGAATGTTTACCAAATCATCAGGAAATCTTTCTGCATCACCTCATTTTACACTGGAAGGCAAGGGCATTGTAAGGGATGTCATGTATGTTTCACCAAACGTCTCCGATGGCACCTACAGTAATACTTATTAAGTTAATCCAACCAAATTAAATAGAACAGAAAATGTATAAAAAATGCTATGTTACAGCTTTATTGTTAAGTCTGACTGTATCAATATTCGCGCAATTACCTGTACAAATTACAGGAAACTTAAATAAACAAAGAATTAGCCCTGTTAAACTCTTCAAGGTGGAAGGTAAACCTGAAGAAATAGCCAGTTCGGTACCAACGGCCGACGGAAAGTTTGCATTCACTTTTTACCCGGAAACCGAAGGTTTATATGTTTTAGGGACAGGAAATGTAAATAGCCCATCTGATAATTACTCCTTTTATTTTAAGGGAGGTGAACAGTTGTCTTTAACCATTAACGATAGCAATTATGAGCTTAGGGGGACCACTAACTCAAAAGAGAACATGGTAATGGCACAATGGTTTAAACTAACCGAGCCGATTTACCAAAAAGCCATTAATTTCAGTCGTAACTCGAGTACCTTCATTGATTTCTTTCCGCAGCTGGAAGAAATTGTTGGACAGTCTAAGACTTTTTTGAAAGGAAAAGCTACGGGGAATGCGAAGTTTGATAAATATATCGCTGAAATTATGGCCTGGGATCTGGCTAATTACGCTGCAAATTTCATCAACACCCCACGTTCCGCACATCCGGATTTAACTGAATTTAGTCCTTACTACGCCGGGTTGAATGCGCAGGATTTGACGAAAAGCGCAACTAAAGTTTTTGCCTATCCCTGGGGTTTCCGTGTATCAGAATCGGTTATGATGATCAATATGCGTCAGAAAAATATGACCTATGCTGCAGGAGTAGATGGTGTTAAGCAATCACTTTCATTCATCTCCAATGATACCTTGAAAGGAGATTTTGCCTTGAAAAGGATGGAAAGCTTAAAGAATTATACGGATTACATAACTTATGCTAATGCCTTTGGTCAGTACTTTTTAACTAGCAAGCTAAAGAAAAAGAATGTAGAAATTGCGGCTTCCCTGGCTACATTAAAGCCAGGAGATTCAGCTTTCAATTTTAGTTACCCCGATAATAGTGGTAAAACAGTTTCAATGGCAGATTTAAGAGGTAAAGTGGTGCTGGTAGATGTCTGGGCTACCTGGTGTGGCCCGTGTAAAAAGGAGATTCCATCTCTGAAAAAACTTGAGGAAGAAATGAAGGGAATGGATGTTCAGGTGGTGAGTATATCTGTGGATGAAGCAAAAGATAAAGAAAAGTGGCTTAAAATGATCAAAGATGAAAACCTGGGTGGCTTACAATTATTTGCTTCGGGATGGAGTGATATTGCTCAATTTTATAAAATAAATGCGATTCCTCGGTTCATGGTTTTTGACAAAGCAGGCAAAATTGTGACCATAGATTCTCCAAGGCCATCTAATCCTGAGCTTAAAGCATTACTGGAAAAAACCTTAGCTAATTAATCAACGCTCCGGCTCATACCTTTGTGGTATGCTTAAACGATATGCAATACTTTTTGCTGATTAATAATTGTCTATATAATTTGGGGAAGGACCAAAGCTGACAATAACCTCAAATCATGCAGAAAAAGGTTCGAAATAAGTACAGGGAAGACGGCACAACAATAGAGGCCTTTAGATCGTAAGATTTAAAGGCTTTTATGTTTTATGCCCGTCGATGGTTTGGACCCTTCATACCCCAAGGTCATTAAACAAAATTTATTATACAGAATAGCAAGTAACCTACCTGAATATAGGTAATACATATTGGGAGATTTCTGACATTACCTCATCTAAGGGCCTACTCGAGTGGCGGAGTTGTAAGGCCATATGATTCACACCTGCAGTCTGATAATCTTTCAATAAATCGATCAGGGCATTCCTTCCAAGTGCAGCTCCAAATCTATGTGGCTTTACGGACGCATCCGGATCTGCCTCCAGTTTCAAGTGAAAAGCGGTAATGTAAGGCTTGTGACCTAAACCGGCTCTTTCCAGTTCTGTCGTCCATTGTGTAGCCTGATGTTTGGTCTCCATTACATTTCTTGGATAGTTAAACCAGGCCTGCATGTTAGCTGCAATCCATTCTATCGATTGCTGGCCATGTCCAGCCATTACCAGTGGTACTGACTCTTGAGTTGGCTTAGGGAAAACCTGCATTCCCAAGCCTAATTCCGGATATAAATTATCTAAATATCCATTCTTTTTCCAAACATGTTTCATCAATTCTACACCCGATCTAAAACGTTCAGCACGGTCTTCATAATTGTAGCCAAACATTGGAAATTCTACGGCTCTGTCACCCAGCCCTAAACCAAGCATTAACCGTCCATTAGAAAGGAGGTCTATACTTGCTGCTGATTTTGCTACCAAAATAGGCTTCCTTAACGGAAGAACTATGGCTGCAGTACCCAGCATGATGTTTTTTGTGAGGGCGGATAAGTAACCTAAATAAGAAAAAGCTTCAAACTGTTGCGCGGCATCTCCGAAATTAGGATCATAAACCGGTACATCGCGCATCCATAAGGCTGCAAAGCCAAGCTCGTCGGCTAATTGTGCCAGCTTACTATGGTTGGCAATATCTGGTACACCAAAAGGCCTTCCATCTTGTTTACGTTTCTGATCCCCCATAGCGGACCAATCATTATCTAATGGGAATTCTAATCCTATGGTTAGTTCTCCCGACTTACCAATTTTATCTAATCTGTTCATGTTGTTTCTTGTTGAAATAAAATCTATTTAAAATAAGCTGACACCAACAACCAATCCGCCTGTTTTTCTGATCGGGTTCCAGGTTGGGGCTAAGGAGACAGGGAAGGAATATTTTCCTACTGTCACCTTTTTATTTGCGGCTACGCCCAGCGTTGCAATTCCAGGCTTATTCCCGTAAAAACTATTTTGTTGTCCGTTCAGGGTAAATACGCCACCAATAAAGAAATCAAGTCGTACGTCATTTAAATTCACCGGATAGGTCAGTTGGACATAAGTTGAATACCTATTTTTTCCTCTTCTTAATGGGTCTTTGCCAGCAATAGCAATAGAATCCCCAGGTAATACATCTCTGTCACGTCCGGCAATAATTGTGCTCCATGCAATATCCAGCGGGAATTTCTTGGAGATGGTATAACCGATTGTTGCATCAATAAAATGCCTGGTTGTGCTGGCACTATAATCAAATAGGTTGGTGGTTAAAGGAAGTGTTTTTGAAGAGTTAAAGATATCGTATAACACGATCCTTGCATTTTTGTATTGATAAGAAGCGAAATAATCCAATTGTCTGTATTCACCATTCCAGCCTGAGCTGCCTCTGGCGCCAACTTTCAATCTGCCACTTTTGTCAGTAAAGTTAACTACGCCTAATAAATAAGGGGATGTTGTAATTTCCAGGCCTCTCCATAAATGTATACTTTTTATCTGCAGATGAGCTTCAATTGGTTTATAGGTGGTATGGGTAGTTTGTGCAGCAGCATTAAAAGTCATCTGTACCAGAAAGAACAAGATGGATACTGCTAATAATTTTAATTTCATAATGATAAAGGTTAAGGGAATCTCAGCTACTGACTATGCTGTCATAGCTGAGATTGGTCCGTTTTACTTATTTTATTTTGATTCTAAGGACGTAGTATGGAGGGTTGCTCACATCTTTATTGTTGTTTAACCATCCCGTATTATGTAGTTGGTTCGCCACGATGTATAGATATCCATCAGGCGATAAAGCAACTCCGTCTGGCCATGATAATAAGTCTTTATCCTGTGCAAGAATGGTATATCCTTTAGGAGTAACCACCCCCACAGCATTGTGCTCAATATCTGTTACATATACCTCGCCTTTGCTGCCTACTTTAAAACCATCTGTTTTAGGTTTTTTACCATAGTTTTCAATCTGAGCTGCAAGTGCTGCTTCGCTTAGGTTTTCATTGGCAACTGCAGCAGCAGGGATGCGATAAATGGTATGTGCACCCATAGCTCCGTAGTAAATCCATTTCATCTCATTGTCGATAGAAATAGGGTTCAATGGATACTTAGGCTCATAAACAGTCCCATCAGGGTAGGTATGGCTTACCGGTCTGCCATTAACTACTGCTGCCTCACCCAATGGTTGAAAAGAAGCATGATTTTCTAATATCCTTCTGCTGTAACCTGTTTTCAGGTCGATCACTACAAAAGCAGGGACTGCAGGAAGGATTAAACCATCAATAGACATATCAGCGATCACTGCTTTATGGTTTTTCTCGTCAATTGCAAAATCCTGAAGGAAGGACGTTGGGCGGAGTACCGCATCTGGTAAAGGGTAAACATGTGCTAGTGTTTTGGTTTTGATGTCCCATCCAACCAGTTTCGGCGCTTGTTTCGGGTTTGATTTTTTGTTTCCCATATCCAACACCCATAGGATATTATCAGAAGAAACCTGGATTCCAATGGTAGAGTTGATGCCTTTGAAAGATTGTCCCTGAGGCTTCATGATCCATGAGGTGTCCGGAAAATTCACTGCTGTTCCATTAGGCAGGATCTCTTTAACCATGTATTTTGTTTCACCTAACGCACTCATGGTGACAAACACGCGGCTCTGGGGAGATACGGCCACATTACCTGGACGTTCAGTAGGAAATGTGGAAACGATTTCTAGTTTTGCTTTTGACTGTGCAAAAGTATTAGGAGTTAAGGCCTGAAACAGACCTAAAGTAGCAAGCATTGCTATTGATAACTTTTTCATATGTTTATTTTTTTGTATAAGTGTCAAAATTGTTAACCAGGTTAACGTTCATTGGAGTAGTGGTAAGTCCTTCAATGGCCTGGAACCACTCTTTTACATGTGCCGAGTTTTTATGGATCTCGAAAGCTGCCTGGTCTCTGAATACCTCATAAAAGATAATGGTACCAGGAGCGATGCTGCCTTGATGGGCCTCGAAGATTAAACTGCCGGGTTCATTTTTGCGGATTTTATCCGTCATAATCCGGGTAGCTTTTGCTACTCTTTCCTCGCTGCCGGCCTTAATTTGTGTCCAGGCGATGATGGTTACCGAGTTGTCAGGAACCGCAAATGAACTGGTTTGATTGGATGGTAACTTTTTAAGGTTTGCATCCTGAGCGTGTACGTTTAGGGAAAGGACAGTCAATAGAAGTCCTGCACCCCATTTCCATGAGATTTTCATTGTTGTAATTATGATGTTTAAAAAATTATGATTTGCGGTTTAAGCGGGCGCTGAAAAGGGTCACGATAATGGCCAGCACTACGAATATGGCACCAACCCAAGGTGTAGCTCCTAGTCCTAGTGGAGAGGCAACGATCAGTCCGCCGGCATAAGCTCCTATGGCAATTCCGATGTTGAAAGCGGCAATATTGAATGCGGAAGCAACGTCTTCAGTGCCAGGTAAGTGTTTTTCTGAGATCTGTACAACCAGTAACTGTAATCCGGGAACACTGGCAAAAGATAAGGCACCCATGATGAATAAGGTGATGATACCTAAAATGGTGTTGTGCACAGTGAATGTAAAGATCAGCAATACGATGGCCTGTAAGGCGAACATCCACAATAAAGCTTTTATAGGATTCTTATTGGAAACCTTGCCACCTACGATGTTACCGATAGCAATAGCAATACCATAGAGCAAAAGAATCACACTTACTAAGGATTCAGATAAACCTGTGATTTCCTGAAGGATTGGCGATAAGTAAGTAAAGGCTACAAATGTACCACCATACCCTAAAGCGGTCATCAAAAAGGCTAGTAACAGCCGTTTATTGGTAATGACTTTTAGCTGAGTTTTTAAAGAGGCTGGTTGCTCATTTTTGAGGGTTGCAGGGACTAAAATCATGCTGGAAATCAAACCTACAAGACCCAATAAAGCAACGCCAATAAAGGTGGCCTGCCATCCAAAATGTTGTCCGATAAATGTACCCAGCGGTACTCCGGTAACGATTGCTACTGTTAATCCTGCAAACATAATGGAGATCGCTGAGGCCCTTTTTTCTACTGGCACAAGTGCTGCAGCAATGGTAGATCCTATGGAGAAGAATACGCCATGTGCAAATCCGGTGATAATCCTGGCAATGACCAGACTGATAAAACCTGGAGCAACGGAGGCCAATCCATTTCCTACGATAAAGAGCACCATTAGGGAAATTAACAACTGTTTACGTGGAACTCTGCTGGTTAGTGCAGTAAGGATCGGAGCACCTATTGCCACTCCGATAGCATATAGACTCACCAGTAGTCCAGCTGATGGAAGTGAAATGTGCAAATCTTTTGCGACTGTTGGCAATAAGCCAACGATTACGAATTCTGTGGTACCAATTGCGAAAGCACTAATGGTTAATGCCCATAATGCAGCAGGAAGTCCTTTCTTTTTTTGACCATCTGCAGCTTGTATTTCGGTGGCTGAGGTGGATTTTGTTATTGTGTTCATACCTTTGTTTTTTTATATTGTCGGTGTTTGATTTTCTTTCGTTTAAATCGACAATACAAATGTACTTGCACAATCAGCCCTGTTTTCAGGATAGATTTCGGAGAAACCGGTACTTTATACGGAACTCACATTTTGGCGCTGTTCTTTCGGACTTAGTCCAGTATATTTTCTGAAAAATCTGGCAAAGTAGGATGGGTCTTCAAACTGAAGCAGGAAGGCTATCTCAGAAATGCTCAGCGAAGTGTAAGTTAACAATTGAGTGGCTTCTTTTAATGTTCTTTCACGAATCAGCTCGCCCGGTGTTTTGCCGGTAACAGATTTTACGCTATCATTCAAGTGGTTTTGGGTAACCGCGAGTGCTGCGGCATAGTCGGCAAGGCTTTTAACCGTACTGACCTCCTGATCAATCAGTGGAAGAAAGTCTTTTTGATAAAGGCGAATGAAATCTTTGGTGATGCGCTGTGCGGCATTACCGGCATCTACCAGGCAACCTCCTTTATCTGTATCCACCGACTTTATCGCTTTCTGGAACAATACATTTAGTAAGGCGCGGATTAAATCAGCCTTATAAGTATTGTCTGAGTTGTATTCTTCTTCGATCTCCACAAACAGCCTGTTGAAATACTCCGTTTGTGGTTCATTCAAATTCAAAACTGCGCTACCATCATCATGAAAGAAAGGGTAATTGGCTAGTACTTCCTGATCTTTCAATCCTTTCTGAAAGAAGTCAGAAGTAAAGGCGCAAAAGTAACCGGCATGATCATCTACAGTAGTTTGCCAGGAAGTAATCAGGCCTGGCGATACAAAACAGAGCATCCCAGGTCTCAGGTAATACTCTTTGTCTCCAAAAGTATGGATGCCTTCCCCTCCGGTAACGATGAATACCAGGTGGAAGTCGAGACGATTAGAGGCAATCGTTTCTTTACACTTAAACCGGAAATCATCCCTGCGGTGAATCTCAAAATGAGCAACACTGGCGCGTATGGCAGCTTGCCTTTTAGATTCTTCAGTGCCTTGAAAATAAGCATTTCTGTAGGATTGTGCAGTAAAAACGGGTATCTCTGTTTTCTTTGTCATTCCGGTAAAATGATTTTAAATCAATCGTATTTTATTTAAACAAAGTTCTTTAAGAAAAAGTTAGCATCATAATCATTTAGATGATGGCAGGTTATTAGCTATATAATACCGCAGTATAATTTAAGTTATGATAAATGCGATCAAATTTTTTGCCCTTTGTAAGGTTAAAGAAACATGAGCTATTGAAAGTTGTAGTTCATTAAAGGAACAGTTATGAAAGCGGTTATAATCAACCAATTTGGGGAAGCAAGAGATTCCTTTAAGGTTTTGGAGGTGCCACGACCTAGGGTTTTAGATGATGAAATTTTAATTAAGCCCGGCTACGTATTTGCAAGTTTCAGATTAAATAATTTAAGTGCCAGACCTCAACCAAAGGCCTGGCACTGTTTAGGCCCTGCGGATCACACCCAAGACAACCGCTATGATAGCGATCACAATAAGGATATGAATGATTCCGCCTGTATAGTAACCACCCAAAAAGCTGATAGCCCAGATGATGACTAAAATGACTGCAATAGTATAAAGTAGATTTCCCATGACACTTATTTTAATTATGTTAAGCTTTTTGATTAAAACGTAATGGCGGCTACTTTTGTTTTTGCTAATTTCCAAGTAAGTAAAATAATACCTTAATAATTTATTCGCTATGTTGCTTGTAAATTGTTAAAAACAATAGATCTGCTTGTCTGTTCCATTGTTGATGCTTCCGATAAGTGATACCTCAGTTTATTATTCAGGCACAAGCGGTTTGTTGCTACCTGTGCCTAATAAATTGTATTACCCTGAAGAATTTATAGATAAAAGTCGGCTTTGTTTCTATGCTTCTATGATGAACAGCATTGAAATTAATAGTTCATTTTATAATTTGCCCATGTCCTCAACTGTGGCGAAATGGGCGAATGATGTGCCGGAAGAGTTCAGATTTACCTTTAAGCTTTCCAAACAAATAACACATAATAGAGGCCTGGCATTTAACCCGGAGTTGGTAACCAGCTTCATAGAAGTGATAGGCGAGGTTGATAATAAAAAGGGTTGCCTGCTAGTGCAGTTTCCGCCCAGTGTGCGGATCGTTCAGTTTAAACAGCTGGCTTTGCTGATGAAAGCATTACGAGATGCAGATCCGAATGCTGATTGGAATATTGCTTTGGAATTTAGACATATTTCCCTCTACCATGATGAGGTATATAAATTGATTGAGGAGCATCGGATGGGGATGGTGATACATGACAAGTCACCTGCATCTACTCCCATTAGGGATACTGAACTTCCCTTTGTTTATCTCCGCTTTCACGGCCCGGGGGGGAGTTATAGAGGTAGTTATGAAAACGAGATACTTTACGAGTATGCTTGTTATATCCGAGAATGGATAAAGGAGGGTAAAACGATCTACACTTATTTTAACAATACGATGGGTAGCGCTATAACCAATTTGTTCACACTCAGGGATATGGTAATGGGTATGGTTTGATCAGAATAAGCAATTCCTTATAAGTATGTATCTTGTAAAAATATTTATCATCACATCTAGCTATGGACAGTTACAACTCGTTAAATGATAAGATCGGTAGCCACAAGCTTAAGGAAATTGAACTGAATGGAAATATCCGGCAACAAGAACTCCTCATAGAAGCAATGCGGCTTGCTGAGGAAAAAAGTGCGATTCTTAATGCCATCATTGAGTCTACGGATGATGCCATCATTAGTAAAGATTTAAATGGCACAATTACCAGCTGGAATAATTCGGCTGAAAGAATATTCGGTTATACTGCTGAAGAAATGATTGGGCAGTCTATATTAAAGCTGATTCCTGCTGATCGCCAACAGGAAGAACCCTTAATTCTCAATCAGCTAAAAAGAGGGCAAAGGGTTGATCATTTTGAAACCAAAAGGAGAACGAAAAATGGATGTTTTATTGATGTTTCCTTAACTATATCACCAGTTAAAGATAAAGCCGGAAATATTATTGGTTTGTCTAAGATTGCGCGAGACATTACCGACAAAAAAATGGCTGAACAACGCAAAAATGATTTTGTAGCCATCGTGAGTCATGAACTAAAAACTCCGCTGACTAGCATGAAATCTTATATCCAATTGGCTTTAGGCAAAATAAAGGAATCAAATGAGAGTTTTATTGAAAGTGTTCTGACACGCGCGCACACTCAGACACAGAAAATGACAATGATGATCAATGATTTTTTAAATCTTTCTCGCATTGAGGAAGGGAAAATGCCTTTGAACAGGTCGAGGTTTGTCTTATCTGAGCTGATTGACGAGGTTGTCGAGGAAGGCTGCATTTTAGCACCAAATCACCTCATCGAATACCAACGCTGCTCACGATTTATAGTTGATGCAGATAAGGATAAGCTCTGTCAAGTAATGAATAACCTTTTGAGTAATGCCGTTAAATATTCTGACCCAGGCACAGTAATAAACATTTGCTGCAAAATTGAAGTGGATGTGGTAAGGGTTAGTTTTTCTGACCATGGGTTAGGAATTTCAGCCGAAGATCAAAAACGATTGTTTGAAAGGTTCTACAGGGTCTCGGATGAACGGGCAAAAAATGTTTCTGGCTTTGGGATTGGTCTGTATCTTGTGGCTGAAATTCTGAAGTTACATGGTAGCAAGATTACCGTTAGTAGTGAAATAGGGAAAGGTTCTGTATTTTCATTCTGCTTACCAATTGAATCCAAAGAGTTGATTTGAGGTTAATGAGTTAATTATGATTCCTAAATCTCAGCTGATAGTCTAATTAGTAAATCGTTAGGGAGTCCTGCAATTTAAAATAAGAAATTTTATGAAACATTCTTAATCTAAGACTGTTAATTTATTCTGCTGAAGGTTACTTTGGACGTTACGCTATGCTATGCCTACCGGGGATGAAATAAGTTGTGTTGCAGCAGAAGATATAAACCTATTAATTTACTACTATGGCAAAAGATAAACCTACGGAGAAACCGGGGATTCAACCAGAAAATGAAAAGACCGAAGCCTTGCAGTTACATACTACTGATGCAAATGGTGAATTGATGACAACGGACCATGGAGTGCGGATTAATGATGACCAAAATTCGCTTAAAGCGGGAGAACGTGGGGCGACTTTACTTGAGGATTTTATCCTTCGGGAGAAGATTACTCACTTTGATCATGAACGTATTCCCGAAAGAGTTGTACATGCTAGAGGATCAGGAGCCCATGGGGTTTTTAAGTTGTACAAATCACTGGACAAGGTAACGAAAGCCGCCTTTCTTAATGATACAGAAACGGAAACACCTGTATTTGTGCGCTTCTCTACTGTTGCCGGATCTAAGGGGTCTACAGATTTAGCCAGAGATGTGAGGGGTTTTGCAGTGAAATTCTACACCCAACAAGGTAATTTTGATCTGGTAGGTAATAATATGCCGATATTTTTTATCCAAGATGCGATGAAATTTCCCGATCTGGTTCATGCCGTTAAACCAGAACCTGACAATGAAATGCCACAGGCGGCCTCAGCGCATGATACTTTTTGGGACTTTATATCCTTAATGCCAGAATCTACCCACATGGTCATGTGGCTAATGAGTGACCGCGCCATTCCTCGAAGCTTGCGCATGATGGAGGGTTTTGGTGTGCACACGTTTCGGTTCATTAATCGAAACGGTGAGGCTTGTTTCGTGAAGTTTCATTGGAAACCTTTGCTTGGTGTGCATTCAGTTGCATGGGATGAGGCACAAAATATTTCGGGTAAAGATCCTGATTTTCACCGAAGAGACCTATGGGAGGCAATTGATAGTGGTGCATTTCCTGAGTGGGAGCTGGGCGTACAAATTGTGCCTGAAGCGGATGAGTTTAAATTTGAATTTGATTTACTGGATCCTACCAAGCTGATACCCGAAGAATTGGTGCCGGTACAGCGTATTGGTAAAATGACGCTTAATCGTAATCCTGATAATTTCTTTGCTGAAACTGAACAAGTGGCTTTCCATGTTGGGCATATCGTACCCGGTATAGATTTTACCAACGATCCACTTATGCAAGGAAGATTGTTTTCATATACAGACACGCAATTGATCCGTTTGGGAGGACCTAATTTCCACGAGATTCCAATAAATCGACCAGTAGTTCCTGTTCATAATAACCAGAGAGACGGTTTTATGCGTCAAACCATTAACAAAGGGAAAACCAGTTATGGGCCTAATTCTTTGGGAAATAATGCCCCACAACAGGTGAAGGCGGCGGATGGTGGTTTCACTTCCTATCAGGAAAGGATTGATGCCAAAAAAGTTAGGGCAAGGAGTAAAAGTTTTTTTGATCATTTCAGTCAGGCAACATTGTTCTTTAACAGCCAGTCTGATCCTGAAAAGAAACATTTGGTTGATGCTCTAAGTTTCGAGCTGGGTAAAGTGAAAACAGTTGCCATCCGTCAGCGGATGGTTGGAATTTTGTCGCTTGTTGATGAAGGGCTCGCCACTGAGGTAGCATTTGCACTTGGGTTAAAAGTTCCTGCCAAACCGCAACAACCGATAAACCATAGCATTCCTGCAGATGGTGATCCGGGGAATTATCAGCCTTTAAAGGTAGAAGGGAAGCTCAATAAGTCTGCTGCGTTAAGCATGGCTGGGACTTTAAAGGATACCATTAAAACCCGTAAGATTGCCATACTTGCCGCGGATGGTGTTGATGCAAAAACATTAAATACGGTTAAATCTGCGATTCTTGCTGAGGGTGGGGTAGTTCAGGTGATCGCTCCTAAATTGGGCGTCGTAGTTGCTGCTGATAAATCCGAGGTAGCCGTAGATGAGAGTTTTTTAACTGCTGCATCGGTACTATATGATGCGGTATATGTTCCAGGAGGATTAAAGAGTATAGCCACTTTGGAAGCGGAAGCAAATGCGATTCATTTTTTAAATGAAGCTTTTAAGCATTGTAAGGCAATTGCTGCCGATGATCAGGCTAAACAGGTACTAGAATCGACTTATTTTTCTAAAAAGCTGCCTAAAGATTTTTCGGATGAGACTGTATTTAAAGAAGGTATTGTAATAGGTGCTGATGCGGCGAAACTGGCCAAACAATTCATTAAAGCCATTGCTCAACATCGGTTTTGGGATCGGGAAAAAAAGCGACAGGTTCCAGCTTAATATAATTGAAAAAAAATACCCGGAAATGCCGGGTGTTTTTTTGTGCCATTCATATTTAATTTTGGAGTATATCCAAAGCTTTTTCATTTCCTTGTTGAGCGGCCAAATCAAATACAGAAAGACCGCGCACATCCAGTATCGTCTTATTGGCACCGTGAGTCAGCAAAAGTTGTAATACATCATTTCTGCCAAACATGGCCGCAAACATTAAGGCTGTTCCACCATTGCCGTGTTGAAGGTCTAAATTAGCTCCATAATTGATTAATAATTCCACAATATCCAAATAACCTTTAAATGCTACCCCCATTAATGCGGTATTGCCCCCATGATCTTGAGCATTTACCTCTGCACCGGAGTCCAATAATAATTTGGCAGCTTGATATTGATTATTGTAGCAGGCGATAATCAAAGGGGTATATCCTTTTTCATCTTTTGCATTAGGATCAGCTTTCTGTCTGATCAATTCCTGAATGACTTCAATGTTGCCAAGTCTTGCTGCGTGAATTATAATCTGAGTCGGTTGTGTCATAAATTATATGTTTCTGATGAGGTAAGTATGCTTTTTTGTGTTCTTTCAATGTCTAACAGCTGTAGAGGAATAACAGCCGAAGCGAATTATGGTTCTGATTTTTTCATAACTTCCAAAATCCTTTTCTATGCGTTTCAGCAGCAACATAATTAACAGGTAGTAAACCTACCCCGCCTAAGATGACCGAGGTTTTTAAAAACTCATCTCTTTTCATTACAAAAGTGTTTTAAGTATGATTCCAATTATAGCTGATGCCAATATGAGATGTGGTTCTTTTATTTTTTTTAGGTAGATCAAAGCAAGCATACTAAATATAGCGATTAAGGCAGTCGGAATATCTACAATTGCCCGTATAGCGATAATAATTACAGCGCCTACAAGCGCGCCAATCACCACTGCTGTAATGCCATCCACAAATGCTTTGATACTGGTGTTTTTTGCAATCTTTTTAAAGGAAGGGGCCAGTGCTACCGTAAAAATATAACAAGGTAAAAAGGTAGCGAGCGCGGCTACACAGGCTCCGGGAAAACCAGCTACCAGATAACCGATAAATCCAACAGTGATCACGACAGGCCCAGGAGTGATCATTGCTACAGCTACAGAATCCAAAAACTCATGTTCGGTAAGCCAGCCAAATTCCTGAACCACTCCGCCATGTAAAAAGGGAACGATAGCCAAGCCACTGCCAAATACGAATGCACCCGCTTTTAGAAAGAACCAACCAATTTCCTGAAGGGTCTTTCCATCATAATGCCAAAATCCAATGCCAAGTAATATTATTGATGGCGCAGCAGCAGGGCGTTTGATCCATTTTGGAGGTGACTTAGCCACCATGTAAATCAGACCACAGCCTGCAAAAAGCAGAATATCTTCCTTTTCAGTAATCACAGTGACCACAATACCAACTAGATAAAAAATCCATAAGAGCCATTTAGACTTGATGGCTGCAAAGTCAAGGCTACTCACTGATTTAATGGTCAGTTTATAGGCACTAATGGCAATGATGCCAATTACAGCAGCACTTACTCCATAAAACACGGCCTGCATCCCTGGCAATCCGCTATAAAGCTTATATGCAATACCTAATAGCACTACCATGATAAAAGAAGGGAGTACAAAAGCGAGCCCAGCTAAAGTCGCACCTATTAATCCATAGTGGACAAAGCCAACGTAAATACCTAGTTGAGCGGCCAATGGCCCTGGTGCCAGTTGAGCAAGTGCCAGCCCCTCTTTATATTCCTCTTCCGTAATCCATTTCTTGTTCTCTACCAAATCACGATGCATGTAGCCTACAAGTGCAACCGGGCCACCAAATCCCCAGGTACCTAATTTTAAAAAATATGTAGTAAGCTCAATCTTTGAATAAGCGGGTTTTATGATCAGTTCTTTTTCCATGTCTATATATTTAAAATGAAATGCCAAACTGGAAACCAATACCAAAAGAGGAGGGAAGGTCATTCCCAAAACGGGCGGGCAAAGGAAGAGCAATGAAATAACTACTGCCTTTGTTTTTCTTCAGAACTTTATTAAAAACAGGAGTTAGACCATACCTGCCAGATGTTTCAAAAGCAGCTCTGCCTGCAAAAGTAAAACCATTTCCAAGGGCAACAAGTACACCGGGATGGAACAATACATTGTTTACTTTGCTTCCGCTACTTGTAGCTTTTACAAATGGTACAATTTCACTGCTGAAACCAATTTTTGCACTCTTCCAGATGTTTATCCCTATTGGCATCCCAACAACATAGCTGTCTTTAAAATTTGTATGGGTTCCATCCGAACTAAAAGTAACAATGGGATGGACAATTCCAACATACCCGGCAATTTTGGGATAAGTTTGAATAGGCGTTTGTTGGGAATAGCCAGTAATTGAAATCAAGAGGCTACCCATTAACAAGATAGCGAAGCAGGTTTTATAGATTGTCGTTTGCATAGCACAAGGCTACGGACGTTATAGAGGATAAAATAGAATGGTTTTAACTATTAGGACGTATTTTACCTTTTTGATTGTTCTTTTTGTATGCAGAAGGTGTTAAACCTGTTTCGAGTTTAAAAATGCGTGCGAAATGACTTTGGTCGGAAAAACCTGTCAGATAGGCAATTTCGGAAAAGGAATAATCAGAAGTTTCAACGAATACTATAGCCTTATCTATCCTAAGTTTTCTAATGTACTCGCCAAAGGAAAGGTTATCAAAATACTTGGAGAATTCTCTGGAAACATAGGCCGGATTTACATTTAGTTCTTGTGAAATCCCTGTTAAGCTCAGTGCAAGGTTAGTATCAATCTGATCCTGTATAATGGTTTTTAGTTCGGTTGCCCAACCAGGTATTTTTCCAGTAGTGCCTTTTTTCAGAAATTTTTGGTAAACATCAACCAATAACTGTTCTACGGGGCTTTCTGTGTGTTTTACATTTTGTAGATGTTTTGCCCAAGTATACAGCGCATCATAGATCACTTTTCCAGCTTCTAACAACTCTAAATCATCTTTAATATTATAAGCCATACCAGCAGCAATCGCCCACAGTCCAGCGCATTGGCTTGATAGGTGATGTTGGTCTGTATCTGCACCTCTTACAATGGGAGCCATTACCTTGAGCGCCGGGTCATTTAATTTGTACTTTTTAATCAGTGCATCAAAAGTACATTGATCATTTTGATGTGTGAGTTCAACACCCGGAACATCAAATGGAATTGCATCCAATTGTTTAGCTAGCTCAATAACCTGATCGAATGGTACATAAAAAAAAACTGCATTCTTGTCAATGAAATTACTGATCAGCCAGGGACAGGCGATACGGTCTATTTTTGGTCTTTCACGGGTGATCCAGTTCATTTTTATCTTTAACTATATATCAAACTTATGATTATTTTTCGATCATTAAATAGTATCCAGTTTTAGTCAAGTGAAGGCCAATGTTATCTTTCGATTTCCTGGCGAATATGCCCGTAGACATACGGCGATGGTTCGGGGCGCAATGCTGTAGGAGGCTAATCTAAAATTGATACATGAATTATTCTTCTGGTAACCTATGTATAATATGGCAATTACGAATGTTATGTTAAAGGCATGTTAAAAATTATTTAACACAATGGTTTTATTTACGTAAAACTAATTGAAGATCTTCATCTTATTTTTGGGGTTTAAATCTACAATGATGTCTGACAGAAGAGAGTTTATAAAGGCTAGTGTAGCAAGCTTAATGCTAGCAGGAATATCTGCTCCGGTAATTGCCCTGACGCGGAACGAAGAATATCCAACATCCGGACCGGAAAAGAAAAACAGGTTGCGCTTTGCTATTGCGTCGGATGGACATTACGGTCAGCCCAATGTAGATTTTAAAAAAGATCATGAAAATATCGTGCGCTGGTTAAATGAAGCTCATGCTCAAAAACCACTAGATTTCGTCATCATCAATGGTGATCTGGTTCATGACAGACCTGATCTGCTGGCCGTTGTTAAGAAAGAACACTACGACCATTTGAAAGTACCCTTTTTCGCAGTTCCCGGAAATCATGACATGGCCGATACGGCGCTCTGGAAATCGGTGTTTGGTTATGAAGACAATTTTTCATTTATCAAAAACCAGGTAGGCTTTGTGCTGGCTAATACTTCCAATACAAAAGGAAAATACCTCTGCCCGAATAATGATTTTTTGAAGACAGAACTCGACAAGCTGACTGCTTTAAAGACAGTCTTTGTTATCCTGCATATTCCGCCGCATTTTTGGGTTCCCGAATCTCCTTTTATCGAATGTCCGGATACTATTAGTCTGCTGCACAGCTACCCAAATGTAAAAGCCGTTTTTCATGGTCACGATCATAGTCTGGATTCGGTATTCTATACCGGCAAGTTGCCGCACTTTTTTGACGCGCACATTGGAGGAAACTGGGGTACATCCTACAAAGGTTACCGCATTGTGGAAGTAGATGAAAATGAAAAGATCTGCACCTTCCAGGTCAATGCAAGCGCAAGTCCCATGCTAAACGAAACTAAATTTTAACTATTTGTCCCTTATTGATATGAAAAAACTACTACTTATTAGCCTGTTGTTTCTGAGTGTTAACTGTGTTGCGCAAACTACCGCACAGCCTTTTCTATTTAATGTAAATACCTTGACTGGCGATAAGCCATATTGGAATCTGCAATATTCTGGAAGCTATGGTGAGCGTGCCACGGGGCAGTTCGGCTATGACGGATTGGGGCAGCAGTTTGGCTTAAAAAGCTACCTGGGTAATCGTTTTACCTTATACGCTACAGCAGCTGTTGGTTTTGCTAATGGGGGTGGGGTGAGTTCAGCACAGCAGGCCGAAGTATTAAGGGACTTTATTGGAGGCAAAAAGGCCGAAGGTTTTAGACTTGGTGCGGGATTGGGTGCGAGTAGGGATTGGTCTAATGTCAAATCGGCGATTAGCAGGATAGCGCTTTCTTTTGATCAGCAAAAATGGCGCGCTGCAGGAAACCTACGTTTTGAAAAAGCATTTGACAGCAGTAGGGATAAACTGGATTTTATCAGCAGTCTTGGCTTTCAATACCGCCTTGCGCCCGCATTGTTTTTGGGCTTTGAAGCCATAGGGCAAGACCTTGAAGGGTTTTGGGATAAAGAAGAAGCTGAAGGGGGCGCAAAACTCATGGTTGGCCCTTCTATCAATTTGAAGCCGCAAAATTCCAGGCTCTCCTTCTCTATTGCTGGCGGACCGGTATTCTATGCTACAAGAAGCAATATTATTCCCTCAGAAGCGATCCGTGAGTTAGGTGCTTCAGCTAATGGATATTCTCTCCGGGCTTTGGTTAATTTTGAACTGTATAAATAACAACGACACATGAAGAAGATTTTATATATACTGTTACTCGTTGTTTTTGCACAATCGAGTTACGCCCAATGGCCAGGTAAAACCGGCAAAAGCAATCAAATTCTACTGCCTAATGGCTGGAAGCTTAGCCCTGCTGGGCGCTCAGTTCAGCTAGGTGATCTGCCGCTCAATATGCAACTGAGTTCATCCGGAAAATTTCTGGCCATCACGAATAACGGACAAAGTACACAATCGCTGCAACTGGTTGACCCAAAAACCGAGCAGATACTAGACGAGCGCGTATTGAGCAAGTCATGGTATGGACTAGCGTTCAGTAAAGATGAGCAACATTTGTATGTGTCTGGAGGAAATGACAACTGGATCCTTGACTTTAAGATAAAAGGCAACAAACTGGGCAATAGTGATACAATCACACTGGGGCCTGTATGGCCAAAAGGTAAGATCAGTCCTGCAGGAATTGTTGTCAATCGAGCCAATAACCGGTTATACACTGTCACGAAAGAAGACAGTATCCTTTATATAATTCATCCCGCTGAAAAGAAAATCCTTCAAAAAATTCAGCTTCCCGCAATCGCTTACAGTTGCGCACTTTCGGCAGATGAAACCAAATTGTACGTATCCTTATGGGGTGGAAAAAGCATAGCGGTGGTTAATCTTGCTGAAGAGAGAATCGCACAGGTCGTTCCTGTCGGAGATCACCCCAATGAATTATTGCTAAACAGAAAAGGGACGATCCTATTTGTCGCCAATGCCAGCGATAATACCGTATCTGTGATCAATACGCTTTCAGGTAAGGTCATTGAAACCATAGCAACAACTTTGTACGCTACACAGTTGACCGGCTCTACCACCAATGGATTGGCATTGAGTGTTAACGAGAAAACGCTGTACATCGCCAACGCGGATAACAATTGTCTGGCTGTATTTGATGTAAGCAAGCCCGGAATCAGCCAAAGTCAGGGTTTTATCCCAGTGGGCTGGTACCCAACAAGTGTAAAAGTACTTGGCAACAAGATATTGGTCACAAATGGAAAAGGAAATACCTCGTTGGCCAATCCGCAGGGGCCACAGCCCATTTCCAAAGTGGACGATAGTGGATATCATATGGGTAGCACAGCAAACAGAAGACTGCAATATATTGCCGGTCTGTTTAAAGGTAGCCTGTCTTTCATTGACGCACCTAAAACCGAGCAGCTGAAGAACTACACCAAGGAAGTGTACGCCAATACCCCATTTAGTGACAAAAAAACGATCCTGGCAGATGGGGAGGCCGGAAACCCGATCCCCAGAAAATTGGGAGAACAATCCCCAATAAAGCATGTATTTTACATTATTAAAGAAAACCGTACTTATGATCAGGTATTAAGTGATATTCCAAAAGGCAACGGCGACTCTTCTCTTTGTCTGTTTGGAAGAAAGATTACGCCAAACCAGCACGCTCTTGCAGAGAATTATGTATTGCTTGATAATTTTTATGTAGATGCTGAGGTGAGTGCCGATGGACATAACTGGAGCATGGCAGCATATGCAACTGATGTAGTGGAAAAGACCTGGCCAACGAGTTATGGAGCGCGTGGTGGATCCACCAGTTTTGAAGGCGGTAGACCAGTTACCTATCCGAAAGGCGGGTTTATATGGGATTATTGCCAGCGTGCAGGTGTTTCCTACCGTAGCTACGGAGAATTTGGTAGCTATGCAAAAGCCAATATCAAATCGCTACAGGGGCACATGTGTCCAAACTCTCCAGGATTTGATATGGATATTACGGATCAGGTTAGGGCAGATACCTGGCAGCATGATTTTGACTCTTTGCTCAATGCAGGTAGTGTTCCACAATTCAGTACCTTGAGGATATCAAACGACCATACCAGCGGACAGAAAAAAGGAAAAGTTTCTCCTCAGGCAGCAGTCGCCGATAATGACCTTGCTGTAGGCCGCATCATAGAACACTTGTCTCACAGCCCGATCTGGAAGGAGTCTGTGGTGTTTATCCTTGAGGATGATGCCCAAAATGGCCCTGACCATGTGGATGCGCACCGCTCACCAGCTTATGTGGTGGGACCTTATGTGAAGCGAAATACAGCTATCCATACCATGTATTCAACTTCAGGTTTCCTGCGTACCATGGAACTCATTTTAGGGCTGCCACCAATGAGCCAATACGATGCAGCAGCGATGCCCCTTTACGAATGTTTTACCAGCCAACCGGATCTAACACCTTATACTGTGATTCAACCTTTAATTAACCTGGATACCCGGAACGTGGCCAACAATGAAAGTAGCAGGCGCTCTGAGCTCTTTAATTTTGCCAAAGAAGATTCTGCACCAGATTTAGATCTGAACGAGGTGGTCTGGAAGTCGGTAAAAGGAGAAAATTCCATCATGCCTGCCCCAAAAAGGAGCGCTTTTGTAATCTTGGAAAAGAAAAAGAAGGATGATGACGACTATTGACCGAATTATAGGAGTTAAAGAAATGGATTTGTGATGATTTTCAGCTTCGATCAATGGCTGGTCGACCCCCTTACAACAAGTGTAGAAGGAATAATAAAATCTTCCTTTATTAAACTAAAGTTTCTATTTTCCAAAGCTCTAAATAAGAGCGTAGCAGCCGTTTTTCCCATTTCGAAAGCAGGCTGTGTAATCGTAGTGAGTGATGGATTAAGAATAGCCGCTGTTTCCAGGTTAGAGAAACAAACAATTTTTACATCTTTGGGTACTTTCAGTTTTAATGCTTCACAGGCCATGTAGACAGGCGTTGTTAGTTTTTCAACCGACGCGATGATGCCGTTTGGCTTATTTTTTTGTTGCAGTAACTTTTTAATTAACAGGTAATTTTGTTCTGCATCATTACTGCAATGAATGATATATTTTTGATCTACTTTTATTTGATAATCGCTCAATGCCTGTAGGTATCCCTCCAATCTTTTATTACTAATGGATAAACTTTTTGAAATACTTAAAAAAGCAATTTGATCACAATTTTGTTGGATCAGATGTGCGGTGGCTTTATAGGCACTTTCAAAATCGTCGGTAGTAATCTTTGCTGTTTCTACATTGTCGCAAGCGCGATCAAAAAAAACTAGAGGTAGACCATTTGCAATTAAATCGCTGATATGATTGCATTGTGTGGTTTCCCTCGAAACTGATAATAGCACGCCATCTACTCTTCCCCCTTGAAATTCTTTTAGAATAGTTCTTTCATTTTCAAAACTTTCATGCGTTAAACAGATCAATACATGATAACCTTTTTCTTTGGCTACGGATTCGATGCCATTAATGGCCAAAGAAAAAAAACTATCGGCTACTTCGGGTATCACCACGCCAATATTTTTACTTTTCCTGCCCCGTAAGCTGCTGGCATAAGGATTGGGGACATAGTTGAGTCTTGCTGCTGTTTCCAGTACGCGCCGCTTGGTTTCTTCACTTATCTCATAGCTGTCATTTAAAGCCTTTGAAACAGTAGAAACTGAAAGGTTTAGCTCAAGCGCAAGTTCTCTAATATTGATATTCTTCATTGAATGGACATTGTGAATACAACCTACAAAATTTCTTTGATAATTGATGATTTATAGCGAATACGGTTTCGTAAATAAAGCTAATCCGTTATGCAATAAGTGAGTTAAAAAAACTCCAAATTAGAATAACCAAATATGATGTAGTGATGGGAACAAATCAAAACAACCTCAGCTCAAAGGAAGCTAATCCTTTAGCCAATCTCGATGAATGGGAAGACGATTTATTGAGACGGTATCCTGAACCGGATAGTATCGCCACTGCGAAAACAACAGAGGAGTATCGTAATTACGATGAGCCTGCCAGAGATACGGTTAAAGAATTTTATAGGATAAACCATACCTATCAAACCTATGAGTTTGTAAAGGGAAAACGAGACAACTATTTAAAATTTGATAAAAAGGAAATGCCCATTTGGGATGCTTTCCAATTTTTAAATCAATTGGTAGATGATTCAGATCCCGATACGGACTTAGATCAGTTTCAGCATTTACTGCAAACATCTGAAGCCATTCGTCGCGATGGCCATCCCGACTGGATGGTGCTGGTAGGGCTAATGCACGACATGGGGAAAGTACTTTGTTTATTTGACGAACCACAATGGGCTGTAGTTGGTGATACGTTCCCAGTAGGCTGCGCCTTTTCAGATAAAATTGTATATCCCGAATTTTTCAAAAACAATCCTGACTATTCCAATCCCGAATACCAAACCCAATATGGGATCTATAAAAAAGGCTGTGGTTTGCGTAATGTAACCATGTCATGGGGGCATGATGAATACGTTTACCAGATGCTTAAAGATTATATCCCCGAAGGTGGCCTTTACATGCTCCGTTATCACTCCTTTTATTCATGGCATCGTGAGGGCCAATATGAATACTTACTTGATGATAAGGATAGAGAGATGTTAAAATGGGTGCAACTGTTTAACCCTTATGACCTGTATTCAAAAAATCCTGTACCACCAGACTGGAACCAGCTAAAACCCTATTACGAAGACCTTGTTGCAAAATACTTACCTGCAACTTTAAAATTTTAGAATATATCTTCCTTTAACAAATTGGTGTGATTCTAATAACAGAGAGTTAACCTGTTTGCTCTAACTTGTCAATAAGTAATTTCAAAACAATCTAAATTATTTCATATGAGGAAAATTTACTTTTATTATTTACCGCGGTGTCTAAAATTATTTTCTGCTGCGCTAATTATCTGTTTTTGTGTTTTCACACCAGGAAATACTTTCGCAAAAATAGATATTTTAAGTGTTATGAGGCAAAAAACGGTTTCTGGAAAAATCGTAGATGCTGAGGACGGGAAAGCCCTGCCAGGAGCAAGTATCGCAGTTAAAGGGGGGACCCAGGTTACAAGCGCCGATGCAAATGGAGCTTTTACCATTACTGTTCCCGATGACAATTCAATTCTGATCATTAAGTATATTGGCTATGCTACCCAAGAAATTATCGTTGGCAACAGAACCCGAATACAAGTATCCCTAAAAGCTAGTACATCCGATTTATCTCAGGTAGTGGTTGTAGGGTATGGCTCCCAAAACAAAAAAGATGTAACGGGAGCTATAAAATCATTAAAGAGTGACGAATTTAATAAGGGTATCATTAATTCTCCACAGCAATTGCTACAGGGCAAAGTATCAGGTGTAAATGTAACTTCTGCCAGTGGCGAACCTGGCGGTCCTACCGGGATTAGTGTTAGGGGACCGGGTGGAATAAGATCGGGTAATTCACCTCTTTTTGTAGTAGATGGTTTGCCTTTGGACAATTCAAATACGGGCAGTGGTGATCCGCTGAGCTTTATTAATCCGCAGGATATAGAATCGATCGACGTGCTAAAGGATGCATCTGCAACCGCTATTTATGGTTCTCGTGGGGCAAATGGGGTAATCATCATTACCACTAAAAAGGGCAAAGGAGGTGCCTCAACGCTTGCAGCTTCTGCGAGTCTGGGAATTTCAACATTGGCAAGAGCTTTACCAGTTTTAACGGCAGACGAATTCCGTATTGAAGTACCAAAAGCAGGGGGTGTTCTTGATGACAAAGGCGGTTCTACCGACTGGCAAAAAGAAATAACCAGAGTTGCCAAAACTCAGAACTATAATATTACCATGAGTGGAGGAGGAGATAAACTGGCCTATTTTTCTTCGGTAGGGGTACAAAAACAAGAAGGTATTATTAAGAAAAATGACCTTAATCGGTATTCAGGAAGGTTTAATGCGACTCAGAAATTTTTAGAAGACAGATTAGTGGTAGATATCAATCTGAATGCTAGCAATACCAAACAGCAACGCCCGCCTATTACGAACATATTAGGCGATGCGCTCATTAATAACCCAACTTACCCAGCTAAGGATGCGAACGGAATGCCTATTCTCTATCAGAATATCAACAATCCATCCTTATTTTTTGACTTAGATAAAGAAACCACCACCACAAACCGGGTAATTGGTAACATTTCTCCTTCTATGAAAATTATTAAGGGGCTTGTTTATAAAGTGAATTTAGGTGTTGATAATTCTACTGCAACACGCGATGTGTTGAACTTACCAAATGCAGTTCCCTTACGTGATGGAAGATTAGAGACTTTTTATAACACCAACACAAATACGTTAATTGAAAATTACCTTACTTATAATTGGAGTAACACCAAGCATAATTTATCAGCACTAGGGGGACATTCCTACCAAAGAATCTTTGTACAGCAAAGAAATAATAGCATCAACAAATTTCTAGTGGGTGGGGTAGATCCAATTTATAACCCCGGTGTAGGACAGGAATTAACCTTAGGTAGCAATAGGCCCGGAGGATTTGCATTAATCAATGAGCTGCAATCATTTTTTGGAAGAGTCACTTACCAGTACAACGAAAAGTATTTGTTTACCGCTAATTTTAGAGCAGATGGTTCTACTAAATTTGGAGCCAACAATAAATACGGATATTTCCCATCTTTCTCTTTAGGATGGAAGATTTCGGAAGAGGATTTTATGAAGAATTCGATTTTTAGTAATTTGAAATTAAGAGCTGGTTATGGTATAACGGGTAATCAGGAAATTCCACCTAAAATTACACAGGCCTTATTTGTATCTAATGCAACTGGAAGCTATCCGCTTTATCCAACTGGGGCTTATCCGGCCGGAACAACTTATGCTCGATTTGCAAACCCAGATATCCAATGGGAAACTTCAAAACAGACAGATATAGGCTTAGACTTTGGTTTGTTTAAAGGAGCGCTAACAGGAACAATAGATGTGTTTAACAAAGTTTCGAAGAATATTTTGCTACTGGTAATTCCAGCAGATCCAGTTCAGCCGGCACAAGAAGTATGGTCTAATGTAAAAGATATGACCATCACCAATAAGGGTATAGAATTTGAATTGGATTATCGACATAAATCGGAGTATGGCATAACTTATAATATTGGTGGTAACATTACTTACATCAAAAACAAGGTGCAACATTCTCCATATTCTGTGATTCCTGCCGGGTCTGTTTCTGGTGCTGGTATTACCTCATCAACCATCAATGGATATGTAAATGATCAGCCTTTGGGAACGTTCTTTTTAAAGGAATTTACAGGCTTTGATGCTGCGGGCTTAAGTACTTACCGCGATACAGACGGGGATGGTCTTGTTACTGATAAAGACAGGATTTCGGCTGGTACAGCTTTACCTAACACGATGTATAATTTTTATGCCAGTGCTGCATTCAAAGGATTCGATCTCAGTATCAATTTTAATGGTGTGTCTGGAAATAAAATCTATGATTATACACAGAATGTAAGTTTTTCTAAATTAAGGCTCGCAAAAAATGCGAATGCGACCAGAGAAGCTATTGCTAATCCGACAGAGTCGTTAAACAATCCAACTCCTGTATCTACGAGATACCTTAAAAATGGCGCCTACCTAAGACTGAACAATGTTTCGCTGGGCTATAGTTTCAATACCAAAGATTTAGGGGTAAATAAATGGTTTTCTAACATCCATCTATCTGTAACAGGTCAAAATCTTTTTGTAATCACTGATTATACTGGTTATGACCCTGAGGTAAACAGCGACAGAGCAATCGATGGCGTTTCTTCTTATGGAATTGACTTTTTAAGTTACCCGAAAGCTAGATCCATTGTTTTTGGTTTAAACTTCTCATTTTAATAATTATACAGATGAAAAAGAAAATATTAATGCTGTTACTTGCTTTTATAAGTATGACAGTAATTTACAGCTGTTCCAAGCTAGATGAAAATGTACTCGACGAAAAATCTGTTGCCGGACTTACTAATAAACAACAGGCTGAAGGCATAATAGCACCCGTATATGCAAAATTGGAAGATATCTTTATCCATACCAATTATTTTGCGCTTCAGGAAATTTCAACAGATGAGGCCATTTTACCATTCCGTGGTGGAACCGATTGGGGTGATAATGGTATTTATCTTCAATTACATCAACACCAAAACATAAGTTCAGATGCGAATGTGAGAAATACCTGGAATCATATACTCATAGGGTTATCTAGAAGTGTAACCGCCATTATTGCGCTTTCGACCAATCCAGATCCGAGTGCCAAGCTGTTTTTGGCTGAAGCAAGGGGGATGAGAGCTTATTATTCATTACTTACACTTGATCTTTTTGGATTGGTATTCGTTAAAAATGATGTCAATGAAACCTCGAAAATTTTAAGGGGCGAAGCCGCGATTGAATACATCAAATCAGAATTACTAGCGATAGAGCCTATAGTGGAGAATACCACGGGGCCTGGTAGGATCACAAAAGGAGCGGTGTGGGGCTTGCTCGCCCGTCTATATTTAAATGCAGCAGTTTATAGAGATGTTTATGCGCCAAGCTTTACCTTTAAAACCGAAGATATGGACAAAGCGATAGAGTATTGCACTAAGATTATTGGTTCGGGTCAATACAATTTAGCCGCCGATTATTTTTCGCTTTTCAATGACAATAACCACACGAATAAAGAATTGATTTTCGCAGTAGATCAGCGTGCCGATTTGAACGGGCATAATCGAATGGCCTATTTCTCTATATCTGGAGATCAATTTCCATTGCCTGCTTATCCGGGTGCTAACGGAACTGATGGTCCGGGTATTACGTCTGATTTTTATCGTACTTGGGTAAATGCGTATGCTCCTGTAGATCCTGCAGTTGCAGATCCTCGCTTTTATAAGCAGAATTTGCCTCCGGCTGCAGCCTGCATTGATGCGGCTAGTTTCAACATCAATCGGGGCATATTGCGTGGACAACAATATGGCTTAATTAGAACAAATGGAGTGTTTGAAAAATGTCAGGATGGAAAAATGAGGGTAGATAAACTTTTTTATAACACGCGTAGTAAGCCTACTTTAGCTGTGGATTTTACTGAAAATATTGACTATACTATTGCTGGAAGTAATTACAATACTGGTTTCAGAGTGGAAAAATATGAGTTCAGTAAAACTTCGGTAAGTGGAAGGAATTTTGGAGAACATGACATTATAATCCTGCGTCTTGCAGATATTTATTTAATGCGTGCAGAAGCAAAACTTAGAAAAAACGATGCAACTGCCTTGGCTGATGTAAACATCGTTAGAGCTTCCAGAACAGCTACCACTCCGGCTGCACCACTTCCTGCTATCACGCTTGATCTTTTGTTTCGTGAAAGAGGGTTTGAATTTTATTGGGAAATGGTTAGACGTACGGATATGATCCGTTTTGGAAAATATGAAGGTACATGGACTGAAAAAACGAATACTGACGTGCGAAAAAGAATTTTCCCTATTCCTCAAACGGCAATAGATGGAGCTTCTAATTTTCCTGGATATTTAATACAGAATTTAGGGTATTAAAGAAATGGTTGTGTTAATGGCTGAATAATTTAATTTGCGATGCAGATAATTATTCAGCCATTTTTTTTGCAACAATGATTATCTTAACTATTCTATTGCTACCTTTTAATTAAGCCAAATACACCAAAATAAAAAACCAAATAATGAACCAATTACAAACCGCAGACTATATCGTCTTTTTTATTTATTTTATCGCCGTATCCTCATATGGCTATTATATCTATCATAAAAAGAAGTCGAAAAATATAAGTTCTAAAGATTTTTTCTTAGCAGAAGGATCGCTTACCTGGTGGGCAATTGGCGCTTCATTAATTGCTTCTAACATTTCTGCTGAGCACTTTATTGGCATGTCTGGCTCGGGTTTCGCCCTAGGCTTAGCCATTGCTTCATATGAATGGATGGCAGCTGCTACGCTCATTATTGTGGCTATTTTCATTATCCCGGTATATCTTAAAAATAAGATTTTTACCATGCCGCAGTTCCTTGCCAAGCGATATAATGATAAGGTTAGTACAATTATGGCGGTTTTTTGGCTATTGGTGTATGTATTTGTAAACCTTACCTCTATCATTTATCTCGGTGCATTAGCCATCTCATCCATCTCTAACATTAGTTTCGAGTGGAGTATTGTTGGCCTAAGCATTTTTTCGATGATTGTAACCTTAGGCGGGATGAAAGTAATTGGTTATACTGATGTTATTCAAGTTTTGGTATTGATTATTGGCGGTCTAATTACTACTTATTTAGCACTTTCGTTGCTTTCTAATGAATATGGTTTTGGAAATGATATTTTTAAAGGTCTTTCTGTGCTACGTAAAGAAGCACCGAGCCACTTCCACATGATTTTTAATTCGTCTGATAAATATTATAAAGAATTACCAGGCCTATCCGTACTTTTTGGTGGTATGTTAATTAACAACCTGGCCTATTGGGGATGTAACCAGTATATCGTACAACGTGCTTTGGGGGCCGATCTAAATACGGCGCGTAAAGGGATTTTATTCGCCGCATTTTTAAAGTTACTCGTACCTGTTATTGCCGTGCTTCCGGGTATTGTAATGTATGTATTGCACCGCAAAGGTTTGTTCCAGGCAGAAATGGTAGACAATGGGGTACTTAAACCAGATCATGCTTACCCCACTTTAATGAATTTATTGCCTCCAGGATTAAAAGGAATTGCCTTCGCTGCACTTACTGCAGCCATTGTGGCGTCTTTAGCGGGTAAGGCAAATAGTATCGCAACTATTTTTTCATTGGATATTTATAGGAAAATTTTCAACAAAGAAGCCTCAGACCGTAAAATGGTTATGGTCGGTCGTTGGGCAGTAGCCATTTCATTGACCATTGCGGCTATTGTAACTCCTGCATTAAAATCATTAGATCAGGCTTATCAATTTATTCAAGAATATGTGGGCTTTATTTCCCCCGGGGTACTTGCTATTTTCTTGCTAGGTTTTTATTGGAAACGTACAACCGCGGCCGCTGCAATGACAGGTGCATTGATTACCATTCCGCTCTCCACCGTGTTAAAATTTTTACCCGTGTGGACAAATGGTGCATTCCCAGATTATCCTTTCTTAGATCGAATGGCAATTGATTTTGTAGTAATTGTGCTGTTAATGATTGGTATTAGTTTAAGCAAACCGCAAACCTTGGCGAATGAACAGGCGATAGAGGTTGATACGTCGATGTTTAAGATCAGCACCAGTTTTGCTATCGGCTCTCTTTTAATTATGGGTATCCTTACCGCTTTGTATACTATTTTTTGGTAAATTGCAATAAACCTTTCAACCAAATGCTCAAAAAAGCCATTCCTGTACTAGTAATCTTATTAGGTATCCTATTTCAATGTTATGCTCAGGAACATACCAAGAAATTCAAACTGCTTGTGCCTGAACAAAAAGCATTACAGAGCTATTATAGCAGCATCAGGTTTATAGATTCCAGATCAGATACGTCGGCAATGGGCTTTGTACAAACAGGGATGTTCAATGCAAGGGCTGCAGTTGTTGCCGAACCTGCATTTTCTACCCAGTTGAAAGATGTTTTTATTACTTTAACGGATTCTAATGCGGTCAAAAAGGAATTGCTTTTTCAATTGAGGGAACTACGGTTTTCTGAATTAACCCAGTCCATGAGTGAGAAAGGTACCTTTTCATTTAGGGCTTCGCTCTATGCTGTTGAAAATAATAATTATAGGTGTATTGCCACGATTGATACAATCTGTATTTTGAAATCTGGTATTGATGTGACCAATCGGTTGTTAAAAAAGTCTAGCAATGTCATAATTGATTTTTTATCAGCTAACCTCTCTGTTAAGCCTTTAGATTCTTTGCTATATACAATGTCTGATATAGTTAAGATAGATAGTATAGAGAAACAAAGTCTAAAGCTGTATAATGCTTCTGATTTTGTGCCAGGCTTGTATACTACCTATCAATTTTTTGTTAAACAATCTCCGGATGCCCAAATCTCTGTAAAAGAGAAAGATGGAGGTGTTAATGAAGTTCATTCTTTAAACTCAGATGGTAAGCAGCAGAAGATCAAATTAAAAAATGTTTATGCTATTGTTCATAATGGAAAGCCATATGTAGCTACAGAGTACGGCTATTACCCATTAAATAAAAGAAATGATGATTTCTTTTATACCGGAAAAATAAAAGTAACTGCTAGCTTCGGAGATATATTAGCAGCGAGTATGTTTGGTGTTTTAGGGACAATTTTAGCTGGTGATGCCAATTCCGTGTACGAAATTAAAATGGATCATGTTAATGGTAATTTAATTCCTGTTAAACTCATTGAAAAGTAGAATTTAGAAATCCATCACAGTATTCTCAATCTACCCGCAGTGGATGGCAGGATCAAAAGAAATAAAATCTTTTCTCACCGTAATAAGGCAATTAATCTATAAGTTCGCTTATAATTCATACCGATCCGGTAAACATTGATGAAAGTGGACTATAAATTATTTACAGATGTGCAACTCGCTGATATGCTTAATCAGGGGGACAATATCGCATTTGAAGAAATTTATAGACGCTATTGGGTAGTCCTATATAATTTTGCCCGAAAAATGCTTCAGGATAATGAGCAGGCAAAAGACATAGTTCAGGATACATTCACAAAGTTGTATGCTCAAATCGGTGTGCTGGATTTTAAACAGGTCAAACTGGCCCCTTATTTATATGCGCTGGTTAGAAATGCTGTAATTACATTGATTAACCGTAATAAATTGAAGCTAAACTATATTGTAAGCTTCCAGGATTACGTAAATGCAGGGGAGTATGTTACGGATAACCAGGTGCTGGAAAATGAAATGCAGCGACAAATAGACAAGGAAATAGCAAGCCTGCCACCTAAGATGCGTGAGATATTTGAGCTAAGTCGTAAAGCAAATCTTAGTCGTAAAGAAATCGCCGAAACTACCCAATTGTCAGAAGAGACTGTAAAAAAGCAAATTTATAACGCGCTCAAAATACTACGCAGTAAGCTTAGGGCATATTTTTTTTAAAAAAAATAATTTTCTTCTACCCCTTTTTGTGAAGCTATTAGTTATACCATTATAACGAATGTTATTTTTTAATAACCAATGCATCATGACTAAACAGGAAGCTGAAGTATTATTGATTAAATATGAGAAAAATGAATGTACCCCAGCCGAAAGGACTTTGGTAGAGGGATGGTATATGCATACACTTGATGTTAAAGAGTTGCCTGCGGGGAAAGTAGATTTTGATACTGTAGAAACTGAGATGTGGCGTAATATTGATGTCGTGGGCTTAGGTACAAGTACAACGCATAAAACAATTAAATTATGGCCTCGGCTTTCAATCGCAGCAGCAGTAGCCATTTTGGTGCTGGGGGTAACTGCTTATTTCTTCAATGCGCGTAATTCAAATCATCAATTTAAAATTGCCAGTGGAAATGATATAGCTCCAGGAAGAAATAAAGCAACACTTACACTTGATGATGGTAAAACGATTCTTTTAAGTGAAGTTCAAAAAAGTGTAATTATTGATGCAAACAAACTTGCCTATAACGACGGTACAGAAATTACCTCGATACTTCGTACCGATGCCGTAGTCAGTACGCCCCGTGGCGGCACTTATCAGGTTACTTTATCTGATGGCACCAAAGTATGGCTGAATGCCGAAAGCACGCTTAAATTCCCATCTAGCTTTGATGGTAAAGAGCAACGTAAAGTTACATTGAAGGGCGAAGCTTATTTTGAAGTGGCTAAGAATAAAAAGCAACCTTTTGTAGTGACTACAGATAAACAGGAAGTGCAGGTATTGGGTACTCATTTCAATATCAATTCTTATCCTGATGAGGTAAGTACTAAAACTACCTTGCTGGAAGGATCTGTGCGGGTAAATCAAACGATTTTAACACCCGGTCATGAATCTGTCCTTACAAATGGAATAATTAAAGTAAACAAAGTAAATCCAAATGAAGCCATAGATTGGAAAAATGGGGAGTTTGTTTGCAACAATGAACCTTTAAATAGCATCATGAAGAAAATCTCCCGCTGGTATGATGTTGAGGTCGTTTACGGTCATCCTGAACTTAAAAACAAAACCTTTAGTGGATCACTTTCTCGTTATGATCATGTTTCTGGTGTTTTAAATGCGCTGGAACAGGCGGGAACAATAAAGTTTAAACTGGAAGGCCGACAAATTCAAGTATTATAAATTAAAACCTAAACCAAGCCAAATGATGATAAATTTACCATAACCGACAATAGGTTGGCTTAAAAAAAAGCCGGAAAGTGGTGGAACACAATCCGGCGGAAGCTTGAGCAAACCTTTCCCTACGGGTGAGTACCCATAGGAGATAAAAAATAGACCAACTATTCACGATCAACTCAAACCATTCAAAAGTATGAATAAAAATGCTTTTAATTCGGGTATGCCTAAATTTGGGCTACTTGCTAAACTATTCTTAATTATGAGGCTGACCACTGTCATAATAATTCTGACCCTCACGCAAGCCAGTGCGTCCAGTTTTGCGCAGCGACTCAATTACAGCCGTAAATCCGCCACTTTAAAGGAGGTTTTTACCGAAATCAAAAAACAAACCGGATATCATGTGTTTTATGCAGATGAAAAAGTAGATGTAAACCGTAAACTCGATGTTGACTTCAAAAATGTAGTCTTAAAAACGGTACTGGATCAGCTAGTGAAAGGACAGGCGTTGGAATATGCTATTGATGCCCGGAACATCATCATTAAGCCTAAAGAAGCTTCATTGATAGATAAGGTTGTGGAGATTTTTAAAAAAATCGACGTAAGGGGGCAGGTTATAGATGAAGAAGGGAAGCCGCTTTCGGGAGCAACAATTTTAATTTTGGAGGAGGGACAAGGCCTCAATATTGTTCAAGTTGAGGGACCTAATCTGGTAGCCAAAAAAATTAAATCGGCTGCGGTTACGAATGCCAGCGGAGAGTTTCTGATAAGAAACGTAGACGAAGATGCTTTTATTCTGGTCACTTATATTGGTTATATGCCACAACGTATCAAAGTGGCTAAAGATATGGGGCTGATAAAAATGAGCCTTCAGTCGGGGAAACTGATCGAGGTAAATGTAACTGTAAACACAGGGTATCAGACCATTTCAAAAGAAAGAAGCGCGGGAGCATTTGCTAAACCTGATATGAAAATTGTTGAAAGTCGTACGGGGAGTATGAATGTTTTACAACGGCTGGATGGACTTGTTGCGGGATTAACTGTTAACAATGCCCCAAGCGCTGGTCAAAGTCCTTTTCTGGTACGTGGCTTATCTACAATAGGTATTCCTGCACCCCAATCCGCAGGTATCGAAGCTTATGGAACCTTTGTTGGTACCAATAGAAACCCATTATTTGTGGTGGATGGGATTCCTATCGATGATGTTTCATCCATCAATCCACAGGATGTAGCAGATATAACGGTACTGAAGGATGCTACTGCCGCTTCTATATGGGGAGCGAGGGCATCTAATGGGGTAATTGTTATTGCTACCAAAAAGGGGAATCAAGGAGAAAAGTTAAAAGTAAATTATGATGCCTTTATAAATTTTCAGGGCAAGCCTGATTTGGATTATATGCCTACTTTAAATAGCAAACAGTTTATACAGGCGGCAACAGAACTTTTTGATCCGGCATTAAATCCATGGGCTAGTGCTTCAGGGTTTACAGGCTTGGCATCTACTGGTGTAGCACCTCACGAAAGAATACTTTATGATCAGTCCCGTGGGTTGTTAACCGACGCTCAGGCTAAGACCAGTCTGGATAGTTTGGCTAACCTAAATAACAGGCAGCAAATTAAAGATCTTTGGTATCGGAATGCCTCTTTGATGAATCATACCGTATCCTTATCTGGAGGTGGTAATAAGTATGCGTTTTATGGGTCAGGAGCTTATACCAATACGGTTAGTAATCGCCCTGGAGAAAATAGCAAGGATTATAAAATTAATTTAAGACAAGACTTTTCATTAGGAGCGCGTGTTCAGTTAAATTTGATTACTGACGTAACCAATAGCACGAACAACAAGAAGCGGAATATAGCTATCGATAATAACTTTTATCCTTATCAGCTATTCAAAGATGCAGCAGGTAACAGTCTTTCTATACCTTATATGCAATACCTGAGCGATGAAAATAGAATTGATTATCAAAATCTGAGTCGCATTAATTTGGATTATAATCCCCTTGATGAAGTGAATTATGGCTACACTAAAAACAATAATTTTATCAGTCGCAATATTTTAGGGCTTAACGTTAAACTCTTGAAGGGCTTGAAATTTGAGGGGACTTATGGGTTTATTAAGAGGAGTGGTAAGACAGACATTTACGACGACACAAAGAGTTATAAAGTAAGAAGTGAATTGGTTCAGTTTACGATTGCACCAAATTTAACGTCAACTCCTGTTTACCGTTTGCCAAAAACAGGTGGAACATATACTTTGGCTAACGTTAGTCAGCAAAACTGGACCATAAGGAATCAGTTTAGCTATAATAATGGATGGAAGGATGATTTGCATCAATTGAGTATGCTGGTTGGCCAGGAGGTGCAGGAACAGCTTGAAATGACAAACCGTAGCACTGTAAGAGGATATAATGAAATGTTACAGACTTTTGCTTCGGTAGATTATGCAACTCTTGGTGTAACCGGGGCATTAGCACCTGTGATGCCGAATAACTTTGGACGAAGTTTGTTGTCCGACGATAGCTTTAATCAGTTCGAACGTCAAACCAGATTTACTTCTTATTATTCCAACCTTGCTTACACCTACGATAAAAAATATTCAGTAAATGGTAGTTTTCGTATAGACAAGAGTAATTTGTTTGGATTGGATAAATCTGCCCAAAACAAACCGGTATGGAGTGTGGGCGGGAAATGGCTATTAAGTTCAGAAGCCTTTATGAATAAGGCAGATTGGCTAAACAGTTTAGCCTTAAGAGCTACTTATGGTTTGATGGGTAATTCGCCTGATCCCGGAACTGCTGCTTCGTACGACATTCTACAGACTCAGCGTAGTAACTTTCTACCAGGTGGATCTGGATTAAGAATTGCTACACCATCCAATCCTAAGTTGACTTGGGAGAGTACCAAATCAATCAATTTAGGGTTAGACTTTGCCTTGTTTAATTACCGTTTAAGCGGGGGGATCGATATATATCAAAAGAAAACAAGTAATTTATTAGGCAATTTACCTACCAACGGTTTTACGGGATACTCGAGTATAGTAGGTAACCTCGGAGATCTGGAAAATAAAGGGATAGAGCTGAGCTTAAATACTTTGAATATTAGCAAAGGTAGTTTTAGGTGGAACACAACTTTTAATATCGCTTATAATAAAAACACCATTACAAAGCTAAATCTAGGAACACCTGTTACGTTGGCTTCTGATCGTGTTAGGGAACGGTATGTAGCTAATTATCCGGCTTTTGCTGTATTTGCCTATCAATATGCTGGGTTGGATCAGATTGGTGATCCACAAATTAAACTGGCAGATGGCACCGTAACCAAAGTACCTAATATAGCTAAACCTGAGGACGTCAAGTTTATGGGGACTTATCAACCAGTTTGGAACGGGGGGGTATCAAACATGTTTAATTATGCTGGTTTTGGCTTAAGTGCAAACGTGATATTTAACCTGGGGCATGTGATGCGGAAAGACGTAAATGGTGCTTACTCCGGGCGACTTGATCATGAAAACGCTCAACTTTATAATGGCTTTCGTACTGGAAACCTGCATGCTGATTTTGCCAACCGATGGAAGCAGTCAGGAGATGAGTTGATCACCAATATCCCAGCATTTGTGACGGATAGATCTTTAAGTGATACCCGTAGGGATTTTGAACATTATACGCTCGCAGATATCAATGTGGTAAGCGCATCCTACATAAAACTGCGTGATATTACTTTGTCTTATAGCTTGTCCTCATTATTGGTTAAAAAACTAAAAGCTGATCAGGTTACCTTACGTGCACAAATTTCTAATCTGATGTTATGGAAGGCCAATAAAGATGGAATTGATCCAGAATTTCAGGAGGCAACGAATGCTTACAGAAGCATGTTAGTTAATCAAGGATCAGTATCGTTCGGTTTGAATGTGAAATTTTAATTAAAGCTTTGGAATGAAACAGATATATAAAAATATAAGGGTTGTAATGGTCCTTGCTTTACTGGTTACCGGGATGGTATCTTGTAAAAAAGAATTTCTAGAAGTTAGCCCTAAGGGAAAACTGATTGCTCAAAAGGTGTCAGACTATAACTTATTACTCAGTAATCTTGATTTGGTTAATATAGGTGGAGATGCTCAGGTGCCTATGGGTGATGAGGTTGCTGCAGTTGAGCCTTATTTTAGTGGAACATCTTTAAAAGCGGGACGTCTTTTCCGTTGGAATGATGTCACCTACGAACCTGATGAGGATGCTTCGGAATTGGTTGTCCCATTGCAAAATATTTATTTGTTCAATAAAATCATTAATGAGGTGCCGGATGCTACAGATGGGACTGAGCAGGAAAAGCTTTCTATCAAAGCTGAAGCTATGGCGGGAAGGGCTTGGACTTATTTCTTATTGATCAATTATTTTGGTAAACCCTATAATGAAACTAGCTCTGCTACAGATTTAGGCTTTCCTATCGTTGTAAAGGCTGATGTAACGGAAACAAAGTTTACAAGGGCTACAGTTAAGGAAGTATATGATTTTATTGTCACTGATCTGGTTGCTGCTATTCCTCACTTACCAAAACAAACAACGCATCGCTTAAGAATGTCTAAAGCAGCAGGGGAAGGCATTCTAGGGAAAGTGTATATGTTCATGGGAAAGTTTAATGAAGCCTTACCTCATTTAAATGCGGCCTTGACAGACATTACAAATGCTGCAATACCAGTTCGTCTTTATGATTATAACCAAACTTTTGCACCTGGTGGAGCCTTTATGCCAATTGGTCTTTTTGGCCCTTCGTACCCAAGTGTTCCTAATAATGAGGAGAATGTGCTTGGAAAGCAGGTGTTTAATTACTGGACATTTTCAGATAATGAATTTGTGATTAATGAAAAAACGGTTGATTTGTATGACCCTTTTGATTTACGTTTAAATTTTTACTCGCCAACTGCTTTTTTTGGTCCGGCTTACCAACCTGGCCTGTTAAGGAAAATTGGACCAGGCAGCATTCAATATGGCGTGGTTGTGCCAGACTTATACTTGCTTCGCGCAGAATGTAAAGCAAGAACAAATGATCTTAGTGGGGCTAAAGAAGATGTGGAAACTTTACGTAAAAATAGATTGCCAGAAAATAACTGGAATGTTCCATCGGTAATTGTTGGGCAAAAAGTACCATTAGTCAAATTTATAATTGAAGAGCGTATCCGCGAATTTGCAGTTTGTGGTTACCGTTGGTTTGATATGCGGAGGCTTTCTGTTGACCCACTATTTGTAGGGACTACTTATACCCATACTTTGTATTCGGAAACGGGTATCACCACTACATTTACCTTGAAGCCAGAAAGATTTGTATTGCGTTTTCCTCAAAAACTCATCAATGACAATCCTGGTATGCAAAACAATCCTTAATCAAGGAAACCATAAATATTATTCATAAATAATTGTAAAGAGATATGTTAAAGACACTAGTTATTACAGCAATTGGTCTGTTGGCCTTTTCTGCAAATGCACAACAAGGTTTTACTATAAAAGGTAAGCTTACTGGAGTGAAAAACGGACAAAAAGTAATGCTTAGTTATCGTACTGGCGAGAAAGAGGTGAATGATTCTGCTATTGTTAGGAATGGAAGTTTTCTGTTAAAAGGTAAGGTGAAAGATGTGACAAAAGCTAAAATTACCTTAAAAGATCCGAAAGCGGATAAAGAGCCTATGACCATGGAAAAAATGATGGCTATGGATGAACAGGACTTTTTTCTGGAAAATAAAGCATTTAGCGTTGCCGGTTCAAATATGAAAACTGCGTTAATTAAAGGTGGAGCAGCACAAGCCGATTATTTAGTGTTGAAGTCACAATTGAAACCACTTGAGGATAAGATGAAGCCACTTAGTGAAAAAATGGGGCAGTATTTTAAAGAGAACAATGAAAAGGCAAAAGATGAGCTCTTTCCTAAATTGCGTGCTATACGAGTAGATATGACTAAAGTAGAAGATGGATTTATCTATCAGCATCCTGATTCGTATGTAAGTCTTGATTTGGTTGAGAGCAAAAGTGGAGTTATTGATCCGAAAAGATTCGAGCCTTTCTTTAAAGCACTTAGTCCGCGCATACAAAATTCCGTAAAAGGAAAGGACTTGGCTGCACGATTAAAGACTGCGAAAAAGATAGATATAGGTCAGCCAGCAATGGATTTTGTGCAGAACAATACCAAGGGTGTTCCGGTATCCTTGTCTTCCTTAAAAGGTAAATACGTCCTGATCGATTTCTGGGCAAGTTGGTGTGGTCCTTGCAGGCAGGAAAATCCGAATGTGCTAAAAGTCTATCAAAAGTTTAAAGATAAAAACTTCGAGATCATTGCAGTTTCTTTAGATAATAAAAAAGAGGCTTGGTTAAAAGCCATTGCAGCTGATGGTTTACCGTGGATTCATGTGAGTGATTTAAAAGGTTGGAAAAATGCTGTAGCGGCAGACTATGATGTGAAAGCCGTCCCTCAGAACTTTCTTGTTGGTCCGGATGGAAAGATTCTTGCTAAAAACCTTATCGGTAAAGAGTTAGAGGAAGAGCTTGGTAGGCTAATTAAATAAACACAATCACATTTTTAAATCAATCAAAAAGTAATGAAACGATATTTTCTAATACTGTGCTTCGTATTTGGCCTGCTAAGTAGTTATGCCCAGGATGGATACACGCTAAAAGTTAAAATAAGCAATTTTAAAAATTACACCCCATACCTCGCTTACGCTGCTGGTGGTAAATATGTGATAGATACCAACTATACTAAGGAGAACGGTTGGATGCTGTTTAAAGGTAAGGTTCCCGAACCTGCGCTGGCTAGTTTTGGCCTACGTCGGAACCCCGCCACAGTTATTATGAGCAATCAGGGAATTATACCGGGGCCATCTCTTAATCTCTTTCTAACCAATGAGGAGATAGTGGTAAATGGAGATGCAAATATGCTGTATATGGCGAAAGTAGAGGGTGGAACCGCAAATAAGGAGTGGGATGCTATTAAGCCTAAGCTTAATGAACTGACTCATCAAAGCTGGATAACCTTAAAAAAAGCATTTGATAATTTTAAGCCAGGGGATGATTCGGTAGTTTTTAAACAGGCTTACAAACTAAGTGAGGACAATGCTGCTCAGTCAGAAAAACTGGAACTTGATTTTATTAATCAATATCCCAACTCTTTAGTCAGTATGTATTTTCTTTCAGGAATGCAGAATTCCTTAAGCTTTGAAGCATTGAAAGCAGCTTACACCAAGTTGGGAAATGGACCTAAAAATAGCTCCTTTGCTAAGGAAATAGCTGGGAAGATTGGAAGTATGGAAGCCACTGCAATAGGAAAGCAGGCCATTCCACTTCAGAAAAAAGACATCAATGGAAACGATGTTAATCTAGAAACCTTAAAAGGTAAGTATGTATTGCTTGATTTCTGGGGAACATGGTGTGGACCTTGCCGGGCATCGCATCCGCATTTGAAAAAATTATATGATAAATACAAAGCTGATGGGTTTGAAATCTTAGGTATTGCGCATGAACAAGGAGAGAAGCTTGAACAGAATCGTAAAGTTTGGAAAGACGCAATTCAACAGGATGGAATTTCCTGGATACAGGTATTGAACAATGAAGGGATAGCAACCTTTGATGCCGTTAAGGCTTATGGAGTAACCGCTTTTCCTACCAAGATTTTATTGGACAAAGAAGGTAAAGTCATTGCCCGTTACGTAGGGGATGGTGAGGAGATTGATGAAAAGCTGAAAACGCTTCTTGGTAAATAATTTTGCACAAATTTTTAAAGAAACACAATGAAAAGATATTTTTTATTAAGCTACCTGTTGTTGTTAACGGGTGCTTTATTTGCTCAGGGAATTAATTTTGATCATGGTACATGGAAGGAAGTATTGGCAAAAGCCAAAGCTGAGGATAAACTGGTATTTGTTGACGTTTATACCAGTTGGTGTGGTCCATGTAAAAAAATGGTAGCCGAAGTTTTTCCACTTAAGGAAGTTGGTGATGTTTTTAATCCAAACTTCGTCAATTATAAAATAGATGCAGAAAAAGGAGAAGGAATAGCTATTGCAAAGCAATTCGGCGTAAAATCCTTTCCTACCTATTTGTTTGTAAATGGTGATGGTGTATTGATTTATCGTTCTAGCGGATATAACCCTGCGAAAATATTCTTAAATGAAGCAGGCATAGCCATTAAAGAAAAACATGATCCAAAGCCTTTAGCAGCCTGGGAGGATGAGTATAGCGCCGGCAAAAGAGATAAAGACTTTTTGATCGGATACTTGAAAAAGAGAGCAGTTGTTAAAATGCCTAATGGTGATATATTGGAACAGGTATTTCCGTTGTTGGCTAAGGAGGATCTTCTGAATAAGGACTTTTTGACTTCAGTATTGGATTTTGATCCAAACATGACTTTTGTGCCTGGAGGTAAGTTTTATAATTATGTGGTTGGAAATCATAAAGAAATCGATGGGATTATAGAGAAAAAGGATGATTATGCTTTGAGCTTAATGGATGCAGGTATGCATCAGTATTTTAATACCGAAATCATTAAAAACCATAAGGAACAAATGTTGCCTGTGATGCTAGCATCTAAAAAGAAGGTAATGGAATTGATGAAGCAAGATGAAATAGAAGCAACCTTAAAAGGGCTTAGCATGAATTATTATAAAGGGACTAAAAATGCAGAGAAGCTAGTTCCTGCTGCACTGGATTATGTAAATAATGGACTGTTGAAATTGGATATTCCCGCTAAAATAACCGCTGATAAAGAAGCTTATCTGAAATGGAGGGCTCCTTTTGTTAGCGGAAAAGAAGACTCTACAAAAGTGGAAAGTTGGGCTTCGATGCAAAGAATCATGGCAAATTCAAATATGGTCGATTTTTCTTATAAGCTACGTGATGCTGCGCAAGCTATTTATTCAACAGTAGACGATCCTAAAATGTTGGAGCAAGCTATTGTATGGGCGAAGTTGTCAGAAGGATATTTCCCTCATTTTTCTACTGAAGCAGTATATGCAGGTTTGCTTTTTAAAATCGGTCGGAAACAGGAAGCCATAGAGATGATGAAGAAAGCTAGTGAAGATAGTTTTATAAAAGGGGGAGACAAACAAAAAATGTTGTTAACTAATGCCGCACAAATTCAAAAGGGTGAAGCCCCAGAACAGCTGTGGTAAATTGTTGATAATAGTCAATATACCTTATTTAATTCTTGCCATAGTTTTGTTTTTTCTAATTATATGCGCAAAGGCATTGATTATCAGTCTAGCTGTCCTAGTGCTGTGTTTTCTTTAGGATAACTTAATTCACGGACTATTAACGGATATTACCCGGACACTACTCGGCTCAACCCGAGTAACGTCCGGGTAACGTCCGGGTATATGCAGGTTGCAAACCGCTTTCATATAGTTAACTGAAAGGAAAATTATAGGAGGGAATCAGGACCTTTTCAGGTAAAGGAGTAGCGTGTTGAAGAAAAGGATTGTAACTTTTTTTATTTTGTTAGCTCTAATCTTAAATCAGATAAAAAAATATACGATATGGGATTATTTTCAGCCTTAATGGGCAATGCAGGTGCGGTAAGTCAAGATGATTTAAGGAAAAGCTACGGGACACTACTTGTTGATAATGAAGAGATTGAATTGGGGTTTAAATTGATTAGAGATACTTTTATTTTCACTAACAAGCGGCTGATCATTGTTGATGTTCAGGGATTGACAGGCAGTAAGACTGAGTATGTTTCTATTGCTTATAAGGCGATTTCCAGATTTAGTGTAGAAACAGCAGGCACTTTTGATTTGGATGCGGAATTAAAGATCTGGGTCTCTAGTGAAACTATTCCAAGTATTCGGAAAAAGTTCAATAAATCGGTAAATGTATTTGAGGTGCAGAAAGTCCTTGCACACCATGTGCTTGGATAGTATATATTAAAGTAGAAAGGCCGACCATTTGGTCGGCTTAAATATCGTTTTATTACTTATTGCGAAGTTTAAATCTTCGGTAGGAGATGAAGGCTAATACAAAAATCAGTCCTACTGTTGCATACACCCATGATGGGATGGGAACAGGATCACCCTGTGCATAAGAATGCAATCCGGTTAAGTAATAATTCACTCCAAAATACGTCATAATAATCGTTGAGAAACTCAACAGGGACAGTAAGTTAAATAGGTATTTAGTTCTTAAACCTGGGATCAAACGAACGTGTAAAACGAAGGCATAAACGATCACAGAAATAAATGCCCAGGTTTCTTTAGGGTCCCAGCTCCAGTAGCGTCCCCAGCTTTCATTGGCCCAGATCCCACCTAAGAAAGTACCTACGGTTAGTAAGAACAGTCCCACAGTTAAGGACATTTCATTCACAATCGTTAATTCTGTGATAGAAGACTTTACTTTAGCACTGATCTTATTGTTGTCAATAATGTATAAAATTAAAACTACAGTTCCCAGCAAGGCACTTAGTCCGAAGAAACCATAACTAGAAGTGATAATAGCTACGTGAATCATCAGCCAGTAAGATTTAAGTACAGGAACCAATGGCGTAATCTGCGGGTTCATCTGAGATCCACCATGTGCAAATCCCATTAAAATCACAGCGATTAAACAACCAGCGGCAGGGATAAAAGCATTACTGTTTCTATACATACCAAGGCCAGATAATACCCCGATCCAGCTGATAAACAATACGGCCTCATAACCATTACTCCATGGCTCATGACCAGAAATGTACCATCTTGTCGCTAAACCAAAACCTTGAAGGAAGGCGGCAATGCTGATTAAAATCAAGACAAAAGTCACCAGTTTATCCAACATTTTGGAATTTTTAAACAATTTAAAGAATGCCAATCCAAGAATTACTGCTCCTAACAATGCATAAGTAATCATCAGATTTAGGAAAATATTCCATGAGTTATAACTCACTTCCCAGAACACTTTTGTGTCTGAAGGCATCACGTCTTTACCAAATTTTAACTGAATATCTTTGATCTTATCTAAAGCGGCATTCGCTGCATCCCAATTTCCAGACTGCTGGCCATCTTTAATGCTTTTCGCATAGCGATCAATTGGATTTAACTCTCCAACTAAAGCCGATCCCGGAACAGCAGAAGGCATAGCGATCCAGGTATTGTTTGCATCACCAGCAACTGGAAATATGCGCAAATATTGCCCGTTGATCAAAGCCTGCATCGCCTGCAACTTGTCATTCAGGTCGATGATTTCTTTATCGTAGTTGTTTTGTTCAGCTGGTTTTTTAGCAAAAGCTTTTGAGTAATCGTCTTTTAAGATAAATTGCAGGGTTCCATCATCACCTACTTTTAACAGATTGATCATGGAAGTATAACCTCCTTCATTTGCTTTAACCACTTTTAATAAATCCGGACCACCTTTAGCTCCAATTTTTATCAAGGGAACATTTACCCAAAGGAAAGGAGTTGTGGAAACAGAAAGGAAAAACTGGTTGGCGTTTAAACCATGGAAGCGATCTTTACGGTGCAATTTTCTTAGAATTTCCAAGGCCATTGTATTGATTGGCTCTACTCTTCCGTCGATATTTTGCACAGGCAAATGACCGAATTTATCTGCATGTGCCAGGTCGATTTTTATAGTGGAAGCAAACTGTACAGGATCTACCGATTTTGCAGAAAGCAACATTTGCATTTCTGCCTTTGTCGGTTGGGCATGATTGTGTGCCTGAGTGGTTGCAGCATTTTGATCTCCGGAATGATCGTGACCATCGCCAGGAGCATGGTTATGCCCATCATCAGCTGAGTGATCATGTCCATCGCCCGGCGCATGATTATGACCATCATCTACAGGCATCGATGCCTGAGGTTTGACAAGTCCCGGGATCGCAGTCGAGCCATTTTTACCGTGCATGTCGATCTTTTGACTAAATGCAGCTCCTAAAGGCAGGAATAGCAGGGCTAGCAAAAGAGATTTTGATTTTGCAGATTTAGAAATGGTTCTCAATTGTTCGTTTAGTTTAGAGAAATGTGTGCCTTTCCAGAATAAAGTAACAAACATGCCCAGGAATAATAAAGTATAACCGATATAAGTCACGTTTGTACCTAGCTCATCATGATTTACAGAAAGGACTGTTCCTTTTTCATCGTCATCAAAACTGGCCTGGAATAAACGGTAACCTGCTTTATCCAACACGTGGTTCATGTATATTTTGTATGGGGTATCTTGTCCACCGTCCTGAATTAACACGTCAGAGGAGTAAGATGCAGGGCTGTTACTACCAGGATATTTCTCCATTTTGAAGTCTGTCAGTTTAATTGAGAATGGAGTTTTGTAAATTTTAGAGCCGTAGGCCATAGAAATTCTAAGTCCACCAATTTCACTTTGATGTTGGAAATTAGTGATTCCTTTTCCTCCATAGAAAGAAACGGTATCCACTGAATTTGCCGTAGTTACTTGTACTTTAACCAGGTCAAGATCGTGTTCATTCTTAGTTTTATCGCCTTCGAAATACATGATATCACCAGGAATAGCTGGCTCAGGAATTACAAAAGCTAAGTTTCCAAAGGTATATAAGCTTCTTAAATTAAAAGGTTGTGCCGGACTGTCAGCTAGTACTGGTTTCTTTTCCTGAGTAGCCATAATCATATAATCACCAGTAAATGGAGTGGCAATTTGTAAAGCATCATTCGCTGCATCTGAGATATTAATCGCTCCAGGTGTTTCCTTATTATAGCTGACCAACATATTTGACATCAACTCCACTTTGCCGGACGGTACATACTTATTTACTCGCTTTCCATTTTCTAAAACCACCAAATGTAAGGTCGGTTTACCCGTTGGGGTACGCACTAGAGAGTCCTGAGCTCTGGCATAAAAGTCGATTACTTTTACCTTCACTCTTTGTCCCTGGTAGTCATACTCACCTTTAAAAGTCTTTTTGAAAGGCTTTAAATAGCTTGGAATGCGGTTAGAGATTAAAATTGCCGGTTGATCATCATAAGCTAATGCCTGATCATCTTTCCCAATCTGCATTTTAAAGAATGTAGCATCAGAAATAATTTCATCGCTAGATTCCCCTTCTCTAATGTGCATAGAACCTTCGAAGCTTACATATCTGGTAATGTAACCACCAATAAAGATGATCACAAAGGCAAGGTGAAACACCAATAGTGGCCATTTTTTACGTTGTGTAAGCTGGTACCTACCAATATTACCAATAAAGTTGAGCACCAGGATCACCATCACTAGTTCAAACCACCAGCAGTTGTATATCAATGCTTTCGCAACTGCAGTTCCATAGTCATTTTCAACAAAGGTGGCCATGGCCATGGAGAAAGCGTATAATAGTAACATAGCACCCATCGTTCGGGTGGAAAAGAGGATTTTGCCTAACCTTGTAATCATTCGTGTGTTGTTCTTTTTCTTTTGTACCAGTTTATTCACCGGCATAAGTACCTTTCTTATCAATCGTGGCAAAGATGACCCGAGAAAATCAGAAAACTGACACTTAATAATTTTATGGCAGAAAAAAGACGAAAGGAGATAGGACCTGAATGTCTTTAGATTCATTGCACTTTAAGGTAATATAATTCACCATTTATTAACGAGTGTTACGCGGATGTTAAGCGGACACTACTCGGCTCCACCCGGGTAATGTCCGGGTAAATAGAGGTTGCAGACTAGCTTTATGTGGTTAACTGAAACGAAAATTTGGTAATAGGTAAAGTATCAATCATCTCAGTTATATTTGCAAATTATGCGCATACAATCATATGATATTATCCCTGTTTTGCAGCCGTATGTAAAACTGATATGCACCATGGAGTGTGACGATGGTGCCGACACCAGTTATATTCGGGTGCTGCCTGATGCTTGTGTAGAATTGTTTTTTAACTATACAAGTACACCCCTTGCTATCATTAGTGATGAATTACATAAACGCAGTATCGCCACTTTTCGGATGAGCCGACCAATGGATGTCCAAATGCGGAAAGGGGCAGGGGTTGTTGCCATTTGTTTCCACCCCGGTATGGCGCATAAGTTTATTCAAGTCCCAATGCATGCGTTATCCGACAGAAGTATCGCCCTTACTGATGTATGGGGCTGTACGGCGACAGAGATAGAAGATGAAATGGCAGGATGTAGCAATAACGAAGATCGTGTAAGGCTGGTACAAAAGTACCTGTTAAAGGAACTGGGCCATAGTAAAGATGATTTGCAGATAGCATATTGTCTAAAGCAGGCACAGTTGTCAGGGGGACTGATTCCTGTTGGAAGACTAGTCAGTAATACTGGGCTCAGCCAACGTCATCTTTCCAGAAAGTTTCAGGATTATGTAGGTTTGTCTCCTAAAGAATATCTGCGTGTTTCCAGATTCATATTTTCATTGGACCATCTAAAAAGATATCCTGTATTTTCCCTTACTGAAGTTGCCTACAAAAGTGGTTATTACGACCAAGCTCACTTTATCCGGGATTACAAGGATTATACGGGCTGCACTCCGCGTGAGGTAGTACGGGCCAGGCATATTTTATATTGATGTCCGTTTTGTACAATTAATCGTAATTGAGCCTAGGTATTTTTACAATATAAATATGAACAGTATGCGAAAACTAATATTGGGATTGGCTATCACATTGGATGGATACATTGAAGGGCCTAATGGTGAGTACGACTGGTGTTTTACAGACCAGGACTACGGATTAAACGAATTTTTTGAGCGGATTGATGCGATCTTTATTGGCCGTAAGAGTTACGAAATGATGCAAAAGCAGAGCGACAGTAGTAACGGAGAGGCTATACCAGGGATGCCTGCGTTGACAGAATACGTGTTTTCTAAAACGTTGACATCGGTCAAAGAAGGTGCTGTACTGATATCGGGAGATAGTATGGCTGAAGCACGAAGAATAAAAAATCTGCCTGGCAAAGATATCTGGCTATTTGGCGGTGCTTCACTATATGATGCCCTGATGAAGGAAGGGTTAGTGGATGAATTGTGGATGTCGGTGCACCCGATACTTTTAGGTACTGGTAAACGGTTATTTCAGGAGCAAAGCAGTCGCAGGCAGCTTACCCTTCTGGATAGTAAAATTTATGAAACAGGTTTGGTGTCGGTCCGTTACACCATAGTTTAACTGTGGTATCTTCTTGATATAAATTCATATTCAATGCCATTGTCGTCCAAATCTGCAATTTTAAAGAAGTTCAGGCGCTCAAGAACCTTTATTGCACCCTCATTGTCTTGAGTTGTTTCGGCCCAAATACGCTTTAGTCCGATATTATTTATTCCAAATTCTATCGCTAAGGCGATTGCGGTCGTCATAAAACCTTGTCCACGATATTGCTGTAATAAAACGAAGCCAAGTTCTCCAGCTCCTTTATCTAATCCACGATAGTAACCGCAAGTCCCAACAATTTTATCCGTTAGATTATCTATAATGCCCCAATGAATTGAATTACCATCTGTATAATCCTTGTTAATCTTACCTTGCATTTCTATAGCCTGTTCCACTGCCGTTGCCTGAATAGCATTATAATATGATATTTCAACAATGCCATTGACCTCAGTAGGTTGAATTTGTCGCAAAGAGACTTTGTCGCCAATAATATTTGGAAAAATGCTGTAGGGCGGTAAATTCATTTTTGTTATCCTGTTGTGTGCCATTAAATAAAACAATGATACTATTTAAATTTTAAGTTATGTGCTCTCTGCGACAGCCTAGTTCTAATAGGGCTTAATGATCTGCCCTGTGTTGGCGCCAAAAACGCTTTTTCGAAAGCCATATTCCAGCTGCAGCATGGTAACTGGGATGTCGCCCTGAAAGTAGGGGAAGTACTGTGGAGAATTCTCTATCACCGTTGGGCTGACCGCATTGATACGGATTCCATGCTCAAGTTCGATAGCAGCTGCCCTAACAAATCCTTCTATAGCGCCGTTCGCAGCCGATGCATTGGCGAACATAGGCACGGGTTCATTGCTAAGTGCCCCGGTAATAAGGGTAAAAGATCCTTTAGGATTGATGTAATGCTGACCGATGAGTACCAGGTTTACCTGTCCCATAAGTTTGCCTTCCAGTCCGGTACGGAAATCATTTGGTGTCATTTTGTTCCAAGGTCCCACATGGGTAGGCCCCGCGGTGCAGATCAATGCATCAAATGGCCCTGCCTTTTTGAACATTGCCTCAACTGATTCCACGGAAGTGATGTCTACCTGAAGGTCACCGCCTTTGGAACCTGTGGCTCTGATGATTTCATTCTCTTTTTCAAATGCGTTTGACAGGTGTTTGCCCATGGTGCCGCTAGCACCGACTATGATGATTTTCATTATATGTGTGTGTTAATGTGTCTATAAGTGTTTTAATTGTCTATTAGCTTTCTCTTTGTTTTTCCTTCTCTAAAACTATTTTGATCAGCGCATCCACAAAAGGGACACCGATGAACACCATCCAGGGTACCAGAACCAGCGTGAGTAAAAACGTTTTGAGGTAGAGCGGAATTTCCATACTCGATTTGCTGAGCAGGTGAAGGGCAAAGGTAATTGAGGGATAGATGACCACCCATATTTTTAGGGATGCGATCAGTTTCATTTTGGTTTTCATGCCATTTTTCTTTTTTGAATAATCATTCATCAAAGATAATTTCGTTTTAAGCCAGAGGATAGGACACAAATGAAATTGAATGGGACTTATTTGAAGTTCTGTCTGAAACTATCAGGTGTATGGCCAGTGTGCTTTTTGAAAAACCGAATAAAATAGGAAACATCCTCATATCCGAGACGATAGGCGGTCTGGTTGATCTGGATCGATGTGGCCAGTATGCATCGTTTTGCCTCCAGGATAATTTGTTCGTTTATAACCGCAGAACAAGTCTTACCAAGGGCTGCCTTCACTATGGAGTTGAGCTGGTAAACGGATAGGTTCAGCATGTCGGCATATTGGGATACCTGTTTGTGCTTGAAGATGTTTTTTTCCAGCAGTCCCATGAAAACTTCAAGTTTTTCCTGGGTATGTAGATTGACTTTTTCTGGCGCTGATGTCTGATTCCTTATTAGTTCGATTAACAGTAAGTCCATATTGGACTTGATGACCACGTTGTAGGCCTCTTTTTTTGAGGAAAACTCCTGTTGTATGCTTTCCAATGTCGATGTGATTTTTCCAAAGCTTTCCTTGTTGAGCTGATAATGGTTGATCGTGCTTGCTTTGCGCAAAAGACTTAATCCCCCTTTGTCCTGCGGGAAATAGAATTCAGTGCTGAACTGCATCAGGTAACCGGTACTTTTCGATTTGAGCTGCAGTTCGTGTACTTGCCCAGGACGCATGAAGAAAACACTATATCTGCCTACGTGGTGTGGGATAAAATCAATAGCGTGATGCCCATTTCCTCTTTCCAATGCCAGGAGATAAAAAAAATCGTGGCGGTGGAGATCCTGTACCATATCTTTTCCTGCAAGTAGATTTTGGAGGTCACGGATGCTGAAATTGCCTAGCAGGTCAGGTTCCTTCTGTGTTGAGGCAATATGTCTAATGGTTATCTTTTCCAATCGATAGATCCCTTTTTCGTGCAATGTTGTTGTTGGGTTCAAATGTATACAATTGCTGATAGAAATAGTATTTTTACGATGATGGCTTATTGGTTTTCCTGAAATTGGCGGGTGAAGTACCGACTTTTTTGCCGAACAACCTGATGAAGTATTTATAATCTTCATACCCCAGCTCAAAGGCTATTTCTTTGATACTTTTATCGGTATAAAACAATAGCCTTTGAGCTTCTGTGAATAGCTCATTTTGTATGAACCAGGTAGAGGAAAATCCTGTAACTAACTTTAGCGTATCGTTCAGGTAACTTACAGTGATGCTCATCATTGAAGCATAATCAGCGGGTTTCTTAAGCAACAGAAAGTGTGCTTTTACCAACTGGCGAAATTGCTTTGTAATCTCAATGCCCCGTAAAGAATATGCTTTGATGCGTTCATTTTCCTGTGCTTGAAAAAGGATTGCAGCTTTGTAAAAAAAGGCGTTAATTAAAGTTTTTATGATTTCAGTATGCAGGTTGGAAGGCTGTTTTTCACTTGCTGCAGCATACATCAATTCAATGAGACCAACGATCCATTTTTTTTCATCCTCATCTAACCGTAACAATACTAAATTTGAAAGTGATTGTTCAATGAGCATACGGGCATTTTGATCTATAATGCTTGTATCGAAGGCCAGAAACCATCCTTTGATATCTTTGGTAAAGCCTAATTGATGTACTTGTCCCGGACGGGATATCACAAGCGAAGAACGCTGTATGTCAAAATTCTGGAAATCGAAATTGAAGTTAACATGTCCGCTTTCTAAAAAGAAACAGGTATAGTGATCGTGACGATGCGGAGAGAACACTTTTTCTCTCCTATCTCCTAATGTGGTATGATCAGATGTAGGAATAATTTCAATCCCGATCTGATTTTTCGTCAATTGAACGATTTCTATATCTGTCTTCTTCATACAATAATTTTAGGACCAAAAACCATGGGTATAAATTTTAGCTTGTATCCCGGAATGAACTTTAAGCTTTTTCCGCAAAGCTGTAACCATGGGGATGTTTCCCGCAATATAAATAGAAGTATAGATACTTAGATCTTTTGTACTGCACCATTCCGCTAGTGTAGCGAAGCGATCTGCACCAGATTTCATGGTAAATGTGTATTCTGAATGGTTTTCAGTGAGGATAGAGGGTAACTGATAATGATCATGTAATAGAATGGCGGCATCCATTGGATAGCTGCCATTTTTCGTGAGTTGCTTAAGGGCTAAAAAATGTCCCAATGCGCTACCGTCCCCCATACACAATATCCTGCCTTCTTTAGCTGGTAATTGTGCGACATGTGCATCTCCGAAAAGGACTTCATCGCCAACTTTCAGTTGTCTTGCCCAGCGGCTTCCTGCTCCGTCATGTCCGGCTTCTATATAAATTGTGCAGACTCTTTTTTCTGCATCCCAGAGTGCCGGGGTATAATCCCTGTATTCAAGTTCCCCCACTTTGCATTTTAGACGTTTTATAGTATTCCATTTTTCCATATTTACATTTGGTAGATGTAAATCTATCTCATACATACTAGAAGACGGGGATGATCTTAGGCACAAAACTTTCGACGGATTTAGGACCTGGTCTAACAATCCACCTATTGCTTTTTTTAAAATATTTGACATTTTTCAGCTTTATTTCTTATCACAAAGGTAGATAGGAAGAAGCTGCTGTTTGTCCTACAAATGGCAGGGATGAGTGGACAAATCACATATGTTTTAACTAGAGTCCTGCTTTAATTTTTCCGATAACTTCTGCGTATTCAGCATCAGAAAGCGAAACTTTTTGCGGGTTCATTTCAAAAACACTACCAAATCCATATCCATCTTCATATTTAGGAACAATGTGCATATGTAAATGAGATAAGGTATCGGCATATGCTCCATAGTTGATTTTATCCGGATTAAAAGCAGCAGCAATAGCTTTTCCTACTTTAGCCACATCTCTCATAAATGCATTACGTTGCTCCTCGCTCAATTCATGAAACTCAATTCCATGGTCTTTATAAACAACATTGCAGCGACCTGGATGTGACTGTTCTTTAAATAAAAACAGTTGAGAGACTTCTAAATCTCCGATTTTAATCATTAAACGATGTAAGGTCTCATTGTTTTGGCAATACAAGCATTCTGAAATAGGTGTAGGCATAATATGATTTTAAATAAATAACTAATTTTAGTTTAGGTGATTACCAAATTTAGAAATACTAAGGATAGTTAGCGTAGATAAAAATATATTTCTTCTCAATGCAGTATCATTAAAATGTACTCCTTCTGATCAGATTAAATTCACAGTGGATTTGCTTGAAGTTTTTATCCAATATCATTTGCGCTGCTAAATGCCCCATTTGCTTGAAATTAGTAGAAAAAACGGTCAACCCATTCAATATAATTTCATTTATTGGAGATTCATTGTAAGAAATAACTCCGATATCGGTTCCGATTTTGTAATTTTTCTCTTTTGCAATGCCAGCCAACTCAATCAGTTCTAAATCAAGCTGGCTATTTAAAATTAAAAAGACTTCGCCCGATTTTATTTTGGCTCTGTCAATCGTATGGTGTATTTCATAATTTACACCATTTTCAATACAAAATGTTTCTATACCTTTTTTTATCAAGGGAGCATACAAACTGCCTGGCATTGAAATAACATTAAGTTTTTTAAAACTACTTAGAATGTCAATTCCCGATGAAAGACCATTATAAATATCCTTTTCAAAGTCCTGATAGACAGCCCCAAATTTACCATTTAAACCCTCGATATTTCTATCAACCAGCAAAAGCTTTCTGTTTGGTATTTTGCTGAGAATTTTTACAACTTTCTTTTGAATGGTTTGCTGCAAAGGGAAGTGGGGCGCTACGATATAATAATCGTAATTATCCAGATTCCCCTCAACAAAATGTTGAAAAAGCGCTATGTCTTGATTATGCAGCAGGATGGTGATTTCTGATAAATCACCCAAGGCAGATACAAACGAGTTGTATAAAACCTGCTTATAGGTACTGAGCTTGTCAAAGATCAACAGGATTTTTATTTTGTGCGCTGTATTGGTTTTTACATAGAATCCTTTTCCGTGTGACGAATCTATAAGTCCTTTTTCCCGGAGGATGGAATAAGTTTTTTTTACTGTTTCTTTTGAGATTTGTAATTCGTCTGACAACCCATTCATAGAAGGCAAAAATGCTCCTTCAGCCAACTCACCGGATGCAATCAAATTTTGAATCGCTGCGATAAGCTGTTTGTAAACAGGTGTTTTGGAGGAAGAATCAACCTTTATTTTCGATTCCATAGAGCTTATTTGGCTGCCATATATTTTTGCACTGAGTTGTAGTGTGGTGCAAAAGTAATACATTTTTAGGTATAGTCCATTATATATGAATATAGTCTTGAATTTATTTGGATAATTCATTTTAATAGTTAGATTTGCACCACACTACACCACACCACTATTCGTTAAAGTGTTGTGATATTGAACAGTATCAATACTTTATTAACCAGATAAAACCAAATATGAACATGAAAAAAGTAACTCTTAAGCATTTAGTATGCTCGTTTATGCTACTTGGAAGCATCAGTGCAAGTGCACAGCATATCACAGAAGGCGCAAAATTAACAGGCGAATTCCCTAGTAGTAATCCCGTTGAAAATGTTTCAAAGCTGGTTGATAATAATTTATCCACTAAATTCTGCATACGTAATGTTTCGGCGATGTGGTTTAAATATGAACTCGCAGCTCCTGTTATGGTGACAAAGTATACAATTTCTTCGGCCAATGACATCCCAGACAGGGATCCAAAAGCCTGGGTATTGCAGGGCTCTAATGATGAATTGAAGTGGAAAGATCTTGATGTTAAAAAAGAAGAGAAATTTAGTAGCAGGAGAGTTACCAATACTTATGAGTTTCCGAATACTGTAGCTTATAAATTTTACAGATTAAATGTAACTGAATCTAATGGCGCTTCCTTTCTCCAGTTCTCTGAGTGGAACTTAATCAAATAGCTAACCTCCTTAACCAATTATTGTGATGACTTCAATAAACAGATCGCTTACAATACTAAAATATGCACTACTTGTGCTGTTGATTAATATTTTAACCTCACTTTGTTTAAAAGCGCAAAATGAAATGGCTTTTGCAGCCGGAAAAACATACGAAGCGCCTAAGGATGAGAAGGTAAAGAAAAAGATTGCAGAATGGCAGGACCTTAAGTTTGGTTTGTTTATGCACTGGGGTACTTATAGTATCTGGGGAATAGTAGAATCATGGTCTCTGTGTCCTGAAGACCGTAGTTTTACGCAACGTACCGGTCCTTATGCCGATAGCTACTATGGTTATAAGAATGCATACGAAAATTTGCAAACCCAGTTTAATCCAACCTTGTTTAATCCCGAAAAATGGGCGCTGGCAGCAAAGAATGCTGGTATGAAATATATGGTGTTTACAACTAAACATCATGATGGATTTTGCATGTTTGATACAAAATATACCGACTACAAAGTCACTAGCGCTAAAACTCCATTTTCATCCAATCCTAGAAGTAACATTACGAAAGAGGTCTTTGATTCCTTTCGTAAGCAGGATTTCATGCTGGGGGCCTATTTCTCTAAACCGGATTGGCATAGTGAAGATTTTTGGTGGTCTTATTTCCCTGTAAAAGACAGGGGCGTAAATTATGACATTACAAAATACCCAGACCGCTGGAAAAGATTTAACGATTATACTTATAATCAGGTTGAAGAGTTGATGATTGGTTATGGAAAACTAGATGTGCTTTGGTTTGATGGTCAACCAAAAATGGAAATGTCGTCAATCGTTGAAATGGCCCGTAAAGATCAGCCAGGGATTATTGTGGTAAACAGATATGGAAAACCGGAATACATAAATTACCTGACGCCTGAACAAACTATACCTGAGAAATACATCCCTTATCCATGGGAAACCTGCATGACTATGGGGCGTGCCTGGTCTTATAATAGGCAAGAAAAATTTAAGCCGACACGAAAACTCATACAAATGCTGGTTGACATCGTTGCAAAAAACGGCAATCTGCTACTTAATATAGGACCAGGACCTGATGGCGAATGGCACAAAGAGGCATATGAAAGACTAGAGGAAATCGGTAAGTGGATAAAAGTGAATGGCGAATCTATATATGGTACTAAGCCTGTATTGCCATATAGGCAAGATAAATGGGCCTTTACCGGTAAAGATAAAGCACAATATGTATCCTATCTGCCTGATGAAGACGAACGTGACTTATCGGCAAAAATGACGATCCCCATGTCTTCAATAAACAAAAACGCAAAAATCAGCTTGCTAGGGTCTGATAAATTGCTGAAATGGACAAAATCAGACAATCAAATACTTGTCGATGTGCCAAAAGAAACGATAACCCGACTTTCAGGGCAGCCTGTGTGGGTATTCAAAATTATTTAAAAATGCTTTATCCAATACAATAGGAATAACCAGCCTGGAAAAACAAAAGCTAATCGAATAACCAAATATTAACCTAATATTCTAATGTGTAAGATTTCTACTGTATGTATATACCGGTCTTATTTCTGCATTCCGGCTAAATTTCTGCTCTCAGCGAAATTGATCTTCATGATTTGGATAGTGGCTTTCATTCAAGTCGCTGCTTCTGATCATGCACAAGCTATGAAACGAACTGCCGATGTCGTAATTATAGGAAAAGTAACTGATGAGAAGAACGTACCGTTAAGGGATGTTAATGTCAAAGTTAAAAATACAAATGTATCGACCAGGACTAATGATGAAGGGCAATATAAAATTTCAGTAGCTGAGGATAACGCCATTTTGGTATTCTCATCTATTGGCTACGGAACCAGGGAAATTACCGTTACAAAACGAACGGTAATCAATATGGTTTTAAAACAACAGAACACCGGACTAAATGAAATTGTAGTGATTGGCTACGGTAGCATAAACCGAAAAGATATTACCGGATCGATTGGCTCTGTAAATTTAAATGAGGTGCAAAAAGCTCCGGTTACAAACATTATTGATGCCCTTGCCGGACGTGTTGCAGGTGTTCAGGTAAATAGTTCAGACGGGCAACCTGGTATTGTGGCTAATATTGTTATCCGCGGCGCCAATTCCCTAAGCCAAAGCAATGCCCCCTTATATGTGGTGGATGGTTTTCCACTGGAAGACGCTTCAGTAAACTCCATTAATCCAGCCGATATTGAATCAATGGATATCTTAAAGGATGCCTCAGCAACGGCTATTTACGGCGCAAGGGGCTCAAATGGTGTAATTGTGATTACAACAAAAAAAGGTAAAATTGGGCCGCCTGTTGTTTCATTTAATGCCTATTATGGTCTGCAGAAGAATACAAAACGCATGGCGATGCTCGACGCTTACAATTTTGTTAAGCTTCAACTGGAAACAAATCCGGGTACCACTACACCGATTTTTATTTACCCAGGACATCCTGATCTGGAATCTTACAGGAATGAACCAACTGTGGATTTACAAAACAGACTTTATCAAAATGGACGCATTGGAAACTATGATCTGGCAGTAAGAGGGGGGACCGACAAAACCCGTTATTCTATTTCAGGAAACTATATAGATCAAAAAGGAATTATCATCACTTCAGCTTTCAAACGTTATCAAGTGCGTATTACCCTCGATCAGACGATAACCGATAAAATTAAAGTAGGTATTACTGCGAATTACGCGTATTCCAATGCTTCTGGATCGCCGATAGCGAAGCAGGGGGTAGCGACGGGCCTGACCAGTTCAAATGGTTCTGCGGGAATATTATATGGTGTATGGTCTTGGCCTGCAACACCCGGAAACTATATTGGATTGCAGGATCAGGGTGATGACGGTTACGATCAGCAATTACCGAATGATACGAGGCTGAATCCTATTATTGATCTTCAAAATCAATTGAGGCAAAGTCCTACTACTAATTTATTCGCAAATGCCTATCTCGAATATAAAATTGCGAAAAAATTGACTTTTAAGACTACCGGTGGCTATACCACCAATAACACCGAGGCAGATGCATTTTATAACTCTAAAACTTATTATGGCCGGGACACGATACCAGGCAGGGCTACTGTGGGTAATGGTGTTAGTGGTTCGATTAATTATGGAAATTCAACTGTCCTCTCAAATGAGAATACACTGGTTTATGATACCAGGATTAACACCAACCACCGTCTAACCATTTTGGGTGGTGCCACGTTTTTGCAGACAAAAACTAGTATTCGTGGTTTTGCGACAACGCACATTCCTACAGACTATGAGGGACTGGGTTTAAACTCGTTGAATCTGGCCCCAACTTTATGGTCCAGCACAGGAGCGAGTTATAGTGTTACGGCAGCCAGTTCTTCCATCTCTACCCAGGCCTCTTTTTTGAGTAGAGTAAATTATGCTTATCAGGACAGATATCTTTTAACGGGGTCTTTTCGTGCGGACGGTTCTTCTAAATTCTCTCCCGGCAACAAATGGGGATATTTCTCATCAGGGGCATTTGCCTGGCGGATCATAAATGAGAATTTTATGAAAAATATCAAGACCATTTCAGATGCTAAAATCAGAATTGGTTATGGTGAGACGGGAAATAACCGGGTTGGCGATTTCGATTATCTGCCGCGTTTGGGCTTCGCCTCAGCAACTAGTTTTACAGGTTATACCTACAACAATCAGGCTGGCGGATCGGGCGCAACGATTGCGAACATCGGTAATCCGGATTTAAAATGGGAAACTACTGCTATGTCGAATGTTGGGATAGACTTAGGCCTATTTGAACAGCGCATTCAGGTTACTGCAGATTGGTATAAAAAAACAACGAGTAATTTATTATTGAACGCTAACGTACCGCTTACACTTGGTGTTTCCAATGCCATTCAAAATGTTGGAAAAATGCAGAATACCGGCGTAGAGTTTACCGTTACCACTGCAAATATTAACGGGCCTAAATTCTCCTGGTCTAGTTCGTTCAACATTAGCTTTAACCGTAATAAATTATTAGCGCTTACCCAGGGAGCTTCTTATTTAACGCTTCCATCCCAAACCATTGTAGGTTTGGGCCAGCTCAATACTTACAATAGTTTGTCGCCATATATTTCTGTAGTGGGGCAGCCTGTTGGACAAATGTATGGTGTAGTATTCGATGGTTTATATCAGTATGCTGATTTTGATAAAATGCCAAATGGAACTTATAAGCTAAAGCCTGGAATACCTTACTATACATCGGCAGCAACACCACAACCTGGTTGGGGGAAGTATAAAGATTTGAATAATGATGGGGTGATTGACCCTAAGGATTATACGATTATCGGGCGTGGACTACCTATTCATACAGGCGGTTTTACGAACAATTTCAAATATCAAAATTTTGATTTAAATGTGTTCCTGCAATGGTCATATGGTAATGATCTGATCAATGCGAACCGGATCGTTTTTGAAGCGCCAGCAGATGGTACTTATAAGTTGATTAATCTAATGGCCTCCATGGCGAACCGCTGGTCGCCGACAAATCAGCATACCGATATCCCTGTAGGGATAGGCACTAACTATGCCGGCTACAATTCAAGAGTAATTGAAGATGGTTCGTATTTACGACTAAAAACAGTATCGATGGGCTATAATCTGTCTGCTAATTGGTTGAAAAGTATAAAAATATCGGCGTTCAGGTTATATGTTACCGCTCAAAACTTATATACATGGACAAAATACAGCGGTGCTGATCCTGATGTATCAGTAAGAAATACTGTTCAATCGCCTGGGTTTGACTATATGGCTTACCCAATGCCAAAAACTGTTGTATTTGGATTTAACGCGACCTTTTAACTACTAAAATTGATTATTATGAAACTAAAATATGTAATTCTCATTCTGGTTATGGCGGGGTTAACATCTTGCAAGGATTTTTTAGATACCAAACCAACCAGCTTTATTACTCCTGGAAATTATTATTCAACAGGTACCCAATTACAAACGGCCCTTAACAGCGTTTATGATGTGATTACAAATGGCGGAGCACTGTATGGTTTTAATGCTGATATGCTTTTTAGGTGGGCATATACTTGCGATGAAAGTACAGCCCGCCTTTATCCTGAAAATACATTTTCCTATGACGCTGGCTCCAATAGTGCCAGATTGGCCTGGCAGGCATTGTACGCCGGAATTGAAAGGGCCAATTTGTTGCTTGCAAATTTAGATAATGCTAGTGTAGACCAAGGGCAAAAGAACATCATAAAAGGGCAAGCCCTGTTTTTACGTGGTTACTTTTATTATTTGTTGGTGGTTTGTTATGGCGATGTGCCCTTAATTATCGATCCAACACAGTCTGTAACAGGTGATGTAAGCGTGGCCAGAACTCCTGTTAAGGCAGTTTATGCACAAATATTAAGTGACATGGCTAAAGCAGAGGACTTACTTGGCAAGGCGAATTTTACAGCCAAATCATTGGGATATGCTGAAAAAGTTACTGTAGATGCTGTACAGGGATTTTTAGCAAAAGTTTGTTTGACTATGGCAAGTCCTGGTGCATCAGGAATATCTGTAGATGTTTCAAAATATGAAGACGCGATAACCTGGGCCGACAAACTCATCACATCACCTGATCATACACTTATTACGGATTACAAACAGGTATTTATCAATTTAATGCAGGATAAATACGATGTAAGAGAATCGATCTGGGAGGCCGGTTTATATGGTACAAGCAGTACTGAAGGAAGTAACTATACCATGCTTATTGGCATAACGAATAGTCCTGGTGGCGGACAAGCAGCCTACGTCACAAAAAAACTTGTAGACTCCTATGCGGTATGGGATTCTGTTAGGTCAAATTGGAATTGCCCGAAGTTCTTTTACAAAGCCGTTCCGGTCAATTTTTCACCAGTAACTACCCCTGTAACTAGTCCTTGGTACATTCAAGCTGGAAAGTTCCGCAGAATGTACGAAAGCACTTTTGTGGGATTAGGTGGAAGTGGTCAAAGTGCTTACAATTCTACTAATATCCCGTTATTAAGACTCGCAGATGTTTACTTAATGAAAGCGGAAGCCGAAAATCAGGTAAACGGAGCAACGAAAGCTGCTTATGATGCGATCAATGCCGTAAGAAGAAGGGCATTTAAAGTACCTATAAATCTACCGAATGCGGTCTGTGATCTGAGCCCCAACTTAGATAAAAATGCATTTATGGACTCCTTAAAAGTAGAAAGAATGAGGGAACTCTGTTTTGAAGGCATCAGAAAATGGGACCAGGTACGCTGGGGCAGCTTTGTAACGGATATGCAAAATCTATTGGTGCAGGCAAACGCAACCTTTCCTTCTGGTACACCGAAATCCAAATATGATCAGGACTATACTTCCTGCAGTAAGTCAAAAACACTTTTTACTACCGATACCCAGTCTTGAATTGCAGTTAAATAATAAACTAATACAGAATCCCGGTTGGTAAGCAACACATTTAATAAATAAAAGAGATGAAATATATTTTTTATGCACTCCTGTGCTGCTTGCTTTTGAATGCCTGCAGCAAAAAGATAGAAGTAGATAATCCTGAAAGTTTGACCATTTCCGTAGATCCTGCGTATTTAAAGAACGATACGCTTTATTATAAGGTTGGTGATACGGCTAAGTTCTTCATGAGCGGAAACTCCGGACATATTTTATTTTACAGTGGTGAGATTGGACGTAATTATCTGTATGCTAATCGCACAGTTGCTCAAGGCGTTCCACAACTCGTATTTACGTCAAATGCGCAGACTGGTACACAAGCAAACACCCTCCAGGTTTTGGCGACAAATAAATTGGCCAAGCTTGACGCTGAAAATATTGTTGCTGCCAACTGGACGAATATTACGAGCCGGGCCACACTTTCAATTGGCAGTGGGGCAGTTGCGAGCGGAACCATCAATATGGCCGATTTAATTACCGGTACATCCGATTCACTATTTATTGCTTTTAAATATACTGGGCTTACGGGAACCGCTCAAAGAACATGGACCATCACTAATTTAACGGTGAATAATGTTTTGCCTGATGGCAATATTGTACCACAAGTTACGCTTGCTGCAGATTTAAACTACTGGACAAAACTTAAAATAGGTAGCTCTACGGCAAATTGGGTGTCCACAGCAACACAATTGCAAGTTGTTGGTGGTACTGCCACTGCACCTAATAATATATCCTGGGTAGTCAGCAAGCCTATATATGTAAGCAGAATTAATCCCGATGTGCCGGTAGTTGTAAAACCATTGGCTGGTGAAATTCCTGTATACACCATCGCCGGTAAAACTTATAGTGGCTATAATTATCAATACAATACCAAAGGGACATATACCGCTACGATAGTTGTGTACAACAATTCTATTGATGAACAAAAGACGATGATCAAACAGTTTATCATTAAAGTGCTTTAGGGCCTGTTTTTTAAGAATTTAATTACTCAACTCATGAAGTACATATTTTATACCTTATTTATGCTGTTCTCCTTACTAGGATCTGCAGTTGCCCAGTCGGGTAAAATCCCTTCAAAGGCGGCACCTTTCGGGATCAATCTGGCAGGTGCTGAATTTGGAAAATCTAATGGGGTCTATAATAATGATTATGCCTATCCTACAACAAAAAGCATGGACCAGGTAAAGTCTCAAGGGTTCAAATTGATCCGGATTCCGTTTGTATGGGAGAGAATACAGCCTGTTTTAGCTGGAGATCTAGATCTTCAGGAAGTAGAGAAAATCAAGAAAGTTATAGTTGAAGCACAGGAAAGAGGTTTACTTGTGATCCTGGATATGCACAACTATTGTCGCAGAAATATAAAAGGAGAATTGAAACTGATCAATTCTCCGGGATTCCCCATTGAAAATATTGCAGATGCCTGGATGAAAATCGCTGAAAAATTTAAACAACAGCGAAATATATGGGGGTATGGAATCATGAATGAACCTCATGATATGCTTTCAAAAACAGATTGGTTTGATATCGCCCAAGCTGTGATCACTAAGATTAGGAAGGTGGATGTTAAAACGCCTATTTTAATCGGTGGTGATAGCTGGAGCTCGGCCGAGCGATGGGTTCAATACAGTGATAACTTAAAGAAATTAATAGATCCTGCTCAACGTATTATTTATGAGGCGCATGTGTATTTTGACCGGGATGCATCAGGTAAATATAAAGGTACTTATGATGAGGAAAAGGCTAGCCCGGAGACTGGTGTTTTACGTGTTGCTCCATTTGTAAAATGGTTAAAGGAAAATAAGCTCAGGGGTTTTTTAGGTGAATATGGTGTGCCGGATGACGATCCAAGATGGTTGGTGACGCTGGATAATTTTTTAGGCTACCTGAAACAAAATCGTATCAACGGCACCTATTGGGCCGCCGGTGCAAGATGGGGGACCTATAGATTATCCGTAGCACCCCGGAATGGTATAGAAAGGCCTCAGATGAAGGTTTTGTCGAAGTACTTGTTTGCTGATAAATAGAATATACTTATGAAGATGATTAGGTTAACGTTTTTTAATATCATTGCTTTTGTATGGATTTTGACAACAGGTCAGGTTCAAGCGGCCATCGTATTGCCCCAGCTGGTGGGCGATAATATGATCATTCAAAGAGACATTAAAATACCCATTTGGGGTTGGGCTGCTGCAGGCGAGAAGATCTCCGTAAATTTTAAAAATGAAAGTTACAGTGCTGTAGCGGGAGCCGATGGTAAATGGGCTGTAACGTTAAAGGAGAGCCTACATGGAGGACCTTATCTGATGACTATTGAAGGTGCTGCCGAGGTACTTAAGATCAAGAATATCTTGATTGGGGATGTTTGGATCTGCTCGGGACAATCCAATATGGCTTTCAACTTTAACGCCCTTAAATCGTTGTACCCTGATGATGCAGCGATTAGAAATAGTTATGATCAGGAAATAGCAGCGTCTGCAAATGACAATATTCGCCAGATTATAGTGAATCGCAACTATAGTGCTGCGCCCCAAAGTACAGTAAAAATGACAGGATGGAAGATTGCAGGGCCAAATACTATCATGTCATTTAGTTCCGTAGCTTATTTCTTTGCAAAGCATTTGTATGAAAAATATAATGTCCCAATCGGATTGATCAACGCTAGTTATGGTGGAACTCCTGCAGAAGCGTGGATGAGTGCAGATGCATTGAAAAAGTTTCCTCAATTTTCGAAAACAATCCGTTTTTTGAAGGATACGGCTGCCCTAACAAGTAAAGTGATTTTATATAAGGAGCGGATGGCGGCCTGGGACAGTAAAACAGACAAAAAAGAGAATGAGGTAAGACCCAGAGCATATGAGGCAGCTGTGTTACCGACCGTATTGTTCAATGCGATGATCAATCCGATTATCTCTTATGGAATTAAGGGTGTTGTATGGTACCAGGGCGAAAATAATCAACTTCGGGGGTATGAATATCGCGATCTTTTTCCTGCATTAATCAACGATTGGCGATCGAGATGGGGACAAGGTAACTTCCCTTTTGTTTATCAACAACTGGTTAATTTTAAAGAGGTATCAAAAGTACCAGCGGAGGCTTATTGGGCTGAGTTAAGGGAAGCCCAATTGATGAGTTTGTCGAAACAGGCTAATACTGCCATGGCTGTAGGTATCGACCTGGGGATTGCCAATAATATTCATCCGCCAAATAAAAAGGATGTAGGCGAACGTTTGGCGCTTGCTGCAATGAAAATTGCCTATAAAGAAACCGATTTGGTGACTTCTGGTCCTTTGTATCGATCGATGCGCGTCGATAACGATAAAATCATCATTAGTTTCAGCAATATTGGTCAGGGCTTAGCTGCCAAGGGGGGAGGTGCTTTAAAGTACTTTTCGATAGCCGGTGCGGATAAGAAATTTGTTTGGGCTTCAGCAGTAATCAAGGGTAACCAGGTGATTGTATCCAGCGAGCAGATACCTGATCCGGTAGCGGTAAGATATGCCTGGGCAAACAATCCTGAGGGCTGTAACCTGACTAATATAGAAGGTTTACCGGCATCGCCATTTCGTACAGATAACTGGCCAGGACTTTCGGCCAAAACAGTATATGTAAATAATGATATTCCATAATTTTTCAATTGAAAACACACATAAAATTACCAGAATAGAGCATGTCAAAGCAAAATATTAAATATAAAGGTTGGGATGTTATTGCCTTGAAAAACAAATGGATGACTGTTTGTGTGGCGCCTAATTTGGGCGGAAGGATTATCCAATTGGGATTGATGGAAGAGGAATTGCTTTTCAATAATGTAAATCTTCATGGAGTCGATATTGCTTCGGCTGGGTTTAAAGAAAAAACCAATTGGCTAAACTTTGGCGGAGAAAAAATATGGCCGGCTCCCCAGGGATGGGATTCCGAGCAACAGTGGCCAGGGCCACCTGATGTTATTTTGGATGGCGGTTTTTATAGTGTTTCTACAGATAGTTCCGATTCTACAGCAGGAGATCAAGTGAGTTTAAAGAGTGACGTTGACCCTTATACCGGTTTGCAAATCCTTAAAGATATTACGCTTTCCGAGGATTCTTCCAAAATTTTGGTTAAAGCAACTTTTATTAATAAAAGCAATAAAGCTAAAGTATGGTCTATATGGCCGGTTATTCAATTGGATACTCCTGATATCACTACCATAGATAGATATAAGATCATCTGCCCGTTAAATCCAAAAAGTAAGTTCAAAGATGGATTTCAGGTCATGCATGGATTGGTGAACAACCCACAATACAAGGTTAACAGTTCGGGTAATTTTCAAGTAACTAATCAGTATTTGGTTGGGAAAGTAGGTTTGGACACTGATGCAAACTGGGTTGCATTTTGTGATAAGAAAAGGGGCAATGTGTTGATTGCAACATTTGAATATGATAAGAAAGCTATTTATCCTGAGGATACTTCTGTTCAGATATGGGTACAGGGTAAAGGACTGGTGTACTCCAGAAATAGGGTTAATGAATATTTCGAAGATCCCAGTAAGAATTTTCCATATATGGAAATAGAATTATTGTCTCCACTATTTGAAATGCAACCTGATAGTCAGATGACGTTCGAATATCAAATGCTCTTGTGCAAGATTCCGGAAGAAACTGAGGTCGTCACAAAGAACGATGTCGGAGTAATCAGCTCATTTATGACGATCGATGTAAGTGGCAGTTGCATTCAGATTAAAGGTAAATATGGAGTTTTTAAGGAAGGTGTTTTGAAATTGTTTTTAAATAATGATAATGCAGATACCATGTTGGGGAGGGAACCATTGATAGAACTAAAGGTGTCTCCAGCAAACGGTATCCACTTAGCTGTCGAACTTTCTGAAGCGCTTGGTTTTGATGGAAATGAAGCGAGTTTGTCATTGCAGTTTTTTGATTTAAATAACACCTATTGTGGCGATTTAGATCAATGTACGCTGTTGAGCAGGAATAAAGAAATCAAAAACAATAAGGAAAAGACATATGAAAAGTAACACAAATTTTTATAAATGGGAATTGCTGATCTGGTTGTGGCTGGCTTTTTTCTTTAATCAGGCAGATCGGCAGATCTTTAATATCTTATTGCCATTGATTAAAATTGATCTACAGTTAACTGACGTTCAATTAGGGCTGATCAGTTCACTCTTCATACTGGTGATTGGTATTTTTATTCCAATAGCAGGCGTAGTGGGGGATATGTTTAGTAAGAAAAGGATTATCTGGATCAGTGTGCTATTCTGGAGTATCGCCACCTTATTGACCGGGGCAAGTACTGGTTTGATTCATTTGATCTTATTCAGGAGCATTGCAGTAGGCGGGGGTGAAGCTTTTTATGCGCCCTCAGCAAATGCATTAATTGGGGAATATCATAAAAAAACAAGGGCATTGGCCATGTCCGTTCATCAGACTTCATTGTATGCTGGTGTTATTTTGAGCGGTACCCTGGGTGGTTTGATTGCGCAATGGTATGGTTGGAAATTTGCATTTTATATTTTTGGTGGGACGGGAATTGTATTGGCTGCCTTACTGGCCTGGAGAATAAAATCAGTCCAGCTTATCAACACCGTTTCCACAAATCATGTCGGTGCTGGTTTTATAAAAGAAGCGGTTTTAGCATTGTTCAAAAAACCGACAGCTATATTATTGGGGATCGCATTCGCTTGTCTTGTATTTGTAAATGTTGCTTACTTAACCTGGATGCCTACCTTTTTACACGAGAAATTTAAGCTATCTATTGTGGAAGCCGGTTTTTCCTCCATGTTTTACCATCATATATTTGCCTTTGCAGGTGTTATTTTTGGCGGATGGTGCTCTGATAAATTCGCACTAAAATCAAGTGGTAACCGGTTAATTATTCAATCAGTTGGTCTGCTACTGGGAGCGCCTTTTATATTCGCAATGGGGCAAGCCCAAAGTGCATCTTATACCTACGTCATGCTTGCTGCTTTTGGCTTTTGCAGAGGTATTTATGAAGCCAATACTTACACCACCTTATTTTCAGTAATTGAGCCTCAATATAGATCAACATCTGTTGGCATCATATCTATGTTCGCTTTTATTACTGGCGCAATTGCCCCGGTACTTTTAGGTTATTTAAAACCGGGCATGGGACTCTCCAATGGGTTGTCTTCTTTATCTACTGCCTATTTAATTGGTGGAGTACTGATTTTAGTTGCCTTGATTAAGTTTTATAAACGAGATGTAATCTCAACTAATCCTCAGGAATTATGAAAGTAATATATAATGAAATTTATAAACAAGAAAATAACAATATGAATATGTTTAAGATTAAAATAATTGCACTTGTATTAATGAGCTTTTCCTTCGTTTTTGAGGGGTACACGCAAGACAATAAACCATTTAAAGGCACTGGCGAAGGTGAAAGCCAACTTCCTTCAGGTAAAAACTGGAAACTGGTCTGGAGTGATGAGTTTGATGGAAAAAAACTGGATCGGAGTAAATGGGATTTCCGTTTACATATTATGCAAACGCGACATGAAACCTGGACCGATGATGCGGTGGAGCTTGACGGAAAAGGACATTTGATGATGAAATTGTATGAAAAGAATGGTCAGTACTTTTCATCTCAGATACAAACTGGACGCAACTTTATGGATGTGCCGGGTAATCAATATGGAAAAACGAAACTGGCCTGGCCCATTGCTGAGCTGGAACCTGCTAAGTTTTTACACAAATACGGATACTATGAAGTCCGTTGTAAGTTGCCTACTCAGGAAGGTTGGTGGGCAGCCTTTTGGTTACAATCACCCGTTATAGGCAGTACATTGGATCCTGCTGATTCTGGAGTTGAAGTTGACATTATGGAGAACTTTACGCGGGATGGAATTATTAGTCAAAACGTTCATTGGAATGGCTACGGTAAAAACCATAAGCACAAGGGAACCGGCAAATTGAAAATGAAACCTAGTGATAACGAGTTTCATACATTTGGGGTCCACTGGAGTCCAGAAGGTTATATATTTTATATGGATGGTAAAGAATCATGGAGAGTTTCAGATCCAGTTTCACACCGTGAACAGTTTATTTTGCTATCAACAGAATGTAATGGATACCGTGAAGGTGCACCTGCTGATATACTTAAAAAGGCGCTGCTTCCAGATTATTTTATTGTGGATTATGTTAGGGTTTATGACGAAGTAAAATAAAGAAATGGATGCTATGTATTGGCACTGAATTAATAGCTAATGGTGTTTGGTGAGTTTTATTTGATTATTGATACAGTATTCCCAAAGGTGAAAATTCGTAACTTTAATTATGATGAAACCACTGATCACCTCGTTATTTTTTCTTTTGATCTTTATCACTTGTTCTGCTAATGCCCAGCACTTAAAAATACCTCAACGCCCTGTAAATGCTTTAAGGGGTTCTGCATTTGTCGCTACAATCCGTGACTCCATGCTTTCTCCTGTCGAGCGCGAAAGGTTGATGCTAAAAGAGGTGGGACAGGGAAATGTGCCAGATTTTTACCGTAACTTTTTGCCTGTCATAGCTACCGCTACTATTGAAGGAAAGCTGTTTACCATTAAATATTTTGTAGCCCCAGATTACCTGGTTATTGGTTCCGATGATGATTATTTTTATTCGCCATTAACAGCGGCAGCAGCACAAAAGATAGCGGACAAGCTGGACTGTAGTCTTCCAACCCGAAAAATGTCTAACCGGATTTACCAGTCTGCCATTTTTAAATTAACACCCGAGCCTATTCCACCTTCAATGCGTATGATCACTGTTCCAGTGTTCGAAGATCACAATGGGCTGGTACATCAACAGCTGGATAGGATAGGAGCAAAGCCAGGTAGTCTTGTTGCTGGAAATAAAAAGGACGTAGTCATATCGAATAAAATTACAGCTGCGGATGGGAGCTTAAGCGTAGTTATTTACGGCTGGCATAAGCCAGACGGTAAGGCTATTCAGCCTCTGTATAACGGCCATAAATATGATTGGGTGGATTACAGCCATGGCATCAGATTAGTACAGAATCAGGTTTACTTGAATGGACGTAAAACCACCATCAAAAAAATATTGAAGTCAAAAACGCTTCATGTGCTGCTATCTGATGAAGGTGTTATTCGTATGCCAAAGTATCCGGTTAACTAACCATAATTGTTAATTCCACTCCGGTTAAGCAGTAAAAAAGATTTTGAAGTTGGTGAACGTATTCTAACTTATAATCTAACATGGCAATTTCGCCGTCCATAGGTTGAAAATCTTCACTTAATACAAACTGATGCCCATTTTTCTTCTCCAGAACATAAGTAGTCTCCGTACCTTCATCGTATTCAAACTCAAATTTCTCAAAGCCAAATTTAGTTAGCCATTCTTCAGATAAGCGTATTGGTTCCATTAATCCAGAAGAATCAATGTCAGATCCATAAGGTATTTGCTCTGGGTGTCCATGGTCTAATGTATAATTCCCTATTCGTAGTTCGCTCGAGTCCATATTCAATTATTTCTGCGCAAAAATAGGATAATATTCCTTATGGCCAGCGATAAAGCGAGCCGGCTCGAAAAACCCATTCTGGGGTCTTCAATTCAGTTCCGAATTTATGACTATACCAAGGGCTGATGGATAGCGGATTTTTGAGTATATGAATGTTTTGAGCAGGCATATAGCTCTGTGCTAAAAGGAAACGCTTCTCTCCAGCAGCATTTATAGCTAGATCCATTACGATCACCGCATGACCAGGAGAACCTCCTTGCAGAAACACATCACCAGCAACAATATCATCCGGATGTGTTACCGGCTTCAATTGTTTGCTTAAGGATAAAGTGCCGGCAAAGCTAAATACAGTTTGTAGATAGTTGTCAAAAGCAGCTCGATCATCAGAAACGCCTGTAGATTTCAGCCTCTGCAATTTTTGTTGTCGCAGTACAAAACGGTAACCTTGTCGCCAGGAAGTATAATCCATAGGCGTACCATCTGTTGCCAGGAAAACAATCTTTGCATATTGCTTTTTAGCATATAGCCATTCCGCGTAAAGGCGCATAACAGCATCAGCACATTGCTGTAAATCCCTTTTTCCAATACTAATGTCTAACACGGCGTATTGTGCTTGCTGATTCCGCTTTTTCTCGCCATTAAAAAGGTACACTGTATTGTCTTTTTTAAGCTTCGTATGCCGCAACCAGTAAGAAAATGAACCAGCTGTTGCATTCACCCGCTTAAAATGTGCCGGACTGGCGATATTCCCGATCTGCTGAGCAAAGCCTTGCAGAAACAGAAAAGTTAGCATATAGCTGAGGGATAGTGCTTTCATATTATTACCGAAAGTTAAGATTTTATTCTGTTAAAACTTATATTCGCTAAACATGATGAAACCTATTTTTTTAGCCTTTTTATTTACACTCGCCGCAAGCTTTTTTAACAATGTCGAAGCTCAATCTGATGTGGTATTCCATACAATATTACAACGGGTTCACCAGGAGCAAATAGATGAAGTGAAAGATGTCAAGCAACTAGATCAACAAGTCAAGGATAACCTTTCAGATTTGAATTTAGAGACTGGAAAATACGAATCATTAGATTATACTGATCATAAACGAATCAATCCAAGTTGGGTACCTGTATTGGAAAAAATAAGAACCATGACCTTGGCCTACTCACATGTTAAAAGCGGCTATTATGGAGATAAAAAGGTTTGGGAAGCCATCAATAAAAGCCTGAACTATTTTACAAGCCATAAACCCTTGCCGTATTGTGACAATTGGTATCAACAAGGCATTACACGTCCACAATCTTTAGCGCTGAGCCTAATCAATATGAAGTTTGCTGCGTTGCCTTTAGATAGTCTGGTCGAAAAAAAAACAATTGCAGTGATCTGTAAGGATACTGCGATCACGAGCAATGGCCGAAATAATCCCATGCACAAATTTAACTTTGGAGCCAATAAAACGCAGATCGCCATGGGCTGGATCTTTATGGGCGCGCTATCAGGGAATGAAAAAATGGTGGAGTTAGGCGCTAAGGAAGCCTATTTGCCTATTCAGTATACAACCGGAGAGGGGATTCAATATGATCTTTCCTATGATATGCATTATGGGTATTTATATAATGGCGGTTATGGGACAGAGTTTATGACTTGTGTGACTAAGTCAGCTGCTTATACTTTGGGAACAAAGTATGCACTACAAGGAGAAAAACTAGATTTGTTTCGAAAGTTTATACTAGAATCGATATTCGGTGTTATTCGAGGCCAATGGATGGATTGGAATGTACTGGGAAGAGGTATTTCCCGAATTGGGGCGACGCAAAAAGACTACTCGTCCTATCTCGAAAGACTGGAAAAAATTGACCCTCAAGGAAAAGAACAATACAGCAACATACGGAAGAGAATGAAAGGAGAAAAACCTGCGTCCTTTAACCTAAAACCCTTTCACAAGCATTATTGGAATACCGATTACACCGTGCATAGCCGACCTTCATACTTTATGTCTATACATGCGGTATCTAACCGAAAGTATTCTCAGGAAATTGGTAATCTAGAAAATATGAAAGGCTTTTGGGGATCGGAAGGAACGCTGAACCTCCAATTGAAAGGCAATGAATATCACAATATATTTCCTTTGTGGAATTGGGCAAAACTACCGGGCACAACCTTGCCGGATACACTACCCATTATAAAAGATAAAGCGCCAGGTGTAGGAGACAGGAGAGGTACCCATCCATTTTCGGGTGGTGTATCGGATGGGCGCTACGGTGTCACAGCTTATATAATGAATAATGACTTGCAAACATCAGCAAAAAAATCATGGTTTATGTTTGATGATGAAATTGTATGTTTAGGAGCTGGTATTACCTCTACACTACCTAATCGGGTCAGTACGACTTTAAATCAGGCGATTCTTTCAGAAAATGGGCTGACCTTAAGTACCGGTAGTCGCGTTGTACCTTATAAAAAAGACCTCCATCTAACTTTTAATGATCAGGTGGACTGGGTACTACATGATCACGTGGGGTACCTCTTTCCTCAAAAAGGCAAAGTATATTTATCTGTCGAAAAAAGGGTTAGTGATTGGAGTGAGATTAGTATGGGTGGTGAAGAAGCCAATAAAAAAATAGAAGATAAATCTGTTTTCCAATTAAGCTTGCAGCACGGCATTCGACCTGAAAATGGAAAGTATGTCTATATTTTGTTGCCGGGTATCGAAAGTCCAACAGCGATGAAACAGTACTTGAAAAAGAAAAATGTGATAATCAAATCCAATACAGAAAACCTTCAAGCAGTATATCATCACGGATTGAAACTATGGCAAATGGTGTTTTATGTTGATGGTGCTCAGTTTGATGATGAACAAGTCAAAATATCAACAGATGTTCCAGCAGTATTGATGCTCAGGAAATCACAAACGGGGAAATATCAACTCCATGCTGCAGATCCTTCCCATCTTCATAAGACCCTAAATGTTAAGATCAAGATAAAAGGATTGGCCGATACCAAAATGATTACTTTAGTACTTCCCCAAAAGGAATATGCCGGCCAAACGGTATCTACTATTGTAAATTAGTAAGGGTTTCGTTTTCAATTACATTTCAGCGTGTGGTTTTATATTTTGATTCACCCTAAACAAATTATTAAGATCGTACTTGTTCTTAATCTTTACTAACCTTTCATAATTTTCACGGTAAGTAGCTTTCACGCGCTCTTCTCCTTCGTCCATCATAAAATTCACATAAGCACCACCTGCTGAATAAGGATGAACTGCTTCCCAGTACTGTTTAGTCCATGTCGTAATTTTTTCTTTGTTTGCCGGGTCTGGGTCAACACCTACAATTACCATTGCCCATGTAGCATCGCGGTAAGCCCAAGGGGTATCTGTATTGCTAACCCGTGATGCCGCACCATTAATAGGATACAAGTGCATGGTCGAATGCATGGTGGGCAGCTCATTGCCAAACTTGATATGTGCGGTAATTGCTTCATCACTTAATTCTTTCACAAAATCAGCACGCCAATACCATTGCAATCCCGTAGGATATAAACCATCAAACATACTTTGCAAAGCAGGTTGAGGTATGGGACCAACAAAGTCAAGTGCAGGAGTCTTGAAAGCCCTAATGGGTTTAAAGGTTTCTTCTGCGTTTTCCATAGGCCCGGTATAAGCCCATACAATACCGCACATTTTTTTAAGATGAAGATGTTCTGGAAAAGGAGCTACAGGAGGAACGGTGAGGAATGCAAAAAAACCGTTCAAGTCATCTGGAGCATCTTTTATCAGTTCACGATACCATTTCATCACCGCTTCTGCTTCGGTTAATTCGTATAATATAGGCCCACCATATACCATCGATACAGGGTTCAATTTAAATGTAAAAGAAGTCACTACGCCAAAATTTCCACCACCACCTCTCACCGCCCAAAATAAGTCTTGATTTTGATTTTTATTTGCGACAACAAAACTTCCATCAGCCAATACCATATCTACTGAGCGCAGATTATCAATACTCAGACCATATTTACGGGTAAGATAACCAATGCCTCCTCCGGTAGTTAAACCGCCTACACCCGTTGTAGAAATAATCCCGCTAGGTGTTGCCATTCCAAATGCATGCGTGGCATGGTCGACATCTCCCCAAGTGCATCCTCCACCTACCACGACAGTTTTTTCCTGTAGATCAATACGAGTATATTTCATCAAAGAAAGATCAATCACCAATCCATTTTCACAAATACCTAAACCGCCGGCATTGTGTCCGCCACTGCGAATGGAAAGCAGTATATTATTTTCTCTGGCAAAATTCACTGATTGTATCACATCCGCCACATCCATACAACGGGCAATCATCTGTGGATGCTTGCTGATCATTGCATTATACACCTTGCGGGCCTCATCATATTCCTTATCTTGAGGTTCTATTAAACCGCCTCTCAAACTTTCCCTAAATTCCTTAATAGTTACCATACCATATTCTTTAAATAATCCTAGGACTATTAAATTTAGGTTTTTTTTGTGTGAAACCCTGTTTACATTTTTACAACAGAGCCATAGGTTTTTTTATTGAAATTCGGCCCCTGTTAATCATTTATTAAACATTTATTAAGGCTCGGATTATAAGTTTGGAGAATGATAACAACCAAATAGAAACTAGATGAAAAAAATAGCATTAGGAGTAGACATAGGCGGATCTCACATTACAGCGGCATTGATAGATCTGGAACAAAAGGTGGAAATCGAGGATACCTGGTCAAGGAGTAGAATTCAGTCGGATGGAAGTGCCGAAGAGATCATTAACGCCTGGGCAGAGACACTTAACCAAGCAAGCAATGGATATGATCTTAAATCGTTGAAGATTAATATCGCGATGCCGGGACCTATGAATTATAAAAACGGCATTTGTAAGATTAAAGATCAGGATAAATATAAAACATTGTACGGTTTGAATCTTAAGCAGTTGTTGGCCAGTCGACTGGGTATATCGCCTTCAGCTATTCATTTTATGAATGATGCGGCATGTTTTCTAAAAGGAGAGGTATTTAGTGGAAGTTTGAAAGGTTATGACCATGCTATTGGTTTGACATTGGGAACTGGCTTGGGGACATCTTATATGCTAGATGGAAAGGTAAAGGACTCCGGATTATGGAACATGCCATTTTTAAAAGGAATCGCAGAAGATTATATTTCTACAAGGTGGTTCGTTAAACGATTTGCTGAGCTCAATGGAACGGCTATAAAAGACGTAAAAGACCTGGTTGATAATCATGTTGGCACAGCTCATTTTGAAACTATTTTTGCAGAATTTAGCCTCAATCTAGCTAATTTTATCCATAAATTTATTCGAAAAGATATGCCTTTAGCTGTAGTGCTGGGTGGGAATATAGTCAATGCTGAGCCCTATTTTGTACAAGATACACGAAAACACCTTGCCGAAATAATGGGCTATAGTTTTCCTGTAAAAAGATCGGCGCTAGGAGAGAAGGCTGCGCTATTAGGAGCCGCATCTTGGCAATAAAAACAAAAAAAGACTGTCCATAAAGGTATGCTCAACGTCACATTACCTTTTTGGACAGCCTGCGGTTAATTGAAAAACTGTTCTGTAACCCTTACAGTGTTGGTTTTGTCGGACGGGTTGCTGTCAGTGAAATCTCGCCCCTGAACATTTTCGCCCCATCACCTGAAAGTCTTAAATAGTAATCAGAAGAGCAAGGAGTGCCATCTTCATCTAGCGTTACAAAATTGGAGCCTGCAGGAATGTAAGCTGAGGTTTCCGCAGTCTTAGCAATCTGGTTTCCTTCATTATATTCGTCAAACATAGAGATATAAAGGCCATTCACGCTTATACTTTTCATGTTGTAAAACTGCCTCCACATAAAGTCGCCGTGCAGACGTTGGTGCTCCTGTAAATCACCCGGCAATACACAAGGTTGATAATCGATCCCATTGGCCTTGCAATAAGCCATATCTGGCATATTAATAGTCCTGAACTTATTGTCAATTTCATTGATGGTGCCGATTCTTCCGATCATCCAGGGGGATATCATATCCAAGGTTTTATAGGTATTGAGAAAGGCAGGCCTGGAATCGCTGTTTTGTGTCCGCCAGTTTGTAGGCACCCCACCGATTACATAACATCCTTTACTTTTAAACCAGTTGATCACATCCAGACAAGCGGCGGCAGTAAAAGGGTGGTTGTTATCACTAAAACCAAATCCCCAGATACAGATAACAGGTTTGCCGTTTTGTTTTGCGTAGGCTGAAGAGGAAGTATAGGCAGACATTTTATTGGTCCAGTCTGTTTTTATTTCCGATTGCATGTTCATCCAGCCACTGATGTCGTACATGATGTAAAACTTTCTTCCGTGTAGCTCTGCTGCTGTTTTTACTTTTACAGTTATGGCATCGCGAATAGGTCCTTCAATTCCGTTTGGATTAAAACGCTGAAGAGCAGCAACATCAAGTCCATTCTGTTTCATCCATAAAAACTGTGTATTTACGGTCTGGTCATTATAGGATGAAAATAGTTTTGCAGGCTGACCATTGCCAAGGTTTGCGAAAGATGTGGCATAAGTACTGGTATATTCACGGACATCAGGCCATGACTTTATTCCTGAGTTGTTTGTTCCAGGTGATTTAGCCCAGTCCTGTGTCCAATGCCACCAGGCATTGATCGGAGAACCATCCCCGTTTGCCGCAAACCAGCCCTGGTAACCAACAGTTACCTTACCCACTACATCGCCAGGAGGCGAAGGCGTGATGTCTATTTCCTCTCCCGGTTTATCCGGCGTTTCCGGCGAATTACTTTTACTTTTAGAACAGCTGCTCATTACCGTAAATATGGCAATGAAGGCTAGTATGTTAAGTTTTTGCGTGTTCATTATTCAGGTGTTTAGATTATTCATGATACTTGCAAGTATTTATTTTGTAATTCCGGTTGTTGGAACTACTTTTTTTATCGTGCCATCGGCATTGTAATAAAGCTTATCTACACAGATTGACCTTAACCAATCGTGATTGGAAAGTGAGCTGTTATGATAAAATGAATACCACTGGCCTTTGTATTTTACAATAGAGCCATGATTGGTATAGCTGTCTGTTGGATCCATATAGATTCCCTCACTTTTCCATGGGCCTAAAGGACTTTTGCTGGTCGCATAACGCATCCTGTTGTCTCCGCTAACCCCATCCTTCATATTGTCATCATGGTTATCAGAGTAGGATAGGTAATAGATGCCATCTTTTTTATGTATCCATGAGGCTTCATGGAAATCCGTTAAGCCTTCCATCTTTATCATCTCTCCATCTATTTCCATCATGTTGTCTTTTAGTTTTCCTGCTTCGCAGGTACCGCCGCCGCCATAATAGAAATACGCCTGCCCATCGTCATCCACAAATACACAAGGATCAATCATTGGTTTAAGACCGTCAATGTATCCTTTAACCTCAAACCCACTGGCCGGATTTTTACTGGTAGCTACACCGATTTTCCAGGTGGCGTTCCATTCTGTTCCTGAGGGATGAGGAAAGTAGAAATAGTAAGTGCCGTTTTTATAAGCACAATCAGGTGCCCACATAAAACCACCTTCCTTTCTTCCCCATGGTACCTGACTTGAATTTAAAATTTCTCCATGATCTTTCCAGTTCTCCATATCATCAGTCGAAAAAACATGGTATCTGTCCATTAGATCACATCCCTGAGGCGGAGCAATGTCATGCGAAGCATAAATGTATAGCCTACCATCTGCCCAAACGTGTGCGGAAGGGTCGGCCGTATACATCTGCGTAATGAAGGGATTTCTAAGCTTTGCGTTTGAAATCTTTTTCTGAGCGTTGCAAACCGTTGTAAATAAGATGAATATTGTTGCTAATATAATGGCTGGTAAATATGTTTTTAACAATTTAAGCATATCATTTGTGGTATTAAAAAGGCAGAGAAACATCGTTCTCTGCCTTTAATGGTTTAAAAAAAATGGTACTAAGGTTTCATCACAAATTTAAGGTCATCTATTCCGGTAAGGACATCTTCATGGGTTTTATCTTTTGTGAAGAAGAAGATACGGAAGTGGTTTATGGCTTTATAATCTGCTCCGCCATCTCCTGACTTATTAGATTTATCCAAATCGAGTGTAATCTCATTCCATCCATTCTTTAACGATGGCAGTAATGGCGTAATGTCCCAGGCGGATTCTTTTTCATCAGATTTGCCTGAGCTTGTGATCTCAATTGAGCCATCTGCTTTAAGTGCCGATACATCAGAAATGTACCACCAGAATTTGAATTGCCCGTTAGCTTCAGTAACACCTGAATTTACTGGTACAGTTGTATCCTTGATGAACTGCATAAAGTCATCACCTTTTTTGATCGTATTTTTTAAGAATCCGGCACCTTCCTTAGGTTTAGGATTAGTGGCCTCAATCACAGGTTCTCCAACAGTCTGCCAACCATCTTTTAAGTCTGCGTTATCGAGAAAAACAGCATCAGGAAGAGGAATTCCGTTAAATTTAATACCATCTATACCAATATCAATCCCATCTTCTCCTGTTTGTAAAAACATGCGGAAATAATTAATCGCAGCAAGGTTTACAGGCCCATTAGTTATTGCAGCATCCCTGATATTTAATTTTACTTCATTCCATGCTCCAGGTTTTAAGTTTTTAATAGATACAGGGTCCCAATTGTATTCTTGTTGATCTGCATCTCCTGAACTGGAAATTTCTATTTGGCCATTAAGCGTGGCTGCTTTACTGATATACAACCAGAAAGATAACTGCCCCGTTAGCTTTGTTAATTTAGTATCCACTGGTGTGTTGAATTTCTTTTTAAAGTGTAGATATCCAGCATCAGGATGTGTTTTACCAAAGATTGAACCCGTTCCTTCTTTTTTCTTTGTGACATCTATAACTCCTGTCCCTCCGGAAACTTCCCATCCGGTTAGGTTATCGCAATTGTCAAGATATAAAGATGGGCCTTCAGGTGGAGCTTCGGATAATCTAACATAGTCAATAATAACCTTGTTTTCTTCAGTTGCTTTGGCAGTTGTGATGATGTACATCCGGAACCACTTGATCGTACTCAAATCGGCTCCACCGCCATCTGCAGTGGCATTACTAATTTTTAGTTTTACCTCATTCCATCCTGGTTTAAGCCCTAGTCCTGGTACATCCCAATGAAATTCCTGTTGGTCAGATTGTCCTGAACTGGTGATTTCAATTTGCCCTTCCTTAATGGAGAGTGGTTTCTCCACATATAACCAGAAGGATAGCTGTGCTTTGTCTGCTGTAAGCTTACTATTTACGGGAGTACTTAATCTTTTTATAAAGTGTAGATAATCGTCGCCTACCTTAAATTTTCCTCCAACAGCGCCTTCACCTTCTTTTTTAGTTACGGTTTCTATTACACCTGTTCCTCCTGAAACCTCCCATTCGTCAAGCTTATCAGCATTATCCAAAAGGACTAAAGTCGGATCTACCGGTTCTGGTATTACCGGCTCTGGTACTATACCACTAGTGTCTCTGGAACTATATTCTTCTTTTTTACAGCTGGCAAATGTAAGTGCCAGTGTAAAAATGAAGCATGCCATCATTATTTTTACTAGTTTCATTTCTTTTAGGTTTAAGTTTGTTGATTTGGTCTATTGTTAAACTCTATTAAATCTTTACTAAATTTTATGGGTTGTTTATGGGGTTCTTGCTGGTTTCTGATAATTATAACCTGGCTGTCCATGAACCCATTTGGCGGCCTGACCTGTTAACCATAAGTAATAATCAGAAGGCAAATCGTTTTCGATGCCCATAAATCTCAGGTCTCCATTTAATGGAGTTTCAGATTCTCTTGCACATTTAAAAATTGCAGTTCCTTCATCAATTTCATCGAACATAGCCACATACAGGGATTTTGCGCCGAATTGTACGGCACCCGCTACCTGTGTCCATAAAAAGTCGCCCTTTCTTCTTGGTATGGAGTTATAAAGCGTGGGATCCTTGTGCATATTGCCCCAGCTAAAACCAGGAAACACCAATGGAACATAGTCTACGTTATTGGTGTTACACCATTGCATATCCTGTCTAAGGTTGTTTGGATTGTAATTATCCATACCGTATCTGCCCACTGCCCAAGGCATAATGATATCCGCTTTCTTTATCAGTTGGTGCAATGCAGGAGTATTTTCTGTATCTGATCCAAAAGATCTCCAGTAATAAGGAACACCTAACATAATCGAGACCCTTTTTTCGCCCGATTTTAACTTATCAACCAAGGCATTTACGTTTGCAATGGTGTAATTTCTGTTGTCATTAAATCCAACTCCCCAAATGGTCATTAGTGGTTTTTTATTGTGCCACAAATAAGTGGGGTTCTCTACTTTATCATAAAGCTTAAAAATAGTGACCAGTTCATTCCAGTCCTGCTCTAAGTAGGCTACATCGGCACTGGAGCATCCACTCAAATCATACATTACACTAATGGCCCTGCCATATTTTTTTGCTGCCTTTAAAGCATTGGTAAGCACTTTATTAAAGTGCCTTTTTCCAGATGCATTAGAAGATTTTATTTCTCCAACAAAGCGTTGCATGTGTACACCATCTATACCGTAATCTTTCATCCATTTAAAGTGAAGATCTACACTTTCCTCGTCGTACGGACTATACAGATAAGCATCAGATCCGTTGGCAAATTTGAAAGGGGATTTATAGGTTTTGGAGTATTCAGCCATATCCGGCCAGAAATCAACGTTGGTGATTCCTGGAGCGAATGTGTTGTTGGGCCCCTGATAGTGGTACCAACCTCGGTTAGATCCATCTCCCTGGGCAGCAAACCATCCCTGGTAACCGGCCATTACCAATCCTGTATAAGAAGGGTACAATAATCCTGAGGTATCATAGCCTGTTTTTTTCTCGTCTGCTACCGGGTCAACAGGTGGTGGATCCACTGGCTTTTCACTCTTCTTGGAACAGGCGATAACTGAACCAATTATCATTAGAAAAAGGAACAGATATTTTATTTTTTTCATTGTTATTTCTTTAATGATCTACCTTATTGTTAAATCAGGGAACTTTTACTTCTACAATTTGCGATAAATTTGAGCTCTTAAAGCTGTCGTTTAAACGCACGCCAACTCTTACATAGAATGTTCTTCCCGGAGTGAGGTCCGGAATAGTGAATTCTATAGATTTAGTGGCGGGATCCATGTTTAACCAGTCTTTGTTAATCACTAGCTTTAGTGCATCAGAATAGTTAAAGATAGAAGCCCCCGGACCAACCATTTTGGTGGTGTTTACATAAGGTTGTGCTTCTATAATCGTTGGCAAGCCTGCTCCAATAGGAGCGTCTATATCAAAATTCAATTTCAGGGTTTTGTTCTCTATCACGTAAGTGAAATTTTTGATCACCAGGTAGGGGGTAAGCTCAAAGTCATGCTTACTAGCCGAGCCTATATTTACTGTTGCAGTATCCAGTACCGGCCAGAATGCACCTCCAACCGGAATCACCTTGTACTTTCCGGCAAATAGTTTGGAATCTTTAAACGTACCATCCATTTTACTGGGTATTTCCTGCGGTGCCGGTGTAGCGCTCCAGCTCACCTGGAACAACCTTACCTGAATATTCCCTGTAGCGGTCTGGAAATTTTGGCCAGTAACGGCATCAATTAACCGGCCTTCAAAAGAGGCGTTAGGCCCATCGTAATTATCTATTTTTGTACATGCAGCGCTTGCCAGTAAACCTACTCCTAACAAGATTCTGCTCATCAACTTCTTCATAATTGTATATTTTATCTTATTAATAATTAGGGTTATTAGGATATAGATTTGGATTTTTACCGAGTTCACCTCCAGGAATTGGCTCGTAGTAATATTTCTTTTCGAAATTGTAATTGCGATCAAAGGTCTCACGCTCCGCCATGAAAATATATTTATTCTCACTAATCACATAATATGGCATTAGACCTGTGAATTTTGCATTATTTAACAATACATCCGAAATTCTCCATCTCTTTAAATCCCAGTAATAATGATTTTCAAATGCGAGTTCTTTACACCTTTCATTACGAACTTCATTTACATTTACAGCGGCTAAGGACAACTGAGGGCCACCAGCTCTTTCTCTCAATAGGTTCAAGCAAGTAAGTGCATCATCCGGGTTATTCAATTCTGCAGCAGCTTCTGCCCTGTTTAACAGTACTTCAGCATAACGGAATTCTATCCAGGCTTGTTCACTTTGGAATAGACCTGTAGCCGGTTGTGCTTTGTTATAGTCTATGTATTTTCTTACAAAAAATCCGGTACGGGTAGCATTATCAGAAGCACCAGGGCGTTTCATGCCTGCTTCACCTATAATTCTTCTACCGTTATGTAAGGTGTTGGGGTCAGAGGTAGTAATACTAGCTCTTGATTCAAGAGTTTTCGCAACTTCCTGGGTAACTGTTCCGGTAAACATAGTTTCGTATAGTCCTCTTTGTGTATCGAAAGTTTTTCCTCTCAATGTAGCTCCCGGGAAATAAACTGTAGCTAGTAAACGTGGTTCCAGGTTACTGTTATTCATTAAATCTGCAAGGTTATTAAATTTGATAGGATGATCTGTTCCATCAAGTACAGGTAGTTTTCCCCATCGTTCTACAAATTCAAGGGTAGGGTAGGCTCTTGATTCTGGACCTACTGTCATGTATCCCGGAGAGAAAGTAGCATCCCAGCTATGCGCTGTTTTTGTGGTCATAGAATAATCCCTTACCAGGATGTTCTCTTCACTAGATGGATCAAGGAATACATCAACGTAGTTCTTTACCTTGTCTGCCGGAGTTTTATTATACAATTTGTATTTTGTTCCTTCAAATAATTTTGCAGCATCCCATGCTTTCTGGAAAAAAGAATTCGCTTTGTCTGCAGGGATACCCACCAAGCCAGCAGATCTTGCTTCTCCGTCTACAAAATTTGTAGATCCGTATTTTGCAATTGATCCTGCATATAACATCGCTCTTGATTTTAATGCCAGTGCAACATATTTATTTGCTCTTCCCCTCGGACTAGAAGCAACCATCATCTCGTAAGCCTTATCTAGATCTTCGCCTATGAATGTCCACACCTCTTCTTCTTTGTTACGGTGTACCTGTAATTCTTCTACACTTTGCTGCGGATAGTTTTGTACTGTAGAAACGATAGGTACACCACCATAACGTTTAACCAAAGAGAAATAAAAGAAAGCCCTGCAAAAATAAGCCTCGCCAAGTAATTCGTTAACCCGAGCTCCTGTAAAGTTAGCTGGGTACTTAGGCAGGTTTTCTATCACATAATTTACTGCTCTGATGTCATCATACGGCCAGTAGCCAAAACCACCGCCAATATCCATTCCTCCAAAAGGGCCTACCATTTCTCCAACGGTTGCGCCTGCATGAAAGAAATTCTGCCATTCGTGGTGTAGGTTCATGCCACCTCTGCCTTCTCCTCCTGGTCTGTATCTAAAATCTTCAATCGGCAGCTTACGGTAAATATTAGCCATGTATACATCTATACCAGCCTCTCCTCCAAACACCACGTCTTCGGTTACAACATTTGTTGGCTTTATATCTAACTTCTGGCAGGAAACCAATATCCCTGCTAATACAGCTATTATTAATTTATATCTTTTCATCTTTAATAATTTAAAAGGAAATACTGGCTCCAAGGTTAAATGTTCTGTTTAAAGGGTATTTATAACCACGTGCACCATGATCGAAACTCGCATCAGGGATTTGTCCAGGGTGTTCAGGATCGCTGTCTTTAAGTTTGGTAAAAGTTAACAGGTTATAAGCATTTGCATATACCCTCATTTTTTTAATACCCACTTTGGCTAGCGTAAGTGCCGGAATAGAATAACCTAACTCTAAAGTTTTTAACCTTAGGTAGCTGGCATCCTGTACCGCTTTGGTTCCTTCTGCAATTGGCGAACCCATTGCAGGATAGTTTCCTGGAACCCATTGGGTATTAGGGTCAAATACATTATCATTTGGGTTTACGGTATGCCAGCTGTCAAGAAACTTGGTTAAAGCACTTCTTCCATACATTAATGGTTCCGCATACTGCTCATCATATTGTACATAGAAACTGGTAGCACCGGCAAACAAAGCATTCAGATCGAAATTTTTGTAGCTTAAACCCAGGTTAATACCATAATTAACCAATGGGATATCTTTAGTAGCAATAGGCTGGTCGTCTTTCTCGTTAATCACACCATCTTCATTCCAGTCCTGGTAGTAATAATCTCCGGGAATAGTGTTGTTATTTCCTCCACCAGTATTTATAGGGTGACTAAAAATCTGGTCGTAATTAGTGAATTGTCCTGCATAGGTTTTTCCCCACCATATACTCGTGTAGCGATTGGTTCTTGATGATTTCCAGTTGCTGTATTCATTACCAGCGAGCCCCTGAATAACATCCCTGTCCATGGTACGTGTGGTAGAAAAGTTACCCCCAATGTTATAACCGAACTGACCTATTTTATTCCTGTAGTTTACAATGATCTCCACGCCTTCAGTTCTGTTGGAATTTAGGTTTTCCTGAGGTAACTCAATGCCAACAGTACCAGGTATTTGTACATCTCTAAGGGCTAATAGACCTTTCATATCTCTTCTGAATACATCAACTGATCCATCCAGTTTTCCATTAAACATGTTAAAGTCCAGTCCAATATTTTTAGTTTCAGCAGTGAACCAGGTAAGATCTGGATTAGTAAGCGCCCGTGCCGCTGCGCCATTATAGAATTTACCATCGAAGAAGTAACCCCACACACTGTTGTCATTAGGGTTAAGCGTTGGATAGTTGAAGCCCGAAATGTATTGAAAAGCAGTTGCACTATCATCACCGGTTCTACCGTAAGATGCCCTGATCTTTAAATTGCTCAGGATATCTGTAGGGACTAAATTTTTAAAGAAAGTTTCTTCGCTGATTCGCCATCCGATAGAGCCTGCTGGAAAGAATCCCCATTGATCTGCTCCCGGTTTGAACTTATTGGAACCATCCCTACGGAAACTGAATTCCGCCAGGTATTTGCCCTTATAGTCATAATTTAACCTTCCTATGTAACTCCTTGTTGCTTCTTCACGTAATCCGTTAACATTCATTGATCCCAGTTGTTGGTCGTCTTCCCCACCAAATAAATAATCTATAGGAATGGTTACATTTCGTTGGGCATAAAAATTATCAGATTTGAAATGGCTTTCTTCAAGTAATACCAAAGCCGATACGTTGTGTACCTGATTAAAAGTTTTAGTGTAATTTAACGAGAGCTGAGTAAGTATTGAAACACTGTTTGCATAAGAGCGGTTGATGTAAGCAGGAGAGCCTACCACGGTAGGTGCGTAGGTATCCTGCTCAGCATTATAGGTATATAGTTTATAAGCCCTTTTATGGTCTGTATTGTCATCAGCGTTGTATCCATAATTGTACATTCCTTTTGCCTTCAGTCCTTCAATACCTGGTATGTCGTATTCTAAGGTTAACTGTCCCTGAAAGTTCTTTTGCGTACGTTTTTTATAACCTACTTGGTCAGCATCAGTAATGGAAACAGGATTGGCATCGTCCGGCATTTTATTAGGGTACAATGGATTGTTATTTGCATAGATCTGGTTAGTAGGAACCTGGCTCCAAGCATATTTAAAAATGGTCCATAGATCCTGGAAAGGTTGATTTTTTTGATCTATATGTCCAGAGGTTAATATCTGTGCCCTGATGCGCCTGGTGATATTTACGTTTACATTAGAGCGGAAATTGTAGCGATTATAATCCAAATCACCACTTTTAAAAAGACCATCCTGTTTCATGTAGCCCAGGTTAAAGAAATAATTTGCTTTCTCTGTACCACCATCTACATTCATGTTATGCTGAATTTGAGGCGAAGTAGTGTTAAATGCCGCACCTATCCAGTCTGCCGAAGGGTATTTGCCTTCCAGCCAGGGTTGCATATCTCCATAAGAAAAGGTGGATTCCTGGTTATTAGGGAAATTACTGGCAAAGGATCTTTTATTCTTTTCGTTGGTTAACAACATATAATCAACGGCACCAACACCTTCCGGCATTCCTAAAAATTGTTGCCATCCTTGGTTAACAGAATAATTGATGTCATATTTGCCATCTTTCTTGCCTTTTTTAGTCGTAATTAAAATTACTCCGTTTGCCGCTCTTACACCATAAATTGCAGCAGCAGCATCTTTCAATACAGAGATGTTATCTATCTCATTTGGATCCATCCTTGAAAAATCACCACTACCTCTTGGTATGCCATCAATAACAATTAGCGGACTACCAAAGCCCCTGATGTCAAATGTGTTTTCATAACCACCTGGTTCACTGGTTTTTTGTAATATACGTACACCAGGAATTTTTCCGGTTAACATATTGACCACGTTCTCGTTTTTCGTTACTGTGATCTGTTCCGTGTTTAGGGTAGCGATGGAACCTGTTACTGTCGCTTTCTTTTGTGTACCGTAACCTACTACAATAAGCTCATTAAGTGTATTGTTGTTTTCCTGAAGTGTGATCGCAAAATTTCTTTTGGCGTTTACCTGTAGTTCCTGCGAAAGATAGCCTACATAAGAGATTTGGATGTAAGCATCAGCACTAGGTACGCTAAGGGAAAAACTTCCCTTACTGTCAGTAAAGGTGCCTACTGTAGTGCCTTTTACCTTGATACTTACCCCTGGGAGGCCAATGTTGTTGACATCAGTTATTTTTCCGCTGATATTGACAGGCTGCTGGGCAAGCAAAATGAGGGGAAAAAGAAAAAATAATGTAAATAAGTATTTAATTTTTTTCATACTGTTTAGTTTATATGGTTTGTTTTTAGTTGATTTTGTACCTGAATAGGTATGGAGTTTGTGCTGCCTTTTATGGTCATGGCGAATTAGACTGATGATTGTTCATAATTTAATATTTGGTTATTGCGGTCAATCATGATCGGGTAATCAGAGGGTCGACTTATAATTTGTTAGCAATTAAATGAGTTGATGACTAATAAAAAATTAATAAAATATTACCAAATGGCTGTTAAGCCCGTTTTTTTTGATTTTTTTTGATTTTATCTATTTGTATGGTTAAAATGGTTGGCTAATGTTAATGACGTTCTGGTATTTTGAAGGAAAGTGGTTTTTCATTACGCAGAATTTTTGCTGCTTCGCCTGTTAACCATAAATAATGATCTGAAGGTTTACCATCCATATCGATGAATGCTACAGAATTTCCTTGAGGAGGGGTATCGCTTCCTTTAAATATCGCCGTACCTTCGTTAACTTCATCAAACATGGCCACATAAAGCATCGTCGCCCCCGCGTTAAGGGTCGTTACAATTTGTTGCCAGAAGAAACGTCCACCTTGTCTTGGAATTGATCCTACAGGTTTTACATCATCAGGAAATTCTTGTTTACTTAAATTATGCCAGCTAAATCCGGGATAAATGCAGGGCACATAATCAATCTTATTTTCTTTACACCATTTAATATCGTCAACGGTATTGTCACGCAGTCTTTCCATATCATTATGCAATAGTCCGCTATAACGTTGTACAGTCCAGGGCAAAAGCAGGTCTCCTTTTTTTATAAGTTCATGTAGATATGGATCGTTAATGCAATCTGCATTCAGGTTTCTCCATGAGGTGGGAACTCCAAGCATAACGGCACAGCCACCATATACCGGGTCATTTTTAAGAAAATCGATCAATCGCTCTAACCCTATATTTCTAATATTGTAAGGTCTGTCAGGAAATCCCACTCCCCATATGGTAACTACAGGTTTACCATTGTGATGTAAATACGTTTTTTTACCGGCCTGATTGGTGATCTTCAGCTCATCTACCATGCGTTTCCAGTCTTCTATTATTGCCGAGCAGTCTTCTCCCGAAGCTTTTAAGCCAGATAAATCGTACATCAGCGCGATTGCTCTATCATATTTTGAAGCGGCTTCAAAAGCATTTTTGAGTATAGTTACTGAGGCCTGGTCTTTATCTTTAACATTACTGAAGAAACGTTGCATGAAAACGCCGTCAACACCATATTCCTGCATCCATTTAAAATGAAGATCAACAGTACTCTTGTCATGGGAACTAAAAAATTTCGCGGCTTGTCCGTTCTTTAATTTAAAAGGGGTTGGATAAGTTACCTTATATTCACTTACATCAGGCCACATATCTATATTACTTAGATTTTCATTCCCGTAAGCGAATCTTTTACTTCCAGTCCCGTCACCTTCAGCCCTGAACCAGCCTTGGTAGCCCGCCATTACCAGACCTTTGTAGGACGGGTACAATGTTTCTTTACTATGTTTGGATTGCGCCTGTAGGTTAAGCACTGAAAAGCCGTATAACATAAAAACGGCTATTTTTTTTAAGTTCATATATAAAATATTTGGTTATTTGTTTGTTGCCTGGCGGCATTTGTTTGTTATGAAATATAAACTTATTCTTTGGCCCTTAATAAATAATTAATTTTGGATTACCGTCAGGGAATATCCTGATTGATAGATTTTTTAATTGCAAAAGATGAATTGAAAATCTTACATTAGCTCATAGATAAGGGCTTGGGGAAGCCAAATTTATGTTTCTACCCCGAAATACGATGAGAATAAAAATTTACGCGATCCTTTCTTTATTTTTAATTATTGCTTCATTTCCGGCAAGCGCACAGTCTTATGGTCTTGGTTTTTTTGGACATGAGGTAGTGCAAGATAAAAGAACGAGTCTCGACCTCAGTTTAGAAAAACCAATATGCTTTGATCATAATTTTGAACTGTCTTTCGATCTTTCCTTTATGCCAGGTTATACCGATTACTTTGGATATATTTTTCGGCTGATTGATGAAAAAAATCGCAACATAGACCTGGTCTATGATATGCGCTTTCAGGAAAATAAGCACTTCAAATTAATTATTGGGGACAAAGTATCGGATGTTTCTTTTGATATTGATATCAATAAACTTTATAAGAACTGGTACAATTTAAAACTTCGTTTTGATGTTGAGCTTCAGGAGCTTGTTCTACTCGCTGATGGCAAAGCTTATCATCAGAAAATTAGTTTAAAAAACGAATGTTATAAGCTGCTGATCGGAGCAAATAATTATATGGATTTTAAGGTTAAAGATATACCCCCGATGAAAATAAGGGATATAAAAATAGCTGAAAATGGTAAGATCAGTTACCATTGGCCTTTAAATGAGATGACTGGACTAAAGGCGTCCGAAATTATAAAGGGGAACGACGGGAATGTAACCAACCCCATGTGGATCAGGAAAATGCATCATGATTGGCAGTTGGTTAAGGCTTTTGAGGTAAATGGAGCTGCCAGCGTAGCCTTAAATTCAGATAAAGAACTGTTATATGTGATTGCGGAGGATTCTTTGGGTACCTATGATATTGGTTCGCAAACATTGTCCTTTAAACGTTACAGCTCAGGAAAACAACAATTATTAAGCGGTAACCAATCTGTTTATGATGTGTCTACCAATAAATTGTTGAATTTTTATATGGACCAGAAACTGGTTTCTACATTTAATTTTTCAGACAATTCCTGGGATAGGAAATACGTTCACCCAGATGTGATTACCATTTTCTGGCACCCCAATAAGTTTTATTCTGCTGCAGACAGCTCTTTGTATATGATAGGAGGTTATGGACAATACTTTTATAGGCGAAGCGTGCACAAGTATCGTTTCACTGATAAGAAATGGAGTATATCTGAACCCAAGGGTGATTTTACTCCCCGTTATCTATCTGCTTTAGGGGGCGTAAAAGATGGCGTTTATATTCTTGGTGGTTATGGCAGCTCAACAGGACAGCAGATCTTAAATGCTAAGAATATATATGATCTTAATTTTTATGATTTTAAACACAATGTGTTTAAGAAGGTTCTTGAATTAAAACCTAAAAACGAGGAGTTTGCATTTGCAAATTCAATGGTTATAAACGAGAAAACAGGATCTTATTATGCGCTAACATTTCCGAACTATAAATACAACTCATCGCTGCAACTTATACGCGGCTCTTTGACTTCAGCTGACTACACGTTAATGGGGAGTTCTATTCCGTATGCTTTTCATGATATTCATTCCTATGCGGATTTGTATTTCTGCCCCGTCAGTAAAAGGTTCGTAGCAGTCTTGTTGTTGCATGATGAAAAGACGAACGTAACCTCAGTTAAAGTTTATACCTTATATGGACCACCTGAAGAGTATCGTGCAGACCTATCAAAAGAATCGTCTGTAGCTACAAATAAGTATTTTTTCCTTTTGCTCTTTACGCTTTTAGCAATTGCCGGTTTTGTAGTATACAGATGGCGCAAAAGTAAGGTCAAGAATAAGAAAATGGGCGAGATATCAGCATTGCAGGTAGTTAAAGTTGAAGATACTGTGACGGGAGGTTCAGAACCGGTGGTGTCGCCGGTAATAGGGCCTATTAAGAATGCAATATTTCTGTTTGGGAACCTGCAGCTATTTGACAAAGAAGGAGAGGACATTACAAAAAACCTTTCTCCTTTAATAAGGGAACTCTTCCTGGTGGTATTATTGTATACTATAAAAGGTCGGGGCATCAGCACTGAAAAGCTTACTGAAGTGCTTTGGCTTGATAAATCGGTAGAGAGTGCCAGAAATAACAGGTCGGTAAGCATTGCCAAACTTAAATTGATTCTGGAAAGAATGGACGGGTGTCAGATCTCTAAGAACACCGGTTACTGGATGATAGATTTTAATGAGCACAACGTTAAAGTTGATTACAAACAGTACCTTAATATTGTAAATGGCGAAGGGGAAATTGATAAACAAAGTTTAACTAAACTTACAAAAATTGTAAATCGGGGTGGTTTTCTATCTAATCTTGAGTTTGATTGGCTGGATAGTTATAAATCGGATATTTCCAATGAAATTATAGATATTTACCTTCATTATGCCGCAACGGTTAATCCAATGGATGATCCTGAGTTTTTAATCGGTATTGCGAATACCATTTCTTATTTCGATCCTGTTAATGAAGAGGCGATGATTATTAAATGTAAATCATTGGTTTACCTCGGCAAACATTCACTCGCTAAAACTAAATTCGAAACATTTAATAAAGATTATAAGGTGATTTATGGCGAAGAGTTTAAAAAGAGCTTTCAGGAAGTGCTTGGATAGATGTCACTTAATTTTTACATATATCTGTTAATCTATTGATATATCTATTATATTCGTATTCCCGATTATGAAAGCCAAATATCTATTCTCGATTCTCTCTGTTTTTTTTACGCTTTGCTGTAATAAAGGTTTTTCGCAATCATACGGCCTGGGCTTCTATAGCCATGAAGTTGTTCAGGATCAGCGCACAGGTTTGGATTTAAGTCCTGGAAAAACACTTTGTTTTAATTCAAGCTTTGAAATTGCTTTTGATTTCAGCTTCATGCCGGCTAAAGCAGATTACTTCGGTTATATTCTTCGCTTTGTTGATAATAACAACGAGAATATTGATCTGATCTACGACAAAAATTCTAAACAAAAAAATCACTTTAGGCTCATTATAGGAGATAAATTTTCCAAAATTGCGTTTAACATCCCTCGGGATGTTTTATTCAGCTCTTGGAACACAATTAAATTTAAGTTCGATTATGAGCACCAATTGCTTCATTTAACCTGTGGGCAGTTCTCCTCTCAAACCAGTTTAGCCCTTAAAAAGGGGGATTGTTTTAAAATTCTATTTGGGGCCAACGAATACCTGGGATTTAAAACTACGGATGTTCCGCCTATGAAAATCAAAAATGTTAAGATTTCTGAAGGCGGAGATGTAAAATATGCATGGCCTTTAAACGAATATCAGGGGATAATGGTGAGAGAGGAGATGGGTAATAAAGATGCTTCGGTAGTTAATCCTTTATGGATAAAGAAGCTTCACCATGAATGGCAATTGCTACAAACGCTATCAATTAAAGGTGCCGCAAGTGTCGCTTTTGATGCAAAAAAAGAGGTTTTAAATATAATTGGAATCGATTCTTTATATAAATATGATATAAAATCAGGGAAATTAGACCCCATTAACTATTCATCCGGAAATCAAAATCTTTTACGGGGTAACCAATCTTTATATGACGATAAAAACAAGCGCTTACTAAACGTTTATGTCGACCAAAAATTGGTAAGTACATTTGATACGCTTAGTAAAAAGTGGAGTAAGAATTATATTCCTAATACCCCAATTACGGATTTCTGGCAATTCAATAAATTTTACTCCGAAACAGATTCATCTCTGTATCTGATTGGGGGATATGGACATTTTATCTACAAGAACCAAATCCAAAGATATCATTTGCCTTCCGGTACCTGGCAAGATGTAAAGGTTATCGGTGATCGGTTTACGCCCAGATATTTAGCAGCATCAGGTAATACCAAAACAGGTGCCTATATTTTTGGAGGGTTCGGCAGCTCTAGTGGTGAGCAGATCTTAAACCCTAGAAATTTATATGACTTGCTTTATTTTGATGTTAAGAAGAAAACGATAAAGAAAATCTATGAACTGAAGGTGGAAGGAGAGCATTTTGTGTTCGGAAATTCTTTAATCATTAATGAGAAATCGAACACTTATTATGCCTTAGTCTTTCCTAAGCATAAATTCAAGTCGCATTTACAGCTGATACAGGGATCATTGTTAAAACCGGAGTATAAACGTGTTGGCAGCCTGATACCTTATCTTTTTCATGATATTAATTCATTCGCTGATCTTTTCTATTGTGCTGAAAGTAAAAGGTTTATTGCTGTTACTTTGTTCAGAGACGAGGGCGACCGTACACATATTCAGATTTATTCTTTATACAGTCCTCCAATTAATGCCGATGTAAAGCTGCTGTCTGGATCGACAAAAAATGTTTTTATTGTTATTTTAATGCTGCTTGCTGCGGTTGGAATAGGATGGTTTATTTATGTCAGAAGAAAGAAACGTGCCGCTGTCGCAATTAAACCCATAATTCAGAACACTAATCCTATTGCGGTTGTTCCTACTAGCGCTGTTAATGTTGTTGCTGATCCTCTTAAGCCTGTTTCTGAGAAAAAAATGGTTGAAGAATGCAAGTCTTCTATTTTTCTTTTTGGCGATATGCAGGTGTTTGACAAACAAGGACAAGAGATCACCAAGCAATTTACTCCCTTGATTAAAGAGCTTTTCCTGGTTATTCTATTGTACACCATCAGGTGGGAACGCGGTATCAGTTCTGAAAAATTAAAAGAATTGTTGTGGTTTGATAAATCAGACGAAAGCGCCAGGAATAACAGATCTGTTAACATCGCAAAGCTGAAGAGCATTTTAGAGAAGATAGAACATTGCACGGTTTCTAAAGAGACAGGATACTGGAAAATTATTTGTGATTTTGAAAGTGTCTATGTGGATTATCAACAGTATTTTGAAATCATAAAAGACAAGAAGAAACTGAATAAAGAGAAGATTTCCGAGCTGGCAAAAATAATCAAACGTGGTCCGTTTTTGCCGAATACCAGCTATGAATGGATGGATCCGTTTAAAGCCGAGATTTCTAATGAGATTATTGATACTTATTTGCATTTTGCCCATTCTATTGTTATTGCAGACGACCCGGAGCTGCTGATTGAATTGGCCAATTATATCTTTTATTTCGACTCTGTCAATGAAGAGGCGATGGTTATAAAGTGTAAGGCTTTGGCGCACCTGGGTAAGCATTCTCAATCTAAAAATACCTACGAAAGCTTTTGCAAGGAATACAAGCTTTTGTATGGTGATGACTTTGATAAAAGCTTTAACGATATCCTGTCGGATTAAATCTTAGGTATCCTCATTTTCTAAATTTTTCTTAATGCTGCAAGGGAATTCATTCTTATGTCCTTTTTTGCCTTAAATATTGATTTTTTTAAGATAAAAAGTTGAATTAAGCCTTTTGTTAATGATTTATTATGTAATAATTAATAGGCTGGACGTAATCTTGGTATAAATTAAATACATATGTTAATGTATTAATCATACACAAACCGAGGCCTGACCAAATAAAACTATTAAGCATGAAAAAACAGAAGTGGAGTTTGTTGTCCACAGCATTTACAATTTTAGTCCTGGCAAACAGCAGTTTTGCACAGACAGCAAAAAAAAAGAATATTCCTGTTAAGAAATCCATTTCTACTGTTGCATCGGCAGCCGATATTCTAGCTGGAAAAGCTTTAATCCAAAAGTCTGATTGTGTGGCTTGCCACAAGACGGATGTTAAGCTAGTGGGACCGGGTTTTCTACAAGTCGCAAAAAAGTACCCGGCAACAGAAGATAATTACACTTCATTAGCTTATAAAATTATAAGTGGTGGTACTGGTGTCTGGGGACAGGTACCTATGTCTGCACATTCAGCGTTGTCGCAGCTTGACGCAAAAAAGATGGTTAAATATATACTCTCACTTAAGTAACCTCAATATTAAAATAAACGAATGCAACAAAATATGAAGCAGCGTAAGAAACTTGTATTGAGCATGCTGGCACTGTCGATGCTTATTTATACTTGTAAAATATCCAGGCAAATCGTACAACGTGATGCCAATGGAAATATTATTGTGATTAATAACCCATCACCAGCTTATTTATCTCCTCAGGAGAGTTTGAAAACCATACACCTACCAAAAGGATATCATTTGGAATTGGTGGCAAGCGAACCTATGATTCATGAACCAGTGGCAATTACATGGGACGCGAACGGTAGAATGTACGTGGCTGAGATGAATACCTATATGCAAGACGCAGAGGGTACTGGTGAAATGAAGGCTGTGAGTAGAGTTAAGCGGCTGGAAGACACCAACGGAGATGGGAAAATGGATAAGTCGGTTGTCTTTATAGATAATTTGCTTTTGCCAAGGATGATTCTGGCGCTGGATGATAGAATTTTAGTGAATGAGACCAATTCCAATAATATTTATAGCTACCGGGATACCAATGGTGACGGTAAAGCTGATGAAAAGAAATTAGTTTTCAGAAATGATGACATCAGTACCAGCAATTTAGAGCACCAAAAAAGTGGCTTGATCTGGAACCTGGACAATAAAATATATGTGACTGTCGAAAATAAGCGCTATTACTATGAAGATGGTATGCTTAAAGCAGAGTACTTACATGAAGGTCCGGGAGGCCAATGGGGTTTAACCAGTGACAATTACGGAAGATTGTTTTTTTCTGCAGCAGGAGCGGAGACACCTGCACTTAACTTCCAACAAAACCCTTCTTACGGCAGGTTTGATTTTAATGATCAATATGATAACGAATTTAAAGCTGTATGGCCAATTATTTCCACTCCGGATGTTCAGGGTGGTTTAAATAGATTAAGGCCCGACAGCACGCTAAATCAGTTTACAGCGTGTACAGGTCAATCGGTATTTAGAGGTACAGCATTGCCGGCTGATGTTCAGGGGGATCTTTTTATATGTGAACCAGTAGGGCGTTTGATCAGACGTGCGAAAGTGATCAATACAAACGGTAAAATAACTTTGAAAAACGCTTATAATAAAGAAGAGTTTATAGCGTCTACAGACATGAATTTTAGACCTGTAAACAGTGTAACCGGTCCGGATGGCTGTTTGTATATTGTTGATATGTACCGTGGAATTATCCAGGAAGGCAATTGGACAAAAAAAGGAACTTACCTGCGTAAACAAATTGATGAAAAGAAGTTTGATAAGAATATTGGTCGTGGAAGGATTTATCGCGTGGTATATGACGGCATAAAACCGGATAAAAATCTACCAAAGATGCTAGATATGACTACAGATAAATTAGTTCCTTATCTGGCGCATACCAATGGCTGGTGGCGAGATAATGCACAAAAACTGATTGTAGTTCGTGCTGATAAATCCGTTGTTCCTGCATTAAAAGCAATGGCATTGAACAAAGGAACAAGCCAACTTGGCCGTATACATGCTTTGTGGACAATGAAAGGACTAAAATCCTTAGACAATGAAACATTGATGCAAGCACTGCGTGATGAAGATGCAGAAGTTCGTAAAACTGCGGTCTGGATCGCTGACGAATCCGTTAAAAAAGGCGATGAACAAATCATTAAGGCATTGGATTTACTTAAAAATGATCCTAGTGCCGATGTGCGTTTTCAATTGGCATTGACGATGCGATTTAACAAGTCAGATAGCGCGCAAGGCATTATACAGTATATGATGCAGAAGTTTCCTAATGATAAGCTATTGGTCGAATCACAAAAAAACTTCCAGAATAAAAACAATGCACGTGACTTGGCTGCCAAGAAAGCTGCAGCGCTTACAGAAGAAGATCAAAAGGTTTTACTTAAGGGGGCAACCATTTTTAAACAGCTGTGCGCCATTTGTCATGGAGCCGACGGAAAAGGAGTAAGCATTGGCGGAAGCAGTATGCCGGCACCACCTTTGGCGGGCGTAAAAGATGTGAATGGCGATCCTGAAAAGCTGATCAAAATTCTTCTTCATGGATTATCCGGCCCTGTTGATGGTAAAACCTACGCAGATGCCATGCCAGCATTGGGAAGTAACGACGATGAATATATCGCTGCTGTAATTAGTTACATCAGAAATGATATGGGTAATAAAGCTTCTATCGTAAGACCTGCAGATGTAAAGAAGGTCAGAGACAATCATAAGGGCAGGGATAAAAATTGGACCATTCAAGAATTGCAAAACACGACAAAGTAAAATAAATATACATATCGCTATGCACTGATGGCCTCTTTTTAGGGGTCAAATGGGCATGTATTAAATAAAAAAAACCGACTCATTAACCTTTAAGCCTTAAAAATGTTAAAAAATATTTTTCAATTGAATGCCAGAACATCATTAGTCCTGGGGCTGCTATTCGTGATCAACGGATGTGTAAATGCTCAGGAAGAAACATACGCAGGCTCAGGAAATTTAAAATATGTAGATCCCCAAATCGGTAATGTTGGACACTTGTTGCAGCCAACCCGGCCAACTGTGCAACTACCTAATCAAATGATCAGGATGTTTCCACAGAGAAAGGACTATATGGATGATCAGATTTCAAGCTTTCCATTAAATGTGGTTTCACATCGCCTTGGAGAAGTTTTTTCATTGAAACCTTCCACGCAAAATTTGGAATCCTCCAGCTGGAAAGGAAAAATGACCTACGATCATGACCTGGAAGTTACCCGTCCATGGTATTATAGTACTTACCTTATTGATGACGAGGTTAAAGTTTCCTATGCACCGGGTAAAAAAACAGGTTATTATAAATTTCAATTTCCTGCTAAAGGGAACAAAGCATTACTCCTGGATAACTACAATGATGGTTTGAATGAGTTTAATTTTATTTCTGCCACCGAAATAACTGGTGTTGAGGTTTACCATGGCGATATCAAGGTTTACTTGTATGGTGTTTTTAGTGAGGGCGCTGTTGTAGGAACAGTTCAGGATAATAAGCTCTCACCAGTTCGTAAAGTTACTGGCAAGGATACCAGGGCATGGATTCGTTTTCCAGAGAATACTACAGGAAATGTTGAATTCAAATATGCCATATCTTATGTTAGTGCAGAACAAGCTAAAAAGAATTATCAGAATGAATTGAAAAGCACAAGTTTTGATCAGCAGGTGGCAATTGCTGAGGCTGCATGGGCAAAAGTAATCAACCAAATCAAAACAACCGGAGCTACAGAAGCGCAGAGACGCTCATTCTATACCGCTTTATATCGTTGCTACGAACGTATGGTGGATATTACTGAGGATGGGCAGTACTTTAGTGGTTTTGACAATAAAATACATAAAACTAACCGTCCTTTTTATGTGGACGATTGGGCATGGGATACTTACCTGGCGCATCATCCGCTAAGGGTAATTCTTAATCCTGCGCAGGAAGAAGATATGTTACAATCTTATGTGAAGATGTATGAGCAAAGTGGCTGGATACCGACTTTCCCGGTATTATTCGGTGATCATGCTTGTATGAATGGTTTTCACTCTACCCTGAGTTTTTTAGATGGACACAGAAAAGGACTCAAGAATTTCGATTTGACCAAAGCGTACGAAGGCTTGGTAAAGAATGCCAATGAGGCTACCATGCTTCCATGGAGAAATGGCCCTAAAACAGAGCTTGATGATATTTACTACAGCAAAGGATTTTTTCCTGCGCTACATAAAGGTGAAAAGGAATATGTTTCAACAGTAGATAAATTTGAAAAACGTCAGGCTGTAGCGGTAACATTGGGGCATAGTTATGACGATTGGGCACTGGGACAATTGGCTAAGGATATGGGCAAAGAGGAGGATTACAAAAAATTCAACCTGAGAGGAGCTAACTACAAGAATTTATGGAGCAATGACGCTAAATTATTTATGCCGAAAGACAGTAAAGGTAACTGGATTAAAATTGATCCGAAGTTTGATGGCGGGATGGGTGGCAGAGATTACTATGATGAAAACAACGGTTGGACATATATGTGGCAGGTACAACATGATGTTAGTGGCTTGATGAACTTGATGGGCGGAGCAAAGGCTTTTGAAAACAGATTGGATCAGCTTTTCCGCGAGCCTTTAGGCAGAAGTCAATATGAGTTTCAGGGCACCTTCCCGGATGCAACAGGTTTAGTTGGGCAGTTTTCTATGGGAAATGAGCCAAGCTTTCATATTCCTTACCTGTATAACTATACATCGTCTCCATGGAAAACACAAAAGCGCATTCGCTTTCTGTTGGATACCTGGTTTAAGGATAATGTGTTCGGTATTCCGGGAGACGAAGATGGCGGTGGTATGACTGCGTTTGTTGTTTTCTCTTCAATGGGATTTTATCCCGTTACTCCAGGTATACCTGTGTATACAATTGGTAGCCCGGTTTTTGAAAAGGTAACTATTGATTTGCCAAATGGTAAGACCTTCCAGGTTATAGCGAACAAAAGTTCGGTTCAAAATAAATATATTCAAAGTGCGAAGTTTGATGGTAAGGTACTAGACACGCCCTGGTTTACACACCAGCAATTGGTTGCTGGCGGTAAGCTGGAACTGGAGATGGGACCAATGCCAAATAAAACATGGGGAACTGGGCAGGATTTAAAAGTGTCGAAGTAAGAAATCATGAGAAAAAAAATATATGTACTGTTGGTTTGCTGTAGCATGGTCCTTATTGGCCATGCTCAAAATAAGCATGCTAAGCAATCCAGATTCCCTAGTTACAAAGGTTTGGTGATGACTGGCTATCAAGGTTGGTTTAATGCGAAAGAGGATGGCGCCAATCGTGGATGGAACCATTATGGAAACATCGATAAAGAAAGAATTGGCGTGGAAATATGGCCTGAAGTATCAGAATATGATAAAACGTATAAAACCCCCTTTAAGCTGGCAAATGGAGATAATGCTTATTTGTTTAGTTCTTATGATGATTCAACAGTAAAGCTTCATTTTAAATGGATGCAACAATATGGAATTGACGGGGCGTTTATTCAACGTTTTGTAGCAAACCTCAAATCCAAAACAGGTACCAATCATAATAATAAAGTGCTTTCAGCTGCGCTCAACGCAGCTGAAAAGTATAAAAGAGTAATTGCTGTGATGTACGATTTTTCTGGTATGCATGATGGCGATGAACAGCTTGTTATTCGTGATTTTAAAAATCTGGTTGACAGTATGAAGTTAACCAATCGTGGTAATAACCAGAGTTATCTATACCACAACAAGAAACCATTGGTGGCACTTTGGGGTGTTGGTTTTAATGATAACAGAAAATATAACCTTAAAAACGTACGTGCGATTATAGATTTCCTTCAAAATGATCCAGTTTACGGTGGCTGTGCTATATTGTTGGGTGTTCCTACTCAATGGCGCGAGCTTGCGGGGGATACGGAATCTGACCCGCAATTGTTGGAAACATTTAAGAAGGTAGACATTATACATCCATGGTTTGTTGGTCGGTTTATAGAATCGAGGATACCGAAGATGATGGATAGGATTAGTGCTGATATAGCCTGGTGTAAACAGGAGAAAGTAGACTATGTTCCTGTTGTTTATCCAGGCTTTAGCTGGCATAACATGAGGCCAGAATCTCCATTGGATCAGATTCCGAGAAATAAAGGACAATTTTTCTGGAAGCAATTATCAGGTGCTATCCAAAAAGGTGCGGAGATGATCTATGTAGCGATGTTCGATGAGGTTGATGAAGGAACGGCTATTTTTAAAATCAGCAAAAATCCACCCGTTGGAGCTATCGAGTTTGTAAAACCAGAAGTAGACATCCCTTCGGATTATTATTTATACCTGACTGGGTACGCAGGCAAAATGCTGAGGAAAGAAATTCCGTTTCAGCTTAGTATTCCAGCGCCAAAAAATAAATAGAATGAAAAAAAATATTCTGTTAGCCCTATTTTTTATAAGTGGCTCATTGTATGCCCAACAGCAAGAAATGAAGTTGTGGTATAATAAACCTGCTGAAAAGATCTGGGAAGCGGCATTACCAATTGGTAATGGAAGGATCGCTGGTATGGTTTATGGTAATCCGGCAAATGAACTGATCAAACTCAATGAATGTACCGTATGGTCTGGCGGTCCCAACCGCAATGATAATCCAAATGCCTTATCGGCTTTAACAGAGGTCAGACGCTTGATATTTGAAGCCAAATATGCGGAAGCTAGCGATTTGGCAACGGCCAGGATTAAACCAGAGAAGATCAACGGGATGAAGTATCAGCCTGTGGGCGACCTTCACCTGGACTTTAGTGGTCATGAGAATTATACTAATTATTACCGGGAACTGGACATCGATAATGCGGTGACGAAGACCAGGTATATGGTTAACGGGGTTACATTTATGCGAGAGGTATTTGCTTCCTTATCAGACCATGTAATTGTGGTCAGGATTACCGCTGATCAGCCTTCAAAAATTACTTTTAATGCATCGTTTTCAAGTCCTCAAAAATCAACCATTTCCACAAAAGGTAATAATGAATTGCTTTTGTCGGGGATATCTGGAGATAAGGACGGAATAAAAGGTGCGGTTAAGTTTCAGTCACAGATCCGTTTTAAAGCGGAGGGCGGCAATATTTCTGCGACAAATTCGACTATCGCTGTTGAAAACGCGAATGCTATTACCCTTTATCTTTCTATAGGAACCAATTATAACAGCTATAAAGATATCAGTGGGAATGAAGTTGAACGAGCTGAGGGAAATCTTGCTCCAGCATTAAAAAAATCATATGCAGTTTTGCTGAAAAATCATATTACTGCTTATCAGAAGCTGTTCCACCGGGTAAAGATCGATCTGGGTAAAACAGAAGCTATAAAAAATCCTACGGATCAAAGAGTAATTGACTTTGCAAAGGGGAATGATCCACAACTTGCCGCGCTTTATTTTCAGTTCGGGAGATATCTTTTAATTTCTTCCTCACAGCCAGGCGGGCAGCCTGCTAATCTTCAGGGAATTTGGAATGATAAAATGGATCCGCCATGGGGTAGTAAGTATACCATTAACATCAATACGGAAATGAATTACTGGCCGGCAGAAGTAACCAATTTGTCGGAGACCCATGAACCTCTGATCCAGATGGTGAAGGACCTTTCCGTAACAGGTAAAGAAACTGCAAGGGTTATGTATGGCGCAAAAGGTTGGGTGGCCCATCACAATACAGATTTATGGCGTATAACAGGACCTGTCGATGGTGTTTATTCGGGAATGTGGCCTATGGGGGGAGCTTGGTTAAGCCGGCACTTGTGGGACCGTTTTCTATATAATGGTGATCAAAAATACCTGAGATCTGTTTATGATGCGATGAAGGGATCAGCAGAATTCTACGCAGATTTTTTAATAGAAGAGCCTGTAAATAAATGGTTGGTAGTCTCGCCCTCTATATCACCTGAAAATGCACCCGCTATAGCAAAAGGGAAATCAATAGCAGCCGGGGTTACCATGGATAATCAGATTTTATATGAGCTTTTTTCAAACGTAATCAGGGCTTCAGAATTGCTATCAAAGGACAAGGAGTTTGCTGAAAAGCTTAAAGGTTTAAGAAAACGGCTACCTCCAATGCAAATTGGCCAATACGGGCAGCTGCAGGAATGGTTGCAGGATTTGGACAATCCAAGGGATAAGCACAGGCATGTATCACATTTGTTTGGCTTATATCCTGCAGGTCAGATATCCGCTTATCGTACTCCGGAATTGTTTGATGCGGCAAGAACTTCACTTATTCAACGTGGGGATTTATCTACAGGTTGGTCTATGGGTTGGAAAGTAAACCTTTGGGCAAGGTTTCTGGATGGGAATCACGCGTATAAACTGCTGACCGATCAGTTGTCTCCAGTCCGTGAAAAAGCCGAAGGTGGGGGTACCTATCCGAACTTATTTGATGCCCATCCTCCATTTCAAATTGATGGAAACTTTGGATGTACTTCCGGAATAGCAGAAATGCTACTTCAAAGCTATGACGGTGCCATACATCTGCTACCGGCCTTACCCGATGTGTGGAAGAATGGAAGTATTAAGGGCTTAAAGGCAAGAGGCGGCTTTGAGGTAGTAAATCTGCAATGGGAAAACGGGAAGTTGAAGCAGGTTGTGATCAGGTCATTAAAAGGCGGTAACTGTCGGTTACGTGTACCCAATAAGTTGAAAGGCATAAAGGGATCCATACTAAAACCTGCTAAAGGTTCAAATTCAAATGAATTTTATCAGGTTGATAAGACCCCGGTTCCTATCATTTCAGCCAAAGCTAAACTAAACGCAGTGGAGATCGGAGCAACCTTTCTTTTTGACTTCGATACAAAGGCCGGTCAGCTATATACATTTCAGGCCAACTAAACTTAATCATTAAAAACCAAACCAAGTAATATGAACGAATCAACAACTAAAGTCGCATTTACTGACAAAAAATTCCTGCTCACGCTTGTCTTTGTCACTTCACTTTTTATGTTCTGGGGCATTGCCATTACTATGGCTGATGTATTGAACAAACATTTTCAACATACCATGAGTCTTTCCAAATCACAGTCAGCCTTTGTACAGTTTGCTGTTTTTGGTGCTTATGCTGTGATGGGTATACCTGCGGGTTTGTTTATGAAACGCTTTGGCTATAAAAAAGGGGTATTACTAGGCTTATCGCTTTTTGCGATAGGGGCATTTCTTTTTGTACCTGCTGCCAATATTTCCTCCTTCGCTTTTTTCGGCATTGCCCTGTTTATTGTGGGTTGTGGCTTATCTACGCTAGAAACTGTTGCACACCCATTTGTTGCTTCACTCGGAGATCAGCGCACCAGTGATCAACGCATCAACTTTGCACAGTCTTTTAACGCCGTTGGTGCCATGTTAGGTCCAGCAATTGGTAGCTACTTTTTATTGAGCAATAATGTAGAAGGTAGTACAGACCTTACTTCCGTTAAAATACTATATGCGGTAATTGGCTTAGTTATTTTGTTGGTTTCCATATCGTTTTCTTTTGTTAAAGTCCCGGAAACTACAGATCCGCATGCGGTTTCATCTCTGGATGCAGAGAATATAGATTTTGCACCAGATAAAAAGCTATTTGATCACAAACATTTTGTGTGGGCTGTTGCAGCGCAGTTCTTTAATGTGGCTGCACAGGCAGGAACATGGGCCTTCTTTATTAATTATGGTCACGAAAAAATGGGCTTTAGCGATTCAGAAGCTGGAAATTATATGGTTTTGTTTATGGGGATGATGCTGGCGGGACGTTTTATAGGCACGTTTTTAATGCGTGTAATTGCTCCAAATAAGCTCCTGGCAATATTTGCTTTAGGAAACATTGTGATGTGTATCATCGTTGCTCAAAGCTTTGGTGTAATGTCTTTCGTTGCTTTATTGATGATCAATTTCTTCTTTAGCATCATGTTCCCTACTATATTTAGTTTAGGCCTTAAAAACCTTGGCGCACGTACCCAGCAAGCCGCTTCATACTTGTCAATGGGCGTTGTTGGTGGCGCATTTTTCCCTTTTATTATGGGAGCTATAGCCGACAGAGCTGGAATCGCGAATGCCTATTATGCCCCGATCATTTGTTATGTCGTGATCTTCCTTTTTGCCTATAAGTTTTATAAAGTTAAACACTAAGGCTGTTTTACTTTTTATACCAATTATAACACACAATGACGATAAAAAAAATATACCTGTTTCGAGCCGTTCCTTTAATGTTGCTTTTTTTTACTGTAAATCTGTTCGCGCAATCAAAGATTGATTTAACAGAAAAGTTTGATAATCCTAAAAATAAGCTGGATAAAATCGGTAAAGGATTACTTAAAACAGAAAATGGAGTTTTAAAAAGTAAAGATGCCTATGCAATGTTTGGCGATGCAGATATGGTTCATTACGAATTTAGTTTTAAAGCTCGTACACCAGAAAATGAAAAAGAGGTTCAAATTTGGTCAGGATTTAGGGCTTCCAGCAGAAACGATCGGTATATTCTTGGCCTGAGAGGCGGTATTCAAAACGACTTATATCTGGCCAGATTAGGCTATATGGGCGCAGATGATCATCTTGCCCTAAGACATCTTGATTTTCCATTGACTCCGGGTAAATGGTACGATATAAAAGTTCAGATTGTGGGCAACCGCATCAAAGTTTTTTTGAATAATGAAACCCTGCCTTGGATCGATGTTCAAGATCCAAATGCGCTGATTTCTCCGAAAGGTAAAGTAGTGCTTGGTGGCAGCTGGATCAATACAGAATTCGATGATTTAAAAATCAAATCACTGGCCGATGATTATTTCTCTGGTAATCCGGTAAAGGAATATCAGGTAAAAAGAGATGATAAAGATCAGCTGCGTATCAAACAAAGGGCTGCGTATCGAGCCATCCAGATTAAATCAGTAGGTCAATCCAGAACAAAAGTATCTTTAAATGGTGCCTGGTTGTTTAGTCCTGGTTATGAGTCCAATGCTACTGAGGCAATTTTACCTACTGTATCCGATAAGAACTGGCATGTGATGACTGTTCCTCAATTCTGGAATCCAAACAGGGAATGGCTTCATGGAGAAAGATACAATACTGCTAGTAAAGGCGTTGCGGATAATTATTATCAAAAGGAGATTGAACGTTGTGAAGGATACACCTTTGATTATAAAAAAACTGATGTTGGCTATTACAGGCAATGGATTGAACTGCCGGAAAATATTAGTGGAAAATATCTGGAATTAACTTTTGATGCGGTATCAAAAATTGGCGAGGTATTTATCAATGGAAAAAGAGCTTCAGATCCACATATTGGGATGTTTGGAGAATTTAAAGTGAATGCTACACCTTTTTTAAAGCCTGGAAAAAACCTGATTGTTGTTAAAGTATCCCGTGATTATGTAAAAGACATTAAAGATGCAGATAAAGTGACTGACGTTGCTGTAACCGTTCCAGTTACCAATAAAATGTTGAAAGATCTGGCGCATGGTTTCTATAATGATGATCCTGCCGGAATCTGGCAGCCTGTAGCCTTGGTGATTTCGGAGCCGGTAAGGATTACCGATGTCTATATCAAGCCAAAACTAACGGGAGCTGATTTTGAGGTAACTGTAAAAAATAATACGAGCAGTTCACAAAAGTTTTCGATTTCAACGGCAATTGATTCGGAGAAAAGTAAGGCCAAATTATATGATGCGGCAAGTTTAAAAGACCTCTCTTTAAATGCTGGCGAAGAAAAGACATTCACATATAGCGTGGGCAATTTGAAACCGTTATTGTGGACTCCAGCGGCTCCAAACCTATATAATTTCAATTTTGTAGTCAATGCTGCCGGTAAAGAGTCGGATAGGCAGATGATTGTATCAGGATTCAGAACATTCCAAGCTAAGGGCGACTTCTTTTATTTAAATGATAAGCAATATTGGCTAAGAGGAGGGAACCATACGCCAATGTCGCTGGCACCTAATGATACGGCCCTTGCCAATCAGTTCAATAAACTATTGCATGATGGAAATATTATGGTTACCCGTACCCATACTGCTCCATATAATGAATTGTGGTTGTCCTCATCAGATCACAATGGGGTAGGTGTAAGCTACGAAGGTGGCTGGCCATGGTTGATGATTAAGAGTAGTATGCCTGATCCCAAATTAATAGAACTTTGGAAAAATGAGTTTTATGATTTAATCAAGAAATATAGAAATCATCCGGCTTTATTGTTTTGGACGGTGAATAACGAGATGAAATTCTACGACAATGATCCTGATTTTGAACAAGCCAAACTTAAAATGGCAATCATCTCTGATGTAGTTAAAAGGATCCGCCAGATTGATCCGACAAGACCGGTTTGTTTTGATTCTAATTACACCCGAAATGAAAAGAAATTTGGTAAAGATTTCTTTACTAAAATTGATGATGGCGATATTGATGATCACCACTGGTACATCAACTGGTACCACGGATCAATCTTTAATGAATTTAATGGCGAATGGCAAAAGAGCTTTAAAAATGAAGGCCGACCATTAATTAGTCAGGAGTTTTCTACAGGTTATGCTAGTGAAACTGGACATCCAACACGATTTTATACCTATGTGCATCAAAATCCAGCATCACTTGTCGGCAACTATGCTTATGAATTTGCCAACCCTGAATATTTCTTAAAAGCGCAAACATTCATTACAAGGGAATCTGCAGAAGCAGTTCGCAGAACAAACGAAAAGGCTGCTGGTATCTTGCATTTTGCCGCATTAACCTGGTTTAAGAATATCTATCTGGCAGATAAAATTACGCCACATCCAAGCTATTTGGCTATGAAAAAAGCACTGCAGCCGATACTTGTTTCTGCAGAAATTTGGGGTAGACATTTTTATGCTGGGACACAGTTGCCAGCAAGGATTTACGTTGTAAATGATAGAGATGAAGGAACAGAGCTTGCTGAAACTGAATTGCAGTGGTCAATACAAGGTACTGATGGTAAAGCGATCGCAAGTGGTAAAGAGGCTATTGCCCCGGTAGCCTATTATGGACGTAAATGGATCACACCTAAAATTAATATTCCAGCAACTTTACCAACTTCAAAAGTTAACGCAAAGTTGGTTTTGAGGTTACTGGAAAAAGGGAAAGTTGTTTCAGAAAATGATTACGAACTATTACTTTCTGATCAAAAATGGTTGGGCACAGATGCCTTGAAGGGAAAAACCGTTGTGCTTGTTGATAAAGCTGATAAAACCACAGCTGTTGCTGATTATGTTGGTTTGACCTATAAAAAGCTTAATTCGGTAACAGAGGGAATCCAACAAAAATCGGCTATATTGATTTTAAGCGGCTTAGACGCTTCAAATACTTCCGCGACTGAGATTGGCCAGATTAAAGCTTTTATTGCAGGAGGGGGTAAATTATTGCTGTTAAATTCAGGAAAACTAGCAGTCTCTCTATTTCCAGAACAGATCCGTGATGTTTTGCAAGAAAATGGAGAAATCGTTTCTATCGAGATCCCTGAATCAACGGTGTTTGATGATATTGATCCAATGGATACAAGGTACTTTAATAACAATAAGAGAGAGAATCCTTTGGTTATGAAAAATGCCTACAAAATTAATCGTGATCAAGGTGCAGAAGCACTAGCATCATTCGTTAAAATTCATGGATACCTGGAAGGGAATGTAGCTGAACGCATCAAAAAACTGGATGATATTAAAGGCTTTCCAATAGTAAAGATCAAAAATACTGGAACTGTTATCTTATCAGAAATGATGTTGGATAAGGGGATCACTGATCCAGTAGCGGGGAAGTTGTTCGTAAACATGTTAAAAGAATTATCAACTAACCAATGACAGATTGTTTTTTGAACCTTCTACTAATACGGTCGTCATGCTGAATTTATTTCAGGACCTCGCACCAGCTATCAAAACATGCTCAGGAGTGATGCTGAAATAAATTCAGCATGACGAACGGACAAAAAATAGGGCGTATCATGTTTAATGATACGCCCTATTTTTTGCCTGGATCATTTAGTTTAATCCAGCATATTAACTAAATGATCCATGATATTAACCAAATGATCCAGCATATTAACTAGGGTTTACTAAAGACTGATAAACAAAAAACGACCTGTGAGTTTAACTCACAGGTCGTTTTCATTTAATTAAAGATGATTCAATCCTAACGGACGATACACCTATCTCTTATAACGGACAGTTTGTAAAACCAAATCCTGTGTTTTGAGGGCATATATTGGCAAAATTCCAACTCGCTTTTTTAGGATGGGTTGCCATATCTGCCGGTAATGGCCCTGTAAAATTGTTAAGTCTCAATTCTAATGAATTAAGGTTTGGCATTTTGCTGAAAACATTAGCTGGAATTGGCCCTATAAAATTAGAGGTATGCATCTGAAGCGAGGTCAATTTGGTCAGATTTGCAAATTCAACAGGAATCGTACCTGTCAGACCAGATCTGCTTAATGTCAAAGCGGTAAGATTGGCCAGATTACCCATCGTTGCTGGGATTGTTCCTGTTAGCTGCTGGTTGTTGTTATTCATATCAATGGTAACCAGCTCACTTAGGAAACCAATTTGAGGCGGAATAGGCCCTTTTAGGTTTTTTGCTCCGAAATTTAATGCTCTTACCCTGTCAACACCGTTTACTTTCGCTACAACTACTCCACTCCAGCTCGCAGCTGCCGTAGCCTCTGTTAATGGCGCTGTAATATTCCATTTGGTACCTGTCCAATTGGCACCGCCCATTGAATTGTATATCGCAATTAAAACCTGTTTGTCCAGTTCATTTCCCGTAGTAATACCAGCCTGTTTAACACTAACCACAACATTTATGGCACCATAAGTAATCGTAATGGTTCCGCTCTGATCGATAAAGTTGTTTTTAGGAGCAGTAACCGTTAGTTTACCTCCGTCTCTTACCACAGTAAACCAGGGGGCCGTACTTGTTACATAATTCCATTGCTGATTGGTTGTGATTAGTACGTCTACAGAACTGCCATCTTTGGTAAACTGGACGTTTTTTGTGTTGATATCAAACTCTACAGTACCTTTTTGCGTAACAGTGATAGTCTGATTGAAGATTGGAGAGTCCGCATTTACCGTAACAATTGCGCTGCGCTCACCTTCAGCAGGATTTGCTGTAGCGATCAGTTTAACCTGGTCTCCATTAATCTCCCAGGTTAACCAATCTGCGGTAGAAGTTAAGGACCATGACATATTGCTCCTGATCTCTACAGTAGCATTGTCACCAGGGTTTAGGAATTTCAACGCAGTTTTATCAACAATAAGAGTCGGGGTATTTCCGTGCTGTTTAATCACGATGATTTTGCTTAAGCTTTTGTCGGTACTGCTGACTTTAACCTTAGCCACCCTGTCATACAGACTGGCATTTTCCTCCATGGAAAACTCAAGCTGATCGCCTTTTTTAACCACACCGAACCAGGATTGTTCTGCCAGTGTTTCAACGGTCCATTCTATGTTTCCTGTAACGGTAATAGCGGCAGTTCCTGTCCTGTCGGTATTTAGATATTCATAAACATCCCTTTCAAGAGTTATGGTGGGTTTATCTGGTGCCTGATTGGGGTCTTTTGAACAATTTACCAAAACAATCATCAGGAGTATTAAGCTGAATATTGATGTTCTTTTCATAATTGATTATAATTAAACTGTTTTTATTGAACTTTGAACTCTTGACGCACGATATCCAGATACTTGCTTCCATATCCTTCTCCGTAATTAGATACTGTCGGCTCAATTTGTGAATCCCATGTCCAATTGTTCATCGATTCAATAAGTACCATACGGTTATTCCCTAAATTCATCTTGGCAACGTTACAACGCTCTCTGAAGTCATTTTCATTTTTTCTGATCGTAGGAGCGCTATAGTCCGGGTTGGCGTTGTTGATGTAAGTGGTATAAGATGGAGATACTGATGGAATAAAATCAATACCGAAATTTTTAGACAGATAGTCCTTATTCAGCTTATAATTCTCATTAATTAATCGGTTTAGCAAATAACTTCTATCCCAGCCAGTGGCACCGCCACCCACATTACACATATTATCCATGCTTACGGCATCAACTTTTCCCTTATTAAAGAAATACTCAAAGCGTGCAGATGGTGTCCATTGTGGCTGACGGGCAATGATGTAAACATCTTTTCCTGTTTGCTCTTTAATAACGCTACGGATATTGTCATACACCTTTTTACTGTCTTCCGTGTACAATTTATCTGCGCCTATAAAGACCAGCACTGGGCGACCCTGGGAATGATAATAGTTTAGGTCTTTAAAATAAAGAGAAATCCGTTTCAAAAAGTTGTATAAGCGCTGTTCGCGCGTAACGGTTATATTTTGTCCATTCACATTGATTACAGTAGCTGGGGCGCCTTCCAGAAGTAGGTTGTTGCTCAATCCAGCACTAAAATTTTGGATGTCTACTGATATGGCGTACTTCATCTCGCCCATATTTACTGAGGGAAGTACAGTATTGTGTTCCGCAAACATGTTTACCAATAAGGAATCTGTACCATTAAGGTTATTCGGAAATAAGGCATTTCCATTTTCCCTAATTGGAGGGGTGATCAAAAAATCGATTCTGGATTCTCTTGCCCATCTTGCGATTGAATCCAAACGGCTAACGCTTGCTATTACAGGTTTCAATTCGTAACGTCCCAATGTCGGCTGAACATTTGGCCCTAGCTTTCCAATACTTGTATTATATGTTTCTGTGATTCTTGTCCACTTAATTTCATCAGCAACCAAGGCCCCAGAAGGATCATAAACATAGGCGCCAACCGGAATGTCGGAACTGACAGCAACTTTTGGAATCGTATAGTTTAATGGATAGTCGTCTATAGACGGACTTTTGTCTTTTTTACAGGAGCTGGCCATAAGGGCTATGGTCAATCCTGTCAATACAATGTTAATATTTCTTTTCATCATGATTATTTCTATGTAGATAATCTCTGTTTTTTAAGCTGTTAAGGTATATAGGTCTTCAAAAGTGACCTGAAGTTATAACTGAAAGCCTTGGTTAAGGCAATGTTTTCATCTGTCTCTCCAGTCATCGCTTTTGCGGTTACTACAACTTCCTCATAGGTTTTACCGTATTTCTTATTGAAATACTCACAATTAGGTTTGATGATTTTATTGCCACCATATATTCTTTCGGCGAAGATGAGATCGGGGTTCAATTTTGCAAAACCCAGGGAAGTATAAACATTATCTCCCCATCTGTCTCCCCTGTAATATGGACTTACTGCTTTTAGGTTTTCAATCCCGTTGTAGTAGGATTCAGTGTTTTTACTCTGCTCTACAATTGGATAGACAAAACGCTCGGTCCAGTAATTATAAACGGAATTGTATCCTTCTACATCACTGCTGCCACCATTGGCCAAAAATGGTGGAAAACGAAGTGCGCGTGTCCTGCGTTCCAGGTTCCAGCCTTCTAAACAGTTTAAATAATCCGCTATGTAACGTTGTTTATAAATTTGTTCCAGGTGATTGTCGCGGCCACCTTTTCCACGGATACTGGCACGGTATAATAAGCGTCTGTCCGCAAATCCTTTGCCGTCAGTATTCCATTTTATGCCGTTTTGTGCAAGGTAATTGTCTACGCCTCCTAAATTATATTGTGCAAAAGAAGCTTTAACACCTTGTTCGTAGTATAGTTGTGCTTTTCCTTCCGAACCAAAGAGCATTTCGGCTTCCGCTTTAAGGAAATAGGTATCGGCCCAATTTAGTAAGACCATGCTGGCATTCTCTTTTACAAAATCGGTATGCACAAAAGAGAAATTGTAAGGGCTATTCTTGCTACCCAAGGGATCATTATAGCGATAAGTTTGTCCAGGTACAAAAGCCCATTCCCAACCTGCAGCCAAACTATTTAATTCAGGGAGTGGTACATACGGCATTGCATACTCTACCAGGATAGAATCGACCCGGCTGGCATTTTTACCATCAGCCTGGTGTGCCGCAAAAGTTGGGCAGTCCTTAAGTGTACAGAATTTGAGGTGCGCACGGGTTAAGGTGTCCGAATATAACATAGGTCTTGTCCCGGCTGGCGCCATTACATTCGCTTTCATAGCATAAGCACCTATTCTAGGATCGTTATAAGAAAACAGGTAAGTCGAAAAATATTCGCCCAGGGCAGGGTAGGTCATTTCACTGAAAGTAGTCACATTCTTGATGAATCTGGTGTAATAATAAGAAGCACTTAGAGACTCGTCGCTACCCCATTGCAATTTAACCATCTCATCTAATGAAGAGATTAATTTTGAGTCATCGTTCATTACTGCAGTTGCATGTTCTCTGGCCAAATCCATGGATATATTTTGTACATGCATGGCCACATTTAAACGCAAGGTATTGGTAAACTTTTGCCATTTTACCAGATTCGATTTTCCAAAAGTAGCGCCGCCAAATACTGGGTCACGTTGTATCAGGTCGTTTGGATAAGTAGCTGAGCTGCTATATAGATCCCCGGCATTTTTAAGGTCGTTTAGGACTTGCGTATAAATTTCCTGCTCTGAATCATATTTGAAGTTGATTTTATTTTCGCCAGCAACACTTAAAGCGTCGCTCATTGGCACACTGCCGTATATAGAGGCCATCATGTAGAATACATAAGATTTCCAGGTTTTTACGATAGCCAAACGATTGGCATATTCTGGTTTACCAGCATAATCTTTTTCTAATTTCAGCAGGTCCCGGAGGATCCCCACATAAAACTGACTGAAATAATTATCTCCAATATCCTGGGATGGATTTGTAGCAAAACCAACCACTGCGTATCTGGAAAAGTTCATCAATTTGTTGAAATTCAGTTCCTGAATGAGTTTCATGGTACGCACAACTGTACCTGCAAAAATGTCATTGGCATCTACGGAATAGACCTTGTTATTATTTCTATTGGTTTCTTCAAAATTCTTTGTACAGCTTTGAAAGGCAGCTCCTAAGAAAATGAAAGATAATATATAAGCTATTTTTCTCATTATCGTATTTTTTAAAATGATAGTTTAACATCAAATCCCCAGGTTGCCATCGGTAAACTGAATCCTCTTTCAAAACCCTGGGCATTGCCTGTTGTAGAGGTCGCTTGAGGATCTAGCCCTTTTGGTGTGTTCTGATATAATATGGCTACGTTACGGCCTACGAATGCGACCCTGGCTCCTTTAACCGGAGTTCCTTTAAACCAGGTGTTTTTTAGGCTGTAGCCAAGGGTTACTTCTCTTAATTTAATATAAGAAGCATCATAAATATATCTGGCAGCGCTAGAACCGCTGTTGTGCGTCCAGTGGTCCATTGGAGCTACCCATGCCATAGAAGGTTTTTCTGCCCAGAATGAACCAACAGATGGATCGTATACTGTATTACCCAGTTGAACTCCTTTTGGACGAAAGCCATCTGGATAAGCTACATAATTCTCCAGGTAATTGGCGCCTGCTTTAATCGTGTTTCCCGGCTGAAGAAATCCTCTTCTTTCATCCCCATTTTCTCCCAATATCAGTTCAGATACCAACGCATCATAGCGTCCATCTAAAGATTGGACGGTACTGCCATCAATACCACCTCTAAATGCGGTATAAGACCATACTTTTCCTCCAGACTGGAAGTCAATCATAAAACCCATATCAACTGGCCCAACTCTGAAACTATTTTGCCAGCCTCCAAACCAGTCGGCTTGTATAGAACCCAAATACTGATCAGGCAAAAACTTAGCCTTTCCGTCTACGCCAACGTAAATTGCGCCGTCACTATTCCGCTTATAATCGTTGCCATAGAAAACACCATAAGGTTTTCCAACTTCTGCATAAAGTTTGATGTTATCACCGCTGGCCATCTCATATCGGGCCACACCATTATTCAGGGAGAGTACTTTTGAATCGTTTTTGGCCCAATTGAATGTTGTATTCCAGTTAAAGAATTTTGTTTTAATCGGGTTAACCATCAAACTTACTTCCAGTCCCTTGTTTTGAACCTCACCTGCGTTGATTATCGTTCTACGGTAACCACTGGCCAATGGTGCATCGGCCTCCACAATCTGGTCATTGGTACGTTTGTTATAATAGGTTACATCCGCGTTCACACGGCCGTTCCAGAGTTTCATTTCTGCTCCAAATTCCCATGATTGGGTTTGTTCTGGCTTAAGATTTGGATTCTTCAGCACGTCCTCGCCAGTAAAATAGGGGATACCTTGGAAAGTGCCGTCATTGGCTCTATAATATCCGCTGTAAAGCCTGTCAAAACCGGTGTCATTTCCAACCTGGGCAAAAGAGCCCCTCAATTTAAGATATGAAAGTACTTTTTTATCTATTTTAAGTGCATCGGTCAATATTAAACTGCTGCTGAATGAATAGTAGAAGTAAGAAGAGTTTTTTGGAGATAAAGCACTTGACCATTCATTACGTGCTGTAGCTTCTAAATATGCCCAGTTCTTGTATCCAACATTACCCATTCCAAAAATGGCTTGTTTGTCTTTCTTTTCTATCTCCGGTGTAACGCCAATAAGTCCTTTGGCATTGGCAATGCTTGCCAAATCCGGGGTGATCAGCATGAAAGCCCTGTTCGATAATTTATCGGCCTTGATATTTTGTATGGATGCGCCAAGATTCGAGTTAAGGGTAAAATCTTGCTGAATCTTTTTGTTAAAGGAAAATAAACCGTTGAAATTGTTGTTGGTACTGGTTCGATTCCACTTATTGTATTCACCATCAACGTCCCAAGGGCTATATAAATTCGTAAGATCCCAGCCCTTTCCTTGTTGCATTTCAGTTGAGGCTACTAATCTCAGTCTTAATAAATTGTTGAACCTGATGTTAGCAGTCAGGCCCGCGTTAAGGGAACTTTTGTCGTCCTGGTTCGGTGTTTCATTTAACAACCAAAATGGGTTTACAAAACCATTGAAGTTAAAGGGCATACCACCAGCTTGTTTCCAGGGCACCAACTCCTCATAAGAAGCATCTCTTGGCAAGTTGGCCATCACATACAATGGGTTTCTATTGCTAGCGTTGCGGTAGCCTCTATTGTCCGTATTTTCATAAATATATCTGACATTGGCATCAATATCCAGGTAGTCGGTAATTTTAGCTGTGCTTCTTAGGTTAAAATTATGTCTACTCATGATATTGAAATTTTCCAGAATATCATCTGCTTTTTGCCCGGTATATGAAAACCTCAGACTCAATACGTCGGTAACTTTATCGATCGCAAAACTGTTGGTAATGGTATTAGAGATTTTATACATATTCTCGATGGTTTGAGGTTGTGGTATGTATTCTTTCACTACACCATTTCTACCAACAACATCAAATCCCAGCATCGGCATACCCCAGGAACGCTGATCTTGGTTTCCCATATTAGGATTCCATATTCCGTAAGGTAAGTCCGGATTAAAATTTACACCATTATTAGAGTTTCCAAAATAATTCATTCCTTCTCTTTTAAAAGCGTTACCCTGACCCGCACCGTAAATGTTCTGATAGGTAGGGAAGTTGTATAGGTGTCCAAACATGGCATTAAAGCCATAACTGATACCGAGTCCCTGTTTTCTACCTGCCTTTTTTGTGGTAATTAATATTACACCATTTGCGGCATCGGATCCGTATAAAGCTGCGGCATTTGCGCCCTTTAAAACCTCAATGTTTTCTACTTCATCAGGATTAATATTATTCACCGGGCTACCAAAATCCAGGTCACCATTTTCTCCTGATCCATTCAGTACAGGTATTCCGTCAATTACAAATAAGGGCTGGTTGTTTCCAGTCAGCGAGTTATTACCCCTTAGCACTACCCGTGTTGATGCACCTGGGCCGCCTCCGGAAATGATCTGCATCCCCGCAACCTTACCAGCGAGCATGTCCAATAAACTACTTCCCCTGGCCTCAGTCATTGAAGTTGGGTCAATGCTCTGTCTGGCGTAGCCTAAAGATTTGGCATCCTGCTTAATTCCCATGGCTACAACTACCACTTCATTCAGGATTTTTGGATCTTCTTGCAACACAACTTTTAATTCCGCATCCGATTTGATCCCAATTTGCTGGGTAATGAAGCCTATAAAGCTTATTCTTATCGTCGAATTAATAGTTGCATTGATTTTAAATTTTCCATTTGCATCCGTTATAGTGCCTTTTTGATCTGCAACGCCAATGATGCTTACAGATGCTCCCCCAATCGGTTGCTGAGTTTTATCAACAACTACACCTTTAAGGGTGATTTGCTTATTCTGACCATGAGCTACTCCGATAACGAAAGTCAGGAGTAAGATCAGATGATATTTATAGATCTTTATTTTCATTTCGGTTAAGTTTAGATACATGTTTTTTAAGCTCCATATTGAAAACTGGAGTTAAGGGTATTGATGTAAAACAGACTAGCTGTTTTAAAATAAAATGCTTGTTAATGCTCATGAAGGTTTGGTTTATGTTGGTTAAAACAGGCTGGTTTAAGGCCTTCAGTCTTTTTCTGCCAGATCTTATTAATTTGCCAGGCTATATTTTAGCAGGCAAGTAAATAAGCCGGATCGGTTGGTTGAATAGGTTAGGTTTTTGGTCATACACAGTTTTGCTTTTTGAAATTTATTATTTGGTTATTTATTTAGATTATCACATTGGCATGTTTTAATCTTTCATAAATTACGTGGTGCCCAATTAATAAAATAATAATAAAGCATTAATTAAGGTGGCTTTAATTCTCTAAAATGCAAGATTAATATCTAATTATCAATTTATTTGATTTAAGCAAAAAGAGTCGGCATTATTAATTCGGCCGTCATCCTGAATTCGTCATGCCGGCGCAGGCCGGCATCAGGACCTCGCAAGAGAAGGATTGTCTTTCTCTTGCGAGATCCCGGCCTTCACCGGGATGACGACCGCTAGGACGATCGTATAAAAAAAGGTGTATCATAATTTATGATACACCCAGTTTACCGGTAAAAAAAAGATAAATAATTATGCGCGTTGATATGAATCACTGTTCACAGACTGTTTATTTCTCGAGCGCATGTAAATAACCAGTCCGCCAAATGCAATAATAAGTACAATTGGAATAACAAGTGTGGCTTGTAACACCTCAGGACCAGCAAGGTTTTTGGCCTCGGCTAGTGCTAATGCAGCGGAAGAGTTTTCCGTAGCTGTTGTAGCGCTTTCTAGCGTTGTGCCGTCTGGTAGATGTTTAACAATCAGGTTGTCGTAAAAACTACCCATGAAGATCGTATATATAGAAACGGCAAACATACCGGCGCCGCCCATCAGGTTTAATCCTAATGCACCAGATTTTGGAATATTCTCCGCGACAAAGCCGATCATAGTTGGCCAGAAATAACAAACCCCAATACCGAAAATGATAGCAGCAAAGAAAACGGAATTGCCACTGAATGTACTGAGCATATAAAGTCCTGCCGCCGCGAATATGGCCGAAAGTAACAATACACCCTGAGGTGCCAGACGATGCACTACAGGCTCTGCAAAACCACGACCAATCACCATAATTCCTGTGGTCAGGGTAAGCAATAGAATTGCATTGTCAGTTACATTTTTAAGTAATAAACCAATCCATTGGCCGGTAAACAATTCGGTAATGGCGGTACCAAACATACAAACGAACATAAAGATAAATAGGGGCGATAGTACCGCTTTATACATATCTGAACTGGTGTATCCAGAAGAAACTCTTTCTGTAACAGGGAAGTCCAGTTTAGAGAATAAGTATCCGTAAACTAATGTTGGAATAATCATCATAGCAACTTGAAGCTTCCAGCCCAAACCCAGATATATAAAAAGGGTAACCAGTAGCGTGCCGATTACAATACCACCTGGAAACCATAAATGGAAATAGTTTAAACGTGTCGTTTTGTTATTGGGATATAAGGTTGCAATCAATGGGTTGCAAGCTGCTTCTACAGTTCCATTGGCGATGCCAATAAGTAAGGTAGAGAAAAATAAAGTCCAGTATCCTTGAGCGAAGATGGTTAATGCGATGCCCACAAGATGAAAAATAAAAGCCATTACCAAAAGGCGTTTCATTCCGATAAGGTCGACAATGAAGCCACCGATAACAATGGCCAAAGGGAAACCCCAAAATGCAGTTGCTGTAATGGTGCCAAGCTGGGTGGCACTTAAATGAAAATCTATAGCCAGTTGGTTCATCATTCCGGCACGTATGCCAAAAGAGAGCGAAGTAACTAATAAAGCCAGGCAGCTTGCCCAGAATAATTTGGAAGTATGAATTTGAGTCATAAGTTTGGTCTTAAATGAATGTTATTTTTTTCGGCCCATGGCATATTTAATTCCACCAAGCAAATGCTGGAGAAATAGTGGTTCTGCAAAGGATTCTTCCGTATGGCCTAATCCGGTATAAAAAGAACGTCCGCCATCATATTTATGATACCAGGCGATCGGATGGTTGTCTCCCATTTTGTTTTTGCCCGCATCATAGCTTTTCTCATCTATAAAAATCAATACATTTAATCCTTGCGCTACATTTCTGAAGTTGTACCACTCATCCTTTCTTTTCCATTGCTCAGGTAGGTGTTCGGTCGAAATGTGTTTGCGATCTGTAACGTTTAAAGTAGCTTGTTGTTGGTTAGGATGACCAGCGAAATAAGCGCCTACTAAATTTCCAAACCAAGGCCAGTTGTACTCACAATCCGTGGCGCTGTGCACACCAGCAAATCCCCCGCCTGCTTGTATGTATTTTTCAAAAGCAGCTTGTTGCTCATTGTTTAATACATCGCCAGTAGTGCTTAAAAATATTACAGCGGCATATTGTTTGAGATTTTTATCATTAAAATAGGTGGAATTTGTGGTTGTATCCACCTCAAATTTATTGGCTAAGCCAAGTTTTTGGATCGCATCAATTCCTTGCTTAATTGAGTTGTGGTGGAAGCCCAGCGTTTTACTAAACACCAGAACTTTTTGCTTTCGGGCATAGGCTGAGTTATTGATTATAATCCCGAAAAGGACGATGGATAAGGTTGTTAAAAGAATTCTTTTTCTCATACATTAATTAATTTGGTTTCCTCTAATGTAAGATCCTTTAATTAAAAATGTATTAATAATTAGTTAATGGGAAGACTTAATGTTAGTTTTTTTGAAGTTATTTAAGCGTCAAATGTTTTATTAACCCTTTATTATGCTTTTGTTAATCGAAAAAACGAATTTAGGTGAACGGATTTCTATTCACTACATGCTATATTAAAAAATATAATGATTAAACAAATTTATCTATTGTGTGCATTTTTACTATTCCAGATTGGCTTACAAGCACAGGAGGTAACGGGATTAACAGGAACTGTGCATAACCAAAAGGGAATTGCTATTGCTGGTGCCGCAATTCATTTACTCAATACAAATTATAGTGTTTCTGCCAATTCGAAGGGCAGTTTTAATCTTGGACATATTCCGTTCGGAAAGTATAGCCTACAGGTTAGTGCTTCGGGCTACGCTACATCCATAAAAGAAATTGTTGTCAGTAACACGCTTTCTCAAATTGATTTAGAACTCATCGCGTCGGATAAGCAATTGGATGAAGTGGTGGTAACTGCTCAAAAAAGCGCTGAAAACATAAACAATGTGCCCCTTAGTATAACTACAATTTCGGCTAGCCAGGTTGAAGCCTATGGCATTCGGAACGTTAGGGACATTCGTACCATTATACCTAATCTGTATGCAGGCAATCCGGGCGACGGGAGGAACGTGGTATCAGTACGCGGAATAGTAAGTACCTCATACGATCCGGCAATTGCCACCTATGTTGATGGGGTAAACCAATTTGGGCTGGATACCTATATTTCGGATTTACTGGATGTAGAAAGGATCGAAGTGCTGAGAGGTCCGCAAGGTACTTTATATGGCCGAAATGCCATGGGTGGTGTCATCAATATCATTACAAAGCAACCTGGCAATACCACTTCAGGTTTTGCCGGAATAGATGCGGGTAGCTTTGGACAACAACGTTATCGGCTTGGTTTGCGTACGCCATTGATAGAGAATAAACTGTTTTTTGGGGCAATCGGGATGTATAATGTACAGAATGGGATCTATACCAATGAGTTTACAAATGCCCGCTTTGATCAATTTAGCGGAATTATGGGGAGTTACTTCTTAAAATACCTGGCAAATGATCGGCTGTCGATGGTTTTAAATGTAAAGCACAATGCCAACCGGAACAATGGTACTTTTCCATTGGTAGGCTCAATGGAGGCCGCGTTTGACAATCCTTTTAAAGTGAATCAGGATGCGATTGCCCAAATGGTGGATAATTTAATAAACGCATCATTAGCTGTTAATTACGTTACAGGTAAGGTTAATGTATCTTCGCAGACCGCTTATCAGTCTAACTACAGATTTTACAAAACACCTATTGATGGAGATTTTTCCCCTTTGGATATTGTTGCTATACAGAACAATTTTGGCAAGGACTGGAACAAAGTGCAGGTATTAAGTCAGGAGTTTAAATTCAGCTCGTCGACAGCACTAGAAAGCAGGTTTAATTGGGCAGCTGGTTTGTATGGGTTTTATCAACATAGTCCGACAAAACAAGGTACACATTACGGTGAAGACGCAGGGCTATATGGCAGTCCGATTGTTAACTTTACTAACCTGGCTACCCATACAGCTAAAAATATGGGCGTAGCAGCTTACGCACAACTGGGCTATGCTATTACCCCTCAGTTAAGTGCTACAGCAGGGCTCAGGTACGATTATGAGCACAAAAAGCTGAATGGCTTTGAGGAAATTATTATGGATGGAATGATGCCTTCATCGAGTCCGGATTTTGAGCGGGATTCAAAAAGTTACCACGCTTTTTCGCCAAAAGTAATCCTAAAATATCAGCCTGTGGCGAATAGCAACTGGTTTGCCAGTTACAATAAAGGCTTCAGAGCTGGTGGTATCAACCAAACGAGTACAGAATCACTCCAATTTGTAACTTATAAGCCAGAAAATAGCAACAGTTTTGAAATTGGTAGTAAGAACACCTTCTTCAATGAACGTTTGCGGGTCAATGCTGCGGTATTTTATACTGAAGTAAATGACGCACAGGTGCCAACTTTGATCCTTCCTGAAGCCATTACAGTAACTAAAAATGCGGGTAAGCTAAGGAGCAAAGGTGCAGAATTAGAGATCTCGGCTATTCCTGTAAAAGGCTTGTCTATAGATTATAACCTAGGTTATACCGATGCTAAATACACGGATTTGAAATTGGGGAAAGAGAATGAGGTGTTGAATCTGGATAACAACAGACAGGTATTTACACCTAATTTCACTGCTATGCTCGCTTTACAATATGCATATGAGCTTTCTGCTGAAGCCCATATGAAGCTTATTGGAAGAGGGGAGTGGGCAGCTACAGGTAAACAATATTTTGATCTGGAGAATAAGCTGGAGCAAAAGGCTTATGGTCTGTTCAACGCCAAATTAGGTATTTCCTCAAAAAAACTAGACTTTTTTGTCTGGGGCAGAAACTTGGGCAATAAAATATATGCAGATTATGCTTATGATTTTGGCGCCACCCATTTGGGAAGCCCGAGAACCTATGGTCTTAGTATCAGCACTAAATTTTAAAAACAAATAAATTGAAATATTAATACTTTTTTAAGCTTTAATTAAGCGCGCTATACTTCTTTTGATGGAACAGTGATCAACTGCAACCAAATATTAACAATTTAAACTTAGCGTATGAACCAAGTATTAATTCAATTTATCTTTACTGGCCTAACTGTGTTGATGGTCAGCGGCTGTGCTAAAATAAATTCTATCGAAGCCAGTCAGCAAATTTCAACTAGTGAGACTGTAAATAGTATCGCTTTAGCCGCTCCAACCGAGTTTATAGGGTCTGTTGTTGGTTTTAACAATACCATTCGCATTGGGGGTGGACCAAATCCTACAGCAGCGGGGAATGTATTGTATAACCTGCCATTATACAAATCTTCAGCTTCTGAAAATGACTGGTGGGACAATCTGGTAGAGGAATTTGCTTATAGTGGACAGGATTTTTTTGCAGCGAATTGTCGTGGCTACAGCCCTAATTTTCCAAATGTAGATCATGGTGATCCCAGAAAATTAGCCTTATTGTCTCAGGCTATGGATCGTCGTGGTCTGGCAGGAAATTTTAAAATTGCAGTATTTGATGATTGCCCTGCATCCTGGGGAGCTAACAGAAATGTCGATAATAATCTTGGTTATCAAAATAGCAGTCCTAAATTTGATTGTGGGGATCTCACCAATTACAAATACATTTGGGATTATAACATCAAAACTGCTTTTCAGCAGATCCCTGATGCTAAAAGGTTTAAGTATAATGGAAAACCTGTCGTCTTTTTTTGGGGTGTAGGCTCTAGTTGGGCCATCAATTATGGTAATGGCAATTTAAAAAAGATTTTGCAGTACATACGTACTCAATTTAATATAACATTTGGTCAGGATCCTTATCTGGTTGTGGATAAAACATGGTTAGATCGGGATCCATTAGTTAATGATCCTGCAATTATTGATGCCGTAGACAATTGGTTTACGATGGCCAACCCATGGACTTTATGGACCTTTAATAACGTAAAAGTGGGCTCTGGTGTACCTGGATTTAGGGTGGTGCAGGGTACAACAAATATGTTTATAGATGCCAATCATGGACAAGCACTGATCAATACTTTGAACAATACAAAAGGTGCGGGAGCAGTGATGACTTTGCTTGAAGGCTTTACGGATTGTGCAGAGAATGCAGCCCTTTTTAGAAGTAAGGATGTGACTTACTATGATTATCCAAATCAGCGCATCAATATTGTACGTCGATATTCAAATGATCCTTATCCGGCAGTACTAAAAATTGAAGCTGAAGGATGCGATTTTTACCATGATTTGAGCGTTGGAAATAGCGGCGGGACGTTCCGGGACGGAGATATTGATATTGTAAAAAACGGAGATACAAATGGGGGTTGGCATGTGAACAATACCCAGGCTAATGAATGGCTGGAGTGGAGGGAATTGCCATTGTTGGCCAATACAAAATTCCAGTTAAGGTATTCTTCCAGTCAGGCGGCATCAGTTAAGATTTCGGTTGATGGAGTAGACCTGCCGGTAGTGAATTTGCCGGTTACCACAAATGGAGTATGGTCTACTTTTGATCTGGGGACGAAGACTTTTCCACTAAACAGCTTACATACCGTAAGATTAACTATAGTCTCCGGATCCTGCAGCTTGAATTACATCAATCGAACCAGTATCTAGTCATAACATACAAACAAATATAAACACATGAAAAAAATCCTTTTTTGTTTAATGCTGTGCTCAATTTTAGGGCAATCATCTTTCGCTCAACGTTTCGGGAAACTTTTAAAAGAAGCACCTGGTGTCGTTTCCTATACTTTTAGAGATGCTTTTTCTCAAGATGTGCCTGGTACGCTAGATATGATTAAAGCGATGGGTATAACCAATATTGAATTTTCTAGCTTATTTAAATTAAGTGCTGAGCGGATGCGGACACTATTGGATGAGCGTGGAATGCGTTGTAGCACCTATGGCGTAGGGTACGACGCCATGAATAATACTGAAAATGTAATCAAAACGGCGAAGATATTAGGCGCCGAATTTGTGCGTATACCATCCATCCCGCATAAGGATGCGATTGATTCAAACATCATCAAAAAAGCAGTGGTAGATTTTAATGTTTTTGGTAAAAAGCTTAAAGAAAGTGGCCTGAGTTTTTGTTATCATAACCATGGCCCTGAATTTGTACCCGGAGGTGCCTTTTTTAAGGAAAGTCTGTTTGATTACCTTGTTCAAAAAACCGATCCAAAATATGTTTCTTTTGAAATGGATGTACTTTGGGTATTGGTGCCAGGGTATAATCCAATTGAATACCTAAATAAATATCCAAAACGTTTTAAATTGATGCATTTAAAGGATCGCCCGAAATCAGGTGGCGAAAATGTTGCCCTTGGTACTGGTCAAATTGATATGAACGACTTACTTAAAACGGCTAAGAAAACAGCTGTTCGATATTTTTATATTGAAGATGAAAGCAAAGGCGTGAAGCAACAGGTTCCCAAAAGTCTGGCGCATTTAAAAAGCCTTTAAAATCATATCTTAGAAAAAAAACACCGAATGTAAACCTTATACGATTATTAAAATGAATAGTAAAGAATTTTCAAGACGACATTTTTTAAAGCAAACTATGATGTTGTCTGCTGTGGCAGCGATAACCCCAGGCGTACTGATGGGGATGAGTAAAGGAGATATAAAATTTGCCAGCCCTAATGAACGCGTAAACCTGGCTTGTATTGGCATTGGAAACAGGGGTGCCGAAATCATCCGTGATTTGTACAAAACTGGTCTCGTTAATATCGTAGCCTTATGCGATGTGGATATGGGCGCCGCACAAACATTAGCCGTTTTGAAAGAATTCCCTAACGTACCCCGTTTTCAGGATTTCAGGAAAATGTTTGATAAAATGGGTAATCAGATAGATGCCGTTACCGTTGGCGTACCTGATTTTTCGCATTTCCCCATCACCATGATGGCTATGGGTTTAGGAAAACACGTATATGTTGAAAAGCCGATGGCCCGTACTTTTAATGAGGTAGAGCTCATGATGAAAGCGGCGAAAAAATACGATAAGGTAGTTACACAAATGGGCAACCAGGGGCACTCTGATGCTAATTATTTTCAGTTTAAAGCCTGGAAAGAAGCGGGTATCATTAAGGATGTGACTTCAATAACAGCGCATATGAATGCACCAAGGCGCTGGCATGGATGGGATATCCATATGAAATCTTTCCCAGCAGCCCAAACAATGCCGGACACACTGGATTGGGACATCTGGCAAATGGCCACAACGGGACATAATTATAATAAAGATTTTGTGAATGGCCAATGGCGTTGCTGGTTTGATTTAGGAATGGGGGCTCTTGGCGACTGGGGCGCACATATTCTGGATACTGCTCACGAGTTTCTGGATCTAGGCCTGCCGTATCAGGTTAATCCAGTTTTAAGTGGTCATAATGATTTCTTTTATCCAACAGCTACTACTTTGGCTTTTAAGTTTCCAAAAAGGGGGAACATGCCTGCATTGGATATCAACTGGTATGATGGCGTGAATAACCTACCGCCAATTCCAAAAGGGTATGGTGTTTCCGGTTTAGATCCGAATATACCGCCGCCGAGCACAGGGAAAATTGAGCCGGCAAAATTAAACCCAGGAAAGATAATCTACAGTAAAGAGCTTACTTTTAAAGGAGGATCTCATGGCAGTACACTATCCATTATTCCTGAGGAAAAAGCTTTAGCAATGGCTGGCTCACTACCAGAAGTCCCTAAAAGTCCTTCAAACCACTTTAAGAATTTCCTTCAAGCTTGTAAGGGAGAGGAGAAAACACGCTCCCCATTTTCGATAGCAGGCCCACTTAGTCAGGTATTCTGTCTGGGGGTACTTGCTCAGAAATTAAATACGAAGCTTGAATTTGACCGTAACAAGAAAATCATCACGAATAATAAAGTTGCCAATGCTTTACTTGTCGGTCCACCGCCGCGTAAGGGCTGGGAGCAATATTACAAAGTGTAGTGGTATTTACGACCTAATCAACCTGATTTCGGAAGATAGGGGACTATCAATAAGATAACCATATCCTTGCCAATAACAAAAGAGCCGTTTCTAGTAATAGTAATGGCTCTTTTATTTCCTTTAGGATATAGAATTGTTCTTAATTTTGTATTATTTACCGGATCTTGCCTGTTTGCTTAAGTCAAAGCTTAATCTAGAAATGACTATTATTCAGAATGGCGCATCTGAACAAAATGAATAATGGATTGACGATTTGTTAAATTTATTTTGACGATGCAGGGCTGAATTGTTAAGTTTGCATCATGTTCATTTCTATCTCACAATCGTGAGGTCCAGGTGCTAACCTGATAACTCCATAAAGCCTATTGTTAAACCCTCATCTATAAGCTGGTATTTTAGCTGTCTTATAGGACTATTTTGTATCATAAAACTAACGTCTTTTTTTTAAGTAAGTCTATTTTAAATCGTAGATTTTTTAATTAAAAAGGGCGTCAGATAGGGATTGGAAAAAAATACGACTATTAACAAAATACCTAATCTGAAAAATATGAAATCGAATCGAACAAAATCGAACAAGCGTGAAGCTTGTGAAGCTGAAAATAAGCCGATAAACTGTGAACAGACAGGAAAAAACAGCTTTGAACAAAATGAACAAAATGAACAGGTTACTGTTTTTTCAATTTTGGGTAGGTTAAATCCTACTAGATTTAATCGAGGGATATATGATTAATTATAGCGAATTTTCAGATGTAGAGCTCGTAGAGTTGCTACAGTCAGAGTATGAAGATATTGCTGCATATACAGCAATCTATGATCGTTACAGGAAATTATTGGTTTTGCATGCTAATCGAATGTTAGGTGATGTGGAACTAGCTAAGGATGTGGTACAGGAACTTTTCACCACGTTCTATCAGCAGCGAAAAACCTTAAATATTAATACTTCTCTTTCTGCTTATTTATACAAGATGGTGCGCAATAAGGTATTTAATAATCTTAAGCACGCGAAAGTTAAATTGAATTATGCAGAAGATTTTTTCAACTATACACAAAATTCAGGAGAGTTTGCTGATGAACAAGTTTGTCTAAAGGAGCTTGCGGATGCTATTGAATCAGAGATTGAAAAATTGCCGACTAAAATGCGCGAAATTTTCGAACTCAGCCGTAAACAGTTCCTTTCTCATCAGGAGATTGCCACACGGCTCAATCTGTCCAAAAAGACAGTCAATAATCAAATCAACTTAGCAATCAAAAAAATAAGCGGCAACAACCTTTTACATACATGACTATTCATGTATTGATTTATTTAATCATTGGGGAATTATGTGTGATTATAGCGGATTTTCAGACGTAGAACTGATAGCGTTGCTACAGTCAGACGGCGATTTTAATGGTGCGTTTACAGTAATTTATGATCATTATTTTCCCCCCTTAGTGTTACATGCTGGCAAAATGTTAGGTGATATGGATCTCGCAAAGGATGTAGTCCAGGAGATTTTTACTAAGCTGTTTTACCAACGAGCAGAAACAGATATTAATACTTCTCTTAAATCATATTTACATACTGCCGTACGACATGTTGTATTTGATCATCTAAAGCAAGCAAAAGTAGAAATGAACTACGCAGAGGATTTTTTTATCTACGCAAAAGGTTCAGGAGAGCTTGCTGATGAACAAGTGTGTTTAAAAGAATTGACTAGGGTGATTGAGTCGGAAATTGAAAAAATGCCGTTTAAAATGCGCGAAATTTTCAAGCTCAGCCGTAAGCAATACTTTTCTCAGAAGAAGATTGCCAAATTGCTCGGTCTGTCCCAAAGTAATGTCAGTAATCAAATCCAAAGGGCCATCAAGATATTACGCAACAACCCTATCATTTTACGCACGCAGAGTACTATTTGATTGAAATATTAACAAAATGATAACTTTATTTTAATATGGTATGGGGTCTAGGCACCTTTGAGTTGTCTTAAGGTTATAAGTCCTAAAAAGTTTATGATAACTCAAGAAGATTTTCAAGCCTTAACGAAAAAATACCAAGATGGTAGCTGCAGTCCACAAGAGTTGCAGCAATTAGAGAATTGGTACAATAAGAAAGGAAAAAATAACCCTAATGGAGAATTACCTGATGATGTTTGGGAGGACGATGTAGAACGTTTTCTGCAAACTTTTGATTCTGAATCAGGGAAACAACAAAAAGGCGCACGGATTAACTGGCCATTAAACATTCTGCTTGCTGCGGCGGCAATAGCAATTATTGGCACCTTTTCGACACTGTTATTTAAAAGAACTGCTATTACACCTACGCAATATGCAGTAGATGTCGATCCAGGTGGCAACAAGGCGACTTTAACCTTGTCAAATGGAAAAAAGATTGAACTAAGTGAAGCAAAGGCAGGTATTGTAGTTGATGCATCGAAGTTAACTTACACTGACGGTACATTAATTAATAATGAGCGGGCTCAGAGCTTTACCATCTCTACTCCGCGTGGCGGCACCTATCAGGTGCGCCTTCCAGATGGTTCAACGGCATGGCTTAACGCCGCATCCAGCTTAACCTATAACTCTTCTTTAAAAGGAAAAGAACAGTATCGAAATGTTAAGCTATTAGGTGAAGCATATTTTGAGGTAGCTAAAGATAAAGAACATCCTTTCGTCGTTACCACAGATAAACAAAGAATTGAGGTGCTGGGTACCCATTTTAACGTATCTGCCTACAACGATGAACTCTCAGTTAAAACAACCTTGTTAGAGGGCAGCGTTAAGGTTGCCTCTCTTACAACAACTGGTAGTGAAACAAAAGGAGTCATATTAAGACCTAGCCAGCAATCTGTACTTAATTCGAATGGCATTAGTGTACATCAAATTGATCCAACAATAGCTATTGCCTGGAAAAATGGAGAGTTTATTTTTATGGACGAAAGACTTGAAAGTATCATGCAGAAAATTGCACGTTGGTACAATGTCGAGGTGATATACGCCGATAAAGAAATTGCAAATAGGCCATTTAGTGGCTTTATATCTAAGTATGAAAAAGTCTCTCAGGTTTTATGTTTATTAGAAGCAACAGGGGACGTTAAATTTAAAATTGAGGGAAGGAGGATTATGGTAAAACCTTGACTAGAGATCCTCCCTAAATAATCTTAATGCGAGCATAAAAAAGTCGCTTATGTTTTATCAGAACATAAACGACCAGGGCCTGTATTACTTAACCTATCAAACGATCAATTTAACAGACAAGCAAACTTAGCTAATTTTACTTACGTAAGCAAAATTAAAGTAGCGTCGGAACCGCTAAGCCTTGTCATAAAACCGATGAAATGTATAAAATCAATTTCATGAAACGGGATGTTCTTCGGAAGAGCATTCAAAAAACACTGTTCATCATGCGATTAACGATTATTATAATTTTAATAGCCGTAATCCAGTTAAGTGCAAAAGACACTCGCGGACAAACGCTGACTTATAATAAAAAAGGCATCACTTTTTTCGACCTCGTAATGGAAATTAGGAAGCAAACCAGCTATGGTGTGGTTTGGTCTGAAGGCCTACTCAATGGTCATGAGCTTATAGATGCTGATTTTTACAACACACCCGTTGAAAAAGTGTTGGATAAGCTTTTATTTGGGCGCTCTGTGACTTACAAAATTGTAGGGAAGGCTATTGTCATTAAAGTCGACAATCGTTCCCTTATTGAAAAGGGGATTGGTGTGCTTGTTGGAATTGATATACGTGGAAGGGTGCTTGATGAAAATAACGTGCCTTTGGTGGGAGCGACTGTAAAGGTTAAAGGCAGTACTAATAGCACAGTTACAAATGCCAATGGTGAGTTTAGTTTACAAAATGTAAATGCGAAAGACATTTTGGTAATTTCATTCATTGGGTATAATAGTAAAGAAATAAAGGCATCTGAAAATCTGAAATCAATATCACTAATATCAAGTACGGACAAACTTCAGGAGGTAGAGATTAATGCGGGGTATTACACCGTTACAGATAGGGAGAGGACTGGAAATATATCTAGAGTAGATGCAAAAGCTATCAGTCAAAATCCAGTAAGTAATCCACTTATGGCATTACAAGGTAGAGTAACGGGCTTGCAAGTAACTCAACAAAGTGGTATTCCTGGAGGTGGTTTTAATATACAAATTCGCGGCCAAAACAGTTTGAAGAGTGGTAACAACCCTCTTTATATCATTGATGGAGTGGTTTTTCCCTCACAAAATTTATCTACTGGTCAAAGTACACTTTACGGTCTCCCTGGAGCCAGCAATCTTGCATCTATAAATCCAGGAGATATTGAAAGCATCGAAGTTCTTAAAGATGCAGATGCTACAGCTATATATGGCTCACGGGGAGCGAATGGAGTTATCTTAATTACGACTAAACGAGGGAAAGCCGGAAAAACCACAGTAGGTGCAAGTTTCAATGCGGGTTTTAGTGAGGTAGGTCATTTTGTTAATACATTGAATACAGAGGAGTATCTGTCTATGCGAAGAGAGGCCTTTAAAAATGATGCATTACAACCTGGAGCACTTGACCATGACTTGAATGGTATATGGAAGCAAGACAATGAGATTAATTGGCAAAAAGAACTAATTGGTGGAAAAGCAAAAAATACCTCGACTTCAGTTAATGTAAATGGAGGAGATAATAAAAATAATTATATTCTTGCAGCAAATTATTATACGGAAGGAACAGTGTTCCCAGGAGACTTTGGGTTGAAACGAGCCAGTGTTCGTAGTGGAATAAATTTAGGTGCACCAAATGATAAATTAACTGTTAACTTATATGCAACTTATACTAATACAAAAAGAGATCTATTAAATCAAGATCTAACTTTATATATTTTATTAGCTCCTAATGCACCTCAACCTTATAATCAGGAGGGGAAATTGAACTGGGATAACAGTACCGTTGTGACAAACCCAATGGCTTTATTACTACAAAAAAACAACAGTACAACCGATAACCTTTTAGCTAATCTATCTTTTAATTATAAAATATTTCCAAATTTTAAATTTAAAGCCTCATTATCGTACAATACAATTAGGACTGAAGGTACAAGAAAATTTCCCTTAGCATCAATTTCGCCAATATATAATTATACAGCCGTAAATAGAAGTACTTCCTTCTCAAATAACTATAATAAAAACTTATCTTTTGAACCTCAGTTCAATTACAATAATTCTTTTGGTTTAATTAAAATAGATGCCTTATTGGGGCTGACTCTCCAAAATACACAATATAAACTTACAACGGTAAACGCCTCAAATTTTAGTAGTGATGAACTAATGGACAACATAGGCTCAGCCGGATTAATAACAAATGCTGAATTACTGCCTGGATTTAAATATCGTTATCTCGGTTTATTTTCTCGTTTAAATTTTAATATTAAAGAAAAGTATTTTATTAATTTTACTGCGAGGAGAGACGGATCAAGCCGTTTCGGGCCAGATAAAAAATTCGCTAACTTTGGTGCAATAGGGGCAGCCTGGATATTGTCCGAAGAGCAATTTCTCAGACATACACTACCATTTGTGAGCTTTGCTAAAATAAGAGCAAGTTATGGGATTACAGGCAATGATCAAATCGGGGATTATCGATATTTATCATTATGGAATTCCTCAAGTTCATATCAGGGGGCTCCGACTTTATCTGTTGCATCAATAGCTAACAATGACTTTGCTTGGGAAACCAATCAAAAGCTAGAAGCAGGTATTCAATTGGGGATTTTTAAGGATAAACTTAATATTAATATTTCGTTTTACCGAAATCGTTCATCTAATCAATTACTATTTAAAGATCTCCCTATCAGCATTGGGCCTGCTTTTATATATGCTAATTTACCAGCTACTGTTCAAAATACTGGTTGGGAATTTGATTCCAGTTATAAAATTATTGGAAGTAAAAATTTCAATTGGACAACCTCCTTTAATTTAACTATACCTAAGAACAAATTAATCTCGTATCCAGGATTATCAACTTCAAATGACTTCGATACATACGTAATTGGCGAACCACTGGCTATCGGTAAGTTTTATAATGCTTCAGTCAGTAATCAATCTGGACTTTATGTTATTGAAGACAAAGACAATAGTGGTACTATTAATCCTCCAGATCGTCAAGAGATAAGATTCTTAGGTCAAAAATACTATGGGGGCTTCCAGAATTCAATTAGATTTAAGCAGTTTAGTCTAGATATGTTGCTTTCTTTTGTTGATCAAAAAGGCAATAGTTATCAAACTACAACTTTATCTAATCCAGGTCGATTTACGGGAGAAAAAATTTCAAACCAGTTAACGGCGGTACTTGAAAGATGGCAAAAGGAAGGAGATGCCACTTCAGTCCAAAAATTTAGCACATTAACTTCAGTAAACACATTGAACTCCCGAGCTAAACAATCCACCTTGTCTGTAGTAGATGCTTCTTATATACGCTTAAGAAATATAGCTCTGTCTTTTAACCTTCCTAATCACTTGCTAGAAAAAGTTAAAATAAGCAATTGCGCTATATATCTTCAAGCCCAGAATCTCGTCACAATTACTAAATATATCGGACTGGATCCAGAAACAGCAACTTTAGGAATGCTACCTCCTTTGAGAACCTTTGCCATCGGAATTAACTTATCACTTTAAATCTTAAAAAAATGAAAAATCTTTTAAATAAAAAAAGTGAAAATGGTGGTAAATTCAAGGTTACTATCATGATTGCATTGTGCATGCTGTCCTCTTTGTCAATGAATTGTAAAAACTATTTGGAAGTAGGTACACCAGAAGCAAGTATAGAACAACAAAACATCTTAAATAATGATGAGCTTGCTATTTCGGCATTACTGGGAATTTACAGCAAAATGTCCACTTATAGTTTCGCTTATGGTGGCCAAGGAAGCGTTACTCTAATGTGTGGATTATCCTCCGATGAACTTATTGCCTATAATACTTTAGGTAGCGAGTTTTATGAAAATAAAGTTACACCAGAAAATGATCTGTTAAACCAACTTTTATTTGGAAGTCCTTATCAAGCAATATACACTTCAAATGTTATCTTGGAGGGCCTTAGTGGCCCCAATAGCATAACATCAAAAGTGAAAAATCAGATTGAGGGCGAAGCTAGATTTATTAGAGCCTTTAGTTATTTCTATCTTGTAAATTTATTTGGTAGTGTTCCATTACATTTGAATTCTGACTACAGAATTTTGCAAAACGCACAACAGGCTTCTGTTACTGATATTTATAATCAAATCATTTTAGATTTAAGGGCCTCGGAGCAACTCCTTGATGAAAATTATGTAACCATAGAAAGGGTAAGGCCAAATAAATCAACTGTTCAGGCCTTACTTTCAAGGGTCTATTTGTATTTAAAAGATTGGCAAAACGCCGAAAATTATGCAACGACAGTAATTTCCAAATCTAGTGTATATAATCTAAATACCTTGGATAAAGCCTTCGAAAAAAGCAGTTCCGAAACGATATGGCAATTAATGCCACCGGCAGGAAAGAACACAAATGAAGGTGCTGCATTTATTCTCTCAGCCACCCCTCTGGTTGTTTCATTGAGAAATACATTTGCAACAAATGCTTTTGAAGTGACTGATAAACGAAAGATCGCCTGGATTAAAAGCTTTACGAATACTGCTGGCACCTTTTATTTTCCATTTAAATACAAAATTGCTTCTTCAACAAATGTTAATGAATATTCAGTCGTTTTACGCTTGGCGGAAGTATTTTTAATAAGAGCTGAGGCAAGGGCACAATTAGATAAGCTCTCACTAGCGATTGAAGACATAGACAAAATTAGGGGCAGAGCTGGTATTGCTCTTATTAAGGACACAAACCCACAAATTAATAAAACGAATCTTATACAAATCATATTAAATGAAAGACGATTGGAGCTTTTTACTGAGTGGGGGCATAGGTGGTTAGATTTAAAAAGAACAGGTAAAGCTACAGAAGTATTGAGCCCTGTAAAATCTAGTTGGAATTCTACTGATGTTTTATATCCGATTCCTAGCAAAGAAATTAATAGAAATTCTAATATTAAACAAAATGATGGTTATTGAAAATTGTGGTTTGCTCCTTTTAATGTAAACCCACTATTATAATATATTCATATACTTAAACTCGGAACTAATGATAACCTCAGCTATAAATAACATGACTCATTTAAAAATACTGTTAGCAATTTTTATATCCATTAATTCAGTTCTTTCTTTTGGTCAAAATCCCTCTACTTCAAGCTTTTCAGGACAAATCGTTTACCAACCAAACAATATAATAGGAAGTCCAAGTGCTATAGATGTAAAAAGTATAGTTACTTACGTGAAGTTCGATGAATATCCAAAATTTGGTGGAGATATTCAAACACCAAGGGTTGATAAAAGCGGCGAATTTCACTTTTCAATTCCTTATTTGGGTAAAGTTCATAAATTTCAAATGTTTTATGAAGATGCGGGTAAGAAATGGAGATGGACAGGTGGATTTTATCAGGAACCGGGCGATCAAATAAAAATAAAAATCTATGCGAAAATGGACGGTATAGATTCTATTAGCTTTCAGGGGGAAGGAGCTGAAAAATACAATTTAACTAATCGATTAAACAATGAAATGTGGAGAAATTATATGAAAGATCCATTGATCACAGAAATCCAAACGATAAAAAATTTGAAAGAGTTAAAAGATGTCTTAGAAAGACTTATAAGGTTAACTCTTAAACATCAAAGTAAATCCAATAATTTGATAGAAAATTCAAATTTAAATTATGATTTAAAAAAAATATTAAAGTATGAATTTGCAGACTATCATTCTGATTGGGTATTCAGATTAGATTTACTACTTAAAAAATTTCCTCAATATAAAGATGTTATTAGGGACAGTTATGTGAACAACAGTCATATGCTTTACATCCCTCCAACTTCACTAAGTACATTTGCACCAACTTACATCCGAACTGCTGTAGCTAAAATTAAATTTGAGTCAAGATTAGATTCTTCTTCAGCTAAATCCGATCTTAAATACGTGTATGATGAAATAAAAACAAAATTTAAAAACGATATAAGAGATAAAATTATAGGAAGATTAATTTTCGCTTCGATGACCGGAATTCGTTCGTATGATCAATCATCCGATATTGAGAAAGATTCAATAATAATGGATGCTTATCAAACGGTAACCGAGCCCCATATAAAAGAAACTATTGAATCCAGAATGGTCGTTAATAGCAAGAAAATTGGAAAATTATTTATCACTGATTTTATAACGTTAGACAATAAGAAATTTAACATTGAGTCATTGAGTGGAAAAGTTATACTAATTGACACATGGTTTCTAGGGTGTGCTGGTTGTGCTAATTTTCACGCACTGTATGAAAAAAATATTAAAAAGAAGTTTGACACTGATACAAACTTTGTTTACTTAAGTATCAATATCGATAAAAAAAAGGACGATTGGATAAAGGGAATAAAAAGCAATTTGTATACTTCTGACAAGAATACTAATGTTTCAACTGGTAGTTTAGGAGTCGGTCACCCTTTTTTGATAAACTACGGCATTACTGGTGGCCCATTTGTTATGATAGTAGACAGAGATATGAAAATTCTTAGTATACCCTCATTAATTAGTATCTCAACTGAAAATAGTGGGTTTGAAAAGGTTATAGAAAAGGCATTGATGAGACATTCGAACTAGAATGACTTTTTACTGTCCAAAAGATTGTTATATTAAAATTAGATTGCCTCTTGATTATGTTTAGTGATTTTATAAGTCAATATTCGATTTTCAGTTATAACAGTTATATTGTTTTTTTTAACTTCAAAACCAAAAATTATATCTCTATTTAGTTTTGGTAAATAAAAGCTATACAAATACTTTTCAGATTTTATAGAGTAAACATCAATTAGAATGTTTTTATGGGAGTCTTTGTATTTTTCATTGTCGCCTTTAATTTTGGAACATACATATATAAATTTTTGATCTGTAGAAATTAGGGCATTGACAATATTATTCTGTTTAACTTGAATATTTTTTTTCGCGAAACGTCCTTTGAAGTTTATATTAACCGAAACTACTTTAATATTTGATTTAGTGATAGTGTCGATTGTCTTAATAGTGCTTAACATTTTTAAAGATGTGTCCAACGTCAATATTTCACCTCTATAAGAAAAGAGATAGTACAACTTTTGGAGGTCTTTATTGTAATGTAATGTTCCATCATTACAATAAAAACCATCGACTTGAATAGGTAGATCGACGCTCTTTAAAGATGACAATGTATCGGTGAGTGTAAGTTTTTTTAAAGTTCGAACTCTCTGCCCTTTTACAGTGTAAAAACTTCTTACTATTGCAGAATTACTTGATATTACTTTAGGATGATCATAGCGCATACTTGGAATGTTAAAATTATTAATAATTGAATCTTTGATAACTGAAACATCTCCTTCATTGTTATTTAAAAAAGTAGCCCCGTATCCCATAGAAGCGTACATTAATCGAGATTTATAATTGAATTTTGGAGAAACTTTTAATTCTATTAATGTAATATTTTTCGGCCCCAATTTATAAAAATTTCGATTCTTAAAGTTAAATAGTACAGTATTTCCATTTTTGTCCTCACCGGCAAAGCAAAATTCGCTGTTAGGAATATCAATTATTGAAACTAGCTGTGGGGCCGCTCCTTGTAAAATTCTTTTGAATCCATTTTTAGTGTTGTCTTTGTCAAAACTCAGAAACCAAATTATAGACAAACCCAGAAGGCTAATTGCAGATATTATAAAGATACTTTTTTTCATTTAATATTTTTTTTGCATTGTGGAATTGCACTTATGGACGATAACGTAAATAGCGGTAGTGTTAATCAATATTTGAACTTCAATTCCTTGAAGCGCATATGCTAGAATTTACGATATTTTTAGAAATAAGCAAGCAATAGTTAACTATTCCATTATATAAGGATTACGGCGTAATTTGGTAAAAAAAGTCCTCATAAATTGATGGATTTATTTGATTTCTTGGTTCAATTGGAGAATCATAAAATACCAGAAAATCACAAGGGTGGCCTAAAGAAAACGTACAATTCCTCGGTGTACCATCTGCCAAATAACCGCTGTATTGAGCGTTTACTTTTAGAGCTCCGCCAAAAGCTGCTATAGCTACAAGAGCGGGAAAAAAATATTTTTTCATTGTTTAAGATTTTAAACTATTTTGGCTCAGTATTGTTATTCTCAACAGGCTTGAAATAGCCAATAGAAGTTTCATGATAGTTCTGTTTTTTATCGCTATAAAATTGTCTGTTGAAATTCTTTGTTTGTATCAAAACCTTATTTTGATAATGGTCTAATCGTACCAACAATTGAGGATATTATGGAACCACTGGATAAAAATAATCCTCATAAATTGACGGGTCGATTGGGCTTTTTTGGTGAATTGGAGAATCATAAAGCACCAGATTACTACATGAGTAACCAATTATAAATCTACAATTTCTAGGTGTACCATCTGCTAGATACCCACTATATTGAGCGTTTACTGCTAGAGCTCCACTCAAAGCTGCTACAGCTATTAGGGCGGAAAAAAATAATTTTTTCATTGTTTAAGATTTGAACTATTTTGATTTAGCACTGTAAGTAATGATAAGCTTAAAAAACTAATAGAAGTTTTATGATAATGTGTTTTGAGCAGTTATAAAATTGCCTTGTGAAATTCTTTGTTTAAATGAAACCCTTTTTTGTGGATAACAGTCCACTTGTAGCCAACAATTGAGATATTTAAGGAAACATTAAATTTTGGGTGCTGATTTTTCAGTGCCCAAAATAATTATGGTTCTACGAGATAAAAATAATCCTCATAAAGTATGTGGCTGATTTGGTTTTTTGGCTCAGTTGGAGAATCATACAAATAAATTACATCACAGCTTAAACCAATTAATGATGTACAATTATGAGGTGTACCATCAGCCAGATAACCATTGGATTGAGCGGTCACTGTTAGGGCTCCACCAAAAGCTGTTGCAGCTACTAGGGCGGAAAAAAATAGTTTTTTCATTTTTAATATTTTGAACTATTTGGGCTCAGTATTATTAATATTGATAAGCTTAAAAAATTAATAGAAGTTTTATAATAGTCTATTTTTAACTGCTATTTAATTGTCATTTAAAATTCTTTATTTAAATGATTTTTTGCGGATAACAGTCCAATTGTGGCTCGCGATTCAGATATTAAAGGGAACATTAAATTTTGGGTGCTGAAAAATCAGCACCCAAAATAATTATGGGGCTACTGGATAAAAATAATCCTCATAAACTGATTGGTTGATTGCGTTTTTTGGATCAGTTGGAGAATCATACAACTGAATTCCATCACAGCTATTGCCAATTGTTAATGTACAATTTCTAGGTGTACCATCAGCTAAGTAACCATTGTATTGTGCTTTTGCAGTAAGAGCTCCGCCTACAGCAACTACAGCTACAAGGGCGGTAAAAAATAATTTTTTCATTTTGTTTATTTTTGTGATTTAATGCCTACTCTAACGGTTACAGGTTTTCAGCGTCCCCTGATTCAATTGGCCAACGAATATTTTATATGGCTTATATAGCCTTCTTTTGCATAATTTTTGCTTGTAATAAAATTCCTGTTACTGCTATTACCACGAATGCAATGTTGAATATCAAATGTTCTGTCCATCCAAGTTTTTCTAATACACCGCCGCAGCTACAGGGAATGGAATCGGTATAGTTTAAAATCGCATAGATATAAACAGTAAACAAACACATCAACCCCAAAGCAGCATACAATCCCAGCATAAGGGTTCTTTTAAAGAGCAGCACAATAGAGATGATAATTTCCAGGGCTGGTATCATCCAGACCAATACTGGTGCGAAGTCTGTGATGATTGGCGATTTACTTATCTGAAGTTGAAATTTATCATACTCTATCAGTTTACTTGTTGCGGCATACAAAAACAGAAGTACATACAAATAGGTTATAATGTCAACAATGGTTCTTTTAGTTTTATCTGAAAACCGAATTCTCGATTGTTTATTCACTGTTGTTTCCATTTTTACAATTTTGGTCATTTATTATTTAATTTCCTTTATTTGTCCTTCCTGCAAGTAGTAAAGAGTTGAATACTCCACCATCTGCGCCGTAATACCCGCAAATTGCGTGTGATCGGGATTTGGTAAGTGGTGTTCGAAATAATCATACTCTGTACTTTCTTGCATACTTAAATAAAACATGAAATAATATCTCGTAGTTGTTATTATTTGGTTTGGTAAAAAAGACCGGGACTAATAGTCCATCAGATTAGCCCACGGCCTTTCTTAGAGTAAAAACTGTATATAATTTGGTTCATTTGTATTATATCCTTTTTTTATTGAACCGCGATTGCTGTAATTTATGTCTTTCCCAAGCCTGGCCCCACTCACCTTTTGCAATCGCCTCATTCCTTATTTTAATCGCTCTTTTCAAAGCTTGTGCTTCCGTATCTGCAAATACTTTTGAAACAAATAATCCATGATAACTTTCGGCTCCCCCGTAAAAGCAAATGTTATGTTCATCATTTCTTATCACTTCTTCATCACACTGGTATTCACACATAAAAATATCTTTCGGCGCATTACTAGTTTGTTCAAGTGTTATATAATATGGACTCTGCTGCTCATCCATCACATTACAGCTTTCTGGCTTCAAGAAATGGATTGTTTTATCAGAGTTCATAGTTTTGAGTATTAGCGTTTTGTTATACCAAATGTATGTAGTGTTTAAGTGATGTTTTGTTACATATGCAACAAACGTGTGTTACAATTGCAACAAACTTTTGTTACAATTGTAACAAAAGCCAACCGATTAGATATCGTCATCCTTATTGTGTTTATATAGCGCATAAGATCGGTTAAAGCTAGATTTTGGCATATTTAGGTATAGTGCTATAGTATCTATGCTTATTTTATTAATTAAAGTGGGATTATGTTGTAGGAATAAGCTAACTCTCTTTTTAAAATTGCTTTTTAGCATATTTTGATAAAACGTGCTGTGTTTTTCAAACGGTATTGTTAAATAAGGAAGAAGGGCGAACACCTCTGGGAATTTATCAAGTAAAACTTTTAAAGAATTATAATTTATAGAGATTAATTCACCATCTTCTAACATTTGGATATCTTCAATTCTGTCTTCACAATTTAAAAAGCTATTTGTATCAAATATGATTTCGTTAGCTTTCCAGAGGCGTGTAGCGAATCTTCTATCTGTCAGTTGATCATGATAAAAACCAAATGCTATTCCGGTGTATAGAAAATACAAATGGCCATGTATATAAGATCCATTTTTTTGTATATACTGGTCCTTAGCTACCTGCTCTAACTTGCTATTTAAGATTATATATTCAATACATTCTTCTGTTAAGTAGATATCTAGATTTTCCAGTTTAGGGACAAGCTCCTCTCTGATAAGCCACTCTAATCTTACTATGGGTTCGTTTTCTATTGCCTTCATGGTTAAATGTTTTTATGTAGCGCTGTACTAAATCTGCATCTTGACATACCCAAGTATAGTGCAATAGCATCTTTGTTTATTCTACTAATTAATGTAGGATTATGTTGTATGAATAGGCTAACTCTTTCTTCTGCGGTTAGTTTTAGAAGGTGTTGATAATATTTGCTGTGTTTTTCACGATCTATTTGTAAGTAGGGGAAAAGGGCAAATAGTTCAGGAAACTTATTGAGCAAAGACTTTAGGTGGTAATAGTTTATAGCGATTAGCTCACCATCTTCTAACATTTGGATGCTTTCTAATCTATCTTCGCTTTTGACAAAACTGTTTGTATCAAATATGATTTCATCCTTTTTCCAAAGGCGTGTAACAAAGGTTTTGTTCGTTTCCTGGTGATAGTAAAAGCTATGTGCAATTCCTCTATACAGATAACTCAGATGGCCATCTTCATAAGATCCAGATGATTGAATAAACTGATTCTTTGTAACCTGTTTTAATCTGCTGTGTGATGTAATGTGTTCAATACATTCTTCAGTTAAGGAACCAGTTAGTGCCTCTAGTCCAGGTACAATTTCCTGTCTGATGATTTCTCTTAATCTTTCCTTGTTCGATACATTGGAGGTCGTCATCATAGCGATTGATTAAAAGGGTAACAATAAAACATTGAGATTTTTGCTGCGTTATTCATTTTATTTCAATTATTGGCGTTTGATTTATTAACTGTATCGAAGTTACACAGGGTTTTTGTTAGTGAATGTCCAAAAAGGGACAAACGTATGTTACAAAAGGAACAAAAAAAGTTATTGCAGATTGCTTTGTTTTTTAGGTAAATTGGATTTTTTTATCAAAAAGTGATAATTTTTTTAATATGTTTGTCAGTAACGCTCATCTCGTGTAAGGTTGAGAATCAGTAAGTTTAACTAGAATTAGCCGATGACCAGTTATAGCAAATTTTCAGAAGAACAACTTGCCACTTTACTTAGAGAAGGGGATCATCTCGCCTTCACAGAAATCTATAACCGTTTCTTCGAGGTTTTATATATGCATGCTTTTCGTAGACTGAATGATGATGATGAAGCAAAAGATTTAGTTCAGGAAATGTTTGTTGGCTTATGGGATAAACGGAAATTGCAAGACCTGAGTAAAAATCTTTCTTCCTATCTGTATACCAGAATCCGTAGTCGTATATTGGATAAATTTAGACGTGAAAAAATATCTGGCAGGTATATGGACTTCTTAGCCAGTTATTCGAAATTGGATCATGCTTCTACTGATCATAAAGTTCGAGAGCGAGATTTAAAACAACTTATTGAAAAAGAAATATACGCATTGCCGGAACCAGTGCGAGCTATCTTTATCTTAAGTCGGAAAGAGCATCTATCTCACAAAGAGATTGCCGAAGTAATGGATATGACGGAACAAGGTGTAAAATCTCAGGTTAAAAGAGCCCTTAAAATTTTGAGAGCAAAACTTGGTTTTTATAGCTATTTACTATGTTTTTTTAATTTATTGTAAATTATTTCATTTTTCTTGCCCCCACGATACTCTTTAAACGGTTTATCCATATAGGCCCTTTCATGAGTGGCATTTAAATAATATGGATAAATATCAGGCGAAGGCATTAGTAGACAAGTATATCGAAGGTGATTGCTCAGAAGAGGAAATGGCCTTAGTGGAAAACTGGTATCTGCAGCTGCCATATCTGGCCGACGCACCGGGGACCGGACAAATTATTGCGGCCAAGAATAATGTTTGGGAGAAACTAATGAGCCGTAGGCAAAATAAGCTAAGGCTTTATTACCGGGTGGCAATGACAGCTGCAGCTGTATTGATTATTGGTTTGGGTGCCGTCTGGTTCTTTAATAAATCATTTTCTCCAGAATTACATTTAGCCTCATTACCTGCTATTGATATTGCTCCCGGCACTAACAAAGCAACCCTAACACTTGCTGATGGTAAAACTATAAGCCTAAGCGGGGAGCAAACGGGTATTAAAATAAAGGAAACAGAACTAAGATATGATGATGGGAGCAGGGTCGCTTCCAATAGCTTAGATCATGTGAAAGTGCAAATGCTGATCGCTGCAACTCCTATTGGTGGTACCTACCGGCTTGTCTTGCCAGATGGTACAGCTGTGTGGTTAAATGCTGCCACCAGCCTTAAATTCCCATCATCTTTTAAGAAACTGACTGAAGGACAAAACCGTAATGTTGAATTGACTGGCGAGGCTTATTTCGAAGTAGCCAAAGATAACTCACATCCTTTTATTGTTAAAACAAGATTGCAGGAAGTTAAAGTATTGGGCACTCATTTTAACATTAACAGTTACCCGGATGATGTTGATATTAAAACTACATTATTGGAAGGATCTGTACGTGTTTCATCATTCGGTAAAAAAGATAATGTATTCCTCAAACCTAACCAGCAATCAATCGTAACAGCAAACAGTATTCAGGTCAAAACGGTAGATCCCGCTGATGTGATCAGCTGGAAAATGGGAGAGTTCGGTTTCGGCGGCGAGCCTTTGAGGAAAATTATGAAAAAAATAGCGCGTTGGTACAATGTAGATATAGTTTATACTGATCAATCACTAGGGGATAAAATATTTAGCGGCACCATATCAAAATATGGAAGTATCACTGAGGTGTTGAGATTGTTGGAAGCAACTGGTGAAGTAAAGTTTAAAATTGACGGAAGAACTGTTACTGTAAGCAATAAATAATATGAGTATAATCGATTATAGTTTGTTACCCGACACTGAGCTTGTGATACGCTTAAAAGAAGGGGATCACGATGCATATTCCGAAATCTACCAAAGATTTTTCGGACTGCTATATGCATTTATATACAAGCGACTAAAAGATAAAGAGGAATCAAAGGATATACTGCAGAAACTTTTTTCTGACCTATGGCTAAAGAGGGAAACTTTGGATTTTCCAGTCTTGTCATCTTATTTGTATCGAGCGGTGCGTATTAAGATGATTGCTTTGATGGTTCACAAAGATGCCGAAGAAAGCTACATTCAATCATTCAATAGTTTTATGGAAGATGATACCATTATTACTGATCATTTAATAAGAGAAAGGGAATTAACCACAATGATAGAAAAGGAAGTTGACCTTCTTCCTGATAGCGTTCGTAAGGTTTTTCTAAGGAGTAAGCAAACCATTAAGCAAATATAATATGAATAATTATAATGATGTACCTGATATGCAGTTGGTTGATTTATTGAAAAACTCTGATGATGCCGCATTCATCGAGATTTTTGATCGGTACTATATCTTATTGTTTTCATTTACCATTAGGCGTTTAAATGACAAAGCAATATCAAAAGACTTGATCCATGATGCATTTGCTAGTATATGGGAAAATCGCACGACGATTAATATTGAGGGTGAGTTGATCACCTTTCTGTTTACCGCAGTGAAGAATCATATTTTAGATCACTATAAGCACAAAAAAATCACACAAGTATACGCAGAAAACTTTCAGCCATATCTTGATCAAGTACAAAATGCCACCAATCATTCGGTTCGGCCTAAGGATATAAAGACGTTAATTGAAGAGGAGATTGCTGTCTTGCCCGAAGAAATGCGAATTGCATTTGAATTGAGGAGAAAGAGTGCTATGATCGTCCTATAAACTTTTGAAAATGAATTGGAATAGGTTGCTAAGGAAACAAACATGATAACCTGTCCTAACTAGCTAAGCAAATATAAAATGAATACTTATGAATTACAAAAAACTAACTGATGTTGAACTTGTTGCTCATTTGAAAAATGGTGATCGTAATGCTTTTACCGCTATTTATGATCGGTACTGGGGAGTATTGTTCTTGCATGCCCGGAAGGTGCTTGGAAATGACGAAGATGCAAGAGAAGTTGTTCAGGAAGTTTTCACTTATTTAGGGAACAATATCAATAAGATACACATAACATCAGATTTATCTGCCTACCTATACTCATCAGCTAGACAGAATATTTTAAATATCATCAAACGAAGCAAGTTAAAGGAAAAATGCCTAGAGTCCCTTATGCGTTTTGAAGTTCAAGATTCTGATTTGAATGATGAAATAAATACGCGCGAATTGACTGTTCATATTGAAGCTAGCGTAGAGCGGCTTCCTGAAAAAATGCGGGAAGTATTTGAATCAGGTCGCAAAGTTAATCTTTCTCATAAGTCGACCTAAGAGATACACAATAGGAGTGAAAACGCCATAAAAAAAATAAAGAATAGCGCGATTAAACTTTTAAGATAGTATTAGAATAGGATGTTAAAAAACAAACATGATAAAACCTGTTCCAGCTAGCGCCTTCCAGAAGAGGTTAAATTTTGATAAAATAGAGGGGTCTCTTTTTTATTTAAAATTACTCAACTCGCTTCTTTTGGAATATGGACTTTTGTGCAAACATAATTGCATTTATTGCGGATTTTTGCGCAAAAGTTCATTGTTTTTTTGATATATTTTTTTATGAATTCCGTAGATGGTCGGGACTTTTTTGGTAATGTTTTTTAAATGCACGGCTAAAATAGCACGGATCATTATAACCCGCCAGATCAGCAATTTCATGAATAGGCTTATTTGTAGTAGTTAAAATATGTAAAGCATACTCCATTCTAACTGAGATAAGGTGCTCACGAAAGGGCTTGCCAAAGGCGACTCTTGCCAATTGTTGAAAAGTACTTTCAGATACAGCGAAATGCCTTGCCAATTCAGGAACGTTATTGAGCACCTTGTTCCTGAAATTCTCTTTTATGAAATCTTTGATGTCCATAGCCTTAATTTCATGCAAAGCATTGGTTGTATAATTATGCTCCATAAGCATATTGTGGTATTGGTCTATTAATTGAGTTAAAACACGCTTTATCGTCATATATAGATCATGTGGATTTACTTTCGCTTGTAAAAGCATTTCCTTTAGCCTATTGTTGACTTGTTTAGTTAGTCGACAATTTGGAAGGGCGAACGCTAAATCTTTTTTAGTCGTGTAATTTGTAATAAGCGTTTTAAATTGATGCAAGTTTTTAGTCTCATGTAAAAACCAGTCGGGACGCAAGTTTAAAAGCAAAAATTTATGTGTACCTGGTGGTAATTTTACATGATAATTTCCTTCGTCATGATAACCAAGATGGCAACTGCCATTCTTTGCTTTAGTAATCAAATTATCTTTTTGATCGTACAAGGCAGAATAGCCCTCAAACATGGCGAACATAAAAATACTCCTATTGGTTTGGGCAAAATTGATGGTGATTTCTTTCTCTAGTACATACTCAAACATTTCTATATGTACCAGGTAGTGGCTATGCGACTGCCTTAAAATTTGTCCTTCCGGTACAGTAATTAAATGGGCGAGTGCATATTGAATGGGCCAGCTACAAAAATGGGGCAAGTGACCTGTGCTGAGAATGTCAGTCACAGCAGTCACCATATTGAACATAAGATGTGATTGCATGGAGAGGCGTTAATGGTTTTGTATGTATGGCTATAAAATCGATTTTATTTTATAAAAATGACGCAGTTCGTTTAAAAAACTGATCTGCGCCGTTGAAGATGAATTCTAATCCAGATTCATCAGATCAGGGTCAATACCAGTGTAGTCACAGAACTCTTTTTTTGTAATAAAATGGTGGCTCTCTTTGTTGAGTGCAATTCTTATTGTACTTAATAGACGTCTGGCGTGCTGAAGGCCTTTTCCAGTCACTTTACAAACATCTTTTGGATATACACATACTCTTTCCATATCATGGCTGATTATACCGTAACAGATCAAGTGGCGCTAGCAAAAAGGCGGGAGCCTTTATGGAACCTTCCTGGCGGGTGGTTAACATTTGGTTGATTGGTCTCAATATATGTATATTTTTCTACTGTAAAGATAAGTTTGTGTGCTAAAGTTTCATTTTAGACTAAATGTATACAAATGTTACAAAATGGGTTAAAAGTGTTGTTTTCGATCAGCCACCATTTTTGCCTGCTCTATATTTATTCCATGAGCACAAAACAATTAAACGAAATGAAATTAATAGCGCTTGCCCGAGGCTTGCATAGGCCTTCGGTAAGGCTTCGGGCACGCGTTTACCTTAAAAGGTCCCATAAAGGGCTGTCAAAGGGCTTTTATTGGACCGTTAGTCCTACGAGGTGCCTACGATGTGCCTATGGTACTCCTTATTCGGTCCTAGCCCTAAACAAGGCTTCCCGAAGGAATTTGCAATTGATCAATAGACATAAAACATATTAAAAATTAAATGTTATGGCAAAATTAAAGTACGGGATTTTCGGCCCGATTTCCGGAAAAATAGGTCCAATAGTAGGGGCCACGTGGATGGGAGTCCCTTATATAAGAAAGGCTCCTGATATTAAAGCTATTCCAGATCCTAGATCCATGAAACAGATTGCCAACGAGCAGAAAATGAAATTTACAAACATCTTGTTGGTGCCTTTTCATCACTACATGAGCATTGGCTTTCAAAACCTGGCCATACGAAAAACTGCGATTAGCGCTGCTTATTCTGTTAATTTTCATCAAGCCATTACAGGTGTCCATCCAGATCTTGGGGTTGATTACAGCAAAATGGTCATGAGTGTAGGGGTTTTACCTGGGCTTATGGATCCCGTAATCACATTAATTGCGCCAGATACAATTGAGTTGACTTGGCAAAAAAATACGAATCCTAAAGCGTCACATGATGATCAGTTGATGTTGGTTTTGTATTGTCCTGAACTTAAAATTGCCGATGGTTTCTCTGGCGGTAAGCAGCGGGCACTTATGCATTGTCGCTTTCAGTTCAACCCTCATTTAAAAGGTAAAATATTAGAGGTTTATTTAGGTGTAACTTCTTTTAATAGGAAAAAAATAGCAAACAGTATTTATTTAGGACGAATTGAACCATGAGAACACATACCACTCACACCTTACGTACGCTTATTGTTAATGACATGGACATAAAAAAGTGTACGCTCAACAAACAACAAATAAATACCTGGGTTGAAACGCTGCCTGAGATTACTGCTGAAATGTATGAAACCATTTGTTTTTTTACTGGGAGCATTTTTTTGGGAAAGATGGTTGGTCGTCAGATCCGCCAGATTCATGGGGAATGCATTACGTTGTTGGATAAAATTGATAAGTATCAAAACCTGCCGCCAGAAATGGATGCATTAAAATCGGCCACTATAAAGTGCCTGGATAATGTAATGGACAAATTAGAATCTGATTGTAGTCGCTATCTTGAAAAAAAGGTGCAAATGCCTGTTATCCATTTAAGGAGGCAACAGGTTCGGATTGAATCCCAAACGTGCTTGATTACGGCCTATTTCAAAAACTTAGGCCTAGGCCTGAAATTGAATAAGCTCGTCTTGGAAAGTATGGCAGATTTGTTAAAGGCTACGCGGTGTTACTACTATCGGGTAGATTATATGAACGCATTTCAGGATGCCCTGATAGAATTGTGTAAAAAATCAGATAAATCCGATTTTGAACGGCATTTGATAGACTTACTGATAGGGATGAATTTCAATAGTGGGACATTTATCAAGTATTATCAACAAGTCATGATGGATGAGCTGGCTGCACGTATTACCGAAGAGGAACAAATGAGCTTCTTAAATCATCTGGAAAGGAGCTTTGCACGCGATTCCTATCGTAAATCAGCTTTGGGTTATGACATTGATCGAAAACGAATCAAGTGCTTGCTATCGGAATTTGTAAACGTGGAGTTGAGAATCAGAACAAAGAAAGCAGCTATGAGCCGACCTGTGAACGTACAACAACCCACCGGTCCACAAGTCAATTCTGCACCTGTAACCCACACTGGTAATTATAAAATTCGCACGCCATTGTCAGTTGATGCTTTGGCCTACTTTATTAAGCTCATGATTGCAGCAAAAGCTATCGAGCCGGGCGTAAAAACAGAATTGTTAAATTTTATCGCAAGTATTTTTCAAACACCTGGAGTAGGTAGTGCCGGTATTTCCGCAACAAGTTTTGGTGCCAAATATAAGCAGGTGGTACAAAGTACAGCGAAAACAGTTCGGGTAGTTTTGGTTCGTATGTTAAAAGTTTTGGATGACGAATTTGAATTTGGATAATTCTTTTATAAAAATTTTTATGGCTTACGTGTGGCGTTGAATAGGTTTTTGCCTGTTTTTAGGGGAGGGTTCCGGAACCCCCGGAGCTGGTAGAGCTTACCATGATTCTTTCTCTTTGTGATGTTGTTTGTGGAAAGAGGCACTGCAGGGCTTTTGGAAACGGATAACGTAATTAACAAAATTTTTAACTTTTAAAATTTAAAAAAAATGGGAATTATCACATGGGGAGTCCTTGGCGGCTTCAGAAACAAAACAGGTGCAGTTATAGGATCACGTTTCCGCAATAGAGACGTAATCAAAGGATTAACCAGGCCTAGTAATAAGCCGGCTACGCTGAAACAGTTATTCCAACGATCTAAGTTTGCTTTGGTTACGGCCTTTTTAAGTTCATTTAGCAATTTTATCGAATTGTTCTATGGTAACAGATCAGCATCAAATTCACCCATGAACGAGGCTGTTAGCTATCACTTAACGGGAGCCGTTACAACAGTAGGAACAGCGGTTGAAATGGATTACACAAAGGTGAGATTTGCTCGTGGAAAACTGCTATTACCTAGTCAGATGAATCTTGCTGCTACCGCGCCGGGTAAAGTGGATTTTGAATGGACTGATCAATTAGCTATCGCAGATCATAAGTATAAAGATGCTTCTGATATGGCTAATTTACTGGTCTACAATCCAACAAAAAAGCAGTTTGTTAGCCTAATGGGTGCTGCTCCCCGCTCTGCTGGGGTCTTTAAATTGCAGTTACCTCCGGAATTTGGTGAGGATTACGTGCATGGTTGGATGAATTTTAGTTCAGTACTGAAAGATGGACTGGTATCCGACAGCCACTATGTCGGGAAGATCATGATCGTCGCCATGAACTAAATTAATGGAGGGCCGGAAACGGCCTTCCAATTTTCTTAACAATACTTAAAAAACAAATGATGAATAGCTTAAAAATAACAAAGGGTGATGTTTCTGAGAGAAACTATACACCTTATCTATTATTTGGTTTACTCTTATTAATCTGGCCTTTTCTGCAACGTTTGGTCATAAATTCTGATGCTACTATCGGATTTATTGATCCAAACATCTGGTTACTGATCTTAATGAGTCTGATTTGCTTTTTGATAGTGACAGGCTTAAGCTGGTGGCTACTGCAAAGTTTTTGGATGAGGCTGGGCTTGCCTTTATTAACTGAGATGGTTTTATCTTTTAAAAAAATGGAATTATGGCAACAATTAGGATTTTATTGGGCTTCATTTGGCTTGCTTTTATTGGCAGCAGTTGGGGTGCTGACCGCAATCGTATAGCTGATGGAGATGCAAGAACTATCATCGAAACAGCTAAAAAGGAAATTGGCGTTCGGGAATATATGGAAAACGGTGGTCCGCGAGTGGATCAATACAATGCGTATGTTGGAGTCAAGAAAGTGGCTTGGTGTGCTTCGTTTGTCTCTTGGTGCTTTGGGGAATCTGGGTATGCTCAACCGCGTACGCCCTGGAGTCCTTCAATTTTCCCAGCTGATCGGATTGCCAAGAATCCGATGGCTGGAATGGTGTTGGGAATATACTTTGAGCATTTAAAACGGATAGGGCATTGCGGGATAGTTTTGGAGGTAAGGAATGATTGGGTTTTCAGCGTCGAAGGGAACACTAATTTAAACGGTAGTAGGGAAGGGGACGGTGTTTATCGCCGAACAAGGCACGTCCGTAGCATACATCGTTTTGCGAATTGGATCACAAAAACTCGCACTTTACCTTAGAAAACTTAGAAATGAAAGGAATATTAATTGTTATGGTAATATGTTTATTTGGTTGCGCTTTATTTAATAAAACAAGTAAAACTGCTACAACAGATAAGCAATCATCGGAAAAGCAGCTGGAATCAAGCCAGTTGCTTTTTAAAACTGCAAATAAAGAAACGCAGATCTTTACTTATTGGAATGATAGCGGATTTTATCAGGTTCAAAATATCAGGGAACAAATTGATTTGGCAAAAACTGATAAATTAAAAATAGAAGAAAAGCAAGAGGCTAAACAGGAAACAATAGTGAAAAAGACAGAGCCGCTAAAGATGTGGGATTATGGTTTGATCTGTATAAGCTTAGTCGCCAGTTATCTGGTTTTTAGAAGATTTTTTTAAAATATTGAGGAGGTTGTATCACCTCCTCAGTATTTAATTTTGTTGGGAGGTAATTATACTGCGTTTTCCACCAAATTTCAGCTAAGTAAGGTTTATCATTAATTATTTCGAGATGTTTGCTGTAATAACCTGATAAAAATATCAAAATTAATCACCTAAAACTGATAGCCAATGAAATAAAGAAACGACAATAACAGATCATACTTCTTAAATGAAGTATTAATTCAGAGTCTCCACTTATAAATTACCACAACTACGGGGAAGAGACAGTAGATTAATGCCTATAACAAATATTGTTGTACTTTCGCAGGTGCACTGTAGCGTTATAGCTTCTATTGTAAACCCGTTCCCAAGGCTGTGGTAAGCCCATAAGTGCGGTATTTAGAGCTCTCGCTATGGTGCACCTTTGGTTCATTAGATAAAAGCCAAATAGCTTTCTATAAATCCCAAGAGACTCATTTTTTGAACCTTAAAAAAATGAGCAAATGTATACACCCGACCAATTTCTACACAAAAGACCATCAGGAACCAAAGCTGAGCTTAACGCGTTCGCAAAAACTAAATTAAAAGATTTTTTTGAGACTTATTCGCTTGATGATAGTCTCGAATATCTCTGGAGAATGATCCAACAAAGTTTTTATACCAAGAGCCGCCGCATATTACCTAATGCAGAACGTGCTAATCTGATTGCTTATTACGAATATCTTCATACCCTGGTTTTGGCAGCTAGTATCGTTAATGATGAATTAAAAGGATCATCTTAATTCATAGAATAATTCCGGTTACTCGCTATAAAACATCCATTAGTAGGCTTGCAGGAACGGATTGATCTTCTTGAACGAACGCACAAAGAAATTGACGCTTTTAACAAAAAGATCCACAATTATTACGAGCTTAAACGGAAGAAAGTAAACCAGTAATAGCTAGGTGCGAGATGCATGAAACATAGTTTACTCCTTCACGCCATTGGCTTCATTTGCAATATCCAATAGCTTTTGAAGTCTCTATCGAACTGGCTCTGCTACTCTTTCGTTGCCACCATGAAGGATTGCAAAGGATTTTTCAAGAAAGCCCGGTACATTTGAAATGAATACCCCTGTATCTATCTGTGCTGTTTCTGGTAATTCAATGCCGTGGAATGCTGCTTCCCAATCTTCTGCTGTCATATCGCTCATGCGGCGAAGGTAGTAATAAAGAGGAGAGTACTTTACTGTAATATCTAAATATTCTGTAATTAACCTAATATCATTTCATTATACTTATTAGCTAATATTTAGGGGGTGTTTTATTAAAAAGAATCCTTACATTGTATGCGAAAGCGTTAGTTGAACAGCCTGAGAAACTGTTCTACAGTCCCCACATAATTAATTTATGTGGGGTTCTTTTTTACATCTGATTCCAAATGCTAAATAGTATTATAGAAATAGAATTTCGAGGAGCATCATGGAATAGGTTATAATTTATACATTAAATGTGGTTTTTTATTCCTAAAGGTTCGGCTGTGTTACTCTAATCCGCTCCTGTCTTAAATTTATTTTCGCTCTCTTTTTTTTATCCAAGCCAAGGAAAAACATATATTATAGAGAAAGAATGGAAAGGTTGTCTCAAAAAACGAAGATTAACCTGGTACCAGTGATCAGCAATAAAATGAACAGATCTTCTTTTCCCTCAGTGTAAAGAAAGTCTTAAAAAACGAAAGTTTACAGTTTTTTCATATTAGCTAAACGAATTCAAGGTTTAAATAATTTATTTTATTAAATAATCACTAATTTCATATAAAAGCTGCAACAGACAAAATTTGAAAGTGCTACTTATATGCGATCAATGACGTACCGATATTAAAATGAAGTCTTTTAAGGAAGTAAATAATTTAGAAATACTGGATTCATCAGAACGATTGAACGAGAGGCTAATATCTGATCCGAGGTTTTCACAGAATAGTTTTACTTATAATCGGCTATATATAAGTTCCATCAATCAGGCAAAAATTTCCTTCACAAACAAGTCAGGGCAAAAATTCTACCCATCCTTCACCGAGATTCTTGTAAACAGTTATATGCATGCTCAAGGTGATATGGACGGTGCAACTTTGGTGAATTATGATGATCCACTTAGCGCATCATTTTTTAATTTAAAACCCTTTCAAACCATATTTTACGGCAAGAGCCGTCAATCACAGGACTTGTGGTCGCTGGTATTAAGCTTCCTTTTACCTGATAGACTCGTTAATTCAATATCGTTAATAGAATTAGAAGATGTTCAAAGGCTAAATTCGGCAGCTGGAATGAACAGCACACCTTTAATACAACTTACGGAATACCGGATCGAAGAGAACCTTCCTAAAACTGAGCTGATTATTAACGAGAACCTTCAGACAGTAAATACTGAATATATGAAATATGCATTTTAAAACAACCTAAGAACCATGGCATTAATATCCGTTAAAGAGAGTAAACAAAGAACTAGTGAAATTACAGGAATGGCTGTTGAATCACTCACACATATTACTGAGGAATACTTAGCCTTACCAGTTTATCATCTTGTTGAACCAAATGATCAAATCGGTAAGCGTTATGGTTATAACATGGCAGTTATTTTTAGTGATGAGCTTAATGATTATGCATATATGGTTCAAAGTAGTACCGAATTTGGTGCTATAAGCCCAGAGGAAGCTTGCGGAGGACGTGTGATTAATCATTTTTCAATGCGCTTATGGGATCACTTTACAACGTCTACTTATTGCAACGTTCGAGGGCAGCCAAATGTTCATCATGTGGTGATTGGATTTGAGCTCAAATCATAATCTCACCCTGTAGAAAAATACCTTACAGTGAAATGCTTTATTAAAACTTTTCACTAATACATCAGCTTAACATCTATTCAACTATTAACTAAATAGGGATTTATATATAGAATAATGACCTATACACTGACACTTTTTTAGTTATATATATAAAACGAAGATTAGCCTGTCGTAAGTAACCGTCCTTAGCTGATCATATCCAGAAAAAGAGGAGAAATTCTCTTTCTCCTCAATACCCCGCCCTGGAACAGAGGTGGGATTTTCAGGCGTCAGGGGATTGAAAGGCTCCTGTCTCAAAAAACGAAGATTTAAATTTATTGCCTAATTTAATATAAACTTAATTTAACGACAATGAAAAAAGAACCAATAGAAATGATTAAGGACCGTTCAAGCTTGGATAAGAATTTTTATTTAAAATTAGAGGTTGAATTTGGGCCTGCGTTTTCTAAAAATAATATCACAAATGAAAAATTCTTAGAATTATTAAACGAAGAAAAAAAAACGCTCAATAATGGCTTTTTAAGCGGATTGATAAACCATATTGTTGATAAACTACAACAAAAGGTGGAGGTGGAACGAGGTGCAGATAATCTTCAAAACCAATCAGAACGGAAGTATTCAGGAATATATTATTCTTGTGATTCTTGCGGTAAAGGAAAACGAAAATATTGTTATTATGATCCTGTTCTTGGGGTTACATTTTGTCAATGCGAAGGATGTTAGTTCTCGAACTTAAAACTTAACATGTTTAAACAAAAAAGAAGGTTAGCTTGGTGCTAGTGATCACTCTCCAGATGATCACTTTTTTACATCTGATCAAATCCTACATACCAGGAAAGATAAAAAGGGAAGAAAAAGTGATGGCTCCAATCTCAAAAGATGGAATGTTTAGTCTGGTGTCGGTGACGGACTGTTGCTGCTCCTTCCCCACTTGTAGAAACTATCTTTCCCCTTATGTAATAACCCGCCCTTAAATAGAGTCGGGATTTTCAGGTGAAGGGCAGTGAACGATTCCTGTCTCAATAAACGAACAATATGACATTATACCATGTTGATAGGGGTGATTTATTAATGGGCATTCAGAAAATTGAATTAACGAAATCAGATCCGTACAACAATCCCTATTGGGAAACACCTCATTTATTTTCTGGTAATGACTTACAGGCACATTTGGAGACTATTTATCCAGACGGGCTTTCATACCATGGATGGAAATATTTAAAGGAGAGACATACAGTTGGCATTACAGGCAATTATTCACACAAAGTTTCCTATTTAACAGAAATGAATTTAGAATATGTTCGTCAAGCCTTTTACCCAAAATTACATTCCCGATATCAATCAATTTTTGCCGTTGAAAGTATAGAAGAAGCAAAAATTTTTCGAGACAAATATGGAAATCCAAAAGCTAAAATTTATGCTATTTCTACTGAGGATTTTGTAAAAGTCGATATGAATTATATTTTCTTAGGTACGCAGAATGTTGCCGGCTCATTCTTTGGCCACGCTTATTGGCAAGGTAAATCTACTAACAACCCATATTTTGAATATATAGTAAAACTTCCTGCAACAATTATACATGAAATTATTTTTTAGTCTTAAAAAACGAACATATAGTGAATACAGGGTATATTATAATAAATATTTTTGCAACCATAGGGTAACACACACCTCGCTATTGATAAAATGACATACTCTTTTGTCCTAAAGGATTTTAATTAAGAAAATACTAGTTGTGAATTCTCTAATTAATACTATTTTTGGGTTATCTCAATCTAATGAATTTAACAAAAGCTCTATGATAACTTCGCCTTTCATTTTTAAAAAGCAAGACAAATTATTTAATATATCAATACTTTCTGGATTGAGAATAATAATTTTCTTTAGTTAGTTTAAAGGAATTGGCTAAAAATCCCCTATTTGGATCTCAAAGGGAATCCGCCGGCAGTGAAACTTGGGAAAAATATCATTACCAATATCATTGGGCATTATTCACTATAATATCTCTTTATATAGAAGATAAAGAATTTGCTGTGTTCATGGAATTGCATGAAGATGTAGTATTATCTGATTCTCTTGACCAAAATGAAGCAAAATTCGATTTTAATCAGGTAAAAACATCTGATGGTGCGTTCACAGAACATGCCTTAGTGATTAAGAAAAAATCTGGGAAAACTGTTTTAGGAAAATTGCTTGGCAATGTGGCAAACAAAACATATGCCGACAAAGTAAAGTCTATAAACTTAGTAGCTACCAATAGCTTTTCACTGGATTTAAAAGATCCTGATGTCAATTTAGAAAAAATCACGCTCAACGACTTAGAAGATGGTTTAAAAAAGAGAATAACAGAGGCTCTAAAAACCGAACTTAGCATAACAGAGGTACCAGAAACAATTAGTTTCGTAATACCTGAACTTCAGGAAAAGGGCTTTCAAAACACCGTAATAGGAAAGATATCACAAATGGTGGCGGAAAAGTATCCGGGAAGCTATTGTGATGCTACACAGATTTACAGACTACTGATAGATGAGCTTGGGAGAAAAGGGATGATTACGACTGATTATATCGAGTGGGAAGATGTCCTCAAGAAAAAATCTTTGACGTCTGCAAGCTTGACTATTGCGGTCAATACTTATACAAATCTAAAGGATGATGACCAAACAAATTCAGCATTCAGTGAAATTTGTGAAGAGCTAGGTTTGAAAACCTTAAGCAAAACAGGACTGAGAAAATCATTTAACCGCTATAAGCTGCAAAAAATTGGCGCCAGGGATACTCGTCAGATAGATATTAGCAGAAATATCATAAGTGCGATCAAGTCAAACATTGGTAGTGCTGGAGATGATTTCAAAACTTTTCTTGATATTGTGGCCTCAAGTGTTGATGTTAAGATAAAGGAGATGCTAAATACTGAACTGGATCTCCATGCTGCCATAATATGCGAATACATTATAAATTCACATGAGTAGAGAAAATTTCAAACTACTAATTAGAAACTTACGACTTGGCAAACATGCAAAGCTTAAAATTCGAACGACTGCTAGTTCTATCCGATTCAAACAAGTCGGCAAATCGGTTTCAATTCTCCCCGAGACTAAATCTGATCACGGCGAAAGACAATAGCGTAGGAAAATCAACTTTGGCAAAACTACTGTTTTGGGCCTTGGGCTGCCCACCGGTGCTTGACACAAAATGGGCAGATCAGGATAGTAAAACAATTATTGACTTTAAGATTGGTGAGCAAAAGTACAGTATAAAACGGTATAAAAATTTAATGGAGCTAAAGGTTGGCAATGAGCTTCCGATTAAGTTCGATAAAATTACTGGCGAATACTCGGAGAAAATGGCAAAATTGCTTAACTTCAAAGTGCTGCTTCCAAACAAGTCTAGCAGAGTGCTCGAGGTACCTTCCCCTGCATATTATTTTCTACCATTTTACATTGATCAGAAGAAAAGTTGGTCTGAAGCTTGGAACAATTTTGAAGGATTTCAACAGTATGCGGATTGGAAGTCCACTGTAATAAAGTATCATGTTGGATTACTTACGCCAGGTTACTTTGAGCTAGAATTGGAAAAATATCAGAAGTCTAACCAGCAAAACCAGATCAATGAAGGAATTAATAAAATAAACATTGCCCTGGAAATAGTCGAAGATTACATCCCTGAGGTTAAACTTTCGACTTTCAATAACCAAAAGTTCGAGGCGATGACTCACGAAATAAGAGTTGATCTTGAAAGTCTAGAAAAAACTCAAGAATCTCTGCTTCATGAGTTTGTGCTAATTCAGGGAGAGAAATCCTATCTACAAAAGCAAAAGGAGATATCAGAAGGAATAATCTCTAATCTTCAGGATGACTATAAATTTGCTGTGGAAAATATTCTTGGCGACGAACTAGAGTGCCCGTTATGCGGAACTTTTCACACAAATACATTGGCTGATCGAGCCTCTATTATGACTGATCTAGCTCAGGCAGAGAAACAACTTTCAAATATCACATCGGATATTCAAACACTGGAACAGCGTATTGCAGCTAGCCAAGAGGACCTATCGACGGCGAGATCGCAGATTCAGAGCATAAATGAAAAATATGTAATTTCTGACGAGGGAGTTGGTGTAACTTATGGGAATATCATAAAAAGAATGGGGGCAGATTCTTTGAGAGAAAACGTCCAGGCTGACAAAGATTTAAGGTTACTGGAAGTGACGACCATTGAAGGTGAGATAAAAGATATCAAAAAAACGCAGGCTGGACTACTGACTCTGGAAGAGAAAAAAGTAATTACGGATGATTTCATTGCAATTTTCAGTAAGTTCATTGATTTGTTGGGCGCCGAGGCTGTTAATCTTTCTAAAATTAAATCGCCGCTTGACTATGCTAAAATAATAAAAGAAGGCGGTGCTGCCGAAGGGTCGAGAGCGATTCTAGCCTATTACTTAACTATTTATTCTCTTGTAAATAGACATGCAAAAGAGGTGAATGCCCCTTTAGTTATTGATACACCGAATCAACACGAACAGTCTAGCGCGAATTATGATAAAATAATCAAAATTCTTACTTCTGAACTCAACCAAAAATCTCAAATCTTTTTATGTGCTATGGATAACCCTCAGTTATCCCCATATGCTGAAAAGGCAAATGTAATAACCCTTGATAAATCTAAACTTCTTTCATTAGATCAGTACGAGGAGGTGAAGAACTTATTTGACAATTGGTATAAGGTAAATTAAAAACAAGGATAATTTAGGACTCCCACAATAACGAGTCCTTGAACATTTTGGAGACAGGAACCGCAAAGCTGAATGGCAGGTTGAATGAGGTTATGCCTGAAGATCTGCGTTCCAAGCGTTGACGGACTAGATTCAGGTAAACTGTCTCAAAAAACGAAGGTCTGCTAGTCACTATTATTTTTTAACCATTAACCTTAAATAGATAGATGCATGATTGTTGAGGCGATGACTTTACAGGAAATCCACAATGAGCTTTTCACAGATCTGCCGACATTGAATGGTAAAATGAACCATTGCAAGAAGGACTTTAGAAGAAAAGTTCTCAAAGCAAGCCGTTTTCCATACACATTTACTTACGAGCTGAATACTCCCATAAAAAAAAATCTTTTTATTGTAACCCTTACAGCCTTAACCAAAGGCAACTCTGATAAACCCTTATTAAGCGTGTACGGGATTTATGATAGACCAGAGGGGAAATATGCCGCTGCACTGTCAGTGGATTTGATAACTACATCCATTTATCCACCGCATTTTTTTAAGCGTTATAGGGAACGTATTGTTAAAGATGATAAGCTTGCAAATAAACAATTGATCCGGTTGTACTTCGCCAAAAGCTGGGGATTTTATAAAGTTGTTGCAAATAAAGGCCACGAAGCTGTATATAATAGTTTTGAAAACAGTACCAATGAAGAGATTAGTTTTATCGCTGCAACTGATGAAGGTTATTGCTTTGGATCTAGCTTTGGCAAGATTAACATCATTAAAACAATTATATCAGAGGAAAACCTTTTTGATGATCAGAAAGAGCTTTTCCATAAACTTCGAGAAGATTACAATAATGCGAACAAAGATAGATATGGTGTGGGCTTCAGATTGATTAACCCAAATTAAGATTATTTTTCAGATCTATCCCGACGGAAGTTATGTAGTCGGTTGGGGGAAATGTAAAATAACTGGCTATAACCGTACATTGCAATAGGAATTTCACCAGGTTTGTTAATCATTGGTCGAACCAAAGTTATTGAAGTTCTCTATAACTGTAAAAAATACTCTAACATTATAAAGCTCAGTATGAGGACTATCAACCACCAATTAATTAATCAACCATTCTTTGTGCCGAAATGGAAAATCAAGCATCTTTTCTTGGGTACGTTTAATCCTGAGGGAGGAGATCCCGTGCGGTACTTTTATGGAAGAAATAAAAATTTCACATGGAAGATCTTAGATGAGGTTTTTCCCAATGAGTTCATGAACTATGGCTTAAAATTGCGTGAAGACTTCTTTGAAAGGCTAATTGCCAATGGCGTAGCATGTATGGACATGATTAGTAGCATTGAGATTGCGGATGAAAAAGTGCATCTCGTAACCGGGAAAGGATACAGCGACTCAGTTATTATTAACAACCAAGTCAAGAGAATATATAATACCGACGCGATCAATACTGTCATCCGAGCGAATCCAAACCTTAAAGTGTATTCAACATGGGGAACGGGTTCTACTCTTGCAACATGGAGACGAGAGCTATCTCTAGTACGAGCTAGAATTATCTCATTAAAATCACCTAGTCCCGTTGCGAGGGTGCCATTAGGTACCGATAAATATTCATATGTACGAAATGATTGGTGGAGTAAAATCCTAGGGGAGTATCATTAAAGGTGTCAAGTTGTGTTATGGTTATTCAAACGGTTGGGGTAGGAGTATTAAGAGTACGCAACGATACCTACATCTCATTGATAAAATGAAAAAGGAAGCCGCTAATAGAATTGTGCTTAATCCTATTGCAGATGTGGATGTGTTGCCGACCGGTTTTCAGTAGATTAAGTTTAAGATTGGATAATTCGATACAATTTTGCGAAAATTGAAAGTAGATATGTTTTGTCTGAGGATGATAGTCGATTCAATGCTAAAAGCACCTAATAGTTAACTCTTGTGGATTATTTGTCCTGTCAGATAGGTATCATAAATTAGATTTCATCATAGGACCACATTGAAACTGCTCAGACGAATGCCATAAACAGTAATTACATGAATCGGCCGAACATATAACTGGCTTCTTCGACTTTATGCACAATAACAGTACCACCGTAGGAAGCAACATGTTCTTTTAATTTCTGGATTCGGCTCTGATTGATCGTTCCTTGGTAGTATGCAATAATCAACTTGTCCGGCCTTATCGCGTCAGCCATGAGTGTCAATTGTTCGAATTGTTTTGCCTTAAAATCCGAACCCGATGCCTTGGCTTCTCCAATGATCAACATGCCGTCTGCGATCATGGCTATATCTATATCTGTAGCCATCCAATGATCTCCTGACCGGACAAGGATGTCCATGCTCGGTGCCCATGCAAAACTTTCGTATGCACCCTGGCGCAATGAAAAATAACCAAGTGTAAGTAAAACAATATAATTCCCGTTAAACTGTTTAGCTCTTTTTACCGGATCGCTGGAAAGGTTGTTATAGATCACATCATTAAACCGGTAATAAAGATGGCTTTGGACGGCCGGTACAACGGATTGGAGACAGCCTTTACAACTCATTTTGTGGTTTAAGTCTGAAAGTGGGTACCACTCATTCGATCCACAGTGATGACATTTGACTTTCATGCCAATAAATAAAGCGTCCATGTTTACAAAAGTCTGCAGATCGAAATCAATACTTTCCATGAAATCTTTCTCCACTGATTTTTCTATAAACATCAATAGTTTATCGTCGTTTAATTCTACATCTGATCGTTCTAGCAATTGCCGGACACTCTGAACATTCTCTAGGTAGATAAGCCTGCGCTCTGTTTTTAAATCAAGGTAACTGAAAGTTCCGTCATTGTTATGGATGTTGCTGGCTCCCATCTTTACTGTGAATTCCTCATTGGTTTCAGCCGCTTCAGTATTGACGGTCCTATTAAAGAAGAACGTCTTCCTATTTTTACCGGTAGATATTCCTAGGATTAGGTCAACCCAAAATCGCTCTAGCAATAAGCTTTGGCAATCGCCGATACTTCCATCAAATAGTTTGATGAATGATGCTAATTTAAGACCTGCATCACTGGGGCGCAATCGCCTGACCGGTGCTTCGATTATTTCTCCGTAAGCTTCTCGTTGACCAATCCTGACATTAATGATATTTATTGCCGTAGGTACTTCAACATCTACTCCACTAATTTCTGGATTTAAGAAAAACGAGGTATGGTGAAGCTTATTCACCCTTGAATCTGCAACACCGAGTATAAAAAAAGGTGGAGTACCTTTAGGGAATTTGATGTAATTGATCTTATTTTCCAACTCTTGAAAAAATTCTACATCATAAACATAGTGCCCGGTTTGAATGGTTCGGTTAATTGTGAAAGCCGGTGCGGGCGTATTTAAAAACTCTTTCTTGCCCAAAAGGACGTTTTTCTTTTTTTTGACAAGTCTCCGGTATGGATAGAATTCGCCGTTGGAAATGCGAGGGCAGCTTAGCATAGAATGAGTAAGAAAAATAAGACTAGGATAAGTTGCATTTAGCTTTGACAGACATTCTTGAAAATGAACGTGACTTAGCGTAAAAGATTGTAAATAAATGGCTTTTCCATAAGTTAAAGAATGTAGAAGGTGGCCAAAATTCGGATCAGTGATCAGTAGTTCCAGTTGTTTTTTGCTGGCAATAAGCTGGAGGATCTCTGCTGAGGGCTTTTGCGACAAAGCACGATTCCAAAAATAAACGAGGTCGTCAGTAGCATTCTGTTCATCATAAATGATGAGTTCGAGACAGCTGAGCTCCCAGTCATTCGTGGGGCGTAACAAAGTAAAATCCGCTTCCAACTGTGAAAGCAGACAGTTGAAAAACGGGCGCTCCTTTGCAATATGGAGATTCGTCTGGGCGATATCGGTGGCATCCAAAACAGTTTTTTTGATTTCTGATATGTGTTCAGCATCCTCAATATATTCGTTTCCAATTCCAAAGCTTAGGTTGTAAAAAGATGTCTGTAAATACTCCTCATGTTGGTTAAAATATACCAGCGAGAAGGGGCGGAATAACCGTAGCGCCTGTCGCTGTGCGTTGGCTATTAAATGATGTGAATATACGCCTTGCAGATTATTCCTGCCATTTTCATCCAATTCAATAAGTTTTCTCGGATTTAAAGGAGAGCATATTTCCTTAACGCGTTCTAGGCCAATTTCTTTGCTATAATAAACCATGTCAGGATCAAAAAGAGGTAATAGATTAGTATAATAAATATTCAGCTGACCATTGTAAACTGGGATGATCGGGTTGTATCGACCTCCCCATAACTGATAATTATTAAGCATTATGCCTATCAGTAACTTCGACTCAATGTTGTGGTCAACCAAAAACAACAGGCGTAAATGGCGAATGTTAGTGTTGCAGAATGTTTTTTCTATTGATGACATATTTGGTTCCTAAGCCCCTAAATTACTAAAGTTATTTTATTGTGGTTTACAACCGATTTAATATAAGTTTGCCTTAAACATAGGATAGTAAAACTTTCAATATAAAGCCAATGCTCACACAAAAGGAAAAAGACGAACTCATTAGGATGACCCGAGAATTCGATGAAAAATATAGTACACCTATCGGAAGGCTGAAACACCGACCCCAAGATCCGGAGCAGGATTTATACATGATTCTTTCGACATTATTTGCCAATGATGGGTATATGTTGGATCTCGTTATGAGTGAACGTCATAGCAACGTGGACTATTTAGCCATGCGGAGAGGTTCACATGAACTTATTGGAGTTGAAGTCAAAGCGGATGCAAGAAAAGCAGAAGACGGCATACAGCAGTTGATCCGTGCTGCAGAAGATCATAATTTTGAAAAAGCAATTTTGATATCGCTTTCAGGTTTTTCTCCGATGTCGACATTGCAGGCAAGGAATCAGCAGCCAATAAATATTCAGCTCCTGGATATCAATGGTATTAAAACGTGGGTATCAAAAATTGAGATAGAACAGGATATCAATAAACTTAATATTGAACAAATCTTAAAATTGAGTTGTCAGCGGTTCGCTGAAGAAATTGTCAAAAACCCAGGTGAGCTCATGTCGTTGGAATGGCGTGATATAGAAAGATTGATTGCTGAGTTATTCGAAGGCTTGTCATTTAAGGTGACTTTGACACCGTCATCGAATGATGGTGGTAAGGACATCATACTGGAGTGCAACAATAAAGGTACTGATGAATCCTATATCGTGGAGATTAAACATTGGCGATCCAAGCAGCGGGTTGGTGCCACATCTATCAGGGAGTTTTTAAGCGTGATCTGCAGGGAGAAGCGGAAGTCGGGATTGTTTTTATCCACTTATGGATTTGCCGACAATGCTTTTGAGGGTTTAACAGAAATTGATAGGCAGATGATTAGGTTCGGTGATGAATTAAAGATCTTAAATATGTGTAAAAGCTATCTTAAAGTAAAATCTGGAATTTGGACTCCAATGGACAGCCTGGAAAATCTCATTACAGATGGCACGCTTTAAAAAATTAACGAACTTTGCGGTTCATTAATTTTTTAAAGCAAACAGATGCGTAGATATTTTTATTTAACCGAGAGTAATCATTGGGTAGGACCTTACAGCTTTGCTGGTATTATTGCAGAAATTGTTCGCACAAAAATCCACTTGCATACACCTGTATGGTCAAAGCATCTAAGCGATGGGGAAAGTGAGCATCCGCAGAAATGTATAAAGAGAAGGAAAGCCGCCCACGAGGTTCTACCGAGATGGTTGTTTTCTGCTAATATTAGAGAAACGCTCAGAATCTGGAAAAAAAGTATTGGGAAGCGTATTAGTAAAGATGACGGAATGGCAAAAATCCTTTCCAAGCCGCTTGAAACCGGAACGTTATTGAATAATGCGCCAGTTAAATATGTGCTTCCTTCATTAACGAGAATCAGTGATTTCAAAGCACTTAACAAGTTTGAAATAACATTGTTCTATTTCACGCGTGAGAGTCAGGTTGAATCTAGTAAACATACTGCCTATACCAAGCATACAGACGGGCAGGGCTTTTCCTTCAATATCATTATGGAGAGCATACCTGATGTGGGAGGTGTTTTGTTTAAAGAATCATACGGTTTACATAGATCCTTGTATCTCCAAAATAAAGCCTCTACCATCAAGACTGGGGAAAATTCAGTTAAAAACTTCTCTACCCGTGTGCCATACCAGCCTCAACAGCTTAAGGGCAATTTTAGTAACCTCAAGACACTGACTGCGTCAGAATATAATGCCTGTTACCAGCGGGTGATAGTACCAATACGCGATACAGAGTTTGTAGGTCCTGCAGGAAGTGTTTTATCCACGGGACGGCTAATTTGTGATAAGGAAGCGTTCAATTCACATGATTCCTTAATTGGACCAAGGTTTCGTACAGGCATATCATTCTTGGAAATGCAGATAGAAGGCTATAGCTATCAAATATATGATCTTAATGAATCTTTTATGGTTATCGATAGTCAGCAAATAATGGATCATGAAGTTTTCAGGAGGCATTCCTTGGCTATTAGGAAAGCGCTGGGTGTGGTTTCCGGTAAATACTATGCCGATGAAGCCTACTACCTGACTGCCCAGGACCAGGACTTTAAAAGTATAGAAGGTCCTTGGTTCGTCTTCGAAAACGAGACTGTGATAACCTCCAGAAGAGTAATAGACACCCAAGTTTTCGATCGTCATAAAGAAGATGTCAAGGCTGGATTGTCCGCTGGAGATCGGCTTCCAATGTCTATTCAGGTTTTTGAGGGGTTATGCAATAAAATAGTGAAAGAGGACGAAATCCTGCGCACTGTTGAACTGGTAATTAGCGCTATGGGTAATTCTGACCCTGTCCAGCAAGGGGCCATGTATTCAGTAGCGCTGGAAACATTAACTGGTCTTTTAAGTAAGATCAATGAAGATAAATTAAATCCTGTACAAGATAAGGAAGTTTTTAAGAGGTTGAAGGCAGAACTTGAAGGAGTAGTAGCCGGTTTCAGTTCAGAGATTTCTGTAGAGGGGATACAGATATTGAACAATAAAATCAGGGCTTTAAATTCGCCGACCAATCGGGATAAATTGGTTAAAACCTTTGCTTTGTATGGAATAAACCTGACGAAAGAAGAAATAAAGACAATTAATGAACGTAATACTTATCTGCATGGAAATTCTCCCTTAGATGCAAGTTTTGCGTATGAACTTGAACAGATTTCATTAAAGCTCCACAACCTTATCCTAAAGCTGCTCCTTAAATATGTTGGGTACTCCGGTCATGTTGTCAATCTAGCTGCTCTGGAATTTACAAAAGATGAAACAAGAATTAGAGAATACGCAGAGAAAGTTCAGCAATTTAGTTCGAACGGCCTTGCTGAGATTAAAAAAATTGTAGAACAGAAGGACTTTAAAAAATTGAGTGTTGCCAAAGAAAAGTGGCTCAAAGAAGTGGAGCAACATAAGCTTCCTCCAATTATTGAGATTATTTAACAAGTATTTCTGTCAATTGAACGTATCAGGTGTTTCAATTTTTAAATTCTTTTGCTGCCTTTGTCCAATTCCTCAATTGAACGGTTGATAATTTCCTGCAAAATTGGGCCTAATTTATTTAATATTTCGTCCAGTTCTTTAGCTTGTTTATATACGGCAAACCAACTGAGCTGAGTTATGGTGTCGAATTGAAGTTTTACATTTTGGTCACGATGTGCAGTAGCGACATTCCTAATTTCGTTTAAAGTTTTCTCATGGGTAGTTTTGAACTGGTTCATTTGCTGTCTGACTTCCTTTAATTGGGATTCGATGCTTTCATAATTGCTGAGTTTGCGAATGATGTGTTTGAAATCTTTTCCCATTAAAGAAAAAAGGTCTATTGTGCTCTCATAAATGAGCATACTGGCGTGCCTGGCATGAACGCGTTTTTTCCAGTTACCTTCTGAAAGCAATAGGTCTGCTACAATATGTTTAAGATCTAGAGAAACGATATTGATAAATGCTGCGGCATTCCAAATGATTTTATCATCATCAAAACCGTTTAAAGTACAATGATCAACTGAATCCATGAATATGTCCAACGTATCTTCCTGGGTCTGAAAACCTTTTTCAAAGGTATCCAAAAGTTCTGCTTTACCGTTCTGAATGACAGTTTGCATCTCATTTTCTTCGCTGCTGGTAATAAATTTCATGACGCAAAATACTAAAATCCTGTTTGTACAGGACTGTTAAATCGAACCAATGATAATCGGCTCGTGTTACTGAACCACGTTGGGAATTTATTTATACCCGTCAGCAATGCCCTTAAGGCAATACATATGGGCCTAGGTATTTCAAAGACCTTGCACGAAGATATTTATGCGGCAGTATCGGAGGCAGGTATCAAACTATATGTGATGGTTTACGATAACGACAAATACCAACGATGGAATCTCACGAAAAAGGAACAACATTGGTGGACATCCGATGAATAGGTGACCGGTAACCCATATCAAATAAAGTGTATGAGTGACATCGCTTCAATTATGTATTGAATTCAGATACAAATTGTTTCAGCTTGGATTTTAATTTATATTCGGGAAATTAACTTACTCGATTTGAAATTAAAAAAGAAAACCATTACTCGTGCTGAGGCACTGATTTTTATTGCCCAGTCATCTGTTTACGGTAACCTTGGGCTGTTCGTAGGTGCTGGATTTTCTATGGCATTAATGAATGATGAAGATAATCCTCCTGTTGCTCTGAACTGGCTTCAGTTAATCAATAAGGTTGCTAAGAAATACGAGTTTACAGTTAAGGATAAACTTGAGAAGGGAAGCTCCCTACCTGAGGTAGTCAGCCGCATTATTCTGGAAGTTTCGAATAAGGATAACCGTGATTACGATGAGGTTTCCCTTGAGTTTAAGCAGCATGTTGCGGATCTGACAGCCTATTATCCAGACGATGATATCCGTGAAACTTTTAGTCGTTACCTGTTAAAGATTGATCCTTCCTGGATTATCACGACCAATTACGATATGGTGCTCGAGTGTCTGCTTCCGGGCAAAAGCCTGACTTTGACACCTTCTGAACAGCTAATGTCTCCTAAAGGTATCATTCCGATCTATCACCTGCATGGGACTAAGAAAGTTCCTAAATCAATAGTGATCTCCCAGGAAGATTATACCACGCTTTTCCGTCCAAATGAATACCGACATACCAAATTGCCACTGACCATAAAAGAATCGACCACTTTAGTGATAGGGTATGCTCTTAATGATATTAATGTGCTCACGGCTGTGGACTGGAGTAAGAATGTATTTAAATCCACAACGATCAGCTATCCTCATGAGATCTTCCAAGTGCACTACGCCGGTAAAGGTTATAATGATCAGCCATATCGCAACAAAGATGGAATCGTTGTTGTCGAGGTGCCTTCTCTCGAAGAATTTTTTGATGAACTCCTAAAATATATTGAGATTGAGGTCAGGTCAGCAGAAAAACTGAAAAAGGATCTTGAAGAAGTCGGTGAGTTGATCCTTAACCCCAGTCCCAAACATATTGAGGACTTTATCGGCGATGAGGATTTTCGAAAGGATATCATAGATCTGTTGGTCAAACACGAATACTACTTGATCTCTGGCTTCATATCAATTTTTGAAAAAAGCCTTAAAACTTGCTGGGAGAGATCCGTTAAAAATAAAGCCTTCTATGCTTACGAACTGATCCTTAAAATCCTTTTGGATATAATTCTTAATATTCCTTTGGAACTAATGCCGCCAATTCTCGTGAAGATGATTGTCAAGGAACTAAATAGGGTTTGCGGATATATTGGAGATCGTTATGGCGAAAGTTGGGATGCTTTTGATATGTGGATAGATGCCAAGAAGGAGTTTCCATTGGATATGCTGAAGGAGCTTTATCATGTGGCTAAAAATCAAAAGTCACATAGTTTGGTAGCCTTTTTAATCAATCATTTTCCAGATGAATTGGTTCCCAAAAAAACGAAGTAATCCTTTTACGTGTTCATAAATGATAAAAATGGAGGTAGAAGAGATTATTTTCTTAATTTGTTTACACCAAACTAAACGAACCAAACCAAATGTGCTCAGCTCTTATGAAAAAAAGTCTACTATTTCTGTTAATTTTAACACTAACAGTTCCTTTATTTGCTCAAAATCTTTCAGAAGATACGCTGGAACAGTTAAGCCAAACCATTACTAAAAAGCAAGACTTTGATGGACATAAGCTGCAGCGGATCGCACGATTGGAACAGGCCTTAAACGAGCATTTAAGTCCTGCAGAAAAATATAGGCTCTTTAGTGCCCTTTATCATGAATACAAGTCCTTCAATTATGATAAGGCATTCTTTTTTTCACAAAAAATGCAGGCCACCGGTCGCTTGCTAAATGATCCGGTTAAAATTGCAGATGGTAAGATTAAGTTTGGCTTTATTCTGCTTTCTTCCGGTATGTTTAAAGAAACCTTTGACTCCTTAAATACGGTTGATGTTAAAATTTTACCCGACAGTTTGAAACAAGAGTATTATTTTCTTACTGCACGTACTTATTACGATCTGGCAGATTATGATAAGGATAATTATTATGCGCCAATTTATAATAAAAGGGCTGGCATTTACATCGATTCTGCTATAGCGCTCTCCAGTCCACAGTCTTACAGCTATACTTATAATTTAGGATTAAAATACCTAAAACTTGGCAAACGGGATCAGGCAGCTGTGTTATTAAAAAAGCTAATGAAAGACTATCCGCTTACCGATCATGAGTTGGCGGTTACCGCATCAACATTAAGTGATATATACATTCAGAACGGCGAGAATGACGAGGCCATCAAATTATTGGAAATGGCCGCCATAGCCGATATTAAATCTTCCACAAAGGAAGCTGCCGCAATGCTCAATCTGGCCCAGCTACTGCATAAAAAGGGCGATATAAAAAATGCATATGTCTATATAAACGAGGCGATGAACGATGCTAGTTATTATGGTGCAAGGCAGCGCAAAATGCAGGTTAGCCAGATTTTAATGGTTATTGCCGGAAAAAAGATCAACTCCGTAGAAGAACAGCGACGTATTTTATTTATTTATGCTTCCTTGCTGACTTTACTTGCCGCCATAGTCATTTTATTTGCCTTTATCATCTCCAGACAGTTAAAGAAACTGCGAAAAGCAGATAAAATTATTGTGAACACCAACATTTCTCTGCAACAAACCATCGATAAACTGAATGAAGCAGATAAGATTAAAGAAGAATATATCGGCTACTACTTTAACCTCATTTCAGAATACATTACCAAGCTTGACCGATTTAAGCGATCTGTAAACAATAAACTGGTCACCAAAAAGTTCGAAGATATACAGCAGCTGGTTAACAACATCAATTTGAAAAAGGAAAAGGAGGAGTTGTTTGTGAATTTCGATAAAGCCTTTCTTACCCTGTTTCCCAACTTTGTAGAAGCCTTTAATTCACTCTTTGCAGCCGAACATCAGGTGAAGCTAAATGCCGGACAATTGTTAAATACAGACCTCAGGATATTTGCACTCATTAGGCTAGGTATAAGTGATACCGAGAAGATTGCGAGTATTTTAGAATACTCTATGAATACCATTTACAATTATAAAGCAAGGATCAAGAGTAAATCTCTAATACCTAATGATGATTTTGAAGATACCATCCTGTCTATTAATACGATATAAGTGATTTGTAGCTTATATTTCGTTTATATTTTTTAATGTCGTCTTGTTTGTAACTTACTGTTGTTTAGCTTGTTGTGTGTTTTTGTGGTCTGTATCGTTTATATTCGATTTTTGAAAATTGATACTGTCCATTTTTTAGATTCACTTTGATATGTATTTGTGACGACCCATTGGCAGCACGGATAAAAACTAACCAAAATATAAATCTAATGAAAAGACAATTACTAAAATCGCTGGGTTTTTGTTGTGTACTTTCACTCGCCTCATTGTTCTCCTTTGCACAAAGGGTAACTGTAAGTGGTAGAGTAACAGATACACACGGAACTCCTTTTCCGGGAGTTAACATCCAATTAAAAGGTTCTACTATTGGTCAGGCTACAAAAGCAGACGGTACTTATAGTATTGTGGTCAACAATGCGGCCGGAGATTGGCTCGTGTTTTCCATGATTGGCTATGCCACCCAGGAGGTTGCTGTAGTCGGAAAAACCGCAATCAGTGTGCAACTACAGGAAGACAACAGACAGTTAAATGAAATTGTTGTCGTAGGTTATGGCACCCAGAGAAGGAAAGATCTTACGGGGTCCATATCATCCGTAAAGGGCGATGATTTTAAAAATCAACCCATAACCAATGCGGTAGAAGCATTGCAGGGCAGGGTTGCAGGTGTTAACATTGTAAAAAACTCTGGTGCACCTGATGCTTCCCCAACCATAATCATCAGGGGGGTATCTTCACTGAATCAGCCTAACCCACTGTACATCGTAGATGGAGTGAGGGTTGATAATGTCAGTAGTATAAACGTGCAGGACATCGAAAGCATGGACGTCCTTAAAGATGCAGCTGCAGCTTCTATATATGGCGCCGCAGCTGCAGGCGGAGTAGTGCTGATTACTACCAAAAAAGGGACATCGCCAATCCCGAAATTTAATTACAATTATCGCTATGGTGTATCTACACCCAAAGTTGGCGAACTGCTGGATAAAGAAAATTACATTAAGTTACAGAATATCATTAACCCGGGCAGGTTTACCAATGCCCCACGTTTGGATACTTTAGCCAATACCGATTGGATTGATGAGACTTTCAACAATGGCAGCGAGCAGAATCACAACTTTTCATTTAGTGGTGCGGTTCCAGTGGTAGATTACCTGGTGTCTGGTTTTTATAATAAGCAGGAGGGCGTAGCTAGAAAAAACTTTTCTAACATTGGCGGCGGCAGGATCAATACTAACTTTAAGATAGGTAACTGGCTAAAATTCGGAGAACAGTTATCTGTATCGCGCCGCAGTACTTCTAATCCGCAAAACGTAGGTATAGAGGCTCAATTGCACAATGCACCTTTCCGTACCTTGCCCATCATTCCGGTGTATAATAAGGACGGTTCTTATGGTACATTACCTACAGGGTATCCCTTACTGGCATTCTCAGGAACACATCCGGTAGGCGCTATTGATAATGCAAGCGTAGAGAATTATAAGAATAATTTTCAGGGAAATGTTTATGCAGAAATTAAGTTGCCGTTTGATCTTACTTTCAGGACCAATGTTGGCTACACTTTTTATAATGAAACACAAAACTACTACCAGAATGCCTTTTCTATAGGCGGCGTTGGGGCGGGGAAAAACTCCTTAAATAAGGTGGCTATAGAAAGCCAGTCGCTACTAACCAATTATATTCTTACCTATAACAAAACACTGGATAAACACAATATTAACGCCATAGCTGGTTTCGAACAGATCACCGGAAGGTATAACGACGCTAATGTCACCTCAACCGATATATCTGCGGAGGCTGGCAGGGACTATTCACTGGTACCTACAGCAGGCACCACTTACTTTGTTACCGGCAGGAGAGATAACAACGCGCTTGTAAAATCTTTATTTGCCCGCTTAAATTACAATTATAATAGTAAGTATTATTTATCAGCCTCTATCAGGGAAGATGCAAACTTTACCGTTTTTGGTCCCAATAAACAAAGAGGTGTATTTCCATCGGTTTCTGCCGCATGGAACATTTCTGAGGAACCCTTCTTTAAAGCAGCATTGCCTGTAGTGGATAACCTGAAACTACGTGCAAGCTATGGGGAGCTGGGAAACAGTAATATTGGTACCTATGCATTCCTTTCCCTTTACCAGCCATTTAATAGTTTAGGCAACGGAAGTGCCGGAGGGGCCAACTTTGCACCTAATGGAACCATTATACCGGGCGTAACCTATAGCGGTATACCGAATCCAAATCTGCATTGGGAAACCGTAAAAGAAACCAATATAGGTTTGGATGCTGCACTGTTAAGCAACAAACTATACTTCACACTTGAATATTATAACAAAGAGACGAGTGATATGCTGTATGCGCTGCCACTAGCACCAAGTGCCGGTATTGCAGGAAATTACCTTACCAATATTGGTAATGTGAGTAACAAGGGCTTAGAAATTATGCTAGGTTACAGATCCAAAATCAGTGATTTAGGGTTCGATATTAGTGTGACTGGGGGATGGAACAAAAATGAGGTGACCAAACTTACCTCCGAAACCACCTCAGAATTTCTAGACGGATATAATTTTTATAACAATGGGGATATAGCCTTTCAGATCATGCCCAATCAAACCATTACCACCACCAGAAAAGGTCTCCCTTTCGGATCTTTTTATGGATACAAAGTACTGGGCATATTTCAAAATGATGTAGAGGCAGCCAAACAAAAAGTACTGGGAATACCTGCAAGGGCTGGGGATCTGCAATTTCAGGACCTTACCGGCGATGGAGATATTAACGATAGGGATCGCCAGGTGATCGGAAATCCTAACCCTAAGCTGGTATACGGTGCCAATATTCGTTTAAATTTTAAAGGCTTTGATGCGGCATTTTTGTTTACTGGCGTAGCAGGGGTTGATTTATTTAATGGTGTAAAGGCTTATGAAATGCGTCCTTTTTCGGATGGCAATACCTCACCTAGAGTATGGGGAGCATCGTTCTTGAATGGGAATGGGGTAACTAATCAACCAAGATTGGGTGTCGTTCAACCAAATGGCAATTTTACCATGGATCCAAATGGGAATTACTCATCCGTAAACAGCTATTTTGTAGAAAGTGGAAATTATCTGAAGCTGAAAAATTTACAGATAGGTTATACCTTCTCTGGGGATATGTTAAAGAAGATTAAAGTGAAAAGCGCAAGAATATTTGCTATGGGAACCAATCTTTTTACCATCACTAATTACAGCGGTCTTGATCCGGAACTAGGCGCTTCATTTTCTCCTTCCGGATATGCAGGTGTAACCTCAAGAGGTATAGATGTGGTTAGCCAGTATCCGCAAACCAAAATCTACTCCTTCGGAATTGATGTCAATTTTTAACCCTATAATCTAAAAAGAGATGAACAAAATATATATCATCATTCTGGCCGTCATAGTTATGTCCGGATGTAAAAAGGACCCTGTTGTAGTTGGGCCCTCTGATAAAGTTTCAACAGGGTCGTTTCCTAAAAGCTTAAATGACCTCAATACCATTTTGAACCCTGCATACGGTAATTTAAAAAGCATAGGGCTGTATGGTTTCGAACTGATGCCTAAAGCACTCGAAAACTCTGTGCACGCAGGTGATGCCCAATATAATGGCGATGCAGCCTGGAATGAAATGACTGCAAATAACCTGAGTGTAAACAACGGTAAATCGCAAAATGCATGGGCGGCATTATACGCCGGTGCTGGAGCCTGTAATATCACCCTGGAAGCAGCAGATTTTTATGAGAAAAATTATGCTCCGGCTGGTCAGAAGGCAGATATCGATGCAGTAAGGGGACAGGCAAAATTTATGCGTGCCTTTTATTACTTTCAACTCGAAACTTTGTTTGGCGAAGCTTACATTAAAGCAGGGGGAGTTAATGAAGGTAAAATGGGTGTACCCATTTATACCGAAGTACCTAAAAATGTAGAGTCGACCCAACAAGGTAGGGCCAGCACAAAACAGGTATGGGATTTTATAAAACAGGACCTGAAAGATGCCGCGGTTTTACTGGACAATAAAGTATGGGGCGCTTCCGAAATTGGCAGAGCCACCGAATGGTCTGCAAAAGCATTATTGGGTAAAGCTTATGTGTTTACGGAAGACTGGGCCAATGCTAAAACGACCTTGCTGGATGTGATCAACAACAGCGGAAAGACATTAATGCCTTATGCAAAATATAAAGATGCCTTTAACGGCAATACTGCTAACGAATTTAATGAAGAATCTTTGTTTGAAATGAACATAGATGGCGACAATAAGGGAAATTACGGGCCATGGGGGAACAATCCCAATGCGACTACACTGAATGGGGTAATCTGGTCGCCCTATATCTTAAGTCTTACAGGCACAGAAACAGGTTCCAGACCTTTGGGCTATGGTGGTAATCTAGGTGTCCACGACAAAAATGTAACCCGTTTTGGCTATCCTTTAGGCTATTACACGCTGGTAAATAATCCTGCATTTGATAGCAGCAAACCGCCAACTCCGGCTAATCCTGCAATGATTATGGATCCCGCTTATAGGACGGCGGCAACAGCTGTAAGAACCAATAAAACTGCCGATCCGCGTTTATATGTTAACCTGGTGCAACCTTGGCTGGATGTGCTGAACATCAACTGGGAGAATGGTGCTTTTCAGAATATTCCGGTTTCCAAGCCCGATTACCTTGCTGGTGCACCAAACACTTATGGTTGGGGTTTTAGAAAATATGCCGCTATAGATTACCATCTTAACATGGTTAACTATGATAAATGGAATTGGTATTTTCTGCGTATGGCTGATGTTTACCTTCTTTATGCAGAAGCTAGTATTGGCTCTGGCGATGGAGGAACTGGTTTGGAGTACATCAACAAGGTAAGACGCAGGGCATATAGTCTGCCTATCAATTCGGCTTCGGCCAGAGATTATACTTCTCTAACCGCAGCTACTCCGGCTATCAATGATCCTGTATTGGGTACAAACCCACTTCGCTACGAGCGTTGGGCTGAGTTATTCCATGAAGGTCACTGGTGGTTTGATGTTTGCCGCTGGCGCTTAGGTCCGCAGGAAGCAGCATTTTATGGAACCGCAAGAAATTTATCAACCCCATTAACCTTTAACGAAGCAAAAAGTTACTCCTGGCCAATACCATTAACAGAGTTTAATGCCAACGCTAAAATAGCTGGTCAGCAAAATCCTAATTACTAATTATCACTCTTTATTATGGTGCTGGATATGTTCCCCGGCGCCATAATAATTTACTCTTCTTATGATGAAATTGTGCCTTACATTCTTGTTTTGTTTGCTGATCAACTGCGGCCTGCTGTTTGGGCAAGGTTCGTTAAAGAATCTCCCCGAGTACAGTCTGCCGCTTACCAATAAAAAGCTAGTCATTGCACATTGTATGACTAATATTATTCGTTTTAAAGGGCATCCGTTTGAGGACAGTTGCAATCCTGATTATTACTCCCCAAAAGGAAATGTTTCGGCCCCTTTAGGTGGGTTGACACAAGTGAAAGTGATGGCCGATAGCCTCATGGCGAATGCTTCGCTGGATGAGGCTGTGGAGTTTGAGATGCGTGCAGCAATCCGGTCGGGTATTGATGGTTTTCAATTTTATTATACCCTTGGTAGTCCCGATTGGGACAAGATTATTCTTGCTTATTTCAGGGTGGCAGAAAAGCAGCATATCAATTTCAAATTTACCTTCTGTATATCCCATCCTGGTGGCAGTACAGAATCATTAAAGATCGAACAGTTCGCAAAGCGGATCAACTACATTCTGAAAGTGACCGGTAAAGATAATCCACATTGGCTCCGCACACCCGATGGTAGACTGGTCATTTACCTTTGGGATGGGGAGCCTCTGGCGGATATTCCTGCAGATAAGAAGGGCTTGCCCGACCAATTTTACATTGCCCGTGCTTATAAACGACTTGCAGAGGCAGTTAACGAAAGGTTTGCTTGCATATTTACGATCAATAAAGAGATCAGCAAAACGGAACTGAATCACTTTTTGGATTATTTTCCGGCAGCCTGGATGTGGACACTTCCTTACGACAATAAAAACTATACAGGGCAAATGGTTGCTGCCGAATGTAAACGCAGACAACGTAATTTTACAGCTTCGGTGTTTAATGATTTCTACACTTCAAAATTGCTTAAAAAAGGTACATGGGATATGTATCATAGGGTAGAAGATGCGGTTAAGGCCGGAATTGGAAAGGTAGAGCGGAAATACATTACCACAGGCCTTTCTTATAACTTTAGAAAGTTGCTCGAGTTTGGTATACAGCAGGACGCTTCATTAATCAATGTCATAACCTGGAATGACTATCCTGAGGGGCATCACCTTGCTCCAGAAATAAACCATAACGAAGGTTTTTCTATTCTACTGAACTATTACAAAAGCATTTGGAAGGGGCAAAGTTCGCCTTATGCCGGTAGAGATGTAGCCATTGTTTTTTTTAAAAAATATTCGCGACAGCTGCAACCATTTCCTTTTAATATTCCTGTGGTTCCGTTTCAAAAAGAAACATTGCCGATAGCTTCAGAAGAGGCAATTGAAGTGGTAACCCTACTCGGTTCACCCGCCAGCTTAAGGGTAAACGGTAACATAAAGTCTGTTAAACAAGGCCTCTCTGTTTTAAAATTTCCAATGAAAGCGGGTTCTGTAAATGTTAGTATAGTCAGAAATAATAAAACTACAATTGAATTTACCACACCAGAGGGCATCACCACAAAACCCTACCGGGCGGATAGGATCACTTATAGCTTTAGCAGTGAATTCGAAAATTTTTACAAAAATCTGTATCCAGGATTTAAGCCTGGTTACTCGATTGAATATAATCCTCAATTTAAAAAATTATAAACACAGCATTGATGAAGAAATTAATAATTTGCTTTTTGAGTTTTGCCATTTGCGGACAAATACTGGCCCAGGAAACTAAAACATTTGAAGCAGGACAAGATAAGATTAAGCTTAAATTTATGCTTAATGCAGAAGGAAGACCAATCTATTCGCTGTACTTCGCTGGTAAAACCATAATTGAACCGTCGTCGCTGGGTATGGAGTTGGTAAATGACAGCTCTTTTAACCGACAATTTGAAATTATAGGTACAGAGAAAAAACTGGTTGATGAGCAATGGAACCCTATTTGGGGCGAAGTACGTTCCATAAAGAATAAATATGAACAGTTAACCGTTCAGCTGAAACAAAAAAATGTACCAAACAGATTGATGAATCTCGTTTTTAGGGTGTTCGAAGAGGGCTTAGGCTTTAGGTATGAGTTTCCGAAACAACCGGGATTAAAGTATTTTATTGTGGGAAATGAACTGACCCAATTTAACCTTACAGGTGATCATAAAGCCTTTTGGATTCCAGGGGATTACGATACCAATGAATACTCCTATACCACTTCGGCCCTAAGTAGAGTTGATGCCTGGGAAGTGCAGAAAAAAGCGACTGATATTGCAGTAAGGGTAGTGCCGGATCAGTACGCCGTACAGACTCCATTAATGCTGAAAACAGCCAATGGATTGTACATTAATATACATGAGGCGGCGCAGATCAATTATCCAGCAATGCAATTGCATGTCAACAGACAGAATTTTAGCCTTTCTGCTCATCTCGTTCCTGATGCATTGGGTAATAAAGCATATTTACATGCACCTTTTAATACGCCATGGCGTACCATATTAGCCGCAGATAATGCAAAAAGTATCCTTGAATCCAAGATGATTCTAAATTTGAATGAACCTTCAGTAATTACAAATACGGATTGGATTAAGCCCATGAAGTACGTGGGAGTATGGTGGGAAATGCAAACTGGAAAGGCCAGCTGGAGTTATGCAGATGATCCGGATCAGCTGAGTGCCGATGGGAACCTAATTCCAAGCGGGAAACATGGGGCCAATACGCAAAACGTAAAAAGATACATAGATTTTGCAGCTAAGAATGGAATAGATGGCGTATTGGTTGAAGGCTGGAATACAGGTTGGGAGGACTGGTTTGGGAACTGGAAAGAGGAGGTGTTTGATTTTGTGACGCCTTATCCCGATTTTGATTTGCAGGGGATTAGCGATTATGCAAAATCAAAAGGGGTCAAAATGATTATGCACAATGAGACTTCCGGCTCTGCGACAAATTACGAACGACAGCTGGATACGGCATTTAAGTTGATGAACACCTATGGTTATCCGGCAGTGAAAACGGGGTATGTAGGCAAGATCATTCCCCGCGGCGAGCATCATGACGGACAGTGGATGGTTAATCACTATGAAAGAGTGGCACAAAAAGCTGCTGCACATAAAATCATGGTGGATGTCCACGAGCCCAACAGGCCAACCGGTTTACATCGTACTTATCCCAATTGGATGGCTTCGGAAGCTGCAAGGGGAAATGAGTATAATGCATTTAGCGATGGTAATCATCCTGACCATGAAACCATATTGCCCTTTACACGATTAATGGGTGGACCGATGGATTATACACCAGGTATATTTAAGTTAAAAGGATATGCAAGCTATGCGCCAAACCGACAAGTACACACTACATTAGCGAAGCAATTGGCTCTGTATGTTACCCTTTACAGTCCGCTACAAATGGCTGCAGACCTGCCCGAAAATTATGAAGCGAAAATGGATGCCTTTCAGTTTATAAAGGACGTTGCCATAGATTGGGACGATACAAAAATTATTGAAGCAGAACCCGGAGATTACCTGACGATTGCCCGTAAGGCAAAAGGAACTGAAAACTGGTTTATCGGTGCAATTACAGATGAGCAGGCTAGGGTAGGCACCATTGCGCTCAATTTTCTGAAAAAAGGGACAAAATATATGGCCAAGGTATACAGGGATGCCGATGATGCGAGTTGGAAAAACAATCCTGAGGCTTATAAAATTGAGCAATATCCAGTTACATCAGCTTCTGTATTAAAACTAAAACTTGCAGAAGGGGGAGGAGCGGCGATAAGCATCATAGCAGTACAATAAGTGTTTTTATTTATTTTTTTTAAATTCTTAACATAGATCAATGGCCTGGGTTATACTTTGATCATATCTTTGTGTCAAATTAATAACCAAGAAAATGAAATTAAAAATCAACACTATTTTATTGTTAGTAGCTGTAGTTGGACTATCAGCTTTTACAAACCCTACTAAACCAGTTGCTTATACTGTAGATGCAGCAAAATCAACTATTACCTGGTTAGGTAAAAAAGTAACAGGATCTCATAACGGAACCATTACTTTAAAATCAGGATCGTTAAACGTGAACGGTAAAAATGTAACAGGTGGTACATTTGTGATTGATATGACTTCAATTAAAGATGCTGATGGTAGCGATAAGTTAGAAGGTCACTTGAAAGCTGATGATTTCTTTGGTTCAGCTAAATTCCCAACTTCAACTTTCGTAATCACTAAAGTTACTGGTTCAGGAGCTAATCTAACTGTTACAGGCAATTTAACAATCAAAGGTATCACTAAGCCTTTAAGCTTCCCTGCAACTGTAACCCCTAATGCTGATGGTACTGTTTCTGCGCTAGCTGGTAAAATCACTGTAGATAGAACTAAATATGATATCAGATACGGTTCAAAATCATTCTTCGATAGCATTGGCGACAAAGCAATTGATGATAACTTTGAAATCGGAGTAAAATTAGTAGCTAAAAAATAATTTCCCAATTAAGGAAAAGGAAGGCTTGCTCAATTTTTGAGCAAGCCTTTTTATTTAATCGGCTATTTTATCGTCAAATGATGCGCCGTAGATCACTTCTTTTTTCAAATTCATGATTCTGAAATTGTCGATGGCTCCAACGCCTTTGAATTTAATTTTAATCCCTTTAACATTACCTATTGGCTCATGGTAGCTGTTTTTGTAGATTGATACCCCATTGATAAAGACGTTAACCTGTTTTTTAATCACTTCAATACGTACTTTTTGCCACTGGGATAGATTTATACCAAAAGGTTTAAGATCATGAAAATTTCCGTTGTAATGAACTTCGCCAAAATCGAAGGAGGCAAACTGTGCACAGCCTGGTTTAACAAATTTAACTCGTCCGGTTTTAGATTCGGCTAGATATTCTATGCTGCTATCAAAACAGTCAATGCCACCACTTTTAAGATCGTTCTTTATATCCACTTCGATAATCAGATTGTCCCCATCTATATTGAAATCTTTAATGTTTCTATAGTCCGTCCAGTAGTCTTCCGACGGATCCAAACCAATACTTCGTATTTTATCCGGACGAAGAGAAAGCACCTGATTACTATTGAAAAGGCTAGTATCACCAACCAAAACCTCTTTTAGGCCTTGTTGTACCACACATTTCCATCCGTTTGATACCACCTGGATATTCTGAGCCGCTAAAACTACGCCGTCTGCCAGCAGTTTTAAACGATAATTATCTGGTAGCTTAAATACATAGGTGAATTCTCCTTTGGGCGTCAAGAGGGGACGGAAAAGTCCATAATCAAGGTCAACGGTCGCATTATTGTATTTTATTGCTTTTAAATCGTATCTGAAAGCAAAATTGTTACCAGCTACTTTTTTTATGGTCAGCTCTGCCGATGTTCGCTGTGTTTTCCACACCAGGTAGACAGCGACACACAAAAGGATGATGATTATAGGCAAGATCCAGTTCCGATAATTTACTTTCTTTTTGAAATTTACTGCAGGAGCAGGCGTAATTGTTTCTGATTTCTGATCTGGTTCTATAACATTACTTTGTTTGAAATCAGCCCAGCTGCGGAAGCCCAGATAAATAGCGAGTGCATTTTTTGTAGCCATTTGCGGCTCATAATAACCTTCAGCATCCGGAACTTGTCGTACAATTCTCTTTAATGTTCTTACGCTGATGGATACTTTTGTACTTTCGAAGATCTGATCACTAAGGTTTTTGAAGTCATAATCTACCCAGTCATGGGTTTTTCCCCAGTCTACTTTTTGCTCGATCAGTGCAATGCACCTTAAAATGTAAGATCTGTTATCCAATTTATTGATGGTTAATTAGCTCGTACAGAGGTGGTTTTTATTGTGCATGTCTATGCCTCATTTTGTCCGCCATAAACAATACCCCTGCCACGTAAATTTAAAAATTCAAAATGAAAAACAGCATCAAACTATTTCGTTAAAATTAGTTTGATGCTGTTAATCGAAAACCAAATTATAAATCTTAATGTATAAACAAGAATTTTTTAAGTTTAGGTATGGCATAAAAGCTGCTTTTTTATGTTTGTGCGTGTTCGCTTTCCATGTACAATTTTTGAAAGCACAGGAATTTACAAAGTATGTAAATCCATTTATAGGCACGGGTGGCCATGGACATACCTTTCCCGGCGCTACCCGTCCATTTGGTATGGTACAGTTAAGTCCGGATACCTTTAATGAAGGTTGGGATTGGGTTTCGGGATACCACGCATCCGATCGCTCCATTATGGGCTTTAGCCATACACACCTAAGCGGTACCGGAAGGGGCGATTTACTCGATATTTTGGTGATGCCCGGAACAGGGCCAATCCAGTTATTTCCCGGTGATAAACAAAAAACAAAGGATGGATACCGTTCCGGTTTTGATAAAAAAACGGAGAAGGCAAGTCCGGGCTATTATGCTGTTTTTTTAGAAGATTATAAGATTCTTGCAGAACTGACTACTTCAAAACGGGTCGGTTTCCATCGATATACTTTCCCCAAATCTGATCAGTCTCATGTATTATTCGATTTATTTCATGGATTTAAAAATGATTCTGTATTACTTACGGGAATTCAGCTCAAAAATAATTCACTGATTACCGGGTTCAGAAAGTCCAAAGGCTGGGCGGAAGGAAAAGAAAAGGATTTTGCCAATGAACATATCTTCTTTGCAGCACGTTTTTCCAAGCCTTTTAACAGTTCTGTAATTGCAAAAAATGGGCTTCGAATAGCAGGGAATGATGTAGTTACTGGCAAAGACCTTAAGGTGGTATTGAATTTTAATACTAAAGCGCAAGAAGCCATTCTGATTAAAGTGGGCATTTCTTATGTCAGCGAGCAGGCGGCATTGGCTAACCTTGATGCTGAAATCCATGATTGGGATTTTGATCGCGTAAAACGCGAAGCAGAAAAGGAATGGGATGATGCTTTAAAGGTAATTGAGGTGAAGGACCAGGGTGAAAGCAATAAAACAGTTTTTTATACCGCCTTGTACCATACCATGATTGCACCTTATTTGTATAGTGATGCAGATGGAAAGTACAGGGGCTTTGATGATAAAATTCATACGGCTAAAGACTTTGATCAGTACACCGTTTTTTCCCTTTGGGATACCTTCAGGGCGGCTCATCCGCTTTTTACCATCACACGACCGGAAAAAGTCAATCATTTTATTAAATCGATGCTGAGCCAGTATCAGGAGAGTGGACTGCTTCCTGTATGGCCTTTAGTAGGTAGTGAAACCAATTGTATGATTGGTTATCACGCCATTCCGGTGATTACCGATGCGTATTTTAAGGGCTTTCGTAGTTACGATGTAAACCTGGCTTATAAAGCGATCAAGGCCAGTGCTATGCAAGACCAGTTTGGGATACAATATTTGAAAAAGTTTAATTACGTACCAACAGATCTGGAAAATAAATCAGTTTCGAAAACGCTGGAATACGCTTATGATGATTGGTGTATTGCACAGCTGGCAAAAGCCTTAGGGAAAACCAGCGATTATGCCTACTTCAGTAAGCGTGCGAAGGCTTACGCTAATGTTTTTGATCCAAAAACAGGATTTATGAGGGGAAAGAAAGCTGACGGAACTTTTAATCCAGGATTTGATCCATCTTTTGCCTCATACGGCTATTCAGATTTTATTGAAGGGAACAGTTGGCAGTACTCCTGGTTTGTTCCGCATGATGTTCAAGGCTTGATCCACTTAATGGGAGGGAAGGATAAGTTTACGCAAAAGCTAGATGAACTCTTTGTTCAGAAGAGCAATTCAAATCATGATAAACCTATAGACATTACCGGTCTGATTGGGGAGTATGCCCATGGTAATGAGCCCAGTCATCATGTCGCTTACCTTTATAATGAGGTAGGGCAGCCATGGAAAACGCAGGAAAAAGTACAGGAGATCTGTAACCGGTTTTATACCAATCAGCCTGACGGATTAAGCGGTAATGAAGATTGCGGGCAAATGTCTGCATGGTATGTTTTTAGTGCCATGGGTTTTTACCCGGTTAATCCTGCTGACGGGAAGTACAGTCTGGGTGTTCCATTGTTTAAAGCACTGAATGTGAAGCTGGGGAATAAAACTTTTAAAATCAAAGCTCCAGCCCTTTCCCCTGTCAATAGATATGTGCAGGCTGTGCGCTTGAATGGAAAACTAATCGACAGGTCATGGATTAATCACCAGGAAATCAAAGATGGAGCTGAGCTGGAATTTGTGATGGGACCAGGTATAAACGCTAAATCTTTAAGATAATGACAAGAAACATATTCAGCCTTTTACTGCTCTTGTCCCTTGGTCAGCGCAGTATGGCACAAAAAAAGGAAATCGCATGGTCAGACTATGTAAATCCATTAATAGGTACGGCCATTAGTACCACAGAAAGTGCGCTGCGGCATAGTCAGGATGGATCTGAATTGAGAGGACAGACTTTTCCAGCGGTGGGTGTTCCTAATGGAATGACGAGCTGGACACCTCAAACCCGTGCTACAGAACGGAAGTGTGTGGCACCTTACTATTATGAAGATCAAAAAATACAAGGTTTTAGAGGTAGCCATTGGCTTAGCGGTTCCTGTACTCAGGACTATGGAAGTTTTACCATTATGCCTATTGCGCGGAAGCTGGAAACAGATCCCGACAAAAGAGCTTCGAGCTATACGCATTCTACAGAACAGGCCAAGCCTTATAGTTACCGTGTAAAGTTAGCCGATTATAACATCCAGACTGCAATGACCGGACTTAGCCATTCAGCTATGTTCAATTTCAGTTTTAATGATGAAAAAGATGCCTGGATTTGTATCGAACCCAATAGTGACCAAGGTAAAGGCTTTGTGCAAATTGATGTGTCAAAAAATGAAATAACGGGTTATAATCCGGTGCACCGGATTTACCAGGGACAAGGTAAACCTGCCGGTTTCAATGGATATTTTGTGATCGTATTTGATCGCAGTTTTGAATCCTATGGTACCTGGAATGGTACCCAAATAAAGCATCAATCTGTAAACGAAAAAAGTACCGGCAGTGCCGTTGGGGCATTTGTGAAATTGCCTTTAAGCAAAGGGAAGCTGATCAAGGTAAAAGTAGGCTGTTCTTTCACCAGCATAGCGCAAGCCAGAAAAAATCTGGCTGCCGAAATACAGGATTGGGATTTTAAAGCGCTGGAACAAAAAGTTGCAGCACAATGGAATGTTGAACTGGCAAAAGTACAGGTAGAGGGTACTGAAAATGAAAAGGTAAATTTTTATACCGCCCTATATCATACCAAATTGCTGCCGAGGGAGGTTAGTGATGTAGACGGGAGCTACAATGCTTTTGCTGCTAGCGGAAAGGTAGAGCAGGCAAAAGGCTTTAAATATTATGATGATTATTCATTATGGGACACCTATCGGTCCTTGCACCCGCTTCAACTGTTACTCGAGCCCTCCAAAACGGAGGACATGGTAACGTCCTTACTAAAAAAAGCGGAACAAGGGGGCTGGCTCCCTATCTTTCCATGCTGGAACAACTATACTTCGGCAATGATAGGTGACCATGCGATTGCGATGATCGGTGATGCCCTGGTCAAAGGAATAGCCAGAAAGGATGCGGAAAAGTTATATCAGGTGATGCGCAAAAATGCTTTCCAGGTAAATAACGATGCACTGAGTTACAAAGATGGCAGGGGACGCCGTGCCTTAGGCTCATACCTCAAATACGGTTACATTCCCCAGGAAGATGGAGTTCCTGATGCTTTTCATACCAAAGAACAAGTGTCCAGGACATTGGAATATGCTTATGATGATTATGTACTGGCCCAAGTGGCAAAGCTATTGGGTAAAAAAGAGGATTATCAGTTGTTAATGAAGCGCGCCGGGAATTATAAAAATGTTTTTGATACGAGCACAGGGTATGTAAGAGGGCGTTATGCTGATGGCAAATGGGTCGTTCCTTTTGACCCTTTTGCCATTCGATCCAGCTTTATTACTGAGGGATCGGCTTTCCAGTACAGCTGGTATGTGCCTCATGATGTTCCGGGCTTAATGGCGCTGATGGGGGGTGAAAAGCGGGTTGTCAAACAGCTCGATCTCTTGTTTGATAAAAGACATTACTGGCATGGCAATGAACCCGGACATCAGAGTGCTTACTTGTATGCCTATGCCGGAATGCCCTGGAAAACCCAGCGCCAGGTTAAAAATATCATTAAAGAGGAATACAGTATGGCACCTGGAGGTTTGAGTGGAAATGAGGATGCAGGTCAGATGTCGGCCTGGCTGGTTTTCGGAATGATGGGCTTTTATCCAGTTTGTCCCGGTACCCCAGATTACATCATCGGTACCCCTTCATTTTCTAAAGTAAGTCTTTCCCTTGCCAATGGTAAAACATTTACGATTACCGCCCCCGGACTGTCCGACTCTAATTTTTACATTCAAAAAGCAGTGCTAAACGGCCAGGTAATGAATCAGGCTAAACTAACTTATAAAGACCTGCAGCGTGGAGGAGCGCTGGTGTTGTTTATGGGAAATACCCCTAATCAGCAATGGGGGAACTAAGACGCGTGTATTTGCCCGTCTTTGTCCGGTATATTTTTTAAATATGTAACTAATTTAGTTTTCGGTAGCTACACCATAAATATCGTTTTCTGGAAAAGGTATTTTAGCGAACCACAACTAATTCCAAACCAAATAACTGTATGATAAATAAAATTTACTTTATGTTCTTTTTTCTCATTTTGCTGGGCTTTAATGTCAAGGCCCAGCAGCAACCAGCGCGATTAAAAATCACGGGGAATGTGAAAGATAAAACCGGCATAGCCATGCCAAGTGTGAGCGTCTTAGTCCAGGGAACTAAACTGGGCGTATCTACCGATTCAAAAGGAAACTATACCATCCAGGTAGCCGACGAAAAATCTGTACTGGTGTTTTCTTATACTGGATTTGTTAGCCAGAATAGAACCGTAGGGAAAAACTGGATTATTGATATCGTACTCGCAGAAGATCAGAGGGGGCTGAATGAAGTTGTTGTGATCGGTTATGGCACCCAAAAGCGGGGAGATGTGATCTCTGCGATTACTTCTGTGAAAGGGAATGAATTACAGAATATTCCTGTTACTAACCTGGACGCTATGATGCAGGGTAAGGCTGCGGGTGTCCAGGTAGTGCAGAATTCGGGTGCACCCGGTGATGAGGCCTATCTGCGAATTCGTGGAAGTGGGTCTTTGTTTGGTGAGAACAGACCCTTGTATGTAATTGATGGGGTGCCTATGAACAATCTTTCTGCTGGTCCCGGACCTCAGAGTACCGATGGACAAAGGGTATCTGCACAAAATGACATCAATCCAAATGATATAGAATCTGTCGAGATCTTAAAGGATGCGGCAGCAGCAGCTATATACGGCTCCCGAGGTGGTAATGGCGTAATCTTGATTACCACTAAAAAAGGAGCTTTGGGCAAAGCGAAATTTAATTTTAGCATGTACACTGGCGCTGCTGAAGTGACCAAAAGATTGGATTTGCTGAATGGTGAGGAGTATGTGAAACTCATTAAAGAAGGTCAGGCAAACGGTGCTCAGCCAGTAGATAATGCCATTGTCAACACAGGGGTAAATACCAATTGGCAGAACGAAGTTTTTCGCTCGGCACCAGTTTCAAATTATGCTTTATCTGTCTCAGGTGGAACGGATAAAGCTACTTATTATGTGTCAGGTAGTTATTTTGATCAGAAAGGAACTATCATTGGACAGAAATTTAAAAGACTGAATGGGCGCGTAAACTTTGATGCAAAGGCAACCGATAACCTGAAAATCGGTGCCAATATAAATGGTAGTCACTCGGTAAATAACCGCAGGGATGGTGGTTTCTCTAACCAGTCTATACTAACACTGGCGCTGGTACAGAACCCAAATAATCCGGTGTATAATCCCGATGGTACGTATTACAAGGATTCCAAAGGAAGACTGAATCCGGTATTGGTTGGGAATGAACTTCGGTTTATTGCCGAAACTGACCGTTATGTTGGAAATGCTTATGGTAACTATACCCTTGCCAAAGGTCTGCAGTTCAAATCAAGTATAGGCTTTGATCATTTAGGGATTACCGATGACCGTTACCTGTCTAGACTCGTAAATAGTGGCGGTAATGCAAGTGGCTCTTTAAGTGTTTATTCAGTTATGTTATGGGTAAATGAGAATACACTTTCCTATAATAAAACCTTTAATAAAAATCATAAACTGACCGCTCTGCTTGGCCAAAGTTATCAGGAATCTGCTACCCGCAGAATTGGCGCTGCAGGCAATACCAATTCAACAGATATCATCGAAGCGATAACTGGTTTTACGAACAGAACTGAAGCTTCAGATTATCGTTCCAGATGGGCCATAGTTTCTTATTTTGGTCGCGCTGGATATGCTTATAAAGATCGCTTTTTGTTTGAAGGCGCGTTGAGGATTGATGGTTCTTCCAGGTTTGGTCTGAATAAGCAATTCGGCTATTTCCCTTCTGTGTCTGGAGGATGGAAAGTGAGTAATGAGGCTTTCATGAAAAAACAACATACCATCAGTAACCTTAAATTACGTGCAAGTGTTGGCGTAACTGGTAACAATGAAGGTTTAGGTAATGATTTCCCTTCACTGGCTACTTATAACGTAGGTGCTAATTATGGCACATTGGCGGGGATCGCACCGAGTAGTTTATCAAATATTGATCTGAGCTGGGAGTCTACTACTCAAACCAATTTGGGTTTGGATTTTGGGCTCTTCAAAGACCGTATCAATGTAGTAGTAGATGCTTATAGAAAAGTAACTAACGATCTGATTTTTAAACTGGAACTACCTTTTACCTCTGGTTTTAGCCGCACATTTGGCGCCAATATAGGCCAGATGAAGAATGAGGGATTAGAATTCCAGTTAAACAGCCGAAATTTGGTAGGCAAATTCACATGGACTACTGATTTTAACATCTCCTTTAACCGTAATAAAATTACCGATCTTCCTTTAACAGTAGAAGGAGATCCCAAGAGTGCCGATTTCTCCGAAGGGCTTCCAAATAGTTTCAATACCACTAGTCCAACCAGTATTTTTAGAGTGGGTGAATCAGTAGGATCTTTCTTTGGTTACCGTAATTTGGGGGTAGACCCAGCAACGGGTGATTTTATCTATGAGGACATTACAGGTGATGGCGTAGTTACCACAGCCGACAGACAAATTGTAGGTAATGCCTTACCGATTCATACAGGCGGTATTACGAATACATTTGGTTATAAAGGGTTTGACCTAAGTGTATTCTTTTATTGGTCTTACGGCAATGATGTTTATAACCAGACCAGGAATGTACTGGAAAGAATGAGCAGTTTAAACAATGGAAATAAGAACGTATTGCGCAGATGGACACCACAAAATACAATTACAGATGTACCCAAAGCAATTTGGGGAGATCCTGCTGGTGCAGATGGTTTAACCAATGCTGAGGTATCCCAGCGTTTTATTGAAGATGGATCATTCTTGAGGTTAAAAAATGTAACGCTGGGGTATGTGCTACCTGCTGCTTTTCAAAAACGGATGAGAATCAGCAATGCCCGGTTTTATGTAAGCGGCCAAAACCTGTTTACCGTAACTAATTATTCCGGCTATGATCCGGAAGTTCAAAATCAACAGTTTAAGAATTCGCAATTGGGAATTGACTGGGCCTCACAGCCTCAGCCTCGAACACTGATGTTTGGTTTTAGTCTTGGATTTTAATAATAAAAACATGAAAATAGTAAGATATATATTCCTTTTTGCTGCAATAAACTTCATCCAGGGATGTAGTGTAAATGGTCTGAGTCCAGAGGACCGTATTGTGGATGTTAACTTCTGGAAGACTGGCGCGGATGCAGAAGCCGCTGTAATTGGTATTTATGATAAAGTGCAGTCACAGGCAAAGCAGGATCCTGTTGCTTTCGATGTTGGTGCAGATGCATTAGGCGTTTTACAGGTAACAGATGATTACCTGCCAATAGATCAGCACAACATTACGGTTGATAATCCTCGAGTAAGAGACTATTGGGAAAATAATTATGCAGGCATTCACCGTACCAATGATGTGATCAAGCGCATTCCTGGAATTAATGATGCGTCTTTTACGGTTTTGCAACGGGATAATCTTTTAGGAGAGGCTTATTTTTTAAGGGCATACTTTTATTTCAATCTCTTAAGGGCTTATGGTGGTGTGCCGATTATCACTGTGCCCTATGAATCCTTTAATGCTGACTTTACAATTCCACGTGCTACTGTGGATGAAGTTTATGCCTTGATCATTAGTGATCTGCAGATCGCTGAAACCAAATTGCTATTGAAGTTTGGTGACGAGATGCAAACCAGGGGAAGAGCAACCAAGGGCGCTGCAAATGCCTTGCTCGCCAAAGTATTTTTAACTAAAAAAGATTATCCAAATGCGGTAATTCAGGCAACTAAGGTTATCGAAAACCCGAATTATGCGCTAACAATAGGCAGAACCAATTACATTAACATGTTTACGCCAAATGGCCGTAATACCCGGGAGTCAATTTTTGAAATTCAGTTCATCAGCTCTGCTATTGAAGGTCATGGACTTCACCGTTATTATATGCCGCTTGCCAATGCAAACCAGATAGGTGGCGAGTATATTATGGCGCCAACTGCAAAAATTATCAGTGCTTATGAGACTGGAGATTTCAGAAAAGATGCATCACTGGCTTTAACTACCAATCCACCTTTTAGGACTGTAGGACAACCTTATGTAACCAAATATGTAAGAACACTCGCCAATCTGGATGCTAACATCATCGCGATTCGCCTGGCTGATGTGATGCTGATGAAGGCTGAGGCTTTGATGAGGGATGGGAAAACAGCGGATGCGACAGGTATGTTGAACACGATCAGGAGAAGGGCTTTTGGATTGGATCTGAATACCGTTTCTGTACGTGATTTTCCGAGCGCATCGGATATAACTAAAGGCTATACACTTGAATTGGCCATAGAAAATGAACGCTTTCTGGAATTGGCATTTGAGGGACATCGCTGGCATGATTTGGTGAGAACGGGTAGAGCCACTACCGTGCTTGGCATCGTTGCTGAAAAATGTCTATGGCCAATACCTCAGCGTGAACGGGATAGAAATCCTAGGTTGGATCAGAACCTTGGTTATAATTAAGTATACAGTCGAATTTAATTTAACAACATATCAGATATGATGAGATTTAATCGCGTGATCATGGTGTTCAGCTTAGTGCTGATCACCATGATTTTAAAGGCCCAGGACAGAAATATTGGAGTCAATGAAGTTTATCCGCCAGCAATGTTTAAAGAAAATGGTGGCCGTTTTATTAATGTTAAAAAGCTAGTAGAAAGCGGTGTTTATACCGTTAATGCAGCCGGTGATGGTGTTACAGATGACAGCGATGCCATTATTGCCGCAATGGATTGGGTAATGAACCGCTTAAGAGCTTCGGGTCAGCCATGCGGTTGGCGTGAAAGCTGGTACATCTATTTTCCAAACGGCACCTATAGGGTATCCAAACCATTAGTTTATTCGGGTGATCAGGTTCCGGATTGTGTACCTGCACAGGCTTCAGCTACCCGAGAAGGTACAGCAGGGTTAAAATTGGTAGGGCAAAATCGGGATTCTGTAATTATTAAGCTGAACGACAATGCTACCGGCTTTGGAACCGGAATGAAGAAACCGGTTGTTTCTTTTTCTAAATTCGATAAGGGCACTATTTTTAACAATGCACCTGCAGGTTTTCATTTCAGGAACATTACCATTCATACAGGTAGCGGAAATCCAGGTGCTATTGGTCTTGATTTTTACGGGGCTAATACAGCGCGGCTGGATAACGTGAAAATCGTAGGTGCTGGAGAAATTGGGCTGCATGTTAGAATTGGTTCGGCACATGGTTATTACAGCAACCTGGTGATCGATGGCTTTAAATATGGAATATATCTGGATGGAGATGCAGAATCACATCCCGCCATTGAATATGTAAGTTTGAGCAACCATAGCGGAAGTGGAATCCTGCTTTCGGGCATTTCCACTTCCTTACGTAAAGTCTACAGCACAAATGCGATTACTGGGCTTATTTTACAGAAGAAAGGTACCCGTTTCCCACATGCAGTTATTGTAGACAGTAAGTTTGAAAACGGCACTTCCTTAAATACTGGAATTCGCATTACCGATGGATTTCTGTTTGCCAGGAATGTGGAATTGTTGGGCTATGGTACCGGGATTAAAAAATTAGACACTACTGTTGCTGCAAGTGGTACTACTGCTGAATATTCGAGTGGATCTTTTAAAGCTTTTAGCGAAACGAGGGTAAGGAGCGGAGTTGTGAAATCGATGAACCTGGCCGTGCTGGATTATCCTTTGATCGCCTGGGAAGGCAATTTCAATGACTGGGCGAATGTGGATGATTACGGAGCAGTTGGCGATGGGGTAACTGATGATATGGCAGCCATTCAGCTGGCCATGAATGCAGGTAAAAAAGTGGTTTACTTTCCTAAAAATAAGTATAAGATTAGTGGTACGGTGAGCATTCCTGCAGCTGTAAAACAGGTACAGGGAGCTGGGGTCTGGATTGAGGCGGGAGGGGTCAAATTTGATGTGAATGCATTATCTGCCGACACGCTATTGTTAAGAGACATTGAACTGGCATCAGGTTCCATAAAGCATACTGCCAAACGTCAGTTGTTTTTAGAAAGTACTTCCTCTGCAGGGAATGTATACACCAGCTTTCTGACGGATTCCGGAACAAAAGTATTTGCCAATAATACCCATGGTTTTGCCCGCTTAGATGGAACGATTAAGTATGTGAAAGCTTATGTCCGATTTGTAAATAATGAGAAAGTAGACCATTTTCAGATCAATGCTGGTATAAGCAGTACGCTTTGGATATTTGGATTTAAGACAGAAAAAACCTATTCGGTGATGAAGGCCAGGGACGGTGCAAAAATGGAAGTACTGGGTGGATTGTTAAACCGCTACGGTACGGATGTTGATCCGGATCCGGTTGGTATACTGAATGACAATTCAGATATTTCTGTAATTGCAGCTACCAATGGGCCTGACCGATATTGGAATCCCATGATTAAAGATATTCAAGGGATTGTAACTAAAAACTGGTTGATGAATGAGTTCCCTTTTCGTGGTTTTGGGACAAATATTGTGATCCCACTGTACGTCAGTTATGGGTTTTAAATTTACTATTCCCATAGTAGATTTTACCTGGGGGTAATTCTTCGGTTGTGAGGGAGGATTTATTTTATAGCTTTGCTGTGTGGTAATTTTTTTGCCCAAAAAATCCCTATTCTCGAGTAAATAATGACCGATTAATTCATTAATTTGAAGCGTAAACGGCTGTTTTTTCTTTATTCGAAAATGTGTGTGCTTTTTGTGGTAATTAGAGTTTATACCTAAATTTTTGTGCAGCACCTCTTTTTTCAAACATGACCCGAATTACCCCTAATTATATAGTAACATTTTTGTTATTTTTTGCTCTTTTTTTTGCGCTCGATTCTCAAGCTCAAAGGTATTATGTCAAAGCTAATGCAACCGGTACCGGTACCGGTACTAGCTGGCAGGATGCTTTTACAACCCTAACTGCAGCCATCACCAAAGCGGTTAGTGGAAATGAAATTTGGGTAGCTAAGGGAACATACGTTTCAGCTGCTACAACAGGGGGGACCTTTACTCTTAAAACAGGTGTTCCGATTTATGGTGGTTTTGCTGGGACTGAAACCTTACTAAGTCAACGTGTAGCTGCGGCAAATGGTCTTTTTACGGTTAATGAAAGTATATTACACGGACAAGATATTAACTATCATGTGGTTAGCTCTGCAAATAACAATACCACTTTGCTGGATGGTTTTACCATTACCCGTGGTTTAACTTCCCGAGGTTCAACTTCTCCTTCTGGGATTTATGCTGGGGCGGGGATTTATGTAGGCAGTGGGGCTGCAATATTTCAAAATTTATGGATTAAGGAAAATAATGCTGCCGGAGCGGGTGGTGGAATTTTTAATGCCGGGACATCCGCGTCTTTTAAAAATCTGGTCGTAGAGAATAACAATCTTCAGCTAGTAACTACCGGAGCAGGGATTTATAATACAGGAGCATCCGCAACTTTTGAGAAAATTATTTTTAAAAATAATACAGGTGCTAGCACTGGTGGTGGATTTAACAACGTTGCAGCCGGTGTTACTATGACAGATGTTAGTTTTGAAAATCATAGTGTAACCACCAATGGAGGCGGACTATTCAACACCGGGAATAATCTAACTGTTAATAGAGCCTCTTTTATTGGGAACTCTGCAGGCCAGCGAGGTGCTGGATTGTATACTGCAGCTACCGGAACAGGTTTTGTGTTGAGCAATGCTGTATTTAGTACAAATGTAGTGACTGGAGCAAATGTGGCCTATCTGGGAGCCGGCTTGCATTACGCGGCAGGATCAGGAGCCGGAAACATCTACAACTGTAGTTTTAGTAATAACACAATTGGCTATGCTGTTGATAATGTAAATACCTATGGAGCAGCATTGTATTCGGGAGTTGTCGCGTTAAATATTTACAATAGTGTTTTTTGGAACAATAAACGTGGGGGAGATGTACTTGATCAGCTCAATACTACTTTTAAGTTCGGTCTTAACTATAACCTCATTCAGGGTGGATTAATTAATTCGGTAAATACGATTATCGGAAATCCAGAGTTTGAAAATGCAACGACTCATGACCTAAGATTGAAGAATGGATCAATAGCCATCAATGCGGGAGTAAATTCCCAGGTCGTAGGTGGTACGGATCTAGCAGGAAATACAAGGATTGTCAATGCTGCGGTTGATCTTGGCGCTTATGAACATCCAATAGGTGCTCCGTCATCCATTGTACTTCAGCCTTCGGCTATTGGTAATGTTACCCGCGGGATTCCCTATCAGTTACAGCTGACAACAACAGGAGCCTCGGCTGCAAGTTTTCAGGTAACCTATGGAAGCCTGCCTCCGGGCATTAAACTGAATGCGCAGGGGCTGTTGAGTGGAGTCGCAATGGTGAATGACGATTACACTTTTGTTGTGAGAGCCAGTATGGGGGGACAAACAACCAGTAGGCAGTATACCATCAATGTGAATGCTGCTCCTGCCAGGTTGCATGTTCGGGCAGCATCAACTTCGGGAGCAAACTCAGGATCGAATTGGGCTGATGCTTATGTTAGACTGCAGACCGCGATCGAGATGGCAAAAAGTGGTGATGAGATTTGGGTAGCTAAAGGAACTTATTCGCCGGTGCAGCATATGGATTCTACTTTCAATATGGTTTCTGGTGTCAAAATTTACGGTGGTTTTGCCGGAACGGAGACAGTGCTGAGCGAGCGAGTGGCGGATGCAAAAGGAAAATACACGACTAACGAGTCTATACTGAGTGGGAATTATGTGAACGTCCATGTGCTGAGCAGCATCCTCGCCTTAACACCGGAGTCTACACTGGATGGTTTCACGATTACCGCCGGTAACGCTGTGCAAGCGGGCGTGAAAAGTTACGGTGGAGGTATCTATATTAATAATATTCCAGTAAATGGAACCTATAGCAATCTGATCATCAAAAATAACAATGCCAATATCTATGGAGCGGGAATGTACAACGGTTCAACAGCGATCCGTCTGAAGAACGTTTCATTTGAAAACAATGTGTTGGCGACAGGTTCTACCAGGAACGGAGGGGGACTCTACAATACTGGGGCTAATCTGCAACTGAATGAGGTAACCTTTAAAGGAAACCAGGCGATAAACGGTGGAGGGATGTGGAGCAACATTGCAGGGGTTACCCTAACCAAAGTAACATTCGAGGAAAACGTTGCAACAAATGGAGCTGGACTTTACGCGACTATTGGTCCAATGAACATTAATCAAGCAGCTTTCTTAAAAAATACGAGTACGGGCAATGGTGCTGGACTATGGGGTTCGGGTACTATTGTGGTAAACAACTCGATATTTAGTGCAAACAGCATAACAGGAGCAACAGCAGCTACCGTTACAAACGGGGCAGGGATGTATTTCAGTGGTACTGCGACGGTTACCAATTGTACTTTCAGTAATAACATAACGAATTATACGGTTGCAGGGGCTACCACCATTGGAGCCGGTTTGTATGCTTCTCCTGCAGCATTTGGTATATATAACAGTATTTTCTGGGGCAATAAACGAGGTAATGATGTGGCCGATCAGATCGGTGGACCAGCCACTAGTCTGGCCAATAACCTCATTCAGGATGATTATATTTATGGGGCCAACAACCTCATTGGTAATCCAGAATTTGAAAATGCGCTAACGCATGATCTGCGGTTAAAAAACGGCTCAGTAGCCATCAATGCAGGTAACAATGCCTATGTGGGAACGCCAAATGATTTAGGGGGAAATACGAGGATCATCTATAATACCGTCGATCTAGGGGCGTATGAAAATACAAATGCAAGTGCCGGATCTCTTGTGCTCCTTCCAGCGACTTTACCGGTAGCTCGTAGAGGAACAGCTTATAGCCAGCAATTTAGTACTTCTGCTACTGGCGCTATCACCTGGGACCATACTAGTGGTACACTTCCATTGGGTATGCTCTTTAACAAACAAACTGGACTCCTTAGTGGTGTACCGATGTATTCAGGTGCTTTCACGTTTGTCATCAAGGCTACGCAGAATGGAACAATGGCAACAAGGCAGTATAATTTACAAGTCAACGACGGAGCTACCCGCTGGCATGTTAAAGGCAATGCCACAGGTGCCAATAATGGTGCAGACTGGACAAACGGATTAACCAGGTTACAGTCGGCCTTGGGTATGGCAAAGAGTGGAGACGAAATCTGGGTGGCAAAAGGAGTATATACGCCTGCTGGTCACGTGGATTCAACTTTCAACCTGGTATCGGGCGTGAAGCTGTATGGTGGTTTTGCCGGAACAGAAACACTCCTCTCGCAGCGTATAGCAGATGCCAATGGAAAGTTTACGCTTAACAATGCCGAACTCCATGGTTCTGGGGTAAACAAACATGTGGTTTCCAGCATTACGCTAATGTCGGTAGAGACACTCTTAGATGGTTTTACCATTTCAGGAGGAAACGCCACAATTGCAGCTGTTTATGGTACCGGGATTTTTACTCTTGCTGCCGCTATAAATGGAACCTACAAAAACCTGATCATTAAAAATAATACAGGTGCTACACTTGGCGGAGGGATGTACAATCTTGCTACAGCCATCAAATTGGAAAACGTTCATTTTGAAGGCAACACGGCCACGCTTTCTTCCAGGTACGGCGGGGGACTTTATAACGGTGGAGCAAATGCGATACTAAATAATGTAACCTTCCGTGGCAACCAGGCTATACAGGGTGGAGGTATGCATAATGCCGCTGCCAATGTAACCATCAACAATGCGGTTTTTGAAAATAACAGTGCAACTGCAATCGGTGGTGGTTTGGTTAATACAGTTGCCGGGCTTATCCTGAACAATGTGGTGTTTGAAAATAACGATGCTACGCAAGCTGGTGGTGGATTCTCTAATGGTGGGTTAGCTACACTAACAGATGTAACCTTCAAGTCAAACAGGGCAGGTACAACTGGTGGAGGTATCTCCAGTACGGCTGTATTGACCATCGACCGCGGCTTGTTCATTAACAATTCTTCGGTGCAGCATGGAGGTGGTATTTTTACAAACACTGGTGGTACATTGAATTTCACTAATGTGGCCTTTAGCCGTAATGCCGTAACTTCAACTGCTGGCTTTTTTGGTGGTGGTATGTACATTGGAACAGGAACTAACAATATTGTGAACGCTACTTTTAGTAAGAATACTGTAGCGCGGACGGCTCTGAATAGTGGCGCTGGCTTGTACCGTGCTGCAGGAACAGTAAATGTCTATAACAGTATTTTCTGGGGCAATACACAGGGAACTGGCCTGTCTGATCAGCTCAATACAGGAGTCAGTTCTGTGTCCAATAGTACCATTGAAGATGGTTATGCAACGGGATCAGCTATTCTTGTTGGCGATCCACTGTTTACAGATGCAGCCAATGATGATCTGACCTTAAAAACAGGGGCACTGGCCATAGATAAAGGAAACAACGCTGCTGTAGGAACAACAAAAGATATCGAGGGCAACCCAAGGATTTATAATTCTATTGTGGATCATGGTGCTTATGAAAATCAAGGTGGGGCTTCCCTCAAAATTACACCGCTAACCCTCGGGACAATTACCAGAGGCGCATTGGTCGATATTCAGATGGTTGCGACTGGTGGAACGGGTCCTTTTACCTGGAGTATCTTGACCGGAGAATTGCCATCTGGACTATCCATCACTCCAGCTGGACGGATTTATGGCCGCGTGATGAGACCAACTCCCGGTGGCGATACTTTCGTGATCGCGGTAAACAATGCTACGCTTATTGGTAGTAAACAGTACACCATTGATGCTATTCCCGGACCTGCACGTTTCTATGTGAAAAAGGATGCCTTAGGAAAAGCAACAGGTGCTAACTGGACCGATGCCTTTACCGATCTACAACCAACATTAGCTTATGCAATTGCCGGAGATGAGATCTGGGTGGCCAAAGGCACTTACTTACCGGGAACTGCTGTTACCCATACTTTTACGATGAAGTCGGGCGTAAAATGGTACGGTGGTTTTGCCGGTACAGAAAATGAATTGACGGAAAGGGTAGCAGATGCCAATAAATTATATGCGGTTAATGAAACCATTCTCTCTGGAAATGGCGTAAGCTACCACGTAGTGACTAACCTCGAGCAATCTACAAAGGAAACTGTTGTTGATGGTTTCAGTATTGCTAATGGTAAAACAGCAGCAGGATCGACGTCTATCGCTTATAGCGCTGCAGGTATCTACAACAATGCCGGTGAAGCGGTATTCAGAAACCTCTGGGTAAAGAACAATATTGCGGATAGATTTGGTGCAGGTATTTACAATAACGGACCAGCTACCTTTGAAAACATTCGCCTCGAGAAAAATATTGTTAGTCGCGGAGCAGGATATGGCGGTGGTTTATACAACTTGAATGCGTTCGTGATCCTGCGCAACCTGACTTTCGTAGAAAATGAAGCCATCATGGGTGGGGGTATGTATAATACCGTTGCCAATCTGACTGCGGAAAATTTGACTTTCCTAAGAAACAAAGCAAGCTCCTCTGGTGGCGGTTTGTACCATAATGTTGGTGTACTGAACCTTAAAAAAACTGTGTTCGAAGGGAATACCGTAATAGGAACTGGTGCCGGGATAACGAGCACTACGGGCTTTAATGGGGAAGATCTGGTTTTTAAAAATAATACGGCCACCACAACGGCAGGTGGAATGGGTAGTACAGGACCACTAACTTTAAACAGAGTTTCTTTTATTGGCAATACATCTGCAGGCGTTGGTGCCGGGCTTCATAATAGTGGAGTTTCAAGACTCGACAATGTGGTATTTAGCCAGAATAAGACGACTACAAATTCTGCGGCAGGTTATGGTGCGGGGATGTACAATAGCTCCGGTGCTTCAGTCCTCAGTAATACCACCTTTAGTAACAATATCAGCGCTTATACACATGCTACCCTTGGCGCTGGTGCTGGGTTTTATTTTAATAGCGGTTCTGCATCCATTTACAATAGTATTTTCTGGGGCAACAAGAGAGGTGCTGGGGTGTCAGATCAAATTAGAGGCGTAGTAACAGTTGCTAATAGTATTGTCGAAAACGGCTATGCGGGGGGAACAAAGATCTCTATAGGAAATCCATTGTTTACCGATGCTGCTACAGATAACGTTAAAATTAAAGGCGGCTCAGCTGCAATCGATGTGGGTGATAACGCAGCCAGTGGAACAGCACTCGATATAGCCAATCTACCAAGGCTAGTGAATGGAATTGTCGACCTTGGTGCTTACGAAAATCAAGGTGGCGAGAGCCTGCTGATCCTACCTGCAACTTTACCTGTTTCAGTTCGTGGTACCAATATAAATACACAGTTTACCGCTACAGGAGGGGGTGCATCACTAACCTGGAGCATTTCTTCTGGGACGTTACCTGCCGGACTTAGCTTTAGTGCAAATGGAGTGCTTTCCGGAAGAACGATGTTTGTAGGAACTTATACTTTCGTCGTATCTGTTACTGATGGGGAGTTCGCCGGAACAAAACAGTTTAATGTTGTGGTGAGCCCAGGTGCTACCAATATTTATGTAAGTGAAGGAGCAACTGCCGGTCGTAAGGACGGTAGTAACTGGCCAAATGCATTTACGGATTTGCAATTGGCATTAGGACAGGCAACAGCCGGAGATCAGATCTGGGTAGCCAAAGGAAATTATAGTCCTGGGTTATTGGTTACCTCTACCTTTGCCATGAAGGAAAATGTAAAAATCTATGGTGGCTTTGCAGGTACGGAAGAAAACCTTGCCGCAAGAGACACCAGCCTAATACATACCAGTAATAAAAGTATCCTCGACGGAAGTCAGGGCGTAGCCAGTTACCACGTCGTATCCAGCACTACAGCTGTTACTTCGGAGACCATCCTTGATGGATTTACCATTTCAGGTGGACGTACCTTAACCACTACGAGTACCAGTTATCCTAATGTACCTGATCAAGGTGTAAATTATTATGGTGCCGGTATTTATACCAGTTTGGGTCGACCAATATTTAACAACCTTATCCTAACCAATAATACCGCCCTTTTTGGTGGCGGAGCATTTGTCCTTTCGGGAGTAGCTACATTCACCAACACCAAATTTATCGCCAACAGCACCATTGGTAATCTTGGTCGTGGTGCAGGTATTTATAACCATACCGGAGGTATTACTGTTGATAAGGTGCTTTTTGAAGGAAACACTATTACTGCAGGATCCAGCACTTATGGTGGGGCTATTTTCAATAGCGGAACCGCATTGATCAGCAATAGTACTTTTAAAGATAACATTACCAATGGCACAGGTTATGCCTATGGCGGGGCTTTATATAGCAATAGCAGCTTAGCAGTTAAAATCTCCAATACTACTTTTACAGGGAATCAGGCCCTTAACGGTGGCGCGGTATATAACAATGTAGGTTCACCTGAATTTACTAATGTTACCTTTAAATCAAACCGCTCAAGAGGCATGGGCGGTGCCGTTACCTCAGCTGGTACGCCGCTCTTTGAACGTGTATATTTTATTGACAACGAATCTACGCAGCATGGTGGTGCATTATATACTTCAGGGGCAGCCAGGTTAAACAACGTAATGTTTAGCCGCAACCGTATCGTTGCTGCATCTAATGTAGCCGCATATGGTGGAGCCATGTTTACCGCTACCACAGCTACGCTAACCAATGTAACTTTCAGTAACAACAGTATTTCCCGTATTGCTGTGGGTGGTGGCGCTTTGTATCGTTCATCTGGTACAGTTAGCGTCAGCAATAGTATCTTTTGGGGTAATACGCGTGCAGAGGGGGTGGCCGATCAGATCATGGGGGTAGTGACCATTGACAAGAGTATCGTACAGAATGGCATTGCCGGAGGAACAAATATTGCCATTGGTAATCCACTCTTTACGGATGCAGCGACAGACAACCTTCGTTTAAGAGGCGGATCGCCCGCTATAGATATGGGTGATAACGCTAAGGTTAGCGGAGCAACTGATGTGGAAGGAAATCTGAGGATCTATAATGATATAGTGGATATGGGTGCCTTCGAAAATCAAGGAACCGCTAGTCTGATCATCAGTCCGGCAACATTACAGGCTTATAGTCGTGGTGACTTGATGAGTGTGCCACTAACTGTTTCTGCAGGCGGCGCTAATCTGGTATGGAGCATCACTTCGGGTGTACTACCGCTTGGACTCGGTCTGGATGCCAATGGCGTATTAAAAGGCAGGCCACAGGAAGCAGGAACATTTACTTTTGTAGTAGGTGTTACCGATGGTTCACTTGTCGGCAGAAGGCAATATACCTTACTGGTAAATCCGGCATCTACACAACTATTTGTAAATGTTGCCGCGGTATCCGGCAGGAATGATGGCAGCAGCTGGGAACATGGATATACGGATCTGAAAATGGCCATTACTAAAGCCCTTGCCGGAGACCAGATTTGGGTAGCCAAAGGAACTTATAGCCCAGGATTATTGGCCACTAGCTGGTTCACTATGAAAGAAGGCGTAAAAATATACGGAGGTTTCGCTGGAACAGAAACAACATTTAACGACAGAGCCCTACCATTGATACACACGAGCAACCAAACCATATTGGACGGTAGTCAAGGCGTAGCAAGCAGGCACGTGGTGTTTAACAATATTGCATTGAGCAATGCCACTTTATTGGATGGCTTTACCATCAGTGGTGGACAAGGCCTGGCGGGTTCCGACTCAGATAACAACCGGGGAGCAGGTATTTATAATTATGCAGCTGTAAAAGCTATTTTCCGCAATCTGAGGGTCATCAATAATAAAGCAGAAAGAGGTGCCGGTATCTATAACATGGGTACGGCAGTTTATGATAAAATCTTATTTGAAGGGAATGAGGCGAACTCCGTAGGGGGTGGTTTCTTTAACCTCAATACGAATGTCACGCTGACCGATGTGACTTTCCGCGGAAACACTGCGAGGCTGAATTCCGGAGGTCTTTCTCAAAGTGGTGGTGTGTTGAATATCGATCGGGGATCATTCATTGCCAACACTGCCGGTCAGCAGGCTGGGGGTATGTATAACACTTCTGGCACAGCAAACCTGAGCAACGTGATCTTCAGCAGAAATGCTGTGACAACAGTAGGAGCTTACTATGGTGGAGGTATGTTCTCAGCAGCTGCAACCAACCTAAACAATGTTACTTTCAGTGACAATAAGATTGCCTTTACACACGCGACTACTATTGGTGGTGCGGGACTTTACCGTTCGGCAGGTGTGGTGACGGTGAACAACAGCATTTTCTGGGGCAATACCCGTGGAAATAATGTTCCTGATCAGTTGACTGCCGCACAGACTGTGCGTAATTCGATTGTTCAGGGGGGGTATGCAACAGGAACAAATATCCTGATCGGTAATCCTTTGTTTACTAACTCGGCACAGGATGATTTGCAATTGAAAGGCGGATCACCAGCAATTGATGCTGGCGATAATTTAAGCAATACAACAAGTATCGATCTCGCAGGAAATCCAAGGATCACCAATGATATCATAGACTTTGGAGCTTATGAAAGTTTGGGTGGTAACGGACTGAAAATTCAGCCTACGGTATTCCCTTCATCAGCACGTGGACTTGATCCTAACTTCCAGATGACGGTTACCGGCGGTACCGGAAATTATACCTGGACATTGCAGTCTGGTACATTGCCTACTGGTTTGGTGCTAACAGAAGATGGATTAATTACTGGCCGACCAACCGTAGCTGGAACGTTTACCTTTGTGATCTCGGTTACCGATGGTACGCTGGTAGGTAGTAAGCAATTCAGTGCAGTGATTACCGATGGGCCATCGCGATTGTATGTAAGACAAGCAGCTACAGGAAATAACAATGGTAGCAACTGGACAAATGCATTTATAGATCTTCAGACAGCATTAGCACAAAGCAAGGCGGGAGATGAGATCTGGGTGGCCAAAGGAACCTATTATACTGGGCCTTTAGCCAGCTCTTACTTTACCTTAAAAGAAGGCGTAAAAATGTATGGTGGTTTCGCCGGAACAGAAGCGCTTCTTACAGAAAGAAACATAGACAACATACGTACCACAAATGAAACCATGCTGGATGGTAGTCAGGGGACGCCGAGTTATCACATTATATATAATACAGCGGCATTAACCAGCGCAACGGTACTGGATGGTTTTAGTATCCAGAACGGGAAAGCAGCCATCAATAGTACCGGAGCCAGTTATTATGGTGGTGGTATTTACAATACCAATGGTGCGGCGGTCTTCAGTCATTTATGGATTAAAAACAACATTGCTGCATACGGTGGCGGTTTATATCATACTGGAAATGCCGTGTACACAGACATCATTTTTAGTAATAACCTGTCAAAAGGATCAAATGCCAGAGGTGCAGCGGTCTACAATCAGAGTGGTTTTAAACTCACAAAAGGTGTTTTCCAGAATAACCAATTGCTAGAAGGCACGGCTTATGGAGCAGCGATATTCAATTCTGGCCCACTAACGCTTACTGAGGTGAAGTTCGAAAATAACATCATCAGCAATGGATATGGGGGAGCGATTTACTCCAACTCCGGTGCGATAATTGATATTAGTAAAACTGAATTTATAGGAAACAGAGCAAGCACAGGTGGGGCGATATTCCTGGCCAATGGTACAACCACTTTTACGGATGTACAGTTCAAGAACAACACAACCGCAGGCACTGGCGGAGCACTATATGCTGCCGGAGTAGTGAACATTAACAGGGGCGCTTTCATCAATAACACTTCAGTGCAATATGGTGCGGCAATATTTTCGGCCAGTACCCTGAAAATCGACAATACGATCTTCAGTAGAAACAGTGTAACTTCTGCTGCCGCATATTATGGTGGCGCTATCTTCCTGAATTCGGGAAATGCACTGATCAACAACACTAGTTTCAGCAACAATAGTATTGGTTACAATAAAGGAACAGCAACCTTAAGTTATGGTGGGGCTGTGTATCGTTCAGGTGGTACCGCGACCATCAACAATAGTATCTTCTGGGGCAATAAAAGAGGAAATGATGTGCTCGACCAGATGAACGGTGGGCTTATCGTTGGTACTTCTATCGTTCAGAGCGGTTATGCTACGGGGACAGATATTAAAATTGGAGACCCGATGTTTGTAAATGCGGCTACCGATGACTTGCAGCTAAAAGGAGGTTCATTGGCTATTGATGCCGGTAATAACAACTGGCAGGCTTTTGATAAGGATCTTTCCGGTAATCCAAGGGTAGTAAATGAAACGATCGATTTGGGTGCTTATGAGCAGGATGGCAATGGCCGACTGATGATCAGCCCTGCAGTGATCAATTCTATTCCGAGAGGAACTGCGCTGAATCTGCAAATGTTTGCTACGGGAACTGCGTTGCCAGTTAGCTGGACCTTGCAGACAGGTAAACTACCTACAGGTGTTACCTTCTCTACTGATGGGAAACTCAAAGGCGTGCCTACGGTTATGGGTACTTATACTTTTGTGATTGGAGCTACCGACGGACAGATTTTGGGCAGCAAACAATATACCATCACGGTTCAAAATGGTATCAGTCGTTTGTTTGTTAGCCGTTCAGCTGCAGGTGACAACAATGGTAGCAATTGGGAAAATGCCTTTATAGATGTACAACCTGCCTTGGATCTTGCAGGAGCAGGCGACGAAATCTGGGTAGCAAAAGGTACTTACTTTACGGGGCCACTGGCTGCTTCAACCTTTAAATTAAAAGAAGGCGTGAAAATGTATGGTGGTTTTGCCGGGACAGAAGCTGCACTGGCAGACCGGAATATGGCTGAGCTCAGTAGTACCAATGAAACGGTACTGGATGGTAGTCAGGGTATAGCCAGTTACCATGTGGTATCTAATACATTGGCGTTAACCTCGGCTACAGTACTCGATGGATTTAGTATCCAGGGTGGTAATGCAACCTATATGAGTGGTAACAACTATCAAGGGGGCGGTATCTATAACGTTCTGGGTGCTGTTCAGTTCAGCAATCTTTGGTTAAAGAACAATAACGGAACTTATGGTGGAGGTATCTACCACAATGGAGATGCAAGCTATACCGATATCCTATTTAGCAACAACCAGGCTAAAGGGACAAGTGCCAGGGGGGCGGGAGTTTACAATTTGAAAGGTTTTAAACTGAGCAAAGGGGTATTTGAAAGCAACAGAATTCTGGAGACTAGTAGTTATCCTGGTTATGGCGCGGGTATCTTTACGAACGGAATATTGGAGCTTTCGGACGTAGAATTTAAAAATAACACGATTCTTAACGGACAGGGAGGAGCGATTTACAGCAACTCCAGTGCGGTGATCAAAATCAAGAAAGGAATATTTACAGAAAACAAAGCCACAACTGGGGGAGCTCTGTTTATCGCCAGCGGAAGTCCGGTACTAGATGAGGTGACCTTCACTGATAATACAGCGACTACAGGTGGAGCCATTTATGCCAGTGGTGTAATGATGCTTAACCGCGCTTCCTTTATTCATAATACGGCAGTGCAGCATGGTGGAGCGATCTGGTCCAACAGTAATCTGAAAATCGACAACAGTATCTTCAGCCGCAATGAGGTGACTTCTACTGCAGCCTATTACGGTGGTGCCATTTACATCAGTTCTAATGATGTATTGATCAACAACAGTAGTTTTAGCAAAAATAATATTGGCTATGCCAAAGGCACAGCAACCCTAAGTTATGGTGCTGCACTGTACCGCAATTCGGGAACAGTAACTATACACAATAGTATCCTTTGGGGTAACACCCGTATGGGTACTGTTGCTGATCAGCTTAACGCAGGCGTTATCGTAGGGAATACTATTGTACAGCAAGATTATGCTACTGGTACGGATGTTAAAATTGGCAATCCTTTATTCCTCGATGCAGCGGCCGATAACCTACAGTTGCAGGGGGGCTCTTTAGCCATTGATGGTGGTGAGAACAGCTGGCAGGCATATGATAAAGATCTGGCAGGTAAAGCCAGGGTGATCAACAGTAGGATCGACCTGGGTGCTTATGAGAATGAAAGTACAGATAGGTTGATCATCAACCCGGAAAGGATTGACCCGATCAGGAGAGGAGCTTTTCTAAATCTTCCATTGAGCTATACCGGAACGAGTCTACCAGTTACCTGGAGCCTTCAGGCAGGGAAACTTCCGCCAGGTGTATTATTGACGGCTGATGGAAAGCTAACTGGTGTACCTAATATTATTGGCATCTATACTTTTGTGGTTGGTGCTACGGATGGAAACCTAAGTGGTAACCGACAATATAAAGTAACCGTACAAAATGGTACTGGTAGAATGTATGTGCGTCAGGCTGCTGTTGGTGCTAACAATGGTAGTGATTGGACAAATGCCTTCAACGACTTACAAACGGCATTGGAACTGGCAGGCGCAGGAGATGAGATTTGGGTAGCTAAAGGTACTTATTACACTGGCCCACTGGCGGCATCCACCTTTAAACTAAAAGAGGGTGTGAAAATGTTTGGTGGATTTGCCGGAACAGAAACCACCATCGCAGAAAGGGATACCTTGAAAATCAGAACTGATAACGAAGCCATCCTGGACGGTAGTCAGGGTATTGCAAGTTACCATGTGGTGTATAACGCAGTTGCCCTTACCAATGCAACGGTATTGGATGGTTTCAGTATCCAAGGTGGCGGATCGGCGGTTAATACCTCCAACAATAGCATTAACTTTTATGGTGGGGGTATTTACAATTCGCTGGGCACAGCGGTGTTCCGGAACCTGTGGATCAAGAATAACCTTGGCGTATATGGAGCCGGATTGTATCACAATGGTGATGCCAGCTATACAGATGTGATCTTTAGTAACAATAGGTCTACCGGTTATTATGCCCGTGGATCTGCAGTATATAACGTAAAAGGATTCAAGCTGAACAAAGGGGTATTCGAAAACAACAGAATTATTGAAAGTTCCAGTTATCCGGGATATGGAGCAGCAATGTTTAGTACTGGGGTTGCGGATCTGAATAACGTAAAGTTTGAAAATAATACTGTAACCAATGGGCAAGGTGGTGTCATCTATGTCAATTCGAGCGCAGTTACCAACATCAGCAATGCCAGTTTCAGCGGAAGTAAGGCGACTACCGGTGGGGTTTTATACCTGGCAAGTGGTACAGCAAATCTGAGTAATATTAGCTTTAAAGATAACGTAGCTACTGCTGCGGGTGGAGCAATCTATGCCTCAGGCGTATTGAACATTGACCGTGCTTCATTCCAGAATAATAGCTCGGGACAACATGGTGGTGCCATCTGGAGCAATGCTACATTGAAGATCAGCAATACAACTTTTAGTCGGAATAAAATAAGCAACACGGCTGCTTATTATGGTGGCGCGGTCTTTATCTACAGTGGAATAGCTACGTTGACCAACACCAGTTTCAGTAAAAACAGCATCGGCTATTACAAAACCGGAACGGTAAATTATGGAGGTGGATTGTACAGGAATTCTGGCACGGTGACTGTAAATAACAGTATTCTTTGGGGAAATACCCGTGGAGAAGGAATGCCGGATCAACTGAACCTGAACATTAAGGCCAGCAATACATTGATCGGCGGAGGTTACACCGCCGGGCTGAATATCATTGATGCAAATCCAGCCTTTGTGAATGCAGATGGCGATGACCTGGCGCTTACAGGCTGTTCGCCGGCAATCAATACTGGTGACAATAACCTGTCTTCAGCAGGGACTTTAGATATACTGGGGAACCCAAGAACTAAGGCCGGAGTGATTGATTTGGGGGCGATAGAATACCAGCTGGATGTGATCACTTTAAATCCTACAACTTTGCCTCAAATCCCGCGTGGAGCAGCATTCAATCAGCAACTACAGGGAATTGGTGGAACGGGTACTTATACTTATAAACTGGTCTCGGGCAAGCTTCCTGATGGATTGTCTATGGATGCTTCAGGGCTGATCACCGGCAACCCTATCGTGATCGGCAAGTACACTTTTGTAATCAATGTAACCGACGGAACTTTATGCGGTAACCGCGTTTACAATATGGATGTGGTAGCAGGTACAGGTGTAGTACGTATCCTGGTGAACCAGGCAGCAACTGCCGGTCAAAACAACGGTAGCACCTGGGACAATGCTTATCTTGACTTGCAAAGTGCGCTTAAGGTGGCCCTTGCGGGCGACCAGATTTGGGTGGCCAAAGGAACTTACAGTCCGGGAACATTAGTGACTTCTTACTTTACTTTAAAAGAAGGCGTTAAAATGTATGGTGGTTTTGCTGCCACAGAGTCCACCCTCGCTGATAGAGATTCTCTGAATGTCAGAGCGGCTAACGAAACAATCCTGACGGGTAACAATAACAGCAGGCACGTAGTGTACAACAACATTGCCCTTACTGCGGCGACAGTGTTTGATGGATTCAGCATCAGTGGCGGTCGGTCGGTGCCCACAGGTACAAGCACCGGGGAGCCTTATATCGGTGCCGGTATTTACAACAGGATCGGAGCGGCAACATTTAATCACCTTTGGATTAAAAATAACAATTCCAATACTTATGGTGGTGGAATGTACAATGGCGGAACAAGTATCATCAGCAACATCATTTTCGAGAACAATGGAACGCTTAACACTTCCGGATCCTATCGTTACGGTGGTGGTTTATACAATATAGGAGCGGCAACATTCAGACAACTCGAGTTTATCAACAATACAGCTGCTTATGGTGGTGGTATGTACCAGGGCTCAGCAACATTAACGATTAATGACGTATCATTTAAAGACAACAAAGCAACCTTAGGTGGCGGTTTTTACAGTTACTCAGGTAAGGTGACTTTAAATAATGCAACTTTTACAGGGAATACGTCTACTCAACACGGTGCTGGTTTATACCAATGGGCATCCACGTTGACCATTAATAATGCTAAGTTTAGTCGCAATAGGGTAACTGGTACAGGTGCTTATTTTGGTGGTGCAATGTATCAGTATACATCAACCTCGACCTTGGTTAACGTAAGCATGAGCAACAACAGCATTGCTTACGTGAATGCTACGGTAAACAAATATGGCGGGGCCATTTATAAGTATGCAGGAACATTAAATCTGCATAACAGTATCGTTTGGGGTAATGAACGTGGTAATGGCGTACCCGATGAACTTAATCTGAATATCAAACCAGTGAACGCTTTGATTCGTGGTGGATATGCGGCAGGAAAAGTGATCGTAGACAAAGACCCATTATTTAACCTAAGTAATGAAGATGATCTTTCCCTATCGGATTGTTCACCTGCGATCAATATGGGCGATAATTCCCTTTCTGCGGTTATCTTGAAAGATCTTGCGGGACAAGCGCGGGTTAAAACAGAAGTGGTGGATCTGGGTGCTTTTGAAAATCAAAAAGACCGGATCAATGTTGGTCCTGCGATATTGCCAGGAGGTTTTAGAGGGGTAATCTACGAACACCAGATGGTTTCTTCCGGTGGATCTGGAAGTTATACTTATGCGGTGAGTTATGGCTCATTGCCAGACGGACTTCTTTTGAGTCCTTCAGGAAGATTGAGGGGAAGGCCGATCAATGCAGGTCTGTATACTTTTAACATCACAGCAAGCGATGGTACTTTATGTGGAAACAGGTTGTACACCTTTGAGGTGAAAGTGGGCACAGGAAAAGTAAGGATCTATGTAAACCAGGCGGCAACCGCAGGTATGAACAACAGTGCAAGCTGGGATCATGCATTCCTGGATTTGCAAAAAGGACTCAGCTCTGCATTGGCAGGAGATACGATCTTCGTGGCCAAAGGTACTTATACACCTGGTCTGAAGGTGAACAATTATTTTACACTGAAAGAAGGCGTTAAGATATATGGCGGTTTTGCAGCGACAGAAAATGAACTTGCGGATCGGGATTCGACGGCCATCATGACGACCAATGAAACCATCCTTGATGGTGCAAACCGCAGTTACCACGTTATATTTAACAAGATGGCCTTAACCAATGCTACGGTGTTGGATGGATTTACCATCCGTGGCGGTAAATCAGCCAATGGAAGTAGTACAGCTGACCCATATAATGGTGGTGGTATTTACAATGCGCTTGGAAACGCCATATTTAAAAACCTATGGATTAAAAATAACTTCGCTTATTATAGCGGTGGGGGAATTTTCAATAGTGGAGCAGCTATCTTCAGTAACATCATCCTTGAAAATAATACCGTAGTGCAGCTGGGTGGTGGACTTTACAACAATGCTGCCGCTAGCTTTAACAATATCAAATTCATCGGTAATAAAGGTGGTCAGGGTGGGGGAATGTACCACATCACTGCTGCCGTGGGGATGAAAGATGTGGTATTTAAGAACAATATTGCAACAGCAACGGGAGGTGCATTTTACAATGCAACCAATGGAAAACCTAGCATCACAGGTGGATTGTTTGTCGGCAATACTTCTGCACAGCATGGGGGTGCCATTTATCATTTAACAGGTACTTTTAACCTGATTAATGCGGCCTTCAGCAGAAACAGAACTACGGTGAATGGTTATTATGGTGGTGCTTTCTACCATTATACAGGAACGTCGAATATCGTAAACGCGACCTTTAGCAACAACACTTCTGCTTATATCAATGCATCAACAACCACCAAATACGGCGGTGCTTTGTACCGTAATACAGGAACGGTTAATGTTGCCAATAGTATCTTCTGGGGCAATACGCGTGGAAATGCAATCCCGGATCAGATGAATGTAGGAATCGTTGTTTCCACAAGTACAGTACAAAACGGATATGTAACCGGCACAACCATATTGACAAAGGATCCTCAGCTGGCAAACCCTGCTGCGGACGATCTTTCGCTCGCACCTTGCTCGCCGGTGATCAATATGGGAGATAATACAAAGGTTACTGGAACGGCGAAAGACCTTGCGGGCGGAGACCGAATCAAACATACAAAGGTTGATCTTGGAGCTTATGAGTTCCAGGGGGTATATCTTGAAAATGCAGAACAGCAACTTCCGGCGGCCGATCAATGGACCCCCTATAGTCATCAAATTCAACTGGCAGAAGGCGGACCTTATACTTATTCCTTAAGTCAGGGTTTATTGCCTGATGGTTTAGGTTTGAGCAGCTCCGGTGTGATTTCAGGAGAACCATCAAGGGCCGGAGATTACGAATTTACACTGGCAGTTCAGGGGGGGGATGTTTGTGGTTCACTGAAAGTAAAGATCAAAGTGAATCCACGTCTTTCTTATATCATTCAAGTATTGAAACCTTATCCTGTACCGGTTAAGAAAGATACAGGAACACCATTTGGCCAGTTGAACCTGGTGACACAGGTTGAGGTGGTGATGAGTGATAACAGTCATGCCCGATTCCCTGTGACCTGGCAGCCGGGTAACTATGACGGTAATGTGGAAGGTATTTACGAACTCGTAGGTACGTTGACCGTTCCGAATCCTGATGTGAATAGAAATAACCTGACCGCGATAGCGAGGGTTGCGGTCATCACACCGATCTATCCGTATATCATTGATGTAGCAGCACTGCCACCGGTAAAGGTATTATCAGGCACACCATACAGCGATGTATTGCCGTTATTGCCTAAACAGGCACTGGTGACTTATGATGATGGCATCACCAAGGAAATGTTGAATCTGACCTGGAAGCAGGGTGATTATAATCCTAAGGTAGGGGTATATCGTTTATATGCTACACTGGGTATTAAGGAAGAGCATGCTAATCCTGCCGACTTTGAAGCAAACGTAGATGTATATGTTCAGCATAACATCATAGCCGTTGAGGATCTGGCCGACATTACGGTGGATTTGAATACACCAGCTGCAAACTTGCCATTACCTGCTACTGTAAGGGTAACTTACCATGATCAGACTACAGGATTCCTGGATGTGATTTGGGACAGGACGCAGTATGTAGCAGATAAAGGTGCGGAGTATGACCTTAAGGGAACGCTCCAGTTGACTGATCTTGTTTCTAATACCAATTTGTTATTTGCCAATAATAAAGTGATCATCCGTAAGAACATTGTTTCTGTGGAAGGCCAGTACACGGCAAGTACGCCTTATGATACGCCATTTGATGAGGTGATCCTACCACAAACTGTAAAGGTTAATTTTGACGATGGTACACAGGATACTGTAGGGGTAGAATGGGCTCCTGGTAGTTACAATCAACTGCAAAGCGGTAATTATACCCTTACAGGGACTTTGCTACACAATGAAAGTATCGACAATAAGAACAACATCAACGCACAGATGATCCTTACGGTACTGCCAAAACCTAAGAATATTGTAAGCATTGCAGTGTTGGATACGGTGAAGGTGAACTATGGTACATTGCTGACGGCGATTCCGGAGTTGACCGCAGCGGTACAGGTAACTTATGATGATGGTAGTACCGGTACGTTGAACATGAACTGGGATACCGAAGGTTATGATCCACTGGTTCCTGAGGTTTATTCCTTTATTGGAGATCCGATACTAATTCCAGGTGTTGTTAATAAAGATTCCAAAACAGCAGAAATAAACATACAGGTAGGCAATAAAAAGATAATCTCCGTACAGAATCCAGCTGCAATCAGCGTTAAATACGGAACACCGGTGGAAGATATTCCTTTCCCAGAAACTGTAAATGTGACTTATAATGACCAATCGGCAGGAACCGAAGGTGTTGTTTGGACTTCTGCAACCTATAATGCACAGCTTCCAGGTGTGTATGAGTTTAAGGGAACACTGGTTACCGGTGATGACATTGACAATCCAGATAGTTTGTTTGCGAAGGTGAATGTGACTGTTGGACCGAAGCCACTTGAAGTGGTTAGCGTTGCCCCAAGTACGGTGCTTGTACCTTTCGGTACCAGCTTTACCAATGCGCAACCTTTGTTCCCTGCACAAGTAACTGCAACTTACGATAATGGTACAACGGGTCTGCTGAACGTGACCTGGGAAGAGGGCGATTACATTGATGATATGTCTGGTGTTTATGAATTGAAAGGTACATTACAGCTTCCTGAGGACATTCTAAATCCAAATGATGTGGAAGCCTTACTAACGGTAACTGTAGGTAAACACCTTATTGATACTTATACCAGTCCGGATTCTATAACGGTAGTTTTCGGTACGGCTCCAGAAGCAGTTACCTTGCCAGGACAGCTGAATGCACAGTTTGCAGACGGTGGTAATGAAGACCTGGGTGTGGATTGGGACCTTAGTCCTTATAACGGAAACCTTGCCGGATCTTATGTGTTGAATGGAAGCTTTACGCTGACTGATCAAATAGAGAATCCTAAGCCGATAAATCCGAAAATCGTAGTGACCGTATTGCCGAGAGAGAAGGTGATTGTTTCTTTAAAAACAGATACCATCAAGGTCGCATTTGGTACTCCATTGGAAAATTTACAGTTTCCGTCGATCAGCAAAGCGACATTGGATGATGCCACATTGATCGATATTGCCGTACAGGATAATTCATTCAAGTCGGCACTTTACAACGGCGATGCTGCAGGGGAATATCTTTTTGAAGGAGCTATCATTCTGCCTCAGGGAATTTTAAATACGAATAACCTGATGCCAAAAGTCGTGGTGGTAGTCGACAGAAAACAAATTGAAAGTATAGAGAGTCTGCCGGGAATCAACGTAGATTATGATACTGAATTTGACGCGCTGACCTTACCGGAAGCCGTAAAAGTAATTTACAATGATGCCTCAGAAGAACTACTTTCTGTAACCTGGGCTAAGGGTACTTATGACGGTAAGACACCGGGCGTGTATACCTTGCAAGGGACAATGGTTATTCCTGATGCTGCTGACAATCCGAAAGGATTGCAACCTGTAATTACGGTAACAGTAGCAGAACGCATTAAAAAGCTACTTTCTATTCGCAGGGATACGGTTGAGGTGAGCTATGGAACGTTGAAGGCGGACATTTCGACCCCAGCTACCGTAATGGGCTTATTTGATGATGGTAGTACAATGAGCCTTGCGGTAACCACATGGGCGAATGCAGACTACGATCCTACAACCCCAGGATCATACGAGTTTTCAGCTGATGTGGTGATGCCAGCCTTGACCGAGAATGCGGATTCAGTTAAGGCTTTACTTACGGTGAACGTGGCCCAACGCTATATTGTTAGTGTTACAGATCCGCTGGCTTTAACTGTTCCTTTCGGTACCACCTTCGGAACGTTGATGCTACCGGAGAAAGTGACGGTGACTTACAACAATAATGAACAGGAAGATTTGCCTGTTAACTGGGATGGACTTACTTATAACGGTATGCTTGCCGGTGAATATATTCTTCCGGGTACAATAATTCCTGGCTCACCTGAAGAAAACAAAGACAATAAAGCAACGGCGATTAAAATAAAGGTATTACCTAAACTGTTGGTGTTGGATTCTGTATTGGTAAATACGCCAGTTCATTTCCCATTTGGCACCACACAGGAGCAGGTTCTTGCAGCTTTGGGAACTCAGCTTGATGCTGTATTTACGGATGGATCAACAGGTAAAGTTGCCGTTAGCTGGGAATCCCCGCTGTTCAATGGCAATGTTGCGGGGACTTATAATTTTACTGGTCTGCTCGATATGGAAGGGAAAGCGGAAAATCCTGATGACCTGACACCGAAGGTAGAGGTGATCATCGACAATAAAAACGTGATTGCAGTGGAGAGCCTGGCTGATCTGATTGATGTGTATGGCAAGCCTTTCTCTGCCCTTAATTTGCCATCAACAGTAATGGTCACTTATGACGACCAGACTACAGCTAACTTGCCGGTGCTGTGGACTGAAGGCGATTACGATGCAAACTTGCTGACTCCGCAAACTATTCATGGAGAGATCCAGCTGACCGATGATGTGCGGAATGGTGCAAACTTGCAGCCGCAGATTAAGGTAACGCTTTGGAAAGATCTGCTTTCGGTAGCGGAGATTACTCCAATGATCGTGAAATACGGAACGCCATTTGCAAATCTTGCTCTGCCGACATCCATTGAAGTTACTTATAACGACGGGTCGAAAGAGTTGTTGAGCATCACCTGGGATCAGGCGGCTTATACAGCTGCTGCAATAGGAGAGTTGAACCTTACAGGCGAACTTACTTTATCTGCAAATACCTTTAATACCACAGATCAGGTTGCCAGTGTAAAAATTACTATTGAGAAGGCTGCGCAAACCATCACTTTTGCACCTGTAGGCGATAAGAATTATGGCGATGAGCCATTCAAACTGATCGCCACGGCTTCTTCAGGATTACCAGTAACTTTTGAACTGCTGGAAGGTAAGCTTGATCTTAACGGTGACATGGCGACAATCGAAGGTGCCGGAGATGTTGTCCTGAAAGTTTCACAAGCTGGAAATGCCTTTTTTGCCCCTGCGGAAGCACAGCAAACCTTTAAAATCAATAAAGCCATGCTGACGGTTTCTGGAGATACCTTAACGAAATACTTCGGCAAAGAGAATCCTCCGTTCACATACCATATGAAAGGATTTAAATACGAGGAAACAGATACGACAGTTCGTGCGGATGCTACGCTGCAAGGTGAACCTGCTTTCAGTACAACGGCAACGCTGAGCAGTCCGGCAGGTGATTATCCGGTAACACTGAGTTTGGGTACACTGCAAGCCGATAACTATGAGTTTACTTTCGAGCCGGGCTTGTTGACCGTTAAAAATCTATACCATACGATTACTTTTGAAACGATGGGCGGAACGGCTATAGATCCAATACAAGTGGAAGATGGTACTAAACTTCCTGCGGTAACGACCACAAAACAGGGAATGATTTTTTATACTTGGTTTAGTGACCAACTTATGGAAACAGTTTTTAATTTTGACGCCGCAATCACAGAATCGATGACGCTTTATGCAGATTGGACGATGACAACCTTACCAGATTCGGGAGCACTAAGTATGCGTACTGTGGCAGACTATATGCTTGGCCTAAATGAACTGACTACAGCGGAGCGTGCGGCGCCATTCTCGCTATCGCTCTTGAATGGCAAAAGTCACCTCGCGAAGAAGACTGTACCATTCAAACTGAGTGATTGGTATAGTTACGGACCGATGAAAAAGGCATTGTTGAATACCAGTACAGTAACTGCGAAAAGTGAAACTGAGGTTACGATAGCGATGACATTGCTTAACAATGGTGGAACAGCTTTAACAGCCAGTGGTATTTGCTGGAGTACGAATGAGCACCCAAGCCTTGCAGATACAAGAGTGAATGCTGCAAATATTGGCGACACTCAGATCGCAGTGGATGGTTTGATGGTAGGTGTAAATTACTACCTGAAGGCTTTTGTGATCAATCAGGCTGGTGTGAGTTATGGCAACGAGCTGGTGTTCAAAATTAAAGAAGATGGTTCAGTAGAAATGATTAAGAAATAAAAGATATGCAAATCAAACAAAAATGGAGCAGCCATTTAATCCGATTTATGGTGCTCGCTTTAAGTACCTGGTGCTTTCATCCTACGGATGCTAAAGCCCAGTTTGTCGGGAATCCGCTGATTCCTAAAGAAGGGAAAGTGATTATCTATACCAATGACGCCAAAGGTGGGCATCACCAGGTGGCGACGGTTGCCGAACGGAATAACATCAGTGCCGACAGGCGGCAGCCGGGAATGCTGTGTACGGTAATGGACGATGGTACCGGGAAGGCTAAAACTTTCCAGTTGATCTGTAAAGATTTACCTGCAGAGCTGAGTGATAATGCCAACTGGACTGACTTTGCTACTTCGGGTGGTGGTGGTACTATTGGGAGCTTTAACGGTAGCCGCCCGATCACAGGAGAATTTTATACGAATGTGAATCCTGGTACTAATGACCTTGCGAAATGGATTGAGGCGGTATTTTATCCTTCTGTGGGACCATCGGCATCACTTACTGCAACACCATCGGGGGTGGCAGAAATGGGGGCAGCAGGTAGTACTTCTGTTTTCCTATCATGGAGCGCTGCAAGGGCTGCTGCAACAGAAGAAATTACAGAGATTACGGTAAATGGAACCAATGTTTTTAGCAGTACACCTGCTGCAGGTGCTTCAGTAAGCGGAACACAAAGCGCTACAGCTACAAACAACACCAAAACTTCCTTTACAATGACTGTAAAGACAAAAGATAATAAAACGGCATCGGCGACTGCCTCTATCGACTTTCAGTGGAAGCGTTATTGGGGATTTACCTCTGGTGGTGAGGATGGAGTGTCTTTTGCACCAACAGACGCACAGATCCTGGCCTTGTCTGGCAAGGAGTTCGGTACCACAGCTGCAGTATCTAACAAATCAGCTACGCCAAGTGGTCCACAGAAATTGGTTATTGCTTTTCCAGCTTCATGGGGCGGCGGGACTAAGGTTATTGTTGGGGTAAATGATTCTACAGGTGCTTTTGAGAAGACGACGAGATCGTTTACCAATGCAATTGGAGGAACAACATCCTATGTGATTTATGTGCAGCGTGACAACACCGCTGCGGGACTAACTTTTAATATTCAGTAAGCATGAAGAATATCTATTCATTTTTAATAGTAATGGCATTGACTGGCCTGAGTGCATCGGCACAGGTAAAGGTGATCGGTGCGGTAGAACCCAATGACCTTAGCGATAAATATCCTACACACAATGAGATTTATGGTAAAGGAGGTTTTCGTTCGGTAGCAGATATCGCAGGACGAAATGGCATTACCCCTGCAAGAAGAAGTGTCGGGATGTTGGTGTACGTTATTTCAGAAGAAAAACTTTACCAACTCAAAGGTGGTTTGGTAGATGCAAACTGGACAGAACTTGCTTTTGGCGCAGGCGGCGGTGGTACTGGTACCGTTGTGGCCATTGAAAAGGGTGGAACGGGTGCTATTACTGCGGAAGAAGCAAGAGTAAACCTTGGATTGGGTACCATGGCTATTCAGAACAAAGATGCCGTAGAGATTACCAATGGGGCGATTGATGGCACTTTAATTGGTAAACTGACACCTGCAGAAGGTATGTTCACTATTCTGGATGTAAATTCGGAACTGCGTGTGACTGGAAAGGTCATGGTTTCTGGAGATATCACTGCAACAGGGGATGTGACAGCGAATTCGGATGTGCGCCTCAAGAAGAATATTGTGACCATTCCTCCAGTCTCAGAAAGTCTAAGGCGACTGCACGCGGTGTCTTATGATCGTAAGGATATGAACTTGCACCAGATCGGATTTATCGCACAGAATGTTCAAGAGTATTTTCCGTCGCTGATCCGCATTGATAATGATGCGAACAAAACATTGTCGCTGAATTATCAGACCATGACGGTTCCGTTACTGAAGGGCTGGCAGGAACATGATGAAGAAATTAGTCAGCTTAAAACTGAGGTTGATCTGTTAAAGAAGGAATTGAAGGAGCTGAAGGAAATACTGCTGCTCAATGCAAAGGGCAAAAAGTAGGCTGGTATTTGGTCGATGTTGAATTAAATTTGATTTAGATCAATACTGAATTGACTAAAGATAGACTAGGGCGTTTTGATTCATCGTATCTTTAAAGAAAACATCACCAAGTACTTGATAAAATTATGTTTGAACTACCTTATCTAGAAATTTGTGCGGAGATCTTTGAGAAAAGATTTAAAAATAGAGTTCTGCAAAGAGTAGACATTGAGAAGGAACAATGCGCAAATTTTTCTCAAATAGAGTTAAGCGAGCTGTTGGTTGGGCATGAATTGAAAAGGGTATGGCGCGAAGGTTTGTCTTTGTGGTTCCAATTCAGGAATTATGCGGTCTTGGAGATGAGCTTAATGCCTTCAGCAGAACTGCGCGTAATAGAACAAAGTCTGGAAGCTGATTATGGTTTATTGAATCTTTATTTTAACGGTGGACAAATCCTCTCTGTTGAGGATGTTTACGAATTGAGCATATTCCGTCTGAACCCTATTCAAACAAGTGCTCCTGACGTATTGAGTAAGGAAATGACTTACGAGTACTTAATAGATCAATTTTCTAATAGAAATGAAGAGATTAAATATGTACTAATGGATCAGCGGGTGATTCGAGGAATCGAGGAGGCCTACGCGGATGAAATTCTCTGGTTTGCAGAAATTTCTCCTTTTTCAATAGCAAGTAAAATCCCGCTGGATAAAGTAAAAGTACTGTATAAAACAATTAAATATGTTTTATTGGACAGTATTAAAGAAACAAGAAAACTAAACTTTTTGAAAGTTAATGAAATCGATCCTGATCTATTGCTGATTCATAATTCGAATAAGGAGTGTAGTCCAACAGGGAAACCGATAAAAGTAGAAATACGAGATGATACCACCACTTATTATACTGATGAACAAATTCTTTATGTTTAAGGCTCAGCTTTCTGAGTTAGGATATTTTAAGTAGGCAACCAGCCCAGGAATAACCAACTCCGAAACCTGCAAGAAGAACATTTCCTTTTAGTTTGTCCTCTTTTTTAGCTTCCGTCAAAGCGATAGGAATAGTCGATGAAACTGTATTTCCGCAGTCCTCTAAAAAATAATAGAACTTTTCTTCTTCAATGTTTATTTTCTTCCGAAGATGATTTAGCATATACTTATTGGCCTGGTGAAAAATGTATAAATTAACCTCATCAGCCAGAATGTTATTTTTAGACAATACATTTTTTATTAATTCAGGAACTGCAGTTGAAGTAAAACTAAAAATCTCTGCTCCATTCATGCACAATTTACCTGGGTTAGTCACATTGCCGAATTCATCCAAAACATCCTCATTTTGTAAACTAAGACCTGGAAATCTTAGTCCGCCCTTTTTTACAATAAGGTTTTCAGCACCCTTACCATCAGTTCCAAGTTCAAAACTTCCTATTTCAGCAAATCCATCATTCATGGTTATTAAAGTAGCTGAAGCCGCATCTCCAAATATTGTTCTATTGCTTTTATCCTGTGGATGGATAAATTTACTGTAGGTTTCAGCAGTGATCAATAAAACATTAGTCGCAACACTACTATAAATCAGACCTTTTGAAAGTCCTAGGCCATAAACAAAGCCCGAGCAACCTAAATTAAAATCTAAAGCCCCACAAGAGGTTGGAATCCCTAATTTATTTTGGACAATACAGGCGGTGGTTGGTAAAAAGTAATCCGGACTTTGCGTACATAAAAGGATAAAGTCAATGTGATTCCGATCTATCTGATGTTCTTCGAATAATTTCTCGGCCACCTTAACGGCCATATCTGATGAAAATTCATCATCATTCGAAATATGGCGATTATAAATTCCAGTTTTACTGGAGATTTTATCTATCGACCATTCCGGGAAGAGTTCATTTATTTCCTGATTATCGAAAACCTTTTCCGGTAAATAATAGGATATGGCCTTAATTTTTGCTTCCATTGTATTGTTAATAGCCTATAATTTTCCTTTTATTATTCTATATATATCGGCCAATGTGCTAGACTTTCCCAAGTCTTCTGCTGTTAAATTAACACCATACTCTGTATCAGACATGGCCATAACTGATAGTGCAGTTAAGGAGCTCCATTCATCCAGCTCTCTAAAATTAGTGTCGATCTTGATCAGTTCGGGATCAGTTTCATCAAATTGTTTTGAAAAATTGATGAGAAATTTATGTTCTTCCATAAGAGTTAATATTAGTATTTGTAGTAGATTAAGGATTATTTATGAAATTTTACGGGCCTTGCGGGGCTGCCAATTGCGGTACAGTTTGCCGGTAACGATTTGTGGACAACGGCGCCAGCACCTATAATTGTTCCTTCACCGATTTGTAAGTGATCTATAATCTGGGCTCCAGTCCCGACAAAAACGTCTTTGTAAATCGTTACTTCTCCTGAAACATTAACTGAGGGCATAAAAGAAGAATAATCGCCAATCGTCGTATTGTGTCCCAAAGTACATCCTAAATTAAATATTACATGTTTGCCTATTTCAATGTTTACAGTTATAATATTTCCTGCGCATATGATACAGCCTTCTCCTATGGAAACCTGATCTTTTCCAATGATCACATTAGGATGAATTAATGTTGGATGAACAATTAAGGGATTATTTATTTTACTTAATACCTTTCTTTTTAAAGCAGGTAAAGCTATTGCTACAACTGTACTTAACTCAGTTGAAATATTATTTAACGCTTCAATTTCTCCTAAAATAGGATAACCATTCACGATAGTTGATTGCGCTATATCATCATCGTAATACCCCAAAAGATTATATTCCTGTTCTACCTCATTGATTTGATCAATCAACATTTTAACTTCCCTTCCAAAGCCTCCAGCACAAATTATTGCAATGTCTTTCATCTTTTTTTATTTCCATAATAGCCTGATTGCTGTTAATAAAAATGATTTTATCCCTAATAGAGATCGAGGTCGGATTCGAACCGCCTAAGAGATTTTGCTGATCCCTGCCTAACCACTTGGCCACTCGACCTTTATCCAAGGGATTTCGTCCACAGGTTTCTGTGTTATTTTTGGTTAGGTATTTAACACCTTTTTTGAATATTTTTCCATAAGCTATAGATTTAGGAACTATTTTTTGTCATCAATTTTTCTGAGGAGTGTAGATTGTAACAAGAGCATTGCGAAATGGTTTGGAGAAATTATATTTATGACAAACCATTTTTTATTGGTGCAATGGAATGATTAGTTTATGTAAGTTTGCCAAAACTTAGGACAAGGTTAAATTTATGGAGCATAATTTTACGGCAATTGATTTTGAAACTGCCCATGGTAAACGCTGGAGTATTTGTCAAGTTGGTTTGGTGCGTGTTGAAAATGGGATAATTAAAGAGACTATTAACCGATTAGTTTGTCCACCTGATAATTTTTATTTTTACAGGAACATTGAAGTTCATGGCATTACCCCTGAGCGAACCCGTAGATCTCCTGATTTTTCAACTGTTTGGACTGAAATTTCTCATTTTATCCAAGGACAAGTTGTCGTGGCTCACAATGGTGCTTTTGATTTCAGTTGTCTCTCTCAAACTTTGGATTATTATCAGATTGAACAACCTGTGTATAATAAACAGTGTACCTATAAAATCTACGGGCAAAAGTTGGCCTCTCTATGTCAAGAATACCGGATCCCATTAAATCACCATGATGCTTTAAGTGATGCGTTGGCTTGCGCCGAATTATATAAAAGGTATTTGAATAAGTAAAAAAATTACGGTTTTTTATAAAGTACAGCCGTCCCTGGTCCGGTTCCAAAGGGACTAGTAGAGCTAATTGTTACTGACTTTTCATCACTACTTAAGGTGAGTGTTGAATTTGCAGCGGGTTTAACTTCTTCTGTAAGGGTAGCTCCAGGATTAGATTTGGTCCACAAGACCGTGCAGCCCCATGTATTTGTCGTTTTTTTAACTAAATTATAGATATAGCTCGATCCAATAGAGATCAAATTTCTATCCAATGCATTTCTCCAGCCATATTCCGGTTTCGCAGTAGGCGTGATAGCGTAGAATTCGAAATGTTCAAAATTCCCTTTGAACACTATAGTTGCTGCTGAGTTCTGCCAAAATCCGTTGAATGGATGGCAATCATTTAATATGCCAGTGGCTTTGAAATCGATTTGATTACCGTAATAGGTTTGACCGGTAGTAGTAATGGCATAGGCACGCACGTAGTATTTAACACAGGGTTCAATAGGTGTAGCGAGCACGCTGGTAGACATATTGGTGGTGCCAGGGAGTATGGTACCCGTATTTTTTCCATTTGAAGTAGTTGGATTTTGGTTTATACTCCAACAGATTCCCCATTCTCTCATTTTGGCAGTTCCAGCTACCTGTATTTTAACGGATACATTAGTGCCAAAATACTCAGTATCGATCGTGGTTAATGTCAGTGCTCCACCTTCTTCGACGACTGGGGACTCAGTTTTATTCTTTTTACAAGAATTAATGATAAAGATCAAGGCAAGAAAGAAAAGCAATAGCTTTATTTTTAATAGATTTTTCATAGGGTTGGCTTTAGCTTCCCAAAAGTAAGCCGGCTTTTTTTAGCGGAAAATACCTAGATATGGGTATTTTTGAATGAAAATTTTCTGGACTTCATTTTAACGGTAATTTATCAGTTTTATTTACGATAGTGTAAGTATTATTTACCTAACTTTGGTAATTTCGTACGAAATTTATGTATGACACAATTATCAAATAAGAGTGATGACGATCTTCTGAGCGCATTCCAGTCTGGAGACAAGCAGGCTTATGAGATAATTTATGACCGGTACTGGCAGATACTATTTAGGTTTGCCAGAAAAATGTTACAGGATGAAACAGCTGCAAAAGATGTAGTTCAGGAGGTATTTACTGCTTTCTGGATTAAAATTTCTGAAGTCACCATCAACCCTCCGCTTGCTGCATTTTTGTATACTTTAACCAGAAATAAAATTTTGGATCTGGTTAAGCATTTAAAAGTAGAGACCAAGTATCTCGCATCTTTAAATAAAATGATACAGCTCAGTGAATCATTACCAGACAGGATGTATATCGAAAAGGAACTTTATGACCAGATTGAACTGGAAATAAAAAAACTCCCTGAAAAAATGCGTATTGTTTTTGAAATGAGCCGTAAAGGCTATAAATCAAATAAGGAGATTGCTGAAGAACTTAACCTTTCCAATAAAACGGTAAAAAATCAAATTGGTAATGCCATCCGCATACTTAAAAGCAAATTAGGAAACTCTATTCACATTTACTTAACTTTTTTTTAGTTCCATCTGGGCCTTGTGCCTGAGCTTGTCGTTATACCTGTAATCAAACCGAAAAACAGCGTTATGAACGAACAAAGCTATTTAGAAGAAAGGCAACTATTAGACCGGTACAGAAATGGGCTTTGCAGTTCACAGGAAGAACTATTGATAGATCACTGGTTTAATCAGCAATCTAGATCTCTTTCCGACGATTTTGTTGAACCGGGTTACAATGAACTTCGTGAAGAGATTTGGTCAAAACTTCCTGCTTCCAATCAGCCTGTAAAAACGTTAAAACTTTTAACCCTAAAAAGGATAACTGCTGCAGCGGCTATATTTTTGTTTACTGTTGGCGTCGGTTTTTATTTTTATATCAATTTGGGAAATAAACAGGATATCGTGAATGCAAGTAATTATGCAAATGATGTGGGACCGGGAGGGAATAAAGTGACCATAACGCTTGCAAACGGTAAAACTGTTCATCTGAGTGATGCTAAGACTGGTGTTGTTATTGGTAACGATAAACTAGCTTATAGTGATGGTACGGAAATTCAAGACCCCGCTCTGTCCCAGGCGACCTCTCTCCCTAAAGGGGCGAGAGAATTAAATATTCAAACACTGACGGCAACTACCCCTCGGGGCGGTACTTATCAAGTGATGCTATCTGATGGCACTCGTATCTGGATGAATGCAGATTCAAAGATTCAATTCCCTTCTAAATTTAGTGGCAAACGGAGACGAATAATTCTTACTGGTGAGGCTTATCTGGAAGTAGCAAAGGATAAATCGCATCCATTTGTTGTGAAAACCGGGGGACAGGAGATTGAAGTTTTGGGGACGCATTTTAATGTTAGCTCGTATCCGAATGAGCCTGTAAAGACTACTTTGCTTGAGGGTTCAGTTAAGGTTTTAACTGAAATGGCTTTTAAGATTATTCGTCCGGGGCAACAAACGATAGTTGAAAAGAATGCCATAAAAGTACATGATGCTGATTTAGATGAGGTGATAGCATGGAAGGATGGGGATTTCAATTTTAACAGTGAAAGTATAGTAAGTATTATGACCACACTCTCCAGATGGTATGATATAGAGGTAAAATATCAGGGCCAGCTGAAAGATGATGCATTTACCGGTAAAATTTCGCGATCTAAAAATATAAGCCAGGTTTTAAAGATGCTGGAAAAAACAAAAGGTGTTCATTTCAAAATAGAAGGAAGGAGGGTAACTGTAACAGAATGAATGGAAAAAAGCCATTCCGGGTCTTAAACGGAATGGCTTTAGTCTGGATCACGATAACAATTAAATTATTATTGAACCTCAGTAGCCCGCTCATCTGGAAAATGCAAAGGCATACTGAATAACCAAACAAAGCAAATGTACATTTTTTACAAGAAAAATTTCGTACAGCCACCAGGCTGTTTTAATAAAATCCTGTTGATTATGAAGTTGACCACACTTTTATTAATCGTCTCTATCATGCAGGTAAGTGCAACAAGCTTTGCACAGAAAATAACTTTGTCCGAAAAGGCAGCTACCCTGAAAACGGTATTCGATAAAATACGTAGCCAAACGGGTTATGATTTTGTATTTGTTGATGCAACAATAAGGACCATTAAACCTTTTAGCATCCAGGTAAAAAATGAAGACTTAAAAATTGTGCTTGATAAAATATTCGAGGGGCAGCCTTTAACGTATTCTATTGAAGATAAATCGGTAGTGGTATCAAAAAAAGAAGTTACGCTTATCAACCGGTTGGAAGATAAAATTACCAGCTTTTTGCGACAGGACTCTGTTAATTATAAGGGGACTGTTTATAATGAAAAGGGGCTGCCTTTGTCAGGCGCCACAATTCAGTTAAAAGAAGGCACCCGGATTACCCACTCTACTCCGCAGGGTAACTTTGTGATTCACGGGCCTGTTAAGGGAACGCTCGTGGTTTCCTTTTTGGGTTATGCGAATAAAGAGATTAATGTTAATGCGAAAGATTCCGATCGCCAGCTGAAAATTAACATGATTACTACGGCCAGCGAATTGGGGGAAGTAGCCATTGTTAGTACAGGTTACCAGGACATACCTAAGGAAAGGGCTACAGGTTCGTTTGAAGTGATCACGGCTAAACAGTTACAGCACAGCAACGATCCTAATTTACTGAGGAGGTTAGAGGGGATCACGACAAGTCTTGACTTTCGTAATACACTAAGACCCACAAATTCAAGCCAAAAAAGCCGGATACCTACTATTGGACAGATGACCATCCGCGGCAGGAATACGCTTGGTAATATATCGATCACTACTAATACCAGTGGCTGGCCGCTTATTGTAATTGACGGGATCGCTTCCCCCTATGGAACTACTGCTCCTTATTCAGGGGCCGAGGACCTGATCAATCCTGACGACGTGGAAAGTGTAACTATCCTGAAAGATGCTGCGTCAGCTTCAATTTGGGGTTCCAGGGCTGCAAATGGGGTTATTGTGATAAAGACAAAACGAGGTGCCCTTAACCGGCCTGTCCGGGTATCCTTTAACAGCAGTATAAATGTAGCTGAAAAGGTAGATCTTTTTTATAAACCCCAAATGACGGTTTCTGATTATATTGATGCACAAAAGCTTTCGTTTAACCAGGAATTTGCAGACCCGGAGTCTGACGGTCTCCAGGATCCGGAACTTTTCACACCTCAGAAATTCACTAATCCTGTATGGGAAATCATGACCCTGCAAAGAAAAGATCCAAATCCGGATAATCCGATCTATGACCAACAGATCGATGCCTTGCGCGGAAATGATATCAGACGGGACTTTAATAAATATTTTTTGCAAAACGCAATGGCACAACGCTATTCATTAAGTGTGGATGGTGGATCTAAAAACGTAGCTTACCGCCTGTCCGGGGCTTTTAATAAAAACAATCAAAATACTAAAGGTTCATCCTTAAATAATTTTTCACTGGGTTATAATACAACTGTTAAACTCCTGAAAAATCTAGATTTTAACGGGGGGATTATGTATAACAGGCAAAATACCGACGGTCAGTACCAGGCTGATCAAATACAAGCTACCAATATCGGAATGCCTTTTTTTCCTTATACCAGGCTCGTGGATGATCAGGGGAATCCAGCTGTGGTGGCCAAACTGTATCGGCCGGTTTATTTAGATCTTTTACAGCAAACTTATGGGGATAAAATTCTGGACATGAGTTATAAGCCACTGGAAAGTATTAACGAGGGCTATTTAAAGGGTAAAGTACACGCATTCAACCTGAACCTGAATACGGTTTACCGGTTAAGTCAGGTCTTTTCGGCTAATGTTGCTTACAATTACAGCAAAGTCCTAAACGGCTCAACCGAGCTTAGAAGGCAGGATTCCTGGTACATGCGTGAGCTGATCAACCGTTTTACTAGCCCGGACGGGGCAAGGAACATTCCTTTAGGGGGGCTATTGGTTACAAGAAATGCGGAGTCGGACAGACATACCTTAAGGGGGCTGCTGAATGTAAACAAAACCTGGAGCGATAAACATTCCCTTTCCGCTATCGCCGGGGTTGATATAAGTCAGGATTACAATAAACAGCATAATAATCAGTATTACGGTTATGATGAAAACACGCTTTACACAAGTAATCTATTAAATTATGCTACCGGTTATTCGTTTTTATTCCCTGACCTGGACGGAAACTTTAGCAGCGCAATCCCGGTTGCAGGCGATGCACGTATCGGCTTTTCGGATTCAAGGCTCAGGCTCTTCAGCGTTTTTTCCAATGCTGCGTATACCTACAATAATAGGTATACCATTTCGGGAAGCATCCGTAAGGATGGATCCAGTCAGTTTGGTTTAAAGACAAATAAAAGCGGGACACCATACTTTTCATTTGGTGCCGGATGGAACATTGATAAGGAAGCTTTTTATAAGCTTACCTGGCTCCCGAGCCTGAAGTTCCGGGCGACTTATGGATACAACGGTAACGTTAATTCTTCAACACTTCCCCGCACGGTAATACGTTATTCTGTTTTGTCTGGTCTTTCTTCCCCCACGCTTCTGCCTTTCGCAACAACAACTAATGCACCTAACAGAGCGCTTCGTCCTGAACGAACAGGGATGCTGAACCTGGGATTTGATTTTGGATTTAAGAACAACCGTATATCAGGAAGTATAGAGTATTATGATAAACGGACTGTTGATTTAATAGGAAGTAACCCGGTAGATCCCAATACCGGATTTAACAGTATATCCTTCAATTCAGGCAACTTGCATGGCTATGGGGTCGATTTTACCTTAAACTCCGTAAATCTGGTGACAGGTGCGTTTAGGTGGGAAAGTACTTTCCGTTTGAGTTACAACAGGGTAAAACTGACTAAACTATTTGTACCCCCGGTTTCAAATGTTGGACAAAGATTTGGCAGTACCTTTAATGTAGGATATGATCTAACCAGTTTATTTGCTTACAAATGGGGTGGTTTAGACCCTGAAACCGGAGATCCGAGGGTAATTTCCAACGGAGAAGCGGTGACTGTTGACGGAACAGATTTTGAAGTTATGGCTGCCATAGATGAGGGACCGGTTTCTGATCTTCGTTATATGGGTTCATCGGTTGCTGTTTATTTCGGTTCCTTCCAGCACACTTTCAGCTACCGTTCATTTACCCTGAGTGCCAACATCATGTATAAACTGGGGTATTATACCAGAAGACCTATTTCTGATATCGTAGGCTATGGCTTTTTATTCCCGGAGTTTATCGGACAAGGTACACTTCTTGGGGCGGAATATAGTCAACGCTGGCAAAAACCTGGTGATGAACTGAAAACCAATGTACCTTCACAGGTCTATCAGAATGCTATCAATAATACGGCGAGAGACAACTATTACCAATTTGCTGATATCAATGTCATCAGGGCCGATCACATTCGTCTGCAGGAGATTAATCTGGGTTATTCATTTAAAACCGGATCCCGCTTTATCAAAAATCCAAGGGTTTACGCAAACATCAATAACCTCGGCATTTTGTGGAGAGCAAATAAATTGGGTATTGATCCTGATATTAATGATTATCCTCAGCCACGTACTTATAACTTAGGTTTTAGCGCTAACTTTTAAACTTCACAAAATGAAAACACATAGAATTTTATTGCCCCTCCTGATACTTGGCATTGTCTTCAGTTCCTGTGAAAAATACCTGGACGTTAAGAGCGAGAACACACAGGCTTTTATAGAAACGGCTGAAGATTGCCAGTTGGTACTCGATAACTATGCGGCAATGAATGTCGGTTATCCAAGTGATGGAGAGGCTTCAGCTGATGATTATTATCTGCGTGAATCCACATATAGCGGTTCAGCAACGGATCTGGAAAACAAAGCGCTTTATACCTGGGAGCCTGCGGCGCAGCGGGAATCATCTACACCCCAGTGGATAAATCCATATAAGGTGGTTTTTAATGCCAATCTGGTCCTGGAAGCACTTGAAAAACTGAAGGGTGGAAGCACCAGTCAGGCAACACTTGATGCGCTCAGAGGTTCGGCATTGTTTTTTAGGTCCTATGCCTTCTGGACGCTTGCACAGCAATATGCCAATGCTTATCTTCCGGCAACAGCTGGTCAAGACGCAGGTATTCCACTAAGGTTAAGTCCTGATTTTAACGACCAGTATGGACGGGGCACTGTCCAACAGACCTATGACCGGATCACCCAGGATCTTCAGGAAGCGGCAGGGCTGTTGCCTCCGGCTTCTCTGGTTTCGGCTAGACCCAATAAGGCAGCGGCTTATGCCATGCTGGCCAGAACTTACTTATCCATGGAAGATTATCCTAAGGCGCTTACCAATGCCGAATCTGCTTTAGCAACTTTGCCGGCTGACCACCTGCTGGATTTTAACAACTTGTTGGATATGGACCCTCCGTTTCTGCGGTTCAACAAAGAAGTGATCTTTCATTCGGTTATGGTTGGACAACCCTTGATTAACCCTAATACTTTTGGCGCAAGAATAGTGCCGGAGCTGGTTGACGCTTATGCGGATAATGACCTCAGAAAGGATCTGTTTCTAGCACCCAATACCGGCAGTGCCCATGTCGGCACCTTCAGGTTTCGGGGGAATTACGATGAGACTACCACTTCAGCTTTGTTTAACGGGTTGGCCGCTGATGAAATGTATCTGATAAAGGCTGAATGTTATGCCCGGGCGAATAATATCCCGGCGGCTATGACTGCCCTGAACACCTTACTGGTTACAAGGTGGGCAACCGGAACATATGTAAATATGACTGCAGGTAGTGTTGATGAGGCGTTAACAAAAATTCTGGCTGAACGCAGAAAGGAACTGCTGATGCGCGGATTACGTTGGACAGACTTACGCAGGCTGAACCGCGACAACAGGTTTAAGGTTAACATCGAAAGGAAACTGGCCAGAGCGGATAAGACGTTATATATAGTGAGTACTTTACCCGCAAATGACCTTAGGTATACTTTACTGATTCCTAGACAGGTGATCAGGAACACCGGCGCCGAACAAAACCCGAGATGATATAAATTTCATTCCTAACAATTGCAGTGGCCAATTTTGGCCACTGTTTTAACTCTATGCTTAATAATATGAAGAATAATTTCATTTTAATATTGCTGTTTGTGCTATTTGGAGTAGTGAACAATGCTGTTGCACAACAGCCAGAGGCAGCCCTTAAAATAGGCGACCAGCTCCCGGATTTTATAATAAGCAAACTTTTAAACGCCGGAACTGACCGTGTAAGTACTGAAGAAAATACAGGCTCATTTAAAGACAGACTTTTAATTATAGATTTCTGGGCAACCAGTTGTAGTGGCTGTGTAGCCGCGCTACCGAAGATGGAAGCCCTGCAAAAGCAGTTCGGAAATAAGATTAAGGTTTTACCGGTAACTTATGAAGAGAGAGCCCTGGTTACCGGGTTTTGGAAAAAGAACAAATACACCAAGGTACTGGCTTTACCAACTGTGGTAGAAGACAATAAATATAAGGCGTTTTTTCCGCATGAGGCAATTCCTCATGAGGTATGGGTGTACAAAGGAGAAGTGATTGGGATTACCGATGCCGATTATGTTGATGCCTATAATATCCAGCAAGTTTTGGATGGTAAAACACCAAACTGGCCTGTTAAAAATGATTATTATTTTTATGATGCCAGTAAACAGCCTCTGTTTACGCCTGATGAAAAGCAAGAGCATATGAATTCAATTCATACTTATGCAGCAATACGCGGTTACATGGAAAAGGATGGGGCTAGTGCGGCAGGTGTTTTTGGTAATACAGGAACTGTAAGGGATTCGGTAAAAAAGACGATCAGAACCTGGTTCATTAATCAGTCGATTTTTTCATCTTATGCAACCAATTGGAATGCGATAGTCAGCTTGAAGGATTTAGTAAAACCTTCATCTTCCATTGATCCGAACCAGATTGTCTGGGAAGTGAAGGACCCGAAGAAATATATGTCCCAGTCGACTTTAACACCTGATTTTAAGACAGGTTATCGTGGCTATTGGATGCGAGAAAACGCCATCTGCTTTGAATCTGTTAAACGGGATACAGGGCAGACCAACAAAGATATTTCGAGAGGGATCATCGCAGATCTCGACAGCTTACTTGGTTTAAAGGTACGCTGGGAAAAGCGTAAAGAGAAGGTATTTGTATTGGTTAGCACCGGTAAAAAAACGGTCATTTCCCCTGCACAGGCTAAAGCAAATGAAGATGTTGTAAACTCTGTAGACGAACTGGTTTATAAATTAAACCGCCTGGCTAAAAACCCCTATGTATTCAATGAAACTAAAGGAGAGGAAAAACTGGACCTAACCATAAACTCATGGACAGACTTATCCGCTATTGGCAAAGCATTAGCACCATATGGCCTGCTATTGAAAGAAGAAGAGCGGTTAGTAGATAAGTTCATTTTAAGCGAAAGGAAAAAAATATGAACAGAACATTCAAGGGGCTGATGGTGGCAATGCTACTATTTTCAACCAATGCATTACAAGCACAGGTTAGGCCTGCGCAAAGCCAAACAGAACAGCAGGCAAAGGATGCAGCTTTTCTGAAAAAGAATAAGACACAAGTTGGGATTACAGAGACCGCTTCAGGACTTCAATATAAGGTCGTCACGATAGGGAAGGGACCTAAACCTAAAAAATTTAACCGTGTTACCATCAATTATACCTTAAGGAATTTAGAGGGCAAAATTATTGGCAGTAACGGCAATAATGTTTGGAACCACAAAATGGAGAAGGGCTTGTACGGAATGGAGGAAGCGATGAAAATGATGCCCGAGGGATCTAAATGGGTATTGTATATGCCTGCCAGCTTATGTAAAAGCAAGTATGAAAATGTACCAGGTGGAAGAGTCCTGGAATGTACCATTGAGTTATTGGAAGTACAATGAAAATGAAAAAGATACATCTATTCGTGATTTTGCTGTTTGGCATTGGAACAGCAAAATCACAGGAACTGCATATCGGGGATATGCTTCCAAATATTACAGTCAGGAAAACAGTTCCAGCAATAAAGGCTGTTGTCCAAACTGCTGATTATAAGGATAAATTATTGATCATTAATTTTTGGGCAATCAATTGCGGTGCCTGCATTGCAGCTATGCCGCGGATAGATAGTTTACAGCAGCATTTTGGCAACCAGATTAAAATCCTTCCTGTAATCGCTGAAGAAGAAGATCGGGTGAATGCTCTTTGGAAGAAGAACCGCAATACTAAAAATTTAAGTTTGTTTACAGTAGTGGATGATAATTTGCTGCTGTCGGGCTATTTTCCACATAAATCAGTTCCCCACGAAGTATGGGTGCACAAGGGTAAAGTGGTTGCTATTACTTCGGAAGATGAGGTAACCGCTGCTAATATCGAAACAGTATTGGCGGGAAAGCAGGTAGATTTGCCTTTAAAAGATGACTTCGGCGGACGTTTTGATGGGGCTACAAAACCCATCAAAGACACTGCATCTATAGCAGGTACGGATCCTTCAGTGATGCTGAAGTATGTGATGCTGAGCAAGTATAAGCCTGCTATTAAGCCGGGGGCCATAATGAATGAAAACAGGGGTGGTATAAGCAAGGATGTTGCCAGAAGGTCAGTGCGCGCATACGTCATCAACCAACCTATATACACCACCTACCTGTGGGCCCTGTTCAATGCACAGCGCATGGACTGGCTGAAGACGGTACATGCCATTGTTGATTTTGAGCCCAATCGAATAGTGTGGGAAGTTAATGATCAGTCGAAATACAAATATGATAAAGCGCTGTCATGGGATGAATGGAATCGCAGAAATGCCATTTGCTACGAATCACTAAATCCTGATACTGGGCAGACAGACCAGCAGGTTTACCATCAAATTGCCAAAGACCTGAATGACCTGCTCGGTCTGGACGTTCATTTTGAAAAGCGTAAGCTTAAAACACTGGTGCTTACACGTACCGGACAGGCAGATCTCCTGAAAACAAAGAACGAGGGTATAGATCCAAGTTATAACAGTTACAAGGAAGGCCACTTTTTTAGACTCAGGAATGCAGGTATAGCCGCTTTTGTTAAAGAATTTAACCAGTATCAGGGAAATGCTTTTGCAATAGATGGCAGCGGCTACACCATAAAGGTAGATATGGACCTGAACATCCCATCGTGGACAGATCTGGCAAACGTTAAAAAAGAATTGAATAAATACGGGCTGGGCTTTAAGGAAGAAATACGTGAAGTAGAAGTACTGGTTTTTAGCGAAACAGGTGGTGGCTACCGTAAGCCGACAAAATAAACCAGATTTATAAATACACAATTGAAAAAATGAACAAGAGTATTGTAAAAATTGAAGGTCTTAGTCACCGCTATACCCGTGACTGGGCCATTAGGGATATTAATTTTGAGATTAACCAGACAGGAGTTGTGGGCTTACTGGGTTCAAATGGCGCCGGCAAGTCTACAACAATGAACATCATGTGCGGGGTACTGAACCCTACACAGGGCAAGGTTTACATCAATGGCATTGACATGCAGGAAGATGCGGTAGGTGCCAAGAAACTGATCGGCTTCCTGCCACAAACTGCACCACTTCACCTGGATTTAACAGTTGACGAATACCTTGTTTATTGTTCGCATTTAAGGCTGATTCCCGAAAAGGAGATTTCCGCGGCGCTTGAAGAAGCCAAGGATCGCTGCGGTATCAGCCATTTCAGCAATCGGCTGATCCGGAATCTCTCGGGTGGATATCGTCAGCGTGTAGGGATTGCCCAGGCGATCATCCATAGGCCCCGGTTAGTGGTGCTCGATGAACCAACTAATGGACTGGATCCGAACCAGATCACGGAGGTTAGGAAACTTATAAAAGAAATTGCCCAGGAACGCTCGGTCATCTTCTCTTCACACATCTTATCGGAGATCCAGGCCACCTGCCGGGACATCAAGATGATTGAGAACGGGCGTATGGTATTTGAGGATACGATAGAGGCTTTCAATAATTACATTGAACCCAATAGCATGCTCGTTGCATTGAACAATCCTCCTGCACTTGAAGTGTTGCAGGCAATCCCGGGCATTATCTCTGTAGAACAGGATCATGGGAAATATATTCGCTTGAGCTTTAGTAATCCCGAAGGGATCTCAGAAAAGGTAATTGCGATGAGCTCAGAAAATGGCTGGCTGCTCACTGAGATCACTTTAGAGAAGAGTTCCCTGGATGCAATATTCGCTCAGTTGTCGAACAAAAGTAAGGTATAGCCATGAAGATAATTTTAAAAATTGCGGGACATGAGTTGAAACTGCTGTTCTTTTCACCAATCGCCTGGTTGTTGCTGATTGTTTTTCTTTACCAGTTTGGAGCCGCTTTTGCAGGTCACTTAAGTGGGGCCGATGGAGGAGTGCTAAAGTATTTCCCGGGGTATACGAGTTGGTTATTTAGCGGCAATTTGCTGCCGGATGTAGAAGGTAAGATTTACCTTTACATTCCGTTAATGACCATGGGGATCATGAGCCAGGAACTTAATTCGGGCAACATTAAACTACTGTTTTCCTCACCAATAAAGAACAGTTCAATTGTACTGGGTAAATATCTCGGGACAATGGGCTACTGGGTGATTGTAATAGGCTTATTTTCATTGTTTGCCATTCCACCTTACTTTATGATTTCAAGCCTTGACCTGGGGATTGTTCTGCCAGGAATACTGGCTATATTTTTACTCGCCTGTACTTATTCGGCTATAGGTTTGTTCATGTCTTGCTTAACCACTTACCAGGTGGTAGCTGCATTGAGTACACTGACGACCCTGGCTGCCTTGAATTATATAGGCGGTTTATGGCAAGGTATTCCTGTACTAAAAGACATAGTGAACTTTCTGCATATTGCCGGGCATGCCCAGAACATGAACTGGGGGTTTATTAAGAGTAAGGATATCCTGTATTTTGTGATCATCAGTTCGCTATTTTTAGGACTGGCCATTTTTTATGTTGAAGACACCATTAAAGCAAGAACAAAGGTAGCAAAAATTAACCGGTATGCCTTGTTTACAGCTGCAATGGTATTTTTGGGTTGCATGGTTTCCTTAAGACAGTTCACCTTGTATTTTGATACCACAGCCATTAAATTCAATACCATAAGTACATCAAGTCAGGAACTGTTAAAAAAAATTAAAGGACCTGTTAGCGTTACTGCCTATTCAAACCTGCTGGATGATAAAAATGAAATTAATGTTGGCCGTCCGGAAAACAGGGTCAAAGACTTTAATTTCTGGGAGCCATATATCAGGTTTTTACCACAGCTGGAACTGAACTATGTTAATTATTATTCAGATAGCGAACATTATAAAAGTGGTTCAGCGCTTGATTCCGCTGCCAGGCAGCGGGCAGAAGCACGTGGATGGTACATTGAAGATTATTTAAGCCCCAAAGAGCTGAGCAAGACCATTGACCTGAAATCGGAGGACTTTACTTTTGTACGCTGTATATCACATGGGAATAAACATCGTTTTTTGAGGGTCTTTAAAGATTTTATCCATAAACCTTCAGAAAAGGAAATCATAACCGCATTTACAGGGCTTTTGGTAGATTATACCAGGATCGGATTTTTAACCGGTCATTACGAAAGGACCATTGAGGAGAATGAGGATCGGGGCTATAAAAAGATCTTGAATGAGAAGCCTTTTCGGTCTTCGCTGCTTAACAATGGGTTCGAATTTCAGTTGGTTTCTATAAAAGGTAATATTCCAGGTGGTATTGATGCCTTGGTTATTGCTGATCCGCTTTCCGCTTTCAGCTCCCAGGAACAACAGAAGATAAAGGACTATATTTCCAAAGGGGGGAACTTATTGGTAACCGGGGGGCCGGGGAGCCAGGAAATATTGAACCCGATTATCAGCCATGTGGGGGTCCGTTTACTGGAGGGCCAACTTGTTCAGCGTAATAAGGACTTTACCCCTGCTATGGTGTTTACGCACTGCCCATTACGTGAAGGTGGTGATCCTTATGAATTTCAAACTCCGGGCGTATTAGGTATGCCGGAAGCTGTTGCTCTTGAATACAAGACGAATGCAGGCTTTAAGGTAGAGGAAGCTGTAGTAACTGATGAAAGCAATACCTGGAAGCAAAACCGTGAGATCCCTTCGGATACCAGCCTGATTACTTATCAGCCGGAGTTTGGAGATATCCATGGGCAGCTGCCGGTGGCAGTGTCCCTTACACGCAATATTGATAAGAAACAGCAGCGGATCATGATTGTAGGTAACGGAAATTTTTTTAGTAATGTGAACCTGGAGAGAGATTATACACTGGTGCCAGCTTCACATCTGGCATTTGGTGTGGCTATTTTTAAATGGCTTGGATACGGACAATATCCGGTAACGGTTAAGCCTCTGGAACGTTCAAAGGATGTTGAATTACTTTATACAAAGGAAAGCTTTGAAAAATACCGCCCGTATTATATCTGGCTGCTGCCTTCACTGGTATTTCTATTTGGGGCAATATTCCTATTGAGAAGAAGGAGAAAATAATTATGATGTATTTAATAGAAATATAGAATGAAAACGATATTTAAAATTGCCCGGCTCGAGCTGAAGACCTTATTCTCATCACCCATAGCCTGGCTCTTATTGATCATACTTACGGTTCAGATCAGTCTGGATTTTATAGAAATGCTCAAAGTAGTAATCATCCACGAGAGTTATCCTTTCGGCTGGAGAATGATGGGCGAAGCATTAATCCGGTCCCATGCTACAGAGCTCATTTTTGGCAAGTATTTTTACTTTGCTTCAGATGGTATTTTAATGAAGACGATCTCTCACTGGTATTTGTATATCCCGTTGTTAACTATGGGGCTTATTAGCAGAGAACTAAGTAGTGGAAATATCAAACTACTTTTTTCTTCACCAATAAAAACCAGGGAAATTGTATGGGGTAAATTTACAGGGATCATGATGTATTGGAGCACGCTGATGCTTGTTCTTTTAGTGCTTGGTCTGTGTGGCTATATATTCGTCACAGACCTTGATATTCCAATGGTACTTACCTGTCTGCTCGGTGTTTTCCTGGTTGCAATGCTTTATTCCGCTATTGGTCTGTTCGTATCTTGTCTCACTACTTACCAGATTGTGGCCGCAATCAGCACCTTTATCGTTTTGGGCCTATTAGATTATTTCGGTGGCTTGTGGCAGGGGATTAACTTTTTGAGGGACGTGTCTTATTTTATCAATACAACTGCACATACAGAAAATTTGTTAAAGGGATTAATCGTTAGCGAAGATGTTATTTATTTTATTGTACTCACGCTGATGTTTATTGCCTTATCTGTGATGGTACTGCAAGACAAGGTGCATGCCAGGCCTGTGATGGTAAAAGTGGGCCGTTATATTTTACTGCTGGTCATTACATTGATGGTAGGGTATGTGACATCCAGGCCAACGCTCACTTTGTATTATGATGCAACTGCTTTTAAAACGAATACAATCACCAAAGCTGGTCAACAGGTGTTGGGAAGGATAAAAGGCCCGGTAAAGATCACCATATTCGACAACCTGCTGATGAATTATAAAGATGTGGGCAGGCCAGATCATGTTAATGGGAACCTTAAGACCTGGGAACCTTACAGGCGTTTTTTACCTGGACTGGAAATAGAATATGTTCATTTTTATGATAAACAGGCTATCGACGGATCATACCCCGGAGGTACTGAAATGAGTTTAAAAGAGGCCGCAAAGGCCTCGGCAAAGGAACAAAAACTCGATTATGAGGATTACATGCCGCCAGAAAGCATTCATAAGCTGGTTAACCTGGCGCCCTATAACAACGGTACAATCATGCGGATTGAAAATAATGGGAAAAGTATTTTTATCCGGCGCTTAACGGAGCTAAATTTTGAAAGGTTCGAAGAATATGTAATTGCCAATTTCAAGCGAATGCTTGATGGTGCAGATACCCTTGCCTTTCTTGCTGGCAATAGCGAGCGAAGCATTGAAAATGAAGGGGAGAGGGATTATAAATACATTATGTTTGACCATACTTCTACCGAATCGTTGAATGACAACGGCTTTGAGGCTATCGCACATAAACCGGAGCAGCCAATCCCGGGAAATGTGTCTACCCTTGTAATTGCTGATCCGGCGTCTGCCTATTCTCCTGAAGCTTTAAAAAATATCCGGAATTATATTGGATCAGGCAGAAATTTGCTGATTTTAAAAGGAGAGAATGATCCCGCAGTCTTAGAACAGCTAACCAAGCCATGGGGCGTTGAGTTTATGCCCGGTATGGTTATTCAGCCAAATAAAGATAGGTCGGAAAATCACATCGTCGTGAAGCTGATCCGCAGTGCATTAAATGATACATCCTATTTTAGGGAAGGATGGAATGTTGTGGGGCTAACCAATGTCACGGCATTGAAATATCAGGAAGGTGGGCCATTTGAGATAAAGCCAGTACTGGTAACGGATCCAAAAACGACCTGGAACAAAATGCAAGAATCTACACTGGACACCGGGAAGCTGGCTTTTCATCCGGAACAGGGTGATATTCAGATCGAATTGCCTGTTGCCCTTGCATTAACCCGGCAGATTAATAATAAAGAGCAAAGGATCATGATTATAGGGAATGCAGAATTAATGACATACGCTAAAACAGCCCCTTTTTATAAAACGCTTTTCAGATGGTTATCCTATGGGAAATTTCCACTTGATCCGCTTCGTGAAGATTCGGTAGAAAATCATGCAAAACTAAGCTATAAACAATCTGATTTATTAAAATACTTGCTGATTCTGGTCATCCCGGGTATACTGCTCGTTTTTGGCTGGATCTATATATTAAAAAGAAGAAGTCTATAACATGAGTTTAGCTACAGATAAACAGACGCTGAAAGATTTCAGTATTTTTGAGAATAAGGGTAAGGACTCAGTTTACCAGTTATTTAACCATACCTCTACCGGTAAAGGAGCCGAGCTGCTTGAACAAATGTTCAGGCAGCCGCTTTCGGATCGGCAGCAGATCAATGAACGCATCGGGATCTTTAAATTCTTTGAATCAGAAAAAGCGAGTTTTCCTTTCCAGGGCAATCTTTTTGAATTGGTGGAAGCTTACCTGGACAATACAGATACCCGGACATTATATTCTGCACAAGACAATACAATTGTGCGGAGACTACAGGATCTTTTAGGCGGTCATGACCATGCTTATAGGGTTTTATATGGCGGGGTCATTTCCTTTATCAACATCCTGCAGGTGTTGAGGGATTTTATAGCAGGTATTAGCGTTGCTGCCGCCGGATCGTCTTATGCAAGGGAGTCAAAGCTGATTGAAGAATTGCTTGCTGAGGCCGATTTTCAGCCTTTTTTAATGGAGCGGAAAAAGGGTAGACTTTCCTTTTTAAAGGTCATCGCTCACGATAAGAAACTCCGGTTTTTAAACCGGGACAAGATCAGAAAGCTACTGCACTACATTTATAAGATAGATGTATACATTGCGGTTGCAAAGGCGGCCAATGAAAATCATTTCAACTTTCCAGAGGCCCTGGACAAGGATTCTTTAACTGTAAAGCTGAAGGGTTTTGCCCATCCTTTACTAAGTAATGCTATTCCTTATGATCTGGAAATCAACCCAGATAGCAATATTATCTTCCTTACAGGGGCCAATATGGCCGGTAAGTCTACTTTCATGAAAGCCTTGGGCATCACCATGTACCTGGCACATATGGGTTTTCCGGTTTCGGCAGCATCTATGCAATTTTCGGTGATGGATGGAATCTATTCAACGATAAACCTGCCAGATAACCTGAGCATGGGATACAGTCATTTTTATGCAGAAGTGCTGCGGATCAAAAAGATGGCACATGAGCTGAGCACAGGTAAAAACCTGTTCATCATTTTTGATGAGCTATTTAGAGGAACGAACGTTAAGGATGCCTATGAGGCAACAATTGCACTTACAGAAGCCTTTTCAGAAAAACGGAATTGCAAGTTTGTGATCTCTACACATATTGTGGAAGCTGGTGAAGTATTGAAAGAAAGGCGCGAAAACATCAACTTCCTGTTTTTACCGACAAAGATGGAGGGTAGCAAGCCGGTATATACTTACAAGCTGGAGCCTGGGATTACGGAAGACCGGCATGGGATGCTGATTATTAATAATGAGGGAATCCTTGAACTGCTGGAAAAAAGAGAGAATGGAATTTTAAAGCATATGGAATCATGAGTTTTATAGCAGATAAACAAACATTGGAAGACCTAAACCTGCTAAGCAAGTACAGGAGTAATTCGGTATACAGCATTTTTAATGTGGTGCATACCAGGGGTGGCAGGAAGATTCTGGATGAGATGTTTGACTTCCCATTAACCAATGTGGAAGCGATCAATACCCGTAGCAGTATTTTTGAGGCATTTGGTAGGCTGGAGTTTTTGTTTCCTTTGAACGGCCAGGCCTTTGAAGTGATGGAGGATTATTTAAGTTCGGCCGAGGGAAAAGATGCCATGGACATTTTTAAGTTAAAAGCCCTGGCTTTTGTTGGCCTGGATAAGGAATATCGGGAAATCCAGGCAGGCTTTTATGAGACCGTAAAACTACTGAACATTTTCCGTGACTTTCTTTACCGCTTGGATCCGGAAGCTATGCCAGCGGTTTATTGGAAAGAGATAGCGTCTGTAAAGGCGATCTTCAAAGATTATAGGTTAGCCTGGTTGTTATTAGCTAATGGTGCAAAGGACCTATCGGGCCTAAAAATTGCAAAATATGATGCGGTACTTAGGTTTACATTCCGAGAGGAGATGAAGCAGATTTGTAGCCTGATTTATAAAACAGATACTTATATGGCAGTGGGTAATGTAGGCAGGTTGAGCGGCTTTGCCTATGCGAAGGCATTGGCAAAAGACCGGTACATCATTAGGCTGGAAGGCCTGTGCCATCCTGAGTTAAAAAATCCGGTGTCCAATGATATCACGCTATCGGCAGACAGCAATGTGCTGTTTTTAACGGGGGCTAATATGGCGGGCAAATCTACAACGATGAAGGCCTTTGGAATTGCAATATACCTGGCACATATGGGTTTTCCCGTAGCAGCAACTGCGATGGAGTTTTCGGTGAAGGACGGGTTGTATACCTCTATCAATGTGCCTGATAACCTTAATTTGGGGCTGAGCCATTTCTATGCCGAGGTATTGCGAGTAAAAAGAGTGGCAGAAGAGGTGGGTGATTCAAAGAACATGGTGGTCATTTTTGACGAACTGTTTAAGGGAACAAATGTGAAAGATGCCTATGATGCCACTCTATCTGTTACCAAAGCCTTCTCAGCTCATCGGAATTGTGCCTTTATCATTTCCACACATATCATCGAAGTAGGGGAGGCGCTCGGGGCGGTTTGTGACAATCTACAGTTTGTATACCTGCCAACAGTTATGGATGGACTTAAGCCTAGCTATACCTACAGATTGCAACAGGGTATTACGAATGACCGGCATGGCATGATGATCATTAATAATGAGCGCATACTAGAAACCATAAAAGGAACACTTAAACAATAATTCATATGAAAAAGATTAGTAAAATAGTACGCAGGTTTAGTTTAGTGGCTTTTGCTTTGATATTGGCCAATCCACAGGTGAAAGCAGTTAAAACAATAGCTGGAGCACGATTTCAAGAGAAAAGAAATTTTTTTATGGCCAAGGTGGTTGATGAAAAAGGAAAGGAAATAGAAGGCGCTATTGGCAGGATTAAGGGGCGGGAAGACGAAAAAATTAAGGGTTATGATGGCCGTGTTTCCGGAAAAGGTAGGAGTATAATTTTTATTAACCCTCCTACCAACGCAATTATAGTAATTTCCAAAGCAGGCTATGTTACCCAGGAAATTATGACTAAAGAGCTGAGGCAGCCAAAAGAATTTACCGGAGAAGAGATGAGAAAATGCATCATTACAGTAAAGATGGTTCCTGTAAAAAAGGCAGGGAAACAGTCTTTCACGAAAAAGAAAGGAGCACATAAATGATGAAACTAATTGTATTATTGGCCTTCTTTATTGTTGCAGGCAGCGCTGATTTGCCAGCCCAGATCACCAAAATTCCTTTTGAATCCAAGGGCTCGCATCTGTACATTAAAGTACAAACTGCTCAAAGTGATTCCCTGAGCTTTATTTTTGATACCGGTACAACAGGCGCAACGATTGATTCTGCAACTGCAGAAAAGATAGGTGTCAGTAAAGAAAACCGAAAGATGGTAAATGTTGGTGGCATAGCCGGAATGCAAACCAATATCATGGCTGTAAATCAAAATCTAAAATTGAAAAATATTGAGATTAAAGGCTTAAACCTGGTACTGATGAATTTAAATACATTGTCTAAAATTTTAGGTAGACGTTTAGATGGGCTTATTGGTTATGAAATTATGAATAAATACGTAACGCAGATTGATTTTGATCATAAACATTTACTATTGTATAACCAGATTAAAGAAGTAGATACTACCGGCTATACTGGCATCCCATTTGAATTTAACAAGGGTGTTTTAATACCGCGTTTTCCGATTACGATTACGCTTACCAATGGAGAGCGTTATACTGGAAGAGCAATGTTTGACACAGGGAATGCTTTTTCATTGTTGGTGAGTGCGCCCTATAATAAATTCCATAATCTGAATGCAAAACTGGGAACTGTGTTCCCGGCATGGGGGCTGAATCCGGTAGCACCAGATCTGGTTGCTATGATTAAATCAATGTCTTTTAATGGGTTTGATTTCGGAAATATGAGCATCAGGTTGACGACAAATGAACAGGCGGAGCCAAAGGACGGTTATCTGGGTATTTTAGGCATTGAAGTGATTAAGCGGTTTAATGTAATTTTAGACTATGCACACAAAAGGATCTACCTAAAGCCAAATCAATCGTTTAACAGCAATTTTACTATAGAGCAACAAGCCGTTACTACTGCTCCGGCTCCAAAATTGCCTTCTTTAGTTAAAGAAAGTTCTAAATTTTTAGAAAATAATAAGACCATGCCAGGAGTAAAGCAGACGGCTTCGGGCTTACAATACAAAATTCTTAAGAAGGGCATGGGAGCTAAGCCTTTACCTGGGGATAAAGTGACTTTATATTATACAGTTTCCCTTCTTGATGGCACTCCGTTATGGAAACCTTTTGATGCTAAAAATCCCTGGGTACACCATTTGGACAAAACTTTGGATGGCATTAAAGAGGCCGTATTGATGATGCCGGCAGGTTCTAAATGGAAATTGTATATTCCACCTGCACTTGCTTTTGGTGTGGATGGCTATGAAGAGGTTCCTCCGGGAGCGGGGATCATTTGTGACTTGGAGGTGGTTGGCAGTGTTCAATAAAAATAGGATCTTATGCTGAGAAAAGTTTTGATTTTAACAGGAGTGCTTTCCTTTTTTTGCTTGCCGGAGTTAAAAGCACAGGGATTACCGATATGGGATCGCAGTAAACAGACGGGATCTTTGCCAGACTGGCTGCTTAAAGCCCCTGCTGTAAAAGCCAGTGTGCTGAGAAGTGCAGACGGTAAGGACCTGATATTATATAACGGTCTGCTGAAAAGGGTGTTCAGAATATCGCCAAATCTGGCCTGCACAGATTATACCAATTTAAGTACGGGTAAACAGCTCCTCCGTAGCTTGCGGGAAGAAGCCCGTTTAACCATTAACGGAAAGGAATATAAGATAGGGGGATTGAAAGGACAACAGGAAAAAGCCTATCTGCTGCCCGAATGGGTAGATGGTTTTACTGCTGGTGAAGCTGATTTTAAATATGCGTCCTACCAGATTAAACCGCTTATATCACAACTGAAATGGAACAATTCCCGGTTTTGGACACCACAACACAAGGACGCAACTGGCAAAATGATTTCTTTCCTTTTTAAACCTCAGGTCAGCGAACTGGAAGGATTGGAGGTGCGGGTAAATTATGAATTGTATGATGGTATGCCTTTAATGTTGAAGTCGCTTTATGTGTCAAATAAAGGAACAAAGGTTTTTAAGATCAATAAGGTCGTGAATGAAGTATTGGCAATGGCGGAGGAAGAAAGTTCTGTAGAAGGAATGTTTGAGAAAATGAGGAAGCCAGCCGGCATTTATTTTGAGACCAACTATGCCTTCAATAATTCGATGAACTACGCCAACAGCGACCAGACTACACATTGGAAAACAGATTCAACTTATACATCTCAGGTGCACTACCGCCATCAAACGCCTTGCCTGCTGGAGATTTATCCTGAAAATGCACCGGGAATTGAGCTTCAGCCCGGGGGGAATTATAATTCCGTAAGAACATATGAGCTGCTGCAGGACGGGGATGAACGGGAAAGACGGGGACTGGCCATCAGGCGGATGTACAATGCTGTGGCCCCCTGGATATCCGCCAACCCGATTTTTATGCACCTGGTAAGCCGTAACGATGAACAGGTACGTACCGCCCTAGATCAATGTGCGGCTACAGGATATGAAGCGCTGATTGTCAGTTTTGGCAGTCACCTGAATATGGAAGATACGACCGCAATAAACTTAAAAAGATGGAAACAGCTGGCAGATTATGCCCATAGCAAAAACATCAGGATTGGTGGATATTCTTTGTTTAGTTCGAGGAGGATCAGTGATAATGATGATGTTGTGGACCCGAAAACGGGAAAACCCGGTGGCGCTTTTTTTGGTGGCCACGCACCTTGTTTTGGCAGTGAATGGGGGCTGTGGTACATCAGCAATATCAAGTATTTTTACTCGAAAACAGGGTTTGATATCTGGGAAAATGACGGGCCTTACCCGGGAGATCTTTGTGCTTCGGTTTCGCATCCCGGGCATAAAGGCCTGGAAGAGTCGCAATGGCGGCAAATGGAGATCCAGAAGGAACTGTACCATTGGCTGAATGAACGCGGGGTATACATTAACGCACCTGACTGGTATTTTCTGGATGGTACAAATAAGATCGGCCTGGGCTATAGAGAGGCTAATTTTTCTTTATCGCGCGAGCAGCAAAAAATTCTGAACCGGCAAAATATTTATGATGGTACCTGGGAGAAGACCCCAGCTATGAGCTGGGGTTTTGTACCACTAACCCAATACCAGGGCGGTGGTGCGGCCGCTACGCTGGAACCTTTGGCCGAGCACCTGAAAGATTATGAACAGCTGATGATGCAGTACTATGGAGCGGGAATCCAGGCCTGTTATCGTGGTCCCAGATTATATGATAGCGAGGAAACCAAACAAACGGTGATTAAGGTAATCAGCTGGTATAAAAAATACAGAGAGATCCTGAATTCGGACATCATACACCTGCGCAGAGCAGATGGCCGGGACTGGGACGGGATATTACATGTGAACCCATTGTTGAAAGACAAAGGGCTGATGATGCTTTATAATCCGACAAAGAAAAAGATCACAAGAACGGTAAAAGTACCACTGTATTATACAGGACTAACCGATGCGGTAGTACTGAGAGAAAGAGGAACGACTGCTAAAAACTATAAATTGAACAGGGATTATAGTATTGACGTTACTTTTAGCATTGACCCTGAGAATTATAGCTGGTTTGTTATACAATGAAAAATCCGCCTAATCCGTTTTTATTCTTTTTACAAGAATTAATGATAAAGATCAAGGCAAGAAAGAAAAGCAATAGCTTTATTTTCAATAGATTTTTCATAAGATTGGCTTTAGCTTCCCAAAAGTAAGCCGGCTTTTTTTAGCAGAAAATACCTACATATGGCTATTTTGTATCAGTATGGTCTTCCGATAATTTGCTGATTTAAAAATATTTTCATTTTTATCTACTCCCTACCACAAAGTTATTCGTCAATGTGCTAAATAAAGACAAAAATGTCTTTGCAGATATGCATAAACCAGATATAAAAGAATTGTTAAACAGGTATAAAAGCGGAAACCGTACTGAAGGAAGGAGTATTATCGTAATGGCTTAAACTTTACACACAATTGCGCAAAAAAAGACCCGGAAGCGTTTGCACCGCTCCGGATCAGTTAAGGTATAACCTTGGCAAGAGAACCAAACCGTTTCAAAAGTTTTTAATTTCACTTACTAACCAAATGTACAAAATTTTTAAGGACCTACTATGGTGGACATCACACCGTATAGGATCCATATTTCTACTCCGAGTAGTTTTATTACTGTTGGGCCTGCTTGTTTGGACTAAAAGTAATGCCGAAAATGGTTATGATTTATGGCTTAGATATAAACCAGTTCATGAGACAAGCTTAAAAAACAATTACCAATCTGTTATCAAACAGATTTCTGCAAGTGGAAATTCAGCAAGCCTTATCGCAGCAATTACCGAACTGCAAATCGGAATGAAAGGTTTACTCAATGTATCTTTACCACATGTAAAGACCGTTAATGTAAACGGAACATTGCTGCTCGGAACGCCGAGCACTAACGCTGCTATAGCTAGACTTAACTTGGCAGAATTAAAAGATCTTGGAAAGGAGGGCTACCTGATCAAATCGCTGCAGATCAACAGAAGATCTTGTACTGTAATTGCATCCAATACTGATATTGGTCTACTTTATGGATCGTATCATCTTTTACGTTTGATTCAAACCAGACATTCGATTCAAAAGCTCTTAATCGTGGAGAAGCCAAAGATACAGCTTCGTGTACTTAATCATTGGGATAATTTAAACGGAACCGTTGAAAGGGGCTATGCCGGATCTTCTTTATGGGACTGGCAGCGTTTACCGGGGTATCTTGACCCAAGGTATACCGACTATGCAAGGGCAAATGCATCAATAGGTATTAACGGCACCGTAATAAATAATGTAAACGCCAGTGCTAAAAGTTTAACAAAAACCTACCTCCTCAAAGCTGCCGCACTCGCAGATGTATTCAGACCTTATGGAATAAAAGTCTATCTGACCGCACGTTTTAGTGCACCAATAGAAATTGGGGGCTTAAAAACTGCTGATCCTTTAGATCCAGAAGTGATCAAATGGTGGAAACTAAAGGTCGATGAAATTTATAGGTACATCCCGGATTTCGGAGGTTTTTTAGTTAAGGCAAATTCGGAAGGGCAACCAGGACCGCAAGACTATAAGCGTAGTCATGCAGAAGGGGCCAATATGATGGCTGATGCTTTGGCCCCTCATAATGGGGTGGTGATGTGGCGTGCATTTGTGTATGAAAATATTAAGGGAGAAGACCGAGCTAAACAGGCCTACCAGGAATTTAAAAAATTTGACGGAGATTTTAAAAGCAATGTCTTACTACAACCAAAGAATGGTCCAATTGATTTTCAGCCAAGAGAGCCCTTTCATCCATTGTTTGGAGCAATGTCAAAAACACAGCTAATGCTTGAGTTTCAGATTACTCAAGAATATCTTGGCTTTGCAACTCACCTTGTGTATCTGGCTCCTATGTTTAAAGAAACGCTATCAACAGATACCTATGCAAAAGGAAAGGGCTCAACCATTGCAAAAATAGTCGAGGGTAAGCTAGAATCCCATCAGATTTCAGGAATTGCAGGAGTTGCCAATATTGGTAGCGATATCAATTGGACAGGACATCCTTTTGCACAATCCAATTGGTATGCATTTGGGCGAATGGCCTGGAATCCGGAAGCGAGTCCTGAAACCATTGCAGATGACTGGCTGAAGATGACCTTCAGCACTGATCCTTCTTTTGTGGTGCCGGTAAAAGAATACATGTTAGCTTCAAGAGAACATGCTGTACATTATATGATGCCTCTCGGACTCAACCACATTATGAACCTGGGAACACATTATGGCCCTGGACCATGGGATAAAATTCCAGGATGGAATGCGCACGATTACCATTTGGCAGATGCTGAAGGTCTTGGCGTAGATCGTACGGATAAGGGCTCAAATGCGGTGGAGCAGTACTTTCCGGAAGTAAGACAGAAGTATAATGACATCAAAAGTATTCCACCGGAGTTATTGCTTTGGTTCCACCATGTGCCCTGGAAGTACAGGATGCCTACAGGCAAAAGTCTTTGGGAAGAACTGGTATACACTTATTATTCAGGAGTAAGTGCCGTTGAAAAAATGCAGAATACATGGGATGGGCTTAAAGATAAAGTTGATCCCTTACGTTTTGTGCAGGTTAAGCAACTGCTGGCTGAACAACAGCGGGAAGCGGCTTGGTGGCGTGATGGGTCGGTGTTGTATTTTCAAACGTATTCTAAAATGCCATTACCCCAGGGGTTCAAAGTTCCGGCACAAAGCCTGGAACATTACAAGCAAATTAAAATGCCAGATCGAACGGATAAATAATTTAATAAAAAAACAAGCAAAACTGCAAAGTTAAATTTTTAAAAAACTATGTCTAAATTATCTCAACTCATTAAATCAACGTTGTTTCTGTTTCTTTTTATTGGAAGCTTATCTTCCCTTGCACAGGAACCGGTTAACAATGCTCCTGTTCCTTCGGAAATTGAAAATCCTGAATTATTGGGGATTAATAAAGAAGAGGCCCATGCCACACTAATGCCTTATGGTAACTTGAAGCAGGCGCTAAATGTCGACAGGAAAGCGTCATCATTAAGTAGAAGTTTAAATGGAATATGGAAGTTTAATTGGGTTCCATGGCCGCAACAAAGACCAGTAGATTTTTATAGGGTGTCATTTGATGTGTCAAAATGGAAGAATATTCCTGTACCCTCCAATTGGCAGGTAGAGGGATATGGCACTCCATTTTATCGGAACATGGGCTATACGTTTAAAACCAATTTTCCTTTTGTAATGAATGACACACCAAAGGAATTTACCTCTTATAAAGAAAGAAATCCAGTTGGAAGTTACAGACGGGATTTTGATCTGCCTTTGGACTGGAAAACGAGACAGATTTTTTTAACCTTCGAAGGTGTGGATGCCGGATTCTTTTTATGGATAAACGGACAAAAAGTTGGTTACAGTGTCAATAGCAGGAATGCAGCAGAGTTTGACATTACAAAGTATACCAAACCAGGTAAAAATATCGTCGCTGTAGAAGTTTATCAATATACCTCAGGCAGTTACCTGGAGGATCAGGATATGTTTCGCTTAAATGGTATTTTCAGGGATGTTACACTTTGGTCAACACCAAAGCAGCACATTAGGGATTATTTTATCAAAACAGACCTTGATGACCAGTACAAAAATGCTACTGTTCAGATCTTAACAAAAATAAAAAATTATAGTACGGTTATAAGCGGGGCTAAAACTGTAGAAGCACGGCTTTATGACGGAGAAAAAGAGGTCCCGGGTTCTACCACTATAATGGCTGTACCTGTGTTAAAACCTGGAGAAGAGGTTTCAGTAAATCTATCTTTTAAAGTGAAAGATCCGGTTAAATGGACTGCCGAAACACCTAAACTATACACTACGGTGATCAACTTAAAAGCCGGACAAACAATTATAGAAACGCTTTCTTCACATACAGGTATCAGGGAGATTGAGATAAAAGGCCGTACATTTTTGGTAAATGGTATTCCAATAAAGTTAAAAGGAGTAAACAGACATGAGCAATGGCCCGATGTTGGCCATGCTGTTACCGAATCCCAGATGATACGGGATCTGGAGGTAATGAAACAAGGTAATTGTAACCACGTTCGAACCTCCCATTATTCTGATGATCCACGTTGGTATGAGTTGTGTGATAAATATGGCATCTGGGTTCTTGCGGAAGCCAATGTGGAGTGCCATGGACTGGAAAACAAATATAGAGAAGATCCTCGTTTGAAATCGGCAATGATAGATCGGAACGTTTCCAATGTCCAGAATTTTAAAAACCATCCTTCGGTGATCATATGGTCTTTGGGTAATGAGAGTGGTAGTGGACCTATAAACTTAGTGGCAGCTTTAAAAGCCGTAAAAGCATTAGATCAGACCAGACCAACGCATTATGAGGGCTTTGGTACTGGAGAAAAAAATCCGGCAGATATTGATAGTCGAATGTACTCCGGTCCTGAATCGGTTGAAAAAAGTGCAAAGGATACGAGTCTTACCAAGCCTTATTATCTTTGCGAATTTGCCCATGCGATGTTTAATTCTATGGGGTCACTGAAGGAATATAACGATTTGTTTGATAAGTATCCCAGTGTACTTGGTGGAGCTATATGGGAGTTCCAGGACCAGGCACTTTGGAATAAGAGAGATCCGAAACATCCAATTCTTGCTTATGGTGGTGGATTTGGGGAATTTCCAAATAATGGGCTTTTTATTCATAAAGGTGTTGTTGCTGCAGACAGAACACCAAAACCGCATTATCCGGAAATGAAAAGGTTGTTCCAATGGATCGGCACCAGAGATGAAAACCTTAGCAAAGGTTTAATCAAAATAAAAAATAAATACCAGTTTATAAATTTGAATGCATTTAAAGCGAGCTGGGTACTTTCAGAAAATGGAATAGAAATTTCTAAAGGCGACTTCGATATTGCAGATATCGGTCCCGGAACAGAAAAGGTTATTAATTTGCCAGTTTCTGTTGTCAATCCCAAGCAAGGTGCGGAGTATTTTTTAAACGTGTCTTATACGTTAATGAATGACCAGATGTGGGCAAAGAAAGGATTTGAAGTTGCCTCACAACAATTAAAAATGCCAGCACAGAAAAATAATGTTGAGGTTAAGCAGCCATTAAATGGCAAGGTGGTATTTTCTGAGACTGGTGATGCAATTGAAATTAAAGGTGGAGATTTTAGCCTGGCCTTCGATAAAAAGTCAGGAACTATTTCATCGCTTATACGTGGTGGAATCAATATGCTTCAAACCAACGGTGGTCCCAAACTACATTTATGGAGAGCTCCACATCGTAAAGATGATATGTGGGCAGATCCTGACTGGCAAAAGAATGGATTAAGGGATCTGAAATGGACAGTTAATAAAATTGAGACCATGCAGAAAGATGAGGCCACTATTGTAGTAACCGTTGATCTGAATGCTTTGGGTAAGAATGATTTCAAGGTAACCCATCATGTAGTGTATACGATTACTTCCGATGGTAAGTTGAGATCAGTTAATGATGTAAGTTCAAATAAACCTGAATTACCGATCGCACGTATGGGCGTCAGGATTCTGATGGATAAGCAGTTTGGTGATTTTAGTTATTTCGGACGGGGGCCAATGGAAAATTATTCGGATCGCAAATCCGGGTCTGACGTTGGTCTTTATGGTAGTACAGTTTTGGCTCAATTCACTCCTTACGAAAAACCGATGGAATGTGGTAACCATGAGGATATCAGATGGGCAGCCGTTAAAAATGATATGGGCTATGGACTTAAGGTAGTCTCGGATAAGAATTTATTGCAGGTGTCTGCGCTTCCGTATACAGACGAAGAAATGGAAGATGTGGCTTATCGGATTGATCTTCCTCAAAGTAAAGGAACTGTACTTTGTGTAAGTTATAAAACGCTTGGAGTAGGCTCATGGGGTTGTGGTCCTAAACCGCTTGGACCTTACATGCTTTATGCTAAACCAGCTTCGTTTAATTATGAATTGAATTTGTTGAAGCGGAAATAGCTTAGTTGTTACCAAAACATACCAAATATCTAACCACACACAATTAATTATGCGAATTGTATACTTCTTAGGGTTGTTTCTTTTGATGGGGTCCTCTGTTCGGGCACAGGTATCACCTCCTTCATCCAAACCAAAACCACAAAAAAAAATCACTCAAAAACCAAAACCAGATACGGTTATCGTAAGCATGCCAGTAAAGCCGGTTTTGAGTACGGGTGTTAAGGATTTGCAGTCTATCAGCTTGCCCTTGTTCCCTGCGTCTTCTTTAAATCAGGCATTAAAAGGTACTGCTGCTGGATTATATGTTCAGGAGCAAAGTGGTGAGCCTGGTGTTTATCAGTATATGCACATTAGGGGTACATTGTTACCGCTGTTTTCGGCCGAAGACCTGGTAAGATCGCAGCCCTTGATTGTAATTGATGGAATACCGGTAATTTCAAATGAACATCCCTTTGCCTATGATGTTCAGCTGTACGACTACAGTAGGATAGGCCCGTCAACCAATCTGCTTGCGGGCATTGATCTTGATAATGTTGAATCTGTTCAGTTGCTTAAAGACATTTCTCAATATGCTGTTTATGGACCTAAAGCAGCCAATGGTGTTATTTATGTAAAAACCAAGACAGGAAAAACCAAAAAGGCGATCTCATTCGATTCCTATTTTGGAATAGCGAATCCTGCTCCCGTTACTACTTTTAACGGTGCTACGGAAAACAAGTTCAGAGAACAATTTTATAATCGGTACGCAAGCATGGCGCAAATGCAGAATTATGCTGCTTTTTTAAAGGATTCCCTAAACACTGTTTACTATGGTCCATCAAACTGGACAGATTCTTATTATAAAAAGGCGGCGGTTTATTCGATAAATGCGAGTGCAACCGGTGGAACAGAAAGAGCAAATTTTAAATTTTCATTAGGCAAGGTTGGCAATAATGGCGTTGCTGATGATACTCGGCTTGATAAATATGCTGTTGGTTTTAATTTAAATATGAAGCCTGTTAAATGGATGACTGCAACTGCCAATATTATGGCAAGCAGGATGGATAGAAAACGTAACAGGTACAGTCGCGACCGCATAGCTGAAGGCCGTTATTTGCCAGATCTTAGTCAGCCTTTATCACCAAATAATGACATCTATGGTGGAATGCTTACTGCCTATAAGGAGGCGGTTGATGACAATCTAACAAATACTTTAAACGGATATTTTAACATGGGCCTTACATTTGGTAAAGTCAGGTTTAACAGTTTTCTGGGAGTAAGTTACACTGATGGTTCCAGAGATTTGTATAATCCTACAACTTTGCTGGAAACGATTGCCTTTGCCTCAAATTATTTCGGATATAGTCAACGGTTGGTAATTGACAATACCATAAACTATTCTTATAAAATTAATGATAATAACACAATTGATTTTCTTGGCGGTCAGTCGATAAATTGGGACACCTATCGCTATAATTATGCTTATGGATATAGAAACGGCACGGATTACATTAAAGTAAACCTGCTGAACAAAGATGACCTTCAACCCAGTATATTTACCCGTAGGTTAATATTCAGATTCCTGGATAAGACCGTTAATAATCAGGTTTCCTTCTATGGAAAAGCAGATTATAAATATAAAAACTGGTTAACGGTATCGGGGCTTTTGAGGGCTGATGGCATTTCAAATATGCAGCCGACCAATCGATGGTTTTATTCGCCAGTTGTATCAGCTTCATGGAATATTAAAAATCACCTGCTCATCAAAAACAAAACGGTGACGGATTTAAAGCTGAGAGGAAGTTTTGGGATTTTGGGAAGAAATGAACTGAATGACCGTTATGCGCAGGGGCCTCAGTATGTTGTCGATTTTGGGTGGTCTGGAGAACCCCTTGTCCCATCTTATGCGGGTACAGTTGGATTGGTACGTCCCTACACCAAAGGATATATCGGGTATGATATTCCCTGGTCTTACAATGAGCAAATCTCAGTTGGATTTGACTTTTCACTTTGGAAAGGCCGTTTAAACGGGATAATTGACTTGTACGCTAATACCGCTAAGGATCAGCTTCTCGGAGTTCCGGGATTGGCAGAGTACGGCTATACCAAAGCTTATAAGCCGGGTATGGATGTAAACAATTCGGGTGTTGACCTGACACTGACTGCTGATCTGTTACCTGCCAGGAATAAAGTGAAGTGGACTATCTCGCTGGGAGCGAACTATAATAGAAACACATTAAGGTCGCTTCCAGATGGAAGGAAGTCAATTATTATTGGGAATCGTTTATTGCAGGTGGGCAATTCGGTGGATCAGTTCTGGTTGTTAGAAAATAATGGCATCTATAGCGCTGATAATGAAGTGGAAATAAACCCTGCTAATCAGCGTAAGCTAAATTATGAGGGTGTTGATTTAAAGGCAGGAGATCCTAGATGGAAGGATTTGAATGGTGATTTTACGATTAATGAAAAGGACAAAAAACTGATGGGACACATGATGCCTGTCGTATCCGGAAATTTTTCAAATACCATTTCTTATAAAAAGATAAGTTTAGGGTTTGACTTTTACTATAACCTGGGCAAAAATATTTTAAACAAAGAAATGGCCAACCGTTTTGATTTTATCAACCGTGAAAGCAGTAATGACATTAACTCAATTAAAGAAATTACTTTTTGGCAGGAGCAGGGGAACGTAAAAAAATATCCATTGTATAACGTCTGGAGTAGTGTTATTCCTTATCGTGCCGAACAGGATCTGTTTTTAGAAAATGCGTCGTTCCTGAAGCTTCGTACGGCATCACTGGGATATGACATGACACAATTGATAAATCGTTCCTTTAAAAAGGCAGATGTCAATAGATTTTTTATTTACACCACAGTCAACAACGTATTTACGCTTACACCTTATAGCGGCAGAGATCCTGAGTTGGTCGATTATACCGGTTACGATACTGGATATGGCTTGCCTATACCCCGTACTTATACGGTTGGAGTTAAAATGAGTTTATAACCAACAGCACATTTAAATGAGAAAGATATTTCTATTTTTTGCCCTGATAATTATGTTATCAGGTGCTTGTAAGAACATCCTTGATGTTACTCCGACAAGGGTAGTTGGAGAGGAAAATATGTGGAATGTAATGGAAGACGCCCGGGCCGGCTTGATTGGGGTTTACGGTTTGTGCAGATCTGCCCTGGCTGATAATAACAGGTTTTGGTATTATGGTGATGTAAGAATGGCTGATTTTGATGGGACAACCAGGGAGGATATCAAATCAATACATAATAATGAACTTAATGTTCAATATCCGCTTGTTCAGGATTTGTCAGATTGGAGGCGGTTCTACGCCGCTATAAATGCAGCCAATTTATTTATTGAACGTGCGCCCGAGATTTTCAAAAAAGACCCTAGGTATACTGAGCAGAATTTTAACCTGGACATGGCTCAGGCGAGGGTTTTGCGGGCCTTCCTTTATTTTTATATTGTGCGTCTGTGGGGAGATGTTCCGCTGATCACTACTTCGCATGATGGTGAGTTTGCAAATAAGAAAAGGGAAGATCAGCAGAAAGTGCTGGCCTTTGCTGCAAATGAGTTAATTGCTTCAGTTCAATATTTACCTTATAGGTTTAATGGAGCTTTTCCTGAACAAACCGGGCAATACTATGGCCGGAATATAGATAATTGGGAATCTGATCTGGTTAGGAAGCATACTGCCTGGGGCATACTTGCGCATATTTACGCCTGGCAAGGGAATTATGCAGAAACCGCAAGATATGCGCAGCTGGTGATGGATGCTGAGTCAAATCTCGGGCTGGCCACTGCTGCATTTCCCATCAACGGCAGCAATATACGCAGGATGTTCCGTGGCGAAGTCAATGATGAAGTCAAGGCTGTAGTTTTGGGCTTCGGACACAGGTGGAGGCCTGCCGAAACTTCGTTTACCGGGACCATTGAAGGACTTACCTTGGCTCAACCCCTGGTAAATAACAGATTGATACAGGCAATATACGTACCTAAGGATACAATTTTGTCAATTTATAAAGAGGCTAAAGATGATCGGTTTGGAATTGATACCCTGACCAAAAATGTGACAAGTGATCTCTGGTTTACAGGCTTTGATAGACCTTATCCTATGTTTAAAAAGATTTTCGCAGTGGCAGATGTCAGTGTGCAGAACACGAATGTGCCAATAGCATATTTTTCCAGTACTACAGTGGTAAACAGAATGGAGGATATTGCTTTGCTCCTGGCAGAAGCCAAGGCGGTATTAAATGATCGTCCGGGGGCAATTGTGATTTTAAATAAAATTAGGACAAAACATGGACTTCCGGTCTATAATCCGCTTGTCAACGGTGAGGCGGTTGATGCCGTATTTAGTGAACGCAGGCGTGAATTGCTGGGTGAAGGGCACAGGTGGTATGATCTGGTCAGGTATAAAAAAATTAAAAACAATGACCTGGAATTTAATGATTTGATACAGTCTGGAGGAATTTACTGGCCCATTAACCGTAACCTGCTTATTCAGAATCCTTTGTTAATACAAAATACTTACTGGCAATAATCAAAATGAAGAAGCTTAATTTATTTAATTATTTAGGATGTGTACTGCTGGGCAGTATAGTCTTTTTCGGATGTGATAAAACGGATAAGGGTGATTATGATTATACCAATCCCAAGGCTCCATTTAAAGGTAATACTTATGAGTTTTTAAAAAGTAAACCTGGAATTTTTGATTCTGTGCTGGTGGTTATCGACAGACTGGGACTTAAAGATGTATTGGAAAAAGAGCATATCACACTTTTTGCCCCTACTAACCAAAGCTTTGTGTTGGCACTCAATAAATTAAACAATGGTAAGACCATATCATCTCCCGGCTATGTTTCACTCAGCAAGTATCGCGTAAATAATTTGGATAGCCTGATGTGCCGCTATATGATTGCTGGTTTAAACCTCAGTGATTCTATGACGCTCACTGATGGAAAAACGATGAAAAGCTATAAGTATAACTATCCGATGAATGGTAAAAGGAACATTTCCAGATCGGAGGGTTATCAAAATGGTGGTGCCTCGTTGATCACCTTTTCAGATACACGCCGCAGTAGTTTTAAAGCCTCCTGGCTGGGTACAGTTGCTAATTCGATAGATATCCGTACCACTAATGGTATAGTTCATATCCTTGAACCGGGGCATTTATTTGGGTATAATGATTTTTACAAACCGATCCGTTCTCCCTTCAAGGGCTTGCCATTTGAATTCCCTTCTGTTATAAATGCAAAGGCAGTACTTGAAGCCGAAGATTTTGATAAAGGTGGCGAGGGAGTAGCTTATCATGCGACTGTATTTCCCTCAAAAAATTACAGACCTACCGAAGGGTTTAGGCTTGAAAACCATGGTGCTTCGACGGCACCGCTTTCAGCAGGTTATTCCTTTCCTTCTACCTGGGATTTACAAGATGGAACTTCCGGTGATTGGGTAATCTATACCATAAACGTATCTGAAGAAGGGGATTATGAAATCATGACCAGGTACCGTAATAGAGCCGGCATTAATTCAGATTTTAGTTTGGTCAGATATAATCTGTCATTTGACTTTATAGAATCAAGTTCTATAGCTATAGTTAAAAGAGATAGTTACCCTGTCTGGTCGGGAAGTATTGTAAACGTGCATCTTAAAAAGGGCATCCACTCTATGCGTTTTTTATGGGAAGTGACCCCATTGGAACTCGACGCATTTCTTGTTAAACGAATAAACTAAATTATATGATCTCGAAAATTAATTGTACATCAGTGCGGTTTAGAGGTAGTTCATTGTTCAAACAGATGATGCTTGGCATCCTGCTTTCAAGTACTGCTTTAACAGCCTGCAAAAAAATATACAACGTTCCGGCGGGTTCTGATTATTTAAGTGAAAGCATCAATTATACCGTAGATACCTACCGCCCGGTATTAGGCCGCACTACTGTCTTTGGAAGCTTTAGTTCTGATGATTCTACTTTCCCTTTAAAGTTTGAAATTGTTAATCCCCGAAATAATGCTGGGACAGCAACAACTGCTTTTTCTCAAACGTCTTCAGCTCTGGTATGGAATGGCAGATATACCGGATTAGAAAAAAGCATAGCTGAAATTGAAGCAAAACGGAGTGTGGAAGAGCGCCCTTTATTTGAAGTGGCTACATCGGGGGAATTCATTTTATGGGCAGGGGCCAGAAATAATAACTTCCTCAAACCAGTATCTGACAGTGCCTATGTTTTTGATGTGAGGGTTAGCAATAATGGGGGCAGCAGACTCATCCGAAAAATAAATATCATTCCCAGAAGAGAACGCCCTTATGAACCTAGCTTTCATATAGATGAAGTAACAGGCTTAAGTAAGCTGGAACCCAATGGTGCCGTAAAGCGCCTGATTCCGGCGATTCTTGCAGGTATGAGAGCCTCAACTTTACAAAGAAATCTGGAACGTGAAATCAGGGATGATCAGAAAAAAACGCTTACGCAGGACTGTTGGGTTTATTTCAAAAAGAAAGCCGGTGAAGGTCATTCGCTAACTTTCAAATTTATGGATAAAGATTCACTGCCGATAAATCCGGCAAAGTTTAACAATACGAAGTGGGATCAGCTGGTTCATGGATTTAATATGGAAATGACCCCTCAATATGTGAAGTATGATATTGCTTATCCGGTTCCTTTGATAAAAGCTCCTACAGTTTATACAACTATCGATGGTGCCCAGGCAAATGTAGTTTTTAGTTATAGCCGAATTGGTTTCTCCGGCAGCAGGGAAATAGGCACGATGAGTCTGGCCTTTAATATTTTTGAAAAAGGGGACTGGGAAATTATCTTTTTCTTTCACAATGATACGCCAAAGTTTGAAAATGAATAAGGTTGTAAACACACTGAGGAATCCAGTAAATATGAAAAATAGAATATTGAAATTGCTGTTGATGTTAGTAATGGTGCATTCAGGTATTTACGCACAAAACAAACCAGTCAGAATAAGAGGCTTGGTTACAGAGCGGTCTACCGGTGCGGTAATTCCAGGGGTAAGTATTATTGTGAACAATAAAGCCGTTGGACAATCAAGCAACCAGGGTACCTATTCCATTTCCGTGCCGGAAGGTTCTGAGATCAAATTTCGGATTGTTGGTTATGAGGAGGTTACAGGCAAGGTTAAGCCTGGATCTGATGAACTAAACATACAGATGACCGAGAAAACGTCAGCGCTGCAGGAAACCATTATTAGGGGATATGTATCAACCAGCAGGGAAACCGATGCCGGGTCGTCTAAAAAACTTGATGGTAAGAACATTCAGGACGTGCCGGTTGCAAATATTGAGTCTTTGTTACAGGGACAAATTGCAGGATTAAATGTTCAGGTAAATACAGGTGCTCCGGGGTACCGGGGAACAGTATTGATCAGAGGTGTATCCAATATTGATGTAGTGGGGAATGGAGAAGATTCTTTTTTAAATCCAACTTCGCCTTTGTATGTAATTGACGGGATACCAATAGATGCAGAGAGCGAAGCTGCGGATAACGGATTCAATTCATTAGGGCCGGGTATTAGCCCACTTTCGATGATTGCTCCTGAAGATGTCGCCAGTATTGAGGTTCTTAAAGATGCGCAGGCAACTTCACTGTATGGCTCCAGAGGAGCATATGGTGTGATATTGATCACCACACGGCAGGGAAATTCTTCCATACCCAGATTGCGCTATTCTTCAAATTTCTTCATAAGTACCCCGCCGAAACTCAGGTCAACCTTAGGTGGGGCCGCTGAGCGGGAGTTTAAAATCGGGCAGATACTAAAGTATGGTACGGTGAATGATATAATTAACAGACTATCAGATTCCTATTACTTATCGGATAGTTTGAGTACCTATTATAACAACTCCACCGATTGGCAGAAAGTATTCTATGGGCCGCAGTTTAATCAACAGCATAATCTTGCTATTGAGGGTGGAGTTAAAGAGTTTATCTATAAAACGAATTTAGGTTTATATAATGAAAAAGGGATCCTTGCCAATACAGGTTTCAACAGGTACACACTGAATTCCAGCTTTACTTATAAACCAAGTGCTAAGTTTTCTGTATATGCCAATATCTTCGGGGGCATTGGTATAAAAAATAAGGGCAGTGGGGTTGGACTACTTCAGAATGGCATTGCCAGAAACACTTCGGCATCTTCCTTATTGCCGCCGCCATCATTATACAGTGCTTCGTCAGATGTCATAGGTGCCTTACAGGTGCAAAATGACAACAGCTCCAAGAACCTAAGGACAAGTTTTCAGGTGAATTACCAACCTACCAAAAAAATAAATTTGAGCACTACCGGAAGTTATGATACAACAACGGGAACGGAAGACAGTTTTACACCTGCGGCTGCAAACGGAGAATATGCGAAAGCTTATGCTTATCATGACTCAAAATATACGGTATACAATCGAAATAATATTTCCTACAATACCTCTTTTAAAAAGAGTCACGAACTTTCAATATCCGCCTTCAATGAGGTTTATATTAAAAGCTTCCAGTCTTACGCTGCTGAGCAGACCAGACTGCCGGTGAATTCATACATTGGGCCGATTGGTTATAGCGGAGATTTTGTTACAGGCTCGTCGAGAGGGGGCGGTATGCTTCAGCTTACCAAATCCAGACTGGTGTCTTTTGCTGGTTCTATTGTTTATAATTATAAGAGAAAATATGTATTCAACGGTTCATACCGATTTGATGCAAGTTCCTTTAGTGGAGAGGAAGATCCTTATTCTAAAAACCCTTCCGTTGGTTTAAGGTACAATTTCAGTAAGGAAAAGATCTTTGATGGAGCAAGTAAATGGTTAGAGTATGCTTCTCTTAAAGCAAGCTGGGGTAAAAGTATTTCTCCAACAGGAAATGTTTTTGCTGTGAACGGAACATATGAGAACAAAGGGACTTATAATGGCTTGCCAATTACAGGATTAAAATATGATTTTATTCCAAATCCGGCATTGGGAGCCGCAACAAGAAGTACCTATAATTTTGGTCTAGAAGGTGGTCTGTTTAAGGGACGTATCAGTTTTTCTTTTGACGCGTATTCTAGTCAAATGGATCAGCAAACACGTGAACTACAGTTGAATACAATTATTGGTTACAATAAGGTATTGAGTAACGAGGTCGGATTAACCAATTTTGGGTACGAGGGAGATATCACCATCCAGGTATTGCCACCTAAAAGCAAATTAAGGTGGGTTACAAAGCTTAATGGATCCATGAATACTACTTATCTGACAAAATTACCTGGCGGGGTAAGTCAGATCGTTCAGGGAAATACTGTGTTTTCGGTTGGAAAAAATCCTTTCTCTTATTATTTCTTTAAAAATAATGGCGTATATGCCAGTGACACTGATGTACCGATAAATCCAAAAACCGGTTTGCGAATACGAAATGGGAATAATGCAAATGCTTATTTCCAGGGAGGGGATCCAATCATCCAAGATTTGGATGGGGATTACGTGATTACGGATAAAGACCGTGTTGCCATGGGGAATTCTCAGCCTACTTTTACCGGAGGGTTCATCAATAGTTTTGGATATGGCAACTGGTCTCTTAACATAAATTGCTCTTTTACCATCGATCGTGATGTCATTAATGCCGCAGATGCCTCCCGGTTGAGGATGGCTGGCGACCCTTTTGGTACACAGGCTGTTTTACCAATAGACAATCTCAATTATTGGAAAAAACCAGGTGATCGCGCAAAGTATCCGGATGCGTTGAACTACACCAGGGCTGAACTGATATCGCCATTTAGAACTAATCAATCCCTTTTTATGGAAGACGGTTCCTATTTTAAAGTTAATAACATGACGCTTGGCTATGTATTTAACAGGCAGCTGGTGCAATCACTGTCCATTAAATCTTTAAGGGTATTTACAACGATCAACAACGTAATTACTTTCTCTAACTATTCAGGTTCAAATCCAGAAAATGTATCCAATACAGGTTATGATAATTCTGGGGGATATCCAATGGCGAGAACTTACAGTCTGGGACTGAACGTGGAGTTTTAGGTTTACTTTTAAAATTATACTTATGAAAAAATATATAATATGCCTGTCAGTAGCAATGATTTTTACGAGTTTATCAGGCTGCAAAAAGTTTCTGGATGTAGAATCTATCACTGCGCTTAGTGGTAATAAATTCTGGTCTACGCAGGCTGATGTTGAGTCTTTTACGAATAATTTATATGCCCAGCTCTGGGCCAAGTTTTCAAGCGCTCCGTTTATCTCCTCAACAGGGGAATTGCGGTCGGGTGAAATATTGCCTTCAGTTGATGGTAATTATAACAGTAACAATACAACATCAAGGGTGGTATACCGGTCTTTTGGTATAAACGATCTTAAAACTGTATTGGTTTCGGGACGAGCCTGGACCAATCTCAATTTTGCTTCCATTACACGTTGGCTTGAGTTTTACCAGGTCATCCAGGGAAGTAATATCATGTATGATAAGGTAGATAGAGGTATTCCGGGGATGTCGGACATTGATACAAAGCGGTATAAGGCAGAAGCGGTTTTTATCCGTTGTTTTACCTATTTCTATATGGTTAGGTTGTTCGGAGATGTAGCTTACTATACAGATGCTTATCATTCTGACCCTATAGGCAGGGAGAACTTTGTTTCGGTATTAAATAAATGTATTGCTGAATTAGCAGCCTCCAGGAATGATCTTCCATGGAAGTATGAAGATGCGGCCTTTAATGGTTTTAGGGCTAACAAGGGAGCTGCTATAGATTTATTGATGAATATGAACATGTGGAATGCAGGGTTCGATCAGGCTAACAAGCAAAATTATTACGCAACAACGCAGTTATTAGGACAGGAAATTGTCACCAGTAATGCTTATAGCCTGGTGCCACTTTCCAGATTGCCAACGGTGATGGAAGGCGGTACAGAAGAAGGGTTATTTGCCTTTAAGCAGGGTGTTGATTTCGGAACACCAAACAAAAACGCTTTTCCAGGCGAGATATTGGTTGCCTACCCTCAAAAAGGTAATACAGCTGCAAATGGTACTTATAGCAACGCTTATTTTCGGTCTTCTTATATCAACAAAATATATAATCTGGATGAGGATGACCGTCTGGCTTCATGGTTTGTGAATCCGACTGCAAACGATGGGATCTTCAGTATGAAAAAATTTGCGGGATCCTTATCCTCTACAGGTTTTCCGGATTGGGCAATTGTGATGTTCAGATATGCGGATGCTGTTTTATTAAGGGCAGAAGCAGCTGCGGAACTAGGAATGGATCAGGAGGCGGTAGATATGCTTAACCTGGTGCGTGATCGTGCAGGGGCGACCTTGTTTGAAATTGGCAGTGCGGAGAATCTTAAAGACGCAATTTTTAGAGAAAGACAGAGAGAGTTCATAGGAGAAGGTTACAGTTTTTTTGATCTGGTAAGAACCCGAAAAATTACGGATGGTAACTGGACGAGTAATCCACTCACTCTTGCCCAGTTTAATGAAGGCGCCTGGACCTGGCCGATTGACGCTTCCGCACTTACAAGGAATCCGTTTATGACCCTGAATTCCTATTGGTTATAATTAAAATAAAGAATAAAAGATGAGAAAATATATGAATTCCGGACGCCTGCAATTGGCTTTATTGGCATTTACTATACTGATTTTTGCTGCATGCGGAAAAGATACCTACTATCAGGACGGTGGAAAGGAAAACGCAAAATTTGACGGCACCATTCTTCAGTATCTGGAGTCTAATCCACGGTACTTTGATACCCTGGTTACGGTCATCAAGTTGGCTGGAATGGAAAAAGAGTTTAACAATGATCAGTTCACTTTTTTTGCGCCTGTTGACAACTCATTCCGCGGGCTGATCAAAACACTCAATACAGTCTTGTATGCAACAGGGAAGGACACTGTGGTAAACCTTAATGATATCCCTGATGCAATATGGCAGAAATATGTTTCGGTATATATGTTTAAGGGGCTTAAAAAAGTAAACGATTACCCGCAGATTGATTTGAACGCTCGGGGTTTGTACCCCGGGCAAAATTATAAGTCCTTAGGGGATGTGGTTTTTAATATTGGTGCCATTTACGATAATGCAGGGAATGTGAGCGGTACAGGAAGTGAGAACTCACAGGGTGTAAAATATGCGGGATACCGCCATCTATGTATCTCATTTATTCCCAATACTGCTGATCCGCTGGCAAACTGGAATACTGTACTGGTGTCATCTTCGGATATTCAACCCAATAACGGAGTTGTGCATGTGCTTAAAGCAAGCCATACTTTTAGTTTTGATGCCACAAATTTTATCCAGGATGTCCTGTTATCCAGGTAGTATAGCTGGTCATAAATAATAAAAATACGCTGATTAAATATTTAGAATATGAAATATACATACCTATTGTTTGTTGCCTTCTGCCTGTTGTTTTTCTGGGGATGCAAGGAGGATAAGACGCTTTCTGAAAATCCTTACAATGGAGGGGCTAAGCCCCTGGGGATCGGTTTTAATGCCGTTATTCCACCTGTTCCAATCGACGGTAGTTCAGGAACGACAGTTACGTTTACCGCATCTGGCTTATTAAAGTATAAAGGAGCTATTTCTTTTTCTTTTAATGGAGAGGAAGCAGAAATTATTGATATTCAGGATAATGCTATCGTTGTCAAAGTGCCCGCTATGGCAAGCTCCGGGGCCGTTTCAATTATGGTTGAAGATCAGGTTTTTTATGGTCCTCAATTTAAGGTATTGGGTAAAGTCATGATCGATCCATTTTATAAAGCGATTAACGGTGCCAATAATTTGGTGAGGTCTTATCTTAAACTGGATGATGGAAGATACATTCTTACTGGAAGCTTTAGCGATTATAATGGCCAGGCCAATGAGGCTTCACCGATCAGACGGATTGTGCTGACCTCGGCCAGCGGGGAACTTGACCGTTCCTTAAGATTTGGTTCTGGTGCAGATGATCAGATCAATTCAGTAATTCAATCTCCTAATAAACAAAATTTTTATGTAGGTGGACGCTTTAGTAGTTACGACAGGATGAACAGGTTCATTAGTAACATTACAAGGACAACAGTTAATGGTACAGCTGATTCCATTCGGGTGAACACTTACAGTACTCCCTTCAATGGTAAACAGATTACAGTACCGGCTTTTTCAGGTGGCATAAGTGGTTCGGTACTTAAGCTTTTTAATTCGGGAAACCAGTTGATTGCAGTAGGTAACTTCAGTCATTATGTAAAACGTAACTACACTAATGGAAGGACTATTGTAATTACTAATCCGCTTACTCAGGAGCAGTTTTTTGTTTACAAAGACAGCATCACTACAGACAGTATTTCAATGAAACAACTGATCCGTTTTAATCCGGACGGTACGCTTGACAAATCGTTTCATTTTAATGCCGCCACCGGCAGAAGCTATGAAGGAGGTAATGGCTCCATTAACGCAGCCTTTCAGCAGGCAGATGGTAAGATCATTCTGGTCGGTTCATTCAGTAGGTTTAATGAGCTGCCCTCGGGGAGGATTGTAAGGGTAAATCCTGACGGAACGCTAGATAATACCTTTAATGTAGGAACAGGGGCCAATGCGTCAATCAGTAGCATTACCTATAATGAAATTTCTAAAAAATTCCTCATCACAGGCACCTTTGGAACCTTCAACAACTTGCCGGCAAAAGGTTTGGCCATGCTCAATCAGGATGGGTCTCTTGATGCTAATTTTGTAGCTAAGGATTTCGCCAACGGTTATCCTTCTTATGCCAAACAGATATCAAATGGCATGATTATCATTAGCGGAGGATTTAAAAAATACAGCAATGTTAAACGTTCAGGCTTTATTATACTGACTGAAACCGGGCTGTTGGCTCCCGGATACAATACCGCCGGTGATTTTTCGGGGAGCATATATGACATTATTGAAGGCAAAAATGCAGAAAATAAAACCTCATTGATTTTACTCGGCAGTATTTCCAAGTTTGACGGAAAACCCATTAATAATATCACTTGTATTTCTTTTACAGAAGAATAATTGCAGATCAAATTACAAATAAAGATCACATGAGAAACAAAATTGTATTATTCCTAGCCGTTTGCATCACACTAGGACTGCTTGGCAGCTGTCAGGATAAATTTAAAAGACTTTTACCTGAAAAGGATTACGTAGATGCACCAAATGTAAATGCTGGCGCACAGAAGGTTTTATATGTTATTGTGGATGGCGCACGAGGACTTTCTGTTAAAGATGCGCCGGCGCCAAACATAAAAGCTTTAACACAGAAAGCAACTTATTCCTGGACGTCATTAAGTGATGAACTTTATAATGATGCCAGTTCCTGGGCGGATATGCTTACCGGTGTTGGGAAAGATAAACATGGGGTATATAATGAGACCCTGATAGGCAGTAATTTAAGCAAGTACCCGACCATTATTACCAGGATTAAGTCGGCAAGACCAGAGACCAGGATCAGTTCTTTTTCTGCATCAGATGTTTTTAAAGAAAAGCTTGCAACAGGAGCAGATGTCCGTCAGTCATTTTCTACTGATGCTGCCGTTAAATCTGCTGTCGTTACAGAACTTAGCCAACAGGAAGTGGGTATTGTAATAGCCGAATTTGGTGGTGTCAACGTCGCTGGAAAAACTTATGGCTACGATTTATCATTTCCTGAATATAAAACCGCCATCACCAGTTTTGATAGCTATGTGGGAGAAATGGTAGCGGCTTTAAAAGCAAGACCAACCTATAATGCTGAAAACTGGCTGATTGTTGTCACCTCTAGCAGGGGCGGGGCATTTGATATCGTTCCGGCTGACGGAACTGTTTTCAGTAACGCTCAAATCAATACATTTACGATTTTCTCAAGTCCAAAATACAATCTGAAATATATAGATAAACCTTATACCGGTAATCGCTATGATGGTACCTTCCTCAAGTTTGGTGGTATTCAGGATGATGCGATAAGTGCCCGGGTAGCTGATCCTGTTGCTAATGATCAGATTTTTAATTTTGGGGATACCGCCCAGTTCACTATTGAGTTAAAAGTTAAGAAAATCAACAGGGGTACAACTGCTCAGCCTAATTATGACTATTCCTATCCAGCTATTCTTTCCAAAAGAGCATCTAATACTGATAATAGTAGTATAGGATGGACAATTTCTTTGGATGGGAAGAGCTGGGCTATTAATTTCGGAAAGCCTTCTGCTGCTAATTTTTCTGTTAGAGGTCGCGATATTAACGATGGGAATTGGCATACACTAGGTGTTGTTGTTGAAAATAGAGATCTTAAAAGGTATATCAAAACATTTACAGATGGTGTATTTAACGGTGAATCTATGTTACCTGATGGCTGGGGCCCAATAGATCTGCCGGTTGGTACTGATTTGCCAAATTTATTAACACTGGGTTATATTCCTGGACGTATAAACACCGGCCAGACCTTTAATGGCTTTATCAGCGATGTGAGGATTTGGCGTAAAGCATTGACTAATGAAATCCTTACAAGATTTGCCTGTGATACTTATGTGCTGAAGTCACACCCCAATTTCAAAAGCTTAGCAGGTTACTGGCCATGTACAGAAAGTGCTGGTAATCAGTTGCACGACAATAGCGGGACGTTGGCACATTTTAGTGTCGAAAAAGGTAATGATCCCATCATTAATCCGCTATGGGTCTTCAATTCCAGTTTAATTTGCCCGGTTTCTGCGACTAATCTTGCCAGCACGGTTCCTGCTTCCAGGGATGCAGCAACACAGATTTTAAGCTGGATGTCTATCCTACCGAAGGAGACCTGGAAGTTAGATGGAAGAGTATGGCTTAATCAGTAGTTTGATCTCAAAAAATAAAAGATATGAAAACTAAGTATATAATTATGTTTGTGTTGATCTTCATTCTAAGTGCATGTAAGGATGATATCTTTCCCAATAAAGAGTTCCCAGCGGTAACAACGGGATTTGATTATAAGGATGGCCGTCTGGAGGTCCGTAAATCCATTGTACAGAGAGTCGGAGCCTATATGGATGTTCCTGTAGATATTTCACTTGACGGACCAGCCCCTGCCTATTTTACGATGAACATTACTGCAAATGCAGATACTGTAAATACATTAATCGCAAATGGTGGTCTATTGAATACGGTAGCCTTACCAGCGCAGTCTTTCTCCTACCCAGCAAACACCGAGCTACATTATGGTCGGAACAGTTCAAGGATTTATGTGCGGTTTTATGTGCCAGACCTTGAGATTTACTATGGCCGAAATGTAGCAGTTGCGCTTAAATTATCTAATCCCACAAAAAATAATGAAATAGCCCCTTCTAAAAAGACTATAATTCTTGTGCTCAATACGAATGAACTAATAGATCAGAGCGACCTTCGTTTGATCAGGTTTGAAAACGGTGGGGAAAGAATGGTAATTACGCCAACGTCTGGGAGCAATATTACTCAGGATGCCACTTACTTTAACATTCCTTTAAATGCCAGGCTTATGGGGGCTGTTGGCCAGGATGTTTCTGTAAAAGTATTGTCTAATCAGGATACAGTTCAAAAACTACTGTTAGCAGGTGTACTTCCAGAAAATACTGTAATGTTAGAAAGTTCGAATTATTCTTTGCCTTCAGACCCTATAAAGATTTTACAAGCAGAGGGGGGGAAGGGAACATTTAATTTAAGAATTAATACCAGGGATATGGCAAGGTACTTTGGTAAAAATATTGCCATTGGTCTAAAGTTGAGCGATCCCACCAGGTATCAGCTAGATCCTCTTGATAAGTCGCTGGTAATTATCATCAACACTACGGTATTGAAAGACTTGGGCGGTGTTCTAAAAAATTCATTGCGACCATATACTGTTGTTCAATCTACTGACAGATGGGGTACACCGGTAGATTGGATCGTTAACGATGCTACGAAGGTACATACTGTTGCTGGGGTAAAATACGGGGGACACGATAAAACAAACACTTGTTTAGTTATTGGAGGAGCCACTGGCAGCCCTGTTGTTACAAATGGGAAGGTTTACCAAACCATTACGCTGCCGGCAGGAAGCTACCAATACACCACAAATGCAAAAGATGTAATAAATCCTAATAACGGAGTGTTTTATTTTGTGGTGAACGTGGGTGATGGGCTGCCTAATACAGTAGATGTACCCAATTCTGCACTTGCTTTTACACGACCAACCAAAAATGATCATACGCTAACAGCAAGCTTTACACTAAATACACCCACAAAGGTTTCTATTGGGTTTGTTGCCAGTTCTACAAATGGGAATTTCCTGGTAACAGTTAGAAAGATTGATCTTTTTAATACTACTGTTTATTAAACAATGAAATGGAAAAAATATAATCAAATCTTAAACATGAAATTAAAAAATCTGATCATCCTTCTTTTTAGCATTTCATCCCTGGGATATGCCCAAAAAGTAACACTTAGTGATAGATCCGCTCCGCTATCTGTTTTTCTTCGTTCGGGAACTGTTATGGATGGATCCAGTCAGTGGAAAATGAAGAAAGTTACTGAGGTGAGGGAGAATGAAATGAAAATATCGGCAGTTAATTATAGTGCTGCTGATTGGATGCCTGCAACTGTACCTGGAACTGTTTTAAGTAGCTTGGTTGCAAATAAGATTTATCCGGATCCATATTTCGGTGATAACAACAGAAAAGAGCGCAAATTGATTCCTGATTTGAATGATGAGGGGGTCGAATTTTATCATTACTGGTTTAGGACAGCGTTCATTATTCCAAAAAGTTTTGCTGGCAAAAGGCTGTGGCTAAAGTTTCACGGAATCAATTATCGTTGTGAAATCTGGATGAATGGAAAGAAACTTGGGAATATGGCTGGCATGTTCAATGCACAGCAGTTTGACGTTAGTGAATTTGCAAACAGGCAGGGTAAAAATGTATTGGCTGTTAAGGTGAAACCAGTAGATATTCCAGGATCTAGTCATAATTCAAAAAAAAACAGGACTGGAGCAATTGGGGAGAATTTTAATGGTGGAGATGGTGAAATTGGCAGAAATGTGACGATGCTGATGTCGGTTGGATGGGACTTTACCAGTCCAGATGGGATCAGGGATCGGAATACGGGGATATGGAAGGATGTAGAGTTGTTTGCTACCGGTGATGTTTTGTTAGCGCATCCTTTCGTGATGACTAAGTTGCCATTGCCAGATACGACTTCAAGCAAGGAAACTGTAAAAGTAGAGCTTTATAACGCCGCTGCTGCCGCTCGTTCGGGTGTGCTGTCTTGTTCGATTAAAGAGGCTGGGGTTGATTTTCAAAAGCAGGTATCGCTGAAAGCGGGCGAAAGAAAGACTATGACCTTAACGCCGGAGGAATTCAGCCAGCTAAAAATTTCAAAACCAAGATTATGGTGGCCGTTAAATAAGGGAAAACAGGAATTGTATACACTTGATCTGAAATTTACTATTGGGGGCAAGGAGAGCAGTAGTGTGACCAGCCGCTTTGGTATCCGGGAAATCACCACGGATCAAAATACCCCTGATCAGTCACGCAGGTTTCTTGTAAACGGGCACCCTGTATTTATTCGGGGCTCTAACTGGGTGCCGGAGGCAATGTTAAGGAATTCTGAACAGCGTACCTATGCCGAATTGCGGTATACCCGACAGGCTGGTATTAATTTCCTGAGACTTTGGGGTGGTGGAATTGCCGAATCAGATTATTTTTATCGGCTTTGTGATGAGATGGGGATTATGGTATGGACTGAGTTCTGGATTACCGGCGATACTCGTTTTCCGACAGATACGGCACTATATTTTAAAAACATGACGAATACGGTAAAAAGGGTTCGAAATCATGCTTCATCTGCTTTTTACGTTTCTGCCAATGAATCTACCGAAATCAAGGGAGCGCGGGAGCTGATCTATGCACTAGATCCAACTAAAGGGTATCAGCCACAATCTGAATGCTGCGGGGTGCATGATGGAAGCCCGTATAAATATGAAAACCCAATGCAGTACTTTGAAAATACAGCTTCAAAAAGAGGAAGCCGGGTAGATGGGTTTAACCCTGAATATGGAGCCCCGATTTTGCCGGTCCTTTCTTCGCTGAAAGACATGATGCCGCAAAAAGAGCTTTGGCCAATCAGCACTGCTGTATGGAATTACATGGATGGGGGAGGTTTCCATCAAATGACCACAAAGTATAGGGAAGCAGTGGAACAGTTTGGCCGTTCTTCGTCAATTGAGGATTTTGCGAGGAAAGCGCAATTTGTCGGGGCAATGAACTACCGGGCACTCTGGGAGGTCTGGAATTACAATAAATTCCAATATGGCGATCGCTTTGCTTCTGGATTATTGTTCTGGTATCACAATAGCCCGTTGCCACAAACCTCAAGTAGGTTTTACGATTGGTTCCTGGAGCCGACTGCCGGACTTTATTATTCCCAGAATGGGTTGGCACCGTTGCACCCGCAATATGATTACATCAAAAATACGGTTTCCGTATATAATGATTACAGGCAGTCATTTAAAGGATATAAAATTATTGCAATGGTTTATAATTTCGAAAGTAAGATGGTATCGAAGCTTGATAAAATTGTAGACATCCCTGCTGACGGATTGGTTAAGGATGCTTTAAAAATTAGCTTTCCGGAGGATATTTCGCAGATACATTTTATCAAACTTGTTTTAGAAGATGCTCGTGGAAAGCAAATCGCTGATGCTTTTTACTGGAGGTCAAATGATAAATATAAAGGGGCCTGGACCATAACGGGGCCAGCTGTATCAGGATTTCAGGATATTAATAAATTGAATAAAACAAAACTTAGCCTAAAAACCAGTCAGAAAACTTTTCCGGGGAAAACAGTGGCAACAGTGCTTGTTGAAAATGAAGGGAATTCTCTTTCTTTCTTTACACAACTCAGGCTAACAGATGGTAGTGGGAAAAGTATCAGACCTGCATTTTATAGTGATAATTTCTTCAATCTTCTACCAGGTGAAAAAAAGGAGATAACGATTGAAATTCCATCCTATGTGCTAAAAGGTAATCGTTTTTCAATTGGTATAGATGCTTTTAATGCGGATTCGCCAAAATAGCCTGGCGGTATCCCGTTAAACTCATGCCCTTCTGCTTCTTAAAGAACTTGTTTAGGTGACTGCCATCGGCAAAGCCGAATTCATCAGCCAGTTCATTGATCCGCAGGTCGCTGTACTTTAACCGCCATTCGATCAGCCGGATCCTGTAGCTGGTAATGAACTGCTGGACGGTTTCTCCGCAAGCTTTTTTGAAATAGACACCCAGGTAAGCCTGGGAAATCCCAAAAGCCTGACTTATTGCGGCCGCAGTCAGCTGATCTGGCCTAAAAATATGGCGCTCAATGTGGTTGATGATCTGGAGGATGCGCTTGTCTGTGTTGGTACGGACATTTTCAGGTCTTATCTTTGAAATGTTCCTTGCCGCAATCACAATCAGCGCGTTCACCAGGTTCATGTCCAGATCCTGCTGGTAAACACCCCCAAGCTTCATTCCAAACAGCAACGATTCGACAATCATTTCAACGAGGCGGCTGTCGTCTTTGCAACGCATTACACAACCCGACAGGTGGGTGGCATAGAAGAGCAGACATTCCAGGTGGTGAATGCTTTTCCATGGGTAGCTGCGAATGTAACTGTCGCTAAACCGGATCAATAGGAACTCTGTTACTTCGCTTATCTCGAAAGTATGTCGGTCGTTGGGCGTGATCAGTAACAGATTCCCGTCACGATAAGCCATACGGTTGCCGTTGATGCAGACTGTGCCTTTACCAGAAATCAGGTATACCATTTCAAAGAAACTATACTGTTTGTCGCCCAAGGGGCAGTGATCGGTTTTGAGATATTCCAGCTCCACCTGCTGGTGCATATTTTGTTTGACCATAATGCAAACATACCTTTTTATCATAGAAATGAACCGAAGGAGTGCGTATTTATCGGTTTACTTTTGTTAAAAATGACCTCAAGAATAAAAACTATGTTTAAAGATAAAAAGAATACACTAACCCTGGCCGCCGTTTGCCTTTCCTCACTGATGTTTGGATTGGAAATTTCAAGTGTCCCGGTATTGCTGCCTACACTCGAAAAATTATTAAGGGGCAATTTCAGTGATGTACAATGGATTATGAATGCCTATACCATTGCCTGCACTACAGTACTGATGGCTTCTGGCACGCTTGCCGATCGCTATGGCCGCAAACTTGTTTTCATGGCCGGGCTTGTGCTTTTTGGTATAACCTCCTTGCTTTGTGGGCTGGCTACATCAATGACACTACTCATCGCCGGACGCTTTTTGCAGGGGCTTGGCGGGGGGATTATGCTGATCTGCCAGGTTGCTATTCTTTCTCATCAGTTCCAGGACGGGCGCGAACGCAGCCGGGCATTTGCTGCCTGGGGTATTGTTTTTGGAATAGGATTGGGGTTTGGGCCGCTAATTGGCGGTCTGATCCTTACATTTTTAAGCTGGAAATGGGTTTTCCTGGTACATGTTCCGCTCAGCTTGCTTACGTTAGGACTTGCATGGGCGGGAGTGCGGGAATCAAGGTCAGCTCAAATACAGCGGCTGGATACCTTAGGTATGGTTAGCCTTTCCATAGCTGTTTTCGGGCTAATCTATTACATTACCCAAGGACCCGCAATGGGGTTTACAAGCGTATACTCCCTGCTGATTCTGGGAGTATCTACAGGGAGTTTTCTAATCTTTTTATATGCAGAAAAGACAAGCGTCCAACCCATGTTTGATTTTACTGTATTCAGGATACGGGACTTTTCCGGTGCTATCATCGGCTCTATAGGCATGAACTTTTGTTTTTGGCCTTTCATGATCTACCTTCCTATCTATTTTCAGGGCGTTTTGGGATACAGCAGCCTTTTGGCTGGTACGGTGTTGTTGGCTTATACGCTGCCCACATTAGTGGTTCCACCACTGGCCGAGCGATTATTGCTGAGATATCGTCCTGGTATCGTTATCCCATTGGGGCTTTTTATCATCGGATTGGGATTTATATTGATGTGGTTTGGCATTTATGCTGCACATTTCGGAACTTGGACTATGATGCCCGGCATGCTGTTGTCTGGCATCGGATTGGGGCTCTCTAATACTACTGTTACGAATACCACTACAGGCGCTGTGAGTCCTGACCGTGCAGGTATGGCTTCGGGGATAGACATGAGTGCAAGACTGATCACCCTGGCAATCAATATCGCTTTGATGGGGTTTTTGTTAAGTAAAGGTGTGTTTATGCATTTAAAGGTTGCATTTGCAGGAACTTTTGATAACCTTCAGCTCCATTCAGCGGCCGAAAAAATCGCAGTAGGTAATTTTGCGGGCCTTCTGGAAAAAATCCCTGGGATTATAACTTTAGACCCAAGTGGTGAGGTAACACATGATGCATTGGCTGGTGGTTTTCAATTGCTGACTTTGTTCAGTGGAATTGGGGTCGTTTTCCTGGCATTGGTTAGTTTCTTTATATTTAAGCCGGGATCACAGAATAAGTAATGCCATGGCATTTGGTGCGGAGTAGATCAACTATTATTATGAATAAAAAGAATACAGGTGAAATCTTAGCGGCTTTATGTTCATTTCAAGTCCAGAAAGTCACTTTTTACACATAATCTGTTGATCTTCAAATTTTAACCGAAAAATGTAGGGTCTTCAATTTAAAAGAATTTATATATTTTTGAATCGAATTGCCAAGTTTGAATTCACAAGCGCTCTATCGGCAAGGGAAAATGAAGCCTAAGCAAGAAGTAAAAGAAACGTCTAAATCATCTCTCAAATTGAAGAGTTCGTATTTCAAAGCAGCATTGGTTATTGCGATAATTATAACCCTTGGAATGTTATTTTTTAAACGCTCGGCTAAATTTATTCCGGTCGAAAATGAGCGTAGTTCTGAACATGAATTTGCTTCTATCACCCTATCTAGTGGCGAAAAGGTAGTTCTTAATGATGAAAAATCAGGAGTTATTCTCGATGGCAGTCAGTTTAAATATAACGATGGCTCGATTATAAATAGAAACAAAACAAAACAATTCTTTTTTGATAAGCCCTTTTCAGAAATTTTGCTGGAGAAGCAGGCGTTTGCGGTAATTATGTCTCCGGCTAAAAGGATGTACCGGGTAGCGTTACCAGACAGCACTAAAGTCTGGTTAAGAGCAAATTCAAGCCTAAAGATTCCTTCAGATTATAATCAATCTGACAAGCGAATAATTCAACTGACCGGAGAAGCATATTTTGACGTCCCAATTAAAATAGCTTCTTCAACAGAAATGAAGAACGTGCCATTTGTAGTCTTAACAAATAATCAGAAAATAGAGACATTTGGAACAAAGTTTAATGTAAGTGCATACTCAAATGCTAATCACGTGAAAACTACTTTATTGGAAGGGGAATTGAGGCTTAGTTCTTTGGTGAATAAATTATGGTTATCTGTAGATCAAGTAGTTGCAGACCCATTTGAAAGTGTTTCAGCTGGGCAGCCGATCATGCTCAAACCAAATCAACAAGCAAATTTGATAGATTCAAAATTCTATATTGAGACTGTTGTCGCTGAAGAAATAGTTGCCTGGAAAGATGATGAGTTTGTATTCAGAAACACATCTTTGGAAAAGATTATGGATGTAATTTCTGGATGGCATAATATTAAAGTCGTTTATAAAACCGAACGCAGTAAGCATATTTTATTGGGTGGGGAAATATTTAAGAACCAGTCATTATCTACGGTCCTTAAGGGCTTGTCTTTAGCAGTTAAAGTAAACTTTAAGATTGTTGGGAATAAAATAATCGTTTACGGCTTATAATGCGAGTTTTTTCCTGATAAATAGTCTTTTGAGGGATGGGTACTTCTGAGCTTTTTTGGGATTTCACCGACATAGCTTTTAAAAGCCCTACTAAAATAATGAGGCTCTTTGTATCCACATAAAATAGCAATGTCTTTAATTGGTTTATCAGTTGTTAGCAGTAATTCTACAGCGTATTCAATTCGAAGTTTTATAACTTGTTCATGAACAGGTAAACCAAAGGCCATTTTAGATAAACGATCCATTGTTCTGATGGAGAGCATCAAATTTTGAGCTAGTTTACTTGCGCTATCAACTTTAGAAGTTGTAAAATTTGCTAAAATGTACGCTTTGATCCTGGAGGCAGAATCCTGTTGATAAATGGTCGTTAATACTTTTCTCTTAATATTGCTGTAGTATTTATCAATACATTCATCAATAAGATAGTAACCATCGTCGTCAACACCATTGAATATTGAACTATTTAGCAATTTAATTAAACGGCGGGGTATGCTAACCTGTGTTAGGTTGATTTTCTTATTTGTTCGATTATAATAAGATGAAAGTATAATTTCAAACTCCGGCATTTTTCTGCATCGATACATGAACCAGTCTGGCTTAAAATTGATTAATATTATTGTATTCATACCTTCATGAGCAATTTTCCGATATTTTCCTGGAGGATGGTAAGTTAAATAACAGGTTGACTTATTAATATTTACGAGCATATAGAACGAGGGGGAGGTTACTGAGATATCGATCAAAACTTTTTTAGAGAGTGAACCTTCAAACATTTCTACATTTGCGAAGTAGAAGGAGTTGGATCGAACAACCAAAGTTCCCTCATTCAAATGATATTTTTTTAAGTTGGTATTTAAAAGCGGTTTGTCAGACTTAGCTGTTAAATCAGAAAGGATTTCAGATTTAATCGGATCCAAGTGAATAACGATATTCGAGCGCATTTTTGTCCCAGTTTGTTTTGAGCGAAAGGTGATTTAATTAAGATTCTATATATTAAGTCAATCTTTAAGCGGGTAAAAACAACAATTAGGGGATGCAAAAATAAATTAAGATTAGGGTTATACAAATAAAGATAGAATTAACCTGTCATTAAAAACCAATACCACTTGCTTTTGTTATATCTAGTCAAAACCCTATATTATGGAAAATAAAATTCTTGAACTTGAAAAAAAGTATTGGAAAGCAATGGAAACCCGTGATTTTGATACTGTAAGAAGTCTTACCCGTTTCCCCTGCATCGTGGCTGGTAAGGATGGGATAAGAAGTGTGGATGAACCTTCTTTCAAAAAAATGTTTGATTCGGGAGCCGGAAACCAGTTGAAAGTAGTGGATATTTCTGATGCGGAAAGCGAAATCATAGCTGAAGATACTGCGGTTTTAGCCTACCTTGTAGAATTAGAATATAGCATGGAAGGTCGGAAATCTTCAGGAAAATGCGCATGTACATCGACCTGGGTTAAGGTAAATAAAAATTGGGTTTGTGCCATGCATACAGAATCTGATTTAAGAAAATAAGAGATGAATATGGTTATATATATAAGATGATTATTGAAACTGAGAGGCTTTATTTTAGAGAATTATTAGAAACTGATATTAGAGGTGTTTTTAGTTTGGATTCTGACCCTGAAGTGCATCAGTATTTAGGGGGGAATCCAATTGAAAGTGCCCAACAAGCTCTAAATGCTATAAAATTCATTAGACAACAGTACATTGACTATGGAGTGGGCCGTTTAGCAATAATTGAAAAAGAAACCAATAGTTTTGTTGGATGGGGCGGTTTTAAATTAATTACTGATTTAACTAATGGGCATAAGAACTATCATGACTTAGGATATAGATTTCTAAAAACGGCTTGGGGAAAAGGTTATGCCACTGAATCTTCAAAAGCAACAGTAGAATATGGTTTTAATAAACTTAAGCTTCCAGTAATTTATGCTATGGCTGATAGAGGTAATTTGCAATCCCGAAAAGTTCTAAAAAAATGTGGTTTTATAGAAAAAGGGTTATTTGATTATGATCTCGTCCCACATTATTGGTATGAACTTTTTAATCAATCGGGAGTGTAAACCAAAAACTACTACCATTTCCAAGCTCGCTTTCTGCTCCAATTTCCCCATCATGTTTTTTAATAATTTCTGACGATATATATAAGCCAAGGCCTAAACCTGAATATTGGCTCCGACTTTTATCGCCTCTGTAATAACGGTTAAACAAATGGGGGATCTGGTCTCTTGGTATTCCTGGGCCCTTGTCTATTACAGAAACCTTTGCTTTGTTTTTTATTTTTTGAATATCAACAATAATCTCTTTAGACTCTGGGGCATAGTTTCTGGCATTATTTACAAAGTTTATGATCACCTGATCGATTCTATGAGGATCTGCATATACCTTCAAATTCAGGTCTCCTGTGGCTTTAATACTATATATGCCTTCAATTTTGAGGTGATTGCAACAGTCTTCTATCAGTTCAGAGATGGTAAACCAGTTTTTTTTTATATAAAGTTCCCCCTGATTTAACTTACTTGCAATTAGCAGGTCATCGACAAGAATGTTGATTTTATCCAAACTTCTAGAAGCCTTTTCAATTAGAGTGGGCAAGAAATCTGTTTCTGGATGTTTCTGGAGTCTGGTAATTAATTGCATAAAAGCAGATAAGCTGGTGATTGGTGTTTTTAGTTCATGACCAGCAATACTAACAAAATCGTCCTTTTGTTGCTGAAGTTGTTTTAGGTCATGAATATCGGTGGCCGTTACAATCCAAAGGCCAACGATCCCATCTTCTTGAACTGGTTGCATTCGGTTTAAATGCCAACGGTAGGTCCCTTCAGCGCTGCGATATCTGTTTTCAAATTCTCCTCCTTCATGACCTGATCTAATCAAATTATATTTGCGAAGTGTTTCATGTAGGTCATCTGGATGAATCACTTTGAGCCATTTGCTGCCGTATGCTTCAGTGGGATTAAGACCTGTATAATCATACCAACGTTTGTTAAAATAAGTCATTTTTCCCTTGATTGTACTGGTCATTGCCATTTGAGGAAGTGCATTGATCAAAGCCCGAAATCGCTTTTCACTTTTTTCGACTCGTAACTTTGCCTTCACTTGTTCCGTTATTAGATTGGCTACCAGCATTATTCTGTCAGTTTTACCTTTTGAATTTTTCAAGGGCTGATAGACAAGGTTTGAGTAGACTTCCTCTGTTTTATGACTGTGTATCAGAAAAACTTTCACTTCATTTCCATAGTATGGAGTTCCGCTGGTGTAAACTTCATCCATGATCTCGAGAAAACCTTGGCCTTCTAACTCAGGTATGGCTACCTTAAGTGGTTTACCTATAATCGTAGCATGTTTACCCCAAACTTCAAGCATTTTCTCGTTTACCGTTTCAATAATTAGCTCTCTTCCTTTAAATACTGCGATGGCCACAGGTGCATCTGCAAGTAGCGATCGAAATCTGGCTTCTCGTTCTGCAAGTTGTCTTAATGTATCGTAAATCTGATGTTCAGATTTTTTTTGGCTATTAGATTCGTAAAAGGTAACCAATAGTCCACAAACCTTTCCCTCGAGATCATAGAGTTGGCTGCAATTAAAAACCCAGAAACTATTGGCAGGATGTCCGTCCTGTTGTTTTGGGATCAATTGGTCTTCCTGCTCCAACATTTTATCACCGGCCATAGCCATCTCGATACTGGGTTCTATTGCGAGCCAGACTTCCGGCCAGCAGTCCTGGGCTCTCGCCCCTAATGCTTTAGGGTGTTTGTTTAATTTTTCGAGGGTTGTTTTATAAGTGTCATTATAAAATTGAATAAGCTGAGGACCCCACCATAGAAACATTGGAAATTTTGATCTTAGAATAATGTCCAATGCCGTTAGTAAATTTTGCGGCCAGGTATCGGCATTACCTAAACTAGTGTTAGACCAATTGGCCGAATATATTAGATTGCCCATTTCCCCGGCTTCTTTTAGATGCGCGAGATAATCAAAAGATGATTTGCTATGAACTGGCATAATAAAAATCTTTTAGAACGGGTCATGTAGCGTTTGGCGTTACTTTTGTCATTCGTTGGTGTCAACATTCAGCACTGCAAAATGTTTTATAAAATATTCACCTTTTTATCATGAAATAATTGTGATCCTGCAGTTACTTAGGATTCACAAAAACAATTATTTGCAGTATTTAAGTAAAAGTTCATTTGCCGTTTTATTACCCATGAGTTGTATTTTAGTCCAGTCTGCACATGCCCCCTTCAAGTTTCCTAATATTTGTTTGCAGATTCCTCGATGGTATAGATTTTCTACCTCATCAGGCCTTACTTCTAGTGCTCGGTCGTAATGATATAATGCAAGTTCGTAGTCTTTATTATTATAGGCAGTGTTGGCCTTTTGAGAATCGAAATATGATGGTAACGTCTGTTCAGAAGTGAGATATTTTAATGATTGGTTCATCAGTACCGTAACAGTTTTGCCATTGTGCTGAGCTGGCTTCCACATGTTCCTGGCTGAATTAAAGGCTTTGATATATTCGGCGTCATATTTTGGATTGATTCCTTGGATAATTCTAAGACTGTCAGGATGGCCATCTGGATCAATGATAAAAGTAGATAGGAGTTCTCCACTCTTGACATCCATCTTTTTTTTACGGATCAGTTCGTACATATAGGATTGAAAAGACGATCCCTTAAATTGAGCGTAGATTTTTTGTCCGGATTTATAAACGGTATCTGTTCCTTTGATGCTGAAAATGTCATTTGGACTGAGTAGCGTGTTGTTTTGGATGAATTGTTCCTTATAAAGCGTGTATTTGATTGCCCATGGATCCTCTAATGATCCACTTGCAGAGCTACTAATGAGCACCAGTTTGTCTGCATTATTCTCCATAATCTTCAGTGTATTCATAACTGATCCTACTTCACTTTTAATAATTAAGTGGTTTCCACTAATTGCAAATAGGTAAGGGGTTCCCTTTTCGTAATAGACGCCTGAAATGCCAATTTGATCTTGATTACTGAAAGTATATTTGAGGTAGGTATACTTAAGAATATTATCCTCGGGAAGCTCATCTCCACTTAAGTAATTGACCTTCGTAGCAACATAAGAGCCGTTTAATTTTACCTGGGCATGGCTAGCCTGTACATAAAGTGTTAAAGCAATGAATATGAGAAAGCGGAACGGAGAGTTTGTTGTAAATTTCATTAGAGCATATAAACCATAAATATAACATTTAGGTTCAATACTCATACATTTGACCAGACTGCCAATTCATTTCCTGCGGGGTCGAGGAAATGAAATCTTCTTCCCCCTGGATCGCTTACTTTCTTTCTCAATTCACTAATTCTGGAGCCTAATGTATTTATGAAAATGAATACATCCTCATTATATTCTCCTAATAAATAACTTTGGGTGTAATTTAAATAGCTATTATTCTAATTTCGTATATTTCGTGATATATAGTTTCCAGAATTACATTTGGAAACTATAACCGAGCATAGTCCTAAATACTTTTTGCTCGTGGTCATAGGCCGGCATGATCCATATCGTTGACTGAAGCTTAGGGATCGTGTACCTAAGGTTAGGACCAAGTCCGTGATAACGCCAATCCATAATACCCAAACTGATTTTTTCTGAAAATTGATGGAACATATTGACTTTATATAAGTAGTTATTATTACCATTTCCCCGTTCACCAAGTATCAGGAAGGATGTTTTTCCCTGTTTCCACCATACACTTGCTGAATATCTAGGAGAACTTTGTCCATGCTCAATACCTGCATAGCCCGAGAAACTTAATGATTTAATTGGTGAATAGGATAGTCCTATTAAAGCCTGGCTCCACTTTTCGCGAATAAGTCCAAAAAATACTACGGCAAAATGATTACTTATTTTTTTGCTTCCTGCGTAATTTATGACAGGCTCAACTGATCCGTCCTTATTAAACTTACCGTAGAGTTCCAATTGTGCCTGTGCTAACATAGGTAGCCCTAACATGAAGATTCCAATGATAATCTTTGCACGAAATTTTTTGGGATAAGAAAAACATATCGCTAATGCGCTATTATTTGGCATGGTAAGAAGGATAAATAGAAACTGCTCCTATTATTGGAGCAGTCTTCATCTGAAAAAATATATAATATTCTTAAGTTATAAGCCTAACCAGGTATTAGCTGAGTCGCTATTCCTATTCTATTCCATGCATTGATAGTTATAATAGCTAGGATAACTTGGGCCAAATAGCTTTCTCCCAATGCTTCTAAGGCCTCAGTATAGGTTTGGTCCCCAACGTGATTACTGATCAGCGTCACTTCCTCCGTTAAAGCCAGGATGGCGCGCTCGTCTTTGGTAAAAAATGGCGTATCACGCCATGCATTGAGCGCATATATGCGCTGTTCTGTTTCACCCGCCTTACGTGCGTCTCTGGTATGCATATCTATACAAAATGCACATCCATTTATTTGTGATGCCCTAATTTTTATCAAATCTTTGTGGGTCCTGGTTAATGGTGTACTTTCGATGAATTTTTCTAAGCCCAAGATCGCTTTGTAACCTGCTGGTTCTACTTGGTCAATTTTAATACGTGTTTCCATTTTTATCTTTAATTATATGTGTAATTAGATGCTAATCTATTTGAATGATTTAAAATGCTTTTTCAATTTCAGGTGTATCCTCAAGCATTAAGAATTTTGTGATTTTTCCCTCTTTAATTGTGAATCTTTGACAAAAAGTGGTAGTAAATCTTTTACCAGTCATCTTTACTTTTCTCGACATAGTACCAAAAACGGCAGCTTCATAACCATCGATAAAGATATGATCAGGTGTTAGTTCATCATCGCCGTCAACGTGAGCATCAAAAAGTAGTTGCAATGCTTTATGAATAGCTGATTTTTCAGTTTGTTTTCCTGTCCAGGGAAGGCGTGCTGATTTAACGATGTACCAGTCGATATCTTCTGATAGTAGTGAAATAATTGAATTGGCATTTTTCTCAGAAACATTTTTATAAAACTCGTTGAGAATTTCTTGTGTTTGTATATTTATTTCAGTTGTCTTCATCTTAGTTTTTATTAATTAAAATTGATTACTATTCTTAATAGTGTAAACTTAAAAAGTTATTAGTTGTCAATTACATTCCAGTTTTGAAAGATGATCTGGCCCAGATTTGTTTTTTAAATTCATCACACCAACAGCAATCAGGATTAAAATGACGCCAAACCATTGCAAAGGGCTAACGTTCTCCTTTAATAGGAGACTGGCAGCCAAAACAGCAACCGGAATTTCGACAGAGGAAAGGATAGCACCAAGCCCTATGCCTGTTAATGGCATGCCAGCGGTAAACAATAAGGGAGGTAGTACCGTTCCAAATAAGGAGATTAACAATCCCCAACTATAAAATATATGGTAGTTAAAATCGCTGTTTAGCGACGAATGGTAGACGATACATATAATTACAAGGCCTCCTAATATCATATAAAGACTTCTTTGGTAGGGAGAATATTGCGGCTTGATATTTTTAGTGGAGTACATCGTAGCCGTATAACACAAAGCTGCCATCATACCCCAGAGGACGCCTTTCCAATTTAGATCAACGGATTGTCCCAGTAAATTTGTGGCTATAACTGAGCCAATGATTACCATGATGGCAGCTACAATCTTGTTAAGATCAGGAATCTTTTTGGTGATTAACATCTCGAGTATAATACCCATCCACACAGTCTGCATCAGCAGAACAATGGCGAAACTTACTGGTATATGTATAACCGCCAAATAGTAAAATATACTGGTTAAGCCAAGGGATGTTCCTGCAACCATTAATTTCAATTTACTTGTGAATGGAAGCTTGGTCTCAGCTACCTGGTTTCTCTTAATATTTCTGAAAACATTCACAATGAAGAGCGTAATGAACCCTATTCCAAATTGAGATAAAGTCACTTCTGCTGTATTGTAACCTTCTAAATAAGCCTTTTTTACATAAATTCCTAACATTCCATAGCAGGAAGCACCCAAAAATATCAGTATACTCCCTTTCAATTTACCATTCATGACAAACTGAGTTTCTGATTAATTAACGTTCTTAGTTGTTCACGAACGTTCAATATTTCTTCGGTTAAATCGTTACTTTCTCTCGAGGTCCCATTTATAGCTAATTCATCGACATCATGGATTCCCATGATGCCAAAAACCATTTTTAGATAGCTGCTTTGAAAATTCATGTGTGCATTTCTTTCTCCTTTTTCATAACCTTGGCTACCTCTGGAAAGTAAGAGTATTAAGCTTTTATTCTCGAGCAAGCCTCTATAAGGTTGATCACCTCTCTGCAGATTTCTGGTGAATGTTTCATTAAACCGCATGATATTGTCTATATATGCTTTAAGCGTACTTGGGATCGACCAGTTATACATCGGGGATGCAAGTACGATAATGTCTGCATCATGCAATTCCTTTATATAAATATCGCTCCATTTAAGCATCTCCCTTTCATTTTCACTTCGATTTTCGGGGGATTTGAGGTTCGCATCAATCCACATTTGGTCGATATGGGAAATCTCACTCTCGCTGAAGTCGCGATATTGAATTTGGTGGGCAAAACCTGTCATTTTCCAATATTCAATGAATGTATCGCTAAGGCTTCTACTAACTGAGTTTTTTGTATTGGCACTTGCATTAATTACTAAAATCTTTTTCATTGCTTTAGGATAATTTATCGTAGACAACTCCTATAAGTTTTAACACGCTTAATTTTAGTTACTTTTATGAAGTAGGTTATCAATACTCCATTTGTAAATTGGAATGTATGATAACAAAAGACTAGCAGCAGAGGCTGTAAATACGCCAAAATTTATTGGTTTTTGTATTCCGACAGATGTCGTCATAAATAAAATGAATGTAAAGGTGAGCAGGGAGCTTCCAATTGCAGCATATTTTGTTTTAAAGCCAATAATCAAAAGCACTGCAATGGTGAATTCTGAGAAAGTAGCTATTCCTCCCATTACATCTACCATCGGTCTACTTAAATATGGCATCAAGGTAGATGTATAATTAATAAAGTTATCCCAATTGCCCCATTCAATATTTCCAGTCCCGATAGGACCTAGAATACCTAACCTGTCTAATACTGGAGTTAGAAATGTGATGCCTAGTGCTCCTCTTAGGAGTAACTGCGGTACTTTAAATGAATTTTCCATAAATTATATCTTTTGTTTATGCAAATCTAATGTCATTCAAAGTCGTATTACTATTCCAGTTTAATCATAACAGATGGCCCAGAGCCGATCTGTTATGAATTTCCTATTCTTTCCATGGGGAGTGTAAGATGCAGTCACAGAAGTTTTTACGATGGAAATTTGGGATCATATAGGCGCAAACGTCCGCCTTGATGTTTCCAAAGGTCGTCTCGGTTTTATGCTCAAATCCACTAAAAAAAGTTGGGATAATATTTTTTTTGAAATCGTTTCTCGGGAAGGCTGTGACGATTTCAATTCTGTTTTCTTCGCTGAGGTTTTCATATCCTTCTCCCATAACATCCAGACCTACACCAGAATACATTAGGGCTACCTCCGGTTCTTTATGCTCTGCAATACCTATAGTGGTATGTAGTGCGATGGTGTCCCAAACCAATTGCAAAGATTCTTTTGGTAAGCCATGGCTTTTGAGGAAATCGCGGGCAGCATTGGCGCCGTCTACTTCGAAACGTAAGTCAGGACTGCTGTAGTGTTTTGTCAAACCCAAATCGTGAAAAACTGAACTGACATACAACAATTCCTGGTCGTATTTCAGTTGCTTTCTTTGACCATTTAAAGAGGAGAACAGAAATACCCTTAGAGAATGATTGTAAATGAATTCTGTTCCGTGTTCCAGTAAAAGTTCTGTAGCCTGGTTGGCGATTTTGCTGTCAGGGATACTTATCCCGGCAACTTTTTTTAATTGATGAACTGACATATTTTTTTGTTTTCCCAAAATTACTGCTGTCTGAGGAATAGGAAATGTCAAATTCGGTTCATCACATGCAAATAGCTGTGATGTATTGGATAATAGCTGAGATTCATTACGAACCTATGATCATAAAATGGGCTCGATATTCTTTGGGAGATATCTGTACGTTCTTTTTGAAAAAATGACTGAACTGTTCCGCGGAACTGAAGTTGAGCTCAAATGCTATTTCTTTTATTGGTCTGGCAGAAAACTGTAAAGATCGCTTTGCCTCTGTAATCAGATGCGCGTTGATTAGTTCCTTAGCTCCTCTGCCGCTGGAGTTTTTTGACACATCAGTCAGTTTTCGAACGGAGATACCTAAAAGTTTAGCGTAGTCCGTTACCTCATGTGAGGTTTGATAATGTTCGTTTATTAAGGAGATAAATTGTTGGTAGATCTTATTTTCATGACTTTCGAACGCGTTTGAAATGGCAATATTCACATTGGCGATTTTGATCATGATAATTTTCAGATAAGCAGCCATTGCATCTAATTTATTGATGTATGCATTTTTACTGTATTCACCGAGCAAGGATTGAAAAAGAACATTAAGCTCCTGGAAGTCATTTGCTGTTAATCGAAGGGATTGATTGGCAGATGTGTTGTTGAACAATACTGCTTTACAATTGTTTGCACTTTGCGGAGCCCTTTCCCAGAAACAGTCGCCAAAACTTAGTTCATATCCTGTAAATTCAGCTCCTTGCTGAAAAGCAATGACCTGACCTTTAGCAATCAGAAAAAGTTCTGCCGAAGAAATTTTAAAAATATGCTCATCTATTTTTAGGGTTCCAATACCAGAAGTGATAAGGATTATCCGATGATAAGCAAGGCGTTGGACCCTGACCTTATCAAATGCTTTTTCCTTCAAAAAGTGTATCGAAAACGAATCTTTGATGTCTTTTTCGATATCAATCGGTTCTGCTAGATGAGGATTGGTACTTCTCATAACTTTTAAATTATGCCGCCAGACAATTTTACAATACAAAGATATAAAACATTTTGTAAAATAGACCGAATGGTTTATTTTTGCTTTGTAATATTTTAACATGAATAAGGCAGAACGAACCAGAAGATTTATTATCGAAAAATCTGCTTCTATTATTAATAGAAAAGGAATGGCAGGTACCTCACTTAGCGACATTATGGAGGCAACGAAATTGGCTAAGGGGGGAATTTATGGGAACTTTGAAAATAAAGAGGAGATCTGTATGGAGGCTTTTCTTTATTTGACTGAGACGCTTGCCCGGCGTCTGGATGGAGCGGTTAATTTGGGTAGAAATGCAAAGGAGAAATTCCACAACTTACTGGAGGCTTACAAAGGAAATAAAGATGTCGAAGGAGGCTGCCCGATCTTGAATTTCGGTGTGGAAGCTGATGATACACATCCTAATATGAAAGTTTATGTAAAAAAGGCAATCAATTCCTCTCAGAAGCGAATTTTAAATATTATTTCGGATGGTATAGCTAATGAGGAGATATCTTCAACTGTAAATCCGAAGAATTTTAGTGTCAAAGTTTTTGCCATGATTGAAGGTGCTATTTTGTGCAGGAGGGTTGTAGAGAATGATGAGCAAATGAGGATCGTTATGGATTCAATCTGGGAGGAATTTGAATCTTTTTTAAAGTAATTTTTTTTGTCAATGAAAAGACCGATTGGTCTATTAATACATTAATCACTGAAAAACAATGAGAACATTAAAAGAAAATCACCAGGGCTTTAGCACAATACTAGCCATGTCACTGATTCCATTATCAGGGTTTGCAACAGACATCTATCTGCCTTCGCTGCCGGCCATGGCAAAAGATCTACATGTTTCAGCGTCAGCAATCCAGCTTTCTTTGGTGTTATTTATGTTTAGCACAGGGATAAGCCAGATTTTTATTGGGAGTATTCTGGATAGTTTTGGACGGTTTAAGATCAGTATAATCTCACTTGCAGTTTTTTCACTGACTAGTTTCGTCATCGCAATCGTACCCAATATCTATGTGATTTATGCGATGAGAATTATTCAGGGGATTACCATTGCCTTTATTGTGGTGGGCAAACGGGCCTATTTTGTGGATATCTTTTCTGGAGAAAAATTAAAGAGCTATATTAGTTTATTTGCCATTATCTGGGCTTGCGCACCCATTATGGCACCGTTTGTAGGGGGCTATCTGCAAAGTATCTTTGGCTGGCGTTCCAATTTTTATTTCCTGGGCGGCTTGTCACTACTGTTTCTGATTTTAGAACTGATCTATAGTGGGGAATCTTTGAAACATTTTCAACCTTTTAAAATGAAATCGATTTTACAGACCTATGGTGGGATGTTAAAAACGGCTGATTTTTCGCTGGGCTTGCTGATTATTGGTAGTTGCTTTGGACTGGTTGTTATTTACAGTTTGTCCAGTCCTTTTATTATCGAACGTGTGTTTGGCTATTCATCAGTGACTACCGGGTACAGCTCATTGTTGTCGGGATTGTCTATTATGACTGGTGGAATCATTGCCAAATCGCTTCTTAAAAAATCTTTGGTCAAAAAAATAGTAACGGCCTTGGTTTTTCAGGTCAGTTTAGTTTTACTTATGATATTTACCGTGCCCATTGGTACTAATATTTATACTTTAATAGGTTTCACGATTGGAATTCATATGAGTGGTGGATTTATTTTCAATATTATATATGGTTATTGTCTGAGTCGATTTTCGCGAAATGCAGGGGTAGCAAGTGGACTTACTGGCGGAGCTACTTATATGGTCAGTTCTGTATTCAGTTATGGTTTCGCAAATTTATATGCTGTTAAAAGCCAATTTCTGCTTGGGGTGGCGAATATATCTCTAATCCTGCTGATTGGCCTGCTGTTTATTGCTTTTAATGGCCGCCGGAAAAATTATCTCTCCGCGCAGCTGAAAGATGCAGTAGCGGTATCATAATTATTATCAATTTAAACACTTAAAATTACAAATCATGTCTGAATCTATTCAATTAATTCCTAACGGTTCTCTCATTACCGCCACCCCTGAAGAAGGAAGACAGCTCGCTGTTAAAATGGCGAGGTTGATCATCAAAGCCACTCAGCCTGATGCGGCGATCAGGGAAAGGTTAAGGCCTTTATACGCAGAGGATCCGGCACTGCTAATCGCTATCGGCCAGACCGTAGCTATAGAATTCACTACTATCGCGGCAGCCAATAATTGTTGGAAGAAAGCGGACCAGCTGAAATAAACTTTTAATCCCGTTTTCCTGAAAATATCAAAATCGATGGGAGATTAATGATTGCCGATATTTATTTTTAGTTTTGCGGAGCAGACCTTTAAAGATTCATGGAGCTAAAAGCCGTAAAAGACGCAAATTATTGGATGGAGGCACTTCAAAGGGAAGATCAGAAAGCTCTGGGATATTTCTTTGATTTGCATTACAAGTCTTTGTGTTATTTTGCATGTAGGCTCGTTCAGGATGATGTTGAGGCTGAGGATATTGTTTCGGCCTGCTTTGTCAAACTTTGGGAATCTGAGCGAAAGGTTGTAACGGCAGAAAGCGTGAAGGCTTTCTTGTATATTGCTTGCCGGAATGCCTGTTTTGATTACCTTAAACACCTCAAAGTAAAATCTACTGTCCAGGAAGTCTATTTCAAACAATTGGAGCAGGGCGAGGAGACTATTTTAAATAATATTATCGAGACAGAGGTCCTTGAGATGCTGGTGGCTGAAATTGAACTGCTACCGGAGAAATGCCGTGAGGTTTTTAAGATGATTTATTTCGGGCATAAAAAAACAGATGAAATTGCAAAACAGCTTGATCTTTCTCCCAAAACTGTTCGCAATCACAAAGCGAAAGCTATCGGGCTGCTTAAAAGTGCAATCCTGAAAAAAGGGGTTTCTCACACCTTTTTTCTCGCTTTTCTGCTCTTTCTGGATCGACGCTAAAATTAATTTGATTTTTATTTTCAGGTTGAATGGGCATTCGTATAGGTACAATCGTATCTATATCAATTGACATTAATAAATAGTGGGGTATAAAATCAGACTAAACTATGCTTGAAAAAGAATTTCATATCTCCAGGTTAATTAAAGCGCATTTAAAAGGAGGATTGAATGCTATGCAGGAGCTAGAACTGAATGCTTGGCTTGAACTGTCTGAGGATAACCGCCGACTTTTCAATGATTTTAATCTGGAGCAGGAAGTCCGTAATAAGATCAACAAATATGAGTCTGCAAATAAAGCTGCGATATGGAGTAAAACCATGAGCCGCCTCAATGGTCATAAACCATTGAAATCAACCACACCACTTTGGTATAAGTTAACAGCAGCAGTAGCAGCTGTGGTTATAATTCTATCCAGTATCTATTTCTTTTCGTCCAACGATGGAATACTGGAACAAGTAGATTATGTTAATGATGTGCTACCAGGGAAATCAAGTGCGACACTTACACTTGGTAACGGGGATAAAATTAGTTTAGAGCAAGCTATTAATGGTAAGATCGCTCAGGATTCTGGTATCATTATCACTAAGACGGCTGATGGGGGAATCATTTATCAAACAGATAAGAACAGCTTAAAATCGTCTCAGGAAATAAATACACTCTCTACAGGCAGAGGACAAACGTACATGTTAACTCTGCCTGATCATTCCAAAGTCTGGATGAATGCTTCTTCAAGTCTGACTTATAGTATGGGTTTATTACAAAAAGGAGTACGTCTCATAAAACTAGAGGGAGAAGCATATTTCGAGGTATCCAAGGACAAAATGCATCCATTTATAGTGGAGAGCAATGGGCAGCAGGTGAAAGTTTTGGGTACACATTTTAACATCAGTTCTTACGCGGAGGATGAGGCCACTCAAACCACTTTGCTGGAGGGAAGTGTGGAGGTCAGGAATAAATTGAACATCAGGATTCTTAAGCCTAACCAGCAGGCTAGATATGCCGCAGGGGATATCCAGATCAAAAATGTCAATGCCGAATCATTTGTAGATTGGAAAAATGGCGTTTTTTCATTTGAAAATGAAAGTCTGCAATCGATCATGCGTAAAGTGGCCAGATGGTATGATGTAGAGGTGGTTTATCAGGGGACTGAAGAAGAAACTCAGACTTTTTCGGGGACAGTGTCCAAATCGTCAAATGTTTCCAAAGTGCTTAAAACATTCAATGACAGCAGCGATCTTAAATTTAAAATAGAAGGAAGAAAAATTTTTATCAGCCGATAGGCGATTAACTGAATCATCATGGAGACTAACCGACTCCTGTCATAATAAATACTTAATCAACTAAACGAATGAAACACACCAAATTAAAAAGAGATCCTTAATGCCAGGGAAGAGCACACCAATGACAAGGTGTGAAAGCAGACCAGGAATGCAGCAAACATTCCCGGTCGAATGTTCAGGTTAATTACCGCCAACAAATCTTGAAAATCAATTTACGATTCAAACCCAAACAACCAAATGTATGAAAATTTGTACTAAGAACCCATGCTGGTATACCTACCACATGAAAAAACTATTGCTGGTTATGAAAATCACCACATTTCTATTATTGATAGCCATAATGCAGGTTAGCGCAAGCGGTTTCGCCCAAAAAATTACGCTTAGCCAAAAAGAGATTACCCTGAAGGAATTCTTCCGAGCCATAAAAAAGCAAACCGGATATAATGTCTTTTATTCTAACCAATTGATTAATGATTCCAGGAAAATCAATGTTGATTTTGAAAACGAGGATCTGGAGCCAGTCTTGAAAAAAGTTTTGACAGCACATGATTTGTCCTTTAATATAAGGGATAAAGACATCTCTGTGAAACCGGAGGAAAAGACATTTTTGGACAATCTTGTTGCCCGTTTTCAAGAAATTGATATCAATGGTAAGATTTTGGATGAAAAAGGAAATGCTTTGCCCGGAACAAACATAAAGATTAAGGGAACAAACAGGTACGTGATTTCGGATAACAATGGAGCTTTTTTACTTAAGTCCGTTGACGAACAAGCTATTGTCGTCATATCATTTGTCGGTCACCGTACTTTGGAAATTCCGGCCAATAAAATTAAGGGCACCATTACTTTACGTGCAATTTCTGCGAACCTTCAGGAAGTAAGTGTTACAACCGCTTATGGAATAGAACGGAGTAAAAAAGAACTGGGATATTCGGTTGCCCAGGTAACAGGAGAAGCTATCAATAAGGCCAATAGCGGGAATATATTGAATGGTTTGATAGGAAAGGTTTCCGGCCTGAATATCATGAGCCAAAGCTCGGAAATGTCCCCTAAAATGCGGGTACTGTTAAGAGGAATCCGGTCATTTGGCCAGTCGAGTAATAACCAGCCTCTATTTATATTTAACGGCGCACCGCTTTCTTTTGGTGGCGACATGAATGCTGCACAGCGCTCGTTAGAATTTATCAACAACTTAAATCCTGCGGATGTTGAAGAAGTAACAGTGTTAAAAGGCGCCAATGCAACGGCTATGTATGGACCGGAAGGTGTAAACGGTGTGATCATCATTACCACCAAAAAAGTGAAGCAGGGGGAGATGAGTATCAATGCTAGGGTAAATTCCTCCTACACTCGGTATGATTATAGACAGCGGTCTGATCAACGGACGTTTGGTGTAGGTGATGAGAGTGGTTTTGGAGTTGGGGGCGCACAACCCGGTAACTGGGGGCCTGCTTATGATGGGAAAATTATCAGGGTAGGCTTTCCTGATAAGGATGGTAATTATCAGGAAGTTCCTTACAGTGATCTGGATGACCGCTACAATTTTTTTAATGTCGCCAGGAACACGCGCGCCAATGTTTCCATTGCAGAAGGAAATCTAAACTCTTCCTATTATATAGGTGCAGGATATAACGATCAGACTGGATTGTTGCCGGGGGATAAAACCAGGCAATCTACTTTCTTATACAGTACCAACAAGAAAGTTGGAAAGCTATTGGATTTGCAGCTTAATGTAAATTACTCCAATACAATAGCTGACAGGGGAGCTGATGTGAGTTCAAAGGTTTTAAACACCCCCAGTTTTATACCTTTATTAAGCTACAAGGATTATAAAAATTCTCATTGGGCGACATTGGACAACTATTGGTTTGGCATAAACCCTTATGCCGCGCTGGATATGACCAGGTCTTTAGCAAGAGCTAATGCTTTTACAGGTAATTTTATTGCAAACTTTAAGCCATTCAAATGGCTGAACATCAAGGATCAGATTTCTGTGAACTATCAGGGGACAAATAATAAAATAAATGCGCAGCCCATTATCTTTTCAGACTTCGCCAGGGTAGATCCGGTTAAAGGACTGGATAAAGATGCATCTACCATTGATCAATTTAGCAGCGCTACAGCATTTAACAATGATCTGTTAATCTCAACAATTCACAAATCCGGCGACTTCCTGATCCGCGCAAACCTGGGCAACAGCATTCGCGACAATTTTGATAAGGCGCTTCAAACCTCTGCCAATCTTGTAGTTCCAGTGTTTAATAATGTCTTCGTGAGGACTGATCAAGGTGTTGCCGGACAAGAGAAACATACAACGACAAGGAGCATTTCAGCTTTCGGAAATGTCTCTTTAGGTTATAAGGATAGGATTTTCCTGGAGCTTACCGGGCGTAATGAATGGGATTCAAAGCGGGCAAAAGTGGCCAGAGGAAAGGATCTTTATTTTGGTGCAAATACCTCACTGATCCTGAAAGAGATCGTGCCTTTTTTAAAGGAACAATCCTGGATTGATATTTTCAAGCTAAGGCTGTCGGCCGCATTTACTGCGAATATGAATATTCTTCCCCAGCAAAGTGAAAAGACTTTCCAATTGCTGATTCCATTTCCCATTACAAATCCAACCACTGGAAAATCAGTTCTTGGATATGCTTTAACAGGGAATCCTAATCCTTTAATCAAACCTGAAAAAGTGTTTTCGCAGGAGTATGGAACAGAGCTAGCTTTTCTGGAAAACCGGATCAAATTTGATGCTGCTTATTACCATCAGATTAATAATGGTGTGATCATGGCTGTAGGTATTCCTCCATATAGCGGATATCCTGGTACAGATAATGCAGGTCGCTTTAAAAATACTGGATGGGAATTTGATTTAGGTATAAACCCACTTGTGGACTTTGGAAAAGATATTGACATATCCCTTACAGGACGGTTTTCTATCAATAATAATGAAGTTTTACAGGTCGCCGATATTTACAATGGTACATTTATTATGAATGATCCATACGGGAATTTGTTTTATGCGAGAGAAGGACATTCGGCATTTGAATATCCGGTAACAGATTTTAAAAGAAACCCGGAGGGAAAGGTAATTGTAGATAAAAATACTGGATTACCTACTGTAGATACACAGAATCCAAAAATAGCAGGAAAGACATTACCGATATACCAGGGCGGCGTCACTTTGAGTGTAAGGTATAAGCGTTTTACACTGAGTTCCCAAGCAGATTATTCAGCTGGAAATCATTTTCAGTTTAGTTCCGCAAATATACAAACAGGTGTAAGCAATTTAACTTTAATAAACAATAGGGAAATTTTTGTATTCCCAAATTCAGTAATTGAAGACAGTCCTGGCCATTTTATTGAGAATAAGGATGTGCCAGTTTCCAATGCAGGAAAAGATCTTTTTTCCAGGTTCGCAGCGGCAAGTATCCACACCATTACGAACGCATCATACTGGAGAATAAGAGAGGTTTCACTGCAATATGAAATGCCGTTGAAAACCAAGTGGGTAAAAAAGATTTCGGGAAGTATTTACGCCAATAATGTGTTCTCTTTTTATCCCCGCTCTAATATATACGGAGATCCTGTATTAAGCCAGGGCCCGGGCATACCTCAGAGTAGAGCTACAGTGGTTGGCCAAAACTCAACTAGTGACACAAATAATGTGAGTGGTGGCTCTGCTGATGCAAATGCAGGTCCTGGGCTGATTCTATATGGATTTACATTTGGTTTATCCTTTTAACATTATAATCTAAACATATGAAACGATATTTTAACTTTACATTAATAGCAGCAATTTTGTTGACTTTCCTGTCGCAAAGTAGCTGTAAAAAGGGATGGCTGGATGTAAATTACAATCCCCAACAGTTGACAGATAATGTAGTTACGCCGGATTTATTGTTGCCGCCATTACTTCTTGAATGTGCTGCACTCCCGCCTGATTTCGAGATTCTGTCGATGTGGCTAGGCTATTGGGCGGCTCCGACGTTGGGAACAAACCAAAGCCTTACTAACTATACAGACGTTGTAACAGGCTCTATTGCTTCCTCCAGCGTCCCTATACTTGAACAAAAATCTGCAGATCTGGGACAGGAATTTTATCTTGGTATTGCCAAGGTTGTTCGCGCGTTAATGTGGAGCCGTTGTGTGGACAAGTTAAATTTTGTTCCCTATACAGAGGCTTACAATCCCGCTATTCTTCATCCGAAATACGATAATGGTCAACCGATTTATGATGATCTGATCAAACAGTTGACTGAGGCAAGCGGACTGATTAAAAATGCGGATGTGACTAAGAATTTAAAAATTACCATAAGCGATATCATGTTTCATGGCGACAAAACAAAATGGCTACAGTTTATCAATACCTTAAAACTGCGTTTATTAATCCATCAGGCTAACCGTCCTGATAGGGCAGCTTATATTGCTGCTGAGATTCAGGTAATCAAAGACCAGGGATCAGGCTTTCTTCCTATGGGGGTTGAAGGGGCTGTGAATCCTGGTTGGATCATTTCAACTGCCGTAAATCCTTATTTTGGTCTTTATTCCAGTCATAATATCAGAGGAGGAGCAAGAGGAGATATTTATACTGGAATAACCAGTCCAGATATGGCGCACGCCAATGAGTATGGGCTTAATATGCTCAAAAGTGACAATGATCCCAGGATTGGCTTCATTTATTCCTCCACAGACAATGTTAAACCAGCTAGTGGTGCTGAACCTTTTCCGCAACCAGCACCTTCAAATTTCAGGGGGAGCCGTTTTGGACTGTCATTTAGTTCCTTCCAATATCCTTATCAGAACCGGGTTTATCTATCAGCAGTTGGCGGCTCAAGGAATATAGATGTAGTAACTCCTGCTTCAAGCGGCATTATTAAAGGCAATAATATGGACTCCTGGATCATTACCAGCGTGGAGAATGCTTTTCTGCAGGCTGAAGCTGTGTTTCGTGGATGGCTGCCGGGCGATGCTGAGCAGGCCTATCAAACAGCGATAAAAGCCTCTTTTCGCTGGCTTAACCTGGGTGGAAATGCAGCTACGCCTGCACTTTCTGATGCAGTGTTTAATGCCTGGTATAGCTCCCAGGTAAACAATCAAAGAGTAAACTGGACAACAGCACCTGACAAATATAAACTGATCATGTATCAGAAATACATTGGTTTGAATGGCATTGATCCGATCGAGACCTGGACAGACTACAGGAGAAATGGACGTTTTCCTGACGTACCTGTATCTGCTGATCCGACAAGGATTGCCAATACAGTTCCCATCCGGTTTATGTATACTCCGCGCGAAATCCTTACCAATATGGTTGAAATCAAAAAACTGGGCGAGATCAATGCGTTTACGGATAAAATCTGGTGGATGCCTTAATTTTTTAACTAAAAAATATAAAAATGAAAATATATATACTCATGGCAATGGTAATGTTGTCATTAAGCAGTTGCCTTAAAAATAAGGATGAGATTCTAGATTACCGTGGAATAAAGCCTATTGTGATCAATCCTAAATCTAACTATCCTTCAAAAACCATATTGCCAACCCTTCTGACGGATAGTGCATTTGGGGTAACCCGATTGAACCTTATAGCTAAGTACTCGTTTCAGGCTCCCGCACCGCGCGACCTTAAAATCGCCTTTATAAGAGATGACGCTGCTATGGCAAAGTATAATCCTTTTAATACTTTTACGCCGCTGCCTGCGGATGCTTATGAGATGAGCGCAAATGAAGCGATCATTCCAGAGGGGATGCAGCTGGGTGTGCTTCCTGTTAAAATTATTCCGGGAAAAATTGCCGGTAGCAAAAGATACATCATCGCCTTTTCAATTAGCAGTGCTGAAGGTATCGATATTCCGGGAAACTCCAAGACTATTATTATTACCCTTAAGGGACAATAATCCATCCACGTTGACCGGCAGGCTTAGTCTTGCCGGTCAATTTAACTTTCGTTTAATATGAATCCAAAAAAAATGTTGACCGGGCTACTATTGTGCCTGTTTTCAACGCTCTTTTATAAATCTTATGCACAGCAATTACCGCTCGACCCGGAAGTAGTTACCGGTAAACTGGCGAATGGTTTTAGCTATTATGTCCGCAAAAACAGTAACCAAAAGAAACGGGTCACACTTTATCTGGTAAATAAAGTAGGGTCGATTCTGGAAACAGAGCAGCAACTTGGACTTGCCCATTTTATGGAACACATGAGCTTTAACGGTACTACTCATTTTCCTGGGGCAACACTGGTTGATTTTCTGGAAAAGGCAGGTGTCAGATTTGGAGCAGATTTGAATGCCTATACCTCCTTCGATGAAACGGTATATCAGCTTCCCATTCCGATCGATGACCCAAAAATGCTAAGCAGCGGGCTGCAGGTAATCCGGGACTGGGCGGCTGAAGCTACGCTCGACCCCAAGGAAATTGACAAGGAGCGAGGTGTAGTGCTGGAAGAAAAAAGGCTGAGAAATGGTGCGCAACAAAGAATCCAGCAACAAACGTTTCCGATGATGGTTAACCATTCCCGTTATGCGGACCGTCAGCCCATAGGTACTGAAGAAGTTATCAAAAATTTTACCCGTGAAACCATTCTCTCATTTTATAAAGACTGGTATAGGCCTGATCTGCAGTCAATCATTGTTGTTGGTGACGTGGATGTGAAGGATGTGGTAAAGCGTATAGAACATTTATTTTCAGATCTGAAGAACCCAGAGCCATCCAAACCCAGACCTGTATATGATATCGAGTTGTCCGGTAAGAATCAGTTTCTTGCCATTACGGATAAAGAGGCACAGGGCACATTGATGCAGGTAATGATTAAATATCCTCATAAAAAATTACAGTCGCATTTAGATTACCTGGATTACATCAAAAGAAACATTTTTAACCAGGTTCTGGCACTCCGTTTCAGGTCAGTTTCACAGAAAAACGCAGGGAACTATTTGGCTGCAAGTGCGGGTTTAACTTCGGTAACAGCAAATGTTGATGCATTTAATGCGTCGCTTTCGGCACGACCGGGCGAATTGGAAAAGGGTTTTGCTGCATTCTGGTCTGAATTGGCCAAAATCAAAGCGCAGGGATTTACGGAAGCAGAAATTACTGCCGCCAAGTCTCAATATCTGGCTTCTATCCAGGCTTCTTTAGCTGAACGAGATAAAAAGCAATCGGCACAATACGCTAACGAATACGTCCGTCATTTTCTTCATGGAGAAGCAAGCCCTGGTATACCTAAGGAAGCAGAGCTCATTGAAGCTTATTTGCCTACGATCAGTTTGGGCCACCTAAACCAAATGGCCCAACAGCATATAGTTGATTCGAACAGGGATGTGATCCTGATTGCACCTGAATCAGCCAAATCAACTTTGCCTGATGAGGCTACTGTAAACGCTTGGTTCTCGAAATATGAGCAAGTCGCGGGGAGTGGTGATGATACAGACGCACAGAAGCTGATAAAGAAACTTGCAAAAATGCCACTGATTGCTTCCCCTCCGGTAAAAGGTAAGGTGATTTCATCAACAGAAATTAAAGAACTGAAAATTACCGAACTAAAACTTAGCAATGGGGTAAGAGTGATATTGAAGCCTACTACCTTTAAAAATGATGAGATCATTTTCAATGCTTACAGTCCGGGAGGAACCTCCATTTATCCGGATGTTGATTACCAGTCCGCTACCAATGCCGCCCCTTTGGTTACAAGTGGCGGCTTGGGGGATTTTAGTGCAGAAATGCTAATACAAAAATTGACGGGAAAATCCGCATCTGTGAGTCCCTACATAGGCGAGCGTACAGAGGGCATATCCGGTTACAGCAATACCCATGAACTGGAAACGGCCCTTCAACTCATCCATCTTTATTTTACCGAACCCCGTAAAGATACAGCGGCATTTAATGCGATTATGAGCAGAACCAGAGCATCACTTGCAAATCCTGTTCTTACCCCGGAGAAAATGTTTGGTGATACCCTAAGTGCTGTTCTCAGCAATTATAGCGTCCGCAGGAAGTCTGCCGGGCTTGCCGAACTGGAGCAGTTAAGCCTGGACAGGGCATTTGAGATCTATAAAGATCGTTTTAGTGATGCATCTGATTTTACATTTGTGATGGTGGGGAATTTTGATGAGAAAAAGATCAGGCCTTTACTGGAACAATATTTAGGCTCACTGCCTTCAGCAGGCAGGAAAGAAGCCGCAAGGGATCTCAAAATTCAAATACCTGCTGGCAAGATCACAAAGACTTTGTACAGCGGCTCGGAAGACAAAGCAACCGTTCAGCTCGTACTCAGCGGTGATTACCAGTACAGTGAAGAAAACAGGTATAATATGGAAGCCATTAAATACATCCTTGGATTGAAGTTGAATGACAGGTTGAGAGAACAGGAGGGGGGGGTATATTCTCCTTCGGTATCTTTAACTTCGTCACGTAGACCCAGGTCAAGGTATGCTTTTTCCGTAGGTTTTGGCTGCTCACCCGCAAATGTTGAGAAACTGATTGCTTCGGTATGGGAAGAAATTGCTAAACTCCAAAGTAATGGTCCTTCTGCCGATGACCTTGCTAAATTTAAAGCAGAACAGAAAGTGGGCACTAAAAATGCGATGGGAACCAACGCTTTCTGGCTGAGCTATCTGGGTAGTCAATTTCAGGAAGATTCTGATCCTAAACAGATTTTGCATTTTGATGCTGTCATCGATGGCATGACAACTGGTAAATTAAAAGAAGCCATGAATATTTATTTGAATGATAAAAACTACGTGCGTGCGGTACTAATACCCGAAGACAAATCAGTTAATTAATATCTCTCAAATGTACAACGGGGAGGCAGCTCCCTGTTGTACTCAAAAAAACAATTATCTATGAGATCAATCCGTTGCATCCTTTGTGTTGCGGTTTTTTGTTTTACCTGTCTCTCTGCGAACGCACAGATCAGGGTGTCAGCAACCCCGGTGCAGGTGAGCGGGACTATTAAAGGAGTGGTAACATCACAGGCCTCTGGAAAAGTAATCCAGGGTGTTTCTGTAATGGCAAAAACAAAAGATAGTTTATTATTAAGCTATACATTTACTAACGAAAAAGGCGAATATATTTTATCCAAACTCCCATTTGGGCAGGATTTTAAAGTGTTTGTCTCATTGTACGGATACCACCGTGATACCTCCGAGGTTCAAAGATTTAAAGTTTTGGAACCCATGGTGATCAACAGGAACTGGACATTATCCACTGACTTAAATGCGCTGGATGAGGTGACAGTTAAAGCGCGTAAACCGCCATTTGTCATTAGAAAAGACACGCTGGAATTTGATGCTGCTTCATTTAAATTACTTCCACATGCGATACTGGAAGACCTATTGAATCGACTTCCGGGGGTATTGATTGATAAAGAGGGAAATATTACTGTTAATGGCAAAAAGGCAACTAAAATACAAGTCGATGGGAGGGATTTCTTTGGCCGAAACACAGTCATTGCAACAAAAAATCTACCAGCAAATATTATAGATAAGATCCAGGTTACCCCAACTGATGATCCGGCAAAAAGAATTAACAGAATGCTTAACCCGGCTACGGATGATGTAACCATAAACCTGCTGCTGAAGAAAGATCAAAATAGAGGACTACTGGGAAATGTAATGGCTGGCTATGGCACAAAAGATCGTTATTCGGCCAGCGGTATGTTAAGCTCTTTTGGTGGAAAGATTCGATTTGGTCTGTTTGGCTCTGGTGGGAATGGTAATATGATTAATAGTGCTGGAGCAAACCCTGGTGCCGGGCCTTCTGGAATGCCAGTAGGTGGTACACTTACTGCTACCGGTGGTGGTTTAGCCGCAGCTATAAGGGGGGCTAAATCTCCCGGACTTTCGGGTGCTGGACTCAATGACCGAAAAAATCTATCCAGTACATTCAATACCGAGCTAAGTAAGAAGGTTAAGGTTAATGGTAATTATAATTTCAGTCATCAGAAAAGCATACTGGAAAAACAATCACAAAGAATTAATTTCCAGGATTCGGGTAATTTGAAATATTTTGAAGACCAATCAGGTGCCGACTATAACAATACCCATTCTTATTTGACAAATATTGAATTCGCACAAGACACTTTGACTACCTGGCGGTTTATGGCCACAGTAAATTATGCCCCCTTTAAACGTGAAAAACAGACCTCTGCTTTGAGCGAGGGCCCGGATGGTGCTAAATTGAACTCTTCAGATATTTATAATCTATCTGATGGTACCCGAAAGGGATTTACTCATTCCCTGTTTTTTGGGAGACGCTCGAAGGATGGAAAGACAGGTTTTATACTGAACTGGAATATTAACGGAGATCAGACAGGAGATCAATTGACTAACTATTCAGAGAACGAGTTTATCAATAATGTCGGAATATCATCTAAAACTACAATTGATCAAAAAGGAGATTCGAGAAGAAATTCACTAAACAATGATTTGTCTTTACAGTTATCTAGAAATTTAAACAAGTCTTTCACAGGTCAATTGGAGTACAGGTTGAACCAGCAATCAAATCGATTGAAAAAATACCTGTTTAATATTAATGGCTCAGGTAAGTATGATGTTCTGGATACTGCGCAGTCCGGTGATAGTAAGGACAATAATATACAACAAAATGTGTCCTTTCAGTTAGCTTATAACAAGGAACGTTTCAGTGTTGCCTTGAATGGTGGAATGCGTTTTATTAATCAGCATAACCGGCTTTTTATTCAGGATACCTTAATTACTATAAACCAGCGTCAGTTTACGCCAAAACTTATTTTAAATTATTCGCTTGCTAATAATGGTAACCTGAATTTAAGTTACGATATCGCATCTTATGCGCCCTCAGCTGATCAGCTGTCACCAGTAAATGACAACTCCAATCCTTTGTTGGTTATTATAGGTAATCCTTTTCTCAAAACGGGTTTAGGACACAATATCAATGCGGGGTTTAGCAAGTTTTTTCCTAACCATGAAGCCAATCTTCATGTCAACGGAGGAGCGAATTTTATCAAAAACCAAATTATCCAGGATGTCGTTTATGATGATCAGGGAAGACAGGTACAGAGCTATCGAAATGTGGACGGATATAATTCTTTTCGTTTGTCAGGGGGCTTACAAAAAGGATATCATATAAAGGAATTGAGTATTAGACCCTTTATAGATTTGGCCCTAAATAAAAAGCAGGATGTGGGTTTCATTAATTCACATAGAAATGAAACCAAACAATGGCAGTATGGCGGGAATACAGGATTTGCTGTTAGTTATATGAATTTTGTGTCTCTTTCCTCATCGGCGGATGTTTCTTTTAACAAAACGGACTATAGTTTAAATGATCGTGAGGATCTCAATTATAATACTCAGAATTATTCGTTTACGCTAAAAGTAAGCCCCGTTAGCAGAATTGAATTTGGAAGTCAGTTTTCCTATCAGTACAATTCTCAAATTCCAAAGGATTTTCAACGTACTGCAGTGGTATTGAATAGTAGTTTTGGTTGTCGTTTTCTTAAAAGCCAGCAATTAAATTTTAAACTATTTGTGAATGATGTGTTTAACAATGCCATAGTTAATTCTACTATAGTAACTCCTTTTTATAGCGAAAATAGCAGTGTCAATTCCTTAAAAAGATATTTTCTTTTTTCGTTGCAATACAATTTTAATGGCTTATCTGCTACGAATAAGATCAGGTAGATCGAGACAAACATTCTTTACTCTTTTTGCTTAGCGGGTTTTATATGGAACAGGCCGGATTTTTTCCGGCCTGTTTGTTTTATTAAAAAATTGGATGTTATTAGTTTTATTTAGTGATACTTTTGGTTTTATTTTGAGACGTTTTGCTTGGCTATAGCAAGAGGTTGATATAAAACAGCATATAACTTATCATACAGGTCAGATAAGTGCGCCTTACTTCCTTTATCTGCTGCAGTTGAAATTGCTCGTTTAAGATCAGCCGTTAATTCTTTTGCATGTACCTTAACTGTTGATGTTGCATCAATGTTAGTGCTCAATCCAGTCTTGTATAAGGTTATTAAATTTAATACATAACTTTTTTGAAGGTTGCGCCTATTTAAACTAATGGCTTGATGTACTGGTAATTCAGAAAATATCCCTTGTTTTAAATCATAGAGCATTTCAGACACAGGATAAGCTAGAATTCCGGAAAAGAGTTCCATGGCTCTCATCTGCTCGATCTGTTTGATGTCCAGCATGGCCCTGATCATATCTTTTTGTATAGCTTCTACACTGTTAAAGTTCACAGCTGCAAGGCTGTACATCTTTTTATCCATCAGCCAATACGGGGTAGAGAATAATTCTTTTTGTAAGAAAACCATACTTTTCTTTTGTTTTTCTTTGCTTATAGCAGTATATACCACGCCAGGCTGTTCAGATGTTTTAGGATCTGTCATCAATCCGCCAAAACTCATCGCCACATGGAACATATAACGCTTGTACTGGGCAACAACTTCTTCGTACATTTCACCTGCTTTTACATAACTGTCACCAGGTTTAATGGTCCAACTGATCAGGTTAGGTAATATTCTCTTAAGGTTTTTAATTCCATAGTTACTGGCCAATATGGCATCATTACCCAGATCCTCGTTTTGATTTCTTGGATCCAGCATCGAGGTGGGCACATCATTCACCCGTTCAATGCCAAATTTGTATTGTTCCCCTGTTTTAAGTTTGTCAGTGATCCATTGATTTAAAATTTGTTTTTCTTGTTCAACAGTTTTATTCTCCGGTAAGACTCTATATCCCCATTCTATCGCCCATTTGTCATAATCTCCTATTCGGGGGAATATGCCTTTTTCACTGATATGGTCTTCAGGCTGGGCTACATAATTAAACCGCGCGTAATCCATAATGGAAGGTGTGTGGCCGTGTGCTTCCACCCAGGCTTTATCTCTCAATTTTTCAACAGGCGTGGTAGCAGAAGCACCCCAGTTATGACGTAGGCCGAGCGTATGGCCAATTTCATGTGAAGATACAAACCGGATCAGTTCACCCATTAGTTCATCATCAAGGTGTGGTGTTCTTGCACGCGGATCAATAGCTCCCGCCTGGATCAGGTACCATTTATACAATATCTCCATTACACTATGATACCAGTCTACATGCGATTCCATATTCTCGCCCGTTCTTGGATCTTGTATGGTATTACCCGTAGCATTGGCCCTGCCAGATGCTTTATAGACGACCACATTGTGACGGGCATCATCTATGTTGAACGTCGAATCGTTTAAAGATACCTCTTTGCCAATAATTGCATTTTTAAAGCCCGCTCCTTCCAGGGCAACCTGCCAATCATTTATGCCCTGTATTAAGTAAGGTACCCATTTTTTTGGTGTTGCCGGGTCTATATAAAAGACTATAGGCTTTTTAGGCTCTACCAGTTCACCACGGTCGTACCTTGCGCGATCTTCATCTTTTGGTTCCAGTCTCCATTTCCAGATATGATGGGTATCTTTTATCCCTTTAGGGTTGTCGTCAAAATCCTTATAATCGTTCCAGACCAATGCGAGGTAGCCCACACGCGGATCATAACTCCGTGTTTTCATTGGTTCTTTAGGCAAAAGGATAATAGAATTATTAAATTCAAAAGTGAAAGTCTGGGTTCCACCAGGCGAAGCCATACTCATAGTCCTTACATTTTTGATCTCCACATTCGTAGGATAGGCGAGGATCTCCTTAATGTAAGAGCGATCTGCCGCTACCGGACCATTTATGATTATTGGCTTAAATGTAGGATTGTATCCAAAAATACCATTTTCAGTTCCAAGATAGTCTGTCATGTCAATCACGACGGTGTTTTTAGTAGTATTCACCGCCTTAATTGGAAAAAGAGCATAAATGGGCTGCATATTATTTTTTAATAATGCACGCGATACTCCGTTTTGAGTGCTGTCACCTGAACGCTCTGTATAACTAATCGCTTTTAATGCAACTTTATTACCCGGGATCTTTTCAAAATGAAACATGTTTTGTCCCATCCAGTCGCCCCCGTAATTACACATTGCAGCGTTCAAAAAAACAAAACGATAATCAGCAGGAGAACGAATGATCCTGTTTACTGTAAAAAGATCCCGGTTAAATACAGAATCAGGTAGTTCAAATAAATAGCGTTCCGCTACTTTATGCACTGTAAAAAAACCAACTGAACTTTTAGCTGTTGTTGGCACTATTTCCGGGTAAGGCTTGATGCCATCTGTTTTTAACTGGGCCGAGGCAGGAAGCGGATTTGCTGCAGCAAAACCCAGTATCAGTAAGGATAAGCCATATATATATAATAATTTTAGTTTCATGGAATTTATTTTTTGTTAAATGGCCTTTTTTATTTGTGATGGAGGTGCAGGCAATGCCGCAGGATTATATAAAGCGAGATATAAGCGTTCTTTCATATCATCCAGATGGGCTTTTGACACCTTGTTAGCAGTTCCTGTATAAGCTTTTCTAAACTCCGCCATTAATTCCTTTGCATGTGACCTGATCACTGATCCGACCTCACTATCTGCCCCGGTTCCGGATTGAAGCATATTGCTTAACTTTAGCACATAGGCTTTTTGCAATTCCCTGCGATAAACATTGATACTTTTATGTAGTGGCAATTCCGAAAACACCCCTTTTTTCAATTCACTCAGCATCTGAACTGCTGTATAAGCTTTTTGCGGATCAGATGCTTCAAAACTTATTAACTTGGCGATACAGCGGGAATCCAGGAGAATAGACAGGACATTTTTTTGAACTGTCATTACTGGATTATAACTAGTATATGTTAATGCATACAGTTGATTATCTTTTAACCAATAGGGGGTCTCAAATAGTTCTTTTTGTAAAAAGACCATTGCCTGTTGTTGTTTTTGCTTACTTGCAAAACGGTAAACTACGCCTGGCTGGTCGCTATTTTTAGGTGTAATATATAAGCCACCAATTGTGTAAGCAGCATGCTGCAGGTAACGCTCATACTGATTTACCAATTCCAGGTAAATTTCCCCGGCACGATCATAATTCTCATACGGTCTTTGAGTCCATTTTATCAGATTCGGCATCACTTTTTTTAGGTTTTTAATACCATAAGTACCCGCAAGTACTGCATTGTTACCTAAATCATTGCGTTGATTGCTAGGGTCATTTACCGTGCTAAATGAAGATCCGTCTTCGCCGCCAAATTCATATTGTTTTCCAGAGTTTAACTTGTTAATGATCCACTTGTTCAATATGGTATTTTCTTCTGCTGATGTTTTACTATCAGGAAGCAATCTGTATCCCCATTCAATAGCCCATTTATCATAATCGCCGATTCTGGAAAACATAATGTTACCATCAGCATGATCTTCAGGCTGAGCTACATAATTACAACATATGTCGTCCATTATAGAGGAGGAAATACCGTTTCTCTCCACCCAGGATTTATCTCTAAGCTTGGCTACTGGTACTGTAGAAGAAGCATGGAGGTTATAACGCAGGCCAAGTTTGCTGCCGATTTGCTGTGAAACTGCAGACCGCATAAGTTGGCCCATTAGTTCATCATCAAATTGTGGTTTACGGGCACGTGGATCTGTTGCTCCAGCTTGTATCATGTAAGCTTTGTAAAGCTGATCTGTCGCATTGTGGTACCAGCTAATATGGGCCTCTAAAATTTCACCACTTCTTGGATCCCTAATTATATCTCCACTAGAAGCCATAACGTCTGCCGGTTTGTATACCAGTACATTGTGCCTTGCATCATCAATATTCCAAGTAGAATCGTTTACAGGGGCTTCTCTACCAATGATCGCATTTTTAAAACCTGCTTTTTCAAAGGCGATCTGCCAGTCATTTATGCCCTGGATTAAATAATTTACCCATTTTTTCGGTGTTGCCGGATCAATATAAATGACAATCGGTTTGGCCGGTTCAACCAGCTCACCCCGTTTATATTTTTCAAGGTCACCAGCATTTGGCTCCATCCTCCAGCGAAGGATATTGCCAACGGTTTTTACACCACGCGGATTAAGGTCAAAATCCGTATACTCATCGAAAAAATATCCTACACGATTGTCATATTGCCTTGCTTTCATTGGTGTTTTTGGTAGCAATACTATAGAACTGTTCATCTCAAATGTATAGACAAGCACTGGCGCGAGCGCCCCATCTGATTTTTGATAGGTTTTGACCATTTTGATCTCTATATTCATTGGGTAAGCTTTTACGCTTTTCAGATAAGACCTGTCTGCAATGGGGTTTTGTAAACCTGACAACGTTTTTTGCGCAGCGTCAAAACCGAACAGTGGGTTGTCACCACTAATGTAATCGGTTATTTCTATTACACTGCTATTATTTTTGCTGTTAATAGTTTTAATAGGGAATGAAGAAATAATAGGCTGCATAGTGCTTTTTTGAATAGCTTTATAAAGGCTATTCGCTGACGTATCGCTTGTACGTTCCTTATACGAAGTGATTGATGCAAACATTTTGTTGGATGGGCCTTTCACAAAGTTGAACACGTTTTCACCAATCATATCCCCTGCATAAGAAACAGACCTTGATTCGGGTTTTCTGAAATCAGCAGCCGATCTGGAGATTCTGTTTACTGTTAGTAATTCTCTACCTAACAAAGAATCAGGGATTTCTAGAAAATATTTTTCATCGACCTTATGTACCTTAAAAAAGCCACTGGACGTATTGGCACTTGCAGGGATAATTTCCTCATAGGATTTTAATCCATCTGTTCTTGGAAGAGGTTTTGTCGGTGTTATAGCGGAGGGAGCACCTTTGCCTTTGACAATGACCTTAGCTGTATCCTTTACCTGTGCAATGCTATGCAGGGAGATTGCAGAGATTAAGATTGCAAGGTATATTATAATGATTTTTTTTGAAGTTTTCATTGCTTTTTATAATTGACTAACGAAGCTACCAAGAGTCAGATGCATACTTTTAGGCATTTCACTCTTGGTAGTATTATCAAATAAGTTTATAATTATTAGTTATATCCGGGAGCCTGGGTCAGGTTAGGATTAGCATTGATATCTGCAGTTGGAATTGGCCATATCTGTTTTTGACTCGTCCAGATGCCACCTTTAAGTGGGGATGCAACGGACATTACAGCGTCAATTGTGCCTGTACGTTTTAAATCAAAAAAGCGGTGACCTACTTCTGTGAAAAGCTCGGTACGTCGTTCCTTTGCTATACTTTCCAGCATTTCAACTTTTGTCACTGCAGCAGTCCCAGTTAAACCTGCTCTACTTCGTACCGCATTAATGTCTGCCTGCGCAGCATTTGCACCGATCAGATTATTTTGCTGGGCTCTGGCCTCCGCGCGAATAAGATACTGTTCTGCAAGTCTCAACATCACTATATTTTCTACACCATTTACTTTACTTTTATATTTGGTCACCAAATAGTGGGTTTCTGGTAAGGCAGGAGCTACAGGGGTTGTTGTTATTCTACTGGCCCATGTCGTTAGCCGCTGATCTGTACTTTCAAAAGAAGAAACCAAAGTAGGGCTTAAGGTGGCGGTTACACCATAGCTAGGCAATGTTCTTGATACTGCAAAAACGGTGGGTGCGTCATTAAAATAAACGCTGTAATCTTTTACCCAGGGCTGACCTGGCGTAGTTGCATCGATAGCAAAGGACCAGATAGTTTCCTTACTTGCCGCCAAAAAAGTTTGTGCAGGTGCAGGTAATTCATAATTAGCCTTATCGTTAATCAATATATTTGCCTGCTCTTCAGCTTTAGCCCATTCTCCGGCGTAAAGGTATACTCTTGCCAGCAGTGCTGTAGCTGCAATCTTGTTTGGACGGCTCCGACTTGTAGTCGTAACTCCCGAAGCATTGCGATAATCAGTACTTAATAACGATTGAGCCTCCTGGAGGTCAGCAATAATCTGCTTATAAACTTCAGTTTTGGGCGTACGACCCAGTACATTATTGATCCTAAAATCTGAACTCGTCACCAAAGGCACATCCCCATAAATATTTGTTAAGTAAAAATGAAGCAATGCACGCAAAAACAATGCTTCCCCAATCCATTGATTTTTATAATTGATAAGCGAAGTCGAAGCACGTATACCTTCAATGGCCAGGTTGCAATTGTAAATATGAATATAAAAATCTGACCAGTATTTGCGGGCAAGATTACTTGTAATTGCATTTCGGTAAAAAGCGTTCAAATCAGCGTTGGGCGACTGATTTGTCAGTTCATCGCTGTACTCCCCTGTGAGAAAACCTATTCCTTGTCCATCAAATTCAGTATTGATAGCTAAATTTCCTAAAATATGGCTTATGGTCGCCGCCGCCGACTTGTCATTTGTAAAAGCACTTGATCCGGAAATTTTATTCAGCGGAAGTGGTATTTCTAAATATTTTTTACACCCTGTTGCGAAGGTCGCTGTAAGCAAACAAATCGCAAATATATTTTTAAGTTTCATAATGCTGCTGTTTAAAAAGTTAAATTAACACCACCCGTAAATACTCTTAACGGACCTTGTCCTGCCCCCATATTTTCGGGGTCAAAGTCTCCATATTTAGAAACTGTTAAGAGGTTTTGGCCCTGCAGATAAATACTCAGTCTTTTGATAGAAAGATTTTTTAGCATTTCAGTTGGGAATGTATAGGAAATATTAACGTTGTTTAATCGGGCATAATTAACACGGGTATATGCGCCGGTGCTATTTATGAAGTTTTGCTGCTGGAATATCGCTGTGGTACCCTGTATAGCACGGGGAACGTCCGTTATGTCACCAGGTTTTTTCCATCTTCTCAGCATTATCGTTGAGGTATTGTTATTAAAAGTACCTGGTTGAGTGGTAAAGGTTTGGTAGCCAAGCATGTTCTTGCCCATTTGACTTGTGAAAGTAATGTAGGCAGTCAGACTAAAATTTTTATAGTTGAAAGTATTCTGGAAGCCACCATAATATTTGGGTGATAAATCTATAAATTCAGTACGATCTTTAACATCATCTAAACCGGCGCTAAAAAAAGGAAGCCAGTCGCTAATCACATCTCCTTTATAAAAGCTGTGATTACCCGTAGCAGGATTAACACCGGCGTACCTGAACAGTTTTACCCCCGTTATTGGTTTTCCAACTACCCAATTGGTATTTGGAAGAACTTCTACTTTTGGATAGGAGACCAGCACATTTTTTGGAACGGTAATGTTAAAGGCACTGCTCCAACTAAAATCGCGAGTTTTAACATTATTACTGCGCAGTTCCAATTCATAACCCCAGTTTTTCAATACTGCCGGAGAATTTACACTTATACCTGTGAAACCTGTCACACTTGATAGCGGTTGAGGAAGCAGCTGGTTGGATGTTTTATTCTTATAGTAAGCGCCCTCAATCCCAATGCGTCCCTTAAGAAATTCCAGGCTAAGTGCGATCTCCGCTTTTTCATTTTTTTCCCATTGTAGAGATGGGTTAGCTAAAGCATCTGGCTTTAAGCCTACACTTCCCTGGTAAGGAGTTCCATTTGTAAAAGTATTTAAGAACAGGTAATTGTTAATACCGTCTCCACCCACCGTGCCATAACTTCCTCTGATCTTTGCAAAGTTTATGATAGGGGAAAGGAGTTTCTTAAACCAGCGCTCTTCACTGAGAATCCATGCAGCGCCTAAGGATCCAAAAAAGCCCATCTGGTTATCTTTTCCAAATTTTGTTGATCCGTCATAACGGCCGTTCACGTTTAGGATATATTTATTATCCCAATTGTAATTCACAATACCAAAGAATCCGAGATATCGTCCTGGACTTTGGTTGTAGCTTGCTGTTACGTTAGTTTTATCTGCAAAGCTAGGATTGTATAGTAGGTCGTCAGAAAGGAAATTATTTCCTGTAATGGTATTGTTGTAATCTAGTGCATTCTGCACTGTGGCTCCTGAAGTAAGATTTAGGGTGCCTTTCCCGCCTAGCTTGTGAACATAGTTGACATTTGGTTCAAATGTAAGTGTACGATTATTATAAAACTGTACCGTACTTTCTGTCGTATAAGCAACTGATGGATTATAATAAGTACTAGGTGTACCATTCAATTGTTTGGATGACAGCAGATTAAATCCAATATTTGTTCTTAAAGTTAATCCTTTTAAAGGGATGTACTTTATTTCGGCATTGGAGATCAGGTTATTGGTGTTATTTTTATTGATGATATTAAATACTCTTGCAGCGTTCTCACCAGTTTCCCAGTTTAGTCTTCCATCGGGTAAGTATAGTGGAGGTGCATTAGGTGCTAAATTTGTAGAATAGCCAGATCCAAAATCATAAGCTACCATGTCATTGATGTTATCGGTATAACTTCCTGAAAGACTGATGTAAAATTTATTATCCTTGCTGCTCGAATTCAGATTAAAGTTAATTCCGCCCCTACGATTAGATCCTTTTACACTTTGAATATCTTTCTGCTTATTGTAGCTGGCACCAATTAAGAAATTTATCCTTTCGTTACCACCAGAATAAGTAGCGTTGGCGTTGGTAACCATAGCCCTATTGCCACTCAATTCCTTTACCCAATCTGTGTATCTGTCTTGGGGCCAGGTTCCATTGAGGTCTTTATCAAAAGGTCCGGGAGTTGCCTTATCATTAGCAATTGCTTCTCTTCTCAATTCTAAGTACTGTTCCGTATTTAAGAACTCTGGACTTACACCCCGAACAGTTATACCTGTATTCATATTTATGTTAAATGAGGGTTCTCCTGCCTTACCCTTTTTGGTAGTGATCAGGACAACGCCATATGCGCCCCTGGACCCATATATAGAGGTAGCATCCGCATCTTTTAGAAAATCTATACTTTCTATCATTGACATGTCGAGGTAATCGAGTGCATTGCCACCTTTTAATTCATCAGAAGGGAAATTACCCAGCATTGGCAATTTTCCACTTGGATAGGGTACACCGTCTACTATAAATAAGGGCTGACTAGCGCCACCAAGAGAGTTTTTTCCTCTGATGGATATTTGAAAGGGTGTCCCTGGACGTCCACTTTTTTGTTGTACGAATACACCTGGGACGCGGTTTTGAATGGCCTGTAAAACATTTGGGACAGGGTTTTTCATCAATTCAACGGCTTTTATTGTGGTAGAACTACCGGTCGCGAGCCTTTTAGTCGTTGTTCCATAAGCCAATATCTGTACCTGATCAAGTTCACTTGTTGCAATTTTTAATCTGACGATTATAGGATTTTTAAGACCGCTAATGGATACTTCCTGGGGGATATAGCCAATGTGGCTGAATTGCAGGACGGCGTTCGGTTCTGCCAGCAGCATACTGAATTTTCCATCCTTATCCGTGCTTTTGTGCTGGTCGGTATTTTTGACCTTGATGTTTACACCAGCTATGGGTTCGCCATGTTCGTCAAGTACGGTCCCAATTATTAAAGTTGGAATCTTTCTGACTGAATTAATGATAAGGCCATTGATTGGTTTGGAATTGATGACTACATTTTTTTCAATGATCGTATAAACTAATGGGAGCTTATCAAAAAGTTGATCCAATACCTCCTTCAGGGTGGCATTTTTAAAATTTACACTAACTTTTGGCATAGCCTTGATCAGTTCAAGTTTAGAAAAAAAGTTATATCCGCTCTGTTGCTCAATCTGTGAAATAACAGATTCGAGACTTACATTCTTTTCAGTCATGTTGATGGTCTGACTAAAAACGGCTGCATTTACTTGGAGACAGCCTATGATCATTAGTAAAGTGGTTAGCTTCATGATAATGAATATTTTTTTAAACCGCATGAATTTTAAATGCCACGGTTCACAATTTGTTAGAAATTGCATACTTTCGTAAGGTTTGAGTTTACTGATTAGTTGATTGGTAATGGTATAAAAGCTAGTCTCAGACCTTCTGCCGGGTCATGCACGAACATGATCCGGTTTTTTCTGACACTAGGGGGTGTACAGCCTAGCCATACACTACATGTGATTGAGTAGTTATTTTACGATAATCTTTTTCCCTTCTATTTTAAAGTTAATCCCACTTGTTTCCAATATATTCAGTACCTGTGATACCTTTACATTTCTGGATACTTTCCCCTTGTAGTGATCCTCAGGAGGCTTACCCTGATAAATCACCTCTACATTATACCAACGGCCAATCTGGTTCATGATGGTCTTGATGTCTGCGTTTTCAAACTGGAACCAGCCATCCTTCCAGGCTACTGCTTCTGATGTGTTAACTGTATTGATCTGTATCCCTGGTTTACTGGCACCATTAGCTATGGCAGACTGCTGTCCGGGTCTAAGTAAAGCTTCATTACCATCACTAAGTATTTTCACACTACCTTCCAGTAAAGTTGTCCTTGCATATTCTTCCGCAGGATAGGCATTTACATTAAAATGAGTGCCTAATACTTGAACAGTTTGTTTTTCGGTGATCACACGGAAGGGCCTATTTGCATTTTTTGCTACTTCGAAATAGGCTTCACCGGAAAGTTCAACATTCCGTTCCCCATTTTTAAAAATTGTAGGGTAACGCAGGCTGGATGCAGCGTTTAGATAAACAATGCTATTATCTGGGAGCTGTACCCGGAATGTTTCGCCTTTTGCTGTTGTTAATGTATTATAAGCAGTTGCGGTATTACTTTTATCCTTAATGGCCTGATAGGAAATCAGCCCATCGGCGGATTTCGTTATCTTTACCCCTGGATCCATTGCCAGCAATCCATTGATTGCCTCAGAAATATGGATTTTCTTACCACTAGCCAGGAGTAAGGTTGCTCCCTGCTTACCAGGGGCCACATCATTTGTATATTTAGTATGCTGAATAATTTCCCCCTGATTGCGGTTGGTATAGAAATAAATTGCCAGGTTGGTACTCAGTAGCAACACCGCGGCTGCCACAAATCGAGGCCATAAGCTTACTTTTTTAACCACAGGATATGGAGCCAGTTCTAAACGCGCATCAATGCCCGCCTTAATAGCCAGCTTTAATCGTTCTTTTTCCTTATTCTCCAAGAGCTCTATTACACTGGTTTCAGCCATAAAGAACTGGTAATAAGAATGAAGGAACTGTTCTTCCTGCTTAGAAGCCCTTCCTTCAATATATTTTGACAAAATGTCTAAAAACTGCGCCTTCTCCATTTGTAATTGCTGCTATTTAACAACATGAGTAGGCAAATGGAAAAAGCCCCACGCGGAATGAAAATATTTTTTTATTGGTTTTGGCTCATTAAGTAAGCGATGGACAAAAGAGAAGCCCTAAGTATGGTCAGTGCCCTGGCCAGTTGGTTTTGTACCGTCTTGCGGGAAATTTTAAGTTCCTGAGCGATTTGTGAAGTAGTCAGATCTTCATGAAAACGCATTCTAAAAATAGTTTGTTTGGCGGCTGGGAGTGAACTAACCAGGGATTCATAATTCTTAAAGAATTCTTCGAGTAAGATTTCGGCATCCGCTTGTGGGTAATATACTCTTGCTTCCATGATCAGGTCAGTTATCGGAAGGAAGCGGTTATTTATCTTTAGCTGCCTGAATACGTTGTTGCGACAGGCAGAAAACAAGTAGGCTTCAAGGTTGTCGATGTAATTAGTTTCTTTGTGCGTCCACAAGGAGATGAAAACATCCTGGGTGATGTCCTTGGCCATGGTTCCATCGTTTAGTTTTTTAAAAGCCTGGTCATAAACTTTATCCCAGTGCTTTTCATACAAATAGTCAAAAGCATGCCGATCTCCTTCTCGCAACATCAGAAGTAATTGCTGATCGGTGTGACTACTGTAATCTAACATGATACTTGAATTCTTCCCCCTATACAATTTACGAAATTTTTCGGAACAAAACTGTATAAATTTTTCCGTATTCTATATAACCTTTTTCAAGATACCCAATGCTGCTATCATTTCACTTTCATTGAGGGAAGCAAAACCCATTCTCATCCCATTAGCCGAAAAGGATTCATTTTTATAAAAATGTCCATTTTCGATGTAAAGACCTTTTTTTAAAGCCTCTTCAGCGGTTTTGATTAAATCAATCTTTTGATTAAAATTTGACCAGACAGCGAGCCCGCCATCTGGTATCTCAAATTCTATGACTTCGTTGAATTCAGATTTGAGGATCTCGCAAAAAAGATTTCTACGCTGCTTATATATTTTTAGTGACTTTCGGAAATGCCTATCCATTTCGCCATTGTCAAACATCATGGCAAAAGCATCTTCCAGTAAGGTATCTCCTTGTTTGTCGATCAGCCCCCTTAATGAGGCTGCGGCTTCAACAAAAGCTGTAGGACCAATCATAAATCCAATTCGCAAGGCGGGAGCAAAAGTTTTTGAAATGGAACCGATATAAATTACGTTGTGATTGTGATCAATACTTGCTAATGGCAGGTAAGGTTTATTATCATAATGAAAGTCAAAATCATAATCATCTTCAATGATTGCAAACCGGTGTTCTTTGGCAAGTTTTAATAGTTTCAACCTTCGTTCCATGCTAGTGGTTACCGCTGTTGGAAAGTGATGGTGCGGAATGATATATACCGCCTTTATTTTTTTGACTGTTAAAAGCGCTTCGAGATAATCAATATCCATTCCATTGGCATCAATAGGGACCCGCAGGAGATTTGCACCGACATAGCTGAAAGTGTCATCTGCAAAACCGTAATTTGAAATTCCAACGGCGATGTTATCTGTAGGTTGGAGTAATAGCTGAGCTGCTAAATAAATCCCCATTTGGCTACCTTTTGTAATGATTATTTGTTCAGAAGAAACATTTAGGCCTCTGGTGTTGGATAAATAATCGCAAAGAGAGGATCGCAGATGTTGGGAGCCTTTGGAGTCTCCGTATTTCAGGAAGTTTTTTCCATAAAATTTTCTGGAGATGCTTCGATATTCCCGCATGAGTTGATCAACTGGTGCAAGGCGTACATCAGGAAAACCCGCATCAATAGCGAGATCTGCTTTGTGGAGGTTGTTGCTGGGAATTGCATTACTAAACTTGTTGGTCCAGATGAAAGCTTCCTGAACATTTTTATTTAAGGTTGGTTCTGGAAGTTGGGGCTTGGAAATTATTGGCAAGTTGGAAAGTACAAAAATTCCTTTTCGTTCAATAGATTCAGCCCAGCCCTGACTAATCAGCTCTTCATAGGCCAATTTAACGGTATTTCTATTGATACCTATCAACTCCGCTAATACGCGGGAGCTAGGCAATATATCTGATGGCTGTAGTGTACCGTTGGTGATCAATAAGATAAATATGTTGCAAACCTGGATGTGTAAGGTCACAGGTGCATTTCGGTCAATCTGGATTAATGATTTATATGGTAACATCTGGGCTGTTTTTTTTATAGAAATTATCCTATAAATATAATCCAATATCTGTATTTTTCAACATAGCAAATAAACATAGCGAATAAAATATAGGAAGACTTAATATGTCCACAATGTTCTGGTAATATAGCTTACTCACTTTTGGCGGGTGAAACAATTAGAAGATTCTGCGCTACTGGGATTATTGCGTAATTCTGATTATAAAGCATTTGACGAATTATATCTGCGTTTCTGGAAAACGCTTTATATGCACGCGTTAAAGAAGACAGGAAGTAGTGATGATGCGTCTGATCTTGTCCAAGAGGTTTTTACAGATCTCTGGGATAGAAGAAAAAACATACCAGAAATTAATGCCCCCTTTAAACACTATCTGCGCAGCATGCTGATTTTTAAAGTCGCTGATTATTTTCGCCGTAAAGGATTCAGCGAGCTTCATATTGCAGATTTTGAAGAGTTCCTAAGCAATACCCCTGCAGAGTCCGTTGCTACACCAGCGATACATGAAGAGCATAGGCAGCAGTTTGATAAGGCTCTTGCCCTTATCAATAAGACCGTGGCCAATATGCCAAAAAAAATGCGGAGGATTTTTGTGATGAGCAGATCTGGTAAATATTCGGTTTCGCAAATTGCAGAATCGCTGGATATTTCCAACCAGACCGTTAAGAACCAAACTGCCAACGCTATGCAGCGGCTAAGAAAGGCGACTGCAGATTTTTCACTGAATATATTTTTTCTTGCTCTTTTTTACTGGTTAACGATAAGTTAATAGAAGCTTAACGATAAGTTTCTGGTACTTTTTGGTTTCTCTACGACTTTATAGGTGAATGAGACCAAAAAAGTATACGTTAAAGAACCTGTTTAACAGGATGGCGAAAGGAGTAGCCACTAAAGAAGAAAAACAAACAGCACAGCAATGGTACAGCAGACTGGATTTGACCGGGGGCGAAGCATTTGGTTCTGCTGAAGAAGAACTCCGTATACAGGAACGTATGCGCCTGAATTTACATGCCCATGTGCATCAGAACAAAATATTAAAGCTTTATAGATCTTTGTCTGTACAAAAGATTGCTGCTGTACTTTCCTTTGCCTTGCTAACTCTGGCCATAGGAGGGTATTTGCTTAAGAATCATCCGATACAGCAATACCAGGTTGCATCAGGAAACCAACACATTAGAGCTGTAACATTGCCTGATGGTACTCGGGTTATGCTTAATATGGGCTCGAGCATCAGTTGGAAGAGCAACTATAATACATTAAACAGAGCGGTGCATCTTGTCGGCGAAGCATACTTTGATGTGAAGAAAGACAAACAACGGCCTTTCATTGTCAGTTCCGCTAATATCAATACCATCGTACTTGGTACAGCTTTTACCGTTGAGGCCTATCCCACAGAGAACCATTTGAATGTTTCGCTGATCCGGGGAAAGGTAAAAATAGAAGATCAGGACAATCAGGACAATAAGGTATTCCTGCTGCCAGGGAATATGGCTAGTTATGATACTGGAACCGGAAAAATAGAAGTTAGGGCCACTGCTGTGGAAGCTCCTGACGCCTGGACGCATGGAGCCCTGGTTTTCAATGACATTCCACTTGCAACCGCTATAGAACGCTTAAGTACAAAATATCATTTAAACATCCAGTTTGACAAAACTGAAATGGAAAAGAAAAAAGTGACCGCTTCTTTCCACGTTGTTAGCTGGCAGGAAGCCCTCCATAGCATATTGTTTGCGAATAATATGACCTACATCATTAAAGACAATACAATTCACATAATCAACAATTAGTAATGAATTATAATTTTACCAAATTATTTCTGGTCCTGCTGTTCACCGTGTTTTATCATGGTGGCACCTATGCGCAGCAACTTGGATCTAACCAGTCCGTTTCAATTAGCATCTCGAATGGAAATGCATTGCAGCTGATTAAGGAGCTGGAGAAACAATCTACCGGTTACTCCTTTTCCTATTCCAGTGAAAAGTTGGAGGCTGTGCGACTAAATAAGATCAGCTTCAATAATATGGGCTTGCTGGATGCCCTCAAAATTATCGAAAAAGAATATAGGCTGATTTTTTCCGTCCAGGAAAAAACAATTTCAGTAAGTACTATGCCTGTTTCACCATCACGGAACTTACCGGTAACCAAGGCGCTACTTAAAGAGGTATGGGGAGTCGTTCGTGATTCCATGGGAGGTGTTCCGGGCGTGTCCGTGAGGATTAAAGGTACATCTATTGGAACCATTACCGATACAGATGGCAGATACCTGATCTCAGTACCTAATGATAAAGCCATCATCCAGTATTCCATGGTTGGCTACATCACAAAGGAAATCGTTGCCTCTGGGCTGCAACTGATCAATGTTACACTCGAATCCGCCTCAGGAAATCTAAACGAAGTAGTGGTAGTAGCCTTCGGAACCCAGAAAAAAACGGATATGGTAGGTTCGGTAACTTCAATCAACGTAAAGGATCTGAAAGTTCCTTCCAGCAACCTGACTACCGCACTGGCTGGACGTGCGGCTGGTATCATCGCTTATCAGCGTAGCGGAGAACCGGGACAAGACAATGCAGATTTTTTTGTACGGGGGATTACAACCTTCGGAAGCAATACCTCTCCATTAATTTTGATTGATGGTATGGAACTGACAACAACAGATCTTGCCCGGCTTCAGCCGGATGATATTGCCAGCTTCTCCATACTAAAGGATGCGACCTCGACAGCTGTATATGGTGCAAGAGGGGCAAATGGTATCATATTGGTTACTACAAAGCAAGGTGCTGTTGGAAAAGCAAAACTATCCTTCCGTTTGGAGAATTCTGTATCCAGCGCAACTAAGGATCTGGAACTAGCTGATCCAATTACCTATATGAGACTTTCCAATGAAGCCATCTTAACAAGGGACCCATTGGGCACACTGCTCTATTCGGAGGAAAAGATTGTCAATACTCAGGCCGGTAAAAATTCCATCATTTATCCTGCTAATAATTGGAAAGAAATGTTGTTTAAGGACAATGCCATTACCCAGCGCGCCAACCTGAATATCAGTGGTGGCGGTGGAATTGCCAGGTACTTTGTTTCCGGTGCCTACAATAAGGATAATGGTATGCTAAATGTTGATCAGCGCAACAATTATAACAACAATATCAACCTGAAAAGTTATACCCTTCGTTCAAATGTTACTGTTGATGTAACGAAATCTACCGAAATGATTGTTCGGCTGAGTGGAAACTTTGATGACTACAGTGGGCCGATAGACGGTGGTTCGGGTATGTATAGAAAGGTAATGAGGTCTAATCCTTCGTTGTTTCCTGCGTATTTCCCGACTGATGAACAGCATCAGTTTGTAAACCACATTATGTATGGAAACTATGGTGGGGGAAATTACCTTAACCCTTATGCCGATATGACAAAAGGATACAAAGATTACTCAAGATCACTTATGCTGGCGCAGTTTGAAGTAAAGCAAGAGCTGTCAAGTATCATAAAGGGACTTTCATTCCGCACGATGTTAAATGCGAACAGAACATCATATTTTGACGTGAACAGAGCTTATACCCCATACTTCTATACTTTGGGGGGATATGATCAACTGAATGATAAATACACCATTACCAACCTGAATGAGTCAACCGCTACAGAATATCTGGGCTATACTGAAGGGCAAAAAATAGTTCAATCCTCTTTTTACCTGGAATCGATGCTCAACTATAATCAAACTTTTAACAAGCACGGTGTAAATGGTTTGCTGGTTTACAGGATGATGGAAAATATTGAAGCAAACGCAGGTGATCTTCAGGAATCCCTTCCTTTTAGAAACCTTGGTGTATCAGGGAGAGCAACTTATTCTTATGATAACCGCTATTTCGCAGAGTTTAACTTTGGTTATAACGGATCGGAACGTTTTGATGAATCCAAGCGTTTTGGCTTTTTCCCTGCCGCAGGTGTCGCATGGAATATTTCCAATGAAAAGTTTTTTTCCAGGATTAAGCCAATAGTCAGTAATTTAAAATTGCGTGCTACCTATGGCCTTATCGGTAATGATGCCATTGGTGACAAGAGCGATCGGTTTTTTTATCTTTCCAATGTTGATATGAATTCGGTCCCAAGGTCGGCAACATTTGGCAATGGACAAGGTGAAATGTTTACCCTGAAGGGGGTGTCAGTATCCAGGTATGCTAACCCGGATATTAGCTGGGAAGTTGCCACAAAAAAGAATTTTGCGCTGGAAATAGGACTCTTTAATAAAATAAATTTCCAGGCAGAATATTATAATGAATCAAGGGACAATATCCTGATGACCCGTTCTGTACCTAATACCCTGGGCTTGACCTCTCCGGTACGGGCCAATGTGGGGAAAGCATCTGGGAAAGGAACGGACATCTCTATAGATTATTCTGAAACGCTGAACAACAATATGTGGTTCTCGGCAAGAGGAAACTTTACTTATGCAGCAAATAAATTTGAAGTATACGAAGAACCTCAGTATAATGAAGCGTACCGTTACAAAGTAGGTAATCCCATAAATCAATCCTATGGATATATTGCCGAGCGGTTATTTGTTGATGATGAAGAAGCTTTAAACTCACCTAAACAAAATTTTGGTGAGTATGGGGGAGGTGACATCAAGTATACTGATGTAAATCGCGACGGACAGATTACAGAGGCCGACAAAGTGCCGATCGGTAATCCAACCGTTCCTCAGATCATTTATGGTTTTGGATTTTCAATGGGCATCAAAAATTTTGACTTTAGTGGATTCTTCCAGGGACTTGCCAATGAGTCTTTCTGGATAGATGCTAAAGCTACCTCACCCTTTGCTTCTTACAGAACAGACGCAGAAATTGCGGATAAAGTACTTGATGGTAAAATATTAAATAATCAATTACTGAAAGCATATGCCGACAGCCACTGGTCGGAAGACAACCGAGATGTATATGCGTTATGGCCAAGATTAAGTCCTGAAATCAATGAAAATAATTCGCAAACCAGTACCTGGTTCATGCGTGATGGGGCATTTTTACGTCTTAAAACAGTTGAACTTGGTTATACACTTCCAAAAAGCTGGCAGAAAAAAATGGGCACCAGTTCATTTCGGGTTTATGCCAGTGGGACTAATCTTTTCAATTTTAGCAAGTTTGATTTATGGGATGTGGAAATGGGAGGGAATGGCCTGGGCTACCCACTGCAAAAAGTATTTAATGTGGGTATTAACGTGACATTTAACTAAGGAATCATGATTGTAATACAAACAAAGTCGATGAATATGATGAAAAAAAATATAATTAAGGTGGCATTTGTGCTGCTTGTATTATCTACAATGTGCTCTTGTAAAAAATACCTGGATGTTGTGCCCGATAACGTGCCAACGATAGAAAGTGCTTTTACCATGCGTACTCAAGCCCAAAAATTCCTGTTCACCTGTTATTCATACATGCCTAAAGAAGGCGATCTTACAGATGATCCTGGTATCCTTGCCGGTGATGAGATATGGGATCAGCCGCTTAAAGGTGCTTATTTTCAAATAGCCAGGGGCTTTCAGAAAGTGAGTTCGCCATATGGTGACAGGTGGACTAATTTGTACAGGGCGCTTAGAGATTGTAATATCTTTTTAGAAAACGTAGGAAAAGTGCCTGATCTGGATGAAGAAGAAAGGAGACGATGGATCTCAGAGGTAAAGTTCCTAAAAGCATACTACCATTTTTATTTGGTAAGGATGTATGGTCCCGTGCCGATCATCAAAAATAATTTATCAATTGACGCTGATCCAGATATGATGCGGGTAAAGCGTGATCCGGTAGATTCATGCTTTAGTTATATCACCAGCCAGATAGACGAAGCTGTGGAATCACTTCCCCTTACCGTGGTTAACCCCACAACAGAGGCGGGGCGCATTACGCAGCCCATTGCGCTAGCGTTGAAAGCTAAGGTACTGGTTACTGCAGCAAGTCCCCTCTTTAACGGAAATGCAGAACAGGCCAGACTTAAAAATGCAGACGGAACAGCCCTTTTTAATCCTGTATATTCAAAAGTAAAGTGGGATTCTGCGGCTGTGGCCTGTAAAAAGGCAATTGATCTGTGTCATTCTGTAGGGATGAAGCTATATACTTTTAATCCTGATTTTCAGCAATACAACATCACGCCCACAACCAAAACGCAGATGAGTATCAGGAATAGTTTTGCCGAAAAATGGAATAGTGAGATTATCTGGGCCAATACGCAAACCCTGCCTGCGGTAACTACCTTGCAAACGTTGGCAGCCACCTGGTGGGATCCAACCATGCTCGATATTTCCAGTATCAGGGGCGAATTGTCTCCTCCTTTAAAGATCGCTGAGATGTTCTATTCCAGGAATGGCGTTCCCATTACCGAAGATAAGACATGGAACTATAATAACAGGTATAGTCTGCGTACAGCTCAGGAAAATGAAAAATTATCTATTAGAAAGGACTATGAAACTGCCCAGCTTAATTTTGACAGGGAGCCAAGATTTTATGCGGATCTTGGTTTTGATGGGGGGATTTGGTACGGACAGGGTAAGTATGACGACAGTCAGGAATTATTTTATCTCCAGGCCAAGTTTAAACAACGCAACGGAGCTGGAAAGGCTAATTTTAGTACGGTGACCGGATATTACATAAAAAAATATGTGCATTACCAAAATGTGATTGTCGGTACTACCTGTTCTACAAATCCATTTCCTTGGCCTATTATCCGTTTATCAGATCTTTATCTGCTGTATGCCGAAGCTCAAAATGAATCGGAGGCAACACCCAGTGAAGAGACTTTTAAATACATCAATCTGGTAAGGGAAAGGGCAGGTCTGAACAGCGTACAGTCATCTTGGACCAATTTTTCCACCAATCCTGAAAAGTTCAGCAGCACTTCGGGTATGCGTGAGATCATTCATAAAGAAAGACTTATTGAGTTGGCTTTTGAATCACAGCGTTTGTGGGACTTAAGACGCTGGAAAGAAGCAGCCAAGGAGTTGAACACATCGATCACATCCTGGGATATGGGGCAGGAAGCTGCGGTCGGATATTACAGACCGGTAAGTCTGTTCAACCAAACCTTTGCTTCGAAGGATTATTTCTGGCCAATCAGCGAAGCAAATATCACAGCGAATAGGAATCTTGTTCAGAACCTGGGCTGGTAACGCTTCATAAATGATCGTTTTAACACCATTTAAAAACAGATAAATACGGATGAAAAACCTATATTTTATAATTTCGATAATTATAGCTACACTCTTGTACAGCTGTACAAAAGAAGAAAGACTGGACCATATAGATGCCAACGCACCGGCACCAGCACCGATCAGCAATGTGAAAATTAAAGAACTGCCGGGAGCTGCTAAGCTTTCTTACAAGATTCCCGTAGATCAGAACCTGGCCTATGTAAAAGCCATTTATGAAATACAGCCGGGTGTATTCAGAGAAGCCAAAACATCCAGGTATGCAGATACATTGGCGCTGGTAGGTTTTGGGGATACCAAAAGTTACGAAGTAAAGATCTATAGTGTAGGCAAGAACGAAAAGGAATCTGCTCCTGTAATCGTCAATGTCAGCCCTCAAACACCTCCTGTCAGATCGGTGTTTTCAACAGTTGATGTCGAATCTACTTTTGGCGGAGTAACGGTAACTTTTGACAATGCAACTAAAGCAGATCTTGCCATAGAGGTAATGATGGATACTACTGGCAAGAATACCTGGGCACCAGTAACCTCTTATTATTCAGCAGCAGTAAAGGGTAAATTTTCTGCAAGGGGCTTAAAAAGCCAGGAGAAAAAATTTGCGGTATACATAAGGGATCGCTGGAGCAATAAATCAGATACCCTGGTTAAACTCCTGACACCAAAATTTGAAACACAGATATCAAAATTGAGTTGGGTTTCCATGCAAATGCCACTTGATTCCTGGAGGCCAGTAAACTCGGGCTATAGCGTTTCAAAAATATGGGATGGAAAATGGGGGATACTTACGGGGGATACTTTCGCAACGCCCAATGGTTCTACCATACCTTCCTGGTTTAGTATAGATCTCGGAAAGAAAATCCTGTTGAGCAGATTTAAGGAACATCAGGCACCTACGTCGCATTTATACATTGCATCGGCAGTTAAAAAGTTCGAACTGTGGGGCTCTAATGCGCCTAATCCTGATGGCTCTTTTAACGGATGGGTATTGTTGGGGGCATTCGAATCGTACAAGCCATCAGGATTACCAATGGGCCAGACTACTGCAGAAGATAAAAATTATGGCAATTTTCTCGGAGAGGATTTTCTTTTTGAGGAAACACCACCAGCTGTGCGTTACCTGCGCTGGAAAACTGTGGAAACCTATAGCAGTACGGGGCAAATAGTTATAGCTGAGCTCACTTTATTCGGGGAAGTACAGCCCTAATTGTATATCATGAATATGAAAATTAATCGTATGAAAATAAAACATCATCAAATCGTGCTGCTTGCCATAACCATATGCGCAGTTGCTGCCTGTACGAAAATGGATAGCAGTTACAAAGAATTTATTGTTCCGGGAGGGCTAACCTATGCAGGCAGGGTAACTAAGCCTGTTGTCCAGTCGGGCCGCGAAAGAATCAGAATCTCCTGGCTCCGCGGCGCGGATGCCAATGTGAAACTGGCAAGGATATACTGGAACAATTATGCAGATTCTGTTAGTGTACCAATTCCAGCCAGTGGCGACACCATTAGTGTGATCATTGATCATTTGGAGGAAAGGCCCTATACTTTTATTGCACGTACTTTTGATGATAAGGGAAATAAATCTGTTGACGTAGAATTACTGGGTGAAACTTATGGTCCTAAGTATCAATCATTATTGGTCACGCGTCCGGTAGTTCAGAGTGAAAATATGGGAACAAATCTACTGATAACCTGGAGCAATGCCAATAAAACCGGCGGGGCCTATGTAACGGAAGTAGAATATATCAATACTGCGAATGTAGTTACCGTAAAGCGTTTTGGTGTGGATGAAGTCAGCTCTGCAATTTCAGACTATAAACCAGGCAGCACCTACAGATACAGAACGGAGTATCGTCCAGGTGCAAGCATAGATCCTTTTTATACAGGATATACTTCGCTGATTGTATCTTCAAAAATACCGAAATCAGGCCTTGTGGCTACAGCTGACTCTTTTGCTGCTACCTCTCAGCTTGCCAATGGCGGAGGTCCTGCCAAATTTGCTTTTGATGATGACCTGAATACTTTCTGGCATACCCATCATACTCCCGCACCAGTTCCGGTATTCCCACATTGGTTGGCAGTCGACCTTCAGAAAACTTATAACATAACCAGGGTTGAGCTGATTTGCAGGGCAGGCGCAACAGGAGTTACAAATAGTTTTACCACATTTATTATCCAGGGAAGTATGAACGGAACAACCTGGACAGATTACGATACGTTTACACTGATACAAAAAGATGAAGCGCAAAGTTTTGCTCCAAAAAACACTGCGAAAATGCGCTTTTTCAGAATCTATGCCACTGCAGGCCCCGCCGTACATACCAGTTTAGCTGAGTTTACCGTATACGGTTATGAAGCCCCATAAAATAATCTTATAAATATCATGATATCAGCAAAAAATAATTTTTCAGTGCTATTGATTGCACTATTACTGGTTTCCGGTTGCAGTCCTAAAGTAGCAGGCAACGGAAACACAACAGATGAAGACATTTCAGGAGAGTTTAGCATTGCCGTGCTCCCCGATACTCAATATTATACCTCTGAAAAGAATGGCGGTAAAAAGGAAATGTTTACGGCGCAAACCCAGTGGATTGTAAATAATGCCGTTAAGGAGAATATAGCCTATGTCATCCACCTTGGTGATATATCCGATGATGGTGAGAAGTTCCCTGAGCAATGGGTCAATGCAGCCGAATCGATGTATGTATTGGAAAAACCACAATCGGGGTATCCACAGGGGATACCTTACGGTATGGCGGTAGGTAACCATGACCAGACCAAGAGCCAGTATCCGCTGAGCGGCAAGACAGATCAGTATAATAAGTATTTTGGCATTGAGCACTTTAAGAATAAAAAATGGTATGGTGGACACTATCGTGATGATAATGACAGCCACTACGACCTTTTTATTGCAGGGGGTATAAAATTTATCAGCATTTTCCTTGAATATGATTCTTATGATGAAGACATTGAGGGAATGAACAAATGGGCTAGCCAGTTGTTGGAAAAATATAGCGATAGAAAGGCAATCTTAGTGAGCCACTCGATGATCCATTTCAATAAGACCGTTGGTACCAATGAGAAGGGCTTTCCAGCCTTTTCCAAGCAGGGAAAAAGGATATTTGACGGGCTTAAGCGCTTTCCCAACGTATTTCTTACCCTTTCAGGTCATGTGGGCGACAATGGTGAAGGTTATCGTCAGGACGGTTATGCAGGTAATGTCGTTAAATCTCTTTTGTCTGATTACCAGAGTAGGCCGAATGGAGGTCACGGGCTGATGCGCCTAATGAAGTTTTCAAAATCCAGGGATCTGATCAGTGTACGTACTTTTTCTCCGTTTACCGGAGAAGAAGAAAAGGATGCTGACAGTCAGTTTACATTACCCTTATTCCATCACACTAACGTGGCAAGGTACCTGGATTATAATAACGATCAGACTACTGAGTTGATGTCGTTCTCGGCGGGGAATTGGAAGATCGCTAATCATGCAGACATAGCGTTTGGAAAGGCAGGAGATATAGCCGTTCCCGCAGACTATAATGGAGATGGAAAGGTCGAGCTTGCTGTATTCCGGCCCTCAGAAGGTAAATTTTATACTCAGGATGGAAAAACAGTAATCCTGGGCCGCAATGGTGATATACCTGTATGTGGAGACTATAACGGAGACGGTTTTGCTGATTTTGCAGTTTACCGGCCCGCTAATCTGACCTGGTATTTTGATGGCATGGATAGCATCAGATTTGGCCATAAAATGGGCATACCGGTTCCGGCGGATTATGATGGTGACGGAATTTTGGATGTTGGATTTTTCCGCAGAGACAACTCTTTATGGCAGACTAGCCTTGGAAATATTCCATTACAGGTTCAGCATGTTGCCGGAGACATACCAGTTCCTGCTGATTATAATGGTGATGGTAAAGCCGAAATGGCAGTATTCAGGCCTTCTACAGGAGAATGGATCATTGATAAAATTAAGCAGCCAGTTAAGTTTGGTCAGGCTGGAGATATACCGGTGCCAGGGAATTATTATAACGATGGAAAGGCTTATCCGGCTGTTTACCGTAACAATAAGCTGATCCTGCAAAATAAAGAGGTCGATTTTAAGACGGGGAATAAGGAGACACTGATCAACCTCCCTTATGCCATACGTAAATTTTTCTTTTAAAATTCTGGCTTAAATTGAAATTGTATTATGGAGCCTGTCTTTCTGGACAGGGTTCCATAATACCATCATTGTTTGTTCCTAATTGTACATGAAATCCCCCCAGGAATCTCCTGATATTTTTCCTTTTGAGGCTAGACTAAAATTTCATTAAGCTCATTAATTGGCCTAATAATATTTTCGGTTTTTATACGCAGTTATTGACGGAGTTCTTTTGTTAAAAAGATGTTAATATAAAATTATGAATAAGTTATGAATGGGTTAATCAGGATGGAGTCCTTGTTTTTTTAAGAACACATACCTAATATTGCGAGAGATATGAAATGTATAATCTAATAGTAGATTTATTCATTTTATCAAAATTATCGTTACTCATGATTAAACAGCTCCTCAAACAAAAGGTTAGAGCATATACGCTTACAGAAATACTAGTGGTATTGGTTATTATTGGTATTCTGGTTTTACTGGCGCTCCCTAATTTATTGCCCTTAATTACCAAGGCTAAAAGTACTGAAGCTAAAGTTCAATTGGAACATTTATCAACCCTGCAGCAAAGTTTCTTTTACGAAAAATCTAAATACAGTTCTGATCTGACCGAGCTTGGTTTTATCCAGGAAAAGTTGACTACTGGTGGAAAAGACGGCAGAGCCAATTACAAGATCGAAATTGTCAATGCCACAAACAGTGCTTTTCTTGCTCGGGCGACAGCCGTTACTGATTTCGACGGTGACGGGACTTTTAATGTCTGGGAAATCGATCAGGCAAAAAATCTGAAAGAAGTAGTAGCAGATTAATGATCTTATTACAAGTTGTAATGCTACTGTGTCTGGCTTTTATTTGCTATCAGGACTTGGTTTACCGGGCGGTGTACTGGGTGTGTTTTCCTGTATTAGCGGTAGTGATGTTTATGTTGAAATATAATCTTTCAGGATTACAAGAGACATTTATAAATGCAGCATATGGCTTGGTCTTTCTACTGGTTCTTTGGGGATATTTTTCAATTAAAAATAAGAGAACAATAAATCTGACTAACGATTATATCAATCACCTCATCCTTTCAGTTACCTGCAGCGATACTTTCCGCTATCAATCGAGAAATAATTGCCTTCATCCGTTGCAGTTACTTACCCGGCTATTGTGTTGCTGTCGTCTTTAGGTGCCGTGTTTTTTATGATCAAGTTTGTGGTGCCCATGTTCGCCGATGTGTTTTTACGCTTCGGAGGTAAATTACCTTGGATTACAGCTTTGATTATCAGTTTTTCGGGTTGGTTTGATCTGTATTTTATATTTCTGCTGCTATTTGTAGTGGTGCTGGTGGTCATTTATTTATTTCAACGCAAAGCCGATTGGTTTAGGAGCTTTTCTTCGCATTTGCTGTTAAAGGTGCCGGTTGTCGGTGATCTGGTGAAGAAGATTTACTTTGCACGTTTTGCCAATACCATGCGTTTGTTGGTGAGTACAGATACACCTTTGCTGCGATCTATTGCCTTGGTACGGCAGATGATAGATTACTATCCGATCGAAACTTCCTTATTGAAGGTAGAACAGGATATTTTGCAAGGGGAATCTTTGCATAAAAGTCTGTCTGCTTTTCCTTTTTATCCTGCCAAAATGATCCAGTTGATTAAGGTTGGCGAAGAGGTGAACCGGATGGATTATTTCTTTGAAAAAATAGCCGCACAGTACACGGAAGAAGTGGAGTATAGGACCAATACGATCAGTAGTTTATTGGAGCCGCTGATCATCATTTTTTTGGGATTAGTGGTAGGGGTGATCCTGATAGCCATGTATCTGCCAATGTTCAAAATGAGTAATAGTTTTTAAAAATATAAAATAACGCTTTATGAATACACTATCCTGTTTTATTATTGACGATGAGTCTTCTGCTGTTGTCTTGTCAAGTTTTATTCGTGAAACGACAAAATTGAATCTTTTTGGAGTAGTTTCTGATGTTGGTAGCGCTATGAATTCGCTACTTTCATTAAGTGCAAATGATATACTTTTCTTCAATATAGACCTTGCAAAAGATTATGGTCATATACATGATTATGTCTTACTGAATCAGACCTTGGTGATTGTAACATCGAGGGTGAAGGATAATGCTTTCCAGGCTTTTGAGGATGGATTTTTTGATTACCTGTTGAAACCTTTCAGCTGGGAACGGTTTCTGAAAACAATTAATAGGGTAATTCAGGTACGTAAGTCTGCAGGTGTTAGAAACAGCTTGTATGTTCAATCCGGGAACAAGGGAAATATTATTAAAATTCTTTTTGATGAGATAAAATATATTGAGGCAAATCAAAACTTTGTGATGATTAATACAATCCTGGGAGAACACATCACCTATCAGACCATGAAAGTGATTGAGCAAAAACTATCATTTCATTTTATAAGGGTACATAAATCATACATTGTAAATGAGTGTAAAATTCACTCTGTGAAAAATGATTGTGTATACCTATACGATAAAACAATAATCAAGATTGGGCCTAAATATAGAGACAAGTTTTTAAGTAAATTAATGATTGGCGCCGGCTTTCTTATCTGTTTATTTTTACGTCAATCGAATATTGGCTTTTGACATCCGAATCCTTCCTTTCATGTAATAAATTCTTCTCGGGTTAGATAACAGCCTAGTTTAGGAGGATAGCTGTGTAAAACATGTGTATATGGACCCCTTACATTTTAATATGATAAGAAATAATTTTTGTAAAATATTAATAAGTTGTTTTTGTTTACTACTGCTTCTTAGTTGTTTAGTTGGACCTGCTAGTGCACAATTACCAGTTGAAGATGGAGATTATTTGGGGCAGATTTCAAGAATTGCAATTCCTGGAGTTCCATCTCCAACAGCCGCTTCTTTAGGACAATATGCAAATAATGTTGTATCTAGTTTTACCGGTATTCCTAATATAAATATCCCACTTTATGAAGCGAGTGCAGGTAACCTTAAGTTACCTATTTCCCTTTCTTATAATGCTTCAGGTATAAAAGTAGCTGATATTGCGAGCTGGGTGGGACTAGGCTGGAGTTTGAATTGTGGTGGTGTTATTACAAGAAATGTTCGGGATCTTCCTGATGATAAATTTAATTTTGGCATGGGTTGGTTGAGCTATAATTATCTTATAAGACCAGATGGGTTAATCGCTGGGAGTCAAATGCATGGTTACTCTCCATTCGCAGGTAATTATAACTCAACAGGACTTCATATGATGCGAACGCCCTATAATGTTATTGATACAGAACCTGATATCTTCTATTTTAACTTTAATGGACATGTTGGTAAATTTTTCTTCAGTCAGGGTAGCAATCTGGTTGACCATACTGGACAAATTGCTCCAGAAGCACATTCGATAAATCTGATACCTTATCAGGATCTGAAATTTAGTTATACTTTATCAGAAGAGAGCACTACTATTAATCCCAGACGCATCAAATCTTTTACTGTTATCGATGAAAGCGGTAACACGTATTATTTTGATAAAACTGAAAAAACAATTGCTAGGTCAACTGGCGATAGTTATTATGCTCCTGTTACTGCTCCTGATAGTTATACTACCGAGGGTTTTTATAGCAGTAGTGAATATAATAGCTCTTGGTATCTGACTAAAATTAAGACTATCCAAAATCGTGAAATTATGTTTAATTATGAGGCTGAGTCTTACACCCAGCTTTTGCCTGATAGTTATTCTGTAAGAAGTTTTAAAACCAATACGCCATATGTATCATATATAGATTGTTCTAAACCTTATGATAGGCCAAATGCATCAATAGCTTTCCATAACGAAAACCAAGTAAATGCACTTCGCTTGTCAAGTATTGAGGGACCGGATTTTAAAATCCAATTTGAAGCATTAAAGAATCGAGAGGATTTGATAGGTTCATCAGCGCTTACCTCAATAACAGTTTACGCAAAGTCTGAAACAGGGGGGCTTTCATTTGTGAAAGGAATTGATTTTAATCATAGTTATTTGCAGAGCCCAATTGATCCGGATTTACACAGCTACTATGCACAGTATGGAAATCCTAATAAAAGGCTTAAGCTGGATAAGATTATTGAAAAGGATGTAGAAGGTAATGTTTTGAGTCCTTATAAGCTTTATTATAATGATACATATGCTTTACCAAACCGATTCTCTCCTCATCAGGATTTTTGGGGTTATTTTAATAACAATACTTGTAACACGTTAACACCAACTGTTTATATTTATCCCGCGGAGTATGGGGATGCTAGGTTCTCTATGTTTCGAAAAACAGATTATGCTGGAACAGATGAATATATAATTTACGGAGCTGACCGAACGACAAATACTGCGGCGGCATTGTCTGGTACTTTAAATAAAATAATCTTTCCGAATGGTGGCTACGAAGAATTTACATTAGGTTCAAACACTTTCGCTTTTGAAGACAGAAATATATTGGGCGGAGGTTTAAGACTAGAAAAAAGTATCCGACATGATGGAATATCGTCACAAAATGATATTGTCAGAGAATACTCGTATGTTAAAACAGTCACTCCTGAGAAATCCAGTGGTATATTGTTCAACCTTCCCGTATTTACTTATACGGAAAACTTTCTGCCCTATTGGAACCAGTTTGATCCTTATGATATGTGGCCGGCGCTTGGGGGGGAATTTGATCCAAGGGAAAATTTCGCTTATTATGTATATAATTTGGTGATAACTAGTGCTCCTAATTTTACTTTGAGTGGATATGATGGAATAAATATAGGGTATTCTGAAATTAAAGAAAGAATAGTTGGTAATGGTTCAACAATAAGGCGATATAGTACCCCTGGAAGGGCTTTGGCACTTAACGACGTGAACGGTGGTGATTGTAATCCTGAGGAAGATGGATATTGTGACGGACTTTTTTATGCTGCACCTGTAAAATATTATTATATTTCACATCCATGTCCACCTGGTAGTCCAACCTCTCTTAAAGATACTATTGATGTTACTGGATTACAGTTTACTTCAAACGGATATCCTTTTGCTCCAAAATTAAACTATGAATGGAATCGTGGACTTTTACTGTCAGAAAAAGTTTTCAACGAACAAAATGTTCAGGTTAAAGAGACCATTAATGAATATGAGCTATATACTCCTAATAAGCAACCTCCATTATATATATGGGGTTTAAGAAAGGCTAGAATGACAAATTATCGCCCTCACGTTGGCTGTCTACCATCGAAAAAATTGATAAAGTTTGATGTCGTCGCAGAATACCCTGTCATTACCAATATTGCAAAGGTAATCAATAAGAGTACTGTTAAACTTTATAATGCTGCTGGTGTAGAGCCTTTTACTACTGTTAAAAGATATAAGTATAACGGTAACCAAATCCGGGAGTCGGAGATTAGTATTGCCGCTGGAGGTAATGAAAGAATAAATAAAAAGTATTTCTATCCAATGGACTACAAACTAGATCCCAATAATACTTCAGGGATGAATAGTATTACACTAGGAATTTTAAACTTGCAAACAAAACATGTGATTAGCCCGGTGATTCAATCTTATATGGAAATGCAGGACGGAATTGGGACAACTATTAAGGTGACGGGTGGAGAATTTGTAGCCTATGGTTCGAGCGCTACAGTTCCAGAACAAATTTACCAGATCGAAACCGACGTACCTGTTGCAGGTGTAGGGGAGATAGATGTTAATAGTAATAATGTGTCTTTTTCAAGTCTTTATAAATCAGTTGGTTCTTTTAAATACGATGAGTTTGGGAATATGGGTCATTACAATAAAGAAAAAACCAATGGAAATGTTTACCTGTGGGGATACCAGCATCAAAATATAACTGCAAAAGTTAGTAATGCAAAGCCGGATCTTGTGGCCTATTCTTCATTTGAAACAAGTGACAAGGGGAATTGGAATTATAGCGGCAATAATTTGTATGGTAGTAATGCTATAACGGGGAAGGCCTTTTACAGTTTAGTTAATGGAGGTATATATAAAAGTGGTTTGACTGCCTCAGAGACATACATAGTTAGCTATTGGAGTAGACATGGCGAACAAATTGTTACGGGCAGTACAAGCGTAATTACAGGTAGGAGCTATAATGGGTGGACATATTATGAACATTTTGTTCAGGCTCCGGTTAGTGCTACAATTTCAGTACTAGGTAGTGGGACAATTGATGAATTGCGGTTGTACCCTAAAGATTCCCAGATGACCACTTATTGTTATGCTCCACTCATAGGACTAATAAGTTCAGCAGATGAAAAAGGAAGTATTACTTATTATGAATATGATGCTTTCCAGCGGTTGAAGTGTATTAAAGACCAAAATGGAAACATTATTAAAAGTTACGATTACCATTATAAACCACAAATCAATTAAGTGATGAGAACTAGACTCTACTTTACATTTCTTATACTAATAGGGGTAACCTTTAATAATTACGGACAAGAGCAAAAACGTCCAAAACAAGATGCTTCAATAGTGGCACAGAGACAAAAACAGGAGCAAAATTACTATCGAAAGAGTCTTGGTGTGGATTCGGTAAAGGCCACACAGATCGCTCAAGTGCAAAGTAGCTATAAAGCTGCGCTAAGTATCATTGTAGTCGATACAAGTCTAAATGAAGCGGCGAAACGGACGAAGATTGGTGCGTTGATGGATGTAAAGAATCGGAAGCTTCGAGGGTTGCTCAACCCTGCACAGCAGGAGAAGATAATCCCAACTACAGAGCGAATGCCTGCCAAACCAATAAAATAATCTTAATCACTACTTGCTCTTAACGCCGCATATATGAAAGCTTCGCACCTCTCGATGTTCAGGACCTCAAGCAGGTACTGGTTGTTCCTGTTTTTTATATTGTTAAACTTTAGCTGGAAGAATGCCCAGGCTCAAAGTGGTACCTATATGGACGATGCATTCTCCATTCCGATAAATGGCTGCGGTTACAGTAGTTTTACGGATTTTCAGAACAATAGTTATGGCTTCGGTAATAATTATGGCCAGCCAAGTGCAGATGTGTGGTATACTTTTACACTAAGTAACACTGTTGATGTCAGCATTTCTCTTTGTGGGAGTAATTTTGATACTTACTTGCATTTGCTGGATGGTAATGGGAATTTGGTGGTTTATAACGATGACAATGGGCCATTCTGTAGCGGAGCGGCCTCCTCTATTTCTGAGAGCCTAACTGCGGGTACTTATTATATTGTAGTGGAGGGGTATAGCAGCAACAGCGGAGATTTTAATTTGGACTTTGTGGTTAATGGGAGTGGGACGCCTTCTGTTGGTTCAGATTTATACAATCCAGTCTATGCTGGTAGTTTTAGCGGAGCTGGAAGTTATACGGACACCCGTAATAATGCGGATGGTTGCCTGGGAAATAATATCGGACAAGCCAGTAATGATATTTACTATCAGTTTACGCTAGGGGCTGAATCAGAAGTGACGCTTTCACATTGCGGGAGTGGGTTTGATACTTATATGCATTTATTGGATGCTTCGGGAAATCTGATTACTTATAATGATGATAATTCTGGCCTGGCTTGTCCTGGTCGCGAGTCTTTTATTCAGATGACGCTTCCTGCTGGTACTTATTATGTAGTTTCGGAAGGATATAGTACAAATGTGGGCAATATTATCACTAACATTAATGTGGCGCTAAGTTCTTCGGGGTCGGCGCCAGTTATTGCTTATGATAATCCCCCGCCTTTTACGGTAGGAACTGCTATTAGCCCAGTAAGTCCCAGCAATACTGGGGGGGCGGTTTCATCGGCTGGTCAAAGTACGACAACGCTTGCCGGCAGTGGCTTTGCAGGTTCAACAAATGGAACTGGCACTGGAGCGAGTTTTAATAATCCGCTGAATGCAGCGGTTGATGCAGCTGGGAATGTGTATGTTGCCGATGCGGGTAATCACAGTATCCGTAAGATTACTCCCTCGGGAGTGGTGACGACTTTTGCCGGCAGTGGTTCTGCAGGTTCTGCGGATGGTGTTGGTACTTCGGCATCCTTTCAACATCCTTCTTATATCGCAATAGATGCTTCTGGTAATTTGTTTGTCTCGGATCAGCATAACAATAGGATTAGGAAGATTAGCCCATCGGGTATGGTGAGTACCTTTGCCGGGAGCGGTGCTGCTGGATCGGCCAATGGAACAGGAATGGCTGCGAGTTTCCAATCACCAATAGGCCTGGCTTTTGATGGCTCGGGGAACCTTTATGTAGCAGATTACAGTAATCACAAAATAAGAAGGATTACTCCTTCCGGAGTCGTGAGTGATTTTGCTGGTTCGGGGAGTCTTGGGGCAGCAAATGGAGCAGCAGGGATAGCTAGTTTTAACCGACCTATGGGCTTGGCCTTTGATGCAGCAGGTAATTTATATGTAGCTGATCGGGACAATGCTATGATCAGGAAGATTACGCCGGCTGGGGTAGTGAGTACGCTTGCCGGTAGCTTACCAAGAGGCTATGTGGATGGACCAGGTAATATTGCGAAATTTAATCCCAGTAATGATTTGGTGCTGGATGGGAATGGGAATATCTATGTTGCCGATCAGTCAAATAATATGGTTCGTAAAGTCACTCCAACAGGTGAGGTTAGTGTATTGGCGGGCACGACTGCAGCTGGTTCTGTGAATGGTACTGGATCGGTGGTACGTTTTAACTCTCCTTTTGGTATTGCCAGCGGTAGTGATGGAGCCATTTATGTAGTTGAAAGTGCACCTAATTTGATTCGTAAGATCGTATTGTCGAAAGCTTATACGATCAGTCCCACTTTACCAGCAGGTTTGGTGTTTAACGATACAGACGGAACAATCAGCGGTACCCCCACAGTTATGGCACCACTAACGACTTATACCATTACAGCATATAATAGTGCAGGAAGTCATAGTACAACATTGAGTTTTGCAGTTAATGCGGCTTTGGCTTGTGTGGAGGCTAGTCAGGATCAGAATTACATCACTACTTATGCGCCCCGGGAAGCTGGGCTAACAACAGCGGCCGCGGTAACAGCTGCGGGCTGTGATCCTGAGTTAGTACAAACCGAGATTCAGTACTTTGATGGTCTAGGTAGATCATTACAGACGGTACAGGTGAAGGGCAGCCCGAACAAGAAGGATATTGTAGTTCCTATCGAGTATGATGCTTTCGAGCGAGAGCACAAAAAATACCTACCTTATGTCAGCACTGGCAATACTGGGGCATATAAGCCTGATGGATTAACAAAAGTATTTGATTACTATAATGCTCCACAGTCTGGGCATGCGGGAGTATTTAGTACACCATTTTCAGAAACGCGGTTTGAGGCTTCTCCCTTAAACAGAGTATTGGAACAGGGATCGCCAGGCTCGGCATGGCAGATCGAGGCCAACAATACTGGACATACCTTGAAAACAGATTATGGAACAAATCTGGCTAATGACGTAAAATTATGGACGGTTACTGCTTCTGGGGCAACTGCGGGTTACTATGCCGCTGGTGCCTTGTATAAAACTATAATAAAAGATGAGAACTGGAGAGCCGGGGATGGTAAAGCTGGTACCACAGAAGAATACAAAGATTTTAAAGATAAGGTGGTTTTTAAAAGGATCTGGGAAACAGATACCAAAGGACTGTCTACTTATTATGTTTATGATGATTTCGGTAATTTACGTTATGTACTGCCACCTGCGATAAATGAAAATACAGACCGATTGGTCGGCGCGATTAACAGTTTCAGCGAAAGTAATGGAGAGTTTAAAAACTTTATGTATGGTTACCATTATGACAGTAGAAAAAGGTTAGTGGAAAAAAAGGTTCCCGGTAAGGATTGGGAATTTATGGTATACAATCCGCTTGATCAGGTTATACTTACCCAAGACTGGAAGCAAAGGAGCGAGGGAAAATGGTTGTTAACCAAGTATGATGCTTTGGGCAGGGTGATTTTTACGGGCTTGTACAATGATGGAAGTAGCAGGCAGGCTATTCAGGATGCGGTGAACAATCTGACGGTAGTTAATCCTGATTACCACTGGTGGGAGGAAAAATCCGGATCGGGTGTGGGTTATACGAATAATGTGTTTCCGCAAATCATCAGCTATTACCACAGCCTCAATTATTATGATGATTATGATTTCCCTGGTAATGTGTTCGGGCAGCCAGATACTGGCTTAGGTCAGATGCAGTCTCCCTGTACCAAAGGGCTATTGACGGGGAGTAACGTAACAGTGCTAGGTACGGGTAGTATGTTGCTGACGGTGAATTATTATGATGCTGAGGGCAGGGTAGTTCAGAGCAAAGGCCAGCATTACAAAAACAATACGGCTGATGTATACAACTATGATGAAATAAGTAATATATATAGTTTTACAGGGGAACTGAAGGAGAGTACCCGTCGGCATTTTAATGGCGGTGTTGAAGGGGTGTATGTGTACAATAAATATGTATATGATCATATGGGGCGTAAGCTGAGTACGGAACAGAAGACGGCTAATAATTTGTTGGCTGCAACGGATCTGCCGCTGGTTAAATTATCGGGTAACACTTACAATGAAATCGGGCAGTTGTTAATTAAGGGACAGCACAGTACGGGGGGAGGCTCTTTCCTGCAAAATACAGAGTACACTTATAACGAAAGGGGCTGGTTAAAGACGAGCAGCAGCGGTTTATTCAGCATGGAGCTGAAATATCAGGATACAGGCAACCCGTTATACAATCAATATAATGGTAACATTGCTCAACAGATATATAACAATGGTTTGGGTAATGTTTTCACTTATACCTATGATAAGCTGAACCGTTTATCTAGATCAAATGGTGGTAATGGTCTGGGTGAAAGTATCAGCTATGATGTGATGGGCAATATCAAGACTTTAAGCAGGGATGATTATGGCACTAATGATTATCACATTAGTCAGTATCTAGGTAACCAGTTGAAACAGATCAGTGGTTTTACCAACGGTGCTTATACTTATAATGAGAACGGGAACCTCGAAGTTGATGGGCCAAATGGGAATACGATCAGCTATAACTACCTGAATTTACCCATGCAGGTAACTGGAAACGAGAATGTAACTTATTTGTACGATGCTGGAGGGAGAAAGTTAAGGAAACAAAGTACCTCAACAGGTACAACGGAGTATGTTGATGGGATTCATTATAAGTCCAACGGTGCGATAGATTTTGTTCAGATTGAAGAGGGGATTGCCAGGAACAATGGTGGGGGTTACAGTTATGAATATAACCAGATGGATCATCTGGGGAATGTTCGTTTAAGTTTCTATAAGAATCCATCAACGGAATTGTTGGAGGTATTACAGCGTGATGATTATTACGCTTTCGGACAGCGGAAAGCTGTTGGAATTACAGGGACAAATAAATATCTTTACAATGGCAAGGAGTTGCAGGAAGAACTGGGACAGTTCGATTACGGCGCAAGATTCTATGACCCGGTGATAGGGAGATGGAATGTAGAGGATCCGTTGGCATCAGATTATGAGAGCCAATCTCCTTATAATTATGCTCAAAATAATCCAATATATTATATTGATCCTGATGGTAGAGAGACTGAGGGGTTTTTTAACGATTATATTTTTGATACAGATGGTAAACTGAAGACTGTTGTTCTTAATGACGATCCCGATAGATTCTTTCAGATGGATAGTAAGGGCAACAATAATGAAATTAAACCTGACCAGTTGACTTTGGGAATGTCAGTACAATATCTGAAATTTAATTCGGGTTTAAATTCGGATAAGGGCATCCCACTTAGGGAAGTGGAAATTAACGGTAAGCCCATTAAAAATCTCTCCGCACTTCCATTAGCTAGCTCAGGCGTTCCTAAGGAAATGGGACTAGAAATGAGTTTTCCAATTGAAAGTCTGATACCGCAATTAAAACTTATAATTACTTTTATTAATGTTGTAGATTTGATGTCGAAATCCAATTTGCAAATAAAAGGGGAGCGTAACCAAGCGGGAAGTGCTGGGGGAACTAATAATCCTTTTAAGAAATTAAAACCTGATCCAAATAAACCAGGGAATGTTTTGGAAAAGAAATCAGATGGAAGAACAATATCCAAAAGGGAACCGGACGGATTCAAAGAATGGTGGAATGCTAAACATCCTGATAAAAAAATATGAAAGGAGAAAGAATATATTCGAGAGCAATGTTGATAGATTCTAAACTATATGGAGAGTCAAATTTAACAGTGCAAGGCAAAAGAGATTTATATAATCAATTTTTTAAATTGATTAAAAAAGCTGCTTACCTAGGGCATAAAGATGCTATGTATGAATATGCACAGCAATTTGAAGACATAAGTTTTTTAGGTGTAGAAAATCCATGGTTCAATCCAAAGAAGAGGAATTTTTGGTATCATAAAGCTATTGAAGCTGGTCATCCTGAGGCTTATAACAATCTTGCCTATATTTATGAAATTGGAGAAGGTGTAGAAAAAAATAATAATAAGGCTTTGGAGTTTTATAAAAAATCTGCAGAACTAGGATCGGTTCTTGGTAAAAAAAACTATAAGATTATGCTTAAAGATATGAGTAAGGGTGGTCGTTATAATAAATAATCAAAAGATGATTTGCTATGAACTGGCATAATAAAAATCTTATAAAATAGGGAGGCAATAGCATTAATTTAGATGTAAACTTGTTTTGGGATTGGTTTTCAAAACACTGTAAAGACCTTGGTGAAAACTTTGATAATGAAAAGTTATTAACTGAAATTGACGATAGGTTAACGGACTTAGGTGGTTTTGCCTGGGAGATTGGACCAGGGACTAAAGCGGATAATCAATTAGTTATATCTCCTGGAGGGGATCTCAGTTTACTGCCAGTAACAAAGGGAATTGTTTCTTATGCGAAAATTATTCCTGGGTGGGAATTTCATTATGCAAAGCCGCCAAAAGAATGGGACTTGATATTTGATTTTGAGAAAGATAATGGTGATTTGATTGAAATTGACGCATCAAATTGGCAATACGTGTTATTGAAGTATGAAGATGGAAAGTTTGAAATAATAATTCAGGTGCATGACTTAGATGGTTTAAGTGAAAATGATAAGCTTGTTGCATCAGGAATACTTTTAGATGGGATTTTAGGAGAGGAAGTTAGAATGCTTCGCATTAGTTATATAGATGTAGTAAGAAAAATTGATAACCAGTATGCAAGTAAAAGTACTGATATAAAATATCTTGATAACCATTTAAAGACATTGCTATAAACAATATCATTTATTCCTTATCCAATTAATACTTTTTTTAGATAAAACTTATAGCTGCTCATGATTAAACGGCTCTCTGCTTGTTTTTGGAATTGAGCTCAGATGGAAAAACATCATCTAAACTGGCACCGCCCGGATTCAAAGAATGGTGGAATGCTAAACATCCTGATAAAAAAATATGAAAGGACAAAGAATATATTCGAAAGCTATGCTGATAAAATCTAAATTCTATGAAGAGTCAAATTTAACAGCGAAAGACAAAAGAGATTTATATGATCAATATTTTAAATTGATTAAAAAAGCAGCCTATCTAGGGTATAAAGAAGCTATGTATGAATATGCACAGCAATTTGAAAACATGAGTTTCTTAGGTGTAGAAAATCCATGGTTCAATCCAAAGAAGATGAATTTTTGGTATCATAAAGCTATTGAAGCTGGTCATCCTGAAGCTTATAACAATCTTGCCATTATCTATGAAATGGGACAAGGTGTAGAAAAAAACTACGATAAGGCTTTGGAATTTTATAAAAAATCTGCGGAACTAGGATCGGTTCTTGGTAAGAAAAATTATAAGATTATGCTTAAAGATATGGCTAAAGGTGGTCGTCATAATAAATAGCATATTTTAAGTATTCTTCAACCTCATTCCGAAACCGTCACTAATTACACGGTCCCGACTAGCGCCGTCCAGGAGAGGTTAATTTTATGATTGCTCGTTCTGATGGTTTAACGTTAAGAAATACAGATTTTATTAACCCTCATTAACCCAAATTTCAACACATTTTTTTTGATTTAAAATGGACAATCATTCCAAAATGCTAAACTAATTTATAGTCTTATTGGAATGATTGTCCATGTAATAGCTGTAAAATCTACTCACAAATACGATCAACCTTGCTCGGAGTGATTTTATGATATTTCTTAAATACCCTGCTAAAATGGAATGGATCATGGTAGCCAACCTCTGTAGCGATCTCTTTAATCAGTTTACTAGTCGTTGTAAGCCTTACCATCGCTTTAGTCATTTTAAGTTTTAGGATATATTCATTCGGTGACATTTGAAATTCTTTTTTGATCAGACGTATAAAACTGCTCCTTGACATATTGAATTTATTGGCCAGCTTAACTAAATCATCTACCACTTTATCCGCATAATTTTGATGAATAAATCTGGTGATTTGGGCTATTTTTTGCTTGTTTATGCTATTGGTATCATATTGTTTCGCAATTAAGCTGTTCTGATATTTGCTCAGGATATTTTCAATAATAAGACTGATTTCTACGTCAGTTTTTAAGCTTTTGGTGGTTTTAACCGTTTGTTCTTTTGTGAGTTGCTTTTTTATTAGAGTGAAAATACTTTTGGCAATCGTACAGTGGGGTAGTGTAAGGTATGAGACTGTTGGTGATTGATAGACATCTGCTAAAGGTTTAAATTGCGGTACCTCATTAAGTTTGCGAATGTAATAATCATCTCTAAAAGTTAAGAGTATCATTTTGTGGTCGCCGGCCGAAAATTGCCAATTGTATTTACCCACTCTTAGATAGCTTAAAGCACAACTATTTCCCATAGTTTCTGAGACAGGATTACCCAGATGATCTGAAAGAACAGACTGACCATCATGCATGACAAACATAAAGAAAGATGATTTATGGATCAGTGTATCAAAACTGAAGTCTTTAAAAAGGCTAAATTCAAATAGCTCTAAATGAACCAGGTAATTGCTTAATGATTGTACAAATATCCTGTTTTCGGATAACGAAAATAGGCTTGTAATTGCCCCTCTTAAAGGGATTGTAGTAAAATAAGGTAGCGGATAAGTGTTGATAGTTTTGAACAGCGCGGAAATAAATTGGAGCGTGATAAGGGATTGCATAATGAATATAGGGATAGGTTAATTGTAAAGTTTATTCAAAGCATTGAGTACATCGAGTTCGTCAATGCCTTTGTATTCACTGAATTCTTTTACCGTAATAAACTGGCGTTTTTTCTTGTTGACTTCTTTACGGATGGATTTAAAAATCCGTTGCGCTTGCCGCTCACCTACTTTTAGTAAGCTTGCTGCTTCTTTGGGATAAATGCATAATCGTTGCATGCTATGGTTTGTTAAAACCGCAACAGGTTAAGTGGCGCTTAGCGTACAGATCAACAAACCCATACGGAACCCAACTGGCAGTTGGTTAATGACTAATTTATTGCTTAAAAATAATAAATATTCTATTGTTATGCAAATAATTATGTAATAGATAGAGATTAAGCAATCGTTTGCATGCTTCATTTATCATAATTAGATGGTTTTGTTGATTAATTATATAAGTACTTAATGAGAAGTAGGATAAGATTGTATAACGAAACGACCTGTTGCGACCAAGAACGACAGCTTGCGGCATAAAACGACATTTTGCGACATCTTGAATTTTTTGGTGACATATATTGCTTCGAAATATTATAAACCACTAAAAACCAGATGTATGAAAAGGGAACGTTGTGTAAAGTTCAGCTCCGGGAACTCTCCACCTAAAATTCAATTTGGGTCTATGATAAATAGGTACATCATAGGTACATCACAGGTACATGAGAGGTACCTCATAGGTGTAACCACCTACCAAGTAGGGCTAATGTACCTTTCATGTACCTAAGAGGTACGTTCTTGCATTAGGTCGAAATACCGATGCTGATTTTAACTAATAGTAAAATACTGTTTGATGGTTTAAGAATTATAAAACAAAAGCAATAGGATGGCAAGATTACCAAAAGGAATTTTAGGACCAATTATAGGGTTAGTTGGACCGGTAGTAGGTGTAGTCTGGAACGGAGTTCCATACGTACGCTCGAAACCAAAAAAGAAAAAAAAGAAAAAGGGAAAAAAATCACTCCGTCAGCTCGCTAATGAAGGGAAATTTAAATTTGGGAACGATTGGATGATTCCATTTCATCCTTACATTATTGCTGGCTTTCAAAATTTGCCGATTGATAAACCGGCAATAAGTATTGCTTTTGCTATAAATTATAGTCAGGCTATTATTGGAGATTACCCAGATTTCGGAATTGACTTTTCTAAAGTAGTACTTAGCATTGGGGATTTACCGGGTCTGGAGGAACCTGTAATGGAACTCGTAGCTCCCGATAGGATGGAGCTACGCTGGGAGTATATTAATCGCCGATTGACTTCATTTGATGACCAGATTATGTTGGTTCTGTATAATAAGGAGCTGGCAATGACAGATGGTTTTATTGGGGGCATTAAACGGACAACCAAAAAATGCAGTTTTCAGTTTAATGAGGAGTTGATTGGGAAATCCATGGAAGTATATGTTTCAGTGATCTCTCTCAATAGGAAAAAAATAGCAAACAGTGTATATCTAGGGAGGATCGAACCATGAGAAGGCCACCTGATATGACGCTTCAAAAACTGGTGCTGGAGCGTATGTCTCCACGGACTGCTGCCATGAGTAACGAAGAAATTGAGCAATGGATAGCGGCCCTACCCGAAATTAATGACGAAATCATTCATTTTACAAGGCAAACAGTTTTTGGCTCTTTGCCTGATAGGTTGGTGATCAGACATTTAAATCAGTTTTGTATGGAATGTACCTTAATGCTGAATGCTTTGTATGACTATTCAGATCGCAGGAGAGAGATGGAACAATTGTATGAAATGGTTTTGAACTGTGTGTTGGTTGTTTTTGAATCTCATCGTCAAAACTACCGTAAATACCTGGATCTGAATGTATCAATGCCGATCATTTTATACCATGCTGCAGCACGAAAAATAGAAGATGGGATAGTGTTAATGGTGACTGCGATGACGAGATACCATGCCCATAAAACACTGCAAGCAGTCGTAATCAGTAAAATGAGCAATCTATTGAAAAATGGAAGCGGCACCTGGCATCAGGTCAGTTATCTCGAAAAATTGCAGCAATACATTATGAAACTTTGTACTGGGGGCTACGAAAATATTAACGTTCCCTTGAGGCACTTATTGGTAGCTGCAAACTTCAATACCCCTGGTTTTATTGCTTATTGTAAAAGCTGTATGGAGGAAGAGATGGGAGAGAATTATGAAATCAGAGACCAGTATGATTGTTTGTACCGGCACCAACGAGAGTTGACTATCCTGTTTGATTATCCTGAATTTTTGAAGTTTGAGTCAAAACAACTTAAGGTGAAAGAGGTGTTGCTGCAATACGTGAATTCGGAATTGAGCATAATGGATAGAAAATATCGGATGGTCAATGAAAATAAAGTCGTTGATCCTGTAGCACTGAGGAGCAAAGTGTCGGTTTCGATTTCTGTAGATGCCCTCGCTTATTTTTTCAGATTGCTGATGATGGCAGAGATTACAACCTGCTCTAAAAACGAATTAATACTTTTCATCTCCAGAAATTTTTGTACGCCAGGCACCGGAGAAAGAGATTTGTCCCTAAAGAGTATTGAGAATAAGTACAGGCAGGTGGTCAAGAATACTTCAATTACGGTGAAGTCCATTTTATCAAAAATGTTAAAACAACTCAATGAAGAATTCAAATAGTATAGCATACAGCGGAGCGATGATAAAAAAGATGGGATACATAGCGATTTGCGGCGTAATTATGGGGATTATTGTTTCAGGAAAGCGTATCGCACTTTCGGGAGAATTGAAGAGCCTTAAAATGCTGATTGACCCTATCCATGTTGATTTGGTAGAGGATTTGGATTTGTTACGTATCCTTGATGAGCCTCATGTAAAATTTGCTTCGGAGCTTGCCGATTATATTCAGTTTGAAGTGCTGAACCCTTATGGACTAGTGAATTCGTTAGATGATGATGTAGTCTTGGAAGATGAATGGGCCACGGAAAAGGGTTGGGAGCTACATTGGCGGTTTATGTTTTATCTCCTCCGTCCAAAAGTTCGTGATCGTTATGTTAATTTCAATAGAATTTTACTGACTTCGCAGCGGGTGATTTATGAGCTATTGAAGCTGATGGTAACTGGGGAAACCAGGATGTCTGATCCTACTTATCGAACCAACTACAGTCCTGGAAGGTTAAAGGCATTGATGATTGGGAATGAGGACCCCAATGTAGTGATGATGGCCGAATTGATCAATCATATAAAAGATTATGAAGTCAAAAGTCGGGCGATAACAGAAATTCCCAAGAAAAGAACGCGCCGCTGACATAGGTTTAAAAGCCATTTTTGCCAAATTTAGAGGGGGGAGTTCCCAACTCCCCCCAACTGGACAAGCGATGTCTTTTGTAGTTTATTTGTGCTGTTGTTTGTGAAAGGTGATACTGCAGGATTGCTGATAACGGACAACATAACTAATAGATTTTTAAACCTTAATTTTTTAAAAAATGGGAATTATCAGACATGGGATCCTCGGCGGATTCCGAAAAAAGGTCGGTACCGTTGTGGGTGCCTTTTTTAGAGACCTAAATGTAATCCGGGCCTTGCCTAGGATTAGCAATAAGCCTGCCACTAAGGTCCAGGCTACTCAACGTTCCAGTTTTGGCCTGGTTACAGGCTTCTTAAGTTCATTTAGTGACTTTATAGAATTGTTCTATGGCAACAGATCTGCATCAAAATCACCTATGAACGAAGCAGTTTCCTACCACTTAAAAGAAGCTGTTACAACTGTTGGATCAGTGCTTGAGATGGATTACACAAAAGTAATGTTTGCTCGTGGTAAATTGAAGTTGCCTGCTGAAATGAACCTCGCGGCCACAGTGGAGGGTAAAGTGGATTTTGAATGGAGTACTAATGCAGATAGCGATGATAACAAGTATAGAGCTGCAACAGATATGGCCAACTTGCTGGTGTACAACCCCGCAAAGGGTGAATTTGTTAGCCTAATGGGGGCTGCTCCACGCTCTGCAGGGGTCTTTAAATTGCAGCTGCCGCCAGAATTTGGTGAAGATTATGTGCATGGCTACATCAACTTTAGTTCGATAGATAAAAAAGGACTGGTATCGAACAGCAAGTATGTAGGAAAGATCATGATTGTTGCTATGACCTAAATGAATAGGCTGTATCGTTAGTCCGGATTAACGATACAGCCTGATTTTCTTAACATTTCTTAAAACAAAATAGGATGAACATTTTAAAAATAACGAAGGATGATGTTTCCAGGAGAAACTATATGCCCTATCTATTATTTGGCTTATGCTTATTGCTGTGGCCGCTCTTACAGCGTGTGATTATGAATTGGGATCCTATGATGGGTGTTATTGATCCAAATATCTGGTTGTTGATCTTAATCAGCCTGATCTGCTTTCTGATCGTGACAGGTTTATGTTGGTGGCTGTTACAAAGTTTTTGGATGGCTTTAGGGTTGCCTTTATTAACTGAGATGGTTTTATCTTTTAAAAAATTAGCGTTATGGCAACAATTAGGATTTTATTGGGCATCGTTTGCTTTGCTGTTGTTGGCAGCAGTTGGGGTGCTGACGGCAATCGTATAGCTGATGGAGACAAAAGAACTGTCATCGAAACAGCTAAAAAAGAAATTGGCATTCGGGAATCTGCGGAAAACGCTGGTTTGCGGGTGGACCAGTACAATGCGCATGTGGGACTTAAAAAAGTGCCATGGTGTGCGTCGTTTGTTTCCTGGTGTTTTGGGCAGGCTGGATATGCTCAACCGCGTACGGCCTGGAGTCCTTCACTTTTCCCCGCAGATCGGCTTGCCAAGAATCCGGTGGCTGGAATGGTGTTGGGGATCTATTTTGAGCATTTGAAGCGAGTTGGTCATTGCGGCATCGTCGAAGAGGTAAGGAATGACTGGGTTTATTCGATCGAAGGAAATACGAATTTAAATGGAAGCAGGGAAGGGGATGGGGTTTATCGGAGAATGAGACATAAGAGGAGCGTGTATTGTTTTGCGGATTGGCTTACAAAAACATAGGAAATGAAGAGAATATTTATTGCTATTGTAGGGTGCTTATTTGGTTGCGCTTTATTTAATAAGACAAGTAAAACGACTACTATAGATAAGCAATCATCGGAAAAGCAGCTGGAATCGAGTCAGCTGCTTTTTAAAACTGCAAATAAAGAAACGCAGATCTTTACGTACTGGAATGATAGTGGGTTTTATCAGATTCAAAATATCAGGGAGCAAGTGAATGTAGCGAAAACTGATAAATTGAAAGCAGAGGAGAAACAACTGGCTAAGCAGGAAACAATAGTGAAAAAGACTGAACCGTTAAACTTCTGGGTTTATATTATCCTATTAATAGGAATGCTAGGTTGCTATTGGTTTTTTACGAGGTTTGTCTCTTGAACGTTAGTCTCTTGTTTGCTATCATCAGCAAATTCCAATGTAAAGGTCGTTCCTTTGCCAGGTATACTATTAAAGCTGATCCGGCCTTTCTGCATCTCCGTATACTCTTTGCACAAGTTCAGGCCAAGCCCAATACCTTTTTCGTTGTTTGTGCCATAAGTTGATACTGCATTCAGCTTAAAAAGATCTCCCTGCATTGCTATAGGGATACCCACGCCATTATCCATGATGTGTAACTTGACGTAGCCGGAATCATAAGAACTGTATAGCTGAATTTCTCCCCCGGAAAGGGTAAACTTTACTGCGTTATTTACCAGGTTCCTGATCACCAACTTAAGCATATCCAGGTCTGCAGTCAGCTCAATGGATGGGTCAATATTTGCAACGATCGCTACAGCTTTTATATCCGCGGCTGCTTGCTGCACAAGCAGACAGGAAGATACGACGTTAGATAAGTTCAGTCTCACCATGTTTACGCTGATGCCTCCGTCCATTTGCGATTTTGTCCAGTTCAGTAAATTCTGCAACATCACCTGCGTATTTTTTGTCTCATTGAGCAAGTTGTTTTCCAGAAAGCGGCGTTCCTCTGGCGACAAATCATATTCGTTAAGCATCTCTAAAAAAATGGCGATGGAGTTGAGTGGAGAACGCAAGTCATGAGATAAAATAGACAATAACCTGGTCTTAGAATCGTTGGCTTCTTTTAAAGCTAGGGAAGCTGTCAGCGCATTATTCTTTTCCCGCTGATAACTGTTGATCAGGTAAGAAAGTACCGCACCTATACACACGACTACAGAGATGTAAGTAGTCGCTGTGTCTAGGAACAAATCACTACGTTTTGTATAAGAGACTTTGACAAATTCATTGTTATAATACTCAAACAGCAATAGCCCACCAACAAAACTCACATTCATTAGCATCCAAAATAGATACTGTCGGGTCGGCATTACCGACAATGTAAAAACCAGTGAGAGGAGGTAAAGTATTAATGTAGGACCGTGTATGCCTGAATTAATGAAGTAATTAAATACCATCAAGACGTTAGTGCCGGCGCTAAATAGGATGAAACTAAGCCGCAACCTTCCAAAATACCGGGAATTGATGTACATCGCTACAGTGACAATCCAGGCCGTTGAAAGTGCGACATTGACCAATGGAACCTTTATGACCAAATTTACCAGTAATGCCAAAGGAAGACCGATCATAGCAATCACACTTACTTCATGAAATATCCTGGCCTGTAGCGTAGTGTCAGCGTTGCTGCCGATCAATTTGGCATGTTGCCGTCTAATAGATTTGATCATCAAAAGAATTACAGGTTTTAAAAGGCGCAAATTTATGAAAATTCCGATCAGGTAGTTGAAAGTCTCTGCCAAGTCGACCTTTTCCAATTGCGCACACCCTGTGTGCGCAATTGGAAAAGAAGAAAAAAAACAATAAAAGTTTTGGTTTAATTAAAAAGTTTATATATTCGTGTACGTTAACGTTAACACGTTCGACGTACCAAATATAGGCAGGTTGTTAAGAGTATTGAAATTCGCTTTAATTAAAAAATAATCAAAGCGAATTTTTTTAAATTATTTACGGGTACGTTAACGTAATAGTGATAGCCCTTTTTATTAATGATTTAATTGCGATGTTTAAATAAAAAAAACAGATGGGGTCAGTAAAAGTAAATTCACTTAGTTCAAGAGAGACGTTAATTTCCATGTTTATTCTGGGGGGCTTGTTTTTCGTCTTTGGTTTCATTACCTGGATCAACGCAATCTTAATTCCTTACTTCAAGATAGCCTGCGAATTGAGCAATTTTCAATCCTACCTTGTAGCCTTTGCTTTTTATATATCTTATTTTATCATGTCGTTGCCTTCTTCTTATTTGTTGAAACGGGTAGGGTTTAAAAAAGGGATCATGTATGGCCTGTGGGTAATGGCTATAGGAGTATTTATATTCATCCCAGCCGCACTGGGTAGAACCTATGAAGTGTTTCTGGTTGGCCTATTTACTATAGGATCTGGTTTAGCCATATTGCAGACTGCTGCGAATCCTTACATCACCATTTTAGGTCCCATAGAGAAAGCCGCAAAGCGCATTAGCTTTATGGGCATATGTAATAAAGGGGCTGGTATTTTGGCTCCACTCATATTTGCTCATGTGATATTTAAGGTTGCTGATAACGAAATGTTAAAGCAATTGCCTTTAATGGGAGCGACTGAAAGAGGCGTAGTTTTAGACGAATTAATTAGAAGGGTAATCCTTCCATATGGTGTTTTGGGTACCGTATTGGCTACACTTGGTATTTTAATCCGTTTCTCTCCACTGCCAGAGATCGATACCGAGCAGGAGAATGAAGAGCTAACCATCATCAATGCGGATAAAAAAAGCCTGTTTGATTTTCCTTATTTAATATTAGGTGTTTTAGCCATATTCTTTCATGTAGGCACACAGGTCATTGCCATTGATACAATTATTGGTTATGCAAGTGTGATGGGGATGCCGATTATGGAAGCGAAGGTTTTTCCTTCTTATACGTTGTTTACCACCATTATAGGCTATGGTTTAGGAATTATTCTGATTCCAAAATACATTTCACAAGTCAATGTGCTGCGCTTTTGCACCCTTTTGGGCGCAGTATTAACGCTTTTAATTATTTACAGTTCCGGTACCTATACCATTTTAGGTCATTCTATTGATATCTCCATCTGGTTTATCGTGTTGTTGGGCTTAGCCAATTCATTGGTTTGGGCAGGGATCTGGCCTTTGGCTTTAAATAACCTGGGTCGCTTTACAAAGGTGGGGGCATCCATGTTGATTATGGCACTCTGTGGAAGTGCGATTTTTCCATTGATATATGGCCATGTAGCCGATTTGTATGATGTAAGGACCGCCTACTGGATATTATTCCCTTGTTACCTCTACCTGGTGTTCTATGCTTTCTACGGACATCTGATCAAACGCTGGTTACCCACATTTAAAAAGAACAGTATGCAAGAGTCGGAACTGATGAGCAAAGTCAACTCCTAGCCTATTCAAAAAAAGCTTTCAATACAACCAAATATAAACAAGCATACCTAAACCTAAACCAAACAAGATATGAAGAGGGAAACAAATTAAAATTAGTAGTAAGATGAAACCAGTCCGGGGATTTTATCCCTGTAATTATTAAAAATTTTAACTCAAAAGAATGAAAAAACAACTATTAAAGCACGCACTTTTATGTACTTCTGTTTTAATACTCTCTTCAAGCGTAAATGCGGCTTCGGAGAAATTTGTTAAGGAAACAAAAGTTAAGCACATAAACATTAACAATGCTAAGGATATATTAATTAAAGGTACAGTAAAGGGCGAAGGCGGTTCCGCATTGTCGGGCGTTACTGTTACGGTTAAGGACAGCAAGATTGGTACTAAAACCAATGCTTCTGGTGAATATCAACTCAATGCACCCGAAGGTGCTACTTTAGTGTTTAGCTATGTAGGCTATGTTCAACAAAGCATCAGTGTGGGGAACAAATCTGTCATCAATGTAACCATGTCAATTGATGAAGGTAAATATCAAATGAACGAGGTGGTGGTCGTGGGTTACGGTACGCAAAAACGTTCGGATATCACCGGATCGGTAACTTCAGTGCCAAAGGAAAGATTAGCTGGTTTGCCAGTTACCAACGTGCTATCTGCCATTCAAGGTACCACAGCAGGATTAAATGTTTCGTCACCCTCATCTGTACCTGGTAGTTCGCCAACGGTATTGGTTAGAGGGGTGAACTCTATCAATGCGGGTACTGGACCACTGACAGTTATTGATGGAGTGCCATTTAGTAATTTGGGTGGCTCTATGAATGACATTAACCCTAATGATATCGCTTCTATTGAGATTCTTAAGGATGCATCAGCAGTAGCTATTTATGGAACACGTGGTTCTAGTGGTGTAATCTTAATCACGACAAAAAGAGGAAAAACCGGAGAGCCTACGATTAGATACAGTGTTTATGGAGGACCTGAGTATCAGATCAAAAATTTACACCCCTTAAGTGGACCAGAGTATGCGGAGAAATATTTAGAATTTTTAAGACAAAGTAATCGACCAGTTGCCAATCCGCCAGTACCTAACCAATATGAAATTGCCAATTATAATACCGGTACTACAGTAGATTGGTTAAAAGAAATCTCTCAATCTGGTAGTATTCAAGATCATAACTTGAGCATCTCAGGGGGTACAGAAAAGATTAAATACTTTGTGTCTGGTGCTTATCAGAAGCAAAAGGGGGTATTAAAAGGCTATCAATTTACTCGTGCTTCTGTACGCTCCAATTTGGATGCAACAGTTACCTCATGGTTAACGGCAGGTACTTCGTTATTTTTCGCCAACAGTAATGCGGATGGGGGAACGGTAACTTACAGTAGTGCGTTGCAGATGAGCCCTTATGGACGTTTACGTGAGCCAAATGGGGATTATACGATTTTTCCTATGTTTGGTGAAACTCTTTTCAGAAACCCATTGCTGGGTTTAAATCAAGATGTAAACAATCGTGACAAAAACTTGAATGGTACTTTTTATGCCGAAGTTAAGCCAGCTTTTATTAAAGGATTAAAGTATAGGTTTAATGGAAATTATACTTTTCAGCCTACTAAGGACGATTTTTACTCCGGCCCCGATGCAGGTGATACATTCTCGGGAACTGCAAGTGTACAAAAAGAAGAAACTGAAGGCTGGTTGTTAGAACACATCCTTTCTTACAATAAAGATTGGAATGACCATCATTTCGATGTAACCGCGTTGTATGGTGCACAAGAGAAGATATATACGAGATTAAATGTTAGAGGGACCACATTTGTAAATGATGATTTATCCTTCAATAACATTGGTGCAGCAGGTGCAGTTGTACCTACTTCCCTCTATTCCAGAGAGGCCATGGTTTCTCAAATGGGCCGTTTAAATTATTCTTATAAGAGTAAATATTTAATTACAGCCACTGTGAGAAGGGATGGATTTTCGGCTTTTGGATCAGCAACAAGTAAGTATGGTACCTTTCCTTCCATTGCTTTAGGTTGGAACATTTCTAATGAGCGTTTTTTAAAAAATGTATCACAGATTGATAACATCAAGTTGAGAGCTTCGTATGGGAAATCTGGAAATCAAGCGATCAGTGCTTATCAGACGATTACCACGCAAGGAGTCACCAAGTATATCTACAATGGGGTAACTACTACAGGATTAGTATCTAGCTCTGCACTTGTTAATGGCGTATTAGGAAATACTAAACTAAATTGGGAAAGCACTACTGGAACGAACTTAGCCGTTGACTTCTCTTTATTTGGCAGTAGGATTTCGGGTACTGTAGAAGTTTATAAAACCGAAACTAACGATGTTTTATTGAGACGTAGGTTACCTGCCATCATTGGTTTTCCAAGCATCTTTGACAACTTAGGTAAAGTAGCGAACAAAGGGATAGAATTTACTTTAAATACAGTAAACATTAAAAATGACAATTTTACCTGGTCTACGAATTTTAACTTTTCGGCCAGCAGAAATAAAATTGTTTCCTTGTATGGCGATAACCTAGATGATATAGGTAACAAATGGTTTATTGGTAAATCATTGTACGCTATATATGATTATAAGCTAGAAGGCGTTTGGCAAACAGGTGAAGATCCTTCAAATGTTGACCCAACAGCGAAGCCTGGAGACTTAAAGTTTGCAGATCTTAATGGCGATAAAAAAATTACGGAAGCGGATAAGTCTTACCTGGGTAACAGCTTGCCTAAATGGACAGGTGGTATGATCAATAATTTTAAATACAAAAATTTTGGTCTGAGTGTTTTCGTTCAAACTGCTCAGGGATCCTTGATCAATAATCCATTACTAAACCTGCAAACTTATGGCGGTCGTGTAAATATACCAAGAGAACTTAGCTATTGGACACCAACAAACAACAATAATGAGGCGCCTTCTTTAACTTATTCGAACCCACGTTTGTATGCTTATCCAACAAAACAGAACTATTGGAGAATAAAGGACATTACACTTAGCTACAATTTATCTACTAAAGTTGCAGAGCAGTTAAAGTTAGGCAGTTTGTCGGTGTTTGCTAGCGGTCGTAACCTACATACCGTTACCAATTGGATTGGAACAGATCCTGAGTTGAGTGTGAATGCAACCCCAGCTATACAAGCAGGATTGGCTAACCAACCGCTAACCTACGGAGTATACCCATTAGTGACTAGCGTTGTCGTTGGTTTAAACATAACATTACGTTAATCTTTAAAAATAAAATTATGAAAAAGCATATTCTTTTATCATTCATATTTATTGCAAGTGTTGGCTTAATTTCTTGTAGTAAGAGTTTTTTAGATGAAAAATCTGACTCTAGTTATTCGCCATCTACGAGTTTTAAAAATGTTGCTGGTTTAGAGGCCGGAATTGCAGGTCTACAGGCAACTGTTAGGGAGCAATATACCATTCAGAACCACCAGTCGCTACTCGCTGTTTTTCAAGTAGGAACGGATGTAGCAATTAGTGGCCAGGAAAATCCTGAATTAATTCCTTATCATGATTATTCAAGGCTTTTGCCTGTAGATCCATCAGCCCTATACTACTGGACCTGGTCTTACAGAGTGATTACCAATGCCAATCAAATTTTGAGAGGTACCGCAGATCCTACAGCCACGTTAACTGATGCTCAACGTAAATTATATACTGCAGAGGCCCGTTTTTTTAGAGCTTATGCCTATAATTTCCTGGTTACTTTATGGGGAGAAGTTCCATTGCTCGATCGTCCATATGATGAGCCTAAAACAGATTTTACCCGTGCTAGCGTAGCCGATTTGAACAAATTGATCAATGATGACCTTTTATACGCTACGGTTAATTTACCTGCTATAGATCAGGTTTCTAAACCAGGTCGTATCAGTAAAGAGGCTGCTTCGCAATTGTTTGCAGAAGTGTATTTGAGACAGGGTAAAAATGATTTGGCAGAGGCACAATGTCTGGCGGTTATTGCCGGTAACTTCAAGTTAGTGGATACCAGATACGGAGTTAAAAAAACTGAGCCAGGTGATCCTTTCTCAGATATGTTTATTACTGGTAATCAACGCCGTCGTCAGGGAAATACCGAAGCCATTTGGGTGCAGGAATTAGAATTCAATATACCTGGTGGTGCGACGAATTTGGATCAACACCGTAGAGTTTGGGTACCTTTTTATGGTAACGTTTCGGGAATGTTGGTTTGCGATTCATTAGGTGGACGTGGTGTGGGCCGTTTACGCTTAAGTCCTTGGGTGATCAAAAGCGCATACACAGGGTCGGGAGCTAATGATATGCGTAATTCTAAATACAATCTTCGCCGTGACTTCTACTACAACGATCCTAGTAAACCAGCTTTATTCGGGAAAAAAGTAGTTCCAACTCCGGCTGATACTTTATGGAGTATTGTTCCTTACACTACAAAATGGAATCATTTTATCGCTACAGATCCTACTGGAAATGGAGCTTTTAAAGATTTAATTATGATGCGTTTGGGGGAAACTTATTTGTTATTGGCAGAAGCGCAATTCAAACAAAACAACCCAGGTGGTGCTGCCATCAGTATCAATAAATTAAGAACCAGAGCAAATGCAGCACAGGTATCAGCAGCTGACATTACGTTGAATTTTATTTTAGACGAACGCGTAAGAGAATTGATTGGTGAGGAAAATAGAAGAATGACTTTGGTGAGAACGGGAACTTTACTCGATAGGGTAACGCGACTAAACATTAAGGAAAATACAACCATTAAGCCTTACAATGTGCTTTTACCTATTCCGCAGACTGAGATTGACTTAAATAAGGATGCGAAATTGGGTCAAAACTTGGGCTATAATTAATACCTGAAAATAGGGGGTATCATTAATCCGGTCGTCATGACGACCGACTAGACAAAAAGATTGTCATGACGACCAGATTAATGATACAGCCTGTTTTAATTACAAGATTTATATTTTTTAACATAAAAATTGCCGCATAGGCTAGTAAAAAAAGGTTTTAAGCCTATTAAATGAGAAATTTATTTGTACCGTTCCTGGATCAATATACAGCCAATGATGACATTGAAAAAGTCTCGACTTTATTAGATGCTTTACCAAAAAACCGAATCGCTCAGCAGCCATGGCCTGAATTCAATAGTGATTTGCAAGCCAATTTTAGCATTGCACATAGCAATGATTTCCTAATGTTAAAATATGTGGTAACTGAGGATGTAATTAAGGTGGCCACAACTGAATTAAATGGGGCAGTGCACAAAGATAATTGTGTGGAATTTTTTGTGTCGTTTGGAGCGGATAAGTCTTATTACAATATCGAGGTGAATTGCGTTGGCGTATGTTTAATCGCTTACGGAAAAGGAAGATCAAATAGAGATTTCTTGCCAAAGGAGTTGGTGAAAAGGATAAAAACACATGCTGTTATTAAAACGGCAGCAGAAAATAGTAGGCGCAAATATGTATGGGAAATCACATTAATGATTCCGATAGTGGTATTTGCATTTAGTAATTTAAAAACGCTAAGCCAACAAAGGGGCTTTGGCAATTTTTTTAAGTGTGGTGATGATTTACCGCAACCACACTTTTACAGTTGGAATGAAATAGAGGCCGAAAGTCCTGATTTTCATTTACCTGAGTTCTTTGGATCATTAGCATTTGGTTAAGCTGTTGATCTCAAAATATAAAATCTACATATGAAGAAAGTTAAAATAATTAATGGCCAGATCATCACACCTTATCGCATCATTAAAAACGGTACGCTATTAATTAATGGTCATCAAATAGAAGCAATAGAAGAGGGAGATATCGAAGCAGCAGATTATGAGCTGATCGATGCAAAGGGGAATTATGTTTCTCCGGGCTTTATCGATATTCATATTCATGGTGGTGGCGGGCATGATTTTATGGACGCAACGGAAGAGGCCTATCTGAAAATTGCTGAAATTCATGCTACTTACGGGACCACCGCAATGGCGCCCACAACATTAACCTGTGCCAAAGAAGATCTGTTAAAAGCAATAGATCTTTATAAAAGTACAAATGCTAAAAATACCAAAGGTGCACAGTTTATAGGCATGCACTTAGAGGGGCCTTATTTTGCGCTTAGTCAGAGTGGCGCGCAAGATCCAAGGTACATCAGAAACCCTGATCTGGAGGAGTATAAAGAAGTAATTGCCTACGGTGCTGAGGCAATTAAACGCTGGAGTGTTGCCCCTGAATTACCGGGTGCTATTGAAATGGGTAAATACTTGAAATCGCATGGAATTATTGCAGCTATTGCCCATACGGATGCCATTTATGAAGAGGTTTTAGAGGCGGTAGAAAATGGCTATAGTCTGGCCACGCACCTGTATTCGGCTATGTCTGGCGTAACCAGACGAAATACGTATCGCTATGCAGGCGTGATTGAAAGTGCTTTTTTAATTGATGCGATGGACGTAGAGATCATTGCGGATGGGATTCATTTGCCAGCACCATTATTGAAACTGGTTTATAAAATTAAAGGACCTGATCGCATTGCGCTAATTACAGATGCCATGCGTGGGGCAGGAATGCCAGAAGGGGAGAGTATCCTCGGAAATAAGGACACTGGATTGAAAGTGATTATCGAAAATGGAGTTGCAATTATGGCCGACAGATCTTCTTTTGCAGGAAGTGTGGCTACGACAGACCGATTGGTAAGAACGATGGTTCAGATGGCTGATATCCCATTGGTAGAAGCAGTTAGGATGATGTCTAGAACACCAGCTACGATCATGGGTGTTGAAAATACAAAAGGAACGCTAACTGTAGGCAAAGATGCTGATGTGTTAATTTTTGATGAAAACATCAACATCAAAACGACCATGATTAATGGGACAGTAGTCTATTCCTCAGCAGATTTTGTATAACTTAAAGAAAGATTTAGATGAAAGAATTTATAAAAGATAAATTAACCGTGAAGGTTTTTGAGAACAGAAACCTGATGGGAGCAGCGGTTGCTACGGCTGTTGCAGAACGCATAAACATATTATTGAGCACACAACCCTTCGTTAATATCATATTTGGTGCAGCCCCTTCTCAGAATGAATTTTTTGAGGAATTGCTGAAAAAAGACATCGATTGGTCTAGACTCAATGCTTTCCACATGGATGAGTACGTAAACCTGGCTGCAGATGCGCCGCAAGGATTTGGTAACTTTATCAAAGCACGTTTATTTGATTTAGCGCCTTTTAACACGGTAAATTATATCAACGGAAATGAAGCTGATTTTGAGGCTGAGTGTACGCGCTATACCGCATTGTTAAATGAGTTTGAAACGGATATTGTATGCTTAGGCATTGGAGAAAATACGCATTTGGCATTTAACGATCCGCATGTAGCTGCGATTAATGATCCTTATTTTGTGAAGCGTGTGGATTTGGATCAACAGTGTCGCAACCAACAAGTTAATGATGGCTGTTTTACCACGATCAATGAAGTACCTACGCATGCTTTAACGCTAACCCTGCCTGCTTTACTAAAGGCACCTTATGCTTTTTGTACCGTGCCTACTGAGAAAAAGGCCCAGGCCGTTTACCATACCTTAAATGAGGAGATTAGCGATAGATTTCCTTCTACTCATTTAAGAAATCACAAAAATGCAATCTTGTTTTTGGATGATCAAAGTAGTGTAAGCATTTAACATCAGAACAAAGATTTTTAAACCTAAACAACCAAGAAAATGAAATGTGAATTAAGTACAGAGCAGATTCAGTTTTTTCAAACTAATGGATTTATTGTCATCGAAGATTTTTTATCAGCTGAAGAGTTAACGCAATGGCGGGAAGCAGTTACGGAAGCGGTAAAGGACAGAAATGGTGTAAAAATGCCTGGAAAAGAAGGTAAAGTTGGGATGGATGATGGGATCAATAAGGACGCTGAATATTTTTCCAAAGTTTTTGATCAACTGCTAAATCTTTGGCAAACCAATGATAAGGTAAAAGAGATTATGTTGGATGAGCGTATTGGTAAAATGGCTGCACAGCTTTCTGGTGCCAGTGGGATCAGAATATGGCACGATCAGGCCCTATTTAAACGTCCTTGGGCAAATCCAACATCTTGGCATTTAGATACCCCATTTTGGTCTTTCTCTGATAGAAAAGCTTTATCGATTTGGGTAGCCCTGGATGATGCGACCTTAGAAAATGGTTGCTTATACTTTATTCCGGCATCATTTAAACAAACAACTTTTGTAAATAAGGGAATAGGGAAAAATATGGATGGCATTTTTGAAGCTTACCCGCAATTTGCTCAGGTAGCTTCAGTGTCGGCCGCTATGAAAGCTGGAAGTTGCTCTTTCCATAATGGATTGACCATACATGGTGCAGGCGCCAATATGAGTAGTGGATATAGAAGAGCCATGACTTGTGCTTATATGCCAGATGGAAATACATTTAATGGTGAACCTAATATTTTACCTGAGCCCTATCTGAGTACGCTTAAAGTTGGCGACTTGCTGAATAATGACGAACAAAACCCACTGATTTATAAATCGTAAAGAATGGATTTATCCCTAAAGTTTTTGTGTCCGCGTTGGGGTTTTGAAGATATTCCCTGGCCTGTTTTTTTGAAACGCGTAAAAGAAGCCAATTATGCTGGTATTGAATGGTTCCCTTATGGAGAAACCTGTGATGTGCAAGAGGTATTGGATTTGTTGAAGGATTATGATTTGGATTTTGCTATTGTAATGACGGTGATTAAACCTTATGCCAATTTGGAGCAATACCTGGAAAATCTTAAGCAGGAATTGAGTCAATTGATGGAGATGAGAACAGAATCTAAAGCGCCCTTATTTTTTAGTGCTCAAATCGGTAGAGAATACTTTAACGCGGATGAAATACAAGCCTGCCTGGCGGTTTGTAATCAGATTGAGGATCAATATCAAACGCCAATCAATCAAGAAACGCACCGTAATAAATGGTCGTATGCGGCACATAATGTAGCGCCAATATTAGCAAAGAATCCGGATTTAAAATTAACGCTGGATGTTTCTCATTGGTTTTGTGTTTCTGAAAGTTATCTGAAAGATCAGCAAGCTGCGGTAGATAATGCCATCGCACATGCCCGCCACATTCATGCAAGGGTAGGGAGTACACAAAGTTCGCAAGTTTGGGATCCGGCAAATGCCGAATATGAGGAGGCTTTAGCAGCCCACGTTCAGATTTGGGACAAATGGGTGAACCAAATGAGAATAAATAAAATGCCGATCACGATTACTCCGGAGTTTGGACCAGTGCCTTACATGGTAAAGGGGAATAGGACAATGTCTCTAAGTGATGAACAATGGCGAATCAATTTATGGATGAAAGACTTTTTACAAAAGCGGTACAGCTAAAATAGGAACTATGAAGAGGAAAACATTTTTACAGCAAAGTGCTATTTTTTCTGTTGCCAGCTTATTGATGTTAAAGAATAATGCTTTTTCTAAGTCAGTAGTAAATACGCTGATAGATGATACCGATGCGGATTTATACCAGCTCTTTAAGAACCCATCCATCGGTTACAGGCCATTTGTGCGCTGGTGGTGGAATGGGAACAAGATAGAAAGAACGGAGTTGGCGAGAGAGCTTAAACTGTTAAAAGAAGCAGGAATTGGTGGGGTAGAAATCAATCCAATTTCCTTTCCATCCAATACGGATGATATGGGCATCCCATCTGTAGATTGGCTAAGTGAGGAGTGGATAGACTTATTGAAGTTTACGTTGACCGAAGCGAAAAAACTGGGCATGACTTGTGATCTTTTAGCGGGCACAGGATTCCCTTTTGGGGCTGGTTTTTTAGCTGATGAAGACCGTGCTCAAGTAGTGGTGGTAGCTGTGAAAAAACTGGTAGGTCCTTTAAAAACTGAAATCTCCTTATTTGATATTTTTAAAGAAGCTGATCCCGCAACTTTGAGTCCTTATACCGGGCGTAAAATGGAACTATTGGGACTAAGTATTGTTCCAGATCCTTTGACGAGTATGGACCAGGTGAAAAATATTACCAATCAAGTCGTAAATGATGGGGTGAAAATTGACTTGCCGAAAGGGAATTTTGCCGTTTATGGTTTAGTGAAAATAGATGGTTTTATGAAAGTGATACAAGGTGCACCCGGTGGGGCTGGACCGGTACTGAATCATTTTAATGAAAAGGCTGTCAAAAATTACCTCAATAAAATTACGGGCACCATTCAAACCCGAATTGGCCCATTAGCACCAGATGTACGTTCCTTTTTTGTCGATAGTTTAGAAATGGAAGGCGCCAATTGGTCGACTGACATGATGGTCGAGTTTAAAAAACGAAGAGGCTATGATCTGTATCCATACTTGCCATTTATACTCTTCAAAACGGGTAGGATGGGGAACACGATTGACCTATATTATACCGTAAACATCAGTCCGGAAATGAAAAAGATGCTGAACAGGATGCGGTATGATTTTGAATACACCAAAGCTGAGCTTTTTAGAGAAAGATTTTCGAAGAGCTTTGTGGAATGGTGTGCTGAAAACAAAATAAAATCAAGAGCACAGGCTTATGGTAGAGGACATTTTCCATTAGAGGGCAGCTTTGATATGGATATCCCTGAATGCGAAACCTGGATGAAATATGGTATAGGCGAGGAGATCTCAGAACGGGATTTCATGAAGTATCCATGGCATTTAGGCCGTGGTAATACCATGATCAATAAATATGTTTCTTCAGCGGCGCATTTGAAAGGTAAAAAACTGATCAGCTCTGAGGAACTAACCAATACAGATATGGTATTTAATGAGTCGCTGGAGTTGTTTAAAATAGCGGGCGATCAAAGTACGATTTCAGGAGTTACGCATCCCATTTTTCATGGGTTTAATTACTCCCCACCGGATGCTGCTTTCCCTGGTTGGATCACCTATGGTGGTTATTTTAATGAACAAAATACCATGTGGCCGTATTTTAAGCATTATACGGATTACAGAGCAAGGCAGTCTGCATTATTACAACAAGCTACTTTTTTTGCGGATATAGCGATTATGGCACCAATTGCTGATATGTGGGGAGAGTTTGGCGCGCAAATGGAACCCTTTCCCTGGGGTGTAACACCACCTTATCAACAGTTGATTTGGGAATCTATTCATCAAAATGGAAATGCTTGTGATTATGTGTCTGAACAGGTAATTGCAGATGCAGATTTTAAAGGTGGTTGGATGACCTATGGTCCGAGAAAGTACCACACGCTATTTTTAATAGAAGTACGAAGTATTTTGCCTGAAACGGCGAAGAAACTATATGATTTTGTGAAAGCAGGTGGCCGGATCTTCTGCATAGAAGCTTATCCAGCGCAATCTTTAGGTTGGTTTAATCACGAACAAAAGGATGCAGAAGTAAAGCAATGGGTGACAAAATTAAAAGCATACCCAGATCGATTCATTTTCTTAGCAAAACCGGCGGCAAATTTTAAAGACTGGTATCAAACGATTCAAGCAAAGTATAAGGTAACGCCATATGTTAAAATCGCCAAGCCAAATACTTTCGTTACCCAGGTGCGGTATCAAACGAAAAACTCAGATATCTTTTTGTTTAACAATGCTAGTGCCCATCTCAGTATCGATTTAGACGCTACGTTTTTACCGGAGATTACAGATAAAAAACAAGCTTGGATTTGGGATGCAGTAACTGGTGAGCGCTTTAAACTGGACTTGAAGGATAGGAGTTTAAAAATAAAACTGTGTCCTGCTGATTCAAAAATTATTGTTTTCAATAAGGATAGAAATGGTAAAAACTGGGATCCAGTTCCTGAGGTAACACCAAATGCGATGGGCTTAAAATCCCCTTGGAAAGCGGAGTTTACTCATATGGATGGGACCGTGAAAAACCAAGATCTGGCTGAACTGAGCGATTTAAAAGATTTACCTGATTACACCTATTTTTCTGGTACGGTTTCGTACAAAAATACCATCACATTAGCTAATCCTGCAAACCTTCATTATTTAGATTTAGGGCAGGTATTTGGCATAGCAGAATTGATTGTGAATGGGGAGAATTTAGGTACGCAATGGTATGGACGTAGAGCTTATGCACTCGGAAATCTGTTGAAAAAAGGCACCAATAATATTGAGATTAAAGTGACTACGGTAATGCTGAATTACATGAAATCTTTAACAGAAAATACGACCGCACAATATTGGTCGAACAATAAAAAGAAAGAACAACCACTTCAATCCATGGGTTTGGTTGGCCCTATTAATTTATTTTAAAAATATTAAGAAGATGAAAAACAAGAAAATGATTCTGATGCTGTTAATTCTAATTCAGTCTGCCGCTGTTTTTGCAAAAGACTATAAAGCATCATTTTTTCATATCAAATCAGACGGCTCAACAATGAATACCCGTTCTATTCAGTTTGCGATAGATTACATCAGCAAAAACGGTGGTGGCAGATTGGTTTTCTATGTGGGTAGATATTTGACAGGTTCTATTTATATGAAATCTAACGTTACGATTCAACTGGAAGAAGGTGCTGTTTTATTGGGCTCAACCAATCCTTTTGATTACGATAGAATTGGAAATACGGCGCTTATTCATGCAAGGGATGTAGAAAATGTAGGCATTACTGGTAAAGGAATGATTGATGGACAAGGTAGGGCATTGGCCAATAATTCTATCGCTTATGCAAATGATGGGTTGATTGTGGATATTTTGAAATATGATCGTACCCGTGAGTCCATCCGACCAATGGTGATTTACTTTTACAACTGCGTAAATGTGAATATCAAAGACTTGATTCTTCAAAATTCGGCTTGTTGGTTACAGACTTATGAGCGATGCAAAAATATGGTGATCGACAACATTACGGTAAACAACGTTGCTTATTGGAATAGTGATGGTATTGATATCGTTGATTGTGATAATGTGGTGATTACGAACAACAAAATAGATGCTGCGGATGATGGAATTTGTCTGAAATCTCACACTGAAGGGTTTTTCTGTCACAATGTGCTGATTGAAAATAACATTGTACGTACCAGTGCAAACGGTATAAAATTAGGAACAGCTGGTAAAGGTGGTTTCAGAAACATTAAAATATTGAACAATACGGTTTATAATACCTATCGCTCGGCTATCGCTTTGCAAAGTGTTGATGGTGGCTTCTTGGAAGATATTGTAGTAGATGGTTTAAAAAGTACCAATACTGGTCATGTGATCTTTTTAAGATTAGGCGAACGGATTCCAGGTAAAAAGTCGACCATGAAAAGGATATCCATAAAAAATGTGGTAGCAGATGTACCATTGGGTAAAGCTGATGCTGGTTATGATTATGAAGGACCGATAGAAGATATGCCAAGAAACATTTCTCCAATTATTATTGCGGGTTTACCTGGGCAATACATTGAGGACGTAACCTTCAGCAATTTTGAAGTTTCTTATCCTGGTGCGGGTAGTAAATACATGGCTTATATCGCATTGGATAAATTGGACAGCATTCCGGAAGAGCCTGCAGGTTATCCTGAGTTTTCGATGTTTAAAGAAGTTCCTGCCTGGGGTATTTATGTGAGACATGCGAAAAATATCAATTTCTCGAATCTGAATATGAAAGCAGAAAAGAAGGATTACAGATTGCCAATTGTAATGGATGATGTACATGGCGCAGAATTGAAGAAAATCACGTTTCAGCAGATCGATCAGAAAAAATTATTGCATACCTATAAGTCAACAAATGTAAAGGTTAATTAAATGACCTATATTTAATCCCATCTTAATTCTTCTTTGCAATGAATCAGTTTAGCAGATGTTTAATTGTTACCGCTTTGATCGGGACTGTCGCAAGTGTTGTAAATGCGCAAAATAAAAATGACTTATATAAGTACGTAAAACCCATTATTGGTACTCAAAAAATGGGGCATACTTATCCAGGAGCTACCGTACCGTTTGGTATGGTACAATTGAGTCCGGATACCGATACGCTTTCTTACGAAGATAATGGAAAGTATAATAAGGATGTTTATCGGTATTGCGCAGGTTATCAGTATGATGATCCGACGATTGTAGGCTTTAGCCATACGCATTACAGTGGTACAGGGCATTCGGATTTGGGTGATTTTTTAGTGATGCCAACTGTTGGAAAGGTACAACTTAACCCAGGAACAGCTACACATCCGGAAAACGGTTACCGTTCAAAATTCAGTCACCAGAATGAGGTAGCGGAAGCCAATTATTACAAGGTGAAGCTGGATGATGATGGTGTTTTGGCAGAGTTAACCACTTCTGCAAGAATTGGTTTTCATCAGTATACTTTTCCGAAATCTGCAGCGTCCAATATCATATTGGATTTGATGCATGGTCTTTATAACTACGACAATAAAAATGTATGGACTTATGTTCGGGTAGTAAATGATTCTTTGGTAGTTGGTTATAGACAAACGAATGGCTGGGCAAAAAACCGAACGGTATATTTTGCGATGTCTTTCTCTAAGCCATTTAAGTCATACGGCGCTAAAGATTTTACTAAAAAAGAGGTTTACAAAGGGTTTTGGGCAAAGTTTGACCAGACCAAAAACTTCCCGGAGCTGGCTGCGAGGCAAATTAGAATGTATTTTAATTTCGATACGGAAGAGGCGGAAAAGGTAAAGATCAAGTTTGCGATTTCATCGGTGAGCAGCGACAATGCCTTGATGAATATGAAGGCCGAAATACCGGGCTGGGATTTTAATCAGGTTAAAGAACAAGGTCAGCAGGCTTGGAATAAGGAGCTTCAAAAGATTGAAGTGAAAACAGAGAAAAAGGAAGATGCCATCAATTTTTATACGGCGATGTATCACGCCTTTTTGAGTCCAACGGTTTATATGGACCTGAACAATGAGTACAAGGGTTTAGACCAGAAGATACATCAGGCCAAAGGATTTGCAAATTATACCACGTTTTCTTTATGGGATACTTACAGAACTTTACATCCCTTTTTTAACATCATCCAGCCACAAAGAAATAACGATATGGTGAAATCTATGCTGGCGCATTTTGATCAAAGTGCTTTACCGATGTTGCCTATATGGTCTAACTCGGCAAATGATACCTGGTGTATGAGTGGTTACCATAGCGTATCTGTAGTTGCGGATGCGATTATTAAGGGCAATTTTACTGGAGATGTAAATAAAGCTTTGGCAGCTTGCGTGGCGACTGCAAATCAACGTAATTTTGAAGGTATAGGAGATTATATTGATAAAGGTTATGTACCATCAGATAAAAACCGGACAGCAGTATCTAATACGCTGGAATACGCTTATGACGATTGGTGTATTGCACAATTGGCTAAAAAAATAGGTAATACTGAAGTTTACAATGCTTTTATTAAACGTGCTGAAAACTGGAGAAATGTGTATGATGCATCGATTGGTTTTATGAGACCACGCTTATCTGACGGATCTTTTAGAAAAGAGTTTGATGTTTTAGAAACTGAAGGGCAGGGATTTATTGAGGGTAATGCCTGGAATTATAGTTTGTATGTTCCTCAAAACCCTGAGGCATTAATTGAACTGATGGGTGGTGATAAAAAATTTGTTCCGCATTTAGATTCGTTGTTTACAATGGATTTGCCTGATGTCTTTTTTGCGCATACAGAGGACATTACGAGAGAAGGTATCATTGGTAACTATGTACACGGAAATGAGCCAGCGCACCATGTGGCTTACCTTTACAATTATACCTCACAGCCTTGGAAAACTCAGAAAACTGTACGGATGATTTTGGGTAAACAATATCATAACGGGCCTGATGGTTTAGGTGGAAATGATGATTGCGGACAAATGAGCGCCTGGTACATGATGTCATCACTTGGTTTTTATCCAATGGCACCGGGTTCTGACCGTTATGAGTTAGGCAGTCCGTCGGTATTAAATGCAAGCCTAAACCTCGAAAATGGTAAGCAATTTATTGTGGAAGCTAAAAACCAAAGTGCTAAAAATGTTTATGTAAAGCAGGTGCTTTTAAATGGAAAAGTATTAAATCGTTTATATATTACCCATGGCGAAATTGTTGGCGGTGGGAAATTAACTTTTATTATGGCTTCGGTGCCGAATAAAAAGAGCAGTTAAAGAGAGCGATTAAAGAGTAGATAAATGAGGTTACCCATATTTTATAGCGTCCTGGCTATGGTTTGTTTTACAATAAGTAAGGCCCATAGTCAGGATGAATTTCAAATCATTGAATCCAGAATCACGAAGTATATCAAAGCCGAAGTTGAAATCAATCAGCTCAATGAGGACCTCAAAAAGAATGCATTAGCGATTCAAAATGATGGACGTTGGTTGGGGATTGATTATTCCTCTAAAGCTGAAACGAGTTGGGCCCCGCTGGTCCATTTAAATAGAATTAAGCAATTTGCACTAGCTTTAAACGACGCAGGGCCTGCCGGGGATAAGAAATTGGCTTCGCAAACCATCAACGCTCTGCGGTATTGGGCACAGCAACGCCCGAGCAGTAAGAATTGGTTTCAAAATGACATTGCTTCTCCGACAGCTATAGGGGAGATCTTGATGCTCTTAAAAAGCAGCAATACGGTACCCTCAACTTTACAGGATTCCTTGATCAACTTGATGAAGCAAGGGGATGTGATTAGGGCCGCTGGTGCTAATAAATCGGATATCGCTATTCACATGATGTATCGGGCTTGTCTAACCAGAGATAAAACACTGATGGACTCGGCCGTTGATCAGGCATTTAAACCCATTACCTTAGGCAATAGACAAGGCTTACAATACGATTATTCTTATTTGCAGCATGGGCCGCAATTGCAGATCGCGAGCTATGGTCAGGTGTTTTTAAATGGCGAATATAAGGTGGCATCCTGGTTATTGCGAACCAGTTATGCGCTCCCAACAGAAAAGTTAAAAATACTGGATCAGTACTTAATCGGTACTTATTTAAAGACGATTAGGGGCAGGTATATTGATTTTAATACTGAGGGCCGGGGGATTTCGAGAAATGATGTTTTAGATAAAAACAATATTACATCGAAAGCAGGAACACACAGCTTATTGGCGTTGGCAAAAGAAGTAAATCCAAAAAATACAATGGTGTTAGATGAGGCAGAGCAACGAATTCTGCAAATTCAAGCGCCCTCTTTTGGAATCAAACCTAGCCATACTCATTTTTATAAGAGCGACTATACGCTCCACAATCGGCCGGCTTATTCCTTTAACGTAAGGACCGTTTCCAGACGTACCGTTAGAACGGAATTTGGAAATAATGAGAATTTAATTGGTAAGTTTTTACCTGATGGCTCTACCAATATCCAGCGTAGCGGTGCAGAGTATTATAATATCATGCCGGTTTGGGAATGGGATAAAATTCCGGGTGTAACCAGTAGGGATTATAAGGTAGATCAAAGAACTACGATTGAGTGGGGAGAAAGAGGAGTAGGCTCTTTTATTGGAGGTACATCTGACGGGGTATATGGCACAACGGTTTATCAATTGGATTATGATGAGGTGACTGCAAAAAAAGCATGGTTTTTCTTTGATGATGAAGTGGTTTGTTTAGGTGCTGATATCAATAGTTTGGCTAAGGAAGCGATTACGACTACGGTTAATCAAGCTTGGGCAAAGGGGCCGGTAAGGGTTTTTGATCAAGATATCAAGCGAATCTGGCAGGATAGCGTGGGTTATTATTTTCCAAACCAGGGCGATATCAAATGGACTAGCGGAAAGCAAAGCGGTCGCTGGAGCTTAATCAATGCCAATAGATCGAAAAATGTGGTGCAAGGAAAGGTGTTTAAGTTATGGCTTAATCATGGCCATGATCCAGTTAAAGGATCTTATGCCTATATTGTAAAACCAAATATCAGTGAAAATGAGATGAAAAGTAACAAGGCTTTGAATACCAAAATATTAGAAAATACACCTCTTGTGCAGGCTGTTGAAAATGAAGATTTGCAAATGGTTCAGGTGGTGTTTTATGAGGCGGGTAGTTTGACAAGGCCAAATTTTTCTGTGACTGTTGATCAGCCTTGTGTTTTATTAATCAAAGCGTTGAAGACAAAAAATCCCATATTATATCTTTCAGATCCCACTCAGAAATTAACAGATTTACACATCAGTTTTAGTTCTGAATTTCTTGAAATCAAGGAACCTTTTCCGATCAGTCTGCCACAAGGAGATCAGAAAGGTGCAACTGTAAATTTCCAATTTAATTAAACCCCAATATTAACGTATAGTATCCATCCAGACATGAAGAAAATAGTTGTACTTTTTATTTTAATGACTTCGATCATTGCGAATGGCATTGCCCAGAAAAAGCCATTGGTAGACGTAGATAAAGCATTTGACTTTGCGACCAAGCAATACACCAATATGTTGGCCAGTCACCCAGACTTAACCAAATTTCCACAGTCTACAAAACCGAATGGAGCACCTGATGACAGGACTTCTGAATGGTGGTGTAGCGGTTTTTTTGGCGGATCTTTATGGTATTTATATGAATACACTGGCGGGGCGAACTGGAAAGCTGCCGCAGATAAATGGACAAAAGCTTTAGATAAAGAAAAGCACAATACAAGGACGCATGATTTAGGTTTTATGCTGTATTGTCCGTATGGAAATGGCTACCGCTTGACTCAAAATAAGGAGTATATAGAGCCGATGGTTACTGGTGCAAATTCATTGGCGACCAGGTTTAATCCTGCTTATGGTTTGATCAAATCATGGGATAAACATGCGGATTGTGAATATCCGGTGATTATCGACAATATGATGAACCTGGAGTTTTTATTTTGGGCTGCTAAACAATCAAAAGACAAAAGATTGTACAACATCGCGGTAACGCATGCAGACAATACTTTAAAACATCATTTCAGAAAAGATTTTAGCAGTTATCATGTGGTTTGTTATTTGCCGGGAACTAAAGTTTATAGACAAAAAACACATCAGGGTGCAGCAGATTCTTCTGCCTGGGCAAGGGGACAAGCATGGGCAATGTATGGGTATTCGATGATGTATAGAGAAACGAAGGATAAGAAGTATCTTAAACAGGCTGAGGGGATCGCTAATTTTGTCATCAAGCATCCAAATCTTCCTGCGGATAAAGTACCTTATTGGGATTTTGATAGACCAAACGAAGAAAGAGATGCTTCGGCAGCAGCCGTGTTTGCTTCTGCATTTTTAGAAATGAGTACGTTTAGCAAAAAGAACAAAGATTTATATTTCTCTACGGCCGAGCAAATGCTGGCTAGTTTAGCTTCTCCTGCCTATACGGCGAATTTGAATGAGAACAATAATTTTATTTTAAAACATTCGGTAGGGCATAAGCCAGCAAAATCTGAGATCAATACCCCAATTGTTTATGCAGATTATTATTACTTAGAAGCCTTATTAAGGTATAAAAAATTAACAGCGCTATAGGCGCTGTTAATTTCTATATGATTTATAATTCTCTTTCGTGATGATGTCAATTGGCATGTAATAGGTAGGTTCTATTTCGCCATTTAACACCAGGTTTTGATATAGGGCCATGATGCCTTTATAGCCTTGCTCTTGAGGTTTTTGGCAGATTAAGAAATCTATTACTCCTTTTTTCAAGTGTTCGATGCTTTGGGGTAGGAAATCGTAGCCTACTAAAAAAACATGTTCCTGATTTGTTTTTTCTAAGAATTGAGCGACAGAGAAAACCCTGGAGTTGGTTACAAAAATGGCTTTAACATCGGTATGCTCGCTTAATACTTCCGTCAATCGCTTGGCTACTGAAAGGTAATCGGTATCGGGTGTAATATCGGTTTTTACAATTCGAACTTGCTTTTCATGTGCTTTGAAGTAAGCCCTAAAACCTTCTTCTTTTCGCGACAAGTGATGATAGCTATCGATCTCTTTGGAGATGTTTACAATCAAAATTTTATCCCCTTCTTTGACTAAGTAGTTGACCATGTGGGCGCTTAAATGTCCACTTTGAAATAAATCCGGACCAATGTAACTCAGTCTGGATTCATTTGGAATATCAGAGTTGATGAAAACCTGCGGGATTTTTTTAAGGTTACAAAGTTTAGCAAAGGCTAGTGATTCTTCAATAAAAATGGGGGCCACCAATATGCCATCAACCTCAGCTTTAAGGATGTTTTTCGTTTGATTTACGAAAGACTGTTTATCATTTTGATCATAAAAATATTTATCAATCACAATTCCAAATTGCTTGATCTCGGCTTCGGCCATTTCGATGCCTTTAATCGGGGCATCCCAAAATTCTGTTTCTTTAGAAACAGCGGGAATTAAACTGGCAAAGCGCAATACTTTTTTAGAGGCTAGTCTACGTGCCAAAATGTTAGGCTGGTAATCCAGATCTTTCATGATGGCCAATATTTTATTCTTGGTTGTGTTTGAAACACCTGTTCTGTTATGTAATACTCTATCAACAGTACCTATAGAAACATTCGCCCGCCTTGCTATTTCCTTTACACCAGTTTGTATATTTGTCTTCATTTGCGCATATCGAATTCTTCTGTAAAAGTATTACTAAATCCGTTAATAAAAACTTAAATATATAAAAAGAATGCTGCTGTTTATTTAATTAAAAAATTGGCATCTTCTTGTATTCCTTCAGTGTTTGAGGCTAATAAAGTTTCATCATTTACCATTTGTATCGCCTCGCTTGCGGATGGATAATTTCCTTTGTAAGGCTTGTTACTAATGAGATTATAGGCCGAGATTAAGGACCATCGTGGTGCATCACTAAGATTGGCATCTGAACGGTGTAAGGTGTTGCTATGGAAGAACAATGTATCTCCAGCTTCCATTTCCACATACACCAGTTCTAGTCGCTTCAATAGCTCATCTACTCTTTCTTGATTGGCACCAACCTGTTCTCCGCTAAAGCCATGTTCGATCCTTCCGGTTAGATGTGAGCCTTTAATAACTTGTAAGCAACCATTTTCTTTAGTGGCCGGACTTAATGCCGTGAGCACGCTTAACATCTGCGGATATAGGAAACCATCACGGTACCAATAGCCATAATCCTGATGCCATTCCCACGCGCCCCCAACTTTGGGTTCTTTTTGCATCAATTTGGAATGAAAATGTGCGGGTTCGCCTTCCAATAAAAGTTGGACACCTTCGACAATTCGTTTAGAACGTGCCAATAAGCTATAGGCATCATCTGCTAAGGAATACCACAAAGCCAATTTAGTTCTAAGGCCGTTAGCATCGCCTCTGTCAAATGATTTATTGCTGATGACCTGGTCGTGAATGGCAATGTCATATAGCTTTTTTACCTCTTCGGGGTTTAGCATTCCTTTGATCAATACATAGCCATTTTCGTTAAAAAGGGCTTTATCTGCTGCACTTAATTTTTTATAGTCCATTTTCTTATGTTTGATTTGTTTTTATTGTGGGGATTAAACGGGTAAGTAGGGTGTAGCCTATTAGATAGGTGCAGCCAACAATCAGGAATATACTGCTATAACTGCCTGTGAGTGCTAAAATTCGTCCGGTTAGCAGGGATAAGACAATGCCACCACTTACAGCGGAAAGGGTTGCTACCCCCATCACTGTACCTACTTCGTCTGATGGAAAAACGTCAGTAATGGTGGCGAATATATTTGCTGTCCAACCGCAGTGCGCTGCCGCTCCTAAGCCAATCAGGACTACTGCCATCCATAAATTATCGACAAAGCCAACTCCGCATAGCAATAAGCCGATTAAGGCGCATACCAATAGTGCTTGTTTTCTGGCTGCATATACGCTTTTGCCTTTTTTAATCAAATAGGAAGAGTAGGCACCACCTGCAAGGCTGCCGATATCTGCCAATACGTAAACCGTAACTAATGGCCAACCTAAGGAGCCAGTACTTACTGCTTTGGTTTCGTTTAAGAATTTAGGTAGCCAGTATAGCAAAAACCACCAGGTTGGATCGGAAATAAACCGAACCAGACAAATAGTTAGGACTTCCTTTTTGAAAACGACTTGTTTCCAGCTTTTAGAGCTTGGTGTTTCTTGATTTATTGGAGGAGTTTGGCCAGGAGCTTGGGTAGGAATTAGCTCAGGTACTTTTTCGGGTGTTTTATAGGTGATCATCCAAAAAAACATCCATATAAAACCTAAAGCTCCGGTTAGGATAAAGGCCCATTGCCAACCAAATTTATAAGCAATAAAAGGAATCAATAGAGGAGCTACAATGGCACCAATATTTGAACCTGCATTGAAAAATCCGGTGGCAAAGGCCCTTTGAGAAGCGGGGAATAATTCGGCCACTGTTTTAACACTGGCAGGGAAGTTTACAGATTCTCCCAATCCTAAGCTGAAACGGGCCATTGCAAAACCAACTGCTCCTTTTGCAAAAGCATGGGCCATGCCTGCGGCACTCCATAAGGCTACGCCAATAGCGAAGATCCATTTGGTGCCAAACTTATCTAATAATTTTCCGGTTAGGACTACTCCTAAGCCGTACGAAATCTGGAATGCGGTTACGATATAGCTGTACTCTACTTCGCTCCAGTTGTACAAATGTTGCAGTTCTGGCGCCAAAATGCTGAGCACATGCCTGTCCAGGTAATTGATCGTGGTGCTAAAAAAGAGGAGGATGCATATTTTCCATCCGTAAGAGATTTTCATGTCGTTCAATTATAGAATGAAGACCTCATTCTGTTGTGTTTAAATATTTGTTTTAAACGAAGCTAGGATAAAAACGGAGCAGGCTTTAGCGCTAATTTTGCTTTATGTAGAACAAATTTTGCGCATATGGTGTTTTCTAGGATTAAATGATTAATTTTTGTGCAATGAAAGCACTTCATCTTAAAGTTCCGGCTTACAGTAAATTTCATATTGATGCAAGAAGAGAGCAGGTCAGTTATTTTGCAAATCCCTGGCATTTTCATGATGAGCTGGAGATTACTTTTGTGATTAAAAGTGAAGGAACTAAATTTATTGGTGATTACATCTCTGAATTTAAACCGGGTGAAATCATCCTTTTGGGTTCGCGTTTACCACATTATTGGCGTAACCACAGTAGTTATTATCAAGACACAGCAGAGAAGGGTGCGGAAGCCATTATTATTAGGTTTAATCAGGATTATGCTGGGAATGAATTTCTTAAAATTCCACCGATGAAACCTGTTCTTGATTTACTGAATGATGCTAAAAGGGGCATCCATATTCGGGAGCCACATTCTGATTTACAACAAAAGTTGATTGATTTTTTGACGCTTAACGAATCGCAGCGGACTATAGCGCTAACCGCTATTTTATTGAGTATTGCAACGGAGAAACCCTATGATTATTTATGTAGCATAGGTTATGCGCATCAGTACAAAAGTAACGACATCGAAAAAATAGATGCGGTTTACGATTATGTGCTGGACAATTTTAAAGCAGATTTGAGCTTAGATGATATTGCTTTAAGATGTAATATGAACACTGCTGCATTTTGTAGATATTTTAAAAGGAAAACGGGAAAGACTTTTGTCGATTTTATGAATGAGATTAGGTTGGGGAATGCAGCTAAATTATTGTTAAAAGGAGATTTGACAATTGCTGAGGTGGCCTTTGAATCTGGGTTTAACAACCCATCTTATTTTAACCGCTTGTTTAAGCGATTGAAGGGGGTAACCCCCACAGCATATCAATCACAGTACCTAAATACGAATTAATTATCTGATGGAAATTGAATTTTATATCCCCAGATGGGGGAATAGGCATTTATCATGGACTGATTTTGCAACAAAAGCAAAGCTGTCGGGGTATGCAGGAGTAGAGGCAAATTTGCCGGCAGAAGAGGAGGAGCAGTTGGACATGTTTACGCAACTAAACGCTAATGGTTTGCGTTGGATTGGTCAGCATTTTGAAACGGCTACCGTAGATTTTGCAGCGCATGTTAAACAATACGAAGCTCGATTGTATGCTTTAGCTGCTGCAAAGCCGGTCTTAATCAATTCGCAAACGGGGAAGGACTTTTTTACGTTTGACCAAAATAGTGAGTTGATTGCGCTAGCAGCCAGGATAAGTAAAGAAACCGATGTAAGGATACTACACGAAACGCATCGTGGTAAATTTAGTTTTTGCACTTCGGCTACCGCTCCGTATTTACATCAGTTTCCTGATTTAAGGTTAACAGCAGATTTTTCTCATTGGTGTTGTGTAGCCGAGTCGTATCTGCAGGACCAACAAGAAGTGCTACAACTGGCTATCGATCGGACAGATCATTTTCATTCCCGCGTTGGCTTTCCTGGTGGTCCCCAGGTAAATCATCCGGCAGCGCCAGAATGGAAAGAGGCTCTTGATTTTCATTGTGCATGGTGGGATGCTATTGTACAACGTCACTCCACTTTGAAAACCAAGACCTTAACTGTTACTTGTGAATTTGGTCCTTATCCCTATATGCCGCAATTGCCGTTTAATCAAGAGCCTGTTAGCGACTTATGGGAGGTAAATCTTTTTATGAAAAACTTTCTGGAAAAGCGGTATGCAGATTTATCGGATTAACCAATAGCCTAATATCGATATTCCTCTAGGGTACCAATAGCCAATCCAAACATCATCCTTTTTAAGCAAACCATCGTTGTAAGCATAAGGGCTGTTTTTGTTCCATTGGTAAACATAGGGGGCCGAGGAGTGTTTAATGCCATACCATTGCGCCGCTACTACATCGGCGACAATGGTTTTGCTAAACCAGGTAGTGCCTTCCTGAGTAGTTAATTTAATGCCATAGTCGGTTATGCTTTGTGCATACGTTGCTGCGTAATCTTTTTTCAGTACTGCGGCTAGCTGCTGGAGTATTGGCGATTTACAGGCAACGAGACCAGGTAAAAACAGACCTTCGCCAATCACTACCGAACGTTGGTTCCATTTTGGGAAGCCTTCATCTAAACTTACCGGAATAAACCCGTATTTCTGTTGTGCTTTTTTTAAGGTGGCGAGAATGAGGTTGGCTTCTTTTTCAAACTGAAGTGCTTGTTTATTTCTTAAGCCTTCATTATTTACGGCAACACCCATGTTTTTATAACCGGCACCTTCTCCATCAACTACGCCTTTTTTTGTGGCATCTATGGCATGAACTTGGGCTTTATTGGATAAAGCGCTGAACATTTCGGCAGCTACCGCATAGGCGCTTAATTGTTTGGCGCCTAAGAATGTGTTGTCTGGCGAAAGTTTGAGTGCTTCATTGGCGTCATAGGTGGTCCAGCCATAGGCCTTATCGGCGATTCCATTTCCATTGGTATCTCTATTGATGACAGATTGTAGTAAGACATCAACGGTACCCAGCATAGATTTTACAAAAGCATCATCATGACTGATTTTCCAATAGTAATAAAGTAACAATACGAAGGAGGTGTTTTCTTCTACGGCCATATGGGGACCGTAGTTGTAGTTGGCTGTTTCACTTACAAAAGGTAAATCGCCCACATCATGATATAAGTAAGGGCCGTATTCTGCGGCAGTCATACCTTGCTGGTAGGCCGGTTTGTTTTGAATTGCATTGGCTGGTACTGTAAGTTCTGCCCGGGCGATATAGTTTGTCCATTGGCTGAGTTGAAGTTTTAAGCGCCAAGGGCAAAAAATAGCACTTACTTCAGTTTCGTGGGCTACATCTACCGTACTCAGGTGTTTAAATCTGCCTTCTGAAACATAAAATCTGGCTGTTTTATGTTCATCCAATAAAAAGTAGGTATTTGCTAAATCAGTATGAAAAGTTAAGGCTAAAACCCATTTCTCCTGATTCGTTAAAGCGCCATTCATTAAACTATCCTCAAATTTTTGGGTAAGGCGTATGTTTTGCTCAAAATTTTCTGTAGCATATTGCAAAACTTCATTTATGTTTTTCCAGTAATGGGTATAGTAAAATTGGAGTGGTAGGTTTACTCGTTTATCCTCAATTACCGTATGATTGTGATGGGTTGCATAAATTTGATTAAACTCTTTATTAGCTTGTTGAGGTAGGTTGAATTCATAAAATAATCCTCCGAAACCATTGTCACTAAAAGTCCCTTTTGCAGGGGTTTTAATGGCTGTCAGGGCCAGTTTTCCATTTAAGTTGGCGTTATCTTTAAATAAAACTGTCTGCTCTTTATTGTCTGGTTTCATCGGTTCAAGGCTCATGAAGTTGAAGCCTTTTACAGGTGTTTTAGCGATCCCAACTTTTAGTTTACAGTCGACAGCGGTTTTGCTTTCGTTTGCTACATTAATCTGTAAGTAAAAGCCAGGGAAGATTTGAGTTTTGATGGCCGAACTATCTGCCAAATCTTTTGAAGATGTAAAGGAAGAAATCAATGTAAAATTAACTTTAAGGCCTTCGGGTGTTTCTCCGGTAAGGAGCATGGATGTTGGTCCGAATCGGAGTTGTTGGTTTTTAAAATAGCTAGCGTTTCTAGGCAGCTTTGTGGTTCTAAAACAATATGTCTTTTGGTTAACGGTTAAGCCGATCAGTAAACCTGTTTGCTCATCCATATCGAAACCCAAACTACCGGTTTGCATGCTTTGTTTTTCATTGAGCAAAGAGAAAGTAAAGCGACTGCCCAAACGCGAATTTAGTAAGGAGAAGTTTGTGCTGTCTGTAAGTGGGGTGGATATTAAGCTTTGATCGACTTTGAAACTTTGCGCGGTAGCAGTTAAGGATAGGCCTACTGACAAGATCGTGAACAGTATCTTTTGATAATTCATTAGGAAATTTTAAGATTTAGAAATGATTAATTGCTTTTAAAACTTGAAGCGGGTAGGCCTTCATTATTGTAAAGGTTGGCACCATCCGGGCTATCTGCCCAGGCATAACGCACAGCGATAGGCTTGGTAATGGCATCGCTCCAAACTACGACTTGTTTTCCTACTATTTTGGCTTGTGCAGGTACAAATTCTTTTCCATCGGCGGATATGCTGAATAGATTTAATTTTTCGCCAACACACTTTAGCCCTGTTCCAATATGATCAAAGGAAACGTAAACCTGCTTGTCCTGAATTTTTGCTGATTTGTAAATGGGACCAGAAAAGACAAGGTTTTCGTGATAGGCAACTCGCTCTGCCGCCAAAGCCAGGCGCTTTCCTACATCTAATTTATTGGCTGGATGTATGTCGTCTTTCTCTCCAATATCGTGTATAACCGCCATGGCGGTGTGTGGTGTTTTTAAGGTCTTCATCTGGGCTTCCCTCAATAAGGCCCAATTACTATGGAGTGGTTCTATACCTGTACTTGAATAATTGGCCAATTGCACAAACAAAAACGGCAAGTTTGCTTGTTGCCAATCCTCGCGCCAGGTATTGATTAAGGAGGTTAGTAAAGCTTGATATTGTTCTGGTTTAGGGGTATTACTTTCGCCTTGATACCAGGTTATCCCTTTAATACTGTAATCAGAAAGGGGTTTAATCATAGCATAATAATAGGCTGTAGGGCTGTGGCCTGATAATCCATTCCCTCTAGGTAAAACTGCGGTCTCAATTCCGGATTTGAATTTCCAGGTGCCATTTAATGGTATGGAGTCATTCGAAAATTTGAGTTGGTAGCTGTTTTTTGGATTGAAAGCAATTGCATTAGTTGGACTAATCAGTCTGATGGTGATACTATTTTTTCCTGCTTTTAGTATTCCAGATTTGATGGGATAATTACGGTCGGTATAGCCGCTGTTTATAGCTCCTATTTTTTGCCCATTTAGGTAAGTTTCATCCTGCGTCTGCATTACTCCTAAAGAAAGACTAGCGGCTTTTCCCGCTAAATGCTCAGGGACATTTAGCTCAGTTTTAAACCATATGGAGCCATATTTTGGTGTTTTTATTTTTTCAGTTAGCTGCGCTAAGCTTGCAATTTCTTGCCAATTTGCTGCATCCTGATAAGGGGTTAAAAACCACTTCTCGTTTATTCCTAAATCATCTTCTTTTATTGATTTATACCAGGCTTTTGATTTTAATTGATGTTCATTCAATATACGAGCTACTTCGGCAGTATCTTTTAACTTTTGGGCTACTTTGTCGTAATCCGGAAAGGTTTTTAAGGATTCGCTATTTATCCAAGATTGGGCTGGTGTACCGCCTACACTTGAATGGATGATGCCTATTGGTACTTTATATTTTTCATATAAATCTTTTGCGAAAAAATAAGCTACAGCAGAAAAGGACAGGATTGTTTTGGGGTTTGCACTCACCCAGCCGTTATCACTATTTACATCTGGTATTGGGTTAAAAGCCATGTCTCTTTTAACCAGAAATTGCCTGATCATCGGATAATTACTTTGCTCAATAATTTGAGGGTAATTTGCTTTGATGTTAGGTCTACCCATCGTAGCCTCCATGTTAGATTGGCCGGAACACAACCATACATCACCTATAAGTAAGTCCTGAAGTTCATTGTTATTGATTCGCATATTGAACGGTCCGCCGGCTTGTTGCGGTCCAATATTTATAGCCCATTTGTGATCGGAGCCCGCTTTTGTGCTGTACTTTTTATTCTTAAAGGTTAAGGTGATCTCTTCTCCGATATCAGCCCAGCCCCAAATCTTAATGTTTTGATCTCTTTGCAATACCATTCCGTTGCTTACCAATCGGGGAAGCTTGACTTCGGCATATGCAGTAATCGTAAATAACAGCAGGGCGGTGATGCAATGTATGAACTTTTTCATTCTGGCTATATTTGGTCATACAATAATAGCATATTCCATTTGATAATTAGCGATAAATTATAATAAAAACATATAAGTTATCGTACACGAAGTGCTATTGTGGTTTTAATAGACCTATGGTAGCTCGAAGAATTCTACTTTGCCAGTTTCCATTTTATAGATACCACCAACGATTTTAATCTCCCCTTTTGTTTCCATTTCCTTTAAGATGGGGCTCTTCTCCCTAATGTTATGGATACTGAGTTTTACATTTTCCAGGCAAATGTGGTCAACGTATTCTTTGTTTTTGGTAGTCTTTTCTCCTTCGAATGGGGTATCTGCAGTGACTACAGGGCGAATTTTTGAGAGTAAAGCGGTAATGTTTCCAAGTTTAACATTGTCAATCGCTGCTTTTATCGCTCCGCAATGTTCATGTCCCAAAACCACAATAACCTTAGAGCCAGATACTTTACAGGCATACTCCAGGCTTCCCAGGATATCCTCGTTTACAATATTTCCGGCGACGCGAGCGACAAAGAGGTCTCCAATTCCCCGATGGAATACATCTTCTACGGGCACGCGGGAATCCAGGCAGGATAGTATTACAGCTTTAGGGTGTTGTCCTAATGCAGCTTGACGAATTCTTGTTGAATTGTTACGAACGGTTAAGGCGTCAGAAACAAAATCTTCATTTCCTTTTTTTAGGATGGCTATAACCGTGTCGGGGGTCAGTTCAGCCTGCTGTTCAACTGTTAAAATCTTCTCCGAAAGCACTTCAGCGCTGTCTATTTCAATTTTTTCCTTCTTATTTCCCATATCATTAGAAGATTTCGTATTGTTTTGACATGCAATTAAACCAGTTACCCCTAAGAGTAGAGCTGTCATCAGTACTTTTGAAATGCTCATTATGGTATGAATTAAGATTTGTTTTATGGAGTGGTTTGTGTATTTGTTGCTGCATATAAGAAAGTTAACGTTTTATTTTTGCAAAAAAAAGAGGGCGATGATGATCGCCCTCTTTTTGTAAACTCGTTATAAAATGTCCGTCATTCTGAATGTATTTCAGAATCTCGCGCCAGCTTTTTTTAAATTTTGCTGAGTTCAGCATTGATGAAGCTTAACTCTTCGCTACTTAAATCAAAATTCATTGATTCGGCATTGGAAACTGCCTGTGCTGCATTTCTCGCACCAGCCAATACGATGGTGATGCCTTTTTGCAAACTTGTCCAACGTAACACCAATTGAGCAAGACTAGCATTCTTTTCCGCTGCAATCGGACGGATATTGTCCAAAAATACCTTTACTTTTTCTAAATCAAATTGACCAAAATATCCATTTCTGTGGTCATCGCTTTTAAGTTTTTCGTTCTGAAAATATTTACCAGAAAGTAGTCCTCTTTCCATTGGACTGTAAACGATGATTCCAATATTGTTTGCTATTGTGTAAGGAACAAGCTCATTTTCAATGCCGCGGTTGAGCATACTATAACCTACTTGGTTTGAAGCTGGGATAAATGTTTTGCTGGCTTCTTTTAACAGATCCACGCTGTGATTGGAGACAGCCGCTGCACGAACTTTACCTTGTTTAATCAAGCTTTCCATAGCTTCCATTGTTTCATCAATGGGGGTAGTCGCATCTGGCCAATGTTGTTGGATCAGATCGATGTAATCTGTGTTTAAACGTTTCAGACTTTCTTCTACTTCTTTGATGATGTTCGCTTTTGAGGATAGTTTATAGATCGGGGTACTTTTTCCGTTTTCGTCTAAATCAAAGAAATGCTCGCCTTTGCCCTGATTGCTGCCATCCCAAACTAAACCGAACTTGGTTAATAGCTGTACTTTGGTCCTGTCTTTTCCTTTTAAAGCCGTTCCAATCAGTTCTTCACTTAATCCGAAGCCATAAAAAGGAGCGGTATCTAAGGTGGTAACACCATTGTCTATAGAAGCATGGATCGAATCTATAGAGTCTTTCTGCTCATTTCCACCCCACATGGTACCGCCAATGGCAAATGCACCGTAAGTAATTGTAGACAATTCTAAATCTGTATTTCCTAATTTTCTGTATTCCATCTTGTTGTTTTTTTGACGGGGCAAAATTCCCTAAAAAATCAGCATCATCATAATAGTATAAATAGTAGGTAGGTATTATAAAAATGATAGTGTTTTAAAACGTTACATTCCTATTTATGGTTTTCAGCACAATAATTGTAGTTTTAGTTTTGGCGTTCAATATTTTACTTAATCCCAAATTGATGAAGAAAAAATTACCATTGCCTTTATGGACGATTATATCCCCAATAGTAGCCTGGTTAGCGTATTTTGGCAACTCCTTGGACCTGGGAACTTTCTATATATTTTTTCTTGCAGCTGTCCTGATTGCAGGAGTACTTGCTGCGGTGCACCATGCTGAAGTTGTCGCACATCGTGTGGGCGAGCCATTTGGTACCCTGCTATTGGCCCTTGCCATTACGGTAATTGAGGTCGCATTAATTGTCTCTCTGATGCTCACTGGTGGTCCGGATACGGCTGCACTTGCCCGGGATACAGTTCTGGCTGCGGTGATGATTATTTTAACTGGAATTATTGGTTTGTGCTTACTGGTAGGGGGTGCAAAGTTTAAGGAACAGGTGTTTAGCTTGCCTGGGGTAAGTGCGGCTTTGGTTACGCTTACAGCCATATTGGTGTTGACACTGATTCTTCCTAATTATACCACCAGTAAGGAAGGTCCTGAATACTCTCAGGTTCAACTTATCTTTGTAGCTGTGGTATGTTTGGTATTGTATGGTGCTTTTGTAATGGTTCAAACCATGAGACACCGCGATTTCTTTTTACCACCAGATGCTGATGGTAATGAAGAAGTACACGCTGAACCGCCAACGACTAAGGTTGCATTGTTAAGTACATTTTTATTGGTTTTATGCCTGGGCGTTGTAGTGTTGTTAGCAAAAGCACTGGCGCCTGATATAGAAAATGCGGTAGTGAACTTTGGCGCGCCAAAGTCATTAGTTGGGGTGATCATCGCAGCAGTAGTATTATTGCCGGAAGGTCTTGCAGCCTATCGTGCAGCTAGAAAGAACCGTTTACAAACAAGCTTGAATCTGGCATTAGGATCTGCACTGGCAAGTATCGGTTTAACCATTCCAGCTGTCGCAATTGTATCTATCGTAACTGGAATGACTATCACGTTGGGAATTGATATGAAGGCTACGGTATTGCTGCTATTGGCGCAGTTTACCATCATGCTTTCGTTGGCAACTGGGCGTACTAATGTGTTGCAAGGAGTTGTGTTGTTAGTGGTATTTATGGTTTATCTTTTTACTATTATAGCGCCATAAGAAAAGGAGAATAGAAATCTATTCAGATTTCTATTCTCTAACCTCTAGTTCTTCATCAAACAGTTCAAAAAATAGGTTTTGCAATTTATGAACATGCTGTAGTGTTTTATAATCTCCTGAGTCATCATTCGCTGGTACTTGCTTGTAGCACTCAAAATATTCATCTTCTTCAATATGATACAAGAAGAAATTGTATTCAGGATGTTGATAGTAACCACCACCATTGTCATTAAATCTAAACTTGTTAACTAGCCAGTCTTTAGTTATGGAAATTGGAGTAAAGTCTTCAGCAAAGTCAATATCTGGCCCACAAAGCACCTGAAACAACTCCTCCTTATTCATGCAATAATTGGAAATTCTTAATTCTGTGTTTTTCATATTGCCTCAAATCTACAAATAGATTTAATAAACCTATGATAGGTTATCTATAGGATCTTGAGCTTGTGTTCGGTGTTTCAGACCCGATAAAAAGGACTTCTATAGGGGATGCATCATTGGATTAAACTGTAGAAGACAGTGCTACTAGCATTTGGGATTCCAGAAATATGGTGTAAATCAAGGCAAATAACAGGCAATACCAGAGGATGTCGATTTCCTTTCTCCATTTAATCCAGGATGCGGTTACGATAAAAAGTGGGAGCGTAATGAGATAAATTATAATGAAGTTAAATATAAAATCGAAAGGCGTGGAGTAATGATCAGTTATGAATACGGTAATGCCCATCTGTGCCAGCCAAACTGAAATAGGGAGGAGAAAGCATAAAAAATATTTCCAACCCCATTTCATCGGTACTGCTTCTGGGTAAGTTTTGCGGTAGTTTTTTACGATGAGCATAATCATCAAAATGACCAGAATTGTCAATATGGCGAGTTGGATATACTTCATGATAATCGTATCTGCTCGGGTATTAATCCTGTCAGAAAAAATCATCCGATCCCCTTCGAATTTTTGAATTTGAGTGGTTTCTCCTTTAATGAAGGTCTTTTTAGTAACAACAGTATTTGCATGCTCCCGATAGGTCCATATGGAGTCTTCGATCCCATTTTTATAAAAACCTTCTATTAGCGTAGTATCGCCATTTTTCCTGATGAATTTTCCATCCAAACGGCCGCCTTTGAATCGGAGTGAGTCTTCATAATTCGGGGCTTTAAGTGTAAGGTAGGTCATCTTTCCCGGAGGCATTAGACTTTCAATTTTTGGCATTTGATTGTGTAGAGACTCATCCAGACTGGTAAGGAAAAGGTTTTTATTGTAGTCGTCGCTTTTAACAGGTCGTCTGGTAGTCTCTAGTTGTTTCACCTCAACTACGAGTAACGAATCGAAAGTGTGAATCCTAAAGTCTTCTTCATCATAATTGGAATCGGGCAATACGTTAGACTTAAAAAGTACATACTGTGGCTGCTCAAAACTTTGAATATATCTAGGCATGCTACTCGCGCAAAAGGCGAAAAATGCCAACACGGCGATAAATTGAGGATTTAAGTTAATGTTGAAAGTCAGGCCATTTAAAGCATACCAAGCTAGCGGTAGAACAATCAAAGCCAAAAGGTCAGTTGGGTCTACTACTCGTTGAATGGGGAAGAAATAGGTACTGAAAAAATCAATAAATATTGAAGAATAGCTGCTTTTCCAATATATAAACAGCAATCCGGTAAGGACAAATATTGGCAGTCTGTGTTTAGGGAACAAGACTGACCAGAAAATCGGGAATATAAATAACCCGCAGAAATCTGATAGTTTTCCTGTGAAAGTATTATGAAAAACTTCTTTTAGATAGAAATCGTTAAGTATCAATAAGGCTAAGCAAATGAGGAAAGGTAAGGAGGTTAAGGGTTTCAATCGATTGGAGATACGCATACTTGATTAGCTTTCCAGTTTATACAAAAAAATGGGTTTGGTAACCCAAAGAGATGAGCATGAAGGTTTATTATTAAAGGGAATAAAATTACGGTAAATGCTACATGGAAAGCAACACTGCTACATAATGAAAGATAGCTGCTGCCAATACCATTGCATGCCATAATGCATGAGAATAGGGCCGTTTACCAAATAGATAAAAAGCTGTTCCTATGGAATAAAAGCCAGCGCCAATAAACAACATGATAATCACTGAATCTGGAAGTGCTGCAAAAAACTTATTTCCGCCAATTAACATCATCCATCCCATTAGCAGGTAAATGATCGTGGAAATGATATTGTATCTACCGGTGTACCATATTTTAAAAAATATACCCACAACCGTAAGTCCCCATAATATGCAAAGCAACATGATCCCGAAACTATTGTTCATATAGATCAGTAAAAAAGGCGTATAAGTTCCAGCAATAAGGAAGTAAATACTGATGTGATCAAGGATTTCAAAGAGTCTTTTTACCCCAAATTCTAGAGCCAGGTGGTATACCATTGAACAAGTGAATAGCATGAGGAAACAAAAGCCGTAAATACCAGCTCCGACTATGGCAGGTACATTGTTATGGGCTGTGGCTATTCCGATGAGTACGGGCAAACCGCTAACACCAAATAGTACCCCAATACCATGGATTAGTCCATGGAGGAGCTCTTGCTTTCTGGTAAATTTTTCCTTAATTCCATTCATTAAATAAGTAACAATTGAAACCCGTAAAAGTTAACCTATTAGGAAAAATGGGTAACTCTAACGCATCTTTTCAAATACAAACTTTGGGTTTTTATAATTGATTGGAATGTGCTTTTTGAAATAGGGGATGTTCATGTAAATTTCCAGAGATCCTTCTCCCATAATTAACTGATCATCTTTTTTTAATAACGCAATTGGAGCGGTATGCCACTTTTCTATTCCGTAATGTTGGAATCGGTAGGTCCCCTTTAAAGTATCTCCTTTTATAATTCCCGTAACACCGCCAGAATCTTTGTATGCGCCATGGTAATTGACTTCATATTGGCCGTAGAACTCCTTATCGGTCAGTTTTATTTTAAGTATTGCGGTATCCCCTTTATTAATAGCTTGGTACATTGTTGTAGTTTCATCACGATCTATCTCACTATTGTAGCAACTGGATAGGATAAAAATTATCCCTAAAAACGGTAATAACGGTTTCTTCATGTACCTATTTGATTATTTTCAAATATAGCTATAGGTAGGTGAAATCTTTCCTAATTTTGGCCTCAAGAAGATATTATCATTATGCTTGGATTAAAATTATTGACAGACCCACGTTGGGCAAACATTGCTGAATCAAATTTAGAGGAGATCTTAACTGATCATGCCTGGTGCGAACAAAAAGCAGCAACAAATGCCATCACCCTGATTGCCAATAATTCGGAGCATATGGATCTGGTGGAAGCCCTTACTGCTATTGCAATTGAAGAAATGCAACACTTTCAAATGGTGGTCGATATTATCAATCAACGTGGTTACACCCTTGGTCGTGAACGTAAAGATGATTATGTAGGTCAACTGGTTAAATTTAGTCGTAGAGATGGCAGTAGGAACAACGCTTTTATCGACCGTCTTTTATTTGCCGCAATGATTGAAGCAAGAAGCTGCGAGCGTTTCCGTGTATTGTCGCAAAACATTAAAGACCAGGAATTGGCAAAATTCTACCATGATTTGATGGTGTCGGAAGCAGGACATTACACGGTGTTTCTAAATTTTGCCCGTAAATATACCATCGATATTGATGTAGATAAAAGATGGAAAGAGTGGCTTGAATTTGAAGGCGAGCTGATTCAGAGCTTCGGTAACAAAGAAGCCATTCATGGCTAATCAAAAAAATAGTAAACTATACTGAGATAGTAATGTTATAGGGCTGCATTTAAAAATTACTAAAATGAAAAAAGTCCTTAGTATTACAGCATTGGTTGCGGCTTTTGCATTTACACTTAGTTCATGCGGTTGTGATGATGAGACCAAAAAACAACCAGTAACTCCACCCGCAGAGGATATGATGGTCCCACCAGCGGCGGAGGCTATTAGCAATACTTTAACTTTATCAGCCCATGATGAGATGAAGTTTGATAAAACGGAATTAAAGGCATTAGCTGGAAAACCAATTACATTAACATTTGCACACATTGGTACAATGGATAAAAATACAATGGGTCATAATTTTATCCTGTTAAAAAAAGGTACGGATATTGACGATTTTGTGAAAAAAGCGCTAACAGCAAAGGACAACGATTATATTCCTAAATCTGAAAGTGATAAAATTATTGCTCATACCAAGTTACTTCCAGGTGGAGCAACTGATACAATTGAGTTTACAGTCCCTGAAAAAGGTACCTACGATTTTATTTGTTCTTTTCCAGGACACGCTGCTACAATGAGGGGGAAATTTATTGTAGAGTAGTATTAATTACACGGACTATGTTCCCGATTTTAAATTTCAGGGAACATGGTTTGCGCTCTTTCACCAATCAAAGGCATTGGTTTTTTCTCTCCATTTAAAACACCAATAAATCCAATGATCCAGATAACAAATAGGCCGACGTATACAATGTATGCGAGGTAAATAATTCCAAACATCCCTGTAGTGGCTATTAATATCCCCAGAAAAAAGCTGAGTGCAAAGTATATAACTGTTGATATGATTGCGAACAGCAAAGTTTGTCTCAAATGATAACTACCAAAGTCAGTTTTTTTGTCTTTATGCAGTGCAAAGTAGGCAATTAACCATAAAATTATACCGAAATAGCTCAGTATAGCAGCTGTTTTTCCATTGTCTGAAGTAACAGGCGTTGGGTTAAAAGGTTTGTTAGTTTCCATTTTAAGATGCTTTTAAGATTGTAAATTATTGGTAGGCTGTTAAATATATTCCAATAATGATGCCACAGAAGTTTTAAGCACAATTCTTAGGTCCCATATACTATTGGAGCTTCAATACCTACTTTTTTTAGTTTTTGGAATAAATGATGCGGATCGAATGGTTTTGAAAGATAGTCGTTCATTCCTGATTTTTTTACCCTTTCCGCTACATTGTTGTTTACACTCGCTGTAAGCGCAATAATATGGATGTTAGCCTTTTTCTTATTGTTTAGACTACGAATGGCTTCAGTTACCTCATAGCCGTCCATTTCGGGCATATAAAGATCCATTAAGATCACATCAAAATCTCCTTGTTCTAATTTTTGCAATGCAAATAATCCATTTTCAGCAATTGTGGGGACAATATTCCATTGTTCAAGTGTTTTTTTTATGACAAGAATATTTACAGGGTTATCCTCGGCAACCAATATTTTAAGGTGAGCCAATTCATACTTCGCGTCTAGCGGCTTATGAATGATCGTTGAATCAGCAACAAGATATGGAAAGGTAATGTCGAAAAAGAATTTTGCACCAGTATTCACGTTGCTTACCATTTCAATATCACTATTAAACATTTTTAAGACTTTTTTAACAATAGGAAGGCCAAGACCGGTACCACCATAGTGGCGACTTGTACTTGTTGAAGCCTGGGTAAATGGCTCAAAAATATGCTGCTGTTTATGGAGTTCTACGCCGATGCCTGTATCCTCAATTGTAAAACGAATAGTGATTAGCGTATCACTGAGGTCGATAGTTTCGGTATACAAGCCCACATATCCACTTTCTGTAAATTTAATTGCATTGTTTAATAGGTTAACCAATACCTGGGTTAAGCGGGTAGGATCGCCGATTACGATTTTATCTTCAAGTTCATCAGCAATGCTGAGTTTTAAATCCAGCATTTTTTCCTGAGCCTTTAGTTTAAGACTGCAGTAGTTGTTTTTTAGTAGGGTGGAGAGGTCGAAAGCAATGTGTTCCAGCTCAACCTTATCAGAATCAAATTTATTGAAATCAAGAATATTATTAACGAGCAACAGTAGGTTTTCAGCCGAAAACTTAAGAACAGAAAGGTTTTCCTCTTGATCCTTACGTGGATCTTGTAGTAGTAACGCATTGGATATACCAATTACGCCATTTAAAGGGGTACGCAATTCGTGCGACATTGTCGACAAAAACTCCATTCGAGTATTAGATACTTTTTTAAGATCAGACAGCGTTGTATTCAGCTTCTCGTTCAGCTCCTTTAGCTCATTTTTTGTTTGAGTCAGATTAATGAAATTACGATTAAAAGCTTTGAAAAAATAATAATGGAGATAGACGATTAATAAAAAATTATAGGCTGTGACGAATAGATAGGTGGCTTGATTAACTTCTTGTGGGCCAGATCCTAAGTAGAAATAGTTTTTGCTGTCAATACCGGTGTATATGATTACGGGTAATATGTTAATAGCCGAATAAAACCATCCCCATTTTAAGCCATGCATATAAAAGCTAAGCGCACAGGCAAACCAGATAAATTGCAGGGTTTCTACATTAATATCTTGCACATACACCGATAAATTACTCCAAACGGCGAACGTGAGCAAACAAAGTGATATATGAGAAGCTAGTCTCCAGGCGCGGGTATAATAAATCAGACCTAAAAGCATTAAAGCGGCGAGGAAAACTGTACTAACCCTGATCAGATGTAAGGTCTGCCCCCCTAAAATATAGGCTACGGTTAATATAGCTGTGAAAGGGAGGTATAGTATCAGGATATAGGAAAGCATTTTAGCACGAGCTTGATTTATAGGATCAGTTTCGGGCTTCGCTAATTTGATGACAAAATTTTCAATAGGTTGAAATAGATGAATCATAATTATTTTTTAATTTAATAAAAAAAAACAATGGAAGGCGAGGGTCTTAAGAAAATACTAATGGTGTCTGGTTAGGATCGAGCTGGATACAGAGTTTGTATTCAATGGATAACAATAACAAAAGTTTATGTTTAATGTTTTTATTATTTATCTTTTTCGTAAAGATAGAAAATCTTTAATTCTAAGAATTGTATCCTCGTAAAATATCTGATACGTATCTTTTGTTACATAGCCAATATGGGGTGTAGCTAATAAATTGGGTAGCCATCGGAAGGGATGGTTGGTTGGTAGCGGTTCTATCTCATAGACATCTAATGCGGCGCCAGCGATTCTTTTGTTTTTTAAGGTCGCAATAAGATCGGTTTCATTGATTAATGGCCCCCTCGAGGTATTGATAAGATAGGCTGTTGGTTTCATTAATGAAAGCTCTTTTGAGGTAATGATGTTTCTTGATCTTGAGCTTAAAATTAAGTGTACGCTTACAAAATCAGCCATCTTAAACAACCCTTCTTTACTAACTAACTTTGCACCATGCTCATTTGCTTTTTCTAAAGTAAGGTTTTCGCTCCAGGCAACTACCTCCATTTCAAACGCTTTGGCATACCGCGCTATTACACTTCCAATATTACCTAAACCAACAATTCCAATAGTTTTCCCTTTCAGGTCTACGCCAATTTCCTTTTGCCAATGCCCTTCGCGTAAGGAGGTGGTTTCAGGAACAATATGTCTTGATAAGGCAAGCAGCAAGGCCCAGGTCAACTCGGGAGCTCCACTTGCGTGATAGCCGGTCGTTGAAATGGTAATACCTAATTCTTCAGCGGCCTTTGCATCTATAGAAGCATTGCGAAGGCCGGTAGAGATAATCAATTTAAGGTTGGGTAACTGGGAAAGAATTTCTCTGGTTAAGGGGGTTCGTTCGCGCATAACACAGATCACATCAAATTGCATTAATCGGTGTATAATTGCAGTTTGATCTGTGATGTGGTCATTAAAGACTACTATGTTGGTCGTTTTCTGTAGGCTGGACCAATCGCCATAGGAAAGGGCTACGTTTTGGTAATCATCTAATATTGCAATTTGGGGAAGTTTCATTTGTCTGATTTTTTACAAAAAACAAGTTACAGCTGATTAAGTTTCTCAATAGGTAATTTTGATAGAATAATTTATATCTTGTGTTGACAAATGATAATCGAAAATTAATTTTATGCGTAAAAATCTTATTGTATTCGGTATGAGTTGCCTATTGATGGTAGGTTCGGCCGAATGTTTATTTGCATCGGCTAACAAGATAGCTGTTGAACCACAAGTGGTAGCGCCCAAAGATCTGATAGGCCGTTGGGATATCACTGTTGATGAGAATGGAAAATCTGCGCCGTCATGGCTGGAAGTAAAGCTTTCTGGCTTTCGTACTTTGGTAGGCTATTTTGTGGCTTCCTCCGGTAGTGCCCGTCCGGTTGCTGAGGTAAAGTTTGACAATGGTAAGTTCAGGTTCGAGATTCCACCACAATGGGAAAGTGGTACTCAGAATTTTGTGATAGAAGGTGAATTGGTAGGGGACGGAATCCAGGGAACCATGGTGACCAGTGAGGGTGAAAAGTACAACTGGAAAGGCGTAAAAGCTCCTTATTTGAAAAGAACGGCAGCTCCGGTATGGGGAAAGTCGATCAATTTATTTAATGGAAAAGACTTAACCGGTTGGAAGGCTACAGGCAAAAACCAATGGGTAGTAAAAGATGGTGTTTTAACCAGCCCAAAAGCAGGATCTAACTTAATAACCGACCAGAAATTTGAAGATTTTAAACTACATGTTGAATTCAAATATGCAAAAGGAGGAAATAGTGGTGTGTATTTGAGAGGTCGTTATGAAACGCAAATAGAAGATAGTCCGAAAGATGCACATCCTAACAGTGTTTTGTTTGGTGGGATCTATGGATTTTTGACAGCCAATGAAATGGTAACGCTTGGACCTGATCAATGGCAAGTATATGATATTACATTGGTTGGTAGAATGGTAACCGTAGTTGCTAATGGTAAAACCATCATTAGTAATCAGGAAATACCAGGCATCACTGGTGGAGCTTTAGATAGCAACGAAGGGGAACCGGGACCAATTTATCTTCAAGGTGATCATCAGCCTATAGAATTTAGAAAAATAGTAATTACGCCTGCTAAGTAAACGGCTATATTATTCAAGTATTGAAGCCTGATCATTATTTATGATCAGGCTTTTATTTTACCCCAAAACATTTGAGGATGTAAAAGGGTTTTATAGGTCAAGGGTTAAATTAAATTATTATGGCATCTTTTCGAATTGAACACGATTTTTTAGGGGAAAAAGAAATTAGCAATGACTGTTATTATGGCGTTCAGACGATGCGGGCTAAGGAAAATTTCGACATTACGGGCATCCCAATCGGTAGTGAGCCTCTTTTGATAAAGGCCTTTGGTCATGTTAAAAAAGCTGCGGCATTAGCCAACAGAGATCTGGGTATTTTGGATGCAAAAAAGGCCGAAGCGATTGCTTATGCTTGTGATAGATTGATTGCTGGAGAGTTTACAGATCAGTTCATCAGCGATCTGATACAGGGTGGTGCCGGAACATCAACCAATATGAATGCAAACGAGGTAATTGCCAACCTGGGATTGGAATATATGGGCTATAAAAAGGGCGAATACATTCATTTGCACCCAAATAATGATGTAAACCTTTCCCAAAGTACTAATGATGCTTACCCCACTGCATTTAGAATTGCTGTTTACCTTAAAATCGCTGCTTTTTCAGTTGCCGTTGAAAAATTGCAAAAAGCATTTTTTGATAAAGGAAAAGAGTTTGAGGATGTTTTGAAAATGGGAAGAACCCAGCTTCAGGATGCTGTACCTATGACGCTGGGACAGGAGTTTAATGCTTTTGCGACTACTTTAGGAGAAGATGTAATGCGCATCAGAGAGTCCGCTTTACTCATCACCGAAGTAAATATGGGCGCAACGGCGATCGGTACTGGAGTTAACGCTCCAGAAGGTTATTCGGAACTGTGCGTGAAATATCTTGCAGAGATTAGCAAAGTACCGGTAATTCTTTCTGCCGACTTGATTGAAGCAACTTATGATACAGGTGCTTACGTACAATTGAGTGGAACCTTAAAACGTAATGCCATTAAATTGAGTAAGATTTGTAATGATTTGAGGCTATTGAGTAGCGGTCCACGCTGCGGTCTCAACGAAATCAACCTTCCTGCTATGCAGCCAGGTTCATCTATTATGCCAGGCAAAGTGAACCCTGTAATACCAGAACTGATGAACCAGACCTGTTTTTATGTGATTGGTGCAGACCTTACCGTAACTATGGCAGCGGAAGCGGGACAGTTGCAGCTTAATGTGATGGAACCCGTAATTGGTATGGCATTGTTTACCTCATTACAATACCTAACTAAAGCTTGTAATGCCCTTAGAAAAAAATGCGTTGTTGGTATCACAGCCAATGTAGAGCATTGCAAAAATATGGTGATGCAAAGTATAGGAATTGTAACGCAGCTGAATCCAATTTTGGGTTATGAAGAATGTTCTTCTATTGCCAAAGAAGCACTAAAAACTGGGAAGTCGATTCATGAGATAGTTGTAACCGAGAGAAAGCTGATTACTCAGGCCAAATGGGATGAAATTTATTCCATTGAGAACCTAATTCATCCTAAATTTATTGCGCAATGATATTAAACAAAATGGCCCAACTGAACTCAGTTGGGCTATTTTGTTTTAGGCTCGCCGTCATCCTGAATTTATTTCAGGACCACGCACTTACCATTTAAAACCTGCCTAAACGAGGTCCTGAAATAAATTCAGGATGACGACTGTTTTACATACCTTCGTTTAAGAAAAATGTAATGCTAATTACCTGTTAATTGCTCAGTAACCTGAGTTTTTTTACCATTAATAGTTAATGTTAAATCAACAATCCCCTTAGCAAGGTTATGTTTTGAACCTTCTTTTACACTAATTTCTGGAGCTTTGCTTCCTTCAAAAGGATAAAGTACAGTTGTAAAACTTACAGTTTTGTTGTCGTTCTTAGCTTTTTCAAATGCAAAAGCAGGGCGTGCAACTTCTTTACGGTATTTATAAGATACTTTACCTTCTTCTTCTGTTAATACAGCACCTTTATTTAGGGTTTGGATCAACAGGTTGTTACCATCTTTATAACCAGTTTGTACACTGTTGTTTGACTTATTAAAAGTAGTACCACTTTCTTCAGCAAGCTGGAAGTGGATACCTACATTACCTTTTGCATCACCAATAGCCTCATCAATAATCACAAAATACTTTTTATCGATGAACAATACACTACGGCGGTGGTTCAGTTCCTTGTAACTCTGGTTATTATATACCAATAAGTCTACGGCAGGACTGGTTTTCCAGGTCAGCAATTTCGCATTGCAACTATCCATATTGATATTGTCAAGCGTTAAGGTTTTGTGTACTTTAGTCTGACGGTAAGCATCTCTCAATTTCTGAATTTCAGCACTTCCGCTGTAAACATAAGCACCAGCATCTGGCATGAAATTGCGACCTTTTACCCAAAGATCAAACGTGCCATTGTCTGGCTGACTGTGGAAGAATGCTGGTGGGCTGGCTCTTAACACCATTACCGTAGCATCATTTTTCCAACCGTTTCTAAAAGTATAGAAACCACCGGTTTTTAACGCATTTGATAAATATGCAGGTGCAGTACCTTGTTTTCCATCTGTGGCGAAATACTTAATTACGGGGTTGTGTGGGAATACCTGCAACCAGTCTTTGTATTCCTTTTGCATTTCACTCTTACCAGTTAATTTGGCATCACCAAACATTGGGTAAGAATAATCAGGGAAAGAGAAATTAGTTAAAGCGATGATCATTTCTTCAATTGTTTTCTTGTAGCTTTCTGGAAACTCGTTAGACATTCCTGTCAGTTGAGTCATGCGCAATGCTTTCAAAAAGATATTGATCGCAGCTACATGATAATTTGGAGAAAGCTCAAACTGTAATCCATCTGGATAGATTTGTTTCTTGATCTCTGCATTTAAGATTTCGATACCACTTTTTCTCCAGGTATCAGCAGGTTTCAACTCAGGGAAGAAACAACCTGCATAAACGATCCTTTGCGCTTCAAACAACAGGTGATTTCCTTGCTTAGAGTAATTGTTAAGGATATGATTTGCTTGTTGGTTGTAAGTATTAAGGAATTCAAGCAAGAAATCAGGAGTAAAATTAGGAGAGCTCACAAACATGTTGAACATACCTGGTTGATCCTGAATCCTTGTAGAAACCTCTAAGGGACGCCATGCAAAACGATCATTCTCTTTAGACAAGCCTTTTGGGTTCTTTTTTACCCAGTCGCGGAACTGGAAAACCCATTCTTTAGCATATTTCTCATCACCGGTTGACCAGTAGGCCAATCCCATTGGTTGCCACCAATATGTGCGGTGTAATTGCCAACGGATCTCATTGTCCTTAATTGGCCAATGTTGCCAGTTGATATCCTGACCATAATCAATAAATCCGTATCCTGGATGAACATAGAATTGGTGCAGCAAACCTTTATCTGCTTTTTCAAGTACCCCTGCAGGAAGTTTTTTTCCAGCAAAGCGGGCTTTATCTTCCATATTATAATCAGGATGCTTAATGTTATCCCTTTTTCTATAATATTTTAATAAGGCTTTGGCTGCATTTTCATAATCCTTAGCTGCAACGAGTTTGTTTACCTCTTCCAGACCGGGGTAGTTCAGGTTCAGATTACTGAAGCTGTCTTTAGTCACCGGCGTACCTTGCGGCTTGGCAAATAATAGGGTAGGCGCAAGGGCAAGCAAGAGGATGATCTTTTTTACGTTCATCGTTATTTGGTTTTTAAATTAAGCTTTCGCGATTGTTTTCAAATCAATTTTTTTAATCTCTGCGTATCTTTTTAAAGCTTCCATGAAGTAATAATCAGCATAGTTTAAAGGTGTATCGATTTCCGAATTGTAAAGGAGTGCACCAACGCTGTGTTTCAGGATAAAAAACTGATTTTCTCCTGGCTTAGCTAAATACTCATCTGATGATAACGTTTTTAAAATATCTTCAGCAAATTTAAAATATTTATCGCCGTCTTTTACTTGTGTACTTAAATCTAACAATGCCGAAGCGATTACAGCAGCGGCAGAAGCGTCTCTTGGAGAACGGTCAGCGTTATGCACATCAAAATCCCAAAGTGGAATTTTATCCTTAGGCATTTTTGGGTGATTCATGATAAACGCGGCAACTTTTTCGGCTTGTTCTAAGAATTTTTTGTCTTTCGTATCTCTAAAGCTCATGGCATAGCCATATACTGCCCATGCTTGTCCTCTAGCCCATGCCGACTCGTGTGTTAAACCTTGGTGGGTTTCTCTTTGTAATACTTTTCCAGATAAAGTATCGTAGCTAATTACGTGGTATGAGCTGTAATCTTTTCTGAAATGGTTTTTCATGGTTGTTACTGCATGCGTTTTCGCAGCTGCAAACCATTCTGGTTTCTTGAATTCGTTTCCTGCCCAGTATAAATACTCCAGGTTCATCATGTTGTCGATAATTACCGGGAACTGCCAGTGACCAAAATCCCATGAACGAATAGCACCTACTTTTTTGTTGAAACGTGCATATAAATTTGCAGCACCATTTTCTAAAGGCTTATGGTAAACCTGATCACCTGTTAATCTGTAGCCATTGCCATAAGAGCAATACAACATAAAACCTACATCATGGGTATCCTTAATGTATTGTAACGAGTCTAATCCAAGTGTGAATCTTTTAGCTTGGTCTGCTAAATTTTTATCACCCGATAACTCATACCCGTACCATAATGTACCTGGGAAAAATCCTGTTGTCCAATCGCGCACAGGAGCTAACCTTACCGTTCCATCAGGGTTGATAGATCTTGGATTCATTCCTGGTGTAAAAGTTTGCGCTGCTTTTGTCAACTGATATACCGCAGTCTTTGTCGATTTCTTTAACCAATCATCTCCGTTGTCCTTCGAGACTGCCTTACTATTTGTTGATCCCATCAAAGCGATAGAAGCAATAAATGCACCTACTAATGTTTTCATAATTATGTTTTGTTTTTTATGCTTTTGGAGCTATTAATTTTAGATATTAATGATTTTATGAAGGTAGGGAGCAAAAAAAACAGCGGCTTTAGGAATCGGATATATTCATTTCGAAATTGATGAATGCATGGAGATTTTTAACGGCTAAGCGTCCCGTTTTGTAAAATAATTACTGCTTTAACCAAAATTGATAGTATTTTAAACAATACCTAAATTAGTTCTTGGTAGACTCCTATACTTTCGTTTTTATCGAAAAAACCAAATACTAATAATGGGTAATTTAAAATTCATATTATCGGCTTTGGTTGCCGGAATAGGCTTAAGCTCCTGCCAGCATCCTCAAAAAGTCGAAACTACTAAAAGACCGAATATTGTGTTTATCATGACAGATGACCACACCATTCAAGCTATGAGTGCTTACGGTAGTAAACTCGTTAAAACGCCTAACCTGGACAGAATTGCCAACGAGGGCATTTTGTTTAACAATTGTTTTGTAACCAATGCAGTTTGTGGCCCTTCAAGAGCTACCATCCTGACCGGTAAATACAGTCACCTTAACGGCTTGACTGATAATTCTAAAGTATTCGATAGTACACAGGTGATCTATCCTCAATTGTTAAAACAGGCAGGTTACCAAACCGCAATGATCGGTAAATGGCACCTGGGCTCAACTCCAATGGGCTTCGATTATTACAGTATCTTACCTAATCAGGGGCAGTATTATCAACCTGAATTTTTGGAAAATGGTAAAAAAGTCAAAGAACAAGGCTATGTAACTGATGTAATTACAGATAAGGCCATTGGTTTTCTGGAGAAAAGAGATCATGACAAGCCTTTTATGATGATTTATCAGCATAAAGCACCGCACCGTAACTGGCTGCCTGCACCAAGGCATTTGGGGATGTTTGACAATACGGTTTTCCCAGAACCGGATAATCTGTTAGATGATTTTAATAACAGAGGCCGGGCTGCTAAAGAGCAACTGATGAACATCTCAACAGATATGTGGCCTGCCTGGGATCTTAAAATGCTTTCAACAGCACAGTTAGATTCTATGGCTAAGTTGCCGAACGAAAAGTTTAAAGATGCTAAGGGTGATGATTATAAACAAGCCAATGATCCATCATTAGATAAAGCTCGCTTTTTCGAAGTGTATAACCGCATGACCGATGCTGAGAAAGTACAATGGAAAAAAGTATACGACAAACGTGTTGCTGAGTTTAAAAAGTTAAACCCTAAGGGGGCTGATTTGGTACGTTGGAAATACCAACAATATATGCGTGATTACCTGGCTTGCGTGGTTTCTGTAGATGAAAACGTAGGCAGATTAATGGATTACCTTAAAAAAATAGGAGAGTTGGACAATACCATTATTGTTTACACTTCAGATCAAGGCTTCTTTTTAGGTGAGCATGGTTATTTCGACAAGCGTTTTATGTATGATGAATCTTTCAGGACACCGTTATTGGTAAGATATCCTGCATCTATTAAAGCAGGTTCGGTAAGCAATGCTTTTGCCATGAATCTTGACTTTGCACCAACCTTATTGGATTATGCCGGTGTCAAAATTCCTGATGATATGCAAGGTGTGTCGTTGCGTCCGGTATTGGATAACGCAGGGAAAGCACCTGAAAACTGGCGTAAGGCGGTGTATTACCATTACTATGAATATCCTAGCTGGCATGCGGTAAAAAGACATTATGGCATTAGAACAGAACGCTATAAGTTGATTCATTTCTACAATGATGTGGATGAATGGGAGCTTTATGATATGCAAAAAGATCCAAAGGAAATGAACAATCTGTATGGCAACAAAGCTTATCTGCCAGTAGTAAAAGAGTTGAAAGAACAACTTAAAAAGCTACAGATTCAATATAAAGACACAGATCCAACAGAAACTAATTCTAAATAAATCATAAAGATGAAATTTAACAATTTTAAATACATCCCTGCTGCACTAATGATAGTGCTAACCTGGGCTTCCTGTGCTCCTGAAAAGAAGCCAGAACGTCCAAATATCCTTATGATCATGTCTGATAACCAGTCATGGAATCACGTAGGTAGTTATGGCGATAAAACAGTACGCACACCAAATATGGATTTAATAGCCAAGCAAGGAGTGCGTTTTACCAATGCTTTTTGTAGTTCTCCTTCTTGTACACCGGCAAGGGCAGGCATGTTGGCTGGACAAGATATCTGGCGTTTAAAAGAAGGTGCTAATTTATGGGGCGTATTGCCTGTTCAATACAAAGTATATCCTGACTTATTAGAAGAATCAGGTTATGCTGTTGGTTACCAGGGAAAAGGATGGGGACCAGGAAGTTTTGAAGCAAATAAACGTCCTAGAAATCCTGGAGGAAACAAGTTTGCTAGTTTCGCGGAATTCTTAAAGAATAAACCAGAAGGACCTTGGAGTTATTGGCTAAGTAGTTTGCACCCACATAGACCTTATGTAGAAGGTTCTGGAGAAAAGGCTGGAATAGACCCTGCCAAAGTAAAAGTACCTGGGTATTTACCTGACCAAATCGATATCAGAAAAGATATCGCTGATTATTATGCAGCAATAGAAACATTTGACAAAGAAATTGGTGAGACCCTAAAGGAATTGAAAGCAACTGGCCAATTGGAAAACACCGTTATTGTGGTTTGCAGTGATAACGGTTGGCAGATGCCGCGTGGCTTAGCTAATTTATACGATTTTGGTACACATGTGCCACTTATTATATCTTGGCCAGGTAAATTTAAGCAGAATGTAGTAGCTGATAATTTGGTAACTCTAAACGATTTAGCACCTACATTTTTACAGTTAGGTAAGGTAGCTGTACCAGCTGATATGACGGGTAAAAGTTTATTGCCAATTGTAACAGCAGGTGAAAAAGAAGAAAAACAAAGAGATTATGTGGTACTTGGCCGTGAGCGTCATGCTTTTGTTAGGCAGCATGGTTTAGGTTATCCGGGTAGGGCAATACGTACTAAAGAATTTTTATATATTAAAAACTATGAGTCAAACAGATGGCCAGCGGGTGACCCACCGTTTTATGGAGATATAGATCCATATATGTTCAACTGGCCAGGTGCAACTAAGTACTATCTAATCGAAAATAGAAATGACCCAAAAGTTAAACCCTTTTTTGAATTATCAATGGGTAAAAGGCCTGCTGAAGAGTTATTCGATATTAACAAAGATCCGGATCAATTACATAACCTGGCTGCAGATCCCGCATATGCTAAAATTAAAGAAAAATTAGCTGTTCAAATGCGTGATTACCTGGTGAAAACACAGGATCCCAGAGAAACTGGTGGTGATACAAAGGTTTGGGATACGGCTGACTACTTTAGCGAGGTTGATAAAAAACCGAAACCAAACAAGGAAATGCAAAAGCGATTTAATTTAGATTCTGCTTACGATTATTTAAAATAGAGGAGGTACAATTGAAAGGACTATTGATGGCCGCCGCTTTACTGGCAGGATTTGGAAATGCTAAAGCACAAGTCCAAAAGGCAAATGCTTCAAAGCCTAATATTATCATTATTATGACGGATCAGCAAACTGCTGATGCGATGAGTAATGCAGGTAATAAAGATCTACATACGCCTGCAATGGATGTGCTGGCGGCAAATGGAACTCGTTTTACCCGTGCTTATTGTGCCCAGCCACTTTGTACGCCCTCCAGATCATCCATCTTTAGTGGCAAAATGCCCCATGAAAGCGGCTTTACAGGAAATGCACCTGAAAAAGACGGACAATGGCCGGATTCTGTATTGATGATGGGAAAAATACTAAAGGCAGGGGGCTATAAAACCGGCTATGTCGGCAAATGGCACCTGCCTGTTCCTGTTGCAAAAATAGAGCAACATGGTTTTGAAACCATCGAAAATACCGGTGCCGGCGATTATACAGATGCAGTTACACCATCACGTTGTGCTGCTTTTATTAAAAAGAATAAAGCTAACCCATTCTTATTGGTGGCTTCCTTTCTTAATCCCCATGACATTTGTGAGTGGGCGAGGGGCGATGAATTGAAAATGGATGTATTGGGTACAGCACCTGATACTGCATTTTGCCCTAAATTACCAGCCAACTGGCGGATCAATCCAAATGAGCCAGCTATTATTAGAGAACAACAAAAAGTAAGCCCGCGTACCTATCCATCAGTCGGCTGGAATGAAACGCAATGGCGTAAATACCGTTGGGCTTATAACCGATTGGTGGAGAAGGTTGATAACTATGTAGCTATGGTTTTAGGCTCATTAAAGAAATATGGTATCGAAGACAATACCATCATCATTTTTACCAGTGATCATGGCGACGGTTATGCTGCACATGAATGGAACCAAAAACAGGTTCTTTATGAAGAATCAGCTAAAATACCATTTATGATCTCTAAGATTGGACAATGGAAAGCAAAAACCGACGATCAGTTGGTTTGCAATGGCATTGATATTATCCCTACAATTTGTGGCTTTACAGGTGTCGAAGCTCCAGCTTATTTAAAAGGGCTTGATTTAAGTAAACGTATTGAAAACCCTGCAGTTAAACTGCGTGATACGCTAGTTATAGAAACAGACTTTGCTGATAATGAAATCTTATTGGGTATCAAAGGTAGAGCGGTGATTACCAAAGATTTTAAATATATCGTTTACGATAAAGGAGAGATTAGAGAGCAATTGTTTGACCTTGAAAAAGATCCAGGTGAGACAAATAATCTAGCTGTAAAATCTACCCATAAGAAGAAACTGAACCAAATGCGTACCTATCTTAAGAATTGGTGTAAAACACATCAGGACTCATTTTATGCGCTAAAAAAATAAAACATGGCTACAAGCTTAGCAATCATCCTTCAATCGGCCTTGCTTTTTTCGCCGGTTAACCAAACCGATCAACAGCAGGTTATTAAACAGCTGGATACTGGGATGCTTCACCCACGTACCCGCGAATGGGCATATCCTGTAAACCGTGTTGAAGTCCCCAATGACAGTCCATATTTGCTTTGGCCTGGGATAAAAGGTAAAACTGTAAAATACAAAGTGCTATTGGCAACAGATAGTCTGTTTAAAAAGGATGTGATTGCAGGTGCCGAACAACGTTGGGCGGTATACCCATTACATCGAAGCCTAAAACCAGGTAGATGGTATTGGAAATATGCCGCAGTTGAGCAAGCTGGAGGGAAATGGAACTGGTCGCCCGTATATGATTTTGTAGTTAAAAAGAAGGCAAAAAACTTGGCTGTTTCACCTGCTGTATCAACAGTGTTGGAAAAGAGTAAGGCTGCTCATCCTCGCTTATGGGGCATGAACAAAGATGCTGATGCTTTTTATACCAACAATCAGCAAAACCCCGAAGCGAAGCTTTTTATAGCTGCTTCAACGAAATTACTAGGGCAACCTTTGCCTGAAGAAAAACCAACACGTCCACGCGATACCACAGGGATGACTGCCCTGCAACGCAAGCAGATGGTAGAGTTTATGTACCATGGCTTTGGCGAAAAGGTTGCTACACCCATCAGAAACTTATGTATTGCTTATCAGTTAAGCAAAGATGAACGTTTTATCAAAGAAGCGATAAAAAGAGCCGTTCATGTGGCTAAGATGAATCCGGAGAGCTTGGCTACCCGCGATGATTTTAACAATGGAAATATTCTTGAAGGTTTGGCCTGGCTGTATGATGCTGGATATAAGTTACTGACTGCAGAAGAAAAAGCTGTATTGAAAAAGACGATCGGCATACGTGGGCAAAGGATCTATGAAGGTTTGCCCAACCGCTTTGAACTTCAAATGTGTGATAACCATGTTTGGCAACATATTTTGCGCAATTTCTCTATTGCAGCGGTTGCTGTAGCAGGTGATTTGCCTGAAGCCAATGAATGGCTGACTTATGTGTATGAAGTATGGACTGCACGTTTCCCGGTATTGGGAACTAACGATGGAGGCTGGCACGAAGGTAATGGTTATTTTAGGGTGCATTATGAAACATTGATCTATTTGCCAGAGCTATTTGGTAATATTTCTGGGATAGATTATTTTAAACAGCCCTGGATGCAGAATCTTCCATATTATCTGTTGTATAGCTACCCGCCAAATTCAACATCTACCGCGGTGGGTGATATGCACGAGAATTTAAAGGGGGTGGTGAAGATGCAAGCCATATTTGCTGATGCACTTTCGATGAAAATGAACAATCCATACCTAAACTGGTATGTTTCAGAAATAAAGAAAAGTAAACCTGAATATTTTAAAGGGAATGATGATTTTCAGTTGTTTAGATTGTTGAATTTCAATCCAAAAGTGTTAAGAAAAACAGCTTTGCCTTCGGCTTTGCCAAAAGGTAGGGAATTTAGGGATATTGGTTTAGCAGCTATGCATTCCGACTTGACGCATGCAGATAACGAACTGGCGAGTTATTTAATGGCCAATCCTTTTGGTGCTGCGGGTCATGGTCATGCTGCTCAAAATGCATTTACGATCAATTATAAAGGTAAAAAGGTATTTGGTGGTACTGGATTTTACAGCAATTTTAGTGATGCGCATAACCTTTTGGATTATCGCTCATCGAGAGGATACAATACGATTTTAGCAGATAGCCTTGGCCAAAGGATAGGTGAGGATGGCTACGGATGGATGCCACGCTTTATGACAGGGGAGCATATTCAATACGCTTTGGGCGACGCCTCCAATGCCTATGGCGAGGTGACTACCGATTTTTGGTTGGGCCGCTTTAAAGAAATCGGAATTAAAGCTGATCAAAGTAGTGGTTATGGCAATTCTGGTGTGAAATTGTACCGAAGACACATGCTACAATTGGATAGCAATTATGTGGTGTTATATGATGAATTGGAAGCTGACAAACCTGTAAAATGGACTACCCAGCTACACAGCCCATTTGTAATGAATGGAAAAAGTACTGCAAATGCCCTACAACAGCAATTTGATGTGAAAATAGGATTTGGTAGTGTAAGCGCGGCTATTTACGCACATACTCCTTTGCAAATGGTCATCCATGACAAATACAATTACCCTGCAAAAAACTGGAAAGGTAAGACCGATGATGAAGGAAATATCATCGAATTCAAAAGCCAATGGCATGCAGGTGTAAGTACGGTTAATCCTGTGCAGGTAAATCGGTTTTTAACCATTATTCAGTTAAAAAACAAGACAGTAGAGGTGATTAAAGTAGTGAATGATGCAAAGGGGCTTTATAACCTAAAAGTAGGTGACTGGGATATTATAGCTGAACTAAATTCGGCTAATCCAGCATCGTTGGTTGTAAAATCAGCTGTAGAAAATGCTGCCTTTAGTTATGGTGCTATGGCTATTAAAATGAATGGAAAAGCCTATGAGCATCGTTTAAAAGGTAGCTCTATGTTAATTGAATTTAAAAATAATGCATTAAATAGACAAGAAGTTGTGGATAGTTGGCCAGATGTAGTTAATTTTGATGCTGGATTTAAACGTAAGTAATTTTGTGTCGGTGCTATGAGGAAAGCGATATGTTTTTGTTTGTTGGTGTGGTTGGTACTATCGGTCCAGACCCTACATGCACAAGATATTGCTGAACAATCTGTAAAACGTTATTTTAGAGGTGTTTCTGTTGATAAAGGTTTGTCTCAAAGTACAGTGTTCTCTATTGTACAGGATACGCTTGGCTTTATGTGGATGGCTACTCAGGATGGACTTAACCGCTATGATGGCGAAAGTTTTACTGTGTATAGACCTTCTAAAACCGATAAAACCAGTCTGCAATCCAACTATATACGTAGCATTTACCTGGCCCATAAAGGCCAGTTATGGGTGGGTGGTAACCAAGGTGTGAGTCGTTACGACTATGCAACTAATAGTTTTGAGAATTATAAATTACCACGCAAATCTGGCGAATGGTACATTTCATCAATTATACAAGATGCAGGGAAGTTGATCTGGGCCAGCTCAAGTGCAGGAGAGATCTTTTATCTGGATCAAGAAACCGCTCAGTTTAAGCAGATCAATTTTGATGCTTCGGCTTATGATATTAGATCCATAACGCGTCTAGCCTTGTTAAAAAATACCTTGCTGGTGGGAACTGATGTTGGCTTGTTTAAGCTGAATGGGGCTACCAAGAAACTGACAGCTATAAATCTGGGTGTAGATAAGCCTAGAATCAATGAGGTTTTTATCGACGTGCAATCGTTATTGGTTGGTACTGAAGGTCATGGATTAATTAAATACAACACGACTACTGCTGCATTGAGTAATTATAGGCACAATACCAGCAATTCTACCGGACTTGCTGATAATGACGTTCGTGGCATCAATAAGGATGCACAGGGCAACATTTGGCTGGGCACCTTTAGAGGTCTTTCTATCCTTGATGCTAAGGACGGTACTATTCAAAATTATTATCACCATGTTTCTATCCCTTATACCATTAATCAGAACTCTGTACGTTGCGTATATCGCGATAAGCAGGATGGAATGTGGTTGGGTACTTTTTATGGTGGGATAAACTATTACCATCATAATGACATTAAGTTTAATATCTTAAATCAGAATACGGGAACGCTGTCTTTAAACGATCAGGTCGTAAACGTAATTAAGCAGGATAGTAAAGGTGATTTCTGGATCGGTACCAACGATAAAGGCTTAAATTATTGGAACAGACAGGCCAATACAATTAAATATTATACCTATAAAGAATCTGGTCAGGGCGCAATAAGCTCTAATAACATCAAAGCTATCATTTTTGATCAGAGCGGTAAATTGCTGGTCGGTACGCACAATGAAGGATTGAATTACTTTGATCCTGCTACTGGAAAAAGTAGGGTGTACAAACATTCGTCTACAGATCCAAAAAGTATTGCGGGAAACATGGTTTATGCGTTGTTAAAAGACCATAAGAATCGAATATGGGTGGGGACACGTACCGGCTTTGATGAGTTTAATCTTGCCGATCAGTCTTTTAAACATGTTTACATTGATAAGGCTGGGAAGCGGTTAACTTCTGATGAGGTAACCTATTTGCTTGAGGATTCTAAAAAGAGAATCTGGATAGGTACAACAAATGGTGTAAATATGTTTTACCCGGATAATCAATTGTTTGATGCTTTTCCGGGTACTTTACTCAGCAATGATGTGGTAAGTTGTATCGCTGAGGACAATAAAAAGCGGATATGGATAGGTACTCGCGATGGATTAAACCTATTTGATGAAAGTAAGCGATCATTTGTCAGTTTTAATACACGTAAGGATTTCCTTAAAGGAACGATCTACGGCATAGTACCTGATGATGAGGGTTTTTTATGGATTTCGACCAATAAAGGTTTGGTTAAGTTTAATCCGGATACCCGTAAAATACAGATTTTTGACAATAAGGACGGTTTGCAGAACAACCAGTTTAATCTCTATGCTTTTTGTAAGGCAGCCGATGGGATGATGCTTTTTGGGGGGATAAATGGGATTTCCTATTTCTATCCAAAAGCCTTAAAGCAAGAGCCAATGAAGTTAAAGGTAAACTTCACTGGTATCGAGGTATTTAATAAAACAGTTGTGCCTAATGATGGTTCAGATATCCTGGATCAACACATCGATCAGGCAAAAAGGTTGACCTTTAAGCATGAGTTTAAGCAATTCACGATCTTTTTTAATGCTTTCAATTACATCTCACCCAATAAAACAAAATACGAATATAAGCTAGAAGGTTTTGATGCGGATTGGCAGATGGCCGAAGGGGTGTCTAAGGCTAGTTATACCAATGTGCAGCCAGGAAAGTATGTATTTAAGGTAAAGGCTATTGGTCCGTTGGGTGAAAGTAGCGCAGAGAAAAGTCTGGATATTGTGATTTCACCACCTTGGTGGAACAGTGGTTGGTTTTACCTGCTAATGACCATATTGCTTGCTGCTGCTGGATACCTGGTATATCGTGTGGTTTCTGAACGGATCAGAGCACAGCACCAACTAAAGCTGGAGCGTGTGGAACATGAAAAGGTCGATTACATCAACAAGATGAAAATGGAGTTCTTTACCAACGTTTCTCATGAGTTCCGTACACCTTTAACCTTGATTCTTGCCCCATTAGAAGAAATTTTGAGTAAGCCAGTTACTGATAAACCCTTAAGGAAACATCATGAGCTGATGATGCACAATGCAAAGCGTTTGTATCATTTAGTTGAGCAACTTTTTGATTTTAAGAAAGCGGAGTTAGGGACTAAAAAACTGAAGGTAAGCAAAGGGGATATGGTTAGTTTTATCCATGATGTTTATAATTCGTTTACCACTTTATCTGAAAAGAACAAAGTCAAATATACTTTCCGATCTACAGAGGCGAGGTTGCCTTTCTATTTCGATAAGGATGCTGTAGAAAAGATCATGTTTAACCTGCTTTCTAACGCATTTAAATATACTCCAGAAGGAGGCTCAATAAATGTTGAATTTGCCAGTAAGAATGGTAATGCAGTCATTAAGGTGAGTGATACAGGAATTGGTATTGACGTACAACATAAGGATCGGGTTTTCGATAGATTTTATCAGGTAGATGGCAGAGAGATGAACCTGGGATCAGGTGTTGGTCTGGCTTTTACCAAGCGCCTGGTTGAATTGCATCATGGATCAATAACTGTAGATAGTACGTTGGGGAAAGGCAGCGTTTTTGTTGTGGTTTTACCATTGGCAGATGAGTTTTATGATGCTGATGAACGTGCGGAAGCGCCAACGTATGAACTTTCTGTCGGAAATGAAGTCAGTAACCAGATTGAAGAAAATGAAGAAGTTGAAGTGTTGGAAACAGAAGGCTCCCCACTTGAAAAAGAGAAACTGATGGTGATTGATGATAATCCTGAAATAGTAGGTTATCTTAAAAATTACTTTGATAATATTTACCAGGTAAGCGTTGCTTATGATGGTAAGGAGGCATTAGCACTGTTGGAAGAAGAGCCTGTAGACCTAATCATTTGTGATGTAATGATGCCTGAATTGGATGGGATACATTTTTGTAAGCGGATCAAACAAAATATTCAAACTTGTCATATTCCGGTGATACTGCTGACCGCTAAAAATGAAACCAACCACCAGATTAAAGGATTGGAAGTAGGAGCGGATGATTATGTAACCAAACCTTTTTCTATTGTTCTGCTCGAAGCTAAGCTGCAAAACATCAGCCGTTCGCGTAAAAGGCTAAAGGAATATTATTCCAGCTCAAAAGAGATCGTTCCAGAAAATATAGCTTTCAATACGCTTGATGAGGATTTTTTAAGAGAGGCCATTGCCATAATTGAGTCGCACATTACTGAGTCTGATTTTTCTGTAGATAAGTTTAGTCGCGAGATTGGCATGAGCAGGTCTAATCTTTATTTAAAGCTGAAAGCGATTACCGGCGAATCTGCAACAGATTTTATCAAGCGTATCCGCTTTAAAAAAGCGGTGGAATTGATGGAGTCTCGACAGTATACCATTGCACAAGTTGCCTATATGTCGGGCTTTAATTCCCCTTCTTATTTCTCTACCGCATTTAAGCAATATTACGATTGTATGCCAACAGAATACCTTGCAAAGAAGGATAGTGAGGTTAATTAAGCTTTTTTAGCACAAAATCTAAATCATTTAAGACAATATTGAAATCTTCTCGGCGGTTTTACAACTAATTTCGATTTTGTAATTGAAACCTGAGAAAAATTGACAAAATCGTACGCTATAGGAATTGACGTGGGTGGTTCATCATTAAAATGTGGACTGGTAAGCAACACGGGAGAAGTGATCTATTCCTTTTTATTTCCGCTAAATAATATTGTAACAGAGGGCGAAGTCATTGCATTACTTAATGCAGCTATTCGTAAGTGTGTGGAGCATGCTCCTGAAAAAGTAATTGGAGTAGGTATCGGTTTCCCTGGCATTGTAGACCAGAATATAGTGATTGGTGGCGCGGATAACCTTCCCGGATTTGAAAACCTGGATCTAGGTAAAATCATTGCCGCTTCTACCAGCTTAAATGTGGTGATTGATAACGATGCCAACATGATGGGCTGGGGTGAACTTGTTTATGGTGCTGCCGGTGATTGTACTGATGTGGTTTTTCTGACTATTGGCACTGGAATCGGAGGCGGGTTGATCATCGACGGTAAGTTGTATGGTGGTTATAAAAATAGGGGTACGGAATTGGGACACATCACCATCCAGCATGCTGGAATAGCGTGTTCTTGTGGATCATCAGGTTGTTTCGAAGCCTACGCTTCCGTAACTGCCTTGATTAATGATTATGCCTTGCTGCATGGTACAGGTACGGAAGGCATCACCGGAAAAATGATTGTAGAGAATTATCTGGCCAAAGAGCAGAAAGCCATCTCGGCCATGCAAAAACATTTCGACTACATGGCTACAGGTATTGCTAGTTATATAAATGTATTTAGTCCACAAAAAGTAGTGCTGGGCGGTGGTATCACTGAATCTGGTAAATTCTACATCGAAGAAATCAAATCAAGAGTGATGGAAAGGGTGATGCCCGGAACCTCACAGTATACCCATATTGTGGCTGCGAAATTAGGTAATCAGGCGGGATTGCTGGGTTGCGCAGCAAGAGTATTTTCAAAATTTTAACCATTTATAAGAATTTGTATGCAGCGTAATAATTTTTTGGTTGGCGTGATCCTATTGATCTGGTTCGTCATCTCATTTGTGACTAACATTCTTGGGCCATTAATGCCCATCATTATTCAGACTTATAAATTAAGCCTTACGATGGCGGCTTTTTTGCCTTTTTCGTTCTTTTTGGCTTATGGGATTATGTCTATTCCATCGGGGATGATGATTGAGCGGATTGGGGAGAAGAAATCGATGTTGATCGCTTTTAGCTTGAATTTTATTGGTGCTTTAGCTTTCGGCTTATATCCGCAATATGGCATTGCACTAGGCTCGCTATTTATCATTGGGATAGGAATGGCGATGTTACAAGTGATTATTAACCCGCTAATGCGTACGGCAGGTGGCGAAGAGAACTTTGCTTTCTTTTCGGTGATGGGACAATTGGTATTCGGATTGGCTTCCTTTATCAGCCCCTTTGTATTCTCTTATCTTTTAGCCGCACTATCTACCAGTCCGATTGAAAATCCGTTAATAGCTAGGCTAGCAGGTTTGGTAAAAGACAATTTATCATGGACTGCATTGTATTGGCTGTTTAGCTTTATCTTTTTATTGATTCTATTGTTACTTTCCTTTATCAAAATGCCTGTGGTAGAATTAAAGGATGATGAGAAATCAGGAGCTAAAGGTGTTTATCTGGGCTTGCTTAAAAACAAAGAAGTGCTGTTGTTTTTTGTTGGGATAGTCGCTTATGTGGGAACAGAGCAGGCATTGGCTAATTGGATGTCTGAGTTCTTAAGAGCTTACCATGGTGTAGATCCTAATCAAGAAGGAGCACAGGCGGTGGCTTGGTTCTGGGGCTTAATGTCGCTAGGTTGTTTGCTTGGTTTGGCTTTATTAAAATTATGGGATTCTAAATTAATTCTTAAAATAGCTACACTGATTTCGATGGTTACAGTTTCTGTGGCTTTATTTGGGGATAAGGATATGGCATTATATGCTTTTCCGACAGCAGGATTCTTTATCTCTGTCATGTTCTCTATTATTTTCTCATTAGCTTTAAACTCGGTAGCGCAACATCATGGTTCTTTTTCAGGGATTCTGTGTTCAGGTATTTTTGGCGGGGCGTTGGTACCGTTAATTATTGGTTCGTTGGGCGATGCAATAGGCTTGCGTTATGCGCTGATGTTCGTTTACATCACATTGGCTTATATCCTGTTTCTAGCTTATTATGCTAAGCCGATGATTAACAACAAGACCGTAAGTTTGAAAGAATTGTTTAATTAAAGGCTTGCATAGGCCTTCGGTAAGGCTTCGGACACGCGTTTACCTTTAAAGGAGCCTTTAAGGGTTGTCAAAGGGCTTTCATAGGACTATTAGTCCTACGAGGTGCCTACGATATTCCTATGGTACTCCTTATCCGATCCTAACCCTGAGCAAGGCTTCCCGAAGGATCTCCAAAAGTTGATCAAACTCTCAGATTTTTCCTCCTTAAATATAAAAAAGGCAGTATCAATTCATGATACTGCCTTTTACAGATGGTACTGTTAACTACTTTTTAAACGTAGTTTCAGTTGTATACTTGATTTGATCTGATCCAGCTTGCTGAACCAGCTCGTTAAATATAACCAGCTCACTGTTGTTGATCTTTCTGATTTCGTACAATTCATCTTCGCCATCTTCAAGATCTTTGAGGATTAATTGTGTACCGTTTATTTTGTAACTGAATTGATCACCTTCGTTATCGGCTGCAGTTCCATTGCTCTTAAACTCGATGTAATTCGAACGATCGGAAGCAGTCTGGCTATTTTGATCTGTAACTTTTCCGTTTGTATATACGATGTTAATATAAGAATGTAGGTACCATTTGCCTACAATACCGCCGGCATCTTCATCTTTGTCTTTTTTACATCCCGTGATGGTTACAGTTGCAATAAGTAATAATAGTAAAGTAAAATTTTTCATAATCATTCTGTTTAAATAGGTTTTAAATTTTGTGTAAAAAAACAAATTCATAAAATGGCTTACAATACCTAGAAATGGGTATTTATAGGCAAGTGCTATCCTGAGTATAACCGCTTTTTTACTGCTTAAAATACCCAATGGCAACATCGTACAGGATTTTGGGGAAATACTACAGTAAAGCCTGTAGGTCAGTTACTATATTTGATATTTGCATATTTAACCAAATATTTCTGAATCTGTTTTAAGCTTCAGATTTGCTGAAATCTGTATTGAATGAGAAATTTCCCCATTTTTATTTGTTTATGCTTTTTGCTTTTTAGCACTATCGAATCCGGTGCAACAGTAGCTTATAAAAAAAATAAACGTACCATCGTTATCCCTGCTCAAAGTAATCCGAGGGTCAAGTTTGGAGCCGATAAATTAGCAAAATCTTTATCATTAATTGGTTATGATGTTAAGATTGTACAGAACGATAAAGCCCCAAATGGCACTGAGCTGATTTTAATCGGCGTAAAAGGAGACCAACTATTAACGGGTTTATCAACACTAATAAACAATTCAGGTAAAACGCCCGGAAAAGAAGGCTTTAGCATCAATTATACTAAAAACAAGAACCTCGTTATCGAAGGTACAGATCCTTCTGGCGCCTTGTACGGTTGCATGGAATTGGCAGATGAGATAAAAACCAAAGGTAAACTCCCAGATAATATAGCGCTCACTGATCAGCCGGAGATGGTGTTGCGGGGCACTTGCATTGGTTTACAGAAGCCCGATTACCTGCCTGGTAGAGATGTGTATGAATATCCTTATACACCAGAAACGTTCCCTTGGTTTTATGATAAAGCACTATGGTTACAATATTTAGATATGATGGTAGAGAACCGTTACAATTCATTGTATCTCTGGAATGGGCACCCTTTCTCCTCGTTAGTGCGACTTAAAGATTATCCTTATGCAGTAGAGGTAGACGATGCAACCTTTAAAAAGAACGAAGAGATGTTTAAGTTCTTAGCTCAGGAAGCTGATAAACGTGGTATTTGGATCATTCAGATGTTTTATAATATTCTTATTCCAAAACCTTTTGCAGAAAAACATCACTTAAAAACTCAGGATAGAAATCGGCCAATTATTCCTTTGATAGCCGATTACACCAGAAAGTCTATTGCGGCATTTGTAGAAAAGTATCCTAATGTAGGTTTGTTGGTTGCTCTCGGTGAGGCTATGGAAGGAGTGGGACAAGATGATATCGATTGGTTTACTAAGACCATTATTCCTGGTGTAAAAGATGGATTAAAAGCTGCAGGTATTAAAAATGAACCACCAATTGTATTGAGAGCCCATGATACCGATGCGCCAAGTGTGATGGCAGCATCCTTACCGCTCTATAAAAACCTGTATACCGAAAATAAGTTTAACGGTGAAGCTTTAACAACTTATACCCCAAGAGGAAGCTGGGCAGAATTGCACAGAAAGTTGAGTGCAATTGGTACCGTTCATATCGCCAATGTACATATTCTGGCCAATCTGGAACCTTTTCGCTATGGATCTGCTGATTTTATCCAGAAATCTGTGCAGGCCATGAACAAAATATATGGCGCCAGAGGCTTGCACCTTTATCCTCAGTCTGGGTATTGGGATTGGCCTTATACGGCCGATAAGATTACCGAAAGGCAGTTGCAGGTTGATCGGGATTGGATTTGGTATAAAGAATGGGGCAGGTATGCATGGAACTCTACCAGGGATAGAAATGAAGAAATTAATTACTGGGGACAGGAATTAGCCAATAAGTACGGTACTGATCTTAATGCTGGGAAAGCAATTCTGGATGCTTATGAAGAATCGGGAGAAATCTCTCCTAAGCTTTTGCGTCGTTACGGGATTACTGATGGAAACAGGCAGACTTTAACATTAGGGATGCTGATGACGCAGCTGATTAACCCTTACCGTTATGGCTTATTTACCTTAATGTACGAATCTGAAGCTCCGGAAGGTGAAATGATCATTGAGTATGCAGAGAAGGAATGGAAAAAACAGGGACATATTGGTGAAACACCAGTTCAAGTGGCCAAAGAGGTGATCGAACATGGTAAGAAAGCATTGGTGGCGATCAACAAAGCTTCGTCGACAGTTACTAAAGATACAGCTGAGTTTAGAAGGCTTAGAAACGATATGCACTGCTACGATGCAATGGCGAATTTTTATGCTGAAAAAGTGAAATCTGCACTATGGGTTTTGCGCTTTAAATATTCTAATGATGTAGCGGATTTAGAGAAGGCCTTACCATTTTTGGAGAAGAGTGTGGCTCATTATGCTGACCTGGTTAAATTGACTCAGAATGATTACCTGTATGCAAACAGTATGCAGACCAAACAGCGTAAAATACCGATGCGTGGGGTGGATAAAACGTTTATTCACTGGAAAGAAATGCTACCCGTGTTTACCAAAGAGTTGAACCACTTCAAAAGGAGCATTGACTCTTTGAAATCAGCTGGTTCAGGAAAAGCAAACGTGTTAATGCCATTTAAAAATGCTTCCGTTAAACTATTGTCAGGCAACGAAAGCTATGTAATTAGTAAAGATGCGCTGGTATTTACTGATTCGGTAGCGAAGATAAAAGACATTACGGAGCAATTGGTAGGGCTTAAAGGCTTGAAGTTGAATAAAGCGCAACAAATAAAATCGGGTACTACACTCAAGTTTAGCAATACTGTACCTGTAAAAGTATTGATAGGTTTCTTCAATAAAAAAGGCCCTGGTTACCTCGCTGCGCCTGAACTGGAAACTGATGCAAGTGCAAATAATTACGGACAATCCGAGATCAAGATCTCTAATGCCTTGGTTTTAGATGGGTATCCCCCAATTAATGTACATGCTTATTCGTTTGAGCCAGGAACAAATACCTTAACTTTAGGAAAGGGTGCTTGTATGGTTCTTGGTTTTATTAATGAGAATCAGGAAATGCGCATTTATAACGCAGGATTGGATGGTAAGGGTAAAGATATTGACTGGTTATTTGAATAATGATGAATAGAAAGAAATTGATAGCTATTGCCTTGTTTTTGTTAGGAGGAACAGGAGTCTTTGCACAGTCGCAAGTGGGACAGGCAAAGCTTAAAAAATACGTGACTTACTTTAACTCCATTGATACGGAGGCGGTAAAGAACTTTGTGCCTAATGCACAAGCATTTGATTGGTTGGTGCAAAATGTGCCTTTGTTGGATTGTCCGGATGAGGTGTTGGAGCAAAACTATTATTACCGCTGGTGGTCTTTCCGTAAGCACCTTGTAAAGACACCTGAGGGCTTTATTTTCACAGAGTTCATAGAACCGGTTAAACATGCCGGTAAATACAATTCCATCAGCTGTGCGTTGGGACATCATATCTACGAAGGCCGTTGGCTTAAAAATACCGATTACTTGAAGGAGTACATTGATTTCTGGCTATATCATGCTGATGTTGGTCAGACTAAGCAACGTTTCCACCAGTTTAGCAGTTGGTTGGACGATGCGGTTTACCAGAATTATCTGGTAACACCCGATCTAGCTCATTTAAAGCGGATTTTGCCAGCACTAGATGCCGATTATGCCAAATGGGAGAAGGAAAGACAGCTAAAAAGTGGTTTGTTCTGGCAATTTGATGTAAAAGATGGTATGGAAGAGTCTGTTAGTGGATCGAGGAAAGATCAAAACAGACGACCAACCATCAGCAGCTATATGTACGGAAATGCTAAAGCGCTGGCCAGTATAGCTGATCTAACCGGTGATAAAGCATTGGTGCAGAAATATAATGGCAAAGCTGCACAACTTAAAAAGTTGGTGCAGGATAGCCTTTGGGATAGCAAAGATAGCTTCTTTAAAACTAAACACCCTGATGGGCAGTATGCTCGCGCTCGTGAAGCCATCGGCTTTGTACCATGGGATTTTGACCTGCCAGCAGATCAAGCCGTTTATGCCAAGGCCTGGGATCAAATATTGGATACCGCAGGATTTAATGCGCCATGGGGCTTAACGACTGCCGAAAGAAGGGAGCCGACATTTAGAACCAGGGGTTCTGGACATAGTTGTGAGTGGGATGGTGCTTTATGGCCTTTTGCCAGCTCTCAAACCTTAAAGGGCTTAGCAAATTTGCTAACCAATTATAAGCATCACGGTAAAATGACATCAAAAGTCTTTTATGATGAACTGCACAAATACGCGAAATCTCATCAAAAGAATGGTAAGCCTTATTTGGGAGAGTATCAGGATGAAAAGAATGGGGAATGGTTGAAAGGAGATAATCCAAGAAGTAGTTTTTATAACCACTCTACCTTTTGCGATTTGGTGATCAATGACCTAATCGGGATTAAACCAAGGGCTGACCATGCTGTCGGTTTTTATCCGCTTATTCCTGAAGGACAATGGGACTGGTTTTCATTGGACAACATTTCTTACCACGGAAAAACGCTTAAGGTGGTTTGGGATAAAACCGGTAAGAAATATAAAAAGGGAAAGGGATTGTACATCTATGCAGATGGCAAAGAAATTTATCGTGCCGCGAACTTAAAGCCAGCAGTAATTCAAATAAATAAAAATTAATATAGCCGAAATGAAGTTTTATAGCCCGTATCCTATCGTCAGAATAGTTGTCGTTTTTATGGTATGCTGTTTTGCAATGGTATTAAATGTCAATGCGCAATCTTATTACAATGTATTGAAATATGGTGCAAAGAACGATAGTAGTAAGCTGGCTACAATAGCGATTAAAAAGGCCATTGATGCAGCTTCAAAAGCTGGTGGGGGTACTGTTTATTTTCCTGCCGGAAAGTATTTAACTGGGGCAATACATCTGAAAAGTAACATTACCATTTTTATTGATGCTGGAGCAGAACTTCATTTTAGTGATAATTTTGATGATTACCTGCCTATGGTAAAGAGCAGGTATGAAGGAGTTGATGTAACTAGTTTTTCCCCTTTATTTTATGCTTATGAAGCAGACAATATCGCGATTAAGGGGCGCGGTATTATAGATGGACATGGTAAAAAATGGTGGGATTTTGTAGAAGGTTATAAAGAAGGCCAACCACGATCTAAATGGCAACACCAGTTTGATACGCTCAATAAGGATATTTTAATGCCTGATGAGCCTAAGCAGATGAAACGTGGTTTTTTGCGTCCACCATTCATTCAAACGATGTATTGTAAAAATGTATTGATAGAAGGCATTACCATCCGTAATTCTCCTTTCTGGACTGTTAATCCTGAGTTTTGTGAAAATGTAACTGTTCATGCCGTAACGATTAATAACCCTGGTTCTTTTGCTCCAAATACGGATGGCATTAATCCGGAGTCTTGTAAGAACGTACACATTTCTGATTGCCATATTAGTGTTGGTGATGACTGTATTACCATTAAATCGGGTAAAGATGCACCGGGTAGAAAAATGGCTGCCCCGGCAGAGAATTATACCATTACCAATTGCACCATGTTATCTGGTCATGGCGGAGTGGTTATTGGTAGCGAAATGTCTGGCGATGTGCGAAAAATCACCATTTCTAATTGTGTATTTGATGGCACGGACCGTGGAATCCGGATCAAATCCGCTCGCGGTAGGGGTGGCGTAGTTGAAGAAATCAGGGTGGATAACATTATCATGAAAAATATAGGTCAACAAGCTATTGTGCTTGATCTTCAGTATGCTAAATCAATAGTTGAACCTGTTTCTGAGCGTACACCAAGGTTTAGGAACATCCATTTTAGTAACATAACGGGCCAGGTTAATCAGGCTGCTTATTTGAATGGATTAGAAGAAATGCCTATTGAGAATATCAGTTTTAACGACATTAATATGGATGCTAAAACGGGATTTGATATCCATAATTCCAGCAGAATAGAATTTCATAATGTGCAGGTGAATACAGAAATAGGCCCTTCAGTGAAAGTTGAGAATGTAAATATGTTGACTGTTAATGGGTTGAAGAGTTATTCGCCTCATAAAAATTCAGCAGTAATAGACCTTAAAAACGTAACAGACGCATTTATTTACAATTCTTTCCCGGTTGCAGGCACGGAAATCTATTTAAAAATTATTGGAGAAAAAAGTAAAAATATAACGCTAGGAAATAATAACTTTAGTCATGCTAAAACTCCTGTTTTAACTGCGAGGGAAGTTACAGAAGGAGTAAGGGTTATTTCGGGAGATTCAATTAAGTAATTTAATTTGTATCAACATGAAATTCATGAGCTCTTCGACCTGGATGTATGTAGTAGTGATCAACTGTTTGACCATTATACATGCCGATGCCCAACAACCTGGCTATCAACTTTGGTATACCAAGCCTGCGGTAAAATGGACTGATGCTTTGCCCATTGGCAATGGACGTATCGGAGCCATGATATACGCCGGAGTAGAAAAAGACCATATTCAGTTTAATGAAGAGACCTTATGGACAGGTGGCCCCAGAGATTATAATCATAAGGGGGCTGCAAGCGCTCTTGGCGAGATTAGGAAATTACTTTTTGAAGGGAAACAAGAAGCCGCAGAAAAGCTAGCTACTGAAAAATTTATGGGTAGCCAGAGTGGAGCGGGGGACAGGGATAAATGGACTGCCGAAATGAAAGCCTTGAAAGGTATGCAGGGTAATCCGGCTTTAGAGAGTTATGACGACAAGGAATGGAAAACGATTAAAGTTCCAAGTTATGAAGGTTGGGAAACGGTAGGGTTATCAGGCTTTGATGGTGCAGTATGGTTACGTACTACCTTTGATGCACCTGAAGGCTGGATTGGCAAAGATTTGGTACTCGACCTGAACCGCATCCGTGATCAGGATTTTACTTATGTGAACGGAACATTGGTTGGCAATACAGATGGTACAACACCGAGAAAGTATACGATTCCAGGTAAATTGATTAAAAAGGGAACAAATACCATTGCCATACAAGTATTGAATTATTTCGATAAAGGTGGCATTGCAGGCTATAAAGATACGAGTCGGGCTATAGCAGTTTATCCGGAAGGTGATCAGCCAGAAAAGGGAGTATCACTGGTTAAAGAATGGAAATATAAAATACAGAACGATGAACCACCAGTAGTGTCGCAGTTTCAGGCAAGTTATCAACCCTTTGGCGACTTATACCTGAATTTTAAAAACCATACTGCTTCAGTTACTAATTACAAGCGCAAACTAGATTTAAGTACAGCAATTGCCAGTACATCTTATGCCTTAAACGGAGTAAATTATTTGCGTGAATATTTTGCAAGTCAGCCTAATCAGGCTGTTGTAATTCGCTTAACTGCCGATAAAAAAGGAAGCATTAGTTTAGATGCTTTGCTGGCTAGTCCACATAAATATTCTGTTGTTAAAAAACTAAACGAAACCACCATTTTGCTTAGTTTAAGTGTAAGAGGAGGTGTTTTAAAAGGTCAGAGTCAGCTAAAGGCGGTGGTCACAAAAGGGAAGTTGTTGGTTAGTCAGGGCAAGTTAAGCATCAGCAATGCTGATGAAGTTGTTCTTTACCTTACCGCGGGTACCAACTTTATCAACGATAAGAATGTGGCTGGAAATCCTGCTATTGCTTGTTTAAATGCCATTACAAGCTTACAGAATAAAACTTATGCTCAAGTTAAAGCAGCACATGTAAAAGAGTACCAGAAATACTATAATCCTTTTTCTATTAGTTTTGGAAAGAGTGAGCATGAAAACTTACCTACCGATGAGCGTATTGAAAAATTTGCAGGGTCGTCTGATGCTCCATTTGCGGCTTTATATGTGCAATATGGCAGGTATTTGTTGATTTCCAGTTCACGACCGGGAACACAGCCCGCAAATTTACAGGGCATTTGGAATGATTTGTTAACTCCACCATGGGGCAGTAAGTACACGACCAATATTAACTTGGAAATGAATTATTGGCCAACAGGTATTTTGAATCTTGGTGCCATGAATGAGCCTTTGTTTAAAAAGATGCAAGGACTTGCAAAAAATGGTGCTGTGACGGCTAAAGTACACTACAATGCAAATGGCTGGGTGTTACACCACAATACCGATCTGTGGAATGGTACGGCACCTATCAATGCATCCAATCATGGGATCTGGGTTTCTGGTGCAGGTTGGTTAAGTCAGCATTTATGGGAGCATTACCAGTTTACGCAAGACAGGATTTTTCTTAAAAATGAAGCCTATCCTTTAATGAAGCAGGCGGCAGTTTTCTTCGTAGATTTCTTAATTAAAGATCCTAAAACAGGCTGGTTGATCAGTACCCCTTCTAATTCTCCAGAAAATGGAGGGCTTGTGGCGGGACCAACTATGGATCATCAGATCATCCGGACATTATTTAAAAACTGTATTGCTGCCAGCGAGTTGTTAGGGGCTGATGCTGAATTTAGAAAAATATTACAGGAAAAAATGACACTGATTGCACCCAATCAGATTGGTAACTATGGACAGCTGCAGGAATGGCTGGAAGATAAAGACGATACCACCAATGTACATCGGCATGTTTCGCATTTATGGGGAGTGCATCCGGGCAACGACATTACCTGGGATACACCAGATATGATGCGGGCCGCCCGGCAGTCGCTGATCTATAGAGGTGACGCGGGGACAGGTTGGAGCCTGGCTTGGAAGATCAATTTCTGGGCAAGGTTTAAAGATGGCGATCATGCGATGAAAATGGTGAAAATGCTGATTAGTCCTGCCGAAAAAGGCGGGGGAGCTTACGTGAATCTATTTGATGCACATCCACCATTTCAGATTGATGGTAATTTTGGCGGTGCCGCAGGAATTGCCGAAATGCTTTTACAAAGCCATACCCAGTTTGTTGAATTGTTGCCTGCATTACCTGCAGATATCACAGAGGGTGAAGTGAAAGGGATGTGCGCGCGTGGAGGTTTTGAATTAAATTTTAAATGGAGTAAGGGTGTGTTAACAACATTAGAGATCTCTTCGAAAACAGGAGGTGTATGCTTGTTGCGGTACGGAAATAAAATTACCAGTATCGCCACACAAAAGGGGGAAATATATAAATTGAATGGAGATTTGGAGCGATTATAAAAGAAAACTTATTGTTTTTTTGATAGGTATTCTTTTAACAGGCACAGGTTTTGCACAGACAGGACTACGTAAAAGCACTACACTAAATAACAACTGGCAAAGTATTGCCAATGATACAAATATCAATGCCTATACTGGTTTTGAACAAAGCAGCTTTAATGACAAAAGTTGGAAAACAGTCAATGTTCCGCACAATTGGGACCAATATGAGGGCTACCGTAGAATGTTGCATGGCAACAGACATGGCTATGCCTGGTACCGTAAAACCTTTACAACTACAACGGCAGCAAAAATTGGAAAGCGTTTCTTCCTTTATTTTGAAGGCGTAGGCTCGTATGCTAGTATTTGGCTAAATGGTAAGAAGGTGGGCTACCATGCAGGTGGCCGTACCACTTTTACATTGGATGTAACGAATGTGATCAAATTAAACAATCAACCTAACTTGTTGGCTGTACGTGCTGATCATCCGGCGAATATCCAAGACTTGCCCTGGGTAGATGGAGGCTGTTCGACAGAAAGGGGTTTTTCTGAAGGCTCTCAGCCAATGGGGATTTTCAGACCAGTACATTTGGTTGTGACGAGTGACGTTAGGATTGAACCTTTCGGTGTGCACATCTGGAATGATGATCAAGTATCTGAGAAATCAGCGATGCTGAAAATGGAGACGGAAATTAAGAATTATGGTGCAAGGATTCGTACTATAACTGTACTGAGTCAGTTGTTTGATCAAGATGGTAAAAAAGTAACAGAAAGTAGAAACATAAATAGGTTATCGCCTGGTAAGACATTAACAGTAGCTCAGCAAACGGCACAATTGAAAGATGTAAAGCTATGGTCTCTAGAAAATCCTTACTTATATACGCTTAAAACAAGCATTGCAGAAGGGAATAAAGTGATTGATGAGTTGAGTACGCCTTATGGTATTCGTTGGATTAGCTGGCCAATAGGAGCAAAACCGGCAGATCCTAAACGATTTTTATTGAACGGAAAGCCTGTCTTTATCAATGGAGTAGCGGAGTATGAGCACCTGATAGGAAATAGTCATGCTTTTAGTGCTGAGCAGATCAGATCTCGCGTGATGCAGATTAAAGCCGCCGGTTTTAATTCTTTTCGCGATGCGCACCAGCCACATAACTTGCTTTACCAGGAATATTGGGACAAGTTGGGCATTTTATCCTGGACGCAGATGGCTGCTCATATCTGGTACGATACGCCTCAATTTAGGGCTAACTTTAAATCATTGCTTACCGATTGGGTAAAAGAACGACGCAATAGTCCTTCGGTGGTATTATGGGGACTGGAAAATGAAAGCACATTGCCCGAAGATTTTGCTAAAGAGTGCACCGAGCTTATCCGTAAGCTTGATCCTACGGCATCTGCACAGCGAAAAGTAACCACTTGTAATGGTGGTAAAGGAACGGATTGGGATGTACCACAAAACTGGACAGGTACTTATGGTGGCGATCCCTTAACGTATGCAGATGATATACAAAGACAGGTGCTTATTGGCGAGTATGGCGCCTGGCGGACGCTTGATTTGCATACCGAAGGCCCCTTTATGCAAAAAGCTGTGTATAGCGAAAATAACATGACTCAATTGATGGAGACCAAGGTTAGGCTTGCTGAATCTGTAAAAGATAAGACGACAGGGCATTATTTCTGGTTGTTCAGTTCGCATGATAATCCGGGTAGGGTACAAGGTGGAGAGGGCTTAAGAGAGTTGGATCGTGTAGGGCCTATAAATTACAAAGGTATGTTTACGCCCTGGGAAGAGCCTTTGGATGTATTTTATATGTTTAGAGCCAATTATGCGCCAAAACAAACGGAGCCTATGGTGTATATTGTTTCGCATACCTGGCCAGAAAGATGGCTGAAACCGGGTAAAAAAGACAGCATTACAGTATATTCTAATTGCGATGAGGTAGAGCTTTTTAATGATGTAAACAAGGCATCCTTAGGGAAAAGAAAACGAGGTATTATTGGCACCCATTTCCAATGGGACGCCGTTGATGTCCAATATAATGTGCTTTATGCAGTGGGCTATGTAAATGGAAAAGCTGTTGCTAAGGATTATATTGTATTGAATAATTTGCCACAGGCGCCTCATTTTAATGAATTTAATAAGGGGGCTGAAAACATAACGGCTTCTGTAAAAGATTATAATTATTTATATAGGGTAAACTGCGGTGGCGCAGCGTATACAGATCAGAATGGTCAATTATGGTCGGCCGATAGACAGCTAACGGATGGTGGTTTTGGTTCTCGGTCCTGGACGACAAATTTCCCTGGTATGCCTGCATTTTTTGCCAGTCAGCGCCGCACATTTGATCCGATTAAAGGCAGCAGAGACTGGAAGTTATTCCAAACCTTTAGATACGGTCGTGATCAGTTGAGTTATCATTTTCCTGTTCCAGATGGAGAATATATGGTAGAGCTCTATTTTATTGAACCATGGTTAGGTACTGGTGGAGGTATGAATGCGGAAAGGATGCGTTTGTTTGATGTGGCTGTAAATGGGCATACCATACTTAAAGATGTGGATATCTGGGCCACAGTAGGGCATGATGCTGCTTTAAAAAAAACGGTAAAGGCTAATGTTAAAGGCGGACAGCTCGTTATCTCCTTCCCTCAAGTGAAATCTGGGCAAGCGGTGATTTCTGCAATTGCTATTGCTTCGACAGCTAAAAGCATAAAACCGGCAAAGGAGAGTAAAAGTATTATTGAACTGACTAATGGAAGTAGTTTTAGATCTAATACATGGATGGATCTGGGCGATCAGCAATATACCGATGATCCTATTTATTTCAGTTCATTACCTTCAGCGCTGTACGGTGCAGAATGGGTACAGACATCTAATAAAACAACAACTGCTTTAGAGTTTAAGGTTAGTGCTGATGCTGATGTATATGTGGCAGTTGATGCGGTAGCTAAGCGGCTGGTTTGGTTGGCTAATTTTGAGGATACCAAAACAACACTGCAAAATAGCCAAGGACAAACCTTCAATGTTTATAAGAAACGTTATCTTAAGGATGAAATGGTAAGGCCGGGTGAAAAAGTACCTAATACTGCCATGTATACGATTGCTGTATTGCCGCTGAGCAATATGCAGCCTGCGTACGACCTTAAAACGGTAACGACCTACAAAGCAACGGATGCGAGTTTTAAAGGTGATGGATTGGTAAAAGAAGAGCTGATGGGCAAGGAGCGTGTTACCTTTAAAAAGCCATCTGGAGACGTATTGGAATGGCACATGATAGTTGGTGTTGCGGATACTTATTCCCTTACCATAAAATATCATAATCCGTTTGAACGATCACTAAAAGGGAAAATAGAGGTGTTAACAATGGATGGTACTGTATTAAAGGCCGCCGAATCTGTGGAGTTTACACCAACGAAAAAAGGAAAATGGAATTATTTCAATACCAATACAGGCACGATGATCAACGCGGGTACTTATGGGGTCCGGTTAATTGCAGTAGATGCAGCGGGATTGAGTATGGATGGTCTTGATGTGCAATAAACTCTTATTACTCATTTAAATATTTCCGCTTATAATCTAGTGGAGTCATGCCTGTTACTTTTTTAAAGTGTCTGTAAAAATTAGATACATTATTAAACCCACAGTCAAAGCAGATCATTTCTGTAGGGAGTTTGCTTTCAATTAAGAAGCGGCAGGCATGACTTACTCTAATCTCAATCAGGAAATCATAATAGGTTTTCTTAGTCATCAATTTAAAATACCTGCAAAATGAGGTGATGCTCAGGTTGCTTAAGGACGCGATCTCCTCTAGTGTAATGTCGTTTTTGTAATTGGTCATCGTATAAGTACATATCTTATTGATACGTAGTGTTTCCGATTCGTTAGATTGGTAGAAAGTATTTTTGCCATTTACTATTGTGGCATATTCGTCCGTTTCGGCCAAGGTTTTTAAAATGCTGAGCAGGATGATGATGCGATCGAGGTTGGTTGCCTCAATAGAAGATTTCATCAGCTCGGCTAGTTTATCCTTGGCCTTCCCAGTAATTACCATTCCGCTTTTAGCCTTCTCAAATAACTTTGGGATCAGGTAAGCTTCCGGTAGGCTCAATAGATTTTTACCCAAGCAATCCGGTAGAAACTGAATTACCATGGCTTCTACATGGAGGTCGGGATTGTTCTGGAAGTATTCGTCCTTACAGCGCCAGGTATGTGGGAGGTTCTCTCCCAGTAGAACCATTTCATCAGGTGTGAAATTACTGATGTTGTCGCCTATAAAACGGACACCTTCACCTTTAATTATATAGTGAAGTTCAAGTTCCGGATGGTAGTGCCAGACGTTTCCAAAGTCGGGCTTAATATCATGGCGTATACTAAAGGAGCTTTGGAGCGTACTCGGGATTTTATGGAAATGAGGCTTCATTTTTATTTTTTATATTTGAATATAATATTTATATTTAATTATTGAAAACGATGATTTAGCAAATCCTGTATGTAATTCACTAAAGTTATGGGATTTTATGGTAATATCCTATAATGATTTGCTAATAACCATCAGTAATTGATAAGTGCTATTGTTGAGTTTTGTATAAGGACAATAGGAGATAACCAAATTATAAACCGAAATATTCTTTTTATATGAAGAATATATTCAGTAATAAATTATGAAACAGCGGGAAAATAAAGGAATTTTATTGGTTTCCATCGAAGATGTAGGGCTGTCGGCAAATCAAAATTGCTGGGAAGCGGAGTCGCCAATGGAGTGTGATCTGACCACGAAACATCGTTATATAAATTCTGCAAAAGCCTTGTAAAAACTTTAATACAATCACTTAACCAAACAAATGAATTATGAAACGTGTTTACCTATTACTGACTTTAATGCTCTCAGGTATCGTTGGTGTATTTGCGCAAAATAATGCCATTGCCGATAACGAAAAGACTGCATACTTAAAGGTGATCACTCAGCGCGCCGACAAGATTGCAGCTGTACTTAACATAAGTGATGTTGCGAAACAAGAAAAGGTTAGAGACATTATTCGTGATCAATATAATAGTTTGAATGATATTTATACGGAGCGTGATGCAAATGTTAAGGCAATAAAAGAGGCTAACAGTGCTGATAAAGTAGCTGCTGAAGCCGCACTAAAGGAAGAAGCAACTAAAACAGATGATAAATTAGCAAAGCTTCATAAAAAATACCTGAGTAAACTGTCTTCGAAATTAACTGCAGAACAAGTGGATCAGGTAAAAAATGGGATGACTTATAATGTTCTGCCTATTACTTATAAGGCTTATCAGGAACAAATATTAACGCTTACCGAAGATCAGAAAAAGCAGATCTTCACTTGGCTTACGGAAGCACGCGAACATGCTATTGATGCAGAATCATCGGATAAAAAACATGCATGGTTCGGTAAATATAAAGGTAGAATCAACAATTACCTGTCTGCAGCCGGCTATGATTTGAAGAAAGAAGGGCAGGAGTGGGAGAAGCGTAGGAAAGCCACTGCAAAGCAAAAAGGAAACTAAAATATAAACGCGCTCAATTTGGTTAGATAGGCGCTCTCAAAAGTTCTTATTTGGTTAGAAAAATTCCCGTTACTGGTTAGCGTAACAATCGGTAACGGGTTTTTCTTTTATCAACGAAACGTAAACTGTAATATCATTATAAACAATTAAGCAAAGTCATTTGATCAAACATTTACTTTAAAACCAAGCCATTAACATCTTCTCAGCTTAGACCAAAAATATAGTGTTTAATGAAAAGGCAGTCTTATCGTTGATTCATTAAATAAAAAATTAACCATTTTATAATACAAACCAAGTATGAACTTTAGACTTTTACGAACGTTAAAAGGGGTAGTAGTATTATCCTTGCTTTTTTGTGCTTCATCGTACGCGCAAGTAAAGAAAATTACAGGTAAAGTTACTGACGGCAGTGACGGTGGGCCAATGCCCGGTGTTAATGTCAGCGTTAAGGGGAAACCCAGTAATGTAGCCACGAATGCCGATGGTATTTACACCATTCAGGCCGATCCTGCAACTGACGCATTGGTATTCTCTTATATCGGTTTCAAAAGACAGACGATCGTATTGGCAGGGAAATCTACATTAAATGTTTCTTTGGCTTCTGACAATTCTGATCTGGATGAAGTGATCGTAGTAGGTTATGGTACCAAAAAGAAATCGGAAATCTTAGGATCGGTAGCGGTTATTTCTGGTGAAGAAATTCAGGATATTCCTGCACCAAACCTTGCAGGAGCTTTAAGAAACCGGATTGCAGGTGTTGGCGTCAGTCAGACATCAGGTCGCCCGGGCTCACCTATTACCTTAAATATTAGAAATTCAACTTCATCTGAGACGGCACGTACCGTGGGTGTTACCAGTGAACCTCTCTATATTATTGATGGGATTACGGTTAATAAAGAAGCTTTTGATAACATTGATGCATCAATGGTCGAAAATATGTCTTTTTTAAAGGATGCATCGGCCGCAATTTATGGAGCTGCGGGAGCGAAAGGTGTTGTTTTAGTTACCACTAAGCGAGGAAAAGTTGGAAAGCCAACCTTATCGTATAATGGCTATGTTGGGGTTTCAGATGCCACCAGAACTCCGGAAATGTTATCGGCCTACGATCAGGCTTTACTATTAAATGATGGCTACCGCCAATCGGGTGCACCGCTTTCCAGTTACTTTTTACCGGCTGATCTGGAGCTTCTTCAAGGTCAGAATTATAAAAGTTGGTATGATGAAATCTGGCAGGCTTCTACTACTCAGCGTCATAACCTTAGTATCTCAGGTGGTAGTGATAAAATCACATTCTTTGCCGGAGGTAGTTACCAGAACGAGGATGCAAACTTTAAAGGCATGAACTTCGATAAATATAGCTTCAGAAGTGGTGTGGTAGCTACTATTGTTAATGGTTTAAAAGCAGACATAAATTTCAATGTGGATTGGAATATCAGAAATGCACAACATAACCTTACGGATCAGGATGATGCATTTTTCGAGAAAATTATTACCGTACCAAGGTGGGTTCCAAACAGTATTGACGGGAAATTTGTAAACTTCAACAATGCGGTAAACCCAAATGCATTACTTAACTCTGGCTATTACGATAGACGTAAATCAAAAGGTTATAGAATAAATGCAAATTTAACGTACCAACCTGTATTCCTGAAAGGCTTTACCGCAAAATTTCAGGTTTCTCAGGGAAGTAATTCGACAAATAGCAGAACTTATATTCCGCCGTATCAAACCTATAACTTCGCTAAAATTGGTAACAATGGCCAAGTGTATACGAATCAACTCGCTGCAGTTTCTCCGGTTGTAGAACAGGTTGCTACTGGAAACCAAAGAATTAATCCTGGACTTTCCGAAAGTAATAGCTATCAGGGATTTTTAACGTTACAATATGGAAGAACATTTGGTAAACATACATTTGATGTTCTTGCAGGTGGGGAACAATCAGAGTCAAATAATGAAACTTTATCTGTATACAGATCAAACCAGTTGATACCAGGCAGTGAAGATTTATGGGGATTCGATGTGAACACACTTACTTTACAGAATAGTTCACGTGGTGAAACCGTAAAAAGATCAGTATTTGGTCGTGCATCATATGATTTTGATAAAAAATACCTGCTTGATTTTGTAATCCGTTCCGATGCATCCTCCAATTTTGCACCGGGTAAACGCTGGGGTTTATCTCCCAGCATAGGTTTAGGCTGGATTATTAGTCAGGAGAATTTCTTTAAAAATACGCCGTTCCTAAGCTTTGTTAATTATCTGAAGTTTAAAGTGAATTATGGCGTAACAGGGGATGATCGCGTGGATCAAAGATTATGGCAGGCACGTTATACCATTGATACGAACAGCGGCTATATTTATGGTGATGCAAATGCCAATGGTTTAAATCCATCATATTTTCCTAATCCAGACCTTACCTGGGAAAAGAAAAGAACGCTTAATGTTGGTATCGAAACAAGCATGTTCAACAATAAACTTGATGTCAATATTGAGGCGTTTCAAAACCGTAACTATGACGGAATTGACAGGGGTGGAAATAACCTGTACCCACTATACGGAGGATTTACCGCTCCAATTGTTAACTATAGGGAGACCTATAACTGGGGCTCTGAGTTCACAGTTGGTTATAAAGCAAAACTGACCACTGATCTGTTTATGAATGCAAGTGTAAACTTCACGTATGGCAATTCTGTAAATACAAGCTTGATTTATGCATCTGGCGACTTGATAAATAACGTAGCTCCGGATTGGGTTACTTCATTCGGTACTAATCCAAATAAATATAACTCCAGTAACATTGGTTTAAGAACTGCAGGTATGTTTAGAACTCAGGCTCAGGTTGATGCTTTTATGACGAAAAATCCTAATTATAGGATATATACCAGAATTCCGGAACCGGGTTTTCTATATTTCGAAGATACCAATAACGACGGTGTAATTACCGATAACGATATGGTTCCGCTTTATGATAAAACGAATTCCTGGTTCGCAGGAGGTTTCAATTTAAACTTTTCTTACAAAGCATTATCTCTGCAAACCAATATCGTTGCCAGGTTTGGCGGTAAAGCATTTTACGATAGTAAGGCGAGAAACGCACCAACTACTACTAGAAACGTATTATCGATCTGGAAAGACCGTTGGACACAGGACAATCCTATGGAAGGAAAATATCCTCGTTTCGATGATCCTTCAATAGCCAAAAACTCTGATTTTTGGGCTGTTGATGGTACCACAATCCGTATCAATACCATGACACTGAGCTATAAGGCACCCACTAAGTTTGTAAATAGACTTGGATTAAGTGGAGCCAGATTGTTGCTTACCGGTAACAATTTGTGGACTTTGGTGAATCCGTTAGATTATAAAGATCCGTATTCGTCAACTGCATATGATTATCCAATCCTGAGAACAGTTTCTTTAGGTTTAAATGTTAACTTATAATTTTTGAATCATGATTAAGCAATTTAAAACCAACATAAAAAGATCTTTAATTATCCTTTCTATGGCAGCTTGCCTGCCAGCTTGTAAAAAGGGCTTTTTCGATCTTCCTGATCGTGGCGGCGTTGATAATGCCATTTGGAGTACAGACGGAGCCGTTCAGCTTCATCTCAACAGGACATACGATGTCGTTATTCCGACATTCCCTTTTCAGGTAATTATTAACGAACGAAATGGTGTCCACCTGGCCAGCGATGAAAATTATTTCTCAGAGACAGATCAATATACACGTGCAGCCCTGGGCTTACAAGGTGTTCTGACGAATAATGATGTAAGATGGACTGGTAATAGGTATAACAATAATTCCGCTATAGGTGAAAATAAATATTTCGACATTCAAAGATGTAACGAAGCTATAAAATTTCTTCCGGAAGGTACTTTGTCTGAAGCAAAAAAGAATGAGTATCTGGGACAATATTATGCCTTAAGGGCGATGACTTTTTTTGAGCTGGTTAAGGTATATGGGGGTATTCCTTTGCCGATTGAGCCTCAAGCTCCGGAAAGCGTTTATACCGGAGGCAGAAAAAGTGCTAAAGTGTGTTTTGATCAGATCATTTCTGATTTGGATAAAGCAATTACCATGCTCGAAGGTTTCAATCCGCAAGACGGGAATGGTCGTGGAAAGATCACAAAGCTGATTGCAGTTTGTCTTAAGGCCAAAGTATTATTTTATTGGGCTAGTCCACAATTCAATCCGACTAATGATGGTAAACATCCTTATCAGCCTGGTAGATGGACAGATGCTTTAAATGCGAACAAATTAGCCTACGATATGAGTATAGCGGCGGGAAGAAGACTACAGGCTAACTATGCGGATATTTTCAGGGTAGAGGGAGGACTAAACACAGAAGCAATTTTAGTTAGAACACATTCAGCTACAATTGAAAGGAGAGGTCATGATACAGAATATAGATGCAGACCTGCTTCTGAAAGCGGAGGCCCTACAACAGGCTTTATGCCTTCTATCAAAATGCTTGAGGCCTATCCGATGAAAGATGGACTTCCGAGAAATACATCAACGGCTTATCCTTACGATCCGATTATGTTTTGGCAAAACAGAGATCCAAGATTTGATGCTACAATAGCCTATAATGGCGGGCCCTGGGCTTTAAGCGGTAATGCTGCAAGAAGGCAATGGACGTATAACCAGGCTGTAAGTGAGAGTAATGGCAATGGTATATATTGTAAACGCTTTACCTCTCCTACTTTAGTCGCAGGAAACGTAAGATATACAAATAATATCGGAGGAAATGGGTTTGACTGGATCGAACTCAGACTAGCGGAAGTGATGTTGAATTATGCGGATTGTTTAAATGAAACCGGAAATTTAGGTGGAGCGAAGGACATGGTTAGACAAATCAGGGTAAGGGCCGGAATAGTAGCCGGTACAGCTGATTATGGATTGAATCCAGCGGGTGGCCCTGACGCAATGCGGACACTGATTCTTAATGAGCGAATGGTCGAGTTTGCTTTCGAAAATAAACGCAATTCTGATTTGAGAAGATCACGCACCATGCATTTGTTAACCGGAAGCATGCAGAAGCTCGAAATTACGTTGGTAAAACCTCCTGTTGGAACTGTGCTAAATGATAAAGGTGTTTTGGAAGCAGTGACAGGTGGTGTCATGTTCAGGGAAACGCTGAATACTAACGATAAAACTGTCTATACCAAATACTTCAATACAGTTATTACTACAAATGGCAGCTACTCACCTTATAACGTTCCAGAGTTTCATTATTTCTATACCTTCCATGATGATTTCGTAAATAATGGTCTCAACATAGCCCCAACAATTGGATGGGCTGGAGGTACATTTGATCCGCTTGATTAAGCTGAATTTATAGAGAATTGCATTTTAAAACTTAAAGAAATGAAAATTAAAAATATATCAAAGTTCTTCCTTCTGGCGTCAAGTGTATTTATGCTGACGTCTTGTAAGAAAGAAGCCGACAGTATTTTCGATATGTTCGAAGATGTTACTGTTACATTTAACAACAGCGACCCTAAAACTGTAGTTGATTATAAACAAGTGGATGATAATACAGAAGTCTGGATTGACTTTACCATCAATTCGGCAAAGGAAGATATGTATACGGTTACTGTGGAAAGAACAACGGGTACAGGTTTTGATCGCTCTACAGTATATACTTTGACCAATGACCAACGCAGAAGTTTTTCTACTATTTTCAAATATAAATTACAGCGCGACGGTCAAACCAGTTTCCGTGTTTTTGCGAGGAACCAAAAGGGAGTTTATATAGGAGATGGATATAAAAAAGTTGTTGTGGATGGAAAAACAAGTTATAAAGTGTTTTTGAATAGAAACATTTATTTGCCTGATACTGTTGCAAAAGTATTGCCATCATTCTTTTCATTAAATGAAGGAACATTGTTTAGTTATAACGATGGTGCGGCAAATGCGGCTAAAATTGATTTTGGAGTTTATAGAAAGGCGTACCTTAATTCAAGTGGTCAGACAGAATATGCTGTAAATCTGTACTCCATTAGTACGCCTACAAGTCCATTAACTGTCTATGACGTGAGTACCTGGAGCCCAAAAAGAACTACGAAATTCAGTGCTCCGATTGCAACTCAGGTAGCTATTTTTGGGGGGAATGCAGTTTCAGGATCGACTATTGAAACATTAGCTAAAGCAAGAACCATTAATCTTAATGCGACTGTAGGCGCGACAGCAGCTGCAGGATTGGTTACAGGAAGTGCTATATTTTTCCTGACACCCGAAGGGAAGTATGGAATGATGCTGATCAATTCAGTTACTTCTGATTTTGAGAAGAAACCATTATTGAATGTAAGTGTGAAAATGCAAAATTAATTGTTGTGAATGTTTATATAAAGCCGCTACCGAAAGGAGCGGCTTTTTTTGTGAATCTTCTATTGAAAAAGTTGCATGTGGCTGACATTTCTAATTTCTGATTCTATCGTTTGTTACACTCCTGTTATATATTCTAGTGGTAGTTTTTTGTAAAATATTCGAGACATAAAATGTTAATTAGACATTTAAAAAATGAATTGGTAAGATTGTACAATTCCTTGAAAAAATGCTACAGTAAACAATGTGCTATTGATTGCATTTTTGAAACCTGGATCAACAACCCTATTTATAAACTTAAACAGCAATCAATTTCAGATTTAAAATTCTGATCATATAAACCATCTACGATGATTTTTGTCTTCGGATAAACTGACCATCAATTCCGCACTCTTTTATTAGAAATACAAAGAAAACTACCAAATTTTAAATCGTTTGACGAGAAGAAGTATGAAACAAAAACCGCTTTTTAAAAGCAAGGGATTAAAGGGGATATGGGCTCCTTTGGTCATGGCACTTTTTTTACCCGTATCAAGTTTTGCAGCAGAATCCAATATTAAAAGTGCTGACAAGGGTGGCATGTTTTTCCACCAGGTAAACATTACAGGAACAATCAAAGATAGCAAAGGGCAACCCCTTCCTGGTGCGAGTGTTAAAATTAAAGGGACTAGTACTGGTACATCAACCGATGCAAACGGTGCTTTTAGATTGAACCTGCCCAGTGGAGCTGAGACGCTAGTCATTAGTATGATGGGTTACAAAACTCAGGAAATACCAGCTGCTGGTAAAACAACTATTTCAGTCACACTTGCAGATGAAACTTCAGATTTGGATGAAGTGATTGTAGTTGGTTATGGTACAGTGAAAAAACGTGATCTTACCGGTGCTGTATCCTCCGTAAAAGCAGATGATATTGTCCTTACACCAACTGCTAATGCGATGAATGCCCTGCAAGGAAAAGTATCGGGTATGGATATCACGACACTTTCGGGTAAATCGGGATCGAGCCCAAAAATCAGACTCAGAGGTAACCGTTCAGCTTTTGGTAGCAATGACCCTTTGTACATCATTGATGGTATTCAAGGTAGTTATGCTGAGCTTAATCCGAATGACATTGAGTCGATTGATGTGTTGAAAGATGCTTCGTCTACTGCGATATATGGTTCCGCTGGAGCAAACGGGGTGGTAATGATCACCACTAAAAAAGGAAAAGCAGGAAGTAGCACCATCAGCTTTGATTCTTTCTTTGGATATAATGGGTTTCCTAAATATCCGCACGGGCTTACCGGAGACAATTATATCAAGTTGAAGCGTGAAGCTTATCGTGGAGCTAATGATGTTTATCCCGAGTTTATGAGTAACATTTTTACCATACCGGGTCAGCTTGCCGCATACGAAGCCGGTAAATGGGTAGACTGGGTAGATTTGGCCCTGAGAGATGGAACACAGCAGAATTATAGCGTGGCCGTTACCGGAGGAACAGAAAAAACAAAAGCTTACCTGTCTTTAAACTATAACAATGAACAAGGCTTGATCAAAAATGATCAGAATAAAAAGTATGCGGTACGTGCGAATATAGATCATACCTTATCTAAGATTTTTAAGGTAGGAACCAATTTGCAGTTAACCTATACTGACAATGATGCGGCTGCCCAGAATATTTTCGGAAACAGTCTTACCTTCGCTCCGCTGGGAGATGCCTTTGATGCTAATGGAAAGATCAACAATAAACCTGTGGAAGGCGTTACCAACCCATTGTCTGATCAGATCGAAAACCAATATGAAAACAATACCTTAAATACCTATTTTGCGGGTAATGCTTATCTGGAAGTTAAACCCATCAACGGTTTATCTTTCCGTTCAGTGATTGGAACTACTTTAGTGTCTTCCAGGAATGGGAAATACTTTGGAACTCAATCTATTGCTAATCCCGTGGCGGGTTATAAAATCCCTGCTGCAGTAATTGAGAACCAGAGAACGGTCAATTATCGTTGGGAAAATATCCTGACTTATGATTTTGACATCAAAGATAACCACCATTTTAGCGTTACTGGCGTAACCTCTCTTGCTAAAAACCGGACTGAAAGTAATTCTGCAGGTGCTTCTGGATTTGATATGGATTCCTATTCTTACCATAACCTCAGTGCCGGAACATCAGCAATTATCAATTCGGCCTATATGCAGGATCAATCCACGTCATTCGTAGGTAGAATGAACTATAACTATAAAGGTAAATACCTATTGTCATTGTCTAACCGTTGGGATGGTGTATCCAGATTATCTGTAGGGCACAAATGGGACTCGTTTCCTGCAGGTGCTGTTGCCTGGAGAATTAGCGATGAAGATTTCTTTAAAGAAGTTAAAAGTCTATCCAGTCTTAAACTTCGCATAGGATATGGTGTAACAGGAAACTCAGGAGGTGTACTTGCTTATGGGACACAGGCAGGAGGCTATAATGCACCACGGCCAGTTGGCTTTGGAGATGTTGCTGCCCCTACATTTATTCTGAACCAGTTGCTGGCAAACAGGGAACTGGGTTGGGAAAAATCTTACAATACCAATATAGGTTTGGATGCTGAATTTTTTAAAGGCATTGTAAATCTGACGGTGGATTGGTATAATACTGATACGAAAGACATGTTGTACCAGCGGGATCTTCCAGCTTCTCTTGGTGGGTCATGGGGGGCGCCATTTAAGATTTGGCAAAATATCGGTGAAATGAACAATAAGGGATTAGAGATCCTGGTCAGCACACGCAATATCGAACGCGACAATTTTTCATGGGGCAGTACATTTACTTTTGCAACCAATAAAGAAAAAATTACCTCACTTCCTGGAGGTAAAGACCTGATATCAAGTAAGTTTTTTTACGGTCAACCGCTAACGGCACACTACGACTATAAATACTTAGGCATCTGGCAAGAAAATGAAGCGGTAGAGGCGGCAAAGTATAATTCTGAACCTGGCGACATTAAGGTGGCTACTGATGGTACATTTAATGCTGATGGAAAGCATCCCTATAGTGCCACTGACAAGGTTGTATTAGGTTCTGAGGTTCCTGACTGGACAGCTGGTTTACAGAATAATTTTAGATATAAGAATTTTGATGCCAGCGTAATGCTTACTGCGCGTTGGGGGCAAATGATTGCGAGTAACCTGATTACACGCTACAATCCGATTAGTGCAACTACAGGAAATAGCCCTGATGATATTGATTATTGGACACCTGAAAATCCAGGTGCATATTTACCAAGACCTGGAATTCATTCCAGCACATCTGGTTATATAGGTTTTGATGCCTTAAAATATGTAAACGGATCTTTCTTTAAAATCAGAAACCTCACTCTGGGTTATACTTTGCCAAAAGGTTTATCGAAGAAAGTTGCATTGCAAAAACTTCGTTTTTATGCTACAGCAAACAATCCATTCATCTTTACCAAAAGTGATTTGTTAAAGTATCAGGATCCGGAAACAAATGGTTCTGATAATTTTCCCTTAACTAAACAGTTTGTACTCGGACTAAACGTTACATTTTAATTTTTTACAGACATGAAGATCAAAAATATATACATTGCCATGCTAGGACTGGGACTATTTACCGGTTCTTGTTCACTGGAAGAGATAAATCCTTCGGGGGTAACGGTAGATAAAGTTGCGGCTAACAAAGCTGGATTCAATAAGCTGGTAGCCAGTTGTTATTTTGACTTGTCAAGATATTTCTATGGACGTAACTTACTACTGGTGACGGAAGGTGGAACGGATATCTGGACCGCTGATCTTAATACCAACAACAATCAAAATTACATGAAGTATGCTTCTGGCGGTGCAATGTCGATTGATATGGCAAAAGACTACTGGAATGGCGCGTACGATGCCATCAACTATTGCAATGTCGTTATCCTAAGGGCAAACGAGGTACAGGATTTTAGCAGTGAGCAGGAAAAGAATGCACTTGTTGCCGAAGCTCACTTTTTAAGAGCATTGTATTATTTCCACCTGGTGGAGCAATTTGGTGCAATTCCACTAAGTACTACAGAAACCGATGCACCTGTTTTAGAGTCATTCCGTACTTCACAGCTGGAAGTTTATGAAAAAGTCATTCTACCTGATCTACGTTTTGCCGTTGACAATCTGCCTACTACCGTAACAGTTGCTCAAGCAGGACGCCCGTCAAAAAAATCGGCTCTTGGTCTTCTAGCAAAAGCTTGCCTTCAGACTAAGGAATATGGAACGGATAAATACCTGGAAGAAGCAATTACTGCTGCTAAAAAGCTAATAGATGCACCAGCCACTTATAACACACGTCTGTACAATAACTTTGTTGACAATTTTAATGCAGCAAATAATAAAAATAACCTTGAAGCACTTTACCAGCTTCCTTATTCACAAAATTATGGTTCTACAAACCTTTATGATCATAATAACGACTTTAAGCGTTTTTATTGTACGCCAACGGCATTTGGGGCGATTGTATCAGGAGGATTTGAAACTGTGGTGGGTCGCTGGTCAGGTGGTAACTTTATGCCAACAAAATACCTGATGGATGTATTTAAGAATCCTGACGGAAGCCTGGATCCAAGATATGCGTTGTCGTTTCAAACCAGCTGGACCGCTAATACAAATTACAGCTGGAATGCAGATGCCATCAGGCAGTTTGATCGGGTAGGTGCTGCGGTACCTGCAGGCACTACAGTTGCAACTGCTGAGCTGTCGATTAAAATTATACGCCCTGAGGAAGCTGGTTACACTGCGGAACAGGCTACAAGATTAGCTCAGAAATATATCGTTGTTGATTACAAAGATTTATATGGTGACGACCAAAAAGTTAAAATGAAATATACAAGGGTAAACCAGGCTCCAGGAGAAGTAGAAAATCCTTTTATCCGTTTTTATCCTTCTTTAACAAAGTTTAACTCAGGCTCACTCATCAGTCCGAAAGCTAATAATTATACTAGTGATGCTTTTGCAACGGTAATGCGCCTAGGTGAAGTGTACCTGATTGCTGCAGAAGCTGAGTTTTACCTGCGTGGAGCAAACGGAACTGCAGCTGGATTTGTTAATGCATTGCGCAGCAGGGTAGTGGGGCAACAAGTTAATGCTGGAGATATCTCTGTGCAATTCTTGCTTGATGAAAGAGCTAGAGAACTTTGTGGTGAGTATACCAGATGGTATGATTTGAAACGTACTGGAAAGCTGAACAAAACTTACTTGACACAAAAGAACCCAGATGTAGGGCAATATTTTATAGACAGTACACACGGATTGAGACCGATCCCACAAGGGCAAATTGATGCGATTAGTAATCCAGCTGGATTCCAGAACCCTGGTTATTAGAATAAATTCAATTTACATAGCTAGACACAAAAGGCTGTTATCGAAAGGTAGCAGCTTTTTTGTTGGTGGTTATTTTTAAGAAAGTAGTTCTCATATTATGAAATGTTTATTGTTAAATTATTGGTATAAGTTTATATATTCGGGGCATCTTAATTAACGAAATAAAATATATGAGAAAATTATTTACAGTTTTACTATTGGCAGGAACCTGTTTTACTGCATTTGCACAAGAAAAAGGTAGTTTTGAGTTTGGATTCAACGTAGGTTATAATGCTGCAACTGTAACAAGTGGTTCAATGACGAATACTAGTTATAGAAGTGGATTTAATGTTGGTGCCGTTGGCGACTACTTTTTTTCAGATAGATGGAGTATTAAAGCAAAATTAACTTACGATCAAAAAGGTTGGGATAAGGGTTATATAACAAACACGGATAATGGACAGAGTTTTGCGACCAATTATCGCTTAGATTATTTGACGATTCCAGTTATGGCAAACTGGCACTTTGGTAAAAAAAGAAATTGGTATCTGAATTTTGGTCCTTATGCAGGAATTTTATTGAGCGCTAAAGAAACAGCGTTTAATATGGATTTAAAAGAATTTTCAAACAATACTGATTTTGGGTTAGCATTCGGCATAGGTGTTAAAATTCCTATTGCAAAAAGGGTGAAAATTATATTTGAAGCCGATAGCCAAAGTGGCATTACAGATTTTCTTAAAGAAAATCAGGGACAAACCATTAGAAGCGCTAGAAGTAGTCTTAACACTGGATTAGTATTCGACTTTTAAAATAGAGTTCGGGAAATTTTTATCGAGGGTGTATCATAAATCATGATCACCCTTTTTTCATTGGAGTTTTAATCTGTTTTAGCGCTCCGCTTGTAACATCTCCGCGACATAAAACGTTATTCTGACGCATATAAAATCAATCTGATAAGATTGTACAATAGCTAGAAAAAATGCTATAGTAAAAGCCATTTTATAGATCGCATTTTTGAATTAATATAGCATCTAACCAAATTTATAAACCGAACATGTCAGACTGATTTCGTATTTATAGTTGAATATATTTTTTATATATAAATTAATTGCGTACTTTTTGTTGTTCAATTATTCGAGACATTGATGAAAAAGAGATTTTTGCACTTCGTATTTTCTGCGGCACTTGTTGTTGCGGCACCCTCAGCTTTCGCACAATATCCTAACATACCGTCTGATATTAAAAAAGAATCAGAAGATATGATGAAAGAAGCTTACCGCCAATCAGACCTTGCGTGGCAAAAAGCACTTCCTATTATAGAAAAAGAAGCTAAAGAGGGGAAACCTTATGTTCCATGGGCAGGCCGCCCGGTAGATCTTCCACAATCAGAACTTTTGGCTTTTCCGGGTGCTGAAGGTGGTGGTGCTCATAGTTTTGGTGGTCGTGGTGGTCGTGTAATTGTCGTTTCCAATCTAAACGATAGCGGTCCCGGTTCTTTGCGCGATGCCTGCGAGCAGGGGGGAGCAAGGATTGTCGTATTTAATGTATCAGGAATTATCCGCATTAAAACACCTTTAATTATAAGAGCACCTTACATTACCATTTCAGGTCAGACTGCTCCTGGTGACGGAGTTTGTGTGGCTGGTGAGTCGGTTTGGTTAAACACTCATGATGTGATTGTTCGTTTTATGCGTTTCAGAAGGGGTGAAACCTTTGTGGGGCGTAGGGATGATGCTATTGGAGGAAACCCGGTAGGTAACATCATGATTGACCACGTATCGGCAAGCTGGGGACTAGATGAAAATATGTCTATGTACCGCCACATGTACAACGATAGCACAGGTAAAACCGAAGTTAAGTTGGCGACTGTAAATATTACTATTCAGAACTCTATCTTCTCTGAAGCTTTAGATACCTGGAATCATGCCTTTGGTAGTACTCTGGGGGGTGAGAACTGTAACTTTATGCGTAACCTTTGGGCAGATAATGGTGCCCGTAACCCATCAATCGGATGGAATGGCATCTTTAATTTTGCTAATAATGTGATCTTTAACTGGAACAATCGTTCAACAGATGGTGGCGATTATACAGCTATGTATAATATTATCAACAATTATTATAAACCAGGTCCGGTAACTTCATTAAAGGATCCAATCAGTTATAGAATATTAAAACCTGAATCCGGCAGGAGCAAATTGCCTTATGTAGTATTTGGAAGAGCTTATGTAGAAGGAAACATCATTGAAGGCAATGAAAAAGTAACTAAAGACAACTGGGACGGTGGTGTGCAGTTAGAAGATAAGAAAGGTAACCTGATGACTTACGAGCAGGCGAAATCATATTTTGCTGCGATGCGGGTTAAAAAACCTTTCCCAATGGCAGAAATGACCATTTTACCAACAATGGAGGCCCATAAATACGTACTAGCCAATGTTGGTGCTACTTTACCTAAACGTGATGCCGTGGATACACGTGTAATTGAGCAGGTGAGAACGGGTAAAATTACTTACGCTGCTAATGTTAAACTATCAGATAAGCCAGATTTTGAGCACCGCAGATTGCCAAAAGATTCTTATAAAATGGGAATCATTACTGATATCAGTCAAGTAGGTGGGTACCCAGAATATAAAGGAACACCATATAAAGATTCGGATAATGATGGTATGCCAGATAGCTATGAGACAAAAAACGGATTAAATCCTAAAGATGCTTCAGATGCAGCTAAAATCACAAAAAGTGGTTACTCAAATATCGAAGTTTATTTAAATAGTGTTGTTCCAGTAAAAACCGTTAAGCCATAATAACATGAAAGTATTTTCTTTGATATTGGCGGTTGCCGCTGTTGGAATTGGAAATAATGTCTTTGCACAATATCCGGTAATTCCGCCGGCAATGGAAGCTAAAGCCGATTCTATTTTAGCGGTTATTGAGCACAATTCAGATCTTCAGTTCGAAAAAGTTAAATCTATTCTAGATCGTGACACAAAAAATGGTAAGCCGTTTATTCCATGGGCAGCTAAACCATCTGATCTTCCACAAGCAAAAATACCTGCATTTCCTGGAGCAGAAGGTGGTGGTGCATTATCATTCGGTGGTCGTGGTGGTAAAGTCTACGTAGTGACTACATTGGCGGATTCAGGTCCTGGCTCGCTGCGAGAAGCTTGTGAGCAAGGTGGTGCCCGCATCGTTGTATTCAATGTAGCAGGTATCATTAAACTGAAAACGCCCCTGATTATTCGCGCGCCTTATATCACTATTGCAGGGCAAACAGCTCCCGGAGATGGCGTATGCGTGGCTGGGGAGTCTGTATGGATGAATACACATGATGTGGTGATCCGCTACATGCGTTTCCGTCGTGGAGCAACTGATGTGACTCGTAGAGATGATGCCATTGGTGGTAACCCTGTAGGAAATATCATTATGGATCATGTGTCAGCAAGCTGGGGATTAGACGAAAATATGTCTATCTACAGGCATGTATATGATCCAAAAGATGGTTCAAAACCCATCAAGCTACCTACAGTAAATGTAACCATACAAAATTCTATATTTTCTGAAGCACTAGATACCTACAACCATGCTTTTGGCAGTACAATAGGTGGTTTAAATAGTACGTTTATGCGAAACCTTTGGGCATCCAATATTAGTCGCAACCCTTCGGTGGGTATGTACGGTGATTTTGGTTTTGTAAACAATGTAATATTCAACTGGCGGAACCGAAGTGCGGATGGGGGAGATAATAATTCCTTCTATAATTTTATCAACAATTACTACAAGCCAGGACCGATTACCCCCTTAGATCAGCCTATTGCCTATCGGATTTTAAAACCTGAAAGTGGAAGAGATAAACGGTATGCCCATGTGTTTGGAAAGGCTTATATCAATGGGAATATTATTGAAGGCAATGAAAAGGTAACTAAGAATAACTGGGATGGTGGTGTACAGGTTGAAGGTGTAGCCAATAAACAAAGTTTATTAGACTCTATGCGTGTAGACAAACCTATGCCCATGGCTAAAGTAACTATATTGGATACTCGTAAGGCTTATGATTATACCCTCATGAATGTTGGTGCAAATTTGCCTGTTCGAGATGTGGTAGATAAAAGAATTATTGAGCAGGTGAAGACAGGTAAGATTTCTTATATTGATGGTGGCAAAACAGGATTGGGTAAATCGTATGTGAAACGTCGTTTACCTGAAGATTCTTATAAGAAAGGTATCATATCTGATATCAGTCAGGTGGGTGGATATCCAGAATACAAAGGCACGCCTTACAAAGATTCTGACAATGATGGTATGCCTGATACATGGGAAGTTAAAAATGGCTTAAACCCTAAAGATGCGTCTGATGCAACAAAGATCACTAAAAATGGTTATTCAAATATTGAAAATTACCTCAATAGTGTGGTATCTTTAAAAGAGGTGAAACCATAAAATCATTCCTTAATTCAACATCTTTAACCAAATATGATACTGACAAATCAACATTCTTTAAAAAAGCAATGCATGGAAAAAGTAAGGCCCGCTTTGCTTTATGCATTTTTGGTTTGTTTAAATGTAAGTCCTGTACTTGCACAAAAAGTAAAAGTAGTTGAGCCACCCAAGCCCATATTTAAAGGTAAAGATGGCAAACTGAACTATACACCTGATGAAAAAGGTAACCGTATCCCCGATTTTTCTTATGTAGGTTTCATGGCTGGTGAAAAGGCCATTCCTGATGCCTTGGTGAAGGTTGTCGTGCCTGTTAAGGAAGGCGATGCAACGCTAAGAATCCAGTCGGCCATAAACTATGTGGCTTCTTTGCCTGTAGGAAAAGATGGTTTGAGAGGAGCTGTTTTACTGCAAAAAGGGAAGTATGAGGTGGCGGGTACGCTGAAAATCGGGGCTTCCGGGGTGGTTTTGCGTGGTAGCGGCATGGAGACAGACGGAACGATTTTATATGCCACAGGACTGGATCGGCTAGGTGTGTTGCGTGTTTTAGGGAAGGATGACCGTGTGAAAGAAAAGCCAGTTATCATTACAGATAAGTATGTTCCTGTGAATGCCTTGAAAGTTATACTAGCTAATGCTTCAGCATTTAAAAAGGGCGACCAGGTGATCGTACGGCGGGCATCGACAAAAAACTGGATTGATGTGCTGGGAACAGATCATTTTGGCGGAGGCATTACTTCACTGGGATGGAAACCTGGACAGCGAGATATCAATTGGGATAGGAAAGTAGTTGCCATAAATGGTAGTGAATTAACTTTAGATGCACCTTTAACGACTGCACTGGATGCAGATTATGGTGAAGCCACTGTATCAAAATATACATGGAATGGCAGAATTTCGAATTCCGGAGTAGAAAATTTAAGATTTGTATCTGCTTATGATGAGCATAATCCTAAAGATGAATACCATCGCTGGACAGGTATTTCATTAGAAAATGTTAAAGACGCATGGGTAAGACAAGTGGTATTTGAACATTTTGCAGGTTCGGTTGTAACTGTTCAGGAAACGGCAAACAGAATTACCGTAGAGGATTGTAAATCATTAGCTCCCGTCTCGGAGATTGGCGGTGAACGCAGGTATACTTTTTTAACTACCGGTGGCCAAACCTTGTTTCAAAGACTTTATTCTGAATATGGTTATCATGACTTTGCAACAGGTTTTTGTGCGCCAGGCCCTAATGCTTTTGTTCAGTGTCAAGCCTATTTGCCATTTAGCTTTAGTGGGGCAATCGACAGTTGGGCATCAGGAGTATTGTTTGATGTGGTAAACATTGATGGACAAGCGCTGAGTTTTATGAACCGTGGACAAGATGGACAGGGGGCTGGATGGGCTGCAGCAAATAGTGTTTTTTGGCAGTGTACAGCGGCAAGAGTAGATTGCTATCAACCACCAACAGCACAAAACTGGGCTTTTGGTACCTGGGCACAGTTTGCCGGGGATGGGTATTGGGATATGTCGAACGAACAGATTCAGCCACGTAGTTTATATTATGCGCAATTAAAAGACAGAATAGGAGTAGAAGCAGATTCGTGCGCATTTATTATGCCTGTGGAAACCGAGGCTTCTAGTAGTCCACCTGTAGATGTTGCTATGAAATTAACGAAGTTATCTGTTAAGCCTGCAATGACCCTTATAGAATATATAGATCAGGCATCCCAAAGACAAAAGATAAATACAGCTGTTGGTTCAGCTAAAAGTATAGATAAGATTGGGATAGAAAAACCAGTACAATCTCGATTGGCAGCGGCAATGTTGTTAAGTAATGGCTGGTTGGTACGTGGCAATGCGGTAGTAACCGGAGATAGGCAGGATGTACAATGGTGGAATGGAAGCGCAAGACCATATGGCTTGAAAAGCACTAAACCGCATATTACCCGTTTTGTTCCCGGACGTTCAGGAAAAGGTTTAACGGACGACCTTGATCAAGCCACTGATTCTATGCAAAATGGAACAGTAAAGATTTTAGATCACAACTATGGGTTGTGGTATGATCGCCGTCGTGACGATCATGAACGCATCAGGAGGATGGACGGGGAGGTTTGGACACCTTTTTATGAATTGCCTTTTGCCAGAAGTGGGCAAGATAAAGCCTGGGATGGTTTAAGTAAATACGACTTGACGAAATATAACTTATGGTATTGGGACAGGCTTAAACAGTTTGCTGATCTAGCCGATCAAAAAAGTTTGGTACTGATTCACCAGAACTATTTTCAGCACAACATTATAGAAGCTGGAGCGCATTATGCGGATTATCCATGGCGTACCGCCAATAACATCAATAATACTGGTTTTCCAGAACCGGTTCCTTATGCGGGAGATAAGCGCATATTTATGGCCGAACAGTATTACGACATTACCAATCCAACTCGTAGAGAATTACACCGTGCCTATATCCGCAAGTGTTTGGATAATTTCAAGGACAACACTGGGGTAATCCAATTGATAGGAGCAGAATTTACTGGCCCTTTGCATTTTGTGCAGTTTTGGATTGATACTATAAAGGAATGGGAAAAAGAAACAGGTAAACATCCAGTAATTGGTTTAAGCACGACTAAGGATGTACAAGATGCGATCCTTGCTGATAAAGACAGAGCAGCTATGGTTGATCTGATCGACATTCGTTATTGGCATTATCAGGCCGACGGAACAGCATATGCGCCGCAAGGTGGACAGAATCTGGCTCCACGTCAACATGCACGATTACTAAAACCTAAAAAGACATCATTTGAACAGGTATACCATGCAGTTTCAGAATACCGTTTACAATATCCTGAAAAAGCAGTTATCTATTCGGGAGATAGTTATGATGCTTTTGGTTGGGCTATTTTTATGGCTGGTGGATCGCTGTCAGATATTCCTGGTTTTAACAGTACTTTGCTTTCGGCAGCTGCAGGAATGAAGTCTGCTGCAATGACAGGGGCGCATGCCGGACAGTATGCTTTGGCAAACCCTGGTAAAGCATATATATACTATAACAATTCAGCAGCTTCATTAAAGATCGATCTAAGCGCTGCTGCCGGTAATTATACTGTAAAACGTATCGATCCACGTAGCGGTGCTATGGTTAATGAGGAAAAGATCAAAGGTGGATCTGTCATCGAATTAAAGAAACTTTCATCAGGAGACGAAGTAGTTTTCATCAACAAAATTTAAAAATATTATTACAATGAATAAAAGGGGACTCTTATTTGCCATGATCTCGTTAGCGCTGTTTGGTTGCGCTTCTAACAAGAAACCTGTGGACTCTAAAGGTTTACAGGTTTCAGAGAATGGCAGGTTTTTAACAGAAGATGGCAAACCATTCTTTTGGTTAGGTGATACAGGATGGCTTTTGTTTAATAAAACCACACGTGAACAGGCTGATCAATATCTGGAAGACCGCAAACAAAAGGGATTTAATGTGGTGCAAGTGATGGTATTACATAGTGTGCCATCCGTAAATATTTATGGCGATTCCTCATTGGTAAATGGTGACATCTCTAAGCCAAAGATTACCGAAGGCAGTTCTTTTGCAGATTCTACACAGTATGATTTCTGGGATCATATTGATTATGTGGTTGATAAAGCTAAAGAAAAAGGTATTTATATGGCGATGGTACCGGTTTGGGGTACCAATGTGAAGAACAAGAAAGTATCTCTTGAGCAGGCAAAGATATATGCAGAATTTTTAGCCAAAAGGTATAAAGATAAAAGCAACATCATTTGGTTAAATGGTGGCGACATCAAAGGCTCCGAAGGTGCTAAAGTTTGGGAAATGATTGGAAGCACGCTTCAGGCTAATGACCCAAATCACTTGGTTACCTTTCATCCAAGAGGCCGAACTGGCTCCTCAGAGTGGTTTCATGATGCCAAATGGTTAGATTTTAATATGGCACAATCGGGTCATCGTCGCTACGATCAGGATACCTCAGCTAAAGAGAAATGGCATTATGGCGAAGACAACTGGAAGTATATTGAAAAAGATTATAACCTAAAAGTGGTTAAGCCGACAATTGATGCTGAGCCTTCATATGAGGGGATACCACAAGGTTTACATGATGTAAAACAGCCAAGATGGAAGGATGCTGATGTAAGAAGATATGGTTATTGGTCGGTTTTTGCAGGTGCATTTGGTTATACTTATGGTGATAACTCTGTAATGCAATTTTATAATCCAGCAAGTAAAGAGGCGGCAGCCTATGGTGCAACAAAATCATGGCAGGAAGCTTTAAATGATCCAGGAGCAGGACAAATGCTGTATTTGAAAAATCTGATGTTATCTCGAAATGCTTATCTAGATAGAGTGCCAGATCAATCCTTAATTGTAGGTGCAGTGGGTGGTGATGGCGAAAAATACAATAGATTAATGGCTACCAAGGGCGAGGATTACATTTTCGTATACACCTATACTGGTAGAAATATTCCATTGAAAATGGGTGTGCTCCCTGGTGATCAGGTTAAAGCCTCATGGTTTAGCCCAGGTGATGGGAAAACGACCCCTATTGGGGATGTTGAAAATAAAGGAACACATCAATTCGATCCACCGGGAGAAGAAAAGAACGGTAACGATTGGGTATTGATTGTAGATAAAATATAATGATGAATGGCATGAAACGTACCTATCGTTTGTTTTTGTTATTTGGTTTGGTGGTAACATTTAGCTCTTGTGCTAAAAAGGGCTATTTGTTTACCTCTTTTCATGAGCCTGCAAATGAAGGATTGCGTATGTTATACAGCTATGATGGTTATAAGTGGGTGGACCTGAATAAGATTTATCTGAAACCTGAGATTGGAAAGCAAAAGATTATGCGAGATCCTTCGATGGTGCAAGGGCCTGATGGTGTTTTTCATTTGGTATGGACTTGTGGTTGGAAAGGCGAGAGGGGCTTTGGTTATGCCAGCTCTAAAGATTTAATTCATTGGTCTGAGCAACAATTTATTCCTGTATTACAAAATGAGCCGACAACAGTAAATGTTTGGGCACCAGAATTGTTTTATGATGAGGTTAAGAAAGAGTTTATTATCATTTGGGCATCGACTATCCCTTATCGTTTTGCAAAAGGGGTAGAAGAGGAAGAGAACAACCACAGGATGTATGCAATTACCACTAAGGATTTTAAAACGTTTAGTGAGGCAAAGTTATTCCTTGATCCGGGATTTAGTGTAATTGATGCGGTTATTGTAAAGAAAGCCACTGAAGATTATGTGTTGGTATTGAAAGACAATACCAGGCCAAACAGGAATTTAAAGGTCGCCTCTAGTAAAGATGCCTTAGGGCCATACACAGGAGTTTCGGAAGCATTTAGTGGTAAGCTTACTGAAGGCCCAACCGTGGTTAAGCTGGGGAAAGATTGGTTGATTTACTATGATGCCTATGGCGAGAAAAGGTATGCGGCCATAAAAACCAGTGATTTTAAAAGTTTTAAGGATGTTTCTGCCGAAACGGTAATTCCGGAGGGGCATAAGCATGGGACAATAGTGCCGGTAAGTAGGAAAGTAATTAAGCGCCTTCGTCATCCTGAATTTATTTCAGGATCTCGAAAGAGAAAGGTGGAATAGTGAGTGCGAGGTCCTGAAATAAATTCAGGATGACGGCTCAAATAAATTGAAATAATAACAATGAAGATATATAACAGAATTTGGTTAGCCTCCGTACTATTCATATCAGTACAAGCGGCACAAGCACAAGATACTTTGCGGTATACCGGTACAACAATCGTTAATGCCGATTACCACCATGGTCAGCTTGTGCCTGCCGTAGGGGTACATAATATCCAGACATTTCGTGCAAATAGGGAACATCCTGAGCTTGCAGATGGACTAAACTGGACTTATAACCATGCACCAATGTTGGCTTATTGGAACAATACATTTTATCTGGAATACCTAAGTGATCCAGTAGGAGAGCACATTCCACCAAGCAGAACTTTGTTGCAAACTTCTAAAGATGGCTACAATTGGTCTAAGCCCGACATTATTTTTCCACCCTACAAAATTCCTGATGGATGGAAAAAAGAAGGTGTTCCTGGGGTGGCAAAAGATTTATATGCCACCATGCACCAGCGTGTGGGTTTTTATGTTTCGAAAGCAGATCGCTTGTATGCTTTAGCTTACTATGGCATTGCTATGGATAAAACAGATGATCCTAACGATGGAAAAGGAATAGGCAGGGTAATCAGGGAGATTAAAAAAGATGGAACTTATGGTCCAATTTATTTATTGAGACCGAATTCTACCTGGGATATGAAGCATACGCTTTATCCGATGTATACCAGTAGTAAAGATAAAAGCTTAGTAATTGCCTGCAAAGAAATTTTGGCCAGTCCGCTGATGATGCAGCAAATGGTAGAGGAAGCAGATAGAAATGATCCTTTAATACCGCTAAACAGACCTGTAAAGGCTTTTAGTTATTATCACATGGCTAATGGCAAAGTAGTAGGCTTATGGAAACACGCCTTAACTTCTGTAAGTAATGATCATGGTAAAACATGGCAGTATACTCCTTTAAGGGCGCCTGGGGTGGTAAATAGCAATGCTAAAATATGGGGGCAACGGACGTCAGATGGTCGTTATGCCATTGTGTACAACCCTTCAGAATTCCGCTGGCCATTAGCGGTTTCAACCAGTGATGATGGTTTGAATTATAAAGATCTTTTGCTCGTAAATGGTGAAATATCGCAAATGCGTTATGGTGGCAATTATAAATCCTATGGGCCGCAGTATATCCGTGGAATTCCGGAGACCGATGGTAAACCAACAGATGGAAACATGTGGCTTACCTATAGTATGAATAAGGAGGACATCTGGGTAGCAAAAGTTCCAGTGCCGGTAACGGCTAAAGTGTCTGGCCCTGTAAATGAAGCATTCAATTCTCTTCCTGATGGACAAGAACTGAAACTATGGAATACTTTTAGTCCACTTTGGGCCTCTGTGAAAATTGAAAAAGCACCTGATGGCACAAAGGTACTTACCTTAAGAGATAAAGATCCTTATGATTATGCGAAAGCAGATCGGGTAATTCCTGCAGCAAGAAAAGTAAACGTAGAATTTTCGGTAACGCCAGTACAAAACAATACGGGATCATTGCAGATAGAGTTTCAGGATGCAAAAGGTACTGCAGCGGCTAGATTGATATTTGGCGCTGATGGCGAGTTTACAGCCAAAGTGGGCTACCGCAATTCTGGAATCATGAAGTACGAAGCTGGAAAAACATATAACGTTCGTGTAGAATTGGATATGAACAAGCGGATGTACAACATTTTTGTAAACGGTGAAAGCAAAGGAACACGTTTAATGTTTGTTCCGGTAGCTTCATTTGAACGGGTAGTGTTCAGAACAGGTGATGTACGTCGTTATCCCGATGTAGATACCCCTACAGATCAAGATTATGATCTGAAAGATCCTGGTACTCCGGTAAAAGAAGCCATTTACTATATCAAATCATTAAAAACAGCAGCATTTTAATATAAAGGATGATGGGCTTAAAAAGATATTTTCTGTTGATTGCGTTACTGGGAATGATGGTTGAGGCCAATGCAAAGATACTTTTGCCGCAAATTCTTTCTAATAATATGGTTTTGCAGCGCGATAAGCCTTTAAATGTCTGGGGTTTTGGCACAGCAGGTGAAGCTGTAACCGTAAGCTTTGCTGGTCAGGTTAAGCAAACCCAAACCGATGCAAATGGCAAATGGAAGGTGGTTTTAGCACCTTTACAAACTTCTGCGGTTCCAGCTAGTATGACCATTAAAGGTACAAACACGATCATTCTTGATAATATCTTAGTTGGAGAAGTTTGGCTTTGTTCGGGACAATCAAACATGGAGTATGGCATGCGCAAGATCGCAAAAGTGAAAAAGCCTCTAAAAGAAAAGCTGGGTTACCCAGTTGATGAACTCGAAAGGGCCAATAACTCCCAAATCCGTATCTTTTTAGTCAACAGAAAGGAGCTAAGCAAACCAGATTCTATCCATAAAAGCTGGAGTATCGCTCAGGATCCTGCTTTAAAGAATTTCTCAGCAGCAGGCTATTTCTTTGCCAAAGAGTTGTACGAAAAACTACATATACCGATAGGGATCATCTCTTCGGCAGTAAGTGGTAGTCCGATTGAACCCTGGATACCCAAAGAAAGTTTGGAAACAGGGTATTTTGAAGGACAGAAGGTAGGGAATGATCCCGGTAAGTTTTATACGCCAATGATTGAACCATTAACGCTCTTCGCTTTGCGAGGGTTTTTGTGGTATCAAGGCGAAACCAATTGCTTTTTAAAGGAGAAGATCAGCTATAGTTATAAAATGAAAGCCCTAATCAATAGTTGGAGAACGGCTTGGAGCAATGCTTCCGGTGTATCTGGCAAAGGAGCCGAACTGCCATTTTATTATGTACAAATTGCGCCATTTAATTATTCAACAACCAAAGGTAAGGTGGTATTAGATGCTGAAACGGAACCTGAATTCTGGGAGGCACAGGCACAATTACTAAGGTTGCCTAATACAGGAATTGTAGTTACTACCGATTTAAATGATTATCCCGAGGATTTGCACCCTACTTATAAATGGGAGATAGGTCGCAGGTTAGCCCTTTGGGCCCTGGCCAATAACTATGGTAAAAAGATAAATTATTCAGGCCCCATTTATCAGTCGGTAACCCTTAAAGGGAAAACTGCTGAATTGGAATTTGATCACATTGGCAAAGGACTGCTAAGTGCAGATGGCAAAGCATTAGATTGTTTTACCATAGCTGCTGCCGATGGGAAGTTTATACCTGCCGACGCCCAGATCAAGGGCAATAAAATTATTGTATCCGCAAAAGGCTTGAAGAAACCAATTGCAGTACGTTTTGGATGGAATGAGGCCATGCGACCTAACCTGTATAATAAGGACGGTTTACCCGCTTTGCCATTCAGGACAGATAACCCATTAACAAAACAATTTAAACCTATATAAATCAGATCCTCTATTCATGAAGCTTACGCTGATCCTTTCTTTTATTTTGCTGATGCTATTCAGCTCTGTCCGCGCCCAGCAGACGGAGCAACTCTATTTGTCTGGAACCGGGAATGACCATACTGTAAAATGGGATTTTTTCTGTACTGGAGGAATGAACTCAGGAAAATGGTCAACTATATCGGTGCCCTCAAATTGGGAGCTGCAGGGTTTCGGTAAATACGATTATGGTTTCTCGAAAGACAGCGTAAGAGGTAAGGAGCAAGGTTTATATAAGTATAATTTTAAAGTCCCTGCCGGCTGGAAGGAGAAAAAGATCAACATCGTATTTGAAGGATCGATGACCGATACTGAAGTAAAGATCAATGGTAAATCGGCCGGAGCAGTTCATCAGGGAGCCTTTTATGCATTTCGTTATGATATAACTGCGCTTTTAAAATACGGAGCAGATAACTTGCTCGAAGCAAAAGTGTCAAAGCACTCGGCCAATAAATCAGTGAATGAAGCGGAGCGAAAGGCTGATTTCTGGTTGTTTGGTGGAATCTTCAGACCCGTATATCTGGAAGCCTTGCCTTTACCACATATAGAAAATGTAGCTATAGATGCGAAAGCAGATGGACAATTTAAAGCAGAGGTTCAGGTAGCTGGGAACGCAGATGAGGTAGCCGTGCAGTTGTATACTGTCGATGGTGAAAAGTATGGTTTGCCGTTTGAAGGAAGCTTGAAAAAAGGATCAGCAGTGATTAATGGAATATTCAATTCCCCTAAATTATGGTCTTCCGAGTTTCCTAATTTATATAAAGCAACCTTTACTTTATATAAAAAGAATAAAGCTATTCATACCTTATCTAAAAAGATCGGTTTCAGGACTGTGGAGGTCAAAGAACGAGACGGTATATATGTGAATGGTGTTAAAATGAAATTTAAAGGGGTAAATCGTCATTCTTTCCGCCCTGAATCCGGCAGGACTTTAAGCAAAAAGAACAGTATTGAGGATGTTGAATTGATGAAGGAGATGAATATGAATGCGGTACGCATGTCGCATTACCCACCCGATGGTCATTTTCTGGATGTATGTGATTCTCTAGGTTTATATGTAATGGATGAGCTTGCCGGTTGGCATGGACATTATGATACCCCAACAGGTACAAAGCTGGTCAAAGAGATGATGAGACACGACCTAAATCATGCCTCTATTGTAATTTGGGCAAATGGAAATGAAGGTGGTCACAATCGCGAGCTTGATCCCTTGTTTGCACAGGAGGATATTCAAAAACGTCCTGTTGTGCATCCATGGGAAGATTTTAATGGTTTTGATACACAGCATTATCGTGAGTACAATTATGGCATAGGTAACTACAGACATGGCCATAGTATTGTGATGCCTACTGAATTTTTACACGGTATGTCTGATGGTGGTCATGGTGCCGGATTAGAAGATTACTGGAATGATATGCTTCTTAATCCATTATCAGCAGGTGGTTTCCTTTGGGATTTTGCTGATCAGGGGGTAGTTCGTACCGATAAAAACAACACGATAGATACTGATGGAAATCGTGGTGCAGATGGTATTGTGGGGCCTTACCACGAAAAAGAAGGTAGCTTTTTTGCCATTAAAGAGATTTGGAGCCCAGTGTTTTTTGAGCACCGTGAAATGACAGCTGGATTTGATGGGGTATTTAATATAGAGAACCGTTATCATTTTGCTAACCTCAATACCTGCCAGTTTGATTGGAAATTATTGAACCTTAAAACTAAGGAAGAGCTAAAAGGAAAATCCACGGCACCGGCTGTTAAACCACTTGAAAAGGGTCGATTAACAGTAGGACTTCCTGTAAACTGGACTTCTTTCGATGTCTTGTATATTACAGCTACAGATATGCATGGAAAAGAGCTGTACACTCGGAGTTTCCCGATTACCCTTCCGAAAAAAGAAGCTTTAATGTTGGTTAAAAAAGAAGGGACATCTGGTGTAACGATCGCAGAAAGAGATTCGCTATTTACGACTACTGCTAATGGTGTTTCCTTGAGTTTTAGCAAGAAAACAGGTGTTCTTCGTGAAGTGAGAAATAAAAAAGGCATTATTCCTTTTACGAACGGACCTATAATCCAGGAAGGGGCAACTAATTTCAGAAACATCAGCCACCGCATGGAAGGGCAGAACCTGATCATTGAATCCTCATTCGATAGAAAAGAAGCTTATAATACTTTGCAATGGACAGTTTATCCTTCAGGTATGTTAAAGCTGAATGTAAAATACTTCCCTGCAGAATACCAGACTAACTTCATTGGATTGAACTTCTCTTTCCCGGAAGACCAGATTAAAGGGGTAGAATATATGGGAAGGGGGCCATCCCGTGTTTGGAAGAACCGTTTAAAAGGAAATCAGTTTGGTATTTGGAAAAAGGATTATAACAATACAGAAACTGGTGAAACTTGGGTATATCCGGAGTTTAAAGGTTATCATTCCAACGTGTATTGGTGTAAATTCATTACGAAGGATCAGCCATTTACAGTGATTACCGAGAATGAGGATATCTTTTTAAGATTGTTTAGTGCGGCTTGGAAAACAGATCAATGGCATAATTATGAACCGTTGTTCCCTTCGGGCGATATTTCGTTCATGCATGGGATTCCGGGAATAGGTACAAAAACGCAAAGAGCAGATAGAAGTGGTCCGATGGCCATGAAGAATATTTTTTACGATTATGAGAAGGACCCTGCCAGGGCGCTGAACATGACGCTATATTTTGATTTTTCAACCAATAATTAATTGCTTAAATTCAATCGAAAAAGCCTGACCAAATGATACTTAAACGATATACGATACTCGCAGCCATTTTAATGCTAAGCTTTACTGGGGCGTTTGCCCAGGTATCGTTGCAAAACTTGCGCTGTGAGCTGCTACAAGATCCTTTGGGTATTGACGTGGTTCAACCGAGATTAAGCTGGGAAATTACCTCAGTGCAACGCGATGTTAAGCAAACAGCTTATCACATTCTGGTGGCTTCGTCGGTAGATAAGCTGACAGAGAAAGATGCAGACATATGGAATTCAGGCAAGGTAAATTCATCTGAATCGATTTACAACCAATACGCAGGGGCGACATTAAAGAGTAAAAACAAATATTATTGGAAGGTTAAAGTTTCCACAAATAAAGGCGATGCCAATTGGAGTACTGTGGCTTCATGGTCAATGGGATTACTACAGTATAAAGACTGGGAAGGCCGATGGATAGGGTTTGATCGCTACTTTCCATGGGATAATCAAACTGAGGGGCGTTTATCTGCTCGTTATTTCAGAAAAGAGTTTTCAACGAATAAAACTGTGGCATCCGCTACCGCGTACATTATGGGTATGGGCTTATATGAGCTGTATATTGACGGTAAAAAAATCGGTAATCAGGTTTTGGCTCCTGCGCCTACGGATTATACAAAGAACATAAAGTACAATGCCTTAGATATTACAGCGCAACTTAAGCAGGGTAAACATGCTATTGGCGTTATCCTTGGAAACGGTCGTTTCTTTGCCATGCGTCAGGCCAAAGCCTACAAGGTGAAAACATTTGGCTTCCCTAAATTATTGGTACAAGTGGTCATTAAATATACAGATGGCTCCACTGCATCAATTAAAACTGATGATACCTGGAAAGGTACTGCTGATGGGCCAATTCTTGCCAATAATGAATACGATGGCGAGGTATATGATGCCCGTAAGGAGTTTAAAGGCTGGAGCGAGCTCGGATTTGACGAAAGTAAATGGCTTAAAAGCGAGTATGTGCAGGAACCTGGTGGGACCTATGAAGCGCAGCTGAATGAAGGGATGAAGGTGATGAAAAATATTGCAGCTGTATCGATTACCAAGCGCCCGAACGGTAAATACATCATAGACTTTGGGCAAAACTTTGCTGGTTGGGTGAAATTTAATGTTAAAGGAACTAAAGGTAATATTGTTTCTTTGCGTTTTGCGGAGTCGTTGGAGCCAAACGGGGAGCTATTCAGAACAAACTTACGTGATGCAAAAGCGACCGATACGTATACGCTTAAAGGAGAGGGGACAGAGACCTGGTCGCCAAGATTTACTTATCAGGGCTTCCGTTATGTAGAATTGAGCGGCTATCCTGGAATTCCTCAAAAAAGTGATTTTATCGGATGTCTGGTTTCTGATGACATGCGGACGGGAGGGACTTTTGAATCCTCAAATAGCCTGCTCAACCAGATTTTTAAAAACTCATGGTGGGGCATTGCATCTAACTATAAAGGGATGCCCGTTGATTGTCCACAGCGCAATGAGCGCCAGCCTTGGTTAGGCGATAGGACTGTTGGTGCCTATGGAGAAAGCTTTTTATTCGACAATACCGCTTTATATAAAAAATGGTTGGACGATATTCGTTATGCTCAAAAAGAAGATGGTGCAATACCTGATGTTGCCCCGGCATTTTGGAGGTATTATAGTGATAATGTGACCTGGCCTGCAACCTTGCTTTTTGTGTCTGATATGTTGTATAAGCAAACAGGTGATATTACTGTGCTTCGGAAAAACTATCCGGCAGTGAAAAAATGGATGGGATATATGAAGGACAGGTATATGAACACTGAGGGGATCATGACGAAAGATAGTTATGGCGACTGGTGCGCGCCACCTGTAACTGCTGAAGATGGAAAAGGTGTAAATGCCGATCAGAAACATCCTAGTACGTTAATTGCTACCGCTTATTATTATCAGCTGGCTACAATGATGGCCGACTACAGTACGATTACGGGCAACGGAGGTGATAGCGCCGGTTATGTTGCATTGGCTTCTGAATTGAAAAAGGCCTTTAACGGTAAATTTTATAATGCACAAGGGTATTATGGCGAAAATAAGCTAACAGATAATCTGTTGCCTGTTTATTTTGGAATGGTTGAAGAGCGGCATAAGGAGAAAGTAGTAAAGCAGATCTGTTACATCATTGAAGAAAAGAATAAAGGACACCTGAGTACTGGAGTACAGGGTACAAATTTTCTGATGCGTACGTTGACTGCAATTGGAAGAAGTGATCTTGCTTACCGGATAGCTTCGCAGAAAACCTATCCTTCATGGGGATATATGATCGAAAATGGTGCTACAGCGATCTGGGAGTTGTGGAATGGAAATACTGCTGCCCCTAAAATGAACTCGCAGAACCATGTGATGATGCTTGGTGATTTATTGATCTGGTATTATGAAAACTTGGCCGGTATTAAAGCTGCAGCACCAGGTTTTAAAGAAATTGTAATGAAACCAGAGCTGATTGAAGGGCTGGATAAAGTAAACGGGGAGTATAATTCTGTTTATGGCTTAATTAAAAGTAGCTGGACTAAATCTGCAACTGATTTTAAATGGAATATAAGTATTCCTGCTAATACAACTGCAAGGATCAATATTCCTGCAAAATCTGTTGGACAAGTAAAAGAAGGTAAAGATAAAGCAACTGATGTTAAAGGATTGAAATTTATTAAAATGGATGAAGATAGAGCTGTATTTGAATTGGGCTCAGGTGATTATTCATTTGTATCTGAACTATAAATTATAGAAATGATGAACAAAACCACTAAGTTTTTGGTGATCTGCGGGATGATGGCAGGTATTTCTTTTTCTTCATTGAATAGGGCGCATGCTCAGAATGATATTGTTATTCCAGGTGACGTGTTGGTGAAGGCAACAGAATATGCCACTGCATTGAAACTGGATGACGCTGCCAAAAGCAAGCGAATAGAAACTGTAGTGGCTATTCATATGACCAAAGTAAAAGACTGGCACAATGATCATCCGGCAACAACAGTGCCGTCGGGTATCAATCCGGTAACCGGGAACAAGCTAAGTGATCTGGATAAACAAATTATAGCAGATTCGGCAATGCCCGCATCTGTACATCAGGAATTGATGGAAGGACTGCGCAAAGACTTAAGCCCGGAGCAGGTAGAAACGATATTAGATAAGTATACGATAGGCAAAGTAGCTTTTACAATGGCAGGTTATAAAGCTATTGTGACCGATTTGACTGCTGCAGAAGAAGCTAAAATTTTGGGCTTTTTGAAAGAAGCAAGGGAGATGGCGGTAGATTATAAGAGCATGAAACAGATCTCTGCCATTTTTGAGATCTATAAAACAAAAGCGGAACAATTTCTTAACAACAACGGTCGTAGTTGGAGGGCCTTATATAGTGATTATACAAAAAAGATTAAGGCTGAAAAGGCCGCTAAGAAACAATAATATTCAATCATTAAGCAATACAAAAATGTTAAAAAGAAGAGCAGGGGTAATAGTTTTACTGATTTGTCTGGCAAGTTTGGGCGTAAATGCACAATCGCAAAAATGGCGGTCAGGTATTATCACAGATGAATTTTTATATGAAAGGGCAGCGTTCCCGTCATGCCATTCGGCAACCATTGCCGAAACTCCAACAGGTTTGGTGGCAGCTTATTTTGGCGGGACTAAGGAGCGTCATCCAGATGTAGAAATTTATATTAGCCGTAAAGTAAACGGGACATGGATAGCGCCTGTTTCAGTAGCCAATGGCATACAAAATGATAAATTAAGATTACCAACATGGAACCCTGTATTGTACCAGGTGCCTGGCGGCGATCTATTACTTTTTTATAAAATAGGCCCTAAACCATCTGAATGGTGGGGAATGATGCGTACATCTAAAGATGGCGGGATTACCTGGTCTGACGCTAAAAAGTTACCTGATGGATACATAGGCCCTGTTAAAAACAAGCCTGTTCTGCTAAGCAATGGCAATTTGTTCAATCCTTCGAGTAAAGAAGGAGATGGCTGGAAAGTTCATTTTGAAGTAACGAAAGACAATGGTCAAAACTGGCGTACAGTTGGTCCAATAGCCGGGAACGGATTGGATGCTATACAGCCAAGTATTTTAGATCATGGAAAAGGTAAGTTGCAGATTTTAGCTAGAAGTAAAAACAGGGCGCTTGTAGAATCATGGTCGGCCGATAACGGAGAGACCTGGTCGCCCTTAGCAAAAACAACTTTGCCAAATAATAATTCCGGGACTGATGCGGTCACTATGAAAGATGGTCGTCATGTATTGGTTTATAATCATGTATTGCCTCCTGGTGATTTGGCTAAAGGGCCAAGAACACCATTAAATGTGGCTATTTCTAAGGATGGCAAAGAATGGTATGCAGCCTTGATTTTGGAAGATTCTCCGATCAGTCAGTACTCTTATCCGGCCGTGATTCAGACCGCCGATGGTATGTTGCATTTCATTTATACCTGGAGAAGAGAGAAGATCAAACACGTCGTAGTCGATCCGTCCAAGCTGAAACTTAAAAAGATTGTAAATGGCGTTTGGCCAAAACTAAAAGGATATACCGCACCTGTGATTACAGAAGTTAAAAACGAGGAGTAAGCTGATGAAACGAATAGCCCTATTTCTAACCCTTGGATTTTCGCTGATTATAAGCGGCGCTATTGGACAAACGCAAAATTCAGACCTGTTATACCGGCAGTCGCTTAAAACGGTGCTGGCGGAGATAGAAAGTCGTTTTAAAGTGAAGATAAAATACAATGATGATCAAGTAAAGGATCGTTGGGTGAATTATGCACTTTGGCGTTTCAGACCAGAACTAGACGAAACATTGTCTAATGTGTTGGCCCCATTGGATTTAAAGGTAAATAAGGAGAAAGAAGGCGTTTATAAGTTAAAGGAATACGAATATTACCGCTGGAATGTACAAGATGGGCAGGATAAGCTGGACCAATTGGCTAAGCTATATCATGATAAAGCCAGTTGGGAAAAACGTAAGGCTTTAATCAAACCAGGTTTATATGAAGTGCAGGGCTTGTCGCCTTTGCCGGCCAAACCTTCATCAGAACCCATCATTACTCCTAAGAGAGTAATGGATGGGTATACTGTAGAAAACATTGCTATCGAAATATTACCCGGACTGTACGTGAATGGTTCATTGTACAAGCCTTTAAAAGTTAAAGGAAAGATCCCGGTAATGCTAAGTCCAGATGGACATTGGGCGCAGCAACGTTATCGGGCCGACTGTCAGATTCGCTGTGCAATGATGGCGCGTATGGGCGTAATGGCTGTGAGTTACGATCTGTTTGCCTGGGGCGAATCTTTGCTTCAGTTTAAGTCGGAAGACCATAGGCGAAGTCTGGCGCATACCATACAAACACTTGGTGGTATCAGGATACTGGATTACGTTTTATCCCTGAAAGAAACCGATAAGGGTAGGGTGGGGATAAGTGGTGGATCGGGTGGTGGAAGTCATACTGTTTTAATGGCTGCTATGGACGATCGTATTAAACTAAGTGTTCCGGTAGTTTCTTTATCGTCTTCATTTTATGGTGGTTGTCCATGTGAAAGTGGAATGCCGATTCATCTGTGTGCAGGTGGTACGAACAACGTAGAGATCGCTGCAATGACCGCGCCTAACCCACAGTTAGTAGTGTCGGATGGGAAGGATTGGACGGTTACTGTACCAGATCATGATATGCCTTTTCTTAAAAAAATATACGGTTACTATGGTCGGCCTGATCTGGTAGAGAATGTTCACCTGCCTGAGGAAGGTCATGATTTTGGACTTTCGAAACGTAAAGCTGTTTATGATTTTGTGATAAAAAACTTTAAGCTGGATGCAGCTTTGGTAAGGGATAAAACTGGTCAATATGATGAAAGCAAATGCACGATTGAAAAAGAACCAGCTATGTATGTGTTTGGTGATAAAGGCGAGCGTTTGCCTGCCAATGCAATAAAAGGATTTGAACAACTAGAACAGGTATTTAAAGCCAGTACTTCAAAATAAAACTATGGAAAATCGACGTCAGTTTATCGGGAAGTTGACTCTGCTTACAGGTGGGTTAATGCTCAGTAATCAGTTTACATGGGCTTTAGGAATGAAAGAGCAGCGTTATAAGGTTGCTGTGGTAGATTTGATGATCCTGAAGCGACAAAAGTTAAGTGCTTTTGAGCTGAGCAAGGAGATTGGTGCTGATGGAATTGAACTGGATATGGGTGGTTTGGGCAATAGGGATACGTTTGACAATAAGCTAGCTGATCCACAGATTAGGCAACAGTTTATGGATAAAGCAAAAGAATTGAACCTCGAGATATGCTCATTGGCCATGACAGGCTTTTATGCACAATCATTGGCTACAAGACCAACCTATCAACAAATGATTGGCGATTGTATTGCTACAATGAAAGCAATGAACGTAAAGGTAGCTTTCCTTCCTTTAGGCGTGCAAGGCGATTTGGTGCAAAACCCGGAACTGCGACCCGCAATTGTTGAGCGCCTAAGAGTAGCTGGAAAAATGGCTAAACAAGCAGGGGTGGTGATTGGTATTGAAACGGCTTTAGATGCTACTGCTGAGTTACAATTCTTAAAAGACATAGGTTCTAGTGCCGTAAAAAGCTATTTCAACTTCTCTAACGCCATAAAAAACGGTCGGGATTTGAATAAGGAACTGCGGATTTTGGGCAAAAAGAACATCATCCAGATTCATTGCACCAACGACGATGGCGTATGGTTACAGAACGATCCTAAGATTGATATGAAAGTCGTACGCAAAACATTAGATGATATGGGTTGGAAAGGCTGGTTGGTTGTTGAGCGCTCCAGAGACCAAAAAGATCCAAGAAATGTGAAGTGGAATTTTACTGCAAATACAGCTTATGTGAAGTCTGTATTTCAATCAGATATATAACCCGTAATGATAAACTTTAAACCTTCTTGGTTGGTCTTGCTTGTGGGTTTGCTATTGGGTAATCTCAGTAGTAAAGCCGCCGATATCTACGTTTCCCTGAAAGGGTCCGACAGGAATGAAGGCACGAAAATAGCCCCCGTAGCGAGCTTATTAAACGCCTTGCGTAAGGCTCGTGAATTGAGACGTTTAAAAGACCCTTCGATAAAAAACGGGATCAATATTTTTATAGAAAAAGGAGTTTACTATTTAACCGAAAGCGTGATTCTGCGGCCTGAAGATTCAGGGACTGCGGAGAGTCCAACAGTCATCACTTCACTGGATGAGGATCAAGCTGTTTTAAGTGGCGGTTTACCTATCTCTGGATGGAAAAAGGTAGTTAATAACGCATCTGGGTTGCCAAATGCAGCTAAAGGTAAAATTTGGGTATCGGATGTATCTAGTCTGGGAAATAGTGTTTTAGAATTTAGACAGCTGTGGATTGATGGAAAAAAGGCTGTCAGAGCCAGAGATTGGAATGGCGAGCAAATGGGCAGGATTTTAAGCTGGAATTTTCCCGCAAAAACCTGCAAGATTCCTTTTTTACCGGGTAAAGATGCTGCTGGATTAGCACAGATAAAAGGTATAGAAATGGTGATCCAGCAATGGTGGGCCATTGCCAATTTGAGGGTAAAATCGATTCAGGTAAATGCAGCGGAAGCGGAGTTGAGCTTTATGGAACCTGAGCGTCGTGTGCAATCTGAACACCCTTGGCCTGCCCCTTGGATATCTACTAAGACAGGCAACTCTCCATACTATTTAACCAATGCTATTCAGTTTCTGGATGAGCCAGGAGAATGGTATGAAGATTTAAAAAATGGCAAGGTTTATTACTGGCCTAGAGCTGGTGAAAACATGAACACTGCTAAGGTTGTTGTACCAAATTTGGAGACTTTAGTGCGGATAGAGGGCACGATTGATAATCCGGTAGCATATGTGTCGTTCAAAGGTGTTTCCTTTCAACACGCGGGCTGGTTAAGGCCTTCTCGCTTTGGTCATGTGCCGCATCAAGCCGGGATGTACATGCTGGATGCTTATAAATTGAAAATTCCGGGTACTCCCGACAAAAAAGGATTGGAGAATCAGGCTTGGGTAGGTCGCCCAGCAGCAGCCGTTGAAGTCAGCTATGCGCAGCACACCGGTTTTGAAGGTTGTAGGTTTGAACATCATGCTTCAACCGGACTGGATTATAAGCGGGGAACCCATGATAACAAAATTAAAGGTAATCTTTTTAAAGATATAGGTGGTAGTGCTATATTGGTGGGTGTTTTTTCTGATGAAGCCACTGAGGTGCATTTGCCATATAACCCAACAGATCAGCGCGAAATATGTACGAATGAAAGTATTACCAATAACCTGATTACCGATGCAACCAATGAAGATTGGGGCTGTGTGGGCATTGGTGCTGGTTATGTAAGGGGGATCAATATCGCACATAACGAGATTGGTGATGTAGCTTATTCAGGCATCAGTATGGGCTGGGGCTGGACTAAGTCCAGTAATGCTATGCGTGACAATACCATTCATGCCAACAAGATTCATCACTACGGGAAGTATCTGTATGATGTTGCTGGCATTTATACTTTGTCGGCCCAACCAGGTTCTGTGATCACGAATAACTATATCGATAGCATTTATAAAGCGCCTTATCCGCATGATCCTGAACATTGGTTTTACCTGTATACCGATGAAGGTTCTTCCTATTTTACAGTGAAGAATAACTGGACCCCTGCAGAGAAATATTTGCAGAATGCCAATGGCCCCGACAATGTCTGGCTGGGTAATGGCCCTAAGGTGAATGATAGTGTTAAAGTTAAAGCTGGGCTTGAATTTGATTATCGTTATTTGTTGAATAGTAGATCAGTAAATAATAATAATCAATCCTTGAATAGTATCGAGTCAGGAAATGGAAACGAGATAGTGATAGAGGTTGTCCTACCCTCATCTGCAGAATTGAGTAAGCCATTGATGGTAGAGATATGTAGAGAAAAGGGCATCTCTGCTTCTGCGATTTATCAATGGAATAATCGCTTATTGGTGTATGCGACAACGAATGAAGCCGAGGCTTTGATGCGACAATTTCAGCAACGGATTAAAGGGGCAGAGGTTAGATTGTACAAGGATGTGTTTTATAAGTTTGACAGGAAAAAGCATTGTGGACAGGAGCCGGTTAAGGAATGGGATAACATCATTTTGAGTACTAATCTGGTAAAGGATGAGGCGATGCAAAAGGAGTATCTGAACTATCATGCTACACAATTTGAAAAATGGCCAGAAGTAGCCAAAGGTTTTTGTAATGCTGATTTTCAGCAGCTGCGAATCTTTAAAAACGGAAGGCAGTTGATGTTGGTGATCAGTATTCCGAAAGGCGCAAGCTTAGATGAGTTAAACCCGAAAACTACGCTGAACAACCCAAGGGTTGATCAATGGAATGCTTTAATGAAGAAGTATCAGGAAGGTATATCAGGCACTAGGCCGGACGAGGTTTGGGTGTTTTTTGAGCGTGAGAAGTAGTTTAAAGCGATTCGTTTTAAGGCGCTTCGTCATCCTGAATTTATTTCAGGATCTCGAAAGAGAAATTGGCTTTGCTAGTGCGAGGTCCTGAAATAAATTCAGGATGACGTGGAGTATAAAGATTGGGAGTTAAAACAAAAGGAATAAAAGAAATTAAGGAATATGTTAAAATTAGGAATATTAGGCTTAGGAGAGGGAAGAAGCACGATGTCTGCTGCCCTTGCAAGTGATAAATACGAGTTGGTGAAAATCTGTGATGCAAATGAGGAGGTGTGTAAACAACGGGCTAAGGAGTTCGACTTCCCTCACTATACCACCAGCTATCAGGAAATGCTAGATGATGCGGCTATTGATGTCATTGCTATATACACCCCAGATCATTTGCACGCAGATCACGTAAAACAAGCGCTGTTGCACGATAAGCATGTCGTTTGCACCAAGCCCTTCATTGATGATTTGGGACGCGCTAAGGAGCTCTTAGCCGTTTCAAAGCAAAGTGGTAAGAAAGTGTTTGTTGGTCAGAGTTCTCGTTTCTTCGAGCCTTACAAGCGACAAAGGACAGACTATACTGCGGGTATCATTGGCGACCTGATCACTATAGAGTGCCATTACAATGCGGATCACCGCTGGTTCCTGGAAAAGAAATGGGCCTTGGAAGCTTCTTTTAAGTGGCTTTACGGTGGCTTAAGTCATCCTGTTGACTTCATTAGATGGTATCTGCCTGAAATTGAAGAGGTAATGGGATATGGGATGATCAGCGCCAATGGTAAAAAAGCTGGCTTAAAAAATGAGGATACCATGCATTTTATCTTCAAATCAACTGACGGCAGGATCGCCCGTGTAAGTGGTTCTTATACTGGTCCGATACAGCCGGCATATCGCGAAAGCGAGATGAGTTGTGTGTTAAGGGGGACAGAAGGCGCTAGTCAGGCCGATTACCACGAACTCCGCTATGCGGTAACCACCAATACCGGAGAAGAGCAATTGATTACCTGGGGAGATGCAAAATTGAAGCATTTCTTCCGTTTCGAAGGACAAAGTCACCATGCCGGAGAATACCAGAATTACCTGGAGTACTTTGCCGACAGCATAGAAAACAATACGGTTGCCTATCCGGATTTAAAAGAAGGAATAGGTACGATTGCTTTGTTACAGGCTATGGATAGGTCTTTGCAAACCGGTATTCCTGTAAAAATCAATGATATTCTGAATGAATACCAGTTGCTAAGAGCTGATCTCGGACTGTAAATAAAACATAAACCAATCAAACCAAAATAAACTTAATGGGAAATATCGTAGAACGCTTAACTAGCTTGGATTACATCATTGTAGTCGCTTATCTGGTTATTCTAATCCTTATCGGCTATAGGGCCAGCTTCTCCAAGAAGAATGAAGATGAAACCCTATTTCTAGCCAATAAATCGCTAGGCTGGTCTAGTATTGGGTTTAACATGTGGGGAACCAATGTTGGTCCTTCTATGTTGTTGGCTTTTGCCAGTATAGGCTATAGCACAGGTATTGTGGCGGTTAATTTCGATTGGTACGCCTTTGTATTCCTATTTTTACTCGCCATTGTTTTTGCGCCTAAATACTTGGCAGCAAAAGTAAGCACCATGCCTGAGTTTATGGGTAAAAGGTATGGTGACTCTACACAGAATATCTTGGCCTGGTATGCACTAATCAAGATATTAATTTCCTGGTTATCGCTAGGGTTGTTTGCCGGGGGCTTTTTAGTACGACAAATTCTGGGCATTCCAATGTGGCAATCCGTAACTGTATTGGTTGCTTTTGCCGGTTTGTTTACTTTTTTTGGTGGTTTAAAAGCTATTGCTAAGGTAAACGTCTTTCAAATGATCCTGCTCATTTTTGTATCCCTTGCGCTTACGATATTGGGTTTGCACAAAGTAGGTGGTATTGAGGCTTTGTATAGTAAAACACCATCGCATTACTGGAATTTGATTCAACCAGCTAGTGATCCTAAATATCCGTGGTATGCCATTTTGTTGGGGTATCCGGTAGCTGCAGTCGCTTTCTTTTGTACAGATCAGGCGATGGTGCAATCTGTGTTGGGAGCTAAGAATCTGGAACAAGGTCAACTGGGCGTTAGCTTTATTGGCTGGTTAAAAATCTTGTCACTGCCTTTGTTTATCATCACTGGCGTGCTGTGTTTTGTGTTGTTTCCAGACTTGAAAGATCCTAACGAAGCCTATATGACGATGGTTACTAATTTATTCCCCCCGGGGATGAATGGATTGGTGATTGTGGTGCTGATTGCGGTGTTGGTAGGAACTATTGGTTCTTCTCTAAACTCTTTGAGTACCGTGTTTACCATGGATGTGTATGTGAAAAATATCAACCCGCAAGCTACCAATAAGCAGATCATTAGGATGGGTAGGATATCTGTCATTGCCGGGTGTATACTTGCAGTAATTGTTGTGCTGGCGATAGATAACATAAAGGGATTGAATTTGTTCGATGTTTTTCAGTCGGTGTTGGGCTTTATTGCTCCGCCTTTATCAGTGGTTTTCTTGCTGACCGTTTTCTGGAAAAGGACCACTCGAAAAGCTGTAAATTTTACCCTATCCGTAGGTTCTGTTTTAAGCTTAGGTACCGGGGTGACCTACCTATGGATTCTTCCACCAGATAAATATCCTTTCTGGCCGCATTACCTGATTCTTTCCTTTTTGATTTTTTCGGGTTTACTGATAATCGCTATAGTGATTTCTTTGGCTGATCGGAATCCAACGGTTTACGAGATCAACGAACTAGACAAAAGTGCAATCGAAAAACCAACGAAGCGGGTCTGGGTATCCTGGATTGCGCTGGCAATTGTAATGGTTGCTTTATATATCTTTTTTAACGGACATTAATTTTAATAGACGCATATGAAATTTTTAAAAACTGGTCTACAAAAGTTTGGAGCGCTTGTGCTCTTGTTAACAGTGCTGTGTGCAGACGCTAGCCAAGCGCAGAGTGCCAAAAAAGCTTCCTGGATCTGGTACCCCGGTGATCTGGATATTTGGGTATCCAATAAAATGCAGAACCGCAGAACAGAAAGGGGAGCTTTTCTTCCACCATTCTGGAAAATGGACAGTCATTATGTACTGGTTGAGTTTCATAAGGAATTTAATCTGGCCAATGCTGAGGAAGTAAAACTTTATGTGGAAGGACAGTACAATGTGAAGATTGATGGACAAGCTTTTTCTGGTTATCCGAAAAAGATTACCATTCCTGCAGGCAAGCATAAGCTGAGCTTAAAAGTGTATGGGCAGGATAAGGTTCCAGCGATATTGGTTCAAGGTAAAACAGTGGTTTCAGATGAAAGCTGGTTAACTACCTTTGAAGATAAGGAATGGATTGATGAGAGTGGAAAGGCCTCTGATAAGTCGGGAACGACCTTTGTTTCGGTGGGCTCCTGGAATTTAACCAATCCGCTATCGCCCCCCTCAAAGTTCAAGTTAGCTACTAAGCAAATGGAGGCTGTAAAAACCGATAAGGTGGATAAAGGCTTTGTGGCTGATTTTGGCAAAGAAACCTTTGGCTTTCTTAAGCTTCATGGCTTAAAGGGAAAGGGGAAGCTGCATATTTATTACGGTGAATCAAGAGAAGAGGCTTTATCTGCTGATAAATGTGAAACCCTTGATTTATTAGAAATCGACTTAAAGGGTAAAACTGATTCGGTGATTGAGCTGTCTAAAGCCTTTCGCTATGTGAACTGTCAGCCTGAAGGTGATGTTACCCTTGATCAGGTAAGCATGCTGTATGAGTATGCACCAGTAACAGAAAAGGGGAATTTTCGCTGTTCCGATGAACAAGTCAACAAGATTTATGAGGTATCCAAATACACGTTTCATTTAAACACCCGTGAGTTTTTCATCGACGGAATTAAGCGCGATAGATGGGTATGGTCGGGTGATGCTTACCAAAGCTACCTGATGAATTACTACTCCTTCAATGAATCGCCAATTGTGAAAAGGACTTTGTTGGCGCAAAGGGGGAAAGATCCGGTAACGGCTCACATCAATACCATTATGGATTACTCCTTTTATTGGTTTCTGGGGATTTATGATTACTACCAGTATTCTGGAGATCAGAAGTTTGTACAGGATATTTATCCAAGGATGAAAAGTTTGATGGATTATGTGTTAAACCGCAGGAATAAAGATGGTTTGTTGGAATGGATGCCGGGCGATTGGATTTTTATCGACTGGGCGGATAAGCTAAGTAAAGACGGGGAAGTGAGTTTCGAGCAATTGCTGTTTTGCCGTAGTTTGGAAACCATGGCGCTTTGTGCGGACATGGCAAAGGATACTGAAGCGGCGGCCAACTACAAAAAGCTTGCTGCGGATTTAAAGGCAAAGATATTTAAACTGTATTGGGACGAGAGCAAACATGCGCTAGTACACAGCAGAGTTGGTGGTAAGCCTACTGACAATGTAACGCGTTACGCTAATATGTTCGGCATTTTCTTCGATTACTTTACACCTGCTCAAAAGCTAGATGTGAAACAACATGTGTTGATGAATGATCAAATCAAGAAGATTACTACACCATACATGCGTTTTTATGAGTTGGAAGCACTTTGTGCGATGGGCGAGCAGTCGTATGTGCTAAAACAAATGAAAGATTACTGGGGTGGTATGTTGGATTTGGGCGCTACTTCTTTTTGGGAAGAGTACAATCCAGACAAGAAAGATACGGAGCATTTAGCGATGTACGGCCGCCCGTTTGGTAAAAGCCTTTGTCATGCCTGGGGTGCAAGTCCGATTTATCTATTGGGTAAGTATTATTTAGGTGTTAAGCCGCTTTCGGCTGGATATGAAACTTATGTTGTGGAACCTGCTTTGGGCGGGTTGGACTGGATGGAGGGTAAGGTACCGACACCTTCAGGAGAGATTTCGTTGTATTGCAGCAAAAAAGAGATTAAAGTGAAGTCTGACGGGGGATCGGGTGTGTTGAGGTTCAAAAGTGTTTCTAAACCGGTTGTGAAAGGTGGAGAGGCTGTTGAAGTAGGGAAAAGGACTTATGAACTTAAGCTGAAAAAAGGTGTAGCTTACGTTGTTTCTTATAAGAAGTAATCACAAAAAAGTCACCGTCTCACAAAGAGCGTCTGAGGCCTCCTTGGTAGACGGTGACTTTTTTAATTGATCATTTTTCCATTGGTTACTGGACTACAGTAAAAGGACTGGTTCGTCGTTGCCAAGTTCCTTTTGCTTTGTCTTCTACTAAAAATGATATACTACCATAAGTGGCACCTAAAGGGAAATCTTGAGGAATGGTGAGGGTGATTTCTGTATCTGTAATCTGCATAGGAACACTACGTGTTATTCTGCTGGTAATGGCAACTGTAGCATATCTGCCTGTTTGTGCATAATATTTTAAGGTACCCGGTGTGGCACTGTGTTTAAAAACGATAGATTGCCCGCGTTTAACTGTGAGTACATCGGCAGGAAGCGTAACGGTTCCGAGTGCCAGTAGAGGTCTATCTATGTAGTATGGACCTTTGGTCAGGTTGCGTTTTCCAGTGATCACTTTAATGTGATAATGACTGGTATCCTGGCTAAGCACCAGGGGTATGTTTACGTTTACTGCGTTGTTAGAAATAGAATTAATGGTCAGTAGTGTTTCTTTTTTATTCTTATCCACCAGATATACAGAGGTCTGTGTTGCGTCAGGAATGAGATAATCACCAAAGAGACTCATTGACCTGTTTAAATTTATCACCAGCTCATTGACCTCAAAATAAGGAAGAGGTTGGTTATTAGCAATCTTTAAAGTGTAAGTATTGATGGAGCCATTCTGCGCTTTTACTTCATAGCTGAAACCTTCTTTGAAGGGGATTTTTGAGCCACTTTTCGGAGTAATTATCGCACGGTCGGAAACTGCAATCTGTGGCTGTATGGAATCCGGCTGATCCTGAAACGGAGGCCAGTAAATGATGATGTTTTTCTCTTGTATAGCGGCATTTAGTTCTGTGCCAGAAACATCTTTGATACTGAATTTTTCGATTTCATTGTACGGGAAATCAGGATACTTCTTTTTACAGGAATAAGTTAGCATCAGCAGGAGTGCTGCCAGCGCATAGTTAAAGACTAAAAGCTTGTGTTTAAAAATCTCTTTTTGCATTTTATATTATTTCAGATCAGTGCATCATCTCATTGCGGGATATGCAATTATAATAGAGGCAACATAACCCACGCTGTTGCCTCTGTTTATTTTATTGGCCGTTGGTTTTACAGCTTGCGGTAACGGATTACTGTATTTGCTTTATTTTGCAAGTTCACACCAGAACCCCAGCTAATCGCATCGGTAAAGGCTACCAATTGAATAGCATAAGTATCTACTCCATCGTTAATAAATACGTAAAAGTTCGGAATTGGTGTTGGCCCGTTTGGTGCAACATAGTTATACCATCCGTTTGGTGTACCACCCCCTGTATTCATGCCAACTATACTTGCAGTCGTTGCTGTGGCATAATCAGACAAAGTAAGATCACAAATTGCTTTACCTGGTGCAAGTAAGTATTTTAATGTACCTGGAGTCGATATGAAAGAATTAGAGCTACTGGTAAACCATGCATTTACATCGGTAAAAGTTGAGAGTGAATCCTGATCGGGCGTGTTCAGGTCAACATAAACCGTATCAAATCCAACACGTGTCCTGGAATAACCTCCTCTGCCTAATACTTTGTAAGAAGAAGTATCACAGGTACTTGATAAGGCAGAGATATTGCTGCTTCTTTTCCCGTTAGCGGTTAAGAGCTCTTCAGTTCCTGCTTGTTCTTTTTTACAAGATACTGCGATCAGACCAACTGCGGCTATGATTGCGACAGTTTTAAACATTGTTTTAATTTTAAGCGTCATAAATTTAATTTTAAATGTTAAAATATAATATAGGAATGTGGATTCGAGGTTAATTGGTTACTGTAATTGAGGCTGTTTTATTTAGGGTAGCCCAGTTGTTGAATAAAATTTTCATAGGAATATAAAGGTGTTCGCCTAATGGGAAGTCATTAGGGATAATTAGTGTGATAGCGGTATTGTTATAGCTTTTTATAGGTAAATCATAAGTAATACCAGCGATAGTAACATTGACCGATTTTAATCCGATAATTACAGTTTCCGGCGCGGCTGAATAAACAATTTCATCACCTCTTTTCACCTCTTTCGATCCGATGAGCACATCCGGTTGTTTATATATAATGTGTATTTGTGGAAGTTCTTTCACATGCCCCAGAAAGCTAATCCGCCCTTTATAGTAGCCTGTATCAATGTCAGTAGGGATTTCTAGTGCGTTCAAATAATATTCGTAAAGACCACTACCAGTTACCAATATACCTCCGTTTAGAAGGGTTTCTTTACTTGTTTTTACTGATATGAGGTGTACTTTTGCTAAACCAGTGCCAGTTGCCATAAAGTTTCCAGTTACACTCAGTGTTGTTCTTGGGTAAAATACACCGGTATTGCTCCATCTTACCGTTAAATCAGGTGTGTTTTGCTGGACAATTTTAAGCTTGTATACCTGTGTACTACCGTCTTTCGCTTTTACGGTATAACTTGTACCAGTTTCATTTAGATCGATAGGTAAAACTTCTTCCGTAAGCCTGGCGCCTTCAGATACTTTAATTTCCGGATCGATCACAGCTAATCCATAATAGTATGGAATATACACTGTAATGGATTTATCAATCTGATCAATAGATCCGAAGATCACCGTATCTGGTAGATTGACAATTTTGAACTCTGTAATCTTGTTTTGAGGAAGAGGAGCAAGCTCCATGGTCTTTGTACAGGAGTAAGTAAGTAACAGTATTAATAAGCTGGAAGCGTAAGAAATGTGTAGTAGTAACCGTGACATTTTAGTTTGGTAAGCGTAAATCATATGTTTTTATTTTTAATCAATCTAAATAAGATTACAAATATGTACATATTAAACTATAGGATGCTAACGCTAAAGGGATTATGTTTTTACTATTTCGGGATTTAATTTTGGATTCGGGATCGGTAAACAATCGCATAAAGTTTGGTGCCTGATTATTAACTGCTAGTTGTCGATTGATTAACTACTAATTAATGGATATTGGACGGCTTAGCCCGTTCAGTGTCCGTTCAGTGTCCGTTCAATGTCCGTTCAACGGCCGTTCAAATGCTGTTCAATAGACTTTAACTTTAAGGAAACTTTTCTGGCCAAATTGGAAGCCGAGAGTTGCGATTTCCAATTTAGTTGTCCATGAACATTGAACATATGTACCGGGATAAATAACTTAGCATTCTGCCAATATACTTGAACCGATATCGACTAAGAATATTGAATTTAGTCGAATGAAGTTTTCTACGATGCTATTGGTTGGTTTTTTAATGGTTGGGTACAGCCATGCAAAAGACATTTATATTTCTCCAAAAGGGAGTGATAAAAATAAAGGAACGATGAATAGCCCCTTCGCAACCTTGTACAGAGCGCAAATGGAAGCAAGGAAATATAAAGCCGGGCAGGTGAATATACTATTGCGAAAAGGAGCTTATGATTTAAGCCGACCTATAGTTTTTACAGTCGAAGATAGTCGTGCTCAAGGCAAGGGACTTAACATTCAGGCATATCAGCAGGAGACAGTCTTTGTTAAAGGTTCGGCTAAATTAAACTTGAGCTGGGAGGAGAAGGATGGTGTTTATTCCGCCAAAATCTCACAGTCAGGGCTAATCTTTGATCAGCTTTATGTAAATGGTGTGTTGATGCAGATGGCACGGTACCCTAACTATCAACAAGGAAAAGTGCGGTTTAATGGTACTGCAGCGGATGTACTAAGTGCGGAGCATATTCAGAAGTGGAAAGCTCCAGAAGGAGCTTATCTTCATGCGATGCAGACGGCTATGTGGGGTGGGTTTGCTTACCAGATTAAGGGTAAGCAGGGAACGAAGTTGGAAATGGAAGGTGGATGGCAAAACAATCGTCCTACTACTATGCACAAAGATTACCGTTTTATTGAAAATATAGCAGAAGAGCTGGATACCTTAAATGAATGGTATTTTGATAGGCAGCAACAAGAACTTTATTTAAAGACCAATGTGAATTTGTCGACTGCCCTGATTGAGACGCCTCAAATGGAAAGTTTATTGGAAATAAAAGGTTCGGCAGTAAAGCCTGTGAAAAACATCACAATAAAGGGGATTACTTTTACCCATGCCCTGCGTACTTTTATGAAAAATAGAGAACCTTTATTGCGAAGCGATTGGACCATATACCGTAAAGGAGCCATTACCATTGAAGGCGGGGAGCGCATCAACATAGAAAAATGTGTGTTTAGTGAACTGGGTGGGAATGTGTTGGTTTATAGTAATTACAATAAACAGAACGTGTTTTCTGGTAACCATATCTATAATTCGGGAAGTAGTGCCGTGGTGTTTGTTGGCGATCCTAAGGCTGTTCGTTCTCCTTCTTTTCAATATAGTCAATTTGTGGACTTAAAGAATATGGATACGAAATTAGGTCCTATTGGAAACAATTTCCCTTCTGAATGTACGGTGTACGATAATCTGATCCATAACATTGGCCAGGTAGAAAAACAAACAGCTGGTGTACATATCTCTATGGCACAAAATATTAAAGTAAGTCACAATACCATTTATGATGTGCCAAGAGCTGGTATTAATATAAACGAAGGTACTTGGGGTGGCCATAACATCGAGTATAACGACGTTTTTAATACAGTACTGGAAACTGGAGACCATGGTGCATTTAATTCTTGGGGCCGTGATAGGTTCTGGCATCCTAAACGGGCTGTAATGGATAGTATTGCGGCTAATCGGCCAGAATTGATATTTCTTGATGCAATGAGACCTACTTTGATTTTTAACAATAGATTCAGGTGTGATCATGGATGGGATATCGATTTGGATGATGGTTCTTCCAATTACATCATCAAAAATAATGTGTGTCTAAATGGTGGCTTAAAGCTAAGAGAAGGATTTAAAAGAGTAGTGGAAAATAATATAATGATCAACAATTCATTTCATCCACATGTGTGGTTTAGGGACAGTCAAGATGTATTTAAACATAATATTGTTGCTGCGATGTATTTCCCAATTCAAGTTAAAGATTGGGGAAAACAAGTAGATGATAATCTTTTTCCAGATGAGGCTTCGCTAAAAAAAGCACAGGAATTGAAGATCGATCCCAACTCATTGGCTGGTGATCCACAATTTATGAATGCAGAAAAAGGAGATTATCGGATAAGGGCAGGTTCAAAAGCCTTTGTTGTCGGATTTAAGAATTTTGAGATGAACTTTGGGGTAGTATCAGCAGGTCTGATCAAAAAGGCTAAAAAAGTAGCTATTCCTTTAATTGTGCCGAAGGTATGGAAAGAAGATGCTGTATATGATTTTGCAGGTGTTAAAGTGAAAAATCTGACTACACTTGCTGAAAGATCAGCGACTGGAATGCCTACTGAGACGGGGGTATTGGTGCTTAATGTAAATAATGCAAGTTTAATGAACAATACAATTAAGCCTAATGATGTGATTCTGCAAATGGGCAATCATCCCGTTCTTACAGTTAAAGATCTGATGGAAGCAAGGCAGTCTTCTCAAAGTAAGACCACTGTTGTACTTAAGGTGTTCAGGAACCAGAAGGAGCAGGAGGTTACGGTAAAATTGAAATAGCTAAGTTCATTTTTTGTCTTCTGGAACTTTGTTTTCGGCGATGCTTTCAATTTCTTTATTTAGAAAAAAGGATAATGCTGTTCTGATGACAACGGTTCCTGCCAATATGCCTAAATCATCGAATGATGGATTAAGGATGGTGTCGATGATATCCGATGCGATCAGGAACTCCAGACCTAGTAATAAATAATAACCCACTTCTATTTTGATTTGAACGGTTTTTGCTAATGAAAAGGAATTCTTGAAACGGCTTAACTCGTTGCTGATAAATTTAAGGAGACCAAGTGCGGCACCGTAGCAGATGATCGCGATGCTGGCATAGCTGATGATCTCGGATAAGGATTGGAGCACGTAATTCATTTGCAGATGGGATTTATATAAAAATAACAAATTATTTTATATCTCCCCTGTATTCCAATTTATTAGATTTAAATCTTATAATTGTAGTGTTATAACATGGTTTAACGGCGCTCTATACTTTTGTTTATTATTAATGACACAGAAAAAAGGTATGATAATTACCGCCGGCCAGTTCGAAATCTTTGTTCGTGATAACTATCGTTTTTTATGTTTGGTCGCATTCAGACATCTGGGGGATATGGATATCGCCAAGGATATGGTACAAGATTTTTTTGTTGATTTTTGGAACAGAAGAGATAAGCTAAATATCCAAACATCTTTAGATGCCTATGCTACCCGCGCGCTCAAGTATCTCTGTATTGCCTATAAGAACAAACACAAGTCGACAATTAGTCTGGACGAGCATCCTGTAGAAATAGAAGCGCTTGGTGTGGAGGACGAACTGAACTATGCACTCAAAAATGAAACGATGCACGATCGTCTTGCCATTGCTATAGACAAATTACCGGTAGAGCGAAAGAAGATTTTTATTTTAAGCAATAAGGACGGGTTAACCTATCAGCAAATAGCCGATCAGCTTGGAATTTCCATTAATACTGTAAAAACACAAATCAAAAAAGCTTACGCTTTTATTCGTGAAGATATGAATGACCTTACCATTCTAGTTATTTTGCTGTCTTCTATAAAAAACTTTTAATTTTTTTTCATTTCCGATCACCCTTTTTTATTTTTTTATCACATACCTATAGATATGGACAATTACGATCAGTATAATTCTTCTGAATGGCAGGTGTTTATTGCTGAATTACAGCAAAAAGAAACTGCTTTGCTTCGTAAAAAAGCGGAATTGACGTTGCATGTTGACGAGGAAGTACAATTAGAAGAAATTCAGAGCGTACTATTGGATGCTAACTTAAAGGCAGCTTTTCCTTTGATTGATATCGAGGATGGTTGGCAGGGAATAAACAGCAAAATGAATGTTCAGGTAAAATCTGTTCGCTTAAACCCAATGCGCCGTTATCTTGCTTATGCAGCTTCAGTATTACTGGTTGTTGGCTTAGGTTGGTTTGCTTTAAGTCAAAATGACAAATTGGACAAGAGTCGGCCAACTGCGATTATAAATGATGTAGATAAACATAAAGCTACGTTGATCTTGGAAAATGGAACTGCTATTGCCTTAGACAATAAAACTAAGCAAAAGATAGCAGGTGGAACAGCTGTATTATCAGATTCTGCTAGAGCAATCAGCTATCAATCGGCCAATGCAGTAGCCAATGTTTACCACACCTTGGTAGTGCCTCGGGGTGGAGAATATAAACTGGTGATGAGCGATGGAACAGAAGTTTGGCTGAACTCGGAAACCAGGTTACGCTACCCAGCAGTATTAAACGAAACAGGTGATAGGATGGTTTACCTGGAAAGTGGGGAGGCGTATTTTAAAGTAACTAAAAATAAGCATGCACCGTTCTTAGTAAACCTGAATGGAATGCAGGTTGAAGTGTTGGGGACATCGTTCAACATCAATACCTTCAATCAAAAAATTAGTACCACGCTTGTTGAGGGAAGCATAAAGGTGAACCGTAAAGGAAAAGCAGCACTTTTCCAGGTACCGGGCGAGCAATCTAATTTTGATCCGATAACAAAGGATATCAGCAAATCAGAAGTTGATGTATACCCTTATACATCCTGGAAGGATGGCTGGTTGGTGTTTAACGACAATTCTCTTGATGAAGTGTTGGAACAGGTCGGTCGCTGGTACGACTATAACGTTTCTTTTGAATCGCCAGAGCTTAAGGTACTTAGGTTTGGAGGTAAATTGCGCAAATCGAAAAGGATTACCGATGTGCTTAATGTTATAGAACGTTCTAATGAACTTAAATACAGGATTTCAGGTCAAACAATTTATATATATAATAAAAAATAATCCACCACAAATCAACTAACAACTAAACCGTATTCAATGAGAGAAAAATTTACTAAACCGATTATCGGAGGGGGCGCTCTTTGCCTAAAAAAACTCTTTTTTCTGTTCGCATTTTTACTGATGACCAGTCAAGTCAGCTTTGCACAGAACAGGAACATTACGTTAAACATGAAAAATGCCAAGCGTACTACAATACTTAATGAGATTAAAAAACAGGTAGATATGGAGTTCTTTTACAATGTTAAAGAACTCGATAAGTATGGCCCAATCTCCATAAATGTTAAAAATGAATCCATAACTGAAGTGATTAAACTTTTGATTAAGGACACCAATCTTAAGTATACCATTGATAACAATGTCGTAAACATCCTGCTGGTAGGTGAGACCACCAAGGCAGGCGAATATTTGGGGCTTATGCTGAATGTTTCAGGAAAGATTACTGATGAAGATGGTAGGCCACTACCTGGTGCTAGTATTAAGGATTCAAAGAGTGGGAATGCGACTAGCAGCAATAGTAATGGAGAATATAGCATCAACGTAAGAAGGGGATCTACGCTGACTTTCAGTTATGTGGGTGCCGAAGCGTTTAAAACTTCTATTAATGCTATTGGGGTTACAGAAGTTAAACAAAATGTACAGCTAAATACTTCAGGAAGTGTTTTGAATGAAGTAACCATATCGACAGGTTATCAGGATATTACCAAACGTAATCTGGTAGGTTCTATTGCTACGGTAAAGGCTGAGGATATTAAGGCTGCGGGTATCAGAAGTATTGACCAGCTTTTGCAGGGACAACTTGCCGGTGTTTCGGTAGCCAATCAGACTGGTATAATTGGTTCCTCGCCAAAAGTTAGGGTTAGGGGAACCTCTACTTTGCTAGGTAATCAGGAGCCTGTTTGGGTCGTGGATGGCATTATCCAGCAAGATCGTTTGCCTTTTGATTATTCGTTGATCAATACCACTAGTAGTAGTGGTATTAGAGACCTAATTGGTAGCTCGGTTTCTTTTTTAAATATTGAAGATATTCAGGATATTTCTGTTTTGAAAGATGCGTCGGCAACAGCCATTTATGGAACTAAAGCTGCCAATGGGGTAATTGTGATTACTACTAAAAAAGGCAAAGCTGGGCCTGCCAGATTTAATTATGTAACTAATTTATCTATTTCAGCAGCGCCATCTTACGATGATTTCAACCTGATGAACTCTAAGGAGCGTATTGATGTTTCTAAAGAGATTTATGCCAGGGGGCTTACCTTTCAATATGTACCGGATAACCTCTCGTATGAAGGATATTTAAGCAAACTACTTAATAAAACCATTACCCAGGAACAGTTTAATACCGAAGTGGGGAAACTGGAAACCATGAACACAGACTGGTTTGGTTTACTATACCAAAACCCGTTTAGCCAGAATCACTCTTTAAGCGTATCTGGAGGAACTGATAAGATCAGGTATTATGCCTCTATGGGCTATGCCAGCAATCGTGGAAACACCATTGGTAATGGTCAGGATACTTATAACGGAAACCTGAGCATTAATGTCGACGTATCTAAAAAGCTAAAACTGGGTTTTAGGTTAGGTGGTAACATGGGTAATACAACTGGCTTTTACCAGATAAACCCGTTTAATTATGCTTTCAATACCAGTCGTGCTATTCCGGCTTTTAATGAGGATGGTAGCTATTATGCCTATAAAAAGAGCAGTGATTTTGACAGTTTTAACATTCTTCGTGAAAGAGATTATACAGGAAATAAAAATAAGTCGACTAATTTTTCTGCCACAACAAATCTGGAGTATCGGTTCTTAAGTGATTTTACCTTTCAATCGCTTCTTGGTATAAATTATACGCAAACGAATGGGGAAAGCTATGCGGCTGCACAATCTTATTATATCGCACAGAATTTCCGTTACAATGCTTATAACTCTGCTGTTCCCGGTACACCAGCTTACCTGGCATCTTATTTACCTCAGGGTGGCGTGCTGAACACTACAGGGATAAACAACCAATCCTATACGTTTAGGAACTCAATTACATACAATAAGAATTTCAGGAAGGATAGGGATAATCTGACCATCCTTGCAGGATCTGAACTGAGAAGTTCGAAGTATGATGGTATGAGCCAAACCAATTTCGGTTACATGCCAGAGCGTGGGCGTACTTTTGCGGAGACTCCAGCAACTTATCTTCCTGTTGGTGTGGGCGCAACACTTCTGCAAAGTCCTTTACTCTATAGAGATATACCTGTCATAACGGATCAGAAATCTAACTTCGTGTCTTACTTTGGTACAGCTACTTATAATTGGAACAATAAATATGTAGTTAATGCTACGATCAGAACTGATGCTTCAAATAGGTTCGGTCAATCTACAAACAATCGTTTCCTACCCATCTGGTCTGCAGGTGTAAAGTGGAATGTAATGGAGGAGAATTTTTTTAGTGACAAAATGAAATGGTTGAGCCAGTTCTCTATCCGGGGAACTTATGGCTTTCAGGGGAATGTGGCTGAAAACTTCGGACCTGAATTGATACTGCAGTATCCTACGAGATCGATTAGTACTGTAACAGGAGAGGGGCTTCTCAATATAAAGAGTCTGGGCTATCCTGACCTGCGTTGGGAAAAAACAGTAACGGTAAACTTTGGGCTTGACTTTGCTCTATTCAGTAATCGTATTTCGGGAAGTGTAGACTATTATAATAAAAAGACCACTGATGCCCTGACAGAAGTTGTGATCCCAGTTGAATATGGTGTTGCGACCATGCCGGTCAATGCAGGAAATATCAACAATCATGGTTATGAACTTTACCTGAATTTTGTACCCGTAAGTTCTAAAGATCTTACCTGGGGGATAAATTTCAATACAGCAAGGAATTTTAACCAAGTTACCAAATCAGGAAATAACCAACTGGAGGGCTGGAATGCCCTGGCTAATGGAACAAGCTACCTAGAGGGGTATGCAGCCAGCAGTTTCTTCGCTTTTAATTATAAGGGGCTGGATCCTGTTACAGGTTATCCAACCTTTAACATCCCGGCATTAACTGACGAGAGTAAAAAGAATGTGTCGTTGTTAATGGATTATGCCGGACAGCTGGATCCCAAGTTTACAGGTGGGTTTGGTACGAACATCCGCTATAAGAATTTTACGCTGAACTCGAGCTTCACAGTTAGCCTGGGTGCCAAAAAGTTTTTGGCACCATTGTACAACAACAGTGACCGCTCTGCCCCATACCCGACGCAAAACCTATCTTCTGCATTAAATGATCGCTGGAGGAAGCCTGGTGATGAAACATTTACCAATATCCCTTCATTGCCAACAGCAAATATTCCTTCTACATACATCGGTAACACAAGTTATCCAATATATAATCTGTATGATTATTCAACTGCAAGGGTCGTTAACGCCGATTACCTGCGTTGCCGAAACATTGGCTTGTCTTATGCCATTCCACCAAAAATGTTGGCTAAGGCACATATCCAACAGCTTAGTTTACAGGCTTCGGTGACCAATCTTTTTTACATCGCTTCAGGCAAACTTGATGGGATAGATCCTGAGGTATCAGGGAACAACCTGCCAATTCCCAGAACGTATTCGTTAACCTTAAACGTTGGCTTTTAATTAGACAGCTATGAAAAAATATATAACCTTAGGTTTGCTCTCATTTACTTTAATATTGGGCTCTTGTAAAAAGTTTCTGGAAGAAAGTAATCAGAATTTATTGCGGCCAACTACGGCATCCGACCTGGCACAAACCTTGTTGGGTGAAGGATTTCCATTGACGGACCGATTCCATACCTATATGGATGTGATCACAGATGATGTGGAAGCTAACTTTCTGAATGATCCGTTTCAGATTGCCGCATTATCCAGATGGGCTCCTGCATTTTTGTGGAAGAATACCATGTTTGAAGATATGCCTGTTTCAGGTATACCCGGAACCGATAGTTATACTACCTATTATTCAAGAATAAAAGGATGCAATGTGGTGCTGGATTATCTGGGTAAGGTTTCGGGATCGGAAGCTGAAAAGGCTAAAATAAAAGGCGAAGCTTTATTTCTTCGGGGCTTCTATTACTTTAACCTGGTCAATTTATATGGAAAAGCATACGGAGCAAATGGAAGCAATCCGGATAGTGATTTAGGGGTGCCTTTGGTACTGAGTTCGGATGTGACTAGGGATTTGATTAAAAGAGCAACTGTTACCCAGGTTTATGCTCAGGTAGAAAAAGATCTGCTAGAGGCTAATACCTTGTTAAGTTCTACATCAGGATCTAATATTTATCATCCGGGTGTCGCTGCGACCTGCCTGTTGCTTTCCAGAGTTTATTTGTATTCAAGGCAATGGGACAAGAGTATAGATTATGCTACTAAAGCTTTGGCTATTAAATCTACCCTGAAGAATCTGAATGAGGTAACTGCTAATCCCGCATCAGGATTTGATGAGGCAAGCCCTCCATACCAGATGGCTAATGCCTTGGTCAGTCCGGAGGTGTACTGGGGATATGGATTTGACAAGGATTATGCTGATGCAGCTTTAGGTGCTGGAGTTTCAGGGATTATGTTTGAAAAAGCGGCTTTTACCGTATCTGCATCGCTTTCGGATGCTTATGAAGTAGATGACAGACGAAATGTGCTGTACTTTAATTACGGTGGACAGTACAATCCGAATACAGGAGTTTTGATTTGGTCCAAATTTTATGGTTTTAAATATGGATCATTAACCTCCATTATACAGAATAGTAAGGCGTTTCGAGTTTCAGAAGCTTATTTGAATAGGGCCGAAGCGAATATACAGAAAGCGTTGGCTGGTAATGGGCAGGGAATCAACGGGGCGCTTGCTGATCTCAATTTATTACGTTCAAAACGTATAACCACATCTAAATTCCAGAACATTAATATTACAGATCCTACTGCGTTATTTGAGTTTTACAAGGCCGAACGCCGCAGGGAATTGTGCTTTGAAGACCAAAGGTGGTTTGATTTGAGAAGATGGAATTTACCGGTTAGCCATTCTATACAGCTATCAGCAACCGCTACGGATTCAAAAACCATTTTACCGGGCGACCCTGAGTTTACTTTGCCGATTCCGCAAACAGCCTTACGCGCTAATCCTGAACTTGTCCAAAACCCTTAATCTTCTAGATGATGAAATACATAGCTTTAATTATAGTTTTCCTGGGATTTGTTTTACCGGGATGCAAAAAAAAGGAAGTGCTTGAGCCGAGTGTATCCAAAATTGAATATAAACTTCCGCAGGGGACAAATGCTTTTGATACAGAGCTGGTTAACATCTACCAGAACTACGGCAGTTATTTTCTTTATAAATTTAATCCTGCTGTAGATTTTGCCTGGGTGCCGGCTGCCGTAGGTACAGATAATTTATTTAGCACTAAATTTTCCTGTGAGCAGGCTGATGAGGCTGCTGTAGCAAAAGTTTTGCCTTTTGTACAGAAAAACTGGTTAAGCCTGTATCCGGATACATTTTTGAAGCGGACGCTACCTTTTAAAGTACTTTTTGCTAAAAATCTGAAAAGACTGGTAAATCCAAATAGCGCTGATTATACTTTAAGCAATACAGGAATTAGTTCAGGAACATTCCCAAATACCATTTTGGGCTATTATCACATTACGATAAGCAACTTTTCTCCTGCTTTTGATGCGATGACTACAGCGCAAAAGACGCTATTTAAAGGGGATATGCATATTGAGTATTGGAATTATATGTTTGCTACTGGGAAAGTCGCCATGGCAACTAATTTTGCCTCGGTTAGTAATTATACCCTGACCGTTTCCGCGTCGACGATGTATGCAAATGGTTTTTTAGATACCAGGGCCAAATCGCAGAATAATCCACAGATGTACGATATCAGGACTTACGTTAAAGCGATAACCAACAATTCAAAAGCTACACTTGACAATACCATACTTAAGCCTACTAACGATACCAAAGGTTTGGTAAAACAGAAGTATAACTTGGTGATCAACTATTACAAAACCGTTCACAATGTTGATCTGCAGGCCATAGGCGACGCAGTATTGGTACCATAATTAAACACAAAACGCAAATGAAATCATTAATAATAGCAGCATCATTTACACTTCTTTTTTCGGGAATGGCCTTTGGTCATGGTTTAAGGCCTGGTATTCCGGTTCCTGAACAAAAAGAAAGTCTGGCAGTTGATACCCTGAAGAGGAAAATTTTAAAAGCCTGGAACAGTGAGGTATTCTGGAAGAATGATATCAGCTTGGTGACGTTTGAAAAAGAGGTTGTCTCTTGCAGGGAAAAGGCTTCGGTGTTGGTCAAACAGCAACCATTGAAGGGAGCTGAAAATAAAGTATATGCTGATTTTGCAGAATTATCTGCTCGCAGGAATTTTGTGAGAAACCAAAAAGACAGATCCGCGATTCCGAAAAGTTTTTATGGTTTGTTGGATGTGCTGAACATCAATGATCGGCTATTTCAAAATAATAAACAAACCAGTGAGTTCTCCAATTTTTTTAATGCTTATGTGGCTATGCTACATTATCGTTCAGGAAACCCAGAACCTACAATGTACGATCAGTCAAAATATGCTTTGACCCATTTGAAAGATGAGGAACTAAAAACTGATTTTGTTGGAATGAATATTTCTAGCAGGAATAGTCGCTATATGATGACTGCTGAGATGATTGACCTGATCAGGGACGTAAATAGGCTGTCTAAAGATGAGGCTTTTAAGAAGAAAGTAAATGAGTGGGAAGTTCTGTATTCCCCGATTATGGCTGGTAAATCGGTACCTGATTTTGAACTGCCGGACCAACATGGGAAAACAGTGAAACTGTCTGATTTTAAAGGGAAGGCCGTGATTATAGATGTTTGGGCTACTTGGTGCAGCGTTTGTATCAAAGAGATGCCTTATTTCGATGCCTTTAAAAAAGAGATGAAAGACCGTAAAGATGTGGTATTCATGACCATTGGCTGGGAGAGTCCGGATGCTATATCGGAATGGAAAAAGTTCGTCGAAGAGAAGAAACTTGAAGGTATTCAATTGCTTTCGGTGCGTACAAAAAATGAGAAGGATAATCTAGAACAGAAGCTAATGCTCCGTACAATGCCCCGCTACATCTTTATTGATAAAGAGGGCAAATTTGTAGATTCTTATGGGCCATACCCCAGCAATCCAGACTTTAAAGAAATGCTATTGAAAACCATTGCCGAAAACTAAAAACAATTATAAAAGAACTAAGATCAAAATGAAATTTTCAAAACTATATATCGCTTTATTATTTGCTGCTGGCTATGTTGTAAATGCAGACGCACAGGTCGTAGTGCCAACCCCGGGAGTAGCGAACAATCCTACTCAAAGGGCAAAAAAGCCAGCGGCCCCTCAAAACTGGGAACACCTGTCTATTGGTAAGGATGGAGTGCATGGTATAGAATCAGATAAAGCTTACAAGGAATTCCCTAAAAGCAAAACAAAGAAAAAGCTTATTGTAGCCATTATAGATTCTGGTGTAGATACTGCACATGCCGACCTGAAAAATATCCTTTGGACAAACGGAAAGGAAATTAAAGGAAACGGTAAAGATGACGACAATAACGGTTACATAGATGACATTCATGGCTGGAACTTCCTGGGGAGCGCAGATGGAAAAAAGAACGTGGTTAAAACAAATTTGGAAGCAGACAGGGAATACCTGCGTTTAAGAGATCAGTACTTAAACGTTTCTTTTGACGACTACCGAAAAAATCCCAAGTATGCTTATTTCCGTTCAGTAGTTAGCAAATCGGTATTGGGTAGCAAGGAGTTTGCTGTTGTTATCGTGAAACGATTGGCGGAAGAGAATAAAAAGCTGGTACAAGAAATTCAAGAGAAAAACCCGGGAAAAGTGCTGCATATGATAGATTATGCCGGTTATCAGCCAACAGATAGTATGTTCATGTACGCGCAATCAGCCGTAATGATGGGGGTGATGTATAATAAGGTACCAGATACTACTTTATTGGCTCCTTTTATCCAGAAATTTTCTGATGATATGATTGCTTCGAATCAAAAAGAGTATCTGAATGCTAAGGAATCTGTAACCGATAACAGGGTTTTAATGAATGATGATTTTAGAGCAAATACTTCCAGGTATTATGGTAACAATATACTCTCATTACCGCATATTGAACACGGTACACATGTAGCCGGTATTGTCGCGGCGGAACGGAACAATGGCATTGGCCTGGATGGCATCGCCGATAATGTTTCAATTATGGCCATACGTGCTGTTCCGGATGGAGATGAGTATGATAAAGATATCGCCAACGCCATTCGCTACGCGGTTGACAATGGTGCCAAAATTATCAACATGAGCTTCGGTAAACCTTTTTCACCCCAGAAACAGTGGGTCGATGATGCCTTCAGGTATGCTGAACAAAAAGGTGTACTTATTGTGAAAGGGGCGGGTAATGATTCAAAAAACCTTGATGTAGACAAGACTTTTCCAGACGCGGTATTTTTAGATGGTAAAAAGGCTGGCAATGTGATCACTGTAGGAGCATCTACCCCAGATGCAAAGACTGCTTCATTCAGCAATTATGGAAAAACTACCGTGGATCTGTTCGCGCCCGGAACGGAAATCTATTCTACTATACCAGGTAGTGAATATAAGAACATGCAGGGGACCAGTATGGCATGTCCTGTCGTGAGCGGGGTTGTAGCATTGGTTTGGTCTCGCTTTCCAAACCTAACTTACCTTCAGCTGAAGGAGATTTTACTTAAATCAGTTACCAAAGTATCAGGTACTACTTTATTGCCTGGCGCACAAAATCCAACTGAAGTGTCTTTTTCTACACTTTCGGTTACAGGTGGAATTGTAAATGCCTACGAAGCCTTAAAACTGGCTAAAACCTATAAATAATTTATGAAAAACAAAATTTACCTGGCAGCATTTTTTATGCTGTTGGGTTTTTCATGCGCTTATGCGCAGGGTGCGACAGTTAAGCCAGATACTATCCCTTTTCAATATCAGAACAATATGATCATTGTTAAAGCAGAAGTTAATGGTAAGCCCCGTAATTTCTTCTTTGATACAGGAGCTCCCACCTTGATTTCTAAAGAATTACAGCAGGAACTGAATGTTGAGCTTGGGGCAGGCAGGATAGTTACAGATGCCAGTAGTAAAAACATTGAAATGAGTGGTGTGGTGCTTCCGTCTTTAAAAATAGGCGGTTTAAAACTGAATGATGTATCTGTTACTGTCTTTGATATGCGGAGCAGCATTCCGCAATTGGCTTGCATGGACATAGAAGGCTTTTTAGGAGTGGATGTGTTTAAGCAAAAGGTTTTACAAATAGATCTGCAAAATAAAAGGTTGATTGTCTCGACCAGTTCAGCCGAATTAAAAGTGAATGAGCTGTTCGTAAGTAAAATGACTTTACTCAAAGTGCAGAACTCGCCATTAGTAGAAGTGAAGTTTGGGAAAGTTTTTGTTGAAAATGCATTGTTTGATACAGGTATGACGGGAGACTTATACAGTATTGCGAATCAAACCTATAAATATGTAAATCAGTCTAGCTCTTTAAATGAGTACATTGTGGCCAGGGGTTATGGCGGAGTTTCGAAAGTTGCTTCGGGTACCGAGACTGAAAGCGAAAAAATCAAACTGAAGTTTGATGAACTCAGCATTGGAAAGGCAATAATTAAAAATCCTGTCACCAATACAGGAAATCATCCTTATTCTTTGCTTGGAGTAAAACTGTTAAAATATGGTAAAGTGACTTTAGATTTTACCCATGAAAGATTTTACTTTGAGCCACTTGCCCAAAATAATGTCGCCTTAACCGAAAAAATAGCGGGTTTTGAGCTTAAAATAGAAGATAGTAAGTTTTTAGTCGGCATTGTCTGGAAAAACTCTCCTGCGGAAAAAGCGGGGCTCAAAACAGGCTATAAAATTATTGAATATGGCAGCAAAAACGTCGAAAATTTAAGTCAGGAAGATATGTGTAAGGTTTTGCTGGGCGATGCTAAGGATGAGCCTGTCAAGGAGAAGAAGGCATTAAAGCTAAAATTTATAGATGATAAGGGCGAGGTAAGGTCTCTTGCTTTACCAATGGTTGATATTACCAGTTTAAAGTTGTAATGTCTTATTTGCATCAAAGTTGCAATTAGTATTTGTATTGTCTTTGTAAATACGCAACTTCGTTGCAAAACAATATTGCAATGGAAAAGAATCAAAATTATGATGTAGTTATCATCGGCGGAAGTTATGCCGGGCTGTCGGCGGCTTTAGCGCTCGGGAGAGCAATAAGAAATGTACTGGTTATTGATAATGGAAATCCTTGTAACCGTCAGACACCGCATTCCCATAACTTTCTTACCCAGGATGGTAAGACTCCGGCAAATATAACCGCATTAGGGAAGGCCGAAGTTATGCGGTACCCGACAATAGAATTTTTAACGGATCTGGTGACTGCCGTAAAAGGCGAGAACAATAACTTTGATGTTATTACGAACTCCGGTAAAGCTATAAAAGCACGCAAGTTGCTATTCAGCACAGGTGTAAAAGATCTGATGCCAGATATTCCTGGTTTTGCGGATTGCTGGGGGATATCTGTGATTCACTGTCCTTATTGCCATGGTTATGAGTTTAAAGATCAGGCTACAGGTATTCTAGCCAATGGAGATACGGCCTATGAAATGGCATTAATGATTAATAATTGGACAAAGAAATTAACTGTTTTTACCAATGGGAAAGCAGAATTAACTGAAGCGCAGCAGCAACAGTTAACCAGTTTGAAAATAGATGTGATTGAAAAAAACTTGGAGGAGATTGAGCATCAAGCTGGTTCAATGAATCGAATCATGTTCACTGATGGCAGCAACCAGATCCTAAACGCACTATATGCTAGGCCACCATTTGAACAACATTGTCTCGTCCCAAAAGAAATTGGCTGCGAAATCAATAAAATGGGTTACATACAAATAGACGATCTTCAGAAAACAACTATTGCAGGTGTATTTGCTGCAGGTGATAACACCAGCAAGTTTCGTGCGGTTTCGGCTGCGGTAGCAGCGGGTGGTAAAGCCGGAGCTGTTATTAATCATGAGCTTGTAGCGGGTCTATGAAAAATGTTGTGGAGAGATATGCTAAATGCTCATCAAAGGCTGTTAACTATTAATTAAAGTCAACAACGGTGTCTGAGCCTATGTCAAGCGATTACCTCATAGGTACATGGTTGGTACATCAGCCCTACCTTGTAGGTGTAGACACCTAGCAGGTACCTAGCATGTACCTAGAAGGTACCTAGAAAGTACCTAGAAAGTACCTGTTTGTTATAGACCCCGAACGAAGCACAGGCAGAGCTTTACCGAAGCCGAATTTTAGTGATTGTGATTAGTTATTTTGTTGATTATTAGCTGTTTGAATTTTGTTTTTTGATGTGTGTCACAAAAAATAATGGAGTATATCGTAAAATGGTGTTTTACGTCGTAGTATGATGTTTTTGTTGTGTTTTTTTTACAATTTTATCTGATTTTTATCAAAAAACACATACAATATCTTAATAAAAATTCTTTTATACGATGAGTGAAATGACTGTTGTGATATTTAATTACAGAAAATGGTGTAAGTGTTCTACTTTAAAAGTATTTCGCTTTGTACTTTGGCTAGTTTACTCAATCTGGCAATCCCTTGTTTTATTGATACTGTGATATTTTTTCGGATATTGCTGCGGGAAATATAGTTAGCAAAGAATGCTTTTGACGGAAACCTTTGATGAACAATACTGGATAATCGCTTTTCGAAAGGGTAATGATCATGCGCTATCGCATTTCTTTGAATTGCATTATAGATCACTTTGTTATTTTGCCGGAAGGTTATTGCAGGATGATATGGAGGCCGAAGAGGTAGTTTCTGATTGTTTTTACAAGTTATGGGAGCGCCATCAAGATTTTGAAACTGCCCAAAATATCAAAGCATTTTTGTACATCAGCTGCCGCAATGCTTGTTTGAACCATCTTAAAAAGACGAAACGTAAAACGGCTATACAGCAGGAGTATATTAAGCACCTAGAAGAAGGTGAAGAAACCATCTTCTATGAGGTGATTGAAACGGAAATCTTGACCATACTGAGTCAGGAGATTGAAGGATTACCAGATAAATGTCGTGAGGTTTTTAAATTGATCTATCTGGAGAACCGTAAAACAGATGAAATAGCTGCAATGCTAGGCCTCTCGGTACAAACCGTAAGAAATCATAAAACAAGAGCTATAGAACTCCTTAAAACATCATTTTTGAAGAAAGGCGTGTCCGCCGCAATGACATTAGCATTCCTGTTATTTATAGATCGATAAAAAAAACAAAATTCTTTTGGTTGTTTTTTTAATATTGTTGTTTCTATAACAAAATAGGAATATAGATGATCCCTCAGCAAAAATTTGAAGTAGCATATGAAATCTCCATCCTTGTTGCGGGATATCTTAGAGGAGATTTAACCAAGGAGCAAGAAACTAAACTAAAGGAATGGCAACAGGCTTCAAATGACCATTTAAACTGGTTTAATGATTTTTGCCAGCAGGAAAAGATAGATCAGCAGTTAAAAATGTACCATGCCACAAATAAAGCCTCGGTATGGAATAAAACTCAGGATAAAATATTGGCTGCTGCCAAGGTTCGGACTAAGGGAAGAATGGGTTTATGGCAGAGAATAGCCGTAGCAGCTTCAATATTGCTTTGCTTAAGTATTGGTCTTCATTTTTATCTAACTAAGTATACCAGTTTCTTTTTGGAACAACAGGCATCCCGAAGTGGGATTACTGCAGGTGGAAATAAAGCATTTTTGACCTTAAGCGACGGAAAAAAGATCGTGCTGAGTGAGACTAAAAATGGAGTAACTATAGATGCAACCAAATTAGCCTACAGTGATGGTACTGAAATCCAGGCCATTTCTGCATCAGGAGATACTTCGCACTACGCTAAAGTAAGTACCCCACGAGGAGGAACTTATGAGGTTGTATTGCCTGATGGGACTAGAGTTTGGCTAAATGCCGCTTCGGGACTGAGCTTCCCTACTAAATTTATCGGGACATCGCGCAAGGTGGAATTGAGTGGCGAGGCTTACTTTGAGGTAGCAAAGGATAAAATGCACCCATTTATTGTGGAGAGTAAGGGACAGCAGGTAGAAGTATTAGGTACACACTTTAACATAAATGCCTATCAGGAAGAAGTAAATGTGAAAACTACTTTGCTGGAGGGTGCTGTAAAAATAACAACAAGTGGTGGAGCAAAATTACTGAAACCTGGGCAGCAGTCTGATTTGATCAACGGAGAAATAAGCATAAGGGAAGTAAATGTTGAAAATACTGTCGCTTGGAAAAATGGAGAATTTTCATTTAAGAACGAAGAGTTGGGAAGCATTATGAGAAAAATTGCAAGATGGTATAATGTTGAGGTTGTCTTTAATAATAAAGAACTCAGCAAAAAGACACTTAGTGGCAATATTTCCCGATTTGAACAAGTTTCTAAAGTACTTCGGATTTTAGAAATGACAGGAGATATAAAATTTAAAATTCAAGGAAAAACTGTAACTGTATACTAGCGCAATATAACCTAAACCAATAAAAACAAAACATGAAGAACCTTCAGATAGACCATTAGCAAAATCTAGAAAAGTTTTACAGAGAAAAAAGGACCCCGATCTTGCCATCGAAGCCCTTAATTACCTGGTAAAACCTAAAATCGTTGTAGAACACAAAATTTATCAACTTAACCAGACAAACAAATGTATAAAATTTATACTAAGATATTGTGTTGGCCGGAACGCCATATGCCTAAAATTCTGCAAATTATTGATTCGGTTTTTGACCAAATCGATGAGGACAGTAAAAATAAATGGATCATGCGAATTAACCTTATTACTGTTTTAATGATTGCAACTTTTTTACAAGTTAGTGCTGCGGGTTTTGCACAGCAGCTTACTTTAGCTAAAAAGAATGTTTCATTAGAGCAGGTATTCCAGGAAATTAAAAAACAAACGGGGTACAATGTCATTTACTTTGATAGCCAGTTGAATGATCAAAAAAAACTGGATGTTAACTTCAAGAGAACGGCGCTTAAAGATGTGCTGGAATATTGTCTTAAAAATCAATCCCTGGTTTTTGCAATTGATGAAAAAACGATAGTGATCAAAAAAGAAGACAAATCACTTTTTGATAGAGTGATTGATAAATTCAAATCTTTTGATGCGTACGGAACTGTCTTTGATGATGAAGGGAATGTCCTGCCTGGCGCAACGGTGCGCATAAAAGGTTCTTCCAAATCTATAGTTACACCTTCGGATGGTGTATTTGCCTTTTCGGAGGTAGATGAAAGCACTGTTTTAGTTTTTTCTTACGTTGGGTATAGGACTCAGGAAATTGCGGTAAAGGGGAAAAGGATGCCTTTAAAAGTAGTGCTTGTTTCGACAAAGAGTGATCTGGAAGAGGTGAATGTGACCTTTAGTACAGGTTATCAAAGTATTCCAAAAGATAGGGCAACAGGGGCTTATACTGTTATTTCTGGAGAGGAGATCGGGAAAAAGGTTGCACCAAATATGTTGGAGCGTCTGGAAGGAGCTGGTTCCGGTTTATTGGTTAATGTGGGCACGCCAGATCGTAGCCTTACTCAAGGCCGTGATAATTTTACGATACGGGGTACATCTACCATCAATTCTGAAAAGAAACCACTAATTGTTTTGGATGGTTTTCCTACAGAATTGGATCTGGTAAATATAAATCCTGATAATGTCGAAAACATCACGATCTTAAAGGATGCAGCTGCGGCGAGTATTTGGGGGGTAAGAGCCGCAAATGGTGTTATTGTTATTGAATCGAAAAAGGGGACTTATTCCAATAAACCACAGGTGAGTTTTTCTAGTGTTTTTTCGCTAACAGGCAGACCTCGATTAGATTACAGGAAAGTACTCAATTCTGCTCAATATTTAGATCTTGAAAAGGAGTTGGTAGACAAAGGGATTCTTCCTGGTCAAAAATTAGCGTTCTCTATTTATCCACTACCAGTAACCACCGGGGCAAACCTATACATGCAATTTAAGCGAGGAACTATTCCTCAGCAACAGTATAATGATGAGGTGGGGCGGCTTAGCAAAATTGATGTGAACGATCAGTATCAGCAATATCTTTTGCAGTCTCCATTTTCTCAGCAATATAATGTAAGCGTTAGTGGCGGATCGTCCATCACACGTAATTATCTCTCTGCTTCCTATACCGATGAACAGACCAATAATAAAGGTGATTATGGCAGCAGGATGGTTGTTAACTTTAGTAATGAGACCAAAATAACGCCAAAGCTTACTTTTTCTGCCGAAACCTTTGTTACACTAATGAAACAGGAAAATAACGGTATTGGATTGAGTGCCAATCAACCAGGAACAAATGCATTGTTGCCTTATGATCAGATTGTTGATGCAAATGGGAATGCAACCAATTTCTCTTATAAAGCAAAGGCACAAACACTGGATTCCTTGGAGAAACGTGATTATTTACCCTGGAAATATAATTATATAGATGAGCTAGCTAATGCTGATAATACCTTTAGATCTTTAGCTTATAGACTAACTGCGGGGTTAAATTATAAAATTATGCCTTGGATGAGTGCGGATTTGAAGTATATGACCGAGCGGGAATTTGATAAGACAAGGAATTATTACAGTCCCGACACTTATATGGCAAGAAATACCATTAACACCTATACGGTTGCAACTACGCATGTAAGAGGAGTTCCGATTGGTGGGATTCTTGACCTTAATGATGTAGAACAAAATAATTACAACATCAGGGGGCAATTGAATTTTAATCCTGATCTGGGAGCGGCAGGCCGTCTTGATGCCATCATAGGAGCCGAGTTTAGAGAAACCTTGCGCTCCGGCTATGGAAATCGTGCTTATGGTTATGATAACCGCTTGCTTAGCTCAATTCCTGTGAATTATACACAGGTTTATAAAACTGTTGATGGTGATGCGAAAGTTCCATACGGCCTTAACGTTATTAATCGAAAAGATAGATATGCTTCGATCTTTGGGAACTTTACCTATACCTATAAATCTAAATATTCGTTGTCTGGAAGTTTCCGTAAAGACGATTCTAATTTATTTGGTGCTTCAAAGGAGTTTCGTACAGTTCCTTTATGGTCGATTGGTGGAATGTGGCGGGCAAAAGATGAGGGTTTTATGGCTCCGGTAGAATGGCTTTCTAAATTGAATTTAAGGGCCACTGCGGGATACAATGGGAATCTAAATAAGGACACTTCCCCTTACCTGGTGATGCAGCAATCGGGCAATAACCTGATTAACAATGATCCTTATGGAAGTATTTATAACCCTGCAAACCCTCAACTACGATGGGAAAGGGTTCAAACCTATAATATTGGAACAGACTTTTCCTTATTTAATTCCAGAATTAGCGGAAGTGTGGATGCTTACTGGCGCAAAAGTCTGGATTTGCTTGGAAATGTAGACATCAATCCTACGTATGGTTTTACCTCACTATTGGCTAATAGGCTGGAAATGAAAAGCCGTGGAGTAGATGTTGAGCTGAGTGCCAGGGCAATCAATAATACAGGATTCAGTTGGACTCCATCTGTAAATGTTTCATTCAATACGAATAAGGTAACGAAGGCTTATTTTCAACAAGAAACCACTAGTTACTACACCAACACGAATAGCCCTAAACAGGGCCAAGAGCTAGGGAGTTTGTATACCTATAAGTATGCTGGACTTAATGAAAAGGGGAATGCAATGATTTACAATGGTAAGGGTGAAAAGGTTCTTGCCGATCTGGTGACTTTTGATGAGAAGGATCTAGGTGCTTTGCAATTTCAAGGAAATGTTACACCTCATTATTTTGGTGGAATATCAAACACATTTACTTATAAAGATTTTGAACTGTTTACGTTATTTACTTTTAAAGCAGGGCACAAATTTATGCGCCCAACTGCAAATGAGGTTTTTAAACTACCTTATACTAGGCTTGCGCAGGCTGATCTGGCAAATAGATGGAGGGTGCCTGGAGATGAGTCGAAGACGAATATCCCCGCTATAGATCCTCAACATACTGGAACTTTCCGCTACATTGATAGCGACTATTTCGTGGAAGATGCCAGCTATATCAGGTGGCGTGATGTTACTTTAACCTACCATATTCCAGTAAAGAAAATGAAGTGGAATGCCTTTCAAATGTTAAGCATTAGTGCAACTGGTAGAAATCTGGCACTTTGGACAGCTAACAAAGAACGAATAGACCCTGATTATCTTGATAATTTGAGTTTGACAACTTTACCACCGTCTAAATCCATTGTCTTTAGTGTAAAAGCGACTTTTTAAACTTTAATCCTGAAACTATGTACACTCAAAAATATTACTATATATTATTAATTGTCTTCTCAATTTCTGCCAGTTCGTGTAGGAAGTATGTGGAGCTTGAACCTCAAGGCAAAATTATACCCAGTACGGTAAATGATTATCAGTTGTTGTTAAACAACAGTGGGGTATTCAATTTGTCTTATGGAAGTGTGGATTATCCAACAGATGATATCGCTTTATTAAATGATGATTTCATCAATAGTTTTGATGTGCGATCTTTACAGATTTATAAATGGGCTGACTTGTTTTATCAGGCCAATGAAGATGATCCGGAATGGAACTTGTTTTACAAGCAAGTATACAATGCCAATGTGGCCATTCAGGGATTGCCGGAAGCAAAATCTGGCGATGCAAATTTAAAAACACAGCTAATTGCAGAAGCTAAAGTGCATCGCGCATATGCTTATTTGTGTCTGGTTAATCTATATGCAAAGGAATATCATGCAAGTAGTGCAGCAACCGATCTGGGCGTGCCTTTACTTACTGAGCCTGGTTATACACAGAGTCTGAAACGCGCTACTGTCAAAGCTGTTTATGATTTGATCTTAAGTGACCTAAATGCTGGAGTGGAAACACTTCCATCATTGTCTACAAGTAAAACTGCACCATCAAAATCTGCAGCATATGCATTATTGGCTCGTACTTATCTGTATATGGGTGAGTATCAGAAAGCTTTAGATAATGCCAATTTATCACTCGGTATACAGTCGGCTCTTTTTAATCTTAATCCTTATGTGAATATGGGAGCTGGGTCTGGTTATCCAGACGGTTTCTTTCTTCCAACTAGTCAGGATAATCCGGAAGTGATATGGATGAAAGCAAGTAGTGATGGTGGGGGTAATTTTCCGCTGAGTGATGAATTGATAACCTTGCTGGGCACAAAAGACCTGAGGACTCATTTCTTTACCTATTATGTTGGCCCAGATGGAGATCCTATTGGGATTTTTAACTATCCGGGTACCTATCACACCTACTTCGCTCCATTTGAAACGGTTCCTGGGAGTACTCAAATTGGCCCAACTGTGCCTGAAATGATGCTGATTAAGGCCGAATGTCTAGCAAGGACGCAGAAAGGGCAGGCAGGGTTAACTGTGGTGAATGAACTACGCAAATTCAGATTTAAGCCAGCCGAGTATACCAGTTTAACTGCAGCTAATGATGATGCAGCTTTGCTATTAATTTTACAGGAAAGAAGAAGAGAGCTTTTTTGCAAAGGGTTTCGTCTTTTCGATCTGAAAAGATTTAATACTGATCCAAAGTTGGCAAAGACAATCACACATCCGCTTAAAACACAACAGCTGACATTGGTACCAGGGAGTAACCGTTATGTATACCCGATTCCAACTAAAGTGATCAATGCTAATCAGGAAATAGATCAGAATCCAAGGTAATCCGGGCATTAAATAATTAGAGAAACATGAAAAAGTATATCACAATGTTGTTCCTGTTGACAGGAACAACACTTTCAGTTTGTGCACAAGGAATTGAGTTTAACCATGGGAATTGGACTGAAATTAAAGCACAAGCTAAAAAAGAAAATAAAATGGTTTTTTTAGACTTCTATACCGTTTGGTGTGCCCCCTGCAAAAAGATGGCTATGGAGGTTTTTCCATTACCCGAAGCGGGGGAGTTCTTTAACAAGCATTTTATCAATGTAAAGGTTGATGCAGAGAAAGGCGAGGGCGTAGATCTTGCGAAAACATATCGTCCGTCTGGTTATCCAACGTTGGTTTTTACGGATGCGGAAGGAAAGCAGCTTTATCGTACTGGCGGGGCCGAAAATGTATCGGAACTGATTAAGTATGCGAAAATTGCACTTAATCCACAGGGAAATTATGAGCGTTTAAAGGAACAGTATGTTAAAAATGAATTGAGTAAGGAGGAGCTGTACAATTACATGATCATCGTTAAAGCAAAAGGAAAGGACGCTGAAGTAAACGGAGTTTTTGATAGATATTTCGGATTGTTTAACCAGACCAGCAAGCAGGCTTTTGAAATGATAGAAGAATATGTGAGCTCGAGCGATTCCAAATCCTTTAAATACCTACAAGCACATCGGAATGATTTTTATCGTGCAGCAGGAAAAAAACAGGTCGATGATTTTATGAAAAAAGTACTGATCAGGGAATTGGGTGCACAGTTTTTTTATTACAACAAAAATGAGCCTTTAGCTCGCTATCTCGCAGCCAAGGAAGTACTAAAATTGAAGGTCAGTCTGACTGAAAAGGAGGAGCTACAGCTCGATAAATCCTATTATCAGCAGGTAAAGGATGAAGATAACTTTATTAAGACAGCTGCTGTTTTGGTGAAAAAGTATATCTATAAAAATGATGAAGAGATCAGCATGATCCTCGGTGGAGCCTATATGGTGAAAAAAGAAGAGAATTTGCTATTGCTTAAAAAATGGGCAGAAATGGCTGTGGCTATTAAAGATAATTCCTTAAACTATTTGTCGCTGGCCATGATTTGCGACAGCTTAAATGATAAAACCAATGCATTGAAATACATTGATCTCTGTATCGCTGTTTCTAAGCGGGATGACGATGGGAAAGCTGAGATGATCGGACAGTTTAAACAGCGGATCATACAACACAATTAATTCAAAAATATTCAAACCATAAATTATGAAAAAGCACTTATTTATTGCTCTAACTATAGTATTGACCGGAGTTGCGTCAATATCAGCCTTTGCACAAGGAATGACTTTTAACCATGGTACTTGGGCTGAGGTCAAAGCACTGGCAAAAGCACAAAACAAGCTGATATTTGTTGATTTTTATACGGTATGGTGTGCACCCTGTAAACAAATGACGATGAATGTATTTCCTCAAAAGGAAGCTGGAGATTTTTACAACAAGAACTTTATAGCTTATAAAGTTGATGCAGAGAAAGGTGAGGGGCCTGCGTTGGCCAAAGAATACAAAGTCTCCGGTTATCCGACTTTGGCATACATCAATTACAATGGAGAAGTAATTCACAGATTAACAAGTTCTACTGATGTTAAGGAACTGATTGAGCACGGTAAACTGGCGCTGACACCTCGCAATGATTATGAGCAGTTGAAAGGAAAGTTTGCTAAAAATGAGCTTAACAAAGAAGAATTGTATCATTACTTTGTTATTGTTAAAACTAAGGGCGATGACAAAGAAACCAATATGGTTTTCGATCGTTACTTTGATGCAGTTGCAAATGTTAGTGCCGAAACATTCAGTTTAATAACGGACAATGTAAGTTCAACAGATAGTAAACATTTTAAATATCTAGAAGCCCATACCAAAGAATTTGCCGCCCAGGTTGGAAAAGAAAAAGTGGAGAACTTTATCAGGAAGGAGTATCTACAGGAATTTCAAGCAAAGGTTTGGTATAAGTCTTTTCCAACATTTGCAGCATATCAGGATGCAAAAGCGATATTACAAAAACAGATCAATTTAACGGAGAAAGAAGCATTGGCTTTTGATACCGATTATTACTTGCGTGCAGAGGATGAAGAAAACTATATGGTTAATGCAAATAAGTTGGTTGAAAAGTTTTATTATAATGACGATCTGCAGATCAGTAATGTTCTTGGTGGAGGATCCAGGTTGGTTAAAAAGGAAAAGAATCTGCTGATTACAAAGGCCTGGGCGGAACGGGCATTGGCCATAAAAGATAATTTTATCAATAATGCAACATTGGCGATGATTTATAAAATCCTAAAAAATAAACCTATGGCCATAAAATATATTGATATATCTATTGAACAGTGCAAGAAAGAAAAAAATGGTTATGAGGATAGAGCGGGTATGCTTAAAAAAGAAATAGAAGACGCTACCTATTAATCGCCCCCCTGTTCCATACTACGGCAGTAAGTAGTAAAATTGGTTACTCCGAAAAGACCTTCTGAGCTTTGCTCCCTTTTTCAGGGAGCCTAAGATCAGGGAGTCTTAGGGGAGTATACCTATTTTACCTTTTACAGTGTTAATACCCCAATCCGCTCTTCAATCTTCTTCGCGCATTTAATCGCCTCAGCCAAAATATCTTCATTGTCCATATCCTTATTCACATTTAAAGCGGTAAGACTGGAAACGGTCAAACAAGCAATAATTCCGGTGCTTCCGCGACCAATAGGAACCGATACATCTACTACCCCTGCGGCCAGATCACTGGTTCTGATGTAAGCCCCCTTGTTTTGGATCCCCTGCAAAGAGTTTAAGAACTTTTTTTTATCCTTATCAGCATAGGTCTGGTATATCTCATTACCACTTAAGATAATTTCCTGCTCAGTTTCCGGCATGTAAGCGAGTAATACTTTTCCAGAAGCAGTTAAAGGCAAAGGGAAAAGGTTTCCTTCTTCAATAGACAGTGCTATTGGCCCTGGACTTTTAGCATGAATGATGACCATCACCTGGTTCATATATAATATACTAAGGTGACAGGATTGCATCACCGCATTGGCTAGTTCTTCTAGTGGATATTGTGCAGCCTTACGCAATTCATCAACAGGTGAGTGGCGATGCGAAAGGTAAAATAGCTTTAAAGAAAGTCTGTATTTTCCAGAAACCTCGTCCCTCAAAATATAACCTCTACTTTCCAAACTCATCAACATTCTGTAAATTTCATTTGGGCTTTTGTCTATACCAGTAGCAATCTCGGTCTGAGAAAGCGGTATAGATTGTGCAGAGAGATATTCAAGAATATCTAAACCTTTATCTAATGCTGGTGCCTGATATTTAATTTCCTTTTCCTTCATAGAAACAAGCGTGTAACTTTTTAATTGACAAACATACTAAATGCTTTTTAATCATTCTTCTATAGTGGGATGAGTAAAAAGATACCTAAATATATACTTTCATATTTGAAATAAATATTTATATTTGAATTAACAACCATTTGTAAACCCAATACCTTGTTAATCTTTAAACTAAAGAACTAATTTAGTTATAGCAGGTGTTAATCTTATCAACTGAATGAGCAAGCTACTATATTTCCTTGGTTTATTTCTTTTCACATTGCCTGTATTTTCGCAAGGTTTAACTGCGAATGATTTGCGGTGTGAGTATAGAGTGAATCCAATGGGGGTTGAAGCAGCTTCGCCTTCATTGAGCTGGAAAATAGGAGCTTCTGAAAGGAATGTTCAACAGTCAGCCTATCATATAATTGTAGCCGATGATGCTACTTTGTTAACTAAAAATATCGGAAACATATGGGACTCTAAAAAAGTCGGTTCAGGCAAATCTTTGCAAGTAAGTTATAAGGGGAAGCCTTTAGCTTCCGGGAAAACCTACTATTGGAAAGTAAAGGTTTGGGCCAATAAAGGCAATGCTTCAAGCTGGACTAATACAGCAAAATGGCAAATGGGACTTTTATCTGTCGCTGATTGGAAGAATGCCTCTTGGATTGCTTACGAGAAACTGGCAGATTCTAATGTAAGCGTGCTGCCGAAGGACAATAAAAAGGATACCTATTTTGGAAGTAATGTATTGCCGCTTTTAAGAAAGGATTTTGTCGTTAAAAAGCCGATAGCGAAAGCCAGCTTGTTTATCAGTGGTCTGGGGCATTTCGATCTGAGTTTGAACGGTAAAAAGCAGGGCGATCACTTTTTGGATGCCGGTTGGGTAAAATATGATAAGGAAGCTTTATATGTAACTTTTGATGTGACTAGCGACTTGCGTAAAGGAGCAAACACAATTGGTGTGATGCTGGGCAATGGTTTTTATTACGTACCACCTGTAAAAGGAAGGTTCAGGAAATCAAAACCAGCATTTGGCTATCCAAAAATGATATGCAGGTTGTTGCTTGAATATAAAGATGGTACTACAGAAAACATCATCAGCGATAAAAGCTGGAAAACAGCTTCGGGACCAATTACTTTTTCAAGTATATACGGCGGAGAGGATTATGATGCACGTTTAGAACAGCAAGGCTGGGATTCTTCATCTTTTAAAGATAGAGACTGGAAAAACGTGTTAATTGTAGATGGACCGCCCGCGATTAGATCGCAACAGGCAGAGCCACTTAAAATATTTGAAAACTTTACTGCACAAAAAATTACTAAAATCTCAGCAGGAGAATGGATCTACGATCTGGGACAAAATGCTTCTGGTATCATAAGTTTAAAAGTAAAGGGGAATAAGGGCGATACCATCAGAGTTTATCCTGCTGAATTACTTAAAGATGGAAGGGCTAACCAGAAGCCTACCGGAAGTCCGTTTTATTTCGAGTACGTATTAAAAGGTATTGGGGAAGAAATCTGGCAGCCACGTTTTACCTATTATGGTTTCAGGTATTTGGAAGTAAGAGGAGCTACGCCCACAGGAAATAAAAAAGAAAATAACTTGCCAGAAATATTGGAATTAAAAGGCTTGCATACCCGTAATGCAGCAGGCCGAGTGGGCGAGTTTGCCTCTTCAAATCAACTGTTCAATCAAACAGATAAACTGATCGATTGGGCTATAAAAAGCAATATGGCTAGCGTATTTACAGACTGCCCACATCGCGAGAAGCTGGGTTGGTTGGAAGAATCACATTTGATGGCTTCATCGGTTATGTATAATTATGATGTGACGACGTTGGCTACTAAAGTCGTAAATGACGTGATTACCTCACAATTGGATAATGGCCTGATTCCAGAAATTGCGCCTGAATATATCCAGTTCACCTGGGGTGGTGAGATGTTCCGAGATTCTCCGGAGTGGGGCAGTACAGGAATTATCCTTCCTTGGTATTTGTACGAATGGTATGGTAATACTGAAGTGATGAAAAATGCTTATCCAACCATGCAACGTTACTTGGCTTACTTACAAACTAAAGCAGAAAATAACATTTTAAAACAAGGCCTGGGGGATTGGTATGATATCGGTCCTAAACGTCCTGGCGTTTCACAGCAAACTCCAATGGGCGTAACCGGAACAGCTATTTACTATTATGATTTATGCTTGATGCAAAAAATGGCGACGCTAATGGGCAAACCTACAGATGCAGCAAAGTATGCTGCTTTGGCGACTGCGGTTAAACAAGCTTTCAATACTACCTTCTTTAAGAAGGAAACCAAGCAATATGCTACCGGCAGTCAAACTGCTAATGCTATGGCGATCTATATGCAATTGGTTGAGCCGCACTATAAGGATGCCGTTTTGGCTAACCTGATCAAAGATATCCGAGATAGGAACAATGCTTTAACCGCTGGTGATATTGGCTATCGCTATGTTTTGAGGGTTTTGGAACAGGAAAATCGTTCGGATGTGATCTTTGACATGAACAGCAGGAGCGATGTGCCGGGCTATGGTTATCAGTTGGCACATGGTGCAACAGCGCTAACAGAGTCTTGGGCAGCATTGCCCGAGGTTTCCAATAACCACTTTATGCTTGGACATATTATGGAGTGGTTTTATAGTGGGGTAGCGGGGATAAGGCAGGAAGCCGGATCGGTAGCCTTTAATCATATCCGTATTTATCCGGAACCTGTGGGAGATCTGACCTCAGCAAAAGGCAGTTATTTGTCGCCTTATGGACTGATTGCTACAGATTGGAAGAAATCTCCGAATGTATTTGAGCTTTCTGTTGTGGTTCCTGCAAACTCAAAAGCAACGGTATATCTTCCTGCAAAGGCAAATCAATTGATCAGCGAAAGTGGTATTGCTATAAAAAATAATACAGTGGTTAAGTTGGCTGGTTTTGAAAAGGACAGAGCTATTATTCATATCGGTTCCGGCATTTACAAATTTAAAGTACAATAGATTTTAGTCATGAAGCTTATACAGTTATCTATCCTTACTTTTTTTATTTCATCAACAGCTTTAGCGCAGTCGGGAAAACATGCGATCTCTACAGCTAAAATGCAGCAGATTTATGAGGAGGTTAAAACACCTTATAAATATGGATTGGTGATGGTGCCGGAGGATGAGCAGCATAAGATGGATTGTCCTACCGTTTTTCATGAAGGAAAGTTTTGGTACATGACCTACCTGATTTACAGCGGTCGTGGTTATGAGACCTGGTTGTCTAAAAGCAGCGATCTTTTGCATTGGGAAAATATGGGGCGTTTAATGTCTTTTGGTGATGCCGGTAAATGGGATGATAATCAGAAAGCAGGCTACAATGCTTTAACAAGTACCAAATGGGGCGGCGACTACAAGCTCGGCAAGTTTAATGGCAAATACTGGATGTCATATTTTGGAGGCAAAGAGAAAGGTTACGAAGTAGAACCATTGAGTATTGGAATGGCATATACCGATAAAAGTCCGGCTGTAGTTCAGGAATGGCAGCGCTTAGAAAACCCTGTTTTAAGTGCTACTGATGCAGAAGTAAGGTGGTGGGAAAACCGTCATAAGCTTTTTAAAAGTACGGTAATTGAAGATAAAAAGAGGTTGACCGGACATCCATTTGTGATGTATTACAACGCTGTTGGTGATTCATTGGAAAACAATAAAAAAACGAGGTGGTACGAGCGGATTGGAATGGCGGTGTCCGAAGATATGTTGCATTGGAAGAGGTTTGGTAAAGACCCTGTAGTGCATCAGCCTGTCGGGATTACCGGTGATGGCGTAATTCAGAAGATTAAAAATACTTGGGTGATGTTTTATTTCGGTGCGTTTTGGCAAGATAGAAAAGGAGCCTTTAATCGCTTTGCAGCTTCAGATGATTTGGTAAACTGGACGGATTGGACGGGAGATAATTTGATCCAATCCTCGGAACCTTATGATGCGTTGTATGCTCATAAATCATTCGTTTTAAAACATAAAGGGGTGGTTTATCATTTCTATTGTGCTGTAAATAAAAAAGATCAGCGTGGTATCGCTGTGGCAATTTCTAAAGATTTAGGAAAAAGTAAGCTTGACTTTGTTTCGGGTAATAATAAATAAAGAATATTAAAGTATGATGTTAAGAAAGAACCTGGTATTGCTTTTATTGATGCTGATTGTTGGTGTTAGGGCCAATAGCCAGTCTCGTATACACCAAAGTTTTAATCAGGACTGGAAGTTTTTTTTAGGTGATGTTACTGCGGCTAAATCGTCGGATTTTAGCGATTTAAGTTGGAGGAAGCTAAGCTTACCTCACGATTGGAGCATTGAAGGGAAGTTTGATCTAAAGAACCCAGCAAAGCCAGAAGGTGGAGGTTTGCCTACCGGAGTTGCCTGGTATAGAAAAACGTTTACATTACCTGCTAATTTGCAACAGAAAAACATATTCATCGAGTTTGATGGCGTATATAAGAATAGTGAGATATGGATAAATGGTCATTTATTGGGTAAACGTCCTTATGGCTATTCTTCATTTAACTACGAACTAACTAAGTATTTAAAGCCAGGTGAAAATGTGATTGCTGTACGGGTAGATAATTCTGCTCAGCCAGATTCCCGCTGGTATTCAGGATCGGGTATTTATCGTAACGTTTGGTTAACCGCAACAGAGAATATAGCTATTGATCATTGGGGGACATTTGTAAGCACATCTGCTGTAAGTAAAACTACTGCAAAGCTGAATTTTAAAACAGAGATCAGGAATAAAGCCGGATTAAAAGGGGAGATCGATGTGCAATCGCAGGTTTACGATGCAAAGGGCAAATTGGTAGCTGCGGTTAGAACTGACCATATCACATTGAATGATACATTGGTAACAGTAGCGCAATCTAGTACTGTCGATCAACCGGAACTGTGGTCTGTAAATAATCCTCATCTCTATAAAGTAGTAACGAAGGTTTTTTCGGGTAAGAGATTGGTAGACAACTATGAAACACCGCTTGGGATCCGCTATTTTAACTTTGATGCGGCAAAAGGCTTTACGCTTAATGGCGAATACCTAAAAATATTGGGTGTTTGTATGCACCATGATTTGGGAGCTTTAGGTGCCGCTGTTAATGTTAGGGCAATGGAACGCCAGCTGGAGATCATGAAAGATATGGGGGCGAACGCCATCCGTACTGCACATAATCCGCCTGCGCCTGAATTGCTTGATCTATGCGATAAAATGGGTTTCCTTGTAATGGATGAGGCTTTTGATATGTGGGCCAAAAAGAAGAACAAACAAGATTATCACCTGAACTGGAACGAATGGCATGTGAGGGATTTGCAGGATATGGTAAAACGCGATAGAAACCATCCCTCGATTATTGTATGGAGCATTGGAAACGAAATCCGTGAGCAGTTTGACAGTACTGGTGTTGCTATGACTAAAGAATTGGTGAAGTTTGTTAAGGATTTAGATACGACTCGTTTGGTTACCTCTGCATTGACAGAAACTGATGCTAAAAAGAATTTTATATACCAGTCGGGTGCATTAGATATCTATGGATTAAATTACAACCATAAGTTGTATAAGGATTTTCCTAAAAATTACCCCGGACAAAAGTTTATTGCTACAGAAACTACCTCTTCATTAGATACCCGAGGTTTTTATGAAATGCCATCTGATAGTATTCGTCGCTGGCCAAAAGATGGCAAAACGAAGTTTACAGAAGGTAATGCTGAGTTTGCCGCTTCGTCCTATGATAATGTTTCTGCTTACTGGGGTTCTACACACGAAGAAACCTGGAGAGAAGCTAAAAAATATGATCATGTTTCTGGCTTATTTGTATGGACAGGATTTGATTATTTAGGTGAGCCATTGCCTTACCCATGGCCTGCGAGAAGCTCTTATTTCGGTATCGTGGATCTGGCCGGATTCCCTAAGGATGCTTATTATATGTACCAAAGTGAGTGGACAAACAAGCCGGTATTACACCTCTTTCCACACTGGAATTGGACAGTAGGTAAAATGGTTGATGTTTGGGCTTATTACAACAATGCAGATGAGGTAGAGCTATTCTTGAATGGGAAATCATTAGGGAAAAGAACCAAACAAGGGGAGGACTTGCATGTGGTATGGTCGGTAAAATACGAACCAGGTACCTTAAAGGCTATTTCTAAAAAGAATGGGCAGGTGGTATTGGTTAAGGAGATTAACACTGCCGGTAAGCCGGCCAAAATAGAATTGCTTGCAGATAGAACTCAAATTGGAGCAGATGGAAAGGATCTTTCCTTTGTAACGGTAAGGATTTTGGATGCTCAGGGGAATTTAGTGCCCGATGCAGATAATCTGGTTCAGTTTAAACTGGAAGGTGAAGCTACAATTGCAGGTGTGGATAATGGTTTTCAGGCAAGTCTGGAACCTTTTAAAGCAGATTACCGCAAGGCGTATCGCGGCTTATGTCTGGCTATTGTACAGGCAAAAAACAAAGCAGGTAAATTAAAATTAACAGCAACATCTGCAGGACTAAAGTCCGCATTAGTATCGATTAGTGTAAAAGGAATAAAGTAAAAAGAGGTCATGAGTGACAAGATTAATTTAAAAGGAATAACGTGGAATCACAGTCGGGGCTTTGTACCCATGGTGGCTACGGCACAGCGGTTTTCGGAATTAAACCCATCAGTAGAAATTACCTGGGAAAAGAGAAGTTTGCAACAATTTGCTGATTTTTCAATACAAGAGTTGGCACAGCGTTTTGATCTGTTGGTAATCGATCACCCATGGGCAGGTTTTGCAGCTAAAACTGAATCTATCTTGCCGTTGGATACCTATCTGACGAAAGCTTACTTAGATGATCAGCGTGTAAATACAGTTGGACATTCGTTTGAGAGCTATTCGTATGACGGTCACCAATGGGCTTTGCCTATAGATGCGGCTACACCAGTGGCTTCGAGCAGACCTGATCTGTTGGAGAAACATGGCTTTGAATTGCCTGAGTCTTTTGCCGATTTGCTGAAATTGGCCGATAAAGGTCTAGTCGCTTTTGCGGGGATCCCTATTGATGTGTTGATGAATTTTTATACTTTCTGCTGTTCTCTGGGTGAAGACCCTTGTCAGCTAGAAGATTTGATTGTCTCCCGTTATATCGGTGTAAAAGCATTGCAAATGTACCGTGAACTGGCTTCAAAAATTCATCCGGATAACTTTAAAAGAAACCCGATACAAGTATATGAAGCGATGACCTTGGGCGATGACCTAGCTTACTGTCCATTTGCTTATGGTTACTCTAACTATTCAAGAAATGGTTATGCGCGTAAGCCGCTGCATTTTCATGATATGATTAGCTTGGATGGAGAGACTAATTTACGCAGCACACTAGGCGGTACAGGGTTAGCGGTATCATCTGGTTCGAAAAATATAGAAATGGCAGTGAAATATGCAGCTTATGTAGCTTCGCCAGCCTGTCAGCAAAGCGTTTTCTTTGAGAACGGTGGTCAACCCGGACATTTGAGTGCCTGGACAGCTCCTGATGTGAATGCCAAATCAAACAATTTCTTTGCGAATACATTACCTGCTTTGCAGCGTGCGTTTCTTCGTCCACGGTATCACGGACACATGTTTTTTCAGGATCATGCGGGAGATATCGTAAGAGATTACCTCATGAATGGAGGATCGGAATTACTGGTGTTGGAGCAGATGAATAAATTGTATGTGGAATCAAGAAGCTTAATATTATCATGAGAAGGCCACTTGAAGGAATACTAGTCTTAGAGTTTTGCCAGTTTTTAGCAGGACCTTCCGCTGGATTAAAACTGGCCGATTTAGGGGCTCGTGTGATTAAGATTGAGCGCCCGGTAAAAGGGGATGCTTGTAGACAACTGGCTATCAAAAACCTATTTGTTGATGAGGATAGCTTGCTTTTTCATACCATCAATAGAAATAAAGAATCATACGCGGCAGATTTGAAGAATCCTGAAGATCTGGATGTCATCAGGAAACTGATTGCCAGAGCTGATGTGATGACGCATAATTTCAGGCCCGGGGTAATGGAGAAAATCGGATTGGATTATCAGTCAGTACAAGCCCTTAACCCTAAAATTATATATGCTGCGGTAACAGGATATGGCAATGAGGGCCCTTGGGCAAATAAACCAGGACAGGATCTACTCGTGCAATCCGTTTCGGGATTAACCCATTTATCGGGTAGTAGTGAAGAAGGACCTGTGCCTTTCGGCTTATCGGTAACGGACATTATGTGCGGTAACCACCTTACGCAGGGGATTATTGCTGCTTTAATTAAGCGAGCCAAAACAAATAAAAGTGTGCTGGTAGAAGTGAGTTTGCTGGAATCGGCATTGGATGTGCAGTTTGAAGTACTGACGACCTACTTGAGCGATGGTGGTCAATTACCAAAAAGAAGTAAGGTGAAAGGAAGCGGACATGCTTATCTAAGTGCACCTTATGGAACTTATGAGACCAGTGATGGTTACATCGCATTAGCGATGGGCGATTTAGGTAAAATTAGTGAGCTGATTGGTTGTGATATTTCAGCTGTTTATATGAACGCTGGTGATTCTTTTGAAAATAGAGATGCATTGTTAGCGTTGCTAGGACAGACTTTTAAAACCAATACCAACCAACATTGGTTGAGTATATTGGAACCTCAGGATATCTGGTGTGCAAGTGTACTAAACTATAAAGAAGCGACAGAGTTGGAAGTGTTTAAAAAGATGGAAATCAGACAACTGCTAGATCTTGGGAATGGCAGAACACTGGATACCACAAGAGCACCGATGCAGATTGATGGGCGTAAATTATTTGCCAGTAAAGCGGCGCCTAAAATTGGTGCCGATAACGAAAAGATTAACAAAGAATTTGATTTGAAATAGTATATGAAACCCCTTGAAGAATATTTAGTAGTTGATTTTAGCCAGTTTCTGTCGGGCCCTTCTGCAAGTCTGCGATTGGCCGATATGGGTGCAAGGGTAATTAAAATAGAGCGGTTAGGTGTTGGCGATATTTGTCGTACTTTATATACGTCTAATGTGATCATGAACGGAGAATCTTCCGTATTTCATGCCATCAACCGCAATAAAGAAAGTTTTGAAGTAAACTTAAAGGACGAACAAGATTGCCAAATGGTACGTGAACTGTTGGCAAAGGCTGATGTGATGATCCATAACTTTCGTCCGGGTGTGATGGAAAGATTGGGCTTTGATTACGGATCTGTACAAGAAATTAACCCCGAAATTATTTATGCAGAACTTTCTGGCTATGGGGCAGAAGTTGACGGTAAAGGGAAACCTGGGCAAGACTTGTTGTTGCAATCTGTTACCGGCTTAACCTGGTTAAGTGGTAATGCAGATAGTGGGCCTGTCGCAATGGGCTTATCTATTGTAGATATGCTCGCCGGTTCGCACTTGGCACAGGGTATTTTAGCCTGTTTGTTCCGCAAAATAACGAGTAAAGTAGGGGCCTTGGTACAGGTGAGTATGATCGAGTCGGCTTATGATTTTCAGTTTGAAACCATTACCACTTTTATGAATGAAGGAGAGATCCTTCCAGAACGGACAGCGAAGAACAATGCAAATGCCTATTTGGGTGCTCCGTACGGTATTTATAAAACTGAGGGTGGATACATCGCACTGGCGATGGGCTCGATACCGGTTTTAGCTGATTTATTGGGTTGTGACGAATTAAAGAAATATACAGATCCAGCAGAAGCTTTTGATAAACGTGATGAGATTAAACCTATTCTCGCAGATCACTTGCTAACTGGGACTACGGAAAAATGGTTGGCGATTTTAGAGCCTGCAGACATATGGTGTGCAGATGTACTGAACTGGAAGCAACTGATAGATCATGAGGGTTTTAAAGCCTTAAATATGATTCAGGAGGTGAAAATGAACGATGGTTATCAGTATCAAACTACAAGATGTCCGATTAGGATTGATGGAGAATTGCTAACTTCCGCCAAAGGTTCACCTAAATTGGGACAGGATAATGAACAGATCATCCGCCAGTTTATTAATGTAAAATCAAGTATCCATGAGTAAAAATGAAGTATTCAGAATAGCCGTACGCAAGTTTGGCCCCTTTGAATCTGCCATGCAAAAAGTATGGGATCAATATTGTCTTAATTCCGGTTGTGAATTGAAGGCTGAACTGGTACCCCTGGATTTGCATGAACTTCATGAAACTACACTAGTGCAAAATGGCCTTAAAAATGGAGATTGGGATGTTGCACACATCAATACGGATTGGCTTTATGAAGGATATACCAGTGGTGCTTTTGAGGATTTGAAACCTTTTATAGCCGCAAAATCTCCTTCAGCATTTCCACAAGGATGGAGCAATTCCTTATTGGCTTCACAGCAATTTGAAGAGGCTATTGTTGGATTGCCATTTCATGATGGGCCAGAATGTCTGATCTATAGAAAGGACCTGTTTGATGATCCAGATGCACAAAAAAACTATTTAGAACAATATGGGAGGGCGTTAGTCGTGCCCCAAACATGGGCTGATTTCCAACAGGTAGCCCAGTTCTTTAACCGTCCGGAGCAAAACTTATATGGAAGCGTATTTGCCTGTTATCCTGACGGACACAATACTGTATTTGATTTTTGTCTGCAATTGTGGAGCCGAGGCGGAACGCTTGTGGACGAGCAAGACAGGGTTAACGTAAATACTCCGCAAGCTATCGAAGGACTTGAATTTTACCGAGAAATCATTAAAGATAAAAACGCAGTACATCCTGGCTCAGTAAGTTTTGACTCTGTGCAAGCAGGTGCGGCATTTGCAAGGGGTGAGGTGGCGATGATGATCAACTGGTTTGGCTTTGCCTCTGTTTGTGAGGTAGATTCGGCCTCTGCGGTAAAAGGGAAGGTAGAAGTTGGCTTGTTACCAGTTTCTTCGGGTAGCAAATCAGCATCTTTAAATGTTTACTGGTTGTATACTGTAGGGGCTGGTAGTAAGCATAAACAAACAGCTTACGATTTTATCCGGTTTGCTGTAAATGAAGAAAATGATAAACTGCTAACCCTTGAGGGCTGGATTGGTTGTCGGATTTCGACCTGGAAAGACGAAGAAGTAAACCAGATTGTTCCTTATTACCATAAACTGGAACAATTGCACGAATCTGCTAAAACACTACCGCAGAAGCACAATTGGGCAGACATCGCATCTTTAATTGATGAAATGGTACTGAGCACTGTAAATTCAGAACTACCTGTTGCTGAAATTGTAAAAAAGGCTCAGGATAAAATTAATTTAATAGACAAGTAGACCTATATGGACATCATATATCAACCTCAGCTACCTGAAACCAACCAACCCATTATTATTATTGGTGCTGGTGGTATTGTGGCTGATGCCCATCTTCCTGCTTATAGGAAGGCAGGTTTTACAGTTCATGGAATTGTAAACCGGACGAGAGCAAAAGCGGAGAAATTGGCTGAGGATTTTCAAATTCCTCATGTTTATGATTCGGTGGCAGAAGCAGTAGCAAATGCACCTGAAAATACGGTGTACGACCTGACCATTATGCCTGAACAGTATCTGGAGGTTTTAGCACAATTACCAGATGGAGTGGCAGTGCTGATCCAGAAGCCGATGGGCGACAATTTTGATCAGGCTAAAGAGATACTGGAGTTATGTAGGAAGAAAAAATTGATAGCAGCCATTAACTTCCAGCTTCGTTTTGCACCTTTTGTAAGTGCAGCGAGATATATGATAGAGCAGGGCATGATTGGCGAGCTTTATGATATGGAAGTTCGTGTGACCATTAAAACACCTTGGGAGATTTTTCCGCATGTGATGGTCCATCCTCGCCTGGAAATTCTTTACCATAGTATCCATTATGTTGACATGCTCCGTTCTTTTTTAGGGGATCCGGAAACAGTAATGGCGAAGACTTTAAAGCATCCTGCTAAAGCACTTTCATCTTCACGTTCTACCATTTTAATGGATTACGGAGATACCATGCACGCAGTGATTAATACCAATCATGACCATGATTTTGGTCCCCATAATCAGGAGTGTTTCATCAAATGGGAGGGGACAAAGGGTGCGATTAAGGCAAACGTAGGTTTACTCATGGATTATCCGCACGGCATTCCTGATGTGTTTGAATATTGCCTGATTGAAGCGGGTAAAGCCCCAGAATGGAAGCAGGTAGAACTGGAAGGTTCCTGGTTTCCAGAGGCATTTATAGGGACGATGGCAAGTTTAATGCGATATAAGGAAGGCTCATCTGATATTCTCCATACCAGTGTGGAAGATGTGATCAATACGATGGCAGTAGTAGAAAGTGCTTACCTATCCAGCGACAAAGGTGGGGTAAAGGTAAGCGAGCAGTTGAAAAATTAATAAAAGAGCAATGTATTTTAAATCAATATTTTTTGAAGATTACCAGTTAGGAGAGAAAAGGGTAACATTGGGACGTACCATTACAGAAACAGATTTTGTAGTTCATGCAGGCCATACAGGAGACTTTTTTCCGCACCATATGGACGAAGAATGGTGTAAAACTCAACCTTTTAAACATAGAATTGCCCATGGAACAATGATATTTAGCATCGGCATTGGGTTAACGGCATCGGAGATTAACCCTGAAGCTTTTTCTAAAGGTTACGACCGCCTTCGCTTTGTAAAACCGGTATTTATTGGAGATACCATTCATTCAGAGATTACTATCTCGGAGAAAGCCGAAGCTAAAAAACCGGAATACGGAACAATAACAGAGCATGTAGAAATTAAAAACCAGCATGGAGAAGTGGTACTAGTCTGTGATCACCTACTGCTCGTGAAAAAGAAATAACCCTATCAAGAACCAACCTAAAATTAACATATGAACCACATTACAGAAGCGGAAGCAATTGTCTTAATAGATCCGGCAGCGGGTAACAAAGGAGATACAGCCACAGGTAAAAAGTATCTAGTGCCATTTATTCTTGTTGTAAGCTTATTCTTCTTGTGGGGAATGGCACATAACCTCGATTCGATACTCATCCCGCATTTAAAAAAAGCCTGTAATCTCAACAATAGAGAATCCACCTTAATTGATACGTCAGTTTTCCTGGCTTACTTCTTAATGGCCATTCCGGCAGGCATGATCCTTAAAAAATGGGGGTATAAATCCACTATGATTACAGGTTTATTAGCCTTTGCTTTTGGTGCATTTCTATTTGTTCCGGCAGCAAACAACCTATCATACCTCACTTTTCTAACTGCACTTTTTATTATTGGCTGTGGCTTAACCCTACTGGAAACGTCAGCGAACCCTTATGCCGCTATATTGGGAAGTCCAGATAAGGCGGCCTGGAGGCTTAATCTTGCTGCTACATTCAATGGTTTGGCGGCACCATTAGCTACCATTGTTGGGCGATTTATCCTTTCAGGAAAATCCCATACACAAGATGAACTGGCAGCAATGACAGATACTGTTAGAAACAATTACTTCCTGACGGAAGCTGCAACTGTAAAGACTCCATACATTATCTTAGGAACTGTTTTGGTTTCTGTAGCCTTACTATTTTATTTTATGAAGCTGCCTGAAGTGAAAACCATAAGTAAAGATGGTATTTCAAAAGGTAGTTTCTTAGGCGCCTTAAAACACAAGCATTTAAGATGGGCAGTGATTGCTCAGTTTTTTTATGTAGGCGCTCAAGTATGTGTAACAAGTTTTTTTATTCGGGCTGCACAACAAGCAGGTGGATTTGACGAATATACTGCACTCTATTATTTAGGCCTTTATGGTACATTATTTCTAGTTGGACGTTTTGTTGGAACGTTATTACTTCGCTATATCTCATCAAACAAACTATTGGCAATTTATGCCGTAATCTCAGCTCTACTTAGCATTGTTGCCATTTTTGGAGACGGAGCATATGTAGTATATGCATTGGGTGGTCTTGGTTTCTTTATGTCTATTATGTTCCCGACTATATTCGCCCTAGGGATTGATGGTATTGGTGACGATACCAAACCTGGTTCTTCCTGGCTGATCATGTCGATAGTGGGGGGCGCAATCCTTCCTTATGCTATGGGGACGCTGATTGATTTTAACGGAGATAATATTCAGATCGGTTACAGTATTCCATTGGTTTGCTATCTGATCATCTTATATTTTGGATTAAAGGGGTACAAAATTGCCCATAAATAGAAATTAAGATATGAGTTTTAAAAGAAAAGGGATCTTGTTTGTTTTTATAATCTGGTGTATCCTGGCAGTAATGCCTGTTTATGCCCAGCAAAAAGAAACAACTAAACCCTGGGTGTTCTGGTACTGGATGCAGGCAGGTGTTTCTAAACCTGGTATTACCGCAGATTTGGAGGCTATGAAAGCCGCTGGAATAGGTGGTGCATACCTGATGCCAATTAAAGGTGCAGCTAATCCACCAATATTTACGCCTCCAGCAGAACAACTGAGTCCGCAATGGTGGACCATGGTAAAGTTTGCTATGGATGAAGCTAAACGCCTAGATCTAAAGCTGGGGATGCATGTGAGTGACGGTTTTGCCCTGGCAGGTGGACCATGGATTACACCTGAGTTATCTATGCAGAAAGTTGTGTCTACTCAATTGAATATCAAGGGAGCAACTTCTGGTCAGATTAAGTTAGCACAGCCCGAAACTATTGCGGGTTATTATAAAGACATTGCGGTGTATGCTTATCGTTCACCAGAAGGCGCAGGTATATCTACACAAACTATTGTTCCAATTGTTACGACAAGTAATGGTATTGATGCGAGTGGATTGGTAGTGCCTGGTAATAAAAAGAGCTTTGGCAGTAATGAACCTTGTTGGATTCAGTATGCCTTTGCGCAACCCTTTACCACACGTACTATTACAGTTCGAACTAGTGGGAATAACTATCAGGCAGAGCGACTGGAAGTTCAGGTGAGTGATGATGGAAAGGTGTTTAGGTCTGTAGGGCGATTAGAGCCGCCACGTCATGGCTGGCAAGATACAGATGCCGACGTAACGCATACCCTAGTTCCGGTTACGGCAAAGTATTATCGCTTTGTATATGATAAAAAAGGATCTGAGCCGGGGGCAGAAGACCTTGATGCAGCGAAATGGAAACCATCTTTAAAACTGGTTAATTTGGAACTTTCTGCCGAACCAAGAATCAATCAATACGAGGGAAAGGCTGCTGAGGTATGGAGAATCAGTAAACGTAGTACTGCAGCTCAGCTCCCAGATCGGCTTTGTGTGCCTTTAAATAAGATCATAGATCTGACCAGTAAATTAAATGCGGATGGTAGTTTAAACTGGAAAGCGCCTAAAGGAAATTGGACGATACTGAGAATCGGGCATACCTCTACTGGGCATAAAAATGCCACAGGTGGCGGAGGAATAGGTTTGGAGAGTGATAAGTTTAACCCAGTAGCGGTGAAATTACAGTTTGACAGCTGGTATGGAGAAGCTTTAAAGCATGGTGGTCCTGAGATTGCCTCGAAAGTTTTGAGCGTATTTCATGTAGATAGCTGGGAATGCGGCAGCCAAAACTGGTCGCCTTTATTTGCCGCAGAATTTAAGAAACGGAGAGGGTACGATATGATGCCTTATCTACCCGTAATGGCTGGCATTCCAGTGCAAAATGCAGCTGTTTCTGAAGGTTTTCTTTACGATTTACGTAGAACAATTGCTGAACTGGTAGTAGATCAGTTCTATAAAACACTGGCTGCGCTGGCTAAGGAAAAGAAAGTAGCCTTTACAGCAGAGAGTGTTGCACCAACCATGGTTAGCGATGGCCTAATGCATTATAAAACTGTGGATGTGCCAATGGGTGAGTTCTGGTTAAATAGCCCGACTCATGATAAGCCCAATGACATGATGGATGCGATTTCTGGTGCTCATATTTATGGTAAAAATATTATTCAGGCAGAAGCATTTACTACGGTACGTATGGACTGGAGTGAGCATCCCGGTAATATGAAAACTTTACAAGACAGGAATTATGCGCTGGGCATCAATAAGATGGTTTACCACGTGTTTACCCATAATCCATGGATGGATCGGAAACCGGGGATGACACTGGATGGTGTGGGTTTATACTTTCAACGTGATCAGACTTGGTGGAAGCCAGGCAAAGCATGGGTAGATTATGCAGAACGTGCTCAGACATTATTACAACAGGGAAATCCGGTAATAGATATCGCAGTTTTTACTGGCGATGAGATTCCTCGTAGATCAGTATTACCTGATCGATTGGTGTCCGTTTTACCAGGTGTTTTTGGAAAAGACGTAGTAGATAATGAGCAAAAACGGTTGATGAATGTTGGTGAGCCTTTGAGGATAAAACCGATGGGAGTAAGCCATTCCGCAAATATGGCTGATCCTGAAAACTGGGTTAACCCTTTACGGGGATATGCTTACGATTCTTTTAATCCTGATGTGCTAAGTACCGCAGTAGTTAAAAATAATAAAGTAGTTTTTGCATCTGGGGCAAGTTATGCCATATTGGTTATCCCTGGTAAAACGGCTATGAATCCAAACTACCAGTACATGAATTTTGAAACTGTAAAGCAATTGCTGGTTTTGGTAAAAGCAGGTGCAACGGTTCTGTTGAATGAAAAGCCACTTTATCAGTCGGGCTTAAGACAGGTTGCAGAAATTGAATTTAAAAAGGTAGTTGATGAATTATGGAAGCCAGGAAAAAATGGCGATGGTCAGGTGATTATCGGCCCTTATCAGGGAGAGACATTTAAACAATTAGGACTTGATCGTGATTTGCATATTGTAGAGGCAGGACAAAATGTTTATGCAAAATACATAGCATATGCCCACAGAAATACTGTTGATAAAGATATTTATTTTATTGCAAATCAGTTGGATAAAGAACGTTTGCTAGATCTTTCATTTCGTATTGCTGATCTGAAAACTGCACCCGAGTTTTATGATGCGGTTTCGGGTGAAACCTGGAAAGTGAAGAACTGGTCTGTTGTGGATGGAAGATTGGAATTACAGGTTAAACTGGAGCCTAATGCATCGGTATTTGTAATTTTTGATCGCAATGCTAACCCGGCTCATTCTGTTGAAGGGAAAAACAATTGGTCGGAATTTACGACCACTCAGGTATTGGATAAGGATTGGCAAGTGACCTTTGATCCTCAATATGGTGGCCCTTCGAAACCCGTGCTTTTTAAGGATTTAACCGATTGGAGTTTGAATCAAGATTCCTTAATCCGTTATTATTCGGGTACAGCAACCTATAACAAAAACATAAATATCAAGTCAAAGAAAACTGATCAAGTATGGCTTGATTTAGGCGCAGTTGCTAATATTGCTGATGTGAAAGTCAACAATATTTCTTGTGGGATAGTTTGGACGCCGCCATATCGTGTGGAGATCAGTAAAGCGCTTCGTAACGGCAACAACCAGATCAGTATCGAACTGAGTAATACCTGGGCAAACCGTTTAATTGGCGATCAACGCTTGCCTGAAAATAAACGGATTACAAAAACTACGGCGCCTTACCGCCTGGAAGGTAAACCTTTGCTAAAAGCTGGATTACTGGGGCCGGTAACGATCCAGACTATTAAGTAGATACTATTAACCGAATCATAAAAACCAAAATATAAACCATGAAAAGGATATTTATCATCTCTGCGTTGCTTTTTTCGGTACAGATGAGTTATGCACAGGACAAAAGCCTGGTTAACACAAAACAAAGTAGTCACGCTAAACTGCACAGTCCGAATATGAAGGATGTGAATTGGACAAAAGGTTTCTGGGCTGACCGATTTAAGGTAGCCAGGGAAACTATGGTGCCAAATATGTGGGACATCTATAACGATGAGCACATCAGTCATGCTTTTAAGAATTTTGAAATTGCTGCCGGACTGGATACCGGGTCACATAAAGGTCCTTCTTTTCATGATGGTGATTACTATAAAACACTAGAAGCCATGGCTAGTATGTATGCTTCAACTCATGATAAGAAATTGGAAGCTAAGATGGATAAGGCCATTGCCGTAATTGCAAAATCACAGCGGGAAGATGGCTATATCTACACAAAGGCAATGATTGAACAGCGTAAAACGGGCTCAAACAATCAGTTTCAGGATAGGTTGAGTTTTGAAGCTTACAATATTGGCCATTTAATGACTGCTGCTTGCGTGCATTATCGAGCCACGGGGAAAACCAATTTATTGGAAGTCGCTAAAAAAGCAACAGAATATCTGTACAATTTTTACCAAAAGGCATCCCCAGCATTGGCCAGAAATGCCATCTGTCCCTCTCATTACATGGGGGTAATTGAAATGTACCGAACTACTAAAGAACCACGATATCTGGAATTGGCTAAACACCTGATTGCCATTAAAGGTAAAATTGAAGATGGTACAGATGACAATCAAGATCGGATACCTTTTTTACAACAAACTAAAGCAATGGGACATGCGGTAAGAGCAAATTATCTCTACGCCGGTGTAGCTGATTTATATGCGGAAACTGGTAACGATTCCCTGATGCATACCTTGAATTTGATGTGGGATGATGTAAACCAGCACAAGATGTACATCACAGGAGGCTGTGGCTCTTTATATGATGGTACTTCTCCAGATGGGACATCCTACAACCCCGCCGAGGTTCAAAAGATCCACCAGGCTTTCGGTAGGGATTATCAGTTGCCAAACTTCACGGCTCATAATGAAACTTGTGCCAATATTGGTAATGTATTATGGAACTGGAGAATGCTGCAAATCAGTGGTGATGCAAAATATGCTGATGTAATGGAGCTGGCTTTACACAATAGTGTACTTTCAGGTATTAGTCTGGACGGTAAGAAATTTTTATACACCAATCCTTTAAGCTACTCTGATGATCTGCCTTTTAAACAACGTTGGTCAAAAGAGCGAGTGCCTTACATTGGTTTGTCAAATTGTTGCCCGCCAAATGTAGTCCGTACCATTGCAGAGGTTAGTGATTATGCCTATAGTATTTCTGATAAAGGTTTGTGGTTCAATCTTTATGGTGGTAATACCATTCAGACCAGCTTAAGTGATGGATCGAAAGTTAGCCTTGTTCAGGAAACTAATTACCCATGGGATGGCAACATCAAGATTAGTGTTAAAGCAACTGGTAATAAGCCTTATTCCATGTTTTTCCGTATTCCGGGCTGGACATCTAATGCGACTTTAAAGGTAAATGGACAAACTGAAAACCTGGTATTAACACCAGGGACTTATGCGGAATTGAACCGTAGATGGAAAGCCGGTGATCAGGTAGAACTGGTATTGCCTATGGAAGCGCAATTGGTAGAGTCAAATCCGCTTGTGGAAGAAACAAGGAACCAGGTAGCAGTTAAAAGGGGACCTGTAGTTTATTGCCTGGAATCTCAGGATTTGCCTGGTAAAAGAATCTTTAATGTCTTTATACCAGCTAAAATTGATTTAAAGGCCAGCCCTATTCAAATTGATGGAGCAAACATGATGAGTCTGGAAGGTAATGCGCAGCTTATTGAGAATAAAGACTGGAAAAATGTGTTATATCGTCCACTCAATGAATCAAATACCACTACGCCGATTAGGTTGGTGCCTTACTTCGCCTGGGGCAACCGTGGGCGTTCGGAAATGTCAGTTTGGTTACCCGTAAGTAGATAAGAACAAGAGAAATGGAAAGAGTAACTGCAAAATATTATATAGAAACACCACTTGATCTTGAAAAATCAGCTCAGGTATTGGCCGGAGAGCAGTCGTCGGGAACTTTTATTGCCGTTCCTGGTGAGACCGAGGAATTGAAACAACGTTTCGCCGCTAGAGTAGAAAATATCACTCTTATGGATGTGGCAGATAGCCCTGCTATTCCGGGTGTGCTTTCCTCGGGAGGAAAATACCAGCGAGCCATGATAGAGGTATCCTGGTCCGTAGAGAATTTTGGTTATAACCTGCCTGTTTTGGTATCAACTTTACAGGGGAATCTTTACGAACTAACCCAGTTTACCGGTCTAAAACTTATGGATCTAGAACTGCCGGCCTCTTATGCCAATGCTTATAAAGGACCAAAGTTTGGCATTGAGGGGTGTAGGAAGCTGACAGGAGTTTATGGTAGACCATTGATTGGTACGATCATTAAGCCGAGTATCGGTATGACACCCGAACAAACAGCTGAGCTGGTTAACACATTGGCAAAGGCTGGTATTGACTTTGTGAAGGATGATGAATTATTAGGCTCTTCTGCCAATTCTCCATTCGATATGCGTGTGGATGCGGTAATGGATGTGATCAATAGACATGCGGATCAAACTGGTAAAAAGGTGATGTATGCCTTTAATATCAGTGATGATATCGACCGGATGCAGCGCAATTATGAAAAGGTACTCCAATCTGGAGGAACTTCTGTAATGATTAGCCTGAATAGTGTGGGGCTGTCTGGCGTAAAGAAAATAGGAGATATGGGAGAACTAGCGATACATGGTCACCGCAATGGCTGGGGCATGCTCAATCGTCATCCTTTACTGGGGATCGAATTTCCGGCTTACCAGAAATTATGGAGATTGGCAGGTGTAGATCAGATTCATGTCAATGGGATTCAGAATAAGTTCTGGGAATCAGATGATTCAGTAGTTAAATCTATTGAAGCTTGTCTGACGCCCTTGTTAGGTGGCTATTCGGTATTGCCGGTGGTGTCTTCCGGACAATGGGGAGGCCAGGCACCTGAAACTTATCGACGCACTAAAACTGTCGATTTGCTGTATATGGCTGGCGGCGGTATTATGGCTCATCCTGATGGACCAGCTGGTGGAGTCGTTGCCTTGCAACAAGCCTGGCAGGCAGCAGTTGATGGTTTGTCTGTAGCCGAAGCTGCGTCAAAATACCTGGAGTTTGGTCATTCCGTATCTGTATTTGGTAAAAAATAACCGTAAGGGAAACATGGAAAATAACCGCTTACTTATTGCTTTTTACGGGGATGATTTTACCGGATCAACGGATGCACTGGAATTTTTAAGTAGAGCTGGTATCAAAACAGTCTTGTTTATTGAAGCCCCCTCCACAGCGCAACTATCGCGTTACCCAGGATTGCAAGCTATTGGTGTAGCAGGTAAGAGTCGTACACTTTCGCCAGTTGAAATGGAAGTAGTGCTAAGGCCTGCTTTTACCGCATTGCAGAAACTCAACCCGCGTCACGTGCACTATAAAGTTTGCTCAACCTTCGATTCATCGCCAGCTATTGGTAGCATTGGTAAGGCAATTGATATTGGTGCATCTGTATTTAAAACGGCGGTTGTTCCATTGCTGGCAGCAGCACCACATCTGGGACGGTATGGCTTATTTGGCAACCTTTTCGCCCGCATGGGCATAGGAACTGAAGGGGAAATTTATCGTCTGGATAGGCATCCCTCTATGCGAAATCATCCAACAACGCCGGCCGATGAAAGCGATATTCGTTTACATCTTGGCAAACAAACAGATAAAAATATAGGGTTGTTTAACATTCTTGAGCTCCATAAATACCAGGAACAGGCTTTCAATCCGGATTTTTCGACATATGAAATCGTATTATTTGATGCGCTCATAGAAGAAGATCTTAAAAGTGTCGGACAGCTGATAGACGGACAAGCGGGCGATGAACAAATTGTTTTCTCTGCAGGATCGTCAGCTATAGAAATGGCTCTGGGAAATCACTGGCAGGAGAGGGGGGTATTACAGGAACAGAAAGAATGGAAACTTATTAAAGCCGATGGGCCTATATTGGTTGTCTCAGGAAGTTGTTCTTCGGTAACTTCCGAACAGATCCGTTACGCCTTGAATCATGGTTTTACAGAATTGCCGATTGATACAGTAACGTTAGCAAGCCAGGCGACTGAGGCTGATCTTTTTATGGAAACAGGCTTTATCAAGGCTGCAGCTGAAAAGTATGCGCAGAAAGCTATCGGATTAATCAATGAAGGGAAAAAACCTTTGGTTCATACTAGTCTGGGTAATGATGATCCCCGTGTGGGCGATACTGATAAAATATTTAAAGAGAAAGGCTTTGGTAAGACTGCCACAGCACAATTGTATGGTCAGCTGCTTGGTCAGATTGCAAGGTTAACGGCAGAAAAAACTGAGCTTAAAAGAATCATTATTGCCGGTGGGGATACTTCAAGTTATGCGGCCAGGGCAATGGGGATAGAAGCCGTTGAGATGATTGCCCCACTCTCGCCCGGAGCGCCTTTGTGCCTTGCTTATGCCCCCGGATCTGCTGTTGACCACTTACAGCTAGTCTTTAAAGGGGGACAGGTCGGAAAAGAAGATTTTTTAACATTAACCTAATATAACCTAAAATATGAAAACTAAAACACTCGGACTTGTTCATACCTCAGCTACGTTGGTTCCTGTTTTTCAGAAACTTTGCAGTGATTATCTACCTGGCGTAAATGTATTTAATATAGTAGATGATAGTCTGATTAAAGATGTCATTAGTCGCAATGAACTGACAAAATTAACTTCCAGAAGGGTAGTAGATCATGTCGCCTCAGCAGAAGCTGCCGGGGCAGATTTTATTCTGGTTACTTGCTCTTCTATAGGTGCAGCCATCGAAGCCGCTGCTGGTTTAACTAGTGTTCCAGTTTTAAGAGTAGATCAACCTATGGCCGATCTTGCCGTGAAAACAGGTAAAAGAATTGGAGTGATCGCAACATTGCCTACTACACTTGGCCCAACAAGTGACCTTGTTAAACGCCGTGCAGCAATTGCAGGTAAAGAAATAGAGTTAACGTCTATATTATGTGAAGGCGCATTTGAAGCTTTAATGGGCGGACAGCCTGAAAAGCATGATGAAATGGTGGCTAAAGCATTGATCGAACTTTCTGCAAAAGTTGATGTAATTGTACTTGCACAAGCTTCTATGTCGCGCGTGGTTGATGGATTGCCTGATGCGGAAAAACGTATTCCAATACTTGCAAGTCCGGCTCTTGCCATTCAACACATTGCAGGTTTATTTAAATAGGACATCATGTATAATTTTCGCAGATTATGCCTGCTGTTTGCGCTGATTGCATTCGTAGTGCTGTTGGTTGGTCTTTTTAGATCAGATCCTGCACTATGGCAACCCGCTGCAGTCGTGATGGCAGTAACAGTCGCTATAGGAATTGGCGCGCTGGAAACCTTAAAAAATTACCAGTATACCGCCTGGATCATTACTGCTGTAGTTGCAGGAATGATTTATCCTGCTGCTTTTCTGAAATGGGGCGAGTTTGACCTCCGTAACAAATGGCTCATCCTCGTGGTGGTACAAATGGTGATGTTTGGTATGGGAATACACATGAGCCTTCGCGATTTTACTGGCTTGGGTAGCACAGGAAAAGGGGTGGTAATTGGCTTGTTGTGTCATTTTACCATTATGCCATTAATGGGGTATATGTTGACACGTGTGTTTCATTTTGAAACTGAAATTGCAGCGGGAATCATCTTAATCGGTTCCTGTTCTAGTGGCTTAGCCTCTAATGTGATGGTTTATATTGCTCGTGCAAATCTCGTATTATCGGTTGCTGTTACCGCAATGGCCACGCTGATCGCGCCATTTCTGACGCCGTTGCTGATGAAATTACTGGCGGGTACGCTGATTGAGATTAAATTCTTCAATATGATGATGGAGATCATTAAGATTGTGATCGTTCCTATCGGTGCGGCACTGGTTCATGATTATTTGAAACGGGCAACGCCAAAAGGTTGGAAGCGGATTAAACTGATTGCTGCGGTATGTGTGCTTTGGTTGCTGACTTTACCTTTGGGAATGTGGAGCGGGCTTGAACGTGTCTTTTCTACTGAGTGTATGGAATCTGTTGAGATCCTGAGCTTTTTTGCAGGCGCATTTCTTGTAGGATTGATTTATCACTTATTTACATTGAAATTTAATAATCTGGATCAGCTGATGCCTTATATTTCTATGTTCGGTATCGTTTATTTTACAACAGTTACAACTGCAGCCGGTAGAGATAACCTGTTAAAAGTCGGTTTTATTTTGTTTCTTGCATCTGTGATCCATAATGGAGCTGGTTACCTTTTTGGTTATTTGTTAAGCCGGATATTTGGTCTGGATAAGAGATCATCAAGGACCGTCGCCTTCGAAGTAGGTTTGCAGAATGGAGGTATGGCTTCAGGTTTAGCAGGTTCCATGGGTAAATTGGGAACCGTTGGACTTGCGGCAGCCGTATTTAGTCCATGGATGAACATTTCCGGGTCAATCCTAGCTAATTACTGGAGAAGACAGGCGCTAAAAGAAGAAGAACTAGAAAAATCAATTCAAAAAATATATGAAGAAGCTTAAAACCATTATTTCAAGATCAGGAACAACGGTTTTGTTCCTTGCCTTTTTTGTAGGTTCATCTTTTGCAGCCATAAAACCGGCCTCTATTTTTACGGACCACATGGTACTTCAGCAGAAAGCTGATGTTGCGATATGGGGTTGGGCTAATGCAGGTAGTGGTGTTACTTTAATTCCATCATGGGATAAAAAGAAATATACAATAAAAGCGGATGCCAACGGCAAATGGAAGCTGAAAATAGCGACTCCAAAAGCAGGTGGCCCTTATGAAATAAGTATAAGTGATGGTATTGCGCTTACCTTAAAAGATATTTTGATTGGTGAGGTTTGGTTTTGCGGCGGACAATCGAATATGGAGATGCCGATGAAAGGGTTTAAAAGTCAGCCTATTTTAGGATCAAATGAAGCCATTTTAAAATCTTCCAATTCTCAGATTCGATTGTATACTGTGCCAAGATCATCTATAACGGAAAGGCAAGACAATAGTAAACCGTCCGACTGGAAGCTTGCTGGACCAGAAGCTGTGTCTAACTTTAGTGCTACCGCTTATTATTTTGGTAAATTATTGAGTGAAATGCTTAACGTTCCAGTTGGACTGATTAACGATAGTTATGGCGGTTCAACAATAGAAGCATGGATGTCACCCGAATTGTTAAAGTCTTTTCCTGAAGTTAAAATTCCATCAAAAGGAGATGCGATTAAAGAGGTAAGTCGCACACCAACTACGCTATACAATGGAATGTTGTATCCTGCTATTGGTTACGGTATCCGTGGGGCGATTTGGTACCAGGGAGAATCTAATCAGACCCGACCGGATAGATATGGAGATTTATTTCCTGCAATGGTTAAGGAATGGCGAAATGTATGGGGAATGGGCGAGTTTCCATTTTACTATGCACAAATTGCACCTTTTAAATATGTAAAAGACCCGGCAACTCAGATGGGTAAGGAATTTAACTCAGCATTTATCAGAGATGTACAACGGAAATCCATTTCCAAAATATCCAATTCGGGGATGGCAGTGCTAATGGACATTGGTGAAGAACGTAATATTCATCCGGCAGATAAAGAAAAGGGAGGAGTACGATTAGCTTACCTGGCATTGGGCAATACTTATGGCGTTAAAGGTTTTAGTTATGCCAGTCCTGATTATGAATCTATGACTGTTATAGATGGTTCGGCAATCCTAAAATTTCAGAATGCATCAAATGGACTTACCTCATTTGGAAAGCCTTTGTCGGAGTTTGAAATTGCTGGGGAGGATAAGGTGTTTTATCCGGCAAAGGCAGTGCTTTCGGGAAGCAGCGTAACGGTTTCATCTGACGCTGTTAAAGCTCCGGTAGCGGTGCGTTATGCTTTTAAAGATTTTGTAATTGGCGATTTGTATGGAAATGAAGGTTTACCAGTTTCCTCATTTAGAACGGATGACTGGGAAAAGTAAACTTCTTTTTATTTGGATAATATTATCCAGCTGTTTATGGACTGCGCAAGCACAAAATAAGCAAGTTGAGGCTAATCTGGTATGGAACAGTCAGAGTGAAAACGCTGCTGGTTCTATGCCTTGCGGCGGCGGTGATATTGGGATGAATATCTGGGTGGAAAAAGGAGAACTACTTTTTTACATCTCCAGAAGCGGAACCTTCGACGAAAACAATACTTTGTTAAAAATGGGACGAGTAAGATTGAAGTTAAGCCCAAATCCTTTCGACGCAGGCAGTACTTTTAAGCAAGAGTTGGTTTTAAAAGAAGGCTATGTAAAAGTGACTGGTACAAAAGCAGGATTGCAGACGGAAGTAAAAATTTGGGTTGATGTTTTTAAACCCATCGTTCATCTTGAATTGAAAAGTAACCAGAAGACTTTTGCTGAGGCGGGTTTTGAAAGCTGGAGAAATGAAGATCGCTTGACCAAAGGAAAAGAAAACAACCAAAACTCTTATAAATGGGCACCGCAAGGAGAGGTGAAAACCTTTAAAGACAGCATTGCATTTAAAAATAATGGATTGCTGTTTTTCCATCAGAACAAAGACTTTTCTGTTTTTGATGTTACGGTGAAGCAGCAAGGAATGGACAGTGTTAAGGGTAAGTTGTTTAATCCGCTAAAGCACCTGGTATTTGGAGGCTCAATGCAAGGAGATGGCTTGATGCCCTCGGGAACTTATACTGGCAGTTATTCGGGAGTAGCCTTTAAAGGCTGGAAACTAAAAAATGCCAAGGCTTTAAATGCCATCAATATTACGATCACATTGCATACCGCTGAAGCCCAGCATATCAACAATTGGGAAAGTGAATTAAGAAAGACAGCAACCATTAAAAATAAACAAGCATTTGAAGCTACTAAAAACTGGTGGAAGAGCTACTGGGAACGCAGCTTTATAGAAATGAGTAGCCAACAGCAGCCCTTAGTTGCACAAGCAGGAAAGAACTATCAGTTATTTCGTTATATGTTGGGCTGTAATGCTTTTGGAACTTATCCCACTAAATTTAACGGCGGTCTGTTTACCTACGACCCAGGATTGATAGATTCAACGTTAAAATATACACCTGATTTTAGAAACTGGGGTGGAGGAACACATACTGCACAAAACCAACGATTGGTATACTGGCCAATGCTGAAAAGTGGGGATGCCGAAATGATGAAGCCGCAATTTGATTTCTATACTAATCTATTGCGCAATGCAGAGCTGCGAAGCGAATTTTATTGGGGTCATAAAGGGGCTGGTTTTACGGAGCAATTAGAGAACTTTGGCTTGCCAAATCCAGCTGAGTATGGCTGGAAGAGACCTGCAGGGTATGATAAAGGTATGGAATACAATGCCTGGCTGGAATACGAATGGGATACTGTACTTGAGTTTTGTATGATGATGCTGGAGACGGAAAGCTATGCGGGAAAAGATGTAAAACCATACCTTCCATTTATAGAAAGTTGTCTTAATTTTTTTGATACCCATTACAGCTATTTGGCTAGACAAAGGGGTAGCAAAGCACTGGATGGCAATGGCCATTTGGTTTTGTACCCCGGATCTGCAGCAGAGACCTATAAGATGGCTTACAATGCCACATCAACCATTGCCGCATTGAAAACCGTATTGGGGCGTTTACTGGAGCTCAAAGGTGGCTCTGAAGCACAAAGGGAAACATGGGCCGCAATGTTAAAACGTATTCCACCAATTAGCTTTAGGGAGTTTGATGGACATCCGACGATTGCTCCGGCGAAAGTATGGGAACGAGTAAATAATACGGAAAGTCCTCAATTATACCCTGTTTATCCATGGGGGATTTATGGAGTTGGCAAACCCGGATTGGATACCGCTATCAACACTTTTAAATACGATACCGATGTGCTGAAATTTAAGAGCCATGTGGGTTGGAAGCAGGATAATATTTTTGCAGCAAGGCTAGGGCTCGTAAAAGAAGCCGCGGAATTCACCCTGTTAAAATTAAAAGATTCGGGCAGAAGGTTTCCTGCATTTTGGGGACCTGGATTTGATTGGGTGCCCGACCATAACTGGGGCGGATCAGGAATGATTGGTTTACAGGAAATGCTATTGCAAACCCATAAGGAAAAGATTTTCTTATTCCCGGCATGGCCTAAAGAATGGGATGTCCATTTTAAATTGCATGCCCCTCATCAAACCACAGTAGAGGCCGTATGGAAGAATGGAAAGGTAGAATTGTTAAAAGTAATCCCCGAATCGAGAAGGAAAGATATCGTGATTTTAGTAAAATAAGGTTTTGGCAACGATTGCGTATTTATTTTGCAGACTTTACTAAAATCACTGTTTAAAACTATGTAGACTTGTATTGAAACCATTTATAACACACATGTATGAAAATGAGACCTCTTATATTTAGCTTAATAGCCTTTGTCATGTTGGCACCACAGGCTAATGCACAAAATGCCAATACAAAGGCTAAGCCTTTATCTGATCAGATGGCAGCTACGGTAATGGAAGTATGGAAGGAAAGATCCAAAAAATGGTCGTATGATGATGGAGTTGTTCAAGATGGAATGAACGAGATCTGGAGAAGAACCGGTAATGCGGTATACTTCAAATACGTTCAAGATAAAATGGATCAGTTTATTTCTGCAGAAGGAGTTATAGATACTTATAGCCAGGATCATTTTAACATTGACAACGTAAAAAACGGTACGGTTTTACTCGATCTTTATAAAGTAACCGGACAACAGAAATATTTTAAGGCAGCAACTACACTATGGGAGCAATTGCAAAAACACCCGAGAACAAAAGAAGGCGGTTTCTGGCACAAAAAAATATATCCTAACCAGATGTGGCTGGATGGCTTGTACATGGGACAGCCTTTTTATGCGGAGTATGCAGCATTAATTAATAATAAAGCGGCCTTTGATGACATTGCGAACCAATTCATCTTTATGGAGAAAAATGCCAGGGATGCAAAGACTGGATTGTTGTACCATGGCTGGGATGAATCAAAAGTAGAGCGTTGGGCCGATCCAAAAACGGGTTTATCGCCACATATTTGGGCCAGAGCAATGGGCTGGTATGCGATGGCACTGGTAGATGCATTGGATAATTTCCCTAAGGATCATCCGCAAAGAAAGGAATTGATTAATATTTTGAACCGATTGGCTGTTGCCATCAAAAGTGTACAAAACAATAAAACGGGTGTATGGTACGATATTTTAGACCGTCCAAATGATAAAGGTAATTACTTTGAGTCCTCAGCTTCCGCTATGTTTGTGTATGCTATTGCTAAAGGTGTAAGAATGCAATACTTACCACAATCGTACTTTGCAGTGGCTGATAAAGGTTACAAAGGGATGCAACAGGAATTTGTTGAACAACGTGCGGAGAACATGGTGAACCTTAAAGGTACAGTTACTGTATCTGGTTTGGGTGGTAAACCTTATCGTGATGGTAGTTATGCTTATTATTTAAGCGAAAAAGTAATCACCAATGATCCAAAAGGTGTTGGCGCTTTTTTAAAGGCGATCAACGAAATGGAGATTGCAGCTATGCCTAAACCAGGTTTAGGGAAAACAGTCATGTTGGATTCGTATTTTAATCATGAAACGAAGAAAGATCAAAGCGGTAATGTGGTTTCATGGCATTACAAATGGGAAGAAATGTCCAACGGAGGTTTTTCTATGTGGGGAGAGCAATTTAACAATGCAGGTTTTAAAACTTCAGCCTTGTACAATGCGCCTACAGCTACAAATCTTAAAAAGGCTTCAGTATACATCATCGTAGATCCCGATACGGAAAAAGAAACAGCTAAGCCGAATTTTATTGCTGCCAATGACATTAAGAATATTACGGACTGGGTTAAAGCAGGTGGTATCTTGATATTGATGGGGAACGATACCGGAAATGTAGAATTTGATCATTTTAACCAGCTGGCTAAGAACTTCGGTGTTCAATTCAACAAAGACAGCAAGGGCAGAGTAGTTGGCAATAAGTTCGAAATGGGCAAGGCAATTGTTCCTGCTGGCAATGAGCTTTTTAAAACTTCGCAACAATTGTACATAAAGGAGTATAGTACGTTAAAACTAGTGGCGCCGGCTAAACCCGTGCTTAAAGATAAGGATGGAAATAATATGATGGCTGTGGCCAAACTAGGTAAAGGTGCTGTATTTGTTATTGGCGATCCATGGTTGTACAATGAGTATGTAGATGGAAGAAAATTGCCTGCTGAATACGATAATTTTAAAGCTGGACAAGATTTAGTGAACTGGGTTGGTAAACAGCTCATGAAGAAATAATTTTAGAGATATAAATGAAGACACTCGTTTGCAGTACACCAGGTACATTTGAATACACTACAAGTGAAAAACCTGTATTAACAGCCGGCAACGCAATTATAAAAATTAAACGCATCGGTATCTGCGGTACGGATTTACATGCTTTTGAAGGTACACAACCTTTTTTTAATTACCCAAGAATCTTGGGTCACGAACTTTCTGGTGAATTACAAGAGTTTGATGGGGCTGAGGGCTTTGAAAAAGGAGAAACCGTTACATTTATTCCTTATTTTAACTGTGGCGTATGTATTGCCTGTAGATCAGGCAAGCCAAACTGCTGTACGGATATTAAAGTTTGCGGGGTGCATGTAGATGGTGGAATGGCTGAATACCTTTCGGTTCCTTCACATACGCTGATCCATGGTGAAGGCTTAAGTTTTGATGAACTGGCATTGGTAGAGCCACTGGCTATTGGAGCCCATGGTGTGCGTAGAGCTGCTATTGAAAAGGATGAATTTGTGTTGGTAATAGGAGCGGGACCGATAGGTTTAGGAACTATGGAGTTTTCCAGAATTGCCGGAGCTAAAGTGATTGCGCTGGATATTAACGATGCACGTTTACAGTTTTGCAAGGATAAGTTGAATATACCTTATGTAGTGAATGCCCTTGCTTCTGATGTTTTAGAGCAATTGCAGGCAATTACAGACGGTGATATGCCAACAGTAGTCATAGATGCTACAGGAAGTTTAAAAGCGATTAATAATGCCTTTCAGTATATGGCACACGGTGCGCGTTTTGTATTGATTGGCTTGCAGAAAGAAAACATTTCCTTTAGTCACCCTGAGTTTCATAAACGCGAAGCCACTTTGATGAGCAGTCGAAATGCAACAAGAACCGATTTTGAGCATGTAATTGCTTCCATGAAAGCGGGTTTGGTAAAGCCAACCACTTACATCACACATAAAGTTCAGTTTGCTGAAGTAAAAGACGAGTTTCAAAGTTGGCTTGATCCTGCAAATGGGGTGATCAAGGCGATGGTAGAAGTATAATCATTATAGGCTCCAATTTAGCGGATTGAACTAATTGGAGCCTATAAAATTTAGTCTCTGTTCCAAAATGCAGGTGGCTCTATGCCTAAGCTGCGTAAATAAACAGTACCCTGTGCACGATGATGAATCTCGTTGTCGATGAAATATAAAATGGTGGAATAAACAGGCCCTTCATATTGACCAAAAGCTAAAACCACTTCCTGAAACCGGGCTTCAGAAATCTCTGGCCAAAATGCAATGATCACTTCGGTGGATTGATCCCATAATTTAAGTAAGCCTTCCTTAGTGCGGTCTTCCTTGTTTAAAGAATGTTGATCAAAGCCACTTGCGTTTTCCCAATTGTCGGTTGCAATGCCTCTTATACCAGGACCTGCGATGTCTATAATTTCCTTCATCATCTCAGCAAATGGACGCATACCGCCAATGCTGTAATCAAATAATTTATCTTCAGGAAAGGCTTCAATTACACGTCTGGTAAGGCGACGGTGGCCTAGCCATTCATTTAAAAAATTTTCTGTAGAAACGAATGGCATAGTTTCGGTGGTGGTTGTCGTTGTCATAATCTTATTTTTTTATGGGTGTATGTATTTTCTAATACAAAGAAAACACAGCCCACTGACAACCCTATGGCAGCGCGTTTTTTAAATTTTAATTGTTACCGGTTCATCTTTTCCGTTATGACAAGTTACACAAGAAATATTCATTAATTTCCTTCTTTGTCTTTTTCGTGGAAATATTTCTTGTTGATCTTGTTAGTCATTCGCATCATATCCCTTGCAATTTCCTTTTTAGGATTTTCATCACTTGCAAAGTCAAGCTTTTTAGGGTTGTCTTTGCGTGGAGAGTGGCAGTAATTACATTTTACACCTAATGCAAGTTTAAAGCCATCCATAACTTTATCAAGGTCATCATGACTGATGTTCTTTGGAAGTACTTTAAGGTTTGTCGCTTTAGGTTCTTGTTTAGGTTCTTGTTGCGGCATAAAAGCACTTAGCATCACAACTGTACCTAATATTAGAGAAAAAGTAATCGTCTTTTTATAGCGCATAAATAATGATTTAATGTATGAACCAATATAGATAGATTAGATTACTATGACAAAACTATTGTTTATTGGGAATTAATCTTAATAATCTACTGTCCATTAGCATGGAATGGGGGCATTTCTAAAGTATAGGCCAGTTCTCTTTTAGCTTCATTAATCACAAACTGGCTACGCACAGTCCCTACATCTGGCAGGTTGGCTAATCTATTTACTACAAACTCCTTGTAAGCCTGCATGTTGCTAACCACGATTTTTAAGATAAAATCGAAATCTCCTGTCATGTGATAGCATTCCATTACTTCGGTAAATTTAACTACTTCCTGCTCAAAGTTTTTTAAGGACTGGGTACTATGGTCTTTCAGTTGAATCGAGGTGAAGGAGGTCAACATTTCACCCAGTTTTTCTCGGTTAATGATGGTGAGTGTACCAATAATATAGCCGATCTCTTTGAGTCGCTCCACTCGATTGAAAATGGTATTTCCGGCTTTATGTAGCTTTAAACCAAGTTGTTTGTTGGTCAACGAGGCATCTTTTTGAATGAGGCGTAAAAGTTGTAGATCAGTCTGATCCAAAGTTGTAGTAGTCATATAACCATAGTTTTTTACGCTTGTTTTTTGCAAATTAAATCTATTCTGTTCAGATTGTCAAGTAGTTAGCTTTAATTCTGTCAGATAGATACTTTGTTACACTTTAAAGAATTTAATTCTGTTTGAAAGGTGTTTAATGGAAGATTTTTCCAAATTAGCTACTGTGTATGGATTTATCAATCATGCTGATCAAATTTGTGTACATTCTATACCGCGACTACTTTGCTAGTAGTCAACTAATTTCTGAAAAATGAGTTTAAATTTTTTAAGTATCAATCGCCTGGATGAGTATAAGCGCGACGCAAAGTTGCAAAGTACCATTAGTTTCCGCTTAATGTGGTTAGATGAAGGCGAAAGTATGGTTTTTGTACCATCTGGTGTTTCTTTTGATCTGGATATTTATCCTTCAACAGGATGGATTTTTTCGTTCAATGAGCTTTTTTATAGGGACTTTTTGGATCGGTACCCTCAGGATTACAACTGTGCTTTGATGGCGAAAAGGTCGTCTGATTATGTGTTTATTCCATTAGCTGTGAAGTTACGAATGGAAATGTCTGAATTGGCAGATTTGTTGGTAAGGGCACTAAAGGAAGGGCAATCAGAATTGTTCTTGCAGGCCTATGCAGATTTGATTCTGCTAAATGCCAATCAGGCATATGTGGGGATACATAGTAAATAAAGCAGGTATTTATATAACAAAGGGGTATTTGTTTTTACAAATACCCCTTTGTTATTTCCATTCGAGATCGCGAATTATTCTTAATAATTGCTTTCGTTTGCCATTGGAATAAAATTGCTTTTTTGTTATCCTTATGAATAATAGGATATTATTTTTTAGTAATTTTACAAAAGGGGAAATCTTCATGGCCATTTATAGTTCATATACTGATTTGGAACTTATTGCTTTGTTAAAAAAAGGTGAGAAGGTTGCGCTTGCCGAGATTTACAGAAGGTATCAGGGCGTTTTGTATAGCCATGCCTACCGTCGCTTGCCGGACAGAGAGGAAGTAAGAGATATCATACAGGAATTGTTTGTTTACCTCTGGACTAGCAGGGAGCAACTTCATATGACCAGTCTTTCTTCCTATCTTTATGCTGCAGTTCGAAATCGCGTATTAAACCAGTATAGAAATAAAAAGGTAAGGGATAATTTTGCTGCTTCATTACAGGAATTTATAGATCAGGGCGAAAATGTGATTGAAGATCAGCTGAGGGAAAAGGAGCTTGCCTTACTTGTTGAAAAGGAAATTGCCGCCTTACCCGATCAAATGCGCCTTGTTTTTGAAATGAGCCGTAAGCTGGAGATGAGCCATAATGAAATTGCCGAGGCACTTAATTTATCGCCGCATACCGTTCGTAATCAGGTGCATAATGCCTTGAAAATTTTACGTGTTAAACTAGGCGCCAACATCCTGTTTATATTATTTTAACTTTTTTTAAATACTGTCTAGTCTATAGCCTGCTTAGCCGTGTCTTATCATTATAGCGTGAAATTTCGCTTAACGTGAACATGGAATTTAAGCAAGCTGAAAAAATAATTGAAGTATACAATAACGGAACTGCAAGTGCTGAGGAAAGGGATTTGGTGGAAAGTTGGTATTTGAAACATAAAACGGGGAATACATTAAGTGCTGTAGAGATACAGGAGGAGCATGATTTGGGTTTCCAAGCATTGAATGCTTATTTAAATGAACCCCGTAAAATCAGTTTATGGCCTCGTATCGCAAGTGTGGCCGCTATTTTATTGGTGATGGGATCAGGATTTTATTTTTATAGAATTCAGAACAGAGGTATAAAGGATAAAATTTCTTTGGCGCAGGATATCCCACCTGGTAGAAACACTGCGATACTAACATTGGCAGGTGGTAAAACCATCAATTTAAGTGATGCAAAGAATGGAGTAGTTATAGCGGCCGGAAAAGTGGCTTATAGTGACGGTACCCGTGTTGCTGTACCTGAAGCAGTCGAATCCTATGTGCCTCTGGAAATGACCGCTAGTACACCACGCGGTGGCATTTATAATGTGACTTTACCGGATGGGACTACTGTTATGCTCAATGCGGAAAGTAGTTTGAAATTCCCTTCCGTTTTCAAAGGGAAAAATCGGAAAGTGGAATTACGTGGAGAAGCCTACTTTGAAGTCGCTAAAGATAAGTCGCATCCTTTTGTCGTACAATCAGAGGGACAGACTGTTGAAGTATTGGGTACACATTTCAATATCAATAGTTATGTTTCTAACCGTTACATAAAAACAACCCTACTGGAAGGGAGTGTAAAGGTAACTGGAAAGGATAATGAACTGGTACTGCTGCCAGGAGAGCAGTCTAAATTAACCGCCGGACAGTTGAATGTACAGATAGTTGACATTGAAGAAGCTGTTTCCTGGAAGAATGGGTATTTCCGGTTCAACGATGAAAATATTGTTGATGTGATGCAGAAAATTGCGCGCTGGTATGATATAGAAGTGGTTTATAAAGATAAACCAACGTTAGAAGGATTTACAGGAACTATTTCACGAAAATCAAATATCAGTGATGTACTGGATATGCTGGAAAGGACAAAAATCGTTCACTTTGAGATCGAAGGAAGGAGGGTTATGGTAATGAATTAAACTTTTACTACCTGAACCCTTAAAAAAGGTTACCCTGGCTTCGGAACCAGGATAACCCAATAAGCGGTTTACATCAATAATCTAAACTATCAACTAAGCGACATGCCAGTCCATCTTCGAAAATGTAGGCCTGTCGTTTCTAAACCATGCTAAGCAAATGTACAATTTTTACACAAAAAGGTTGATACAGCTTTTGGGCTGTATTTCCAAAATCCAGTTGATGATGTGCCGGGCCATGGGGCCGGTAAGTGAAACGGGAAAAAGAAAATGGATTATGCGAGTTAACCTAACCACTTTACTCTTAATCACAGTTATCCTGCAGGTAAGTGCGGGAAGCTATGCGCAAAAAATCACGCTATCTGAAAATAATGCGCCCATTAAATATGTTCTTGATAAAATCAGAACTCAAAGCGGGTACGACTTTCTGTTTACTACTACCAATTTAAAAAATGCAAAACCTGTTACTATACAGGTGAAGAACGCAGATCTGAAAGTGGTATTGGAACAGGTTTTTGAAGGACAGCCCTTTGATTATTCCGTAGCTAAAAACTCTGTTGTAGTGTCCAAAAAAGAATCTTCCTTTCTGGATAAACTCAAGAATGTTTTTTCTGCTATTGATGTTCGCGGTCGTGTTGTGGATGAAAACGGGAAGCCCATGGCGGGAGTGAGCATCAAATTAAAAAACAACTCCGGAAGACCCATTGTTAGCAATGAACAAGGTTTTTTTACCACTACGGTGCCAGATAATTCTGTGCTTGTTTTTTCTTACGTCGGCTATGTAACACTAGAGTTGCCTGTTCGCCCCAGTATGCTTATTGTTATGCAATTCGGCCAGAACAAGCTGGAGGAAACCGTTGTGGTAGGTTATGGAACAACTAAAAGAAAGGATTTAACAGGTTCTGTTGCATCAGTAAATATCTCTGAAGTAAGGGATGTGCCTTTTGCTACCTTTGATCAGGCATTGAGCGGTAAGGCTGCCGGGGTACAAGTGGTGCAGGCTGATGGCTCCCCTGGTGGTGTGGCTAAGATCAGGATCAGGGGCGGGACCTCCCTGATGGGGGGAAATGACCCATTATACATTATCGACGGAGTGCAGATACAAGTTCAGAATCGTTACCAGCAAGGTGCGTCTGATATTGTGAGCCCGGTGGAAAGAGGTGGAAATGACGACCCGAATTTTTCGGTGGCAGGTTCTTTTGCCCGCGGATTGAATAGTTTGGGTGGACTGAATATCAATGATATTGAAACAATAGACATCCTTAAAGATGCTTCCGCTACAGCTATATATGGTTCAAGAGCGGCAAATGGGGTAGTGATCATTACCACCAAGAAGGGTAAAATGAACCAGAAGCCAGTCTTTGAAGCAAATTATTACACAGGAGTAAGCCTGGCGGAAAACGAAAAGGTATTGAACAGAGACCAATATATCATGATTGTCAAAGAGGCTGCTAAAAACCTGAATGATGCACGTGCAGCCAAAATTCCGGTGCTTGCACCAAATGCGCTGGCTACACAGATACTTACTGATCCAGGTTATTTTGGAACAGCAAATACGGACTGGCTTGACCTGGTGACCCGTACCGGGATCACTCAAAATGCAGACCTTTCTGTGAGGGGTGGTGGTGCTGGTTCGCGTTATTATACCTCACTTAGCTACAACAGTTCAGAAGGAACGGTACTAGGAACAGATTTCAAGCGTATTGCAGGAAAGGTAAGTCTGGATAATGACATCACCAGCAAACTACGTTTCAATACCAATCTGGATTATGGCTTCAGTACCAATAACATCACCAACGGACTATATACACAGGCTATATTTGCACCTCCTACTGTAGATCCATACAATGCAGACGGCAGTATTAAAATTATTGATCCTGCATCACTCGGTGCCTATGCGTATGAAGGATTTCAAAACCCGCTTTTACTTACAAAAGGAATTAATAAGTCTAACAACTTTTTCCTAATTGGTAGTCTGACAGGTGAATATGATATCATAAAAGACCTCACCTTTAGAAGCTCAGTTTCCGTAAATTACAATAATTACCGTCAGAACAACTATATTCCGAGTACTGTGGCAATAGCCACACCAAATGGAACAGGAAGCTCGGGTAATGGTACCGCTACACAGGCACAGGCTGAACAGGTAAATACCTTCATCCAGAATACAATAACCTGGAATAAAGAATTCAATGAAAATCACCGTTTGAATGTCGTTGCCGGTACAGATTGGCAGATTACCAAAGGAAATGCTTTTTCTGCAAGCGGACAGGGCTTTCCCGATGATGAATATTTAAATAACCTGTCTTCAGCGGCTGTAACTTTACCTTCAACGGGTACATCAGATCAGAATTCATTATTGAGTTTTTACATGAGAGCGAATTATAGCCTGATGGATAAATATGTGTTTACATTTACGGGGAGATCGGATGCTTCTTCAAAATTTCCCATAGCTAACCGTGTAGGTTATTTCCCTTCGGGAGGTGTGGCCTGGAGGATTTCGCAGGAGAATTTTTTAAAGAATGTGAAATGGATAAGTGAGATCAAACTTAGAGCGAGTGCCGGGTATACAGGTACTCAGAACATCGGTAATAATCTGTTCTATACACTTTATTCACCTGTGTCATATGCCGGATTAAACGGGCTTTCTCCCTCGCAGCTTGGTAATGAACGGCTTAAGTGGGAGTCTACCTTGCAAAAAGATGGAGGTATAGATTTTTCTTTTTTTAATTCCCGTCTTCGCGGAGGTGTAGGTTATTATGAAAAAAACACCAGTGGCGTTTTGTTCCCCACCACAGTAGCGGGAAGTTCCGGTTTTAATCAGGTGACTTCAAATATTGCCAACATTCGTAACCGCGGACTGGAAATTGAATTAAGTGGAGATATTATCAGAGGAAAAAATTTCCAATGGTCGGGTAGTATTAATGTGTCCGGCAACCGTTCCAAAGTACTTGCAATTTCTAACCAAGTTGACGATCCAAACAATCCGGGCATCTATCAATTTGGAAATACAGTGCTGAAAGTGGGAGAACCGGTAGGTCTGCTGTACGGAAGGGTGTTCGATAAAATCCTTAAAACACAGGCCGAAGTGGATGCTTATAAAGTAGGAAATGTACTTGCCGGCAGTTATCCATACCTCGGCATCGGTGATCCTAGTTATATATTGGACCCTGATGCTTTTGGTCCTGGACTCCGTTATTTTGCGGACGATATCATTGGAAAGGCAGAACCTAAATTTTACGGGGGTTATACCAACAGGATGAGCTATAAAGATTTCAGTTTGACCACACTGGCAACTTTCTCTTATGGTGGCGACATTTATTACCTGGCAGATGTACAGAACCAGGATATGGCAAAAAGGACAAACAAAGGTGTTAGAATTCTTGACCGCTGGACTCCGGAAAATACTGATGCTACAAGGCCACGCCTGATTCAGGGCCAGGGCTCTTACGCTTACGCTGCCAGTAACAATGTATATGACGCTTCGTTCATCAAGCTAAAATCGGTAACCATTGCCTATCAGTTTCCAAAAAGCCTGACGAGCAAATGGAAACTGAATGGAATATCTGCATACGTTTCCGCAACTAACCTGTTCACCATCACGAACTATCCGGGTGTAGATCCTGAGACAAGTAATGATCCGTACAGTCTGATTGGCGGATATAGTGATTCAGGAGGTTATCCATACGTCAGACAGTTCAGCCTGGGAATCCGGGTAGGTTTATAGTATAGGGGAATAGAATTTAATTATAACAAAGGACATGAAAACATTATATAAATTTCTGACAGTTGGTATCATGCTCATTGGGGCCTACGGCTGTAAAAAAGAACTTAGTGCACCACCTAAAAATGCCAAAGTTGAAGGAAATACCATTTTAGACCAGGCCACATCACAGATTGCTTTGAATGGTGCTTATTACAATTTTGCTAATGCAACGAATATCAAAACCGGCTGGCAGCAACACCAGATTCTTCCAGCACAATTTGCAGGCTATTTAGGCTACGGTTTTGGTGCGAGCGCTTCTGAGGAAAATATGACTGAAGGTGCGGCTGGTAGTTATTGGGATGAATCTTACAAAGCACTGAATAGTACTAATGGTGTGATCAAAGGAGTTAATGAGCTTGCAGATAATAAGTTCACAGGCAACAGAAAAAAAGAAATAATTGCAGAAGCGAAATTCATTCGTGCTTATTCACACTTCAAACTGTTGAGTTACTATGGAGAATGGTACAAGATTGGCAGTGCGCAGGGAGTTTTATTGAGGGATGAGCTCTCAACATTGACTAATATCACTAAAAAGCGCAGCACCGTTAAGGAAAGCTATGATTTCATCATTGCTGATTTAAATGAAGTGATCGCTAATGGTCCGGTAAGCAATCCAAACCATTATGCAACCAAATGGGCGGCAATGTTGTTGAAAATGCGTGTATTGATGAGCCGGGCAGGAACCGGAAATTATACTGAGGTAATAGCTCTTGCAGATAACATCATGCAGAACAGCCCTTATGTATTGGAAGCCAGTCAGCAAAACCTGTTTCATACCATTGGTTTGTCAAGTAAGGAAGTGATTTTAGGAATTAAGCCCCAGGCGCTTCAGTCTAGCGATCCGTATTCCAAAACCAGGCAATACTATCCCGGTGCTTCATCTCTTTATGTGGCCAAATCGGCTTTAAAAGATCTTTATGCCAATGATCCTAGGGGAAGCTGGGTGATTGGTACGGCAAGTGCTTATTCACAATATTCGCCAAATACCTTCTATTTCAATAAATATAATGCACAAGGTTCTACTCCTTCGGCATTGACTGAAACAGATTATGCCATGCGGCTGACGGAAGTTTACTTACTGAAAGCGGAAGCTATAATAAGATCGGGAGGAAGCCTGGGCACAGCAAAAACACTGATCCATCAGATACAGGAAAAGGCGGGAATCACTGCAGTTTCCAATAATTTCCATTATTTAGCTGTCGAGGCTGCAAATACTCCTGATGCACTATTATTGGAGCTATATAAAGAAACCTCAAAAAGTATGGTGGGAGAGGATGGCAGCGAATGGATGGCATTATTGCGTTTCCCGTTAGTCACTGTGATGCAGTTAAAACCCACAATTACCAGCCAGATTCAGTATATCATTCCTGTTCCAAAGAGCGAATTTATTTACAATCCGCAATTTGGAGATCAAAATACCGGATACAGCGCAAACTAATATACCATTGCATAGTGCGGTGCCCCGATAGGGTGGCGCACTGATTTGACCAGGATATATACGATTGAAAACAAATTTATACAGATGAAAAATTATTTATTGACATTGTTATTGCTTGCCTGTATTCATCAGGTAATGGCGCAGGATGGCTCATTTACGTTGCAGGGCAAAATTAAAGGACAAAGTACTGGAATTTTAAAATTGTCATACCCTACTGCAGATGGAGGATATGTCCAGGACAGCACCGCGATTCAGAATGGGAAATTTGAATTCAAAGGTAAAGTGGCCGATCCGGTTATGGCTTATATTATGGGAGCTGTAAAAAGCCAAGGTTTCGACGATCCCAATATGGCTACCTTTTTTATCGAGCCCGGAAAACTGAGCATGGCGTTAACTGCTGGTGATTTCAAAAACCTAAAATTAACAGGTTCTAAAACCCATGATGAATTGGTTGTACTGAACCTTCGTAAAAAATCACAGCTAGAGCAAATGCGTGTTTTGTCGGCTGCCTATGACAAAGCCAATATGGCATATATAGCTGCAAGGAAAGCCGGAAAGCCTGAAGGTGAACTGGAAGTGCTGAAGGAAGCTGCGAATGCAGAAAAGGATAAGATGGATCCTTTAAGGGAGGAAATGGATAAAATTGACATGGAATATATCAGGACTCACCCTGATTCAGATTATTCGGCCTATGCCTTAAGTTGGAAGGTATCTTCGCTGCCACTTGCTGAATCAAAGCTGCTTTATGCAAAACTATCAGACCGTATAAAGCAAAGCAGCTACGGAAAAAAAATTGCAGATGAGATCAAGAGCCTGGAAGGCGGATCGCCCGGAAGTCCGGCCTCGGTATTTAGTTCAACGGACATCAACGGACAGCCCTTAAGTCTGGCAGATTTTAAAGGTAAAAAATATGTATTGCTCGATTTCTGGGCCAGCTGGTGTGTACCTTGTCGTAAAGGAAACCCACATTTGTTGTCGTTGTACAGTAAATATAAAGACAAAGGTTTGGAAATTATTGGTGTATCTGATGACGACAGTAACAATGAAGCCTGGAAAAAGGCCGTTGCACAGGACAAGATCGGTGTGTGGAAACACGTTCTGAGAGGATTGAAAAGAACTGCCACGGGATATGATAAAACGAACGACATTACTGAACCTTATGCCATTCATTCGCTACCAACCAAAATCCTCGTAGATAAAAATGGAATGATCATCGGCCGCTATGGTGGAGGTGGCGAAAATGACGAAGCTATGGATAAGAAACTGGCTGAAATTTTTAACTAGTAAATCAATAAAAAACTATGAAATCACTTAAAATTTTAACTGCTGCCGCGATGTTCTGCATGGCTGGTACAGCTTTAGGTCAGCAGGTCCGGGTCAATGGAAACATTAAAGGACTGGGCGATGCTGAACTGAATTTTCATTATTACGATGGTAATGAACCTAAAACTAGTAATGTGAAAGTAACAGGTGATAAATTTACCTGGACTGCCCCTATGCCCAACCCACAAAAAATCACCATCATGTTCCCCAAAAGAGCGGTATGGGTCTTTGTTGAGCCTGGAAATATCGAAATGAACGGGAGTGCCGATTCGCTCGACAAGATTAGATTAAGCGGCTCAAAAATACAAACGGAGGCAGACACTTATGACAAGTTGCTGGAGCCATTTTCATCTCAGGAAATGCCCTTATACCAGAAATATGGTAAGGTTAGTAAAGAAGAGCAGTTGCAACTGGAGCAAAAGCTTGCCGATATCAGGAAACAAAAACGTGTTGTAGCCAATAACTATATTGCATCACATCCTGAAAGTCCGTTTAGCTTAAGTTTAGTTACAGACCGTGCAGGAATGGGTGAATACAAAGATATACAGGCTATATATGATCAGCTGGGTAAAAACATAAAAGCAACCCCGGAAGGAAAACGTTTGAATGAACGTCTTGTGATACTAAAACGGAGCGCAATTGGAACCCCGATGTTAAATTTTACACAAAATGATACAGAAGGAAAACCAGTTAACTTTGCAGCATTTAAAGGGAAGTACGTACTGATCGATTTCTGGGCAAGCTGGTGTGGGCCATGTCGGGCAGAGAACCCGAATGTATTGAAAGCGTACAATAAATACAAAGATCAGAACTTCACCGTTGTCGGCGTTTCTCTTGATGACAAGGGCGATAATTGGAAAAAAGCAATAAAAGATGACGGAATGCCATGGACACAGCTTTCAGATCTGAAAGGTTGGAAAAATGAAGTGTCTACTTATTACGGAATTATGGGCATCCCAAGTACATTACTGGTTGATCCGCAGGGAAAAATTATTGCAAAAGATTTAAGAGGTGAAATCCTGAACAAGAAACTCGAAGAAATATTTAATAACTAACCTAATGAACATAAGATATTTAACTCTTGTTGCGCTGTTGTTTGCACAAACAGTTAGTGGGATTGCGCAAACTAAATCGGCTGGCTATAAGCTAACAGGCACTGTAAAAGGAATTGCCGATGGTGAGGTGGAACTTACAAGCTATGATTCCCGGACCAGGACAAACAAAAAACTCAATACCGCAAAAGTTAAGAACGGTAAGTTCACAATGACCGGAAAATTGAATACTCCGGAACTTATGGGGCTTTCTTTTACCCCTGGCAACTGGGGAACGCGGGTTTTTCTGGAAAATGTCCCTGTTAACATTAGCATTGATACCGCAGGCTCAACGCATTATGATTATACCAAATATGGGGATAAAAAAGGTGCCACGCTCCAGCAGGTTAAAGTAAGCGGATCTGTAAGTCATGCTGATTACGAAGATTACGAAAACAAGACGAAGGGCAGCAAAAAAAGAGATGAGGTATTTTCACGGCAATTGGATTACATCCGACCCTTTATTGCTAAAAAACCTTCATCTGTTGCAGGCGTCTATATGCTCAGCACGCATTATATGTTTAATTCGGATATGCCACTTAACGATCTGGAACAATTGATGGCGAAATTTACTGGTGAGGCAAAAAAAACGCTCTATTTCAATAATCTTCAAAAAGAAATTGCTGAAAGAAGGGCTGTATTGCCCGGTAATTTTGCGGAAGATTTTACTTTGCTGCAAAGGGACAGTACAAAATTCACGCTTTCATCCACCAGAGGTAAATATGTGATGATCGATTTCTGGGCGAGCTGGTGCAAACCCTGCAGGGAGGCCATCCCGCATTGGAAAGAGGTATACGCAAAATATAAAGGTAAAGGTTTTGAGATTGTGAGTGTAACGAACGACAGCAGATGGAATGACTGGGTCAAAGCTATGGATGTAGAAAAAATGCCATGGATACAGACCATTGATGAATTTCCAGTAAAAAACATGCCGGCAAGGGTAGTAAGTAAGTATAAACATGGTACGATACCGCTTTATGTATTGCTGGATAAAGAAGGTAAGATATTAGTGAAATCTGGCAATGAAGAAGATATTGATCATAAATTGGCTGAGCTATTGGGCAATTAAAATTAATGTATTCTCTTGTAAATGGGTAATTACTATGTAATTAGAACGGGGATTTGTGATAAACAAATCCCCGTTCTAATTGATGTATAATCTGCTTACCAGAACTTCACATACAGCGCTGCAATGATCAACAGCGTAACCACTATTAATGCCATCGTAGATGGAGCAACTTTGAACATCGCTTTATCCAGTTCGAAAGCTTTAGGATTAACTTTAGGTCCTGCCAAACTCATGACAATCATGATCGCCATGGTAAAGAAGAAGGAGAGTCCCATACAGATGTGGAAAGGAATCTCAAAGCCACCCTTGCCATTAGGATAGGCAGTATATAATAGCGTATCGTTTCCTAATAAACCCGGCGCCATCTCGTTAAAGAAAACAGACAAAAGGAAACCAGATAAAACACCTGCGATAGCTGCTGCACCTGTAGTTCTTTTCCAGAACATACCTAGGATGAACATCGCAAAAACACCCGGACTGATAAAGCCTGTATATTTTTGAATAAAGGTGAAACCACCTTCTCCGCCGATGCCTAAAAGGTCGTTCCAAGTAAACAACACCGCTAGGATCATTCCTACAAATACGGTTGTCCTACCTACAAAAACCAGGTTCTTTTGTTCTGTACCTTTCTTAAAGTACTTCGAATAGATGTCTAGTGTAAAGATTGTAGAGATACTATTTACTTTGCCAGCCAGTGAAGCTACAATCGCCGCGGTAAGTGCTGCTACAGATAAACCTTTAAGGCCCGTCGGTAAAAAGGTCAGTACCGCTGAGTAAGCACCATCTTTACCGCCAATCAGTTGTGGTAAATGTCCACCTTTATACAAAACATAGGCTGCGATACCGGGTAGCATTACAATTAAAGGCATCAGGAGCTTTAAAAAGCCCGCAAATAAAATACCTGTTCTGGCAGTTTGCAGGTCGGCGCCTAAAGCACGTTGTGTGATGTACTGGTTACAGCCCCAATAGTTCAGATTGATGATCCAGATACCGGCAACATAGGAGGCCAGCCCGGGGAAAGTAAGGTATTTGCTGATTTCATTTTGTGTAGATTCAGCTGTTGGCTTCGGAATGATCATCTTAAAATGCTCCGGAGCCTGCTCCATTAAAACATTAAAACCCGCGATGGCATTGGCACCTACACCAAATTTTTGTCCCACTACAGTTAAGGCAATATAGGTGGTCACCAGTCCGCCGAAAATTAAAACACCTACTTGAATTACGTCTGTATAGGCAACTACCTTCATTCCACCCAGCGAAATAATCAGGGCAAAAACGGCAAGTCCAATCATAATGACGTGCAGATAATCGCCACCGGTTAATCCGTTAATGGCAACAGCACCTAAATAAAGTATGGAGGTCAGGTTTACGAATACATATAAAAACAACCAGAATATGGCCATAATCAAAGCGACAGATTCATTATACCTGGTTTTGAGGAACTGTGGCATGGTGTAGATCTTATTTTTAAGATATACGGGGATGAACCATACAGCAACAATGATCAATGCGATCGCAGCGATCCATTCATAAGCGGCTACTGCAATACCAAGGAAAAATCCTTCACCACTCATGCCGATAAATTGTTCGGCAGAGATATTAGAAGCGATGAGTGAGGCCCCAATGGCCCACCAGGTTAAAGTACCTTCGGCTAGAAAGAAGGCCTTGGCGTCATGCTCGTCCTTTTTGCGCTGGCGGTAAATGTAATACCCATAGCCGGATACGACTAAAAAGTAGATGATGAAAACTACATAATCTGTAGTTACTAGACTATTGTTCATAGTAGGTCATTTGGTTATTTACTTATAAAAGACTTCGTTCCATTGTAGCTCATTTCTGAACTGATTGATTTTAGTATCAGCACCGATATTTACATATTCGATACCTGCAATATTGGCGAAATCCAAAAGATGCGCTGTCGTTAGGTTCTGACTGTACGCCGTATGGTGCGCACCACCTGCGTAAATCCAGGCTGCACATCCGGTTTTCATATCAGGAAGTGGTTTCCATAATACCTGTGCTACAGGTAGATTTGGAAGTTGATGTTCAGGCTCAACGGCTTTAACTTCATTAACCAGTAAACGGAAGCGGTTACCCATATCAATAATAGAGGCATTGAGTGCGTCGCCACCGGCTACGTTAAATATAAGCCTGGCGGGATCTGCCTTACCACCAATTCCAAGTGGATGTACTTCAAGGCGCGCTTTGCCATTGGCAAGTGAAGCATCTACTTCAAGCATGTGCGAACCCAACACCATTGAATTAGCAGGATCGAAATGATAAGTATAATCTTCCATGAAAGCGTTAGCACCTGGAAGTCCGGCACCCATTACTTTACAGGCTCTTACTAAGGCTGTGGTTTTCCAGTCACCCTCTCCAGCAAAGCCATAGCCTGCAGCCATCAAACGTTGTGCTGCGATGCCGGGTAACTGTACCATACCATGCAGATCTTCAAAAGTATCACTGAAGCCTTTGAATCCTCCATCTTCCAGGAATTTCTTTAAACCAAGCTCTATTTTTGCAGCTTCATACACTGAAGCATGTCTGTCTCCACCACGAAGAAGGTCTGCTGTCATCGTATAGGTAGCTTCATATTCTGTCAGCAATTCCTGAATAGCTGTTTCTGGGATACTGTTGATTATCGCAACCAGATCTCCTATACCATAGGTATTTACTTCAAAACCGAATTTAAGTTCAGCTTCAACTTTATCGCCGTCCGTAACTGCTACATAACGCATGTTATCTCCAAAACGAGCGAATTTGGCACCCTGCCAGTCATGCCATCCGGCAGCGGCACGTGTCCATGTGTCAATTTCTTGTACTACCTCTTCATCCTGCCAGTGCCCAACAACTACCTTACGGTCTTTACGCATTCTGGTCACCATAAATCCAAATTCACGGTCTCCATGCGCACTTTGGTTCAGGTTCATGAAATCCATATCAATGGTATCCCATGGAATATCGCGGTTAAACTGTGTATGTAGGTGCAATAGTGGTTTCTGAAGGATATTTAATCCCCTGATCCACATCTTGGCCGGAGAAAAAGTATGCATCCAGGTAATTACACCGATACAATTGGCACTAATGTTGGCCTGCTGAAGTGTTCCGAAGATTTCGTCCGCTGTTTTTACAATTGGCTTATACACAATGCGGACATGGATAGCCTGCGCCGCATCTAATGATGCCGCCACCTGTTGTGCATGTGATGCTACTTGTTTTAAGGTTTCTTCACCATAAAGGTGCTGAGTTCCGGTGATGAACCATACCTCTAAATTTTTTAAATTGATCATATTAAATGTAATTATCTAATTATTCTGTTATTGTCCGTAATAAGAATCAGCACCATGTTTTCTTTCATAATGCTTTTTAATTAATGAATCTTTTAATTTGGGTACGTCTTTGCGTATTTGTTCAGTAAGAAAGGCCATTCTTGCCAGTTCTTCTACTACCGCACTATTGTATACCGCTTTTTCAGCTGTTTTTGCCCAGGTAAAAGGCGCATGGTTGCCAACGAGGATCATTTCTACCTCTTTGTAGCTTAGTCCAGCCGCTTTTAAATGGTTCATGATCTGGAATCCGGTTTCGTATTCATAGTTTCCAGTGATCATGTCATCCTGCATAGGAGGGGCGCAGGGAATGTCGACCGTTAGGTGATCCGCATGCGTGGTTCCATAAATCGGAATTGCCCTTTGCGATTGCGCCCATGCCGTTCCATAAGTAGAATGCGTGTGTACAATCCCGCCAATCTCTTCCCAATGCTTATACAATACTGCATGTGTTTTTGTATCAGATGAGGGGCGAAGTGTTCCTTCAACGGTATTCCCATCAAAGTCTACAATCACCATTTTCTCTGGCGAGAGTTCTTCATAAGGTACACCGCTCGGTTTTATGGCAAATACACCCGCAGCTCTATCTGCCGCGCTGGCATTACCAAAGGTGAAAAGTACCAGCCCTAGTTTAGGGAGTTGCATATTTGCCAGGTACGCTTTTTCTTTAATTTCCTGATAGTTGTTCATGGTGATTATTTTATAGTACTAGCTTCGATAAATCCGCCAAGCGTTTTATATTGTAAAAAGCGGGCTTCATAATAAGCGATGGTTTCTGCTTCTGGGGTATATTCTTTGTCGAAACCACTACCCATACCCAGCATCGCGGCTTCAACGTTCGGATAAATGCCTGCTACAACGGCCGCAAACATGGCTGCACCTAAAGCACAAGTATGTTCAAACTGATGGATACGGATCGGCATATTCAATACATTCGCCATAGTTTGCATTACGAAAGGTGATTTTTTAGCTACACCGCCAATACCGATGATACCTTTTACCGGAATACCTTCGGCTATAAAACGGTCGACAATATTTTTAGCGCCAAAGCAAGTCGCCTCTACCAATGCTCTAAATACGCGAGGGGCATCAGAAGCTAAATCAAGGTTGCTGAGCGCACCCTTCAATTCCTGATTGGCATCAGGGGTTCTTCTTCCATTTAACCAGTCAATCGCCAGTTCATCCTCCTCTGTTCTTGGCAGCAAAGCAGCTTGCTTACTCAGTTCCGGAATAAGCTGATCTAAAAGTTCTTTTTCCAATGCAGCAGCCGTATGGCTATCTAGCAGTGCCGAATTCCTTAATAAGTTTTTTATTGGCCAGGCCAGCACTTCTTTAAACCAGGCATATACATCGCCAAAGGCCGATTGTCCGGCTTCAAGACCAGGCATTCCCGGGATCACAGAACCATTCACTTGTCCACAAATCCCCTTGATGAGTTTACCCTCCATATCGGCTTGTGGCACCACTAAAATATCGCAGGTAGAAGTACCCATCACTTTGCTTAAATGATAAGGTTCAATTTGGCCACCAACAGCACCCATATGTGCATCAAAGGCGCCAACACCTACCACGACATCTGTATTTAAGCCTAAACGTTCGGCCCATTCTGTACTGAGGTTTCCGGCGGATACATCAGAAGTGAACGTATCTTTAAACAAACGGTCTGTAAAACCATCCAAGATTGGATCTAATGCCGTAAAGAATTCATTTGGGGGCAAACCGCCAAACTCTTCAGCCCAAAGGGCTTTGTGTCCGGCTGCACAACGACTTCTTTTCATTTCCGAAATGTCGTTTCCTCCAGTAAGTAGGAACGGTACCCAGTCGCAATGCTCTACCCAGGAATAGCAAGCCTTCTTTACAGCTACATCAGCACGTAAAATGTGCAATAACTTAGCCCAGAACCATTCTGACGAATAGATGCCACCACAATATTTAAGATAGTTGATGTCATATTTTGCCGCATGGTTGTTGATTTGCATGGCTTCCTTTACAGAAGTATGGTCTTTCCATAGCACAAACATTGCATTAGGATTTTGCTCAAATTCAGGTAAAAGGGCAAGCGGTGTACCTGCTTGATTTACCGCCACTGGTGAAGAACCGGTGGTATCCACTGCAATTGCTTTTATAGCAGCAGCGATGCTATCGCCACCGGCTTTAAGGATACAGTCTTTTATGCTTTGTTCTAGACCTTCAATATAGTCTAAGGGATGTTGTCTGAACTGATTTTTTGCAGGATTGCAGAATAACCCTTTCTGCCAGCGGGGGTAATAGAAAACGGATGAAGCCAGTTCTGCTCCATTGTTTGCGTTGATAATTACTGAACGCACAGAATCCGATCCATAATCAACCCCTATAACGTATTGATCTTTGCTCATATTTAGTTAAATAAATGTCTAATTAACGTTTATTTAATTTAATAAAAGAATTTATTTTAAGAATCCTTCTTTATGAGCTAAAGGGTTCTTATACAGATATTAGTTTGTCCGGGTTTGGAATGAAGTTTAGGAATGCCTGGAAGTTTGCTTTATACTTTTTCTTATCCAACTTAAAATAAAACGCACCTTTTTTAGAACCAGATTTATCTTTTTCAGCAAGTTTGATCAGCAACTTAGTTGCCGTTAATTTTCGGATAAAGTTGCGGTTGTCTATTTGTGTATTGTACACATCTTCATACAAGTTTTGAAGTTGCGGAATGGTGAATTTTTTAGGTAAAAGTTCGAAAAGAATAGGGTGTAAGGCCGCTTTATATCTTATTTTCTTTTTTGCCGCTTCCACCATTTCACCATGGTCAAAGATCAATTCAGGTGCATCTTTCAAGAGGAACCATTCGGCATGATACTGATCGCTAATCTGTGTTTCGTATTTATGAATGTCGATTAATGCAAAATAAGTAACCGATAAGGTTCTTTCAATGGGATCCCTTAAGGGGTCACCATATGCCTGGATTTGCTCCAGGTAAACACCCTCAAGTCCGGTAAGCTGAGTAAGTACCCGGTTGGCTGCACCATCCAGACTCTCCTCGGGCCTAACAAAACCTCCCATCAAACTCCATTTATCCTTTTCCGGTTCAAAGCCTCGTTTAATTAGGAGAATCTTTAAATGCTCTCCATCAAATCCAAAAACAATGCAATCAACGGCAATTAAAAAACGAGTCTGATCAGTATATTTTTTCATTAGTTCTTTGGGCTAAATATCTATAGTTGTAAATGTATCATATTTTGAATATTAATAGTTGTTTTGACATTTAATATTCTTTTTATACATTAGTAATAAGATCAAATATATAAAAACGCATTATGAACAAAAATTTCAAATCCATTTGTTTAATTTTTATTTCGGTATGGACATTAAGCGGTTGTAGCAATGGAAACAATCATCAATCTACCGGAAATGACGCTTTGGCTGTTTCGACTGCCCATATACCAGATGCAAACGGATTTAAGGCCAGCATAGCGGGGAAGAATGTTGAACTTTTTGTATTAAAAAATAAAAACGGAGTAGAAGCTGCAATTACCAATTATGGTGGACGAGTGGTATCCTTGTTGGTGCCGGATAAACATATGGCACTTCAAGATGTCGTATTAGGTTATGATAGCCTGAAAGCTTATCAGAAAAAAGGAGAACCATTCTTTGGGGCATTAATTGGTCGTTATGGAAATCGTATCGGGCAAGGAAAGTTTACATTAGAAGGCAAAACTTATCAATTGGAACTGAATGATGGCGTGAATACGCTTCATGGTGGATTTGACGGTTTTTTTGGTAAGGTTTGGGATGCTAAGAAAGTGAACGATCAAACTCTCGAATTGAGTTATTTCTCTAAAGATGGAGAAGCAGGGTATCCGGGAAATTTAACGGTTAAGGTAACCTATGAATTAACCGATGAGAATGCTTTGAAAATAAGCTATAACGCAACTACAGATAAGCATACTGTATTGAACCTAACCAACCATGCCTATTTTAATTTGAATGGGGCAGGAGATTCAACAATTACAGATCATTTGCTGTCAATTGATGCAGATACGTATACTCCAGTTGATTCTACTTTAATTCCTACAGGAAAATTGGAACAAGTTGCAGGGACACCATTTGATTTTAACAAACCAACCTTAATTGGTGCAAGGATCAATGATCAAAACGAGCAGTTGAAATTTGGAAAGGGCTACGATCATAATTTTGTATTGAGAAAAGGTAAAGGGCTTCAGAAGGTGGCTACAGTTGTCAGTTCTAAAACTGGTATTGTGATGGATATTTTAACGGAAGAACCAGGATTACAGTTTTATAGTGGTAATTTCTTAATTGGGGCTGACCATGATGGTAAAGGTCAGGTGAGTTATCCGCACCGTTCAGCTTTTTGTTTGGAAACCCAACATTTCCCTGATTCACCGAATCAATCTACGTTTCCTACAACGGAATTAAAACCAGGACAAGCGTATAAAACGGTAACCGTTTATAAGTTTAGCGTTCAGAAATAACGAATAGACATTATTCATACAGGCTCTTTTTGTTTAGCTGCCGTAACAAATATGAAAGTAAAATCATATTTTTACGCTAAACCAAATGAGCCTGTACAATGTCACCATCATTTTTTTGGATTAAACTGTCCCTGTTATTCATGCTATTGTGTGGATATAGGTCAGCCATTGCCCAAAAAGACAAGATTACTTTTAAACACCTTACTGTTGAAGATGGGCTTTCTCAAAGCAGTGTGCTTTCTATTGCGCAAGACAGCATGGGCTTCATGTGGTTTGGAACAAAGGATGGCTTAAATAAGTATAATACCAGAAATTTTGAGGTCTATAAACGCGAAAGAGGAAACAGTTCCTCATTAAGTAGTGGGCAGAATATTAATGCTTTATTGACCGATACCAAAGGTAATTTATGGGTAGCTACACAAAAAGGATTGAGTAGGTATTTGCCTGAAACCAACTCTTTTCAACGCTACCAATATGATCCCAAACGGAAAAATAGCCTTAGCAATAATATTGTAAGAAGTATTTTTGAAGACAATAAGGGGCATATTTGGGTAGGAACGGATAGCGGATTAAATAAGTTAATTGGTGGTAACAGTTTTGTTCGATTTATGCCTGGTAAAGGGAGCAGCCCTGGCTTAGCAAATCAGCTGGTTAAATCTGTTCATCAGGATCATAAAGGTGTGATGTGGATCGGAACTATCCAGGGGCTAACAAGATTAGAATTCAAAAATGGGAAATATAACTATCAATCTTATTTCCATAAGCCCGGAGATCCGGAAAGTCTTATTGATGATGACATCAGTGTGGTTTTTGAAGATCCACAGCATAACCTGTGGGTAGGAACACATAATGATGGCCTGGACTTAATGGATCGCGAGAAGGGAACTTTTAGGCATTTCGTGACTAAAAAAGGAGATCCCAATAGCATTAGTAGCAATGTAATTCGTAAGATTAAAACAGATCAGAATGGTCGATTGTGGATTTCTACCCTTCATGGTATAAACATATTAGATCTGAATACTTTTAAATTCAAAGTGTTAAACCATAATCCCGAAGATCCTACAAGTTTAAATCACAATTCTATCTATGATATGGTGAAGGATGCGACTGAATCGATGTGGGTGGGTACCTATTTCGGCGGCGTAAACTTTTATCATCCCAATGCAACACCATTTAGAGAATACAAGACCAGCTTAGGCAAAAATGGGATCAGTAGTAATGTCGTAAGTTCCATTGTTGAAGATAAATACCACAACTTATGGATCGGAACTGAGGCCGAAGGACTCAATTATTTCGATCGTAAAACAGGTAAGTTTACCAGCTTTAAGCACGATTCAGAAAATATCAATTCACTTAGCTCAAATTTGGTTAAAGCAGTTTCAATTGATCAAAATGGGGAGGTTTGGATAGGTACCTATGAGGGAGGGCTTGATGTTTATTTGCCTGAGACAAAAACCTTTAGGCATTATAAGCCAAATTATACTGACCCTAAAGCTTTAAATTCTAATCGGATTGTCTGTTTGTTACACGATAGTAAAAACAGACTCTGGATAGGCACACGGGCACAAGGTATTTTTATATATAACGAAAAGGAAAATAACTTCGCGCCCTATAGCAGTCCCGGAAATCATCATGATTTAAAGTTTCTTAGGTATTTATTTGAAGATTCTAAGAAAAACATCTGGATCGCCACTAATTCAGGAACCTATATTCTTGATCCCGTAACCAACAAAATAAAAACGTTTAAGATTGATGACAACAGCACAAAATTTGATGACATCAACCTTATTCAGGAAGATTCACGTGGGATAATTTGGCTGGGAAGTTATGATGCAGGACTAATTCGTTATCAGCCAGCAACTCATAAAATTCGTTTTTACACCATGAAAAATGGATTGCCGAGCAATGTTATTCTGGGGATTTTAGAAGATGAGGTTGGAAATCTGTGGATCAGTACTGACAACGGATTGGCTAAATTTGATCGAAAATCTTTCAAAACCTATACTGTCGAAGATGGATTGCCGGGTAACGTATTTAATTACAATTCGTTTTATAAAGATACCCAAGGGCAGCTTTATTTTGGGGGATACAATGGCCTAGTGAGTTTCTATCCTAACCAAATCAAAGAAAATAAAAAAATCCCAAAAGTTATTTTTACCCGATTGAGGCTTTTTAACAAGACAGTTGCTATAGGTGATGAAAGTAACTTGTTGAGTCGCAACATTAGCTTGACCAAAGAACTTACTTTTTCACATGCTCAGAATATTTTTAGTGTAGAGTTTGCTGTCCTTAATTACATCAAATCGGAGAAAAACAAATATGCTTATAAACTTGAGGGGCTTGATAAAGAGTGGAACTATGTAACTACTCCAACGGCTACATTTTACAATCTTCCATCTGGTACGTATAAATTATTGATCAAGGGATCAAATAATGATGGGGTTTGGAGCGATCAGCCAGAAGAAATGATCATCCATATTGCTCCCCCGTTTTGGAAAACCTGGTGGGCTTATCTGATTTATATAATTTTATTTTCTGCGATCTTATTTCTTGTATTTAGGTTTCTATGGATCAGGGCTTTATTGAGGAAGGAACATGAAGTTTACCAAATGAAAATGGACTTCTTTACCAATGTTTCTCATGAGATCAGAACGCCTTTGACGCTGATTATAGGCCCTTTAGAGAATTTAATTAATGATACAAAAGAATATCCTGGGATAAATCGTCGATTGCTTACCGTAAGAAAGAATGCCGGAAGGTTAACCCGTTTAGTTAACGAGTTGATGGATTTCAGAAAGCAGGAGGCAGGTAAATTGACTTTAAATGTGTCTCCAGAAGATATAGTGGAATTTGCAAAAGAGATCTTTTTATCATTCCAGTACCTGGCGATAAAACATCATATTGATTATCAGTTTATCAGCAACGACGATCATATAGAGGTGTATTTTGATTCGGAACAACTGGAAAAGGTGTTTTTTAATTTATTATCAAATGCATTTAAGTTTACCCCCGAATATGGTATCATAAATCTATCGGTAAATCGGACAGAAAATGGATTTGTAGAAATAACTGTATGTGACAATGGTAAGGGGATTCCTGAAGAAAGTAGAGCTAAATTGTTTACCAATTTTTACCAGGTAAAAGATCCGCTTTCAAGAAACAATGGAACAGGGATTGGACTGGCCTTATCAAAAAAAATAGCCCGATTACATCATGGTGATCTAATTCTTTTGCCAAGTCCTGCGCTTAGTGAAGCAAATGTTCAAACTTGTTTTAGCTTAAAACTACGAACTGGCTGCAGTCATTTTAAAAAGAGCGAACTTAGTCCACAGTTTGTAAACGTGGAGAGTCCTGTGTTGTACCAGTTGCCACAAGAGTTTGAGGAGATGCCGGATCTGGAGTTGACGAAAGAGCTGCCTGCTGAAGATAGGATTACAATATTGATTGTGGAAGATAACCGTGAAATACGCGATTTTATTAAGCAGTCGTTAAAACACGCCTATCACATCATTGAAGCCGAGGATGGCCAACAGGGCACGCAGATCGCATTTGAAAAAATACCCGACATTATCGTTAGTGATGTGATGATGCCTGTTATGGATGGATTGGAGTTGTGTCGTGTACTTAAAACAGATCCACGAACCAGCCATATTCCTATCATTCTGTTAACTGCACGCTCAGGAAATATACACGAGGTGAGCGGACTAAAAACGGGTGCAGAGGCTTATATCACCAAGCCTTTCAGTATTGATGTGTTACTGCTTAACATTAACAACCTGCTCACACTGCAAAATAATATGCGCAGAAAGTTTAGTCAGCAAATTACCTTGCAGCCTTCCAATGTACTCATTGAATCTACAGACGAAGAGTTCTTAAATAAAATCATGACCATCATCGAGCATAATTTTAGTATTGATGAGTTTAATGTAAATGTGCTGGCTGCTGATGTAGGAATGAGCACGCCAATTCTGTATAAAAAGATTAAAGCGCTGACGGGCTTAACTGTTAATAATTTCATTAAATCAGTGCGCTTAAAAAGGGCAGCCCAGTTGTTGCAACAACAAACTTATACTGTATATGAAGTGGCTTATATGGTAGGTTTTAGCGATAGTAAATATTTCAGTAAGGAATTCGCTAAGCAATTTGGACGCACGCCAAGTGATTATGCCGAAGAGGTCTAGGTATAACCAAATCCATCTGATCGTATGAGGTTGTAATCATAGATATTTTGCCTAGGTGTTGGCAGGGCACCAGTTGGGATAACCGTCCTATCTGATGTCAAAAAAGTTTAATAGAATGCCAATTATTTCGCAGATGGGAGGCCTTGTAATCTCCTATATTTGATGGAGATGCTAACCAGATATTACATCCCAATATACATATTTATCGCCGTGTTCTTTTGGCTCCAGAGCGCTAGTGCCCAAATAAAGGGGACAATTTGGGATACAAAAGAAATTTATAAGGTGCCCAACTATGAAACCATAAGTACGGATTCGGCAATTGGAATAGTGTATCAGGGTTTGACTTATAAAGGTCAGTCAAAAAACGTATTTGCTTATTACGCCAGTCCCGGAACATTAAGTGGCGACCGATCAAAAGATAAAAATTTACCGGCAGTAGTATTGGTTCATGGTGGTGGTGGGACAGCATTTAAAGCCTGGGCAATTTTATGGGCTAAAAAAGGATATGCAGCCATAGCTATGGATTTGCGAGGTAACGACGCTAAGAAACAACATCTAGCTGGTGGCTTTGATGAGCCGGGTTCGTTAACTCCATACTTTACCATTACCCCCAATTTGAATGAGCAATGGATGTATCAGGCGGTAGGAGATGTGATATTGGCACATAACCTAATCAGGAGTTTTGCAGCGGTAGATAGTAATAGAACGGCCCTTACAGGCATTAGTTGGGGTGGGATCATTAGCTGTTCATTGGCTGGTATTGATAATCGCTTTAAAGCCGTTGTGCCTGTATATGGCTGCGGTTATCTATTTCACAACAGTGCAATGCTTAAAGAATTGGACAAATTGAGCGCATCAGATAAGGCTACATGGGTTAAGCAATACGACCCTTCTCAATATGTAGGAAAAGCGAAGATGCCTGTGTTGTTTATAAATGGAACAAACGATGGACATTTTTATTTGGATAGTTATGCCAAGACCTACAACATGGTGAAAGATAAAAACCTTTCTATAAAAATTGGCCTTAAACATAACCATAGTTATGGCTGGGGGAATGACGAAATTTATCATTTTATCAATAGTTATCTAAATGGTACTGCCTCTTTGCCAAAGTTAGGTGCCATTGAAATGAAAAAGGGTTCAATAACCTCAAAAATTAAAACCGTTGTTCCTATTGATCAAGCTTATCTTAATTATACAATGGATACGACATCGGTATTAAAAGATAGAAAATGGGAACGCAAGGTGGTAACAATAAAAGATCATAAGGTGTGGTTATCGGGACTTCCTGATGGAATTACGATTTGGTATTTTTCGGTAATTGATAAAAGAGGATTACAGGTTTCTGGTGAATTGCAGTGGATGGTTGTCAATTAAAATGCTTAATTTTAGTTACAACTTGAGCTATGCCATACAACCAGTTAAGCGACGAAGAATTGGCCGATCTTTTAAAAGAGGGAGATCGGGATGCTTATACTGTGATTTTTGATCGTTTTTATGGTTTGTTGTTCATCCATGCCTGCAAGTTATTGCGTAATGAGGATGAGGCGAAAGATGTAGTTCAGGAACTGTTTGAAGTGCTGTGGACACGTCGGGAAGGCCTTTCATTTGAACATAGCTTGTCAGCTTATCTGTATGCATCAATAAGAAACCGTATCATCAACCGAATTTCACATCATGAAGTTGAACATAAGTACATCAATTCCTTACGCGGATTTATAGATCGTGATACTTATTTTGCAGATTATAGGGTAAGGGAGCATGAAATGAAGAAGATGATTGAGGAAGAAATCTCTGCCTTGCCCTCAAAAATGAGAGAGATTTTTGAATTGAGTAGGAGGGATTACCTTTCCCATAAAGAGATTGCTGAAAAATTGCAGATATCTGAGCACACCGTACGTACCCACGTTAAAAAAGCTTTACGAATACTCAAACCAAAACTAGGGATCATCGCGTATTTATTTCTGTATTCTAACAGCCTTTAAGTACTATTAAAAGCTTTTTTTATTTTTATTTTCAAAAGGAGTACCCTATACCCCCTACGTTTCCTGTTATAATAGCATAAAGTTAAAATACCAAATATACTGTATGCGTAGAGACCCAAAAAGATTGTTGGAGAAGTACAAAGCCGGCAACTGTTCAGATCAAGAAAAGGCAATTGTAGAAAGCTGGTACCTGGAATTAAAATCCGAGGAGGGGACGCCAACGCATACCATTATAGAAAATACTAAGGATAAAGTTTGGGCAGCCTTGTCTGCTGCTGAAGACACTACGACAAAAAGGCCAAACATAAAAACAATTTACCTGCGTAAAGCTGCAGCCTGGGCTGCTGTTATTTTTATAATTGGGGCGGTCGGATTGTTTTTTCTAAACAAATCAAAGGTGCAGCAAGTCGCTAATCATACCGTAAAAAAGAACGATGTACTTCCTGGTGGTAATAAAGCATTTTTGACCTTGGCTGATGGTAGGAAAATATCATTAACTGATGCCGCGAATGGGGAGCTTGCCAAACAAGAGGGACTAGTGATCAAGAAAACTGCTGATGGGCAATTGGTATATACCGTAGCTGGTTCTGATAAAGAAGGGGAAAATGGAGCCCCACTATTTAATACCATTGAGACTCCTAACGGCGGGAAATATCAGATTAATTTGCCTGACGGCACTAAAGTATGGCTAAATGCAGCCTCATCTTTGCGGTATCCAACAAAGTTTACAGGCAGTACAAGGACTGTGGAGTTGAAAGGTGAAGGGTATTTTGAAGTAGCGAAAGTAACGGTCAAAAGCAGTTCTGCTGGCATTAAGGCAGGTTCTAGGGTGCCTTTTATTGTTAAAACGGCCTACCAGGAAGTGGAAGTATTGGGAACACATTTTAACATCAATGGTTATAAAGATGAAGCCGATATTAAAACAACCTTATTAGAAGGTTCTGTGCGTGTCTCATTAAAAGGAGATTGGAATAATCCATCCAAAATTAACGATTCAAAATTGTTAAGTCCTGGTGAGCAAAGCCAGTTAAATGAAAAAAACATTAATGTAAAAGCTGTGGATATCGAAAGTGTGATGGCCTGGAAAGCAGGTGATTTTATTTTTGATGGTGATGATTTGAAAAGCATCATGCGCAAAATAGCTCGATGGTATGATGTAGAAGTGATTTATAAAGGAGAATTCGAGAATTTGAAGTTCGGTGGATTAATGTCTCGCTCTAAAAATATTTCCTCGGTATTGGGGATTATGGAATCGACCGGAAGGATTCATTTTGCTATTGAAGGCACGCGGATTACTGTGTTACACAATGAAAAGTAAATGAGCAAATAATATACTAACCAAATATAATTAAAAACGTAACGCCTATGAAAAGAGAAAAAGACCCAGAATAAGCATCTTATTTGAGGTACTAAAGCCAAAGATTTTCGCCTGTTGCGAATTCTAATAAAAACCGGAAGTGACTGGAATCACTCCCGGTAAAAATGGCTGGGATACCCTCCAACAGTTAATTTTTCGTTTAACCCAACTAACCAAATGTATGAACTTTTACAAACAATCTGTATGTAAGCCACGGGGCTTTGTGCATAAATTTCTGGTAATCATGAAATTTACTACAATTCTACTGGTCACCGCCTTTTTACAACTTGCTCAGGCCAGTAACGCGCAGCGCATCACTATTTCCAAAAAGAATGCTACGCTGCAACAGTTATTTAAAGAAATCCGTAAACAAAGTGGTTACGATTTCTTTTACAATCAAGAAGACATCAAAAAAGCTAAAAGAATTGATATTTCAGTTCAGAATCAGACGCTGGAAGATGTTTTAAGGCTTTGTTTTGAAGACCAACCTTTTACTTTTATGTTTAAGGACCGAACGGTAGTTGTCAAAGAAAGTAAGCCAAATGAAGTATTATGGAGTAATTTTATTCAAAAAGTAGAGCTGAAAGGAAAGGTGACCGATGAAAAAGGAGGTCCTATGCCCGGCGTAAGTATAAAACTTAAAGGTAGTAATGTTGCTACCATGACCGATTGGAACGGTAGTTATGCTTTAACCTTGCCGGATGGAAATGGTACCCTTGTTTTTAGTTTCGTAGGCTATGCTTCACAAGAGATTAAGGTAGATAATAGGACCTGGATTAGTGTGGTGTTGAAAGAAGAGGATAGTGCCCTTTCTGAAATTGTGGTGGTAGGTTATGGTACACAGAAGAAAAAGGATTTAACCGGTGCAGTGTCTTCTATTTCGGCTAAAAGTGTAGAGAATCTACCAATTGCCCGTGCAGATCAGATGATTCAGGGTAGAGCAAGTGGGGTACAGGTTACGCAAACCCAATCACAACCCGGTGGAGTATCGAGTTTAAGGATTCGCGGTACAAATTCTATCAATACAAGCAATGAACCACTATTTGTGGTGGATGGATTTCCTGGAGCAGGTAATTTAAACACCATTAATCCCAACGATATACAGTCCATCGATATCTTAAAAGATGCCTCATCAATTGCTATTTATGGGAGCAGAGGTGCGAATGGAGTTGTGATCATAACGACTAAAAAAGGAACAGCCGGTCAGTCTGCCATTAATTTCGAAGCATATTACGGATTACAAAAAGTAAGAAAGCCTTATAAAATGATGAATGCCACCGAGTTTGGTACTTATCTGAACGATGCACAAAAATTAACGAATATAGAAACTCCGACCTTGGCAAAGGCCTTACCTTATACTGATGCACAGATTGCTGCATTGGGTGAGGGAACTGATTGGCAAAATGAGCTTTTTCAAACAGCTCCAATTAGTAATTACCAGCTAAATTTTATAGGTGGAACTCCAGAAACCAAATACAACCTGAGCATGAACTATTTCGACCAACAGGGAATTATTATCAATTCCGGTTATAAGAGAGCCTCTATTAGATTTAACCTCGATAAAAAGGTTGGTGAAAAGTTGAATTTTGGCTTTAGTTCTCAGCTGACTGGCAGTATTGACAATAGGGCACTTGTTAACACCGGTGGTGGCTCAGCAGGAGGTGTTTTGTTGGATGCTTTAAGAATTAATCCTGCTGTTCCTGTGGTGACGAATGGCGATTATACCTATCAAAATGGACCAACGGGGTATACTTTTGCATTGGGCAATCCAATCGCTTATGCGAACAAAACAACGAACCAATATAAAGACTTGCGCGGTTTGATTAATTTTTATGGAGAATATGAAATTATCAAAGGGCTAAAATTTAAAACCACAGCTGGAACAGATTTCGATTTTCTAACAAGAAATCTCTATATCCCTTCCGATATATTTTTGGGTAGCAACACATTGGGGTCGGCAAGAAAAGAGTATGCAAACGCTGTAAGTTGGGTAAATGAAAATACGCTAACTTATGATAAACAGCTGAATGAAAATAATGCTATTAACATTATCGGTGGCTTTAGTATGCAACAATTTGATACTAACGATTTTTTCTCTGCCAGTACAAACTTTTTCACCAATGTACTTGGATATGATAATATTGGGCTAGGCGCTAATGTGTTAACTCCAGGCTCTACCCACAATAAAAATACGTTGGCTTCTTTCTTTGGTCGTGCAAATTACCGTTTAATGGATAAATACCTGTTTACGTTTACTATGCGGGCAGATGGTTCTTCTAAATTCGGCAAAAATAACAAATGGGGATATTTTCCTTCCGGAGCAATTGCATGGCGGATTATTGAAGAAGATTTTATGAAATCGCTTCCTTTTATCAGCGATTTAAAGCTACGCGGTAGTTTGGGCGTATCCGGTAATCAGGAAATTGACCCATATCAATCCATCGGACGCTATCCAACAAATAGTGCAACTTTAGGCGGCAGTACTCGTGTGGTTGGCGTATCGCCAGCCAATATTGCTAACCCGAATCTTTCATGGGAATCAACTTCGTCGTTCGACATTGGTTTAGATCTGGCCTTCTTTAAAAATAGAATTACTATGACGGCCGATTATTACAGCAAGCATACTAAAGATTTGTTGTTGAATGTTGCTGTGCCACGTACTACTGGTTATGCAAGTATCTTATTGAATGCGGGAGGTGTCGATAATAAAGGCTTTGAGTTCGCTATTAACAGTGAAAATATCAACGGAAAATCTTTCCAATGGACAACCAACTTAAATTTCTCATTGAACCGCAATAAGGTTACTGATCTTGCTGGTGAGAAAGAACGTTTTGTGGGGGATGCCAGTAGCAGTCTTTTCCCATCAGGAACCGGCGGAACCAATGTTTTAAGAGTAGGTGAGTCTATTGGTTCATTTTATGGTTATCGTTTTGTTGGCATCTGGCAAACAAAAGAGGAGATTGCTGCCAGTGGTATTAGTGGTGTATTGCCTGGTGACCCAAGGTATGCTGATTTGAACAATGACAAGGTAATTGATGCGAAGGATCGTGAAATTGTGGGACATGCACAACCTAAGTTTATTTATGGAGTGACCAATAATTTCACTTATGGTCGTTTAAACCTAAATCTATTTATACAGGGGGTGCAAGGAGATGATGTGTTGAATTTAAATAAATATGAGTTGGAATCAGGCGATTTTACGACCAATAAACTGGCCACTGTAAACGACAGATGGACTGGGCCAAACACCAGTAACACTATTCCAAAGGCCAACAGTACCTTACGTAGAAGAACTGGTATTACAAGTGATGTAGTAGAAAATGGAAGTTTTCTACGCTTGAAAACGGTATCCTTATCTTATAACCTACCGCTTGGCAAAGGATTGGGTAAAACCATTAAATCAGCTAGTATTTATGTGACTGGGACTAATCTTTTAACTTTTACAAAGTATAGTGGTTATGACCCTGAGGTGAACTCATTTGTAAATACAAATGTTTTGAGTTTAAATACAGATTATAACGCTTACCCGACAACCAAAATGTACACTGCTGGGGTAAGAGTTGGGTTTTAATTGATTTATTTATTAAGAACAAGACAATGAAGAAGATATATATAATATTAGCTATGCTGATGGTAATCAGTACTTCATCCTGTAAAAAGTTTTTGGAGGAAGATCCTTATGATTTTATCTCAGAAGAGAAATTTTATAAAACTGAAGGTGATGCACTCGCTGCTTTGAATGGGGTAATAAACATTATGCAATTGCAACAGTATTACGGTCGTACTGTTTGGATTGTGAATGATTTAACCGGCGATCAAATGAAAGTTGGTGCGCCACAAACCAACCGACCTGAATTGTATAGCCAGACCTATACCTCAACCAATGGCGAGATCAGCAACTGGTGGAACAATTCTTACGTGTTGATTAATCGAGCAAATGATGTGATCAAAAATGTTGAAGGTGGACCAATTCCTGCTGTCTCAAGAGACAATATTGTTGGTAATGCAAAATTTTTGCGGGCACTGGCTTATTTTGATTTAATAAGGAGTTTTGGTGATATACCTTTGATTACGAAACCTACAGTGGGAACAGACGATTTCAAGCCTGTACGTACGCCGATTAAAACGGTATATGCTCAGGTTATTGAAGATTTAATATTTGCCGAAACCAATTGTACAAAGGAGGATAAGATTCCGGCAGCGAGTAAAGGCAGAGTTTCGAGTGGTGCTGCCAGCGCTTTATTGGCCAAGGTTTATTTAACCAGAGCATCAAGTACAGCGGCAGAACCTACTGATTATCAAAATGCCCTTACGCAATGTAATAAGGTAATTGCAGTAAGTCCAGCAGTATACACCTTGTTGCCTTTTGCGGATGTGTTTGATCCGAATAAGAAAGCTGCAAATAAAGAAGAGATTTTTGCTGTTCAGTTTGGTTTGCCACCTAATACAGGCAATATTACCCCTCGTATGCACTTACCAAAAGCTGTTGCGCCTTTTGATGGAAATGAAGCTTTTTATGTGGAGAATTCTTTTGCACTATCTTATGCGGTAACAGACACAAGGAGAGCCGCAACCATTGGAGCAGTACCAGCAAGCAGTAATTTCTATTACCTTAAATTTACTGATCCATCTAGACAAGGAAATAGTGCCAGAAATAACTGGGTTATTTTACGCTATGCTGATGTTTTGTTGATGCAGTCTGAAGCGATGAACCAGATTAACACCGGCGATCCTAATAAATTTAATGGTATCAATGCAGTTAGGGGTAGAGCGGGGCTGTTACCTTTAAGTTTTGTAACTACACCGGGTAAGGATGATTTTATCACCGCACTGGTAAATGAAAGAGGTTGGGAGTTTGCAGCTGAGGGGCAAAGACGATATGATTTGCTTAGACTTGGCAGAATGAAGGACCAGCAATTAAAAGTGCATAATATTCTGCTAGCTGATAAGTATCTGTTGATGCCGATTCCTGAAACGGAAAGAACGGCAAATGGTAACCTGACTCAGAATCCAGATTTTTAATAAATCAAAAATAATTAGAAATGGCAACGGTTATAATAACTGTTGCCATTTTTAGTTTTGCAATTTGCCAAGAAAATTGAATAAAATGCTAGTCTGATATGTACTAATTGTATTACATTTGTTATACACTAACCAAATGCAATATTATCTGAGCCTGTTTATGTCAGTTTTTGACATATCATCCGTCGGTAATAGATAGTTTTTACTGTTATATGTCAGGATATCACTTACATACAGATGAAGAATTGTTTGTTCTGATTAAGGAAGGGAATCATAGGGCCTACACGCAAGTCTTTGATCGTTTCTATTCACTATTATACCTGCATGCCTTAAAAATTCTTTTAGATGAGGATGAGGCAAAGGATTTAGTTCAGGAATTGTTCGAAATGATATGGCTGAAACGTGATTCATTAACAGTGAATGGAAGTGTATCTGCTTACCTATATGCATCCACGCGGAATATGGTGTTAAATCAGATTGCACACAAAAAAGTAAAAACCAAATACTTAGACTCTCTTGGCGAATTTATTGGACAGGAGGATTATCTCACTGATTTTTATGTTAGGGAAAAAGAATTAAAACGCATCATCGAAAAGGAGATCTCGGCTTTACCTCAAAAAATGAGTGAGATTTTTAAGTTAAGCCGTACAGAATATCTGTCCCACAAAGAAATCGCTTCACGATTACATTTGTCAGAATTGACAGTTAAAACACAGGTGAAAAGGGCTTTAAGGATACTGAAGCCTAAGCTGGGGTTTATCATTGGACTGATGCTATTATTTATTTTATAATTTTTTTCTTCGCACATACCCCCAAGCCTTATAGCTTCTTGTCTTATGACTGAAAAAAGCTAAAGGGTATAGTTATGATGGACGATCCGCAGAAATTATTAGATAAATACAACGCAGGTTTATGTACGGAGGAAGAAAAGGCCGCTGTTGAAAGTTGGTATCTGAAGTTGAGTTCGACTGACGTTGAAGGCTTGGATATTGCATCCGCTGCACGTACAAAGGCAATGGTTTGGTCATCTTTAATAGCAAACGAACCAGTGCTGAAAATACGGCGCCAATGGTATCTGGCCTCAGCAGCAGCTGTATTTGTAATTGGTTTTGCGGGCTACTTTTATTTAAGTCCTGCTACAACAGCACAGCAATTGGCTGTTCATCAACCAAAGAACAATAAGATCGTTCCCGGAAGTAACAAAGCTTTTTTAACCTTGGCCGATGGGCGTAAAATTTCATTGACTGATGCCAATAGTGGTGAAATTGTTAAACAGGAAGGATTGTCTATCAATAAAACTGCTGATGGGAAAATCGTTTATACTGTTGTTGATCAAGGAAAAAATGGGGGGCTAGAGAAAATAGCTTTCAATACAATTGAAACTCCCAAAGGCGGACAATATCAGATTAATTTACCCGATGGTACCAAGGTGTGGCTAAACGCGGCCTCATCCCTTCGATATCCCACAAAATTTGCTGCAAATATTAGAAAAGTAGAACTTACCGGAGAAGGGTACTTTGAAGTAGCAAAGGTGCATATTCCTTTTGTGGTTAAGACCGCAGGACAGGAGGTAGAGGTGCTAGGTACCCATTTCAACATCAATAGCTACAAAGATGAAGACGATATCAAAACGACTTTGTTGGAAGGATCGGTACGTGTAATTCCATTTGGTACTCATAAAAACAACTCTTCTAAGTTATTGAAACCGGGCGAACAAAGTCAGTTAAATGAAAGTGATATCAAGGTTAAGGCAGTAGACACAGAATCTATTGTTGCCTGGAAAAATGGTGATTTTGTATTCAAGGGAGATGATTTCAGGACCATAATGAATAAGGTAGCAAGATGGTATGATGTAGAGGTGATTTACAAAGGGGATTTCGATAATTTGAAATTCGGGGGCTATATATCCCGTTCCAAAGACATTTCTGCAGTATTAAACATTATGGAATCAACAGGTAAAGTTCGTTTTACTGTAGCAGGAAAGAAGATTACAGTTTTTAAGTAGCATAAAAATAAACAAGCAAATAATACAACCAAAAAATTAAACAACATGAAAAAGCAATACACTAAACAACAAGTACCTTAATTATGGTGTAAAGGCCTGAAAAACCGAGAGTGCTTCGAACCACTCCCGGTAAAAATGGCTGGGATACCCGCAAACAGTTAATTTTTTTCGTTTAACCCCAACTAACCAAATGTATGAACTTTTATAAACAATCTGTAGGTAAGCCACCGGGCTTAGTACATAAATTTCTGTTGATAATGAAATTTACCACAATTTTGTTGGTCACAGCCTTTTTGCAATTTGCACAGGCAAGTAAGGCACAACGCATTACTTTTTCACAAAAGAATGTGACGCTGGAAGAGGTCTTTAAGGAAATCCGTAAGCAAAGCGGTTATGATTTCTTTTATGATATTGAAGATCTTAAAAAAGCAAAAAGAGTTGATCTTTCTGTAAAAAATGAGACGCTAGATGAGGTGTTGAAGCGTTGCTTCGAAAACCAGCCTTTTACTTATCTGTTAAGTAATAAAACGGTTATCATTAAGGAAAACCGACAACCAGCCATTCGTACGAATAGTTCAATTCAGAAAGTAGAACTGAAAGGAAAAGTGACCGACGAAAAGGGCGGAGGATTACCGGGCGTAAGTATAAAACTGAAAGGTAGTAATGTCGGGACCATGACGGATGCGAATGGTAATTATGCATTAACATTACCTGATGGATCTGGAACACTTGTTTTTAGCTTCGTAGGCTTTGCCACACAAGAGATTGCTATAGGTAATAGAACAAACATCAATGTGGTCTTAAAAGAAGAGAATAGTGCCCTCTCTGAGATTGTGGTAGTGGGTTACGGTACACAAAAGAAAGTGAACTTAACTGGAGCTGTAAGTAATGTTTCCGGTACTGAGTTAACCAGCAGACAAGCGCCAAATACCACTTCGTTATTGCAGGGTAGAATGCCTGGTGTTCAGGTGGTACAAAACTCTGGTCAGCCCGGAGCCGAAAGTGCAACGATCCAGATACGCGGTATGGGGACTTTTAGTAAGGCTTCCAATGACCCATTGGTTTTGATTGATGGAATTGAGGGGAACTTAAATAATGTAAACCCTAATCAGATAGAAAGCATTTCTGTATTAAAGGATGCAGCTTCGGCAGCAATTTATGGCTCAAGAGCAGCCAACGGTGTTATCCTGGTAACCACTAAAATGGGTAAAGCTGGAAGACTAAATATCGATTACAGTTATAATTATGGCAGTCAGCGGGCCACTTCTGTTTACGATAGGATCACCAATTCTGTTCAGTTTATGGAGTTGTTGAATAAGGCTATCGATCATACGGGTACAAGTGCTAACCAGAGATACTCAGCTGCACAGATTGAAGAATATCGTCAAGGAGCGATTACTAATCCGGCTCAATATCCAAGTTACGATTGGATGGACGCAATATTTCGCACAGCGCCAATGCAACAGCATTACCTGAGTGTAAATGGGGGTAAAGAAGGTACAACCTATAATTTTGGCGCCGGGTACCTAAATCAGGATGGAATACTGATTGCTACAGGATATAAAAGGTATGATGCTCAGTTTAACTTTAAAACGGATCTGAACAAGAAGGTAACTTTTGGTACTAACATTTCCTTCTCAAAAGGCAAGCGGAATGAAACTGCCTTGAATGGTAATTTTGATGGTAATTCTACTGAAGATCAGATTCTGAGTGCGCTTGCTGCTCACCCTACTTTTACGCCTAAATTGCCAGATGGAAGTGGAAGGTATGCTGCTAAAGCCTATATTTTTGAAGGTGGAAATAAAAACCCTGTTGCTACAGCCGAAAATGGTGGTAGATATGTGAACAATCATTATGCTTTGGCTTCTGCCTATTTAAACGTAGATATTCTTCCTGGATTGAAAGGAGAAATCAAAGGTGCGGTTAAATACAATGAAAGAGAAACCAAGGTACATGTAGTTGGTATTCCTGGATATATGTTTTTACCTGACAATACTGGGGCGTATGCGTTCAATACGCAATGGAACGGTACCGTTGGTGAAAATAACTTAACTGTACGTGATGATAAAGATGTACAGTATACCATTTTTGGAACATTAAACTACACTAAAAAAATTGCGGAAAATCATAATTTCAGTGCATTACTGGGTGCTAGCCAGGAAACCTTTAGATACGATCGTTTACAGGGATTTAAAAGAAATGCACCGTCAGATGATCTGTTAGACCCGAGCATTTATGAACCAGGTGGTCAGACTGTCGACGGCTTTAGTTATGAATGGGCATTGCAGTCACTTTTTGGCAGGGTAAACTATGATTATAAAGAGAAGTATCTATTGGAAGCGAATTTCCGTTATGATGGTTCTTCTCGTTTTCCAACCGGAAATAAATGGGGCTTTTTCCCTTCTGCTTCGGCTGGGTGGAGAATCTCTCAGGAAGATTTCTTAAAAGATGTGAGTTGGGTGAGTAACCTTAAGGCCAGAGTATCATGGGGACAGGTCGGTAACCAGAACGTGAACAGAACGCTTTTAGGTGAGTCAATGCCATATCCTTATCAGTCTGTATTAAATCCTTACTTATATTTCATCGGCGGAAGTTTGCAACAAGGTGTAACGCAGACAGATTTAATCAGAAGGGATGTGAAATGGGAAACTACTACAGTGACCAATTTAGGTCTGGATTTTAACCTTTTTGGCTCTCGCTTATTTGGCTCTGTAGATTGGTATACTAAAAGAACAACCGATATCTTAAGAGAGCTTCAGGTTCCTGATTTTATTGGATTAGTTGGACCAACAGTAAATAGCGGTGAAATGAAAAACACCGGTTTGGAGTTTCTCTTGGGCTATGAAGGTAAAATAAATGATTTCCGCTATAAGGTACAGGGGAACTTCGAAACCTATAAAAATAAAGTAGTAAAATTTGGTGCCCGAGAGATTAATAGTGCCAATGGAACCATTACACAAGAAGGATTGCCTTATCAGTCTTACCTCATGTATATTTTTGATGGTATATATCAAAATCAAAGCGAAATTGATAATGGACCAACGCCAATAGTGAAACCTAAACCGGGCGACATGAAGTATAGAGATGTGAGCGGGCCAAATGGTGTACCAGATGGAAAAATAACAACTGATGACCGTATGGTTGTAGGTGGTGCTTTTCCTAAATTTAACTATGGACTTACCGTTAATGCAGAGTACAAGAATTTTGACTTAAGTTTCTTTCTTCAAGGTGTTCAAGGAAGAAAAATTTATGTGAGAGAATGGGGTATTGCACCATTTAGACAAGCTGGTCCACCTCCAACATTCTGGAAAGATGCATGGGATGGAGAAGGTACTTCCAACACGATACCACATATCTTTAATGAAGTGTATGCGCCTAATACGCAGGTGTCTGACTGGTGGTTACAAGATGCTTCCTACATTAGGTTAAAGAACCTGCAGTTGGGGTATAATTTTCCTGCTAAGTGGATCAATAAAGCTAAAATGCAAGGTTTGCGTTTATATGTTTCAGGTGATAACCTGTTTACAATCACTGACTTTTTTGATGGAAGTGATCCTGAGCGTGCAGCTGCAAGTGGCAGGGCTGCGATATATCCACAGGCTAAAATTTATTCGTTTGGACTTAAAGTTACTTTTTAATCCTAGATAAGATGAAAACATATATAAAAATAGGGCTTCTTCTGATGTCAGCAGTTTTTGTGACTTCATGTAAAAAGACACTTGATAAAGATCCGCTTTCAAATCCCAAAGAAGAGAATTTTTGGAGAACAGAAGCCGAGGCGGGCAAGGCTTTAGTAGCTTGCTACGCAAAACTAAAAGAACCAATTTTCTCGAATGGAAAAACTCAGAGTGGTAACTCTTTGTATTGGGAAGCGCTTTCTGATAATGCATCAAATACCTCTAATTATGAATCTTTTGATGTGGTGATGAGAGGTGATCATAATCAGGCAACAACAGGTATTGTGAGTAAAACCTTTACGTTCGGTTTTCAGGGCATTGCGTCTTGTAATTATTTCCTGGCCAATGTAGATAGGGTTCCTAATCTGTTGGAGGTTACGAAGAAAAGGATGATAGGTGAAGCTTTATTCTTAAGAGCCTTTTACTATAATGAGTTGACTCAGTTGTATGGGGATCTTCCTATAATTCTGCAACCTGCAGAGCTTGATGGTGATTATTTGAATACCCCCAGGTCACCAAAGGCGGCAGTGGTTACTCAAATTCTTAAGGATCTGGATCTGGCTATTTCTTATTTAGAACAGAAAGCTTATACAGATGGACGTGCGGTTAAAGGAACGGCTATTGCATTAAAAACAAAAGTATTGTTAAATAATGAACGATATGGAGAGGCTGCTGATGCCGCATGGACTTTGATAGGGGATGCTGCAAATCCGTTTCAACTTTCTGATAATTATGCTGGTATTTTCTTTGGCAATCAGCTCAATAATAAGGAAATCATGTTTTCTGTCCAGTTTAGGGCTCCGGATGATTTTCACTCTTTAGATCAGGTGATAGGGGGTAGGATGTCTATATTTCCAACTGTAGAATTAAGAAATGCCTATGAAGCAAATGATCCAAGAAGAAAAATGACCATTTTCGAAGCCGGAGATCCATGGGCTTATAATCCAGGAGGTTTTAAACAGGCTGGAAGTACTGCAGAAGGCCAAATTCCTTATACAGGTATGGCCATTAAAAAGTGGGTAAATACATCGATTAATAATGCTTCTGGAGCGACCTTAAGTGATCAGCATATGGTTAAAATCAGATATGCCGATTTACTATTGATGTATGCTGAAGCTATGTTTGAAAGTGGTCAGGGGACAGATCTTCGTGCCTTAAAAGCGCTAAATGATGTCAGAGCAAGGCCGGGTGTAAATATGCCTGCAAAATTGGTACTTACAAGGGATGTTATTAGAAATGAACGCAGGATAGAGTTGGCTTTTGAAGGTTTGCGCTACAATGATTTAATCAGATGGAAAGTAGCAGATCAGGTTATTCCTTTAGTCCCTTATGACGCAAAAGGAACAAAGAGAAAGTTCAAATCTTATCTCTTCCCAATTCCTCTTGGACAAATGGATATCATGAGAGGTGTGTGGACGCAAAACACTGGGTTTTAAATTGTGAAGGAACATAATCAAAATATATGACCAGATCTCTGTTAATGCTAATGGTACTTATGCTGGGGTTCTTCAGCAGAGTTTATGCTCAGGAAATATATGCCGGGCGATATAGGGCTGTTTTTACAAAGGCACCAGAGTTGGTGCCAACCAAGAAAACGCCTGATGGACCATTAGCTGGAAATGGAGATATTGGTCTTACCCTTGGTGGTAGCCCAGATCAATTGTCTTTCTATCTGGGTAAAAATGACTTCTGGCGGGCATATCCGGTTTACCCTGGTGGTGGGATTGCCTTGCCTGGTTGGTTAGAAGTGAATATTAGCGCCCTAAAGGGCGCTAATTATTATGCCGAGCAAGTGCAGGACAAGGCCTTCATAAAGGGAGAGTTTACGAAGAATCAACTTAAAGTGTCATTGAAAGCCTGGGTAGCAGCCACGCGCAATACTGTAGTGGCCGAGTTTACAGCGAACAATGCCTGTAATTTGAAACTTGGACTGAAATCTACGGAAGGCAACACATCTGTTAATACCGCGGGAGTAGATGGGGACGTGATTTGGGTAACCCGATCATTTGAAAATACTCCTTTACTGGAATGGCCGTCTAATGTAGCCATGGCCTTAAAAGTATTAGGTGCAAACCTCGAAAAGGATGGAAGTGTAGATTTGAAACCAAACGAAAAGGTTACGCTTACCATTACGATGTACACCAATCAAGATCGTAAAGATTGGAAAGCGGCCACTATAAAAGAGGCTCATAGTCTTACAGAAAATAAGGTTACTGAAATAAAAGAGGAGCACGAGGCATGGTGGAAAGACTTCTGGAGTCAATCTAAAGTTGAGATTGGAGATCCATTTATAGAAAAGTATTATTACGCATCACAGTATTTATTTGGTGCTACATCTAGAGGAGATAAGTTTGCTCCTGGAATTTGGGGGCCTTTTGTGACTCGTGATTCTGCAGCATGGGGTGGTGACTATCACCTCAATTACAATTATCAGGCTCCTTATTGGGCAGCTTACTCATCCAATCACATTGATGAAACGGCTAATTTTGATCAGCCCTTGCTGGATTATATGGACAAGGGAAAGCAACATGCAAAAGCCTTGTTGCATCAGAAAGGAATCTATTATCCTGTTGGCATGGGGCCAAAAGGATTGGTAACCACACGATGGCCACTAACTCCTGAAGAGATGGAAAAGCGTTATGCAACAAGGGAAAATACCATAGATGGTGGTTACAAATTTTTGGGACAGAAGATCAATGCGGTATTTAGTGTAGGGAATATGCTAATGCGTTTTTACAGTACTTATGATAAAGCTTATACCCAAAAGATCTATCCCTATATGCTTGAATGTGCAAACTTCTGGGAAGACTACCTAAAATTTGAGAACGGACGATACGTGATTTACATGGACCATTATGGAGAGGTGATGCCGAACTTGAAAAACAATGGTAAATGGCGCGATCAGCTCGGTGATTTTAATTCTACACTTTCAGTGGGGCTCGTGAAAATGCTTTTTAAGGGAATGATAGATGTCAGTAGTTTTTTAAATGTAGATGCTTCAAGAATTCCTAAATGGAAGCATATTGTTCAGCATATGAGTGATTTTACGGTTGGCGAAGTTGATGGTAAATTGAGCTTGAAGGGGGTAGAGAAAAGTCCTTCGGCATGGCATAGCCGTATTGCGGGATTGGCCAGGGTTTCGATTCATGGCTTAATCCTTCCGGGGGGTGTCTGTGGTCCAAAAACGGATTCTGCTTTTAACCAAATTTTATTGAGTGATGTAAGCAGATGGAAAGAAAGAATGAAGGGGTCAGGAGAATGGGGCAATACGCTAGGCAATGGAATTGAAACTTGTTTTCCGGCGGCAGTACGCGTAGGCTATGATTCAGATGAGATTCTTAAACAATTAAAGGACAGGATTAATATACAATCGTTGCCCAACCTATGGATTACTGCTGAAGGTGGTGGAATAGAGACATTGTCAGCTGTTCCGCTAACTATAAATGAGATGATGATGCAGAGCTATGAGCAGACTATCAGAATTTTTCCCAATTGGAATAGGTTCAAAGATGCGAGTTTTGAGCAATTAAGAGCTTATGGCGCATTTTTAGTAAGCAGTCGCTTAGAAAAAAGTGAAATTGAGTATGTGGAATTGTTAAGCGAGGCGGGACGTGTATGTACGATTGACAATCCATGGCCAGTGAAAAAGGTGCAGTTGCTGAGAAATGGACAAAAAGCTGAGGTGCTTTCTGGTAAGACCTTTGTTTTTGATACAAAAGTTGGTGAATCCATACATATGACTGCTAAATAGCACAACAATTAAAGAAAAATAAAATGAATCTTATTCGTAAAACTATCCTTGTATTTGCCTTAGCTGGTAGCACTATAACCACAATTCATGCACAAACGATGGATGAGATGTGGGATAGCAGCATTTCTGGCAAAGAGAATCCTAATTTAAAATGGTTTAAAGAAGCTAAGTTCGGTATGTTCATTCATTGGGGGCTGTATGCCAAACTTGCTGGTGAGTGGAAGGATAAGCGCTATTATGGAAGTGGGGAATGGATTATGAATCAGGCTAGGATACCCGTTGCAGAATATAAGCAGGTGGCTCAAACTTTCAACCCGGTTAAATTTAATGCGGATGAATGGGCACAGTTGGCAAAAGAAGCGGGGATTAAATACATGGTAATTACGGCGAAGCATCATGAAGGTTTTTCCATGTATGATTCCAAAGTGAGTGATTTTGATATTGTCGATGCTACGCCTTATAAAAAGGATCCGATGAAAGCGCTTTCTGAAGCGACACGCAAAAGAGGAATTCAGTTTGGGTTTTATTATTCTCAGTTTCAAGATTGGTATGAGCCAAATGGGGGTAGAAATACATGGGACTTTGAGGAGTCTAAAAAAGACTATCAAAAGTACTATAGGGAAAAAGCTGTTCCACAGTTGAAAGAGTTACTAACCAATTATGGCCCTTTGGGTATTGTATGGTTTGATACCCCTGGTGGGATGACTAAAGCGCAAACGCAAAGCTTTGTAAATGAGTTACGTGTTTTACAGCCTAAAAGTTTGTTTAGCAGTCGTGTAGGGCAAGGGTTGGGTGATTATCGCGATTTTGGAGATTCTGAAGTACCGGCAACACCAATTAAAGGAGCTTGGGAGTCTATCTATACACACAACGACTCATGGGGTTACATCAAGCATGATATGAACTTCAAAACACCTACTGAAATTATCAGATTGCTGGCCAATGTAGCTTCTAAAGGTGGAAACCTAATGTTGAATGTCGGGCCTGATGGTGAGGGTAATATTCCTGAATATTCAGTTAAGTTTTTACGGGAAACCGGTAAATGGTTAGACAAAAATGGAGAGAGCATTTATAGTAGTACCTATGGATTGATTCCTGCGCAACCATGGGGTGTAAGCACTTCAAAACTGGGTAAACAGTATTTACATGTATGGCAAAGACCTGAAAACGGTAAGTTACTGGTTCCGGGCTTTAAGGGTAAGGTTGCTAAAGTATATGCTTTAGCAGACCATAAAAACCTGGTATGGAAAAAATCTGGTGATGATATTTTGATTGACTTACCTGCATTTGATGCTGAAGCTGCAAATACTGTTTTTGTAATGGAGTACTCTGGTAAAATTGCTGATTATGATTTAAACGTTCCAACTACTGTTTCTAATCAATTTAAAGAGAATATCGTAGAGGCTACGTTTGCAAAATTAAAAGGCAACGCTCAAATAAAGAGTTTAACCTACAGTCACTATTATGGCGACTGGAAGCATACAATTTGTGTTACCGATATGAAAGACAAAGCCGATGAAGCTGATTTTAGCATTCGTGTAACGGAGCCTGGAGTATATAAAATTACTTTGGAATATTCTTGCTCCCCAGAAAGTTCAAAACAGGAAGGAAGTATGAAAGTCAACAATCAAGCGTTTCTTTTCCGGACTTTGCGTACCTCAGAGTTTGACAAAAAAGCGCCATTGCCTTTTATTAAACATACGGTTGCAACAACTACCTTTAGTAAGGCTGGGGTTTACACAATAACGTTGAGTCCTTTACAAAATGGAGTGGAACTGTTTAAATTAAAGTCAGTTAATTTTGCTCCTATAAGATAAATACTGATCCACCATACTGGTAAAGCCTCTTAAGCTATGGTTTAAGAGGCTTTTTTGTTGCTCAAAGTTGTGTACTTTTTTATAAACATTGCGCAACTTAATAAATTATTTAAAAAGATTTGGAAAGTATTGTTTTAAATTATTAAGTTTGTTTAAGCAACCTAACCAAATACACTATGATAGAGAAGGCACCTTCATTAAGATCGGATATCATAAAGCATCTTTACTATAAGAATTCACTTTCACTTGCTCAATTAAGTAAACTGAGTACCAAAAGTTTGCCTCTGGTTACCAAGGTTGTAAATGAGTTGATAGCAGATGGCTATATTAAAGATCAGGGACTAGCGCAATCTACCGGTGGTAGGAGGGCTTCTTTATTTCTTCTTAACCCGTTAATGCAAAAGTATATTGTCTCTGTCGCAATGGATCAGTTCACTACGAGGATGGCGATATATGATCTATCTCGTACAATTGTTTTTCCAACTAAAACGCTTGAACTTATTATTCCCGGTGAAGCTAAGGCAGTCGATAAATTAGTGGCCTTTATTGAGGAAAATATTAAAGCTTCCGGTATTGATATTGAAAAAATTCTAGGAGTAGGCATTGGTATCCCTGGTTTTATTGATGTTGAAGAGGGGATAAATAATTCTCATTTAAGAGCTAAAGATGGTGAGCCTCTTGGGAAATACATGTTGGGCAAATTGCGGCTTCCAATATTTATGGATAATGACTCCAGTTTAATTGCCCTTGCCGAGCTAAATTTTGGTGCGGCCGTAGGGAAACAAGATGTGATGGTAGCTAACATAGGCTGGGGAACAGGATTGGGGATGATTGTAAATGGAAAGCTATATAGAGGAAGCAGCGGTTATGCTGGTGAGTTCAGTCACATTCCACTTTCTAAAACTAACAATTTATGCTCTTGTGGTAAACGTGGTTGTCTGGAAGTAGAGACTTCGCTGTTAGTAATGACAGAAAGAGCTAAAGAAGAAATAAAGAACGGGGCTGCAACAAGTATGACTCAGTTGTTTAAAGAGAACGGCCGGAATGTTGGTGAGATTTTTCTTGAAGCTGCAAGCAATCATGATCCGCTTGCAGTATCTATCCTGTCTGATGCAGCTTTTCTTATTGGAAAAGGATTGGCTACGCTAATCCATATTATGAATCCTGAACGTATTGTGTTGAGCGGTCGCGGTGCTATAGCTGGCAAAATATTGTTACCATCAGTACAACAAGCTGTAAACGAATTCTGCATCCCAAGGATTGCAGAGCAAACAACTATTGTCGTTTCAGAATTAGCCGCAGATGCGGAATTGCTTGCTGCTGCAAGCTTGGTTATTGAGAACACCCAATTTGATGAATAAAAAATATTATTAATTATTAACTAACCTAAATTACTAACCAAAACTTAATCAACATGAAAAAGATCTACTCCCGGTGTTTAAGTGTTTTATTGTTAAGCCTATTAACAGTAGCCGCTTATGCGCAAAAAAACATTTCGGGAACCGTAAAGGACGTAGCAGGCGCTCCAATACCTGCGGTAAGTGTCCTGGTAAAAGGTACTAAAATTGGTGTAAGTACAGATGCTGCAGGAAGGTATTCTATTGCAGCAACACAAGGCGATGTACTTGTTTTCCGCTATCTTGGATACACGGCCCAGGAAGCTACAGTGGGTTCTTCGGCTTCGATAAATATTGTACTGCAGGAAGAGGACAATAGTTTGAACGAAGTGGTGGTTACTGCCCTCGGTATAAAACGAGAGAAAAAAGCTTTAGGCTATGCTTTACAGGAAGTAAAAGGGGAAACATTGGTCGAAGCAAGAGAGCCGAACCTGGTTAATACCCTATCGGGTAAAGTCGCCGGTTTACAAGTAACACGGTCAGGTAACGGACCCGCGGGATCCTCAAGGATCAATTTAAGGGGAAGTAACTCTTTAACGGGAGATAACCAGCCTTTAATTGTAGTAGATGGGGTGCCAGTCAGTAATTTTACTGGTGCTGTTAATTCTGAAGGAAAACAAAACAACGACTTTTATAATCCAGCAACAGATATGGGAAACGGACTTTCTGATATCAATCCGGAAGACATAGAAAGTGTTACCGTTTTAAAAGGTCCAACGGCATCTGCTTTGTATGGATCAAGAGCTGGAAATGGAGTAATCCTCATAACCACTAAATCTGGTAAGGCGCAAAAAGGGTTAGGCATAACGGTTTCTTCAACCCTTGGTGTGGAAAGCATATTTGCGCAAGCTAAACTGCAAAATGATTACGGGCAGGGTACTGAGAATGTATTTGATAAGATTTCAACATCAAGTTGGGGACCAAAAATTGAAGGTCAGAAAATTACAGACTGGACTGGAAAAGAAGTTTCAATGGCTGCATATGATAATATTGCAAACTATGTTCAGAAGGGAATCAGTTCTAATCAGAGTGTTACTTTTCAGCAACAGTTCAATAATACTTCAGTATATACTTCTTTTAATCGTTTAGATGATAAAAGTCTTATTCCAGGTGCAAAATTACAACGTACTAGTTTACTGGCCAGAGCGGTAAGTAAGTTTGGAAAAGACGAGAGGTGGACAACAGATACAAAAATTCAATACACCAACAATGCAGCCTATAACAGGCCAAATAGCGGTTCAAATGATGGCAATACATTTAGAACATTGTACCTACTGCCGAGATCTTTAGATATAAGAGGTTTTAATCCTTCTGTGGGGCCTGATGACAAGATGATCTGGTATAATACCAGTAATACCATTAATCCTTATTGGGGTAAAGACTACAATCTTAACCAGGATATCAGGGATAGATTTTTAATGAACGGTTCATTAAAATACAAATTCAACAGCTGGTTAAACGCTGAGGTTAAGGCAGGTGCCGATAAATATAGCACAACAACAGAATCAAAGCGATATGCCGGAAGCCCAGATAATGTTACTGGTTCTTATGCATTGGGTAAAACAACATTTACGGAAACAAATTTAAGCGCATTGGTTTCTGGTCAAAAGGATAACCTGTTTGGTCGTTTAGGTGGTGGTTTTTCTGTTGGTGGTAACTTAATGTCACAGGAAAATAGCGGACTTACCAATACTGTCGGTAAGTTGTATGTGCCCAATTACTTCTCTGTTAAGAATGGAGTAGATCCAACAGATCTAAAACAATTGTTCAATGAGAAAAAAATTAACTCTTTGTATGGTACGCTTCAGTTAAACTGGGATGGATATTTATTTTTAGATGCTACACTTAGAAATGACTGGACATCGGCATTGAGCAAAGCGAACAGATCTTATTCTTATCCTTCAATAAGTCTTTCTTATGTGCTGTCTGAAATGATTTCCAAAAATGGAGAATTGCCAGGTTGGTTAAGCTACGCCAAATTAAGGGCTTCGGCTGCTTCAGTAGGAAATGATTTAAAAGCTTACGAATTATACAATACTTACACCATTGATAAAGATGCTAATGGCAATATTACAGCATCCAGAGGAGATGTTTTGTATGATCCAAATGTGAAAAATGAGCTGATCAAATCTTATGAAGCGGGATTTGAAGCCAGATTCTTCAAAAGCAGAGTAGGTATCGATCTTGCTGTTTATAAGTCAAATGCAACCCAGCAATTGATCGAGCTTCCTATGGATCCTCTAAGTGGCTATAAGTTTAAGAAAATCAATAGTGGAGATATCCAAAATACAGGGATAGAGATTATGTTGGACGGAAAGATATTTGAGAATCCTGATGGTTTTAACTGGAATGCAACGGTGAATTATTCGCACAATAATAATACGGTGAAATCTATTTATCAAAATACACCTCAATATTCATTAGGTGGATTTGATAATATTACTGTTTTTGCTGTTGAAAACGCTAAGTACGGTGAAATATACGGAACTGCTTTTAAAAGGGTTAAAGATGCTGGTAGTCCATTTAATGGACAGTTGCTATTAACGGAAGAAGGATTGCCGCAAGCTGACGAACAGAGTGCAAGATTGGGTAATCAGCAAGCGACATCGCTGGTAGGTGTAACTAATAGCTTTGCCTATAAAGGTTTCAACTTGTCATTCCTGGTTGATGGTCGTTTTGGTGGAAAAGTATTTTCTGCTTCAAATGCAATCCTACAACGCAACGGAACTGGTGCCGTTACAGTTGTAAATGGTTCAAGAGATGTTATTGCTGACGGAGTTATTTTTAATACTGCGACAAGTACCTATGAGAAAAATACGAAAACCGTATCCTCACAACACTATTGGGCCGCTGTCGCGGGCCCGGGTAACCTTGGAATTACAGAAGCAAATCTTTATGATGCCACTAACATCCGACTTAGAAATATCAACCTGAGCTATAACCTGTCTTCTAAATTTTTAAGTAAGACACCAATCCAACGAGCAAAAATTGGCGTATCATGTAATAACGTATGGTTAATTACAAGTCACATGAATGGTGTAGATCCTGAAAGTGTGTTTGCAACAGGTAATAATGCAACAGGATTCGAAAATGCAAGTGCACCAACTACGCGTACTGTGTCATTTAATTTAACCTTAGGCTTTTAATCTTAATATTCATATTACGATGAAAAATATATTAAAAAAATCATGTATGCTAATAGCGGCAACAGTTGTGCTGGCATCATGTAAGAAATTTGAAGAAATGAATGTGAGCCCTACTGCAGCCAGCGGAGAGCAAGTTCAACCAGAGTATTTTATCAACAGCTCTATTGTTGGCGCCCAAATGGATCCGGGGGTGGCCGAAAGATCTTTTGTCTTGTATTGGAAACCAGCAGGCCGCCAGGCAGCTGATGTCGATGGAGGGAAAATTTCTTTTGGAGATTACAGTGATGAATGGAGTAGTGTGTATTACGGAGAGATTTCTAAATGGCTAAACGCTGCCAATACCGCTATCCAGATTGGACAAGAGAGAATTGATGGGGGTAAGGTCGAACCGCATACCAATAACATGATACAGGTAGCCAGGATCTGGAGAGCTTATCTGTTAAGTGAAATGTCTGATAACTTTGGACCAATCCCTGTTACAGGCTTTCAGGGGACAAATCCAGAATTTACAGATGTAAAAACGGTATATTATTATATTTTAAGCGAATTGAAAGATGCGGGCGCTAAATTGGAACTTTCAGTAACAAGAAGTGATGCTTTGAAAAAGCTAGATCCTGCTTATGAATATGATTTCGCCAAATGGAGAAAATATGCAAATTCTATGCGCTTAAGATATGCCATGAGGTTGTCGGAAGTTGATGCATCAAAAGCAAAAACTGAATTTGAAGCTGCTGCAGCTACAAATGACTTTATAACCTTGCAGGAAGAAGCCTTTGCTGTACAGGAAAAAGATGGATGGAGTCCGCTTACAGGCGTAATGACAAGAAGTTGGGATACACAGCCAATGTCAGCCACATTAAATAACGTTTTTGTAGGTTTAGGTGGTGTAAAAAGTGCCGATCAACTAGGTGCGGCATTTCAAAGCTTTATTAAACCAGCTGATTGGTTAGGACAAAAATTTCCGGATCAATTTAGTACAAAAACAAATGATCCGCAGGCAGGATACTGGTTTAACGGATTACCATATACCATTGATCCGCGTGCTTATGTATTGTTCAGTATTCCGGGCGATTTGACCAATACCAATTATCCAAAGCAGAACGGTAATTATGACACTGTTACTCAAAGGCTCTTGAAAAATGCTGCAGGAGCAACTGTTAAAACAATTGATGCTAAAAACACCTGGAACGCTAAAACAGATGGTGCATGGGGAGAGAAAGATCCGATGAACGAATTGATTAACTACGGAGGTACTATGCCACGTATCAATAACCAGTTCAGAAACAGTTCACAAAAACGTCTTTTCTTTGGACCATGGGAAACCTATTTTCTACTGGCAGAAGGTGCTGTACGTGGATGGGCATCTCCTGTAACTGCACAGACTGCTTATGAAACGGGTATTTCCAAAAGTTTTGAATATTGGAAAGTATCGTTGGGCTCCTACCTGACCTCTCAAGACTACAACAGGGTTGGGACTTCGGTAAGCTGGACACATACAACTGAGCCATCGCCACGTGTGATGAAATATGAAGATGGAATGACTGGAGCGCCGGGTACACTAACTTTAGCTTATCCTAAAAATGATCTTTATAAAAGTGGTACAGTTAAAAATGACCATTTAACTAAAATCATTACCCAGAAATTCATTGCACAAACCCCATGGCAACCATTGGAAGCCTGGAATGACCACAGAAGATTAGGATTGCCTTTCTTTGAAAATCCTGTAGTAGAGGTAAGCATTTCAACTTTGCCGGCCTTAAATAGCTCAAACTATATGACTGGAAACATTAAATTCCTTCCTCAGCGTTTGAGGTATCCTTCAGGTTTAAGAAATAATAGCCCTGCCGGTTACGGACAAGCTGTTAGTGCTTTAAATGGCCCTGATGAAGTGCTTACACCGCTTTGGTGGGCACAGAAGTAATTCAAACGAATTGAAATTAAAGCGGGGTGTTCTTGGACATCCCGCTTTATAATTTTGGAGCCTGGCTTATGATGAAGAAGATATTTTCCTTTACGCTGATCTGTGGGTTTGTTGCCAATTACTGTGCAACGGCGCAAACAAATCTGACCAAATATGTAGACCCGCTTATTGGTTCTGCAGCACATGGACACGTATTTGTAGGTGCGAACGTTCCTTTTGGGGCCCTGCAGCTAGGACCAGCGAATGTTTTTGGCGGATGGGATTGGTGCAGTGGTTATAATTATGTAAGCAACACCATTACAGGTTTCACCCATACCCATTTAAGTGGAACAGGGATAGGCGACTTGAATGATATTCTGATTATGCCGGCTACCGGTCCGGCTCAGGCTGATTATGTATCTACTTTTTCACATGAGAATGAGGTTAGTCGTGCCGGATATTACAGCGTGCAACTAGATAAATATCAGATAAAGGCCGAGTTAACAGCCTCGGAAAGGGTAGGCTTTCATCAATACACTTTTAAAACGCAGGATAATCCGCATATCATGCTCGATTTAAGTACGGGGTTGGGCTGGGATACACCTACAAAGACCTTTGTAAAACAAATCGATGCAACTACACTGGTTGGCTACCGTTTTTCTAAAGGTTGGGCAAATGATCAACGCTTGTATTTCGCAGTTAAATTATCCCAACCACTTTCTGGTATAAAGCTAACGGATAGCCTTACTATATTAAGTGGTACTGAAGGGGAAGGCAAGCGAATTAAAGCTGTGATAAATTTTAACACCATAAATAATGGAGTTTTAAAACTGAAAGTAGGTCTGTCGCCTGTAAGTTATGAAAACGCATTACTAAACTTAAATACAGAGATTCCTCATTGGGATTTTGATAAAGTAAGGGTGGCTGCGGATCGTAAATGGAATAAAGAACTGAGTAAAATAGAGATCAAGGCAGATGCTTCAACGCTTAAAAAGTTTTATACGGCAATGTACCATGCGATGTTCGCGCCATCTTTATTTAATGATGTAAACGGCGACTATAGAGGTACAGACAAAAAAGCATATCCTAAAGCTAATTTCACCAATTATACTACTTTCTCATTATGGGATACTTATAGGGCTTTTCATCCTTTGTACACCATTTTACACCCGGAAAAGGTATCAGATATTGTTAATTCGTTTCTTGCCATTTATAAGCAGCAGGGAAAACTTCCTGTATGGCATTTAATGGGGAATGAAACAAATACAATGATCGGTTATCATGCCGTTCCAATTATTGCTGATGCTTATTTAAAAGGCTTTAAGGGTTTTGATACGAATCTTGCTTATGAGGCTGCAAAACATAGCGCAATGCAAAAGGTTGATGGTATAGATTACGCCCAAAAGCTAGCATATATCCCAGCAGATAAAGTAATTGAGGCTGTAGCTAAAGGTCTAGAGTATGCAGTAGATGACTGGTGTATCGCCCAGATGGCAAAACGCATGGGTAAAACTGATGATTACGTTTATTTTAGTAAAAGAGCAGGTTTGTATGCCTTGTATTTTGATAAGCAGACAGGATTTATGCGCGGTAAGCTAGAGGATGGCAGTTGGCGTACTCCTTTTGATCCTGTTGCTTCTAAGCATAGAGAGGATGACTACACCGAAGGAAATGCATGGCAATATACCTGGTTGGTTCCTCAGGACCCTAAAGGTCTAATCAAGTTGTTTGGTGGAGAAAGAGGCTTTATTAGTAAATTGGATTCATTGTTTAGTATTAGCTCTGAAATGGCTGAAGGGAGCTCACCAGATATTACCGGTTTAATTGGGCAGTATGCGCATGGCAATGAACCTAACCATCACATTCCTTATTTGTATGCTTTTGCGGGCCAGCCATGGAAAACAGCAAATATCGTTCGTAAAATAACAGACTCTTTGTATACTGTAAAACCTGATGGTTTATGTGGTAACGAAGATTTAGGGCAAATGTCGTCGTGGTATATTTATTCTGCGCTTGGTTTTTATCCTGTTAACCCTGCAAACGGTGTTTATATTTTTGGATCTCCTGCAATCAATGACGCAGTGATCAGTTTAGCTGACAATAAAAAGTTTCACATTAAGGTAGTTGGAAACAGTAATCGTAATAAATACATCGCTAAGGCGGTTTTAAATGGTAAAAACTATACCAGATCTTATTTGTTGCATCAAACCATTATTAATGGGGGGGCGCTGGTACTTTATATGAGTGACAAGCCATCTAGCACCTGGGGTGTTGCGCCAAAAGATCGACCAATTAGATAATATAAATGCTATTCGCATAAAGTCAGTTAATTTGGCTCCAATAAGATAAACATAGACCAATAGGTGCCAAAATTCCATAGCCTAATGGCAAATTGATTTAATAATTTGCCATTAGGCTATGTTATCTTTATTCATAACCAAGTATAACCACGGTTTCAGTTAAATGGAAACGGTCGTATGAATAAAGAACACCACAAGGATTTTACAGCCACACAGTGGTTGATAAAGTTGATTAATAATGATCATTTCGCTTTTCAGGTACTTTACGATCTGTACAGTACACAGCTTTATAGCAATCTTTTAAGGATCGTTAAGGATACAGATATTGCTCAGGATTTATTGCAGCTTGCTTTTGTGAAAATTTGGGAGAAGCGTCATTTAATAGATCCTGAAAAGGATTTTTTGGCTTATCTTATTCAAATTACCAGAAATTTGGCTTACGATCATTTTAGAAAAGTAGCCCTTGATAGGAAGTTGGAAACCCATATTTTGTCCCTCACTAACGAAGCGTACAGCCATATTGAAGAGGAGCTAATTTATAAGGAAAGTAACCAACTTTTTTTGAGTGCAGTAGCCAAACTCTCTCCTCAACGAAAACAGGTATTCACTTTATGTAAAATGGAAGGCAAAAGTTATCATGAAGTAAGTAATATGCTTAACATTTCTACCTCAACCATTAGTGATCATTTATTGAAATCCAATAAGTTTATCCGGGCTCAGATGTCAATTCCTGAGGTTTTGGTTTCTATTTTTCTTATGTTTTTGTGCTGAGTTATTGCTGTTTTTTGGTTACAAAGAAGCTTTTGTTCAATATTTCTCTCTCGCATACTCCATCGCAAATAGTTGTCCCGTTGTGTTTTGCTCTGGTTCTATTATAAAGCAACTTAATTCACAGTGTATTAACGGATGTTAACCGGACACTACGCGGGTGGAGCCGAGTAGTGTCCGAGTAATGTCCGAGTAACGTCCGGGTAATGTCCGGGTATATAGCGGTTTCAAACGGTTTGCGTAGTGTTAACTATAAGGAAACTTTTGGGACGGAAAAGGACAAATAAAAAAAATGTAATTCCGAGCAGGGACTTTGTTCAGGAGGACCGTATTATCTCTAAAGGCCATATTTTAAAGCCTAATGCGCCCATTGTGGAACTATTATAAGCTAATGAAAAAAGAAGAAGAGATCATAAGATTATTTAAGCGGTATCTGGCAAATGAATGTTCTGAAGAGGAAACGAAATCATTTTTAGAATTGTTTCATTCAAAAGAACATGAATCGTTTTTTAAAGAATTGATTGATGCTGAATTATCGAAGAAAGCTGATGCTGAATTTAAGAATATGCCTAATATTAAAGCGGAGTTAAGTCAGGTTCGTGAAAAGGTAATTCAGGAAACTACACCTTCTTTTCATAGAGAACCTATTCAGCTAAAATTATGGAGCAGAAGGATAGTTGTAGCTGCCATGCTAATATTGTGTAGCAGTGCAGGGCTTTATTTTTACCTACGGAATCAAACATCGAACAATGGCCAACTTGTTGGAGATATTGGTCCGGGCAGTAACAAAGCGCTATTGACTTTAGCCGATGGATCACAAATTGTTTTAGATGAAGCTTTGAAGGGTAATTTAACTAACCAGAATGGTGTTCGGATTACCAAGGCTGATGATGGACAGTTGGTCTACACCATAAATGAAACTGCTCAGGCTCAAAATTTAAATGATGGGTCAGGGAAAATGTTAACCAATACAATTTCTACCCCGAGGGGAGGGCAGTACCAGGTAAATTTACCGGATGGTACCCGTGTGTGGCTCAATGCCGAATCAGTAATTAAGTTTCCCATTAGCTTTGTTGATTTGAAAGAGCGGAGAGTTGAGTTGCAGGGGGAGGCTTATTTTGAAGTAGAAAAGGATGCGACTAAGCCATTTTTTGTGAGCACTGATAAACAAGAGGTTCGGGTATTGGGAACCCATTTTAACATCAGTTCGTATAAGAATGAGTTAGATACGAAAACAACTTTGCTGGAAGGGTCTGTTAAAGTAAGGCTATTAAACACAAAACGAGTAAGTCAGAAAGTATTAAAGCCTGGAGATCAGTCCCAAATCAGGGCTACATCTGCTCAGATCAATGTTGTAACTGTTGATCCTCAATCCGAAATAGCATGGAAAAATGGTCGTTTCTTTTTCGAAAATGAACCCATCGAAGATATTATGAAGCAAATTAAACGCTGGTATGATGTAGATGTTGAGTATGAGGATAACATGGCCGGTAAAACCATTTGGGGATCTGTTACTCGCTATGGAAACGTATCTAAGGTGTTATCTGTATTAGAGTCAACAGGAGGAGTTCACTTTAAAATTGAAGGAAGGAGGATCATTGTGCGAAAATAGTTTTACTCACAAATGAGAAAATACCGTGACTCCGATTGCCCTCGTAGCCACGGTTAGCATCAGGTTCATCCCTTGAAAAATGTACTTAATCAATCAACAATAAACCCAATAACCAAATGTATGAATTTTTACGATCTATTTAGGTCTAAACGCTTTGTTTACAGACCTAATCAAACATTGCGTATTATGAAGTTGATCATCATCATCATGACTACTTTATTAATGGACGTTACTGCCTCAGGCTTTGCTCAGAAGATTACTTTCTCACAAAAGGGGGCATCCATTAAAACTATATTTAAGGAAATTACGAGACAGACTGGATACCAGGTTGTCTGTGATGGAGATTTAATTAACAATGCACCAGCAACTGATGTTAATTTTAGAGAAGCCTCTTTGCAGGAAGTCTTTGATCAGTTTTTTTTAAAAAAATCGATTAAATGGATTCTCGAGGATAAAACGTTAATCATCAGCAAGGATAAGCTAGTCGTTGAAACCGGCTCAATGCCAAGGCACAAAATCGAGGTTAACCGGTTGGTTAAAGAAATAAGGGGGACTGTTCGAGATACCGTAGGTCCGTTACCTGGGGCTTCTGTTTCCGTTAAAGGTAAAAAGCAGATTGGAACCACCACGGATCTAAATGGTAAATATATGCTGGATGTTATAGATGAAAGCGCTGTTTTAGTTTTCAGTATGGTGGGCTATGTGACAGAGGAAGTTCCTGTAAGAGGTAAAACAATGATCAATGTAACTTTAAAGGCAAAGAATAATGATCTTGATGAAACAGTGATTGTTGCCTTTGGTAAACAGAAAAAGGAATCGGTAATTGGATCTATTACTACCATCAATCCAGGTGAATTAAAAATACCTTCGAGTAACCTTACAACGGCCCTTGCTGGGCGTTTAGCTGGCGTTATTGCTTACCAGAGAAGCGGGGAGCCGGGAAGAGATGATGCAGAGTTCTTCATCAGGGGAGCAACAACCTTTGGCTATAAGAAGTCACCATTGATCCTTATTGATAACATGGAATATACCACTACCGATCTGGCACGTTTGCAACCAGATGATATCGAAACTTTTTCCATTTTAAAGGACGCATCGGCAAGTGCTTTATATGGTGCAAGGGGTGCGAATGGTGTTATTTTGATTACGACAAAACAAGGTAAGGAAGGGAAGCCGAGAATTAATGCCAGATTTGAAAATACCATTTCTCAGCCCACTCGCGATATTGAGTTGGCCAATCCAATTGATTACATGATGCTTCATAGTGAAGCTGCATTAACACGTAATCCAACGGCTTCAACAATTTATACCCAGAGCCAGATAGACAATACGATAGCAGGAACTAATCCTATTGCATTTCCAATGGTTGACTGGCAGCAAGAGTTGCTGAAGAAGCGTACGATTAACCAAAGGCTAAATATGAGTTTAAGCGGTGGGGGTCAGGTAGCAACCTATTTTGTATCTGGAACCTATAATCAGGATAATGGGTTGCTTAAAGTTGATCCACGCAATAATTTTAATAATAATATTGACCTCAAATATTTCAATCTCAGGTCAAATGTGATTGTAAATGTATCCAAAACAACCAAAATGACTGTTCGTTTGAATGGTGGTTTTGATGAATATCAAGGGCCGATTGCCAATGGAGAGGATACTTATAAAGCCATCATGCGCACCCCTCAAACGCAATTCTTGCCTTACTATCCTAATGAAGGAATTTATAAGAACGTGAACCATATTATGTTTGGAAATATTCAGGCGGGAGGAGCAAATAATCCTTATGCTGATTTAGTGAAAGGATATAAAGAATACTCAAGATCGCTTATGGTTGCGCAATTGGAGTTTACTCAGGACTTGGCTTTTTTAACTCCCGGACTTTCCATTAATGGTATGATGAATACGAACAGACGTTCTTATTTTGATGTCGTTCGTCAGTATAAGCCATTCTGGTACGCAGTAAGCTCTTATGATAAGGTTGAAAATTCGTATAGATTAAGTCCATTGAATCCGGAAGGTGGTACAAATTTTCTGGATTTTATACGTGGAGGTAATCAGTCGGTTGCTTCTAATTTTCATACGCAGGTTGCGGCCAACTGGAACAAAAGCTTTAAAGCAAAACACAATGTGAGTTTAATGTCGGTCGTAGTTATGCGATCCGAGGGACAAGGAAATGCCAAAACTTTACAAGAATCCTTGCCTTCCAGAAACCTGGGTGTTTCAGGAAGAGCAACGTACAACTATGATGACCGATACTTTGCAGAATTTAACTATGCGTATAATGGTTCTGAACGTTTCTCTACCTCAGAGCGGTTTGGTTTCTTTCCAACCATTGGAGGTGCCTGGGCAATTTCTAATGAAAAGTTCTTTAAACCGTTATTGCCGGTAGTTAATAAATTAAGAATCCGCGGCAATATAGGCTTAGTTGGAAATGATGAAATTGGTAGTGATGCAGAACGGTTCTTTTACTTGTCTGAAGTAGAAATGAACTCGGGTGCAACCGCTGCTAGTTTTGGTACAAACTCGGGAACCAGCAGGCCAGGAATATCTGTGCTTAGATATGAAAATCCGTTTGTAACCTGGGAAACTTCAAGGAATTCAACTTTTGGGTTAGAGGTGGGTCTATGGAATAAACTGGATATTATTGCGGAATATTTTATAGATCATCGTTATAATATTTTGATGACCAGAGCTTCAATTCCGGCAACAATGGGCTTGCAGGCTGCAATCAAAGCAAATGTTGGAGAAGTTAGATCGAGGTCTTCAGAAATTCAGCTTACCTATAATGATCGTATAGGAAAAGACTTTACCATACAGCTGAGAGGTAATTTTACTTTTTCAAGGAATAGGTTTGAGGCCTATGAAGAACCGGACTATGCACAAGAATGGCTCTATAAGAAAGGACAATCTACGAGTCAACAATGGGGCTATATTGCCGAGCGTCTATTTGTAGATGAGGAGGAGGTACGAAGCTCCCCAAGTCAAAACTTTGGCGGCTTTAAGGTAATGGGTGGTGACATTAAATTTAGGGATGTCAACAATGATGGTCAGGTTAATTCACTGGACATGGTGCCAATCGGTCATCCAACTACTCCAGAAATTATTTATGGATTTGGGCCGGCGATGTCATTTAAAAATTTCGATCTGAATTTCTTTTTTCAAGGTTCAGCAAGGTCTTCATTTTGGATTGATGCTGCTGCAACGGCTCCTTTCGTGGGTAACAACCAATTGCTTAAAGTATATGCTGAAGATCATTGGTCTGAGCAGAATAGAAACTTATATGCGCTTTGGCCACGTTTATCTCCAATTGCAAATGCAAACAGTAACGCCCCTAATACATGGTTTATGCGTAACGGCGCTTTTTTACGTCTAAAACAAGTTGAAGCTGGGTACACGCTGCCAAAAAAAATAATGCAAAGATTGAGGGTGAGTAATCTTCGTTTGTATGGCTCGGCAACGAATTTGTTTACCCTGAGCAAATTTAAAATGTGGGATGTGGAGATGGCAGGCAATGGGCTTGGTTATCCGGTTCAGCGTGTAATTAATTTTGGTATTCAGCTAGGTCTTTAAAAACATTAAACATGAAAAAAATTAAAATCATATTAATTGTGATCTTGATGGGCACATTTGGCTCATGTAAGAAGTATTTAGATGTTATTCCTGATGATGTTCCGACCATAGATCATGCATTTAGCTTGAGAACTTCTGCGGAGAAATTTCTTTATACCTGTTATTCATATATGCCTGAGACAGGGAGTTACGCCACAAATCCGGCTTTTCATACTGTAGATGAAGTGTGGAATCCCGATCCCCAGATTGATATTAATGCCAACATGTTCAATATCGCGAAGGGACTTCAGAATAATACGAATCCTTTTGCAGATTACTGGACCGGTGGCGGTAGTGGGAAAAAGTTATGGCAAGGTATCCGTGACTGTAATATCTTTCTGGAAAATATAGATAAAACACCTGAACTTGAAGATTGGGAAAAAGAAAGATGGAAGGCCGAAGTACTATTTTTAAAAGCTTACTATCATTTTTTCCTGTTGAGAATGTATGGTCCTATTCCCATAGTCAGGAAAAACCTACCATTAGGGGCAACACCGGATGAAGTTAAGGTTTATAGAGAGCCGGTGGATGAGGTGGTGAAATATATTGTGGAATTATTGGATGAATCAGCGGCTATAGTTGATATGCCCGATGTATTGGTAGGAACAGAATTAACCGAATTGGGAAGAATAACCAGGTCTATCGTATTGTCTTTCAAAGCTCGTGTATTGGTTACAGCGGCGAGCCCATTATTTAATGGAAATCCTGAATATGCGGGATTTAGAGATAAAAGGGGTGTTTTGCTATTTGATCCAAACTATTCAACACAAAAATGGAGCGATGCCGTTGATGCTTGTAAAACCGGAATTGATTTTCTACATGCAAAAAACTTTAAGCTTTATCATTTCGTTGCACCAACTTCTTATGTCATCAATGATACCATACAAAGGGAGCTGGATCTTCGTTGTGCGATAAGCGATAAAGAAAGGAATACAGAAATGATTTGGGTAAATACATCCAGTACAGCAACTGATATTCAACGTATGGCTATGCCATTGCTGGCGCCGGGTACCAGTGGTTCGGGACCTAAGGGACTACTTGCTCCTCCAATTAGTTTTGTCAGTAAGTTTTACACCAAAAATGGTGTTCCGATTAATGAAGATAAAACCTGGGACTTTAATGGCAAATACAATTTAAGAGAGGCTGGATTTGATCATCTGTTTTACATTGGAAAGGGTGAGCGAACCATAAAGTTTCATTTTGACAGGGAGCCTAGGTTTTATGCATTTATTGGTTTCGATAGGGGAGTCTGGTATGGGAACTGGATCAATAACTATAATAAAGAGTCTCTATTTTATGTAAAAGGAAGAAAATCTGAAACAGCTGCGAGACAGGGAATAAGTAATTATTCGATTACGGGATATACTGTTAAAAAACTGGTTAAGATTGAAACACAGGCGGCGGCAGATGGAAATGTTACGGGAAATAACCAAGCTGCCTATCCTTGGCCAGAAATGAGACTTTCTGATTTATACCTGATGTATTCTGAAGCATTGAATGAGCTTAATGGTTACAGCCCGGAGGCCACACATTGGATTAATCTGGTTAGAGAGCGGGCAGGACTTGGAACTATAGAGGATTCCTGGAGGCTATATTCTACTAACCCTTCTAAATACACTACAAAAGATGGATTAAGAGAGATTATTCAACAAGAAAGAACCATAGAACTTGCTTTCGAAGGCCAAAGGTTTTGGGACTTGAGGCGTTGGAAAAAAGCACATGTGGATTTAAATCAGGTTATCAGAGGTTGGGACATCACTCAACAAGAGCCGGAAGCGTACTACAGGGAGGTGGTATTATGGAATCAGAGATTTGGGGTAAAGGATTATTTAATGCCCATTAAGCTCACTGAGCTGCAGACAAATAATCACTTAACTCAAAATCCTGGATGGTAAGCACTTAATTTAAAACAAAATGAAAAAAGTTAAAATATTTATATACGCGCTAATTAGTCTCTCCATATTTTCATGTAAGGAAGATCTCAGAGCGCCTTTATATGATGGACAAAATCCACCTCCACCAATAAGCAGTGCAAGTGTTGAAGCGATACCAGGAGGGGTTAAAATAACTTACAGACTACCAGACGATCCCGGGTTGTTGTATGTAAAGGCAACTTATGATTTGAAAGGGGTAAAAATGGAGGCTAAATCCTCCTATTACAATAATTTTATTATTGTAGAGGGGTTTGGAGATACGAAGGAAAAAGAAGTAAGTCTTTATGCAGTCAGTCGCTCCGAAAAACTTTCTACACCAGTAACGCTTAAAGTTACTCCTTTACCTGCGCCAGTTTATGATGTATACAATAGCCTGCAAGTAAATGAAAGTTTTGGCGGATTTACCATTGCGTTTGAAAATCCGGCAGCCCTGGGCGGTGGTGTTAACAGTAACATTACTATGGGCGTTGTGAGATGGGACGATATTTTGAAAGAGTGGGTACGCTTTGATAGCTTTTATAGTGGATTAGCCAAGGGAATATTTTCGGTAAGGCGTCAACCTCCGGTATTGACACAATTTGGGGTGTTTTTAAAGGACAGATGGGGAAATTATACGGATACGCTTAAGAAGACATTAACCCCATGGCCTGAGGTCGAGTTAGATCGTACGAAATTTAAGGATGCGAGGAAAAACCCAGTGCCGCAACGTGCTCCTTTTCCAGAACTTACAGGGATCGTAAAAGATGCAGAACATGAAGGAAGTTATCCCTGGGATAAGATGTTTGATGGAGATATCACTACTTTTTTCCATACAAAGCAGCGCTATGACATGCCGATCTGGATGCCGGTTGATCTTGGGGTGACAGCTAAATTAAGCCGATATGTATTATGGCAAAGGACAGGCAGCGGCTGGCCGTTTACGCATGGTAATCCTCATGAATGGGAGATCTGGGGGACAAATAATGTTGCAGATCCAAATAGTTGGATTAAACTGGATCATCAGGTGATGGTAAAACCATCAGGTTCGCCAATTGGGGTACTCACTAATGACGACAAGGCCGTGGCTGAATTGGGAATGGAATATAACATTGATCCGGCTTTGCCTGCCGTTAGGTATGTTGCTTTTAAACTTATTGACAATTGGGCTTCAATAGGGGGAGCAACGGGATTTATGCATGTTGCTGAGCTTAAATTTTACGGTCAGTTAAAATAGTTTTTTTAGATAAATAAGATTTTGATTATGAAACGATATATTAAACAATATCTCTTTCTTTTACTAGCTGGAGCAATGATAACTTCTTGCAGTAAGATGGACGAATCTTACAGCGGATTCTTAAAGGATGGAGAAAGACTTTACACAGGAAGACCGGATAGTTTACTAGTTTCGCCGGGAAATGGGAGGTTGAAAGTAAGCTGGAAATTGCCAGCCGATCCTAAAATAACTACCATTAAACTACTTTGGAATAGGAGGGCTGATTCTCTGGTTCTTCCGGTGGAAAGAACCACCGGCGATAAAATGGAACAGATTGTATCTGGCCTGCCTCAAGGTATTTATACATTTGAAATTTTTGCGTATGATAAAAACGGCAATACTTCAATCAGATCCGAAGCAATAGGCGAGGTATTTGGTTCTAATTATCAAAGTATCATTACAAACAGGCCGGTTGAAAAGGCGATTCATAGGGTTGTTGAAGATCCCATAAGCCATGTCATTCTGTCTGAAGATCCCTATTTGGATTGGTTTGGTGCCAGTGGACAGGTTTCTGAGGTAACAGTTGAATATATTGATAAGTCGAATTCGAAGCGGGTAAGGAAAATCAGGCAGGTTCCTAATCCCATTAATCCGGAAAGAAGTAAGATTTGGGCTGATACAACTAAGCTTCCCGGTTACAAGGCTAATTCCATCATCCGGTGGAGAACTTCTTATTTGCCAACGCCCTTGGCTATAGATACTTTTTTTACAGCATGGAATGAAATAATAGCAGAGCGAATAACCATTGATCCTAATTATAAAGATCCGATAGTATTTCCTAATGATTATCAGATTATTGCCAAACATAGTAACAAACCGCTTGCTATAAAAACGGCAAATAATAGTAATAGTACCGAGGTGGTGCAGAAAGCGTTACCGGCTACTGATTTGTCTGCAGTATGGATTGTTAAACAAATTCCGGGAGAAAACAGTACGACCAACAATACCATAACCAATAAATGGAATGGGGCTAAGGATATGGCAGTAAGTGGGGGATCTATTGATGATAATGCTAAGATTATCCAATATACAAAAGCTGCCGGAGGTACTAATGATACCTGGATCATTAAGTCAGCTAATGCAAACAATACGTATTATTACATCCTCAATTTGAAGAGCAATAAGGCCATTACTATAACGGGTTCGGGTACTGGTGATAATGTAAATGCAGTGCAGGCTACCTATACTGGTGCCGATAATCAATTGTTTAAGTTTGTATTAGTCGGTCCATAGTTTTAATAAGTTCTCAATCAATTAGGGGATATAAAATTTTTTATATCCCCTTTTTTATCTAAAAGGCGTAAAAATGGTTTTTTTTAAGATTTTCACCCCCTTCTTTTAAGATTTTACCCCCTTTTCTATTTCGTTCAGTAGTAGTTTAGCCTTACCAAATATAATGTTAGTAAGACATTAGAAGTCTTTAACCTGTAAAGCTAAATGAGCCATGAACGAAATTTATGTTACCTTTTTACTGCTTACACTTTTATTAAGTGCGTTTCGCAGTTTATTTTCAAACAAACATTCCGAACTATCTCTGTCGCTGATCGTGAGTCATCAGGTGAAAGGGAATTTATTGTTCAATTAATTTTAATCTAACCAAATTTTTAATCTAACCAAATATATTGATCATGAAAGCACAACTACTTAAAGTATCAATGGAGCCTGCACAATCATTTAGTGTAAGACAAGATCTGGAGCCTTCTATTAATAACAAATGGCACTATCATCAAGAGATTGAATTGATTTATTTCAATAAAGGAGACGGTACCCAATTTATAGGAGATAGTATTAAAAGGTTTAAATCAGGAGACATCGTATTGTTAGGGGCTAACTTACCACACTATTGGAGATTTGATGATGCTTATTTTACTACAGATGTAGAACCTGCGCCTGCTGATGTAAGAGTTGCTCATTTTAGTGAGCAATTATTTGGTGATTGTTTTATCAACCTGCCTGAGAATAAGCAATTGAAAGATATCTTAGAGAAGGCCAAAAGAGGCGTTAAGGTTACCGGTAAAAATAAAGAGCAGGTAGCAGAGTTAATTACAAGAATGCTAAAGGCGGAAGGAACGGAAAGGATTATCATTTTGATGCAAGCCCTGGTAGAAATTGCAAAATCAAGTCAACTGGAAGTACTTTCATCTGTTGGATTCCATTATGATCTGGAGATGATTGAAAAAGACAGGATCAACGACATTTATGATTATACCTACGCTAATTTCAAAAATAAAATATACCTGGAAGAGATTGCAGAAGTAGCCCGGATTAGTCCGAACTCTTTCTGCCGTTATTTTAAATCCCGGACCCGTAAAACCTATTCGCAATTCTTAATAGAAGTAAAAGTTGGGCAGGCCTGTAAGTTACTTATAGAGCACAGCCTTAATCTTAAACAGGTGTGTTATAACAGTGGTTTTAACAACTTTGCGAGTTTTCATAAATGTTTTAAAAAGATTACAGGAAAAAGTCCGCTTTGCTATCAAAAGGAATTTGTTAGCGCTTGCGCTTAGACCTTATTAATTCTTTTTTTGTTGATCCGCAATGCGGGTTTAAGTATCTTTTTTTGCCAAAATTGCTGATGAATAAGCTAAAAGGGTGAATCAATATACTGATGCTATTGAGCAATTTAGCAATACTTAAAAAGAGCGCCAAACAACCATATTTTAAAGTTACATAGATTAAGAAGTGAAGAGAGTCAAGCTGGTATTTTTTATAGGATTGCTTATTTGCAGTCAGTATATTTCTGCGCAAAATAAGCAAAGGTTAGTGCACAATTGGGAGTATTTGAAAGGCGATTTGGGAGGTGTTTGGGAAGCGATCAGGCCAGTTAAAGAAGGTAATCCTGAGAGTGTTCCATTGTGGCAAAACGTAAGTTTACCACATTGTTTTAATGCATTAAATTCAGTTGACCCGGATGAGAATTATTACCAGGGACCAGGTTGGTACCGCACACAGCTGGCGGTAAGTAATCCATATAACGACGGAAGAACCTTACTCCATTTTGAAGGAGCAGGCCAGAAAACACAGGTATATATATATGATAAAAAAGTAGGGGAGCACGTTGGTGGTTACGATGAGTGGACTGTAGATATTACGGATGCCGTTAATGCATTTAAAAAAACTGATATTTTTCAAAAACAGTTTAAAGGGAAAGTACCCTTAGAGATCAGATGCGATAATAGTCGTGATCTGGAAATGATTCCTTCTGATTTATCTGATTTTAACGTTTATGGAGGTCTATATCGGTATTTGAATTTAGTTTATGTGCCAAAGGTATCTGTTGATAAAATTTTTGCTGCTGCATCGGTTGATGTGAAGGGCGCATTAGGAAAACTTAATATTTCAGGAAGGCTTCTTAATCCAGATGGAGTGGATACCATTTCTGTCAAAATAGAAGTAAAAGACCCGGAAGGCAAAGTTGTAGCCAGCTGGGGAAATCAGATGAAAGCATTTCATGGTGATAAAGCCCTTTGGGAAACTAGCTTGAAATCGCCAAAACTGTGGTCGCCACAAGCTCCAAATCTTTATACTGTTCAAACCAGCATCACTGTCAAAGGAGATACACACGTACATCAGGAGAAAATTGGCTTCAGGAATTTTGAATTTGTTAAAAAAGGCCCTTTTATGCTGAACGGCAAACGTTTACTTTTAAGAGGAACACATCGTCATGAAGATCATGCAGGTGTAGCAGCAGCAATGACAGAAGGAATGATCCGTGAGGAAATGCTGCTGATGAAAGATATGGGCGTCAATTTCATTCGCCTTGGCCATTATCAGCAATCGCGCATTGTATTGAATTTATGTGATAGTCTTGGTATTATGGTTTGGGAGGAGATTCCTTGGTGCCGTGGTGGTCTTGGTGGTGATGTTTATAAAGATCAGGCGCGCAGAATGCTAACCAATATGATTGAACAGCATTATAATCATGCTGCAGTGATTATTTGGGGGCTTGGAAATGAAAATGACTGGCCAGGAGACTTTAATGAGTTCGATGAGCAAAAGATCAGAACCTTTATGAAGGAGCTAAATGATTTTTCGCATAAATTGGATGCTTCGAGAAAAACAGCGATCAGAAGATGTGATTTCTGTAAAGATATTGTAGATGTTTATTCACCATCCATTTGGGCTGGTTGGTATAGAGGTATTTATACGGAATACAAGGAAGCTTCTAAAAAGGAATTTGATAGCGTAGATCACTTCCTGCATGTAGAATGGGGTGGTGATAGTCATGCTGGCAGACATTCTGAGACCCCGGATAAAGCCTTGAGTGAGGTGGAAACAGGGGTAGGAACTGATGAACGTGATGGAGATGCATCCCTATTTGGTGGAAGTGCAAGGGTTTCTAAAGATGGTGACTGGAGTGAAAGTTACATTGTTAACTTAATTGATTGGCATTTGAAAGAGCAGGAAAATATGCCTTGGTTAACTGGAGCAGCTTATTGGCCTTTTAAAGATTTCTCTACTCCTGTACGTCCTGATAACCCTGTTCCATACATGAACCAAAAGGGCGTAATTGAACGGGATTTTACTAAAAAGGAAGCTTATTATGTGTTCCAGTCGTACTGGACACAATCACCTATGGTTCATATCTACGGACATTCATGGCCGGTTAGATGGGGAGCTGCGGGCGAAAAGAAAATGGTAAAGGTTTATTCTAACTGTACAGAAGCCGAGCTTTTTCTGAATGGAAAAAGCATGGGTAAAAAGAAGCGTAACAGTCAGAATTTCCCGGCAGCAGGATTAAGGTGGATGGTCCAATATAATGAAGGACCAAACCAAATCAAGGTAATTGCGAAAACAAAGGAAGGCAAAGAGATTACGGATGAAATTACTCAGGAATATCAAACTGCAAAATGGAGCAAGCCTGCTAAATTGGTGTTAGAAAAGATATCCGAAAAAGATAACATTGCTGTTATACAAGTGAAATTATTTGATGGAAACAATATCTTGTGTTTGGATGCCCGTGATTATGTGACATTTGGATTAACCGGAGAGGGAACGCTTATTGATGATCAAGGTACTTCAGATGGCTCCCGTAAGGTGCAGCTTTACAACGGAAGGGCAGTGATCAGCGTAAATCTCAATAAAGGTAAAAGCGTGGCCAGCGTAAAAGCGGAGGGTTTACCAGTTAGCTTCCTTACGCTTTAATTAATTTGTAATTATCATGATCAGAAAACTATTTGTACTCTTATCCCTCAGCTATAGCGCTCTTGCTTTTGGCCAGGTGAAAAAAATCGACGGTACACTAAAACTGTGGTATAACAGACCCGCCGAAAACTGGAATGAAGCTTTGCCAATAGGCAACGGGAGATTAGGAGCCATGGTTTTTGGTGATCCTGCTAAAGAGCAACTACAGTTAAATGAAGAAACTATTTGGTCTGGTGGGCCAAACAGTAACATTACTTCAGAATCGGGAGCCGCTATTCCAGAGTTGAGGAAATTACTATTTGAAGGTAAATTTGAGGAGGCTCAGGCCATTGCTGATGTTAAGATATTCCCTAAAAAGAATAGTGGAATGATCTATCAGCCAGCTGGCAACCTCTTTCTTAAGTTTGATGGCCATGAAAAGGCGACTAACTATTACCGTGATTTGAATATTGAAAAAGCCGTAGCCACGGTTACTTATGAAGTGGATGGCGTAAAGTATAAAAGGGAAATATTTTCTTCATTTTCAGATCAGGTGATGATGGTCCGGTTAACGGCCAATAAGCCTGGTAAGATATCTTTCAGTGCAACAATGGATTCTCCGCAAAATGGAGTGCTGAAAATTGAGAATGGTAAACTCGTGTTTTCTGGCCTCACATCAGATCATGAAGGAGAGAAAGGTCAAATAAAATTTGATTCTCAAGTAAAAGCGGTAGCCGAAGGTGGGAAAGTTGCTTTGCAAAACAATACCTGGACCGTTAAGAATGCCAATTCTGCAACGGTTTATGTTTCAATAGCGACTAATTTCAAGAATTACCATGACATCAGTGGAAATGCAGGTGCTAAAGCAGCTTCATTTTTAGATAAGGCTGTTCAAAAGAATTATGCAACGGCATTGGCAGCACATATTAAATTTTATCAGCAATATTTTAATCGTGTTAAGTTTAACATAGGTGTAAATGAGGCTGTAAATAAACCAACAGACCAGCGTATCGCTGAATTTGCCACAGGCAATGACCCACATTTAACCGCGCTTTATTTCCAGTTTGGTCGATACTTACTCATTTCGAGTTCACAACCCGGAAATCAGCCACCAACTTTGCAAGGTATTTGGAATGATAAAATGTTGGCCTCTTGGGACAGTAAGTATACCATCAATATCAATACGGAGATGAACTATTGGCCAGCAGAGGTCACAAATCTGTCGGAATTGCATGACCCTTTGTTTAAGATGTTAAAAGACCTTTCTGTTACCGGTAAGGAGACTGCTAAAGTCATGTATGGTGCAAAAGGCTGGGTTACCCATCATAATACGGATCTGTGGCGTATTACAGGCCCTGTAGACCGTCCATATGCTGGTTTGTGGCCAATGGGTGGGAACTGGTTAAGTCAGCATTTGTGGGATCATTATATGTTTACTGGTGATCAAAAGTTTTTGAAAGAATATTATCCTGTATTGAAGGGCGCTTGTGAGTTTTACCTGGATGTATTGCAAGAAGAGCCTACACATAAATGGTTGGTGGTATCTCCTTCAAATTCTCCTGAAAATACTTATGTTCCGGGCAAGCGAGTTTCTATTGCAGCTGGTACGACAATGGATAATCAGCTTTTATTTGACCTGTTTACCAAAACCAGTAAAGCTGCAGAGATTTTAAACTTTGATCCTGATTTCCGTAAGGTACTGAAAACTACAATAGCCAGATTAGCGCCTATGCAAATAGGAAAAAATAGTCAACTACAGGAATGGATGCACGATTCAGATCGTCCAGATGATAAACATCGTCACGTTTCACACCTATATGGATTATATCCTGGTAATCAGATTTCTCCTTCAAGAACACCAGAACTATTTGATGCTGCCAGAACGTCTTTAACCTATCGTGGAGATCCGGCAACGGGTTGGTCTATGGGGTGGAAGGTTAACTTCTGGGCCCGTTTCCTTGATGGAAACCATGCTTATAAATTGATCACTGATCAGTTGAAATTGGTAGGCGGTCGAATTGAAGGAGTGAGTACAACTGGTGGCGGAACTTATCCAAATCTATTTGATGCACATCCGCCATTTCAAATTGATGGTAATTTTGGCTGTACAGCTGGTATTGCCGAAATGTTATTGCAGTCACATGATGGAGTGGTACACTTGTTACCTGCATTGCCTGATAACTGGCCAACGGGTCAAATTACAGGTTTGGTGGCTCGTGGTGGATATGTGGTAGATATTACCTGGGACAATAATCAAATTACGCAGCTTAAAATAAAGTCTAAACTTGGTGGCAATTGCAGATTGCGTATCAACGACAATATGAAGTTTAATGCTGGTAAAATTCCTACAGCTAAGGGGATAAATGCTAATCCTTTTTATGAAACGCCACAGGTTAAAGCACCTTTAATTTCTGCACTGGCGAAATTGAATCCAGTGGGAGTTGCAGCGTCAAAAGACTATGATCTTAAAACAGAAGCGGGCAAGGAATACATTTTTAAATTGAATTGATATGATCAGATATAGTCTTCTTTTTCTTGGGGTATTTGTTGGTGCATCAGCTGCATTGGCTCAGAAGAAGCAAGAATTTTTAAGGCTGTGGTATAATCAGCCCGCTAAGATATGGGAAGAGGCTTTGCCATTAGGTAATGGAAAAACCGGAGCCATGGTATTCGGGCGTGTAAACAAAGAGCGTTTTCAATTAAATGACAATACCCTTTGGTCGGGGGCTCCTGATGCGGGGAACAATCCCAAAGCTCAGGCAAATTTACCATTGGTAAGAGCGGCAGTTTTTGCCGGTGATTATGGCAAAGCAGCGGAAATATGGAAAAAGAATATGCAGGGACCGTATTCTGCCCGCTATTTGACTATGGCTGATCTCTTTTTGGACTTTAACCTTAAAGATTCGGTGCCTACAGCATACCATCGCGAGTTAGATATCAATAATGCAATTAGTACGGTTACCTATAAGATCGGTGGTATTACTTATAAACGTGAAACCCTGATGAGCTACCCTGATAAGGTAATGGTTATTCGCTTAACGGCTAATAAAATGCATGCCATAAGCTTTACAACTAGCATCACTAGTAAGTTAAAGTATGGTGTAAGTTCAATAGATTCTAATTACCTCATCCTAAAAGGTAAGGCTCCTAAACATGTAGCACATCGGGCATCTGAGGCGAAGCAGATTGTGTATGACGATAAAGAAGGTATGACCTTTGAAGTGCATGTTAAGGTTAAGGCACAAGGTGGATCAGCAAAAGCGATAGGGAATAAAATTGCAGTAACTAATGCGAATGCAGTTACCATTTATCTCACAAGTGGGACTAGTTTTAATGGTTTCGACAAATCTCCGGGCTTAGCAGGTAAGAATCCTGCGCTTGAGGCCAAACCACCACTTGTAAAAGCCTATCCTAAGACGTTTGTAGCGCTTAAAGCTACCCATGTAGCCGATTACAAACAACTTTTCGATCGTGTTTCATTTAACCTGGCTGATGATGCTGGATTGGCTAATTTGCCAACAAATGTAAGGTTGTCCAGACAAGGTGCTGCTGGCAACGACCAAGGTTTACAGGTACTTTACTATCAGTTTGGTCGGTATTTAATGATCGCCAGTTCCAGACCAGGTTCCCAGGCTACCAATTTGCAGGGACTGTGGAATGATCATGTTCAACCACCTTGGGGAAGTAATTATACCGTAAATGCCAATACTCAAATGAATTATTGGTTGGCGGAGAATACGAATCTTTCAGAATTGCATCAGCCTTTGTTTGATATGATCGGTCGTCTGGCTGTTAATGGTGCAACAACCGCCAAAGAGAATTATGGCATTCAACAAGGTTGGGTAGTTCATCACAATACTGATATCTGGTCTAAAACATCACCTTCTGGTGGTTATGATTGGGATCCTAAAGGTGCACCAAGGTGGTCGGCATGGCCGATGGGCGGCGCCTGGTTAAGCACACATTTGTACGAACATTACCTGTTTACGGGTGATCAAAAATTCCTCAAAGAAAAAGGCTATCCATTAATGAAGGGGGCAGCAGAGTTTATGTTGAGCTGGCTGGTAAAAGATAAAGATGGGTATTTGGTAACAAATCCTTCTACTTCTCCGGAAAATGTCTTTAAAATAGATGGTAAAGAATATGAAGTGAGTAAGGCTACAACTATGGACATGGGGATTATCAGGGAGTTGTTTAACGATTGTATCGAGTCGTCGAAAGCGCTTGGTATTGACGCTGATTTTTCTGAGCGCCTGGTGCAAGCTCGTGCAAAACTGTATCCATTTAATATTGGTAAATACGGGCAGTTACAGGAATGGTTTAACGATGTGGATGATCCTAAAGATACGCATAGGCATTTATCTCATTTGTTTGCGCTGTATCCTGGAAATCAAATTACTACACAAAGTACACCTGAACTTGCTGCTGCTGCAAAGCAATCGCTGATTCACCGCGGTGATGTGAGCACGGGTTGGTCGATGGCCTGGAAAATGAATTGGTGGGCGAGGTTAAAGGATGGAAATCATGCTTTAAAGATTTTAAAAGCTGGACTTACCTTAATCGATCCTGCTAAAACAGTAGAGCCAAAAGCGAATCCAAATGCTCCTGCGGCGCAGCTAACGAATATTCAAATGAGTGGCGGTGGTACTTATCCTAATTTATTTGATGCCCATCCACCTTTTCAAATTGATGGAAACTTTGGGGCTACAGCTGGAATAACAGAAATGTTGCTGCAAAGTAATGAGGGCGAAGTAAGTCTGCTGCCCGCATTGCCAGATGAATGGAAAGCGGGTAGTATCAAGGGCATAAAGGCCAGAGGCAATTTTACGGTTGCTATCGATTGGAAAAATGGCAAATTATCAACAGCACAAATCTATTCTGGATCAGGTGGCAATTGCAGGTTAAGTACAACTGTGCCGGTAAAAGTCATTGGTATCGTTTCAACAGCAGCGACTGGTTCAAATAGGAATAGCTTAAATGAAATGTCTGAGAAACCGGAATACCATAAAAATGAACAAGCTAAACTTCAGGATCTTGGTCTGAAAAATAACTATATCATAGATTTCAAAACTGAAAAAGGAAAAACCTATAAAGTAATTACCCAATAAACCATTATTTGCTATGAACCGAATATTTAAATATTCAATTTGCTTAATCCTCCTGATTAGTACCTCCAGGTTAGCTGCTCAGGATATCAAATGGGAGCAAGTTGCTCCTGGTGTTTGGAAAGGGAGTATTGGCAAGCCGGAAAGCTATAACTTGCTGACTGCTGCTGGAGCTAAACCTGCCCTGGATGGATTAAAAGACATGGGCGATGTTGCATTTCCCCTTGTACAAGAAGAAATAACTGCAAAGCTTACTGATGGTAAAATTTATCTGCGCTTTCCGCTGGATAAGAAAGAGCAGCTTTACGGCTTTGGCTTAAACTTTCAAACCGTGTATCAGCGTGGTAAGATCTTGAAACTGCATGTAGACCATTTTGGAGGTAAGGATAATGGACGTACACATGCGCCAACACCTTTTTATGTCTCCTCAAATGGCTATGGCGTATTTATCAATTCGGCGCGATACCTGGATATTTATGCCGGATCTGCTGTAAAACGTGATGGGAAAAATGTACCTGAAGCTAAAGATCGCAATACAGATAAAACCTGGTCTTCGCGTCCGTATTCGGATGGAGTAGAGGTTTTGGTACCAGCGGAGGGCGTTGAATTTTATGTATTTGCCGGCCCTAAACCACTTGATGCCGTTCGTAGGTATAACTTGTTAAATGGTGGTGGTGTATTGCCTCCACGTTGGGGATTGGGCTTTACCCAAAGGGTAAAAACATTATATACTTCTGCTGATGTAGAAGCTGAAGTAAAAGCTTTTGAAGACAAAGGTTTTCCGCTTGACTTTATTGGTTTAGAACCTGGATGGCAAAGTAAAGCTTACCCTTGTACTTTTGAATGGGATAAGACACGCTTTCCTAACCCTTCAGTTTTCGTGAAAAGTTTATTGAATAAGGGGGTTAGAGTGAATCTGTGGACAAACCCATATATTTCTCCGCAAGCCTCAATTTATAATGGCATTAAACCATTTACAGCAGATCATACCGTATGGTTGGGGGCTATTCCTGATTTGACAATGCCTCAGGCACGTGATATTATGTTCTCTCAATTGAAAAAGAGCCAGGTAGATATTGGCGTTAGTGGCTATAAATTTGACGAGGTAGATGGTTATGATCATTATTTATGGCCTGATGTAACGACTTTCCCTTCGGGTAAAAGTGCGGAGCAAATGCGCCAGACTTATGGCTTATTGATTCAGCGCTACAGTGCTGATATGTACCATGAGCGCAATCAGCGTACTTATGGATTGGTTAGGGGATCAAATGGGGGCGGTGCTGCTTTACCCTATGTAATTTATAACGATTATTATAACCACGAAGATTTTATCACCGCCTTGATCAACAGTGGTTTTGCGGGTGTATTGTGGACGCCAGAAGCCAGAGCTTCTAAAACTGAAGAAGAATGGTTACGTCGTATGCAATCTGTGGTGTTTTCGCCAATGGCTATGATCAATGCCTGGTCTACAGGTACTAAACCTTGGTCGTATCCTAACGTAGAACAACAAGTAAAAGATGTTGCATTGCTGCGTATGCAGATGATGCCCTACTGGTATAGTGAGTTTGCAAAATACCATTTTAAGGGTATACCGCCATTTAGAGCGATGAATCTTGAGGATGGCTACCAGGCTGATGTTAAAAAAGAAGTGAAGACTACCAATCTGGAAGAAAACCCATATGTAGAAGCCGTAAGTAAAGAGGTTAAGGACCAATATATGGCTGGCGAATATTTATTAGTAGCGCCTATGTTTACCGGAAAACAAACCCGTACAGTGATTTTACCTAAAGGTAAATGGTTTGATTTTTATACCGGAGAATATGCTGGTGATGGTCAAGTGATTACCATCACTCCGGGCTTGGATAAAATTCCTGTTTATGTAAAAGACGGTGGTATTGTGCCTATGGGGCCTGCATTGATGCACGCACCTAAATCTACAGATAAAATTGATCTGGAGATCAGGTACTATGGCAGTAAACCGGGTAAGTACATGCTTTATGATGATGATGGCGAGACTTTTAACTATGAAAAAGGTGCGTATAGCTTTAGGGAAATTAATATAGTTAAGGATGCTTCTGGTAAACTTAAGGCCTCTATTTCCAATGCCCCCAAAGGGAAACCAAATACCATTAACAAAGTTAGCTTTAGGGCTATGACCAAATAAATGAACGTTATGAAACAATTGGTATTAACAGCATTTGTATTGATAAACATGATCAGTTATTCATCCTTCGCTGCTGCGAAGGATGGTCAGACAGACCCAAAAGGTGTAGAGCAGGAAGTTGTGAAAACGTTAAAGGCTTCTATTCTGAAAAATGCGGACTGGGCAATGAAGCAACAGCCTGTTACGGTAACTGCCGAAAGCTCGTCGAGAAGCGCAGGTGGTAAGCATGATTTTTATTCGGAGGGTGATTATTGGTGGCCAGATACACAAAATCCGGAAGGCCCATACATTCAAAAGGATGGGATGACCAATCCAGAGAACTTTGTCGCACACCGTTTGGCAATGATTCGTTTTAGCAAGATCATTGGCGCATTGGCTTCTGCCTATAAACTTACTGGAGATCAGAAATATGTAAAGCAGGCTATGTTGCATTTACAAGCCTGGTTTGTAAATGAAGGTACAATGATGAATCCTAACCTATTGTATGCGCAAGCTATAAAAGGACGATTCACAGGCCGTGGTATCGGAATTATTGATACCATTCAGCTAATGGAAGTAGCGCAGGGAATTATTGTATTGCAAAAAGCGATGGAATCAGGCGTATTAGCTGAGACCCGAAAATGGTTTGCGCAGTATTTAACCTGGCTAATGAGCCATCAGTATGGGAAAGATGAAATGAATGCTCAAAATAACCATGGAACTTGTTTTACCATGCAGGTAGCATCTTTTGCAAAATTGTGCAATGATGATAAGTTACTGGATTTTTGTCGTGATCGGTATAAAAATGTCTTGTTGCCCGATCAAATGGCTGTAGATGGAAGCTACCCAAGAGAACTTGCACGTACAAAACCTTATGGTTACTCCATCTTTAACCTGGATGCGATGACCACGCTTTGCCAGATTCTTTCTACCAAAACAGATAACCTGTGGGACTTTAAAACGGCTGATGGAAAATCCATTAAAAAAGGGATTGAATACTTATATCCTTTTGTAGCTGACAAAAGTAAATGGCCTTTAAAGCCAGATGTAATGTACTGGGATAACTGGCCTGTAGCACAACCATTTTTGGTTTTTGGTGCCAATGCGTATGATCAAACGAACTGGTTAAACACCTGGACTAAGCTTGATCATAATCCTAAAGTAGAAGAAGTAATTAGAAATTTACCCGTAAGAAATCCTTTAATATGGCTCAATTAAATAGCAAATCAGCGTTTTTATTGTCCGCTTTGTTATGTGTAAATCTTTATTCCTACAGTCAGGTGGCTGGTGATGAGGATGCAAGTATGTTGAACAAGGCACAACAACGTGACCAAAAAGCAATGGATGAGGCCAGAAATGGCTGGTGGAAAAACTCCATGAAAACTCATGACGAACGCGTACAATGGTGGCGAGATGCCCGCTTCGGTATGTTTATACACTGGGGATTATATTCATTGCCTGCAGGTGAATGGAAAGGCAAGGAGGTAAAAGGATATTCGGAGCATTTGATGCGTAAAGAAAAGATTACCAGAACGGCATATCTTGATCTGGCCCATGTGTTTAACCCTGTTAAGTTTAACGCAGAGGAATGGATTTTAACAGCAAAGAATGCCGGAATGCGTTACTTTATCATTACTGCAAAGCACCATGATGGTTTTGCGATGTATGATTCAAAAGTCTCTGACTTTAATGTGGTTAAGCAAACTCCTTTTAAGCGCGACCCAATGGCCGAGCTAGCGACTGCGGCTAAGAAACATGGGATGAAGTTCGGCTTTTATTATTCACATGCTTTTGATTGGGAGCATCCCGATGCACCTGGTAATGACTGGGAGTACCAGAACCCAGGTGGAGATAAATTAATTGGTGGTGCCAATTGGTTTGACAACCATCCGGAGTGGTTACCTAAGGCGGTAAAGTATGTCGACGAAAAAGCTATTCCACAGATAAAAGAGTTGATCAATAAGTATCATCCTGATATTATATGGTTCGATACTCCTCATAAATTGCCTTTGTCTGAAAATATTAAGATCCTTAAAGCGATTAGGGACACTGATCCGAATATCGTGGTGAATGGTCGTTTGGCAAGAAGTTCGAGTGGTAATTTTGGTGATTATGTAAATACGGGCGATAGGCCGGCAGAACTACTTACGGTTGCAGGTGATTCGGAAGCAATTCCTACTACCAACGAATCTTATGGTTATTCTAAACACGATAAAAGTCATAAATCAGCTCGATTTTTTATTCAGCTTTTAGCTAATTCTGCTTCAAGAGGAGGAAACCTATTGATGAATATCGGGCCAAAAGGCGATGGTACTTTTGATCAGAAAGACAAGCAGATTTTGGATAGTATTGGTGGATGGTTAAAGCAAAATGGTGCAGCAATATATGGTACTCAGAAAGGTGTGTTGCCAATCCCTGCATGGGGAGTCAGCACAGTAAAGGGACAAAATATTTACCTGCATGTATTTAACTGGCCTAAAGACGGTAATCTAGTCGTGGGTGGTTTAAAAAGCGATGTTAAAACAGCTTATCTACTAACAGACAAAAACAAAAAGCCATTGGCTCTTAAACGTTTGGGTGCTTCGGATTTAAATGTAAGTCTGCCTGTAAATACAACTGCTAGTCCTGATGTGGTGATCGTATTAGAAGTAAATGGTAAGATAGACGTTGATGTGGCTAGAGTGATATCTCCGAGTGTTTCTACGAACCGATTCCTTGTGTTTGATGCGGAACAGCATGGAAAGAAAATGGGCTATGGCGATGGAAAAACCGACCGCTACTTTGTTAATGGCTGGAAATCGAAAGACAGTTACCTAACATGGGATTTAAAAGCCCTAAAGCCAGCTAAATATAAAGTTGTTGTAAAATACATTGCAGATGAGGGCGGTTCTTCTTATGAGGTTAGCGTTGGCGATTTTTCTAAACAAGAGGAAGTTGTAGTCTCGCAAAAAGGTGCGGTAGTGACCAAAGAAATAGGTGTTGCAGAACTTGGCACTGGTCCAGTACAGCTTAGCGTTAAGCCAATAGCGATTAAAGGTGCTGAATTGATGAAGCTGCTCGAAGTTCAGCTGGTACCGGTAAATTAATATATGAATAATAACAGAGAGAAAATATGAAATCATTATCTATAACTGTATGTGCATTGATGTTGGCTAGTTCCTCATCCTTTGCGCAGTCTAGTGTTACACGTACTAGAACGACTACTGGTACAGTTAATTCTCAGTCGGCAAATTCGCGTAATACTCCGGATTTTGCACCTACTGTACGTAAATCAACGCCTGCAGAAATTGAAGTAGACGTAAAACAAGCTTTTAAACAAGCTGATAAGCAAACTATTTTGCTGTTGAAGGAAATTGAGAAAACGAAAGCTGCTAGTACAAATGCCGACCAGTTTTCGCCAAGAACATTAGAAAAAGGGGAGTTGAAATTGGTTGCCTCGCGTGATTGGACCAGTGGATTTTTCCCTGGGGAACTTTGGTTCTTATATCAATATACTGGGAAACAAGTATGGTTGGATCAGGCAAAAGCATTTACGGCTTTGGTAGAGCAAGAGCAATTTAATGGCAAAACACATGATATGGGTTTCAAGGTTTATTGCAGTGTGGGTACTGGTTACCGCATCACTAAAGATAAACACTATGCTGATGTCATTATCCAGTCCGCAAAAACATTAGCTACGCGTTTCAATCCAAAAACGGGCGTGATCCGCTCATGGGACCATAGCACTGATAAATGGATAAACCCAGTAATTATTGACAATATGATGAACCTGGAGCTGCTATTTGAAGCTACAGCACTTACTGGTGATTCTTCTTTTTATAAAATTGCGGTGAGCCATGCAAATACAACGATGAAAAATCATTTCCGTCCAGATTACAGTTCTTACCACGTGATTGATTATGATCCGAATACTGGTGCTGTACTGAAAAAGAATACGCATCAGGGCTATAGTCATGAATCAGCCTGGTCAAGGGGACAAGCTTGGGCATTATATGGATATACCATGTGCTATCGTTTTACAAAGAATCCAGTCTATTTAAAACAGGCTGAAAATATTGCAGCTTTTATCCTTAATCATAAAAATATGCCGGCAGACTTGGTTCCTTACTGGGATTTTGATGCACCTAATATTCCTAATGAACCACGCGATGCTTCGGCAGCGGCGGTTATTGCTTCAGGATTGTATGAATTGAGTGATTACAGTAAAAACAAAAGCCTTTATCTGAAAAAGGCTGACATCATGTTAAACAGTCTGAGTACTAAATACATTTCACCGGTAGGAGAAAATAAAGGATTTATTTTGCTGAGTAGTACGGGCTCAAAACCGTCAGACAGTGAAGTGGATGTACCTTTGTCTTATGCTGATTATTATTACCTTGAGGCATTGCTAAGGTATAAATCATTAAAAAGATAGGTGATTATAGCATAAGGATGAGCCAATTTTGCTGAATATTAACAATATGATATTCTCTAAATTAGGAGTTAATAAAACCAAATTATAAACAAATCATGTATAAACGAAAAGTACTTTTAATAGTAGCGGCTTTTTTAATATTAGGCCAGTCTGCATATAGCCAAAGCGCATTAACAAAGGATGAACGAATGGCCTGGTGGCGCGATGCCAAATTCGGTATGTTTATCCATTGGGGTGTATACGCGCAGTTTGCGGGTGTTTATAAAGGACATGAACAACTAAGAGGGGGAGCAGAGTGGATTATGAATCGTTCTAAAATTCCTGTTGCTGAATATCAGGAAATGGCCAAGAGCTTTAATCCCGTAAAGTATGATGCGGATGCATGGGTGAAAATGGCAAAAGACGCAGGAATGAAATACATTATCATTACTGCAAAACACCATGATGGATTTGCTTTGTTTAACTCTAAAGCAAGTAAATGGGACATTACTGACGCGACTCCTTACGGTAAAGATTTATTAACTCCACTGGCGGCAGCTTGTAAAAAGTATGGCATTAAGTTGGGCTTTTATTATTCTCAGGCTCAGGATTGGAACAATCCTGGAGGATCTGTTGCAAGAAAAGAAATGCGGGAAGGTTGGTTGAATCCTGATTCTGCTAAAATTGATGCCTATACATTAGCTAATAAAGGCCATTGGGATCCTGCTCAGATGACTAAAACTTTTGATCAATATATTGATGAAGTGGCGGTACCACAGGTTAAGGAACTGATGACGAATTATGGTGATGTTGCTGTGCTTTGGTGGGATACACCAACCAACATGACTGATGAGGCGGCTTTAAAATTACAGGCAGCACTAAAATCACAACCGCAAATTATTACTAATGATCGCTTAAAGCGTCCGAACTTTCCTGGTGATACCAAAACTCCAGAACAAAAAATACCTAGTCAAGCTGAACTGGATGGCATGGATTGGGAGACCTGTATGACCATGAATGGTACCTGGGGCTTTAGGACTTCAGATCATAAATGGAAGTCTACGGAGACTTTAATCCGCAATCTGGCAGATATTGCTTCAAAAGGTGGTAACTATTTACTGAATATTGGTCCTAAACCTGATGGTACATTTCCGCAGGAAAGTGTAGATCGTTTGAAGGCTATAGGTGGCTGGATGAAGGTCAATAGTGAAGCGATATATGGGACTAAATCGAGTCCATTGGCACCTTTAAGTTGGGGCCGTTGTACAAGAAAAGAAACACCAAAAGGGACTACGCTTTATTTCTCTGTGTTTAACTGGCCTGCCAACGGGCAATTGGTTATTCCAGGGGTAAATAACAAAGTTTTGTCGGCAACATTGTTGGCTACAAAAGGTAAGTTACAAACGGAAATCAAAGGTGATGGGCTGACCATCAATGTACCTGCGACTGCTCCTGATGAAATTGCCAGCGTAATTAAGGTTGAGTTTGAAGGAGCGGTAGCTCATCAGGTAGAAACAAAACCTAAGAAAGAAATGAAAACAGGTGCATTAGATTAATAAGATTTTGAAAAGAATAATCCTTGTTTTAAACGTATTGCTCTTAACTGTTGCCGTTCAGGCACAAAAAACAGCTCCTTTATGGGAGGACTTTGTCAAAGCTAAAAAATCAGGTGGTACAGCAGTACTCCCTGATTTTTCATATGCGGGCTATGGTTTTTCCGAAATTCCCTTACCATCGGTAAGTGATAAAAAGTATTTTAAGGTAGATGATTATGGTGCAAAAGCCGATGATGATCAGTTTGATGATGTAGCGATTCAAAAGGCTATTGATGCAGCTGAAGCGAATCCAGGTGGTGGCGTAGTATTCTTCTCAGTAGGTAAGTATCTAATAGCAGCAGATGAGGATGCGACCAAGCAAATCAGGATAGCTAAAAGTAACATCGTTTTAAAGGGTAGTGGAAGTGGAAAGGGTGGAACGGAAATTTATCAGGCCAATATGAGAATCAATGGCCGGCAGTTTTTGTTTAAACCCGAAGAGAGTAAAGTTGAAAAGCTAGCAACTATTGTTAAAGATGCCGGACGTGAAACTTTTTCGGTTGTTGTAAAAGATGCTTCAAAACTTAAAGTAGGTCAGGATGTAGCAGTTCGTCACAGAAGTGAGGAATTTACAAAGCTTTATTTTGCTCCTTTAGAATTAAAACCGCAATGGTCAAGGTTATTTGGTGATAAAGGTGGGATGTTGATCTATGAAATCCATACGATCACTAAAATTGAGGGTGATAAGGTGAGTTTTAAAAACCCTATTCATATCGGTATTAAAATGGTTAAGTCTGCCAACTGGACTATAGAATCTTATAATTCTATTGACCATTGTGGTGTAGAGGACATTTTGTTTACCAGTAACTGGAAAAATTATCCGGAAGAGTTTATCCACCATAAAAATGAAATTCATGACTATGCTTATGAAGCTGTAGGTATGGAGTATCTAAAAAATAGCTGGGTTCGCAATTGTGAGTTTCATGATTGGAATGAGGGGGTTTTCATACGCTCAGGTTACCAGATTACTGTAGAGAACACGCATTTTAGAGGGAAAAAGGGGCATGCCTCGGTGCACGCCCGTACTGGTTATGGTGTATTGGTGAAACATTGTACTTTTAATGGTGCTCAGCATCATGGTGCAGGTACTGGATATAGTGCAGTAGGGACTGTAGTTACTCAATGTTCGTTAGGTACTGATCAGAACTTTGATATTCATTCGGGCCAGCCTTATGCTACGCTTTATGATGATATTGATGGAGGTGTTTTTTATAATTTAGGAGGCCCGGAACCAGGACATCCACACCATGGTAAGCAATTGGTATTGTGGAATTTTCATCATAAATCTGATAAGGATCAGCATTATAATTTTTGGGATATGAGCAGGCGGAGGAATTATACAATTGCTGCACCAATTATTGTAGGTTTTACTTCTAATAAGCCGGTTACGTTTGAGAATGCAGGATCAGTAGAAATGCAGGGGGAAACGGTGTTGCCGAAATCGCTGTTTGAAGCGCAACTATCTTTACGATTGAAAAAATAACTGTTCTCTTCAAGAGCTGCATTGCTTCGCTGAAAAAGCGAAGAACGCTAGGCTCTTTCTGAGAAAGTAATTTTTTTCTAAACTGGGTGGCTAAAATGGATGCTTATATTAGAGGGTAATAAATCAAATAAAAATGAAGTATATCATTAGGTTGAGCCTTATTTGGGGGCTATTCTTGATTGTAGGGAATTCTTTTGGACAATCGAAAATGCGTATTGCTTGTATTGGGAATAGCATCACTTATGGATCTGGGCTAGCCAATAGGGCTCAGGAGTCTTATCCTGCGCAGTTACAGACTTTGTTGGGTTCAAGCTATGAAGTACTTAATTTTGGCGTAAGTGGGGCTACGATGCTTAAGAAGGGCAATAAGCCGTACTGGAATACGCCGGAATATCAGAAAGCACTATTGAGTAATCCCCATTTGGTATTTATCAAGTTAGGTACCAATGATAGTAAAGTGGTAAATAGGCCGATGATGGGCGATTTTGAGCAGGATTATCGTGATATGATTCGGAGTTTTATAGAATTGCCAAGTCATCCGAGGGTAGTTTTGTTGTTACCCGTAAAGGCCTTTTCTGACGAGAAATTTGGTATTTCTGGAACTTACCTCAAAGCAAGTATGATTCCTATGATTCAAAAGTTGGCTTATGATGAAAAATTAGCGGTACTTGATTTATATAGCTTGTTTGCAGACAAGGAAGAGCTATTGGCGGATAAAATTCATCCCAATGTGGTTGGTGCAGGGTTTATCGCTAGGCGATTGTATGACTTTATTAAGCTGCAAGCTAAGCCTGTTCCTGGTGGTAATGGTTTAATTGATGAGGCAGAAAAAAGTAATTTTTATGGATACAACTGTTTCTCATTCGATTTTAAAGGCCATAAAGCTAAGATCGTAGTACCCAAAGCTGTGGCCAAAGGTATGCCATGGATATGGCGGGCTAGATTTTGGGGACATGAGCCGCAAACTGATATTGCGCTGTTAGAGCGAGGGTTTTATGTGGTATATTGTGATGTGGCTGAGCTATTTGGTAATGCAGAGGCTATTGGGGTATGGAATGATTTTTATGCGCAGTTGCGGAAAATGGGCTTTGCTAAAAAAGCGGTACTGGAAGGAATGAGTCGCGGTGGGGTGTATGCTTATAATTGGGCCGCTGCCAACCCTACAAAAGTAGCCTGTGTATATGTCGATAACCCTGTGCTGGATTTAAAGAGCTGGCCAGGTGGTAAAGGTATAGGGCCAGGAAGTAAAAAAGAATGGGGTATTTTTTTGAAGGACTATGGTTACACTACTGAAGAACAGGCGGAAGGATTTGCCGGGAGTCCGATAGATAAAATTAAAGATATTGTTAAAGGTAAATACCCTATGCTTCATGTTTGCGGCGATATGGACGAGCTGGTTCCCATGTCTGAAAATACCTTGCCATTTGCAGAGAAAATAAAGCAAGCCGGTGGTGACATCAGGATCATTCATAAGCCCGAAGGGAAGCACCACCCGCATAGCTTACCCAATCCGCAGGCTATAGTCGACTTTATTTTAAAAGCCAGATAAAATTTTGGTGAATTTTGGTGATATTTGAGTTTAAATGTCCACATACTATTAAAACATAGTAATCATGGCCACAAAATTAAAGGAAGATACACCATGTAATGATCGCCAAGCCTGGCTTACTACATTATACAAGAATACCTTCCCGCTGGTAGCAAAGCACATCAGCAGGATGGGTGGTTCACTGGATGAAGCTCAAGACATTTTTCAGGATGCGTTGATCATTTATTATGAGAAAACCGTCCGCGCTGAGCTGAGTTTGGAATATAGCGATAAAGCTTACCTGTTTGGCATCGCCCGCCACCTTTGGAGCAAACGATACAAAGAAAGTGAAAGGCAGGTATCCATTGACGAACTCGATGCTGATTTTGATGAACAGGCTGGCTTATTCAATCCTGATGACCAGGAGATATCTACGTCCCGATTGTTCCAGCTTTTACAAACTTCAGGTCAGAAATGTATGCAGCTGCTTAATGCATTTTATTATGAGAAACTGAAAATGGAAAGTATTGCTGAGCGGTTTGGCTTTTCAGGTCCACGCTCCGCTACAGTTCAGAAATACAAATGCCTCGAAAAAGTTAAAGAAACAGTAAAAGAAAAATCAATAAGCTATGAAGACATCCTTGAATGAGCTGCAGTTAATTGAAGATTTTCTTTTGGGAAATACCAATGCAGAGGATAAAGTCTTGATGCAGGCCCGTCAGATACTGCAACCTGATCTTAAGGAAAGCGTGTACTGGCAGCAAAAAACGTATCGCTTGATTGAAACCTATGGCAGGGAACAGCTTCGTAAAGAAATCAGGCAGGTACATCAAATGCTATTTACAGCGCCGGAGCATTTATCTTTTAGGGAGAGGATTCAACAGTTCTTCAGTAAGTAAACCATCTTAATTTAATCACAAGTTTAATGTCCAGATAATGGGCAAGGGCAATGCTATGCCCTGATTTAATCTAATAATTAGAATATGAAAAATAAGGAATTTCGCAATTATGCTGTAAAGCATCACCGCATCAATAGTTTGTATGTAGACAATTACATTTCCAGGAGTTCGGCTATGGTTGGGCCTATTGCTATGACCCCTTACATCACAGAAGAGCGGCAATTAAACGTTGCGCAGATGGATGTATTCTCCCGTTTAATGATGGATCGCATCATTTTTATGGGGGAGGCTGTAGACGATAGAAACGCAAATGTAATACAAGCACAATTGCTCTTTCTGCAGTCAACAGATGCCGAGAAAGATATCCAGTTGTATGTAAATTCACCTGGGGGATCGGTTTATGCTGGCTTAGGTATTTACGATACTATGCAGTTTATCGCTCCTGATGTGGCCACGATTTGCACAGGAATAGCGCTATCTATGGGGGCTGTATTGCTTTGTGCCGGTGCGGCTGGAAAGCGTTCTGCCTTGCAACATTCCCGCGTGATGATTCATCAAACTTCAAGCGGAGCGCAGGGGACAGCCACTGATATGGATATATCGATTAAGCAGGTATTGCAGGTACAAAAAGAGCTTTACCAGGTTATCGCCCGTCACAGTGGACAGCCTTATGAAAAGATCAATGAAGCCGCCAGCCGAGACTATTGGATGTCATCAGCTGAGGCTAAGAAATTTGGAATGATTGACGAGGTTTTGTCTAAATAAGCTTACCTGGCCTTCAGCTGAGCCTCATATAAGGAGGTAGGCTGAAGATCAGTTTTATTTAAACCTTCCCATTCTCCATCAGGTTTTCCTTCCAGGCGACCTTTTAATTTTTGTCCCTGAACACCAACAGCATAGTTTTTACCTGATACCCATGGATTTTGTATAGCAGCACCTTTAACCTTACAATTCCATACAACCTGGGTAACACCAGCCCAACCATGACCACTTCCCCAGTTACCACGGTCTTGCACGTTAATCTCACCATCAGTGTCAATATTGTCGTATAAAGTGCCGCTAGACCAACGGTGGTGGGGACCAATATCAGCATGCGTATTTCGTGATTTGCAATGGTAAAAAACATTGGGTCCGCATGTTTTGGCACCCGTAACATAATCATGTCGGCCTTCTGTAGTCTCCAGGTGCATAAAAAGGTTTTGCTGTCCGCTATTGTTAAATGAATACCTTTTTCCACCGGTAATTACAGATTTTGCATCCAGACATTTTGAATCCTTTACTGTTACATTTTTAGCATCACCACCTAAACTTACGCAAGAATAACCAAAGAAACGGGAAGTTACACCACTTACCCAGGCATTCTCTATTCGATCAAAATCAACTGCAATCCAACCATGATCTTCATCGGTGTCATTAGCGTATTCAGATTCAAAATAGATGTTTTCAATGCCAACCTCTTTTATACGGCCTTTAAATTCGTATTTAAAAATTAACCCAGCACCATATTGCGCTTCCATAGCCATCACAATAGGATTGTCTATCGTGATTTTGTTGCCATCTACAGCTACAATTTCTCTTTCATAACTCAGGTTATATGATTCCGGTGTCCATTGTTTAGTGCCATTTCTCTCCACAATTTGATCCATTTGAAGGTCATGGATCCAGTTTTCAGTTCCAGGTCTATATACAATGATCCTGTCGCCAGCCTTAAAACCTTTCGACGAAGCTACCTGAAAGGATTTTGCGCCTGTTGGCACATAAGCATCCGTAATTTTTACCCTGCTACTGACTTCAGAAATTTTTCCTTTTCCACTAATCTTGATCAGTGAACGTAATCCTTTACCTGCAGCAATTAGCCTGGTACCTTGAACCGTATTTCCTTCACCCCTTAAAACAATACCGTCAGTTTTTATGTTGAGGGTTCCGGCGATTGCATAATCACCTTTTTTTAATAGGATTGCACCTCTAAAACCGTCAGCTCCTATCGGCATAGCCGATACTTCATCAATAGCTTGCTGAATGGTGCTGCCTGCATCGCCTTTTACAGGAGAAATTGTTTTTACAACCCCAACCTGCGGGATTTTTTTTAAACCATGATAGTAGCCTACACGACTAAAATCGGGAATGATATTACCTTTCTCATCGGGGATATAGGTAATGCTACCATCTTTGTTTACCGTTAAAAATTTAGAGGTCCATATTTTGTCCTTTACGAAGGAAAGTGTTAATCCTGCAACAAATAAGATGCAGATAGCTAAAGTAGATTTGGTTCTCATTGGAATTTATAATTGCTTATGCAATTGCGTCATAAAAACCGATTTTTTAATATGTGTTATTGGCCGATTTATAAATTCAATTGGCAATGCATTTACAGCTTCATTTGCTGAATACGCACTGCATTTAAAATAGCCAATAAGGCTACGCCAACATCGGCAATCACAGCTTCCCATAAGGTAGCCACACCACCTGCACCCAAAATCAAAACGATGATTTTGATGCCCATAGCTAAACCAATATTTTGCCAAACAATGTTTCTGGTTAGCTTTCCAACCCTTATAGCGGTTACAATTTTAGAAGGCTGATCGTTTTGAATGACAATGTCGGCCGTTTCTATTGTAACGTCACTTCCTAGACCTCCCATGGCAATTCCTGCGTCTGCAAGGGCTACAACTGGGGCATCATTCACACCGTCACCTACAAAGGCCAGGTGCTTACCTTCATTTTTAAGGGCTTCTACTTTTTTAACTTTATGCTCGGGTAACAGATCTCCAAAGGCATTATCTATGCCCAATAGTTTAGCCACTTTGTCGACTACACTTTGTTTGTCCCCGCTAAGCATTACCGTTTGGATGTTTAAATGGTGCAAATCAGTAATGGCCTGCTTCGCATCCTCTTTAATCTCATCGGCAATAGTGATGTAACCTACATATTTGCCATCAACGGCAACCACTACAATAGTGTCTGCTTCACTGTCGATACTGTGGTCGTAATCAACACCAAACTTTGTAAGCAGCTTGGTATTTCCTGCAAGAATAGCTTTGTCGTTTATGGTTCCTTTAAGACCATGGCCTGCAACTTCTTCTATGTGTCCGATTTTGATGTCATGAGAAACCTTTCCTGCATACTTAACCACAGCAAGCGCAATAGGGTGGGTAGATTTACTCTCAATAGCTGCGGTTAGCGAGATCAACTCTTTTTCATTGAAATTATTGGTCACCACTTTTTGAACCTCAAATACACCCTTAGTTAGCGTACCGGTTTTATCCATCACTATGGTATTTACTTTGGTCATTACATCCAAAAAGTTTGATCCTTTAAACAAGATTCCATTTTTTGAGGCTAAACCAATTCCACCAAAATACCCCAGCGGGATGGAGACTACAAGTGCACATGGGCAACTGATGACCAAAAATACCAAGCCTCGGTATAACCAATCTTTAAAAACATAATCAGTAACAAAGAGCATGGGGAGCAGGACTACTAAAACAGCCAGTGCAAATACTATAGGAGTGTATATTTTAGCAAACCGCGAGATAAATAGCTGTGTTTGTGACTTTCGAGCAGTAGCATCCTGAACCATTTCTAGTATTTTGCTTAGTTTGCTGTCTTTAAAAGCTGCCTTAATCTTAACGGTACTCAATTGTTCTAGATTGATCATTCCCGCCAGCACAACTTCACCTTTAATTTTGTTGTCGGGCTTACTTTCTCCAGTTAATGCTGCGGTATTGAAAGTAGCCTTGTCTGATAGCAGTATTCCATCCAATGCTACTTTTTCGCCAGGTTTTACCTGTATGGTCTCGTCAATAGCTACTTCTGCGGGATCAACAGTAATTACTTTTCCATCTCTGATCACGTCAACCGCATTGGGTCTAATATCGAGTAGGGCTTTAATGCTTCTTTTGGCATTGCTCACAGCACTATCCTGAAACCATTCGCCTATTGAATAGAAAACCATTACGGCTACACCTTCACTATAAGAGCCGATGGCAAAAGCACCAATTGTGGCTACACTCATCAACACGAATTCATTAAAGAAATCAAATCTTATGGCTTTTCTAAAGGCAAGATTCAATACATTATATCCAGCAAGGAAATATGCAGGGATAAAGATGAGCAGTTGTATGAGGTTGTTAAAGGTGATGTGGAAACCATATTCAAGTACCATCATTACCACGACAATCGCAAGTGCGGTCAGGAGTGGCCAGTGACTGGTCCAACTTTGAGGGGCTTCAGCACCATGGTTATGCCCATCGTCGTCACTATGCTCAACATGAGCTTGTTGGTCGTTATTGTGATGATGTTTATGATTGAGTTCTTCTGCCGCACAGCAGTCAGAATTTATGTCGGATGCTTTCATAACCTTAAATTATAAATCAAAGGTAAGGTAAGACATTATGCAATGCTATTGCAAACTTTACAAACGCCTTTAATAATAAGGTTCATTTCCTGTTGTTTAAAGCCTTCAGGTAAGGCCATTTCTGGAATGCTGGTGTTGGGTAGGCAAAAGGTTTCCCTGCAGTTGTTGCAATAAAAATGAACATGAAGATCGTGATGGTTTTCAGCATCACAATCTTCATCGCATAAAGCATACTTGGTCGCACCACTACCATCCTCTATACTATGCACCAATCCCTTTTCTTCGAAAGTTTTTAGCGTTCTGTATAGGGTGATGCGGTCGGATGGAGCCATGCCTTTTTCAAGATCATTTAAACTGATAGCTGCAGATTGTTTAGTTAAAAACTCTAATACCAGTAACCGCATGGCGGTAGGGTTAATTTGCTTGGCTTTAAGTCTGCTTTCCGCTTCCTTTATCATATGCTTTATGCTAATATTCAATTAATGGCTATGCTCTGCTGGCCCTGATGATTTTGACTGCAAATAAAAGGCCCCTTTTGTGACTATTTTAACATCGGTAGGTAATTTTTCTATAGGAGTGATCTGAATATAACCTTGTTCTGAAACTCCGGTAGTTACTTCCACTTTTTTGAAATGCACTGAATTTTGATCTTTTGCATCTTCTTCCTTATGTTTTTCTTCTGCTTCTCCTTTATGGGTATGACCATGTTCTTCTTCATGTGCAGCTTTGGCGCTTTCATCAACCACAAAGATGAACTCTTTACCTTCAGATCGTACCACCGCATCGATCGGTACAGCACTGGTTGTTTCAGTACCGACACCGATAAGACCGGTTACATACATTCCTGGGATAAGGTTGGCACCCGGTTTTTTGATAACCGCATGAACAACTACTCCTTTACTATCATTCTCGAATGATTTATTGATGCCGTAGATTTGCCCCTCAATTTGCTCATTCTTTTGATTGGTTAACCGGAAATCAACTTTCTGGCCCACTTTAATCTTGGATAAATCCTTTTCAAATACAATTAGATCAGCATGGATTTTAGAGTTGTCTACAATATCCATGATCGACACCCCAGGTTGTGCATAGGATCCTGTCTCTGCTGAGATTTTTCCTATTGTACCGTTGATAGGAGCGGTAACCGGCACTTGCGAGGTGATGTTTCCAGATGCAATACGGCTAATGGAAATACCGTATTGCTGAAGCTGACGTTCCAAAGCTTTTAGTTTGGCGCGTTCGGCATTGTAATTGGCTTCGGCCTGTTGATGCGCTTTTCCTGTACCCGCATCAGCAGCTTTAAGCTGTTGCTGACGGTTGTATTCGGCTTCAATAAAACTAAAGCCACTTTTAGCGGTCAGATAATCCTGTTGAAGTCTGATCAAGTCTTGGTTTTCAATAGTCACCAATACTTGTCCTTTACTTACGCGCTGTCCTTCAATTACATTGATCTTTCTGATGATACCACCAGTAAGAACGTTGATTTGGGCGGCATTTTGTGGTGGTACGGCTAATTGTCCGCTTGCTTTTACTACCGCCGTAAGGTTCTTTTGTTCGATATTGCCAATTACAATACCCACAGCATTCATTTGCTCCTGACTCAGTTCAAGCGCTTCACTGTGTTCTTCGTGACCTTCAGCACCGTGATCGTGTGCTGCTTCTGTTGTTGCTTCGGTTTTCTTTGTTGTATCACCGCAAGAATTGATTGCGGTCATGATAAATGCTGAACAGATGAGTACAGCGATGTTTCTTTTGATATATGATGTTGCGTTCATTTGATTAGTTCCCTTTTAAAAATTGTAATTGAATAACTGATTGGTTCAACTGGCTAACAGTTTGAAGATAATTGAGCTTACTTTGTACGGCTAGGGCCATATTCTGGATAAACTCAATGTAACCAATCTCTCCCAGATCGTAAGATACCTGTGCAATGCGCAGCTGCTCATCGGCTTGCTTTAAGCCGCCGGAAGTAAAGTAATCTGCTATACTTTTATGCTGGGCATAATTTTGAAGCTCTTGCTGGTATTGCACTGCCAACTGGTTTTGTATGCGCTGGTAATCCGTTTCTGCAATTTGTACTGCAATCTTCTCGTTGTTTACCCTGGCACGGCCGGCACCATTGAATATGGGTACAGCAATACCCAATTGAATACCTGCGATACGGGTTCCTGGGGTGTAGCTACGATCAATATTTGCAGGATTGAAAGATTTAATTAGAAATTGTTGTGCATAACTAAGCGTAAGATCTGGCATCGCACGAGAACGTTCCAAATCAATTTTGGCCTTAGCTACTGCTATTTGTTGTTGGTACACATCAATCAGCGGACTATTGTCCGTTCCATTTGTTCCAGTTTCAGTTAAGGCAAGTACCGGAAGCACTTTTTCAGCAGGACTGATGGTTGTTTTTAAATTTAGCAATTGCTGAAGGTTTAACTGCTGGATGGCTAGGTCTGTCTCGGCTGCCTTTTTTAAGGCTTGCACTTCCTGATATTTGTTCCTTGCCGTAATCAGCTCCAGGTTAGATGTTTCACCTACTTTGTACCTAAGTTCTGATTTTTTAATGAAATTTCGGTAGATGCTGTCCTGCAATTCCAGCACTTTTAAAGTATTGATGCTGTAAAGCAGGTTATAATAGGCTAATCTGGTGTCACGGGTAATTTCCGATTTGGTGTAATTACCTGTTTTCTCCATTAAGCCAGTTTGCCCAGTCAATACTTTTTTCTGGTTTTTATAAAATCCAGGCCAGGCAAAGCTTTGAGAAACTGAAATGGAGTTGTCATTGCTACCACCACCAGTAGGATCCTGAGAAACACTGAAAGCAGTTTTTCCGGGATCAAAAGCAGTTTTTTGCATGGCCTTCGACTGGTCGACTGCCAATCCGGATGACTTTAATTGCAGGTTGTTTTTTAGCGCAAGTGCAACAGCTGTATCCGCTGAGATGGGCAATTGTTGTGCTTTAGCGGAACCTGTAAATCCTAATCCCGCAAAAATCAAAAGGATTATGGCTAATGGTTTTGTAGGCATAGTTAAGTTCTTTTTACGGTCTGTAACCAATATGTATAGACAAGGCAGTACAAATAAGGTGAGCAGTGTTGCAGAAAGTAAACCACCAATTACTACTGTAGCCAATGGTTTTTGCACCTCAGCACCTGCACCACCTGATAGTGCCATTGGTAAAAAGCCCAATGAAGCCACTGCAGCGGTCATAATTACTGGCCTAAGCCTTACCGCTGTCCCCTGAATTACGCGCTTGTAAACGTCAGTAACCCCTTCTTCTTTCAATTGGTTGAAATAGGAGATGAGCACAATTCCATTCAATACGGCAACCCCAAATAAGGCTATAAAGCCAACTCCAGCCGAGATACTGAAAGGCATACCTCTAAGCAATAAGGCAAACACGCCGCCAATCGCTGATAATGGAACGGCTGTAAAGATCAGTATGGTTTGTGTAAAAGATCTGAAGGTAAAATAAAGTAAAGCCAGGATTAAAAGCATGGCTACTGGAACTGCTACAGAAAGCCTGTCTTTTGCCTCTTTCAAGTTTTGAAACTGACCGCCATAGGTGATGTAGTATCCTGATGGAAGTTTCAACTTTGATTCCAGTATCTGCTGAATTTCTGCAACAGTACGTTCTACATCTCTTCCTTTGACATTAAAACCTACGTAAATACGTCTTTTTCCATCCTCACGCGAGATTTGGGCAGGTGCTTCTTTAAGCTCGACTTTTGCCACCTGGTTTAATGGGACCTTATTGTCCGATGGAAGGGGGATATATAGGTTTTCTATATTGGAAATGTTTTCACGAAGGTCGCGCTGCAAACGTACAACCATATCAAAGCGTTTCTCACCTTCAAATACTACTCCGGCTACATTTCCGGCAAAAGCGGTTTTTAAAATACTATTGATGTCGCTAATGGTTAATCCATATTGTGCAATTTTATCTCTATCGTAAGTCACTAATACTTGTGGAAGTCCAGTTAGCTGTTCGACAAAAGGCTCACTTACACCGGCTACTGGCGCTATCAGTTTGGAAACTTTATTGGCTTCTTCCACCAGTACATCCAGATCTTCACCATAAATTTTAATGGCTACATCTTGTCTAACGCCAGTCATGAGCTCGTTGAAACGCATTTGCATTGGTTGGGTAAGCTCCACACTTACACCAGGTAAAATGGATAATGCTTCTTCCATTTTCTCCGACATTTCTTCCTTGGTTTTGGCTGAAGTCCACTCTTCCTTTGGCAGCATAGCGACCATCATATCACCCCGTTCAATTGGCATAGGGTCAGTTGGTATTTCTGCACTTCCAATCCTTGTTACGACTTGTTTTACCTCCGGGAACTTATCTTTCAATATTTTCTCAGCCTTGCTAAATGTTTCTACCACCTGCGTAAGCGAGGTTCCTTGTGCCATGGCAATTTCAACGGCCAAATCACCCTCTTCAAGCTGAGGTAGGAACTCGCCACCCATATTGCTAAATACCCATAAGGTAAATCCAAAGCAGACAATAGCAATGGCTACAACTAGTTTTTTAAAGCCAAGGGCCCGTTCAAGTAGAGGTTTGTACACGCGCTTGAAAAAATCCATGATCTTGTCGGATATATTCCGCTTATGCTCCGTATTTTTGCTTAAAAATAACGCGCTAACCATCGGTACATAAGTGAGCGATAGAATAAAGGCACCCACAATGGCAAAAACAACAGTTTCGGCCATAGGCTTAAACATTTTGCCTTCGATACCTACTAGGGATAATAGTGGCAGGTATACAATAAGGATAATGATTTCGCCAAATGTTGCACTGGCTCTGATTTTTGAAGAAGCTGTAAAAACTTCTTTGTCCATTTGTTGCTGAGTTAACCGAGGTGTGCTTTTAAAAAGGTTACTTTCTGTAAGTCTGAATATGATCGCTTCTACAATAATCACCGCGCCATCTACAATTAGACCAAAGTCTATAGCCCCCAGACTCATCAGGTTACCTGAAACTCCAAAAAGACGCATCATGGAAAAGGCAAACAGCATGGATAAAGGAATCACCGAGGCCACAATCAGTCCGGCTCTCCAGTTTCCAAGTAGGAGTAAGAGCACGAAAATTACAATCAAGGCTCCTTCAATCAGGTTTTTTTGAACTGTACTGATGGAGCGACCAACCAGTTCGGTACGGTCTATATAAGGTTCTATAACCACCCCTTCAGGTAAAGTTTTTTGGATCTGGGTAATCCTTTCTTTTACATTTGATATCACCTGATTAAAGTTTTTACCTTTCAACATCAGGGTAATTCCGGCTACCACTTCACCAGTACCATTTCTGGTTACAGCACCATATCTTGTGGCTGTCCCATATTGTACGGTTCCAATATCTCTGATCAGGACTGGTACACCACCAACATTCTTCACTACTATCTTTTCAATATCGTCCAGAGACTTAACCTGACCGATGCCGCGGATGGTATAGGCATTACTTTGTTGCTCTATATACGAACCACCAGTGTTTTCATTGTTGTTTTTAAGCGCATCATAAATTTGTGAAATGGTTACATTGTTGGCATTCAGTTTTTCATTGTCTAATGCAATTTCATACTGTTTTACATAACCACCCCAGCCACTTACTTCGGCAACGCCCTTGGTTCCGGCAAGCTGGGTTCTTACTACCCAATCCTGGAGGGTTCTTAAATCCGTAGCTGTATATTTATTTTCGTAGCCTTTTTTAGTATGCAATACGTACTGATAAATTTCGCCAAGGCCGGTGGTGATAGGGGCCAGTGTTGGCTCGACCATACCATCAGGGATGATGCTTTCAGCTTCTTTTAGTTGTGCGGCAACCTGTTGCCTTGCCCAGTAAATGTCAGTGTCATCTTCGAAAACAATGGTGATCACAGATATTCCGGAACGCGATATAGAGCGTTTTTCGATCACATTGGGAATGTTAGCCATGGACAGTTCAATAGGTGCTGTAATGAATTGCTCCACTTCTTGTGCGCCCAGGCTAGGGGCTTGCGAGATAATTTGCACCTGATTGTTGGTGATATCGGGCACCGCGTCAATAGGTAATCTTGTTAAGGAATAAATCCCCCATATGACTAATGCCAGGGTCATTATGCCAATCGCTAGTTTATTCTTTATAGAGAATAAAATAATCTTATTAAACATATAATGATGTTATTTTACAGCAGATCAATGGCAAGATTTTGCCATGAAATTGCGTGGGTTAATAATTAAAAAGAAAAAATCTGAGATTAATTATACCCATTGAGGGGGCTGCCAAATTTCGCCAGGAAATAAGATCACAGCAACGGCCAGATAATTAGGGAAACTGTTATTTTGTTCTGTTACGACAAGTGCTGGAGCTTTACTCACTGATGCCGAAGCTACAAAGGCATGATAAGTACTGGCATGAAAAAATGGTGAACAGGCATGTGGGTTTTCATGTTTCTCGCTATGGCTGTCTGAAGCGGAATAACATGTATCTTCATGCCCTGATGGAAGATCTGCTTCACTACCACAGCATGGCCATGCGGACAGGGCCATTACATATATGGTGAATATGAAAGCTAGATACCTCATATTACAAACTTAAGTCTTTTTTTTTAAAAACAAATTAATCCTTATCACTCGGCTGTTTTATTTTAATTTAAAGTTAATTAATGTCTTTTAAGGTGTGTTTTAGCCTTGGAAGGTTTCATTGTGTAATAGGAATATTGCAAGGCTTCGGGAAGGGTTGTATACCACAAGGAAGATAAGGGGGATCAAACAGGGACTTAACAGGGGGATAACAGGGACTAATCCCTGTTAAGGCCTTTCAATTTCCTTTCAGTATCCTACAGGAATAACTCTTCCTGAAGGAGTAGTTAAAAGGGGGACCTGAGCGCAATATCTGGTTCGTATATCGAACTCAAAATAAACTATCAATTAATCGTCTAAAAACGCAGATTTTTAAAAAATAAAAGGCACTTTTGCAAAACTGTAAAGAAAAGCATAAAGATGTAAAAGAACTGCGCATATATGGAAGAGGAAGTGGTTGAAGAGATCGTTAGACTGTTAGAACAGGATGACGACACACAATTAAAAGTTTACCTGGATGATCTTAACATTTCGGATGTTGAGCATTTGATAGATGAGCTTCCCCAACATGCAGTAAAATTTATCGATACACTATCTATAAAAAGGGCAGTAAATGTTTTCAGAATCCTTGATTTTCCTACGCAGGAAAAAATCATAAAAAAACTTCCGGGAAATAAACTGGCTGAGCTGATTAACTTGCTGCCGCCAGATGACCGTACTGCCTTGTTTAGTGAATTAAAAGGTGATGCAGTAAAAAAACTCATTATCCTGTTACCTGCAAAGGATAGGATTGAGGCACTTTCACTCTTGGGATACGAAGAGGATAGTGTGGGTAGGTTGATGACTCCGGATTATGTAGCAGTAAAAAAGGACTGGACAGTTAGCCGGGTATTGTCTCACATCAGACGTTACGGAAAAAACTCTGAAACCATTGATGTCGTTTACGTGATTGATAAAGATGGCGTATTGCTGGATGACATCCGAATCAGGGAAGTCTTACTGGCAGATCCTGATGCTAAAATTGGTGAACTAACAGATCATCGCCTGATTTCATTGAAAGTAAACGACCCACAAGAGGAAGCTATTAATGTATTTAGGATGAACAACCGGGTAGCTTTACCGGTGGTTGATGATAACAATGTTTTGCTTGGTATTGTAACAGTTGATGATATTCTTTGGATTGCTAATGAAGAGTATACCGAGGATATGCACAAAATTGGGGGTACCCAAGCGTTGGACGAACCTTATCTGGATATGCCAATTTTTGGTTTATTTAGAAGAAGGATCGGCTGGTTGGTAGTTCTGTTTCTAGGTGAAATGCTTACCGCTACTGCAATGGCCCATTTTGAAGCCGATATTGCCAAAGCAGTTATTCTGGCCATGTTTGTGCCGTTAATTATATCAAGTGGTGGAAATAGTGGATCTCAAGCTTCGACGCTGATTATACAAGCGATGGCATTGGGCGAAATTACAATTGGCGATTGGTGGCGTGTAATGCGAAGAGAGATTATTTCCGGATTGATGCTGGGTATTGTACTGGGCACAATAGGCTTTTTAAGGATATTTGTATGGACCTTTTTTACAGATATGTACGGACCGCACTGGATGCTGATAGGGCTAACGGTAGGTGTAGCTCTGGTTGGTGTAGTGTTATGGGGTTCTCTGGCAGGATCTATGTTGCCTTTGCTGCTTAAAAAGCTAGGAGCCGACCCTGCTACGTCGTCCGCTCCTTTTGTTGCAACCCTGGTTGATGTAACCGGGTTAATCATTTATTTCTCTGTTGCAGTAGTGTTTTTAACAGGAGTACTGTTATAAAGATTATTGAGCGTTTGAAAGCTTTATTGTGAAATCAAGTACCGAGTTTGCTGGAATACTAGGTTGTGCATTATTGCCATAAGCGTATCCTGATGGGATAAAAAGTCTTATTTGTCCGCCTTTTTGAATATATGGAATCCCAATTTGCCAGCCTTGGATTAAATTGCTTAATGGAAATGTTTTTTCCTGACCGCTATCAAAATTGGTTGATGATCCCAATACTTTACCCGAATAATCAACAGTAACGGTTTTATTAACTGTAACTACTTCGCCTGATCCTTGAGTAACCACTTGATAAAATACACCAGATTTATCCTTAAGGGCTGGAATATTGTTGTCAGTCACATATTTTCTGATGGCAATAGTGTCTGCTGTTAATTGCGCGTTTGCATCAAAATCATCAACAACATTATTTTTACAAGCTGTAAAACCGACGGCGATTGCGCCAAGAAGTACTAAATATTTAATCTGTTTCATAAATATAGTTTTAACTTTTTGAGATGATCTATCTCTGGTTTGGAATAGAAAATAAAACATTACTCTTCGAAGAGTAATGTTTTATTTTCTATATTTTAAACGTTGAAACGGAAGTGCATAATGTCACCATCTTCTACAACATAAGTTTTTCCTTCAACACCTAATTTACCTGCATCTTTACAAGCATTCTCAGATCCTAAGGTTACAAAGTCATTGTATTTAATCACCTCAGCACGGATAAATCCTTTTTCGAAATCGGTATGGATTACACCTGCAGCTTGTGGCGCTGTAAAACCTTTAGTAATGGTCCACGCTCTTACTTCCTGCACACCTGCAGTAAAATAAGTGTATAGATCTAATAAGCGGTATGCAGCAACAATCAGTTTGTTTACACCAGATTCTGTTAAACCAAGGTCAGCTAAAAACTCCTGACGCTCTTCGTAACTTTCTAATTCAGCAATTTCTGATTCTATTTTAGCAGAGATCACCAATACTTCGGCATTCTCATTTTTTACAGCTTCTTTAACACGGTCAACATAAGCATTCCCGTTGATCACTGAACCTTCATCTACATTACAAACGTATAATACTGGTTTTTGAGTTAACAAGCCCAGATCTTGAATAAATTCGAAGTCTTCTGCTGATACTGCTGCCGAACGAACTGTTTGCCCGCTTTCGAGTTGTGTTTTAATAACGCTCAGGATATCGAAAGTTCTTTTGGCATCCTTATCGGTTTTAGCCATTTTCTCCACTTTCTGAATTCGTTTATCAACCGTATCCAGGTCTTTAAGTTGTAATTCAGTATCAATGATTTCTTTATCACGAATAGGATCAACTGAACCATCAACATGGATCACATTTCCATCATCAAAGCAACGCAATACATGAATGATTGCATTTGTAGCCCTGATATTACCTAAAAACTGGTTGCCTAAGCCTTCACCTTTTGATGCACCTTTTACCAAACCAGCGATATCTACGATTTCGATAGTATTTGGAACGATACGGTTTGGCTTAACCAACTCGGCTAATTTTGTCAATCTCTCGTCTGGTACAGTAATTACGCCTATATTGGGCTCGATAGTACAAAAAGGGAAGTTCGCCGCTTGGGCTTTTGCGTTAGATAAACAGTTAAATAATGTAGATTTTCCAACATTTGGTAAACCAACGATACCACATTGTAATGCCATGAATGATTTTTTTCTTGATTTGGCGCAAAGGTATCAATTTTTTAAAAATATTTTTTATGTTTAGGGTACTTAAACCTTATTAAGTAATAATTAACGATTATGGAGAATTTTGAAGATACAGAGCCGATAGAAGAAGCAGCCGAAGAACAAGAGCAGCTGGTCGTAACAGAAGAGATAAGAAGCTATATTTATGAGACCGCCAAATGGACTAAGTTTCTTTCTATTATAGGTTTTGTATTTGCCGTTTTTATGGCACTTGCAGCGTTTAGTGCGACTGCAATTATGGAAAACGTTGTGGCTACGGCACCCGGCAACCCGATGGCCCAATTAGGTGCAACATTTCTAACGGTATACTTTTTATGCATTTCGCTAATGATGTTTTACCCAAGCTTTTTAATGTTTAAATTTTCTAATGCAGCCAATACAGGTGTGTTGTATGCCGATCAAGAGAATTTCACCATAGCAATGAAAAAGCTGAAATCGCTATTTAAGTTTTGGGGTGTTTTAACCATTGTTATACTGGCGATGTATGTATTAGCTTTATTGCTTACGCTTGTGGCTAAAACCGGCGGGGCATAGTATTTTCAATGGTATGTTTAAAGGTTTTAATTTCCTTTTTAAGCAGTCCCTCGAAATACGGATTTAGCAATTTTGCCATTCCTAGTCCAATACCGCCAGCAGGAGGGCGGTAAGAAAGTACGATTTTTAATAATGTACCCTGTTGGTCGGGTGTTTCTGCAAATTCGACTCGTCCAACATGCTGAATTAATGTGCCCGGAATGGATCGCCATCCGATTAAATGTCCGGGCTCATCTTTAACAATTTCTGCTTGCCAGTCTACGGCAAACAAATTGCCCATCACATTTGATTTCCATCTGGATAGATTTTCTTCAACCATTTCTACATTTAGCAAGTGCTTTATGCTTCCTGGTAGGTTATTTAAATTGCGCCAGTAGTTATAGACATCTTTAGCAGGACGTTCGATTTCAAATTCTCCTCTTATATTTATTGTATGTGGCTTGCTGGCATCTATGCCTAATCTTTCGTATAATAGGCAATGACCTGTAAACGCCCGGTAAGCAAGGTAGGATCCATATAAAAATGACGCCCCGAATGGCTTTTTTATGCCTCGGCTGATCAATAATCCACTTAAAAACATGGATACCATGCGTTCATTCATCCCAACGTTTTCATATTGGTGTTTTTCAATAGAAAATTTGCCCGAACGAAGCTTCAGATTAGTTTGATGTGTACTCATGGTATGGGTGTTATTTATTGCTTATAGCTGATCCAATTAGGTTTATAGTAGGTTGATCCAGATCTCCCCAGATCTGTTCCCAACTTCCATCTTCTTCTTTTCTGATCTGAGTTAAACTCTTACCTGAGTGTATACATTCGTAATATGCCACCCCATCGGTAGTTTCTTCTACTTTTACCTGAAGGGTAGTGGGCTTTCCGTTTAAATTAACCTCTATATCAAAGTCTTGCGATTGTAATTCTGTTGTTCCCATTGTAGTTTTATTTACGGATTAAATACTAACAGATACCTTAGATATTAACACTTTAGCTGAAAATATGTTTTATTTTTTTATTTTGCAGAACCAAATAAATCATTCCCATTATGTACAATGAAAATTATCCGGAAATTTACCAAGGGTATTTCAATTATAGAGAGCCCTATGTTGAAAATCTGGAAGATATTTACCAAAAACCCGTAGTAATTCCAATCTATCACATTGAAGAATTATTTAATGATCAGGTATTGAATGATGTACGTAGGTTTAATGAAATTTGTAATGATCCTGATGCTAAAGCAGAGTATGAGTTGTTGGGCACGCAGTTGAAAGAACGTGATTTACATATTTTTAAGTACTTTCATTTTATTGCAGCCCAAAGATATGTTTTGGATGAGCTAAAGACCAAGTACCGAGATTTTTACGAACTGGAACATACTTTAAAGCAGTTTGAAGCTATAGGGTATGATGTAAGTAAAGCTAGAGAAACTGATTTGGTTAAAAGAAAAAGACAGTTGCTGGATTTTCAGGCACGGTTGTGCTATAGGCAATTTGCTTAAATTGCATTAAATAAAAAGATATGAAAATGAACCGCTTAGTTGTTTTATTGTTTTTGCTGCCTTTTGCTAGCATGGCACAGGAAGACAAAGGTACCTTAACGAAAGTTGGAGAAAGTGTTCCGCAATTTTCCTTTGAAATAGAAAGAGGAAAAACAGTTAGCATCAACGATTATAAGGGCAAACTCATTCTCATTAATCTTTTTGCTACCTGGTGCCCACCTTGTAATGCCGAATTGCCATTGGTTCAAAAACAGATTTGGGATAAATATAGTGATCATACAGGCTTTGCGTTTTTTGTTTTTGGACGTGAAGAAGGCTGGGATAAACTGGAGCCCTTTAAAAAGGCCAAAGGATTTACTTTTCCTATACTTCCGGATGTTGATCGTAGTATTTTTAGCAAATTTGCAACACAGTCTATCCCTCGAAACATTATCGTAGACCAAGATGGTAAGATCATTTATCAGTCGATAGGTTTTTCAGAGAAAGAATTTGCTGAAATGGTTGCTTTGATAGATGCGAACCTAAAAAAACAGGTGGCCGTTAAGTAAGTTTTTAACCGATTTCTTTTCTTATAACAGGTGCAATCTTGGTACCAAACAGTTCAATTGTTTTTAGAATTTGTTTATGCGATATGGCTCCGGTTACCAATTGAGCAAGGAATCTTGTATTATGGAACAGTTCATATTGATGCATGATTTTATCTATAGCCTGTTGTGGATCTCCTACAACTAAAGGACCATCACTGCGCAGATATTCATATTGCTGTCTAGTCATGGGCGACCAACCCCTGTCTTTTCCTACGCGGTTCATTAACCTTTCATAAGAAGGATAAAACTCATCTGCTGCTTTTTGCGAATCTTCGGCAACGTAAAACTGAGAGCTGATGGCTAATTGAAGCTTGCTGGCATCATGTCCGGCATCAGTAGCGGATTTGCGGTAAAGTTCAACGAAAGGAACAAATTGCTCTGGCGGACTGCCTAATATGGCAATGGCCATTGGCAGATTGAGTTTTCCTGCACGTTGCGCAGACGCCGGTGTACCACCAACACCGATCCAAATTGGAAGAGCTTGTTGTGCAGGACGAGGATAAACTCCTCTGTTTACAATGGATGCCCGGTGTTTGCCTTTCCATGTCACCATTTCTTCTGCATTGATCTGCATGAATAAGCCTAGCTTCTCTGCAAAAAGCTCATCGTAGTCATGTAGGTTATAACCAAATAAGGGATAGGACTCTATAAAAGAACCACGACCGGCAATAATTTCCGCGCGTCCGTTAGAAATGAGGTCGACAGTGGCAAAGTTTTGAAAGGTGCGAACCGGGTCGGCAGAGCTTAATACAGTTACAGAACTAGATAATTTAATATTTTTTGTAATTGCCGCCGCTGCGGCCATCATAATTTCTGGAGCTGATATGACAAAATCAGGGCGATGGTGTTCACCAAAAGCAAATACATCGAGTCCAACTTCATCCGCCAGTTTTACTTCCTCTAATAATTCCTGTACCCTTTTTTGAGCATTTATCGCCTTTCCTGCTGTACCGTCTGGTTGTAACTCTCCGAAAGTGCTAATTCCTAATTCCATATGATTACTTTGCTGCAAAAGTATAAAGAAAATTAGAACCAATTTGTTTGGAACTAAGGCATGTCGATTTTATTATTAATTTAGACGCCCTAACGATGACCTGAAAGGAACGATTATCCAAAATTAAGATGAACACAGAATTGATTACGCGTTTAAGACCAACACTAAAAAACTATGCATACAACATTTGTGGTTCAGTAGAGGATGCGGAGGATGTTGTACAAGATGTATTACTGAAGTTTTTGGATTTGGAGCAAAGCCATATTGAAGATGCTAAATCATATCTGATCAGAATGGCGATTAATTGTGCGATCAATCAAAAGAAGAAGTTAAAAAAACAGGTGTTGAATTACCCGGGAGAGTGGCTTCCTGAACCAATGGCTACTGAAAGTGCAGATGCCGGTATCAATCGTAAAGAGTTGCTGTCGTATTCGTTGATGGTGCTTTTAGAGAAGTTAAATCCCAGACAAAGAGCTGTCTATATTTTAAAAGAAGCATTTGATTACGATCATGCTGAAATTGCCGCGGTATTGGATATTAAGCCGGATCTTTCCAGACAATTGTTAACCAGGGCAAAGAAAAGCATTGGAGATCCAAAGGAGCTGACTGGTGGTAATGTGCCTGAGTCTTTTTTAACTAATTATATTAATGTCCTTCACGCTGGTGATATGAACAGGTTAGAGGCTATGCTGAATGAAGATATTGTGTCTATTTCTGATGGAGGTGGTAAGGCTCGTGCCGCTATCAATCCTGTACATGGTAAAAAATCTGTGGCCGCATTGCTGCAAGGTCTTTATACTAAGTTTTATGAGGATGCAGTTGTACGTCATGGACTAGTTAATCAGCAGCCAGCATTGTTTTATTACCTGAATGGCGTACTTGCAAAATGTATGATTTTTACAATCAAGGATGGTCAGGTCATTAGTGCTTATATCATCAGAAATCCCGATAAATTAAAAAACTTAAATTAATTCTATACATCTGTCACATTGTATTACTATTTTTTGTCTTGTTGTTGATTTTAAAAATATGGTACAATGGAACGAATTAAAAATAATGAACTGCCACAAGGATTAATGGGAGCAATGCATCATGTAGAGGCTTATCTTGAGAAGTCAGGTTTGGACCATCGTTTGTTGGAGCTCATGAGGTTAAGAGTTTCACAAATCAACGGTTGCGCTTATTGTTTAGATATGCATTCTAAAGAAGCTTTACATGCAGGGGAAAGTTTTCAAAGGCTTATCTCTGTCTCTGCATGGAGGGAGGCACCTTACTATACGCCAAAAGAACGTGCCGTACTTGAATTTGCAGAGTTGCTAACTTATATGAAAGCTGATGTTGAGGCCGATGAAATTCATGAAGTACTTTTAAGACATTTTAGCAAACAGGAAATTGCCAATCTTACGCTAGCTATTGCGCAGATTAATTCATGGAATCGTATAGTGAAATCAACCGGGGCTGTTGCCGGGAATTATCAGGTTAAACAGTAATTCTTGCCAGATATAATAGCATTTACTGCGCTAAATAACTGCAGTAAATGCTATTTTTTGGAAAAAATATAAAAATGTTCAATGGCGTAACTTTCTTTGAACAAGTGTTTTACAATGCCGGTAAATTGAATTTAATTAAATCAATATGATTTTTGAGGTGTTTTAGTTCAAATAATACTACATTCCGTTTAGTAATATGCGAAAGGTAAAGGACTAAAATGAAAAGAAAAGCAAGCTACTATAACTTATTTGAGCAGTCCCCATTGCCTATGTGGGTTTATGACGTAAATACATACTACTTTCTGGATGTGAATATTGCCGCCACAGTACTGTACGGATTTTCGAAAGAGGAGTTTTTAACAATGACGATAGCTGGGATAGTTCCAGCGGAAGATTTAGAGATCGCTAAAAATATTGTGAGGGAAAATGCTAAAACAGGAGAATCCTATAAAAATACTTTCAGACATGTAAAAAAAAACGGCGAGTTAATTTATGTGGAAGTCGAAAGTAGTCAGATTGAACTTGATGATAAACAAGCCAGAGTTGTTTTGGTACATGATATTACCAGGCGTTTAGCTGATCAGAAAGAGGTCATGGAGAGCATGGAAAGGTATAATATTGTTTCTCAGGCAACAAGTGACGTAATTTGGGATTATACGATTAGGACAGGTCAGTTAAGCTGGAACAAGGGAATAGAGGAGATTCTCAAGTACAGGGGGATAGGTTCCATTACAAATATAGACTGGTGGAAAAATAATATTCATCCTGAAGATCGAGAAAGGGTCGTTATAAAGTTTGACAGACACTTGGAGGAAGGACTAAAAAGATGGGAAGCTCAGTATCGTTTTTTATGTGGGGACGGTAATTATAAGCATATTTTAGATAAAGGTTATATCGGTTTAGATGATAAGGGATGCGCTTACCGGATGATCGGTGCAATGCAGGATGTCACTAAGGTTGTAGAGGAGGAACATTGGTCTAAGCTATTGGAATCTGTGGTGATCAATACTACTGATGGGGTTGTGATTACTGATACTGCTGAATCAGGTGCTGTTATTATTTACGTTAATGACGCATTGCTGAATATGTCTGGTTTTAGTCGGGAAGAATTAATTGGAAAAGCCCCTGATGTTTTTCATGGTTACAACCATGCTCAACAAGGTTTAAGAAAAATTGATATCGCTATAAAAAACGGACTTTCATGTAATGTTGAATTGATTAATTATACCAAAAATGGGAAACCTTACGATGTAAGCATTAATATCTGTCCTGTGACTGACAATACCGGAACCATCACACACTGGGTATCCATCCAAAGAGACATTACCGAAAACAGAAACTATGTAAAGGAGATTGAGGATCAAAATAAAAAGCTAGTCGATATTGCCTGGATGCATTCGCATAAAGTGAGAGGGCCGCTAACACAGATCATGGCGCTGGTTGAATTACTGAAGGACCATAGTTCTATTGAAGACCAGAGTCTTTTACATGAATATCTATCAAAGTCAGCATTAGAATTGGATCACGCGATCTCTGATATTACGAAAAACACAGAACATGGCGCTTTTACGATGAATGAAAAGCGGTTTTATGCATTTATGGATGAATTGCCAGGGCTATGCTGGATTGCTGATGATGATAATTTTTTAAGATATGCCAATAAGTGTTTTTTTGATACACTCCATTTGAGCCCGGAAATAATAGGAAAGCCGCTCGAAGAGATTTTCGGTGAGGAGATCGCTAAGAGTGCACAATTAAATAATAAAGATGTGCTCAAATCTGGGGAAAACAAGGAATTTCACCAAACCGTAAGAGATCGAAACGGGCATCCCCAGTATTATAAAACCTATAAATTTCCTTTCAAAGACGGAGAAGGAGGAATGGTTGGCGCGGTAGCATTTAATGTGACTAAACGGATTAAGCTTGAGGAGGAACTTTATCAAAGTGAAGCTCAGTTTAAGCAGGCTTTTGAACACTCGCTCGTTGGGATGGCGCTGATTAGTCCCCAAGGGAAATGGGAAAGAGTAAATAGAAGTTTATGTCAGATGCTTGGCTACACGGAGCATGAAATGAAGGCGCTTAGTATTCAGGATCTGACTCATCCTGATGATCTTAAGGGGAGTCAAACCATATTAGAAGATTTGGCTCTGGGTAAGATTGAAGAAGTGAAATACGAAAAGAGATATCTACATAAAGATGGTAGTGCCATTTGGGTAATCATCGCAGCTACGATGCTTTATGACAGCGCAGGAAAAGCACTCCATTACGTATCGCAGATTGAAGACATTACCAAAAGAAAAGAAATCGAAAACGATCTGGTGCTGAGCGAAAAGAAGTACCGTACGATTTTTGAAAATGTGCAGGATGTATTTTATCAAACGAATCAGGAAGGTATTGTTACTGAAATCAGTCCTTCCATTTCCCATCATTCAGGTTATCTCCGTACAGAGATCATTGGAAAACCTGTAGGGGATTTTTACTACTATCTACAGGATCGCGAACGGATTATAGAACAGCTGCGCATTAACGGTGCTGTCATTGATTTTGAAGTCAGGCTTAAAACCAAAGATGAGGAGCTCCGCTACGCTTCGGTTAACGCAAAACTGAATGTAGAAAATGGTGTGATTACAGGTACTGAAGGTAGCATGAGAGATGTGACCAGGAGGAAGTTTCAGGAAAATGCATTACAAGCTTTAAATACCGAGCTTACCGCTTCAAATGAGCAAAAGAATAAACTCTTCTCGATTATTGGGCACGATTTGCGAAATCCAATATCAGGAAGTTTGCAATTGCTGGATTTGACGCTCAATGATTTTGAATCGAGTTCGGCAGATGAAGTACATTTATATCTTTCGATGATGAAAACCGAGTTGTCTAATGCTAATATATTGCTCGAAGATTTGCTTACCTGGGCAAAATCTCAGTTCAATGCGGTTAGCTTTAATCCTGTGGAGATTGAAGACCTTGCAGGCCTTATCGATAAGTGTATTCAGACGGTTTCTCCCATGGCTATTAAGAAAAACATTAACATCGTCCCTTGTTTCAAGGGAGATATTTTGCTTCATGCGGATATTGGAATGTTGGAAACAATTATTAGGAACTTGCTTTCTAATGCAGTTAAATTTACAGGCGCCGGAGGAAGTATTGGACTTAAAGCAGTAGGGAATGATAATGGTGTCCTCTTTTCTATTAAGGACAACGGACTCGGAATTCCAACACATAAGATCAATGAGCTGTTCAACAAGAATTCAAGCTATACCACTTTCGGTACTTCGGGCGAAAAGGGAACGGGCTTGGGTTTAAGTCTTTGCAATGATTTTGTGTTAAAACATGGTGGAGCTTTATGGGTAGAAAGTGAAGAGGGAGTAGGAACTACATTCTATTTTACCATTCCTGAGCTGCTTAAAGAGTCTTGAGTGCTTCATCCTCTTTTCCTTTAAGTACGATTTCTACTACATTTTTTAGTGCAGGATTTCTGTTCGATTCCTTCCAGGCGACATATAACTCCGTTCGCTGTGGAATATTTTTCAGCTCAATAAACTTAACATTTAAACTGTACCCATATTGTAAGGATGTGGGTACAATTGCTACTCCGAGACCTTCCTCAACCAGCTTAAATATAGTGAGTGCATTTACTGATTTATGGAACACTTTGGGGCGAAATCCGGCGTCCTCGCAAATGCTGGTTATCAGTTCATGGTAAAATGGACTGTCTTCGCTTGAAAAGAAGATAAATTGTTCCTGACTAAAATCTCGTACACTGTTAAAATTTGCTTCGTTTATGGGATGGTCCATAGGTAATACCATAGCGAAGGTATCCTGATGGATAAGGTGTCGGGAAATTCCTTCTGGTAAACGGTGTAGGCGGACAAATGCGAGGTCAAGCTTATCCTTTTCGAGCATTTCTACTTGTAGCCTGTTGGGCATTTCATCCAGAATAGTTTGTATTCCGGGGTATTCTTTGTTTAACCTGAGCACCAATTCTGGGACTACCTTCTGCGCTGCTGAACCTAAAAAACCAATGCGTAATTCTGTTTCTTTTCCCTGACTAATGTTGTCGAGCTGGCGCCTGATCGTTTCCAGATGGTTAAAAATAAAGTCTACCTCTTCTTTTAAATACAATCCAGCAGCAGTAAGCTCCACCTTTTTTTTGCTGCGGTCGAACAAGCTTACATTAAATATTTCTTCCATCTGCATGATTTGCCGGCTGAGGCCTGGCTGTGAGATAAATAAGAGTTCTGCTGCCTTTCTGAATTTTAATTCCTGTGCAAGAATCTGGAAATATTTCAAGTGACGTAGTTCTATTTGATAACTCATGGTTATTGGTTGATGATGTAATTGGTATTTATAAGTATCAAAGATAGGGGTTATATTTGTGTAAACGATTTTTGATATGAGTGTTAATCAGATTTTTAATTACGGTTCAGACTTCCTTACAGTTAGTAAAGCATTGGCAATTAGTAAAGGAACAATGAAAGGGGTTTTGAACCCTGAAACCCGTCAGAAGATAAAAGAAAGTAGTGCTATAGTTGAAAAAATAGCAGTTGCAGATAAGCCAGTTTATGGCATTAATACCGGTTTTGGTCCATTGTGCACGGAAATGATTTCTGCAGAAGATACAAAAAAACTGCAGGAAAATATTCTTAAGAGCCACGCTGTAGGTGTTGGGGAAGCCATTGATGAAGAAATAGCTAGATTGATGTTGGTGCTAAAATTACAAGCACTTGCCAAGGGATATTCCGGTATTCAGGAAGCTACATTGGATCGTATGATTTGGCATTTGGAAATAGGGGCTATACCATTAGTTCCAAAGCAAGGTTCTGTGGGCGCTTCAGGTGATTTGGCACCTTTATCGCACCTTTTCCTGCCTTTAATCGGATTAGGAAAAGTGCATTATAAAGGGGCAGTTATGGCTACTGCTGACCTTTTAAAAGAACACCATCTTAAGCCAATAGCTTTAGGTGCCAAAGAAGGTTTGGCGCTAATTAATGGTACTCAGTTTATTGCAGCCCACGCGGTAAAAGTGGTGGCACGTTTTCACAATGTGTTGGCTACTGCGGATATTACTGCTGCCATGATGCTGGAAGGCTTGATGGGATCTGTGAAACCTTTTGACGAAGGATTACATAAGTTAAGACCATATGCGGGGAATCAACATGTGGCTGCCAATATCAGGAACCTTTTGGCAGATTCGGAGATCGTGAGTTCACATTTGGATTGTGCAAAAGTTCAGGATCCATATTCCTTGCGTTGTATTCCGCAGGTGCATGGGGCATCTAGAAATGCCTGGTTACACCTTAAAGATACGTTAGAAATAGAAATCAATTCGGTTACAGATAACCCGATTATCTTTAGTGAAGATAATACCATCAGTGGTGGGAATTTCCACGGACAGCCTATTGCTATGCCTTTAGATTATGCTTGTTTAGCGGCTTCCGAGATTGGCAATATCTCAGACCGTAGGATCTATCTTTCTTTAGAAGGAAATACGGATGGTGTACCTAAATTGTTGATGAAGGAAACTGGTTTGAATTCGGGTTTCATGATTTTACAGTATACATCTGCGGCTTTGGCTAGCGAAAATAAAGGACTATGCTTTCCAGCAAGTGCTGATAGTATTCCTACTTCATTAGGGCAGGAAGATCATGTGAGTATGGGCTCTATCAGTGGAAGAAAAGCCTTACAGGTGATTGAAAATGTAGAGAAAATTTTAGGTATAGAACTCTTCTGTGCTGCGCAAGCGATGGATTACCATGCTCCATTAAAGTCTGGAAAAATCGTAACAGCTGTACATGAGTTTGTACGTTCTAAAATCGAGCACCTGGAGGAGGATCAGATCATGTATGAAATGATGGAAAAAGCGATAGAGATGGTGCAGTCAGGAACTATACTGCAAATAGCGACGGACATTGCTGCGCTGGAAAAAGTGCACTTTACAACTGCGTTTGATACCCAGTTTGAAAATTTTTAATATCGAAACCTTAATAACTGAATCATAAATACAATTCCAATGAATTTTAAGGAGCAAATCTTACAGGGAATACCAGATCAATTGCCTGAAAAAAAGCCATATCATACACAAATTAGTCATGCCCCGGTACGTAAGGACATTTTAAACAAGGAGGAAAAGAAGCTAGCGCTTCGTAATGCTTTACGTTACTTCTCTGATACCTGGCATGAGGAATTGGCTGCCGAATTTTTGGAGGAACTAAAAAACTACGGACGTATTTATATGTACCGCTTTAGGCCGGATTACGAGATGTATGCTCGTCCGGTACAAGAGTATCCATTTCAGAGTTTACATGCTGCGTGCATCATGTTGATGATTCAAAATAACCTTGACCCGGCAATTGCTCAACATCCGCATGAATTGATTACTTATGGTGGGAATGGGGGTGTTTTTCAGAATTGGGCGCAATACCTGCTTACGATGCAATATCTAGGTAGAATGACAGATGAGCAAACCTTGAATATGTACAGTGGACATCCCCAAGGCTTATTTCCTTCTTCTTCTGCTGCTCCACGTGTTGTAGTAACAAATGGGATGATGATTCCTAATTATTCTTCTCCTGATGATTTAGAGAAGTACAGTGCACTAGGGGTAACACAATACGGACAAATGACGGCTGGTTCTTATATGTATATTGGTCCGCAAGGCATTGTACATGGTACTACAATTACGCTAATGAATGCTTTTAGGAAGAAATTGGGCGCAGCTCAAAGTCCGGCAGGCCGGATTTTTCTGACCGCTGGTTTGGGCGGGATGAGCGGTGCACAGCCTAAAGCTGGAACCATTAGTGGTTGTATCACTGTATGTGCTGAAATAAACCCAAAAGCTGCCCGTAAAAGGCATGAGCAGGGATGGGTAGATGAGTTACTGGAAGATTTGGACGGATTGGTTGCAAGGATTAAAACTGCGCAAGCTGCAAAAGAAACGGTATCTCTTGCCTACATTGGGAATGTAGTTGATGTATGGGAGCGTTTTGATGAGGCAGGTGTTTTTGTGGAGATTGGATCAGATCAAACTTCATTACATAACCCATGGTCTGGTGGCTATTATCCGGTAGGTCTTAGTTACGAGGAATCGAATGCAATGATGGCTGCTGAACCAGAGCGTTTTAAAGAACAGGTTAAGGCTTCTTTGGTCAGACATGCGGCTTCAGTAAATAGACATACTTCAAAAGGTACTTACTTTTTTGATTATGGAAATGCTTTTTTATTGGAATGTAGCAGGGCAGGAGCCGATGTAATGGCTGCCAATGGAATAGATTTTAAATATCCATCTTATGTCGAGGATATTTTAGGACCGATGTGTTTTGACTATGGTTTTGGTCCTTTTAGATGGGTTTGTACTTCCGGCAATCCAGGAGATTTAAAAATCACAGATCAGCTGGCTTGTGAAGTGATGCAGGAGATCAAAGAAGAGGCACCAGCAGAAATACAACAACAACTACAAGATAATATCATCTGGATAAAAGAAGCGGCAGCGAATAAGCTCGTTGTCGGTTCGCAGGCTAGGATTTTATATGCGGATGCTGAAGGACGTGCTAAAATCGCCCTGCGCTTTAATGAAGCGGTAAATTCAGGTCGTTTAACTGCCCCTGTAGTATTGGGTAGGGACCATCACGATGTGAGCGGAACAGATTCTCCTTTCAGGGAAACCAGCAATATTTATGATGGAAGTCGTTTTACCGCTGATATGGCTATTCATAATGTGATAGGTGATAGTTTTAGAGGGGCAACCTGGGTATCGATCCACAATGGAGGTGGTGTAGGCTGGGGAGAAGTGATTAATGGTGGCTTCGGAATGGTGCTTGATGGAACAGAGGCTGCAGCTGGAAAGCTAAAAAGTATGCTGTTTTTTGATGTAAATAATGGAATTGCCAGGAGAAGCTGGGCCAGAAATAAGGAAGCCCGCTTTGCTATAGCCAGAGAAATGGAAAGGACGCCAACATTGAATGTCACTATGCCACATTTGGTTGACGATAGTTTGTTGGATAGTCTGTTATAAAGTTCATTAGTGCCGGTCTCTGCTGTTTACAAAAAGTAGGATATAATAGAGTAAAGTTGCAATTGAGCTAATTGCAGCTACGACGTAGGTACGTGCAGCCCATTTGAGTGCATCTGCTGCCTTATCATGTTCGGCAGGGGTGGTGATGTTACTTTTTTCAAGCCAGCTTAAAGCGCGGTTGCTAGCATCGTATTCAACAGGCAGCGTAATGATGGTGAAAAGTGTAGTGATAGCAAATAGGGCTATCCCTACAAGTAAAATTGTAGGATTTGCGCTTCCTACTAAAAGTCCGAGCCCCGCGAGTATGATCCATTGGGAAAGTTGTGAGCTGATATTAACTATAGGGACAATTGCACTACGGAAAGTCAGCATGCTATAAGCAGTAGCATGTTGCACGGCATGGCCACACTCATGCGCAGCAACAGCTGCCGCTGATATACTCCTTCCCTCATACACATCGGGGCTCAGATTTACAGTTTTATCTTGTGGATTATAATGATCACTTAAATGGCCAGGTACAGAGGTGACGCGCACATCATAAATACCATTGTCTGCCAGCATTTTTTCTGCAATTTCTCTGCCGCTCATGCCATTTCTGAGTCCAATCTGGCTATACTCCTTAAATTTACTTTTGAGCTTGTTGCTTACAATCAGCCCAACTATAAACATAATGCCGGCAATCAGGTAGTAACCCATTAATCCCATATCTTCTTATCGTTTTCGTGATCGTTTTATCAATAACAATCGAATTCGAAATTGGTTCGGAATATGGAAGGTTTTATGATACTATGTTAACAATATTGCATCCAGTCGTTTAAACATTTTGATCCAGCTTTGGTAAGCACCGGTTTGTTTTGCATCTGCTTCAGAAACGATTTGATGAATAGAAAGCTTGGTCTGGTTTCCAATTGTTTTGAAAGTAATGGTTGTTAACGTTTCTTCAGGCCAATCATCTGGTTTTCCTGCTTCGGTGGCGCCAACATTATGACCGTTCTCATTGGTTAATATCATAGAGAAGACCAGCTTTTCGGGGAAAGTAACTTCTTTATAAAAGCCCTTTATCCAGCATTCACCATGTACAGGATCGTGAATACAAGAATGAAAGGTACCACCCTGTTTAACATCTATTGATTTGAATTCAATAGTACAGCCATCGGGGGCATACCAGTGTATTAATTTTTCAGGATCTGTCCAGGCTTCAAAAACAAGTTCTCTGGGGGCATTGAAGAGGTGGGTAATAAACAGCTCTTTTTCTTGTTGTTTGTTATTTTGTTCCATCTTGCCGGTTTTTGGTTTGTAATTCGTTCAAATAGGTATCCAGTTTTTCAAATTTGCTAATCCATTGTTTTCTAGATTGCTCAATCCAACTGGTTACTTCATTAAGCTGACCAAGCTGGGCCTCGCAATAGCGTTCACGTCCCTTTTGGGTAATGACAACCAATCCACACTCGGTAAGGATTTGGATGTGTTTTGAAACTGCCTGTCGACTGATGTCGAAAGATTCAGCTATTGAATTTAGATTGAGTGACCCTTGGGCGATTCTTTGAATAATCTCCCGGCGGGTGGGATCGGCTATAGCCTGGAATACATCTCTTCTTGTTATCATTGTGCAACTATTTGATTGCAAATATAAGTGCAATCATTTAATTGCGCAAGTGTTTTACTTTTTTATTGTAGGACCAGTAAAATACAATGGGTTAGATACTAGCCCGTTGAACCTCTTTGCTATTACAGTTTAGAATATGTAGTGTATTTAAATCTTTACTTTTAAGGTGTTCATTAAATAGTCGCGTGTAATCTGGCCACTTTGCAGGGGTGTACGGTCCTTTACAGGAACGGCATCCAGCTCAACAATTGCGTACCCGTTGTAGTTTATATTTTTTAAGGTGGCGAGTACAGCAGGTAGATCAACACGACCCTGGCCAAGTTCTACAAAAATATAGCCTTTAGTATCAGTAGTGTTTTTTACATCCTTGATGTGTAGGCAATCTAATCGTTTTTTGTATTTCAATATTGCCGCTACAGGATCTCCGCCACCTTGTTGATAATGGGCTATATCCAGTAAAAGTTTAACATATTTCGGATCCGAATGCTGCAAAATTATATCTACTTCTTCTGGTGTTTGTCCGAGTTGTCCCATATGGTTATGGTAAGTTGTTTTTATTCCAATAGCGGCAGTTTGCTTCCCAATTTCAGTTAACAGTTTTGCATATTTTATGAGGTCTTCATTTGTTACTGTACCCGATTTTGGGCGTGAAGAATTGGTAACCTGTATGCTGTCGCCCCCCAGAAGTTTAACAAAGCGAGCACTTGCTATATGTTTGGCAATTTCGGCTTCATCATTACCGGTATTTATGTTTGCATTGCCACTCGAATACATGGCTAGTTTTAAATTTGCGTCTTTGAGCAACTTGATGAGTTCGTCCGGTTTCTGGCCAAATTCAGTAAAAGCATTGGCCCTTAGCTGGATTCCTTTAAAACCGAGTGAAGATATATCCTGAATGGATTGTTTAATATTATTGCCCCAGGTGATGGCAGCGTAACCATATTGAATCGCAATAGGGGAGTGTGCTGCTGCAAACAAGTTGGAAGATGCCAATAAAGGTGCGGCAGATAGTAGGCTGATTTGGGTAAGAAAACTACGACGTGATTGTTTCATGTGTTCTTTTTTAGCGGGTTGAGGTGTTAATATACGTTGAATTTTTTTTAAGCAAAAAAAGAGGTGCCGTAAGCACCTCTCCTGAAATTGAATTTCTAACTAAAATTTATTTATTTTTCTTTACCGCTTTATTTGCTTTATATCGCATATCAGGTGTGCCATCTTTTTTAGTTGGGGCAGTGGTAGGTTTTACTACAGCTTTGGCTTTATTTTCTTTAAGACGCATATCTGGCGTACCATCTTTTTTCAGGCCCTCTACTTTTGTTTTAGTAGTTACAGTTGCTGCTGGAGTAGCTTTAACTCCTTTTTTTACCGGCGTAGTAACTGTTTTAACTTCTTTTTTTACCACTTTTTTTGCTGCTGGAGTATGTACAGCAGCTGGTGTTTGAGCAAATGTGGTAGTTAAACCTAATGCCATAATTGCGATTAATCCTAATAACTTTTTCATGATTTCTGTTTTTATTTTTATTCGTTAATTGTACTGTAAAGTTTGAATATTCAAATGAAGATTACATGAAGATGAGTAAGATGCTTATGTTAAAGTAAATATGCTTACCTTTGCGCAAATTTTATGAAGAAGATCACTGATTACAGAAAACTATTAGGTGTACAAAAGGATGCCGAATTAAAGGAATTGAAATCCATTTACAGGAATTTAATGAAAGACTGGCACCCTGATAAATTTCAGGACAGCGAAGAAGCTAAACTTGATGCCGAAGCTAAAAGTAAGGAAATCATTGAAGCTTATCATTTCCTGGTAAGTATAGCGCCAGAAACGCTTGCGCTTTCTATTGATGAATATACACAAACTACTGCTACTTGTGGTATTGCCGATTACAATTGGGCTGGTTTAGTACTTACTGTGCACTTTTTGGATGGTAGTGCTTATGAATATTTTGGTGTGCCTAAAGCCGTTTATGTGAAGTTGGTAAATGCTGATTCACCAGGAAGGTTTGCACGTCGCCATATTTTTGGTTCTTTTCCTTACAGAAATATTGCCAAATTACAAACGGCTTAATACCGTATAAAAAATACTTTACTTATAGGTTAAGATAAATAATAGTTTGTAGCTTTGGTATAACATACGATAAAAGCTACGAACTATTGAAAATATCACTTAAAAATCTTGAAAAAGGGCTGCTGGCATTATCTTGCTGCAGCCTGTTTTTATTTTATTCCTGCGGTACAAGCAAAAAGGTTAAAACTTCGACTGCCGAAACTAAGTCTGTTATTGTTGATAGGCCCCAAGTTGCCAAGGAATTCAGGGCAGCATGGGTAGCCTCTGTTGCCAATATCAACTGGCCCTCTAAGTCCGGTTTAAGTACCGCTGAGCAACAGAAAGAAGCCATCTTTCTGCTTGATTTTTTAAAAAAGAATAATTTTAATGCGGTGATATTTCAGGTTAGGCCACAAGCTGATGCCTTTTATAAAAGCAATTTGGAGCCTTGGTCTGTTTTTCTAAGTGGTAAACAGGGGCAAGCACCTAATCCTTATTATGATCCGCTACAGTTTTGGATTGAAGCGGCGCATGATCGTGGATTAGAGCTTCATGTATGGCTTAATCCTTATCGTGCACACCATACTTCGGGTAAAGTGATTAGCGATCAATCTATCGTTAAGAAAAGACCTGATATGGTACTGAAGTTGAAAGATGGCCAGTACTGGATGGATCCATCAAATAAGGCCACTCAGGACCACGCTTCGGCGGTGGTAAAGGATATTGTAAAACGTTACGATATTGATGGGGTACATTTTGATGATTATTTCTATCCCTATGAGTCTTATAATGGTGGTGCTGATTTTCCGGATGAGGTAAGTTGGGCGGCTTACCTGAAAAGCGGGGGTAAGCTAGGTAGAGGTGATTGGCGCCGACAAAGCGTAAACCAGTTTATAGAGCGAGTTTATAAAGAGATTAAGGCTGAAAAGAAATATGTGAAGTTTGGTCTGAGTCCATTTGGTGTTTGGAAGCCAGGTTACCCAGCGTCAATTGAAGGTTTGGATCAATACAATAAGCTATATGCTGATGCGAAGCTTTGGTTAAACAAGGGTTGGATTGATTATTTTATGCCGCAGTTGTACTGGTCTATTAATAATGCTCCACAAAGTTTTCCGGTATTACTGGGCTGGTGGGCGTCTGAAAATACCATGAATAGACACTTGTGGCCTGGGATGAATGTCGGATTGGGTGGTGATGATAAGAACGTAGACGAGATTGTAAATCAGATCATGATCACACGTGGTATGTTGCCTAATAGTCCGGGTGCTGCACACTGGAGTATCGCTGGACTAACCAAGCATGAGAAACTGATTAAAGGTATTGCTGAAGGTCCTTATAAAAAGCATGCGCTTGTTCCGGCTAGTTCCTGGTTGGATGATAAAGCACCGGCTGCACCTGATGTTAGAACCGAATTAAAACAGGGGCAGTGGAAGCTTAGCTGGAATGGTGTCGAAGCTAAAGATGTATTTAGGTGGGTGGTGTACGCTCAATATGGCAATAACTGGAGTTATGTAATTCTGAACCGTAATGACCGCTATTTGATTAAATCAGCTTTAGAGGGTGGTGCTAAGTTAAATAAGGTTGCTGTAACTGCGGTTGATCGCACTGGAAACGAAAGCTTGTTTAGAGAGGTTGTATTGGCAAAATAGGAAATTGCTATGGTCGTAAAATCATATATTTATTTACATTTAAAATATTGTTAATCGTTTTGACCTATGATTGCCTTTGTACGTACTGACTCAATAAACCAAGATTTCATTGATCTGGTAAAATTATTAGACAAGGATCTGGCTGTGAGAGATGGTGAAGAACATTCATTTTATGCTCAGTTTAATAAAATTGATTTGATTAAAAATGTTGTTGTTGCTTACGAGAATGAGAAAGCTGTAGGTTGTGGCGCATTCAAATACTTTGATGACCTTACTGCCGAGATCAAGAGGATGTATGTACTGGAGACTGCAAGAGGAAAAAAGGTAGCTAGCAAAGTTTTAATTGAACTTGAAGCTTGGGCTAAAGAAATGGATTTTAATAAAACTATTTTAGAAACCGGGATTCGCCAGCCCGAAGCTATTGGCTTATATGGAAAAATGGGCTATGCTATTATTCCTAATTACGGCCAATATGAGGGCGTGGAGAATAGTGTTTGTTTCGAGAAGGCATTGTAGTTTAGCTCTTATTCTAAGTGGTTTGCTTTAACTTATTTCGCTCTTTTTGTAGATTATAATCCATCTGTAGTCTTAACCAAAATTCAGCAGGTATTTCTAGTTCCATCTCTAGTCTCAATGCTATGTATGCTGTGATATTACGTTTACCTTTTAATATATCGGTCAATTGAGAAGGGTATGCCCCCGCTTTTATTGCGAAAGCAGCTTTTGTAAGTTTTCTTGCTTCAAGCTCGTTGGCGAGTACTTCTCCTGGATGAAGGAGAATGTTTACATTGAACTGATTCCCTTTTTTGTTTAGAATTTTACTTTGTCTCATGATTTTTCAGGTTTAATTTTTATGAATTATTACTCTGCAAGTCTATACGATTTTTTAGTACCGTTGGGCGTAAAATCTGATATTTATTTATGACCTGAAAAAGAGGAGTGCGATAAAAAACAAACGAACTAACATTTTTAGATTTACAGGTAAGAGTAAAAAGGCATACCAAACGGGAAGATAGCTATCATGAGTTGGAGTTGCTGGGCTTTCCCCTCAGCCTTTCTATGTTGGTCAAACTGTAAAAATGGCAGGCTTGTATGTTTGCGAAAAAACTGTACACGCAAAGAACAATAAAAAGATGTGGTTTGGTACTTTTCTAGATGCAGATGGGAATTTCTTTGATACCACACATTTTCCAAACTATACATCGATCTATCCTTTTAGAGGAAAAGGCTGCTATTTGATATTAGGTAAAGTGGTGGAGGACTTTGGTTTTCCAAGTATTGAAGTGATTCGTTTTGCCAAATTACCAATTAAGGAGAACCCTGTATTGGAGTAAAATAAGACATAAGTAAGGGATAGCTGGTAAATACTACTGATAATTAGGTGAGTTACCCTTTTAATAGTGTAGGTTTGATTAAAAAAAATGGAAGATTTAAGACACAATATAAATCCAAATGATTTAACGCAAATGCATAAGTTAACAGATCCTGAGCCTGCACTTAGAATAGGAGAGACTGTTGAATATGATGAGGATTATAATGGGGCAATACCTTCGTTAGATAGATTTAAAAAATACCTGGATCGTTTTTATGAATACAAACTGATCAAGGGTAAAGAAAATCCTGTTGATTTTCCTCTGTATCAAATAACTGCAATTAAGTAATTAAAGTGGGTATGCGGTTTCTGTTTTAATTTCAGACATCACAAAGAAACTTTGAACAGTGCCAATATTGCTCAGCTGTGCCAGTTTGCTTCTTAAAAAATTATGATAGGCATCCATGTCTGAGATCACAATCCTCAGGATGAAATCAAAGGCCCCGGTCATGTGATAACACTCCATGACTTCAGGGAATTTTACGACCTCTTTTTCAAAACTGCTTAATGCGCTATCGGTATGCTCCTTAAGCTGTACCTGAGAGTAAGCAATCAGGCTTTTACCAATTTTCTTCCCATCCACGATAGCAACCGAGCGTTTAATGTATCCTTCGGATTTTAATCTTCTCACCCTTTCGTGGATGGTTGCGGTGGATTTGTTCAGTTCCAACGCCAATTGCTTGTTACTCAATAGTGCATCCTGTTGTAAAAGTCTTAAAATTCCGATGTCTGTCTTGTCTAGGTTTGGAGGATTCATTACCAGTTGATTAGATGAAAGTGTGTATCGTACACTGAGATTTCGAAACTAATAAAAAAATGGCTATTTAAAATACGATTTCCGTAAAAAGTGTAATTTTTTTTAACTATTTCCGTAAAATAATCGGAAATGATGTATATCCATTGATCTAAAAATCATTTCTTCTGACCTTGCTTGCGATGAGACAATTAAAGATAGAGCAGTCCATTACCAACAGGGATTCGGACTCAATCGAAAAATACTTGTATGATATTGCAAGAATTGACCTGCTGAACGTCGAAGAAGAGATCGTGCTGGCACAGAAGATCAGGAATGGGGATCAACTGGCATTGGATCGGCTGGTAAAGTCTAATCTTCGTTTTGTAGTTTCGGTAGCTAAGAAATACCAGAACCAGGGCATTCGGCTTTCAGATCTGATTGCTGAAGGGAACTTAGGGTTGATTAAAGCGGCCCAACGTTTTGATGAAACCAAAGGTTTTAAGTTCATTTCTTTTGCGGTATGGTGGATTCGTCAAAGTATTATGTTGGCTATAGCAGAACAAAAAAGAATGGTTCGTTTGCCTGCAAACCAAATTGGTGGTATTATGAGGATCAATAAGGCCATGAGTGAATTGGAGCAGCGTTTGGAAAGAATACCAAGTTTGGAAGAGGTTTGTGAGTTTATCGAATTATCGGAAGAAAAGGTGGTTGACTATCTACACCATGCACCTATGACCACTTCTCTGGACGCAGTGATTGCCGAAGAGTCTGGTTATACACTGGCCGAAACCATTGAAGATACTAACACGGAGAAGACGGATACCATGGTGTTGCAAAGCTCTGTTTCGGTTGATATAAAGCGCCTAATGAAAAGATTACCCGAGCGTGAAAAGGAAATACTATCTATGTTTTATGGACTGGGTGGGAATACCGCTATCGGTTTGGACGAGATTGGCTGTAAAATGAAACTGGGTAAAGAACGCGTGAGGCAGATTAAAGATAAGGCCCTAAAAACGTTACGATCGGAAAAACCAAAAGCATACATGATGGAATATATCTAGTATATTTACTAGTATGGACAAGTCACTGTATCTGGATTATCTAAATCTGTTGCCAATTCCAGGAGAGGTATTTTTTTACCCTGATTTCTTTAATGAAGAAGAGAGTGATAAATATTTTGATTACTTGAATACAACTGTCGACTGGAAACAAGAATCTATTCAGGTATTTGGTGAAATGGTGTTGCAACCGCGTTTTACGGCGTTTTACGGTGATGAGGGTGTAAGTTACGGCTACTCAGGAATTACGATGAATGCATTGCCCTGGACAGATGTGCTACAGCGCATTAAACAGGATATAGCCCATAAATTTGATGTAAAATTTAACAGTTGTCAGCTTAGCTATTACCGCAACGGTGAAGATAGTTTGGGCTGGCATCGTGATCATGGAAGGGATCTAGGGAAGTATCCTTTTATTGCTTCTGTGAGCTTTGGTGCATCAAGAATATTTCAATTCAGGAATTATAAAGATAAAATTCCTATCATTTCAGTTGAGCTTACACACGGTAGTTTACTGGTTATGAAAGCTGAGACACAGCATTTATGGGAACATAGGCTTCCTAAAACAGTGATTCCGACCACCCCTCGCATCAATTTAACTTTTCGACTCATTAAATAATATTTGTTGTATTTTAGTCAGAAAGTAGATATGCTTTTGTAAATATATTTTGGTGTATTACTTTTGTTAACACTGTTAACTAAAATATATAGCACATGGGAATTGCGGAAAGAAAAATTAGACAGAAGGAGGAATTCAGGGCAAGTATACTGGAGGCCGCATGGCTTCAAGTATTAACGGATGGCTGGCAATCTCTATCGATCCGTAAAATTGCCGATGCTATTGAATACAGTATTCCAGTTATTTATAATCATTTTGAAAATAAGGAAGCTATATTGCTGGAGTTTACGAAAGAAGGTTTTCAAAAACTTGGCGAAGCACTTCAAGGGGTTAAAGATCAACATCAGGAGCCAGCTGTGCAACTTGAAGCCATGGCACATGCCTATTGGGATTTTGCATTTGATCATCAGGAGTATTATCAGTTGATGTTTGGTTTGGGCATTCCTGCTTGCGAGAAGGTAAATCAGATTGTGGAAATGAAAAACATGACTATCATTATGATCTCCACTATCCAGGAAACAATTGCGACAAGCTCAAATAAGGAGGCTGATTTTTTCCTTAAGTACCATACTTATTTATCTATTCTTCATGGCCTGGTATCTATCCAAATGATGAGGAAAGATGGCAAGCCTACGGAGGAGAATCGTAGGATATTGCAAGACGCTATATCTGGATTTATCAAATCGTTGTTAGTTTAATCAATACTTCAAATTTTAATCATCCATATCATTAACAAATAAACTTATCTATGAAAAGATTATTTAACACCAATTTTAATAACGCAGCTCTGCATTTCATGCTACTTGTCTTACGTGTAGGTATTGCATCTTTTATGATTGTTCATGGCTACCAGAAACTAGGATGGCTTATGGCAGGTGGCGAAATTCAATTTGGTGATCCAATAGGAGTGGGGATGGCAGCTTCGTTGTACTTAACTGTTTTTGCTGAATTTTTCTGTTCTATCTTTTTATTGTTGGGTTTAGGCACCAGATTAGCTACTATACCATTAATCATTACCATGATAGTTGCTGTGTTTATTGTACATGGTCCGGATGGCTTTGATAAGAAAGAAATAGGCTTGCTTTATCTGCTTGTGTATGTTTTCTTATTGGTTTCCGGTCCTGGAAAATACAGTATCGACCACATCATTAGCAAAAGTTTATACCGCCGTAAGCGCTAAACATTTATATTGTACATATCATTTTTAATCAAATACCGTTATAGCTGTTATGAAGAAAATATTGCTATTGTGTCTCGCGACTGTTGTTTTATCTAGTTGTAGTATAAATAAACAGGCGCAGCAAATTAAAGCACTTGAAAAGTGCAGGTACAAAATCACTTCTGCAGATCAGGTTACCCTTGGTGGGGCGGATGTAAAAAAGATGATCATCAATCAGGATATTAATTTGGCTAGTTTGCCTGGATTAGCACTCGGTTTACTTAGAAAAGATGTTCCGCTAAGAGCACGCTTAAATCTGGAAGTTCAAAATCCGACGGGAGATGATGCTGCGATCAATGAATTTGAATATAAAATTCTGATCAACAAACAGGAACTAGCTACAGGTTTTATAAACCAGGCATTAAATGTTGCTGCGGGACAGTCGACTACCGTACCTGTTGATATGGAAGTAAATGTTTATCCATTTATTTCGAATAGCAAGGTGATGGGGGAAATTAGCGATTTTCTTAAAAGCGGTAAGAATGGTGGACCTGAAAAGAAAGGCATCCTTACACTTAAGATCAGACCTAGCATTAAAGTTGGAAACACCCTGGTAAAATATCCTGGGTTTATTACGATAGATAAAGAAGTGAGTAGTAAGATTCTCTTATAAAATCTGTAGTACTATTTCAGTATTGTTACGGAGTAGTTTGCAATTAAAACTTCAGATTAATGATTTTTGATTAATTTCGAAAGATCGTGGTTGTACTTGCTGAAAACGATGTGCAACCACGATAATCATTTAAAATTTGAATATGAAGTTTCGCTTGTCGCTGCTCTGTTTTACTGTAGTTATTCCTTTTTTTAGCCAGGCACAAAATATGCAGCAATTAAATGCTGCAGAGATAAAGCAAGGCCTGGAAGCGCTAAATGTTACCGGAAGTGTGCTGTATGTTGCTGCACATCCTGATGATGAAAATACCAGATTACTGACTTACCTGGCAAAAGAAAAGAAGGTAAGAACAGGCTATCTGTCATTAACCAGAGGTGATGGTGGACAAAACCTGATTGGTAATGAACAGGCCGAACTATTGGGTTTGATACGTACACAAGAACTGTTAGCTGCCCGTCGCATGGATGGTGCAGAACAATTCTTTACAAGAGCCAATGATTTTGGCTTTTCTAAAAATCCAGAAGAGAGTTTTAAAATCTGGGACAAAGCAAAGATTCTTGGAGATGTGGTTTGGGTGATCCGTAAGTTTCAACCCGATGTCATCATTACACGCTTCCCAGAAGATGCACGTGCAGGACATGGTCATCATTCTGGTTCCGCAATATTGGCGCGTGAGGCTTTCGCTGCCGCTGCCGATCCTAAGCAGTTTCCAGAGCAGTTGGCTTTTGTAAAGCCATGGCAAGCGAAAAGAATCGTATGGAATACATTTAACTTTGGAGGTAATAACACTACTGCCGAGGATCAAATGAAGATTGATGTTGGTTTGTACAATCCACTGTTAGGCAAAAGTTATGGAGAAATAGCTGCCGAAAGCAGATCTAATCATAGAAGTCAGGGCTTTGGTGCTGCAAAACAACGCGGAACAGCTACAGAGTATTTCACACCTGTGGCAGGCGAAAAAGCAAAGGGCGATATATTTGATGGTGTAGATTTTACATTGAACAGAACACCTGGAACTGCCGCTATTCAGCAACTGCTAACAGAGATCAATAGTGAATACAATGCTGCCGATCCTTCAAAATCAATAACGAAACTTCTAAAATTAAAACAACTGGTAAAAGGAAAGCCTTTTAAACAGGAGCAGCTTGATGATCTTATTCTTGCTTGTGCTGGTATTTGGCTAGAAAGTACAACTACAAATTCTTCATATGCCCTAAACCAGCCAATAAATGTAAAAGTGCAGGGAATTGCAAGAGTGAAACCGGGATTTCCAATAGCCATCAGCATGGAAGAAACATATAGTGGTGCTTCATTTGATTTGTCACCAAATAAGTTTGTAAGTCAGGATAAAGTGCTTTCAACAACGAATGTAGGCATTACTCAGCCTTACTGGCTTGAAAAAAAACATCCAATAGGTTCTTTTGTAGTTGATTCCCTTTCTATGATTGGGATGCCTGAAAATAGACCAGCGCTAATGGCAGTATTTAAAATCAAAATAGGTGATCAAATTATAGAAAAGAAACGCCCTGTGGTTTACAAATATACTGATCAGGTACGTGGAGAGGTTTATCAGCCATTGGTTATTGCGCCACCAGTAACTGCTACACTTTCTGAGAAAGCCTTTATTTTTAATGGTAATGAAGCCAAAAACATTACAGTATTATTAAGGAGCTTTAAAGACAATGCTTCGGGAGTCTTAGCCCCACAAGTACCTTCAGGATGGAAAGTAAGTCCTCAGAAAATAGATTTTACACTGGCTAAAAAAGGAGATGAACAGTCGGCTATGTTTACGGTTACTCCTGCTGGAAATACTACAGGAGGTGATTTATTGTTAAATGTGGTGGTTGATGGTAAAACATATAACAAGGGGCTTCGTGTAATTAATTATGAGCATATCCCAATGCAAACACTTTTCCCTTTTGCAGAAGCAAGGTTAGATAAAGTGGATCTGAAATTTGGAGGAAAGCGCATTGGTTATATCGCAGGCGCTGGAGACCTTGTGCCTGAATCTTTAAAGCAAATTGGGTACGATGTGGTTAACCTGACCGAGAATCAAGTGATCAACAGTAATCTTTCAGGTTTTGATGCGATCGTTGACGGCGTGAGGTTGTATAATGTGAACGATCAGATTAAAAACATGCAGCCTAAGCTGATGAAGTATGTAGAGAATGGCGGAACTTTGTTAATTCAATATAATGTAAACAGTCCGTTAAAGATTGATAATATTGGTCCTTATCCTTTCAAGTTGTCACGTGATAGGGTTACGGAAGAAGATGCAAAAGTTACTATTCTTGCACCTGAAGATCCCGCTTTAAACTATCCTAATAAGATTACGGCTAAGGATTTTGATGGCTGGATACAAGAACGTGGCTTGTACTTCGTTACCGATGCGGATCAGAAATATACACCAATCCTGAGTATGAATGACAATGGGGAAAGTGCTAAAACAGGATCGTTAATTGTTGCCAATTACGGAAAGGGTAGGTATGTGTATACCGGTATTTCTTTCTTCAGGCAATTGCCTGCTGGAGTTCCTGGTGCATACCGCTTGTTCGTGAATTTGTTATCCAGCAAAAATAATTAGTTTTTCATATATGATAGAGCAGGAGCCAATAGGCGAAAAAGAACAGGATTTACCGCCTTTTGTTAAAAACTGGAAGCAGTTTTATCGCCTACTGATCGGTTGGCTGGTTTTTCTAATCTTAATTTTTTACGCTTTTACTAAATACTTCGAATGAGTGTTATCGATTGGTCTGTCTTAATCATTACACTGGTTGTAATTGTAGCTTATGGCGTTTATAAAAGTCGTGGTGCGCAAAATATTCAAGGATATTTGTTGGGTAACCAGTCCCTGCCATGGTATCATGTTTGCTTATCTGTGATGGCTACACAAGCCAGTGCCATTACTTTTTTATCGGCACCGGGTCTTGCTTATTCATCTGGGATGAGCTTTGTGCAATTTTATCTAGGCTTACCGCTGGCAATGATTGTCTTGTGTATCACTTTTGTGCCTATATTTCATCGATTAAAAGTATATACTGCATACGAGTATCTGGAGCAACGCTTTGATTTGAAAACGAGGGCATTAACCGCATTTCTTTTCTTAATTCAGCGTGGGCTTTCGACGGGGATAACCATTTATGCACCATCTATCATTTTATCAACCATATTAAATATCAATACCACTTATACAACGCTATTTATTGGCAGTTTGGTTATATTTTATACCGTATATGGAGGTACTAAAGCAGTTTCATATACACAAATGCTGCAAATGAGTATTATCTTTTGCGGTTTGTTTGCCGCTGGAATAATGGTGGTACACCTGCTTCCGGGGGATATTGGCTTTAGCAGAGCGATCAGCATAGCCGGGAAAATGGGTAGAACCAACGCTATAGATTTTAAACTGGATTTGAACAATCAGTATACGGTGTGGACTGGTTTAATCGGTGGTTTCTTTTTGCAGTTGTCTTATTTTGGAACAGATCAGAGTCAGGTGGGGCGATATTTGTCGGGAGCCTCGGTTAGTCAGAGTAGATTAGGTTTATTGATGAATGGCTTGGTGAAAATACCAATGCAGTTCTTGATATTGCTAATTGGGGTGCTTGTTTTTGCTTTTTATCAATATAACAGACCGCCAATTTTCTTTAACAGTTTTGAGTTAAATAAACTGGAAAACAGTAAGTATGGTCCAGAATTGGATAAGATTAAGGTTAATTATGACCGTGCATTTGATGAAAAACAAATAGAGGTAAATAAGATGAATGCGGCACTCGATGCCGATAATAAAGCACTTATTGATCAACAAAGAACTGCCCTGCAGCTTGCCGATGAGAAGGAGAAGGGAATTAGACTACAGGTGACAGAGTTAATGTTGAAGAATGATGAACAAGCCAACACAAAGGATAACAATTATATCTTTTTAAGTTTTGTAACCCAGTATTTGCCAAAGGGATTAATAGGCTTGTTAATTGCCATTATTTTTCTAGCGTCTATGGGCTCCACGGCCAGTGCATTAAATTCTCTGGCTTCTACTACTGTTATTGATATTTATAAACGATTGATTAAAAAGGATGCTTCAGATCACGAATACTTACAGGCATCGCGTTTGGCAACTGTATTTTGGGGTGTAGTATGTATAGTAATGGCTTTATATGCGAGCAAGATTGGTAATTTGCTGGAAGCGGTAAACATCCTGGGTTCTTATATTTATGGAACAATTCTAGGTGTTTTCCTAGTTGCATTTTATGTAAAACGAGTAAATGGAAGGGCTGTGTTTTTTGCGGCACTACTAACTGAGGCCATAATTGTCGTATTGGGACGATCGGAACTTGTAGCTTACTTGTGGCTTAATGTGATTGGTTGTTTGTTGGTGGTGGTAATTGCCTTGATCATTCAGCAGATTATCAATGCTGGTAGCGCTAATGTGGAGCGTTCCGAAGGGCATTAACCTTTCAGCCAATCTGCCACATATTGTAGCACCTCTGCACTTTCCGGTTCATTATGCATCTCATGATAGAGGTTATCCCATTCTTTATAAGTGAGCAGGTTGGCTGGTGCGCGTTTGGCAAACAATCGAGAACCCTCTACAGCTGTAAATTCGTCTGCGCTACCATGCATTAACAGCGATCTTATTTTCAATTGATCTGCATGTTCCAGGCACCAGGCTCCGTTCTGTATCATATCGTTGGCTAGCCGGAAGCTGATTTTATCATGGCGCAAAGGATCATTCTCAAATTTTTCTACCGCTAATGGATCATGTGAAACTTTATTGATGTCTAGTCCCTGAGAGATACGGAAGTTTGGTGCTATTGTGGTGAACACCTTTAAGGCACCTTTAAGTAAAGGACCTGGGCGCGTACCAATAATGAGTGCAGGAGCAGAAATAACTGCGGCTAGTATTTCAGGTTGTCGCTTGAGTAAGAATCCTGTTAATACACCACCACCCATGCTATGGCCGTACATGATAACAGGTTTGCTGAATTGTGTTTTTACATGACGTAAAAAGGCTTTTAGGTAATCAAACATAAATTCGAAACCGCGGGAAGCACCTTTATGACCATCGGTTTTACCATGACCATAATGATCGATACCGATAACTGCATAGCCTTGTTGCACAAAAAAAGCAGCTACCTGATCATAACGTCCGATATGCTCGCCAATACCATGGACAATGATAATTACCTTGTCGAATTTTTTCGGTAGCCAATGGATACCATGAAATTGTGTTTGCTTAAAAGTCCAGTAAAATTCAGTCATAGGGTAAGCGTTTTATTGATTAGTCCATTGCTGGCAAGCCCATTGCAATCCATTCTTCTTTTGATGGTCCGTAAAGGCCTGGCACCGGTAAACCTAATATACGCATAATCACAGTCATTTGTCCACGATGATGCGTTTGGTGTAACAATAAGATTTGTAGAATTTTTCCTTTCATCCATTCATCACCATACATGGGCACTAGGTCTTCAAGTGAGGAGTCAGTCCATTTTAAACGTACCGCACGACAAAGTAGGCCTGAATTGGTCTTGTAGATTTCAGCTATTTCATTCATAGTCTCCGGAATAGCTTGATGCTCAAGTAAATCATCTGCAAGTAATCCGGCGCGTTTACCCATTTCCGTAATGGTTTGTGTTAAATGCCAAGCCAGCCTGTCTAATGCGCGCACATGCTCATGAACCTGTTCTGTTTTAGCCTCAACACTGATTAAACTAAAAATTTTTAAAGTAAACTCCTCTTCGTTTTTCCAGTCTTTCAGGAAGTCATCCATTTTCCGGTACATCTTAATGCGATTTTATTTGAATAGCTAATTTCCTAAAGATTAATCCTAACTGCAAATTTTTATATCAACAATGGTAATATTGAGATGGCTTGCCTATACGGTAATTCTTTCTATTTTTACAGATCACGATGTGATTATGCCAAACACCATTAGAATTGTACTGATACTACTTTTTATAATTGCTCAACCCAGATTTGTATTTGCTCAAAATAAAAAAACTGTTAATGGAAATGTGACGGATGCAAAAACCGGTGAAACCTTAATCGGTGCAAGCGTAAAGTTAATCGGTAGTATTACCGCCGGAGCGGTAACCAATGCTTATGGTTTCTATTCGATCAATACACAGGAGGGAATTTATGAGATTTCGGTCAGCTTTATTGGGTATAAAACTATAAAGCAAAATCTGAATGTAACTAAAGATACCAGGATTAATTTTGTACTGGAAGAAGATAACCAGTTAAACGAAGTGGTGATCGCTGCCAGCAAGAGAAACGAAAATGTAAGTAATCCGCAAATGGGCTTGCAAAAAATAGATATGAAAGACATCAACAATGTTCCGGTGTTATTAGGTGAACGTGATGTGCTTAAAACGCTGCAATTACTACCGGGAATAAAATCGGCTGGTGAGGGCAATAGCGGCTTTTATGTAAGGGGTGGGGCTACGGATCAGAACCTCATTCTTTTGGATGAAGCTCCTGTTTATAACGCGTCACACCTGCTCGGTTTCTTTTCTACATTTAATTCAGATGCGATAAAAGATGTGAGTGTGTATAAAGGTGGCATGCCGGCGCAATATGGGGGCAGACTGGCTTCGGTGTTGGACATTAAAATGAACGATGGCAATAGGAAAACGTATACTGTTGAGGGAGGTATTGGCTTGATCTCCTCAAGATTAAAGGCCGAAGGCCCCATTGTGAAAGATAAAGGTTCGTTTATGGTTAGCGCCCGAAGAACTTACCTTGATGCTTTTTTGAAGTTGTCACCCGATAGCTCGATTAACAGCAACACCCTTTATTTTTATGATTTTAATGCAAAAGCGAATTACCAGATAGACGATAAAAACACGCTATACCTAAGTGGTTATTTTGGGCGGGATAAGCTGGGTATAGCGGATACTTTTGGTTTTAACTGGGGCAATGCAACGGTAACATTGAGGTGGAACCATTTATACAGCAACAGGTTGTTCTCCAATACTTCTTTAATCTATAGTAATTACAATTATGTGATTCAGAATTTTATGGAAGAGAACGACTTCGAAGTAAACTCTTCTATTAAGGATTTTAATTTAAAGCAGGATTTTGAATATAGCTTAAGCAATAGTCATAATTTAAAGTTTGGGGTAAATGCGATTCACCATACTATAGCGCCCGGTAAACTTACCGCATCAGAAACTTCCAGTGTAAATCAAACGACTTATGAAGATCGTAAAGGCTTGGAATTGGCTACTTATATTTCGGATGAATGGACTGTCAATGATCGGATGAACATCGTTTATGGTTTGCGCTTAAGTAGTTTCTCGTTAATGGGGCCAGGCAATATCAAATCCTATAATGCAGAAGGAAACATCATTGATACTAAAGCTTATAAGGCGGGGGAGTTTGTGAAAAGTTATTTCAATCTGGAGCCAAGGGTATCCGCTAGTTATCAGTTAACCAATTCAAGTTCATTAAAAGGTGCTTATACCCGGAATATTCAAAATGTACACCTGATGTCGAACTCTACATCGACTTCACCTACAGATGTTTATATTATGAATAGCAACAACGTGAAGCCTGAAATAGCTGATCAGGTTGCTTTGGGATATTTCAGGAATTTTAACGACAATAGTTATGAGTTTTCTGCAGAAGTATATTACAAATGGATGCAAAATCAGATTGAATATCGTAGTGGTACCGATTTGCGGGGCAATGGGAATGTAGAGGCTGATTTGTTGTATGGCGATGGTAGGGCTTATGGACTGGAGCTATTTTTTAAGAAAAGATTTGGCCGCTTTAATGGTTGGGTAGGATACACCTGGTCGCGCACAGAGCGGCAGTTTGATGCGATTAACAATGGGAAATGGTTTTATGCGAAGCAAGATAGAACACACGATCTGTCGCTTGTTGGTATTTATAAAGCCAGCCAACGCTGGACCTTCTCGTCGGTTTTTGTTTACAACACAGGTAATGCAGTTACTTATCCAAGTGGTAAATACCAGATCAATGATCGAACCGTTTTTTATTATACAGAAAAGAATGGCTACAGGACACCTGCATACCATCGTTTAGATGTTGCTGCAACATTGGAAGGTAAACCTGGAAAGAGATTACAATCGAGTTGGTCATTTGGGATTTATAATTTATATAACCGACAGAATGCTTTTTCAATTGATTTTAAGGACAATCCGGATGACCCAACCAAAACTGAAGTGGTGAGAACCACTTTGTTTGGAATGATCCCTTCGGTGACCTGGAATTTTAAATTTTAGTAAGATGAGACCTATTTTATTTATAGTACTTTTTGCAGGAATGCTACTTAGCGGATGCGAGAAAGTGATTGAGCTTAAACTTGACAATTCGAATCCTGTACTGGTTATCGACGGTGGAATAAATGATCAGAACGAGAATCAGGTAGTCAAGATATCTAAGACTTATAGTTTTACCGAGCCAAATAAATTTAATGGGGTATCAGAGGCAAAGGTTGTAGTGACCAGACCAAACGGGTCAACCGTAACCTATACGGAAGTTTCGCCAGGTGTGTATCAATCTGTTAAAACTCGCGGTGTTCCAAGTAATAAGTATATACTGAATGTTACTGTCGATGGTAAAATATATACCGCAACCTCAACGATGCCAGCAAAGGTTGTACTGGACTCACTCACCTTTAAACAGTTTAATCTTTTTGGTAAATTAAGCACTTATATAGCTGTTAATTACAATGATCCTGTAGATGCTGTAAACCAATACCGCTATATTTTAAAAGCAAAAGGGAAGATAGAAGAAGATATGGTGAGTGATGATCGTTTTAATAATGGGAACAAAGTTGCTGACGCGATATTTTATAAGCTGGAGGATTTAAAACAGGGGGATAGTCTGGCGGTAGAGTTTCAATGTGTAGATCCTAATGTTTACCGCTATTTTTATAGTTTAAAGCAAAGTAGTGGCCAGGCTGGACCACCCGTGGCACCTTCAAATCCAATCTCAAATTTCAATAATGGTGCATTGGGGATTTTTAATGCCTATACAACGAGCAAGCGGACTGCAGTAATTAAGTAGGGGGATATTAATTTGTTTTACCAAGGAACAATGTTAACTTTATGGTATCTCTATTATGAATCTCATGGCTATACAAACAGATCAGGAACTGGTTTCCGTCGAAGAAGAAAGGGTTAAGGCCTTACACAGGTACGACATCCTTGATACTCCCCCAGACAATACTTTTGATAAATTAACTAAACTGGCTGCAAAGCTTATTAATGTTCCCGTAGCGGTGATTAGTCTGGTGGATACACATCGGGTTTGGTTTAAATCAAAGTACGGATTAGATGTACAGCAAATGGAACGTGAAGAGGGCTTATGTGCAAACGTAGTTTTAGCGGATGATTTTTATTTGATAGAAGATGCGGCTAATGATCCGCGCACATTGAGTCATAAACTAGTCGTAGGGCCCTTTGGATTGAGATTTTATGCTGCATTTCCACTTAAAACCAAGGACGGTTTTAACCTCGGATCTTTTTGTATAATAGATAAAATTCCAAGAACAATTTCTGCTGAAGAACAGGAAATTTTAAAAGATCTGAGAGACATTGTAATGGATCAGATAGAGCTGAAACTGGCTTCGAGGTTATCCTTGGCACAGCGCAATCAGATTTTAAATAGAACGGCTCACGATCTCAAAAATCCTTTAACTACTATCCCTGTTCGCGCGGATCTGATCAAACTTAAAAAAAATGATCACCTTGTGGTTGACGCGATGTGTGATCAAATCAAAATTGCCAGTTTAAATATGGTGAGTATCATTGACGAACTCCTGCAGTCGGGCAGCATGGAAGCCGGTGAGATTAGATTGCTGCTTATAAAATTAAATGTCTCTTACCTGGTGAGTAATGTGGTAGCCATGAATCAACCTTTGGCGGAAAGAAAGGGACAAGTCATCCATTTTACTCCTGAAATGGATATCTATATCAACGCAGATGAGGGTAAATTGAATGAGGTGATAGATAACCTGATCAATAATGCCATCAAATACGCACCCTTAAATACCAATATCTATGTACGGGTGAGTACCTTAAACGGTAAAGCTGTAATAGAGATTGAAGATGAGGGACCTGGTTTAACTGCTGATGATAAAATGCAATTGTTTCAGCGTTTTACTCGATTGAGTGCGCAACCAACTGCCGGAGAGCACTCAACAGGGCTAGGCCTTTCCATTGTGAAGGTTTTAGTTGAAGCTCATGGCGGTTGGATATTTGCCGAAAGTGAAGGCGAAAATAAAGGCGCTAAGTTTACGGTTCAATTGCCTGGCGTTAAATAATTAAAAACATTCTATTTCCCAACTTCTGCTCCAGGTTTTGCCTGGGGCCAGCGAGACTATTCCTTCTTTTTCTTCCAAATTTTGCTGATGATCAACACCGTCGGCAATGCCGCACCAAGGTTCCAGACAAACAAAGTCCGCATTTTTTGCTGCCCAGATGCCAAAGAATGGGAAGTCTTTAAATTTAAAATGGAGACCATGAGGATTCTTATCACAGGCAATAGAAATGCAATCACTTTTTAATGATTTAAAAACTAAGGCATCCTCATAGAAAAGCTCGTGCTGTAATGGTAATTTTCCGTCCTTTAGTTCAATCTCAACTGTTTCATTGGCAATGAGGTCTTCACTGATTTTATGGTAAGCCAATATCTGATCTTTATTAAATTTCAGAAAATAGTCGGTGTATTGTACATCGTCTTGAATTGGAACTTTAAATGCAGGGTGCGCTCCAATTGAAAACAACAACAAGTCATCCGCAGGATTGGTTACTTCGTAAGTGCAGGATAAGCCTAATTCAGTTAAGGTATATCGCAAATGGAGGACGAATCGGAAAGGGTATACTTTTAAGGTTTCGGCATTGTGTGTAAGTGTAAATACAACCTCAGTATTGCTTCGCATGATTGCCTCGAAATCATAATCTCTTGCAAAACCATGTCTGGATAGTTTGTATCCCTTATTCTCGAAATAATAGGTATTGTTTTTTAATGAACCTACGATAGGGAAAAGAATAGGACTAAACTTGCCCCAGTTGGTAGGATTTCCGTTCCATAGGTAATCTATGTTGTATTTTTTGCTTTTTAAATATTGTAGCTCTGCACCTTTATTGGCAAAGGAAGCTGTTAAATGCTCGTTTTCAAGGAAAATCATAGGAGTAAAAATATAAAAAACAAATTAGTGTAAAAAAAGTTTAATTAATACTATTAAAATAGTAGACTTTAATTACCTTGGCTTCCAATAAAAATATCCGGAATTTAAAAGACTCATTTTTGATATTACGTTTCATAAAATGTAATTTAGAGTTACGAATAGGATCTGTGGTACATAAACACTGGCGGATATTTATAGTTTTAATAAATAGGGACAAGGGATTCCTTTTGAAGTGCATTAATGGTAACTAATCTTAACATGAGCGATCAGGATCTACTGTCTTTATTCAAAGGCGGAGATACAGCTGCTTTTAAGATGATTTACGAGCGTTACTGGCAATTGTTATACGTATCAGCTTGTAAAGTTCTGAAGGATGAAGAAGAAGCTAAGGATGTAGTTCAGGAAGTTTTTATCTCTCTTTTAAATAAAGGTGCCACACTGGAAATCAATGTTTCTTTTTCATCCTATTTGTATACCGCGGTAAGGTATAAGGTGTTCGATTACATCAGTCGTAAGAAGGTAAGGCAGGACCATCTCGATACTTTGGATAATTATGTGTCGGCAGGTAACCTTTGCACAGATCATGCTTTGCTGGAAAAGGAGATCAATGACGAAATGGAAAAGGAAATTCAAAACCTTCCTGAAAAAATGAGAATTGTGTTTGAGCTGAGTAGAAAGGCTGAACTTTCTCATAAAGAGATTGCGGATATCTTAAATATCTCGGATAAAACAGTAAAGAAACAGATTAATAATGCGATAAAGCTGCTTAAGCCTAAGTTCATAAATCATTATTTTCTTCTTTTTTAACTTTTTTTAAATTCATCTACTACCAAAGTGCTTTTTGCCCGACATGTAGTAAATCAAAACTGTTTTTTGATGATTTAAAAAATGAAGAAACATATATCTAAAGATATTTTTGAACGTTATGCTGCTGGAAATTGCACTGAAGAGGAGCGAGCAATCATGGATGGTTGGTTTCTGAATGAGCTAAAGCAAAATGAAAGTAGGCCGGGGGTGGGACAATTGTTGTTGGCAAAGGAAGAGATGTGGAATAACATTAAGCCTAGGCGTAATATTGTTCCATTGATCAGATGGGCATCGATAGCCGCAGTAGCCATTTTAGCTATACTTTTCGTTTATAAATTTAAAAATAACACAACGTCTAAACCCGTTGTTGAGCAACAGACGGTTAAGCAACAAGGGACCGAAGAATTAAAAGATGAAGTGTTGTTTGCATCTAAGGTAGAGAACAGCATGGTTAAGCTACCGGATGGGAGTATAGTGATTATGCAAAAGGGAAGTAAGTTGACCATTTTGTCAGCATTTAATAAGAAGCATAATAGAGAGGTTGAGCTGGAAGGCAAAGCATTCTTTGATATTTCTCATAATCCTTCTAAGCCCTTCATCATTTATTCTGGAAAGGTGAGAACAACGGTCTTGGGAACTGCTTTTGATGTGACCGCTATTCCTGGGGATAAAATGGTAATGATTAATGTGATCAGAGGATTGGTGGAAGTGAAAAATATAAAGTCGGGTCGGATAACTTATCTGAAAAAGAACATGCAGGCCATAGTTGATGAAAAAACAGATAAGATTGCCCAGAAAAATATTGATGCTGAAAAAGAGCTGGCCTGGAACCATCAGGACCTTGAATTTAAAGATATTTCTATAGGAGATGCAAAAAGCAGGCTTGAGGATAAATTTGGCTATAAGATTTCTGTGCAGGATCCTGAACTAAGGAATGCGACTTTCAACTATTCAATGCGGGCTAATGAATCTGCAGAATCATTTATTAAAAGTATTTGTGCCTTTATAGGAGCATCTTACACGATAAATCATAAAAATAACACCATATCAATTCAACCTTTAAACCAATAAACAAATGAAGAAATTCTACTCAGACACTAAAAACTCAACATAAAAAAGGATAAGGTAATTGTTAAATATTGCGAGTATTCAACAATCTGCCTTATCCCGGGGCTATTCCATTTAGAATGGAAACCCATCATGTAATTCCAAGCAAAGAGTTTAGTAATCACATAAAAAAACTAAAATATGAATTTTTCTGCAAATGCAGCAAGATACGGAGATCCTATTTTCCGGAAATACCAACACGTCTTAATTTACTGTATGCGTATAACCTTACTTGTAAGCTTCGTTATATTGCTCTCACTCCAAATGGTCTATTCCTCATCGGCGAAGGGACAGGGTATGGAGAATATCAACGTAAGTATAAAATTAGAAAATGAAGACCTGATCGGTGCGATAAAAAAAATAGAAAAGCTAACTCCTTTTCGCTTTTTATACCGTACGGCCGATGTTAAAAGTATTGATAACCTAAATATCAATGCCAGATCGATTAGTGTAGCACATTTAATGGAACAATTGCTAGCGGGTACCTCCTTATCATTCAAGCAAATTGATGATAGAATCCTGATTACTAACCGTACCTCAGGGAAAGTTCCAAGCTTATCTGTACCCGAAAATAATGCAATTTATGCGGGGATAACAGGAACTGTTTTTGATGCTAAAACCAAAGATCGACTTGTCGGCGTTACGGTAAGGATAAAGAATGGTAGTACGAGGGCGCAGACTGATGCCAGGGGTAACTTTAGGATCAATGCGGAGATAGGGGATATACTTTTGATCAGTTATATTGGTTACGAAACCCAGGAAGTGACGGTAACTAAACCCGTAATGGAGATCCGTTTGGAAGAATCTGCACAATCACTGAAAGGAGTAGTTGTTACTGGTATCTTTAGCCAATCGAAATCTACATTTACGGGTGCAGCAAGAACTTTTAATGCCCAAGAGCTGTCTAAAGTGTCGAACAATAATGTGCTTTCTGCACTGAAGTCACTCGATCCGTCGTTTCAAATGCCTGAAAACCTGAATATCGGGTCCAATCCTAACATTCTTCCGGATGTAGTACTGCGTGGTGGAAATACACTTTTAGACATTAGCACGCCGGGAAACAGTAATCCTTTCAATTATCAGTCTGCACCAAATGCACCATTATTTATCTTGGATGGTTTTGAAACTACCCTGCAGCGGGTCAATGATTTGGATATGAATCGAATTGCAAGTGTAACCATCCTTAAGGATGCCGGTGCTACGGCTATTTATGGATCTAGGGGAGCAAACGGTGTAATAGTTATAGAACAGAACCGACCTGTAGATGGTAAATTGAGGGTAAGCTACAATGCCAGCATGACTTTTGAAGCGCCAGATCTAACGGGGTATAACTTGTTGGATGCGCAAGGGAAATTTGATTTGGAAGACCGTTCAAATGCTTTTATTACCAATTGGAATTACCAGCAGGATGAATTGGATCTTTACCGCGAATCACGGTTAAGAGCAGTGAAAGAGGGGGTAAATACGGACTGGATTTCTAAACCGCTTAGAACTGGTATTGGACAGAAACATAATGTTTATGTAGAAGGTGGTGCTGATGCCGTGTCTTATGGACTTAGTTTAACTTATGATCGGAATGTTGGCGTCATGAAATCTTCTGACCGGACCACCACCACAGCTAATTCTTTTTTATCCTACCGCATCAAAAACTTCCAATTCAGAAATGATCTGACCTTAAACTTTAACAAGGCTAATAACTCTCCGTATGGATCGTTTAGACAATACACGCAACTAAATCCTTATTGGAGTCCATACAATGTCGACGGTACTTTAAAGGTATTTCTGGAGACTATTATAAATCCGCAGACAGGAGTTAGGTTAGCTAATTTCGATAATTATAATAACCTGAATGATTATATAGGGCGACCGCTTAATCCCCTTTATAATGCTTCGTTAAATATAAAAGATCAAACTGCTTTTAGGGGAATTACCAATAATTTTGAAACGAGGTGGCAGGCTAAAGAATGGCTTCGTCTGACGGGTCGTTTATCTTATACGACCCAAAACGATGAGTCTGATATTTTTCTCCCTGCTCAGCATAGTTCATTTGCAGAAAAGCCAACCTTTGAAAAAGGATCTTATACGAAAGGATTGGGTAAAAACCAGCGTATGGAAGGGTTTTTGACTGCTGAAGCGAATAAGAATTTTGATAAGCATTTTCTCTCTGCTTCGGCTACGCTAAATGTAAAAGAAAACACATTCGATACGCAGTTTATAAGGGTAGAAGGTTTTCCAAATCCAACATTAGATCAATTGATTTTGGGTAATCAATACCCATCTGGCGGGAAACCAATCGGCACAGAAGGGATTTCAAGGTCTATCGGAACGCTTGCCCGTGTAGCTTATTCTTATGACAATAGATATCTTTTTGATGCAACTTTTAGATTGGATGGTTCTTCTCTATTTGGATCTAATCAGCGCTATGCACCGTTTTGGTCGTTGGGTGCAGGTTGGAACATTAAAAATGAATCCTACCTAAAAGATAATGATCAGGTAAATGAACTTCGGTTGAGATACACCATTGGTACAACCGGATCTGAAAGTTTTGAGAGCTTTAAAGGGGTAACCACCAGTCAGTATTATACCGATAGGGAATACCGCGGCGTTATCGCTACTTATTTACTTGGTTATGGAAATTCTGCACTGGCATGGCAAAAGACTTTTAAACAAAACATCGGTTTGGATCTGGCCTTGTTTAGAAATAGATTTTCACTAAATGCCAATTACTTTGTAGAGCGTACAAAAGGAAGTATTGCCTTTATTTCTAGTGCTCCATCTTCGGGTTTCTACGGTTATTATGACAACATGGGGGATGTGTTGAACAAAGGTTATGAACTTTATGGGCGCTTTAACATTATTGCGAACCCGGCAAACAGAAACAACTGGTCGGTATTTGCAAACGTATTCCATTTTACCAATACGATTGAAAAGGTTTCAAAAACAATTGAGGCATTGAACAACAGGTCTAATACCATCAACTCAACTACACCGCTACCGCGCTATGCCGAGGGGCAGTCTAAGAATGCAATCTGGGCAGTAAAATCATTAGGGATAGATCCAGCATCGGGCAATGAACTGTTTCAAACACTAAATGGAGAAATTACTACGGTATATAATCCTGCTGATCAGGTAATTGTAGGTGATGAAACACCAACGATGCAAGGAACCTTCGGTACTAATATGGAGATCAATGGTATCGGTTTTAACGTTTATTTGCGCTTCAATTTTGGCGGTGATGCCTATAACCAAACGCTGATAGATAGAGTAGAAAATGTAAATGTGAATTATTATAATGTGGACAGTCGGGTAGCCAACGACCGTTGGCAGAAGCCGGGTGATGTTGCCTTCTTCAAAGGGATTTTGGATTATACAGGAACACCGTTAAATAAACCTAGAACCTATGCTTCTTCCAGATTTGTGCAAAAGAATAATTTCATAGCTGGTGAAAGTGCATCTGTATATTATCGTTTTGCTGACAAACTAAATAAGCAACTTGGTTTACAAAATACCAAGGTTACTTTGTTTACCAGCGACCTGTTTAGGTTAGGCAGCATTAAACGAGAGCGTGGTTTGGATTATCCTTTCAGTCGCTCCTTTACCCTACAGTTACAAACCACATTTTAATTGGTAAAACACCTGAAAATTATGAAAAGTATAAAATATTTAATTCCTGTTTTATTTGGCTTAATGGCAGTGTTTAGTTCCTGCAAGAAATGGCTGGATGTGAGTCCAAAAACACAGGTGAGAGAAGAGGTGCAGTTTAGCACCGGGCAAGGTTTTATAGATGCATTGTTTGGTATCTATCAAACTTCGGCAAAAACTACAGGTTATGGCAGGAACATGAGTTTTGGATTTGTTGATATCCTGGCGCAGCAATATGCAGGCATGTCGGTGGGGTCGCCATTTGGAACCGTTGCTAGGTACAATTATACAGATACAGCCGCAGAAAAGAGGATTAGCGAAATATTTTCAAATAGCTATGGCGCTATAGCACAGGCTAATTATATCTTGAAAAATATAGACAATGGTGTGCTGGATCAAAGCAGCAAGCAGATGATACAAGGTGAAGCCTTAGGGATGCGCGGATTTTTACATTTTGACCTGGTGCGTTTGTTTGCTCCAATCTATAATGGCGGTGCGAACGCGTCTGTTTCGTCTTTGGCTTACCTAAAGGCCTTTACGGTAGTACCTCAGTCGAGACTCCCATTAAAGGATTACCTGGATTTAGTTGAATCAGATCTGAAAGCTGCAGAAGGGTTATTGTCTGCAAACCAGAATATAGATCAGATTGCAGGAAATCAAGGCAGCACAAGTTCGGATTTGTTTCTGATGTTCCGTCAGAACCATTTGAATTACTGGGCCGTAAAAGCTACACTAGCCAGGTTGTATCAATATAGGGGCGATAAGGTAAATGCCTTGAAGTATGCATTAGAGGTGATCAATAGCACCAAATTTAAGTTTGTAGCTCAGCCTACCCTAATAGTAGATCCGCTGGAAAAGACCTCAGATCTTACTTTTAGCTCAGAACATATATTTTCGTTTTATGTTTCTGGCTTAAAGAAACTGGCTGATGATTCCTTTAAGTCTTCTACCTCTTCAACTTTTTACGGAGATATACGTGATTTTTATACAGCTAAAGCTACGCTTGAAGCTACTTATCAGGGTGGGACAGTAGGTTATGGAACCGATATTCGCAAGGTAGGTGTTTCTAAAAGTTTATGGAATGAGATCAATACCAGTATAGTTTATACCAAGAAATATTATAGTGATAATGATAAGAGTCTAACTCAGCGGTTAATTCCAGCCATCAGGCTTTCGGAGATGTACTATATCGCTGCTGAAGCCGCACCAACGCTAGTGGATGGGATGAAATATCTGAACGTGGTAAGAGCTGCCCGCCTGATTCCTGAGCTTCCAACCCCCGCAAATCAGGCTAATCTTGAAACTGAGATTACGCTCGAATATCGTAAGGAATTTTATGCTGAGGGACAGTTGTGGTATTACTATAAACGTAAAAATGTATTGAATATTCCGAATGGTGTAGGTAACCCAATGAATGCTGCAAAGTATGTGTTGCCGCTTCCTAACGATGAATTGCAATTTGGAGCATCTGGTATTTAAATAAAAGAAAGAATTATGAAACTATTAAAATATAAAGGTTTATTCCTTTTCGCTTCACTGGTGATATTGGCCTCTTGTGGTAAGGACAAGCAATTGATGTTTAGTGAGCTGACTTCCGTGTATGTTGAGGCTTATGTAGACAGTACAGAATACACTTTCGCTACATCACCGATAACTGTAGTAAATGATACTATAGATATACCATTAAGGATTATAGGTACTGCCGCAACAACAGATCGTGAGGTAACTTTTGTACCAAAAGGAGGAGCGACTGCTAAAGAAGGTTATCATTATAAAATTGGTAAGACAGTGATCAAAGCAAATGAATTTAGTGCCACTGTCCCCGTGTATGTTTATCGCAAACCAGGTTTAAAGGATAGTGTGGTAAGGGTGGTCTTAGAGCTGAAGAAAAATGCTGATTTTAATCTGGGTTTTTCCGACCGCTTAGATTACAAGATTACTATTTCTGATATTTTATCGAAACCAACATTATGGGATGCTGTATGGAGTGCATATTTTGGGACCTACTCTGTAGTGAAGTTTAGGTTTTTGTTGCAAGTTACCGGAAGAACAAATTGGAATTCTTATCCTTTTCCTGCCGATACCCGTTTCATGTCGCAAAGAGCTAAAAATGCTTTACTGGAATACAATCAGGCACATGGTGACATGATTGATGAGTTTGGTCAAGTGGTGGTGTTTCCTTAATTAATGTTATTTAAAGATCAACAGATGAAAATGATAAATAAAAAGATTTCAGGTGTTTTGCTATTAACAGGAATGGTATTTCTGAGCAGCTGTTATAAAGATAAAAGCACACTGGCTTTAACCGAATTGAACAAGGTAGGACTCTCAGATCCTAAAACTTTAACTACCCTAAACGTTTTCCAGGGACAGGTATTGAACCTTAAGCCTACATTGTCGCAGTCGCTAAGTGATAAAATGGATCAGCTTGAGTTTGAATGGAGTGCTTACGATAACTCTACGACCAGTTCCTATGTAGTTCCGGAAGCAATTATTTCTAAGGAATATGAATTGAAATATCTGGTAAACGGTGACCCGTTTACACTTGGGCAGCGTTACCTGCTGCGCTTAACGGTAAAAGATAAATCTACAGGTTTGAAGTCTTTCCTAAACTATAACCTACTCATCGGCAATAGATACGGTACAGGTTGGTTGGTGTTGGAAGATAAAGCGGGGAAAGGTGACTTGTCGTTTGTATTTACCGATAATGCGGTGGAGCATGGAATCTATTCAGACCGGAATACAACACAATTGATTGGCCCTAAAAAGTTAGAATTGACACCTTTTGCCATCACTGATGATATTTCTGCTTCTGGAAAACGGTTATACATTTTAGCTGATAATGGAAGTCAGGAATACAACTACCTGACTATGGTGAAGAAGTTTGATTACGCCTTTGAGTTTTTTAGTGCACCCTCAATTATCAAACCCCAAGTGATGACCTGGACCAGTCCTAGTACCAATAGCGCCAATAGATCAGGTGGACTGGGCGTTGTTATCAATAACGGCAAAATGCACTCTAACTTGATTGGTGGTTTCCCTGGTATAAAAAAATGGGGAGATGTAGCCCTTAATCCTGAGGGAAATACCAATTACAACCTGGCGCCTTTTGCAACAGGGGGTAACAGCTATCCGGCCATCGTTTATGACAATACAGCCAAACGGTTTTATAACGTCAGGGGATATAGTCCTACACCGATTGCAGGTTCATTGGAAGCTTTTCCTTCGGCGGCAAGTACTGAGTTCGATATGAATAATGTAGGGATGACCATGATCTTTCAGGATTCAGCAGATGTGGTGAAGGAATTTAATGCGGTCATGAAAGATGGTAACAATCAGGCTTATCTGTTGAGGTATAAAACGGAGAAAACCGATCTTGCACCACGCATTACGCTTAAGAAAGAGTTGATGAATGCACCCGGTATTTTGAATTATACCGCTGCATCAGGATCAACAAGTACTCCTCACATTTATTATGGAAATGCCAATACGGTTTCCCGGTACGAAACCAGTTCCAATGTAGTTGTGGAGACATATAGCTTTCCGGCGGCCGAACAGGTGACAAGCATAAAATACGCTAAATATACTGCAGGAAGTACAAGCGCCAGGTTATTAGTAGCTACCTGGAACGGAACAGAGGGTAAGCTGTATTATTTCACCATCACTAATGTAGGTGGTATGGGCTCTTATACCAACGTGTTTAACGGCTTTGGTAAGATCGTAGATCTGGCATATAAATACTAATCACCTAAACTTTATATAAAAAACACTCATATGAAAATAAAAATAATGAAATACAAGCTGCCGGCTAAAGTACTTTTAGCGGCTTTAAGCCCATTTGCATTGATAACTGCTGTATGCGCACAGACGGTAGGTTCCTACCAGATAAACGGCCATATTGAAGGATTGGGGGATCAAAAAGTATACCTAAGTAGAAGTTACTCCGGTAAAGATTTAACTGACTCCGTAGTGGCACAGAATGGTGTTTTCAGTTTTAAAGGGACTAGCCCAGGTACCTTAATCTACGGTCTGCGTTTAGGAAAGCAGTTTATGAGCGTTGCTATGCAGTCCAACGAGCACGTCAAAATTGAAGGCGTTTTGAGCAAATTAAACGAGGTCGTAGTAACTGGAGCTAAAGAGCAAAAGGTATGGAAAGAGTGGGGGCAAACCTGGAGCGTAGTATCTGGGCGTGCAGGACAGCTTTATAAGGCATTGGATAGTATTGGTGAAAAGGGGGATAGAACCGCTGTGAATGCTGAATTTGAAAAACTTAGTTTAAGACTGATTGACTCTGTAGAGCATTTTGTTAAAAGACATCCTTCCTCGGCAATTAGCCCTTATGTTATTACAGATCGTTTTGTGACTTATCCTAATCCAGAAAAGGCACAGAGTACTTATGCCTTATTAACTGTGGCGGGTAAAAATTCCATTTACGGTAAGGAACTTGGTGATGCTTTAAAAGTTGGAGCCAAAACTGGGATGGGCGTAAAGCCTGATTTTACCATACCTGATCAAAATGGTAAACCAATCAAACTATCATCTTTAAAAGGTAAAGTGGTACTGGTAGATTTTTGGGCTTCATGGTGTGGCCCATGTAGAAAAGAGAATCCAAACCTGGTAAAAGCTTATGCGAAGTATCATGATAAAGGATTTGAGATTTTAGGTATTTCTTTAGATGATAAAAAAGACAATTGGTTGAAAGCTATAGACGCTGACAAATTAACCTGGTTGCATGCTTCCGATTTAAAAGGTTGGAAAAGTGATTTGGCTCAGGAGTATGGTATCAGGTCTATTCCAATGAACTTTCTGGTAGATGCCAACGGAAAGATCATCGCAAAAGATCTTCGTGGAGAAGAGCTGGAAAAGAAACTTTTGACGGTATTTAAATAAGTATTAAAGTATTTATAACACAATAAAGCCCGGGCATATCATATGCCCGGGCTTTATTGTTTCCTTTAGAAAGTAGCTTTTCTTTATTTCCCGCCTGGAGGACAGTACTGCTGTAAGAATTTGGTGTAAGTAAGTGCCAAATGCGCTGAGGTACCTTCACCTTCATTAATGCTGTGTGTTCTGTTAGGATATGACATCATTTGGAACATTTTTCTGTTTTTGATCAGTTCATTGATCAACATTTCAGCGTTCTGATAATGAACATTGTCGTCGCCAGTTCCATGGATGTATAATAAATTACCTTTTAGGTTTTTTGCATAAGTAATAGGAGAACCTTTAATGTATGCTTCTTTTGTAATTAGCGGAGAACCCATGTAACGTTCCTGGTAAATATTGTCATAGGTTAATTGGTTGCCTACTGCCGCAATGGCAATGCCGGTCTTATAAATCTCAGGATACTGGAACATCAGATTTAAGGTTGATGAACCGCCACCGCTCCAGCCCCATACTGCAACGCGGTCTTTGTCTATAAATGGCCATTCCAATATCTTTTTTGCAGCCATTGCCTGATCCCGAATATTTAATGTGCCTATGTTCTTGTAAATGCTTTTGCGCCACTCACGTCCTTTAGGAGCAGGGGCACCTCTGTTTTCAATAGAGATATAAACGTAACCATCTTTGGGCATATCGCCAGCATACAACCAATTTCGACCAGCACCATAGGTATCGGTAACCGTTTGCGAAGCAGGCTCGCCATAAACATAAAATACAACCGGATATTTTTTAGTCCGATCAAAATTGTCTGGCTTTTTCATCCAACCATCCAGCTCAATTCCATCTTCTGTTTTTATTTTAAAAAACTCCACTTTGTTTTTTTGTGCTTTTATTTGGCCAAGCTGATTGGTAACGCTACCAGCCATGGTAAATGGATTTAACGTAGTTAGTTTCATCCATTCTGTAAGAGGGGGTACTGATGCACTTGTATAAGTATGACGTGCAAATACACCATTTGGTGAGATTTCGTAAGTATGTGTGCCTGGTAAAATAGAAGGGGTCACCATTTCGGGTTTGCCACCACCATTTAATTTAGTTTTAAACAAGTATTTCTGTGTGGCATTTAAAGGGGAAGCCATATAATACAATAGGTTGTTTTTTTCATCAACCAATGAATTTTCTATAACGTCAAAATCTCCTTTCGTAATCAGCGTTTGTTTCTTTCCATCTTTGCTGATCAGATAAGCATGGCGCCATCCGTCTTTTTCGCTCATCCAGATAAATTCTTTTCCTTCATTTACCCATTGCCAATCTTTTGCCGCATCAATCCAGGCTTTGTCCGTTTCTGTGTAAATATTGCCTACCGCACCTGTAGATGCATTGGCTACAAATAGTTTGCTTACATTTTGCGCTCTATTCAATTGCTGTAAAATCACCTCATTGGTATTAGGAATCCAATCCATCCTAGGAATATAGTTCTGAACTTTATCACCTGGCACATTTAACCATTTGGTTTGGGCACTGGCAATATTAACAATACCTACTTTGCAAGATGAAGGATCTTGTCCAACTTTAGGATACTCAACAGGAACTGTAAAAGCATAAATAGAATCCGTATTGTTGATCATCAGGAAGTTTCTGATTTTGGTTGCATCAATTTGCCAATAAGCGATAGACTGTCCGTCAGGACTCCATCTAAAACCATCTCTGCAATCAAACTCCTCTTCGTATACCCAATCAAAGGTTCCATTGATCATTCTAGCTGTTCCGTCAGTAGTTAAGGCCTTAGTTGTTTTAGTCTGTAGGTCATCCACGTAAAGATTGTGCTGACTTACATAGGCAACTTTATTGCCATCTGGCGAGAATTTAGCAAACATTAGTGACGAAGCAGGTCTATCTTTTCCCACTTGGGTAAGTGTATTTGCTTTTAAATCGGCGACAAAGTAATCACCTCTGGTTTCATATCGCCAGACTTTTTTGCTGTTGCTATAAATCAGTACTTTGGTGCCATCTTCAGAAAGGCTGAAATCTTTAATTACGCCAGGGTTAGTGCCGCTGGAATACAGTAGATCACGACTTACAATTGTCTTGCGCTCATTTTGGGGTAGGGAAATAGAGACCAGCTCAGCATCTATCATCTGATAGTAAGCATTGCCATCTTTTGTCCACTTAAGTTCGGGCTTACTTTGTGCCTGAGTTTTTCCGTAAAAGCCAATTAGTACGACTAATGCCAGGTTAAAAATGATGTTTCTGAAGTTCATTTTATTAAAGTTCTATAAATTGACGATATACATTTTGCAAGTATGCTTTCGCATAATCAAGCGTTTTAGAGGTGTGTATAGGATCTTTTTCATTGCTGTTGTACAAGACCATTTTGCCTACATTATCAAAAGTAACACATTGCTGGTTATCAATAAAGCCCATTCCATTGTCCCAGCTAAAAAAAGCAAAAGGTTTGCTGTAAGGATTTAATAGGTTTTTACTCCATTCAAATTGCTTTGTAGGTAGATCTAGTTGAGCCAGTAGGGTAGCTGCTATATCAGTCTGACTGCCAATATTATTGAATTTACGACCTTTAAATTCATCTTTAATTACATCCCCATAAAACAACAAAGGGATATGGTAACGTTGCGGCGTAGAAATATCGTGTATGTTTTTAGGCAGTAAATGTCCGTGATCAGCCACAAATACAAATAGTGTGTTTTTATACCAGGGCTGTTTTTTGGCATTAGTTAAAAAAGCATTGATGCAGGAATCTGTGTAATAGGCTGTGCTTTTAAAGTTGGCTATATTATCGGCTTTGCCAAATTTTGAAGTTCCAGGGAGGTCGTAAGGCTCGTGATTGGTTAACGTAAGGATAGTCGAAAAGAATGGTTGTTTCTCCTTATTTAGGTCCTCAAGCTGTTTTTGAAATACCAATTCATCAAATTTTCCCCAGCGCGATTTCATCTCATTGCCCGTAAAATTGTTCTTATCGATGAGTTTCTGGTAATCATGACTTAGGATAAAGGCTTTGTAGTTGTCAAATTCTGACTCTCCACCATAGTAGAAGGAAGTTTTATAGCCACTTTTGTATAAGGGCTGAGAGATAGCTGGTATCTTTTGCATTTTCTCTGGCCATTTTACAATACTTCCTGTTCCAAGGGTAGGGAATCCGGCGAGTGTAGCGATTAGGCCTTTGTCTGTACGATTTCCCGACGAATAAATTTGACTAAAAAGTACACCTTTGTTAATCAGGCTATCAAAATGTGGGGTAATGCCATTTTCATTGCCTAGAGTTTTGGTAAGGTCGGCCGTAAAACTTTCAATAATAACCAGTACTATATTTGGACGTTTTGTTTGGAGTATGTTGATGGTCGTATCCTTTAACGGACTATACAAAGCTTTAACATCCGCCTCAGCTAGTTTGCTATCCAAGTACTGATAAGGATTGTTTTTGGTCATTTTAGCGGAGATCAAACTTGATATCAGATTCCACTCCGTATTTACTGAGGCATGATTTAATACTTGCTCTTTGGAGAAGTAGGCCCTACTTTGGGTGATTGGAGATACACCCATACCACCTCTGATCAATAGAAAATTTGCCCCCACTAAAACTACACAGAGTGATATTCTAGCCCAAATTGGGTTAGCCGTAAAAGTTAGTTTTCTAGATACGACATAATGCTGAAGGAAAAGTCCTAATGCCGTAAGCAGGATTAATAAAGAAATGGATAAGCCAAGTGGTGAGGAAGCGCTAGATGCCATGGCCTCTTTAGGGGATGAAAATGCAAAACCAAGTGCTTTCGAATTCACCTTGCTACCCCATTCTCTGTAGATGTTGAAATTAACAACAGAAAGGATGCTACAGATCAGTACCAGGATGGTGTTGTAAACTGATACCCATTTTAGTTCTATGATTTTGCGGCCATTTAAAAGCCAATAAATATAACTTAAAAGTGGAATGACGGTAATGTAAGCCGTCATGGATAAGTCTAAGGGGAGGGCGTAATAAAATGTTGCTGCTGTTTCTTTGAAGGAAACAGCAGCAAGTTTTTGATGATTAATGAATATAAATATCAGGCGGTCAATAAAAAAGAATAACAGCCAGAATAAGAAGAAGCGGATAAAAAAAAACAGACTTTTTAACATTTTACTATAGGGTTATCGGCCACCCCTCATAGCTTTTAATTCAGCCATAGTCTTTTCTTCATAACCCTTAGGTATGTCCAAAGAGAAAGGACCAACTTTTCCTTCTTTTACATTTTTTAGCGTGAGCACTGTTTTATAGCCATCCTGTGTATTGGTGAATTTGATAGCTGTACCTTTTAATTCTCCAAACCCACGAGGGTTGGCACCTACAGGTAATTTAATTTCTGTTGTAGCCCATAGTTCATAATCAGCTCCATTATTATCCTTATAGGTATATTTTTCTGCATTGTAACCGGCAATGGTTTGTTTTTCTCCGGTTGCTTTAAACCCTGTGAATTTTAAAGAGCCTGATTGCTGCTCAATGTCTGCTTTTGACATTTTTGCTGCATACTGTTTTTGCATCATTGGAATATCTACAAGGACAAGGGCATTATTGATGGCTCCATCATTAATTATTTTTAACATCGCCATACCCATGTCTACTTGCACTTTAGACATATTTCCATTAAACTCTACTTTACTTTCTGAAGGTAATACAGATGGGTCTACAGCTTTTTTCTGGTCATCAGTTAAAAGGTATTCAACCCCATAAGTGATTGTTCCTGCATCAATTGCCTTTTGGGCTTTAGCTATAATCGCAGTTCCTATTAAAATAATTGCAAGGACTCCTGTTTTGATAGATTTAAACATATTTTAATAATAATTTAGTTTACCAGTTAATTTTCTCTTTGCTGATAAAGGCAGCAACCCCTTTTCTGAAATCTTCACTTTCCCTCACCCGGGCATTGATTCGCACAGCTTCTGACAAGCTTTTATCCAATTCGGGATTGGTGGTTTGTCCGATGAGCTGCTTTGTAACCATTAACGAGTTAGCAGAAGCTTCATTACACAAACTTAATGCAAAATTATTTACATTAAGACTGATATCGGCTTTGTTTGTTACAAAAGTGATCAGGCCATAGTTTAAAGCCTCCTGTGCTGAGAATAATGCACCGGTAAATAATATTTTTTTGGCGATAGTTTCACTTGTTTTGCGCAGTAAAAAGCAGGAAACAATGGCAGGTACGAAGCCTAGTTTTACTTCTGTATAACCAAAACTGGCCTCAGGTACAGAAAATATAATGTCGCAAACTGTTGCTAAACCACATCCACCAGCAATAGCATGACCTTCAACCTGAGCAATCACTACTTTTGGCAGGTAATAAATTGTGGTAAATAAGTTCTTTAGGTTTTCAGAATCAGCAAGGTTTTCTTCGTAAGTGTTTTGCTGAAGCTGCTGCAGGTAGGCTAAATCGGCACCTGCACTAAATGTGCTACCATTAGCCTTCAATATAACAACTTTAACTTCATCATCTGCCGAAGCTTTTACAAATGCTGCGGTTAGTTGAGCAACCAGTTCAGGGTTTAAGGCATTGCGCTTTTCCGGACGGTTAATAGATATGGTAGCTATACGCTGGCTTATCGAGTATAAAACCAATGGTTCAGTCATACAAATATTCAGTTATTTGACCAAATATAAGATATATCTTATCAAATCTGTTCTCAATATGGGTTTAAGCTTGGTGAAGAAGCAATGGCTTCTCTAAATTGAATTTGCGTTACTTTATGCTGGTCGAGTGCCGGTTTAACAAAATACTTGAAAGCCTTGCTCTCTGAATTTAAATCTGTAAAAAGAATGGCTTTGTGTGAGTGGATCAGTGCGACCGCGTAATTTTTCTTTAAGGTAAACCTAATTGTGCTTTTTTGATGAAAGGCTAGTAATTTATCATAAGTCATAAAGCTCTGCAGGCCTACAAATAGGGTAACTGCGATAATCAGTGTTTGTTTTTTCGCTTCACTTATTGCCATAATAAATAGCATTAAGGCTATACAGAGCACAGTTAACTCCATTTTGCTGATCCAGATCGCAGATATACCAGAAAAGGGTAATTTGGCAATTCGATCTAGTCCAAGATTTGTAAAAGTGATGAGCCATTCAAATAGCGGCCCTAAGCTATCTAATTTGAAAAGAAGGATAATGAGTCCGATGTACATTATTAAGGCTGTAGGAAGCGTGATAAATAGGTTGCTGAGTAAAAAGTAGAGCGGGAACATATGGAAGTAGTAAACACTAAAAGGGTAGGTGGCCAGTTGTGCAGCTAAAGACATGGCTATGGTGCTCCAGATTTTATTTATCCATGAGTTTTTTGGATGGAACCAACATTCAATTTTAGGTTGCAGATAGATCAACCCTAAAACAGCAAGAAAAGTAAGTTGGAAGCCTACATCCCATATTAGGAAAGGGTTATAAACCAATAAACAGAAAGCTGCAAAAGCAATGATGTTATAACTATTAGTAGTTCTGGTGAATAGTTTGGCTAAGATGTATGCCGAAATCATGATTGCGGCGCGGAGCACAGAGGGGGAGAAGCCAGTAAGCAGTGTGTAAAACCAAATCAGGCTGAGAATTAATATGGTTTTGATAAGTCTGGTCGGTTTCTTTTTGTCAAGGAAATACAACAGCCAATTCAGTACAAGATAGATTAGGCCTACATGCATTCCCGAAACGGATAAGGCGTGTATGGTGCCTGTTTTCGAATAAATATCAAGCATTTGAGGACTTAGATCAGCTCTATACCCCAGTATCAAGGTAGATGCAACGGCAAATGCATCGTCATTTTTGATAAGCTTACGGTATACCGCTACTTGCTTTGTCCTTAATTCCAACGCAAACCGAATGAGTTTGTTTCCTGTATTGGTATTTAGCCTGACTAACTCATGCTGCTTTAAAAAGATTTGATGGTAAATGTTCTGGGTTGCCAGCCATGCTTTGAAGTCAAACTCGGCAGGGTTGAGTGGGGCTGGGATTTCAGTAAATCTGCTATGTATGATAAGCTCCTCACCATACTTTAAAGTAATTGGATTGGTGTCATTGACGAGGATAGATACCCTTATTTTTCCAGAAGCCCTATAAAAAAGACGAATATCGTGTTTTTTGCTTGTTAATGAGGGTTTTTGGGGGGTGGATTTGGTCACGATAGCGCTAAACAGAATTATATTCTGTTTCTTTTTAGGTTCTTCTGTAATTCTTATTTTTAGGTATTTTGAATCTTTAAGTATATAATAATCAGTGTTTGTGTGGTTGTTATATAAAATTGAAGATAAGCTTCCTGAGACAAATAAGAAGCAATGAAGTATTACTCCGTTAATGCCTATGTGTCGATGAATATTTCGCTTGTTGTAGCTGATGTTAATGATGATTAAGGATGTGAATAAACACAGGTTAAGGATAAGGAGGTAGTAGAAAAGGAAGTGTGTCTCGCGGCTATAAAAACTAAGTATGCCCAATGCAAATGGGATCAATATCCTTACGAAAACCATGTCAGTTTTGACTATGTCCTTAAGGCTGTCCATTAGAACTGGTATCTAAGCTGTAATTTGACCTCTGTTTTTCTATTTCCTTCTATTTCATCCAGTCCAGTGCCGATGGTTTCTGTATTTCTGTAGATGGAGAGCCCATACTTAAGCCATATGTCAATTTTTTTGAGCGGACGGTATCGGACGTTAATAAAACTCCGGATGCCATTGCCGGAGTAAATCCCAGAACCGGAACCATATAAAACATCATTCTCGTAAGCGTAAATTCTGCTGTTGTATGAGGCGGTTTTGATATAAGCCAGACGTATATTGCCTGATAATTTGGACGCTGTTGGAGTATAATCCATGTCCGTGTAAACTAATATTCCTGATTCTTTTTTATTTATACCTTTTTGATATAGAGTTATTTCTGTTTTTTGTTGAAAGTTATACTTTTGATTCGGTTTCCAGCTGGCTTCCAGGCGGTAGCTTTGCTTTAGTACTTTTTCCAAGCCATGAAAAATACTACCCGCGTCTGGATTTTGTTGTTTTTGTTCTCTTTTAAATCTCAGTGCAGATTTAAAAGTTTTTCCTCTTTTGTAAGTTAGTTGACTAAGGAGTTCATAGCCGGCAGAAGCCGAATCAACTCGGTACTTTAACCAGGGGAATTTGAAGTAGTCGCCATAGACCGACCAACTCAGGTTGCCCGGCAATAAATAATTCAGGCCCACATACCAGCCTTTTTCATTATTGGTTTCAGCACCTTCGCCAACAGCTCTGCTAAAGAAGTTGTGGTAGTCTTTGTTGTAGCTTCGGTGCAGTAGTACAGCAGATAACTTACGCGAAAGCGTTGCCATAGCGCCATTAACCAAGGCATGCCCCGTGCCGACGCTTTGAGCCAGTTCCCCATAAAAGTAAATATTTCTAAAAGTGTAGTTGTAGTGCAATCCGATATTGGTCAGATGTTTGCCTGTAAAACTATACTTGTTGTATAGCTGTGTCCCAGTAATGAATTGGTGTTGGTAGTTGGATTGATAAGCGACAAATCCGACATTCAGGTTGTCGGTAATGTACTGCAAAGCTCCCCCATACACGATTTGTTTCAGGGATTTTTGGTTTTTAAGTTCTGTTTGAGTCCGATGTAGGCCGCTTATGCCAATGTTAGAAAGCGTAAATTTGTTGTCTGCTGTAGCTTTTAAACTTGCATCAAGTTGTCTGTAGGAAATGAAGGGGCTGAAGTGGATGTTTCTGCCAAGGTTAATGGTGCTTGCTATTCCACGGAAGAAAGAGGATTCGTTAGCTGAAGTATAAGGTTTTAAGCCCACATCTTTGGCGGCTACACTGGTCACATCCGGACCTTTGCCAAAAGCAAAGCCCGACCATAGCGTTAGCCCTTGACCGAATTGTAAGCTGTAATCGCCAATAACCAGTTTCTCAACGCGTCCAAGCTTAAATAAGGCTATGTTGGCCGAAAGATGATCTAATCCTGTGTTGCGGTTGAAAAATCGCTCTCCTGCGTCCTTTTCCATTACCAGCGCGCCGGATAGAATATCATGATAGTTGAATCTATAACGGAGTAATATTTTTTCGGGACTACCGAGGTATTTACTACCTGGTAAATCCCTAAAGCCCTTTTGTTGTTGGAGTAGGCGCGCGTATCTTAAAATCAGATCATGATTAGCGATATGGGTCAGCTTTTTTAATTTTATCTGCTCGTAGCCTTCTAATGTGCTAATGGTTATGTAGGGGAGTAGTTTATTGATGGTTTCTGGATCAAAACCAGGTATGGCTTGCAACTCTAAAACGTCTAGGAGCTTAGCGTTTGCGATATAGGCAAAGAAATTGCTGATTTGGAGTGGAGAAAGGAAGATTAGTCCTTTTAATTCTTCCGGAGAGGTTTTATGAAGGTTTATGGGGTGTTTACGGAAGAAGGTTAGCCGATCTGTTAATTCCGACAAGTCTTCCTCTTCAGGTGAGTTTTCGGCAAGGCCCTCGATGATGTCCTTGATCTTTTCTTCTTCCTGGGCTATAGCACTCATTCCACTTTGCAGCAGAAATAGCAAACATAATATTCTCATTTGATCGGCTTAAATTGGCCAAATCACTGTAGAATTTACGGGATAAAAAAATAATTAAGAAATAATTAAATTCCTTCGTTCAGCTTTAGTAAGAAGTCCTTTAACTTCTCAAGTGAAGCGATGATTTTTTGGTTTTCTTTAACCTCACCACTGTTGGTTTTTAAATGCTCTTTAGCACCTTTTAGTGTGAAGCCTTTGTCATCTACCAAATGGAAAATGATTTTTAAATTTTCAATGTCTTCTGGAGTAAATAACCGATTGCCCTTTTTGTTTTTCTTGGGTTGTAACACATCAAATTCCTTTTCATAAAAGCGGATCTGAGATGCGTTTACACCAAACATTTCGGTTACTTCACCCATGGTGTAATACATTTTGTTTATTTCCCTTTCTTTGTAAGGCATATTTTTGTGTTGATTATTAGTTGATTATGGGTTTTATTTAAAGTATTCAAACTTAGGAAAAGTTATGCAAGTATCAATGGGTAGATTGAAAAAAAATATCACAATAATATGTTAATTTTGCTCAAAACAAATCAAGAGAAGGATGACAGCTAAGGAAATCAGACAGGCATACTTAAAATTTTTCGAATCGAAACAACACCATATCGTTGCATCTGCACCAATTGTAGTTAAAAATGATCCAACCCTGATGTTTACCAACGCAGGGATGAACCAGTTTAAGGATTTATTTCTGGGCGAAGCCCCTATAAAATACCCACGGGTTACCGATACACAACGTTGTCTTCGTGTTTCAGGGAAACACAATGACCTGGAAGAAGTAGGTATTGATACTTATCACCACACGATGTTCGAGATGCTTGGCAACTGGAGCTTTGGCGATTATTTTAAAAAAGAAGCCATTGCCTGGAGCTGGGAATTGCTTACTGAAGTTTATAAAATACCAAAGGATAAGCTTTATGTGTCTATTTTTGAGGGGGATGAAAAAGAAGGTCTTCCAAGAGATACAGAAGCTTATGAGCTTTGGAAGCAATATGTGCCAGAAGAGCGCATTATATTGGGTAATAAAAAAGATAATTTCTGGGAAATGGGCGATACAGGACCATGTGGACCATGTTCTGAGATCCATGTAGACTGTCGCTCGGAAGATGAGCGTAAAGCTGTTGACGGTAAGTCGTTGGTTAATGCCGATCATCCCCAGGTAATTGAGATTTGGAACAATGTATTTATGCAGTTTAACCGCCTTAAGGACGGTTCATTGCAGCCATTGCCTGCCCAACATGTAGATACTGGAATGGGCTTTGAACGTCTGGTACGTGTATTACAGGAGAAATCATCGAATTATGATACTGATGTTTTTCAACCCTTAATTCAATTTATTGCTGCCAAAGCAGGGATTGAATACGGTAATGATGAAAAAACTGATATTGCAATGCGTGTAATGGCCGATCATATTCGTGCTATTTCCTTTGTGATTGCTGACGGACAGTTGCCTTCAAATAATAAAGCAGGTTATGTAATCCGTCGTATTTTACGTCGTGCTGTACGTTATGCTTATACTTTCCTCAACTTAAAAGATCCGTTTTTAAATGAGCTTGTTCCGGTTTTGGCTGAACAGTTTAAAGGAGTTTTTGAGGAGTTGGCTTTACAGCAGGACTTTGTACAAAAGGTAGTTTTGGAGGAAGAAATATCCTTCTTAAGAACTTTAGCTACGGGCATCCAACGCTTTGATAATTACACTAAAAAGCAAGGCGAATTGTTGATGGCTGAGAATGCTATTGAGCTTGAAAAACCATTTGAGGATCAATGGGTGTATAGCATCCTGAAAGACCAGATGGTGATTTCTGGAGAGTTTGCTTTTGAACTACAGGATACTTATGGTTTCCCGATAGATCTGACAGAATTGATGGCCCGAGAGCAACGCTGGATCGTTGATATGGAAGGTTACAATAAAGAGTTGCTTAAGCAAAAAGAGCGCTCGCGTGCAGCCACTGCTATAGATACGGGCGACTGGGTATTGGTTAATCCTGATCTGGAAGTTGAGTTTGTTGGGTATGATGACTTTGAAGCCGAAACGCAGATTATTAAATATCGTAAGGTGATTGCAAAGGGCAAGGAACAATACCAGATTGTGTTGAGCAAAACTCCTTTTTATGCGGAAAGTGGTGGACAGGTTGGTGATACAGGCCGTTTGGAAGATCATAGCCGCCTTTTCTTTGTTGAAATTACTGATACTAAAAAAGAGAACGGCGTAATTGTACATTATGCTGATACTTTACCTGAAGATGTTGAAGGACATTTCTGGGCGGTTATAGATGAAAATAAACGCTTGCTTTCGCAGGATAATCATACAGCAACACATTTACTGCATGCAGCATTGAAAAAGGTGCTTGGAGCCCATGTGAATCAAAAAGGATCATTGGTAAACGCTGATAATCTACGTTTTGACTTTTCGCATTTTGCTAAGGTTACAGATGAGGAGTTGGCTCAGATAGAGCACCTGGTGAACCAGAAAGTGAGAGAGAATATCCCATTGAAAGAGCAACGATATGTGCCTTACGACCAGGCGATCTCAAGCGGAGTAACGGCTTTGTTTGGAGAGAAATACGGTGATCTGGTGCGTATCATTACGTTTGATGATCATTATTCTAAAGAACTTTGCGGGGGTACACACGTTAAGGCTACTGGTCAGATCGGTTACTTTAAAATCATCTCTGAAGGTGCGGTAGCGGCAGGGGTAAGACGTATTGAAGCGATCACTGCTGATAAAGCCGAAGCATTTGTTTTAGATCAAAACAAAGAATTGAATGAATTGCGTGCTTTGTTAAAGGGCAACAAGGATTTAACGTCAGCAGTTTCTGCCTTGATCGAAGAGAATAATAAGTTGAAAAAGGATGCTGAAAAAGCGGTGTTAGAACAGTCTGCTAACCTTAAACATGAAATTGTACATCACCTTAAAACCATTAATGGTATTAATTTGATTGCTACTCATGTTGATCTACCTAATGCAGATGCGGTTAAGAATCTGGCATTTGCCGTAAAGGATATGGTTGATGACTTATGTTTAGTATTTACGACTCTGATTGATGATAAACCGGGGATTACCGTAATGTTGTCAGAAAATCTAGTAAAAGATAAAGGCTTGAACGCTTCGAATATAGTACGAGAATTGGCTAAAGATATTCAAGGTGGTGGCGGTGGACAGCCTTTTTATGCTACAGCTGGTGGTAAGTATAAAGATGGATTGAAGCTAGTTCTGGAGAAAGCTCAGGCTATTTTAGCTTAAGGCGCAATTGGTATTTTATTTAGCCTTTCAGTAAAGAGATACAAAATCTATTTATTGAAAGGCTTTTTTTATTGTTTCTTTATTATTGAGCGTTCTTTAGATATACCTCTAGGATGTTTTTTAGGTAGATTTCAGGCTTAGGCATCGTAATGATAGTGCCAGGTTCTTTATCCTGAGATTGTTTGATGTAATTGGCTTTAATCTTTCCCCAGTCTTTCGAGTAAAGTTGAATAAACATGTCAACAAACTGTTTATCAGTATAATCTTTTGGAAGTTTACTAAGCACAACTTCAATTTTCTCTTCTTTTTTATGTAATACTGCCATGAGGATCTTTTAATGTTGCTCCAAAGCTACAACAATTTGTGGTATAATCAGAAATGGTTGTTTTAACTACTTGCGGGCTAAAAGCTCTTCAACCATCATTGGAACCCCAATGGTAGCAGGTTGTTCAATCTTTTTTAGCTGATTGCTACCTGATATTGCTGGTATATTTACATCAACCACATACCTAATTGTTGATTTTGGTACATATTCTGTTAAGCCAGCTGCCGGGTATACCTGTAAACTCGTGCCTATGACGGCAAATACATTCGCTTTACGACAAAGTCGGGTAGCGATTGTCATATTGGGTACAGCTTCACCAAACCATACCACGTGTGGTCTCAACGGTTTTCCGTGGGCACAAAGGTCCGTAAAACGCAGCTCCCAGCCAGATATAGGGTAGGTTAAGTCTGGTTCAATATCCGATTGTGAGCGGGTAATTACCCCATGTAAATGCAGTACGTTTTTTGATCCGGCACGTTCATGTAGATCATCAATATTTTGAGTAATGATTTGAACATTGTATTTGTCCTGCAGTCTGGCAAGTGCCTTATGTGCCTCATTAGGTTGTGCTTCCAGTACTGATTTACGGCGCTCATTGTAAAACTGTTGCACCAGTTCCGGGTTACGCAACCAGGCTTCGGGGGTAGCAACGTCTTCGATGCGATAATTCTCCCATAAACCATCCGAGTCTCTAAATGTTTTGAGCCCACTTTCTGCACTAATTCCAGCACCTGTTAATATGACTATGGTTTCCATTTTTACAATTTTATAGCGAATATAATCAACTGTATTTTGGTTTCGATACCGTTTAATGGCGCATTTATCATCAATATGGCTAAGTGTTTTTTTTATTTCAAAAAAAGTATACCTTTATTATATGATTAAATGCCTCTCTTTTATGTTGTTAGCAACGCTTTTTTCCTCTTGCGAGTGGAGCTCAGCATCTTCAAGCTCCGCTGTCCCTATACCACTGGTAAGGAAAAAAATAGCCTATAAAAAATGGTTAGAAGTGGCCAGGGAAGATTTCAGACTCTCTCCGAAATATGGTAATGGTGTTAAAATGCAAGAACAGATCAATGCTGATCAAAACTTTTTAAAGACGGTCATAGCGAAGGCTGGTACTTCAGACTCTGCATCTAATCACTATTTTATGAAAGCATGTGATTACCTCAGTTATGGTGATTTGCAAACTACTATGTACAGGCTTAATCAGGCATGGATGTTAAATCCCAAAAACCCAAATGTATATAGGGGGTTCGGATGGGTTTACAATCATTTGGAAGAATATCAATTGGCTCTTGAGCAATTTAATGAAGGCTTATCTTTTGATCCCAAAAACAAAGAACTCCTTTTTGAGAAATCAATTGTCGAAAAAAGGCTTAAAGAGATAAATCGGGCTACTTCTTTGTAAAGTCACCTATTAAATTTGCCTTAATATATCCAGTTATGGAATTTGGCTTTCATGTGCATCATCTTTTTGAACTTAAAACAAAAGATTATGGCCGAATTAAGCGTTTCCTCGAACAGAAGAGCGGTTCCTAAAGTTGATTTAACCGCTATGGTTGATCTTGCATTTTTGCTGATTACCTTTTTCATGCTCACCACATCGTTATCTAAACCAGTAGCAATGGATGTGGTAAAGCCAGATGAGCCCATTGTGGATATACAAGAACCTGTTCCTGCTTCCCGTTCAATGACTATTTTGCTTGGCAAAAATAATAAAGTAGCCTGGTATATGGGGGAAGCTGGCAAAAGCCAGCCTGTTATTGAAGGATTTGAAGGGATAAGACAATCTATTTTGAAAAATAAGCTGAAAGTCGATGCTGCAAATGCCAATAACCCTAAAAAGTCTCTATTTGTGATCATTAAACCCACAACAGCAGCGAACTACAAAAACTTTGTAGATATTATGGATGAATTAAAAGTAGCTGGCATTACCGCTGCTCCTGCAATAGATGATGATCATATTACTAAAGAGGAGCAAGATTTTATGAAACAGCAGCAGCTACTTTAGTAGCTGCTTTTAATACCGCTGACGTTCAAACTCTGCTTTCAGCTCATCTTTGACGCTTTTGGCTTTTTCCATCCATTCAGGAGCTTTATCTTTAAGGTCGTCTACTAAGGAGCGGCCATTGATGTCTTTTTTTGTGATATATTTAATAGCGCCGTATACTGCGGCGCCTATTAATGCTGTTTTTAATAGTCCCATGTTTTAGAGTTTGATATAACTTAGAACAAGTCAGATTGATAAAAGTTTAAATTTACTTATTGAAAAATATTATTTTCAACGGTATACTATTGGAAAATAATATTAAAATGCTTTTGGCTACTCATTTTTTTTTATACTTTGTGCTGCCAAATAGATCGAATAATGAATAGAACGCTCTGCTACTCAGTTGTTTTCTTGATTTTTATGCACGCTACTGTGTTTTTAAGGGCTCAAGATGTAAATGGTCAATTCCCATTAATTCCTTATCCAGCTTTTATTCAGTCAGATGTAGGCGCATTTCAACTTAGTAAAACTACTTTACTAGACTTTGATGAAGCAATGGAAGCGAAGGATGTTGAAGGCTTTCGACAACAGATTCGTTCATTTTTAGGGTATAGTCTGGGAAAGACAAAAATAAAAGCCCCTGCTGGAAATTATATCCGATTTAAGATTGATCGTCTTCGTAATGAGTATGATAGTGTGTTGAAAAACGCAGAAGGTTATACCTTAATCTGTACTCAAAATAACATAGAGGTTAAGGCTTCAACGATTAAAGGATTGTTCTATGGCTTGCAGTCCCTTATTCAGCTTATTCAAAAATCAAGTACCGGTATTCTTAGTATAAAAGCTTGCAGCATAAAAGATTATCCACGTTTTTCTTATAGAGGGATGCATCTGGATGTAAGTCGCCATTTATTTCCAGTTCATTCACTAAAGAAGTGGATCGATCTGTTGGCTCTATACAAGATTAATACCTTTCACTGGCATTTAACGGATGATCAGGGCTGGAGAATTGAGATTAAAAAATATCCTAAATTACAGTCTGTCTCTGCTTATCGTAAGGAGACTATTGTTGGACATAAACGAGCTGATCCGCATGTTTTTGATGGAAAGTCTTACGGTGGTTATTATACGCAGGAAGAGGTAAAAGAGGTGGTTCGCTATGCGATGGAAAGACATATTACTGTTATCCCAGAAATTGAGATGCCAGGCCATGCACAGGCCGTACTTGCAGCTTACCCTGAACTTGGTTGCACCGGTGGTCCTTACGAAACTGCTACTTTCTGGGGTGTTTTTGAAGATGTTTTTTGTGCGGGTAAAGAGCAAACTTTTACGTTTTTAACTGGGGTAATAGATGAAGTTTTAACAATTTTCCCTTCATCCTACATTCACATCGGGGGGGATGAATGCCCTAAAACAAGATGGAAAGTATGCCCTAAATGTCAAAATCGTATTAAATCCGAACATTTAAAAGATGAACATGAACTGCAAAGTTACTTTATCAGAAGAATGGAAAAATATTTAGAAAGTAAAGAACGAAAAATAATAGGCTGGGATGAGATCTTAGAAGGTGGATTAGCGTCATCAGCAACAGTAATGAGCTGGCAAGGTTTGGAAGGCGGCATTGCTGCAGCAAAAATGAAGCACGATGTGATCATGAGCCCTGAGAAGTATGTTTATCTCGACTATTATCAGTCCTATCAGGATGATGAACAAATTGCAGCAGGAGGTTTTACGCCATTAAGTAAAATATATGGATACGAACCTGTGCCTGAAGTGCTCAATGAAAAGGACGCTGTTTATATCAAAGGTGTTCAGGCGAATTTGTGGTCCGAATATGTAAATACAACAGAAAAAGCGGAGTACATGATGTTTCCGCGGATAATTGCCTTAGCAGAGATAGCCTGGACTCAGAAAGACTTAAAAAACTACGAAGGGTTTTTAACGCGACTAAGGCCGCAAAGTGAAATGTTACAGCGACTTAAGGTTAATTATTTTAAAAATTACGACGAAATAATAGGAGATTCTGAACTAATTAATGGCAAATCAACCTTATTGTTGCAAACAACTCTACCTAAAGGCATCATTAGGTACACCACCAATGGTAAAGTGCCGGGTATAGAAAGTTTAGTTTATAAAAACCCATTAGTTATTGATCGTACACAGCAAATTAAGGCAGCTGTCTTTAATAACGGAGCCGTCGTTACACCTGTATTTAAAAAGGATTTTACTATTAGCAAAAGTACAGGGAAAAAGATCACTTTAACTTATCAACCAAAAGGTAACTATGCGCCTAAGGGAGCAGCTTCGTTAATAAACGGCATCAGTGGTAGCCAATTATACAATGATGGTGAATGGAGTGGTTTTAGTGGAGAAAATCTGGAAGCTGTGATTGATCTGGAGCAGCAGCAACAAATATCTCAGTTAGGTATAAACATCTTAAAGCATCATTGGCAAAGGATGTGGGAACCCGACTTGTTAAAATTTGAAGTCTCTGCAGATGGCACAAACTATACTGAAGTCTATAAACAAAGCAGTTTTACAAAAGAGGGCATCAATGAAATTAGGGTTACAATTAAGCCTGTTGAGATTAGATATGTTAAAGTTACCGCAATAAATAAGGGGATTATTCCTAAAGGAGGATATGGTGCGGGTGGAAAAGCCTGGCTACTGGCTGATGAAATTTTTATTAATTAATTTATTTAGCATGACCATTATTATCGTTCTATTGTGCATTATCTTGCTGATTGTTCTGATTTCGGCCTTTAAAGTCAATACATTCATCTCCTTTCTTATCGTATCGATACTTGCTGGTATCTGGCTAGGCATTCCAATAAACAAGGTTTCGAGCTCTGTTGAGAAGGGAATCGGGGATGTATTGGGCTCATTGGCAGTGATACTTACGGTCGGTGCCATGATGGGTAAACTCGTTGCTCAGAGTGGTGCTGCTCAAAAAATAGCGTCGTCCATGATGCAGTTGTGCGGAGAAAAATATATACAGTGGGGAGTAGTCGCTACCGGCTTTCTGATAGGTATTCCCCTGTTTTACGGAATAGGTTTCGTGCTCATGGTACCTTTAATCTTTTCTATCGTTTATAAGTACAAACTACCCGTCATTTATATCGGCTTACCCATGTTGGCTGCATTGTCCGTTACCCATGGCTTTTTGCCACCTCACCCTTCGCCTTCGGCTTTGGCTATACAATTTAATGCGAATATGGGATTAACTTTATTGTATGGATTAATAGTGGCCATTCCTGCTATCGTGATAGGTGGACCTATTTTCTCCAGGGCATTAAAAGGTATTCCTTCTAAGCCCTTGACCGCTTTTGTCTCTGCTGATCTACCTGAGGCAGAACTACCGGGCGCATTTAATAGTTTCTTTACGGCGCTTTTGCCTGTATTGCTTTTAATCGGCGCAACTGTATTTACACTTTCTCCCGATCAAGATCCTGCGCTTGTCCATTTCTTCGCTTTCGTGGGGAGCCCGACCATTGTGATGTTAATCGCCCTCGTTGTTGCGACGTTCAGCCTGGGCGTTTTTCAAGGAAAGAAGCTAGTCGATATCATGAATATTTATATAGAAGCGATTAAAGATGTAGCCATGATCCTGTTAATTATTGGAGGCTCAGGTGCTTTAAAGCAGGTTTTGGTAGACAGTGGAGTGAATGGACAAATTGCAACGCTTTTAAAGGATATGGATATGCAACCTTTATTTCTTGGTTGGTTAATTGCCGCAATAATTCGTTTTTGTGTAGGCTCTGCTACTGTGGCTGGATTAACTACTGCGGGAATTATCTTACCTTTAATGGTATCTGCTCATGTAGATCCTAACTTAATGGTGTTGGCTGTTGGCGCAGGTAGTTTAATGTTCTCACATGTAAACGATGCTGGTTTCTGGATGTTTAAAGAGTATTTTAATTTAAGTATGAAAGATACTTTTAAATCATGGGCCGCAATGGAGTCTATTGTTGGGGTTGTAGGGCTGGCAGGGGTACTCTTATTAAATCAATTCATTTAAATGATATAGCTATGGAAACTTTTAATGCAGACGAGCAGTTTGATAAATTAGGATTAACCTTACCACCGGCACCAAAGCCTTTGGGGGTTTACAAACCGTTTTTAATTGATGGTAAGTACCTTTATTTATCTGGTCATGGACCTGTTAACGATGATAAAAGTCTAATGATTGGACGCATCGGTGTCGACCTTGATAAAGAAGACGGAAAACTAGCAGCCAGACAGGTTGGCTTAACTATGCTGTCTACCATAAAGACAAATCTAGGTAGTTTAAACCGGGTAAAAAGAGTAATAAAGGTGTTAGGAATGGTAAATTGTTCTCCTGATTTTGAAAAACATCCCTTTGTAATTAATGGCTGTAGTGAGCTTTTTGCCCAGGTGTGGGGTGAAGAAAATGGTATCGGCACCCGGAGCGCAGTTGGTTTTGGTTCGTTACCAGACAATATCCCTATCGAAATAGAAGCCTTATTTGAACTCCATGACTAGCGTTGAAAGACCTTCAGAACGAGATTGGTTTAAGATAGATAACGTAAATGAGCTCGATTCTCCGGCTTTGGTTTTTTATCCCAATCGTATTGCAGACAATATAAAACTGCTATTAAACAGCATTGATGCGGTAAATAGACTGCGTCCCCATGTAAAAACACATAAGTCGGCAGAGCTCACCACATTAATGATAAATGCCGGAATCACTAAGTTTAAATGTGCCACAATTGCCGAAGCCGAGATGTTGGGGCGTTGTGGAGCTGCCGATGTCCTCCTGGCTTATCAGCTAGTTGGCCCAAAAATAAACAGGTATTTGTCACTTGTAAGCGCTTTTCCGTCCACAAAGTTCTCATCCTTGGTTGATAACGCATATTCATTAAATGAGCTTTCTCAGGCAGCCAAGCATGCCGGTTTGGAGATTAACGTATTTCTGGATTTGAATTTAGGTATGAACAGAACCGGGATATTGCCAAATGAAAATGCTCTTGCTATTTATCTGGAAATGAGTGTTAAGGAGGGGATTAAAGCAATCGGGCTACACGGCTATGATGGACATATCCACGATAGTTCATTAGCAGAAAGAAAAGCACGTTGGCAGCTGGCCTGGAATTCCATTAATAATTTAAAAGATCAGATAATAGCTAATGGTTTACCTGCCCCCATAATAGTTGCGGGTGGTTCACCAACCTATCCCTTTTATGCCGAACTAACCGATGTAGAATGTAGTCCAGGCACTTTTGTGCTATGGGACAAAGGTTATCATGATGCCTGTGCCGAGCAAAAATATGCTGTTGCTGCAGTTTTAATTACCAGGGTAATTTCTTTGCCAGATCAGACCAAAGTGAGTCTGGATTTAGGACATAAGTCTGTTGCTGCAGAGAACGTATTGGCTAAAAGAGTATACTTTTTAAATGCACCAGAGGCTAAAATAATTGGACAAAGCGAGGAACATCTGGTATTGGAAATGCCTAAGGGACATGGTCTGAAAATAGGAGATGTTTTGTATGGCATACCCATTCACATTTGCCCAACTGTAGCCTTGTACGACTTTGCTGCAACGGTAGAAGAGCACAAGGTTGATGGTGCCTGGGAGATTATTTCAAGAAAAAGAAAAATTAATATATAGTCTATGTTTGCAATCGATGCCCATTTGGATTTAAGTATGAACGCGTTGGAATGGAACCGCGATTTGACTTTACCGGTTTCTTCCATCAATAAAAGAGAAGAAGGATTAATGGATAAGCCTGATAGGGCTAAATGTGTTGTTTCCTTGCCAGAACTGAGAAAAGGGAAGATTGGATTGGTTGTGGCTACTCAGATTGCACGTTTTGTAGCGCCAGGAAATAATTTGCCAGGCTGGCACTCGCCGGCACAAGCTTGGGCGCAAACTCAGGGACAGCTTGCCTGGTATAAAGCCATGGAGGAAGCAGGAGAGATGGTACAGATTAATCGTCTGGAGATCCTGGAAAACCATCTGGCTTTATGGAAAACAGACATTGATGATACTAAGAAACCAATTGGCTATATCTTAAGTCTTGAAGGTGCAGATTCTCTGATAACCGTCCATCATTTAGAAAAAGCGTATCTCAGTGGATTAAGAGCTGTAGGCCCGGCACATTACGGGCCGGGAAGATATGCTCAAGGTACAGATGCAACTGGGTTTATGGGGCATAAAGGGCAAGAGCTATTAAAAGAAATGGAGCGGTTGAATATCATTTTGGATGCTACACATTTATGCGATGATAGTTTTTGGGAAGCGTTGGCGCACTTTAATGGACATGTATGGGCTTCGCACAACAATTGTCGTGCTTTGGTAAACCATAACCGTCAGTTTAGTGATGAGCAAATTAAGGTATTGATAGATAGAGGTGCGGTTATAGGTGCTGCTTTAGATGCCTGGATGATGGTGCCTGGCTGGGTTCGCGGAAAGTCCGATCCAAAAGCCATGAATTGTAATCTTGAGGTGATGATAGATCATATAGATCACATTTGCCAGCTCGCAGGAAACGCAAATCATGTAGGTATAGGCTCGGATTTGGATGGTGCTTTTGGAAAAGAGCAATGTCCTTACGATCTGGAAACTATTGCAGATCTTCGAAAAATCCCTACATTGTTCAAAAATCGAGGGTACTCAACTGCTGATGTTGAAAATCTGATGCATGGCAACTGGCTTCGTTTTTTAAGAAAAGCGTGGGGATAGAAATATTATTTAATGAATTCAACAGATACATTATTAATTAAGCAAGCGAGGCTTGATTCAAACAGTTGTATAGCGAAAAAAGACGTAGATGGCGTCTCCAAACACTGGATGAAAGATTTTGTGCAGATTGCCGGAGACGGTAGTTACACCATTGGGAAAGCTGAAATTGCTGCCGATTGGAAATATATGTTTTCAAACAGTAGCCCATTGTTTGAGCGGATTCCTGACACCATCACCATAAGTAAGAGCGGGGATACTGCATGGGAAAGTGGTACGTGGAACTATAAAAATGATAAATATCATGGTAATTATGCCGCTACCTGGCGTAAAATAAATGGAACTTGGTTAACGCAGAACGAGCTTTACGTTTCTTTGAATTGATTAGCCAAATGATGTAAATAAGCTAAAAAAACAGAAAAGCCGCATTTGCGACTTTTCTGTTTTTTTATGGGTTTGTAGACCAAAGACTAACATCTTTTACCAATGCGCGGTTTGGAAGTTTTAAATGCGCAACCAGTAGTTCAGCAAAATCTTCTGGTTGAAGTGTTGAGTCTGGATTGCCATCTGTAAGCTTATTGGCTAGCGCCAGATCAGTAGCAATAGTACTTGGAGTGAGCGTAAATACACGTACGTTAGACTTTCTTGCTTCAAACATCAATGATTCTGATAAGCCGATCAGTCCAAACTTGGATGCACTATAAGCACTTGTTAAAGGAGAACCTTTAAGTCCTGCTGTCGAAGAAACGTTAACAATATCACCACTCTTGCGTTCCAGCATTTGGGGCAAGATTTGTTTAATAAAGTAGTAAGGACCAAATAAATTGGTTTTTACAATACTTTCCCAGTCGCTGACTTCCAGCTCCAGAAATTTGCCAAATTTGGCAATACCAGCATTGTTTACCAGGATATCTATGTTGCCGATTTCAGCTGTAATTTTTGCACAGGCAGCAGCTACCTCATCAAGGTTAGCCACATCTGCTGTTGCATACACGACTTTAATCGCAGGATTAATTTGTTTGGCTTGCGCACTTACCTTTTCAAGATCACTTGCCGTTCTTGATACCAAGGCTAAGTTTACACCCTCTTTTGCAAGTGTAAGTGCTATTGCTTTACCTAAACCTTTACCGGCGCCAGTAATCAGCGCTGTTTTGTTATTTAGAGTTTCCATATATGTAAATGTATTAATATGATGAAGCCGCTCGATAGAAACAGCCTCTTTGGCAAAATTACAAAACGGGATGCAATTTAGGGCTCAAAAAAAAACATCCACCTGTTAGGGTGGATGTTTTTAACAATTTATAAATATTTTGATTAGCTAATCTTAACATTAATTGCGTTCAAGCCTTTTTTACCTTGCTCGATGTCATAGCTTACTGAATCATTCTCACGAATGCTATCGATTAAGCCAGATGAATGAACAAAAATTTCAGCGTCACCATTAGCTGGTACGATAAATCCAAAACCTTTTGTCTCATTGAAGAATTTTACTGTTCCTTGTTGCATTGTATTATTATTTAAATATTTAACAAAGGTAATGTAATTTATTGTAAATCAAAATATTATTTATTGATGTGACTGATTGCTAGCATAAAGGCTAGCTTAAACGTTCCACTATTTGATCACCCAATAGCCCAACGCAAGCCATATCAAGCCTTTAATCAGGAAAAAGAGGAATCCCCATACCCCAACTTTTCTCAGCCATTTTAATAATGCTGTTTTTTTTTCGGATGTAGATTTGGTGGTCATAATGCAAAAATAGTTGATTTACAGATAAAATTATTGCGAATTTATATTTAGTGAAACGTTCCTTGGAATAAAAAAGTGTTTCAATGTTCTTGGGTTGGTATACACGTCTGAGTTGATTTCAAACACGTCATAAATATTTTTGGAGCTTAATACTTCGGCGGCCGTACCATCATACCACTTCCTGCCATTTTTTAGCATAATAATGCGGTCGGCATACTGCCCCGCCAGATTAATGTCATGCAAAATACTAACCACCATAAAGCCTCGTTTGCTTAGCATTTTGGCTATAGCTAATGTTTGCTGCTGATATTGTAAATCTAAACTGGCTACAGGTTCGTCCATGAGCAACAATGCATTGGGCACATCCCAGATCTGAGCAAGCACTCTAGCCAACTGCACCCTTTGTTGTTCGCCGCCTGATAATGTTAAGTAAGAACGGTCTGCAAAGTCGATAACACCGGTTAGCTCCATTACCTGCTGTGCTATTTCTATGTCTTTTACTGCGGGACTGTTGCTATAATGCGGATATCTGCCCATCATTACGATCTCCATGACCGTAAAAGCCATATTTACGATGTTCTGCTGGTTAAGCACACCACGTTTTAAGGCAAGTTCTGCAACCGTATACGCAGCGATTTCTTTTCCATGTAGTTGTATGTGGCCACGCGTAGGCATTTTCTCTCCACTTAGCAGGCGGAACAAGCTCGATTTTCCTGCTCCATTGGCACCAAGAATAATGAGCAGTTCACCAGGACGGATGCTAAAAGAAATATCCTTTACCAGCGATCTTTTACCTATTTCAAATGTCAACGAATCCGCGATCAGCATTTTATAAAACGAGTTTCTTTTTATCCTTAATTAAAATATACAAAAACAGAGGGGTACCCAGTAAGGCCGTGATTACGCCAATTGGGAGTTCAATAGGGGCAATGATGGTTCGGCACAACATATCCGCCAGTGTAAGCATTAATGCACCAAGCAGGGCAGATGCCGGTAGCACATGTTTATTGTCTACACCTATAAAGAGCCGGATGGTATGTGGTACAAGTAAGCCTACAAAACTAATGATACCTGAGACTGCTACCGCTGCGCCAACGCCCATGGTGGCCAGTACGACTACATTTCTTTTGATCTGGTTTACTTTTAAGCCAAGTTGTGCCGCTTGTACTTCACCCAGTGAAAACGCATTTAGGGCTTTACCCATGCGCGGCAATAACAACACCGGAATTAAAACAAAAGGCGCTATGGCCAGTACTGTTTCCCATGTAGCTCCGGCCAGACTGCCTAACATCCAAAATGTAATATTCCGCAATTGCTGATCATCTGCTATATAGGTGATCAATCCTGTTAATGCACCAGCCAGCGCATTGATGGCAATGCCTGCGAGTAGCATCGTGGCTACATTTGATTTACCATCCGTACGCGAAATTTGGTAGACCAGCATCGCGGCTATTCCGGCACCACTAAAAGCACCGAATGCCAGTAGATAATAACCCAATAGGTTACTTAGACCAGCAAATAGTGCTACTTCAAGCACAATAATAATAACTGCCATCAGGGATGCCCCGGCAGAAATCCCGATCAATCCCGGTTCTGCCAATGGGTTTCTAAAAATGCCCTGAACAGCAGTTCCCGAAATGCCAAGGGCTGCGCCAACCAGCAGACCCATTGCTACGCGGGGCAGACGTACAATATTTAAAACACCTTCATATTGGGCTGAGACGGGGGTATCGGCAAACAATCCAATTTTTTTTGAAAGTATGATTAATACCTCTTTGATAGGGATTTTAACGGCACCTAAGCCCATCGAAAAGGCTGACGCTATAAATAAGGCAATGATTAATACAAGGTATAACAATACTTTTTTACTCACCACTTGTCATTTAGTTGTGTAATTGCCTGGGCTAGTCTGGTCGAAAACCCCGTTAATAGCTCCCCGTCCATTTCTACTATCCTTTTGTTTTTACCGGCATTGGTTAAGGAAACGCCTGGCATTTTTAAGATGCTTGCAGCTCCACCAAGACTTTTATAGCCGAAATCGAACATAAGTATGATGTCTGGATTAGCATTTACCAAAGATTCAGTAGTATACGGTTTAAACTTAGAGAATCCCTGAGCTGCATTTTTGCCACCGGCCAATTTAATGATTGCATCAATATTGGTGTCTTTACCGGCTACCATCATTACTCCGGTTCCTCGGGCATAAATAAATAATACTTTAGGCGATTTCGGATTTTCCTTTACAAGGGCTAGTGCCTTATTTACTTCAGGTTCAGTTTTCTTAACCAGTTCTTCGCCTTTTGCAGTAGCACCAAGAGCGGCAGCCACTTGTCTGATGAAGGTAGATGCTCCTTTAGCGGAAAACTCCTGTTTAAGGATGACCACCTTAATACCTGCAGATTTTAATTGAGATTCGGTCGCTTTCGATAGCCCTCCTTCGGGGGATAAAACAAGATCAGGACTAAAAGAGATGAGTCCTTCTGTAGATACGGTCCGGTTCTGGCTTACTTTAGGAAGCTTGCTTGTGTAAGCAGGGTAGGTGCTGGTCACATCAATGGCCACGATCTGTGGACCAAAACCTAGCGCATCAACTGTTTCGGTAAGCGCAGCACTAAGCGTGATGATTCGTTTTGGGGCAAAGCTTGCGTTGGTAGATACGCTGTAGCCCAGTAAAATCAGTAGTAAAATGTATAAGGATTTCTTCATATTATAATTGTATTAGGTATTCTATAACGATGCAAAGGAAGCTTTAATTAAAATGATTCCAAATAGCTTAGCTTGGATTGTCGGTATCGGTATTTTATCATTTTCAAAGTTTTACTTTAGCATGTGTTTATTTTTTTTAGTTTCTATCTTGTTGTTTATTAGTGTTTTAATGTGTTGTGTTTTCTGTGGTCTCCTCGCGCTATCCAGTTAGTTATCCAATGAGATAATCCCGATTTCGTTAATTCAATCCCGAAATAGTCAAAAATAATCCCCCTCACGTTGCTTGATTATTGGCAAATGTAAGCATATTTGTAATCTTATTTAGATTGATTAAAAATAACTACTAAGTATAAATGTACAATTCAGTAACCTCAAAATATTCTCTTAGCCTCGTATTTCTACTACTTAGTATTTATGGTTTCGCTACTGGTATTAAAACCGGACTGACTGGGGTAATTACAGATGGAGAAGGTAGGGCAATATCGGGGATTACGGTTGTACTACAACCGGATAATAAGAGAGCGGTTACAGATGGTAATGGAAAATTCACTATCAATAATTTGTTTGCAGGTACTTATAATTTAACTATAAAGGCCATTGGTTTCGAAAAGTATGCTAGTGATATAGCAATAGAAGAAGGTAAAATACAGCATCTCCATATTAAACTAAAGCAAGGTGACAACGCGCTTAACGAAGTAAATGTTAGTGCTGCGCATCATAATCCAGATAATTTTATTGACATGACACGTACCGCTATGCCCAGTAAGGTGATCTCGCGAAAAGAGATAGAAATGATGGGAAGCAGGAGGTTGGATGAGGTTTTAAAAGAGCAAACGGGACTGGCTATTGTGAGTGATATAGGGGCTGGAAGTAGAGCAGTTGGCTTACAAATGCAAGGTTTTGGCAGTGGTTATACCATGATTATGATCGATGGGCAACCGATGGTAGGTCGTAACAGTGGTAATTTTGATTTGTCACGGATTACAGTATCAAGCATAGAACGCATAGAGATCATAAAAGGAGCTTCGTCTTGCTTATTCGGAAGTGAGGCACTGGCAGGTGTTGTTAATATTGTAACCCGGAAAAACATCACACATCCTCAAGGTATGGCTGCATTAACTTATGGCAGTTTTAATATGTTGGATGCCACTTTAGAAGGTGAAACACCTTTTGCAGGCAAAAGAGGATCGGCCTATTTTTCTGGTAATTATTACCGTACCGATGGTTTCAACGCCAATCCTTATCTAAATGAAGGTAAAACGGCACCACCGTTTAATAGTTTCGCTTTCCAAGGCAGGGCCAGGTATTCACTAAGTGATAAAAGTACTTTGAATTTTAATGGGAGATATGTAACCCGGTATTCAGAAAATGAACTTTCTTATGGGGTGAAACCGAGCAAAGATGTATTAGATGAACATGATTTAAATGGCTCCATTGCTTTAAATAACAGCTTCAATAATGGACTTAGACTAAAGAGTCAATACTATTTAACACGTTATCAAACCGCACAGAACATTACAGATTTGAATAGTGGCGTCGTGATACCTGGAAATCGGTTTGAGCAATATCTGCATCGTGCAGAGGTTCAGGCTACCCAACGTTTCTCTGATGTGCTTGAACTTACCGGTGGAGCAGGGACGGCTTATGAAGTGTTAGACAATACGGCTTATAGAGGCCATAAAAATATGGCAAATTACTTCGGTTACGCTCAGGCCAGCTGGCAGGCAGCTGATCAGCTGTCTGTTACTGCTGGTGCAAGATATGATTACCATGATAAATATGGCGCTAAATTAAATCCAAGCCTGGGATTGCAATATAATTTGAATGAAAAACTTACACTAAAAGCAGCAGTTGGGACGGGTTTTAAAACCCCAAATTTCCAACAATTATATCTTGTGTTTACAAACCTGCAAACAGGTTATACAGTGCTGGGATCGGCGGAGTTTGAACGAGAATTGAAGCTGCTGCAGGATGCAGGACAGATCATGAGTGTATTGCCGATCGCTAAAAATATAGGCAATTTAAGACCTGAACGTTCTGTTTCTTATAGCGGGGGCTTTAACTATAATCCTTTTACAAGTTTAAAGCTGGATGTTAATGTATTTTATAATGATATGAAAGACTTTATCAACTCAGAATTGGTTGCAGTTAAAACCAACAATCAGCAGATCTTTTCGTACATAAACATTGCCCGGGCATACACTACGGGCACAGAAATAGGTTTAAGCTGGTCGGCAACGAAGTCTTTAAACCTCTCTGCCGGTTACCAGTTGCTTTATGCGGTAGACAAAGGTGTGGTCGACTCCATAAACAACGGTACCGGTTTGTATGGATCTATTTACGATACTGATATCAATGACGTTAGACGTGCTACACGTAAAGATTATGTGGGGTTAAATAACAGGTCGCGTCACATGGCTAATCTAAAAATTAGCTATGCACATGAAAAGACGGGTATCACAGGCACATTTAGAGTGAATTATAGGAGCAAATACGGTTTTATGGAAGATAATAAGGCCAACAATTTTTTAGATCCCTATGATACCTATGTTCGGAGTTTCTTTCTCTTGAACGCTGCAGTACAGAAAACATTTTATAAAAAGCATTTACAGTTACAGCTTACAGCAGATAACCTGATGAACTATCGGGATCAGTTGATGCCTGTACAACAGGGGCGAGCTATAGTCGCAGGTATTAGCTGGCGATTTTTTAAAGATTAAGCATAAAAAAAAGATATGAAAAAGAGTAAACTAATACAAGGAATGGTCATGCTGGTAGTTGCCATCAGTTTTGGTGCCTGTACTAAGGATGAAATTAAACCACAATTGGAAGATGGGAAAAGTACCATTGTCAAAGATTTGCCTGGGGATGTAGGAAATACAGTAGGTGGTGCAAAACCATTTGAGATTTTTTATTTCAGCTTAAAGACAAGTAATAAGGTTGATAAAAGTAAGCTGCTTACCGCCGACTGGGACATCGCATTTGCCAAAGAATACAATTCTTATGTGTCTGTAAATAATGGCACGAATGATCAGAGTTATGGTTTTGGTGGCCCTGGAAAAGCTGCGATGGTGGTTGTCAATCAAGCTTATGATGCTGTAAAAACAGCACCCTCAGATGATGAATTTGAAAAAAATGGAGTGAGTGCGGTAGGATGGGACCCCGGAAATGGCAATGGCTGGTACTTCTATGAACTCAACACCCATATCGCTGTACCTGTAAAAAACAGAACCTATGTTTTAAAGACTGCCGATGGTCAATATGCAAAATTACAACTGATCAGCATGTATAAAGGTGCGCCCGCTACAGTGAGTGACCTGAACTGGCCAGCTCCCTATTTCACATTTAGGTATTATGTGCAGCAGGATGGTAGCAGAAATTTAAGTACGAAAGATTAATTATTAAATAACATAATGAAAACAAAACAACTTCTAACGAAAATCGCAGCTGTCGTGTTTACGGTGATGCTGCTCGGCGCCTGTTCTAAATCTAATGAACCAAAACCAGACGAAGAGTTACCCCCAGAGTCGGCCAGCGTGCCTTTTTATAAACTTCATCGAGTAGAAAATTTTGCTGTTGAAACTGATGATAAAAACCCTACAGAAACAAAGGCTGCGGCTTATTTTAGTTTGGAAACTAAAGCCGAAGCACCTGCAAAATACGCTAAAACAGCAAGATGGGATATGGGCTTTAACGGGCTTTACAATAGTTTTATCGCTGGGAATTCCGGTACAGATGGTTCTAATCTAGGATATGGTGGTCCAGGAATTGGTGGTATTCTAATCCTTGAGAAAGCCTTTGATGAAGTAGTGGATGTTCCTTCAGACGCACAGTTTAAAACAAAAGGAACGATAATAGGGACTGATGAAAAGGGTGATTTCGGTGTTGGTACAGGCTGGTATCTTTATGATTTTGGTGGAGGTTTGATGAGTAATTCAAGTTTTGATAAGCAGCATGTTGCTTATGCGCTTCCTGCTCCCATGACTATGACAAATGGAACAACGCTTTCGGCAAGAACAATTGTTGTACGGACAGGCAAAGGGAATTATGCGAAAGTAAAAATGATCAGCTGTTATAAGGATGCTTTTACACCTGATAAATGGTTCAGAACTACACCGCATATGTTTTTCACATTTGAATATGTGCTGGTACCAAAAGGGAGCACAAAATTTGAAATTAAATAATATATACGACAAGTAATGAAATCGAGATTAAAATCCTTTAGCTGTGCAATATTTGCTTTAGCTGTTTTATTTGGCTGTAAAAAGACTATGGACCTGCCACATCAGTCCGATAGTAAAATTATAGCGTACAAAGTGCCGGTGTCAGACGGCAGCATCAGCGGTATAATAGACGAAACAGATAAAACGATAACAATATACCTTCCATTTTATTATAATCTGGATGTAATTGATCCAGAGATTAAGTTGGCTAGTGGAGCAAAACTTTCAGGTGAAGTGCTACCTGTAGATGTATTGGATGACAAGACAACCTATACCGTGACGGGTGCTGATAAAAGTACCGTAACCTATAAGTTAGTGATAAAGATGCAGCAGATTTCACCATTAAAGGTGAATGAGGTATCTACTGAAAGTAAACCTGTTGTATGGGGCATAGGTTATTACATGATTAATTTTTCCGGCAACTTTAATACACTTGATCCGACCAAAATAAGAATATTTCTTGTTGGAGCTGACAATACGGAGACTGAAATGTCATATGTTACTGGTTATGGGCCAGCAGCCGTAACTGTGTTGATGGGTGCGACCGAAAAGGTATATTCTATTGGCTATGTAGGCGTACCACAGACCCTTAATCCTGGACTCTATAAAGTAAGGGTAAAAATACAATCATTGACCACAGATTTAAAATATCCGGTTAAGTTGGAATATACCTTGCCTCAAGTGGATTATGTTTCTATAATTGCGAAACAGGGTGATACTTTCACCATAAAGTCAAGCGGCCCTGTATTTAAAGACCTAAAATTGATAACCATTAAGGTCGCCGGACAGGATGTCTCACTTCCTGTTCTTGACTATACCAGAACATTGGCTACGGTAAAGATTCCTGAGACTGTACCAGTGGGAACCTATTACCCTTCCATATTATTTGAGGGATTCCCAATTATAAATGCATTCTGGCCAATAACTGTAAACGCAAAATAGAAAACAATGAAATCAATATATTTATACATTTCCATCTTTTTTTTATTCAACTTAAGTGCTTGTAAAAAAGAATATCCTGCCCTTCCGTATACTGATATACTTGCATTTTCTGTTAAAGATGCTAATGGAGCACAATTAAAGGCTGTAATTGAAAACAATGAAATCATTTTATACTGGCCAGTAGGTCAGGCTGTCCCTCAGGAAATTACGCCTTCGATTACAGTTGCTGATAAAGCAAGTATTTTACCACTGGCAGGCACAAAAGTATCCTTTAATGAGTCGGTAACTTATACTGTGACTGCCGAAAATGGAGCAGTTACGACTTACAAATTGAAGCCAATTGTGAATAGTCTTATACCAATGATCAGCGCATTTTATGGGCCTGATATCTATAAAAATAAAAGATTTTTAAGATCAAATAAGACGGCCCAGTTAAGTGGTGATTTGTTTGATGTTGAAGAAGGTAAAACTAAGGTGTTCTTTGTTAACACCAGTGGACAAGATATTCCTGTTAAAATCAATAAGATCACGCCTATTGCTGTGATTTTGGATCCCGATTTTGCAATTGGTAATTATCAAAGCGTTAAGGTAATTTCTGGTAATAAAACAGTTCTTTTTAAGGATACTTTTGAAGTAATTGCAGATCCTAAGCCGGTAGTCCTAACTGAAATCTCTGTTGCTTCAACAGTTAAAAGAAATGGGCAGTTCACGATCACAGGTGGCGCAAATTTGGATAAGGTCAATGCTGTAGTATTATATAATTCGATCACAAAAACCTTTATTCCGATAACTCTGAAGTCCACAACAGCAAACAGTTTGACCTTGGAAATCCCTGCGGATTTTCCTTTAGGGGATTGTAACAGGATCAGGTATTTTTACCCTGACGCAGACTATTATGCTGCTGGATATGGTCAGCTGGATTTTTTGAGTTTCCCCATTAAGGTTGTTGAGTAATATTTTAATAGTCAAAAGAGCTACAAGAAATAACAATTCAATATTTAATAGACTAATTTATTATGAATCATTTAAGACCAAAAACTGCTAAAATATGCAGCTTATTACTCCTTACCACGCCTATGCCATTTTTTACGTTCGAATATGTAATTGTGCCAAAAGGTAGTACCAAATTTGTAATTAAATAATTTAATTTAACACCATAAAATATACAAACACATGTTAAGTAACAACATTAAAGAAGCCACTAAAGAAGCTCACCTTACGCTTGAGAAAAAGGTAGTACAAAAAATGAAAGCTATTCGTAGCGATGCAGACTACGCTGATTTTTTAAAACATTTTTATGTTTATTTTAATCAGGTTGAACAAGCTATTGCGCCTTATATAACAACAGATTTATTACCTGATCATGCAGAACGTCGCAATTCGGCTTACCTAAAACAAGATATTGAAGCGCTGGGATCAAATGTAGATGAACTTCCACAAGCAACTGCTCCGGATATCAATAATACGATACAGGCGCTTGGCGCACTTTACGTAATGGAAGGTTCGATTATGGGTGGACCAATCATTGTAAAAATGCTTGAGAAGTTTGGCATCACTAAAGGAGTTTCTTTCTTCTCTGGTTATGGTGAAGCTACAGGTCAGATGTGGGGTAAGTTTACAGCTGTATTAAACGCGCAAGCCAATAACGAAGCTGAAGAAGCACTTGCTATTAAAACTGCAAATGATACTTTTTCCAATTTTGGAGAAGTGTTTGGCGAGGTTAGCGTTGCCTAATGAAAATCAAATCTAAGATAGAAGGCTCGGACGATTGGTTGTTTATCGAAGAAATTTCTGAACATTACACGCCAAATACGCCGCTTTCAGAAAAAAATGTAAACATTAAAAGTCTGCCTGCGCAGAAGCTGGTTAATTACCAGCTTAGCGCTGGTGGATTGTTTCTTGTTCATGCCACCATGCAGTTTAATACTGGTGTCAAGGTGCTTTCAGAAGTGGAAGGTGAAACCATCACTTCGCAATTCATATTTTATGGGACAAACCCGAATGCGGAGAAAAAGGAAAGTAAAAGTAGTCGTAGGGAAGGTAGTCGTCACAACATCCGCTACATTCCTTCTATAAAAGGAAAATATCAGATGTTGCCTGATATAGAGTATAAGTATTTTTTATTGGTGTTGTCTAAAGCCTATTATTTTCATCTGATAGACCAACATTCCTTATTACATACTGATTTTGTAAAAGAAATTTTGAAGGGGAAATATACCTCATTTGCAGCTAAGGACCTTCCGGTGACAACGGAAATGAAGAGAGTCATTAATGATATTTGCGAATGTAAAAGAACAGGTGAGCTAAAAAGATTGCACACCGAATCAAAGATTCTGGAATTGTTGATGTTACAACTTGAACAAATGCAATCGGGGGTTGAGGTTGAAAAATATCTGATCAAACAAGATGATCTGAAAAAGATAGAACATGCCAGGGAGATCCTTGATGCGGAGTATAGCTACCCGCCAACAATTATAGAGCTTTCCAAACAAATAACCTTGAATGAGTTTAAACTGAAGCGGGGCTTTAAAGCATACTACGGAACTACCATTTATGGTTATGTAACCCGGTTAAGGATGGAAGAAGCTCGTCGACTCATCCTTGAGGAGAAAAGAAGTGTAGGGCAGGTGGCTACAGCTGTTGGTTTTAACCATCAAAGTCATCTTACAGATGCTTTTAAGCGTTATTTTGGAATCCTGCCAAGTGAAATTAAAGCCAATGAAGATTAAGCAAAGACTAGTCTTTGCTTAATCTTTTAATCGGTTTAAGTATTACTTTTCTAAATTCTACTTCCGAACCCTCTGCTTGTAATGCGATTTGTCCACTTTGGGCGGTGCAATTGCTGCCATGATTTGCTAGTTTATCATTTACCCAAACTTTCACCTGGTCGTCCAGACATTCAACTACCATTTTATTCCAGTCGCCAAGCGGTTTTTCCAAACTGTCCACTAGCTTTTTTATTCGGCGCTGTTTCTTGCCATTTATTCCCCAATTCTCTTTTGGTCCCCGCCTGGCTTCCATGTCAGGTACTGTAATGTCTTCTTCAATACACCAAAAATCACCTGCATTTTTATGCTGCATTTGTACTTCAATCGATTTTGGGAACATCTCATAAAGTGCCCTTGGTGTAGATGCATGTACCAATACCCCACAGTTTCCTGGTTTTGCCGAAAAACGATACTGAACTTCTAATCTGTAATTTTTATAGTTTGCATCGGTAATTAGGTGGCCACGCGGATCACCCAAGCTAACTAATAAGCTATTTCGTACAATAAATGAAGGTTTTATATCAGGGTTTTTGTCTTTATCCGGGACATCGCTATGCCATCCTGTTAAATCTTTTCCATTGAATAAGTCCTTAGTTTGTGCAAAGGATATAGAGCTGGTTAAACATAGTAGCCCTATTAGTAATGTGCTGGTTATATTTGGTTTCATAAGCTAAATATAACATAACCCAATATAACCTTGGAATAGAATTGAAATTTTATTTATCCGGATTTTTATACAAATTTAAAAAACTGGTGAAAGTTTCCTTTTAGTTAACCTTATAGAGCCTTCTGGAAATTCTACAGTACAAGTTGTCATATTAGATTCTACAACTATTACTAATGATATTAGGGAGTTGTTTGATTCTTTAGGGTGTTCTAGTGAGAAAGCCCATGAAGGATACTTTGTGATTGATGTTCCTTTCAACTTGGACTACACTTCTGTTCAGAATAAGCTAATTGAATTAGAAAAATCAGGAGTTTTGAATTACGCAGAACCTTGTTTATCTGAAAAGCATAGTATTGTTTAATATTTAAAAGATTTTATTTCTTAACATCGCCATATCAGCACCAACTTTAATATCCAGTATTTTTAGTGTAATGTTGTACTAGAGAGTACAGCATATTAAAATCAATTTTATTCGGGTCCTGGGATCGATTCTGTCAGGATGAGCTGATCTTTCTGATCATAATAAGTGCAGGTCATCAATGATAAATTCACTATCCATCTATCGATTCCTGTTTCTGCACAATGTTTGCAAAAGCTGAGGTAATCCGTTTGCCCTGCCTGATGCATTTTCAAATACTTCGCAAACTTTTTCTTATGACTTACAGCAGCGACGACTAAAGGTTCATACTTTGCCTTGGAGCTTAGTTGAGGGCCATTATTTCTAAAATACTGGGTATGGCTATCAGMTACATAGGTCACAAATTCTTCTACGCCTAACTTTTTGATCGCTTGAATGTACTGGGGGAAATCTGCTCCACTTTTTACTTTTTCATGTTCCTGCTCAATCGCTTTAAGTGCTATTTTAGGGCTATTAAAAAATTTAGAATCCCTCACCAATTCGATATCATCCCATTTTTCTGTCTGTTCCTGATCGACTGTCCCATCCGCTATTACAGCTCTGAATACAGCAACAGGATTGAAGCTTTTACTATTGATGATCAGGTTACCAGAAAATGTCTTTTGTATAAACTGAAATGAAAACATAGAAATACATAAACAGCCTGGTTCTATTTCAAAACTAAGTTCCTGAGCTGGCATAACGCTATCTTTTGAACCATTTGGAATTTCAATCGACTGAATCGGACACATCGTTCTATTTCCATAAGTAAGGTCAAACATCCCCACAGCAATGTTTAGCAAGCAGGAAGTCGCTTTTGCTGGAAATTTCATATCCTTTGAAACAAGCATTTCCGGTAACTTGATGGTCAGGATATTTCCATTGATGCGCTGCTCAGGTTGCACAAAGAAATTATCCATTACCGGTGAATCCGCATTAAATTCAAAACCATTGAGCCGATCAAAACTGTTGGCTGTAAAATGATAAGTTTCAGATTGAGCGTCGAATGCTTGTTTCAAGGCCTTTTGTACATCCGTTCTAAAGCGATAAACCATTGTTCCATCATAAAAATCTGTAATGATCTCCGTTGTAACGCTCCGGAATTGTTCTGCCAGGGTACTGGCGATCCCAAATTGAGTTGCTGCTTTGTGTGTGTTTTCAGTTTGCTTCTCCTTTGTCAACCTGGATTTGCCTGTAACCAATTGCATATTGCGATACTTCTTAAAAACAGCAGGTCCTATTACACCTGTCAGGAATTTTCCGTCAAATTTTGCCATGATCTATATGTTTTTTATAAATAAACAACTGATCTAAGATAAGGTTTGGATAGCATACTACAAAATTTCAAGTTAAAAAAAATCAAACAGTAATCAAACTCTATGTTTTTTATGGAAAAAGTTGGAGTATAGTTGGAGTATAGTTGGAGTATACTTGGAGTATTATACTACTAAGACCGATCTCTGTCTTATCCGTATATAGCTTTTTTAGGAATCGACATCAAGCAATATGAGATTGATTCTTGATTGCTTTTAGGGTGGTTGATTGATTTCTTAACCTGTTGTTAACGTTGTTCTTGCTAGCTTTGCCCACACTCAGGGAACTTACATTGAAACAGCAGGCAAAAAAGCAATACATTACCGATATGTACAATAAGTTCTGGAAAGAACTTTACATCGTTGCCTTTCGTCGTTTGCGGGATGAAGCGCAAGTAGAAGATATGCTCCAGGACCTGTTTCTTTCTCTGCTCGAGGGAGATTATAACCTGGAAAATGAAAATGCTGTGCGCGCTTTGCTTCATACCCGTCTGAAAAGCCGGATCATTGATTTTTTCAGAAAAGAGCTTTTGAAGATCAACTTCGAAAACCATGAAGCTGCAAAGTCTCAGGCTGATCCGCATTCCAGCGACGACCATTTGATGGGCCGGGAACTGGAATCTGTTGTGATGCGGGAGATCAACAGGCTGCCTGAAAAAATGAAAGAGATTTTCCTGCTCAGCAGGGAGGAAATGCTTTCCAATGAGGAAATAGCCAGCCGTTTGAACATCTCTGGTAAGACAGTAAGGAACCAGTTGAGCACCGCCTTAAACCGCATCAGGTTTGCTGTGCGGCAATACGGTTCTGCCGAACTCAGACCTGCCTCGGTCACGGTTATCATTACCATAGCAGCCTTGATGTTAACAGATCGTTAACAAAACATACTGATCATATTAAGTTTCATTTTGGTCTGGGACAACCTGTGCCTCCGTTCGGTTATATAGCCAAAGGACATTATAATGGATGAGCAGGAAAAGAAAAGATTAATAGATCACTGGTATGCTGCTTTTGACCATTCGGACGAAGAATTGAAAGTTTTTGCCAATGCTGAACACGAAGAAAAAGTACGTCTCAGACTGCTCAGCAGGATTGTTTCCGGAATTCCGAAAACTGGCCCAGGGCGCGATATCTTTTTTCTTCAGCAGGCAAACTGGATGAAAATAGCTGCCGTACTGGCCTTTTTTTTAATCAGTATCCCTTTATACCTATATCTGGCTAACCGCGGTGTGCACCGCATCGAAGATAACGCCACATGGATGGTCAGCAGGGCGGGAACGGGGAAAATGCTGAAAGTGATGTTAGCTGACGGCTCAGAAATATTGCTCAATTCCGGTGCTGAACTTAAGTATCCCCGTCATTTTACCGGAAAAAAACGGGAGATTTCTCTGGATGGGGAGGCCTTCTTTAAGGTAGCCCATAATCCTGAAAAACCCTTCGTGGTAACCACTGGAAAGCTGAAAACGATCGTACTGGGTACATCCTTCAACATCCGGGCCTATTCTGGGCTGGATAGGATAGTGGTAAGTGTCGCTACAGGTAAAGTTGGTATTTCCGCTTCGGGCAAAACACTCGCTTTACTGCATCCCGATCAGCAGATCACTTTCCAGGTAGCCAGTGGAGCATTTGATGTTACCGAATCGAGTGCCGAGCGGGCTCGGTCATGGCAGGATGGCAGGGTCAGTCTGGACGGTGCATCGTTTTCTGAACTGGCGCTGGTGGTCAAGAATACCTGGGGCCTTACACTTGAGACCAAGAGTGAAAGACTGGCCGCGGCAAGTTATAAAACTACATTCCAAACAAACAATAAAATCACACAGGTTATGAAAGCAATCAGTAAAATGACGGATGCGAAATACCGTATCAGGGACCATATCATCACACTCTATGAATAGATAAAGACAAAAAAAGAAACAGCGGCTAACTCCCCGTCGAAAGTTTGTTAGTCCCGCTGTGTAATTAAAGGCATAACCATTTAAAAACAATCAAAAATAGGAAACCTATGTGAACTGGCAATATAATGCCGGGATTAATTCTCAAGCCGGCTTCCTACCTTTTGAGCAATAACAAAAACATGAAAAAAAAACTCACGGCGATTATGAGGATCTCGACCGTTGTATTAGGATTATTAATCGGTTTCAGCAGTTTGATCGTGGCCAGGGAAACCAAGGCCCAGAACTTAAATGAAATCAAGGTTACTATCAATATCAAAAATGAAAATATGGCAGCTGTGCTGTCCAGAATTGAAAAAAGCACAGGTATTGCTTTTTCTTATGACAAAAATCTACTCAGTAAATTAAAAGTACCCGCACAGGTTTATCGCGGAGAATCCCTTCCGCTGGTACTTGGTAAGCTGCTAAGGCAGACAGGGTATGATTATGAGGTGATCAATAACAATGTGGTGATTGGCAGGTCAAGGCCTGCTCCCAGGCCTGCCGAACCTGGACGGATCTCGGGAAAAGTCGTCGATAGCAAGGGCGGGCCACTTCCAGGTGCTTCCATACGGATTCTGGAGCTCAACCAAACGGTTGCCAATGCGCTGGATGGCGGTTATAGGATTTCTCTTCCTCCGGGAAGCTATACCCTGGAGGCCAGCTATATTGGCTTTCAGTCCAAAAAGGTCACAGATGTAAAGGTATTGTCCGGCCAGAATACGCCTTTGGATATCGTACTCAAAGAAGATTCGAAGAGCCTGAATACTGTGGTTGTCACCAGTTCTTATAAGAAGGCCTCGGTTGAGGGCTTATATGCCAAACAGAAGAATGCCGCTACGGTGAGCGATGGGATCTCTGCAGAGCAGATTAGCGCCACTCCGGATAAAAACATTGGTGAAACTTTAAAAAGGATTACCGGAGTAAGCACGACCGATAACAAGAACGTGGTGGTACGCGGCGCGGCCGAAAGGTACAATGTGGCACAGTTGGATGGTGTCATGTTGCCCAGTACGGATGTACAGAGCCGGAATTTCGACTTTAGCCTGATCCCGAGTAATCTGGTGGAAAGTGTGGTGGTGAGTAAGTCTGCTACACCGGACATGAATGCCGGTTTTGGCGGTGGGCTGATCCAGGTAAACACCATTTCCATTCCGACAGAAAATTTCCTTTCTTTCAGTGCAGGGGCTTCTGTGAATTCCAGGACAACAGGTCAGGATTTTTATGGGTATCAGCGTGGGAAATACGATTACCTTGGCTTTGATGATGGGAGTAGGGACCATTTCCCAAAAGGACTGAAAGATGTTTCCACCTTTAATCCAAAGGCAACCAATCCGGCCGATATCAAAGCTGTTGAAGTAGCCGAACAGAACCGCAGGATAGGGGGGACTGAGCGATTGGGCAGCCGGATTTTTCAAAGCAGGCCTTCCCAAAACTACCAGTTCAGCCTTGGAAGAAGTTATGATTTGTCTAAGCAGGTTGCACGGAAAATCGGTTTTGTAGGCTCATTGAGTTACCGCAATACGCAGAATATCGAAAACATTGATAACATCAGGCGTGGAACCTGGCAGATCATTTCCACCCCCGATGATCCTGAAAACGTCAATACCGGATACCTGTATAATTTCAATACCACCCTGGGGGCATTGCTGAACGGGGGGTATCGCGACGGCAAGCACCAGATCATTTTCCATAATTTTTATTCGAGGGCTTTCAGTGAGCAGCTGGAGCGGGTCAGTGGATGGAGTTATGCTAATCCCAAAGATGATGGGAACAGTAAATACCCCATCATCAAAGAAGATGACCGGCCGGTGTTTACCGATCTTTTACAGAACAAGGTTAGCGGGGAGCACCTGTTGGGCAGGGTAAAACTGGATTGGAGTGCGGCAAGGGTAGCGACCAATGCCCGTGAGATCGATGCCATTACCGCAACGCTGCGAGCTGAGGAAATGGCAAATAAGGTGATTTATAAATATACGCCCGGTCAGGGAACCGTTAGTGGCGGGGGTGGTATGTTGGAACGTGATAAGTTTGCCTACAAGGAACGGAACCTGACTGTGGCCATGAACGCCGCAGTTGATTTTAAGATCGCGGGTCAAAAGCAGATCTTCAAAACGGGGGTTTTCTATCTGGACAGGCATGCGAGCTATGAGTGGACGATGTTGCCCATCGTAAGTTTTGTAACCGTAAATAACCCTTATGGTTACCTTCCCGTACAGGATTATGGCAACTATATGGGGATGGAACATCCGCTGACTGATATCCTGTACATGCCTTCTGCATTCCAACTTAATAGGTATGAGGGTAAGGATGTGAACAAGGCGGTATATGCAATGCTTGATAACAGGTTGACCAAAAATTTAAGATTGGTGTGGGGCGGCCGATTCGAATACTTCAGGTATGACAGTCTGCAGAACAGTAGCAATATGCAGAACAGGCCAGCGATCACCCTCGCCGACAGCGTGAGGTGGAAGTTTATGCCTTCTGCCCACCTGACCTATACGCCTGTTAACAACCTGAATGTCCGTTTCTCTTATGCCAAAACCGCCGTAAGGCCGTCGCTGATGGATAATTCCAGGTTCTCCAGGTACAATACCAATTTTGGCAGGATGCAGGTCAACCTTGGTCTGGAATCTTCGATCATCGATAATTATGATCTCAAGCTGGAATGGTTTCCGGGTGCGGGGGATATCATTTCGGTTGGCGCATTTTATAAGTATTTTGATAAGCCTGCAGAGTTCTATGCCGTTAATTCGGTTTCAGGAACTGACAATCTTTATGTATACACCAATAACTCGGACTGGGGAAAGATTCGGGGGATAGAGTTCGAAGTTCGCAAGTCCCTGGGTTTCATTGCTCCCTCGGTATCCCTGCTGAAAGAAATTACCATAAGTGGCAACCTCACCTTGCTAAAATCGGAGGTGCAGTCCAGGATATTGCGTACTAAGGCGGATGATAAAGGGAAAGACTATTCTTACTATGAGTATATGAAGTACAAGCGCCCGTTGTATGGACAGGTACCTACCGTGGTCAATGCAGGGCTGAATTATACAGGCAAGCATCTGGGGCTCAATCTTGTATTTAACTACATGGGTTATAAAACCTATATCACAGGAGTTGACCCTAACCTGGTAGAATATGAACGGCCAAGAAGCCAGATAGATGCCCAGGCAAGCTATCGTTTTTACCGCAACAAGATGCAGTTTAAGCTGAATATCAGTAATTTGATGGATAACCCTTACCGTTTTTACGTCAATGATGCTTCTACCTTTGAGATCAAAAATGCGAATCCCCCGATCAATTCGGAGTGGGATGATGTTTTTAAATACAAATTCGGCTTCAGCGATAAATTCGAAGAGGGCTATGTTGATCACAGCAAAGGGGCAGGGCAGCAGATCGGTGACCGCCAAACGCTCACCCGTTACATCGGCCGGAGCGTAAGTCTTTCACTTTCTTATAATTTTTAAATCTGGTTACAAAAAGATAAAATATGAAACAAAAATATAATATGGTAATGGTGTTGATGCTTATGCTGAGCCTGGCCATGCAATCATGTGAAAGGGACGGGCAATTGGCAGTTCTTCCCATTGATAAATTGAGTCCCATCGAATTTAAAGGTTTCGTTATGGGCGATACACTGGAACAGTATTTCGATGGTGTCAAGCTGCGTGAATTTCAGGGCTGGGCAAGATTTAACGGTAATATTGCTTTTAACAGTGAGGCCCCGGTCAAAATGGAACTGAGAAAAAAGAGTACGGGCGAAGTGCTCCTAACCCAAAATATCGAGCGCAACAGGACCGAGAAGCCTATTACCTTTTTTTACGACGGGAAAAAATTGAGTGAGAAATATGAATATCCTGCAGCGATTGCAGATATAGAACAGATTGCCTTTTATTTTGATTTTCCGGCAGATATGCCTGTGGACGTTGCATACGGGGATGGTTCGGACGTCAATTCCGTAGTATATCTGGCCAGAAACGTTAAACCGGGAGAGTGGACAGCGTTTATTCAGGTGCCACCACTGGAAGGGGAGATGTACGTTTTATTGCTCAAAGCCGGAAAGAAAGAATACCTGATAGACAATGATGTGAATTATAGTGTTATGTCGGCTGGTATCGTTCTGCCCAATAAATATGGCTATAAGGGAGGTGGGGTACAAAGCTGGTATGTGGGAACAAGAATGGATCTGAACACAAATAAATCAGTCCTCGATCCTCAGAGTAACCTTGTGGCAATTTTTCCCCGCTAAGGGTGTTCTGCTGTCTTGCGTTACGGCTTCAGAAATTAAAAAAACGAATAGATCAATTAATAACTGCAGCGGTTACTAAGTAAATAAGAAAGCGGGAATGATCTCCGACCATTCCCGCTTCATCTAAATTAACGCTCTCGTATATAAAGACGTTAATCCTGGCTAAATATTGTGTTACCAAATAAATAATAAAAATTTGCTATTCAATATGCTCGATAACTAGAATACTTTGTTTAGTTTCAAGGAGCCAGGCATATAAAGCTTTAGCTTTAAGTGGTTTTTAATTTTTAAAGATATACCTTTAAAACCTGTTATCTGGCCGGAGAGTTTTGTTCAAAATATCTAACTGCTTTATGTGCTGCAGGTAAATAATTGAACGATTCGAGAAGGATAAAACTATTGTCAAACCACTTATTCAGTCGCCACTATTATGCTAATCAAGATTTCAAGACAAGACTGTTTAAAGATGTATCCAAACTTCCCTGTAAAGGTCTATGATGCTGAAAAAGACAATGACATTTATTTCTACCCTGAAGCCTACTCTTATGATATATTAACTGTTGCCCGCAATACTTTTAGAGGGCGTATCACAATGTTGGGGGTTGAAATTTCAAAAATTGTTAAAAAGGCAGGTTGTAATAGTTTAATATTCCTTGGCGATGACGATATCCCATGGCTCTGTCGAGACAGTGATTATAAACCTGCAAAACAAGCATTAGATTATTTATCGGAAAATAAAGTGGGGAGGAAATTTAATGGTGCCTTAGGGATTGACAGGTTACAAATACCTGTTTTTGTTAGACATTTGGCTTGGCTAACCAGATGTAATACTGTATTGCCTTATGTGTATTTTACGGATCCTGAACATAATATTATTGGTCGCATTTGTCAATATGGTAATCTACACATAAGTATTCTCAATATAAAAACTGCACAGATTCTTCAGGCCTATTTTGAAAATAGTAAATTGGAGAGATTGAACGCTGAACATTGTACTTAACTCTTCTATCAAATTTGAACAATCAATTATAATTAATGCATCCACTAAAAAAAGAAGTCAGTGACTTTATGAGTGCTCATTTTAATAATTCAAAGATCAGATCTCCATTATTCTTTAATTCGAGATATGGCTTGAGGTTTGATTTGCAGTGTGGCGAAATTGGTACTGATGAATATTTTCATACGGCAGTATTAGGAGCTCAGCAGCTATTCGAGGAAGCTTTTAGTGAAAAAGATAGTGTAATGTTATATCTGGTTGATTTTAAGTGGAAAAGAAGAAAGCTTAGGTTCTCAAATTACTGTTTTAAACAGATAGAGAGATTGACTGAAGATGAAATTGAATATCATATAGTAAGAGGGTTATATGAATCAGAGAATAATTTAGATATTAGAAATGTCGCATTGATCAAGGTTTTAAGAAATAGTATCAACCATATTGGTGTCTTCACAGCAATAGCAAATAAAGACTTTTCTAGGCAACCTGGACTCGATAAATATGGGTTTTTAGGTAGTAAGGAAGTTTATTTTATTAATCTTGATAAGCAAATCATCTTTCATATGTATGATGATAGGGGCTTAGATATTATAGCGAGTAACATTGAAGTTTTAAAATCGGTGTATTTTAAGTTTAATCATTTGCTACTTGAAGTTAATCGCAATGAAATTGACAAAAATTTCAGTCACTAACGAAAAATGGCCCCAAATTTCAAATCTGCCTCGGGGTTGTTCATTTGATCTTTTTTAAACGCATTTCGAAGTTTTTTATCCACGTGTTTCCTTTATCAGTGGATATTTCGCTGATTTCGTACCAATCGCCATTATCTATAGCGAGGGTATACTTTACCATGAATTTGGGATTATCCATACTCCAGGTATAACCTCCATTATCCTTTACTTCCGGCGTAGCGTCGGTCATATAGCCCATTCATGTCATTGGAGTGAACCTATACTGCTTTTTGAAGACATCATAAGTTAAGTAGGCCAATGCATCATGGATTGGCTTTTTACTTTCTTTATCATTACCATTTCCTTCAATCATTAAAACGCCTACCGGGAAAAAATGGCCGCACCTTTTCGAGTTCAGGTGATGTCTAAGAAGTAGAGCATAACTTTCATTTTATTTTCATGCCCATCTGTATAAAATTCTTTAGTGAAAATACTTGGTTATGAGTTTCCAATGTTCATTTTTTTTGCCCCGAGGTTTCAGCTATAAATATTTATCCGGGTATGTTTAATCAAAGAAAGTTGCATTTAATTGATCTCGGAAGGCTTTTATAGTTAAAAACCTTATTTCAAAAATTTTATTAGAAAAATAACAAAGGGCAGGTTGGTTGCCCTTTGTTATTTTATAATTGATCTGTAGTATTTAGTTTGACTGAAAAGACAGCTGCTTTGTGCAGTCATCCCTAACTATTAAACGATAAATACACCTAAACCAACACTTTATCTATGAAATTATCACTCTTGATGGTGATTTTGTTTACTATGATTCTTAATGAATCTTTGTGTCAAACTGCATCATTTCCTTCTCCACTTCCACGAAGTCCTGAGGCTTATTCTTTTTTTAAGTATGGTAATATCCAAGCTTCTGGGTACTCGGGCGCCATTAATTTAGATATTCCTCTCTATACCATTAAATATTATGGTTTCGAATTTCCTATTCATTTAACTAGTGGTGGCCAATCTCTTAAAGTGGATGAGCTTTCCTCATGGGTTGGGCTAAATTGGAGTTTGGTTTCCAATTGTTATGTAGAGGAGGTGATTCAAGGAGCTCCTGATGGAATATCCTATCCGAAAAACAGCAAACCTTTATATGATAAGCTAGTAGATCCAAGCGTTATTTCCGCTGGATGGCCTTTTTTGGTGGTAAAGCCTCAATATCCGGGGTTTATTAATCCAGTGCTTGCCCATATGGTTCAAGAGTGGTGTACATCTCCCTACTATATGCCTAATTTATCAAATTTAACATACCCTGAGCTAACGGTAGGTTTGGAGGAAATTGCGGAAGGAAAATTATTTCAACCAGATCTATTTCATTTCAATATACTTGGCAATAGTGGATCTTTTTATAAAAATCCATTTACTGATAAGATTGAAATTATTAAAGGTGACCCAGCAATTAGAATTAATGAAGTGTTATATGGGTGGGAATTCACATTGCCAAATGGAGTTATTTTTGAGTTGAAGGTTGCCGATTATCTGGTGAAAACCCTATCTGTTGCTGGAACTGGTGAAAAGAAAACATGGAAACTTTCAAAAATTATTCTCGAGAATAAGAAAACTATTGATTTCATTTATACTGATAAAAATTATTCATTTAAGAAAGTTAACATAAGTTCTTCAATTAGGCATAAAAATAATTCAGATCTCAGCAATGATCTGCTAAATTGGCAGACCTATGTAGTAGGAACAAGGCCCGATCCTTTTAACATAATTAATTATCCTTTTATTGAATTTGATGATTATTATAACTCCGAAAATTACTTGAAAGAAATTCGATTTGGTTCAAATACAGTATATTTTAATTTGACTAGTGACCCAAAACCTTTGCTTGATAACATCATTATTAAAGATGAAGTTAATAATAGACAAATTGGAAGTTGGAAATTTACTTATGGTGAATTTAATAAGCATTTAGCAAGTAATTGGGGAGGTTCGGATGAACAAGTTTATAAAAAATATAAACTAATGGAATTGAAAAATCTATTAAACAATGGAAAGTATTTATTTGAATATATTGAAAATCTAGGTTTACCACATGTTTTCTCTAAAGCCAAAGATTATTGGGGTGGATTCAATGGAGAACCCAATCAAACTTTATTAGTTGATCAAAGGAAGGTGACTTCTTCTCCGTTAAATTATTTCGATAATCCTAGTATAATAGATGATTTTGTTTCAGATAGATATACTGCAATTAGAACATTTGATTCTTCATATGCCATCCAGGGTATGATAAAAAAAATAGTTTATCCAACAGGAGGATATTCAATTTTAGATTTTGAACCCAATCGTTTTACTTACCAAGGTGGATACATCAGAAATAAAGCTGAGTATATTTCTAATACAGGAAATTCCGATGAAAGTATTGGTGCAGGGTTTAGAATTAAAATGATGAGTAATTATAACCATGATAATGCCTTAATATCTAAACGAGAATTTATCTATGAAAAATATAGTGGTGTTTTACATAGTCCAATACATTTTTGGCAATACTTTACTCGAGCGGATGAAAACAATGGCTTTCATCACATTCTTTGGGCTCACTCAGATCCTTATTATCCAAATCCGTTAAATCGTGAAGGCATTGGTTATTCAAAAGTTAAAGAAGTTACACATGATGTTACATCTGGAAGAAAACATTGGATGGTAACAAAATATTTTAATAATCCTTTTACTAGTTTAGGTGACGAGAATTTTGTATTTGCCAGTCAACAGGATTATAGAAATGGACTGATATTATCTGAAAACTTATTTGATAATAATTCAGCTTGTGTTCAATCAAAAAAACATGATTATGAATTGGTAAGGGATACAACTTTTTTATCGATATATGGGGATAAAGAAATGTCTCATGAAGAAACAGGTCATGCATTCTATAAAATTTTTGTTTTACCAATTAAAACCAATTTATGGAAAAAATCAATTGTTAGAGATACACTGTTTTATGCAACTGGACAAATTATCAATAATACTATTTTTAATTATACTACAGACAAATTTAAAAATCTAAAAAATGAAATATTATCAACTTCAAATACATCTTTGAAGAAAACATACTTTTATCCCAACGAAATATATTCGAGTATAAATTCAGAAATGGTTTTAGATAATTTTGTATCAATACCGATAAAGTCAAATTGGGTTTATGAAGATAATCCCTCAGAAGAGATTTACGTTGAAAAGTTAGAATTTCAAAAATGGCATTCAAAATTCTTTAAATTAAGAAAAGTAGAAGCAAAAGGTATAAATAATTTAAAAGATAGTATTATAAATTATGATGAGTTTGGGAATCCATTGGAAGTTAAAAAAGACAACTCTCCAGCAGTAGTATATGTATGGGGTTATAGTGGCCAATATCCAATTGCACAAATAGTGAATGCTTCATATAATGAAGTTTTAGGAATTCTAGGGCAATCAACAATTGATCAATTAAACCAACCCATAGTTAATGAAGAATTGCTGGTTCAGTCTATGAATTTGCTAAGAAATCATTCCTTGTTGAAAAAATCAAATATAACAAGTTACACATATTTTCCTTCAGTTGGAATTGCGAGTAAAACCGATGAAAAAGGACTATCTGAATATTATATATATGATGATTCAGGAAGATTGTTAATGATTCAGGACAACAATCACAATATCGTTAAAACATTTCGCTACAATTTTAAATGAGAAGAGGTTGGTTGCAATTTATTTTAAAATATTGCTCTTAGTTAATCTTTTAATAAAAATAAACCGTATAACAGGTCAGACTGGGTCTGCAGTTATTTATACTGTTCCTGGTGGAAAATACGTTTCAACAAAGTCCCAGGCTGATTATCCTTCCAATTCAGGGCCAAATGAAACATTTAATATTCCTGTTGGTGGGTATAGTTCCATCGAGATGTCAGTTAGTCCAAATGGTACATATGATGATTATTTAAATTTAATATCATGAAAAATAAAGTAGCTAATGCTCCAGGATGGGCATTTATGGTAATTGCGTTTTGTCTACAGCTAGTGAATTTGAGCCTAAAAGGTCAGGACAAGTACTTGAATAGCTATAACAACGAAACGGAAATTAAAGCAAGCGGTAGCATTACATTGGCTAACGGCTTTTATATTCCCGCAGGAAGGAGTGTGCGGATTTTTACCAGTGCAAGCTTTAAACTGTGTGCTCCATTTGCTGGTGCACCGAGTAGCAGTCAAAACTATGTGAGTACCCGGGTTTTTAAAGTTCCTGGCGTAAACAATTCAAATATTAATGATGCCAAGGATATCTGCGATGTCAGTCAGACGGTTCAGTATTTTGATGGATTGGGTCGAGCCATTCAAACTGTAATTACCCAAGGTAGTCCGGATTTCCGTGATATTGTACAGCCTGTGGCTTACGATGGTTTTGGCCGGGAAGCCATTAAATATCTGCCCTATCCAGAATCCCCTGGTAGTAATGGGAGTTATAGAAACTCGGCGATCAGCACCCAGCAGATTTTCTTCAACAACCCGTTAAGCGGAGTCACTGCTATACCAAATACGGCATTTTCAGAAACCCGTTTTGAAGCTTCACCATTCAACCGCGTATTGGAACAGGGGGCGCCCGGGTTAAACTGGCAGCTGAGTAATGGCCATACCCAGAAAATGGAGTACGGAACCAATGATGCCGGAGATGTAAAATTGTGGCGTGTGGTGCCTGACGGTGCAAACGGGACAGAAACTTATGCGGCAGGGAGATTGCATAAAAATACCAGCAAAGATGAAAACTGGAAACCAGCAAATGGTAAAGCTGGAACTGTAGACGAATATAAAGATCTGGAAGGTCGTGTCGTTTTAAAAAGGGTGTGGGAAACGGATAACAAAAGCCTGAGTACGTATTATGTGTATGATAATCTTGGTAATCTGAATTATGTATTGCCACCGGCCGTCAATCAGTTTACAGATCGTCTGGATAACCCCGTCAATAGTTTTACAGAAGCTGATGAGGTGTTTAAGCAGTTCATTTATGGCTATCATTATGACGGGCGCAAACGTTTAACCGAGAAAAAAATCCCTGGAAAGGGCTGGGACTTTATGGTTTATAATCCATTGGATCAAATCGTATTTAGTCAGGATGCCAACCAGAAAGAACAACATACCTGGTTGTTTAGTAAATACGATGCTTCTGGCCGGGTGGTGATGACCGGCCTGTATGGAGATGCTGCAGACCGGACCACACTTCAGGCTGCAGTAAATGCACAAACCGATCCGGGGCAGCTGGCATTAAACAAACCTCTATGGGAAACTCGAGATAATGCCAATGCGAATGGACTGGGAACGGGGTACAGTAACGAGACACTTCCGGTTTCAAATGTCCAGACTTATCATAGCATCAATTATTATGATGATTATGATTTTTACAATAATACTTTTGGACAGCCAGTATTACCACAGGTTGGGGGCAACCGCACGAAAACCTCATTGACCGGAACACGAACGACTACGCTGGGTACGGGTATCATGCTACTGGCAGTTAATTACTATGATGAAGAGGGAAGGGTAGTTCAGATCAAAGTCAGTAACCATCTGGGGGGAACGGATATCACCGATAATACCTACAGTTTTGCAGGAGAGCTTACAGCCAGTACACTTACACACAAGGCTAGCCCTGGCGGTACAGCCACCACTATTGTCAACCGTTACGAGTATGATCATGTGGGCAGAAAAGTGGCGACTATGGAATCCATTAATGGAGAAGGTGAAGTCGTATTGAGCAAACTGGATTACAATGCACTTGGGCAACTGCTAACCAAACACTTACATAGCACCGATGGACAGACCTTTTTGCAGCATACGGGTTATTTATATAATGAACGGGGCTGGTTAAAAGAAAGCCAGTCGAATGAGTTTAAAATGCGGCTGGGTTACGACCAAGGTACTATACCGCAATATAATGGCAACATTGCCAGTCAGCAATGGGGTGACGGCTATCAAAATGTATATACTTATAGTTATGACCACTTAAACCGTTTGCAAAGTGGGGTAAGCACCGGGGTATCGATGAGCGAGGTTTTAACTTACGATGTAATGGGGAATATTAGAACACTCGACCGGGATAACCTAGGTGCGGGAACTTACAATTATCTGGGCAATAGGTTACAAAATATCATTAATGGCCCATTGGCTACTGCGGCTTATATTTATGATCCGAACGGTAATGTGATTACAGATGGAAGAAAGGAGGTTTCCTTGACCTACAATTATTTGAATCTTCCAGCAACAGCTACAAAAGCAAATTTAAACTTATCCTATACCTATGATGCATCCGGAAATAAACTGACAAAAACAAACAACGGTGTAGCTCGTCATTATCTACGCGGAATAGAATACGATGGAAGCCGGATTGACATCATTCATACCGAAGAGGGCATAGCCCGGAACAAATCAGGTAGTTTTAGTTATGAATATAATTTAACGGATCATTTGGGGAATACCCGCTATAGTTTTGATGTTTACAATGGAGGCTTACGTAGAATACAAGAACAGGATTATTATGCTTTTGGAAAGATAAGAGATGGACAGTATGTTTTTGGTGAAAAAAATAAATATCTTTATAACGGCAAGGAGTTGCAAGAAGAGCTGGGACAGCTCGATTATGGCGCAAGGTTCTATGATCCTGTGATTGGGAGGTGGAACGTCATAGACCCGCTCGCTGAACAAATGAGGAGGCATTCTCCATATAGCTATGCATTCAATAATCCAATCAGATTTATTGATCCAGATGGGATGAAACCGGTGGATGATTATTTTTTTGACCAATTCGGTGATTTTCAAAGAATTGATAGAAATAACAAACGGGATAAATTAGTAGTTGAAAATTCTGAGACTGGAAAGAGACAATCATATGATTTTGCAGACCCTGATGACACCAAGGGTATTGAGAATGGAACGATTAATAAAGTTACTTTTGTTAGTGCTGATAAAATCACAGAGATGCTAGGTAATGCAGGGGCTCTAAGTTCAGGAAATCGAGATAGTAAGTGGAGTTTCATGAACAAGGAAAGTAAAGGTGGCGGTGCTTTAGATTTTTCATATTCTACTATTCCAGCTGAATTTCAAAAAGCAGGGGCTAGTAATGATCCACTTAGTAAACCAGCATCAACGCTTTTTATTCCTGAAGGTGATGGTTATGTGCATAACCAAATGAACTTTGGAAATTATTTATGGGGAGCTGCAGGTTATTCTTTGGGTTTTACTAAAATGGTGCTTAAGACAGCGGCTCATTATAATAGTATAGCTAATTCATCCACAAACGGCTATCGTCCGCAATTCGACTCTGCAGACGATCAATTGTCTATAGGCCGAGGAGTAAATTTCTCGTTGAGACAATTGTTAAGATACCGTACATTATCATCTGACGGCAAATTATCGCCTGTTACAATTAAATGAAAATGAAAAAAATAATAAGAGTAATATTGCCTTTGCTTGTTCTGGCAATTTCACAACAGTCTTGCAATGGGCAAGGTGTAGATAGTATTATTAAAAAATATGATGATACTGATTTTAGTAGTTTAAAAGGTTTTTCAGTATATTTCAGAAGTGCGGGGCATGAAAATAATACCTCAATATATTTTGTGAATAGCTATGGGGGGGGATGTTCCCCTTATATAGTCGAGCTTAATGACCGCGACAAAATTATTGTTAACATAAACAATGACTTAGTTCTAAAAAGTTGTAGTAAAGACTATATGAGTAGAGAGAAAATAACACAAGTTCTTGTGGGATATGCTCAATATGATTTGTGTTTAGTACAGGTTGATAATGAAGGGAATGTCTATATAAACCCAGATAGGCCTGATCGGGCAACATTACTTCGGAAATCTAAGAGTTCCACTCCAAAAGACTTAGCCTTATTTGAACACTATAAAGGAAATTGGTATGTAAAGAAGTAGTTCCTTGTATTGTGAGTTTAGCTGATAGGCTGCATAAGTGTTTATGCAGCCTATTGTTTTTTTTATACCTGCAAGTTGTGTTTTTGGGCATCCGAAAACTACTTGTCTTTGTTTGAGGCGAAGCAGCAAAACCTGCGGAACTTGTTTTTCTGGATGCTGGTTATCTTAACCAACCGTTTAAAGAGCAAAAGCCTTTTTAGTTTTATTATAGGCCAGGTCCATATCGATCAGGTAATAAACCTTTTCCTTTTCCTCGTTGGGCAGGGCTTCAATATCTTCCATTCTGCGTATTAAGCTTTTATCCATGATGATATGATCAGATTGGCCGATCAGGTAATCCACGATAACATTCAGGGCGTTAGCAATCTTAGCGGCCACGGTAATGAAAAAACGATTATTGGCCATGACAGCTTCCTCAATGGCGTGTTTCGCATGACAGATGATTGTAATTACACCCTGTTTGTATTTTAGACCATTAGAAGAGGATACTGCACCATAAATTACTCACAGAATCACTCACTTATAGGATCGGAATTCGTACGGAAATTGTAACTCTTTAACATGCAAAAAGCCTGAGATCTTTTGATTTCAGGCTTTTCCTTGGTTTTGATACCATCTTGTTCATTAGATCTTTTTTAAACGCATTTCGAAGTTTTTTATCCATGTGATTCCTTTATCAGTGGATATTTCGCCGATTTCGTACCAATCGCCATTATCTATAGCGAGGGTGTACTTTACCATGAACCTGGGATTATCCATACTCCAGGTATAACCTCCATTATCCTTTACTTCCGGCGTAGTGTCGGTTATATAGCCCATACCTGTCATTGCAGTGAACCTATACTGCTTTTTGATGACATCATAAGTTAAGTAGGCCAATGCATCATGGATTGGCTTTTTACTTTCTTTATCATTACCATTTCCTTCAATCATTAAAACGCCTCCGTCAAATTTAGGAGTTACCAGTTCGGTCTGATCGAAAAAGTGCTTTTTTCCGTCCTGCAAAATCATCCAGCCTTCACCTTTCCATTTGCCGGCGAAGATTTGTAATCCTTTCATTTTTTCCTGTTGAATAGCAGCAGGGTTCTGTCCGAAAACAGTTAACGCACAAAAAGTAATTAGGGTGCTTAATAATACCTTGATCATATTGTTTTTTTATGAAGGTAGAAAAATGAAGAAAATAAAATAGTGTAAAAAAACGACATTATACGATTTGTTGGTGGTCTATCAGATCGATGTATTTAAAAAAATCTTCTAGTTTATACTGAGCAATATTCCGGAATGATTTATAAAAATGTGAAAGGTCTGTATAATCATGATCAACGATCATTTCATTTTGATTCTGTTGCTTAAAATATAGCTGAAGAATTGCATGCCTTAATTTTTTAATCTGGGAAAATTGCTTGATACTCATCCCTGTTTCCCGTTTAAATACTCTTTGTAATTGCCTTACACTTAAACAGGCTAGATCGGCCAGTTCGATAATAGAAGTCTTACCCCGGTCTGAAACGATCCTGTTTGTAACCAGATTAATCCGTTCATGGGGCTGATAACCGATTTCTCCCTTCCAGTCTAATAATGCAGCATTCAGGAGTTCCTGGATATCCATCTCTGCCGAAATTTGTCCAATAAGGTCTTTTTGCCAGCTGTGCCAGTCGGGTGGGGGATAAAGCAAACGTTGATTTAACAGCTCCTCTACCGGTGCAGCGCACAGCCATTTAGAGTGTCCTGGTTTTAACCTGATACCTGCATATATTGCATCTGGAAAGACATCCACCGTGAATTTCGATGTTGAGGTCCCTTTAAATACAATGAGTTCTTGATTGATCGCCAGGAGTTTGATGAAAACCAGTTCGCAGCAGCCATGGGGTAAAACAATATGTGGTATTGGTTTAGTGGATTCAGATTGACAGGCAGGAATAATAAACTTCCAGTAGCATTCAACATTATCCTGAAGAGCGGGTGCAGGTAGGTATTCTTTATAGATCATGAAATTTCAGCGTGTAATCCAATTCTGTTTCCTTCGGTATCCATAATTACGGCAATAAATCCTGGCTGAATTTGCATTTTAGGTGCAAACAATAGGTTTTTGTTATGCCTCTGGCAACTTGTAAGTTCGTAACTTTTTTACTAAATTTCTACTGGGTTTCCTGTTCTGTTTTCTTTTTGGCATAACGTAAACCAAAAACGTTAGCGGAAAGCATTTGACAACACTATTCTCAAAACTAATATGAAAAAAAAACAAATAAAAGCAAAGCAACCTTTTTTAATAATTGGTGCGACAATAACATGGTTCGCTGTAGCACTTCAATTATATCTTATTATTCTTAATAGAGTAGAATCAGTGTCAGAAACCATCATTAGGTTTTTTAGTTTTTATACTATCCTTACCAATATTCTTGTAGCTTTATGTCTTACTGTTCTTTTGTTGAAACCGAATTCCCGCTGGGGCATTTTTTTTTCACGACCAAGTGTGTTAACCGCTACTACAATTAACATTACCGTTGTAGGACTGTTATACAATTTAATATTGCGACAAATGTGGTCCCCTGAAGGGTCTCAACGAGTCGCAGATGAACTACTCCATGTAGTTATTCCATTACTGTTTATTTTGTATTGGTATTTATTTGCGCCCAAAAGCGGATTGGGATGGAAAAATGCTTTTCCCTGGCTGCTGTATCCTTTGGTTTATGCTATTTTCGTTTTATTTCGTGGTGCATTATCTGGATTTTATCCTTATCCATTTATTGATGTAAATACCCTTGGATATAATAAAGTGCTTTTAAACTGTATTGGTTTATTTATTGGATTTTTCTTACTATCACAATTATTTATTGCAATTACAAAAGCGATAAGTCGAAGGAACACTAATACTTGAAGAACCTTTTGTATGATTTTATTTAGTGTTTTGGTTTAAAAAGGTACTGAGGGTAGCTGTTCTTGCGCCGACTTCGGTTCGTCTATCCTTCGTCTTGGTTCGAGAAAATCCGAAAATTATTTTACCCTATTCTATTCCCTAGTTATCCTAAGTAATTGTGTTTTTGAATTACTAACGTTACTGAATTGGATAATCTTATATGGTTAGTTATTTTTCAGCGTGTAATCCAATTCTGTTTCCTTCGGAGTCCATAATTACGGCAATAAATCCTGGGGGAATTTGCATTTTAGGTGCAATAATCTTTCCACCTGCCTGCTCTACTTTGTCAAGGACTGTTTGAATACTTGGACTTGCATTGATATAAATTAATGTGCCTTGCGATGAGGGGCTATTCCTTTCTGATTTCGATAATACACCAGTAACCCTCCCTGAGGTTGCCTGGATTACATTTGGATTATACGGAAAGAAAACGCTTTCATCATTTCCATCTGTTCTCTTAATCATTTCAATATCTAAAATGGTTTCGTAGAAAACTTTTGCCCTTTCAATGTCGGATACAGGAATCTCAAACCATGTCAGGATGTTGGTTTCCTCGTCAATTTTTCTTAATAGTTGTTTGCTTGTCTCCATGTCTTTTAACATTTGCTTATTTATTTTTGTTCTTTACGAAGGTCAAAAATATGTATGAGCTAATCCTGTGACAATCGTCACAAAATTATACAGCGGTTCTTCGTTTTCGTATCCTGCTTAATGTTTCCCTTGCTACGCCAAGAAATGATGCTAATTGTGAAAGTGAAACTCTTTGCACCATGTCGGGATGGTTGACTTCTAAGTAGTTTAAGCGTTCCTGAGCTGAATAGAGTTTGAACAAGGTTGAAAATTCTTCTTGTTTTGATGCGAATAGACGTATGCAATTGCGTCCTAATGCTTCTATTTCGTTTGTTTGTTTTGCAGCTTCAAATAATTTCTGTTTGTCAAATATTATGGCTGTTAATGGTTCACAAGCAATGATATTAAATTCTGATTTTTCTCCGCTACCAAAGCTGTTGATGTTTGTTGCGATGTCATTCTCAAAGAAGAACGCTGTGTTTTTCTTTACTCCGTCAATTTCATAATAACTTTTACAGTATCCCGAGTCAATATAAAATAAAGAATTGCAGATCTGTCCTTCATGTAGTAAAAATTCATTCTTCTTATACTGTTTTTTTGATAATGCAGGTTGCAGCAATTCCCAACTTTCCTCAGAAAATAGAGTTAGCGAATGAATATATTTTAAAAGATTGTCCATTTATAATCAGGGAAGAGAAAGGTAATTTATATAAATAATTGGGAGTAATTATTTTAAAATAACAGCAAGCAGCAATGTTAGTGCAATGTTTTTGATGTTATGCTGTAGATATTTTTGAGCGATACATATTTGGTTTTCTACCGTTCGTTGGGATATGGAGAGTCTTTCGGCTATCTCGACATTGCTAAGGTTTGTTATCCTACTTAAAAGGAAAATTTCGCGGCAACGCTTAGGCAGGTTAAGTAAAGCATGCTCTATATCCACCTGTAGGTTAAGATATCGGATTTTTTCTTCGCCCTCATTTTGCACCAATATTTCGGAAACAGGGAGTTGGTCGTAATTTTCCACATAAGACAAACGCATCTTTTTCTTAGCCTTTAGTACCTTATAGGTATGATAGCGAGCGCTGGTAGTCAGGTAATTTTTGAATGAGCTAATACTCAGCGTATCTTTCTTTCTCCAGATATTCAAAAAAGTATCGTTGGCAATTTCAGCCGCCGCTTCCGTATCATTTAAAAAAGAAAAAGCCGTAGTATATACTGCCTGCCAGTAACGATCGAAAAGCAATTCGAAAGCAGGGACGCTTCCAAACTTTATGGCTTCCCATAGTTCATCATCGGGGGTATTTCTGTCAAGCATATATTTGGTAAGGCTAATTTAACAATAAATCAATCAAATTTTTGATTCAGCCTCGCCTGTCCTAATCTAGCTTAATGTTGTTCGCCCGGGCTGATGGATACGAGCCCACCTACTTTACACATGAATTGAATACTTTTAAAGGGGATTTGTTGCTTTTAATGCATGGATAAAAGGTTAGTCATTATTTACACTGCCAAAAAAAATGAGACAAATCGACAAGAAATTGAACAATTTGTGCGTCTACAACTTGAGGTTTAAACTGTTTCACGAGACTCATAGGATCGCAAAACCGACGTTTCTTTTGCACATCTCATTAATTAATATGCAAAAAAAATATGAATAGTATGTGAGTTTGGCATTAAAAAAAGTCTCTATACTTTTAATTAAGCCGTTACAGCCGAGCACTGTACCAATTATATTAAAATATTTATGACCAAAGAGCAATTTATAGCACTTTTCGAGAAATGCGCGTCGGGATATTGTACCGCTGAAGAATTGACCCAGCTGGAAAACTACCATGACGATTTCGAGCTGACTGTTAAACAATGGTCGGTAGGAATGGGCACTTCCGACGAAGTTAGGCAGCAGATGCTTAAAAAACTACGGTCGCAAATATCGGCTGAAGGGAAAAAGCGCCGCAGTAATTTCCACTATTGGGTTGCAGCCGCATTTGTACTTGTATTCCTTGCCGCCGGTACATGGTTTTGGCTGAATAAAAAAGATCAGCATCAAATAGTTCAGTCTGTTTCGATCAACACAAAAATAACACCCGGCCGTAACCGGGCCGTTTTAACGCTCGCCAATGGTAAAAAATTAGATCTTGACGATACCCAAACTGGAATTATATCCAGGGAAGGGGCATCAATAGTAAGCAAATCTGCTGATGGCAAATTGGCATATGGAAACAATACAGATCCATCAGATCAAAATGCAGTTATTTATAATACTATAGAAACACCCCGGGGTGGTCAATATCAACTTACGTTGGCCGATGGCACAGCGGTATGGCTCAATGCTGGTTCATCACTAAAATATCCTACTACCTTCAGCGGTAAAGAAAGAAAAGTGGAATTAACCGGTGAGGCTTATTTTCAGGTTGCGAAGAACAAGGAGCCTTTTAGCGTAGCGCTCAAGGGAATGAAAGTAGAGGTTTTAGGGACTCATTTCAATATAATGGCTTACAATGATGAAAATACCATCGAAACAACCTTGCTTGAGGGCTCGGTAAAGTTAAGTAAAGATGGCAGCAGCACTATGCTGATGCCGAACCAGCAGGGCGTTTTAAACAACGGCGCATCAAATTTTCGGGTTCATGCAGTAAATGCAGAAAATGTAATCGCCTGGAAAAATGGTTTTTTCAAATTTGATAACGAGAATATCGAAACCATTATGCGTAAGGTAGCGCGCTGGTATGATGTAGATATCAGCTATAAAGGCAATCTGAAAAGTCAAAACTTCGGGGGTACGGTACCAAGGTTTAAGGACATTTCGCAACTGTTAACCACACTTGAATTAACCGGTACCATTCATTTTAAAATCGAAGGAAGGAGGGTAATCGTGATGCCGTAGTGCTACAAATTCCGATGAGAGTTGCTGAAATAAAAAAACCGGAAGCGTTGACAGCGCCGCCGGTTTTAGCCAATTAGGCTTTTGAGCAACTTATTATAATCCTTGAAACGATCAACTATAAATTAACCCATAACCAAATGTATAAATTTTTCCATGCATTTTCATGCAGGTCTGGATCCTGTATGTTATCAAAAATCGGTCTGGTAGTGAAACTTACGATCCCATTTTTATTAGCTGCTATTTTGCAGGTTAACGCGGCAAGTTATGGCCAGCAGGTCAGCATATCTGTGAACAATACGTCATTGTCCCGGGTTTTTGAATTACTTCATCATCAAACCGGCTATACTTTCCTGTACAATTCAGCGATGATTAGCGAAAGCGAGCCGGTAAGTATTTCCGTGAAAAAAGCAGAACTGAAAGATTTTCTCGATAAATGTTTTGCTGATCAACCCCTTACCTATACCCTTTATGAGAAGACAGTTGTGATCAAAAGAAAACCCCCTGTAGTCGCTAGCATTGTGGTAACAGGGACCATCAGGGATGCTAAGGGTGAAACTCTGCCCCGAGTTACCGTCAGGGTAAAGGGTACCTCAATCGGTACCAACAGTGATTCCAATGGTGCATATACTTTAAAGTTACCGGATGGCAACCAAACCCTCATTTTCTCGGCCATAGGGTATGAAACATTGGAGATAGCCGTTAACAACCGAACGCAGATAGATGTGACGTTAAAGGAAAAGGTATCTACAATGAATGATGTGGTAGTCGTGGGTTATGGTTCTCAGAAAAAGGCCGATGTGACGGGCTCAATTGCCTCAGTAAATGAAGAGGCGTTGAAAAGTGTGCCTGTGAGCAATTTAATTAGTGCGCTTCAAAGCCAGGCACCTGGCCTTGATATTCAAAAAAATGGCGGCAATAGCCACCCTGGGGCGAAGCCGTCTATATCCATTCGCGGACAGCGATCACTAGAGGGAGGAGCCAGTAATAATGTTCTCTATGTTGTAGACGGGATTCCTTTTAACGGAACTTATATCAACGATCTGAACCAGGATGATGTGGTGTCCGTTCAGATATTGAAAGATGCATCAGCAACTGCAATCTACGGCTCAAGAGGGGCGAACGGTGTGATCCTCATTACGACTCGACGCGGCAAAATGGGAGCGCCTGTGATATCTTACAGCAGCTATGCAGGAGTGATGAAAGCCCTGGGATATTACGACGTGATGGAGCCTGCGGATTATCAGATTTATAAAAAATGGGGAAACTACCATGCGAACAACCCGAATGTACTTAATGCGCCTAATCCCTACAACGGCATAGATGATCCAAAGTTTTACACTGATGGCATAACTTTTCTGCCAGCTGAGCTTGCCGGCTTACAGAACGGAACCAATACAAACTGGCAAAAACTGATCTTCAAGAATGGTTTCCGGACCAATCATCAGTTGGGCTTGTCGGGCGGTACAGAACAGACAAAGTATGCGATCTCGGCAGGTTATTTTGGCGAAACCGGTGTCTTTCCAGGTCTTTCTTTTCATCGCTTTAGTTTCAAGGTGAGTGTCGACCAGCAATTAGGAAAAATCTTTAAAGTAGGAATCAGCTCACTTAATTCAGTTAGCAGGACCAATGGTGAGGGGATAAATCCAGTATCTCAAGCTTTGCAATCCAGCCCCCTGACCGTTCCATACGATGCGGCAGGTAACCTGATTCCATTTCCTGGTGGTGGCTCTTTAATTTACAATCCGCTTGCCAATCTTGTTCCGGGTGCCGTGGTTCAGAACCGAACCCGTTACAACACCTTCACAACCGTGTATGCCGAAGCACAGTTCACACCTCATCTTAAATATAGGTTTAATGGTGGCGTGGAACTGACACCTGAGACTTACGGGGACTTCTATGGCAGTACCACTTTCCAAAATTTAAGCGGCCCGTCAACAGCCAGGAACAGTAATTATGATTATCGGAATTTTACCCTGGAAAACCTTATTGTTTACGAGAATACATTTGCCGAAAACCACCATGTTACTGGCACCGGACTTTTCAGTTACCAGCAGGATAACAAATATAGTACGACCCTAACCTATAACAGCATTCTGGCTGATGATGTACAATATTACAATCCGGAACTGGGATCTAATTTTAAGGGAACAGGCGAATACTCCAAATTCTCCATTGTTTCTTTCATGGGCCGCCTTAACTATGACTACAACAGTAAGTACCTGCTTACGCTGACGATGCGATCTGACGGTTCATCTACGCTGGCTCCCGGAAATAAATATCATTTGTTTCCTTCCGCGGCAGTTGGCTGGAATATTTCCGAAGAAAATTTTATGAAACAGATCCATGCTGTATCTAGCTTGAAACTTCGTGTTGGGTACGGCATTGTTGGTAATGCAGCGGTTAGCCCTTATCAAACGCTGGGCGGTCTCAAGATAATTAATTACAATTACGGAACAACTAACGTAACCGGTACCTATCCCAATAATGTACCCAATCCGAAGCTAGGTTGGGAGTACACTGCATCATTGAACCTTGGTGTGGATTTCGGTTTGTTCAAAGACCGGATAACCGGTACAGTGGATGTTTATCATCAAAAGACACATGATTTAATACTTCCTCAAAACCTCCCGATCACCACTGGCTATACCTCACAGTTCCTGGCCAACGTAGGCAAAACGGAAAACAAAGGTTTGGAAATTTCGATAAATTCGGTAAATGTTAGGGCAAAGTCAAGGAAAGATTTTGGTTGGACCACCAATTTCAATATGACATTAAACCGCAATAAGATTATCGCATTACAAGATGGTGTTACCGAAGATGTTGGCAATAACAGATTTGTCGGATCGCCAATAAACTCACTGTATAATTACCAGCGGGTAGGTATCTGGCAAAATACAAAAGTCGACTCAACTGAAGCCAAGCGCCTTAATCTGACCATGACTGGAGCAGCCTCTGTAATTGGTACCATCAGGGTGGCGGACCTAAATGGAGATGGTGTGATCAACGCTAACGACCGTACCATTTTGGGTACAAGGCAGCCTGATTTCCTGGGCGGCTTTACCAACCGCTTCAGTTACCGGGGCATTGATCTGGCAGTTGTCGGATCTTACCGCGTAGGAGGAACACAAATAGCCACCTGGTTACAGCCCGCGAGTAATGTCAACGCACTTAACGGTAAGGCTAACAACTTAAGGGTCGAGTATTGGACGCCATCAAATAACGCAAACAAATATCCAAAACCTAATTTTAATGTGGGATCACCTGCTTATGGGGATTTATTGGGTTACTATGATGCGTCCTATCTTAAAATCCGGACAATCAGTTTGGGTTATACATTCCCGCAGTTAATCGCATCGAAGATCAAGGCAAAATCTTTGAGAGTGCATGCCTCATTGAACGATGCAATCATCTTATTTTCTCCATTGCACAACCGGTTTAGTGGTGCTGATCCTGAATCGGAAGGTACGCTTACAGTCGACACGCCCCCGGTTAAATCACTATTGTTTGGTTTGAATGTTTCATTTTAATTGAGAATACACATGAGGTCATTTCTATATCGCATTTTGGCGATCACGTCAATAGCCATCGTCATTTCCGGTTGCAATAAGCAATTGATTGAAGATCCAAAATCATCACTTACACCACAATACTTTAATACCGCACAAGGTTTTCAATCTGGGCTTGATGCTGCGTACGCAGGCAACCGTAATTTATGGGGATCAGAAAACCTGATGACCATGACCGTACCCGGAACAGATGAGTTTAGATCCGGAGGGGGCGGAAACTCCAACTTTAACGTTTACTCAAGCAGTTATGACGCCAGCAGCGGATTTTTATCCGGTGTCTGGAATCCATGTTATACCTTCATCAATACCTGCAACGGCATCATTGATAATGGCTTAACGGTGACTGGCCTTGACGCCAACACCGTTAAGCAGAAAGTAGCAGAAGCCAAATTTCTCCGTGCCAATTACTACTTCTTGCTGGTTAGATTTTTCGGACCTGTAACCCTGAACAAAAATTTTATCAGCGAACCCAGCACCAGTGCGACTAGAGCGCCAATTGCGGAGGTTTATAATTTCATTGTGCAGGATTTGAAGGATGCGATTGCCGCTCTTCCTCCAAGTCCGACCCTGAACGGCGTGTTGCCAGGTAAGGCGACCGCGGCTGCGGCGTCGCATCTGTTGGCGAAAGTCTATTTGACCAGAGCTTATTCATCTGCCAAACAAGCAGACGATTTTCAGAATGCTTACAATACCGCAAAAGCGCTAATTGATAACATAGGGACTTTAAACCTTGGTTTGTTGCCTGATTTTGGTTCCGTTTTTGCAGAAGGCAATGAGGCCAGCCGGGAGGTCCTTTGGAGCGTTCAACATACCTCAAACCTGACTTATAACGCTATTAGCAATGAATTGAATTTTCATTACGTAATGGGTTATGAAAATTATCCTGGCCTCGTTCGCTCTATGGCTTATGGCCGGCCATATGGCCGTGTTCAATTGACCAGCTGGCTTGGAACTGTTTGCTTTGCTGACAAAACAAACGATACGAGGTACTACAAAACCTTTCAGTCTGTCTGGTTATCTAACTCGGCTGATAAAATTCCAAAGGTCAATGGAGTACCTAAATATGCCTTGGGTGATACGGCTATTTATATGCCTGGGGTAGATGTGACGAATGCTAAGGTCAATGCAAGCCGCTACTTATTGGTTCCTCCGCGCAATTATACCTTGCAGTTGTATCCAACAATGACTAAATATCAGGATACAAAGCGGGCTGGCATTAACGATCCCTCGATTAGACCGATTATCGTCTATCGTTTGGCGGAAACCTATCTGCTGGCTGCAGAAGCTGCCGTTAATCTGAATGACAATATCAATGCCGCAAAATATATCAATGTTGTGAGAGCACGCGCAGCTTATCCCAGTGGTGACGCCGCTGCAATGACCATCACAGCAGCACAGGTTACGCTTGACTATATTCTGGATGAGCGGGCTCGCGAGTTGTGCGGAGAGCAAACACGCTGGCTAGATCTCGTAAGAACAAACAAACTCGTCGAGCGCGTGAAACTGTACAACCCTGATGCCGGGCCTAACATCCAGGAAAAGCATACTTTAAGGCCGATACCGCAAAGTCAAATCGACCGGATTATTACAGGTGATAAATACCCGCAAAATAAAGACTTTTAATTGATACCCAATTTAACTATGTTATGGAAAAACGAAGAGATTTTATTAAAAAAGTAGCCATTGCATCGGCTGGAGTTATGGCAAACAATAGCTTGTTTGGCATGAGTGCAAAAAGCTACCGCAATATTATTGGCGCCAACGAACGCGTCCATGTCGCTATCATCGGTTTAAATGGCCGCGGCTCCAGCATGGCAAGTACTTTCGCCCGGCAAAAAGATGCAGAGATAACTACACTTTGCGATGTGGATACCCGCGTTTTTGCCAAAGCACTAAAAGCTGTAGCCGAAAATAAACAAACCAATGTCCCTAAAACCGAAGGCGACTGTCGCAAGGTGATGCAGGATAAAAATATTGACGCCATCTATATCGCCACGCCCGATCATTGGCATACGCCCCTTACCATTATGGGTTGCCAATCCGGAAAACATGTCTACGTAGAGAAGCCTTTAAGCCATAACCCCCACGAGGGCGAATTGGCCATTGCCGCCGCCAGAAAATATAACCGGGTGGTGCAAATGGGCGCGCAGCGCCGGTCGGCACCAATACTGACCGAAGGCATACAGCGATTGCATGAAGGAATTATTGGCCGGGTTTATTATGCAAAAACCTGGTATACGAACGATCGTAAGCCTACTTTCCTGAAAGTTGGCACAGCACCCGAAGCGTTAAATTACGACCTATGGCAAGGTCCCGCGCCACGCCTGGCTTACCAGGATGGGTTGATCCATTACAACTGGCACTGGTTTTGGCATTGGGGAACCGGTGAGGCGCTGAACAATGGTACGCACGAAGTTGATATAGCCCGCTGGGGATTAGGTGTTGATTATCCCGTAAAAGTAACTTCATCAGGCGGACGTTATGCGTATAAGGACGATTGGGAAACGCCGGATACGCAGGTGGTTACGCTGGAATATCCCGATAAGAAAATGATTATGTGGGAAAGCAGCAGTGCAAACGGCCGAAGAATTGAAGGTGAGGAGCGTGGGGTTATTTTTTATGGCGAGAACGGAAGCCTAAGTACCGGTACTGATGCTTATAAAGTGTTTGATCTGAAAGGCAAACTGCTGAAAGACGTTGGCCCGAAAACGAAAGAAGAAGCCGTACAGGGGCGCAATACGGCCAGCGTAAGCCTGAGTTTGGATAGTATGCATGTAGCTGATTTCCTGGATGCGATACGCAATAACCGCAAGCCAAATTGCGATGTGGAGATCGGGCATAAAAGCATTATCGGTATGCAGCTCAGCAATATTGCCTGGCGTGTAGGCCGGGAGCTTCAACTCGACCCGAAAAATGGGCATATTCTTAATGATCCCCAGGCGCAAAAGCTATGGAAACGCAGCTACGAGCCGGGTTGGGAACCTAAAGTTTAATTAACTTCTATTTAAATAACAATTTCAAATATGATCTATTATTTTAAAAAAGCCTTACTAACCCTGGGTTTAATAGGTGGCCTGGTTAGCAGCCAGGTTGTAGCCCAAAAAAAGCTATTTCCCGAAGCCCCGGGTATCGTATCGTACACCTATCGTAACCAGTTTGCCAAAGATGTGCCCGGCACACTGGATATGATAAAAGGCCAGGGCATAACCGATATCGAATTTTCGAGCCTGTTTAAGCAAACACCTGAGGACTTACGCAAAATGTGCGATGCAAGGGGTATCAAATGTTCATCATACGGGGTAAGTTATGAAGACCTGGTCAATAAGACCGATGAAGTAGGGAAAACTGCTGTAACATTGGGCGCAACCTATGTTAGGGTAGCCAGTATTCCCCACAAAGGCGCTTTTACCTTAGACAATGCCAAACAGACGGTTGCCGATTTTAACAAGTATGGTAAGCTGCTGAAAGATAACTACGGCCTTACTTTCATTTATCATAATCATGGTTTCGAGTTCCAACCTTACCAGGATGGCACGCTGTACGACTACCTGCTGAAAAATACCGAGCCTAAATATGTAAGCATGGAATTGGATATCCTGTGGGCATTTTTGCCGGGACAAGATCCAGCGCAATTACTGACCAAATATGGTAATCGCTATAAAGCCCTGCACATGAAAGATTTAAAGAAAGGTGTTGAACGTGGCAGCCTTTCGGGTGGTACCCCGAAGGATAACGATGTGATTTTAGGCACAGGCCAAATTGATATTCCGGCCGTAATAAAAGCAGCGCGCAAAGCGGGCGTAAAACATTACTATATTGAGGATGAAAGCAGTTCATCCGTTACACAAGTGCCTGAGAGTATAAAATATCTCAATAGCTTAAAAAATGACTAACTTGACTCATTCTAGGAACCATTTATGTTATTAAAACTTTATAAACCACTGGTATTGGGCATCGCTCTAACATCAGTGACTATTTCTGGCATCGCTCAAACCGGCGCCCCTGTAGAGACCATCAAAGCCAATGCCGACTACAAACCCGCTTTTAAGGGCCAAACCCGTATAGGTAGCGTTAAAAGCAAAACTGCCTATAAAGACGAGGTAATCAATACCAAACTGAACGGCCCATGGGGTATTTGCGTATTGCCTGATGGACGTTTACTAATAAGCGGTAAGCCGGGCAGCATGCAAATTTTGACCACTACAGGTAAGATCGTGAAAACGATCACAGGTTTCCCTAAAGTACATTTCCAGGGACAAGGTGGTTTGCTGGATGTGAACATTGACCCCAACTTTAAAATGAACCGCATGGTTTATTGGACCTACGCCCAGCCGGGTGAAAACGGCGCTGCATTAGCTGTTGCGAAAGGCAAGCTATCTGTCGATGAGACCAAGTTAGAGGATGTAAGCGTGATATTTGAAGCTGTGCCTCGCCATAAAGGGGGTGGCCAGTACGGTTCGCGATTATTGTTTGATAAAAAGGGCAATATTTTTGTCAGTTCGGGCGACCGTAGTGCGAATAACATTCGTCAAAAAGCACAGGATCTGAGCGCTACAACAGGCAAGATCATCCATATTACCAAAAATGGCAAGCCGGTGGCCGATAATCCATTCATTGGAAAGGCAAATGCTAAGCCCGAGATATATGCTTTGGGGCTCCGTAACCCGGATGGTTTGGCTATTCATCCTGCTACAGGAGATCTGTGGGAAGCTGAGTTCGGTCCGCGTGGTGGCGATGAGCTTAACCTTATCCAAGCCGGAGGTAACTACGGTTGGCCTGTGGTAACTTATGGTATTGAGTATAGTGGCGAAAAAGTGTACGAAGGTATACAGCAAAAAGAGGGCACCATACAGCCGGTTTACTATTGGGATCCCAGTATTTCGCCGGGTTGTATGATATTTTACACCGGCAACATAGCTGAGTGGAAAAATAATATTTTAATAGGCGGCCTGGGTGGTGTGCATATCGCTCGTTTGGTTATCAAGAACAATAAAGTGGAAGGCGAGGAGCGTTTGTTGGTGAGCAGGCAAGAACGCTGGCGCTGCATGGCCATTGGTAAAGACGGCAACATTTACGCATGTACGGATAGCGGCAAGCTGTATAAAATAAGCAAGAGGTAATTTAAGAAAGCGGGAATGATCTCCGACCACTCCCGCTTCATCTAAATTAACAATTTTGTGTGATTGTTTTATGTCGTGGTTTACGAAAAATCCTTATTTTTAAGCTATAATATTTCAATATCGATATTTTATTTTCAAAATCTCATAACATAATAAATATATAAAAATGAAAATCTTTGCATTTGCAGGAAGTAATTCTTCTACCTCTATTAACAAACAACTGGTAAAATTTGTATTGAAAAGTTTTGAAGGGAATGAAATTAATTTGATTGACCTTAACGATTATGCAATGCCTGTTTTTTCTGTAGATCTGGAAAAAAATGGATTCCCGGCAGTGGCACACCTATTTCTAAAAAATATTGAGGATTGTGATATTATTATATGTTCACTAGCAGAAAACAATCGCTCTTATAGTGTAGCATTCAAAAATACTTTCGACTGGGCTTCCCGGATTAATGTAAAAGTTTTCCAAAACAAACCGATGTTTCTGATGACTACTTCTCCGGGTGGGTTTGGCGGTGGAAATGTAATGGCAGAAGCGTCGAAGTTTTTTCCACAATTTGGAGCTGATATTAAAGAAGTCTTTTCATTGCCGAAGTTTTATGAGAATTTCGATGTCCATAATGGCGTTATAAATCAGGAATCATTGACTGAATTGAATACAAAAATCGAAAACTTCAAAACCCAGCTAGCAAACCCGTACTGATCTCAGTTGCTTTAACTCTTCATCCTTTAGGTGGCTGAATTTCCAGCTTCCTTTTTTCCGTATATATAAACGCTGCATTTATAAAATCCACGAGTTGGGTGTAAAAGTACAGCATATCGGCATTTTCGTCTCCCTCGGTAAATCCGACTGAGTTATTTACCCATCCCTTATAGAGTTGCCAAACTTTTTCCCTAATATGATGGAGATCATTGTTATCCAAAAAGTCGACCATTGTGCTTAAAGGGTTTTCTAATTCATAGTCTGATAAATTTGTGGGCTGGTAATCCAGTTTTTTCATGATGTTTTCCATAATCTTATTTTTAAATCAGTACTGAGTCGTAAAATTGGTTATTAATTGGATACGCTGGCTGGGTTAGCAAATTCATTGTATAGCATGGCCTGTTGTGCTAATTGCGCTATTTTCTCTTCACACATTACTTTGGCAAGTGTAACAAACGCTACAACCTTATTGTATAAAAGCCAGGAGTCATCTTCGGAAATGTTAAAAGTGTCTTTGTATCTCGCTCCCGAATAACTTTTAAGCAATACTTCAAAAAGTCTTTCGTCATCAGGGCTACCGGATAAGAACATTTTAATGGGGGCATTTGAAAAGCAGGAGCAGAGGTGTAAAAGACGGCGTAAATTATGCATCTCTGCTCGATAGGCCAGATGTACCCTGATCAGGGCAATACAGGTTTGTTCTACAGCCTGATGCAGCATAAATACGCATACATTGTGCTGTTCATTAATGATACACTCATGCGCTCCGGTTAAGAAACCATCTGCTAATGTCATTCTGTGGTCGAAATGTTTTCTTGCTTTTATAGCAGCTTCAGTTGGAATAAAACGATTGGAGAAATCGAAAGTAGTCATTCCATTATGGCTATAAATCAATTTGGCGGTACTGCAAACGGTAATGAAAAAACGATTATTGGCTATAATAGCTTCCTCAATGGCGTGTTTCGCATGACAGAGGATTGTTATTACACCGTGTTTGTAATTGCCATTTGTGAAATCTTGTACCTCATGATCAATTCGGGTGTTGCTTTCAGTGACAAGTAGTAGGCAATAATCGCAATGAAAGGTAGTGGATTTTTCTTTAAAACAGCCCTGATCATCTTGCGTGTAACTGTCTTTGGAAAAGCTAAAAATTTGAAGAGGCTTGAACTTTTGGACAAGCTGATCGATAAACGCTCTAAAGTAAATCGCATGATTTTCTGCTGGGGATAAGATTTGTAGTTCCATATATTGATCTCATTTAATTGGTTTACTAGTTAAATGAGTCTTGGAGATGCAGAAATAGGTGCGGAACTGCATCTCGTGGTTGCATAGAGTTTCTGAAGCCTTACGTAACACGAGTGTACAGCAGTCCCGCACCTATTTTAGGAATACGCAAATATAGCATATTAGTAAATAGGCGGGGTATTCTGCTGTCTTGCGTTACGGCTTCAGAAATGCAACCGCAAGACCATTAATATTTTATTTGTTGTTTACTCTCACATAATCAATTATTTAATGCTCTAAGATAACGAGATCATTTCAATACTCCAAATAAAAATACTCTTTTTATGGAGTGTGTAAAAATGGAGTATTTGCCTTACTTTATTTTATGACAAATAAGGATCTTTTAACAAATGAAAAAGAGCTGAAGAAAATAGGTTTAAGGCTTAAGAGTCTCCGTAAGTCCGCGGGGTACACCAGTCCAGATAAGTTTTCATATGAAAACAATCTGAACCGTTCTCAATATGGTAAATATGAAGCGGGGAGTGCTAACATAACCATTGGTACATTGATTGGCATTCTTAATTGTTTTGGGGTGAGCTTAAGTGAGTTTTTTAATGAAGAATATAATAACTCCAAATAAATAGTGAAAAGCGAACCAATTGATAATGACAAAACAGATTTTAATAATGTCATTTTTAACTGGACTACTTGGGGTTTTTGGATGTAACAACAAACCCAAAGAGGACTCTGATAAAGAACAATTTGAGGAAATTTTAAATGACCCCAGGGTGAACTCAAGAGAGGTCGGAGAACGGGAAGGGATAAAATACTTTCAAGTAATAAAAGATGGGAAAGTCGGTTTTCGTAACCTTGATGGCAACATTGTAATTGAATCAAAGTTCGATAGTGCAGAAATGTTTTCGGAGGGTGTCTCAACTGTGCAACTTGGCGAAAAGTACGGAATGATAGATGAAAAAGGAAATTATGTTTTACAGTTGATGGCTTTAGATTATCTAGGAAGTTTACACAATGGGCTTGCAAGTTTCCTAGCTAATGATAAATATGGTTTTGTAAATGCAAAAGGGCAGGAAGTAATTAAACCAAAATATGACTGGGTAGACGAATTTTCAGAGGGACTTTGTGTTGTTCGTAATGATATGGGTAAACATGGTTATATTGACACAATAGGAAAAGTAGTTGTTGACTTACAGTTTCAATACGCAAGCAAATTTGAAAAAGGGCAAGCAAAAATCGAAATCAATAATCTTTGGGGGGCAATTAACAAGTCAGGAAAAATAATTGAAGAAGCAACCCATAAATACTCAACATGGTAAATAAGGTTTATACTGAAATTAATAATTGCTGCTAACAGAGGTTCCTAATTAAATAAGAAAGGGGAATGATCTCCGACCATTCCCGCTTCATCTAAATTAACGCTCTCGTATGTAAAGACGTTAATTAGGGCTAAATATTGTGTTGCCCAATAGATTAATTATTGGATGCTTATTTTTGTGGAATTTGATTCAATAGCGTAACTATTGTGGCAAATGTATGTTTGCGATATGAAAAGTAATTTGTTTCTGTACACCACAGCAGTTTGCAATTTCCTTTACATCTAAGCTTAAGTTTTTATTGGATTTCTCCCAGATTAAAGTGTGCATTTGCGTACTGTTGCGTCCAGAACCCATGCAGTTTTCCATTTTTGTAAGATTGTTCTTTATTTCTGATTTCTTTTATCTGTGTATGAGCATATTTTGCCATTGATTTTAAGGCCTTCGCTTTTGAATCAGCAGTGATTCTAACTAAATATTCTCTTGGGATAAAATGTGCTTTTAGTCTTCCATCGCCACGCTGATCTGAAAATATGAAATCCTTATCGATTTCTGTTATGGAAAATAAATCTCTGAGCTGCGGAGTGTCTAATACTAGGAACCCGTTTTTATATGCTTTTTCCCCAATAGGAATCTGATGGTCTTCTATTAAAAGTAAAACACCATTAGGGGCCAGCATTTGTGAGATTTCTCCATCTTCTTTAAAAAGTCCAATCCATTCTGCTGGATCTATTTCATGTAGCACATTACACAGAATGACTACATCGAAGCGTTGTTTGTCATACCTGGTATATAAATCATTTGTAGAACTGTAATATCTATCTGTGGCACTGCCATAAACTTTACTAAGCGAAACTTCACATTGATCACGATCGGAAGGATATTTATCAAATGCGATATAATCAAAATCCTCTAGTAATGCTTCTTGACTTGTTTCTTCTAAATCATGTAGGTTGGAGATTAATCTCCCTTTACCAGCTCCATAGTCTAATACTTTTAAGCTTCCATTTTTTCTATTAAGTAATGCTTCTCTAATTTGAAGGGATTGCGGATCATTTGCTGATGTTACCACTACAGTTGGGGGGAGTAAACATTCAAAAGCATATCTGGTGCTGGCATACTGTGCTGGAAGCCCTATGAAATCCTGTAATTTTGCGATCTGTTCTTCGCCACCAAGAAGACTTTCTAAAACCTGTCCGGGTATTTTACCTGCATGTCTACATTTTCCTTTTTCTACGTACCAGATGTTTGAAGGATCAAAATGCGCCAGTAATGGTACTGAATGTGTCGCTATCCAAATCTGGCCATTCGGAACGGTCATTTTAATTCGATCGATAATTTCAATTATGACTGCCGGATGTAAATGGTTTTCCGGTTCATCCATGAACAAGATCAGATCTTTTAAGTCGTCCTCTTGACTATATAAGGCTATACAGAATTGGAGTAAAATTTTTTGACCATCAGATAACATTGCTTCGCCAAGTGGAAAGTCAAATAGTGTTGAATCGCCATTAATGGTTCTTCCAAGTCTTGTTCCGAGAAATATTTCTATGATATTCTGTAACCTGTCATAATCTGCAATTGCTTTGTCTATGTCGTCTTGATTAGGTTTAAACTCCGGGTGTGTAGCATTGAAATATCGTTCTTGGACAATGACAATTTTAGCGAAAGTACCTTGCGCTAGCATATCTGTCCCAGCTTTATCCGTATGAGCTGCGGCAGATTGAAGATTTGATTTGGCAATATCATTTGTATTTCCAAGTGTTAACACTTTTGGGACAAATAGAACTGAAGGATAGTTTTCAGACAATTCGCTAGTTTCCAGTAGATCCCAATTCAAAACTTTTTGATAAGCATTAGATTGGTCTTGTGCTCTTTTGGTGGTTTCTTTTTTTTCAGCAATAGTATTTAGTAAATTTATTTTTAATACTTCATTCGTTGTTACATTCAATGTATGATTTAGTTGATCAAGGCTTTTGTCTGCGTTTTTTATAATCTGCTCGTTATGATTTATGTGAGCTTTGGCAGTTTCTATGATTGTTTTTTTAGGTTTAGCGATTAGTGTGGATTTGATAAGGTTCAAAATTCTTGTTTTGCCAGAGCCATTTTTTCCTGCTAATAATATTACTTCGCAAAGTCTATCCATTTCGATGTTCTGAAGCCCGTTTGTTGGGGGGATATTAATTTTTGTTATTTTCATAAGAGACTACGTTATTCTGCGATGTGGATATTTATAGTATATAATGGGCTAATCTAATCATTAACTAATTTAGGTCGGGTAGTAATATTAAATATTTTAGAGAATATCTCAAGCTATTTTACTTGATTATTATAGCCTAGTTTTGGATCTTTTGTACCAATTTGTATCCTCAGTGGAAGAAAGTGAGGTAAGTAATATGATTCTTTCCATTTTTCCGGAAAGTATCCTGCTCTTATCTATTTTTGATATAAGGAATAAGTAAAATACTCATATAGATAGTATTTTAATAACATGTGAAATCGCTAGCAGGGAATATAATCACTATTTGCTGAAGAAGTAATTAGTCCCTAGAAATCACTTTCCTAAAAGTCATTGAGATCCGGAGCTTCCGGTTAATCCTAGTTCCGTCAATTTGATCGGCCAATCTGGCCGGAATGCCGTGAGACCAGTGATAACGTGCATCCCCTTTAATAACGACGACACTTCTGGGCAGGAGAACTACTTCTTTTTTTTCCTGAGAGCTCAGGTTAATAAAATTCATGGTACATGCACTGGATAAGCTAAGAGAAATTATTGTGTCACCGAAACAAGGCTCACAATCCACATGATTGGCAATGCCTTGTCCCGGCTTGTACTCATTGATGATCACCTGATCTGGTTCTTCAGTCATCATGCCATGTTCAACCAAGCGCTTGGAAAATACCGAAATCCACTGCGGTAAACTACCCAGATACATACTATAATCGAGGCTTCTAGCCTTATAATCATATTTCCAACCGTAGTGTTGAACCCGTCTCTTCAAATCGCCTAGCCATTCTTCACTTAAAATCTGGTCTATAAGTTTTGATTCTTCCTCTTTTGTTATGAAATCTTTGTGATAAGTCATACCAGTGATATCGACTGTTCGTACAATACTGGTTTGGACTTGACCTGGTCCGGTAACCTGTTCAGGTGCGGGATTAAAAAGATCAAATGCAGGTGATTTCTTCATAGTATGTTCACAGCTTTATTCCAGTGGTTGCAATTTTTCAAACTTAGTTAACAAATTTACTAATGATTTTAGCAAAGATGCAAATTTAATTGCGATAATAAATTTTCGCCAAACCTCAGATAATATTCTATATTTGTTTTATATGTTTCCTGTTGGCATTCAATGACTTTGCCATAAATGTAATTTGAAGCAACTTATACCTTATTTAATGCCAGATTTTAGATTCTCTCTCCCTCAGATAACTGCACTCACTGATGATCAGCAAGTCGCTTATTATCCAAGAACATCAATTTTAGTATCCGGTGGCCCTGGTAGTGGCAAAACAGTGGTAACGATATATAGGTTCCTTCGGGCTGTGCTAGAAGAAAACAATATTATGCTCTTTACCTTTAACAATGCGCTCATGTATGCAATAAAGGGTACACTCCGCGCAAGATCTGAAGAACTGTTCGGAGAGTTGGACGAGGGGAAAATTAATACAGTCATCGATGAACAGCTTGGTACGTTTTTCCAGTGGCATAAGGACAACATAGGATATTACGATGCAAACGCCGATCATGAGATAGCTAAAGCGAATTTTACTCGATACTACGACAAGTATGGTCGTTTAGACGAATTGTTTTTTGACGAAGGACAGGATCTGCCTAGGACAGTGTATGGTAATGCTTTTGTTTTAAGTGATACCGTTTCTGTTGGCGCGGATCGTGCGCAAAATTACCAGGGATATTATGGAGATGACGAGGCGGAGGACGAAATCTATGGTCAGCTTAAAAAGATTAAAGCGGATACTGACTGGCAAATTCTAGCTTCTAATTTCCGGAACACCAGGGAGATTTTTGAGCTTGCCCAAAAATTTGTACCGGAAGACCCGAGGGTTCAGCGAATGAAAACGGATCAGTTGCGAAGAGGCAATACTCCCGACATCCGGATAGGGCTAAACCAAGCCGATCAATTAGATCTAATCCTGAAAATCATAGAAGCCAATCAAGCGAGTAACATTGGCATTTTGGTGCATTTTGCAAATGAAATACCTACAATCAAGGATTTCTTGGAACGTAAGGGTTATTCCTGTGCAGCTGATGCAGCACCAGATAAATCGTTTTCTTATTATAGCCATAGAATCCAGCCTCAGGATGAAACTGTACTGATGGATAGAGTGAGTTCACCATTTATAACTACCTTTGATTCGTGTAAAGGATTGGAATTTGATGTGGTAATAATGCCCTTTTTTGAGGAGTCTCCTGCGGCAACCAGGAAGCGAACCAAGTCAGGTAGAGTTTATGTCACACCAAATCATTACTATGTTGCAGTTACCAGGGCAAGAAATGAGATATATATACTTTCTGCCAACCAACCGCCTTCCCTTTCTTTCCACACCGCGGCTAATTAGACGAATTTCAGAAAACACTTAAATGGCAAGAAATAAACCTAGAAAACAAAGTAATAAGAAAACCCCAACAAAACTCGTAGATATTGAACTTGACTTTGTCAAGGATGCAATACCTCAAAAAAAAGATGTAGGACTTGAGGTGGTTAATCCTGAAATGATGAGTGGAACCAAAGTTTCAGTTCCTTCTGCTCGGCTAACTGAAGAAAAAAAATTTGACCATAATGCAGGTTTTTATATAGAAATCCATCGAGGCAATATATTTCATTATTTTTCCTCAGCGCTGGTAGCGCCTTCGAAATATTTTGAACGCCGTGCTTTTGAGGATGTGCAGTCGCGCTATAATGATTTTTTGATTCTAGCCAATGGTACCTCGGTGGCATTAGATGAAAATGTAGTCCTTTTGGAAATTGAGCTGCTTGCTGAAGAAATGAATGCGCTGGAAGTTGTTGGAAGCATAGCCTATTTATCATCTGCACTACCAATTACACGTGTTAAGAAAATAGTTGCAATCAATGAGAAAGTAAAAAAAAGCATCATCAGTGATGCACTATTATTCAATGGCGGGTTTATACCTGAGAAACTTTTTTCTATTACATCAGTAGAGAAAAGTTATGATTTAAAATTTATACAGGCACCCCAAAAGGTCATAGAAGATATTAGTGTCAAAATAAAGCATTTCAACCATGTACTGGGACTTTTTGCCTTTTTAAGAAGTTATACCTTGCTTGTTGCTGATAAGACTTCGACCTATAAAACCCTCCCAGATCACTTCTTTTATGCGATGCAGGCCTTGGATTCCAATTTCGGAAGTCAAATCGTACCAAAGACCCTTATCCATGAGTTTTACTCCTTCTTGTTTAATGAGAACACTCCTTCAGACAAACAATTATTAAAATGGATTTTTGATCGAATCAAGGCGGACGATAACTTTCATGATGATGATGTAAAAGAATTTCAAAAGGTATTTAGCTCGCTGAAGGATGAAAATATGCAAGCTGAACAGGTAAAAACTATTTTTTCTTCGCTTAGACAAAGCCTAGAGCGGAAGTCAATTCTTTCTACAATCGAATTGTCTAAATCCAAATCAGCGCTGCCTTTGTACACATTTGCATTTTTAAGGAATTATGCAAACTTAAGCAGTATCGAAGTTGCTAGACGAGACATTCCGAATGTTTACTCTTCGCTTTACGGCGAATATGCCTTTTCATTGCTCGGTTATTTTTACGGCTATGCCAGTTTGAAAAATAACGATGAGCGGTTATTGCTTGCTAATCCGGCAATTGCCTATTTCAAGCTTGCCGAGAAAAAACCAGCTATAAAGTTCCAGCTGGAATCCGCCTTTGATCATGCTATCATCAACCAGGTTTATCACAAAGTCTTCGGAGGCCAGGTGCCTGAAATAGAGAATGTTGACGGTAAGCTTCTTAGTGATAGCCATCAAACTTTACCCGGGGATGCTTTTGAAATTGCTATGCAATCCTTTGGATTGATTGATATTGATTATAAAAGGATTTTAGTTAAACCTATTTTACGTCCCGAGCCGCAGGTCGATAAAGCCTCACTGCCGGATTTAACAACCGAACTATCACGGACACCAGAAAGAATTAGCTACCACTCTGAGCTAGCTGTGCTATGTCGCCGTTTGGGCATGAAGGCTGTAATTGTGAATGATCCAATGACAAACCTGTTGCAGATGAATCTGACTGAAATTATGCAGAGTAGCTTTTACCAGAAATCCGAACTGTTGAGCAGGCTAAAGGATAAAAGGTCCGGAGTTAGTGAGCAGGAGGTAAGACTAAGGTTGCAGTTAGCAATAATCGTAGGAGAGCTTTAATGGAAATAAACGTTTTCAAGTCTCAGATTCTTTCGTTGGGGGGCTCTGAAATAATTCAATTTATTCGTGACCAACGACAGGAAGTCAAATTGCTGTTCATCAATGCTAGTGCTATGGAAGATGCACAGCAGGAAATGCGTCAAATTCTAAACTATTTGACGCAATTACAATTGGTCCTTGAAGTAAAGGAATCAGAAGAAATACAATTTCTTTATCTAGAGCTGGGATTGTATTTCAAAATGCAAAATAATGTAGGAGCAGTTTCCAATTGCTTTAATAAGATTGGCGACAATGTTTTGAAGTTTCGACTGAGAGCTTGGTTGAATTACCAAGAATATAGCGTTGCGGCATCACATATTAAAAAGTTACATAACTATCTGGCAACATTGTTATTAGCTATTAATGACGGTGAGGATAATTACGAAAATGAAGTCATTCGTGATCTACATACCTATATCGAAGACGCCCAATACAATTTAAAATTATATGGAACAGGGGAACTTGCTGCTGAGTTTCTAAGCTTAATCCAGTCTGAAGAGTTGGCCGAACAGTTTCCGATACTAAGCTTTTATAAGGAAAACCAGGCGCAATTCGATATTGAGGTTGAAATCAATCCATATGTTGCCAAGATTTTTGAACCTACTGAATTCTCCCAGCAATTATTTGATGATAAGTTCACCAAATATATCAAAGGACATGAAAAGACTCAGTGGTACCATATCCTATTAGGTATTTCTTATCCAGACGTTCGAGAGAAAATTATCGGTACGGGGCAGACTGACTTTGACAAAAAGGTAGAGGGGTTAGCTGGACTTGATATTGTAAAGCTATATGCACATTGTAACATGAGAATGCACTTTTTTACTTCAGTTTATCTATTTGAAAGACTAGATGCATTTATCACGCTTTACAAATCGTCGGGCAGAGTTAAATTCGTAGATATTGGTTGTGGACCTGCAACTGCTGGACTATCATTTATCGAGCATATACATAGTATTACAAACCAAACTGTCGACTTTGATTACATCGGCGTAGACTACTATCAAAATATGCTTGATGGAGCAGCATACTTTTTGGATAATCCTGTTTTCAAACCTGTTCAGGCACCTGTATTTATTAAAAAACTTTCTGAATTGGATTTCCGGTATTTAGATAATGCGAACAGCATACTCATCAATACAAGCTACTTATTTGCCAGTGAAAACTTGGATGCGCACGAATTGGCTAAAGATGTGATGAACGTAAGAAAGTCTCAGCCAAATGCACCATGTTATTTATTGTTTCAAAACTCTATTAAAGACGAAAACAATCTTAAATACAAAGAGTTTAAAGAAGCAATCGGCTCTTATGAGAAAATCCATTGGGGGAAACCGACAGTTCATTATTCCACTCAGCGCAAAAGTTGGTATGGTACTTCGGTACCGGTCTATTTGGAAATTCTGCAGATACATTAGTCACGGACACTGGCATGACGCAATATGGCAGTCAATCATGGAGAAATTAACCTTTCTATTAAGGGAAAATCCATTCAAATCCGAAAAGATACAGCCAAATTCTCTTTATAATTTAAAACAGTTCCAGAAGTACCTGAATAGTATAAACCGATGGAAAGCACTCACCGAATGATTCATTAACTATATGTGAATTGATGCTTCATTTGGTTTTGGTCTTAAATGAAAAAACCTGCAAATCATATGATTTGCAGGTTTTTCGAAATCTAGTCGCCTAGTTGCGGGGATTCGGATTATCCATTACAACATCTACAGGAACTTTTCAGAATAATCAGGGAAATTTATAAAATAAGAAGCGAATGGATGATAATGGAAATTTATAAATTCGACTGATGCTAGTACAGGAGACTCTAACCTCATTTGAACGATGTTTTTTATCGATCAAAATGAAGAAATACTCTACTGGGTAATTTATAAAGTCGATCTCTTATTAGTAATTGCTTAAATTTGATTATCTCATAAAATATAGAAGCCAACCTAAATGTGGGCATTTCGAACCGCTTTTAAGCATAGGGAATTTTAAGCCTTTCATCTATTTGAGAATGGAGTTAGTTATGATTATTTAAAATGCGAGTAAATTACTGATCATTATTATAGTTCAGTGGATAAGGTGATATGTTATTCAAATAAATATTGTAATTTGTGATTATAAATCTAACCAACTACGATCTCAAATGAACCAAAACGCAAATTGGCCCGTCCAGTTACAAAATTCAATCATAGTCAATCTTTCGATTAGGATGAAAAAAAAGTCATCCATAATTTCTGCCTCTCCATTTATTGATCTTCAAGCATGCAATTACCATGTGGAATGATAATGAAACAGACGAAGATCTTATCGATTGTGGGCATTTAGTCACAGCCGTATCTAATATTGTAGATTCCAAAAATCTTCTTCCTTGTAGTATCGGGATCTTCGGGGATTGGGGAAGTGGTAAATCGTCACTGATGCGGATGATCGAAAACAAATATAGTGCAAAGCCTGATATACTAGTCATAAAATTCAATGGTTGGCTATTCGAAGGGTATGAAGATGCTAAGATTGTGCTGATGTCAAAGATCGTTGACGCAATTGTATCTGAACGCACATTAAGTGAAAAGGCGATCAGTTTTGCTGCAAAATTATTAAGGAATATTGATGTGATTAAGGCTGGCGGTCAACTGGTAAAATATGGAATTGGTTTTGCTGCGGGAGGACCCGTAGGAATGGCTGCCGTATCAGCGTTAGATATCGCAAAAAAAGCTTCGGAAGCAGATTATACCAAACTACTTAAAGAGAATAAATCAAAGCTCAAAGAAGACGATGTAAAGAATAACATTCAAAGCTTTCATGAAAACTTTTCTAATCTTCTATCGGAAACTGATCTGGACAAAGTTTTAATCTGCATTGACGATCTAGATAGGTGCTCTCCCCCAACCGTAATTGGTACTTTAGAGGCTATCAAACTTTTTTTGTTCACCAAAAAGACAGCATTCATAATTGGAGCCGACGAGCGGTTAATTAAGCATGCCGTTAAGACAAGATTTCCAGAAATTTCCGGAGATAATGCTGAGGTGGGAAGGGACTACCTTGAAAAACTCATCCAATTTCCGATTAGAATTCCACCACTAAATGCGACTGAACTTACCAATTATGCCAACCTGTTATTTGCCCAGTTGCATACTGACGAAGGAGAATTTGGCATTGCGAGAGAAGAAATACTAAAGGAGAAGCGTAACAAGGGCTTTGATTTTTTATTCGATATGAAATGTGCAGGAGATTTCCTAAACACTGTAAACGATGAGCTCAGCGAAGCCTTACTAATGTGCGGGCAGATTGTTCCGGTATTAAGTGTAGGACTAAATGGCAATCCTCGTCAATGCAAGCGCTTTCTAAACACCTTACTGCTTAGAAAAGGCATGGCCGATTCAATTGGAATTGATTTAAAGAAAACAGTATTGGCCAAGCTCATGTTGCTTGAATATTTTAAACCGGAGACATTTAGGAATTTCTACGAAATGCAGGCAAATAACCAAGGGGCCATACAAATATTAGATCAATTAGAGGAAAAAAATGAGGAACAAAACAGCAATGTTTCGCAAAAGTCTAAACCAGAACTAGAGATCTACCAAAAAGACAAATGGCTAATTAACTGGTTCAAGCTAGAACCAGCGCTTTCAGGCATAGATCTAAGTCCGTATTTTTATTTCTCAAGGGATCATCTTTCTGTCGTATCATCAACAGCACAACGGTTGAGTCCGGAAGCGAGCGTAGTCGTACAAAAACTATTCAGTAATTCAAAAGCAGAACGTAACGTAACCCTGGGCAAATTAGGCGACTTAGCCCCGGCTGACATCACAGCCGTTTTTGCACTCATCACTGAAAGATTTAGGCAGGAAGAAGATCATTCAGGTGATCTGTCCTATATGGAGCTTATGTTTGATTATGCGTCAAAACGAAGTGAAGTTAAAAGTGAGCTGATTACACTGCTTGGGACATACCCTGAAAAAGGACTGCCTGCGAAGGCGGCAACACTTGTTGCAAGGACTTTTAAACAAACCGAATTTCAAGATCCTGCAATTAAGTTATTAAAAAAATGGGAAAAAAGTACATCCAATACCAAGCTTATACCTTTTGCCCAAAAAGCGATAAAAGACCTCAATAAATAATGGGAACATCAGCATCTAATAACGGCCCTGTAGGTCGCAGCCCACTTCTACCGCCTTGGTATCAGCCGTCCGCAGGGACCGGAGAAAATAACTATGATACTTCAGAAAGTTCCTCGGATAAAAAAAACAATGCTGGTAAAATGGACAGTCAACCAAATTGGACCTCCGGTAAAGGTGCGTTGAAGAGACTTGCAAATGGAACGCGCGGATCAAGCATGAGAAAAGCTGGCGCTGCATATGTTCGTTCTTCTGGCGGAGCGACTAGTGCAACACGCGCGGCAGGTATAGGGTCTTCGACAGGCGCAAGGTTCGCGGTCTTTCTAGGTGGGGTTGCTGCGGCGGGGATCGCTGGTAGCTTAAGTGATCTGGGTATTAAAAATCTAGACGGCCTGAATCCAGAACAAATGCTTGCTGCCATCTCTGATGCACTTGCCCCAGTTGGGACGACAAATGATGAAGCTATAGCTCGTGAGGCACTGATTGTAACCTTGGATGGGCTATATGAGAAAATGATTGATGATGGCAAAGATATTACCAACCTTGATCAAATCGGCAAGACAGATATTGGAGAATCAGTATCATCCTATGTGAGCAATTACATTTTCCTCAAGTGGATGCATGAGCTGGGACTTGCATTGGAGAAAGGAGATCTTTCTGTTAAGCAAGCGGTAAAGCTGGAAAGCGAAATCAAAGACTATGTTCGACTTGAAGTACAAACAGCTTATGAAAATAATGAAATTGACCCATTTACGATGAGTGTAGAACAGAATAAAATTATAATAGATCAAATACTCCTTACCTCTTACACTGCTATAAAAAATGAGCGCAATTAACATTCATGTAAAATTCGATCCTAGGGATGCGACTGAGCAAAAAACAGTGGAAGGAGATAAAAATATTGTTATATCCATAAGTCAGGCAGACAGGGAGAGGTGGGTAACAACAAATATTATATCGCATCTCCATGACCACCGGTTAGCATTGAAGGATGAGGTTTTTGACTTATTGAGAATAGGTATCGCTATTTATACTGTAGACCAGACAGTGTCTAGAAAGGAGAACGGTTTTCAAGGATGGAGCAGGTACCTCAAAGTCAATCTGCCAGTGTATGATCCTGCAAAATGGAATCAAGCAGTTCCGGTACTTGAAGAAATGTTAAGCTTCCTTAGTGGAGACAAATGGGAAATAAAATTCAGAAAGAATAAAGTAAAGAGGGAGACACAGTCAAGTTTTGAGAAAAATGCTAATGGTATTGAAAAAGTGTGTCTTTTTTCAGGTGGGCTAGACTCATTTATCAGCTCCATTGATTTACTTAGTGGAGGATCGAAAGTTGCTTTTGTTAGTCACTATAAAGCATCTGAAAGTGCTGTCCAAACGATGTTGTATGATGCCCTTGCTGAAAACTTCAGCAAAGCTGGCTTTGAACGACATAAGATACGGGTTCAACCCGGACATAATAAGGCCAAGACCCAGCAAGAGAATTCATCTCGTGCCAGATCATTTCTATTTTTCTGTTTAGGCATTGCCGTCGCCAATGCTCACGGAGAAGAAATTCCATTAATCATCCCAGAAAACGGTCTAATTTCATTGAATATACCGCTAACCTTAACTAGGCTAAGCAGCCATAGCACCAGAACAACCCATCCCTACTACTTAGATAAATGGAGGGAGATGCTAGAGACTCTTGGGCTAAAGAATAAGTTGGTCAATCCATACCAATTTAGGACCAAAGGTGAGATGATGGCCGAATGCAAGGACAGAAAATTTCTAAACACCTATTATCCCCATACTATATCTTGCTCGCATCCCGAGGTTAGTCGATATGAGAAAAAGAAGCCTGGCCTAAATTGCGGCTACTGTGTTCCTTGCATCATCCGCCAAGCTGCAGAAAAACGAGCAGGTAAGATATTGACAGATTACTCCAATCAGATATTAAAGGATGTGTTACCTAATCAATCCAAAAAGGGCAGTGATCTGAGGGCATTCCAAATGGCATTCCAGCGCAACGAAGGGATGAAGAGTTCCCGCCTCTCACTACAAGTTTTACGATCTGGACCTCTTCCTTATCAAAATCCAGAGGAGCTCAGCGCATACATAGATGTCTATAAACGTGGTATGGAGGAAGTGAAAAAATTTTTAAAGGACAGGAATGAATCTACATGATACGCATTTTCATTTAGACCTTTGCTCGGATATTACGAAAATGGTCGCACAGATTGAGCGTGAAAAAATTTACACCATCGCAGTCACGAACTTGCCAGATCTATTTCACCATACCAAGAATTTTATAAGGAATACCAAATATATTCGGCCTTCATTAGGATTTCATCCGGAATTGGCGGCAAGTCACATAGGCCAGTTGGGCAAATTCATTGCTCTTGCCAGAGAAGCAAAGTATATTGGAGAAATTGGACTTGATAATTTCAAAAAGCAATCAGATGATTATCAGAGTCAGAAGAAAATATTCCAGGCCATTCTAGAATGTTGTGCGATACATGGAGGAAAAGTTCTCAGCATTCATTCGCGCCGTGCAGAAGCAGAGGTGATTGCCATGGTTGGAAAGAATTATCCCGGTAGCCCTATCTTGCATTGGTATTCAGGTTCAATAAAAAATCTGGAACAAGCTTTAGATAATGGGTTCCTTTTTTCAATTAACTATGCTATGACGCAATCCACGAATGGAAAATCAATTGTAAAGGCTCTTCCATTAGCACATATCTTACTCGAGAGTGATGGACCTTTTACGCGTCTAGGAGATGAAGAAGGTTGGCCAGGTCATGCTAAAGCTGTCGTTGAACAGATAGCCAGTATCAAAGGGCTTTCTGTTTCAGAAGTCTCTACTAACCTCATAATAAATTTTAAAAAACTGGTTTCTTAGTAAGTAGAGAAATCTCGATGAATCTGAATAACGCCTATCTAAATCAAACAATCCATGAAAATCAGGAAAATTAAAATATCAAATTTTAGGGGCATTCAAAGCGCAGAATCCTAACAATCATAAAGGTGGAAACATATATTTTGTAGACTTGACATTTTAGAATGTTAATCTATATTTGGATTAGCAATGAGAACGAGTGCAAAATAATATATCATTGCCAAATCATTTTTGGATTCAATCTAAAGTACTTGTATAATAAAATCAAATTTAATGCATAGAGAAAATTCCAAACTTCCACTCCCATCATCCAGCCCAAATGAGGATCTTGAAACTATTTCAAAAAATAAGCTTTCTCTATTATTTGACGTTACACATTTTGAACTGAGGATGGAAATTACAAGAGACAAGGGGGTAGATCTATTTGCAGAACTCAAACAGAATGGTTTCTATACGAACTTTAGGCTTGCTCTCCAGTTGAAATCAACCATTTCGATTAAAAAAAATACAGATGGCTCTATCTCCTTTCCGGTAGAAGTAAGTAATATCAATTACCTGCTCAACCTTTCCATCCCTGCTTATTATATTCTTTATGACCATAATGAAGAAGTATTCTACTATGAAAAGGTTTTTGCAGTCTATCAGTCACTCCTGAAGAAATATAATTCCAAAAACATCCCTTCCCAGTTCAAGATCCGCTTTTCAAAAATTCTGACACCAGAGGTAATCTCAGAAATCTATACCGATACATTAAATCGTGGGAACCTTTACAGAAAGATCAATCCGCACCTGGAGCATGCGGAACAATCAAAAATTGTTTCCGGAATTGTGATTGACCACCACAATGAAGTCTATAACATAGATCAGAATATTAGCTACCTTGAGCAGTGGGGATTGGCGCTTATCAATGACGCTGCCTTCAATACAATTACGGAGATTGAGCAGCGAAGCCATCCCAGAAATGACGCCTCGGCAATGTTCAATCTGATCTGTGGGGTGGCCTATTATTATAAGGGGAAAGTGTTCAGGGCAATTGAATTTCTGCGGTTGGCTGCCAAGGGGAAAGCGGGCTTCGACCCCGTTTTAAAGTCAATGCTGTCCTACACCATGTTACAGGCTGAACACGAAGCTGGCATCGTGACCGTAAGGAAACTGAAGTCAAAGACACTTTTATTGATGGAAGGGGACGACATAGGTTCTTTTCTGGAAGTCCAAAAAGCCTGGAAGGAACTGGATAACAATAATATGCCGAACAAGGAAAAAATGCAGGAATTTTATGCGTCAATCAATGGCATCATCGGAAAGGAGCCACGAGACTACAAGGCAAGAGTGATGGCTTACTCCAAAGTGATAGAGGCGGACTTGCTTACGCTGATATTCGATCTTGGCAAAAACCTATTTACTGCCATCTGCACTAGAAACGAAAGATCAAGGGAGGTGATCGCAAGTGATTTCGCAGATTTTGAAAAACACTTCCACTCGAGAATGGATTCTCTGATGGATTTTATAGGAAAATCCCAAGACCTACAAGCGATGGCCAATGTTTCGCTGATGAAGATGGAATGGTATTATAGAAAGGCTTTTGTTTTTCATTTTTATGACCACTGGGATTTTTCCACGTTGACTTCCGAAGGGGAGCTATCTGCCATTTACAAAAAGGATTTTGACAAGCATCTGGGTTTTTTGAACGACACCATCAAGCTTTTAAAGCAACTTGGACAGGAAGAAAATATGTTAATGTCTCTGAGGCTCAAATATAGGATCCTGCACTTTATGAATGATCCTGGCATCAACGAAGTGTTAAAAGAGATGAACCAAGTAACTGCCGGTGGTGATTTTACGAGGATGCGAAAATTGATCAAAAAAATGATCAATAAAGGTACAGATCATGAGATATATTGTGCTGATACAATATTGCGGCTGAGGAATGTATATACTCTTTCGAAAAATGAGGGTATCGAACAATACCTCTTTAAAAATATTGAAGGTGACGACCTAGAAAGAAATGCCAATGTCGATTGGAGTATTAGCAAGCTAATGGATTTTGATTTTTCCGTTGCCTATGAGGCTTTATAGCAATTCTTCCAGGACGAACAATCCATAAAAGTTATCTTGATCTGTTGTTTCAGATGGATAATGAAGAGCCGAAACTTGAAATTTTGAAGCGATTGATTTTTTTAAATTGGTATTCGTTAGTTGAGCCTAGCTGCTATACAGGTGTTGAAGACCTTTGACAGTCCAATAGTTTTTGACTCCTATTCAATTCTGAATGACTATTTGACTAACAATAAAACCGAGGTCTTGCAGCGTAAATCATGATAGATATGGAAAGGAGAAGAAAGCTCGCTCTTCATTTACGACATCTCTCAGTTGGGCTTATTTCAAATGATGGTATGCCGGCTCTGCGCCTGACTATTCAAGCAGGCAGCAAAGTGGCTATCGGTGGCTTGGCGGAAAAAATCATGCAATCGCTTAGAACGATATGGAGTGGACGTCATACTTTCCCCTAGATAGCCATCTTATTTCCGATAGATATGCCCCTGATCAAACAATGAATTACTACCCGTTTTCCCCAAGGGGTTATAAGCTGAAAATGGATGTTGAATTACCTCAAAAGTTAGGATATATAAATCAGAATCGTAATCAGTTTCCTCAAATTGGGAACCTTGATCTGAAAAAGGACTGGATTAGCCAGAGTATCGTGCGCCAGTTATCAACGGAGATTAGTCAGAAGCTAAGTTTGGTGGATCTGGCCTATCAGTTCCAGATCAGTCCGACTATAGTTGCCAAAAGGATCTGGCAGCTAGATAGTTTACAAAAGAGTAATCTGCGGGAGTTTTCGCTTGAAATGGACATTAATCCCGATAGCGAGCAGTTCAGGATTCTGGAAGATAACCTAGCCGCTATCTTAAAGAATAGGGAGAACAATGGGAGGTTAGACGGTAGATTGGATGAATTTCCCCTTCTGGATATTTAGTGAATGATGAAATAGAGATTGGAGAAGAAATTTGGGCAAAAACCGATAGTGCCTGGAGAAAAGTTAAACCATGATACGCGTGCAGATCTATAAATATATTCTCAGGAATTTGCTATCGATGCGTGGGTGCTGATGTCTATTTTAGAGCTTAGAAATTATAGTACAGTTAGCGTCCTAAAACAGGGATCGGTGTTTTAGGACGCTAACTGTACAATGCGCAATTAATTATAAATACTATCATATCAGAAATATTAATAAGTTGCTAGTACCGAAAGAATAAGGTATTTTTATAAGGCATAATTAAATCTAAAACTTCTCATAATGAAAAAATGTCTACTTACTATCTTCTTAATTGGGATATCAATTTCTTTGGTTGCTCAACCAAGTAATCCTTTTACAGGTTTTAAATTCATGTCTTTGCCTCGGGATTATATGCCAATCGGAGCATTGTGGAATGTTGAGGCTGGTCCTATTGGGGACGGTGTAGGTGAAGATAAAAGAAAAAATGGAGCTAGCTTTTCCATGCTGGATATGGTAATGAATACCAGCCAAAAAAATGAACTCGAATTAGGGATTTTAAATTTTTTAAAATTACGAGGTAAGTATGCAGCCCTTTCTGATATATCAGTTAATCTTAACAAGCTTGAAATTGTAACTCTTAACTCTGTAGATATTTTGAAGTCAAATGTTGGTGAACAAGTAGTTTACGAAGCTTTAAAAGCCCAAGAGATGACAATTACTATAGATAAAAACAAATCGGCAGATGCCCAACTTGATCTTCTTCAAATCTTTAAAAAAGTAAATATAGATGCAGAGAACACGACTGGTAACAAAGCTAAAATAACTGCTAAAGGCATGAACCTCTATTTAGCTTATCGAATTATTCAAATAGAAAATGGAAATCAAAATAAAGAAAAAGTTAGCTTTAAAAAGCAATCTTATTCTGGACATAATAGTGTTACGTTTTCTAATAGATATGAAGCAAATACTGATAAATATACCATTCAGATTTGCCCTTGCCAGATCATTAGTTGCATGTTGAAAAAAGCTAATGAAGGTTCGACTTTGGATATGCATCAACTCCTTAGGCGTTGCGGTGTCGATATCGGATTCGATTTAACAATAATCCTGAAAGATAAAATTGATGCGACCACAGGTAAACCACAGGAGTACAAGAACGTAATTAAAACTCCGACTGGTAATACAATCAACAATTATAATCAGTCGTTGTATTACAAACCAACATCACAGGGGTTGGAAGTCACATTTTTGAATATTGAAAGATTAATATATGAAGCAATCGCCCCTATGGGCACTACTTATTTGACGCGGATATTACCAGGGAATAGTAATCAAAAGATTTCTCTCATAACGGCATCTTATAAGTTCAAAAATATCATACCCCAGAATGTTGCAGGTTGGTAAATTGACTCACTGATGTAGATGTTAGATTTTTAACTAGAACTAATTATTTAAAGACAATAGTAGGGAACCAATAACCTAAGTAATATTAATTATCTCGTAAAAGAGGTAATTAATAATAAAAAGTAACTAATAAATAGGCACTTAAAACAATTGTAAACCTTCTAGAAACGGTAATTTCCATAGGTGTCATAAATAATATTACAAAAACTATATATGAAGGAACTTTATACTATAGGCAATGGATTCGATATTCATCATGGCCTTCAGACACACTATCAGGTCTTTTCTTATTATCTGCAAAAGCACCATTTTAGCATCCACGAAAGGCTGGTTGAAAATTATGGTTTGCCTTCACTTGATCCCGATCTTGAAGAATTCGAGAATAAACCGGCGCATTACTATTTATGGTCAGATTTCGAAAAACGACTGGCGGACTTTGATTTTCAGTCCGTTTTAAATGATAATGACGATTTGACTGCAAATCCTGCAAGTGAAGAATTTCGAGATGGGGATTGGGATACATTTGAAATTGTAATGGAAGAGGTCGTTAATGAATTGACTACAGAGTTATACGATGCATTTAAGAAGTTTATTAATCAAGTCGATTTTCCTGAAAATATTTATGAGAAAAAAATAAGCCTCAATCAAGATGCTTTTTATCTTAATTTTAATTATACAAATTCATTGGAACATTATTATAATATTCCAGGTGATAAAATTCTGCATATACACAATCGCGCAGATTCGTCAAATGAAGTCTTAGTTCTTGGTCATGGAATAGAGCCTAATAAGTTTAAAAGAGACGAGCCCCAACCATCAATTAATGCTACTGAAGAAGAACTGTTTGAATGGAATATGGAGCAGGGGCGAAACTGGGAATTGTCGTCAGATAGGGCGCTGGATATGATATTGACTTATTTTTCAAAATCTCATAAACAGACCGACAATGTTATCCAACAGAACCGGCCTTTCTTTGATATGTTGGATGATACAATTAAGATTACAGTTCTTGGGCATTCTCTTGGTGAAGTAGATCAGCCTTATCTTCGTGAAATACTTGAAAAAAATGGTTTTAAAGCGGATTGGAGGGTGTCATACTATGAACCGAAAGATGCTCAGAAGATTTTTGCAACATTGGTCAAATTGGGATTACCAAAAGAAAAGATCAGCACGTTTAAAACCACAGATCTTCTTTTAAATAAATAAAGATTAATGCTTTTATTTTTATTGAAATAATATATAAATTTTTAAGGAAATATTAGGGAGTTAATTCTGGTGTCTTATGTCTGCTATCTTACGATTTCAGGATTTTTGTAGATTTTGAGACCTTGGCGGAGAGTGCGGGATTCGAACTCGCGGACCCTTTGACAAGTCAACAGTTTTCAAGACTGCCGCAATCGACCACTCTGCCAACTCTCTGGCGCACAAGTACAAATATGTGCCAAATTCACAAACAAGAATCGGTCTCCATGCCTTACCTACAATGATTATTAAGCTATTTAAATTTGTTTTCTGGTATTTATCCGCTAAAGGTAATATTTTGCACTACCATACATCGGCACATGTTTTGAAGAACGAGTAGGTATATCTTTGCTCAAAATAATAAGACCATAAATCGAAACAACATGACTAACATTATTCATAAAAACCCGAAAAGACTTTTTGATCCCACTCCATTCGCTTTCTCACATTCTACAAGTACCCCGGACAATGGAAGATATATTTTTATATCTGGGCAAAGTGGGGGCGAGGACTTAGAACATACTCTCTCAAATGATTTTAGAAGACAAGTTCAATTCGCATTATTAAATTTAGAAATAGTGCTCCAGGAATACAAACTAAAAGCTGATGATGTTCTTAAAATAACCATATTAATTGTTGACCATGATCAGGAAAAACTTAAGATATGGACTGAGGAAATGCATAAAGTATGGACGAATAATAAATTCCCTGCAAGTACTTTAATCCCAGTTCCAAGACTAGCTTTAGATGGCATGCTGATAGAAGTTGACGCTATCGCATTTATGCCATCTTAAACTACGCTCTACAAATATTTTACCTCCCAGGTATATGAACCTGGTTCTATATCAGCGATTTTCCAGAATTTCCCCTCTGGTATCGCTTTAATTGCCCGACCATTTTTCAGTATGCGGTCATTTGCCATTCGTCTTCTTGGCAAGTATACCATTCCTGTTGAGTTTGGCGGGGTTGTGGTTAGTAAAAGAAACTGTTCTGGGGTATTTGTAAATGCAACTTTTATTCTTCCCCGCAAGGTAGACAGTTGTAATTCTGCTGTATTAAGTGCACCAGGCTGTGGCTTGATTTGTATGGAGCTAAAAGCAGGAGATAAAGGTTCTACGCCCATTAATTTTCTGGCAATGATGTTTGCTGGAGCCGCACCCCAGGCATGGTTCCAGTCCTGATTCTTCTTATATTTGGTATCCCAGGCTTCAGTTGTCATCGTAGCGCCGCTTCGCAACATATTGTACCAACTGCGTTTGTCTGTTGCAGTTAAAAGCTTTAATGCATATTGAGCTTCGTGGTTATCATAAAGGCCGTCTAACAGAAATTGAGCGCCATATACACTACAGGCCATACCTCTGGAGCGGATATGAGACAGTACACGCGCTTTGTTGTTGTCGGGGACCAGGTTAAAGGCAAGTGTAAACATATTGGCGTGAAGGGAGCTGTGTAAAGTCTCTTCTCCATCTTTAATGATTCCTGTCTCTGGGTTAATAAACGCTCGTTGGAAAGCCAACTTTACTTTGGCTGCTTGTGCGGCAAAGAAATTGGCGTCTTTTGTTTCGCCCAGTTTTCGCGCTATCTTTTCTGCACTGATCAAGGCCTGGTAATGAAAAGCATTCACAACTGAATTGTAAGCAGTAAAGACAAAACCATCTGTTTCGCCAGGGGCATCTTTGGGAATGCTAAAGCCGCCCTTTTGTGGCCAGTCTACGATGTCCTCAAGAATAGAATGCCCATTGAAATTTTCAAAATAAATGGATTTGGTAAATGCACTGTCTTGTTTCCCGGTTTGCGTGCTGATCAGTCCGTCCGGCCTCCCCAGAGGCAGTAACAATTTGGCTTTCAATTGCGGATAAATTACTTTGATGGCGCGTATATCGCCAGAGTATAGGTAATCATTCCATCCAATTAACAAGTTTTGCAGCGACCATTCTGTAGGCCAGGTAGCATGGTAGATCAAATATGCCAGGGATCTTTTGACCATGTTAAATTCTGCATCAACGGCATAATGCGATAACTGATTAATAAGTACATCGGCTTCATAAGGTATCCGTTCCCGGTCGCCATCTACATACAAACCGGTAAAGGAAGTGGCTTTAATGGTATGCTTAGATAGCTCCCAAACCTGGTTTAACAGCGTGTCTGAGGATTTAAATGAGGAGGCATTATCATCAAAAGGATAATTAACTGCATTACTGAATCACGCCGTTGGAATACCTTGAGTTGTTAAACCACAATCTTACGATTTTTATGTTTAAATAGATATATTTACATTTGATTCAAAAATAGTAAAAGAACTTAAAAAACTTCATACCGAATAAGAAGCACTCTATGAGTGTTTATTGAAAGCCCAAGAGAATAAATAGCATACTTATTGCTGTATATATTCTATTAAATGATATTGTGATGAATAAGACAAAAAATAAGATACGGATTTTCAAGTCATTTGAAGAGGCTAAAGAAACTGAAGTTCAGGATATCATCAAGCAATCACCTATCGATCGTTTAAGGCATACGGTTGAACTTATTTTGCGTGTGCATCAAGTAAGTAGACAAGACTTAAAAAACAGAACTGCCACAGGTAAAATTAGAATAATCACAGCTGGATGAACCTGTTTATAGAAAAACATCAAGATTTATTAAAGGAGCTTTTATTAAAAAAAGTTGATTTTATTGTAATTGGAGGTTATTCTGTAATATTTCATGGCTACGCAAGAAGTACAGGCGATGTGGATTTATGGTTAAGACCCGACAATGTAAATAAGTTGAAATTGCTGAATGTTCTAAAACAAATGGACTTTGATGAAGAAGACATACAACATATTGCTGAACTCGATTTTACAAAGCATATTGTCTTTTCAATGTGGGACGAACCAGAAAAGGTCGATTTCTTGACCCGAATTAGCATGATAGAGTTTGATGAGGCAGATCAGAGAAAAATTATTGCAGAAATTGATGGAATAGAAATTCCGTTTCTTCACCTTAACGACCTGGTATTGTCAAAGTTTAACACCGGCAGATTGAAAGATAAAGCTGATGTGGAAGAATTACAAAAAATACAAAAGGGAAAAGGAAATAGTATGCCCCGGCTCGGAGCGATAGAATAGGGCGCCAGAATAAGCGAAATTAATGCTTATTTGGGATTCGCTTAAAGTTCTTAAAAAATAAAGCTTGTTGGTAGCAAAGAGAAAAGGGGAATAATCCTATGAGAGATGATTTTAAAATATCAGGTAAAGAACTTCTGATCACAAGGAATAATATTTTCAGCGATTATGGTATTCCTGAACTTGAAAAGAATAGCTATGTCAAATCACCATTTAGAACATCTTGGTTTGGTGAATACGATTCCAATATAAGCGGATATTCCTATGAATTATGTAAGCTGACAAATCAAAATCAATTACATATTATAACCGCTAGTATTGTTAAGGGAGATAAACGGATAAAAATAGATTTAAATATTTTTGAACTTAATGAAAAGTTAAATTCAATTGCAGAATTGAAAGATTGTGATGGAATGAATTTTCATTTGCCACCTAATGACTTAACTACGATGGGATTAAGGAGTGATGATTATAAAGGTCCGCCTTTGTTTTATATGCTTTTTTTACCAGAGTATAAACTAGGAAAATATAAAACGCAAAGTAGTTTTGAAAAAGAGGTAAATAAATTGAGAGTTTTGGTAAAAAAAGACATGACTAACATTGATTTATTTGTAAAAAGATGGTACGAATTGCATAAACCAAATGTAACTGACAGGGAAGGGAATGTAGTTAAAAAAGACTAGCGTTATAGACTTAGAACGCAGGTTAACCTGCGTTCTTTAAATACTTTACTTCCCAGGTATATTCACCAGGTTGTACATTGGCGATTTTCCAGAATTTGCCTTCTGGTATCGCTTTAATTGTCCGACCATTTTTCAGTATGCGGTCATTTGCCATTCGTCTTGGCAGGTATACTATTCCTGTTGAGTTTGCTGGGAGTGTGGTTTGTAAAAGAAACTGCTCTGAGGTATTGGTAAATGCAACTTTTATCTTTCCTCGTAAGGTGGATAGCTGTAACTCTGCTGTATTAAGTGCACCAGGCTGTGGCTTGATTTGTATGGAGCCAAAAGCGGGAGATAAAGGTTCTACGCCCATTAATTTTCTAGCAATGATGTTTGCTGGAGCCGCACCCCAGGCATGGTTCCAGTCCTGATTCTTCTTATATTCGGTATCCCAGGCTTCGGTTGTCATCGTAGCGCCGCTTCGCAACATATTGTACCAGCTGCGTTTGTCTGTTGCAGTTAAAAGTTTTAATGCATATTGCGCTTCATGGTTATCATAAAGGCCGTCTAGCAGGAACTGAGCTCCATATACGCTACAGGCCATACCCCTGGAACGGATATGGTCTAGTACGCGTGCTTTGTTGTTTTCGGGAACCAGGTTAAAGGCAAGTGCAAACATATTGGCGTGAAGGGAGCTGTGTAAAGTCTCTTCTCCATCTTTTATGGTGCCTGTTTCGGGGTCAACAAATGCACGTTGGAAAGCCAATTTTACTTTGGCTGCTTGTGCAGCAAAGAAATCGGCATCTTTTTTCTCGCCCAGTTTTCGCGCTATCTTTTCTGCACTGATCAAGGCCTGGTAATGAAAAGCATTCACAACTGAATTGTAAGTGGTAAACACAAAACCGTCCGTTTCGCCAGGGGCATCTTTCGGGATGCTAAAACCGCCCTTTTGTGGCCAGTCTACAATGTCCTCCAGAATGGAATGTCCATTGAAATTTTCAAAATAAATGGATTTCGTAAATGCACTGTCCTGTTTCCCAGTTTTCGTGCTGATTAGTCCATCCGGCCTCCCCAGAGGCAGTAACAATTTGGCTTTCAATTGCGGATAAATTACTTTGATGGCACGTATATCACCAGAATACAGGTAATCGTTCCATCCAATCAACAAGTTTTGCAGCGACCATTCAGTAGGCCAGGTAGCATGGTATATTAAATATTCCAAGGATCTTTTGGCCATGTTAAATTCTGCGTCAACAGCATAATGCGATAGCTGATTGATGAGTACATCGGCTTCATAAGGTATGCGTTCCCGGTCGCCATCCACATACAATCCGGTAAAGGAAGTGGCTTTAATGGTGTGCTTAGAAAGCTCCCAGACCTGGTTTAACAGCGTATCTGAGGATTTAAAAGAGGAAGCCTCATCATCAAAAGGATAATTAACTGCATTGCGCCACACACTATCGATCCTTATGTTTTTGTTTTCTTCTATTTCAGCATAGCGGAAAGGCAATACTTCGCCAATATCTTCGGGCATAAGAATGGCCTTAGGCCCCGTATTTTGTTTATCAGGGCTAAATTTTGGTTCGTAATTATGTGTACCCATCTTTAGTGGGATGGATAACAGGCGATAACGGATGTGGCCTTTCGGCGCTCTGTCAATCTGTCCAGCTGCTGTAATGGCTTCTCCAATATGAATGCGCATGGTATCTGTTCCGGTTGACGAGGAAGCTTTGATGCGGAATTGTCCAAATGCGGCTTTGCCAAAGTCGTACCGAAGGTTGTTACTGTTTAGTCGACTATTCCTGCTGGGTAGCTGTGCCCATTTGCTCAATGCGTGGAAGGCAGTTTGGTCCTGTTTTAGCTCAGCACCGGTGGTAAATGCTGTCGGCTTTGAAAAAGCGCTGGGTAATGACTTATTGTTCCATACCATTACTTTCCAATAGTAAGTGCTATTGGGATTCAGTTTATTTCCTTTGTATGGGATGCCAGGTAGCCATTTTCCGGTTACTTTTCGGGAATCCCAGGCATCGCCCAGGTTTGCAGCAAGGTTTTCAGGGCTGGACGAAACCAGTATGCGGTATGCCGTTTGCTGGCTGCCCTGGGTAAGATCGTTCATTACCCAGGTAAAATATGGGTGCTGATTGGCTGTACGCACTATGGGATAGGGGCGGCCTAATGGGCTCTCAGACAAAAGCAGGTCCACCCGCAATGCGGATGGTGCTTTTAACGATTGAGGACTTGCTTTGACCGCCGAAATTGCGAGTAAAACAGTTAAAAAGTATTTCGCTGGTGATAGGGATAAACAGTTCATTTACATTTTAATTTCTAGGGTCAATCAATTTTGGAAGCCATACCCTGAAGCGTGAAGCCTCAGTGTTGGTATTTCCGGCAGAAGCATAATCACACAATAATACAGAAATAGGTTCATTTGGTCCTTCCTTATGTGATTCAGTTTTAAACATAGTCTTGAATTTCATCCAAAAACCTTCGCTGCTCGTCCCGACAGGCTGCAGGTCTACAAATCCATCTTTATCCGCGATGGGAGTAAGGGCATCATCTATATTGGGGCCGCCCAAGCGTAGATCTCTTGCAAGTGTAATAGGGCCACGAATAATGGCAAAATGTTCTGATTTTTCGCCCATGTAAATGAGCTTTCCCTGCATATCCAATTCAAGACTGATGATGTCTGTGCTGGTCCAGGTCCGGGTAATTTCCATATACTTACCCGGAACAATACCGTCGATAGTTTTGCCGTTGACCAGTATACGGTTTTGTTTGCTCCAGGCCGGAATGCGTATGCCCAGCGCAAATGATTCTGGCTTCTTTACGTTTATTTTAAAAGTTACTTTGCCCGAAACTGGGTAATCTGTTTGCTGGATCAGTTCGACAGCTTGGCCTTTAGGAGTACGAAGTTGATAAGTACCAGGCATAAAAAAATTAACCTGCAGCCCCGTGGTACTGCTCATTACTCCCGTGAGTGGTAAGGTAAACAAACCCCTCGGCCCACTTGCCACACAACAGTTTAAGCCCATGTCGCATTGTTCTCCGCCCTCTAGTCTATGGCCTGCCAGCGGACTGTACTTAGCCCAGTCGCTACCATCGGGTTTCATTGCGCCCAAAAGTGCATTGTAAAAGGTTTGCTCAATGGCATCTGCATATTTCGAATCTGCAGTAAGCTTAAGCAGCTGCTGACTTAGCTTGATCCAGGTAGCAGTTACACAGGTTTCCTGGTAGTGATTGATCGGTAGGGCCTGGGCATCTTTGCCGCCAAACCAGCACTCTACACTTGAGCCTGAGCCGGCAATGTTAATCTCAGTTTTTTGAATGTTCGCCCATGTTTTTTCGACGGCTGCTTTATATTCCGGTTTGGCTGTTAAGCGATACAATTCCAGTAAACCTTCGTAGCAGGACATCATTTCATAAGCTTTCTGGCCTTGTTCCCAACCAAACCAATGTGCTGGTTTTGGAAATCGTTTTGCCACATCGGTATCCGATTTGGCGATCAGCATGGGACCGCCTTCTGATTCCCATTGCGCTACAATCTCTTCTGCAAAATCCAGGTAACGTTTTTCTCCGGTACGGCAGTACAAAAGGCAAATAGGTTCTAGTATAGAAGTTGCCGCCATGCCCCGATGGTTGCCTTTTTTTACAATGCTGACCTTACGGTCGCCCAGTTCTTTTATCAAATGATCTGCCAGCGCTTTAGCTGCTTTTAAAGTTTTAGAATCATGCGTTAGGTCGTAATAGGACAGCAAGCCTAATAGACAATATTTCCTTCCCCAGATATCCCATTGCTCCAATTGTGCCTTTTCGGTATAGTTACCGATGTATCCATCGGGGCTTTGAGTGGCCATGAGTTTTGCTACTGATTGATCGAGTATGGCTTTAAGTTGGGGCTCTGGGCGATATTTGTAAGCGAGAACGGCTGAAGTAAACCATTTTCCCCAGAATTCAGATTGCCAGCAGCGTGTTTCCGTACGGTTTTTGAAAGGTTCAATTAAACGGTCCGCGTCTTGAGCGAGTATACGGTTTGTATAAGCATTGCCAAATTCTTGACCTGCAAAGCCTTGGATCTGCGCTGAAATGGCTGGCTTTAGCTGGTCTTGAATTAAGCTGGGTTTTTGTGCGGTACTGCTGACCCAGGAGATCAGCAGTACCGCAATCAGCTTAGCGCTGTTATATTTTGAATAATATGCCATATGATTTTAATGATTAAATGATGGATTAGCTTCTTGAAATTTCCTGCCAGTACGTTCCAACCCAGATTAATTTTAATGTGGAGCGGGAAGTGCTGGTGAAATCAGTGTCGTTAGCCAATTTAATGGTTGCATTGTTCTCTATTTTGGTTAGCGAATTACTAAACGTAAGCAGCAATTCCCGGAACAGTTGTCCGCCAGTGATGCTGGTTATTGTTGTGGCTGCTGTGTTGTTAAAGTTTAGTATTTGAGCCGCCTGTAAAGTACCTGCTCCTAATCCACAGGAAACTACCGATGCATTATTTCCAACAGAAAGACGTCCTCCGGCTGATGTGGTCAAGAAGGCGCTTAAAGCTGCGTCGGTCACATAAACGGAAGGAGCCTGATTAAACAATGGATCTTCGAGGGTAAGTCGGTTACTGGCCACATTGTTACCATAAGCATTGATAAAAGTGCCAGTGGTTGCCCCGTATGTTCTAACTGTTCTTACTACTGGCCTGCGAATAACCAGGCCTTGGGTTGCAGCTTTGTTAAAGACAATGCCATTCCCCAGGTTATTAAATAAAGGACTGTCAAATTCGACTCCAACTCCGTCTTTAACGTGTACGGCATAGCTGTCATTACTACCATCCTCGATTCTTCCACCCCCGGTGAAATAAGTGTTCGTGAATTTTATATTCCTTGGCAAATCATTAGCCCCATCAGAATCGATCAGCACCGCGCAAAGTCTGGACCCTTCAAATTGCTGCCCTGTGGATACCAGGTTATAAACCCCACCATCTAACCACATATTGTGTTGGTCGGAAAGGCTGACCTGTCCACCGATAAAATTTAAAGGTCCGATAGTGCCTACACTTGCATTTCTCCTGCCGATCCTTATGCCGTAGCCACATTTATATACGTTTACATTGCTGTAAATCTTCATGTTGGTTTGACCAGGGGATTCATTCGACTTGATGTTTAGTCCGATACCGGTCCAGTTTCCATTGCCTGATGCCTGTCCGCGAATTAGTCCATTATGGTGCTCAGTTTCCCAGGTGGTGACTTCCGTGATTCCATTTCCAGTTGGATTGTTGATTTGAACGGTGTAATTGCTCATGTAGATCTGTCCCTGACTTGACTCAAAATAAAGCACATTGGTGGTTTTGTTACCGCCCATGAAATTAACGTTTTCGAAATCAATCTGGCCGCCCATAGTTGTTGGACTTGAGATGGAAAAGAAACCGATGCATTCAATCAGGTTGGCTGTTTCATTGTTTACATGGACAAAGCCGGCACCCTGAGGTTCCAGATCGCCTGTCGCTATTCCACCCGCTTGTCCGGTGATTTTTACTCTTCCCGGCCTGGATTGATAGCCTGGGTTTTTTACACTGTCTTTATAGAGGTAAAGGGTGTGGGTAAGGTATTTTTTTCCTGCCAGCAATTTGATCTCTGTGCCGCTTTTGGAACAATAATTTAAAGCCTTTTGTATGGCCTCAGTATCATCTGATCCGGTTTTATTGAGATAGTTGTAATCGCCTTTGGCACCGAACATTTCGAGGGTGACAAAGTTAGATTCGCGTTTGTATCTTCTTGAACCGCTGACAAGCACCATGGAGCCATCATCGGCGGTACTGGTATCAGTTGCATCGTACTGAAAAGTTCCGGAGCGAAGTCCGTCATTTATGTATACAATATCGTGTTGATCTGCGGCACCGTTTCTGAGTTGAGCGATGGTTAAATAGGGGATATGGTTGAGGCTATCTGTTAAGCTTTCTGGTTGTAATTCGGCCATTTTTTGGCATGAGCTTAGCCCGGCTATCAATAAGATAGCCATCAATATGTTATATTTCATGGGTCTATTTAGCTAAAAGGGTTAATATTTGACGTTTGGCTTTTAAACGTTCGGTTAGTTTAGGCAGACTTATTTTTTGTACAGTTACTTTTTCCTCAATCGCTATTGCAGCAGCTATTCCAGCACTTTCGCCCATCACCATCCAGGCCGGTTCGACCCTTAAAGATGAAAAAGCTACATGTGAGGAAGATAGGCATACGGGGACCAGGAGATTTGTGCATTCAGTGGCTTTTGGCGTAATGCTTCTGTATGGGATCTGGTAGGCGATGCCTCGGCCTTCAATGCGTGTTTTGGCAGGAAAGATGGTTCCTTCGTTGATGAAGCCACCGCCTGGAGTTAAAATCCGTTGGCAGTCGTGCGAATCAATAGGAAAGGAGCCAATTCCAATTGGATCGGGCTTTTCTTTAGTTTCCAGTATGTCTTTCTGGGTTAAAAAATAGTCGCCAACCATGCGCCTGGCTTCTCTCACATACAGCACCGGTGGAAAATAGCCGTACCTAGCAAATTCGTCTTTTGCATAGCCCAGGTTTTTCATCCGTTCCCTTACGGCTTCTGGAACCGCAGGATCGGTCATCAGAAAATAGAGCAGACCTTCGGTATAATCGCGATGATGTTTCCATATTTCTTGTCTGCGTTTTGGGTTTGCATCCGGGTAGTCCCAGTTTTCGCCCACTAAACCTGTAGACAGCTGTGCCCCGATGCCATTATTGCCATCGAGCTTATTTCCGGGAATAGGATAAAGGTCGAAGGGGATACCGGTTTTGGGCGCTGCTTTGTAAAAGCGTCTGAATAGTTCGTATTGATCTGGGTTGTAACCCGCAGGTTTTTTAAACGGAACCCGGTTTGCTGGATCTTCAGATAGACATAGGCGGAAGCTGTAAGTCATAATCCGATGATCGCCTTGTCCTTCTGGCGTAACAGTTGTCCCGGTGATTAAAGGCAGGGGTTTTTTGTTCTGATCTGATGAAATTACACCTACTGCTTTCTTCTGATAAACGGCACCGGCAAAAGATTCTCCAAACTCATCTCGACCTTCACGGCCTACCTTGTAACTCACACCTGCGGCCGCCATCAGGTCACCCTCATAACTGGCATCGATAAACATTTTGCCCGAAAACTCTTTGCCCGATCTCATTTTAAGACTTTGGATAGCCTTATCTTTTAATTTTGCAGATTTTAAGGTTTCATTAAGCACAACCTGTACTCCGGCTTCTTTTAACATGGTATGGAAAACAAGCTCTGCCACATGGGGCTCATAGGTCCAGAATTTAGTGTCTTTTTCATCCACCCGATAATTGAGCTGTACGCCTCTTTTTGCGTAAACTGCTTCTACACGCTTGTGAAATTCTTCGAAAAGACCACCTAAGGTTTCCCTGAACATCTGGTTGGAATCACTAAAGCCAAGGCCACCGCTCATCATACCACCGGCAATAGGCAGTGGTTCGATCATGACAACGGATTTCCCTTCGCGGGCGGCCGCTACAGCTGCAGTAATGCCCGCAGGTGTAGCGCCGTAAACCAGCACATCATATTCCTTTTTGGGCTTCCATGAAGTAAAAAGGAACAGGATTAAAATAGCTATATATGTGTAGTTCATCTATTTAATTTTTTGTTTTTTAGTTGTCAGATGGAGCCTTTGATGGTTAAAATAATTATTGCCCTCGTGGTCTTAATAATTATTTTAATCATGTCGGGTTCATTTAAATCAATTTAGGATTTGCAGACTAGTATCCCTGGTTTTGAGGGAGTAAAAGCGGATTAAGGTTGATCTCGCGGTAAGGGACAGGGTACAATTTCCTATCGCCCGTGATGCTCATGTTGGACAGCCTTGGATCGATAGAGAGGTATTTGGTTTTGAAGGCTTGCATGGTGCTCACTTCTTTACCCCATCGGATAAGGTCGTGCCAACGGTGCCCTTCAAAGCAAAGCTCAAGCCTACGTTCTTTTTCTATGGCCAATTGCGTATCTGCTTTTGACAGACCCGAAAGTGCAGGTAAATTTGCCCTTACCCGGGTTTTGCTGACATAGGTTAAGGCATCGCCTGTTTTGTCGTTCTGGTTAAGCGCTTCGGCATACATCAATAAAACATCTGCATAACGTAGAACTGGCCAGTCGGTTTCGCCTTCATTTAAAATAGGTACGCTGTATACAAATTTCTTCGCCCAATAATAGATCTTTGGATTGGTACCATCTTTAAATACACCCAGATAAGCTGTCTTACGTAAATCAGTGCTTTCAAAGGCATCGTATAGATCCTGAGTACCAGTGTTGTTGCTCGTTGCACCTAAGGCTACAATTGAAGTTCCTGATTTTTGAGGTGCAAAAGAATAAGCAAATGAATTACCCAGACCTACACCTCCTGAAATGTACTGAACAGAGAAAATAGCTTCCGAGTTGTTGTCATTTCCGAGCCCGAAAAGCTTAGCTAAATTTGGTTCGAAAGTATAAGCAGGAATGACCTGTTCGAGTATGGCTTCTGCTTCTGGCCATTTCTTCTGTTGTAGATATACCTTGCCCAGTAGAGCCTTAGCTGCGCCACTAGTCGCACGGCCTACGTTTACCCCTGTAAATTTAGGAGGCAACAGGATTTGTGCATCTTTAAGGTCTTTTTCTATTTGCAGATATACCTCATTGGCCGGACTTCGTTTATAAGTATAGGCTTCTTCTTCTGTCTTTAATTCTTTTAAGACAAGGGGGGCATCACCATAGAATCTGACCATATTAAAATACATCAGGGCACGTAAAAATTTAGCTTCGCCGATGTACTGGTCTTTAAGGGCTGCGGCAATGGTTACATTTTCTATGCGCTCAAGAATAATATTTGTGGCGGCTATGGTGCGGTAGGACTGGTTCCATGGGCCTGAAACTCCTCCTGTAGAACGATAGGTTAGCCAATCGAACTCTCCATAGCTACCTTCATTCTCTGAAAATACCTGTGTGTTATCGGATGGTAGTTCGGTATAGATCCAGTAGGCATTATAAATTTCTCTAAGGTTGCCATAAGCTCCAGTCAGTACAGCACGGATATCGGCTTCTGTCTTGTAATAATTGCCAACATCAATTACATGCTGCGGGCTGAGGTCTACGAAACCCTTTCCGCAACCTCCTGTTATGATGATCATCCCTGCGAGGAGGGTTTTATATATGTTAGAAAGATAACGATCCATAATTTTAGTTTTAAAGAGATTTGAAAAATGGTTAAAAACCTACATTGATCCCGAAAATAAAGACCCGGTTAGCGGGATACGTTCCCTGATCTACACCTGGACGGTACACCGAATCATCGGTAACACTGGTAACACTGGTTTCGGGATTGTACCAGTTGTATTTGGTAAATGTGAGCAGGTTTTGGCCAGTAGCGTAGAAGCGGACGGTCCGCATTTTAATGCTTTTTAATAAACCAGCCGGAAGTCTATAGCCAATGGTCAGGTTACGGATGCGTAAAAATGAGGCGTCTGAAACGGCTTTATTGGTTAAGTTGTTTAATGGTGTTACGCCTGAAGCTAAGGGCGCCGGATATTCAACATCTCTGTCTGGATTCTGGCTGTCGAACATATTGTTAAAATAAGTAGGACTTGAATTGACATTGTGCACACCAAATTGGTGACGGATATTACCGTTAATCACATTTACGCCTTGAACACCCTGTACGATGAGCGAGAGGTCGAAGTTTTTATATTGAAAAGTACTGGATAAGCCGTAAACGAAATCTGGAAAACCATGTCCAACTACAGCCATATCCTGCTCGTCAATTTTGCCATCATTGTTCTGGTCTTTAATGATCCAGTCGCCCACTTTATTGCCGGTAACCCATTGTGGGTATTTGCCCAGGTCGGCCGTGTTTTTAAAAATGCCTTCTACCTGGTAGCCTCGCATCAAGCCCAGCGGATCACCAACTTTAACCTGGAATACATTGTCCCATCCAAAAATCGCTGCCTTTGCAGGAAGTGAGGAAGGGCCGCCGAGGTCATCAACTTTAGTCCGGTTGGCCGAAACATTGGCATCTACAGTCCATTTTAAGGCGCCCAGATTGAAATTGGCTTTTCCACTAATTTCAAAGCCGCGATTACTTAGTTTTCCAAGGTTGGTGCGAAAAGAGGTGGCATAGCCGATTATACTTGGCAGATCTTTTTGAAACAACATACCTTCTGTATGACGGGAGTAATAATCAACGGAAAGACTGTATTTATCATTTAGAAAACCGGCTTCTAATCCAAAATCTACCTGACGGTTCTTCTCCCATGTTAAGTTGTAATTGGCAAAGCCAGATTGTGCTGAGCCATAGGTACGCTGTGAGCCGAAGCCGTAATCGCGATTAATGATATTGTTGGACCAGGTAAAATCACCAATATTGGCATTTCCAGTTTCTCCATAACTCGCGCGGACCTTTAGTTCATTGAGCACATTTTTTACTGGCTGCATAAAGTTTTCCTGTGTGATGCGCCAGGCACCGGATACAGAAGGGAACATCGCAAACCGGTTATTTGGACCAAAACGGGAGGAGCCGTCCTGACGTAGTGCAGCAGATAAAATATACTTGCCTTTGTAATCATAGTTTATCCTTCCACCAAGGGAAAGGAATGAATTCTGACTGTAAGCTAGCGAGCCTACAAGATCTGAAGAGGCCAATGGGTTTTCGAGCAAGGCGGTAGTATAGGTGCCTGATCTACCATTTACACCGGTTGATTTTGCCTGGTATTTTTGAAGGGAGTAGAGTAGGAGTGCACTTAGATTATGGTTGCCTCCAATAGTTTTATTATAGGATATGGTGTTCTCCCAAAGCCAGTCTAACACGGTAGACTGCGTTTCAGAAGAGAAAATTTGAGTCATGATTGGATTGGCTAAACTGGCCGCAGGCGCACTTCCATTGGCTAAGGTAGCCGGGATGTAAGCATACTGATCGTTCATGTTGAGCGTTGCCCCAATAGAGGTTTTGAATTTTAAGTCTTTAATCGGTTCGTATTCAATGAAGTTATTGCCCAGAATACGGTATTTTCGCAGTCGGTTTTTATACAATTCCAGAACGCCTAGTGGGTTGTAAAGCGCTGCTTGAAAAAATACACCATTTGCAGAGTTTTTTAGACCGCGGTAACCTTGTGCGTAATCGCCGTCAGCAGCATAAACCGGGACAACAGGGGGCATCAATACGGCAGAGTGGATTGGACTCGGAAGGGCTCTGGCTCCGGTGGTTTCACCAGCAGAGGCTTCACTAAATTGACCTCCGGCGGGTTGTCTGAACTGCTGAGAAAAGGAGGGAGCCATGGAAATGCCGATTCTTAATTTCGGACTCAGGTCTGCATCCATATTAAAACGGATATTATAGCGGTCGTACGTAGTCCCGATCATTGTTCCATCCTGTTTGAAATATCCACCAGAAATGGAGTATCTGGTCTTTTCAGACCCGCCTCTGGCTGAGATTTGAAAATCAGAGATTGGCGCCTGCCTAAATATAACATCCTGCCAATCTACATCTGGCAGGCTTTGCGGGTTTGTATCAAAAATTGTTGGATAAGTGATGCTTCTCATCCGGGCGGCATATTTTGCATATTCAATGTACTGGTCGCGGTTAAGCAGATCCACTTTTTTTGCCACATTTTGTACACCGGTATATGCGGATACGGTAAAGCTGGTTTTGCCGGCCTTGCCGCGTTTCGTAGTCACGATAACTACGCCATTCGCAGCCCTTGAACCATAAATTGCTGCTGAAGCAGCATCTTTTAAAATATCTATGGATTCAATATCGGCCGGATTGATCAGGTTAAACTGAGTTGATTCCTGCAAGGGATAACCGTCGACCACATACAACGGGTCGCTGTCAGTTCCTAAAGAGCCTATTCCCCTGATTCTAATGGTTGGGGCTTCACCGGGATATCCTCCACGACCCGACTGGACCTGTACACCTGAAACAAGACCTGCTAGCGCTTCTCCAGGTGTAGAAACAGGTTGTATACCGATAAACTTGCCTTCGACCCTTGAAATGGCTGTGGATACTTTCTTTTTTGATTGTTCTCCATACCCAATTACGAGAACTTCCTCCAGTGCATTTTTCTGCTCTTTTAATATGACGTTTATGGTTTTGCTGTCTTTTACCTGGATCTCATAAGTCGTAAAACCTACATAAGAGAACATCAGATAATCGTTTTGATCGGCGACAAGGATCTTGTAATTACCGTTCGCGTCTGTTACAAAGGTATTGGAAGTGTTTTTTGTTTTTACGCTCACACCTGGTAGCGGAAGACCTTTCTCGTCGGTCACTTTTCCTGTTATAGGAATAGCTGCGCTGACCTGGATTTCTACAGGAGCTGTGTTTTTTTTTCTGATGACTACGGTTTGTCCGCTTCTAAAAAGAATTTCGACATCGCGTTCAGAAAAGCATTTATCCAATATCTCTTTTAAGGAAGCCTGCCGCATATTTATAGTCACCGGCCCCAGCTCTTTTATCAACCCGGCATCGCATATAAAGTTATATCCGGTTTGTTTGGTGAGTAGGGAGAAGACTTCTTTTATCGGCGTGTTTTTTACATTTAGGCTGGCTTTTTGCGCATAGCTTGCCGCATTGACTTGTAAAAAAGCAATAAGCAAAAAAGCAATGGTCAGTTTCATTCGGAGTACCCATTTAGTTTTTTCTGTCTTGTAAAACCTGCTTAGCGGGTGTACAAGTGCCAGAAACCTTAGCGCACAGGAGGTCGTGTTCCTGGACGTAAGTTCAGTAAAATTTTCATACATTTGGTTAGGATTAATATTTGGTTGTCGTTCAATTGATTAGGTATCCTATAGCCTTTAAAAGCTAAATGAAGCCGGGAGTGGTCTAAACACTTCCGGTTTTCAGGATATCATAAGTACTTATTTAGCTATAACTTCGATCCTCCTTCCTTCGATTTTAAATTGGACTTTTTCGGTTAATTCTATATTTTCTAGTAGGCTTTCGAGGTCTTTGTTGCGTGCATAATTTCCTACAAAAGAAACATGATCCAGGTTGCCTTTGAAAGTGATCTCTACGTTATACCATCTTGCAATCTTTTTCATGATGCTTTTGATGTTTTCATCGTTAAAAATGAAAAGTCCGTTTTTCCATGCGATGGCCTCTTCGGTATTTATTTCAGTAACGTTGATCTTGTTGTTATTTAAAGTTGATTGTTGACCTGGTTTTAGAATGACGTTCTCTGCTTTATTTAGGCTTACAATGTTGACAGACCCTTCCAGAAGGGTAGTTGTGGTGCTTTGCTCATCCGCATAGCTATTGATGTTGAAATGCGTGCCCAGCACTTTTACTTCCTGTTTGGCTGATTTTACGATAAATGGACTGGTCTTGTTTTTAGCGATTTCAAAATAAGCTTCTCCTATAAGCTCTACTTTACGTGTTTTTAGGCTGGCAAAACTAGTTGGAAATGTAAGTGTAGAGGCCGCGTTGAGCCATACTTTAGAGCCATCTGGTAAAATCAATTGATATTGCCCTCCCTTTGGCGTTTCTATGGTATTATAGCTGGTTTTTCCTGATGGGTTGGGCTGATCTGTCAATTGATACACCAGCATGCCTGTGGCGGTTTTTGTAATCTGTATTCCGGATTGTTCGGCAAGCTTTCCATTTGTAGCATCAGTGAGCGAGATTTTTTGACCATTTGAAAGGGTAAGGAAAGCTTTATTGCCACCTGGTGCTATAGGATTTGTTTTTGCGGATTGAGCTTGTGGGATAGGGCGAACTGCAGGATAAAAATAAAAGGCGAGGCCAAGGCAGAGTAGGATCGAAGCGGCAACGGAAAGCTTTTTCCATAGTGGAATGGAAGGTTTGCTTGTATTTGGTTTAACTGCTGCCCAGTTTTGCTCATGTGCAAGTTCGAGCTGTTCGTCAGAAAGGCCATGCTCCATTTCGGCATTATAGTTATGCAACCAATTTTCAAGCCTAGCTTTTTCTTCCGCAGTAGCCTGGCCTTGATGGTATTTTAATAGTAATTCTCTGGCGTCTTTTTCCATGTTTATAGCGCTTTAATCTCTGACGATTATAGCAAAGACAGCTAACCATACCCGAGTGGGTACTGTAATTGAAAAAAATTATAAGATGTGGCAGAAATAGATCAGGATGCCGAGTTTTGTCCTTAAAATTTTGAGTGCCCTTTTCATGTGTGTCTCTACGGTTTGTTCGGATATGCCTAATTGCTGTGCAATTTCCCTGTTGCTTAGGTATTGATTTTTTCTGAGTTCGAATACTTCCCTCATTTTTGGTGGAAGTGCTGCTATTTCGCGTTCAATTAAGATCGTAATGTCTTTTTCGCGGATTAAAAAATCGGCGGAGAGGGCATCTGAGTCTATCGCGTGTTGAAGTGAGGATATGTATTTTGTTTCGGATTGTTTGCGGGCAATAACATTCAATATCTTGTTTAGTACAGCTTTATAGAGGTAGCCTGGTAATGTGGTTTTGAGCTCAAAATCTTTCCTGTTTCTCCATAAGTGTACAAAAACCTCTTGTACAATGTCTTTCGCTTCTTCAGAGTTCTGCAGTTTTTTATAAGCGTAAATGTAAAGCAAGCTATCGAAGCGTTTGAAAATTTCGCCAAATGCCAACTCGTTATCCGCCTTGAGCAAGGTCATGAGTTCAAAATCATCAAGATTGCTTATTAATTGCATTTAATACTATTTGGTTGGTTTGGTTTAAAAGGTACTGTGGGTTTGGTTGGTTCTTAATGCCCTAAGCAATATTAAATAATTATTTCTGAATGTGAAGGGGAACGGCCTTTTTTATGTTGAGTATATTAAAAATGATTATATTATTCGGCATATGCGTTTAAATATATGTCTGAAATTATTGCTTTAACGACAGATCGTTTGATCATTAGAGATCTGAATGAGGATGATTTAGATTTTATTCATGTCATCCATTCACATCCTGAAGTTCAAAAGTATGCCACACTTGATATACCTGAGTCCATAGATGAATCAAAAGATTATCTTAGAAAATATATGGAACAGCAACATCATAATCCTAGAAAAGAATATGGTTTTTGCGTGTCATTAGTTAATCAGGAGCCAATCGGCTTAATAGGGCTTAGTAATGGCTTGAATAAGTTTAAAAATGCCGAACTGTGGTTTAAATTGCATCCTAAGTATTGGGGCAAGGGATACATTACGGAGGCCGCAGTTCTGGTCTTAAAATTTGGTTTTGAAAAATTACTTCTCCATAGAATTGAGGCCGGCGTGGCTACAGAAAATATCGCATCTATCAGGGTTCTTGAAAAAATAGGAATGCAGAAGGAGGGAATGAGAAGAAAAATTCTGCCAATAAGAGGAGAGTGGAAAGATAATTTTCATTATGCAGTTTTGGAGGATGATTTGGTTTGGGAAGATATATAAATAAGAAAGCGGGAATGATCTCCGACCACTCCCGCTTCATCTAAATTAACGCTCTCACATATATAGATGCTAATTAGGGCTAAATATTGTATTGCCCGATAAATAAAAATATAGGATTAAACAAATAAACGGCGAACAACAAAATGTCGCATCTATTTAAAGTCAGCTATTGTCTATTATAAGGATATTATTACCTTTGCGCGACCGTCTCTTATTTAGACTAAAACTAAATAGATGGGAGGATGTTAAAGGAATCATATGTATAAATTTTTTACTCTTTTAGTAATAATGATGCTCTCCTGTTTTGCTTTACATGCGCAAAGCATCGAGGGTACAGTGCAGGATAAGGCCTCGGGAACAAGTGTCCCAGGAGCCAGCATATTAATCAAGGAACGGCCGGGAAGCGGCACAATGTCAGACTCCGAAGGGAAATTCAGCATCGTTCTTCGATCGGGCGAAACTTTAGTGGTTAAAATGATTGGTTATAAATCATTTCAGCGACAGTTTACAAAAGTTCAGGACGGGCAGCATGTTGATGTAAAGCTGGAGGCGGGTGTTACGCTGGATGAAATTATGATCACGGCCAGTTTGGCGAACTCCAGGAGCAAGAAGGCTATCGGAACAAATGTTGACCATATTGACGCTGCCGCCATTGTGGCTAAAAGCAACCCTTCGTCATTAGCCGATCTGGTTAATGGGCGAATCAGTGGAGCGCAGGTATACAATACAAATGGTAAAGTGGGGATGCCCATCCGTTTTGATATCCGTTCGGCAGCCACCTTCAGCATGGAGCGAGATCCGCTTATCTTTATTGACGGGGTTCGCTATAACAACAATAATACGGCAGACGTGAACTCTTCACAGGAAGCCATGAGCGCCTTGAACGATCTTCCGATGAATGATATTGCGTCTATTGATGTGATCAAGGGACCTGCTGCTGCTGCTTCATACGGAGCAGAGGCAGCCAATGGTGTGGTGATTATCCAGACAAAGCGTGGCCTAAACGGGAAAAAAGGGATAGCTATCAATGCAAAATATACTGGTGGTTTTAGTGAACTCGCGAACAAATACGATCAGTATGTAAATAATGATGCATTGAACGATTTCTTTGCTCGCGGTGTCCAGAATCAGTTCTATGCTAATTTATCCGCAAAACTTGACCAGTCGAACAGTCTTTTCTTTTCAGCCAACTCGAACAGAACTTCGGGTACAATACCTGGTAACAAGGACAACAGGCAAACTTTTCGTGCTGGTTATGACTTAACAAAAGATCGGTTTAAACTTGCCTTTACTGCGGGGTATGTAAAAGGTAAACTGAATATTCCTCAATCGGCATCGGGACGAGATGACGCTATCTGGAACCTAATGCGCGACCGAACTCCATGGCCATTTTTAACGGAAGAAGCCTGGAAATCGATTGAGAAAAGCTATACGAACGACCGTATTACTGGTAGCCTAAAACTCAATTATACTTTTCCATTTGAAATTAAAATGGAAAGTCTTGTCGGTTTGGACCTGAATTACATAGATGGTTTAAACTATCTTCCATATGGCTATTTAGTTGGCACCAACAAGACAGGCACCAAACAGATTAGTGATAGACGTAACCAGAACTTGAACTGGGATGTGAAACTGTCGCGCAATTTTGTTCTGAATAGCAAATGGCAGCTTAACTTAGCCCTGCTTTCTCAACTGACTGAGGCAAAAGAGCGCGTAAATGGTATCAGTGTACGCAATTTCGCAGTACCAGGCATCAGTAATATTTCATCAGCAGCTGAAATTCTAGGTACTACGGATACAAAATTTGAAAAACGCACCCATGGTATTTATGGAGAGGCATTTCTTAGTTATAACGACCAGCTTTTTATCAATGCCGGCTTAAGAAGGGATGTTTCTAACATGATCGGAAGGAATGTAGCCAGTATTTGGTACCCAACAGTAAGCGTTGCTTATAACGTTAAGGCTTTCGGTTTCTTAGAAGGAAAAATTGACGAATGGAAATTAAGGGCTGCCTATGGAGAGTCAGGTCGTTTGCCTTATCCGAATGATGCGCAGACAGCTTATCTGGTAGAGAACTCATCTTTTGGTACGTTGGTTAGGCCACTGAGAAAAGGGAACCCCGACATCAAACCTGAAAGAACAGGAGAATTTGAGATCGGAACTGACATCAGCTTTTTTAAACAGCGTTTAAGTTTTACTTATTATCAACAGCACACCCGAGATGCGATTGTATACACGACGTTACTGCCTTCATTGGGCTGGCCATCTAGCTTAAGCGGCGATTATCCAGAGAATGTAGGTGAAATCAAAGGTAAGGGTATTGAGGTTACTTATAACAGCAGGGTTTTTACGAGCAGCAACCAGAAACACAGCTTAGACCTGTTTGTGATCTTCAACCATCAGTCCAATAAAGTAATTAACTCTGGCGGCCGTGATATTATCAATACTGTAAATTTGATCCGTGAAGGATTACCGGCGTTTGCATTTTATACTGGTGTTTCTGAAGGTGCTATTTTTAACAGTGGTGGTGTGTATACCGGTGCAAAAGAAAGTGGCCCACAGGTATTGGGTAAACCATTCCCAACTTATCACGGGTCTTTTGGCTTTAATCTTCAGTTGATTAATAACCTGAACTTGCAATCTTTGTTCACCTATTCGCAAGGCGCAAAAGTATACAACATCTCCAACAGGAATGTAGCCAGTCAGGGCACGAATTTTAAGGCTAGTGAAGATCTAAAAGCCCAGCTTGCCACCCAGACTCCGGGAACGGCAGATTATATAAGCACTGCAAATGAACTGTCTAAATATGCAGGTCCAAGGGGTAATTTTATTGAGAAGGCTGATTTTATTAGGTTGAGTAACCTTACGCTTTCTTACGATCTGGGGGCATGGGCAAAAAAACAAAGTAATGGTGTTTTAAAGAACTGTGTGGTATCCATAACTGGAAACAATTTGTGGCTTACAACCAACTATGGCGGAATAGAACCTCAGATCGATTCACAAGGGGGAAGTAAACGTAGTAGGGGAATTAGTTACTTATCGTCTGACTGGACAGCTGTGCCTGCGCCACGTACTTATGCATTGAGTTTAAATATTGGATTTTAACCTGTTCTAGAAACAGCGAGATTAAAAATAGAATTATGTCAATTAAAATAAAAGACTTCTGGAAAGCCGGTGTGGTATGCATATGTGTACTGATGCTTTCCTCTTGTGATAAATGGGTAAATGACACTGAATTACCTGACAATACCATCGATGAATCTCAGCTAAACAGCATTGCTATGCTGGGTCGCATAGAGAAAGGAGCTTATATTCCGGGGCCCGTAATTGCAGGTGTTTGGCGCGCAGGTGCAACATCAGCCGCTGATTTACTCGTTGCCTCAGGAGCAATTTCTGATGAGATTGTACCCACTGCTGTTCCAAATTCTCCTTTCTATAAAGAACTTGATGAAGACAAGTTAACTCCTGACAACACTTCGTTGTTTAGTGTATGGTCTAATATTCAGAATTACCGTGCGCGTGCTGAAGATGCCATTTTGAATGCAGGATCATTGGCTCCGGCTGATGAAGATGGTGTTAAAGTAAAACAAGCCGCACTTGTAAATGCACGTCTGCATGCTGGATATGCCTGGATGCTGCTGGCCGATTACTTTAGTGTTACCAATACAAGCCATTCTATATATGCAGACCATAAAGAGCTGAGTCATCAGGAGGCATATGGCAAAGCAAAGGCTTACTGGGAGCAGGCCATCCCAACTGCCAGCGATGCTGAAAAAAGATTATTACACTCGTTACTGGCCAAAATGGGAATACATACGGGTAATTATTCCTTGGCTGTTCAGTATATTAATCAGTCATTCGGAGCTTCAGAAAATTTCAGCTTCTTAAATACTGTTGGCACGGTAAGTAATGGCTTTTTTAATGCCTTAAATGTCAATTCTAGGGATGCTGCAGTAGATCCGACATTGGTTGTCGCTTTGAAAACTACTGCCGATAAGGCTCGTAACCCTGTTGTAAAAGCGGCGAAAGGTCATTGGTCACTTACTTTATTGAAGGAAAGAGATCCTCTGGTGGTGAGCGATTATGAGGAGATGCAATTGATCCGGGCTGAACTGATCATCAGGGGGCTGTTAACTGGCAACGCAACCGATCTGGTCAATTCTGTGGTTGTTAAATATGATGCCACAGGACTTTCCAACTTCCCAGCTGGGCCGGCGCTAACACTTAACGATATTGTTTCGATCCGCAGAATATTTCTATCCTGGAGAGGAACCCGTTTAATTGATTTAAGAAGGTTTAACATTGATGGGGATTTAATACCTGGTTTTACCCAGAGAAAATGGCAATGGATCGGTGTGCCGGAAATCGAAACTCAAAAATAAATTCAGCCCCGAGCAGTGCTGATAATAACATTTACTATATAAGAAAGCGGGAATGATCTCCGACCACTCCCGCTTCATCTAAATTAACGCTCTCACATATATAGACGCTATTTATGGCTAGATATTGTGTTACCCGATAAAATATATCTATATACATATAATTATATGTAAATCATATTTTTTATATTCATTTACATATAATTTTGCTATATCTATCTAAATTGATGTAAATGCATATAATGAAAGGATTAGCGTCATTTGTAAAAGAAAAAAGAAAGCTTGCTGGATTGACCCAGGAGGAATTTGCTGAACGGGCCGGTGTCGCGCTCACGGTGATCCGTAAAATTGAACAGGGAAAAGAAACATTGAACCTTTCCAGTGTGAATCAGGTTTTGCTGATGTTCGGGAGCATACTTGCGCCAGTTAGTACTAGGGAAATAGAAACGGAGGCATCATGAGAAAGGGCTTGGTATGTTATAATAACAAGCTTGCTGGTGAGCTGACTGAAACTGATGAAGGGGAATACGAATTTGAGTATGATGAGTCTTATATCTTGGCTTACCCTGATCAGTTAATTACTTTTTCTTTACCGGTAAGAAAAGAGAAATATATCTCGAACAGACTTTTTCCTTTTTTTGAGGGTTTAATCCCTGAAGGATGGTTGCTTGATATAGCCACTAAAAACTGGAAGCTGAACCCGAATGACCGCATGGGACTGGTTCTTGCCTGTTGTGGGAATTGCATTGGGGCGGTAAGTGTTGAACCTGTTAATCAAGGTGATGAATCGTAAATGTTTATATTGTTATAACGAACTGAAGGATGAAGTGGACTACCATGAAAAGTGTAGTCTTGAATTCTTTGGAACTAAGATTCCTCCACTGATGGAATACATTTTTGTCCAATGAGGCAAAGGAAGAATATCTTTCTATTCTGGACTCCCGTTACACGCAATTGGGGCTGTTATAAATTACAAAAGCCACAACATCCATTGTGCCTGGAATCGCAAGATCCCAGGCTTGACAATAATAAGTTCCGGTTGCACTATGTAGCCGGGATTTTTTGCTTGCTAGTACTCATGAGCAGGAATGACTTTTATCTGGATTTAATTCATAACATATCAATTTGATTATCTTATAAAGGTTAATAAATTGCAGTAAAAATATCTCTATTTTTAGCTTGAAAAAAGTAACTTATAATTCAAGGAATCCTTAAAAAGTTTTATTGATGCCATTTTATGGCTGGAATAACTCAGTTAGCGGCTATTAATACCGCGGAAACAAAAAAGTAACAACCAAAACAGAATAAAATATATGAAAATAATAACGTTAATTTTTGCTTTAACTTTTGGGCTTACAGCATTCGGACAGGCTCAGAAAACAAAAATTTTATTAATTGGAACTGTTCATTTCGAAACCCCACATACAGATCAATTTGAATTAAAAACGGACGATTTTCTTAGTGCTAAGCGACAAAGTGAATTAGAAGACTTAACTAATGCGCTATCTCAAACAAAAGCGACTAAAGTAATGATTGAAAGATCAGTTGAAAATCAACGTTCCAGCGACAGTTTGTATAGCTCATATTTAACAGATCATTATAAACTTCCAGTTTCGGAAAGAGAACAAATTGGCTTTAGGCTAGCTAAAAAATTAAAATTAAATCATATAAATTGTATTGACAAATTTTATGGAATGTCACACGATAGCTTAATGGCTGCGACCGCAAAAGAAAATAATCAACTTTTTTTGCTAAAAGATTTAGGGACCGAGGCAAATTTAATGCGAAATGATTATGATAATCAATTGAAAAAAGGCACAATAACCGAAGTTTTAAAACACATAAATAAACCCGAAGAATTAAAAAAAAATTTATCACTTTATCTAAAATTTATGGCAAAGATTGGAGCAGGTAAAAATTTTGCAGGAGCAGAATATGTATCAGATTGGTATTTAAGAAATCTTGCTATTTATTCAAATATTGTAAATCAAGTTGAACCTTCGGACAAATATGTTATTTTAATTTTTGGGCAAGGACACATTCCAATATTAAAACATTTTTTAGAAAACAATGATAACTTTGATGTTGTGGAACTTAATAACGTATTGAAATAATAGCCGCCAACAGCCATCTCAAAGTGGCGAAACGTTAGGCACAAAAGCTGATCTTAAAATGCAAAAAGCCTGAGATCTTTCGATTTCAGGCTTTTTTAGGTTTTGATACCTTGGCGGAGAGTGGGGGCTCTCGAACCTAACCCGCCATAAGATAGGTTCCATGAGTTACACTTTTTGCTTATATCTCAGTGAAAACTGGTAGAGTTTATTGAAATAACGTCTGAAAAGCTCATTAAATGCCCTGTCATTGCCTTCTATACACTGTTGTATCAATTCCTGATCAGGTAATGCCTTAAATGCCATAAAATACCAATTGCTTTTATCCGAAGCATAAGTAACAGGTGGAACGTGATTGAGGTGTTAAATGTTTGTTAAGTAATTATTAAAGTAATACTGTAAAATTAATTCAGCCTGTCGGATGGTTTTATATTTTGGATCGTCATTCATTCTTGAGCCTATTGCTTTGCTGGCCGTTGCCCTCACTTCAAATGTTTGTCCATGAGCAGGTAGGCAAAGATCATAAACACCAAAGCAATGATACCCAAGATTACCCTGGTCAATACCGCCCTGACATACTCCACGCTGCGAACCTGTTCGGGAAATAAAGTAATCCTATACTCTTTTTTGAGGGGTTTCTGCCATTTTTCCAGATTCTGGTTAATGGTGGCTAAACCGCCATGCAATTCAGTCGCTATGGCTGACAGATCGGTTTAGGTGATTGGATGGTGATACTGCCAAACTTAATTTCAAAGTTGGCCAGTAGTTCCTGCGTCTCTTGGAAGAGCGGAAACAAAAGGAAGAAAGCGACTTCTGGAGAGAAACATAACAGCTTTTTGACAAACATATTTATTGAGCCAGAACAGATAAAAACTGCCGGTACGGTGATAGAGCGAATGAGACAACGACTGCGTAGCCCTGTAGGAAGCACATTATATAAAAAAGAGAAAACAAATCGTTGAACCAGTCTTTGGAATCATAAAAGAAGTATTAGGCTTTAGGCGATTTCTATTCAGAGGAGAACAACACACCAATAACGAATGGTCATTGGTGTGTATTGGATATAACCTAAAACGTCTTTTTAAGATTAAAATGACACCAGAAATTACCTTGGTTTCATTTTAAAAGAGATAATTTGGTTGTTATCGCTTTGATTCTACGTTCAAACGGCCAACTTCATTTCCATCGTCCTTAATCATTTGTAATGAAAGCTGCTTACGGTCAGCTCTCACTTTAATCAGTGTTCTTTTTTCCTCCAGGGGACCTCCTCCAATAATTAAAGGGTAATTATGGGTGCTGGAGTCGGCAGCATGCACGCCATACCTGTGCGTATGCCCACATATCATCAAATCAATACCCGCATTGTTGAACATAGGATTGAATAATTCCCGGCAGTGACGGGCACCATGACCTTCACCGGAATGAAAAACAGGGATGTGCATCATTACCACGCGGAATGGCGCATTTAAGAACGCGTGTTTTTGCAGTTCTTGTTCCAGCCATTGCGCCTGTTGTTCACGGTATTGATCGAAAGCCACCAACTGGCTATATTCGACGTGTTCATCTTCCTTATCTTCTCCAGTGTCCAATACAATAATGTGTACCGGACCTTGCGTAAAAGAAAAATAATATTGATTACCCGGGTTCGAAAAGTAGTCTGGGAATTCTCTGGCATATTTACCACGGGTTTCATGATTGCCTCGCGCGTAGAAAAATGGCTTTTCGGAAGCAAAGAGTGATGTAATGGGAGTAAGGAGGTTGTCTATGATTTGTTTTTCATCTGTCTGGTAATCGAACATATCACCATTAAGAAATACAAAATCAAACGGATCTTTACCGTTTAGTTTGAAGAGGTGGGCAAATGAAGCTGGACGGTCATGGATATCATTAAATACCAGCCAGGAAGCTTCCGCTGCTTCGGGTTTGGCTGAGGCAAAATGAAACACCTCGCTGCTGATCGTTTCTCCCCATGTCATCTTGTAAGGTTGAAAATCAACGATTTGTCTGGAGCAAACGTGGTAAGTATATCGGGTGCCCGGTTTCAGGCCGGTTATCGTTACCTCATGTACCCTCTTGTTAGCTGCTATGAGCCCCAAATCCGCAACGGGTAGCACCTTGAGTTCGGGGGTGTTTTCACCATATTGTATCCAACTGCTGGCAGGTTGATCTGTGATCCATCTGATCACAGCACTGTCGCCAGTGATGTGCTGCAGATAGGGCGGGGTAAGAAAACGTATCCCGGCCTGATTTTTTAGATTCTGAACGGTCTCCTTCGGACTTGCTTTCAGCAAGGAAGGCATTAATCCAACTGCACCAACTGTGGCTATTTTAAAAAGAAAACTTTTTCTGCCTAATTTATATGAATCCATTGTTTAAGTTCTAGAATTAATTAGCTATCATAAATTTAGTACCCCTGATTTTGCTTCATGAGTGATGGGTTTGCATCAACCGTAGCCTGAGGGATAGGAAACACTCTTTTATCAACGCTCTTATTCGTATTGCCAGTCCATCCAGTTTCATATTTTCCAAAACGGATAAGGTCTGTACGGCGAGTCATTTCCCAATAAAGCTCAAATCCTCTTTCTCGCAATAAGCTTTCCAAACTAAGTTCAGTATCAGTCATCATTCTCGGATGTTTGCGGGCTGTGCGAACAGCATTGATATCGGCAAGGGCCAAATCCCTGATTCCTTTTCTTAAATAGGCCTCAGCGCGCATTAGGTGAATGTCTGCAAGGCGGATAATCGGTTGATCTACTCTCGAATAATTACTGCCATTGGTACTGTTAGGATCATATTCATTTTTTGACACCCGGATTCCGTTGGAATGCCCGTTAAATTTATCGAAATCTACCTCAGGGCTGAAGTTAACCGCTTCGCCTGTTTTGACTGTATTGAACAATTTTTCAATGACCAGTTCACCGTTAGCTGTACGTTTAAATGCACTCTTTGTGCTATTCAACACAATTCCATATTGTTGTCCGTAGAGCAGGCCACGGTTTAGTCCCCATTTGTTATCAGCCACGGAGCTTACTGAACCATCCTGAGGAATAACCACCTTGGAAAACCGGGGATCGTCCTTATTGTCTTTCCAGGTATTCCAGAATGACTCCGTGATTGAGCCTCCATCGGTTCCTGTAGCTTGCAGATTGGTCAAACTTCCGTGTTGGTTACGTGCAAGTGCAAACCATGTAATCAGATTTCCATTGTTGGCGTCATTGCTGTGATTCATCGCGAATATATGTTCAGAATGATTGTGGTTATTGATGTCGAAAATCTTGAAGTAGTCACTGTTTTCCAATGCATAATTACCAGAACCAATCAGCTCAGTGCAATAGCTAATTACTTTGTTCATATCCTCCGTTTCAAAATTTAAGGTAGCTCCATACCTGTTCAGGTATACAGCGCGGTTCAGGAAAATTTTAGCTTTCAGGCCCAATACAGCACCCTTAGTCAGTCTGCCGGCACCTACCTCACTTTTGTTTTTTAATGTAGGCGCAACAGCATCTAATTCTTTGATGAGGAAATCTATAGCTTGTTGACCGCGGTAAACTTCAGACTGACCAGTCCCTGCAACTACCGATGCAGGATCCTTATAAATACAAACACCAAACAGCTCAAACAGCATAGAATTATAAAATGCCCCCATGCCACGTGCTTCGGCGATATAGAGCTCTTTATTTGCATCTGTAAGGTTGTTTAGTGTGTAAATAGCGATAGCAGCACGTGCCGTCCCCTGATTGATATTGTTAAAAACTGTTGCAAGGCTACTATGTGTTGCTGTATAATTGTGTTGCTGCATTTCAATCATTACCCCTCCATTGTACCAGTCGGTTCCTCCCCGGTAAGGTACAATTGCTTCATCGGTAGAGATTTCCTGAAGCTGAAAGTAATCCTGATAGCTATCCAATAATCGTGACATCCTTGCGTAAACAGGGACCAACACGCCCTGAGCGGTGCCTGGGCCTGTAAGAAGTTCTGTGTTTAGTGCTTCGTCCAGCACCTTTTCGTCGAGTTTTTTACATCCCGAAAATACTAAAGGGAGTAATATTAATATAAATAATCGTTTCATATAGTTTTGTGCGGAATTGATTTAAAAGGAAAGATTAAGGCCAAGAAGAAAAGTTCTGGCGCGTGGATAATTAGTGGTATCAATGCCGTAAGAGATAATTCCACCGACTTCTGACGGTACGTTTACTTCAGGATCCATACCGCTGTAATTTGTAATGGTAAATAGGTTTTGTCCGGTTACATACACTGATAAAGTTTTTAACCAGTCAATTTTATTCAGGTTCAAATTATAACGAAGTGTAGCATTATTTAAGCGTAAAAAGCTGCCGTCTTCAAGATAACGTGTTGATGGTGTTGCTGAATTTGAACGGCTTTCCTGATCATTTACTCCATTATTAACAATGTTTTGTCCGGAGGCAAGCTGCGGGAAGTTGAAATAAGCATTTGCTGTGTTGTTATACACCTTGTTGCCGCTAACACCATTAAAATTTAGAGCAAGGTCAAATCTGTCGTACGAAACGGTCGCGTTCAGACCATAAAGAAAAGTTGGAATTGGAGACGCTGCAATGATCCTGTCGTTAGCATTACTTACTTTATCACGGTTGATATCCCTGAATACATTATTTCCATTTGCGTCAAATCCAATGTGTTCCTGCAGGAAGAAACTGGAAAGTGGTTCTCCATTCTTAATCACACTAACATTGACATTGTTTGTACCCGGACCACTGAGGGCACCGGTGCTCAGAAAAGAAAAAGGTGCATTTTTTACAGTGTTCTTCAGGAACGTCGCATTACCACCAACACTAAAGTTCAGCTTATGCGCTTTTGAAGAAGCGTAGTTTAAACTAAGCTCTAATCCTTTGTTAATTACGTTCATTGGAACGTTACCCCACTTCGTTGTTGTAGGCGAAATAGGATCAGCCACAGTAAGCTGCAGCAGCATATCGCTGGTGTTTTTGTTGAAATAATCCGCAGTACCCGTTAGTGCGCCCTGGAAGAGGCCAAAATCCAGACCCACGTTAGTTTGAGTAGTCGTTTCCCATTTCAAATTAGGATTAGCAGTTCTGTTATAAATATAGCCTGTGTTTACTGCTGCGTCAGATAATGGATAGCCTTGGGTAAGGCCTATACCTGAGGATAGCAAAGGCAACGTGATTTTATTTGGAATTTCCTGATTACCAGTCTGTCCCCAACCTGCACGTAACTTTAATTCACTAAATATGTTCAATTTAGAAATGAAATCTTCCTGATTTAACTTCCAGGCACCTGATACGGATGGAAAGATTCCATAGCGGTTATTTTTACCGAATTTTGAGGATCCATCTTTTCTGATTGTAGCCGTAAGCAGATATTTGTCATTAAAAGAGTAGTTAACCCTTCCAAAATAGGATTGGAGTTCATTAATATTTGCTGTTCCGGTAGGCATGTTCTGGTTAATCGTTAGACTGGTACCAATTCCTGGATTGTAAATTGCGTCAATGGCATCTGTAGAAAAATTATTAATGCTGGAGGAAGCTGCTCTTTGGAAGAAATATTGGTAAGACTGGCCCGCCAGAAATTCGATGTTATGTTTCTTAAGCGTTAGTACATAGTTTAGATAATGTTCGATCAGGTGACTTGTCGATTCATTTTTCAGGAAAATTGCCCTGCCCTCTGGGAATTCCATATTAGGAAGCGAGCTGCGTTTAATCTGTGTATCACCGTTACCAATGCTGCGGTCTATTGCATAATTAATCCTATATTCGAGTCCTTTGAATAATTTCAGTTTTCCTTCAATATTTCCCAGTACCCTGTCTGTTCGTGAGAAACTGTCAAAAAGCTCAAGGTCTGCAAGGGGATTTCTTCCTTGTGGGAATACGAAAAGAATGCCATCAGCATTGCGAACCGGATAGGTAGGGTTTGCACCAAAAGCATCAGGCAGCAAACTGCCTGAGTTTGCACCCGGCTTGTCACTTCTTGGAGAAGCTGTATTATTAATATGGGCGTAGGTAATGTTAGTTGTAACCTTTAACCGGTCTTTCAATAACAACTGGTCAATTTTAAAACGAGCTGTGTAACGTTTTAGTTCATTGGTTTTAATGATACCTTCCTGATCCATAGCACTCAGCGACATATAATAACTTGACTTATCGGTTCCACCATTAAGGGCAAGATTGTGATTCTGCGTAAAGGCTTGTCTGAAGATCTGGTCCTGCCAGTCGGTAGCTATGTTGCGATCGAAGATATATTGGCTTCGACCCTGTTTTTCCTGGAAAGCAATAAATTCAGCAGCAGTAAACAGGTCCAGTTTTTTAGCAATCGAAGAAGTTCCAAAGTAATTGGAATAAGTCAGTCCGCCATTCTTTGCCGATCCCTTTTTTGTAGTAATGATAATTACACCGTTGGCAGCCCTGCTACCATATATTGCTGTAGCAGAAGCATCTTTCAGCACGTCTATAGACTCAATATCTGCCGGGTTGATAAAGTTAAGCGGGTTTAACGATGCGCTGGCACCAAAGCCTACATTTGGAGTGGAGGTGCTAACCGTTGAGTTATCCAGTGGAACGCCATCAACTACCATCAACGGTCCATTACCGCTTCTAAGAGAGCCTGGGCCCCGAATTACAACAGTCTGGTTTCCGCCAGGTTCACCGGTGTTGCCTGTTACATTGACCCCGGCAATTTTCCCCTGAAAAAGTGACTCCGGAGAGGTTACTACCCCACGGTTAAAGTCTTTTTCAGCTACCGAGCCAATTGCGCCAGTAACATCAGACTTTTTACGGGTTCCATAACCAACTACTACCACCTCATTCATCTGTGTGGAAAGGCTTTCTTTCATTTTGATGATCACTGTAACCTTCTGACCAGCTTTTACCTGATATCCACATTGTTTCTGCAGCTCCATTCCTATATAGGATACTGTAATGCAATAACTGGAATCAGTAAGGAGATCTTTAAAAACAGTTAAGCCTTCGTTATTGGATGAGGATGTTTGTGAGAATCCCTTTGAAGCGTTGGCAACATTTACTGAGGCGCCTGACAGTGCTTCACCTTTTGTATCCTGGATAATCACTGTGATATTACCGTTATTCTGCGCATATAATGTCGTGCTAAAAAAGAGCAGGAATAATAGGTGCCTGTAGCATTTGGGCAATACCCATTTTTTGTGTTGTTTTTGCATTGTTTGTGTGATTTTTTGAAAATAATTATCCCTTACCGCCTTTCAAGGCAGTTTTTGTGTATTAATGATTTATAGTTATTTAGAGATCAAAAATGTGTCTCCGGATTTTGTTAATGTTAGTCCGTTGGAGACAGTTATCGTTTTTAGAATTAGTTCTACATTATCCTGTAAATTGTAATTACCATAGAAGGCCATCGACCGAACGTCTTCGGGATTATATTTTATTTTTACTTTGTAATAGTTCTGAATTTTGTCTAACACTTTGTTCATAGGTGTCTGTGCGAATATCAGTGGAGAAGTTGCGTTATGGAGTTCTGAATCTGCCCTTTTGACCTGCTTTCTGAGTGAATTGCTCAATACAGATGTTCCTTTATTGATGTCGTAGGACAACTGTTGTCCTGGAGACAGATAACCAAGGATTTTTTGGCGTTCAGAGCGATGGTCTGTGATGACTACTTTGCCCGTAATGAGTTTAATCTTTACATTACCGCCTTTCATGTTCTGGTCTACCCAGAACGAAGTTCCTAAAGCAGTAGTGGTTATATTTCCTGATAATACGTCGAAAGGCCGCATCTTATCTTTGGCTATTTTAAAAAAGGCTTTGCCATGTAGCTCTACCTTTCTGCGCTCCAGACGGAAAGGCACCTCCCATAGCAGTGTGCTTTTACTTTGCAGGAGCACAGTTGAACCATCCTCTAGTTTCAAGAGATGAGCCTTTTTGCCCTGGTTGGTTATATTATAGAAATTGATGGTGTGTTTTTTGGTCTGGACCGCTAATTGACCGGAGCGTTTCTCAACAATATTGTTCCTGTCTGAGAAATAATAAAGAGATCCTAACACTGCAGCGAAGAAGATACTTGCAGCAGCATACATAGCCGGTCTCCACCAGCTTAACTGATGTTTTTTGTTTTTTTGTGCGTTTGCTTTATCAATTCGTTCTTTTAAAAGCAATCCAGTCTTGTCGCTGATAAGAGGATTTTCTATAAGATCCGACTGTTCGATCCATGAAAATAAAACTTCCTTTTCTTCAGGTGTGCAATTTCCTTCAAGGTATTTATTAATGAGTTGTTCTAAAGCTGCTTTTTCGGGAGTCATATACAAGGTAGTTGCCGTTTTTGCAAAACGTACTATCCTTCCCGCGTTAACATTCTGTTAATAAATCATCAACTTAAGTTAGAGAGCCATAGCAGGAACATGTAAGTACCTACGCCTGGAACTTGTCCTTGCGTAGCGGTACGAAGTTTAGTCATAGCATTGGAGAGTTGATTTTTAACTGTTTGGGGAGATATGCCTAATGTTTGGGCTATTTCAGGAATTTTAAGAGATTGCTTATGTTTCAGATCAAATATAGCCCGCATCTTTTCCGGCATCTGATCAATAGTAGCTGCCACAACGCTGATCATTTCTGTATGGGCGGCACCAGCTTCAGCAAATTCATAAGGTAAGCTGGATTCGACTCCATCAATGAAAGAAGTATAATTCTTAATATGCTTTTCCTCAATACCTTTTTTTCTGAACAGCATAAATATTTTATAATATAAAGACGACACAAGGTAAGTTCCTACGGACTTTTCAATGGTGAATTTGCCGCGACGATCCCAAAATTCGGTAAATAATTCTTGAACAACATCTAGTGCGTCATCTTCATCTCCGATTTTTTTTATGGCAATCTTTAAGAGATGGTTCCAGTGTCTGAAGTATAACTCATCAAATGCTTTATAATCGGATTTGCTGATTTGTTCGACTAGTTCATGATCGTTTCTCTTTTCCATTACTTATGGTGTGACAATTACTTGTGCAAAGATATTCTCTTCATGTTAATTCGATATTAACGTTTTTTAAGATCCTGTCGGTTACTATAATACTAAGGCGATTATGGGAAGGGTGTGTCAACCAATCTGAAGAAACCCTGCTCCGGGACATTCCGGGCTTAACAAAACAACATGTAAAATAAAAAAAACAGAAACAGATAATAAAATATAAAAAAATGCAATGCTGACAGGGTCCTTAAAGACTACCTGATGGAATAATTTTGTGTAACATAGCAACACAGGAAAACTAAAATATAATAAAACCTAATTTCGGAATCGCTGGGATGACAGTCTTGACTTGTACGTGAATATGGAAGCTACGGACGTCTATCACGAAGAGGCCACCTACTTTCTTGCTGACCTTGGTTACAAGCTGAGCGTTATTCAGCCGACCAAAGGCAAACAGTATGCAAAAAGTCTGGATGAAAAGAACAAAACTGACAAGATCGATGCGGCCATGCTGGCCCGTATGGGCCTGGAAAGGGAGCTTTCTTTGTGGAACCGTCCAAGCGGGGGCCTGCGTATCCTTAAGCGTTTAAGCAGGTAGCGGATCGGGATCATCCGGGACAGGAACGCTCTGACCAATCAGCTACATGTCAAGATTGTTGTCAAAATATCTTTTGAGCTTACTTGATTTAGGTGTCAACCTATTTTAGGACGATACAATTGTACTAAAAAAGCCTGTTAATATATCATTAACAGGCTTTTTATACATTTTGATATTGCTTTCTGCGGAGAGTGGGGGATTCGAACCCGCGGACCCTTTGACAAGTCAACAGTTTTCAAGACTGCCGCAATCGACCACTCTGCCAACTCTCCGCGACAAAAGTACGAATACCCCTTGATTTTGCAAACTAAGGACATAATATTTTAACGATAACTTGTTAAGAGCTTAACAATGAGTAAGAAAAACTTACTGTTCCTCTTGATTATGGTTGCTAGGAGCCGTTTTTTTGAACATATTGAAGTTCGGCTTGATGATTTTTACACTGCGTTTCGACAGATCTACGCTTGCATTCAGCTCAAAACCGATCAAAAGTATCAAAGAATTTAAATAAAGCCAGATCATCAATACAATCAAAACACTGATTGAACCATAAACTTTATTGTAAGAACTGAAGTTGTTGATGTAAAAAGAAAATCCCAGAATGGTTAAAAAGGCGAGGATGGTAGCCAACCAGGAGCCAGCACTAAAAAAATGCCATTTCTTTGCATGTGCAGGGCCGTACCTATACAAAATTGATATGGTTACAAAATACAGCACACCCAATAACGACCACCTTGTCAATTGAATCAGGTAAGCAATGAAGTTGCCCTTTAGATCCAAGTGAGTGTTGATATAATCTAAGGCATACTTGCCAATAAACATCGCGGTAATACAGATGATCACAGACAGGACAATAATCACTGTCAACACGATTGCAATAAGTCTTTGCTTTATCCAGCTGCGGGTTTCAATAATGAGAGAAGACTTATTAAAAGCCATCATCAGGCTATGCACGCCATTGGTGGCAAAAAGTACAGACAGAAGAAAACCGAAGGATAATAGTCCTCCGTTTTGCTTGTTTACGATCTCATTTAAGGTCGTTTCAAAGGCTTTAAAGGCGTCGCCCGGTAAGATGAGCTTAATAAACTCCATAAGTTGCTCCTGGAAGCCGATACGCTTCGGTATAAAAGGGATCAGTGTAAATAAAAAGATGATGGCGGGAAAAAGAGCCAGCATAAAATTATAAGCCAATGAAGAAGCTTTATTGATTAAAGAATCCTTACTAATCTCTTTAAAAAAGAAAGTTGCAACAGTATAAAGGGGGAGTGGACTGAACCCTGGGAGTACACAAACCTTCGTCCAGTCTATGAATAAAGCGTAATATTTGATTTTTAATAGCTGATTATGAACCCACTCCATCTATCAAATTTAGTTAAAAAATACTTTTAACTTCTCCATAAAGTTTTCTGGAGGGGAGCAAGGTCTGTTCTTGACCATATCCACAAAAACAAGTGTAGTAGTGCCAATGTTAATCAGCTCTTCGGCTTGATTAAACAGCTCGTACTTAAAATGAATCCGAACACCGGGTAAATCTTGAATAGTCGTTTTAATCGTTATTTCCTGATCATACAACGCAGGTTTAATGTATTTGCAATTCAACTCCAATACAGGCATCATTACCCCACTGCTTTCCATCGAGGCATAATCCATACCAAGGCTTCGCAGCATTTCTACCCTTGCAACCTCGTAATATTCAGCATAATTACCATAGTAAACATATCCCATCTGGTCTGTTTCACCATACCGCACCCTAACCTTCGTACTATGTGTATACATCTATTTGAAAATGTTTCTTTTGTTTAAAGCTTCTCTGTATTTCTTCGCGTTTAGTTCATGCTCTTGTACCGTAACCGCAAAGTTGTGGTAACCTGAAAAGTCTTCTTTGGCGCACATATAGATGTAGTTGTTCTGCTCCCTGTTTAACACAGCATCAATCGCATTGATACTAGGCATCATAATAGGGCCCGGAGGCAAACCAGCATATTTATAGGTGTTGTACTTTGATTGTACTTGCAGTAATGAATTGGTAACGCGTTTTACCGTGAAGTCATTGTTTGCATAAATCACAGTAGGATCGGCCTGAAGCAATATCCCTTTATTCAATCGGTTTAAATATAGACCTGCGATAATTGGCATTTCTTTGTCATACAAAGCCTCAGCATCCACAATAGAAGCCAATATTGAAACTTGTATAGGCGTAAGGTTTAAGGCAGCAGCTTTTTGCTTACGCTCAGAATTCCAAAACTTCTCGTATTCCGTATGCATTCTGTCGAAAAATTCCAATGCGGTAACATTCCAGTACATCTCGTAAGTGTTTGGAATAAACATGACATAGCTGTTATCTTTATTGAAACCGTATTTCTCTATCAGCGCTGCCGAATCCAATACACTGCTAAAAGTTAAGGAGTCAGGCTCTAAATTATTAGCTAAGTAACCTGCAAAGTTTTCCTTTTTTCTAAGGTTTTGGAATTTAAGCTTTACTGGATCCTGGTTTCCTGATTTCAGCATATTGATGATGCTGCGGTTGTTCATTCCTTTGGTCAATTTGTAACGACCAGGTTTTAAAGAACGGGCCAGGTCCATTTTGGCAGCCGCTTGACTAAAAGTACCTATCTCCCTTAAAATATCCTTACGGCGAAGCTCTTCGAATAAGTTATCAAGATTGCTACCTGTTCTTACATATAAGTATTTCTCTTTTCCTGTTGTATTTGGAGCGAAGAAAACTTTATAAAACTTAATTCCAAAATAGCCACCTACTGCTAAAACAACTAATAAACTAAGCAATATTATTTTAATGCCAGTTTTCATGCTTTTCTTTTCGTTAGTCATATACTAAAAATAAATATTATTTGTTGGAAAGGGTAATGTTTACCGGACTGCCAATTTTAACCTTAATTAAAGAGTCGGTAGCAAAAGGATCTTGTCTAACAACCACCGCAGTAGTCGAATCTGTAATGGCCCCTTCATAGCTAACGATACCCAGGTTTAGTTTTGCCCCAGTTCTGAGTGCAAATAAGGCCTCATCCTTTGTTAAGCCTATTAATGATGGAATGGCTACTTCCTCATTTCCGTTACCATCACCAAGTACTAAATCAATCCTTGAACCTTTTGGTAAGCTTTCTCCTGCTTTAATCACTCTGCCTTTGAACGAAGCTTGAAGTACATCTGTACTCATATCCGGTTTAGATGAAGTATCGCCTAGTTTAAAACCAAAGCTCTCCATCATGGCTTGTGCCTCTCTTAATGATTTAAATTCTATATCCGGAAATTTAGCATCCGGAGCAAGGGCTGTATTTATGGTCAGGTAAATGGTACGGTTATCTTTTACAAAAGTTCCAGAACTTGGGTCTTGATCTACGACAATGCCCGGAGGGGAGTCCATAATGTATACCGAATCTACTTCGTAACGCAGACCTAGTTCTTCTAGTTTAGAAACGGCCTGTTCAAATGAAAGTCCTTTTAAGGTTGGCACATCTAGTCCCTGGCCATGTTTAGTGTAGTATCTTAAGCTAAAGAAAGCAGCCATTAAAAGCACAACTACGGTAAGCACAGCGGCAATAAGGTTGTTTCTAAAAGAAGTCGTCTTTAGATAAGATATGAATTTAGCCATATTAATTTTGTTTCATTTAATAGATAAGGGCCAAATTTAGACTAAAAAAATATTTTATTGGAATTAAAATAACATCTGCATCAACTAATTTATATTTGTGGTTGTACAAGATCAGGTATAGATAATTAAATCAATGAAGAAAATAATAGCATTGTTAACCGGGGGAACTACCGGAGAATGGGTAATTTCTGTTAAAAGTGCAGCTACCATCGCTCAAAATCTGGATGCGGATAAGTTTGAGGTGTATAAGATTATGCTTACTCAACAAGGATGGTTTTATGAACCTGCCGATTCTATGAAGATTGAAGTAGATCGGAACGACTTTTCTTTAACCATAAAAGGAAAAAAGATAACGTTTGATGGGGTTTTTATTGCGATACATGGTGCGCCGGGTGAGGATGGTAAATTACAAGGGTATTTTGATATGATTGGCCTACCTTATACAACTTGTGATGCGTTGACTTCGGCTGTAACTATGAATAAGGGGTATACAAAGGCGATAGTGAATGGGATTGATCAGTTGCATATCGCTAAATCTGCTCAGATTTTTAAAGGTGGAGATTATAGTCTTGAGCAATTGAAGAAAGATCTTAAAGCACCTTATTTTGTGAAGCCTAACAATGGTGGTAGTAGTATCGGCATGACAAAGGTTAATCACCCTAATGATTTGCAGGCTGCAATTGATAAAGCTTTTAAAGAGGATACTCAGGTGTTGATTGAGGAGTTTATCTCGGGTCGAGAATTTACTATTGGTGTGGTTAAGCTGGATGGAAAGGTCACTGCATTGCCAGCTACTGAAGTAGAAACGGCTAAAGAGTTTTTTGATTTTGAAGCTAAATATACGCCGGGTGTGGCGACAGAAACTACGCCAGCGGTGATTAGAGATGAAACGCGTGTACGTGTAGAGCAAATAGCTAAAAATGTGTATGCGAAGCTAAATTGTAGTGGAGTGGTGCGTATTGATTTTATCCTGACAGAGGATGAGGGTGATTTTTACTTTATCGAGATCAATACTATCCCTGGACAAACGGCTACTAGTTTTATACCGCAACAGGTTGCTGCTGCAGGGATAAAATTGAATGATTTTTATACCAAATTAATCAGAGAAACGATTGGATAGTACGATCGTAATTGTGCAGTAGCAATAGCACGATCGTCATCCTGAATTTATTTCAGGACCACTCACATGCGATTAAAAACCTGCCTAAACGAGGTCCTGAAATAAATTCAGGATGACGGGGCGCCATAATAAAACAAATAAAAAAGCGTGACACAGTCAAATGTGCCACGCTTTTTTGTAGTTAGTTTTTTACAGTCCCAGATTAGAATCTGAAACCGATACTTAAACCTGCTCTAAGGTTTGCCCATGGACCATCAAAGTCGACTTTTGCACCTTCGCTGTTAACTTCAGATTTAACTTTAACCAATGGAAGGTCTTCAAGATCTTCAAGTTGTTCTTTCAATGCTTTTTGCTCGTCAGAATTTAGTGTCTTTTTACCTGAAATGCTTCCAGATGAGGTACCATAACTAGCACCTATAATCCACCAATCCAGGTAAACCAATTTGCTTAATTTCCATTGTGCACCCAAAAGCAAACCACCAGTGAATGTTTTGATATCTCCACTAAGTGGGATTACACCCTTCTGATTAACATCAGTACCACTAACATTAACAGTTACATCATAGTTAAATGGACCTTCTACGCTGTATTTTGCATATCTAGCAAATGGTGCTACATAGAATCCTCTGAAAACGCTTTGGCCCATATAGAACCTAACCTCAGGTGTAATCGCAAAGTTTCCTGTTTTAAAATCTTTGATACTGTTCCAGGTATCTTCATCGTCGATTAATTTTTCGAATTGTGATTTGAATGGAACACCAGATTTTGGTGCAAATCTTACGCCTAAGCCTACAGATATTTTTTTAGCTATTGCGCGCTCATATTGAAATGAATAGTTTTTCAGCACCATGGCTGCAAAGTTCCATTTTACGAGGTTCTTACCTTCAACTTCGCTCGACGCTTCTTGCGTAGCTTTAGTTTTGTCTTGTGCATTTACTGTTCCGAAAGAACATAAAATTAACACAAGAGTTGATAATAATAGATTTTTAGTAAAGTTTGCTTGCATAATTAAGGGTTTAAGTTTAAATTTTTCTCGGCGAAGTTACGTTATGTTCGTGATTTTAAAAATACCTATTAATAGGTATTTTTAAATGCTATAGCTACCTTCGGAGAGGTCAAACATTATCCGATCCTATGATTATAAAATACCTGTTAAGCAATAAGTATCAGGCAGTTCATTATAAAAAGGGAGCTGTCATTTATCAACCAGGGGCAGAGCCCAAAGCTGTTTACTTCATTAAAAGTGGTGAAGTGCGGATGGTGACGGTAAATGATGATGGGAAAGAGTTTATACAAGGGATTTTTAAAGCGAACCAATATTTTGGTGAACCTGCTTTACTTTTAAACAAACCATACCTGGCTTTTACCATTGTAACCAGAGATGCCGAAATTATAGCTGTAAACAAGAATGACTTCTTTAAATTGATAGAAGAAGACCGCTCTTTTAGTATGGAATTGATCAAAACTTTAAGCAATAGGTTATTTTACAAATCTATGATGCTAGAAGAATTGGCAAACGAACAGGCCGAACATCGCGTAAAAACATTGGTTGCTTACTTGCTCAAGAATATGGAAAAAGGGGCTTCATTGGATATTACAAGGCAACAATTGGCCGATATGAGTGGCTTAAGAGTAGAGACCGTAATTCGTATTGTAAAGAAACTGGCGGATGAGAAAGTGCTGAAGTTACAGAGGGGGAAGATCATTAAAATGGAAACATGATCTATATCATAAATTGAAAATAGAGGGTTGCTTATCTTTGTACTAACATAATATGATAGATATGAAACCGATCTCAAAATTACAGGCAGTTGTAGAATGTAAATGTCCAAGATGTCGCGAAGGCGCTATTTTTCCTGGAAAGATGTATTCTTTTAAAGGGCAAGGTATAAACGAGAATTGTCCGGTTTGCAACCTACGCTTTGAACGTGAACCCGGATATTTTTATGTAGCCATGTTTATTAGCTATGCGATGAATTGTGCTGAAATGATTACCATAAGTGTAGCCACTTATATATTAGGTGTTGCATTGGTGTACGAAAACCTATGGGTTTATGCAGGTATTATCGCGATAGGAGTGCTTTTGTTTGCGCCATTCAATTATAGATATTCACGCGTTTTCCTATTACATTGGTTAACTCCAGGTTTAGGTTACGAACCCAAACCTGAAGCGATAAAGTCTTAAACTTTAACCGTTTTCCATTTCCCTTTTTTAAACAGAATGAAAGCCGCAACAGCAATGGCTGTTTCGGCTACAGGGATGGCGATAAATACGCCTACTGGACCTAATTCGAAATGTTTAGCTAATAAATAAGCCAATGGAATCTGGAACATCCAGAATCCAAATAGGTTGATCCAGGTGGGTGTCCAGGTATCACCGGCACCATTAAAGGTACTCATCAATACCATTCCTATGCCATAACAGATGTAGCCAACGCTCATGATTTGCAAGGCTTTTATAGCCATCTCCTGAATCAATACATCATTGGTGAAGAATGCAATAAAAAATTGGCCACCAGCAAAAGTGAATACCATCACAGATAGCATATAAATAACAATGTATTTCGCTGTTTTCATAACTGACTGCTCAGCTCTGTCGATCTGTTTGGCGCCTAGATTTTGTCCGACCAAGGTAGCAGCAGCATTGCTCATGCCCCATGCTGGAAGCATAAAGAACATCATTAACCTTAGCGCAGTTTGATAGCCTGCAGATCCATGATCGCCCCCAGTGGTGGCTACCAGTTGTGCTAAAAATATCCAGCTGCAGGAAGCGATTACAAATTGGAAAATACCAGGGGTTGCTATTTTTAGTAAAGCTATAATTTGTTCCCAATGTGGTTTTAAGTATGCCAATTTGATCTTTAAAACACCTTTGCCATTAAATAAATGATACAATTGATAACATACACCAGTGCCGCGACCTATAGTAGTGGCTATTGCAGCCCCAGTTAAGCCAAATGCAGGTATCGGACCAAATCCGTTAATCAGGATAGGGCATAGGATGATATTGGCAATATTGGCTATCCATAAGCTTTTCATGGCTATAGCGGCATTTCCAGCACCTCTAAATATCCCGTTGATGAGGAAAAGCAAGACAATGATGATGCTTCCACCCATCATAATGCGCATGAAAGGCGTGCCCTGAGTGGCGGTCTCTGCTGATGCGCCCATCAATAGTAAGATGTCTGTAGCGAAAATTAGTCCGACTACACTGATGATGATGTTGAACACTACAGCGATAAAGATGGCTTGCATACCTGCCTTGCCAGCAGCTTCAGGGTTCTTTTCGCCAACCCTACGGGCGACTACAGCTGTTGCGGCCATACTCATACCGATGGCTAGTGAGTAAATAATAGTAAGTACTGATTCGGTTAAACCTACGGTTTGTATGGCATGACTGCTATTGTGTAAGTGACCTACGAAATAAAGGTCTACTAGTGCAAAAACTGATTCCATTGCCATTTCCAACATCATTGGAATGGCCAGTAGGAGTACAGCCCTGCGCATACTGCCTTGCGTAAAATCGAGGTCTTCGCCTTTAAGTGCCTGTTTTAAAAGTGTAAAAATTTGAGATAGCTTGCCCGTTGAAGCTGTTGTTTGTTGTGACATAAAAAAAGGAAAAATATGAGATAAACCGTAACGCAGCGCGATGCGCCGTTATTTGATGTTTTCGGGAAGGGTGGAGTCCTTGGTTGTTAGAACCTCAAACGGACTGCAACTACTTTCATCGTAATGCGGTTATGTGATAGAGCAAAGATATAATTATATCTTTAAAATAAAAACGGGAGTTACTAAATGCTGTAGGCCTGGATCATTTCTTCAGTCACCTTGCAGCCTCTTCCAGTCGTGGTATCAATCATTACATAATCAAACCAACCATCAGAAGCCACTTTGCCAGTGCGTTTGTTTTCAATCTCAAACTGTACACGGCAGCCTTTTTCATTAATGGTAAGGATTCCGGTGCGGATCAAGATCACATCTCCCAAGACAAGTGGACGTTTAAAATCAACTAGCGCAGTACGAACTACCCAACCGAAACCGCTTTTTAGAAAGGATTCCATTGGCATTTTATAAAATTCGGCCATTTGGTCGTAGCGGGCGGCAAGTACATAGTCAAAGTATTTGCTGTTGTGCACATGGTTAAACATGTCTATATCATCCGGACGCACCTTTAACTCACTCTCGAATATGCTATATTGATTTTTTTCCATGGAACAATTTTATGATGGCGCAAAAATATGATTTAGAATTTACTTATGTTTGATAGTGTTGGGTATAATTAAAACCAGATGACATTTCGATCAGTTATTATATATACTTGGTAATCTTTAAAACATACAGTATCTTTGCAGCAATTAATTAATTTATAAACAACTTTAGTATCATTCAAGAATGTATTTAAGTAAAGAAGTAAAAGCCGACATTTTCAAAAAACACGGCGAAGTAGAAACAAACACGGGTTCTGCAGAAGGTCAAGTAGCGTTATTTACATACCGTATTGCGCACTTAACAGAGCATTTAAAGAAAAATCGTAAAGATTTCTCTACTCAGTTATCACTACAGAAATTAGTAGGTAAACGCCGCGGTATCTTGGCTTACCTATTTAAAAAAGATATTAATCGTTACCGTGCTATCATTAAGGCTTTAGGTCTAAGGGATATTATCAAACCTTTAGGGGTTAGAGACGGTAAATAATCGTATTTTTATCAAGAAAAGCCATTCTTTAGGGGATGGCTTTTTAATTGAAAAGTAAAAAAACTATATATAAACAAGGTGCGTCGAAAGAGGAAAATGCACCATAACTATTATTAAATGAATGTAATAAAAAAATCGTTCGATCTGGGCGATGGAAGAACAATTGAAATCGAAACAGGTAAATTGGCTAAACAAGCTGATGGTTCTGTAGTTGTTAGAATGGGTGATACCATGTTATTGGCTACTGTAGTATCTACAGTTGGTGCAAAAGCAGGTGTTGATTTTTTACCTTTATCGGTAGATTACCAAGAGAAATATGCTGCTGCTGGACGTATCCCAGGTGGATTCTTACGTCGTGAGGCTAGATTATCAGACTATGAAGTTCTAATTTCTCGTTTGGTTGACCGTGCTTTACGTCCGATGTTCCCTGAGGATTATCACTCAGATACACAAGTAATGATCTCGTTGATCTCTTCTGACAAAAATATAATGCCTGATTGTTTAGCTGGTTTAGCGGCTTCTGCTGCTATCGCGGTTTCAGATATTCCTTTTAACGGACCTATCTCTGAAGTACGTGTAGCTAAAATTGATGGTAAATTAGTAATCAACCCTTACGTAAACGATTTAGAGCGTGCTACAATGGAATTCCTTGTTGCAGGTACTGAAAGAGACATCGTAATGGTGGAAGGTGAATGTGATGAGATCTCTGAGGCTGAAATGGTTGAAGCGATTGAATTTGCACACAAAGCTATCGTTATTCAGGTTCAAGCTCAAAAAGAACTTGCTGAATTGGTAGGTAAAACAGTAAAACGTACTTATTCTCATGAAAACAGCAACCCTGAATTAAGGGAGCAAGTATTTGCTGCTACTTACGATAAAGTATATGCTGTTGCAAAAAGCAATACGAGCAAAGGTGAGCGTACTGAGGCATTTGCTAACATCCTTGCAGAATTCGTAGTTACTTTGGGCGAAGGAATTGATGACGTAACTAGCTTCTTAGCTAAAAAATATTTCCATGATGTACAATATGATGCTATCCGTAACCTGGTATTAGACGAAGGAATTCGTTTAGATGGTCGTGATGCACGTACAGTACGTCCTATCTGGAGTGAGGTAAGTTATTTGCCTGCTGCTCACGGATCTGCTGTATTTACACGTGGTGAAACTCAAGCATTAACTACCGTTACTTTAGGTTCTAAAGACGATGAGCAAATGATTGATGGTGCTTTCATCAATGGATACAACAAATTCTTATTGCACTATAATTTCCCTGGTTTCTCTACTGGCGAGGTTCGTCCGAACAGAGGAGCTGGCCGTCGTGAAATTGGTCATGGTAACTTAGCAATGCGTTCATTGAAGAAAGTATTGCCAGGATTGGAAGAAAATCCATATACCATTCGTATCGTTTCTGATATTTTAGAATCTAACGGTTCTTCATCAATGGCAACTGTTTGTGCTGGTACATTAGCGCTAATGGATGCAGGTATTAAAATCAAAGCTCCGGTATCGGGTATCGCAATGGGTTTAATTACTGATGAGAAAACTGGTAAATATGCAATCCTTTCGGATATTTTAGGTGATGAAGATCATTTAGGAGATATGGACTTTAAAGTTACTGGTACTGAAAAAGGTATTGTAGCTTGTCAGATGGACTTAAAAATCAATGGTTTGAAATGGGAAGTGTTAACTAACGCTTTAAACCAAGCTAAAGAAGCTCGTTTACACATCTTAAATGAGATGAAGAAAACGATTGCTACTCCTCGTGAAGATTACAAAGATCATGCTCCACGTATCGTTTCTTTAAGTATTGATAAAGAATTTATTGGTGCTGTAATTGGTCCAGGCGGTAAAATTATTCAGGAAATGCAACGCGAAACTGGCGCTTCGATCTCTATTGAAGAGGTTGGTAACAAAGGTATCGTTGAGATCTTTGCTGATAATAAAGCTGCAATTGATGCTGCTGTTGCGCGTATCAATGCAATCGCTGCTAAACCAGAAATAGGTGCTACTTATGATGGTAAAGTAAAATCAATCATGCCTTTCGGTGCTTTTGTTGAAATCATGCCAGGTAAAGACGGTTTATTGCACATCTCTGAGATTGCATGGGAGCGTTTAGAAACTATGGATGGTGTACTTAAAGAAGGTGATAAAATTCAGGTTAAACTTTTGGATGTTGATAAACAAGGAAAAATGAAGCTTTCTAGAAAAGCATTATTACCTCGTCCACCAAGACCAGAAGCTGCACCAGCAGAAAATCCTGCTTAATTAAGCATCGTCATGCTAGTACGATTGTTATGTTAGTACAATCGTCGTTCTAGTACGATCGTCATCCTGAATTTATTTCAGGATCTCGAAAGAGAAAGACAGATATAGCATGTGCGAGGTTCTGAAATAAATTCAGGATGACGGAAAACATAAAAACAGAGACCCCGCAAATTGCGGGGTTTTTTATTTACATGGGTTATTTATTTATATTTACAACATAAACAACGCCTAGCGAAATATGAAACATCTAATAGCCCCTTCCGTACTTTCAGCAGATTTTGCAAACTTGCAGCGCGATATAGAAATGATCAATTCAAGTGAGGCCGATTGGTTTCATGTGGATGTAATGGATGGGGTGTTTGCTCCTAATATTTCTTTTGGCTTTCCAGTAATGGAAGCCATAAAAAGACATGCAAAGAAACCTTTGGATGTACACTTGATGATCGTTAATCCTGATCAGTACATTGAACGCTTTGCTGCTGCCGGTGCCGATGTAATTACAGTGCATTATGAAGCTTGTACACATTTACACCGAACAATTCAAGCCATTCATGCCGCAGGATGTAAAGCCGGAGTTGCATTAAATCCACATACCCCTGTAGCTTTACTTAAAGATATATTAACTGATTTGGATATGGTGCTGATCATGTCGGTAAACCCTGGCTTTGGCGGACAACAATTTATCCCTAATTCTCTTCGCAAAATCTCCCTATTAAGATCAATGGCTACTCATGTAAATCCAGATTTAAAGATAGAAGTAGATGGCGGTATCGGTATTCATAATGCAGGTCAGTTGCTAGAAGCTGGGGCTGATGTTTTGGTAGCAGGAAATGCGATATTTGGAGCGGCTTCGCCAACAGAAATGATTGCCGAATTGAAACAAGTTAGTGGTGGAATAGTACAAAGTTAATGCTCAGAACCTGTCTGTTGCTATTTGTTGTTTTACTAGGAGTTACGCAGCTAAGCGCACAGCCACTGATCAAAATATCAGGTCTGGTGGCCGATGAGGCTAATCGTCCTTTACAGCAGGTAACGATTACCATATTGGGCCAAAGCCAGAGTACAGTAACCGATGCGCATGGTATTTATCATATCTATTCGAGAAGTAAAATTTTTACCTTAAAGTATTCACTTTTAGGTTATAATCCAGTTTTGGTTAATGTTAGACAAGACAAGGCGGGCCGAATTATGCAAAATGTTACCTTAGGCATTAATCCGAATGAGTTGGAGCAGGTAACGATTACCAATAAACAGAACCAGCTGAGTAATAGCATTACGATAAACATTAATGATGTGACCTCATTGCCTTCTGTGTCTGGAAACTTTGAGAGCATTCTAAAAACTTTACCGGGTGTATCGCCTAATAATGAACTGAGCGCTCAATATAGCGTTCGTGGGGGGAGTTTTGATGAGAATCTGATCTATGTAAACGATATCGAGATCAACAGACCTGTACTGGTTAGAAATGCGCAGCAGGAAGGATTAAGTTTTATAAATAATGATTTGCTGAGTTCGGCAAAGTTCTCTGCCGGTGGTTTTGAAGCCCGGTATGGTGATAAACTTTCGTCTGTACTGGATGTAAAATACGACAGGCCCGATAGCAGTACTGCCATTTTAAATGCTGGTTTGCTTGGTGTATCCTTTAGCTCAAAAGTTGTCAGCAAAAACAGTTACCTATTGGCAGGAATAAGATATAAGAACAATACCGGGATATTAAGTAAGCAGGATAGTAAGGGTGTTTATACGCCTAATTTTACGGATGTACAGGTGGTTTATAACCATGATTTGTCTGCGAAAATGAGCTTGAATTTATTGGGTAATTTTAACAGCGGAACTTTTAGGCTGATCCCCGAAAGTCGTGTGACGGAGTTTGGTACTTTAAATGCGACGATGCGTTTAGACGTGGATTATACTGGTGAAGAAAAGGATAGCTATCAGACTGCAGGTGGGGCTGTGACGTTAAAGTTTATTCCGAAGCCAAATTATGTCATGAAATGGATAAACAGCTATTTCAGGACGGCCGAAAAGGAGCATATTGACTTGGAAGCTACTTATAATTTTTATAAGGGTGGAAACGGCTTGCTTGACGGAAATCAACCTGCAAACTGGGGGACTGGTGGCTATGCCAATTTTGCGATGAACGCGCTTACTTCCCAGAATTTTAGTTCGGAGTTAAAGGCGGATCAGACCTTTAAAAGTCATACATTTTCCTGGGGGATAAGGTTGGAACAAAAGGATTACAATGATAATTTAAAGGAGTATAGCTGGGTTGAATCTTCTGCTAGCCTAAATCAGCCACCGAATTTTTATCAGGATAACAACATCGATGCGGCAAATAAGCTAACCATCAAGTATTATACTGCGTATGCGCAGGATAGCTACCGCTTATCAGCCAAGACTGACCTGCAATTGGGCATAAGAGGAAGTTATAACGATTTGAGTACTGAGCTGTTACTGAGCCCAAGATTGCTGTTGGCTTACCGACCGGCAAGTAACAACAAGATATTTCGTTTTACAGCAGGGGTATATCAGCAAGCTCCGGATTACAGGAGTATAAGAGATTTTAATGGGATATTGAATTTAAAGCAACAAGCACAGCGCGCTTATAATACTTCGGCCGGACTGGATTATGCATTTGATGGATTGGGTACACGCTTAAAGTTTAGTTCGGAGCTTTACTTTAAGTACCTGGATCGATTGATTCCTTATATGATAGATAATGTGCGGATAAAATACCTTGCTACTGAAGAGGCGAGGGGTTACACCTATGGTGCTGATTTTGGTATAGGCGGGGAGTTTGTTAAAGATCTATTGTCTTATTTCAGACTTTCGCTGATGAAGGCTAGTCAGGACATTAAGGGCGATGCTTATGGCGCTATGAAACGACCTACAGACCAACGGTTAAACTTCTCGGCATACTTCCAGGATCGCTTATTAAACAGTCCAACTTATAAGGTGCATTTGAGTTTACTTTATGGATCTAAACTGCCTATAGGCTCGCCACTTATTCAACGATATTCGGATGATTTTCACATCCCGGCATATAAGCGGGTAGATATTGGTTTCTCTAAAGATTTTTTAGATGATTTTGCAGTAAAAAAATCAAGCTTTTTGGAGAAATATTTTAGTTCGTTTACCGCATATGTTGAAGTATTTAATTTGTTGAATATCAATAATACAGTTTCTTATTTATGGTTGAGAGATATGGATAACGTACAATATGCTGTTCCTAACTACTTAACAAGCAGGAGACTTAACTTAAAATTGGTGGTTAAGTTTAAAAAATCGAAATAATAAACGGCATAAAAATGTTACATTTACAGCAATAAAACTACTATAAAAAATGAGACACAATTTCGGCGCAGGACCCTGTATTTTACCGCAGGAAGTATTCAAGCAAGCATCAAGGGCTGTTTTAGATTTCAAAGACGGCCTGTCTATCCTAGAGATTTCTCATCGTACTTCTGAATTTGAAGGCGTTGTTGAAGAGACTGAAAAATTGGTTAAAGAATTGTTAAATGTTCCAGCCGGCTATTCCGTTTTATTTCTACAAGGAGGCGCTAGCTTACAATTTGCCATGGTACCAATGAACCTATTACCAGAAGGTAAATCGGCAAGTTATCTGGAGACAGGTGTTTGGGCTAATAAAGCCATTAAAGAAGTGAAATTCTTTGGAAAAGCGAACATCGTTGCTTCTTCAAAAGATTCAAACTATACCTTTATCCCTAAAGATTATAGCATCCCTGAGGATAGTGCTTATTTTCATTGCACTTCAAACAATACCATTTACGGAACAGAGATGTTCAATTTGCCTGAAACCAAAGTTCCTGTAGTTTGTGATATGTCATCTGACATCATGAGCCGCGTAATTGATGTTTCGAAATATGACTTAATCTATGCAGGTGCTCAAAAAAATATTGGCCCAGCTGGTTTAACGATTGTGATTGTTAAAGATGAGATTTTAGGTAAAACAGGTAGAGGAATTCCTTCAATGTTGGACTATAAAGTTCATATTGACGGTGGATCGATGTACAATACTCCGCCAGTATTTTCTATCTACGTAGCTATGCTAAACCTAAGATGGTTAAAAGCAAAAGGTGGGGTAGCTGAAATTGAAAAAGAAAACATCGCAAAGGCGAATGCTTTATATACTGAAATTGATAGAAATCCTTTGTTTAAAGGAACTTGCGCAATTGAAGACCGTTCAAGAATGAACGTATGTTTCGTAATGGAGAATCCAGAGCTGGAAAAACCTTTCTTGAAACTTGCTGAAGAGAATGGTATTGAAGGTATTAAAGGACACAGAAGTGTTGGCGGTTTCAGAGCATCAATGTACAATGCTTTGCCAATTACTAGCGTTCACGCCCTAATAGAATTAATGCAGACTTTTGCAGAGAACCACAAATAAAAATAAATTAATGATTAAAATACTTGCAAACGATGGGATTGATCCTATCGGTAAAAAAATATTAGAAGAAGCTGGTTTTGTGGTGGATACCGAGACTGTTCCTCAGGATCAATTGGTTGAAGCTTTAAAAAACTATGACGGTATTACGGTTAGAAGTGCAACCAAATTACGTCAGGATTTGATAGACCAGGTGCCTAACCTAAAATTGATTGGTAGAGGTGGTGTTGGAATGGATAATATCGATGTAGAATATGCCCGCAGTAAAGGAATTGCTGTGGTAAATACACCTGCTGCTTCTTCATTATCTGTTGCTGAACTGGTTTTTGCACACTTGTTTACTGGTATTCGTTTTTTACAGGATTCTAACAGAAAAATGCCTGTTGAAGGTGCTACTAAGTTTAATGCTTTGAAAAAAGCTTATGCTGGTGGTGTTGAATTACAAGGCAAAACTATGGGTATCATTGGTTTCGGTCGTATTGGTCGTGAAACTGCTAAAGTTGCCCTTAGATTAGGTATGAATGTATTGGCCTATGACCTTTACCCTGCTGAAGGTACTTTACCTTTGACTTTCCAAGGTGGTGTTTCTGTGGAGATTCCTTTCAAAACAGTATCCTTGGATGAGGTAATTGCAAATAGTGATTTCATTAGCTTACATACTCCATTTGCAGATAAACCTATTTTAGGTGCTGAGGAGTTTGCTAAGATGAAAGCGGGTGTTGGTGTGGTGAACTGTTCTAGAGGTGGTACGATTGACGAGGCGGCTTTAATTGCGGCTTTAGACAGTGGTAAAGTTTCTTTTGCTGGTTTAGACGTGTTTGATAACGAACCGACTCCAGATGCGGCAATTTTACAACATGCAAAAATATCTTTAACGCCTCATATTGGTGCTGCAACCAATGAAGCTCAGGAACGTATTGGTACGGAACTAGCTTCGTTAATTATTGAGCACTTTAATAAATAAGTAAACATTTAAAAAAGAGGTTGTATTACTATACAACCTCTTTTATTTTAACCAAATATGCCCTGTATTAAACCTTTCTGCGCATTTATGCCCGCAGTGTCTTTGCAATCCTTGGTTGTGACGCGTCCGCTTGAAAATTACAGTATGGGTGAAGCACGGTTAATTGCTTCCGAAAATGACTGTAGCTTTCTTCATCTGATTGACCCGGAGCTGGATAATCCATATCTGCGCGGCACGAGACAGGAACTCATCTTTAAAAAGATTAGTGAAAATTTAGAAGGTTTTATCGAGCATAAATATTTGGTGCAACAAACTGCTCCTTCCATTTATGTGTACCAGGTAAGACACGACGATGTGGTTCAAACAGGGATCTGGACGCTTACCCATATTGATGATTACCTGGAAGGCAGGATAAAAAAACACGAATCTACAGTAGAACGCAGGGAAAAGCTATTGGCCGATTATCTACAACAAACAGGTTTAGATGCCAATCCAGTGTTGGTTACTTATCACCCCAATGCGGTTGTTGATCGCGTAATAAAGCAATACCTACAGCTAGAGCCTAATCTTGATTTTACGTTTGCAGATGGTACGGAGCATAAAATCTGGGCCATCTCTGATGAAACAGATCTTGCGGCCATTGTAACCGCATTTGCACAGATGCCTGCTGTTTATATTGCCGATGGACACCATCGTGCAGCGTCTATGGCAAAGATGGGACTGCAAAAGAAAAAGCTCAATGGTGCTAAACACAATGGCACCGAAGCCTATAACTATTTCAGTACGGTTTACATGAATACCAATGAGGTAAAGGTGCTGGAGTTTAATCGGTTGATCCGGGATATTGGAACTTTAACTGGAGCTGAGTTTATCGCTGCACTGCAAAGTTCGTTCCTTGTCGAGAAATCGGCTGTACCTGTAAAACCTAAGGCTTTACATAAGATAGGTATGTACTTTGATCATCAATGGTATGTGCTTAGTCCGAAGCCTGAGATATACAATGAAAATGATCCTGTTGAAGTGCTTGACGTGAGCATTTTACAGAACTTTATATTGGAGCCCATATTGAAGATTCATGATCCAAGAACAGATGCCCGGATTACTTTTGAAGGTGGGCGGACTCCTATAGCTTATTTGCAAACTAAGGTAGATAATAGCTTGTTTGCGGTGGCTTTTGTGTTGTACCCAACTTCTGTAGCACAAGTGATCGCTGTAGCTGATGCGGGCGGGGTAATGCCACCTAAATCAACATGGGTTGAGCCTAAGTTTCTGGTAGGGTTACTCACCAGCTATTTCAATTAAAGCGAGTTTGTAACTGTCCAGTATTTGTAGCCGAGTATTGCTTTTTGTACGTTGGTTAATTTCATGGGATCGACCTTGTACAGTTTTGGCAATACCAGCTTATTGAGCTTAACCAATATTTTAAAGAATTGCTTTTTCATTGCTAAATATCTAGCAAACTCCATGCCTCAGCTTTGGACTGAAAATTAGGCTTTACAAGCGCCCAGGTAGTTTTGAATAGTTCTGAGTCACGGTAGGCGTTTAAGTGCGTCTCGTCGACCCAATGACTGATGGTAAACCATATTTCGGGATTGTTGTGATCTTGCAACAGTTTTACACCTGTGCAGCCGTTAAAGGCTGCAATTTTTGGCTGTACAGATTGGAACAGGACTTTGAATTCGGCTATAAAAGCCAGAGAAAAATGCATTTTGACTACACGAACTAACATAAGGTTGTTTAAGAGTGGAATTCGACCCTAACGATATCATTAAGGTGTAGGCCTAGTAAGCCGCTGGCCTTGCCTTTGTTGATGGCAATTTCGAGGTGGTTACTGATGCCAAATAAGCATAACTTTTCTCCTTCCGGAACTTCATTGTAATGCCAGCTTAACTGGTTGATGGTCTCATTTTTACGGAAGTAAAGCGTGAAATCTCTATTCTGTTGAATTTTGGTAAACAGTTCTTTAGTAATGTTGGTGATCACATTGCTAAAAGTATCGATGTAAATTACACTTCCCCTAATGATATCGCGTTCGATAACAGGGTTTAGTAGCATTCTTTCTTCTATGTTGTCGGTAGCAACGCCAATATCTTGCAGTTTGGCGCCTTTGGCCAGCTGAGTTGCGGCCTTAACAAAAATATCGACAAGGGGGAAGTGCAGGTATTTTAGGTCCTGCATAATGTTTAGTTCCACAATTTCTTCGGGCTTTTCGTCAAATAGTAAAGAGAAAATACCATTATCGGCACCTACAAAAAAATGATCTTTATATTTTAAAGCAATGTATTTAGTGTGCTGACTGAATACAGAATCGATCCCAATCAGGTGAACAGTCCCTTTTGGGAAGTAGGGGTAGACGTTCTTTAAAACAAAAGCTGCATGCGAAATATTAAAGGATGGCACTTCATGTGTTACATCAACAATTGTAGCTGTAGGTAAGATACTCAGTATACTTCCCTTAAGGGCAGCCTGATAGAAATCTTTTGAACCTAAATCTGTTGTTAAAGTAATAATGGCCATTAAAAATTGAATATTTATTCTTAATCTTGCGTAAGCGGCAAATCGCGTACAAATATTCAATTTTTATATCAAAATATACACTCATATCTAAAAAACAATATTTTGAACGAACTCAACTTAACATTAGAATCGGTAGATCCGGCCCAGTTTTGGGGCACAAATAATGAGCATTACGAGCTTATAAAAAATGCTTTTCCCAAATTAAAATTGGTAGCAAGAGGCACAGAAGTAAAGGTACTGGGTGATGATCAAGAACTTAAGGGTTTTGAACATAAGTATAACCAACTGCTTGAGCATTTGGAGAGATACAGCGCTTTAACCCCAAATGATGTGGAGTCAATTTTAGGATCGAAAAAAACATCAAGCACGGCTGAACAAGGTGCTGAAAAGCCTGGAAGTACTGGCGGTGGTGGTGAAGTGATCGTTTTTGGTACGAATGGTTTATTGGTAAAGGCCAGAACCGCCAATCAGCGTAAGATGGTGGAGAGCATCGTTAATAATGATGTACTTTTTGCTATTGGTCCTGCCGGAACTGGAAAGACCTATACTGCCGTAGCCTTAGCGGTTAGAGCATTGAAAAATAAAGAGATTAAAAGGATCATATTAACCCGTCCGGCTGTAGAGGCTGGGGAGAACTTAGGTTTCCTTCCAGGAGATTTAAAGGAAAAGGTAGATCCTTATCTTCGCCCATTGTATGATGCATTGGACGATATGATCCCTGCTGAGAAATTAAAGACTTATATAGAAAACAGAACAATTGAGATTGCTCCTCTGGCATTTATGCGTGGAAGGACATTGGATAACTGTTATGTGATTTTAGATGAGGCACAGAATTCAACAGATTTGCAATTGAAAATGTTTTTGACACGTATGGGGCCATCTGCAAAGATGATTGTAACTGGGGATATCACGCAAATAGATTTACCGAAGAAAACAATGTCGGGGCTGCACAATGCATTGCGCATACTTGACGATATACCGGGTATTGATATCATTTACCTGAATGGTGATGATGTGGTAAGGCATAAACTGGTGAAAAGAATATTAAAAGCTTACGGCGATATACAATAAAGAGCAAAGATTAAGGAGCAAGGATTAAAGAGTAAGAATTAAAATGACAGCAATTAAAGAAACAAATTTTAGCTTTCCAAAGCAGACCAATTTTTACAAGGGAAAAGTGCGCGACGTGTACACCATTGATAACCAGTTTATGGCTATGGTGGTTACAGATAGAATATCTGCGTTTGATGTGGTTTTACCTGAGGCAATACCTTTTAAAGGACAAGTATTAAATCAGATTGCGGCTAAGTTTTTAAACGCCACAAAGGATATTGTACCTAACTGGGTAATTAGTGTACCTGATGAAATGGTAACTGTAGGTCGCATTTGCGAGCCTTTTAAAGTTGAAATGGTTGTGCGGGGATATCTGGCAGGACACGCCTGGAGAGAATACAGTGCAGGCAGACGTAGCGTTTGTGGCGTTGCTTTACCTGAAGGATTGAAAGAGAATGACAAGCTTCCTAAGCCGATCATTACACCAACGACCAAGGCGGCTGTTGGCCATGATGAAGACATCTCGAGGGAAGATATTTTAGCAAAAGGCATTGTGTCTGAAGCAGATTATGTACAGCTTGAAAAATATACTTTCGCTTTGTATGAGCGTGGTACACAAATGGCTGCTGATAGGGGATTGATCCTGGTGGATACTAAATATGAGTTTGGTAAAGTTGGCGAAGAGATCTTTTTGATCGATGAAATCCATACACCTGATTCTTCACGTTATTTTTACGCAGAAGGTTATGCCGAGCGACAAGATAAGCTAGAACCTCAGAAACAACTGTCTAAAGAGTTTGTGCGCAAGTGGTTGATCGAAAATGGTTTTCAGGGTAAGGATGGCCAGGTAGTGCCTGTAATGACGCCTGAGATCGTAAATTCTATATCAGATCGTTACATTGAACTTTACGAGCAAATTACCGGTGATCAGTTCATTAAAAATGAGCAGTCGGATGTAGTAGCCCGTATTGAAAAGAATGTGGTAGGGTTTTTAAATAGCCTTTAGCCTTTTAAATTGCTATTATTGCGTTTGCAATAGTACAAAAATGTTGTAAATGCCTGTTTAAATACGGATAAGTTTTAAACAGGGCATTTATATACAGATAAAATTAATTACTTTCGTATTAGACTAAATTATCAATATCATGAAATTTTCAGTAGATAAGCATGAAAAGTATGTTGTTTTAAAACTCAACGAATCGAAGTTAACAAACGACAATACACCGAAGTTGAAATCTGAGTTCATTTTATTGAACACAGAAGGGTACTGTAACATCGTATTAGATCTATCAGCGGTAAAGCAGTGTGAAGATTCACAGGATTTGAGCAGTTTACTTTTTGGAGACAGACTTTGTAAAAAAGCAAACGGATTATTTATTGTTACGGGCATAAACAGCGTTGTAGCAAAGATTTTAGAGATGTCAAATCTTGATCAGTCCTTAACTATCGTTAACAAAGTAGACGAGGCTACCGATTTAATCTTTATGGAAGAAATCGAAAAAGAACTTTTAGGGAGCGTAGATAAAGGTTAATGAAGTTTGAGGTTACTATTTTAGGCAGTAGTTCTGCTACCCCTGTATACAATAGGAATCCTACGGCACAGCTTTTAAACTGCAACGAAAAGTTCTATTTGATCGATTGCGGCGAAGGTACTCAACAACAACTCATCAGATTCGGGTTTAAAGCAAATAAAATAGATTTTATTTTTATCAGCCATTTGCATGGTGATCACTACTTCGGATTGATCGGACTGCTTTCTAGTCTGCATTTAAACGGTCGTGTGAAGCCTATGATGATATTTGCTCCTGCTGCGCTAGCCGAGATCCTGACTTTGCAGTTTAAGCATTCGGAAACCGTAATTAGGTATCCTATTGAGTTTGTCGTCATAGAAGCAGATAAGTCTGTTCAGATTTTTGAGAATGCAGACTTGACCGTTGAAACTATTATTTTAAATCATAGGATTCCATGTACGGGCTTTGCTTTTGTACAAAAGAAAAGATTACGCAAGTTGATGGTTGAAAAACTGGAAGCCGAACAGGTTCCACTGGAATATTACCCTTTGCTAAAAAGAGGGGTAGACTTGGATTTACCAGACGGCAAGGTATTGCTAAACATAGACTATACAACCGATTCAGAACGCCCGAAAAAGTATTGTTACTGCTCGGACACTTTGTTTGATGAAGGTTATTTTGAAACTATAAAAGGTTGCGATACCTTGTATCATGAAGCCACCTTCTTGCACGAGATGTTAGATAGGGCCAATCAAACCCATCATACCACTGCATTACAGGCTGCCCAGATTGCTAAAGATACCGGAGCTGCTAAATTGCTTATCGGACACTTTTCGTCTCGATACAAGACATTACAGCCCTTGTTGGAAGAAGCCAGGTCGGTGTTTGAAAATACAGAGCTCGCAATAGAAGGAAATACTTATTCTATTTAAAAGAGGATATTCTATATAAAACAAAAAGAGCTTCAGCATTTGCTGAAGCTCTTTTTGTTTTATCGATAACTTATGGTTACTTATCCTTTTTACCAAATATAGAGAAGTGAACGTAACGTTTAGGATGTTGCTTTAAGTCAATCATCAGACTATCTAGATTTTTAGATGCATTGGTTAAGTTTTCATACATCTTTGTATCATTAACCAGCAGTCCTAAAGTGCCCTGTCCGTTATTAATTTTACCTACTATCCCTTGCAAGTCAGCAACGGCTTTGTTTGCATTCTCAATAGTTTGCTTAAAGTTGGCAGCAGCTACCTGATCGGTGATGGTATGGATGTTATTTAAAATGGCATTGATCTTTTCGTTGTTCTGCTTTAAGTTGCTGGAGATTGATTCGGCATTGGCTAAAATTGCAGAAATTTTTGAACTTTCAGAACCTACCAGGTTATCTACTTTTTTAGAAGTACCTTCTAAAGACGACAGGGTAGAAGCAATGCTGTTAAAGCTTTTATCTACATTTTTCTGGAAGTTAGGATTTAAAATAGAGTTTACACTGGTTAGTATAGAGTCCATTTTTCCAATGATCAATTCCGCTTTTCTCTGAACTGGCTGAACAGTTTCAAGCAGTCCTTTTGCAACATTGGCATTCAGGAAGTCGCCATCCTGAGCATAATCAGTACCTGTGCCTAAAGTCAACACAATAGCTTTACTACCTAAAAGATCAGTTCCTTCCAATCTTGCAATACTGTTTTTTGGGATGTCATACTGGCCTTTGATTTTTAATGTAGCCAAAATAGATCCATCTGATTGTAGTTGTAATTGGTCTACACGACCGATCTGATAACCGTTGATTAAAACCGGTTTTGATACACCTAATCCATCAACCCTCGGGTACTTAGCATACAGGACGGTCTCATCGGAAAAAATGGCATTACCTTTTAAGAAATTATAACCTACAATTAACAGTGTGATAGAAAAGGCTGCCAATATGCCTACTTTGGTTTCGTTTGCGATCTTCATTCAGTATGAGTATTAATTTAATTTATCTCAGTTTCTTTTTTATATGTTTTGACAGCTTTATAAATGGAATTTACAATCTCGTCCTGCCCATCAGCAGAATTCATGTAATCCTCTTCATTGGGGTTAGAGATAAATCCAATTTCTGTTAAAACTGCAGGCATTCCACATCTTTGTAAAATTAGCAAACCTTGTTCTTTTACGCCTCTGTTTACTCTTTTGCTATCATTTGTATAAGCATCTTGAATTAACCGGGCTAGCTTCAGGCTTTTATCTCTAAAGGTATTTTTGAACAAAGATAGTATAATAAATGTCTCAGGATCATTAGGGTCGTAACCATCATAATTTTCCTTATAATTTTTCTCCAGCTTGATATCGGCATTCTCTCTGATTGCAGCATCCTGTTCATTTAAGCGATGTGATCCGGCAACAAATGTTTCGGTTCCACTAGTGGAAGTGTTTTTTACAGAAGCATATTGAGCTACCTTTTTTCCTCTTTTAGTGGAATAGCCGGTTAACACTCTTCTATCTGGCATAGAGTTACAGTGTATAGAGATAAAGATATCTGCTTTATTGTCGTTGGCCAATGCTGCTCTTTTATGAAACTCCACATCGATATCTGTTTTTCTGGTGTAAAGGATTTTTACATCCGGCATTTCTTCTTCAAACTTCTTGCCTAATTTTAAGGCTACTTTTAAAGCGACATTCTTTTCTAGTGAATAGCTTCCGGCTGCACCGGATTTAGGGCCGCCATGCCCTGCATCAATGACAATTGTTTTAACCTTATATCCTTGAGAAAAAGCAGCGTGTGTACTTATAAATAATGGAATGGCTAATAGGAATACAATTTTTTTTAATCTCATCTCTCTTTAATCTTTGTTTTAATTGCTGGGTATCGATAATTACCCTTCGATACCTTTTTTATAATTCTCAATAGCTTTTAGTAAGCATTCTGTAATTTCTTTTTGTCCAGCTTCAGAGTTCATATAGTTCTCTTCGGTAGGATTACTGATAAATCCAATTTCTGTCAATATAGCTGGCATTCCAGCTCTGGCTAGTACAGCGAGACTTTTCTCCTGAACACCACGATCTACACGACCCACACGAATATATTGATCTTGAACCAATTTTGCTAGCTTCAGGCTTTGCGTTCTGAAGGTATTCTTCATCAAAGATAGAATAATATAGTTTTCGGGGTTGTTTGGATCAAAGCCTTCGTAGTTTTCCTTGTAATTGTCCTCTAAGAAGATGGCCGCATTCTCTCTTTTGATCACTTCGTCCTGCTCGTTCAATCTTCCCATACCAGACACAAAGGTTTCTACGCCTCTGGTAGAAGTGCTTTTACGAGATACAGTTTCGGTAATTGGTATTCTTTTACCTTTTTTACCTTTTCTATAGCCGGTAACAATGGTTGATCGATATACGGGCATATCATTGCAATGGATGGAGATAAAAAGATCTGCTTTGGCATTATTGGCAATAGCAATTCGCTCGTAAAGAGGGATAAATACGTCGGTTGTACGGGTATAAATTACTTTTACATCCTTCATACTAGCCTCTATAGCAGCACCAAGATTCAATGCGGTTTTTAAGGCTACATCTTTTTCTGTTGAATACGCACCATGTGTCGAGCCATCACGACCGCCGTGGCCGGCGTCGATAACGATGGTTTTTATTTTATATTCTTGTGTAAATGCCTGGTTACCAGATGTAATGTTTATTATTATAGAAATAAATATAATCAAAATTACATTTGGTCTAAGCAATGGTATATTTTTCATTAATTTTGAACGTTTTGGATTAAACATTAATGCAAAAATAACATTCACACACGAATTTGAAACTTTTACGCTACATCATTTTTTTAAAAACGATTGTTTTATTAACATCTGTTAATAATCAAGCGCTAGCTTTTACTTCTTTTTCGACCTTTCAGGTCGTGCAGCAGGATACAACTAAGAAGGATACCACAAAGAAGAATACGCTGAATAAGGGCGAACTGCAGCGCAACCTGAAGGATACAACAAAGAACGATTCTCTTAAAAAGGGGAGCGTACAGAGCAATCCAAAAGATACTGCGGCTTCAGAAAAAATTCAATATGCGGCCAGAGATTCTGTCTCTTTTAGCAAAGACAGCAGTATTGTTTATTTATATGGTAAAGCCAGGGTGATTTACCAGGGGTTGGAGCTGGATGCGGATTACATTAGTTTTAACAATAAGACTAATATTATTTACGCCCGAGGCACTGTAAATGATAAAGGTAAATATATTGGGCGCCCAATTTTTAAAATGGAAGGACAGGGGACTTCTATGGCCGATTCGTTAAGATTTAATACTGCAACCAAGGCCGGTAATATATTTGGGGTATACACCGAACAGGAAGGCGGCTTTTTTACAGGTGGAAAGGCAAAGAAGCAGCCTGATGATGAAATACACAGTAAGGGGCAGACTTTTAGTACCTGTAACTTACCGCATCCCCATTTTGGGATACACTTTACAAAGGCTATCGTGACGGAGAATCAGATCATTGCCGGACCACTTTATTTAAAGATTGAAGACATTCCTTTACCGCTTGGTTTGCCTTTTGCCTTTTTTCCCAAGCCAAATAAGAAGAGTTCGGGGATTATTTTACCAACTCCAGGTGAGGATTTCTCAAGAGGATTTTTCTTACAGGACGGTGGATACTATATTGGTTTAAGTGATTATTGGGATGCAAAGCTTACGGGGACGATTTATTCGTATGGATCATTTAGTGCAAGGGGAGCCTCAACTTATACCAAAAGATATAAGTTTAATGGAAATATTGATTTGAACTATGCTTTTAATCAGTATGGGACTAAAGAAACTGCAGATTATAATTCTAGTAAGGATTTTAGGATCAACTGGAGCCATTCACAAAATCCAAATGCAAAGCCAGGAACTACTTTTTCTGCAAGTGTAAATGCGGGTACATCAAGCTACGATAGGTTAACAGCGGGGGGAAATACTTATGACCCTAATCAAACTGCAAACAACACTTTGTCTTCAAGTATTGCCTATAGTAAGATTTTTGGAAAAGGAATAAATTTTACGAGTGCATTACGTCACTCTCAGGAAACGCAGGCTAAGACCGTAAGTTTAACACTACCTGATGTTACCTTGTCTGTACCTACATTTAATCCATTTGACTCAAAAGACCGTGTGGGTGAGCAAAAGTGGTATCAAAAAATATCGGTAGGATATAGCATGCAAGCTACCAATCAGATTAATACCGCAGATTCCTTGTTGTTTAAAAAGGAAAGCTTATATAAGTTCAGAAATGGGATGCAACATAATATCCCTATTAGCATGTCTTTTAATGTATTGAAGTATTTTAACTTTAATACAGGGTTGAATTACCTGGAAAGATGGCATTTACAGTCAATTAGAAAGACTTACGCTAAAGTACCAAATCAACAGGACGCTGTTTTTATTGATACGGTACCTGGTTTTAACAGATCTGGTCAATATTCAATTAATGGTGGATTATCTACCAAGATATACTCAACAGCTCAGTTCAAAAACTTGGGTAACTTTAAGGCATTACGTCATGTGATGACTCCAAGTGTTAGTTTTGGCTATACACCGGATTTTTCTGATCCAAGCAAAGGAAACTATAAGTATGCCTATTATCAGGACGGATCTCCAAAATATACTATTTTAAATGGGGTAGTAGAACAGGAAAAATACTCAATTCACGAAAGCTCTTATTACGGAGGTCCTGGACAGGGTAAAAGTGCCTCTATTTCATTCTCTGTCGATAATACTGTAGAGGCAAAATTCTTGTCTCCAAAAGATACGACAGGAACGGGAGAAAAGAAGATTCCAATCATTCAGGGTTTAGGGATTAGCGGATCTTATAATCTGCTTGCAAAGGAGTTTAAGTTATCGACTTTAAGTTTCAGTGGTCGTTCGCAATTTACCGATAAGCTTGGTATCAACTATTACGGTACATTGAACCCTTATTTGTATGAAGACGTGTTGGATACTGCGACTAACCTTACCAACAGAAAACTTGTAAGTAAATACACCTGGTCAAAAGGTCAATTCCCTCGTTTAACCAATTTCGGTTTCTCTTTTAGCTACAGCCTAAATCCAGAAGCCCTTAAGCGTAAAAATGAGACTGATGATAAGCTAAAAGAACAAAAGAATACTGGTGCGATATCACCAGAGCAAGCTGAAGCTTTAGCTAAAGTAAGTCGTGATCCAAATGCTTTTGTTGACTTTAATATTCCATGGAACTTTGCCTTTTCTTATACTTTTAATTATAGTACTACTGATGTTGGGCAAATGCCTACAGTAACCAACACGTTAAACTTTAACGGGGACATGAATCTTACACCTAAATGGAAGGTAACTTTTAGCTCGGGTTGGGATTTTAAGAGTAAAACGATTTCTCAAACCAACTTTGCTATTTATAGGGATCTACATTGCTGGGATATGGCCTTTACTTGGGTACCTTTTGGTTTTTACCAGAGTTATTCTGTTGATATTAAGGTTAAGGCTTCAATTCTTCAGGATTTGAAACTGAGCAAAAGGAAAGGATACTACAGTAAATTCTAAACATATTTTATGCTAGCAGAAATTATAACCATTGGTGATGAAATACTGATTGGTCAGATTGTGGATACGAATTCGGCCTGGATGGCTGAGCAATTAAATCTCATTGGTATAAAAGTTAAACAGGTTAGCTCCGTTTCTGATGATGCAGACCATATCATTGAAGCCTTGCAGCTTGCAGAAAAAAGAGCGGATATCATTCTGATCACAGGAGGCTTAGGACCTACTAAGGATGACATCACTAAAATAACTATGGCCAGGTATTTTAACATGGGCTTTAGGCGAGATCAGGAAACATTGGGGCATGTAACCGATATTTTTGTCCGTTATAATAAGCCGATGATCGAATCTAACCGCAAACAGGCTGATGTGCCCGATGGCTGTACGGTGATTAAAAACAAGAACGGTACGGCGCCATGTATGTGGTTTGAAGAACGCGGTAAAATATTTGTTTCTATGCCGGGTGTTCCTTTTGAAATGAAGTACCTGATGGAGGAAGAGATTCTTCCGAGATTAAAGAAAGCATTTAAGCTGCCCGCGATCATTCATAAAACGATACTGACAGCTAATATTGGAGAGTCTTTTTTGGCGGTAGAGCTGGAAGAGATAGAAGATAGTTTACCCGCACATATTAAATTGGCCTATTTGCCAAAATTGGGTCAAATCAGGTTAAGACTAAGCGGATCTGGTGATGATGAAAATTTGCTTAAGGCAGAGGTAGAAGCTTATGCACAGCAAATCATCAATAAGGTAAAAAAGTATGTAGTCATTGATCAGGATATTGCACTGGAGAAGGCGATATTGAATATAATGCAAGCGCATAAACTCACGTTATCTACTGCCGAAAGCTGTACAGGTGGTTACATTGCGCATTTGATTACTCAGCATCCAGGATCTTCGGCAGTATACGCAGGAGGGGCAGTAACCTACTCTAACGCACTTAAAACGTCGGTTTTAGGGGTTCATGCCGAAACATTGGGTACTTATGGTGCCGTAAGTGAAGAAACTGTAAAAGAAATGGCCTACGGTGCAAGAATTAATTTTAAAACTGATTATGCTGTTGCTGTGAGTGGCGTAGCCGGACCAGATGGCGGAACTGAAGATAAACCAGTTGGTACTGTGTGGGTTGCGGTAGCTAATAGTCACCATGTAATTGCAAGGAAGTTTAATTTTAGTAACCGCCGGGCACAAAATATTGAGCGTTCTGCCATAGCTGCATTGTCTATGGTTTTGAATGAGATTAAACAAGATGTGGGTTAAGTCTGCAAAATACTTTACTTTTGCACCTGATACAAATCATAAAATAAAAAATGGCTCAATACGAATTATTGTTACCTAAAATGGGGGAGAGCGTTGCAGAAGCAACCATTATTAAGTGGGTTAAACAGCCTGGCGATAAGATTGAAATGGATGACACCATTTTAGAGATTGCAACCGATAAGGTGGATTCTGAAGTTCCGTCGCCAGTAGCAGGTAGATTAGTAAAGCAATTATTTAAAGAAGACGATATTGTACAAGTGGGTGCGGTAATTGCCATCATAGAAACTGATATAGATGCCTCGGTAAGTACTGAAGCCGTTGCAGCGCCTGTTGCAGCACCAGAGGAGGTTTCTGAGCCGGTTATTGAGAGTATACCAGGACTAGAGCAACTTTCTGCTGAAAATGCCTCAGATCGCTTTTATTCTCCTTTAGTGAAGAATATCGCAGCCCAGGAGGGAATTCATTTAGCTGAACTGGATGGTATTGCCGGAACAGGATCTGATGGACGTTTAACTAAAGATGATTTATTAAATTATATTCAAAATAAACAGGGTGGAAAAGCTCCTGCTGTTGCAACTAATACCGCTCCTGCGGTGCCAGCATCGGCACCAGTAGCGCAGGCATCTGCTGCTGCACAACCTGTAAAAGCGCCAGCTCCACAAGCGGCTACAAGCGTAAGTGGTGGTGATGAGATTATTGAGATGGACAGGATGCGTAAGCTGATTGCCGATCACATGACCATGAGTAAGCAAACCTCAGCACACGTAACTTCTTTTGTAGAAGCTGATGTGACCAATATGGTGATGTGGCGCGAGAAAGTGAAAAAGAACTTTGAAAAAAGGGAGAATGAGAAGATCACTTTTACACCAATCTTCGTAGAAGCTGTGAGCAAGGCGATCAAAGATTTTCCAATGATCAATGTGTCGGTAAAAGGTACTCAAATCATCAAGAAAAAAGATATCAATATTGGTATGGCAGCTGCTTTACCAAGTGGAAACCTGATTGTACCGGTTATTAAAAACGCAGATCAGCTGAACCTGGTAGGTTTAACCAAATCTGTGAATGACCTGGCCAATCGTGCCCGTAATTCTAAGTTAAAACCGGATGAAACACAAAACGGTACTTTTACTTTAACCAATGTAGGCTCTTTTGGTAATGTGATGGGGACGCCAATCATTAACCAGCCACAAGTGGCTATTCTTGCTGTAGGTGCAATTAAAAAGAAACCTGCAGTGTTGGAAACAGAATTTGGTGATGTGATCGCGATCAGACACATGATGTTCCTTTCTTTATCGTACGACCATAGGGTAGTAGATGGTGCGCTTGGCGGATCGTTTGTACGTCGTGTGGCCGATTACCTGGAGAACTGGGATATGAACAGAGAAATCTGAACTGCTATATAAACTAAAAAAAGGCCCCAATTTGGCAGTCATGGTCGGAAGATTTATCTTCCGACTTTTTTTGTTTTATTACCTTTATTTTTTTGCGCGTAAGTCGTTAATAATCAGTTAATTATGTTGTTTTTCTCACAAGAAATCACTATCTTAATGGCTGATAATCAATGAGGTATGGCTGTATTTAAAGATCATAAAATAAACATAAACCACCTGTTAGGATTCATTCCGGAAGCGCTTATAGCACATCTGTCAGTAAATACCAAAATCGATCACTATGCAAAAGTTCTACATGGTAAAAAGATGTTTTACTTATTGCTCTATGGCCTTT